>NZ_JBLXXK020000001.1:0-5968660 GCF_048513595.2 Mycobacterium sp. smrl_JER01 | reverse complement strand
CGATGCTCACCCCCTTGTGGTCCCTGCGGGGACGTGCCGCTCGACCGAAAACGGGACGAACTGTCCACAAAGTTATCCACAGGTTGTGGAAAGAGGAAGCTCGCCGCCGGTTGTCCGTCGTCGGGTTGTCTGCCGTTTGGTTGTCTGCCGACGAGAACACCTCGTTGCCGGAACTCAACACGGTGCAGTCAGTGGGCTCGCGGCGGAGGGTGGGCGTCCTCGCTTCGTTGTCGTGCGCCGATCCTTCGTGGAATCGGCATTGCCAGAAGCTAACAGTTTTATCTCCGGGTGCCAACAGTTCTGCAACATTGCCGAGAAGCCGAATCTCGGCCGCCTCAATAGTCGCAGACATCGTTTCAGATCAACGTGACGGAGGGGTCGATGTGACGTAGCCGATGGGTTTCGCAGCAGGCCGGAGGGGTCACGCGGTGGTGGTCTGGCAGGTTTGACCCAGCGAATTCTCGTCAGTACCCTCGAACAGTCGCCCGCACGTGGTGATACGGCTGCGACCGGCCCCGGCCGGGGACCGCGCCGGCTAGCTATGCGAGACCGACCGAGCTTACCAACGGCCGACCGCGTCACGCCTGCCATGAACACTCATGGCCGGCGGGCGAGTAGGCCAGATTCAACAAGGAGTGACTGCCGTGGCCAAGGGCAAGCGGACTTTCCAGCCCAACAACCGTCGCCGCGCGAAGGTGCACGGCTTCCGGTTGCGGATGCGGACCCGCGCCGGTCGTGCGATCGTCACGGCTCGGCGCGCTAAGGGCCGTCGTTCTCTGACTGCGTGATCCGGTCGGGTCTGACGCGGTGCTTCCGGCCCAGAACCGGATGACGCGGTCGACCGAGTTCGGTGTCACGGTGAGTCGCGGGACGCGGGCATCCCAGCCCGATCTCGTGGTGTACACCTTGCGTTCTGATCAGCCAGGTGACCCCGGACCGCGGGTCGGCCTGATCGTTTCCAAAGCAGTCGGCAATGCCGTCCAGCGGCATCGGGTATCTCGACGTCTTCGCCATGCCGCACGTGCGGTGCTCGACGAGCTCGATCCCGCCGACCGCGTGGTGATCCGCGCGTTGCCGCGCAGCCGCGATGCGCTCTCGCCGCGGCTGGAGCAGGAGTTGCGGAGCGCCCTGCGGCGGATCCGGGATCGTGACGGGCGCTCACGATGAACCGTCGGTCCCGCGCGGTGCGGTCCGCGGTGTTTCTGATCCAGCTCTACCGCCACACGATCTCGCCGCTGCGGCTGCCGACGTGTCGCTTCACGCCCACCTGCAGCCAGTACGCCGTCGACGCACTGACCGAGTTCGGATTTGTGCGCGGCACCTGGCTGGCCCTGGTCCGCCTGCTCAAGTGCGGGCCATGGCATAACGGTGGGTGGGATCCGATACCCGAGCGAGAAAGTCACAGTGACGCAACGGGTGCAGACACCTGCGTCGTAGCCGATCACCGGAACCATCCGGTACAGCAAGGGAAGAGTCAGAGTGTCGTTTAATTGGTTCAGCCTCGACATCATCTATTACCCGGTGTCGGCCATCATGTGGGTCTGGTACAAGGCATTCGCCTTCCTGATCGGCCTCATCCCGGGTGTCGACGGCCCCACGAACTTCTTCGCGTGGGCGCTGTCGGTGATGTTCCTGGTGTTCACCCTGCGCGCGATTCTGTACAAGCCGTTCGTCCGTCAGATTCGCACCACCCGGCAGATGCAGGAACTTCAGCCTCAGATCAAGGCGCTGCAGAAGAAGTACGGCAAGGACCGTCAGCGTATGGCGATGGAGATGCAGAAGCTCCAGCGCGAACACGGATTCAACCCGATCCTGGGGTGCCTGCCGATGCTGGCGCAGATCCCGGTGTTCCTCGGGCTGTACCACACGCTGATGTCGTTCAACCGCACCCAGACCGGCATCGGGCGCCTCGGCCTGTCGGTCGAGGAGAACCGGCAGCTGCCGAACTACATGTTCAGCGCCACCGACGTCCAACACTTCCTCGATGCGAACCTGTTCGGCGCCCCGCTCGGTGCAACGATGATCCAGCAGCACGGCCTGGATGCGTTCACCGAGTTCAACCGGTTGGCGGTGATTCTCGTCGGCGTGCCGATCATGATCCTGGCCGGTATCGCCACCTACCTGAACAGCCGCGCCTCGGTGGCACGGCAGAGTCCGGAGGCGGCGGCCAATCCGCAGACCGCGATGATGAACAAGCTCGCGCTCTACGTTTTCCCGCTCGGCGTCGTCGTCGGCGGTCCGTTCCTTCCGTTGGCGATCATCCTGTACTGGCTGTCCAACAACATCTGGACGTTCGGTCAGCAGCACTACGTGTTCGGCAAGATCGAGAAGGAAGAGGAGCAGAAGAAGCTGGAGGCCATCGAGCGACGGGCCGCCAATGCACCTGCTCCGGGCGCCAAGCCCAGCCGTAAGAAGAAGGCGGCGAACGAAAGCTCGGAGACCGGCGGCGACGGTGAGACGGAGTCAGAGGCCGGCGCGCCCGAGGCACCGTCGCCGGCGTCCAGCTCGGAACCGTCCGCTGCGCAGAACGGGGCGCCCAGCCGCACCCCGAAACCCGGCGCGCGGCCCAAGAAGCGGAAACGTTGACGCGCGGGCGACCGCGAACACAAGGAGAGGTGTGGCAATGACGGACATCGAGAACGAGGCGACGACGGCGCCGGCTCCGCTGGACGACGACCGGGTCGAGGAGTCGGTTGTCGCCCCGGCGGAGGACGGGGCTGAGAGCTCGGACCAGGACTCGGACCAGGACCAGGACTCGGACGAGGACTCGGACGAGGTCGGGGGCCAGGACCGGCGTGGCGGGTCGGCCGACGATCTGGAGGACCGGCTGGTCGCCGAGGGCGAGATCGCCGGAGATTACCTCGAGGAACTGCTGGATCTGCTGGACTTCGACGGCGACATCGACCTCGATGTCGAGGGGGATCGCGCGGTCGTCAGTATCGACGGCGGCGGCGATCTGACGAAACTTGTCGGCCGCAAGGGCGAGGTGCTCGACGCGCTGCAAGAGCTGACCCGGCTTGCTGTCCACCAGAAAACGGGCGAGCGCAGCCGACTGATGCTCGATATCGCGCAGTGGCGCCGCCGCCGCCGCGACGAGTTGGCGGCGCTGGGTGAGAAGGTGGCCCATCGTGTGCTGGAGACCGGTGCGCGTGAGGAGCTGTCCCCGATGACACCGTTCGAGCGCAAGATCGTTCACGACGCGGTGGCCGGGGTGCAGGGCGTGCACAGCGAGAGTGAAGGCGTCGAACCGTCGCGTCGCGTTGTCGTCCTCGTCGACTGATCGACCGACACCACCGAGTTACATCGATGTAGTTCAGCGGCTCGAGGGAGTGTTGTGGTGGTTGTCCGCTCAATCAGAGGATGTTTCACGTGAAACATGCGGACATACCATCGCCTCCCTCGGCCGCTGACTCCGTTTTCGGGGCGACCCTTCCGGCGGCCGAGAAGTACGCACAGATCCTGGCGGGTGCGGGCGTGGAGCGAGGGTTGTTGGGTCCACGCGAGGTGGACCGTCTGTGGGACAGGCACGTGCTCAATTGCGCGGTCGTCGGGGAATTGCTGAACACGGGGGAGCGGATCGCCGACATCGGTAGTGGCGCGGGTCTACCCGGGATACCGTTGGCGTTGGCCAGACCGGATGTGCACGTGATCCTGGTCGAACCGCTGCTGCGGCGCAGCGAGTTTCTTCGCGAGGTCATCGAGGAACTCGGCATCGTGTGTGAGGTCGTTCGTGGTCGAGCCGAGGATCGTGCCGTGCGCGAGGAGATGGGCGGCTCCATGGACGTGGTGGTGTCACGCGCGGTGGCGTCGCTCGACAAACTGACCAAGTGGAGCGCGCCGTTGCTTCGGCCCGGAGGACGGATGTTGGCGATCAAGGGGGAGCGGGCCGATGAAGAAGTCGAGCAGCATCGGCGCGCGATGGCAGCGCTCGGGTTGTCCAAGGTGAAGGTGGAGAGATGTGGCGGTCAGTACGTGCAGCCGCCCGCGACGGTGGTCGTGGGGTTGATGGAGACGGCGAGTCCGAGCCGGCCGCGGCCCGACCGGAGGCACAAGTGATGTCCGCTCCTGGAGATCCCGAGACGGCCGGAGTGGTGCCGGGGCCCGATGTTTCACGTGAAACAGCGTCCGGCGACACCGTTTCACGTGAAACGTGGAGTGTGCAGGATGCCGATACCCCCATCGGTGCAGAAGCCGAGCGCGCAGTCCGGTTGATGCAGGCGGCGGTGCAGGGACAGATGCCGCGGCCCAGGCGCCAACGCGTCTTCACCGTCGCCAACCAGAAAGGTGGTGTCGGGAAGACGACGACGGCGGTGAACATCGCCGCGGCACTGGCGTTGCAGGGACTCCGGACACTGGTGATCGATCTGGATCCGCAAGGCAACGCGAGTACCGCCCTCGGGATCGAGCACCGCCCAGGCACACCATCGTCCTATGAGGTGCTGATCGGCGACATCCCGGTCGAGGCGGCGCTGCAGCGCAGCCCGCACAGTGAACGGCTCTTCTGTATCCCCGCGACCATCGACCTCGCTGGGGCCGAGATCGAGTTGGTCAGCATGGTGGCCCGTGAGGGCAGACTGCGCACCGCGCTGGCTGAACTCAAGCACCACGACTTCGACTACGTCTTCATAGACTGCCCACCGTCGCTCGGTTTGTTGACCATCAATGCACTGGTCGCAGCGCCCGAAGTCCTTATTCCGATCCAGTGCGAGTACTACGCCCTCGAAGGGGTGGGGCAGCTTCTGCGCAACATCGAGATGGTGAAGGCACACCTCAACCCCGAACTCGATGTGACCACCGTGGTGCTGACGATGTACGACGGGCGGACGAAACTCGCCGATCAGGTTGCGATGGATGTCCGCGCGCACTTCGGCGACAAGGTGTTGCGCACGGTGATTCCGCGAAGCGTCAAGGTGTCCGAAGCACCGGGATACGGCATGACGATCATCGATTACGACCCCGGCTCCCGGGGTGCGATGAGCTATCTGGATGCCAGCCGTGAACTGGCAACGCGAGGCGGGGACGACGAAAGAGGGGACCGATGAACAACCAGGCACGTAAACGCAGCGGCCTCGGCCGGGGCCTGGCGTCGCTGATCCCCACCGGTCCCGCGGAGAGCGGTGAACCGGCCACGCTGGGTCCCAAGATGGGCGCTGCCGCGGCCGACGTGGTGCTCGGCGGTGCGCCCGTGGCGGCGCCGGAGCCGGCTCCGGAAACCAATCCGGTCGGGGCGGTCTACCGGGAGATCGCACCATCGCAGATTGACCCGAATCCCCGTCAGCCCCGGCAGGTGTTCGACGAGGAAGCCCTAGCCGAGTTGGTGCACTCGATCCGTGAGTTCGGGCTGATGCAGCCGATTGTGGTGCGGGCCGTCCCGGCTGGCGACGAGGCGAGTTCGCCCCGCTACCAGCTGGTGATGGGGGAGCGCCGCTGGCGTGCCGCCCAGCTGGCCGAGGTCGCAACGATCCCCGCGATCGTCCGCGAGACCGCCGATGACAGCATGCTGCGCGATGCCCTGCTGGAGAACATCCATCGAGTGCAACTGAATCCGCTGGAGGAGGCAGCCGCGTATCAGCAGCTGCTCGAAGAGTTCGGTGTCACCCACGATGAGCTCGCCGCACGCATCGGACGATCGCGACCGCTGATCACCAACATGATTCGCTTGCTGCGACTACCGATCGCCGTGCAGCGGCGGGTTGCGGCGGGGGTGTTGTCCGCCGGGCATGCTCGAGCCCTGCTTGCACTGGAGGGTGGACCAGAAGCACAGGAAGAACTGGCGGCTCGCATCGTCGCAGAGGGACTCTCGGTTCGGGCAACTGAGGAGGCCGTGACACTGGCGAATCGTAACGGGGAGGCCCCCCCGTCGGCGCCGCGGCGCAAGCCGATTCAGATGCCGGGACTGCAGGATGTCGCCGAACAACTGTCCACGGCGTTCGATACCCGGGTCACCGTCAGTTTGGGTAAGCGTAAGGGCAAGATCGTGGTCGAGTTCGGGTCGGTGGACGATTTGCAGCGCATCGTGGAGATGATGAACGCGTCCAAGCCATGACCGGTTACACCGGGGAATTACGTCACTGTGACACAGGTGGCGCGAATCTTGCCGGGATGGCCGGCTTGGAACGGAAAAGCACTGGGGCTCAGCGTCATTCGTTCGGCGGCGGGGTTTCACGCGGTCGACGAGCCCACCATGGCCCACGCCGACTGGAGCCTTCTATCCTGGAGAGGCAGTCACGTGCATCTGCGTGGCGACGGAACCGGGGAGTCTAGTGGCCGCACGAATCACGCCCCTTCGGCTCGAGGCGTTCGAGCAGCTGCCCAAGCACGCCCGTCGCTGTGTCTACTGGGAGGTCGATCCGGCGATCATCGACCGGGGTGACCATCTGTCGGATCCGGAGTTCGAGAAGGAAGCGTGGCTGTCGATGGTCATGCTCGAATGGGGTTCCTGTGGCCAGCTTGCGGTGAACTCCGAGACCGACGTCCACGGTGATGGTGTGGCCAAGGATGGCGACGACGAGCCGTGCTTGGGATACGCGTTTTACGCGCCACCGCGTTCGGTGCCACGGGCTGGCCGGTTCCCCACCGGACCGGTGAGCGCAGATGCCATCTTGTTGACGACCTTGGGTGTCGAATCCGGCGAGAACGCCGCCGACTTGTCCCGGACGTTGATCACCGCGGTCGTCGGCGACCTGGTCCGCCGCGGGGTACGGGCGCTGGAGGCCTTCGGCCGCACCGGGCGGGTCAGTGAACTCGCCGAGCGTGACGATCTACCCGCCGACGTCCAACCGGTGACGGAGGTGCTCGGCGACTGTTCGGTGGAACAGTGCGTGCTCGACGCCGACCTGCTGTTGGATGCCGGGTTCGTCGTGGTATCTCATCACACGTACTTTCCGCGGCTGCGTCTCGAGCTCGAACAGGGTCTCGGCTGGAAAGCAGGCGTGGAAGCTGCACTGGAACGGCTGCTGGACGGAGTCAGGCTCGAGCAACCGGTCGGAGCCGGTTCGAGCTCCGGTAGCTAGCCCGGTAGCCGCTGGTCTGCCCACAGCGTCAGCCGTGGCGTGTCTGCTCTACCGCGAGTTCGTGGGCGAGAAGCTCGGCAAAAGTGAAAGTCCCGGTGGGGCGGTCGTTCTTGCCGAGAAGGTAGAGGCGCTTGACCGCCGCCAAGATGCCCTCGGCGAGTGCGTCGCGGGATGCCGGGTCGACCAGCTTGCCGCGGTCATCGGGGTTGGTGATGTACCCGACGTCGACCTGAACGGTGGGCATTCGAGTCAAGCGGAGCAGATCCCAGGTCCGGCCGTGCACCCGACAGTCACGCAACCCGGTGCGCGCCACCACTTCCCGTTGGATGAAGTCGGCGAGATTGCGCCCGATCGTGGACACCGAGCCGTGCGAGTTTCCGAAGTGAAACGAGGCTACTCCGTTGGCCGAGGGGCTGGTATGCGCGGCGCAGCGCAGGCTGATCATCATGTCGGCGCCCACGGTGTTCGCAGTCGACGCGCGTTCGGCATCCGATGGCGCCGAATCCACCGGGCGGGAGACGAACGTCTCAATGCCGATCGCCGTCATCCGGCCTTCCAGCCGACTCGCCAAGTCCCACAAGATATCTGCTTCGCTGATCGGACCGGACGGACCGTTGACGATCATTCCGCGGTCCGTTCCGCCGCGGCCGGGGTCGACGATAATCCGTTTGCCGGACAGCCGTGGCCCCGAGCGGCGCACCAACTCCTCTTCCCGGATCGCGTGCGGAGATCCTCCGGTCACTCGCGAACCGAGAAAATACAAGGACCGCAAGGTTTCCGGGCCGCAGATACCGTCCGGGTACAGGCCGTACTCGCGTTGGTAGGACGACAGCGCATTATGGGTCTGCAGGCCGAAGTGCCCGTCGACGAGTCCGGTGTAGAAGCCGAGATCTTGGAGCCGCGCCTGCAATGTGGCGACGTCGTCGCCGTACATCGGGGCGCCGAACTGGTGGTTGAGCGTTCGCGCGCCGAGGCGATATGAGGCTTCCTTGAGTGCTCGATACGTGGCCTCGCCGACGATCCCGTCCACCAGCAGCCCACGGTGCTGCTGAAAGGCACGCACGGCACGATCGAGATCGTCATCGAACATGTCAACCGCGACATGCTTCCCCGTGGTCAGGTCCTCGTCAGCGCTGTCGATCATGCCGAGCGCGGCCAGTGCGGCCCGGATCTCGGCAACCGCCCCTCCGCGGTCACCGCGACGCAGACTCGACATAGGCAGCATTCTCTCAGACCGAAACGGGATTCGAGAAAACCCCAGGCAAGTCCGGCGCCCGCGATTCGCGGGCGCCGTGAACGATCAGACGATCTCGGACAGCTCGCGCAGCAGCGCCGCTTTGCCCTTGGCACCGACGATCCGCTTGACCGGTTGACCGTCCTTGAACAGGATCATCGTCGGGATCGACACCACCTGGAAGTCCCGCGCGGTCGCCGGATTCTCGTCGACGTCGAGCTTGGCGACCGTCAACGAGCCGGCCTTCTCGGACGCGATCTCCTCCAGCACCGGCGCGACCATCTTGCATGGACCGCACCAGGTCGCCCAGAAGTCCACCAGCACCGGGTTGCCGCTGGAGAGGACGTCGTCGGAGAACGAATCGTCGGTCACGGTAACCGTGTGGGAATCACTCATTGCTGGGCTCCTATCAGATCGCTGCCATCCGTTGTGGTGGACGTTCTTTCGCCCGGGTCGGCGTGCTCGGCCAGCCAACGCTCGGCGTCGATCGATGCGGCACAACCACTTCCGGCGGCGGTGATGGCCTGCCGGTAGGTGTGATCGACGAGATCGCCTGCGGCGAAGACGCCTTCGACGGAGGTATAGGTGGTGCGGCCTTGCACCTGGACGTAGCCGTCGGCGTCAACCTCGACCTGATCGCGAACCAGCTCCGAGCGGGGATCGTGGCCGACAGCGACGAAGACCCCGGTCACCGCCAGCGCAGACTCTTCACCGGTGACGGTGTTGCGCAGCCGGATGCCGGTCACCTTCGGATCGCCCTCGATCTCGGAGACCTGGGTGTTGGTCAGGATGGTGATCTTCTCGTTGGCCTGCGCGCGCTCCAGCATGATCTTGGAGGCGCGGAACTCGTCGCGACGGTGGATCAACGTCACGCTGCGGGCGAAGCGCGTCAGGAACGTCGCCTCCTCCATCGCGGAGTCACCCCCGCCCACCACCGCGATGTCCTGGTCTCGGAAGAAGAAGCCGTCGCAGGTGGCACATGTGCTGACGCCCATGCCGAGCAGCCTGTCCTCGCCGGGCACCCCGAGATGGCGCGCAGCCGCACCCATGGCGAGGATCACCGCGCGCGCACGGTAGGTTTCGTCAGCGACCGAGACGGTCTTGACCGCACCGGTGAGATCGACCGCGTCGACGTCCTCCATGCGCAGGTCGGCTCCGAAGCGCAGCGCCTGCTCGCGCATCTGGTCCATCAACTCCGGTCCGGTGATGCCGTCCCGAAAGCCCGGGTAGTTCTCCACTTCGGTCGTGGTCATCAACGCACCGCCGAACTGGCTGCCCTCGAACACCAGCGGATTGAGCTGGGCGCGGGCCGCGTAGATCGCGGCGGTGTAGCCGGCCGGTCCGGATCCGATGACGATGAGATCGTGGACGGTTTCTGAGGAGGTCATGCGTGCCTTTCTGTCTGAGGCAAGAGTTCTCCAGACCCGCAGCTGGGTAAAGAACCGCGTTCTGTAAACAACAGCCTAGGCCGGGGTGTTCCCGGTGTGGTATCCGGCGCGGGACACCGGGCGGGGCTCACCGCCGCGCGACAACGGTTCGGGCCAGCAGCCCGGTCTGAACGCCGTTGCAGCTCGGCCGCACCACCAGCGCCGACACTTGCACCGAAGTCGCCCCGGGGAGCAGCAGCAGGACGGCAGGCTGCCCGGCCACCTCCACGCGCCGGCCGCCCAGGACGGTCATTTCGGCCGGGTAGCCCAGACCGGCCAGGCAGTCTTCCCGCCGGCGTGCGTCGGCCAGGGGTCCGAGGTCCGGTGCGGTGCCGAGAGCCGCCAGGACCTCGACGTCGGATAGCGGGAACGGGTCGGCCGGCCCGCTCACGGTGATGTGGGACGCGGTTGGGCTCGCCGGGAAAGTCGGAGCGTCCGGACGGCTGAAGGACATCACCGCGACGATGACGCCCGCCGCCACCGCGCTGATGGCGGCGAGCAGACCGGCGCGTTGGGCACCGCTGAGCCGGGGCCGGGACGGGGTGTGCGCACGGCCATGTGACGCGGCGCGCAGTGCGGCGCCGATGCGGGCAGTGACCTCCGGCGGAACCTGCGGGGCGCTGCCGGAATCGCGGCCCAGACGCGCCAGTTCGCGCCGAACGTCGTCGTCGAGTCCGGACCACCGCGCATCGGGGACAGGGTCCTGACCCGCGCCGCTGCTCATGTCGCCCCCGCCGGTCGTCCCCGAAGTCGTTCGAGGGTATCTGACGACGCCTACTCGACGGTCGCGGCGAGGTGATGTAGTGATTGGGCGAGTTTGGTACGGGCCCGTGAGCATCGCGATTTCACGGTGCCCTCGGCCACCCCGAGCATGCGTGCTGTCTCGGCGACGGTGTAACCCTGCATGTCCACCGCGACGACCGCGGCCCGTTGTTCCACGGGTAGCCGCATCAGGGCGCGCTCCACGACAATGGCGGTGTCGAGACGTCCGATCGGGTCAACGCCGACGCACACCTGGTCGTCGAGGGCTTCCCAGGCCCGGGTTCTGTTGCGCCGCAGGCGATCCAGACATGCGTTGACGACGATGCGGTACAGCCAGCTGGTGACGGCCGAATCGTGGCGGAACGCCTGCGCGGTGCGATGTGCGGCGAGCATCGCGTCCTGCAGGGCATCGGCGGCGTCCTCGGGATTCCTGCTGGTGAGTTGTGCCAGCCGGTAGAGCTGGCGGTGATGTCGATGAAACAGCTCCTCGAACGCGTTCCGGTCCCCGTGCACATGCGCGGCCAGCAGCTCGGCATCGGTGCGCGGTAGCTCGGGCTGTACCCGCCGGCCCCCCAATATCCCCACAGCCGAACACTAATCGGCTGCGGGGGAGGGCCCGGACACCATTTTTCGGGGTGCCGGGTCAGGAGGCCGCGTTGAGTGTGACCTCCGCGATGTCCGAGCGGCTCTGTCCGTTGACCTGACCCAGCGTGGACACCCACACGAGCACGTTCGAGGTCGGCTCGGCGTCTTCGACCTGGATCGTGTTGGTGCCCGGTCGCAGCGGTGTCGGATCGGTGAGCGCGGTGGTGCTCTCGAGCGTCGACGGGTTGGGAGTCGAGGAGGACCTGATCTGGACCGAGGTCCCGGTGCTGTTGAGATTAACGGTGACCGAACCGATTCTGGCCGGTTGCGCGAGTTGCAACATCAATCCGACACCGTTCTTGAAGTTCGGGAACGGTACCGCATCGGTGTAGGTGTCGATCGGCCACACGGTGGCCGGGTTGCCGTCGATGGCCAGGTCGGCGAGGCCCGGTGCGTCGGCTTCACCTTCCGGGGAGAACACGGTGACGCGGACCGGTTGCAGCGGCGCGCCGGCGGCCTGTCCCGGTGCGGTGGTCGGTGACGCCGACGGTGCGTTGAGGCCGAGTTCGTCGCCGCCCAGGCCGCTGCCGACGTCACCGAAGATTCGGCTGAGCACGGTGGCCAGCAGGATGACCGCGATGATCACGATGGCACCTGCCACCGTTAGTCCGACGATGAGGCCCTTGCGTCGGCGCTCCGCGGCGTCCGCGTCGGGTTCGGCACGGAAGTCGGCGTTGCTGCTTTCCGGTGTGGGGTCGCCGACGGGCGCGATGTGGTCGGTGCGGTCGGCGATCGCGGTGGCTTGCTGCAGCAGGTTGAGCAGGGTCGGTGCGCTGCGGATACCGCCGCCCTCCTGGACGGCCCGCGCGGCCGCGGCCGAGATCTGGAACGGGATGTCGCGGTCCACGGTCTTGGGCTCGACCGGCTGGCCGGCCGCGTCGAGATCGGCGGCAGCGAGGCCGCCGGGTTCGCCGGTCTCGGGAAGGGGCCACCGGTCGATCAGCAAGGCGTACAGCGACGCGCCGATACCGCGGATGTCATCGTCGGGGGAGGCGTCGGGCAGGGTGGCCGGGAAGGCGAGTGCGACGTCGCCGTCGATGCTGACCCGGATCCGGCTCGGATGGTCGATGGACAGGGCGACGCCGTTGCGGTGGGCGACCTCGGCCGCGGCGGCCAGGGACTGGACGGCGCGGGCGGCACCGATGGGCGACGGGTTGGTGTCGGCGACCTCGGCCAGCGAGCCGCCCCGAATCCACTCCGAGACCACCAGCCCCCCGGAGCGGGTCTTGTTCACATCGAGGACGCGGGCCACGCCGGGCATGTCGATACGGCTGAGCCGCTGGGTGCGATCGAGGATCTGTTGCACCTGGGCGTCGGTCATCGTCGAGTCGGGGTCGACGAAGGTCAGCGCCACCTGACGGTCGAGCGCGGTGTCGAGTGCCTGCCAGAACTGCAGTGTCGCCGGGCCGCCGTGAAAGACCAGCAACCGGTACCGGCCCTCGGCGATCACCGCTCCGGGGATGAGGTGGATGTCCTCGGCTGCCGTGGCCGTCTCGATCGCGGGTTCGCGCGGCGGGTCGAAGGCGATGGGTTCTCGGCTGGGATCGCCCCCGTAGTCGGAGGCCGGCCGCGGCGTGGACGCCTCAGAAGAGCGCGGCGTGGACGCCTCAGACGACCTGGGCGTGGACGCCTCAGACGACCTGGGCGTGGACGCCTCAGACGACCGGGGCAGCGTGGAGGTCTCCGCATCCTCGGGCCGGGTGGATGCACGAGGGCGCTCCGGAACATCGGGTTCGAACACATCAGGCTGGAAGTCGTCGGGTGAGGGCCGGCCGATGCGGGTGGTGGCGGAGAAATCGGGACTGGCGTCAGAACCGGAATCGGGACCGAAATCGCGGTCCTCGGGAGAACCGCTGGTGGGTTTGTCGCTCACCCCGAATCCTTTCCGCCTCCTGTCATCGGCAACCTCGGCCGAGTGTCCCCGCGCCGCCGACCTGGGACGTTGACGCCGGCGTAACGGGGACTGACTCCTGCGATCAGGGTACGTGAGCGCCCCCGGCGCACGGGCCGGGACGGACTCCTTGGCGGGCCCGGCGCGTCGCCGCGCGCGCCGGCGCAGCTTGGCGACCGCGGCCTCGGCATCGGGAACCTTGGCGGCCAGCAGCACACCGACGATGATCGGCACCATGACCAGGCCCAGCGCGGTCAGCCGCAGCAGCGAGCCGCCGGCACCCCAATGCGTGGTCAGGTTCTCCAGCCCGGCCAGCTGGTCCACCACGTGCGCGACGAGTCCGCCGGCCAGCGACGCGGTGATGGTCACCAGGATGGTGCGGATGACGTCGCGGTCGAGCAGGTGGCCGCCGGGCGGGTCGAGACGGGCCCGCAGCAGCAGGTAGCCGACGGTGGCGCCGGCGAGAAAACCCAGCCCATTGGCCAGGCCGAGGTAGCCGGCCACCAGCTGCGGGTCGGGGGCCAGGTAGGGGGCCGCCAGCGACGCGGCCACCTTGACGACGGTGATGACGACGATCAACACGATCGGTGTCCACGGCTCCTCACGGGCGTAGAACACCCGAAGTTGGAGCAGGACCATGGTGTAGGGGATCAGCGTGAATGCCGACAGCGTGATCGCCATGCCGAGGTAGCCGGCATCGACCGCGCCGAAGTTGCCGTAGGAGAACAGCGCGCTGCCGATGGCGGGCCCACCGACAGTCATCACGGCCGCCATCGGGATGAGCGTCAGCATGGTCAGCCGGGTCGCCAGCGACAGATCGGCGAGCACCGCGGGCCCGTTGTCGGCGGCCGCATTGCGCGACAGCCGGGGCATCACGACCGTCAGCACGGTGACCCCGATGATGCCGAACGGCAGCTGCAGGATGAGCCAGGTGTAGTTGTAGATCGCCGGACCGGAAGCGGCTGCGGCACTGGCGACCTGGTTACCCACGATGAAGCCGACCTGGCTGATGAGCACGTACAGCACCATCGCGACGGCCATCATCCCGAACTTCTTCAGCCGGGCGTCGATGCCCCACAGCGGCCGCAGGCTCACTCGCTCCCGCCGGATCGCGACGAAAAGCACGGCCGCCTGCGCGACGACGCCCAGAGTGGTTCCGATGCCGAGCACCAGCAGTTTGGCATCGCCCATCGTCACCGGGTCCAGTGAGAGCTCGCCGGGCACAAGCACATACAGCACCAGGGTGGCGATCGCGACCACGTTGTTCACCACCGGTGCCCAAGCCGGTGGCCCGAAGATGTTGCGGGTGTTCAGGATTGCCATGAATACCGCAGAGAGTCCGTAGAAAATGATCTGGGGCAGAAGAAGATACGCGAAGGCGGTGGTCAGTGGCCGGCTGACCAGTGGATCGGAGCCCAGCATCAGGTTCACCAGCAGCGGAGCGGCCACCGTCGAGATCACGGTGACCGACAGCAGCAACGCGGTGGCCAGGGTCAGCAGCCTGCGGATGAAGGCGGCTCCGCCGTCGGGATCGTCACGTTCGGCACGGGCCAGCACCGGCACGAAGATCGCGGTGAACGTCGCCTCCAGCACCAGCGCGGCGATCATGTTGGGCAGCTGGTTGGCCACGGTGAACGCGCTGGACAGTGCGGCACCGAGGATCGCCGCGAGCAACACGATGCGGGCGAAGCCGGTCAGCCTGCTGACCAGGGTGGCCAGTGCCATACCCCAGGAGCGGGAGACCACGGCAGAGTCCGAGAGTTCGGGGCGGGACGCGGCGTCGGCGCGCACCTGCGGCCCGACCTCAGACACTCTCGCCACCGCGGGTCGCGCTGGATCGGCGGGCGCGGTGCGCTCCGGCGGCGTCGTCGTCGCGGTAGGCCAGCGCGACATCGACCGGATCGGGCCGGGTCGGGTCGGCCTCCAGGTCGGCCGGGTCCGGTTGGCCGCGGAATCGGTGCCACAGCCGACGGCTGACCAGCAGCACCAGCACCGTGGCACCGGTGAGCGTGATGATGAACAGCACTTTGCCGTAGGCGTTGGAATGGACCGAAAGCCGCACTGGTTCGCCCAGTGGTAACCCGTCGGCGGTCCGCAGTGCCACGTCGACGGCGACCCGTTGGGTGAAGTGCACCTCGATGGGCACCTTGAGCGGCAGGAAGCCCGGCGGCAGCACGATCTCGCCCATATCGGTGACCGTCATGCCCGGTGGTGCGTCGATGTCGAGCCGCACCCTGATCGGAACCGGCAGGTCGTTGCGCAGTGCCAGTGGCAGCGGGCTGCGCTCGGTCGCGAGCGTGTAGGAGCCGCCGGGGTTGACGATCGTGACCGCGTTGAACAGGTCCTCGACCGTCCGCCCGACCCGGGTCAACCGCTGCTGCGCCAGGCCGTTGCGGGCGTCCGGCGGAACCGACAGGCTCAGCGCGCGCAGCAGGTCCTCCCGAAGGGGCGCGGTGTACTGGTTACCGGTCAGGCCGGTGCGTTCGTCGGTGGTGAGCGCCGCGGTGAGACCCCACAGCCGGCCGGTGGCAGCCGAGATACCCGAGACGACTCCGTCGTCGAACCGGCCGCGGGGGTTGCCCTGTGGCCCGACCGGGACCGGCGCGTCGCGCGCGGCGGCGGTGGTCTCGTTGACCACCACGACCAGCGGTCTGGGCGTCGCCAATCCGGACCGGATGCTGGTGGCCACCGTGGTCAGCACGGCCTGGGCGTCGGCGGGTTCCAGGTTCCACATCAGCGGCGGCATCAGGATCTGGGTGCGCGGCGCGGTGTCGGGCTCCAGGCTGCGCCACAGCAGCGATCCGAGCGCCGACTGGCGCCGTGCCGCCTCGGAGTCCTGCTTGACCGCGATGTCCAGCGACGGATCCAGGTAGGACGGCGACTCCGGGGTCGGCCCCATGCCGGCGAACGCCGCCCCCACCGCCGGGTCGAACGGCGCCACCGCCACGTTGGGTGTGTACCGGACCGGGGCGGTGTCGGCGGTCTCGCCCAGGCTGCCGGAGGCTTCCCCCGGTCCGGCGAGTTCGGCGGCCGCGACGGCGACCGTGGGTCCGCGGCCGGACAGCAGTTGCACTGCCGGCCCGGTCAGCGGGCCGTCGCCGACCAGGCTGGCGCCGCGGGTCGAGGTGACGCCCAGGATCTGGTCGACGATGCCGGCCGCGCCGGTGGTTGCGATCGTGGACAGACCGGGATCGGCGACCCTGTTGAGGGCGTCGAGGTCGGCCTGGGCGAACGTCGTCGACACGACGCACATCCGCGCCGCGAGTGCCTTGAGCCGGTTGAGCCAATCCACCGCGGCCTGCTGGCCGGTGCCGGGGTGGGTCGGGGTGCCCGGTCCGGCGTCGGCAGCGTCGTTGACGACGTAGCCGGCGGTCATCGCGTTGACCGTGACCAGCAGGTCCGGGTCGACGGCCAGGCAGACCGCGCGGGTGACGTCCCCACCGGGATCGACCTCGGGACTGGTGGCGAAGTCGATGGCGGTCAGCAGGGTGTCCAGCCGCCCGCCGGTGGCCAGCGAGTCCGCGAGTTCGTCGTCGATGAGGCGTACCGGCGTGGTTCCGCCCGGTGCGCCGGCCGCCAGCCGGGGCCGGTCGGCCAGTGGCCAGAACATGGTGAGCCCGACCGGGCGGGTGGTGTCGGGTGGCACCGCGGCCTCGGGCGTCTCACCGTAGGTGTCCGAATCGCTACCCGGCGGCACCCCGAGCACGGGCAGCAGGAAGCGGGAGTCATCCAGGCGGGCCGGGGCGCCGTAGTCGGGGGTGCCGTTGACATTGACCATCAGTGGATACACGCCGGGAGTGTCGATCCGCATCGAGGCTTGGTCGGTGGCACGCAGCGGATAGGCGAGTCGGAACGGAACCTGTTGTCCGCGGACCAGTTCCGGCGCTGCGGTGATGAAGTCGGCGACCGGCTGGTACTGGTCGACGTTGCCGGCCAGGTCGGTGCGCAGCGCGCTGGAGTTCGCCACGGCCTGCGCACGTTCCAGCCGTACCACCACGTCGCGCACCGGCCTGTCGCCGACGTTGCTGATGGTGCCGGTGACGGTGACAAGCGGATCGCTGGTGGTCGTGACGACCTCGGGACTGATGCTGTCGATCTCGACGTGCAGGAACGGGATCGACGCGGGTTGAGCGGCGGCCAGGGGGGTGGCGGCCGCGGGCGCGAGGGCCAGCAGCAGCGCGAGGACCGCGACGAGCAGCCGCACGGGTCGAAAGGATGATGACCCAGCGGTGAGGTACCAGCCGCGGTGAGGAATGCGCCGCACAGGCACCGTCACGGTCCTTGACCGCAGCCGTTCGTCCGCCGGCCGGGCTGGGTTTGAGCGGGGGGGTCAGGTCGGTGCCGCCGGGTGTGGGAGTGGGTCTGCCCACGGCGGCGGGGCGCGGTGCGCGGTAGCGGGGGCAGGGCAGCGGGCCCGTCGGTGTGCAACTTGTCGATCAGCTCGTCGGCGACCTCGGCGAGCCGGCGCTCGTCGGCGTAGGCCAGTTTGGCGGGCAGTTCTCGGACGGGCACCCAGGCCACCTCGGTGACTTCGACGTCCTCGTCGGAGAGTTCGCCACCGCTGAAGCGCATCAGATAGTGGTGCACGGTCTTGTGAACGCGCCTGCCCTCGGTGACGAACCAGTAGTCGATGCTGCCGAGCGCCGCCAGCACGCTGCCCTGGATGCCGGTCTCCTCGGCCACCTCGCGGATGGCGGTCTGTTCGGCCGTTTCACCCTTCTCGATGTGACCTTTCGGCAGCGACCACAGCATCCGTCCGCGGCGGTCGATCCGCCCGATCAAGGCGGCCACCTGATGGTCCTTGGGTCCGTCGATGCCGTCGATGACCAGCCCGCCTGCCGATGTTTCGTGCACGGTGCGCAAACGATCCGGGGGACGGCGCGGCCGGGATTTCCGCGGTTTCGGGGGCTGACCGGCCTGGCCGCCGGTGTTGGCGGCGGGGACCTGCGGGTGGTGGTCGGCGGTCTGATCGGAGCCGGCTTCGGGGGGGCCGGCCGCCCGACGGCCGCGGCGGCGCCCGCGACGCCGTCGTGGTTTGGCCTGCTCGCCGTCCGACACCCAAGCGATAGTAGCTGGCATGAACTGCAGCACTCGTTGCACTCGCCGGTCGGTGACATCGC
Source organism: Mycobacterium sp. smrl_JER01 (assembly GCF_048513595.2). Taxonomy (NCBI): domain Bacteria; kingdom Bacillati; phylum Actinomycetota; class Actinomycetes; order Mycobacteriales; family Mycobacteriaceae; genus Mycobacterium; species Mycobacterium sp. smrl_JER01. Next base: position 5,950,568 of record NZ_JBLXXK020000001.1, on the reverse strand, counting down.
CGTGACCAGTAGGCTCATCGGACGTGCCTGACCCCACCGCCCCCGACGATGTAGCCGAACTGCTGGCCGCAGCGCAGGTTGCACTGAACGCCCATGCCGGGGTGCTGGGCGAGGTGGGCCGGGTGTTCGCCGACAACGGCCACCAGCTGTATCTGGTCGGCGGCAGTGTGCGCGATGCGCTGCTGGGCCGGCTGGGTGCGGATCTCGACTTCACCACCGATGCGCGCCCCGAGCAGATGCTGCGTTTTCTGCGCGGGTGGGGGGACGCGCTCTGGGACACCGGCATCGATTTCGGCACCCTTGGTGTCGGCCGGGGCGGCGACCGGCTGGAGATCACCACGTTCCGCGCCGACTCGTACGACCAAGTGTCGCGCAACCCGCAGGTGCGCTACGGCGACGATCTGACCGAGGACCTGGTGCGCCGTGATTTCACCGTCAACGCGATGGCGGTCCGCATCACCGCGGACGGGCCCGCGGAGTTTCTGGATCCGTTGGGCGGTCTGATTGCGTTGCGGCAAGGCGTGCTCGACACGCCTGCCGAACCGGAGGTGTCCTTCGGTGACGATCCGCTGCGGATGCTGCGGGCGGCACGGTTCGTCTCCCAGCTCGGTTTCGCGGTGGCGCCGCGGGTGCGCCGGGCTCTGGAGGAGATGGCACCGCAGCTGGAGCGGATCACCGCCGAACGGGTGGCCGCCGAACTGGACAAACTGCTGTTGGGCGCCGATCCGGTGGCCGGGGTGGACCTGATGGTCCAGACCGGGCTCGGAGAGGTGGTGCTGCCGGAGGTCGGCGCGATGCGGATGGCGATCGACGAGCACCATCAGCACAAGGATGTCTACCAGCATTCGCTGACCGTGCTGCGGCAAGCCATGGATCTGGAGGGTGAGCAGGGTCCGGACCTGGTGTTGCGGTGGGCGGCGCTGTTACACGACATCGGTAAGCCGGCCACCCGTAAGCACGAGCCCGATGGTGGGGTCAGCTTCCACCACCACGAGGTTGTCGGGGCGAAGATGACGCGCAAGCGGATGCGGGAGCTGAAGTACTCCAAGCAGATGATCTCGGATGTGTCGCAGCTGGTGTATCTGCATCTTCGGTTCCACGGTTACGGGGACGGCCGGTGGACCGATTCGGCGGTGCGCCGCTACGTCACCGACGCCGGGCCGTTGTTGAGCCGGCTGCACAAGTTGGTCCGCGCCGACTGCACCACCCGCAACAAGCGGCGCGCCGCCCGGCTGCAGGCCAACTACGACGACCTGGAGCGGCGGATCTCCGAGCTCGCGGCCCGGGAGGATCTGGCCCGGGTGCGTCCGGACATCGACGGCAACGAGATCATGCGGATCCTCGGGATCCCGCCGGGTCCACAGGTCGGCCAGGCATGGAAATACCTCAAGGAACTCAGGCTCGACCGCGGGCCGCTGAACCACGACGAGGCGGTCGCCGAACTGCTGCGCTGGTGGAACGAGACGGGTGGCTCCGGCGTCTGATCAGGTATGGACTACTGCCTGGGTGACCCCGACGGCTCGGCCACCATGTGGACGGCGGGTGCCGATGCCGACCTTGACGGCGACGGCGTGTTCGACGCGGTCGGGCTCGATCTCGACGCCGACGGGCTGATCGACGATCTGCTCGCCGACTTCGACGGTGACGGGATCGCCGACCACGCGGTGTCGGACCGCGACGACGACGGCGTCCCGGAGGCGTTCTTCACCGACGACGGCACCGGAACCTGGTCGGTCGCCGCCGAGCGCGGTGGTGCGGCGCTGCGCTGGTTCGGCCTCGACGGTGTCGAGCATCCCGCCGGCCTGCCCGCGGTCGACCTCGACGGTGACGGAGCGCTGGAGCGACTGGTCGACGCCGACGGTGACGGATTGGCCGACCGTGCGTGGGGTGCCGCCCAGGCCTGGGTGGACACCGACGGGGACGGTCGCTGGGATGTGCGGCTCGCCGACGGGGACGGTGACGGCGGCGCGGACACGGCCGACTACCTGTAGCCCCACCTGTCTCCGGCGGCGCCGGGTCAGCCGCGGCCGGGTCCGGGTGGGCCGGCGAAGGCCTGCGCGATGCTCAGCCATTTCTCGGCGTCGGGTCCGGTTGCGGCGACGTCGAGCGCCGCCCGGGGCCGTCGCTGCGTGACGAGCATGCAGAAATGTTCCGCCGAACCGGTCACCCGCTGGGCGGCGTCCTCGGGGCCCCAGGTCCACTCGGCGTCGCCCGCAGACGCCTCCGGCGCGGATAGTTTCACGTGGAACGGTTCCGGCGGCGGGGTGAGCCCGTGCACGGTGAAAGCGAAGTCGCGGGTGCGCACCCCGATATGGGCGATCGAGCGCAGCCGGGCCGTGGGCGCTCGCGACACTCCGAGGGCGTCGGCGACATCGAGTCCGTGCGCCCAGGTCTCCATCAGCCGCGCGGTCGCCATCGACGCCGCGCTCATCGGCGGACCGAACCACGGCAACTTACGGCCGTCGGCGACGGTCAGCAGCGCGTCGTGCAGTGCGGCGCGGGTCGCCCGCCAGTCGGCGAGCAGCTCGGCCGCGGGCCGCGCGGCGAGTTCGGCGGCCCCGGCGTCGACGAAGCCGGCCGGGTTCTGGGCCGCCTCGGCCAGGACGGTGGCGAAACCGGACTCGTCGGTGACCGATGTCAGCGCCACCCGGTCGGTCCACAGCAGGTGGGCGATCTGGTGGGCGATCGTCCAGCCGGCGGCCGGGGTCGGCAGCGCCCACCGCTGGGGTGGCAGCGCGGCCACCAACGCATCCAGATCAGCGCTCTCGTCGCGTAGATCCTCGACGATCGGGGCTGCTCCGGCCATGCGGGACAGCTTATCCGCGCCGCCTGCCGCGCCGTCCGACGGTGGCGTGCACGGTGAGCCCGATCAGGTAGAGCCCGACCCCGGCCAGTGCCAAACCGACCGAGCGCCCGCCGGGCGGGATGACGAATGCCGCCGCCGAAATCGCGGCGATGAACGCCACCCAGAACAGCGAGTCCTGCACGGCGAACAGGTGACCGCGCAGGGCGTCGTCGACATCGATCTGCATCGCCGTGTCCGCGCAGAGTTTGACCACTTGACCGGCGGCGCCGAGCAAGAATCCACACACGATCATCACCGGAAGATGCAACGTCGCGCCGCACAGCTGCACGGCGGCGGCGAACATCAGCGCCCCGTTGGGGATCACGTACCGGCCCCACCTCTTGACCAGGCTGGGCGTGATCACGGTGGCCAGGAACTGGCCCGCGCCACCGGCCGACACGAACAGAACGGTCGTACCGAAACCGGCCACCGTGGTGGCCTCGGTGTGGCGGACCATCACCAACACCAGCAGGGTGTTGACGCCGAACACCATCCGGTGGGCGGCCAGCCCCGAAAGCGTCGCCGCGACCGACGGAACCGCCAGCACCGTGCGCGCGCCGTGCACCCAGCCGGTGGCCACGGCGTACACCACCGACCCGTGGACGGCGCGCACGCTGTCGTCGGGTCCGAGCAGCCGGGGTGGGAACCGCCCCGACAGCCACAGCGCCACCGACACCGGCACCGCCACCAGCACGATGGTGATCGAGGCTCCGGCGTCTCCGGCACCGAACAGCGAGCGCGGCAGCAGCATGAAGACGGCCCCGGCGAACGCCGCGACCGACGTGGTGGCGGTGGCCACCGAGTTCATCGCGATCACCTGACCGCGGGGCACCACGTGCGGCAGCGCGGCCGACAATCCCGAGGACACGAACCGGGTGAAACCATTGGCGACCAACGCGCTCAACAGGATTGGGATGTCGGAGCGGCCGGCCGCCAACAGTGCGGCAACGGTGAGGAGTACCGCCAGGCGCCCACTGTTGGCGCCGATGAGCACCAGCCGGCGATCCCAGCGATCCAGCAGCGCGCCGGCGAATGGGCCGAGCAGGGAATAGGGCAGAAACAGGACGGCGAATGCGGCGGCGATAGCCCACGGTTCGGCTTCACGTTCGGGGTTGAACAGGATCGCCCCGGCGATACCGGCCTGGAACAGCCCGTCGCCGAACTGGCTGACCGCCCGCAGTTCGAGCAGCCTGCGGAACTCGGGCAGCGCCCGCACCGAACGCCACAACGTCCGGGGGGCACGGTCGTCGGGCAAGGGTCACGTCCTGGGGCGGGCTGGTGGGTGGAGTGGGTCTGGAGGTGTCGGCTGGCGCGACCCGACCCACAGTACAAATATCCATCTGCGGTGCGCTTGTTCGCCACGATCGTGCAGCGGTGGTGACATGATGGACCGATGGCTCAGCACGAAGATCCGGAGGATTTCGTCGCCCCTGCGACACACCGGGTCCGCGCGGGCACGCTGCTGTTGGCCAATATCGACCTGATGGAGCCGACGTTCCGGCGCAGCGTGATCTACGTTGTCGAACACAACGACGGCGGGACTCTCGGGGTGGTGCTGAACCGGGCCAGCGAGACCGCGGTGTACAACGTCCTGCCGCAGTGGGCGAAGCTGGCGGCCAAGCCCAAGACGATGTTCATCGGAGGCCCGGTGAAGCGCGACGCCGCATTGTGCCTGGCGACGTTGCGGGTGGGTGTCGACCCGTCCGGCGTGGCGGGGCTACGACACGTCCAGGGCCGGGTCGCGATGGTCGACCTGGACGCCGACCCGGCTTCTGTCGCACCGTTGATCGAAGGAGTGCGGATCTTCGCCGGCTATTCGGGCTGGACCATCGGTCAGCTTGAGGGCGAGATCGAGCGCGATGACTGGATTGTGTTGTCCGCGTTGCCGTCCGACGTTCTGGTGGAGCCGCGGGTCGACCTGTGGGCCCGGATCCTGCGCCGGCAGCCGATGCCGGTGTCGCTGCTGGCGACGCACCCGATCGATCTCAGCCGCAACTGAGGGGCGGTTCGGCGCGCCTCGCCGGCCGCCGAAGCGCCGTCAGCTGTCGCAGGACAGGGTGCACGACGCGCACGAGCTGCCGCACCCCGCGGAGCCGGCAGCGACGGCCTGCAGGGCATTGCGGCGGGTGACAGCCTTGGCGCTCTGCCAGCATCCGGCACCGACGGTCGCAAGCGCACCGACGATGCACACCACCAGAATCGCCACCGCCATCGGCGAGCTCACCGACAACGCGACCGCAGCCCCTGCGGCGAGCATCACCGCCGCGGCCAGCTGGGTGGGCGCGACGCCGCGCAGCACCTGTTGCACGTAATCGGTGGAGGGTCGGCGGGCCAGCGACCACGCGCCCAGCGCCGCGGTCACCACGGCCGCACACAGGCTCAACACGGCGGCGACGAACATGGGCTCAGAATACGGTGCTGGCGACACGCGCCGAAACGGGTGGTGAACTGGCCGATGAACGGCCCTGAAGTATGGGCCGCCGTCCCCCGGGCGCCAGGCTTCGCCCGGGGGACGACGCCGTCTATCCCTGCAACCCCAGCAGCTGTGGCGGCGGCGCCACGGCGGGGGCGGCGGGAGCTGGAGGCGGTACCGCAGGCGGCGGCGGCACCGGCGCGCCGGCAGGAGGCGCCGCAGGGGCGGATCCGGGCACGCTGACCTTGAAACCCTTGACGATCGCCTCGGTGGCGTCGGCGGCGGCGACGACCTGATCGACACTGGTGGTGACCGACAGCGACACCAGGTAGCTGTCGGGGCCGACGGTGGCGATGACGTGGCGGCGCGAGGTGTTCAACGTCATGTTGTTCTCGCGGTAGGTGCCCTCGATCAGCGACGACGGCATACCGCCGAAGTCGGCCAGCGACGCATCGGTGGACCGCCAGGCCGGCAGCTTCTGACTGTCGATGAAGCCGTGGCTGATGGCCTCCTTCGGATCGAACGCCCCGATCAGCTTGTAGACGATGACCTGGGCATTCGACGAGTACAAGCCGTTGCCCCCGACCCGGTCGGCGAGCACGGCAAACGCGTTCGGCACGTTCGGGTCCGGGATGTGCTCCCAGCCGCGGGGCATCGGCAGCACGATGTTGAGTGCGCGGAAGTCCTGGCTGGACTGGGGCTCCATGGTGACGCCCTTCTCGGCGAAGAACTCGCTGAGGGTGCCTGATGTCGCCGGCGCGATGGTGGACACGGGGCGCGGGGGCACCACCGGCACCGCGGGAGCGCTCACGCCGGCCGGGACGGCGGCCGCACCGCCGGTGGCGGGCGTCACACCAGGCTGCCCGACCGGGGCGATGGCGGCGTTGGGCGCCACCGTGACGGTCTGCGTCACCGTGGCAGGTGCGGGCAGCGGTGGCTGCGGAACCATCGGCTGAGCCGAGGCCGTCGCGGCGGCGACGGTCAGCGCGCCGGCGATTCCCGCGGCGCAGGCACCGACACCCCCTGCCAGAACCCGCCAGTGGCGGGCGTTTTCGCTCATCGAGTGCAATCCTTCCCAACGCGTGATGACCGTCAGGCGAGAAATGTATCCACGCGTGTCACGCCGCCACCAGGGCTGGAATCGACTCGGGACCAACCCCTGACGCATCCGTAGCGCAACCGAGACCTACCCGTGGCCGGCAATACCGCCGATCGGGTGCTTATACCCTGATGGCGTGACTGAAACGCCGACCGGAACCGAATCCTCGCAGGAGCGCTTGTCGGGAGACCGCGAGCGCCTGCCGGGAGATGACGTGCCCCGGCACCGTTACACCGCCGAACTCGCCGGTGAGATCGAACAGGTGTGGCAGCAGCGGTGGGCGCAGGACGGCACGTTCGACGTGGCCAACCCCGTCGGCGCGTTGGCACCGGCCGACGGTTCGGCGGTGCCCGCGGACAAGATGTTCGTCCAGGACATGTTCCCCTACCCGTCCGGCGAGGGCCTGCACGTCGGGCACCCGCTGGGCTACATCGCCACCGACGTATACGCCAGGTACTACCGGATGACCGGCCGTAATGTGCTGCACGCGTTGGGGTTCGACGCGTTCGGGCTGCCCGCCGAACAGTACGCGATCCAGACCGGAACCCATCCGCGGACCCGCACCGAAGCCAACATCGTCAACTTCCGGCGCCAGCTCGGCCGGTTGGGACTCGGTCACGACTCCCGGCGCAGCTTCTCCACCACCGATGTGGAGTACTACAAGTGGACCCAGTGGATCTTCCTGCAGATTTTCAACGCATGGTTCGACCCGGAGGCCGACAAGGCCCGCCCCATCGCGGAGCTGATCGACGAGTTCGAGGACGGCACCCGCCGGCTCGACGACGGGCGCACCTGGGCGCAGCTGAGCGAAGGCGAGCGCGCCGATGTGGTGGACGCACATCGGCTGGTCTACCTGTCCGACTCGGTGGTGAACTGGTGCCCGGGTCTGGGCACAGTGCTTGCCAACGAGGAGGTCACCTCCGACGGTCGCAGTGAGCGCGGCAACTTCCCGGTGTTCCGGAAACGGTTGCGGCAGTGGATGATGCGGATCACCGCGTATTCCGATCGGCTGCTGGAGGACCTCGACGTGCTGGATTGGCCGGACAAGGTCAAGACCATGCAGCGCAACTGGATCGGCCGCTCGACGGGCGCTTCGGTCCTGTTCGGAACCCATGCGGGTGATATCGAGGTGTTCACCACCCGGCCCGACACGTTGTTCGGTGCGACCTACCTGGTGCTGGCCCCCGAACACGACCTGGTGGACCGACTGGTCGCCGAGGCGTGGCCGGACGGGGTGGACCGCCGGTGGACCTTGGGCGCGGCGAGCCCGCGGGATGCAGTGGTGGCCTACCGCGCGTCGATCGCGGCCAAATCGGATCTCGAGCGGCAGGAGAACAAGACCAAGACCGGCGTGTTCGTCGGCGCCTACGCGACGAATCCGGCGAACGGGCAACAGGTTCCGGTGTTCATCGCAGACTATGTGCTGGCCGGGTACGGCACCGGTGCGATCATGGCGGTGCCAAGCGGTGACCAGCGTGACTGGGACTTCGCCACCGAATTCGGCCTGCCGATCATGGAGGTGGTCTCCGGCGGTGACGTCTCGGTGGAGGCCTACACCGGCGACGGTGTGCTGGTGAACTCGGGCTTCCTCGACGGCATGGACGTCGAGTCCGCGAAGGCGGCGATGACCGAACGTCTGGTCGCCGACGGCCGGGGCCGGGCGCGGGTCGAATACAAGCTGCGGGATTGGCTTTTCGCCCGGCAACGATACTGGGGTGAGCCGTTCCCGATCGTCTACGACGCCGATGGCCGAGCGCACGGTCTGCCGGAACGGCTCCTGCCGGTGGAGCTGCCCGACGTGCCGGATTACTCGCCGGTGCTGTTCGATCCCGACGACGCCGACAGTGAACCGTCGCCGCCGCTGGCCAAGGCCGCCGACTGGGTGAACGTCGAACTCGACCTCGGTGACGGTGTCAAGCCGTACACCCGGGACACCAACGTGATGCCGCAGTGGGCGGGCAGCTCCTGGTACGAGCTGCGGTACACCGATCCGCACAACGCGGAGGCCATGTGCGCCAAGGAGAACGAGGCGTACTGGATGGGTCCGAGGCCGGCCGAGCACGGTCCCCGCGACCCCGGCGGCGTCGATCTCTACGTCGGTGGCGTCGAGCACGCAGTGCTGCACCTGCTGTATTCGCGGTTCTGGCACAAGGTGCTCTACGACCTGGGCCATGTCAGCTCCCGCGAACCGTACCGGCGGTTGGTCAACCAGGGTTACATCCAGGCGTTCGCCTACACCGATGCGCGCGGCGCCTACGTGCCTGCCGCCGAGGTGATCGAGCGCGACGGCAAGTTCTGGTATCCAGGCCCCGACGGTGAGACAGAGGTCAACCAGGAGTTCGGCAAGATCGGCAAGAGCCTGAAGAACTCGGTGTCGCCGGACGAGATCTGCGACAACTATGGGGCGGACACCCTGCGGGTGTACGAGATGTCGATGGGTCCGCTGGAAGCGTCGCGGCCGTGGGCCACCAAGGATGTGGTCGGGGCGCATCGCTTCCTGCAACGCGTCTGGCGACTGATCGTCGACGAGGAATCCGGTGACTCACGGGCCACCGACCAACCGCTCGATGACCAGACGCAGCGACTGCTGCACCGCACCATCGCCGGCGCCGCCGACGACTACGCCGCGCTGCGCAACAACACCGCGGCCGCCAAGCTCATCGAGTACACCAACCACCTGACCAAGCAGTCGGTGACGGCACGCTCGGCGCTCGAACCGCTGGTGCTGATGGTGGCCCCGCTGGCGCCGCACCTGGCCGAGGAGCTGTGGAGCCGGTTGGGGCACCGGAATTCGCTGGCACACGGCCCGTTCCCGGTGGCCGACGAGCGGTTCCTGGTCGAGGACACCGCCGAGTACCCGGTGCAGGTGAACGGCAAGGTGCGCGGCCGGGTCACGGTCGCCGCCGATGCTCCGGTCGACGCGGTGGAAGCCGCTGCCCTGGCCGATGAGAAGGTGGTCGCCTTCCTGGACGGCCGGACACCGAAGAAGGTCATCGTCGTTCCCGGCCGCCTGGTCAACGTCGTGGTGTGACGTCCGGCTGCGGGGTCACCGCGGCCGGACGATCACCTCCTGGACGTGCGCGTCGGCAGGCGCGTTGATCGCGTCCGCGGTGACCCGCGCCACGGTCTGCGGGCTCAGGAACTGGGCCGGGTCGTAGGGGCGGCCTTCGTAGGCGACGAGGTCCTCTTGCATCGCGGTCGCGATCCGGCCGGGGTGCACCGACGTCACCCGCAGCGCGGGCTCATCGGCGCGCAGCGATTCAGCGAAACCGCGCAGCGCGAACTTGCTCGCCGTGTAGGACGCCAGGCCGGGCGAGGCCTTGATGCCGGCACCGGAGTTGATGAACACCACGTGTCCGCCGGTGGCGCGCAGCGCCGGCAGCAGTTCCAGGGTCAATGCGACAGTGCCGACGACGTTGACGGTCATCGTGGCCCGCCACTCGTCGACGGTGGACTCCGCGACCCGGCCGGGGTAGGCGACGCCGGCGTTGTGGATCAGCACGTCGAGTTCGACGATCGGCTCAACGACGGCAGGCATCGAGTCCGGGTCGGCCAGGTCGACCGGCCAGGTGGTGGCGCCGAAACGCTCGGCGACGGCGTCCAGCGCCGGGGACGGCCGGCCGGCCAGGAACAGGGTGTGGGTCGGGGCCAACGCCTCGGCGAGGGCGGCTCCCAGCCCTCCCGAGGCTCCGGTGATCATCGCGGTCGGCACACCCGAAACCCTACCGACCTGCGCGCCGGGCGAAGTCGTCGCATGATGGGATCACGATGCCCCCTGATCCCAGCTTCACCTCCACCCAGCTGGCCGCCCGCGCGGCCTACCTGCTGCGCGGTAACGACCTCGGCGTGATGACCACCGCCGCACCCCTGCTCTATCCGCACATGTGGAGCTGGGACGCGGCGTTCGTGGCGATCGGGTTGGCACCGCTGTCGGTCGAGCGCGCCGTGGTCGAGCTCGACACCCTGTTGTCGGCCCAGTGGGGTAACGGCATGATCCCGCACATCGTGTTCGCCAACGGCGTGGACGGGTATTTCCCGGGCCCTGCGCGGTGGGCCTGTTCGGCGCTGGCCACCGACGCCCCGCGCAGCCGCCATACCTCGGGAATCACGCAGCCGCCGGTGCATGCCATCGCGGTGCAGCGCATCCTCGACCACGCCCGCAACCGGGGCCGCTCCACCCGTGCGGTCGCCCAGGCGTTTCTGGACCGGCGGTGGAGCGATCTGGTGCGCTGGCACCGATGGCTGGCCGAGTGCCGCGATCAGCGCGGCCACGGCCGGGTCACGGTGTATCACGGGTGGGAGTCGGGTATGGACAACTCCCCGCGCTGGGACAGCGCGTACGCCAACGTGATTCCCGGCGACGTACCGGAGTACCAGCGCGAGGACAACAAGATCAACACCGACGCCAGCCAGCGTCCCTCCGACACCGAGTACGACCGCTACCTGTGGTTGCTCGAGGAGATGAAGTCCGCGCGCTACGACGACCGGTTGCTGTCGAAGTCCATGAGTTTCGCGGTGGAGGACGTCTTCGTCTCGGCGATCCTCTCGGTGGCCTGCCAGGTGCTGGCCGAGATCGGCGAGGACCACAAGCGGCCCAATTCCGATGTCCGCGAGCTGTACGCCTGGGCCGACCGGTTCCGCGCCGGAGTCATCGACGCCACCGATGAAAGAACAGGTGCAGCAAGGGATTACGACCTGCGGGCGGAGAAGTGGATCGCCACCGAGACGGTGGCGCAGTTCGCGCCGCTGCTGTGCGGGGGGCTACCGCACGACCGGGAGCGGGCGCTGCTCAAGCTGTTGGAGGGCACCCGGTTCTGCGGTCATCCCGACCTCGCCTATGCGCTGATTCCGTCCACGTCGCCGGTGTCGCGCGATTTCCGGCCCCGCGAGTATTGGCGCGGACCGGTGTGGCCGGTGATGACGTGGCTGTTCTCCTGGTGTTTTGCCCGCCGCGGCTGGGCCGAGCGGTCGGCGACACTGCGCCGTGAGGGTTTGCGGCAGGCCAGCGACGGCACGTTCGCCGAGTACTACGAACCCTTCACCGGCGAACCGCTGGGCAGCATGCAGCAGTCGTGGACGGCTGCGGCGGTGTTGGATTGGCTGGGCTGACCGCTACTCGGCGATGCGCTCGAGCGGTGCCAGCGCCTTGGTCAGCGCGTCGAGCTCCTCTTCGGTGAGCTTGCTCAGCAACGACGCCAGGTGAGCCTGCCTGGACGCCAACGCTTCCCGGTGTTGGGCCAGGCCTTCCGGGGTGATGTCGACGAGGACGGCCCGCAGATCGGACGGGTCGCGGTCGCGCTTGACCAGGCCGAGTTTCTCCAGGCGGCGGATGGCGACCGTGGTGGTCGGTGTGCGGACCTTCTCGTGGGCGGCCAACTCGGTCATGCGCATCGGGCCCTGGTCGAACAGGGTGAGCAGAATCGACAATTGAGCCAGGGTCAGGTCGCCCGAGGTCGCGGTGCGACCGGTGTGCCGCATGACCGACAGCACCTTGGACAACACTCGCTGCAATTCGCCGGCGAGTTCGCTGACCCGTGCTTCGGTGGGCACCATAATGCAGGCAGTCTAACCTGACCGCTGCGACCGAGTTGTGCTGTCGGAGGGATTTTGACGAAAGTGTCGAGACCTGTCCACACCACGTCCCAGGCAGGCCTAGAGCACCTGGGACAGGAACCGCCGCAGCCGGTCCGTCTCGGCCGCCTCGAATAGCTGCTCGGGAGGTCCGGTTTCGACGACCTGCCCGTGGTCCATGAAGACGACCGTGTCGGCCGTCGACCGTGCGAAGCCCATCTCGTGGGTGACCACGACCATCGTCATCCCGTCGGCCGCGAGGTCGGCGATCAGCTTCAACACGCCTTTGACCAGTTCGGGATCCAGCGCCGAGGTGGCCTCGTCGAAGAACATCACCTGCGGGCTCATGGCCAGTGCCCGTGCGATCGCCACGCGCTGCTGCTGGCCGCCGGACAGGGTGGCGGGTCGGACGTCGGCCTTGTTCCGCAGCCCGACCCGCTCCAGTTGCGCCATTCCGAGCTCGCGCGCTTGTTCGGTGCTCAGGCCCTTGAGCTTGCGCGGCGCCAGGGTGACGTTGTCCAGCACCGTGCGGTGCGGGAACAGCTGAAACTGCTGGAACACCATGCCGATGCGCTGGCGCAGCTGGTCGGGATTGTCATGCAGCACCGAGCGACCGTCGAGCAGGATGTCGCCACGGTCGGGTTCGTAGAGTCGGTTCAACGTGCGCAGCAAGGTGGACTTTCCGGATCCGGACGGCCCGATGACCGCGGTGCTGGAACCGGCGGCGACGTCCAGATCGACCCCGCGAAGTACCGCGCTCTTGCCGAAGGACAGGTGAATATCCTTGGCGGCCAACGAAACCGCAGTCGTCATCAGTTCATCTCCTGTGAGGTCGCCAGCACCAGTGGATCCTCTTCGGCAGGCGTGCGGCCACGGCGCAGCCGCGCGTCGATGTAGTTCACCAGGTGCGTCAGTGGGATCGTCAGCGCGAGGTAGAACAATCCCGCGGCCACCAGCGGGGACAGGTTACCGGTCTGGGCGTTCAGATCGCGGCCGACCTGGAAGAGCTCGCGCTGGTTGGCGATCAGGCCGAGGAAGTACACCAGCGAGGAGGCTTTCAGCAGCGAGATGAACTGATTCATCAGCGCCGGCAGCACCCGCCGGACACCCTGCGGCACCACCACCAGCCGCATGGAGGTCGAATAGCTGAAACCCAGTGCGCGGGAGGCCTCGAGCTGGCCGGAGTCGACGCTCTGGATTCCGGACCGGAAGATCTCGCCGACGTAGGCGGCCGCCATCAGCCCGAGCGCCGCGATACCCAGCGGGAACGGGTTGTTGTTGGTGAGGTGGCCGACGACGGGCCCGACCCCGAGGCCGATCAACAGGATGATCACCACCTCGGGCAGACCGCGAAAGATGTCGGTGTAGATCCGGGCCGGCCAACGCAGCCAACGTGATCGGGATATACCGGCGATGGCGAGCGCCATGCCGAGGATGAGCCCGATGACGCTGGCCGCGATCGTCAGGATGAGCGTGTTGGGCAGCCCGGTCTTGAACAGGTCCGGGATGGCCTGTTTATAGAGATCCCAGTCCAAAAACGACGCACCCAGTTGGGAAAGGGTCGATCTCGGCTGCGCGGGGGCGGCAGCCGGCCGCGTGTCCTGATTGGCCGCGGCGATGGCGGCGAAATCCGGCAGTTGCGGCGCCGGTGCGGATTTGGATCCGGGCTTCCAGCCCGGTGGGAGCGCGCGGGGAACCCAGTCGGCGTAGAGGCGAGACCAGGTGCCGTCGGCGATCACCGCGTCCAGGCCGGAGTTCAGCGCGTCGATCAGCGGCTGGTTGTCCTCGGCGACCGCCCATGCGATGAAATTGTCCAAACTGAAGGTGTTCTCGATGATCTCGGTGGGATCCCCGGGCTGGACGGTGCCCTGCGCCTGCTGCGACGGCGCCACCCACGCATCGACTTGGCCGGTCTTGAGGCTGGCGTAGACGGTGTTGTAGTCAGGGAACTTCACCGGCTGCAGGTTCAGGGTGTCGATGACATAGGCCTCCTGCACGGTGCCCTGCACCACCCCGATCCGCTGCCCGGGTCCCAACGTGTCGAAGCCGGTGATCGCCGATCCGCTGGGCACGACCAGCGAGAAGTAGCCGAAGTCGTAGCCGTTGGTGAAGCCGACCGTGTTGCGTCGGGCGTCGGTGGTGGTGATCGACGAGGATCCGACGTCGAACCGGCGTGCCGCAACCTGGGCCAGCAGCCCGGAGAACTCGGTGCCGACGAAGTTGATCCGCAGACCGAGCCGGTCGGCGACCGCCCGCAGTAGCTCGTTGTCGAACCCGGTGAACTGGCCGGCCGAGTCGATGCAGATGCTCGGGGGTGCGTCGGACAGGGTGCCGACGGTCAGCGTGCCGGGCTGGCTGAGCCCGAGTGCGTTGACGTCGACCGACTCCAGCGGCACGACGCCGTCGGTGGTGTACCTGTCGGCGGCGGGTCCGGTTGCCGCGGCCGCCAGGTTGGTGGGCAGGGCGCTCGCGCTCTGCACGCCTGGCGGTCGGCACTGGTCCACCTGGGCGGATACCGGTGCGGCCAGACCCAGAGCCAGCAGGATCCCGATGACCAGGGCAAGGGCGGAACTCTTCACGGATGGGCGCGATACCCCCAAGAGGTTCATTCGAAGCAACGTAGTCTGCACCGGGTTCGATACGGCGACTTCGGCTCACTCAGGATGCTTCGGGCGGCAGCACGCCGCGGCGGACCAGTTCGGTCAGCAGGATCGAGGCCATCAGCTCGGCGCGCTGGGCGCACGCCGCCCGGGCGGCGTCGGCGTCCCCGGCGCGGACCGCGGCCAGTTCGGCCGCATAGGACGGCAACAGGCGGTCGCGATGCTGCGGATAACCCTGCCAGAAGTTGAGCGGGATGAACGCCTGGGAGGCACCGATGGCGGCCTGCAGCCGTGGACCGGCGTAGGCGCCGGTGATAGCTGCGCGAAAGCGTCCGGCGTGCAGATCGAACTGGCGGGCGTCGCGGGCGGCGCGCATCTGTTCGATCTCCTGGTCCAGGTCGGCGAGCACCGTCGAATCCGGGGCATCCGCCGCCCGTCCGGAGGCGATGCCGGTGAGCAGACCGTAGACCTCGTGGTGCTCGCGGACGGTGGCCGCATCGAACCGTTCTACATAGGCGCCGCGGTGGTATCGGGTCGACAGAATGCCGTCATGCTCGAGCTGGACGACCGCTTCCTGGATCGGAACCCGACTCAGGCCGAGCTCATGGGCTATCTCGTTGCGGTCCAGCCGATCTCCCGACCGAAGTTTGCCGGTCAGCACCATGTTGACCACGTGAGAGACCACGAGGTCCTTCTCCTTCACCCCGTACTTCTTGGGCATGGCGGCGCCAGTGTCTCATGGCGCCCGCACCTTCAGGAGTTGATCGGCAGCTTCAGTCACCATTGCGGTGTTGGTCCCGCCACCGGCACAGCGCCTCGGCGTGGCTGAGGTCGTAGTCGGGACCGTTGACTCCCACGGTGAACGTGGTGATGCCCAGCCGACGCAGCGCCTCGGCGTTGTCGATCAGCGCGTCGTGGTCACGGCCCTTGGCTTCCGCCGACCGCTCGATCGTGGCCGGGTCGCGACCCACGTCCGCGCAATGCTGCGCCAGGATGTCGGATTTGCGGGGGTAGCTGTCGGTATCGGAGAACGAGTGCCAGATGTGTGCATGTTGGGCGACCAGCCGCAGGGTCTTCTTCTCGCCACCACCGCCGATGAGCACCGGGATGTCGCGCACCGATCGCGGATTGAGTTTGGCCAGCCTTGCCTCCATCCGGGGGAGCGCGGTGGCGAGGTCGTCGAGCCTGCTTCCCGCGGTGCCGAACTCGTAGCCGTACTCGTCGTAGTCCTTCTGCTTCCAGCCGGACCCGACACCGAGGATCAACCGCCCGTCGGAGATGTGGTCCACGGTTCGCGCCATGTCGGCCAGCAACTCCGGATTGCGGTAGGAGTTGCAGCTGACCAGCGCGCCGATCTCGATGCGCGACGTCTGCTCGGCCCAGGCGGCCAGCATGGTCCAGCACTCGAAGTGCGCACCGTCGGGGTCACCGTAGAGCGGAAAGAAGTGATCCCAGTTGAACGCGATGTCGACGCCGATGTCCTCACATCGACGCACCGCGTCACGGATCTGGCCATAGCGCGGAGCGTGTTGTGGCTGCAGTTGCACACCGATGCGAACCGAAGGGGCGGAGGAGGTCATGTAGTCCAGTTTCCCGCTCGGCGAGGCGGCTACACGCCGATCTGACCGCCGTTGCGCCACGCGACCACGACCGAGGGCCGCGCGGTACCGTTGCCGCCCTCGGGCCACCGGGACTGGGGGCTGTCGATGCTGTTCTCGTCGTTCTCACCCGGGTGCTGGACGCAGACCGTGACCAGATCGTCGGTGACGACCGGGCCGCAGGTCTCGGCTCCCAGCGGAACCGTCAGGAACTGTCTCGTCTCACCTCGGTTGGGACCCTCCAACGCCACCGCGAACAGACCGTCGTTGGAGTCCAACGCGTTACCGTCGGTCGAGATCCACAGGTTGCCGTGACTGTCGAACGCGAGGTTGTCGGGACAGGAGATCGGGCTGACCTTGCTCTTGTCGAAGCCTCCGTAGTAGGTGTCGGCGGCGGCGGGGTCGCCGCACACCAACAGCAGCTCCCAGGTGAAGTCGGTGCCGGTGTGGTCGTCGGTGATCTCCAGAATCTGCCCGCTCTTGTTGTCGTTGCGGGGATTCGACGCGTCAGCGGCGGCCTTGCCGTCGGCGCCGCGTTCGGAGTTGTTGGTCAGAGCCACATAGACCTTTCCGGTCTTGGGGTTGGCCTCGAAGTCTTCCGGGCGGTCCATCTTGGTGGCGCCGGCCTTGTCGGCTGCCATCCGGGTGAACACCGCGGCCTCCTCGGCGGTGATGCCGTCGACCAGCGATTCGGCCTGCCCGTTCGGGCCGGAGCGCAACAGCGGAATCCACGTCCCGGTCCCGCTGAAAGAGCCTGCGGCGGGCAGCTTTCCGGAACCGTCGAGCTCGGCCGCGGGGATGTCGCCGGACAGCTTGGCGACGTAGAGGGTGCCCTCATCGAGGATGGCCATATTGTTCGCCATCGCGGCGGGATCGGATCCGTTCGGGCCGACCGGGGCCATCTTGCGGCTGGAGACGAACTTGTACATGTAGTCGAAGCGCTCGTCGTCGCCGGTGTAGGCGACCACGGTACCGTCGTCGGCGACGTGGATGTTGGCGCCCTCGTGTTTGAACCGGCCCATTGCCGAGTGCTTGACCGGTGTCGACTCCGGGTCCCACGGGTTGAGCTCGACGATGTAGCCGAACCGGTTCACCTCATTCGGGGTCTTCGCCAGATCGAATCGGGGATCGAATGTCTCCCAGAGCAATTCGGACGGCTCCAGCGATACACCATAGCGGTCGTGCCGGTCGGCCTCGACCGGGTTGACCGCGGGCGATCCTTCCGGTGCGCCGAAGTAGCCGTGGAAGTTCTCTTCCCCGGAGAGCACGGTGCCCCAGGGGGTCACGCCGCCGGCGCAGTTGGCGATGGTGCCCAGCACGGTGCGACCGTCGGGGTCGGCCTGGGTTTTGACGAAGTCGGTGCCCGCGGCCGGACCGGTCAGGGTGAAGGGGCTGTCGCCGGTGATACGACGGTTGTAGCGACCCATGACGGGACGCAGCGCACCGTCGGGAGTGCGCTCGACCTCCACCACGCCCATGCCCATCGAGGCGACCTCGACCTCGAACTGGTCGCGGGTCGGGGCCGCGGCGTCGTAGCCGGGGAACATGAATTGCGGTGTGGCGTACTCGAAATTGGTGACGAGCAGGTAGTGGCCCGGCTGACCGTCGATCGGGAGCAGTCCGGCGAAGTCGTTGTTGAACCCGAACTGGCCCCGCTGGGAGGCGCCGGTCTGATTGTTCACGTCGAATGCCGGCGCGCCGGGAAGGATGGGATCACCCCAGCTGATGACGACAGCTTGTTCGTAGCCGTCGGCGACAACCACCGCGTCCTCGCTGTTGGGCGCGACCGAGGAGAAGTTCATGCCGGCCGGCGGGTCGGCCGGTGCGGCCGCCTCCGACGAGGAGGTGGGGGCCGGTTCGGAGGTGTTCGAGCAGGCGGCCAGCGCGGAACCGGCGCCGACGGCGAGCACGGCGACGCCGCCGGCCTGCAGCATCGAGCGCCGGGAGACGGCCTTGACGACGTCACCGAAGTACTCGTTGTCGCTCTTGTTGGGCACCGGCTTCGAGCATGCGTCACCGCATTTGTGCACACAGGTCACATGCTGGCGCTTCGACTTTCCGTTGTGAGACACGAGCAGGTTCAGCGGCACGAGGGCCATCGCGGAGTCCTTCCCAGACGAAACTCCGGCCGCGGGCTGGGCGACCGGACTCGCGGAAACCTACGGGAGCCGGGCTAGCACGAGGCAAGCACCAGGTGAACAACAGTCGACGCGCCTGCAGTTGCCCACCCGGCCGCGGCTACGCGTCGAGGACGCCCCGCAGCAGATCGGTCAGCGCCCGCGGCTGGTCGCTTTGCACCGAGTGTCCGGAGTTCTCGACGATGTGCACACGCTGGAATCCAGGTGCGGTGCGGGCGAACGCCGCGGCGTCCTCGTCGTTGACGAAGAACGAATCGGCGCCGCGGATCAGCGTGGTCGGGGTGGTCAACCGCGGCACGTCGTCCCATAGGTTCTGGAAGCCTTCGCCGGTGCGGATGCTGTCGTACCGCCAGGTCCAGGTGCCATCGTCGAGTCGGCGGGCGTTGTGGAAAACCCCACGCCGCAACGATTTCCGGTCGCGGTGCGGCGCGGCGGCAACCGTGACCTCGAGCATCGCCTCGAACGACGGGAAGATGCGCTCGCCCTGGGTCAGCGCGACGGTGCCCTTCTGCGCGTCGGTCATCTCGGTGTGCCGTTCCGGCGCCGAGGGCGTCACGTCGACGAGCACCAGGCGGCGCACCAGCTCCGGCGCGGCCACCGCCAGGCGCAGTGCGGTCAGCCCGCCCAACGACATTCCGACCACCAGGTCCGCCTCAGGGGCGAAATCTCGGATGACGGGTTCGACTGCGACCGCGTTGAGCTTGGGTCCGTAGTCGCCGTCCTCGCGCCATGCCGATCGACCGTGCCCGGGAAGATCGACGGCCAGGGCCGGGAGCCCCAGCCCGACGATCACGGTGTCCCAGGTGTGCGCGTTCTGGCCGCCGCCGTGCAGGAACACCACCTCGGGAGCGCGGTCACCGAACCTCACCGCGCTGACCGGCCCGGCGTCGACGCGTTCGGCCCGTGGCACCACGGTGACACCGGCCTGCTCGGCGTTCTCGGGAAGCAGTGCGAACTCGTCGAGGTGGGGCAGTTCGTCGTCGGCGATCTCCGTCATGGGCCGACCCTACGCAGCCGCCGATATTCGGATGCGACAGGAGTGGCGATATGCCACGGTCGGGTATGTGGCGAATTCATCTCATCAACTGACCTTCCGTTCCGCCGAGGAGTCTGACTGGCCGGCGATGGGCCTGATCGCGGCGACCAGCTTCGGCGTGTGGCGACCACAGGAGACCGTCGACGCGTGGCGGGCACTGATGCCCACCGACAGCGCCGTCGTCGCCTGCGACGGTTCGGATGTGGTCGGACTGGCGGTGTTCCTGGATCTCGAGTTGACGGTTCCCGGTGGTGCGGTGCTACCGATGGCCGGAGTGTCGTTCGTGGCGGTGGCGCCCACCCACCGCAGGCGCGGCGCGCTGCGCGGGATGTTCGCCGAGTTGCACCGCCGCATGGGCGCCTATCCGATCGCCGGTCTGGAGGCCAGCGAGGCCGAGATCTACGGCCGGTTCGGGTACGGTCCGGCGACCATCTGGCAGAGCCTGTCCGTCGACCGCACGCGGGCCCGGTTCCACGCCGACGTCCCGGATCCCGGTGGGGTTCGGGTGGTTGCGCCCGCCGCTCATCGCGCCCGACTCGAAGACATCGAACAGCGGTGGCGATTGCAGACGCCGGGCGGGCTGCACACGCCGGCTGCGCTGTGGGACGAGGTGCTCGCCGACAGGGAGGCGCTGCGCGACGGCGGCAGCGCGCTGTACTGCTTGCTGCATACCGACGGCTATGCGATGTACCGCGTGCACGGAGGCGACGAGACGGACGACGGCAAGGGGCGCGCCGAGGTCACCCACCTGGCGGCGGTCACCCCGGAGGCATTCATCGCGCTGTGGCGGGCCCTGCTCGGACTCGACCTGATGGGCTCGGTGAACGTCGTGACCCACCCGGACCATCTGTTGCCGTACCTGCTGACCGATCCGCGGCTGGTGCGTCACCGTGGCAGCCATGACGGTCTGTGGCTGCGCCTGCTCGACATCCCCAGGGCGCTGCAGGCCCGCAGCTACGGCGCGGACCTGTCGCTGGTGCTCGATGTCACCGACGGTGCACTCGGCGGCGGCGGCGGTCGATTCGCACTCGACGTTCGTGACGGCAGAGCCCACTGTGCGGCCACCGATGCCGATGCCGATGTGGAATTGGACCTCTCGGTGCTCGGCAGCCTGTACCTGGGTGCCCATCGGGCCTCGGCGTTCGCGACTGCCGGTCGGCTGCGATATGCCAAGCCGGATCACCTCGTGACTCTGGACTCGGCGTTCGCGTCGGACGTGCCCGCCGAGCTCAGCTTCGGTTTCTAGCAGGCCCAACGCGAGAGTGCGGGCAGATCGCGATTCCGGAAAGAAACACGATCTGCCCGCACTCTCGGCGGAAAAAGGACGCTCAGCCCTCGGAATTGGATTGAGGGCTCAGCCCTCGGAATTGGATTGAGGGCTCAGCCCTCGATGAACTTCTCCAACTGGACGCGGGCGAGGTCGTCGGCGAGCTGCTTGGGCGGGCTCTTCATCAGGTACGCGGAGGCGGCTTCGATCGGGCCACCGATGCCGCGGTCCTTGGCGATCTTGGCGGCACGCACCGCGTCGATGATCACGCCGGCCGAGTTGGGGGAGTCCCACACCTCGAGCTTGTACTCCAGGTTCAGCGGCACGTCGCCGAAGGCGCGGCCTTCCAGGCGGACGTAGGCCCACTTGCGATCGTCGAGCCAGGCGACGTGATCCGACGGACCGATGTGGACGTTCTTGTCCTCGATCTTGCCGGCCAGCGAACCGGACAGGTTGGACGTGACGGCCTGGGTCTTGGAGACCTTCTTGGACTCCAGCCGAGTGCGCTCGAGCATGTTCAGGAAGTCCATGTTGCCGCCGACGTTGAGCTGATAGGTGCGGTCCAGGGTGACGCCGCGATCCTCGAACAGCTTGGCCATCACGCGGTGGGTGATGGTGGCACCGATCTGGCTCTTGATGTCGTCGCCGACGATCGGCACCCCGGCATCTTCGAACTTCTTGGCCCACACCGGGTCTGATGCGATGAACACCGGCAGTGCGTTGACGAAAGCCACTCCGGCGTCGATGGCGCACTGCGCGTAGAACTTGTCGGCCTCTTCGGAACCGACCGGCAGGTAGGACACCAGGACGTCGACTTCGGCGTCCTTGAGCACCTTGACCACGTCGACGGCCTCGGTGTCGGAGATCTCGATGGTGTCGGCGTAGTACTTGCCGATGCCGTCCAGGGTCGGACCGCGCTGCACGACCACGTCGGTGGGCGGCACATCGGCGATCTTGATGGTGTTGTTCTCGGAGGCGAAGATCGCCTCGGAGAGGTCGAAGCCGACCTTCTTGGCGTCCACGTCGAATGCGGCGACGAACTTCACGTCGCGCACGTGGTAAGCGCCGAGCTTGACGTGCATCAGGCCGGGAACCGTGGCGTTCTCGTCGGCGTCCTTGTAGTACTGAACGCCCTGGACGAGCGAGGACGCGCAGTTACCTACGCCGACGATCGCGACCCGGACGTCATTGCTTGCGGTCATGACGACTTCTCCTCTGTCCTACTAACTGTGGTAATTCTTGCGGCTACAACCGGTGCTGAGCTCAGGTTTGTTCGGCGCGCCCCTGCGCCGATCTCTCTGCCGCGATCAACTCGTTGAGCCACTTGACTTCGCGCTCGCTGGACTCGAGCCCCAGTTGGTGGAGCTGACGGGTATAGCGATCGAATGAGCTGCTCGCCCGCGCCACTGCTTCGCGCAGGCCTTCGCGACGTTCCTCCACCTGGCGGCGACGGCCCTCCAGGATGCGCATCCGGGCCTCGGCCGGGGTGCGATTGAAGAAGGCAAGGTGCACTCCGAAGCCGTCGTCGGAGTAGTTCTGCGGACCGGTGTCGGCCACCAGCTCGGTGAAGCGCTGTTTGCCGGCCTCGGTCAGCTGGTACACCCGGCGCGCCCTGCGGACCTTCAGCGTTCCTTCGGGTGCGGCGTCCTCGACGATCAGTCCGTCCGCCTGCATCCGGCGCAGCGCGGGGTAGAGCGAGCCGTACGAGAAGGCACGGAATGCGCCGAGCAGACCGGTCAGTCGCTTGCGCAGCTCGTAGCCGTGCATCGGCGACTCCTGAAGCAGCCCCAGGATGGCGAGCTCGAGCATCCGGGCACCTCCTTCAGTAATACCGATGCGTCGCTACGACGGTTCAACACCTCGGCCAAGTGTATCGCGCCGATATATTGAGCGCTATAGCGAGCCGACCATTAGGCGGTTTTCGCAGGTCAGCGGTTGGCGGGCCAGATGGCCAGGGTGCTCGCGTCGGGGTACAGCTCGATGCGGCCGGTGCCGAAATCGCTGTTGACGATGATCTCGACGATGACCGCGTCCGGTGTCGCCGGGTCCTCCGAAGGGCTGACCCGCAGCCAGGTGTCCTTGACGTCAGCGCGGGCGACGCCGACGGTTTCCGGGGCCCCGCGCAGGATGCCGAGCGTCTTCTCGTAGTCGAACTTGGAAAGATCCACCAGCCGATCGTCGACGCCGACGGTCGACGACGACCCGATCGGCTCGCCCCAGCCGCCGCGGTAGTGATAGGAGATGCTGCGCCGGTTGTCCTGTGGGTCCGGCCGGTCGAGGTAGGCCATGTCGGAGTGGATGTCGAGTTCGTAGCCCATGGTGCTGCCGAATTTCTGCCGCATCTGTTCGAACAGCCCGTTGAACCCGCCCAGCGATTGCAATTGGCGCGGCGGGGTCAGAACGACGGCCGGGATGCCGTCGTCCTTGGCGCCGGGGTCGGAGGTGAAGTTCAGCGGTGACGGGGTGTTGCCGTAGAGACCCCACCCGATGGCCATCCCGAGGACGATCAGGACCCCGGCGATGGCGGCCTTGATCCCCCAGCCGACCCCCCAGCCGCCCCGCACCCCCGGTCCTTGTCGGTTGACGATCTTGGTGATCACCGGGACGTCCAGCGTCTTGTCGGTCTGCAGATCCGACACCAGATCCTGCAACTGGCCCAGGGTGGCGGCGGTAGTGGCCGATTTCACCCGTTCGCCGTGCTCGGTCATCGACAGCTGGCCCTCGGCCAGCGCCGCGTCGAGGATCTGGCAGGTCTCGTTGCGATCGCTGTCCTTTGCGCGTGTCGACGACGTGCGTCGTCCCGAGCTGCCCGAAGCCACGGTCAAGATCGTAAGAGTTCAGCCGGTGACGGCGCAGGCCAGACCCGGTCGAGATGGTTTGCCGGTCGGTCCGACGCCATCTCGGGCCGCACGTCGAGCCTCGGTGCCCGAAGCGCCGACGTACTCTGGTCTGCGTGCGACTGCAGCGACAGGTGGTGGACTACGCCCTTCGGCGGCGGTCCCTGCTGGCCGAGGTGTACTCGGGACGCACCGGCGTCTCGGAGGTCTGCGACGCCAACCCGTACCTGCTGCGCGCCGCGAAGTTCCACGGCAAGCCCAGTTCGGTGATGTGCCCGATCTGCCGTAAGGAGCAGCTCACGCTGGTGTCCTGGGTGTTCGGCGATCACCTCGGTGCGGTGTCGGGATCGGCACGCACCGCCGAGGAGCTGGTCCTGCTGGCAACCCGATACGACGAGTTCTCCGTTCACGTGGTGGAGGTATGCCGCACGTGCAGCTGGAATCACCTGGTCAAGTCCTATGTGCTCGGCGCGGTACCACCCCCCAAGGGGTCACGCAGACCGCGCGGCACCCAGACGGCGCGCGGCGCGGCGCGCACGGCCAGTGAATAGCGACGGGCGCCACGACCGGTCGACCGACAACGCCCGCGATGGGCAGAGGGCGGCTGAGGCCATGGGCGCGAAAGACATGGGCGCGAAAGACAGTGGTTCAAGGAACAGTGGCGCAGGAAACACTGGCGCGAGGAACCCGAAACATCGCAATGACACCCCTCCGGGGCGCCGGCCGGCCGATCCGCCCGGACGTTCGCCGTCCGAGGGCGGGCAGGGACGGCGACAGGCTGACCCCCCCGGACGTCGACCGCCGGTACCCGACGATCGCCACACCGCGGTGCTGCCTCCGGTCAGGGACAGCACCCCGGCACATCTGCGGGATCCGATCGACGATGTGAAGCGCGCCCTGGACGCGGGCGGGCGCAGGCGCCGCGACAGATCCGGCCCACCCCAGCCACCACCACCCGGTCGTCCCCCCGCAGGTGGTCCCCCGGGTAGCGGTCCGTCCGGCGGCGGCCCCTACGGAGGCGGCCCGACCGGTCCGCGCCGAACCCTGCGCGAACAGATCAACTGGAAGTGGGTGCGCCGCGGGTCCTTGGTGGCGGCGGCGGTGTTGATCTTGTTGCCGCTGTTGACCTTCGGGATGGCGTACATGATCGTCGACGTGCCCAAACCGGGCGATATCCGGACGGCGCAGGTCTCGACCATCCTGGCCAGCGACGGCAGCGAGATCGCCAAGGTGGTCCCGCCCGAGGGCAACCGGGTCGACGTCAACATCGACCAGATCCCGGTGCACGTGCGCGACGCGGTGATGGCCGCCGAGGACCGCGACTTCTACTCCAACCCCGGGTTCTCGTTCACCGGCTTCCTGCGGGCGGCCAAGAACAACATCTTCGGCGGTGACCTGCAGGGCGGTTCGACGATCACCCAGCAGTACGTGAAGAACGCGCTCGTCGGCGACGCCAGATCCGGTGTCGGCGGCGTCATCCGCAAGGCCAAGGAACTGGTCATCTCGACGAAGATGTCCGGCGAGTGGTCCAAGGACCAGGTGCTGCAGTCGTATCTGAACATCATCTATTTCGGTCGCGGCGCCTACGGTGTGGCCGCTGCTGCCCAGGCCTACTTCGGTAAACCCGTCGAGGAGCTCAACGTCTCCGAGGGCGCGCTGTTGGCCGCGCTGATCCAGCGGCCGTCGGTGCTCGACCCGGCGGTGGACCCGGACGCGTCGGCGGCGCGGTGGAACTGGGTGCTCGACGGCATGGTCGAGATCGGCGCGTTGTCGCCGCAGGACCGCGCCGCGCAGGTGTACCCGCCGACCATCCCGCCAGATCAGGCCAGTATGCAGAACCAGACCGTGGGCCCCAATGGGCTGATCGAGCGGCAGGTCATGGACGAGTTGATGGAGATCTTCGACATCAACGAGCAGACGCTGAACACCGAGGGTCTGCAGATCACCACCACGATCGATCCGAAGATGCAGGCCGCCGCGGTGGATGCGGTCGAGCAGTACATGGACGGCCAAGACCCCGACATGCGCACTGCGGTGGTGTCGATCGACCCGAAGACCGGGGGCGTGAAGGCCTACTACGGTGGATCGGACGCCAACGGTTTCGACTTCGCGCAGGCGGGGCTGCCGACCGGATCATCGTTCAAGGTTTTCGCGCTGGTCGCGGCGCTGCAGCAGGGGATGGGCCTGGGCTACCAGGTCGACAGCTCACCGGTCGAGGTCAACGGTATTCAGATCTCCAACGTCGAGGGCAACAGCTGCGGTACCTGCAACATCGCCGAGGCGCTCAAGAGGTCGCTGAACACCAGCTACTACCGGTTGATGCTGCAGCTCAACAACGGCCCGCAGGACGTGGCCGACGCGGCGCACGCCGCCGGCATCGCCGAGAGCTTCCCCGGTGTCGAGCACACCCTGTCCGAGGACGGACAGGGTGGGCCCCCGAACAACGGAGTCGTGCTTGGGCAGTACCAATCCCGGGTCATCGACATGGCGTCGGCCTACGCCACGCTCGCGGCCTCGGGCGTCTACCACAAGCCGCACTTCGTGCAGAAGGTCGTCAACGCCGAGGGCACCGTGCTGTTCGACGCAACCCAGGAGGACAACACCGGCGAGCAACGCATCGACAAGGCCGTCGCCGACAACGTCACCGCTGCGATGCAGCCGATCGCGGCATACTCCAACGGACATGCGCTGGCCGGCGGACGACCGTCGGCGGCCAAGACCGGAACCAACCAGCTCGGTGACACCGGCGCCAACCGCGACGCCTGGATGGTCGGGTTCACCCCGTCGCTGTCCACCGCGGTCTGGGTGGGCACCACCGAGGGGACCAAGCCGCTGCAGAACCAGTGGGGCTCACCGGTGTACGGCTCGGGTCTGCCATCGGACATCTGGAAGGCGACGATGGACGGTGCGTTGCAGGGCACCGACACCGAGTCATTCCCCAAGCCCGAGGAGATCGGTGGATACGCCGGTGTGCCGGCGCCACCACCGCCGCCGCGCACGACCGAGGCACCGGTCCCGTCAGAAACCGTGATCCAGCCGACGTTGGAGATCGCCCCGGGTATCACGATCCCGTGGGGACCGCCGACCACGGTCCCGGTCGGTCCGCCGGGCGCTCCGGTCCCCGATCCGGCCGTGCCGGCCGACGGTGTTCCACCGGGTGGTCCGGGTGCACCCCCGCCGCCGGGTGTTCCGCCGCCGCCGGGTGCGCCCCCGCCGGGCCCGCTACCGCCCCCGTGACGGCGGACCCCGGACCGCCGGACGAGCCCGAAACGCCGGCTCCGCCGGCAGCAGTGGTTTCGCCGGCTCCGCCGGCAGGTTTGGTTTCGCCGGCTCCGCCGGCAGGGTTGGTCTCGCTCGACTCCCGCGACTTCCCCAGCCGCACCGACACCATCGGGGCGGCGCTGTCGGGAACGATCGGTGGACCGGTCGGCCGACACGCCCTGATCGGTCGCACCCGTTTCATGACCCCCCTGCGGGTGATGATGATCATCGCGCTGGTGTTCCTGGCGCTCGGCTACTCGACCAAGGCCGCCTGCCTGCAGACCACCGGCACCGGCACCGCCGACCAACGAGTGGCCAACTGGGACAACCAGCGTGCCTACTACCAGCTGTGCTATTCCGACACGGTCCCGCTGTATACCGCGGAGCTGCTGAGCCTGGGCAAGTTTCCCTACAAGTCCAGCTGGGTCGAGACCGACGCCGAGGGTCGGCCCCAGATCCAGTACGACGGTGAGCCCGCGATCCGCTACATGGAGTATCCGGTCCTCACCGGCCTCTACCAGTATCTGTCGATGACGGTGGCCAAGACGTACACGGCTCTGACGAAGCTGGTGTCGGTGCCGGTCATCGCGGAAGTGGTGATGTTTTTCAACATCGCCGCGCTGGGTCTGGCGCTGGCATGGCTCACCACGTTGTGGGCCACGGCGATGTTGGCCGGCCCGCGGCGGATCTGGGACGCCGCGCTGCTGGCCGCCTCACCGATCGTGATCTTCCAGATCTTCACCAATTTCGACGCGCTGGCAACGGCTTTCGCAGCGTGCGGGATGCTGGCGTGGGCGAGGCGAAGACCGGTGCTCGCCGGTGTGCTGCTCGGCCTGGGGGTGGCGGCCAAACTCTATCCGCTGCTGCTGCTCGTCCCGTTGGTCCTGCTGGCGGTCCGGACCGGGCGGCTGCGGGAGGCGGGTAAGACCGCGGTGGCCGCGGTGCTGGCCTGGTTGGTGGTCAACCTGCCGATCATGATGCTGTTCCCGCGGGGATGGTCAGAGTTCTTCCGGCTTAACGCCCGCCGCGGTGACGACATGGATTCGCTCTACAACGTCGTGAAGTCGTTCACCGGCTGGCGCGGCTTCGATCAGGACCTCGGCTTCTGGGAGCCGCCGACGGTGCTCAACACAGTCAGCGCGGCGCTGTTCGTCGCGTGTTGCATCGTCATCGGCTACATCGTTCTCACCGCCCCCCGGAGACCGCGGGTCGCACAGATCGCCTTCCTGGTGGTGGCGGCGTTCCTGTTGACCAACAAGGTGTGGAGCCCGCAGTTCTCGCTGTGGCTGGTGCCGCTGGCGGTGCTGGCCCTGCCGCATCGGCGAATCCTGCTGGCGTGGATGACCGTCGACATGCTCGTCTGGGTGCCGCGGATGCTCTACCTGTTCGGTGAGCAGAACATGGGTGTGCCCGAACAGGCATTCACCGCGACGGTGCTGCTCCGCGACATCGCAGTGATCACGCTGTGCACGTTGGTGATTCGCCAGATCTATCGGCCGCGGCTGGATCTGGTCCGCCAGGGCGGGGTCGACGACCCGGCCGGCGGGGTGTTCGACGGTGCGCCGGACGCGCCCCCACGTTGGCTCCCGGACTGGTTGCAGCCCCGCGGTCCGATGATCGCCACGCGACGCGAAGCCCTCGCCGTCCCGTCGCCCTCCCGGTGGTAGGCCAATTTCGCAGATCAGCACCGGTTCCTGTAGCCTGGGCCGGTTGCCGACGCAGGCGACCCTCCTGCCACGGACACGCCGTGGCCGCACCAGACCAGAGGAGGTGATGGGTTTCTCATGCGTCCATACGAAATCATGGTCATTCTCGACCCCACACTTGACGAGCGCACCGTAGCTCCGTCGCTGGAGACGTTCCTGAACGTCATCCGCAAGGACGGCGGCAGTGTCGACAAGGTCGACATCTGGGGACGGCGCCGCCTGGCCTACGAGATCGCCAAGCATGCCGAGGGCATCTACGCGGTGGTCGACGTCAAGGCCGAGCCGGCCACGGTGTCCGAGCTGGACCGCCAGCTCAACCTGAACGAGTCCGTGCTGCGGACCAAGGTGATGCGGACCGACAAGCACTAAAGGGTGCCGCTCGTCGGAACCGCTGCGTAGGCTCGCGCCCAACGCCTGGCGATGAGCGCTTGCGCGAAGAGCAGACAGCACTGCACAGGAGGAACTCGTGGCTGGTGACACCACCATTACCGTCGTCGGAAACCTGACGGCAGACCCCGAACTGCGGTTCACCCCGTCCGGTGCCGCGGTGGCCAACTTCACGGTCGCCTCGACGCCGCGCATGTACGACCGCCAGAGCGGTGAGTGGAAGGACGGCGAAGCGCTGTTCCTGCGCTGCAACATCTGGCGGGAGGCGGCCGAGAACGTCGCCGAGAGCCTGACCCGCGGTTCACGCGTCATCGTGACCGGACGGCTCAAGCAGCGTTCCTTCGAGACCCGCGAGGGCGAGAAGCGCACCGTGGTCGAGGTCGAGGTCGACGAGATCGGGCCTTCGCTGCGCTACGCGACCGCCAAGGTGAACAAAGCCAGCCGCAGTGGCGGCGGGGGCGGCGGATTCGGGGGCGGCGGCGGGAACTCGCGCCCGGCAGCCAGCAGCGCACCGGCCGAGGACCCGTGGGGCAGTGCGCCCGCATCGGGCTCCTTCGGTGGCGCCGACGACGAACCGCCCTTCTGATCAACCAATACTCATCAGTGAATTTGAGAAAGAGATAGACACATGGCCAAGTCCTCCACCAAGAGGCGTCCGGCACCGGAGAAGCCGGTAAAGACCCGCAAGTGCGTGTTCTGCTCGAAGAAGGGCAAGAACCAGGACATCGACTACAAGGACACGCAGCTGCTGCGCACCTACATCAGCGAGCGCGGCAAGATCCGCGCCCGCCGGGTGACGGGTAATTGCGTTCAGCACCAGCGCGATATCGCGATCGCGGTGAAGAACGCCCGTGAGGTCGCCCTGCTGCCGTTCAGCTCGTCGACGCGATAAGGACCACGACAATGAAACTGATTCTGACCGCCGAGGTGGACCATCTCGGCTCTCCCGGTGACGCCGTCGAGGTCAAGGACGGCTACGGCCGTAATTACCTGCTGCCCCGCGGATTGGCGATCGTGGCCACCCGCGGCGCCCAGCGCCAGGCCGACGACATCCGTCGTGCCCAGGAGCTCAAGAGCGTCAAGAGCCTGGAGCACGCCAACGAGCTCAAGCAGGCCGTCGAGGCCTTGGAGGGCGTGGAGCTGGCGGCGAAGACCGCCGGGGACTCGGGCAAGCTGTTCGGCTCGGTGACCGCGGCCGACGTCGTCGCGGCGATCAAGAAGTCCGGCGGACCCAACCTGGACAAGCGGACCATCAGCCTGCCCAAGGCACACATCAAGACCACCGGCACCCACACCGTCGGGGTGCGGCTGCACCCCGAGGTGAACGCGTCGGTCACGCTGACGGTGGTGGCGCGCTAGTAGCCACCACATCGGTTCCGGCTTGATACGGCCGGGTGGGGACCCCCTCGGGGTCCTTGCCCGGCCGTTGCCGTCTCGGTGGCGAACATTTCGCGGCAAACCGATCCCAGCGAACCTAACCGGCTGTTAACCTGCACGGCCCCGCGGCGAAACACAACACGCCCGAGACGGCAACCGGCGACGACACGCCGGGCGATTTCCCATCCACAGCCGATGCACCGGCCTACCGTGCGTTTATCTGCATAAACAGGGTCAGCGTCGACCTCTATCAACAGGTTCTCCCCAACGGTTCAACATGGTCCACCTGAGCTATCCACACTCGATCCACAGGGTCATCAACAGGGGCGACTTGCTTCCCGCCCAGCAACGTCTAGCGTTGTGCGTCGCGGGTTCGGATCAGCTGTCGGAACGCCACGTGTCGGCGGCCGGTCCTACAGTCGCGACATGCCATTGTCGAATGTGCGTTCGATCGCGATGAAGAGGGGGTGGGTCTCGGCGTGGCAGTCGTAGATGACCTGGGTCGGCCGGGAGATCGTGGCGCCACCGAACCGCCTCCCGGCGAGGATTTCGGGCGGCAGCCCCCGCAGGATCCGGCGGCCGAACAGGCCGTGCTGGGCGGCATGCTGCTAAGCAAGGACGCCGTCGCCGACGTGCTGGAGAAGCTCCGTCCGGGAGACTTCTACAAGCCGGCCAACCAACTCGTCTACGACGCGATCCTGGACCTGTACGGGCGCGGTGAACCTGCCGACGCGGTCACCGTCGCCGCCGAGCTCGACCGGCGCGGTCTGCTGCGCCGGGTCGGGGGAGCGCCGTATCTGCACACGTTGATCTCGACGGTGCCGACGGCGGCCAACGCCGGGTACTACGCGGAGATCGTCGCCGAGAAGTCCTTGTTGCGCCGCCTCGTCGAGGCTGGCACCCGCGTCGTGCAGTACGGATACGCGGGCGCCGACGGGGCTGACGTCAATGAGATCGTCGACCGTGCGCAGGCCGAGATCTACGACGTCACCGAACGCAAGTCCTCGGAGGATTTCGTGATCCTGGAGGAGATCCTCCAGCCGGCGATGGACGAGATCGATGCGATCGCCTCCGAGGGCGGGGTATCCAAAGGCGTCCCGACGGGGTTCACCGATCTCGACGATCTGACCAACGGACTGCATCCGGGTCAGATGATCGTCGTCGCGGCCAGGCCCGGCATGGGCAAATCGACCCTTGGATTGGATTTCATGCGGTCGTGCTCGATCAAGAACCACCTGCCGAGCATTGTGTTCTCGCTGGAGATGAGTAAGACCGAGATCGTCATGCGACTGTTGTCGGCGGAGGCAAAGATCAAACTCGCCGATATGCGGTCGGGTCGCATGAACGACGACGACTGGACGCGTCTGGCCCGTCGGATGAGTGAGATCAGCGAGGCCCCTTTGTACATCGACGATTCGCCGAACCTCACGATGATGGAGATCCGGGCCAAGGCGCGCCGGTTGAAGCAGAAGGCGGATCTGCGGCTCATCGTCATCGATTACCTACAGCTGATGACCTCGGGCAAGAAGGTCGAATCACGCCAGCAAGAAGTCTCCGAATTCTCAAGGCAGATCAAGCTTTTGGCCAAGGAGCTGGAAGTCCCGGTGGTCGCGATGAGCCAGCTCAACCGTGGTCCGGAGCAGCGCACCGACAAGAAGCCGATGCTGTCGGACCTTCGCGAGTCGGGGTCGATCGAGCAGGACGCGGACATGGTCATCCTGCTGCACCGGCCCGATGCATTCGAATCGGATGACCCCCGCGGCGGCGAGGCGGATCTGATTGTCGCGAAGCACCGCGCCGGTCCGACGAGGACGATCACCGTGGCGCATCAACTACATCTGTCACGGTTCTCGAACATGGCGCGGTAGGGGTGCTCTTTTGTCGAGATCCAGTGAAGATTAGCAAGCGGCCCATGATTGTTTAACAAGGTGATTAGCCTATGAAGCTAAATCCTCCGCCCAGGCATAAGCTGCGAGTTCACGAGCTCGCGGCAGAGTTAGGTTGGACATCGCGTCAGCTACTTGCTGAACTCGCCAGGAGAGGCGAGTTTGTGAAGTCTGCAGCCAGCACTGTAGAGGCGCCGGTTGTTCGAGAAATCCGTCGCGATTTCGCCCCAGCGCCCGCTCCGCCCCACGAAGAAGATGTGTATCCGCCCGAGTCGTTTGGCCGTTCGTCGGGTGCTACCGCTGTCGACGAACCCGACGAATCCTTCGAAGAGGCCCTCCGACGCGTGAAGTCGCGCAGCCAGCGGTCGTCATCTGGACCGCACCAATCAAAGTGGATGCCACCGGTTTTGGCCGCTCTTCTTGAAGAAGTCGTAGACCGGCACGGTTCGTCTCCGACATCAAGGGACCGCAAGGAGGCGCAACGTCTTCATCGAGACTGGGCCGCAGCATGTCTGCACGGGCTCGATGACGACGAAGCCACCATGATTGGTTGGATTCGGGTGAGCTGCGGGCGCCGACCGATGCTGGCAGCGGAGCTTTCCCGAGCGGGAATAGCACCGGCCGAAGCTGCCCTCCGACTTGGCTATGGCGGTCGAGAAGATGTGCGATGGCCGAGCGTGTACGACCGCTTTCGAGACCGGAAGATCAACCGCTCGGAGGCGATCGCTGCTATCAGGCAGTGGCGCGAACGGCATAAGGCCGGCTGACCGAGTGATCAAGCAGCGGCATAGTTTTGGCCAGTCGATACCGCTTAAGAGGCGACAGGCGAGACGGTGATTGCCGCGTCGGAAAAGCCGATGGGATGTAGGATCGTAGTACTACTAGTAGGGCACTAGTTTTCCATCGCTTGGGGCCAAGATGATTGAAGCGCAGGTCGATTCGGTCCGTCGAATGGCGGTCGAACAGATCGATAGGTTCGGTTACCTAGTGGCCGACGTCGCATACGAGCGTTGGTGTGCCGGACTCAATGCGCCGATATGGCGAGAAGCGTTCGAAAACCCAAAAGTGCTGGCCTTCCTAGATGCCGAAGGCTACTCGGCCTGGCTTCCGGTGAAAGAAATACTGATGCGCCGGGCGGCTCTGCGTGGGTGGTTGGTTTACACCCAGGAACCACGGTCCCTCCGGTTCGGTCCCACGTACTTGGCCTCTACCCCGAAGAAGACCGCGGTCCGTCAACCACATGAATTGGGCCGGCGGGTCGCGTGCTCAATAGGCGGGTTCGTGAGTCGTCGGCATCGTTATCCGACGGCAGATGACTTGGTGATGTTCATCCGTAATCCCGATGGCACGCACCTCTTTCGAAGTGGAGCCGAGTTGACGAGGAATCTCCCCTGGCTGAGTGTGGCTGGCTGGGTTCGATACGAAGGCGGGGAAATACGGTGCGGTGCAGGTGCAGTCGCTTACGATCAGGAACGTGCCACTCGCCATCACATAAAGCGAGAATTGCGGTTGGAAGCGCGCGATCACACGGAAGCAGGCGAGGGCGGGGAATCGAGCAGCATTCGCAGCCTCAAATTGAGTCGCGACGAAGGCGCTTCGCACGCGAATCGAGAGCTGGGCCGCCAACTGAGTTCGTGATATTTGTTCGTCGACATCCCCGATAAAATCGGTCGATCTGGCTGCCGCACTGATGAATTCCCGCCCCACTAGTGGGGCGGACCTGCGTGCAGGGTATGTGGCTTCCTAAAAGGTGTGCACTTTCTTGGGTACTGCGGTCATGTGAGGCAAGGACTCGCATCGACTAGGCACACTCGGGCTGCCGGGTGCTGACACGACTCCCAGTGCGGGTCAAACCCGTCGAGGGCGAAGCGATCGACTCCTGGCTTGAGCACACGGCCCGCCGAATGGACCTGCCGCTCGCCTCACTTGCCAGAATGTTGCAACTGGCCGACGGCAAACGATCCAGTTGGCACATTTGGCTATCGCCATCTCAGCTGCGTGCCATGGGGACCGCTACGGGCACAAGTGCAGAAACCATTGCATCCATGACGCTCAGCGACTACGACGGACGAGCGCTGCGACTCGACCCCGTAACACGTGAGCTTGATCCGAGGTTCCCGTACGGTGCCTTGCGTTGGTCGAGGTACTGCCCACATTGTTTGAGCGATTCGCAAGATCGTTGGCAGATTCGTTGGCGACTCGGTTTGTCCTTTGCCTGCCTGAAGCACAACGTGCTTCTCCTCGACGCTTGTCCGACTTGCCATGCGCGCCCGCGCCGTCGTCAAACCTTCCGCGGGCTGCCGGAACCAGGACTGTGCAACTGTGGGTACCGCCTGAGAGATGCATCGACAGCGCTGATGGAATCCCATGATCCGATCCTCGAAGCTCAACGGATGGTCGCTGATGTCATCGCCCACAACGAGGCTCGGCCGGCTCTGCTGCAGGGTGCGTCGACCCGGGACACGCTGGAGGCAATTCGGAGCATCTCGAATCGCGTTCTGAATTACGCATCTACCCATGGGATGGCCGCTGTAGCGGGCGTCGAGCTGCCGGTACCCCTGTCGACAGGCGGCGGCGTGCAGGAGCCGTCGAGGGCCAGGGGCGCGCTGAACGCCGACCCACCTGTGCGCGCCATCGAAGCGGCAGTCGGAATAACCGCCGCATTGTCCATTCTCGGCGCCCCCACAGTCGCTGAAGCGGGTGTGCGAGCGAGTTGGCTGATCCGTGGTCAGAATGCGGACACCGGGCCGGCGGAATTGCGATCCTGCTTGCAGGACGACTTGGTTGCGACCGCGATCGTCATAAAGGCGAGTACCGAGCGACTCGGCCCGGAACTTCAGCTCCGATATCGCTCGGGTGCCGCCATGCCCTGTGGTCCGGATCTCCAGCTCAACGACGTCACACGCATCGCGCGAGCGCTGCCGAGAATGATGTGGACGACATGGTCCAATCAATTGCTGTTTGAATTGCCAAGGACGGCCGAAATGAGATCTGTGCTTTCGATAGCCACACTGTTGGTCGGCAGCAGCGTGAGAGCGGTTGAAGCCGGCGACATATTGGGAGAAGCGGCGAGTGCGAACGCACTTAACCAACGCCTGTGGTTGTTGTGCGGCTCACGACAATGGCCGTCGATCTGTGAGCGGTTGATACGCCTGAGCGATTACCTGATCAGGTACGGCGCGCCCATCGACTACGGGGGGCGGCGCGCTTTGAACTATTCGTCATTGCTGGGAGGAGTCGGCGACTGGGAAACGGTGTGCCGTGAGGCCGGCCTGAACCTCGGCCACAGTGCAGTTGCAACCTGGGCACGGAAGTCTCTAGTCGAGAAGATCAGCGGAGGTCCGGCCACGCTCGCCCGCTTGGGCGGATCGACATCAAGCGTGCATCTCAGCGCCGTGGATCCGGCCGTCCTGTCCGCGCTCGACGGATCGCTAGAGGATTACGCGAAGCGTTTTCTCCTCCGACTAGGTATTGATGAGCCGGTCGAATGGAGCCCGCCGCCCTAAAAATTACTGTCGGTGCGGCACCTGAACAGCCAGTAAAATGGAATAAGTCTGCCACACAGCAAAACTCGTGCTTTCGCTACGCCGAGAAGGGACCTAGACTGCCAACACGGCGACCTGTCGTACTGGTCTAGGGGTGTGCAGAATGCCGCCAAAAGGTGCTGATGATGTCGACCGCCGGGAGTCGGCGGCCGCAAGACACCGCCACAAGTTGTCGTGGACATTCGCGCTGAAAGGCAGCGAGGTCGGATGGCTGTGGCAGCGAAATGGCGACCCGCCTCTGGATCTACTCGACGCCCTGCGCACACCGACCGCCTCCGCACTGAACCGCCACATCGCGGTGACTGCGTACTCCGTCACGAACGACGGCACCCTTGGGCTTGAGTCCGGACTTGAGCACGACTTGCTGCGCCGGCTTGATCGCGACGCATCGGTGACCCGTATCGTGGCGCAGCCTTTCCGGCTCTCCTGGAGGGAAGGCCCGCCGAACAAGCACATACCAGACTTGCTCACGGTGGCGAATGACGGGTCGGTCACCGTATGGGACGTGCGTGCACCTGACCAACAGGACGCCGACTTCGGTTTGAAGGCCAAGATCACGTCCGTTGCTTGCGCTGCAGTGGGATGGACCTACGAGATATTCGGAGGATTGGAGCCCGTGGAGCGCCTCAATCTTCTTTGGCTGCATGGCTTCCGTCGTCGGCCATCATGGGCTGCGCGATGCGAGCGCCAAGTCCTCGACATCGTGCGCGCCCCTCGCGCGGCGGTGCGCGACGTCTTCGCAGCGGACAGCGGCAGTGGCGAGCTGAAGTCGACGATGTGGCACATGGTTTGGAGCGGCGCCTTAGATATCGACCTGTGTCGTCGATGGACACTCGATACTGCCATCGGTCCACACTCAATGGGAGCTGACTAGTGCCAGGCGGGCGTACCGCCCTGCATGAAGGTGACCTGCTGCTCACCGATACGGGGACTGCCCGCGTGATGGCTGTCAACAAGACCGGTGTCGATATCCGCGATTGCGTCAATGTGACTACACATTTCCGCTGGGACGCGTTACCGGTTGTTCGCGAGGTAAGGGATGGCGTGCCCAGCATCCTCGCCCCAGCGCTCCGTCCGCTGTGGGACAGCCTCGACGACGATGCCCGATCAGTTGCGCTCAATCGGTTGGAAGTCGTTCAGGAGTTGGTGACTGGCTATCGCGACGGCCACCCCGAATTCAGGCGACCCAGTGAGCCCCAGGCACCCTTCGGGGACGGCTTCGGGGTATCGATAGCGAAGCGAGCCACAGCGATGGCGGCTCTGCTGGCACAAGAAGCGCAGGCTGACCGCAACCTGCAGAGGCGAATACGCGACGGCGAAATCGAACCACGGGGAGTGAACTCGAGCACGATCCGAAACTGGGAGCGACTGTGGCGAGAGCAGGGGCTGTACGGGCTGATAGACAAACGAAGCCTTCGAGGCAGTGACGTCAGAGAGAGGGTCGACGAACGGTTCCGACAAGTCGCCGAACAGGTCGTCGCCACTCTCGATGGGACACGATCCTCAGTCGCGATCCAGGAACTCGAACGACAGGTACGCGCACAGTTGCGCAAGAACGGCATCACGGATCTACGTACTCCGCGCCAGGCGACTCAAACGTATCTCTCGAATCTGCTGCAGGAGACGGGAACCACGCCCAGAGCGCAGCGCAACAAGGTCCTGCAGACCGTCTCGGGGTCGAGGCAGTATCCCGCCATACGACCGGGGCAGGTCGTCGCCATCGACGCCACACGAGCCGACAACTTGGTGTTCGATCCGTTAAGTGGATTGCCTTGCAGCGTAGAGATACTCACTGCCATCTGCGTGGCGACCCGCGTCATCCTTGCCCTGCGTGTTGTTCCTCGTAGTGCCAACGGGCTCGAAGCCGGACTCCTTGCGTATGACGTCTGCCGGCCGTTCTCGCTGGCGGTCAACGGATCATCTATTGGCGAATGGAGATGGGTCGGGATTCCCGAGCAACTGGACCTCTCGAACGTCGTGGTTCACCCGATGCGGCGCGTCGTTTCCCCTGACTTCTCGACACTGCAGGGAGAACACGCGATCCCTTCGGTGATGCCTGATGCGATCCGCAGTGACCATGGGTCGATCTTTGTCTCCCAGCATTTTCGGGCACTACTGCATGACCTGAAGATCGACCTGCTACTGAGCCGCGGCGGGAAGCCGACCGACAACCCACACGTCGAGCGCTGGCACGAGACGCTGCAGCGCGCGGTACAGCAGATACCGGGCTATAAGGGACGCAACGTGTCCGAACGCGGCGGACTGGTCGCCGAGGAGCCACTTCTCACGGCGCGCGAGCTTCAAGAACATCTGCGGCGCTTCGTGGCGTTGGACTACCACCGAAGCTGGCACACCGGGCTGGTCTTAAACGGGCAAGCGGACGCTCGACTATGTCCTCTGGAAATGTGGGACGCGCTCGTCGAAGTAACAGGGCGCATCGATGTTCCGCAGCAGCCAGACATGATCTACCAGTTCCTGCCGATCCGCTGGGGGACGATCGGCATGGCTGGCGTCGAGTTCTCTGAAATGACCTACGACTCCCCAATTCTGGACCGCTTTCGGCGTGTATCGATCGGCCGCTTTCGGGAGGGTGATCGTGCGGCGCCTTTCTTCGTCGACCCACACGATTTGAGTCGCATATGGTTTCGCGACCCTTTCTCGAACCGCGTGGAGCCAGTCGAGTGGCGCGGTGCCAATCGCATTGACGCACCCATGACCGAAACGATCGTCAATGCCGCCCTGAAAAGGGTCCGCGACCGCGGTGGCAACAGCGTCTTAAACCGTGGTTCGGCGACGCGGCAGGTCTTGGACGAATTGATCGAATTGACAAGTTCGCCTGGCAAGGCTGAGTGGAAAAGGAAGATGGCAGCCGCCGCACTTCGTGTCGAGCACTCACGCAAAGATCACGCCGAAGCGCAACGAGCACAGAATCTACACAACCCTGTGAGGCTGATCGCAAAGCACAGACCACAACCGGCTTCATTCGCTGAGTCGTGGCCCAATCTGCTCGACGACGGCTGAGACGTGGATCCGCAACTTTGGCACGACTACTGCACGTCGGTTGACGCGGCCGATCCGGTGCCACTTTCGTTGCGGCAGTGGAAAAGGCTTGCTCAAGACGAACGCCGAATACACATCGATGGCCTTCAAAGGTGGATTTCCCAACTGTTCATCGAGACCGAGGAAATGAAAGGTGTCACCGACGCGATAGCGAACACGCTGCGCCGCAACAAGGATTCACCGCCAGGCGCGAAGGAGATCTTCGCGTTGTCCGGTCCGAACGCGGTTGGCAAGAGCACTTTGATGATGCGGTGGGGCCGCGAACGCTACTTACAGATGATCACGGGCGCCGCCACGGATGAACGTGGCCGGCCGGTGATGAAACTAGACGACGACTGCGAAGCTGATCTATGTCCAGTTACTTGGACGCATATCCCCGCAAAGGCGGCGGTAAAGGTCGTGAACCAACTGATCTTGGGCTGCTACGGGCTACCCGGTGATGGTGACGTAGGTCAACTGACCACCAACGCAGTCAGGGCTGCCAGAAGACACGGCACGCAAGTTCTCGTCTTCGATGACGTTCACCTCCTCTACACCGACTGGAAGGGCGGGCGCTTTGTCCTGGACCACATCAAGCACATCAACACTGAACTGGGTTACACAGGAACTACATTGGTGCTTGTAGGTGCCAATATTGAAGACAGCGTGTTGGTGCGCGATCCCCAGATCGCTGGGCGCCTCACGATGAAACCACTTGCTCCGTACCAGGTCCACACCATCGACGAGCGGCGCGCGTGGCAGGGCGTTGTGCGGCAGCTAGAGGAGCGCGTCTTACCGTATCTCCCGGCAGGAGAGCCGGGCATGCTCTTCCTGGAACTTGCTGGTGAATTGTGGCTTCGAACTCAAGGCTTCCTAGGGGACCTCAAGACGCTGGTCGGCGAAGCAGTCGTCGCGGCGAGCAAAGACGGAACTCACCGAATCCTGCGGGAGCACTTGAACCGCATCGAGCTGTGCGCGCGCGCCGAAGGCACCCGTCGAGAGCTGGCGCAGCCTCGACGAAGAAGCGAACGCGCGACGCGCACCGCGCCAGACGACTGGGATTCGGCGCCTGATTGGCAATCTGCAGTCAGTCAGACTCCACAGTAAGAACGAGGGACTGTAAAGACTGCTGCTGCGGTCGCGCAAGTCGGTCCCGGAACGCCACGTAGGCAGCCCTCAAGTGCCGCGATGGCGGTGCGCTCCACGCAGGGCTCGTATCGAAGCACCCCTGGGACACCTGACACCACATCCAAGTCACCGCATAGGGGAAAGAACTGGTCCGCCGCGCGGGACTCGACGAGATGCACCATTGCGGAAACCAGCCATCGCTCTGTCGGGCAAGGGTCTGCACTCTCACTTCACGGTCGCGGAAGTCGCGGTCGCGCGGCAGCAATTGAATGGCGCGGTGCACAGCGCGGGCGAACTGCTCTGGCGGGACCTGCATCAGCTTGCTGGCTGCGCGCGCAGTGGCAGGGCCTATCCGCGGCGCCAAGCCCAGTTCCCGCGCGGCTTCCGACCAAGTTGTCGCCTCGGTGGCCGCTCTCACCACACAAAGTGACACGTACAAACGCCTCGTGCGGTCGTAACCACCCAACATTCCCTCAAACAACTCGTGGAACAGATCCTCGTCGAAAAGTTGCGGAATTGATGAGCGCGCCAACGGTACGTCGCTGGGGTTCATCTTGGTGAGCCGCCGGCCGACGTGATGCCGGCCCTCAGTCGCGGCGTGGATCAACTGCTCCATGATCGGGCTCCGTGTGGTGCGGTTGAGCATCCAGACGCTAGGGCCGTTCCTCTCGGCAGCGATCAGATCGATCCAGGGCGCCAGTCGCGCCCCCGCAGATTGAAGATTCGCCTCCGCCAGGATTCGAGCGGAAGTGTCGAGGACGTGACCACGAACACGGGAGTCCTGCGGGGGGCTGTAACCCCAGCGTGGCCCCCGAAGAGTCGTCGAGCGCGTGATGGCTTCTGCGTGTACCTCGTCAGCCCAGGCAACGACACTCGGAGCGCCGGCACGTGACGCGAGGTGTAGGAGAAGGGTCGCGAGATGGCGTAGTTCGGCGAGGTAGGTCTGTGCATCGGCTTCGACGCCCAGCATGGGGATCGGCTCAGCGGCCAGTGCACGCGCAACGACGGTCGCAGAGTCCACTAGAGCTGTGGGAGCCGCCTGAGGATGATGATCAATTACGG
Source organism: Mycobacterium sp. smrl_JER01 (assembly GCF_048513595.2). NCBI lineage: Bacteria > Bacillati > Actinomycetota > Actinomycetes > Mycobacteriales > Mycobacteriaceae > Mycobacterium > Mycobacterium sp. smrl_JER01. Next base: position 5,909,773 of record NZ_JBLXXK020000001.1, on the reverse strand, counting down.
AATGACGACAAGGATTTCGTAGGCCGAGGGGATTACCGCAGGGATGGTCTGGCCCGATGATCGCTCGAAGCGGTGAGTGATGGTGACTTCGGAACCGCCTGCCGCAGCCTTGGCACGCAAACGTCAGAAACGTCCCGTGATGAGTGCACACAGCCGCGAGGGGTAGACGCCACTCGATCCGCCACGATCCACGCTCGGATAGGCACGGTGAGCAGACCTGCGAACCCGTCGTAGGGAACCATCCCTGTGCTATTACGTTGCGATAGCTGTGGTGATCTCGCGGGTCGAACCCATCGAAATGCAAAGGGAGCCCGTCGCCGAAGCGAGTGAGTGTCGCCTCGCCTAGCCGTTCGTTGACGACACCACTAATCGACGCGATTGCCGTCAGAAGCGTCGGGTCGGGTTTGACCATGAAGAAGGCCAACCGAGACCGTTCGGCGCCCGGTGTTCTGAGAAGGCGCAGAAGCTGGGCGGGTTGGAGATCATTCGCAGCGGCAAGCCGCTCTAGGAAACTATCCAGAGCCTCGTCGGGCGCGATGGCGGTCCGTGTCGGTAGCAGCCGTGGCACGCCAACCACCACCGCTTCAGGCGCCGGTCGCCGGCTGCACAAGTCCGATCGCTACCTCCACCGAGCCGGTGTTCTCGAAACACGCTCGGTAAAAAAGGTGCGCGACCACAGAACCCAATGTATTACTAGTAGGGCAGACATCGCGGTGGATTCACCCGCAACTTGAGGGGTGCCGACCCGCCCCAGCCAGAACAACCCTGAAAGGGTTGCCCAGTGGGAGCATTGGCGACGCCTCGTCGGAGCGAAGATCCGAGAGCTCCGCATCGCGCGGAACATGACTCAAGAGGCACTTGCGCTCCGCTCTGGCGTCACGCGGAACGTCCTCATAGACGTGGAGCATGGCCGGCGCGGACTCCTCTACGAGCGTCTGTTCGACATCGCCGATGCCCTAGATGTGAACGTGGCAGAGCTTCTTCCGTAGCCCGGTCGACTTCTGTGTTACCGCTGGCTCTGTCCTTGTCTGCTCGATAGCGTCGCGGTCAGGGGTCGTCATGAAGAAGCGAGTAGTTGTGAGCGCCGAAAGCGTGAAGGCGGCGGGACGTCGATCGACGAAGGCCTCCGCGAAGCTTGCGGGTCACGAGGTCCCAGAGGGCCACATCCGCTCGCCGGCGGTGGATGCGTACCTCGCTGAAGTGTCGCGGTCTGCCGACGCCGCGAAAGGAAGCGGAGGAGAAAAAGACACCCGTGCCTGACTGGTGGCGGTCAGGAGCGACGTTTCGGGGATTTCTTGACGACACGGACGAGTTCTGGCGCTCGCCTGAAGGTCAGCGGCTCCAGGCTGTCCATGAAGCGGCCGAGGCGGACCTGCAAGCGTGGCTCGCCGAGCAGCCGGGTGTCGTGGTGCACAGCCACGGCGGTTACGCGCCTGAGCAGTGGGAGGGCGAGGTCGACGGTCACAGCTTCTACTTCCGCGAGCGCGACACCGAGTGGGACATCGAGATCGACCTACGCCCGAGTGGACGGGCTAGGTGTGTGGGCGATCGTGGCAACGATGACGGCACCATTGCCGACCAGGGGGACGAATTCGTCGAGGGCGACGTCATCGCGACTGGCAGGACCAATGCGCAGGGTTACGGTGACAGCCCACGGGAGCGGGCAGCGTTCATCGTCGTCACCATCCGGGAGCACCTGTCCCGGCAGGCATGCACGCACCCGCGGCTGGAAGCGATTGCCGCCTTGCTCGGTGTCCCGGCCCGCTGGTGTCCCACGTGTGGAATCCGAGTGCGTGGTCATGGCGACACACGCGAGCCATGAACCCCAGTGATGATTGTCGACCAGGCCGCGGGAGATGTCGCCGCAGCCGAGTCTCGCGATGACGGTAAAGCCCACAGGCCGGAAGAGTTCTTCGGCTCGCTCGATCGCATTGAAGCCGAGGCAAGAGGGGTCAGCAGAGAGTGAGGATAGTGGCGAGTGGCGAGGATGGGCCCTATGCGTTTCCGTAGCGCTAACGACCGAATTGCGCAGCTTGTCGACGGTCCGCTGATTGTCGACGATGTGCGCCGGTTTGCCTCCGAGCGCGAACGAGTCAACGAGATCCATGCCCGTCGCCTAGCGGACATGCGGAAGGCCTCGGACTGACCCAGCAGCAGATGGCTCAGCTGCTGAGCATCTATTGAGGCACGGTCTCAAAGATTGAGCGGCGGGGCGACCTGCTGCTCTCGACCCTTCGGCAGTACCTCGCGGCAGCCGGCGCCCTAGTTCTGTTCACCCCGGTTAATAATCCGCGATGCCCGGGTGCGTCGCCCGATCGTCGCACTGAGGACGTCCAGTTCGACGAGGATGTCGCTGGCGGCCCAGATCCGGTTGCGCATCCCGGTCGACAGCACCTCCAGAATGCCGGCCTCAGTGAGCCGGTTGAGGGCCTTGTAGGTACTCGCGTCGGTGGTTCCGGTGAGCTGTTGTGCGGTGTCGGCGTTGAAGATGGGAACGTCGAGTAGGTTGTCGAGCAACGTCTCATCAGCGGAATTAGCACGTGGGCGGGCGGTATCGCGCCACCGCGCAGGCAGGCCGGCCAGGCGGGCGGCCGTTTCCTCGGCTGCCTGGCTAGCGTGCAGCGCGGCCCCGGCGACGTAGCCAATGAACTGATCGGCCGCGCCCTTGCGATAGTCGGTCAGCTGAGCGAAGTAGTGGTCGGTGTCGGCCAACATCGCCGATGCCAGAGGCACGGTGACCCGCCGGGTCAGCCCGCGCCGACGCAGAATTGCGCTGATCAACGCTCGTCCGATACGACCATTGCCATCGGTGAACGGGTGAATGGACTCGAACTGCGCATGAGCGATCGCTGCTTGGGCCAGAATGGGCAAGTCTGAGCGGGCGGCGAACGCCATCAGGTCATCCATCAGTTCAGGGACGAGTTCGGGCGGCGGCGGCACGTACACCGCTCCCACCGGTGAAAAGTCACTGCCGCCAATCCAGTTCTGCACTGTGCGCAGAGCGCCCGGGCTGTCGGCATAGGGATCAGACGCCATCAATAGGCGGTGTGCCTGCAGGATTGCCGGCAGCGTGATCGGACCGGTACTCGAGATCTCCACGAGCGCGAGAAGTGCATGAACTGCCGCGAGCTGGGACCGGGCCTCATCGCTGGCCTTGCCACCCGCGACGGCTTTGCCGAAAGCGCGCCATCCGGCGTCGATCTGTTCAATCTTCGATGAGGCCACCGACTCGCTGCGTAGCAGGAAGTCGGCCAGCGGCGCCAGGTGCTGACCGAACCCGGCTTCGAGATGGGCCACCGCGATCACCGCATCTTCGAGAACCCGGGCTGTGTTGCCAACGGGATCGCAGGGCAGTGACGCGATGAGCGGCGGCACGGATACCTCGATGACATTCAGGGTGCGGTCGTCACGATTACCTTGACGGTTGCGTGTTGACCACGGCCGACTTTGCGTCCCATGCCCCGGCCACTCCATGTCATGCCTTTCCACGAAGAACACCACAACGAAATAGTTATTCTACTTTGGGTGCATCAAATTAAAATATAGACGAGCGTCCTGGCGCCTGCGTCCAAGCGGGCGCTGTGCCGATGCACGGCTTCTAGGCAGCCCGGAGGGCACCTACGGGCTAACCACCGCCGTCGGACGACTCCGAGGAAAGGCCATTGATGGACCGCCGCTACACCTGCCGAGTGAGTGGTCATCCGATGACCAAGCTGCTCGACCCGCAGCGGTGATCGCCGATGCCCGACGGAGAGGAAGAGCGGGGGAACAGGAGCGCCATGCCCGGCCGGTGGCGAACTGGAGCGACGTTTCAAGAGCTTCTTGACCACATGGACGAGTTCTGGCGGTCACCGAGAGGCCAGAGGCTCAAGTTGCCCAACAGGCTGCTGAGGCAGAACTGCAGGCGTGGCTGGCCGATCAGCCTGGCGGTGTCGAGATCTGGCCGCTCCTTGACGACCGCGAACCGATCTCAAGAGACGAGCGCGAGAACATTCTTGGCCTCAACCCGTCGACGGGTGCATGACCCTTTGAAGTCCGCTGCTCGGACCGCCGTGTGTACCGGCCGTCAAGTCGCGCAGAGTGGCCGTGGGGACGAGCTGCCTCGCAGACAGAGCCGGCGGGGAGGCTACATCCGCCGCGGACGGCGTCGCCGAATCGTAGGTGCCGCAGAAGCCTGTGCAAGCAGGCTCTGCAACTCAGGCGTCGCGTTGTATTCGTTCTGCGCGTCGGCCGCGCCCGATTCCAGATTGTCCCGGTAGGCCATCGTTGCGTAGCTGTCGGCGTCGAAATGGTCGGACAGGTTCATGTCGGTGTGTGACCGCGCCTCCTCCCCGTTGTTCGAACTCGCGGAATCAGGGTGCCCGGAATTCTGGTCAGCAGCGAGATCCCCGCCATCGGCATCGACAACCACAGTTCAACCATATCGCCGCAACTGACGTGGCCGCCGCTCGCCGCGGGCGCACCCGAGTTACGGCAGAGGCGGTTCAAGCCCCTCGGCCCGGGAAGGCCGCTAGCCGCCGCACCACGGAGGTATAGACAACCGATGAAAACGAAACCTATCAGGGGGTGACGACGCGACAGAATGACCCGATGAGCACCTGAAACTACCGAGTGGTGCAATCAGCCGATGGCGCCGAGTACTTCATCGCCGAGGTGTACCACGACGGCGACAGGCTGAGTTGGGTCGACGACTCTCGCGACTGCCTGCGTTGGGCCGATTACGAACGCCTGAAGAGCACCGTCGAGCTAATTCGGCAGGCGTTCGACAAGCCCGTTCTAAGAGTGACCGACGACGACCGTCTCGTCGAAGTCACGCCGACCTGACTCTGCCGGATGTTATCGGTGGGCGGCCGCGCCGACGCTGCGACACCGGACTACACCCGAACGCGCGTGATTCAATCTAGTTTAAGTCGCGGACGGCCGGGGCGACGCCACCATCGGCATTCACGGGTGTCGGCGGGTACCAGCGCAATTCGTAGTGCCAGTCGACGCCTTCGACGCCCAGTCGGTTCCCAAGGACGCTGCCGTTCTCGTCTCGCTCGGCGACGCGGACCCGATGCCAATGCGCGATCCGGATGTGAGGCGGGAGCCTCCACCCGGCGATGCCAACGTCGCCTGTGCGTTCGCCTGCTTGCCGCCGGTACTGCCGCAGCGATGCACCGGTCCGCCAGCCCAGGTTACCGATCTGCGCCCGGCTGATCTGCTGCGGTCGAGAGATCTGTTCCGGGGGCGGCCAGTCGATTTCGGGATCTCCCGCCGCAGAGTACAAAAGCAGCGACAACGACAGCGGGATGAGTACCGGCAACTCTTTGCCGTCGGAGTTCCCCGCGTCGTGCGCGCCTTCGATCTGTGTCTCGATCAAATCGGCCAGCGTCGTCACGGCAAGATCACCACGGAGTGGGAAGGTCACGCTCTGCAATTGCGGGTTGGGATCGCCCTCCTCCTGATACACCCACATGCACCGCACACCTTGCGCCGCAGGGATCCTTGTGTAGGCGGTGAACACACCGCGACCATCGGCCCCTTGAAGCTTCAAATTACCTAGCACCGGCGCTGGCCCTGAACCTCCTACATGCCGATACTCACTAACCGTGCCGGCCACCACCATTCCGAGGTAGCGACACAAGCGCTGCCCGTCGTGCAGCGACAACGGGGTGGCGAGACTGTAGGCGACGGCGTTAAACGGGAACCGCGTCAACCAATCGGGCACCAGCTCCACGTCGGTGTTGGCGCTCACTAGCGCGCCGGCGAACTCGTCGTCGACCCGTAGAACAACGGGGCTGTCCGACCACTTCTCGAACATCATCTCGGCTACGTCTTGAGCCCACTGCCTGCCGGGGTTGCGTGATGGCGGCAGGTTCGCCCACCACCGGAACGCCGCGATTACTGCAGCCGCGTCGTCGACCTTGATGCGCCGTTTGGCGTCCAGATCCCGTGCCTTCCTCGTCACGGACACCATCCTCTCGCACCGGACGACTTCAGGAGACTAGACGTGGACGGTCCCTGCTTAGCTAGCTAACCGATCAACGACTTCGGCGCCACCTCGGTGGTGTCGGACATATGCTCTACGGTCATCAGCCGGGGATACACGGTGGTGGGGGATACCGATGGCGAACAGCACTGATCTGAAGGATCGGTGGAAGACGCTGCAGTTGCTGGGTCCGGTGTTCGAATTGCTGAACCGGGCTGCGCCGCGCGCTGACATCGACCATCGTAGCTACGACCTCGCGCAGCTCGCGCTGCGGCTCATCGACTACATCGTCCACAACCAGGCCAGCCTGGAGGGGTCCGTCAGCCTGGATTCGGTTACCGATCATATGACGCAGGTGGCGCGGCGGATGAACCCGGGTGATCCGAGTCGCCCGTTCGTGAAGGTCGCGCGTTTGGTGTTCAACGCAGTGTTCAATGACGGGCGTCCTCATGAGGCGACTTGGCTGGAGGTCGACGGACCGGGCGACGGTGCGGATTCGGACGTCTTCCGGTTCCGCTTGCTGCGGATGGTGGACAGCGAGTCCGGTGCCGCGGTCACCGCGACCGATGAGGCGATCTTGCTGTACCTGCAGGCCCTGAACACCGATCTCGCCGACCGAGCGCTGGCGTTGAAGCTTTTGGTCGAAATACAGATGCAGGCAGGCGAATTTGATAAAGCGCTGGACTCGGCGCGCCAAGCCACTCGGACCGCGCGCGGGCTCTCAGCAAGTCTGCGAGAGCGGTTGGCCGACACCCAGCGCGATGTCGGCACAGTCGATTGGCACGGGGAGATGCCGCTATGGCTCAGTGACGTGCGCAGCCAGATCCGACTGCAGATCGACCGAGACCGGCAACTCACCGTGCTGGCCAACCAAGCAGGCGATGATCCGGATGCGGCCGATGCATGTCGCAAAATTGCGGACGAGGTTCGCGTCGGAGGAGATGTGTGGACCCGGCTGGAACGGTTCGTTTTGTCGGCCATCCCGGTGTTCCTCGACGCGCAGAACACTCAACGGTTCCGCCCGCGCGGTCTTGCCACCACGATCGACATGGCTCGCGATGTCTTCGAACCAGGCATAGCCGCCCTCGACGACCGCTTCGCCGCGGCGGTCGGCGTGTTGGTTACGGGTGTGGTGGCTCCGCCGACGCCAGTGTGTTGGGCATTGGGCGATCTCACCGACCTGCTGTTTCGGGCGCCGACGAGTTATGACCGCCGTCCCCCCGAGGTCGACGACCCCGGCGAACTCGGAGAGCCGCCGGGAGACTCGATCCCCCAGGATATTGCCCGCTGCGCTGCAGATGTCCTTTCGGTGGCTGCCGAGCGGCCGACTCGCGTCTCGGAGCTGCTCGGTGTAGCCCGATCACGGTCGGGGGAGGTAGCAGATCCGCACCGTTTGTTGGATGTGCTGTGGGGCGCCGCGTTATGGGTGTTCGTCGCCGGTGAGGATCGCGCCCACGATGATGAGCCGGGCAGCGCGGACCTGGCGGCCGCAGTCGCCACGCTCGTTGCGGTCGCTGATGAGCACGTTCTCACCGACGACCGGTACCGCGGTCCGGATCTGACGTTGGCGCGATCCGCCGCCCTAGATGCCGTCGATCTCGAGACGGTGAGGACGTCGTGAACCATGCCGACGTTTCGGCGGCCGCCCGGCTGATACGGCATGCGCTGGCGCCCAGGGATCGTCCGACGCCGGGAAGTCTGTACCGCGATCTGCTCGACAGGTTCCAGGTCGATCTTCCCTTCGCCGAATTGGTCGACCGGGTGGCCGAGGGCCTCGGGTTGGAGGTCCACCAGGTCAGCCCACAGTTGGGGCTGCTGGTGTCGGGCCAGGTCGATTCACCGTTCGCGGTAACGCTGGACAATTCCGGGCTTCCGGTGCGCAAGAGTGGGGAACAGCGTCTGCGGGATCGGCGGTGCTTCGGGCTGGTCCTGCTCGGTTTGATTACCTACGCCTACCCCAACGGGGAGACGTTGATCGACTCGGCGAACCGGCCGGTGCGGGCGTTGGACATTGAGCGGTTCCTCGAACAACGCGTCAAGGGACTGATCGGTCTTGATGCCGACTCCGGCGAGGCCGAGGGCCAGCTCGGTGAGGCAGCCCGCACCTGGCATGACCTGCCGCAGGTGCTGCTCACCGACCACGGGCGGGTCGGCCGGGAATGCCACCGCTGGTATGTCGATGCAACCCTGACCTTCTTGACAGCACAAGGCCGCGCGAGGCGCGAACCCGCGCTCGACGATGCCACCGGTGAAGCATTCGTGCTCAACGACCGCTTCCGGATCGGTTTGGCGGAGGTCGCGGAGTCGTTGATCGCCGAGATGAGCAATGCCGCCGACGAGTCGGTGGGCAGCTAATGTTTCGTTTGCGGCGGATGTATCTCGACTCGGTTGGTGTGAGCGACAACCGGTTTGCCGATCTGATGGTGGAGTTGACCGACGTCGCCGGCGATCCGACCGATTCCATCGTGTGGCTACGCAACGGGGCGGGAAAGACCACGATGCTGTCGTTGTTGCTGGCCTTGATTCGCCCCGGGCGCCGCGACTTCCTGGCGCACAAGACCAAGAACCGATCGTTGGAGGACCTGATCCTCAGCGGCGACACCGCTCACGTGGTTGCTGAATGGGTCGGTCCGGACGGGCAGCTACTGCTTACCGGCGCGGTGTACGAATGGGACGGCCGCACAAGGCCGGTCGACTACAACAGCCGCGGTGGCAAGGACCGCCTGCGCAGAAGTTGGTGGTGCATCAGCCCCGACCCCGACATCGACGGCGCCACCCTGGACACGCTGCCCTTCACCTTCCGCACCGGCGGCGGCTTCGATCGCGAACGCTTCTGCAGTCACATCAGTGGGCTGGCCGTTCAGGGCGTCAATGCGGTGGTGGTCAACCAGACCATCGGTGAATGGCACGCTGCGCTGCGGGAACGCCGCTTCGACCCGGGACTGTTCGAGTACTTCCTTCTTGTTAACGCCGCCGAAGGCGGGATCGACGGACTGTTCGCCGAGATCGATTCACCGGGCAAGTTCGTCCGGTATCTCCTCCGGTTCGTCGGTAACCACGAACAGATCGAACCCGTAAGGGACTTGCTCAAGGACACTGCCGCCGAGATCGCCAAGCGTCCAATGTATTTGGCGGAGAAGGAGTTCTGCGACGATGCGCAGGACCGCGTGTTGACCCTGGGGATCGCGCGAAGCAATCGTGACGACGCGGCGCGCACCCTCGATGACGAACGCACTCGCGCCAGCCGGCACAAGCGGGCACTGCTCGATGCCAGCGCGGTGGCTGCAGACCTCGCCGATCAGGCGGCATTCCGCAAGGGGGTCATCGAGGATGCGTTGCGCATCATTCGCAGCGAGTTGGACCTGAACCGAACCCGAGCCCTGCACTACCTGATGAAGGCGGCCGAGTTCGGCGTCAGCGCCGCGCAACTGGCCGCCGAACAGGCACAGACAGTGGCTGAAGCCGCATCGATCACTGAGACTGCGTGGCAGGCCGTAGAGCAGCACATCGAGTTGATCACTCGCCGTGCCGATCTCGCGGAGAAGCAGGCCGCGCTGGAGGAGAAGACCCAAGCAGCCAAGCCCCTGCAAGATCGTGTCGACACCGCCCGCGCGCATCTCGCTGCAGCGATCAATGCTGACGTCGCTCTGGCCGGCGAGGAGATCGCCGTCCTCGACGAATACGTCGCCGCACACGACGACACACTCCTCGATGCCGAGAATGCCATCGAGTCCGCGCAACAACGCCGCGCGCAGCTCGACACCGAGCAGCAGAGCATCCACTCCGAGATCGCGAAGTTCGACAAGAGTCGGCAGCGCCTGATCGAGCGTGGCGTTCTGGCCGCCGAGGAGACGTTGGCCGCCGCCGAACTCCGACTGGGGGTGACTGTCAGGGAGGCACACGCCGCTGCGGAGCGCCTGCAGCAGGCTCACGACGAGAGGGATGCCGCCGCCGAGACCGCGGCGGCGCGATACGAAGACGACCAGCAGGCGGTGACCGCCGCCGATCTGGAGCATCGGCAACTCGACGGTCAATTGCAGGGCCTGGTAGGTCGAGCATCGGCGCTAGCCGACAATCCCCGGGTGCGGGCGCTGATGCAAACCGGAGAGGTCGATCTGGGCCGCGAATCAGACGACGTCATCGCGGCGTTGGAGCACGCCAGGGCCAGCGGCGAGCGGGAGACGTTCGAACTCAACCAATGGATTGCCGCCAGTGAGCGAGCGCTGCACTCGCTGAAGACCGACGGCCTGTTGCCGCCGCGCCTGCAGGTGCAGCAGATCGTCGACGAACTGTCCGCGGCGAGCGTCACCGCTGTGCCGGGATGGCGCTACCTTGCCCAACACATACACCCCGAAGATCACCCGACGGTGATCGCCGAACTGCCGGCCGTCGTGGACGGCGTGATCGTCTACACCGACGACCTCGCCGCGGTGGCCGCTCAGATCCGCACGCCCGTCGACGACGTGGTGGTGTTGTCCGCGGCCAGTGTGTTCGAGGGCCACCCCGCTCCGCAGTTCACTCTCGGTCCGGCAGCGGCGATGTACGACACGGCGGCGGCCGCGGTGGAACTGACCACCCGCACCGAGACTTACGGCCAGATGGCCGAGCGCCGCGATGCAGTGGACGCACAGCGGCGTGCCGATGGCGCCCTGCTGTCGAAGATCACGGCATTCGCGCAGGAGGTACCGGCCGACGGCATCGATGGCCTCCGCGCCCGCACGCAGTCCAGCACCGTGGCGTTGCAGGAGGCTCGCGACCGCGCCGCCGCCACCAAACAGCTACGGCACAACCTCGGCGAGGAACTCAAGGCGATCGCAGCCGAGCTTCACCTGGAGCGAATGCGTGCGGTGCGAGCAGAAGAGGCGCTGCCGACCGTCGCCGATCTCGCGGTGACCGAGCTTGATGTCGTCGTCCCCTCCCAGCAGCGACTCGAACAGATCCCGATTGACTTCGCAGCCGCAGACGAACAACTCGCCCGCGCTCGGGAACAACGCAGAACTGCTGAAGCCGCCAAGGCGGACATGATGGTCCATCGCGGGCAGGTGGATCAGCGACGAGTCGACTGGCGGGCGGAACTGGAAACTCTTCCGCCACCCCTACCCACCGATCTGTCACAGCCCGAGGCGCGGGCCGCACGCGAGGCGGCCGAACAGCAGTTACAACAACAGTTCCCCGAGGATGTGCTGCGCTACGCCGTCATGGCGGCAGAACGCGAAGTTCAGACTGCGGCGCGTCAGTGGGAAGGCCAGCCCGAGCCGGTTCGGAAACGGGCATTGGAACTTTCCGCATCTACTGACGCTGCCGATCCAGGCTCCCGAGTGGTCGCCCGGCAACGCGCCGCAGCGGTAGCCACGCAGGCCAAAATGGCGCACGGCGCGGCCAAGGGCGACCTCAACGCCGCCGAGTTGGTCTTGCAGGACGCCGTGCGCAACCTCGGGAGCCGGCACAGCCGCAAGGACTTCGAGGCCGTGGAACCGACCGACCAGCCTCACGCCGAGAGCCTCGCCACCGACGCCACCGACGCCGCGGTGGAGCTCGAGGAGCAGCGATGGCGGCGCGAACAGGAACTCAAGGCCGACGAAGCCACCATGGGCGCGCAGACGGCGCGATCGAAAACCCTCGCTGATCAGGCCTCCCGGCTGGACAAGGTGGTGGCCGCCACCGAATCGGTCGAGCTCGCGTTGCCGGCCGACGACGACGCCGTGCGGGTGATCGTGACCGCCGTTCACGGGGACTTCGAGTACGCCGGCATGCTGCATGCCCAAGCCGTCGATGACTTCGAAGCCTCCGCCGACGAGCTTGGCCGGTGGGCCAGCGACGACAGGTTCGTCCACCTTGCCGAGGACGAACACGGCCATGCGGTGCGTCGGCTAAGGGAGATGCTGCGAGACAAGGCCCGCATCAAACGGGTCGCCGAGAACGCCGAAGGCCTGGTCGATGACCTCCGGCTACGGGCCACGCAGATCGGCGAGCAGCTCAAACAGGTCGAAGAGACCAAAGCCAACATCGGGAACAAGATGACCGACCTGGTAGTGGACGCTCTGACAGTGCTGCGGCGGGCATCGTCGCTTTCGGAGATGCCCGAGGGTATCGGGGCGTGGGACCACCAACGGTTCCTCGACGTCTCACCCCGCAGCAATCCCACCCGAGAGCAGATCGCGCTGCGCGTAGGCGACCTCATCGACACAATGGTCACCGGTCGCGCCGTCGAGCAAGACCCCGCCGAACTGCTATGGCGCGCCACGGATTCCGCAGTGCCGGAGGGCTTCAAGGCCACCGTCCTCAAACCATCACCCGAGCAGTCCAGGACGCGCACACCCGTGGCCGACATGCGTAAGTGGTCCGGGGGTGAGAACCTCACGGCGTCACTGGTGCTGTTCTGCGTGATGGCGCGGCTGCGGGCGGAGAAGCGCACCGAGGACCGAATCACCTCCTCCGGCGGGGTCCTGCCGTTGGACAATCCGGTCGGCAAGGCCAACTATCTACCGTTCCTGGAGCTGCAGCGCAAAGTCGCGAAAGCCAATGGTGTGCAACTCGTTTACTGGACGGGCATCGGCGACCTCGGGGCCGTCACGACCTTCCCGAGGATTGCGGCGATGCACAAGCGCCCCTCGACCACTCGTGCCGGTCGCGCCTACGTGACCGTGTGTTGTGCGTCGTCGACGGTGACCATGTCGGCGTCACCGATGGTGGTGATGATGCTGTGATGAGAACGGCCCCGCTCGGTGTGGTGAGCGGGGCCGTGGTGGTCTCGGTGACGGAATCGTCGCCGCGGTGATGCAGTTGTGGTCGTGGTGGTGGGAGTTTCGTTCAGTCTGAAGCTGTTTCGCTGATCGCGATGCGGGCAGCTTTCTCCCCGACGATGGAATGACCGGCAGCGAACGCGGCCGTCAACGCGTGCAAGGCGAGGTTGTTGACCGCGCGGGGGTGCCCGCGCGAGGCGTTGTGAATCAGTGTGACGGCGTCGTCGGCGAACAGGGTGTCGGAGCGGCCGGCGATCTTGGTGTGGTGGCTGATGTAGTCAGCGGTGTCGGCCGGGCTCATCCCAGGCAGGGCGTAGCGCACCGCGATGCGCTGATCCAGGGCGGCCAAGACACCCAGGCGCAGCCGATGCCGCAGGGTCGGTTGGCCGACCAGCACGACCGCGAACGGGGATCCGGAGTCCATGTCGTGGTTAGTGAGAAGTCGGATCGCTTCGAGTTGATGGTTGTCGAGCAGGTGTGCTTCATCGACCACCAGCACTGGGTTGCGGCCCCGTTCGGCGTGTTCAGCGGCCAGGGCCTCGGCGGCCTGAGGAGCGAGGCGGGCGGTGTGAAAGACCGGGGTGTGCCCAAGGGCGGCCACGATGTGGGTGAGCATGCCGCGAACGCCGATGGTGGGGTTGGCCAGGTAGATGATGACGTGGCGAGCCGGGTCCAGGGCGGTGGCGGCGGCGCGGATGGCCACCGTCTTGCCGGCGCCGACTTCGCCGGTGATGACCCCGATGGCGCACTGATTGACACACCAGCTGATCCGGGCGATGGCTTCACTGTGGCCGGGGTGGCGGTGCAGCATCGACGGAGCCAGGTTGCGCCCGAACGGCATCCGACTGAACCCCCAATGTGACTGCAGCCGTTCAATACTCATGCCGACATCCCATCTTCATGGGCAGCGCTGTCGGAGCCGAGGTCGGTGATGGAGAGCTGGCCGGGAATCTGACCGTCTTGTTCAGCTGTGCCGATCGTGGTCTGACCGTCCGCTCCGTAGAGGGCGTGGTAGCCGATACGTTCGTCATGGCGCAGCTGCTCATGATGGGCCGCGGCGGTCAGCGCAAGGTAGTCAATCCCCGTCGCCGGTGTCGGATCGTCACGGGTTTCAGGTCGGGCTTTCGGGTGGGCGTGGCGGGTGATGGTGTGAGCGACCGCGGCACCGAAACTCTGGTCGCGGTAGCGGACCTCGATGGACTCCAGATCGAAGGGACTGAACACCAGCTCCACCCTGCGCCCGGCCAAGGCGGGATCAACTCGGTAGGTGTTGGAATGCAGCGAGACCGTGGCGGTCTTGGTGACCACCCGAAACTCCGACCACAAGAACGCCTCGGTCAGATCCGCCGCGGTCGGCAATGCCGGCGACCCGCCGAGGCGGTCCCAGCCGTCCTCCCACCGATCCAGCGGGGACTGTCCAGTTTCGGAGTGGGTGCGGCGGTGATACTCGGTTTCGGTCCAGGCCATGAACAGTCGGTTGAGCTCCAACAGAGCCCCACGGTGGTCCACCCCCGCGGCGGTAAGGTCCTCGGCGCTGGTGTCGGTGACTTCAACGAGGAACTGGTCGCGCACGGTGCGGAAGAACCGCTCGATCTTGCCGCGGCCCTGCGGGCGCCCGGGTGCTGAATGCACCAATCGGATCCCGAGTTTCGCGCATGCCCGCAACAGCCACGCATCCACAAAGGCTGAACCGTTGTCGACATAGATCGAGGCGGGAACGCCGCGGGCCGCCAACGCCGGCTTCAGGGCGGCGGCCAGGCGCACAGTGTCTTCAGCGAACCCGAAGCGGTGCCCGACCACCAGCCGAGAGTGGTCGTCGAGGAAGGCGAACAAGTAGGTTTTGCGGTCTCCGACCCGCGGGCCGTGCAGGGCATCGCCGACCCACAGTTCGTTGGGATCAGCGGCTTCGAATCGGCCGAACACCTCGCCTGGCTGACCGGCGGTCGGGCCCATCAACTCACACCGGTGGAAGTGGCGCAGCAGCGTCGACTCCGAGGGCGCCCACCCCGTCGCGGTCCGCAGGATCCGGGCCACCTGAGCCACGGTGCGGGCCGGGTTCTCCCGCTTCAGTGAGACCGCCAGCTCCAACACCTGGGTGTCGGTGCGGGTGCCCAGCCGCCGCGGCTCAGGCACCAGCGCTTCGAACCCGCCCGTCCGGTAGCGGCGGATCCAACGGTCCAGCGTCGCCCGCGCCACCTGCACCTGGGCGCCGAACGGATCGATATGCCGGCGATCAGCGATCTCGCGGACCAGTTTCCCGCGCTGCTTGGTCGACAGCCCTTGCTCGAGGGCGGGGCAGATCAGCTGATACCGAAACAGCCCGATCGCCTGGGCCCGTTCCCGACGTTTGTGGTCCTCCAACGACACCGCCACGTTCTCCTCACACTGTTGACGGCCCGGCCCGAAACCGATTGTCGGGCAGGTGCCTTGGCGAGGATCACCGATCACGTGAGCCCCACGTCAGGGGCAACTGGTGTTGCTCAGATGCGCCGGGCAGCCGGCGGCCAGCACGGCGCCAACAACCTGCCGCCGCTGACCGCCACCATCACCAGCGGTGGCGTCATCACGCCCAGCACCCCAGCCGGGCCGAACCGCGCACCGATCGCCGCGGCGGCGGTGGCGATCGCGGCCACCAGGTCACTCCAGCCGCAGCCAGACCCATCTGGGATTGCCACGTCGATCCCGGTGCCCACCGCGACCTGGAGGAACCACGCCCGCATCGACTCGACACGCCCGGTCACCCGGCGCAGCCATCCCCGCACCGTGCTCGCCGGCACCCCCAGGTTCTCTGCGATTCGGCGATGCCCCCAACCACGGGACCGCAAGACCAGCGCGTTCCAAATAGTCTGTGCGCCATACCCCCTGCGCAACAGTGCCATCACTGGCAGCAACACGTGTGTGACTCGGCATGACCGGCATCGAGCCCGCCGCGGACGCACCGGGCCGGTGACGCCGTGGACACGGCGGACACGGGCGAAACCCCAGCAGGCCAATACGCCGTCGGGGCAGGACGGGCAGTCCATCTGCCCGGACGCCAGCCGGGACTCGACGTGAACGAGATCAGCCTCTACCGTCACCATGAGTGCCTCCGTGCACTACAGCGCGGCACCCTGCGAGCCCGCCAAGACTTCAGCGGGGTGCCGCGCGACCCATCAGTACGTCCTCACCCTGACGGTGCACACCAACACCAGCAACTCCGCAACAATCCGGGCCTCCAGATCGGCAACCTCAACGACGATCCACTACCCCATGGTCGTCATCCCGAAAGACGGCCAACAACCGTGGACGACGAAACGTCGCGCCAAGTCCTCGATGCGGTCTCATCGGTGCGTCGTGAGCCCTGAGACCATGCTGGCCGAGGCGCTGTGGAGCGCCATCGAAGCCCACAGGACTCGCCGCGTCCCCCTGTCCGAACTGCTCAAAGCCGGAGCTGCAGTTGACCGGACCGGCGCAGCCACCGTTGGCTGGAGAGCCCGGATCAAGGCGGCGATCGACCATCTCGAGACCAGTGGTCGCGTCACGCTTCCCAAGACGAAACAAGACACCGCGGCCCTGCCGGCCTTGCCGCTGTACGTGACGAAGGCAGCGGCCCCCCGGTCATCGCGCCCTGCCGCGACCGCACCGGTCTGGCATGCTGAACTACGTTGGGCTGCATCCTTGTTCGATGAGGGGAAGCTGACGGGATCGGATCAGCGATTCCTGTCGACCATCAATGCCTGGCTGTCGCGGCGCCGCGGTATCACGGTGCCCCTTAGGGAACGCTCACTTGAGGTCTTCGGCGACGAGAAACTGTTGGAGACAAGGGTTTCCGGTCCGCTGTTCGGGCCGGGGCGGCTGACCTTGGATCTATTGCAAACCTATCTCTGCTGGCCCACCTTGGAACGCTTCGTATACGGGGCTGGCGACTGGCTAATCGTGGAGAACTACACCACTTACCACTCGTTGGGCCGCCGCGCAGGGGAGTTGGGGTTCGAAGGCCAGATCATCTGGGGCTCCGGTAACGGCGTCGCCACCCGGCTTGCCGCGCTAACCGCGGAACCCGCCCGGCCGGACAAGCTCTACTACTTCGGCGACATCGACATAGGCGGCCTTCGGATCGCCCGTTCGGCGGCCGCCCGAGCCGCCGTGCTCGGACTACCGCCGCTCCTCTCGGCCAGTGGCCTGTACCAACTCACCTTCGACATGGGCGTCCAACGCAGTGACACGAACACCCGCAATCCCGACCCCACGCTGGCTACGTGGATCCACCAATGGCTCCACACGGACCTGGCCGACGCCATCGTCGGGGTACTCGCCGCGCGAAAGAGAATCGTTCAGGAGACGGTCGGCCGTGAGGTGCTCGCCAATACCCTGCTGGCGCAATGGTTCTGAATCTGGCGACCCTCGGGGAGAGTACGGCCGCCTTCGGCGACAGTCCAGCAGCAGATTCGGTGTTATCGACCCTCACGCGGTGCTCACTGTGGGAGCGATCGACGGCACAATCAGAAATCCATGTTGTCAACTACCGCCTGCCGATGTTCCGCGTGCTCCAGAAGGACGGCGAACTCTCCCGCATCGTGAGCTGCCTTGGTCGCGGCTCGGAAAGCGTGGTCAAAGCGTACGTCGAGGCCCGCCTCGATCCAAGCAAACGCGTCAGGCAAAGTGGACCGTAGCCAGCCGTCGAGCTCATCGAAAAGTTCAAACACGGACGTCATTTCGGCCTCGTCGACTGGGAACAACGAGAAGCGAGGACTGTCGCGGATCGACGTCAGTCCCACCGGCACTGTGCCGATACCAGGCGCTTGTATAAACACGGTGGCTCCTTGCCCTTTCTCGAACCCGCCGTGGGAGTAAGGATTTCGCCATCGCTCGACCACATCTGTCAACAGCTGCCTATATCGGCTGGCGGCCGTGTCGTTAGGCAGTACTCGTGCGAACTTTTCCTTCCACCGTGAACCGATGATGTCGATAAGGCTGTCGACGTTACGATCAAACCCCTGGAAGGGAAGCGCCAACACAAGATCGTGTTCCAATAGGCTCAAATATGCTGTGATCGCCGCAATGAGGTCATGGAAAGCATTCTGGCGCATTACACTTTCACCGTGGGTGAACGTTGATCCGCTTATGGATCCGTCCTTGCTGACAAACCGTTCATGGACATCTTGTACAACTGATGGCGACGTTGCACGCTCACGAAAGTACTTATAGGCCTGTAAGAGAAGGTAGTGCTGATTAACCACTGTGGCGTCGCCGTTCGCGAGCAGCGCAGGAGCGTCCGCCAAGACCTGCTTCTCGACTGCCCGGACGCTAGATCGCAGCCTCTTGTCGATCTGGTTGAGTGTCTGAGTCGCGATCGTCTCCTCGCTCTCAGTGTGAAGGTACAGACGAAGACCGAACTTCTCATGGGCCAGCGTGCACGCTTGACCTTGATATGTGAAGTTCACCCACCAAGCGACCTTCTCTGCTGGGCCTTGGGGCGTGAGCCCGATCGACGCAAGGGCATATCGGATTAACTGAGGCACGGGCGCAGCATTTCGACCCACATGAAGCTTCCGAGCGCCCGTGGGCGTCACTTTTCCGGACTCGGGGGGACCGAAATCTCGTAAGGACGTCCTTTGAAGGTGGTGGCCCAGTGCGCTCAGCGAGCCAGGAGAGGTCATGACACGACCATTGCAGTGGCGGTTGTAGGTGTCCAGCGAGTTAGGGGCCGGAGCTGGCCGGGGACGATGAGCCGGTGCTTGCGCGCATGATGAATTGCACGCACCGCACAGGCGCAAGTGCGTGCGGCTTGAGCGTGAGGGTGTGTATTCTGTGGGTGGCTGTTCCGCGCAGCTATCCCGAGTCGCCAGGTGCCCGTGTCACCTTCGACGCATGCAGGGCCAGGTCCAGGAGATCCGCGGAAGAATCCGTCACTGTTGAGTAGCGGCGTGGACACGGGGAGCACCGCGCATTCCAGTGGATGGAGTTTCTTATGACCAAGCATCAAGACCTCAAGCGCCGCGCCCGCGAGTACCGCAAAACCCACCCTGACATTCGCCTGGCAGATGCGATGCGTGCAGTCGCACCACCTGAAAACTGTGACCGTGCACCTTGGTCAGTCGGCAACGCCCCCTGGATCCGCCGTGCAGAGGCGCCCTCTAGCTGCTTCTTCTGTGGTCAGGACACGGTCATTCGCTCAATGACGGATATGGCAACCGACAACGGCAGAGTCGAGATTTATTGCGACACCGGCGACTGCGATGCGCGCGAGGTCGAGGTCATCGTGGTCGAGGACGGGACGGCCGCCACTCGCAGCCGCACTGACGTTCGGATCATGGGCCACATTGCGCCCGCGAATCCGCATATCGTCTGGACCGGCCCCGGCCAGGCTTGGGCAGCGGGTACCGCTCCCGCGCTGCGTATGCGCACTGGCTCGATGACGTGTGTTTTCTGCGGCGAGATGACATGCACTCTATCCAGAAATGACATTGCTGCCGACACGGGACGCATTAGGGTGCATTGCAACAATCGTCGTTGCGCGATGCAGGAAGCGGAGGTGCTGCTGATGCGTGATGGTTACGGCAACCAGGCAGAACGCGAGGACGTCAAAGCTTTGCGGGGCCTTTTCATTACGCGTGCCGACAAACTGGCTGCAGACCTCCCTCCTGGACAGCCGCCCATCTTTCCTGTCTCAGACTGGGCGATGCCGGCTGACGGAACGGACCCGCTGCAGATGCGGATCTCTGGGCCGCTTCCGTGGGAGAAGTAGACGGCGGATTAAACCGCGAAGCTTCGGGGTTCGCCACCCAAATTGGTTGCGACGTGGCGGAAGGTCATGGGCCATGTACACCGATGGAAGTTGGCCGTCGCCTCAGTCTGCGCGGTATATGGCGGCGAAGCGGCGGGGGCAGACCTTGGGCGTGCCGGTAGAGCGGCGGACTCTGGCGCGCCGAGCGCCAGTTCGTTGACACGTGACATTTCCCGGAATATTCTCATCAACTATGTCACGTCCTGAGGACACCGCTCTAGCCAAGCTCGGTTCGATCGCCGAGGAGCTCAGAGAAGTAGTCGCCGAACGCGGGCACCGCGTAGACGTCGCACTCGATGCCGATGAAGCCTTCGGTAGCGGACAGTCTAGAGCCTGGCTAACCCGCGATCTCGTTCTCGAAGCGATCGATGAAGCCGCTTCGAGGGTAGGTGTCGAGTTCCGGACGGTGAATGGGAGCGGCCGCGAGATTCGCATGTTCACCGGAAGCGTGGAGCGTCGCTTTCGTTGTCGGGGTGCATCGATCGACTCCGAAGGGAACTTCCAAGTAATGGCGAGCTCGGATGCGCCGCTGGTTGTCGAGGATGACAGCGGGTTCTTTCCAATCGAGGCCTGGGTGTTTGGTTGGGTAGCGGGGTCCTCGGCCGAACTGACAGACATCTTCATCTCGCCGATCCTCGGATTCACCCCCGGCAGTCCCGGACACCTCGACCTCGGCGCACCG
Organism: Mycobacterium sp. smrl_JER01; assembly: GCF_048513595.2. NCBI lineage: Bacteria > Bacillati > Actinomycetota > Actinomycetes > Mycobacteriales > Mycobacteriaceae > Mycobacterium > Mycobacterium sp. smrl_JER01. Next base: position 5,889,611 of record NZ_JBLXXK020000001.1, on the reverse strand, counting down.
ATCCTTCTGCTCGGATCAGCCACACCGCCGCCCGGAGGTGGTGGGTTCCGTCCCTCATGTGAGGGTCTGGAAGGCTTTGACGACGACGAGTTCGGTTTCGAGGCCGACACAGCGTGAGGGTGCTCGCCTTCGGATTGATGGCGATGCTGACCAACGAACGGGGGCAAAGTAGTGCTGCCGCAACGTAATATTGGTGAACGGATTCGCAGGCTCCGCCTCGTTGCTGGAGTAGGTCAGGTGGAGTTCGCCAGTCGACTGGGTATCGCTAACGGGTCTGTGTCTAAAATTGAGAACGGCCGCATGACGGTGTCCGACGATCTCCTCGACAGAATCGCCGTCGCGCTAGATTGCACGCCCGAATACCTTGCTGCGCCGGAGCGTATCGGTCCGACCACTCGTCCCTGGTTACGCGCGTACGCTGACGCTTCTAAACGGACGGTGGACCAGCAGGCTGCCGACAGTGCCACCGTAATTGAGGTATCAGACATTTTGGGACTACGTCGTATTCCCGACGGCATACCTATCTTCGACGACGACCCGTCCGACGACGAAGCAATCGAACAATTCGCCCTAGATGTGCGCGCTGCCGCACAGATTGGTGACGGAGATGTTGTCGGTAATTGCATTCGCGCCGCTGAACGATTGGGTTGCGTCGTGCTGCCCATGCGTAACGAACTTGGAAAGCACCTCGGATTGTCGTTGCGGTCCAACATGATTCCAGTGATTTGCGTTAGTCAAGCCTCGACGAATCGTCCTGGTGGGGTTCCTGGCGACAGACAACGCTTCACCGTTGCACATGAACTCGGACACTTGGGATTGCATGCAGGTCTCGGGCCTCCCGAATCTGCCGACGACGCAACTCGAGTCGAAAAGCAAGCGCATCGCTTTGCTGGAGCGTTTCTTGGTCCGGGCGATGCTTTACTTCAAGACCTGCACCAGGAGGGTGGTCGTGTCACCCTCCGAACGCTCACGGCCTTGAAGGAGCGTTGGGGTATATCGATCAAGGCGCTGGTCATGCGTTTCCAAGGACTGGGGGTCATCGACGGTAACCACGCGCGCAGTCTCTATAAACAGATATCTGCGCGAGGATGGAATAGATCAGAGCCGATAGAAGTCGGCGGGGAAGAAGCGATGTGGCTGACCCAGGCAATCAAACAGTTCTCAGCAGGCGCGGCTGACGGATTGGGTTTTGCTGCCCAGTCGGCAGGGATTGGCCGCTCTCACTTTCAACGATGGACGGAATGGAATCCGCCCGAAGGCGACTTTAGTGATGTAGCGCGTGTCTTCGAGATAGGTTCCAAAGGAAGGAGATCGGTCAAGAAACAAGAAGGCCAGCGCCTACCAGCGGATGTCGTCAGCTTGTCACCTAGGCGACCATGAGGGCGGCCGCGCACGGTCGAGACGCTCGTCCGATACCCGAGGGGGCAGGTGTTCGGCGGCTGCGCGCACGCACGGCTAATGCACCAGCGTGGCAACTACAGACTGGAGCAGTCGGTGATTGAGCGCGTGCGGGTTGTCGGATATCGCAAATTTCGGGAGTTGAACTTCGAGCCCCACCAACGTCTCAACATTCTCGTCGGTGACAACGACGCAGGGAAGTCAACCCTGCTGGAGGCAATCACCTTGGTGTTGACGGGGCGGGTCAGTGGGCGACTCGCCAGCGACGAGGTCAATCCGTTCTGGTTCAACGCCCAGGTGGTGAAGGAGTTCTTCGCCACCAGAGCCAAGGGTGGGACACCGGCGCCACCAGTGATCGAGATCGAAGTGTTCCTCTACGACCGTGATGAATTTCAGCGGAACTTGTTCGGCGCCAACAATTCAGAGCAGCCAACTAGGGCTTGCGCGGGTATCCGTCTCAGAGTTGAGCCCGATCCCGATTACGGTGACGAGATCGAGGCCTACCTATGTGAAATGGAGGCCGATGATGCTGGGCCGTCGGCGCTGCCTGTGGAGTACTACCGCGTGGACTGGCGCACGTTCTCCAACAAGACGCTGACCGCACGCCCGAAAGAGCTGACGACTGCCGTCATCGATTCCCGCACTATTCGGTCCAACAGTGGGATGGACGTCCACCTCAAACAGATTCTAAGCGATCACCTCAATGCCTCCGAAAAGGCGAAGGTGTCCCTGGCCGTGCGCGCGACCCGCGACACACTGGCGTCGCCGCATCTGCAGGCGGTGAACGAGAAGATGGCAGAGCTGCCAGGGCCACTGGACGACAAACCGATAGAACTCGCCATGGATCAGACCGGCCGTGGTGCTTGGGATTCCAGCGTGATCCCTCATGTCGCCGAAGTACCCTTCCTGCTGTCGGGGCAAGGGCAGCAGGCCGCGATCAAGATTGCGCTAGCCATGGGGCGATCGGCATCGGCGGCACGGGTTGTGATGATCGAAGAGCCCGAAAATCACCTCTCGCATACGAATTTGGGAAAGCTGCTGGCGCGCGTCGCTCACCTTGCGGGCAACGATCAGCAGCTGTTTATCACCACACATAGCTCATACGTACTCAACCGAATCGGTGTGGACGGCCTGCAACTGGTCGGAGAAAACGGCATCACAGCACTGGGCGCACTCCCAGAGGACACTGTCGCCTATTTCAAGAAGTTGCCCGGATACGACACACTGCGTATGGCTTTGGCCGGGCGGCTGATCCTCGTCGAAGGCCCGTCCGACGAGATTGTCGTCGAACGGTTCTACATGGATCTGCACACCGGGCGGCGGCCCATTGATGACGGTATCGACGTGATCAGCATGCGTGCACTGTCGTTGAAGCACTGCCTACGCCTGGTTCAGGCCCTCGGGACGCGATGCGCGGTTCTGCGTGACAACGACGGCAATGACCCAGCCGATCTCCTCGAGGGCCTGGCCGAATACCTCAACGATGACCGCGGAGTTTTCATCGGAGCATCCGGTCAGGGAAACACGCTGGAGCCCCAGATCGTGCACGCTAACGACGAGCAGACGGTGCGTACGGTGCTGGCGATCACCGCCAAGGCGGACCTGGCCACCTGGATGGATAACAACAAGACCGAGGGCGCACTACGGATCCTGGAGAGCGACACAACGCTCAATGCGCCAAGCTACATCACTGAAGCGGTTGCCTTCGTTAATGAATCAGTCCAGTAACCGGCTCACGCTCGCCGTCGCCGGATCCCGTAAAACTCAGGGGCTTGTCGATTCCTGCAGAGCGGCCGATCAGAGCGAGCGCATTCTCGTCCTGACCTACACAAGCTATAACCAACGCGAGCTATCCACTAGGTTGGATCGCCTGGCAGGCGACCACCCACATATCGAGGTGCGTGGCTGGTTCTCGTTCCTGCTGCAGAATTTCGTTCACCCTTTCCTGCCCTTGATGTTTGAAGGCAGGCGCGTTGAAGGGTTCGACTTCGACAGCCCACCCCAGACCTACGTCGCCGCCGGCAGTTGGCAGCGATACATCAATGAACAAGGTGAAGTCAGGCGCGTTCACCTCCCGGAGTTGGCGGTGAAGATCAACCAGGCTGGCGCCGGAATCTGCCTGCAGCGGCTTCAACGGGTGTACGACCGGATCATGATCGACGAGGTCCAAGACCTTTGCGGGTATGACCTGGAGATCCTGGACCTGTTGATGGCATCAAAGGTCAACCTCGAAATGGTCGGCGACATCCGGCAGGCCATCCTGGCCACTAACGAGCGTGAAGCCAAACACAAGCCGTTCATGTATATGAAAGTATGGAAATGGTTTCGGGCCCAGGAAACGGCCGGGCGCCTACTCATCGAGCAACGACGCGAAACATGGCGATGCGCACCGGAGATCGCGGCGTTCGCCGACTCGTTGTTCGGACCCGAGTGGGGATTCGAACCGACGGTATCGCTCAACACCGTTCGGACCGACCACGATGGGATCTTCCTGATCGCACCCGACCACGTCGATCAGTACAACGAACTTCATCATCCAATTCTTCTGCGGTACAGCAAGGTAAGCGGCAAGCAGTACGACCATCTCGACTGCCTGAACTTCGGCAAGGCAAAAGGACTCGAACGACCTCGAATCCTGATCTATCCCACCGGGGATATTGGCAAATTCATAACCAAAGGAAAGAAACTGAGCGACCAGCAGGCGGCAAATCTTTACGTAGCAGTCACTCGGGGTCGGCACAGCGTGGGGTTCATTATCGAGCCGTCCAAGAACACCGTCATTCCCGTATGGACTCCAGACGGAGGACTTGCCGGATGCTGAGCACGGGTGTCATGCCGGCCGAGTACACGGCGAGCGCGACTCAAGAGCCGCGACGCTGACCACAGGCATTCGCGCAAGGAGGCGCTACCGAGTGAAGTGCTTCAACCGCGCTGAACTGTAGTCTTGCAACGAAGATTAACAAGCTCAGACGACACGCCGACGTCTTGTCAAAGTAGCCAGGCGAGTCCTGTCAATCTTCGCTGCATCTCGACATCTTTGCCCTCCATCACGGACGAAGACGGAGGCGCCCGTGGGAATCTTGGACTACGGCCGACGGGTGGTTCGAAATCAGCTTTGTGAGAGCCAAATTCAGGTTGTGCGCGTTGAACAAGCACTTCGTCGAGGAGGCCCGCGATGCCGGCGACCCGAGAAGACCGTGGCAAATTCGTCCAGCAGCCGATTGCGGCTTCCCACAAGGCATTGGGGTTAGGGATCAGAGGGCGCCCCTCAGGCTGACCCGAGGCGACCCAGGCGGATCAGTCGGCAGCCTCATCGGGCGGGAAATCGACCGGGTAGTGCTCACCGAAGTCGGCGGATCGACCGACGTCGGCCCACAACCGGTCCTCTATGAGCAACTTCTCGTCGTGCTGGGTACAGCTCTCGACTGAGATCACGCCCAGTGGCAGATGGTAGGGAACGTGCTCGCGCCGCGACATCCGAACCAGGATGTCGGCTGCGCGTGCAGGGTCACCAGCGGTGATGGCGGGACTGGACAAGGTTTGCGAGACCATCTCCCCGACCGTGGCCGCGTAGAGGTCAGGGACGTCGCTGATCGACATCGACGATCCCGCCCAGTCGGTGGCGAATCCGCTGGGCTCCACGACGAGGACCTTCACCCCGAACGGGGCCGTTTCGGCTCTCAGAACACGCGAGAAGCCGTCGATAGCGAATTTGGCGGCCTGGTATGACGCAATGCCGGGGACACCGCCGACACGACCACCACCCGACGAGAATTGGATGATCAAGCCGCCCCCCTGGGCGCGCAACACTGGGATCGCGGCCCTCGACACGTTGTAGACACCCCAGAAGTTGGTCTCGAACTGTGCCCGGAAGTCGTCATCGTCTCCGGTCTCGATGGGGGCGACGTTGGCGTATCCCGCGTTGTTGACCACCACGTCGACACGGCCGAACCGTTGCAGAGCGGCGTCCAGCGCATCTGCACACCGGGGTGCGTCGGTGACATCGAGTTCCAACGGCAACACGCGATCGCCGTGCGACTCGGCCAGCTCGCTCAGTTGCTCGGGACGGCGCGCGGTCGCCGCCACGCTGTCGCCCGCCTCGAGCGCAGCGCGAGCAAGCGCACGGCCGAAGCCTCGAGACGACCCGGTGATGAACCAGACGCGAGACATGCATTCCTCCAGGGGGTTATTGCAGCGGAGCGGTTGTGGACGTGGGCGCCACGACATCACGGTGACACCGCCGGACCCCTCGGCGCATCCGTCAGATGACTTCGGCTTTCGGCGGGCGTGGTCTAGGTCGCCGCCGAAGCGGAGGGTGCATTTGCCCCGAACTCCAGAACGACGCGAAATCGGGCGCGTCCCGACATCATGCGTTCGTATGCCGCAGGCGCTTCGGTGAACGGCATCGCCTCGATCGTGGGCGCGATCTGGTGGGACAGTCCGAATTCGAGCCCCTCCTCGATGTCTGCCGCGGAGCCCGTAATGCTGCCTTGGATGCTGCGCTCACCGAAGATCAAGTCGGTTGTTGTGATCGGAACGGGCTCAGGGGATGCGCCGACGATGACCAGGCGGCCTCGCGATCGCAAGCCGGCGACCAGGGCGCCCATCGAGGAGCCGCTGGCGGCGGTCGCAACGATCGCGGCCGCTCCGCCAAGTGCGCTCAATGCCGCTGCGGGATCTTCTGCGGTGCTGTCGATGTAGTAGTCAGCGCCCATCTCCTGGGCCAGTGGGCCTTTCTCAGAGCCACGGGCAATGGCCACGACGCGAAACCCCATCATCTTCGCGTACTGCACTCCGAGGTGGCCGAGTCCGCCAATGCCTTGAATGGCGACGACGCTGTTCAGTGGGGCATGGGCTGCCCGCAAGGCGTTGAACATCGTGACGCCCGCGCAGAGCAACGGGGCGGCGGTGAGGGCGTCGTAGCCATCCGGGATCCGCACCAGCCCGCTTGGGCGGGCGTACACCATCTCGGCGTAGCCACCGTCAACCGTCGTTCCTGGCTGTGGCTGATCGGTGCAGTTGACGAAGTCGCCGCGGCGGCAGTAGGGGCACTCGTGGCACGGGCCACCGAGGAAGCCGAGGCCAACGCGGTCGCCCACCTGCCAGCGCCGGTCGACGAAAGCACCGACGGCATCGATCGCGCCGATGATTTCGTGGCCGGGTACCAACGGGGAGCTCGGATCAGAGCGCAGCCCTTCGGCGGCAAGGGAGTCGGTATGACACACCCCGCAGGCCAGCGTGCGGATTCTGACCTCTCGGTCACCGGGCTCCCGCAGTTCACGCTCCACGAGGGCAAAATTGCGCTGGCCGGTGACCTGGTAGGCGCGGTACGACGATGACGGGTGGTCCTGATGGGGAGCGCGCTTCTGGTCGTAGGCCGAGGCCTCGTCGTCGATGGCCATGCCGCGGTGGGGGTTCTCGGTCGTGCTGCGGCTATCGGGGGCGATCATCTACGTCTCCATCATCGGTGGGCTCTTGAGTGCGCTCACCACTGTGCAGTGCTCGGCACCTGCGGCGGCATCCGTTGGATGACTGATGTTCGGTGTCCGCCGCGGCGGGTTGTTGCTGGAGTTGTGGAGCGCACTGTGCGCCTGCCGAACTCGGCTGACGTGCCCATAAGTCAGCAGGCGGCTTCTTCGCGGGTGTGGCGCTGTTATCTTGGTCGGGTGTTGGTCGGGCGCTCCGCGGAGCTTGCCGTCGTCACCGAGTTGCTGGCGCGGATCTCCACCAGCGGTGAAGCCTTGGTGCTCGTCGGCGAGCCCGGCATCGGAAAGTCCACTCTGCTGGCGTATTGCAGTGATTGGGCCGTAGCCAACGGCTTCGAGAGGTTGGCGTGCGCTGGTCTGCAGTGCCACTCCGAGGTTGGATTCGCGGCCCTGCACGAGTTGCTACATCCGTTGCTGCCTCGCCACCTCGAGGAACTGCCGGTGCGTCAGCGGTCGGCGCTGATGACGGCTTTCGGGCTCGCGGTGGGGCCCGCCCCGGATCGGCTGCTGATCGGGTTGGCGGTGCTGGGACTGCTCGAGGAAGCCGCCAGCGCGAGGCCTCTGCTGGTGACCGTCGACGACGCGCAATGGCTGGATCAGTCGTCATTGGAAGTCTTGACGTTCGTGGCTCGGCGATTGACCAACGCCCCTTTGATGCTGCTGTGCGCGGTGCGTCAGAAGTGGGACGGCACCGTCGCGCAGTTGAGTGGGCTGCCACAGCTGCCGGTCGGCCCTTTGCAGCCCGAGGCTGCCGTTGACTTGCTCACCGACACCTGGAGTAACGCGGGACGAGGGCAGCCAATGGATCCTTATGCGCAACGTCGCGTGCTCGACCAAGCAGACGGCAACCCCTTGGCTCTTATCGAGCTGACCACCGCGCTGACCACTGCGCTGGCCGACAGTGGCGATCTGGCACCGATCTTCGCCGGCGACCCGCTGCCGACGACCCGGCGTATCGAACAAGCGTTCTTGACGCAATTGGAGGCATTGCCCGAACAGAGTCGCCTGCTCTTGCTGGTCATCGCGACCAGCAACGGATTGCTGGATGAGATCGCCGGTGCCGCAGGGCATTTGGGCTTGGACATGGCGCATACTTTGGCTCCCCTGGAACTGTCGGGTCTGGTGAGAGCCGGCGGCGGTCGATTGCGGATACGCCACCCTCTGGTCAGCTCGACGGTGTACGGGGCAGCGCCATCGTCGGAGCGCTCGATCGTGCACAGGGCGATAGCCGCTGTCACGACCGACGCGACGAGGGCCGCATGGCATCGCGCCGAGGCCACCTTTGGACCCGATGCCGAGGTGGCCGCCGACCTCGATCGTGCTGCCCGACGTTCCCGATCCCTCGGCGCCGGCCCCGAGGCGGCGGCAGCGTTCCGACGGGCGGCCGGTCTGTCTCCAGAACCCGCCGACCGTCTACGCAGGTTGGCGGCCGCCGCGGAAGTGGCGCGCAGTTCCGGACTGATCGGAGAGTCGCTGAGGATGGTGCGCGAGGCCCAGTCGCTCATCGAGGACCACCACGGGTTGAAGTCCTCCGTCGCAATCACCCAGTTCGTCTTGAACGTCACCGCCGATACGCCGGGACAGTCCTCAGACGAACTGCTGATGCTGGCCACCAAGCATCCCGAGGGAGATCCGCGACAGCGAGAACTGTTATGGGCAGCGGCCATCGCCTGCCGCATGCATGGGTTGCCCGAACAATCGCGTCAACGCATCGCCGAGACCATTCGTCGGCTCGACACCAGCGTCGGCGACCCGATGACCGACATCGCGGCGGCGTTGGTCGACGACGTCGGCCAGGGTGCTGCATTCCGGGCCCGCCTACCAGAGCTGATGGAATCAGTGGGGGACTCCCCCCTGGTGATGATGTCGCTGGCCTTCGCAGCCGAGGCGGTCACCGACCGGCGAAGCGCCCTGCGCTGCTGGACCCACGTGCAGAGCGCCGCCCGCAAAAGCGGGTCGCCGGCCGACGAGTGCGAAGGCTTACGCGGGGCGGCACAGATGTTGATCACCGAGGGCCGCATCGGTGCGGCGGTCATCAGCGCCGAGACCGCGCTCCGGATGGCTGAAGACATGAGCCTTCCGATCACCGCGGGATCTGCTGCGGCAATCCTCGCCCGCGCACTGGTGTGGCAGGGCAAGGGTGAGCAGGCGCAGGTCGCCCTGACCCGGGCGCGGCAGCTGCTCATATCGGCACCCACCATCGTGTGGAATGACGACGCGCACTGGGCGGCTGGGATGGCGGCACTGTGCGAGTCCGATCACGCAGAGGCGCTCGAACACCTGTTGAAGATGGGACTGCACCGCACAAGCCGCCGCTGGGCTGTCGCCGACCTAGCGGAGGCTGCAGCCGGATGCGACGAGCTCGACGCCGCACGTTCGGTGGTCGAGGACGTGGCCGCACAAGCCGAAGGCCTGCAGAGGGACAGCGCTCTGGTTCATCGGGCGCGGGCCTTGCTGGCGAACTCGGACTCCGAGGTCGAGGGCCATTTCATGGCTGCCTTCGCCGCGGCCGACGGGATGCCCGCAGACCTCGAAACGGCGCGCACTCACCTGCTCTTCGGCGAATGGCTCCGTCGGCGCCGTCGGATCGTGGAGGCGCGGACGCACCTGCTGGCGGCGCTGAATCACTTCGAGGACGCCGGAGCAGTGCCCTTTGCGGCGCGGGCGGCCGGCGAGCTACGCGCCGCCGGTGTCACCAAAACCCCTCGCGCTGCGGCCGGGGCCGTGGAGTCGTTGACTCCGCAGGAGCTTCAGATTGCCCAGATGGCCGCGGCGGGTCTGACAAACCGGGAGATCGCCGACCGGATCTACCTGTCGCACCGCACTGTTGCGACGCACCTGTACAAGGCCTTTCCCAAGCTCGGGATCACCCGGCGCAACCAGTTGCACCTGGCGCTCGGCGAGTTCCAGAGCAGCGTCGAACAAGTCATCTGACGGATACCCGAGCGCGACTGATGCTCGCAGGATGAATGCGTGATGTTGGGCCGCAGGGTTGGTTCATCGTTCATCGGCAGCACACGACGGTTGGCGTGACGCCCGTCGAGATCCAGCTGACTCGACGCGTCATCCAATCCTGGTGATGAACGGTCGAGCCTTTCGGCCTGCCGGATCACCATACCGACGACGAATAGGACACAGCGTGAAGCTTTTCACTTCGGTCAACCTCGGCCGCTACACCCTTGCGCACAGGGTCGTGCTCGCGCCGACGACCCGGCTGCGATCGGAGCAGCCCAGTGACACCCCGAGTGACATGATGGCCACCTTCTACTCGCAGCGCGCAACCGAGGGCGGTCTGCTGATTGCCGAGGCCACCGGCATATCACGCAGTGCCCGATCCAATTACGGAGCACCAGGGATGTACTCCGATGATCACGTCGCGGGGTGGCGGAAGGTTACCGACGCCGTTCACGCCAAGGGCGGCGTCATCTTCCTGCAGTTGTTTCACCCCGGCAGGCAGGCGCACTCCTCGATGATCGATGGCCTGGATCCCATCGCCCCGTCGGTCGACACATCGGCTGAACTCATTGCGGTGACGGCGGACGGATGGGTCGCCACGAGCCCCCACCGGGCGCTGAGGACCGAGGAGATTCCCGGAATCGTGGGGGATTGGGCCAAGGCGGCGGAGCTGGCCGTCGCGGCCGGGTTCGACGGTGTCGAGGTACACGGCGCCAATGGCTACCTCATCGACGAATTCCTCCAGGACGGTACGAACAAGCGATCCGATGCCTACGGAGGCCCCATTGAGAACCGGGCTCGCTTCATGTTCGAGGTGCTCGCCGCAGTGATCGACATCTGGGGCTCAGACCGCGTCGGACTGCGCATCTCGCCCAGCGGCACCTACGGCGACATGTCTGACAGTGACCCGCAGCGCACCTTCGGATATGTCGCCGAACGCGCGGATCGGTTGGGACTGGCCTATCTACACGTCATCGAACCGCGGGTGCGTGGCAATGACACTCTGGTCGCCGAGGCAGATCCCGTCGCCGCCGCCGATCTTCGGTCGAAGTTCGGCGGCAACATCATCGCCGCCGGCGGGTTCGATCCGCGCGGCGCGGAGGCAGTCGTGGAGAAGGGCGACGCCGACCTGGTTGCCTTCGGGCGGCTGTTCACCTCCAACCCGGACCTGCCGCAACGGATCAAACTGGGGCGAGCTCTCACTCACTACGACAGGTCCACGTTCTGGGGCGGCTCGGAGAAGGGGTACATCGACTACCCGACTTACGACGAGGCCGCCGAATCCGAGCCGCTGCGTTCGGCTGTCTGAACCGCTGGGTCTATGGCGCAGCGGAGGTAGGCGAACACTGTGCAACACAGTCGAAAACCCTGGGCAGGCAGTGGCCAAGAGGGATGTCGCCCTGCCTCCTAGGGTCGTTGTACGCGCCGGCGTGCGTTGCCGCGGCATCCCCTCCAGGGCCGAACGACTACCCAGGCAAATGCGCTGTTTGACCGAATTACGAAGAGGCCCAGTCATCGCGGTCAATGTGACAGGGGCCCGGGACGGCCCATGAAGTTCAGCCGCGGTGCTTCGCCAACGCAGGCGTTTCGCGCCATTAACCCACGAGGTCTGCTGGTAGGGGGTCGCGCTGAAGACCCCGGCGGGGTCGACCCGGCCTTTGACGGCGAGGATACGTTCGGAGTTGGCACCGTAGGCATGTTGAACTTGCTCGAAGTCGTCGCTGGTCAGCAGATTTGGATACCCACCCGGTATGGCGACCGAGCTCAGCGAGCGGTGCACTTTGTCGACCCAGTCCGCATCGGCGCGACCGAACTGGTCTCCGGCTAGCCACATTCCGATGATCTCGACCATCTGGTGAGGACGTCGCTCCGGGAACGCGGCGCTATCGAATGGGACTCGGGTCGCCGCACCGTGGAAGGGGTGGATCGACAGGGCTGAATAGGGAGATTTCCTCGTTGCGCCAGCTTCAACCAGACGGTCGATGACCCGGCGTGAGAGGTCGGGGACGTTGCGCGTACGGATGCGTACGTGCCGACCGGGCGGAAACGACGCGGAAACTCCCGTCATCGCAACATGCCACGCCGAGGTCCCCACGTCGACGGAGCTCGGGTCGCCGAGCTCCGCCACAGGGGCGACGGCGGCGGGTCCACGCTGAAGGGGTGATCGACTTGGGCAATTGCTCGGGAAGTGTCGACGACGAGCTTGTCCATCCGCCGGGTGGAGACGCCGAGCAGATAGCAGGTGGCGACCACGGTGGTCGGGGCCCGCTCTGCGCGTTTGCGGCGTTCCAGCAGCCATTCCAGGAAGTAGGAGCCGTGCCGCAGCTTGGGGATTGCCAGATCCAATGTGCCTGCACGGGTGTCGAATTCGCGGCGCCGGTACCCGTTGCGGGAGTTGGTGCGCTCGCTGCTGCGTTCGCCGTAGCCGGCCCCGCACAGGGTGTCGGCTTCGGCGCCCATCAAGGTGTGAATGAACGTGGCAAGCAGCTCGCGCAACACGTCGGGATGGGCCGTGGTGAGTCGTTCGGCCAGCACAGCGGGCAGGTCGATATTGTGGGCAGTGGTCATCGCGTCGATTCCTTTGCTCGAGTGACTTTGGACGGTCTCTCGAAGAATCACGCGATGACCTTCAATCTCTCGGCTACGACACGCCGGTACCGCTGATCAGGTCCGACTCGTACACCACTCTGCTGGACGCAACCCCTTATTCCACCGACACACCCGGCATGTCGAGCTGACCCCGGCCGGCCGGCAACTCTTCGACGACGTGCCGACACTGCTTCGGTCATTCGACGACCTTCAGCGAAGGGTGCGCGAAGCCGGCAGAGGCGTGGACCGCCTGACCGTGGCCTTTGCGCCGGGGTTGCGTGTCTCCGCATCCGTTCGAACGACGCTTATGCTTCGGAGGGCACAAGGGGTGCGCGCGAAGGAAGCGGGGAAGATGATTCAGGCGGTCGACCGGGCGCTACGCATCCTCACGGTGTTGCAAGGTGGACGGCGGATGAGCCTGGGGGAGATCGCCGCGGCGATCGACCTCGCGCCGTCGACGGTGCACGGTTTGATCCGCACCCTGCTCGCACACGGGATGGTGCAGCAGGAGATGGACTCGGGACGCTACCGGCTCGGGCCGGCGACCCTGCGGTTGGGCAATGTCTACCTGGAGACGCTGGAGCTGCGTGCACGGGTGGCCATCTGGGCCGAGGGGCTGGCCCGGCGCACCGGCTGTGCAGTGCGGACCGCGGTGCTGCTCTTCGACGAGATCGTCGTCGTAGCCCACGAGCCCCGCCCCGACGGAACCCGTCAGATGCCCGAGGTCGGCATCGTGATTCCCGCCCATGCCAGCGCGCTGGGCAAGGCACTGCTGGCGTTCACCGCCGGCGAGAACGCGCCGGCGCCGTTGCGCAGCATGACCGGTGAGACGATCACCGACCCCGCGGTGCTGGCCGATCAACTTGAGGTTGTCCGAGCCACCGGACTCGCCGACGAGGTCGAGGAAGCGGTCATCGGTGAATGTGCCTGTGCCGCAGCGGTGTTCGACTCATCCGGAGAGGTGATCGGGGCGATCGGACTGGTTGTTCCCACCGGCCGTTGGCCGTTGGAGCCCGCGGATGTCGACGCCCTGCGCGACGCCGCACGCACCGTGTCGCGCGAACTCGGTGCGCCGGTGTGGCCGGCTCGCCGGAGCTAGCTGGCCTGACTTCTCTCCCTAGACAATTTGATTCGTGACAGTACTGGTGCAGCGATACCTCAATCGCATCCGCGAGGTGCATGTTGGCGAGGCCGAGGGGCGTGCTGGCCGACTCTCCGCGAGTTGTGCGAGGCGTTCAATGGCTTGCGTCTCTAAAAATGAGACTCAGTGCTGGCAACTAAACCGAAGGAGTTGCAGGAGTGCGTGTCTACATCTACATCTGCATCGACCCCCAACACCCGTTCATGTGCCGAGCGGACCGTGGGCACGCTGCACCGCCCGCGGCGGGTTGGGCGCCGTGAGCAGCTTGGTGATCTCCACAGGGAGCTGAGACATGAAGTCGTTGAACTCTTTCCGGTCAACCGCCTCCCGCAAGGTGAGCAGCACCGCCTCCACGCCGGTCATGGTCTCGGTCTTGGTCAGTCCGGTACGGCTGTTGACGCGTATGATCAGATCATCCAGGCCGAAACGCTCGGGGCCTGTGCTGTTCCATCGCACTGAGTTTACAAGCTCCTCGGGGAGCTGCCGGATCAGATGGCGTACCTCTCCGGCGCTGACTCGCGTCGCCAAGACCTCGAGTACCGCGCGGGTTAGATCGGCCGCCTCCCCTTTCGACAGCATCGTGCGCTCGGCGACTTCGCGATAAAACTCCTGAGCATCCATCGGGTCGTCTCCATATGTGTGTTTCACCCGGCGGCGGTTTATCCGGAGAATGCCCGCTTCTGCGCTGCACCGCACCAGCCTGTGGTGAGCAAGAGTCGATGGAGCTTCTGCTCTGGCAGATCGACAGCGCCGCACTGGGCTTTCAGGTCTAGCGAAGCCAACAGTTTACGCACTGGAATGTCTGAGTCCGCAGGCGGCGTCCAGGGGCATCATGTCCACTGTGTGTCACGGACACCGGAACGGTCGGATCAACAAGGAGGACGTCCATGGCTCGAATACGGATCGTACTCCGGCAGCGCCTACCGGACGTTCCCTGACGGCTCCCCGCCACCCCACGGGATTCTGCGGCGAAAGCATTCGTCGAGCCCCATCGCATCTTCCGCTGACCACCTTCCTGAATGAGCGAGAGCGGCAAACAGGCGGTCACCGTCACCTCTGCCGCGGGTCCCACGTGGTCAGTATCCGCAGCCCTCGGAAGAGGGTGTCTCCAAGCGCCCTGTACCGGTTGAACATCAGCAGGTAGGCGCGAGCTAAGTAGCTGTGCACTGACCTGGCAGCTTCCGCGAGTCCCGTTCCCAATTTGTCAGGTACGTGATCACGTGATCCTGCATGACGAAATCGGGCGCTGAGAATGGACCTGTCGGGTCGTCTACTGCTGAGCAATAGCTGAATACCGTTGAACTCATGACTGACACCACAGGAATCCAGAACAACCCCGAAGCTCAGAACACCACCGGAAACCAGTCCCCAGACCTACCGGCGGCGCCCGGAGGCAACCTCGACAACCGGAAGACCGTCGAAAACATGGACGCACCCGAATTGCGCACCGCCGTGATCGAACTGCTGACGATCATTGACGACTCTGATGATTTGAACGTGGTCATCACCGTCTCAGACGATGGCACTGTCGTCGTCGAGGCTGCCTAACCCAACACGCACTGGATAATCCTATGACACAGGAACTTCGGGGCCATCGGGTCGGCATACTGGCCGCCGACGGCGTCGAGCGGATCGAGCTGGAACAGCCCCGCGGAGCGTTGCACGGTGCGGGAGCCACGACCGAAATCATCTCGTTGCGCCCCGGTGAGATCCAAGCGCGGCAGTTCGATATGGAGCCAGCCGGAACCTTTCCGGTCGACCGCGTGGTGGCCGACGTATCCGCCGATGACTACGATGCGCTGCTCATGCCGGGCGGAACTGTAAACCCCGACCAACTGCGGATGAACGCCGATGCGGTCAGCTTCGTCAAGGAATTCGCGGACACCGGCAAGCCGATCGGGGTGATCTGTCACGGTCCGTGGACGCTCGCTGAAGCGGACGTCATCGCAGGAGTGCGGATCACGTCGTGGCCGAGCATTCGCACCGACCTTCGCCGGGCGGGAGCGAGCGTCGTCGATGAAGCCGTCGTGATTGATCGTCAGTTCGTCTCCAGTAGATCGCCAGACGACTTACCGGCATTCTGTAACGCAATTGTGGCCCAGTTCGCGAAGGCTAAACACCTCAGCTGATTCGTCTCATCTAAGGCGTAGCGCTGAGAAGAGCTAAGGCAGCACGCTTTCGAGTACTGCGCGTGATTCCCATGTTCTTCGTGCAGCCGGCTACGGATGCAAGCCGGTGCTTGGTTCGACATGGGGCGCCGTCAACTGGCGAGTTCCGCTGTTTCGGCACCGATCCGGGGTCCTCGCCACAATTCCCACACGAGTCGCATGACTCCAATCGCAGTGAGAACCGCCAGCGAGATAATGGCAGGGGCAGAAGTCGCCAGCGGAAACACCAGCAGGGCTGCCGCAGCGGTGAGAAGTCGGTCGACGGTTAGCCGATGGTGGTCGCGCCAACGGTAGGCCACTTCCCCGGCGTAGAACAGCGCAAACCCACCGGTGAGGGCGAGGGCGGCGAGCGGCGCCAACGGCTCGTCGATATGCTCCACCGACACCCGGGCTCCAAGGGCGAAGAAGACGATCCCCGCTACGAGTGGTAGGTGTAGGTAGCTGTAGGCGTCGCGCGCCAACCGTGCTCGATCGGCAGCGGGTGTCTGCCGCAAACGCTCCTCGGCACCGGTGGTGAGGCCGAAGTAGGTCCACCACAGGGTGCCCGTGATGAGTACCCCGAGCAGCACAGCGCCGAGGACACCGGGCCGGTCCAGCCTTTCGGACGCGCCCGCCCCCAGCGCGATGATCGCTTCGCCCAGTGCGATGATGATGACCAGACCATGACGGTGAATGAAATACGCAGGTACGACCCGAAGTCCGTTGATACCCGCTATCAGCGGACTGCCGAAGTCAGCCGCCGCCGCGGTGACCCACAGCAACTCACGGTAGGGGGAGGCCGCCAATGCGCCGGCAACGATCAATACCGGCCCGATGAGCAGACCGGGCACCAATCGGCGGATAGCCGCTGCCAATTGAGCTCCACCTTGGGACGCCGAAGCAATGAACATACCGGCGTTGATAAGACGGACTGCGAACAAACTCAGTGCGAAAACCAAAGCACCGGTGGTGAATGCGGTCGGTAGGGCGATCACCGCGATGAGCATCGCCGCCATCGCGAGAATAATTAGAGCCGTGGGAATTTCGCGCGCGATATCGAACATGTTGGTCAGCCAGGCGTAGCAGACCCAGGCCCACCAGAGGGCAAGCAGAGCGAGCACACCCCGGCCGAAGCCCTGCAAGGAGATGTCATCGAGCATCAGATGGGTGACCTGCGACATCGCGAAAACAAATGTGACGTCGAAGAACAACTCCAAGTAACCTACCGACCGCTCATGCGGTTCTGGTTGTCCGTCGGTGTGGGGCTCAGGGCCGGCCGATCGCCCGGCGCCGACGCCGTCTGCGACCGTCATCGTCGCTGGGTCATAACCACCGCCGACTGCAACTCAAAAGAGTAGTCGCGGCGAGCGCTGCCCCGTCTGAAGGTCGGTTGATAGCGGCGACGGAATCACGAAACTCGTCTATCGACGTGGACCGCATAACAAACCTCCGAGGCGAGCCCACGAGTTCATGCCGTTGCCTAGATACGGCACAGCGGGTTGGCTGGCGCACTGATTCTGGGCGGAAGGATCCTTGGTCCGTCCGTCGTCGCTGGAATGGGACTATTGAGCAGCTTGGACCCCGACGCGGGCCTGAGTCATCGTCACCGGAGGTCGACTCCGACAAGAGAACTTTGAGCTGTCGGCACGACGCTGCGACTCCACCCATTGGGCACAGTCTTCAACCAGAGAATCGACGAGACGCCCACCAGAGAGTGGGACGATCAGCGTAAACGCATCGCCGGCAACGGTTCGGGCCCGAACCCGACGAAGGACACACTCGAGCCTGAACACCGCATCGCCAGCTCGAGTCCGACAACACCGCGGCATGTCAATCCACACCACCAAGCCGGGCAGCGCGCCGGTCGCACGAGTACGAACATCGAGCGATCATGAACGATGCCGACGATGGCCCGCTCCGGAGATGGGGGTCTGCTCGCGCTCAGAGCCTCTCAGGCAGGGAAATCCGCGCTGCGAGAGAGTGTCTCGTTGGCCCGGATGTCGCCGAGAGTCTGTTCCAGTGTGTCGATCACGGTGTCGTAGCCGTTGTTGCCCAGGACCAGCCGGCGGGGAGGCGGGTCTTGGGCCATCGCTGCGATCACCGCGCGGGCGCCGCGGTGCGGATCGCCGGGCTGCACGCCGTCCATCTCGACGAAGGCGGCGCGGACCCGTTCGAGCATGTCGTGATACTCCGGAAGCGCTTCGGCGACGGGCTCGGTGGCAAAGCCGGCGTAGGCGTTGGTGCGGAACGCCCCTGGTTCGACGGTCAGCACGGAGATACCCTGTGCGGCAACCTCGTCGCGCAGGGCATCGGTGATGGCTTCGAGGGCGAACTTCGTCGCACTGTAGTAGCCGAATCCGGGCGCCGATACCAGCCCGGCCACCGAGGACACATTGACGATCCACCCGCTGCCGCGGGCGCGCATTCCCGGCAACACCGCGCGGATCACCGACAGCACCGCGAAGAAATTCAGTTCGAACATCGCCCGCACCGCGGACTCGTCCATGCCCTCGATCGATCCGTACCAACCGCGGCCGGCATTGTTGACCAGTACGTCGATACCGCCGAAGTGCTCCTCGGCGGCATGCACCGCACGCTGCACCTGCGTGACGTCGGTGAGTTCGAGCTCGACGACCAGAACCCGCTCGCCGTACTGATCGGCCCACGTCGCCAGCTCCTGCGGGCGCCGGGAGGTGAGTACCACGCGGTCACCGGCCTCCAGCGCCGCCTCGGCGAACGCCACTCCGAAGCCGCCGGACGTGCCCCCGGTGATGAACCATCGTCTGCTCATGGTTCGATCACCAACCGGCTGATCAACGCGCCGTCGAGGGTGAACCGATAGTGCAGATCGGCGACCCCGCCGGGGAAGTCACCCTCCAGGTGCTGCCCGACGTCGACGGTCGCATCGGTCTGCTCTTCGAGCACCGTCGCGCCGGTGAACTCGGTGGTGTAGGTGTACTCACTGGCCGCAGTCGCGACCCAGGTCCCGATGTCGTCGCCCGTATAGTCGCGGCCCTCGTCGGTCACGACGGCGTCCGGGGTGAGCGTGGCGAGGGCCCGGTCGGCGTCTCGGGCGTCGAGTGCGGTCATGAACGTCTTGATGCTGTCCGGGAGCGCATCCCAATCTGTGGTCATGACCCCACGATGGGGCTTCCCCTAAGGGCAAGGTCAACCCCGCGCGCACATGTTGACCTTGCCCTAGGGGCAGACTGCAGGATGGGCCCCACGGCCTACACAGGCGGCGGAACGCAGAGGAGGACGCCATGGGCGCACGGGTCTCGATCGGTGACTTCGCTGTGATGACCAGCCTGAGCAGGAAGGCGCTCCGGCACTACCACGACATCGGCATTCTCGAACCAGTCCACGTCGACTCCCACACCGGCTACCGCTTCTACGACACCAGCCAGGTCGGCCATGCACACATCATCCGCCGGTTCCGATCGCTGGGCATGTCCATTCCTGACATCAAGGCGCTGCTGAGCACAGAGGACGCCGCGGCTCGCACCGAGATCATCATTACTCATCTCGCACAGATGGAGGTGCAGCTGCAACAAACTCGTGACACCGTCGGCGCGCTGCGCGAGTTGCTCTCTCCGGTGAGCGTCCCCGCCCACGTGGACATGCAGCGCAAGCCGGCGCTCACCGTCTGGTCTGTCGGCGCCACCGTCGAGGTTTCCGAGATCGACGACTGGTTCGCAACGTCGCTGAGGACTTTGCGCGACGCCGCTACCGCGGCGGGCAGCGCCGGGCTGGGGGACCAACCGGGCGGCCTCTACGACCGAGCGCTGTTTCTCGAATCACACGGCAAGGCAACTCTCTTCGTCCCGGCGCCGCATTCCGCGCACCCTCCGGAGGGCGTCCGTGCCGAGGTCTTGCCTGCGGCCGAGTTCGCGGTGCTCACCCATCCCGGTGGTCACGACGGCATCGACCGCAGCTACGCGGCTCTGGGTCGATATGTGAACGAGCATCTGATCAGCCACCAGGGCCCGATCCGCGAACACTACATCGGAGCCACGCCCTCGACGCCGACGACGTTCACCGCCACAGAAATCTGTTGGCCGATCTTCAGCACCACCCCGCCGCCGCAATGACAGCAGTCCTCGGCCGGCACGTCCTCGGACCGGGCTGAGGCAGGCTCGTCCGTCGAGCCCTATCAAATCCCAAACGGGGCGCCGTCCCCGCCGCGATCACCTCAGCGCCCGTTGGTGCGCGAACCCCGAAGGAGACATTTGACATGCACGAGCAGTTCGGCACATACGGAGCATGGCTCAATCCCGCACTCGGCGATGCACCGCGCATCGAATATGCGCCGCAACTCGAAGAGTTGGGCTATCGGACGATCTGGGTGGGAATCGGTGCAGACCCAGTGGGTGGCATGACCCTGCTCGAGCAGATGATCGCCGCGACGAGGCACGCGATCATCGCGAGCGCAATCATCAACATGTGGCAGGACGACGCCCGCAACATCGCCCACCACTACCACCGGATCGTCAACCGCCACGGACCTCGCCTGTTGCTGGGTATCGGTCTCGGCCATCCCGAAAAGCGCGACGGCTACGAAAAGCCGTACGGGCGGATGGTCCGTTATGTCGACACGCTCCTGGATAGCAGGGTGCCGGCCGAAGCGATCGTGATCGGAGCCCTGGGAACCAATACGCTCGCACTGGCCGGCGAAAAGACCTTGGGGGCACACCCCTATCTCACCGTGCCCGCGCACACACGATATGCACGAGAAACTCTAGGCAGCAGTGCCTTTCTGGCCCCCGAGCACAAGGTCGTGCTGACCCAGGACGATGAGAAGGCGCGAAGGATCGGCCGCTCCGCCGTCCAGAATCCCTACCTCGGCTTGCGTAATTACACCAACAACCTGATGCGGCACGGGTTCACGCCAGCAGATGTCGCCGGGTCAGGCAGCGACGCGCTCATCGACGCCCTGGTCGCTCACGGTTCCCCGGAGGGGATCTACCCACAGATCAACGAGCACCTCACCGCCGGCGCCAGCCACATCGGCATCCAAGTGTTCGCCGAGGATCCCACCGCCTCACCGGTGCCGGCCTTCCGCACCTTGGCCGAGCACCGCCCCGCTCAGTGAGACGTACCCAGCGATTGGAGCCGCTCCGTGAGACAACCGCGATTGTTGACGGCGCTCGAAAACCAGACCAGAAGCGACGGGGAAGTAGGCCCCGTGGTCGCGCACGGCAACGAGTTCCCGATCAGCCGGTAGCACAACGGCGATACACCTTGCGGACGGCCACCGGGCTACTTCTGAACGCTGCGACGGAGGCTGCCGGGGTGGAAGGGCTTCGGCGGCAGGGCCGACGGCTGCTTCCGCAAACGCGAGAGCATCGGCGCATACTCGTCCTCGCTGTGCGAGTTGCGGCACCATCCGTGCAGCCGGTCGAGTGTCGGCGGGGACAGTGCCGCCTCGCCCCGCAGCGCGATGTGGAGAAGGCGGTTGATTGCGGCGCGGTGGTGCCCGCTGCCCAAGTTCACATAAACCCAGGTGCGCTCCTCCCCGGTCAAATGGTGGTTCAGCGCATCAGCGAGGTCCCAGGCAAGCTGGTGCTCAGTTGCCGAAACCATGGGCGAATACCTTCTCTCGCAGCCCTTCTGCAACGGATGCGCCTCTCGGTGGGTGGTCATGATCACAGGGCCGCTTGCCCCTCGGCGCATCGTCGAGGTGGGAACGGCGGTCACCCGCGACGTGAGTTTCCTGCCCCGAGATCATTGGACGCGCTTCTCCTGACCCTGCCAGGCGCGCTGGCGTAGCAGGTACTTCTGTGTCTTGCCGGTGGACGTCTTGGGTAGATCGCCGAATACCACATGTTTAGGTGCCTTGAACCGGGCGATGGTGGTGCGGACGTGATCGATGATGTCCTGCGCAGTGGCTTCGCAACCGGGTTTGAGAGCGACGTGGGCGGCCGGTACTTCACCCCATTGCGGGTCGGGTACCGCGATGACGGCAACCTCCAGGACGGCCGGGTGCTCCATGATGGCCTGCTCCACCTCGACCGAGGCGATGTTCTCACCACCCGAGATGATCACGTCTTTGCTGCGATCGCGAAGCTCGATGTAGCCGTCGGGATGGCGCACGCCCACATCACCGGTTCTGAACCAGCCGTCGGGCGCGGCGGCCGCGGTGGCTGCCGGGTCATGGAGGTAGCCGAGCATCACGTTGTTGCCGCGTAGCGTGATCTCCCCAGTGTGCACGCCGTCAGCGGGCACGTCGCCGCCGTCGTCGTCGACCACACGGATATCGCACGAGATCATGTTGCCCACCCCCTGACGGGCCTTGATCTTGGCGCGTGCGTCTGCGCCCAGGTCGTCCCACTCGGGGCGCCAATCACAGATGGCGGCAGGTCCGTATGTCTCGGTCAGCCCGTACAGGTGCGTGACGTCGAATCCGAGCGCCGACATCCGGCGCAGGATGGCGGGCGAGGGCGGTGCTCCGCCGGTGGCCACCCGGACAGGCGGGCCCTCCAGAGCGTCCGCCTCGGGCGCGTGAGCGAGCATCGTCAGCACGGTCGGGGCACCGTTGAGGTGTGTGACGCCTTGCCTTCGGATCAGTTGCCAGATGTCGGAGGGGTCGACCTTGCGCAAGCACACATGCGTCGCGGCCGCGGCTGTGACCGCCCAGGGGAAACACCACCCGTTGCAGTGGAACATCGGAAGGGTCCAGAGATAGACGGCCGACGGGGACAGACCCGTATGTCCCACCATTGCCAGCGCCTGCAGGTAGGCGCCGCGATGGGAGTACATCACACCTTTGGGCTTTCCCGTCGTCCCCGATGTGTAGTTGACCGACAGCAATTCCAGCTCGTCGGTCGGCGTACGCCGCAACGGGGCGGCGGCCGACAACATCTGCTCGTAGTCATCCTGCTGATCGTCGTTGGTCTGCACGAGTACCGGTGCATCGGTCATCTGTGCCCGCACCTGCTCGACGAGGTCAGAGAACATGGAATCGTAGATCAGTACGGATGCCTCCGAATGCCTGAGCATGTAGGCGATCTCGGGCGCCGAGAGGCGGGTGTTGAGGGCGATCAGCGGCGAACCAGACCACGGCACGCCGAAATGCGACTCCAGTAGCACATGTGAGTTGGGTGCCAGTACGGCGACGGGCTGCCCCGATGACAGCTGGACCAGGGCACCGGCCAACTGCGTGGACCGTTGGTGCAGTTGTTGGTAGGTCCATTTCCGATCACCGTCCAGCACCGCCAGGCGGTCGCCGTGACAGCTGGCTGCACGATCGAGGTATGCGGTGGGCGTCAACGGTTCGTAACTCATCGACGCTCGTGGCGCTGACTGCCTACCGGCGTTCATCGCAGCGTCCTCCTCAGGATCCGTTCTCGGCACCGGGTACCGCGGCCGCGGCCGGTGAGCTTCCTCGACTCCGTCGTACCGTCGGATGTGAACCCGAGCGGGAGGAGCGTCAGTCAGTCAACCCCGTTGTAGGCCTGTCGCACAACGGTTGTCGAGGAAACCCCGCATTCTGCTCAATCCAGCGGTAGGTGCGGCCTACGCGGTGAGCAGATTGCGCATCTCAATGGGGCTGACTTGTGCACTCGGCGGGTCGATGATGCACTGACGTCGACTTTTTGGCACACAGGGGCCGCTGTCGACGCTGTGGTACCGATAGATGTCTACATCCAAGGAGCCGACTTGACCGAACCGATCGACCCCCGACTGGTCCGGACCCGGCTGGAGCAGCGATCATGAACCACCCGGCGTTTGATCTGTTCCAGTTGCCGCAGGAGCACACCGAGTTGCGTGCGGCCATTCGCGCGCTGGCTGAGAAGGAGATCGCTCCGTACGCCGCGGATGTCGACGAGAACTCGCGGTTCCCCGAAGAGGCTCTGCAGGCCCTGAATGCCTCCGGGTTCAACGCCGTGCACGTTCCCGAGGAGTATGGCGGGCAGGGCGCGGACTCGGTGGCGGCCTGCATCGTCATCGAAGAGGTCGCCAGGGTGGACGCCTCGGCAGCGCTGATCCCCGCGGTCAACAAACTGGGTACCATGGGCCTGATCCTGCGCGGCTCCGAAGACCTGAAGAAAAAGGTGCTACCCGACCTGGTCGACGGGGCCCTGGCGTCCTACGCGCTGTCCGAGCGCGAGGCCGGCTCCGACGCCGCCGGGATGAAGACTCGCGCCAAGGCCGTCGGCGACGACTGGATCCTCAATGGCACCAAGGCGTGGATCACCAACGGCGGCAAGTCCTCCTGGTACACGGTTATGGCGGTCACCGACCCCGACAAGGGCGCCAACGGTATCTCGGCGTTCGTCGTGCACACCGCCGACGAGGGCTTCACTGTCGGCCCGAAGGAGAAGAAGCTCGGCATCAAGGGTTCGCCCACCACCGAGTTGTATTTCGAGAACTGCCGCATCCCCGGTGACCGGATCATCGGCGAGCCCGGCACCGGCTTCAAGACCGCGCTGGCCACCCTGGACCACACCCGGCCTACCATCGGAGCCCAGGCGGTGGGTATCGCGCAGGGGGCGTTGGATGCCGCCATCGAATACACCAAGGACCGTAAGCAGTTCGGGACGTCGATCAGCACGTTCCAGGGTGTGCAATTCATACTCGCCGACATGGCGATGAAGGTGGAAGCGGCCCGTCTGATGGTCTACAGCGCCGCGGCCCGCGCCGAACGTGGGGAGGGCGACCTCGGCTTCATCTCGGCGGCGTCGAAGTGCTTCGCCTCCGACATCGCCATGGCGGTCACCACCGACGCCGTACAGCTGTTCGGCGGTGCCGGTTACACCATCGACTTCCCGGTGGCGCGGATGATGCGCGACGCCAAGATCACCCAGATCTACGAAGGCACAAACCAGATTCAGCGCGTGGTCATGAGCCGCGCCCTACTGAAGTAGAGCAGATCAGGTCGGTGGTTGGGCGGACGCCGTCAGTGCGTGGTACGCGGCGGTGGACATGGTGGTGACGATCGTGTCGTGATCGAGTCCCTTGTGCAGGGTCGCGGCGGCATTGAGCATCGAAAAGACGGTTTGGGTCAGCAGACGCGCTGCGGGGTCGGACAGATCCGGACGTAGAGTGGTCACCACTGAAATCCACTCCTCGGCATAACGATTCATGGATCGGCGGATACGACGCCGGTCGGCCTCGGGAAAAGAGTGCTCGTTCTTGAGGAAGATGAGTGGTGTCGGCGGCCCTTCCAAGACGCTGCGAATGTGGAAGTCCACCATGGCCATCAGAGCCGCGTGTGGATCGGTCTGCGACTCGGCGGCTTTCCGGGCGAACTCGTGCAGTGACTCGATCGGATCTTCCACGACGGCGATGAGCAGAGCCTGCTTGTTCTGAAAGTGGCGATAGAGACCGGGTGCGGAAATTCCCGCCCGTGCGCACAGCATCTCTACCGTGACCGAGTCGAAGGGATGCTCGATGAACAGCTCCGCCGCCACCTTCAGAAGCAGCTCTCGCCGAGAACCCCTCGCGCGCGGCGCTTTGGCTCGGCCTTCGTCGTCTGTCATGACCATCACGATATCCAGTCGGTATGCGCCGAGGGAGGCAGTGCGGTTCAGCACCGTTCCTGGACACCGGCGTGAGCCGTCAGCGGCGGGTCCGCGGTGCGTCGTCCCGTCGCCCAATGATTGACAAAGTCGTCCAACCGCAATACGTTAATATCCGTTCACATCGAGGGACATCTGCCGCCGATTGCCAGTAATGAACCGTACGCTGTGCGAGGGACGCCCATGCATACGAAACCGGCCGGTGATGACCATGACTGTGCGGTTCCCCGGTGGTCAGCCGGGCATTCCAACTGAGGATTTGGACTGATGAGTGATGATGCCGTGGCCGTACCGTCGGATGCGGGGGTAAAGCCGGGAGAGCCCGTGCTGTCCTCCCTGACCGGCTTCGAGGCCGTCGAACAGACGTTCCCGCAGATGCTTCGCGCGCGTGCCAGATCGGAACCGGACGGCGTCGCCTTCCAGAGCTGGTCGGCCGGTGTCACTCGCCCGACCACGTGGCGCGATTATCTCGTCGAAGTGCGCGAGGCGGCGTTGGGTCTGCACCGGCTGGGTATCACCGCGGGCGAACGTGTGGCGGTGTTGTCCGGAACCCGCCCTGAGTGGGTGATCGCGGCGCACGCGATCCTCAGCATCGGGGGCATCCCCGTGGGTGTGCACCAGACCAGCTCACTCTCGGAGGTCCGGCACGTACTCCAGGACAGCTCGGCCGTGGCGATGATCGTCGAAACGGCCGACGACGCCGGGGTACTGGCCGCGTTGGTCCCTGAGCTCCCGCATCTGCGCGCGGCCATCGGGCTGGACACGCGCCCTTCCGGCCCCGCTGGAGACGCCACAGCGCAGACTTGGGAGGAACTGCGGGTGGTGGGCCGACAGCACGCCGCCGACTCTCCTGCGCTGTTCGATTCCCTGGTCGACAGTGGCGACATCGATCAACCGGCGGGCCTGTTCTACACGTCGGGATCTACCGGTGCCCCCAAAGGCGTCACCCACACCCACCGAACGATCCAGTACTCAGTGCTCGGCTTCGCCATGTCCTATCCCGACTTGGGGCGCGCCCGCCACGATCTGGTGGGCTTTCTGGGGTTGTCGCACGTTGCGCCGGCTCTCATCGCGATCTACGCGCCCATCATGACCCGCCTGGTCGTCACCCATTGCAGCATCGACGAACGCTTGGACGCTCTGATCGGTGTGCGGCCGACGGCGGTGCTCTGGCCGCCGCGGATGCACGAGAAGCTCGCCGCCGAGGCGCTGCAGGCGCTGTCGGACTCGGGCACCGTGTTTCAGTTGACCTACCGTGTGGCGATGGGTGTTGCCCGCGTGGTCAGTGCTCGGCGCTGGCAGCAGCGTGACCTGCCCTGGTATCTCGCCGCAGCCAGCGGGCTGGCCCGCAGGGTCGTGTTCCTGCCGTTGTTGGCCAAGGTGGGGATGGATCGTATCCAGGTGACCTGGACGGCATCAGGAAGCATGACACCCGATGTGGCGGCCTTGTGGCACATGTGGGGTCTGGACCTGCGTGAGCTTTTCGGCACCACGGAAACCTGCGGTTCGGTTCTGGCGCAATGGGATCGGTCGTTTCCCGAGCCGGGAACCATCGGCAAGTGTTTGCCGGATCCGCGTTGGGCGCTGAGAGTATCCGCGCAAGGAGAACTGCAGCTGCGCACTCCTTCGCTGTTTGTCGGTTACTGGGAGAATCCCGCGGCGTCCGAAGCGGCGCTGTCGGAGGGCTGGTACTGTACCGGCGATCTGGTCGAACTCGCCCCCGACGGTGAAGTGAAGATCATCGGCCGGTTGAAAGACGTCCTGAAGACCAGCGGGGGCAAGATGGTCAACCCGCAGCCGATCGAGGTGCGTCTCAAGGCCAGTCCTTTGATCGACGAGGCGATCGTAGTGGGCGACGGGCGCAAGTATCTGGCAGTGCTACTGAGTCTGAGCCACCAAGCCAGGGAGCTGTCGGCACGGCAACGCGACGAAGCGCTGACGGCGTGGTTGGCCACGGTGAACGCTGAGTTGTCGCGTCCTGCTCAGTTGAAGAAGTACCGGGTGTTGCCGCGGGAACTGTCGATCGCGAACGGCGAGCTCACTGCCAAAGGCACCATCCGGAGGGCGCCGATTCTCGCGGCGTTCGGCGACCTCGTTGACGAGATGTACGAAGCGAGCGATCTCGAAGCGATTGCCCGTCAGACGCGTTACGCCAAGCCGCACCGGAAGCGCGGTGACCTCGGCTGATCGGGCGCACCGACCGGCCGGCGTGTGGCGTGGTCCACCCAGCGCTGCGCGTAGACCGGCTTGCTAGCGGAAGATCCCGTAGGTGATGGGCGACTGCTCGGCGAGGATACGGTTGTCCACCAAAGGGTTCAGCATTCCCAGTGACCCCCGCTTGAGATCGTTCAGACACATCGCGACGTCGAGGAAGCGCTGTTGCTCTCGCCGGTCGATGACCCCTTCGGCGAGTTCGGTGAACTTCGCCACGTAGTCGTTGCGCCCGAACGGGCGGGCACCGGCCGGGTGTGCGTCGGCTGCGGCGAGCTCATCGACGATCGGTGCGCCTCCGCGCAGGGTGATCTCAGCCCGTATGGCGAAGCGCGCCTCGGCGCCGACCGGCCCTTGGCTGACGATTCCCCCCGGAGCCGTCAGCGTGATCTTGCGCCACAACTCGAGGGTGTCAGGCCGATGCGCACGCTCTGACGCGTAGGAGCGTTCGTGATGCCATGCGCCGTCCTGTAGCGCGACGGCGAACAGGTAGGTGAGCGACTGACTCAGAACATGTCGCGGTGCGTCCGGGTTGACCGTGTTGGGATCTCCTGCGCCGGAGCCGATCAGACCGCGGTCATGGCGACTGGTGTGCAGGACGACGGACTCGATGTCGTTGACGTCGCCGATGTGTCCGTGCATCCGAACGGCGAGGTCGATCGGAGCCTGGCCGAAGTAACAGGCGGCGTGCTGACGTGGGTAGCTGTCCATGATGGCCCGTTTGGGCTCACCCCTATCGGGAAGATCCACGTGATCGGCGGGCCAAAACGCTTCGAGCCGACCGGCATCGGGGCTATTTCGCGCATCGCGCGTCGGAGCCGGTGGGCCGTCACCGCGCATCGCCCTGTCGACGGCCTCGATGGCCAGTCTGCCGATGTAGGCCGCAGTGTGGAACCGCCACGGGGAGGGGCACAGCTCGGGAGCCTGACGGGAGAGAGAGGTCAGGTACGCGGCGTGACCGATGGCGGCACGGATTGTATCGGGACGCAGACGCAGCATGGTGCCCAGACCGGCGGCCAGGGCCACGCCCAGATAGGCACCATTGTCGTGTGTGGCGTGCTGCGGAGGTCTTCCCTGGGCCAGGCGGATCTGCACCTCGTAGGAGGTGGCGATACCGCGGATCAGATCGGTGCCCCGAAGTCCGGTTTGTTGAGCCACTGCCACCAGAGCGGGGATGGTGCCCGCGGGGTGCGCGTGGTGGCCGGCCAGAAAGGCGTCGTGAAACTCCAGATCGTGAACGGCGACACCATTGGCGAAGGCTGCCCACTCAGGCGAGAAACTGCCGTCGATCCCGAAAACAGATGCCCCGGGAGTGGCCCGGTGCGCGCGTGCCTGTGCGCGTGCGATGACCACCAGACGCCGACCCACTGAAGCGGCCGAGATCGCCGCATTGTCGATGAGACGGTTGATGACCATGGAGTGGGTTTCTGCGGGAACCGCAACAGGATCGGCGGCGACGTCGGCGATCTCCCAGACCAGGTCGTGCTCCGTCATGTCGGCGACGCGGCGGTAGGCGTGAACACCGCTCTCACTGGTGGTTGTCATCAGCAAGCATCGTTCGGAAACGGCTGTCGTGGAAGATCAACGGCGAGACCGTGTCGTCTTCGGCTGCGCTGATGACCTCCAAGAGCACGACCTCGTGATCGCCTGCGGTGATCGACGAGCTGACCCGGCAGTCGAGCCAGGCTGCTGCATCCGCAAGGAAAACCGCTGACGAGTCACTGGCAAACCAGGTGAGGCCGGCGAAGCGATCACCGGTTTTCGCGGCGAGCTGTCGGGACAGTTCGGCGTGCCCCTCGGCGAGTACGGAGATGCCGACGTGACCGTCTCGGGACAGGTGAGGCCAGGTGCTCGACGTGTGCTGGACACAGATCGACACCAGCGCGGGTTCCATCGAAACGGGGGTGAACGATGTGGCGACGATCCCCACAGGTTGTCCGTCCCGTAAAGCGCAGATCGCGGCCACCCCGGTGGGGTAGCGACCGTAGAGTTTGCGCAGTCGTGACATATCGTGTGTGAGGTCACCGGAGCTGATCTGGTTGAGGGTTTTCATCTGGCTTCCTCCCGGAGATGAACCGCAGGTTGGTGTATTGAGAGGGACGCTGCGGGCCGACGACGCTACGCGCCCCGGCTCCGCACGTAGTCGACGATCAGTCCGCTGACCGAGTCGAGGCAGGCTACGCCAATCGCCGTGTCGGCGCCGTTCGGGTCACCGAGAATTCCGTTGGGTGAGAAAGCTTTCAGCCCGCCCGCAAAGACACGCGCCAAGAATGCATCGTCGGTGGGAACTGACAGGCCCGGTTCCAGCCTGTTCCAGCGTACGCGGTCCGGATGCAGCACGAGCATGACTGACGTCTCGGCGATGTCCGCGTGCCCGCCGACGCGTTCACCGAACCCGGATGCCTCCGCGGCGTCACGCCACGCCCCGAGTATCGCCTCACTGCCGGGATAGACGATGACCGACAGCGGCGCCAACCTGGCGGCCAGGCGGTCCTGGAATTCACGCATCAACGGGTAGTTGCCGATGTGCCCGGAGAACAGGACCAGGGTGTCGAAGCCCGAATCGGCCAGGTGCGCACCGTAATCCTCGCAGAGGGCTTCCAGGGTCGACGGACGCAGCGACAGGGTTCCCGGGAAACCGAGGTGATGGGGGGAGTACCCGACCCGGATTGTCGGAAGAACGAGGGCATTGCCGAGGGCCCGGGCGACGCGCACGGCGAGTGCGTCGGCATGGTCGGCATCTGTGGACAGCGGCAGGTGGGGGCCGTGTTGTTCGACAGCCCCCAAAGGCAGGATCGCCGTGCGGCGACCCCGTGCCACCGCAGCCGCCACCTCGTGGCTGGTCATCCGCTCGATGCGCACCTCGTCGGCACTGCCTGCCGGATCAAGCTCACCCATGGCCGTGCCTGGACAGGCGAGCGTGACCTGAGATCTGATCCTGTTCGTGACCTTCGTACATCTCGTCGATGAGGTCGGCGAAGGAGGCGAGGATGTTGCCGCGTCTGATGGTGGCCTTGAGCGTGAGTTCGCCCAGGTCCGCCGACAACGCGCGCGGTAGGACCCGAAAGTTCTTCAACTGCAGTGGGCGGGCCAGCTCGGAGTTGACTTCTTCGATCCAGGTGGACAGGGCCGCATGCTGTTCGGCAGCGGGCAGCGCCTGCGCATCCTCGCTGACACTCAACAAGGCCGTCAGGTACTTCCGACCCTCGCCCACCACGATGGCCTCGTCCACCAGGGGGCTGGCCTTCAGCCGCACCTCGATGGGCTGTGGGCTGACCGATTTCCCCCCGCTCGTCTTGAGAACATCCTTGATGCGGCCGACGATGGTGACGTCTCCGTCGGGGGTGATCTCGACGAGATCGCCACTGCCGTACCAGCCGTCGGCAAGAGCAGTATCGGTGGCCTGGGGGTCACGCCAATACCCGGTGAACAAACACGGGCCCTTCACCTGGAACTCACCCTGGGCGCTGATCCGGACGCTCCATCGAGGGTCGGGCAGTGATCGTCCGACGGTCCCCGCGGGAAATGAGGATCGGCCCCATTGCACCAGAACGGGGCCGCACGTTTCCGTCGTCCCGTACATTTCGCGCAGATCCAGACCCCACATCTGCCACAACGCGGCAAGCTCGGGCGTCATCGCTCCCGAAGAGGTCCAGCTGACCTCGATTCGGTCCATCCCGCCGGCAGCCCGCAGCGGAAGGAACACGGTACGCAGGCTGAGCTGATACAGCGCATCGAGATAGCGCGGAACACGTGATCCGTGTGTTCGTCGGTTCCAGACGGCGCGGGCCACGGTCATGGCGGCCGCATACCGCGCGCGGAAAAACGGCCCTGACTGCTGCAACTCTGCGAGTAGCTCACCGGCCAACTTCTCGTACATACGCGGCGGCCACACGATGGCGGTGGGACGGACCTTCTCGAGGGCAGACAGCCGCTGTTCCATCGTGCAGAAGGTCACGACCAGCTTGGTCATGATCGGCACGAACACGTTGACCAGAGCCGGTGCCACATGTGAAAGTCCCAGGAAAGCAACGGAATTGTGTCGTACCCGCCCGACATCCGGATAGGCCATCGCGAATGCCAGCACCGAGTATTGCAGAGTGCGGTGGGTGTGGATCACTCCCTTTGGATCTCCGGTGGACCCGGACGTCCAGAACAGAACCGCGGGGTGATCGACGTCGCCCTGTTCGGCCAGGGTGTCGAACAGATCGGGCTCGGCGTCCGCCCGGGCTGTCCCGATTCTCTGCAGAGCCGGCCAATCCGCAGCGCGCACGGATTGCGGGAGGCCACGCGGCGTGGTCTCGAGTCCTACCGCGATCCGAAGCGCGGGTGCATCGGTCGCAATCCCCGCCAGTTTGCTCAGATCGGCGTCGGTCTCTGCGAAAATGGCCGTTGCCTCGCTGATCTGGAGCACGCGTGCCAGTTCGGACGCTGAACTGGTCGGGTACACCCCCACCAGGATCGCGTCGAGGCAGTGGATTGCGAGGGCGGCGATGACCCATTCGCGACGAGTCGAGGACATGATCGCCACCCGATCACCCGCAGCGACGCCGAGCGCGTGCAGTCCGACCGCAACCTGCCGCACTTCGTCCAGGTACTCCATCCACGTCGTCTCACGGACCATGCCATCGTCGAACGAGGCAAACGCGATCTGGTCGGGGTCGTGTGTCGCCCGGTCGATCAACATCTGACCGAATGTTCGCGGCGACGCCTCAAACGTCTCGATACGTTGCAGGACAGGGATTGTGCCTGTGCTGAACGCCTTTCTCACCACCATGTCTGCCTTCGTTGTCAGCGAGATTGTCTCTGGAGGCCGTCTGCCGAGCGCGCGGCCGAAGTCTTGTCCCGGTTCCAGCCGGCGCGCAGGCCGGCGGCCTGCGGATCCTCGAAGTAGGCTTGCGCGGCGCTGATCGTGGCGGTCAGCGATCGCTCGTCGCGCCGGCTGTCGGGATCGTTGATGCTGCGTTTCAGCGCCCGGTACAAGACCGGAGCCTTCTCGGCAGCTCTGCGGGCGGACTCGATGGCCGAACTCAACAATGTTGCGGACTCCTCGAGTCGTTCGACCACTCCGAGGCGAACGGCATCCTCAGCGGAGAACAAGTCGCCGGACAACACCATGGTGCGCACGGCGCGGGCGCCGAGGATATGGACGGCTCGCTGCAGTCCCTTGTCCGCCGGCAGCAGCCCGTGGTTGATTTCCGGGAAGCCGAACTTGGCATGAGGGGTGGCCACGACGGTGTCGGCGAAAAGTGCCAGTTCCATACCACCCCCGACACAGTGCCCATTGACCGCAGCCACGAGTGGTCGCGGGAATTGGTCCATGGCGACGAGAAGTGAGTGGAAATCCCGCATTCGTGCGTCGATCTCCTCAGGCCCGGTGCCCTCCAACTCTTTGATGTCGCCGCCTGCGGTGAAGAACCGTGCGCCTGCACCGGTGAGAACCACCGGCGCAGGCGTAGCGTGTGATGCCAATTCGGTGAAGAATCGGCCCAGGCCGAGGATGAGGCTGCGGTTCAGGGCATTGGCGGGTGGCCGGTCCAGAGTGAGCACCACGACACCGTCATGGTCGGCCCATCCAGCCCCAGGGATATCAGACAGGGACACCTCGGTCATGCTTGGCCGGCTGGTTCCGGAGCCGGTGCGGATTTTTCGCCGTGGGCGGAGGGGAAACGCGTCGGGCGGTTCTCGCGGAACGCAGCGCGCGCCTCGAGGTAGTCGGCGCCGGCGAAGTTGAGAGTCTCCAGTGCGGCCGAGAGTTCTTGCTGAGGAAGGGCATTGGTGAGCCATCCGGCGTTCAGCGACCGCTTGGTCCACTGGATGGCCCGCTGTGAACCCAGCGCAAGATCATCAGCGATCGACAGCGCCCGTTCCAGCACTTTGTCCTTGGGCTCTACCAGGCTCACCAGCCCCATGCGTTCAGCTTCGATCCCGGTCATCCGGGCCGATGTGAGCTGGTAGTACTTGGCTTTGGCCATGCCGACGAGCAGCGGCCAGATCAACGAAGAGTGGTCGCCGGCGACCACACCGACGCGAGTGTGCCCATCCATGAGGACCGCGTCCTCGGCGGCGACGCTGATATCGGCCAACAACCCCAGGGACAGGCCCCAGCCGACGGCTGGACCGTTGATCGCCGAAATCATCGGCTTGTCCATGTTCAAGGTGTTCATGATGCGCCGGCGTTCGGTCTCCATGAGTACGATGGCGTCTTCCAGCGACGGATCTGGTTGTGCGACATCCATGCCCGTGCAGAATCCACGACCGGCACCGGTGACCACCAAAACCCGCGTCTGCGGGTCGCGGTCGACGTCGAGCAGCAGGTCGCCCACCAACTCGAACATCGGCATGGTCAGCGCGTTGAGATGCTCAGGTCTGTTGAGCGTGACCAACAGGACTCCGTTGGGTTTGCGCTCGATCAGGAACTCCTCGGGATAACGCGAGAAGATGTCGTCGGCGCTGAGTGTGCTCATCAGGCTTCACCCGCGCCGACGCCGCTGGTTGCCGGTTGCTTCTCTTTCATGTTCTCCTGGAATTCCTCTCGTTCGGAGTAGTGGGCAGGACGGGCTGCGCGGATGTCAGCCAGGATCGCCTCCGGGGTGCGCGCAACACCACGCGGATTCTTGAACTTGGGGATCACGTACTTGCCGAACAGCTCGATCGACTTCATCAACTCCTTGTGGGGCAGGCCGTCGATGCGCATCACCAGGGAGTCGACACCGAGATCGGCGAAACGCTGAACCTGGGCAATGCAGTCATCGGGATCCCCGACGATGAAACCGGACGAATCCTCGAACATGTACTGCTCATCGCTGAAGTCCAGATGCTTCACCGCGCCCATGTACTGGTAGTCGCTGGAAAGCTTGGACAACCTCTCATAGGCGTCGGTGGACAGTCCGACCGTCTCCTTGAGGCCGCGCGCCCAGCTGCGGGCTTCCTCACGGGTTTCTGCGCAGTGCATGCCACCACCGATCGCCACGAGACGCTCAGCCTGAACGGGATAGGTGTGCGTCGCCGACGCCAGTGCCTCGTCGTAGAGACGAATCATGTTCTCGACGAAATCGAAGCCCAGGTAGAAGCCGCCCACGATGGCGCCGACGCCGAGTTCTGCGGCCGCACGCACGGATTCGGGACTTCCGGTGGCCATGTGGATGGGGGGATAGGGTGTCTGGATGCTTCTGGGCACGAGGCTGCGGGGCGGGATCTTGTAATGCTCTCCGACGAAGGAGAAGACGTCATTGTGCAGTGCCCGGCGGATCACCTCGATGCCTTCGAGCTGCTGCGACTTGTTCTCGGCAGGGGAGACTTCGAACGCACGCAGGGCAAGCGTGGTGTTTCCCCGCCCAACGCCGAGCTCCACGCGGCCGTGAGACAGCACGTCCTCCGTGGCGAGCCGTTCGGCGACACGGATGGCATGGTTGATCCGCGTCGGAAGCAGGGTCACCAGGTGGACGAACCGGATGCGGCTGGTGAGCGCCATCAGATACGGGTACAGAACCTCAGGTGCCGAGGTGGTCGCCGTGCCGATGGCCAGATGCTGTTCGGAGGTGCCGAACGCGTCGAAGCCCACCTGCTCAGCCAGCAGCACTTCGTCGATCAGCTCACGGTAACGGTGCTCGTATGAGGCTCCGGGGGCTGTCTCGCCCTCACTCATGAATATGAATCTCATGGTCCTGTCATCTCCCTACGGCGTGAATGAGCATTAACGTAAGCCCCGCCACTTCGACTGTCAACCCTGCCCCGCGCCAAAGACTCAAAGAGCCTGGTTGTCAACGGTTTGTGCGGCCGTAGTGCCCTGATCGCCACGCCGTATTCGGTCGTGCCGTGTGTTAATGATTTGACCACGGGCGTCGCAGCTGAAGGGGTAAACCCCTGTGGCCGAACGATGTACGATCAGGGCCGGCTTGTAGGCAATGTGAACGAGTATTCCGGGTAGGGTGTGCGGTATGGCGTCGTCGGCAGCATCCACGGAGGTGAATGCTGCGCCGGTGCAGAGGGGTGAATCACCATCTCGTGGCTCGCGACGCAAGCTGCTCCTCGACGCCGCCGCCGACCTGTTCCTGCACCACGCCTACGACGCGGTCACGGTCGGCATGGTGGCCACCGAAGCCGGGATCTCCGGACCGGGGCTCTACCGCCATTTTCACAGTAAGCAGGCACTGCTCATCGCGGTGGTCGAGGA
Organism: Mycobacterium sp. smrl_JER01; assembly: GCF_048513595.2. Classification (NCBI taxonomy): domain Bacteria; kingdom Bacillati; phylum Actinomycetota; class Actinomycetes; order Mycobacteriales; family Mycobacteriaceae; genus Mycobacterium; species Mycobacterium sp. smrl_JER01. The sequence goes on along the minus strand of NZ_JBLXXK020000001.1, from coordinate 5,853,987 downwards.
AGGCCTGCACGAGCTGCACCAGTTCGCCCGGCATGCCGTTGACCTGGAACGCGACCCATTGGCCGCGCTCGAGGCGATGGTCGGGTTCCATGTCCGATCCGTGGTCTCCGACCCGCCGAGGACGCTGATATTCCTCAAGAACGAGCACGCCCTCCCCGAATCCGATCGACGGCGAATCCGTCGGGAGATGACCATGTATGCCCAGGAGTGGGTGTCGATGGTCCATCAGCTTCGGCCGGATCTGTCCGAGCCGCAGGTGCGTCTGCTGACGCAGGCTGTGTTCTCGATGCTCAACTCGGTGGCCACCCTGAACAAGGGTCTGGACCAGGACGAGATCGTCGCGACGATGACAGTTGCGGCGCTTCGGGCGCTCACGTCCCGACAGGCCGATGTAGGCGTTCAGCTCACGCCACCGCGCGACTGATCGTATCCGTCCTCTCGCCTGAGTGCGTTGTGTGACTGCGTGTTTCAGAGACAGCGACGGTTATGCTCGGTGGTGGTATCCGACCCCATCCGAGAGGGTTTCGGATCGGGTCACAATCCGGACGACGCAGAAGGAATCAACATGAGTGTGCTCGACCTGTTCTCACTCGATGGCAAGGTTGTCATCGTCACAGGGGCGTCCTCGGGACTCGGAGTGGCGTTCGCGCAAGCGTTCGCCGAGGCCGGTGCTGACGTAGCACTCGGTGCGCGCCGCGTCGACAAGCTTTCGGAGACTTCCGAACTGGTGTCGGCAACCGGGAGGCGAGCGTTGCCGGTGTGCACCGATGTGTCCGATCCTGCTTCCTGTCAAGCGCTCGTGGACGCGACTCTCAGCGAGTTCGGCAAGGTCGATGTGCTGATCAACAACGCCGGTGTGGGCACCGCGGTGCCCGCTACGAAGGAGTCACCCGAGGAGTTTCGCCGGGTGATCGACGTCAATCTGAACGGGTCCTACTGGATGGCGCAGGCATGTGGGCGAGTCATGCAAGCAGGGTCGTCGGTGATCAACATTGCCAGTGTCCTGGGCATCACCACGGCCGGCCTACCGCAGGCGGCATACGCGGCCTCGAAGGCGGCGGTGATCGGATTGACCCGAGACCTGGCCCAGCAGTGGGGTTCTCGCAGAGGAATCCGCGTCAATGCGCTGGCGCCGGGCTTCTTCCGATCGGAGATGACCGACTCTTACAAACCGGGTTACCTGGATGCGCAGATGCCGCGGGTAGTTCTCGGTCGAATCGGCGAGCCGGTGGAGTTGGCCGCGACCGCCGTCTGGCTGGCCTCGTCCGCAGGCGGTTTCGTCACCGGGCAGACGCTCGCGGTCGACGGCGGCGTCACCATCACCTGAACGCGGCGGTCGGTCCGGGACAACTTTTGGGCTGAGCGCCGAACTGCTACGAAGCTCGGCTCTTCGACGTACGCACCGCCAGCACGAGCGCCAGCACAACAACGGCCAGCGCACCGGAAACTCCCCACGCAGTGGCAAAGCCACTCCATGGTGGCGACCCCTCCGCGGCACCGCCGTCGACGGTCAGGACAGCGCCGGACACTTGAGCCCCGATGGTTCCCGCAACCGCCTGAATGGCGAAGTTCAGCCCGTTGAACTCGGTCACCTTGTCCGCCGGAACGCCGGTGACGACAAGGTTCAGCGACTGCGTCATCGACACGGTGATGCCGAAGTTCATCAGCAGGGTGACGATGACGATGGCCACGATGCTGCCCTTGTGTCCGGCGACGAGCATCAGTGCGGCGCCGGTCAGGATCGAGATCGGGCCGAGCAGGGACGTGAGACGCGAGCCGATTGCGCGGTCCAGTATGGACACCAGCGGCGCGGACAAGCCCAGCATCATGGCGGATACCAAGATGAGGGATGTGAAGGTCGCCGTCTGGCCCAGGCCGTAACCGGTCGACCGGGGCAGCTGCGCCTGGATGGGAACACAGATGAGGGTCGCGTTGATGCAGTAACCGGCCAGGAACATCAGACCCGATGCGGCGACGACGGTGAAGCTGCGCATCAGACGCAGATCGATCAGCGGATTGCCGACCCTGAGCTCGGTGCGTGCGAAGAGCGCGAGCGACGTCAGTCCCCCGACGAAGAGCAGCATTACCCCGGTGGAAAGCCAACCCCAGCCGGGCGCGAACGTCAGTCCCAGCAGGATGCAGGCAAGGCCGGTCGCCAACAGAGCGCTGCCGACGACGTCGATACCCGGCCGCGGGCCGTCGGACGTCAACGACCGGGGAACGAAGGACCAGACCGCCGCCATGCATGCCGTGAGTGCGATGAACGGGACCCAGAACAACCACCGGTAGGAGAGGTGGTCTGCGATCGGCCCGGCGATCATCGTCCCGACCGCAGTACTGCCGAAAATCGCACCGACGAGAAGGCCGTTCGCAGACTTTGTCCGAGTTTCGCTCTGGGTGTCTCGAATGATGCCGATCGCCAGCGGGACGGTGCTGAGGCCGACGCCTTGCATCAACTGTCCGACGATCAGCATCTCGATGGACACCGACAGCGCCGAGATCAGCGTCCCGATCGACACGATGGCCAGCACGCTGAGGAGCGCGCGGCGCTTGTCCCACACTTCGCCGAGGCGGCTCACGATGGGGGTGGCAATCGTTCCGGTCAACAGGACGCCGGTGATCACCCAGGCGATCGTGGAGCCGGGCACTTGGAACTGCTCCTGCAGGATCGGTAGGGCCGGCGGTGTCACCGACTCGTTCAATCCCTTGAAAGCGGCCACGCAGGCGATGACCGCAGCGAGAGTCGCGCTCGCGCGGGTGCGCCGGTCGGCGGATGCCACATGCGAGTCACGGGAATTGCGCACCGACATGTGATGCTCCTTTTCTCAGTGGTGGGCAAGGGGCCAGGTCGGGGCTGTCGGGATGACCTGGAAACCAATTCGGTTGGAAGTCGACCTGCCCCAGATGTTGCGGGGCAGAAGCAATAGGGAGCGTGTCACCACGAAGTGGGTTGGCCGCTCAGGTGTTTGCCCCCATGGCCTCCCACGTTCACGGATCCTTTTCCAGCAGCGCCGACCGGCAATCGCACGGCCCAGCTGCCGCGCCGGGACTCTCAGAGTGTGACTGAGCATTAACGTAGAGCTGCAGTGTGATGTTGTCAACACTGAACTCGTGAGTGGACTGGTCCCGGGAGCGCCAGCCTGAGATGACACGTTGTGCAGCAGCAGATTGTGGTTCGAATTCGACCTGCACACGCCAAGTATTCGAACCTCGCAGCAAGTCGCTTACGTTCCGACAGTGTTAACATCCATTAACGTTATCGGCGTCTGCGTCAGCCGGTCCGGCCTGCTCTCGTCAATTGGCGGCGGCGCGCGTCGGTAGCGCCGCGACGGGTGATCCAGCGTTCGTCATCCTCATAGGAGGCTCGCTCCGCCGTCGACGTGCAGTGTGGTGCCGGTGATGAAGCTCGCCCGACCGGAGGCGAGGAAGGTGATGGCTTCGGCGATTTCGACAGGTTTGCCCACGCGACCCAGGGGGTTCGCGCGGCTTGCGGCCACCACGGTGTTGACGCGAACGCCGACTGAGCCGAATTCCGTTGCCCAGCTGCGGGTGAGTGCGGCGACGGCACCTGTCGCACTCGCCGCGACGTTGACGATCGCGCCGCCACCGTATCGCGCCATACAGGGAGCGACTGCGGCCACCAGAAAGTACAGTCCGGCCAGTGTATCGACGTCTACTACCTCGGCATTGTTGACAAGGATGTCGACCGGCACCTGTCGGGCGAGGTGGTCGACGGACTCCAGATCGGTCAGGTCCGCGGCGATGAACCGGGCTCCGGGGCCGAGTGCGTCGACCGCGGCCCGTCCGGCATCGGCGTCCCGGCCGCTGAGGATGAGCTGGGCGCCGGCCTGCTTGAGCAGGCGCGCGGTGACGCGTCCCAGGTCCGAGGCCACCTCGGTCACCAGGGCCGTACGTCCCGAGAGTTCCGGTGAGCTCACCACCTGCCTCCCTCTGCTGTGCTTGGACAACAGTGGCAGTCGGAGCGCCGACAGGGACCACGGAAAACCCGTAGTCCACAGGTAGCCCTGCATTCGGCGGGCCGGCGTGACAGGATTTGCTGGTACCGCGGCCACGGGCGTTGGCCGCATCCGGCGTTCCAGACAGGTGGGCATCTCGATCGTGACGGCGATCCCCGACCGAAGCAACGCGGTGTTGCCGGGTCGCGCCGCCGAATGCCGAGAACTGCGGGAGATGGTGAAGTCCCTGCGCTCCGGACACAGCGAGGTGCGGGTGCTCCTGGGAGAGGCCGGTATCGGGAAGACGGCGCTGCTGCGGTTTTTGCGGGAGTGCGCCGCGGACTGCACCTTCTACACCGCGGTGGGTGTCGAGTCCGACATGGAGTTGGCGTTCGCGGGTCTGCAACAGCTGTGTGCGCCGGTGATGGATCACCGTTCGGGACTGCCACAACCACAGCGGGAGGCCTTGGAGCGGGCCTTCGGCCTCAGCGACGCCGGGCCCGCTCCGAACCGGTTCCTGGTCGGGTTGGCGGTGCTCGGTCTCCTCGCGGCGGCCGCCGCGGACCGACCGGTGCTGTGCGTGGTCGATGATGTGCAGTGGCTGGATCAGGTGTCGGCGCAGACGCTGTTCTTCGTGGCGCGCCGTCTGCAGGCCGAGTCCGTCGGGTTGGCGTTCGCGTCGCGTACCCCGATCGAAGGCACCGCGGGCTTGCCCACGCTGGCGGTGGGTGGGATCGACGACGGACACGCGCGCAGGTTGCTGGAGTCGGCGTTCCCGGGTCGCCTGGACCCGGCGGTCCTGGACCGGATCGTGGCCGAAGCGCGGGGAAATCCGTTGGCGCTGTTGGAAACTCCGAAGGACATCACGTCCTTCCCCGCCGGGGCCATCAACACCGGTATCGAGGAGCACTACCGCACCCTGATCGCCGAGCTGCCTGACGACACCCGGATGCTGCTGCTCGTCGCCGCTGCCGAACCGGTGGGGGATCCGGCCCTGCTCTCGCGTGCGCTGGCGTATCTGGACCTCAAACCCGCGGTGATGACGTCCGCATCCGACGTCGGTCTGATCGCGGTCGACACCCGGGTTCAGTTCCACCATCCGCTGGCGCGGTCGGTGGCCTACCGTTGCGCCACCGCCGAAGAACGCCGGCTCGCGCACGCGGCGCTGGCGGCCGTCACCGACCCAGCTGTCGACCCCGACCGGCGGGCCTGGCACCGTGCCCTGGCTGCCGACTCCCTCGACGAGCAGGTGGCACGGGACTTGGAGCTTTCGGCGGGGCGGGCGCTGCAACGCGGCGGAACTGCTTCTGCTGCAACGTTTCTGACGCGTGCGGTGGAGTTGACCCCCGACCCGTCTGTTCGTACCGGTCGGGCGCTCGCGGCCGCCGAAGCCCACCGCGAGATCGCCTCCTTCGACGGCGCCCGCCGCCTGCTGGCTACCGCGGATCTCGGGCCGCTGACCGATCTGCAACGGGCCCGGTCCGCGCAACTGCGGACCCGGCTGGCGTTCGCCGCTGCACGCGCCGACGGTGACGCCGACGCGCTCGTCGCCGCCGTCTCACAGTTCACGGCTGTCGCAGGTCAGCTGGAGGCGCTCGACGCCACCCTGGCCACCGAGGCCTACCTGGAGGCCCTGAGCGCGGCGATGTACGTCGGGCGCATCGCCGAGGGTCTGGCCGCCGACGTCGCCGGGACCGCCCGCGCCGCGTTGGCGAAACAGCGGCCAGAGACTCCACTGGATCTGGTGACGCATGCGCTGGCAGAGCGGTTGGCCGTAGGTGCGGTCGAGGCAATGCCGGCCATGCGTCGCGCCTTGGACGCGCTCAAGCAGTCCACCCGGGACGGCAGCCACGATTGGTTCTGGCGGGCATTCCCTCTCGTCCACGACTGCCTGATCCACGAGACGTGGGACGACGGCTGGCGCGACATCTCAGCCCATGCGGTGCAGCTGGCCACCGACAGCGGGGCGCTGGCGTTGCTGCCGTCGGCGCTGCTGTCGCGAGCCGGTGCCGCCGTCGAACGCGGTGAGTTGGCCGCGGCCAGTGCATTGGTCGCCGAAGCCAACGACCTGGCTATCGCCATCGACTACGCACCGTTGAAGTATCACCGCATCGTCGTGGCGGCCTGGCGGGGTGACGAAGCCGAGGTCGCCCGGTTGGCGACCGCAGCCCTGGAGTCGGGTCGGGCTCGTGGTGAGGGCCGGGCGATCGGGCTGGCGCACTACGCCACCGTCGTGCTCAACGTCGGGCTGGGCCGCTATGCCGACGCCCTGGCTGCCGCGCGCAGCGCCTCCGAGTACGACGACCTCGGGTTCTATCCGGAGCTGTTGGCGGAGATGGTCGAGGCCGGTGTGCGCGGCGAGGACCGCGCGCTCGCCGAACAGGCATTCCACTGTCTGCGGGACCGGACGTCGGCGGCCGGGACACCACGTGCACTGGGCTCGCTGGCGCGCTCACACGCGCTGCTCAGCAGCGGCAAGCAGGCCGAGGCGCTGTACCTGGAATCCATCGGCCATTTCGAAGCGACCTCGCAGCGGATCGGCCTGGCCCGGGCCCGACTGCTCTACGGGGAGTGGTTGCGTCGCAATGGTCCTGCCACCGTCGCACGGGCGCCGCTGCGCCTCGCGCACCAGGAACTCGTCCAGATGGGGTCGGTGGCGTTCGCCGAACGCGCCCGCCGCGAGCTGCAGGCCGCCGGCCAGAAGACCCGCAAGCAGCCCACCGCCGCCGGTGATGAGTTGAGCCCCCAGGAACGTCAGATCGCCGAGCTGGCCGGCCAGGGCCTGACCAATCAGGAGATCGCCGGCCAGCTGTTCATCAGTGCGCACACCGTGGAGTGGCACCTGCGGAAGGTGTTCACCAAGTTGGGGATTCGGTCGCGCCGCGAGCTCCGGCAGAAGATCACCTAGCTGCCGGGGGCGGGAGCTTCCAGAGGAAGGCACACGATGAACCGGGTGTCGCCCGGCGTCGAGTGGACAGAGATTTGGCCGCGGTGCCGGTCGACGACGATGCGCCACGCCAGGTCGAGTCCGAGGCCGGGACCCTCCCCGACGGGTTTGGTGGTGAAGAACGGGTTGAAGATGCGGTCGATGATGTCATGGGGGATACCGGGTCCGTCATCGCAGATCTCTACGCGGATCATCGACTTGCCTTCCCGCCGGGTGCGCACGGTCAGGGTGCCGCGGCCGTTCATCGCATACAGGGCATTGTCGATCAGGTTGGTCCACATCTGATTGAGATCAGCGGGATAACAATGTAATTCGGGCAGCATCTGGTCGAGGTCCTTGACCAGGGTCACGGGTTTGCCCGCCGTGCCGATCCGGTCGCCGAACATCAGCACGGTGCTGCGCAGCAGCTCGTGGACATCGATGCACTGGTATGGGCCGCGGTCCATCTGGGAATAGGGTTTGGCGCCGTTGACCAGTGCGGCGATGCGGGTCCCGGCTTCGGCGATCTCCCGGATGCGCATATCGCTGTCGATGAACTGTTTGAGCCAGCTGATGGCGCACTCCAGCGACGCCGGTGCGACGATCGCCGCGACACGGTCCAGCCAGCTGACGTCGAGACCGGCCTCCACCAGTGTGGGGGCGTAGCGCCAGCTGTCGTCGATGCCGTGCTCGCCGAACCACTCGTCGACCGCGTCTTCGCGGTCTGCGGCCTCCAGCGGCGAAAGTGGCACCACCGCGGTGCTTGCGGCGATGTCGGCCTGCAGCGCCAACAGGGCCGGCAGCGCGTTCGGGTCGGTCACCGCCAGGACACCCAGGTTGCGGTGCGACTCGGCCAAGCTGTCGCGCAGGTCGGCAACCGCCCGCACCGTGGCCGCAGCGGGGTTGTTCAGCTGATGGGTGAGGCCGGCCGTGAGCGTGGCCAGGGCGTGCTGTTTCTCCTGCAGGCCCAGAAGCTGACGCTGGCGCAGTCCGCCGATCGCGGTGCTCTCCAGGAGGTGCACCGCGACGGGCCATACCGTCTGCATGAACCGTGCGAAGAAGTCGGCCGCCACCACGAACAGCCGCGACGGCCGGGTCACCCGCACGGTGACGTCGTACACGGAGCCGCAGCCGGAGATGGCGCCGAAGTAGGTACCGCGCTCGGACGTGCGGTGCAATTCGACGTCCTGGCCCCCCGAACGCTTCGTCAACACCACGTCACCGCCGTCGAGCAGCACGTAGAACGACTGCGCCGGGTCCCCTTCCCGGCACACCGGCCCTGCGTCGACGGTGGTGATGATGCCGTTGGAGCCCAGAGCGTCGAGTTGCTCGTCGGTGAGGAACTCGAAGAGGACCACCGTACGCAGCTCGTTCTTGAGGCTCTGCGACGCAACGCGCCGGGCCGGGTCGAGGAGCTCGCGCCACCCTGCCACGGGTTGGCCGGTGCGCAGTGGCGTCGGGTCGTCCACGTCAGTCCCCGAGGAAAACGACGTTCTCGGTCACCGGGTTGCGTGGGGTGTTGATGCTGTTGGCCGGGAAGGCCGGGTCGGCGTAGCCGATGCAGATGCCGCACAGCACGGTGAGATCGTCGGGGATGTCGAGGTGTTGGCGTACCACGTCGGGGTAGAGCGCGGTGGAAACCTGCACACAACTGTCGAGGCCGCGTTCGGTCAACGCCAGCAGCAGTGTCTGCAGGAACATACCCACGCCGATGGCGTCGGGCAGGCCGAGGTCGCGGTGCATGCAGACGATGCCGGCCACCGGGGCGTGGAAGAAGTCCCAGTTCCGCAACTGGGCGTTCCAGCGGCCTGCGCTGTCGTCGCGGGCAACACCCATGGCGCCGTACAGCAGGGCGCCGAGCTGGCGGCGTAGATGGCTGTGTGATTCGGGCAGACCGAGATTCGGGGGCGGGGTGGTGCGCACCTGTTTGGCCAAGGCGGCGCCGAGGCGTTCGCGGCGTGCACCCGAGGCCAGGAACATCCGCCAGGGTTGCACATTGGAGTTCGAGGGTGCGCGCATGGCCAGCGTCAACGCCTCGTGCAGCAACTCCTGGGGTACGGGCTTGTCCGGCAGAAACATTCGGGAGGAGTGCCGGCGAAGCACCACGTCGTCGAAGTCCACGGTTCTCCTTTCAGACGGCGGTGCCGCCGCCGTCGACGTGCAGGGTGGTCCCGGTGATGAAGCTGGCACGCGGGGAGGCCAGAAAGTAGATCGCCTCGGCGATCTCGGCGGGATCGGCGGTCCGTCCCAGCGGTAGTGCGCGGCCGAGTTCGTCGTTGGTTTCGCCCCATTCGGCCGCGACACCCTCGGTGGCGGTCGGACCGGGTGCGACGTTGTTGACCCGGATGTTGTCCGGACCGAATTCGACCGCCCATGTCCGGGTCAACTGCTCCACCGCTGCTTTGGATGCGCTGTACACCGAGGCGCCCGGAACACCTTTGGACGCCACCATCGAGGTCACATTGACGATGGCCCCGCCACCGCGGCGGATCATGGCGGGCACCGTAGCGGCCACCAGGAAGTAGAGCCCGCGCACGTTGGTGGCGAAGGTTTGCCCGAAGCCGTTCTCGTCCTGGTCGACGGTCAGGCCGGCCGGGAAGCGGGCGGCATTGTTGACCAGGATGTCGAGTTCGAACTCCCGGGACAGCCGCGCCACACCGTGCGGGTCGGCCATGTCGACGGCGACGAATTGTGCTGTATTCCCGAGCTTTTCCTGAGCCTGGCGTCCGCGTTGCGGGTTGCGGCCGGTGATGATCACCGAGGCGCCCGCTTCCACCAGCCGGTGGGCTGTGGCGAGGCCGATTCCGGCGGTGCCACCGGTGACCAGTGCAGCGCACCCGGCGAGCTCGCTCACCGGTCCAGCCACTCCGAGAGACGGGTGCTGCCCAGCTCGGCGCCGTCACCGGTGACCAGGCTGTTCTGCTGCACCGCGACACCGAAGTAGGTGGCCTGCGGATCGACGACGACGGGCAGGTCCTTACCCTGTGCGGCGAGGACGGCGCGGGCCAGGTCGGCGAACGACATCTTCTCCGGTCCACCGAAATTGAGAACAGCGTTGCGCGGCGCTTCGGTGCCGACCCGCGCGACGACGCCCGCGACCTCGGCTGCCGCGACGGGCTGAATCAAGGCGTCCGGCGCATGGACCTCACCATCGACGACCAGTGATCCGGCGATGCCTTCGGTGAATTCGTGGAACTGGGTGGCCCGCACGATGGTGTAGGGCACGCCGGAGTTGGCCACCAGGTCTTCCTGGAGATGCTTGCCACGCAGGTAGCCGTCGGCGTCGATGCTGCCGACGCCGACGATGGACAACACCACGTAGTGCTGCACCTGGGCTTTTTTGGCCTCCGCGAGCAGGGTGTTGGCCGAAGCGGTGAAAAAATCCAGCGCCGGGCCGGGCTCCAGGGTGGGGGAGTTCAGGACGTCGACAACAGCGTCGGCGCCCTGGAAGGCTGCCGCCACGCCGTCGCCGCTGACAGCGTCCACACCGGAGGAGCGGGAGGCCGGGTTGATGTCATGGCCAGCAGCGGTGAGCAATTCGACGACCTGCGCGCCGATCTGGCCGGTCGCACCTACCACGGTGATCTTCATTCCTGTCCCTTCTGAAATCGGCGGTCTTTGCGTTGTTCGAGTTCTGCGTCGTCGACGAGGACGAACATGTCGACGCCCGGTTGGCAGAGCATGGTCACCAGGAACCGCAGCGGGATGTCGTCGCGGTTGTTGCCGTCGGAGTAGTGGATGACGTCGCCGCCGGGCTCCCAGAACGCTTCACCGGCCTTGATGACCCGCGGTGCTTCCCCTTCCAGCTCGAAGAGTATCTCGCCTTCGAGGACATAGCCGAAGCACGGACCGCCGGGATGGCGGTGCGGCGGTGCGCCTTTGTCGCCGGGGCCCCATTCGATGATGGCGGTCATCGCGTCGGCGCCCTCGGGGATGTGGGGTGGTGTGACCGATTGGATGACGGTCATCGCCGTCATCAGTTTGTCCATCACATCAGACACGGGTTGTCCCTTTCCTCAGATTCTTCTGTCGCTTGCCGCCCTTGGGCCAGAAGTAGCTGCCGGGTTTCCGGGCCTCCTTGGCCAGGAACGCCACTGTGCCCCGGCATACCGATTCCTTGATGGTGGCGGCCAGCCGGCCGCCGAGGTGCATCGGCAGGGCTTCGTCGTTGAAATGCGACATCTGGATGGTGCCGGCGTGGCGACCCAGGCTGATGCACTGACCCACCGAGGCCGGGTTCAGGTCCTTGGGCGTCGTGCCGTCGAGGCGCGCCAGCAGGGTGTCGGCGGCGTGGGAGCCCAGGGGCATGGCGAGCTGGCAGCTCATCCGCAACGGGACCCCGGAGGGGGAGGCCGCATCACCGGCGGCGATGATCGCGGAGTCGTCGACGCTGGTGAGGGTCTCGTCGGTGAGCAGCCGGCCAAGTCGGTCGGTGCGCAGGCCGCTGTCAGAGGCGAGCGTGGGGACACCGAAGCCGGCGGTCCACACGGTGGCCGCGCTCGGCAGTTCTGTGCCGTCGCGCAGAGTGATGCTGTCGTTGGCGACGCGGGTGACGGTGGCGTTGTCGAGCACGGTGACGCCCAGCTTCGTCAGGCGCTTGGCCACCGACTTACGGCCCCCCTTGGCCAGTGACGGCCCCAGAGCCCCGGTCACCAGGGTGACGGTGCGGCCGGCTTCGGCGAATTCGGAGGCGGCCTCGATACCCGTCAGCCCGCCGCCGACCACCACGATCGGCGCCTGTAGCGGCACGCCGGCCAGTCGCGCGGCCAAGCGTTGCGCCGCCTCCAATTCGCCGAGTGGATAGGCGAACTCGGCGGCGCCAGGCACCGACGGGGGCACCGGGGCGGTACTGCCGACGGCATAGATGAGGTAGTCATAGTCGAGGACGCTGCCGGACGCCAGGCGCAGTTTCTTGGTCTCGGCGTCGATGCGTTCGGCGCTGTCGACCACGAGCTTCACCGAGTCGGCGAGTACCGCCGAATAGTCCTCGATGGCGTCGTCGTTGCCGGCGACCAACTGGTGCAGGCGGATTCGTTCGACGAACTGCGGCCGCGGGTTCACCAGGGTGACGTCGACGTCGGTGCGTTGGCGCAGGCGGTTGGCCGCCAGGACGCCGGCGTATCCCCCGCCGACGACCACGACGCGGGTTGTGGTGCTCATCTGTCTCTCCTCGGTTCGGCGTCGTTGCTGTACTGGCCGGACTCGGCCGGCAGCGGCTCGGCGAAGGGGGCGGGCGGGTAGATCCACGGGGTGTAGGTGGCGTGCTTCACCGCGTGGCGTCCAAGGCGGGGCGGATCGGACCTCGCTGCGATCCGGCCGCCGGCGAATCGTCCACCGCGTATCACATCGTCCTTCATGTCTACGACGCTGCCATCCAGGGGACTGGTCAGGGACCACGGAAAACCCGTAGTCCTCGATACGTGGCCGCTACCGCCGGGCAGAGGTTCCACCGCGGCTTAGGGGCTTCGGGGGCTCAGGGGCTCAGGAGCGAGCGGCGCTGCTGCAACGCGCCGCCCGGAGAGCGGTGTAATTCACCAGGGACCGGGTAGTGCCCTTAGGTGACGTACTCAATCATCGGCCGCGACGCCGACACCGGGGAAATGGGGGTCGCCACTCAATCACAGGCGTTCGCCGTCGGCAGCAGCGTGCCGTTCGCCCTGCCTGGTCACGGTGTCATCGCCACCCAGTCGATGGCCGAGCCCATGTACGGCGACGTCGGCCTCGACCTGCTGCGCAGCGGGTTCACCGCGCAGGAGTCGTTGACCGCCCTGCGCAGCGTGGACCCGCATCCGGAGCGGCGGCAGGTCGCGATCCTGGCCGTCACGGGAGAAATGGCCGTCTACACCGGCGATGGTTGCGTCGCTGAGGCCGGCCACGTCGTGGGCGAGGAGTGCGCCGCGCTGGCCAACATGGTCGTCTCGCCGCACGTGTGGGAGGCGATGCGGGAGTCTTTCGAGTCGCGCCCGGAACCGCTCACCCAGCGGCTGCTGCGCGCCCTGCACGCCGCGGAGGATGCCGGGGGCGACTTCCGGGGGCGTCGGTCGGCCGCGGTCATGGTGGTCCGCGCCCACACGACCGGACGGCCCTGGCACGACCGGGTGATGGACCTGCGCGTCGACGACTCCACCGACCCGGTTACCGAGCTCGACCGCCTGACCACCAAATGGGAGCGCTACCAGCGGGTGGTCGCTGCCTTCCAGCTAGCGCTCAACGGGGACCCGGACACGGCCGACCGGCAACTGGAGGAGCTGCGCCCACAGGATCCCGAACTCGAGCCCGACCAAGCGCTGTGGCGGGCGGTCGTCGCGGCCCTGGCCGGACGGGAGAACGCCGCGCGCGAGATTATCGAGCACCTCGGTGTGACCGCGCCGCAGTTCGTGGAGGCGGCCCGACGCTTCGCGCCCGCAGGGCTGCTCCCCCGGGATGTGGTGGAGAGGCTACTGCCGCCGGCGCCCTGACGGTCGACCTGGATCGTGATCCGACCGTCCCCCGTGGGAAGCTCAAAGGAGTTGGGAAAGACGCGGTTTGGGTCGGCGCCACCCGCCCCGAACACGGCGGGTTCACACAGCGCGCAGGGATATATGAATTGGCTATGAGCTCGCGCTGCCCAGTGTCCAGCAGTGATACCACTGTCACGACAGTGAAACGTGCCCGCATGCCGTCTGACGATGGCCCGGAGCCCTATTGGAGGCCAACATGATCGCAACACCCGATATCGAGGTCACGCGCACTTCCCGGTCGGCCATCGCTATCGGCGTCTTCCGGATAGTGGTTGCCTTGTTGTTCCTGATCCACGGGACAGCCAAGGTATTCGGATACCCCGGCGGCTCCGCGCTACCAGCGGGTAGTTGGCCGGCCTGGTGGGCAGGAGTGCTCGAACTGGTCCTCGGAGCGATGATCGCCATCGGGCTCTATGCCCGCAGCGCGGCATTCATCGCCTCTGGCACGATGGCCGTCGCGTACTTCTGGATGCACTTTCCCCGCGGCTTCTGGCCACTCGCCAACGGCGGGGAGCCCGCCGTGCTGTACTGCTTCATCTTTCTGCTCATCGTCTTCATCGGTCCCGGCGCCTTCGCTGTGTCTCGGCGCTTCTGAAGTCGTCCAGACATCGTCGCGATGCGGCCACGGGACCTTGAGGGGCGACAACTACGACATTCATGGATCGTCCCAGCGAGGGGAGTTGGCCACCGTCGACAATCTGCGGCTGATGACCTCAGTCGGTCGCGACTATGCCGTAGACCGTAATTTCGAAGGGACCCTGCTGTCGGTCGACGATGTAGATCGCCACCTGGTTGATGTCTGACGGGTTCAGGGTCTGAGGAGCGTCGGGTGCCGGCTCGAGCCGCCGTTGTTCTCCAGCGAGATGGTGCCGGAGAACACCAGGCCGCCGTCGCCTTCGCCGACGCTCAACCGCGATTTTGGCGAGCGTGCGCTGCCCACGACAGACTGCGAACCACTGCGGCCGAGGGACGTTCATCGGGAAGACATTTCGAGCGCTCTCAGCATTCACCCGGATTACGCGCCGCCTCGCGGCTTCCACTCGCACCGGGTTGTCGAGACGACATACGCGATTTGGCGCGACGGCCTCCGTCCTTTCGGACCGCGACGTTGGTGTCAGCACGCTTGAGTGGACGGTTCGACGTGTGCTCCAGCGAGGTCGGACGTGCGACTGGCTCGTCCCGCACGTCCAGCCGACACCCAGGGGCGCCGCTGCCACCGCAGCGGCCTCGGTCACGGACATGGAGCGGCCCCGCAGTTGCGCAACGCAAGTACTCGACTGTGCCGTGACGCACGGACGGCGTTGGGCGCCAAGAAATTTCGTTGGGCGTAAAACCTCTCCCGCTTTCAGGCTTCACTCCGGCACCGTCGAGCGCAGCGGGAATCACCAAGGGAATCAAATCGCCGATATTCCGGTTAGATCCAACATCGGGACATGCAGGACGAGAATCTGCGGAGAAAGAGGCGACACCAATGAAGAGGTTCGGATCGGTCGGAATAGTTGCAGGCATCGTATCGGCGTTCTTGATCGGCCTTGCAGGTGCCGCCCAGGCTGCTGACAATGGCTCCGGGAATAACGGCCGCGACGGAGGCGTTTACAGTCGCGACAGCAACTACCCATGGCGGGATCAGCTGCAGCCCAAGGTGAAGGTACCGCGTGTCGACACCAGTGTGCGCAACTCACGGTAGCCATGGTGACCGGGTCGTCGGCTTCGCTTACGTGCCAATACTTTTCGGATTCATCTGCCGGTGATGGCGTTGGCAGCGCCATCGAGGTGGCCCTCGACCAATTGAGCCCAAAGGGCTGATCTGACAGAAGCGGATCGATCGCAGTGCCACTCAGCCCGACCGTAGCATACTAAAAAGTATGTTACGGTCGGGCTGTGTCTGCTGCGAACACCCCTGTGCATGGGATCACTGACGAGTTCGTCACGCGGTTGGCGCAGCGCGCCGCAGAAGCCGAGCGTCTGCGCCGTCTCCCCGCCGAGACCATCCGAGAGTTCAAGGACAGCGGGTTACCCAACCTCTTGCTTCCCAGGAAGTTCGGTGGTGTGCAGGCGTCATTTGCGGAGTTGCTGGACCCGGTCCGGGTCAAGTCCAGGGACGTGGTGTACGACGTCGTCGTGTGATTCTTCGTCGTGATGGTTCAGGCGGTTAGTGCCGCGGGGGTGTCCTCCTGTTCGGTTGGGGTGCCGTTGACGGTGCGTGATTTGCTCAGGACGTCAAGTCCCAGGTAGCGCCGCGACTCGGCCCATTCGTCGTGTTGTTCGGCCAGGACGGCGCCCACGAGGCGGATCAGCGCGTCGCGGTCGGGGAAGATCCCGACGACGTCGGTGCGCCGGCGGATCTCCTTGTTGAGACGCTCCTGGGGATTGTTGGACCAGATTTGGCGCCAGATCTGTTTGGGGAACGCGGTGAAGGCCAGCAGGTCCGGCCGCGCCGCTTCGAGGTGTTCAGTGGTCTTGGGCAGTTTGTCGGCGAGGGCGTCGATGATCCGGTCATATTGGGCTGCAACGGATTCAGAGTCAGGTTGGTCGAACACCGAGTGCAGTAGCGTCTTGACCCACGGCCAGGACGCCTTCGGGGTGACGGCCATCAAGTTGGTCGTGTAGTGGGTTCGGCAGCGCTGCCAGGCCGCGCCAGGCAGAGTGGCGCCGATCGCGGCGACCAGCCCGGCGTGCGCGTCGCTGGTGACCAGCTTGACCCCGGACAGCCCACGCGCGGTCAGCGACCGCATAAACGTCAACCAGCCGGCCCCGTCTTCGGCGGTACTGACCTCGACGCCCAGGATCTCCCGATACCCGTCGGCGTTGACCCCGACCGCGATCAGGGCGTGCACGTTGACCACGCGGCCACCTTCACGGGCCTTGAGGACCAGGGCGTCAGCGGCCATGAATGTGTATGGGCCGGCGTCCAGCGGCCGGGTGCGAAACGCCTCGACCGCGGCGTCGAGTTCTTTGGCCATCACGCTGACCTGCGACTTCGACAGGCTGGTGATGCCGAGGGTCTCGACGAGTTTGTCCATCCGCCGCGTGGACACCCCGAGCAGATAGCACGTCGCGACCACCGTGGTCAGCGCCCGCTCGGCGCGTTTACGGCGTTCCAGCAGCCAGTCCGGGAAGTACGAGCCGTGGCGCAGCTTGGGGATCGCCAGATCCAACGAACCGGCGCGGGTGTCGAACTGGCGATGCCGATACCCGTTGCGCGAGTTGGTGCGCTCAGACGTTCGTTCGCCGTACCCGGCGCCGCACAGGGCATCGGCCTCGGCGCCCATCAGGGTGTGGATGAACGTGGCCAGCAGCTCGCGCAGCACGTCGGGATGGGCGGTGGTGAGTCGTTCGGCCAGCACGGCGGGCAGGTCGATATTGTGGGCGGTGGTCATCGCGTCGATTCCTTTGCTCGAGTGACTTTGGTCGGTCTCTCGAAGAATCACGCGATGACCTTCAATCATTCGGCTACGACACGCCGGTAACCCTGATCAGGCCCGACTCGTACACCACTCTGCTGGACGCAACCCCGGTCCGTCGCATGGCGCACGGATGCACGTCGAGTGCGTGGACGTTGGGCTTCTACGCTCTGCACAACTGGATGTTGTCGCTGTTCGATCTCCAAGCCCAGGAGGAGATCTTTGCCTCCGGTCCGGTGTTGGCGCCGGCCCCACTGGCACCAACCGGTCGCGGTGAGCCCGCGTCCGGCGGTATTCGCCTGACCGGTCGGTGGTCGTGGGCCACTGGTGTGATGGATGCAGAGTGGATCGTCGTCGGCGCGATCGTCGAGCGCGAGGACGGGATCGACCCGGCACTGGTGGTGGTTCCCGCCTCGGAGATCGAGATCGTTGATGTGTGGCATACCGCGGGGATGCGGGGGACAGGATCGAACGACGTAGTGATCACCGATGTTCTCGTCCCTGAGCATCGAGTGGTTTCGTCGCCGATATCTATGCTGGAACGGCACCGGGGTCACGCGCGCACGCTGGCTCGACATACCGATGGCCGATGGTGCCGGCCTTGGCGATGACGGCGGCGATGCCGGTGCTCGGTACCGCTGAACGGGTGGCGGAATTGTTCGCTGAGCGGTTGGCGGGCCGGGTGCTGGCTTACAGCGGCGTGGCGCAGAAGGACCAACCGGCCGCACAGATCAGGCTGGCCAGTGCGAACGTGCGGCTGCGTGCCTTGCGCATGCTGATTGACGATGTCGTCGGGGAAATCGAAAGCCGCGCGGCGACCGGCGACCCCATCAGTCGTACAGTGCGCGCGAACGCCCGTCTGGCTGCCGCGCACACTGTGCACGACAGTCGCAGCATCATTGCGGGCCTCATGGAAGCCGCAGGCGCAAGCGCACATTTCCTCGACAACCCGATGCAGCGCGCCAAACGCGACGTCGACATCGTCTCCGGTCACGTGGTGTTCGACTATGACACCAGTCGTGAGTTGGCAGGGGCGTTGGTGACCGGGGCGAAGATCTCGCCGATCGCGATGGTGTGAGCATGCGGACGCTGTGGGCTGAGGGATCGCGAGGAGGCGCTGGCGGTCGCCCGGGAACGCGGCACTGAGCTCAGGCCGATGCACGACCGCTCAACATGAGATCGAGGAATTGCTCGCGCTGACTTGCCGATTGTGCCTGTGCTGCGGAACCGGCGAGGTGCAGCAGTCCGATTCCTGCCGCGAAGGTCGAGTTTGCGCGAAGCTTCGCAGCGGCTGGGCTGAAGCCGGCGTCCAGGTAGGCCCGGGTGACCGCCCGAAGGATGCGCCGGTCAGCTGACCGCACGCTGGCCGCAGCGGTGGCATTGGTACGTGCCCATTCCCGCATCGCCCGTTCCAGGACCCAATGCTCCGGGCTGACCAGATCTGCCAGCATGCGCGACAACCGTTCCCGCGGGGGCAGCGCCTCGAGTGCGGCCAGCGATCGGCGGTCCTGTTCCAGGAACACGTCCCAGGACGCGATCAACGCCGCTCGGAAGCTATCCATGTTCTCGAAGTGCCAGTAGAAGCTTCCCCGGGTCGCCCCGACCTGCTTGCAGAGATTCTCTATCTTGAGGGCGCGCATTCCTTGCTCGGCGATCACTGCATAGCCGGCCTGCAACCAGTCGTTCTCAGACAAGCGTGTGGAGGCAGGGTCTGGCCTAGGCTTTGGAGCAGGCATGCGTGCAGACTACGACAGCAACCTCTGGGAGGTGGCCGAGCTCCGCGACCGGCACAGCGCCTGAACACATGTCGCCGACGATTCGCCAACGCCGATCCCGCGCAGCCGGCGCTGGTTGAACCGCCCCGGCATCACGGAGATGAATTGCCCCAGGTTCGGCGGTGCCGCGAAACGTGGTCTCGGGCCGCGGGTCTTCATCGAATCTTCATCGGATCACGAACCGACCGATACGCGTCCTGCTGAGGCTGGAGTGCGGCGGCGAAATCACTGCCGGATGGACGCATGGTGTGGCGAATGATGTTCGAGGAAGGATGTGTGTTGCAGCACAGGCATTTTGGATACGGACTGGCGGCGATCGCCGCGTCGGCCCTTCTGGTCGGCGGTTGTTCCAATGCGACGACCGAATCCCAGTCATCGACGAGCACGACGTCGACAGCAGCGTCGGCACCGGCCCCGCCCAGTGCTGCTAGCAGCGACGCTGCCCACAACGATGCTGATGTGGCGTTCGCCGAGGGCATGATTCCTCATCACCAACAGGCGATCGAGATGAGCGACATGCTGCTCGGCAAGCAGGGAATCGATCCTGACGTGGTGTCACTGGCCAACGAGATCAAGAAGGCTCAAGGTCCTGAGATCGAACAGATGCAGCGCTGGTTGCAGGACTGGGGAGTGTCGTCGTCGACGTCGGCGCCCAGCACCCCCGCAACGCCCGGCCATGACATGCCGGGTCATCAAATGCCCAGCGGAGACATGGGTGACATGCCGGGCATGAGCGGCGGCGGCATGGGCATGATGTCGGAAGCCGATTTGGCTGCGCTTCAGAACGCGCAGGGCGCGGAGGCGACCCGGCTCTTCCTGATGCAGATGATCGAGCACCACGAGGGCGCGATCATGATGGCGCAGCGGGAAGTTGACAACGGCCAGTTCCCGGCGGCGGTCGAGATGGCGCGCAACATCGTGTCTTCTCAGCAAGCAGAGATCGACACGATGCAGGGAATGCTGGATAAGTAGCGCGGGCAAAGAGGTGGCGGTCAGGGATGCGCTGAGTCGGCCGCCGCAGGGTGTTCTTCGCTGCGCATCGGGATGACCGGCAGGTCGATGGTGAAGGTTGCGCCGGCCCCGGGGCCAGCACTGGCTACCGAGATCGATCCGCCGTGGGCTTCGACCAGCGCTTTGGCGATGGCGAGCCCCAAGCCGGCGCCGCCGTGCGCGCGATCGCGGGCGGTGTCGGCCCGGTAGAACCGTTCGAACACGCGGGTGACGTGCTCGGCGGCGATCCCTTCTCCGGTGTCGGCCACGGCGATCTGCACGTGGTCGCCCTCGCGACGGCAGTGAAGGTGTACCGACCCGCCGGGCGGTGTATGGCGTAGCGCATTCTCCAGCAGATTTCCCAACACTTGAGACAGTCGTTGTTCGTCGGCCCACAGCGGCGGCAGCACCTGCTGGAGGTGTACGCGCAGTCCGACCCCCTTGGTGTCGTAGCGTTCTTGAACTGCTGAGACGCAGTGGCGGGTGAGGCGGTCGACGTCGATGGTGGCGTATGACATGGACACTGCGCTTTCCTCGGCCTTTGCCAGGGCAGCGACGTCATCGGAGAACCGCACCAGCCGACGGGTTTGGTCGCGCAGCATAGCTGCTGTCCGGGGTGTCAGGGTGCGAACGCCGTCTTCGAGTGCCTCGAAGTAGGCCTCCAGCACTGCGACCGGTGTGCGGATCTCGTGCGCCAGGTCTCCGAACAGTTGCTGTCGTGTCGAATCGACGGCTTGAAGCCGGGAGGCCATCTGGTTGAAGGCGGTCGCGAGGGCGTCGAAGTCGTCGCCGAGGTGCGGCGGCGAGACGCGGATGTCGTAGTTCCCGTCAGCGACATCGGTGGCCGCGGCAGCGACTTCGGTGATGGAGCGTTGGAGGCGTCGACTGACGTAGAAGCTGACCGCGAGCGCGGCCAGTGCGGATACCGCCAGGGCGCCTCCGATGGAGAGCACCGTTGCGTAGCCGTAGGCCTCTTCGGCGTGGATCTCCTCCGGGGAGCCCGTCGGAACCCCGGCACGGTGGAGGTGTTCGCGGAACAGGGGTGGGCCGACGACGGCGGCCACCACCGCGGTCGTCGCGGCCCCGGCTGCCAGCACGATGGCTTGGGCCGCCAGTAGCCGCAGGCCGATACCGCGCAGGCCTCGCTGTCGACGCTGGCGACGAGACGATGTAGGTGGGGGAGTCGACAGCGGCGGGGGAATCACCGGCCGGTTCCCATCCGGTATCCCACCCCTCGAACCGTCGCGATGTAGCGGGGGTGTGCTGCGTCATCGCCGAGTTTGCGTCTCACGTGTCCGATGTGGACGTCGATGAGGTGCTCGTTGCCGACCCATGGTCCGTCGCGGACGATTTCGAGAAGTTGTCGGCGGCTCAGCACGATCCCCGGCCGCGCGGACAGGGCATCGAGAATGTCGAACTCGGTGCGGGTCAACAGGATCTGTTCGTCGTCGATGCCTACCTCGCGGGCGGCGACGTCGATGCTCAAGGCGCCGAAGCGGCGCGGTGGGCCAGTCTGCCGATCGGCGGGTGCGATGGAAGTTTGCAGGATGCGAGGCCGCCGCAGCATGGCACGGATGCGGGCGACCAGCTCGCGGGGACTGAAAGGTTTGGTGACGTAGTCGTCGGCGCCGACGGTGAGGCCGAGCACGGTATCCATTTCGGCATCACGGGCGGTGAGCATGACGACGTAGGCATCAGAAAAGGTCCGCAACTGCCGACAGACCTCCAGCCCGTCGATGCCGGGCAAACCGAGGTCGAGAATGACGACATCGGGGTCCAAATCGCGTGCGACGGCGATGGCATCGACACCGTTACCGGCCACGACGGCTTCGAACTGTTCGCGTTCCAGATAACTGGCCACCACTTCGGCCAAGGGGAGTTCGTCGTCGACGACCAGCGCGCGGTATCCCTTCGCCTGCGCGGGTGTGCCCGGGTTGTGCTTCATGTCCCTATGGTGCCTGCCGGTGCATCCGTGACGAGGTCACCGCCGCCCGAGCGGGCCGATCTTCAGCAGATCTTCACAAGACTCATACCGATTACCTGCTACGGCGGGCCGAGGCTCGCTGTGGCGGAGGGTCTGAATGCGTTGGCCAATGGAGATGTCTCGGATCTCGCAGCCCGTGAAAGGCGCCTGAGGCCACTTCTGGGCGGGCTCAGTACGTAGTGTGGTAGTACGTAATTGAAACGTACATCGCTCAGGCATCAGGAGGAACGTCTGTCACAGTCTCAGATCGGCGACAACTGTGCGCGACGATCGCTGGTCCGACCCGCCGGCGCCGGCGGGTCCTGGTGGAATGCTGCGGGGTGGGGCGTATAGCGGCTTTTCGCAGCTCGGCGGCTACATTAGGGGCTGTAGAGTCTCGGGGCGAGTAGGCCAGCTCGTCGTGGAGAGCAGGAGAGGCGCGCAATGGAACAGCGAGGATTCGGCGACCTCGAAGCGGTGGTCATGGACTGCGTGTGGGATCACGCGCAGCCTGTCACGGTGCGAGAGATCTTCGACGATATCTCCCAACGCCGCCAGATCGCATACACCACAGTGATGTCGACGATGGACAACCTGTACCGCAAGCACTGGCTGGAACGTCAGCGCGATGGAAAAGCGTATGTGTACCAGGCGGCGATGAGCCGAGAGGAGCGTTCCGCGCGTCTGATGAAGGCTGCGTTCGACGCCGGCGGTGATACCGATGCGGTGCTGGCCTTCTTTGTCGACCAGATGAGCGCAGAGCAGTCCGCGCAACTGAAAGCGGCTCTGCGCAAGGGACGTCGGTGATGACTGCCGCGCTGTGGATGCTGGTTTACGGCTGCGCCCTCACCTGGTTGGCGCCACCGGTTCTGAGGCGGATGACCTGTCACGGCATCAGTCCCCACCTGGGCGTCGCCGCCTGGCTGGCCACTGTCGCCGCGACGCTGGCGGCATGGTTGGTCGCGCTGGTCATGGTCATCAGCGCGACGACGGACAGCATTCGCACCGGCGCGGTCGTGACGCTGTGCCTGGAACTCTTCGGGTTCTCCGAACACACTCCCATGGCAGGAAGAATCGGTTCAGTTGTTCTTGTCGGTGTAGGAACCCTGACGTCGGGATTCGTCGCGCTGAGAATCGGTCGCTGCTTGTCGCGGCTGCGGGCGCGAAGTCACGAGCACGCCCATGCCGCGCACATCATCGGTCGGCCCACCGACCATCCCAACGTGGTGGTCGTGGACGCTGAACGGCCTGCTGCCTACTGTGTGGTCGGTCGCCCGAACGCCATCATCGTCACCTCCGCGGCCATGAAGTCGCTGAGCCGGTCACAGCTCAAAGCGGTTCTGGCGCATGAGAATGCGCATATCTCTGGGCGCCACCACCACATCCTCATGGTGCTCCGTGCTCTGGCGGGCACACTGCGCCGGCTTCCGCTTTTCGCGGCAGCCCCGCATTGTGTGGGCGAACTGCTGGAGATGTGCGCTGACGACACCGCCGTGCGCCGTGTCGGCACACATCCGTTGCTGGCTGGATTATCTGCTCTGGCCGGGGAGCACCCTCCTGCACAGGAAGGCCTCGCCGCGGCCGGAACAGCGGTCATCGCGCGAGCGCAGCGCCTGGTCACCCCCATCCGTCGCCACGTGCGATGGCGCCACCGCATCTGCCTGACGGCCGCGATCACCGCCATGCTCGCCGCACCCACTCTCATCCAGGTGCTCTGTCACCACTAGCGCCTCGTGACCACCGCAGCCGCCCAGGGGAAAGCCATCGGCGCGTGCGCTCGGCCCGTTTGACCGTGACCCGGAGGTGGTAGTGGTGTGCCGGGGATCATCGGAGCACGGCGTCGCCGTCCTCGTCCCGGTTCTCCCGGCCGAGATGGCGCCATGGGTATCGCGGGTAGGGGTGGTCCCAATCGGCCGCCGCGACATGCTCAGAACGCGAATACGGTAGAGAATGAGGCATTTTCGCCTGTGCGGTGAACTCGGCGATGCGAGATGATCCGCGGGAGCTCGTGACGTGTCGGAGCGCTACGTCCGCATGGTCCGCGGCATCGGTGCTGTCTGGCCGGCTGAGCGGTCACAAGAGACGTGGATAGGGCTGTCGGTGTGAAGAAGCCTGCGGGGTCAGGTCTCGATGATCCGTACGACGTAGGGTGTCATCCCTGCGGTGCGCACCGGTGAAATCTTGATGGGAACGCCGGTTTGTTGCGCCTCGATCATCTGCCCGCCGCCCAGGTAGATCGCTTCGTGTTGGCTTCCGCCGGGCCCCCAGAACAGCAGGTCGCCGCGCTTAGCCTGCGCGGGAGGTACCTTCCGGCCGGCGTTGTACTGGTCGCCGGACCATCGCGGCAACAGCACCCCGACGCCGGCGAAGGCGAATCGTGTCAATCCTGAGCAGTCGAAACCGACGGTGCCTGCGCCTTGGTCGACTCCGCGACTGGGGCCGGTGAGGCTGCCCCCTCCCCACGAGTAGGGAACACCGATCTGCGTACCTGCCCTGCGGATGACGTATTCGATCGCCTGGGCACCGTAGAGACGGTTGCCACGGGCGCTCGTTTCGGGGCTTGCCGCGGGACTGACGATTCCGAGACTGCTCAGGAAGCTGCGCCCCAAGTCCATCGCGGTTCGGGTGGCAACGGCCGTCGCCTGCAAGGACGCGCTGGCGATGGCCACGGGATCGCCGGGCGCTCCCGCGCTTGGCATCCTGGGCAGGAGTGGGTCCCATGAACCGGCTGCCGGTTCAGCGGAGGCTGCTGGCACGCACGCGACAAAGATCGTCGCGACGACAGCAACGGTCACCACGGCGACGCGTCGAAAGCCGAGCTCGGAGATGTGGGCGACCTTCGGGCGCACGCAAGGGGCCATCGGTTCCATGTGGCTTTCTTTCTGTCGGCAGTCGGAGCGCCGGTGATGGTTCTCGCCGAAAGTCGAGCCAGAGCGTTCCGTACTGTGCGGCAACGATGTACGTAGTGGGTACGTAGATCAGCGTAGACCACAAATGTCTCATCAGTAACAGCAGCAACATAATTACAGACCTGGAATTTGGCGACGTCTCAAGGCTGGCGGCAGTTCGTGAGTCGTCAATACTGACGCGGGTCGCTTTCCGGAACGGCGAAACATGTTGCTACATCGAGGATTCAGGGGACCC
Source organism: Mycobacterium sp. smrl_JER01 (assembly GCF_048513595.2). Taxonomy (NCBI): domain Bacteria; kingdom Bacillati; phylum Actinomycetota; class Actinomycetes; order Mycobacteriales; family Mycobacteriaceae; genus Mycobacterium; species Mycobacterium sp. smrl_JER01. The sequence goes on along the minus strand of NZ_JBLXXK020000001.1, from coordinate 5,829,329 downwards.
TTGGCCGCTTTGTGACCGCGGTGATGCAGGCTGTGATCAGGTTTCGCCCGACGCACATTCGCGCTTGCTTATATACCCTATGGGGGTATATTCAGGGTTCATACCCTGGTGGGGTATGCCACGAATCTGAAGGGAGCCAGTGGTGAGCACAACCACCTACGCCGTGGCAGGCATGACCTGCGGACATTGCGAGACGTCGGCACGCGAGGAAGTTGAAGCCTTGCCGGGGTGCGGCAGGTTGAGGTGAGCGCAGCGACCGGCACGCTGGTGGTGAGGTCCAACGGTCCCGTCGACGATGCGCAGATCCTGCGCGCTGTCGAGAAGGCGGGTTATTCGGCCCAACGAATCGCATGAACGCAGCTGGAACGACCGATAATGCGAAGTCCCACAAGGAAAGAACATGACTGACCGCGATGACCACAGCGTCGCAACATCCCACACCGGCGGATACGCCGATCGCCCATCCCCCGGCGGACACCCTGAAACCCGCGCGGAGACCGAACATCACGGCCACGAAGGCGACACCGGCAATACCGGCCATACCGGCCACGGCGGCCATGGCGGCGATCACGTCGGGCAATTCCGCAGACTGTTCTGGATCAACCTGATCATCGCCATCCCGGTCGTCGCGTTCTCACCCATGTTCGCGATGCTGCTCGGCTACGGCATTCCCGGCTTCCCCGGTGCCCGATGGATCGCACCCCTGCTGGGGACGGTGATGTACGTCGTCGGCGGGCGGCCGTTCCTCACCGGCGCCGTGAGCGAGATCCGTTCCCGCAAACCGGGAATGATGCTACTCATCGGCCTGGCGATCACCGTTGCCTTCCTCGCGTCCTGGGGCGCGAGCCTGGGCCTGCTCCACCACGAGCTGGAGTTCTGGTGGGAACTGGGTCTGCTCATCGTCATCATGCTGCTCGGACACTGGGTGGAGATGCGCTCGCTGGCGCAGACCACCTCGGCGCTGGACTCACTGGCCGCACTGCTGCCCGACGAGGCCGAGAAGATCGACGGCGACCGTACCGTCACCGTCTCGCCGGCCGACCTGGACGTCGGCGATCTGATTGTCGTCCGACCCGGCGGCAGCATCCCCGCCGACGGCAAGATCGTCGACGGACGCGCCGACATGGACGAATCCATGGTGACCGGCGAATCCCGCCCGGTCACCCGCACCGTCGGAGACCCCGTGACAGCCGGCACCGTCGCCACCGATTCCGGACTTCGGGTCGAAATCACCGCCACCGGCGACGACACCGCCCTGGCAGGCATCCAACGCCTGGTCACCGAAGCACAGAACTCGTCCTCACGTGCCCAGCGCCTCGCCGACAAGGCCGCCGGCTGGCTGTTCTGGTTCGCCCTGGGCACCGCTGCCATCACCGCGGCGGCATGGGCGGTCGTCGGCGACCCCGACGCCTCAGTCGTGCGAGCGATCACCGTGCTTGTCATCGCGTGCCCCCACGCGCTGGGCCTGGCGATACCACTGGTCGTGTCCATCGCCACCGAACGCGCCGCCAAAGGCGGCGTCTTGATCAAAGATCGGCTGGCGCTGGAAGGAATGCGCACTGTTGACGCCGTGCTGTTCGACAAGACCGGCACCCTGACCAAAGGTGAACCCACCGTGACCGCCGTCGAGGCCACCGGAGACGACGACGGCGACACCGTCCTCGCGCTTGCCGCCGCCGCCGAGACTGACAGTGAGCACCCCCTGGCGCGGGCGATCGTGAAAGCTGCCGAGGACCGGGGTCTTACCGTCCCACGCGCCGGCGGTTTCTCGTCCTCTCCCGCTGTCGGTGTGACCGCGACGGTCAATGGGCACGAGATCCGAGTGGGCGGTCCCCGACTCCTCGAAGAAGTCGGCGCGCAGGAGGTCCCTGCGGCCGACGCATGGCGCGCCGAAGGCGCCATCATCCTGCACGTCATCCGCGACGGGTCGGTGCTCGGCGGACTGCGTCTGGCCGACGAGATCCGGCCCGAATCCCGCGAAGCCGTCGATGCGCTGCACGAGCTGGGCGTCGAAGTCGTCATGATCACCGGCGACGCCGAAGCCGTCGCCGATGCGGTCGGCCACGAACTCGGCATCGACCGGGTATTCGCCGGGGTGCGCCCGGAAGACAAGGCGTCGAAAGTCGCTGCGCTGCAACACGAAGGTAAGAAGGTCGCTATGGTCGGCGATGGAGTCAACGATGCGCCTGCCTTGGCGCAGGCCGATGTCGGCATCGCGATCGGCGCGGGCACCGACGTCGCCATCGCCTCCGCCGGTGTCATCCTGGCCAGTTCCGACCCCCGCTCGGTGCTGTCGGTCATCGAACTGTCCCGTGCCGGCTACCGCAAGATGAAGCAGAACCTCTGGTGGGGCGCCGGATACAACCTCATCGCGGTACCACTGGCTGCCGGTGTGCTGGCGCCGATCGGCATCGTGCTGCCCATGTCGGTGGGCGCCATCCTCATGTCACTGTCGACGATCGTCGTGGCGCTCAACGCGCAACTTCTGCGCCGCCTGGATCTGGCACCCGAGGCCAGCACGCGGGCCGTGCTCAACCGCTGACCGGGTGGGTGGGCCGCGGAAGGGTCATCTCCCAAAAAGGTAATCGAGCGTGCGCTCCTGGGTCGCGGCGTCGCCGAACGGTATGCCGACGAACTCGGTCACCCCGATGTCGGCCAGGCGGTGCAGCTGGGACTCCAGGTAGGCCTCGTCGCCCGCGATGCTCACGTCGCCGGGGCCGGCGACGCCTTCGCGATCGAACACGGCTCGGTAGGCGGGCGCAGACCTGGAGGCGGCAAATGTTTCGTCAATTGTGGTGCGGACGGCGTCGGGGTCGGTGGTCAGCACCACGGGAAGGCTGGCGATGACCCGTGGTGCAGGACGACCCGCGCCGGCGGCCGCCTCGGTCAGCAAGGGGACGACGTGCTCGTCAAGAGTGCGCGGCCCGGCCCAGGCGGTGACGGTGCCGTCGGTGCGCGACCCGGCGATGCGCAGCATGCGTGGACCCAGCGCGGCAAGGACCACCGACGGCATGGGCGCTTGCGCCACTTCGAGCTGCCCGACCGCGGTCAAAAACTCGCCGCGCACTTCGACGGCCTCGCCGGCGAGCGCGGGCATGAGGGCGGTGAGGTACTCGTCGAGGAACGTGGCAGGCCGGTCGTAGCGGTAGCCGAGCGCCTCGACGATGGTCGGGTGGCTGACGCCGAGGCCCAGCGTGAGACGGTCGCCGACGGCGGCCGAGGTGGTCGCCGCCTGCCTGGCCAGCGTGAACGGATGCTGCCCGTAGATCACGCTGACCGCTGTGCCCAACCCTACGTCCGGCGCGCGCTCGCCCACCAACGCCAGGGTGATCAGGGGATCCCAGCCTGAGGAGCCAGGCAGCGCGGGCAGCTGCGGCAACCAGATAGCGGCGGACCCCCGCGCAGCAATGCCACTGAGAGTGTCGACGACCTGCGTCAACGTGTGGGCCGGATCGGGCATGGGCATGGCGCTGATGTGCATGAGTGTCCTGCCTCGGTAAGATTCGGAGAGAGTCTCCGGTCACGATACGGAGACTGTCCCCGCTTGTCCAGAGAGGTGGTTGTGTGGAGACTTCGCCGACCCCGTCACGGCCGTTGCGAGCCGACGCCGCGCGCAACCGCCGCGCCTTGCTCGACGCCGCGTTCACGGCGTTTCACGAGGGCGGCGTCACCGCGTCCCTCGATGACATCGCCAAGGCTGCCGGTGTCGGCGCCGGCACCCTGTACCGGCACTTCCCGTGCCGAGACGATCTGGTGCTGGCCGTCATCGACGACCGCCTGCTTGCGCTGGCCGAACGCGGTGAGCAGATGGTGGACGATGCCGATCCCGTTGCTGCGTTCACCGACTGGCTTGACGCGTTCGCCACCCAGGCCGGGCTGTTCGACGGTTTGGCCCGCACTCTGGTCAACCCGGAGGCGGGTGACGACACCACGTGCAAACGGAACAGGCGTGCCGGTGCGGCGCTTCTCGATCGCGCCGTCGCCGCGGGTCAATTGCGTGCGGATGTCTCCAGTGCAGACCTGCTCGACGTGGCCATGGCTATCGCGTGGCTTGGCGATCAGGGCCGCGACGCCGCGCAACGCTCCCGGCTGCTGGCACTCGTCCTGGACGGGATGCGCCGGGTCCCGTCCGGCTCGTGTCCGGGGTCCTCGCCACCCGCGTGATCAGCGCACTGGTGAGCGCGCGCAGTCACAACGCGATGAACGCATGAGACCGCATGCGAACGTCAGCGCAGAGGCCTGCCCCGGCTCAGATATAGCGCGACATCGGCTTGTGCGAGAAGTCCCGCGATGCTGGCGTCGGGCAGGGTTTGGGTGGCGGTGCCAAGACTGACCCCGGGCGTGTGCCGGCGGATGCTGCCCAGAAACTCCTCGACGACCGCGGGTTCCTCACCGGTGATACAGGCGGCGAATTCGTCACCGCCCAACCGCGCCAGTACTGCGTGCCGGGGCGCCGACTTTTTCCAGTGGTCGGCGTAGTCCGTGATGCGGCGGTCACCGGCTGAATGACCGTAGGTGTCGTTGAGCTTCTTGAGGCCGTCAATATCGAGGGCGATGACGGTGACGGTGGCCGGCGGGCCGTGGCGGGTGAGAAGCTCGGTGGTGGCGATCTCCCAACCGGCGCGATTGAGGAGGCCGGTCAGGGGGTCGGTGCACGCGGCGGTGAACATCGCGCGCATGAGCAGGCCGAAGGACTCGGCCGCTCCGATGATGGCGACGCCGATGATGAGAAAGGTGATGACGCCGACGTGCGGTGCCGGCGAGACGCCGACCGCGATCATGCAAGCGGCGGTCAGAGCGGTGATCTGGAACAAGGCGTGCCGGGGTGAGTGGAACGCCCGCAGATACATCGCCAAGAACATCGGGCCGATCAAGCAGACGTATATGGCGGTCAAGGTCACGTGGAAAGCGATCACAAGGGGAGTGGCCGCGATCGCGGCGACAATCGCCGGCATCGGTTGATCAGGCTTGGCGGCCAGCCATGCCAGCGCCGATGTCCCGAGAACGATGGCGACGATCCCCCCGAGCGGGTTCCCGTACGCCAGGTCGGTACGCACCGGAAAGAACGTGAACACCACACCGTAGAGATAGAGAAACGTGGTAGCGCTCAAATAGATTCGCAATAACCGGACCCGCTGCTTGCCGAAGACGCCGCTGCTGGCGCCGGCGAGCGAACTGGGCTGATACACGACGCCAATGTGCCCGTAGCTGTGCCGATCGTCAACCGCTGCACAACCTTTTGCGGCGCCCCTACTGAATTCAGCCCGTAGACGACGCCGACCGCATCGGGTGCACACTGGTCAATCGTGATGACCGCTCACACGGACGTTCTGCGGCCGCTACTTATGGCAGGGTCACGTCAGTTGACTGACCGCCAGCGGTGTGGCGGTACCGGTTTCGCGGATGATGACGCTGCGGATGTCCGCGGTCGGAATCATCGTGGCGGCGGCGAGGTTCGATGCGTCCTCGCCGACAGGACTCCATGTCGCCACGGTGGTCTGGCCGTCGTCAGTCGTGACGACCAGGTCGTAGCCACTGACGGTTTTCGCCCAGTCCTTCGTGTATTCGCATTGCCAGTCAAGACGGGTACCCCAGGGTTCCTCGGTGACGGCAAGTGCGGCGGTCACGCCCGGCCGCTCGCCGGCGGCCATCGCCTGGAACGACACCCCAGGCGGGGATGGGCGCGGAATCGCCGTGTATCCCACGATGCCGCCGAGCAACAGCAGTGCCGCCGCGGCGGCGAGCAATGACGCCCATCGCGTCCCACCGGAGCGCTGCCGGCGTCGCTGCGCAGCAGCTGTCAGCGAGGTCGGCTGGACGCGCCCCGGCACCTGGTCCTGGTTCGATTCAGGCTGCTCATCGAGCAGCGCAAGCGCCTCTTCTGGCGAGAGCACGTCCAAGACGGCCAGAAGATCTTCGGAGTCGTTCAGGGCGGCAGTGCGCTCAGGTGCCTCGCTCAGGTAGCGCTCGTAGTCGGCGGCCTCCTCGGCGGTGAGTGCACCGAGCAGGTAGGCGGCATCCCAGTTCTCCATGTCGCGATCGGAGGTCATCGGACGATCCCCCTTTCTTCCAAGGTGCTGCGCAGCTCGCGCAATGCGTAGTGCAGCCTGGATTTGACCGTTCCGGGCGGAATGCCCTCGGCGCGGGCGATCTGAACCGCGGTTTGTCCCAGGTAGTGCACTCGTACCAGAACGGCTCGATGCTCGGGGCTCAACGTCCGCAGCGCATCGGTGACCACCCACTTGTCCACGGCGGGCCCGAACAGATCGGGTGCGTTGCGCTCGGGGAGGTTGTCGGTCTGCAGCTCGCGTTGGTGGCGCGAGCTGCGCCGGTCGTCGACCACCAGGTTCCTGGCCACGGTGTGCAGCCAGGCCCTGATCGACTCCTCGGAGCCGGCCGTGAGCAGGGCGCTGTTCTTCCAGAGCCGCAGCAGCGACTCCTGCACGACATCCTCGGCGAACTCTCGATCACCGCGGGTCAGGCGAAGCACATAGCGAAGTACGGCCGGCCCGTGCGCGTCATGGATCTTGCGCAGGAGTTCGGCCTGTGCCGGTTCGCCGCCCGGGTCCTGGCGCGCGGGGTCGGTCATGCGGAGCGCTACCTCGATCGGTGTCTGGTGCTGTCGGGAGTTGGCCACGGCGCAGGCGATCGTGCGCCGTGACCGGGGACCCCCATGCTGGCAGCGTATCGGTGTCGGCGGTTGCGGCGCGCCCCTCAGCTTCAGGGATGCGGTGTAGGCGCCTCCCCGGTTGGCCACCGAGCCGACCACCTTCATCTCGGCGGACCGTGATACTCCCTGCGCCGGGTCGAGGGAGCGAGGCGGTGGCGCGTCCGATGACGTGAGCGTGACCGCCGTGAGTGGAAATGCAGACCGCCGCCGACGTCAGCGATGTCGCCGAGGTTCAGTATCACCTCGGGCCCCGAGGGCTCGGGGGCCGCCAGGGTGCCGATGAACTGGTATCCGCGGCCCCGCACGGTTCGGATGAGGTGCTGAGACTGGCCGTCGTCGCCGAGTGCGCGCCGCAACGCCTTGATGCGGCTGGTCAGCGCAGCCTCTCCGACAAATCGACCACCCCACACGGTGTCGAACAGTTCGTTCTTCGTCACGACCCGGCGATGGTTTCTCACCAGATGCACCAGTACGTCGAATACCTGCGGCTCGACTCGTATCGACTCACCGGCGCGGCGCAACTCGTAGCTGGCAGCATCGAGGGTGAAGTCGCTGAAACGCCACGCGTCGCACGTCGGCGCGGATGGGGTAACCGAGGGGGTCATCGCGAGTTCATCCCTTTCGAGTGTTCAGCGGGCCCCGGCGGGAGCTCGCACAAGTAACGACGGGCCACGCCCCACAAAGGTTCAGCCGAACCCAGAATTTCTCGCGCGAAGTGCCCGACAAGCGGCCCGGCCATCACCCACCGAGCCTTACAGCGCGTACCTCGAACGCCAGACCGCGCAGGCCGCCGCATACTCTCGGGTGCTGGGCATCGGGCGGGAGGACCGTGAAGACCGCCATGGTGAGAACCGCTGTGTCGGTGCGGGATACGGCAGGAGTCGGTATCCCGTCACCCACTATTGGCCGGGGCGCGGAAGTGGAAACAGGGTGGGACACTCCCACCCTGACCACCGACTGGCGTGAGCCCTGCGCCGCGGCGCCGTCCCCGACACCGGCACACAGATGGCAGTAATGCGCATACGTGCGAGGATGGTGACGCGGTCGGCGTGTGACGACCGGATCGGAGTCGCATGATGCAGCGACCACATCGGGTGGTGCTCCTCGTGCTCGACGGGGCGCTTCCACTTGACGTCGGAATTGCGGCGGAAGTGTTCCATCCGGAGACGGGGTTCAACTACGAGGTGTCGGTCTGCGGGGTCACCGCCGGAATGGTGCCGTCCCACGGAACCTTCGGCTACGCGGTCCCGCGGGGCCTCGACGCGTTGGTCGACGCGGACACGATCATCGTCCCGGGCTACGCCCCGGCGGGGCGGCCGATACCGATGGAGGTGTGCGAAGCGCTCAGGAGCGCTGCATCCCGCGGGACGCGCATCGCCTCAATCTGCTATGGCGCCTTCGCCCTTGCCGAAGCCGGCCTGCTCGACGGCCTGCGGGCGACGACGCATTGGGATGCGGCAGAGAAGCTCGCGGCGCGGCATCCGCTGATCACGGTCGAGCCGAACGTGTTGTTCATCGACGAGGGATCCATTCTCACCTCGGCGGGCGCCGCCGCCGGTCTCGATCTGTGCCTGCACATCGTTCGGTGTGACCTCGGCGTGAGTGCGGCCAACGAGATCGCACGAGGACTCGTCACCGCGCCCTACCGCGCCGGTGGCCAGGCCCAGTACCTGCCCAAGACGAGCTCGGTGGCCCGGGGCGAAACCCTCGCCGCGACGCGCGAATGGGCCATGACGCGGCTCGACCAGCAGCTCACGATCGCCGGGCTCGCCGCCCACGCACGGATGTCCCCCCGCACCTTCCTGCGTCGTTTCGCCGAAGAGACCGGTAGCACGCCACTGCAGTGGATCCTGCGGGCGCGGGTCGACACCGCCCGCGAACTCTTGGAGAACACCAGGCTGTCGGTGGATCGCATCGCCGAACAGGTCGGTCTGGGAACCGGGTCGAACTTGCGACTGCATTTCCGCCGGCTCCTCGATGTGTCGCCCTCGGAGTACCGCGCCACCTTCTCCGGCCGGGGCTAGCGTTCCGCTACGAGATCTGCGGGGGCAGCGAGACGGTTTCGCCCGCCACATCGATCGCGACCTTGCCGTGCATCGCATACGACCGGCGATTCTCCAGGAGTTCATGAGCCTCGCCCATCCGAGCGAGCGGAAGAGTCGCGCCGATCACCGGCTTCACCAGGCCGCGCTCGACCAGTGAGGTGAGTGAGTCCAGCTTCGCTTGATTCTGTCGGGTGAAGACGAAGTGATAGGTGGCGTTGCGCCCCCATGCCTCGATGAGGTTCTGCGGCTGCGCGATGTCGACGATGCTGACGACGCGTCCGGAGTCGGCGAGTGTCAGCGGGCTGCGGGTGAGGGTGTCGCCACCGATCGTGTCGAAGACGACATCGACCCCTTTGCCCTGCGTGATCTCGGCCACGGCATCGACGTAGTCCGTCGAGTTGTAGTCGATCGCCGCATGCGCTCCGAGCGAGCGCACGAATTCATGGTCGGCTGCTTTTGCCGTGGTGAGCACCCGCGCACCGATCGCCTTCGCGACCTGGATCGCGATCGTGCCGGTACCTCCCGCGCCGGCATGGATGAGGATCGTCTCTCCCACGGTGAGCTGCGCTCGCGTCACCAGGGACTCCCAGACCGTTCCGCCGACGAGTGTCAGGCTTGCCGCCTCCAGGTGACTGAGGTTCTCCGGCTTCCGGGCGACGAGATCCACGCCGGCGACGTGGTGCTCGGCGTAGGAGCCGGGGCCGCCGAAGATCTGGGGCGTGTAGTACACGTCATCGCCGGCGCGGAACTCGGTCACGTCGGATCCGACTTCTTCGATCACGCCGGAGACGTCGTGCCCGATGATCGCCGGCAGCGGCACATAATCCGCATAGTCTCCGCGCCGGATCTGATAGTCGAGCGGGTTGATCGCGGTCGCGTGGACACGCACCCTGACCTGGCGGGGTCCGACGCGCGGTATGGGGACCTCGCGCAGCTCGAAAGCATCGGCCCCTCCAAAACGGCTGAGCACAATTGCTTTCATCGAGTCGGTCATATCGGTGGTCCTCATTGTCCTTGCGGGTGATCGTGGTTGCGGGTGCGCGACGTGCCGGGACGGGCCGCTCTCTCAGTGTCGCGGGTTGGATCCCTATCTTCCAGTGGCGGCATTGCCAATATTCGAGAGGAAAATGACACGTCCTGGGTGGCGGTGTGCCGCCGTGAAAAGGTCGATGTGAAGGGTCCTCAGGAGATCCGCGACGTTGCCGGCACGTGGATCGGTTGCGCGCAGGATGGCGATGCCGTCGTCATCGAGATCGACTGCAGCAGGGTGACCACAGGCCACGTCAGCACTGACGACCAGCTTCAGGACGGCGTGGCGTCCGCGGCCACGGGAGTCGGCCATTCGGCCGGTGAATCCTGCAGTGCCGAAATGTCGGGCAGCGGCTTCTGGCACAGCGTCCTGGCCTGTTTCGGCGTCATGCCGAGGGTGCGCAGCAGGCGCTCGGTCACTTCGTCGACGGTGGCTACGGCGTCGTGGTGAGGTCGCTCGCGCAGCAGCGTGGTGAGACCGACGAGCATGCCGCCGGCGATGGCCAAACCGAGTTCGGGGTCGGTGATCGTGAAGCGGCCTTGCTCGATTGCCGCGGCGATGTCGCGCAGTGCCCGCGGCGCCAGGCCTCGGTCGGACATGATGAGCGAGTTGGCGTGGGCAAGTAGCAGCGCGGCTTCCTGTGGGCGGTAGCGCATCAGGCGCCCGGTCAGTCGGTAGTTGGTGGCGAAGGCCTCGGCAGGATCGGATACCGATTCGGTGAAGGCGTCGAGGAGGGCGCCGAGGTCGTCGAGGGCGTCGGTGACCGCGGCCTCGAACAACTCCTCCTTGCTGGAGAAGTGGTTGTAGAACGATCCCATTCCCACGTCGGCTGCCTGGGTGATCTCAAGAATGGGGACGGCGAGTTTGCCTTGGGCGATGAAGCCCTGGGCCGCCCGCACCAGAGCATTGCGGGTACGCATTTTGCGCCGCTCCAGGCGGTTGACCGTGGGGTGCGGCGATACAGCTGCGTCGCGATCGGGCACGTCCATGTCGCAGAGAATATCAGCGAACTCCAGTCCTGAGGATTTCGTCAGAAGCCTTGACTGAGCGATTCCACGTATGTGACGATTTCCTCAATTCGATGTGGAGGAGGCTGAGGTGGCGCACGCGGTGACACCGGTGACCGACGGACACAAGGACTTACACAGCGAACGCGGCGCACTCCGCGGGGAGCACTCGGGCCGATCCCGCGATCCGCTGATTCGGGTGGCCGATATCGCCTGGGTGGAGTTCGACAAGCCCGACCTGATGCGCGCGGAGGCCTTCGCTCGCGCGTTCGGGTTCGGCGTGGCCCTGCGTCAGCCCGAGCAGCTGCACCTGCGCGGCACCAATGCGGGAGCGCCCTGTGTGCTGCTGCGGCGCGGCAACAACACCCGCTTCGCCGGACTGGCCTTGCGCGCCGCCGACGACATCGACGTACTGCGCCTGGCCGACAAGACCGGGGCGCCGATGCACCCGCTGCCGGAATCCCTCGGTGGTGTGGCCGTGCAGTTGACCGATCCCAGTGGCATCGCGGTCAAAGTCGTCGCCGGCCTGCATGATCTTCCCGCCCAACCCGCGCAGGCCGCGCAGGTGGTCAACACCGGACCCGACGACGCGCGTATCAACGCCACCGTCCGTCCGCCGCGGGTCCCCGCCCGGATCCAGCGACTCGGGCACGTGGTACTGCAATCCACGACCTATCTCAAGACACTCAACTGGTATCTCGACACGTTCGGGATGATCGTCAGCGACTTCCTGTTCTTCCCCGGTCAGCGCGAGCGCGGACCGGCGATGAGTTTCATCCGCTGCGACCGCGGCGCGACGCCGGCCGATCACCACACGCTGGCCTTGGCGCTGGGCCCGGCAAACCGCTATGTGCACTCGGCCTATGAGGTCGGCGATCTCGACGCGCTGGCCGCCGGCGGCGAATACCTGCGGGATCGTGGGTACTTCCGCTCCTGGGGGATCGGCCGTCACATTCAGGGCAGCCAACTCTTCGACTACTGGCGCGACCCCGACGGCTTCCTCGTCGAACACTTCACCGACGGCGACATGTTCGACAGCACCCTCGAACCCGGCTGGGCTCCGTTCACCGCATCCGGCCTGGCGCAATGGGGTCCACCGGCGACCAACGACTTCCTCGACACCAGCCCGCGTGCCGCCCGCCATCAAGTGACCTCGATGCTCGCCGCCTTGCGCGGCGACAACGAATTCGATTTCCACCGCCTCATCGGACTGCTGAAAGTAGCCACGTCATGACACTCTCCGTCCTTCGCACCGCTGCCGGCTGGTGGGTCCAGACCCCCACTGGAGCCGCCCGTATCGCCACCACAGCGACCAGCACCCGTCAACTGTTGGAGGCCCGGCCCGCCATCGATGCTGCCGCCGCCGAAGGCGGCACCGTCGCCATCGACGAGCTCGAACTGCTGTCACCGGTGACGGCCCCGTGTCGTGTCATCGCGCAGATGACCAACTTCGAGTCACACGTCAAGGATTCGGGCATGGATCCGAAGACGGTGCCGCTCACCTTCTTCCGTAAGTCGTCGGCGTCGATCACCGGGCCATTCGGTGAGATCGTTCGGCCGTCGCATGTGGGCCTGCTGGACTACGAAGTCGAGATCGGACTCGTGATCGGCCGCGACATCCCGGTGGGCACCGCCATCACCGATGCGAATCTGGCGGACTACATCGCCGGCTTGACCATCACCAATGACGTCTCCGCGCGCGACATCCAGTTGCCGCAGACGCAGTTCTACGAAGCCAAGTCGTATCCGACCTTCACCCCGGTGGGGCCCGCGCTGGTGCTGCTGGAGCCCGCGGAGCTGGCGCGCTTCGGCGACCTGCGCCTGCGGCTCAGTGTCAGTGGCCAGGAACGCCAGAACTCCATCGTCGACGGGGACATGCTCTACCGGCCGCTGCAGGCGCTGCAGTCGCTGACCCGCTTTCAAGACCTGGCGGCCGGCGACCTGATCCTCACCGGCACCCCCGCGGGCACCGCGCTAACCGCTCCACCCAAGCCGATCGAGATGATCGGCAACCTGCTGCCTCCGGCGGTCAAGTGGAAGGCCTTCTTCTCCCGGCAGGCCAAGAATCCGAAGTACCTGCAGCACGGCGACGTCGTGGAAGCATCGATCGCCACCGACGACGGCGCCATCGATCTCGGTGCGCAGCGGTTGGCGGTGCGGCACGCATGAGTGACGACTTGCTCTGGCCCGCAGCGCAATCACCGGACGACGACGCCGCCGACCGCGTTGCCGTGGAACGGCCGGCGAAGGCCTTCCCGGTGACCCGGGAGATCGACCAGCGATGACGCACGCCGCGGCCGACCTGCCCACCGAGCACGTCCCGGTGGTCATCGTGGGCGGCGGCCCCACCGGGATCACCGCGGCGACCCTGCTGGCCCAGTACGGCGTACAGACGTTGGTGCTGGACCGGTGGCCCCAGGTCTATCCGCAGCCGCGCGCGGTGCACCTCGACGACGAGGTCTACCGCGTCCTGGCCAGACTCGGCGTCGCCGAAGACTTCGCCGCGATCTCCCGCCCAGCCATGGGGCTACGTCTGGTCGATCGGAATCTGTCGGTACTGGCCGAGTTTCGGCGCGATACCGCAGTGACCCACAACGGATTTCCGGCTGCGAGTATGTTCGAGCAACCCGAACTGGAGGAGTTGCTGCGCGGTAACCTCACCCGCTATCCGAGCGCCCGGTTCCGTGGTGACGCCGAGGTCCTCGACGTCCTGTCAGACACCGCGACCGGTGCACTGCGCCTGCGTCTGCGCGACCGCCTCGACGACCAGGAGTCGATGATCTCCGCCGATTTCGTGCTGGGGTGCGACGGCGCCAACAGCGTGGTGCGCAGCTCCATCGGCTCGTCGATGCGCAACCTGAAGTTCGACCAGCGCTGGCTGGTCGTCGACATCACCACCACCGCAGATCTGCAGCAGTGGGAGGGCGTGCATCAGGTCTGCGACGGACAAAGAGCGGGCACTTACATGCGGATCGGCCCCACCCGATACCGCTGGGAATTCGCCCTGCTCGACGGAGAGTCCGTCGACGACTACCCGAACCTGACTGCCCTGCGTCCGTTGATCGCCCCCTGGACTTCACACGTCGACGACGCCGAACTATGCGTGATGCGGGTCGCCGAATACACCTTCCGCGCCCAGATCGCCGACCGCTGGCGCCGTGGCAATATCTTCCTCCTCGGCGACGCCGCCCATCTGACCCCGCCGTTCATCGGCCAGGGGTTGGGGGCCGGACTGCGCGATGCGATGAACCTGGCCTGGAAGATCGCCGCCGTGCACCACCGCGGCCTCGCACCCAGCGCGCTGGACAGCTATGAAGCCGAACGCCGACCACACGCCCGCGCCATGATCGCCCTTGCGCTCAATATCGGACGTGCGATGACCGCCGGCGGTCGCCTCGGCACGGCCGCGCGCGCAACAGTGGTGCCCCGCCTGCACCTGGTCCCGGGGCTACGGGCGAAGGTCACCGATTCGCAGACCCCGCCGCTGCGGTCCTCAGCGCTGGTGCGGCGCACACTGATCACCCGTCGCATCACGGGCCGATTGTGCCCGAACGCGTTACTCGGCAACGGTGGTCGCGTCGATGACACCTTGGGCGCAGGATTCGGCGTCATCACCACGGTCGAGCTGACCCCGGCGCAGCAGAGCGTGGTGGCGGCGCGTGGCGCCCGTACGATCCACGCCCCCGCCGGGTCTGAGCTGGCCCGGTGGCTGAACCGCCATCACGTGAAGTCCGCAGTGGTGCGGCCCGACCGGACCGTCATGATCGCCGGCCGCGACCTCGACAAAGTGTGCCGCGCTGTCCCGGTGTTCGTGCTCGACCATCAGCCGGGCCCCCCGCCGACCTCGCCACGCGCCGACGTCGCCTACCACGAATAGGAACTATCCGCGTGTATCGTCGCCCCTCGGATGTGACGGTCTACCGACCCGACATCTACACCCGCTCAGCGATTCTCGACCCCTATCCGCACTACCGTGCCTTACGCGACCTGGGTGCGGTGGTGTGGTTGCCCCGCCACCGCCTCTACGCACTGCCGCGTTACGCCGAATGCAAGGCCACCCTGCGCGACGACGGCCTGTTCTTGTCCGGGCACGGCGTCGCGGCCAACCCGCTGACCAACCGGCTCTCGCGCGGCACCACCCTCAACAGCGACGGCGCCGACCATGACCGGCGCCGCAAACTGGTCGCCCACCGCCTGATGCCCCGCGCGATGCGCACGCTCGGTGACGACGTCGACGCCCGGGCCCGGTCGATCGTCGACAGTGCTGTCGAACGAGGCAGTGTCGATGCGGTGACCGACCTCGCCACCGCGCTTCCGTTGGCCCTCGTACCCGACCTGGTGGGATGGCCCACCGACCAACGTGAACATCTACTCTCCTGGGCCGCAGCCACATTCGATATCCTCGGACCGCCGAACGTGCAAGCCCTCAAAGCCGTACCGCGCAGTGTGCACATGCTGCGCTTCGCCCGGCGCGTCGTGCGCGAACGCAACGTACTGCCCGGCAGCATGGCTCATGAACTGCTCAGCGCGGTCGACGAGGGCACCCTGTCGGTCGAGGAGGTACCGCCGCTGCTGATCGACTACATCGGCCCGTCCCTGGATACCACGATCAGCGCCATCTCCAGTGCGATCTATCTGTTCGCCACCCACCCCGAGCAGTGGGCGTTGCTCAAAGCTGACCCCGCGCTGCTGCCCAACGCGGTCAACGAA
The DNA here is from genome assembly GCF_048513595.2 of Mycobacterium sp. smrl_JER01. Taxonomy (NCBI): domain Bacteria; kingdom Bacillati; phylum Actinomycetota; class Actinomycetes; order Mycobacteriales; family Mycobacteriaceae; genus Mycobacterium; species Mycobacterium sp. smrl_JER01. The sequence continues at coordinate 5,813,867 of NZ_JBLXXK020000001.1, read as the reverse complement.
GTCGTCCGCTACGAGTCACCGTTGCGGGCCTTCACCCGAAAGGCGCTGCACAGCACCGATATTGCCGGCGTTCCGATCGCCGCTGGTGCCCGAGTGCTGGTGCTGTACGCTTCGGCCAACCGCGATGAGCGCGAATGGGATAACCCTGATGTCTTCGACATCCGAAACGACGCGGGACGTCACGTCGGGTTCGGCAACGGCGCCCACGCCTGCGCCGGCCAAGGGCTGGCACGACTGGAGACCAGCGCGCTGCTCAAGGCCCTCATCGATCGCGTCGATCGCATCGAGATCGCCGCCGAGCCGACCTGGGCTGTCAACAACATCATCCACCGCCACGCCCGTCTGCCGGTACGGCTCTTCGCCGCTGTGTAACGACGCTGTTCCGGTGGTCGCACTGGGTCCGAATCGCCCCATCGCACCGGCTCCCGCGGTCGGGGCCTCACCCTTTCGTTCAGCCGATGAGCGGTGTGCGCCGCGCGGTGAGGGCATCGAGTCGCCCCTGCATGGCCGACCGAACGCGCTCAGCGAAGTCCTCGGCTGATTCAGCCGCACACGATGTCATCTCGGGCATGACCGCGGTGACGAGCTTGGTGGGTAGTGGCAGATAGGGCAGCAGGCCGACGACGCCGAAGTTCAGACCCCATGGAATCGAGACGCTGAGCGGAAGGGATTTTATCCGCAGCAGTTTCGGCAATCGGAGCGCACGGGCGGCAGACTGACCGTCGCTGAGCACCAGAAGCGATTCCCCTGCTCCGGCGGTCACCACCGGCACGATCGGAACTCCGTGAGCCTGTGCTAAACGCGCGAAACCGGTGCCGTGAAACGTGATCGTGTTGCGGTCGCGCCACGACTTTCCGGCATCCACGTCACCCCCTGGGAAGACGAGGACATTGTGACCAGCTTCGAATGCTGAGTCGGCGGCGGCGCGGCTGCCCGGCGTCCCGCCAACTCGTTCGACCAGCGCCCCAGCGCCGAGCGTCCACGCGATCTGATGCACCATCGCGGTGGTAGGTCGCGTGATTCCCGCGGCTTGGCGTGCCGCGACGAAGGCTCCGACATTGAGATCGATGACCCCACCGAAGCCGTGATTGCACACGAACAATACCGGCCTGTCCGGTACCGGAGCGTCGATGTGAATCTCGTGCCGGTGATACACCCGCAGGTAGGTGTGGATTGCCGCCGACACCCAACCGGGCGGCGCGATCGCCGGCTCGTCAGTCATCCAGGACCACCGCCTGGTCACGGTGCTGCGGCTGATGTGGGCCGAACTGCGCGGCGATGCGCATGCATGCTCCTGTCTCCGGCGAAAGGTGGAGGGACCGTTGAGACTGCAATAGCGGCGGGGTCTACCCGAACTTCCACGGCCTCATCGCAGTCCCAACCCGGTGCTCGGGAGACCGGGCCCCCGAGTCACATCGCGATGTCGAACACCCACACCGCCAGCGTGGTGGAGGCCACGCTGATAATCACGATCGCGATGAGATTGAGCCAGATACCGCCTTTGACCATACTGCCGATGTTGACGTACCCGGTGCCGAAGACGATCGCATTGGGCGGGGTCGCCACCGGCAGCATGAACGCCGACGTCGCCGCGAGGGCGACGGGGATGGTCAGCAGTAGCGGATCCTGACCGATTCCCATCGCCACCCCGCCGATCACCGGGAGGAACGTCGCCGCGGTCGCGGTGTTACTGGTCAGCTCGGTCAGGAAGATGACCCCGGCCGTGATCAGCGCGACCAGCAGCAGGATCGCCAGCCCGCGCAGGGTCTGGGCCTGGGTGCCGATCCACTCGGTCAGGCCGGAGGAGCTGAATTGTGATGACAACGCCAAGCCGCCGCCGAACAGCAGCAGCACCCCCCACGGGAGCTGGACCGCGGTGGCCCAGTCGAGAAGTCGCACACCCAATTTCGCGCCGGCGGGGAGGATGAACAGCAGCAGCCCGGCTGCGATCGCGATTCCGGCGTCGGAGATCGGCGGGTCGTCCCAGATCAGGGGCAGTGAAATCCAGCTCAGTGCTGCCAGCGCGAAGATCATCGCGACACGCCGTTCGCCGCTGGACGGTGTGCCCAGTTTGGCCAACTCGTCGTCGAATAGCTTTCTCCCACCGGCGAGTTCGTCGACCTCGGGCTTGAAGATGAGCTTGGTCAGCAGCAGCCAGGTGATCACCAGCAGGACGGCGGCGACCGGCAGACCGAGCAGCATCCACTGACCGAACCCGATGCTGATGTCGTGCTCATCCTGCAGGTAGCCGACGAGCAACGTGTTGGGCGGGGTGCCGATGATGGTGGCGAGGGAGCCGACCGATGCCGCATAGGCGATGCCCAGCATCAATGCCGTGCCGAAATTGGATTGCTTGACCTGTTCCTTGACGTCGTCGTCTTCGGTGGCGGCGTCTTCGGTAGCGGCGTCGTCTTCGGCGGCGGCGGCGTCCTGGTCCTGGTCGGTTGCGATGTCCTCATCCCGGGGGCGCGAGATGGTTCCGGCGATCAGCAGGACCGAGACGCCGATCGGCACCATCATGACCGCGGTCGCGGTGTTGGAGACCCACATGCTCAGGAATGCGGTCGCGAGCATGAAGCCGGCGATCACCCGCGTCGCGCTGGTTCCCATCGCCCGGACCGTCAACAGTGCGATGCGTCGGTGCAGATTCCACCGCTGCATCGCGAGCGCGATGAGGAATCCGCCCATGAACAAGAAGATGATGTCGCTGCCGTAGTAGGCGCCCACGTCGGAGACACCCACGTCCTCGACCAGCGTAGGGAAGACCACCAGAGGCAGCAGCGCAGTGGCCGGAATCGGGATCGCCTCGGTCATCCACCACGCGCCCATGAGGACCGCAACGGCGGCGGTCACCTTCGCGGGGTGCGCCAGGTCGTCGGGCAACACCAGGTAGACCAGCACCGACAGCAGCAGACCGCCGCCGAACCCGAGCCAACGCCTGCGGAACGTCGAGGCCCTCTCCGCCGGGGCACGCTCACCCGGTGACTGCTGGTCGATCTCCTCGTCCAGATCGGGGTCCCGTGGGCTGCGCTCGAGGTCCTCTCGTGCGACGTCCTCCCTGGCCATCGATCACTCCCTCCGACGGTGGTGCGGCCCGTCCCGCGTGGATGCAGCGCGCAGGTGGGTCGACCGTGATGTGTATCACAGGACGTTTGTTACCCACTACGTGTCATTCGAAAGCCTGCAATGCCGGGGGGTGGAATCGCTCAGCCGTAGAGGCGCCCAGTGATGCGCAGCTGCCGAGCTTCCAGGAAGACCCCGGGCCGAGGGGCCGGGGTACCTGACAACCCGTGCGGGCAGAATCACTGCTGCGACACACGCCAGAGCCGACAAGAAAGAGGAGCATGATGAGTGTATTGGAGCTGTTTCGACTCGACAGCAAGGTCGTCATCGTCACCGGTGCGTCCTCCGGTCTCGGGGTGGCGTTCGCCAAGACGTTCGCCGAAGCTGGGGCTGATGTCGCGCTCGGAGCCCGTCGGGCCGAGAAGCTCTCTGACACAGCGAAACTGGTCTCTTCCACGGGTCGCCGAGCACTGTCCGTGCAGACCGACGTCGCCGATCCCGACTCCTGTCAGGCCTTGGTCGATGCGACCATGGCTGAGTTCGGCAAGGTTGACGTGTTGATCAACAACGCCGGTGTGGGCACGGCCGTTCCGGCTACTCGTGAGACGCCCGACGAGTTCCGCCGCGTAGTCGACATCAACCTGAACGGGTCCTACTGGATGGCGCAGGCTTGCGGTCGAGTCATGGCACCCGGTTCATCGGTGATCAACATCGCCAGCATCCTCGGCATCACCACCGCCGGACTGCCACAGGCCGCCTACTCAGCGTCCAAGGCCGCCGTGATCGGACTGACCAGGGACCTTGCCCAGCAGTGGGGATCCCGCAAGGGAATCCGTGTCAATGCGCTGGCGCCGGGCTTCTTCCGATCAGAGATGACCGACTCCTACAAGCCGGGCTACCTCGACGCGCAGATGTCGCGGGTGATCCTCGGGCGAACCGGCGATCCGGTCGAGCTGGCCGCGACCGCCGTCTGGTTGGCCTCGGCCGCCGGCGTCTTCGTCACCGGTCAGACACTTGCGGTCGACGGTGGCCTGACCATCACCTGAGACCGCCCTGGAGAACCGGCGGGCCATCAGGTCCGCATTCGCAGTATCGAAATGCCCATCGCCACAAAGGCGGTCGCGCGCACGCAGGCCGCCACGGTCCGCGCGGCATCCGGCAGGTCATTGCTGACGGCGACCAGGATCACGCCCGCCATCAGGGTGTAGACCACCCAGCGCGGGAGCACACCGGCTCGTGCCACGGCCCACCCGAGACAGAGTCCGGCGACCACCATGAGCGCTCCGTGGACTGTCAGCCAGACACCCATCCGCGCCGCCAGCGCTTCCCAGTCAGGGGTGCGTTCGACCAGGCTGTAGGTGACTGTGCCGGTGAAGTAGATGTAGGTGTAGGCGTACAGCGCGGCGCCGAGAAAGCCGAGTCGGCCGATGTGCGGCCGCTGCACGGCGTAGATGCCGAGCACGAACAGCGGCAATGTGGCCTCTGCGGCGTATGTCAGCACCAGCTGAGAAGTCGAGAATCCCCCCTGCGCCCATTCGATCAGGTCCGACAGGACGTACATGGCCGAGGACACGACGGCGGTGAGGCCGACGAGCACCCGAAACTGGCGTTCCACCATATCCACCTCCGCGGTGCATTTCGGGCTGCACCATCCCTGGTGTCGGAGTTCCCGCGGCGAGCCGTCCGGCCGACTGTCCGCCGTGACAGTCGGCATGTGGTGAATTCTCGTTGATTCGGCGGGCCGGGGCACCGCGAGACATCAGCCGAGTGGACATCGAGGGGACCAGTTCGTAGCCTTTCGGAGTTGTCACCAGCCGGACCCTGACCGGTCCCCGGAGCGAAGGATCGCGACCATCCGAACGACCGCCTGCCGCGCATTGCGGCGAGTGGTGTGCGGTTCTGTCGCCGCGGTCCTGGTGGCCGCGCTGTCGATGGGCGGCGTGCTGGCCGACCCGGCCGCCGATGCGCTGGCCAAGCTCGACGAGTTGTCCCGTACGGCGTTGCAGACTCGCACGGAGGTCACCGCAGCGCAACGCGACGCCGAGGACAAACAGGCCGCTCAGGAGGTGGCCGAGGATCGTCACCGCGCCGATCTGACGGAGCTGGAGGGCGCGAATGCGCGGCTGCAGCCGCTCCAGGACGCGGTCGACCGGGTGGCCGCGATGACCTATGTGGGCGGCGGCGCCGGGCAGTGGTCGGCCGTGCTCAACGCGTCCTCCCCGCAACAGCTGATCGATGAGCTCACGCTGCAGCGAGCACTGGCCGGCGCACTGGCCGATCAGATGGAGGACTTCCGGGCGGCCCGCGAACGGGCGGCCGCCGCGGCCCGAGCCTCCGAGCGGTCGGCCGTCGAGGCCCGTACGGCGGCCGAGCAGTCTGCCGCCGTGCGTACGGAGCTGCAGGCCAGGTGGAGCGACCTGCAGCGTCAGATACTTGCCGCCGAGGCGCAGTACGCGGTGCTGACACCGCACCAGCAGGCGGTGATCGACAACGCGGCCGCGGTGCTGCCGCCGGTGCCCGGTGGTCCCCCCGAGGCGGCGATGCCCGGTCTGCCACCCGGCGACGTCCTTCCACCGGTTGCGGTACCCCCGCCGCCGGCCGGTCTCGTCGACATTCCGGAGTCGTTGCCGGTCGGCGTCGCATCCGAGGTGGGGCTGCAACCCAACACCATCATGGCCGCGCGGGCCATCAGCGCACGGTTTCCCCAGATCGCCACCATCGACGGAGTGCGGCCCGACTCGAAACCGTGGCATCCGGCCGGTCTCGCGATCGACGTGATGATTCCCAACCCCGACAGCGCCGAGGGCATCGCGCTCGGGGACGAGATCCTGGCGTTCATGATGGCCAACGCGGCCAGGTTCGGGTTACAGGACGTGATCTGGCGCGGCACGTACCACACGCCGGCCGGTCCACAGGGATCCGGTTACGGGCATTACGACCACGTGCACATCACGACGACGCCGCGGCGCTGACCGGCCCCGTACTCACGGGTGCAGGTTCCACTGACCACAATCCTGGGCCAGGACGTCGTTGACGTCGACGCGGATCCCGCCGACCACCGGTCCGGGATTCGAGGCGGTGTCGATGATGCGCTGATAAAGCACCGCGGCGGGGAAGATCTGCCCACGCGACCAGGATCGGGTCTGCCATGCCCACACGCGACCGGGGGACTGCGACCTGCCGATCACACCGTCGGTGGTGGCCCACTGGCAGGTGTTGATCCCGCCATAGACCCCGGTTCGCTGCACACCGAGCACCGAGTTGATACCGCGAAACCACGGCAGTGCCAGTTCGTTCCACGCGTTGCGGTCGATGTCGTCGTCGACGCTGAAATAGATCGGGGCGCTGCGGCCCCCGCCGGCGGCGGTGTGCAGCGACCAGGCGGTGCGAGCGTCGGCGACTCCGCCGGCGAAGCCACGGGTGAAGTCCGACGGCGCCGTTCCACCGGGCTTTCCGTATTGGTAGTTGCTGACGATGACCAATCCGGCGGCAGTCAGCGACTTGGCGTAGGGCAGGGTGATCGGCTTGGCGCCGAAGTTCGACCCGGGCCGCGAGGTGGACACGTAATTGATCACCCCGGCGTGGCCGGCGGCGCGGATGTCCTGGGCCGGGATCTGGCGCATGGCGTAGTCGATCAGAGTGGGAGCGGCCGCCGAGGCGGTGGGCGCTGCGGCCGCGGCGGCGCCCACCCCCGCCAGCGCCGACAGTGCGGTCGCGCAGCGCAGTGCCTCACGCCGCGAAACGGGGCGTGAGTGCCTGCTGCTCGTAGCCCAGGGGGTCTCCCGCACCGGCGGATGTTAACAATGTGGCAGCTGTGAATGAGGTAGCCACGCCGCGCGTTTAGATCCGGCCGCCCGGGAACATCGTCTTGACCGCCCGGGTGATGTTCTCGCGGGCGGCGGTCTCGCTGGTGGGATCGAGCGAGCCGATCGCCACCACATAGCGGTGGTCGGATCCGACGACGCCGGTGGACACGTGCAACTGGTTGCCGCCGTTCCAGCAGCAGAACCATCCCTGTTTCACCGCGACCGGCTCCGCGTTGAGCCCGTCGGGGATGCCGAACCGTTGCGGATAGCCGTCGGTTCCCGTCGGCGTGGCCTGGGCGAGGTTGCCGATGATGATGTCCGCCTGCTCGGGCGGCAGACCGCCGGTGCCGTCCAGCAGCATGTCGTAGTAGCGGACCAGATCGCTGGCGGTGCTCTGCGTGACATCCCAGTGCCCGTTGTACGGCGCGGTCGTCCCCGTCAGCCCGTACCTCGCCACGATGCGTGCGATCACCGCGTTCTGACCGCTCCGGTCCCAGAACGTCTGGGCGGCGCTGTCGTCGGACGAGCGCAGCATCAGGTCGAGCGAACTGCGGTCGGCGGCGGACAGCTGCACCTTGTCCTGGGATTCCTGCATCAGCAGGTCGTCGGCGATGAACAGCTTCACCACCGACGCGATCGGGAAGGGTGTGTCCTGGCCGTTGGAGAAGACCTGACCGGTGTCGCGATCCAGCACCACGATCTCCATGTCGGCCCCGGATGCCGCGGCGTCGGCGGTGGCCTGCTGCAGGCGGGCGTCGAGTCCAGCCAGTGGGGCCATCGGCTGTTCGGGTGGAGCTTGCGGCAACGTCACCGGCGCCTGCGGAGCGGCACCGGTGGCCTGCGGGTGGTCGGCGTCCGGCGGGGAACCCCAGACCTGGGCCGCGCAACCGCTGACAAGCAGCGCCACACACGCGATCGCTGTGCCCGCGGTCGCGCGAATGAACCGCTGCCGACGACGCATGAGTCTCCTTCGATCCGATTCGGCCAAAGGGCCGGATCTCCTCTGTACCCGCCGGTCATCCAGCCTAATCGGCTTCTTCCGCTCGACAGGATCGACGGTCTGGCAGTCGTTGCGGGCGGGTGGCGCCGCGCGCAAGGATCGCCGCGACCCTTCGCCGATGCTCAGAGGCATGGCGAGTGTTGCTTAGATGGGCATCATGCGCACCCACGCAACCGTCGACCCCGCACGGGCCGGCGGCCCGTCGGCGCTGTCAACGATCTACGGGCGTGCTTCGCGATGACCGAACCCGGCGAATATCCGCTCACACCAACGCAACAGCGTGCCTGGATGAACTACATGCGCGTGTACCACCGGCTCGAGTACGAGATGAACCACCACCTTCGGACCGAATGTGGGCTCTCGCTCCACGATTACACGGTGCTCAGCGCGCTCTCACGAGCGCCCGATCGTCGGTTGCAGGTGACCTCGCTGGCGACGGTGATCGGATGGGAGCGCAGCAGGCTGTCACACCATCTGATCCGGATGACGCGCCGCGGCCTCGTCGAGCGCACGGCTTCGGCGGCCGACGGCCGCGGCACGGTTGTCATCCTCTCGGCCAGCGGCTGGGAATTGCTCGCCGCGGCCGTTCCGATTCACGCCGACTGGGTACGGCGAACGTTCTTCGCCGATCTGACCCCCGAACGCGAGGATGCCCTCGCCCACATCCTCGCGACCGTCCACGAAAGTCTGTTGCGCGTGGGCACCCTGCCATGCCCTGAGATCTAGACCTGGTTGATGCCACCGTCGACGAAGATCTCGGAGCCGGTCATGAAGCTGCTTGCGTCCGAGGCGAGGAAGACCACCGCGGCAGCCAACTCGGCGGGGTCGCCGATCCGCTTCATGGGATTGGCTGACAGACCGTCGACAAAGGCCTGCAGCTCACCGGCGGGCGGCAGATCCTGGAGGCCGGGCGTTTTGATCGGGCCGGGAACGACGGTGTTGACGCGGACTCCGCGGTCAGCCAACTCCACCGCCCAGGTCTGGCCGAAGGACCGAATGGCGGCCTTGGTCGCGGCGTAGGAGCCGAACGCCGGGGTGCCTCTACCGGCCGCAGTCGAGCCGGCCAGCACGATCGAGGCACCCGGGTTGAGCAGCGGCACGGTCTTCTGCACGGTGAACACCGTCCCGCCGACGTTACGGCTGAAGATGTCGGCGAGATGTTCGGGCGTCTCATCCTCCAGGGTGACGAACTCGCCGCTGCCGGCATTGGCGAAGACGACGTCGAGTCCGGTCCCTGCGTCGCGGATGGTGTCGACCAGCCGATCCAGGTCAGCGAGGTCGGTGACGTCGCCGGCCACGCCGACCACACCGTCACCGAGAGACGCCGCGGCGTCGTCGACGCGCTGCCGGGAGCGGCCGGTGATGAACACCTTCGCTCTTTCCTCGGTGAACGCCCGGGCCGTTGCGTAGCCGATGCCGGACGTGCCACCGGTGACCAGTGCTGTCTTTCCTTCGAGTTGAGGCATCTCGCCCTCCTGTTGTCGGGGAACGCGTTTGGTTCCACCGCCGACAACTGCGTCCCACGCCACGTTATTCCGTGACATGTCACGTATCATCGCGTCGGCCCAACAGAAGATGACAGCGCGACGCGCTCCTGCGCCGGCCGGCCGATCACGCAGAGGGGCCGAGGACGGGAGTGTGTTGCAGGAAGCGGTGGACGGCGGTGAGCAGCTGCGGCCCGTCGAGCATGGCCCGGTCGTTGTGCCCGAGGCCGGGGATCGACAACATCTCCTTGGGTTGAGGCGCTGCGTCGTACAGTCGGCGGCTCAACGACGCGGGCACGATGTCGTCGGCGTCACCGGCGATCACCAGCAGCGGGGCCGCCAGAGCGGTGATCCGGTCGATTGACGGATAACGGTCGAGCAGCAGCCGGCTCACCGGCAACCACGGGTAGTGCACAACCGCAACATCACCGAGCGACGTGAACGGCGAACGCAGAACCAATGCCGCGGGCGGATGTTCGACGGCCAGCCCGACTGCGACCGCGCCACCGAGCGACTCGCCGAAGTACACGACTCGGTCCCGGTCGACGTTCGGCTGAGCGGTCAACCAGCGCTGGGCGGCGCGCGCGTCGGCAGCCAATCCGTCCTCGGTCGGACGACCCGGGTTGCCGCCGTAGCCCCGGTAGTCGACCAGAAGCACCGACAGACCCATCTGATGCAGACCGTGGGCCAACGGGGCGCGCATCGAGCGATCCCCGGCGTTGCCGCCGAGCACCAACACCGCGGGGCCGCCGCCACCGGGAAGGAACCAGGCGGCCAGCTCGAGCCCGTCCTCGGTCTCGATGACCACATCGCGCGCGCCGGACAGCACCGCCGAGGCCGCCGGAAGCGGATCGTTCGACGGGAAATAGATCAACCGGCGCTGCTGTGACCACAACACGCCGAGCAGTCCCGACGCCACCAGGGCCGCGACCGTGAGGACGATCAGCGTGCGGCGCAACGGTCTCGGGCCCCGGCGTCGGCAATTACGCGCATGCAGCGGAGGCTCATGACGATCCCATTCCCGCAAGCCCCGCGTTCAACCCTCTAGCCGGCAGGGGTCACGTCCACGCCGGAGCCTTTGACCGAAGCCTTGGCCCGATTCTCAGCCCGCACCGCCTTCTTGCCGCGCACGAACCCGGACGCGGAGATGGACGCCGCCAGCAGCGCGCCCTCGCCCTTGACGAAGGGATGGAACCCGACGCCGGCGCCACCGCGACCCTTCACCGGGATGTCGGCGACGTCGGTGACCTTCCAGCTCTTCTCGGACACCGACAGGATGGCTTCGCCGTTCGCGCACGAAACCGGCAGGGCCGCGATGACCTCGTCCTCGCTGTCGGCGAGCTTCACCCCGGCGACACCGTTACCGGCGGCGCCCTGGGGGTTCACCGCTGCCGGGTCGATGCGGAGGACCTTCCCCCGCCGGGTCACCAGCGCCAGGTGGTAACCGGACGGAAGGACTCCCGACCGCACCAGCCCGGAGATGTCGGGCGCGACAGGGATGTCGCGGATCTTGAATGGCAGGCCGCCGCCGTTGGTGAACTTCACCCGGCCATCGGTCCACACCGCCCAGCCAAGGCCGGAGGTGAGCAGGTCACCGTGGCTGTCGGAGAACACACCGCGGTCGTCGAGGCGCCAGGAGAGGTTGACCTTGCGCTCGCGCGGTCCGTCGTCGCCGGCGCCGGAGGTCACCGGGGTCGCATCGGCGTCCAGCACCGTACGCCGGTCGTACTCGGCGCCCTTGAACAGTTTCGCGGTCTCGACGAGTTCCTTGTCGATCACCAGCCGCCGTGCGTCGGGGTTGTCGACCAGCTCGGTGAGCTCGGCGAACTCGGCGTCCAACTTTTCGGCTTCGGCCTGCAGTTCGATCACGTCGAGCTTGGTCAGCCGCCGAAGCTGAAGTCCGAGAACATAATCGGCCTGCTCGGCATCGATCCCGAACCGCTCCTGCAAACCCTGCCGGGCATCGTCGACGGTGTCGGAGCCGCGGATCACCGCCACCGCGGCGTCGATGTCCAGGTGGATCGTCATCAGCCCGGCGACCAGATGGCGGCGCGCGGTCACCTTCTCCAGCCGATACTGGCTGCGGTGCAACACCACCGAATCGCGCAGCGACAGGAACGCGGCGATCAGCTCGCGCACCGACCACCAGCGCGGCACCCGGTTCTCGTCGAGCGCGACCAGGCTGGCGGCGAAGGTCGACTCCAGCGGTGTGAGGGCCAGCAGTTGCTCGCGGATGGTCTCCGCGCTGTGTCCGCGTTTGGCGGTGACGACGATGCGCAGCCCGTTGCGGCGGTCGGTCAGGTCCGACATGTCAGCGACACCGGCCAGTTCGCCGGACTCCACGAGAGCCCGGATTCGCTCCTGCACAGTGCCGCTCGCGACTCCTGGGGGCAACTCGGTGATGACGCAGTTCTTGCCGTCGACCGAGATCGTGCCGCGCACCGTGAATGCGCCCCGACCGGTCGTGATGTACTCGCGAAGGCCGGCGGTGCCGACCACGGTCGCCCCGCACCCCCAATCGGGGCCCGGTATCAGTTTGACCAACCGGTCGTCGGTCATGTTCGGAGTCTTGAGCAACGCCCGGCAGGCCGCCATGATCTCGCGGGGATTGTGGGCCGGCACCTTGGTGGCCCAACCCTCGGCGATACCCACCGCGCCGTTGCACAGCAGCACCGGCCACTGGGCCGGCAACACGGTCGGTTCGATCCACTCGCCGTCGAAGGTGGCCACCATCGGCACCGCGTGGTCCGCCAACTCGGCGGTCAACGCCGCTCCCGGTGCCGACAGCCGCATCTCGGTGTAACGATCGGCGGCCGGAATGTCACCCTGGATGCGTGGGAAAGCGCCTTGCCCGTCAATGACTTTCACCCGCTGGAAGTCCGCGGCCATCAGTGCCGCGGCCCCGTACATCGACGCACCGCCGTGCGGGTGCAGGTTGCCCGTCACGGCAGAGCAGACCTTCGAAGACTTCTGCGGCTTGTTTCCGGGCAGCAGGCGGGAGTCGTACATCTGATAGAGCAGGCGCCGTTGACCCGGCTTGAGCCCGTCGAATGCGGACGGGATCGCGCGGTCGCTGACGCTGTAGAGCGCGAAGGTCAGCTGGTAATGGTTCCAGTAGTCGTCGGCGCTCTGATCGAGCACCAGATCGGGATTCTGCTCGGGGATGTCCAGGGTGGCGGTCATGTCGTCGTTCCTAGGTCAGGTCCAGCGATGCGGTGTCGACGCGGGCGGCGACTTCGGCCATCCAGCTTCGTCGGCCCTCCGGTGGCCCACCGAACAGAGTGTGATGCAACGGCGAGTCGCCGTGGTCGAGGTTCACCCGAATCACCGTGCGGCGCTGGGGGTCCAGAACCGTGTTCCAGAAGTCGTCGGCATCCATTTCGCCCAGACCCTTGTTGCGCTGTACTTCGACCTTACGCTTGGAGGTGGCCTTCATCTGCGCCACCGCGGCGTCACGCTCCGACTCGTCCTGACAGTAGACACGCTGCTGTCCGTCTTTGACCACGAACAGCGGTGGCAGCGTGACGTACACCATGCCGGCCGCTACGAGGGGCCGGTAGAAGTCGAGGAACATCGAAATCAGGCTGGAGTTGATGTTCCCGCCGTCGGGGTCGGCGTCGGAGGCGAACAGGATCCGGTCATAGCGGCACGACTCGGGATCGCAGTTGTCGCGCACCCCGCAGCCCAGGATCCGCTCGATGGCGTCGAATTCGTCCTTCACCCGTGCCTTGTTCACGGTGAATCCATAGACGTTGGGCGGCTTGCCTTTCAACGGGAAGGCGGCCTGGAAGGTGGCGTCACGGGCCGCCTTGATCGTCCCCAGGGCGGAATCGCCCTCGCAGAGAAACAGCTCGACGCCCGACCCGCGCCCCGACTCCCTGCTGGGCAACAGCTTGGGTGGCAGCGACAGGTTCGTTCCGAGGCCCTTGGCCTTGGAGGCCGCCCGGGAACGGGCCTTGGCGCCTTCGGCGCTGCGCCGCGCCCGGGCGGCTTCCAGCGCCAGTTTGGTCCACAGCGACACCGTGTCGGCGTTGGCAGGGTTGGCGGCCCAGATGTTGACGCTGCGTGCCACGTCCGGAGCCATCGCCACGTTCAGGGACCGTGACGACACCGCGGTCTTGGCCTGCGAATCCCACGCCACGTCGGGTGCGCGGGTGTCTACGGCCAGCGCGGTGACCGCAGCGAAATCCTGTGCCTCCGGACCGTCTTCGCCCTTGGCCAGTCCCAGGTCTCGGATACGGGACGCGCGATCGGCCAGCGCCTCGGACAGACCCTTCACCGCGGCGGTCAGATGCGACCCGCCACCGGGGGTGCGCACGGTGTTGCAGAACGCCGCGACCGTGGCGGGTTCGGCGGGGCCGGCGGTCAGCGACCAGCGGAACGGGGTCGGACCGCGGCCGGTGGTGTACTCGCCACGCCCCTCCACGACGGCTCGCACGCCGGGGACAGGCGTGCCCGCGGAAGCGCACATGAGGTCGAGCAGGGTGTCGGTGCCCCACGGGCCGCTGAACGATTCGACCAGCTCGGGCCGGATCTGCTCACCCGGCCAGCCCTCGTCGACGACGACCAGGTGCACGCCTGGTGACATCCGCGCGGCGGCGTGCGCCCGCAACAGCACCTCGTTGATGTCCACCGTGGAATCCGGAACGACCGCCGGGTCGAACAGGATGCGGACGGTGGTGCCGTGGGCGTCCGGTTTCCGGTTGCCCACCCCGCGCAGCTTCTGGGTGTCGGCGCGGGTGAACGGGGCGGCCGGGTCGAAATCTCTGCCCTCGAACACACCCGGGTATCCGCGGCCGAAGCTCTGCAGGTAGGTCTTGCCGGCGCGGCGCACCGTGACATCGGTGCGGGCGGAGATGAACACCGCGGCCGCGGCGCCGATCCCGTTGAGCCCGGCACCGGTGCTGGACGCGTCGGTGTGTGCGGAAAACTTGCCGCCCGCCCGCGCGGTGCCCAGGGTCTTGACGATGCCGTTCTTGCCGTTCACCGGATCGGAGTCGACGGGCAGGCCCCGCCCGTCATCGGCGACGCTGACCGACCCGTCCTCGTGCAGGGTGATGGTGACGGTGGACCCGCCATGGTCGGGGTCGGCGACCTCTTCGATCGCGTTGTCGACCAGCTCGCGCAGTGCGGTGTTGAGCACGTCCAGGCCGAGGTTGACCGCCGGCCGCAGGCGGGTGTGCTGGACATCGTCGAGTTCGGTGATGTCCGCGGCGTTGTAACTCACTGCTAGTTCTCTCCGTCAGTGCCAGGTGTGCCGCAGGGATGGTAGTCCGTGGAACCGACAACTTCGTGACGCCCTGCCGCGGGGACAGGGAGCGCGATGACGGGTCTGACCGCGGCAGGGCGGGACCGCGGGGAGTTCAGATCGCCCTTCGAAGCCGGTGACGCGTCACCCGGCGGACCGGATAGACCTGGTCAGGCCGGAAAGCTAGCGGTACTCCGGGTTCTCGTATCCGAAGTCGCAGCCGGCTTCCCACTCCGAACGCTGGTTGCCATAGGCGGGGAAACCGCCGGCGTCCTTGAGCATCTTGGCCATGTGCATCAGGTTGTAGGTCATGAACGTGGTGTTGCGGTTCACGAAGTCGTTCTGCGGCCCGCCGGAGCCCTCGTCCAGGTAGGACGGACCCGGTCCGGCCTCACCCATCCAGCCCGCATCGGCCTGCGGAGGCAGGGTGTAACCGATGTGCTGCAGGCTGAACAGGATGCTCATCGCGCAATGCTTGACGCCGTCCTCGTTGCCGGTGAGCAGGCAACCGCCGACCCGGCCGTAATACGAGTACTGCCCCCTGTCGTTGAGGACACCCGAGTATCCGTAGAGTCGCTCGATCACGTGTCGCATCACCGAACTGTTGTCGCCCAGCCAGATCGGGCCGGCCAGAACCAGGATGTCGGCGGCGAGCACCCGCTGCAGCAGAGCCGGCCACTCGTCGCTGGCCCAGCCGTATTCGGTCATGTCCGGCCGCACCCCTACCGCGATGTCGTGGTCCACGGCGCGGATCTGGTCGACCTCGACGCCGTTCTTGCGCATCAGCGCGACGCTGCGGTCGACCAGTCCCTGGGTGTTGCTCACTTCGGGTGAGCGCTTCAACGTGCAGTTGATGTACATGGCCTTCAGGCCGGTGAAGTCCGGGGCGGCGGGCGGGGTGGTCATGACGACTCCTTTGGCGGCGGCGGGGGCTCAGGTGCCCGCTCGCAACACTAGCGGGCCGGGCGGGCCTCAACTGGTCAGCACGTAGACCACCGACGCCAGGCCGAACGCCATGAATCCGATGGCGGTGGCGATGACGGACCATGTCTTCAGCGTCGTCACCGTGTCGAAACCGCAGAAACGCCCGATCAACCAGAAGCCGGAATCGTTGACGTGCGAGAAGGTGATGGAACCGGCACAGATACCGACGACGACCGCCGCCAGCGGGATCGCACCGAGGTCCATCGCGACCACGGCGGGCGCCATGATCGAACCCGCGGTGGTCGCCGCGACGGTGGCCGATCCCTGGGCGACGCGGAAGATGACGGCGATCAGGAAGCCGGCGAGCATGACCGGCAGACCCAGTGCGTCCAAGCCGTCGGCCAGGGTCTGGCCGATCCCGGTCTCGGTGAGGATGCGGCCGAAGGCGCCGCCCGCGCCGGTGATGAGGATGATCGAACACACCGGTGCCAGCGCGTCATCGACGAGTTTCTCCAGCACGGTACCGACGGGCTCGTTGCCGCGGCGGGGCAGCACGTAGAGGAACAGCATGGCCAGCAGGACGGTGATCAACAGCGCCATCGAGGTTGTCCCGATCAGTCGCGACAGCTGGTAGGCGAAGTTCTCGTCGTCCACCACACCGTCCGCTTCCAGCGTCGAGAACACAGTGTTGAAGAAGATCAACATCAGCGGCAGCAACAGGATGCCCATGATGGTCCAGAAGCCGGGCCGCTCGTCCTCGGGATAGTCCTTCGGTTCGCCGAGCAGCGTGGGGACCGGCATGTTCGGGTACCGCTTGGCGATCAGCAGACCGAGCCGGTATCCGGCGAGGTACCACGTGGGCAGTCCGACGAGCAGCGAGACGATGACCACCATCCCGACGTCGGCGCCCATCACCGTCGCGGCGGCGGTCGGGCCGGGGTGCGGCGGGGTGAGCGCGTGCATCATCAGGAACGCGCCGATGGACGGCAGCACGTAGAGCATGAAGGAGCCGCCCAGGCGCCGTGCCACGGTGTAGATGATGGGCAGCATGACGATGAAGCCGGCGTCCAGGAAGATCGGGAACGCGTAGAACAGCGACGCCACCGCGAGCGCCAGCGGCGCCCTCTTCTCGCCGAACCGGTCGAGCATCTTGTCGGCGAGAACCTGTGCACCGCCGGTCATCTCGATCAACCGGCCCAAGACGGCGCCGAAACCGACGAGTAGGGCGACGGCCCCGACGGTGTTGCTGAACCCGGCGATGACGACGCTGACCACATCGCCGATGCTGATGCCGGCGGCCAGCCCGGTCAGCACGCTGACCACGATCAGCGAGAAGAAGGCGTGCAACCTGACCTTGACGATCAGGATGAGCAGCACCGCGATGGCGACCAGTGCGATGGCCACCAGCAGGGCGGCCGGTCGCTCCGCGAGAACTACTTCGTCCATGGAAGTCCCTTCCGGGTTTGGCAGACGCAGGGAACGGCGTCAGCGACGCCGTCTGGTTGTGGTGGTCACGATCCCTTCGGCGCCGGCCCGAGTTCGCGCAGCAGATCCCCCATGCGGGAGTACGCCTTGTTCCGGTAGGCGATGAGTTCGGCTTTGGTGTCGTCGTCGAAGTCGCCCGTCCAGCCCTTACCGTTCTTGGTGCCGTGGCGCCCCGCCGAGACCGCGTCGGTGAGTAGTTCGGGTGTGGCCATGCGCTCACCGAACTCGTTCTCCAGGGTGCGGAATCCCTTGGCATAGACGTCGAGTCCGGCTTGGTCGGCGATGGCGAACGGTCCGAAGAAGCCGAGCCGGAATCCGAAGGTGGTGCGGACGATGGTGTCGACATCCTCCACCGAGGCCACCCCCTGCTCGACGATCAGGGTCGCCTCCTTGAGCAGCGCGTACTGCAGGCGGTTCAACGCCATGCCGGGGGTGTCAGCGACCTGGGCGCCCTCGCGCCCGGCGCGCACCAGCAGGTCCTTGACCGAGTCGATGACCTCCTGGGTGGTGGCCTCCCCGGCGACCAACTCCACTCCGGGGATGAACGGCGCGGGATTCGAGAAGTGCACGGTGAGGAACCGCTCGGGGTTGGTGACCGCCTCGACCAGAACCTTGACCGGGATGGTGGAGGTGTTGGTGCCGATGATCGCGTCCGGCCGGGCGCTCGCGCAGATCCGGGCCAGCACTTCTTTTTTGACGTCGGGGTCTTCGAAGACGGCTTCCATCACGAAGTCGACGTCGGAGACCGCGTCCTCCAGGCTCTCGCCGGCGGTGAGGTTGCTCATGATGGTCTTGGCGCTGTCCGCCTCGAACAGACCCTGTTCCTCGAACTCCTTGGCTTCCTTCTCCAGTCGCGCCAGCGCCGTACGGGTGGCCGCGGCGTCCACGTCGGCGATTCGGACCTCGAAGCCTCTCAGGGCGAGGACCTGAGCGATCCCGCCGCCCATGTATCCGGCGCCGACGACGGTGACGGTGTTGATCTTGCGCATGCGATTCCTTCGGTTGGGGTCAGGCGAGTGCGGAGGTGAGAACCTGTTGGATGTACTCCCGGTTCTCGGCGCACACACCCAGGGAGTCAGATCCGTAGTGCTCACAGCAGAACGGCCCGGAGTAGCCGAGTTCCAGTGCCAGGCGGATCATTTGGCGGTAGTTGATGTATCCGTACTTCAGCGGCAGCGGGGCGGAACTGTATGCGCCGGTCGCCGGGTCGTAGTCGCGCGAGTAATTCTTGATGTGCCAGAAATTGGAGTAGGGAAGGACTTTGGCGAACATCTCGCTGAAA
This sequence comes from Mycobacterium sp. smrl_JER01, assembly GCF_048513595.2. NCBI lineage: Bacteria > Bacillati > Actinomycetota > Actinomycetes > Mycobacteriales > Mycobacteriaceae > Mycobacterium > Mycobacterium sp. smrl_JER01. The sequence continues at coordinate 5,795,575 of NZ_JBLXXK020000001.1, read as the reverse complement.
TGCGGCATCGGCCGGTGCAACCGGATCAGGTTGCCCAGGTCGGGGTTGAGGCCCACGGCGTCGTGGTCGACGTCGCGGATGAAGCCGACCGCCTCGTCGGGTGTCCCGATGTAGGTGTCCTCGTACATCTCCAGGCTGAGTTCGATGCCGTTGGCCCGGGCGTGGTCTCCAAGTTCGCGGACGCGCTCCACCGCGAGGTCGCGCAGCGCCGGATCGTCGACGTGCCCCTCGACCAACCAGAACCAGATCTGCTCGCTCTGCTCGGGGGTGATCGCCTGCATGAAGCCCGTATTGACGATGGTGGCACCGAAGGTCGGCGCCAGATCGATGAGGCGATGTGCGTCGGCCAGGTTCTGCTCACCGTTGGCCACGTCGACGACCGAATTGCGGGTCATCGAGATCGAGGAGATCGCCAAACCTTCGTCCTTGAGCACCGATCGGAATTCCTCGACCCGACCGTCGGACAAGGCTGCCAGCGGAACCCAGGCGTCGGTCGGGTCGATGTAGTCGAACCCCAGCTCGCGGACTTGCCGAAGCTGCGAGGCCCACACCGTCGCCGGTGCGTCTTTGATATGGCCGCCGTCGGGAGCTTTGTTGCCGAACCCGAGCATGTTGGCCGAGATCGGCCAGGTGTGAGCCGAGAACATCTCGGTCCTCCATCGTGGTCTGAGTCACAAACAGTGCCTTAAATCACATAGGATATAGGCGTCCCCAGGTCCTGTGTCAACGTCGGGGTTAAACTCAGCTCCCTGCATGAGAGCGTCGCGTGCATCGCCGGCGTGACGACCAGCCCGACGTGCCCGACGGGCGGTGATGCCGCCGGGAAGCGGAAAGGGCTGAGGTGGGAGCCGACGAGTACCCGATGCCGGTGCGCAGCACGCTGGTCGACCAGGTCTACGAGCGGTTGATGGAGCTGCTCCTGGACGGAACGCTGCAGTCCGGAGATCCGGTCAGCATCGACGGAACGGCGCGTTATCTGGGTGTGTCGCCCACGCCGGTGCGCGAGGCGCTGGCCCGGCTGGAGTCCACCGGAAATGTCGTGCGGGTGGCCATGCGGGGATATCGGGTCCCGGAGATGCCCGACGCCAAGGAGATCGCCGACATCATGGATGCCCGCCTGCTCATCGAGCCCAGATTGGCGGAACTGGCCTGTTCGAAGGCCGACGACGGCTGGCTGGACGCCCTGGAAGACGCGGTCGAGGAGCAGGAACGCGCCCCGCACACCCCCGATGCCGCCGCGATCCGGAAGTACCACCGCCCGGATGAACGGTTCCACCGGCTGATCGCCGAACATGCCGACAACGCGGCGCTGTTGCGGGCCTACGACGCGCTCGGTGGCCACGGGCAACGCTTCCGGCTCTTCATCGGGGTGGGCGTCCAGGACTCCTCACACGCGATCTCCGAACACCGCGAACTGCTGGCCGCGCTGCGCCGCGGTTACGGCCCTGAGGTGTACCGCCTGATGCACAGCCACATCAGTGGCGTCAAAGAGCGAGCACTGGCCGAGCATGCGCAGGCCGTGCGCGTTCAGACCGATTCAGCGCATACCGATCGGACCCGGCGTAAGGCCGGTGCGGAAGCGCGGCAGAAGATCGGTGATCAGCCAAGGGGCTGATTCGGCGTCGACAATCCTATACGATCAATGGATCGATAATCAGGGTCCCGGGGTGGTCCCCGCGGCCTGACCGCCGCATCCAGAAGGATGGAACCCAGAAGGACGGAACAGTGACGTACCTCCTCAACTCCCCGGACGACTTCGCCGACGAGGCGGTCCGCGGCCTCGTCGCCGCCCACCCCGACCTGCTCACCGAGGTACCCGGTGGCGTCGCCCGTTCGACGCAGACTCCGCAGGGGCAGCCGGCACTGGTGATCGGCGGCGGGTCCGGGCATTACCCGGCGTTCGCCGGATGGGTCGGCCCCGGCATGGGCCACGGCGCACCGTGCGGCAACATCTTCTCCTCACCCTCGGCCTCCGAGGTGTACTCCGTGGTGCGCAACGCCGAGAACGGCGGCGGCGTCATCCTCGGGTTCGGCAACTACGCCGGCGACGTACTGCACTTCGGGCTGGCCGCCGAGAAGCTGCGCCACGAAGGCATCGACGTGCGCATCGTCGCCGTCAGCGACGACATCGCCTCCAACGGTCCGGACAACCACCGCGATCGCCGCGGTGTCGCGGGCGACCTACCGGTCTTCAAGATCGCCGGCGCAGCCATCGAAGCCGGCGCGGATCTCGATGAGGCCGAGCGGGTGGCGTGGAAGGCCAACGACGCGACCCGCTCGTTCGGTCTGGCGTTCGACGGCTGCACCCTCCCGGGCGCCGAGGAGCCCCTGTTCCACGTCGACAAGGGGCAGATGGGCGTCGGGCTGGGAATCCACGGTGAGCCGGGCGTCCGGGACAGCCGCATCGGCACCGCCGCCGAGATCGCCGACCTGCTGTTCGACGAGATCATGGCCGAAGAGCCGCCGCGCGACGCGAACGGCTACGACGGCCGGGTGGCCGTGATCATCAACGGGCTCGGCACGGTGAAATACGAAGAACTCTTCGTCGTCTACGCGCGTATCGCCGAACGGCTCGAGGAAAAGGGGCTGACCGCCGTGCGCCCGGAGGTGGGTGAGTTCGTCACCAGCCTCGACATGGCCGGCTTGTCGCTGACGCTGGTCTTCCTCGACGAGGAACTCGAAAAGCTGTGGACGGCACCGGTGGAGACTGCGGCCTATCGTCGCGGGGCGATGCCGGCCGTGGACCGCGCACCGCGCACCGGTGTCTGGGACGCCGCGGAGCCAGAGATCCCGCAGTCGAGTGAGGACTCCCAAGCCTGCGCCCGCACCATCGCCGCGGTGCTGGAGATGTTCCAGGAGGTGTGTGCCGACAACGAATCAGAACTCGGCCGCCTCGATGCAGTCGCCGGCGACGGCGATCATGGACAAGGCATGACGTTCGGGTCCCGCGGCGCGGCACAGGCGGCCCGCGCCGCCGTGGAGCAAGGTGCCGGTGCCAGAACCACGCTGCTGCTGGCCGGCCAGGCGTGGGCCGATATGGCCGGCGGCACCTCGGGCGCGCTCTGGGGCGCCGCGCTGACCAGCGCCGGCGGCACCTTCGCCGACACCGAGGGCGGTACCGACCGGATGATCGTGGATGCGGTCAGCGCCGGGATCGACGCCGTCGTCCGTCTCGGCGGCGCTCAACCAGGCGACAAGACGATGGTCGATGCCGCCCTGCCGTTCCGTGACACGCTGACCGATGCCTTCGACTCGGAGGCAGGGCCGGCCATCACCACCGCCGCGCGCGTGGCGCAGGAAGCGGCCGAAAAGACCGCCGAGATTTCGGCGAGATTGGGTCGCGCGCGGGTACTCGGTGAGAAGAGCCTCGGCACCCCCGACCCTGGGGCGCTGTCGTTCGCGCTACTGATGGCTGCCTTGGGCGACCATCTGTCGCAGTGAAATTCGAGAGGAGCAAAGCATGGCTTTGAGGATCGTGATCGGCGGCGACAACGCCGGATTCAACTACAAGAAGGCGCTGCGCGAGGACCTCGAGTCCGACGCGCGGGTGGCGGTCGTGGACGACATCGGTGTCGAGGACGCCCAGGACGACACGGCGTATCCGAACGTCGCCGTCGCGGCCGCCGAGAAGGTCGCCAGGGGTGACGCCGATCGGGCGTTGCTGATCTGCGGCACCGGCCTGGGCGTCGCGATCGCTGCGAACAAGGTCAAGGGCGTCCGCGCGGTGACCGCCCACGACCTGTACTCCGTGCAGCGCTCGGTGCTGTCGAACAATGCGCAGGTGCTGTGCATGGGGGAGCGAGTGGTCGGGCTGGAACTGGCACGAGCGCTGGTCAAGGAATGGCTCGGCCTGGAGTTCGACCCACAGTCCTCCTCGGCGGCGAAGGTCGACGCCATCTGTGCCTACGAGGGTGACTGACCCGGGGCCGGTCGGGGTGCCCCGGTTGTGGATCGGCACCAGCTGGAAGATGAACAAAGGGCTCGCCGAGGCCCGTCGCTACGTCCGTGGGCTGTCAGACCATGTCAGTCGGCACGGCGCACCAGGAGTGCAGCCATTCATCATCCCGTCGTTCACCGCGCTCGCCGCCGCCCGTGACGAACTCGGAACCGACTCGACCGTGTTGCTCGGTGCACAGAATGCGCATTGGGAAGATGAGGGAGCGTGGACCGGCGAGGTGTCGGTGGCCCAGGCCAAGGACGCAGGCGCCCAGCTCGTGGAGATCGGACATTCCGAGCGTCGCGAACACTTCGGCGAAACCGTGGAGACGACCCGGTTGAAGGTGGCGGCCGTCCTGGCCCACGGCCTGGTGCCACTGCTGTGCATCGGTGAGAGCGCCGAGGTCAAACGCGCCGGGAACTCTTCACCGTTCATACTCGACCAGGCGGCGGGCGCGCTCGACGGTCTGACCGCACCGGAACTGAGCCGCGTCCTGATCGCCTACGAGCCGATCTGGGCCATCGGCGAAAGCGGCCGCCCCGCCACCGTCGAAGAACTCCGGCAACCGTTCGCCGATCTGGATCGTGAGTATGGCGGCCGGACAAGGGGATTGGTCTATGGCGGCTCGGTGAATCACGACAACGCCGGCGACCTGCTGGGCATCGACGGGGTGACCGGACTTTTCATCGGCAGGGCGGCGTGGCAACTGCCCGGCTACCTCAGCCTTCTCGAGATCGCCGCGGCCCATCCGAAGGCGGCCGGCTGATCGGCGGGCAATTTCGGCATACCGACGAATACCGGCACCGACTGGCCTTCAATTGAACCGTCAGCCACTGGTTGCCATAGCCAGGGTGAGCGCCGGGAAAGGGTGTGTTCTCGATGGAGCGTAGATCGGTCGGCGGGTCCGAGGACACCTCGCTGTTGAAGGTGCTGGGGAACTGGGACGTCCTGGCGCTGGGCTTCGGGGCGATGATCGGTTTCGGCTGGGTGGTGCTCACCGGGGACTGGATCGGATCCGCGGGCACCCTCGGAGCGGTGCTGGCCATGACCGCCGGCGGTGTGATCATGGCCGTCGTCGGCCTGACCTACGCCGAGCTCACCGCGGCGATGCCCAAGGCCGGTGGTGAACACAACTTCCTGCTTCGCGGAATGGGGCCCCGATGGTCGTTCATCGGCTCGTGGGGCATCGTCGGCGGCTACGTGACCATCGTGGCGTTCGAGGCCGTCGCTCTGCCCAGAACCGCGTTGTACCTCTTTCCCGGGCTCAATCAGGTTCACCTGTGGGACGTCGCGGGCAGCCCGGTCTACCTGACGTGGGCGCTGGTGGGCGCGATCGCCGCGGTCGTCATCACGACCATCAACATTCTGGGGGTCAAGTTCGCCAGTGTGGTGCAGACGTTCGTCGTGGTGCTCCTTCTGGTCATAGCCTTGATGCTGGTCGTCGGTTCCTTCACCGGCGGCTCCCCGGACAACATGCAACCGTTGTTCACCGGCGGCGCGGCGGGTTTCTTCGCGGTGCTCGTCGTCGTGCCGTTCCTGTTCGTCGGATTCGACGTCATACCGCAGTCCGCGGAGGAAGTGAACGTGCCGGCCCGCCAGATCGGCCGCCTCGTCGTCATCGCCGTGGTGTTGGCCACCGTGTTCTATCTGCTGGTCATCGCCACCACATCATCGGCGATGCCGCCGGGCGAGCTCGCCGAGGTCGACATTGCCACTGCGGACGCGTTCGGCGCCATGTTCGGTAGCGACGCGATGGCCAAGGTGCTGATCGCGGGCGGCATCGCCGGAATCCTCACATCGTGGAACTCCTTGCTGCTGGGCGCATCCCGGCTGATGTACTCGATGGCGCGTTCCGGCATGCTGCCGGCCTGGTTCGGCAGGTTGCATCCCAGGTTCCGCACGCCGGTCAATGCGTTGCTGTTCATCGGCGCGCTGTCGTTCGTCGCGCCGTTTCTCGGCGAGGCGATGCTCGGGTGGCTCGTCGACTCCGGTTCGCCGAGCATCGTCATCGCCTATCTTCTGGTGTCCATCGTCTTCCTGGTGCTGCGCCGTCGCGAACCGAGCATGGATCGGCCGCTGCGCATCGGCGGAAACGGCAACGGCGGCAAGGTGATCGGCGCCGCCGCGGTGGTGCTCTGCGCCGGGTTGCTGGCGCTCTACCTGCCCGGTATGCCGGCCTTCCTGGACGTCCAGCCGTGGATCCTGTTCGGTGCCTGGTGGGTGCTCGGCGCATTCTTCCTGCTGCGGATCCCGACCGGTGTCCAGCCGGGCGAGGACGCCGAGCACCGCTTACTGGAGGCGCTCAAGCAGCGTTGAGCGCGCCGGTCAGGAGTTCTGCGTGTCGTTGGTGCGGAGGGCAGGCAGCAGGGCCGGCAGGACGAGCCGGCGGCGCAGGCGGTTGCCGGAATGCCGGAACAGGCAGCTCATCGCCGCGGCGGTGCCGCCGACGTCGTCGCGGGCGGTGAGGTAGGTCCATTTGTGCGCGTCGGGCAGGCTGAAGAACTGCTCGAAGAAATCGGGGACCTCGGGCGGCGGCATCCGCAGAAGTGCTTCCAGACCGATCCGGCGAAAGCGATGGATTGCCTGCGCAGTCCGCGGCCACACGGTCTGCTGGGCGGCAGACAGTGCGCTGTCCGGATCGGAGGGCAGGTGCGCAGCGAGCGCCTCGGCGACCAAGGGGGCGAGTTGCAGGGAGGCGGCCACGCTGAAGCCCGTCGCCGGATGGATCAAGGGCGCGGCCGCACCGAATCCGAGTACGTCACGTCCGGCGTGCCGCGGATGGTCGACGCGGAACGAGACCTTCTCGCTGCGTGCGTCTTCCGGAGGGACGACACCGCGGCGGGCCAGCCGGGCGTGCAGCCGTCGGCGCAGCGTCGACAGCGCCAAACCCGGCCTACGGGCCAGGGAAGTCTCCTCCAGCAGCACCCGACCACCGCCCAGCGGAACGCCGTAGAGGAACGTCGGCCAACCGGCCTCGCCGTGATCGGCGCGCCAGTCCATGAAGAGTGCATCGCCGGGAGCCACCAGCGGCGCGGCCCGGTCTTCGTCGAGGATCAACCCGAAAGCCGTTTGCTCAGCGGGTGTCCCGTGCGATGCTGTGCGGTCCAGGGGCCGCCACCGGCCCCCGGCGTCGACGACCACCGAGGCCCGTAGCTGCGACCCATCGGCCAACGAGACCATGCCCCGTTCCGGTGACCCGACCGCCCGACCGGTGTGGACGTGCACTCCGCTCAGCCGGCCTGCGAGGTGCGCGCGGAAAGCGGGCACGTCCAGGACGGCGTATTCCCACCCCAGCAGGTGTTCGGTTCGTGCGATCGCCCGGCCCGCGGCCCGGGCGGCGACCACCGAGTCCGGCAGATCCGCGGGCAGCTCCCGGCTCCACAGGCCGTAGGTCGCCAGCCAGGGCCGATCCGGCGCAGGATCGAGCAACCCGGTGTCGAGGCCGAGGCGCCCACAGGCCCCCGCCAATGCCATACCCGCGGGTCCACCCCCGACCACCAGCACGTCCATGCATCCATCGTGCCCGGTCGTTCCGTCGGCGCGATGACGACAGCTGAAGAGCACGGCCGCCTCTGGACGATCGGACAGGTGATTCGGCTCTTCGCCTATGGAAACGTCCGGGCACTGTCGGTTGTATGGACGGTATGACAGCTGACTCCCACCGCAAGACCGTCCTGGTTCTCGGGGCGACGGGTAAGACCGGTCGACGGGTCGCCGCACGGATGCGACTGCGCGGTCACCTGGTGCGACCTGCGTCCCGGACCAGTGAGGTGCCCTTCGACTGGTCGGATCCCCAGACCTGGGACGCCGCCCTGCGCGGCGCCGAATGCGCTTACGTCATCTCGCCGGGCGCGCCCGGTCCGGTGCACGATCTGGTCACCCGTGCCCGACAGGCCGGCGTGCGCAGACTGGTCCTGCTGTCCGGCCGCGGCGCCGACAACTGGGGAGATTCATCGTTCGGACTCGACATGCTCGACGCCGAGAGTGCGGTGCGGGATTCCGGTCTCGAATGGACGATCCTGCGGCCCAACAACTTCGACCAGAACTTCAGCGAGGAACTGTTCCACGGCCCAGTCGTCGCGGGGGAACTCGCACTGCCCGCCGGTGACGTCCCGGAGCCTTTCATCGACATCGAGGACGTGGCCGACGTCGCGGCCACCGTGCTGTCCGAGCCGGGCCGCCATGTCGAACGGACCTACGAACTCAGCGGGCCCCGGGCCATCACATTCGGCGAGGCTGTCGCCCTGATCGCCAGGGCGACCGGGCGGTCGATCACGTACAAGCGGATCTCCCCGGCCGAGTACATCGCCGCCCTGGTCGAGGACGGCCTGTCCGAGTCTGATGCCGGCCACCTCGCCGGCATGTACGACATCATGGAGCGCGGATTGATCGCGGACACCACAGCTGAGATCGACGCGCTGCTGGGCCGGCCGGCGCGCACCTTCGAGGACTACGTTCTGCGGACCGCAGCGCTCGGAGTGTGGGACCGATGACCTCGGCCGCCGGCGACGTACCTGCCGATGCCCTGACTCGGTCCGACATCGAGTTCCTCTGCCGTCCTCTGCACGGATTCCTGACCATGGCCGCCGGACCGGTACCCCCGCAACCGCGTCCGGTCTGGTTCGAGACGACCGCCGACGGGACGCTGCAGTTGTTCACCGGCCCCGACACGGTGAAAGTGCGGCGATTGCGTCGCGATCCGCGCGCCTCGCTGGTGGTCGCGGCGCCGGTCGGGGAACGTGAGCGGTGGATCTCGGTCACCGGGCACGTCACCGTGGCTGTCGACGGCGCCCACGATCTCGCACGCCGGCTGGCCGCGCGCTACTGGGACCTCGACGATCCTGTCCGCGCCAAAGACCTGGCCGACATCCTCGCCGAGGATCAGGTTCGGCTGGTGCTGCACCCGACGGCCGTGCACCGCGCGGTGTTCTGAGCAGGCCCGGCGATTGCGCGGCCGGGCATCACCGGCCTGCCAGGCTAATCCGGAACTGCTGCGCCGGAATCAGTTTCACGCTGGAGGAGCCGGCGTGCACTGGCCACGATGTGATCCTCCAGCACGCTGCGCCGTTGTCCGGGATCGTCGTTCTCGATCGACTCGAGGAGTACCCGATGCTCCTCCGGGATGGCGAACGGAGTCGAGTGCCGGCGCGCCAGCCGGTGAATCTGCATTCTTATCCGGGGCTGCACGCTGGTCCACAGCTGTAGAGCGTGATCGGAATGCGCACTGCGCACGATGGATTCGTGATAGGCGACGTCGAGTTCATTGAGCTGATCCAGATCGCCGGCGCGGGCAGCGATGCCCATCTGTTCGACGAGTCGCCGTAGCTCCTCGAGCGTGGTGGGATCGGCGCTGGCCGTCTCGACGGCAAAGGACTCGATCGCCAATCGCACGGGCAACAGCACCCCGAGTAGTTCGTCGGGGCTCACCGACGTGACGAAAGCCCCGCGGTTGGGAATGTGCTGGACCAGTCCCTCACTCTCCAACTGGCGCAGCGCCTCGCGCACCGGGCCGGGGCTGGTGTGCAGATGGGCGGCCAGGATGTCCTGTTTGAGTTGAGCACCCGGTGCGATGTGTCCCTTGACGATCTGCTCGCGCAGCCAATCCGCGATCTGATGTCGGCGCGAGGCGGCCAGGGGCGCAGGGGCGGTGGCGCCCAGGCTCTCAGCGTGCGTCATGCGTGTCTCCCTCTGCGCCCTGCTCGCGTTTCTCATCCTAGGCATCCCTGACTGTCATCCCCGACTGTCATCCCTCACCGTCATCCCTCGCGCCGTCACCCCTGACCGCGCCGACGCGACGCGAGCGCACCGGGCCGTCTTGCGTAGATTATGGATTATAGATAATCTCGAATGTGATGCGGGTCGCAGCTCATACCGACCTCGCCTCCGACCCGGCCGATCGGCCGCCGACCCGAATCGAGGGATGAAGATGCGAAAAGCGTTCCGTGCACTCGCTGTTGTGTTGATGGCGGTCCTGCTGGCCACCGGCTGTACGTCGTCGGGTTCGGGGGGCGGCCCGGCCGGCGCCGGTCAGAGTGTGCTGACCAAGGTGCTTCAGTCAAAGAAGGTGTCGATCGGCGTGTTCGCCGATGCGCCGCCCTACGGCGTGATGAACAGCGCGGGTCAATACGAGGGATTCGACATCGACAAGGCGCGCGCACTGGCCGAGTCCCTGGGCGCGGAGGCCGAGTTCGTGAGCACCACCAACGCCAGCCGGATTCCGATGCTCGAGACCGGCAAGGTGGACGTCATCATCGCCGCACTGACCAATCTGGATGAACGCGCCCAGGTGGTCGCAATGACCCGCCCGTACGCCTCGGAAGGTCAACTCGTCGTGGTGCCGGCCGACAGCGACATCCGCAGCTATGACGACCTCACCGGCAGGAACGTCGCCGCCACCCGGGGCAGCGTGCCGGCCACCATCCTCAATACCCAGTTCCCGCAGGCGAATGCCAGCTTGTTCGAGGCGGTGGCGGATTCGATCCAGGCGCTGCGCAGCGGCAAGGTGGATGCGCTGATGGAGAGCACCGCCGTGGTCGCCGACATCCGGGACAGCGAGGGCGACGCAGTCCGCGTGCTGGAGGCTCCGCAGCTGGCGCCGTCGTTGGTGTCCTTCGGGGTCAAGATGGGTGACCAACTCTGGCTGAACTATCTGAACAACTTCATCATGAACTACAACATCAGCCAAGGGGCCAACGAGTCGTACAACAAATGGCTCGGGATGGACGTCCCCGAGCTCATCAAGTAGGGCCGAGTAGCCGACGATGCAGCTCTACTACGGCGATGTGGTGCCGCACCTGGGGCCGCTCCTGACCGGACTGGCGATCAGTATCGCGGTGAGCGCGGCCGCCGCACTGGCCGGCGGCGCCCTGGGCATCCTGCTCTACGCCGGCCGGACCTCCGCGGTGCGCACCCTGCGTGCACTGGCCGGCACGTACATCGAGATCATCCGCAACACACCGCTTCTGCTGCAGCTCTATCTGGTGTACTTCGCGTTACCGCAGGCAGGGATCAACCTGGATCCGATCGCAGCCGGCGTCGTGGCGCTCACCGTCAACAACGCCGCATACATGGCCGAGATCTATCGAGCCGGATTCCAGTCCGTGCCCGACGGTCTACGGGAAGCCGGCGCGGCCCTGGGGTTGAGCACGCGGGACACCTTCTGGCGGGTACTGCTACCGCCGGCGATGCGAAACGTGCTGCCGGCCATGACCAACCAGACGATCCTGCTGTTCCTGGCATCGTCGGTCACGTCGGTGGTCGCCCTGCCGGATCTCATGCACGCCATGCTGGGCATCACCTCGACCACCTTCCGCACGATCGAGACGCTCACCGTCGGTGGTCTGCTGTACTTCAGCGTCGCGTTCCTGATCGCCGCCGCGTCACGGGTCGTCGAGACCCGCTTCATCACCTGGAAGGTGGCGTGATGTTCGAAGCATTCGGTTGGCAGCACTTGTCTTTGATCCTGCAGGGCGCCGTCGTGACCATTCAGATCTGTGTGCTCTCCGTACTGTTCGGCGGCGCCCTGGGACTGGTGATCGGACTGATGGTGGCCGGCACCGTCCGGCCGCTGAAGTGGCTCAGCGCGATCTACATCGCGATCATCCGGGGCATCCCGGTGCTCCTGGTCATCTTCTTCGTGTACTTCGGCGTGCCGTTGCTCATGCCCGGCAGCGGGCTCGCCGAGTACTGGGCCGCGGTCATCGCGCTGTCGATCTTCGCGTCCGCGTATATCGGAGAATTGGTGCGCGGCAGCATCCAGGCGGTACCGCTCGGGCAGTTCGAAGCGGCAGAAGCGCTCGGCCTCGCGTACCGGGATCGGATGCGCTTCGTCATCCTGCCGCAGGCGGCCCGCCTGATCGTGCCACCGGGTGTCGGGTTCCTGGTCATCCTGATCAAGGACAGCTCACTGGTTGCCGTCATCGGATTGATCGAGCTGACCCGAGCGGCCAATATCGTCAGCTCACAGACCGCCGATCCGATCCTCGCCTACACCGTCGCGGGTGCGTTCTACTTCGCCATCTGCTTCGTTCTGTCCGCGCTGTCGCGCCGCTACGAACGCCGTCTGGGCAACAAGGTCGCGGCACCCAAGCTTGGTGATGCGCTCACCAACCTGACCACGGGAGCAAGAACATGATCGAGATATCCGACCTCCGCCTGAGTTTCGGTGCCAACGAGGTCCTCTGCGGGATCTCCTGCGCGGTGGCCGAACGTGAGGTGGTGTGCATCATCGGTGCATCAGGCTCGGGTAAGAGCACCCTGCTGCGTTGCATGAACGGCCTGGAACGCCCGTCGCATGGCAGCATCGTCGTCAACGGCCACCGGCTCGGCCCGCAGGAGCGGCCCGCCGACCTCGCCGTCGTCCGGCGGGATGTCGGAATGGTGTTCCAACACTTCAATCTGTTTCCCCACATGACGGTGATCGACAACATCATCCTCGCACCGCAACGCGTGCTGAAGCGAAGTAGGTCACAGGCACGCGAGCATGGGCGTGCGCTGCTGGACCGGGTCGGGCTGACCGACAAAGCCGATGTCTATCCCGATTCCCTCTCCGGCGGTCAGAAGCAACGGGTCGCCATCGCCCGGGCGCTCGCGATGGAACCCACCATCATGCTGTTCGACGAGCCCACCTCGGCTCTTGACCCCGAGATCGTCGGTGAAGTGCTGGCCGTCATGAAGGACCTGGCCGCCGACGGTATGACCATGGTGGTGGTCACCCACGAGATGGGGTTCGCCCGTGAGGTGGCCGACCGCGTGATCTACATGGACAAGGGGTGCATCGTCGAAACCGACGAACCCTCAGCGCTTTTCGGATCTCCCCGAGAGTCCCGAACGCGTGAGTTCCTCAGCAAGGTGCTCTGACGTGCCCGCCCTCGACACCCTCATCGCCGGTGGTGACATCGTGGACGGCACCGGCGCGCCGCCGCGGCGGTGCGATGTCGGCATCGCCGGCGACCGCATCACCTACCTCGGCCTTTCTCAGCAGGTCGACGCCCGCCACGCGGTGGATGCCTCCGGGATGTACGTGTTGCCCGGGCTGATCGACCCACACAGCCACAGCGACTGGTCGACACTGGGAAACCGGGAGGCGTACAGCACAATTCACCAGGGCGTGACGACCGAGGTGGTGGGCAACTGCGGTGTCACCTATGCCCCGCTGGGCGGCGTCGATGTGGAGGCCGCGCGCAGTGCCTTGCGGGCGATGGGATACCAGGGCCCGATCGACTGGCGCAGCTTCGGTGAGCTGCTCGACACCGTGCACGCGGGCCGGACCGCGCAGAATCTCATGTGGTTCGTCGGGCACACCGCGATCCGGTCGGCCGCCAGATCGAATGCCGAATCGGCGGGCGTCGACGAACACCGAGAGCGGCTGCGGTTGGTCGAAGAGGCCCTGGAGGCCGGCGCGATCGGACTGTCCAGCGGGCTGGAGTACGGTGCCGGCAGATTCGCCGACACCGACGAGCTCGCGCAACTGGCGCGAATCGTCGGGCGCCGTGATGGTATGTACGCCAGTCACATCCGAAACCGGGACAGCGGACTCGATGACGCCGTCGAGGAGTTCTTCGACGTCGTTCATCGGGCGGGGGTGCGAGCGCAGCTGTCGCACCTCAACGTGCGGTACGGCACCGGGGCCGAACCCGGCGCATGGCACCGTGCGGTGCACCGGGTCGTCGAAGAGCGACGCAGCGGTACCGACGTGCTGGCCGACATGACACCGTACCCGCACGGGATCGGGATGGCCGCCGGGCTACTCCCCGGCTGGCTGGTCGAGCGGCCGCCAGCCGAAGCCGCCGAACTGCTGCGCGACAAGGAAATACGCGCCCAGGTCCGGTCCGACTGCGACCGGTACTGGCGGTTTCTGCATCGGGGGCAGTGGGACCGGGTCCGGCTTGGCGTGTCGGCAACGCATCAGGAGTGGGAGGGGCTGACCTTCCCGGAGATCGCCGCGCGGCACGGTCGCGACGAATGGGACTGCCTGTTCGACATCCTGGCCGCCGCCGGGGCCGATCTGGGCGGCGTGCAGCTGCTCGGATTGCTGTTCACCGAGGACCACCTCGCCGACGCCATCGGTCACGACCACTTCCTGCTGGGCGTCGACGCTTTCACCACCCGGCGCGACGGCACGCTCAACGCGCGCACCCGCCACCCGCTGTTCTATTTCGGCCATACCCATTATCTCGCCCACCATGTGCCGGCAGGAACGCTCTCGCTCCAGGAAGCGGTGCACAAGATGACCGGCATGGTGGCCGACCACTTCCGCATCCGCGACCGCGGGTATCTGCGCGCTGACCATTACGCCGACGTCGTGGTCCTCGACCCGAAGCTGCTGGCTGCCACCGACACCTGGGGGTTGCCGAAGGCCTACGCCTCGGCCGTCCGCCAGGTCTGGGTCAACGGCAGCGCGGTGGTCGCCGACGGTCAGCACACCGGCGGGCTGCCGGGCCGGTTACTGCGCTGAACCCGGGCCCAGCCGGGTCGCACCCAACTGCGCATCGACGACACAACACGGAGGAAGACAGCATCAGATGAAGATCGAACGGATCGAGACCTGCGGCCTACGCGGCGCCACGCCGGAAGGCGGGTGGTCCAACGAACTGCGTCCCGACGACGTCGTACACACGTTGGTCGCCGTGCACACCGACACCGGCCATGTGGGGGTCGGCAGCGCCTTCACTGCGGAGGGACTGGTCCGCGCCGGGCTTGACCTGCTGCGGCCCCAACTCGTCGGCCAGAGCGCACTCGAGGTGGAGCGGATCACCGAAACGCTGCATCAGAGTGCCTTCTGGATGGGTCGGGGTGGGACTCTGACCCATGCCACCAGCGCTGTCGACATCGCATTGTGGGACCTGGCCGGGCAGGCATTCGGACAGCCGGTCGGCCGGTTGCTCGGCGGACGCTACCGGGACTGCGTACGTCCCTATGCCTCGGTGCTGATGGACGAGGCCCAGGTGATGACCGAGAATCTCGAGGCGCTCGTCGATGAGGGGTTCACCGCGTTCAAGATCGGTTGGTGGAAGTTCGGTCGTGTCGACGCCGCGACCGATGAACGTACGGTGGCCGCCGCGCGGCAGGCGGTGGGTGACCGGCTGCTCGCCGTGGATGCGGGCGGATCGGAGGCGTTCTTCCCGGGTGGACTGTCGTGGGCCAAACGTACGGCCAACATGCTCGCCGGTTACGACGTGGCCTGGTTCGAGGAGGCGCTGGCGCCGGATGACCTCGACGGATTTGTGGCGTTGCGCGCCCATTCGCCGATACCGATCAGCGGTGGTGAGGTCCTGACCCGACGGCAATCGTTCATGCCGTTCATCGAGGGCGGCGCCTTCGATATCGTGCAGCCCGACACCACCAAGGGCGGTGGTCTCAGCGAGTCGCGCCGGATCGGTTGGGCTGCACAAGATCACGGGATCCGGCTGGTGCCACACGGATGGAATACCGGAGTGGGCCTGGCGGCCGATCTACAGCTGGCGTCGGCGCTGGCCGGCACAGACCTCGTCGAGTACAAGACCGGGTCCGCCTACATCGACGATCTGATCCTCGGGGGCTGGAGTCTGGACGGCGACGGGATGCTCGCCGTGCCAGACTCCGCGGGACTCGGTGTCGCCCTCGACCCCGACGCGCTGACCCGCTACGGAACCAATCCCACCTTCGCCGAGGCTCGGTGACGGTATGCCCACGATCCATCCGCTGTTCTGTCACCCGGTGATCCCGCTGGCGTCGATCGCGCACATGGACCATGTCGACGAGATCGGCGCAGGCCTCGTGGACGGGGGCCTACCCGTGGTCGAAGTGGCGCTGCGGGGGCGTCACGGTATCGCGGCGATCCGGAGCTTGGCGCGGCGCGGTGATCTGCTGGTCGGGGCGGGAACCGTGCGAACGGTCGCGCAGGTGCACGAGGTGCTCGATGCGGGCGCACAGTTCGTGGTTTGCCCCGGCCTGGACCCGAGCGTGGTCGCCGCCGCCCGGACGGCCGACGTTCCGGTCATCCCCGGGGTGCTTTCCCCGTCAGAGGTCCAGGCGGCACTGCGTCTGGGTCTCGACCAGGTGAAGTTCTTCCCGGCCGGGACCGTCGACGCCCTGGCCTTCCTCCAGGCCTATTCCGAGGTCTTTCCTGATGTGCAGTTCATGCCCTCCGGTGGGGTGGGGCCGTCCAACCTGGACGACTACCTCTCACGGCCCAACGTTTTCGCGGTCAGCGGCAGCTGGATCACCACAGCCGCATCTGCCGGGCGGGCCGCGGTGGCAGACGCCTGCCGACGGGTCGCGGACGCGGCCGCGTCGGTACGGTCGGAATGAGTGCCGCGCGGCTCGACCTGGTGACGGTCGGCGAGTCGCTGGGGCTGCTCACCGCCGACGGTGTGGGCAGCCTGTCCCGCGTCAAGACGATGCAACTCGGATTCGGTGGCGCCGAGAGCAACGTGGCGATCGGCGTCGCACGTCTGGGTGGCTCGGCGGCGTGGATCGGCCGGGTGGGCGCCGACGCGGTGGGCGAGTTGATCCTGCGCGAACTGCGCGCCGAGAAGGTGGAAACCCATGCGTCGGTGGACCACGGTGCTGCGACAGCACTGATGCTCAAGGAGCGACCTCGCCCCGGGACAAGCCGCATCACCTACTACCGGCGGGACCAGGCGGGGAGCCGGTTAGGTCCCCCGGATGTGCCCGCGCCGGTTCTCGGACGCGCCCGGATCGTCCACCTCACCGGAATCACCGCCGCACTGGGCGAGCGACCGCTGGCCGCGCTGCACGAAGCGATCGACCAGGCCGAGCGCGCGGGAGCCACCGTCTCTTTCGACGTCAACCACCGCAACGGGCTGTGGGCCGATTCCGCCGATGCCGCTCTCGCCTACCGGGGTCTGCTTGCCCGGGCACACCTGGTGTTCGCCGGCGAGGACGAAGCGCAGCTGGTGACCGGCGAGCACAGCCGAGACCGGCAGATCGACGCGTTGCTGGCTGCCGGACCGGATCAGGTCGTGGTCAAATGCGGAGCCCGGGGCGCGGTGGCGGCATCGCAGGCCGGGGCGCGGCTGTCACGCCCCGCTCATCGGGTGACGGTGGTCGACACCGTGGGTGCCGGCGACGCGTTCGTGGCGGGCTGGCTGGCCGAGCTGGCCCGGTGCGGCGACATGAGCTCGTGTCTGGAGGTCGCGTCAGCGTGTGGCGCACTTGCCTGTACCGCCATCGGTGATTGGGAGGCCGCTCCCACGCGGGCTGATCTCGACCGGTTCGCCGGCCCCGAGGAGGATCCGGTCAGCCGCTGAGGTGCTTGATCTATCACCGGGTGCCGGCGCGTCCATCACAGGTGCCGGTCAGCAGCGTGTCACGCCGATGGGATTGGGCACGACGATCGCCCCCCGATCGAACAGCGCTCGGGTCAACGACGTGAGAACGTGACGTGACGGCGTATCGTCGAGCAGATCATGTCCGCCGGCAGCGATCCTGTCGGTGGCTGCCTCGATCTCCTGGCGCAACGCCCTGCCCCGAGCGGTGAGCCGTCCTCGGTCATCGATGATGCCCAGGCCGGTCAGTCGCTCGGTCGCCTCCGCCCACTGACCGTCGGTCCAGCCGCGGTGTGCGGCGAGGACTTGCCGCGGCACCGCACCGGTCCCGATGTGCGTGAGGGCGAGTTCGAGACCGGTGAGGCCCATGGCAGTGGCGACCGCCACATGGCCGTCGCCGCGGTGCTCGCGAAGGACGGTGGCGGCCAGCCACAGTCGGGCCAGGGTACTTGTCGGCCGACTTTCGGCCGCCCAGGCCGCGGCGAGGGCTCTGCCGTCACAGCACAGGCTGTCCGCGGACCGCTCCAACAAGTCCGTGACACGCCGCAGATCATCGAACGAGCCTGCGGTGGCCGCATCTTGGAGCACAACCTGGGCAGCGTGCAGGCGAGCCTGTACCGCAGCGGCCGGTTCGATCCGGTGCCAGATCTTCGGGATGGCGCGAGCCACCATCGCCGGCGAGAATCCGAAGAACAGCGCCGCCACCACCGCGCTGGATGCCGAGGCTCCCAGGGGCGCTGCCCGGCCGGCGAAGTAGCCGTTCCAGCTGCCGGTAAGCCCGGCGCCCACGAGGGTCTCGGCGAATGTCGGATGGTAGTAGCAGATCGCATGCACCGGCTCGTAGAGAGACCAGAATCGGCGGGCGGCGGACGCGGGTGGTGCGGACATGGCTGCCACGTTCGCTGTCGCGCCCATCGCCGTCCAGGTCCAATCAGGTTCGGGTGGACCAGTCCAGTTACCCACGATTGGACGTAGACAGCCTCAACCAGCTCGGGTTCTCATGGTGCCGAGACGAAAAGAGGTGAAGCCATGAGCGAGGACGGCGGAGACGACACCGACAGGGTATTCACAGTCGTCGCAAACGAATCGCCGACTCACCCAGATGCCCGGGAGACCATCCTGCGGGACCCGGGATTTGGCGACCACTTCACCGATCACATGGTGCAGGTGGACTGGACACCCCAGTCTGGTTGGCACCATCCCCGGGTCGTGCCCCTCGGCCCGCTGTCGTTGCATCCGGCAGCTGCTGTACTTCACTACGGGCAGGAGATCTTCGAAGGTCTCAAGGCGTTTCACGGTGGCGACGACCGCTTGCGGGTCTTCCGGATGGCCGATCATGCCGCGCGGTTCGCAGCTTCCGCGGACCGAATGGCCATGCCGGCGTTGCCGTCAGATCTGTTCTCGGAGTCTGTGCGCCGACTGGTGGATGTCGACCGAGCCTGGCTGCCGGACGGGCGCGGCACCAGCCTCTATCTGCGGCCGTTCATGGTGGCGACCGAACCCTTCCTGGGGGTTCGACCGGCCCGCGCCGCCACCTTCGGGGTCATTGCCAGCCCGGCCGCAAGCTATTTCGCCGACGAATCCGCAGTGTCCATCTGGTTGTCCGGCCGCTACTCACGTGCTGCGGCGCGCGGTACCGGTGCGGCGAAATGCGGAGGAAACTATGCCGGAGCGCTGGCTGCTCAGGTGGAAGCGCACCGGCACGACTGTGCACAGGTGCTCTTCACCGATGCGGCTACGCAGACATGGGTGGAGGAGGCCGGCAGCATGAACCTGTTCTTCGCCTTCGCCGATGGCACGGTCGTGACTCCACCTGCCGACGGCACCATCCTGGCCGGCGTCACCCGCGACAGTGTCATCGAACTGGCCAGCAGCCGGGGATACCACGTCGCGCAGCGACGGATCGGTATCGCCGAGTGGGCTTCGGCGGCACGGACCGGGCATCTGCGTGAGGTTTTCGCCACCGGAACGGCGGCGGTGGTGACGCCGATCAACCGACTGCTCGGCGACGGCTTGGTCATCGACACACCGACCCAGGGCTTCGGGATTCTGGCCAGGATGCTTCGTGACGAGCTGACTGGGATCCAGCGCGGGACGCGTCCGGACCGGTTCGGCTGGATGACGGATCTCGGGGAGTCCTCACGGACCTCACAGTCCTCACCGAGCCGCCCACAACGATATGCCGCGACGGTCTGACATGACCGACCCGTCGGAGCTTGCCAGGCCCACCGCGCGCGCCCACATCGGCGCGCATACGCTGGCTCCGCTGCTCGGGCATTGGGACGCAACGGGATCGGCGTACACGGCACTGGCATCACGACTCAGACTGCTGATCATCGACGGCAGAATACCTAGCCACACCCGATTGCCGTCGGAGCGCGAACTGGCGGCGGCAGTCGGACGCAGCCGCAGCACCGTCGTCGCAGCCTACCGGGCACTGCGTGACGAGGGGTATCTGGTGAGCATCCGCGGTTCGGGCAGCATCGCCCGGCTGGCTCCCGCAGACATCCATGGTGTGGATCCACCAGTTGTCGATTTCGCCCGCGCTGCACCCGCTCCCGTGGCCGCGCTCGGCGACGTCATCGCCCGTGCGGCGGCCACCGCCCCCGCTGCGATCACTCACGCCGGAGTGGACATGCTCGGTGAGGAGTCACTCCGGGTGAGGATCGCCGAACGGTTCGTCCGTCGCGGACTGCCGACCCGCCCCGACCAGATCATGGTGACATTGGGCGCGCAACACGCCATCGCGCTGATCGCCAGGACGCTGTTGGCGCCGGGCTCCCGGGTACTGGTGGAATCACCGAGTTATCCGCATGCGCTACAAGCGTTTCGTGACGCCGGCGCAAGGATTCTCGGCACCCCGGTGACGTCCCAGGGGTGGGATCTCGACCACGCTGCCGGCGTGCTGGACCGGCTACGGCCGGTGCTGGCCTATCTGATGCCCGACTTCCACAACCCCTCGGGAGGCTCGATACCCGACACCCAGCGGGCTCAGCTTGCCCACGGGGCGCGACGAACCGGAACGTTGCTGTTAGTCGATGAGACAACTGCCGAACTCGATATCGACGGAATCGGGTCGGCGGGCGAAATCGCGACTCAGGCCGGTGATTCGGTCATCATCGTCGGCTCTTTGAGCAAGACCGTATGGGGTGGATTTCGCATCGGTTGGATCAGAGCCGATCCCGGGATGCTGACCCGGCTGGCGGCGCGCCGACCCGCCGGAGATCTGGGCACCCCGGTCATCGAACAGCTCATGGCGGCGAGCGTGTTGGACGACCTCGACCAGCTCCTCGCCGAACGACTCGCCCAGCTTCGCGGCCAGCGTGATCTGGTGATCCGGCTGCTACGCAGCCAGCTACCGGACTGGCATGTCCCGAGCGTCGCCGGCGGCCTGTGTCTTTGGGTCGGGCTCGGGACGCCCCTGAGTTCACGACTGGCGGCCGCGTGCCAACGTCAGGGCCTGCGAATCTCTGCAGGGCCGACCTTTGGTACCGACGGTGCCCATGAACGGTTCATCCGGGTGCCGTTCACCGCCGGACCTGAGCACCTCACCGCCGGGGTCTCGATCCTGCGGGACACCTGGGACCGGGTCTGCGACGGCCGACGGCGTGGCGGCCGGCTCGCGCCGCTACCACACACCCTCTGATCCGAAAGGGCCTGCACCCCAATGCCAGCGGATGAGACACTCAGTTCGGCAGTGGCCGCGCACGTCAAGGACAGCTTCTCTCGGCAGGGCCTGATGAAACACCTCGGGGCGCAGATCACCGTGCTCAAGAACGGATTCTGTCGTATTTGCGTGCTCTATCGAAGTGAGCTCACGCAACAGCACGGCTACTTCCACGCCGGTGTCACCAGCGCTCTGGTCGACACGGCCGGCGGCTACGCGGCGCTGAGCACATTCGATGCGGTCGACTCGGTCCTGACGGTCGACTTCACCGTGAACCTGCTGGCGCCCGCTCGCGGAACACGACTCCTGGCAGAGGCGCATGTCGTCCGGAGCGGCAGGACGCTGACGGTATGCCGGCTGGAGGCCTACACCGAGAGCGCCCACGGACAGGGCACCCATATCGCCACCGGAAGCCAGACATTGATCCGGTTGGCTGAAACATCGGACAGCTCAGGGTGATCGCGTCCGCCCGGCCTCGGCGACCCGGCGTGCATCACCGCCACGCACCGTAGAGCAGCAGAGCGCCGAATCCGCACAGCCCCAGACCGCTGACCAGGTCCAGTCGCGGTCGCCAACGTCCCACAGAAAATCGCCTACCACCCGCGGTGACAGCCAGCACGCCGAAAATCAGCATTCCGATCGTCGCGTGGATGCCGGCCAGCGCCGCCCCGAACAGCGCCGGCGAGTATCCAGGGGGAAGGAACGGTGGCAGGAAACCGAGATAGAACACCCCGATTTTCGGGTTGAGCGCATTGGTCAGCAGACCGGTTCGGAACGATCCGGCGAGTGACGGTGACTCACCCAGGCGGGTTGCGTCGATGACCTCGTCCGGTAGGTGCCGTGATCGCCGTACGAATCCGATGCCCAGCCAGAACAGGTAATAGGCGCCGAGAAGCTGTATCGCCCGGAACATCCCGGGGACCGCGGTCAGCACTGCGGCCAGCCCGGTGGCCGCTGCAACACCCCAGATGAGCACCCCGCTGCACACCCCGGCGGCGGTCGACATCCCGGCACGCACTCCGGCCACCACCAACGCGCGAGTGACCACCAGCATGTCCGGGCCCGGGGTGAGCGTCACCAGCAGTGCGGCCCCGGTGAAAGCGGTCACCGCGTCGACGGGATTCATCCGAGGTGCCGCCTATCGATGCGAAAGGATCTGGTGCATAGTTGATCTCGAGTCTGGGGTGGTGCAGCGCACCAACTGTGGTTCACGATGTGCCCGGTGGGCAAGGGCCACTCGGGTAGTAGTGGTCTGCTCGAATGATCGCCGCGGTGTCGATCCGGGCGGCTAGTCTTCCGCTATGGACGACTCCGATCTCGGCGCCGAATCTGATCTCGACACAGTGGTTGCCGCCGCCGGTGCTGCCATCGAGGAGGCGGTCGCGGTGTTCATGCTGCACCCGGAGACCTTTGGTGGAAGTGTCGCCGCCGGTTACCAGAATCCGCTGGCCGGTTACATCGCCGGCCGCGGCGGGGTGCTGGGTGAGGCCACCGGGACCACGGTGGCCGCGGTGTTCGCCGTCTTCGAACCCACGGGGGTGGCCGCACTGTGGGACGAGGGACTCAGGGTCCGCGGCGCCGCCGGCGCTTCCCAGTCCTACTGGGCGCAGACAGCCGACTTCGGGCGCAAGTACCTTTCCGGCGCCGGTGAATTGGACCGGCTGGCTGCGCTGGGGGAGAAGCTCATCGCGGCGACGCCGTTCGCGGCGCTACCGCTGTACGCCGGTTGGCGCCTCATGCCGTTGTCGGAGGATGCTCCGGCTCGGGCGTTGCAGGTGATGTTCGTGCTGCGGGAGCTGCGGGCCGGGGTGCACTTCAACGCGCTGTCGCTGTCCGGGATCACGCCGATCGAAGCCCACATGCTCAACAAGGGCCCGCAGTACGCCGCGATGTTCGGCTGGCCCGAACCGTTCGCCGACGGAGCGGACAAGAAGGCCCGCTACGCCGAGATCGAAGTGGCGACCAACCGGAGGATGGCCGAACTCGTCGCCGTGGCGTGGGACGTCACAGAGACCGCCGAGTTCGCCCGGCTCAGTACCGCGGCGCTGGCGACCTTGAAGGCCGGCGTGCCGTCCTGAGTCACCCCCGTCGGGTGGCCACCGTGGCCTGTACGGCGGCCTGAACTCCGCGGCCCGCGGCGATGATCGGTTCGACCGATCGCAGTGTGCGGCACAGCACGAACGCGCCCTCCAGCGCGGTCAGGGTGATGAGCGCCAACCGGCGGCTGTCGTCTTCGGTGATGTCGAGGCGGGCGAACCACGCCGCCAGACTCGTCAGCCAGCCCTGGAAGACCTCGGCAGCCTCGGTTCGCAGACGCTCGTTGGTGCTGGCGACCTCGAGCGCGATTGTCTCGATGGAACACGCTTCGCGATAATCCTGAGCTTCCAGGTCTGCGCCGGCCTTCTCGAACAGGTCCGCGATACCGTCGAGCGGGTCGGTGTGCGCCAGTTGCGCACCCACCAGCTCCCCGTACCGGATGCCTTCGCGCCGAATGACTTCGACGCTGATCGCTTCCTTTCCACCGGGGAAGTGGTGGTAGATCGAGCCGAAGGGTGCTTGCGCGGCGGTCGAGATCTGCTTGAGGCCGGTGGCGGGCATGCCCTGACGGCGGTACAACTCGGCCGTCGCGTCGAGGATTCGGCCTCGAGTGGTCGGATCTGCCATGGGACTCCCTCTTGCGCATCGTGCGTCGACAGCATAGCGTTCCCCTAACTAGAACGATCTATCTAGGAGGTCGCGGTGTTCTCCGTCGACGTGCCGGCCGGGCCGATCGCCTATGACGACACCGGTGGGGACGGACCCGTCCTGGTGTTCGGACACGGTCTTCTTCTGGACGGCCGGCAATGGCGCACGGTGATACCGCTGCTGCCCGGATACCGCTGCGTCACGCCGACCCTGCCGTTGGGAGCGCACACCCAGCCGATGCATGCCGACGCCGACCTCACCCAGACCGGAGTGGCGGGCATCCTCGCCGACTTCCTCGACGTCCTTGACCTGCACGACGTCACCCTGGTGCTCAACGACTGGGGCGGTGGACAGTTCGTGATCTCCGCTGGTCGCGATCAGCGTGTGGCGAAACTGGTGCTCGTTTCGTGCGAGGCATTCGACAATTTCCCGCCGAAGCCGGCGCGGCCCGCGGTGCTGTTGTGCCGCGTGCCCGGCGGCGGCTGGCTGCTGAGCAAGCTGCTCGGGACCCGAACTTTCCGCCACAGCCGGCGCGCGTACGGTCTGCTGGCCAAACACGGGATTCCCGACGCGCTGTTCGACGAATGGTTCCGCCCCGCGGCCACCGACGCAGCGATCCGTCGTGATCTGGTGAAGTTCGCGACCGGTTCGCCCAACCGCCGACGGCTGCTCGAACTGTCGGACACGCTGGCACGATTCGATCGTCCCGTCCTCGTGGTGTGGGCACGTGACGATCGGATGATGCCGTTGGACCATGCCGACCGGCTGGTTGCGCTGTATCCCGATGCCAGGAAGGTGATCGTCGACGACTCCTGGACCCTGGTCTGCGAGGACCAACCGGAGATCATGGCCCAGGTGCTGCGCGACTTCGTCAGTTGAGTCGCGGTCGGCCTCACCGGTGCGCAGCCGGGCATCCGGGTGAGGTTAGCCCAGCGCCCACAGCCCCAGGCTGAGAGCGAACGCGCTGAGACCCAGGGTCGTCTCCATCACCGTCCAGGTCTTCAAGGTGGTCTTGACGTCCATGCCGAAGAATCGGCTGACCAGCCAGAATCCGGAGTCGTTGACGTGGGAGAGCACCGTGGCGCCGGCCGCGATGGCCATCACCAGTGCGGTGAGCTGAAGGCTGCTCAGGTCGGCGGCAACGACTGCAGCGCTGAGCAGGCCTGCGGTCGTCGTCAACGCCACGGTGGCCGAGCCCTGCGCGACGCGCAGCAGGGTGGAGATGACGAACGCCTGCAGGATCAACGAGATACCGAGATTCGACAGCGACCCGCTCAGCGCGTCACCGATGCCGCTGAGGCGCAGCACTCCACCGAACATGCCGCCGGCACCGGTGATGAGGATGATCGCGCAGATCGGGCCCAGGGCCTTGTCGAGGATGTCGCTGACGGTGGACATCGACCGTCCGCGCAGACCCAGCACCAGCGTCGCCACGATGACCGTGATCAGTAGGGCGACCGAGGTGGTGCCGATGAGCTTGAGGTATTCCGCCCACGTTGCCCCCTCTTCGACGACGCCCGCGGTCATCAACGTGTCGATCACGGTGTTGAACGAGATCAGCACGAAGGGCAGCAGCAGCACCCCGAGCACGGTGGTGAAGGCCGGGGCGGTGCGGGTGGCTGTGCGCGCGGTGCCCGCACCTGCGGCCCCTTCGCCGGCCCCTTTACCGTCGCCGTCACCGGCGTTGTTGTCGTCCCGGCCGCCGTTGATCTCGCCGAACAGCGAGGTGGGGATGTCGACGTGCACTCGCCTGCCGATGGCCTGAGACACCAGGAACGCCCCGACGTACCAGGACGCGACCGCCACCGGGGCACCGACGAGCAGTGTCAAACCGATGTTGGCGCCGAGCAGTTCGGCCGCCGCGACCGGCCCCGGGTGCGGCGGAACCAGGGCGTGCATCGCGGCGAACGCCCCGGCGGCGGGGAACGCATACAGCAGGATCGAGCCGCCGAACCGGCGCGCCACCGTCATGATGATGGGCAGGAAGACGACCAGCCCGGCGTCGAAGAAGATCGGGAAGCCGAACAACAGCGCCGCCACACCGAGCGCCAGCGGCGCCCGCTTCTCGCCGAACCGCCCGATCAACGTATCTGCGAGAACTTGTGCGCCACCGGTGATCTCGAGAAGCCGGCCGATCATGACGCCGAAGCCGACGAGAAGTGCCACCGAGCCCAATGTGTTGGAGAACCCGAACGACAGGGCGCTGGGTACATCGGCGACCGGAATTCCGGCAGCCAGCGCCGTCAGCAGGCTCACCAGCACCAGTGCGATGAAGGCGTGCAGTTTGACCTTGATGATCAGGAACAGCAGCAGTGCCACCGCCCCGGCGGCGATCAGCAGCAGGGTCGCGGTCCCGTATGCCGGATCAATGGCTTCCATGACGTCCCCTTACCCCGGTGCCTTGCCTCATCGGTCCTCCTCGGCTGTCAAATCTGTTGCCCTGATGTAGCTTTCGATGATGCCGTCGATGCTCTGGTCGACGTCGATGGCAACGCCTCCTTCATCGGGCTCGAGCGGCTCCAGCGTCTGAAATTGGGATTTCAGCAGTTCGGCCGGCATGAAGTGGCCGGGTCTGCTGGCCTGTCGTCTGCCGATGGTCTCGACGGATCCTTCGAGATGGAGGAATTCGATATCCGGGCAGTGTCGGCGCAGATGGTCTCGGTACTCGCGTTTGAGCGCCGAGCAACTCATGACCCCGCCGTCGGGGTGATCGGCCAGCCACTCCCCGATGGACTCCAGCCAGGGATACCGGTCGTCGTCGTCGAGGGGTCGGCCGGCGGACATCTTCTCGATGTTGGCGGGCGGGTGGAAGTCGTCGGCGTCGGCGAAGGGCACCCGCAACCGTTGCGCCAGTGCGGCACCCACGGTCGATTTCCCGGACCCGGAGACCCCCATGACGACGATCGGTAATGGCATACATCCGCCCCATCTATGTGTGTGACGTCACATAGCTTCCCGCAATCATCAGATCATTGCAAGAGTTTGGGCGAAATCAATGTTTCTTATCCGGCATGCATGCGATCTGGCATGATCATCCAGTGCTCGATCGGCTGAATGCTGGCGCTCTCCACGGCAGTCTGGTGACTGCCCTGGGGACCGGTATCGTGTCCGGGAAGTACCCACCCGGGGCGATCCTCACACTGGACGGTGTGGGCGCAGAGCACGGCGTGTCCCGCAGCGTCGCCCGCGAGGCCGTCCGCGTACTGGAATCCATGGGCATGGTCGAGTCCCGACGCCGGGTCGGCATCACCGTCCAGGCCCCGGATCGGTGGAACGTCTTCGATCCTGTGGTGATCCGGTGGCGGCTGGACGTCGGGGACCGCACGGCCCAGCTGGTGTCACTCTCGGAGTTGCGGCTCGGGTTCGAACCGGCCGCGGCGGCGTTGGCGGCGCGACGGGCCAGTCCGCACCAGTGCCGGGTCATGGCGACCGCGGTGTCGGACATGGTGGTCCACGGGAGGACCGGGGACCTGGATGCGTATCTGGTGGCCGACAAACTGTTCCATCAGACCTTGCTCGACGCCAGCGGAAACGAGATGCTGCGAGCACTCAACGGAGTGGTCGCCGAAGTGCTCACCGGGCGGACCCACCACGGCATGATGCCGGAGAAGCCCAACATCGCCGCCATCGCCCTGCACGACGAAGTCGCGCGCGCCATCCGCATGGGCGAGGAGCAGCAGGCGGAGCGGGCGATGCGCGCGATCATCGACGAGTCGGCCTCGGCCATCGTCGAGGAGTTCCCCTCTCCGCAGGACGGGGCCGGCGGCGGGTCGGCGCTAACGCAGCCCCCGCCCGAACCGATAACCCCGGCATGAGTCGCCTCGGTGCTCCCGCCGTGCTCGCGGCCGCGTTGACCGTGCCGTGGTGGTCGACGGCGACCGCACACGCCGTGACCTTCGCGCAGTTGCCGCCGGTCCCGGTGGTGGCGTCCCCGATGTGCGCGGGCACCGTCAGCGCCGAGGCGCAGGTCTCGCCGGTCCAGACCTATGACGGTGTGCGCAACGGCGTGCGGGTCGCGATCAACTACGACGCCGGCAACTACGACGGGTCCTGCTCGCTCACCGTGACCGCGCAGTGGACCAATATCGACAGCGGAGCCTCGGGTAGCGGCGACATCACCGCGGTCTCGACGATCGACGGGCACTACGGCTTCATCGGCTACGCCAGCACCATGTTCCAGACGGGCAGCGGCACCGTCGTGGTCACGCTCGATTCACACCCGGGCGCCCAGCTGCGGGTCACCGCGTAAGCCGGGTCGTCAGCGAATCACGCTGGTAAGACCAGAATTTCGCCTGAACCGCAGTGGTGTCGACGGACACCCGGTTCTCGGCGGGCGGACGGCCTCGGCGAGTGCGAGGGTGCGGATCGACCCTGCGGAACCGGCGGAAAGACTAGGGTGGCAACCATGGCGGAGTTGGTGGAGTTGCTCTCCGAGGACCGCGTTGCGCTCGACGTGCCCGCCGACACCTGGCAGTCGGCGATCACAGCGGCCGGTCGGCTGTTGGAGCAGGCGGAGGTCGCCGAGGCCGACTACACCGATTCGATGATCGCCAATGTCGAATCCAACGGCCCCTACATCGTGGTGGCGCCCGGTTTCGCGTTCGCGCACGCCCGGTCATCACCGGCGGTGCACCGCACCGGGATGGCCTGGGTGCGGTTGTCCGCCCCGGTGGCGTTCGGTCACAAGACCAACGACCCGGTGACGCTGGTGGTGGCGCTGGCGGCCACCGACGCCGGCGCACACACCTCGGCGATGGCGCAGCTGGCCGCGGTGCTCGGAGATCCGGAGCGTCGCGAGGCGCTGGACACCGCCGCCACGGCCTCGGAGGTCATGGACCTGCTCGGAACTGACCGCACGACGACGGACACCACCTCGTCGGCCGCCAAAAGCAACAACGTGATCCTGACGGTGTGTGGAAACGGACTGGGCACCAGCCTCTTTCTGAAGAACACCCTGGAAAAGGTGTTGCAGAACTGGGGATGGGCGCCGTACATCACCGTCGAGGCGACGGACACGATCTCGGCGAAGGGGAAGGCCAAGAGCGCCGACCTCATCCTGACCTCCGGCGAGATCGCCCGGACCCTCGGTGATGTCGGGGTGCCGATCAAGGTGATCGAAAACTTCACCTCCACCGCCGAAGTGGACAACGCGCTGCGCGATTCCTACGACGTCTAGGAGCCCGATGAACTGGCTGGTCGGCACCGCCGAATTCCTGGTCAACGAAATCCTCGCGGTACCGGCCTATCTGATCGGCATCATCACCGCCATCGGCCTGATCGCGTTACGCAAGTCCGCCGGGCAGGTCATCGGGGGTGCGCTCAAGGCCACGCTGGGTTTCCTGTTGGTCAGCGCCGGCGCCACGCTGGTGGTGAGCTCGCTGGACCCCCTCGGGGTGATGATTCAGGGCGCCGCCGGTACACAGGGGGTGGTCCCGACCAACGAGGCCATCGTCGGTATCGCGCAGGAGCAGTACGGCGCGCAGGTGGCCTGGCTGATGATCCTGGGGTTCGCGGTCAGCTTGCTGCTCGCGAGGTTCACACCCCTGCACTACGTGTTTCTCACCGGCCACCACACCCTATTCATGGCGACGTTGTTGACCATCGTGTTGGCCACCGCCGGACTGGAAACCCCGATCGTGATCCTGCTCGGGGGTTTCCTGCTGGGCGTGGTGATGGTGTCGCTGCCCGCCCTCGCGCAACCCTGGACCAAGCGGATCACCGGCGACGACAGCATCGCCATCGGTCATTTCGGCACCGTGGGCTACATCGCGTCCGGAATCACCGGTCGATTCGTGGGTGGTTCGAAGAGCCGGTCCACCGAAGACCTCAAACTGCCGGAGACACTGCGCTTCCTGCGTGATTCGATGGTCGCCACCGCACTCTCGATGGTGCTCATGTATCTGGTGGTGTCACTGATCTATCTGGGCCGGGCCGGGCAGGAGACCGCCTTCGCCGCGTTCGCCGACGACACCGGCGCCGGCGCCGCCGTGGACATCGGCAACTACGTGATGAAGGGCGTCACCGAGGGGTTGAGCTTCGGTGTGGCCGTCGCGGTGATCCTGTTCGGCGTGCGCACCATCCTCGGCGAACTGGTACCGGCGTTCCAGGGCATCGCCGAGCGCGTGGTTCCGGGTGCGGTGCCCGCACTGGACGCGCCGATCGTGTTCCCGTACGCACAGAATGCGGTGCTGATCGGGTTCGTGTCCAGCTTCGTCGCCGGTCTGGTCGGGCTTGCGGTGCTGTCGGTGTGGCTCGGCCCGGCGTTCGGTTGGGTGCTGGTGCTTCCCGGTCTGGTGCCACACTTCTTCACCGGCGGAGCAGCAGGGGTGTACGGCAACGCCACCGGTGGCCGGCGCGGGGCCATCGCCGGCGGCTTCGTCAACGGCCTGCTGATCACCTTCCTGCCCGCGCTGCTGGTACGTGTGCTGGGTTCGTTCGGTGCCGAGAACACCACCTTCGGGGACGCCGACTTCGGTTGGTATGGAATCCTGCTGGGGAACGCGGCGAAGCTCGGCACGGTGTGGGGCATGGTGACGATGGCGATGATCGGCGTGATCGTGCTCAGCATGGCGATCCTGGTGCAGAAGCGGCTGGTCGACACCGGTTGGGACCCCTCGCCGGGCCGGCCGGTCCCGGCCGGCGGCGGTGAAGCAGCCACGTCGTCGAGGAACCCGCCCGCCGGGCGCAGCTACCCCAAGATCACGCCGCCGGCGGGTGCGCCGCCTCCACCCCCGCGGGCCTGACAGTGGCGCGCCCGTTCACCGTCGAGATCCCGGAACCGGCGACAGCCGACCTGCACGACCGACTCGACCGGACCCGATGGCCGGAACCGGCCACGGCCCCCGGGTGGGAGCAGGGGGTGCCGCTGGGGTATCTCCGCGATCTGTGTGATTACTGGCGATGGCAGTACGACTGGCGGGCCACCGAGCGACGACTGAACCGGTGGGCCCAGTTCACCGCCGAGATCGACGGCGTCGTCGTGCACTTTCTCCATCTCCGGTCGTCGGATCCGGCGGCCGTACCGGTGATCCTCACCCACGGCTGGCCGGGATCGTTCTTCGAATTCGAGTCCGTCATCGAGGCGCTCGCCGCGACACCGGGCGGCGCCCCGGTGCATCTCGTGGTGCCTTCGCTGCCCGGATACGGCTTCAGCTCCAAGCCGGTGGCATCAGGGTGGGGCGTCGAGCGCATCGCGCACGCCTGGGTCGAGTTGATGGGCCAGCTGGGGTACCAACGCTTCGTCGCATCCGGAAGCGACTGGGGGACAAGCATATCGACGTGTATAGGGCTGCAGAGCCCGGATCGTCTGCTCGGACTTCATCTGGTCCCACCGCTGGTCGCGCCGGTTGGCGCGGTTGCCGAACGGACCGATGCCGAACAGGCTGCCCTGGCGCGGTTACGGGAGCGTACCCGTACCGGATCGGCCTACTCCGCGGTGCACGCCACCCGCCCGCAGACGGTCGGGTACTCGCTGCTGGACTCCCCGGTCGGGCTGTGTGCATGGCTGGTGGAGAAGATCTGGAGCTGGGCCGACCACAGCGGCGACATCACCGAGGTCCTGTCCCGAGATCAGATACTCGATAACGTGAGCCTCTACTGGTTCACCGGGACAGGCGCGTCGTCGGTGCGGTTGTACTGGGAGAGCATCGCGAAGGTCTCGGAATGGTTCACCGAGCCCGCACCCGACACCGTTGACGTGCCGACCGCGTGCACGGTCTTCCCCGAAGAGGTGCCGCGGCCGTCCCTGCGCTGGGTGCAGAGCCGGTTCAGCTCCGTGGTCCATTGGGGTGAACCACCTCGTGGCGGCCATTTCGGCGCCTGGGAGCAACCTGAGTTGTTCGTCGCCGAGTTGAAAACCGCCGTCGCTAAGCTGGTTCGGTCGTGACGGTGCGCAGAGACTTCCAGCAGCGGACAAGGACGTAAGCTGCAACAATGTGTGCTCGTAGCGACGCCGCACCGGTGAATCCGGGCGAGGAGGAACCGGACTACCGCTTCACTCTGGCCAACGAGCGGACGTTTCTGGCGTGGATCCGGACCGCCCTGGCCCTGATCGCCGGTGGCATCGCCGTGGTTCAGTTCGTACCGTCCTTCGGGATCCACGGTGTGCGGCATGCCCTCAGCGTGGCGCTCACTGCCGGCGGCGGGGTGCTGGCGGTGCTGGCGGTGCGGAGGTGGCAACAGGTCCAGGCCGCGATGCGGCGCGACCAGGAGCTACCGCCGACCCGTGTGCCGATGCTGCTCGGCGGTGCGATTTTCGTGCTCGTCCTGGCGGTCCTGGCCGTGCTGGTTGTCTGGCCACCCGCGGGACAGTGAGATGCCTCGCCGTGAGCCGACCAAGCCCGGTCTTCCCGCCGAACGCACGCTGTTATCTTGGGAGAGAAGCTCATTCGGGTTTCTTGTGGGCGGCGCCCTGGTGCTGCTGCGCCAACACGGGCCGCTGGGGCCCGGACGGATGCTGCTCGCCTGCACCGCGACGCTGCTCGCGCTGCTGGTCCTTGCGCTGGGCTACCGCCGGTCGCGGCAGATCAGGGACAGCCCGGTCGTCGCCGGCCGGGTGGTCACCGCGGCGCCACACCGGGAGGTGTTGTTGATCGGCGGCGCCACGGTGGTTTTCGCCGCCGGCATCGTCGGCGCGTTGTTGTTCGCGATCAGCTGACCAGACCGATCTTCACCGCCTGGTCGAACGCGTCGTCGACGAGGACCACCGTACGTCCCGGCCGGTCGATCATCGAGGCGGCGATCGACGAGCGGTATCCGGATGCGCAGTGCACCCAGACCTCACCTTCGGGGACTTCCTGGAGGCGCTTGCTCAACTCGTGCAGCGGAATGTTGACCGCACCGGGAATGTGCCCGTCGGCGAACTCACCGCTCTGGCGGACATCGAGGACGGTCGGCTGCTCGCGGATGGCCTCGGCCAGCGCGGCGAAGTCCGCGACGCGGTAGGACCGCAGTGGCGTGCCCGCGGCCAGCGCGTGGATGTCGCCGACCGCGGAGCCCGTCAGGTTGTCCACCCCGATGCGGGCGAGTTCCCTTCGGGCATCGGCGATCTGGTCGACGTCGTCGCCGATGAGCGTCAGCGGTGACCCCCACGAATACAGCCATCCCAGATAGGTGACGAAGGAGTCCGACAACTCGAAGCCGAGGGTGCCGCCGAGATGCCCGGCGGCGAACGCGGTGCGGTTACGCAGGTCCACCACCCATTCGCCGGCTTCGATCCGGCGCCGCAGTTCGTCGGGGTCGACCGGTTCGGGCAGCGACAGGTCGACAGGACCCGGGCCGGCGGTGTTGATGACGCCCATGTGTGCGTAATACGCGGGGTAGGCGCCCAACCCGGCGATCAGTTGGTCGACATAGCTCTGCTCGTCCTGGGTCAGCGCCGGATTGGTCTGGCGTTGATCGGCAATCGTGGAGGAATCCCCGCTGGCCGGGGTTGCCGAACAGAAGCTGCCGAAGCCGTGGGTGGGGTACACCTGGGTGGTGTCGGGCAGCTCGGCGGCGAGCCGGCGCACCGAATGGAACTGCGCGTGGCTGAGCTCCTGGGTGTGCTCGGCGCCGAGCAGGTCCGTGCGTCCGGTCGTGCCGTGCAACATCGACCCGCCGGTGAACACCCCGACCACCGAATCGTCGGAATCACGCAGCACGTAACTGACGTGGTGATGGGTGTGGCCAGGGGTGTGCATCACCTGCAGCCGGACCGGGCCGGCGTCCACCACATCGCCGTCGCTCACCGCGCGGCGCCGGTATCCCACGTCGTCGCCGGCGGGCACCACGTACTCCGCGCCGGTGACGCGCGACAGCTCCAGACCACCGGTCACGTAGTCGTTGTGAATGTGGGTTTCGAGCACATGGGTGACGTGCACCCCGCGCTCGCGGACCAGATCGAGCACGCGGTCGATGTCGCGTTGTGGGTCCACCACGACGCCGGTGCCGTCGATGCTGATCAGGTAGCTTCGGTCACCCAGGCCAGAGGTCTCGATGATGTCGATGTCCACGGTCGTATCCATGTCGAGGTGACGGTGCCTATCGGTTGTCGGCGGATTCCAGTGCAGCGAGCGCCGCCCGCAGCTTGGCGGCGGCCTCGTCGGCGACCTCGCGCAGGCCCGGTTGATCCGAGACCTGGACCATGATCTGCGGGTCCATTGCGTCGACGATCACGGTGTCACCGCCGGCCGAGGTGTCGGCACGGACGGCGACGTTGCAGGGCAGCAGCAATCCGATCTGGCGATCGGCGTTGACCGCGCGATGTGCCAGCGGCGGATTACACGCCCCGAGGATCAGGTAGTCTTCCATGTCCTCGCCCAGTTTCGCCTTCAGGGTGGCTTTCATGTCGATCTCGGTGAGAACACCGAAACCCTGGTCGGCCAACGCTTTCCGGGTGCGCTCCACCGCGTCCTCGAACGTCGTGTGCAGCGTGGTCGACAATGCGTAGCTCACATTTCCTCCGATCTCGTCGTCGTTGACGCCGGTTGGTCAGGCCCCGGGATCAGGCCCCGCTCATTACGCCAAGGCCAGGAACAGCTTCTCCAGTTCGGCTTCGGTCATCGGCTTTTGACCCTCGGCGGCCTCGCCGGTCAGGCATTCCCGCAACCCGGTCGCGACAATCTTGAAGCCGGCCTTGTCCAGTGCCCGCGACACCGCGGCCAATTGGGTGACGACGTCCTTGCAGTCGCGACCCTGTTCGATCATGGAGATCACCCCGGACAGCTGCCCCTGGGCTCTGCGCAACCTGTTGAGCACCGCGGCGATCGCATCCTCGTCACCAACCATGGCGCATCTCCTTTCGACGGGTAATACAGCGATGGTACCCGCCGGGGTATTCCCAGGGCCGGTCATGCGGCTGCATCCCCGGAGGCGGCGGTGCCGGTGAGGCGGCGCAGCGGACAGTGCGCGTAGCGGGTGCACGCCAGCGTCATGATCGCGGCGACCGCGGTGAGCGCCGCGGCGGCCACCCCCACACCGATGTGGATCTCCTGGGCCAGGATGACCGACGACATGGCGAGCACGAACCAGCCGAAGGTCTTCCGCAGGGAATCCGGGTTCACCCGTGCGGTCAACCGGGCGCCGGCCAGGGCTCCGATGACTGCCGCGCCCGTCACCGCCAGCGCAAGCGGCCAGTCGATCTGGACGCTGGACAGATAGCCGCCCAGTCCGGCGAAGGACTTCATCGCGATCACGATCAGCGACGTGCCGACCGCGACCGGCATCGGAAGCCCGCCGAGCAGCGCCAGGGCGGGAACCACCAGGAATCCGCCGCCCGCGCCGACCAGGCCGGTCACCAGTCCCACCACCAGTCCCTCAGCGATGATCTTGGGTATCGGCAGGCGATGGCCGCCCTCGGTCACCTCGACGTTCTTTCGTCCACGCAGCATCGCGACCGCGGTGGCGATCATCATCACGGCGAAGCCGATGAGCAGGACGGTGCCCGGGATGAACCGCGCCAGCAATCCACCCCCGTAAGCGCCGGCCATCCCGGCGGCACCGAAGATCAGGCCGGTGCGCCACTGGACCCGGCCGGCCCGCGCATGCGAGACCGCACCGATCGCGCTGGTGACGCCGACGACCAGCAGCGAGGTGGCGATGGCCTGCTTGGCGTCCATACCGGCCACGTACGCCAACAACGGTACGGTCAGGATGGAGCCGCCGCCGCCGAGCAGTCCGAGGGCTACCCCGACGAAGACAGCCAGGCCGATGGTGAGCGCGATCATGATCGTCAGCTCAGATTCCGGGCCGGACCGACGAGTTGGGACACGACGGTCTGCGCGTCGCAGCGGGCTCCGCGGTTGTAGGGGAGCTTCGAAAGCAACATGCCCATCGCGCAGGTGTTGGACAGTGCGGCGAAGGTCAGTCCGCCGCCGACCGCGCCGGCCAGCCACTTCAGCTTGGGGACGGCGATGCTGCCGAGAACGCTGCTCAGCACGATCGATCCTGCGACCAGCCGTACCTGACGTTCCAAGTCCCAGCGCGCTGCGCCGCGGTTGACCGCCAAACCCTTGGACTGCCAGGCGGTGATGCCGCCGTCGAGGATGTGCACGTTCGACAGTCCGGCGCTGCGCAGCGTCTCTTCTGCCTGCGCGGCGCGCTGGCCGGACCGACAGACCAGGACCACGTCCTCGTCGAGATGCTTGATGATCTCGTCGCGGTGTTCACGGAGTAGGTCCAGCGGCACGTTGTAGGCGCCGGAGATGTGTGCGGTCTCGAACTCGCCCGGAGTACGGACGTCGAGCACTCGCGGTGGCTTGGGCGAGTCGAGCATTTCGCCGAGGGTCTGCGGGTCGATGGAGACCGATGCAGTCATGGCCTGTCCTTTCGGAGGTGTGATACGGGGGCTGGGTGGCATACCGTGGGGGGTATAGCGTCCGTCATGATAAACATACCCCCAGGGGTAAATGCAAGGCGGAATTTTTATACCCCCCCGGGTACTTGACATACCCGTAGGGGTATGGGCACCCTGGTTCTCAGAAGGCCTGACCCACCATCGAACGGAAGGACCGCCCGAAATGAAGTTCATCCAGTACTACCTGGACTGCCTGTCGCACGCGTCGTACCTGATCGCCGACGAGACCACCGGTCGCGCAGTCGTCGTCGATCCGCAGCGCGATGTGGCCGAATACCTCTCCGACGCCGAGGAATACGGCTTCACCATCGAACTCGTCATCGAGACCCACTTTCACGCCGACTTCCTGTCCGGACACCTGGAGCTGGCCAAGGCCACCGGCGCCAAGATCGTGTACTCCTCGGTCGCCGAGACCGAATTCGAGTCCATGGGCGTCGCCGACGGCGAGCGCTACTCGCTGGGAGATGTGAACCTGCAGTTCCTGCACACCCCGGGCCACACCCCCGAGTCGCTGAGCATCGTGGTCTACGAGCACGCCGGCGACGTGCCCTATGGCGTGCTCACCGGCGACGCGCTGTTCATCGGTGACGTCGGCCGGCCCGACCTGCTTGCTTCCATCGGTTTCACCCGCGAAGAGCTGGCCGACAAGCTGTACGACTCGCTGCACAACAAGCTGATGACCCTGCCCGACGCCACCCGGGTGTATCCCGCCCACGGTGCGGGTTCGGCGTGCGGCAAGAACCTGTCCACCGACCTGTGGTCGACGATGGGGGAGCAGAAGGAGACCAACTACGCACTGCGTGCCCCGGACAAGGCCACCTTCATGGCGTTGGTGACGGAAGGGCAGCCGCCGGCTCCGAGCTACTTCGTCTACGACGCGATCCTCAACCGCAAGGATCGGGGACTGCTGGACGAGACCAAGATGCCGACCGCCATGACCTATGAGCAGGTGCGCGCGGCAATGAAGGCCGGCGCGATCCTCGTCGACGGACGCGGTCCCGAGGAGTTCGCGATGGGCCATCTGCGCGGCGCCATCAACATCGGGCTGGAAGGCCGGTACGCCGAGTTCGCCGGATCGGTCGTCCCCACCGACGTCGACATCGTGCTGTTCACCGAACCCGGTCACGAGCTGGAGGGAAAGAACCGGTTGGCGCGCATCGGATTCGATCGGGTGATCGGCTACCTGGACCGTCCCTTCGAGGCGATGCTCGACCACCGCGACGATGTTCAGATGGCCTCGCGGCTGACCGCGAAGGCGTTCGACCAGCGGGCCGCCGAACTGGCCGACCTGCAGATCGTCGATGTGCGCAATCCCGGCGAGGTGGAGGCCGGCGCCATCCCGAACGCGATCCCGGTTCCGGTGGGCCAGCTGCCGAGCCGGTTGGGTGAACTGGATCCGGCCAAGCCGACCGTGGTTTATTGCGCCGGTGGTTACCGATCCTCGGTGGCGGCAAGTCTGTTGCGGCAGAACGGATTCATCGACGTCAGCGATGTCCTGGGTGGCTTCGGCGCCTGGGAAGAATCCCGTCAGAACGCCTGAGCGGCAGGGAATCTCATGTCAACCGACAAGCATCAGATCGTCATCGTCGGCGGCGGCACCGCCGGAATCACGGTCGCCGCCCGCCTGCTGCGCAAGGGTTTCTCCGATGTCGCGGTCATCGAACCGTCCGACACGCACTACTACCAACCGCTGTGGACGCTCGTCGGCGGTGGTCAGGCCGACGCCGCCACCACCGCCCGGCCGGAAGCCTCGGTGATGCCCCCGGGGGCGACCTGGATCAAGAACGCTGCGGCCGCCGTCGACCCAGACGCCAACACCGTGACCTGTGCCGACGGGACGGACTACGAGTACGACGTGCTCGTGGTCTGCCCCGGCATCCAACTGGACTGGGACCGCACCGAAGGACTGTCCGACGCCCTGGGACGGGCCGGGGTGTCGTCGAACTACCGGTACGACCTGGCGCCGCGCACCTGGGAGTTCATCCGCGATCTGCGATCTGGCAGCGCGATATTCGCGATGCCCTCGGGACCGATCAAATGCGCCGGCGCGCCGCAGAAGATCGCCTACCTGGCCAGCGACTACTGGCGATCACAGGGAGTGCTCGACGACATCGACGTCCATCTGGTGGTACCCACACCGCGGCTGTTCGGAATCCCGGCGATCGCCGACAACCTCGACACGATCGCCGCCGACTACGGCATCACCGTGCACACCAACGCCGAAGTGACCTCCATCGACGCCGACTCGCACAAAGTGGCGGTGACCCACACCGTCGCCGGCGGCACCGACGCCATGCTCTCCTACGACCTGCTCCACGCGGTACCGCAGCAGTCGGCCCCGGACTGGATCAAGTCCAGCCCACTGTCGACCGGTGCTGCCGGCGGGTACGTGGAGATCGACAAGCACACCATGCAACACGTGCGGTACCCGAACGTGTTCAGCCTCGGCGATGCCGGATCCTCACCGAACTCCAAAACCGGTGCGGCCATCCGCAAGCAGGCCCCGGTGGTGGTCGACAACATCGACGCCTTCCTCAAGGGGCGCCCGATGACCGCTTCCTACAACGGCTACGGGTCATGTCCGATCGTCACGTCCTCGCACGCGATGCTGCTCGCGGAGTTCGACTACGACCTCAACCTGACGCCGTCACTGCCGTTGCTCGACCCGACCAAGCCGCATCGGGGCTACTGGTACCTGAAGAAGTACGGACTGCCGTTGATGTACTGGAACTTGATGCTCAAAGGTCTGGCCTGAAACCGACTGTCACACAAGGAAGGAAAGACCGATGACCATCAGAGAGCTCAGCTACGACGACTTCGAGTCCACCGTCATGGACAACCCGGTCGTGCTGGTCGACTTCTGGGCGTCCTGGTGCGGTCCGTGCCGCGCCTTCGCCCCGGTCTACCAGCGGTCCGCGGCAGCGCATCCGGAGGTGGTGCACGCCAAGATCGACACCCAGCACGAACGCGACCTGGCTGCCACGCTGGAAATCGCCTCCATCCCCACCGTGATGGCGTTCCGGGACGGCGTCCTCGTCTACCGGCAGGCCGGCGCGATGCCACCGGCGGCGCTGGACGACCTCATCAACCGCGTCAAAGCGCTCGACATGGAAGACGTCCGAGCCAAGATCGCGGCCCGCAAGGCGGCCGCCCCACAGTAGCGGCGGTGCAGAAGGGGCATCATGTCCATATGGTCGAACGCCCCCGCGATGCAGCAGGCCGGCCCCTCAACGCCCGTCCTCGGGACGCGCTGGGCCGGCCGCTCCCGCCGGGCAGCCAGGGGGTGCCCCGCATCCCCGAGAATCTTGCGCTGTCACCGGCCGAGTCGCTCTCCTACGCCCAGGATCTGTTGAACGAGGGGATGGCCTTCCACGCTCACGAAGTGCTGGAAGCGGCCTGGAAGAGCTGTCCGGAGGACGAGCGGCCGCTGTGGCAGGGGCTGGCCCAGCTCGCGGTCGGCCTCACGCATATCCAGCGCGGCAACCCGACCGGGGCCGCGGCGCTACTGCGCCGCGGTGCCGGTCACCTCGGTGAGGTCGCCTCTCCGGCGCCGTATTCAGTGGACCGCGACGGCCTGTGCAGCTGGGCTGCCCAGCTGATCGGTGACCTCGAGGCTGCGCCCGGCATCGCGCCGACGCGGCTGTGCCCGGCACTGACGACGCCCGCGGCGGAGCGGGGTTGAGCGCTGCCGCGCCCCCTGAAAGTGATTGTCGCACTGAGTTTATGAAAGTCGACCGGTTATGACAGTCGACGACGGCCGTGCGGGGCCGAATGTGGCAGTGTTGGCCCCATGAGGAAGCGGACACTGGCCGCACTGGCTCCCGCCGCGGCGCTGGCCGGCATCGCGGTGCAGGACCTGCTGCAGAAGGAGCATGCCCTCCGCCACAATTTCCCGGTCATCGCGCGAATGCGGTATCTGCTGGAGTCCATCGGGCCGGAGCTGCGGCAGTACATCATCACCAGCAATGACGCCGAGCGCCCGTTCAGCCGCGACCAGCGGCGCTGGGTGTACACCTCGGCAAAGAAGGAGAACAACTACTTCGCGTTCGGCACGGACAACGACACCGAGAACTCCGCGTATCCGATCATCAAGCAGGCGACGTTCTCCGAGGTGGTGCCCGCCTCACCGATCCACGGGCGGGACATCGAGGTCCCCGGTGCCAAGGTCCTCGGTGCACCCCGCGGACGTCGGCACGCCTTCCGGCCGGCCTCGGTGGTCAACGTGTCGGCGATGTCCTTCGGATCGCTCAGCCCGCAGGCGATCAAAGCGATGAACAAGGGCGCGAGGATCGCCGGCTTCTGGCACAACACCGGTGAGGGCGGTCTGTCCGATCACCACCGCCAGGGTGGCGACCTGGTGTTCCAGATCGGCACCGGTTACTTCGGCTGCCGTGACGACCACGGGAACTTCGATCTGAACCGGCTGGTCGACGTGGTCGGCTCGGGTCCCGTCCGTGCCATCGAGATCAAGTTGAGCCAGGGCGCCAAACCGGGCCTCGGCGGTCATCTCCCCGGCGCCAAGGTGAATGCCGAGATCGCCCGCATCCGCGGTGTGGAGCAGGGTAAAGATGTCGCTAGCCCGTCGCGGCACACCGCGTTTCGCAACGTCGACGAGATGCTCGACATGGTCGAACGGGTCGCAGATGCCACCGGGCTGCCCGTCGGCATCAAGTCGGCGGTGGGGGAGCTGGGCTTCTGGGAGACGCTCGCCGACCGCATGCAGGACGGGCAGCGCGGTGTCGACTTCATCGCCATCGACGGCGGCG
The DNA here is from genome assembly GCF_048513595.2 of Mycobacterium sp. smrl_JER01. Classification (NCBI taxonomy): domain Bacteria; kingdom Bacillati; phylum Actinomycetota; class Actinomycetes; order Mycobacteriales; family Mycobacteriaceae; genus Mycobacterium; species Mycobacterium sp. smrl_JER01. Next base: position 5,754,915 of record NZ_JBLXXK020000001.1, on the reverse strand, counting down.
AGGGCGGAACCGGAGCTGCGCCACTGGTTTTCGCCGATCACGTGTCATTCCCGTTCCGGATGGGCTTCGCCCGCGTGTACGGGCTTTTCGCGCAGCGCGGCTTGTGCGACCGGGTGACGTGGATCGGTTCGGGCAAACTCGGGCTGCCCGCGAACGCGATCGTGGCCTTCGCTCTGGGTGTCGATCTCATCAACGTGGCCAGGGAGGCGATGTTGGCGATCGGCTGCATCCAGGCGCAGAAATGTCACACCGACCGCTGCCCAACCGGGGTCGCGACGCAGAATCCGTGGCTGGCGCGCGGGCTGGATCCCGAGCAGAAATCGCATCGACTGGCCAACTACGTCATGACCCTGCGGCGCGACCTGTTGAAGGTCTCGGAGGCGGCCGGGGTACGCCATCCGGCCATGCTGGGCCCCAACCATGTGGAGATCCTCGACGGTGACCGGGGGCACCGGTCGCTCGCCGAGGTGTACGGCTACCAGGATCTGTGGGGCGTCCCCGGCGCGGACATCGTGGCCGACATCGACGCGTACATGCGCCGCCACGAGGACCGGCTCGGCGCCGACGAGGTTGTCCAGCATCCGCCGCTGAAGTCGCCGACCGAGCCCGGCCGGGCCACGGAGTAGCACCCGCGAATACGGCGGGCGATCACCGTGCCGATCACGCTCAGCGGAAGCGGAGGTTCACCGTGGCCAGGCCGAAGATCTTCCTGCCTGCGGATTTCGCGCCGACCAACACCACGCCCGAGCGGGACTCGGGGTCCAGTGACCTGACCTTGCCGCTGTACTCGATGTCGGCGCCCTCCTTGGCCGACACCACGGCGGGCTGGGAGAGCCGCACCGTGTAACGCGTCACCGCCCCGGGGTCACCCGACCACGCCGACACGAAACCGGCGCCCAGACCCATGGTGAGCATCCCGTGGGCGATGACGTCGGGCAGCCCGGCAAGCTTGGCGATGTCTTCGTCCCAGTGGATCGGGTTGGCGTCGCCGGCCACGCCGGCGTAGTTGACCAGATCGCCGCGGGACAACCGGGTGTGGTGCGCCGGTAGCTCCTCGCCGACCTTGACCTGCTCGAGCGGCCGCGTCCCCGGGGTGCGGGTCAGCCCCCCGTCGGCGATCCGGATCTCATCCTCGGGCCGCACCGTCTTGTGGTAGTCGGATGCGGATCCCCCGATGTCGAGGATGTTCATGTCGTGCATCATCGCGTTCTGCACCGCCGCCTTGACCCCGGCGTCGATGTCCTCGGCAGTGACGCCGACGACGGTGGTGTGCAGGGTGTGCACCCGTTCGCCGGCGGTATCGGTGAAGGTGTTGGTGACCGTGATGAAATCTCGGCCGGCGGTTCGCCGTACCGAGGTCAGTTCCACATCGATGAGCAGCTCGTCTCCGGCCACGATCGGACGGTGCTGTTCGAAAACCTCTTCGGTCTGCAGATAGGTGTCATAGCCGACGACGATCTCCTCGAACATCCGGCGGTTGCACTGCATGCCGGGCGCAGAGGTGAACGTCAGCGGCGCGATGACATCTGAGAAGCCCAGCTCGGCGGCGGCGTCGACATCCCAGTGCGCCGGATGGTAGTCCTGCACCGCCCGGGCGTACTCGCGCAGCTTCTCGCGGCCGACGAGGTAGGTGCCGTCCATCTGATAGTGATGGCCCACCCGGGCTTCCAGCGGCGACGTTTCTGCAGGTGCAGTCATGAATAAGCTCAACTTTTCTATCGGCTGGTTCGCAGAGGCCGACCACAGCACACTAACGCCCGACCGGCACGGCGCCGACGGTGCGGGTTCACCGTGCCGGGTCGGCGGCGGCTTCGGATCGGAACACCGAGGTGATCTCGGCGACCCTCGGGTCGGCCCGCAGCTGCTCCAGCGTCACCGGCAACGGCAGCCGCCAGTTCGGATACTCGTCCACCGTGCCGGGCAGATTGGGCTGGCGGACCTCGGCGACCACGTCGTAAGGCGAGATCAGCTTCAGCCGGCTCGGCGTTCTGGCCAGCAACCGGTGCATCGCCGCGATGATCGTGGCCTCGTCAGGTTCGGGTGCGGACGCCTCGCTCGCGTCGAGCAGGCCTTCGGAGCGCAGCAACGCGAGCCACTCGGTCCGCTCCCGGTCGGCGCCGGCCTGCTCGGCCGCGACATCGTCGAGCAGACCCAACTCGGCTCGGGCGCGTACGTGCTCACCACGCAGGAACCCGGCCGCGGTCGGCAGATCATGGGTGGACAGGCTGGCAGCGGCGCGAGCCGGCCAGTGCCGCGGAGCCAGCAGTGGTTCCCCGGCCGCGGATTCGTCACGGGTGAACCAGGACACCGCGCAGCCCAGCATCTCGTTGGCCGCCAGAGCCTCGGTGACTTCCGGCTCGACGGTTCCCAGATCCTCGCCCACCACCGTCGCGTCAGCCCGATACGCCTCCAGCGCCAGTACCGCGAGCATGGTGTCGGCGTCATAGTGCACGTAGGTGCCCCGGTCCGGGCCGTCGCCCGGCGGGATCCACCACAACCGCCAAAGACCGGCGACGTGATCGATCCGCAATCCGTCGGCGTGCGCGAGCACGGCGCGCAACATGTCCCGCAGCGCGGCGTACCCGGTGGCCGCCAGACGATCAGGACGCCACGGTGGCAGACCCCAGTCCTGGCCCCGCGGGGTGAAGTTGTCCGGCGGTGCACCGACACTGACACCGGCGGCGAGCACATCGGCCAGTGCCCACGCATCGGCACCGTCGGCGTCGACGCCGACCGCGAGGTCGTGCAACACCCCCAGCGACATCCCCGCATCGTGCGCGGCCGTGCGGACCGCAGCCAGCTGTTCGGCGCAGCGCTGCTGTACCCAGGCATGGAATGCCGTGCGGGGGGCCAGTTCCTGACGGGCCGATGCCACCGCCGGACCGGCGACGTCGCGTAATGGGTGCGGCCACTGTGACCATCGGCCGCCGTGACGCTCCGCCAAGGCACAGTAGGTCGCCCAGTCACGCAGTCCGTCCGACACCGTCGTGACGAATGGGTCGGGTCTGCCCTCGGCGCGCCAGAGCAGCTCCAGCGCATCCCGTTTGGCCGCCCACACCAGGTCGTGCTCGATGCGCGGTGTGGTGGCCGAGACACGTAGGGCGTCCACCTCGGCGCGGGTGTCCGGATCGGCCCGGTGGTAGGCGGCGAGGTCCTCGATGCGCAGCATCAGCGGATTGGCGAAACGGCGGCTCGACGGGGTATAGGGCGAGGGCTGGACCGGATGCGTGGGACCGGGCGCATGAAGGGGATTGAGCAGCACGGCCCCGGCTTGGTGCGTGGTCGCGGTCCAGGCGAGGAATTCCCGCAGATCACCGAGATCGCCGATACCCCAGGACCGCGCCGACCGCAGGGCATAGAGCTGCAGCATCCAACCCCAGGTCGACGGTGCGGGCGGCACCCGGGGCGGCGCCGCGACCAACATGGCCTCCTGACCGTCGTGGGTGTGCAGCCGGTACCACCCGGGAGTCAACTCGCCGGGCAACTCGTCCCGGACCTGGATCCGGGTGCCGTCCTCGGCCACCACCTCCGCCGCCCCCGGCAGCGGACACCGACGTCCGTCCAACCGCACCGCGACGGTCGGGGCGATGGTCCCGGCCCGGTCACGTTCGGCAAGCTTCGTCAGCTCCGCGCGGCGGCTGGCCTCGGTTTCGGCCTCCACCTCGAGCAGACCGAGCACGCGCACCACCACGTCGGCGTCGACCTGGACCGGCTCGCGGCGCTCGTTGCGGTAGCTGGTGGCCACACCGTGGGCCGCGGCCAAGCGGCGCAGGTCCTCGGGGACGGGCTTCGGAGTCGAGGTCACCGCGAACTCGGCGGGACAACGGGCGAGGCGATCACGACGCACGGAGGGAAGAACACGCGGCGGCTATACCCGTCCGGCAGATTCTCACACCCACGGCGGTGCGCGGTGATCAGACCAGACCGCGTTCGATCAGTGAGCGTCCGGTGTCGAGGATGGTGTCCCGCACGGGCCGTGGCGCGAACCCGAGAACGTCCTTGGCCCTGGCATTGCTGATCTGGGGACGCTCGGAGATCCGGACGAGTGCCTCACGCAAAGCCGGCTGGGACGAGACGAGACCGCGCATCTCCTCGACGGTGTACTCGGCGTCGGGCACCTCCGCGGCGTCCCGCCCGAGACCGTCGCGCAGGATCCCGGCGATGTCGAGGAAGCTCAGCGGCCCGCCGTCGGCAACCACCAGGAAGCGGTGTCCAGCGGCGTCGGCTGTGGTCATCGCGCTGATGTGGGCATCGGCCACATCGCGCACGTCGACGACACCGAAGTACTGCGGCACAACGCGTCTGAGCTCACCGGCCAACATCGAACGGACGAACTGCACCGAGGTGGACAGGTGCGGGCCCAGGGTCGGTCCGAAGATCCCGACCGGGATCACCGTCACCAGCTCGAGGCCGCCGTCGACCGCGGCGACGAAATCCCACGCGGCGCGTTCGGCGATCGCCTTGGACCGGATGTAGGCGGTGTTGTCTGAGCTCGGGTCGGTCCAGTCCTGCTCCGACCAGGTGTCGCTGCCCTTCGGCGAATATCCGACGGCAGCGAACGACGAGGTGAGCACCACTCTGCTGCAGCCCGCGTCGCGCGCGGCCCGCAGCACCCGCAGCGCGCCGTCGCGGGCCGGGGCGATGATCTCCTCGTCGTCGGCCGGGTTCTGGGCGGGAAACGGTGAAGCCACGTGGATCACATACCGGACGCCGGCCACCGCCTCGGGCCACCCCTCATCTGATCCGAGGTCGGTGACGGCGAACTCCACTGCGGCCGGATCGAGGCCGTCCGCGGCGACACCGGCCCGGACTTCGTCGGCGCGGTCGGGGGTCCGGACCGCGGCGCGAACGCCATGACCCGCGCGCAACAGTCGGTGGACGATGTGGCTTCCGACATACCCGGCGGCACCGGTGACCAGAACCGGACTCTGGTTGCGGGTCATCGGGTCAGCGCGCCGAAAGCCAGTCGGGCAAAAGGGTTTCGGCCAGCACGACGTCGCCGCGCCCGGTCGCCCTAATCGCGGTGATCCTCACGGGTTGAACACCTTTCGCAAAGTCGCGGCGGCCAGCTCGACGGCGGCCCGGGTGGCCGCGGTGTCACGGACCGGATTGAGCATCATGAAGTCGTGGATGATGCCGTTGAAGCGCACGCTGGTGGTGCGCACGCCCGCCGCGGTCAGTTTGCGGGCATACGCCTCACCTTCGTCCCGTAACACGTCGTTCTCGTCGACGATGACCAGCGCCGGCGGCAGGCCGCTGAGCTGTTCGACGGTGGCGCGCAACGGTGATGCGGTGATCTCCGCACGCAGCGCCACCTCGGGTAGATAGCAGTCCCAGAACCATGCCATGGCTTTCGCGGTGAGGAAGGGGCCGTCGGCGAACTCGCGGTAGCTGTCGGTATTCTGCGCGGCATCGGTGACCGGGTAGTACATCGACTGGTGGACGAACGACACGTCGCCGCGCTGCTTGGCCAGGATCGCCACCGCGGCTGCCATGTCACCGCCGACGGAGTCGCCGGCGACCGCCAACCGTGATGCGTCCAGACCCTCGGACTCCCCGTGCCGGGTGATCCACTGTGCCGCCGCGTAGGCCTGCTCGATCGCCACCGGATAACGGGCCTCCGGCGACCGGTCGTACTCCACGAAAGCCACCGCAGCCCCGATGCCGACCGCCAATTCACGCACCAACCGGTCGTGTGTGGCGGCGTTGCCGAGCACCCAGCCGCCGCCGTGGATGTACAGCACCACCGGCAACGGCTGGGACGTACCGGGCGGGGTGACGATCCGGACCCCGACATCGCCGTGATCACAGGCAACCGTCACCCAGCGTTCGTCCACGATTGGGGCGTCCACCGGGCCGGACTGCACGTCGTCGAGAACCTTACGGGCTCCTTCGGGGCCCAGTTGGTAGAGGAACGGCGGTTTCGCAGTGGCATCGGCGAATTCGCGCGCGGCGGGCTCCAGAATGTGATCGGACATACGTCCAGGTTGTCAGCGGCCGGCAACCCAAGGACCCCGGAAAACCCGTAGTCCGGGCCGGGGTTCATTCAACCGGGCCTACTCAACCGGGTTCATTCAACCGGGCCTACTCAACGATGAACACCGGTATCTGGCGCTCCGTTTTCGTCTGGTACTCGGCGTAAGGAGGGTAGGCCGCCACCGCGAGCGCCCACCAGTGCTCGCGCTCATCACCGTCGAGTTCGCGGGCGGTGCCCTCGGTGACCTTGTCCCCGTCCTGGACGGTCACGGCCGGATTGGCCTTGACGTTGAAATACCAACTGGGATGCCGCGGATCGCCGCCCTTGGATGCGACCATCGCGTAGCGGCCGTTCTCCTCGACCCGCATCAGCGGCACGTACCGCTTCTTGCCGGATTGTGCCCCCGTGGTGGTGAACAGCACGACGGGCCGATCGTAGACTTCGACACCGTCGGTGGTGCCCTGCTCCAGGATGCGCTGGGTCTGCTCGCGCACCCAGTCGGTAGGACTCAACTCTGCTTGTTCGCTCACCATGCCTCCAACGATTCTGAACTGACCGGATATTCCTGGTGTTTCCGATCCGCCGAGATCTAACCTTGCCCGGCCGGCAGCAGCGGGTCCAGCAGCGCCAGTTCCGCGGCGCTCACCCAGGATGGATTGGACTGTTGTGGGCATCGGAACACCTCCATCGACCTCAGACCTGCCACCGCGGACAGCGCCGCCGCAGTCAGCGGCTCGGCGAACAACGGGATGTGGACCGGCACGTGCAGTCGGCCGTCCCGCCGCTGCGGGACATCGGTGATGCGGCCGGCACCCCAGAAACCACGCAACGGGTGCGACGACACCCAGAACAGGACACGGTGGCCGGGTCGCAGGAGCCCGGACCGGTAGTTGTCGGCGACACACCAGTCCGGCTTGGCCTCGCCCGCGGCGCACATCGGTGCCACCGGCGTGGTGTGCGGGTTGCACCTGATCACCCACGCCCCCAACGCTTCGAGGGTCACCGTCGGCATGAGTGCCGACCCCGGCTCGGTGGCGTTGCCGGGCAGCTCAGGTCGTCGCCTTCTCGTACGGGACCGGGTCGGGAGCCTCCTCGGTACCCGGTGTGACAGTGCCGTTGATCGGGCAACGAGCGGTCTCCGGCACCTTGATCAACGCGATGGCGCCGATGACACACGCGGCCATCATGTAGTAGGCGGGAAACAGCGTGTCGCCGGTCGCACCGGTGAACCATTCGTTCACCGCCGGCGCGGTGCCGCCGAAGATCGACGTCGAGACGTTGTAGGCGATCGCGAAGCCGGCGTACCGCACATGGGTCGGGAACATGGCGGGAAAGGTCGCCGAGATCGTCGCCAGTTGTGGGACGTAGAGCAGGCCCAGGACCGCGAAGCCGATCACCGCACCCGCCACCCCGGTCCCCATCAACATGAACATCGGGACGCCGGCCACGAAGAGACCGATCAGCGAGAACCACCACAGCGGTTTTCGTCCCACCCGGTCGCTCAACAGACCGGCGAACGGGACGAAGACCATCATCGACAACATGCCGATGATCGGGATGATCAGGGACTGGTCGGCGGTCAGCCCGATCTGGGTTTCCAGATATGTGGGCATGTAGGTGAGCAGCGTGTAATTCACCACGTTCAGCGCCACCACCAGACCGCCGAGTCGCAGGATGGGACGCCAGTAGCCGGTGATGAGGTCGCGGAACTGGGTCGAGGTCTGTTCTTCCTTCTCACCTTGTTGCTCGAGTTCCCGGAACACCGGGGTGTCCTCAAGACGTGACCGCAGGTAGACGCCGACCAACCCGAGCGGTGCGGCCACCAGGAACGGCAGCCGCCAGCCCCAGGCCTGCATGTCGTCATCGCCCAGCACCAGCGAGCAGCCCAGCATCATCAGTGCGCCCAACGAGAAGCCGGCCAGCGTGCCGAACTCCAGGAAGCTGCCGAGCAGCCCGCGCCGGCGGTTCGGCGCATACTCGGCCATGAAGGTGGCGGCGCCACCGTACTCGCCACCGGTCGAGAAGCCCTGGATCATGCGCAGCAGCACCAGCAGGAACGGTGCCCACATGCCGATCATCGCGTAGGTCGGTAGCAGGCCGACGCAGAAGGTCGCGCCCGCCATCAGCACGATCGTTATCGCGAGCACGCGTTTGCGGCCCAGCCGGTCCCCGAGCGGACCCCAGACGAATCCGCCGAGCGGACGGACCAGGAAGGACACCGCAAACGTCATCAGGGCCAGCAAGGTCGCCTGTGCGGCTTCACCGGGGAAGATCGCGACCGAGATGTAGGTGACCCCGTAGGCGTAGATGCCGTAGTCGAACCACTCGGTGGCGTTGCCGATGGCGGACGCGGCGATGGCCTTCTTCACCACGCCCGGCGGCGCTTCCTGACCTTGAGCGTCAGGACCGCGCCCGTCAGGACCGCGGGCGTCAGGTTGTCGAGTTGCTCCGGAGTCCACTGGACCCTCCTCGGGCTCGATCGAAGTCACGCTCGGACGCGGCGCGTGCACGCAGAATCACCGGCTTCTGCGGTTCCAAACTCCTGATCCGGTGGCGATTCGGCGCCCCACTCAGCTGCGAGGGGACGGTCGCCGAGCACTGGCTGCCCGATCCGGACACCATCGCCAGATCGGGGCGGGCAAATTGCTACCCCGTGCACACACCGCCCTGCACGTTACCGACCGTCAGGTTCGGCCCCGTCGGACCCCGGTGCTTCTTTGTCCCCACCGTCCTTGTCCCTATCGTCCCCAACGTCCCTATCGTCCTCATCGTCCCGGTGGTCCGCGTGCTGCGACGACGCCGGCTCCAGCGCAACGCTCCACGAACGCTGGTGAGGGCTCCGCGCCGGCTGCTGATCGACCGCCGGACGCAGCGCCACCACATTGCCGACCGCCCGGCGAAGTCCGGGCGGTCCCTCGACCCGCAGGAAATCGCTGATCCGGCCGGCGCGGTAGCGCAAGGGGGACCCGAGCAACTCACCCATGACCACGCCCGCCCCGATGGCCAGCGCGGTGGCCGCCGCGGCGAGCGCCTGCGCCATCCCCGCGGCAAAGTCACGCTCGACGGCGAAGTAGAAGACGGCCCGGAACACGGCCATCCCCGGCAGCATCGGGGTGATGCCCGCGGTCGCCGTCACCAGTGCCGGCGCCTGCCGCCGGATCGAGATCAAGGTGGCCAGCAGACCGACTCCCACCGCCGCGGTACCGGTGGCGACCACCTGGCCGAAACCGGCAGAGCCCAGCCCGATCAGGACGGCTTCGGCCAGGCCGGCCGCGATCCCGGCGGTGATCACCGAGCGCAGTTTGGCGTAGCTGGCGATGACCAGGCAGGCGCCCGCCAGCGCCGCGCCGGACACCGCGAGGACGATCCGATCCGGGGTGTTGGGCAGCACGAAGTACTCCGTGGCATCGACGCGCAGTTGGATCTCGATACCGGCGAGGGCGGCAACCTGCAACCCCGCCAGAATGCCGACGACGATGCCCATGGTCAGGAACAGCACATCGCCGAGGCGGGCCACCGCGGTGAGCATGTAGCCGGTCAGTGCGTCCTGCACCGAGCCCACCAGGGTCATCCCCGCCAGCAGCATCACGATGCCGGTGGCCACCAGCGCGGTGGGGCCCTGCCCGGCGAACAGGAACGCGGCAACCGCGATCAGCGTCGCGATGAACGCGCCGGCCGCCTGCTGGAAGAACAGCGGTGTCCCCAGCCGGTTGAGCAGCCGGCCGCTGCGATCGATCAGCACCGAGGTGAGGGCGGCCAGCAGACATGTCAGCCAGGTGCCGCCGAGCAGCATCGCGATGCCCAGCGCGAAGCCGGCCCACCCCGCCGTGGCAATCCAGCGCGGATAGGGGTGGGGCTGCTCGCTCAGCTCGTCCATCGCCTCGTGCGCCTCATCGACCGACACGCCGCCGGAGGTGATGCGCCGGACCAGTCGGTCCAATTCGGCGAGCCGGGTGTAATCGGTGGAGCGCGCCTGCACCGACCGCACGATGGTCACCGGGGGGCTGTCCGCTGTCGGCAGCGCCGACACGAAGATGGTGGTGACGAACACGTCCACCACGCAGTCGGTGAGCTGATACGCCTGCGCGACGTCCTGAGCGGTCGCCACGACGTCGGCGGTCCCCGACCCCGACGACAGCATCACCTCGGCCAACCGGATCGTCAGGTCGAGCACCTTGCGGGTGTGTCGTTCGCTGAGTCCGCCGGCGGCACGTCTGCGCTGGCCTGCTCCCGATGCGGGGTCGCGGCGCCCCTTCAGCGCGAAATGCAGCGCGCGGCGGCGCCGAGCCGTCCCGTCCGGCCGGTCGGAATCCACGACGCACACGATACTGAGGCCGGCGCGCCCCTCCGAGGGTGCCGATGCCCGCGGGGCACCGCGATTGGCGCCCGTCGATCTGCGACGCTAACTTCTTCGGGGTGACGACCTTCTTCGGCGCCATGACGTTGTCCGCCGGCGCACTGGCCCGCTGGATCGCCCCCGTTCTGACCGTCGGTGTGCTGGCCGGCGTCGGTGTGGTCGCCGAACCGGCGCCGGTCCCGGCGGCCCCTGCGGTACGTCTGGCCAGTGAGGGCAACCCGTTGGCCGGACTGCCGTTCTACGTCAATCCCCAGTCGAAGGGTATGCGCGCGGCACAGGGCAATCCGGATCCGCTGTTGGCCGCCGTAGTGAACACGCCGACGGCGTACTGGATGGACCACATCTCCACCCCGGCTGTCGACGCCGCGTACATCCAGACCGCACAGGCCGCCGGGACCATGCCGGTGCTGGCCCTGTACGGGATTCCCAACCGCGACTGCGGGAGTTACGCCGCGGGCGGCTTCGGATCGGCCGGTGCCTACCGAGCCTGGATCGACGGCGTCGCGGCCGCCATCGGCGGGGGGCCCGCCGCGGTCATCCTGGAACCGGACGCGCTGGCGATGATCGACTGCCTGTCGCCGGGGCAGCAGCAGGAACGTCTCGACCTGATCGGCTACGCGGTGGACACACTGACCCGCAACCCCGGCACCGCGGTCTACGTCGATGCCGGGCACCCGCGCTGGGTGGCGGCCGATGTGATGGCCGGCCGGCTCAACGAGGTCGGCGTGGCCAAGGCGCGTGGCTTCAGCCTCAACACGGCCAACTTCTTCACCACCGAAGAGGCGATGGGTTACGGCGGTGCCATCTCGGGCATGACCAACGGCGCCCACTACGTCATCGACACCTCGCGCAACGGTAACGGGCCGGTCGAAGGCGACGACCTGTACTGGTGCAACCCCAGTGGCCGCGCCCTGGGTGCGCGGCCCACCGCGGCCACCGGCAATCCTCAGGTGGACGCGTTCCTGTGGGTCAAGCGTCCCGGTGAGTCCGACGGGGCCTGCCGCGGTGCGCCGAGTGCGGGCACGTTCGTCAGCCAGTACGCCATCGACCTGGCACGTAACGCCGGCTGGTAGCCGGGTCCGGCGGCCGGATCAGGCGGCCAGGATGAAGGACAGGAAGAAGCCGCCCGCGGTCGCGAACGCGTTGAGCGGGCGGCCGTGCACGAATGCCTCGGGCATCAACGTGTCGGCCAGCGAGGCGAGCACCGCGCCTCCGGCGAAGGCCAGCGTCACCGCCAGCACCGGGTCACTGAGCTGACCTGCCGTGACGCGACCGGCCACCACGGCGGCAGCCAATACGGTGGCGCAGGCCACCCAGACGCCCAGCACCGCCGGCGCGTTCATGCCAGAGTTGCGCATCGACATCGCCCCGACCACGGATTCCGGAAGGTTCGAGAAGAAGATCGCCACCAACAGCGACAGCGATGCGCCGCCGACCAGCGAGACACCGAGCGCCAGATTCTCGGGCACCCCGTCCAGGGTGACGGCGGCCAGCAGGGCCAGCCCGACACCGCGTCGGGCGCCGTCGGACGTCACCTGGCGTTGCCCGGGACCCGAGCTTCCGCTGACGTAGCGGTCGAGCAGGCTGTCGGCGGTGACGAACGCGGCGGCGCCGGCAAGCAATCCGAGTCCGGAATGCAGCGCTCCGCCCAGCTGGAACGCATCCTCGAACAGCTCGAACGCCAGTGCCGAGATCAGCGCCCCACTGGCGAAGGCCAGCAGGACACCCGTCACCTTCTTCGGCAGGTCCCACCGGACACCGATCAGAGCACCGATCACCAGGGCGCTCGATGCCGCGATCCCGAACAGCGCAGCGGTCAACACCGGCTGTGCATTCCCGGAATCGCCGAGCGGCAACCAGACGTCAGGTTTGTCGTTGCGCGGCCGGGGTAATGCGGCTGAGCCGAGTCCTTCAGTGGGTAGGGACCCTCAGCGATCGGGGCGGGTCAACGGCGATCCGCGCTGACCCAGGGCATCACCATGTTTCGCGATGAGGAGACCCCCTTGCTGCGTGTTGCTTCTGTGCCTGGCTCACATGTGTATGTACGACACCTGGCCGACCCCTCCGGCCGGGATACCGTCGTCCGGCTGACGGACCCGGTGCCCGCCGACGGAAGGACGGTGCCGGGTGGGTGGTGGCCGCCGCTGATGCTGGAGCCCGGCTGGGTCAGCGCCAACCACGACCGGTTCGACGTCTTCCACGTCCATTTCGGGTTCGACGCCGTGGGTGCCGACGTGTTGACTGCCGTACTGCAGGAACTGAAGTCGCATCACAAGCCGCTGGTTTACACGGTGCACGATCTGCGTAACCCGCACCACCAGGATCCCGATCAGCACACCCTGCAGCAGGATGTGCTGATCGGTGCCGCGGACGCGCTGATCACCCTGACGCCCGGCGCGGCGCGCGAGATCGGCCGCCGCTGGGACAAGGACGCCCTCGTGCTGCCGCACCCGCACGTGCTGGACCGCGGCTTCATCGAGTCCCCACGCCGCCGCCCGGACCGATTCACCGTGGGGGTCCACGTGAAGAGCCGGCGCGCCAACATGGATCCACTTCCGGTGCTCGAAGTCCTGGCCGAGACGATGACGACACTGCCGGACGCAATGCTGCGCATCAACATCCACGATGAGGTCTTCGATCCGGGCAACCACTGGTATGCGCCGGAATTCGGGACCGCGGTGCTCGACCTCGGACGCCGGCACCGGGTCGAGGTCCGCGTGCACCCGTACTTCTCCGACGCCGAACTGTGGGACTACCTGGCCGGTCTTTCGGTGTCGGTGCTGCCATACCGCTTCGGAACCCATTCCGGTTGGCTGGAAGCATGTTTCGACCTCGGCACCGCGGTGATCGCACCCAGCTGCGGCTACTACGCCCAACAACGGCCGTGCCGGGTGTTCACCTTCACCGACGACGAGTTCGACACGGGGTCGCTGCAGCGTGCCGTGCGGTCGGCCTATGGTCAATGGTGCAGGGGCGAAGCGTCTCCCAGGGCGACATGGGCTGAGCGGGCCGCCGAGCGGGTGATGCTGGCCGGTGCGCACCGAGCGCTCTACGAACGGGTGCTGCGATGAGCCGGCCGCTGCGCATCGCATTGATCGCCTCGTGCCGGTTCCCGATCAGCCAGCCCTTCGCCGGTGGGTTGGAAGCCCACGTGTGGCACCTGGGCAGAGCGCTGGCCGAGCACGGACACGAGGTGGCGCTGTTCGCCGCGCCCGGCTCCGATGCCGGCTTCGGGAGCTCCTGCCTGCAGGTACAGGAATTGGAGCTGACCGATGCCGCGGTGGCGGACGTGTCCATGCCCGCCGAGTCGTTCATGGCCGATCATCACGCCTATCTGAAACTGATGTTGGACTTGGCTGCCGACCGCGGTGACCGCTTCGACGTGATCCACAACCACAGCCTGCATTACCTGCCGGTGGCGATGGCGCCGACGGTATCGACGCCGATGCTCACCACCTTGCACACACCCCCGACGCCCTGGTTGGAATCCGCCATCCGGGCCACCGGAGGGCGCGGTACCGGATTCGCCGCGGTCTCCGAGCACACCGCTGCCGCCTGGGCCGGCGTGGGCGTCCCGTTCACGGTGGTGCCCAACGGGATCGACACGCGCCGTTGGCCGTTGGGGCGCGGTGGCGAGGATTTGGTGTGGTTCGGGCGGATCACCGCGGAGAAGGCGCCGCACCTGGCGATCGAGGCGGCACACCGTGCCGGTCGTGCGCTCACGCTGGCCGGTCCGATCTCCGACGCCTCCTACTTCGCTGCGTCCATCGCACCGCGCCTGGGCGACCGGATCCGCTACGCCGGCCATCTCACCCAGCAAGGTCTGGCCGAACTCATCGGGACCGCTGCGGTCGCGTTGGTCACCCCGGCCTGGGACGAACCCTACGGACTCGTCGTCGCCGAGGCGATGTGCTGCGGCACACCGGTTGTCGCCTTCGACCGCGGCGGCATCCCCGAACTGGTCACCGCGCAATCAGGGGTATTGGTACCGCCCGGTGACGTTGCGGCCATGGTCGCCGCGATACCGCGGGCGGCCCGACTGCCGCGACAACAGGTGCACGAGCAGGCGGTGCGCCGATGCTCGGCCGCAGCGATGTTGCAGGGCTACCTGTCCCTTTACCGACACATGATCTCCACCGGGGGCGATGACACCGATGATCGGCTACTACATTCACCATCACGGCTACGGCCATCTCGCGCGGGCCGTCAGCATCACCTCGCATCTGCGCCGACCCGTGACGGCACTGACCTCGGCGACCATCCCGTCCCGGCATCCGTTCTCGGCCGTCATCAAGCTTCCGCGTGACGACGCCGCCAATCAGGTGCACGAGCCGACCGCCCATGGAGCGCTGCACTGGGCGCCCCATCACGACCCCGGATACAGCGCACGGATGCAGGTCCTGGCGCAGTGGGTGGCCGACGCCCACCCCGAGGTATGCGTGGTCGACGTATCCGTCGAAGTGGCGCTGTTCCTGCGGTTGCTGGGTGTCCCCACCGTGGTGGTGGCGCTCCCGGGCGAGCGGACCGACCCGCCGCACGACCTCGTGCACCGTTCCGCAGACCACATCCTGGCCGCCTGGCCCGAACGGTTGAACGCGCCGGCCTGGTTGCGATCCCACGCGCACAAGACCAGCTACGTGGGGGGGATCAGCCGCTTCGAGCATCGATCGCGACCAGCCCGGCCCCCGGGTGGCGGAGACCTGAGGCTGCTACTACTCGGCGGCGCCGCAGATGCGTTCGGCGCCCACCTCGAACAGCCCGGTGTCACCTGTACCGCGCTGGGCGGGGCGTCGGGGCGATGGACCGACGACCCGTGGCCGTACCTCTGCGACGCCGACGTGGTGATCAGCCACGCCGGCCAGAACAGCGTCGCGGACATCGCCGCGGCGCGACGGCCCGCGATCGTCATCGCCCAACCCCGACCGTTCGACGAACAGCACATGACCGCAGCGGTGTTGGATCGCCACCGGCTCGCCGTCACCGCCACCACGTGGCCGCCCGAGCAGGACTGGCCCGCGCTGTTGCGTCGTGCCCGCCACGGCGATCCAGACCGGTGGCTGCACTGGCAGGTGCCCGGAGCGGCGGACCGGGCGGCAGCCGCGATCACGGCGACCGCGGCCCGGTGCAGGGTACCGGCGGTCCGGCGATGAAGACCGCGGTGATCACGATCGCGCACGGCCGACATCGTCACCTGCGCAACCAGATCGGTGGCCTACGGCGCAGTGCGCGGCCTGCCGACGCGCACATCGTGGTCGCTCTCGGTGACAGCGGCGTGGCCACGGTGCTGCACCGGGAACGGCACACCGCGGAGCTCGTCGACTTCCCGGCGACGGTGCCACTGCCGTTGGCGGCCGCCCGCAACGCCGGCGCGCAACGAGCGATCGCCGACCGGGCGGAGCTGTTGGTGTTCCTCGACGTGGACTGTGTCCCGTCGACGCGCCTGATCGAGCGCTACCACCGGGCAGCGCAACAGACCCGGCACCGCGACGCGCTGCTGTGCGGCCCGGTCACCTATCTGCCGCCGCCGGGACCTTCGGGATACGACCTCGCCACCCTCGACGACCAGGTCCGGCCGCACCCCGCCCGGCCAGCGCCACCGGGGGAAGCCATCGTCGCCGGCACCGATTACGCACTGTTCTGGTCGCTGTCGTTCGCAGTCCGCCGCGAGGTCTGGGACCGGATCGGCGGGTTCTGCGAGGAGTACCAGGGCTACGGGGGTGAGGACACCGACTTCGCACGCTGCGCCGAGGCGAACGCGGTTCCGATGCGGTGGGTGGGCGGCGCGCACGCCTTTCACCAGCATCACCCCGTCGAGAACCCACCGGTGCGCCACCTCGCCGACATCGTGCGCAACGCCCATGTCTTCCACCGCCGCTGGGGTGCGTGGCCGATGGGCGGCTGGCTGGAGGGTTTCGCCGAACAGGGTCTGATCACCCGGGACGCCAACGGCGCACCCCGTTGTCTGATCGATTCCCATTAGGGTGGCCGGAAGGCCCCGATCATCTGGAGACATGCATGCGGCCGAGTCCCGCCGAGCACGACGCCGCCGAACGGTCTGCGTTCATGGTCGCGACACTCTGGGCAGGTGTGAACCGGGCTCTGCTCGATGAACTGACACCCGGGCGTTGACAGCCCCATGACTGCAGTCTGGGTCAAGTCTCATCAGGCAGATATGACCAGCTGGTGAGTCCTGTCTACGTTAAAGCTGAGTAACTCTTCAAATAATCGCACCGCCGCGGGCGGATCTCTGGCACAGTGGGCCCGACGAACTCCAGGGAGATGCCGATGCCTGTCAGTCGCGCGGAGCGACGCGTGAGACTGCTGCACGCCGCGCAGCGCGCCGTGACGAAACACGGTGCAGGCGTGCAACTCAACCAGGTGGCCGCCGAGGCCGGGCTGACCTCCGGAGCGGTGCTCTATCACTTCCCCGACGTGCAGACCTTGCTGGTGGAGGCCAACCGCGCCGGGATGGAGCGGTTCTACGACGACCGCCTGCGCGCCATCGACGGTATCGCTGAACCGGACCGGCGCCTGGTGGTCACCATCGAATCGGGGTTGCCCGTCGATTCGGAGGACCCGGCCGTGAAACTGCTGTGCGAGCTCGGCGGGGCCGCGGGCCGATACCCGACCTATGGCGTGCTGCTGACCGCGCTCTTCGACCGGCAGGTGGCGATGTATCAGGTGATCCTGGAAGTCGGTGCCGCACAGCGGATTTTCCGCTTGTCTTCGCCCTCGGTGACCATCGCCCGAAACATCGTGGCGCTCGAGGATGCCTATGGCTACCGCATGGTGGCCCGGCACCCCAGCCTCGACGCCGACGCCTCGATCGAGCAGATCCTCGACTATGCACGGGTGGCCACCGGCCATTCCCTGCCCCGCAGTGAAAAAGGCGAAAGGACGCACCGTTGACTGCAGCAGACACACCGCTGACCATCATGTTCTGGCCGGAGTCCGCCTACGGGCCCACCAACCAGTGCATAGGTGTCGCGGCGAAACTGCGGGAGCGGGGCCACCGGATCGTCTTCGCGGCCGAATCATCGTGGGCCGGCAGAATCGCGCGGTACGGATTCATCGAAGAACTGGTCGATCTGGCCGAACCGTCGCAAGACGGCGGCGAGGCCGACGCCGGACATTTCTGGACCGACTTCATCACCGAAACCGCGCCCGAGTTCGCCAAGCCGACGATCGAACAGCTGGCGACGTTCATCGCACCGACCTTCCAGGCACTCATCGACGGTGCGAAGTACTGTGAGCCCCGCCTGCGCGAGATCATTGCCACACATCAGCCCGATGTGCTGGTCGAAGACAATGTCGTGCTGTTCCCGGCGTTGGCCACCGCGGGAAAGCCGTTCGTACGCTTCATCTCCTGCAGCCCACTGGAAGTCCCCGGGCCCGATATCCCACCGCCGTTCTCCGGACTGCCCAGCGACGACCGCTCCCAATGGGGGGCCTACACCGCGGAGTTCGACCGGGTGTTGCGACCGATGTGGAAGGAGTTCGACGCTTGGGTGCGTGAGCAGGGTGCGGAGCCGCTTCCCGATCTGGAGTTCATGCCGCGCGACAACGCCGCCACCATCTACATCTACCCGGCCGAGGCCGACTACACCGATCTGCGTCCGCTCGACGACTCCTGGATCCGGGTGGACTCCAGCATCCGGGAGACCGACGACGAATACCAGCTTCCCGCGGCCGTGGCCGATCGTCCCGACGGCAGCGCGCTGGTCTACCTGTCACTGGGTTCGCTGGGTGCCGCCGACGTCACGTTGATGCAGCGGCTGATCGACGTGCTGGCGCGCACCCCACACCGCTTCATCGTGAGCAAGGGCCCGCAGGCCGACAAGATCGTGTTGGCCGACAACATGGTCGGCGCGCAGATGTTGCCGCAGACCCGGATCATGCCGTTGGTCGACGCGGTGATCTCGCACGGCGGCAACAACACCACCACCGAGGCACTGCACTTCGGCAAGCCACTGATCGTGCTGCCGCTGTTCTGGGATCAGTACGAGAACGCCCAGCGCATCGATGAACTCGAACTCGGTGCGCGACTGGACACATATCACTTCGACGACGACGACCTGATCCGCGCGCTCGACCGTCTCCTGAGCGATGAACCCCTCCGTGAGCGAGTAGCCCGGATCGGCGCCGACATTCGCCGGCGTGACGGCCTGCGGCTGGCCGCCGACACCATCGAGCGGGTGGGCCGCGCCCATCGCGCCGGCTCCGGCTGATCCGTGCCGTCCGATCCGTCTGACCTCGTCGCGGCCGATCTGCTCTGCCTGGGAGACCGGCATGCCCTGGTGATCGCCGATGACGGAGGAACATTGTCGGCGGTGCCGGCGGTGGCCGAGGGGCAGCGGTGGCGGCGCGCGATCGCCGGCGACGGCGCGGCCGAGGCCCTGGTTCAGCTGTTGCGCCGATCGCCCGGCCGCACGTCACGCGGACGGTTCCGGATCATGTCGTGGACAACCGATGCGGTTGCGGAAGGGGAGCGTCCCATCACCGTGGACCAGACGAACGAATCGGTCATCGTCGGAGATGCTGCGGTGGTGAAGTGGGCGACCCACCTGGAGCCCGGGCCACATCCGGCGCCCGGCCGATTGGCGTGTCTGGCTGCTGCCGGCTTCACTGCGATGCCCACGCCATGGGGGGTGGTCACCTGGGCGCCGGAGGATGGCGCCGAGACCGACCCAGAGACAGGCGCGCAGACACTGGTCGCCGCCGTCACCGGCTACCTCCCCGGCGCCGTCGACGGCTGGACCTGGGCTGTGGAACTGTTCACCGCCGCGGCCCGCTCCGGTGATCGCAGCGCTGTGGTGCGCACCTGCACCGCGCTGGGAGAGATGGTCGGTGATCTGCACTCGTCATTGGCCGCTACGGTGACCACCTCCACCCGAGCCGACGCGGAACGCTGGCGCGACAACGCCTTTGCCACCTTGGCGGCGGCACGTCAACTGGCCGGAGCCGCCAGTGCGGAATTGCTGGAACAGCGCGCCGAGGCGGTGGCGGCGGCCTTGGAGCAGCTGGCAGATCTGGTGGATGTCCCGATTCTGAACGCGCACGGCGATCTACACGTGGGCCAGGTGTTGCGGGCCGGTGAGGCGCTCTTCGTCACCGATTTCGACGGAAACCCGGTGCTCACCCCGGGCGAACGGATGCGACCGGTGCCCGCAGCAGTGGACCTGGCCGGGATCCTGCAGTCGCTGGCCCATGTCGCGATCGTCGCGGCCAAGCATGCTGATCTGGCAGCGCAGCGTCTGGAGCCGGTCGCGGCGGCCGCCCGCGGCGCCCTCTACGAGGGCTACTTGCGCGAGCTGTCCGCATCCGGCCGCGCCGACTTACACCTCGACCGTGCCCTGACGCCGCTGCGGCTGCAACAGGTGCTTCGCGAGATCGTCTACGCCGCACGTCATCTGCCGCGCTGGATGTATGTGCCCGACGCGGCGCTGCCCGCCGTACTGCAAGACCTGCCCCAGCCGCAGAGATGAGCCGATGAACCCCGACGCCTTCGCCGCCGACCTCACCCGCAAGCCGGAGGTGCTTGCTCGACTGGCCGACATTCTGGCACAACACAATCCATGGTCGGACGTGGTGACACCGGCAGTGTCGCGGGTCGTGTTCATCGGCATGGGATCGTCGGCCTACGCCGCCGGCGTGGCCGCCGCGCGGTTGCGCAGCAGGGGCATCTGCGCGGTCTCGGAGATCGCGTCCTCGCAATTGCTACCCGTCTGGGGTCCGGGCACACTGGTGGTCGCGACCTCGGCCACCGGCGGCTCGGTCGAGACCCTGGACGCGTTGGACCGGATGGATCCCACGGCCACGACGGTGGCATTGACCAACACGCCGGGTTCGGCCATCACGGCACGGTGCAGCGCCACCGTGGAACTCTCGGCCGAGCCTGAGCGCGGCGGGGTGGCCTGCCGCAGCTTTGCGCACACCCTGGCCCTGCTCTTGGCGCTGGAGTGCCGGCTGACCGACACTGCCACCGATGATCTGGTCGCTGCGATCGACGCCGCCGCACGAGCCGGTGAGCATCTGCTGTCCACCGAGAAAGACTGGCTGCCCGAGGTTTCCGATCATCTGCTGGGGCCGGTCGAGACGCATCTGTGCGCACCCGCGCACCGGCTGTCGTCGGCCCAGCAAGGCGCGCTGATGCTCCGCGAAGGCCCCCGGCGGTCGGCCATCGGTTGCGAGACCGGCGACTGGAGCCATGTCGACGTCTACCGCACCAAGAACACCGATCTGCGGATGCTGGTGTTCGCCGGATCGACCTGGGAGGCCCAGATGGCGGAGTGGACCGGACCGCGCGGGACCCGGGTCGTCGGCGTGGGCGCGCAGGTACCCACCGCGGCGGTCACGTTGCGCTATCCCGGAGACGACGTCGACGAGGTTCGGTTGCTCATCGAGACGTTGGTGCCCGAGCTGATCGCCGCGCGGGACTGGCAGGCCGCGGCCGAGACGACGCCGCAACCCGGCGGTAACACAGGACCGCTACAGTAGCGCGACGCACAGCGGTCTCAGGGAAGGGCGACTGCGGGTGGCCGACAATTCCCGGACGGTGGTGTTCGCCCTCTACGACAAGGTCACGTTGCAGGACGTGGCCGCGCCGTTGGAGATCTTCGCCCGCGCCAACGATTTCGGCGCCCGCTACTCGGTGCTGCTGACCTCTCCGTCGGGCTCGGCGGTGGGCACGACGGCCTATGCGCGGCTGAACGTGGACCTACCGGTGGCCGACGTCCCGGAGTCGATCGACACCCTGCTCGTTCCCGGTGGAGTACCAGCGGGGTTCATGTTCACCCCGGGGCTGCACGATATCCCGGAGGAGCCGACTCCGGACATGGTGCCGGATGCCCTGATGATGGTCCGTGAACTGGCACCCCGCGCGCGCCGGGTCGCCTCGGTGTGCACCGGCGCGTTCGTGCTCGCCGCGCTCGGCCTGCTCGACAACCGCCGGGCCACGACGCACTGGGCGCACTGCCAGACATTGGCCCGCAACTACCCCAGGGTGATCGTCGACCCGGATTCGCTGTTCGTCCAGGACGGCGCCTATATCACCGGCGCGGGCATCAGTGCCGGCATCGACCTCGCGCTGGCGCTCGTGGAGAGTGACTACGGGCCGGCGGTCGCGCGTCGGGTCGCGCGCTGGATGGTGGTCTTCCTGCAGCGGCCCGGTGGGCAGGCGCAGTTCAGCGTCTGGGCCGAGGCGGCGCTGCCGGCGTCAGGTGGGCTGCGCGCCGTGCTGGACTCGGTCATCGCCGACCCCGGCGCGGACCATTCCACCGCCGCCATGGCCGACCGCGCGGCGCTCAGCGAGCGGCATCTGGTCCGGATGTTCCGGGAGCAAGTCGGAATGACCCCGGCGCGGTTCGTCGAACAGGCGCGACTGGAGGCGGCGAAGGTTCTGCTCGCGACGGGGGACCAGAGCCAGGACGCCGTTGCCCGTCGCGCCGGCTTCGGCACACCGGACACCATGCGACGGACCTTCCGCCGCAATCTCGGCATCTCGCCGAGCACATACCGGAGTCGGTTCCGCACCACCGGGATCGGTGGACAGGACTACGCGGGCGTGCGTCGCGTCACGAGGTGATCGCGGACCCGGGCGCCGGACCGCAGACCACTGCGCCGCGCGGCGGAGTGGAACGACTCACCGGCAAGGACGAGCGCGACCGCGTTCTCCAGTCGCACCTCGTCGACGTATTCACGTAGCGTCACGCCGACCTGCGCTTTGAACAATCGGGCGAGGTGACGCGGACTGACCCCGAGTTGCCTTGCCACAGTGTCGAGTTCGTAATGACCCGCCGGGTCGACGACGATGGAGGCCATCAGCCGCTCCAGGCTCGGGTGTTTCGGCCGCGGTGTGCGAGCGGCCGCCGAGATCTGAGGATGACCTTCCATACGCCGACCGAGGATCAGCATCTCCTTGGAAATAGCTTGGGCGACAGAACTTCCGAAGTCCTCGGCCACCAGGGCCAGTGCGAGGTCGATACCTGCCGTGCCACCCGCGGACGTCCAGATGTGGCCATCGCGGGTGTACACCGAGTCACGTTCGACAGTTGTCGAAGGGTATTGACGGCCGAACGCATCCTGGTGACGCCAGTGCGTGGTCGCTCGCCGTCCCGCAAGTACACCTGCAGCCGCCAGCGCGAAGGCTCCCGCGCAGACCGCGGCCACCCGATTCGCCTGCTGTGCCAGCGTTCCGGTCACCCGCCTCAGTTGGTCCGGAACCCCGTCAGTGACCAGGGATTCACTGCCCGGTAGCAGCAGCGTGTCGATCGCAGCCGTGCGCGCCGACGCCGGCGATGCATCGACGGTCAAACCCGTTGAGCACGCAATCCTGTCGGACCCGGATGCGGAGTACAGGCCGACGGAATAGGCACATCCCTGCTCACCTGCCACGTCGAACACCTCGAGCGGTCCGGTGAGATCGAGCGTACGAACGCCGTCGAACACCAGGACCGCGATGTGCCGCGGCCGGGTGCCGGACGGGATGCTCATCGCGAAAGCGTCACCGGTCCCCGGTGGTCGCGTGCGCCGATGTCCGGATCTGCCGCCTTCATGTCCGGGACGGTCGGATTGTCCTGATTCGACCGAAACATGTCCGTGCCGGTCATCAGCCGAAAAGCCCGGGTTACGCCGCCGAAACAACCGGGGCTCAACGTTGTTCGCAACCCGACCGATCAAGAAGGTGGATATCGATGGATTCGCGGTCTGCGCTGACGTTGAGCATAGGTGTGCTCGGCGGGGTGGCGGTGGCGTTCACCGCCACCGTGATCACCGTACCGATCTGGGTGGTGTTCCTGGCCTGGGCATCGTTCTTCTTCGTCGGAGGCGGACCCGCCGGCTGGATCCGCTCGGTGTGTTCCAACCTGGTGGGTGTGGCGATCGCATGCGCGAGCCTGTACGCGGCGCATCTACTGGGCGGCACCCTGACCGCCACGGCCATCGCGGTCGGTGTGGGCAGTGCGCTGATGGTGCAGGCGTCGTGGATCGGGTTGTTGTCCACCACGCCGGCGGTGGTGGTCGGGTTCGCCTCGACGGTGTCGACGGTCGCCGGGACCGGGCAGTTGGTGATCGCGACCAGCATCTCCCATCCCGGCCTGGTCGCGGCGTGCGCGTGCGTGCTTGGCGCGACGTTCGGGATCGCCTCCGAGTATCTGGCGAACCTGATGACTCGAACGGCGCCGGCCGAGCACTCAGACACCGAAGGAGCGACCGCATGAAGCTACAACACAACCTGGGCGGGCTGGAGGGCCTGCCGCAACCGCTGAACTTGGAGAAGAGAGTCTTCGTCGAGGAATGGGAGAAGCGGATCTTCGGCATCCACGTCGCGATGATGGGGCTGAGCAACCATCTGGGATCGGCGCTGCCCGAGTATCCGATCGCCGAGGTGCCCACCGCGTTCCGGGACGAGTGGACATGGGCGGACCTGCGCACCGGCGCCGAGGCGATGAATCCGTTCGATTACTTCAAGTTCCGCTACTACGAGAAATGGCTGGGCGGTATCACACAGTTCTTCATCGACAAGGGCTATGTGTCCGAGGAGGAGTTGATCGACGGGCTCGGCGCGCCCGTTGCGGCGCCGGACAGCAGCGCGGACGCCGCGATCGACGACCAGGTGATCGACTATCTGCGCCGCGGCGACAGCCCGCGCCGAGACGTCGCCCATCCGAGGTTCGCCGTCGGTCAGTCGGTGCGGATCAGTGATGTGCCGCCGGGGGCGCACACCCGGCTGCCCGGCTACCTACGCGCGCGGACCGGCACCGTCGAGCGCGTCTTCGAAGGCGATTACGGCTATTTCGTCGAGACCGGAGACGGAATCGGCGAGCCGATGCCGATTTACATCGTCGAGTTCACGCCCGGCGAGCTGTGGGGCGCACGGGCCGAACCAGGCGCGAACACCCTCTACGCCGAGCTGTTCGAGGCGTATCTGCAACCCGTCGAGGAGGACCAGTGACCGACCAGTTCGCCTATCCCGCCGACCGGGAGAATTCCAGTGCCGACTGGGTCGCCGCACTCGAACGGTTGTTGATCGAGAAGGGCGTCATCACCGGTCAGACCGTCGAAAAGGTGCTCTCATACTTCGAATCCGAGATGACCCCGCTGAACGGCAAGAAGATAGTCGTCAAGGCGTGGACCGATCCTGACTTCGCCGAACGCGTGGTAGTCGACACCCCGGGCGCCCTTGCCGAATTGGAGCTTCCGGAGGGAATGGCCGGCGCCGAGGGCGAACACCTGCAGGCCGTCGCCAATTCCCCGGGTGTGCACAACCTCGTCATCTGCACGCTGTGCTCGTGCTTCCCATGGCCGGTACTCGGACTGCCGCCGTACTGGTACAAGGACCCGGTCTTCCGCGCCCGTGCCGCGCGCGAGCCCAGAACCGTACTGGCCGAGGTCGGAGTCGCCTTGCCGGCGGACACCGAGATCAAGGTCTGGGACTCCAGTGGGCACTCACGGTGGTTCGTCATTCCCGAACGACCCTCGGGTACCGAGGATCTCACCGAGTTGGAGTTGATGGATCTGGTCACCACCGAATCCATGATGGGTGTCGCGCTCGCGGGGCAGCCGACATGAAACTGCACAGCACCTGCACCACAGACCAGGCCGCGCCGTCCTTCGACCACGAGTGGCAGCGCAGGGCCTTCGGGCTGGCGTTGGCGCTCTCGGAGTTCGGCCATTACCCGTGGAGTGAGTTCCAGCAGAGCCTGATCGAGACCATCGGAAGCTGGGAGGCCACCGCGGCGTCAGACCGGGGTGACTGGCAGTACTACGACCACTGGGTGGCCGCGCTGGAGAAGGTCGTGGCGCACCGCGAGATCCTGACCAGGCCGCTGGCCACCGATGATGACGACCACGCCGTCGCCGGCGACCACCACTGACCCTGAACTGAAAGGTAAGGCGATGCACATCGAGCCTGGGATTGTCGACGGCGCGAAAATCGTCCTCAGCTATGTCACCGCGGCGGGCGCCGGAGCCTATGCCCTGCACGTGGCGCGGAAACACCTCACCGAGCGCGGCGCGGGATCCCTGCTGCTGGGTAGCGCCGCGACTACGGTGCTGACGCTGGCGTTCTTCGAGGTCCTCCCACACTTCCCGGTGGGGGTGTCCGAAGTGCACCTCATCCTCGGGTCGACCCTGTTCCTGCTGTTCGGCGCCGCGCCGGCCGCTTTCGGCCTCGCCCTCGGGTTGCTCATCCAGGGGTTGGTCTTCGCACCGTTCGACCTTCCGCAGTACGGGATGAACGTGACCACGCTGCTGGTACCGCTGTTCGCGCTGCAGTACGTCGCCCACCGCGCCATTGCGCCCAAAACGCGCTACATCGACCTCAAATACCGTCAGGCGCTGGCGCTTTCGGCCACCTACCAGGCCGGCATCGTCTCGTGGGTGACGTTCTGGGCGCTGTACGGGCAGGGTTTCACCGCTGAGGCGGTGGGCGGTATCGCGACCTTCGGACTCGCCTATATGGCGGTCATCCTGGCCGAACCGCTGGCGGATCTCGGAGTTCTGGCCGCGGCGAAGACGCTACCCCGGTTCGGCGACTTGACCTGGCTGCAACCTCGGCTGTTCAGCCCCGCGTGACTCAGATCGGTGCCACCCGGTCACGCCACGGCATCGCCTGCTCAAGTTGGGCGGCCAACCGGATCAGCAACGCTTCACCGGCCAGCGGCGCGACGAACTGCACCCCCAGCGGCAGACCCTGTTCGGTCCAGTGCAGGGGTAGTGAAATCGCCGGGCGCCCGGTGATGTTGGCCAGTTGGGTGTAGGGCACCCAGCCCAGGTTCTTGTCCACCATGTCATCGACGATCCGGGTGAACCGCAGCAGGTGGGCGGTGCGGGTTCTCAGCAGTACATCCGAGGCGCGCTGCAGAGCCGCCGGCAGATCGAATTCACCGATCGCCGGCGGCGGGGTGGCCAGGGTGGGCGTCAGGAGCAGATCGTAGGAGTCGAAGAACTCGGTCAACCTGCGGGTGTGCTCATGTCTGCGCTGTACGGCATCGAGGTAATCCACGCTGCTGGTGGCCCGCCCGATGGCGGACAGGATCAAGGTGTCGCGTTCGAAGGCTTCATCTTTCGCTCCGGTCAGTCGTTTGGCGTCGTCGAGTTCCCATGCGGTGTAGACGAACCAGGTGAGCAGGAACTCACGCGCCAGCGCCGCATCGTCGAACGGCGCCTGCGGCAGCTCCTCGACGTGATGGCCGAGTTCGGTGAGCGTACGCACGGTTGCCTCCACGGCGGCGAACGCCTCGCGGTGCGGCGCCGGGGTCATCGCCGTCGGCACCCGCACCCCGATACGCAGCCGGCCGGGATCCTGCTCCAGGCAGGAGGTGAAGGTGTGCTCGGGTATCGCGGGTGTGAACGGACCCCACGGCTCGCCGCCGCTGATGACGTCGAGCATCGCCGCGGTATCGCGGACGGTGCGCGATACGACGCCCTGCACCGCCGAACCGTGCATCGACTCACCGACCTCGGGTCCCATCGGGGTGAGCCCACGACCCGGCTTGAGCCCGACGAGCCCGCAGCACGCCGCCGGGATACGGATCGAACCGCCGCCGTCGTTGGCGCCGGCGCACGCGACGATGCCCGCGGCCACCGCCGCCGCCGAGCCGCCCGACGAGCCGCCGGGCGTCCGGCCCAGGTCCCACGGATTGCGCGCCGGCCCCCAGGCGTCGGGTTCGGTGATCCCCTTGGCCCCGAACTCCGGCGTATTGGTCTTTCCGAAGATGACCAGGCCGGCGTCGATCCAACGCCGCACGATGGTGGAGTGCTCGGCCACCGGCGTTGACATCAACGCGCGCGACCCGCGGGAGCTCGGCAGGCCGGCGTAGTCCTGAGCAAGATCCTTGATCAGGAACGGCACACCGGCAAAAGGTCCGTCACCCGCATCGGCGGGCGTTGCCGTCACGTCGCGCACGATCGCGTTGATACGCGGGTTCACCGCGGCGGCCCGTTCCCGTGCCAGCGTCAGCAGTTCCTCGGCGGTGACCTGCTTGTCGGCCACCAGCTGCGCGAGCCCGGTGGCATCGTGACTGCGGTACTCCTGGAAATCCACGCCTCGACGGTAGTCGGTGCGGATCCGCTGCGGTGACGCAGACGATCTGAGAACCTTGGCCGTGGCAGCGGAGCCGAGGTCGACGGAGTACGCGGGTGTGCGGGCGGTCGTCGTCGGGGGGTCGATCGGAGGCTTGACGAGCGCGCTGTTGCTGCGCGGGTTGGGCTTCGATGTCGACGTCTTCGAGCGGACGCCGACCGCGCTGGACAACCGGGGCGGCGGAATCGTCTTGCAGCCGATGACGATGAAGTGGTTCGACGACCGCGACGCCCGTCGGATCGAAGGACTCAGCACCCGGAGCGTCCGACTGCAGTACCTGGGCCGCTCCGATCAGGTGATCCACTGCCGGCCCTGGGAAACCCGCTGTGCCTCCTGGGGAACGGTCTACCGGGCGTTGCTCGCGGATTTCGGCCCCGAGCGATACCACCTCGGCGAGTTCTGCGTCGGTTTCAGTCAGGACGCCGACCGCGTCGAACTGCGTTTCACCACCGGCCGCACCGAACGCGCGGACTTGGTGGTGTTCGCCGACGGTGTCACCTCGACCGCCCGCCGGCGTCTGTACCCGCAGCTGAAGCCCGAATACTCGGGTTACGTCGGTTGGCGGGGGACGCTGCGGGAGGACCGGGTCGGCGCCGGCACCCGGGGGCTACTGGCGGACTCGTTGACCTACAGCGTCGGGGAGAACACGCACGCGGTGCTGTACACGATTCCCGGCATGGACGGTGAACTTCGCCAGGGCCGCCGGCTGCTGAACTTCGTCTGGTACCGCAACGTCGACGACGGTCCGCAGCTGCAGGAGATGACCACCGACGTCCGTGGTTGTCAGGCGGAGGTGTCCCTGCATCCCGGCTCGGTGCAGCGCCGGTACATCGATGAGATGAGGGCGGCCGCGACCCGACAGCTCGCTCCGGCGGTCGCCGAAGTGATCACCGGGACCGAGCAGCCGTACCTGCAGATCGTCGCCGATGTGCGGATCCCCGCCATGGCGCACGGCCGCATCGCGGTCATCGGTGACGCCGCGTTCACCGCGCGTCCGCACCCGGCCGCGGGGTCGGCCAAGGCCGCTGCGGATGCGTGGGCGCTCTACGAACACCTCCGGTCGGGTGACGGCGATATCGCGGCTGCGTTACGGGCTTGGGAGCCGGAGCAACTCGATCTCGGCAATCGGCTCGTCGATCGCGCGGCGGCCATGGGAGCCCGATCTCAGGTCGCCAACACCTGGTTTCCGGGTGACCCCGATCTGCTTCCCGGCCTCTACGGGCCGGGGTGCTGATCAGGACAGCCGCACCGGTGTGCGGGGCCGGGCGCAGCTGACAGGGGCAGGCTGGACGCTGCGGAGTTCGCCACGCTGCCTGCGCTCGTCGCGCAGGATACGGCGGGCCAGGGCGCGCTCGTCGCGCGCGGACACCGACCGGGTGTGCCGCGCAAGCTGGTCGAGTTGCTGCCAGCTGAGTCCGTCGAGGTCACCGTCGGCGTCGTGGGTGGCGACGACGACGCTACCGCGCAACAGCGGCACCGACTTGGCGGTGAACTCGGTGGTCGCCATCAACAATTCGGTGGCGATCTGGTTGACGCGACGCTGGCAGCCGCGGGCGGCGGGGCTGAACCAGAAGTCGAATTGGTTGTCGGCGCTGCTCAGGCAGTGCAGGCCCTGATCCTGGACGAGCTGGTGAATATCGGCGTTGGTATAGGCGCGGGTTTCATACACGGCGCCGCTGGCGCTGAAATACAAGACGGTGTTCATGGCGATGATCCATTCGATTCTTTCTCTGCGATTGTGGTGCGCTGACGTCAAGCGCTGTGACTGAAGTTACCCATGTGACTGAAGGGGCAAACTTCGGTATCAATCCGGTCACGTACGGTGAATCGATGAAATTCGGGATCTCGACGTTCGTCAACGACGACACCATCGACACGGTTTCCCTCGCCCGAGCTGTCGAGGAGCGCGGCTTTCATTCGTTGGCGGTCGCTGAACACACCCATATCCCGGCCAGTCGGGAGTCGGCCTACCCACTGGGCGGTGATCTGCCGTCGATCTACTACCGGACCCTGGACCCGTTCGTCACCCTGGCGGCCGCCGCGGCCGTCACCTCGACCATCCAACTTGTCACCGGGGTCGCGCTCTTGATCCAGCGGGATCCGATCATCACCGCCAAAGAGACCGCCAGCATCGACCAGATCTCCAAGGGGCGCTTCGTCTTCGGCGTCGGCGCAGGGTGGAACCTCGAAGAGATGCGCCAGCACGGCACCGATCCCAGGACACGGGGTGCCCTGCTGGACGAACGGATCGATGCGATCCGGGCGCTGTGGACGGCCGAACCCGCCGAATACCACGGCCGATTCGTCGATTTCGAGGCTTCCTACCTACGTCCCAAACCGGTGCAGAAACCGCACCCGCCCATCCTGATCGGCGGGGACTCCGATGCCACCGTCAGGCGCATCGCGCGGCATCGGGCCGGCTGGATCTCCAACCCACTGCCGGTCGAGAACCTCAGACGCCGGGTCGACCAGATCCACGGGGCGGCCACGCACGCGGTGCCGTTGTCGATCTTCGGCGCCCCGGTCGATCTCTACTACTGGCAGGCCACCGAGGAGCTGGGCTTCGACGAACTCAGGCTGCTGTTGCCGACCAGATCCCTCGACGATTCGCTACGCCGGCTCGACGGTTACGTCGAGCAGGTGGCGCGGTATCGCGGCGGAACGTCGGTCAGCGGGTGATGCCCTCGTACCGCTGCGCCACGGCGACCAGCTCGTCGCGGACCGCCGAGTGCGGCATCGTCGCAATCCGTGCGTAGAGGCGCCGCCGATCACGAGCGATCTGGCGGGCGGCACGGTACTGCGCGAGGGACATGGCGGAACTCCTGTTCGAGTGTTTGGGGTCCGGCGCAACGAGGATCGCCCGTCGGCCGGACCCCATCGATACTCCGTGTTACAGGTAGGTAAATCAAGCCGCTGACCTGTGATTTCGGGTACAGAGACTGCCGTCACAGCCGAGCCAGCAGCTCGGCCTTCTTCACAGCGAACTCCTCGTCGGTCAGGATTCCGCGCTGGTGCAGACCCGCCAGCGACTCGATGGCAGCGACGATCGCGGCCGGGTCCGGGGCGGCGGTCGGCTCGGCCGGGGCGGCGGTGGGCTCGGCCGGGGCGGCGGTGGGCTCGGCCGGGGCGGCGGTGGGCCGGGCGCCGACCTCGGGCAGGGCGGAGATGTCGAACGTGCCGAGCTGACTGGTGAAGCTCACCGATCCGTGCCGCCCGCCCTGTTGCTGCTGCACGCCTCCGATCCGATGCTCCCCGGTGTCGAACACCCGGACAGTGCCGCGGATGTCCACGGCCAGGCGGCGAGTCGACGGGAACACGGCATAGCGGACGTCGTTCTGTCCGCCCGTTGCGCTGGGAACTCCGAGCTCGGCAGGCCACCAGTGGCCGGCGGGGAACACCGCCGTCGTCGACAGCACGTGCACCAGCTCATTACACACCGCGTCGACACGCGCCTTGAGCGCGTTGTCGAACATATCGCCCACCATCGTCATCCCGCCACGCATCCATTGCCCCGAACCGCCCAGCTCGGGAATCGAGAATTGCGCCATGGTGCCACCGCCGGCATACAGGGCGGCCAGCATCGCCAGCACGGCATCGCGGGAAAGGCCGTGCCGCCGTGCGATGTCGGTGACCGCGCGATCGGCGTCGGGGGGTACGTTCATGGTCGCAGGGTTACCCCCGCCGCGGTCAGTCCATGCGGCCCGCATGCACCAGACGCAGCACCACCGCACCCTCCTCATCGGAAGCGTCGAGGTCAACCTCTACATCGATGCCCCAATCATGGTCGCCGGCAGGATCATCGAGGATCTGCCGGACCTTCCACACATCGGCTCGCCGATCGAAGATCAGCAGCGCGGGCCCGCGGGCGTCGGCGCCGGTTCCTACGTCGTCGTGCTCGGTGAAGTACTCGTCGCCGACGTCCTGCCAACGCTGTGCCGTCCAGCCCGAACCGGCGTCGAGCGCGGCCAACTCGTCCCACCGCTCCCGTGCGAACAGCTCGACCCGACGGAACAGCGCATTGCGGATCATCGCGGTGAACGCGCGCTGGTTGCCGGTGAGGGGCCGCGGCCGCCCCGGCAGCGCAACCGGTGCGTCCAAGGGCCGGTCCGGGTTGGTGAGCTGCTCCCATTCGTCGAGCAGACTCGAATCCACTTGACGCACAAGCTCGCCCAACCATTCCACGATGTCGGACAGTTCCTCGGTGCGCGCCGCCGCGGGCACGCCGGACCGCAGCGCCTTGAACACGTCGGACAGGTAGCGCAGCACGGCGCCCTCCGAGCGGGTCAGCCCGTAGACGCTGACGTACTCCCGGAAGGTGAAGGCTCGCTCCCACATCTCGCGGACCACCGATTTCGGCGAGAGTTTCCCGTCGGCAGCCCACGGATTGCTCTGCAGGTACACCGCGAAGGCGTGCTCAAGCAGATCGGCCAGCGGCTTGGGATAGCTGACCTCGTCGAGCAGTTCGATCCGTTCGTCGTACTCGACACCGTCGGCCTTCATCTGCGCCACGGCCTCACCCCTGGCCTTGTTGAGCTGGGCGGCCAGGATCTGGCGGGGATCCTCCGAGGTCGCCTCGATGACGGAGACCACGTCGAGCGCATAGGTTTCGGCGTCGGCGTCGAGCAGCCCGATCGCGGCGAGCGCGAACGTCGACAGGGGCTGGTTCAGCGCGAAATCGGGCGGCAGGTCGACGGTGAGCCGATAGCGCCTGCCCTCGGAGTCCGGCTCCGCCAGCCGCTCGAGCACGCCGGCCTGCAACAGCGACCGTGCGATGCCCACCGCCTCCCGGATCAGCCGCAGCTGGCGCTTACGCGGCTCGTGATTGTCGGTGAGCAGCCGGCGCATCGCGTCGAACGGGTCCCCGGGTCTGTCGACCACGTCGAGGATCATCGCCGTCGACACTTTCATGTTGCTGGTCAGCGGCTCCGGCGCGGCGTCGACCAAGCGTTTCATCGTCGCCTCGCTCCACGGCACCATGCCCTCGGGCACTTTGCGCCGCACCAACTTTCGGCGCTTCTTCGGGTCGTCGGCGACCTTGGCGAACTGCTTGAGGTTCTCCACCTCGTGGTCGGGTGCCTGCACGACGACGGTGCCCGCGGTGTCGTATCCGGCCCGTCCGGCCCGGCCCGCGATCTGGTGGAACTCGCGGGCGTTGAGCAGCCGGGTCCGGGTGCCGTCGTACTTCGACAGCGCCGAGAACACCACCGTGCGGATCGGGACGTTGATGCCCACACCGAGCGTGTCGGTGCCGCAGATGACCTTGAGCAGGCCGGCCTGCGCCAGCTGTTCGACCAGCCGCCGGTACTTGGGCAGCATGCCGGCGTGGTGCACTCCGATGCCGTGCCGGACCAGTCTCGACAGCGTGGACCCGAACGCCGAGGAGAACCGGAACGCACCGATCATCTCGGCGATGGCGGCTTTCTCGGCTTTGGTGCTGACGTTCACACTCATCAGCGCCTGGGCCCGTTCCAGCGCCGAGGCCTGGGTGAAATGCACGACGTAGATCGGTGACTGTGCAGTGTCGACGAGTTCCTGGATCGTCTCGTGCATCGGTGTCGTCGCGTAGGAGTAAAACAGCGGCACCGGACGTTCGGCATTGGCCACCAGCGCGGTGGACCGCCCGGTGCGCCGGGTCAGATCCTCCCGCAGGAACGTCACGTCGCCCAGCGTCGCCGACATCAGCAGGAACTGGGCGTGCGGAAGTTCCAGCAGCGGCACCTGCCACGCCCACCCGCGGTCGGGGTCGCCGTAGAAGTGAAACTCGTCCATCACGCACAGCACCGGCTCGGTGCCCAGCCTTCCGGCGCCGCCCTCCCGCAGCGCGAGGTTGGCCAGGATCTCGGCGGTGCACACGATGATCGGCGCGTCGGCGTTGACTGCCGCGTCACCGGTCAGCATGCCGACGTTGGCCGCACCGAACACCTCGCACAGTGCGAAGAACTTCTCGCTGACCAGCGCCTTGATCGGCGCGGTGTAGAAGCTCACGCCCCCCGCGGCGAGCTGGGCGTAGATGGCGCCGGTGGCGACCAGTGATTTACCCGAACCCGTCGGGGTGGCAAGGATGACGTTGGCGCCACTGACCAGCTCGATCAGCGCTTCCTCCTGCGCCGGGTAGAGCGTGGTGCCGTTGGACTCGGCCCATGCGGCGAACGAGGTGAACAGCTCGTCGGCGTCGTCGCCGGCGGCACGCAGTGCGGACAGGTCATCGATCAGCGCGGGCATCGGCCCCCAGCCTGCCAGGTTTGCCGGACGCAGCCACAGTCAATATCCCTTCGCATGGCGGGGTTCGGAGATGTCCTCGAGATGGTCAAACATCAGGTCTCGGCACGTGTGCCCAAAGCTGACCTGGACCAGCGCGACGCCGACTACATCCGAGAACAACTGCCAGGCCTGTGGTTGTTGGCCTCGCTGTACTTCCGCTCCGACGTGCGCGGACTCGACCACATCCCGGCCGACGGCCCGGTACTGCTCGTCGGTAACCACAGCGGCGGAAACCTACCGCCCGACACTTTCGTGTTCACGCTGGCGTTCTGCTCCTACTTCGGTGTGGAGCGCCCGTTCTACCAGCTGGCCCACAACCTGGTGGTGTCCATGCCCGGTCTGGGGTCACTGCGCAAGTTCGGCACGGTCGCCGCCAATCACGACAACGCCACCCTGGCCCTCAGGTCCGGTGGAGCCCTGCTGGTGTACCCGGGTGGCGACTACGAGGTCTTCCGGCCGTCCTGGGAGCGCCACCAGGTCGACTTCGGTGGCCGCAAAGGCTATGTGACGCTGGCGCGCGAAGCCGGTGTGCCGATCGTCCCGGTCGCCAGCGTCGGCGGCCAGGAGGCCGCGCTGTTCCTCGACCGCGGACAGTGGCTGGCGAGGCTGCTGAAGGTCGACAAGATCGCGCGGCTCAAGAGCGTCCCGATCCTGCTGGCACCACCGTGGGGGCTCACCGTCAGCGATATGGTGCCCCGTCTTCCCCTGCCGACGAAGATCACGATCGAGGTGCAGGAGCCGATCACGCCCGACGACATCGCCGCAGCCGACGATGATTCCGTCCACGACCGGGTCGAGGGCGCGTTGCAGGCCGCGGTGGACCGGCTCGCCGCCGAGCGTCGCTTTCCGGTGCTGGGATAGGGGCCGCAATGCGACTGCAACGCAGCGTCGTCGTCGACGTGGGACCGCACATCGTGTGGAAGCACGTCAGCGACCCCGGCTGTTACCCGCATTTCATGGCCAGCCTGGAACGCTGGGAAACGGTCACCGAAGCGCCGGTAGGGGTGGGTTCGCGCTACACCGTGCACTGGAAGGTCGGCTCGGTTCCGATCGGGGGCGTCATCGAGGTGGCCGAATTCGACGAGCCGCGCGACCTGGCCTGGATCGGTATCACCGGTGTCACGTTGCGCGGTCGGTTCCGGATCCGCGAAACCGGTGACGGCCGTACCAAGGTGACGTTCCGGCTGTCCTACGAGGCGCCCGGGGGAGTGCTCGGGCTGCTTGCCGACTGGGTGGCGGCCAGGCAGGTCGGGCGCATCATGGACAAGACCGTCAAACAGCTCAAGACCCTTGTGGAGAGCTGACTTGCGCAGAGCTGGTGGCGCTAACCGCGCGGCGGCGGGAAGTGCATTTCCTGGCGCACCGTACAGACCAGCTCGCCGGTGCGGTTGAACATCGTCCCGTCGGCCAGGGCGAGGGTGCCGGCGCTGCTGGGCGAGGACTGTTCGTAGAGCAGCCAATCGGACAGATCGGCGGTCGCGTGGAACCACACCGAATGATCGCGCTGGGCGGCCGCGACGAGCCCGCCGCCGCGTGCGGTATAGGCCGGTTCGGTCAGCGTCGCCGCCGACAGGTAAGTCACCAGTGCGGCGACCAGCACCGGATCGTCGGGCACCGTACCGTCGGGCCGCCACCAGATTCGGCACCGGGCCGGCGGCGTCGACTCGGTGTCCACGGTGCGGCGCTCGAACCACCGCAGACTGGCCCACTGCCCCTTGGTGTATTCGTCGGACTCGGCGAGATGCGGCGCCACCGGCGGCAGCGATTCCGGTTGTGCCACTGCGGGAAACACCGGTTGGTGACCTGCAGGAGCGGCACCGGTGGGCGCCCCCGTGAGAGAGGACAGTGCTTCGGCCAGGACCCCGTCGCCCTGGCGGGCGGTGACCCGGCGCGCCGCGAACGTGCGCCCCTCTTGGAGTCTGGCCACCTCGAACGTCACCGGTAGGCGGGCATCGCCGGGCCGCAGGAAGTAGATGTGCATGCTGTGCGGGGTGCGTCCGGGCGCGGTCAGGCTCGCCGCCAGTAGCGCCTGCGCCGAGATGTGGGCGCCCAGGATGTGATTGGCCGGTGCCGCAAGCTGGGCGCCGGTGAACACATCCGGAGCCACCCGAGCCAATTGCAGGCAGGCGAGGACGTCGCCCAGCGAAGAGGACATCCGGCTATCTTGCCGAACCGCTGTGCAAGGTGAGCACGGTGATCTCACTGGGGGCGAACACCCGGAACGGCGGACCCCAGAACCCGGTGCCCCGGCTGGTGTAGAGCTGGGTGCGGTCCCCGTGGAAGCTCAGGCCGTGCACCACCGGCTGCTCCAGCCGCACCAGGAAGTTGAACGGCCAGATCTGGCCACCGTGGGTGTGACCGGAGATCTGCAGGTCCACCCCGGCCCGGACCGCGTGCCACACCTGCTTGGGCTGATGGGCGAGCAGCAGCACCGGCAGCTGCGGGTCTGCCCCCGCCAACGCCGTTTCCAGATCGGCGCCGTGCCCCCGCAGCCCGGTGCCCGCGGCGGTGGCATCGTCGATGCCGGCCACGACGAGCCGGTCGGTGTCGCGCTCGACGACGATGTGGCGGTTGTGCAGCGCGTCCCAGCCGATGCGCTCCATGTAGTCGAGCCATCCCTGTGCCTCGCTGAAGTACTCGTGGTTGCCGGTCACGTACACGCGGGCCGACCCGGCACGCACCGACGCCAGCGGGGTGGCCTGGGCGTCGCGGATTCGGGGCGACCCGTCGGCGATGTCGCCGACATGGCACACCACGTCAGCGTCGAGCCCGTTGACCCGCTCGACCACGGCCGCAGACCACCGGGCCCGGTTGATGGGTCCGTAGTGGGTGTCGGTGATGACGACGACGCGCAGGCCGTCGAGACCGCGCCCGAGGCGGGGGATGCGCACGGCGACGTTCTTGACGCGCGGCACCCGCATCGCCTCGAACCAGCCCCAGACCAGCAGCGCGACGACCACGACCAGCACGGTCCCCGCGACGATCCGCGAGCGCAGCGGATCGGCCACCCCGGTCGCCAGCAGTGCGAGCTCGGCGAACTGACCCAGCACCGACCACACGAACAACACCCAGGCAGCGCCGAGCAGGGCGTCCCCGGCGGCGGCCGCCCGGTCCGACCGCCGCCGGCCGTGCCCGAGCATCATCAGGGTCGGCAACGCGACGAGTCCGACCACGAACAGCAACGTCGCGCCGACCACGACGCCGGACGGCCAATCCGGTCCCCCGACCACCAGCGTCGACCACGGCACCCCGAACAGCAACGCCAGGACGGCTCCCACCACCGCCAGCCGACGGCCCCGCCCCGGGGATCGTCCCGGCGGGTGGGCAGCCTCTTCAACAGTGTCGGCCGGAGTGTCTGACATCCTTCGAAAGTACCGACGACCCGTCACCGGCAGCTGCGGCCCGGGTGTCGGTGTCTCCGGGATCGGTCGACACCGAGATGGGGCGGCTGGAAGAACAGGCCGGTGCGGGGGCGGTGGTTGCCGACGCCGCGGTCCCGCGATGGGCCAGACCCGAGGAGATGGCGGAGTTGCTCGCCTTCTGCGGTGGAGCCAAGGCGGGCTATCTGACCGGCACCGACATCCTCAACGACGGCGGAGTGGTGGCGTCGCTCAACGAGCGGGCCCGCCGCGCCGCGCGGCTAGGATGACCGCGTGCGCAGCCACGGGTGGGGCGGTAACACCCCTTCCTCCGACGAGGAGGCCATCGACCGGATCCTCAACGCGGCGGACGCGATCATCGCCGAGCGGGGTGCTGCCATGCGCATCGCCGACGTGGCGCGTGAACTCGCGGTGACCCGCCAGACCGTCTACCGCTACTTCCCGAGTACCGACGCGCTGCTGGTGGCGTGTGCGATGCGCTCCGCCGACGGCTTCCTCGACCAACTCGCCGCACACCTGCGCGGTTACACCGACCCAGGGGCCGCGATGGTCGAGGGCGTC
The DNA here is from genome assembly GCF_048513595.2 of Mycobacterium sp. smrl_JER01. Lineage (NCBI taxonomy): Bacteria > Bacillati > Actinomycetota > Actinomycetes > Mycobacteriales > Mycobacteriaceae > Mycobacterium > Mycobacterium sp. smrl_JER01. The sequence goes on along the minus strand of NZ_JBLXXK020000001.1, from coordinate 5,717,296 downwards.
GCGTACGCGATCGAGGCGCTGGCCGACGACGACACCATCGAGTTCCTGTTCAACCAGCGCGGCCGGGGTGGCGCGGTGCCGTCGATCACGTCCGACACCGCCCGCACTTTCGGCAGGGCGCTGCTGCACCGTCTCGACGTCGATTGGGCGGCGCACGGCTTCGACGAGGCTGCACTGGACCGGCTCGCCGAGTTCGGGTTGCGCTCGATTCACTCGCTGCTGCTGGACCCCGGAAGCCCGCCCCACACCGGCGCGGGGCTGCGCAGTTTCCTGACCGGCTGGCTCGGCCCGGCAGCCACGTCGCAGCGCCGCAGCACACCTGCCGCCTCCTGACCCGGACAGGGTGCAGAATCGGCGGGATGAGTTGTTGTCACCACGGCGGAGTGGACGGCGCAAACGAGCGGGCGTTCACCGTGGATGCGTCTCGGGTCACCTTCGGCAGGGGCTGCCTCGTCGAGGTGGGTGACCGTATCGCGACGCTGGGCGTCGAACGGGTCGCGGTGTTCAGCGATCCGGTGGTCGCCGGACTCCCGGTGTTCGACACCGTCCGGCGCTCACTGCGCGACGCCGGGGTCGACGTCGTACCCTACACCGAGGTCCGGGTCGAACCCACCGACGAATCATTCAGGCAGGCAGCAGAATTCGCTGCCGAAGCCAAACCTGACGGCTATGTCTCGGTGGGCGGCGGTTCGGTCATCGACACCGCGAAAGCCGCCGACCTCTACACCACCCATCCCGCCGACTTCCTCGACTACGTCAATGCCCCGGTCGGCGCGGGAGCCGCGGTGCCCGGACCGCTGCGGCCCCACATCGCGTGCCCGACCACGTCCGGAACCGGCAGCGAGGTCACCGGTATCGCGATCTTCGATCTGTTGTCGATGGCTGCCAAGACGGGTATCGCCTCGCCGGCACTGCGCCCCACCGAAGCGCTCGTCGACCCGGATGCCACCGATACCCTGCCCGCCGGCGTGGTGGCCTGCAGCGGACTCGATGTGCTGTCGCATGCGCTGGAGTCCTTCACCGCGCGCCCGTACCTACGGCGCAGCGCGCCGGACAGGCCCACTCAGCGGCCGATGAGCCAGGGCGCCAACCCGTGGAGCGACCTCGGCAGCCTGGAGGCGCTGCGGTTGCTCGGCCGCCACCTGCAGCGCGCTGTCACCGACGGGACCGACCGTGAGGCCAGGGAACAGGTGATGTGGGCCGCGACTCTGGCCGGTATCGCGTTCGGAAACGCCGGAGTCCACATCCCGCACGCCATGGCCTACGCGGTGGCCGGCCTGGCGCACGACTTCCAGCCCGACGGCTATCCGCCCGACGTGCCACTGGTCCCGCACGGAATGTCGGTCGTGCTGAACGCACCGGCGGTGTTCCGGTCGACCGCACGCACCGATCCCACCCGCCACCTGGAAGCGGCCAGGCAGCTGGGTGCCGACGTGAGTGGCGCCACGCCCGATGACGCGGGGGCGGTGCTGTCCGACCAGCTCATCGGGATCATGCGGGCCGTCGGCATGCCGAACGGGCTCGCTGGCGTCGGCTATACGGCCGAGGACGCGGTCACCCTCGCCGAAGGCGCCTGGCCGCAGCAGCGTCTACTCGGCAACGCCCCGATCGAGGTGGACAAGGCGTTTCTGGCCACCACGTTCCGCGACGCCCTGAGTTACTGGTGACGGGGGCCCGCCGATGACCGAACCGTCGACACCCGCGCGGCCCCGCGCCGCGGATTACCGGTACTTCCTGCCGATCACCACCAGGTGGATGGACAACGACGTCTACGGCCATGTCAACAACGTCACCTATTACAGCTACTTCGACACGGTGGCCAACCACTTCCTGATCCGCGAAGGCGGCCTCGACATTCACACCGCGCCGGTCATCGGGCTGGTGGTGGAGTCGAAGTGCTCCTATCTGGCCCCGGTGGCCTACCCCGACGAACTGCGGGCCGGGCTGCGGGTCGACAAGCTCACCACCCGGGCGGTGACCTACGGCATCGGTATCTTCGGCACCCCCGGCACCGCCGGCACCGCCGGCACCCACCGCGACGACGCCGTCGCGCACGGCCATCTCGTCCACGTCTTCGTCGACCGTGACACCCGCACCGCGGTTCCGATACCGGACCGGATCCGTTCTGCCCTGGCAACTCTCGCGACCGGAGCGCCCTGAGGGTCGGGGCCCGCGCCGAGCCGGTTCACCGGAGATCGCGCAGCGCGCGGAGCGTGAGGTCGGCCACCTCGGCGGCGGTGCGCACGGTGGCCGGGTCGTCGTCGGCGGCGTACCGGTCGCCGGCCGCGTCGTAGCGCGCCCCGGCGATGCTCCCGTGGTCGGCGTCGAGTTCACGCAACTGCACCGGCCACCCGGCGCTGTCGAGGGACGCCGCGAACCTCCGGCTGGCGGCGGGCGGCACGACGTCGTCGGCCGTGCCGTGCAGCAGGGTGAACGGGGTGCGGACGCGGCCGCCGGGCTTGGCCTCGGCGAGTCGGGCAGCGATGTCCGCGCCGGAGATCGGGTCGCGTGCCATGAAGGCTCCGGCCAGGCAGACGGTGTGCCGGAGCGCGACGTCGTGGTCGTCGGCATGGACGGTGAGGCCGGCCGCTGCGACGCCACCCAGGGACCACCCCACCAGGGTCAGCGGCTCCGGGCCGGCCGACCAGGACTGCGCATACCTGACCGAGCTCAACAGATCCGTGCGCCCGCCGTCGGCGCGGTGTGAATCCCAGTCCGGCGCAATCACCGAGAGACCGCGCTCGGCCAGCAGGCCGGCCAGGACCCGGACCGTGGCGCGGGCGTCGGTCTGCGTGCCATGCCACAGCAGAATTGTCGGAGCTTCCGGTTCACCGAACACATCCACCGCGCGGCCCTCGGCATACTCGTCGGTCCGCATCACTGCCTCACACTGCTCGCCAGCGCCGAAAGTGTCTCTGCAGCAGTAAATTTCGGTCGCCAGCCGAGCACATCTCGGGCTTTGTTGGTGTCCATCACCACCGACGTGCGGCCGGCGTGCAGCCATTCCAGCACCGACGGGACGAACGGCAGCCGGGCGATGACCTCAGAGGTCGCCACCGCAGCCGTGTGCGGCACCCGCACCGGTCGCGCTCCGAGCGCATCGCCGACCGCCGACATCGACAGCACTCCGTCGCCGGCGATGTTGTACGCGCCGGGCGGGGCGGAGTCGGTGGTGACCGCGGCCGCGATGGCAGCGGCGACATCGTCGTGGTGCACGAGCTGCAACGGGGTGCCCGGATCCGGGAAGGGCGGCTTGAGCAGCGGCAATGCCTGGGTGACCCGGCGCACGGGACCGGGCAGCTGATTCCACGGCATGGCGTCGGCCAGCGCGGTGGCCTTGGGGCCGGCGACGATACACGGCCGCAGCACATATACCTGCAGCGGTGAACCTGCGGTCACCTCGGTCAGCACCGCTTCGCAGGCGGCCTTCTGTTCGGAGTAATAGTGTTCCGGCGAGCCTCGCGGCGGGACGTCCTCGGTGATCGGGATGGGATTGTCGGAGTGGTAGCCGTACGCGGCGACCGACGAGGTGTAGACCAGCCGACGGACGTGCGGCGCAGCGACGGCGGCTTCGAACACATTGCGGGTGCCCTCGAGGTTGACGCGGGCGCTCTCCTCCCGCGACCCCATGATGATGAACGCCAGATGCACCAGCACATCGGCGTCGGCGACCAGGGATGCGACCGCGTCGCGATCCAGGATGTCCCCTTGCCGGTAGGTCGTCTTCGTCCACCCGTGGACGCTGGGATCGAAAGGTCGCCGCGCCATACCGACGATCGTGTCCACCTCCGGGTGGGCTTCGAGCGCCGAGATGGCGGAGATCCCGATCTCGCCGGTGGGGCCGGTGACCGCGACACGCATAGCCATAGCGGAGTGGTTCCCGGATCGTGCGCGACGAAAACGGCGCGGCCGGAGCGGTAGGACCCGCGACGGGTCAGCCGAGCCCTGATTCGTCCGGCCGCCGGGCCGCCGACCGGGTCGTCAGGAACTCCAGCAGGCCGGTGATGTCCAGGATGCGTTCGAGCTGTGCCGGCCGGTCGTCGAGGTGCAGATCCAGCCCGGCGGCCGTGGTGCGGCGGTGGATCAACACCAGCCCTGACAGGCCCGCCGAATCGCAGAACGCCAGATCGGTGAAGTCCAGATGTAGATCCTGCAGCGCCGACGGCTCGTTGAGCAGGTCGGAGACGGTGTCGAGCAACAGTCCGGTCGATCCGAAGTCGAGGTCTCCGGCGACCCGCACGCGTGCCGATCGGTCGCTGGTGTGGACGGTGAGTGTGAGTTTCATGCGGTGAGTGGAGGGTTGGTGGTCGGGTACGAATGGACGGCAGTGTGCGCTGCCGTCAGTAGACGCTGGGCGCGGGGGAACTCCGGCAGCTGTGCGGCCATCGCTTCCAGCGCCGGGGTCAGCGAGGTGGCCGGTACGGAGCGCGCGGCCAGGATATCGGCGGTCCAACCGATGAATTCGACGAACAGGGCGTCGTCGTCGACGTAGAGCGCGGCGGTGAGGAAATCGACGATGTGGGCGATGTCCTCGACGGTGTGGTGCCGTTGCATCTCGGTGTAGCCGCCCAAAGCCGGGAACCGGTCCTCGAGCTCTTTGACCGTGCCCTGGATCAGCTGCGCACCAGCCTTTTTCACCATGGTGTATTCCTGATCTGCCAGGTGGGGCAGATCGTCGATGGGTTGATGGGTGGCCGGCACCGCAACCGGGCGCAGGCCGTAGCGCAGACCAGGGTGCAACAATTCGGCCGCGGTGCGCGCGTCCGGGGCCCACGCGTCGGCGCCGAGTCGGCGTGCGAATCGGCCGTCGGCGCCGAATGCCGCACCGCCGGCCAGCACCGCGACGCCGGCGGCCTGACAGGCGGTGATCGCGGCATGTGCGGTGGGCAGACGGGTCGGGATCATGCACGACAGCGCCACCGCGTCCGGCCCGTGCTGGTGCAGATGGGCGATCAGGTGCGGGGTGGGCACCTGCGCTCCGAGGAAATCGACGTTCCACCCGCGTAGTGCGAATACTTCGGCCAGCAGCCGCGCCGGTAGCGCGTGCCATTCGCCGTCCACACACGCTACCGTGACGCGCCCGGCGCCACCGCTGCGCGTGCACGCGGGATGGCGGGCCAGTGCCGCGATCACCCGGTCGTTGATGGCGGTGGCCGCGTGCTCCTGGGCGACGGTGATGCGGTTGGCCGCCCACTCGGCGCCGACCCGGCGCTGAACCGGGGCGATCACCTCGAGCAGGACGTCCTCGGGGGTGAGCCCGCGGTCCGCGGCGCCGAGCACCACCGCGGTGGCGGCGTACTCGTCGCTGTCGAGGACCGCGGCCCACAGCCGCTCCGCGTCCGCCGCCACCGCGGCGTCGGTGACGCTCATGCGGTGTACCTGCCGGCAGTGTGACCGTCGACCGCGCTCAGGTGCGTGCGCCGGGGGGCGGTGATGGCAACCACGGCGATGTCGTCGTGGGCGCGTTGGCCCACCCACTGGCTGGTGAGCATCATGACGCGTTCGACGACGGCCTCGGCCGGCAAACCCGAGCATTCGGCCAGCGCCGCGGTCAACCGCTCTTCGCCGAACATGTCGGTTCCCAGCGGCCCGCCCCGGGCCTCGGTGACCCCGTCGGTGTACAACAGGCAGGTCTCACCGGGGGCCAGCGACGTCTCGACGGTGCGCGCCCTGATCTGGGGCATCACCCCGACCAGTGTCCCCCTGGTGTCGGCTTCCTCGATGTGGCCGTCGTTGCGCACGATCAGTGGGGCGAGGTGGCCGGCGCTGGTCAGCCGCAGCACCACGTGCCCGTCGCGGTGCGCCACCGAGGCCAACACCAACGTCGCGAACCGGGTGCTCTCCGCCGACAACAACGCACTGTTGAGCAGCCGGAGCACCCCGGCGTGATCCTGGGCCAGCGGTGCCAGCGCCATCAACGTGTTGCGAATCTTGCCGGTCAGCACCGCGGCTTCGAGCCCTTTGCCGCACACGTCGCCGAGAACCACCAACGTCTCGTCGTCGGGCGTCATGGCGGGGTGGACGTCGTAGAAGTCGCCGCCGATCGCCTCGTGGTCCTCCGACGCGCGATAGCCACCGGCCAGTTCCACGCCGTCGAGCCGGTGCAGCCGAGGCGGCAGCAGATCGCGCATCAACGTGCGGGTGATGGCCGACTGCTCGGCGTACAGACGCGCCGCGGACAACGCCGCGCCGGCACGGGCGGCGAAAATCCTCGCGAACATCTCCTCACCCTCGCTGAACGCCGACTGCGAGGTCCGGCGTAGCAGGACCAGGGCACCGGCTGCAACGCCGTGACCCGGCAGTGGGGTGATCACCACCGAGCCGACGGGTCCCGGGAAGTTCGCCGGTACCAGCCAGTTCGGTACCGAGGTGGGATCGATCCAGCGCGACGGGACGGGCGGGAAGCCGCGCAATGCCTCGCTGAGGCCTGCCACATCGGCCGGGTCGGCGTCGACTTTGCGGTGCTCTGCGGCACCGATGCCGGCGCTGCACACCACCGGGATATGTCCGGCCGTGACCGGCGCCACCAGCACGGCCGCGTCGGCCAGGTGCTGCGCCGCCATGTGCACTGTCGCTTCCATGCAGCGCTCGCTGTTCAGCGATGCCATCAGCACCGCGGACGCCTCGTCGAGAAACGCTGCGCGTTCCCGCTCCAGAACCAGAGCCTGTTGTGCTTCGCGGGCCGACCGGTCGGAGTCCCCGACCAGCCACCAGGCCACCTCACCGTCGGGTAGCAGGGTGGGGTGAGCTTCGAACTCACGCCCGTCCACACTGCCCGACGCGGCGGCAAGGCGCCGGTGGGCACCCGACAGCCAGGGCGGTACCACGTCCTCCAGCGCACCGCCCGAGCTGAGCTCCGGCAGCACGGTCCGGGCCGAGGCGCTCGACGTGCGGATCACTCCGTCGCGATCGACCACCAGCACCGGGTGGGGTATCGATCCCCAAGCGTCGTCGTATCCCGAGTCGTCGTATTTCGAGTCGTCGTATTTCGAGTCGTCGTATTTCGAGTCGTCGTATTTCGAGTCGACGTATTTCGAGTCGACGTCGAGGGGTGTACGTTCACCCATCGTTGCCTCCTCACGGGTCCGGACCATGTCCGGCCATCGGACGACGTTACGTACCGACGGTTGCGCTGTCGACTCGCTGAGCGAAGCGTCCGTAGGGTGTGGGCCGTGGACTCGACCCCGGTATCCGATCCCGACCGGTTTTGGCAGCGCGCAGACCGGCACCTGGTGCGTTATGGGGCGGCATTCGTGCCCCGGATCATCGAACGGGCCCACGGAAGCCACGTCTACGACAGCGCCGGGACCGCGATCCTGGACTTCACCTCCGGGCAGATGAGCGCCGTCCTCGGACACGGGCACCCGGAGGTTGTTGCGACCGTGTCGGCGGCGGTGGACACCCTCGGTCACCTGTACAGCGGAATGGTCAGCCGCCCGCTTGTCGACCTCGCCACCGCGTTGTCGGCCACGTTGCCGGCCCCCCTCGGCAAGGTGCTGCTGGTGACCACCGGCGCCGAATCCAACGAGGCGGCCGTCAAGATGGCCAAGCTCTACACCGGCAACTACGAGATCGTGTCCTTCGACCGGTCCTGGCACGGCATGACCTCGGGCGCGGCTTCGGTCACGTTCAGCGCGGGACGGCGGGGATACGGCCCGGCGATGCCCGGCAGCCTCACCTTGCCGACCCCGAACGCCTACCGCTCACCGTTCCGTCATGCCGACGGGACCCACGACTGGGAAGCCGAGCTGGCGTACGGGTTCGATCTGCTCGACGCGCAGTCCGCAGGCAGCCTGGCTGCGTGTCTGGTGGAACCGATCCTCTCCTCGGGGGGCATCGTGGAATTACCGCCGGGCTACCTGCGCCGGCTCAAGGAGCTCTGTGTCGAGCGTGGGATGCTGTTGATCCTCGATGAGGCGCAGACCGGTATCGGGCGCACCGGCCTGATGTATGCGTTCGAGCGGGACGGGGTCACCCCGGATCTGCTCACGCTGTCGAAGACCCTGGGCGCCGGTCTGCCGGTGGCCGCCGTGGTGACCAGCGAGGAGATCGAAGCGACCTGTCACGCCAAGGGATTCCTCTTCTTCACCACCCATGTGTCGGACCCGCTCGCGGCTGCCGTCGGTTGTACGGTGCTCGAGGTCGTCGCGCGCGAGGGGTTGGTCGATCGGGCGGCCCGGCTCGGGCTGCAACTGCGGGAGCGGCTGACCGACATGTACGAGCGCTACGACCAGGTCGGTGATGTGCGCGGCCGGGGCCTGCTGCAGGGCATGGAACTCGTCGTCGACAAGCGGACCAAGGAGCCCGCGGACGCGCTCGGGGCGGAGGTGACCGCCGCGTGCCTGCAGCGCGGGCTGCACATGAACATCGTGCAGCTGCCGGGGATGGGCGGGATCTTCCGCATCGCACCGCCGTTGACCATCGCCGAATCCGATCTGCACCGCGGACTGGACATCCTCGACGAGTCGCTGAAGTCCGTCCTGAGTCGCTGATGCCCTCCCGGGGATCCCCGGGAGGGCTATCCGATGAGCGAAATCTACTCTGCGCCTTGGCTTCACAGTAACGCCGGTGGGGTGCGCGCCGATACACTGACGACCGTCGAATCGCCGCGCCGGATTCCGACCGAAGGATTGCACTTGCCGTCCCAGCGCTTCCTGGATCGCCGCACCGCACTCACTGTGCCCGCGGTACTTGCTGCGGGTCTGGCGCTGTCGAGTGCCCCGCGTGCCTCGGCCCAGCTCGCGCGCTGGTCGCCCGAGCGTGCCCACCGCTGGCACCGTGCGCAGGGCTGGCTGGTCGGCGCCAACTTCATCCCGGCCAACGCCATCAACCAACTGGAGATGTTTCAGCCCGGCACCTTCGATCCGCGCCGCATCGACACCGAGTTGCGGATGGCAAAGTTGATCGGGTTCACCACGATTCGGGTCTTCCTCCACGATCTGCTCTGGGTGCAGGATCGGATCGGATTCCAGCGGCGGCTGGCCCGGTTCGTCGACATCGCGGCCCATCACGGCATCAAGCCGCTGTTCGTGCTGTTCGATTCCTGTTGGGACCCGCACCCGCGGTTGGGGGAGCAGCGCGATCCGATCCCGGGCGTGCACAACTCGGGATGGGTGCAGAGCCCCGGTGCGGTGCACCTCGGTGACCCGGGACATCACCGGGTGATGCGCGACTACGTGGTGGGTGTGCTGAGTCAGTTCCGCCTCGACAAGCGGGTGCTCGGTTGGGACCTGTGGAACGAACCGGACAACCCCGCCGACGCCTACCGCGCGGTCGAGCGCAGCGACAAGGTCGAGCGGGTCGCGCAGTTGCTGCCTCAGGTCTTCCACTGGGCCCGTTCGGTCGACCCGGTCCAGCCGCTGACCAGCGGCGTCTGGGACGGCGTCTGGGGAGATCCGGCCCGCCGCAGCGAGATCGCCCACATCCAGCTCGAACTCTCCGATGTCATCACGTTCCACAGCTATGCCGATCCGTCGGGTTTCGAGGCCAGGGTGCAGGAGCTCGCGCCGATGGGCCGTCCGATGCTGTGCACCGAATACCTGGCACGAACCCTGGACAGCACGGTGGAATCGATCCTGCCAATCATGAAGCGCCGCAACATCGGCGCGTACACCTGGGGTTTCGTCGCCGGAAAGACCCAGACCTACCTGCCCTGGGAATCCTGGGACCGCCCGGTCACCGCAGCGCCAGGGCTCTGGTTTCATGATCTGCTACACGGCGACGGGCGCCCGTATCGCGATGGTGAGATCACCACGATCCGGCAGCTGACCGGCAGGGACAAGCCGAACTAGGACACCCGGGCGGGGAGCGGGCCGACCAGCTTGGCCGGCCGGCACAGCACCGTCATGAACAGACTCAGTGCGGCGGCGACGGCGAACGCCGTATACACGCTGAGAACGTCGGCGGTCCCGCCCAGCACCGCGGCCGCGATCGGCCGGGAGCCGAGGAAACCGACCAGCCACAACGCCATGATGCGGCCGCGCAGTTCCTCAGGCGCGCGTTCCTGCACCACGGTGCTCAGGCCCGTCATCGCGCATCCGAAGCCGAGCCCCGACACCGCGAAGCCGGTGAATGCCAGCCCGGGGGTGACGGCGAACGCCAGGACGGTGCTTCCGGCTCCCAGTGCGGCCATCCCGATCGAGGACACCACCGCCGAGGCGATCCGACCGCGCAGCAACGCCAGTGCGGTCATCCCGATCGCGGCGCCCACCCCGAACGCCGCGGACAGGGCTCCGACCAGGGACGCATCGCCGCCGAGTTCGTCGGCCATCGACGGGGTTAACGTGATGGACGGATCGGAGACGACACCGACGGTTGTGACCGCGAGCAGGGCGAGCAACAGTGGACGGTCCGCCAGCACGTACCGAACCGCGACGCGCACCCGGTAATCGGTGCCCGAACGGCGTTCGGGTGGAGCGGGGAAGCGCACCGCCAGCAGGAAAACGGCGAAAACCAGGTGCAGGACCGCACTGACCGCGAACGCGGTCGCAGGTCCGGTGTGCGCGGCCAGCGCGGCCCCGGCGGCGGGGCCGATGATCCGGCCGATCGTCATCGGGATGCTGTTGAGTGCCATGGCGGTGGGCAGTTCGCCGGCCCGGATCAGGGTGGGAACGATGGACTGCATCGCGGGACCGCCGACCACGAAACCGAAGCCGACGAGCGTGGTACCCAACAGCACCGGGATCGCGGCCCCCATGCCGGCGAGCACGTCGGGCCGGGCGAACATCCACACCGCGATCGAGGCCGAACCGGATACGCACAGCACCCGGCCCAGCAGAATCTGCCGTGCCGGGTTACCGGTGTCGGCCCATTTACCGCTGGTCGGGCTGAGGATCAACTGCGGCGCGAACTGCACGACGCCGACCAGGCCGACCATCAGAGCCGAGCGGGTCGCGTCGTACATCACGATCGCCGCCACGATGCCGTGGGTCCACACCGCGACGACGGAGAACATCTTGCCCCAGAACAGGGCGCCGAACACCGGATCGAACATCAGACCCAGCGCACCCCGGGTGGGCTGGGGCGGTGTCAGCAGTTCATCGGGCCGGAGGGATCTGGACTGCCGCACCAAATATGCATAGCACATGAATATTTGCTGGTCGAATCCGCTTTTCAGGCGGCCGCGACCGCGGGTGGTCAGTCGTCGTCGCCGACCTCGGCGACGATTTTCTGCGCGATGCGGTTCTGCTCCTCGTGGACCAGCAGGTGCCCGGTGGCCAGAACCAGTGCCACCGGCCATTCGATGATCTCGACGGCGGCCAGCACGCCGAGCGCACCGTAGAACGCCAACTGTTCGGGTCTGGGCAGCCGGACGCGTCCCACCACCGGCAGCTGTACGGCGAAGGACTGTGCCTCGCGGACCCTGCGCACGGCGTCGCGCTGCGATGAGCTCTGCCGCGAGGATTCGGCCATTTGTTGCCTTTCAGTCATGGCGTGTTCGTCGTTCAGACGTCCGCCGTGCGGACCGTGGATGTCGTGGCCAACTCCGAAATCAGTGCGTCTTCGGACCCGGTATCCGTGGTTTCCCGCTTCTTCGCGATCCCGTTGCGCGAGGTGTACGCCGTGTTGTGGCGGGTGGGCGTCCTCGACATCGAGGACTGAAACCGGCTCACCAGTCGCGGCGCGATGACGGCGGTGGCCGTCGCGGCGCCGGCGGTCCCCAGCGCCTGCGTCCAGCCGACCGGGCCCAGCGGCGTGCACCCGAGCAGCTGGCTCACTCCCGGTGTGCTGATCAGTGCACCCATGGTCAGCAGTGATCCGGCCGCGGTGGCGACCACCAGGGGACTGTGCGAATCGATCAGGGTCTGGCCCAACTGGGTCGACACGAGTGCGACCAGCGCCACCGTCGAGGCCCGCCGCGGCCGCAGGGTGAAGCCGGCCATCATCCAGGCCGACGTCGCCGCCGCGGCGGTGGTGGTGCCGCGGATCGCGACGGTCCGCCACAGCGCGGCCTGATCGGGCCCCCGGCCGGTGCCGTCGACGTGCCCGGTGGTCGGGCTGACCGCCAGCGCGGCCGCGGGGAGCGCGTCGGTCATCATGTTGACCAGCAACAGCTGCCGGGCGTTGAGCGGCGACCGACCTGTCAGCGCCGAACCGACGACGGCGAACCCGACCTCGCCGGCGTTGCCGCCGAGCAGCACCGCGACCGCGGCCTGCACCCTGCGCCAGAGTTGACGGCCCTCGTCGATGGCGTCCAGCAGCGCCTCGATCCGGCCGTCGAGCAGCATCACGTCGGCAGCGGTGCGGGCCGGGTCGCTACCGTGGGACGCCACGCCGATGCCGACGGTCGCGGATCTGATCGCCGCGGCGTCGTTCGCGCCGTCGCCGACCATCGCGCACACCAGTCCGGTGCGTTCCAGCGTCTGCACCACCTGCACCTTGTGCTCGGGCGTCATCCGTGCGAAGACGATGCTCTCGCCGACCGCCCGTTCCTGCCCGCGGCGCGACAGCGCCTCCCACTCGGCGCCGCTGATCACCTGTTCGGCCGTGACGGGCAGCCCGAGCTCCGCGGCGACCGCCGCTGCGGTGACGGGGTGGTCGCCGGTGACCAGGCGCACGCCGACCTGTTGCCGATCCAGCGCCGTCAGCAGACCCGCAGCCCCGGGGCGTGGGGTGTCGGAGATGCCCAGCAGGCCGGCCAGGGTGAGTCCGGTCCCGCACAGTTCGGCGAACACCGCGTCGTCGGCCCGGGCGGCGTCGGCCTGTGCCGGGGTCACGGTGCGGCGCGCCACCGCGATGACCCGCAGGCCGGATTCGGCCATCGAGCCGATGGTGCGCCCCAGGCCGGCGTCGGTGGCGCCGCCGCTGGCGTCGAAGACCACCTCGGGGGCACCTTTGAGCACCAGTTCGTCACCGGCGATCGCGGCCGAGAACGGTCGACCCGACCGGAACGGCAGGTGAATCGCATCGCTCCGCCGGTGCTCAGGTTCGCCGGCGGCCTCGATGACGGCGCCGTCGGTGGCGTGTTCGTGGCGGCTGCCGTTCTTCGGCGGGGTGGCCTGCGCCGCGATCGCCAGCACCTCGTCCGCGGTGAAACCGTCGGCCGGGTCGATACGGGTGACCCGCAACCGGTTCTCGCTCAATGTTCCGGTCTTGTCGAAACACACCACGTCCACCCGGCCCAGAGCTTCGACCGACTTCGGGCTGCGGACCAGCGCGCCGGCACCGGACAGTCGCCGGGCCGAGGCCTGTTGTGCCAGCGTGGCAACCAGCGGCAGTCCCTCGGGGACCGCGGCGACGGCGACGGCGACCCCGCTGGCGATGGCCTGCCGCAGTGGCGCGAAGCGCAACAGGCCGAGACCGCTGACCAGGGCACCACCGGCCAGGCTGACCGGCAGCGCGCGATTGGTCAGTTCTCGCAGCTGCGATTGCAGCCCCACGGCCGATCCGTGTGTGGGCGCGACCTCGGCCGCGCGTCGCACCTGGGTCTGCGACCCCACGGTGGTGACCACCGCGAACGCCGAACCGGCCACCACCGTCGTCGCGGCATAGAGCATGCAGCTGCGCTCGGCGACCGCCGAGCCCGGAGTGGGCTCGGATTGCTTCGGCACCGGGAGCGATTCGCCGGTCAGCGCCGACTCGTCGACCTCGAGATCGAACGCCTCGATGATGCGGCAGTCGGCCGGGATGACCTCGCCGGACCGCACCTCGACGACATCGCCGGGCGACAGATCGGCGGCATCGACGCTCTCCCGGCCGTTCGCGGGGTCGCCGGCGAGCACCAACCGGGCCGGCGGATCCTGCACGGCGAGCAATCTCCGCAACAGTCGTTCGGCGCGAACCTGTTGGGACGCAGCCAGTATCGCGTTGCCGGTCAGCACCGAGCCGACCAGGATCGCATCCACCGGGGAGCCCAGGAAGGCGCTCGCCGCGGATCCGACTGCCAGCACCGGGGTCAGCGGGTCGGACAGTTCCTGCCGGACCGCCGTCGCGAGTTCGCTCACCAACCGTAGTGGCGGTGCGGTGAGATTTCCCAGTGCCGAGGCTGACGCATCCGCGGTCGCGGCCAGGCGTGAACGCCGTTCGGGTATTTCACGTTCGGGCAGCGGCAACTCCCGGCGGACCTGATCGATCGACATCGCGTGCCATTCCTGGGTGGCGGCGCGAGGTGGTGGGGAGTCGGCGAGGACCGAGCGCGCCAGCCACACGCCGGTGACCAGACCGGCCGCCGCCCCTGCGGTCACCGGTCCCGGGCCGCGGCCGCGCACCCCCGGGACCATCAGCAGAGCACCCAGAACCGTTGCGCTGGTGGCAAGTTCGACCCCACGTCGGCTGGCACGCCGCGCCCCCGGTAGCGCGTGCATCAGCCGCCATGCGGTGTCCAGGTCGGGGACGAGCACATCGGCGACCCAGGGTGGGCGCCGGCCTGCCGGCGTCATGCCGATGGCAAGATCGCAGGCCAGCAGGGCGTCCGTCGCGTCCGCGGACAGTACCGCCACCGTGCGACCGGCGGTCTGCAAGGAGACGACGGCGTCGACCAACGCGGTGTCGACCGACTGTGCGTCTTCGTGTAGTTCATCGAACGATGAGCGCAGATCGTCGAGTTCGTCACTGGCGATCGAGATCACCTCGACCTCTGCGCGGCGGATCTCGCCGATCACGGCGGCGGCCAACGGGTGGTGCACGTGGCCCACGAACGCCTTGGCGGTGGGCTTACCGTTGCGGCGGCGGGCGGCACTCGGCGCAACGTCGTGCCACCCGGCGCCCAGGCTGCCGTCGTGCACGTGGTGTTGAGCCCACTGCCACGCCGCGGTGCGGTCGCGATCGGTCAGGCGGCCGCCGTCGGCGCCATTGCGCAGCCGCACGACATGCAGCTGCTCGGTGAGGAGCACCCGCGGATCGACGACCACTGCGTCGACCCGGTCGAGCCGACGCAGCGCCTCCCGGCTGAGCGTGAGCACGCCGTGGCGGTCTGCCAGTCCCCGTGCCAGGGTGGCCGCAAAGGCCTCCCGGGCGTGGCGAGCCGCCTTCGGCGCGGTCACCACCGCTGCGGTGGCCGCGGCGTTGAGGTCGCGGGCCAACACTCCGACCGAGGCCGCCGCGAAGACCTGCGCGGCGCCGCTGCGTTCGGCGTGACGTTCGACCGGTCCGGGAGGCAGCGGGCAGGGGCGGGTCGGTCGCTGTCGTGGTTCGGGGGCGTCGGCGTGCTCGGCCAGCACGGGTTCGCGCCGCTGCCACGCACCGCGTGCGGCGGCCACCTCGCCGAGCTGGTTCAGATGCCTGAGGAATTCGACGGCCAGCGAGGTCGGCGACTGCGCCAGCGTGTAGACCGACGTCGCGGCCAGAGCGAGCGCTGTCTCGGCGGCCTGCGCGCCCAGCCGATCTTCGACGATCGCGCGAAGACGGGGTTGATAGTCGACCGCCGTGACAGCCGCGATCAGGCCGGTGGGCAGTGCCGGCCACAGGAGGAGGCGTCCGGCAGCGGCGGCACAGAATCCGACACCGGTGGCCGCTGTCGAGATCATCAAGCCGCCGATCGCCACACCGTCACCGGGCAGCTCGGCGGTGGTCTCGCCCGGCCGTTCGTCCGTCTCGGCGACCCGCTCTTCGGTCTCGGCGATGACGCCGGACAGCGTGTGCACGTCCGGCCCGTCCGGATCGACGGTCACCACCACCCGCGACACCGACATGTTGAGTCGGACCGCGCGGACGCCCGGGACCGATCGCAAGGCCTCGACGACAGCGGAGGCCAGCTCGTGTCCGCCGTCGAGGCCGCGGACTTCGATCCAGCACCGGTCGTCGCAACTCCAGTGCCGGCGAGCGGGCGTGGCGCCGACCAGTTCGCGCGCGGCGTCGACGACTCCGGCGCGCAGATCGGGGGCCAGCACCGCCAGCGGTGCGGTCAGGGTGGCCACCGAACCCGCGGCGAGACGGCCGAGAAGTCCGATCACTTAGCGGCGGTGCGGCGGGACACCGCTTCTCGGGCAGCTGGAGCTTTTCGGGCGGCCGGAGCTTTGCGGGCGGCCGGAGTCTTTCGGGCGGCCGGAGCTTTGCGGGCGGCTGGAGTCTTGCGGGCGGCCGTCGTGGACGCAGAATTGGACGCCGCAGAATCGGACGCCGCAGAATCGGACGACCTGTCGGGCCGGCCGCGCCGGCTGATCTGGTGCACGACAAGTGCCGCGCCGCCGGTGGCGAGCAGAATCGGCCATTCGACCAGTCCCGCGGCGCCGATCGCGCCGAGGGTGAGCGCCGCCGCGGCGGGCGACTGGCTGCCGCTGCTCACCCCGCTGCGGATCCCGTTCGCGGTACCGCGGACTCCGCCGACCACGCCGTTGATCGCGGCGCCGCCGACGGCTCCCGCGGCCGCTGTGGTGGCGTCGGCCACCTTGGTCAGGCCTCGATAGGTCGCTCGAATGGTCGCTGGAAATATCGTTGTCATCGGGTTCATCATCGATTTCTCCTTCACATCCCGGGAACCGGGTGTTCACATGCAATGATGCCCCCGATAACGGTCCGTTATACCGACCGAAAGTGAACGAGCACTTTCTCCGGTACGGGCGTCAGGTATGGGCCGGGGTATTGGCGAACCGGTCGGTGATCGCCTGGCAGAACGCGTCGAGGTCCTGAGGTGAGCGGCTGGTGATCAGGTTGCCGTCGATGCACACCTGCTGGTCGACGACCGTGGCGCCGGCGTTGCGCAGGTCGGTGCGCAGGCTCGGATAGGACGTCAGCGTGCGTCCCTTGACGACGTCGGCTTCGACCAGAGCCCATGGTCCGTGGCAGATGGCGGCGACCGGTTTGCCCGAGCGGACGAAGTCGGCGACGAACTTGACCGCATCCTGGCTCAGCCGCAGCTTGTCACCGTTGACAGTTCCGCCCGGAAGTACCAGGGCGTCGTACTCGTCGACGCGGGCGTCCGCGACGGTGCGGTCCACCGTGAACGTCCCCGCCGGTTCCAGATCGTGGTTGCGCGCGTCGATCTCGCCCGTCTGCACCGACAACAGGTCGACGGTGCCCCCCGCATCGCGGACCACGCCACGGGGTTGTTCCAGTTCGACCTTCTCGACACCGTCCGCGGCCAGGAAGGCGATCTTGCGCCCCTGCAGTTCGTTGGGCATGTCGTCTACTCCTCTCGTTTCTTTCGATGTGTTGGGAGCATTACCCGCAGACATCCGATCGTGGTCCGCCCGCGTACGGTCGGACGTATGACCGCACAACCCGACCGCGATCGCGTCGACACCGTCGCGCCCGGAGACCTCATCTCGCTGCCGCTACCGGACGCCCCCGACGGTGGTGAGCAGCAGTACAAGGTGGTCCACATCGACCCGCGAGGTGCCGCCACCGAAGCGATACTGCTGACGTTGGAATCCGACGACGGCCAGACCTTCGACCTCGAGCTGGCCGCCGACACCGTGGTAACCCGAACCCTGGAATCCAAGTGGGAGTCCCCGCAGAGCCCGACCCCGCACCAGGGGTCTTAGACGTGGGGATCATGTTCTCAGACAACCAGTTTGGCGGTGAAGCAGAGGTGGTACTGACCGATGGCGCACGTGCCGGGGGTCGGTGACACCGAAGGGAGACACTGTTGGGGAGGAGTCGGACGGCGGGCCTGGCCGGTGCCGTGGCATTGGGGGCAATGAGCATTCTCGCCGGTGTGGGGGCGCCTTCGGCGGCCGCGCAACCGTGTCCGGACGTGGAAGTGGTGTTCGCGCGGGGGACCAGTGAACCGACCGGGGTCGGAGGTGTCGGCCGGGCATTCGTCGACGCCTTGCGCGCCCGGGCCGGCTCGAAGACTGTGGGTGTGTACGCGGTGAACTACCCGGCGGCCAACAACTTCCGTGACCGGCCTGCCTTCGCTCGGACCGTCACCGACGGTGTCCGAGATGAGACGGAGCGCCTGCGGTCGATGTCGGTGCGATGTCCGCAAACCCGGTTGGTGCTCGGGGGGTACTCCCAGGGCGCGGCGGTCACCGAGTTCGCCACCTCCGACCGGGTGCCCGGTGGAGTTCCGGCCACCGTCGCGCCCAAACCCCTGCCGCCGGACGTGGCCGACCATGTCGCGGCCGTGGTGCTCTTCGGAGCTCCCGAAGGACAGTTCCTGGTCAAATACGGAGTACCGGGCGTGTCGGTGGGACCGCGCTACGCGCACAAAACGGTCGAGCTGTGCGCGGCCGGCGACAGCGTCTGCGAGGGGGTGCCGAAGGGCGGTCCGAACCCCGCGCACTCGCTGTATCCGGTGAACGGGATGGTCAACGCGGGCGCGCGCTACGCCGCGGGACGGCTGTAGCCCCACGCACCGCCGGCTATGCTCCGGCGGGCACCGGGTAACGGTCGTTGACGTCGGCGTTGGTGTCCTTGCGGGCGCAGTGAGCGCAACAGAAGATGCCGTCATCGGTCTCGATGCCGTGGCCCAGGATGCGGCATCCACAGTGGCCGCACTCCGGGGCCAGCCGCGCCGCAGCGCATTCGACGCTGTCGAACGTCGCGGTCTGTCCGTCGTGCCGGGTCACAGTGAACGCCTTGTCGTAATCGTTGCCACAGGTATCGCAGATGCTCATGCTCGCCGGGGTTCCCGTGCGCCCGACGCGCAAACGTTTGGTGGACGAAGAAGTGGGCATCAATGATCCGTGACGAGCGCATACACCGAATTCGATGCCCCCGAGCTGGCCGTCGACGTCTATCCCCCGCAAGAGGATTCGCAGCTGTTGATCGCGGCTGCGACCGCGGCCGGGGTGCTACCCGGGGCCCGGGTCGCCGATCTGTGCACCGGCAGCGGAGTGGTCGCGATCGCCGCCGCGGCCGCCGGAGCCGCCCAGGTGAGCGCATTCGACATCTGCCCTCGAGCGGTGCAACGCGCGCGCGAGGGTGCGCTGGCCGCCGATGCCGACGTCACGGTGCATCGCGGATCCTGGGCTCGCGCCGTGGAATTCGGCCCGTATGACGTGGTGCTCGCGAATCCGCCCTACGTGCCGCAGGCGCCGGAGGTCGACGGGGTACCCATTCCCGCTGCCGCCGGACCGTCCCGTGCCTGGGACGCCGGAGCGGACGGACGGATGGTCCTGGACCCGCTGTGCGCGGCAGCGCCGTTGCTGCTCGACGAGGGCGGCACGATGCTCATGGTGCATTCGGAATGCTCGAACGTCAGAAGCACCCTGAGCGCGCTGCGTGCTCAGGGTATGCGCGCTGAAGTCGTTGCCCAGCAGCTGATCCCGTTCGGTCCGGTGATGTCGGCTCGGGCACCCTGGCTCATGCGAGCCGGTTTGCTGCCCCGCGGCAGCCGCCAGGAGCGAATCGTCGTGGTCCGCGCGGACGCGCCGTGACCGACCAACAGGCGCGCACGGTCCGGGTCGTGCCGGGAGGCCCGATCATGGTCGAAGGGCCGGTGCGCATCGAACTTCCCGATGGAAGCCAGGTGGAATCGGACCGCTTCATGGTCGCGATCTGCGCGTGCCGCAGATCGAAGACGTATCCGTTGTGCGACACCAGTCATCGTCGACGGTCACGGACCGGCGACGGCTGACCTTTCGTTACCCGAGCCGGCCGCGTCAGTCCAGCGCGCGGCGCAGTGAGGTCCGGCCGGCCTGCCACGCTGCCATCAGGTGGTCTGCCAGCCTGTTCTCGACCAGGTCGAAGGCTCGTATCCCGAAGACGACATCACGGTCGAGCGCCGGTTCGCGGGCGACGAGGTCGCCGACCACATCCGTGCGAACCACCTGCTCGTGCACCGCGTCGGCTTCGACATGCTCGGCATAGAACGCCTGGCACTGCTGCGGTGCGCCCAGGCGTTGCAGCGCCTGCACCATACGGCGTGATCCGGGCGGGGAGGTGACCTCCGTGGCCGCGAAATGACCCACTGCGCAACCCCGCAGCTTGCGGTGCAAGCCGAACATCGACATCAGGTTGACCACTGCCAGGGACTCGGCGGGCACATCGGCGAGGTAGCCCAGATACGAGGTGTCCAGATCGGCGGCGCCCATCAGGTCGGCGAACAGCTGTTGGTGCAGGCGAGCCCCCTTGCCTGCCCCGAACTCGTCGAACTCGACGGCGACGAAGGACGCCTTGGCCTGGCCGGTCAGCCGCGGGATGGCCCACGCGTGCGGATCGCCCTCCTTGAGGTGGTAGAGCGACCGGTGCGCGAAGTACTCGCGCATCTGTTCCCAGCTGCCCTCGTCACGCAGGTAGTACGACGGACCGTCGCCGTCGACCGGCTCCACACACAACGTGTCGAGCTCGTCGAGGGCGCCGGAGTCGGGCTCCAACTCGCCCACGCCGCGCCGCACGTCGGCGAGGAAAAGCTCCTCCAGCCGGCCGCGCAGATACAGCAACCCCGGATTCCACTCCCAGCCGGCGTCCACACCGGCGAAGCCGTGATAGTGCAGTTCGTAGCAGACGTACAGCGCAAGCTGTAGGTCGAGCCCGGTGGGGTCGGCGTCGGCCAGCGAGGTCTCGACTTTGGCCAGGTAGCGCAGCGGGGCCCGCTCGGCCAGCAGCTCCACGACAGACAGGGAGATCGGCCCACGGGGTTCGGGCAGTTGCGGTTGCACCAGCGTCGGCATCACGTCGCCGAAGGTACCCAGCGGCTCCACGCTCAAACGTACTGCTGCGCTCAAACGTATTGCGGCGGGGCCCGTATGCGGGTGCGGGCGGGTACCCGCTGCCCACCCCCGACTACACGCATTGACGGGTTTTTCACATCGGGGCCCGATTGCGATGGCCGGCCCGACCCGCGGGTAACCGACACCCGAGCGCACAAGGCGCTGAAGAAGTTCCGACATGCCGAAATCTCAGTTGAAGGGGTGAACGAGAACATGGCAGCACCGACCAGGACCATCGAGTCCACCGACTCCGTCAAGGCCACCTTGATTGCGCAACTGCGCACCGTGCTGGACCTGACGCACACCGAGATCCAGGTCGCCGAGACCCGGGTGACTCAGGCGCGCACCGACGCTGTACGACGCGAACTGAGCCAGAACGCGGAGAACGCCAAGATCCGCGCCGAGGCGATCGAGAAGGCCATCCGCGAACTCGGCGGCTTTCCCGACGTGATCGGGCCGTTCCTCGGCCGCGCCGCCGCCGCGGTGAAGGCGCTGACCGAGCAGGCCGAACCGTTCGATGAAGCGCTACTGGGCGACCTCGCATTGGAGGGCCAGTTGCTGGACCGGGCCCGGTACGTCAAGGCGCTCGCCGTCGCCGTCAAGGACCGGGACGTCGAGGCGCTGGCCGACCGGTTGATCACCGCCCATTCCGCGACAGTCGAATGGTTGACGACGGTGCTGGCCGAGGACGCGTTGGGCGGCCCGGCCGCGTTGCGCCGGACCCCTCTGCAGGCAGCTGCCGGGCTCGCCGTGAAGCTGGCGAATCTGCCGTTCACCTGGTCCACGCGCAGGGCCGAGCGGGTGGCTGAAGCGATCCGTTCGGTCCGGCCCGCGGTCGCCGACCTCATCGAGCGGGGTTCTGCGACCAGCGAGGTGGCGGCCAAGGCGCTCGCCGGCGCACGCGACTCCGCACTGCAGGCGGCCGAACGGATCACCCGTGAACAGGGTGCCGAGGACGCCGCCGACGTGATCCATGCCGCCCGGGGGGCGACCGGTGTCCTGGACGCCGACGAGCTGCCGATTCCCGGCTACGACGAGCTGAACGTCAACGATGCGGCCAACGCGGTCAAGGATCTGACCGAGCCGACCGACATCCGGACCATCGTGGCCTACGAAGAGGCGCACAAGAACCGCCAGCGGGTGGTGTCCGCCGCGCAGACCAGGCTGGCCGCCATCGCTCAGGAAGTGGTGGGTATCAACTAGCTCCACGCCGCAGACCGCCGGCACGGGACATCCCGTGCCGGCACTGCGTGTGAATACCCGGTGTTTGGATGCCGGTCGCCGGGGTATCACTGCGGCCTTCGGGTCGGCGCGAATGCCGACCGAGTTCTGCAGGAGGCCAAGGTGACCGGGTCGATGAGTATGGAGTCGGTGTCGAAGCGTGCGACGCGCCGATCGTGGCGGGTGACGCTGGCTGCGGCCTTGTCGCACACCGCAACGCGGTTGACCGCTCCCCGCGAGCCGGCCGTGCCGACGCCACCGGGTCTGTGGAGTGGGTCCGCGACCACGGTGCATTGGTGGAGGGCCCTGTAGTTGGTAAGGCCCTGTAGCTGGTAGAGCCGCTGGAGCAGCCTCAACCCGCGCTGTGGGTGGCGCGATGCTCACCGCGCGTGAGGAGAGGGAGGTGCTCCAGCAGGCCCGCCGCATCGGCCATCCGTGCCGAAAGCCCTTCAGCTGCCGCGCTCAGCGGGCTGTCAGTGCTCCGCGAGAGGCGGTCGAGCTGGTCGCGGAGGCGGTCGATGACGGTCAGGGGCAGTGCTGCGATCACGTTTCCGGGCGGTCGTCGCGCCACCACCGGGTGCGGGCGAGTCGGCGCGGTGCGCCGCACCGACTCCCACGCCGCACCCAGCACGATCAGGTGGCCGCGGGTCAGCGCGGCCTGCACGCGGGGGAGCAGTACGTCCTCTTCGTCGCGGACGTCCTCGCTGAGCAGTTCGGCGATACGGTCGAAAAGCGCGCGGTGGTGGTCCTCGTCGGGCTCCGTGCGCTCGAGCTCGGTGAACAGCTCGTTGATCTCCTGATGTTCGCGTTCGACGCGCAGCGTGAGTTCGTCCCCGTCCGGCAGCACCCGCCGAATGACGGGCCACAGCACTGACTCCTCGGCGAACGCATGCGGGAAGACCAATCGACACAGCCGATTCAGAAGTGCCTGCTGGTGCACGCCGTCGGCGGCGCGGATGGCCGCGATCAACCGGTCGAGTTCGACGTGGTCGCGCTTCTGCCGGACGAGCACGCTGTGGGCGCCGCCGAGCTGCTCATCGTTCTGCGTGGCAAGCGATTCCAGGGCTGCCGATTTCGGGGTGACCGAGCTCATGGCTGCGCAGTACCCGCCCGGCGACGGTTGAACCCCGAAGCACACCATCGGCTGTCTAGTCTCTAACGGTGATCATCAGCTACGACGACCGGCTGCGCGACCAGGTCCGGAATCGGCTGGCGGGGCACTCACGCAGAACCGTGCTCGATTCGTCGAAGCGGCACGCGGCCGTCGCGGTGGTGCTCGTCGACTCCGTCGTCGGTGAGGATCGGGTCGACCCGGCCCCCGTCAGGGATTGGATCGCCGGACGGCCGATGCCCGAGGATCTCGACGGCCGCATGGTCGACGTGTCCGGAGGTGCCTCATTCCTGCTGTGTCGCAGGGCTTCCCGGCTTTCCTCCCATTCGGCCCAGTGGGCCTTGCCCGGCGGCAGGCTCGACCCGGGCGAGTCGGTTGTCGACGCGGCGCTTCGCGAGCTCGACGAGGAGGTCGGAATACGGCTACCCGATACCGCGGTGCTGGGTCTGCTGGACGACTATGCGACCCGGTCGGGCTACGTGATCACCCCGGTGGTGATCTGGGGTGGAGGCAGGCTGGATCCCCGGCCTGCGCCCGACGAGGTGGTCGCGGTGTACCGGGTCGGTTTGCACCAGCTCCTGCGCGCCGACTCGCCCCGGTTCATCACGATCCCGGAGAGCGCGCGTCCGGTCGTGCAGCTGCCGCTGGGCAACGACCTCATCCATGCGCCCACCGGAGCTGTGTTGCTTCAGGTGCGCTGGCTGTGCCTGGAAGGGCGCCACGATCCGGTCGGTGATCTGGAGCAACCGGTGTTCGCCTGGAGGTAGCGGCCCAAGGGTGCTGAGCAGGACCCGGCTCGTTTCACAACACCGGCGCTCGGGTAGCCCACCGTTCGACATGACTTCCACCCAGCACAGCGGTCGACACCGCAGCCCCGACCGGGGCGCCACGCTCCGACGCCGTCTGACGACGGTGTCGCTGATGGGCGCCGCCGGCACAGCCGGGTGGCTGTGGACGTCGACGACGTTGCAGCAGCCCGCAGAGACCGCACCGGCCGAGACTGCGCCGGCCCAGACTGCGCCGGCCCACGCTGAGCCGACACAACCTGCGGTGGCTCTGCCCGCACACCGGGAGATCCAGCGGTACGGCCAGGTCATCGCGGCCACCCGGGACTCGGTGACCACGAGCACCCCCGGCGGCCAGACCACCACCTTCCGGGTCACCCCCGATACCGCTCGGATCGGCGAGAGCCAGTCCACCCAGACCGCTGTGCCGGCGTCGTTTCCGCTGAAGAGCCATGTCGTGGTGTTGGGTGTGATTCATGACGGGGTGGCGGTCGCGACCGCGATCGCCGACCAGGCGGCGGTGGGCCCCGACGGGCCCCCGATGGACTACCACCTGCCCACCTGAGGGCCCGCCCACCCGCGCCATTGCGCGAGCGTTTGCATCAGGCCGTCGGCCAGCAGCGGTAACTGCGGCACCAAGGTCAGACATGCGACGAACTGCAGGCGCCGGGCCTGGTCCATCACGGTCCGAACGTCCGGATCGGCGGTCCGTAGGCCGTAGCGCCGCGCTACGGAGTCGTACTCGTCGATCGACTGCTGCTCCAGCAACGCGAGGTCCCATTCCACCGGGCCGCAGGTGACGTCCTCGAAGTCCGAGAATCGAACTCCCGAGGTGGTCCGGATGACGTTGTGTGACGGTCCGTCACCCTGCAGCGCCTGCACCGGAATGCCCGGAAAGGCCGCTTCGAACGCCCCGCGGTCAGCCAGCACTGCGCGCAGGCGATCGAACTCCGCGCGGGCGCGGTCGACGTCCGCGGCCGTCAACGCGTCGACCTGGTCGAGGTCGGCGAGCATCTCGGGCAGACCGTGGTTGAACGGGGCGAGGAAAGGCAATTCGCCCGGGTAACCGGCCAGGCCGCGGTGCAGTTCGGCGCTGTAGTCCATGCTCACGCCGCGGTAGGGCTGATGGTCGGCCGCCACATCGGCCAGTTCCCAGAACGTCATGCCGAACCCGTCGCGACACACCGGGCGGCGCGGCACCAGCGGCGTGGGCCGAACCACCGGGATCCCGGTGCGGTCCAGCCAGTCGACGACGTCGAGCTCACGCTGTTGACGAGCCACCCGACTGGCCGGGTCCGTGCCTGCGGTGTGCACCACCGGAACTCGGGCGACCACCGGCTCCGGCGCCAGATGCACGACCACCGAGAACACGTCGTGCAGAACGACTCCGTGCTCGATGTGCAGCCCCAGATCACGGCCCGCAGACACCGCCGCGCCGACCGCCCGGCGGGTGCGGTCGGCGAGTTCGGCGGGCGTCAGGGTGTCCACGCTCAGGTCCGGGTCATGGCGCGGACTTCCTCGCCTTCGGCATGGTCGAATGCCCGGCCGCGCCGTTCCGCGCTGGCGCTGCCGCTGAACAGGCCGGAATCCGCCTGCGGCCTGTCCGGTCCGGTGCCTGCGGTGACCTGTCGGCTCGCCTCGTTCTGGTGCTCGATGCGCTTTCTGGGCAGCGCGCACGGGCTGGAGCGCTGCAGCCAGGCGACCATGCCCTCCCGGACGTCGCAGCGCAGGTCGAACAACGCCCCCGCATTGGGGGCGCTGACCAGCATCCGCACTCGGACCAGCCCTTCCACCGCGTCGGTGACCTGGAGCACGCCGACCCGTCCGTCCCATTTGTCGTTGGCGTGCAGCAACCGGTCCAGCTCGGCGCGCATCTCGTCGAACGGGACGGTGAAGTCCACGTCCAGCTCCGCGGTGCCGAGCAGTTCGGTGGCGTTGCGGGTCCAGTTCTGAAACGGCGTGCTGGTGAAGTACGTGCACGGCAACACCAGGCGGCGCTCGTCCCACAGATGCACCACCACATAGGTCAGCGTGATCTCTTCGATGCGGCCCCACTCGTCTTCGAGCACGACGACGTCGCCGACGCGGATCGCATCCGAGAACGCGATCTGGATGCCGGCGAACACCGAACCCAGCGAGGTCTGCGCGGCCAGGCCCGCGACCACGGTCAACACTCCTGCCGAGGCGAACAGCGTCCGCCCGATGTCGCTGAACGACGGGAACGTCATCAGTGCGGCAGCGGTGCCCAGCAACACGACGACAGCGACTACCAGCCGCCTAAGCACGGTGACCTGGGTCTTGATCTTGCGGCGATGCCGGTCGGCGTCGGTCAGCCCCTCGTCGCCGCCGGCGAAGCGGGAGATGACCTGACGTTCGGCCACCCGGATCAGGCTGACCAACACCCAGGTCACCGTCGCGATGAGGGTGATCACCAGCGTGTGGTCCAGCCATCCGCGCCAGCCCGCCTGACCGTCGGTGATGCGCCGTACCGCGATGGAGGCACCGATGACCACCAGGGTGGCGCGCAGCGGCAGCCGGGTCAGCTGGGCGACATCGGCCATCACGGCGCTGCGCCGCCCCAGCCGGGTCAGTAGCCACGACACCGCGAGGCCGAGTCCGTAGGCCAGCATGACCGCTCCGGCCAGCCAGGCCGCCGCGGCCGCGTACTGGGTTGCAGAGTTCAATTCGATCGCTTCGTCCATGACAGGTGAGAACACACTCCTGTGAGATCGGGCGTCAGGTGGGGAGGTCGCGCGACACCGACGTCACGCCCTCGAAGCGTTCCCGGGTTTCCCGGGGGGCCAAACCTGGTGCTGCGGTCGCACTATCCGGCTTTGGCGATCTGTGCCTTGATCTTGTCGGGCAGGGCATCGGCGACCGCCAGCGTCGGCAACAGCGCCCGATCGCCCATCAGTGCACGGAACACGGTGCCGATCGTCACCGTGTGGTCGGGGCGGGCGATCACGTGGATGCGGTCGCCGGCGCGGACCGTCCCCGGCTCGATGACCCGGAAGTAGGCTCCCGGTCGCCCACCGGCGGTGAACGTCTTGATCCAGCCGGGGATCTCGAGCCATCTGACGAAAGTCTGGCATGGCGTGCGCGGACTGGTGACCTCCAGCACCAGGCCGTCGTCGCCGACCGACCAGCGTTCGCCGATCAGGCACGCCGTCAGGTCGGTCCCGGCGGTGGTCAGATTCTCGCCGAACATGCCGTTGGTGAGCTCGCGGCTCAGTTCGGCGGCCCAATGATCGAGGTCTTCGCGGGCGTAGGCGTACACCGCCTGGTCGTCGCCGCCGTGATGCTTGCGGTCACACACTGAGTCCCCGACGATCCCGCTGCCCAGTCCCCCGCTACGCGGCCCGGGCGCGCGCACGGCCAGCGGTTCGGCGCTGGGCCGCTTGTCGATGCCCGACCTGCGCGAGCCGAGGTCGAGCGGGGAGGTCGCTGTGTTCACCGTCAACACCGATGCCATGAGAACAGCTAACCAGGCGCCGCGGGGCGATGTGGGGTGGTGTCGGCGGCCTGCCGTGTCACTCCAGCAGTTCCCAGCTGTCGTTCTCGCCGGCCGGCGCCGCGGTGATCCGGACCGTCCGTTCGGCACCCGTGTCGTCGGCGGCGGTGCAGTCGAAGGTATCGCCCACCTCGACCGCTTTGAGACCGTCGCCGCAGTCCACCGTCACCGGGAAGCCGAGCTGGTTCGACAGCTCTTCGGAGAGCGTGGTTGCGGTGCTGGCCAGCTCGTAAAGGGTGTCCCTGGTGCTGAAGTCGACGTTGTAGTCGTCGTCGGTGACCGTCGACTCCACCCGGACCGTCTGCCCGCCGACCTGCGCGGTGCAGTCGAAGGTGTCGCCTTTACCGGGCCGAGATGACTGCTCCGGGCACTCGACACCGGAGACCTGCTGATCGATCGATGCGTAACTGCGGTTGAGCTCGTCGGTGATCGCACGCTCGAGCTTGTCGTAGTCCAGGCCGCCGCCGATCGAGAACTGACACGCCGACATCAGCACGGCGGCACCGCCGGCCAGCGCGGCGGCGGCGCAGGTATGCAGCAGCGAATCCCGGGTCGGGGCCATGGGTCAAGATCATATGGACTCCGGATCAACCGGTAAAGGTCATAGGCCGGCGGGGTCGTCCGGGACATCTACCGCGTAGCGGCGCAATACGTCCATGGGTACCGACAGCAGGGTCCGTTCGTGTGTCGAGGCCAACACCACCGGACAGGCGAAGCCGTCCTCGTGTGCGCGTAGCCAGTTCAGCGCAGTGACGCACCAGCGGTCCCCGGGTTCCAGGCCGGGAAACCGGTAGGCGGGCATCGGCGTGGACAGGTCGTTGCCGATCGAGCGCTGATGGCTGAGGAACTCGGCGGTCACCACCGCGCAGATCGTGTGCCGCCCCAGGTCCTCATCGCCCGTGCTGCAGCAGCCGTCACGGTAGAACCCTGTCAAAGGTTCGGTGCCGCAAGGGTCCAGCGGCGCGCCCAGGACGTTTCGATCGGCCATCAATCCAGTATCACCCTCACAGGCTCAGCCGGCGGTAGCGCTGCAGACGCCGCACGCCGGGTGCGGGCGCGGCCCCTGCGATCGGCGTGAGCGCCGTGCGCATCCGCTCCCGCACCGCGTCGACGTCGAGTCCCATCCCGATCGCGACCAGACTGTTGGAAAGCGCCCGCGGCGGAGCGGTCCTGATGTGCACCGACGGCCCCACCACGTTGACGCTGTACGGACGGGTTGAGGTCCGGTATCGCACCGCGATGGTGCCCTTCATCCGGTAGACGCCGTCCGGTGGGTTCTCCAGCAGCTCGATGACCGCAGCCGGGTCCACGGCACCCTCGCCGGTGACGGTGACCGAATCCGCGTGCGCGTGATGATGATCGGCGTCGTGGCCGGGTGGGTGGTCGTCGGGTTCGGCGTCCGACCACAGTTCCCGGAACGTCAGCTGACCGCCCGTCCGCGCATCTTCGGCGACGTCGTAGAGCAGGGCCGGATCGACGCGGCCGGCCGTGACACCGACGACGTAGGCGTGCGGATTGAGCTCTCGAACCCGGCTTTCGATGCGCTGCAGCGCATCGGTGCGCTCCCGGGCGGGAATCTGGTCGAGCTTGTTGACCACCACCAGCGACGCCGCGCCGTAGCGTGCCGGGGGACTGGCATCGCGGTCGACGGTGTCGAAATGCGTCGCCGCGTCGATCACGTCGACGATGCCGCCCGGGCGGACGCCGTCCACTCCGCTGAACCGGATGATCCGCGACACGGCGACCGGGTCGGCGAGTCCGCTCGCCTCGACGATGATCGCGTCGAGGCGCAACTTGGGGTCGGCCAGGCGGGACAGCGCGTCGTCGAGACCTCCCTCGTCGGGAAGGCAGCAGATGCACCCGCCGGCGATGGACGCGGGTTCGTCGACCTGGCCGGTGACCAGCCCGGCGTCGACATTGAGTTCGCCAAAGTCGTTGATGACCACGCCGATCCGAGCGTCCGGGCTGCGCAGCACATGGTTGAGAAGTGTCGTCTTGCCGGCGCCGAGATAGCCGGTCAGCGCGATGACGGGTATCGACTGCACAGCTGGGCAGGCTACCGGTAGTACGGGGTGGCGGGCGATCTCCGCAGATCAGCTCCGGCGCGGGCCCCGCGGTGAGTAGCATGATGTTTCGCACCGCATTCTTCGGCGCGTGGGGGGCAGGGTGCACGACGGCGACATCGGCAGTGGCCTGGGCGTGACCGTGCCCAGCGCACGGACCGATGCCGACACTGCCGAACTCGCCGCGCTGCGGGCGCTGCTGCGTATCTCCGAAGCCGTCGCGCGCGCTGACCACGTCGACGAGGTGCTTGAGGTCGTCGCGCAGCAGGCGAGGGCCGCGCTGCGCGCCGCATCGGTGTCGGTCGGGCGCTGGGACGACGGGCGGGTGGCACTGCGGACGTTGGTCACCGTCGGTGCTCGGGTGGGGCACGGGACCGAGCTCGCGGCGCCGGTGATGATCGGGGACTCCCGGTGGGGTGAGATCCGGGCCACCGACGCCGGCGGTCGCCGCTTCGGCGCTGGCGAGGCCGATCTGCTGCAGACCATCGCGGCCCACACCGCGGTGGCGATCGGGCGCTCCGAGCTGTTGACGACGGTGTGGCGTTACGCGTTCGAGGACCCGCTCACCGGGATCGGCAACCGGCGCGCCCTGGAGCGACGTTTCGCGGAAATCCGCTGGGAGCAAGCGTATCCCGTTGCCCTGCTGTGTGACCTCGACGGCCTCAAGCGGATCAACGACCGTGACGGCCACCCCGCCGGGGATCGGCTCCTGCGCGGTGTCGCCCGCGAACTGGACCGGTTGAGCGCCACCATCGCCGGTGCGGTGGCCACCCGACTCGGCGGTGACGAGTTCTGTGTGCTGTTGCCCGACGCCACACTCGCCGCGGCACAGGTTTTCGCCATGGACGCGACCAGGGCGATCCGTGACGCTCTCGGAAGCGGGGCCACCGTGTCCTGGGGTGCCGCGGTGGCCGGTCCGGACGTCCGGGACGGCGACGCACTCCTGGCCGCCGCCGACGCCGCTTTGATGGAGGCCAAGCGGCAGGGGCCGGCGCGGTTCAGCACCGCGGTGCTGACCGCGCGGGTACCCAACCGCACCGATCGTCGCAAACGTGATGTCGACGCCCGCCCCGCGGCGGAGGTGCTGCCCGCTGTTCTTGTCCAAACTCTTTCGGAGAAAAGGGATTTCACGGTCGTGGGGGCGCTGGAGGTGCTGGCGACGCAGGTGCAGCAGCTGGCCGGTATCGCGGCATGGTCGATCTCGGAGTGCACACCGGATGGCACCGCGCTGGTCACGGTCCGCAGTGTTGATTGTCAGCGCCGACAGGACTACGGACTGTCGGTGATCACCGATCTGGGACCGTCGTGGTACGAACTCGTCGACTACCCGGCGTCTGCGCGTGCGGTCGCCGAGGGCACGACATTCGTCGCCGCCCTCGACATGGATGACGCAGATGCCGCCGAAGCAGCGCTGCTGGGACGGCTCGGCTACCAGGCGGTGCTCGGGGTCGGTGTGCTCGCCGGTCCGAAGCGGTATCTGCTGGAGTTCTTCTCACATGACGGACATCTCGGTCTGACCCGGCTCGCACCGCTGGTCGAGGTGCTGGCCGCCTACTGTGTGTCGCGACTCAGCGAAACCCGGCAGTCCCGCCGTCGACCATGAGTGTCTGCGCGGTGACGTAGGCGGACTCGTCGCTGAGCAGGAAGCAGACCACCGGACCGATATCGGTGTCCACATCGCCGAGTCGTCCCATCGGCACGCTGCGCAGACTGCGCTCGTAGGCCTCCGGCGCCATCTCCCGCCACAACCGGATGCCATCGGATTCGGCGAACGGGCACACCACGTTGACCCGGATGTTGTCTCTGGCCCATTCCATCGCCGCAGCCTTGGAGATCCCTCGGATCGCCTCTTTGGCGCCGGCGTAGGCACCGAACTTGGCCTTCCCCGATGTGCCCGACCCGGAGCCGAGGTTGACGATGCTGCCACCGCCGTTGCCGATCAGCGCCGGGTGGACGGCCTGCATCAACTCGAAGGTCGCGCGGGGACCCACGTCGAATACCAGGTCGTAGTCCTCGCGGGTGATGTCGAGGAACGGTTTCGGCTCATTGGTGGCGATGGCGTTGTTCACCAGACCGTGCACCGTGCCGAATTCGCCGACCGCTGCGGCGACGATGTGTGCCGCACACCCCGGTTCGCGCAGGTCTGCCACGAGGGGGTGGACCGCGCCTCCCAGCTGCCGCGCGGTCTCGCCGAGCAGGTGTTCGTCCCGGTCGACCGCGAACACCGAGGCGCCGCGGGCTGTCAGCGCCGCCGCGATGCCCTTGCCCACGCCGCGGGCTGCGCCGGTGACGATCACGGCGCGACCCGACAGCAACTCCGGAACTCTGGTCACGGTGTGGCCGGCAGCGTGTTCTTGACGACCACACCGTCTTTGACGATGACGGCCAGGTTCTGAGCGGGATCGCCGAGCAGTGTGAGGTCGGTGGTCGGATCACCGTCGACCAGGAGCAGATCAGCCCAGGCGCCAGGGGTGATCTCGCCCAGCCGGGCGGCCCGATACGGGTCGCGTTCGCCGGCGAGCCGGAACAGTTCGGCGTTACCGGAGGTGAGCACCTTCAGTGCGTCGACGGTACTCATGTACTCGCCCAGGCGCACTGCCATCGCGCTCTGCAGGTCGTCTCGGTCGGGTTCGAACAGCAGATCGGTTCCCCAGGCGACGTTCACACCGTGCTTGGTCGCCCAGCGGTACAACTGATCGGTTCCGGCGCAGATCTCCCGGTTCTTGTCGGCGCTGTCGGGGTTGAGGAAGCTGTGGTCGTGTTCGGCGAACGGCTGGGTGGACAACCACACGCGCTGCTCGGCGAGCATCGCGACGGTCGGTTCGTCGGCGAGGTGCCCGTGCTCGATGGATTTGACCCCGGCGGCGACCGCGCGCCGGATACCCGCCACGTTGTACACGTGCGTGGCCACGTAGGTGCCGTAATCCTCGGCGGCCTGCACCGCGGCCCGCAGTTCGGCATCGGTGAACTGCACCGTGTACAGCGGGTCGTACAGGGACGCCGCCCCGCCTCCGACCATCAATTTGATCTGCGATGCGCCCAGCTTGAGCTGTTCACGTACCGCCGCGAGCATCCGGTCGGCACCGTCGGCGACACGCATGAATCCGATTTGTTCAGCGCGCGATTCGGAGCCGCCCAGCGCGGTCGGGCGCTCGTAGACGAAGCCGAAGTCGCCGTGGCCGCCGGTTTGGGATATCGCTGCCTGGCTCGGGTAGATGCGCGGACCGAGCTCCGGCCGGGCGTCGATGACCTTCTTGACACCGACCGTGTCGCCGGCCATGTCGCGCACCGTGGTGAATCCGCGCAGCAGTGTGTCTTTCGCGGCAGCCAAGGTGGCCGCGGCCAACTGGGTCTGGGAGCCCATCGCGAGATCGAGCAGAGTGTTCGCCATCCCGACCAGATGAACATGGGCGTCGGTCAGTCCCGGCATCAAGGTGCGGCCCGCACCGTCGATGACCGAGGTGACGTCGGTTTCGGCGATCGGTGAGGTCTCCACGGCGGCGATCATCCGCCCGTCGACCAGCACGTGGCCGTCGGTGGAGCGGTCGGACAGACCGTCGAAGATACGCACGTTCTTGATGAGCAGACGGTCGCTCGCCGAGCCTGATGGCGTCATCGGCTACCTCCTCGTGTCGCGCACCACGTTAGCTGGGCGGTGTGAGGGGCTCGGCCCGGACAGCGCGAAAGGGCCGGGCCCGAAGGCCCGACCCTTTCGTCGTGCTGTGTGTCGGCTAGCTCATCTCATCGGAGCAGGGAATCAGGGTGCGGGGATCGTGGCGCAGCCGATGCCCGGGATGCAACCCGAGGCGCCGTCGGGTCCGGCAGTACCCGAAGGACCGCCGGGGATCGCGCCGGTGGCACCGTCGGGTCCGGCAGCGCCGCTGGGGCCGCCGGGGTTGGTGCTGCCGCTCACACCACCGGGACCGGCCTCACCTGCGGGGCCGCCGGGAATGGCGCCTGCGGCGCCACCGGGACCGGCTTCACCACCGGGGCCGCCGGGGATGACGCCTGCGGCGCCACCGGGACCGGCCTCACCTGCAGGGCCGCCGGGAATGGCGCCTGCGGCGCCGCCGGGACCGGCCTCACCTGCGGGGCCGCCGGGAATGGCGCCTGCCGCACCGTCCGGCCCTGCCGTGCCGCTGACCGCACACGGGGTGCCGTCGGGATTGAAGCACGGTGGCGGCGCGGGCGTCGCAAAGGACAGGGGCGCCGTCGCGATGGCAGTCGCCGCAGCGCCCGCGAAGAGAAAGGATCCGAGGATTCGCGGTGTTGAGGTCTTGTTTCGCATGACAGGTTTGTTACCTGATCCGCGGAATCCGAAACCACCTGATTTGTGATCACCGGCATACGGTTGAACTGCGTGGTGTGTCTGCGGTGGCATGCTGGCTCAATGGGATTGGTGATCAGGCTGCTTGAGCTGTTGCTCTTGCTGGTGCCGCTGATCGGGGCGGGGTATGCCGCGTTTCTCGGGGTCAACGCGCTGCGCAGGCGTCAGACCGACGCGTTGCCGCCCACCGAGCAGGCGCCGCAGGTCGCCGATCCCGCCGCGGCGAAACGCAGGGCACTGGGCCGCGCGGTCGAGGTACACGACCGCACGGACACCCGGTGGCTCGAGTACGAACTCGATGTCGCCAAGCTGCTCGACTATCCGATGATGACCGATCTGCGCGACCCGCTCACCGAACGTTTCCACCGCGCCAAGCTGCGGGCCGATTTCATGCGGCCCGCTGACATCTCCGATCTGATCGACGACCCCGACGGGACCCGCGAATACCTGGACGCGGTGCAGGAATATGCCACCGCTTTCGACATCGCCGAGGCGGAGGCGCTGCGGCGCAGGCGTAGCGGGTTCGTCGTCGAAGATCAGGAGCGCCTTGCCAGGGCGCAGCGGTTACTGCGTGTGGCCGCCGATTCCGCGGCCACGCAACAGGAACGGGACCGTGCCTATCGGCTCGCACAGCGCGAACTCGACGGCCTGCTCGTGCTCCCCGAGCGGGCGCGGGCCGAGCTGGAACGAGGGATCAAGGGCGAACTCGACTAGGACGGACTCGATCAGCCGGCGGATATCGCGGCGTCGGCCACATCGAGGGCCCGGTCCAGCATCTCAAGACCTTCGCGTGCCTCGTCGTCGGTGATGACGCACGGCGGGACCACATGGATACGGTTGTAGTTGGCGAATGGCAACAATCCCTGCTTCTTGCATTCGGCGACCACCGAGTTCATTGCGGCACTGGAACTTCCGTACGGTGCGAGGGGCTCGCGGGTGGCCGGGTCGGCGACCAGTTCGACGGCCCAGAACACCCCGGCACCACGAACCTCGCCGATGCAGCGATGGCGCGCGGCGAGATCCCTCAGACCGGGGCCGATCACCTCGGCCCCGACACGGGCGGCGTTCTCGACGATCCCCTCGTCGGCCATCGCGTTGATGGTGGCCACCGCCGCCGCGGTCGCCAGCGGATGTCCCGAGTAGGTCAGTCCGCCCGGATACGCACGGTGGGCGAAGGTCTCGGCGATCGTCGGGTTGATGGCCACACCGCCGAGCGGCACATAACCGGAGTTCACGCCCTTGGCAAACGTCAGCAGGTCCGGGACGACGTCGAAATGGTCGATGGAGAACCACTTGCCGCTACGGCCGAAACCCGCCATCACCTCGTCGGCGATGAAGACGATGCCGTACTCGTCGCACAGGTCTCGCACGCCGGCCAGGTATCCCGGCGGCGGCACCATGATCCCCGCGGTCCCGGGAATCGACTCCAGGATGATCGCCGCGATCGTCGATGGCCCCTCCATTCGGATGGTGTCGCGCAGGTGCGCGAGCGCCCGCTCGGATTCTTCGGCCTCGGTCTCGGCGTGGAACTGCGACCGGTACAGGAACGGTCCGAAGAAGTGGACGACGCCGGCGTTGCCGTGGTCGTTGGGCCAGCGGCGGGGGTCACCGGTGAGGTTGATCGCGGTTTCGGTGCCGCCGTGATAGGAGCGGTAACGGGCCAGCACCTTGTAGCGGCCGGTGTGCAGGCGCGCCATCCGGACCGCGTGTTCGACCGCATCGGCACCGCCGTTGGTGAAGAAGATCTTGTTCAGCTCGCCGGGCGTGCGCTCGGCCACCAGCCGGGCCGCCTCCGAGCGTGCGTCGTTGGCGTGCTGGGGCGCCACCGTGCACAGCTTGGCCGCCTGCTCGGCGATAGCGGCGACGACTTTCGGGTGCTGGTGGCCGATGTTGGTGTTGACCAGCATCGAGGAGAAGTCGAGCAGCTTGTTGCCCGCTCCGTCCCAGACGTGGCAGCCCTGGGAGGCGACGATCGTCATCGGCGCGATCTCGGCCTGCGCCGACCACGAATGGAAAACATGGGCACGGTCGAGTTCATAGGTGCGGGCCGCCTCCGCCCGGGCCGCGTCGACGGTCAGCCCGTTGGGTAGCAGGCCGGTATGGGCAAGCGTTTCGTTCAGCACAGGGAAACGGTAGATCCCCGAGCTGAGAACCGACAGTCGCGCCGGCTCCGGTCAACGCCTTCCCGCCGCTGCGGAGGTTATCCACACGTCGCGAGCGTGCCAGAAGCTTGTCGGAGAGTGGGCTAGTATAGAACGTATGTTCGAAGATTGGTCGGACGCGTCGGTGGTGGGGCTGGCCGAGGACGCCCACCGCGACGTCGCCATCGCCATGGCGCGCGCGCTGGCCGCGGTCGCCGAGCTGTTGGACCGCCGCATCGATGAGGAGCTGGAACGCGAGCAGGACGTCAAGTCGATGATCACCGGGTTCCGGCGCGCAACTGCTGAGGTGGGCGCGGCACTGAAGCTCAGTGCGGCCCAGGCTCGGACGCTGCTACGCCAGGCCGACGCGCTCAACACCCGCCTGCCCGCAGTCGGGACGTTACTCGCCTCGGGGCGCGTCGACTGGAACACCGTGCAACTCGCGCTCAGTCGCACCGATCTCGTCGACGATGAGCTGATCGGCCGTGTCGACGCCGCCCTGGCTGCGCAACTCGGCGGTTGGCGCACGTGGTCGCGCAAGAACGTCATCGACGCCATCGACGCCGAGGTGATCGCACTGGACCCCGACGCCGCGAAGCAGCGCCGAGCGAGGGCATACGACGAGCGGTCGGTGGTCGTCGAGTCCGGTCTGGACGGTATGGGCTGGCTGAAAGCCCGGATGAGCGCCACCCAGGCCGCGGCCTGGGACAAGAAGCTCGCCTCGATGGCCACGGCAACATGCCCGGCCGATCCGCGGACGCTGCAACAGCGTCGCAGCGACGCATTGGACGCCATCCGCGATGATCGTCCGTTCGGTTGTGCCTGCACCGAACCCGACTGCTCGGCGCGTGCCGGCGCGGCGTGCTCGGGTGCGACGATGGTGCTCCATGTCATCGCCACCGCCGAGACCGTGGCCGGGCGCAGCGATCGACCCGGTTACCTGGCCGGGTACGGCGTCGTCGACGCCGAACTGATCCGCGAGCTGGCCCGCGACGCGACCCGCCGGCTGGTCGAAGAACCCGTCATCAGCGACGAGCAGGCCCGAACGTACCGGCCCTCGGCCGCGCTGGACCGCTACATCCGCGCCCGCGATCTGACCTGTCGCTTTCCGGGCTGCACGGTGCCGGCCACCCGCTGCGACATCGACCACACCGAACCCTTCAACCACGACGATCCCGCGTCCGGCGGTCAGACCGTTCCCGAGAACCTGGCCTGTTACTGCCGTGAACACCATCGCGACAAGACCTTCGACAAGGGGTGGCGCGACCGGCAGTTGGGCGACGGCGCCATTGTCTGGACCTCGCCGACCGGCAAGGTCTACCGCACCACCCCTGGCGGCACGGCGCTTTTCGGGCCCATGCACCGGCCCCGACGTCCCGACGAGCGTCGGCGCGTCTCCCGCTCCCGGAGACAACTCGACGAGCACCGGCACGGCAGCATCTACAACCGGTACCGCAACCGCGAGGCCAAAGAGGAAGTCCGAATTCGACGCTGGCGTAACGAATCTCGACGCTTCCGCGTCCTGTTCCATGGCGAGACGACCGACGTCAAGCCCAGCAAGAGCCCGTTCTGCACCTGGATCAACGATCCGATCGAGGACGAGCACCTTCCCGCGAACTGGCAACCGCCGCCGCTGCACCGGGACGATCCGGACGAGCCGCCGCCCTTCTGACGGTCAGCCGGCGGACGCGGCCTCCAATTCGGCGAGGGCATCCCCGGTGTAGACGGCGAGCCGTTGCAGATGCGGCAAGCGGTCGCGGCAGCCGACAAAGCCGAGATTCACTGAGTCCGCGTAGCTCTGCAAGGTGATGTTCAGTGCCATCCCGTGGATCGGTATCGACACCGGG
Source organism: Mycobacterium sp. smrl_JER01 (assembly GCF_048513595.2). Lineage (NCBI taxonomy): Bacteria > Bacillati > Actinomycetota > Actinomycetes > Mycobacteriales > Mycobacteriaceae > Mycobacterium > Mycobacterium sp. smrl_JER01. Next base: position 5,679,756 of record NZ_JBLXXK020000001.1, on the reverse strand, counting down.
AAGGTCGCATCGAGACGAGAACCGTTGAAATACAGCGGCTCTCGGGGTCCCGGCACATTCGAGACGCAGAGGTTGAAGGTGTAGGGCCACGGCGGGTCCACCCCGGTCAGCGCCCCGGCGATCTGTCCGCCGGCGGGGGCCAACAGTGCAGCGCTGTAGGCGATGATCGCCGCCGGGGACATCGACTGCAGCTGGGCCTTCGCCGCCCGGGTGGCCGCCGTGATCACTTCCAGCCGCACGACGGGGTCGTCGATGTCGGTGCCCATCGGGGCCAGCATCGCGCCCACCGCGTTACCGCCACCCTCGTCACCCTTGGGGCGCACGTTCACCGGCAGAAACGCGATCAGCGAGCGATCCGGCAGCTTGTCGAAATCGGTGAGGAATGTGCGCAGACCGCCGCCGATGATCGCCAACGCAACGTCGTTGATGGTCGCGCCGTGCGCGGCGCTGAGCTTCTTGAGCCGGTCGAACTCGTACTGTTGGGTCGCGAAACGGCGGTTCCGGCTGATCCGGGCGTTGAGGATGCTGTGCGGAGCCGATGCCGAACCGGAGATGAGGGCGAATTCGCCGTCGCGCCGGAGCTGGGTGTTGACCAGAGCCGCCGCCAGGTCGACCGCCGAGCTGACACCGCCCGTCACCGCCGATCCGACTCCACCGAGAGCGCGAAGCGTGACGGCCACCGGGTTGGACGGCCCGGCCGTCGCGAGGTCGCGGCGGGCACGTCTCGGCACGGGCACGTTGAAGAACATCCGGGTGTCCCGGGACTCCGGATCGGTGGTCAGACTTCGCCCGAGCATCCGCATGGCGCTGTATCCGTCGACGAGCGCATGGTGGATCTTCATGTACAGCGCGAAGCGGCCACCCTCCAGACCCTCGATGACGTGCAGTTCCCACGGCGGCCTGGTCAGATCGAGGTGATTGCTGTGCAGCCTGGACACCAAGATGCCCAGCTCACGCTCATCACCCGGACTCGCCAGCGCGGAGCGCCGGACGTGGTAGTCGAAGTCGAAGTCCTTGTCGGTGACCCAACTGTGCAGCGGGCTGAACTGCAGGCGCGGATGCGCCAGCTTGCGGTTGAACGGCGGCACCACCTCCTGCCTGCGCGCCTCGTCGACCATCTGACGCAGGTAGTCACGCGGTGCGTCCGCGGGTGGGGTGAACGGCAGCAGGCCGCCGACGTGCATCTTCGAGCTCGACGTCTCGCCGTAGATGAACATCAGATCCTGCAGTCCGAGGCGGACACTGTTGGCGCTCACGGGTGGCACGCTAGCCCGAGCAGTCAGGTTCCACAGAAGGTTTGGAACGAGGCGCTGAACTCTTTCTCGGCGGGTTGGCTGTAGCGCTGCAGGCCGGGCCGCTCGTCGAACGGCGATCCGATCGCCGCGAGCAGACCCTGTACCGGTGCCAGGTCCCCGCCGGTGGCCGCGGACAGTGCTTCCTCGACCAGGTGGTTGCGCGGGATGTAGAGCGGATTGGTCCGGTCCATCAGGTCGGGGTCGGGCCCGAGGGCGCGCCAGCGTGCGAGCCAGTCGTCGAACGCGGCCAGGTCGATGAACTCGCCACGCACCGGTTCGGCGTCGCCGCGGGCAGCCACGGCCAGTCGGCGATAGAACGACGTGTGATCGACACCGCTCTGGGCCAGCTGCGAAAGGAGCTGCTCGGCCAGCGTGGCGATCGCCGCGTTCGGCGCGTTCGGGACGCCGAGCTTGGCCCCCATGCCCTCCGTCCAGGCCGCCTCGTAGCTGCCCTGGAAAGCCCCCAGGGACGTCTCGGCCATGCCGATCGCGGTACCGGTGTCCTCGTCGAGCAGCGGAAGCAGTGTCTCGGCGAACCGCGCCAGATTCCACAGCGCGATCGACGGCTGATTACCGTAGGCGTAGCGACCCCAGCTGTCGATCGAACTGAACACCGTCGCCGGATCGAAGGCCTCCATGAACGCGCACGGCCCGTAGTCGATCGTCTCGCCAGAGATCGTCATGTTGTCGGTGTTCATCACGCCGTGGATGAAACCGACCAGCATCCATGTGGCGACCAGCCGGGCCTGGGCCGCGCTGACGGCGTCCAGCAGCGCCAGGTAAGGGTGCTCGGCCTCGGCTGCCTGCGGGTGGTGACGGGCGATCGCGTGGTCGGCGAGCCTGCGCAGCACATCCGTGTCCGCCTGCCCGGATGCGGACCCGGCCCGGGCGGCCAGCGACGCCGCGTATTGGAACGTCCCCACCCGCAGGTGGCTGGCGGCCACCCGGGCGAGCACGGCGCCGGGCAGCGCCGTCTCGCGGTACACCACCCGCCCGGTGCCCACCACGGCCAGCGCCCGGGTGGTCGGGATACCCAGCGCGTGCATGGCCTCGCTGATGACGTACTCGCGCAGCATCGGCCCGACGGCGGCCAAACCATCGCCGCCCCGGGCGAAGGGCGTGCGCCCGGAACCTTTGAGATGCAGGTCGCGCAGCCCTCCGGTGGTGTCGACCAACTCGCCGATCAGCAGCGCGCGACCGTCTCCGAGCCGCGGCTGGTAGCCGCCGAACTGATGGCCCGCATAAGCCTGCGCCGCGGGGGTCGCCGTGGGCGGGACGGCGACCCCGACCAACAGAGCCAGCCCGTCCGGTCCGCGCAACCAGTCCGGATCGAGGCCGAGCTCGACGGCCAGCGGTTCGTTGAAGGCGAGCAGCTCCGGTTGCGGCGCGTCCTCGGCCTTCCAGCTCACGGCCAGCTCCGGAAGCTCTCCAACGAATCGGCTCTGTAGGGCGACAGTCACCCCATCCAGCCTACGGAGCCGGAGCCGGCTGGATCACCGCGAGCGCGTCGACATCGTCCTTGATCGAGATCCGGCGCGAACTCTCCTCGAGAACCAGCGTTCCCGCCGGATCCCCGAGGTTGTCGCTGGCGGGCAGGATCAGCGCACGCTGGCCCGGCGCGACGTCCGCGGTTTGCAGAGCCGAGGTGGGCGGGTCGGTCTGCGCGATGTGGTCACCGGACACCTGCCACACCACCGGTGGGAACGTCTGCGGTTGGCCGCACTGCCAATTGGTCAGGCTCAACTTCGGTGCGCCGGTGGCCGGCCACCACAGCTTGGTCACCCGCGATCCGGCGTCGACGTCCGGGCCGGCCACATCGAAGGTCTGCTGGGTCCCGTCGGCGTCCGACGTCACGATCGCCGCGGTGCCGCAGGCACTGTCGGTGCTGCGGTAGAGGGCGTAGGCCAGCGACGCTCCGTCGGGACTGAGCCGGGCGACCGACACCGGGCTGTTGGCGTCCACCTGGCCCAGCGAGGCCGGGGGCCCGGGACCCCGGACCGCGTAGAGCGTGTCGGGCCCACCGAACGGCGACGGTGGGTCCTCCACCCGCGCCACCACCGCGGTGCCACCCCTGGCCACCACCAGCCGGGGTTCGCCCGGCCGCACCCCCGCCACCGGTGGCAGGTCGACGACCTGATGCAGTTCCGGCTGGGAACCAGGGTCGGACAGATCCAGGCGCATCAACCGGTTGGGCTGCTCCCACCACAGCACGGTGCTCCCACCCGCAGTGCCCAACGCCGGGCCCACCTGCAGCTGTCGTGTCGTCGCCTCGCCGGAGGCGACGTCGAGCGTGACCAGCTGATTGTCGGTGGTGCGGGAGAACACGAACCGGCCGTCCTCGGTGGTGATCAGATCGTTGGACGGTTCGAACGCGCCGGACGCGGACGCGACCACGCTGGTGCCGTCCACGACGCCGAGTTCGTCAGCCGCGCGGTAGGCCAGGATCGGGCCGGTCGGCGTGGGCGGCCGTGTCGTCGTCGGCTCGAACGGCGACGGTGCGCTGGTCGCGGTCGTCGTGGTCGCGCCGGGCTGGGTCTCGACGCCGGTGCAGGCGGTCAGCAGCGCGGCCATCACGGCCAGCGTCGCAGTCAGGACGGATCGGGTTCTCGGGCTCGGGTTTCTTCGTGGCATCTTCATGGGGCTCCACTCCATGAAAGCTCAACACGGTTCGTGATGCCGCCAAAGGTATGGTGATTCTCCCGGCCGGCGGGGGACGCGGGGCCGCGGTGACGGGGCCGTGACGACGATGTCCGCAGGCCTGGAAAAGACTGCCGTCAGATGTGGAGCAACGCTGTGAGCCTGAACACCATCGCCCTTGAGCTCGTGCCGCCGAACGTGGAGCGTGGGCGTGAGCAGGCCATGGAGGACGCCGAGAAGGTGTTGCGGTGCTCGGGCGAAGCCGGGCTGGCAGGACGGGTCCGCCACGTGATGATCCCGGGCATGATCGAGGAGGACAGCGACCGGCCGATCGAGATGAAGCCCAAGCTCGACGTCCTGGACTTCTGGGACATGATCAGGCCCGAGTTGCCCGGCATCAAGGGGCTGTGCACCCAGGTCACCGCGTTCATGGACGAGACCAGGCTGCGCGCCCGGCTTGCCGAACTCGGCCAGAGCGGGTTCGAGGGCATCGCGTTCGTCGGGGTGCCCCGCACGCTCAACGACGGCGAAGGTACCGGGGTGGCGCCCACGGACGCGTTGTCGATGTTCGACAGCGTCGTCGCCAACCGAGGCGTCATCCTGATCCCGACCCGGGAGGGCGAACACGGCCGGTTCAATTTCAAATGTGACCGCGGCGCCACCTACGGGATGACCCAGCTGCTGTACTCCGACGCCATCGTCGGCATGCTCACCGAGTTCGCCGACAAGACCGACCACCGACCCGAGATCCTGCTGTCGTTCGGCTTCGTACCGAAGGTCGAGAGCCGGGTCGGCCTGATCAACTGGCTCATCCAGGATCCCGGCAACGAGGCTGTCGCGCGCGAGCAGGAGTTCGTCCGCAGGCTCGCCGACACCGATCCGGTAGGGCGGCGGACGCTCATGGTGGATCTGTACAAGCGGGTCATCGACGGTGTCGCCGACCTCGGCTTTCCGCTCAGCGTGCACTTCGAGGCCACCTACGGGGTCAATACCGCGGCGTTTGAGACGCTGGCCGAGATGCTGTCCTACTGGGCGCCGGACAAACCCTGACGGCCCGCTACTGCGGGCGGGGTCCGTACACGCCCTCGACCCCTTCGCGGATGGTTCCCGGCGTCTCCAGGACCGGCGCGGGATAGCCGCCCGGGGTGAACAGCTCTTCTGGCTGGCTCGACTCGACGGCCACCGGGTCCTGCCGACGGCCAGCCGGGTCCTCACCGGCGAGTTCGCCGGCGATTCCGGCGCGGACGTCGATGCCCGTGTTGGCCGGTTGGGGTGGTTCGGCACCCGCCGAGATTCCGTAGCGGGAGTTCGATGTCACCAGCGGGCCCGCCGCCTGAGGGGAGTTGCCCAGGCTGCTTCCTGGCAGTCCCGCCGACTTCATGTCGGTGTCGACGGAGGCGCTGATTCGTGTGCCGCGGGAATCTGTCGCCGGCGGTGGCCCCACCGCGATGACGTTATAGGGGTAGGAGAAGCTGCCGGGTTCGATGTCGGGAGCGCCGACGACGTAACCGGGCGTGTCGGGCAGGATCACCGGATTGCTCGGATCGGCAGTGGCGACCGGCGCCCACGGCAGCGCCCCCGGAAGCGCCCCCAGCAGTGCCGCGGACGCGACCGACGCTGCGAGGACCGTGTGCCGGCTGACTGCGGGCATGGGCTCACCGCCTCTCAGATCTTGATCGGATCGCCGTAGACGGCGAACTGGGTATGTGCGGCCTCGGTGGAGATCCGGAGGTAGGCGTACGACCGGATCGTCACGTCGCCGCCGCAGGCGTCGGCCTTGATGTGGATGTTGTCGATGTCGAGCATGGCTTGACCACCCGGGCCCAGCGTCATGTTCGACAGCGGTAGGTCCACGATCACTCCCGGCTGCAGCACGGTCTGGACGAAGCCCGCCGCGCCGCCGGTGACGCCGACCGACGCGCTCGGCAGGATCCCGCCACCGACCCCGAGCGAGCCCACCGGACCGAGACCGGCGGTGCCGCCGTACTGCAGACCCGCCGATACATCGGACTGACAGCCGAGTTGGTAACCGAGAATGAAGATGCTGTCGGTGATGGGGTTGACGCCGCCGACCGCCGTCGCGGTGGCCGAAGCGGTGACGAAGCCCTCGCGCGAGTCACGAGCGTTGGCCAGGTTGGGAATCGAGTGCACCACCTCGTTGTCGACTCGAATGTTCAGCTGCCAGCCATCGCGTGACACCTTGTCGTAACTCAACGGACGCATCGAGATCGGTTCGCCGCGAGCCGGAGCAACGTCGATCACCGCCACCGCCACCAGTGCGATTGCCATCGTCGCACGTCGTCGCACGTGCATCTCCCGGTCCACTTCGGCCGACCGACCATCTCATGTCGGCAAATTGACTTGCGGCGCAATCTAAGCAGACCCGGGCGGGGTGCGCTGCCCAACGTCGGGCCCGCCTATCCTGTACCGAGTGCCCGAGTCTCCCCCCATCGATGTGCGCAGTCTGCGCGCGCGGCTGGACGGGTTGACGATCAACGACGCTGCCCGCATCGGCAAGCAGTTGCGACAGCTGCGTGACCCCTCCACCGACCGACTCGAGCGCCTCGCGCAGCGGATCTCGACGGGGGAGGCGCTGGTGGCGTCCCGGCTGGCGGCGATGCCCCAGATCAGCTACCCCGACCTGCCGGTCACCGACCGGCGTGACGAGATCGCCGCGGCCGTCGCCGCCAATCAGGTGGTGATCGTGGCCGGCGAGACGGGCTCCGGTAAGACCACCCAGCTGCCCAAGATCTGCCTCGAACTCGGTCGCGGCATCCGCGGCACGATCGGCCACACCCAGCCGCGCCGGCTTGCTGCCCGTACCGTCGCGGCGCGCATCGCCGAGGAACTCGCTACCCCACTGGGCGAGGCCGTCGGCTATGCGGTGCGATTCACCGACCAGGCGTCCGACCGCACACTGGTCAAACTGATGACCGACGGCATCCTGCTCGCCGAGGTGCAGCGGGACCGTCGGCTGTTGCGCTACGACACCTTGATCATCGACGAGGCGCACGAGCGCAGCCTCAACATCGACTTCCTGCTCGGCTATCTGCGTCAGCTACTGCCGCGCCGGCCCGATCTGAAGGTGATCGTGACTTCGGCGACGATCGAGCCGGAGCGGTTCGCGAGGTTCTTCTCCGACGCCCCGATCGTGGAGGTGAGCGGCCGCACCTATCCAGTCGAGATCCGTTACCGGCCTTTGGAAGTCACCGTGGCCGATCGGGGTGGCGAGGATCCCGACGACCCGGACCACGAGGTGGTGCGCACCGAGCTTCGCGATCCCACCGAGGCGATCATCGACGCGGTGGCCGAGCTGGAAGCCGAGCCGCCGGGCGACGTTCTGGTGTTCCTGTCCGGCGAACGCGAGATCCGGGACACCGCAGAGGCTTTGCGTGCTGTTGTCGACGCGAACACCGAGGTGCTTCCGCTGTACGCCCGGCTGCCGACCGCCGAGCAGCAGAAGGTGTTCCACCCGGGCCGGACGGCGCGTCGAATCGTGTTGGCCACCAACGTCGCCGAAACCTCTCTGACCGTGCCGGGCATCCGGTACGTCGTCGACCCGGGTACCGCGCGCATCTCGCGGTACAGCCGCCGGACCAAGGTGCAGCGGCTGCCCATCGAACCGATCTCGCAGGCCTCGGCGGCGCAGCGGGCCGGGCGCTCCGGGCGCACCGCGCCCGGGGTGTGCATCCGGCTCTACAGTGAGCAGGATTTCGATTCCCGGCCGCGCTACACCGATCCGGAGATCCTGCGCACCAATCTGGCGGCGGTCATCCTGCAGATGGCCGCACTGGGGTTCGGCGACATCGAGGGGTTCGGCTTCCTCGACCCACCCGATGCGCGCAGCATCCGAGACGGTGTCGTGCTGTTGCAGGAACTCGGCGCATTCGACCAGCAGGGCCACCTCACCGAAATCGGGCGCAGGCTCGCCCAGATCCCGGTGGACCCGCGGCTGGGGCGGATGATCCTGCAGGCCGACAAAGAGGGTTGTGTGCGCGAGCTGCTGGTGCTGGCTGCCGCGCTGTCGATTCCGGACCCGCGGGAACGGCCCGCCGACAAGGAGGAGGCCGCGCGGCACAAGCACGCCCGGTTCGCCGACCAGCATTCGGACTTCACCTCCTATCTGAACCTGTGGACCTACCTCGGCGAGCAGCGAAAAGAACGATCCGGCAGCTCTTTTCGCCGGATGTGTCGCGACGAGTTCCTGCACTACCTGCGAATCCGGGAGTGGCAGGACCTGGTCGGGCAGCTGCGCGGGATCTGCCGCGACATCGGTATCAGGGAGCAGGACGAACCCGCCGATCCGGCAGCGGTACACGCAGCGCTGACCGCGGGGCTGTTGTCGCACATCGGGATGCGTGACACCGACGGACGCGGCTATCAGGGTGCCCGCAACGCCAGGTTCGTGCTGGCGCCCGGATCGGTGCTCAGCAAGCGTCCACCACGCTGGGTCGTCGTCGCCGACCTGGTGGAGACCAGCCGGCTCTTCGGCAGGACCGCGGCCCGAATCGAGCCCGAAGCGGTCGAGCGGGTCGCCGGGCACCTGGTGCAGCGGACCTACAGCGAACCCCATTGGGACGCCGAACGCGGCGCGGTGATGGCCTATGAGCGGGTCACCCTCTACGGGCTGCCACTGGTGGCGCGCCGGCGCATCGGATATGCGCAGGTGGACCCCGAGGTCTCCCGGGAGCTGTTCATCCGTCACGCGCTCGTGGACGGGGACTGGCAGACCAGGCACCACTTCTTCAGGGACAACGCCAGGTTGCGCGAGCAGCTCGCCGATCTCGAGGACCGGGCACGTCGCCGGGATCTGCTGGTCACCGACGATGAGATCTTCGCCTACTACGACGCCCGGGTGCCCTCGGATGTGGTGTCGGCCCGTCACTTCGACGGGTGGTGGCGTAAGCAGCGGCACCGCACCCCCGAGCTGCTCACCATGTCCCGGGACGACCTGCTGCGCCACGACGCCGGAACCGAACAGCCCGACGCCTGGCGGGCCGGCGACCTGTCCCTGCCGCTGACCTACCGGTATGACCCCGGCGCATCCGACGACGGCGTCACCGTGCATGTCCCGGTCGACGTGCTGGCCCGCTTGGGTGGCGACGACTTCGCGTGGCAGGTGCCCGCCCTGCGCGAGGAGCTGCTCACCGCGTTGATCAAGTCCTTGCCCAAGGATTTGCGCCGCAACTTCGTGCCGGCCCCCGACACCGCCCGGGCGTTGTTGTCCTCGATCGCTCCGGACAGCGGCCCGCTGCTCGACGCGATCCAGCGGGAATTACGCCGGCGCACCGGCATTCTCGTTCCCATCGATGCGTTCGACCTGGACAAGCTGCCGCCCCACCTGCGGGTCACGTTCGCAGTGGAGTCCGCCGACGGCACCGTCGTGTCCCGCGGCAAGGACCTCGACGCCCTTCAACGACGGCTGGCCGATCCGTCGCGCCAAGCGGTGGCGGCCACCGTCGCAGGCGATCTGGAGCGCACCGGGCTGCGGGACTGGCCTTCCGGCCTCGACGAGTTACCCCGTGTCGTCGAGAACCAGGGCACCGCCGGACATCTGGTCCGCGGCTACCCCGCGTTGGTCGATACCGGAACAGCCGTCGACATCCGGGTGTTCGCCACCATTACCGAACAACAGGCCGCCATGGGCCCCGGCAGCAGCCGCCTGCTGCTGATCAGCGGACCGTCGGTCACCAAGAGTGTCGAACGGTCCCTGGACACCCGGACCCGACTGGTGCTAGGCAGCAACCCGGACGGATCCCTGGCCGCGCTGCTCGAGGACTGCGCGGCCGCCGCGGTACAGGTCCTGGTCCCCACTCCGGTGTGGACGAAGGCCGAGTTCGGCGTCGCGCGGGAAAAGCTCAAAGCAGGTCTGACCCAGACCACCGGCGATATCGTGCGCCGGGTGCAGAAGGTGCTCGCCGCGCTGCACTCGGTGCAGGGCTCGTTGCCGGCGAACCCCACCCCGGCGCAGGCCGACGCGATCGCCGACATCCGCGCGCAGCTGGCGCGGCTGGTCCCGCCGGGATTCGTCGCCGCCAGCGGCGCAGCCCATCTCGGCGACCTGGCCCGCTACCTGACCGCCGTCGGGCGGAGGCTGGAACGGTTACCACATGCCCTGGGCGCGGACCGGGAACGGATGGAGCGGGTCGCCGCGGTGCAGGCGGAGTACGACGACCTGCGCCGGGCGCTATCCCCGGCCCGCGCCGCCGCGCCGGACGTCGCCGAGATCGCGCGCATGATCGAGGAACTCCGGGTGAGTCTGTGGGCTCAGCAACTCGGCACCCCGCGCCCGATCAGCGAGCAGCGGATCTACCGGGCCATCGACGCGGTCAGCGTTGCCGGACCGGACGGATCACGATCTCGCTGACGTCGACGTCCGGATCGGTGCCGATCGCATAGGCGACCGCGTCGGCGATGGCGTCGGGGCCGATGGCGTTGCGCCGATACTCGGCCATCACCTCACGGGCCACCGGATCGCTGATGGTGCTTGCCAATTCGCTCTCCACCACACCCGGTGAGATCGTGGTCACCCGCAGCCATTCCGGTGACTCCAGCCGCAACCCCTCGGTGATCGCCCAGGCTGCGAACTTGGTGCCGCAGTACACCGCGGCGGTCGGGCTCACCTCGTGCGCACCGATGGACGCGACGGTCACCACGTGTCCGCTCTGCCGCCGCTCGAAGTGCGGTAACGCTGCGGCGATACCGTGCAACAGTCCACGGATGTTCACGTCGATCATCAGGTCCCACTCGGCGACCAAGCCGGCGTCGAGCCTGGACAGCGGCATCACCCCCGCGTTGGCGACCAGAACATCGAGCCTGCCGTGTCGGTCGACGATGTCGGCGACCGCGGTCTGCACGGCCGCCCGGTCGGTGACGTCGAGCGCACAGGGCACGACGGTGCCGTCGGCGGTGGCGGCCAGTTCCTCCAACCGGTCCACCCGCCGGGCGGCGGCGATCACCACCTGCCCGTCGGCGGCCAGCCGGGTGGCGATGGCCCTGCCGATCCCGCTGCTGGCGCCGGTCACCAGGGCGACACGGGGTTCGTTACTGCGGGGTTCGTGACTGCTGGGTGCGTTCATGACGACCACTGTTGCCGGGGCGGCACCGACGCACGAGGACGCGGTGTTCCTGGGTGCGTCAGACCCAGGTAGCCCATGGTCGCTCTCATTAGCATGGGCGGAGTGGCGGACAACGAGCTCGGCGACTACCTGCGGGCCCGGCGCGCCCAGGTCACGCCGGCCGATGTGGACCTGCCCGACATCGGGCAACGCCGGGTCAGCGGGCTACGCCGGGAAGAGGTGGCGCTGCTTGCCGGTTTGAGCGTGGACTACTACACCCGGCTGGAACAGGGGCGCGAACGGCGGCCGTCACCCCAGGTGGTCGACGCGTTGTCGGCGGCGTTGCGGCTGCGCGAGGATGCCAGGGACCACCTGTTCCGCCTCGCTGCGCTCAGTCCGCGGGCGCGGGGCGGCGTCAGCGCCCGGGTCGATGCGGCGCTGCTGGAGCTCATGAGCATGTGGCCGCACAACCCGGCGATCGTCTACAACCGGGCCTACGACGTGCTCGCCGCCAACGCGATCGCCGACGCGATGTTCACCGATTGGGCGCACTCGAAGAACCTGCTGCATGTGGTGTTCACCGAACCGAATGCGCGCAGCTTCTACCCCGACTGGGCCGCGGTGGCCCGTGACGCCGTGGCCGGCTTCCGGCACGGTCACGGCCAGGCGCCGCACGATCCGCGGATCCGGGAGGTCCTGGCCGAGCTGCTGGCGTCCAGCCCGGACTTCGCCGAACTGTGGGCACACCACGATGCCCGCCGAAAGTCAGCCCAAACCAAAGGGTTTCATCATCCGGAGGTCGGATCGATGACCTTGCGGATGCAGACCTTCGACGTCCGGTCCAGCCCCGGACAGGAGCTGGTGGTGTATCACGCCGAGGCGGGCTCGGCCAGCGCCGAGGCCTTGGCGTTGTTGGGTTCGCTCGCCGCTAGCACAGAGCGGCAATCCGAGCGACGCTGAGCGCCGCGGTGAGCTGGAGCAGATCTGCCGGACGTGCCAGGCTGAGCCCGGTCAGTTCCTCGAGTCTGCGGATGCGTTGCGCGATCGTGTTGGGGTGCAGGTGCAGTGACTGTGCGGCCGCACGCCGGTCCAGGCCGTGTTCGACGAGTACCCGCGCGGTGTGGAGCAACTCCGTGGAACGTGCGCGGTCGTAGTCGACGGCGCGTCCGAGCACCGCGGACGCGAAGTCCCGCAGCCGGGCCGGATCGTCGAGTTGCAGCAAAAGGTGATCGATGGTGGGTTCGTCGAGATCGATCAACGTCGAGCCCCGGCCACCGGCCAGATCGAGTGCGCCCCGGACGGTCCGGAAGCAGCCGGGTAGATCCCGGGCGTGGACCGAACGGGACACCACGGCCGTCGGTGCCTTGTCGAGATTGCGGGCAGCGATGAGGAATTCGAGCAGACGGGCCGTGGTCGGCACCGGCCTGCCGCCGGACGACGGCCAGACCAGAACCAGGTCGCCCCGGTGCAGTGCGGCGAGCGGACGCGGCATGACACCGGCGACGAAGCGGTCGGCGGCGGCCAGGGTGCGCTCGTCGGCCGGCCGCAACGCGGTCAACGTCTGAGGGCCGGACAGGTCCCAGCCGAGGCGGCGGGCCCGGTCCAGCAGTTCAACCATCCCGGCGCCGTCTGCGCTGAGCAGATCCGCCACCAGCGACCCCCGGATCCGCTGCTCGACTTCGGCTGCGGTGCGTGCCCGCAGCAACTCCAGGGCCGTGACCACGGTGGCGTGTTCGACGGCCCGCCGGTCGAGTCCGGACAGCTCGGAATCGGCCGCTGCTACCTGAATTCGAGCCACCACAGCGTTGTCCAGAGTCACCTCGGCGACCAGGCGGTCCTCGGCGCCGGGGTCCGGACCGGACCAGTTCGCGTCCGCAAGCGGTTCGCCGTAGACGTCCTCGATGAGTACACCGCGGTCGAGCAGCTCCGACAGCGCCGAAGCGACCCCCTCGACACCTTCACCGCGCAGGGCGGTCGCCGTCAGCAGAGTGTGGATCTCCTCACCGCGCCGCAGTTCCCGGATCGTGGCCTGTTCCTGTGCGCGCAGTTGCGCGGTGCCCAGCGCGATCGCGACCTGGGTCGCCAGCGTGGTCACCAGCGAGACCTCGGCGCGGTCGAATCGATGTGGTGTGGTGCGGTAGCCGTTGAGGGCCCCGACCACGGTGCCGGCGCGTCGCAGCGGCGCCGAGATCAGCGCCCGGTAGCCCTGCTCCTGAGCAACGCCGCCCCAGGTGAAGTCCGGCACCTGCTCGATGTCCTCCAGGGTGACGACGTCGCCGGTGCGAAACGCCAGGCTGGTCGGCGCCTCGTAGTCCCCGCGGACGTCGAGCAGAATGGGGCGGTTCGCGTTGACTTGGGCGATGTACTCGGCGGACAGGCCGTAGGACCCCTCGATCGTGAGCGCCCGACCGTCTGCGCCGGGCAGGAACACCGCACAGAAGTCGTAGCCGAGCAGAGTGCATGCGGTCCGGGCCACCCGGTCGAGTACCTCGGCGACCGGTTCGTCGCCGCCCACCGCCTCACCAATCTCGGCCAGCGCACTCAACCAGTGTTCAAACGACATAGTGACAACGATAACTGTGTGTGCACGAACATTGCTGGGTGTGACCTCGACAACGCATCGTGTGATCCGTGACCACTATCACAAAGCTCCTGGCCGCATTGTCGGCCTTGTTGCTCGTCCTGCTGACCCCGGCGTGCTCCGCGGGGCTGGGCGGACCGGCTTCGTCGCGCTCGGCCCGTGACGGCGTCATCCGGTTCACCTTCGCCCCCGACCCGATCTGGGATTACATGCACGACACCGGCCTGGTCGACCGGTGGCAGCGCGACACCGGCTACACCATCGAGACGAGCGCGACCTGGGATGAGTTTGGGCTCTTCGCCGGCGGCCACGCCGACATCATCTCGACGGCGTCGTTCGAGGTGCCCGGACTGGAGGAACAGACGCTACGCGAAACCGTGATCATCGGTCGCTACAACGCCGAGCGCAGCCGCATCCTGGTGCGCACCGATGACACGGCGCAGTCGCTGGCCGACCTGACCGGTCGCCGTCTCGGTGTGTTCACCACGGTCTCGGGCACGCTGGTGTGGAGTGCCCTGGTCGCCCAGATGCACGACCTCGAGGTGCTCGACGGAGACTTCGACGTCGTGGTGGCCGACATCCAGAATCTGTCGAACCTGTTGGCGCGCGGCGAGATCGACGCCTGCATCTGCTATCCGGACCTGTCGGCACGGGAGTTGCGCGAGGGCTCGGTGCGTGCGCTCTACGACGGCAAATCGTCGGCCGACCTTTTCGCAGAACTGGTGGCGCCCGGCCACGACGGTCCGATGGGGAACGTCTTTGTCGCCCGCAGGGACTGGGTCGACGGCCATCCCGGTGAGGTGGCGGCCTTTCTCGACCTGTGGGACCGCGGGCTGGCCGAATGGCAACAGCACCGCGACGAGATGATCGAGAGCTACCCCCAGCATTTCGCCGTGGCCACCCCGGAAGACATCGAGTTCATGAAGGCATATGTGGCCGAACATGACTGGGTCACCGATTCGGTCCGCTTCGATGCCGGATGGGCCCAGGACGAGAGCGCGGTCTTCGACCTGATGCGGGCCACCGAAGTCATCGGCGAGGACACCGACGACCCCCAGTTCCTGCCGACCGAAGGAGTCCAGCCGTGACCCAGACCGACGCCCCGCCGGACGCCGTGTCGGCCATCGCCCCTCGACGCTGGCTGATCTCGGGTGTGGCCCTGCTGCTGGCTGTCGGTTCGTGGGCGGCCCTGGCCGCCTGGATCGACGACCCGATCCTGCCGCGACCGATGAGCGTGGCCGAACAGACCTTCGCGATCGTGGCCTCGGGGGAGGCGTTCACCAACTTCGCGGCCAGCATCGCCAAGATCGCCGCCGGGTTCGCGATCGCGATGGTCGGCGGGTCGGTCATCGGATTCATCATGGGCCGTTCCCGGTTCATGACCGCGTACTTCTCGTTACCGCTGTTCGTCCTCGGCAACATGCCCGGCCTCACCTACGCGGTGTTCGGGCTGTTGATCTTCGGGGTGGGCGCCGGCGGGCCGATCGTGGTGTCAGCGCTGGTGGCGCTGCCGTTCATCGCGATCAATGTCGCCGAGGGGGTGCGATCGGTCGACGGCAAGCTGTTGGCGATGTGTCAGGCGTTCGAGCGCAATCGCACCGACATCCTGCGGCATCTGTATCTACCGGCGCTGACGACGTTCGTGTTCGCCGGTGTGCGGTACGGCTTCGCGATGGCGTGGAAGGTCGAGGCGCTCACCGAGGTGTTCGGCGCGAGCTCCGGCGTCGGCTTCATGATCCGCAAGGCCTACCAGGAGTTTCAGGTCGCCGACATGCTGTCCTGGACAACGCTTTTCGTCATCACCATGGTGCTGATCGAGCGCGGCCTGGCGTACCTGGAGGGCCGTTTCTTCGCCTGGCGGAAGGAAATCGCATGACCACCCAGACCTGGCGGCACCAGCTCCGCGGGCAGACCGGTTCGGCGACAGCTGTGCTAGCCGCGGTGCTCAGCATCCTGGCCGCCTGGCAGCTCGCCGTGATCGTCGGCAACCGGGTGCCCTCGGTCACCGAGAGTGTCGCACGGCTCGGCGCCGAGGCCGCCGCCGGCGAGTTGTGGCACAACCTGGCGATCAGCATGAACCGGTTCGCACTGGGGCTGGCGCTGGCGCTGGTGGTGGGCGCGGCCATCGGTGTGGTGATGGGCTTGTCCCGCGTCGCCGACCTGGCGTTGGCGGATCTGACCGCCGCGGCACTGGCGATCCCGGCCGTCATCTGGGCGCTGCTGACCACGATGTGGTTCGGCTTCGGCTGGTTGACCCCGGTGGTGACGGTCTTCCTGTCCGGTCTTCCGTTCGTCGTGGTCAACATCGCCAAGGCCACCAGAGCGGTACCCGCGGACCTGGTTCTGATGGCCCGGTCGTTCGGGGTTCCCCGGTACCGGGTGTTGCGCGAGATCGTCGCACCCGCCGTCGCCGGATCCACCTTCGCCGCAGTGCGATTCGCCGTCATGAGCGCGTGGAACGGCTTGCTGCTCGCCGAGTGGTTCGGGTCCACCTCCGGGGTCGGCTGGCGGGCGCGCTACTGGTACGACGCCAACCAGCTCGACGGCTTCCTGGCCTGGGTTCTGGTCTTCATCCTCCTGCTGGTCATCGCCGATCTGTTCATCCTCGGTCCCATCGAGCGCCTCGCCACCCGCTGGCGCACCGTCTAGAAAGCGAGACAACTCGTGGCATCCATCGAAATCCAGTCATTGGTCAAGGAATTCACCGACCGTAAGGGCGCAGTCACCCGCGTCATCGACGGAGTCGACCTCACCATCTCCGGTGAGACGTTCGTGTCGATCGTCGGCCCGTCGGGCAGCGGCAAGACCACGCTGCTCAACATCGTGTCCGGCATCGAAACTCACACCGCCGGTGCGGTCCGGTTGCGTGCCGGCGCACGGGACGCCCGGGTCGGGTACGTCTTCCAGGATCCGCGGTTGCTCCCGTGGCGCACGGTGTTGGCGAACCTGGGGTTCGTCCAGCATGAGCGGGCCGGCTGGCAGGAGCGCGCCCGGCACTACCTCGACCTGGTCGGGCTCGGCCACTGCGCCGACCGCTTCCCCGCCCAGTTGTCCGGCGGTCAGCAGCAGCGCATCGGTATAGCGCGCGCGTTCGCCGTCGAACCTGATGTGCTGCTGATGGACGAACCGTTCAGCCATCTCGACGCGATGACGTCCCGAACCCTGCGCGAGCACCTGGAGCGGATCTGGCTGGAGTCGCGCCGTACCGTCATGTTCGTCACCCACGATGTGACCGAAGCTGTGCAACTGTCGGACCGGATCGTCGTGCTCGAACCCGGCGGACGCATCCACGAGATCATCGACGTCGACCTGGCCCGCCCGCGCCGGGCCTCCGATCCCGCTGTCGCGGTCCTGCAGGCCGAGGTGCTGGCCCGCTTCGAAGCACTCGAGGCGGTCGGGTCGGGGGTCTGAGTCAGAGCGGTCTGGTCAGGGGGTGGTGACGGTGCCTGCCGGGTCGATCAGGATCTTGGCGTGCGTCTCCGGCTCGCCGAGCGCCTCGAACGCGGCTGCCACGCCGCCGAGGCCGACCGTGCCGGTCACCAGCGCAGAGGCGTCGAGCGTGCCGTCGGCGAGCATGTGCAGGGTGTCGCGGAACTCCAGCGGTGTCTGACCGAACACGAACCGCAGGTCGATCTCCTTGCCGATCGCCATCGCAGGACGCAGCGTGTCCTGACCCATGCACACACCGACCACGATGACCCGCGAAGCCAGCGGCGCAGCCGAGATGATGCCGTCGATCATCCCGGGCACCCCGACGCACTCGAAGATGACCGGTCGCTTCGGCGCCGTCCCACCCAGCCGGTCTGCGAGCCGGTAGACGTGCGACCAACCGGGGACCTTGCGCAGCTTCTCCATCGACCCGACACCGAGCTCGAACAGCGCGGGGAGTTCGGTGAAGCCGCGCTGTCTGGCCGGCACCGCCTCATACGGTGATTCCTGCGCAGGGTCGACAACGATGTCGGCGCCGCACCGCGTCGCGAGCGCACGCCGGCCCGGCGAGAAATCGCTGGCCACGATCGTGCGGATCCCGCGCGCCTTGAGGTGGCAGATGATCGCCAGCCCCACCGGGCCGCACCCGATGATGATCGCGACGTCGCGGCGGCCGATCTCGCTGCGGTTGACCGCGTGCAGCGCGATCGACATCGGCTCGGTGAGCGCCGCGATCGCCGGATCGAGGCCGTTGGGGACGGCGAAGGTCATCGCGGCCTCGGTCACCACCTGCTCGGCGTAGGCGCCCGGCGCCAGCGGTGACAGCCCGGTCAGGTGCACGCCGCCCGCGGCACGTCGCAGCGGGAACGCCACCACCGTTGTGCCCGGTGTGAACTCCTTGCCCACCTTGCGTCCTCGCTCGGCGACCACCCCGCAGAACTCGTGACCCATCACGACCGCGGTGTCGCTGCGGACGAAGTCGTGGTAGCCGCCCTCGGCCATCACGTCGGTCAGTTCGTCGGCGTGATCCTTGGCGTGCAGGTCCGATCCGCAGATGCCGCAGCGCACCACATCGAGCACCAGCTGTCCCTCGTCCGGCCGCGGGGAGGGGAGGTCGACGACCTCCAGAGCACCGTTGAGACAACTGACCGCTTTCATTCGGCCATCGTCGCACGGTAGAACGTCGATATGACGAAGTCGCGAATGTGGGCTGCCCTGGGTGCGGGCGCGACCCTGGTGGTGGCCGGGACCGTGGCCGGTGTGGTGGCACCTGTGACGCACGCCGAACCCACCGTGCCGGTGGTCGAGCCGGTCGTGCTGGAGGAGATCCCACACGATCCGGACGCCTTCACCCAGGGCTTCGAGATCAGCGGCCCGATCCTCTACGAGGGCACCGGCATGGCGGGAGAGTCGCAGCTGCGTGAACTCGACCCCGGCACCGGCGAGGTGATGCGCGCTGTCGACATCCCCGGGGACTACTTCGGTGAGGGCATCACGGTGGTCGGGGACCGGATCTGGCAGCTGACCTACCGGGACGGCGTCGCGGTGGAATGGGACAAGGCCGCCCTGACACCGCTGCGCGAGGTTCCGGTGAGCGGCGAAGGCTGGGGGCTCTGCTATGACGGGGAGCGGCTGATCCGCAGTGACGGCAGCAACCGCCTGACGTTCCACGACCCCACCGACTTCGCCGAGACCGGTGCGATCGACGTGACCCGCGACGGGCGCGCGCTCAACGGGCTCAACGAGTTGGAGTGTGTCGGCGGGAAGGTGTGGGCCAACCTCTGGCCGTCGGACAATCTGGTGCGCATCGATCCCGCAGGCGGGGCGGTGGATCTCGTCGTGGACGCCTCCGGGCTGCGGGACCGTGGGATCCCGCCGAGTGCCCAGGTGCTCAACGGTATCGCCCACGTGCAGGGCACCCAGTTCCTGCTCACCGGCAAGGACTGGCCCAAGACTTTCCGGGTGCAGCTCGCCGGATGATCGCGACACCGAACAAGACGCGCTCGCTGACCATCGTCGCGGCCGCGTACGTGGCCGCCGTCGCCGCGGCTGCCGCCTGGCTGCTGTGGGGTCCCGGCACCGGACGGCTCTGGCTGGACACCTTCATCGCCGACGTCGTGGCGACCCTGGTGGTGTTCGGCTTCAGCCGCGTCTACCGCAACTCCAGCTTCTACGACGCGTATTGGAGCGTGATCCCGCCCCTGCTGTTGTTCTACTGGTGGTACCAGAGCGGCATTACCACCTGGGTCACCTGGCTGCTCGCCGTGCTGGTGGTGGTGTGGGCGGTCCGGCTCACCGGTAACTGGATCTATGCTTTTCCCGGTCTGCACCACGAGGATTGGCGCTATCCGATGTTCCGGGAACGGGCCGGCCGTTTCGAGTTCGTCGCCGATCTGATCGCCATCCACCTGATCCCCACTGTGCAGGTGTTCCTGGCGATGCTTCCGGTCTACGTGGTGCTCACCGCGTCGGGACCGGTCATCGGCTGGCTGGTGGTGCTCGCCTTCGTCCTCGGGATGGCGGCGGTCGCGCTGGAGTTCGTCGCCGATCTGCAGATGCACCGGTTCGTGGCACAGCGGCGTCCCGGTGAGGTGATGGATCGCGGTCTGTGGAGTTGGTCGCGGCACCCGAATTACTTCGGGGAGTTCGGGTTCTGGTTCGCGCTGGCGTTGTTCGGCATCGCCGCGTCCCCCGGGGCATGGTGGGTGTTCCTGGGCGCGGCGGCGATGCTGGCGATGTTCCTGGGTGCCAGCATCCCGATGATGGAAGCTCGCAGCCTGCAGCGTCGCCCCGGTTATCAGGCGGTCGTCGAACGTGTTTCGCGGTTCGTGCCACGCAGGCCGAAGCAGCCGCCGACCAAGGTGGGTGCATGACCGGCAGGCGGGTGGTCATCGCCGGGCTCGGTGACGTCGGGGTGCTGACCGCCATCAAGCTTGCCAGGCACGCGCAGGTGGTGGGGATCTCGGCCAAACCGGGCCTGGTCAGCGGACAGGAGCTCGGCTGGCGGCTGGCCCGGCCCGACGACTGGGCGCGGCACAACTGGGTGTCGTTCGGCCGGTTCCGCGGATTGGACCGGGTGCAGACGGTGCACGGAATCCTCACCGGTGTCGACCTCGACTCCCGGTCGGTGGCGGTCGCACTGCCCGACGGCACGGCCACCGATGTCGACTACGACGCCCTCGTCATCGCCACCGGTGTCACCAATGGATTCTGGCGGCGCCCCACATTGCAGACCGCGACGCAGATCGACGACGAGCTACGCGGCCCGCATCGCAAGCTCGCGGCCGCACGGATTGTCATCGTGGTCGGGGGTGGAGCCGCCGCGGTCAGCAGTGCGGCCCAGATCGCGGCGGCGTGGCCGGACACCCGGGTCGAGCTGTGTTTCCCGGGGGAACGCGCACTGGCCGGCCATCATCGGCGGACGTGGGAAACGGTTCGGCGCAGGCTCGACGACGCCGGGGTGGTGCTGCGGCCCGGACATCGGGCCGAGCTGGAGCCGGGTTTCACCGGCGACGAGCTGACCACCGGCGTGGTTCGGTGGAGCACCGGTCAGCCGGCCTCGTCGGCCGATGTGGTGCTGTGGGCGATCGGGCGGGTGCGGCCCAACACCGCATGGCTGCCCGCCGAACTGCTCGACGAGGACGGCTTCGTGCGTGTCACCTCCACGCTGCAGGTACCCGCGCACCCCGAGGTGTTCGCGATCGGGGACGTGGCCGCCACCGATCCGCTGCGCAGCTCCGCCCGTAATCGCGCCGACGGGCTGCTCGCCCGTAACGTGCGCGCCTTCTTCGACGGCGGGCGGATGCGGGATTACCGTGCGCCCGAGCGTCGTTGGGGCTCGGTATTGGGAATCCAGCCTGACGGCCTGGAGGTGTTCACGCCCAACGGGCGTGCGTTCCGGTTCCCGGCCTGGTCGTTCGAGCGGGTGCTGATGCCCGTGATCGTGCGGTGGGGCATCTACCGCGGGATCAGATCCGCGCGACGTCGACGAACGTTTCCGACAGCTTGCATTCGGCAGGGGTGAGCCTGTGCTCGGCCAAGTGGGCCAACAGGATCCGACGTGACGGAGCTCCGCGCAGCGCGACGACCCGCACGTCGTCGCGGAGGTTGGACAGCGCCAGTCGGGGCGCCATCGACACGCCCAGGTCGATAGCCACCATCGCCTGTGCCTCCTGGTAGTCGTTGGCTGCGAAAGCCACTGATGGTGTGAAACCTGCTGCGCTGCAGGCGCGTTGCAGAGCCTCCCCGACGGGATGGGCGTCCTCGCGGGTGATCCACTGCTCGTCGGCCAGCTCGGCCATGTCCAGCGAGGACCTGCCGGCGTGGCGGTGGTGCGCTGACACCAGAAGGGTAGGCGGATCGACGAGAAGCTCCTGGACGGTCAGTTCCTCGTCGGCGACCTGGGCCCAGTGGTAGTCCCAGAGCAGCGACAACTCGATCTCGCGGGCCTCGAGCATCGCACGCAGAGCCGCGAAGCGTGAACTGCGGACCGTCAGCGACACGGCCGGATGGTGAGCCTTGAACTCCTTCACGACGCGGGGCAACAGGCCGGCCCCCGCGGTGGGGAAGGTGCCGAGACGGACGGTTCCCGACCGCAGGCCGGCGATGTCGTCGAGCTCGTTGCGGGCCGCGCGCAGTTGCATCTCGACGCGCTCGGCGCGCATGGCCAGTGCCGAGCCGGCTTCGGTCAACCTCACCCCGCGCGCGTGCCGTTCCAGGAGAGGTTGTCCTGCTTCGGATTCGAGCTTCGCAATCTGCTGGGAGATAGCCGAGGTGGTGTAGCTGAGCCTTGCCGCCGCGGCGGTGAGGGATCCCGCCCTGACCACGTCGAGCAGCAACAGCATGCGCCGGGGATCGAGATCGCTCATCGACTGAGCGTATAGCTCAGCTTAAGGGACATCGATATTTCCGAGATTGTTCTCGAGGCTGAACGTGGTGCACCCTCGAATCACCGGGCTTTCGTGACCGGGATCACGCCACACCAAACGTCCTGGGAAGGTTCGCCACACATGCTCACACTGCGAGGCACCTGGATGCGCGGCGGGACCAGCAAGTGCTGGCTGTTCAACGCCGTCGACGTCGACCCTCACGTCCGGCAGGACGGTGACCTCGACCGCCTGCTCAGCGCTGCCTTCGGGTCGGGCGACCCGGCACAGCTCGACGGGGTGGGCGGTGGCAGTTCGACCACCTCGAAGGCAGCCATCGTCCGCCGCTCGACCGTCGTCGGCATCGACATCGACTACCTCTTCGCCCAGGTGGCGATCGGTCGCCGCGCCGTGGAGTGGGGGAGCAACTGCGGCAACTGTGCGACAGCGATCGGTCTGTACGCGCTGCAAGCCGGGCTGGTTCCGGTAGCCGCCGACACCACGGTCATCCGGATGCGCAACCAGAACACCGGGGCCGTGCTGACCGCCGAGATCGACACCGCCGACGCCCGGATTCCCGCCGAGGGCACCGCCGCGGTGCCCGGCACCACCGCACTGGGCGTCCCCGTCACCTTGACCTTCGACGCGGTGGCCGCGTCCGCAGCGTCGATGTTGCCCAGCGGTCGTCCCACAGACCTTCTGGAGGCGGCGGGCCGACTTCACGCCGGCACCCTGGTCGCTGCCGGAGCGCCGGCGGCGCTGTTCGACGCCGGGGACTTCGGGATGACCGGCGCGGAGGGCAACGAAGTGCTCGCGGAGCGGCTGCCGGTCCTGATCGAACTGCGTAGGCAGGCGGCGCTGGCCATGGGCCTGGCCGATCCGCAGGACCCTGTCACCCACGCCGTCCCCAAGGTCGGAGTGGTCGGACCGGCGCTCGCATACCAGACGGCGACGGGTCTGACCGTCGGCGCCGACGACTACGACGTGTCGGTTCGCATGGTCTCGATGATGGCCCCGCATCCGACCATCGGACTGACCTCGGCCGTTGCGGTCGTCGCCGCGGCCGCGGTCGCCGGCAGCACCGTTGCCCGGCAGATCGCCGCACCGACAACCGGACGGCTACGCATCGGCACTGCGGCGGGAGTGGTCAGCGCGACGTTCGCCCGACAGCCCGATGGCGCCGTCACGTCGGTCAGCCTGCAACGGGCGGCCCGGCGCATCGCCAGCGCAGAGCTGTTCGTCGCCGAACCGTCCGCCGTGCTGGCCGGGGCGCCGTGATTACCCCGTTTGCCGGATCGATTGCCGCCGAACTGCAGATACTGGCAGAGACCGCAGTCACGCCGAGCCGGCCGGCCGCAGCCCGCACCACGACGCACCGTCAACCACCGACCGGCGACCTCGGACGGGGTCATCTGAGAAACGAAGGAACGCCATGAAAGTCACGATCGAGAACCTCAGCCTCGCCTACGGAGGCAACACGGTCGTCAAGGACCTGGACCTGGAGATCAACGACGGCGAGTCGTTGGTGCTACTCGGCCAGTCCGGCTGCGGCAAGACCAGCACCATGCGCTGTGTCGCGGGGCTGGAGACACCGAACGTCGGCCGCATCACGATCGGTGACCGTGTCGTCCATGACAGCGATACCGGCAAGTCGGTTCCTCCCTACAAGCGCAACGTCGGCATGGTGTTCCAGTCGTACGCGGTGTGGCCACACAAGACCGTGTTCGAGAACGTCGCGTTCTCGCTGCGGATGCAGAAGGTCTCCCGATCCGACACCGCTGCCCGTGTCGGGGAGGCGCTCGATCTCGTCGGCCTCGGGGACTTCGCCTCCCGCGGCGCAAGCCTGCTCTCCGGCGGACAGATGCAGCGCGTCGCGCTGGCCCGCAGCCTGGTCATGCGGCCGAGCGTGCTGATGCTCGACGAGCCGCTGTCGAACCTCGACGCACGGCTGCGTGAACGGCTCCGGATGGAGCTGCGTGAACTGCAGTTGCGACTGGGACTCACCACCGTCTACGTCACCCACGATCAGATCGAGGCGTTCGCCCTGGCGGACCGGATCGCGCTGATGCAGAAGGGCCGCATCGTCCAGATCGGTTCTCCCGAGCAGATCTACCAGAACCCGGTCTGCGCGTCGGTCGCCGACTTCCTGGGGATCGGCAACATCTTCCGCGGGGTCGCCGGTGTCGACGGCTTCCGGTTGGCCGACTATCCGATGATCAGCGTGGATGTGGGCCGCGCCTCGGCAAGTCTTGAACCGACCATCGTCTGCCTGCGCCCGGAAGATCTTCTGGTCAGCGGAATGTCGGAGCCCAGGCCGGACGGCCAGCACTGGACCGGCCGTATCGAGGTCGCCAGCTACCAGGGTGCGTCGATCCGGTACCGCGTCACCCTCGACCACGGCCCGGAGATCGAGGCCATCGCCACCGGACACGGCAGTCCTGTTCTCGGCATCGGGGAGACGGCTTGTGTCACAGCACGTCCCGGCGCCGCGCAGGTGCTCGTCGACGATCGCGTCGACTCCCCTCCGGCGGTGACGGCATGAGCGCACCCACCACAACGCGGCCCGCGCCGCCCGCCTCAGGAGACCTGGACGTGCAGGTGCCCAACCCTCGCCGGCGCCTGAGTCGCTGGATCCCGGTGCTCCTGCAGCTCGCGGTACTGACGGTGATCGTGCTGTGCCCGATGCTGTTCATTCTGGCCGGGGCCTTCACCACCGACTCCGATCGTGAATCACTGTTCGACTTCGGCAGTTTCACCCTCGACAACTTCAGTGTCCTCGGCTCGGGCACCGCGCGCACGGCGTTGCTCAACTCTGCTGCCGTCGGGATCTGCTCGTCGATGGTGGCGCTGATCATCGGCTGCCTGTTGGCCTTCCTGGCGGCGCGCACCGACGTTCCCGGACGAAAGTTCGTGTACGGCATAGCGATTGTGCCGCTGTTCCTGCCCGCGCTCGTCGGCGCTCTGGCCTGGGCGTTGCTGGGCGGGCCCGCCACGGGCTACGTGAACCTGGCCTTGAATGCGATCGGCCTGCCGCACCTGGTCAACATCTACAGCTTCGCCGGAATGGTCCTGGTGCTGGGGCTCTACTACGCGCCGTACCCGTTCCTCATGGTGCATTCGGCGCTGTCACTGATGAACCCCGACCTCGAGGATGCGGCCAGCCTGCACGGTGCCAGGGTCAGCCAGATGCTGCGTAGGATCACATTCCCGCTGGTGATGCCGGCGATCCTCGGCTCGGCGATCCTGGTGTTCGCCCTCACGGTGGAGAACTTCCCGGTCGCCCAGGTGATCGGGGTGCCCGGCGGTGTCGACACCCTGCCCACCCTGATCTACCGGCTGATGAACGCCTCACCGGCACGGTCCAACGACGCGGCCGCCGTGGCCGTGGTGCTCACGGTGCTGCTCGTGGTCGTGGTGGCGTTCCAGCAGCGTGCGATGGGCGGCAAGCAGTACACCACCGTCAGTGGGAAGGGCGTCCGCGCCCGCTTGGTACCGCTGCGGGGGTGGCGCATCCCGGCCGCGGCCTTCGCGTGGACCTATTTCGCGCTGGCGGTCGTGCTGCCGGTGGGCGCCCTGGTGGTCGCGGCGATGCAGACCAGTCCCTATGTCGCCGACCTCGGTCAACTGACCCGGCCGGGTGCGCTGTCGCTGTGGGGGATGGGCCAGACGGTGACGAGCCCGGACTTTCATGACGTGGTGATCAACAGCGTCGTGGTCGGTGTGGCCACCGCCGCGATCGGGACCGCACTGTGCTTCGCCCTGGCCTACACCCGCTACCGGACGACGGCGCCGGGCCGCAAGCTGCTCGAATACGTGGCGATGCTGCCGCTCGCGGTGCCGGCGATCGTGCTCGGGCTGGGTCTGCTGTGGACCTGGCTGGCGTTGCCCATCCCGGTGTACGGCACGCTGGCGGTGCTGGTCATCGCGTTCGTCGCAGTCTTTCTCCCTCAGGGCTACCGTGGAGTTTCGGCGTCGATCATCCAGCTCGACAAGGATCTCGAGGACAGCGCCATCATGCTCGGCGCGCGCCGCCACCGGGCTATCACTTTCGTCACCGCTCCACTGCTGCGGGTCGGCCTGTCATCGACGTTCCTTCTGCTGCTGATGCTTTCGATGCGCGAGCTGACCGCAGCACTGTTCCTGTTCACCTCCGACACCCGCCTGTTGTCGATCGCGATCTTCGACGCCTACGACAACGGATCGTTTCAGTCGGCGGCAGAACTGAGCCTGCTCTACTGCGCGGTCATCGCCGTGCTGGCACTGCTGGCCCGTCGCTTCGGTTCCAAGGAGATCTCATGATCGGCAAAGCGTGGAGAACAGGCCTGGCTGCGTTGGTGGTCGTCGGTGCCCTGGCGGCCTGCTCGCCGCCGCCGGAGGCCCCGCCGCTCGCCAGTCCGGCGCAATCCATCCAGCGCGACGGGGCCCTCGTGATCGACGGTGAGACCATCGCCGATCCCCAGATGTGGCAGCAGGCGCAGGACGAAGGTGGTCTGGTGCTCTACAGCGGTTACACGCAGGACAGCGAAGCGACGGTCCTCGAGCAATTCGAGGCCGACACCGGCTTGGAGGTCAAGCTGATCCGGTTGACCCCGAATCGCCTGTACGAACGCCTGGTCGCCGAATACGGCGCCGGGAAGCTCAATGCCGACGTGGTGCGGATCTCCGACGCGGGGTTCGTCTCTGGGCTCAGCCGCCGCGGCGTGTTCGCCCCGTACACGCCCGCGACGGCGACAAACCTGCGTGATGACGTCGTCTTCGACGGCGGCAACTACTACCGCACCTTCGACCCGATCTACACCTTCGGATACAACACCGCGATGGTGGATGCCGACGAAGCGCCGCGCACCTGGAAGTCATTGCTGGAACCGCAGTGGGACGACAAGCTCGGGATCGCCCAGGCGGGTGCCGGCGGCAGTGCGCTCGCGTTGACCCGATTCCAGCGCGAAGTCCTCGGTGATGACTATCTGCGAGAGTATGCAAGCGGAACAAGGGTTTTCGATTCCCTCGGCGCCGAGCTGGATGCCCTGGCCCGTGGCGAGATCACGGCGGGCACTGTCGTGGTGAGCAGTGTGAACATCGCGATCAACGAGAACGCGCCGGTGACCTTCGTCGTCCCCGAGGAAGGCGTCACGGCCTATGACTACTACACGGGTCTGGCGTCGACAGCTCACAATGATGCTGCGGCCAAGGTCTTCATGAACTGGAACCTGGCCAAGCGGGGCCAGAACGTGTTGCGCGACATCGGCGAGTACTCGGTGCGCTCCGACATTCCTGCGCCGCATGTGCGGGGTGTGCAGCTGCCTGACTTCGACGATCCGCGGGTGCATCGCATCACACCGGCAGACTCGATAACCCACGCCCCGGACGATCAGAAGGCATGGAACGCGATCTTTGGTTACAACGAGTAGTGCATCTCGGCGTTGATCCGGTCCAGCAGCTGTGGGTAGCGCTTCGCCTCGCGATGGGGCCCGGGCTTTCCGCTGCTGACCACCGCGACCGACAGCGCGCGCTGCGGGTCGGCCCAGACCGCGATGTCAGTGAGGCCGGTGTGCCCGAACGCACCGGTTGCGTCCCGGCCGAACGGTCCGAAGCGCTTGGAGCCCAACATGTAGCCGGTACCCCACCGCATGGGCTGCAATCCGGTCGCGAGGTCGGGGCGTAGCCGGCGGGCCTGGGCGGTCGCGGCGCGCAGGGTGTCCGCCGACATCACCCGCACGCCGTCGAGTTCCCCACCCCGACAGAGCATCTCTGCAAAGCGAGACAGCTCGTAGGCATTGGACACGGTGTTCGACGACGGGATCACGCCGGTCAGGAAATCGGGGGTGTTGGAAAACGGGATGATCTGCTGCGGTGTTCCACCGACCGCGGCCTTGAAAGCCTTCGCGATGGGGGCCGGTAGCGGGCGCCCGGTGACATGGCTGGGTGCCACCAGCCGAACATCCTGTGCGGCAACACCGTAGTTGGTCCAGCGGAAACCCAGCGGGGTGAGGATCTCCTCGGCGAGGATGTCTCGGATGTTGCGACCCGTTGCCGCGTGGATGATCTCGCGCATCAGCGGCCCCCACGTCACACCGTGATAGATGTGGACCATCCCGGGCGGGTACACCGGTTTCATCCGGCCCAGCATCTCGCGCGCGTACTCGCTGTCGTCCATGCGCTTGAGGTCAGGCTTCGGGCCGGTGGCGAACGGGATGCCGGCGCTGTGGGTCAGCACGTGGCGGATCGTGGTGCGCTCCTTGCCGTGACCGGTGTAGGTCGGCAGGTAATCGCACACGCGGTCCTCCAGTGAGAACTGTCCGCGTTCGACGAGCAGGTGAGTGACCGTGGTGGTGATGGCCTTGGCCGCGGAGTACACGCAGAACGGAGTCTCGGTGGTGACCGGGATCTTCTCGGCGTCCGGCGCATCACGGGGGCCGTTGCCCCAGGCGTGACCGATGGCGCGGTTGAGGATCACCCGGCCGTCGCGGCGCAGGCACAGCTGGATCGCAGGGTGCATCCCCGCGCGGTACCAGTGCACGGCGGCCTGCCAGACCCGCTCGACAGCGTCGGGGTCGATGGCGGCGTGGTCTTCGGATCCCCTCGTGGTGACCGCGTCGAGGTCGGTGGGAACGTCGATCCGGCCGTCCTCGGTCAGCGCGGCCCCCCGGAGAACATGCCGCTGCCGATCGCCTGCGTCAGCTGTCCGAGCAGATCGCCGGGTCCGGGCTGTGGCGGCATCGGCGCATTGGTCAGCTGCCACACCTGGCAGTCGCTGGTGGTGAAGGTGGTGTCGGTCGGCAGGATCTCGACGAACGCCGGTTTCTTGGTCAGCCTGTTGTCGAGCAACTGGTCACCGGCGGTGCGTTTCCAGTAGCACGCGCCGTCGTCCACCGGCCCCGCGGACTGGTACACGCCGGGGACGATATCGGTGCCGACCGCATACGACCCGTTGGTGTCGATCGTGGTCCTCGCCCCGTCGACGGGCGCGGCATCAGTGGCGGGCTGAGCGGCGGCCGGTGCTGCGGCGATTAACCAGCCCGTCAGCATGGCCGCTCCCACGCCGGTAGCTTTCGTCAGCCTCATAGGAAGTCAGTCTAAGTGCTGCGGCGGCGGGTGAGAACCCGCCGCCGCGACCGAAGCGGTGCCGGGTCAGCCCGCCATGAAGGTGTCGTACGCCGACTGCAGGTCGGCGGGCAGGACCGTCACATTGCAGTTGCGCTGCGCGTCGCCCAGCGGTGCCAGAATGCCCCGCAGGTCGTAGTACTGCGCCGGGTTGGCGTTGAAATACCCGCGCAGGTTGGCCTCGGCCTCGGGCCGGGGCTGGTTCATCGCCGTGGTGACCGCCTGATTGGCGCCCGGATTGTCGGCGAGGTACTGACGCGCCTCGGCGGTCACCGAGCTGACCGTGCCGCTGAGCGCGGACGCGGTGCACTGCTCGGGCTGGGCGAGCGCCGAAGGCGCTGCCACCGTTGCTGCGGCGATGCCGCCGAACAGACACGCCGCTCCCAGACCCGCCACAGCGCGTCGGCTGCCGAGCTTCACGGGCACGTTGAATTGACTGACATTCATCATTGATGTGGTCCTTTGGATCTTGTGAATCGATTACTGCATCCCCCAACTGAAATCCAAGGTAACCGAGATGTGAAGTGCTCAAACGTCACTCGTCGACTGCGCCTCCGCGCTGACGCGGGTGTTACATTCCTGGGGCGTGACGTTGACCTCAATTCGGCCCGAACGGGGTGCGATATCGGTGCGGGGATTCTCCAAACTCTGAAGATCCTCAGAATTTGCCGCCATTACTTAAGTGATCGTGATCTGTGTCGTCACCGAATCGTGACCGCGGGAGGGGCGCGAGATAGGTTGGTGCGGTGAAACTGGACCTGCTGACGCCCGGCATCGAAGTCGGGCTCGTCACCACCGACCCCGAACCGATGGTGGCTTTCTACGAGGGATTCCTCGAACTCGAACCCCAGGGTGAGATCGACTTCGAGGGCGGCTCGCAGCGGCGCTATGCACTGGGCGGCAGTGTGCTCAAGCTCGTCACCTACCGCGTCCCGCCACCCGCGGCCGCGGCGCCGGGAGGTGGCCGCGCGCAGGCCGGACTGCGGTACTTCACGATCGGCGTCAATGGGCTGCGCGCCGTCGCCGAGGCGTTCGAAGCCTCGCCGTACGAGGTGGTGGAGCCGCTCACCGAGTTCGCGCCGGTACCCGGGATGGGGTGGATGTTCGTCGCTGATCCCGACGGCAACCACATCGAGCTCTTCGGGACCCTGTGAGCGAGCGAACGATGGGGCTGCTGTGAGCGAGCGAACGATGAGGCTGCTGTGAGCTATTCCGGCCCACCGGGCTACCCCGCTGCCCCGGTACCGACCTGCTACCGGCACCCCGACCGGCAGACCTACGTGCGATGCGCGCGCTGCAACCGGTTCATCTGCCCGGAATGCATGCGCAACGCGGCGGTGGGCCACCAGTGCGCGGATTGTGTCGGCGAGGGTGCCCGGTCGGTCCGTCCGGTGACCAATGCCGTCGGGGCCACACAGACGACGTCGACGACTCCGGTGGTGACCTACACGCTGATCGGTCTCAACCTGCTGATGTTCGCGCTGCAGATGGCGTCGCCAGATCTGGAGCGGGCACTGGGGCTGTGGTCGCCGGCGGTCGCCGACGGCGAGATCTACCGACTGCTGACCTCGGCGTTCATGCACTTCAGCATCACCCATATCGCGTTCAACATGCTGGCGCTGTACTTCGTGGGCGGACCGCTGGAGTTCGCGCTGGGCAGGGTGCGATTTGTCGCGCTCTACCTGCTCAGCGCGCTCGGCGGCTCGGTGCTGGTGTACCTGCTGACCCTGCAGGCACTCACCGCGGGGGCCTCTGGGGCGGTGTTCGGGCTGTTCGGGGCGATGTTCGTGGTGGGCCGCAAGCTCAACATGGATGTGCGGGCGGTGCTGGCCATCATCGGGCTGAACCTGGCGTTCACCTTTCTGATCCCGCTGTTCACCTCGCAGAACATCAGCTGGCAGGGCCATATCGGCGGGCTGGTGACCGGTGCCGCGGTGGCGGCGGCGTACGTGTACGCGCCGCGCGCACAGCGAAACCTGGTGCAGGGCGGCGCGACCGTCGCGGTGCTGGCGCTGTTCGTCGGGTTGGTGGTGTGGCGCACCGCCGAGCTGCGGGCGATGTTCGGACTCGCCTGACGTACCGAATCAGGGCGCTGGGCGCAGGCCCGCGCCGATCGCGATGTCCTCCAGCGCCGCCAGGTGGTCGTCGACGCCGCGCAGGCCTGCGCCCATGGTGTCCACCGACAGGTGCGATGCCCCGCACTGCGCCCATCGGCTGATCTCGGCCGCGGCGCGCTCCTGGTCTCGGCGCCACCGGACACGGCCCTCCATACCGATGGCGGACGGGTCGCGCCCGGCGGCTCGCGCGGCGGTGTCGACGGTCGCCTTGGCCGCCTCCAGTGCGGGTCCCGGACCGACCATGGGGAACCACCCGTCGGCCAGCCGACCTGCGCGAGCGTAGCCGCGGGGCGATGCGGCGCCGATCCACAGCGGGATCGGCCGCTGAACCGGCAACGGCGCGATTCCCGCCCCGGTGACGTGATGGAAGTCGCCGGCGAAGGTCACCGTCCGCGTCGTCCACAACCGCCGCAGCAGCGCCACCTGTTCCTCTGAGCGCGCACCGCGGTTGTCGAACCGTTCACCGAGCGCTTCGTACTCGACGGCGTTCCAGCCGACGCCCACCCCGAAGCGCAGCCGCCCGCCGCTGAGCAGGTCCACCTCGGCGGCCTGTTTGGCCACCAACGCCGTCTGGCGTTGCGGGAGGACGATCACACCGGTCACCAACTCGAGGGTTGTCGTGACCGCAGCCAGAAAGCCGAACAGCACCAGCGGCTCGTGAAAGGTGGTGTCGATGTCGTAGGGGCCCGTCCAGCCGGGGTGGACGGCGGGGTCGGCACCCAGCACGTGGTCGTAGGCGAGTAGGTGGGCGTACCCGAGCTCCTCGACCCGCTGACCGTAGGCGCGCACGGCCCCGGAATCGCCGCCGAACTCCGTCTGGGGGAACACCACACCGATCCGCATACAAAACAGGGTATGAGTGGGAGATGCTCGGCTTACCCGACAACATCCAGGCATGCCTGTTCGACCTCGACGGCGTGCTGACCGACACCGCGAGCGTGCACCGCCGAGCCTGGAAGGCGATGTTCGACGAGTTCCTGCAGAGCCGTGCCGAGGACGATCAGCCATACCGGCCGTTCGACGCCGGTGCCGACTACGAGAACTTCGTCGACGGAAAGCCGCGTCTGGACGGCATTCGCTCGTTTCTGGACAGCCGGGACATCGTCGCCGACGATCAGACCGTGACGCGGCTGGGGGACCGTAAGAACGCCATGTTCACCCGAACCCTGCGCACCGACGGGGTCACCGTGTTCGAAGGGTCTCGCCGGTACCTGAAGGCAGCGGCCGACGCGGGGCTGCGCCGCGCGGTGGTGTCGTCGAGCGCCAACACCAAGGAGGTCCTGGAGATCACCGGTCTCGACGTCTACGTCGAGCAGCGCGTCGACGGGGTGACGCTTCGGGAGGAGAACCTTCCCGGCAAGCCGGCGCCCGACGCGTTCCTGCGGGCCGCGCAACTGCTCGGCGTGGCCCCGGGCGACGCCGCGGTTTTCGAAGATGCCATCTCCGGGGTGGCCGCGGGCCGCGCCGGCGGGTTCGGCCTGGTGGTCGGAGTGGACCGAACCGGGCAGTCAGAAGCGTTGCGGCACAACGGCGCCGATATCGTCGTCACCGACCTCGGGGAGTTGCTTCACTGATGATGATCACCGACGAGGCCTTCCCGGTGGAGCCCTGGCAGGTCCGCGAGACCGAGCTGAGGGTGGAGTTGCTACCCCAGACCGAGTCACTGTTCGCATTGTCGAACGGACACATCGGGCTACGCGGCAACCTCGATGAAGGCGAACCGTTCGGTCTGCCCGGAACCTATCTCAACGGTTTCTACGAAACCCGGCCGTTGCCCTATGCCGAGGCCGGTTTCGGCTATCCCGAAGATGGCCAGTCCATCGTCGACGTCACCAACGGCAAACTGATCAGGCTGCTTGTCGACGACGAACCCTTCGACGTCCGCTACGGCGAGTTACACGCTCACGAGCGGGCGCTGGACCTGCGCGCGGGCACCCTGACGCGCACCGCGGACTGGACGACGCCGGCCGGCAAGCGGGTGACGGTGAACTCGACGCGGTTGGTGTCGCTGGCGCAACGCAGCCTGGCCGCCATCGAGTACGTCGTCGAAGCCGTCGACGACGTACTGCTGACGGTGCAGTCCGAACTCGTGGCCAACGAGGACCAGCCCTCCGCATCGGCTGACCCCAGGGTGGCGGCGGTGCTCACCAGACCACTGGAGGCGGTACAGCACGAACGTAGCGACCGCGGGGCGATGCTGATCCACCGCACCCGCTCCAGCGAGCTGACGATGGCGGCGGCTATGGACCACATCGTCGAAGCGCCGGGCCGGGTCGACGTCAGCGGGGACTCCGGGGACGACTGGGCGCGTACCACGGTGGTGTGCGCGCTCAAAGCCGGTGAACGGCTTCGATTGGTGAAGTATCTGGCCTACGGCTGGTCGAGCCTGCGGTCGTGCCCGGCGCTGCGCGATCAGGTCGCCGCGGCCATTGCCGGGGCCCGCTACACCGGATGGGCCGGGCTGCTGCGGTCGCAGCGCGACTATCTCGACGAATTCTGGGACTGCGCCGATGTCGAGGTCGATGGGGACGCCGACTGTCAGCAGGCGGTGCGGTTCGGGTTGTTTCACGTCCTGCAGGCCAGTGCCCGTGCCGAACGCCGGGCGATCGCCGGAAAGGGCTTGACCGGCACCGGGTACGACGGTCATTCCTTCTGGGACACCGAAGGTTTCGTGCTTCCGGTGCTGACCTACACCGCGCCGCGCGCCGCGGCTGATGCACTGCGCTGGCGTGCGTCGACGCTGGACATGGCGCGTGACCGGGCTGCCGAACTGGACCTGCGCGGCGCGAGTTTTCCGTGGCGCACCATCCGCGGTGAGGAATGTTCGGCGTACTGGCCGGCCGGCACGGCGGCGTTCCATGTCAACGCCGACATCGCGTTGGCGTTCGACCGCTACCGCGTGGTCACCGGCGACGATTCTCTGGAAAAGGATTGCGGGCTGGCAGTTCTGGTCGATACCGCGCGCCTGTGGATGTCACTGGGTCACCACGACCGGTACGGCAGATGGCGCATCGACGGGGTCACCGGTCCGGACGAGTACACCGCAGTGGTGCGCGACAACGTGTTCACCAACCTGATGGCGGCGGCGAACCTGCGCATCGCGGCGGACGCCTGCTCACGGCATCGGGACACCGCCGCCGATCTGGGGGTCGACACCGAGGAGACGGCCGCTTGGCGCGACGCCGCCGATGCGGTGCATATTCCCTACGACGAGGAGCTGGGCGTGCACCCGCAGTGCGACGGCTTCACCACGCTTCGGGAATGGGACTTCGCGGGGAACACGAAATACCCTCTGCTGCTTCATGAACCGTACGTGCGGCTCTACCCGGCACAGGTGATCAAACAGGCCGACCTGGTGCTGGCGATGCAGTGGCAGAGCAGCGCGTTCACCGACGAGCAGAAGGCCCGCAACGTCGATTACTACGAACGCCGCACCACCAGGGATTCGTCGTTGTCCGCGTGCACCCAAGCGGTGATGTGTGCCGAGGTCGGCCATCTGGAGCTGGCACACGACTACACCTACGAGGCGGCCATGATCGATCTGCGCGACCTGCACCGCAACACCGGTGACGGACTGCACCTGGCGTCCCTGGCGGGCAGCTGGACCGCGCTGGTCGCCGGATTCGGTGGACTGCGCGACGACCGTGGTGTGCTGGCGCTGGACCCACATCTGCCCGGCGGTATCTCGCGGCTGAGCTTCCGGCTGCGCTGGCGCGATTTCCGGGTGACCGTCGAGGCAGACCACGAGGAAGTGACATACCGGTTGCGGGACGGTCCCCAAGGAGTGCTGACGATCCTGCACGCCGGCGAACCGTTGGAGCTGAACACCCGGGAGCCGACCCGGGTGGCGGTGCGCCCGAAGGTCCCTCTGCTCGCTGTGCCGCGGCAACCCCCCGGCCGGGAACCGCTGCGCCGACGGCCGCCGGTCTCGGATCCGAAGGACTGATCGATGGGGTTCGCGGTGGAGCCGGCGCTCGACGAGCTGCACTCCTCGGCGCCCGAACTGTTCACCCAGGTGCGCACCCGGCTGTCGGCGGCGGCCAAGAACAGCGGCGATCCCGACGCGGCCCGGCGCATCGCGTCGAGCCGCAAACCGACCGTCGCCGCATGGGTAGTCAACGCGTTGGCACTGGACGGGTCGGCCAGAAACACACTCGCCGACCTCGGCGCCCGATTGCGGGAGGCGCACGCCGCGATGGACGGAGACGCGATCCGAACCCTGACCGCCGAGCAGCGCAGGCTCGTCGACGAGCTGACGCGCACCGCGCTGGGCCGCGCCGGTATCGCGACGCCGTCGGCGGCGCTGCGCGACGATGTGTCCGCGACGCTGCAGGCGGCCGTCGCCGACCCCGAGGTGACGGCGCGCCTGGGTCGCCTCACCAAGGCTGAGCGATGGTCGGGATTCGGTGAGTTCGGTTTCAGCGGCACGGTGTCGCAGACGCCGGCCCGGGCCGAGCGGGCGAAGCAGGAGGCCGACGCTGAGCGGGCGAAGGAGCAGGCTGAAGCCGCTCTGTCGGGGTTGCAGTCCGGGCTGTCCGAGGCGCGATCGCGCCACACCGACGCCCGCCGCCGACGGACCGCCGCCAAAGAAGCGTTGACCGCGGCCGAAGAAGCGTTGACCGCAGCCGAGGAGGCGCTGACCAGGGCTGAAGCAGCCTACGAGGCGGGCAAGCGGGCTGCGCTAGGGTGGGCTGGCATCCACGAAGGGGAGACGCGTAGATGAAGCTTCAGGTGCTGCCTTACGTCACCGTCGAGGTCGATGACCGCTTGCGGCGCCGCCTGCGCGCCGTCGGCGAGACATTCCGGGTCACGGTCCGGGCCTACCTGCGCAGTGCAGCCGACGACGTCGACGCCGCGGGCGACCGGGTCAGCGGCCTGTGCGACCGCGCGGTGCACCGGGTGGACTCGGTGGTCGCCCGGGTCAACGACCGGATCGCCCCGACCGGGGGCGGCGCCACCGCCGCCCCGACCGGGACGACCCCGCACCTTCGGGTCGTCGACGACCGGGCGTCCTGACCGAAGTCCGTATCAGACGCGTGCCGGGCCGCTTCTGCCCCCGACGAAGAACGATCCGACCAGGACCACCAGCCCGACCACCGCCACCGGGATGGCCCAGGAGCGGCGCGAAGACAGGGCCGACTCGCAGGCCGCCGCGTAGTCGGTGTGCGGGACGATCTCGTTGAGGATCGGCAGGTTGGCCAGATTTCCACTGTCGGCGTCCCGGGCGGCCGACAGGTCGGCGGCGATCGCGTTGCCGCAGCCGATGCTGCCGTCGGGTCCAGGGATGCTCACCGGTATCAACAGGGCGATAAAGCCCACCAACAGCACCGCCGCGCCGGCGATCATGACTATCCTTCGCACATTCATGGCAGCCTTTGTGCCCCAGTTCCGCGGCGCCGAAACAAGATCGATCAGTAGCCCGACGACCGGACTGGGCGCTGCGCCGGTAAGTGTGCTGTCCTTGTCGGGTGATCGGCCATGGTCTTACCGTGCTGCTGGCGTTCCTCGCCGCGGTGTTCCTCGCTATCGGGATAGTGGTGCGGCAGCGGGCGACTCTGGACGTGCCTGCAGAGCACGGTGTGAGCGCCGTGATGTTCCAGACGCTGGTGCGCAGACCATTGTGGTGGGCGGGCACCGCGGCCGCCGTGGCCGGGTATCTGTTCCAGGCCCTCGCGCTCTCCACCGGCTCGCTGCTGCTGGTACAGCCCATCCTGGTCTCGGCGCTGCTGTTCGCCTTGCCGCTGAGCGCCCGGCTGGCGCACCGCCGGGTGACGCGCGCCGAATGGGCCTGGGCGTTGCTGCTCACCGCCGCGCTGGCGGTGTTCGTGGTGCTCGCCAAGGCCAGCCCAGGCGACTACGAGGCGTCGCTGTCCACGTCGGCCGTGGTGGCGCTGGTGTGCACGGCCGCGGTGTTGGGCTGCGTCATCGTCGCGGTACGCATCGTCGGATGGATCCGTGCGGTGCTGCTGGCCGTCGCCGTCGGGGTGCTGTTCGGCGTGGTGGCGGTGTTGACGAAGCTGGTCATGCATGTGCTGACCCACGAGGGGGTCACCGCCGTGCTGACCACACCGGTGCTCTACCTGCTGGCCATCCTCGGCGTGGTGGCCACCCTGCTACAGCAGTCGGCCTTCCATGCCGGGTCGTTGCAGACCTCGGTCCCGACCATGCTGGTGCTCGAGCCGATGGTCGCCGTCGTCCTCGGGGCGGTCGTCCTGGGCGAGCACCTGAACGTCAGCGGGTGGGACGCGGTCGCGATCGCGGTGTCGACGCTGGCGATGGTGGCCGGGACCATCGCGTTGGGACGCGACGAAGGGGCCTACGAGGAGCTGCTGGAGGCCGACAAGGCGGGCAGCGCTCAGGCCGCCGCGGGCAACCGGTAACCGCGGTCGCGGGCCAGTCCGGACAGCGCGTCGCGCAGCTGCTTGCGGCCGCGGTGCAGCCGCGACATCACGGTGCCCAGCGGCGCGCCGGTCAACTCCGCGATCTCCCGGAACTTGCGTCCCTCGATGTCGGCGTAATAGACCGCGGTGCGGTACTTCTCGGGAAGCGAGCGCATCGCCGCGGCGACCGCGGGGTCGCCGGCGAGCGCGAGTTCCTCGGTGGACGGCGATGCGCCGCCGCTGCCGTGGGCGAACCACTGCCCGTCGGTGAACTCGTCGGTGAACTGCAGCTTCGGGCGGTGCTGCTGCCTGCGGTAGGCGCTGATGTGGGTGTTGACCATGATCCGGTACAGCCAGCCCACGAGGTTGGTGCCCTCCTGGAAGGTGCCGAAGGCGGCGTACGCCTTGGCTGCGGTCTCCTGCAGCAGGTCCTCGGCATCGGTGTGGTCGCGCGTGAGTTTGACGGCGTGCCGGTACAGACCGGCGATCAGAGGCACTGCATCGCGCTCGAAACGTTCGTCGAGCCGGCGGTCGAGGCGGGTATTGGGCATGCCTAAACTCTGGCGCGACGGCGTCGTGCAGTCTGCCCGGCTGGCCTCCACATCGCTTCCGGAGAACCGCACCGGCGACTACCGGTTAACCCCCACTCCATGAGGACCAGCGACCGATTGCGACGGTGATGACCGGGCCGTCGAGTTCGACGCGCTGATACTGCGGATACTTGGCGCGCAGCTGAGCGTAACCGGTGGCCAGCTCCACGCCGCTGCGGTGGATGGTGGCGATGCCGTCCGCGCGCACCCACCACAGCTGTGACCAGTCGTCGGTGTAATGGTCGACCAGCAGGCTCACCGCGGGGTTGTTCTCGATGTTGACCAGCCGGCGCAGCCGCTGGGTGGACTTCGGTTTGGCATCGATGGCGGTGTACAGGATGTCGGCGGCCGGCTCGGACAGGGCGAACACCACCGGGACCACGTGGGGGACGGCGTCGGGTCCGGCGGTGGCCAGCATCGCCACCGGTGCCGCGGCGAATGCGGCGCGTGCATCACGATCCTCGAATGTCGCCATCTCCCCAGGGTAGGGTCCGTCCAGCTGGTTGGATTCGTTCACCAGCCGGTCGTGGGGTGGTAACCGCCGCGCCACGGTGCGGCCTCCTGCTCATCGGAAGGTTCGGCAATGAACACGTCACGGCACACCTTGCGGTCACCGATCCGGGTCCTCTGCCTCGCCGCGTCGGCGCTGCTGGTCGGCGGCGCCGTGGCCTGCGCACCCCCCGAGCGGGACAATTCCAACGCCCAGACCGAGTCGGGGGTCAACGCCGCCGAGGCCACCTCGGCGGCGGACTTCGGCGGCATGGAGGGCCTGATCGAGGCTGCCAAGGCCGAGGGTGAGCTCAATGTGATTGCCCTGCCGCCGGATTGGGCCAACTACGGCGCGATCATCACGGCGTTCTCCGACAAGTACGGCATCAAGGTCAACTCTGCGCAGCCGGACGCGTCCAGCCAGGACGAGATCAACGCGGCCAACCAGCAGAAGGGGCGCAGCACCGCGCCTGATGTGTTCGACCTCGGGCAGTCGGTGGCGCTGGCCAACACGGCGATGTTCGCGCCGTACCGGGTGGAGACCTTCGACGACATCCCGGAGGCGTTCAAGGACCCCGACGGCACCTGGGTCAACGACTACGGCGGCTATATGTCCATCGGTTTCGACTCGTCGAAGGTGCCGCCGGTGAACAGCGTCGACGATCTGCTCAAACCCGAGTACCAGGGCAAGGTCGCGCTCAACGGGGACCCGACGCAGGCCGGTGCCGCGTTCTCCGGCGTCGTCATGGTGGCGTTGTCGCAGGGCGGCTCGGCCGACGACATCGCCCCCGGGGTGGAGTTCTTCCGCAAGCTCAAGCAGGCGGGCAACTTCCTGCCGGTCGATCCGACGCCGGCG
The DNA here is from genome assembly GCF_048513595.2 of Mycobacterium sp. smrl_JER01. NCBI lineage: Bacteria > Bacillati > Actinomycetota > Actinomycetes > Mycobacteriales > Mycobacteriaceae > Mycobacterium > Mycobacterium sp. smrl_JER01. Next base: position 5,640,358 of record NZ_JBLXXK020000001.1, on the reverse strand, counting down.
ACCATCGGGTCCGGCCAGACGCCGGTGGTCATCGACTGGAACTACACCAACTCGGCCGAGACGAAGAAGCTCCCGTCCTGGACGGTGGTGGTGCCGCCGGAGAACCCGGTGGCCGGTTACTACTATCAGGCGATCAACAAGGACGCCCCGCATCCGGCGGCAGCGCGGCTGTGGCAGGAGTTCCTCTACAGCGACGAGGGGCAGAATCTGTTCGCCGAGGGTGGTGTCCGTCCGGTGCGGGCCGACAACATGCTCACCGACGGCACGCTGGACCCCGCGGTGGCCGCGGCGATTCCGGTCGTCGACGGACCGGTCACGGTGCCGACGCCCGAGCAGACCGAAGCGGCGTCGAAGTACCTCGCCGACAACTGGGCCGCCGCGATTGGCTGACGTCACACTCGGCCGCCGGTTGCGGGATTCGCTGCCGCTGCTGCCGTTTCTGACCGTCGTGGTGATCTTCCTGGTCATCCCGACGGTCACCGTCGTCGTGAGTGCGGTGTACAGCGACGGGGTGTTCAGCCTGGACCGGATCGCCGCGCTGTTCACCGGGACGGCGTTGTCGGCGTTGCGCGACAGCGTGCTGCTCTCCGGGGCGACCGCCCTGCTCGGTGCCGCGCTCGGAGCGGTGATGGCCTGGTTGATCGTCAGCAGCCCGGCCACCTCGATGTTGCGGCGTGCGGTGCTCTCGCTGTGCAGTGTGCTGGCCCAGTTCGGTGGTGTGGCATTGGCGTTCGCGTTCCTGGCCACCGTCGGCCTGAACGGGGTGCTGACCCTGTGGGTGCAGCAGGTGTTCGGTTTCAACCTGGCCGGATCGGGATGGCTCTACAGCCTGAGCGGACTGATCCTGGTGTACACCTATTTCCAGATCCCGCTGATGGTGATCGTGTTCATCCCCGCGCTCGAGGGGTTGCGGGCGCAGTGGCGCGAAGCGGCGGTCAGCCTCGGCGCGTCGACCTGGGCGTACTGGCGCGAGGTGGCGATCCCGCTGTTGACCCCGGCGTTCCTGGGCTCGGCATTGTTGTTGTTCGCCAACGCATTCGCCGCCTACGCCACCGCGGCTGCCCTGGTCAGCCAGGGCAGCCCGATCCTGCCGCTGCTGATCCGCGCCTCGCTGGTCAGCGAGGTGGTGCTCGGACAGGCCGGTTTCGCCTACGCCCTGGCACTGGAGATGATCGTCGTGGTGGCGCTGGTGATGGCCGCCTACAACCTGCTGGTGCGGCGCAGTTCGAGGTGGCTGGCATGAAACGGGCCGGGCGCGGGCTGCTGTGGGTGATGTTCGGCCTGTTCTTCCTGTTCCCGCTCTACGCGATGGCCGACTTCTCCACCCGGAATCTGATCGGCGGCGGCCGGACGTGGCAGGCGTGGGCGAATCTCGTCACCGACGAAGCGCTCTACCGGTCGATCGTGGTGTCGCTCTCGCTGGCCGTTCTCACCGTCGCCGCCATGCTGATACTGCTGGTGCCGACCATGATCTGGGTGCGGTTGCGGGCCCCGTGGGCGAAAGGGCTGGTGGAGTTCCTGTGCCTGCTGCCCCTGACGATTCCGGCATTGGTGATCGTGGTCGGCCTGCGCAACGTCTACCTGTGGGTCACCTATTTTCTGGGCGAGTCCGCCCTGACGCTGACGTTCGTCTACGTGATCGTCGTGCTGCCGTTCGCCTACCGGGCCATCGACGCCGCGCTGTCGGCGATCGACCTGCGGACACTGTCGGAGGCGGCCAGATCGCTGGGCGCGGGTTGGCGCACGACCATCACCTCGGTGATCGTGCCCAACATCTGGTCGGGAATCCTGTCGGCGGCCTTCATCTCCATCGCCGTGGTGCTCGGTGAGTTCACCATCGCGTCCCTGTCGGGGTACGAGACATTGCAGGTGCAGATCGTGCTGATCGGGAAGAGCGACGGACCGACCTCCGTCGCGGCATCGCTGGCCACCCTGTTGTTCGGCTTCGCCCTGCTGCTGATTCTGTCGCTGGTCACCCGGGGACGACGCCATGTGGGGGTGACGATATGACCAATCAGGGAGTCGGGGTCGAACTCGACGATCTCACCCGTGTCTACGGGGAGACCAAGGCGCTCGACGGGTTGACGCTGCACATCGAACCCGGCGAACTGGTCGCGTTGCTGGGACCTTCCGGCTGCGGGAAGACCACCGCGCTGCGCATTCTCGCCGGTCTCGACGAGGCGACGTCGGGCACGGTGTCGGTGGACGGAGTCGACGTCGGCACGGTGCCCGCCAACAAGCGCGATATGGGCATGGTGTTTCAGGCTTACAGCCTGTTCCCGCACCTGACGGTGCTCGACAACGTCGCCTTCGGATTGAAGATGCGCGGGAAAGCCAAGCGGGACAGGTTGTCCCGGGCTACCGAGATGCTCGAGCTGGTGGGTCTGGCGAAGATGGGCGGCCGGTACGCCAAAGAGCTGTCGGGGGGACAGCAGCAGCGCGTGGCGCTGGCGCGCGCGCTGGCGATCCGGCCGCGGGTGTTGCTGCTCGACGAACCGCTCTCGGCGCTCGACGCCAAGGTCCGCACCCAGTTGCGCGACGAGATCCGGCGCGTTCAGCTCGAGGTCGGCACGACCACCCTGTTCGTCACCCACGATCAGGAGGAGGCGCTGGCCGTCGCCGACCGGGTCGGGGTGATGAACCAGGGCAGGCTTGAACAGCTGGCCGCGCCCGCCGATCTGTACGCCAATCCGGCCACCCCGTTCGTCGCCGACTTCGTCGGCCTCAACAACAAGGTCCCGGCGCGGGTCATCCACGCGACCGCGAGCCTGCTGGGCACCTCGACGACGGCGTTACCGGGGTCGGTGCAGGGGGAGGGGCTGGCGATGGTGCGCCCCGAGTCGATCACCGTCGCCGCCGACCCGCGCGGGGCAGCCACGGTCGGTTCGGTGTCGTTCCTCGGGGCGATCTCGCGGGTGCACATCGGCCTGCCGGACGGCTCGACGGTCACCGCTCAGCTCGCCAGTACCGCCGCGCGGGCCTTGGCGCCCGGTGACCGGGTGACCGTTGGCATCGACGCGGTCGGGGTGCTGGTCACACGTCCTTGACCGGTTCGATCCCGAGGTCGCGGTAGGTCACCAGAGCGTGGAAGGGCACGTTGCGTGCGGCAAAGCGCGCCGCGGCGACGTCGCCGCGGTCGACCATCGGGATCACACCGGTGACGACCACCCCGAGCGGGGTGATGCGTTCGAGGGCCTGCTCGGTGGATCCGCCGGTGCTGATCACGTCGTCGACCAGCAGGACCCGGGTACCCGGCTGCAGCCGGGTACCCTCGACCCACTGCTCGCGGCCCCGCGACTTCTGTTCCTTGCGCACCGAGAACCACGCCTTGCCGGTGACCATCGCGACGCCGTGCGCGAGCGGGTCGGCGCCCATGGTGAGGCCGCCGACGGCGTCGAACTCGATCCCGCGGGCCGCGGCGAGGTCGGCCACCGCCCTGGACACGATCGTGAGACGCTCGCCGGTGTCGACGGCGTACTTGCCGTCGATGTAGTCGTGGCTGAGCTGACCGCTGGCCAGCTTGAACGGTTCCTCGCGCCGTTCGTGACCGCGGGTGCGGATCAGTTCGAACGCGGCGTGCCAGGTCGGTGGGCGGTCGGTCTCGGCGGGCATATCGGGCATCGTAGATCAGCCGTTACGTGCCCGTTGCGCCAACTCGACCGTGGCCGAACGTAATTCGTCGATCGATCGGATCGGTTCGGCGTAACCGATGCGGGCGTAGGCGATCCCCCGAGGTGTGCTCAGCCGCAGGTCGAGTCCGTAGCGGTCGGCGCCGGTGCACAGCGCCGACTCGGCGTCGGGATAACCGCCCAGCGTCCGGGCCATCGCGGTCAGCGAGTCGGCGTGGTCGGCGTTGAGGTGTGCGATCGCACCGGCCGCCCGCGGTGCCACCGGATCGGGTTCGGCCTGCAGGTATTCGCCACCGCTGGTCGAATCCATCCGGCCGTAGCCGCCCACCCAGCGCACCCGGGCCACCCGCAGCACCCACAGCGTGAAATCGCTGTAGTCGATGTAGTACTTGGCGGCCGCGACCGCCGACAGATGGGCCGTGCGGGCCGCTTGGTGTTCGTCGCCCTCAGGCACCTCGACCCGGCCGGCCAGCGTCACCCTGGCGCTGGCCAGCGGATCGGTGTCGGTCGACGGCGCGACGATCGAGATGCTGGCCCTGGGATCGGCTGCCAGGTTGCGGCCGTGCTCGGCGAGATTCGACACACACAACACCGGCGCGCCGCCGAGCAGACCGTAAGTGATGAAGGACGCCCACGGGTCCCCCTCGGTGGTGAGGCTCGCCAGCGTGGCGGTGTGCGTCGAGGCCGCGATGGTCCTGGCCTCCTCGGCCGCCGACGGGCGCGCGGAGCGGGCCGGATCGGTCAGGGGCGGCGGTACGGTGGGCGCATCGCCCGGGTCGCCGTGATCACGAGTCGCACCGCCGGACGTCACGACGGCACCCTATCGCGTGGGCTCCGCCCCGGCCCAAACTGACGCTTTCGTCGATTGTGCTGTTTGCCCGGCCACGGCAATCGACGCGGGCCTGTGACGCGATGTGCGAGAATTGCGGCAGTTCCCCACCTCGTGACAGCGACGAATCCTCCGGAGATGGAGGTGCCATGCCCGGCCCCGCACTGCGCACTCTCGCGGTTGCCGGTGCGCTGACCGTGACCGGTGTCTTCGGCGGGGTGACCGCGATTCCGGCTGTCGCCGAGCCCGGGGACACCGACTCGTCCAGCCAGCAGTCCGAAGGTCCGGGCGGCCAGGGGTCCGGCGACACCGGCGGGACCGGCGGGACCGACGGGACCGGCGGTGGCAGTTCGGCACCGTCCGGCCAGCCCGACGATTCCGCGGGTCCGGTCGACGACGATTCCGACGATTCCGACGATCCGGACGAGGACGCTTCCCGCGTCCCCGAACCCACCCGCATCCAGGAATCGGATGCGGGAACGGGTAGCTCGGGCAGCCGCACCGAGCCGCCCGCGCAGAAGCCGCGGCCCGCTCCCGCGCTGCGGGAATCGCCGTTCAGCAGTTCGGTCTCGGTGCCGTTCTTCCGGTTACCCGCCGCCGGGGAGATCCCGATGGGCGGCTGGCCCACGCCCTCGACGTTCTACACCACGGTGACGATCCCGGTGCCCACGCTCGGTGACTTCCTGCGGGCTCTGCAGATCGTCCCCACCCCGGCCCCGGCCCCACCCGGGCCGGCGTTCCGCACCCAGGAGGAGGCGCCGGTCGCCGACGCCACCACGGGCACCGCCGGTGGAGGTGGCCCAGGCACCTATTCCGAGCCGATGGTGTTCCGCGCCCCACTGGTCACCGTGCCCCGCACCGGCACAATCGCCGGCAGGACCGTCCGGGCCGAGCCCGGGACACCCGGCGCCACCGTCGGGCCCGGCATCACCCAACCGGGGGCAGCCGGGGTACGGACACCGGCGATACGCGGCTCGGTGCCGCCGACACCCGGTGCGACGGCCCCGCCGGCGGCGACCGCGATGAGCGGTCAGACCACCAGGGTGGGTGCCTACCCGCGCGGCGTGACGAACCCGACCCTCGCCGAGATCGCGGCCGTGGCACTGCCCGGCGCGGCCGGGCTGCTGTTCCTGACCTTCAGCGGAGGGGTGATCGGCTACCGGCAGGCCAACAGCACCCGCTTTGTCAGGACGGCGGGAGCCGAGCGCTTCCTGCCCTGAGAAGAATCGCGCGTGATTCCTTTCCGGGCGAGCTGGGTAGGTTCCACAGCATGACGCTGGCATTCGGCGATTGGATCGTTCACCGCCGCTGGTACGCCGGCCGCAGCCGCGACCTCGCCTCGGCCGTGCCCGCGACGGTAACTCCGCTCGGCGCAGACCTCGAGCACGTGCTGCTCGACGTCACCTACACCGACGGCACCACCGAGCGTTACCAGCTGCTGGTGCGCTGGGAGGCCGGGGCGACGGACAGCGCGGCCGGCGAGGCGCCAGCGGCCACCGTGATCGGTACGGTGATCGGTACCGACAGCGGTCCCGCAGGCAAGCGCACCGCCTACGACGCGCTGTATGACCCGGAGGCCGCCCGCACCCTGCTGGGTCTGATCGACTCCTCGGCCACCGTCGCGGATCTGCGATTCAGCAGGGAGCCGGGCGCGACTCTGCCGGTGACCGCCCCGCCGAAGGTGTCGAGCGCCGAGCAGAGCAACACCAGCGTGATCTTCGGAAAAGACGCGATGCTCAAGGTGTTTCGCCAGGTGACGCCAGGGATCAACCCCGACATCGAGCTCAACCGGGTACTTGCCCGCGCCGGCAACCCGCACGTCGCGGCACTGCTCGGGTCCTACGAGACCAGCTGGGCAGGTCCGGGGACGCCACCGTGCGCGCTGGGCATGGTGGCCGCGTTCGCGGCCAACAGCGTCGAGGGCTGGGACATGGCCACCGCCAGCGCCCAGGAGTTGTTCGCCGACGAGGTCGGGAGCGACTTCGCCGACGAATCCCACCGGCTCGGTGCGGCGGTGGCGTCGGTGCACGCCACGCTGGCCGAGGCCCTCGGGGTGTCGACCGAGCCGTTCCCGGTCGACACGGTGCTGGCCCGACTGGCGTCAGCCGCCCACGCGGCGCCGGAACTCGCCGACCGGGTGACAGCCATCGGGCAGCGCTACCGACAACTCGCCGACACGACGATCACGGTGCAGCGAGTGCATGGGGATCTGCACCTGGGGCAGGTGCTGCGCACACCGGAGAACTGGCTGCTGATCGACTTCGAGGGTGAACCCGGTCAGCCGCTGGAGGAGCGTCGGCGGCCGGACTCGCCGCTGCGTGACGTGGCCGGTGTGCTGCGGTCCTTCGAGTATGCGGCCTACCAGCGGTTGGTGGAGCTGGGGCCTGACCAGGACGGCAGCGATCGGCTCGCCACCCGAGCCCGTGACTGGGTGGACCGCAACAGCTCGGCGTTCTGCGCCGGGTACGCGTCGGTCTCCGGCACCGACCCGCGCGACCACGGCGAGGTGCTGGCCGCCTACGAACTCGACAAGGCGGTCTACGAAGCGGCCTACGAGGCGCGTTTCCGCCCGACCTGGCTGCCCATCCCGATGCGGTCGATTGCGCGCATCCTCAGCTGACAGCACACAAGCTGGCAACCGTGGCCGCCGGGTAGGGCGCCGCCGCTCTTCGGCTCCTACATCCGGCCCGCCCGGCCGGCGACAGACGGGAACACCCGCTGTCGACTCGACGGCCACGGTTGCAACAGCACGATCAAGTTAACACACGGCGGCCCGGAATCGGGTCAACTCGGCGCTAAGCGTGATGGCGCACAACAGTTTTCAGCCCGCAGTTGCCTCGGCCCGTAACACCAGCACTGTTCTGGCGTCGACGGACAACGTGGCGCCGGCCTGATGCGACTGGCCGGGTTCGGGCGCCACCGGCTCGGCAGAGCAGACGACGGGCTCCCACGACGCCGCAAACTCTTCGGCCGGCAGGGTGAACTCGATCGGCTCGTGATGGGCGTTGAAGAACAGCAGGAACGAATCGTCGATGACCCGCTGCCCGCGGGTGTCCATATCGGGTATGCCGTGGCCGTTGAGGTACACACCGACCGACTTGGCGAAACCCGAACCCCAATCCTCGCCGGTCATCTCGGCCCCCTCGGGGGTGAACCAGGCGATGTCGGGCAGACCGGCCTGACCACGTCGGCCCACCGGCTTGCCGCTGAAGAAGCGGCGCCGGCGGAAGACCGGATGGTCGGCGCGCAGCCGGGACACGGTCCGGGTGAACTCCAGCAGATCGGCGTCGGCGGTCGACCAGTCGATCCAGGTGATCTCGTTGTCCTGGCAGTACCCGTTGTTGTTGCCGCCCTGGGTGCGGCCGAGTTCGTCGCCGTGGCAGATCATCGGCACACCCTGCGACAGCAACAGCGTGGTCAGGAAGTTCCGTTCCTGCCGCGACCGCAGGGCGAGCACCTCCGGATCGTCGGTGGGTCCTTCGACCCCGCAGTTCCAGGACCGGTTGTGGCTCTCGCCGTCGTTGTTGTCCTCGCCGTTGGCTTCGTTGTGCTTCTCGTTGTAGGACACCAGATCACGCAGCGTGAAACCGTCGTGGGCGATGACGAAGTTGATCGACGCGACCGGACGCCGCGCGGTGTGCTCGTAGAGGTCGGCCGACCCGGTGAGGCGGTAGGCGAACTCGTCGAGGGTGGCCGGCTCGCCGCGCCAGAAGTCACGCACGGTGTCGCGGTACTTGCCGTTCCACTCGGTCCACTGTGGCGGGAAGTTGCCGACCTGGTAGCCGCCCGGCCCGACGTCCCATGGTTCGGCGATCAGCTTGACCTGGCTGACCGTCGGGTCCTGCTGGACGAGTTCGAAGAAGGTGGCCAGTCGGTCCACCTCGTAGAACTCGCGGGCCAGGGTGGAGGCCAGGTCGAAACGGAAGCCGTCGACGTGCATTTCGGTGACCCAATACCGCAGCGAGTCCATCAGCAGCTGCAGGGCGTGCGGATGGCTCACGTTCAGGCTGTTGCCGGTTCCGGTGTAGTCCATGTAGTAGCGCTTGTCGTCGTCGACGAGGTGGTAGTACGCGGCGTTGTCGATGCCGCGCATCGACAACGTCGGCCCCAGGTGGTTGCCCTCGGCGGTGTGGTTGTAGACGACGTCGAGGATCACCTCGATGCCCGCCTCGTGCAGCGCCCGGACCATCGCCTTGAACTCCTGCACCTGCCCGCCCGGGTTCGGGTTGGAGCTGTACTTCGAATCCGGGGCGAAGAAGCCGATGGTGTTGTAACCCCAGTAGTTGGACAACCCCTTCTCGATCAAGGTCGAGTCGTTGGCGAAGTGGTGCACCGGCATCAACTCGATGGCGTTCACTCCGAGCGAGGTGAGGTGCTCGATGATGGCCGGGTGCGCGACGGCCGCGTACGTTCCGCGGATCTGTTCGGGGATGTCGGGGTGGGTCTGAGTGAGGCCTTTGACGTGGGCTTCATAGATCACCGTGTCGGCGTACTCGTGGCCGGGCGGGCGGTCGACACCCCAGTCGAAGTACGGGTTGATGACCACCGACTTCGGCATGCTCTGAGCCGAGTCGTCGTCGTTGCGGCTGTCCGGGTCACCGAAGTCGTACGAGAACAGCGACTGGTTCCAGTCGAAGTTCCCGTCGATGGCCTTCGAGTACGGGTCGAGCAACAGCTTGTTGGGGTTGCAGCGCAGTCCGTTGGCCGGATCGTACGGGCCGTGAACCCGGTAGCCGTAGCGCTGGCCGGGCTCGATGTTGGGGATGAAGCCGTGCCACACGAAGCCGTCGACCTCGGGCAGCGTGACCCGGCTTTCGGTGCCGTCTGCGTCGAACAGGCACAGCTCCACCTTGTCGGCAGCCTCACTGAACAGGGCGAAGTTGGTGCCGGACCCGTCGTAGGTGGACCCGAGCGGGTAGGCCTTGCCCGGCCACAGTTCCGGCGCAATGGTGGTGCCCGACGTACCGGCGAATTGGGTCAACTGGGTTCTCCTGAAATAGGCGCAGAAACTGCGATAGCGACGATAGGGGATGCCCAGGCAAGGGCCGACGCAACCGTCGATTACCTCACAGGATCTCGACTCCGGCGTCGCGCAGCTCGCCGACCGCCGCGGTGGTGGTCGCGAGGGAGACCCCTGCGGTCAGATCCAGCAGCACCCGGGTGGTGAAACCCGCCGCGACCGCGTCCGCGGCGGTGGCCTTGACGCAGTGGTCGGTCGCGATTCCGACCACGTCGACGGCCGTGACGTCGCGGTCCCGCAGCCATTCGGCCAGCGAACCGCCCGCGTCGAGGGTGCCCTCGAACCCGCTGTAGGCGGCCGAGTAGTGCCCCTTCTTGAACACCGCCTCGATCGGGGTGGTGTCGAGGTCGGGGTGAAACTCCGCCCCGGCGGTCTGCGCGACACAGTGCACCGGCCAGGAGTCGACGAAGTCGGGGTGGTCGGAGAAGTGCGGACCGGGATCGATGTGGAAGTCCTTGGTGGCCACCACGTGGTCATATCCCGGCGCGGTGGCGAGCAGGTCGTTGATCGCGCGGGCCACCGCCGCACCTCCGGCAACCGCCAGCGAGCCGCCCTCGCAGAAGTCGTTCTGCACATCGACGATGATGAGTGCCCTGTTCGACGTCATCCGTCCACGGTATCGCCGGAGCGCGCGACCCGCTGGTGCGCGGTCAACAGCAGGTGGTCGAACGTCGCCCGCGGCGGCAGCGACTCCTCATACACCAGCGCGCCATAATCGGCCAGCAACTGTTCGGCCAGCACCCGCAACTTCACGTTGGTCTCCTGGGACCGCCACCGCAACAGCTCGAACGCCGACTGGTCGTCGACCCGGTAGATCAACATGAGCATCCCTTTGACCTGTTCGATCACCGCGCGGTTCTCGGTGATCTCCGCCAGCGCCGCGCTCATCATCGCCTTGGCCTGGGCGTCGGTGGGAGTCATGTCGACGTAGAAGCCGTGCGTGCCGACCAGGCGGCCGGTCTCGTCGAGCAGCTGATCGCCGATCACCACGACCTCGTGGGTGTCGCCGCGGGTGTCGATGATGCGGTGCCGGGTGGAAAACGACCGGTGGGTGCGCCGCATCTCCTCCAGGGTGGCCGCGACCTGCTGACGGTCTTCGGGATGCTTGTGTGCCAGCACCAGTTCGGTCGTCGGTGTCACCGTTCCCGGCTCGTAACCGTGCAGGATCTGCACTTGCTCGGACCACTCCCAGCGCTCGTCGGCGAAGTAGAACCGGAACCATCCGACCCGCTGCGGAGCTCCCCCGGCGAGCGCCTGCTCCACCGAGTCATCGCTGGTCACACTGCGGACCCTGAATCTGACGTCATGGCCGAACTCTAATGTCATTGCTCGACAACTCATCCCCCGAACAGCAAATACAGTCCGGTGAAGGTGTAGCCGACCATCACCAGCATCATCGCCAATTGCCCGGTCAACTGGTGCCGGGCCGGAAGTACCGCCAGCGCCCGGTCATGCGCGGCGATCACACCGGCGATGTGGCCGGCCACCACGAAACCGACCTTCAGCGTCGCCAGCACCGCCGGGTGCATGGAGAGCAGGTAGACCACCTCGGCGTCGGGCCGCCCGAGCAGGCGGTACACCGTCTGTTGGCCACGTTCCACCAGATAGGTCAGGTAATGGGCGAAGACGTATCCGATCACGATCGGGATCAACGAATGCGCCAGCAGCCCGGGCAGCTCCCGCCGCGTGCGCGCGTCCACTCCGCCCGTGCACCGGGCCGCCGCGCTGAACGTGCCGGCCACGACACCGACGAACACCACCAGGGCGACTGTGCGCACCGCGCTGGCGGCTGCCGCCGAATCGGTCACCCCGTCGACGAAATTACGGAACTGTGGTGTCGCCGAGTAGCTGTCGAAGGCTGTCGAGCCCAGCAGGACCGCAAGTACGGCGACGATGCCCGGCCGCACCGGAAGCGACAGCAGATGGTCGAACGGATTGCCGATCGCGATGCGGCCGTCGGTATTCCGGCGCATCGGGGACAGGCGGGCGGCCACGCCGCTGTACACCTCGAACGGATCCGCGCGGGCGCACCACCGGGGTCCGCACCACAGCGCGCCGGCCAACGTCACCGCCAGATAGACCAGCAGCCAGACCCGGATTGCGGTGAGCGAACCGGGATCCGGGCTGGCCAGCTCGAGCCAGACGAAGGCGAACAGGCCGGCCGCGGCCGGCCAGTAGCCCAATGCCGGGGGGTAGCTGCGGCCCAACGAACGGTGGCCGAGGAATCGGTGCAGGGCGCGCACCGGCGAGAGCACCCGCCACACCGGGCCGAACAGCACCGACAACGCCACAACGCCGACCCAGAGCAGCACGTAAAACACACCCGGCAGCGCGTTCTGCGAAGTCTGCGGCCCCCGGATGGTGGCCACCGCGACCCATCCGGCCGCCAGCAGCGCCACCGTCGCCAGTGTCCACCGTGTCACCGGCGCGTCGACCGCGCGGGTGACCCAGTGCGGCAACGGGAACGCCGGTTTGTCCGCCGAGAACCGCGGACTGCGCCAGGCGAACGCCACCACAGCGAAGGTGAACGTCAGCGCCCAGGCCGCTCCGATGAGCGCATAGGTGAACGGGATGGGCAGGTCGGTGGAACCACCCAGACCGTGCGCGAGAACTTGTGCGCTCACTGCACCTGGATCGTCGCGATCGTCGTGTGCAGCGTGTGTAATTCGACGTCCACCCGGCCCGGAACCTCGACGGTGAACTGGAAGGTCTGGGCGGGTCCGATACCGACGGCGAAGGTGTGCTCCGGCGTGGAGTGCACGTGCAGTTCGTCGGTCGCATCGCTGGCCACCCGCACCACGATCGGTTCGTTGACCGAGGCCCGCAATTGCTGGTTGGTCGGGGTCACCTGGCCGGCTTCGATCACCACGTCGATCACGAGCTGGTCGGGAGGTGACTGGGCGTCTGAGATCATCGGAGTCCCGGCCGGCGCGCCGGTCGTCACCTCGGCCGGGGCCGAGCCGGGACTCGTTGCGCCGCTTGCGGACTCATTGGTGCCAGCGCAGCCGGCCGCCAGCAGCGCCGCCGCACCGACCGCAAGGATGAGCTGTGCGCCCCGGTGCCGATGTCGTCGTGCGGTGATCACTGTTCTCCCGGGTTGTCGGGCCGGCGTCGGTTCTTGGCGGCGATGTAGACGATGACACCGGCCACCACGATCGCCGGTGCGAACGCCGGAACCGCCAGCCAGATGGGATGGTCGGCCAGCAGCGCGACGTCGGGCTGACCGGTCATGACTGGGCGCTCGGCTGGAACTGCGCCTCGCTGCCCTGGGGTTCACTGTTGTTGATCCGGCCGGCACCCCAGGCGATGCCGGCGACCATCGCCAGCGAGCAGACCAGGACGATCAGGCAGCCGATGAACCACAGCGACGCCGGGATGTCGGGGCTGCGCTCGCGCTGCAGAATGGTGATCTCCGAGACGAACGGCCGGGTGAACTGTGCCTCGGCCGGCACCTCCTCGGCACCGATACCCGGGTCGCCGGCGAGGAAGATCGGCACCGCGGTGAGCGTGCTGCCGTCGTGCACGCGCAGCAGGGTCTTCCAGGTGCCCGCGACCGGCATGGGCGCGGTGGACCGGTAGTGCCCGTCACCGACTCGTTCGAGGCGGTCGATGAACTGTCCTCTTTCGTTCTCCAGGCCGCCCTGCCAGCCCAGGACCGCCACCCAGTTCGGGTCGTCGCTGATGACGTCGGGCGGGTTGAAACGGATGTCGGCGGTGACGTGACGTTGACCGTTGACGGGTTCGGCTTCGGTCAGCGTGACCGATGCGGTCGCGTTCTCGGGAGTGTCGTAAGACAGGCCGTTGGCGGCAGCACCCCCGAGTGCGAGCACGGTGAGTGCCACCAGGCTGACGCCGATGGCGCGGCGGGGCAGGCGTTGGCCGGTCAGCACCATGCCGACCATGGCGCCGCACGCACCCACGAGCACGGCGACCGGGATCGACATCGCCAGCGCTTCGGGCCAGATGCTCATCGGCCACTGCAGCGGGTAGACGGTGTTGATCCACAGCGATTCGAGCCACAGTCCGACGGTCGCGATGCCCAGTCCGGCCACCGCGCCGAAGATGACCGGCCGTTTGAACAGCGCGGTCAGCGCCAGCAGTTCGACCACGACCGCGGCCCCGAGGTAGAGCGGGAACCAGTTGACCGGGGCGTCGAGCACAGGTGCCACCAGGAACGCGACGATGCCGCGCAGTCCGATGGCGATCACGGCCGCGATCAGCGCGGCGCCCCGGCCGAGGAAGATGCGGGCGCAGACCAGCGCCAGAGCCGCTGCGGCGGCGATCAGCATCGGCTGGAACACCTGACGGAACTGCGGGACACCGAAGTCGAACTCGATCTGGTAGACCGACGCGCCGATCAGCACACCGGCGAAGGCGAGGTAGAGCATGAACCGCAGCCCCAGACCGTCACGCGGCCGGTCGGGACCGGAGGCGCGTCTGCCCTCGTACTCCAGAAACGCCGCGGCCAGCGTCGAGAACCCGGCGCCGCCGATCATCATCAGGTGGGTCGGCCCCCACAGCGTCACGTCCTGGCCGAAGATGCGGTGCCAGATGTCGTCGAGCGGGAAACCGAGTAGCGCATAGAGGCCGCAGCCGGCCATCACGATGCCGCCGACCGGTGCGTACCAGTCGTCGGTGATGCGCACCGCGGCCGGACCGGGCCGGTCATCTGCCCCCCTGGGCAGCACCATCGCGGTGCATCCGGCCACGAAGATGCCGAACAGGCCGATCAGGATGAAGTAGTGGGCCGGGTTGGCCAGCGCGCCGTCGTCGCGGCCGTCGCCGATGTGCAGGCTCACGTCCCAGATGAAACCGAACAGCGCGCAGATGATCGACGAGGTGAACATGGCGACCGGCAGAGCCACCCAGGACGGCCGCTTGAAACGGCGCCCGGACCAGTCGGCCAGGCTGGTCAGCCAGGAGATCTTGTGGCTGCGGTGCAGGTAACCGATCCACAGCAGGATCGCGGTCACGACGGCGCCCGCCACCGACAACGCGATGATCTCGCTCAGCGCGGCACCGCCGCCCTCGTCACCCCCCGACGGCTGCGCCAGCACGGAAACCGCGTGCAGAGAAAACTCCATCGTCATCCCTCCCGACACCTGACTGGTGAGTAATATTGCCAGAAGCTTCCCATGCGAAACCTGCGGTACCGGGTTTTTGCGAAACCTCCGGGTGTGCTGGTGTCCGGGCGGTTGCCGCCGGCTCACGGTGGGGACTTAAACGGTGCTGAACTGTGTGAACGCCGGGTCATGGGCGCCGGCGTGCGGGGCCGCCACCGGGCAGGGCGGCAGCCGGGCTCACGTGCGCGGCGGCCGGAGAACCCTCATCGCCAACTGCATCATCGGGGCGGGAATGCGGTCTTTCATCGACAGCGCCGACGCGGCGACCTGGGTGCGGGCCGGAGTACCGCGTCCGAACATCCGGTTGATCGGACCGCCGGTGGGCTCCAGGTCCACGTGCAACGGTGGTCTGCCGTCCGCCGCGCCGAGTGCATTGGATATCACGATGCGCTGGATCTCGCTGGTGCCTTCGAAGATGGTGTACAGCTTGGCGTCCCGATACCACTTCTCCACGGGATGGTCCTTGACGTAACCCCAGCCGCCCATGGTCTGAATGGCGCGCTCGGTGGTGCGGACCGCGAGCTCGCTGGCCGCCAACTTCGACATCGAGCCCTCCCCGCGTTCGAACGGAACTCCGGTGGCCGCCATCCAGGACGCCCGCCAGGTGAGTAGCCGGGCGGCGTCCAGGCCGGTGGCCAGATCGGCCAACGGGAACGAGATGCCCTGGTTGTCGATGATGGGCGCCCCGAACGCCTCCCGGCGATTGGCGTATTCGGTGGCGTACTCGAGGGCGGCCCTGGCGATGCCGAGCGCCTGCGCGGCCACCATCGGACGGGTCTGCTCAAAGGTGCCGAGGGTTGCCGACCCGGAATGTCGTGCTCCCTCGACGGCTTCGCGGGCGCGCGCCAGCTTGTGGTCGAGCTTCTCCTGTCCACCCAGCAGATGGTCGGCGGGCACCCGCACGCCGGTGAACTTCAGTTCGGCGGTGTGTGAGGCTCGGCAGCCGAGCTTGTCGAGCTTGCGCACCATATCCAGACCCGGTGTGCCGCCGGGCACGATGAACAGTGCTTGGCCCTTGTGCCCGAGTTCCTGATCCACCACGGCGTTGACGACGTGCACATTGGCGATGCCGCCGTTGCCGATCCACATCTTGTGCCCGTCGATGATCCAGTCGGCATCGGGACCCGAACCGTCCCGGCGCGCCGTGGTGCGCAGGTTGCGGACATCGCTGCCGCCTTCGGGTTCCGAGATCGCCAAGGCGGCCAGTTTGAGGTCGCCGGGGGTGCCGAAGCATTCCGGCGCCCATTGCAGCATCTGCTCCGGCGAGGCGGCCTGACCGATCGCCGAGAGCGCCAGTGCGGGCATGACGACGGCCAGACCGATGCCGGCGCAACCCCAGAACAACTCCTCCATGAACATCGGCAGCGACAGTCCGGTCGGATCCCCGATGAGGTCGCGGTAGAACAGCGGACTGTAGAACCCCTGCCGTGCCGCCTCCTCCAGCACCGGCCACGGGAATTCCTGCCGTTGGTCGTAATCGGCGGCCACCGGTCTGATCACCTGCTCGGCGAATTCGTGTGTGCGCCGAGCCAGATCGTGTTGCGCTGCGGTGGGTGTGATGTCGAACGTCATCGGCCGCCCTCCCCGGGCATCGCGTGCTACGGCAACTGATTTGGCAGATCGGCAGGCAGCGCAGAGACAGGTTCATCACCGGCCTCCACCGGCCTAGGGTGGCGGGTACCCACCGTCGACGGGAAATCCACCGCGAAGGATGTCGATGAAGATCCGGCCGGCGCAGTTTCGACAACGTGACACCATCACGTGCGGTCCGACTGTCGCGGTCATCGCGGGCGCGATGCTCGATCCGGTGTATGGACAGTCGCTGTCGGGACCCGACGCTGCCATCTGGTTCGGCGCGGAACAAGGCCGAGTCCACGCGTCGGTGAACCGGGTGTGGCCGAGGTCGTTGGGGACCACGCCGCGGGGGATGGCGCGGGCTGTCACCGTCCGCTCACGTGTTCGTGGCGTCGTCTACCGGTGGCGCCTGTGGCGCGGACGTCGCGATGAACTCACCGATGTGCTGTCGGCGGCCGCGTCCGGGTGGCCGGTGGCCATGCTGGTCGGGCGGTGCATCCCCAGGCACTGGATCCTGATCGTCGACGCGACCGACGGGGCGGTCCGGTGCTACGAACCCTCGTCGGGAGACGTCCGCACAGTCGGCGTCGAGGCGATCCGGGCGGCGCACCTGACCGGCGTGGGCTACCCGCGTCCGTTCGCGTTCGTGCTGCCGCGGCTCCCGGGCTAGTGCATACGGCTAGGTCGGAGCCGCCCCCGCATCGGCGATGCGGCGCTGAGCCTCGCCGACCGAGATGCGGAGCCGCCGGGCCAGCACATCGGCCCACGGCGCGCCGGCGAACTCGACGGGCGGCGGACCCGCGGTCATCTGCGCGAGCAGGTGGCGCTGCCGCGCGGTCAGCAGCTTCGCCAGCTCGTCCAACGCGACCAGCAGGGCCCGCTGATCGACCGGACGCAATGTGTGGAAGGCCAGTGCGGCCACCGACCGGTGGGCGTGATCCACGGCGTCGAGGGCCGCGGTCCAATCTTTCTTCGAACTCATGTTCGACAGCGTAGGGGTGGGGTCCGACACGTCGATAAGCTCGGGTGATGGCCCGCAAGTTCGCCACCGCCGAGGTGGTCACGCTGCCCGAGCTACTCGACTTCATCCGTCCCCGCCACCGGATGGTGCTCACCACCTTCCGGGCCGGAGAATCCCTGCAGAGTTCCCCGGTGACCGGTGGGGTGGACGCCGATGGGCGCATCGTCATCGCGACCTACCCGCTGCGCGCCAAGGCGGCCAACATCAGGCGTCGCCGCCGCGCCAGCGTGGTGGTGTTGTCCGACGACTTCGACGGACCCTATGTGCAGGTCGACGGCCATGCCGAGATCGTGGATCTGCCGGCGGCTCTGGAACCGCTCGTCGAGTACTTCCGGTCGGTGTCCGGTGAGCACCCGGACTGGGAGGAATACCGGCAGGCGATGCTCGATCAACAGAAGTGTCTGATCCGGGTCACCCCGCAGCGCTGGGGGCCGGTGGCCACGGGCGGGTTCCCGCCGCAGTAGCACGCCGGGCCGGCGAGGCCGGAAGGGACGGACCACCGGAACTGTGGTAGTCAGAGCGGACGGACAAATTGCGTCTGCTAGCACGTCAAACTATAGTCTGGACACATGTCCAGGAGGGTGCGGATTCCTTGCTCCATACGATTCGGCCGGCTCTGCGCCGCTCTCCAGGCCCGATGAGATGAGTATGCGCATCGCGTTGCTGTCCTACCGGAGCAAAACCCACTGCGGCGGCCAAGGCGTCTACGTCCGTCACCTGAGCCGGGGGCTGGTCGAGCTCGGCCACGACGTCGAGGTCTTCTCCGGTCAGCCCTACCCCGACGGGCTCGATCCCCGGGTGCGGTTGACCGAGGTGCCGAGCCTGGACCTCTACCGCGAGCCGGACCCGTTCCGCGTTCCGCGGCCGAGTGAGATCAAGACCGGCATCGACCTCCTCGAACTTCTGACCACATGGACCGCGGGCTTCCCGGAGCCCAAGACGTTCAGTATGCGGGTCGCCCGGCTGCTGGCCGACCGCCGCGACGAGTTCGACGTCGTCCATGACAACCAGTGCCTCGGTAGCGGGCTGCTCGACATCGCGGCGACGGGCCTGCCGGTGGTGGCCACCGTGCATCATCCGATCACCCGGGACCGGGTGGTGGACGTCGCCGCCGCGCCATGGTGGCGCAAGCCGCTGGTTCGGCGCTGGTACGGCTTCGCGGAGATGCAGAAGCAGGTCGCCCGCCGGATCCCCGAACTGCTGACGGTGTCGTCGACCTCGGCAGCCGACATCATCGAGGATTTCGCGGTCGACCCCGACCAGCTGCATGTGGTGCCGCTGGGTGTGGACACCGAGCTGTTCGGACCCGCCGAACAGCGGGTGCGCAATCGCATCATCGCGATCGCGAGCGCCGATGTGCCACTCAAGGGCGTCAGTCATCTCCTGCACGCGGTCGCCCGGTTGCGCGTCGAACGCGACCTCGAGCTCCAGCTCGTCGCCAAATTGGAGCCCAACGGCCCGACCGAGAAACTCATCGCCGAGCTGGGCATCTCGGACATCGTGCACAGCTCCAGCGGACTGACCGACTCCGAATTGGCGGGCCTGCTGGCATCGGCTGAGGTGGCGTGCATCCCGTCGCTCTACGAGGGGTTCTCGTTGCCCGCTGTGGAGGCGATGGCCAGCGGTACCCCGATCGTGGCGAGCCGGGCTGGTGCGTTGCCCGAGGTGGTGGGCGCCGACGGCGAGTGCGCACGGCTGGTGAGACCTGCCGACGTCGACGAGCTCACCGCCGTTCTCGGAGAACTGCTCGACTCACCGATGGAGCTGCGCAGGCTCGGTTCCAACGGCCGGCGGCGGGCGCTGGAGGTTTTCAGTTGGGAGTCGGTGGCCGCACAGACCGTCGCGGTGTACGACCGGGCCCGTGAAAGGGTCGCCGCATGCTGACCGTGGATTTCGACCGACTCGGCGTGGGAGCCGGAACCAAGGTCATCGACGTGGGATGTGGTGCCGGCCGGCACACGTTCGAGGCATTCAGGCGGGGTGCCGACGTCATCGGTTTCGACCAGAGCGTGTCGGATCTCAACGATGTGGACGAGATCCTGCAGGCCATGAAGAAGCAGGGCGAGGTTCCTGCGTCGGCCAAGGGCGAGGCGGTCAAGGGGGACGCCCTGGACCTGCCGTATGCCGACGGCACCTTCGACTGCGTCATCGCCTCGGAGATCCTGGAGCACGTCCCCGACGATGATCAGGCGATCGCGCAACTCGTCCGGGTACTCAAACCCGGAGGCGCACTGGCGATCACGGTTCCGCGCTGGCTGCCCGAGCGGATCTGCTGGGCGCTCTCGGACGAGTACCACGCCAACGAGGGTGGCCACATCCGCATCTACCGGGCCGACGAACTCCGCGACAAAGTGGTCGCCCACGGGCTGCGCCTGACCCACACCCACCACGCCCACGCTCTGCACTCCCCGTACTGGTGGCTGAAATGCGCTGTCGGGACCGAGAAGAACGATCATCCGATGGTCTTGGCGTACCACAAGCTGTTGGTCTGGGACATGATGTCGCGCCCGTGGCTGACGCGGACGGCCGAGGCGGCGCTGAACCCGCTGATCGGCAAGAGTGTGGCGCTCTATTTCAGGAAGCCCCCATCTGCCGATGCATGACATCCCCGGTGTGCCGGGCGTGTTCACGCCGGCTCAATGTCGGCAGACCGCTGAATCGATAGCCGCGACTCAGGAGTCCAGCGGTGCGATCCCGTGGTCGGTGGGCGGGCACACCGACCCGTGGGACCACATCGAGAACGCGATGGCACTCACCGTGGCGGGATTGGTGGAGCCTGCGCGCGCGGCGTTCGAATGGTCGCGTATCACGCAGCGCCCGGACGGGAGCTGGCCGATCCAGGTCCGCAATGGGATCATCGAGGACGCCAACAGCGACAGCAACTTCTGCGCCTACATCGCCACCGGGGTGTGGCACCACGTGCTGGTCACCGGTGATCGCACTTTCGCCGAGTCGATGTGGCCGGTGGTTGCCAAGGCCATCGACTTCGTTCTCCAGCTGCAGTTCAGCACCGGTGAAATCGCTTGGGCCCGAGGGCCTTCCGGCGCTGCCCAGGAAGCCCTGCTGACCGGATGTGCGAGCATCTACCACAGCATCCGCTGCGCCCTGGCGCTCGCCGACCATGTCGGCAATCCGCAACCGGAGTGGGAGGTCGCGGTGGGCCGACTCGGCCACGCGATCGCCGACCACCCCGAAGGCTTCGTGACCAAGGACCGCTGGTCGATGGAGTGGTACTACCCGATTCTCGGCGGCGCGCTGCGCGGGCCGCGGGCGCGGTCTCGCATCGAGGAGCGATGGCACGACTTCGTGGTGCCGGGCCTGGGGATCCGATGCGTAGACGACCGCCCGTGGGTGACCGGCGCCGAAACCTGCGAGTTGGTCATGGCTTTGGAGGCCATCGGGGATAGGGCGCGTGCCCACGAGCAGTTCGCCGCCATGCATCATCTGCGCGAGGAGGACGGCTCGTACTGGACCGGCTTGGTGTATTCCGACGGCAAGCGCTGGCCGGTGGAACGCACCACCTGGACGGGCGCCGCGGTGATCCTGGCCGCCGATGCGCTGTCGTCGACCACGCCGGCCAGTGGAATCTTCCGCTGTCTCGATCTGCCCAGAGGCCTTGAGGGCGAATATGATTGCGAGTGCGCGACCAGCGATCGCTAGCCTGTGCCGAGGGCTCCCGGCCCGCCGGAAACCCGTTCGAGCACTCGCATCGATCCCACCGCCCGCACCTCGCGGAAGTCTCCGGTGTCCAGAGCGCGCCGGTAGATCAGGAACGGGGCCCGGCCACCGTCGGCGGGGTCCGGGAACACGTCGTGGATGACCAGTGCAGCGCCGAGGTCAACCCACGGCGCCCAGCCGGCGAAGTCGCGGTTGGCCGCCTCCTCGGTGTGGCCGCCGTCGATGAACAGCAGCCGCAACGGAGTTCGCCAACCGCGGGCCACCACCGGCGAGCGGCCGACCACGGCCACGAGGTTCTCGTCGAGACCCGCGGCATCGAGGGTGTGGCGCAGGGTGGGCAGCGTGTCGAAAAGACCGGTGACCGGGTCCACCAGCGTGGAATCGTGGTACTCCCAACCGGCCTGGTGTTCCTCCGAGCCGTGATGATGGTCGACGGTGTAGATCAGGCCGCCGGTCTGTTGCGCCGCGGCGCCGAGCATCACCGTGGACTTGCCGCAGTACGTGCCGATCTCGACGCCGATGCCGTCGGCCAGGTACTCCAGCGCGGTGTCGTAGAGCGCCCGCCCCTCGTCGGCGGGCATGAACCCGGTGACCCGTTCGGCAAGCTCGAAAAGGGCTGCTGCGGCAGGAGGCAGGACGGTGTCGGTGTCAGTCATCGCGGTCCAACTTACCGTTGCCCTGCCCTAGTGGTTCCCGGTTTGTTGTAGTAGCGTCCGGACATGTGTCCGATCCGGCTCTGGAGTCGACTCGGCGTCGTCTGACGGCCAGGCAGGCCGATACGGTGGACCGTCTGGGGCGTGCGGCGGTCGAGTTGCTCCGCCGGGAGGGTTTCGCCGGCCTGACCGTACGTCGTGTCGCCGCGGAGGCCGGGGTGGGCGCGGCCACCGCCTACACCTACTTCTCGTCGAAAGAACATCTGGTTGCCGAGGTGTTCTGGCGCCGGCTGGCCGGCTCGCCAGGGGTCGAGCACGGCTCCGGTGACCCGGCAACCCGGGTCACCGAGGTGCTCGCGCACATCTCCTCGCTGGTCGCCGACGAGCCCGAGTTCGCCGGTGCGGTGACGACCTCGCTGCTGGGCAAGGATCCCGACGTCGACGTGTTGCGGTTGCGCATCGGTCGCGACATCCGGGACCGGCTCGCGGCGGCACTCGGCGCCGATGTCGATCCTGACGTCATCGACGCCCTCGAGATGCTCTACTCGGGCGCGCTGGTGCGCGCCGGGATGGGGCACTCGTCCTATCCGGAGATCGCGGCGCGGTTGGAGAAGTCGGCCCGGCTGATGCTGGGTTGAGGGTCCCCGGGGCGTCAGCGGGCGCCGACCAGAGCGGTCGCCGCAGCCACCGCGGGCTGGATCAGGCCCGCTATATCGCGCCCGTCCTCGACGAAAAGCGCTGTGAGTTCCCGTAATCCGCCCAGCAGGATGAGTGCGATCGGCGGCGTGACAGGCCGCAGGCCCGCACGCCGGAACCCGGCGTTGCTCGTCAACGAGACCAGCAGCCCGGTCAGGTCGTGCATCACCTGACGATGCAGTGGCTGTGCCGCCGCGCCGAGTGCGGGTGCCTCCCGAATCCAGCACAGCGTGAGAGCGGGGCGGGCGCTGATGTGATCGACGTAGGCATCCACCGCCTGGCGAATCTGCACCCGCCAGTCGGCCTCGGAATCCACTGCCGCCTCGATGCCGGTGATCAGGTCGGAGTTGTTGCGGCGCAGCAACTCGATCAGACACTCCTGTTTGCCGGCGAACTGTTCGTAGAACGTGCGTTTGGAGGTGCGGGCGTGCCGGACGACGTCGGCCACGGTGCTGTCGCGGTATCCGCGCTCGACGATGGCCGAGGTCAGGCCGTCGAGCAGACGGTCGGCCGTCGACGTCGTAGGACCGGCCGGTGCCGGTGTCGTCATTCTCGTCAATCCGCCCTTGCACCCTGGTGGTACCAAGCGGTACCGTACCGGAACTATACGGTGGTACACCGCGGTACCACGTGACGATCGGGGAGTCCGATGAGCGATGTAACCCTCACCGCACCGCGTGCCGCCACCACCTCGGCTCGACCGTCGCGACTACCGCCGACACCACGCATCCCCAAGTTCGCACAGGGGCTGGCCTTCTCGGTGTCCCGGCAGCGGACAGTAGGCCAGATCGTGCGCCGATACGGAGATGTCTTCACCATGACGCTGCCGGTGTTCGGGCCGACGGTGATCGTCACCGATCCGGCGCTGGCCAAGCAGTTGTTCGCAGCCAACACCGACGACGTGGGCAATATTCAGCCCAATCTGTCCCGGGTGCTCGGTTCGGGGTCGGTGTTCGCGCTCGACGGCACCGACCACCGCCGCCGCCGGAGGCTGCTCACCCCGCCGTTCCACGGCAAGAGCATCAAGAATTACGAGCAGATCTTCGAGGAGGAGACGCTGCGCGAGGCGGCGAACTGGCCGGAGGGGCGACCGTTCGAAACCCTCGAGCCGATGATGCGGATCACCCTGAACGCGATTCTGCGAGCGGTGTTCGGCGCCGACGGCGCACATCTGGACGAACTGCGCCGGATCATTCCGCCGTGGGTCACCCTCGGCTCACGGCTTGCGGTTCTGCCCACCCCCCGGCGTACCTACGGCCGCTTCAGTCCGTGGGGCAGGCTGGCCGCCTACCGGCGCCGCTACGACGAGGTGATCGGCCGCCTCATCGACGCCGTGCAGGCCGATCCGCACTTCGACACCCGCGCCGACATCCTGGCTCTGCTGCTGCGCAGCACCTACGAGGACGGCTCGACGATGTCACGCCAGGACATCGGAGACGAGCTTCTGACCCTGTTGGCGGCGGGCCATGAGACCACCGCGGCGACGCTGGGGTGGGCCTTCGAGCGGATTAGCCGCCACTCCGACGTGCTGGCCCGGCTGGTCGCCGAGGCCGACACCGACGGCAACGAGTTCCGGCAGGCGACGCTGCTGGAGATTCAGCGGTCTCGCACCGTGATCGACTTCGCGGGCCGCCACGTCTACGCGCCGACCTTCGAACTCGGCGAATGGGTGATCCCGCAGGGGTATTCGATCGTCGTCGCGATCGGGGAGGTGCACCACCGCAGTCAGGACTTCCCCGAGCCGGAGCGTTTCGACCCGCAGCGGTTCATCGGTCAGCGGCCGAACACGTTCGCACACCTTCCGTTCGGCGGCGGCACCCGTCGATGCGTGGGTGCCGTCTTCGCCAATGTGGAGATGGACATCGTGCTGCGGACGGTGCTGCGACACTTCGTGATCGAGACGACCACCGCCCCGGGGGAAAAGATGCACTCCCGGGGAGTGGCCTACACCCCGGCCCAGGGCGGCCGCGTGGTGATGCGCCGCCGCTGAGCCGGGAACTACACTTCAGCGCGTTTGGGCAGCTTCCAGCCGGGCCGCGGGAAATGGCAGGTGTAACCGCTCGGGTAGCGCTGGAGGTAGTCCTGGTGTTCGGGCTCGGCCTCCCAGAAATCGGGTGCCGGGCTCACGTCGGTGACAACCTTTCCCGGCCACAGCCCTGACGCGTCCACATCGGCGATGGTGTCCAGCGCGATCTGACGCTGCTCGTCGTCGACGTAGAAGATCTCCGACCGGTAGCTGGTCCCGACGTCGTTACCCTGCCGGTCCTTCGTCGTGGGATCGTGGATCTGAAAGAAGAACTCCAACAGGGCCCGGTAATCGGTCTGTGTCGGGTCGTAGACGATCTCGATCGCCTCGGCGTGGCCGGGATGGTTGCGGTAGGTCGGGTGGTCGTTGCGACCTCCCGTGTAGCCCACCCGCGTCGACACGACGCCGGGTTGCTTACGGATCAGGTCCTGCATACCCCAGAAGCATCCGCCCGCCAGGACGGCCCGCTTGTAGTCGCTCACGCTTGCTCCTTCTCGATGGCTTTCTCAGAAGCACTGAATAATCCACGGTACTGCCCATAGCCCTGCGCTTCGAGGTCGTCGAGGTGGATGAACCGCAGCGCCGCGGAGTTGATGCAGTAACGCAGTCCACCCTGCTCGCGCGGACCGTCGGTGAAGACGTGGCCCAGATGACTGTCGGCGTGCGTCGAGCGCACCTCGGTGCGGATCATCAAGTGCGAGAAATCGCGCTTGCTCACGATGTTCTCCGCCTCCAGTGGCCGGGTGAAGCTGGGCCAGCCCGAACCACTTTCGAATTTGTCGACCGAGGCGAACAGCGGTTCACCGGATACCACGTCGACGTAGATGCCAGGTTCGTGATTGTCCCAGTACTCACCGGTGAACGGACGTTCGGTGCCGTTGCGTTGGGTGACGTGGTACTGCTCGGCTGAGAGCGCGTCGAGCGCATCCGGGTGCTTTTCGTATGGCTGTGTCATGGCGTCGGTACAACCTTCTGTGCTGCGGTTTTAATCCCTGGCCGGCGCCCCTGGCTAGGCTTCTGGGATGCGTGTGGGGATGCGTGCCTTCGGCGTCGTGGTGCTGTGGGGAGTGATGTTGCTGGCTGTCGCCGGAGCCGGTGCCGCGCAACCGCCCGGCCCGGTGCTGATCCCGGAGACGCCGCCGGGTACACCCACGGCGATGTTCGTCGACGACCCGGCGATCGTGAACTCCTATCCGACGCGGCCGCAGGCGTGGAGCCGAACGCTCGACGAGCGCGTGCTGCGGTTGCACTTCACCACCGGCACGCCCGAGTGCTACGGCGTCACCGCCACCGTCGACGAGCGCGACGACGAGGTGCTCGTCGACCTGCGTACCGGGACGTTGCCGCAGGCCGTCGACCGCGCCTGCATCGCGATCGCCCTGTTCGGCGCCGTCGATGTACCGCTGCAGCAGCCGCTCGGGCAGCGCCGGGTGCTGAGCCTGACGTAGCAGGCCCTCGACAAGCGCGGGTAGAACGTGTTCTATTTTTCGGTGTGACGGGCAGCACTTTCACGCGAGACGAGTTGGTCGAGGCGTTCGCGGAGTTCGAGAAGACGGTCGACCGTGCCGCACAGACCCGGGACTGGGATCCCTGGGTCGACCAGTACACCGACGACGTGCTCTACATCGAACACGCGGCCGGCACCATGCGTGGCCGCGAAGAGGTTCGGCCCTGGATCTGGCGCACGATGGAGACGTTCCCGGGCAGCTATATGACGTCGTTCCCGTCGCGCTGGAGCGTGGTCGACGAACCGACCGGGCGGGTGATCTGCGAGCTGGACAATCCGATGCGCGACCCCGGCGACGGCACCGTCATCAGCGCCACCAACATCTCGATCGTGACCTATGCCGGCGACGGCAGGTGGTGCCGTCAGGAGGACATCTACAACCCGTTGCGGTTCGTCTCCGCGACGGCGAAGTGGTGCGCGAAGGCACAGGAACTGGGCACGCTGCCCGATGTCGCGGCAGAGTGGATGGCCAAATACGGGCGGCAGCCGCGGTGACCGAACCCCATCCCGCCGGGTCCCGGGGCCCGGCACTGGTCATCGGCGCCAACGGCTATCTGGGCAGCCACGTCACCCGCCAACTCGTCGAGGCCGGTGGCCAGGTGCGGGTGATGGTGCGCGACGGCGCCCACACCACCGGCATCGACGATCTGGACGTGACGCGTTTCGTCGGCGACATCTTCAGCGACGATGTGCTGCGCGCAGCCATGACGGGGTGCGAGGTCGTGTATTACTGCGTCGTCGACACCCGCGGCTGGTTGCGGGACCCGGCGCCGCTGTTCCGGACCAATGTCGAGGGCACCCGCAACGTCCTCGACATCGCGGTCGAACCGGAGGTGGCTGCAACACTGCGGAAGTTCGTCTTCACCAGCAGCTACGTCACCGTGGGGCGGAGACGCGGGCGGGTTGCCTCCGAGCAGGACGTGATCTCCGATCGCGGGCTGACCCCCTACGTCCGTTCCCGGGTTCAGGCCGAGAACCTCGTCCTGGCCTATGCGCGCGAGCGCGGACTGCCGGCCGTGGCGATGTGTGTGTCGACCACCTACGGGGCCGGGGACTGGGGTCGTACCCCGCACGGCGCGATCATCGCCGGCGCCGCGTACGGAAAGCTGCCCTTCGTGTTGAGCGGGATCGAACTGGAAGCCGTCGGTGTCGACGACGCCGCTCGGGCGCTGGTGCTGGCCGCCGAGCGGGGACGGATCGGCGAGCGTTATCTGATCTCGGAGAAGATGATCGCCAACGCCGAGGTGGTGCGGATCGCGGCCGAGGCGGCCGGTGTGCCCGCACCGAGTCGAGCGGTCCCGCTCCCGCTGTCGTACGCGATGGCCGCGCTGGGCAGCCTCAAAGCGCGGCTGCAGGGAACCGACGAGCGGCTGTCGCTGGATTCGCTGCGGCTGATGCGGGCCGAAGCGCCGGTGGACTGCAGCAAGGCCAGGCGCGAACTCGGGTGGCAACCGCGTCCGGTCGAGGAGTCCATCCGCGAAGCGGCGAAGTTCTGGGTGGGCCTGCGAAACGCCAGGCGGGCCCGCACGGTCGACGGCTGAGACGCGACCCGGCGCGCGAGCGTCCTCGTGCACTCCGGCATCGCCCTCGCGCCGACGGCTGCGATAATTCAGACGACTGCGACAATTCAACGGTGCTCACTCGCCCGCCCGTGAACGGCCACGTGTCCCACTGGTTCGACCGGCTTCCCATCAGCCGGGCGCCACTGCCGGGGAGCCGGGAGGCCGATGTCTGCATCGTCGGCGCAGGCTACACCGGGCTGTGGACGGCCTATTACCTCAAGCGTGCCGACCCGTCCCTGCGCATCGTGGTGCTGGAGGCCCGGTTCGCCGGTTTCGGTGCCTCGGGCCGCAACGGCGGCTGGCTGTCCGGGCTGGTTCCCGGCGATCGAGAGCGGATGGCGCGGCAGTACGGACGCGACGCGGTGATCGCCTGGCAGCGGGCGCTCAACGACGCGGTCGACGAGGTGATCGAGGTCGCCGACCGCGAGGGTATCGACGCGGGCATCGTCAAAGGTGGCACGCTGGAGGTGGCGCGCAATGCCGCACAGGCGTCCCGACTGGCCGCCGCCATCCAGGCAGAGCGGCGCTGGCAGGTGGACGGTATCGAAGCGCTGAGCGCAGCCGAAGCGGCGCAACGCATCCGGTTCGACGGTGTCACCGCGGCCTATCACAACCCGCACTGCGCACGGATCCAGCCGGCACATCTGGTGCGCGGGCTGGCCGATGCGGCCGAGCGGCTCGGTGTCGTCATCTACGAACGGTCCCCGGTCACCGAGATAGGTCCGGGACGGGCCGCGACCGCATGGGGGACGGTGACCGCGGACGTCGTGCTGCGGGCCACCGAGGGTTTCACCGCGGGGCTGCCCGGTTTGAAGCGGCGCTGGCTGCCGATGAACAGTTCGATGATCGCGACCGAACCCCTATCTGCAGAGCTGTGGGAGACCATCGGGTGGCAGGGCAGGGAGACGGTAGGCGACAGCGCTCACGGCTTCTTCTACGCCCAGCGCACGGTCGACGACCGGATCGCGATCGGCGGACGTAGCGTGCCCTACCGGTTCGGGTCGCGCACCGACCGGGACGGTCGGGTGCCCGAACGCACCATCAAGCACCTCAGTGCGACCCTGCGGGCGATCCTGCCCCAGGTGTCGCGGGTCCCGGTGGCACACGGGTGGTGTGGTGTGCTGGCCGTCCCCCGCGACTGGGAGGCCGGCGTGGACTTCGACAGCCGGAGCGGGCTCGGCTGGGCGGGCGGCTACGTCGGGCACGGTGTCACCGCGACCAATCTGGCGGCGCGCACACTGACCGACCTCGTCATGGGAAACGACTCGCCGCTGACCGGGCTGCCCTGGGTCGGCCACCGCTCCAAGAAGTGGGAGCCCGAGCCGCTGCGGTGGCTGGGGGTCCGGGGCATGTACCTGGCCTACCAGGCCGCCGACTGGCACGAGGCGCGGGGCGCCCGACGCACGTCACCGATCGCGGTCGTCGCCGACAAAATCGCCGGCCGGCCGCACTAGGCCCGTTACAAGATCCGCCGGCAGGCGTTCAATGGGTCTATGACCGAGCGACCCGTCCTGGAACCCACCGCAGCACACCCGATCACCATCGTCCCGACCGGTCGGCACGTCGTCGTCACAGTCAACGGTGACGTCGTCGCCGAGACGGATGCGGCGCTGACCCTGCAGGAGGCGTCTTACCCTGCGGTGCAGTACATTCCGATCGGCGACGTGCAGGGCGACCGGCTCTCGCCCAGTGCCACCGCGACGTACTGCCCCTTCAAGGGCGACGCCGAGTACTTCGACATCACCGCGGGCGGGGACACGATCGCGGACGCCATCTGGACGTACCGGAATCCGTACCCGGCGGTGGCGCAGATCGCCGGACATGTCGCGTTCTACGCCGACAAGGCCGATGTCAGCGTGGCCCCCTAGGCTGTGGCGATGCGCAGTTCGGCCAGCGTGGTGTTCGCCGGCCTGGCAAGTCCCGGCTGGACGCTGTCCCCGCTTCGCCGGGGACGGGCAGATCCCTGCCACCACGACGCCGCCGACGGCGCGATCTGGCGGACCAGTCTGATGCCCAGCGGTGCCGTCACGGCCCGGATCAGCCTCAGCAGCCGCAGCACCGTGGACTGCGAAGCGTGGGGGCCGGGTGCGGCCGAGTTCACCGACGCACTGCCCGCGATGCTGGGCGCCGACGACGACGCCTCCGGCTTCGATCCGCAGGAGCCGACGGTTGCCCGCGCGCTGCGCGCGGCGCCGCAGCTGCGGCTGGGGCGCACCGGTCGGGTCCTGGAGGCGCTGATCCCCGCGGTTCTCGAACAACGCGTGGTCGGCAAGGACGCGTTCGCCGCGTGGCGCCGACTGGTGACGCGCTACGGTGCCCCGGCTCCCGGGCCGGCCCCGACCCATATGCGGGTACCGCCGACGGCGCAGGCCTGGCGGCGGGTGCCCTCCTGGGAATTTCACCTGGCCAACGTCGACCCGGGACGGGCGCGCACGGTCGTCGGTTGCGCCCAGCGCGCCGACGCGCTGGAACGGCTCGTCGACCGGTCCGCCGAAGCGGCCCGGGCCGCGATGATGTCACTGCCCGGGGTCGGGATCTGGACAGCCGCCGAGACCGCGCAGCGCGCGTTCGGTGATGCCGATGCGCTCTCGGTCGGGGACTACCACCTAGCCAAGGTGGTCGGCTGGACCCTGCTCGGGCACCCCATCGACGATGCGCAGATGGTCGAGCTCCTGGAACCGCTGCGGCCGCACCGCCACCGGGCGGTGCGGCTGCTGGAGGTCAGCGGTCTGGCATACCAACCCCGCTTCGGACCCCGTCTGCCGATACCGCGGCTGGCCGATCTGTGACCTCCGCGTCACCGGTGATTACCTGCCCACACACCCGGGTACACGGGGCGGGACAGTCGATCGTGCGAAGGAGCAAGCAATGACTGCGTTCACCGTTCCCGGCCTGTCCGACAAGCAGGGGGCCGAAGTCGCCGAGCTGCTGCAGAAAGCGCTCAGCAGGTACAACGACCTGCACCTCACCCTCAAGCATGTGCACTGGAATGTGGTGGGGCCCAACTTCATCGGTGTTCACGAGATGATCGACCCACAGGTCGACCTGGTTCGTGGCTACGCCGACGAGGTGGCCGAGCGCATCGCGGCACTCGGCACTTCACCGCTGGGCACCCCGGGGGCCATCATCAACGATCGCACCTGGGACGACTACTCGGTGGCCCGCGACACCGTCCAGGCCCACCTGGCGGCCCTGGACCTCGTCTACACCGGCGTCATCGAGGACACCCGCAAGAGCATCGAGCGGCTCGAGGAACTCGACCTGGTCTCCCAGGACATGCTCATCTCGCATGCCGGTGAGCTGGAGAAGTTCCAGTGGTTTGTCCGGGCCCATCTGGAGAACTCGGGCGGTCAGTTGGTCACCGAGGGCGCTTCCACCGAGAAGGCCGCCGCCTCGAAGGCCAAGCAGAACTCGTAACGCCCCGACGGCCGCCGAGGAGCACGTCGCCCCACACCGGGTGGGCGGCGGGTTCCTCGGCGGTTTTGTCAAAGATGGTGCCGCACAGCGGCCGTGGCCGCGTCCCGCCGGTGTGGGCCAGGTCGGCCGAGTTTGCCGGCCTGCGGCAGATCCCGGTCTGCCGCCCTCGGCCCGTCGGCGGCGGATTCCTAAGAATCCAGATAGTCTTTGCGCAAAGTTCAGCTGGCTTGTCACCGCAGTACAGAGATTCCCGTGGGCGGTCACAGCAAACTGCTCTCGATGAAGCCGAAGAGATGTGACCTAGCGCTCATCTGCCGCAAGGGGCCGAGATGCTGGTGAAAGCGATACCGCCCCAACGTTATTCACCTGTGATCTGTCGGCGGCGGGGCATTTGCGCCCGAAAAGCCGGCGAACCAAGTTAGGCTGGGCTAAGTTGGCATGTCAGGGGCCTTTTGTCATATCGTTTTCACCACTTGAGGCGAATGGAAAAAGGCCCGTCGTTCAGTGCTGCACGAACGTGCCTCCATCGCCGAACCGGCCAACGTTCTCGTCCACGGTTGCCATCCGTAACTCTCGCCGAGACGTGTGCATCAAAAGGTAGGTGGGAATGGCTCCCAGTCGTCAAGGGCTGTACAACCCGGCGTTCGAACACGACGCGTGCGGTGTGGCGATGGTGGCCGATATGCACGGCAGACGCAGCCGCGACATCGTCGAAAAGGCGATCACGGCGCTGCTGAACCTGGAACACCGCGGAGCCCAGGGCGCCGAACCGAACACCGGTGACGGTGCGGGCATCCTGTTGCAGGTCCCTGACGAGTATCTCCGCGCCGTGGTGGACTTCGATCTTCCCGAGCCCGGCAGCTACGCGACGGGCATCGCTTTCCTGCCCCAGTCGTCCAAGGACGCCGCACTGGCCTGTGCGTCGGTGGAGAAGATCGCCGAGGCTGAGGGCCTGCAGGTGCTGGGTTGGCGCGAGGTGCCGACCGACGACTCGTCACTGGGGGCCTTGGCCCGCGACGCGATGCCGACCTTCCGTCAGGTGTTTCTGGGCCTGGGCGAGCGCAGCGACGGGACGGGCCTGGGCGAGCGGAGCGACGGGAGGGGCCTGGGCGAGCGGAGCGACGGGACGGGCCTGGGCGAGCGGAGCATGGAGCTCGAGCGTCGTGCCTACGTCGTGCGCAAGCGGGCCGAACACGAACTCGGCACCAAAGGCCCCGGTCAGGACGGACCGGGTCGGGAGACCGTCTACTTTCCGAGCCTGTCCGGCCAGACGCTGGTCTACAAGGGCATGCTCACCACGCCGCAGCTCAAAGCGTTCTACCTCGATCTGCAGGACGAGCGGCTGACCAGCGCGCTGGGCATCGTGCACTCGCGCTTCTCGACCAACACGTTCCCGTCCTGGCCGCTGGCGCACCCGTTCCGCCGGGTCGCCCACAACGGTGAGATCAACACCGTCACCGGCAACGAGAATTGGATGCGGGCCCGGGAAGCGCTGATCAGGACCGAGGTCTTCGGTGCCGGTCAGGATCTCGACAAGATCGCACCGGTCTGCACCCCGGGTGCGTCCGACACCGCGCGCTTCGACGAGGTGCTGGAGCTGTTGCATCTGGGTGGGCGCAGCCTGCCGCACGCCGTGCTGATGATGATCCCGGAGGCGTGGGAGCGGCACGAGTCGATGGACCCGGCCCGCCGGGCGTTTTACCAGTACCACGCGTCTCTGATGGAGCCGTGGGACGGACCGGCAGCGGTGTGCTTCACCGACGGAACCGTGATCGGCGCCGTGCTGGACCGCAACGGTCTGCGCCCGTCACGGATCTGGGTGACCGACGACGGCCTGGTCGTGATGGCGTCGGAGGCCGGTGTCCTCGACCTCGACCAGAGCAAGGTCGTCAAGAAGATGCGGCTGCAGCCGGGCCGGATGTTCCTCGTCGACACCGCGCAGGGGCGCATCGTCTCCGACGAGGAGATCAAGGCCGAACTGGCCGCCGAGCAGCCTTATCAGGAGTGGCTCGACGCGGGGTTGTTCCAGCTCGACGAGCTGCCTCCCGGTGACTACGTGCGGATGCCGCACCACCGCGTGGTTCTGCGGCAGCAGATCTTCGGCTACACCTACGAAGAGCTCAACCTGCTGGTGGCGCCCATGGCACGCACCGGAGCCGAGGCGCTGGGGTCGATGGGCACCGACACCCCCATCGCGGTCCTCTCGGCCCGCCCCCGCATGCTCTACGAC
Organism: Mycobacterium sp. smrl_JER01; assembly: GCF_048513595.2. Taxonomy (NCBI): domain Bacteria; kingdom Bacillati; phylum Actinomycetota; class Actinomycetes; order Mycobacteriales; family Mycobacteriaceae; genus Mycobacterium; species Mycobacterium sp. smrl_JER01. The sequence continues at coordinate 5,607,392 of NZ_JBLXXK020000001.1, read as the reverse complement.
TACTTCCAGCAGCTCTTCGCCCAGGTGACCAACCCGCCGTTGGACGCCATCCGTGAAGAGGTGGTCACCAGCCTCAGCGGCACGGTCGGACCGGAAGGCGACCTGCTCAACCCGACCGCGGATTCATGTCGCCAGATCGCGCTGTCCAACCCGATCCTGCGTAACGCCGAGCTGTCCAAGCTCATGTGCGTCGACCCCGACCATGAGATCCGCGGCCACAAGCACGGATTGCGGGCGGCGGTCATCCGCTGTCTGTATCCGGTCAACCGAGGCGGCCAGGGGCTCAAGGAGGCGCTGGACAATGTGCGCGCCAAGGTGTCGTCCGCGATCCGTGACGGCGCCCGCATCATCGTGCTGTCCGACCGCGAGTCCGACGAGTCGATGGCGCCGATCCCGTCGCTGCTGAGCGTCTCGGCGGTCCATCACCACCTGGTCCGGGACCGCACGCGTACCCAGGTCGGTCTCGTCGTCGAAGCCGGTGATGCCCGCGAGGTGCACCACATGGCGGCGCTGGTCGGTTTCGGTGCCGCGGCGATCAATCCGTACATGGCGTTCGAGTCGATCGAGGACATGGTCGACCGGGGTGTCATCACCGGGATCAGTAGCGACCAGGCCAAGGCCAACTACGTCAAGGCGGCCGGCAAGGGCGTGCTGAAGGTGATGTCGAAGATGGGCATCTCGACGTTGGCCTCCTACACCGGCGCGCAACTCTTCCAGGCGATCGGGATCAGCCAGAAGGTGCTCGACGAGTACTTCACCGGGCTGTCCTGCCCGGTGGGTGGTATCGATCTCGACGACATCGCCGACGACGTCGCCGCCCGGCACGCACTGGCCTATCTGGACCGACCCGACGAGTGGGCGCACCGCGAACTCGAGGTCGGCGGGGAGTACCAGTGGCGCCGCGAGGGCGAATACCACCTGTTCAATCCGGACACCGTCTTCAAGCTGCAGCACTCGACCCGCACCGGTCAGTTTTCGGTGTTCAAGGAGTACACCAAGCTGGTCGACGACCAGAGCGAGCGGATGGCGTCGCTGCGCGGACTGCTGAAGTTCCGGACCGGCGACCGCCCGCCGGTTCCCCTCGACGAGGTCGAACCGGCCAGCGAGATCGTCAAACGTTTCTCCACCGGTGCCATGAGCTACGGCTCGATCTCCGCCGAAGCCCACGAGACCCTCGCCATCGCGATGAACCGCCTTGGCGGCAGGTCGAACTCGGGCGAAGGCGGCGAGTCGGTGGCTCGTTTCGATCGTGACGAGAACGGCGATTGGCGCCGCAGCGCGATCAAACAGGTCGCCTCGGGCCGATTCGGCGTGACCAGCCACTATCTGACCAACTGCACCGACATCCAGATCAAGATGGCCCAGGGCGCCAAGCCTGGCGAGGGTGGGCAGCTACCCGGGCACAAGGTGTACCCGTGGGTGGCCGAGGTGCGGCACTCGACGCCCGGCGTCGGGCTGATCTCGCCGCCGCCGCACCACGACATCTATTCCATCGAGGATCTGGCGCAGCTGATCCATGACCTGAAGAACGCCAACCCGCAAGCTCGAGTGCACGTGAAGCTGGTGTCCGAGAACGGGGTCGGCACGGTCGCGGCAGGTGTATCCAAGGCCCACGCCGACGTCGTCTTGATCTCGGGTCACGACGGCGGCACCGGCGCGACACCACTGACCTCGATGAAGCACGCTGGGGCGCCGTGGGAGCTGGGCCTGGCCGAGACCCAGCAGACGTTGCTGCTCAACGGCCTTCGGGACCGCATCGTGGTGCAGGTCGACGGCCAGCTCAAGACCGGTCGCGACGTGGTGGTCGCCGCGTTGTTGGGCGCCGAGGAGTTCGGCTTCGCGACGGCGCCGCTGGTGGTCACCGGCTGCATCATGATGCGGGTGTGCCACCTCGACACCTGCCCGGTCGGTGTGGCGACCCAGAACCCGGAGCTGCGCCGGCGATTCAACGGCAAGCCCGAGTTCGTGGAGAACTTCTTCCTCTTCATCGCCGAGGAAGTGCGGGAACTCATGGCGCAACTGGGGTTCCGCACCGTCAACGAGATGGTGGGGCAGGTCGGGGCGCTCGACACCGCCCAGGCTGCCAAGCACTGGAAGGCGCACAAGCTGGACCTGTCCCCGGTGTTGCACGAACCGGAGTCGGCGTTCATGAACCAGGACCTGTACTGCAGTTCGCGGCAGGACCACGGTTTGGACAAGGCGCTCGACCAGCAGCTCATCGTGCAGTGCCGGGAGGCCCTCGATGCCGGCTCGCCGGTCCGGTTCTCCACGACCATCGCCAACGTGAATCGCACAGTCGGTACCATGCTCGGTCACGAGGTTACCAAAGCCTATGGTGGACAGGGTCTTCCGGACGGCACCATCGACATCACCTTTGAGGGCTCGGCGGGCAACAGCTTCGGCGCCTTTGTGCCCCAGGGCATCACGCTGCGGGTGTACGGCGACGCCAACGACTACGTCGGCAAGGGCCTGTCCGGTGGCCGGATCGTGGTGCGTCCGTCCGAGAGTGCGCCGCCGGACTATGCGGCGGAGGACAACATCATCGCCGGCAATGTGGTGCTGTTCGGCGCCACCAGTGGGCAGATGTTCCTGCGCGGCCAGGTCGGCGAACGGTTCGCCGTTCGCAACTCCGGTGCGCACGCGGTCGTGGAGGGGGTTGGTGATCACGGCTGCGAGTACATGACCGGTGGCCGGGTGGTGATCCTCGGTCCGACCGGACGGAACTTCGCCGCGGGCATGTCGGGCGGCATGGGCTATGTGTACGACCCCGACGGCACGCTCGCCGACAATCTCAACACCGAGATGGTGGAGTTGGAGGGCTTGGACGACGACGACGTCGAGTTCCTGCGCGACATGATCCAGGCCCATGTGGATGCCACCGATTCAGCGGTGGGACAACGGATTCTGGGTGATTGGGACGGTGAGTTGAGCAACTTCACGAAGGTGATGCCGCGCGATTACAAGCGGGTGCTGCAGGCGATCGCGGAGGCCGAGCAGAGCGGCGCCGACGAGAACGGTGTGGCCGAGGCGATCATGGCGGCCGCAAATGGCTGATCCGCGCGGTTTCTTGAAGTACACCCATCGGGAGACGCCGCAGCGTCGGCCCGTCGACCTTCGGCTGAAGGACTGGAAAGAGGTCTACGAGGACTTCTCCCACGAGACCCTCCAGGCGCAGGCCAGCCGGTGTATGGACTGCGGTATCCCGTTCTGCCACAACGGTTGTCCACTGGGGAATCTGATCCCCGAATGGAACGACCTGGTTCGCACCGGCCGGTGGCGGGATGCCATCGAGCGACTGCACGCCACCAACAACTTCCCGGAGTTCACCGGACGGCTGTGTCCGGCGCCGTGCGAGGGCTCCTGTGTGCTCGGGATCAACCAGGATCCCGTCACCATCAAGCAGGTCGAGGTCGAGATCATCGACAACGCTTTCGACGAAGGCTGGGTGGTTCCGCTGCCGCCGACGAAGTTGACCGGTAAGAAGGTCGCCGTCGTCGGGTCGGGACCCGCCGGACTGGCCGCGGCGCAGCAGCTGACGCGCGCCGGGCACTCGGTCACCGTGTTCGAGCGCGACGACCGCATCGGTGGTCTCCTGCGCTACGGCATCCCGGAATTCAAGATGGAGAAGCACCATATCGACCGGCGCCTGGACCAGATGCGCGCCGAGGGCACCGGGTTCCGCACCGGAGTCAATGTCGGTGTCGATATCACTGCCGCGCAACTGCGTTCAGAGTTCGACGCGGTGGTGCTCGCCGGCGGAGCCACCGCCCGCCGTGACCTTCCCATCCCGGGCCGGGAGCTCGACGGTATCCATCAGGCGATGGAATACCTGCCGTGGGCCAACCGGGTCCAGCTCGGCGACCCGGTGCTCGACGCCGACGGTGAACCTCCGATCACCGCCAAGGGCAAGAAGGTCATCATCATCGGTGGCGGTGACACCGGCGCGGACTGTCTGGGCACTTCGCACCGCCAGGGTGCTGTCGAGGTGCGCCAGTTCGAGATCATGCCCCGACCGCCGGAGACCCGCGCCGATTCGACGCCGTGGCCGACCTACCCGCTGATGTACCGGGTGACCTCCGCGCACGAAGAGGGTGGCGAGCGGGTGTACTCGGTCAACACCGAGGAGTTCATCGGCCAGGACGGCCGGGTGACCGGCCTGCGGGGCCACGAGGTCGTCATGAACGCCGGCAAGTTCGAGAAGGTCGACGGCACCGATTTCGAGATGGACGCCGATCTGGTGTTGCTGGCGATGGGCTTCACCGGTCCGGAGCGTGAGGGGCTACTGACCGACCTCGGGGTGGAGATCAACGAGCGCGGCAATGTCGCACGCGACAAGGCGTTCGCGACCACGGTGCCCGGTGTGTACGTGGCCGGTGACATGGGGCGCGGGCAGTCGTTGATCGTGTGGGCGATCGCCGAGGGGCGCGCCGCGGCCACCGCGGTGGACCGCTATCTCGTGGGTAGCTCGGCGTTGCCGGCACCGATCACGCCGACCGCGGCACCGCAACGGTAGTCGGGCGAGGGCCCTGGCCACGCCGGAGCGGCGCAAGATCGCAGTTCGGTATCGATTGCCTCTTTCGCGCTGAGGCGGTGGCACCCGCATCGTCACGAAACCAATCACGGTGCGGTCTCAATACGGTTGATTTCGGTCCCTCCTGCCACTCCAGTCACATCAGAAACATCCGATCATTTCTCCGGCGTGCCTCCTGCAGTTTGCCGGGGGGTAGGCGTCTAATGACTTGGTGAGGGGGCTGGGGTAAGGTGGCTCCCCGGTTCAGCTATTGCACACCGCAGGAGTAATCGCCATGTACCTCAACCCGATTACCCGGACACGGGTGGGTCGAATCGCCTGGACAGTGTTCCGTCACCCGGTCAAGAGCCGTGAGTTTCCCGCGAAGGCCGAGCGATTGATCACCGCCGACGAGCTTCTCCGCTACGGCGTCTAGCGAACTTCGGGACGCGGATCGCGCCGGTGCAGGCGGCCTGTCCCACCGGGTTTGCTTGATCGTGATCTTGCCGTGATCGTCACTCGGATTTGCTGTTGAGCAGACCTGATGCCCTGATCGCGTCGGCCAACGGTTCCAGAACCGCCGGGTCGTGCGGCGGTGGCAGATAGATGATGGCGAGATCGAGTCCTTCGTCGCCGAGGGCGGCTGCCTCGGCGACGGCTTTCTCGTAATCGAGTTCTGGACCGAGCCGGACGTGCGCCGACACCATGATCTCCGCGGGGTCGCGACCGATGTCGGCGCAGTGGCCGGCCAGCACCTCTCGTTTACGGGCGAACTCCTCGGGAGTTCCGCCGACGAAGTTCCAGTGGTCGGCATAGCGCGCCGTGATCCGCAGCGTGCGCTTCTCACCGCTGCCGCCGATGCAGATCGGTGGATGGGGCTGCTGCGGCCCCTTCGGCTCGTTGCGGGCGTCCTTGAGTTGGTAGAACGTGCCGTCGAAGGTGGTGGTGTCCTGCGACAGCAGTCCGCGCAGCACCTGGCACGCTTCCTCGAAGCGGTCGAAGCGCTCCTTGACGGTGCCGAGTTCGATGCCGTAGGCGCCGGACTCCTCCTCGTTCCAGCCGGCGCCGATACCGAGTTCCAGACGGCCGTCGGAGACGATGTCCAGCGCAGAGGCCATGTTGGCCAGCACTGCCGGATGACGGTAGTGGATGCCGGTGACGAGCACCCCCACCCGCAGTCGGGTGGTGGCCTGGGCCAGCGCGGTCAACGTGACCCATCCCTCCAGGCAGGGGCCGGTCGGGTCGGCGAAGATCGGATAGAAGTGGTCGAAGGTCCAGCCCGATTCGAAGACGTCGATCTCGTCGGCGGCCTTCCAGACGGCAAGCATGTCTGTCCACGTGGTGTTCTGGGGGGAAGTCTTGAATGCGAATCTCACTCCGTCAACTCTAGGACGGGTCAACTCTAGGACGGGTCAACTCTGGGACGGGTCGACTCTGGGGCGATGAGTTCTACCGCGCCGTTCGGTCAGTACCGGCATGATCGACATGACCGAGGCGTGTGCTCGCACCGCCGCGCTGGTGGGACAGGTCGGTGACGACCAACTGGACGCTGCGACCCCGTGTCGCGAGCTTGACCTCGGTGCAGTGATCGCCCATATCGGGAGCCTCGCACCGGTGTTCGAAGCCGCCGCTCGAAAGGATTTCGGGATCCTCACCGACACCCCCGCGGAATTCGCGGGGCGCCCGGAGCGCGATTGGCGCGACGTCTACCCCAGACGGCTCGCCGCACTGGCCGAGGCGTGGCGGGACCCCGCCGCGTGGAACGGGATGTCGCGGGCCGGGGGAGTGGACTTCCCCGCTGAACTCGGTGGTCTGATCGCACTGTGCGAGGTGGTGGTGCACGGGTGGGACGTGGCCGCCGCGGCCGGGCTGCCCTACGTCGTCGACGATCGGCTGTCGGAAGCGCTGCTGCCCTACGTCACAGCTTCGGCCGAGACTCCGGTCGACGGGCTGTTCGCCGCACCCGTCGCAGTGCCGGCCGAGGCGCCGCTGCTGCACCAGGTCGTCGCGCTGACCGGGCGCAACCCCCGGTGGCCCCGGAACTGAACTCAGTGCGGTCGGCCGCCGGCGGCGTGGACACGGGCATGGGCAATAGCCTCGTCCAGGGTGTCCACCAGGTGGTTTTCGTGACGCAGGGATTCGAAGACACCGACGTTGGCGAGCAGCGATGCGTGCTCGGGTCGGACCCCCTTGATGATCACCGTGATGCCGCGCCCCTCCAACTCGGTGCAGATCTGGGCCAGGGTGTTGGCTCCGGTCGCATCGAGCATGCCGAGTTGGGACATGCGGATGATCACCACCGAGGTCCGAGGATGGTGGGGGTCGACGATCGCCGTCGAGATCCGCTCGGCCACACCGAAGAACATCGCCCCGTCGAGCCGCAGCACAGCGATCTCCTCGTCACCGGGACGGTAGGGCACGGGTAGCTCCTCGCGGACGACGCTACTGCGCCTGGCAACGCTGCGCAGGGCGAAGAAGGCCGCCACCAACACCCCGATCTCGACAGCCTCGATCAGGTCGAAGCACACGGTGACGACCGCGGTCAGCAGGAATGTGACGGCGTCAGATCGGGTGGAGGTCAGAATCTTTCGGATTGTCGACCGCGAGATCATCCGGAATGACGTCACCATCAGCACACCGGCCAGCGCCGCCAGCGGGATGGCCGACACCGGTCCGGTGGCCAGGTACACCACCCCCAGCAACACCAGCGAGTGCACGATCGCCGAGAGCCGCGTGCGGGCGCCCGACCGTACGTTGACAGCCGTACGGGCGATCGCGCCGGTGGCCGGCATACCGCCGAAGACGCCGGAGGCGACCGAGGCCAGACCCTGCCCGACGAGCTCGCGGTCCGGATCGTAGGGCCCGGTCGGCGCCATGGTTGCCGCAACCCGTGCGGACAGCAGCGATTCGATGGCGGCCAGCGCCGCGATGGCCAGCGCCGCGCCGAGCAGATCACGCAGCACGCCGAGGTCGGCGTGGGGCAGTACCGGTGCGGGCAGATGTGACGGCAACTCGCCGATGGTGGCGACCGGGAGCCCTGCCAACGTCACCGCCACGGTCGCCGCGACGACGGCGGCCAGGGATGCCGGAACGGCGTGGTGGATCCGCGGCAACACCACCATCAGCGCCGCGACGAACGCGATGACTCCCAGTGTCCTGGCGGCCTGAGACCAGTCGGCGTGAGTGACCACCTGCCACGCGGCGGGCAGGGTGCGTCCGCCGGGTGGGCTGGAAGCGGCGAACGCGGCCGGGATCTGCTGCAGAAAGATGATCGCGGCGATGCCCAGCGTGAAACCCTCGATCACCGGCCACGGGATGAACGTGACCGCGCGCCCCAGTCCGGTCACTCCCGCGACCAGAACGAGGAGGCCGGCAAGCACGGTCACCAGGGCGATGCTGCCGAGTCCGTGGACGGCGACGATCGGTGCGAGCACGACGGCCATCGCCCCGGTCGGGCCGGAGACCTGCACCGACGAGCCCCCGAACACGGCGGCGACCAGGCCGGCGACCACCGCGGTGATCAAGCCGGCTGCCGCGCCGACGCCCGAGCTGATGCCGAACGCCAGGGCCAGCGGCAGCGCCACCACGCCGACCGTGACGCCGGCCAGGACGTCTCGGCGCCACGATCGCGGCAGTTGCGCGTAGTCCCGGCGATGCGGGAGCAGGCGACCCAGGTTACGGGCGGCGAGGTTGGCGGCGCTGGAGTTCACGGCCGTTTCTCCAGCGGCGGGAGCGTGTCGAGTGACCGCAGTTGCTCGCGCTGTCCGGCCAGAGTGTCGGCCAGAAAGGTGCGGGCGATGACGAGAAGCTCGGAGACGAGCGGGTGGGCGAGTTCGTAGAACACCGCATTGCCCGTGCGGCGGGCGGTCACCACGCAGTGGCGCTTGAGGACCGCGAGGTGTTGGGACAGCAGTGTGGGTTCCAGGCCGGTGTCGGCGAGGATGTCGCGCACCGAGGTGGGTCCGTCGCCGCCAGACAGTATTTCCAGCACCCGGATACGCGCCGGGTGGGCGAGCGCTTTGAACAGGTTCGCCTTGATCTCGTAGAGCGGCCGCTGCTGGTCGGCGGGAAAGCTGGTGGGCATGCGGCGCCTTATGACTTGATGGATTGAGAGATTCTTCAATCAGGGTAGGTCACCGAGGACGGTCTCCGGGGCCAACGTGTCGAGGTTCACCCGCAGGGCCGAACGGCCGGGCAGACGAAAGGTGCCCGAATTCCCACCGCCGGAACGGGGCACACTGGAGCAATGGACCCGGTCACCGCGCTGCGTCGGATCGCCTACTACAAGGACCGCGCGCGCGAAGACCCGCGCCGGGTGATGGCCTATCGCAACGCGGCCGACGTCGTGGCGGCGCTCACCGATGCCCAGCGCGACAAGCACGGTGCGGCCAACAGTTGGCAGACTCTCCCCAAGGTGGGGCCCAAGACCGCCGCCGTCATCGCCCAGGCCTGGGCCGGTCAGGAGCCCGACGCGCTGGTGGAATTGCGGGGGGCCGCCCAGGACCTCGGTGGCGGTGACATCCGTGCCGCGTTGCGCGGCGACCTGCACGTGCACTCGAATTGGTCGGACGGGTCGGCGCCGATCGAGGAGATGATGTTGGCCGCCCGCGACCTCGGCCACGAGTACTGCGCGCTCACCGACCACTCGCCCCGGCTGCGGGTCGCCAATGGGCTGTCCCCGCAGCGGCTCCGCGAACAGCTTGACGTCATCGACGAAGTTCGCGAAAAGGTCGCTCCGATGCGGATTCTCACCGGCATCGAGGTCGACATCCTCGAAGACGGGTCGCTCGACCAGGAGCCCGAACTGCTGGAGCGTCTCGACGTCGTCGTGGCCAGCGTGCACTCCAAGCTCGCGATGGACGCTCCGGCGATGACCCGGCGCATGCTCAAGGCCATCACCAATCCGCACACCGACGTGCTCGGGCACTGCACCGGTCGGCTGGTCACCGGTGGGCGCGGGATCCGTGCCGAATCGAAGTTCGACGCCGAGAAGGTCTTCACTGCGTGTCGCGACTCCGGCACCGCCGTCGAGATCAACTCGCGTCCGGAACGGCGCGACCCGCCGACCCGGCTGTTGACCCTGGCGATGGACATCGGCTGTGTGTTCGCCATCGACACCGATTCGCACGCGCCGGGTCAGCTGGAGTTCCTCGGGTACGGCGCGCAGCGGGCGCTGGACGCGGGCCTGGAGGCCGAACGCATCGTCAACACCTGGTCCGCGGACGATCTCCTGGCCTGGACCGGCGCGGGCTAGCTTTCGCGGCGGCGAGCAGGCGCGCCGCCGCGGTGCGTGCTTGACGGCTTGCGGGGGCCGCCCCAGGCCACCAGGGAGTCCACCAGGTGATCACTGACACCGGTGCTGTCGGCATGCGAAAAGCTCTGCCGTGTCAGCGATCTCCGGTATTCCGGGCAACGTGGTCAGGAATCCCAGGGGGCTGGCCGACAACCTTCGGCTCTGCGGTACCGATTCCAACGCATCGAGATACCGGCCCAGTGACGCCAGCGCGTCCGGGCGCTGTGCGGTACCCAGGCCGACCGTCCGTCATCGCTCACATCGATGGAGAAGCCATACTGCCCCAAGTGAGCTGGTGGCATGCCGGGACCGTATGACCTGAACCGAACTTCAGGTCAAGGCGTGGTTTCAGTCGGGCAGCATCGGCATCTCCATTCCCGGGTCACGGCCGACCAGCACGCCCCGGGTCAACGCGGCGTTGCCGTAGCGTCCACGGACCCGGTCGATCGCCAGGTCGATCGTCAGCGAGTCGTCGGCTGCCACCGTGTGCCCGAACGGCAGCTCCAGCTGCTGGGCACCTTCGCGGTCGATATTGCACACCGCGAACCCGATCAAGGTCAGTCCGCGCTCGGCGATCAGCGGACCCGCCCCCGCGACGAGCCGACGTGCGGCCTCAAGAACCGTGTCGGTCGAGGCTGTCGCCCGGGGCATCGTGTGTGAACGGGTAGCACGACCGAAATCGTCGAACCGCAGCCGTAACACCACCGTTCGGCCGGTCCGTCCCGCCGTGCGCATCCGCCGGGTGATCCGGTCGACGAGATTGACCACGACCGCGTCCACCTCGGCGGGAGACAGCGCGCTGCCCGCGCGCCCGAGCGCGCGCTGGGCGCCGACCGAACGTCGCCGATGCCCGGTGACGACACGACGACGATCGATGTTGTGCGACAAGGCGAACAGTTGACGGCCCATCGCGGCACCGACCAGCGACCCCAGCGTCGTCTCACTCAGCTCGGCCACGTCGGCGACCGTCTCGATGCCGTGCGCCCGCAGCTTGTCGGCGGTTTTGCTGCCCACGCCCCACAGCCGGCGCACCGGCAGCGGGTGCAGGAACGCCAGTTCCCGGTCGGGTGGCACCAGCAACAGGCCATCCGGTTTGGCCTCCTGGCTGGCCACCTTGGCGAGGAATTTGGTGCGCGCGATCCCGACGGTGATCGGCAGGCCCACCTCGTCGCGGATCCGCTCGCGTAATCGGGCGCCGATCTGCACCGGTGTGCCCGAGACCCGGCGCAGGCCGGAGACGTCGAGGAACGCCTCGTCGACCGAGAGCGGTTCGACGATCGGGGAGGTGTCCCGAAAAACGTCGAAGACCGCGGCACTGGCCGCGGAGTACGCCGACATGCGGGGCGCAACGACGATTGCGTGTGGGCAGAGTGCCCGTGCCTGGCCGCCGCCCATCGCGGTGCGCACGCCGTACGCCTTCGCCTCGTAGCTGGCCGCCAGCACGACGCCGCCGCCGACGATCACCGGCCGCCCGCGTAGTGAGGGGTCGTCGCGCTGTTCGACCGACGCGTAGAAGGAATCGAGGTCGGCGTGCAGGATGCCGGCCGGTGGTCCAGAAGAACGCGGCAACCCGGAAGATGCCAGGGATCCAGGGTCGGCAGCGGACACGAACATATGTTCGCATCACCGACCGACAGGTCAGTCGATCGTGCCGTAGATGCTGGTCGTCCAGATGTGGACGAGGTTGTCGAGGACGCGATGGTCGGGAATGGAGGGCTGGTGGCCGGCGAACGCTGCCGTCATCACCGACTCGTTCATCAGGTTCAGTGCCGTCGACAACTCGATCGCGGGAACCGTCACCGGCGCCGAACCGTCGGCGCGCTCGGCCTCGATCACCGCGGCGATGTGGTCGATCCAGCGCTGCATCGACCGCGCCCACAGTTCGCGGGCTTCCGAATCGGTGTTCTTCACACCGACGGTGGCCGCGCAGACCGCCCGGTGGGCGCCGAAAGTCCGGACGAAGACGTCGATCCCGCGCCGCCAGATGGCGCGACGGTCCGCCGGGCGGTTGGCGATCAGATCCTCCAGCGCCGCATCGGCCTCGGCGATCACCCGCTCGAGCAGCGTGAGCAGCACCGCATCCTTCGACGCGAAGTAGAAGTAGAACGTCGGCCGGGAGATCCCTGCCCCCTTGGCCAGATCGTCGACCGAGATCTCGGCCAGAGCCCGGGTCTCGAGGAGCCGCTCCGCGGTCTCCAGGATCGCCAGCTCGCGATCGTCACCGGAGGGGCGGGCGGCGCGCCTGCCCCGGGGAGGGCGGGCTTGGCTGACGGCGGTCACGCCCCAGACCTTACACCCTGTCGAGAAGATCGACAGGGTGTTGACTCACTCGACATGACGTTGATAACTTGACGCCATGACCGAATTTGTCGACGTCGTGATCGTCGGAGCCGGGATCTCCGGCATCAGCGCCGCGTGGCACCTGCAGGATCGTTGCCCGGGCAAGAGCTATGTGATCCTGGAGCGTCGGGACAACCTCGGCGGGACCTGGGACCTCTTCAAGTACCCGGGCATCCGGTCGGACTCCGACATGTTCACCCTGGGCTTCAGATTCAAGCCGTGGACCTCGGAGAAGGCGATCGCCGACGGGCCCGACATCATGAGCTATCTCAAGGAGACCGTCGCCGAATACGGCATCGACAAGCACATCCGCTACGGGCAGAACGTGTTGTCCGCGGACTGGTCTGACGCCGACGGCCGCTGGACTGTCCGCGTCGACCGCGGCGGCGAACAGATCGAGATCTCGACCCGCTACCTGATGGCCTGCAGCGGCTACTACAACTACGACGAGGGCTACTCACCGGAGTTTCCCGGCGCAGGCAACTTCGCCGGCACCGTCATCCATCCGCAGCACTGGCCAGAGGACCTCGACTACGCCGGCAAGCGCATCGTCGTCATCGGAAGCGGCGCCACCGCTGTGACTCTCATTCCCGCGCTTGCCAATTCGGGCGCGGCGCACGTGACCATGCTGCAGCGCTCACCGACCTTCATCGCCGCGCTGCCGGACGTGGACCCGTTCACCGTGGCCACCAACAAGCGACTGCCGGCCAAGGCCGCCTATGTGCTCAACCGGTGGAAGAGCATCCTGGCGCAGTCGGCCCAGTACCAGGTCGCGCGCAAGTTCCCCGACCTGTTCCGTAAACAACTACTGACGATGGCCAAGCACCGACTGCCCGAGGGTTACGACGTGCACCGGCATTTCAATCCGCGCTACAACCCCTGGGATGAACGAGTGTGTTTGGCGCCCAACGGAGATCTGTTCAAGACGATCCGCGCCGGAAAGGCCGACGTCGTCACCGACACCATCGACACGTTCACCGAGACCGGCATCCAGCTCGCTTCCGGTGCGCACCTCGATGCCGACATCATCGTCACCGCGACGGGTTTGAACCTCCAATTGTTCGGCGGTGCAACGATCTCACGGAATGGTGAGGCCATCGAACTCAACGACACGATGGCCTACAAGGGCATGATGCTGACCAACATGCCGAACATGGCGTTCACCATCGGCTACACCAACGCCTCGTGGACGCTCAAGGCCGACCTGGTGTCCGAGTTCTTCTGTCGCGTCATCAATTACATGGACGCCCATTCCTACGACCGGGTCGAACCGCGGCACCCGGGCCGCAGCGTCGACGAGCGGCCGCTGATGGACTTCACGCCGGGGTACGTGTTGCGTGCGCTGGACTATCTGCCCAAGGCGGGCTCGCGCGCGCCGTGGCGGCTCAAGCAGAACTATCTGCTCGACCTGCAGTTGATCCGGCGCGGCAAGGTCGACGACGAGGCGCTCGCCTTCTCCAAGCACCCCGCCCCGGTGACGGCCTCGGCCTGATCAGCTCGCGGCGATGACGACGATGCCGTCGTCATCGCTGTAGGCGATCTCGCCCGGACTGAACACCACACCGCCGAACTCGACCGCTTCGTCGCGGATGCCTTCGCCGGTCTTGGTGCTCTTGCGCGGGTTGGTGCCCAAGGCCTTGATGCCGATGTCGAGCGTGCGCAGCGTCGAGGCGTCCCGCACCGCGCCGTTGACGATCAATCCGGACCATCCGTTGGACCGGCCCAACTCGGCGATCACATCGCCCACCAGGGCGGTGTGCACCGAGCCGTCGCCGTCGACGACCAGCACACCGCCGCCGCCGGGTTCCGAGAGCACCGACTTGAGCAGGGCGTTGTCCTCGAAGCAGCGCACCGTCGTGATCGGTCCGGCGAATTGGGTCCGGCCGCCGTACTGGCGGAACTGCAGATCGCAGCTGCGGACGTCAGGGCCGATCTCGTCGACCAGGTCAGCGGTGGGACGCGGCGTCACTGTCACCGGCGCATTATCTCAGCCTGCCTTCGTGCCGGCCATGATGACGTCGTGGACGAACCCGGCCAGGCCGGGTTCGGCGTCGTCGTAATAGCGGGCGAAGCGCTCGTCGTCGATGTACATCTGTGCAAGACACCGTTGCATCGCGTCGTCGCAGTCGTAGAACCGCCTGATCGAGTCCTGGTGCCGCACACGCAGTTCCTCGGCGCGGGCCGAACCCGGCGCCACACCGGCACGCTTGGCGTCGGCGAACGCGGCCAGCAGCGCATCGCCCTCGGCTTTGATCTCGATCCAATCCTGCTTGGTCAGCTCGGCGCTGCGCTGCTGAGACTGTCGCCACGCCTCGGTGCCGCCCCAACGCTGTTCGGACTCCCTGGCGTACTCTCCCGGGGCCAGAACCGATCCGAAGACCTCGATCTGTTCCTCGGCGGTCAGCTGGATACCGCCGCGATGTGCGTTCATCAGTTCCTCCACTGCTGTGATTGTGTGCCTGAGTCGGTCGGCCTGCCGGCGCAGCAGCGTGTGCTGCCGCCGCAGCTGCTCCACCACATCGACGGTGTCGTCGTCGAGCAGGACGCGGATTTCGTCGAGAGGCAGCCCCGCAGCGCGGTAGACGAGAACGACGTGCAGCCGTTCGATGTCGGCGTCGGTGTACCCGCGATAGCCGGCGGCGGTCCGGACACTGGGCACCACCAGGCCGATGTGGTCGTAGTGATGCAGCGTGCGCACCGACACCCCGGTGAGGTCGGCTACGGTGCCGACAGATCGGGTGGTGGTCATGGCACCACTATCAACCCTCACGCGACGTGAGAGTCAACCGGTTTCGGTCAGGCGCCGGTATTGCGCCGCGTGGCGAGCAAGACGACCACCAGGGCCACGACGGCGGTGATTGCGGCAACCGTGATCGGCAGCCGCGACGAGTCCGGCCTGTCCGGTGGGGCCGGGGCGGGGCCGGAGACGGCGTTGCTGGCCGTGGCGACCGCTGATTTCGCTTGGGCCGCAGTCGCTTCGGCGGCGGCCGCAAGATCGGTCTTGACGGGAGGCGCCTGGGTGACCGGACCGGCCGGCTGCGCCGGTGCGGGCTTGTCGGCGGGGGCGGCCTCGTTGACAGGGGATTCCTTGGCCGGTGCTCTCTTCGCCGGTGCCTTTTTGGCCGGGGCCTTCCTCGCCGGGGTCTTCTTGGCCGGGGTTTTGCTCGCCGGGGTCTTCTTGGCCGGAGCACCCTTCTTCGCCGGCGCGGCCTTCTTGGCGGCGGCCTTCTTCACCGGCGCCGGTTTCGGCTCCGGGGTTGCGGCGTCGGGACTTTCGTCTGGCCGCTCCGGCTGGTCTGCCATCTCGCTGCTCCTTTGAGTGTGACCCGGCAGTGGTCCCCATCATGCCAGCAGGCCTGGGGCGGCCTCAGCCGGTCACCGACAGGGTCGCGGCGGCGGCGAGTGCGGCCGCCATCAGTGCGAGCTCGGTGTACGCCCGCGTGCGGGACACCGCGGCGGTGCTGCGGTGGGAACGGGCGGCGGGTAACCAGAACGCGCGGTTGCGCCACCCCAGCGCGATGAGCAGCACCGTCACGGCGATCTTGGCCGAGAGCACCCGGCCGTAACCGGTGTCGTAGAGCGCTGCCGGCGCGTCCAGCACGGTTGCCCCGGCCGCGATGCCGCCGACGAGCAGCACTGACACACAGACAGTCGAAAGCGCGGAGAAGCGCGGCAGAACCCGGGCCCACTGTCCACGGTGATCGACCGTCAGGACCAGCGCGGCCAGGACTCCGCACCACACCGCCGCCGCGACGGTGTGTGCTGCGACGGCCACACCACCGACCGGGCTGCCGGCCAGGTGTCCGGTGAGCGGATGCCCCACCACACCGATGCACGCCGAACCGGCCGAGACGACGAGGGCAACGTCTGAACGCCGTGCCGTTGCCGCGACCGCGCAGACCACCGCTGCCGCGCCGACGGTGAGCAGACCGGCCCGTCCCGGCGCGGTGTCCGAAAGGAACGGCCAGAACTGGTGCAGTTCGAGGCCGGTGACGGTGCTACCTGCGGTTTCGGCGGCGGCAAGGATCAGTCGCGCCAGTTCGGCCACCACCCAGGTCGCCGACGCCACGACTAACGGTCCGGCTGCCCGGCGGACGAGTGCAGCGCGGTACCGCGGACCGTCGAGCGCGGGAACGACGGCGAGGCCGAGCGTGACGACCGCGGCGCCGTCGGCGAGTGCGCGCGCCGCCGCGACCGCGAGCGCGGCGGCGGGATACGCCAGCGCCCAGGCCACGACGCAGGCCGCCACCGTGACGAGCGCACCGCCCGCCGCGGCGCGCCACCGCGTCACGACTGGCGCCGCACCGCCCACAACGCTCCGGCCGCCACCAGGACCGTGGCTCCGGCGACGAACGGCCACACCGGCACGCCGTCGTCGGATGCCTGCGCCTGCGCCGGTGGGGCCCCGTTCTCGGCGGTGGTAGGTGCCGGCGGGCTGGTGGGAGCGGTGGCTGCGCCGACGGTGACACGATAGGACCACGAGCCGGTCACCACATGGCCGTCGGCCGAGGTGGCGCGGTAGTTGACCGTGTAATTGCCCGCCGGGCCGCCGGGCCGGACCGCCACGCTGATCACCGCGCCGTCGACGGTCGGGTCACCGTCGGACCATTGGGTGCCGTCGGGACCGATCACGGTCATCGCCGCGAACTGGGGTTGCATCGCTTCGTTGAACGTCGCGCTCACCGCGGCCGGCGGCTGCTGCAGTTCGGCATTGTCGCTGGGATCGCTGGCGATCAGAGCGGCGTGGGCTCCCGCAGTGGCGGCGAGCCCGAGTGCGCCACCGATGAGGCCGAGCGTCGTCGCCACCAGGAAGAGCGCGCGTTGGGCGCGCTGTACTGCTGTCATGCGGTTCTTTGCTTTCTCAAGAGGTCGGGAGGTTTGGGTCAGCGGTGCGCGCCGGCCGGTGGTCCTCGGTGCGACATCGAGCCGGCGAGGGAAAGTGTCCACCGCATCGGATGGTCGACCGCGGTGATTCTGACGCGTAGGGGCGCGCGGGGCGGCCCGATCCGGTGTCGTCGCACGACGCCGAGCACCCCGGACACCGCGCGGCACAACCGGGTTCCGACGCAGATGAGCACCGCCCCGGTGAAGACCGCGACGGAGTGCGCGGCACCCATGGCCCATCCCGGACCGCCGCCATGGGCGTGCCCCTGCGCCGCCAACACGACATGGCCGCCCAGCTGGCCGGCGCCCAACAGACACGCCATGACGGGGGCCTGGCCGGACCGGGGCGTCGAAACAGCCACCGCGGCCACGATCGTGGCCACCAACGCCAACCCGGCCGCGGCCGCCCCGGCCGGGACCGTGCCGCCGGCGGTACCGTGCGCGGCGACAGCGAGCGCGGCGGTCAGCAGACCGGCCGCAGCGCCGCGCAGTCGCGCCGGTGCTTCGGACAACGGGTCAGACCACGCCCAGGCGGGCCATCAGATCGGCGTCGACGCCGTCGAGTTGCTCGGCGATCGCGGCGTGGGCGGCGCGCCGTCGCGCCGACGGCATGTTCTCGGCGGCGGCGACCGCGGCGCTCAGGTCGCTCAGTCGTTCGGTGATGGCGTTGACGAACTGCTTGGTCTCGGCGTCCTTGGGCTTCTTCTCGGTCAGCAGCCGCAGCGAATGCTCCGCTCCGGCTATGCGGGCCGAAAGCGCAGCGCCGTGACCGGAGAACTGGCCGAGTTGACTCAGGGGGACACCCAGTTTGTCGGCGCGACGCTCGTCGATCAGACCGCGTGCCGAGATCGACGCGCGGTACACCACCGGGATCACCACCGGGGCCAGCAAACGGGACACCGTGAGGGCCCGACGAACCCGGGTGGGAGAGAACAGCTTGCCCTCCCGCGCCGCCTTGAGCTGTGTCTCGGCAACCCTGAGCGCTGCGCGGTCACTGTCGCGCTGCGCCTTCAACTGTGCGCTGAGCGCCCGTGCCTGCGCCTTCTGCTCGGCCTTGAACCTGCGGACCTCGTTCTTGGCCGAGAGCCTGGCTTCGAGCTTGGCCTTGGCCTTGATGGCCTTGGCTTCCGCCTTCCGGGTAGCGCGGGATTTGCGTCGCTTGAACAGACTCATCCCTGCGGCCTCCCGGTCCACTCATCGGCACACCCCGCCGCGCGGGCGGCGGGGACGGTGACCAACACTATCGCCCGCGACCGGCGATGGTCTCCCCGCGCCCCGCATACCGATCCGGGACAACTTCTCAGCAAACCGCGAAGCCCGGTTGTGCGAGAATCGACGCACTCGGGGTCCGACGGAGCCAGTCCGTTGAAGGGTGGTGAGACGTGGGTTCGCGTGCGCGTGTCGCAACGGCAACCTGTCTGATCGCCTGCGGCCTGCTCCTCGGATCGGGCGGCACCGCAACCGCGTGGGCCGACTCCGGATCCGCCGCCAGCGGCGACGGCCGCGATGAACGGGCTCACACGGACAGTGGCAAGTCGGGCCCGGTGGCTTCCGGAGAAGACCCGCAGCGGGACGTCGGCCGACTGCCGTCACCCGACCCGGCAGATGACGAAGAGACCGGGACCGAGGCAGACGACGACGAGGACACCGGGACCGACCCGGCAGACGACACCGACCCGGCAGACGGCGAGGAAGCCGGGACCGAGACAGACGACGAGCAGGAAGCCGAGAAACCCCGCCTACCGTGCTGCTCCCGCGATGACGAGGACTGTGAACCCGGCTGGCCGTGGCCGGAGGACATCGATGACCGGCCCGGATCGGACGACGGTTACGGCGAAGGCCGGCCCGAGGTGGTGCCGCGTCCGATGCCCGGCGGAGTCTTCCGACCGGGTGTCGAGCCGCCGCTGGGCGAGCCCGAGGTCCCGGACGTCCTGGACACCGTGCCCGGCGTGGGCATCTCCGGGGGTGGTGCCGGCGCTCCGATCAGCGTGCCCGTCGTCGTCACCGCCCCGGCGATCGGTGTCGCGCCGGCGCCCCGGTCCGCGACGGCCGGTGCCGGTGCCGGATCGCCCGGTGGGCCCCGTCCGGCCGGTACACCGCCACCGCGTCGGACCGCCCCGACCGGCGCGGCCGCCGAGTTCGCCGCTCCCGCATCGGTCCAGCGCATCGGTTACGGCGATTATCTGCGCGCTGCCGGGTTACCTCAGATTGCGGCGCTGGCGCTACCGGGGCTGGCCGGACTTCTGGTATTGACCGGAGCGGGGGGATTCGTCGGTTACCGCCAGGCCAAAGCGGGACAAGGAATCCGAACGAGCGGGATCGGGCGATTCATGAACTAGGGAGATCGGTCCATCCCGACGCGCGGAGCAGCGCATAGTGGAGTGCATCGAAAGGAGGGCGCATGCCTGCGAGCCGCAGTGTCACCCGGGCGGTCAGTGACGTGCTCGACCTGGCCCCGCGGCGGGGCGAGATCTCATTGCCCCGGCTGGTCGAAGCCGTCAGCGAGAGTCGCGGCCGGCCCATCGAACTCGCGACGGCCGAACTGCCGCCGGGTGTGTGCGGCCAGTGGCGGCAGTACGCCGACCGGGACGTCTTCCTGATCCAGCAGGGTCTGCCGGCCTGGGATCGCACCGTCGCCCACGAGCTCGGGCACCTCGTCCTCGGACACGAAGGCATACCTGTCGCCCAGGCGGCGCTCGAAAGCACCGAGCTGGCAAGCTCGGATCTGATCGGTTACATGCTCAACCAGCGCACCGGCTGTATGGGTCCCAGCGGTGAGGATGCCGAGCAGGAAGCCGAGGATTTCGCCGCGCTGCTGATCTATCGGCTCGGACGGCTCCCGTCCGACCGTTCCTCGATCGTCCAGGTTCGGCTCGGAGAGGCGTTTGGTTGATCGTCTGGGTGATCGCCGGTCTCCTCGGATTGGCCACCGGCCTGCGCATCGGGTGGGCCCTGGTCAACAAGCAGTCGCTGGTGAGCACAGCGATGATCCTCGCCCTGGGCAGCCTCGGGGTGGTCGCGGCGCTGAACTGGCAGCCGCTGACGCTGCTCATCGACACGCTGCTGCGCTGGCCCAACATCGCTATGGGGCTCAGCCAGGTGGCGCTGGTCGCGTGCGCGGCCGGCAGCTGCGTGATGATCACCACGGTCTCCTCGAGCAGAGCGCCCGCCACGGCCAAACGGATCGCCCTCGCTCAGTACGGGGTGGCAGCCGTGATCGCCGCCGTCAGCCTTGGCGTCTTCCTGGCCGCAGAACCACAGCCGGAGATGTCGCCGGATGAGTACCTGAGACGCAATCTGGCATCAGACGGCAACGCCCTACCCTGGCTGCTGCCGATCCTGTATGTGCTGCTGGCGCTCAGCCTGGTGGTCTGGGCCGGTCTGCGTCACTCCAATCGCACCCGACGGGGCCGCGCGCTGTTCGTCTTCACCATCGGCATCGTGCTGATCGTGTTGGCGCTGGCGTTCTTCCTGCTGCGCGCGGTGGGCACGACCGAGCTCATCGGTGTCGGCGCGGCCGCGACACTGCTCGGTTGTGCCATGCTCATCGTGGCCGCCGGCTCGCTGCTGCCCAGTCTCGAAGACTGGTTCGGGGCGCGTCGGGAACTGCACATCATCTCCCCTCTGCTGGAGGAGCTGGGCCGTCGCCACCCCGACGTCGGCATCGGCGTCCGGCCGCGAGGCCCGCTGGTTTTCCGGGTCGCCGAACGGATGTCGTTGATCTCCGATGCGCTCTACCTGGAGGCCACTGCGGCCGTCGGCGCGGCGCGACCGATCGACAGCAGCGGTACCGGGCGCACCGACCGAGACGACCCTGCCGAACCGGACCAGGCCGAACCGGATCAGGCCGAACCAAACGAATTGGAGGAACTGGAGGCTCCCGATGTTCCTCCCGCAGATCAGGCGGCCGCGGTCGCGGCGTGGATCTATCGAGGGCGCGACGGCGGAGCCGGCCACGGGAAAGAGACGTTTCCCGGTCTGGCCTGGTTGCGCCAACCGTCCACCTACTCGGACCGCGAGTGGATCCTGGAGATTGCCCGCCAGTACCGTGCGTTGACCACCGCCACCGCTCACGCCGTCCCGGAACTCGCGGGCCACGGCGCCGTTCCCGACTGAGTTGCCGACTGAGAGGCCGATTCCCGGCTGTGGCTAAACGTCGAGGTTTTCGCGACGGCGCAGTTCGTCGACTTTCTGGACGATGTCCTGCTTGGCCTCGGCAGACAACCCGACGGTCCGGGCCGCAATCCGGCGAACCCCTTCGTCCCGCATGCCGGCGAGCAGGGTGAGCTCCTTGTCGAGCTTCTCGTAGTACTCGTCGTCGGTGAAGTAAGCCGGCTTGATCCGGAAGAAGTTGGCAAGCGCCGCCATCGTCGCCACCGACGGGTTGGTTCGGTTGCCGGAGCGCAACTGTGACAGGTATGGCGCCGACATGGTGACGCCCTCCGCCTTGAGGGCCGCGATCACCTCCGCCGACGTGTGCGGGCCACGTCCGGGCGGGTAAACGGTGTCGAACAGGCGATTGAGGCGAGCGGCAAACGTATTGCTCATCGGGTTGACCTCCACATACAGGCGAGCGGGTTCGCGGGGCGGCGTATTTGCTGATTATCGTAGCGACAGTTAAGGCCACAACCAAGTGCAAACCAGTTAAAAGTCATCCCGGTCCACATCGTGGCCCGCCGCTGCTGGTGTGAACGGCGTCGATGTTCGCATCTCGTACTGCCATAGTACGGTGCGGTTAAGCAAATACTAACGGCTCCGTAGCCAGCATACTCGCGTCTCTTTGGCAGCTGTGGTCACACCAGTTGCAGTGTCCGCCCCCGGCAACGGACATGTGTTTGCATCCGCAAGGCTTCCCGCGTTTGCTGAACGCCCTGCCGTTTCGGGCCCCTGGCGGGGGTTCAGACCGGCTTCTCGCCATGTGGCGCGGCAAACACGGGTAATCGCCGAGGGGATGGCGGGTGGTGAAACTGTCAGTAGCCAATGGCAAACCGAGAATCGTCCGCTGAAAGAATGCTGTGAGTTTGGGGCCGGAGATGCGGTGCGAACAGGTCTAGGCGGCGAGCAGCATCGCCAGAATGGCTGTATCGGGATGACTGATCGGATCCACCCCGACGCGACTCACCATCGAGGTGACGGTGCCGTCGGACTCTGCCTCCACCCAGGCCGCACGATGCTCCAGTCCCAGGTGCGGGAGGCCGGGCAGCAGCACGCATCCCGACGCCGCGCCGGAGCATTCGGGCAGGGACGGAGTCGTCTCCGACGGAGGATGCAGCATCATCAGCGCCGGAGGTTGTCGATCGGCGAAATGACCGGGCGGCACGGCGGCCTCACCGACGACCGTGCCCTCGGCGAGTACCAACCCGACGGTCCCCGGCTCGGGCTCATCGGGCAGTTCCTCGCGGACACCGAAGATGGTTGTGGTGGACAACAGCCCGGGCATGGAAGCGACACGGACCGCGACCATGAGCAGTTGCGCCCACTCCTTGGTGGAATCGGGCCACCGGCCCGACACAACGAACCCCTTGAGAGCACCGCGCGAATGAAACGGGGCGATCTCGATCGCCCGCCCGGATCCGAAATCCACACCGCCTCCTGGCATCAGACCTTTGCCCGACACACCCGTGGGTCGATCCGCCCAGAATGCGGGACACACCCGTTGGCACGCAAGTGGACACGACTGCCAGTTGCGAAAGTCCCACGGGAACTTCGGAGATGGCCAGCGGGAAGGAGACCGTGCCCGTGCCGGCAGAACAACAAAAGCCCGGCTCGGTCCGAGACCGAGCCGGGCGGCGTAGCGGGTAAGTGACCGTCAGGCGGGTGGGTAGACGCCCATCTGCTTGCCCTTGTCGGTCTGCCAGAAGATGTCCGAGATCTCGTCGATGGTCTTGAGCAGCTTCTCGGCCACGGCTGCGTCCAGCGACTTCTTCACGTCGCCGGCACCGTGCACGCCGTCCCAGAACAGCTGATGCAGGTTCGGGAACTGCTCGAAGTGGTCCTTGGTGAAGAAGTCGGCCCACAACACCATCAGGTGATGCTTGACTTCCTCGGCCTGACGCTCCTTGATGATGATCGCGCGGGCCTTGAAATGCTCGTCGTCGGTGTCGTGGTACTTCTGGATCGTCTTGAGGCACGACAACGCCTCGATCTTGGCCTGCGCCGGGTCGTAGACACCGCAGTACAAATCGCAGTGGGCGTGCGCCGGGGTGGCATGGGAAAACACGGAATCGAAAAGTCGATGCAGCATGGCCCTAACTTACCCTTAGGCGATGCCGCGTAACCAGCCGCGTAACCGGGCGCCGCGGGCCGCCCCGTTTCGGTGGCCGCTGCGCCGTTTCGTCGTCGTCGAGGACTCGATGCGACCCACTCTGCAGCCCGGGGACGGACTCGTCGCGGTGCGTGGCGGCACGCCGAAAACGGGTCAGCTGAGGGTCTTTCCCGATCCCACGCGCCGCTCACGGTATCTGGTGAAACGCGTCGGCAGAGTCCGTGATGACGGGGCCGGCGTGCAGTTCGAGGCACTGTCGGACAACGCCGCCGCGGCCGGGGTGACCGACTCGCGGACGTTCGGCTTTGTGCCCGCCGCGGATTCGTACCGCGTGGTGTGCACGGTCCGCGACGACTCTCGACGACCGCACCCCGACACCGCGCCGTGACGGTCGGGTGCGCCGCGAACGACGCTAGTAGAGCACGATCAGGGCGAGGATCCCCAGCAGCACGAGGGCGATCAGCCCGGCCCGCAGGCACGCCATCAGCTGGCTGCGGGTGTAGATGCGCGCGGAGGTCTGCCACTCAGACGGCGGGAAGGCCGACCCCGAGCCCATCGAAGACGACGCCATCAGATGCTCCTCACCTGCACGCTGAATACCTCCCCCAGCTCACTGTTCCGTGAGATCAGTCACACGTTTCGTGATGTGACGGCGATCATAACGCTAGCCCCGCGGCTGGCAAAAATCGACGCCGATGCGCCGGGCTGGCGCACCGATCTACTTAGGGCAGCGAGCTATTTCGCTCAGAGCGATCGAATCCTGTTGATCACCGCACACCGCGGCCGGCGGGTTATCCACAGCCGTAGCGCCTGATCATGGCGATGTGCGCGCCCACGGTGGTCGGTCGGCGCACCGGGCCTGTGGATGAACCTGTGGAAACTGTGGATAGCGCCGCGGGACGGTCCGTATTGCTGTCGGCCCCGACGTGGCCTGCCCGCCACCGGCCGTGTCAGCATGTGGTCATGGATGACACCGACGTGCCCCAGGCGCCGATCGGCGACGTTCCGGTCGACTTCGACGAGACCGTGGTCCTGCTCGACGTCCGCGAGGACGACGAGTGGCAGCGGGGACATGCTCCGGGTGCGCAGCACATCCCGATGGGAGACGTACCGGCCCGGATGGCCGAGATCGACACCGAGGCCCGACTGTTCGTGGTGTGCCATGCCGGAGGCCGGTCGCAGCGGGTCGCGCAATACCTGGCACGTAACGGGTACGAACCGATCAATGTCAGCGGCGGCATGCTGGCCTGGGTCGGAGCCGGACGCCCGGTGGTCACCGACGGCGGATCAGCCGGCACGGTCTGACCTACTCTGGTCCGATGATCCAAGTGTGTTCCCAGTGCGGGACGCGGTGGAACGTGCGCGACCGTCAGCGGGTGTGGTGCCCACGGTGCCGCGGCACGCTGCTCGCACCGTCGGGCCACGCTGCCGGCCAGGGATGGGACGCACGGCAGGAAGCGACGCGCGGGCAGCGGCCGCCGTCGGGCTACCGGTGGGTGGCGGTGCGTCCGGGGGCACCGCCCCATCCGCGCCGGCAGCGCCGGGAACTGGGCCCCACACCGCGGTATCCCACCGTCCCCCGCTGGGGTCTGGTGGAACATTTCGAGGCCCCGGCCGAGCCCGCGGTTCAGCGCAGGGGTCCCTCGCCGGAAGTGGTGCGCCTGACCCTGCTTGCCACCGTGGCGGTACTGGGCGCCGCGGCGTTCGTCCACCTGGTGCGCTACGTGTTGCTGATCATCAACCGCTCGGTACTGCTGAACCCGTGGGTCGCCGCCGCGGCCACCTGGGGCGGAATCGCGGTGAGTGTCGTCGCGGTGTTCATGACCGTCGCGGCCGTCGTGGTGCTGATGAACTGGCTGATCGCACGCCGGGCCGCCGCGTTCACCCATCGGGGCCAGCAGGAGCCGCGGTCGGGGTTGTCCTTGCGGCTCGGCTGCCTGACCCCGTTCGTGAATCTGCTGCTCGCGCCGGTCTACGTCATCGAACTCGCCGATACCGAGGACCGGCTGCGGTGGTTGCACCGACCGATCGTGGTGTGGTGGTTGTTGTGGGCGGCGAGCACCGCGGTGTCGGTGTTCGCTTTCGCGACGAGTTTCACCGTCGACGCGCAAGGCATTGCCGACAACACGGTGACCACCATCGTCGCCTACCTGTTCGCGGCCGGCGCATTGGTGTCTGCACTGCGGGTTTTCCTGGGTTTCGAGCGCCAACCGGTGGAGCAGCCGTCGCGGCGCTGGGTGACGGTCGAGGTAGCTACCCACCAATCCGATACTGGCGAACCTGCGCGTGCAGTTGAGAGCAGCGGGGAGAACCCGGCAGCATAGGCGATATGAGCTCCGGCGCGACGTTGGGCGGCCACCCGTTCGTGGTGGCCCACCGCGGTGCCTCGGCAGATCGACCGGAGCACACGTTGGCGGCCTACGATCTGGCGCTGCGCGAGGGCGCCGACGCTGTCGAGTGCGACGTCCGTCTCACCCGGGACGGACATCTCGTCTGCGTGCACGACCGCCGACTCGACCGTACGTCGACCGGAAGCGGACTGGTCAGCGAAATGACACTGGCGCAGCTGCGCGACCTCGATTTCGGTTCTTGGCATCCGAGCTGGCGGGCGGACGGCAGCCACGGGCACACCGGCCTGCTCACGCTGGACGACCTGGTCACACTGGTTCTGGACTGGAATCGGCCGGTGAAGATGTTCATCGAGACGAAGCACCCGGTCCGTTACGGAGCGTTGGTGGAGAGCAAGCTGCTCGCCCTGCTGCACCGCTACGGCATCGCGGCGCCCGCGTCGGCGGATCTGTCGCGCGCCGTCGTGATGTCGTTCTCGGCGGCGGCGGTGTGGCGTATCCGGCGTGCGGCGCCGCTGCTGCCGACGGTGTTGCTCGGCGAGACCTCCCGCTTCCTCGGCGGCAGTGCGGCCACCACGGTGGGGGCCACCGCGGTGGGACCGTCGATCGCGACCCTGCGCGAACATCCGGAATTGGTCGACCGGGCTGCTGCGCAGGGCCGCGCACTGTACTGCTGGACCGTCGACCACTACGAGGACGTCCAGTACTGCCGAGACGTGGGCGTGGCCTGGATCGCCACGAACCACCCCGGCCGCACCAAGGGCTGGCTGCAGAACGGGCTGACCGGGGCCGAGCGCGACTGAGTTCCGGAGCTGGGTTCCGGAGCTAGAGAGCGCCGCCGGCCACCTTGGGTGCCGTCGGATCGGCCGATGAGGCGGTGACCTCCCGGGCGACGTAGTCCTCCAGGTGGAACAGGTCCGCACCGGCGCGGTCGGCGATGCGTACCAGGGTGGTCATCAGCGCCACCTCCTCGACCTGTTCCTTGAGGAACCACTGGATGAACTGCTCGCCCAGGTAGTCGCCCTCGTCGCGCGCGGTGCCGGCCAGCCGGCTGATCTGCTCGGTGACGGAACGCTCCAGATCCAGGGCCAGCGCGAGGGCGTCGCGGGGAGTCTCGAACGCGTTTTGGACCGGGTCGACCGCCGGGATCTCGGTGGGAACGTCGCGGTCCATCAGGTACTGCACGAGCATCAGGGCATGATTGCGCTCCTCCACCGACTGGCGATAGAAGAGCTTGGCCAGTTGCGGTAGATCCGAGGTGTCGAAGTACACCGCGATGGCCAAGTACTGCTGCGCTGCTCCGAGTTCGCTGCGCACCTGGTCGTTGAGCAGGTTGTGGAACTTGGTGTCGAGTGCGTCGAAGGCGCCGGTGGTTGTCATGCGACGATAATATCGCAGTTCAGAGTGCCTTTTCAGCGAAGGTGAACCTTACCGGTGAACTGTACCAAGGTCAGGATTTCCTAACTAAGGGTAGGTAGTGTGACGCGCTACACAATATTTGCTGCTATTACGGTTGACCGGCCTCGAGGACGTCCTGCGGTACCGGTGTGTCCGACGCCAGGGCGGTGAACAGCCGTTGTGCGGCTTGGCTGTCCCACACCACGATGGAACCGGCTCCGTTCTCGGTGAACTCACCGATCGGCACCGTCACGTTGGTGAGTCCGCCGCGCACCGCCCACGCCAGGCGGATCAGGTCCCAGATGTGGTCGCCGTCGTCGACCGTCACGGTGTCTGCTGCCGCTCGCGCCATCGGCACCCAGCGCAGCGGGTTGAGCAGGACCCCGGGGCTGGTGGCACGGTCGACCAGGGCGGTCATGAACTGCCGCTGGTTGACCATGCGGTCCAAATCGGCGCGCGGCGTCGCGCGGGTCCGGACATATCCCAGCGCCGAGCGTCCGTCGACGCGCTGGCAGCCGGCGGGTAGATCGATGCCCGCCAGCGGGTCGCTGATCGCCGCTTCGGGACAGATCGTCACGCCACCGACCGCATCGACCAGGCCGGCGAACCCTCCGAAGCCGATCTCGGCATAGTGGTCGATCCGCAGACCGGTGGCCAGCTCGACCGTGCGGACGAGCAGCTGCGGACCTCCCACCGAGAACGCCGCGTTGATCTTGTCGCTGCCGTACTCGGGGATCGAGACATAGGAGTCGCGGGGCAGGGACACCATGGTGGCAGGTGTGCTCGAACCGAGACCGGGCAGATGCACGACGAGGATCGTGTCGGTGCGGCTGGCTCCTAGGTCACCGCCGGTGGTGAGTTCGGCCTGCTGTTCCGGTGTCAGGGTGTCGCGGCCGTCGGAGCCGACCAGCAGCCAGTTCGTACCGCTGCCCGGGCCCGGGCGGTCGGGATAGTTCGACAGGGCCGGGATGCGGGTCAACGCCGAATCGATCCACACCCCGGCCGCGACGGTACTCACCGCGAGCAGCATGGCGATCACCAGTACGACCCGGGTGACACGGCGGACCCGCCCGGGTCTGGTCCGCCGGGCCGCCGGCGGTGGGGGCGGTGCCGGCACCGGTCGGCGTGGCCGGGTGGAGGGCTGCCGGGGCGGGGGCGTGGGAGTTCTCGGAACCGGGCGCCCGGGCGCGGCGGCCCTCGGTGCAGGGTGCGGGGGAGGGCCCGCGGCCGGCGGTCGCCGCGGCGGCGGTGGCGGGGGCGCAGGGCGGCCGGCCGCCGGCGGCGCCGGTCTGCGCGCCGGGGTGGGCGGATTGGGTGGCCACGCGGGACGGTAGTTCGGGTCGCGGCGGATCACCTGCGCCGGCTCACGGCGCCCGGGCTCGCCTCGCGGAGGAGGCGGCGGAACCGGCCCCGGGAAAGGCGGCCGCTTGTCGGTCACCACAAGAATGTACGCGTCAGTGGGGGCGATGACGGTGAGGCCGCGCGCTCACAGCAGCCAGTCCAGACGGTCGAAAAGCAGCGAATACCCCACGAACGCGAAAACGTCGATCAAGCCGTGGGCGATGATCAACGGCCAGAGCCGGCCGGTGCGCTGCCACGCGTAGCCGAACACCACCCCCATCGCGATGTTGCCGAGGCCCGCGCCGAATCCCTGATAGAGGTGGTATGTGCCGCGGAGCAGGCTTGAGATCGCCAGGGCGAGCCATGGATTGACCCTGAGCTGACGCAGCCGGGTGAGTAGGAACCCGACGACGATCACCTCCTCGGCCCATCCGTTGCCGAAGGCCAACAACACCAACAGGGGGATGCGCCACCAGGTGTCGTTCAATTCGGCGGGCTCGACGACAGCATTGAGGCCGAGCAGCCGGGCGATCTGGTACAGGGCCAGCCCCGGCACACCGATGAGGAGGGCCAGGCCGATACCCCCGAGGAGGTCTCGGCGCCAACGGATCCTGCCCAGGCCGATCCGTGCCGGTCCGTCCCCGCCGCGCCACAGCAGGTACAACGCCAGTGCGCCCCACGCCGACAACTGGAACAGCCTGGCCAGGTTGAAGCCGAGGTCGATCAGGTCGAACGGCGAACGGATGGGGTTGAGCGCGACGATCTGGCCGGCCAGACCGAGGAGGACGCTCTCGATCAGGCTCAGTACCGCCGTGTAGGCGCTGAGCCCGAACGTGACCGCCAGCACGACCCCGATCTCGATGCGCAGGGCGCGCCGCTGCGCATCGGTGGGTTCGTCCTCGGTCGCGGTCACCGCAGCCACGGTAGCGGCCCGGGGCCGCGACGGTCAGGCGCGGCGGGCGCGCAGTCCGTTGAGAAACGGGCAACCCATCAGTACCCGGATCGCTTGACTGAGACCGGTCACATCGTCGACGGGGCGCGGGAAGGGCAGCCGTACGTCGTGGTCGCCGTCTGCGGCCTCCACCCGCAGCTGAACGCCGTATCGGTCCAGCCCGAGGGGCCGCACCCGCCCCCGGCGAAGTGCGGCGGGCAGTCGGGCGGCGAGGCGATCGACGACGTCGCGGTGAGCTGATTCCATGTGCAGCAACCAGCACGACTCCATGGCGCAGAACGGATCCGGCCGGGCATCGAGAAGGGCGCTCAATGCCACGGATTCGGCACCGGTCGCGTCCGCCACCACTACCGACTCAATGTCCAACCGCAGCAACGCAAACCGGGTTTCGCTGCCGGGCACACCTTCCGGTTGCCCGGAGTTGACCTGCAGCAGAGCAGGATTGGGATCGGATGCGGCGATCAGGTCCAGCAGTGCGGGCACCGCGTCGATCGGAACGTCACCTAGCCTGCCCTGAATCCAGACCAGGGAGCGGACCGGTTCCCGCAATGGCAGCGGGGCGTAGTCCGTCATCTCCAACACCGCCTGGACACCTGCAGTCCCCGCGGACGCCACCGCCGCGGTCAGCGGGCCGTCGACGGGCACCGTGATGGCGACCGACCCGTCGTCGAGGAGGTGGTGCACTGGAGTGGGGGCGGGGTCCAGGCCTTCCACGGCGAGCATCGCGCCGTCGGCCCGCACGCACGCGCTACGGATCCGCTCCGCCGTGGTGGGGGCCGAAGTGGGTGCTGAACTCGGTGCCGGTGCTGACGTCACGCCGCCTCCTCGTAATTAGGTGAGCCTAACTTAACTAAAGAGGGCGCGGTGACGCAAGGACTCTGCTCGGCACGGGCGGGTGGAGTCGGCGCGACCGATAGGGTGGACCGGTGCCCGTCATCGCCTACCTCGGACCCGAAGGGACCTTCACCGAGGCGGCGCTGCGCGCCATCGAAGCCAACGGTTTGGTCCCGGTCGCAGCGACGGCGGATGCGGCCCCCGAACCCGTCACCCCGTTACCGGCCGACAGCACCTACGCCGCGCTCGCAGCGGTGCGGGCCGGCGACGCGCACTTCGCATGCGTGCCGATCGAGAACTCGATCGACGGTTCGGTGATACCGACGCTGGACAGCCTCGCCGACGGCACCCCGCTGCAGATCTTCGCCGAGTTGACCCTCGACGTCGCATTCACCATCGCCGTGCGCACGGACACCGCCATCGCGGATGTGCGCACCGTCGCGGCCTATCCGGTCGCGGCCGCGCAGGTCAGGCGGTGGTTGGCCGAGCATCTGCCCGACGCCGAACTGGTTCCGGCACATTCGAATGCGGCCGCGGCGCAGGACGTGGCCGCCGGGCGTGCCGACGCCGCGGTCAGCACCGCGCTCGCGACGCGGCGCTACGAGCTCACCGCCATGGCGGGTGACATCGTCGACGAACCCAACGCCCGCACCCGTTTCGTCCTGGTCGGGCGTCCCGGGCGGCCCCCGGCCTGCACGGGTGCCGACCGGACCTCGGTGGTGCTGCGGCTGTCCAACGTGCCGGGAGCCCTGGTCTCCGCAATGACCGAACTCGCGGTCCGCGACATCGATCTGACCCGCATCGAGTCCAGGCCGACCCGCACCGAGCTGGGCACCTACAAGTTCTTCCTCGATTTCGTCGGGCACATCGAAGACGCCTCGGTCGCCGAGGCGCTGCGCGCCCTGCACCGCCGTTGCGAGGATGTGCGGTATCTGGGCTCGTGGCCGACCGGGGACGTGATCGGCGCGTCGCCCCCGCCGATGGACGAGGCCACGGAATGGCTGGAGCGGTTGCGCGAGGGCCGGCCGTGAGCGGCCGGCTGGTGCTGGTGCGCCACGGCCAGACGCACGGCAACGTGGCGCGTCGCCTCGACACCAGGCCCCCCGGCGCCGAATTGACCGACCTGGGCCGGGAACAGGCCCGCACGTTCGCCCGCGCGCTGGTGCGCCCGCCGGCGCTGCTGGCACACTCGATCGCCACCCGGGCCGTGCAGACCGCAGCCCACATCGCCACCGAGATCGGTGGCGTCCCGGCCGTGCCGCACGGATTACACGAGTTCGAGGGCCTGCACGAGGTTCAGGTCGGCGAGCTGGAGGACCGCTCGGACGAGGCGGCGCACGACGAGTTCAACACGATCTACCGTCGTTGGCACCGAGGCGAACTCGACCTGGCGCTGCCCGGCGGTGAGACCGCTCGACAGGTGCTCGAGCGCTACGTACCCGTGCTCGATCAGCTGCGCAGGCAGTATCTCGAGGATGCGGCCTGGCGCGGCGACATCGTCGTGGTCAGCCACGGTGCGGCGATCAGGTTGGTCGCTGCGGCGCTGGCGGGCGTGGACGGCGGCTTCGCCATCGACCACCACCTGGCCAACACCGAGTCGGTGGTGCTGGCCCCGGTCACCGACGGCCGTTGGAGCTGCGTGCAGTGGGGCAAGCTGACCCCCCCGTTCGGCTCCGAGACGCCCGTGGTCACCACGGAGACGGCGCGCTCAGCCGATCCGATGGGCTGAGACCATCGCGGTCTCGTCGCAGACACACCCGACCGCTCCGCAGTCGATGTGCAGTTCGTGGACACTGTCGGCGACGATGCAGTCGTCCTCGGTGCATTCGGCACGGCGGAAGGCGTGATGGATGAGCGCCCCGTGGCAGTGCTCCAGCCCCAGACGGCAGGCGCGGCACTGATTGGTCATGTGCCGTTCTTAGCACCCGGCACCGACGGATCCGTGGTGCCGCGCGGGGTGTTCGCGATCGGGGTCAGCCCCAGCCGAGTTCGTGTAAGCGGTCGTCGTCGATACCGAAGTGGTGAGCGATCTCATGGATCACCGTGATGGCCACCTCGTCGACCACCTCCTCGTCACTGCCGCACACGTCCAGCAGCGCGTCCCGGTAGATCGTGATGGTGTCCGGCAGGGCCCCCGCATACCAGGAATCCCGTTCCGTCAACGCGATGCCCTCGTACAGCCCGAGCAGATCGGGCTCCTCGGGATTGCGATCGGCCACCAGGATCACGACGTTGTCGATCGCGGCAGCGAGCGGGGCGGGAATGAGATCCAGCGCGTCGCCGACCAGCTCGTCGAACCGTTGCGGGCTCATCCGCACGGCCACCCGGCTACACCCCCGGCGGTGGCGGCGGTACCACCGGCGGGGCCGGAGCCGCAGGCGGCGGCGGGAGCAGTGGATCCGGCGCAGGGGCCGGCGGCGGGGGCAGCTGGTCCACCGGTGGCGCCGGCGGTGGCGGCGGAGGCCCGTTGAGGAAGGTGTTGCCGCCGCCCTGCGGCGGGGGAGCCTGTTCGGTCGGGGACGATCCGGTCTGGGTCTGACCGGCCTGGGTCGGCTCGGTCTGGGTCGGCGCCTGCGGACCGTGCACGGTCGGCTGCGGGCTCTCCGAGGTCGAGCCGGACGTTCCCGTCGAGCCGGACGAACTCGACGGCCCCGCCGAACCAGACGAGGTGCCGCCGACGGGGGACTCCGGCATCGGGATCGGGGGCAGGTTCAGTCGCTCCTCCGGGATGTCCGGTGGCCGCACCGGCGGCTGCCCGTTGATCATCAGCGGGCCCTTGGCGCTATTGAGCAGTGTCGACCACCCGCCGTTGCCCAGAGTCGCGCCGACACTGCACGAGACCTGGCGACTGCCCGCCGCCCAACTGGGCAGCGACACCGTGCTGTAGACCAGCGTCAGCGTGGTCTCCCGCAATTTGATCGGTTCGAGATACGCGTCGGTCAGCTTGGTGCACTCGTCCTTGATGAAGGTGTCCTGTTCCGGTTCGCCGGGCAGCGCGTCGGGGAATTGCGCGGCCAGGTTGACCGCCCCAGTCACCTCCATGGCATGCGGCGCGGCGCAGTCGACCGGGATGTCGGTGGGTTGGTTGGTGGCCGGGTCGATGCCCAGGCAGGTGCCCGCGGGCCAGACCTTGGACTGATCGATCTCGGCGACCTTGCCCCGGAACGCGAGCTGTTGGTTGTTGGGGCCGGGCAGCTGCAGGCCGCACAGCATCCTGCGCTCCCCGGACTGGCGCCATGCCTTGTCGCCGGACCACAACATGCTGACGGTGAACCGGCTGTTCGGGTCGAAGCGCGCACCCAGGTAGCGCTTCACCGCCGCCGAACACTGTTCCTGGCTGATCTGCTGGATCCTGGCCGCCGAGGGCGGGGCGGCGTCCGGGCCGTATTCGCTGCCCGGGAACGTCTGCATGTCGACCGATGCGGCGACTTCGAACCGGTGGTCACCGGCGCAGTCGACGATCTCGGCGGCGTCGGGGGTACGGTCCGGCCAGTCGAGGCAGTCACCGGCTTTGGCGTGGTCGAACGTGTCGTTGCCGCGGGGACCGAGTGAGATCGAGTTGGCGGTCAGACCGCCGGTCGGGTCGGCCGCGGGCAGCGCGGTGATCACGCCCGCGATCAACAGACCACCGAGGGCGGTGAGCAGCAGGGCGCGCCGGGTCGACGCCGCCTGTAGGCTTCGCCACCAGGGGCCGGGTGTCGGTCCGGGAATCTCTGACATCCGCTCCATTGTGACAGGCGTGTCAGGTGCTGTGACAAGTGATGCAGCTGTAACGTTATGTGGCTGGAGCCGCCCCGGTGGCGACCTCGCTCGGTGATGCCGGGCCGCCGGGAGACCCCGTAGGGTTGCGGCCGTGATCGACCTCAAGGTGCTGCGAGACAACCCTGACGCCGTACGCGCATCACAGCGGGCCAGGGGTGAGGACCCCGGCCTCGTCGATGCCCTCGCCGAAGCCGACGCCGCGCGGCGGGCCGCGATCTCGGTCGCCGACAATCTTCGCGCCGAGCAGAAGTCGGCCAGCCGACTGGTCGGTAAGGCCACCGCCGAGGAACGCGCGGCCCTGCTCGCGGCGGCCAAGGAACTCGCCGAGAAGGTGAAAACGGCCGAAACCGCGCAGGCAGAGGCGGAACGGGCCTACACCGCGGCGCACATGGCCATCTCCAACGTCATCATCGACGGCGTTCCGGCCGGGGGCGAGGACGACTTCGTCGTGCTCGACACCGTCGGCTCTCCGCCTGCCATTGACAAACCGAAAGACCACCTTGAGCTCGGTGAGTCCCTCGGGCTGATCGACATGGAACGCGGTGCGAAGGTGTCGGGCTCGCGCTTCTACTTCCTCACCGGCGTCGGGGCGCTGCTACAGCTGGGTCTGTTCCAGCTCGCCGTGCGCACCGCCACCGAGAACGGCTTCACGTTGATGGTGCCACCGGTGCTGGTACGGCCGGAGATCATGGCGGGTACCGGCTTCCTGGGCGCGCACGCCGAGGAGGTGTACCGAGTGGAGGCCGACGATCTGTACCTGGTGGGGACCTCGGAGGTGCCGTTGGCCGGCTACCACTCCGGCGAGATCCTGGACCTGTCGGCCGGCCCGCTCCGTTATGCCGGTTGGTCGTCGTGCTTCCGCCGGGAGGCAGGCAGTTACGGCAAAGACACCCGCGGCATCATCCGGGTGCACCAGTTCGACAAGGTCGAAGGCTTCGTCTACTGCCGACCGGAGGACGCCGAGGCCGAGCATCGGCGGTTGCTCGACTGGCAACGGCAGATGCTGTCTTTCATCGACGTCCCCTACCGGGTGATCGACATCGCCGCCGGCGACCTCGGCTCCTCGGCCGCACGCAAGTTCGACTGTGAGGCGTGGGTGCCGACCCAGCAGACCTACCGCGAGCTCACCTCGACGTCGAACTGCACCACCTTCCAGGCCCGCCGACTTGCGGTGCGCTACCGCGACGGGAACGGCAAACCGCAGACGGCGGCCACCCTCAACGGGACATTGGCCACCACCCGGTGGCTGGTGGCCATCCTGGAGAACCACCAGCAGCCCGACGGCTCTGTCCGGGTGCCCGAGGCGCTGGTGCCCTACGTCGGCACCGAGGTGCTCACCCCGAAACGCTAACGGGAATCCAGGAGTTCGTCGAGGACGGCGCGAAACTCCTTGGGTCTGACCGGGGTGCAAGCCGGACTGAGCCCGGCGTCGGCGACGTCGAGGGTGACCAGGGTGGACCGCAGCGGCCGCTGGATGTCCATCGGCAGCCAACGGCGGAAATCCGAACTACCCCAGAGCCGGAAGCGTTGCAGCACAGCGCCCAGCGGCTCCATCCGATAGCCGCGGATGTCGCGCAACGGGATGATCTTCGACGTCCCCGACGGAAAGTGGTAGCGGCGCAGTGTGAGTGCCTCACGGTCGAGCTGGATGAGGCCGTCGTCGTAGAATCGGCCGGCGACGTTCATCGCGGTCACGCCTTGCTCGTACGCAGCTCGTGGCCCTTGGTGGTGAGGCAGCGGCCGTTGGTGAGGTTCCACTGCCAACCGTGCAGGTTGCACGTGAGCGTAGTGCCTTCGACCACGCCGAACTTGGACAGGTCGGCTTTGAGATGCGGGCAGCGTCGCTGAATCTCCCAGCCGTCCAAGGTGATCGAGGCACTGTCGTCATGCGCTTCGGCGAACCAGCCGTCGGCGTAGGCGATCCGCTCGTCGGTGAGGCACTTGAAGAACGTGTACAGGTACTCGTTGTACCCACCCACCCGCCAGGCCGAGAACCGGGTGGACAGGAAGATGGTGTTGACCCAGTCCGGCTCGCGGTCACGCAGCACCGTGCGCACCAGTTCCGGGGCGATGGCGAATCCGTAGCGGAACTTCTCGTCGGGAACCGCTTCGCGCACCGCCCGTTTCGGGAAGTCGATGACGATCGTCTCATCATGGCCTGGGGAACGTAGCCGCAATTCGACGGGATAGCCGATACCGTCGCAGATCTGATCGGACTGCAACATGATCGGCTCGAACAGTTCGCGCAGCGGCTCCAGCAGCGACTCTCCGGCGGCCGGTGCCCAACCCGCCTTCTCGGCGGCCAGCACGGGAGCCATCCGGTCGGCGTAGTCGGCGATGTAATCGGCCTTGCCCGTGGTGAAGATGCTCTCGACATCGGCATCGGGCACGGGATGGGTCCACGAGGTCAACTGCGAGCCGGCGAAGTCGGCGGCCGATCCGGGAATCATCAGCAGCCCACCGTCGTGGCCATGGGCGCGCATCTGTTCCAGGAACACCATCTGGTCGGGGAAGATGTTGGCCGGGTCGCCGTGGTCGTCGTTGAGCTCACGCAGCTCCGGGTCCAGGAAACACGGAGGTCCCGCCGACGGGATGACCCAGGTGGCGCCGACCTGCGCGATGTATTGCCGGCACCGGTCCATCTGCCGCTGGCGCTTCTGGGTGCCGAATGCCGCTTTGGCACGGGCAGGCATGTCGTAGACCATCGGGTACCAGATGGCCCCCGAATACTGCAGCATGTGGACGTCGATCTGACCGAAGTCGGTGTGCAACACCTCCAGGTCGACCGGGCGGGCGTCGTTCATGTTGAACACCGTGGTCTCACCGTCGTCGACGACCAGCCCCGAGTCCCCGATGGGTCCGTCGGCAGGGGCGCGCAGCGCGATGATCATCACGTCCAGATCGCCTTTGGGGCCGCTGACCCGGTGCTTGACCGAGTCGGAGGTCTCGAAGAACCGGTGAAAGCCCAGCTTCTCCAGTTCGCGGCGCAGATCGGGCACCGGAAAGTCCGGCAGCAACACCACCGCGTCCTTGTTGACGTGCTCGCGCAGGTTCTGCGGGTCGAAATGATCCTTGTGCAGATGCGAGACGTAGAGGTAGTCCACATCGCCCAGCGCCGCCCAGTCCAGGCCGCTGTTGTCCGGGAACGGGAACCACGATGCGAAGTACGCCGGGTTCAGCCACGGATCACACAGGATGCTCCCGGCCTTGGTGTCGATTCGGAAG
The DNA here is from genome assembly GCF_048513595.2 of Mycobacterium sp. smrl_JER01. Classification (NCBI taxonomy): domain Bacteria; kingdom Bacillati; phylum Actinomycetota; class Actinomycetes; order Mycobacteriales; family Mycobacteriaceae; genus Mycobacterium; species Mycobacterium sp. smrl_JER01. The sequence continues at coordinate 5,570,240 of NZ_JBLXXK020000001.1, read as the reverse complement.
CCGGCGTGCCCGACACTGGTGACCTGCACAAATACCCCTCCTGCACCGGTGGCCGGTGCTGCTTGTCCGCGGTGCCAGTTTAGCCGGGGTCCAGCGGTGGGGACCGGTTCGTCCCTGTCTGTGTCCGTCATGGGCGGGCGCACTACGCTGGCCCTGTGGAACCGGTATACGGCACAGTCATCCAGCTTGCCCGGCTGGTCTGGCGGGTCCAGGGCCTGAAGTTCACCGTCACCGGGGTCGAGAACCTGCCGAGGACCGGCGGCGCGGTGATCGCGATCAACCACACCAGCTACTTCGACTTCACCTTCGCCGGTCTGCCCACCTATCAACAACACCTCGGGCGCAAAGTCCGGTTCATGGCGAAAAGGGAAGTCTTCGATCACAAGGTGACCGGCCCGATCATGCGCAGCCTGCGCCACATCGAGGTGGACCGCGACAACGGCGCCGCGTCGTTCGACGAAGCGTGTCGGATGCTGCGGGCGGGCGAGTTCGTCGGTGTCTACCCGGAGGCGACGATCAGTCGCAGCTTCGAGATCAAGGACTTCAAGTCCGGCGCCGCACGGATGGCGATCGCGGCCGAGGTGCCGATCGTGCCGCACGTCGTCTGGGGCGCCCAGCGGATCTGGACCAAGGGCCACCCGAAAAAGATGTGGCGTCCCAAGGTGCCCATTTCGATCGCGGTGGGAAAACCCATCGAGCCGACCCTGCCCGCCGCCGAACTGACACAGGTGTTGCATTCGCGGATGCAACACCTGCTTGAACAGGTGCAGGACGCTTACGGTCCACATCCGCCAGGGGAGTTCTGGGTTCCGCACCGTCTGGGCGGGGGAGCGCCGTCGCTGGCCGAGGCCAACCGGATGGACGCCGAGGAAGCGGCCGCCAAGGCCGCCCGACGGGGCGGGACGCCCGGGGTGGACACCGGGCCTGCCGGGGCGCCGGGGTAGGTCGGATGGAACCGGTCTTCCGGGCGCTGGAGATCACGGCTCACCTGGCGGTCAGGGCGACCGGGACCCGAATCACCTTTCGGGGTCTGGAAAACCTGCCCGCCGACGGCGGGGCCGTCATCGCGATCAACCACACCGGGTACCTGGACTGGCTTCCCGCTGCTCTGGCCGCCACCCACCGCGGGCGCCGGATGCGTTTCATGATCAAAGCGGAGATGCAGGAGGTTCGGGTCGTCGACTGGCTCATCCGGCACACGAAGACGATCCCGGTGGACCGGCACGCCGGGGCGGGTGCCTACGCCGCGGCGGTGGCGGCGTTGCGCCGCGGTGAGATCGTCGGGGTGTACCCGGAGGCGACCATCAGTCGCAGCTTCGAGCTCAAGGCGTTCAAGTCCGGCGCGGTGCGCATGGCGAAGGAGGCGCGGGTCCCGATCGTGCCGTTGGTCGTCTGGGGCGCTCACCGGCTGTGGACGAAGGACCACCCGAAGGCGCTGGGACGCAACAAGTTTCCGGTTGCAGTCGCGGTGGGGCCGGCGCTGGCGGCGGACGGCGAGATCGCCGAGATCGACACGGCGTTACGAGAGCGGATGACGCGGTTGCTGCACGACGCCCAGCGGGACTATCCCCGTCCCCCGGGCGCGTTCTGGGTGCCCCGTCGCCTGGGTGGCGGGGCACCGACACCGGCGGAAGCGATGAAGTTGGAGGAGGCCGAGATGGCAGAGCGGCAACGCAGACGGAACGGACACCGGTGAAGCCACTGCTGATCGCCACCGATGTGGACGGCACGCTGCTCGACGACGACGAGAACGTGAGCCCCCGCACGCGTTCGGTGGTGCGCGCGCTCGTCGACGGTGGAGCGCAGTTCGTGCTCGCGACCGGCCGTCCCCCACGCTGGGTGCGACCTGTCGTCGACCAGTTGGGTGTTGCGCCGATCGCGGTGTGCGCCAACGGCGCAGTGATCTACGATCCCGCCACCGACCGGATCGTCACGGCGCGCACGCTGTCCGCCGATGTGCTGGCCCGGCTGGCCGAGATCGCCACCCGCGTCATCCCGGGTGCCGGACTTGCCGTGGAGCGGGTCGGGCACAGCGCCCACGATGCGGCCACGCCGCAGTTCGTCAGTTCGCCCGGCTACGAACACGCCTGGTTGAACCCGGACAACACCGAGGTCTCGGTCGAAGATCTGTTGAGCGCGCCTGCGGTGAAGATGCTGATCCGCAAGGCCGGTGCGCGCAGCGCTGACATGGCTGCGGCGCTGGCACCGCACATCGGCGCCGAGGGGGACATCACCTACTCGACCAACAACGGGCTGATCGAGGTCATGCCACTCGGGGTCAGCAAGGCCACCGGTCTGGAGGAGGTGGCGCGCCCCTTGGGCGTCGAGGCCGCGGATGTGGTCACCTTCGGCGACATGCCCAACGACGTACCGATGCTGGGCTGGGCCGGGCTCGGGGTCGCGATGGGCAATGCGCACCCGGACGCGGTCGCCGCCGCCGACGAGGTGACCGCCACCAACGCCGAAGACGGTGTGGCGCGTGTGCTCGAACGCTGGTGGTTGTAGCGCACCGCGCGTGTCGTATGCACTGCTGGCATGATGTCGCGGGTGGGGGGTGGTTTGGGTCCCACGGCGGCGCCGATGGCCGCCGTGGACGACTTCCTCGCAGCGGCCCGCCGCGGCCCGGCCGGGATGCTGATCGAGGGTGAGGCGGGTATCGGCAAGACGACGCTGTGGGGCGGCGCGGTGGAACGTGCCGTCCGGACCGGGTTCGTGGTCCTGACCGCGCGTACCGGTCCACCGGAGTCCGGCTTGGCCCACGCGGCGGTGGCCGACCTGCTGTCCGCCGTCGATCCGGAGGTTCTCGCGGCGCTGCCCCAGATGCAGCGGCTCGCGGCCGACCGCGTCCTGCTGCGCGCTCCGGAGTCGGCCCGCCCGACCGATGAAAGAGCCATCGGCGCAGCGTTGTTGAGCGCCGTCGAGATGTCGGCTCGGCGGGGGCCGGTACTGATCGGGGTCGACGACGTGCACTGGCTGGATTCGTCGAGCCGCGCGGTGCTGGCCTTCGTGGCGCGCCGGCTGACCGGTCCGGTCGGTGTGGTGGTGACCGAGCGGACCGGCCCGGACGTCGACGAGCGTGCGACGTCCTGGTTGCAGGTCGGCCACAGCGGGCTGACTCGGGTGCAGGTGGGCCCGATGAGTCTGGGTGCGCTGCACGGGATGCTGACCGCCCGGCTCGGCCGACGGTTCTCCCGGCCGGCGATCGTGCGAATCGCCGAGGTGTCCGGCGGAAACCCTTTCTACGCATTGGAATTGGCGAGGGTGACGGATACTGCGCCGTTACGGCCCGGTGCCCGGCTGCCGTCGACCCTCACCGACTTGGTCCGATTGCGGGTGGAAGGTCTCGACGACGACGTCCGCTCCGTGCTGCTGGCCGCCGCGGCAGAGGCCGCACCCACTGTCGATCAGTTGGCCAGGGCCGTGGGCGGGGAGCTCGGGCAGGTCACTGTTCTGCTGGAGGCGGCCGAGGTCGAAGGCGTGGTCGCCATCGAGGGCAACCGGGTGCGCTTCACCCATCCGCTGCTGGCCAGTGGCATCTACGACAGCGCCCCGCCCGCCCAGCGCCGCGAGATGCATCGACGCTGGGCGGAGGTCGCCGCCGAACCTGAACTGCGCGCGCGGCACCTGGCCATGTCGGCGACGGTCGCCGACGACGCCACGCTGGCCACGCTGGACGCCGCGGCGGATTCGGCACGCGCGCGGGGGGCTCCCGCGGTCGCCGCCGAACTGGTGGAGCTGGCGATTCGGCTCGGTGGCGACTCGGTGTCCCGGCGGCTCCGTGCCGCCGAAAACCATTATGTCGCAGGTGATCTGGTCCGCGCTGCGGCATTGCTGGACGCCATGACCGGCGACCTGCGGCCCGGCGTGATGCGCGCCATCGCACTCAACATCTCGGCCGGTATCCGGATCTTCGACGACGACTACACCGCGGCGGTGGATCTGCTGGTACGCGCCCGTGTGGACGCGGCCGGCAATGACGCCGTACGGGTGCCCGCGCTGCTGTCGCTGGCTTTTGCCCAAGGCATGATCGGTGCGTTCGACGACCAGATCGCCTCGGTGCGTGAGGCTGTCGAGACCGCCGAACGCGCGGCCGTGCCCGCGTTGATCAGTCAGGCACTGGCCATGTCGGTGTATGTGAATTGGCAGGCCGGGCTCGGTGTCGACGAGGCCGCCCTGCAGCGGGCCGTGGAGTTGGAGGACGTCGACGGCGACGTTCCGATCCCGTTCCGCGCCAGCGCGACCCGTGGTATCACCCTGGCCGCCACCGGCCGGTTGGACGATGCCGACCGCCAGCTCACCGACGTCGCGCAGCGGTGTCTGCAGCGTGGCGCCGAACACGATCTGGTGTCGGTCACCGGATATCGCACGCTGGTGGCGATCTGGCGCGGTCGATTCGCCGACGCCGACCGACACGCCGAGGTGTTGCTGGAGCGGGCCAGGCAACTCGGGGGCTCGCTGGTCATCGCGACGAGCATCTGCGCGGCGGCGTCGGCCTATCTGGGGCGCGAGGTCCAGGCCCGGGAGTTCGCCGAGAACGCACTGGCCGCCGGCGGCGACCATGCACCGCTGACGGTGTGGGCACGGGCGACGTTGGTCTTTCTCGATGTCTCGCTCGGAAACCACCGGCGCGCGGCGGAGTCCGCAGAACCGCTGCTGGCTCTGTACCGCCCGTACCGCGGAACCGAGTTGATGAACAGCGCTTTCATGCCCGATGCGGTGGAGGCGTTGATTTCGTGCGGTCGAGCAGATGAGGCGGTCCCGCTGATCGACGCCCTGGAACGCAACGGGGTGGCGCTGGACCGACCGTGGATGCTCGCCGTCGGGAGCCGCTGCCGGGCAATGCTGTGGGCAGCGCACGGTGACCTGGAGGCAGCATTGCGGGCTGCGCGGCGGGCGATGGCTGAACACGATCGGCTGCCGATGCCGTTCGAGCGGGCCCGCACCGCGCTGACGCTGGGCGACGTGCACCATCGGCTGCGCCACCGGGACGTCGCCACCGAGACGGTCGAGGCGGCGCTGCGTCAGTTCGAGAGGTTCGGCACCCCGCTGTGGGTGGATCGGGCCCGACGGGACCTGGCTCGGATCAACGGTGACAACGGCTCGGGCGCTTCCGAACTCACCGATGCCGAGCGGCGGGTAGCCGAACTGGTCGCGTCCGGAATGAGCAACCGGGAAGCGGCCGACACCCTGTTCGTGAGCGTCAAGACGATCGAGACGAATCTGACGCGGGTGTACCGCAAACTGGGTATCCGGTCGAGAGCCCAGCTCGGTTCGCGGCTGGACCGCCGCCGCGAACGCTAGACGGGGTTGATCGGCGGGCTGAACCGCTCCAGCTGGACCGGAGAAGAATCCGCATCCGCGGGCGGCAGTTCGACGGGAACACCGTCGATCACCCGGGTGACGGTGCCCTTCTCCCGGTCGAAATTGAGGGTGCCGTGCTGGAAGTTCTGCACGATCCATTGCGGTTCGTTGATCTCGGCGCTGGTCGGCAATCCCAGCGCTCCGCGCTCGAATCCCAATGCGCCCCATGCCCGGTACAGCTCGCCGGTGATCGGCTCGGCGCCGCTTTCCGGTGACCAGTACATGGCCCCGCGCTCGAACGTCACATATCGTGCCGAACCCTCGCCGGCGGCCTCGGGCGAGGTGGGCTTGCCGAGGTAGCTGTTCATTCCGCCGAGTGACTCCCACTTGGTGAAGATCGCGCCACCGCGCAGCGACTCGGCGAGTTGCTCCGGGCCGGGCGGGTCGTTGAAGCGGGCCGCGATATCGCGGATCTGGCCCATCAGAGCGTATGCGGCGTTACCCGGACACTCGGTGTTGCCCACGTCGCGGTGGGTGAAGATGGTCGGCAGTGTCGTCGCCGCCCCGAACGGGAACTTGGTGAACGATCCGCCTTCCGACGGCAGCACCACGCTGCTGAGTGGGTCGACGCCTGCTTGACCGAGTACCCAGCCGAGCAGCCGCGCGGTGGTGCGTAGCTGAATGGGTGTTGGAGGGACGACGTCGAAGTTTCCGAGCATCGCCACCCCCCAGGTGTTGTGGTTGAAACCACCGGTATGGGCGCCCTCGACGGGCCGGGTCATCCCGCCGGCCCGGCCTTCGAACACCTGGCCGTACTTGTCCACCATCGCGTTGTAGGCAATGTCGCACCAGCCCAGCGTTCTGGTGTGGTACTCGTAGATGGATCTGACGATGCCCGCGGAGTCTGCCGGGGTGTAGTCGTTACTGCCCGCCGTGTGGTGCACCACTCCGGCGCGGATCCGGGTGTCGTAGCGCGGTTCGCCACAGCGCATACCCTCGTCGGCGCCCCACTCCGCCCGGTTGATGATGCGCGGTGGCTGGCCGGCGGGGGTGGCGGCGTTGGGCAGCGGTACCAGATCCGGTGGTGCCTCCGGTGGACTGATCAGCACGGCCGTGATGTTCTGTCCGAAGGGTTGTTCGACGTTCACGGGGACATATCCGAGCGCGGGGCGATCGGGTTGGGCTGCGGGCGCGGCGGTTGCGCCGGCAGGTGCGTCCGGTGGCCGGGTCACCGCGATCTGCACGGTGTTGGTCCGCCCGACGAAGACCGGTTCGGTGCCCCGGGGGCCCGGCAGGTCCGCGCCGACTCCACCGAGCTGTTCGGCCTCGTACCAGGGGCCCCAGGAACCGTCGTTCTTCTTGGCCCGCACCCGCGCCGCGGCCCCGCCGAAGTCTTCGGCGGTCAGCGCCACCATCGAGAACGGGGTGTCCTGGTGTAGCTCGCGGATGGTCTCACCGCCACCGAGATCGGTCAGCGGTTGCTGGGCGACCTGTGGTGCGGACGGCGGTGGGGACGGGTCGCTGTCGGGAACACCGGAGACCGCCCAGGGCAACAACACCACTGTCGCCGCGAGCGCGGTGAACAGTATCGACGGTGCGGGACGGCGATACAGCACGGACTGATGTTACGTATGCGGCGAATGATGCTTGTGTTGCGACACGCAGTGGTTCGGCACGCGCAACGGCACCGCAGAGCGCGGGGCGCTTCTGCGGTGCCGTTCCGTGGCGGGACTGGGGTGCGGGTCAGGCTCCCGGCTCGATCGCCGCTTCGGCGGCGCCGAGTGCGGCTTCAGCCGGGGCGACTGCGGCTTCGGCAGCCACCGGAGCGGCCGCGGCCGGCGGCTTGACCGCAGACATGATGGCCGGCATCAGGACCCCCTTGAGCAGGTCGATGGCCTCGCCGGCGCCCAGCGAGTTCGCCGCACTGGTGAGATCGCCGAGCAGGCCGCCGCTGGAGGACGCGACCGGCTGGGTCATGGCCAGCGACGGGTCGCCGAGGATCGGATAGGTCCCGAGGGCGGGATCGAGTCCGATCGGCGCCGAGATCGGCACCTCGCCCACCGCCGGCAGACCCGCGGTGGAGATCGGTGCCACCCCGAGTGCGGGATCGGTCAACGCGGGCGGGGTGGACAGGCCAGGTGTGGTCAGACCGGAGGCTCCCAGCGCCGGATCGGTCAGCGAGGGCAGCGAGGGTGTGGTCAGGCCGGGGGAGGCCAGGGCCGGATCGGTCAACGACGGTGTGGTCAGGCCGGGCGAGGCCAGGGCCGGATCGGTCAGGCTGGGTGCCACTCCGGTCGGACTGGTCAGACCGGGGCTGGTCAGCGCCGGATTTGCCAGGCCGGGATCGGTCAGCGACGGCACGGTCAGCCCGGGCGTCGCCAGACCCGGTGAAGCCAGGCTCGGCACTCCGAGCCCCGGTGACAGCACGGTGGGGGTCGCGGCCCCGGTGCCGGTGAGCAGCCCGGTCGGCAGCGGGGGCAGGTTGATGCCGAACTGGGAAAGACCCTGCGAGAGGGCGGACATCAACTCACCGGGAAGGTCGGTGATCAACGCGGCCTGGACGAATTCGCGATGTTCGGGCCCGCCATCGGGGGCGGTGTTCGCGGACAACTCTGAAACGGCAAGAACTGCAACTGGACTCGCGACTGCCAGAGCCGCGACTGTGCTCAAGGCTGTCGAGAGCCTGCGTCGGCGTCGGTTCGGCACGGAAAGTCTCCTCAATACATGGATTAGTACTGACGTACGTGACTGATGGTACTGACGTGACAGCTGTGTCTAGAGTGACGAGACAGAATCGTGAGCGAATTGCGACCTGCGTCGCTGCGCCACCTCCGGTGAGCCCGGGGCGGTCGGATACCCTTGCTGCCGATGAACTCCCCTGATCCCCGGGTCGCAACGGACCCGCAGGCCGACGGATTCGACCTGTTCGTCGTCGGCTCCGGGTTCTTCGGCCTCACCATCGCCGAGCGGGCGGCCACCCAGCTGGGCAAGCGTGTGCTCGTGGTGGAACGCCGTGCGCACATCGGCGGCAACGCGTACTCCGAGGCCGAACCACAGACCGGTATCGAGATCCACAAGTACGGTGCACACCTTTTCCACACCAGCAACAAGCGGGTCTGGGACTACGTCCGGCAATTCACCGAGTTCACCGGTTACCAACACCGGGTCTTCGCGCTGCACAACGGCCAGGCCTACCAGTTCCCGATGGGCCTGGGCCTGGTCAGCCAGTTCTTCGGGCGCTATTTCACCCCCGACGAAGCCCGCGCTCTCATCAAGGAGCAGTCAAGCGAAATCTCGGCGATCGAGGCCGCGAACTTCGAAGAGAAGGCCATCTCACTGATCGGCCGCCCGCTCTACGAGGCGTTCGTCAAGCACTACACCGCCAAACAGTGGCAGACCGATCCCACCCAGCTGCCGGCGAGCAACATCACCCGCCTGCCGGTGCGGTACACCTTCGACAACCGCTACTTCAACGACACCTACGAAGGGCTGCCGGTCGACGGATACACCCGGTGGTTGGAGAACATGGCCGCCGACGACCGCATCGAGGTGCGGCTGGACACCGACTGGTTCGACGTCGGTGCGCAGCTGCGCGCGGCCAACCCGGCCGCACCGGTGGTCTACACCGGCCCGCTGGACCGCTACTTCGACTACGCCGAAGGCCGGCTGGGCTGGCGCACGCTGGACTTCGAGCTCGAAGTCCTGCCGACCGGCGACTTCCAGGGCACGCCCGTGATGAACTACAACGACGCCGACGTGCCGTACACCCGGATTCACGAATTCCGGCACTTTCACCCCGAACGGGCCTACCCGACGGACAAGACGGTGATCATGCGCGAATACTCGCGGTTCGCCGAGAACGACGACGAGCCCTACTATCCGATCAACACCGATGCCGACCGCACGGTGCTCGCCGCCTACCGGGAGCGGGCCAGGGCGGAGACGGCGTCATCGAAGGTGCTGTTCGGTGGCCGGCTCGGCACCTATCAGTATCTGGACATGCACATGGCGATCGCCAGCGCGCTGAACATGTACGACAACACCCTCGCGCCGCATCTCCGCGACGGTGCGCCGCTGGCCGAGCCCGACACAGAAAGCAACACCCGATGAAAAGAGACACCGTTGAGTGACATCCCGTCCGGCGCCCTGGAGGCCGGGCCGTCACGGGCGGTGAGCCCCCTGGCCCGCATCATCCTGCCCCGACCCGGGGAGCCGCTCGACGTCCGCAAGCTCTATATAGAGGAATCGAGCACCAACTCCCGCCGTGCGCACGCTCCGTCGCGCACCACGCTGGAGATCGGTGCGGAGTCCGAGGTGTCCTTCGCCACCTACTTCAACGCGTTCCCGGCCAGCTACTGGCGGCGCTGGTCGATCCTGGAGTCGGTGGTCCTGCGGGTCGAGCTCACCGGTAGCGCGCGGGTCGACGTCTACCGCTCCAAGGCCACCGGCGCCCGGATCACCGTCGGCGGCGCCCCGGTGGCCGGTGGCGAGGACGGCACACCGGCGATCGCCGAGTTCGAGATCGACCTGTCCCCGTTCGAGGACGGTGGCTGGATCTGGTTCGACATCACCACCGACGCGACGTCGACTCTGCACCACGCGGGCTGGTACGCGCCGATCCCGGCGCCCGGCCGGGCCAATGTCGCGGTCGGAATCCCGACCTTCAACCGGCCCGCCGACTGCGTCAACGCGCTGACCGCGCTGACCTCGGATCCGCTCGTCGACGAGGTCATCAGCGCGGTGATCGTGTCCGACCAGGGCACCAGCAAGGCCAGGGACCATCCGGGCTTCACCGCGGCGGCCGCCGCGCTGGGCAATCGGCTCTCGGTGCACAACCAGCCCAACCTCGGCGGTTCGGGCGGCTACAGCCGGGTGATGTACGAGGCGCTCAAGAACACCGACTGCGAACAGATCCTGTTCATGGACGACGACATCCGAGTCGAGCCCGACTCGATTCTGCGCGCGTTGGCGATGAACCGGTTCGCCAAGGTTCCCACGCTCGTCGGTGGGCAGATGCTCAACCTGCAGGAGCCCAGCCATCTGCACGTCATGGGCGAGATGGTGGACCGCGGGAACTTCATGTGGACCAACGCCGTCAACACCGAGTACGACCACAACTTCGCCCGGTATCCGCTCAACGACGAGGACGAGTTCCGCAGCAGGCTGCTGCACCGCCGCATCGACGTCGACTACAACGGCTGGTGGATGTGCATGATCCCGCGGCAGGTCGCCGAGGAGCTCGGCCAGCCGCTGCCGCTGTTCATCAAGTGGGACGACGCCGACTACGGATTACGCGCCGGCGAGCACGGCTATCCGACCGTCACACTGCCCGGCGCGGCGATCTGGCACATGGCGTGGAGCGACAAGGACGACGCGATCGACTGGCAGGCCTACTTCCACCTGCGCAACCGCTTGGTGGTCGCGGCGCTGCACTGGGACGGCGACGTCCGCGGCCTGCTCAAGAGCCATCTCAAGGCTACGCTCAAGCATCTTCTCTGCCTTGAATATTCGACCGTCGCGATCCAGAACAAGGCGATGGACGACTTCCTGGCCGGGCCGGAGCACCTGTTCTCGATACTGGAGTCGGCGCTTCCCGAGGTGCGCAGAATGCGCCAGGATTTCCCGGACGCGGTGGTGTTGCCCAGTGCGACCACGCTGCCGGCACCGTCGGACATGAAATGGCGCAAGAAGGTGGAGATCCCGACCAACACGGTCGCGATCGCGCTGCGCCTCAGCCGCGGCGTCGCCCACCAGCTCACCCGGCACGATCCCGAGCACCATCGCCGGCCCCAGGTCAACGTCGCGACGCAGGACGCCCGCTGGTTCTCGCTGTGCCGGGTCGACGGCGTCACCGTGACCACCGCCGACGGACGCGGGGTGGTCTACCGGCAGCGTGACCGCGACAAGATGTTCGAGCTGCTGCGCGAGTCGCTGAAACGGCAAGCCGTGCTGGCCCGGAAATTCAACCGCATGCGCAAGATCTACCGCGCCGCTCTGCCGATGCTGACCAGCACGCAGAAATGGGAGTCGGTCCTGCTCGATGAGCCGGGTGATGGCTGACGCGCCGCGCGGCGAGGACGCCGTGCTGGTGGCCGTCCAGCATGCACTGGCGCAGCGCCCCGGAGTGCTGCCCGCGGCGCGCGGCCTCTCGCATTTCGGCGAGCACAGCCTCGGCTGGCTCGCAGCCGCCGGGGTCGGGGCGCTGCTGGATTCCCGTCGGCGCCGCGAGTACGTGGCGGCGGGTGTCGGTGCCTTCGCCGCCCACGCCGCCGCCGTCGTCATCAAGCGGGTGGTACGCCGACAACGGCCCCATCATCGGGCCATCGCGGTCAATGTGGGCACCCCGAGCCGGCTGAGTTTCCCGTCCGCGCATGCGACATCGACCACGGCTGCGGCCGTCCTGCTGGCGCGGCCCACCGGTCTGCCGCTGCCGCTGCTGCTGGTTCCGCCGATGGCGTTGTCGCGTCTGGTTCTGGGCGTGCACTATCCCAGTGACGTCCTCGCCGGCGTGGCGGTCGGGGCGGTCGTCGGGAAAACCGTCGCCGCGCTGGAGGCCGGGATCGGCGACCGGGACAGGAGGGCACCGCGATGAGCACGTCCGAGGTGGGACAGCAGACAGGTTCGGCCGCGGGTCCGCCGCGGAACTTCGCCGCGGGTGTGGTCAAGGCGCTGCGCCCCCGTCAGTGGGTGAAGAACGTCCTGGTGTTCGCGGCACCGGTGGCCGCGCTGGCCGATGCCAGCTTCGTCGCGCGTCTGCGCGAAGACTACGTGTCGCTGCTGGTGCACGTGGTGCTGGCCTTCGTGGTGTTCAGCCTGGCCGCGTCGTCGGTGTACCTGGTCAACGACGCCCGCGATGTCGAAGCCGACCGCGCCCACCCCACCAAGCGGTTCCGTCCCATCGCCGCCGGGGTGGTGCCCCAGACCTTCGCCTATGTGCTGGCCACGGTTCTCGGCGCGGTGTCGTTGGCGGTTTCGTGGCTGGTCACCCCGAATCTCGCGCTGGTCATGGCGGTCTACATCACCGTGCAGCTGGCCTACTGCTTCGGCCTCAAACATCAGCCGGTCATCGACATCTGCATCGTTTCGTCGGGCTTCCTGATCCGGGCCATCGCCGGTGGCGTGGCCGCGGATGTGCCGCTGTCGCAGTGGTTCCTGTTGACGATGGCGTTCGGGTCGCTGTTCATGGCCGCCGGTAAGCGCTATGCCGAACTGCAGTTGGCCGAGCGGACCGGCGCCAAGATCCGCAAATCGCTGGAGAGCTACACCAGCTCGTATCTGCGTTTCGTCTGGACGCTGTCGGCCACCGCGCTCGTCCTGTGTTACGGGCTGTGGGCGTTCGAACGCGACGCGACGGGCGGCACCTCCTGGTTCGTGGTCTCGATGATTCCGTTCACGGTCGCCATCCTGCGCTACGCCGTCGACGTCGACGGCGGCCTGGCCGGTGAGCCCGAGGAGATCGCATTGAAGGACCGGGTGCTCCAGCTGCTGGCGCTGGCGTGGATGGGAACCGTCGGTGCCGCAGTCATCCTCAGCTGACCGGTCATCCGGTCGGGGTGCGGGCCGTCGCACGGCCGGCTGGCCGGCCTTCCCGTATGACGCCTCGGCGCGCCTGAGCCTGTGGTTCGGGGTCACCTTGGTGGCCGTGCTCTTCGGTTGGGGTGCCTGGCAGCGCCGGTGGATCGCCGACGACGGCTTGATCGTGCTGCGCACCGTGCGCAACCTGTTGGCGGGCAACGGGCCGGTCTTCAACGCCGGTGAGCGGGTGGAGGCGAACACGTCCACGGTGTGGTCGTACCTGACCTATCTGGGCGGAGTCGTCGCCGGTCCCGCACGGCTGGAGTACGTGGCCCTGACCTTGGCCCTGGCGCTCAGTGTGCTCGGTGTCGTCCTGGTGATGCTCGGTACCGCACGGCTGTACGCGCCTACCCTCACAGGGCGCCGGGCGGTGCTGCTGCCGACCGGCGCGTTGGTCTACATCGCGGTGCCCCCGGCGCGGGACTTCGCCACCTCCGGGCTCGAAAACGGTTTGGTGCTGGCCTATCTCGGCCTGCTGTGGTGGATGATGGTGGCGTGGTCGCAACGCCGCAACGCGACGTCACGCGGCTTTGACCTGACACTGGCCTTCGTCGCCGGGCTGTCGGTGCTGGTGCGCCCCGAGCTGGCCCTGATCGGTGGCCTGGCGCTGGTGATGATGCTGTTCGCGGCGAAGACCTGGCGCGCGCGGGCGTTGATCGTCGTCGCGGGCGGGCTGCTTCCGATCGCGTACCAGATCTTCCGGATGGGCTATTACGGGCTTCTGGTGCCCGGCACCGCGCTGGCCAAGGATGCCTCGGGGGCCAAGTGGCAGCAAGGGTTCATCTATCTGGCGAACTTCAATCAGCCCTATCTGCTGTGGGCGCCCGCAGTGTTGCTGATCGGGTTGGCGGTCATGGTGATGCTGCTGCGCGGCCGGCCGGCGCGAGTCGAGCGCCGCGCGGTCGCGGATCCGGCCCGGTTGCGACGGTTGATCCAAAGCCCTTCTGCAGTAGTGCTTTTCATGCTTGTCAGCGGCGTTCTGCAGGCGGTGTACTGGGTCCGGCAGGGTGGTGACTTCATGCATGGCCGGGTGCTGCTGACGCCGTTGTTCTGTCTGCTGGCACCGGTCTCGGTGATCCCGTTGATGCTGCCCGACGCGCGCCGGATGGCCCGTGGCGCAGGGTATCTGTACGCCGGCGCCACCAGCCTGCTGTGGCTGGCGGTGGCGGGTTGGGCGTTATGGGCAGCCAATTCGCCGGGTATGGGCGCCGATGCCACGCGTGTGACGTACACCGGAATCGTCGACGAGCGGCGCTTCTATGCCCAGGCGACCGGGCACGCCCACCCGCTGACCGCGGCCGACTACCTCGACTATCCGAGGATGCGCGCGGTGCTCACCGCGATCGAGAACACCCCCGACGGGGCGCTGCTGTTGCCGTCGGGCAACTACGACATGTGGGATGTGGTGCCGGCCTACCCGCCGCCACCGGACGCACCGCCGGACTACCGCGGGCCCCATACGGTGTTTTTCACCAACCTCGGGATGTTGGGCATGAACGTCGGTCTCGACGTCCGGGTGATCGACCAGATCGGGTTGGCCAACCCGTTGGCGGCGCACACCGCCCGGCTGGAGGACGGCCGGATCGGCCACGACAAGAATCTCTTCCCGGACTGGGCGGTGGCTGAAGGGCCGTTCCTCAAGGAGCCGCCCTACATCCCGACCTATCTGGACGAGGACTGGATCCGGCAGGCGGGGGCGGCGCTGAGGTGTCCCGCGACCGAGCGGGTGCTCGAGGCGATCCGGGCACCGATGGGGCCGCGGCGCTTCCTGTCGAATCTCCGGCACGCGGCGGAGTTCACCCGCTACCGCATGGACCGGGTGCCGCTCTACGAGCTGCACCGGTGCGGTTTGCCGGTGCCCGAGCCGGTCAAGCCGGCCTACACCGGGCTGCCCCCGACCGGGCCGTGACAGTCAGCCGATTTGTCGGACGGAAGGGTTTTCTGCTTACGTAACGCTGCAGCCATGTCGGTCAGATAAGGCATGTGACGGGGTCCCGCGCGGGCCCCACACGTCCGCAGCGCCCGCGCTCGCGGAAAGAGAGATCACCACAAAGGTGTGGTTGACTACACGGGCAAGTGGCCGGTTTCGGGGACCGTCCGTTGATCACGGGCGGCCCGCTGCTGCTTTACGACAGATGGGAAATACACAAGCATGAAGCTCGTTGGGGCCTTCCCCAGAGTGGTAAGTAAGTTGGGTCGCCGTTTCGCGGCGGCCGCGCTCGCGGCGGTCATGCTGCCGGGGCTGGTCAGTGCAGTGGGCGGCTCGGCGACTGCCGGTGCGTTCTCACGTCCGGGTCTGCCGGTGGAGTACCTGATGGTGCCGTCGGCCGGGATGGGCCGCGACATCAAGGTTCAGTTCCAGAGCGGGGGCCCGAACGCGCCCGGCCTGTACCTGCTCGACGGTCTGCGCGCGCAGGACGACTTCAACGGCTGGGACATCAACACCGCGGCCTTCGAGTGGTACCTGGACTCCGGCCTCGCGGTGATCATGCCCGTCGGCGGACAGTCCAGCTTCTACAGCGACTGGTACAGCCCGGCCTGCGGTAAGGCCGGCTGCCAGACCTACAAGTGGGAGACGTTCCTGACCCAGGAGCTGCCGGCCTACCTGGCCGCCAACAAGGGTGTGGACCCGAACCGCAACGCGGCCGTCGGTCTGTCGATGGCCGGCTCGGCCGCGCTGACGCTGGCGATCTACCACCCGCAGCAGTTCCAGTATGCGGCGTCGCTGTCGGGCTACCTGAACCCGTCCGAGGGGTGGTGGCCGTTCCTGATCAACATCTCGATGGGTGACGCGGGCGGCTACAAGGCCAACGACATGTGGGGTCGCACCGAGGACGAGAGCAGCGCCTGGAAGCGCAACGACCCGATGGTCAACATCGGCAAGTTGGTCGCCAACAACACCCGCATCTGGGTCTACGCGGGCAACGGCAAGCCGGCCGAGGTCAACGGCAACGTCGCGGGCGACAACTTGCCGGCGAAGTTCCTGGAGAGCCTCACGCTGCGCACCAACAGGACCTTCCAGGACGAGTACATCGCGGCGGGTGGCAAGAATGGCGTGTTCAACTTCCCGGCGGGCGGCACCCACGACTGGCCCTACTGGGGACAGCAGCTGCAGCAGATGAAGCCGGACATCCAGCGGGTGCTCGGTGCGGTTCCGCAGCCGTCGGCACCGGCGGTGCCCGCCGAAGCAGTGGCCGCCGACGCGGCTGGCTAGCAATTTCGGCAAGCCTGAAAATTGACGGCGGTGATCCTCTGTGGGGATCACCGCCGTCGATCGTTTTAGCGCCCAACCCGTTGTGGTGATGTGATTCACTACTGCGGGGGTAGGCCGGACACAGGGTGCGGGCTCGCGCGAAAGATGAGGTGGCAGATGCACGCGTTGTTTCGAGCGATCACGGCCGCGGCGGTCGCCGTAGCGGCGATGTTCGGCGGGGTGGCGGCGTTCGGCGGGGTGACCGCACCGGTCGCCAACGCCCAGGGCGTGGAGATGCTGATGGTTCCCTCGGCGGCGATGGGCAGGTCGATCCCGGTTGCGTTCCAGGGGGGCGGACCGCACGCCGTTGTCCTGCTCGACGCCTTCAACGCCGCTCCCGACGTCAGTAACTGGGTCACCGCGGGCAACGCCATGAACACCCTGTCCGGGCTGGGCATCTCGGTCGCCGCGCCCGCCGGGGGTGCCTGGAGTCTGTACACCAACTGGGAGCAGGACGGCAGCAAGCAGTGGGAGACCTTCCTGGCCGACGAGTTGCCGAACTGGCTGGCCGCCAACAAGGGTCTGGCACCGAACGGTCACGCGATCGTCGGCGCTTCGCAGGGCGGCACCGGCGCGCTGACGATGGCCACCTTCCACCCGGACCGTTACCGGTTCGCCGGGTCGCTGTCAGGCTTCCTGACCCCGTCGGCGACGGCACTCAACGGCGCGATCACCGCCGGGATGGCCCGATTCGGCAACGCCGACACCCTGAACATGTGGGGTCCGCCACAGTTCGGCCGGTGGAAATGGCACGACCCCGACGTGCACGCCCAGCTGCTGGTCGACAACAACACCCGGCTGTGGATCTACAGTCCGGCCACCAC
Organism: Mycobacterium sp. smrl_JER01; assembly: GCF_048513595.2. Lineage (NCBI taxonomy): Bacteria > Bacillati > Actinomycetota > Actinomycetes > Mycobacteriales > Mycobacteriaceae > Mycobacterium > Mycobacterium sp. smrl_JER01. The sequence goes on along the minus strand of NZ_JBLXXK020000001.1, from coordinate 5,553,287 downwards.
CACGTGCACGGACGTGCCCGCGATGATCGGCTATTGCGACCAGGCCCAGGGCAGCAACCGCACCTTCTACCAGCACTACCGGGCCATCGGCGGGGGGAACGGCCACTTCGACTTCCCCACCTCGGGTAACCACGACTGGGGTTCCTGGAGCGGCCAGCTCGCCGCGATGACCGGCGAACTCGTCGCGACGATTCGCTAACCGGAAGTCGTTCGCCCGCCCGGTACCTTGGAGTCGTGCAATACGGCTCACGCTCGGCGCTGGCGGGAATGGCGGGGATCTCGGCGCTGGTCGCCCTCCCGGCCACCTGGCTGACCGGCTGCTCAGCGGGCGGCGACATCATCGCGGGCATGGGCTCGGAGATGGAGACCGCGTCACCGCACGGCCGGTCGACCGCCGAATCGCCCGGTCCCGGCAACTCCCCGGCGGGTTCCGACGCCCTCGTCGTCACGCCCCGTCAGCAGGATTACCTGGACGCGTTGCACGGTGCCGGTGTCACACCGGCAAGCGACCTCTCGGCGCTGAGCATCGGCTCCTACGTCTGCCAAGCCCGCGCGGCCAGGCACGACGAGCAGGCGGTATGGGATTTCGTCGCCCCGCTCGTGCGCGACGATGTCAAAGACGCCGACGGTCGCGACGGAGCGATGGCGGAGTCACCGCCGGCAGGTGAGGTCGCCACGGTCACCGCCGACTACATTCGGATCGCGTCCGAGCGACTCTGCTGAGGGCGATCACCGTCCCCGCACCCTTGTCGAGACCCGCACACAGTGAGCACAGGAGTACCTGAGCATGGCCAAGACCAACCGGCGGAAACGCCACCGCCTGCTGGCGCTGTTCGCCGCCGGCGCGGTGGGACTAGTCGTGGTGCTCGTCGTGGCGATCGTCGTCGTGGTGCTGCGCAGGCCCGACGCACCGCCGACCGCGGTGCCCCCGTCCGCGGTGCCGCCGACCGCGGTGCCGCCGACGTCGAAGCCGCGGCCGGAGTTCCAGGACGCCAGCTGCCCGGATGTTCAGCTGATCTCGATCCCGGGCACCTGGGAGTCCTCGGTGCACCTGGATCCGTTCAACCCGGTGCAGTTCCCGGCGGCGCTGCTGCTCAACGTCACCAACCCGCTCCGCGCCCAGTTCGGCGCGGACCGGCTCGAGGTGTTCACCGTTCCCTACACCGCGCAGTTCCACAATCCGCTCTCGGCGGACCGGCAGATGTCCTACAACGACAGCCGGGCCGAGGGCACCCGCGCCGCGGTGCAGGCGATGACGGACATGAACGATCGCTGCCCGCTGACCAGCTACGTGCTGGTCGGGTTCTCCCAGGGTGCGGTCATCGCCGGGGACATCGCCTCCGACATCGGCAACGGCCGCGGCCCGGTGGACCAGGATCTGGTGCTCGGGGCGACGTTGATCGCCGACGGCCGCAGGCAACCCGGGGTGGGTCAGGACATCGGCCCGAACCCTCCCGGACAGGGTGCGGAGATCACGCTGCACGAGGTCCCGACGTTGTCGGCGCTGGGGCTGACGATGTCCGGGCCGCGGCCGGGCGGGTTCGGCGCGCTCAACGATCGGACCTACGAGATCTGTGCCCGCGGTGACCTGATCTGCGCGGCGCCGGAGTCGGCGTTCAACATCACGGCGCTGCCCAAAACGCTGGAGGTGCTCGCCGGCGGAGCGGGCCAGCCGGTGCACGCGATGTACGCCACCCCGGATTTCTGGACCCTCGACGGGTTGCCGGCGACGGGGTGGACACTGAATTGGGCGCAGGGTCTGGTGGACAACGCGCCGCAGCCCAAACATGGCTGACCTGTGACCGGATCGATTCTGCGCTGATTTGTCCAGGGCCGCGCAGGTCGCCTAGCATAAGGTGAGTTTAAGGAAAATCTAAGAGTGGATGCTGGTGGCTGACGGGCGGGCAGCCATTTTCCCGATAAGATGCCCGGGGTTTCGGGACAGTGATCCCGCTCGATTGGAGTGACGAATGGCCTTCCACAACCCGTTCATCAAGGACGGACTGATCAAATTCCCCGACAACGGGAGCCTGGTCAAGCACGTCGAGCGATGGGCGAAGGTGCGTGGGGACAAGCTGGCCTACCGCTTCATCGACTTCTCCACCGAACGCGACGGGGTGGCCCGCGATCTGAACTGGGCGCATTTCGGCGCCCGCAACCGCGCGGTCGGGGCCCGGCTGCAGCAGGTGACCGCGCCGGGTGACCGGGTCGCGATCCTGTGCCCGCAGAACCTGGAATACCTGGTGGCGTTCTTCGGCACCCTGTACTCCGGGCGCATCGCCGTGCCGCTGTTCGACCCCAACGAGCCCGGTCACGTCGGCCGCTTGCACGCCGTGTTGGACGACTGCAGCCCGTCGGCGATCCTGACCACGACCGCGGCCGCCGAGGGGGTGCGCAAGTTCTTCCGGACCCGCCCGGCCAACCAGCGTCCGCGGGTGATCGCCGTCGACGCGGTGCCCGACGAGGTCGGCGCCACCTGGGAGCAGGTCGACGTGCAGCACGACACCATCGCCTACCTGCAGTACACCTCGGGTTCGACGCGCATCCCGACCGGCGTGCAGATCACCCACCTCAATCTGGCCACCAACGTCGTGCAGGTGATCGAGGCGCTCGACGGCCAGGAGGGTGACCGCGGCGTCTCGTGGTTGCCGTTCTTCCATGACATGGGCCTGATCACGGTGCTGCTGTCGCCGATGCTCGGCCACTACATCACCTTCATGACCCCGGCGGCGTTCGTGCGCCGGCCCGGACGGTGGATCCGCGAGATGGCGCGCAAGGAGGGCGACACCGGCGGCACCATCTCGGTGGCGCCGAACTTCGCGTTCGACCATGCCGCAGCGCGCGGTGTACCCAAAGAGGACGAAGCGGCGATCGATCTCTCCAACATCAAGTGCATCCTCAACGGCAGCGAGCCGATCTCGGCGGCGACCGTGCACCGATTCAACGAGGCGTTCGGCCCCTTCGGGTTCAAACCGCAGGCGATCAAACCGTCCTACGGTCTGGCCGAGGCGACGCTGTTCGTGTCGACCACACCGATGGACGCCGAGCCGCGAATCGTGCACGTCGACCGCGACGAGCTCAACCGGCACCGTTTCGTCGTGGTGCCCGAGGATTCGCCCAAGGCGGTCGCCCAGGCGGGCGCCGGCAAGATCGGTGTGGCCGAATGGGCTGTGATCGTCGATGCCGAGACGGCCTCCGAGCTGCCCGACGGGCAGATCGGCGAGGTGTGGATCAGCGGCCAGAACATGGGTACCGGTTACTGGAACAAATCCGACGAGACCCGTGAGACGTTCCACAACACGCTCAAGTCGCGCACCACACCGTCGCATGCTCAGGGTGCGACCGACGAAGCGACCTGGGTGCGCACCGGCGATCTCGGCGCGTACTACGACGGTGAGCTCTTCATCACCGGCCGCACCAAGGATCTGGTGATCATCGACGGCCGCAACCATTACCCGCAGGACCTGGAGTACTCGGCGCAGGAGGCGACCAAGGCGCTTCGAACCGGCTTCGTCGCCGCGTTCTCGGTACCGGCCAACCAGCTGCCCGACGAGGTGTTCGCCGACACGCATTCCGGTCTCAAGCGCGACCCCGACGACACCTCCGAGCAGTTGGTGATCGTCGGGGAGCGGGCTCCCGGCGCGCACAAGCTGGACATGGCGCCGATCGCCGACGACATCCGGGCCGCGATCGCGGTCCGCCACGGTGTGACGGTTCGTGACGTGCTGCTCACCCCGGCCGGTGCGATCCCGCGGACCTCCAGCGGCAAGATCGGCCGCCGGGCCTGCCGCTCGGCCTACCTCGACGGCAGCCTGCGCAGCGGCAAGGTGGCCAATGCGTTCCCGGACGAAACGGACTGACGCCCAAAATTCCGCGGCCACGCCGGTCGCCACGCGATCGTGAGGTTATGTGAACATGGCGCAAGCACAAGACGATTCGAGCCGGCCCGGTCCGGACATGACCGTTGCCGAGATGCGTGAATGGCTGCGCAACTGGGTCGGCAACGCCACCGGCCAGGCACCGGACTCGGTCAATGAGTCGGCCCCGTTGGTGGAGCTCGGGCTGTCCTCGCGCGACGCCGTCGCCATGGCCAGCGACATCGAGGACCTGACCGGGGTGACGCTCACCGCCACGGTGGCCTTCCGGCACCCCACCATCGAGTCGCTGGCGACGGTGATCATCGAGGGCGAACCCGAAGAGGACACCGAGGCGCTCGACGCCGAGGATTGGTCCCGCGAGGTCGACGAGGGTGTCACCAACATCGCGATCGTCGGTGTCGGAACCCGGTTCCCCGGCGATATGAACACCCCCGCCGAGATGTGGCAGGCGCTGCTGGAGGGCCGCGACGCCATCACCGACCTGCCCGAGGGGCGGTGGTCGGAGTTCCTCAGCGAGCCGCGCATCGCCGAGCGGGTCGCCAAGGCGCGCACCCGCGGTGGCTATCTGTCCGACATCAAAGGTTTCGACGCCGAGTTCTTCGCGCTGTCGAAGATGGAAGCCGACAACATCGACCCGCAACAGCGGATGGCGCTCGAACTCACCTGGGAAGCCCTGGAACACGCCAGAATTCCGGCGTCCAGCCTGCGGGGTGAGAGTGTCGGTGTCTTCATCGGCAGCTCGGTCAACGACTACATGTTCATGTCGGTGGCCGACCCGGCCGTGGCGCACCCCTATGCGATCACCGGTAACTCCAGTGCGGTCATCGCCAACCGGGTGTCCTACTTCTACGATTTCCGTGGCCCGTCGATGGCGATCGACACGGCGTGTTCGTCGTCGCTGGTCGCCGTCCACGAGGGGATCAAGGCGCTGCGCGCCGGGGACGCCGACGTGGTGGTGGCCGGTGGTGTCAACGCGCTGATCACTCCGCTGGTGACGCTCGGCTTCGACGAGGTCGGCGGGGTACTCGCACCGGACGGCCGGATCAAGTCGTTCTCCAAGGACGCCGACGGTTACGCGCGCTCCGAAGGCGGGGGCATGATCGTGCTCAAGCGGCTCGAGGACGCCCGCCGCGACGGTGATCAGATCATGGCGGTCATCGCCGGTGGCGCGGTCAACCACGACGGTCGGTCCAACGGGATGCTCGCACCCAACCCCGACGCGCAGGAAGCGGTGCTGCGCAAGGCATACAAGGACGCCGGTATCAACCCGCGCGCGGTGGACTATGTGGAGGCGCACGGCACCGGCACCATCCTCGGCGACCCGATCGAAGCCGACGCGCTGGGCCGGGTCATCGGCCGCGGCCGCCCCGCCGACCGGCCGGCGTTGCTCGGGGCGGTGAAATCCAACATCGGCCACCTGGAGTCGGCCGCGGGTGCGGCCAGCCTGGCCAAGGTGGCGTTGGCCCTGCACCACGGCAAGATTCCGCCGTCGATCAACTACACCGGACCCAACCCGTACATCGATTTCGAGAAGGAACACATCCAGGTCGCCGACACGGTCACCGACTGGCCCCGCTACAGCGGGCATGCCGTCGCGGGGGTGTCCGGCTTCGGATTCGGCGGCGCGAACGCGCATCTGGTGGTGCGCGAGGTGTTGCCCACCGATCTGGTCGAGCCGGCACCCGAGCCCGAGGTTGCGGTGGTCACCCCGGCCAACGACGACGCCAAGGCGGTGTATGTCGGTGGCGTCCGGATGGACGAGTACGGCGAGTTCGTCGAGGACGACGACGATGCCCGGGACGACAACGATGCCCGGGGCGACGACGAGTTCTACGGCAGGGTGGGCGAGGACGAGCCGGAACTGCCCGGTCTGACCGACGAGGCGTTGCGGCTGCTGGAACTCGCCCGCGAGGAGCTGGCCGCCGCCGCGGACGATCCAGCCGCCGAGCCGCACAAACCTGTTGTACCACTAGCGGTTTCAGGATTCCTGACCTCCCGCAAGCGGGCCACGGCCGCCGAGCTGGCGGACTGGATCGACAGTCCCGAAGGCCGGGCAGCCTCGCTGGAGTCGATCGGTCGCTCATTGTCGCGTCGCAATCACGGTCGGTCCCGCGCGGTGGTGCTGGCCCATGACCACGACGAGGCGGTCAAAGGGTTGCGCTCGATCGCCGAGGGCAAGCCGAACCCGATCGTGATCAGCGCCGACGGTCCGGTCACCAACGGTCCGGTCTGGGTGCTGGCCGGTTTCGGTGCGCAGCACCGCAAGATGGCCAAGAGTCTGTACCTGCGCGACGCCACGTTCGCCGAGTGGATCGACAGGGTCGACAGCCTCATCCAGGACGAGCGCGGACACTCGATCGTCGAGCTCATCCTCGATGACGCCGTCGACTACACCGACGAGACCACCGAGCTCCCGATCGAGAAGGTGCAGCTGGTCATCTTCGCGATCCAGGTCGCGCTCGGCGAGCTGCTCAAGGCGCACGGCGCGAAACCCGGTGCGGTGGTAGGACAGTCGCTCGGAGAGGCCGCCGCGGCGTACTTCGCCGGCGGGCTGTCGCTGGAGGATGCCACCCGCACCATCTGCTCGCGCTCCCACCTGATGGGTGAGGGTGAGGCGATGCTGTTCGGCGAGTACATCCGGCTGATGGCGCTGGTGGAGTACTCGGCCGAGGAGATCGTATCGGTCTTCGGGCAGGATGAAGCCTTCAACAACCTTGAGGTGTGCGTCTACGCCGCACCGAGCCAGACGGTGATCGGCGGCCCGCCCGACCAGGTGGACGCGATCATCGCCCGTGCCGAATCGGAGGGCAAGTTCGCCCGCAAGTTCCAGACCAAGGGCGCCAGCCACACCTCGCAGATGGATCCGCTGCTCGGTGAGCTCGCCGCGGAACTGCAAGGCATCCAGGCCCATCCGCTGCAAGTGCCCTACTACTCGACGGTGCACGAGGGCAAGCTGATCCGCGCCGGCTCGGACCCGATCCACGACGTCGACTACTGGAAGAAGGGATTGCGGCACAGCGTGTACTTCACGCACGGCATCCGCAACGCCGTCGACAACGGACACACCACCTTCCTGGAGCTGGCGCCCAACCCGGTGGCGCTGATGCAGGTCGGGCTGACCACCGCTGTGGCGGGACTGCATGACGCACAACTGATCCCGACGCTGGCTCGCAAGCAGGACGAGGTCGACTCGATGACCACGGCGATGGCGAGCCTGTTCGTGCACGGCCACGACCTGGATTTTCGGACGCTGTTCCCGCTGCCGTCGGACCGGCCGGTGGACCCGGCGACCGACTACGCCGACATCCCGCCCACCCGGTTCAAGCGCAAGCCGCACTGGCTGGCGGTCAACTTCACCGGTGACAGTTCGACGGTCATGCCGGGCAATCACGTCGCCACCCCCGACGGCCGGCACGTGTGGGAGTACCGCGCCCGCGGCGCGGTGGATGCCCGCGCTCTGGCCGCGCTGGTCAAAGCGGCTGCAGCCGTAGTGCTTCCGGACGCCAAGATCACCGCATCCGAACAGCGCGCGGTGCCGGCCGACGGGTCGCGACTGGTGACCACCCTGACGCGGCACCCGGGCGGTGCCGGCGTGCAGGTGCACGCCCGCTCCGACGACGGGGCCGAGTCGTTCACCCTCGTCTACGACGCCATCGTCACCCGGGGCGGACAAAAGTCCGCACTGCCGACCGTCGTCGGCACCGGCGCGGTGGTCGAGATCGCCTCGCCCGCAACCCCTGAGCCGCTGGACGAGCCTGAAGAGGACGCGGCGATCCTGCAGGACAACCTCACCGCCGGCGCCGGTCTGGCCGCGGGTTTCGCGAAGTGGTCGCCGGATACCGGGGAGACCATCGGCCAGCGCCTCGGCACGATCGTCGGCGCGGCGATGGGCTACGAGCCCGAGGACCTGCCATGGGAGGTGCCGCTGATCGAACTCGGACTGGACTCCCTGATGGCGGTGCGCATCAAGAACCGGGTGGAGTACGACTTCGACCTGCCGCCGATTCAACTGACCGCGGTCCGCGACGCCAACCTGTACGCCGTGGAGAAGCTGATCGCCTACGCAGTCGAGCATCGCGACGAGGTCGACCAGCTCGCGGAGACACAGAAGGGCAAGACGGCCGAGGAGATCGCCGCCGAGCAGGCCGAACTGATGGGCGGTGCCAGCACGGTCGCCGAGCTGGAGGCAAAGCTGGCCGAGGCCGGGCACCCGATCGCCGACGCGCAGACCGCCGATGTTCAGGCTCTGGCCACCGACGCGGTCGAGGCCCAACAGGTCCCCGGCGCGGATATCCCCGCCCCGCCGAGTGATCCGTCGGGTCCCAGCGGTGCGATCCCCGCGCCGCCGAGCGATCCGTCGGGTCCCAGCGGCGAGCGCTCGTCAGGGTCTGATGGTTCCTCGCGCGAGCGCTCGTCAGGGTCTGATGGTTCCTCGCGCGAGCGCTCGTCAGGGTCTGATGGTTCCTCGCGCGAGCGCTCGTCAGGGTCTGATGGTTCCTCGCGCGAGCGCTCGTCAGCGGCCGGCCTGGCCGCGAAGGTGCTCACCCAGGAAGCGGTCACCGAGGCGCTGGGCGCCGACGTACCGCCGCGGGACGCCGCGGAGCGGGTGACCTTCGCCACCTGGGCGATCGTCACCGGCAAGTCACCGGGGGGCGTCTTCAACGAATTGCCCTCGATCACCGACGACGTGGCCGACAAGATCGCCGGCCGGCTCTCCGAACGCGCCGACGGCGTCATCACGGTCGATCAGGTCAGGTCCGCCCGCACCGTCCAGGACCTGGCGACAGCGGTCCGAGACGTGATGGACGCCGGCGAGCTCGACGGGTTCGTCCGCACCCTCCGGCCCCGGCCGGAGGGATCCACCCGGATCCCGGTGTTCGTGTTCCATCCGGCCGGAGGCAGCACCGTCGTCTACGAGCCGCTGCTCAAGCGGCTGCCGGCCGACACCCCGATGTACGGCTTCGAGCGGGTCGAGGGGTCGGTCGAGGAACGGGCCGCCGAGTACCTGCCGAAGCTGATGGAGATCCAGGGCAAGGGTCCGTACATCCTGGTCGGCTGGTCGCTGGGCGGGGCGTTGGCCTACGCCTGCGCGATCGGGCTCAAGCGTGCCGGTGCCGACGTCAGGTTCGTCGGCTTGATCGACATGGTGCGCCCCGGCGAGGAGGTGCCGCAGACCAAGGAGGAGACCCGGGCGCGCTGGGACCGCTACGCGCTGTTCGCCCAGCGCACATTCAACGTGGAGATCCCGGCCATCCCCTACGAAGAGCTCGAAGGGCTCGACGACGAGGGTCAGGTCCGGTTCGTCCTCGACGCGGTCAAGCAGAGCGGGGTCGACATCCCCGGCGGCATCATCGAGCACCAACGCACGTCCTACCTGGACAACCGGCTGCTGGAGACCGCCCAGATCCAGCCCTACGACGGGCACGTGACCCTCTACATGGCCGATCGCTACCACGACGACGCGATCTTCTTCGAACCCCGCTATGCCATCCGTCAACCCGACGGCGGCTGGGGCGAATTCGTCGAGGATCTGGAAGTCGTGCCGATCGGGGGCGAACACATCCAGGCGATCGACGAGCCGTACATTGCAAAAGTCGGGGCCCATCTGAGCGCGGCGATCAACGCCATCGAAGCGGCGGACGCGACGAGCACCGTGGGCACAGCTGAGAGCGAGGGCAAGTGACCGAGAGAACCACCGCCGAACTGTTGGCCGAGCTTCGCGAGAAGCTGGAACTGGCCAAGGAACCCGGCGGTGAGAAGGCGGTCGCCAAGCGGGAGAAGAAGGGCATCCCGAGCGCGCGGGCCCGGATCCATGCGCTGCTGGACCCGGGCAGCTTCCTGGAGATCGGTGCGCTGGCCAAGACGCCCGGTGATCCCGACGCGCTCTACGGAGACGGGGTGGTCACCGGCCACGGCACCATCAACGGCCGTCCCGTCGGGGTGTTCAGCCACGACCAGACGGTGTTCCAGGGTTCGGTCGGCGAGATGTTCGGCCGCAAGGTCGCCCGTCTAATGGAGTGGGTCGCGATGGTCGGCTGCCCGATCATCGGCATCAACGACTCCGCGGGTGCCCGCATCCAGGACACCGCGACCTCGCTGGCCTGGTACGCCGAACTGGGTCGCCGCCACGAGCTGCTGCGTGGCCTGGTGCCCGAGATCTCGCTGATCTTCGGCAAGTGCGCCGGCGGCGCGGTGTACTCCCCGATCCAGACCGATCTCGTGATCGCGGTGCGCGACCAGGGCTACATGTTCGTCACCGGCCCCGATGTGATCAAGGATGTCACCGGCGAGGACGTCACCCTCGACGAACTGGGCGGCGCCGAAGCCCAGGCCCGCTACGGCAACATCCACCAGGTCGTCGAATCCGAGGCCGCGGCGTTCCAGTACGTGCGCGACTACCTGAGCTTTCTGCCCGGCAACACGTTCGACGATCCGCCGATCGTCAACCCCGGTCTGGAACCCGAGGTCACCCCGCACGACCTCGAGCTCGACGCGATCGTCCCGGACTCGGACAACCAGGCCTACGACATGATGGAGATCCTGCTGCGGATCTTCGACGACGGCGACGTCTTCCAGGTCGGCGAGCAGTCCGGTCCGGCGATCATCACCGCTTTCGCCCGCGTCGACGGCCGCCCGGTCGGCGTGATTGCCAACCAGCCCATGTACATGTCGGGTGCGATCGACAACGAAGCCTCCGACAAGGCCGCCCGGTTCGTCCGGTTCTGCGACTCGTTCAACACCCCGCTGGTCTTCGTCGTCGACACCCCGGGCTTCATGCCGGGTGTGCAGCAGGAGAAGGGCGGCATCATCAAGCGCGGTGGCCGCTTCCTCAATGCGGTCGTCGAGGCCGACATCCCGAAGGTCACCATCACGATCCGCAAGTCCTACGGCGGTGCGTACGCGGTGATGGGCTCCAAACAGCTGACCGCGGACTTCAACTTCGCTTGGCCGACCGCCCGTATCGCGGTGATCGGCGCCGAAGGTGCAGCCCAATTGTTGGTCAAACGGTTCCCGGATCCGACCGCGCCCGAGGTGCAGAAGATCCGCGCCGACTTCATCGAGGGCTACAACACCAATCTGGCCACCCCGTGGATCGCCGCCGAGCGCGGGTTCATCGACGGTGTGATCGAGCCCCACGAGACCAGGCTGTTGCTGCGCAAGTGCATGCATCTGCTGCGCGACAAGCAGATCAACCGCGTGCAGCGCAAACACGGCCTGACCCCGATCTAGGTCGGCGGGCGGGGTCGGATGGAGGTGCGGTTGGATGGACACCGTGGCGACTGACTTCACCGGACTGAGAAGGGGCGCACCGCTGGGCGATCCCCGGCTGGACCTGTGCGATCTGTATGTGTTCCCGACGCCGAAAGATCCCACCCGCACCGCGCTCATCCTCACCGCGAACCCGGACGCCGACCCGCTCTATCCCGGCGCCGTCTACCGGATCGCGATCGACAACGACGGCGACCTGCGCAACGACATCGCGTTCAACTTCGTGTTCTCGGAGCCCTCGCACGGTCGTCAACGGGTGGATCTGCGCCTGGCGCTGCAGTCCGAGGCGCGCGTGAACGCCGCGGCGGGGTCGGAGATCTTCGGTGACGTCGATGTGTCCTTCGACGATCAGCCCCATGTCTGGCGTTCCCGGGGCGGCGCGTTCGTGTTCTTCGCCGGCGCCCGTCGCGATCCGTCCTTCACCGACTCCAACGTCATCGCGATGGCCGTCGAGCTGCCCACCAGCTACCTCGGGGCGGCCCCCGATGTCCGGATCTGGGCGCGGTGCAGCCTGATCCGCGACGGCCAGTGGGTGCACGCCGACCGCGTCGCGCACCCGTGGATCAGCGGGTTCTTCACCACCGACGACGAGCTCGCGGAGTTCAGCGCAGGCGAACCCAATCGCGACCGCGCCCACTGGATGGGCCACCTGATCGACCTGATGGCCGACACCGGCGGTTACAGCCGGGAGGAGGCGATCGCCGCGATCGAGGCCGAGGGCACGCTGCCGGACGTTCTGACGTTCAACCCGTCCAAACCGGCCGCGTATCCGAACGGGAGGACGCTGACCGACGATGTCGCCGACTACCGGTCGAGATTCCTGACCAACGGCCGCAAGGGTGTCTGCGGTTTGAGCACACCCACCGACCTGCTCCCCGAGTTCCCGTACCTTGGCCCGCCCCGCTGACGACGGGGACGCGCCGGCGTCCCTGCTGCTTGGCGCCTACCGGGCCTGCGAGACGCTGCCCGTGGTCGGTGGGCTGTTCACCCGGGGGCGGCAGGAGGTACAGGCCGTGCTGTCGCTGGTCGTCGCCGCGGTGATCGCCGAACTCGACCTCGACGAGATGGTGCGGGAGCGGATCTCCGCCGAGACCGTCGACGCGGTGATCGCGCGGCTGGATCTGGTGGCGCTGGCCAACACCGTGATCGACGGGGTGGACCTGCGCGCGATCATCCGGGAGTCGACGAGCGCGGTCACCGTGGACCCGGAGGCGGTGGCCGGTTTCGTGGACCGGATGCGCGGTCGCAGACAGCGGTTCCGTGATCGTTCCTGACGCCGCCGCCGTATTCGGCATAGGATCTCGCGCATGCCGCTGAGCGACGGCGAGGTGATCTCCGGGTACACGATCTCGCGGCGGCTGGGCTCCGGCGGGATGGGCGAGGTCTACCTGGCCAGACATCCCAGGCTGCCGCGCTATGACGCCCTCAAGGTGCTCTCGGCCTCGGTGTGCGCCGACAGCGAGTACCGGGAGCGGTTCAACCGCGAAGCCGACATCGCGGCGACGCTGTGGCATCCGCACATCGTGCAGGTGCACGACCGCGGTGAGTACGAGGGCCGGTTGTGGATCTCGATGGAACATGTCGAGGGCACCGACGCGGCCAAACTGCTCGCCGAGCGATACCCGAACGGGATGCCGCCGGGTCTGGTGATCCGGATCGTCACGGCGGTCGGGGAAGCGCTCGATTACGCGCATCAACGCGGGCTGCTGCACCGCGATGTGAAACCGGCGAACATCCTGATCGCCGATCCCGAGACCGACAACGAGCGGATCATGCTCGCCGACTTCGGTATCGCACGCCGGGTGGGTGAGGTGAGTAACCTGACCGGGACGAACATGACGGTGGGGACGGTGGCCTACTCGGCGCCCGAGCAGCTGACCGCCGATGAGTTCATCGACGGCCGGGCAGATCAATACGCGTTGGCGGCCACCGCGTTTCAACTTCTCACCGGGTCGCCGCCGTTTCAGCATTCCAACCCGGCGATCGTCATCAGCCAGCACCTGACCGCGCGGCCGCCCTCGATCTCGGTGCGACGCCCTGAGTTGTCCTCGCTGGGAATGGCTTTCGAGAAGGCGCTGTCGAAGTCACCCGCGGACCGTTTCGACCGCTGCGTCGATTTCGCCCGAGCGCTGGCCAACCGCAACGCCGCAGTGCTGCCCGGTGTGGCCCTCGACCCCGACGCCACCATGTACGCCGCCGCGCAGACCGGGCCCCGTCACGCGAAGCCCGTCGCCGGACCGAGTTCGCGGCGGCGCGGTGTGCTGGTCGGCGCGGGCATCGTGCTGGTGCTGCTCGCGGTGACCGCGGTGGTGCTGCTCGCGCAGTTCGAACGCCGCGAAGGCCGCAACGAGGCGCAGGCGACCAGCTCCGCGACGGCACCGCCGACCACGGCGTCAGCCGGTGTCGTGCTGCCGGTCGTGGTGGTGGGAGCCGACTGTGCCACGTTGGGCGCGGCAGGGGTCACCGAGGGCGGCGCGCCGGCGTACTGCGCGCGGCTGGTGTCCACTGGGGCGCCGTTGTGGTCGCTGTATCCGGGGGAGATCCCGCATCCCAGCGGGGCGCCCGAGCCGGGCTCCGACACCGGCGGGCCGGACACCCCGGTGCTGGTGTGCATGCAGCAGACCGGGCAGAGCCAGGTCGACTGCCACGACGACATCCTGCAGGAGAACACCGATCCGGGCGCCAACGACAACCAGGCATCCGCCGATACCCAGTCCCCGAACTGAGCCTCAGGTGGCTCCGGCGGTGGTGGCGACATCGTCGCCGAACCACTTCTCCTTGATCAGGTTGTAGGTCCCGTCCTCACGCATCCGGAACAGGGCCTGATTGATCGGCTTGCGCAGCGGGCTGCCGATGTTGAACACGAACCCCTGGGCCTCCTCCTGGAACACCGGACCGGCCATCACCGCCACCCCTTCCCCGCGATGAGCCACGTAGTACCGCAGCACCGGGGAATCGAACACCACCGCGTCGTAACCCTCCTCGCGCAGTAGGTGGTAGGAGCCGTCGATGGTCTCGGTCTCGGTCGCGTGGATACCCATGTCGCGCAGGTAGTCGGCGGCGGTGGTGCCGCCCACGGTCGCCACCGATTTCTCGTAGAGGTCGGCCGGGCCGGTGATCTTGGCGTCCAGCTTGGCCACGGTCAGCGTGGCGCTGAGGTTGGCGGAGTAGAACGAGATGAACACGATGCCGGCGAAGCCCCACAGGATGGCCAGCGACCGGGTGATGGTTTTGGTGGCAGCCGTGCTGTTCTTTCCGACGAGTGATCCGATGCCCCAGCTGAAGGACTCGAAGATGCCGGGAAAGTAGGACCGGGACACCACCGGCTTGGCTCCGCGACGCTCGATGAGCCAGTACACGTGCGCCGGGATGACGCTGACCACCACCGCTGCGCTCAGCCAGATCAGCATGGTGCGGGAGAACAGCAGGTCGAGATAGCCGCCGAGACCGGGCACCGCGGGCCGGGTGTCGTGGACCGGGACGATGATGGCCAGCCCGCCCTCCAGGGTGGGCTGGGAAAAGTCGAAACGTTCTTCCCGGTCGGCGGTCAGCGAGATCGCACCGATCGCGATGTCGGCGCGTCCGTCGGCCACAGCGGCCAACTGGCCGGCGACGTTGTCGGTGGTGACGAACTCGGTGTCCCAGTCCAGCCGGTTGGCGATCTCGTTCCAGAGGTCGATGCTGAACCCGGTCAGGTTGCCGGTGGTGGTCTCCATGACGAACGGTTCCAGGGTGTGGATCGCCACCGAGACCGGCTCCGACTGCTGATCCGCCGCGGGCTGGGCGGCCGCGGGAGGGGCCAGCAGCAACATCCCGAACAGCATGGTCACGGCCAGGACATAGCGGCGCGAACCCACGAAAAGACCACTCCTTCGGTTTTCGGGCGGTCCCGCTACCCTAGCGACCCGTGTCGTGGCGGTCGCGCGAGATGTCCCGACGGCTAGATGATCGGGAGGCCCAGCCAGTGGTCGACCATGAAGTGGTCGCCTCGCGCCACGACGGTGGCGCCGCCGTGGCCGGGGTAGTGGGCCGGGATCACCATGGCACGACGGCGCGCGGCCTCGGTGAGGATCCGCTTGCGGGTCACCGCAGCCGCGGCGGGGTCCACGTCGAACGCGCACGCATCGTCAGGGCGCGGCAGCTGGATCGGGCTGTGGGTGAGGTCGCCGACGAACACCGCCGGCGCGCCCGCGTCCAGCCAGAGCGCCGAGGAGCCCGGGGTGTGCCCGGGAGCGGGCCGCAACCAGAGCGATTCGCTGATGCGGTGGTCACCGGAGAACAGCTGCATCTGCGGTTCGACCGGCGTGACGCTGTCGACGAACACCGTGCGCATGTGCTCGGCGACCTCGGGGTTGTCCGGGGAGAAATGCCGGTAGTCGGGCTCGGGGATCAGGTAGCGCGCGTTGGGGAACGTCGGTACCCAGCGATCCGCTGCGGTATCGGCGCCGCCCGCGGCGTCAGAGTCGCGCAGCCGGGTGTTCCAGCCGACGTGGTCGGTGTGCAGGTGGGTGTTGACCACGACGTCGACGTCCTGCGGCTGCACGCCGGCGGCGGCCAGCGCAGCCAGGAAGTCGGTGTCGAGCTGGTGCAGCGGCGGCATGTGCGGACGGTCGCGGTGGTTACCGGCCCCGGTATCCACCAGCACGGTCAGCCCGTCGACGCGGATCACCCAGCTCTGGATGACGATCCTCCACTCGTCGGCGGTGCGGTCCCAGAACGCCGGTTCGAGCAGGCCGGAGTGTGCGGGCCAGGCCTCTGCGGGGGTCTGGGCGAACAGCGACGTGCGCATCTGCACCCGCACCTCGACCACCCGTGACAGCGCGGCCCGGCCCAGGCCGATGCGCCCGGTCACGGTTGGAACCGCATCGGCCCCGGTGACCACAGCCCCGAGTGGGTGGTGGACCCGAGCTCGATCTCGGCGGGCTCGGCGTCGACGATGGTGTCGAAGCGGCGCAGCGAACCCCAGTCCTGACCCCAGTCGTTGGACAGGTAGGTCGACATCACCGAGGCGCGCAGCAGCAGGTCGGTGATGCCCAGCAGGCCGCCGTTGATGCCGTCCTGCCAGGTGTCGGTGCTCTGCAGTTTGGCGAAGTAGTCCGGTGAGATCCGGAATCTGGGAATCTCGGTGACACCGTTGGCGTGCAGCATCGGCTGTTGGCACGGGAACGCCAGCCCGACCGCCCAGTCCATCAGCACCGGCTGCTGGGAGCCGACGTACTCCTGCACGGAGCGGACCTCGGGGACCCGTGGCGGCGTCACCGCCACCCAGTCACCTTGACCCAGCGACAGATCCTCGGCGATCACCCGCACCGCGACCGCGTCGTCGGCGATCTGGGCACGCGGGAAACGCAGGTTGCGCCAGGACGGGGTGGGGCCGATGTCGTACGGACTGACCCGGCCGGCCAGTACCGGGGCGCCGTCCGGGCCTGCGGTGGCGTACTCCAACTCGACGGTCTGACCCGAGGTGAACGCGTTGGCAACACTGGTGCCCGCGATCGTCCCGGCGGCGGTGATCACCACGAGCGGGTGCGCGTCATCGGCGGCCGGAAGCGCATACCACGCCGATGTCAGGCGGCTCTCCTGTTGCGGCCCGGTCGAATACGTCCCGGCGACCGGGACCCGGGCCGGGTCCAGACCGTAGGGCAGCGGCACCGTGGAACCGTTGACACCTGGCCGGGACAACGCGATTGGACGGTTCCAGTCGTAATCGGTGCCGGGTTGCGGATTGTTGAGCCGGATCGCTTCGGCGATGATCCGGTCCGGTACCCCGTTGGGGGAGAAGCCGGTCGCGTCGACGCCGCCGAGCGGCCCCAGCGGTCCCCAGAAGGGTTGACCTGGTGCTGGCGGAATCGGTTGCAGGAAACCATCATTGGAGTTCGGTTCGACCAGCACGTCGTCGGCGAGGCCGCACCCGCCGGCGAACGCGCGGATGTTCGACCAGCCGTTGGAGTAGGTGGGGTACTGACGCACCACCCCGATCGCGAGCGAAGCCATCATGAACACCACCATCAGGCCGGCGGCGAGCGGGATCGGGGCCGCGGTCAGCGTGTGGACCAGCCGAGACTCTTGCTTGTTGCCCACGTGCAGCAGGAACGCCCACAGCGCCGCGATGCCGAACAACGCGAAGAACACCGCGCTGACGGTCACCCCGCCCAGCTGAGGCACCGAAGTGTTGTATGGCACACCGAAATTCGAGACATACCACCAGCCGTTGGTTGACGCGAAGCTCAGCGCCAGAACAAACAGCACCGCGGCCAGGAAGGTCATGCGGTTGCGCGCCGAGCGCAGCACCACCGGTGACACCAACACCGTCGCCAGCGCAGCCATCGCACCACCGGCGGCCGCGAACAAGCCGAAGTGGTGGACCCACTTGGTGGGGGTGAACATCAGGAAGAAGATGGTGGCGAAGATGACGCCCATCAGCCGCCACGCCGGGCCGCGGGCCACGCCGGGAACCCGCTTGCGCCGCAACATGATGAACAGCGACGAGAACAGACACAGCGCGGTGAACAGGAACGCCACCCGTCGTGCGATGGCACCGTCGGTGGTCGGCAAAATCAGGTAGTAGTAGCGCAGATTCTCGGTGTACCACTCCTGACTGGGCCCGATCGCGGTGCGGATCTTGGTGGCCTCCAACACCGTCGCCAAAGTCTGGTCGGCGAACACCACCGCCAGGATCACCGTGCCCGCAGCCAGCAGCGGTGCCAACAGCGGCCACAATCCGACCGTCTGGCGGCGGCGCATCAGGATCCGCAGGATGGGGCGTCCGCCGGCGACCAGCGCCGCGACCGCGATCAGACCGGTCGGCTGGATACCCAGGGTGAACGCCGCCGTCGTGACGGCCAGCGCGGCCGGCGTCAGCCGGCCCGAGGTCACCGCACGCTCGATCAGGACATAGGTGATCAGCGCGCCGGTGGCGATCTGCCCTTCGGGCCGCAGCCCGTTGTTGAACGGCATCCACGCCGCCAGCAGCACCAGTCCGGCCGCCCAGAGCGCGGCCCGGCTGCCCGACACCGCGGGACCCAGGCGGGGCAACACCTCGCGCGACAGCAGCAGCCAGCACACCAGGGCACAGATCAGATCCGGCAGCCGGATCCAGATGCTGGCGGTGCTGATTTGGGTCATCAGCGCCAGCACGTTGTAGTACCAGCCGAACGGATCCTCGGGACTGCCGAACCAGCGGAAGTAGTTCGACATGTACCCGGCGTGTTCGGCGACCCGCGCCATCTGCAGGATGTAGCCGTCGTCGGAGGAGTTCGCGCCGATCACGTACCAGATGGCGAATCCGCTGATCACCACGCCGTCGACGGCGGTCACGGTGCGCCAGCGGGTCGGGATCAGGCGGTGCATCCGGCGCCCGTCGAGCCGGTCCAGGCGCCACAGCGCCAGCAGCGCGATGACCGTGCAGACGATCGCCAGCACGATCGCGGCCAACTTCAGCGCCGTCGGCTCCGTGGTGAAGCGGGTGTCGATATCGGCCGAGAACGACATCCCCGGCGGCGCCGGGCCGGTCAGGTCGGTGAACACCCCCACGATCGCCGGCCGCAGGTTGGGGTCGGCATACCCGCTGCGCAGCGGGGCGCCGTCGTCGTCGGTGAGGCCGACGAACTCGGCGAACGTGCCGTCCAGCGACGACGTGATCTCGATCCGCTCGCAACCGGTGCCGGTCACCCGGTCCCGCTCCACGCTGGCGACCACGACGTTGCGCACGATCACGTCGACCCGGCCGCCACCGGTTTCGGTGCGCTGGGTACCGCCGCCGGTCACGTTGACCAGCATCGCGTTGAGCGCGGCGTCGCGGCCCTCCGCCGGTGCGGTGCCCAGAACCAGACCGCCGTCGGCCGGCATGCCGGCGATCACCTCGCACGGCACGGTCGCGGTCAGATTCACCGGCGCTTGCGAGATCAGCGGGGCCGTCACGTTCGCGAGCTCGCCCTGCTGCGGCCAGTTCAATGTCGCCGTGGTCTGGGTGACGGGCAGCAGCGGTACCGCCACCGCCATCACGAAGCCCAGCAGACCGGCGATGGTGGCGACCCACCGCGCGATCCGCACATCGTCGCGGACCGATGTGCCGTTCACGGCTTTATCTGATGTGCCGTTCACGGCGTTGTCTGACGTGCCGTTCACGGCATCACCCGATGTGCCGCTCACGGCATCACCCGATGTGCCGCTCACGGCAGTGCCCTGATCGGTCCGCCTCGGTTCCAGCCGAACACACGCGTCGACCCTTCCTCGATCACGGCGTCGGGCGCCTCGTCTTCGGGCACCACCCGCAGATAGCGCTCCAACGAACCCCAGTCCCGGTACCAATCCCCGCGCAGATATGTCGGGATCGACTCGGTACGCAGCAGCGCCTGGATGAACAGGAACGGCCCGCCGTCCTGGGCGGCTTGCCACTGGTTCGACGACACCACGATCTGCTTGAAGTTCGGCATGATCCGGTACTCGGGGAGCTCGGCTATCCCCAGGCGCTCGGCGAACGGCCGCTGGCAAGGGAAGTTCGCCGCAGTGGCGATGTCCATCAGCACCGGGGTGTCGCGGCCCAGATAGTCCTGAGCGCTCTGCAGCACCGGCACCCGTGGCGGGGTGAACGCGAACCACTGGTCCTCGGACAGGTTCGGGTCGTCGGCCACGATGCGCGCCACATTGGCCTCCGGCGGTGCCCACGCCAGCGGGAAGCGCAGGTTGCGCCACGCCTTCTGGACGAAGATGTCGATCGGCTGCACCTCCCCGAGTTCCTCATAGGACCCGTCCGGCCGATGCACACCCCACTGCAGCTTCAGGGACTGGCCGTAGTTGAAGGAGCCGTCCTCGTTGTAGTACCAGATCGCCCCCGCCGCGGCGACAGACACCAACGGGCGGTCCGGGGTGCGGTCCGGCAGCTGGTACCACGCCGAAGTGGCCTTCGCCGCGACGGTGTTCTCGCCGAAACTGCCCATCACCGGCGTGGTGCCGGGGTCGAGCCCGAACGGCAGGAACACCCGTGAGCCGTTGACCCCTTCGGGCCCGTAGCCCCCACCGGTGCCTGCCGCGTAGCCGACACCGATATTCGGCTTGTCGACCGGGCCGTCGGAGTTGACCGTGCCCGGGTTGGCGGCCACCGGCTCGGCCGGCTCCAAGGTGTCGCTGACTCCGTTGGGGGTGAAACCCACCGGGTTCTCGCCGCCGAGCGGACCGTACTCGCCGAAACGCTGCCCGGGCACCGGGGTCAGCATGCCGGCGTTGGTGTCGGCCTCGACCAGGACGTCGTCGGCCATCGCACACGAGGTGCCGTCGAGCCCGGAGCGCAGCGCCGCGATGTTGGCTGCGCCGGTGGTGTAGACGGGGTACCGGCCCACCGTCGCCTTCACCATCGACCCCAGCTGCAGCACCACCATGATGACCGCCACCACCAGCAGCGGTGTGGACGCCAGCGCCCGGTTGCGCCCGGTGTTGGCGACCTCGGTGTGCCCGGCGTAGTCCATCCGGAAGTGCAGCCAGCCCGCGAGCAGGCCCCCTACGATGGCCAGCACCAGGAAGATGGTGGTGACCGGGTAGCCGACGATCACCGGCTGCTTGTCGAACCACGGCACCCCGTAATTTCCGGTGTAGAACCAGCCGTTGATCCCCGAGGTCGCCCACGCCAGCACGAAAAGCAGCGCGGTCACGTAGAGGGCCAGGTTGCGGCGGCTGTGCAGGCCGACCCGGGCGAACGCGAACGCCGTGACCGCACCCAGGGCGCCGGCCAGGCCCGCGAACACGCCGAACTGCACCGCCCACTTGGTGGGGGTGAAGGTCAACAACAACAGTCCGATCGCTGTGGTGCCGGCCAGCCGCCACACCGGTCCGTTCACCGCGCCCGGCAGGCTGCCGCGGCGCAGCAGCACGGCCAGCAGGCCGAACAGGCACAGCAGCAGGATCAGCACCGAGAAGCGCCGGGTCAGCGATCCGTCGACGCTTTCCTCGACGGTGAGGAAGTAGTAGCGCAGGAACTCCTGATACCAGGGGATGGTCGGCCCGACGACGTACTTGATGCGGACCGACTCCGCGACGGTGGCCAGCGTCTGGTCGCGGAACACCACCACGAACACCAGCGACGCCGCGGCCGCCAGCGGCGCCAACTGCGCCGGCAGTCCGGCGGCGGGACGACGCGCCGCCACGATCCGTGTCACACCGCGCGCACCCACCAGCAGCGGGGCGACCGCGACCAGTCCCTGCGGGGCCAACGTCACCGAGAACACCGCGACCACGATGGCCGCGGCGTAAGGCCACAACCGGCGCGTCCCCAACGCGTTCTCGACCAGCATCCACGCTGCGACCACACCGAACGCGATCAGCGGTTCGGGCCGGAGTCCGTTGTTGAACGGCAACCACGCGGCCAGGAACACCGCGCCGGCGGTCAGCACGGCGACCCGGTTGGCCGCGACCCGCCTGCCGAGCCGGGGCAGCACGCAGCGGCTGATGATCAGCCAGGTGCCGATCGCGGCAGCCGTGGCCGGCAACCGGAGCCACACGCTGGCGGTGCTGACCGACGCCAGCTGGGCCAGCACGCTCTGGTACCAATCGAACGGCGCCTCCGACGCGCCGAAATAGCGGTAGTAGTTGGTGATGTAGCCGGCTTCGCCGGAGACCCGGGCGATGGTGGTGTTGTAGCCGTCGTCCGAGGACAACGCCCCGACCAGGTGCCAGATCAACAGCCCGCCGATGACGGCGGCGTCGGTCAGCCAGGTCCACAGACCGGCGCGGTGCCGGCGGGCGCCGCGCGGGAGGCGCCGGCCCCAGGCACGGTCCAGCATCGCCAGCGCGACGACCGCGGCCAGCACGCACAGCACACCGAGCACCATGACGGCGAGCTTGAGCGTCGTCGGCGCCGTGATGAACCGGGTGTCGACGTCGATGCGGGCGCGCACCCCGGAATCGGGGGTCGCCTCCAGTTCGGTGAAGACACCGGCGACCTGGGGCCGCTTGTCCGCAGCGAGCGTGCCCGCGGCGCCTGGGATACCGACGAAGTCGGCGCCGACCGCACCGACGTCGGCCCAGATCCGCAGCTCGCTGCAGGCACCCGACTCCACGTCCGCGCGGGGAGCGACCGCGGCCACGGTGTCGCGGAACGCGACGTAGACGACGTCGGCGTTGGCGCGGACGAACAGCCCGTTGCGGCCGGCGTCGATACCGCCGGCCGGGATGGTGGAGAACACCACCCCGTCGTCGTCGGGCAACGTGGCGACCGCCGCGCACGGGATGGTGACCTCCAGCGCGCGCGGCGCGCCGGAAACCAGCGGGGCGGTGATGTCGCCGACGAACCCGTCCTCATCGGCGGCCTGGGGCCAGACGATGGTGGCGGTGGACTGAGTCACCGGAAGCAGCGGAGCCAGCCCGCACAGGACCATTCCGAGCAGCCCCGCGATGACGGCGACGAGACGGGCGGACGGGGCAGGCACGAGGCTCGATGGTATGCGACGTTTCTTTGTGCCGACCTCCGGCGTGCCGGGGCGCGGCCGAGCGGTCAACTCAACCGCAGCGGCGCCGGGCTCCACAGCCCGCTGCGTTGCTCGGTGCCCAGATCCAGCCGGGCCGGCTCGGCGTCGGGATAGAACGGCACCAGCCGTTGCAGTGCGCCCCAGTCGCGGAACCAGTCGTCCTTGAGGTAGGTCGGCACCGTCATGGCGCGGAACAACAGCTCGGTGATCCCGAGCGGCCCACCGCCGAGGTAGTCCATCACCGGCGAGTTGGCCTCGGCGCCGAACCGGTCGGGCAGGATCCGCCACTGCGGCACCTCGATCACACCGTTGCGGTGTCCGAACGGGCGTTGGCACGGGAAGGCCAGGCCGACGAGCCAGTCCAGCAGTACCGGATCGCTGGAACCGACGACGTCCTGCAGGGTGCGCAGTTCGGGGATGCGCGGTGGGGTGACCGCGATCCAGTGCTCGGGGCTCAGATCGTCGTCGCTGGCGACCAGCCGGATCCGGGTGGCCTCGGCCGGGATGGCCGACAGCGGTGCCCGGAGGTTGCGCCACGCCGGGGCGGCACCGACATCGCCGAACTCGATGCTGCCCGCCGGTTCACCGTCGGGGCCGGCCCATTGCACGACGACCTCGCTGGCATCGAATCGTCCGGCGGCCGAGATCACCAACAGTGACTCCGAGCGGTCCTGTGCATTCCAGCCGGGCGGGAGCTGATACCAGGCCGAGCGCAGGAACGCCGGTTGCTGGGTGCCGCTGCGCCAGCTGCCCAGCACCGGGGTGGTGGCCGGGTCCAGTCCGTACGGCAGGCGGGCACGGGAGCCGTTGACCCCCGCGGCGGCGGTGGTGCCGCCTTCGGTGCCGGCTTCGTTGCCGGTCTCGCCGCTGCCGTCGGAATCGGCGAAGTTGTCCGAGCCGGGCTGTTCCATGACCGGATCGGCCGAGACGTCCGACGGAATACCGTTGGGACGGAAGCCGTCAGAGGTCACCTCACCGAGCGCGTCGCCGATCGCGACCCCGATCGGGGTGAGCATGCCCGCGTTGGCGTCCGGTTCGACCAGGACGTCCTCGGCCATGCCGCATGTCTTACCGGTGAGAGCCTGCAGGTTGGACCGGCCCACGGTCCACGCCGGGTACTGCCCCAGCATCGCGACGGTCAGCGAGAACACCTGGAAAATGACCAGCGCCCAGGTCACGATCGCCAACGGCGCCTGAGTGATTCGCTTCCACCGCGGCGGCGCCACATCCGACGGCACATCGCGTCCGGAGAAATGCAGCCACGCCGCGACCAGCAACGCCACCAGGGACAGCCCCAGCAGCATGGTGGTGAACCCGAACTTCCATTCCGGGAACGCGTTGGACCATGGCACCCCGAAGTTGGAGACGTACCACCAGCCGTTCACCGTCGCGAACGACAGTGCGGTCAGGAACAGCACCGCGGCGGTGAACATCGCCCGGTTGCGGGGGGAGCGCATCGCGGCGGCCGAGATCGCGACCGCGGCCAACGCCCCGAGCGAACCGGCCAGCCCGGCGAACACCCCGAAGTGGTGCGTCCACTTGGTCGGGGTGAACATCATCGCGAGGAACGAGATCACGCTGATGCCGATGATGCGCAGGGTCGGGCCCGTTGCGGTCCCCGGAATCCTGCCCTTACGCAACGTCATCGCCACCGCCACCGCCAGTGCCAGCAGCAGGGTGAGGACGGCGAACCGGCGCGCCACCGAGCCGTCGGGGCTGGTGGTGAACAGCCGCGAATAGCGGATGTGTTCGTCGAACCAGGCCAGGCTCGGGCCGACCGCGGACTTGAAGCTGGAGGCCTGCAGTTCCGAGGCCAGGGTCTGGTCGCGGAAGATCAGGAAGATCGTGACCGTGCCCGCGGCGGCGATCGGCGCCAGCAGCGCGAGATAGCCGAAACGTGAGACATGGGCGGCGACAATGGTTTTCAGCGGTCCGATGGCGACGAGCAGAGCGCCGATCGCGGCGATGCCGGTGGGGCCGGAGAACAGGGTGAGCGCGCCGATGATGATCGCGACGGCCACCGGAAGCAGCCGGCTGGTCGCGACACCGCGCTCCACCGAGCACCAGGTGAGCAGGATGCCCAGCGCGATGATCGGTTCGGGGCGCAGGCCGTTGTTCAACGGCAACCAGAACGCCAGGAACAGGCCGGCGGCCGTCCACGCTGCGGCCTGACTGTGCTTGACCGCCGTGCCCAGCCGGGGGAGCACCTCGCGGCTGATCACCCACCAGCAGGCCAGACCCATCAACAGGGTCGGCAACCGCATCCACACACTGGTGGTGGACACGTTGGCCCACAGCGCGAGCAGATCGTAGTACCAGCCGAACGGCGCCTCCGGAGTGCCGAACCACCGGTAGTAGTTCGCCATGTATCCGGCGCCCTCGGAGACCCGGGCCATGGTCAGGATGTAGCCGTCGTCGGCGGTGTTGGCGCCGACGAAGTGCCACCACACCAGCACCGCGGCGACCAGTCCGTCCAGCGGGGTCAGCGACCACCAGCGTGGCGGCAGGAAGCGTTTGTGTCGTCGGCCGTCGGCCCGGTCGAGCACGTGCAGTGCGCCCAGCGCGATGACCGTCATCGCGACGCCGACGATCATCGCGAGCAGTTTGAGCAGCGTCGGGGAGGTGGAATAGCGGGTGTCGATGGTCGCCGAGAACTCCAGTCCGGGCGGCGCCGGACCGGACAGGTCGGTGAAGACCCCGACGATCTGCGGCCGGAAGTCGTAGCCGCTGCGCTCGCCGCGCAGCGGTTCGGCGGACGGCTCCTGGCCGGCGCCCTCGGGTTCGGTCTGCAGACCCACGAACTCGCCGGTGACGCGGTCGGCGTGTGCGGTGAACCGCAGTTGGTCACATGCCGGGCTGAGTACCTGGTCCAGCGGCGCGCTGACCACCGGGGTGTTGCGGACGATGACGAGCAGGTCGTCGTTGACCCGTTCGATGAGCAGGCCGCGGTCCACGGCGTTGGGTGCCTGTTTGGGCACCGTCGACAGCAGCACCGTGCGCCCGGGGCGGTCCAGACCCGCCGCGGCGCTGCACGGGACGGTGATCTCGAGATCGGTCGCGACATAACCGATCAGCGGGGCGTCGACGCTGCCCAGCACGCCCTCCTGCGGCCAGTTCAGCTCTGCGGTGGTCTGGTTGACCGGCAGGAACGGCGTCGCCACGGCCAGCATCGTGCCGAGCAGTCCCGCGACGATCGCGATCAACCGCACGGTGCGGTGGTTGGCGACCGCCCGTGTCGGTTCGACCGACGCCGCCTGCTGGACCACGGGGCTAGATGGTAGATGGCTTGCGGATGGCCAGCACGAACGGCCCGACGCTGGACACGTCGAACCGCGGGTCGTCGAACAGCGCGTCGTCGAGGGCGACGTGGTAGCGCCGCACGTTCGGCTGGTTGGGGTAGACGTCCTCAGCCAGGCGCAGCGTGTAGGTGTCATTGGCGCCGCGGCGCATCAGGAACACCGAGGGTGACTGCCACGGCATACCGTCGAGCGCCTCGACGAACTGGTCGGCGTCGGTCAGCAACGCCCAGCTTTCGATGGCTCGGGCGCGCTGGTCGAACTGCGCGAGCGGGTTGGCGTAATGCGAGGTCAATCCCTGGAACCCGTAGTAGGGGTAGTACGACAGGAAGCTGTAGTCGGCGGTGAGCACGACGGTCTCGTTACGGGGCCTACCCGTGACCTCCTGGATCCGGGCGTCGACCTCGCGGTAGTACTGCTCGGCTCCGGGCGGGCGCCGGTCGGCGCGCTGGCCGTAGCCGTCGGTGTCGGTGTAGGCGACGACGATGTCGGAGCGCAGCACATCGGGGATGTCCTGGCTGAAGGTCACCGCACCCAGCGTCCCGACCGCGGTGGCCACCGCCACCACCCGGTGTGCGTTGGCGGGTTTGACCCGGCGGGCAAGGGCCTTCGTCGCCTCGATGAACCCGAAGGCACCCGCGGCGGCCAACAGTATGGTCAGGGTCGGCTGCAGACGGAACGACAGCAGTGTGGTGCCGGCCAGGGTGGCCAGCATCGACAGCAGCGACCAGGCGTAGACACCCAACACCGCGACCGCCAGCGCCCCCGCCCGCGCAGAACTACGGGCGTAGATCACCAGCCACACCGTGCCGAGCAGGCACAGCGCCCCGAGCAGGGTGAACTGCAGCATCGGGAACGACAATTCGGCGCCGTCCTTGGGCAGATAATGCTGTGCGGTGCCGCTCTCGGCCGGAGCGCCGCGGGCGGCGGCCAGCAGATACGGGCCCCAGCCGATCAGCGCGACCAGACCGGAGATCACCGCGATGGTCAGCAGGCGCAGCAGGGGTTCCCAGTGGCGGCGGGTGATGGCCAGCAGTCCGGCCATCAGGGTCAGGGTGAACGCGGCATAGCCGAGCAGCAGGGTGTAGAACAGCCCGGTGACGCCGAGGAAGAGCCCGGTGCCGACGATCGCCGCCCAGCCGCCGTGGCGTCCGGTCCCCGGCTCGACGGGGCGGGCGCCGGCTCGCAGGCCGGACCAGGCGAGCACGAACACCGGGGGGAGCAGCACCGCGACGATGGCCGCGTAGGGCTCGGCGGGGGAGTAGGCCAGCGCCGCGGCGGCGGTGGCGGTGGCGACGACGAGCGCGTACTCGAAGCGGATCAGGGCGACCCACAGCACGAGGGCAAGCACGATCGCGACGGTGATCGAGACGATCGACCACGGTTTGAACATCTCCCAGCCGGGAGTGCCGGTCAACGCCGCGAGGCGGCCGCCGATCCAGAACCAGCCGGGCGGATAGAACGGCGGCAACCCGATGTAGGTCATGTCGTTGAGGGCGGGCTGGTCGGCGAACCGGGTCAGGTACTCGGTGCGGAACTGCTGGTCGACGGAGATGCCGAACAGATAGAGCCTGGTGGCGCCCAGCGGCATCGCGAGCGTGACGACGGAGAACGCCGACAGCATTACCGGGGCTCCGACTCGGGCCAGGGTCCGCCGGCCGCTGCGCCACAGCAGGCCGCAGCCGAGAAGTCCGATCAGGCAGGCGACCTGTCCGACGGTGGTGAGCGCGTGCAGTTGATTCGACGAGTTGTAGGCCGGCCACTCGACACGGGCGATGGCGAACAGACTGACCGCGGCGACGGCGACCGCGATCACGGTCGCGGCGATCATCTCGGCGGCCGTCCTCACCGCGGGCGCGGCCGCGGAGCGGGCAGCGTGCACAGTCGGGGTCGCTTCGCTGCTACCCACCGGATCAGATGGGCAGCTTGCGGAAGATGGGGCGCGGGATATGGCGCAGCACCATCATGACGTAGCGGAACAGGCCCGGAGCCCAGATCAGGTCCTTGCCCTTGTTCGATGCGGCGACCGCCAACTCGGCGACGTCTTCTTTGTCGACGGTGAAGGGCGCCTCCTTGGCCCCGGTGGCCTTCCAGTGCTCGATCGTCGTCGTCGTGCGCACCTGGCCGGGCCGGATGACCAGGACGTGAACACCGAACTCGCGCAGCGCTTCTCCGAGTCCCAGATAGAATCCGTCGAGACCGGCCTTGGTGGACCCGTAGACGAAGTTGGATCTCCGCACCCGCTCGCCGGCCGCGGAGCTCATCGCGATGATGCGCCCCGAACCCTGTGCGCGCATCTTCTCGCCGAGCAGGACTCCCACCGAAACAGCTGCGGTGTAGTTGATTCCGGCGATCTGCACGGCCTTGCGCTGGTTCTGCCAGAGCTCCTCGGCGTCGCCGAGCAATCCGAAGGCCACGACCGCCACGTCGACGTCGTGGGGGGCGCCGTCGGCGCGAAACGCCGCGTCGATCACCTCAGGGTGTTTCTCGGTGTCCAACGCGTCGAAATCGAGCCACTCGACAGCCCTGGCACCGGCGGCCCGCATCTGTTCGATCGCGGCATCTTTGCGGGGGTGGCCGGGCAGGTCGGCCAGCACGATCCGGGCGTGGGCATTGCGCAGATAGCGCTGCGCGATCGCCAGGGCGATCTCCGAGGTCCCACCCAGGAGCAGAATCGTCTGCGGATTGCCGGTCGCATCGAACACCATCTAGAGCAGCTCCAGTCGTCGGGCCATGTCGGAGGCGAAGACACCGTCGGGATCAACCTTGCGGCGCAGCGCGATCCATTCGTCGATGCGCGGATACATGGCGTGGAAGGTCTCGGCGGTGGTGCGGGAGTCCTTGGCGGTATAGAGCCTTCCGCCGAACTCCAGTACGCGCTTGTCGAGTCCGTTGAGAAACTCGTTGAGGCCGGGCGTGATCGGGAAGTCTACGCAGACGTTCCACCCGGGGATCGGAAAGCTCAGCGGTGCTTGGTTTCCCGGCCCGAACAACTTGAACACGTTGAGGAACGAGTAGAACCCGGACCGCTGGATGTCGACGATGATGGCCTTGAACTCGTCGACTGCGCTGGTGGGGACCACGAACTGATACTGCGCGAAACCCGCTGATCCGTAGGCTCGGTTCCATTCCCCGAACATGTCGAGCGGGTGGTAGAACTGCGTCAGGTTCTGCACCTTGCCCCGATATGTGCCCGACTTGCGGTACCAGAGCTCACCGATGGGACCGAACGTGTACTTGTTGGCCAAACCGTTGGGGAACACGTCCGGGAACGTGAGCAGTTGCGGCGCATCGAATTTCAAGGGATTCTTCTGCAGCTTCGCGGGGAGCTGATCGAGAGTGGCCAGTGAGCCGCGGGAGATCGCGGCGCGGCCGAGTTTGGGCGGCGGGCTGATGGCGTCGAACCAGGCGCTGGAGTAGGTGTAGTTGTCCTCGGTGCCGTCGCTGTGGAAGGCGATGGTCTCCTCGAGCGAGGCGGTGACGTCGCCGTCGGCGATGAAGTAGGCCGTCTCGGTGGGCGTCATCTCGATGGTGGCCCGCAGGATGATGCCGGTCAGTCCGTTGCCGCCGACGGTGGCCCAGAACAGGTCGGAGTCGGCTCCGTCCGGGGTCACGGTCTGGACCTCGCCGTTGGCGGTCAGCAACTGCATGGATCGGACATGGTTTCCGAAGCTGCCGGCGCTGTGGTGGTTCTTGCCGTGGATGTCGCAGGCGATGGCACCGCCGATGGTGACCTGGCGGGTGCCCGGCAGTACCGGGACCCACAGTCCGAGCGGGAGCGCGGCGCGCATCAACTGGTCGAGGTTGACCCCACCGTCGACGTCGACCAAGTGGCTGTCGGCGTCCATGGAGTGGATGCGGTTCAGCGCGTTCATGTCGATGACGAGGCCGCCGCCGTTCTGGGCGTTGTCGCCGTAGGAGCGGCCCAACCCGCGTGCCAGAACGCCTCGGCCCGGGGACTCCGCAGCCCGGGTGACCGCGGTGACGATGACCTCGGGGTCCGGCGTCGACAGCACCTCGGCCACCGACGGGGCGGTACGTCCCCAGCCGGTCAGCTGCCTGGTGGTGGTCGCGAATTCGGTGCTCGACATCGTCACAGAGGGTACCGCCTGAGTCGCGACGCTCAGCGCACCGCGATTGATTGCGCGGCGGCTACGCTCCGGCCAACCGGAAGATCACCGCGCGCTGCACGATGAAGTTGATCACCGTTGCAGTGCCCTGGGCGATGACGAAGGCGACCGGGACCCGCCACGGCTGATTCTCGAATTCCATGTAGAAGACGTAGTTGATGCCCACCTGCACGGTGTAGGTGACGGCGTAGAGGACCACCACGGCGACGAAGCGCGCCTTGGACGGCGGCGCCTGGAACGTCCAGCGCCGGTTGATCAGGTACGCGGTGGTGGTACCGGCGACGAAGCTGAGTGTTTTGGCGACGTTGACGTGCAGCCCCGCCGCCAGCAGCGCGACGTACAGACCGAAGTCCACGACCGCGGACAGTCCGCCCGTGACCAGGAAGCGCCAGATCTGCGTCTTCAGGCTCAGCTGCGGTGACATCGGGGGCTCGGCCACCCGCGCAGCTTACGGCCACCCGCGCGGTCGCCGGCCCACGGCCACCGGCTGCCCGCCGACCGTCTCGGCCGCTGAGTACGCCGAGATTGGGCTCAGGGCCGTCAATCCGGAGCTGTCACCGCCCGGAACGCAATCTCGACGATCGGCCCACGCGTCAGCCGCTCAGTCGGCGAGGTGTACCGGCGGGTCGGCGATGGCGGGATCCGCGACGTGCTGTCCGGGGCCCATCAGATTGCAGATTCGTTCGGGCACCTGGTGGGAGCTGAATCCGCTCGCGACACCGCGGGGGACGCCCACGCACCGCAGCCAGGTGCCATCCGGTTGAACGGGCCCGTCGCACTTGCTGATGAACCCTCCGCCGAGCACACACCCGGCGCCCGCCGGTGGCGCCGACGTGATCAGCTGGGTGGCCAGCAGCAGTGCCGCCGATACCCCGACGATGCCGCGTTTCATGGTCGTCTCCCGTCACCACGCTGTTGGGGAAGCTTGCCGGCGAAGCTGTCGGTGAGTTGCCGATTGCACGAGATGGCAAACCGCCGGCGGCCCCGTCACCGACCTCCGACGCTACCGGCTGTCCCAGCCGTTTTCCGGTCTTTGTGTCGGCCGCTGCCGAGTGTGACGCCGCGCCGGGGCGGCTCGTCATCGATCGGACCGCCCGGTCGCCGACGGCGCGTGCGGTGCGCTGTGGCGATATCCGGGGCGGGGGTGCGGGGGTGGATTCCGGCCATCGGCCGTGCAATTCCTGCCACCGGAATTATCTGCCTGACCTGCTGGTTTAACCGGTCAGATCGGAAAGATCGAACACCGCCAATCACCACCACCGAGTCGAAACCGCGCGACACGCTCCACGGCTGCGACCCCGACACAGGGAAGAGCACACCATGAAAAACCTCACCATTGCCGCCACCACCGCCATCGCCGCCGGCCTGTCGGCCGCAGTAGTCGGCCTGGCTGCCCCCGCCGCGGCGGCACCCACCGCCGGCAACGCCGATGCCACCATCGCCCAGCTGGAGGCCCAGGGCCACCGGGTCGTGGTCAACCGCCTCTCGGGTGCCCCGCTGTCGGAGGCCTCGGTGGTCGGCGTCCACAAGGGCGGCGACATCCGCTCCACGGTCCGCGACAACCGCTACGACCGCCGCATCTACCAGAACAGCAAAACCGGCGCCAGCGTCTACTACGTCGACGTCAAATAACACCCGGCACCGAGATGCCGAACCCACCGAACCCGCCGAGATTGCCCTCAGGGCGGTGAATCCAAGCCGAGATTCACCGCCCGCAAGGCAATCTCGGCCACACTTTGTCGGCCCGGACTAAAGCCCACTGGCCCGCAACACCTCGCACAACGCGTCCGTCGCGGCGGGAAAGGCATGTTCGGCCGGCGCCGCGAATCCGATGATCAGCCCGTCGCGGTCGGCGACCTGCCGACCGGCTCTCGGGTGACGCATGATGGCAAGTCCGGACAGCGCGACACCGGCCTCGCCGGCGCGGCGCAGGACACCTGCCTCGGCACCGTCGGGCAGGGTCACCACCATGTTCACCCCGGCGGCCAGTCCGCTGATCCCGACATCGAATGTCTCAAGCGCCGA
This sequence comes from Mycobacterium sp. smrl_JER01, assembly GCF_048513595.2. NCBI lineage: Bacteria > Bacillati > Actinomycetota > Actinomycetes > Mycobacteriales > Mycobacteriaceae > Mycobacterium > Mycobacterium sp. smrl_JER01. The sequence continues at coordinate 5,521,230 of NZ_JBLXXK020000001.1, read as the reverse complement.
TGCCAACAGGTCTCGGCGCCGCCGGTAGCGCATCCGCATGCGTCTGATGTGCCGGTCGTAGTACCCGCCGGCGATGAAGTCGGCGAGAGTGAGTTGGCTGATCGCGTCGACGTGGAACTGCTGACCGCCCGCCACCGCAACCACGGCGTCGGCAAGGCTGTCCGGCAACACCATCCATCCCAGCCGCAGCACCTGGGACAGGCTTTTGCTCGTCGACCCGAGGTAGGCCACCCGATCCGGGCGCAGCGCCTGAAGGGCTCCGACGGGTTGCCGGTCGTAGCGGAACTCCCCGTCGTAGTCGTCGTCGAGGACGAATCCTCCTGTGCGCTCGGCCCATTCGATGACGGCGGCGCGCCGAGAGGGATGCAGGGCCATGCCCAGCGGGTTGTGGTGCGCCGGAGTGAGCAGTGCTGCCGAGACGTCGAGGCCGTCCAGCTCGGTGACGACGGCGCCGTCCGCGTCGACGTCGACCGGCGCGGTCGAGACCCCGGCGGCCTCGATCGCGTCCCGAAAAGTGAACAGGCCGTAGGCTTCGACCGCGATCGTGCCCCCCAGCGCACGCGCGAGTAGCTCCACGGCGTGGCGGACCCCTGCACAGATCACGATCGATTCCGGTGTGGTGCTCACTCCCCGCGCTCGCGCCAGGTATTCGGCCAGGGCCGAACGCAATTCGGGCCGGCCGCGTGGGTCTCCCATCCGCAGCGCGGCGGTGGGGGCGTTGATCAACGCCCGCCGCATGCTGGCCGCCCACTGGGTCCGGGGGAACTCCGCGACGTCCGGTGATCCGGGCATCAGGTTGTGGGTGGGGACGACGCGCGCGCCGGACGGGCGGGGTGGTGCAGGTGGGCGCCGGACATCCCGCGGCACGGTGTTCTCGGCGACCCACGTCCCGGCGCCCTGCCGCGACGCCAGCCACCCTTCGGCGACGAGTTCGGCATAGGCGTCGGCGACGGTGTTGCGGGCCAGACCCAGGTCACCGGCCAGCGTGCGCGACGGCGGCAGCAGGGTGCCGGGAGCCAACCGTGCGGTCCGCACCGCGTCGCGCAGCGCGCCGACCAGCGCGTCCCGGGTTCCTCGGGCGCCCGGCGTCAAGCTCGCACGCAAGTCCAGGTGCAGGTCGCGACTACCCGAATTGGCCCATGAACTCATCCCGAGATTGAACCACTTTGGTGATCCTTTCCCGGGTTAGCGTCGATCCATGACTCAGACTCTCAGCACCCAGGACCGGCTCAAGATCTACAAGACCTCGCCCGAGCTGTACGACGCGATGATGACGTTGTCCACCGCGGCTGCCCGCGACGTCGACCCCGAACTCGGCGAGCTCATCAAAATCCGCGCCTCGCAGCTCAACCGCTGCGCCTTCTGTCTCGACATGCACACCCGTGACGCCCGCAAGCACGGGGTCAGCGAGCAGAAGCTGGACCTGCTGGCCGCGTGGACCGAGGCGGGAGACCTGTTCGACGAGCGGGAGCGTGCCGCGCTGGCGCTCACCGAAGCCGTCACCGAACTCGGTCGCCACGGAGTTTCCGACGCCGTCTACGAGCACGCCGCCCGGGTGTTCTCCGATCGGGAACTCGGACAGGTCATCGCCATGGTGGTGACCATCAATGCCTGGAACCGCATCAATGTCACCGTGCGCATGGCCGTTGCGCGGCACTGACACCGCCGGGGAGCGGGAACGCCGGAAGTGCCATTGGACTCTAGGACGGTCACCCCAGCGCAGCCACGATGAAGCCATGGATGCGACCACCTCCCCTGAAGCGCCGGTCACAGAGCTCACCGAGACCGAGAGCTGGCAGCTGCTCGGCAGCGTGGCCCTGGGGCGACTCGTGACGACCGTCAACGGCTGGACCGAGATCTTCCCCATCAACTTCGTGGTGCAGAACAAGACGGTGCTCTTCCGCACCGCAGAGGGCACGAAGCTGCTGACCGCGGCCCTCAACGAGTACGTCGTGTTCGAGGCCGACGACCACACCGTGGCCGAAGGCTGGAGTGTGATCGTCCGGGGCAAGGCGCGTCTGCTGGCGACATCCAACGAGATCGCCGAAGCCCGCCGCGCCGGACTCTATCCGTGGATCGCCACCCAGAAGGAGCGGTTCGTGCGGATCACGCCGCAGTCGCTGACGGGTCGCCGCTTCGTGTTCGGGCCCGAACCCGAGGACGGCAGCGAGCTGGCCAGCTGACCGGCGTCACACCCAGTAGGGGACTCGCGCGCGGTACTGGCGCATCGCCAACGCCGCGAAACTCCAGCCCACCACGGTGAGGACCAGGACCACCAACCAGTGTCGCAGCTCCTGTTCGGCGCCCAGTAGCGGCGCGCGCACGATGTCCAGGTAGTGCAGCAGCGGATTGAGTTCCACGATCTTGGCCCAGCCGCCGGCGCCCTGCGCCTGCAGGGTGGCCTCGTTCCAGATGATGGGGGTCATGAAGAACAGCAGCTGGACCAGGCTGGCCAGCAGCGGGCTGATGTCGCGGTAGCGGGTGGCCAGGATGCCGAAACACAGGGCGACCCAGACGCAGTTCAGCGCGATCAGCGCCAGCGCGGGAATGAAGGTCAAGTCGGCCCAGCTCCACGGCTTGGGGTACACGATGGCGATGATGACGAAGATGACGATGTTGTGCGCGAACAGGATCATCTGCCGCCAGACCAGCCGGTAGACGTGCACCGACAGCGGGGTCGGGAGCTGTTTGATCAAGCCCTCGTTGGCGACGAACACGTCGGCGCCCTCCAGGATCGAGGCATTGATCAGGTTCCAGACGATCAGGCCCAGCGTGACGTACGGAAGATGTTCGGAGAGCTCCAATTTGAACAGCATCGAGTACAGCCCACCCATGGCGACCGCCGTCGTGCCGGTGGCGATCGTGATCCAGAACGGTCCGAGCACCGACCGTCGGTAGCGCTGTTTGATGTCCTGCCAGCCCAGATGGAGCCACAACTCCCGCTTGCCGAACCCGGCGACCAGATCGCCCCACGCCCGGGCGAATGTCCTGGACTGCGCAGCGGCATCCGTGAACGTCATCGTTGCGTGAACCTTCCGTTGCCCGGCACCCCGGCCCCCGCACCGCGGACGAACCTCTCGCGGCGCCCCAAGCGACGCAAGCGCATCCACTCGCGGAAACCGGCCACATCCCGTCGCGAGACCACGAAGTACCACCCGAATCGCAGCCACTCCTGTGGCACCAGCTTGCGCATCCCGGGCTGGGACTGCAGGTAGCCGCGGTTGCGGTAGGTGAAGTAACGCTTGTCCGGGTTGTCCGGATACTGCGCGTGCATCCGGCCACCGAGGATCGGCTTGAACTCATCGCCACCCTGCGGGTGCAGATAGATCGCCTCCAGGCAGGTACCGAACGGCAGTCCGGTGCGCTGCAGCCGCCGGTGCACCTCGGTCTCGTCGCCGCGGAAGAACAGCCGTAGATCGGGCACCCCGGTCGCCTCCAGGGTCGAGGCGCGGAATAACGCCCCGTTGAACAGGTGCGCGATGCCGGGCATCAGGTCGGGAAGGCGCGAATCCGTGCGCAGTTCGCTGACCCGGCGGCGCCATACCAGGCCGCGGCGCAGCGGGAACGCCAGCCGTTCCGGGTCGTCGAGGTCGCAGATCATCGGCGACACCTCTGCCAACCGGTGCCGCTGGGCGCACGCCAGCAGCGTGGCAAGTACCTCACCGTTCTGCGGACGTCCGTCGTCGTCGGCCAGCCAGACCCAATCCGCGCCGAGGCTCAGCGCGTACAACATGCCGAGCGCGAACCCGCCCGCGCCGCCGAGGTTGCGTTGCGAACCCAGGTAGGTGGTCGGAACCGGTTGTCCGGCAACGAGCTCCCGCACCCTGGGATCGTCGTCGTTGTCGACGACGATCAGCCGATCGGGCGCTCTGCTCTGCGACGACAGCGCTGCCAGAGATCGGGCCAGTTCTTCGGGGCGTCGATGGGTGACCACGACCGCGATGACCGTCTCGGTCACGCCGACCGGTTCCCGCGTGCGTCTTCGTCGAGCACCTCGCGCACGTGCCGGGCCGCGTCCTCGCCCTCGTAGGCGCGCACCACGTCTTCGATACCTCCGGACATCTTGATGGTGCCGTGGTCGATCCACATCGCGGTGTTGCACAGCCGCGCCAGGAACTCGTTGGAGTGGCTTGCGAAGACCAAGATGCCCGAGCGCGAGACGAGATCGGCCAGCCGGGTCTGCGCCTTTTTTAGGAATTCTGCGTCGACCGCGCCGATACCTTCGTCGAGCAGCAGGATCTCGGGGTCGATGCTGGTGACGACGCCCATGGCCAGCCGGACCCGCATGCCGGTGGAGTAGGTGCGCAGCGGCATCGACAGGTAGTCGCCCAGTTCGGTGAACTCCGCGATCTCGTCGACCTTGCTGAGCATCTGTTTGCGCGTCTGCCCGAGGAAGAGCCCCCGGATGAGGATGTTCTCGAAGCCGGAGATCTCGGGGTCCATGCCGACGCCGAGATCGAAGACCGGGGCCACCCGGCCTCGCACCGTCGCCACCCCGCGGGTCGGCTCGTAGATGCCCGACAGCAGCCGCAGCAGTGTCGACTTACCCGCCCCGTTGTGCCCGACCAGTCCCACCCGGTCGCCCATCTTCAGTGACAGCGTGATGTCCCGCAGTGCTTCGATGACCACGACGTTGGAGTCGTTGCGCCCGATCGCCCCGCCGGCCTTGCCGAGGAAGGCCTTCTTCAGCGAGCGCGTCTTGGCGTCGAAGATGGGGAACTCGACCCACGCGTCGCGGGTCTCGATGTACGGCTGCGATGCCCCGGACGAAGTCGTCACGCAGCTCTCACAGATATTGGCCGGTGCCGTGCCCGGGTCCACGCTGGCCCGGGACGACCACGCCGGGGGGCAGAGCGCCCTGGCGCATCTGTTCGAGCTGTTGCCGCGCCGCCATCTGTTGGGCGAACAGCGCGGTCTGGATCCCGTGGAAGAGGCCCTCCAGCCAGCCGACCAGTTGCGCCTGGGCGATGCGCAGCTCGGCGTCCGACGGAACGGCTTCCTCGGTGAACGGCAGGGTCAGCCGCTCCAGCTCGTCGCGCAGCTCCGGCGCCAGCCCGTCCTCCAGCTCGCGGATGCTGGTGCGGTGCACGTCACGCAGCCGTTCCCTGCTGGCCTCGTCCAAAGGTGCCGCCCGCACCTCCTCCAGCAGCTGCTTGATCATCGTGCCGATGCGCATCACCTTCGCGGGCTGCTCGACCAGGTCGGTCAGCGACTTCCCGTCGGGTGCACGCTCGACGTCCATCTCGCCGTCACCGATGATCTCGATGTTGTCGTCGTCGGAATTGGTAGCCATGTCCCTAGAGTGCCCCAGCATTTCTCACCTATCGCGGCCGGGCTCCGCGTCACCGGTGGACGCGGGCCTCGCTTGTTGTCGTAGATCTTCTCCCACCCGCGGGATTTGTCCAGCGAGGTGGTCGGCCTGCCGCGCCGGTCTGCCGGTCCGGCGAGGGCGAGCGCGCCCGGATGCGGCCGGGCCAGCGAACCGGCTCAGGTGCATAGCGGATTGCTTGAGCGTCGGCTGGCAACGTCGGAGCCGGTGGCCCTCGGCGTCGTCGGCCACCTCGACTAGTATGGCTGCGCAGATGGCCCGCGCCGGTCCAGGTGCGGGCGGCAACAGCGAGGTCGGGCAGCCACCGAGACGCCTTCTTTCGGGCGGAACGGTGGGGTTCCAAGGCGCACTAAGGTGGTCTGGCATGGCATACGACGTCGCCCGGGTGCGCGGATTGCACCCCTCATTGGGCGATGGCTGGGTGCATATGGACGCCCAGAACGGCATGCTGCTGCCCGATTCCGTGGGTCGGGCGGTGTCGACCGCTTTCCGCGGCTCCATGCCGACCACATCGAGTCCGCACCCCGCAGCCCGGCGCAGCGCCGCGGTGCTGGCCGCCGCCCGGCAGGCGGTGGCGGACCTGGTCAACGGCCATCCCGCCGGGGTGGTGTTCGGCGCCGACCGGGCGGTGCTGTTGACCTCGCTGGCCGACGCCGCGTCGGGCCGAGTGGGCCTGGGCTACGAACTGGTGGTCAGCCGGCTCGACGACGAGGCCAATATCGCCCCGTGGCTGCGTGCCGCGAATCGATTCGGCGCCAAGGTCAAGTGGGCCGAGGTGGACATCGAGACCGGCGAATTGCCGACGTGGCAGTGGGAGGGCCTGGTGACCAGGCCGACCAGACTGGTCGCAATCACCTCCGCCTCATCGACTTTGGGCACCGTGACCGAGCTGCGCGAGGTGACCAAGCTGGTGCACGAGGTGGGCGGGCTGGTGGTCGTCGACCATTCGGCGGCCGCACCGTACCGACTGTTCGACTTCGACGAGACCGAGGCCGATGTGGTGGCGGTCAACGCGCTGGCGTGGGGCGGCCCCCCGATCGGGGCCCTGGTGTTCCGCGACCCGACGATCATCGACGCGTTCGGGTCGGTGTCGCTGAATCCTGCGGCGACCGGCGCTGCGCGCCTGGAGCTGGGCTCACACCAGTTCGGGATGCTCGCCGGTGTGGTTGCCAGCGTCGAATATCTTGCCTCACTTGATGATTCAGCTCAAGGCACCCGTCGTGAGCGGCTGGCGGTGTCCATGCGGTCGGCGTCGGCGCATATGAACGCGCTGTTCGAATACCTGGTGGCGTCGTTGCGGTCGCTGCCCACGGTCACCGTGATCGGGAGCCCCGAGGTGCGAATCCCGGTGCTCAGTTTCGTGATCCACAACGTGCCCGCGGAGCGCGTCGTACAGCGGCTCGCCGACAACGGCATCCTGGCCATCGCCAACGCGAGTTCGCGGGTGCTCGACCTGATCGGGGTCGACGACATCGGCGGCGCCGTGACCGTCGGCCTGGCGCACTACAGCACCTCGGCCGAGGTCGATCAGCTGGTCCGGGCGCTGGCCTCGCTGGGCTGAGGACAGTTAGCGGTCAACGCGCAGAAGCACTTTGCCGGAGACATCGCCGGATTCGAGGAGCTCGTGGGCGGCTTGGGCCTCGGCGATGGGGAACTCCGCCCCGATGACCGGGCGGACCAGCCCCTCGCTGACCATCGGCCACAGCTCGGCGGCGACCCGTGTGATGATGTCGGTCTTGCCGCCGCGGCCGTCCACCGGCCTGGACCGCAGCGCGGTCGCGATGACGCTGCCGCGCTTGCCTAGCAGCTTGCCGATGTTGAGCTCGGCCTTGGCCCCACCCTGCATGCCGATGATCACCAGCCGGCCGCCGTCGGCAAGCGCGTCGATGTTGCGGTCCAGGTAGGACGCGCCCATGATGTCGAGGATGACGTCGGCGCCGCCCGCGTCGCGCACGATGTCGACGAAATCGTCGTTGTGGTAGTCGATGGTGATATCGGCACCCAGCTCGGCGCACAGATCGAGCTTGTTGCGCGACCCCGCCGTCACTGCCACGCGGCAGTTCAACGCCTTCGCCACCTGAATGGCGTGCGTGCCGATGCCGCTGGCACCGCCGTGGATCAGCAGTAACTCCGGCGCCGACAGGCCCCCGGCCATCACCACATTCGACCAGACCGTGCAGGCCACCTCCGGTAGACCGGCGGCGTGCGGCAGCGGGACGCCGTCGGGAACGGGCAGGATCTGGCCCGTGGGCACGGCGACGAACTCGGCGTACCCGCCGCCTGCCAGCAAAGCGCAGACAGATTGCCCCGTGAGCCATTGCGTCACGCCGTCACCGACCGCGGCCACCGTGCCGGCCACCTCCAGGCCGATGATGTCGCTGGCGCCCGGCGGCGGCGGGTATTTCCCCGCGGCCTGCAGCAGGTCCGCGCGATTGACGCCCGCCGCGACGACCTCGATGAGAACCTCGCCCGGCGCAGGCACCACGTCTGGCACGGACTGCCAGGTCAGGACGCCAGACGGATCCGCCACGATCGCATGCATTCATCCGAGGCTACTACGCTGGGGAAACTCCCCGACATTTCGCCACCGGCAACGACGGTGAGTCCTAGTATGTGCCCATGGAGGGGATCATCGGGGGGCGCACGGCGAGTGACACGCCTGGCCTTGACATTGCTGAGCAAAGAGCGTGGCAGAACTTTTTGGATGCCGCGCTCAGGTTGTACGCGACCATCAACCGGTCGTTGTCCGACGAGCACGGTCTGACGTTGAACGACGTCCGGCTGCTCGACCTGTTGGTGAAATCGCCGACCGGGGCGGCCCGGATGGGTGACGTCGCCGAGTCGTTGATGTCGCTGCCGAGTCGGGTGACACGGCAGATTCATCGTCTGGAAGTGCAGGGTCTGGTGATTCGAGGCGCCAGCCCCGACGACGGGCGCGGTGTGCTCGCGAGCATCACCCCGGAGGGCAGAACGGCGTTGGCCACCGCGATGCAGTCCTACGGGGCGGCGGTGCGGGCGCACTTCCTGGACCGGCTGAGCCGGCCCCAGATCACCGCGATGGGGGAGAACTGCCGCCGGATCAGCGCGGGCCTGAAGGCCGGCACACCGTCGGCGAAGATCGGCCGCGTCTAGACTGTCCCGCGGTGGCGTGGCAGAGCGGCCTAATGCACTCGCCTTGAAAGCGAGAGACGGCTAACACCGTCCGGGGGTTCAAATCCCTCCGCCACCGCCAACGCAGGTGCTGTACTCCGATCGGGGGACACCGCTTTCCTCCGGTGGTTCCTCCGACCATCGGATGCGCCGCAGCAGCCCCAACCGCGAATATTGACGCATGGCAACAGTGGCCGCCGCCCGTGGCGAGACGCAGAATCTCCGGCAGATCGCGATGGCGAGCTATGTCGGTTCGGCAATCGAGTTCTACGACTTCTTCATCTACGGCACCGCGGCGGCGCTGGTGTTCCCGACGGTGTTCTTCCCCGAGCTGGGGCACGTGATGGCCACCACCGCGTAGCTGGGTGCGTTCGCGGCCGCGTTCCTGGCCCGTCCCTTGGGCGCCGCGGTCTTCGGACACTTCGGAGATCGCATCAGCCGCAAGCAGACCCTGGTGGTGACCTTGCTGCTGATGGGTGCCGCCACCGTCGGCGTCGGACTGATCCCGAGCACCGCCAGCATCGGTCTCGCCGCGCCTCTACTGCTGGTCACGCTGCGCCTGGTGCAGGGCTTCGCGGTCGGTGGCGAGTGGGCGGGCGCGGTGTTGATGACCGCCGAACATGCTCCCGAGGACCGGCGCGGCTTCTACGGGATGTTCACCCAGCTCGGGCTCGGCACCGCGCTGGTGCTGTCCAATCTGGTGTTCCTCGTGGTGTATCTCGGCTTCGGGGAGACGAATCCGGCGTTCCTGCAATGGGGTTGGCGCATCCCGTTCCTGCTCAGCGCCGTGTTGATCGGCACCGCACTGTTCATCCGGCTGCGCGTGACGGAGTCGCCGGTCTCGGCCGACCCAGAGCCGCGCCACGGTGCGCCGCTCGCGGAACTGATCCGCGGGCAGGGGCGTCAGGTGCTGCTGGCCGGCGGCGCGGCGATCTGCGCACCGATGCTGGTGTTCCAGGCCGGGACGTTCTTCACCCACTACGCGGCCGACCATCTCGACTACTCGACCAATCTGGTGTTGCTGGTGAACGTGGTCGGCGGGTTGTGCGCGGTCGGTTTCGCGGCCGTCTCGGCGATGCTGTCCGACGCCTACGGTCGGCGGCGGGTGACCGCATGGGGTTATGCGCTGGCCGTGCCGTGGGCGTTCGCCGTCTTCCCGCTGATCGAAGCGCACGACCGGGTGGTCTTCGGCGTCGCGATCGTCGCGACCTACGCGCTCATCGGCGTGTGCATGGGCCCCCTGGCGGCCTTCCTGCCTGAGATCTTCGCCGCCCGCTACCGCTACACCGGTGCGGCGATCTCGCACACGCTCGGCGGCGTCCTCGGGGGCGCACTGCCGCCGGTGGTCTCCCCGGTCCTGATGGCGTCTTACGGCGGCGGAGCCATCGCGCTGCTGATGGGCGGGCTGGCGCTGGTCAGCTTCAGCTGTGTGCTCGCGCTTCCGGAGACCACCGGCCGCCGGTCGGCTACTCGCCGGTGAAGTGCGGCGGCCGCTTCTCGAACATCGCCGTGATGCCCTCGGTGAGATCTTTCGACGGCAGGAACGCCGAGTTCCACGCCGCGACGTAGCGCAGGCTGGCCGCGACCTGGGCGGTGCGTTGCTCGTCGAGGACATCTTTGATGCCGTGCACGGTGTGCGGCGGATTGGCCGCGATCTCGGCCGCGGTGGCCCGCGCGGCGGTCAGCGAGGCCTCCGGATCGGGGTAGACGTCGTTGACCAGGCCGATCTTCTCGGCCCGCGCGGCGTCGATGTCCTTGCCGGTCAGCGCCAGCTCGCGCAGATGCCCGTCGGACAGGATCAGCGGCAGCCGCGCCAGCGAGCCGACGTCGGCGACGATCGCCAGTTTGACCTCGCGCACCGAGAACTTCGCGTCACTGCTGGCATAACGGATGTCGACCGCCGAGATCAGGTCAACACCGCCACCGATACACCAGCCGTGCACCGAGGCGATCGTCGGAGTGCGGCAGTCGGCGACCGCGGTGATCGCGTACTGCATCGTCTTGAGCTGGGAATGGAACTCCGCCCGCGGTTTGGACGACGACGCATCGGACATCATCGACCCCAACGTCCCGCCCATCGCGGCCAGATCGAGGCCGTAGCTGAAGTTGCGGCCGGACCCGGTGAGCACGATCGCCCGCACCTCGGGATCGGCGTCGAGTTCCTGGAACACCACCGGGAGCTCGGCCCAGAACGCCGGACCCATCGCGTTGCCCTTACCGGGCCCGATCAACGTCACCTGCGCGATGTGATCGGCGATGTCGACGGTCAAGGATTCCCGGCTCGCCGTCGTCTCCGATTGGCTGGATTCACCCATGGAGGTAGAGGTTAGCCCCCGCCCAGCAGAATGTCGGCGACTACCGCACTGGGCAGGAACTGGCAGGCCGCGTCGGCGAGGATCTGGCCGACGAACTCACCGTCGGGTCCGAGCGGATTGCCCTCCTGGGACAGGATCTCGCGCACCACCGCGACCCGGGTGGGTTCGTCGAGGTCGCTGAACTCCTCGCACGTCATCGTCATTGCGTTCGCCGGTGCGGGCACCTGCGGGACGTCGGTGTTGCGGGTGGGCAGCGGAAGGTTCGGGATCTGGATGTCGGGGATGCCGGGGATCCCGGGGGCGCGGCCGGTGGTGGTCGGGGCCGAGGTCAGCGGCGGGCCGGGCTGCGTGGTCTGCGCGACGGTTCCTTCGGTGGTGCGCTGGCAGGCCGTGCCCAATCCAACCACGATCGCAAGACCTGCCATCGTCGCGGCCGTGAACCGCACGCGCGTCATCATCCTGGCCACGATATGCGGCTAGCCGCGTTCGAGGTAGAAGTACAGGTGGCGTGGGGTGCCTGAACTGGTGTCGAGCGCGCCTTTGCCGTTCATGATCCCGATCACGGCGTTGTCGTCGACGACCTTGAAGTGGTCGTGCACGGGCCGGCCGTCGTAGACCATCGACGCCACGACCTCACCTCGGAACTCCTCCATCCACAGGCTGGCTTCGCCGTTCATCGCCTCGGTGTTGGAGAACGTGTTGCCGTCGGCATCCAGGCAGATCAGCGGTTTGGCGTCGGCCGCCGAGTGGAAGGTCTTGCCGAACCAGTTCAGCTTCTTCATGAAGCCGTTGGCGCGGTGGCCGGTGTCGAACTCACCGCCTCTCCACGCGCCGATCATGAAGTCGATGGTGGCCGGCGCCAGGGTGGCCCAGAACGCGTCGAGTTCGGCGTCGGCGATGCGGTCCGTGCGCTGCTTCAATGTGGTGAACGTCGTGCGGGCGTCGCTCATTGCAGTCCTGTCCAGTTGCGGGCGAAGTCGAGGAATGCGTCGTTCTCGTCGGTGGCGGCGACGGTGACCCGGACCCCGTCCTCGCCGTACGGGCGCACGATGATGCGGCTGTTGGCGGCGTCGGAGGCGAATCGTTGGGCTCGGCCGGGCAGGGGCAGCCACACGAAGTTCGCCTGCGAGGACGGCAGGTCGTAGCCGGCGTCGCGCAGTGCCGCGCTGACCCTGGTGCGTTCGGCGACGACGGCGTCGGTGCGCTCGAGCAGTTCGTCGGCGGCGTCCAGGCACGCGATGGCGGCGGCCTGCGAAACGCTGGTGGCGGTGAACGGGACATAGACCTTCGACAGCGCGGCGATGATGTCCGGGTCGGCAACCGCGTAGCCGATGCGCAGTCCGGCCAGCCCGTAGGCCTTGGAAAAGGTGCGTAGGACAACGACATTGCTGTGCGCGTGGACCAGCCCGAGGCTGTCGGGAGCCAGGCCGTCGCGGATGTACTCGACGTAGGCCTCGTCGAGGACCACCAGGATGTGCGGCGGCACCGCCTCGACGAACCGGGCCAGTCGGTCCGGGTCGACGACGGTGCTGGTCGGGTTGTTCGGGTTGCACACGAAGATGAGCCGGGTTCGGTCGGTGATCGCGGCGAGCATCGCGTCGAGGTCGAAGGTGTGGTGGGTCAGCGGCACTTGGACCGGGGTGGCGCCGGCGGTGCGGACCTGCAACGGGTAGATCTCGAAGCTGCGCCAGCCGAAGAGCACCTCGTCGCCGACGGTCGAGGTGATCTGAATCAGCTGCTGGCACAGGCTGACCGACCCGCACCCCACCGAGATGTGTTCGGGGGCGAAGTTCACATGCTTGGCCAGTCGCTCCTTGAGCGCGATGTAGCCGTTGTCGGGGTAGCGGTTGATCCCGTCGACCGCCTTGTGGATCGCCGCCCGCACGCTGGGCAGCGGGCCGTGCACGGTTTCATTGCTGGCGATCTTGATGGCGCCGGGCACCGTCCTACCCGGCGTGTAGGCGGGCAGATCGGCGAGTTCGGGGCGCAGACGGGCTGTCACCTGAGTCAGTTTATGGCCCGCTCGGATCTGCTTTGCTTCCCGCCGTGGCCCCTGTGTACTCTGTCGCAGCGGCGGTAAACGTCGGGAGGCGTGCCAGAGCGGCCGAATGGGACTCACTGCTAATGAGTTGTCCCCCTTACCGGGGACCGGAGGTTCAAATCCTCTCGCCTCCGCGCACCGAGGCCGGCTCGCCGGCGACAACTGAACACGCGGTACCCAAGCGCCCGTAGCTCAACGGATAGAGCATCTGACTACGGATCAGAAGGTTAGGGGTTCGAATCCCTTCGGGCGCGCTTCTCCGCCGGTCAGGGCGGAATTGGCGACTTTCGGCCCTATTTCCGGACGCCGTGAGCGGGATTGACTTCCGGCGTGGCAACCGTCGAGAAGACCGAGATCCTGGCACCGCGGCGCCCCTTTCCCGCGCGGCTTGGCCCCAAGGGCAATCTGATCTACAAACTGATCACCACCACCGATCACAAGCTGATCGGCGTCATGTACGTGGTCGCCTGCTTCATCTTCTTCATGATCGGCGGCCTGATGGCGCTGTTCATCCGCACCGAGCTGACCGCACCGGGGCTGCAGTTCCTGTCGAATGAGCAGTACAACCAGCTGTTCACCATGCACGGCACCGCGATGCTGCTGTTCTATGCGACCCCGATCGTGTTCGGGTTCGCCAACCTGGTGCTGCCGCTGCAGATCGGCGCTCCGGATGTGGCCTTCCCCCGGTTGAACGCGTTCTCGTTCTGGCTGTTCCTGTTCGGCGCGTTGATCGCGCTGGCCGGGTTCATCACCCCGGGCGGTGCCGCGGACTTCGGCTGGACCGCGTACGCGCCGCTCTCGGATGCCACCCACACCCCCGGCGTCGGCGCGGACCTGTGGATCTTCGGTCTGGGCGTCGGTGGTCTGGGCACCATCCTGGGTGCGGTCAACATGGTCACGACGGTGGTGTGCATGCGTGCACCCGGGATGACGATGTTCCGGATGCCGATCTTCACCTGGAACATCCTGGTGACCTCGATCCTGGTGTTGCTCATCTTCCCGCTGCTGACCGCCGCGCTGTTCGCTCTGGCCGCCGACCGCCACCTGGGTGCTCACGTCTACGACCCGGCCAATGGCGGCGTCATTCTCTGGCAGCACCTGTTCTGGTACTTCGGCCATCCCGAGGTGTATGTGATCGCGCTGCCGTTCTTCGGGATCATCAGCGAAGTGATCCCGGTCTTCTCCCGCAAGCCGATCTTCGGTTACACCACCCTGGTGTACGCCACCTTCAGCATTGCGGCGCTGTCGATGGCGGTGTGGGCGCACCACATGTTCGCCACCGGTGCCGTGCTCCTTCCGTTCTTCTCGTTCATGACCTTCCTGATCGCGGTGCCCACCGGGATCAAGTTCTTCAACTGGATCGGCACGATGTGGAAGGGCCAGTTGACGTTCGAATCCCCGATGCTGTTCGCGGTGGGGTTCATCGCGACGTTCCTGCTCGGTGGGCTCTCGGGTGTGCTGCTGGCCAGCCCGCCGCTGGACTTCCACGTCACCGACAGCTATTTCGTGGTGGCGCACTTCCACTATGTGCTGTTCGGGACCATCGTGTTCGCGACCTATGCGGGCATCTACTTCTGGTTCCCCAAGATGACCGGCCGGCTGCTTGACGAGCGGCTGGGCAAGGTGCACTTCTGGTTGACGTTCATCGGCTTCCACACCACGTTCCTGGTGCAGCACTGGCTCGGCGACGAGGGCATGCCGCGTCGCTACGCCGACTACCTGCCCGGCGACGGCTTCACCACCCTCAACGTGGTGTCGACCATCGGCGCGTTCGTCCTCGGCGCCTCGATGCTGCCGTTCGTCTGGAATGTGTTCAAGAGCTGGCGCTACGGCGAGGTCGTCACCGTCGACGATCCGTGGGGTTATGGCAACTCGCTGGAGTGGGCCACCAGTTGCCCGCCGCCGCGACACAACTTCACCGAGCTGCCCCGGATCCGTTCCGAGCGACCGGCGTTCGAGCTGCACTATCCACACATGAGGGAGCGGATGCGCGCCGAGGCGCACGTGGGCCGGGCGCACGGACCCGAGGACGGCGACGTGACCCGACTCCAGGAGGCCGACGTTCGCACCTGACGCCGGCTGGTGCGTCCGTGGCAGTTGTCGAGTGGCACTTGTCGAGTGGCACTTGTCGAGTGGCACTTGTCGAGTGGCGGTAGTCGAGTGGCGGTAGTCGAGTGGCACCTGTCGAGTTGCGACGTCCGTGGCAGTTGTCGAGTGTGAAGATATCGCCACACTCGCCGGCGAACGTGAAGGCTTCCGCACATCTGGCCTCGTTGCGGCCCCACGTCGCCGCTTCCGTGGACGAGGGCGTCTGTTGAGGTTGGTAGGCACACCCCCGGGGTGTGGCCGCGCCTGCGCCGACGGCTCAGAATTGGCGCACAGACCCCCCACCGCGAGCCAATAGTCTGCTTCAAGTGGAGCATTCGGTCGAAGTGGTGGTGGCAGATCTACGGACGGCAGCAGATCGCCTTCGCGATGCCGGACAGCGGTTGCAGGACGGCCTGGCCGGAGTGGACCTGCAGACCCGACAACTGCTGGCGGCGGGCTGGAAAGGGCAGGCGTCATCGGCTTTCGGGCCGGCGTGGGACCGGTGGCACGACGGTGCGGGCCAGGTGGTCCGCGGCGTGCAGATGATGGCCGACCTGCTCAGCCTCGCCGCGACGGAGTACGTCAGGACCGATCAGCAATCCGGTGCGGCGCTCGATTCGACGATGCAGGTCCCCGCCGCGCGGGGCGACTGAAAGGACGATGGCGGTGTTGGTGGTGGATTTCGGTCAGCTGCGCACGGCCGTCAGCCAGATGGAGGATTTCGGATACGCGATGACCGAATGCCTTGCCGATATCGAGCAGACGATGGCCGCGCTGCGCCGGTCGTGGCAGGGCGCCGGGTCGGATGTCCAGCAACAGGCGCAACAGCGGTGGGACGACGGTGCCGAGCAGATGCGGGAGGCGCTATCGGTGTTGCGAGAGGTCGTGGACACCGCTTACGCGAACTACACCTGCGCGGTTGGTACGAACGGCCGGATGTGGCAGGCATGACCGGCGGGTCGCGGAGGTGACCGATGCGCATCGCGGTTGATCCCGAAGCGCTGATCGCCGCGGGGCGGCAGACCGGTGCGCTGGGGTCGCTGTTGGGCACGCTGTCCGGGGTGCTGGGTCCCTCACTGGCGGGCGGTATCGCCTCCGGGATCGATCCGGCCGGAATGAACTTCGGGATGAAGTACGGCCGCGAGTCGACGTACTTCGCCGCGGCGGTCGCCGACGCCGCGAACGCGTTCACCGGGGTGGGGCAACTCCTGCAGGCGACCGGGTTCAACTACCGCAACGCCGATGCCGCCGCCACCATCGGCGGACCGGGCCCGGCCGGCGGCGTCAGCGGCGATGCCGCACGATTCATGCCCGCCCCTGTGCCGCCCGGACCCAACGGCATCACCATCCCGGCACCGGCTATGTGGTATCTGGTGCAGCCACTGCTGCAATTCATCCCCGGTGCGGGACTGTTCGCAGGCACAGCGATGACCTGGCCGTCGGGTAACGCGTCGATGATGTACCTGACAGCCGCTCAATGGCGCAATTTCGCGAACGCGCTGGCAATGGTCGAACCGCAACTGACCGCCATCAAGGCCGCTGTCACCGATCAATTGATTCCCGAGCGTGCGGCCATCATGACAGCCCTGGCCGGCGTCGGTAACGCGACAGCGCTGCTCGCTAAGGCTGCTTCGACTGTCGCACAGTTGGTTTCGGACTTCGCCCGAATTGTCGACGACGCTCAGAGCGCGATCCGCAGACTGCTGGACAGGCTCTCATTCGAGGGACTGTGGGACACCGTGACCGGCTGGCTCACCGGCGATGGTGACGACATCCTGCGCGAGGTCGCCCGCGACGTGAACACCGTCATCGACAACTGTCAACGGCAGGTGCAGGGCATCGTCGGACTGCTCGACGAACTGAACTTGCTGATCGGCGACGCCGCCACCGCCCTGCAGAAATCGATCCGCCCCGTCCTGGTCGAGCAGTTCGGCACCGGGGCGGGCAACGCGTTGGCCAACGAGTTCACCTTTTACACCGACGTCCAGGTCGGTGCGGTGACCGGCCTGCTCGGCTCCCTTTCCGACACGGTGGCGATGGCCGATCCCGACACCTGGATAGGCATGGCCGCGCTGACGCTGTCGGTGGCCAGGGACCCGTCGCGCCTGCCCGGCGTCGTCGTCGCTGAGTTGAAGGATTTCTCGTCCTGGGACACGTGGTTTGGTGACCACCCCGGCCGCGCCGCCGGCGAGGTCGCGGTCAACGTGGGGTCGCTGTTTGTGCCCGGCGGCGCCCTGTCAAAGGCGGGCGGGGTAGCCAGAAGCGTGAACCTGAGCCGTCGCGTGCTGGACGAAGGACGACTGCCCCGTATCGGCGAGCTGGGAAGCTGGGCCCGCGGCGGGGCCGGTCAGACACACACGCCGGGTGTCTCGGAGTTCACCCCGGCGCCACCGGTAGCACCGCCGTTGCGGCCGGAGAAGATTCCGCCTACCAACCCTGGTGCGCCGACGGGTGCGGGTGGGCCGTCCGCTCCGGGCCCGGCACGCACGGGGGAGCCGCCCACTCCCACTGCGCGACCGCCCGCGGCGGGGGCTGAAGGCGGCTCGGGCCCGCGGGCACCTGTGGAACAGCCGGGCCGGGGCGAAGCGGGCGCGAGCGCTCCTTCTTCCGAACCGGCTGCCTCACCTGGCAACGGGCCCGACTTCACATCTGTTGAGCGTAGCCGTATTTCACCTGTAGAGGCCAGCTCGACCGATCGCGCCGCCGCCGCCGGTCCGCCGCCCTGATCAGTTCCCGTTAGGCTTGGGACGTGCGCCTTCTGTTGATCGCCGACACCCATCTCCCGAAACGCGCCAAGGATCTACCGCCTGCGGTGTGGAAAGCCGTCGACGACGTCGACGTGGTGATCCACGCCGGGGACTGGGTCGAGCCGGACCTACTCGACGCCTTGGAGGCCCGATCACGACGGCTGGTGGCGTGTTGGGGCAACAACGACGGCGCCGAGTTACGGCGCCGCCTTCCTGAGCGCGCCGACGTCGAGTTGGGCGGTCTGCGTTTCACCGTCGTCCACGAGACCGGCGCCGCAACCGGCCGAGAGGCGAGGATGGCCCGCGACTACCCGAACACCGACGTGCTGGTGTTCGGCCATTCGCACATCCCGTGGGATACGACCGCGAAAACCGGCCTGCGCCTTCTCAATCCGGGTTCTCCTACCGATCGCCGACGTCAACCACACTGCACCTATATGACGGCAACCGTGCGGGCCGGCGCGCTGCGCGATGTCGAGCTGCACCGGCTGGAACGGCGGGAGTGATCCCCGGCGACCGCGGACGACCAGGATCGTCGACCTCAGCCCGCGTCGACAGCGCAGATGGCGTCGATGTACTTCTCGGCCCAATCAGCCATCGGCTCAAGGGCTTCCAGGAGCTCGTGCCCTGCCGGGGTCATCGAGTACTCCACCCGCGGAGGCACCTCGTGGTAACTCTCACGGTGCACGACTCCATAGCATTGGAGATCCTTGAGGTGGTGGGTCAGCATCTTCTGCGAGATCCCCACCAGGTTGCGGTGCAGGGTGTTGAACCGCACCGGCCCTTCCTTGAGTTCCCACAGGATCAGTGGGACCCATTTGCCTGCGACCACGGCCATCGCCGCGTCCAACCCGCAGGTGTACTTGCCGAGCGTCGTCATGGCGGCTTCCTCGCAGCTAGATGCCAATAGTTTCACATCAGTAAGTACCGCACTTTCTAGTGGGTACTTGTCGAAATGTGGGTGCCTGTCCACGATGGTGCCATGAACAAAGTGACTTTCCTAGGCGCAGGCGCGATGGGGACTGCTCTCGCCGGGTCCACGCCGGTGACCGGCTACCGGGCCACCGTGTGGAACCGCACCCCTGAACGCGCAGAACGTCTGCGCGGCAACGGGATCGCGGTGGCTACGACCGCCGCAGCTGCCGTCGCGGACGCCGATCTGATCGTCGTGTGCCTGCTCGATCACGCGTCGGTGCACGAGGTGCTGCACCCGATCGCAGACCTCCTCAGCGGCCGTCAGCTGATCAACGTGACCACGACGAGCCCGGACGGCGCGCGCGAACTCGCGCGATGGTCCGCGGCGGCCGGTGTCGAGTTTCTCGACGGCGGCATCATGGCGACCCCCGAGATGATCGGTACCCCGGCGTCCACGGCGCTCTTCAGCGGCGTCAAGGATGTCTTCGATACTCACCGCGGGCTGCTCGAGGCGTGGGGCACCGCGGACTTCGTCGGGGCCGACGCGGGTCTGGCATCACTCTATGACCTGGCGCTGCTGGCCGGGATGTACACGATGTTCGCCGGTTTCTTCCAGGGCGCTGCGATGGTCGCACCGGCCGGAGTGGGTGCGGCTGAGTTCGCTGCACGTGCGGCACCGTGGCTGCAGGCCATGGCGCCCGGGATCGCCGAGTACGCCGAGGTGATCGACGCCGGGGATTACGCCCGTCCCGGCCAGCAGAGCCTGGCCTTCAGTGAGCTGACCGACATCATCGACGCCGGCCGCACGCAAGGTGTCGGCACCGAGATCCTCGACGTGGTACAGCGTCTGATCCACCGCCAGATCGCCTCCGGATACGGCTCACAGGGCTTCGCCCGGGTCATCGAGAGCATCAGGAAGCCCGCGGCGCCACCGCAGGAGGCAGCATGAGCGCCGTCACCGTGGTCGGTCTCGGGCCGATGGGACAGGCACTCGCCGGCGTGTTGCTGGATGCCGGGCACTCCGTCTCGGTGTGGAATCGCACCCACTCCAAGGCCGCCGCCCTGCTGTCGCGTGGCGCGCGGTGGTTGCCGAGCCCGGCCGACGCAGTCGCTGCCGGCGATCTGACGCTGGTCAACGTCGTCGACCACGACGCCGTCGATGAGGTCGTCCACGCCGCAGGCGACGCCGTGGCCGGACGGATCCTGGTGGGTCTGAGCTCTGACACCCCGCAGCGAGCCCGCGGCACGGCGAAGCTCGTCGCAGACGCCGGCGGCCACTATCTCGACGGTGCGATCATGAGCCCCACCGACATCATCGGGACGCCGGATGCCGAGGTGCTCTACGCCGGACCGCGACACCTGTTCGACTCGCACCGTGAGCTGTTCGAGGTGCTGGGGCGGGCGGTGTGGCTCGGGCCGGACATCGGTCGTGCGGCGTCCTTCGACATGGCGCTGCTCGACGTGTTCTGGACAGCCACCGGCGGATTCCTGCACGCACTGGAGGTCGCTCGTGCCCACGGCATTACGGCGGCGGATCTGCTGCCGCACGCCCTCGGTATCGCTGCGATCCTGCCACCGGTCTTCGCCGAGATCGCCGAACGCGTCGACGCTGAAAGGCATGACGACGCGAGCGCATCGGTGTCCTCGGCGGCGGCGTCGCTCGGGCACCTGATCGACACCGCGGAGGGCAGCGGTCTGGATGCCGGTGCCCTCAAGGCGGTGCGGCGCTACGCCGAGGTCGCGATGGCCGCCGGCTACGGGGACGCTGAGATCAGTCGCCTCGGGGCGGCGATGCGCGGTTGACCTCGGCGTGGTGGGCACCGCACACGAACAGGGCCAGCCGTGCCGGGGTGTCGCCCGGGTTGCGCCACCGGTGCCGGGTTCCGTTCTGCACGACGGTGTCACCCGGATGCAGCGTCACTTCGGCGCCGTCGTCGAGCTCAAGGATCACCGTCCCCTCCAGCACCACCTCGAAGTCGATGGTGTCGGTGGTGTGCATACCGGGATCGTCGAGCTCCATATAGCCGAGCAGGCCTGGCAGCTTCTGCTCCCCGTCGGCGATTGCCTCCTCCGTGCTGAGGTCGTCGGTCCGGGCCTCGGCGGTACCGGGGGGCAGGGTGAACATCGAGAACCGGAAACCGCCGACGGGCGGGAAGTAGGTGTGCCAGTTCGGCATCGACCCGTCGTCGGGGAATTGCGGCGTTTCGTCACCACCCCAGAGCAGGGTGAACTCCGAGCCGGGAAGCAGCACCGGTCTGCGCGGCGCCACCTTCTCGTCGCTGACGAATACCGACTTGCCGGAGGCATCGTGTCCGGTGACGACGCGGCGTATGTCCATTCCGTCAGTCAAGCACCGGTGGGGGCGGCCGCGTGGCACTCTCTGGAGATATGGACAGCAAGCCGCCCACTCAGACGATCGAGGCCGCCCATCGCGACCACCGGTCGGCCCTTCCTTTCGACGACACCCGGGATTTCGTCGACGCGGATCGCGGATTCATCGCCAGGCAAAGTCCTTGCGTCGTCAAGGCCGCCGACGGGCGCGTCGTGTGGGACAACGACGCCTACGACTTCCTTACCGGGGATGCTCCGACGACGGTGCACCCCAGCCTGTGGCGGCAGTCGACGCTGGTCGCCAAACAGGGTCTCTACGAGGTGGTCACGGCGGGCGGGGCGACGGGAGAAGATGCCAAAGGCATCTATCAGGTGCGCGGCTTCGACCTGTCCAACATCACCTTCGTCGAGGGCGACACCGGCATCATCGTGATCGACCCGTTGGTGTCCACCGAGGTCGCTGCCGCGGCGTTGGCGCTCTACCGCGAACATCGAGGCAACCGCGAGGTCCGCGCGGTGATCTACACCCACAGCCACGTCGACCACTTCGGCGGCGTGCTCGGGGTGACCTCGCAATCCGACGTCGATGAGGGCAGGGTGGCGGTGCTCGCGCCGGAAGGGTTCACCGCGCACGCCGTGCAGGAGAACGTCTACGCCGGAACGGCGATGACCCGGCGGGCCGCCTACATGTACGGCACGGTGCTGGCCCGCGGCCCGCGGGGCCAGGTCGGATGTGGTCTCGGTCAGACCCCGTCGACGGGGGAGGTCGCGATCATCGTCCCGACGGTCGACATCACCGAGACGGGGGAGACGCACACCATCGACGGTGTCGAGATGGAATTCCAGATGGCTCCGGGCACCGAGGCCCCCGCCGAGATGCACTTCTACTTCCCGCGTTACCGCGCGCTGTGCATGGCCGAGAACGCGACCCACAACCTGCACAACCTGCTGACCCTGCGCGGGGCGCTGGTGCGTGACCCGCACGGGTGGGCCGGATACCTCACCGAGGCCATCGACACCTTTGCCGATCGCGCCGATGTCGTCTTCGCCTCACACCACTGGCCCACCTGGGGCCGGGACAACATCGTCGAATTCCTGTCGCTGCAACGGGATCTGTACGCCTACCTGCACGACCAGACACTGCGGCAGCTCAATCAGGGGTTCACCGGCATCGAGATCGCGGAGAGTTTCACCATGCCGCCGGCACTCGAGCGAGCCTGGCATGCACGGGGTTATTACGGTTCGGTCAGCCACAACGTCAAGGCGGTCTACCAGCGCTACATGGGGTGGTTCGACGGCAACCCGGCCAGGCTGTGGCCGCATCCGCCGGAGGCGATCGGTCCGCGCTATGTCGCGGCGATGGGCGGGCTCGACCGGGTCGTCGAACTCGCCCAGCAGGCCTTCGATACTGGTGATTATCGTTGGGCAGCAACACTTCTCGATCACGCCATGTTCACCGATGACAGCCATGCCGGTGCTCGGGCGCTGTACGGTGACACCCTGGAGCAGCTGGCCTACGGCGCCGAGACCGCGACGTGGCGCAACTTCTTCCTGGCCGGCGCAACCGAATTGCGGGACGGCAACTTCGGCACCCCGGTGCAGACGACGTCGACGTCGATGGTGGCCCAACTGTCCCCCGAGCAGATGTTCGATGTGCTGGCGATCAGCGTGAACGGACCCCGCGCCTGGGACTTCGACCTCGCCATCGACGTGACGTTCCTGGAATCCGGCACCAACTACCGGTTGACGCTGCGCAATGGAGTGCTGGTCTACCGCAAGGTCGCCGCCGACGCAGCAACAGCCCAGGTCACCATGCGGTTGGACAGCAAGCTGCGGCTGCTCAGCCTCGCGGCGGGGGACAGCACCTCACCGGGTCTGGAGATCGCCGGGGACGCGGAGGTCCTCACCACCCTGGTGTCGGTACTGGACAAACCCGACCCGAAGTTCAACATCGTCACCCCCTGAACCCCGCGTACCGGAAGGAGGTCAGGTCAGGGGATACCGCCGTCGGCGCGCACGATCGACCCGGATGTGAAACTCGACGCGTCCGACATCAGGAACAAGGCGGCCCCGATGATCTCGGCCGGTCGGCCGGCCCGCTGCAAGGCGCTGCGCCCGAAAGGATTCGGGCCACCTTCGGTGAGATCCCACGCTTTGCTCACTTCGGTGAGGAACGGTCCGGGCATCAAGGTGTTGACCCGCACCTTCGGTCCGTACGCCAACGCCAGCGCTTCGGTCATCGTGTTCAGCCCCGCCTTGGCCGCCGCATACGGAATAAACGACGGGTGCGGGCGCAGTGCGCCGTGGGTGCTGACGTTGACGATCGACCCACCTCCGGCTGCGGCCATGCGCTCCCCGATCAGCACCGACAACCGGAACGGACCTTTGAGGTTCAGGTTCACCACCGCGTCGAACAGCTGCTCGGTCACCGACGGCAGGGATTCGTAGAGGGGCGACATGCCGGCGTTGTTGACCAGCACGTCGACCCGGCCGAACCGGTCGTAGACCGCCTCGACCAACCCGTCGAGCTCATCCCACCGACCGACGTGCACGGCATACGGCAGCGCCGCCCGGCCGGTCTCGGCGGTGACCTCCTGCGCGACGGCCACGCACGCGTCGTATTTACGGCTGGCGATGACGACGTCGGCTCCGCACCGCGCGGCCGCCAAGGCCATCTCCCGTCCCAGTCCGCGACTGCCGCCGGTGATCAGCGCGACCCGACCGGAAAGGTCGAAAAGCGCATCGGCGAATCCACCGGGTCCACTCACGCGCCATATGGTGTCACGGTGCAACTGCTTCTGGTCCGACATGCGCTGCCGCTGCGAAGTGAACCCGGGCAGGGCTCCGATCCGCACCTGTCCGAGGACGGTCACGAACAAGCTAAACGGCTACCCGACGCGCTGGCCCGGTTCCCGATCACCCGGCTGGTGAGCAGTCCGCAGATCCGCGCGATCGAGACCGGCCGGCCGGTGGCCGACGCGCTGGGCCTACCCATCGAGGTCGACGACCGCCTCGCCGAGTATGACCGCGACCTGCCGCACTACATCCCGATCGAACAGATCGCCGCGGAGAACCCGCAGGAGCTCCAGCGGCTTGTCGACGGCCACCTTCCCAGCGCCGTCGACGAGCGCGAGTTCCTGGCCCGTGTCGCTGCTGCCGTCGACGACCTGACCGCCGAGGGCGATCATGACGACACCGTCGCGGTGTTCAGCCACGGCGGGGTGATCAACGTGCTGCTGCATCAGGTCTTGCGCACCGAGCGGCTGCTGTCGTTTCACGTCGACTACGCGTCGGTCACGCGGCTGTTGTCCTCGCGCAGCGGCCGGCTGTCGGTGGCCGCGGTCAACGGCACCGAACACGTCTGGGACTTACTCCCCCGAAACCAGCGCTGGTAGGAGTGGTAAACAGATCGCGTGACCGACCTCGAAGGCCTCGACCTTGCCGCCCTGGACCGACATCTGCGTGAGATCGGGGTGCCTCGCAGCGGCGAATTGCGTGCCGAGCTCATCTCCGGCGGCCGATCCAACCTGACGTTCCTGGTGGCCGACGACGCTTCCAGCTGGGTGCTGCGCCGCCCTCCTCTGCACGGACTTACCCCGTCCGCGCACGACATGGCCCGTGAGTACCGGGTCGTCGCCGCCCTGGCCGGCACCTCGGTGCCGGTGGCCAGGGCTGTCACGATGCGCGACGACGACTCGGTGCTGGGCGCGCCGTTCCAGATGGTCGAGTACGTGGCCGGCCGCGTGGTGCGCTACACCGATCAGCTGAAGGCCCTCGGCGACCGGGCGACGATCGAATCCTGCGTCGACGCGCTGATCACAGTGCTCGCCGATCTGCACGCCGTCGACCCCGCCGATGTCGGGCTGTCCGATTTCGGCAAGCCCACCGGCTACCTGGAACGTCAGGTGCGGCGCTGGGGTTCGCAATGGGATCTGGTCAAGCGGCCCGACGATCCCTGCGACCGCGACGTCCGCACTCTGCACCAGCGTCTGACCGAGGCGCTCCCGCCGCAGAGCAGGTCCTCGATCGTGCACGGTGACTACCGCATCGACAACACCATTCTCGACGCCGTGGACCCCACCAAGGTCGTCGCGGTGCTGGACTGGGAAATGTCGACGCTCGGCGATCCGCTCAGCGACGCCGCCCTGATGTGTGTATACCGCCATCCCACCTTCCACCTGGTGCATGCCGACGCCGCCTGGGCCAGCGAACTGATTCCCGACGCCGACGCGCTGGCCGAGAAGTACTCCACAGCGACGGGTCAGCCGTTGGACGACTGGCGGTTTTACATGGCGCTGGCCTACTTCAAACTCGCCATCATCGGGGCGGGTATCGCCTACCGCGCGCGGGAAGCGGGAATGGTGGACGATAACGACAAGGTGGGCGAGGCGGTGGCCCCGCTGATCGCGGCGGGACTGTCCCAGCTCAGCTGAACATCGAGGTTTCGCCGCAGGTCACCGCGGGGTAGAGAGACCCGTGCCCCAAACGCTCCCCTCGAAACTGCTCTCCCGGCTCGGAAAGAGGTCCGCGGTGTTCAAACGTGACGTCGGTGCCGACCTCGATGTCGAGATCACCGACCCGACGACCCTGGAGTTCCAGATCGCGTTGGCCCCGCAACCCGGCGCCGAGGTGACCGAGTCGCTGTCGTTCGTCCTGGACGGCAAGCAGATTCCGCTCGGCGAGATCCAGGAGATCACCGGCGATCACGGCAACCGCATCCACAAGTTCGATGCACCGGTCGGCAACCTCAAGGTCCGCTACCGGGCCACCGTTGTGGGCCAGGCCGATCCGGCTCCGCTGCGCGAGCTCGATCTGTCGACCTACCTGCGGCCGAGCCGGTACGCCGAGGCCGACAAATTCTTCGGTTTCGCCGCGACCGAATTCGGTGCTGTCGCCGACTCGGTGGCGCTGCTGGAGAAGGTGTCGTCCTGGGTGGGCGCCCGATTGAGTTATGTTCCGGGGTCCAGCGACCCGATCGACGGTGCGGCCGACACCCTCCTGGCCGGGTCCGGGGTCTGCCGCGACTACGCCCACCTGGTCATCGCACTGCTGCGCGCGGTCAACGTCCCCGCCCGGCTGGTGTCGGTGTACGCACCGGGTTGTCAGCCGATGGATTTCCACGCCGTCGCCGAAGCGTTCGTCGACGGTCACTGGCGGGTGGTGGACGCCACGTGCCTGGCGCCGCGCCAGTCGCTGGTGCGCATCGCGACCGGTCGCGACGCGGCCGACACCGCCTGGCTCGACAACCACAAGGGCGCGATCACGGTCAACAACATGGAGGTGACGGCGACGGTCGACGGCGAGCTGCCGCGGGATTCGATCGAGCAACTCGTCTCGATCCGGTGAGCGGTTACTGCCGCAACCGGAGATTTTTCTTGGCGGCCCGCCGCAGCTGGAAGATGCGGACTGCGCCCACCGCAACCGTGAGCAGACCGCCGGCCACCGCCGCGAACAGGATTGCCACGCCCAACGGCAGCGACCAGTGCCAGCCGAGGAAAGCGAATTCCGCGGACTCGGTGTTCTGCGCGATGAAGATCAGCAGCACGATCAGGATCAGGAACCCGAGGGCCAACGACAACCACATCGCGGCGGCCTTGGTGAAATGCACGGCCGACTCCGGTGGTGCCGGCGCCCCGGTGGGTGGGGTGCTCGGCGCGTCGAATGCCGGCTGGTCGCCTGCTGCGAACGGATCGCTGGACATGGCTCCATCTTTGCCCTTTCGCGCTTCGAATGAAACCTCCGCGCAGATCGCGTTAGGGTCACGAAAGGTTCGCCACCGCCCGCGAGCCCGAAAGGACGTTGTTGCGTGATGCGCTCCCGAAAGGCCCGTCGATACCCGATGCGCGCCGTTGCCGTCCTCGTGCTGGCGTTGCTGATGACAGCGTGCGGGAGTTCGAACCCGCTCGGCGGCGGTGAGATATCCGGCGATCTGAAATCCATCAAGGTGGGGTCGGCGGACTTCACCGAGTCGAAGATCCTCGCCGAGATCTACGCCCAGGTGTTGGAGGTCAACGGGTTCACCATCTCCCGGCAGTTCGGCATCGGTAGCCGGGAGACCTACATCCCGGCCGTGCAGGACCACTCGATCGACCTGATCCCGGAGTACACCGGGAATCTGTTGCAGTACTTCGACCCTCAAAGCGACGCGACCACCCCGGACTCCGTGCTGCTGGGTCTGCTCAAGGCGCTACCCGGTGATCTGTCCATCCTCTACCCGTCCCCCGCCGAGGACAAGGACACCCTCGCGGTGTCCGAGGAGACCGCGCAGCGGTGGAATCTCACCACCATCGCCGATCTCGCGGCATACTCGCCCGAGGTGAAAGTCGGTGCGCCCTCGGAGTTTCAAACCCGCCAAACTGGTCTGGTGGGACTCAAGGAGAAGTACGGTCTGGATATCGCGCCGGCCAACTTCATCGCGATCAGCGACGGCGGCGGTCCCGCGACGGTCAAGGCGCTGACCGACGGGACCGTCACCGCCGCCAACATCTTCAGTACGTCTCCGGCCATCGAGCAGAGCAATCTGGTGGTCCTGGAGGATCCGGAGAATGCCTTCCTGGCGGCGAATGTGGTGCCGCTGGTCGCCTCTCAGAAGATGTCCGACGAACTCAAGACCGTGCTCGACGCCGTCAGTGCGAAGCTCACCACCGAGGCACTCATCGAGTTGAACACCTCCGTCGAGGGCAATCAGGGCGTCGACCCGGACGAGGCGGCGGCGACGTGGATATCCGACAACGGCTTCGACCAGCCCGTGCAGAAATAGGCCACCCTTGATCACATTCGAGCACGTCACCAAGAAATATCCGGACGGGACCGTCGCGGTCGACGATCTGACACTGGAGGTGCCCGACGGCACACTCACGGTGTTCGTGGGACCGTCGGGCTGTGGGAAAACCACCTCGATGCGGATGATCAACCGGATGATCAATCCGACCTCGGGCACGCTGACCGTCGACGGCAAGGACGTCACCAAGGTCGACGCGGTGAAGCTGCGGCTCGGAATCGGCTATGTGATCCAGAGCGCGGGCCTGATGCCGCATCTGCGGGTCATCGACAATGTGGCCACCGTGCCCGTGCTGCGCGGCGAATCACGGCGCAGCGCACGCAAATCGGCGCTCGCGGTGATGGAGCGGGTCGGTCTGGCCCCGCAGCTGGCCGACCGCTACCCGGCGCAGCTGTCCGGAGGTCAGCAGCAGCGGGTAGGTGTGGCCCGCGCGCTGGCCGCGGATCCGCCGATTCTGTTGATGGACGAACCGTTCAGCGCGGTCGATCCGGTGGTCCGTGAGGATCTGCAGACCGAGATACTGCGGCTGCAAAGCGAATTGCACAAGACGATCGTGTTCGTCACCCATGACATCGACGAGGCCATCAAGCTGGGCGACAAGGTCGCGGTCTTCGGCCGGGGCGGTGTCCTGCAGCAGTACGACGCCCCGGCGCGGTTGCTGTCCAACCCGGCCAACGACGCGGTGGCGGGTTTCGTCGGTGCCGATCGCGGATACCGCGGACTGCAGTTCTTCCACGCGACCGGTCTACCGCTGCACGACATCCGCCATGTGGGTGAACCCGAGATCGATGCGCTGTCCCTGAGCCCGGGGGACTGGGTGCTGGTGACCCGGCCCGACGGCGCACCCTACGCCTGGATCAACGCCGACGGCGTCGAGCTGCACCGCGCGGGAAGCTCGTTGTACGACAGCACAATCGCGGGGGGCTCGCTGTTCCGCCCGGACGGCACACTGCGATTGGCGCTGGACGCGGCGTTGTCCTCGCCGGCCGGCCTCGGAGTCGCCGTCGACGACGACGGGCAGGTCATCGGCGGGGTGCGGGCCGAGGACGTGCTCGACGCCCTGGATCAGCAGCGGGCCGCCAGGCAGGCGGAGGGGTAACCCGGTGCGCTATCTGGTCACCCACCTCGACACCCTGTGGACGCTGACGCTGATCCATCTGCGACTGTCGCTGATCCCGATCGTGCTGGGCCTGCTGATCGCGGTGCCGCTCGGAGCGTTGGTGCAGCGGACCACCGTGCTGCGCCGGATGACCACGGTGACCGCCAGCATCGTGTTCACCATCCCGTCACTGGCGTTGTTCGTCGTGTTGCCGCTGGTCATCCCCACCCGCATCCTCGACGAAGCCAATGTCATCGTCGCGCTGACCCTCTACACAGTTGCACTGCTGGTCCGCGCGGTACCCGAGGCGCTGGACGCGGTATCGCCTGCAGTGCTTGACGCCGCCACCGCGGTCGGCTACCGGCCGCTCACGCGGATGGTGAGAATCGAACTGCCGCTGGCACTTCCGGTGCTCATCGCGAGCCTGCGGGTGGTGGCCGTGACCAACATCTCGATGGTCGCCGTCGGGTCGGTCATCGGCATCGGTGGGCTGGGCACCTGGTTCACCGAGGGCTACCAGGCCAACAAGAGCGACCAGATCGTCGCCGGGATCATCGCGATCTTCATGCTCGCCGTCGTCATCGACACCCTGATCATGCTCCTCGGCAAGCTGCTGACCCCGTGGACACGGGCGAACACAGCCGCCAAGGCCGACGCCGGCGCGCAGGCGGGGGCTGCGGCGTGAACTTCCTGCACGAGGCATTGACCTTCATCTTCACCGCCGCCAACTGGGGCGGGCCGGCCGGTCTGGCCGCGCGCATCCTGGAACATCTGCAGTACACCGCGATCGCGGTGTTCTTCTCGGCGGTGATCGCGGTTCCGCTGGGGATGGTGATCGGGCACACCGGCCGCGGCACCTTCCTCGTCGTCACCGGTGTGAACGCACTGCGAGCCCTGCCCACCCTCGGGGTGTTGTTGCTGGGCGTGCTGTTGTGGGGGCTGGGTTTGATCCCGCCGACGGTGGCGCTCATGCTGCTCGGCATTCCGCCGCTGCTGGCCGGCACGTATTCGGGGATCGCCAACGTGGATCGGTCCGTCGTCGACGCCGCCCGGTCGATGGGGATGACCGAGACGCGGATCCTGCTGCGGGTGGAGACCCCGAACGCGCTGCCACTGATCGTGGGCGGGTTGCGCACCGCGACGCTGCAGATCGTGGCCACCGCCACCGTCGCGGCCTACGCCAGCCTGGGCGGATTGGGCCGCTATCTGATCGACGGCATCAAGGTGCGGGAGTTCTATCTCGCGTTGGTGGGGGCGTTGATGGTCACCGCACTGGCACTGCTGCTCGACGCGCTACTGGCGTTCGCGGTGTGGGCGTCGGTGCCGGGCACCGGCAGACTCCGTCGCTCCGGCTCGATCCCGCAACCGTTCCTCGGCGACGAGGTTGCGTTGGAATCACGGTCACGCCCCGGTTCGAGGCCCGATTCGGAAGCCCGCCACGAACGCGGCAACCCGTCGCATACGGTAGAGGCATGAGTGAAGCCGATCGCTCGGATGTGATTGCCCAAGCGCCGCAGGTGCCGAGTCTCTCGTGGCCCGCCGTGCTGACCTGGCGTGCCCACGATGTGCCCCGCATGGAGTCAGCCCGCGTGCAGCTCTCCGGTGACCGGGTCAAGGCCTACGGCCGTATCGTGGCGGCCGCCACATCCGAGCATCCGGCCTTCAGCGCGTCCTACGACCTCGTCACCGACGAGACCGGTGCGACCAAGCGGCTCTCACTGACCGTCACGCTGGCCGAACGGGAGCGGCAGCTCTCCATCGCGCGCGACGAGGAGAACATGTGGCTGGTGCAGGAGCACTCCGGGCAGACCAGCCGGTCGGCCTATGACGGAGCCCTCGACGTCGATGTCATCTTCAGTCCGTTCTTCAACGCGTTGCCCATCCGCCGGACCCGCGTCTACCAGGGCAGCGGCGGGTCGGTGACGGTTCCGGTGGTCTATGTGCGGGTTCCGGACCTGAGCGTGGATGTCGCGACGATCAGCTACGCGGCGGGCGCCGACGGGATCGAGCTTCGTTCCCCGGTCGCCGAGACCACCGTCACCGTCGACGCCGACGGGTTCATCCTCGACTATCCCGGCTTGGCAGAGCGGATCTGATCACCCCGCCGGCCCGCCCGGCCGCGGCGAGCTCGTCGCGCCATCCGTCGGCGCCGATGACGGTGGTGACGATCTGGGGTCGGCTGAAGCTGTCGTAGCGGATCCGCGCGGCATGACCCCCCTCGACCAGTTCGCTCACCGGCTGATGCTGGGCCAGCTGGTTTCGGGCATCGATGAGCAGATGCAGGGTGCGGTCCAGCGCGGGCAGCAGTTGGGCGGAGTTCGCCTCACACATGGCCCGAACCAGATCGGGCGCGGTCCCGGCCACGCGGGTGCCGTCCCGGAAGGAGCCGGCGGCCAGCGCGAACGCCAACGGGACCTCGCCGGCGGTGGTTGCGAGCGCCTCGGCGAGCAGGTGCGGCAGATGGGAGATGGTCGCGGCCGCGGCGTCGTGCTCGTCGGACCGGGCAGGCACCACGAACGACCCACAGTCCAGCGCAAGGTGCATCACCATCGCCCACACGTGCGGGTCGACGTCGTCATCGACGCTGACCACCCAGGGCGCGTCGACGAACAGCCGGGCATCCCCGGCGGTCCAGCCGGAATGGGCGGTGCCGGTCATCGGGTGTCCGCCGACGAAACGATCCAGCAGCCCGGCCCGGTCCACTTCGGCCAGGACGGCGCCCTTGACGCTGGTGACGTCGGTCAACGGGCAGTTCGGGGCGGCGTCGGCGACGTGACGCAGCATCAGCGGCAGCGCGGGCATCGGAACGGCCAGCACGATCAACGCGTCGATCGCGGCCGCACGGTCCAGCGTCCGGTGCAGGTCGGTGGTGGCGTCGAACCCGTCGAACCGGGCGGCCTCGACACCTTCCACCGACCGGTTGTAGCCGAACACCTCGCGGCCGGCGGCGGTCGCAGCGCGCATCAACGAACCGCCGATAAGGCCGAGACCGATCACGCACACCGGTGTCTTCGTCACCTGCCTAGGTTGGCATACCCGTCTGACCGGACGATGTCGGGAGGACGACGCGGGCGCTACGGACCCGCTGGTCAAGCCCCTGACGGGGGACTACCCTCAGGCCTCATGGGAGCGCAGAGTGCACAGAAGCAGGAGCGGGTGACCGACGTTCCGGACGGCTTCGGCGTGGCCGTCGTCCGAGAGGACGGCAAGTGGCGTTGCACCCCGATGCGGCCCGCCGCACTGACCAGCCTGACCGCCGCGGAAACCGAACTGCGTGAGTTGCGCAGCGCAGGAGCGGTTTTCGGTCTGCTCGACATCGACGACGAATTCTTCGTCATCGTGCGTCCCGCGCCGTCGGGCACCCGGCTGCTGCTCTCGGATGCCACCGCGGCGCTGGACTACGACATCGCAGCGGAGATCCTGGAGAAGCTCGACGCCGACTTCGACGAGGAAGAACTCGAACGATGCGATCCGTTCGAGGAGGGTGATCTCGGCGTGCTGTCCGACATCGGTCTGCCCGAGGCGGTGCTCGGGGTGATCCTCGACGAGAGCGACGACCTCTACGCCGACGAGCAGGTCGGCCGTATCGCCAGGGAGATGGGATTCGCCGACGAGTTGTCGGCGGTGCTGGACCGTTTGGACCGGTGACCGATGAGGAGTTGATCCGCGCTGCCCTGGCCGCGGCGCGGGCAGCCGGGCCGCGGGACGTGCCGATCGGAGCGGTCGTCGTCGCCGCCGACGGCACCGAACTTGCCGGGGCTGCCAATGCGCGCGAAGCCCTCGGCGACCCGACGGCGCATGCGGAGATCCTGGCTCTGCGCGCCGCGGCCCGGGCGCTCGGAGATGGGTGGCGACTGGAGGGTGCGACGCTCGCGGTCACCGTGGAGCCGTGCACGATGTGCGCGGGTGCGCTGGTCATGGCGCGGGTGGCGCGGGTGGTGTTCGGGGCGTGGGAACCCAAGACCGGCGCGGTCGGCTCGCTGTGGGATGTGGTGCGCGATCGTCGGCTGACGCACCGGCCGCAGGTCCGCGGCGGCGTGCTGGAGGCCGAGTGCGCCGCACCCTTGGCGGAGTTCTTCGCCGACCAACGCTGACGATCCTGGGCCTCGGCAGATTCCCGCGCGCACACCTGCGGCGGCAGTGGGTCGCCGCGCTGCAGCGTGCATCGGCAGCGGTCGGCGCGTTTTGGACAGCGGCGCCTGCATCGGTAAGCTGCCACACGGTGGCGTGTCCGAGCGGCCTAAGGAGCACGCCTCGAAAGCGTGTGACGGGTAACCCCCGTCCGAGGGTTCAAATCCCTCCGCCACCGCCAGAACCGCGTTCAGCCTGCCACTCCGTTGAGTGACAGGCTGATTGCGTCTGGGGTTCCTAGCTCTTGAAGGCGTCTTTGACCTTCTCGCCGGCGTCCTTCAGGCTGGACTTGGCCTGATCGACCTTGCCCTCGTTCTCGGTGCTCTCGTCGCCGGTCAGCTTGCCAAAGCCCTCCTTGGCCTTACCGCCGAGGTCTTCCATCTTGTTGTTTGCCTTGTCGTCGGCACCCATGTGTGTCCCTTCCGCAATACATCGCGGCCCGGAGTTCGAGCCATGCGGGCTGTATACCTTCACTTGCCACACCTGAAACACGCCGGAACGGCGCGCCTCAGACGTCGGGTGCCGGTGCCGGATGGTGGAGCGGCGGACGTGCCCGGTGATCACCGACGGTCCGGCGGTGGGTCGGCTGCGGCCATGGCATGGTGGCGGCCATGCCAGAAGAGCTGACCGCCGAAGACGCCGCCGCCCGGCTCACGCCCGCCGACAGTCTCGGTCTTCCGCTGGGACCCGGCCAGCCCCCGGCGTTCCTCCGCGCCCTGGGCGCCCGCACAGACTGGACCGACCTGTGGGTCTACGGCGCCCTGCTGGCCGTCGGTACCGAGTTGTTCGGCCGGCCCGGGGTGCACTATCTGTCGGGTTTCTATGGCCCGCTGGAACGCGCGCTGCGCGACGGCGGCGCCGACATCGACTTCACCCCCGCGGACTTCCGCCGCTTCGGGCCGCTGATGGAACATCAGTCGCCGCGGGTGATGACCACGGTCGCGGCGCCGCCCGACGCCGACGGTTGGTGCTCGCTGTCGTTACACGCCGGGGGCACCATCACCGAGTTGGGGCGCGCGGGCGCCGACCCGGACCGGCTGCTCATCGTCGAGGTCTCCGACGCCTACCCGACGACCTTCGGCCACGGCGTGCACCGACACGCGCTGCACGTCGATGACATCGACATCCTGGTGCGTTCGACCGAGGCCCCGCTCGCACTGCCCGCACCGCCTCCCACCGAGACGGATTCCGCGATCGCCCGGCACGCCGTCGCTTTCATCCCGTCCGGTGCGACGCTGCAGACCGGAATCGGTTCCATCCCAAGCCAGATCGCGGCGCTGCTGGCCCAGGGTGACGGTGGCGGGTACGGACTGCACAGTGAGATGTTCACCGACGGGTGTATGCAACTGCACCGGGCGGGCAAGGTGACCAACGATGGCAAGGGACGGTTCGACGGGGTGAGCGTCACAACGTTCGCATTCGGGTCGGCGGATCTCTATGCCTGGCTGGACGGCAACCATGACGTCGCATTCCTGCCGGTCGAGATCGTCAACTCACCGGAGGTCATCGGCGCCAACCACAGCATGATCTCGATCAACGGCGCACTGGCCGTGGACATGCATGGCCAGGTGGCGGCGGACGCCATCGGCGGGGACCAGTTCAGCGGTATCGGCGGCGCCGAGGACTTCGTCGCCGGTGCCGGCCTGGAGCTCACCGACCGCTCGTTGATCTGTCTGCCGTCGACGTTCGAGAAAAACGGCCGGTTGCAGTCGCGGATCGTGCCGCAGTTCGACGCGGGCGCGATCATCACCACACCGCGCCATCACGTCGACATCATCGTCACCGAGTACGGCGCCGCCGAACTGGAGGGGAAGACAGTGCAGCAGCGTGGACACGCGCTGGCGGCGATCGCCCATCCGCTGTTCCGGGACGAGCTGCTGGCGGCAGCCGATGGCGCCGGTCCGCGCCGCGCCCGGGCTTAGACGCGCCTAGACCCCGGCCGGGACCTCGGCGGGCGCCGGTTCGACGGTCACCTTGATCGCCTCACCGTTCTTGACGATCTGGAACGCATCGAGCACGTCATCGAGTGGGATGTGGCGGGTGATGAGGTCCTTGACCGGCACCTGCCCGGTCGAGATGTACTGCAGCGCCCGCTTGTTGTGCTCGGGTGCGGAGCCGTTGGCGCCGTGGATGTGCAGCTGACGGTAGTGCACGACGTTGGAATCGCAGGTGATGGTCGGATCGGTTTTGGGCAGTCCGCCGAAGAACGAGATGCGGCCGTTGCGGGCGGCCATCGCGATGGCCTGCTCCTGGGCGATGTTCGCGGCCGTCGCGGTGATCACCACATCGGCGCCGCGGCCACCGGTCAGCTCCATGACCTTCTCGACCACGTCGACCTCGGCGGCGTTGATCACACCGTCGGGATGGACGGCATCGGCCGACATCTGGAGCCGGGCGTCGTTGACGTCCACCAGATAGATCGGCCCGCAGTTGTGCACGCCGCGGGCGATGCGGATGTGCATGCAGCCGATCGGGCCCGCCCCGAACACCACAACAGTGTCGCCCTCCTCGATGCCGAGGAGCTCCTGGGCGTTGATCGCGCACGCGAACGGCTCGGCGGCCGAGGCTTCGTCGAAGCCGACATTGTCCGGGATCCGGTTGAGCCCATCGACTTTGAGTACCTGGCGGGGCACGATCATGTACTCGGCGAAACCCCCGTCGTACTGGTAGCCCATCGAGGTCTGGTTCTGGCAGACCGCCAACCAGCCCTTGCGGCATTCGTGGCACTCCCCGCACGGGACCGCGGCGATGACCTGCACCCGGTCGCCGATCTCCCAGCTGCTGCCGTAGGTGGGGTTGACGTCCGCGCCGACCTCGACGATCTCGCCGGCGATCTCATGCCCGATGGTGCGCGGCGGCGTCAGGTTCTGGTGGCCGTTGTAGAAGATCTTGACGTCGGTGCCACAGGTGGAGCAGTTGCGGACGCGGATCTTCACCTCGTCCGGGGCGCAGATCGGCTCCGAGACCTCTTCGAGGCGGACGTCCTCGGGGGCGTAGAAACGCAGGGCTTTCATGCGCGGACCTTTCGGGGTTGCGACCACTTCCAACGGGCTCCTGCCGAGGACTCTAGCCGCAATCCGGTCATAAAACCACAGAATCGACTGCCCATTTTCGCCCGAATCGCTTGATTTTCTGCCCGAGTATGCGTATTACTAGAGATGCATGTGACCGGCGTCACCCAAGCGGCCGGCCCGGAAACCGGAGGTCAACCGATGTCCACAGTCGAAGCGTCTGCCGCCCCGCGCACCGGTGTACGGGTGCACGTGCAGAAGTTGGGCACCGCGCTGTCGAACATGGTGATGCCCAACATCGCGGCGTTCATCGCCTGGGGTCTGATCACCGCGCTGTTCATCCAGCAGGGGTGGCTGCAGGGCATCTTCTCCGGGTTGAGAGACCCCGACGGCTGGGTGGCCCAGATCGGCGGCTGGGGCTCCTATGAGGGCGCGGGCATCGTCAGCCCGATGATCACCTACCTGCTACCGGTCCTCATCGGATACACCGGCGGGCGGATGATCCACGGCAACCGCGGCGCCGTGGTCGGTGCCATCGCCACGATCGGAGTGGTGACCGGGGCCGACGTACCGATGTTCCTCGGCGCGATGATCATGGGCCCGCTCGGCGGCTGGTGCATGAAGAAACTCGACGCACTGTGGGAGGGCAAGATCCGGCCCGGCTTCGAGATGCTGGTCGACAACTTCTCGGCAGGCATTCTCGGGATGATCCTGGCTATCTTCGGCTTCTTCGGGATCGGGCCGATCGTCTCGGCGTTCACCCGCGCCGCGGGCAACGCGGTGGATTTCCTGGTCGAGAACAACATGCTGCCGCTGACGTCGATCCTGATCGAACCGGCCAAGGTGCTGTTCCTCAACAATGCGATCAACCACGGTGTGCTGACCCCGCTGGGTACCACCCAGGCGCTGGAAACCGGAAAATCGATCCTGTTCCTGCTGGAGGCCAACCCCGGGCCGGGCCTGGGTCTGCTGCTGGCTTACATGGCCTTCGGCAAGGGTGTGGCCCGCGCCTCGGCCCCCGGCGCGGCGATCATCCAGTTCTTCGGCGGCATCCACGAGATCTACTTCCCGTACGTGCTGATGAAGCCCAAGCTGATCATCGCCACCATCCTCGGCGGCATGACGGGCGTGTTCATCAACGTGCTGTTCGGCTCGGGCCTGCGTGCCCCCGCCGCGCCGGGATCGATCATCGCGGTCTACGCCCAGACCGCCAGCGGCAGCTTCCTGGGTGTCACATTGTCGGTGTTCGGCGCCGCGGCAGTGTCTTTCGTGGTGGCAGCGCTGCTGCTCAAGACCGACCGCGCCACCGACGACCCGGATCTGGCCGCGGCGACCGCCGAGATGGAATCGATGAAGGGTAAGAAGTCCAGCGTGGCCGGCACCCTGGTCGCCACCGCAGCCGGGCCGATCCGCAGCATCGTGTTCGCCTGCGACGCCGGCATGGGATCGTCGGCAATGGGAGCATCGGTGCTACGCAAGAAGATTCAGCAGGCCGGTTTCGGAGACGTCAAGGTCACCAACTCTGCCATCTCGAACCTCACCGACACCTACGACCTGGTGGTCTCGCACCGTGACCTGACCGCCCGCGCCCGGCAGCGAACCGGTTCGGCCATCCATGTGTCGGTCGAGGACTTCATGGGCAGCCCCCGCTATGACGAGATCGTCGAACAGCTCAAGCAGACCAACGGCGGGGCCGGTGCGGCGGCTCCGGTACCTGCGGAGCACGACACGGCGGCCCCGGACTCCGACGTGCTGCCGTTGTCGTCGATCGTGTTGAACGGATCGGCGCGCACCGCCGGTGACGCCATCGACGAAGCCGGTGAGCTGCTGGTCGCCGCGGGCGCGGTGGAGCGGGCCTACATCGCCGCCATGCACGAGCGGGAATCCTCGGTGTCGACCTATATGGGCAACGGGCTGGCCATCCCGCACGGCACCAACGAGGCCAAGGACACCATCAGGCAGACCGGGCTGTCGTTCGTGCGCTACCCGGAACCGGTCGACTGGAACGGCAAGCCGGCCGAGTTCGTCGTCGGGATCGCCGGTGCGGGCAAGGACCACATGGCGCTGCTGACCAAGATCGCCCAGGTGTTCCTCAAGTCCGACGAGGTGGACAGGTTGCGTCAGGCCACCACCGCCGAGGAGGTCAAGGCGATCCTGATGGCCTCCTGACGGCTGCCGACAAGTAGCGTGGCCCAGGTGGATTCCGAGACCCGCCAGAGCCGGATCGTCGAATTCGCCCGTACCCGCGGGCGGGTCGACGTCGTCTCGCTCGCGACCGAACTCGACGTCGCGAGCGAGACGATCCGTCGCGATCTGAAGGTTCTGGCGGGTCGTCGCCTGCTCAAGAGGGTGCACGGGGGAGCGGTGCCGCTGGAGACGGCCTCCTTCGAATCGGGTGTCGAGTACCGCAGTCAGGTCGACCTGGCGCAGAAGCACCGCATCGCGGCGGCGGCGGCCGGCCTGCTGCACGGGGCCGAAACCGTCTATCTGGACGAGGGTTTCACGCCGCGGCTGATCGCCGAGCGGATCGCCGAGGAGGAGTTGACGGTGGTGACCTCGTCACTGCTGGCAGCTGAGGCACTCGCGCACAGCCGCACCGTGACCGTGCTACTGCTCGGCGGCAGGATGCGCGGCAGGACGCTGGCCACCGTCGACCACTGGGCTGTCGACATGCTCAGCAGTCTGGTCATCGATGTGGCTTACCTTGGCACCAACGGGATCTCGCTCGAACACGGGTTGACCACACCCGATCCCGCGGTGGCCGCGGTGAAGGGCACCGCGGTACGGGTTGCCCGACGACCGGTACTGGTGGCGGCCCATTCGAAGTTCGGCGAGAGCAGCTTCTGCCGGTTCGCGCAGATCGGCGACTTCGAGACCATCGTCACCGGATCGGAACTCGGCGCCGACGAGGCGCGGCGCTACGAGCTGTTGGGCCCGACGGTCATACGAGCCTGAGAACCTGCTCGTGCAGCGCCTCGCCGAGGGTGAGGTTGTTCTGCTCGGTGAAGTGGATGCCGTCCTGCCCTTCGGTCGCGATGACCGAACCGGCGTCGAAGAACGGAACTTTGACGAACGATGCCATCGCGTCGTACACCTCGGCCAGCTGCGCCGATTTCTCCTGGCTGCCTTCGAAGATCAGCCGGAACCACGGGTGTGGCATCGGCGCCAGCGGGGGAGGGGCGACCACGAGGACCTTCGGTGCGGGATAGCCTGTTCCGACCCCGCCCGCACTGGTCAGTACCTGCGTCACCAGCACCGACATTCCCATGGCGATGTCGAGCGGGGTGCGGCGGAAGTAGGCCTTGGTGTCGTTGGTGCCCAGCATCAGGATCACCAGATCCAGCGGTAGGTGGCTGGCCAGGCACGACGGCAGATAGGCCGCACCGTTGAGGCGCGGGTCGGTCGGGTCGTCGGCGTTGGTCGTGCGTGCCGAGAGGCCCTCCTCGACGACGGTGTAGCCGTCGCCGAGTCGGTCGGCGAGCACGCCGGTC
Organism: Mycobacterium sp. smrl_JER01; assembly: GCF_048513595.2. NCBI lineage: Bacteria > Bacillati > Actinomycetota > Actinomycetes > Mycobacteriales > Mycobacteriaceae > Mycobacterium > Mycobacterium sp. smrl_JER01. The sequence goes on along the minus strand of NZ_JBLXXK020000001.1, from coordinate 5,481,801 downwards.
CACCGCTTGTCCCGTGGGAACCGCTCGGTGGGCATCCCGTCGGCCACCGGTACCCAGCCCCAGGTCAGTGAATCACCAAAGCACAGAATCCTTTTCGAGGTCATACCGGTACGCTAATCCTCGATGATGGTGTCGGCTCCGTCGTCACCGGTCACCAGTTGCTTCTCGTCGTCGTCGACGACGGTGAAGAACGAGTCCCCGTCTTCAGGGGTGCCGTCGATCTGTCCGTTGGACTGGCGGGTCGGCCGCCCGGCAGCCGGTTCGTCGACGGGCACCACATCGGGCACCTCGGCCGACAGCTTCTCGTCGAGCGTCTGGTCTTCCTCGGGGTCGATCCACTGATCGGGCGGGTCGACGACGATGTCGCCGTCGTCGTTGCGCACCTCGTCGGAGTCCAGGGACTCACTCGGGCTCAGGGTGTCGTCGGGTCCCGGGTCGTCGTAGTCGCCATCCATACCGACGAGTGTGCCCCATCCCGACGGCGCTCAACCGAGCCGAGCCCGTGCAGCGTCGAGCACCGATTCGATGTCCCCCCAGGTGCGGCGCACGATGTCGGCGACCGGTGTCGGCTGATCTCAGCCGTAGAACATCACCCAGTAGTCGGCTGTCCATGCGCCGCTGTCACATTTGAGCGGCACACCGTCGGGGCTCTGCGCGACCCCGGAGGCGTCGCCGCACGCCGAGCGCAGGGTTCGCACCCCGACCAGCGGCGGGCTGGAGACCCACTGGCTCTGCGAGTTGCAGGCCAGGGTGTTGCCCGATGCGTCGAAGCCGAAGTTGTAGCGCGTGTTCTGGTTGCAGTGCGCGCCCAGCTGCGCCTCGGGATTCACATACGGGACGCAGCCGGCGCCGTCGCAATTGCTCGGGGTCGCGACGGCGGGTCCGGCGGTCGCCAGCGTCAACGGCGCGGCGAGGACACCACCGGTGACTGCCAGCGCTGCCATCAACTTCATGGGGTACACCCTAGGTCGCGGTGCCCTCGCCGCGGGCGGCCTTGCCCGCATTCGCCCCCGCCGGGTGCCGAGTGGCGTAGGGTCATCCCCTATGAAGTTGCTGGTAGGAGTGTTGTCGGCGGGTCTGCTCTCGTCCGCGGCGCTGGTTGCCGCGCCGACGGTTCCCGAAGCGAAGGCCGACGTCGTCGCGTATCTGGTCAATGTGCACGTCCGGCCCGGCTACAACTTTCCGAACGCCGAGGCCGCGATCGGGTACGGGCAGACCATCTGTGACCGCGTCGCGGCACAGATGGGCTACGCCGAACTCGTCGACCAGGTGAAAGCCGACTTCCACACCACCGACTACTACCAGGCGGGGTACCTGATCAATCAGGCCGTCAACGAGCTCTGTCCCGCGCAGATCTGGCAGTTGCGGCAGTCGGCCGCCGGCTACACCGGGGTCTGAGGCCTGCCGGCTACGGGCAGGTCACCTCGATTTCGAAGGGTTTGTTCACCGGCTGCATCGGGTTCGCCATGTCGACACCGGTGGCGGTGCCCGAGATTGTGTAGGTCTTGTCGTTCTTCTCGGCGCTGGCCTCACCCTGGCCCGCGCCGCTCTGGTAGCCGAGCGTGACGCCGTTGACGTTGCCCAGGCCCACCGACACCACGGCGGGTTCGTCGCCGGTACTGACCACCGCGCCGATGCCGGTGGTGGCGTCGCCGATCGCGATGTTGGTGTTGCCGCCCATGTCCGAGCACACCACGGTGCCCTGGATCTCCTGGTCGACCCCGTCGATGGTGACGGTGCTCTTCCCCTCGGCCGCCGCGGCCTGCGAAGTCTCCCCTGACGTCTCCGATCTGTCCGACCCGCAGCCGGACAGACCGGCGATGACGATCGCTGCGCCACCGAGGGCGACGAGGATTTCGCGGTTCATCACGGTTCTCCTTTGTGTTGTGTGATTCGCCGTGTCCGGCGCATCATCACGAGCAGTATGGCCACAGAACCGGGCTCGACAGGTCTCTTTTGGATTGCGAGCTCAGCACACCTGCGCAGGGTGCGCGTTCAGCAGGCGATCTTGATCCGAAAGTCGCCGGTGGTCCGGAAGCTCGGATTGTCGGTGTCGAAACCGTACGCGGTCCCGGCGATGTCGTAAGTGCGGCCGGTCATCGTCACCGTCGCCTCCCCGCCGAGGCCCTGGTTGTAGCTACCGGTGAAGCCGCCGAGATCGCGGATCCCGACCTCGCGCACGACGAGTTCGTCCGCGCTGGCGACCATCGCCGAGATGCCAGTGGCCAGCGGGTCGGACGAGTCGCCGGTGCGCATCATCATCAACGAGCCCGCCGAGTCGCACTGCACCGCATCGGTCGTCCCGACGTCCTGGCCGTTGACGGTCACCTGTGCGGTCCCGGCGATCAGCGCGCCGGGCGGCGGTTGGTATTCGGGTGGCGCGGACGAGCATCCGACCAGCGCGATGACGGCCGGCACGGCCCAGCCGACTGTGGCGCCGAGAGACCAGCGTGTGGACACAGTGCAGAATCTACGGCGTGGCCGGCCCGTTGTGCGTTGATCCCTTCTTTTCGGTGAACGCCGAACTCCCTGGCCGGCTCGGGCGCACCGGGACGATCCGCACACCGCACGGCGACATCCAGACCCCGGCTTTCATCGCCGTCGGCACCCAGGCGACCGTGAAGGCCGTCCTGCCCGAGACCATCAGCGATCTCGGTGCGCAGGCGGTGCTGGCCAACGCCTACCACCTCTATCTGCAGCCCGGTCCCGACATCGTGGAGGAGGCCGGTGGGCTGGGGGCATTCATGAACTGGCCCGGCCCCACCTTCACCGACAGCGGCGGATTCCAGGTGATGTCGCTGGGTGTCGGTTTCAAGAAGGTGCTGGCGATGGACACCGCGCGGGTCCAGGCCGACGACGTCATCGCCGAGGGCAAGGAACGGCTTGCGCACGTCGACGACGACGGGGTGACGTTCCGGTCGCATCTGAACGGATCCACCCACCGATTCACCCCGGAGGTGTCGATCGGGATCCAGCATCAGCTCGGCGCCGACATCATCTTCGCCTTCGACGAGCTGACCACGCTGGTCAACACCCGTGGCTACCAGGAACGCTCGGTGCAACGCACCCACGCGTGGGCGGTGCGGTGTCTGGCCGAGCACCGCCGACTGTCCGAGCTCCGCTCGCACACCCCGCCGCAGGCGCTGTTCGGCGTGGTGCAGGGTGCCCAGTACGAGGATCTGCGCAGGCAGGCGGCGCGCGGCCTGACCGAGATCGTGGACGCCGAGGGCCGGGGGTTCGACGGATACGGCATCGGGGGAGCATTGGAAAAGCAGAACCTGGCGACCATCGTCGGCTGGGTCAGCAGCGAGCTGCCCCCCGACAAACCGCGGCACCTGCTCGGCATCAGCGAACCCGACGATCTGTTCGCGGCCGTCGAGGCGGGCGCCGACACGTTCGACTGCGTCTCCCCGTCGCGGGTGGCCCGCAACGCCGCGGTGTACTCGGCCGACGGGCGGTTCAACATCACCGGGTCGAGATACCGGCGCGACTTCAACCCGATCGACGCCGCCTGTGACTGCTACACCTGTGCGCATTACACCCGTGCGTATCTGCACCACCTTTTCAAGGCCAAGGAGATGCTGTCGGCGACGCTGTGCACGATCCACAATGAGCGGTTCGTCATCCGTCTGGTCGATCAGATCCGTGCGGCCATTCCCGCAGGCCGGTTCGACGAACTGCGCGAGCACGTGCTGGGCCGGTACTACGCGACGACCTAGGGCCGTGCACAAGGGCGCGAACAAGGGGGGGTGACGTCGCGGATTCGTCGCGCGGACCTGCATCCTTTTCAACGTGTGCACAATAAGAGCATGACGACCGCCGCGGAACCGCAGTCGCTGCTCCTGCAGATGCTTGATCCGAGCCACCGGGCCGACCCGTATCCGCTGTACGCGCAGATCCGTGGGCGGGGACCTATCGCACTGCCCGCCAACAATCTTGTGGTGTTCTCCACCTTCGCCGCGTGCGATGAGGTGTTGCGGCACCCGGATTCGGCCAGCGACCGACTGAAATCGACCGTCGCGCAGCGCGCCATCGCCGAGGGTGCTGCGGAACGACCGTTCGGCCCGCCCGGATTCCTGTTCCTCGATCCGCCCGACCACACCCGGCTGCGTCGCCTGGTGAGCAAGGCCTTCGTCCCCAAGGTGGTCAAGGCGCTGGAGCCCGAGATCGTCGGTCTGGTCGATGATCTGCTACGCGATGCCGGCGGCACGTTCGAGGCCATCGAGGGTCTGGCCTATCCACTCCCGGTGGCCGTCATCTGCCGTCTGCTCGGTGTCCCGCTGGAGGACGAACCGCAGTTCAGTGCCGCCTCGGCGTTGCTCGCGCAGTCGCTGGACCCCTTCATCACGGTGACCGGCGAGGCCGGAAACGGCTTCGAGGAACGCATGCAGGCCGGGCGCTGGCTGCGCGACTACCTGCGTGAGCTGATTTCGCGTCGCCGCCGTGAACCCGGTGAGGATCTGATGTCGGGGCTGATCGAGGTCGAGGAGTCCGGCGATCAGCTCACCGAGGACGAGATCGTCGCGACGTGCAACCTGCTGTTGGTTGCCGGGCACGAGACGACGGTCAACCTGATCGCCAACGCGATCCTGGCGCTGCTGAGCACCGACGGCCAGTGGTCGGCACTGGCGGCCGATCCGGGTCGGGCCGGCGCCGTGATCGAGGAGACGCTGCGCTACGACCCTCCCGTGCAGTTGGTGGGCCGGGTCGCCGCGCAGGACATGACGGTCGGGGGGGTGACCGTCCCGAAGGGCGACAACATGCTGTTGCTGACCGCGGCCGCGCACCGCGATCCGGAGGCGCTCGAGCGGCCCGACGAGTTCGACCCGGACCGGCCGGTCATCCGGCACCTCGGCTTCGGCAAGGGTCCGCACTTCTGTATCGGCGCCCCGCTGGCCCGGCTGGAAGCGACCGTCGCGCTGACCGCGCTGACATCCCGCTTTCCGGACGCGTCGTTGGCCGACTCACCGGCCTACAAGCAGAACGTGACGTTGCGCGGCATGCAGACCCTCGACGTCAATCTCGGCTAGCCGGCCGGGTGCGAACGGCATCGCGAACAGTCGAGCGCAACCAGCGGTGCCGGCTGTCGTTGTCGTAGGCGGGATGCCAGACCATGCGATAGGGCAAGCGCCGAATCTCCTTCGGAGCGCCGAGGATACGTACCCGGTGGGCGCCGGGCCACTGTCGTGCGAGGCGTGCAGGGATCGTCGCCACCAGATCGGTGCCGGCCAGCACCAGTGGCACGGTCGAGTGGTACGGCACGGTGATCACTGCCGACCGTCGGATATCGCGGGCGTGCAGCGGCAGATCGACATCGGGCTGGATCCCGTCGGTCACGTCGACCACGAGATGTCGGAGGCGGCAGTACTCGGCGAGGGTCAGCGCCGGACCGGTCGACGGGTGTTCGATGTCGACCACGCAGACGAACTGCTCGGCCGGTAGCTCGGCTGTCGACAGGTCGCTCGGCGTGTACCCGCCGAACAGCCCGAGTTCGGCGGTGCCGTGGTGGATCTGCTGGGCCATCGAGTCATACCGCCAGCTGTGGAATCGCACACTGGAGGCCGGAGACTGGCGGAGCAGCCGGTCGCAGATCGCCGGACCGTACGCATGCACGGCGAAGTCGGTACCAGCGAGGTGGATCGCGGTCGTCTCCGCCGCCGGATCGAACTCGTCGGGGGCGAGCAGCGTTTCGAGAGCAGGCAGCACCCCTTCGAGCTGACCGCGCAGCACCTCGGCCCGGGCCGTGAGGCGGTAGCCGTCCCGTTCGCGGATGAGCAGCGGATCGCCGAGCAGCGACCGAAGACGCTGCAGTGCTCGGCTTGTCGCCGGTTGGCTGAGACCGAGGCGGCCGGCTGCGCGCGAGATGTGCCGCTCGTCGAGCAGCACGGCAAGCACGGGTACGAGGTTGAGGTCCGCCCGCAGGGCATGCTTCACGTGCATAGAACACATCATAGAAATGCATGAGACATATGAACGACATCGTGGAACCGTCGAGGTGTAGAGACGGAAAGCACCAGCACAGGAGGTTGGCCGACATGAAGATCAGCGGCAACACCATCTTTATCCCGGGCTCGACGAGCGGTATCGGTCTGGCCCTGGCCGCGGCGCTCGCCGACAAGGGCAACACCGTCATCATCGGGGGTCGGCGCGCAGAACTCCTCGATCGGATCGCCGCGCAACGACCGGAGTTCGGCACAGTTGTCGTGGACACCAGCGATCCGGCCGACGTGCGGCGCGCCGCCGGCGAGGTGATCGCCACGTATCCGGAGCTCGACGCCGTCATCGCGATGGCCGGAATCATGAAAATCGAGGACTGGCACCATCCCGACGGATTCCTGGCCTCTGCGGAGTCGGTGATCACCACCAACGTCCTCGGGCCGATCCGGCTCATCGCCGCGTTCATCGAGCATCTGCAGAGCAGACCGTCGGCCACGGTGATGACGGTGTCCTCGGGATTGGCGTTCGCGCCGTTGAAGGCCACGCCGAGCTATAACGCCTCCAAAGCGGCGATCCATATGTTGACCGAGTCCATCCGTATGCAACTCGCCGACACCGGCGTGCAGGTCGTCGAACTCCAACCCCCTTCCGTAGCGACAGACCTGGTTCCCGGCCAGCGCGAGAGCAGCTTCGCGATGCCGCTCGACGACTTCATCGCCGAAGTCATGCAGATCCTGGAGTCACAACCGGATGCCCAGGAAATTCAAGTCGAGCGGGTGAAGTTCCTGCGCTACGCCGAGAGGGGGGACTATGACGACGTGGTGGCAGCACTCAATGCTGCTGATCCGCACGGTAACTGAGGCATCCAGGCAATTGAGGAATCCGGGCGGCTACGTGGCCGTCGGCTGGCCGGCCAGTGCGGCGATGACCTCGTTGGCAGCGCGTTCGCCGGCGTCGACCGCACCTTCCATGTAGGCGCTCCACTCGACGGCGGTGTCGGTGGACGCCCAGTGAATCGGACCGATCGGCTCGGCCAGCGCGGGCCCGTAGGTGGTCCACACCAGCGGACCGCAGTTGGCGTTGTAACAGCCGCGGGTCCACTGCCTGCTGCCCCACTCGCCATCGACGTAAAGCTGTGGGCGGGCGGCCTTGTCGCCGAAATGCCGGACCAGCTCGGCGGTCAGCGCCGCTCGGCGTTTCTCCTCGGACCAGTGTCCGTGCGTGCGGGCCTGCTCACCCTCGAGGAACAACAGGATCACCCCGCGGTCGTCACCCTGGATGCAGGTGTCGTTGGACATCCGGGCCGGCCCGACGTCGGAGATCAGCTGCCCGTTGAGACCGTCCGCACGCCAGAACGGCTCGTCGTAGACGAAGAACGCCTTCATCGCGGCGGAATTCGGCATCCGCTGGGTCAGCTGGTCCCGGTAGCCCGACAGCGGTGGGTCGTACATGATCCGGCCGGCCAGCATCGGGGAGACCGCGACGATGATCCGCCGGCCCCTTGCTGTGCGGCCACCCCGACAGTGCACGGTGACGCTGTCGGAGCCGTGCTCGATCAGCTGCACCGGGGCGTCGAGCACCAGATACTCGGTGAGTAACGCCGCCAACCGATTCGGTATCTCGGCGGTGCCGCCGACGAAACGGCTGGTCTGGGCGCCACCCTCGGATTCGGCGAACAACTCCGAGGTCACCCCGCAGGTCTGGATCGTGAAGAGCAGATGCAGGAACGACACCTCCACGGTCGGCACCGCCAGGATCCCGACGGTGCAGATCTCCAGCAGAGTGCGCGCCACCGGCGACAATCCCTGTGCGTCGTACCAGGCGCCGGCGGTGATCGCATCCCATTCGGGCGCATGAGCGCACGCCCACGGGGCCGCCGGGGACACCTCGGCGGCCAGCTCGTCGAGCCTGCGCAGCACCGCCTCCAGCTCGGCCAGCTCGGCGCCGAAGCGGGCATGGAATTCGTTGCCCCGCAATACCCCCGTGCCGGCGAGCTCATAGGTGGTCTCACCGTCGTCGAACTGCGGATAGGTCTGCACACCGAGTTCGGCGGCGAGCGCGAACATCCGATGGTGGGTGTCACCGATCCACTGCGCCCCGAGCTCCACCGGCAGGCCACCGAGGTCCTCGGTCAGGATGCGTCCACCGACGCGGGTATCCGCCTCCAGGATCAGCGGCGTCAGTCCGGCCGCGAGGACGGTGCGAGCGGCGATCAGCCCCGAGAGGCCTGCGCCGACGATGATCACGTCGGCCTCATGGCGTGTCATGACCGACACTGTCTCACGGCAGGCCCTACAACGGGTTGAGGATGCGCTGCAAGAACTGCCGCGTGCGCTCCTGCTCCGGATCGCCGATCACCTGCGCGGGTGGCCCCTGTTCGAGGATCGTTCCCTGATCGAGAAACAGCACTTGCTCGGAAACCTGCCGCGCGAACTGGATCTCGTGGGTGACCACCACCAGCGTCCACCCCGTCACCGCCAGGTCGCGGATGACGCCGAGCACCTCGCCGACGAGCTCGGGGTCCAGTGCCGAGGTCGGCTCGTCGAAGAGCACCACTTTCGGCTTGAGTGCCAGCGCGCGGGCGATGCCCACCCGCTGCTGCTGGCCGCCGGAGAGCTGGAACGGATACTGGTCGCGTTTGTCCTTGAGCCCGACCTGGTCCAGCAGCTCGGCGGCCTCCGCCAGCACCTCGTCGCGGGGGCGCTTCTGCGCGATGAGCGGACCTTCGGTCACGTTCTGCTCGACGGTCTTGTGCGGAAAAAGGTTATGGGACTGGAACACGAATCCGCTCTGCGCCCGGTAGCGCCGCAACTGGTCCTTGCGCACCTGGGTGCTGAAATCGACTTCGACGTCCCCGACCCGGATCACGCCGAAGTCCGGGATGTCGAGCGCGTTGAGCGCGCGCAACAATGTCGTCTTACCAGACCCGGACGGTCCGATCACAGCGGTCACCGACCCGCGGGGGACGGTGAACGAAATCCCTTTGAGCACATCGAGTTCGCCGAAGGACTTGGCGACGTCCCGCGCGACGATCCGGTTCTCGGTCTCGGTTTCGGTCATCTGGCCACGTACCTTTCCAGTCTGCGCTCGACCCTGGCCTGGCCGAAGGACAGCGCCAGGCAGATCACCCAGTAGTAGACGGCTGCCGTTCCGTAGAGGGCGAAGAACTCGAACGTCGGGGCGGCGATGATCTGTGCCTGTCGCAGCAGTTCGGTCACCAGGATCGTCGAGGCCAGGGAAGTGTCTTTGACCAGCGAGATCAGCGTGTTCGACAACGGCGGCACCGCCACCCGGCTGGCCTGCGGGAGGATGACGCGCCGCAGGGTGCCCGCGTAGTCCAGGCCGATCGTCTGGGCGGCTTCCCACTGCCCCTTCGGGATGCTCAGGATCGCCGAGCGGATGATCTCCGCCGCATAGCCGCCGACGTTGAGGCTGAACGCGATCACCGCCGCCGGGAACGGGTCGATCCGGACCCCGAACTCCGGCAGGGCGAAGAACACGATGAACAGCTGAACCAGCAGTGGTGTGCCGCGGATGACCGAGATGTAGAAGCGGGCGGCGTTGGACAACACCGCATTCCCCGACAGCCGGGCCAGCGCCACCCCCAGCGCGATGACCAGACCGATCGCGAAGCTGATGATCGTCAGCGGGATGGTCATGGTGAGCGCGGCCCGGGCCAGCGGCCACAGGTTGTCCAGCACGAGCTGCAGGGTCGAGCGGGGTTGCGCCTGGGGTGCGTCCGCGCCGCCGGAAGCGTCGGTCCTCAGGTATCTCTCGGAGATCGCGGCCAGCGTGCCGTCGGCGCGCAGTTCGTCGATCGCGGCGTCGAGGTCGGGCAGCAGACCGCTGCCCTTGCGCGCGGCGAAACCCTGCTCGCTGCGCTCTCCGGTGTTGCCCGCGATCTTGACCCCGGTGTCGTTGGTCTCGGCGAGGTAGGCGTAGATCGACAGACTGTCGTTGACCACCACGTCGACCCGGCCCTGGCTGAGCAGGGCCATCGCCTGGGTGAGTCCTTCCACCGCCTCGATCTGTGCGCCGGCGTCGCGTGCCACCTGAGCCCAGTTGCTGGTGGTGCTCTGGGCCGCGATCTTGCCCGGGAGGTCGGCCAGCGAGGTGATCGAGTCGTCGTCGACGCGGGTGACGATCACGCCCTCGCCGATCGAGTACGGTTCGGAGAGGTCGTAGCGTTGTTGACGTTCCGGGGTGATCGTCACCTGGTTGGCCACCACGTCGAATCGGTTGGCCTCCAGTGCGGCGAAGATGGAGTCCCACGGTGTCTCGACGAATTCCACGTCCACACCCAATTTCTCGGCGACGGCGCGTGCGACGTCGACGTCGTAACCGGTGAGTTGCCCGGTGGCCGGATCGTGGAAGCTGAACGGCGCGTACACCCCTTCGGTGCCCACCCGCAGCACACCGGCGGACTGGACGGGGTTCTCCTCACCGTTGTCGCCGACCTGGCCCGGTCCGCACGAAGTCAGCATGACGGCGAGCGCGGCAAGCACCGCCAGCAGGACCGAACGTCGGTAGCGCATCGGCGGACCGTAGCAAGCTGACGCGCTCTGCTGAAGGGTTCTGCTCACCCGGTCGGGTATACCCACGGCGTCCGGGGCAATCGCCGCGGATCGAATTCGGCCAGCATGCCTTCGACGGTGCGGGCCGCATACCCAAGTGAGGCGGCGATCTGGGCGAGGGCTTCCTCGACACCGATCTCGGCCAGCGTCACCGCTCCGTCGCGTTTGGCCAGCCGGGCCCCGTCGGCGTTGAGCACCAGCGGCACGTGTGCGTACACGGGTTCCGGGTGGCCGAGCAGTCGGGCCAGGTAGGCCTGCCGTGGGGACGAGGCCAGCAGATCGTCCCCGCGCACCACCTGGTCGATCCCCGATGCGGCGTCGTCGACCACCACGGCGAGGTTGTAGGCGGGCACGCCGTCGCCGCGGCGGACCACGAAGTCGTCGACCTGGCCGGTGTAGTCGCCGTGCAGCAGGTCGTGCACCGTGTACGACGTGGTGTCGGTGCGCAGCCGCAGCGCGGCGGGCCGTCCGGTCGCACGCCTGCGCTGCGCGCGTGCGGTGTTGTCGAGGTCGCGGCACGTGCCCGGGTAGGCGCCTTCGGGTGCGTGCGGGGCCCGGGGCGCCTGCGCGATGTCCTTCCTGCTGCAGAAGCACTCGAACAGCAGACCGCGCCTGCCCAGGGCCTCGACCACGGCGTCGAAGCGGTCCGGGTGCTGGGTCTGGCGGGTGGCGGGCCCGTCCCAGGTGACACCGATCGCGGCCAGATCGGCCAGCTGCCGGTCGGCGATCTCCGGGTCGGTGCGGTCGTCGAGGTCCTCGACGCGCATCAGGAACCGCCGGCCCGTCGAGCGGGCGAACAGCCACGCCAGCACGGCGGTGCGCAGATTGCCGATGTGCAGGTCCGCCGACGGGCTGGGCGCGAACCTGCCGGCGCCCGGAGAACTCGTCACGCGACTCACTCTGCCCGCGAGGGTGCGCTCACGGTAGCCGCCGCACGCGTGCCGCTACCCGGAATGCACGTTCGCGAGCGGACCGTGCAGCGCGACCGAGGCCGCCGCGACCGACGGCGTGACACCGACGCCTCTGCCCTGGGCGGTGACTGCGAGTCGGGTGCGGTCACCGCGGAACAGGTCGCGGGAGAACTCGCACGGAGCATCGTGCTGGTCATAGGTGACGCGGGTGATCAGCAGCAGCGCCGAGTTCGGTTTGATGCCGAGCAGATTGGCTTCCTCCGGTGTCGCGTTGACGGCCTCGATGCGTTCGTCGGCCCGGGCGGCGACCAGCCCGTACTCGCTCTCCAGGATCTCGTAGATGGAACCTCCCAGCTGCTGTTCGAGCAGACCGGGAAACGCCTCGGCGGGGAACTGCGCCAGCTCCAGCGAGATCGGTGAACCGTCCGCGAGACGCAACCGCTGGATCTCGATGACGAAATCCTCGGCCGTCAACCCCAGCGCCTGCCGGGTGGGGGGATCGGGGGGTGCGATCCTGGTCGACAACACCCTGGTACCGGCCACGTAACCCTGGCTGGCCAGGAACGCCGGCACACCGACCACATCGGTCAGGCTGCGCTGCACCTGGGCGTGGCTGATGAAGATGCCGCCGGAGCGCCCGATCACCCGGTCGACGAGCCCGGCCTCCTCCAGTGCGGCCAGCACCTGGCGCAGACTAGACCGGCTGGTCCGGTACCGTTCGGCGAGCTCGCGCTCGCTGCCGAGCTTGGTGCCGGGCACCCCCGCGTTGATGTCGGCGACGATCCGGCGCCGCAGATCCTCCGTCTGGGTGGCCACCGGACCTCCTCACCTCGGTAGATTTGGTATGACCAAATCTACGGCACGGGGCGTCAGAGCTCGGCGAGAGCCTCCGGTGATTCGGGCAGAATCTGCCCGCCGTCGACCACCAGGGACTGCCCGGTGATGTAGCCGGCCTCGTCGGTGGCGAAGAACAGTGCTGCATTGCCGATGTCGGCGACCTCGCCGAGCTTGCCCGCCGGAATCGACGCGGCCATCTGATCCATGTAGTCCTGGCCCATCTCGATCAGTCCCTCGGTGATGACGTTGCCCGGCAGCACCGCGTTGACGGTGATCTTCTTGGGTGCCAGTTCGATCGCAGCGGTGCGCAGGAAACCCATCTGCGCGGCCTTGCTGGCGCCGTAGTGCGACCAACCCGGATAACCGGTGATCGGGCCGGTGATCGACGAGGTGATGATCACGCGGCCGTGTCCGCTGGCGGTCAACGCGTCCAGCGCCGCCTGCACGATGTACACGGTGCCCTTGAAGTTGACGCCGATGACCTGCTCGATGTCCTCAGGAGTGAGGTCCTGCAACCGGCCGGACGGGAAGATCCCGGCGTTGGCGCACACGATGTCCAGACCGCCGTTGCGGTCGACAGCGGTCGCCACGACACGGCGGCACTCCTCGGGGCTGGTCACGTCGGCGGCGGCGCCGGTGACCGTCCCGGACAGACCGGTCAGATCGGCGACGGTGCGGTCGACGTCGGCCTGGCTGCGGCCGGTGATGACGACGTTGACGCCGGCGCGGGCGAACGTCTCGGCGATGCCACGCCCGATGCCCTTGCTTCCGCCGGTGACGATGGCCGATCGGCCCTGTAACGAGGTGAACATAGCGACAAGCCCTTTCGGAGCGGGGGTCAGAAGAGTCGGTGACCGTCGGAGGTCAGGTACTGTTCGGCGAGCTTGCAGCTGCCGGCGGCGTAGGTCACGGAGATGGCCTGGGATTCCTTGGAATGGCTGTGGGTTCCCATCCAGGCCAGCAGCAGCAGCCGGCGCAGCAGCACGAACGACGCCAGCATGTCCTCGTCGGCGGCGGCCATCGGGCGGCGGCTCCGGTACCCGGTGACCCAGGCGTCCTGCCATTCAGGAACCGAGGGGTGGTCTTCGAAGAACGACACGGCGGTGCCGAAATCATAAAAATACCAACCGAATCCGCAGTCGTCGAAGTCGATCACGGTGATGGTGTCACCGTCGACGAGCAGGTTGGCCAGCCGCAGATCCGCGTGGATGAGCCCGAAGGTTTCGGGCCCGGTGCCGTATTCGGTCAGGCGGCGCTCCAACAGCTCTTCGGCCCGGCCCAGCACCTCGGCTTCCTGATCGCCCACACCGACCGCATCGCGCCAGCGACCCCACCGGGGTGTGGCGCCCAGGCTGTGTTCCCAGTCCCAGGCGAACCTGCTGAACTCGGCGGGACGCTGCCAGCTGCGCGCATGGTCGTGCAGTGCGGCGGTGATGCACCCCAGGGTGTGAAAATCGGTGGAGGTCAGCGTGTTCTCGTCGGGTTCTGCACCGGGAACCATCTCGAAGTGCACCACGTGACGTTCGCAGCCGTCGTGTTCGACGGTGACCACCCGGCGGCCGTCGTGTGCCGGCATGACGGCGGGCACGGTGAGATCGGTGTCCTGGCGCAGCGCGTCCAGCCACAGCAGTTCCGACCCGATCTGATCCACACGGTGGTAGTCCTTGCGGTGTACGCGCAGGATCGACCGATGCCCGCACCCGGGCTCCTCCACCGCGTAGGTGGCGTTCTCGGACAGGTTGAGCAGTCGCAGCGTCGATCCGTGCGGCAGGTCGAATTCCGGTAGTGCCTTCTCGGCAACCGCCCTGTCGGCGTCGGCCTCGTCAGAGCTCAATGGTCCCGTCCTTCGATCGATGCCAGCACTGTGGTGATGCGGTCGCGCGCGGTGACGACATCGGAGGTGCTGCCACTGATGTAGAGCCGGCCCGCGGCGCCGATCATCTGCACGTCGACCAGCGTAAGTCCGGGCGCCGCCCGTTCGGCCTCGTTGGCGGCCACCGCCGCGAACAGCGCCGGGGTCATCTCATAGACCAGCAACGACTGACCGGGCAGCACCATCGACGCCTGCCGGTTGCGGTTGAGGATCACCGCGTGCTGATCGGTGATGTCCTCGATGACATCGTGATAGAGCACACGTGGGCGCAACTGGTCGGAGGCCGAGCTACGGGTACCGTCCAATATGGCCTCGCCGGCGCGCCGGACATCGTCGAGGCTGCCCGAATGAATCTCCAGCACGCCGAATTGGCGCTCCACATAGAGGATTCCGGGCTGGATACCAGGCACCTCCCGCAGCGCGAGGTCGATCACCCGCTCGATCGCCAGCGCCGGTGATACCTCCACGATCAGGGCATGTTCACCGGCATACGGCGGGTAGCCGCGCGCCCGGGTCGGGGTTCCGAGGTATGCGGCGAATTGCTGCTGCAGATCCTCGACGAGGAGATAGACGCGGATGTCGGTCCGCGCCGGAGCGTCCGTGACGGCCATCTTCGGAGACTACTGGGTGGCGACGGAGAAGTGCGCGCCGAGCTCGCTGTGCGGCCGCGGAATGACGTGCACGCTGACGAGTTCACCGACTTGGGAAGCGGATTCGGCGCCTGCCTCGGTGGCGGCTTTGACCGCACCGACCTCACCGGTGACGATGACGGCCACCAGACCGTCACCGACCTGCTGACGATCGGTGATGGTGACGTTGGCGGCCTTGACCATGGCGTCGGCGGCCGCGAGCGCGGCGACGTAGCCCTTGGTCTCGATCATGCCGATCGCGTTGCTGGCCATGGTGTTTCTCCTTTGTGTCGGTTACCTGAGGTATTCGGGCCGGTGCCGGAACGGCTATCCGGTGGGGTCGATGGAGCCGATGATCAGCGCGTCGACCGGGGGCGGGGTACCGGCGAACCAGCCGGCCGCCACCGAACCCTGGGCGACGAGCACATGTTCGCCGACACCGCTGCCGAGCACATCGAAGGCGATCAGCCGGGAGCCCGAGCCGTCGGCCTCGACTTCCAGGAAAGCTCCGGCCGGGATGCCCTCGATACGGCGGGTCGACCAGACCTGACCGATGACCGTGCCTCGGATCATGTTCGCTCCTTGTGGATCGTCACGCCCAGCGCGCGGGCGCGTTCGCGGGCCAGCGGGGTCAGCACGGCGCGGGGGCCGAGCACCAGGGAAGAACCGGACGACGCGATCTCGGCGATCTGCCGTTCGGTGACCGCGCCCCGCTCGATGCGCCGGGTGCTGCCCGGCCCTTGGCGTTCCGTGCTCACCAGCCGGAAAGACAGTCGGCCGTGCCGCAGGTCGGCGCGGGTCTTCGGATTCTCGAAGAGCCGCAGCAGGTTCCGCACGAAGGTGTCGAGGTCACGGTCGTCGGCGATGCGCACGGTGTCGGTGCGGGAGCGTTCGTCGGCGGCCAGTGGGCCGGTGGCCACCGGGCCGGTGGGCGCCGTGGGCGGCGGCAAGGCGGCCGGTGAGGGCGTCCGCGCCGGGGCGGGTTGCGCCGGCGCGGGTCGGGCGTCTGCGAGGTCTGAAACGGCCTCGCGGACGACCTCGCGGACGAGCTGCCGCAACATGTCGCGGTCGATGCTCACGGCACGCTCCGGGCTAGCGCTTCCTCGGCCGCGGCGGCGGCCTGGCGCACATCGGATTCACTGCCGGACAGGTACACCCGGCCGGTCGCACCGATCATCCGGAAGTCGACGACCTTCACGTCTGCGGCCTTCTCGGCCTCGTTGGTGGCCAGGATCGCATACGACGCAGGGGACACCTCGAGCACGTAGAGGGTCTCCCCGGCCAGCACCATCGAGCCGATCTTGTTGCGGTTGATCAGGAATGCGTGCTGCTGGTCGATGCTGGAGATGATGCGCGATGCCAGGATCTGCGGCGGGGTCGCCGATCCGGTGTCACGTCCCAGCTCGGCCAGCGCGGCATCCGCGGCAGCCTCGACGTTGTCAGTGTCACCGTGAAACTCCAGATAGCCGAACTGCCGCTCCACCACCAGCACTCCGGCCTGCACTTCGGCGTGCTTGAGCGCCACGTCGGTGACGCCCTCGATATCCAGGCCGGGGGCCACCTCGATGATCTGGGCAGCGACTCCGGCGCGCGGCAACGCCCCTTTGATCCAGGTGCCCAGGTACGACATCGTCTGCGGCTGAAGCCGGTCGATGAAGATGAACGAACGCAGTTCAGCCACGGGTCACCTCTTGATCAGTTGGGCGAGTTCTTCGGCCACCAGCGCGCGTAACTCGGCTCGCAGCGCCTCGATGCCCGGATCGGCGGCACGGCGCGCAACCGATCGGACGGCGGGCGACGCGGGCGCGGCGGTGACGCCGGCGGGATCGTTGGACGCATGCGGGTACGCGGGCACCGGACCTGCCGGTGTGCGCCATGGTGACAACCCGGCGAAGTTCGGCATCACCACACCCGCATCGGCGTTGTAGGCGATGCGTGCCCAGTTCAGCAGGTTCTCCGGCTGCAGGTTCTCCCCGATGGAGCTGCGTCCGACGAAGCCGGTGCCGATCGTCATCGACGGTGCCAAGTTGGTGTCCAAGCCCGAGCTGCCGGTGCTGTTACCGACGTTCACCGACACCCGCAGTACCGGTACCTGGGCGGCGAACTCGGTGATGACGGCGGCGTCCTCGCTGTGGATGGCGGCCGAATGGCCGGCGCCGGCAATGCGCACCACCGCGCGGGCGGCGCGGATGCCTCGTCGGGTGTCGGGGACCGTCGTCATGCCCAACACCGGGCAGAGCTTCTCGTGGGTGAGCACCTCCTCGTCCACGACATCGGTGAACGGGGCGATCAGCACGCGGGTCTTGGGTGTGACGCGCAGCCCGATCCGTTCGGCGATCCACGCGGCGTCGCGGCCCACCACCTCGGTGTTCAGCGAGCCGTCGGGAAACATGTATTCACGCAGCCGGACCACCGCGTCGGCGTCGAGAAGGTGGGCGCCGTGGCGGGTCATCGCGGTGCTCAGCCGGGCCGCGACCGCATCCTCGACGATCAGCACCGACTCATTGGTGCACAGCACCGAGTTGTCGAACGCCTTGCTGTCGACGATGCGCCGCGCTGCGGCGTCGACGTCAGCGCTGGCGTCGACGAACACCGGCACGTTGCCCGGGCCGACGCCGAGTGCCGGGTTGCCCGAGGAGTACGCCGCGCGCACGACGCCGGTGCCGCCGGTGGCGACGATGACGTCGGTGCGCTCGTCGGACATCAGAGCCTCCACCAGGGGAAGCGACGGCTCGTCGATGACCTGCACGATGCCGTCCGGCGCTCCGGCCGCGTGGGCGGCATCGGCGAGCATTCGCGCCGCCTCGGCTGAGCACTTCCTGGCCCGGGGATGCGGTGCGACGACGACGGCGTTGCGGGTCATCAGCGCGAGGATCACTTTGAAATACACCGTCGCCACCGGGTTGGTGGTCGGAGTCAGCGCCAGCACCACCCCTGCGGGACGGGGGATCTCGACGATCTTGCGGACGGTGTCGATCCGTGGTGTCACGTAGTCCTGGTCGCGGTAGAACTCGACGATCCCTCGCGAGCAGGCGCGGTTCTTGACCACCTTGTCCTCGACCACACCCATCTGGGTCTCTGCGACGGCGTCGGCGGCGAATCGCTCGGCGCCGCGATAACCGGCGTCGGCGACGGCGTCGATGATCCGCGTCACCGACAACTGGTCGTAGTCGGCGTAGGCGGCCGCGGCGAAGCGAGCCCGCTCGAGTAGTTGACCCGCCCGGGGTACCACGTTTTCACCGGTCACGGTTTCCTCCGTCCGGTTGCGGCCAGCTTTGCCCGCCCTACGGCGACCTCGACGCGGTCGAGTACGTCCTCGCAGAGGTCGCGGTTGAGCAGCAGGCCCGGTTTGAATTGCAGGACACGGGGATCCAGTGTGGAAAAGATCGCCCACACCCCGTTCGCGTAGAGCTCGCGCATCACGAACTTGGCACCCTCGGGGTGATCGAACTCCAGGCCGATCACCACGCCGTTCTGACGGATGCCGACAAACCAGCCCGGATTGTCGGCCTGGATACGCGACAGTCCTTCGGCGAAGAGGTCGGCGATGTAGTGCACCGAGGAACGGACCTCGGGTCGGCTGGTGATCTCCAGGGTCTTGATTGCGGCCACACAGCCCAGCTCGGCACCGCCGAACGTCGAGATGTGGCCGAAGCCGTCCTGTTCGAGCCATTGCGCGGCGCGATCGCTGAGCAGAGCGGCGGTGATGGGATACATGCCGCCCGACAGCCCCTTACCGGTGACCATGATGTCGGGATCGATGCCGTGCTTGGTGATACCCCACATCTCGCCGGTGCGCATCAGTCCGGTCTGCACCTCGTCGGCGATGTAGAGCGCGTCGTAGCGCACACACAGATCCTTGACCGCCTCCAGATAGCCCAGTGGCGGCAGCGGGAATCCGTACGTGGCGGGAATGGTCTCCATGATGACGGCGGCGACGTCCCGGCCGCGTAGGGCCTGCTCCATGGCGTCGGTGTCGCCGAAGGGGACCTGGACGAACTCGTCGGGTCGGTCGGCGAGGAACAGCTTGGCGAACCGGTCGTCGCCGGTGGCGACGGCCAGCCCGGTGTGGCCGTGATAGGCCTTCACGATCGAGACGATCTTGCGGCGTTGAGTGGCGTGGCGGGCACTCTTGAGGGCGATGTCGATGGCCTCGCCGCCGCCGGATCCGAATGCCACCTTGCTCAACGAGGCCGGCGCGGACTCGATGAGCTTCTGCGCCAGGGCGGTGCGCGCAACCGACGGGAAGTGGTGGTTGCCGACGTCGAAATGTGCCATTCCGTCGGTGATGGCTTGCATCACTTCGGGATTGCGATGCCCGAGGTTGTAGGTGCCGCCGTTGAGGTGCATGTCGATGAGGCGACGACCGCTCATGTCCCACAGGAAGTAGTCCTGCCTGCGGTCGATCACCAGGTCGACACCGGAGTCGGTCCAGAACTGTGTCTTGTCCGGGTTCCAGAACTCTTTGGCACGTTCGAGCACCTGGGCTTTGGAGTCGAACGAGAACGTGCCGTAGTCGTACACGGAACTCCCTGTCGTGTGGTCGGCCGGGGTGTGACCAAAAACCTAAAGGGTCGGACCATTTATGTCAATACCGCGTTCACAGGGGTTGCACAGCTGATTTGGTAGTGCCAATATGTCCGAGGTCCAGCACTGTGGCCCACGCCACATCGCCGTTCAGATCGTGAGCCGGACCGAGTCTCCCCCCTTCGCCCCCGGAAGGTCTCTGCAGATGACAGAAGACGTCGTTCCCCGCCAAACCTCGACCACGGACTCCGTGCAACGGCTGAAACGAAACGCCGTCGGCACGTTCGGCGTGATCTTCATGGCGGTGGCCACCGCCGCACCGATCACGGCAATGGTCGGAAACGTCCCGATCGCCGTCGGCTTCGGAAATGGTTCACACGCGCCGGCGGGTTATCTGGTCGCGACCGTGGTGCTGGGGCTGTTCGCCATCGGCTACGCGACGATGGCCAAGCACATCACCGCCACCGGCGCCTTCTACGGCTACATCTCGCACGGTCTCGGCCGCGTCATGGGGATGGCCAGCGGTCTGATCATCACGTTGGCCTACGTCGTGTTCGAGGCGTCGCTGATCGGCATCTTCGCGTTCTTCTTCCAGAACTTCCTGGCCTCCCAGTTCGGAATCACGATCCACTGGTTGATCCCGGCGCTGCTGATGTTGGCCCTCAACTGCATCCTGACCTACTTCGACGTGAACCTGACCGCCAAGGTGCTCGGGGTCTTCCTGATCACCGAGATCGTCATGCTGTCGCTCGGCGCGGTCGCGGTGGCCGTCAAGGGCGGCGGCCCCGACGGTTTCGCCGTGGGTGAGATCCTCAACCCCGTCGGCGCGTTCCAACCGGCCGCGATCGCCGGTGCCAGTGCCGGTCTCGGCCTGTTCTTTGCCTTCTGGTCGTGGGTCGGTTTCGAGTCGACGGCGATGTACGGCGAGGAATCCAAGGATCCCAAGCGGATCATCCCGCGCGCCACCATGATCGCCGTCCTCGGCGTCGGCATCTTCTACATCTTCGTCTCCTGGATGGCGATCGCGGGCACCGGACCGCAGCAGGCCATCGAGCTGGCGCAGAACGCCGACACCTCATCAGAGATCTTCTTCGCCCCGGTGCGCGACACCTACGGTCAATGGGCGATCACCCTGTTCAACATCCTGCTCGTGACCGGCTCGTTCGCGTGCGGCATGGCGTTCCACAACTGCGCCTCGCGTTACCTGTACGCGTTGGGCCGCGAAGGGTTGTCCGACGGTCTGCAGAAGACGCTGGGCGCCACCCACAAGACACACGGCTCGCCCTACATCGCGTCGTTCGTGCAGAGCGGCATCGCGCTGGTACTGGTGCTGGCGTTCTTCGTCGCCGGGATGGACCCCTACATCCACATGTACACCCTGCTGGCGATCCTCGGCACGATGGCGATCCTGATCGTGCAGTCGCTGTGTGCGTTCTCCGTGGTGGCCTACTTCCACTTCCACAAGAACCATCCGTCCAGCGCGCACTGGTTCAAGACCTTCGTGGCTCCGCTGACCGGCGGTATCGGCATGCTCTACGTGGTCTACCTGCTCTGGGAGCATAAAGAGTCCGCCGCGGGCGCGGCGTCGGGCACACTGCTGTTCAAGCTGACACCATGGATCGTGGTCGGCGTGTTCGCGTTCGGCGCGGCCATGGCGCTGTATTTCAAGTTCAACGACAAGCGGCGCTACGAGCTGATCGGCCGGATTGTGTACGACGACAGCGAAGTCCGCGACTAGGGAGGGTCCGTGGCAGACGAGTTGGGCCGGTTTCGGGTGCTGAACTCGAAGCCGGTCAATCTCGACGGGTTCAGCGTGCCCGAGGTCGGAATGGGGCTGGTCGCGATGAGCAGCCGACATGACCCGGCACCGTCGCTGGTCCTGGCGAGGTCCACCGGCGGCCGGCCCGAAGTGGTCGAACTCGACGGCAAAGCCCCTGACGCGTTCGACGTCATCGACGAGTTCATCGCCCGGTACGGCATCGACCTGGAGGTCGCCGAGGAGGCGATGGCTCTCGCCGACGAGACGTTGGCGCGGATGGCGGTCGACATCAACGTGCCCCGGGCGGAGGTGGTGCGGCTGATCGGCGGCACCACCCCCGCCAAGCTGGCCCGTGTCGTCGCACTGCTGTCCCCGGTGGAGATGCAGATGGCGATGGCGAAGATGCGGGCCCGGCGCACCCCGAGCAATCAGGCGCACGTCACCAACCAGCTCGACGACCCATTGCTTATCGCCGCCGACGCGGCCAGCGCGGTCGCCTACGGCTTCCGTGAGGTCGAGACGACCGTGCCGGTGCTCGGCGATGCACCGTCGAACGCTGTCGCGCTGCTGATCGGAAGCCAGGTAGGCACCCCGGGCGCGATGGCGCAGTGTTCCATCGAGGAGGCCCTCGAGCTGCGTCTGGGGCTTCGCGGGTTGACCAGCTACGCCGAGACCATCTCGATCTACGGCACCGAGCAGGTGTTCGTCGACGGTGACGACACCCCGTTCAGCAAGGCGATCCTGACCTCGGCCTACGCCTCGCGCGGGCTCAAGATGCGGGTCACCAGCGGTGGTGGAGCCGAGGTGTTGATGGGGGCCGCGGAGCAATGCTCGATTCTGTACCTGGAGTCGCGCTGCGTGTCGCTGGCCCGGGCGCTCGGCTCCCAGGGCGTGCAGAACGGCGGCATCGACGGTGTCGGGGTGGTGGCCTCGGTGCCGGAGGGGATGAAGGAGCTGCTCGCCGAGAACCTCATGGTGATGATGCGTGATCTGGAGTCGTGCGCCGGCAACGACAACCTGATCTCTGAGTCCGACATCCGCCGCAGCGCGCACACACTGCCGGTGCTGCTGGCGGGGGCGGACTTCATCTTCTCCGGATTCGGATCGATTCCGCGCTACGACAACGCGTTCGCGTTGTCGAACTTCAACGCCGACGACATGGACGACTTCCTGGTGCTGCAGCGGGACTGGGGCGCCGACGGCGGACTGCGCACGGTGACCCCCGAGCACCTCGCGTCGGTGCGCAGGCGCGCGGCGAAGGCCGTGCAGGCGGTGTACCGCGACCTCGGCCTGGCCGACTACGGCGATGCCCACATCGATAATGTGGTGGCGGCCAACGGTTCTCGTGACCTGCCGCCCGGGCACCCGACAATGGTGGCCGAAGCGGCTGCCTCCATCGAGGCTCGGCAGCTGACGGTGTTCGACGTCATCGCCTCCCTGTACCGCACCGGTTTCATCGAGGAGGCCGAGGCGATCGCGACGCTGACCCGGGAACGCCTGCGCGGCGACCAGTTGCAGACCTCGGCAATCTTCGACGAACGGTTCCAGGTGCTGTCCAAACTCACCGACCCCAACGATTACAGCGGCCCGGCAACGGGTTACACGCTCAGCGACCGACGCCGGGCCGAGATCGACGCGATCCGGCAGGCCCGCAGCAGCGTCGAGTTGACCGCCGACCAGGAACAGCACCGCGGCCACGTGGTGGTCACCGACGTCGAAGAGGCCCGGCAGGGCAGCGATCCGCGGGAGGTCTGTATCGGTCTGTCACCGGCGTGGGGCCGCAGCGTGTGGCTCACGCTGTGCGGCTTGCCCATCGGCGAGGTGCTGCGACAGATCTCGGCCGGTCTGGAGGAGGAGGGCTGCATCGCCAGGACGGTGCGGGTGCGCTCCACCATCGATGTCGGGCTGATCGGGCTGACCGCCGCGCGACTGTCCGGATCGGGAATCGGAATCGGGTTGCAGGGCAAGGGCACCGCTTTGATCCATCGCCGCGACCTGGCCCCGCTGGCCAACCTGGAGCTGTTCAGCGTGGCGCCGCTACTGACCGCGCGGATGTACCGGGAACTGGGCAAGAACGCCGCACGCCATGCCAAGGGAATGGCGCCGGTGCCGATCTTCACCGGTGGCACCGACGAGTCGATCTCGGCGCGCTATCACGCCCGGGCGGTGGCGCTCGTCGCGCTGGAGCGCGATGCCTGTGAACCGGGCCGGCCGCCCGTCACCGTGCAGGTACACACGTCATGAACGAGACGACAGACCATTCCGCCGAGCCCATCACGGTGCGAAACGCCGTCGACGGCAAACTCGGTCTGGGGGATCTGCGCATGGACCCGGCGGTACTGACGCACCAGGCGGCGGTGGCCCGCCGGGGCGGCAACCCTCAGCTGGCGGAGAACTTCCTGCGCGCAGCCGAATTGGCGACGATCGACGACGAACAGGTGATGGCGCTCTACGAGGCGCTGCGACCGCACCGGTCGACGGCCGCCGAACTCGACGAGTTGCGCGTCTCGCTGACCGCACGCGGCGCGCCGCGCTGCGCGGCGCTGGTGGAACAGGCTGCTGCCGTCTACGCCCGCCGGGGTCTGCTGCGTTGACGGCACCGGCAGGTCGGGCCGCTGGCACGGTGGTCGCCGGCGTCGACGTCGGCAACCACACCACCGAGATCTTGCTTGCGCACGTGCGCGACGGAAGCGCTGCCACTGTGGCGTACGGGCAGGCGCCCACCAGGGGGCGTAAAGGCAGCGCGGAGTCGCTGAGCGGCGCAGCGGCGTTGCTGCACAGGATCGAGGTCGACTCAGGTCACCGCGCGGACGAACTGTTGCTGGCAGCGCTGCGGCCGGTCGACACCGCGACCGCTCCGATACCGCCGGCGTATTCGCCGTCGGCCCCGGTGCGTAGCCTGCGCCGCCCGGACGCCTCCACCCCTGCCGGCTCCGGACACGCTGTGGGACAACATGTCCGGCTGGCCGATCTGCACTCCGTTCCGGTCGATGCTTCGGTGGTGGTCTCGGTGGACGACGCCACCGATTTCGAGGTGGCCGCCCGTGAGATCGCCGCCGCGCTGGAGCGCGGGTGGCAGGTGGTCGGCGTGGTGGCCGCCCAGGACGACGCGGTGTTGATCGGAAACCGAATCCCGGTGGATGTGCCTGTGGTCGACGAGACCGACGTCGCCGGTCTCGCGCCGGGCGCGCTGGTGGCCGTCGAGGTGGTCGGGGAAGGTAGTGCATACCGGGCGTTCGCCGACCCGATCGCATTGTCGGCCGCGCTGCGGCTGCCCGTCGACGGGCTGGTCGAGGTCGCCGAATTCTGTCGTGAGCTCGCCGATTCCGCAGCCATCGCGGTCACGGCACGGACCGAGGATCCGTCCCCGCCCGACGATGACGACGACTACGTCGAGTTCATCGTCGACGGTATGCCGGTGCGGTATACGCCGGGACAGGCCCACATGGTGCTGCGGCGTTCGGCGCCGGGCCAGGTCCGCGCGGTTCGGCTGCGTTCGGTGCCGACGGCGGCGCACAGCCTGGCTGTGCACGACGCGTTCTTCACCGATCTCGCGGCCATCGACAACGGTGCCTGGCTGCGGCGGGGCGTCGCCGACGCGCACGGCACGGTGGTGGCACTCTTGTCCGCCGACGAGGCCGGCGACGCGGCCGAGACATTGAGCGATCTGACCGGGCGTCCGGCACGCACACTGTGCTCCGAACCGGTGGCCGCGGCGTGGGGCGCCCGCACCACGCCCGGCCTGCCACCGGGTGCCGTGGTGTGTGACATCGGCGGTGGCACAGTCGATCTCGTCGGCACCAACCAGACTGTCGTGGCGGCCGGGGCAGGGGAGTCGATCACGGTCGCGGTTGCACGCGCCCTCGGCATCCCGCGTGCACTGGCCGAGACGGTCAAGCGCACACCGGCGGTGCGTGTCGAGGGCCCCCACGTCGCGCACGAAGAAGACGGGCGGCGCGTCTTCCTCGACGCTCCGGCGCATTCCGATGCGATCGGGCGGCTGTGCACCCGTGGCAGCGCCGGCCTGGTGCCGTTCTCCAATCGCCTGGCCGCCGAGGAGTGGCGCAGCCTGCGGTTGGCGATCAAGCAGGAGACGGTCGCGGCCAACATCGCCCGCTGCCTGACCGCCTTCGACCCACCGCCGACGGCGCTGGTGTTGGCCGGCGGTGGAGCCCTCGACGACGAGTTGATGCGCACCGTCGCCGAAGCGCTGCGCGGCGTCCCGGTCGTGGTGGGCCGGGCCGACATCGACGGCGTGCACGGGCCGCGGTTCGCGGTCGCCCGCGGGTTGGTCGCTAGGTACGCGCAGCGGTAGGAAGGCCCGCGATCGCGTGCGCGATGTGGCCACGCCAGGCGTCTGGGTCGATCCGGTGCACCGCCGAGTCGCCCTGAAACGCGCTGGAAATGACGAAGTCCGGCGAGACGTCGGCGAGTGTGCGCAGACTGGCCGCGATGGATTCGGCATCGCTCGGTGTGTGGAAACCGTCGATGTAGCCGGCCCACCAGGCGCCCTCGGAGCTGCGGAACAAGGTGTCCCCGGTGAACAGGTATCTGCCCTCGGCGCCGTGTACCAGATAGCAGACGCTGCCCGGGGAATGCCCCGGCGTCGGGATGATCTCGACGCCGTTGTAGTCGACGTAACGACCCTTGACCGGTACGTCGACGTGGGCGTGCTCGGTGATGTCGGGCAGGTCGTCCTCGGGTGCGTGCAGGGTAGAGCGGAACCTTTCGGTGATTCGGTGCAGCATCGGGCCGGCCTCGTCGCGGTGTGACAGGTACTGGTCCTTGACGCCGCCGAGGTCGGCGAGCTCATCGAACTCGACTTCGGTGGCAGGGGAGTAGAACAGCACATTGCCCGGCATCCAGAGGTAGGCGTGTGTCGTCAGCCCCGGAAACGGTGAGTCCGAACGGGTTTCCCATAGATCGCTGAGTATTTGTTTCATAGACTCCAGAGTGCAACCTCAACAATTGTTGAGGTCAAGCCCCGGGTCCCGGGTTGCTCAGCCCAGTTCGGCGAGCTGCTTCACCGTCGGAGCGATGCTGTCGATCCACTTCGCCGGCGACCCGGTCGGTGGGAAGACGATCACCTCGTCGACGCCCAACTTCGCGTACTCGGCCAGGGTGCGAATGAACTCGTCGCGGGTCTCGGGTGCGGGGCTCAGGTCGTTGATCATGATCGTCTTGCGGATGGCGTCGTAATCGCGGGCAGCGTCATCGCAATGCCCGCGCAGCACGCGCAACTTGTGGGCGACCTCGTCGGGTGAGGTGCCGAACAGGTTGCACGCATCGCCGTAGCGGGCGACCAGGCGCAGCGTCTTACGCTCGCCGCTACCGCCGATCAGCACCTTCGGCTTGTTGATCGGCTGCGGATTGCACAGCGTCTCCTGCAGTTGGTAGTGCTTGCCTTGATACGGGCCGTTGTTGGCCGGGTCCCACATCTGGTTGCAGATCTGCAGCGCCTCCTCGAGTCGCTCGAAGCGTTCGGCCAGGGGCGGATACGGCACCCCGAGTCCGACGTGCTCCCGCTCGAACCAGGCCGCGCCGATGCCGAGCACCGCGCGTCCGCCGGAGAGCACGTCGACGGTCGTCACCGTCTTGGCAAGCAACCCTGGGTGCCGATACGTCACACCCGTGACGAGCAATCCCAGGCTGATCCGCGAGGTGTGCCCGGCCAAATAGCCGAGCAGCGTGTAGCCCTCCAGCATGTTGGCCTCGGCAGGCAGACCCGTCGGCTCGATCTGGAAGAAGTGGTCCATGAACCACAGGGATGTCGCTCCGGCCTCTTCCGCGGCCGAACCGACCCTGGCGAGTTCGGGTCCGATGGCCGCGGTGCCGCCGTCGATGTCAAGAATGGGAATGCTGAGTCCGAGATCCATGCCTGGCATAAGGGCGCAACCGGGCCAATGATTCCGTTTACGGCCAGGTATGGCAGCAACTTGGCGGCAAGGCCGAAGGCGGACATACATCTCGGCGGTTCCGGTCAGTCATTTCGCGGTGGCGCCCAGACCCGGGACGACGTCGGAGAGGCTGAACGTGACCGGACGGTCGAGTTGGTCGTAGGTGCAGGACCTGGGGTCTCGGTCCGGCCGCCACCGGTTGAATTGAGCTGTGTGACGGAACCTCTCTCCCTCCATGTGGTCGTAACGCACCTCCACCACCCTCTCGGGGCGCAGTGGGACAAACGACAGGTCCTTACCGGCGTTCCAGCGTGACCCGCCCCCGTAGCGGCGCGCCACCTCGGGTTCGACATCCGCAGCCCAGTTCCACGGATGATCCTCGAAGGTCGTTACCAGCGGCTGCAGTGCGGTGAACAATTCCCGTCGGCGCGACATCGGGAACGCGCCGATCACCCCGACCGACTTCAGCGCACCGCCGGCGCCGTAGAGCCCGAGCAACAGGGACCCGATGGCGTCGTCGCCCGACTTGTGCAGACGGTATCCAGCCACCACGCAGTCCGCCGTGCGCTGGTGCTTGATCTTGAACATCAGCCTTTTGTCGGGCACGTAGTGCCCGTCGAGTGGTTTGGCGATGACGCCGTCCAGGCCCGCCCCCTCGAACTCCTCGAACCAGCGCCGCGCGGTCTCGATATCGCGCGTTGCCGGCGTGACGAAGAACCTCGGACCGGCGCCGACCAACGCGGCGACCAGAGCCGCGCGCCGCTCGGTGAAGGGCCGGTCGGTGTAGTCGGCGTCGTCGAGGGCCAACAGATCGAACGCGATGAATGCCGCCGGGGTGTGTTCTGCGAGCATCCGCACCCGGGACGCGGCCGGATGCAGCCGCAACTGCAGCGCCTCGAAGTCGAGACCGGCCGCGGTGGCGATGACGATCTCACCGTCGATCACGCACCGAGCCGGCAGTTCGACTCGCGCGGCGTCGACGAGTTCGGGAAAGTAACGCGTCAGCGGGCGCTCGTTGCGGCTACCCAGCTCCACCCCGTCACCGTCGCGGAACAGGATGGATCGGAAGCCGTCCCACTTGGGTTCGTAGGAGGCGCCCGCCGGGATGGCGGGCACCGATTTCGACAGCATCGGGGAGATCGGCGGCAGCACCGGCAGGTTCATCGAGCCCATGGAACCATTGTCGCGACGGTGCTCAGCACAAGCCCGTCACGCTGCGAGGACCACCGATGAAGATCAATAGTCCCAGACGCCGGGCACGCAGCGGAACACGTCACCGGCAACTGCGACATGACACACCGACGGGAAAGGCAGATGAGTGGCGAGCAGTGAGCTTCGGGTCGCTGCCAGCTCGCGCAGCAGTTCGATTCGCACTCCAGCCGCTTCCACCGGGTCGTGTTCAAACCCGTTGTGCCATTCCGGATGGTCGAACCCCGGCGCGAACACGGCATCACCGGCGAAGGTCAACCGATCCACACCCGAGTCGAGCTGGACCACACTGTGGCCGGGGGTGTGGCCACCGGTGCGACGCACAAGCACTCCGGGTGCCACTTCGTGCTCGGTGTCGAACGGCCTTAGCTGGCCGTCGTATTCGGCGAGGAAGCGCGACGCTACGGTCCGGAGCGCCTCGGGAACCGGCTCAGGCATGCAGGTTCGGGAGAAGTCGGGTGAGGTCCAGAACTCCGCTTCACGGGCAGCCAGATGGATGCGCAGGTCCGGGCGTAGCCGGTCCTTGATTCCCGCGGTGAGCAAGCCGCCGACGTGGTCCATGTGCAGGTGTGTGAGCACCACGTCGGTGATTGCCGACAGGTCGACACCGGCTGCCTCCAGACGTGACGCAGTCTGGCCTGCGCGCGGAAAGCCGGGAAACTCCGCGCCCAGCCCGGCGTCAACGAGGATCGTTCGGTCCCCGCTGCGGACCAGGACCACGTTCAACGGCCAGTCGAGCACATCCGGAGGTAAGAACATGTCCTCCAGCCAACTCGCCAGCGCGGTGGACTCTGCGTTGGTGGCAAGCGTTGCCGACGCAATGGGCAGCACGCCGTCGCTGATCACCAGCACGCCGATACCGCCAACCTGCAGCGCGTAGCGAGACGGGACCAGCTCGTCGGGTTCGGCGGCCCGGACGATGTCGACCTCATTCATGTCGTTCTCCC
This sequence comes from Mycobacterium sp. smrl_JER01, assembly GCF_048513595.2. Lineage (NCBI taxonomy): Bacteria > Bacillati > Actinomycetota > Actinomycetes > Mycobacteriales > Mycobacteriaceae > Mycobacterium > Mycobacterium sp. smrl_JER01. Next base: position 5,452,701 of record NZ_JBLXXK020000001.1, on the reverse strand, counting down.
TTTCGGTTGGTGAAGAGCGCCTGTCCTCTGCCGGAACACCTTCCTGCACAAGAACTCATCCAGCGCGGTGATGGAGCTGTCCCGCGGAGAGGCCAGGAGTACCACGGCGTGGGCGATCTCCTTCGGCTCTGCGACACGGCCTAGGTGCGCGACTTCGCCGTCGGCAAGCGCCGCCGGGATGAATCGGGGACGGATCGCGGGTTCCGGCTTTCGGAGGCAGCGATGAGGCGGCCTGAACTGGACAAGGGAAAGGGAAACTCATGAAGATCATCGTGACCGGCGGCACCGGCCGGATCGGGTCGAAAGTGGTGGCAGGCCTGATCGAGTACGGCCACGATGCGGTGGCCGCCGCACCGTCCACCGGTGTCGACACCGTCACCGGAAGCGGACTGGCCGCCGTCCTGGCCGGAGCGCAGGTGGTGGTGGACGTCACGAACTCGCCTACCTTCGAAGAGCAAGCAGCCCGGGACTTCTTCAACGTCTCGACCTCCAATCTCCTGGCGGCCGAGGCTGCATCGGGCGTATCGCACCACGTCGCACTCTCGGTGGTCGGAACCGAGCAGCTGGCCCGTGAAAGTGGCTACTTCGCAGCGAAATTGGCGCAGGAAACACTGATCGGCAGCGGCCCGATTCCCTTCACCATCGTGCGGGCCACACAGTTCTTCGAGTTCCTCACCACCATCGCTGACTCTGCCACCGTGGATGGCGTGGTGCGCCTGCCGGACGCGTTCATACAGCCGATGGCTGGCGCGGACGTCGCCGAGGCCGTCACCATCGCCGCGGTGAACCAGCCGGTCAACGGAATTACCGAAGTGGGTGGCCCCGAACGGTTCCGACTCCCAGGGCTGATCCAGACCGCGCTGTCCGCCCGGGGAGACCGGCGCGAGGTGCGCAGTGATCCCGCGGCCCGCTACTGGGGGGTTGACATCGCCGAGCACACCCTGGTTCCCGGAGACGGGGCAACATTGTTCGACACGCGCTTCGCGGACTGGGTCCTGGCAACCGCAGGCCGTGACTGACCCCGGGGACGACCGACCATCATGGATGTGTACGAAGCGGTCCGCAGCCGCCGCGCGGTGAGGGAGTTCAGTGCCGATCCTGTGCCCATGGAGACACTGCAGCGCGTTCTGGCCGCCGCGGCCTGGGCGCCGTCCGGCTCGAACCTGCAGCCCTGGCGGATATACGTGGTCACCGGTGCGCGGCTGGCATGTTTGAAGGAACGGGCCGTCGAACGAGTTGCCGCCGGGGACGATTGGGATGAACGCGAGTTCGAGATGTACCCGGCATTGATGAGGTCGCCGTACGACGATCGCCGGCGCGCCTTCGGCGAGCAACGCTACGGTTCCCTCGGAATCACCCGCGACGACTGGGAAGCCCGGCGGCGCGCGTCGATCGACAATTGGAATTGTTTCGGTGCGTCAACCGCTCTGTTCTGCTATGTCGACCGGGCGCTGGGGTTTCCGCAATGGGCGGACGTCGGTATGTATCTGCAGACCGTCATGCTGCTCCTGCGTGCCGAAGGCCTGCACAGTTGTCCGCAGATGGCGTGGTCGACGACTCGCGCGACCGTCGCCGAAGTGGTGCAGCCCGATGACGGGCTGATCTTGTTCTGCGGCTTGTCCGTCGGATACTCCGATCCGCGCAGCACCGAAGACCGGACGGGTCGAGCGCCGCTCGTTGAAACCGTCACCTTCCTCGAGGACCGCTAGCCAGCGACCCTTCACCTCGCTAACATCCAGTCGCATCGGGCCGTAACCACGCGGTTGGTCGGCCTTCTGGGCGAACGCGGTGGTGCGATATGTCGAGCAAGAGTCCGGGTCCGCCGCTGCGCGGACGCAGCGGAGAGACGGAAACGCTACGCGCGGTGACCTCGTCATTGCGGGCAGGCCAGTCCCGGGTGCTGGTACTGCGCGGCGAGCCGGGTGTGGGCAAGACCGCTCTACTCGGATATCTGGTCGAACATGCCGGCGGGTTGCGGTGCGTCCAGGTGGCGGGGGTGGAATCCGATATGGAGCTGGCCTACGCCGGACTGCACCAGTTGTGCGCCCCGCTATTGGGTCACCTCGACGGCCTGCCTTCCCCGCAACGCGAAGCGCTCGCAGTCGCATTCGGACAGAGTGTGGGGCCCGCGCCTGAACGTTTCTTGGTCGGACTGGCGGTGCTGAACCTGCTCTCCGCGGCGGTGCACGAGCAACCCCTGCTGTGCATCGTCGACGACGCGCAATGGCTGGATCAGGTGTCGATCCAGACGCTGGGCTTCGTTGCGCGCCGATTGGCCGCCGAACCGGTGGGGATGGTGTTCGCCGCACGATCGGAGGGGGCCGCGGTACTGACCGGCCTGCCGGAGCTTGCGTTACGCGGCCTTTCGGCCGCCGATGCGCGAATACTGCTGTCCGAGGCGATGATCGGTGGAATCGACCCCCGGGTGAGAGATCGTGTGGTGGCCGAGACCCGAGGTAACCCGTTGGCGTTGTTGGAGGTCCCGCGGACCTACTCGGCCGAGACCTTGGCGGGTGGATTCTGGACTGGCGACGCGCAGACCGCACCGGGCCGGATCGAGCAGAGCTACATCCGTCGTATCCAGGCGCTACCGGACGGGACCCGCACGCTGCTGCTGCTTGCCGCGGCCGAACCGGTGGGCGACTCCGCTCTGTTCCTGCGTGCGGCCGCAGTGCTGGGCATTCCGGTGGACGCGCTGGCGCCCGCCGAAGCGGCCGGTGTGGTCGCTTTCGGTCCTCGGATGCGTTTCCATCATCCGCTGATGCGCTCGGCCGCTTACCGTGCCGCCAACCCGGCAGCCCGGCGTGCTGTTCATACCGCCCTGGCCGCGGCCACCGATGCCGAGTCCGATCCCGATCGTCGGGCCTGGCACGCGGCCAACGCGGTGGCCGGCACCGACGAAGCGGTGGCCGAAGAATTGGAGTCCTCGGCCGACCGTGCGCAACGCAGAGGCGGTATCGCCGCGGCCGCGAGCTTTCTGGAGCGCGCCGCGATACTCACCGCCGACCCGCAGCTCCGCGGCCAACGTGCGCTGGCCGCGGCTGCGGCCAAGCGTGACACCGCCGCGATGCCGGCTGCCCACGAACTGCTGGCCATCGCCGAACTGGCACCCCTGTCCGAAGGTCAGCGCGCCGGTGCGGCCCGTCTGCGGGCGCAGATGGCGTTCGTGAGTAGTCGCTCGGGGGAGAGCGGTGCCCCGGCGGTCGGTGACACCGCGCCGAGTCTCCTGGAGGCGGCAAAGCAGCTCGAGAACGTCGACGACTTCGCCTCGCGCGAGTGCTACCTCGAGGCTTTCGCCGCACTGATGTACGCGGGCCGTCTCGGGCAGCCGGGCGCGCTGCTCAACGCCGCCGAATCGGCACACGCGGCGTTGGCGCGCACCGCAGAACTGCCGCGCGCGGTCGATTTGTTCTTCCGCGGGATGGTGCGGCGGATCATCGGTGGGCCCGGCGGCGGCGCGGAGCCCCTGCGCACCGCTCTCCATGCCATGCGTGACATGGCCACGCAGGACCCCCGTCAGCTTCGGCGTTGGCTGGTGCCCGCCTTCCCGATCCTGCAAGAGTCCGCCGCCCACGAGCTCTGGGACGAGGATCTGATCGATCTGTTGTCTGCCGCCGTCGTCCAACAGGCACGCGATGCCGGTGCGTTGGCCGGGCTGCCTCAGGCGTTGGTCTACCGCGCCGGCGCTCATGTTCTCTTCGGCGAATTGAACACTGCTGCAACGCTGATCGCCGAGGCGGCATCGATCACCGCGGCGACTTCGGATCGTGGTCCGGTGCGATACCACCTCTTGGTCGTGGCCGGCTGGCGCGGTGATCCCGTGCAGGCTGTGCGGTTGATCGAGGAGGCCGCCGCCGACGGGGTGGCGCGGGGGGAAGGTCGACTGCTCGGGTTGGCCGGTTATGTGACCGCGGTGCTCTACAACGGCCTCGGTCGCTATGCGGAAGCCTTCGCCGCCGCGCAGCGGGTGTGTGAGTACGAGGATCTGGGGTTTTACGGCTGGGCGCTGCACGAATTGGTGGAGTCTGCGGCCCACGTCGGCGAATTCGACGCCGCACGGCAGGCGATCTGCCATATCGATCGGCGGGCCGGCGCCAGCGGCACGGCGTGGGGACTCGGTGCGCTGGCCGGCGCGCGGGCCCTGTTGGCCGACAACGAGGATGCCGATCGGTTGTTCACCGAGGCACTCGACCACCTCTCCCGGTCACGGGTCGCCGTCTACCGGGCGAGGACACATCTGAACTACGGCGAGTGGCTGCGCCGGGTGAACCGGCGCCGCGATGCCCGCCACCACTTGACCCGAGCCCACGAGATGTTCACCCGGATGGGCGCCGGTGCCTATGCCGAGCGTGCCCGCAGAGAGCTGATCGCGGTCGGCGAGCGGGTCCGAAAGCAGGCATTGAGCGCTGGTGACGAGTTGACTGCGCAGGAGGCGCAGATAGCACGGCTGGCCGCCGACGGACTGACCAACCAGGAAATCGGCGCACAGTTGTTCATCAGCGTGCACACCGTCGAATGGCATCTGCGGAAGGTGTTCGTCAAGTTGGACGTCACTTCGCGCAAACAGCTCCGCACCGTCACCTGGGCTCGTTAGATCCCGAACTACGGACTGTCGACCACGGACGACCAAGGGTCCCCCCAGCTCTGTGCACCGCGAGTCTGAATTGCACGGCCCAAGCCGGGCCGCAGGCAATCAGACCGGAGGCAGTCCCATGAAGATCATCAATCCCGACGAGAATCCAGACCAGGTCGCGGCCGGACCTTCACAGATCACCGAATCGACCGAGGAGTTGCACGCTCGCTTCGTCGCCGAGGTGTGGCCCCTGGTCGACCTCCTGCTCCGCGGCGCCCGCCGACTGACCCACAACAATGCCGATGCCGAGGATCTTCTGCAGGAGACCCTGGTGCGTGCCTATACCGGATTCCCGGACTTTCAGCAGGGGACCAACCTGCGGGCATGGCTGTTCCGGATCCAGTACAACCAATGGGTCAACGCCTACCGGTGGCGGCAGCGGCGTCCCGCCGAGGTGCTCTCGGAGGGGATCGCCGACCGGGATCTGGCGGCTTCCGGTACCCACGGGTCGGCCGGTCTGCGCTCGGCCGAAACCGAAGTCCTCGAATCCCTGCCCGACGACGACCTCAGGGCGGCCATCGGCGGACTGTCGGACGGATTCCGGGCGGTGTTGTACTACGCCGACGTCGAGGGTTACACCTACGCCGAAACCGCTGCATTGCTGAACATCCCGATCGGTACTGTGATGTCGCGGGTATCGCGCGCTCGTACCCAGCTACGTCGGGCGCTGGCCGGTACCGTGTCCGCGCGCTCCCGATCCGGAGGTGGCTCTGCGCGCGCGGCGTGATCGGGTGGTCTCGACGATAACCCTGACAACTGCATTGACGATGACATTGTCGGGGTACAGCGGTCTACGTGAGTATGGACGCTGTGCCCTTTCCCGAGGACTTCCCGGTGAAGCCGCCACTGGAGCCGATGCTGGCCAAGGCGGCCAGCAAGGTGCCCGACGAGGCCGGTGTGTGGTCGTACGAACCCAAGTGGGACGGTTTTCGCGCGCTGGTGTTCCGCGACAGGTCTGAGGGCGACAGCGTGGTGCTGCTCTCGCGCAGCGGCAAGGACCTGGCCCGGTATTTCCCCGACGTCGTCGACGCGGTACGCGACGAACTCGCACCGCGCTGCGTACTCGACGGGGAGATCGTCGTCCCCCGCGAGATCGGTGGGCGCATCCGGCTGGACTGGGAATCGTTGAGCCAGCGCATTCATCCGGCTGCGTCACGGGTGCGCACGCTTGCCGCGCAGACCCCGGCGCACTTCATCGGATTCGACGCCCTCGCTGTCGCCGACGCTTCGCTGATGAAGGAACCGTTCCGAACCCGCCGCGAGGCGCTCGTCGGCGCGGTTGAGCACAAACGATGGTGCCACGTCACCCGCACCACCGACGACCCCGCGCTGGGCGCCCGGTGGCTCGACGAGTTCGAGGGAGCGGGCCTCGACGGCGTCATGGCCAAACGCCTGGACGGGCCGTACCTGCCGGGCAAGCGCGAGATGATCAAGGTCAAGCACCACCGCGACGCCGATTGTGTCGCGATCGGCTACCGCATCCACAAGAGCGGCGAGGGAATCGGTTCGATCCTGCTCGGCCTCTACCGAGACGACGGTGAGTTGCAGATGGTCGGCGGCGCCGCCTCATTCACCGCGAAGGCGAGGCTGAAGCTCCTGGCCGACCTGGAACCGTTGCGTATCGGCGACGACCTGCGTGACGGTGAGCCCAGCCGGTGGAACTCGGCGGCCGACAAACGCTGGATCCCGGTGCGCCCCGAACGGGTCTGCGAGGTGGCCTACGACCAGATGGAAGGCAACAGCGACAGCGGGCGACGATTCCGTCACGCCGTGAAATTCCTGCGGTGGCGGCCCGATCGGGAACCTGCCAGCTGCACCTTCGATCAGCTCGACGCGCCGCTCAACTACGACCTCTACGACGTCCTGGAGTCCTGATGGCCAGTCCCGCAACCGAACTCGACGTCGACGGCGTGAAGGTCCGACTCACCAGCCCGGACAAGCCGTACTTCCCGGAGCTCGGCAAGGACGGCACCAAGGGCAAACTTGTCGAGTACTACCTGTCGGTGGCCGACCGGATGGTGGCGCTGCTGCGCGACCGTCCCGTTCATCTGCAGCGCTTCCCCGACGGTATCGACGGCGAAGAGATCTACCAGAAGCGGGTGCCGCAGAAGCACCCGGACTACCTGGAAACCTGCACCGTCACGTTTCCGTCCGGGCGGACGGCCGACGCGCTGAAGATCACCCACCCGTCGGCGATTGCGTGGGCCGCCCAGATGGGGGCCGTGACGCTGCACCCGTGGCAGGTGCGGTGCCCGGACACCGAGCATCCCGACGAGTTGCGCGTCGACCTCGACCCCCAGCCGGGAACCGGATTCGCGGAGGCCCGCAGCATCGCGGTCGACGTGCTCAAACCGCTGCTCGACGAGCTGGACCTGGTGGGTTACCCGAAGACCTCCGGGGGCCGCGGTGTCCACGTGTTCCTGCGGATCGCGACCGACTGGGATTTCATCGCGGTTCGGCGCGCCGGCATCGCCCTGGCCCGCGAGGTCGAGCGGCGCGCCCCCGATGCGGTGACGACGGACTGGTGGAAGGAAAACCGGGGAACGCGCGTGTTCGTGGACTACAACCAGAACGCGCGCGACCGGACCTTCGCGTCGGCGTACTCGGCGCGCCGCACCCCTATCGCGACGGTCTCCACCCCGCTGACCTGGGATGAACTCCGTAGTGCCGAGCCCGACGACTACACGATCCGCACGGTGCCCGACTTCGTCGCCGGGCGCGCGGATCCGTGGGCGGGCATCGAGGAGCGTAAACAGTCGATCGAGGTGCTGCTGGACATGGTCGCCGCCGACGAGGAGCGGGGGCTCGGTGACCTGCCGTACCCACCGAGCTACCCGAAGATGCCGGGCGAACCGCCGCGGGTGCAGCCGAGCAAGAAGGTCGCCGCGCACTGGGATGAGGACGGCAACCGCATCGGTGACTGAGAGCGCCCGATACCCTGCTGTGCATGCCGATCGCGACTCTGCGCAAACTGCTCGCCGCCGTGGCGATCGTCGGGATGTTGGCCAGCGGCATCGGTGTCGCGTCGATCATGATCTTCGGCAGCCGTGGTCAACAGGAGGCCGCCGCGCCTGTGCGTACCCCGCCGACCCCGCCGCCCCCGTCGGTACCGACCGACCAGGAGTTTCTCATCGGCGTGATCGTCACCGCGCAGAACTGTGATCCGGCCGGCGCATGCTTCTACACCTATACGATCGACCCGAAATATGTTGGTTTGCACCCGTTTCCGGAGACGCCGTTCACCGTCGAGTATGAGGTGCTGGGTGGGCATCAACCCCAGCCGGGACAGTTCACGGTCGTCGGACAGCAGGCCGAGATCCTCAAGGACGTCACGCTGGAGGGGCCGCCGGGCGCGCAACTGTCGGCGCGGGTCGTGCAGGTCGTGGGATAGCCGGCCGATATGACGACACCACAGTCGCGCAGCCGCTGGATGCGCAACTTCCACCCCGCCCCCGCCCCCGCGGCCGGGGTCCGGCTGGTCTGCTTCCCGCACGCCGGCGGCTCGGCGAGCTACTACTTCCCGATGTCGCGGGCGCTGACTCCTGAGTTCGACGTGTACGCCGTGCAATACCCGGGACGCCAAGACCGCTACAGCGAGCAACCGCTGCAGTCCATCGACGAGCTTGCCGACCAGGCCTTCGCGGCGCTCGACGACCTGCCGGACGCGCCGCTGGCGTTCTTCGGGCACAGCATGGGCGCGGTCCTCGCCTTCGAGGTGGCGCGCCGGTGCGAGGCGGTCCCGGGCCGGCGGGTCACGACGATCTTCGCCTCCGGGGCACCGGCGCCCAGCCGCCGCGGTGACGAGCGTAGACACAGCGCTGACACCGACTTCGTCGATGTGCTGCGCGACCTGGGCGGGACCGACCCGCGGGTGCTGGAGAACCCCGACATGCTGGCGACCTTCCTGCCGGCTTTCCGCACCGATTACCTGGCGTTGCAGGATTATCACCGCGGAACCGAGGTCGGGATCGCTGCCCCGATCGTGGTGATGACCGCGACCGACGATCCCAAGACCAGTGAGGCCGATGCGCGGGCGTGGCACGAGCACACCACCGGTGGCGGCGAGGTCCACACCTTCACCGGCGGGCACTTCTACCTGGAGAGGCAGCCGCAGCGGGTCGTCGAGGTCGTCACCCGGACGCTGAGGGCCATCCGGTAGCACCGGGCACCATCGCCGGTTCCCTCGATGGCGGGGTTTCGCGCCCCGGCCAGACAGCGTCTGTCAGACGGTCGGGGTGAGGACCGCCGTACCCGTGCGGGTCTGACCCGAGCGGTCGATCCAGGTCAGTTCCAGCACGTCGCCGGGGTAGTGCCGGTCGAGCACCGAGGTCAGGGTGTTGGTGGAATCGAGCACGGTGCCGTCCAGCATGGTGATGATGTCGCCGGGCATCAAACCGGCCCGTTGCGCCGGCCCACCGGTCATGACCTCCTGGATGAGGACACCCGGTTCGTCGCGTGGGGTGGTCCGCACACCGACGCCGAGCAGGACGGGCGGACCGATGTGGACGTTGTCCGAGCGGATACCGGCGCGGATCTGTGAGGCCACACCCATCGCGTCGTTGATCGGGATCGCGAAGCCCTTGCCGCCGGGACCCATCCGGAAGTTCACCGAGGCCGCGGTGGTGACGCCGACGACTTGACCTGCGGAACTGACCACCGGGCCGCCGGAGTCACCGGCGCGCACCGGCGCGGCGAACTCGAAGAGCCCGGTCAGCTCATCGGTGGTGCCGGTGAGTGTGTCCTCGGCCTTGACCGTGCGCCCGAACGCGGTCAGGGTGCCGACCTCGCGGGTCAGCGGAGCATCGGTGCCCATCGCGTTGCCCAGGGCGATGACCGGCTCGCCCGGGGCGAGGGTATAGGCGTCCCCGATGGGCGCCACCGGCAGGCCGCCGGCACCGATCAGTTGCAGCACCGCGATATCGCGGCCGCGGTCGTAGCCGACGAGCTGGGCGGGGAAGGCGCGGCCGTCGACCGTCCCGGTGATGCGGTCAGCCCCCTGGACGACGTGGAAGTTCGTCAGGACCTGACCCCCGGGATCCAGCACGAAACCGGTGCCGAGGCCGTAGACGCCCTGGTAGTCGACTTCGGTGTCGATGCGCACGACCGCGGGTTCCACCTGGGCAGAGGCCGCGACCGGATCGCCGGGCGCCGCGACCGCAGGTGCCACCGGAGTGCCGAGCGCAAGGACCGCCGCCAGTGCGATCAGCAGTGTCCGATGTCGGCGAATCAGCCCCATACCTATCAATAGTGGCCGCGACGTCGAATTCTGTCGACGTGGGCCTCTCCGATCAGTCGTCGACCGCGACGCCACCGCGCGTGCGCTTACGCCTGCCGAGCACCGTTCCCTTGCCGGTCGGGCGCCGGTTTCGGAGTTTCCCGTCGGAGGCGTCTGAGCTGCCCGAGCCCTTTGAGGAATCTGAAGCGCCTGCCTCGGTGGGTTCGTCGGTGGGTTCGGACGCGCCGGCGTCGGGGTTGTCTGACGCGCCGGCGTCGGGGTTGTCTGACGCGCCGGCGTCGGTGGGTTCCGTCGTGTCCTCGGCCGTCACGACCGGCTGATCCTCGACGTCGCTCCCGGCGTCCGTGTCGGTCTCGGGCTGGGTGTCGGTCTCGGGCTGGGCGTCGGTCTCGGGCTGGGCGTCGTCACCATCCTGCGCCGCGGTGCTCTGGCGCCCGCGGCTCTTTCGCTCCCTGACCTTCAACGGCTTCGGTGGCGGAGGCGGCAACTCGGCTACGAACGCCAGGTAGAAGGCCAATACGCCGAGCAAGGCGATCGCGGCGGCCGCGCCGTAGACACCGAAGAGCCACTGCCCGGCCGAGTCCAGCGATACCCAGATCTCGGTGACCGCGGTCCCGACGATCAACACACCGGCCAGCACGTGCAGTGCGATCGACGCCGTCCGTAGGTTCAGCGCCATCGTGGGGGTGCCGAACTCGGGCCGACGGGTGCGCAACAGCGTGAACACCACCGGGAGCGCAGCCAGGCCGAGGAGCGCTCCGACGACGATGCGTAGCACCGTACCCAGGGTGTGCGAGGTGTCGCCCACCAGTTCGGGGGTGCGCGGCAGCACGAAGAAGAAATAGAGCACACCAGCGGCGATGGAGAACGACGCGTGCCAGATCACCGCGACGGTGCGGCCCATACTCCTCCTCGATCGTGTTGCCCACTCGTTCGTGATCCCCGAGGTGCGACCGTGCGAGTCGTCAGCCGGTCGCACCTCGGGGCGAGTGCGGAGGATAGGGGATTTGAACCCCTGAGGGCTGTTAACCCAACCCGCGTTCCAGGCGAGCGCCATAGGCCACTAGGCGAATCCTCCGTCGGCCATGGTAACCGACCGGTCCGCAGGTCCCATAAAGCTCCCGACGAGCTCCTCGGCGCCGACCGACAACCGCGGGGTATTACACTCGCCGTGGACCCCGCGCGGCGTCCATCCTGTGAACTCCCCCAGGGCCGGAAGGCAGCAAGGGTCAACGGGCTCTGGCGGGTGCGCGGGGTCCCCTTACGTTGTTGGGGAAGTGACGTTCCACAGAAGCTCTGTTCCGGGAAGTTCCGCACGACAGGTGAAAGGCGAGCGGTGACGTTTCATTCGCTGGGCCGCGACGATCTGCGCGCACAGCACGAACTGCAGCAGCGCAACTACGCCGAGCTGCAGGCCAAGAACCTCCGTCTGGATCTGACCCGGGGTAAGCCGTCCGCCGATCAGCTCGACCTGTCGAACCGTCTCCTCGAGCTGCCGGGCAGCGGCCCGGACGCGTACCGGGACGCCGAAGGCACCGACACCCGCAATTACGGCGGTCTGCACGGGCTGCCCGAGATCAGAGCGATCTTCGGGGAGCTGCTCGGCATTCCGGTGCCGAACCTGATCGCGGGCAACAACGCCAGCCTGGAGTTCATGCACGACGTCGTCGTGTACTCGCTGCTGCACGGCGGTGTCGACTCGCCCCGGCCCTGGATCCGCGACCTGCACGACGGCCCGGGTGTCAAATTCCTGTGTCCGTCGCCGGGCTATGACCGCCACTTCGCGATCACCGAGAGCCTCGGCATCGAGATGATCCCGGTGCCGCTGGGCGAGGATGGTCCCGACGTCGACCTGGTCGAGGAACTCGTCGCCGCCGATCCGGGGATCAAGGGCATGTGGTGTGTGCCCGTCTACTCCAACCCCACCGGGACCACCTACTCCTGGGAGACCGTGCGCAGACTCGTCCAGATGGAAACGGCAGCAACCGATTTCCGGCTGATGTGGGACAACGCCTACGCGGTCCACACGCTGACCCACGATTTCGTCCGGCAGGTCGACGTCCTCGGTCTCGCCGCGGCGGCCAACCACGCCAACCGGCCCCTGGTCTTCGCGTCCACCTCCAAGATCACCTTCGCCGGCGCCGGTGTCAGCTTCCTGGGCGGATCGCTGGGCAACATCGCCTGGTACCTGCAGCACGCGGGGAAGAAGTCGATCGGTCCGGACAAGGTGAATCAGCTCCGTCACGCCCGGTTCTTCGCCGACGCCGACGGGGTCCGGTTGCACATGCGCCGCCACCAGGAACTGCTGGCGCCGAAGTTCGCGCTCGCGCTGGAGATCCTGCAGGACCGGCTGGGTGACTCGAAGATCGCGTCGTGGACCGAACCCAAGGGCGGCTACTTCATCAGCCTCGACGTCCTGCCCGGGACCGCCAAGCGCACGGTGGCACTGGCCAAGGACGCAGGCATCGCCGTCACCGAGGCCGGAGCATCCTTTCCGTACCGAAAAGACCCGGAGGACAAGAACATCCGGATCGCGCCGACGTTCCCCGCCATCGCAGACCTGCGTGATGCCGTCGACGGACTGGCCACCTGCGCGCTGTTGTCGGCCACCGAGCGGCTGCTGGGCGGCAGGTAGTCGGCACGGGTCGGTAGCCTGCTTCCGTGGCTCTCTACCGCAAGTACCGGCCGGCATCCTTCGCAGAGGTTGTCGGCCAGGAGCATGTCACCGAGCCGCTCTCCACGGCGCTGAACTCGGGCCGCATCAACCACGCCTACCTGTTCTCCGGTCCGCGCGGCTGCGGTAAGACGTCCTCGGCGCGGATCCTGGCGCGCTCGCTGAACTGTGCCGAGGGCCCCACGGCGACACCGTGCGGGGTGTGTGATTCCTGCGTTGCGCTGGCACCCAACGGGCCCGGGAACGTCGACGTGGTCGAGCTCGACGCCGCCAGCCACGGCGGCGTCGACGACACCAGGGAACTGCGTGACCGTGCGTTCTATGCGCCCGCCCAGTCGCGCTATCGCATCTTCATCGTCGACGAGGCCCACATGGTCACCACGGCGGGCTTCAACGCTCTGCTCAAGATCGTCGAGGAACCACCGGAGCACCTGATCTTCGTGTTCGCCACCACCGAGCCGGAGAAAGTGCTGCCGACGATCCGCTCGCGGACCCATCACTACCCGTTCCGGTTGCTGGCGCCCCGCACGATGCGGACCCTGATCGAGAAGATCGTCGCCTCCGAGAACGTGCAGGTCGACGACGCGGTGTATCCGCTGGTCATCCGCGCGGGGGGCGGGTCCCCGCGCGACACGCTCAGCGTGCTCGATCAGCTGCTGGCCGGCGCCCACACCGATCCGGCCGGCGTCAGCCATGTCGCCTACCAGCGGGCCCTGGCGCTGCTCGGGGCCACCGACGTCGCCCTGATCGACGATGCGATTGACGCGCTGGCCGCCAACGACTCGGCGGCGCTGTTCGGCGCGGTCGAAGGTGTCATCGACGCCGGTCACGATCCCCGCCGCTTCGCCACCGACCTACTGGAACGGTTCCGCGATCTGATCGTGTTGCAGGCCGTGCCCGACGCGGTCGCACGCGGGGTGGTCGACGGCGCTCAGGACGAACTGGACCGGATGCGCGATCAGGCCGCCCAACTGGGCACCGCCACACTGACTCGCTACGCCGAGGTGGTGCACGCCGGCATGGGGGAGATGCGCGGTGCGACGGCGCCCCGGCTGCTGCTGGAAGTGATGTGCGCCCGGTTGCTGCTGCCGTCGGCCAGCGACACCGAGGCTGCGCTGCTGCAGCGGGTCGAGCGCATCGAGACCCGACTGGACATGTCCATCCCCGCCAGCGACGAGATCGCGCCGGGCGCCCCGGCCGCACCGCGCAAGCAATTCGTCCGCAGGAGCGAGGCCTCCGGAGCTGTTCCGTCGGCTGTCCCGTCCGCGGCGGCCGCTTCGTCCGCCGCTGTGACCTCGCCCGCTGCTGTGACCTCGCCCGCCGCCGGTGCCGAGACCGGACCGGCGGCGGCATCCGCCACGTCGGCGTCTTCTTCCGCGGTGTCGTCGTCCTCCGGGCCCTCGTCCGTCGTGTCGCCGGAGTCCGCGCCGGTCTCCGGCCGTCCATCCGCGCCGGCCCGCCCGCGCGGTCCGGTGGCGCCCGCTGTCCCGGTAGCAGCCGAAGTCGCTGAACCCGAACCTGTCTCGCCACCCCCGGTCCGTCCACCTGCCGCTCCCGTGGTGGAAGCGCCGCCCACCACACCGGCCGCCGCGGTCGCGGCGGGCGAACCCAATGCCGCCGCGGTGCGCAGCATGTGGACGACGGTGCGGGAAAAGGTGCGCGAGCGCAGCCGTACCACCGAGGTGATGTTGGCGGGCGCCATCGTGCGGGCAGTCGAGCGAGACACCCTGGTCCTGAGCCACGAGTCGGCACCCCTGGCGCGGCGGCTGTGCGAACAGCGCAACGCCGACGTCATCCGGGAAGCGCTCAAGGATGCGCTCGGGGTCAACTGGAAGGTTGTCTGTGAGACCGGCGCCGCACCCGCCGCCGCCCCCGCGCGTGAGCCGCAGCGCCGGGAGGCCGAGCCGCCGCCCCCACCCGACGTCGACGACGAGGAGAGCATGCTGGCCGAGGCCGGTAACTCCGATCCAGCCGCGCCGCGCCGGGATCCAGAAGAGGCCGCACTGGAACTGCTGCAGAACGAGCTGGGTGCGCGTCGCATCGACGGCGGTTAGGGCACGCCCGGCGGTGGATTCCGCAACGTGCGCGCCCGTCAGACGGTGCGCGGCGACGGCCGTCGAGATGACCGACTAGGTTGCGGTTTTCTTCTCCCGCAACACCAGGGCCGGTAGCACCACGGTCGCAATCGCGGTGACCAGCCAGACCACCACGGTGGCGGCCACCCAGGACCCGAGACCACGGATACTCAGCCCGTTGGACAGCAGCGACGCCAGCAGCAGCGCGACGAAGGTCGACACCAGGCCGATACCGCCGAGAAACGTCGATGCGTACCGGCTGGCCATCTTCAAGAAGAACGGCGCGAGGACGGCTTGTGCCACCGTGAAAACCACCACCGCGGCGACGAACCCCCACACCGACAATCTCACCCCAGGGACCAGCCAGCCGGCAGCGAGCAACCCGATCGCCGAGGACCCCAGAAAGATCGCGACGCGCAACAGAAAGCGGATCACCTGCTGAGCATAATTGCTATGCGCTCCACCATGGCCGCAATGGCAAACCGCCGTCCTGGCCGCCTTCGTGCAGCTTGACCGCGAGCACCTGGTGCAGCTGAATGGAGTTCTGCTCGAATCCCACTCGTGACGCCGCCATGTAAAGACCCCACACCTTGGCGGTTGCCAACCCGACCTCGGCGACCGCATCGTCCCAATGCTCCACCAGGTTCCGGCACCAGTCCCGCAACGTCAACGCGTAGTGGTGACGCAGATTCTCCTCGTGCACGACCTCCAGGCCGACGTCCTGGATCTCGGTGATGATCCGTCCCGATCCCGTCAGTTCCCCATCCGGGAACACGTAGCGGTCGATGAATCCGCCGGCGGCCGGCCCGGTCCGGTTGTTGTGCCGGGTGATGCAGTGATTGAGCAGCAGCCCGCCGGGACGCAACTTTGATTTGAGGAAGCGGAAATACGACGGGTAGTTGGCGACGCCGATGTGTTCGGTCAACCCGATCGACGACACAGCATCGAAATGGGACTCGCGTACATCGCGGTAGTCGCTGTGCCGAATCTCGGCGAGCTCGCCGAGGCCTTCGCGGGCGACCGCGGCCGCTGCCCACTGTGCCTGTTCCTTGGACAGGGTCACCCCGATCGCCTTGACGCCGTGGCGGGCGGCGTACCGCACCATACCGCCCCAGCCGCAACCGACATCGAGAAGGCGATCGCCCGGTTTGAGGCGCAGCTTCTCGAAGACGAGCCGGTACTTGTTCTCTTGCGCCTCTTCCAGAGTGGCGTCGGCGTGCGGGTAACACGCGCAGGTGTACGTCATCGACGGGCCGAGCACCCATTCGTAGAAGGTGTTCGAGACGTCGTAATGGTGGTGGATCGCATCCGCGTCGCGGGTCTTGCTGTGCCGCAGACCTTCTGCGATACGCCGCCAGCGCGGTAAGGCCTCCTGCGGAGGTGGCGCGATGGGCTTGAGGTGCTCGATGCCGATCGATCGGACGATATGGGCCAACACCCGTGCCGACGGGCGTTTGAAGTCGAGCTTCTGCACCAGTGCCGAGAGCAGATCGTAGGGATCGCCGGGATGAACGCCGTGCAGCTGCAGGTCACCGGACACATAGGCGCGGGCCAGCCCGAGGTCACCGGGAGCGGTTGCCAGGTAGGTGGTTCCGCGCGGGGTCAGCAGATCCATCCCCAGAGGCGCATCGTCAGGCCCGGTGCTGCTGCCGTCGTAGGCCGTGAACTTCAGCGGCATCCGTCCCGCCGCGAAGATCTCCAGGATCTCGGCCAGGGTGAGCTTGCGGTCGCCGTGGGCCGCGGAGTCGCTGGTGTGGTCCCGAAACGTGGTCATCGATGTCCTCCGCTCGCGCTCATCGCCTTCGAACCGCCTTTGCATACAAGTCGAGGAAACGAGAGTCTGGGTCGTAGATCTTCTTCACGGTCCTGTACGTCTCCCCGCCGTAGAGCGAATCAAACTCCTCGGGCGAGTAGAACGCATCTGAATAAAGCGATTTGTGACCGTCGAGCTCGCTGACCTTCCGTTCGATCATCCTGTTGGTGTGGCCCGGCTCCGGGCCCATCGGCACCGACGACCAGAAGCCTACGTTGACGTAGGTGTGGTGCGGTTGGATCGGGTACAGGGGCCAAGTGCGTTCGTCGCGTAACCGCAACGGGCACAGCCATATCGGCTCGATGGGTATCGTGTCGAGGAACCATTGCAGGAACTCCACGGTCCGTTCGGTCGGGACTTCGACGTCCTGCACGACTCGCTCACGCGGAGGGCGGCCGTTGCGCTTCTCGATGCGGTCGGCGATATCGAAGCGCTGGTCGTAGCCGATCAGTTTCCAGTAGAAGCTGCTGCGCCGGTAGCGGCGGGGCCACCAGCGTCGGATGTGTGGGTTTTGTGCGCCGAATGCCCTTGAGCACCAGAACCAGTCGGTGTCCCAGCGCCACAGATAGTCGTGCACGGTCAGGCGGTCGTGCTTCTCGGCTCCGTCGGCGGAGGAGTCGTGCTGAATCGAGCGGTAGTAGATGTCCATGCCGGTGTAGTCACTGACCGGTCCCGGTGTCGCCGACTGTTGTCCGACACACAGATAGCCCTCGTCTGCGCTGAACACCACACCGTCGAGGTAGTGCACCGGTTCGCCGTCGAGGCCACCGGTTTCGACGATGCGGTCCATCGCCTCCAGGAGGGCGGGCAGCGAGTGGAAGCGCAGATGGCGCAGCGCCACAAACGGCTTGACCGGTTCCAGTTCGATCTTGAGTCGAACCGAATAACCCAGCGTCCCATAGGAGTTCGGGAACGCTCGAAAGAGGTCGATGTTCTCGTCGGGGGCAGCGCGGACCACGTCGCCGGTGCCGGTCAGGACATCCATCTCCAAGACCGATTCGTGGGGAAGTCCGTTGCGGAACGAGGACGACTCGATCCCGAGCCCGGTCACCGCTCCGCCGAGTGTGATGGTCTTGAGCTGCGGAACCACCAGCGGCGAAAGGCCGTGGGGGAGGGTGGCGGCGACGAGGTCCTCGTAGGTGCACATGCCGGCGACGTCGGCGGTTCGGGCGTCCGGGTCGACCTCGATGACATTGGTCAGGCCCGAGGTGTCCAGACCGCGTGCGGTGTTCTCGGCGCGGACACGGAACAGGTTCGAGGTGGGTTTGGCGAGGCGGACGGTGGCGTCCGCCGGGATGGCCCGATAGCTGGCCAACAGTCGCCGCACGCCGTCAGCATGCGCGGCCCGTGCGTCGGTCAAGGCAACAGACACACATATACGCTAGTCCGAGGTCGCCTCCGATGCGACCGCACCGAGCTTCCGTGACCCCCTCTTGACAAGGAGTTTGCACTGATGGGACAGGTCAGCGCGTCCAGTACGGTCCTGATCGACGCCGATCCGGCCACGGTGCTGGGTGCCGTCGCCGACTACCAGGCCATGCGCCCCAAGATCCTCTCCGACCATTACAGCGGCTACCAGGTGCTCGAGGGCGGGCAGGGTGCGGGCACCGTCGCGGAGTGGACGCTTCAGGCCACCAAGTCGCGTTCGCGCACGGTAAAGGCCGAGGTAGACGTCGCGGGCCGCACCGTCATCGAGAAGGACGCGAACTCGTCGATGGTGACCAACTGGACCGTCGCACCCGCAGGTCCGGGATCGTCGGTCACCGTCAAGACGTCGTGGACGGGTGCCGGTGGCATCGGCGGGTTCTTCGAGAAGACCTTCGCCCCGATCGGGTTGCGCAAGATCCAGGCCGAGGTGCTCGGCAACCTCAAGCGCGAGGTGGAAGGCACCGTCGGCGTCGAGGGAACCCAGGCCTAACTGCGCTGGGAACTCAGGAACGCCACGATTCCCCGCACGACCGCGTCGGCGTAGCGTTGCCGTCCCTCCGGTGTCTTCATCAGACCCGAGTCCACCGGATTCTTCATGTTGCCGAGTTCGACCAGGATGGACGGGAACTGTGCCAGGTTCAGCCCGGCGATGTCCGAGCGTGGATTGAGCCCGGACTGGCCGATGTAGGTGGCGGGCGGGATTCCTGAGCCGGCCAGTTGATCGCGCATCACCTTCGCGAACTGCACGGACGGACCCGCCTGTGCGGCGTTGAGCGGGGGCGAGGAGTACAGCACGTGGAAACCGCGGCCGGTGGGCGGGCCGCCGTCCGCGTGGATGGAGACCACCGCATTCGGGCTCAGCGCGTTGGCCATCGCGGCGCGCTCGTCGACGCACGGTCCGAGCCCGGTGTCGTCGCCGCGGGACATCGCGGTGCGGACCCCGAGGCCGTGCAGCGCCTGCCGGATGCGCAACGTGGTGTCCCAGGTGAAAGTGTGTTCAGGGAAGCCATCCTCGGTGGAGGTGCCGCTGGCCTGGCAGTCCTTGGTGCCGCCGCGTCCGGTCGGCACCTGTCTGCTGATCGAGGCGTCGTTGGAACCGTTGTGGCCGGGATCGAGGAACACGATCATGCCTGCGAGGTTGGTCGGCGCCGCCTGCGCGGGAACGGCGGGTGAGGTTGCGACAAGCATCGCGGCCACAACAGCGGCCCCGACACGCAGACTGGCTGGCATGGGCACGGCGCCACCGTAGCGCCGGTGCGGACTACGCTGGAAGACCAAAGTGCCGGTTGTGGACGAGCGCAACCAAGTCGAGACCGAGACTTATCCATCCGCACACACAACCGCACCTAGTCCGAACCCCAACCGCATCCATCCGAACACCAACCGCGAAGAGGATCACCCATGCAGCCTGGTGGACAACCCGACATGTCAGCCCTGCTTGCCCAGGCCCAGCAGGTACAGCAGCAGCTGATGGAGGCTCAGGAAGCGCTCGCCAACGCCGAGGTGAACGGCCAGGCCGGTGGTGGTCTGGTGCAGGTCAGCATGCGGGGCAGCGGTGAGGTGGTGGCAGTGCGGATCGACCCGAAGGTCGTCGACCCGTCGGATGTGGAGACGCTGCAGGATCTCGTCGTCGGGGCGATCACCGACGCCGCCCGGCAGGTCACGATGCTGGCCCACGACCGTTTGGGTCCGCTGGCCGGCGGCATGGGCGGCCAGGGGTTCCCGGGCCTGCCGGGGATGTGACTTTTTGTTCGAAGGACCTGTCCAGGATCTGATCGACGAGCTCGGCAAACTGCCCGGTATCGGGCCCAAGAGTGCCCAGCGGATCGCCTTCCATCTGCTGTCGGTGGAGCCGCCGGATATCGATCGACTCACCGCGGTCCTGAACCGGGTCCGTGACGGCGTGACGTTCTGCGCCGTGTGCGGCAACGTCAGCGACGAGGAGCGGTGCCGGATCTGCGGTGACCCGCGGCGGGACGCGTCACTGATCTGCGTGGTCGAGGAACCCAAGGACGTCCAGGCCGTCGAGCGCACCCGGGAGTTCCGTGGGCGCTACCACGTGCTCGGTGGAGCCTTGGATCCGCTGTCGGGCATCGGGCCGGATCAATTGCGGGTGCGCGAGCTGCTGAACCGGATCGGGGAACGGGTCGACGGTGTCGAGGTCGCCGAGGTCATCATCGCCACGGACCCCAACACCGAAGGCGAAGCCACTGCGACCTATCTGGTGCGGATGCTGCGCGACATTCCCGGGCTGACTGTCACGCGGATCGCGTCCGGCCTGCCGATGGGCGGTGACCTGGAGTTCGCCGATGAGCTCACACTGGGCCGAGCGTTGGCGGGCCGCCGGGCGATGGCCTGATTCGCGCTTCGCCGCGGGTTTGATGCGCGGCTTCGCCGCGGGGGACCGATCCACGTTGTGCAGGCATCTACTCGCACTTTGGCTGCAGAACGTCGATCGGTCCGCCTTGTCGGTGCGCACTGGCAGCATGCCGGGTATGAACAGGGTCGTCTTGGGCGGGGAGGCCGTCCGCGCGGGCGTGGCCACCAGACACGAGTTGGCCCGCGATTACACGAAGCTCTACCGCGGGGTGTTCGTCCGCAAGGGCGTCGAGGTCACCCTGCGGGACCGGGCGATCGGGGCCTGGCTGGCGACCGGGCGCAGGGGAGTGATCGGCGGCGTCGCGGCATCCGCTTTGCACGGTGCACCGTGGATCGACGCCGAAATTCCGATCGAGGTGGTGGGCGTCAAGTGCCGCCCACGCGACGGGTTGATCATCCATACCGACGCGATAACCAGCGACCAGATCACCCACCGCTCGGGGCTTCCCGTCACCACACGGGTACGGACGGCGTTCGACCTCGGCCGTCACCTCGCCAGGACCGAGGCGCTGGCCCGGTTGGACGCGCTGATGTGGAATCAGCACTTCGACATCGCCGACGTCGTCGAGCTCGCTGACCGGCTGCCGCGGCTTCGCGGGATCGGGCAGCTTCGCGAGCTGCTTCCGCTCGTCGACGGGGGCGCCGCCTCCCCACGCGAGAGCGCACTCCGATTGCAATTGCACGACAAGGGCTTTCCCCTTCCCGAGACCCAGATCCCGGTTGTTGTGGGCTCCCGTCCCATCGCTTTCCTGGACATGGGGTGGCCGCAGTACTGCGTTGCCGTCGAGTACGACGGTGACCACCATCGCAAGAATCGCGGACAGTACGTCAAGGACATCGCGCGGCTGCGCAGGCTCGACGAGCTCGGCTGGATCGTCATCCGCGTGATCGCCGAGGATCACCCCGAGCAGTGGCTGCTACGGGTCGAGCAGGCATTGCGAAGTCGCGGTTGCCCGCTGGAACTCGATGAGCGGCAGGTTCTGGCGGCGTGACGCGGTTCTGATCAACGGTGGCGTCACGACCGCAGAGCACCGGCGTCGGCGCGCAATCCGGACCGGCCGTGGGGCGTCAGACGCGGCGCGGTGCAGCCAGCCGCTCGCGGCGAAGCTGCACGACCTCTGGAAGGTCCAGCGGCGCAAGTTCTCCGACAACCCTGCCGAGTAGGTGGTCGGCGAGTTCAGGGTTGCGGGCCAGGCAACACCCGTGCAGATACGTGGCCACGATGCTGCCCTGCACCGCGCCGTCGAAACCGTCACCGGCACGATTGCCCGCACCCTTGGTCACCCGCGCGAGTGGCCGCGCGTCAGAACCGAGAACCGTTCCGCCGCGGTGATTTTCGAAACCGGTCAACGGATCTGTGAGTCCGTCGACGAGCGGGATCGAGGCCACCTCGCCGATGGTGCGTTCTGCCTGCGGCGACGTCGTCACGTCGAGCACGCCGACGCCGTCGACGCGCTCACCGGCCGACGTCTCGTACCAGTGTCCCAGCACCTGGATGGCCGCGCAGATCGCCAACACCGGCGCACCCCGTGAAATCGCCTGTTGTAAACCGGGATAACGGATCAGATGCTTGGTTGCCAGGCGTTGCGCGTAGTCTTCCGCGCCGCCGAGCGCATACAGGTCCAACTCGGCCGGGACCGGATCGTCGAGCGTGATCTCGACAATCTCGGCCTGGATCCCCCTCAGGCGCAGCCGCTGTCGCAGCACCACCGAGTTGCCGCCGTCACCGTAGGTGCCCATCACGTCCGGCAGCACCAGCCCGATCCGCACCGCCGATTCACGCACGGTTCAACACCCGATTCAGGTGCAGAAACGCCGTATAGTTCGCCAACACCTCGACGTGCCCGGGCGGACAGGAGGCGACGGCGGCCAGGGTGTCGTGCACGAGTGTGTGCTCGACGCCGGCGTAACCCAGCCGCACCGCGAGGTCGGTGCCGCGTTCACCGGCGGCCACCACCGGTACCGAGTCGAAGTGTTCGAAGCGCACATCCCACAACCAGGACAGGTCCTCTCCGTCGGGGACCTGGCCGTTGACTGCGATGACGACCCCGGCGGCGTCACGGTCCACCATCGACAGTGCCTCCTGCCAGCCGGCCGGGTTCTTGGCCAGCAGGATCCGCACGGTGTGTGCGCCGACCTGCACGGTGCGATAGCGGCCGGCGACCTCGTCGACGGCCGAAACCGCGGCGACGGCCGCGGCCGGATCGGCCCCTAGCGTCACCGCGGCGGCGACAGCCTGAGTCGCGTTTCCGCGGTTGACCGCCCCGGGCAGGATCAGACTCATCGGAAGCGTCAGACCGTCGGGTCCGTGGATGTGGGTGTCGTCGAACCACCACTGCGGGTCGGGGCGCTTGAACTCACAACCGGTCGAATACCAGTGCGCGCCGTCGCGGACGATGACCTCGCCCGAACGTGGGCAGCTCACCGAGTCGCTGGCCCAGCCGCCGCCTGCGGCAACCCACACCACGTTCGGGCTGTCGTATGCGGCCGAGGTCATCAGCACGTCGTCGCAGTTGGCCACGACGACCGTCGAGGGGTGACGGGTCAGCCCGGCGCGCAGGGTGCGTTCGATGTGGTTGATCTCACCGACCCGGTCGAGTTGGTCGCGGGACAGGTTGAGCAGCACGATCACCGACGGGGCCACCGCATCGCTGACGTGCGGGACATGCATCTCGTCGACCTCGAGCGCCGCCAGCGGCGCATCCGGCGCGGCGGCGAGTGCGGCGACCAGCCCGGCGTCCATGTTGGCGCCCTCGGCGTTGGTCGCCACCTGTCCGATCGTGCCCAGAGCGGCGGCGGTCATCCGCGTCGTCGTCGACTTGCCGTTGGTGCCGGTGACGACGACGGTCCGGCGGCCCGACCCCAGCTGGCGCAGGATCGACTTGTCCATCGTCATCGCCACCAGGCCGCCGATCATCGCACCGGCGCCCCGGCCGGTGACCCGTGACGCCCAGCGCGCCCCGGCACCGGCGGCGAGCGCGACTCGTCCGCGCACCGAGATTCCCCGGCCGCTGCGCTCCTGCCCTCCGAGGATGACCATTCCCGGCAGTTTAGAAGAGCGCCCGACACGCGGTGCGATGGAGCAAGGCATGTCACACCCGCGTGCCATCCTCGGTGTGTGAGTTCAACCGCCGGACGTCGCTGGGGTAGACCCGCAGATCAGGGCGGAACCGGTTGGGCCGTGGTCGACGTCGAAACCTCGGGTTTCCGGCCCGGGCAGGCGCGGGTCGTCAGCGTGGCGGCACTGGCGCTCAGCGATGACGGCAACGTGGAGAAGAGCCTCTACAGTCTGCTCGATCCCGGCGTGGATCCCGGGCCCACCCACGTGCACGGGTTGACGGCCGAGATGCTTGCCGGCCAACCCACCTTCGGTGACGTCGTCGACGACCTGATCGAGGTGCTACGGGGTCGGACGCTGGTCGCCCACAACGTCGGATTCGACTACGCGTTCCTGACTGCCGAAGCCGAGATGGTGCGCGCCGAGTTGCCGGTCGACTCGGTGATGTGCACCGTCGAGCTGGCCCGCCGCCTCGACCTCGGCCTGGAGAATTTGCGACTGGAGACCCTGGCCGCGCACTGGGGTGTCACCCAGATGAAGCCGCACGACGCACTCGACGACGCGATGGTGCTGGCCCAGATCCTCAAACCCGTGCTGGTGCGTGCCCATGAGCGCCGGAAATGGCTCCCGGTGCATCCGGTGACCCGGCGCACCTGGCCCAACGGCCGGATCACCCACGAGGAATTCCGGCCGCTCAAGGCGCTGGCGGCGCGGATGCCGTGCGCCTATGCCAACCCCGGACGATTCGTACCGGGCCGGCCGCTGGTGCAGGGCATGCGGGTGGCGCTGTCAGCCGAGGTCAGCCACACCCACGAGGAGCTCGTCGAGCGGATCCTGAACGCCGGGCTGGCGTTCACCGAAGCCGTGGACGATCACACGTCGCTCGTGGTGTGTGACGTCGCGGCACCCGGGCAGGGCAAGGGCTACCAGGCCGGCGAACTCGGCGTGCCGATGCTCGGCGGGAGCGACTTCCTGCGGCGCCTCGACTCGGTGGTCGGTGGTGCGACCATCGAAGAGTTCACCGAGCACACGCCCGCCGGCGACCAGTTCACCCTGTTCTGAGCGGGGTGTGCCGGGTCCCGCACGCAGGACCCGGCACCGTCGCCAATCGATCGCACTCAGCCGCTGAGCGCCTTGGTCTTGAGTGCATCGAATTCGCTCGCCGTGATCGCGCCGGAATCCAGCAGCGCCTTCGCGTCGGCGATCTCCTGGGCGGGGCTGCGTCCCGCGGCCTCCCGGATGTACTCGTCGGTCTGCTGCTTGGCCTGCAACGCCTGGTCGCGGGCCCGCTCGGCCATCCCCTTGCCGCGGGCGATGAGATAGACGAACGCCGTCAGGTACGGCAACACGATCAGGAACACCACCCACAGGGCCTTGATCAACCCCGAGGTCTTGTGGTCCCGCCAGAACAGGTCGGCCAGGATGTTGAACAGGATGATCAGGTACGCGATGAACGCGAAGATCACCAGCATCGACCAGAAGTAGTCCCAGAACGAATCCCACATGATGACGGCAGCTCCTTGACCGTTGAGTGCGCAATTTACGCAGCTGTCAGTCAATCACAGCCGGTTCCGACAACCAGGGTCCAAAGACCCCGGAACGGGGGTCACAACGCTGGCTGAATCCTGTGCCGGGCGGCGCGGTTCACCGCGGAGACGACCGCGCGCAGCGAAGCCGTGGTGATCGACGTCGCGATGCCGACACCCCACACCGTGGTGCCGTCGACCTCGGCCTCCACATACGCCGCCGCCTGGGCTTCCTCCCCGGCCGACATCGCGTGTTCGGAGTAGTCCAACACGTTGACGTTGAACCCCACCGCGCCGATCGCATCGACGAACGCCGCGAGCGGACCGTTTCCGGCGCCGACGATCTCGCGCTCTTCGCCGTCGACCTTGACCACCGCGGTGATGGTGTCGGTGCCGCCGTCCACTTCGGCGGCGTCCACCTTCTGCCGCATCCGTTCCAGCGGGGTGATCGGTGCCAGGTACTCCTCGTAGAACGCGTCCCACATCTCCTTGGGCGACACCTCGCCACCCTCGCCGTCGGTGATCTTCTGAATCGCCTGCGAGAACTCGATCTGCAGACGTCGCGGCAGCGCCAAACCGTGATCGGCCTTCATGATGTAGGCGACGCCGCCCTTGCCGGACTGCGAGTTGACCCGGATCACGGCCTCGTACGTGCGGCCGACGTCCTTGGGATCGATAGGCAGGTACGGAACCTGCCACAGGATGTCATCGACGTCGGAATCCTGTTCGTCGGCAGCGACTTTCATCGCGTCCAACCCTTTGTTGATGGCGTCCTGATGGCTGCCGGAGAACGCGGTGTACACCAGATCGCCACCGTAGGGGTGCCGCTCGTGCACACCCAGCTGATTGCAGTACTCCACGGTGCGGCGGATCTCGTCGATGTTGGAGAAGTCGATCTGCGGATCCACGCCCCGGGAGAACAGGTTCAGCCCCAACGTCACCAGGCACACATTGCCGGTCCGCTCACCGTTTCCGAACAGACAGCCCTCGATACGGTCGGCGCCGGCGGCGTAGCCCAGTTCGGCTGCGGCGACAGCGGTTCCGCGGTCGTTGTGCGGATGCAGGCTCAGGATGATCGCATCCCGCGGCGCCAGGTGGCGGTGCATCCATTCGATCGAATCGGCGTAGACGTTCGGTGTCGCCATCTCGACGGTGGCGGGCAGGTTGACGATCAGGGGCCGCTCGGGGGTGGGCTGCACCACATCGGCGACGGCGTTGCACACCTCGACCGCATACTCCAGCTCGGTCCCGGTGTAGGACTCGGGTGAATACTCGAAGCGCCACAACGTGTCCGGGTACTTCGCAGCCTCCTCGACACACATTCTGGCGCCGTCGGTCGCGATCTTCTTCACGGCGTCGCGGTCGGCGCGGAACACCACGCGGCGCTGCAGGATCGACGTCGAATTGTAGAAGTGCACGATCGCCCGCGGCGCACCCTCACAGGCTTTGAAGGTGCGTTCGATCAGCTCGGGACGACACTGGGTCAGCACCTGAATGGTGACATCGTCGGGGATGGCGCCCTCGTCGATGATCTCGCGGACGAAGTCGAAATCGGTCTGGCTGGCCGACGGAAAGCCGACCTCGATCTCCTTGTAGCCCATCCGCACCAGCAGGTCGAACATCCGCCGCTTGCGCTGTGGGCTCATCGGGTCGATCAGAGCCTGGTTGCCGTCACGCAGGTCCACCGCGCACCACATCGGCGCGGTGTCGATGACCTTGTCCGGCCAGGTGCGGTCAGCCAGTCGGATCGGCTCGACTTCCTCGTCGAAGCTGCGGTAGCGGCGGACCGGCATGGAGGAGCCACGCTGGGTGTTCCAGGAGGGCTGGCCGGGAGGGGACGCACCGGCGGGTGTGGTGATCGTGCGTACCGAGCTGAAGGCGTCGGCCGGGTTGAAGTTCTCAGTCATTTCCGTGCTCCGGGTTAGGTGGAATTCAGACCGGCGCATCGCGAACACCCGCGACGGGAGGCCAGTCTGGATCAGACCCCGTCGCGGCGTCCGAGAAGGAGCACCCGCTGCACGAAGATGACTGTACTCCCGCAGGCCCGGGCGTCAAAACCTGCGCACGTCACACCTGGGAGTCGGGGAATGCGATCACCGACAGGAACCGGATCGGCACCTCGACGAGGTCGACCGGTCCGTGGGCCCCCTCACCGTCGATCTGTAGGGAATCTCCCGGGTGCAGCCGGTACACCGAACGGCTGTGGCTGTAGTCCATGACGCCCTCCAGCATGTAGATGAACTCGGTACCGGGGTGCTGGAACAGGGGATACGTCTGGCTCTTCTCCGACAGCGTGACCTCCAGGCACTCCAACCGCTTGTGCTCCCCGCGCAGCGAACCGAGCAACTGGTACTCGTGGCCCTCTCGGGTCCCTTCGCGCACGATGCGCGCGCCGGTGCCGGCCTTGACGAACGCGGCCGGGCGTTCCACATCGGCACCGCGGAACAGGCTGGTCACCGGCACGTCGAAGCCCTTGGCCAGCAGTGCGAGCGTGGACAGACTGCACGAGGTCTGGGCGTTCTCGATCTTGCTCATCATCGCCTTCGAGATGCCCACCCGGGCCGCGGTCTCGGCGACGGTCAACCCCTGCTGCAGACGCAGCAATCGCACATTGCGGCCGATGGCGGCCTCGATCTCAAGTTCCTCCACCGGCGCGGCGGGATCGCGGTCCCGGGCGGTGCCAGAGGTGTTGCGCAGCAGCGGGCCGAGATCGGCCGGATCGTCTGGGAGGTCCACGGACTCTGTCTAGCGCATCTGCCCCGCGCCGACGTAGGGGTAGGGCGTCTTGAGCGGGTCGCCCTCGGCGAATCGGGACAACCGGAAGTCCGACGCGGGGATCCGCGGGTCCCTGCTGTGGCCGTCGACGACGATGTCGGCGATCAACCGCCCGACCGCGGGCGCAATCTTGAAGCCGTGCCCGCTGAAGCCGGCGGCGATCACCAGACCGTCCAGCGGCCCTTCGGAGATGACCGGATTCCAATCGGGCGTGACGTCGTAGCAGCCGGCGTAGCTGCCGGCGATCGCGGCGTCGGCGAAGCCGGGAAACCGGGTGCCGACCTTGTCGACGGTCAGCTCGACGAAATCGTCGGTGGCCCGGTTGAGATAGTTGTCGGGGTCCGCCGGATCGATGGCGTCATAGCCCGGCAGATCGCTGTTGCCGAAGAGGATGTCCCCGCCCACCTCCGGGCGCACATACTGCAGCGAAACCAGGTCGGAGAACACGGGCAGGCGGCCGATCGCTGCCCGTTCCGCACCGGGGGCGATCATCACGATCTGTTCGCGGATCACCCGGATCGGGATGTCGATGCCGTGGCGTGCCAGCAACGGCCGGGTCCACACACCGGTGGCGACGACCACGGTGCCCGCCGAGATCTCGGAGCCGTCCGCGGTACGAACCCCGGTGACCCGGTCGCCGTCGACGAGCAGGTCGGTCACCGCGGTGCCTTGGCGGACCCGGACCCCGGCGGCGCGCGCCGAGGTCGAGAACGCCTGCGCGGTCTGGTAGGCATCGCCGTATCCGCCGCGGGCCTCCCAGCCGAACGCGGCGAACGGCGACAGGTCGGCGAACGGCCACAGCTCGGCCACCTCCGCCTCGTCGATCTCCTCGGTGTCCACCCCGACTGCGCGTTGGGCGGCCAGGCTCTTGCGCATCGCCTCGACGTTCGGGTCCCCGACCCCGACGACATAGCCGGTCTGGCGAAACCCGATGTCGGATACCTGCTCTCCCAGGAACTCCTGAGGCCGTTCGAAAACCTCGAGTCCGTCGGCGGCCATCGCGGCCAGCGAGCTGACCCCATAGTGGCACCGGATGATTCCGCTGGACTTGCCGGTCATGCCGGATGCGACCGTGTCACGTTCGGCCACCACGACATCGGTGACACCGCGCCGGCTCAACGCCCACGCGGCGGCGGTGCCCTCCAGGCCGCCGCCGACGATGACGACGTCCGCAGTCTCACTCATCGGTACGGTCTCCTCTTCGCGCAAGCGCTCATCGGGTGCTTCCCTCCCGGCCCGGGATCCAGTCGGTACCGGCCAGCGGAATCCGGGCCATCGCGGCGGCCTCGATGCTCACCGCGACGAGGTCGTCGGGTTCGAGGTGGCACACATGTGACTTTCCGCAGGCACGCGCGATGGTCTGGGCCTCCATCGTCAGCACCCGCAGAAAGTTGGCCAGCCGATGCCCGCCGGCGACCGGGTCGAATCGCGCGGCAAGCTCGGGATCCTGGGTACTGATGCCGGCCGGATCCCGGCCGTCCTGGTAATCGTCGTAGAAACCTGCTGCGCTACCGAGCTTTTCGTATTCGGCTGCATACCGCGGGTGGTTGTCACCGAGGGCGATCAGCGCCGCGGTGCCGATCGCCACGGCGTCCGCGCCGAGAGCCAGGGCCTTGGCGACGTCGGCCCCGTTGCGGATACCGCCGGAGACGATCAGCTGCACACCCTTTCGTCCTGCCGTGCCGTTGCGGTGCACGCCGAGCTCCTGCAGCGCCTGCACCGCCTGGGGGATCGCCGCCAACGTCGGGATTCCGACGTGCTCGATGAACACCTCCTGGGTGGCCGCGGTGCCGCCCTGCATCCCGTCGACCACCACCACATCGGCTCCGGCGTGCACGGCGAGCTTGACGTCGTAGTACGTCCGCGCCGCGCCGACCTTGACGTAGATCGGCTTCTCCCAGTCGGTGATCTCGCGTAACTCGTTGATCTTGATCGTCAGGTCATCGGGGCCGGTCCAATCGGGGTGTCGGCAGGCTGAGCGCTGATCGATGCCCTCGGGAAGGGTGCGCATTCCCGCCACGCGCTCGGAGATTTTCTGCCCCAACAGCATCCCGCCGCCACCGGGCTTGGCTCCCTGGCCGAGGACGATCTCGATCGCGTCAGCTTTGCGCAGGTCGTCCGGGTTCATCCCGTAGCGCGACGGCAGGTACTGGTACACGAGATACTTGCTCTGCCCGCGTTCCTCGGGGGTCATGCCGCCATCGCCAGTGGTGGTGGAGGTGCCGACTTCGCTGGCCCCGCGGCCGAGCGCCTCCTTGGCCGGTCCGGACAACGCGCCGAAGCTCATACCCGCGATCGTCACCGGGATACTCAGGTGGAGCGGGTGTTTGGCGTACCGGCCACCGAGAACCACGTCCGTTGCGCAGCGCTCGCGGTAGCCCTCCAGTGGGTAACGTGACATCGACGCTCCCAGGAACAGCAGATCGTCGAAGTGGGGGAGCGTTCTCTTGGCGCCCCACCCGCGGATGTCGTAGATGCCGGTGTCGGCGGCGCGCTGGATGGCCGCGATGGTGGCTCGGTCGAAGGTGGCCGATTCACGCAGTCCGAGGCGGGCGCGGTCGTCAGGGCTGTGGGTCATCAGTAGGCGCTCGCATTGTCGACGTGGAAGTGGTAGAGGGAGCGTGCCGATCCGTACCGCGTGTAGGAGTGGGTGTCGTCGGCCTCGAATCCAGCTGTTTTGAGCAGCTTTTCGAGCTCCTCATGGTGTTCCTGGCGCATCGGCTTGGCCACACAGTCGGCGCCCAGTGACGCGACGTCGCCACGCACGTAGATCCGTGCCTCGTAGATCGAGTCGCCGAGTGCCTCGCCCGCGTCGCCGCGGATGACCAACCGCCCGGCCTGTGCCATGAACGCGCTCATGTGCCCGACGTTGCCGCCGACGACGATGTCGACCCCCTTCATCGAGATCCCGCATCGCGCAGCGGCATTGCCTTCGATAACCAGCAGTCCGCCGTGCGCGGTGGCCCCGGCCGACTGTGAGGCGTCGCCTTTGACCCAGACCGAACCGCTCATCATGTTCTCCGCAACGCCGGTGCCGGCGTTGCCGTTGATCACGACATCGGCGTGCTGATTCATCCCTGCGGCGTAGTAGCCGACGTGGCCGTCGATGGTCACGGTGACCGGCGCGTCGAGACCGACTGCGACGTTGTGCGTCCCGGCGGGATGCTCGATGCGGAAGTCACCCGTCAGCCCGGGTGCGTGCAGTGCGGTGTTGATCTCGCGCAGGCCTGTGGTGCGCAGATCGAAACGGGTGACCGGCGCGCCGCCCGTCGCGACGGCCGTCACCGCTGCTGTCGCCGCGGATTCGCCGGCGCTCACCTGCTCCATGCGTACACCACCTCGGGTTCGGGTTCCCAGATCCGGGCCTGGTCGACGCCGGGAAGCCCCGCCAGCGCGCGGTATTCGCTGCCCATGGCCACCCAGTCGGCGGTTTCGGCGATCACCGCCGGCTTACACGCGATCGCGTCACGCACCACCGCGAACGAGTCCCGGTTGGACACCAGCAGGGTGTAGAAGCCGTCGAACGTCGCGCAGAGTTCCTTCAGGGCGGTCTCCACGTCGCGTCCCTGTGCAAGCAGCTTGGCGATGAAGCGGGCACCCACCTCGGTGTCGTTCTCGCTGTCGAACGGGATGCCTTCGGCGCGTAGCTCGCGACGGATGGTGGCATGGTTGGCGAAAGAGCCGTTGTGCACCATGCACTGGCCGGGACCGACCGCATAGGGGTGGCATCCGGCCGGGGTCACCGCCGACTCGGTCGCCATCCGGGTGTGGCCGACCCCCTGCCAGCCCTGGGCTTTCGCCAGTCCCCACCGGCCGGTGAGTTCGCGAGGATGGCCGACGCCTTTCAAAACCGTGACATCCGAACCGAACCCGGCCACCAGCGCGTCCGGGTAGGCCGAACGTAGCGCGCTGAGCAGCGCTTCGGAGTCGACATCCGCCGACAGCACGTAGCTGAGGCCGACCGCGACTCCGGCGACATCGGCACCGAGCGCCGCCGCGACGGCCGCGGCGACCTGATCGCTGGCGTCCACACCGCCGGTACCCAGATCGGCCACCGAGACGCAGCCGCGACCCGGCGGCGACCACGACGGGTCACCGTACACGGCGACACCAGCCGAATCGCTTCCCCGATCGCCCATCTCGCAGAGCATGCCGGTCAGCAGCTCCCCGAGACGGGGATAGAGCTCGGGGGTCCGCAGATGCAACCCGACAATCCCGCACATGGCGACATCCCTTTCTTGTGCCGTGAATACGATTCAGAACGCCGTGAGATAGCTGTCGAGCTCCCAGGGACTGACGGAGCTGTGGTAGGCGAAGAACTCGTCGCGTTTGATGTTGGCGAAGTAGGTGGCGACGCCGTCCCCGGCGGCGTCGAGTACCCCGGTGACCACCGGGTCGGTCTCGAATTCCTCGACCGCGTGCAGCAGGGTCGCCGGCAGCGGTCTGGTGCTCACTCCCTGGCCGACCGCACCGGGATCGGTGCTGCGTTTGATGCCGTCGATCCCGGCCCCCAGGGCCGCCGCGATCGCCAGATACGGGTTGGCCGAGCCATCGCCGCCGCGCATCTCGATGCGCTCGGAGTCGGGCACCCGGATGTAGTGGGTTCGGTCGTTGCCGCCGTAGGTGGGCAGCCGCGGCGCCCAGGACGCGCCCGATGACGTCGCGACGGCACCGGTGCGTTTGTAGGAGTTGACAGTTGGGCCGACGACGGCCTGCAGCGCACACGCGTGCTCGAGGATTCCGCCGATGAAGCCGTAGGCGGTGTCGGACAGACCGAGTCCCCGCGCATCCTCGTCGGCCGGGAAGACCGGGGTGCCGCCGCTGGTCAGGGACAGATGGAAGTGCAGCCCGTTACCTGTCTTGTCGCCGAACGGTTTGGGCATGAAGGTCGCGATCATGCCGCGCTCGGCGGCGATCATCGACAGCAGGTAGCGCAGGGTGATGACCCGGTCGGCGGTGGTCAGCGCGTCGGCGAACTTGAAGTTCTGTTCGAACTGGCCGTTGCCGTCCTCGTGGTCGTTGGCGTAGTTCGACCAGCCCAGCTGATTCATCGCGGTGGACACGGCGGTGAGGTGGTCGTACATCCGGGTGACGCCCCGGGCGTCATAGCACGGTTGGGCGGCCGTGTCGGCGGTGTCGGCGACCGACACGGTGCCGTCATCGTTGCGGCTCAACAGGAAATACTCGACCTCGGCGCCGACCCACGGCTCGAAGCCGGCATCCGAGCAGCGCTCGATGAGCGATTTGAGGATCACGCGGGGTGCATACGGCCACGGCTCGCCGTTGACGTGCGGATCGCAGTGCACGATCGCCAGGCCGTCCTTGATGAACGGGATCGGGGTGAACGACTGCGGATCGGGAATCGCCATCAGGTCCGGATCCTTGGGTTCCTGACCCATCGCACCGACGGCGTACCCGGCGAAGCCCACACCTTCGGTGGCAAGCAGGTCGACCGCCTCGACCGGCACCAGTTTGGCGCACGGCTTACCACGCAGATCGACGAACAGCGCGAGGATGAATGTGGTGTCGGTCTGCTCGGCCAGAGCGGCGAGGTCGTGAGCCATTTCGCGTCCTTTGTCTCTTGTTATGAATCAAAGTATCATTTCGGGAAACTTGATGCAGTGTGAGCGGCCACCCGTCCAGCGCGTCTGCAGCGGGGAGCCGCGCGACACGGAGTCGTCTACTTGACAGTTGCGGTCCTGTGTTACGACTGCCGTCGCGGTGGATTTCTGCGGGGTTACGGCGTCACGGGTGCCCTCGCACCACGGTGACCGCAGGACGGTGTGCGGCTGACGTGCACCAGCGGCCGGCTCGAGGTGGCCGAGCGTTTGCCCTCAGGGTTGTGTCGGCTGGTTGAGCACGATCTGGGCGAGCGGTAACCGTTCGCGCGGGGCGGCGTCGCGTTCGGAGATCTCGGGCGCGACACCGGTGTGCTGGGCCAACGTGCCCACCGCCACGATGACCAGTGGCCGCAGTCGCTCCGGGAGGTCGAACTCGGCCACGGCTCCGGCCGCGTCGAACCCCGCCATCGGGTGGGTGATCAGGTCCCGCGCGGCTGCCTCGATGGTGATGTTGGCCATTGCGGCACCGGTGTCGACCGCCGAGTACAGCGCGGTGACGTCGTCATCACCTTCGTCGGCACACAGCAGGATGAGGGCTGCGGCCGACGACGCGTAACTGTTGCCACGTCGCAGGAGTCCGGTGAGCGCGGTGAACGTGTCCTCGCCCCGCCGGCCCACCACGAACCGGACAGGCTGGCGTCTTCCCCAGGTCGGCGCCCATCGGGCCGCCTCCAGCAGGGCGATCAGGTCACCGGTGGACAGCTCGGTGACGGGGTCGAACGCGCGGGGACTCCAGCGGGCGGCGATCGGGGGATGGATCGGGACCGACGTGTCGGCCAACCGGCCGGTGGGCGCACTGGTCACCCGGTGCACGCTACCGGCGGACAAAGTCAGGTGCGCGCTGCCTCTATCCTTTATGGGATTCCCCAGGTTGTGAAACGACAGTGAAAGGTTGTTCAGTGGCGCTCGTCGTACAGAAATACGGCGGTTCCTCGGTGTCCGGCGCCGAGCGGATCCGTCGTGTGGCCGAGCGCATCGTCGAGACGAAGAAGGCGGGCAACGACGTCGTCGTGGTCGTCTCGGCGATGGGCGACACCACCGATGAGCTGCTCGACCTGGCCAAGCAGGTGTCCCCGGCCCCACCGGCCCGTGAACTCGACATGCTGCTCACCGCAGGGGAGCGCATCTCCAATGCGCTGGTCGCGATGGCGATCGAGTCGCTGGGTGCGCAGGCGAGGTCGTTCACCGGGTCACAGGCCGGTGTGGTGACCACCGGCACGCACGGCAACGCCAAGATCATCGACGTCACGCCGACGCGGCTGCGCTCGGCGCTCGACGAGGGTCAGATCGTGCTGGTGGCCGGCTTCCAGGGCGTCAGCCAGGACACCAAGGACGTCACCACGCTCGGTCGCGGCGGGTCCGACACCACCGCGGTCGCGGTCGCCGCGGCGCTCAAGGCCGACGTCTGTGAGATCTACACCGACGTCGACGGCATCTTCACCGCCGATCCGCGCATCGTCCCCAACGCCAGGCGGCTGGACAACGTCTCCTTCGAGGAGATGCTGGAGATGGCCGCCGCCGGTGCCAAAGTGCTGATGCTGCGCTGCGTCGAGTACGCGCGGCGATTCGACCTGCCCATCCACGTCCGGTCGTCGTACTCCGACAATCCCGGCACGCTCGTCAAAGGATCGATGGAGGACATCCCGATGGAAGACGCCATCCTCACCGGAGTTGCACACGACCGCGGTGAAGCCAAGGTGACCGTCGTCGGTCTGCCTGACGTTCCGGGTTACGCCGCCCAGGTGTTCCGCGCCGTGGCCGATGCCGACGTGAACATCGACATGGTGTTGCAGAACATCTCGAAGGTGGAGGACGGCAAGACCGACATCACCTTCACCTGCTCACGTGAGAGCGGTCCGGGTGCGGTGGAGAAGCTCACCTCGCTGCAGGACGAGATCGGGTTCACCCGGGTGCTCTACGACGACCACATCGGAAAAGTGTCCCTGATCGGGGCAGGCATGCGGTCGCACCCCGGCGTGACGGCGACCTTCTGTGAGGCGCTGGCCAACGCCGGCATCAACATCGACCTGATCTCCACCTCCGAGATCCGGATCTCGGTGCTGATCAAGGACACCGAGCTGGACCGGGCCGTCGCCGCACTGCACGAGGCGTTCGGGCTCGGTGGTGACGAAGAAGCGGTCGTCTACGCGGGAACGGGGCGCTGACATGCCAGGGCGAGCGAAGCGACGGGACAAATAGATGGGAATCTCGATCGGTGTGATCGGCGCGACCGGTCAGGTCGGCCAGGTGATGCGGAATCTGTTGGCGGAGCGCGATTTTCCTGCCACCGAGGTGCGGTTCTTCGCCTCGGCACGGTCGGCGGGCAAGAAGCTGGAGTTCCGCGGGCAGGAGATCGAGGTCGAAGACTCCGAGACTGCCGACCCGTCCGGGCTGGACATCGCGCTGTTCTCGGCCGGCGCGACGATGTCGCGGGTGCAGGCACCTCGGTTCGCCGCCGCCGGAGCAGTGGTGATCGACAACTCCTCGGCATGGCGCAAAGACCCCGACGTTCCGCTGGTGGTGTCCGAGGTCAACTTCGTGCGCGATGTCGGAGCCGACGCCCGATCCCTTCCCAAAGGCATCATCGCCAACCCGAACTGCACCACGATGGCCGCCATGCCGGTGCTCAAGCCGTTGCACGACGAAGCCGGCCTGACCCGGCTGATCGTCTCGAGCTACCAGGCGGTCTCCGGCAGCGGGTTGGCCGGTGTCGAGGAGCTGGCCGGACAGGTACGGGCGGTGATCGACGGTGTCGAGCAGCTGGTGCACGACGGTTCGGCGCTGCAGTTCCCGCCGCCGAACAAGTATGTGGCGCCGATCGCGTTCAACGTCGTCCCGTTGGCCGGATCGCTGGTGGACGACGGCTCCGGTGAGACCGACGAGGACCAGAAGCTGCGCAACGAGAGCCGCAAGATCCTCGGCATCCCCGAGCTCGCCGTGAGCGGCACCTGTGTGCGAGTCCCGGTGTTCACCGGCCACTCGCTGTCGATCAATGCCGAGTTCAGCGAACCGCTTTCGGTGGCGCGTGCCACCGAACTGCTCGCCGGCGCCGCCGGCGTGACCCTGACCGACGTCCCGACGCCGCTGGCCGCCGCCGGTGCCGACGATTCGCTGGTCGGCCGGATCCGCCAGGATCACGGAGTGCCGGACGGTCGTGGCCTGGCGCTGTTCGTCTCCGGCGACAACCTGCGAAAGGGTGCTGCACTCAACACCATTCAGATTGCCGAGCTGCTGGCCGCTCAGTTGTAAGTCTTGCGCCGACATTGCATTCCACGCGGGCTTCTCGGAGTCTGCTGCGCCTTGGGGGCGATCTCCGGGGCGCCGGGGGCCCGCGCGACACCCGCTGAGCTGCCGCCGCTGCTGCCGGGTCAGGTGCTGCGTGTCGGCCCCGCGGCAGGGACCGGAACGCCGACAGCCGATTACGGGATCGGTGCGACCGATCTGTGTGAGTTCATGGAGTTCCCGAGCGGAATCCTGCAGGTGTGTGGTGACAGCTTTGCCGGCCAAGGGGTCGGGTTCGGCGGGTGGTACTCGCCGATCGCCCTGCATGTGGTCGACGACTCACTCGACGATCCGGCCGGGGTGCGCTACGACGGTGTGACCGGTGTCGACGCGCCGCTGCTCGCCGACCCGGCTCCACCGGGCGAGTCGCAATTGCCGGCAGGCGTGATCGAGATCAACCGCGAGAACTGGATGTTGGTGACGACCACCAAGGGTTTGCGTCCGCAGACCTCGCGGTTGGTCAAAGCCGAAGCAGGTCGGGGCAATTGGGAGACCATTGCCGGATCCGAGCGTGACGCGAACCATGCCGGCGGTATGCAGTCCCAGATCAGCGGCTACTACGACCCGATCCCGACCGCCGACTCGCAGCGCGGCTGGGTGTACATCGTGGCCAACAACTTCGATCGCAGCGGACCCGTCGCGCTGTACCGGGCGACACCGCAGTCCTTCACCGACCGCGCCGCGTGGGAAGGGTGGACCGGGATCGGGTGGGGCGGTCAGCCGGTGCCGCTGTGGCCCGACCGGGTCGGCGAGATGAGCGTGCGTCAGATCGACGGTCAGACGGTGTTGTCCTACTTCAACGCGACCACCGGGAACATGGAGATCCGGGTCGCCAACGATCCCACCCAGCTCGGGACCGCGCCCGTCACCACGGTCGTCGTCGCGGCGCCCTGGCCGGAACGGGTCGAGGATCTGCCGCCCCCGCAGGACAACCGGCTCGCCCAGCCCTACGGCGGCTATATCTCACCGGGCTCGACGCCGGAGGCCGTGCGGGTGTTCGTCAGTCAGTGGAACACCACGCCGCGCGGCGGCAGCCCGTACCGGGTCATCCAATTCGCGGTGAACCCGATCAAACCCTAGTCGCTGGACGGTGTTCCGGACCCGAGTACTGCGTCCACCGCCGTGTACAGTGTGTCGGTTTCGGCGCGCAGGACCGATTCTCCGGAGGGCAGTGCGCGCTGCACCGACAGCCCGTTCAGGACGGTGTTGAGGAACTGCGCTTTGCGCTCGAAATGTTCTCGGGACAGCGCTCCTTCGTCGGCCAGTACGCCCAGCCAGTACTCGACACGGCTTGCGGAGACCCGTTCATGGGCCAGGTATGCCGTGCGGACCTTGTCGCTGGGTTCGGGTGCGATGAAGAGTTGATACGCTGCGCCCCAGGCCTTTCGGGCCTCCTCGCCGACTCCGGCGGCTGACAATACCTGCCGTAGGCAGTCGACCAGCCGGTCCCGTGCGGGGCGGGACCGGTCGCGGATCGGGTCGTCGGGGATGAAGTGCCGGTAGATCCGTGTCAACACTTCGTCCTGCAGGGCGCGTTGGGTGGGAAAGTGGAAACGCAGCGATCCGGAACTGACCCCCGCGCGCGCCGCGACTGCGCGCACGCTGAGCGTGGCGGTCGCGTCCTCGGCGATCATCTCGGCCGCAGCCTTGAGAATGCGCTCCCTGGTGTGCATGGTCAGTCCTCTCCCGCGGCTCCGCCCGCGACCCCACTCTACTAGCACAGTGTGTTAGTGTGAGCGACTAGCACGGCGTGCTAGTAATCCGGTTCTGGAGAGAAAGGTCGGTATGACCGTCCGTCAATGGCGTCCGTTCCGCATCATCGGTGAGAACGCGAAGGTCTACCTGGTCGCGAATGCGGCCGCCTACGGGGTGTTTCTGGTCGGCTTCGGGCTCGGGCTGGGTTTTCCGCAGCTCAGCGCGGCGCAACACACGCGTCTCCAGGAAGGCGGCACAGCAGATCTCGTCCAGTCACTGATCGCCCACCCCTGGCTGTTCGCACTGACGATCCTGGGGGTGAACACTCTCAAGATGGGTGTGCTGACCATCGTTGCGCCGTCGCTGATCGTGCCGTTCGCCGGCATCGCGCTGTTCGCCTACTGGGCTCTGACGACCGGTATGACGCTCGTCCCTGTCAACGACATCGGCTGGGTGGCTCTCATACCGCACTCGGTCACGCTGATCGTCGAGTTCCAGGCCTATCTGCTGCTGCTACTGGGTGTCTACCTGTTGGGCAAGTACTGGGTCCGCCCCCAGACCGTCGGCGCCGAAAACCGCCGGCAGGCCTATCTTCTGGGGCTGCGGGACCTCGGCTGGCTGACGCTTCCGGCCCTGACCCTGTTCATCGTCGGCGCTGTCTACGAAGCATTCTCGTTGCGCTACTTCGTGCACCCGCTGGCGAATTGGTTGTTGTAGGCGCCGCAGGGGTGCCGAGACCTAACTGTTTCTGATGCGCCGTTCGTAGGCGGTGCGCAGCGACGGGTCCACGCTGTCCTGGAAGACCCGCTCGGCGCCCAGTGCGCGCTCCAGTGATTCGTAGGCAGGTCGCGGCAGCAGGCGCCTGCCGGTCAGAGCGATGGCACCGAAGGTGCGTGGGACCATCACGCGGGGCCGGGGTCTTCTGATCAGGCCGGCGACCGCCGCGGCGACGTCCTCGGGCTCGATGTTCTTGATACCCCGAGCCCGGCCGATCCCGGTGACCATGTCGGTGTTCGTCAAAGCCGGCATCACCGTCGAAAAATGAACCCCGGTGCGCCGGTTCTCCAGCCGTACGGCATCGGTGAACCCGAGCACCGCGTGCTTGGTCGCCGAGTAGGTGGCGATTCCGGGCACCGGCATGACCGCGCTGGCGGATGCGATGTTGATGACGTGACCGCTGCCCCGCCGCCGCATCCGGGCCGCTGCCAGCTTGGTGCCCAGGATGACGCCGGAGATGTTGACGGCGATCAAGCGTTGGGTCAGTTCGGTCGGCTCGTCGAGGGCGGGACCGACCGCGATGATGCCGGCGTTGTTGACCAGGACATCGATCGGTCCCAGCGTCTGCTCGGTGCGGTCGAGAAACGCGGTGAACGACGCTTCCTGTGTCACGTCGAGCGCGCCGAACACCTCCAGGCCCAGCGCGTGTCCGGCCGCATCGACGGCGTCGCCATCGACGTCGCCGATCGCGACTCGGCCGCCCAGTCGGGCCAAAAGCGTTGCGGTAGCCAAGCCGATCCCTCGGGCCCCGCCGGTCACTGCGACGACCTTTCGGTGAATGGACACGGTGCACCCCTCTGGGTCGAGTCCGAACGTGCGTGGCTGACAGTGCAGCAGAAGCGGTATCGCCTGTCTGCCGAACGCGGTGTGTCCGGTCGGTGCGGGGCGCCGGCGCGCAGATCGGCAGCCGATCGTCGCGTCCAGGTTTGGCCATCCCCGGCGCAGGACATGATGACGGTGATGAACCGTCGACGAGGTGGGAGTGGCCGATGACCGTTCTGTTCATCGCGGACAGGTCCAAGCGTGCCAGCGCGGGACTCTCCGGGCTGTCCATGGTGGCCGGCGAGGGCGTCGAGTATTCCGACGATCCGCCCTTCCTCTTCAACAGCCGGCCGGCCGACGGCAGGCGGGTGGCCCTGGTCAGCGGCGGTGGAGCCGGTCACGAACCGATGCACGGGGGGTTCGTCGGCCGCGGCGGTCTGGACGCGGCGTGCCCGGGCGAGATCTTCACCTCGCCGCACAACCGCCAGATCTATGCGGCGTGCGGGAAGGTGGCACTGCCCGACGGCGTCCTGCAGATCGTCAAGAACTACACCGGAGACGTTCTCAACTTCTCCATCGCCGCCGAGCGACTGCGCGCCGACGGCATTCCGGTGGAGCAGGTGCTCGTGGACGACGACTGGGGCTCGCGCGACGCCGGGAAAGTGGGCCGCCGGGGCACCGCGGCGACGGTGATCGTGGAGAAGGTCCTCGGCGCCGCCGCCGACGCGGGGGCGTCGCTGGCGGAGCTGGCCGAGCTGGGGCGCGACATCGTCGCCAGGTCTCGCACAGTCGCGGTCGCTTCCGAGGCGCATCGCACCCCGGGTGACGGAGACCGCGCGTTCGAGGTGCCGCCGGGTTCACTTGAGTTCGGGGTCGGCATCCACGGGGAGCCCGCTCGGGAGAGCATCGAGGTTTCGGACCTCGACGGACTGGTGGACACAATGGTCGGCGCGTTGACCGAAGACCTTTCCGCGTCCCACGGTGTCGTGGTGCTGGTCAACGGTCTCGGTGGTACCGGGCACCTGGAGCTGCTGCACTTCGGCGACGCCGCGGCGCGAGCGCTGGCACAGCGTGATCTCGAGGTGCGCAGTCTCGTCACCGGTGCCTACTGCACGGCCCTGGACATGCGTGGTGTCAGTCTCACCGTGGTCGACGCCGACCCCGACTGGCTGCACCATTGGTTCGCCGATCACGGCACGCCGGGGCTGCCGCGACCGAAGGCGTTCCCCGGGATCAGGGATATCGCCGAGTCCGAGGGCGACCGGGATGACACCGGAGGTGCGTCACCGTGGTTGCAGGAGTTCGCGGACCGCGCCGAGGACCTGCGTCCTCGGTTCAACGCACTCGACCAGGCAGCCGGTGACGGGGACTTCGGCGACAACCTCGCGGCGGGCGTGGCCTATGCCGTGCGGCGGGCCGACACCGACGACGATCTGGTGGCCGACCTCGGACATCTGGCGTCGGCGTTCCTTGACGACGTCGGTGGATCCAGCGGCCCGCTGCTGGGACTCGTGTTCGGCGGTGTCTCGTCGCGGGCCGAAGACGCCCGGGGTGACGGGCTCGCCGGCGCGGTGCTCGCCGGAATGGGTGATGCGCTGACCGCGGTGCAGCGGGCCGGTGGCGCCGAACGGGGCGACAGGACCCTGGTCGACGCGTTGGCGGGAGTCGTCGACG
The DNA here is from genome assembly GCF_048513595.2 of Mycobacterium sp. smrl_JER01. Classification (NCBI taxonomy): domain Bacteria; kingdom Bacillati; phylum Actinomycetota; class Actinomycetes; order Mycobacteriales; family Mycobacteriaceae; genus Mycobacterium; species Mycobacterium sp. smrl_JER01. The sequence goes on along the minus strand of NZ_JBLXXK020000001.1, from coordinate 5,411,293 downwards.
ATGCCGAACGACGGGGAGCCGAGACCCTCGACGAGGCGTCGGTGCTGGCCGCCCTGGAAGCGGCCGCGTCCACCACGGACATGGTCGCCGGCCGAGGGCGAGCCGCCTATGTCGGCGAACGCGCGATCGGCCGGCCGGACGCCGGCGCGGTCGCCATCGCGTGGCTGTGCGCCACACTCTGGCAGTCCATCACCGGCGAGCACTCCACCTCGGTGGATGAGGCGCTGGAAGAACTACTGCCCGCGGGATGATCGGCGGCGACGTGCGCGCTCATAGCGGATTCACAGCCGGCACCTAACCTGCGCTGACGGTCGCGGCGGATGATCGCCGTCATGAACCAAACGACACCACCTCCGGGCGAGTCCGAACCCGTGACCGGCCCCGTTTCCACCCCGCCGCCAGACCAGCCGGCTGTCCCGCCGGCTCCGCCGCAGACCGTCTACGTCCAGCAGCCGCCGAGCCGGCTCAACAAGGCGGCCGCCTGGGTCGGCATCGCCGCAGGTTCGGTCTTCATCGTTGCAGTAATCTTCGGCGCCGGGTTTCTCGTCGGCAAGAACGTCGGCGACGGTCCGCGCCACCACCACCGCGGAATCGAGATGAGCGGCCCCGCGGGGCCGGTGATGTTTCCGATGGGGCCGCCCGGGGGCTTCGAGCGTGGACCAGGATTCGCGGGGCCCTTCGGTCCGGGCGGGCCGATGATCGAGGTGCCTCGTCAGCCGGGCGGCCCCGCCTCACCCACACCCGATGCCCCGCCCCGACCCTGATCCGTCCGAGATCGGGATGGATCGGGTGGCTTGCGGGTATGCGGGACGACGAGGACGACGGCTCAGCCCGATGCCGCCCTTCGGAGGAGAAGACATGACCGACAAGTTCGCGACCACCGACGCCGGAGCGCCGATCCCCAGTGTCGAGCATTCACTGACCGTGGGTTCAGACGGGCCCATTCTGCTGCAGGACCACTACCTGATCGAGCAGATGGCCAACTTCAACCGCGAACGCATCCCTGAGCGACAGCCACACGCCAAAGGCGGGGGAGCGTTCGGACAGTTCGAGGTCACCGACGACGTCAGTGCCTACACCAAGGCGGCGTTTCTCCAGCCCGGCGCGAAAACCGAGATGGTGGCCAGGTTTTCGACTGTCGCGGGTGAACGGGGAAGTCCAGACACCTGGCGCGACCCGCGCGGGTTCGCGCTGAAGTTCTACACGTCTGAAGGCAACTTCGACATGGTTGGCAACAACACGCCGGTGTTCTTCGTGCGTGACCCGATGAAGTTCCAGAACTTCATCCGCAGCCAGAAGCGGATGGCGGCCAACAATCTGCGCGACCATCACATGCAATGGGACTTCTGGACACTGTCGCCCGAGTCTGCGCACCAGGTGACCTGGCTGATGGGCGACCGGGGCATCCCGAAGACGTGGCGGCACATGAACGGTTATTCCAGCCATACCTACAGCTGGCTCAACGACTCCGGTGAGATGTTCTGGGTCAAGTACCACTTCAAGACCGACCAGGGCATCGAGTTCCTGACCCAGCAGGACGCGGACCGGCTCGCCGGCGAGGACGCCGACTACCACCAGCGCGACCTGTTCACCGCTATCGAGGACGGCAACTTCCCGACCTGGACGTTGCACGTGCAGATCATGCCGTTCGAAGACGCGAAAACCTACCGCTTCAACCCGTTCGACCTCACCAAGGTGTGGCCGCACGCGGACTACCCGCTGCACCGGGTGGGCACGATGACGTTGAATCGCAACGTCGTCGACTACCACGCACAGATGGAGCAGGCCGCGTTCGAGCCCAACAACATCGTGCCCGGCACCGGGCTGAGCCCGGACAAGATGCTGCTGGCCCGGGGGTTCTCCTACGCCGACGCCCACCGGGCCAGGCTCGGGGTGAACTACAAGCAGATCCCGGTCAACGAACCGCACACCGATGTGCGCGCCTACAGCAAGGACGGTGCGATGCGGATCCGCAACGCCACCGACCCGGTCTACGCGCCGAACTCGATGGACGGGCCGCAGGCCGACCCGCGCCGGGCCTCAGAAGTGCACTGGGCGTCCGACGGTGACATGGTGCGGTCGGCCTACGCGTTGCGTCGGGACGACGACGACTGGGGGCAGGCCGGCACTCTCGTGCGCGAGGTGCTCGACGACGCGGCACGGGACCGGCTGGCGCACAACATCATCGGCCACGTCTCCGACGGAGTGAAGGAGCCCGTGCTGTCCCGGGTGGTCGACTACTGGCGCAACGTCGACCCCGATCTCGGTAAGAAGGTCGAGGAGGGTGTGCGCGGAGGCTAACGAGAAGGCGGCTGCCCCTGACCCGGATACGGCAGCAGCGCCATCTCGCGGGCATTCTTGATCGCCGTGGTGACTTGGCGCTGTTGCTGCACCGACAGACCGGTCACGGTCCGGGACCGGATTTTGCCGCGGTCGGAGATGAATTGCCGCAGCGTCGAGGTGTCCTTGTAGTCGACGGACTCGATGCCCAGGCTTTTCAGCAGGTTTCGCCGCTTCTTCGGGGCCGGGGCCTCCCGGCGCTTCGGGCTCACCAGCTCGACTTCCGGACGCCGGGCAGTTGGCCCTCGTGGGCGAGTTCGCGTACCCGCACGCGCGAGAGCCCGAACTTGCGGAGGTGTCCCCGCGGGCGTCCGTCGACCGCGTCACGGTTACGCACCCGGACCGGGCTGGCGTCGCGAGGCTGACGGTTCAGTTCGGACTGGGCCGCGACGCGGGCCTGCGGCGAGGTGGCCGGGGATTTGATGATCGCCTTCAGTTCGGCCCGGCGCTCGGCATGGCGTGCCACGATCTCTCGGCGCCGCTCGTTGGCTGCGATCTTGGACTTCTTGGCCATCAGCGCTCCTCGCGGAAGTCGACGTGCTTACGTACGACGGGGTCGTACTTGCGCAGCGTGATCCGGTCGGGATCGTTGCGGCGGTTCTTGCGGGTGATGTAGGTGTAGCCGGTGCCCGCGGTGGAGCGCAGCTTCACCAGCGGGCGAATCTCATTGCGTGCCATCAGATTTTCTGACCTTCCCGGCGGAGTCGCGCCACCACCGACTCGATGCCGTCGCGGTCGATGATCTTGATGCCCTTGGTGCTCACGCGCAGTGTGATGCGGCGGCCCTCCGAGGGCAGGTAGTAGGTCTTGGACTGGATGTTGGGGTTCCAGCGGCGACGGGTGCGGCGATGCGAGTGCGACACCGAGTTGCCGAAGCCCGGCGAGCGGCCGGTGACCTGGCAGTGGGCGGACACAACACTCCCTTCTAGATGGAAATCGTTTTCGACAAGCGTCGACCGGAACTGTAGCGTGAACGCCACCTTATTGAAAATCATTCCCATCGGAGGGGGTCGAATGCCGATGCGCACTCCGGTCGTCGTGGTGACCGGGCAGAGTGACACCGAGGCCGCGGCGGGAACGCTGGTGACCTGCACCGGGACAGCCCTGGTGGAGCACCGGTTCGACGGGCACGTCGTGCACCGTCGGACCACGCTCGTGCAGCGGGGAATGGCGGTCACCGCGGATGCGGTGCTCGAACTGACCCGCTGCTGCGTGTCCTGCACCGTGCGCGAGGACCTGTTGGAGCATCTCGCCGGGCTGCACCGTAGACCCGACGTCGACCGGATCGTCGTGCGCCTGAGCCCTTGGCTGGAACCCGAACCGGTCTGCTACGCCATCATGCACTCACCGGTGGCGCGCGACGTGGCGGTGTCGGCGGTGGTCGCCACGGTCGACAGTGCGGGTTGGCTCGCCCAGGCCCTCGGCGAGGACGAACTCGACGACGGACGCACCGTCGCGCAGGTGGTGGTCGGGCAGGTGGAGTTCGCCGACGTCGTCGTGCTCACCGAGCCGCACTCGGACACGCTCGCGACCGTCCGCAGACTCGCGCCCCGAGCGCGGGTCACCGTCGGCACCAGCCGACTCGAGGGCGCGCTGGCACATCTGGAAGCCGATGCGCGCCGCGGGCGAAGCGACGATCCGCACGGATCCTTGCTGGCCGGCCAGCCGCCGCTGGAGGCCGCGGGGCCGGTGCGGCTGGTCGAGTTCCAGGCCCGCCGGCCCTTCCATCCCGAGCGGTTGTATGCGGCGGTGGATGTGCTGCTCGACGGTGTGGTCCGCAGCCGCGGCCGGCTGTGGCTGGCCAACCGTCCCGAGCAGGCGATGTGGCTGGAATCGGCGGGCAGCGGACTGCGCGTCACGCACGCCGGAAAATGGCTGGCCGCCATGACATCTCGGGAGGTGGCCTATGTCGGCCCGGAGCGCCGCGCGATGGCCGACCTGATCTGGGGGTACCGGTACGGCGACCGGCACACGTCGATGACGATTCTGGTGTGCGGGGCGGACGAGACCGTGATCCTCGACGCGCTGCGCGGCGCCCTGCTCACCGACGGCGAGATGGACCGTCCGCGGGACTGGTGCGGTTACCCGGACCCGTTCGACGTGCCGTCGGAGGGCGATGCCGACCAGGCCCGGCTGGCATGATCGGGTGAATGAGCGTCGAAGCCGTCTGCAGCGCCGGGCCCACTGCGACCGGGGTCGGCCGCGAGAAACCGGTGGGCTGCGCTGAGCGCGATGCCGAGCGGGCGGCGAGGTTCTGATGAGGGTGCCCGGCGCGATGACCGGTGTGATGTGCGCTGTGGCGGCGCTGGCGATGACGACCGCCGCGCCGGCGTCCGCGCGACCTTCGGACCCCGGCGTGGTCAACTACGCGGTGCTGAGCAAGGGTTCGGTCGGCAACATCGTCGGCGCGCGGCTGGGATTCGAGTCCACCTACAGCGTCCCGTTCCAGGCGTTCTACGTCGACAGTCCGGTCTGTAACAACTGGGCCGACATCGGGCTGCCGGAGGTCTACAACGACCCGGACCTGGCAGCGTTCAACGGCGCGACCGCCCAGCAGTCACCCAGCGACATGACGCACTTCGTCAAACAGTCGGTCGGGGTCTTCGCCACCACCGAGGCCGCCGAGCGGGCGTTTCTGCGTGTCGTCGACCGCACCGCGGGGTGCGACGGGCAGACCACGGCAATGCACCTGGACAACTTCACCACCCAGGTGTGGACGTTCACCGCCGGCCCGACCACGGCGACCGACGCGAACTGGGTCAAACATGAGGCGGGCACCGACCGCCGCTGCTTCGTGACCACGCGGCTGCGGGAGAACGTGCTGCTGCAGGCCAAGGTGTGTCAGTCCGGAAACGGCGGACCGGCGGTCAATGTGCTGGCCGGTGCCATGCAGAACACGCTGGGGCAGTGAGTTCGCGGGCCCGTCATCCCACCGTCACCGATTAAATCGCGCGACTTTGTCGGTCCGCTCTGGAAGATGGGTACAGAGACAGCGATCATTTCGATCCGGAGGGGGCGGCTGATGGCCCGCACCATGGCATCCGAGGGTGTCGCCGAACACTGCTGTGACACCTTGACCAGCGCGGAAGACGCCGCCGCGCGCATCGCCGACAGCTGTCTGACCGACGGGCCGGTGGGGCCGGTCGGGCTGGAGATCGAAGCGCACTGCTTCGACCTGAACGATCCGCTGCGCCGGCCCGGCTGGGACGAACTGACCGCGACGATCGCCGCACTGGAGCCGCTGCCCGGCGGCAGCCTGGTCACGGTCGAGCCGGGCGGGGCGGTGGAGTTGTCCGGTCCGCCGCTGGCCGCCGCACCGGACGCCGCGGCGGCCATGGCCTCCGATCGTGCGGTGCTGCGCGCCGCGTTTACGCGGGCAGGCTTCGGGATGGTGTTGCTCGGGGCCGATCCGCTCCGGCCGTCCGGCCGGGTGAATCCCGGCGCGAGGTACGCCGCCATGGAAACGTTCTTCCGCGCCAGCCGTACCGGTACCGCAGGGGCGGCGATGATGACCTCGACAGCGTCGGTCCAGGTCAACCTCGAGGCGGGACCACGCTCCGGGTGGGCCGACCGGGTGCGGCTGGCCCACGCGCTGGGGCCCACCATGGTCGCCGTCGCCGCGAACTCACCTGTCCTCGACGGCGGGTTCACCGGCTGGCAGTCGACCCGCCAGCTGGTGTGGAGCCAACTCGACGCGGCACGATGCGGCCCGATCCTCGGCGCCAGCGGCGACGATCCCGCCAGCGACTGGGCCCGTTACGCGTTGCGGGCCCCGGTGATGCTGGTCCACACTCCTGACCCCACCCCGGTCACCGAATGGGTGCCGTTCGCGGACTGGGCCGACGGGCGCGTGCTCCTCGGCGACCGCAGACCTACCCGAGCCGACCTGGACTATCACCTGACCACGTTGTTTCCGCCGGTGCGGCCCCGCGGATTTCTTGAGATCCGCTACCTCGACAGTGTTCCCGACTCCGTGTGGCCGGCCGTGGTGCACGTCGTGACCACGCTGTTGGACGATCCGGGGGCTGCGGACGCTGCGGCCGAGGCCACCGAGCCGGTGGCCACCGCGTGGGACCGGGCCGCACAACTCGGCCTGCGTGACCGCAGGTTGCAGCTGTCCGCCCTCCGGTGCGTTCGTGTCGCCGCCGACCTGGCCCCGGCCTCGCTGACGGAATCGATGGCGCGGCTCCTGCGTTCGGTGGAGCAGGGTCGCTGCCCAGCCGACGATTTCGCCGACCGCGCGGTGGCGCACGGGATCGCGGGCGCGGTCACCCGACTGGCACAAGGGGGGTCGTGACAACACGCGAAGCGCTCGCCGGCGAGCTGGCCAGGGCCAGGGGCCGCACCCTTCGGCTCGTCGATTTCGACGACGCCGAACTGCGGCGCCAGTACGACCCCCTGATGAGCCCGCTGGTCTGGGATCTGGCCCACATCGGTCAGCAGGAGGAGCTGTGGCTGCTGCGGGGCGGCAACCCGGCGCGCCCCGGCCTGCTCACCGCACAGGTCGACCAGCTCTACGACGCGTTCGTACACTCCCGCGCCAGCCGGGTCGACCTTCCGCTGCTGCCGCCGACGGACGCCCGCCGGTACTGCGCGACGGTGCGCGACAAAGTGCTCGACGCACTCGACGGGCTGCCCGACGGACACCCTGATGCGTTCACGTTCGCGATGGTCGTCAGCCATGAGAACCAGCACGACGAGACGATGCTGCAGGCGCTGAGTCTGCGGACCGGTGCGCCGCTGTTGGACCGGGGCGTCCCTCTGCCTGCGGGACGGCCCGGACTGGCCGGTACCTCGGTGCTGGTGGCGGCGGGTGAATTCGTCCTGGGCGTCGACGCCGCGGCCGAGCCGTTCGCGCTGGACAACGAACGCCCCGCCCACACCGTCGAGGTGCCCGCCTTCCGGATCGGTCGGGTACCGGTCACCAACGCGGAATGGCAGCAGTTCATCGACGACGGCGGCTACCACCAGCCTCGATGGTGGTCCGAGGCGGGCTGGGACCACCGCCGGCGGGCCGCCCTCACCGCTCCGCTGTTCTGGTCCGGGGACGGCACCCGCACCCGGTTCGGCCACGTCGAGGACATACCCGGCGACGAACCCGTCCAGCACGTCAGCTATTACGAGGCGCAGGCCTACGCGGCGTGGGCGGGAGCGCGCCTACCGACCGAGGTGGAGTGGGAGAAGGCATGTGCCTGGGATCCCGTTCTGCGCGCTCGCCGCCGCTACCCGTGGGGTGCGGCCGAACCCACCTCCGAAAGGGCCACCCTGGGCGGGGAGTCACTGCGCCCGGCGCCGGTGGGGGCTTACCCGCAGAGCGCTTCGGCGTACGGCGCCGAGCAGATGCTCGGCGACGTGTGGGAGTGGACCAGCTCGCCGCTACGGCCGTGGCCCGGTTTCGTCCCGATGGTGTACCGGCAGTACTCGGAGCCGTTTTTCGAGGGCACCGCATCGGGGGAGTACCGCGTGCTACGCGGCGGCTCGTGGGCGGTCGCTCCGGGCATCCTGCGGCCCAGCTTCCGCAATTGGGACCACCCGATCCGCAGGCAGATATTCTCCGGCGTCCGCCTTGCCTGGGACGATGTGGGGGCACCGCCCGCTTGCGGGGGACCGCTCGCGCGAAGAGTAGATGAATATGTGTAGGCACCTGGCCTGGCTCGGTACCCCTGTCGCCGTGGCGTCGTTGATGCTCGACCCGCCGTCGGGACTGCTGGTGCAGTCCTACGCGCCACGCCGGCAGAAGCACGGGCTCATGAACGCCGACGGCTGGGGTGTCGGCTTCTTCGACGGCACGGTGCCGCGGCGCTGGCGCAGTGCCGCGCCGTTGTGGGGCGATGCGTCGTTCGCGTCGGTCGCGCCGGCGTTGACCAGCGGATGCATCGTCGCCGCCGTCCGGTCGGCCAGTGTCGGCATGCCCATCGAGGCGTCGGCCTCGGCGCCGTTCACCGACGGCACCTGGTTGCTGTCACACAACGGGCTCGTCGATCGGGCGGTGCTGCCGGCTTCCCCGAACGCCGAGTCCACCAACGACAGCGCACTGCTGGCGGCGTTGATCTTCGGCCGCGGGGTCGATTACCTCGGCGACACCATCGCCGAAGTGGCTGCCGAGGATCCCAATGCCCGGCTGAACATCCTGGCCGGCAACGGTTCTCGGTTGCTGGCGACCACCTGGGGGGACACCTTGTCGGTGCTGCGCCGCGGCGACGGCGTGGTACTGGCCAGTGAACCCTACGACGACGACCCCGCCTGGCAGGAAGTCCCGGACCGCCACCTCGTCGAGGTCGACGGGGCGCACGTGCACCTGACACCGCTGAAAGGATCGTGATGACGTTCTCGCTGGAGAACTACCTGGCCGCCGACGCCGCCGATGCGGCGCTGCGCCGCGACGTCCGGAACGGCTTGACCCAACATCCGAAAACGCTTCCGCCGAAGTGGTTCTACGACTCGGTGGGCAGCGACCTGTTCGACCAGATCACCAGGCTGCCCGAGTACTACCCGACCCGCGCCGAGGCACAGATCCTGCGGAACCGCGCTTCCGAGATCGCCGAGGCGTCCGGCGCCGACACCCTGGTCGAGCTGGGCAGCGGAACGTCGGAGAAGACCCGGACGCTGCTCGACGCCCTGCGGGACCGGGGTGCGCTGCGCCGCTTCATCCCGTTCGACGTCGACGCCGGCATCCTCGAAGCTGCCGGCAGCGCCATCGAGGCCGAGTATCCCGGCGTCGAGGTCGCGGCCGTATGCGGTGATTTCGAGGAGCATCTGGGCAAGATCCCGGCAGTCGGTCGCCGACTGGTGGCCTTCCTGGGCTCGACGATCGGCAACCTGACCCCCGAACCGCGGGCCCGGTTCCTGGCATCGGTGGCCGAGTTGATGCAACCTGGGGACACCCTGCTGCTCGGTACTGATCTGGTCAAGGACACCGGCAGGCTCATCCGCGCCTACGACGACAGTGCGGGGGTCACCGCGAGGTTCAACCGCAACGTGCTGGCGGTCGTCAACCGGGAACTGGGGGCAGATTTCGACGTCGACTCGTTCGAACATGTGGCGAGGTGGAACGCCGCCGAGGAACGAATCGAGATGTGGTTGCGCGCGACCCGCGCGCAACGGGTCCACCTGGAGGCCTTGGCGCTCGACGTCGACTTCATCGAGGGTGAGCAGATCCTCACCGAGGTGTCGTGCAAATTCCGGCCGTCCGGCGTGGACCGCGAGCTGGGCGCCGCCGGGCTACGCCGGACACACTGGTGGACCGACGACGCCGGTGACTTCGGACTCTCGCTGGCGGTGAAATGACACTCGCCGACCGATGGCGCACAGCGCGACCGCCTGTTGCCGGCGTTCATGTCGACAGCGCGGCGTGTTCGCGCCAGAGCTTCACCGTCATCGAGGCCTGCGCGCAGCACGCCCGGCACGAGGCGGAGGTCGGCGGCTACGTGGCAGCCGAGGCGGCCGAGCCGGCACTCGAGGCGGGCCGCGCCGCGGTGCGGGCGCTCACCGGAATGCCGGACGCGGCAGTGAATTTCACCACCGGGTCGAATCACGCCCTCGATATCCTGCTCGGCAACTGGACGGGTGAGCGCACAATAGCCTGCCTGCCCGGCGAGTACGGCCCCAACCTGGCGATCATGGCGCGCCACGGGTTCAGCATCCAAACCCTCCCGGTCGACGAGTTCGGCCGGCTGGACGTCAACGCAGTCGGCGCTGCGCTGTCTTCGCACCAGCCTGCGCTCGTGCACTTCACCGTGCTCGGCAGCCACAGCGGGATCGTTCAACCGGTGCATGACATGGGGTCGGCGTGCCGGGGGCACGACATACCGTTGATCGTCGACGCGGCCCAGGGGTTTGCCCACCTCGACGTCGTCGGGATCGGCGCCGACGCGCTGTACTCGTCGTCGCGCAAATGGACGGCGGGCCCCCGCGGGGTGGGGGTGCTCGCCAGCCGGCCGGGCCTACTGTCGGACGACACCCGCGGCCGGCTCAACCACGCCGAGACGAATATCGGCCTGCAGGTGGGTTTCTCGGTCGCGGTGGGGGAGTATGTGGCCGCCGGTCCCGCCGCGGTGCAGGCGCGGCTGCGTGACGTGGGCGCGGCCACCCGCACCGCGCTCGCCGACGTGCCGGGGTGGCGGGTGGTCGAACACGTCGACGAGCCCAGCGCCATCACCACGCTGCAGTCCACCGACGGTCTCGACCCGCTGGAGGTGCGCGCCCGGCTGATCACCGAGCACCAGATCGTGACCACCTACGTCGGTGTGGAACGCGCGCCGCGGGAGATGAGCCACCCGGCGCTGCGGGTCTCCCCGCACGTCGACGTCACCGATGCCGACCTCGCGACCCTGGCCGGCGCGCTGGCGACCGTCACACGCTGACGGCCGCGCTCAACCGCACCGGCATCTGGCGCACGCCCGGTACCATCGTGGCCTGCATCCGCAGCACGTCACCGTCGAGCTCGACGCGGTCGAACCGGTCCAGCAATTCCTCGAACAACACGCAGGCCTCCAAGCGGGCCAGCTGTGCGCCCAGGCAGGAATGCTCGCCGCAGCCGAAAGCCAAGTGCGGGTTCGGGTTCCGGGTGATATCAAACTGCTCGGAGGTCGGGCCGAACACGTCTTCGTCACGGTTGGCCGAGCCGTAGAGCATCGTCACGTACTGGCCCGCACGGATCGAGCGGCCGCGGATCTCGACATCCCGGGTGGCGCAACGCGTCATGGTGGCGACCGGTGAGGTGTAGCGCAGCATCTCCTCGACGGCCGTCGGTACCAGATCGCGCCGTTGACGCAGCAGCTGGAACTGGTCCGGATTCTCGACGAGCGCCAAGGTGCCGAGGGCGATGAGGTTGCGTGTCGTCTCGTTGCCTGCGACCAGGAGCAGCAGACAGAATTGCAGCAGATCCTGGTCGGTCAGCCGGACCCCGTCGACCTCGGCGGCCACCAACACCGACAGCAGGTCGTCGGAGTGGCGCAGCGTGCCGTCGCGGCGGCGCGCGATCTGCGCCTCGAAGTACTGGAACAGCTCAGCCATCGCGGCGAACGTGTCCAGCTCGACGTCGGGATCGTCGAGGCCGACCGTCGCGTCCGACCAGGTGCGAAACTGCTCCCAGTCCTCGTCGGGGGCGCCGAGCAGTTCGGCGATCATCCGGGTCGGCAGCGGTGCGGCCACCTGCTCGGCGAACTCGGTGGCCGACGGATCGATCGCGTCGAGCGCGGCCCTGGCGAAAGTCCGCAGCTTCGGCTCCAGGGTGGCGACCTGCCGCCGGGTGAACCCCGAGTTGATCAGCTTGCGCAGTTGGCGGTGCCGGGGCGGGTCGGTGAAGATCAGGCTGCCTTCCATCACCGGGTTTTCGATCGCCGGGTCGGGCACCGTGATCCCCCTGGCCGACGAGAACAGCGCGGGGTTGGTTGAAACGTAACGGATGTCGTCGTACTTCAGCAGCGCCCAGAACTCGTGTTCGGCGTTCCAGCACACCGGGTCGGTGGCTCGCAGCTCCCGGTACACCGGAAACGGATCACCTGCATAGAACGCCGGCGAATGCAGCGGATTCGACAACCGCGACATGGCGGCCTCCTCTGATCATGGTGTGGGCGTGGACGTCTCGGCCTGGCAACTGCGCAACCCGGCCAGAATCACCTGCAGCCCGTGTCGGAAGACCGATTCCGCGCCGTCATCGGACGAACCGCCGATGCCGCTGCGCCGGAGGTGGTGCTCGAGCTGGACCGAGCCGAGCAGGTGGATGTAGAGCACCGCGTGTGCGGCCGCGACTTCGTCTGCGGACCAACCGGATTCGGACATGATGGCCCTGACCGTCCGGTCGACCGCGTCGGCGGCGCCGGTCAGCGGGCGCTGCTGCAACATCGCCGCGATGCCGGGGATGGCGATCAACACCTTCCACGCGTTGGTGTACAGCAACCGGGTGCGCTGCTCCCAGTCGCCGTCGGTGGGGACCTCGATGCTTTCGATCACCGACTCGGCGAGCAGGTCGAGCAGGGCGGCTTTGTCCTTGACGTGGTAGTACAGCGACGACGCCGAGGTGCCGGCCTCGGTCGCCAGCGCCCGCATCGTGACGTTCTCCACCCCGACCCGGCGCGCCAATTCGAGCAGGTGCTTGACCACGTGGTCGCGGTCCAGGGCTCCGTACGGAAGTGCTACGCGGGCTCTGCGGGTCCGTGCCAACACCGCCCCCTTCCGAACCTTGTTCGAAATCGAACGCTGTTCGGATCTAAACATCGCGGTTGGCCACGGTCAAGAGCGGCGCGTGATCCCCGCCGACGGCGACACCGGTGATCGGGGGCCGGCGCGCGCCGACACCTCGCCAACCGGGTAGGTCGGGCCCTGCCCGGTAGTCCGCAGTTGGGCTGTCCGAGGATTCGGTCTTGGCCGCGAGCTGTTCCTCAGCTCACACTCGGGGGCCTAACTTGGGGTTCGACACCGTGCTGCATCGGACAACCAGGCCCCGAAAGGACCGCGCCCATGAAGGTCGAAGATCTCCTCAAGCCCTTCCCCATCAAGGAGTTCCACCCGTTCCCACGCGCCATGATGGGACCGGGTGCGCACGAGATGGTCGGACCGGAAGCCCTCAAGATGGGTTTCAAGCGCGTCCTGTTGATGAGCTCCGGCCTGCGCGGCACCGACATCGTGCACAACATGGCAGAGTCGTTGAAGTGGCACGGTCTCGACGTCGTGGTCTACGACCAGGTCGAGTCCAATCCCAAGGACTACAACGTCATGGACGCGGTGAAGCTCTACCAGGAGAACGAGTGTGACAGCTTCGTCTCCATCGGTGGCGGCTCCACGCACGATGCGTGCAAGGGTGCCCGGATCTCGATCGCCCACGATGGGCGCAACGTCAACGACTTCGAGGGTTTCAACAAGAGTGAGAACCCGAAGAACCCGCCCCACATCGCCATCTCGACGACTGCGGGCACCGGTTCGGAGACCTCCTGGGCCTACGTCATCACCGACACCACCACCGATCCGGACAACCCGCACAAGTACGTCGCCTTCGACGACGCGTCGGTGGCCACGCTGGCCGTCGACGATCCGGTGCTCTACTACCAGTGCCCGATCGACTACACCGCCCAGTGCGGGTTCGACGTGCTTGCCCATGCATCGGAGCCCTACGTCTCGCGTCTGAACTTCGAACCGTCGCTGGGCAATGCGATCCGCGCGATCAAGTTGACCGCCGAGAACCTGCGCGAAGCCACCTGGAACGGAACCGATCTCAAAGGGCGCGAGGGCATGATGTACGCCCAGTACATCGCCGCGCAGGCGTTCAACTCCGGCGGTCTGGGCATCATCCACTCCATCTCGCACGCGGTCAGCGCGTTCTACGACACCCACCACGGCCTGAACAACGCGATCGCGCTGCCCCGGGTGTGGGCGTTCAACATGCCGGTGGCCTACAAGCGGTTCGCCGACATCGCCCAGGCCATGGGTGTGGACACCTACGGCATGACCGACGTTCAGGCCGCCGACGCCGCGCTGGCGGCGGCGATCCGGCTGCTGCGCGACGTGAACATCATCGAGCGGTTCGTCGACGTCAAGCAGGACAGCTACTCCAAGAACCGGTTGGGCCAGGGCCCGACCAAGTTCTACGAGAACGCACCGGTGATCAAGGGTGACAAGGCCGACGTCGACCGCATCACCAACCACGTCCTCGGCGACGCCTGCACCCCCGGTAACGCCAAGGAATGCACGTTCGACACCGTCCGACCGGTGGTCGAGCACTGCATGAACGGCGATCTCGACGAGCTGCTGCCCTGACATGCTCTCTTCCGTAGCGGAGGTCCGTGAGGCGCTCGCCGGGCAGGGTTACATCGCCGACGAGCATCTCGCCACCACCGTCTTCCTGCAGACCCGGCTGGACAAACCCCTGCTCATCGAAGGTCCGGGCCGGGGTCGGCAAGACCGAGCTGGCCAAGGTCCTCGCCGCCGCCACCGGGCGCCGACTGCTGCGGCTGCAGTGCTACGAGGGACAGGACGAAACCAAGGCGCTCTACGAGTGGGACTACGGCAAACAGCTGCTCTACACCCAGATCCTGCGGGAGAAGATCGGCCAGCTGGTGGCCGACGCGGCCGACCTGGCCGAGGCCGTCGACCGGATCGGGGCGCAGGAGAGTGTGTTCTTCTCCGACCGGTTCCTCGCGCCCCGCCCGCTGCTGGAGGCGGTGCGTTCCGAAGAGCCGGTGGTGTTGCTGATCGACGAGATCGACCGGGCTGACGAGGCGCTGGAAGCGGTCCTGCTGGAATTGCTCGGGGAGTATCAGGTGTCGGTGCCCGAGATCGGGACGTTCCGCGCCGTGCACGCGCCGTATGTGATCCTGACGTCGAACAACACCCGGGATCTGGCGGCCGCGCTGAAGCGGCGCTGTCTGCACCTGTTCCTGGACTACCCGGCCGCCGAGCGCGAACTGGAGATCGTTCGGTCCAAGAACACCGGACTGTCCGACGCGCTGGCCGCCCAGCTCGTCGACGTCGTCCGGGGACTGCGGGAGCTGGAACTGCGCAAGGCGCCCAGCATCTCCGAGACGATCGACTGGGCCCGCACGCTGGCGGTGCTCGGGGTGGACGAGCTCAGTGCCCGGGTGCTCGCCGACACGGTCTCGGTGGTGGTCAAATACGACAAGGACGTCCGTCGGTCACTCGATGCGCTGCCGCGCCTGGTGGACCCGAATGCGACTGTGCCCGAACCGCATTCGCACGGCCACGGGAACCACGACCACAATCACGGTCGTGGCCATCGCCACAGTCATGACGGTGGCCACGACCACGGTGGCGACCACGGCCACGGTGCCGATCACGACCACGGCGGCGACCACGGACACGGCGGCGACCACGGACACGGCGGCGACCACGATGACGAGGGGGCCGGCGCGGACGGGCGCGCTGTCCGTGCCGCCAAAGATCGACCCGGCCGCTTCACCGACGGCTATTACGGCACCCCGAAGAAATCCGAGACCGCGGCGCTGGGCCGGCGACGGGCGCTGTAGCTCATGGAGGCGACCCTGCACCGGTTCGTCAGGTTGCTTCGCCTCGGCGGGGTACGCGTCTCGATCCCCGAGGCGCTCGACGCGATGCGATGTGCAGGGCAGCCCGGGGTGTTGTCCTCCCGGGCTGTCCTGCGCACCGCACTGCGCGTGGCGTTGGTCAAAGACCAGCGCGACGAACCCGTCTTCGACGAGATCTTCGACGCGTTCTTCGCTCTGGTGCGCGTCGGCGGAGACGGCGACGACGCTCATGGTCATTCCCACGCCCACGACGATCTGGTCGACACCGGAGAGCTGGAGTCGTTCACCCTTTCCGAAGAGCCCAGCGAGACACCGCAACCGGGGCACGAGCACGGCAAGCCGGCCAGCATCCGGGACTACTTCAAACAGGAGGACCTGGCGCAGCGGTACAACCTGCACCAGGAAGCCAACAAGATCGACCTCGCGGCATTGACCGACGAGATCGCGTTCTCCAAGGACAGCCGCACCGGCGCCGACGACTCCTACCGGATCCAGCTGTCCACCGACCGTCTCGGGGGTGCGGGTGTCGCCGGTGACCTGGCCACAGCGGGTGGCACCCCGGTCGACGCCGAGCTGACCATCGCCGAACAGGAGGTGCTGCTGGGCTGGTTGGAGGATGAATTAGGTTCCGACGGAGATGAATTCGACGCCGCCGCGCTGCGCAACCGACTGGCTGGTGTGCTGGAGAATCTGCCGCAGGCGCTGAAACGGCATCTGGAGGCGTTGCTGTCGCTGGAGACCAAGATCGTCGAAAGCCGGGAACGGCGCGAAGCCCGCGTCGACCGGATCGGGGAGCGTGAACGCGCCGAGCTCGAAGATTCGCTGCGCCGATTGGCGCGGACCTTGCACGGTGCGCTGACCCACCGCCGTCGTACGTCCGCCGCCGGCCGCGTCGACCCCGGTCAGACCATGCGCCGCAACATGCGTTTCGACGGGGTGCCGTTCATGCCCGTCACGGTGCGTCGGGCCGAGGACCGACCCCGGCTGGTGGTGCTGGCCGACGTCAGCCTGTCGGTGCGGGCCACCTCGCGGTTCACGCTGAACTTGGTGCACGGGTTGCAGGATCTGTTCACCCAGGTGCGGTCGTTCGTGTTCGTCGCCGACGTCGCCGAGACCACCGAACTGTTCCGCGACCATCCCAGTGAGACGGCGCTGGGCCTGATCTTCGGTGGCGACGTCGTCGACACCGCCGCCAACTCCGACTACGGCAGCGTGTTCGGCGAATTCCTGGCCGAACACTCCTCGGCGGTGACCCGTCGCACCACGGTCCTGGTGCTCGGCGATGGCCGCAACAACGCGCAGGACCCCAACCTGGCCGCCTTCGAGGAGATCACCCGCCGCGCCCGGGAGACCGTGTGGTTGACCCCGGAGCCGCGGTTCTCGTGGGGGCTCGGCAGCTGTGATCTCCCGCGCTACGCCGAGTTCTGCGACCGGGTGCGGGTGGTGCGCGACCTGACCGGCCTGGAGAGCGCGGCACACGACTTCGCCGCCGAAGCGGTCGGACGCTGATGCTCACGGGTCGCCGGAATTGCCTCCCGCGCACGGATGACGCACCTTCGACCCGGCGGAACGCGATTTCGGCGGGCTTGGGTCGTACGCTGGATCGCACGATGTTATCCGGGTCACATTGGGTGCGCCCGGCACGGCCCGGACGAGGCGAGACGGTGGCGAAAGTGGACACAGCGGGGGCGCGTTATCCCGCGCTGACTGCCGAGCATGACCGCGGCTGCGCGGCGGCGCCGCCCCGGCTGCTGAAGTTCCACGCCCCGGAGATCGTGTTCGGTCTCGACTCCATGGTGGAGGCAGCCCACGCCGCGGTGCGCCTCGGCGCCCAGCGGCCGATGCTCGTCACCGATCCCGGCCTGATCGAGGCGGGCTGGTCCGAAGAGATGACCGCCCACCTGGTCGAACAAGGTGTGCGGGTGCAGTCGTGGAGCGAGCTGACGCCGAATCCGAAGGACCACGAGATCGCGGCCGGATTCCAGAAGTACGCCGAATACGGCTGCGATGTGATCGTCGCCGTCGGCGGTGGATCGGTGATCGACGCCGCCAAAGGGGTCGCGATCCTGGCCGCCAACGGCGGCGACATTCTGGATTACGAAGGTGTCGACAAGGCTCAGATGCCGATCCCGCCGCTGGTCGTGGTGCCCTCCACCTCGGGTACCGGGGCCGACGTGTCGCAGTTCTGCATCGTCACCGACACCACCCGCAACACCAAGGTGACCATTCTGGGGCGCGCGCTGGTGCCCGACGTCACCGTCATCGACCCGCGCCTGCTCACGACCATGCCGGAGTGGCTGAACGCGGCGACCGGTCTGGACGCGCTCACCCACGGTGTGGAGGCGTTCGTGTCGCTCGGACACAACCAGCTCACCGACCACCACGCCCTGCGTGCGGTGCAGATGGTGACCGACAACCTGCTGCCGACCATCGAGCGACCCGCCGAGATGCCCGCCCGGGTGTTGATGGCCCAGGCTGCCCTGGAGGCGGGGCTGGCTTTCACCAACGCGATACTCGGCGCGGCGCACGCGATGAGCCACCAGGTGGGCGGGCTGCTCGATCTGCCGCACGGTGTCATCAACGGTGTGCTGCTGCCGCACGTGATCCGGTTCAACGCCGAAGCGGACCCGGAACCCTACAAGGTCATCGCCGGCTGCCTCGGCGTGTCCGATCCCCGGGCACCTGCCGCCGAGGCGGCGCTGGCTCTGGCCGACCGCATCGACCGGTTCGCCCGCGACGTCGGGGTCCCCCGCGGACTGGCCGAACTCGGGGTCAGCGAGGACGATCTGCCGCGGCTGGCCAAGACCGCACTGCAGGACGCGTGCATGAGCACCAATCCGCGCGGCGCCGACGAGGCCCAGATGCTCGCGCTGTTCCGGGCGGCCCTGTGAGACCGGCATCGGTGCCGGCGCCGCCTGCGCTACCGGCACCTGTACGGCGGGCACCGTGACCGCCGCCGACGCCAGGACGCCGGACCTGGCCCGACTGACCGGTCTGCGGTCCGGTAAAGGCCGGTTCTATCCCGAATTACGGGTCACCGCACAGCGGTTGGACCGTGTCATCGCCGCACTGGACACCATTTCGCGGGCGCTGGTGCAGACCATCGAAGGTCCGGCGAACCTGGTGCGCGCCGTCGCCGAAGCTGCGCGAACCACCCTGGATGCCGACTGGGTGCTGCTGGCGCTGGCCGACGGTGCGCTACCGGAAGCCACGGTGCGGCATCTGATCCTGGATTCCGACGGTGTCGCCTACGCCTTCGAGGGGCTCTCAGGTGCGCGGGACCCGGGACAAGCGTTACCGGACGCGGTGCTCAACCGGCTCAACGACATCCTGCGCGGGCAGCTGGCGCAGTTCCGGCTGCCGGTGATGGAGACGCAGCACGCACACGTTCCGATCGAACTCGACGGTGAGGTGATCGGGGCGTTCGCGGCATGGACGTCGCAGCATCGTGCCCTCGACGAGACCGACGGCATGGTGATGCGGATCCTGGCAGGCCAGACGGCCGTCGCGCTGCAAAACTCGGCGCTGTTCACCAAATCGGTGACACTGCTGGCGCAGTCCGAAGCCCGCAACGCCGAGCTGCTGGCCACCCAACGTGAACTCGGTGCGGCCCAACGGCATCAGGTGCTCGACTCCGAGCGTCACCGCATCGCCCGCGAGTTGCACGACAGCGTCGCACAGACGGTGCTGTCGGCCGGTATGCAGATCGAGGTGTGCCGCAGCGAAATCGATGCTGCGGGCCGGAGCCGGGAATTGGTGGAGCGGTTGGATCTCGCCAAGGGGCTGACCCGATCGGCGACCGAACAGCTACGATCGGCGATCTACGCGCTCGACCAGCCTGCCGAGGCGTACCGTTCCGGTCTGGTCGAGATGCTCCAGCAGCTGGCCACCGTCCACATGCCCGAAGATCTGCGGGTCAGCCTGCGCGTGGCAGGCGGCGCCGCGGAGTTGCCCAGCGACACCGAACACGCACTGTTGCGCATCGCCGGCGAGGCCCTGTTCAACACCGCCATGCACGGCAACGCGACCCGCGCGATCGTGCGGCTGACCTACCGCGACGACGCGGTCACCCTCTCGATCGCCGACGACGGCACCGGGGACCCGGCGAAGCTGCGACTGATGCTGAGGATGGCCGAGGCCGCCGACGTCGACGGACACCACCGCGGCCTGGCGAACATGCGGGCGCGGGCCCGCGAACAGGGCGGCACCTTCGACGTGTTCCGCTCCCGGATCGGCGGGGTCCGGGTGGTGGCCCGGATACCGCGTGCGTCAGAAAGCGTGAACACATGACACCCATCAAGCTGGTGCTGGTCGACGACCACGCTATTCTGCGCCAGGGGCTGCGGTCGGTGCTCGAACGCGCCGACGACCTCGTCGTGGTCGGGGAGGCGGCCTCGGAGGGCGAGGCCGAAGCGGTGGTACGCGCCACCGGTCCCGATGTGGTGCTGTTGGACCTCAAGCTGTCTGCCGGCTCGGAGTTCGAGGGGTTGGCCCTGTGCGCCAAACTGTCTGCGGCATACCCGAATCTGGGTCTGCTGGTGTTGACCACATTCCTCGACGAGGATCTGGTGGTCCGCGCGGTGCATGCCGGAGCCCGCGGTTATGTGGTCAAGGATGTCGATACCACCGAGTTGGTCCGCGCGATCCGGGCGATCTCGGCCGGCGACAGCGCATTCGACTCGCGCAGCGCCGCCGCGGTGGTGCGATCCCTGTCGGGTCGGGTGGAGCCGCGGGCGCAGCTCACCGACCGCGAGGTGGAGGTGTTGCGACTGTTGGCGGCGGGACTGTCCAACAACAAGATCGGTGAGAAGCTCTACATCTCGGCGACCACTGCCAAGTTCCACGTGAGCAACATCATGCGCAAGCTTGAGGTGAGCAGACGCGCCGAGGCGGTGTATGCCGCGAGCAAGCGCGGACTGATCTAGCGGTCCAGAATCAGCCAGCCACCGTGGAATTCGTGCACGTCGACGGTGAGCCCGCGATGGCGTCGCACCATGTCGTCGGCGATGCGTCGGAGTCCCGGGAGGTCGAAACCCTGTAAATGGCCGTAACATTGGCGGGGCTCATCTTCGAACGGTACGGCGATGACGACCCGTCGGCGGGTCAGGCGCACGGCTTCGTCGAGCACGGCGGTCGCGGCGCCGGGCGGTAGATGTTCGATCAGGTGCAGTGCGGTCACCGTATCGGCGCTACCGTCCGGCAGCGGCACGGCAGAGGCGTCGCAGGTCATCGTGGTCAGCGGTCGGTGCAGTCGGGCGCCGGCCTGCTCCAACAACCCCATCACGTTCGCACTCAGATCCGTCGCCGTCACGCCGATCCCATCCCGGGCCAATCGCAGCGGAAAGAACCCGAAGCACGAGCCCAGGTCGAGGACGGTGTTCCCTCGCACCTGTGCGGCGGCATGCGCGTGGATCGGCGCGAACGGTGTGGCGCCGCGCTCGAGCCGGTCCAGCGAATTGCGGTAGAAGCACAGCCAGGCGGCCGAGCCGCCGTCGACGGTGGAGCGCACGACCCCGGTGAACACCGTCTCGAACTCGGATTGGCCGCGCAGCGCACCGGTGTCGACCAGCTGTTCGGCCAGCCACACCGCGAGTTCGTCGCACAGTTCCTCGGGGGCGAGGTCGTGTTCCACCGTCAGCAGATCGCGCTGCCGCTGGACGCAGAACCGCGGCGTACAGAAGGTGTCGACTCCGAGGTGTGTCCGGTGCGGTCCGCGTCGGCGACGTACCCGCACCCCGTCAGTGCTCCACGTGCCACTCGGAGCCGGAGCGAGCGGATTCAGAACTGCGGCGGTCATATCCGACAACGCTATTGATCCGGGTGGGTGCTGCGCGCGCACCGACCGGGCGAAGATTCCGGCCCGTCCGGATGGGTAGGTGACTGCCCGGTCGGCGGGTTCGCATTCGGCGGCGGTGCCTTAGCGTTCGTGGCGAACGCCGTCGCACCGCACCCAGAGGAGACGACGCCATGGCTGAAACCGGATGGTTCGAAACCGTCGCCGAGGCGCAGCGACGTGCCCGAAAGCGACTGCCGCCCAGCGTTTACAGCGCGCTGGTCGCGGGATCGGAGAAGGGGGTCAGCGTCGGCGACAATCTGTCCGCGTTCGCCGAGCTGGGCTTCGCGCCGCATGTGGCCGGACTGTCGGCCAAACGCGACCAGGCCACCACCGTGATGGGGCAGGCGATCTCGATGCCGGTGCTGATCTCGCCGACCGGGGTCCAGGCGGTGCACCCCGATGGTGAGGTTGCAGTGGCCCGCGCCGCGGCTGCCCGCGGCACCGCGATCGGTCTGTCGTCTTTTGCCAGCAAACCGGTCGAAGAGGTCACCGCGGCGAATCCGCAGACCTTCTTCCAGATGTACTGGACCGGCAGTCGCGAACAGTTGTGCGGGCGGATGGAACGGGCCCGCAGTGCCGGCGCGGTCGGGTTGATCGTGACCACCGACTGGTCGTTCTCCAACGGCCGGGACTGGGGCAGCCCGGCCATCCCGGAGAAGATGGACCTCAAGGCCATGCTGCGCTTTGCGCCCGAAGGGATCCGCAGGCCCCGTTGGCTTTTCGAGTTCGCCAAGACCGGCCGGGTGCCGGATCTGACCGCCCCGAATCTGGCCGACGGCGGCGCGGCACCGACCTTCTTCGGCGCTTACGGTGAGTGGATGCAGACCCCGCTGCCGACGTGGCAGGACATCGCGTGGCTGCGCCAGCAGTGGGGCGGGCCGTTCATGCTCAAAGGTGTGATGCGCGTCGACGACGCTCGCCGTGCCGTCGACGCCGGGGTCTCCGCGATCTCGGTCTCCAACCACGGCGGCAACAATCTCGACGGTACCCCGGCGCCGATCCGGGCGTTGCCGGCGATCGCGGAGGCCGTAGGCGACCAGATCGAGATCGTGCTCGACGGTGGAATCCGGCGCGGCAGCGACGTCGTCAAGGCCGTCGCACTGGGCGCCCGTGCCGTGATGATCGGCCGCGCCTATCTGTGGGGCCTGGCCGCCGGCGGACAGGCCGGAGTCGAGAATGTGCTCGACATCCTGCGCGGGGGGATCGACTCGGCGCTGCTGGGCCTCGGGCTTTCCTCGATCCGGGAACTGAGTCCAGCCGACCTGGTGATCCCGGCCGGATACCGGCGGGACCTCGGCGTCTAATCCTTGTGGGCCGAGAGCAGAAACGCCTTCATCCGTAGCCGGCCTTTGTCATCGAGCAGCTCGGCCGGCGGCATCGCCATACCGGGCATGCCGGCCACCGCCATGGTGGAGTGGATCGCGGCCGGGCGGATGTCATCGACTGTCCAGTACCGGGAAACAGTCTCCCGCAGTTCGTCTTCGGTCACCACGTTGGGACCGCCCTCCATCCCGGGCGGGAACGCTCCCGTGGCGAACACGAGGACGAAGAAGCCCGCCCCGGGGGCGGCGGCCCGGTGCACCGCCTGCAGGTATGAGTCGCGCGACTGGACCGGCAGTGAATGGAACAGCGTACTGTCGACCACCGTGGCGAACCGGTCCTCGAATCCGGCGAGCTCGGTGATGTCGGCGGCGACGAACGTCGTCCGCTCCGCCACCCCACGCTCGGCGGCGGCGGCGGTGGTGGCGGCGGCCACGGCGGTCGGGCTGATGTCGATGCCCGTCACGGTGTAACCGTCGGCGGCCAGTGCCAAAGACAGCTCGGCATGCCCACAGCCCGCGTCGAGTACTTCGCTGCGGAACTTGCCGGCTCGCCACAGGGCGGCGAGCTCGGGTTGCGGTTCCCCGATGTTCCACGGCGGCTCGCCCTCGAACTCGCCGCCACCGCGGTATGCGCTGTCCCAGTCCATGACGTCGGCCATGGGTGCGACGGTACCCGCGGCGGCCCGCGACGCGGGCAGGTGGTTGCCCGAGCAATCAAAGCCATGCGCCCGACGCGGTGTTAGCCTGCTGGGCATTGCCGGCAAGTGCGCACGGGGGAGGGCGGGCCGCAATAGATGTCGACTCACGATGAGCCAGTGGTCGGTCGCCGCAGGCTGACCGGCTGGCGCCCGGCGCTGGCGCTGATCGCCGGGATGTTAGCTGTGCCGCTGTTCCCGGCTTTCCTGCAACTGGGATCCGACGATGATTCTCCGCAGTCGGCCGGCGCGCCGGTGGAACTGGCAACGGAGTCAGGCGTGATCCTCACCGCCGTCCCGCCCGACGGATGGGATGTCGACTCGGTGGCCGGAGGGGTGGTGTGGCGGTCCGGCGACGCCTTCGTGCGGATCGAAGCGCACGACCTCGGCGGGCGCGATATGGACACGGTGGGACAGCGACTGATGCGGATGGACAGGGTGCGCGGGTTCTCCCCCGCGTTCGACGGCGGGCGAGCGGCCTCCGGTGACGGCCGCCTCACGGGCGCGACCTGCGTGGTCACATCGACAGGGCACTCCGGCACCTGCGCGGTGATCGGGGACGACGACGTCGTCGTGCTGGCCCAGACACTCGGGGCACCCGAATCTCCCGCGCTCCCGTTGCAGGATGTCCTGGATGCGATCGGCAGGAACGACCGGTGAGCTCACTTCCCCTGCGGCCCGAGGTGGTCTACCGGCCTTACTCCGCGGTGTACTGGGTATGGGTGGGGGCCTTGGTGATCGGTACCTGGCTGCTCCTGGCCGGCTCCGGGGCGGCGTTCGCCGAAACCAGGCAGACGCACATCGCGCTGGGGCCGATCTGGGTCGCGTTCATGGTGTTTCTGGTGTGGGTGATGACCCGCTTCGACCCATTCCGGGCTGCGGTGCGGTATCCGCAGATGCTGCTGGCGGGCACGGCGCTCGGCGGCACCGTCGCCGTGGCGATGGCCGCGTCGGCCAACAGCACTCTCGAACAGGTGTGGGCTTCGGTTCTCGACCCGGTCACCCTGTCACGGTGGGCGCCGGCCCTGACGGCGCCGTTGGTCGAAGAGTCCGCGAAATTGAGTTGTGCGGCAGTGATTGTGGTTCTCTGCGCTGCAGTGTGCACTCGGATCAGTCACGCGCTGCTCGTCGGCATGTTCGTCGGATTCGGTTTCGATGTGATGGAGGACCTGACCTACGCCACCCGGGGTGCGCTGACCAGCCTCGACTCCGACCTCGCCGGCGCGGCCGGACAGCTCGTCGTCCGCACCGTCACCTCGATCCCGTCGCACTGGGCATTCACCGGGCTGACCACAGTGGGCCTGCTGGTGTTACTCCCGACCTACAGCAACCCGGGTCACTGGAGCCGAACCCGGCGTCTGCTGACGGCGACCGGGCTGTTGCTGGCGGGGCCGCTGATGCACTTCGTCTGGAACGCACCGGCTCCCGAGTCCGGTGCTGTCATGATCGCCAAGATGACGTTCAATCTCGTCTTGTTCCTGACCGTGGCCGTCCTGCTGTTGCGCGAGGAACGTCGCTGGGTGATCAGCCACGGCGACAAGGCGATCCGCGCGGGCTTCGCGCCAGACCTGGTCGCCTCGCTTCCGCGCTGGCGGACCCGCCGCCGGATATCAGGCAGGCGAAAGGACGTGCGCAGACGGCAACGCGCCGCGCTGGCAGCGATTCAGGCCTGACCGGGCAGCTCCCAGGTGTGCACCGGATCGTTGGAGTGCATGCGTTCGCAGTACAGCCGCAGCATCTCGGCCAGGGCCCGGGGCCGGCTCAATCCGCGGTCCTGCAGAGCGGCCACCGCAGCGGTCTGCCACGCCGCCCCGTTACGTCCGGTTTTCGCCCGGCCCTCGATCACTCCCAGGTAGCGGTCCCGTACCTCCGCGGACACCTCCCAGCGGCGCAGCCCTTCGTCGGCCATCGGCAGCAGCTGTCGCAGCACCAGTTCGTCGGGGGTCACCTCACCCACCCCGGGCCAGTACAACCGCGCGTCCATGCCGTGTTGGGCCGCGGACACGAAATTGGCTTCGGCAGCGGCGAAACTCATCTTGGTCCACAGTGGCCGATCCTCTTCGGACAGGGACCGCAGCACGCCGTAGTAGAACGCGGAGTTGGCCATCATGTCGACCACCGTGGGACCCGCCGGCAGCACCCGGTTCTCCACTCGCAGGTGGGGGCGGCCGTTCACGATGTCGTATACCGGTCGATTCCACCGGTAGATGGTGCCGTTGTGCAGCCGCAACTCGGAGAGCCGTGGCGTGCGACCGGCGGCCAGCTCGGCGACGGGGTCCTCCTCGGAGAGCTCCGGCAGCAGCGACGGGAAGTAGCGCACGTTCTCCTCGAACAGGTCGAAGATCGACGTGATCCAGCGTTCCCCGAACCAGACCCGCGGTCGCACCCCCTGGGTCTTCAGCTCGTCGGGCCGGGTGTCGGTGGCCTGGGTGAACAGCTCGATGCGGGTCTCCGACCACAGGTGGTGGCCGAAGAAGTACGGCGAGTTGGCGCCCAGCGCCAGCTGAGGGCCGGCCAGCACCTGGGCGGCGTTCCAATTGTCGGCGAAGTCGGCGGGGGAGACCTGGAGATGCAATTGCATACTGGTGCAGGCTGATTCGGGGGCAATGGAGGCCGCCTGCAGGCTCAGACGCTCGGGACCGGCGATGTCGATCACGATGTCCTCGCCGCGCGCGGTGAAGATCGAATCGTTGAGGGCCTGGTAGCGCATGGACTCGCTCATCCAGCTGCCGGTCAGGTGCTCGGGCATCAGGGTGGGCAGGATCCCGATCATCACGATGTGGGAGCCGTCGGCATTGGCCTTGGCCTCGGCTGCGTTCAGGCTCGCCCGCACTTCGTCTTCGAGCTCGAGTGCGGCGCGGCCCGGCAGCCGCCGCGGCGGCACATTGAACTCGATGTTGTAGGCGCCGAGCTCGGTCTGATAGGCGGGGTCGGCGATGGCCTCCAGCACGTCGGAGTTGTTCATATCGGGTTGGTAGTCGGCGTCGACCAGATTGCACTCGATCTCCATGCCGGTCAGCGGCTTCTCGAAGTCGAAGCTGGACTGGGCCAGCATGGTCTCGAACACGTCGAGGCACAGCTGAACCTTGCGCCGGTACTCGCGGCGATGTGCACGGCTGAACTCGGCCTGTTTGACTTCCTCACCCACGCTGGCGAGCCTATCGGCGGGTGGCCACCGCGACCTGAGGACTGAGCAACCCGCCGCGCAATTCGATGTTCACCGGCGGTTCGGCGGCCTCGGCCAGCGCGCGCAGCGCCGACGGGCTGTAGGAACGCAGCGAGCTGATCAGGCCGTCGTGGACGAAAGGCACCACCGGCGCCCAGGGCAGCATCGTGGCCAGCCGCAGCAGATGGAGCGGCGCGGGCGGTCGGGGCAGGTCGATGATCACGAGTTTGTCGGCAACGCGGGTGCCCTGGGCGATGACCCGGGCGGCGGCATCCGGCGGCAGATGATGGAAGGACAACGCGAACACCGCCACGTCGAACTCGCCGTCGGCGGCGTCGGGCGCCGTCGCATCCATTCGTCGCACCGTGGCGCGCGGATGAGTGCCGAGATCACCGGCGGCGATCGCGTCGACCGAGGCCGGTTCGAGGTCGGTGACGGTCAGACGCGCGCTCGGATGCCATTCCAGCAGCTTGCGGGACAGCGCGCCGTGCCCGGCCCCCAGTTCCAGGATGTGCGGATCGGCGACGTCGGCGACCTCGTCGAGCACGATCTTGGCGAACTTCTCGTGATTGCCGAACACCTCGCCGGTCCAGTTCAGCGCCCGGATCACACTGCGCTTACGGGCCTCCAGCTCGGGGTCTGCGGCGGAGTCGCGGTCCAGGTACTCCGGTCGGTCGGTCTCCAGCAGACGATCCAGGCAGGACGCGTCGGGGCCACCGCGCGGCATCGCCGCGATATCGCGTGATGACGGTGAACCCCGGCGGACAGCGGGAGGTTGTACGGGCATGTAGTCCATCATGGACGAATGGCCGAGTTCGTCGCTGCAATCGACCAGGGCACCACCAGCACCCGGTGCATGATCTTCGACCACGACGGCGCCGAGGTCGGCCGCCATCAGCTCGAACACGAGCAGATCCTGCCCAGAGCCGGCTGGGTGGAGCACAATCCCGTCGAGATCTGGGAGCGCACCGGATCGGTGCTGGCCACCGCGTTGAACAGGACCAACTTGGCGACCACCGACCTGGTGGCTCTCGGTATCACCAACCAGCGCGAGACCGCGCTGGTCTGGAACCGGCGCACCGGCCGCCCGTACTACAACGCGATCGTCTGGCAGGACACCCGTACCGACCGGATCGCGTCCGCGCTCGACCGGGACGGACGCGGTGAGGTGATCCGCCAGAAGGCCGGCCTGCCGCCGGCCACCTACTTCTCCGGCGGAAAGCTGCAGTGGCTGCTGGAGAACGTCGACGGCCTGCGGGCAGATGCCGAGAAGGGCGACGCGCTGTTCGGCACCACCGATACCTGGGTGTTGTGGAATCTCACCGGAGGGCATCGCGGTGGAGTGCACGTCACCGACGTCACCAACGCCAGCCGGACCATGCTGATGAATCTGGAAACCCTCGACTGGGACGATGAACTGTTGGGCTTCTTCGGCGTTCCGCGCCAGATGCTGCCTGAGATCCGCCCGTCGTCGTCGCCGCAACCGTACGGGATGACCGTCGAGACCGGACCCGCCGACGGGGAGATCCCGATCACCGGGATCCTGGGGGACCAGCAGGCCGCCATGGTGGGACAGGTGTGTCTGTCGGTCGGTGAAGCGAAGAACACCTACGGTACCGGCAACTTCCTGCTGCTCAACACCGGCGAGGACATCGTGCGCTCCAAGAACGGGCTGCTGACCACGGTGTGCTATCAGTTCGCGACCAGGGACGGCAGTCCGGCCAAACCCGTTTACGCCCTTGAAGGTTCGATCGCCGTGACCGGATCTGCGGTGCAATGGCTGCGCGACCAGCTCGGCATCATCAGCGGCGCGTCCCAGAGCGAGGCGCTGGCCCGTCAGGTCGCCGACAACGGCGGGGTCTACTTCGTGCCCGCGTTCTCCGGGCTATTCGCCCCGTACTGGCGATCCGACGCCCGCGGTGCCATCGTCGGGCTGTCCCGGTTCAACACCAACGCCCATGTGGCCCGGGCGACGCTGGAGGCGATCTGTTACCAGAGTCGCGACGTCGTCGACGCAATGGCCGCCGATTCCGGTGTGCACCTTGAGGTTCTGAAGGTCGATGGTGGCATCACCGCCAACGACCTGTGCATGCAGATCCAAGCCGACGTGCTCGGCGTCGACGTGGTCAAGCCGGTCGTCGCCGAGACCACCGCGCTGGGCGCCGCCTACGCCGCGGGGCTGGCCGCCGGATTCTGGGACGGCGCAGACGATCTCCGGGCCAACTGGCAGGAGGGCAAGCGTTGGTCGCCGGACTGGTCCGAGGATCAGCGGTCGGCCGGGTACGCGGGGTGGCGCAAGGCCATCGAGCGCACCCTGGACTGGGTGGACGTCGACTGATCGGAGTTGTCGAGGATTACCTTCCCCACTGTCCCTCTTGATTCCAGTAGTTTGTGGGCCTTCGCCGCGTCCCGCAGTGGGATGACGGTGTCGACCACCACGCGGAACACCCCAGACGCGAACAACGGGAGAACATCGCGGATCACGCCCGCCACAATGGTCGCCTTCTGATCGGCGGGTCGGCTGCGCAACATGGTCGAAGTCACGCTGGCGCGCTTAGTCATCAACACCCCGAGGTCCAGCTCGGTCGGTTCCATGGACCCGCCGAGAATCACGAGATGTCCGTCAGCAGAGAGGCATTCGATGTTCCTGGCCAGGTACGGGGCCCCGACGACGTCGAGGATCGCGTCCACGCCGCGTCCGCCGGTGGCGGCCTTCGTCGCGGTTACGAAGTCCTCCTCGCGGTAGTTGATCGCCACCCGCGCACCGAGTTCGACACTGGCGCTCGCCTTGGCGGCGCTGCCTGCCGTGGCGATGACGTCTGCTCCGATCGCCGTGCACCACTGCACCGCGAAGGTGCCGATCCCGCCACCCGCGCCGTGGATCAACACGGAGCGGCCCGCGGTCACTCCGGCGATCATCGCGAGGTTGGAGTACACCGTGCATGCGACCTCGGGAATCGCCGCGGCTTCGAGGATCGACAGACCGGTCGGAACGGGCATGACCTGACCGGCGCGGACTGCGACCTCATCGGCGTAGCCACCGCCATCGAGCAGGGCGCAGACCGGATCTCCCACCGACCATTCGGTGACGCCGCTGCCCACCGCGGTGATGGTTCCCGCACATTCAAGTCCGAGTACGGCGGGGGCATCCCGGGGGACCGGGTAACGACCGCGTCGCTGCAGCAGATCGGCGTTGTTCACGCCGGCGGCTGCAACCGCGATCACCACGTCGTCCGGTCCGGGCGACAGCGGCGCGACCGCACTCCATCGCAGAACATCGGGAGTTCCGGGGGTGCCGAAGACGACGGCAGAGGGCATCGTCACGCCCCCATCGTCGCGGCGTGCGCAGCTGCCCACCGCGCGATGCTCTGCGCGTACCGCGGCGTCTCGACCTCGCAGTGCCGTCCCGACGAATCCTGCCGTGCCGCAGCAGCTTCGGCGAATGTCTGGCCGTGATCGGCGATGAACCGAAGAAAGTGTTCGGTGGGGTGCGACGTCACGGTGTTGGTGTAGAGGCAGCGGCCGTCGTCGAGTTGTTCCATCCGCAGTTCCCAGATGACCTGAGTGGTCGTCCAGCCCTGCGGGGTAAGCACATCGGAGATGGACACCATCTTGCAGTAGTGCTTCTCGGCCACCTCGTAGCGATATTGCTGAATTACCAGGCCGGAACCGATCATCTCCACGTTGATCGACATCGGCACGCCGTCGTCGTCGACGGTGTAGCCGGCTGCTTTGTGATCGCCAGGCGCGCAGCGTTGATATTCGTGGGTGGGAAGCGCCTTCAACCACGCGGCGATGTCCACGTGCTCGAACGGAGCCGCCGTCTCCGCAGTCACCGCCGCTTGGGACAGCACCAGGTCTTCTCGGACATCCGTTCGCTCCGTCGTATCCACTGATCGCTCCTCTCGCGGGCTGTTCACCTCACTGAGAGTGCCCCGCGGGCGGGTCCGCAGCTACGACGCTGGCGGTACCCGTCAAGTAGCGCTAGCCGGTATGGTTGCTACTGGCCCGCGGCGACGAGCTCGCGAAGCTCGATGCCGGGGTTGTCCCGCTGCACGGTCTCCAGCCGCCACTTCGTCGAGAACACCGCCAACATCACCCCGTCGGTGCGGGTGAACACTTCGACCGCGGCCATCTTCTGCAGCGCCTCGGCATCGGCCGGGTCACAGATGCGGGCCACCTGATACGGCAGCGGTTCCAGTTCGATCGGGGCGCTGAACTCGCCGGCCATCCGGTGGCTGGCCACCTCGAACTGCATCGGCCCCACCGCCGCGAGCACCGGTGCCTGGTCGCCGCGCGCATCCGAGCGCAGCACCTGCACGACGCCCTCCTGGTCGAGTTGTTCGATGCCCTTGCGGAACTGCTTGTGCTTACTCGGATCGGTGCCCCGCGCGACGGAGAAGTGCTCGGGAGAGAAGCTCGGGATCGGCGGGAACTGCACGGCCACGTCCTGGTACAGGGTGTCGCCGGGGCGCAATGCGTTGGCGTTGGCAAGTCCGATCACGTCGCCGGGCCACGCGGTGTCCAGGGTGGAGCGTTCCCGGCCGAACACCGACTGCGCGTATTTGGTGACGAAAGGCTTGCCGGTGGAGGCGTGGGTCAACACGTCGCCGCGCTCGAACGTGCCCGAACACACCCGTGCGTAGGCGATGCGGTCGCGGTGGGCAGAGTCCATCCCGGCCTGCACCTTGAACACGAACGCGCTGAACGGATCTGTTGCGTCCCTGCGGTTGCCGTCGACGTCGAGCTGGCCGCTCGGTGGCGGTGCGAGCTGGGCCAGCACATCGAGGAGCTGGTTGACGCCGAAGTTCAATGCGGCCGAGGTGAACAGCACCGGCGTCGAGGTGCAGTCCAGGAACGTCTCCGGGTCGAAGTCGGCCCCGTCGGCCTCCAACAGCTCGGACTCTTCGACGGCGGTGTCCCAATCCACCCCGGCGGCGTCGTGCGCCTTGTCCGGGTCGATGTGCTCCTCGGGTGCGGCGGTCGCACCACCGGCGGTGCGGGTGAAGCGGATGAACGTGCCGGTGCGCCGGTCCAACACGCCCTTGAAGTCACCGGCGATGCCGACCGGCCAGGTCAACGGCGTCGGGCGCAGGCCGATACGCGACTGGATCTCGTCCATCAGCTCCAGCGCGTGCCGTCCCGGACGGTCCCACTTGTTGATCACGGTGATGATCGGGATCCGGCGGTGCCGGCAGACCTGGAACAACTTCAGCGTCTGCGGCTCGAGGCCCTTGGCGGCGTCGATCAGCATCACCGCGGAGTCCACTGCGGTCAACACCCGGTAGGTGTCCTCGGAGAAATCGGCGTGGCCCGGGGTGTCGAGCAGGTTGACGATGCACGTCTCACCGACCCGTGTGGTGTACGGAAACTGCAGCGCCGTCGAGGTGATCGAGATGCCGCGCGCCTTCTCCATGTCCATCCAATCCGACACCGTGGCGCGTCGGCCGGCCTTGCCGTGGATGGCGCCGGCCTCGGTGATGGCCTTGGCGTGCAGCACCAGCGCCTCGGTCAGCGTGGATTTGCCGGCGTCGGGGTGGCTGATCACCGCGAAGGTTCGGCGACGCCGCGCCTCGGTGGAGACGCGGTCGGTGCGGGGTGCGGTGGCGAGCGGGTTCGTCGCCGCAAGGGAGTCGGTCGCCGCAGTGGAATCAGTCATCGTGGTGCCGATTTTATTGGCCGAGGATGGCAAACAGTAATCGCGACGGCGCCGAGCTGCATCGACACCCCCGAGGTGGCCGCGCTAATGGAATGCGTGCGCCGGTCGGAAGCGGGAAAAGGGTGCGGTCACCTGAGGGAAACATGCTGCTGACGCCCCTGAAACCGTCACCTCCTAGGGTCGCCGGATCAGGCTGCGCAGGCCCCGGCGCTCCCGCGGTACACACCGCGGGCGCCGGATCGGGGAAGGGACGTGATGACCGCAGATCAGAGCAAGTTTGTCGGTAGCGAGTCCGGTGTGGTGGCCGCACCGCCCGCGGCGGTGGTAGTCGACGAGTTCGTCGCCTCGGCGGCGCACAGCTCGTTGCACAACGAGGAACTCGCCCCCACCAAGGAACGCAAGTGGGGGTGGTTCGAGATCTTCAACGTCTGGACCAACGACGTGCAGAGCCTGGCCGGGTACACGCTGGCCGCCAGCCTGTTCATCACCGCCGGTATCAACGGCTGGTTCGTCCTCGCCGCGATCGTGCTGGCCGGCGCGCTGGTGATGTTCTTCGTGAACTGGTCGGGACGCCCCAGCGTCAAGTACGGGGTTCCCTACCCGGTGGTGGCCCGCGCCTCGATGGGGGTCCGCGGAGCGATGTTCCCGGCCACCGTGCGCGGTATCGTCGCCATCTTCTGGTACGGCGCGCAGACCTACTTCGCCTCCACTGCGGTCGCGTTGGCGATCAACGCCATCATCGGGGCGGCCCCGACCGGCACCTTCCTCGGCATGACGTGGGTCGACTGGCTGTCCTACACGATCGTCGCCGGCTTCCAGATCTGGCTGTTCGTGCGCGGTCTGGATGGAATCGTGAAGTTCCTCAACTTCGCCGGACCGGCCGTCTACGCCGTCATGATCTTGCTGCTCATCGCGATCTGGTGGCAGGCCGGCTCGGGTCTGCTGAGTTCGGTCGGCGATCTGTTCGCCGGCGAGAAGCAGGGGACCGCCGCCCTCGCGGCGTTCGTCGGTGTGGTCGGCACGATGATCGCCTACTTCTCGGCCGTGATCATCAACTTCGGAGACTTCGCCCGGTTCACCCGCGACGACCGGGAGATGAAGCGCGGCAACCTGCTCGGGTTGCCGGTGAGCCTGACGTTCTTCACGTTGTTGTCGCTGTTCATCACCGCCGGCGCCTACATCGTCTTCCAGGACGGCCAGGGCGACCCGATGACCAATCCGGCCGACATCGTCGGCGCGGTCGGCAATGTGTGGTTGAGCATCCTGGCCGCGGTGACGTTCTTCGTTGCGACCGTGGGGATCAACCTGGTCGCCAACTTCATCCCGCCGGTGTACGACATCGTCAACCTCAAACCCGAGAAGCTCAACTTCCGGATTGCCGGGTTCATCACGGCGGCACTGGGATTCATCATCGGCGCACTGTGGGTGTCGGTGATCGGCAATGCCGGCCTGCCCAAATTCGTCGACACTCTGGGCGCCGTGCTGGCACCGCTGTACGGAATCATGATCGCCGACTACTACCTGCTGCGGAAACAGACGCTGCGGACCCAGGACCTGTATTCGATGGAACCGTCCGGGACGTACTACTTCAACAAGGGCTGGAACGTCCGTGCATTGTGGGCGTTCTCGGTCGCGGCGGTCTTCGCGGTGGCCGCGGTATGGGTGCCCGCACTCCATGCGTTGTCCGGTTTCGCCTGGGTCTTCGGCGCCGCGCTGGGCGCGGCCCTGCACCTGCTGGTGATGCGCGGGCAACAACTCGACCTACCGAAGCAATCCGTCTCCGCCTGAGCACGACGGCGGCCGGCCCAGGGGCCGCGGCTCAGTCGCGGGACCCCGCAGCAGAATCGAGTGTGCGCTTCGTCTCGGTGTCGAGGTCGATGTCGCGCACCGCGGTGTTCTCCTCAAGGTGGTTGACCGACGATGTGCCTGGGATGAGCAGCACGTTGGGGGCGACCGACAACGTCCACGCCAGCGCGATCTGGGCGGGCGTGCGCTGCAGTCGCTGAGATTCCCGGACCACCGCGGGATGGTTGAGCACCGGGTTGTCCGGCAGGAATCCGGAGCCCAGTGGGAAGAACGGCACGAAGGCGATGCCGTGCTCACGGCACAGGTCCAGCACCGGCTGAGATGTCCGGTCGACGAGGTTGTAAGCGTTCTGCACGCAGACGATCTCGGTGCGCTCCAATGCGATTCGCAGGTGCTCGGCGCTGACACTGCTCAGGCCGATACCGGCGATCAGTCCTTCGGCGCGGGCCTGGACCATCGCCTCGAGCTGGCTGTCGAACACTTCGTGGTCCACCGGCGCCGGGGCGCTGGGATCCGCACCGGAGTGCACCCGCAGATTGACCGCGGCCAAGCGATCGGTGCCCAGGGTCTGCAGGTTCTCTTCGATGCTGCGCCGCAGCTCGTCGGGGTGCTGAGCGGGTAGCCAGTTGCCCTGTTCGTCGCGCTTGGCGCCGACCTTGCTGACCAGGGCGAGTTCGGCGGGGTAGGGGTGCAGCGCCTCGCGGATCAACTCGTTCGCCACGCCGGGTCCGTAGAACTGCGCGGTGTCGATGTGGTTGATCCCCAACTCGACGGCGCGTCGGAGCACGGCGAGGGCCTGATCGTGGTCGCGCGGCGGCCCCATCACGCCGGGTCCCGGCAGCTGCATGGCGCCGAAGCCGACGCGACCGACGGTGTGCGTGCCGAGAGAAAAGGTGTCCATGCTGTCTGCCTACGCGAATTCGGCGCGGTTTCTTCCCGATTCGGGGTGAAACCGCGCCGAATTCACGTCCTGGGTCAGTCCTCGCCGAGGATGCCGTAGATCTCGCGGCGGGCGTTGTTGACGATGTCGACGATGCGCTGCTGCTGTTCGGGTGTCGCGGCGTGGGCCGACTGTGCGGCCGCGCCCATCAGCTGGCCGACGGCGTTGCGCAGGTCCATGGCGCCGGGGTCGGCCTCTTCGGCGATCTCGTCCCACGGTGCGGTCTCGATCTTCTCGGCGGCGGCGCGACCGTCCTCGGTCAGCTCGAAGAGCTTCTTGCTGCCTTCGGTTTCGGTGCTGCTCAGCAGTCCCTCGTCGACGAGTAGCTGCAGGGTCGGGTAGATCGATCCGGGGCTGGGCTTCCACAGTTGCTGGCTGCGCTCGTTGATCTCCTGGATCATCTCGTAGCCGTGCATCGGCCGGTCGCTCAGCAGTTTGAGGATCGCGGCGCGGACGTCGCCGCGCCTGCCCCGGCCGCCGCGGGGTCCGCCGCGCCGACCGCCGCGGCCGCCAGGGCCGCCAGGGCCGAAGCCGAAGCCCGGACCGAAGCCGGGGCCGCCACCGAAGCCCGCGCCGGGACCGAAGCCGCCCCGGCCGCGGCCGATGCCGTGGCCCACACCGAAGGCGCGGCCGACACCGATGCCGTGGCCGACACCGAAGCCGTGGCCGACACCGAAGCCGTGGCCGACACCGAAGCCGTGGCCGACACCGAAGCCGGGCCCGCTGGTGCGGAAAGTGTTCGTGGGATCAGGGAAGGGGGTGTTCATGGACGTGCTCGTTTCTGTACTGGGGAAGCACCTCTTCAGCTTCCGATACGTTGACGATATATCGAAAACTATCGCGATGCAACGCGTATTCCGTGTCGGAGGACGGAGCGCAGCGCGCACGAACCCGCGAGCAGTGCTTCCGGTGCTGCGCTCCGTTCAGTCGGACACGGAGAGTTCGTCGATGACCGAACGTGCCCACTGCGCCTGCATCGCGTTGAGTCGCAGGCCGTAATCGAGGGCGGCGAAGCTGAAAAATCCCCGGTCGGACGGGGTTACGGGGCGACCGCCGGTCAGCGTTTCGCGCAGTTCGGTGAGGCGGCGGATCTCGGCGTCGGAATGCTCGGCCATGGCGTGCAGGTGGGCCACGGCCTCCTTGGTCGGGATCAGGTCCAGGAGGAACACCCGGAGCAGGTTCGCGCTGCGAAACGGCGGGTCCTGCTGAGGGTTGGCCACCCACCGTCGCAGTTCAGCCCGTCCGGCTTCGGTGATTCGATACTCCTTGCGGCCCCGCGGGCCGACGGCGCACACCTCGATGAGGCCGCCGTCATCGAGCTTGTTGAGCTCCGAGTACAGCTGACTCTGGGTGGCGGGCCAGACGTTCGCCATCGACTTCTCGAAGCGCTTGAGCAGGTCGTATCCACTGGCGGGGTGTTCGGCAAGCAGGCCGAGTGCGGCTACTCGAAGACTCATGGCGGCATCGTACGATCCGATACTCCAGAACTGGAGTATCGCCGCACGTCCTGCGCACGACCTGATATTCCACTATTGACATGTCATAAGTGGGATGTCAGGGTGAGGGTACTTTCAGGACAGGAGGCTTGAGCCCATGACCGAAACCACCGCGAACCAGGACGACTCGACGCTCTTCGGCACCGGGAACTTCTTTCAGGTCGGCAATTACGCACCCGTCGCCGACGAACTGACAGAGTTCGACCTGCCGATCGAGGGCGCGATCCCCAAGGAACTGGACGGCTGGTATCTCCGTAACGGACCGAATCCGCGGCAGGCAACCGGGCACTGGTTCACCGGCGACGGCATGATCCACGGCGTCCGCATCGAGAACGGCCGCGCAGCCTGGTACCGCAACCGTTGGGTGCGCACCGAGAGCTTCGTCGACCCCTTCCCCGTCTACAACTCAGACGGCACCCGTAACCTGCGGTCCGCCGTCGCCAACACCCACGTGGTCAACCATGCCGGCAGAACTCTGGCGCTGGTCGAATCGTCGCTGCCTTACGAGATCACCAACGAACTGGATACCGTCGGCGTCTACGACTTCGGTGGCAAGCTGGCCGATTCGATGACCGCGCATCCGAAGATCTGTCCCATCACCGGAGAGCTGCACTTCTTTGGGTACGGCAACATCTTCACCCCGCACGTCACCTATCACCGGGCGGATGCCAACGGCGAATTGGTGATCAACCGTCCCGTCGACGTGCCGGCCCTGACGATGATGCACGACTTCGCCTTGACGGCGAACTACGTGGTCTTCATGGATCTGCCCATCGTGTTCAACCTGGACATCGCGATCGGCGGTGGCGGTGACATGCCCTACCGCTGGGACGACGCCTACGGGGCGCGGCTGGGCCTGCTCCGCCGCGACGACCCGTTCGGCGAGGTGCGCTGGTTCGACATCGACCCGTGCTACGTCTTCCACGTCGCCAACGCCCACGACGACGGTCAGACGTTGGTGCTGCAGGCTGTGCGCTATCCCGAATTATGGCGGGACAACGGCGGATTCGACGCCGACGGGGTGCTGTGGACGTGGACCGTCGACCTGCGCAACGGCACGGTCAGCGAGAGTCAGCTCGACGATCGCGTCGTGGAGTTCCCGAGGATCGATGATCGGCTGGCGACGCTTCCTGCGCGGTATGCGGTCAGCGTCGGCGATGCCAGTCTGATCCGGCACGACCTGACCACCGGTGCCGCCGTCGAGCACCGATTCGGTACCGATGCGTCGCCGGGTGGCCCGGGGGAAGCCGTGTTCGTGCCGTCGGCATCCGGCCCCGCCGACGAGAGCAGCGGGTGGTATCTGGGATACGTCTACGATCCCGAACGCAACGGCAGCGACCTGGTCATCATCGACGCCTCCGATTTCGGGGCCGCCCCGGTCGCGAGAGTCAAGCTGCCACAGCGGGTTCCGTACGGCTTCCACGGAAACTGGATCGCGGGGTGACGGTCAGGACGGTGGAGTGAAGCCGTCCGTGCGCGCCGGCGCCTGCGTCGCCGGAGGTGCCTGCGGTTGGGGCGGCCACTGCGCCGGGGCGGTCCAGCCCGGCGCAGCCGCCATCGCAGCCCCCTGGCGCAGCCGGTTCAACTCCCGACGGTGCCGCTCGGCCAGGACGGCGGCCAGCACCAGCGCCGGTGGAGTGCCCGGCGGGGGCGGCGGCGAGATCTGCGCCACCACATCCGAGGTGATCCGGTAGGCCATCTCGTCTCGCACCCCGGGATCCAGCTGATTTGCGCGGGAAAGGAATTGGCGCGCGATCTCGGCCTGCGCCGGGCTCAGTCCGGACAGCTGCAATGTCGATGCCCACCACGCCAGCTGAGGTGGCATGAGCGGCGGTGGAGCCTGCCGGGGCGCGCGCTCGCTGATCACGACGGTGCCGGCGAAAATGTCACCGATGCGCTTGCCCTTGGACGAAAGCAGGCTGGACAGCACCGCCGGACCGCCGGTGAGCATCCAGATCTCGATGGCCCCGGCCAGCGCGCGGAACAGGGCCTGGCGGAAGCGCTCGGGGCTGCCGTCGTCGGACACCACGCGCAGGCCCAGCGCCATCTTGCCCAGCGTCTTGCCGCGGGTGAGGGTCTCGAAGATCGTCGGATAGCCGACCAGGGCCAGCACGGTGAAGATGATCAGTACGGCCCCGGAGAACGCCGGGTCGAACTGGGTCAGCGTGACCGCCCACAAGATGACGCCCAGGATGTACACGACGAAGACGACGGCGACGTCGATCAGTGCCGACAGCGCGCGGACCGGCAACTGGGCGATCTGAATGTCGAGCACGACCGCGTCGCCGGTCACCACGGGTTGTTGCTGGCTGACCATACTGAGCCACGCTACTAGGATCGCGGAAGTGGATGTCGACGCGTTTGTCCTGGCGAACCGGCCGACGTGGGACCGCCTCGAACACCTGGTGAAGAATCGCAGGCACCTCACCGGTGCCGAGGTCGACGAACTCGTCGACCTCTACCAGCGGGTATCGACCCACCTGTCGATCGTGCGGTCCTCATCATCGGATGCGGTGCTGATCGGCAAGCTGTCAGGTCTGGTGGCGCGGTCGCGGGCCGTGGTGACCGGCGCGCATGCGCCGCTGTGGCGAGAATTCGTCCGCTTCTGGACGGTCTCTTTTCCCGTCGTGGTGTATCGGTCGTGGCGATGGTGGGTCGCCTCCGGTGTGGCGTTCTACGCCGTCGCGGCGGTGATCGCGGTCTGGGTCGCGCAGTCGCCGGAAGTGCAGGCTGCCATCGGCACGCCCAGCGAGATCGAACAACTCGTCAACCACGAGTTCGCGAACTACTACAGCGAGCATCCGGCCGCGTCGTTCGCACTGCAGGTGTGGGTCAACAATGCCTGGGTGACCGCGCAGTGCATCGCCATGGCGGTGCTGCTGGGCATACCGATTCCGTACATCCTGTTTCAGAATTCGGCGAACCTCGGGGTGAACGCCGGCCTGATGTTCCAGGCGGGCAAAGGTGACATCTTCCTCGGGTTGATCACCCCGCACGGACTCATCGAATTGACCGCGGTGTTCGTCGCGGCCGGCGTGGGCATGCGGTTGGGATGGTCGGTGATCGCACCGGGAGATCGCCCGCGCGGACAGGTGCTGGCCGAGCAGGGACGGGCGGTGATCGCGGTCGCGATCGGACTGGCGGCGGTGCTGCTCCTCGCCGGCGCGATCGAGGGTTTCGTGACACCGTCGGCGCTGCCGACGTTTGTCCGGGTCGCGATCGGGGTGGCCGCGGTGGTGGCGTTCTTCGGCTATGTCTTCCATTTCGGCCGCAAAGCGGTGGCCGCAGGTGAGACCGGCGACATCGAGGACGCCCCCGATGTGGTCCCGACGGGCTGACTTGCGCCGGTGCTGTTACCCCGCTGATCGCGAAAGTGCATCCACGGTGGCCGGAACCGGCTCACCGCTACCGTGAATGCACTTTCGCGAGCCCGAGCCCGAGCCCGAGCCCG
This sequence comes from Mycobacterium sp. smrl_JER01, assembly GCF_048513595.2. NCBI lineage: Bacteria > Bacillati > Actinomycetota > Actinomycetes > Mycobacteriales > Mycobacteriaceae > Mycobacterium > Mycobacterium sp. smrl_JER01. The sequence goes on along the minus strand of NZ_JBLXXK020000001.1, from coordinate 5,371,584 downwards.
AGCGCGAGGCCGAGCCCGAGGCGCGTGGCCTACAGGCGCCCGGACGCCTTCATCGCCAGGTAGTGGTCGGCCAGGTCTGGCGCCAGTTCCTCCGGCGGTGAGTCGACCACCTCGACCCCCAGACCTCGCAACCGCGAGGCGACTGCACGTCGATCGTTGCGGGCGCGTTCGGCGGCGGCCGCGTCGTATACCTCGACGGCATCGGCGCGACCGGCGGCGAGCGTGTCGACCCGCGGATCGGTGACCGCGGCGACGACCACCCGGTGCTTGGCGGTCAGCTGTGGCAGCACGGTGAGCAGACCCTCGTCGATCGCCGACATGTTCAGGTCGGTGAGCAGCACGACCAGAGCCCGCCGCCGCACCCGCCGCTGTACGGCCGCGACCAGCGCGCGGGCGTCGGATTCGACCAGGGCAGGCTCCAGGGGTGCCATCGCCGCGACGAGCTGGGCCAGCAGCTCGGTCCGCGAGACGTTGACGACGGCGGCACGGGTCTCGCGGTCGTGGGCGAGGAAGTCGACGTGATCACCCGCTCGGGCCGCCAGCGCGGCCAGCAGCAGGGCGGCGTCCATCGACCAGTCCAGCCGGGGCCACCCGGTGCCCGGGGCATCTCCGGACGGCGTTCCGGCGCCCGTCGGGTCGACTCCGACGCGGCCGGCCGAGGTCCGGCCGGTGTCGAGCACGATGACGACCCGGCGGTCGCGCTCCGGGCGCCAGGTGCGCACCACCACGTCGGCACGGCGCGCGGTCGCGCGCCAGTCGATGGAGCGGACGTCGTCGCCGACCACATACTCGCGTAGCGAGTCGAATTCGGTGCCTTGCCCGCGGATCAGCGCCGGTGTCGAGCCTTCCAGTTCGCGCAGCCGCGCCAGCCGTGACGGCAGGTGCTTGCGGGACAGGAACGGCGGCAGAATGCGGATCTGCCAGGGTACCCGGTGCGAGGCCTGGCGGCCGGCCAGGCCGAGCGGGCCGATCGACCGGGCGGTCACCAGTGCTGAGACCTGATCGCCCCGGCGCACCGGCTGTAACTGTGTCGCGACGGTGATCCGTTGTCCAGCAGCCAGGTTCACCGGATGCATGCGTGGCGTGCCCCGCGCGCTGGGCGCCCAGGCATCGCGGATGACACCACGGAACTTCGCCCGGCCACCGTTGTCCACCGTCAACTCCGCAGTCACCGGCTGACCCAGCCGCGCCGACGTCGGGCCGCCGCGGGTCAGTCGGAGCGCGCGCGGGTTGCCTGCCAGTGCAGCATCGACCGCGACCGCGCACACGAGCAATCCCGCCAGCACCGCGAAAGTGGCAGCCGGATAAGGGGACAACGCGACCGGCAAAGCGCACAGAAGTGCGATCAGCCCGGTGCGTCGGGTGAGAACCACTGCTGCGCAGACTATCTCGGGACTGGAACCGCGGACAGGATGCCCTCGATCACACCGTCGGCATCGGCACCTTCAAGCTCCGCCTCGGGCCGCAGCGCCACCCGGTGTCGCAGCGTGGGTCTGGCCATCGCCTTGACGTCGTCGGGCGTCACGTAACCGCGACCGGATAGCCAGGCCCACGAGCGTGCGGTGGCCAACAAGGCGGTGGCGCCGCGGGGTGAAACCCCGAGCTGCAGCGACGGGGAATTCCTTGTCGCACCAACGATGTCGACGATGTATCCGAGCACCTCGTCGCCGACGAGCACCTGCCGGACGGCTTGGCGGCCCGCGGCCAACTCGGCCGGACCGGCAACCGGCTGCACGAAAGACAGGTCCCGAGGGTCGAATCCCTGGGCGTGCCGGTTGAGTATTGCGATCTCCTGATCGCGCGGGGGGAGCGGCACGTTGAGTTTCAACAGGAACCGGTCCAGCTGCGCCTCCGGCAGTTGGTAGGTGCCCTCGTACTCGATCGGGTTCTGGGTGGCGGCGACGATGAACGGGTCGGGCAGCGCGCGAGGTTGTCCGTCGACGCTGACCTGACGTTCCTCCATCGCCTCCAGCAGTGCGGCCTGTGTCTTGGGTGGCGTGCGGTTGATCTCGTCGGCCAGCATCAGGTTGGTGAACACCGGCCCGGCGCGGAACTCGAACTCGGCGGTCCGGGCGTCGTAGACCAGTGAGCCGGTGACATCGCCCGGCATCAGGTCGGGGGTGAACTGCACCCGGGTGAAATCCAGCTGCAGTGCTGCCGCCAACGTGCGCACCAGCAGTGTTTTCGCGACGCCCGGGACGCCTTCGAGGAGCACGTGCCCGCGGCACAGCAGGGCGACGACGAGTCCGCTGACGACGGCGTCCTGACCGACGACGACTTTGGCGATCTCGGCGCGCAGCGCCATCAACGCGTTACGAGCGCCCTCGTGCGGGTTGGGCTGTGTCACGACTGTGCGACCTGCCTTTCGATGTCGTCAAGTGCGCGTGCCAGGTTCACCAGATCGTCGTCGGTGGCCGGGCTCGGCCCGTACAGAGTATGGGCGACGCTCTGGGAGTCGAGGCCGGACCGGGCGGCGACGGCCTGGATGACGGATTGCGGCGGAGCGCTCGCGGTGAGGCCGATCCTGGGCAACAGGCGTTGCCGGGCCGAGATGCGCAGCGAGTCCGCGGCGACATCCCGGCTGCGGCGGGATCGGTACAGCCGCCCCCGTCCCTCGACCGTTTCGGAGGCCCGCACCACCACCGGAAGCCGTTCGGCCACGAGCGGTCCGACCCGGCGGCCCTTCCACAACGCCAGCAGCGCCACCGCCAACACCAGCTGCAGCACCATCCAGTTGACCTGTGCCGGAATCAGATCGGTGAACGATGCGGCGCCGTCGGAGTCGCCACCCTCGCTGCGCTGCGGGGCGTACCAGATGACCCGGGGATGGGAGCCGGTGAGGTTCATCGCAAGCGCGGCGTTGCCCTCGGAGGCCAGCTGGGAGTTCATCACGAACCGCTCACTGCCCACCACGGTGATCGTGCGTCCGTCGGCGCTGTAGCGGGCCAGCACGCCGTCATAGCAACGGGTCACCGGCGTCGATCCGGTGGCCTCGTAAGTCTCGGCGGGACCGAACTGGACGGTGCCGGCGCGCTCGGCTTCCCGCATGTCGCAGTCCGGCGCGAGGCCGCCGAACTCGGTGGTCATGCCGCGCCGGAGTTCGGGGGCGAGTGCCTCGCGGGTCTTGCCGAGCGGGGCGATCAGCAGCCGATCGCCGGGAAGGGTGGACAGCCGGTCCAGCAGGTCGTCGTCGAACAGGTGGTAGGTCTGCGCGGCCACCAGCAGGGTGTCCTCGCGTGCGGCGATCTCCACGTCGCGGATCGAGGCGGCCTCCACGACGGTGATACCAGATTCCCGCAGCAACGTCACCAGCGCGTGCACGCCGTCGGACGACGTGGAGGTCGGGTCCAGATGGCCGCCGGGACGCGGCGCGGTCAACCAGGTGGTCAGCGCTGCGACCGCGACCACCGCGGCGAGCCCGAGCAGCACCCAGCGCAACCCGCGCCACCTCTGGGTGAGGGTCTCCCCGACAGCGGTGCTCACCGAACCTCGGCCCACGGCTGCTGGGCCGACTCCGCACGTGTGGCGGTCGTCTGCGATGACGTCTGGCTGCCGAGCCGGTCGTCGAGTGAGGCGATCATCCGGTATTGCGGTTCGGTCGCGGGTCGCTCCCCGTAGGTGACGTCGTTGAAGATCTCAGCGGCAGTGCGCAGCTCGGCGGCAAGCCCGGGCAGCGCGCGGCCCGCGGCGCCGGCGAGTTCGGTCGCGGTGCGTCCCGGCACCGGGTCGAGGACACCGTTCTCCTCCAGTTGCCGGGCGACCGCGCGCAGTCGGTGCCGCACCGCCGGGGCCCAATCGCCCGATGCGGCATACCTTTCGGCGGTGGCACGGTGCTCGGCGGCACTGAGCAGGTGGGCACCGAACAAGGTCGGCGCCGCGCGGCGGTCGGTGTGCATCGCCCGCCGGGCGACCCGGATCGCGACCACCACCGCGACGACGAGCAATACCAGCAGCACGGCCACGGTGTACCAGCCGCCGGGAAACCTCGACGCCGACGCCGTCAGTCGGTACAGCAGCTCCTCGATCCAGTCCAGCAGCATGTCCATCGCCGACGGTTTGGGATAGATGGCTTTGCCGAGTTCGCTGCGGGCCGCTTCCTGGGCCGCCTCGCGGTCGATGTCTATCGTCGACACGTCACCGGGCGCCGGTCAGCCAGAGATCGTCGGTGGAATCGGCCGGCGCGTGCGGCCCGGCCGCCGCGCCGGTCTGCAGCACAAGGTCGAATGCCTCCGCACGGATTCGGCGGTCGGTGTACTGCAGCACCACCACGCCGGCGCTGAACGGACCCGTGATGATCTGCCCGACCGCGCCGCCGACCGAGAACAGCACCATCGCGATCATCGCGGCGGTGGTGGACGCCGACGCGGTCAGCGCCACCTGTCCGCCGATGCTGAACGGTATCGACACCGCGCCTGCGACGAACTGCGCCACGATCGCTGCCAGCAACCAGATCCCGAAGACCCGCCAGAAGTCGCTCTTGATCAGCCCGAACGACCGTTTGACCGAGGTCAGGATGTCGCGCCGTTCCAAGACGATGACCGCCGGGACGAAGGTCAGCATCACCAACAGCCAGATCGCCGCCAGGACGGACGCGACCACCAGTGGGGCGGCGATCAGAAACGCGGCGGGCCCGTCGACCACCGCCACCACCAACACCACCATCAGCAGCACCAGCCCGAACCACACGATGATGCCGAGCGTCTTGAGCACCGTGAAGCCGATCAGCGCCCACAGTCGGGGGCGCAATCGGCGCCATGCCTCTCCGATGGTGATTCCCGCGCCGAACACCGACCGGCCGATCACCACGGTGAGCAGTCCGCTGAGCAGGGTCGTCGACAGCGCCGTGGTGATGCCTGCGGCCAGGCTCGATGCCATCCAGCTGACCAGCACCTCGGTGGACGCCTGATCGCTGTCCAGCGATTCGGCGAACCGGCCGGTGAACGCGAACGGCCACAGCGACAGGACCAGGGCGATGAGCTGAGCGGCGACCACCACGATCGTCGTGAGACCCAGCGTGGCTTTGGGATTGGCGCGGATATAGGCCACCGCGCCGTTGAACATGTCGGACAGGCTCAGCGGGCGCAACGGGACGACACCGGGTTTGAGTGCCGGTGGAGGTCCGTACGGCGGGTAGCCCGGCGCACCGTATTTGGGAGTTCCGTATCCGGCCGGCCTGTAACTGGGAGTGCCGTATCCGGGGGGCCCGGAGCCGACTGACCCGTAACCGGGGCCTCCGTAGCCGTAACCCCCTGACCTGTGGCCGTGGGCTCCGTAATCGGGAGCCGGAGCACCGTAGCCGGGAGGGCTATAGCCGGGCGCACCGTAGCCGGCTGGCGGCCAGGTCGGCGGTGCCCCGTATCCGGCCATCGGCCCGCCCGCATACCCGGGACCGGGGTATCCGGGGTCCGGTGGCCCGGCAGGGCCGGGGCCGCCGGCTTGGTGGGTCATGATCACCATCCTGTCGATCACCGACAGAATTGACAACGTCGGCAGCCGCGGGACGGGTGGGTCGCATCGTTTTGCCCGGGCCGGCACGGGTACCCCTGCCGACATGACCCGTTTCGGCTACACCCTGATGACCGAGCAGAGCGGCCCCAAAGACCTTGTCAGCTACGCAGTATCAGCTGAACAGGTGGGTTTCGATTTCGAAGTGTCCAGCGACCACTACTTTCCGTGGCTGTCCGCCCAGGGCCACGCGCCGTACGCGTGGTCGGTCCTCGGCGCGGTGGCCCACGCCACCGAACGCGTCGAATTGATGACCTACGTCACGTGTCCGACCATGCGCTACCACCCGGCCATCGTCGCCCAGAAGGCCGCCACCCTGCAGTTGCTTGCCGACGGCCGCTTCACACTCGGCCTCGGCAGCGGGGAGAACCTCAACGAACATGTGGTCGGCAAAGGCTGGCCGACGGTCGCCCGCCGCCAGGACATGCTCCGCGAAGCCATTCAGATCATCCGCGAACTGCAGACCGGCGAGATGGTCGACTGGAAGGGTGAATACTTCGAGGTCGACTCCGCGCGGCTCTGGGACATTCCGGACGTGCCTGTCCCGATCGCGGCGGCGGTGTCGGGGGATCGGTCGGTGGAGAACTTCGCGCCGCTGGCCGACCATCTGATCGCCGTGGAACCCAATAAGGACCTGGTCGACGCCTGGCATCAGGCCCGGCGCGCCACCGGCCTGCCCGGTGACGTGCGGGTGATCGGCCAGATCCCGATCTCGTGGGACACCGACCGCGATGCCGCGATCGACCGCGCCCATGACCAGTTCCGCTGGTTCGCCGGGGGCTGGGCGGTCAACTCCGACCTGCCCACCACGGCGGGCTTCGACGGTGCCACGCAGTTCGTTCGCAAGGAGGACGTCGCCGAATCCATCCCGTGCGGTCCGGACCTGGATGCGATCGTCAACGCGGTGCGTGAATACTGGGAAGCGGGCTTCACCGACATCGCGATGGTGCAGGTCGGCGGCGAAAGCCAGGAAGCCTTCCTCAAGGAAGCAGCAGCGCCGCTGCTGGACAAGCTCCGTTCCGCATCGCAGTGAGAGGCTTGGGATGACCCGAGGTACAGGGATCTACGACGACGAAGAAGGTTCGGCCGCGTCGAAGTCCGTGGGCACCGTCAAGGACGCGGACCGCGACACCCCGGACGTCGACAAGGACGCCGACGAACCTACCGCTTAGCGTGTTGTTTCCAGTCGGTGCCAACTCCACCAGAACAGCAACGCGGCGAAGATCGACCCCGCCGCGGCCAGCCACTGCGCGCTGAGGAACAGCTGCCATTCGGCCGCTGAATCGATGTTCTGCTGGAGCGCTGCGAGCAGTGCGGTGGCGCCGAGCGCCGCGCTGACCGCCCCAACCACAGCGACGGCCGCGACGAACACCGTGCGCAGTGTGTAACGAGCGGCACTCGCAGTGGCCACCGCCCTAACCCGTCCGGTGCGGGCCCGTCCGTTTCGGGCGAGGAAATACGAAGCCGCACAGGCCACCCCGAGTGCGACCGCGTCCGCGGCGAGAGTATCCGACAGCCGGTGCCATCTGGCGATGACGGTGTAGGCGCCGATGCCGACCGCCCAGGTCAACGCGGCGAACATCGTCACGCCGCGGAACCGGTACGGCATCACGATCAACAGGGCGAACAGCACCGACATCGCTGCCGTGGTATGACCGCTGGGCAAGGTGTTGGACAAATACACCTCGCTGCCCGACACATCGGGCCGTTGCAGCACAAGATGTTTCAAGATTTGGGTGATGGCCTGGCTGCCGAGGATCACCGCCATCGCGGCGACGGCGAGCTCGACTTGGCGACGGAGCAGCCCGATGGCGCCGACCAGCACCGTCGCCGCGGCCAGCGACGTCACCGTGATGGTGTCGAGCAGCCTGCGAGCTGCGATGAATGCCCGCGGGTCCACCTGCCCGGCGCCGTGCAGGGCGGCGTTCTCGGCCACCTGGCCGGTGGCCGTGCGCACCGCGAGCCAGTAGACCGCGACGACGAACAGCGAGGCACAGATCAGCATCACCGTCCACCGGCGACGCGCACGCGCGAGCCGACGAGGTGTTTCGTCCAGGTGGTGAAGATCGGTCTGCACGGGTGCACGATCCTCTCATGCCCGTCAGCCCAGCGCGCGGCGGCGTCGCAGCCGCGCCTCCTCGTGCTGGGTGATGTTGGAGTTGTCCAGCACGATCGTCAGCATCACCGCGAAAAACCGTGCCGGGCTGAGCTCCTCGGGTACCAGATCGGTGCGCAGGGTCACCTCCGGCAGGGCGGCGAGCTGCGCGTCGACATCGGCCGTCGACTCCTTGTCGACCTCCTCGATGTCGACGTCGAACAGGTCCAGGACCGCCTCCTGTGGTTCCGGGGACCCGACCTCCGGGGGTGCGTCACCCTCCCACTCGGGCACCACCAACGCGCAGGCGTCGTAGGCGTCAGCCTCGCGCCCCAACTTGATCAACAGGTCGACGATCCAGTCGAACTGGCGCCGTTCCTCGGTGTAGGCGGTCGATCGCAACGAATACATGAAACCCAGCGCGGCCAACGGATGCCGCAGCGCAAGATTCTTGGCGTCGCCGTAGGACTCCTCGACACGGTTGGCGGCGTTCTTGCCGAACGACGAATCCATCCGTTTCGTCGAGATCAGCAACTCCGGACCCGTCTGCCAGGACGACATGATGACGTCGACCTGCTTGAAGTAGTTCTTCCCGGCGATATTCGCCGATGCGGCACCCACGCCGCCGGTGGCAGCCCCTTTGCTCAGCCGCGCCAGCAGGTCCTCACGTCCGGCGGCCTTGGGGACCGACCGCACGAAGGCCAGCACGTCGCGGTCGACCACCCTGGGCGCCTCGGCGCGCGGCCACACTGCGTCCGGGTCCAGACCCGCACGGCGCAATTCGTAGGCGACCCACACATCGAGCGCCAACGCAGGTACCCCCGAACGGCTTTCGGCGCCCAGCAAGATCGGCACCGCAAGCAGCTTGCGCAACGTGGCGTAGTCCGGCGCGAAGGTTCCGTCGGCCTTCCACGGGTTGACCGCTGTGAACGTCGACTGCTCGACGAGGGCGTCGAACAACGGCCACGCCAACGTCTTGGCGCTGGGTTTACCTGCCACCGTTGGCTTTCCCGCGGGTGACCCGGCGTGCGGTCAGGTCGGCATGATCGCGCCGGATCGCACGCAGCGCACGGTCGGACAGCGTCGCGGTGTCACGCAGCAGCGCTTCGTCGACCAGCGCAACCGCGTCCAGCAGTCGTCCCGCGCGCAGCAGTGCCGCCACCGCGGGCCGGACACGGCGGAGTTGATCGGCGTTGCTGCGCACCAGCTCCGGTGACGGCACCGGCAGGACATCGGCCTCCCGCGGTTCGATCTTGAGCATCCCCCCACCGTAGGCGCGGCCCACGGTCTCGGCGCCGAGCAGGGTCACCGAGTTCAACGACGCCAACGGCAACAGGTTCATCCCGTCGTGGCGCAGCTCGTCACGCAGATACACACCGTGCACCGAGTTGAGGTGGTGCGCGCGGGTGCGGTTACTGGTCAGGCGCGGGGTGTCGGCGTTCATATAGGTCAAGAACAGGTCGGCGGGCCGTAGATAAGGCACCCGCCACCAGGGTTTGCGGACCCGGCATTTATAGGCCAGGTGCACATCGAGGTCCTCCCCGGAGGCGATGTAGTGCCGCGCCGCGGGTGTGGGCTGCTCGGCCGGGCGGAACAGATAGGTCGACTGACCGGCCTCACCGAGGGCGTCCAATGCCGCTCGGGTCAGCGCCAGACCACGGAGGTGGCGGGAACCGGGCGGGGACAGCGGGATCACCTCGGACGGCGACAGCCCGAGCGCTTCGACCTTCGCCGGTGAGAGTGTGAAGAAACGGTTGCTGCCGGTCACCATCCCCAGCGTGGTGTCACCCCAGGTCTCGAGGAACGTGAACGCGTCGGTGCGCACCACCGACTCGAACGCCGACAACCCGGCCGCCGACATCAGCCCGGCCGACCACTTCGCGCCGTTGCCCGGCGGGCTCCAGCGCCGCGACCCCGGCAGCCGGGCGAGTCCGTCGGCATCGCGGACCTGCGACAGCTGCATGTGCTGGGCGCCCGTGCCACCCTCGGGTTGGTAGCCGTCGGCCAGCAGAAGCACGACCTCCTCCAGTACCCCCGGGAACACGCGCTCGTCGAACAACACCAGGCCGACCGCACTGAAGTGGTCCATCAGGTACTGGCGAACCCCCGCGGCGTAGTTGACGCTGAGCAACTCGGCGGGCAGGACGAGCCCGAGCCGCCCGCCGGGCCGCAGGTGCAGGGCCGAGTGCACGGTGAACGCCGCCCACGACGACGCCAGATTGGACAGTGTGACACCCGCGCGCAGGGCCGCCTGCCGGGCGCGGGCGCGCGACTCGCCGGTGAAATCTTGGTAGCGGACGTACGGGGGATTGCCGACGACCACGTCATAATTGCCGAACTCGTTGTGGGAGAAGAAGTCCCGCGTGTGGATCACGGCGTCGATGCCGTGTTTCCGCAGCCGGCGTTGGGACTGTCGGGCGGATTCGGCATGGATTTCGACGCCAACCAACGGCCCGGTGTGGCCCTCCCTGCGGCCGATCTCGTGCAGGAACACCGCCTCACCGCAGGACGGCTCGAGCACCGCGTGCTCAGGATGCCGCACCGCCCAGTCGGCCAGAAATCGGGCCACCGGCGGCGGCGTGAAGAACGCCCCGCGCGCCTTGCGGCGCGTGGCATCGTCTCCTTGGCCGCCTGCGAGCATGCGCATATCGTGCCGTAGCGCACCGACAGGACCACGCTGACCCGCCGACATCGCAGCTCGGCCGATGGTGACCCATGGCCCCGACGAGCCCCGGCGACCAGCGGATCGTCGGGACCTTCGGCCATGGTGGACGACACCCACCTGCGAATAACATGCGCATATCGGCATGAACAGTCCGCGACTGCGGGGCGTGCCGACCGGGACGAGGAGGTCAGCGATGGGACGCGATGTGGGGGACCGGTACCAGTGCGAGGAATGCGGCGCCACGCTGGTCTACGAGAAGGCCTGTCCGTGCCCGCCGGAACGGGAGCATGCGGAACTCTGTTGCGAGAAGCCGATGGTCCCCATCATCGCCGCGACGTGAGGTCGCGGTTCCGAACCAGCCCGCGAGCTCACCGGGGCGGGTCGCCGCGCCAACTGAAACTGTTGACGTACTTGCCCATATCCAGTGCCAGCTGCAGGTTGGCGGCCGAGGGCTTGCCGGACCCGAAATCCGGTCCGAAAGCGCGGTAGGGCCCGACTGCACCGGCGATCAGAGCCAGGTCGTTCTTCACGGCGACCATCACGATGACGCGCATCCGGCTGGAAGTGGCCATCGCACCTTGCGGCCACAGATCGGCGGCCAAGCCATAGCCGTGCTGGTAGCCGACCATGGTGTTGGGGATCTCGTAGGCCGTCGTGATGTCCGGGAAGGTCTCGTTCACCAGGTCCTCGGCCACCTCCCTGGGGCTGCGCCCGGCGGCGGGGCGACTGAACAACTGCATGGTGCCGCCGTCACCGGCCTGCAGCACCGCGGTGACCCCGTTGTCGTTCTTGCTGACCTGGTACGCAGCCCCTTCCACGGGGTAGGACACCGAGAATGCGCCGTCGGCTGAGGTGAATCGGGGGTTGATCTCCACCGCGCGGGTCATCGGCGGGCTGCCGCAGTCGGGTGGGCAGACATAGCGCGGCGCGGGCTTCGATATGACGCCGGAAATCCCGACGAGGCTGCCGGCGAGCACCACCAGAGCAAGGCCGACGACTGTGGCCACCTGCCGATAGGACGCGTTCTCGGGTTTGGTGACTTGGAACAGGCCCGACTGCAGCGAGTAACCGGGGATCAGGCCGACGGTGATGCCGCCGGTCGCGATGCTTGCCGCACTGCGGTCTGGCCGCTCGTCGCGGCGAATCTGCCGAGACCGCCGTGACGACGCCTGCATCGAGGCGCCGCATCGGCCGCAGAACGGCGCGTCGGGCACCACATGATTGCACTTGATGCACAGGATCGGATCCTCGATCTGCGGCTCGTCGTGCGCCTCATGCAGCAGGGCCAGATGCAGGCCGACCCGCAGTGCGAACAACGCGAGCCCGGTCAGTGTCAGATGTAGAGCCAACTGCAGCCATTGCGGGAAGCGGGCGACGTCGATCACACCCAGCCCGGCGTATACGGCGACCACCACCACCGCGATGACGACCAGAACACCCCGGACGAACACGCGGTGCGTGCCGGCCTTCGCCGGTGGCCTGGTGAACCACAGCGCGGTGCCGACCAGACCGCCTACCGCCGCCGCGGTCAGTGGCATCGCCACCCCGCGAATGCCTGCCTCGACCAGCAGCCCGTCCAGCGGCCGGGCCCGGTTGACCAATCCGGTGGTGAATTGAGGCGCCAGCCGCGTCAGGGTCGCTGCGGCGGTGAACGTCAAGGCACCCAGCGCCCCGATGGCGTAGCCGTCCAAGGACTCCCGCCTACCTCGCCACGACCACCGAGCCGCCAGCGCGGGCACCAACATCAGCAGCATGCTGCCCACCGGGACGCCGATCCCGTCGCGCAGAATCCTGCCACCGGCGATACCCGCGCCCAGCGGGACCCCGTACGCACGGGCCAGAGCCGCGCCGGTCAGCAACACCCAGCCGACGCCGAGCACGACCCCCAGCACGGTCGTCATCACCAGCGTCGCGCGCGGAATGTCGCGTGCCACATCGGATTCGTGCAGATACAGAGCGAACAGCAACGGTAGACCCAGCGAGGCGACCGCGATGAACGCTGCGGGCATTCGCAGCAAGGTCACCGCGACCAGAGCGGCGGCCAGCAGCCCCAGACCCATGAGGAACACCGCCCGCGATCGCGACGACAGATGCGGGAACAGGGAACTCGCCAGTGCCGGCGAGAGCAGACGCTGATCGGACGCCGCGCAGAACGCGCTGGCGCGCAGCCAGTGTGGGCCGTCGCCGGGTGCGTGATCGGCCAGCGGAACACCACACAGGCCGCAGTATTCGCCTGCGGGAACATCGATTTGGCACACCTGGCACTCCACCATGCCGGGAGCGCTCATCGGTACTGTCTCCTCTTCGCGCGGCGCATCAGGCCTGCACCTTCTGGGCGATCTCGATGTTGCGAACCAGATTGTCGATGTCGGGGGTGCCCAATCCGGTCACCAGGTCATAGCCGGGCCCGGCGTTGTCGACAGCGTTGCCGCCCAGGGTGACGTCACGGAAAGCGGGCAGCGGCGCCCCCTCGGCGATGCGGTAGAGCAGCGGGTTGATCTCGCCGATCAGGGTTCCGTTGCGCTCCAACAGATACTGGTTCATCAGCGCGGTCAGTCCGGCCCAGATCGGTGCCGACTGCGAGGTACCCCCACCGACGACGAACTGCCCGTTGATCACGATCTTCACCCCGGTGAACGGGTCGGCGACCGCGGCGATATCGGGTGTCATGCGCTTACCTGTTCTGCGGTCGGGCGCGACGTCGTCCGCCACGGCGCGCTGCCACGGCGGCAGGTCGAACAGCGTCGAAACGCCGCCACCGGTGCCCTGGGACAGCGGCACATCGAACCAGGTCTGTTCGGACACCCAGCGCCCGTCGGCGTCGGTGGACAGTGTCGTGCCGCCGACGCTGGTCATCTCGGGCAGGGATGCGACCGAGTCGAGGCCGATGTCGTCTGCGCTGGGCGGCGACGACCAGTCCTGCCCGCCCCGGCACTCCATGCCGGCCAGGTCACCGCTGGCGTTGAACGCGGTGGTGCCGTTGGACTGGGCGGTGCGCAGTGCCGATCGGACCGGAGCCAGGTCGGCTGCGGTGATGAGTTTGTCGCAGCCCCAACCGATCGAGAAGCTCCACACCGCGCCGGGGAACCGGCGGTCGGTCTCCTCCAGCATCTCGCCGATCTTGCGGTATCCGCCGCCACCCTCGACGGTCGGGCGAGCGTTCACCACCACCTTGCGGGCGTCAGGTGCAATGGCATGCGCCACTTGAAGATCCATCGACAGCTCACTGCGCGGCTCGCCGGGCGACCCGCCGACAACCTCCGGAATGAGCGGCGGCAGGCCGAACGTGGTGGTGAACAGATCGAGGTCAGACTGGTGGAAACCGTCGAAGGCGAAGATCACGATGGTGATTCCCTTGCCGGTGACGCCGCTGCGGGCCAGCTCGTCGGCGTTGTAACTGTTGAGCAAGGCGTCGGGCGCCAATCCGAGGTCGGGAACCTGCACCGGCACCGGGTCTGGCTGCGACATGTGATGTGGCGTGTAGCTGAGGATCCGACCCACCTCGGACACTTCGGCGCGCAGCGACTCGGGTACCTCGGGCTGGTGCGGAGAGGCGTAGAACAGTTGGCCCTGCCGGCCTCGATAGTCGCGCACCGAGACGTCGAACGCCTCGGCGACCGCCTCGGGAGCCCCTTCGACGATGGCCCAGTCGTCGCCGGGACGCCACCGAACCGACAACGATTGGGCTCTGGCCCAGTCGATCAGCGCGTCCGGCCGAGATGGGTCGGCGAGGCTGGCGGTGAGCTCGATGCTCGGCTCCTGCGCCGGCCCAAGGTCGGTCGACGCATCCAACAGAGATGCGAAGGGTCCTTCGATGAGCTTGTCATCGGCGGCGCCGCGCTCGCTGACCGACAAGCCGATTCCCGCCAGCACCACACCGGCGATGAACAATGCGGTCAGCGAGCGAAGGGTCGCCGTTGTCATGGGTCGGGCACGAGCTCAGGCGTGCCCGGACCGAGTCCGGGCACGCCTGGGTCACTGACCGTAGTCGTCGCGGCCCGGGTTGACCGTCTGCTGCGGCGCCGTGACCGGAGGAGTGAAGACCCCTGGGCCGCCGGGATCTGGGGCCTTCTCGGTCGGGCTCAGCGGCGGCTCGGTGGTGGTGGTGGTGGTCGTCGTCGGGGTGGTCTCTTCGGGCTCGTCGCCGCCACTGCCGCAGGCTGCGGTGAAGCCGATCATCGCCATGATGGCGCCACCGCCGATCACTAGCGACACGCGACGACCCAGCCGAGTTGATGACATTTGCGCTCCTTTTAGGTGAGTCCTGAAATTGTGACATCTCGGCCGAGCTTCGGCGACCCTAATACGCTCGCGGCGAACGACCAGGTCAGCTCAACGACCGACGGATCGCACCTGCGGCCGGTACCTCACCAGAGCCAACCCACTGAGCAGCGACACCACCGCGGTGAGCAGGAGGAGCTGGCCCACCGCGAGAACAGTCATCGCCATACCCGCCGCAGCCGGCGCCGCGACCGAGCTGACCGCTCCCACGACCAGACACCACGTGAATGCTGCGCCTGCATGGTCGGGAACCAGCTCGGCGGTCCAGATCGCGAGCACGGCCGACCCGACCATGTAACCCACGCCGAAGATGCACGCTGAGACGGCCGTCGTGGCCAGGGAGCCGCTGAACAAGCCGAGAAGCCCCGACGCCGCAGCCACCAGCACCAGACACAGCGCCGCGACGTTGCGGCTTCCCCATCGCTGTGCCGCGGACCCCGTCGCCACACCTGCCACGCCGGTAACCCCGATGGCCACGTACAGCGCCGGGACGGCTGCCGCCGGCAGATCTTCGCCGCTGAGCACGTCTGCCGCATAGGTGAAATAGAGGACCACGGCGGCGAAATACACCACCGAGTATGCAGCTGGAATCCGCAGTGCTCGTGCGATCGGGCGGACACCACGCCCTCCGCCGAGGCGGGGGACAGGACCGGTCGAAGGCACCAGGCGGAGATTCACGACGGCCGCGACCACGGCGGCGAGGGCTATGCCACCCCAGACCAGCCGCCACGAACCGAGCGCGGCGAGAACTCCCAGGCCGCCGAGCGCGACGAGTCCACCGCTGGTCCCGGTCGTGATGATGGCCAGCGCTCGCGGTCGCTGCGGACCGGGGACCGCCCGGGTCACGATGTCGGAGTAGGGAGCCCAGACCCAACCGGCCGCGCCGCCGGCGAGGACGGCTCCGACCGCCAGCAGCCACGGAGAATGCGCGACCGTCACGATCAGGGCTCCCGCCGCACCGCAGGCACCGCCCACCGTCGTCGGAGCGCGCGGCCCACTGCGGGAGGCGAGCGGGCCCGCGAGTAGCAAGCCGGCGAGGTACCCGGCGAACGTCGCGCTGGCGACGAGGCCGAGAACAAGATCCGACAGCCCCAATTCCTGCCGGATGTCGGGCAGGGTCAAACCATACGCGTACCGTGCCATGCCGAACGCGACCCCGACCACGGCCGCTCCGGCGACGCCGACCCGGACGCTCGCCGCGAGCGCCATGACAAACTCCCTCTTCTTTTCGCGTGCACCGGGGCCGCATCGTCGGCGTCGGTGTCGCCGTCTGGCCAGCGTGGCTTCCTCATCCGAGGTTACGTCCCGATCCACAGGGCGTGAGCGCGATCTGGTGGGCCAGCGCGTCCACAGCGCCGCCGCCGGACGAACACCGCGGGACTGTTCAGATCTCCAGGTAGACCTCGTATGCGGCGACAGCGCTGCCGCCGGCGGACACGGATCAGTCGGGCAGAGCACCTGAGGAACGACTGACACGCGGAGCATGTAAGGGTACCCTAACTCGGTATGACGATGACGAAAGCCGATGAGCTGCTGCGCATCCTGCGCGGAATGGTCGGCAACTTCCCATATCCCCACCAGGCCGCTTTCTTCCTCGACAATCCGGTACGCCGGATGCTCGAGAACCCGGGTGATGCCGTCGAGGCGATCGGGCTGCGCGGTGGCGAGCGCGTTCTCGAGCTGGGGCCGGGCCCCGGTTTCTTCAGTGTCGAGATCGCGCGACGGCTTACGACCGGGCACCTCGACCTGTTCGACCTGCAACCGGAAATGCTGGCGAAGGCCCGGCGCAAACTCACCCGCGCGGGCCACCACCGAATCGGTCTGCACACCGGCGATGCCGGATCCAGCCTGCCGTTCGGCGACGACACCTTCGATGTGGCGTTTCTGGCCGAGGTGATCGGCGAAGTTCCCGACAAAGCGGCGTGTGTGCGCTCGCTCAAGCGGGTCCTCAAGCCGGGCGGATTGTTGGTCTTCCACGAGGAATTCCCCGACCCCGACCGGCTCAGTGTCGACGAATTGCGACAGCTGGCCGAGCCCGCCGGATTCGTTTACGTCGACGCCGTGGGCAACCGATGGCGGGACACCGTGCGGTTCAGGGCGTGATTGTCGGTCTGAATAAGGAGAGTCACTCCGCAGTAAGAGTGCAAGTGCACCGAGGCAGGCAAGCCGCCGACGTCGATGTGATCGGGCGACGGATCGTTGACGGGAGATGAGCCTCGCGACGTCGTCATCGAGCGCGGGTCCCCAACGCCTATGCGCGAAAGGAGTCGCTGGCCAGGGCAGCGAAGCGCCGGGTAGCTGCCTCCCGCCTCACCTGGGGTCGGGACCCGAGTGCGCGCCCGGCCAGCAGCACCAGGACGAGGTCGTCAATGTGAAGTCTCTGCGACAGCGCACCGGCAGCCTGCGCGCGGCGTGCCAACGAAGTGAGTGCCTGCAGCGCGGCGTGGCGCGGCGTGGCGTGGCGTGGCGCGGCGTTGAGCTGCATAACCGGCGGGGCTCGGGATTGGCCGATATGAATGCGTCGATGAAAGCCCTGATTGCGACCAGTGAGCACGCTGATGTTCTCGATGATCGAACAGACCCGCGCACTGGTTCGCGGTCGGCGCAGCCGTCTCGACGATCTTTCCGCACGTCGGTAGAGCATGGCGGTCCGGCCCCAGCGCAGCGAGCGACTTCCACATGGTGACGTCGAGCCCGCGTTTGGCGAACGACTCACGCGCCACACAAGCACTCGTTCGCGGTTGTCTTGCGCGTCGGTTCACGGGGGCGGTGGCGGCTACAGCGAGATCGCAGTGGCGCGGTTTGCTGACATCGCAGCCATCCCGGGGCGACCTGTCATTCACAGACGCGGTCGCAGTGGGCGGTGCCGGCCCTGACGCCCACTTCGCCTTGGCCCACGCGTATCTCACGTCCGCTGATCCCGTGCCGGCAAGCTTCGATGTGATCATCGACATCGTGGGTGGCGCCAAAGCGCCGGAGTTCATCGACCGGCTCGCCCCGAACGGTCGGATGGTCATCGCCGGGATGGTGGCCGGTTCGGTGCCGGCAGACGTCGGATCGCGGCTCCTGTCGCGGTTCCAGCTGTCACGCTCGGTGGCGGCCTTCAGTGTCGATACCGCACCGGTCAGCGCGTCAGGACAGAGCAGTATGCCGCGCATTCGTCACCGCCCGCAGCGCCGTTGATTCGAGCGATCAGAACCGATTTCACGGGCGACGCACCCCTCGTTCGGGCCGGTTCGTCGCTTCGCGCTTGTCGACGACGATCTGACCGTCGAGGATCGTCACGGCGAGCTCTCGGAGGTTGACGATGTCGCGGGTGGGATCGGCGGTCAGCACGATCAGGTCGGCGCGTTTACCGGGGGCGACGGTGCCGAGATCCGGGCGGACGCACTGCCGGGCCGCGGCACTGGTGGCGGCGGTGAGAGACTGAGCCGGCGAGAGCCCGGCTGCGACCATCAGCTCCGCCTCCTGCAGTGTGTTGGCACCGAAAAGGCCACGACCACTGAAGGAATCGCTACCCAAGACGATGGTTACGCCGGCATCGGCAACCTTTCTGACGTTGTCCCGAGTATCCGGATGGAGCGCGTCGTTGAGCCATAGCGTCGGCGTGTAGGTGATGTCGCGTTCAAGCATGAGGTCGATCAGAGTGTGATCGGTGAGGGGCTCGACGGTGACACCGTGCTCGAGGCCGTCTGCGCCAGCCTCGACGGCCTCGCGTGCGGCAACCTGTTGGGTGGTGTGAACCGTCACCCTAAGGCCGCGCTCGTGCCCCGTTTCGATGCCGGCCCGAAGGATCTCCGACGGCAATCGCACAAGGTCGACGGAGGTCGGGAACGCCGGGTTATGCCAGATGTATTTCGGCGAGCCGGTGCATGCGCACGCACCTTCGGACAGCAATTTGATCGCATCGACCTTTCGGTCGGCCAAGTGGTGCACCAGGTCACGCATCTGCGCCGCGTTGCCCACTTCCGCGGTGAACCGCGCTCGGGCCCAAGGGTTATCGGCAAAGACGGTTGCGGCGGGGTGTCCATTGCGGCCAGTGATACCGCAGCCGGTCGCTACCAGCCGCGGACCTCGTAACGAACGCGCGGCAATCTGGGCGCGGGTATTCAGTATCCCTTCGGTCGGATCACCCACCGACTTGATCGTGGTAACCCCGTGCTGGAGGAAGAGCGCGAGCTTGAGGGGAATATCGGTCTCTTCAAAATTGCGCATCGACTCCTCGTCAGACACCGCGCCGACGTCGTAGAAGTGCAGATGCGTGTCGATCAGACCGGGGAGGATCCAGCCTTCGGCGGTGTGGACCTCCGTTCTGCCGCGCAGTGGTTGTGCTGACACAGCAGCAATCTGTCCACCATTGATTGCGATGTCGTACAGTCCCGGGAGCGATCGGTGCCCGTCGAAAACATGCGCGCGGCTGACTACGAGGTCGTGCAGTACGGAGTCGTGGGGGTCGGTCTTCGCCGTGGCCACAGGCGTCATCGGTGCTCCTTAGCGTAGTGCGCCGTACCGACGCACGACTATCAGGTTACTTTTAGTAACCAGATAATCAAGCCTTTGGCCTACATCTACCATGAGGCATGACCGAATCTCGGCCGCCGCTGCAGGCGTGCACGTACACCGAGGAGGTCTTCGGCATACTCGGCAAACGCTGGACGGGATTGCTCGTCGACTTACTTCTCCAACGTGCGGCGCGGTTCAACGAGTTGCACGCTGCGCTGCCTACGTTGTCCAAGCGCGTCTTGAGTGAGCGACTCTCCGAACTGCAGAGCATCGGCCTGGTCGAGCGTGACGTCGACCCCGGCCCCCCGATCACCGCAACCTATCGGCTCTCCGAACGCGGACAGGCACTCGGCCCCGCGATGGACGCGCTACGCGTATGGGGCGGAGCGCCGGTCGACAATCAGGGCCGCCCCGCGCCTCCCGAACATCGTCATTGATCTTGTGCCTCACAGCAAGAAGGGCCCCGGCCAGTTTGCCGGTCAGGGCTCTCTAGCTGCGATCACCCGAGTCGGGGTGGCGGGATTCGAACCCACGACCTCTTCGTCCCGAAACCACGTCACCGGGGGTTCGAGTGAGAAGGATGCGTTGGGTGCAGGGAATCCGAGGCGCTCAGATGCGGTGGAACCACTCAGATGCGGTGGAACCAATGGATGAGCGCCGTCCTGGTAGCCGAAGGCCAGACTGTCAACCTGGCTCGGATCTTCAGCACGCCGTACGACGGGACTCCCCCACTTTGGTTGACTGCCGTCCCGTGCGGATGCGTCCTTGCTGGAAGGATCAATCTCGTGCCGAAACCGTTTCCGGCCGAGTTGCGAGCTGACGTCACCGCCGTCGCCCGCAATGGCGGGCCCCGCTGCGTCAGATCGCGCAGGACTTCGGCATCTCGGAGGCCTGCCTGCATCGCTGCTCAAGATCGCCGACCGCAAGGACGGTGCTGGCAAGCCAGCGCCTGATCAAGCGGAGCTACCATCAACGCCGCCGGCAACACGCACTCGGGCGACGCACCCCCGACAGTGTTCGAACTGTCCGTACACCAGTCGCAACCGCGGCCTGAAATTCACACCCCGCGAGCCAACTGAACTCGGGCAGTCCCGTGGATGCTTTAGCCTCGATCCACTGATGAATTGGCTGGTCAGTGAGTGTCGGAACGAGGAAAGTGCCCCTTGAGCTGGGATGATTGGTGTTCTCTAGGCATCAATCAGACCGGTTCAGAAAGGCACTTCCAGTGCAAGTGTCCCATAGGTTCGCCGTGTCCTCGGCAGTGTTCGACGATGCCCATCTCGTGTCGTGCGCTGGGCTTGTGCCGGTGATGACCTTGGCGGAGCAGTGCGGACTGACGGCGCTGCTGGAACGCAAGGTTCGGTTCACCTGCGAGCGGATCAAATCTGGTGCGGCCAATCCGTCACCCAAGCTGAGCACGCTGATCGCCGGGATGTGCGCCGGTGCAGACAGCATCGATGACCTCGACATCGTGCGCTGCGGCGGGATGAAAACGCTCTTCGACAGTGTGTATGCGCCATCCACGATCGGAACTTTGCTGCGGGAGTTCACCTTCGGTCACGCTCGCCAACTCGATGGTGTGCTGGGAGAACACCTGGGCGCACTCTGCGAGCGAGTGCCACTGCTGCCCGGTGCTCACGAACGGGCATACATCGACATCGACTCGCTGCTGCGCCCGGTCTATGGTCACGCCAAACAGGGCGCTTCCTACGGACACACCAAGATCGCCGGGAAACAGATCTTGCGCAAAGGTCTCTCACCGTTGGTGACCACCCTGAGCACCGACCACGGCGCTCCGGTGATCACCGGAGCCCGACTGCGGGCCGGAAAGACCAACTCTGGCAAGGGCGCAGCGAGCATGATCGCTGCGGCCGTGGCGACCGCCCGCGGGGCCGGAGTCAGTGGCCAGATCCTGGTCCGCGGCGACTCCGCCTACGGCACCAGCACCGTGGCCGCGGCCGCCCGCCGCGCCGGAGCCCGGTTCTCGCTGGTGCTGAACAAAACAACAACCGTGGCTGCGGCGATCGAGTCGATCCCCGAGAACGCCTGGACCCCCGTGTCCTACCCGGGTGCGGTCCGCGACCCCGACACCGGTGTCTGGATCTCCGATGCCGAAGTCGCCGAAATCGGCTACACCGCCTTCAGTTCCACCGAAACCCCGATCACCGCCCGCCTGATCGTGCGCCGCGTCAAAGACGCCCGCTACCCCGACGCGTTGTTCCCGGTGTGGCGGTATCACCCGTTCTTCACCGACTCCGACGAACCCATCGATGCCGCTGATATCACTCACCGCCGCCACGCGATCATCGAGACCGTGTTCTCAGATCTGATCGACGGACCCCTGGCCCACATGCCCTCAGGACACTTCGCCGCGAACTCAGCATGGATCCTGTGCGCGGCTATCGCCCACAACCTGCTGCGCGCCGCCGGCGTACTCGCCGGAGGAACCCACGCGGTGGCCCGCGGGGCCACCTTGCGCCGCACAATCGTCAACGTCGCGGCCCGGCTGGCCCGGCCCCAACGCCGACCGATCTTGCACCTACCAACACATTGGCCGTGGACAGACCAGTGGCTGGCACTGTGGCGCAACACCATCGGCTACAGCCCACCAGCAGCCACCCCCGCCTGACCACCGCCGAGAGGCCCGACCAGAAAACCACAGGAAAAGCTGGACAGACCAGCGACTACCTCGTGCTCACACCCCTGCAGACCGAAAAACAGCCACAACAGACACATCAACCACTTCAGTCCACGGATCGAGGTTTAGTCTCACCACCAGCGAATACACTTCACCCTGGCCATTGACATATCGGGATAGCCCGACGCGCTGCCAGATCACACCCCTATCCGACACCGCCGACACCGAACGTGCCGCGTGCACCCATAGCTCACTCTCGTGAATTGGCGCTCTGTGACGCGGAATTGTGGCCGTCAAGACGACCGCGGCTACCCGACTTCGACATCAGAGGGCTGCCCGTAGACGGCGACCACCACGGTTCTGTCAATCCGATTCTCGGACCACACACCTATCTCCGTGTTCGCACAGTTGCGCATCGTGGTGAGGTAGCCAGGATTTGCGTACCACTGGTTGATGAGCTCTACTCCGCTGATTGCGAGCGCGGGGTTGATCGCGACGGTCTGCTCAACGGTGCCATGGTAACCGGCGGCGGTAGCGCGGTCTTGTGGCGAAGACCCGTCTGATCCCGCGTCTCCGTCGAGCCAGCGGTGGTTCAGCACATCGGCGGTATGCCACTGTGCTGCCAGTTGCAGCTGAGGGTTCACCTTTATCGCGGTGGGACAGCTTTCGCGATATTGAACGATGGTGACCATCTGAACGACAGCTTTGTTGAGCCTGCTGTTGTCGGCGTGGCTGCGCGGTGAGCCTGCCAATGCACCCACCAGTGCAAGCGCGACGAGCAGCGCCACTGGCCCGCTCGATCTGGTGAGGATCGATTGTGGGATGCTGGACGGCCGCATGGACTTTGACCTCTCGTGGTGATCAGAGGGGAGCGAAATCTGAGATGAGCCAGCTCCCGTCGACGTTGTCCAGGGTGACCTTGACACTGGACGCGGTCTCTGTGGGCGCGTCCTCTGCGACTGTCGTCGTTTGATTGACGAAGATCAGAACGACGGCGTGGTGAGCGGTCGCCGATATCGGAGCCGCTGCCGAAACGGTGGCGGTCGAGACGATGCGTTGCTGTATTGCCCCCGGTATGACGACATCGTCGGTCAGCGTGGTGAATGCGTCGCGAAAGCCGCCGGTGAGATTCTCGCGTGCCGCTACCAAATCGGTGCCGACCGAGTCAGGTCCATAAGTGAGCAGCGCGACCGTCCCTTCGCTGGCTGCGCGCACCGAATCGTTGGCTGCCGTGACTTCAGCCTGGGTGGAAATCACCTGCCATTTAAGGAATGCAGCGGCGATTGCCAGTACAAGAATTACGAGTGGCAGGACACCGAAAGTCAGCACATCGGTCAGAGAGCGTCGGGGTGGCCCCGCCTCGAAGTCTGCGATGGCTTCTACGCCGTCGCCAGTCGGCGGTGCCGCGTCTACGGGCTCGAAGCCGTCCCCTTCGGATAGACGAGCCTCCCGGCTAAGGAACGTACTGAACATTGGACACCTTCTCCGTCGAGCCTACGCGCTGAACGCTGATCCGCATCCGCCACAGCCTCGCCGGCGCCTCGATCCCCGCGAGCCACGTCTTCACCGATATCGCGACCAAGACATCAGCGTGGTCACCGTCGGCGGCTTCCAATCCCGCTTCGATCACCGTCCCTTCTGTCCTGGACTGGGCACGCTTGACAGCTTCGACGAAGTCTGCTGAGCGCCGGTCGAAGTCCTCGTGGAAGAGGCCGATCGACGATTGGAGGATTTTCGTCACCTCGGCGTCGGCATTGTCCGGGTTGATCGTCGTCAGCCTTACCGCACTGTCACGTCCGGCCGCCAGAAATTGAACCCGCTGGTTCTCCTCGCGTGTCGCGTCATAGGTCTGTATACCCAACCAGCCGACCAACACGGACAACGCCAGGAGGGCGGCCACCCCAAACGTCACTGCCACCCGCGCGATGTGTCGGGGAGAGCAGGCTCCCGGCGCACTGGCGGTTCCGCCCACTTCGACAACGGTTTTGGTATTGGGGGCGGTTTGCCCCTCGGCTTGTCCCGAGTGCATCGCGGCCGCGTCCATCGGCACTTCGGTGCTGGCCGCGGTGATGTTGCGGTCGTCTGTGTCCGCAGGGACTTCGGTCACGCTCTCCGCGGCCATACCGATCCCTTCTGGTCCATCATCTTCACGATCCGACGCGAGAGAGGCCGGCCTCTGCACCGGCGACCTCATCCGGGGATACATGTGAATTCTCTATCTGAGGCTTTGCTACATCTACTCGACGACCCTTCGTGAGGTGATGTGTCTCGTCAAGGTAGGTGTCTTCAAATGATGGAACCAGCGCGTCGGGTGGTACGGGTAGGCAACACAAATGCGTGCTAGCGGCTTGTGCTCACCATATGAAATGACGGCGATTGTTGCTTATCTCCGGCGGTGTTGGACTCTGCCCTAATGGTCACCGTAGTCCGTCACGGCAACAAACCACCGTTGCTCGAACTTGAGAGGAGCGGTTGGCAGTAATCATGGAAGCACTTGCCAAACAGATGCGTGCCGTCGGTGGGTTCTTTGCCACTGCGGTCGACACGGCGGTCGTCGCACCGCAACCGCCGTTCGCGTGGCGCGAGCTGATCTTCCAGATGTGGTTCGTCGCAAGAGTATCCATTGCGCCGACGATCATGCTGGCACTGCCGTTCACTGTGCTGTCGGTGTTTATCTTCAATATCCTGCTTGTGGAGTTCGGTGCTGCGGACTATTCCGGGGCGGGTGCTGCGTTCGGTGCCGTCACGCAGATCGGTCCCATGGTCACCGTCCTTGTGGTCGCCGGCGCCGCAGCTACCGCGATGTGCGCCGACCTGGGGGCGCGCACCATCCGGGAAGAACTCGACGCGATGCGGGTGATGGGAATCAACCCATTGCAGGCCCTGGTGGTACCCAGAGTCCTCGCTACGGTGGTCGTCGCCCTGTTGTTGAATTCAGTCGTCGCAGTGGTAGGCGTCGTCGGTGGCTTCTTCTTCTCGGTGTTCGTTCAGAATGTGACGCCTGGGGCCTTCGTCGCAAGTATGACGCTGTTTACGGGACTCCCCGAGATCATCATCTCGCTGGCCAAAGCGGCCCTGTTCGGTCTCGTGGCTGCGCTAATCGGTTGCTACAAAGGTATTTCCGTCGGTGGGGGGCCGGCCGGGGTGGGAACCGCGGTGAACGAGACAGTGGTGCTCTCATTCATGGCGCTGTTCGTCATCAACGTCATTGTGACGGCGGTCGGCGTGAAGGCGACGATGTGACCGGCAATGCTCCGAGCCCCCTGATGCCCCGGGTGCATCGCGCCGTCAAAGACTTCACTACGGGCTGGAACCGCATCGGGGTCCAAACCCAGTTCTATGGAACGGCGATCAAGTCGATCGGTGACGCCGTCCTGCATTATCGCGGTGAGATAGCCCGCCAGATAGCCCAGATGAGCCTAGGCGCCGGAGCGCTGGCTGTGGTCGGGGGCACCATCGTGATCGTCGGCTTCCTGACCCTGTCCACCGGTGCGCTCATCGCGGTCCAGGGTTACAACACGCTGGCAGGGGTGGGTGTGGAGGCGCTCACCGGTTTCACATCCGCATATCTCAACGTCCGAATCATCGGACCGCTGACCACGGGTATCGGCCTGGCGGCGACCATCGGGGCGGGCGCCACCGCACAACTGGGCGCCATGCGTATCGCCGAGGAGATCGACGCACTCGAGGTCATGGGAGTCCGTTCCATCGCATACCTGGCATCGACCAGACTGCTCGCAGGAATGATCGTCGTCATCCCGCTCTACTGCGTCGCCGTGCTGATGTCGTTCATCGCCGCCCGTGTCGGCACCACGTTCATCTACGGTCAATCGACAGGTGTATACGACCACTACTTCAAGACATTTCTGAACCCGATGGACCTCGTTTGGTCTTTCGTCCAGGCGCTTGCCATGGCTGTTGCGGTAATGGTCATCCACACCTATTACGGATTCACCGCAGCGGGCGGACCCGCAGGGGTGGGAGAAGCCGTAGGACGGGCAGTCCGCGCCTCGTTGATCGTCGTCGTGTTCGTCACCCTCGTCATCTCGTTGTCCGTCTACGGGCAGTCGGGCAACTTCAATCTTTCCGGATAAGTGACCGTGAATCCCAATGAATCACGCGTCCATCCCGCTTGGTGGACAGCCATCCTGATCCTCGTCCTCTTCATGGTCGCGGTGATGACCACCGCGTCGTTCAACGGCTGGTTCCGCTCACAGGTCCCCGTGACCCTGACCTCTGACCGCGCGGGGCTGGTCATGGATCCCGGCGGGAAGGTCAAGATGCGCGGACTGCTGGTGGGCCGCGTCGGAAAGGTCAGCCTCGATCAAGGTAAAGCGGTCCTGCATCTGGAAATCGACCCCAAGTACCTCCACTACATACCGGCGAACGTCGTCGCCGAGATCGACGCAGCGACAGCATTCGGTGCCAAGTACGTAGAACTCATCTACCCCGACGACCCATCCGTCGAGCGGCTCCGTGCCGGTCAGTCACTGCAGTCACGCAACGTCACCACTGAGGTCAACACGGTGTTCCAGAGCCTGGTCGCTCTCCTCGACAAGGTTGATCCGGCGAAGCTCAATTCGATTGTCTCTGCGATCGCCCAGGGCCTGCGCGGCCAGGGGACCGCCATCGGCGAGGCCACGACGGCGACCAACGAAGTACTGCTGGCACTCAACCCGCGTGCCGACACCATCCGAGCCGATTTCCGATCCCTGAAAGAATTCAGCGACGCGTATGGGCTCGCTGCCCAGGACATCCTCCAGACCCTTGATTCGCTCAGCACGACCGCGACGACGATCAGCGACCAGGAATCCTCACTGGACGCGTTGCTGGTCAACGTGATCGGCCTGGGAGACAGTGGCATCAGCCTCGTTGCGGCAAGCAAAGACGACTTCGTTCACACAGTCAACACGCTGGAACCGACGACAGCGGTGGTCAACAAGTACGACCCGATGCTGACCTGCCTGCTGGTTGGTGCAAAGTGGTTCATCGACAACGGTGGTGCCGAGTCCATGGGCGGCAACGGCTATTCGATCGAACTCGACGCCGCGCTGGCGTGGGGGCAGGACCCCTATCGCTACCCAGACCACGTACCGATCGTCGGCGCCAAGGGAGGGCCCGGCGGAAGACCCGGATGCGGATCACTGCCGGATGTCACCCAACAGTTTCCGGTGCGACAGCTCATCACGAACACTGGTTGGGGCACCGGCAACGACATCCGCACCAACCCTGGGGTGGGATTCCCGGGGTGGGCAAACTACTTCCCGGTGACGCGGGCCGTTCCCGAGCCACCGAGCATCCGTAACTTCAACGGCCCGGCGCCCGGTCCGATCCCGTACCCAGGTGCGCCGCCGTACGGAGCCCCGTTGTATGCACCGGACGGCACACCCTTGTATCCGGGACTCCCGCCCGCCCCGCCGCCCGGGGCTGCGCGCGAACCCGGGCCGACGCTGGGCTCTGAGCCTTTCGTACCCCCGATTCAGGCCCAGATGCAGCCGACACCGCTCCCGCATGCGCCGCCGGCGCCCCCCCAGCCATGACGTGCTCACCGCCAAGTAGACCCATCACAAGGAGGGCCTGATGAGGACCAGCCTCAGCGCAGTGGTCTGGCGACTCATGATATTCGCGACAGTCTGTCTACTCGGATTGTTCGTACTGGTGGCGGTTTTCGCCCAGCTGCGGTTCGGTCCCAAACACGAGTATGTCGCGGAGTTCACCAACATCGGGGGACTCAAGAAGGGCGACATCGTGCGAATCGCAGGCGTGGAAGTGGGCAAGGTAGCCGACATCGGCATCAGGTCCGATGCCTCGGTGGCAGTCGATTTCAACGTGGACAATACTGTGCAGCTCACGGAGACGAGTCGGGCGGTAATCCGATTCGACAATCTCTACGGCGATCGCTACCTGACACTGGAAGCTGGCGACGGCGGCGGTAAGCAACTACCACCGGGGTCGACCATTCCCGCATCGCACACCGCCCCGGCGCTGGATCTCGACACGTTGATCGGCGGCTTCCGCCCGCTCTTTCGTGCGCTTGATCCCGACCAGGTCAATGCGTTGTCTTCACAGCTGATACAAGCGTTCCAGGGGCAGGGTGACGCGATCGGATCGGTGCTGACGCAGTCGGCAGCACTGACCAACACGCTGGCCGATCGCGATGAGCTGATCGGGCAGCTGATCACCAACCTCAGCACGGTGCTCGGCACGCTCAGCGACAGCAACGAGGAGTTCGGGCGAGCCATCACCGATATCGCATCGACCACTGAGGTATTAGCAGAAAGACGAATGGATATCAGTAACTCCATCGCTTATGCGGACGACGCCGCGGCTAACATAGCCGACCTGTTGGCCCGCTCGCGTCCGGCGCTGCAGAAGGTCACGACCGAAACCGACCGCGTGGGAACGATCGTGCTCAACGAGCATGATTACTTCGACGACCTGCTCAATACGTTGCCAGACGCCTACAAGATGCTCGGCCGCCAGGGGCTGTACGGAGACTGGTTCGCGTTCTACATCTGCGAGGCGATCATCAAGGTCAACGGCAAGGGTGGCCAACCGGTTTACATCAAGGCTGCGGGCCAGACTTCGGGTAGGTGCACGCCGAAATGAAACCCATGAGCGAACGAAACCCCATCGCAGTCGGTGCGGTCGGTTGTTCTCTGGTCGCGGCAGCGCTGTTGGGTGCCCTCAACTACGACAAGCTGCCGCTCTTCGATAGAAGCCGCGATTATGCAGCGTATTTCGAGGATGCAGCCGGGCTACGGCCGGATTCGCCGGTCGAGGTATCCGGATTACGGGTCGGACAGGTTTCGAGAATCACGCTCGACGGCAACCAGGTGTTGGTGAACTTCCGTCTCGACGACGGCATTCAGGTCGGGGACCGCAGTGAAGCTGCGATCAAGACCAAAACCCTCCTCGGTGCGAAGTTCATCGAGAT
Organism: Mycobacterium sp. smrl_JER01; assembly: GCF_048513595.2. Classification (NCBI taxonomy): domain Bacteria; kingdom Bacillati; phylum Actinomycetota; class Actinomycetes; order Mycobacteriales; family Mycobacteriaceae; genus Mycobacterium; species Mycobacterium sp. smrl_JER01. The sequence continues at coordinate 5,342,960 of NZ_JBLXXK020000001.1, read as the reverse complement.
CACGCCGCGAGGCGAGGGCCATCAATCAGCTCCGATACCGATCGAGCGCACGACTTCCCCCTACCAGCTTGCCGACACGTTGGGTGACCTGTCGTTGACCATCAACGACCTCAACACAGAAGAACTCTCACAATCACTGTCCGCCCTGGCTGAGACCTTCTCGAATACGCCGCCGGATCTGAAGCTGGCGGTGCACGGCGTTTCACGTTTCGCGGACACACTCGCGCGGCGAGATGAGCAGCTACGTTCGCTGCTGGTCAATGTCAATGAGGTCTCGGGTGTGCTGTCTGAGCGCAGCGAGGAGATTGTCAGGATCATCAACAACGCCAACGCCTTCCTGACGCAGTTACGCACCGAGAGCCGGGCGCTCGATCAAATATCGGGCAACATATCTGCGATCAGCCAGCAGTTGCGTGGCTTCATCGATGACAACAGACAGACATTCAAACCCGCCTTGGACAAACTCAACGGTGTATTGACGATTCTCGACAACCGCAAGGCGAAGATCCAAGAGGCGGTGGTACGCCTCAATGCCTACTCGATGTCGCTCGGTGAGTCGGTTTCGTCCGGTCCGTTCTTCAAGGGCTACGTCGTGAACCTACCGCCAGGACAGTACATCCAGCCGTTTGTCGACGCTGCTTTCTCCGATCTGGGGATTGACCCGAATGTGCTCATGCCATCGCAGATCAACGATCCGCCAACCGGTCAGCCCGCAACGCCGGGGCTGCCGACACCTTATCCTCGGACCGGGCAGGGGGGCGAACCGCGAATGACGCTGCCCGACGCCATCACCGGAAAACCGGGAGACCCGCGCTATCCCTATCGAGAGCCGCTGCCCGCCCCTCCCCCAGGGGGACCGCCCCCTGGTCCGCCCGCAGGAGTGCAGGCGCCGCCCAAACACGACCCGGTGTCCGTTCCGGCACCGGGCGAGTCGCCCGCTGCGCCGCACCTGACGGGACGACAGTGATGACCAAACGCAGGTTGACGACCGGTCTCGCAGTGACATTCGTGTTGATCCTTGTCGCCGGCGGGGTCTTGCTCTTCAAAACCTTTGAAAGGGCGAATCGCATCTATGTCACTGCTTTCTTCGAGAACAGCACTGGCCTGTATCCCGGCGACGATATCCGCATCATGGGTGTGCGGGTCGGCGGAGTCGAAACTATCGAGGCCCAGCCTCAACAGGTCAAGATCACCTTCTGGGTGGACGACAAATACAAGGTGCCGGCCGACGCCAAAGCGGTGATTCTGTCTCCGTCGCTCGTATCGGCGCGTGCGATCCAGCTCGCACCCGCCTACACGGAAGGACCGCAGATGGAGAACGACGCAGTGATCCCCCAGACCCGCACGGCGGTTCCCGTTGAATGGGACGACCTGCGCGAACAACTCACCAAACTCGTCGAGGCGTTACAACCTGTCGAACCCGGTGAGGTGAGCACACTGGGTGCGTTCGTCAATACAGCGGCGGACAATCTCCGCGGCGAAGGCGCCAATATCCATAGCACCTTGGTCAAGCTGTCGCAGGCTTTCTCGGTGCTGGGTGACCATAGCGGTGACATGTTCGGTGCGATCAGGAACATCTCGCTGGTGGTGTCGGCGTTACAGGACAGTACTGACGTGATGCGAAATCTCAACCGAAACTTGGCCGCTACGACGGCGTTGCTCACAGACCAGCCTAATGAAGTGCGTCAGGCGCTAGTCGAAATGAATTCTGTCGCCGGCGAAGTGACCGGTTTCGTCGCTGAGAACCGGGAGCCGGTAGGTATCACCGCGGATAAGCTCGCCTCTATCAGCGGAGCACTTCAGGAGAGTCTTGGCGACCTGGAGCAGACGCTGCATCTCGCGCCGACCCAGTTGTCGAACTTCGTCAACATCTATCCGCCGGCTATCGGCGGATTTGCCGGTGCATTCAGCCTCAACAACTTCGCCAATCCGATCCAATTCCTCTGTGGAGCAATCGAAGCTGCGTCCCGTCTCGGCTCCGAGCAGGCGGCGAAACTATGTGTCCAGTACCTCGCGCCGATTGTGAAGAATCGGCAGTACAACTTTCCCCCGCTGGGCGTGAATCCCGTCGTCGGCGCCTATGCCCGGCCTAACGAGATCACCTACAGCGAGGACTGGATGCGGCCAGATTACGTCCCGCCCGGTCAGCCGTCCGCGGATAACGTTCCGATGCCTACGGAAACGCCGTCACAGACCCCGCCAACGCCCGACGGTGGACCTGCGCTGGCGGCCGAGGCCCCGGAAGTCGGGTCCACAGAACTCCAGGACATGATGGTGCCGGCTGGAGCCGGTTCATGACGATCTCCCGAACCGGCGCGGGCGTTGCAGTGCTGATCGCCACGGTGGTCTCCGCATCCGGTTGCGACTGGAGAGGCGCCAACTCCCTTCCGTTGCCAGGTACCAGGGGCGGACAGTCCGATTCATACACGATCCAGGCGCAACTGCCTGATATCGGTAACATTCAGCGAAATTCGAGGGTCCAGGTTGGTGATGTCAACGTGGGCACGGTCACCAAGATCGAGCGTGAAGGCTGGCATGCCCTGTTGACCATGACGATTGACGGTGATGTGAACCTGCCGGAGAACGTTACTGCCACCATCGGGCAGACCAGCCTGCTCGGCACACTTCACGTCGAGCTGGAAGACCCGAAGATGAGCCCGCCCAAGGGCAGGCTGCGCGACGGATCTTTGATCCCGCTGTCGTCCGGCCGTTCATATCCGACCACCGAACAGACGCTCGCGAGCGTCTCGCTGCTTCTCAATGGAGGGGGGATCGGTCAAATCCAAGACATCACAAAGTCGCTGAGTACGGCCTTCGCGGGACGCGAGGACGATATTCGAAGCCTGATACAGCAGCTGGATCAGTTCATCGGCAAAGTCAACGAGCAGACCGAGGATATTATCGGCGCCACCGAGAGCGTGAACAATCTGATGGGCCAGATCGCAGATCAGAAGCCGGTCGTCGACCAGGCATTGGACACCATCCCCCAGGCGCTGACGGTGCTTTCCGAGCAGCGCCACAATCTCGCCGAAGCGTTGGACAGGGTCGGGAAGCTGAGCGCACTTGCGACCGATTCAGTGGCACAGACCAAGGAGAATCTGATCAAGGAGTTCGAAGATCTCGCACCGGTTCTAGAGTCGCTGGCCAATGCCGGACCGGCCATGGTCCGGTCATTGAGCTTCCTGTCGACATTCCCCTTCGTGAAGGAGAACATCGGCAAATTCTTCCGTGGAGACTTCGTGAACCTCACCGGCATCTTTGATTTGACGCTCAGTCGGATCGACGCGGGCTTCTTCACCGGGACACGGTGGGAAGGCCACCTGACCGAATTGGAGATGCAATGGGGCCGTACGTTCGGCCAGATGCCCAGCCCCTATACCGCGGGCAACCCACTCATGGTGCCCTACAAGGTGGATCAGGGCCGCTGAGATGAGATTGTCGAGACAAGTGAGGCTCCAACTACTGGTTTTCACAGTGGTCTCGGTGATAGCGGGCACGGTGATGGCGGTCGGCTACATGGGATTGCCGAGCTTGCTGTTCGGCATCGGACGCTACTCGGTGGCAATGGAGCTTCCGGCCACGGGGGGGCTCTACAAATCGGGCAATGTGTCCTACCGCGGTCAGGAGGTAGGTCGGGTCGTCGATGTACGCATGACGGACACGGGTATCGAGGCGAAGCTATCACTGGACTCCAAGGTGGGCATCCCGGCCGATCTCGATGCCCATGTACACAGTCGTTCGGCCATCGGGGAGCAATATGTCGATCTGGTCCCGCGACCCGACGCCGGTGCGGCACTTCTGAAGGACGGTGACGTCATACCGCGGGATCGGACATCCGTACCTCCGGATATCGCAACGATTCTCGATGACACCAATCGCGGATTGAATGCTATACCGCGAGACAACCTCGAAACCGTGCTCGACGAGGGATCCGCCGCAGTCGGCGGACTGGGTTCCGACCTTGCCCGCCTGGTGACAGGCTCCACCACGTTGGCGATCGACGCCAGAGCTAGTCTAGATCCACTGACCAAGCTCATTGATCAGTCAGCGCCGATACTCGATACACAAGGCGAGACGGCGAACTCGATCGCCTCTTGGGCGGCGAACATGGCGAATCTCACTGAGCAGATCAAACAAGGCGACGCGGATGTCCGCGGCCTTCTCACTGACGCCCCAGATGCGGCAGCAGAAGCCCGACAGCTCTTCGACCGGTTGCAGCCCTCGCTGCCGATCATGCTGGCCAATCTGACAGGCGTGGCGGATGTCGCGCTGACCTACCACGCTGGAATCGAACAGGTTCTCGTCCTGTTGCCACAGGCCATCGCGATCCTGGACAGCTCACTGGTGCCCGACCTCGGCCTCAAGACGGCCTACAAGGGCCCCTTCGTGACATTCGACCTCAACCTCAACATCCCGCCGCCATGCATGACCGGGTATCTGCCCCCGAGTCAGCAACGTTCTCCAGCTTATGAAGACTACCCCGATCGCCCCCCCGGCGACCTGTACTGCCGAGTGCCCCAAGACTCACCGTTCAATGTCCGCGGAGCACGAAATCTGCCTTGCGCTACCAAGCCGGGCAAGCGCGCGCCCACCGCGGAGATGTGTAAGAGCGATGAGGTCTATGTGCCGCTCAACGATGGCTACAACTGGAAGGGCGACCCCAACGCGACGCTGTCGGGGCAGGACGTCCCTCAGGTGCGTCCGGGGTCATCGCCGCCGCCATCCTCGGCTGAACCAGCTCCCGCGCAGCCGGCCGCAACAACGGTGCCGAACGCCGAACTGATGAAGCCACCAATAGCATTCGCCGAGTACGACCCGGCGACAGGCAGTTACGTCGGCCCGGACGGTCAGCTATACACACAGTCGAACCTGGCCGATGACGGCAGGGGTCAGACGTGGCAGTCCATGCTCGTGCCCCCGGGGGCCGGCTGAGGAATACCGATCTGCCGCAAAAGTTGCGCAAGGTTGCTGCCGAGGCGGGCAGCGAAGGAGGAGACGCGAGCGTGAACAGTGAGTCAACGTCCAACCAGGCTAAACGGACCGCGGATGTCTTGGACTCCTTCATGGCATATCAGGAGGTTGGTGAGGGAGATCCGATCGTCTTTCTGCATGGCAATCCGATGAGCTCCTTCTTGTGGCGCAACATCATCCCGCATGTCCAAGACCTAGGGCGCTGTATTGCGCCCGATCTGATCGGCATGGGCGATTCCGGCCGTCTGGCGTCAGGCGACTATCGCTACGCGACTCACCGAGCATATCTGGAGTCGTTCTGTGAGGAGCTGGACATTCGTGAGCGTGTGGTGCTCGTTGGCCACGACTGGGGTGGAGCTCTCGGGTTTGACTGGGCGCAAAGCCATTCCGATTCGGTACGCGGCGTAGCCTATGGAGAAACTCTTGTGCACCCAACAGTCGGCGACGAGCCGGCAGAGCGCAGCGAACTCGTGAAGTTCTGCCGATCAGACGAGGGAGAGGAAGCCATCCTCTTCGGAGATTTCCTGCTAGACATTTTCCTCCGGCAAAGCACACTCCACCCGGTCGCCGCCGATGTGGAGCAGGAATACCGAAGGCCATGGCTGGAAGTTGGGGAGGGCCGTCGTCCTATGCTGACCTGGGTGCAGCAAGTGCCCACCTTCGGAGTTCCTGATGACGTCTATGGAGTTATCGATCGCTATGCCGCATGGATGGCATCCACATCCGTGCCCAAGCTGCTCATCGTCTCGACGGAGGGTCAGCTTGCCGGCAGTCATCTGGAATTTTGTAGAACCTGGCCCAATCAGTCAGAGATTACCGTCGAGGCAAAGCACTTCTTCCAGGAAGATTCTGCCCTGATGGTTGGCTCCGCGTTGCGGCGTTGGATACAGGGATTGGATTGATCCGATGCCTTCGCTGTGTGTGTGAGCCTGAAACAATCTGCAGGAAACAAGTTTTCAGATAGCGACTCCGACACGCGCTCAGCTTGACACGCCCGATAGCGACTCGTGATCCTGAACGCATCAAGGTGCCGGACAGCACTGCGCAGCCGGGCGGGGGTCAGTGGGCTTCCATTTCCCCTGAAATGAAAGGCGATTTCATGCCGAACGACGTCTTCGTGTACGACGCGCTACGCACCCCGCGCGGTAAGAACCGCGGTGGCGCGTTGCACGGTGTCAAGCCGGTCAGTCTCGTCACGGGACTGCTGCACGCACTGACGCGACGTAATCCTGCTCTTGATCCCAGCCGTATAGACGACATCGTACTGGGTTGTGTCACACCGCTGGGTGATCAAGGCGCAGATATTGCGAGGATCGCGGCCATCGCCGCCGGTTATCCCAACACGGTGGCCGGTGTGCAACTCAACCGATTCTGTGCATCGGGTCTGGAGGCGGTGAACGTCGCTGCCCAGAAGGTCGCCTCCGGGTGGGAATCGTTGGTGCTCGCTGGCGGCGTCGAGAGCATGTCCAGGGTCCCGATGGGAAGCGATGGGGGTGCCTGGGCAAATGACCCCGCGACCAACCTGAGCACCGGATTCGTTCCGCAGGGCGTCGGTGCCGACCTCATTGCCACCCTGGAGGGCTTCAGTCGGCACGATGTCGACGCCTACGCAGTTGAATCTCAGGCCAGGGCTGCAAAGGCTTGGGCGAACGGGTCCTTCGTACGGTCAGTGGTGCCGGTGCTCGACCGCAACGGTCTGACCATCCTGGATCGCGACGAACACCCGCGCCCCGGCACCACGGTGGAGATGTTGGGTAAGCTCAACCCGGCATTCGCCACACTGGGCAGCCAGGCAGGTTTTGATGCCGTGGCGCTGCAGAAATACCACTGGATCGAGAAGATCGACCACGTCCACACCGGGGGGAACAGCTCCGGAATCGTCGATGGTGCCGCGCTTGTCCTGGTGGGCAACGAGCGGATCGGTAGCGACCTGGGACTGCAGCCCCGTGCGCGTATCGTGGCCACGGCCGTCAGTGGTTCCGATCCCACAATCATGCTCACCGGTCCTACGCCGGCGACACAGAAGGCACTTCACCTTGCCGGCCTGGGTATGTCGGATATCGATCTGGTGGAGATCAATGAAGCGTTCGCCTCGGTGGTGCTGCGTTTCATGAAGGACCTCGGTGTGCCGCACGAAATCGTCAATGTCAATGGTGGCGCGATCGCGCTCGGGCATCCCCTGGGCGCGACGGGTGCGATGCTCGTCTCGACGCTGGTCGATGAACTAGAACGCCGCGACCAGCGGCGTGGACTCATCACACTCTGCGTTGGCGGCGGTATGGGAATTGCCACGATTGTTGAACGGGTCTGAAAGGAAAGACCATGACCAGCAACACTATTCAATGGACCGAGGACTCCGGAATCGTCATCTTGACGTTCGACGATCCCGCACAGGCCGTCAACACCATGAATCTCGCATACGTCACATCCTTCGGTGAGGCGCTCGGCCGACTGGCGGCGATGGGCGACACGCTGTCCGGAGTGGTCATTAGTTCTGGGAAGAAGACATTTTTTGCCGGTGGTGACCTTGGCGACCTGCTAGCGGCGACTCCGGCTGACAGCGCCGAGCTAAACGCCCTCACCACGACCATCAAGGGCCAGCTGCGCTCGCTCGAAACTCTCGGTGTACCGGTGGTCGCCGCCATCAACGGTACCGCTCTCGGTGGGGGGCTGGAGCTGGCGTTGGCCTGTCATCATCGGATTGCACTGGACAGTCCCGGGATCCGGATCGGGTTGCCCGAGGTCACACTCGGACTGCTGCCCGGTGCCGGCGGCATCGTGCGTACGGTCCGGATGCTCGGGCTCGACACCGCGCTGACCGAGGTGCTCCTGCCGGGTACCACTTACCGCCCGACAGACGCCCTCGCGCTCGGACTCGTCGACGAACTCGCCTCCACTGCCGAAGAACTGCACGTGAAGGCGCGTACCTGGATTGCCGCCAACCCGCAGGCACACCAAACCTGGGACGATGCCGATGCCATTCCCGGCGGCTGTGCGGATGACCCGGCCGTCCGCGCCGCCCTGCCCGCGCGGGCTGCCGTCCTGCGAGCCCACCACAAGGGTGCACCGATGCCGGCACCGGCCGCCATTCTGTCGGCAGCGGTCGAGAGCACTCAGGTTGATATCGACACTGCGCTGGCTATAGAGACGCGGTACTTCATCGAGCTGGCCACCGGGCAGATTTCTACCAACGTCATACAGGGAACCTTCTTCGACCGCCAGACCGTGCTCAGGGGCGCCAGCCGTCCCGACGGTATTCCCCAGCACAGGGCCGAGTCGGTGGCGGTCCTAGGTGCGGGGATGATGGGAGCCGGGATCGCTCTGTCGAGCGCGCTATCGGGTATGCGGGTGGTGCTCAAGGATGTTGATCTGGCACGTGCCGAGAGTGGAAAAGCGTACGCGGAGAGTTCACTCCGCAAGGAGATTGCCAAAGGTAGGCGCACGCAGACCGAGATCGACCAGATCCTCGACCGCATCACACCTACCACCGACGTCGCCGACCTGGCAGGTTGCGATCTGGTGATCGAGGCCGTGTTCGAAGACCCGGACCTGAAGGCCAAGGTCTTCGGCGAGATACTCGACGTGCTGGCACCGCATGCGGTCTTGGCTTCGAATACCTCGACGCTGCCGATCACCGGTCTAGCCCGAGCCATCGGCCGACCAACCGATTTCATCGGTATGCACTTCTTCTCACCGGTCCAGCGCATGGATCTTGTCGAGATCATCGTCGGTGAGCAGACCTGTGAGCAGACGCTGGCCAAGGCATTCGACATCGCTGTGCAGCTGGGTAAGACGCCGATCGTCGTCGGAGACGGTCGGGGGTTCTTCACCAGCCGAGTCATCCTGGCCCGATTGCTGGAGGCGGCCGCCATGCTCGGCGAAGGTATCGCGCCGGCATCGATCGAGCAGGCATCACTGCAGGCAGGATATCCGGTGGGCACCCTGGCTCTGATCGATGAGCTCACAGTGACATTGCCTCACACGATCTTCGGTCAGTTCCGCGCGGAGGCCCAGTCGAGCGGTACCGCGTTCGTCGATCACCCCGGCGATGCGGTACTGGCGACATTGATCGATGCGCAGCGCCCCGGCCGGGCTGCCGGCGCCGGGTTCTACGATTATGACGGTACGCGGAGGGTGGGACTGTGGAACGGGCTTGAGACGCACTTCGGGTCCGGTCAGCCTGTAGATGATCTGCAGGAACTCATCGACCGATTGCTGTTCGCAGAGGCATTGGACACTGCACGCTGCTTGGACAGCGGCCTGTTGCGCTCCATCGCCGACGCCAATGTCGGGTCCATGCTGGGCATCGGCTTTCCGGTGTGGACGGGTGGCGCGGCACAGTTCATCGCCGGCTACCCCGGTGGGCGCGCCGCGTTCGTCGCGCGCGCGAACGAGTTACAGGACAAGTTCGGCCCGCGCTTCACACCGCCGGAATCGCTGTGCTCCGGTGAGTTGCTGCTCACCGGAGCATGATGGACGTCACGCGAGGAGTGCACATGGCAGGACCTTTGCAGGGCTTGCGTGTCGTGGAACTTGCCGGGATTGGTCCCGGACCACACGCCGGGATGGTGCTCGGCGACCTCGGCGCAGATGTCGCGCGCATCGAACGCCCCGGGGGCAGCGTAGGGATCCCGCTCAACCCACGCGACGCTACGCTGCGCAACCGGCGGTCGGTGGTCGCGGATCTGAAAGGTGAGGAGGGGCGCCAGTTCGTGCTCGAATTGATAGCCCGCGCCGACGTTCTCATCGAGGGATTCCGCCCCGGCGTCACCGAACGTCTCGGTCTGGGGCCTGGGGAGTGCGCCAAGGTCAACGAGCAACTGGTCTACGCCCGGATGACCGGGTGGGGGCAGGACGGTCCCCGCGCAATGCAGGCCGGCCACGACATCAATTACATTTCGCTCAACGGTGTTCTACACGCGATCGGCCGACGCGGTGAGCGCCCGGTGCCCCCGCTCAATCTGGTCGGGGATTTCGGCGGGGGGTCGATGTTCCTGCTCGTGGGAATCCTCGCCGCGCTCTACGAACGCAATATCTCAGGTAAGGGACAGGTGGTCGACGCAGCCATGGTGGACGGGTCAAGCGTGCTGATCCAGGCGATGTGGAGTTTCCGGGCCAACGGCTTGTGGTCGGATGAACGCGGTACCAACCTGCTGGACGGCGGTGCCCCATACTACGACACCTATGAGTGTGCGGATGGCCGATATGTCGCCGTTGGGGCGATCGAGCCGAAGTTCTACCGGTCGCTCTTAGCGGGCCTGGATCTGGCCGACGCGGATCTGCCGGGCCAGAACGATGTCGAACGGTGGCCGGAGTTGCGCGCTCGACTTGCCGAGACATTCGCCGCTCGAGACCGTGACCACTGGGCCGGTGTGTTCGCCGCTGCAGATGCGTGTGTCACGCCCGTACTCTCCTTCGGAGAGGTTTTGACGGAACCGCACATTTTGGAGCGCAACACCTTTTACGACGACGAAGGTCAGCTGCAGCCAGCCCCCACGCCCCGGTTCTCCCGCAGTGCGACCGGTCCGCCGCGGCCGCCTCGTCGACGTGGCGCAGACACCGACTATGTCCTGCACGACTGGACATAGACCCGTCATCAGGTCGGCCGTCAGCGGTCGCCTGGAAAGGAACAGGGCAAGTGGAGATCAAAGATGCGGTAGCAGTCGTCACCGGGGGTGCATCCGGCCTTGGATTGGCCACCACGAAGCGGCTACTCGCTGCGGGCGCTCATGTAGTGGTGATCGACCTCAAGGGTGACGCGGTAGTGACCGGACTGGGTGAACGCGCCCGCTTCGTCGCCACCAATGTAACCGACGAGCGCGGTGTGTCCGATGCGCTCGACCTCGCGGAATCACTGGGTCCGGTGCGTATCAACGTCAACTGTGCCGGCATAGGCAATGCAATTAAGACGCTGAGCAAGAACGGGCCGTTCCCGCTGGGCGGCTTCCGCAAGGTGGTCGAGGTCAACCTGATCGGTACCTTCAATGTGCTGCGTTTGGCGGCTGAACGGATCGCGCGCACGATGCCGCTCGACGGCAGGAACTCAGCTGAACGCGGCGTGATCATCAATACTGCCTCGGCCGCCGCGTTCGACGGCCAAGTTGGACAGGCCGCCTACTCGGCGTCCAAAGCCGGCATTGTCGGTATGACTCTACCGATCGCACGAGACTTGTCGCGAGAGCTGATCCGTGTCGTGACCGTCGCGCCGGGCTTGTTCAGAACCCCCCTGCTGGGTTCGCTTCCCGAGGAAGCGCAGCAGTCACTCGGAGCCCAGGTCCCGCATCCCGCCAGGCTGGGTGACCCCGATGAATTCGCCGCTCTGGTAACCCATATCGTCGAGAACCCAATGCTCAACGGCGAGGTGATCCGCCTCGATGGTGCCATCCGCATGGCGCCCCGCTGAGGAGCGATGATGACTTCCTATGATATCGGTCTGCTGTTTCTACGGACAGTGCTCGGTTTCACCATGGCTGCGCACGGCTATGCCAAGTTCTTCAGCGGGGGCGGGATCCGGGGCACAGCAGGCTGGTTCGAGAGCATCGGCATGCGGCCTGGTATGTTTCACGCACGCGTCGCCGCAGCGACGGAGATGGTTGCGGGCATCGCGTTGGCAGTTGGCCTGCTGACGCCTTTTGCCGGAGCGGGATTCGTTGCTCTGATGGTGGTTGCCGCATGGTCCGTGCATCGGTGCAATGGATTCTTCATCGTGAAAGACGGATGGGAATACAACCTTGTCCTGGGGACTGCCGCTGTCGCGATAGCCACCCTCGGTGCGGGTCGTGTCAGCCTCGACTATTTCTTCTTTCACAGCACGAAAGCGGCCGAGTTCCTGCAGGGTTGGTGGGGGTTGGCCATTGCCGTGATCCTGGGCCTTTCCGGCGGTGTCGGACAAATGGCAGTCTTCTACCGCCCGGGCGCGAAGACTTGAGTTGATGTCGCAGCTTCTCTGCGTGCCGTCCCGGGTCAGACCGGCCTCTCGGGTTGGGTGAGGTAGATGAGTGGAAGGTTCCCTTTGGCCACCGCGGCGAGACGGTCGACGCCAGCGGTGTCGCGTGCCGACACGATATCGCCCGTCTTGAGATGTGTTGACGCGCCGTTGCTTGCGCGGATCTCGATGTGTCCGCTGAAGTGCCAGACGGTGCTTGCAGCAACGGGCGTAGGCGCAGGGCTGGTGTCATCGGGCACACCGTCCGACTTCACCGGTTGGTGCACGCCGTTTGGTGTTCAGCCAGCGTCCGCTGCACCGTGACGAGCAGTTCTTTGTCCGCTTCAGCCAGGACAGACGTCCGCGCCTGCAGCGACGCGATGATGTCCCTGAAGCGTTGGTCGAACTCGGGGCAGGTCAACCCGAAGAGAGGAAGGATCTCCTCCTGCGGCGGACCGCCAAACGGGGCCCACGACCGCACGTACTGAACGATATGTCGATCGAATGGATCCACTGCTGTTCCTGGTAGCTTGTGTTGGTTAGGTGCCGGGGAGCGAGCCGGTCCCGTTGTAGAGGGGGCTGCTCGTAAGGCAGGAGTGCAGATCGCTGGCGGTGACGATTTCAGCTTGCCGCGGCAGGATACGATCGAGCACGAGGTGGTGAAGGTCCCGGTCACGGTCGAGGACGCAATCGGACAGTACCAGCACCCGGTAGTCGCGGTCAGCGGCCTCACGAACCGTGGAGAGGATCGCACCGCTGGTGTGGGCGCCGGCAAGAATGAGTGTGGTGATACCGAGGTTCGTCAATCGCTCATCGAGATCCGTCGTGGAAAATGCGCCCAGGCGAGTCTTCCGCACCACGGTGTCCTCGGGATCAGTTGCCAGCCCGGGGTGTAGTCCCGTCGCCAGGGCGCCGTTCTGAAGGCGGCGTTCACGGGCTACTACGGAGAATTCCCGGCTTGTCGACGGCACGAAGCGATAATCCAGATCGTCGAATGCTGTACGGACAAAGCAGATATGGCCGCCATAACGGCGCACTACCCCGATCGCAGAGTTCACGTTGGAGATTAGTGACTCTGAATGATCAAGGGTGTCGGTAACTTCTGGCTCGAGATCAAGGGCGACGAGTGCGCATTGCGACGGTTCGATATGGCCGTTCGCCTCGGCCGATCCGGGCCGAAATTCCTTGGCTACTCGTTGCTGCCCGCGAATCCAGGCGAGCCGGTTCTGTGTGAGCGGCCACGGCGGGATATGCATCCGTCGCGGCCAGTTCCGCAGCACGGGACGATTGTGCATGTGACCCTCCTAGTGTATCGATATTGGGTGTCGGCCCCTGGTCTCATTGCACTGGGTGTGGCCGCCGACATGCAAGTGGCCATACTTCATATGGCGAATTGCGTCAACCTGGGGGATCCCGTTATTGATGGCGAAGAATGTTCAGCTGCTTCGCTTTTCGGTGACCAGCCTGAGTCCGGCGCGAAGCGATACTAGCGTGCAGTCCAACCGCCGTCGACCGCTAAGACCTGACCGGTGATGAAAGACCCGGCCTCACTGGCCAGCAAGAGCAGCGCGCCGGACAGTTCGCCGTCACGTCCGGCCCGTGCCATCGGTGTATTGCGGCGAATGTAAGAGCTGCCGGCGTCGTCATCAAGCAATTCCGCGGTGGCTTCACTGGGGAAGAAGCCGGGCGCCAACGCGTTGACACGAATCCCGTATCGAGCCCATTGGACCGCCAGTTCCCGGGTCAGGTTGATCAGCCCGCCTTTCGAGGCGCAATATGCGGCCTGGCGATTCGGTGCGGCCGCAACAAGTCCGAGGATGGAGGCCACGTTGATAACGCTGCCGCCGCCGCGCTCGATCATCCGCCGGCCTACGAGCTGCGTCAGCTGGAATGCGCCGACGAGGTTGACATCCATGACGTATCGGAAGTCGGACAGGTCCTCATCTTCGGCCCTTGCCGGGATGCTGGTACCGGCGTTGTTTACCAGGACGTCGATCGGGCCCACCCGCTCCTCGATCGCCCGGTGTAGGGCTACTGCTGAATCGCGGTCGGCGATATCGCAAGGCATGGCCACCAATTCGGGATGAACGGCACACAGCGATTCGAGCCGCTCCATCCGGCGGGCCGCGACGATTACTTTGGCGCCGGCTGCCTGCAAAGTGAGGGCAAACTGCACTCCCAGGCCGCTGGACGCGCCAGTCACCAGCGCGGTGCGTCCGCTGAGGTCGAAAATCTGACCGGGTGCCAGTCCGGCGGACTGCTCGGCATCCGAGGTGTCGGATGTCATCGTGTGGATGTTCACCTTTCAGTATCTGAGACCATGTCGATCCACGTCTGCACCGGCAACCCGGCGAGCGCGACCGCAGATTCGCCAGGCACACCAGCGAGGGCGGCGCGGCCCATGATCAGCGCGCGAGTAGCACAAGCCGCATCGTCTGCGGCGATGGCGAGCGCATCGGGGGAGTCGCTGAACGTGCCTCCTGGTAGGAATGCTGCATAGCCATGCGCGACAGCAGCGGCAGCTACCGCAAGGTTGCTCGCCTGGGTGCCGTTCACCCCAGGGATCTCGGATGCCGGAATGAGAAATGCTTCGACGAGGGGACGGACCGGTTCGGTCAACTTTGCGTTGCCGCCCAGGAACACGTCCTTGGTGTAGAGAACTGCGAACAGTGCTGGGTGCATCGCCGCGAACTCGACGTAGGCCCGTGCCGCACGTACGAGACGTTCAGTGGGATCAGTCTGGCCGTCGACGACCTTGGTGATGTGCTCGGCGAGAACCTCGCAGGATTTGATCGCGACCGCGGTCAGTAGATCCTCGCGATCGGTGAAGTGTCGATAGGGGGCGCCGGGACTGACCTCGAGTCGCCGACATGCCTCGGCGATCGAAAACGCCGCGACGCCATCTCGTGCGATGAGCTCGACCGACACCTCGATCAGGGCGTCGCGCAGATTCCCATGGTGGTACGAGCGCCGCTTGAGCGCTCCCGACTTCACGGGTTCCTGACTGGCCACACTTGCGATGTTAAGGGGTTTAACATTACCGCTGCAAGTCGTTGCGCGATGGCCGCGCAGGTGTCTTGCATCACATGTAAATGTCACTTACTATTCGCATGTAAGTAGCTGTTACATGTGGCACTGTAGGAGTTCCATCGATGGCTTCCCCTGAGAAGACACTGGTCAGGTCATTGCAGCGCGGTCTGCAAATCATCAATGTGGTCGCCGCGGAGGGCCCAATCCACGCAAAGCTGGTCGCGCGGACGGTGCAGCTGCCGCTGCCTACCGCCTATCACCTGCTGCGCACACTCGTACACGACGACTATCTCGTGCGGTTGGATGACGGCTCATACGTTCTCGGCGAGAGTTGCCGTGCAGTTGCCGCGCACGCGTCCGGCGCACGGGAGCTGCAATGCGTCGTCGGGTTGAACTAGCGGTATGCACCCCGAACCGGTCACATCGCCGACCCTGATTCAGAGTCTTCAGCGGGGGATGAAGCTGGTGGAGACGGTCACCCGGTGGGGCCCGCTGACCGCACGTGAACTGAGCACCCGAACCGGCATCATGCTGCCCACGACTTACCACCTCGTACGCACTCTGGTTCATGAGGGCTACCTGCGCCGCCTGGTCGACGGGCGCTACTCGCTGGGCTACCAGATGGCCTCCGTCAATCAGCTCGAGTTCCGGGCAAGGAGTCTCCGACTGATCCGAGAGGGGATCGCCGCCCTCGCCACCGAGATACGCGCCACGGTGAGCATCGGCGAGTTATGCGGCGACGACATCGTGGTGACCCAGTTCGTCACACACGCCTCCACGCCGAGGTTCGAATGCTGGCGAGGCATGACGATCCCTGGACATGCCACGGCCGTCGGCAAGGACATCCTGCGGCGGATGTCGTCGCCGCGACGAGCCGCCTACGTCGACAAGCACCCGTTCGAAGCCCGCACCACCCATACCGTCACGACAGTCGCGAGGCTCGAACATGACATCACCGACAATGCGGTCGCGCGCAGTGATCAAGAGTTCGCGTACGGAATATCCTGTATCGCAGTACCTTTAACCGGTGGTCAACGACTGATGGCGGTAGGTGCCGCCTTCCCGTCGAGTCGATCTCCACGACTCAGGGAACAGACGGAAGCTACCGCCGCCCAGATGGCGGCTCGGATATCCGACGCGATCGGTATCGGATTCGCCAACGCGTCTGACCCAGATAATCTGGATCAACGCCCGCGCGACGCATCACCGAATCGGTTTGACTCCACCGCTTGATCGCGCGCACCAGCCTGGTGGCTATCTGAAATGCACTCGCTTGTTGTTGCCATCGGCGCTGTATTCACTTGATACAGAGTGGCGATGGTGCCGGCTGCGCCGGAACGAGACAACTAGCAAAGGGCGGAAATACAGACCGATGTTGGACAAGATGGCCGGGATCGCGTCCGGAGTGGTGGAACTCCTTGCCAGCTGTGTCGAACGGCATCCGGACGCCACATTCCTGGATTTCTCCGGGGAGGTCCACAGCTATGCTGATGTCTGGGAGCGCGCGCGTGACCTCGCGGGAACATTACATGCTCTCGGTGTGCGCAAGGGACAAACCGTGCTCAGCTTGCAGGACACCCATATCGATGCTGTTGCATCATGGATCGGCGCCAATATGCTCGGCGCGGTCTGGGTGGGCACCAACACAGCCCTGCGCGGCGAGTTCCTCCGCCACGTTGTCACCGATACCGGGGCGGCCGTGGTGATAGCCGAACCCGATTTGGTGCAGCGGCTGGTAGCCATCGATGACCGCCTGTCTCATGTCGACATCGTCCTGAAGAGGGGAGCAGAACGATTCGATGGCATCAGCCGACTCCGGGTCGAACCGCTCGACGACTACCGAAACAGGACGGCACCCGCTCCGGTTGCCACCGAAGCGGACGACCTCATGTGCCTCACATACACGGGCGGGACGACAGGGCCGTCCAAGGGCTGCATGATCAGCCACGGCTACGCAATGAACATCGCCCGGCACGGACTCGTGCAGACGCAACGGCAGCCGGACGAACTCAACTGGAGCCCTTTGCCGATGTTCCATCTCAACGTGCTGTCCATGACGCTGATAGGAACCATGATGCTCGGGGGCAGCGCAGCGCTCGCGCAGCGGTTCTCGGCATCTGGGTTCTGGCCGGAGATCGAGCGAACCGGAGCACGCGTTGTCAACCTGATCGGGGGCCTACCCGCGATCGTCGCCCAGGGGCCGGATACACCCGAGATGAAGCGTTGCTACGGGCAGATCAGGATGGTGCACGCCGTGCCATTTCCAGAGCCGCTGCA
This sequence comes from Mycobacterium sp. smrl_JER01, assembly GCF_048513595.2. Taxonomy (NCBI): domain Bacteria; kingdom Bacillati; phylum Actinomycetota; class Actinomycetes; order Mycobacteriales; family Mycobacteriaceae; genus Mycobacterium; species Mycobacterium sp. smrl_JER01. The sequence goes on along the minus strand of NZ_JBLXXK020000001.1, from coordinate 5,325,757 downwards.
ACAGGTCTGGCGCGAACGGTTCGGAGTGAAGATACCTGGCGCCAAGGGGTACGGGATGACGGAAGTATTCCCGATCACCCTGCAAGCACCCGACGAATCGGCACCAGCGGAGTCTGCCGGCAAATTCAACGCCGACGACCTCGAAGTTCGCATCGTCGATGACCGAGACAACGATGTGGCACTCGGCGATGTGGGTGAGGTCATCTGCCGGCCGCGCCGGAACAACGTGATGTTCCAGGGCTATTGGCGTCGGCCGGAAGCAACCTTAGAGGCGATGCGGAACCTGTGGTTCCATACCGGGGACCTTGGCAGAGTCGATGCCGTGGGGCATTTCTACTTCGTCGATCGCAAGAACGACTACATGAGGCGTCGCGGCGAGAACATCTCCAGCCAAGAACTGGAAATCACGTATATGGGACACCCGGATATCGCTCAGGTCGCGGTGCATGCGGTCGCGTCCGAAGTCACCGAGGACGATGTGAAGGTCACGGCGGTGCTGCAGCCGCAATCCGCGCTGACACCAACCGAGCTGTTCGAATGGTCAAAAAGCCGGATTCCCTATTTCGCGCTGCCGCGCTACATCGAATTCCGGGCCGACCTACCGGTGAGTCCGCTGGGCCGGGTCCACAAGCACCTGCTCCGCGAGCAAGGATGTACTCCGACCACCTGGGACCGCGAACAGAGTGCGGTGTCATGGGAACGTCGATGAGCGCGAATCGGGTCACGGTACTGACCTCTTCGCGAGAGATGAACCGAGATCGATGCGCTATTATCGGCGTTGGGACAACGGATTTCAGCTTCAACTCGGGTCGTTCGACTCTGACCCTCGCCGCACAGGCCGGCATTCAGGCAATCACCGATGCAGGCCTGCAGCCGGCTGAGATCGACGGTATCGTGCGCTGCGAGATGGACGAGGTCCTGCATGCCGATCTCGCCGCAACGCTGGGGCTGTCGAACGTCAACTTCTGGGCGGCGGGAAGCTGGGCGGGGGCCGCGCCGTGCGGTATGGTCGGCCTCGCTGTCAGCGCCGTCTTATCGGGCCAGGCGAAGAACGTCCTGGTCTTCCGAGCGCTCAACGGCAGATCCGGCCGCAGATTTGGGCGAGACTGGACCAGCGGACGGACGGTCGGTGGCGCCGGTAGCTATCTCGAGTTCCTGTCACCTTATGGGTTGCAATCCCCGGGCATGGCCTATGCGCTCTTCGCACGCAAGCATATGGCCGATTACCGCACTACAAGCGAGCAACTCGGGCATATCGCCGTGACCTGTCACAGCCGAGCCAACGAGAATCCGACAGCGCAGCGATACGGCAATCCTCTGACGATGGAGAAGTACCTAGCCTCTCGAATGATTGCAGATCCTTTGCGGCGTTACGACTTCTGCTTGGAGACAGATGGGGCGGCCGCCGTGGTCGTGTCGTCAGTCGAGCGAGCCCGCGACACCGACAAGCCAACTATCTTGATCCGCGCGGTGGCACAGGGCGACGAAGCCGTTCCGCGTCAAGGCGGTTTGTGGGGCAATCTGCTGACCGGACCGCTCACTAACAGCAGCGCGGCCTTGGCACGACGGCTTTACCGCCTCGCGGGGTTGGGGCCGGAGGATATCGACGTCGCGCAGATCTACGACTGCTTCACCATCACCGTTCTGATGCAGCTTGAAGACTACGGATTCTGCAAGCGCGGCGAAGGTGGGCCGTTCGCCGCCAGTGGAGCTCTGGATCTCGACGGGTCGCTACCGATCAACACTTCGGGAGGCAACTTGGCGGACGGGTACATCCACGGACTCAGTCACATCGTCGAGGGGGTGCGCCAGCTGCGCGGAGAATCGACCGCGACAGTAGCCGGTGCGCAAACCTGCCTGGTCACCTCTGGTATGCCGGGCCCCGGAAGCAGTGCCCTCATCCTTCGCCGTGAATGACCACACGGAGCACCGCAAACAACTTCGGATGACTCGCTGAGGAGAACACCATGACGGAGGCGACCTACATACTGGGTGGCTGGCAGTCCGATTTTGCGGAGAAGGCGCCCGCCGGCGATATTTTCCCACTCATCGAATCTGCGGTGCTCGGCGCGCTCGATGACGCGCGGATGGACACAGACGCTGTCGATGTGATTCACGTCGGCAACTTCGCCGGAGAGATCTTCAACGGGCAGGGCCAACTCGGCGGCCTCGTGGCCGCCGTCGACCCGCACCTTGCTGGCAAACCGGCATCACGTCACGAAGCTGCCTGCGCATCGGGAAGCATGGCGACCTTGGCTGCGATGGCCGACATCGAGAGCGGACGATACGACGCCGCGTTGGTTGTTGGTGTGGAGGTGCTTCGCAATATCGGCGGGCAGGAGGCCGGGCGCAGGCTTGGCTGTGCAGCGTGGGCGGGCCGGGAGGTAGTCGACGAAGCGTTCCCATGGCCGGTGATGTTCGGACTTATCGCGGATGAATATGAACGGCGGTACGGCATCGACCACCGGCACCTAGGCCGCATCGCTGAGATTAACATTTCCAATGCGCGTCGGAATCCGCGGGCTCAGACTAGGGACTGGCAGCTGACCAGTGAATCGTTCTATGAAGACGACACCTTGAACCCCGTTGTCGCCGGCTGGCTGCGACGCCAGGACTGCAGTCGCATCACCGATGGATCGGCGGCGGTGATCCTTGCGTCGCAGGACTACGCAGCGAGGTGGGCACGGTATCACGGGGTTCCGCTGGACAGCCTGCCACGCATACTGGGGTGGGGGCACCGCACGGGGACCATGCTCTTGGACGACAAGTTCGCCGCGAGCGCGGAGGAAGAGTATGTATTCCCGCACCTACGTCGGGCAATCCTGGACGCCTACGGCCGGGCCGGCTGCAGCGGCCCGACCGAGCTGGACCTGGTCGAAACGCACGACTGCTTCTCGGTGTCGGAATATGCCGCGATCGACCACTTCGGTATCACACCCCCGGGCAAGTCGTGGCAGGCCATCGAGGAAGGTGTCATCGATCATGACGGAACTCTGCCGATCAACCCCAGCGGAGGTCTGCTCGGGCTCGGCCATCCAGTCGGCGCCACCGGAGTACGAATGTTGCTCGACGGTGCCCGACAGGTCACCGGCACGGCGGGTGAATATCAGGTGCCCAATGCCCGAAAGGCAGCGCTGCTCAACATCGGTGGATCCGCAACCACCGTGGCGGCCTTTGTCGTAGGCACGTGATCTCACGTTGGCGTAGAAACTCACCATCTGAAGACGAACCCATTGCCGAAATGAACCTGCAGAGGGAATCCTCAAACCATCGAATACATCTCGCCGACTACGCGTTTCAACTGGAGGAAATATGGCTGCTTCGACGTTGATTATCGATACTGACACCCACATCACCGAGCCACCCGACCTGTGGACCAGCAGGATGTCCAAGAAGCGTTGGGGCAACCTTGTTCCACAGGTCAAGTGGATCGAAGAACGCAAGGGCGAGTTTTGGTGCATGAACGATCAGCCCGTATTCACCGTGGGCACTTGCATCATGGTGCCGGGCGAGGATGGCAAGCCGATGCGCTCCCCGAGGTTTCCCGACTACGCCGATCGGTTCTCCTCGATGCATCCCTCGGCATTCGATGCCAAGGCGCGGTTGCAGGTCATGGACGACTACGGAATCCAAGCCGCCGCGCTGTTCCCCAACCTCGGGTTCGTCGGGCCAAACATCTTCGCCGCGGCCGGTCCCGATGCCCTTGATTTCCAGACAGCGGCGTTGCAGGCATACAACGACTTCCTGCTGGACTGGAGCTCCGTTGCCCCGGATCGCCTCCTTCCCCTGGCGTTGATTCCCTACTGGGATGTGAACGCCGCAGTCGCCGAGATCGAACGCTGCGCCGCCGCCGGCCACAAGGGACTAGTCTCGACGGGTAAACCGCACCAGCACGGGCAACCCCTGCTGGCCGACCGACATTGGGATCCGATGTGGGCTGCCGCGGAGGCCTCCGGACTGTCCATCAGCTTCCATGTCGGTGGTGGGGATCTGGGCACGCATATGAACGACGAGCGCACGAGGGTCGAGGGATGGCGCGCTACGCTTGCCCGACTCACGACCTCCTTCTTCCTGGAGAGCGGTATCACGTTGGCGGACCTGCTAATGTCGGGTGTACCGGCCCGGTATCCGAAGCTGCGGTTCGTCTCCGTAGAGAGTGCGATCGGCTGGATCCCATTTCTGCTGGAGGCCTTGGACTTCCACTTCAAGAAGTACCAACCGTGGCTCGAGCGGCCGGAGTTCGACAAGGACGGCATGCTGCCCAGCGACTACTTCCGCCGCCAGGTCTATGCGAACTACTGGTACGAGGATCTCCAGCCGTGGCATATCGACGCCATCGGCGAGGACAACCTGATGTTCGAGACTGACTATCCGCACCAAACGTGCTTGGACAAGGCCGAGATCGAGCATTCCATCGAGGTGGGGTTGAAGAGCGTCAGCGACGTGACGAAGGAGAAGATCCTGTGGCGGAACGCTGCTTCCCTGTTCAACATGGACGTCTCCAAGCTCGAGAAGCTCTCCTGATCCAGTGAGCAGGACGGCACCGTTGCCGGTGACCAATGACCCCGACACGGCAGGCTTCTGGCTCGCCGCGCAACGAGGTGAGGTGGCTGTCTGTGTCTGTGCCAATTGTGGTGCGATACTGCACTTGCCGCGGTCATACTGCCATACTTGCCGGTCGTGGACGACTGAATGGAGAGTGGTTGCACCGCGGGCCCGTTTAGTGTCTTGGACAGTGGCCGAACATCAGGTGCACGCCGCATTTCCGGTGCCGTACACGTTCGTCCTCGTTGAGCTCGATGAAGCCCCGGGAGTCCGCCTTGGAGGCTACATCGCAGGACGTCCGGGCCTGAGAGTGGATATACGCATGCGGGCACAGTTCGTGACGACGTCAGACGACGTCACACTTGTGAACTGGATACCCGACGACGGATCCATATCCGCCGATCAGTGATGCAACGCACCATCTGAACTAAAGCCCCTTACACCCGCACTTTGGCCGACCCAAACTGGTGGCGACCGTTTCGACGCTGAAATGCCAAATAGCTCGGCACAACTCGCTTCACACGAGTAGTAGTGACGCAGGAGCGGCACCTCTCAGCGTGGTCGATTCCCGACCGCAATCAACACCCTGATAATGGAGTAGATGACATGAGCAATGAGGCCGTCGTCCGCGCTTTCCTCAAAGGTATGGAACAGCCGCTGTCCAAGGTACCCGCACACCTGCGGGCGTCGATGACCGATGACGCGGAGTGGGGAAACTCGGGGTTTCCGCCCTGTGTGGGGATCGAGGACATCGTGTCCAAACACGAGATGAGCGGCGAGGTCTTCGGTGACTATGTACTGACCGCGGAGGTGCTTCACCTCGCCGAGGGGCCTGACGGCGTGGTGTTCACCGAACGCGTCGATGTCGGACGCACTCAGGAGGGTGAGGAGATCCTGACAGTCGAGGTGGTAGGGGTCTTTGAGGTGCGTGACGGCAAGATCGCAAGGTGGACAGACTACTTCGACCCACGCGGCCTGCTGGCAGGACTTTCGGAGCTGCCTGACGTGGAGGCCTACTTCACCGGCAAGAAGTAGTCAAGCACGAGTCCGTAGGGGGGACGCCCACGGTGATGCCGTCGGTAGCAGGACGGCATCATCGTGGGCGATAGGACTCTGCCCGTATACCGAAAAGCCCGCGTTAGTAAAGAGGATGGGAGATGGCAATGGCGCTTCTGTTGATCAACGGTGCACTGCGTGAGGCAGCCGACGGCCGAACCTTCCCGAATATCAATCCCGCGACTGAAGCGAAGATTGGGGTTGCGCCGGATGCAGGTCGCGACGACGCAGACGATGCGATCGCGGCCGCGCGACACGCCTTTGACAACACCACCTGGCCACAGGACCATCAGTTCCGCGCCCATTGTCTTCGGCAGCTCAGAGACGCGTTGTATACCGAACAGGAGAACTTGAGGCAGATCCTGGTGCAGGAAGCCGGCGTTCCGGTCGCGCTGACCCATTCGATCTGGCTCGACACCATTCTCGACGCAGTTTCCTTCTGGGCTGATCTGGCGACCAGCTATCCCTATGAAGCACAGATTTCGTCGCGCGCCACCCTGGCTGGCGTGACATCTCAACGCACGGTACTGCGCGAGCCCATCGGCGTCGTCACGGCGATAACGCCCTGGAACTACCCTCTGGCGTTGAACGTTTTCAAACTCGCGGCGGCATTGGCGGCCGGGTGTACAGTCATCCTCAAACCGGCGCCCGATACGCCCTGGAGTGGTACAGCATTGGGGCGCATCATCGCCGAGCGGACGGATATACCGCCCGGGGTCGTCAATGTCGTGACGGGAGCTGCGCCGCTACTCGGGGAAGTCTTGGTGCAGGATCCGCGGGTCGACATGATCACCTTCACCGGGTCGACCGGTGTCGGAAAGCGCATCATGGCTGCCGCCGCCGACAATGTCACACGGGTGTGCCTCGAACTGGGAGGCAAATCGGCGAACATCATCCTGGACGATGCCGATCTACCGTCGTTGGCCGCACAGATCGCCGGAGTATGCGCACATGCGGGTCAGGGGTGTGCTCTGACCACCCGGCTTCTGTTGCCGCGCAGTAGATACGACGAGGGTCTGGCGATCGCCCAGGCTGCATTCGAGTCGCTGCGCTGCGGCGATCCCTCCAACCCCGATGTGATCGTGGGTCCGGTGATGAACGCGACACAACGCGACAAGATCCTGCGGCTGATCGACAAGGGCAAGCAGGAAGCTCGTCTGGTCGTCGGGGGCGGCAAGCCCGACTACATGCCGATGGGGTTCTACGTCGAGCCGACGCTATTCGCCGACGTCAACCCCGATGCTGTCATCGCCCAGGAGGAGATCTTCGGTCCCGTTCTTGCGGTGATTCCCTACGAGACCGACGCCGATGCAGTGCGGATCGCCAACAACAGCGTGTTCGGATTGTCGGCGGCCGTGCACAGCGCGGATCTCGGTCGAGCCATGTCCGTCGCACGGAAGCTCCGCACCGGAACTGTGGGTATCAACGGTGCCGTCTGGCTGGCGGCCGACACTCCCTTCGGTGGATACAAGCAGAGCGGACTTGGTCGAGAGCTCGGTACCGACGGGTTTGGCGAGTTCCTCGAGACGAAATCTATTGCCACACCCGGGTGATACTCGACGGTCTCATTCTTGTGGGAGAGCGGAAGGACGCGCCATGCTTGGACTAATGCAGAATCGTGCGCTGGTGTTACCGAACATATTTCATCGCGCCGAGCAGTATTTCGGTCATAAGCCCGTCGCCGCGGCCACGGCCGGAGGAGTGGTGTCGACTACCACCATCGCAGATGTGTGTGGACAGGTGCGGCGGCTCGCGACCGCCTTTGACGCATTGGGTGTCGGCGATGACGCGCGGGTGGGAACCTTCTGCTGGAACACCGAACAGCATCTGGCCCTGTATTTCGCAGCCCCGTGCACCGGCCGGGTTCTGCACCCGGTCAACATCCGCTTGTTCACCGAACAGATCGTCTTCGTCGTGAACCATGCCCGAGACGAGGTCATCTTCGTCGACCGTTCGCTTCTCGCGGTGTTATGGCCGCTATCAGACCAACTGTCGACGGTGAAGTATTTCGTGGTCATCGACGATGGGTCTGTAGACAGTGTTCCCGAGGATCCACGAGTACTGCGGTACGAGCAGTTGCTATCAGACAACGAACCCTATGCTGGGGAATTCGTGGTTAGAGACGAGAACGAAGCAGCTGCAATGTGTTACACCTCCGGAACAACAGGTAATCCGAAGGGGGTTGTTTATTCACACCGGTCCATAGTGCTACAGGCACTGGCCACTCTCGCCGCCGATGTACTTGGGTTGTCCGAACGCGACATAGTGATGCCGATCGTTCCGATGTTCCACGTGAACTCCTGGGGCTTGCCTTACGCGGCGCTACTCACCGGGTCCAGCGTCGTTCTGCCGGGGCCGAATATGACGCCCAAGGCACTCGTGACACTCTTGGCCGATCACAAAGTCACCGTTACCGCCGCCGTGCCGACGATATGGATGGGCGTCGCACCACTGCTAGGTGACTACGACCTGTCCGCTCTGCGTCTTATTCTCAGCGGCGGCTCCGCCGTTCCCGTGGCGCTGTCGCAGCGCTACCTCCGTGCGATCGGGGTGCCGATCACCCAGATCTGGGGAATGACCGAGACCAGCCCGGTGGCCACGCTGTGCACACCGCGAACTCACCATGAAAACCTGAGCGAAGAGAAGCGGTTGCGCGTCCAGGCACGTCAGGGGCCGCCCGTACCTCTCGTCCGACTGCGGGTCTGCGATCCAGAAACCGGGGCAGAGGTTCCGTGGGATAACAGCAGCACCGGTGAAGTACAAGCCGCAGGACCGTGGATCGCCAGCGCGTACTACGAGACAACCGACCACGGGTCGTCCTTCACCGACGACGGCTGGCTTCGTACTGGAGATGTCGCGGTGTGCGACGAGTACGGGTCCCTGTTGCTGGTCGACCGAACGAAAGATCTCGTGAAGTCAGGCGGTGAGTGGATCAGCTCAGTGCAACTCGAAAACGAAATCATGTCGCATCCGAAGGTTTCCGAAGCCGCGGTGATCGCCATCCCGCATGAGCGATGGGTCGAACGGCCTTTGGCGTGCGTCGTGGTGAAGGCAGGGGAATCGTTGACCGCAGAAGAGGTCATCGAGCACCTGGAAACACGGGTGGCCAGGTGGTGGTTACCCGAGGCCGTGGAGTTCATCGACGCCGTTCCCAAGACAAGTGTCGGAAAGTTCAGCAAGAAGACTCTTCGGGCGCAGTTCGAGAACTACCGGCTCCCTGAGGGCGGTTCATCGGGCATGCGGTGATGCTGGGCACGGCAGACGACGCTCACCAGGCCGTCCTGTCTGCGTCCAATCAGATGTTGAACAACTCCTGGCGAGTTCGTTATAGCGCGGCGTACCGGAGAGAGAGCTAGAGCAATGAAGCGGTTGATCTTCGATATTGAGCATGAGCAGTTGCGGCAAACCGCCGCCCAATTCATCGCGCGGGAGGTCGCGCCGAACGCCGAGAAGTGGGAGCGCAACAAGATCGTCGACCGAGCTGCGTACGTCGCCGCGGCGAACTATGGCCTGATCGGATTCAACATGCCCGAAGAGTATGGGGGAGGCGGATCCGATGACTTCCGGTTCAATGCGGTGGTAGTCGAGGAACTCGCCAAGTTCGGTTTTCTCACGCCCGCATTGAGTGTTCACAACGACATCGTTGGACCGTACTTCAAGGATTTGGCGACCCCAGAACAGAAGCAACGCTGGCTGCCTGGCTTCGTCAGCGGTGAGCTCATCGGTGCTATCGCAATGAGTGAGCCGGGCGCCGGCAGTGACCTGGCCGGCATCCGCACCAGCGCCGTGCGCTCAGGTGAGGACTGGATCCTCAATGGCTCAAAGACGTTCATCTCCGCCGGTATCAACAGCGACCTCATCATTGTAGTCGCTCGTACCGAGCCCTCAGCCGGTCACAAAGGCCTGTCATTGCTGGTCGTGGAACGTGGGATGGCGGGATTTGAACGGGGGCGCAAGCTCGACAAGGTCGGCCAGCCCGCGCAGGACACTGCAGAGCTGATCTTCACCGATGTCCGCGTCCCCGGCAGCAATCTGCTCGGCGAACAGAACCGCGGCTTCTATCACCTCATGGCTAATCTTCCGTCCGAACGGTTGTCGATCGCGATTGCCGCGATCGCCGGCGCACGAGAGACCTTCCGCCAGACACTGCAGTATGCGAAGGATCGCAAGGCATTCGGGCAGAGCATTGGTAGTTTTCAGCACAACAGGTTTGTCCTCGCCGAGCTGGACACCGAGCTCGATATCGCAGAACAGTACGTCGACCGTTGCCTGCGAGCCGTACTGGACAAAGAATGCACAGCGGTCGACGCGGCCAAAGCCAAGTGGTGGTGCACGGAGCTGGCGAACCGCGTGGTCGATGCATGTTTGCAGTTGCATGGCGGATACGGGTACATGAACGAATACAAGGTTGCCAAAGACTTCGTCGATACCCGCGTTCAAACGATCTACGGCGGGACGACCGAGATCATGAAGGACCTCATCGGGCGCAGCATGGGATTGTGAATCGCGTCCTGCGATGAAGATTCGCGTCATCTGAATTTCAGACCGTGTTGAAACCGAGAAGGTCGAACTACTTTGAGATCAACACATCCAGACCTATATACACGTGCGGCACAAACAAATGGAGGGCCATCGTGATCTTTGACTTCGATCAGCATCTGTTCGAGTACCCGGAGATGTGGATGGATCATTGCGATCCCGACAAAAGGCACCTCGCACTGGAGCTTACGCGTGATGAGCTTGGCTACCCTTGGCTGTACTCAAGGACGACCAACCAGTTGATGTGGATCTATGCAAAGACAGTTCCGGAAGACGGATTTGTTTCATTCTTCGGCCCGTGGCAGAACTGGAAGGACCGGAAGGCCGCCGAGATCGACTATGTCGCAGACATGCCCATGTCGTGCACCAACGCGAAGGCGCGGGTCGAGCAGCTCAACGAGCTCGGTGTCGATAAGACGATTCTGTATCCGCACTTCGGTGCCGTTTGGGGACGCTACGTATACGACCGGCTGGATATCATCCGTGCGAACTTCACCGCCTGGAACCGCTGGGCGGTAGCCGTACGACAGGAGGGTGCCGGGCGTCTGGAGCCGACCGGGCACGTCACCCTCAGGGGCGGCGATCTGGGCTGGCTCGAGCGCGAACTCGCATACCTTGGCAAGAACGGAATCAAGGCTGCATTGGTTTCGTACGGTCTGGTCGACGGCCGCCGGATGTCTCACCCCGATCATGACAGGGCATGGAAGGCATTCGTAGACAACGGGATCGTACCGATCTTCCACATTCAGGATGCCGATGTGCGTGCGAGTTGCCTAGACGAAGGCTGGTTCGTAGACGCCGGTGATCCCTTGTTCACGGCCCTCGATATGACGTTCTCGCATCTTGGGGTCCAGATCGCTGCTGCAGATCTCATTCTCAACGGTGTGTTCGACAGGTTCCCGGATCTTAGATTCGCGACGGTCGAACTCACAGCAGGCTGGATCAATGGGCTCATCGGGATGAGCGCCGAAGGTATCCCAGGCAGCACCGGCAACGTCATCAACGGGCCCGGCCTGGATATTTCGTATCGTTACGAGGCGGTCGCACGGCGACATACCGTCGACCTGAAACGACAGCCCAGCGAGTACCTGCTCGACCACTTCCGCAGCACAGTCAATCCGATGGAGCCCCTCGCCAGCTACATCACCGAGGGAGGACTCGAGAACAACGTCATGTTCGGCAGTGACTGGCCGCACAGCGAGGGCTTCGCGCACCCGCTGACAACATTCGGTGCGGTACTTGACGACGTCACACCAGAACAGAAAGCGAAGTTCTACGGTGGTACGGCGGCTGAGCTTCTGGGCGTCTCCTGAGAGCCTGCGCTGCGCAGATAGAGATGCCGGGCGGCGCCTCCAGGGTCAACTGTCGATCTACATCTATGGCCCGTGCAGGCAGAGCTGGCTCGTCTGCATCGTCCCGACAGCAGCCGGCCGATGGCGGCTCTGCTGCACAAAGAACCGGAGTTGACTGATCCACTGTACCGCGCCTGTCCCTACGATTGACCATCACGTTCGTGGCCATCTGAGGAATGGGGCCATCTGAGGAACGGGGCGCCGCTGGGTGGTCGCCGGGCCTATTGCCGACGTCAGCCAGAACGATAGCCGATCACGGCGCGTCGACACGCGCACACGGCGAAGACTCTCCCGGTGCACGCTGCGCGGCATCGCGAGTCCAAACCGGGCTCCGAATCCGGAAATTCGTCTATACCGCCTGTCCAGCGTGCTTACCCGCGGGTTGCACGAGGATGACGATCGTGAGGGCTACGGCCAAAAGGCCCAATGTCGTCAGCGCCATTTGAAATACCGGACATTGTGACATGCCCACCCAATCAGGTTGATTCGAAACCAGTCAGCCAAACGTACCCAAGCTTTCTCGACGAGCTGCCAGGCGCGGCAATCCGGCAATCCAGAGTGAGGATTCAATACGATGACATCGACCGCAGAATCGAAGACGAACCCCGAATATCGAAGCAAGCAGCGACAGTTCGGAATTCCCGAGCGATACACGTCTGCTGAGTTCGCTCGCCTGGAAAGCCAGAAGATCTGGCCGAAGGTTTGGCAGGCGGCGTGCCGGGTAGAAGAAGTCGCAAAACCCGGCGATTACTGCGAGTACACGATTGCCGACGAGTCGATTCTGATCACACACACGAAGCAAGGCGAGATCAAGGCGCTGTTCAATGCCTGCCAGCACCGAGGAATGCAGCTGAAGCAGGGGCGAGGCACGTGTTCGGAGATCCGGTGTATCTCACACGCATGGTGTTGGAATCTCGACGGCTCCCTGAAGGAGATCGTCGATCCACAGGACTTCGACCCGACCGCAACCTCGGCGGAAGAACTGCGGCTGCCCGAATGCAAGGTCGAGGTGTGGGCGGGATTCGTCTTCATCAACATGGATCCCGATGCTGTGCCTCTGAGAGAGTACCTCGGTGAGGCGGCGCGACGGGTGGAGAACTTCGGCGTCCACAACATGGTGTGCACCCGCCTGCGGTCGACCGTGATCAAGGCGAACTGGAAGTTGTGCCACGAAGCTTTTGTTGAGACCTATCACGCGATCGGTACCCATCCGCAGTCGTTGAGGTACCTCGATGACACCGGGATGATTTTCGAGCAGTACGGCGACCATGGGATGCACCGCATCGCACCGGGGCATATGGGCAGACCGAGCGCCCGTCTTGATAGCGAGGACATAGACCGGCGCGATGTGTTGACAGCGCTGATGGGCGACCTTGCGGAGTTCGACTTCTACAACGACGAGGATATCGCCCAAGCGAATCAGCTCATCGAGACCGTCATGGAGCTCCCGGAAGAAGTGACTGTGGGATCATTCTTCGCTGGCCTTCGCCGTCAACAAGCAGATGCCGAAGGTGTGGACCTGAGTGCCTACAGCGATGCCGATCTCTTGGCGGGCGAGTTGTGGAACCTTTTTCCCAACTTGACGTTTCCCTGCAACGCCGGAAACGCGCTCACGTTGAGGTTTCGACCGAATGGACTCAATCACGAAGAGTGCCTTTTCGACGTCTTCTACTTGAAGCTGTTTCCAGAGGGGGCCGATATCCCACCGATGGAGTATGAGTTCTACCCAGACTGGCAGGAGACGAAGATCTGGGGGACCATCATGACCCAGGACTTCACCAACCTGCCCAAGTGGCAGAAGGGTGTGCATTCCCGGGGCTTCCGCGGCCCCGTCTGGGGACGGCCCGACGGCAATGTGAGCAATCTCCACCGCGTAATCTCCGAATACCTGGCTAAGTGACCGGGAATAAGCCCGCCACGAGCACAAAGACTCATTGCGTTGGCGTGGAGCCGCGTGGGATTGTTGTCGAAGTGAACGAGGGTGAAACCATCATGGCCGCCGCCGAGCGCAGTGGATATCGCTGGCCTACACTGTGCCACGGCGACGGTACGTGTTCCATCTGCTGGGTTGAAGTGACGGAAGGCGCTGAGCAGCTCTCGGCCATAGAGGACAACGAGCGTGAGACGCTGGAATTGTTGTCACCGCGACTGCGGGCTACGCGGACGGTTCGACTTGCATGCCAAGCCCGGGTCAATGGGGACGTGACGGTCCGTAAGCCAGGTGTCCGTCCGAACGAAGACAATGAATAAGGATCTGACACTACTTACTCCATGTCTGAAGTGCGCATCCCAAACGCTGCCTCCGGAGTGGTCTCCGTGGCCCGCTTGTGGGATGCACTGTGCGCCTGGCGTTGATCGTAGCCTTTCGAGTTAGACGCCAAGGGTGACAGCATGTTTTGTGAGTACGTTCGCGACTAATGCGGCGAGGTCACGGCAGATGTCGGCTTGCGGGTAGACGTGGGCCGTCACCGACTTAGGTGACCGGCTACAGCATCGCTCGAGTATATGAAATATCCGTCGTTGCAGTGGGTCCCGTGCATCACAACAGTGTACTGAGGTGACGACGCTGAGGAGAGTGGCTATGGACAGTGCGATGAAGATCGACCTCTATCGGATGATGTACCTGATCCGGGTTTACGAGGAGGCGATCCTCCGCGAGTATCACGCGGATAAGAAACCCAGCTTCGATATCGCCAAGGGCCAGATTCCGGGAGAAATGCATCTGTCGACCGGTCAGGAACCAGTCCCTGCCGGCTTCTACCCGCATCTTCGGCGGGACGACGCGGTGACCGGTCCACACCGTCCGCATGGCTGGGCGCTGGCCAAGGATGTGGACCTGGAGGGGATGACCGCCGAGATCTTCGGCCGAATCGACGGTCTCGGAAGGGGCCGGGGCGGCCATATGCACTTGTTCGACCAGGATGCGCACTTTTCGTGTTCCGGAATCATCGCCGAAGGCCTGCCGACAGCGGTGGGAATGGGAATGGTGTTCAAACGCCAAGGAACTGGTCGCGTGGCCTTTGCCGTGTGCGGCGAGGGTGCGGCAAACCAAGGCGCCTTCCATGAGTCGTTGAACCTCGCAGCTCTCTGGAACCTCCCGGTGGTCTTTGTGGTGGAGGACAACGGTTGGGGTGTCTCAGTCGCCAAGGCACAATCGACGTGTGTGGCATCCAATGCCGAACGGGCGGTCGCTTACGGAATCCCGGGTGTTCTGGTCAAGGACAATGACGTGGAGACAGTCTACGAGGTCGCCGGCGAAGCCGTCGACCGTGCGCGCACAGGCGGTGGCCCAACACTCATCGAAGTGGAGACGCTGCGTCTGTGGGGACATTTCGAGGGTGACCCGCAACTCTACCGACCGGATCTTGACGGGCTTGCCGCGCTGGATCCGGTACCGAATTACGAGCGCCGGCTGCGTGATTCGGGGGTACTCGACGACAGAACAGTCGAGGCCACCAGGGCCTGGGCGGTTGACCGGGTGGAAAGGGCGATTGCGTACGCAAAGCAGTCTCCGCAGCCCGATCCCGCAACGGCGTGCGATTACCAGTTCGTATAAAACACAGGGCAATCCAATAGGAAGCAATCATGACTACCAGTGCAGAAGCAACATCGCGTGCCACTCGGAAGCTAACAGTTTCCAAGGCCATCGTCGAAGCGATCTCGGCAGAAATGGACGACGATCCGACAGTTTTCGTGATGGGCGAGGACATCGGGAAGTTCGGCGGGGTGTGGGACGAGACTACCGGACTGCTCGAGAAGTACGGCGCGGACCGCGTCATTGACACTCCGATTTCGGAGACTGCCTTCATCGGTGCCGCAGTCGGAGCTGCGGTGGAAGGGATGCGTCCTATTGTCGACCTCATGTTCGTCGACTTCTTCGGTGTGTGCATGGACCAGATCTACAACCACATGGCCAAGATCCCATTCCTCTCAGGTGGGAATGTCAAAGTGCCCGTCGTTCTGATGGCCGGGGTGGGTGGAGGTTACTCGGACGGCGCTCAGCATTCACAGTGTCTGTGGGGCACCTTCGCGCATCTGCCCGGAATGAAGGTCGTCGTCCCCAGCTCACCGGAAGACGCCAAGGGCATGATGACTGCCGCGATTAGGGACGACAACCCGGTGGTCTACCTGTTTCACAAGGGCATCATGGGATTGTCGTGGATGTCCAAGTCGCGTCGGTCGATCGGACCGGTCCCGCGCGAGCCCTATGAGATCGAGCTGGGCAAGGCGAAGGTCGTTCGTTCCGGTGCCGACGTCTCGATCGTGACACTCTCGCTTTCGGTGCACCACGCACTGGATGTCGCCGACGGACTTGCCGAGCAAGGGATCGATTGCGAAGTTGTCGATCTCCGCAGCGTGGTCCCCCTGGATACCGAGACCATCATTGAGTCGGTCACGAAGACGGGTCGGCTGATCGTCGTCGACGAAGACTATGAATCCTTTGGCCTATCCGGTGAGATCATTGCCCGGGTCACGGAATGCAACCCATCGCTGTTCCGAGTGCCGCCCATCCGGGTCGCTGTTCCGGATGTTTCGCTGCCCTATGCACGTCCGCTCGAAACGGCAGTGCTGCCCACGCCCGAGCGTATTCGCTCGGCGATCATAGAGATGCTGAGGAAGTAGGAGAGATATGGCAGAGATCCTGTTCCCCGCGATGTCTGAGAACGATCCTGACGCCGAGGGTGTGGTATCGACGTGGTTCGTCGCCGAAGGCGACGTCGTTGAGGAAGGCGATCTTATCGCCGAGGTTGCGGTCGACAAGGCAGACATGGAGATCGTGGCGTCGCAGGCAGGGACCATCTCCTTGTTGGTCGCGGAAGACGAAGGCGTCAAACAGAATACGCCAATCGCCACCATCAACTGATCGTTGATGATCGATCCCAGCGGCCGAAAGCTACTTCGCCTGGAGGTTCGCAACGCCCAGAAGCCCATGGAGTCGAAACCAGCGTGGATCAAGATCCGGGCACGGACGGGCCCCGAGTACACAGACCTGAAAGCGTTGGTGCAACGTGAAGGCCTGCACACTGTGTGCGAGGAAGCCGGATGTCCGAACATCTTTGAATGCTGGGAGGACCGAGAGGCGACGTTCTTGATCGGCGGAGAACAGTGCACCCGCCGCTGCGACTTTTGCCAGATCGACACCGGTAGGCCCGCCCGGTTAGATCGTGACGAACCCCGTCGGGTCGCCGAAAGCGTTGCAGCGATGGGTCTGCGGTACTCGACCGTTACCGGCGTGGCCCGTGACGACCTACCCGATGGCGGGTCCTGGCTGTATGCAGAGACCGTGCGTAGGATCCGGGATCTGAATCCGAACACGGGCGTCGAGCTGTTGATACCGGACTTCAACGCCATCCCAGAGCAGCTCGACGAGGTCTTCGAGTCGCGGCCAGAAGTGCTTGCGCACAACCTTGAAACTGTTCCGCGGATCTTCAGACGTATCCGCCCTGCGTTCAGCTATGAGCGCAGCTTGGGTGTACTGACAGCCGCGCGGCGCGCCGGGCTAACCACGAAATCGAATCTGATCCTTGGGATGGGAGAGACACCGGCTGAAGTCAGGGCGGCACTGCAAGACCTGTTCGCCGCCGGCTGTGAAATCATCACCATCACCCAGTACCTGCGACCATCCGTTCGTCATCATCCCGTGGAGCGCTGGGTAGACCCGCAAGAGTTCAATGAGCATGCGACCTTTGCTGAAGAACTCGGATTTGCGGGCGTACTGGCAGGTCCGCTGGTGCGTTCATCGTACCGGGCGGGACGGCTGTACGCTCAGGCGCTAGAGCGGCGACCAGGGTCCCACGTCTGACGCCGAGATCGAGACGTTGCCTCCACGAAGGGTGATCAGGATAGCGACCGTCGCCTACCAGTATGTGGTCAATGCGAGCGTTTGCGTCCGATACACGGCGTGATTTGGTTGTGCTCCCGGGGCATCTGCGGCGCGCTCGCTTCATGGCGGTTGCCGCACCTAATCACCGGACGCTGCCGTCGGGCCTCTGGCTTCGAGAAGAACTCCGATGCCCCTACGGGGTACAGGACCGGATCTATGGCCCGCTCAGGGAGGGATGATTACGGGGCGGCGCCTTCGACATCCTGAGGCTGGTCGGGCAGCGGGCGGATCTCGCTTCGGTGGCGGGGAGCCGTGCCGGTGACGGCCTGATACCGCATCGCTTCGAACGCTTCATCCGCGAGCTTGGCGGCCCGGCCCGTCGGCCTGGTCAACCGCGACACAACGATGACAGCCGCTACCGCTAGGGGCAGAGCCACGATCGCGGGATTGACCAAGGGTATCGGTGCGCCAGGTCCGTGCACCGTTGGACTCAAGCCGATCATCACAACTGCGGAAAGCAGGCCGGCCAGAAGTCCGGTGGTCAGTCCAGCGGCAGTGACGTGCCGCGCGTAGATCGTGAACATGAGGGCCGGGAAATTGCTGCATGCTGCAAGGGCGATCGCCAAAGAAGCAAGGACAGCGATGTTCTGATCCCGCGCAGTGAGCGCTATGGCTGTAGCGATGGCGCCGGTCGCCAGCACGGTGAGCCGGGCGACCCGTAGCTCGGTGCGTGGCGAGGCGGTGCCTGACTTGATGACTTGACCGTAAATGTCGTGTGCCACCGCTCCGGTAGTGGCGATCACCATCCCAGCAAGTGAGGCCAGGATCGTCGATACGGCTACGGCAGAGACGAAGGCAAGTAGGGTCTCGCCGCCGAGGAGCTTGGCCAGCAGCGGAACTGCCAGATTTCCAGCGGGCGAGGGCTCCTTAATCGACTCGGCGCCGAGAAGTGCGGCGGCTGCATAGGCGATGACGGGGAAGGTCATCAGCAGAGCGCTGACGACCCATACGCAGGTGATGGCGGAGGTGCGCGCGGTCTGAGCATCCTTGACGGTCAGATAGCGGATCAGGACATGCGGAAGGCCGATTACGCCAAAGATCAAGCCAATCGAGAGCGAGATCTGGTCGATGCCCTGCACGACACCGCTGCGGACCGGCTCGACCAGCGCTCCTTCATCGATCTCGGATGCCGACGAGAACACCTGCAGCAGGCTCCAGCCGAATTTGGGCAGCAGCAACAGAATAAGCAGACTGACACATGTCAGCAGCATGATCGCCTTCACGATCTGGATCCAGGTCGCTGCCAGCATGCCGCCGACGAGTGCGTACAGCGAAGTCAAGACGGCAATAAGCAGGATGGAAGCCCAGTAGTCGATCCCGAACAACAACTTGACCAGCAGGCCGCCTGCGACATACTGCGCCACTATGTAGAGCACACTGATTGAAGCGGTACCCATTGCCAGTGCCGTCCGGATGGGGCGACCCGCGAATCGGACAGCAGCAACGTCGGCGAGTGTGAAGCGGCCGAGGTTTCGCAACGGCTCCGCCACTAGCAGCATGGCCAACACGAAGGCGATCGGTGCAAACGCGGCGAGGAATACATAATTGAACCCGGACAGCGCGATGGCGCCAATGGTGCCGAGGAACGTCGACGCCGATACAGCGTCACCGACTATCGCCAAACCGTTCTGACGCCCGCCGATGCGACCGCCGGCCACTAGGTGGTCGTCGACCGACTTGTTGCGTCGTCCCGCCCAGAACGTGATTCCGAGAGTGATCCCGATCAGGCTCAGGAACAGGACGATTCCGGTTGAGCTCATCTGTCCAGCCCATGTGACGCAGAGGCTTCATCTACGAACTTGCGCTCGATGGCACCGATCCGCTTCCGGTAGACGATGGTGACGATGACCGCGACGACGAACTGAGAGTACGTCACCACGTACGCCCAGGTGATTGCCCCGACAGCCGCCCCATCGAGAATCGACGTGAAGTTCACACAAATAACCGTGGCGAAGTAGTAGCCGAGCACCACAGCCACCAGGCTGAGCTGTAGGCGTTGTCGCCGTATGGCTGTCGCGCGGTACGCCGACTCCGGTGAGGTCGCATCAGTCATATCTGATCGTCCGTTCTCGAATATCGCCGGTCGCTAGCGGTTGAACTCACCTACGCACGTGGGTAAGCCGGAGGAGGCTCGGTGTCCCCGGGGCGTGGGCGGTGTCGTCGGTCCGGCGACGAACGCCGACCAGCAACCATGGGCAGAGGGACACAAATGACATTGATTCTTCGACTCGCACCGCGCCAGCAGGCGGATTTCAGATGGCGATGTGACGTCCGACAGAGGCACCCGGTCTTCTGAAACTTATCGCCTTGCAGAGCCGGTGCCCTCGGTGCTGAATGGGACCTGTGGACCGTCGTCCATGATCGATGGCATCGGTGAGTGCGTCGGCGTATAGCGGCCGAGGCATTCTCGCCGAGTAACGCCCACAATGCCAATGCAATGAGAAGTGCGAAGGGAAGGCACCGTATGGCGCGAGCCATCGAGACGGTATTCATGGTTGATCCTCTTCGATCCTCCCCGGTGGGTATCGATGAGGTGATTGGGCGAATCCTTGAAGAATCGGGCGTTGTCGCCTATGTCGCGATGACCGACGTTCTGGGCGCCGCGAGTTTTTTCGCCGCGCAGTTCGGCCCAGAGAGTCCGGCCGACGCTCCGGACGCCGGTTCATGGTTTGATCCCGGGATCGCGTTGGGTGTGACAGCCGCGCGTCACCCGAAACTCGGTGTCTTGTATGGGGGTATCCCAGCACTGCGGCACGGACCCGCTGAACTGTTTCGAGCGGGTCTGACCCTGGCGAGCCTGACGGAAGGAAAGCAACCTGCTGGATCGGTGTCGGTGAGCGCTACAACACGGTTCCCTTCGGGTATGGCCGTGCAGAAGGTCTGGGCCGCATAGAAGATCATTTCCGGCTCTACAAGCTGCTGTGGGAATCTGATGCCCCCTTCGACTTCGAAGGGAACCATTGGAAATACGAGCGTGCTTTCCTCGGCCACGAGCGCACGCACAGGCCCCAGTTCTGGGCACTTGGCGGCGGTCCGAAGCTGACCGAACTCGCGGCCAGCCATGCGGACGGTTGGATGACGGTGAATCCGGCGCCGGCACCAAGCCCGGAGGCGTACGCCAAGCGTGTCACGGCAGTGCGGGAGAACGTCGAGCGCGCAGGTCGAGACCCCCAGGGAGATCACAGAAGTCGTTCAGGCCTACGTGGACGCCGGCGCGACGCAGGTCGCACCCTTCGACCTGCTCGGTTCCTGGGGCGGCTCGGAGGTCACCCTCGACGTATGGACGTCTGATACGGTGCGGTGGCAGCTCGGGATGTTCTGCGAACTCAAGGGCCGCAAGGGGCCAGGAGCCTGATAAGGATGCCATCGCGCCGTCCGGCGGCGGGCATCGAAATTGATCGCGCCCACAGAGAGAGCCGCGCTCTCAGTGCGCAAGAAGCCGATTGGCGCGCGCCCTCGAGTCATCGTCGTCGAGCATGTGGACCAGCAACATCAGGTGAGGATGGTCGAGCGGTCGCAGCTTGACGACGCTGACTCGGATGGCGCCGACGTCTGGGTGTTCGATCGTCTTCACACGATCTTCGAAGCTCTGTACCTCATGGCGACCCCAGATGTCCCGGAAGAAGTCATTCGCTTCTGTGAGCCTGCCGATGATGCGGCTAAAGTGCGGATCGCCCGGATACTTGGCAGCTTCGGCTCGAAACCGTCCGACGGCGATCTGGGTTTCACCTTCCCAGTTGACCAGGTGGCGCCGTATCTCGGGGCACATGGCCTGGATCCACAACGCATTGCGATCCGCTTCCGGCAACGTGGACGGATCGACGAAGATGCGGGCGTAGGCACGGTTCCACGTGATCAAGTCGGTAGCGGGGAGCATGAGTTGAGCAGGGTTCGGCAACAGGCTGTCAACGAGGTCGACGAGGCTGTCGCCGAGGTGCGGCCGTCGGGGCTGAATTGCTTTCGGGGTTACGCCGGCGAGACGGCAGAGGTAGCTGTGCTCGCTATCGTCAAGCTGAAGTGCGCGAGCCAGGGCCTCAATGACTTGGGGGGTGGCTCGGATGTCACGGCCCTGCTCGAGCCACGTGTACCAGGTGACACTCATCGCCGCAGCATCGGCAACCTCATGTCGGCGTAAGCCCCTGACTCGGCGGCGGCCACGTCGGGGGATGCCGATGTCCTCCGGTTGCAAGGACTCTCGACGTACCCGAAGGAACTCCGCGAGTGCCTCACGTCGGGCCTCGTCCCCGGATGAGGTCGACCGGTTGTCGTCGTCGGCGGTGAACGTATCTCCCAGGACGGGCGCAGGTGTGTGTCGTAAGAGATCGCGCTGCGTTACCGCGACGTCGGAGGACAGCGTCTGCTGCCGTGGGACCCGACGCGCCGTGTCCCCGGTTGGGGCGTCATTGCCCATAGAGGAGCAAACTACACTGCACCGACTAGTTTGTTTTCAGTTTCGGCCGATGAACCCTTAAGGATGCGGAAATGACGACCCCCACCGGAGTGCGCCGGCGTGGACGCTCGCTGCAGAAGCGCCAGGCGATTCTCGAGGCTGCCCGGGCACTATTCAGCAGCGGCGGCTACGAGCTCACCAGCGTTGATGCCATCGCGGCAAGGGCCGGAGTATCCAAGCGAACGGTGTATGACCATTTCGGCGACAAGGAAGGCATTCACGCCGCCGTGTTGGAGGGTGTCACCGCGAAGCTCACGGTGACCGTCCAAGCCGCGTTGGAAGAGGAATTGGCGGTCGGCTGTGATCTGCGCGCGGGTCTGCTGGCGTTCGCTCGTCGCGTCGCTACCGAGGCGCTTCCTTCCTCGGATTACGCCGACTATCGGAATCTGACCACTCGTCGTCCACCCTCGCAACGGAATCCGCGGTCCGTCGAGAACGCGCCCGGCGAACTTTTCATGCTGCGTATGCAGGTGTTCGCCGATGAGGGGGTCATCAGGACCGAGAATCCGCGGCGCGCGGCCCAGCACTTCGTAGCGCTGACATTCCAACTGGCACTAGACACTTTGGATCCCACACAGACCGGCGAATGGGACGCAGTCGACAAGATCCTCGTCGATGGCGTCGATGTGTTCGTTCGCAGCTACACCTGACAGCACAGCGGTGCCCCCGCTCCTCGTCTGATGGAGCGGGGGCACCGCTGGTGGTGGTGCTTATCAGCTGTTGCTGTTGGTTGTCGTCGCGTCGGGCGGAACCGGAATCTGGAATGCGTTCAGTACCAGAGACGCACCTAGGTAGGTACCCGCGAGGTTGATGATGTCGATAATCCCTTGGTGCCCGAACGCCGCCTCGGCGGCGTGGTACAGCTCGCCGCTGACGGAATAGGTCGAAACGAGTTCTTGCACGAATCGGGCGGCGATGAGCTCTTTGTCGGTCAGGCCCGCGTCGATCGGGGCTTGTCCACTCGCCAACAGCGCAATCGCGTCCTGGGGAACGCTGTAGAGGCCCGCCACCAACTCATGCGCATAGATCTCGTACGCCGACCCCCACAGCCCGCCCACTGAAAGGATCACGATCTCCTTGACCTGCGGGGTGAGCGAGGCCGATGCGAAGGAATTGCCGACGCCGAAGAGCGCCTCACCGATTGTCGGGTTGTAGAGGTAGGCATTGAGCGGACCGATGAGCTGTCCCTCCGGGCTTACGAGCTGGATGCCGGTGGCCGCCTGTGTCGGAACGGCGATAGCCAACATCGCTTCGGCCAGCGCCACCTGTTGAGGGGTTGCGGTTGTCAGATCGAGCAGCGGCAACCGACCGCCCAGGCCATTGGGACCGTCCGCCGGGAACGGCGGGGGGTTGGGCGTTGGCAGCACACCGGGCCCCGCCGACTCTGGGCCCTGGATCTCAAGTGCGTTCAGCAACAACGACACTCCAAGGTAGGTACCCGTGACGTTGACCAGGTCGACGACACCCGTCAGCCCGAACGCATCTACCGCGGCCTCATAGAGTGCATCACTGACGCGGTAGGTCGAGGTGAGTTCTTGCACGAACTGAGCGGCAAGCAGGTCATCTCCGGCAAGCCCCACCGGGGCCTGTCCATTGGACAACGACTCAATCGCGTCCTGGGGAACTCCGTAGAGGGCGGCCACGAGCTTGTGGGCATACAGCTCGTATGCAGAACCCCACAGCCCGCCTGAGGCCAGGATCGCAATCTCTCGGATGGCGGGGGAAAGTGATGCCGATGCGAGGGTATTACCGACGCCGAAGAGCGCCTCACCGATTGTCGAGTTGTAGAGGTAGGCATTGAGCGGACCGATGAGCCGTCCATCTGCATCGAGCAGTTGGATGCCCGTGGCAGCCTGTGTCGGGATGGCGATTGCCAAGATCTGGTTGTACAGCGCCAGCTGTTCCGGGGTGGCCTTGTCCAGATCGAAGTACGGGAGCCGACCACCCAAGCCACCGGCGCCGCCGACTTCGCCATTTCTTCCCGTACTACTGCCTGCGCCGCTGACTCCAGACGCCCCGCGCCGGCCGAGTAGACCACCCGGACCGCCGCTGCCCCCGGCGCCCGCCACACCGGCGGCACCACCGAGACCCGCTGCGCCACCGACGGCACTGCTGTCGACGATGGAGCCGTTGGGCAGGGTGATAACTGTTGCACCGCCGGTGCCGCCATAGCCGCCGGCACCACCGAGACCAGCCGCGCCGCCGTTGCCGCCGGCACCACCGCGGCCAAACAAGAGCGCACCGTGACCGCCGGCACCACCCATACCGCCAGTTCCTCCGGCGCCGCCCCCACCGCCGGGGCCGCCGTTTTCTTCACTGTTCAGAGCCGCATCCACACCGTGAGCTCCGGCACCGCCGGCACCGCCGACACCGCCGGCACCGCCAGCACCGCCAGCACCGAACAGCAGCGCAGCGTGACCGCCGGCGCCACCGTTGCCGCCCGCGGTCCCTTCAGCGCCTCGACCACTGTTGACTCCGTTCGTGCCTGCGTGGCCGTTCACTCCGGCGCCGCCTGCGCCACCATCTCCACCCCGTCCGGCCAGCAGACCGGCGTTGCCACCCCTGCCGCCGGCAGCGCCAAGGCCGCCGGCGCCACCGATGCCGCCGTTGCCCCACAACAGTCCGCCGTTGCCGCCGTTGCCGCCGGCAACGCCTGCCAGGGTGCTCGACCAGCCGGCGCCACCGTTGCCCACCAACCAGCCACCACTGACGCCGTTGACCTGAGTCTCGGTGCCGTCGGCGCCGTTGCAGATCAGGCCGCAGCGACCGCCGAAGGCAAACAGCGAGTTGAGCGGCACGAACAGTCCGGTACCGACGGCTGACGAGGCGGGATTGGCAGGCGGGGTGTTGTCCATTTCCCGCACTGCTAGTGAGAGGGCGCCCGCCAGCTGTCCCACCGGAGCGGCAGGCGTGGGATTGTCGGTTGGGCGCACTCCTGTATCGGTGGCGTCGACACTCGGCGCCAGAACTGCGCGCTCTAGCCGCGCCGGGGTGCCATCGCTCAAATTCGACGAATCGGGTGTGTTCGCGGTGGACTCACCGGAGTGCTCGGCGCCGGCCGATGCGTCGGTCTGTTCACCGTCGGAGTCACCGGCGGCAATGTCAGAGTCACTTGCGGAGGCCACGGGTTTATCGTCGGCCTTTCGGCCGTTGTCACCGTGTCGGGTTGAAACTGTGGAGTCGTCTGGCTGCGGGAGCGCGCGGGACGAGCTGGTGTCGGAGCCCGAGCGTCTCGAGGATGCTGAGCTGCCCGGCTCAGCACCGGCATCTTCGTCCGGCCGGATCGACTCCGTGGTGTTGCGCTTCTGCGGCGGAGCCGTCGACTCAGCGGACCGGGGACCCGACCCTTCCGACGGAGATGCCGAAGTGCCTGATGATTCGGACCCGCTGTCTGAGGAGTCGGCGGACGCGACACCGTGGCCCGTCGTGATGGCGACGCCCAACCCGAAGGCGACTGCGCCTGCCCGGAGCCACTGAATACGCGCGTCATTGTGGGGTTGCAGACGCCTCTTGTTCGAGGAAGCCTTGCTAGTTCGACCCCCGACCAGAACTTTGGTTGTCGCTTCAGATGTTGTTTGTTCCCTTTTTTCTCCGCGGGAGGGTTGGTCTGTGTGGCTCGTGGGCCCGGGCGTGGTGGAAATGTCACTCAACTCCTCGTTAATTCGCCTAGTCATGGGAATTGTTGCGTCGGTCACAAACTGACAGGCCCGCTGTTTATAAGCGGGAGATCCGTGGACGGTCAATGAGTGCGCCCGGAGGTAGAGGGGTGCCATTTATACCCGTACACCGCCAGCATCCGAGCCGCTGCCGGTGCTGGCGAATCTCCGCTGATGCCCGTCGCTTATAAGGGCATCGCGAGTGCTCCTATAATTGCTGTCCGATATGGCAGCGTTGTACGTGCGATCGCGTCATCGGCGCGGAAACGCTGCTTTCACAATGGGTTTGATGGCGAACGTCGGAGCCGGAAAGCAACGCGCGAGCAGTCGAGGACGCTGCAGATTAAGTCGATGATCCCTGATGAGTTCACACATGCGTCCAGCGCGTGGAGATGACGCAGACACGAAGTCTATCGAGAGACAGTCCGCGCGCCTTGACATGTGGCGATGGGCATCACTGCCAAATGGCGGACCGTCGCCTGGATTCTTCGCCGCTCGGGTGTTGTTCGCCGTCGCTGAGGATGACGATGACAGCGTCATTGATTTTGACGACGTGTTTTCGGCGGTTGGTCGTCATGGTGACGGGGTGATCGGCGTGGTGACGGGATCGTGGGCATGGTGATGTCAGTGGCTCGTCACCGGTGGTGACGAGAAACGGCCCGAGGGGCGCCGGGCATCGGTGGATTACCGCCGCCGGTCGGGGCGCGGACAGCGGGGTCGTGACGTGGCTGGTTCAGCGGGGCGGTGCCAGGAGCCTGCCGCGGGTGTAGATGCCGATCAGTGTCCATGGCGACTCCGGGAAGCCGAACCGGTGGCGGTCCCAGTACGCGGCCGCGCACAGCGCCAGCAGGGCGTTACGAACGCCGTCAGCGCTGAACGCCAGCCCGCTGTACGCCTTGCGGTTGACCATGATCAGCCGAGACACGCCTTGTTGCCACATCCAGCGCAGATGATGCGGGGTTGCCCGGGCCAGCCAGCGCCGCACCGTAGCAGCGGGGCGGTCCAGTAACTCTGCGATACGCCTGTATCCGATCCCATTCGCCTTGTGCGACAGGGCTTCTCCGATGACTGCCGTGGTGTCGGCGCGCCGCGCCGTGAACGCGGCTGGCAAGACGATATGGGTGTTGTGACAGTCGGTGCAGCGCACCCGGCGCGGGCGCACCGTGACCGTGGTGCGCCCGTGGGAGCGGATCGTGCGCGTTCGGCCGTATCCCCACCGGATCAGCCGGCCGCGACACTGGGAGCAGATCATCGTGTCGGCGTCGAGGTACTCCTCGGCCAGCTCCGCGGTGCGGGCAACGATCACAGCATAGCCGGGTTGTCGTCATCGATCACCAGGGTTGCCTACCACACCGATCGGCGGGAGTGCTCAATTCGTGTTGGTCTCAACCGGTCTCGCCCGGCCGCCGTCACTGTCGTTGACGACCACCAGGTCGCCGTCACCGTGTCGCCCACCACGACCCCGGCCAACAGCTTCGAGCAGCGGCGGCCACGTTCGTCGTCGCGCTGACGGTGCCGATGAACCCCGCAAGACCAACCCCCGGTCGTCACCGCCGATGACGAATCCAATCCCCGTGGTCGTCATGAGCAGAGACGGTCAACAGGTGTGCCCTAGCTGAGTGACCGCGAGCCGCTGATCGGTGTGGTGACCAGAGCACTCAAAGCTACGACGCGCGGCTGTGAGCGTCGGAACTCCTCAAGTCATAGGTTGGCGTTCGTGGGAACGCTCGGCGCCCCCGCGGAACGTCTCTGATTGGTCTCGGGGAGTGGTCGTTCGAGGCTGAGGTTCTGCGCGCAGTTGGTGAAGTTCCACCACCGGCAACGCAGTGATGGGTTACCTCCTACCGGACCGCCAGGTTATCGGATGGGCGCTCAGCGAGGATCGCGAAGACCAGTCCACCTAGTAACGCCATATTCTTGCGAAACTGGGTCTCTTGGAGCTTGCGTTGCGTCGGGTCCTCAATATTCCAGAATGAGTGTCCGGCAAGTGTTGTCGGTACGAGGGAACCTGCTAATGCCAGTGCATTCAAACGCGGATACACACCGGCAGCTAGCAGTACACCGGCCACTGCCTGAAGGGCCCCGTTCGCGCGAACAATCGTCTCGTCATCAGCCGGTAGCGGCGCCACCTTTCGAATGGCGGCGAGCATTGGTCTGGCCATGTCGACACGCAGGCCGGGGGTCCTGGCTGCGTCGAACCCCAAAAGCGCGTAGCTCGCGCCGGTAAGACCACGAGCGAGAATTCGAGGTGCGTTCATGACATTCCGTCCTCTCCGCGTGAACTGAGCAGCAGCGGCAGCCGCCGTACCCAGTGCGAACCTACTCTGATGCACTATATGTGATAACACTTGCTGATTCTCTGTATGCGCGGCTGGGGGCGGTATCACGGCCGACTGTTCTCGGCGCGGGCATCGAGCGCTCGCAGGGCTATGTCCTCATTGAGCGCAAGATGATCGAAGATGGCTTGCGCCGCCAGGTCGGGTGTGCGCTGACGGAACGCCGTGATCAAGCTTTCGTGAGCCAGTGCGCGCCGTTCGTGTTCGTATGGGTCGACGTCCAGTAAGCCGAAGCCGATGCGTACATATCGCTCCGCCGCCCGCCACAGGCAGGTGAGAACCCGGATGTCCCACGCCGTCGCAGCCGGCTTCAGGAGCGCGAGGTGAAACTGCATATGGCTGTCATAGATCGCTTCCATGCTGGTACCTTCGTCGCCGAAACTCTCAGCTAAGACACTCAGCCGATCCAGGGCATTGACCGTCAGCAACAAGCAGGACCGTCGTGCCAACTCCGGCTCCAGTAAGCGCCTGAGCCGATAGATCGCCTGGAGGTCGTCGAGCTCGAGCGGAGCAACCTGCGCGCTTCGGCCGGGTCGTATGACGACCAAGCCTTCACTCTCGAGGCTTCTCAAAGCCTCCCGCACTGGAATGAAACTGACATCGAGCAGACTCGCGATCTCACGTAACGAGAACTCCTGCCCAGGCGCGAGGGACCCCGACAAAATCGCACGCCGGAGCTCGCTAGTCACCTGCGAAGCCACCGAGCGGGCCTCGATGGGGCGAACAATGTCCCTAGACAAAACACTCCTCTTGCATCGTTCTCACCGTTATATCTGACAACCCAGCCTAACGAGCCGCCGCCGCAAGCGCTGGGGATCCGTGAGATCGGCGAAGAAATGGACGTGACCGCCAGGATCTGCCGAATAATCCCCATCGACTAGTGGGCCAAAGGGATAACCACAAAGCTGTTGACGTTATAACAGTGCCTGCTAGCATGAGTTACGACACATCATGGTGGCTTGAGGCTCAGTGTCACAGTTGCAGAGCCACTTTTCAGGCATCGCATCAATCCACGCGCTCTGGAAGGAACTTCAGTGAGGATCGTCAACGCCGAGGGCCGCCTTGGGCTTGTTCGCGGCGACGGGTACATCGATGTGGAAGCGGCCAGCGGAGGACGCTTTGAAGCTGATGTCGCCGCCGTTTACTGTCGCTGGGACGAATTCGAGACGTGGGCAGCGTCGGTCGGCGATGTCGAGGTCAGGAAGCTCGACGCCTACAAGCTCGGTCCGCCGTCGCCACGACCTCGCCAAGTCTTCGCAATCGGTCTGAACTATCGAGATCACGCCGAGGAGGCTGGTCTCGAGGCGCCTACAGATTCCCTTGTGGTGTTCACCAAGTTCGCATCCTCGATCAGCGGCCCCAATGACGCCATCGTGCACCCAACCGGTTTAGTCGACTTCGAGACCGAACTAGTTGTAGTGATGAGCTCCCCAACGTATCGAGTCGATCAAGACCAAGCCTGGTCACACGTGGCCGGCCTTACTCTGGGGCAGGATATTTCGGAACGTGGTCTGCAGTTGCGGCCACCCTCACCGCAATTCAGCCTCGGGAAGTCCTTTCCTGGGTTTTCTCCGATAGGCCCGTGCCTGGTTACTCCCGATGAGTTCGTCGACCGCGACGACATCGAACTCGGTTGCTACGTAAATGGTGTGCAGATGCAGAAGAGCCACACGGCGAACATGGTCTTCTCTGTCGCAGCGATCATCGAGTACTTATCCGCCGTCTTGCCAATGTATCCCGGCGACGTGATCTTCACAGGAACACCGGCTGGCATCGGCTTCAGTCGCGTTCCGCAGTGTCTGCTGGAAGTCGGCGATGAACTCGTCACCTATGGAGTAGGCATCGGAGAGATGCAAACTCGATTTATCGAAGCCTCCACTGTCAATCGAAAGGTCTGCTCGCAAGACGCATTCAACCAGATCTGCTCCCCGTCAACCGCTGTAACAGGAGTGTGATGCTATGTCCGCCGCACCAAAACTGACCCATGTCGTCTTCCAGACAGGTCAGCCCGCAGAGATGCGTGATTGGTACTGCAAGGTGCTCGATGGCCATGTCGTGTACCAGGATAACTCGCTGTGTTTCATCACGTTTGACGACGAACATCACCGGGTCGCGTTGCTGACTCCAGACGTGGCGATGGTCCGCAAGCTACCCAACACCGCCTGTGCGCATCACACGGCGTACACCTTCGAGAACATTGACGACTTGCTCGACCGGTACATCATGTTGCGAGATCAGGGCGTGCTGCCGGCGGTTTGCATTGCGCATGGCGTTACCACCTCGATGTATTACAAGGATCCAGATGGGAACTTCGCCGAGCTGCAGATTGACAACTTCGAAAGCCCCGACGAAGCAACCGGCTACATGAACGGTCCGGAGTATGCGGCAGATTCCGTGGGTCCAGCTTTCGATCCAGAGGCGATGCTCGAGGCTCGGCGAAGCGGCGAATCGGCGGAAGGGTTGACCCAGCGTTCGTGGGCCCTCAAGTCAAACCTGCCCCATCCGATCCGCGTCCTCGCCGGCGGCTGACGTCGTGACCAATGAGACCACGTTGGACCTGGGAACGACCGGCCTGAAGAAGACGTGCTTACCATGCGATCTAGAGTTCTCTGCCGATACCCAGGTCGTCTACCGCAACGCCCTGTGGTCTTGTGAGGTAGTCAAGGGCTATGACGTTCCTGCCTGGTTCATGCTGCGGCTACGCAGGCATGCTGAAGGCTGGGACAGTCTCACTGACAGCGATGCCGCAAGTTTTGGTGCCGTGTCGCGACGGTTGGTCAGCGCCATTCGCCAAGTCACTGCAGCATCGACGGTCTACTTCTTGAGCTTCGGCGAGAACTATCCACATTTTCACTTCCTCCTGATAGCACCGCCGAGGGGCCTGGACCCGCAATTTCGGGGGGGGTTGCGTCCAGCAGCGTGGTGTACGAGTCGGACCTGATCAGCGGTACCGGCGTGTCGTAGCCGAATGATTGAGGGTCATCGCGTGATTCTTCGAGGGACCGTCCAAAGTCACTCGAGCAAAGGAATCAACGCGATGACCACTGCCCACAATATCGACCTGCCTGCCGTGCTGGCCGAACGACTCACCACCGCCCATCCCGACGTGCTGCGTGAGCTGCTGGCCACGTTCATCCACACCCTGATGGGTGCCGAAGCCGACGCACTGTGCGGTGCCGGCTACGGCCAGCGCAGCTCCGACCGGACGAACTCGCGCAACGGGTATCGTCACCGCGAGTTCGACACCCGTGCAGGCACATTGGATCTGGCGATTCCCAAGCTTCGGCAGGGCTCGTACTTCCCGGATTGGCTGCTGGAACGCCGTAAACGCGCCGAGCGGGCCCTGACCACGGTGGTGGCGACGTGTTACTTGCTCGGGGTCTCGACGCGGCGGATGGACAAGCTGGTGGAGACCCTGGGCATCACCAGCTTGTCGAAGTCGCAGGTGTCGGTGATGGCCAAGGAACTCGACACCGCCGTCGAGGCCTTCCGGACCCGCCCGCTCGATGCCGGCCCGTACACGTTCGTCGCCGCTGACGCGCTGGTCCTCAAGGTCCGAGAAGGCGGCCGAGTGGTCAACGTGCACGCCCTGATCGCGACCGGCGTCAACGCCGAGGGCCACCGCGAGATCCTGGGCATCGACGTCACCACCGCCGAGGACGGGGCCGGCTGGCTGACGTTCTGGCGGTCGCTGACCGCCCGAGGCCTCTCCGGGGTCAAACTGGTCACCAGCGACGCTCATGCCGGGCTGGTGGCCGCGATCGGCGCCACGCTGCCCGGGGCAGCCTGGCAGCGCTGCCGCACCCACTACACGACGAACCTGATGGCGATCACCCCGAAATCGTCGTGGCCGTGGGTCCGCACCTTGTTGCACTCGGTGTTCGACCAGCCCGATGCGGAATCAGTTGCGGCGCAATATGATCGGATCGTCGATGCACTTTCCGATAAGCTACCCACGGTCGCCGATCACCTGGAGGAGGCGCGGCCAGATCTGTTGGCGTTCACCGCGTTCCCCAAGCAGATCTGGCGCCAAATCTGGTCGAACAACCCCCAGGAACGGCTCAATCGGGAAATCCGCCGCCGGACCGACGTCGTGGGCATCTTCCCCGACCGCAACGCCCTCATTCGCCTCGTCGGGGCCGTGCTGGCCGAACAACACGACGAATGGGCCGAATCCCGCCGCTACCTCGGCCTCGACGTTCTCAGCAAATCACGTACCGTCAACGACACCCCAAAAGAACAGGAGGCCAACCCGGCGGCACTGACCGCCTGAACCATCACCTCGAAGAATCACACGACGACGTCGTACACCACGTCCGTGGACTTGACCTCGGGGGGCCAACCTCCTCGCTCGACGGGAGGGTATGCGGAACTGGCGAGACTCTCTCGTTGTAGCACAACTGGTTCGCAGCGCGCTGACCACATCGACCGGGGACGACGTGGAGCCGACACAAACCGACGGTTGCGGTTGTTAGTTGATGCGACGCTTCGGGCTGGAGCCGGTATCGAGGGCGATCATGAGAATGGCGGTGTGGAGGATCAGATCGGTTGGCTTCGCGGCAACCGCTGCGTACCCGTATCCAGAACCGGCACTGGCTCCTGCCAGCTGCTCGCACATGTGCAACGACTGGTAAGCACCCCTGACAACCGATCGTTGACAATCGCTGTTCGGCGGTCGGGTCTGGTCGGCCAACGCGATACGAACCGTTCGAGGCTGGCTCAAGCGGCTCTGCGGAGCAGGGCATCGATGGACCGGCGAAGTTCGTCAAGGTCTACCTGCTCGGTGATCAAGCCGCAGGCCACGGGTTCGCCAGCACGCAGAATGCCCAACAGCAGATGCTCGGAGTCGATCACAGAGGCTTTGTACGCTAACGCTTCTCGCAGCCCAAGCTCAAGCACCTTCTTCGTTGTTTTGGCGAACGGCAGTGTGCCACGTCGGACACGTCGCCCCGAGCTGGTCAGCGCATTGTCGAACGAACCGGCACCGAAAGCGCGGTTGACCCGGTCCCGCGCCGCCGGAAGGTCGATACCGAGAATTCGCAGGGCATCAGCGTCATCATCAAAGGACGGCTCACTCGTGCCAGCACTTAACCTTTCGCGCACAGCATTGGCGCTCAGGCCTAAGGCGGCAAGTTCAGCCGAGAGTTGCCGGCTCGTGCTCTGCAATACCCCCGCCAGAAGGTGTTGCGGCTCTATTGCGTTGGCTCCGAGTTCTTTTGCTTCTTCCTGAGCGAGGACGACAGCGACTCTGGCGTGACGGCCGAAACGTTCGAACATGGATCATTTCCTCCGGTTGTATTTCTGGTGGACTGCCTGGCGACTGACCCCGAGCACGTCGGCGATGGCCTGCCAGCTCCAACCTTGGGCGCGGGCATTGGCAACGTGGACAGCCTCCAATCGCTCCTGGAGTCGTTGCAACGCCCGGACCGCGCGCAGGCCCATTGCGGGGTCCGCACTGTCAACCGCTTCGGCCACCGCACGAAGATCTGTCATGCCGTCAACTTACATTGACACCTTTTTCGCGTCAACAAAGATTGACAGTCGGAAATCTGCGGATTGGCCCCAGCGCAGCGAGAGCCTTCGCACTCGGATAGATGGCGACCTCGACGGTGACGACGAAAAGGCCCCGACCAGATTTCCCGGTCAGGGCCTTCTACCTGCGATCACACGAGTCGGGGTGGCGGGATTCGAACCCACGACCTCTTCGTCCCGAACGAAGCACGCTACCAAGCTGCGCCACACCCCGAGTGAAGCCACGACAGCGTATCGCACCGGGCACCGTCGAAGCCAAACGCCTATTTGTGACCCGACACACCGTGGGATGGATCCGGGGTGTCAGTGGCGTTATGCACACTGACAGAGACAGACCGACGGAACGGAGCGGGACATGACCGGGTTGGGCGCATCGATCTACCTGGGATTCTTCTTGCTGGCCGCGCTCTGGCTGTTCCTGACCTCCGACGGCCCGCTCACCGCGCGGCCCGAGGATCAGAGCCAGCGTCCGGACCGCTCGAATTCGGCCAATACCCCCGCCGATTCCGCCGGTCCGATGCCGTGGCTGGTCAGCCACTCGTCGCAGAAGTAGGTGTCCGCGTAGCGATCCCCGCTGTCGGCGAGCAGCGTCACCACCGAGCCGGTGCAGCCCTCGGCGACCATCTCGGCCAGTAGCGCGAACGCACCCCAGATGTTGGTGCCGGTGGACGGTCCCACCCGTCGTCCCAGAACCCGACTGACATGATGCGCCGCAGCCACCGAGGCGCTGTCGGGAACCACCACCATCCGGTCCACCACACCGGGCAGAAACGATGGCTCGACCCGTGGACGACCGATCCCCTCGATCCGCGACGAGACACCGGTCACCACATCGGGGTCCCCGCTCTGATACGAGGGGAAGAACGCGGAGTTCTCCGGATCCACGACGCACAGCCGGGTGGGGTGGCGACGGTAGCGGATGTAGCGGCCGATGGTCGCGCTGGTGCCGCCCGTGCCCGCGCCGACCACGATCCATTCCGGCACCGGATGGGTCTCCTGACCCATCTGCTCGAAGATCGATTCGGCGATGTTGTTGTTGCCGCGCCAGTCCGTCGCGCGCTCGGCGTTGGTGAACTGGTCGAGATAGTGCCCACCGGTCTCCTCGGCCAGCCGCTGCGCCTCGTCGTACACCTGCGCCGCTTGGGCGACGAAATGGCAACGCCCACCCTGTGCCTCGATCAGCGCGATCTTCGACGTGCTCGTCGAGGCCGGCATCACCGCGATGAACGGTAATCCCAGCATGTCCGCGAAATACGCTTCAGAGACCGCCGTCGAACCCGATGACGCCTCGATGACGGTGGTGTCCTCGCCGATCCAGCCGTTGCACAACGCGTAGAGGAACAACGACCGGGCCAGTCGGTGCTTCAGGCTGCCGGTGATGTGGGTGGTCTCGTCCTTCAGATACAGCGCCACATCGCCTGACCAGGCCGCCGGCAGGGGATACCGAAGCAGATGCGTGTCAGCGCTGCGGTGTGCGTCGGCCTCGATCAGCCGGACGGCGTCGTCCACCCATGCCCGCGACTGCCGGCGACACGGACCCGACGGGGTCACCGCGCAGAAACGGTCGGACTCGAATGCCCGGCCCTCGACCCCGCGTCGGAACCACCCGTCGGTGCCGCCACCAACGTCAGCAGCGTCGCCTCCGGGCGGCAGCAGAAC
This sequence comes from Mycobacterium sp. smrl_JER01, assembly GCF_048513595.2. Classification (NCBI taxonomy): domain Bacteria; kingdom Bacillati; phylum Actinomycetota; class Actinomycetes; order Mycobacteriales; family Mycobacteriaceae; genus Mycobacterium; species Mycobacterium sp. smrl_JER01. The sequence goes on along the minus strand of NZ_JBLXXK020000001.1, from coordinate 5,290,748 downwards.
CGCAGCGGAGCGAACGGCGACGTGCCGATACCGGCCGACACGTGCAACTGGGTACGGGCGCCCCAGCGGGACGGTCCCTTGGCCCGGGAACGGTCCAACTCGCAGTTCGTCACGATCGCCCCGTAGAACGGCAGGCACAGCTGACCGCCGTGGGTATGGCCGGCCATCACCAGCTGGTAGCCGTCGGCGGCGAACCGATCCAGCACACGCGGTTCCGGCGAGTGCGTCAGGCCCAGCGTCAGGTTCGCCGTGGGGCTCGCCGGCCCGGCGATGGTGTCATAGCGGTCCCGGGAAAGATGCGGATCGTCGACGCCGGCGGCGGCGATGTGCAGCCCGGCCACCTCGAACTCCCGACGCGTGTGCGTCATGTCCAACCAGCCGCGTTCGGTGAATGCCGCACGCAGGTCCTGCCAGGGCAGCGGCTCGCCGTGGATCCGGTGGCCGGGATTGGTCAGGTAATTGGCGGGGTTCTTCAACCGCGGGGCGAAATAGTCGTTGCTGCCGAAAATGAACACCCCGGGTACCGACAGCAGGTCACCGAGCGCCTGCACGACGGCCGGCACCGCCTTGGGATGAGCCAGGTTGTCGCCGGTGTTGACGACCAGATCGGGCTCCCAGCCGGCCAACTCGCGCAGCCACGCCTGCTTGCGCCGCTGCGTCGGACGCATGTGGATGTCGCTGATATGCAGCACCTTCAGCGGAGACGATCCGGGGGAGAGCACCGGCATCGTCGCTTCGCGCACGACGAACGCGTTGCGCTCGATCAACGCCGCGTACCCGATGCCGGCGACGAGCGTCCCGACCGAAGCGGCGGCGGTGGTCTTGAGGATCGAAGCGGGCGAACCAGAAGGCACAGCAGGCATTCGCCCAGACTATCGCTATCGGCGCTGCGCTACAGGTTCCGCGGTCAGCCCGGTGGTGGCGGGGGTGGCGGCGGACCCAGCACCGGCACCGTGATCGGCGGCAGTCCGGGGATCTGGATCACCGTTTCGCCGACCGGCGGTGGCGGCCCGCCCGGTGGTGGAGCGCCCGGCGGTGGCGGCGGCGGCGCGGGTGCGATCCCGTTGGAGACCTGAATGGTGATGATCGACCCGGGAACGGTCTGACCGCTCGGTGAGGTCCCCACCACGGCGCCGTAGGGGGAGGTGCTGTTCACCGACGACGTCTGGTCGGCGACCTGGAATCCGGCCTCGCGCAGGCGCTGGCGTGCGGTGTCCTGGTTCATCCCCGCCACGCTGGGCACACGCGAACTGGGCGCACCCTCGACGTAGCGCGGATCGGTCGGCGGCAACGTGACATCGCCGAAAGCGGTGGCGATCGGATCCATCGCGGCGAACCAGGTGCGGGCCGGCTCATTGCCGCCGAACAGGTTTCCCGAGCCGCACTGCCGCAGCGGGAACGAGCACAGTTCCGTCGGCGCCGGCGAATCGTCATAGATGTAGTTGGCCGCGGCGTACTGGTTGGTGAAACCCAGGAACGCCGACGAGCGGTTGGCCTCGGTGGTGCCGGTCTTGCCCGACATCGGAAGGCTCCAGCCCACCGAACCTGCCGCCCCCGCCGCGGTGCCCGCGCCGGTGTCGTCCTTGCTCATCGCCACCGCCAGTGTGTTGGCCAACCCCTCGGGCACCACCTGCTCGCAGGTCTCGGTCGTCACCGACACCGGCTCCCCGTAGCGGTCGAACACTTCCGCGATCGGGTTGGGCGGACACCACATACCGCCGGAGGCCAGGGTCGCGGCCACGTTGGACAGCTCCAGGGCGTTCACCTCGATGGGTCCCAGCGTGAACGACCCGATGTTCTGGCGTTTGACGAAGTCAGCGAGGCTCTCGTTGCTCTCCGGGTCGTAATCGCGTGCCGTACCGGGCAGCGCGTAGGACCGCAGGCCCAGACGCACCGCCATGTCCACCGTCCGTTGCACCCCGACCTGGGCGATCAGTTTCGCGAACGCGGTGTTCGGGGAGGTCGCCAACGCGTCGGTGACGTTCATGGTGCCGCGGTAGTTGCCCGCGTTTTGCACACACCACGTCGCCGGGGGACAGCCCCGCGCGCCACCGCTGCCCAGGCCCTTGGCCTCGAAGCGCGAGGGAGAGTCCAGCTGGGCGTTGATACCCATGCCCATTTCCATCGCCGCGGCCGTCGTGAAGATCTTGAACACCGAACCCGCACCATTGCCCACCAGGGAGAACGGCTGCGGCTGCATGGTTTCGCCGGCATCGAGGTTCAGTCCGTAGGTGCGGTTGCTGGCCATTGCCAGCACCGGATGGGCCTCCTTGCCCGGACGAATCACGCTCATCACGCTGGCGACGCCGGGCAGATCGGGGCTCGCATACTGATTGATCGCGCTTTTCACCGTCGCCTGCACCTCGGGATCCAGCGTCGTGCGGATCATGTAGCCGCCTTTGGCGACCTGGTCCTTGCTGATCCCGGCGCGGGCCAGATAGTCGAGCACGTAATCGCAGAAAAACGCTCGATCACCGGCCGCGATGCATCCTCGCGGCAGCTCCTTGGGCTGCGGCAACACCCCCAGTGGCTGCTGCATCGCCGCGCGCAGCTCCTCGGCGTACTCGGGCAGGTTGTCGATCATGGTGTCCAGGACGACGTTGCGGCGCGCCAACGCCCCGTCGGGATTGGTGTACGGGTTCAGCGTGCTGGTGGACTGCACCATGCCCGCGAGCAGTGCGGCCTGCTGCCAATTCAGCTCGGAGGCGTTGACGCCGAAATAGGTCTGGGCGGCGTCCTGCACCCCGAACGCGTTGTTCCCGAACGAGACCAGGTTCAGGTACCGCGTCAGGATCTCCGGCTTGGTGAACGTCTTGTCCAGTGTCAGCGCCATCCGGATCTCGCGCAGCTTGCGGGCCGGCGTGGTTTCGATCGCGGCGCGCTTCTCGGCGTCCGTCTGCGCGATCACCAACAGCTGGTAGTTCTTCACGTACTGCTGTTCGATCGTCGAGCCGCCGCGGGTGTCGAGGTTGCCGGACAAGTAGCCCGAAAGCCCCGTCAGGGTGCCCTGCCAGTCCACGCCATTGTGGTCGGCAAACCTTTTGTCCTCGATCGAGACGATCGCCAGTTTCATCGTGTTGGCGATCTGATCGCTGGGCACCTCGAAGCGCCGTTGGTTATAGAGCCACGCGATGATGTTGCCGTCGGCATCGGTCATCGTGGACACCTGCGGGACTTCGCCCTCGACCAGCTGGGCCGAGCCGTTGGCAACCACATCCGAGGCGCGGTTGGACATCAGGCCGAAGCCACCGACCACCGGGAACATCAGCCCGGCCGCCACCACGCTGGCGAGTAGGACGCACCAGGCGAGCTTGATGACCGTCACCGCACGCGGCGGCCGGCCCGAGGGGTCCTCCGGCATGCGTACAGAGTAGCGACGACTTACCGCCGTCCGTGTCTCGAGCAGCGTGGACACGGTCGTGACAGGCCGTGTCAACTGCCGGGCTCGGGCACTGTACCCGGCTGACGGCACGGTCGTCCCAAAAAAGTGGTCACGGATGTATTGCGCAGAACCGCCCTGACCACCTAAGTTGAGCTGACAGTGCGATGCAGGTCACACCTCTGGGTCGCAATGTGGCGTAGATCGCACTAGTGATCGACGCGAGGGTAAACAGTCGTCTGCGTTGTCGGGGCGCGGCCAGAACGATAAGGGGATCGCTGGTGTCATCAATCAAGCCCGCGGCTCGCAAGACCACCGTGGATCCGTCTACCCAGTCCATTCTGCACGGCGCGGAGGCCGAAGCCCGTATTGCGTGGGTTTCGCAGGCCCGGTGTCGCCAGGCTGATCCGGACGAACTGTTCGTGCGCGGCGCCGCGCAGCGCAAAGCCGCGGTCATCTGCCGCCATTGCCCCGTGATCGCCGAATGCGGCGCCGATGCCCTGGACAACCGCGTCGAGTTCGGCGTCTGGGGGGGCATGACCGAGCGGCAGCGTCGCGCGCTTCTCAAGCAGCACCCCGACGTTGTTTCCTGGGCCGACTTCTTTGCCGCTCAGCGCAAACATCGCACCGCCGGCTAAGCCGAGCGGCGACGCCGCTGTGTGGTGGTGCGAGCGGCTATGCCGCTGGACGCCCACCGGTGATCTGATCCGCAATCGCCCGCAGCGCTTCCAGATCGGACACGTCGAACGGAAGTGACGGGACCCCGACGATCGCCACGGTCGGATTGGCGCCGGTGAATCGCGACAACAGCCGAACTTCCCGTTTGGCGGTCGAGGCGCGGTCAGCATGGATGCGCAGTGCGGCCGCCGCGACTGATTCCGGATCGGTCTCGGACAGCATCTCTGCCGCGTCGGCGGCTTTCTCCGCGTGCAGCTCGCACAGCGTCGGATGGGTGCGGTTCAGGATCAGGCCCGCCAGCGGCATGTTCTCGCTGGAGAGCCGGTCGACGAAGAACGACGCCTCCCGTAGTGCGTCCGGTTCGGCGGCCGACACCACCACGAATTGGGTGCCCCGGCGCTTCAACAGCTCATAGGTGCGGTCCGCCTTTTCCCGAAAGCCGCCGAAGGTCGCGTCCAGGGACTGCACGAAAGCCGCTGCGTCCGAAAGCATCTGGGACCCAAGAATGGTTGACATGCCCTTCATTGCCAATCCCACCGCGCCGGTGACCAGTCGGCCGATGCCGCGCCCGGGCGCGAGCAGCATCCGCCACAGCCGGCTGTCCATGAAGCTGCCCAGCCGTTTCGGCGCATCGAGGAAGTCCAGCGCATTGCGCGACGGTGGGGTGTCCACGACGACGAGGTCCCATTTGTCTTCTGCCAGAAGCTGTCCCAGCTTCTCCATGGCCATGTATTCCTGCGTGCCGGCAAGTGAGGTGGCCACGGTCTGATAGAACTGGTTGTCCAGGATGGCGTCCGCCCGATCCGGCCCCGAATACTGCACCACCATCTCGTCGAACGTGCGCCGCATGTCGAGCATCATCGCGTGCAATTCACCGGTCACCTCGGGTGCCAGCGGCACCCGCTGCGGGGTGTTGCCGAGATCGCGGATACCCAACGCCTGCGCCAGTCGCTTGGCGGGATCGATGGTGAGCACGACGACGGTGCGGCCGTATTCGGCGGCACGCAACGCCATCGCGGCGGCCGTGGTGGTCTTGCCGACTCCGCCGGCGCCACAGCAGACCACCACCCGGTTGGAGGTGTCACGCAGGATCGAGGCCATGTCGAGGACCGGTGGGGTGTGGCTCATCGTGTCTCTCCCGCTCACCGCACGCCCTGCAGGGCGAGCTCTTCGGCCAGTTCGTAGAGGCTCCCGAGGTCGACCCCTTCGGGGAGCGCCGGGAGGTCGAGCCGCGGAACGTCGAGTTCGGCGAGCTGCTCGGCGCTCTCGTTGCGCGCCGCAATCCGGGTGGCGTGTTGGATCGTCTCGGTGAGCAGTCCGGCGAAGTCCGCCTCGGACAGCGTGACTCCCGCAGCGCTCAGACCCGCCCGCACCGCGTCGGCGTCGATGACCCCTTCGGCCGCCTTGGCCAGATCGTCCGGCGTCAGATAGGCGGGGATGTTGCGGTTGACGATCACGCTGCCGATCGGCAGACCCATCTCCCTCAGCTCGTCGATCGCCTCCAGAGTTTCCTGCACCGGCAGTGCCTCCAGCAGCGTCACCAAATGGATAGCGGTCAGGTCGGAGTGCAGCAGCTTGACCACCCCCTCGGCCTGGGAGTGCACCGGACCGCCTTTGGCCAGGTCGGAGACTGCTTTGGTGACATCGAGAAAACGTGCGATGCGGCCGGTCGGAGGCGAGTCGACGACGACCGCGTCGTAGCTGTGGCCCTTGCCTTTGATGTCCTTCGCCGACCTGTCCTGTTTCTCATTGCGGGCAACGATCTCCTTGATCTTGCCGGTCAGCAGCACGTCACGCAGACCAGGAGCGATCGTCGTCGCGAATTCCACAGCGCCGATCCGGCGCATCGCCCGTCCGGCCAGCCCCAGGTTGTAGAACATGTCCAGGTACTCCAGGAACGCGGCCTCGGTGTCGATCGCCAGGGCGTTGACCTGCCCGCCGCGTTCGGCGGTCGCGATCTTGACTTCCTCATACGGCAACGGCGGCACATCGAAAAGCTGCGCAATGCCTTGGCGCCCTTCGACTTCCACCAACAGCACCCGGCGGCCGCCGGCTGCCAGCGCCAACGCCAACGAGGCGGCGATCGTCGACTTGCCCGTCCCGCCCTTTCCGGTGACGAAGTGCAGCCGTGCTTTGGTCAGGCGCGAGGGCCAGCCGGGCTGCTTGGTGCCCTCAGGTCCGAGAGACCCGGAAGACCCGGAAGGCGTAGGAGACGTGGTAGCCACCCAAGCATGCTAGCCAAGTCAGGATCGATCCCGGATAAGCTCAGCCGCATGAGCGAACCGACCCGCTGGGAGTACGCGACCATTCCACTTTTGGTGCATGCCACCAAACAGATCCTCGATCAATGGGGGGAGGACGGCTGGGAGTTGGTGTCGGTGTTGCCCAACCCGACCGGGGAACAGCACGTCGCCTACCTCAAGCGGCCCAAGTGAGCGCCTGGTCGGCGCGGCTGGACGAGCTCGGCATCGCACTGCCCGAAGTTGTCGCCCCGCTGGCGGCGTATGTGCCCGCAGTGCGCACCGGCAACCTGGTTTACACCGCCGGGCAATTACCTATCGCCAACGGTGAGCTGGCCGCGACCGGCAAGGTCGGCGCGGAGGTTTCCGCCGAGGACGCGCAGCACCTGGCCCGCCGGTGCGCGCTCAATGCGCTGGCCGCCATCGACTCGCTGGTCGGTATCGATTCGGTGGTCAAAGTGGTCAAGGTGGTCGGGTTCGTGGCGTCGGCGCCCGGATTCGACGGTCAACCCGGCGTGATCAACGGTGCCTCGGAGCTGTTCGGCGAAGTGTTCGGCGATGCCGGGGCGCACGCACGATCGGCGGTCGGGGTCTCCGAATTGCCGCGCAACGCTCCGGTGGAAGTGGAAGTGATCGTCGAGGTCGCGTGAGCGACGATCGGACGGAGGTCGCGTGAGCGACGATCGGACGGAGGTCTCTTAGTGGAGCACCCCGCGTACGGTCTGCTGCGGCCCGTCACCGACACCGCAGCGATGTTGTTGTGCGAGAACCCAGGGCTGATGACGTTGGAAGGCACCAACACCTGGGTGCTGCGCGGGCCCGGCAGCGACGAGATGGTCGTCGTCGACCCCGGCCCCGACGACAAGGACGAGCACATCGAGCGGCTCGCCGCGCTCGGCCCGATCCCGCTGGTGCTCATCAGCCATCGGCACACCGACCACACCGGCGGCATCGACCGGATCGTGGACCTGACCGGCGCGGTCGTACGCTCGGTGGGCAGCGGATTCCAGCGCGGCCTGGGCGGACCCCTGACCGACGGTGAGGTGATCGACGCTGCCGGTCTGAAGATCACCGTGCTGGCAACACCGGGGCACACCGCCGACTCGGTGTCGTTCTTGCTCGACGATGCCGTGCTGACTGCCGACACCGTGCTGGGCCGCGGCACCACCGTCATCGACAACGAGGACGGCGATCTCGGTGACTACCTGGAGTCGTTGCGGCGTCTGGGTGGGCTCGGGCACCGCAGCGTGCTGCCCGGCCACGGACCCGAACTCGAGGACATCGTCGCTGCCAGCCGCGCCTACCTCGCGCACCGCGAGGAACGCCTCGAGCAGGTCCGCGGCGCTCTGCGTGAACTGGGCGAGGACGCCACTGCCCGGCAGGTTGTTGAGCACGCCTACACCGACGTCGACGAAAAGCTGTGGGACGCGGCCGAGTGGTCAGTGCAGGCCCAGCTGAATCACCTGCGCAGTAGGTAAACGCCCGTTACTGCGCTCCGGGGTGGGATGCTCGCGCGTTACCGCGCTCGGAGTGGGATGCTCGCGCGCTACCGCGCTCGGCGCGCCAGTCGCTCAGAGTCGCTGATCAAAACGCTCTTACCCTCCAAGCGAATCCAGCCACGATGGGCGAAGTCGGCGAGCGCCTTGTTGACCGTTTCCCGGGACGCACCGACCAACTGGGCGATCTCCTCCTGGGTGAGGTCGTGCGTCACGCGCAGAGCGCCACCCTCCTGCGTACCGAAACGCTGCGCCAGCTGCAGAAGCTGTTTGGCGACCCGGCCGGGGACGTCGGTGAAGATGAGGTCGGCGAGGTTGTTGTTGGTACGACGCAGACGACGCGCCAGCACACGCAGCAGCTGCTCGGCGATCTCCGGGCGATCGGCGATCCAGGCCCGCAGGGCTTCGCGGTCCATCGACACCGCGCGCACCTCGGTGATGGTGGTCGCGCTCGACGTGCGGGGGCCCGGATCGAAAATCGACAACTCGCCGAACATGTCCGACGGTCCCATGATCGTGAGGAGGTTCTCCCTACCATCCGGCGACCGGCGCCCGATCTTCACCTTGCCGGAGATGATGATGTACAGGCGGTCGCCGGGCTCACCCTCGGCGAACACGGTGTGTCCGCGGGGGAAGTCGACGGGCTGCAGCTGCTTGGTCAGCGCGGAAACGGCGCTGGGTTCCACCCCCTGGAAGATTCCGGCCCTGGCCAGGATCTCGTCCACGTTGCCCCTCTTAATGCGTTCGGTTATCAGACATGCGCAAGCCGACCTCTGAAGATCGTCAGATCAGTCTAGAGGTACGCCCCTTCGTGACCAGCTCACGCTACACACGATCGGCATGTCGGGTCTGGCGAAACTCAGTATTCGCCAGCCGGTGGACGTACTGGCGGGTCGGCAAACCCGGCACGGAGACTACTTCGAGGAATCCGTCGGTGGGCGTGTCCCGCGCCCGCACAGGTGAACCGGTCGTCGGCAGCGCATGCTCGGTGTCGTTTCGAACGCGGTTGGCGGCGCCGCTGGCCTCGGCTTGTTGGAGATACTCGTCGACGTCGTCACTCGAGTACGTGGCATCGCGAAGACCCGCCTCAACGCGCTCCAGACCGAAGGTCGCCATCATCAGCAACCCCGGGATCAGCGCCACGAGCAACCACGACACAAGGCGAAGTAAACACGGCGAAGGTCTCAGCGGGATCACAAAAAGTCCACGTTAAGAACCTATCCATCAGCGGGCGCGTCGCCCGCCGTCAGTACGCTGGCGTGGTGAGTGTGAAACCGGCCGGCACCGCCTCGCGCAGGAAGACGAGCCGCACGTGGGACAAGGAAACCCACCTGGGGCTGGTGCGCCGGGCCCGAAGGATGAACCGAGCACTGGCTCAGGCGTTTCCACACGTGTACTGCGAGCTGGACTTCACCGACCCACTTGAGCTCACCGTGGCGACCATCCTGTCCGCGCAGAGCACCGACAAACGCGTCAACCTCACCACCCCGGCTCTGTTCAAGAAGTACCGAACAGCCCTGGACTACGCCCGGGCCGACCGCGCCGAACTCGAAGAACTGATCCGTCCCACCGGGTTCTACCGCAACAAGGCCAACTCGCTGATCGGCTTGGGGCAGGCGTTGGTGGAGCGCTTCGACGGGCAGGTGCCCAGCACGCTCGAAGAACTCGTCACATTGCCCGGAGTCGGACGCAAGACCGCCAACGTGATCCTCGGCAACGCCTTCGACATCCCCGGGATCACCGTCGACACCCACTTCGGCAGGCTGGTCCGGCGGTGGCGCTGGACGGCCGAGGAGGATCCGGTCAAGGTCGAACACATCGTCGGTGAACTGATCGAGCGCCGCGAATGGACCCTGCTCAGCCACCGGGTGATCTTCCACGGCCGGCGGGTCTGCCACGCCCGCAAACCGGCCTGCGGCGTGTGTGTGCTTGCCAGGGACTGCCCGTCCTACGGCACCGGCCCCACCGATCCGTTGATCGCCGCGCCGCTGGTCAAGGGGCCCGAGACCGAGCACCTGCTCGCGCTCGCGGGACTGTAGGCGTCCTGCGTTGTCCGTGAGCACATCCGCGCGCTGGAGCATCGTGGCGTTGGTGATCGTCGTCGCGCTCGGCGTCGCGCTGTGGACCGAACTCGGGGCCGAGGACGCCGAACCCCGAACCCCGCGTGACACCCCGTCGGCGCGCGATCGGCGCGACGCCGACACCCCGGCGGCGCTCGCCGGTCTCCGTGCGCGCGCCGACCTCGAGCCCTGCCCAGCTGCCGGTGCCGGCGCCGGGCCCGACGCGCTGCGCGGCATCGTGCTCGAATGTGCCGGCGACGGAAGCCGGGTCGCTGTTGCCGAAGCGCTCGCCGACCGAACCGTCGTTCTGAATTTGTGGGCCTACTGGTGCGGGCCATGCGCAGACGAGCTGCCCGCGATGGCCGAGTATCAACGCCGCGCCGGCCCGGCGGTGACCGTCCTGACGGTGCACCAGGACGAGAACGAGAGCGCGGCGTTGGTGCGCTTGACCGAGCTCGGTGTGCACCTGCCGACGCTGCAGGACGGGCGCCGCACGATCGCCGCAGCGCTGCGGGTACCGAATGTGATGCCGGCCACGGTGGTGCTGCGTGCAGACGGTAGCGTGGCCGAAATCCTGCCACGGTCGTTCGCGACCGCCGACGAAATCGCCGCAGCGGTCGACCCGAAGATTGGAGTGGCGTGAGCTGGGACAGCCGAGGGGATGAACTGACTCCGTCGGCCGCACCGCCGTGGCTCTCCCCGCTGGTCAGCGAGCCCGGTGCGGTCAAAAACGCGTACCGCCGCAAGGTTCCCGCCGAGGTGCTGGCAGCGCTGTCGGCGGCGAGCACGACGGCGGCGGTGACGGGATCGCGCCGCGACGCCGCGGTGCTGGTGCTGTTCTCCGGTCCCGCCGACGGGGCTCCCGGGACCCTGCCCGACGACAGCGATCTGCTGGTCACGGTCCGGGCCTCCACGCTGCGCCACCACGCGGGGCAGGCCGCCTTTCCCGGCGGTGCCGCCGATCCCGGGGACCGCAGCCCGGTGCACACCGCGTTGCGCGAGGCCACCGAGGAGACCGGCATCGATCCCGGTCGGCTGCGGCCGTTGGCCACGCTGGACAAGATGTTCATCCCGCCGTCCGGGTTTCACGTCGTGCCGGTGCTGGCGTACTCGCCCGATCCGGGTCCGGTGGCTGTTGTCGACGAGTCCGAGACCGCGCTGGTGGCCCGTGTCCCGGTGCGCGCCTTCGTCAACCCCGAGAACCGGATCATGGTGTATCGCAAGGAGAACACCCGCCGCTCGGTCGGACCGGCGTTCCTGCTCAACGAGATGATGGTGTGGGGTTTCACCGCTCAGGTGATCGCGGCGATGCTGGAGGTCGCGGGTTGGGCGGTGCCGTGGGAAAGCGACGACGTGTACGAACTCGACGAGGCAATGGCGTTACTGGACGCCCAGGGCAGTTACGGTGATGCGCAACGATGAACTCGTCACAGTGGCTCGATATCAGCATCCTGGCGTTGGCACTCATCGCAGCCATCTCCGGCTGGCGATCAGGCGCGCCGGGCTCCCTGCTGGCCTTGGTGGGCGTGGCGCTGGGCGCCGCGGCCGGGATCCTGCTCGCCCCACACGTCGTCGACCACGTCAGCGGTCCCCGCACCAAACTGTTCGTCACCCTGTTCCTGATCCTGGCGCTGGTCGTCATCGGTGAGATCGCGGGGGTGGTACTGGGCAGAGCGGTCCGCGGCGCCATCCGCAGCCCGGGTCTGCGGATCGCCGACTCGGTCGTCGGGGTCGCCCTGCAACTGGTGCTCGTGTTGACCGCAGCCTGGCTGCTCGGCACCGCGCTGGTGTCCTCCCCACAGCCCAATCTGGCCGCCGCCGTGCAGGGTTCGAGGGTGATCGCCGAAGTCGACTCGGTCGCCCCGAGCTGGTTGCGGTCGGTGCCGAACCGGCTCTCGGCGCTGTGGGAGACGGCCGGTCTGCACGATGTGCTCAGACCGTTCGGTCCGACCCCGGTCGCCGAGATCGATCCGCCCGACATGTCGCTGGCGACGTCGCCCGTGGTCAACACCACCCGGTCCAGCGTGGTCAAGGTTCGTGGCGTAGCGCAGAGCTGCCAGAAAGTTCTGGAGGGCACCGGCTTTGTCGTCGCCCCCAATCGGGTGATGTCCAACGCCCATGTGGTGGCCGGCTCCGACAGCGTCACCGTCGAGGTGGATGGTGAAACCTACGACGCGGGCGTGGTCTCCTATGACCCCGACGCCGACATCTCCATCCTCGACGTCCCCAACCTGCCGTCGGCGCCGCTGCAGTTCGTCGACGAGCTGTCCCAGCCGGGCACCGACGGCATCGTGATGGGCTATCCGGGCGGCGGCGAATTCCTGGCCACCCCGGCTCGGGTCCGCGAGGTCATCGAGCTCAACGGTCCCGACATCTACCGTTCCACCACCGTCACCCGTGAGGTCTACACCATCAGAGGCACTGTACGCCAAGGCAATTCGGGCGGTCCGATGATCAACAGGCAGGGCAAGGTGCTCGGCGTGGTGTTCGGCGCGGCCGTCGACGACGTCGACACCGGCTTCGTGCTCACCGCCGACGAGGTGGCCAGGCAGATGGCCAAGGTCGGCAACGTCGAACGCGTACCGACCGGGACCTGTATCACCGCCGGTTAGGCATACACCTGGTTCAGGAAGCGCCGCAGCTGCTCGTTGACCGCCGCGGGTGCCTCCTCGTGACCGAAATGCCCGGCGCCGTCGATCGACACATACCGTCCGTGCGGCGCATAACGCTGCGTCCGGTACACCGGGTCGGCGAGCACATACGGGTCGGCGTCGCCACGCAGGTGCAACACCGGGACCGCCAACGGCCGCTTCATCGACCGCATGAAACGGCGGCCCTCGCCGCGGAGCTGACTGCGCACCGCCCAACGCTGATATTCCAGCGCAGAGTGCGCCGCCGACGGGATCTGGATGGCGCGGCGCAGATGGTCGATCGTTTCCGCGAAGTCTTCGCCGGCCTGCCACGCGGCACTGGAGCGGCTCCGCACCAGCCGTTCGAGCTCGGCGCCGTTGTGCCGGGTCAACGCCCGCTCCGGCCACCACGGGAGCTGATAGCGCATCATCGACGGCATCAGCGCCCTGCCCTGGTCCCGGCGGGTCAACGTCGACGCCCGTAAGGCCGCTGGATGGGGGGAACTGACGACAGCGATCGCGCGCACCACCCGCGGATGCAGCACCGAGGTCGCCCAGCAGACCAGCCCCCCGTCGGCGTGCCCGACCAGCGTCGCCGTGCTGTGCCCGAGGGCGCGAACCAGGCCGGCCGTATCGCCGGCCAACGTCCAACCGTCGTATCCGCGCGGCGGTTTGTCGCTGCCGCCGTAACCGCGCAGGTCCACTGCCACCACCCGGGCACCGGTCAGACCGGTGAGCTGGTGGCGCCACGACCACCAGAACGAGCCGAAACCGTGCAGCAGGATGACCAGGGGCCGGTCGGTCAGGGGCCTCGACCGATCGTCGGCGCCGGCCTCCCGTTCGGCCTCCACCACGTGGAAGCGAATCCCGTTGGCGTGCACATCCAGGTGCCGCCACGGCCCGCCGATGCGTACCACCGACGGATCGGGCGGACCCATTACCAGCCTGAGGGGTCTTTTTGCGTTGCCGGTGGATTGTCGGCGGTCGCGACGGCCTTCTTGTCCGGGCCCGGGGCGAATGCCTCGGGGATCTCCTTGACCGATTCGATGGTCTTCTGCGGTCCCCGGATGCGGCGCACCTTGAGATAACCGAACAGGGCCAGCACGGCGGTCACCACCACCATGATCCCGAACACGATCAGGAATGCCGCCCAGCGCCACAGCCAGGTATCGAGCAGTTCGGCGACGAAGAAGAAGAAGAAGAACGTCGAGTAGAACAGCACGACCAGCGCCAGGATGAAGAAGACGCTGCCGGTCAGACCTTTTTTGACGTCACGCGTGATCTCCGCCTTGGCGAGCTCGACCTCGGCCCGCACCAGCGTCGACACCTGCGCCGTCGCGTCCTTGACCAGATCCCCGATCGACGGGTCCGGCTTCGGCGCGTGTGGGTCGACCAGCGGTATCGACGTCACGGTGTTCGGCACGCCGTTTCTGCGATCGCTCACGCGGGGCTTCCTTCCGGCCACTGTTCTCGGTCGCGTTCATGTTGCCACGTGGCGTCCCACGAAACGATTCCGGCCGAGGATAGACTGCCCGAGTTCCTTGGTAAGACGGGTCGGGCACCTCGATTGGGGATTGACAGTTGAACATCAGCGGCCGCTTTCTGCCGGTCCGCGCGGCGCTCCTGGCCCTCACCGCTCTGCTGACGCTCGCGATCGTCCCCGCCCACGCCGCGACCCCGGTGCCGCTGGGCGGGGGCTCCGGACTCGTGGTCAACGGCGAGACACTGTGCACGCTGACCGCTATCGGCACCGACAACCAGGGCAGCCTGATCGGATTCACCTCCGCGCACTGCGGAGGTCCCGGCGCGGTCGTCGCGTCGGAGAAGGATCCGGGGGCGGGAACTGTCGGCACCATGGTGGCGGGCAACGACACGCTCGATTACGCGGTGATCAGGTTCGATCCCGCCAAGGTCGCACCGGTCAACACGGTGAACGGATTCCGCATCGACGGGCTCGGGCCGGATCCCCGGTTCGGCGACGTGGCCTGCAAGCTGGGGCGCACCACGGGCTACTCGTGCGGTGTCACCTGGGGGCCGGGGGAGCAGCCCGGCACCATCCTCAACCAGGTGTGCGGGGGGCCCGGCGACTCGGGTGGACCCGTCACCGTCAACAACCGACTGGTCGGAATGCTCCATGGCGCCTTCTCCGAGGACCTGCCGACGTGTGTCCTGAAGTACATCCCGCTGCACACCCCGGCGGTGACCATGTCGTTCAACACCCAGTTGGCCGACATCACCGCCAAGGGCAGGCCCGGCTCCGGGTTCACTCCGATCGGTTCTTGAGCGGCCGGCCTTTCACACCTGCTGCCAAAGTGCGCTCCCGGTAGTCGCGCGGACGGCGGACCTACCGGGAGTGCACCCTCGTGATTGCGATGCCTAGTTAGTGCGATGTCTACTTGCTGGCGCGGATCGCTTCGAAGACGCTGGGATCGAGCAGCGTCGAGGTGTCGCCGAGTTCGCGGCCCTCGGCCACGTCGCGCAGCAGACGGCGCATGATCTTGCCGCTGCGGGTCTTGGGCAGCTCGGGCACCACGTGGATTTCACGGGGCTTGGCGATCGGGGAGATCTCGCGGGCCACCTCGGCGCGCAGCTCGTCGACCATGTTGGCCTCCCCGCCGTGGGCACTGGACTTGAGGATGACGAAGGCGCAGATGGCCTGACCGGTGTGCTCGTCGGTGGCCCCGACGACCGCGGCCTCGGCGACACCGGAGTGGCCGACGAGCGCTGATTCCACCTCGGCGGTGGAGATGCGGTGGCCGGAGATGTTCATGACGTCGTCGATGCGGCCCAGCACCCAGATCTCGCCGTCGCTGCCGTACCGGGCGCCGTCGCCGGCGAAGTACCAACCCTGCTCGGCGAAGCGTGACCAGTAGGTCTCCTTGAACCGCTCCTCGTCACCCCAGATGCCGCGCAGCATGGCCGGCCAGGGCTTGTCGAGCACCAGATAGCCGGTGACGTGCTCACCGTAATCGGGGGAGGGCTCGAGCTCGTTGCCGTCGTCGTCGACGATCTTGGCCGAGATGCCGGGCAGCGCACGCATCGCCGAACCCGGTTTGCAGTGGGTGACGCCGGGCAGCGGAGAGATCATGATCGCGCCGGTCTCGGTCTGCCACCAGGTGTCCACGATCGGCGTCTTGTCCCCGCCGAACGCCATCCGATACCAGCGCCACGCCTCGGGGTTGATCGGTTCGCCCACCGAACCGAGCAGCCGCAGGCTGGACAGGTCGTGCTCGGCGGGGAGCTGGCGGCCCCACTTCATGAACGTGCGTACCAGCGTCGGCGCGGTGTAATAGATTGTCACGCCGTACTTTTCGATCACCTGGTAGTGGCGGTGCTCGTCCGGGGAGGCCGGCGTGCCCTCGTAGACGACCTGGGTGGCGCCGTTGGACAGCGGCCCGTACACGATGTAGGTGTGCCCGGTGACCCAGCCGATGTCGGCGGTGCACCAATACACGTCGGTCTCGGGCTTGATGTCGAACACGTTGTAATGCGAGTACGAGGCCTGAGTCAGGTAGCCGCCCGAGGTGTGCATGATGCCCTTGGGCTTGCCGGTGGTGCCCGAGGTGTACAGCAGGAACAGTGGCTGCTCGGAGTCGAACGCCTCCGGGGTGTGCTCAGTGGAAGCCTTCGGGACCACCTCGTCCCACCACAGGTCGCGTCCCTCGGTCCACGGGGTGTCGATGCCGGTGCGGCGGACCACCACGACGTGCTCGACCGGGCCGTCGTCGCCGAGGCCGTCGACCGCCTCGTCGACGGCCGTCTTCAGCGACACCGCGGACCCGCGCCGGTACTGGCCGTCGGTGGTGACCACGAGCTTGGCCTGGGCGTCGTCGATGCGCGCCTTGAGCGCCGACGCGGAGAACCCGGCGAACACGACGCTGTGCATCGCGCCCAGGCGCGCGCACGCCAGCATCGCGACAATCGCCTCGGGCACCATCGGCATGTAGATCGCGACCCGGTCGCCGGCCTGCAGGCCGAGATCGGCGAAGGCGTTCGCTGCCTGGGACACCTCGTCTTTGAGCTGCGCGTAGGTGATGTCGCGGGCGTCGCCGACCGGCTCACCCTCCCAGTGGATGGCGACCCGGTCGCCGTTGCCCGCCTCGACATGGCGGTCGACGCAGTTGTAGGCGACGTTGAGCTTGCCACCGACGAACCACTTGGCGAACGGCGCACCGGACCAGTCGAGTACCTCGGTGAACGGGGTGTCCCAGCTCAGCCGCTCGGCCTGCGTGGCCCAGAAAGCCAGCCGGTCGGCCTCGGCTTCGTCGTAGAGCGCCGCGGTCGCGTTGGCGTTCTCGGTGAACTCGGGGGCCGGAGGGTAGGACGTGATGGCGTCCAGATGCGTCTCGGTCATGTTTGTGAGGGTAGTCACCCAACGTTGCATTGACGTTGGCAACTCACAGTACGGGCTGCGGACGGCGGTTTGGGCGCGACGAGCGTTGCGGCGAGCGCGCCCACTGGTCGACTACCGTGTCGGGGCGTGACCGGTGGTACCTCGTGATGAGCCAGGCTGCGGGCGATCCGCTGGCGCCGTTGACGACGCTACCCGGTGTGGCGCAGGCCGGCGAGGACGCCCGCGACGCGCTCGGCCGGGCGCACAGGCATCGCGCCAATCTGCGCGGCTGGCCGCAGAACGCGGCCGAGGCGTCACTGCGCGCCGCGCGTGCATCTTCGGTACTCGACGGGGGGCCGCTGCAGTTCGACGGCACCGACGAGCGCGACCCGGTGCTTGCCGGGGCGCTTCGTGTGGCCGAAGCGCTCGAGGGTGGCGAGGGCGCGCTGGTCGGGGTGTGGCGGCGAGCGCCGCTGCAGGCGATCGCCAGGTTGCATGCGCTGGCGGCTGCCGACCTGGTCGACGACGATGTGCTGGGGCGACCGCGGGAAGGGGCCGGGCGGCGACTGGAGCTGTTGGCCGATCTCGCGACCGGAGGAACGCGGGTGCCGGCAATGATCCTGGCCGCAGTCGCCCACGGCGAGCTGTTGACCCTGGAACCGTTCGGCGTCGCCGACGGCATGGTCGCACGCGCGGTGTCACGGTTGATCACCATCGCCAGTGGGCTCGATCCGCACGGCCTCGGTGTCCCGGAGGTGCATTGGATGCGTCGCTCCGGCGACTACCGCGCCGCCGCTCGGGGTTTCGCGTCGGGCACTCCCGCCGGACTTGCCGCATGGCTGGTGCTCAGCAGCGAGGCGCTGCATGCCGGAGCCCGAGAAGCGCTGTCCATCGCACAGGGCGGGTCGTCCTAGAACGGATCGGCCGAGCGCCTCGCACGACATCGCACGCGCACACCGCACGGACACCGCCAGCAACGCGAAGCGGGCGGCGATCCGATCAGCCTCACGGCCAAATCAGCTCACCGCCCGCCAACACGGGTCGCCGGATACCAAGCGTGCGTATCGGGTTGCGTGGGTGGCCTCGGCGTCCTTGCGATCCGCTACCACCGCAGCCCCACCCAAAGGGCTGTCTTGGCTGTCCGATCTTCGCAATCACGCAGGCCCGCAACGCTTTTACCTTTTTCGCGGTATGTGCTCCGCGTGGGTTCCGGGACCCGTGCTGGGAGCCGAGGTCGGGAGATCGAGCCTTCTCTTCCGGCTCGACCTTGGCCTCACCCGGCTTCCGTGCTTCCTTTGTACTACGTGACCACAGTCACATCAAGGGCCAATTGCTCACGATCCCGGATCGTTACTGACCCAGGGCCAGCAATCACGTCGGCTACCGGGCGGTAGGAACTCAGAACGCGAACTCAGAACGCGAACCGCCGCAGCAGCGAGTAGGTCAGCGCCCCTGCGGCCAGGGCGCTGACGCCGACCGCGGCGGTGGTTGCGACGGCGGCACCCGACGGTGCAGCCGGCAGCCGGTCGCGCAACGACACCGGTTTGGAGAACGTGCGGACCGGCCAGCCCCGCGCGGCCGCCTCTTTGCGCAACGCCCGATCCGGGTTGACCACCGTCGGATGTCCGACCGTCTCCAACATCGGTAGGTCGGTGATCGAGTCGGAGTAGGCGTAGCAATGCTCGAGGGCGTAACCCTCCTGCTCGGCCAGGGCTCGGATGGCCTCGACCTTCCCCTCGCCGTAGCAGTAGAAAGCGATCTCGCCGGTGTACTTGCCGTCCTCGACGACCATGCGCGTCGCCATCGCGTGGGTGGCGCCCAACGCCCGCGCGATCGGAGCGACGATCTCCTCGCCAGAGGCGGAAACCACCACGACGTCGCGGCCGCACAGCTTGTGGTCGGCGATGAGTTCGGCCGCCTCAGCGAACACCAGTGGGTCCACGATGTCGTGCAGAGTTTCCCCAACGATCGCCTTGATCTGCTCGACATCCCACCCGGTGCACATGTTGGTGATGTAGGAGCGCATGCGATCCATCTGTTCGTGGTCGGCCCCCGACATAAGGAACAGGAATTGCGCATAGGTCGACTTCAGAACGGCGCGGCGATTGATTAGCCCTTGGCTGAAGAACGGTTTGCTGAAAGCTAATGTGCTGGATTTCGCGATGACGGTTTTGTCGAGATCGAAGAAGGCTGCGGTGCGGATTCGGTGGTCCGGCGGCGGCGGCGTTGTCGGCGCCTGGCTACCCCCGACCGCCGGGTCGGATGAGGTCACACCGTCAGCATAAGCGTGCGCCGCGTGACAGATCGCCGGCGATCGTACAAATTGGCAGTTCACGACACCTGTCTGCAACTGCATCTTTCCTGGTCCCCGGCGAAGTTGTTCCCATTTCGATACTTGCGCTGGTGCTGTCTCGCGTGTGTATAGTTGTCATTACTCGGCTTATGCCGGGTGTGCATCAGCCCGACCCCCCGGGGCTGATACACGACGACCTCCGCCTCCTCCCCCCCTGGCGGGGGTCGTCCCTTTTGTGGGGAGTTTCGCAAAGCGGATAGATCACCTGCGGATAAAAAGTTGCGGAACGCTGTTTTCGCCGAATCGCGGGCAGACACTCCACAACCCCGAGTTGATCCCCAGATCGTTGCCGGCACCCTGGTGAGCATGCCGACGGGACCCCATGCTCGGGTTCATGACGGTCACCGAGACAATCCTCGTTCTGGTCGACGACCGAACGCTCGGCACGGATATCGACCGGGTCGTCGCAGCTGCCGGCGTGACGGTCGTCCGGGCCACCGACCCCTCCAGCCACCGCGTATGGACCAGCGCCGCGGCGATCCTCCTCGACACCGACGCCGCGCGCCGGTGCGCGGCCCGTAGTCTGCCGCGC
Source organism: Mycobacterium sp. smrl_JER01 (assembly GCF_048513595.2). NCBI lineage: Bacteria > Bacillati > Actinomycetota > Actinomycetes > Mycobacteriales > Mycobacteriaceae > Mycobacterium > Mycobacterium sp. smrl_JER01. Next base: position 5,271,047 of record NZ_JBLXXK020000001.1, on the reverse strand, counting down.
CGTGCCCGTGTGGTCCTGATCAGCCATGACGCCCCGACCGCCAACGACTGGGAAGCGGCCGTCGCCGTCGGTGCCCAGCACATCGTGACCCTGCCCGCCGGAGATCGCGATCTGATGGCGGTACTCGCCGACGCTGCGGACGCAGCGCGACACACCGGCGCCCGCGGCCCCGTCGTCGCGGTGCTGGCAGGCAGAGGAGGGGGTGGTGCTTCGATCTTCGCGACCGCGTTGGCCAGATCGGCGACGGCGGCGCTGCTCATCGACGGCGACCCGTGGGGCGGCGGTCTGGATCTGGTGCTGGGCACCGAGACCGATCCCGGCCTGCGGTGGCCAGACCTTTCGCTGGCAGATGGGAGGGTCGGATTTTCGGCCCTGTACGACGCCCTGCCGAGGCGTCAGGGCGTCAGCGTGCTCTCCGGCAGCCGCGTGTTGTCTGAGCACGATCCCAGCAACGACATCGACCCGGCGCCGCTGGCCGCCGTGATCGAGGCGGGCAGTCGCGCCGGGGTGACGGTGGTGTGTGACGTCGCCAGAAGACCTGCGCCCGCCAGCGAGCTGGCGGTGGCATCGGCCGATCTGGTGGTGCTGGTCACTCCCGCGGATGTGCGGTCGTGCTCGGCTGCCGCGGCAACGGCGCGATGGGTGCTCGCCGGCAACCCCAATGCCGGAGTCGTGGTGCGTGGACCGTCGCCCGGGGGATTGCGAGCCTGCGATGTGGCGCGGATCGTGGCTCTGCCGGTGCTTGCCTCGATGCGGCCCCAGCCCGGTATCGACGCCGCGCTGGAACGAGGTGGCCTGCGCGTGCAACCCCGATCGCCGCTCGCGCGCGCCGCGCGCGAGGTGCTGGCTGTGCTGAGTCGGAATCCGCAGTTCGAGCCGACGGTGGAGGTCGCGGCGTGAGCTCGCCGTTGATCGACCGCGTGCGGGAACGCCTCGCGGCGCAGTCGTCGCCGCTGCGGGCCAGTGTGGTAGCCGCGGCGATCCGCGCCGAATCGGGCGGAGTGCTCGGCGACGCCGAGGTGCTGGCCAATCTCCGGGAGCTCCAGACCGAACTCGTCGGAGCCGGGGTCTTGGACCCACTGCTGTCCGCCCCCGGCGTCACCGACGTTCTGGTGACCGCGCCCGACGCGGTATGGGTCGACGACGGCGACGGTTTGCGGCGGGTTCCGGTACGTTTCGCTGACGACGCGGCGGTGCGACGGCTCGCCCAGCGGCTGGCGCTGTCCGCGGGACGCCGGCTCGACGAAGCCCAACCGTGGGTTGACGGAAACCTCAGCGGACTGACCGACGGGACACCGGGCGGTCCCGTCAGCGTTCGGCTACACGCCGTACTGCCACCCGTCGCCGCCGGCGGGACGTGTCTGTCGCTGCGCGTGCTGCGCCCGGCCAATCAGAATCTCGACACCCTCATCGGCGTCGGGGCCATCGAGGCGGACGCCGCTGAACTGCTGCGCGACGTCATCTCCGCGCGCCTGGCGTTCGTGGTGTCCGGGGGGACGGGCGCGGGCAAGACGACTCTGCTGGCCGCGATGCTCGCCGCGGTACCTGGCAGCGAACGGATTGTGTGCGTCGAGGACGCCGCCGAACTTGCGCCGCAGCATCCCCACCTGGTGAAACTGGTCGCACGGTGCGCGAACGTCGAGGGCGCCGGTGAGGTGACGGTCCGTGACCTCGTCCGGCAGGCACTGCGGATGCGACCGGACCGCATCGTGGTCGGCGAGGTTCGCGGCGCGGAGGTCGTCGATCTGCTGACCGCGCTCAACACCGGGCACGACGGTGGCGCGGGCACGATCCACGCGAACAATCCCGCCGAGGTCCCGGCTCGGTTCGAGGCGCTGGCAGCGCTCGGCGGTCTGGACCGCTATGCACTGCACAGCCAACTCGCGGCCGCGATCTTATCTGTAACGGGAATTGCTATGTGTAAGACAGTTACCGATTGGGGTTTTGAGGGCGAGGATCACCGAGTGACACATTGTTATCGGTAACGGTGTAACCGGCGTGACGGCGGTTTGGCGGGCTGCTGTGCGATTCGATGATGTGGCTCGATCAGCTGTTGTTGGCGGTGCCATTGCCGCGTAGGCGGTGGATCTCGCCGTGAGCGGCCGCGAGCTGCTGGTTGAGTTCCTTGATTTCGGCTTTGAGAGCGGCGATGTCGTTGTCGTATTGGCGCTTCTGTGTCCGCAGTTGTTGGCGCAGAGCGGCATCCACCGAGGATCCGCGGATGGGCGCCTCGGATTCGGTTGCGGCGATCGTTGGCCGTGGTATCGCGGAGGCGGCGCGGATTTCGTCGAAGAGGTCGGTGTGGTTGTAGATCGTTTTGCGGGCGACCCCTGCGTGGCGGGCGACTGCGTTGGGGTTGATCGTCATTCCGGCGCGTTGCATCTCGCGTAGCGCTTTTCTGATCTTGCGGCGGGCGTCGTTGCGGCTTTTGGCGCTGGCTTTTCTGAGGCCGGCGGTGGAGCGGGCAGCGGTCATTGAGCCGTGGTGCGGGGTTGCTGGGCCTTATCGAGGGCGGACTGATGGGCGCCACGGGTTTGGATCTGTAGCAGCGGCAGGCGCTTTCCCACCCCGGTGCCGGCTCCGGATACCGCCTCTTCGTCTCCGGTAGCCGACAGGCGTTCGATGATCGCTTCCAACGATCGCAGTTCACGGCGTCGTTCGATCACCCAGATGTTGTCCTCACCGAGTTCGCGTCCGCTTCGTCGGCGATACTGGTCACGGCGGGCGGCCAGCAGCGCTTCGGTCGCGGCGTGCTGCTGACGCAGCTCATCGAGGTGGGTGGCGTCGGTGGCGAAGTGACCGCAGCCCAAACAGGCATTGCCCTTGTCGCACTGTTTGAGCGGCGGCAGCAGGCAGACACCGTTGGGCAGGATCCGGTCGGTGCGGGCACCGAGCTGCGTCATCTCATAGATGTCGCTGGGGCTGATGGAGATATCGGTGCCGTGGGCACCGATCTTCTTGTGCTTGAGGAACTCTGCTTCGGCGGTGGCAGCCAGGGTGGCTGCGTAGCGAGCGGTCATCTCAGGGCTCTTGTGACCGAGGTAGCGCTGCACGACGTGGAACGGGACACCGTCGTTGAGCAGTTCGGTGGCCCGGGTGTGGCGCAACCGATGGGTTTGGGTGAAGCGCAGTGGTCGCCCGGCGCTGTCGGTGAGGTCGTGGCAGTCGTCGAGCTTGGCCAGCGATGTGCGGTAGGTGTTGTAGGAACGGGGCTGCTGGCCGCGGTGCTGATTCTTCACGCCGAGGAACAGGTATCGGGGCGCCAGGTCGGGGTATGTCGTCTTCAGCCAGCTCTGCTGCTCGGTGACGATATCGACGATGGCTTGCTCCACGAGGATGGTGGGAATGACGTCGTCGACTTTGGTCTGCTGGTAGCGCAGCCGGGCCACGAACGTGTCTGGATCGGCGTCGGTGGGGCGTTCCTGGCCCGGGATGGCTTGCAACGGATCATGGTCGAGCATCAGGATTTCCGAGGCCCGGCGCCCGGTCAGGGCCTGTAGCAGCCAGATCCGGGCAGCCTGGGGGTCACCGAGGCCGGCGGCAATGGTGATCGTGCCGTCGGCTTTGGTCAGCACCACTTTGTGCCCGGCGGGGGCCGCCAGGACGTCGAGATAGGTGAGCATGCGCTGCAGGTCTGCGGTGGCATACCAGGTGAGTTCACGTTCGCGGCGGCGCTGTTTGGGCGCGTGCAGTGGTGACCACAGCGCGGTGTGGGTCAGCGTGATATCGCGCCAGCGGGGGTTGGCCGTCGCGGTCGCCGCGTCGGCGGCATTGTCGTGCATGAATGTGTAGAACGCTTGGGTTTGGGCTTGCAGGGTGGCCACGGTATCCGGGGTGAGGCGCTCAGACTGGGTGGCCGCGGCTGGGGACCGCAGGTACTCGAGATAGTCGAGGAACACTGTGCGCAGCTGATCAGGATCGGTGCTGATCAGCGGATCATCATGATGGCCGTGGTCACGGGCGAACCGGCCGAGTTGCGAGCCCAAGTTGCGGGCCCGGTCGGCGGCCGAGGACCAGACCAGCAGGTCGTAGGTCAACGCGCTGCGCAGCCAGAACCGCAGCCCTTCGCGTAGCCACGCCGGTTCGATATCGCGCAGCCGCACGGCGGTGTCGTGGCGGGGTTCGTGGTCGCGGCGCGGGATGCGCGGGTCGGTGCGCAGATCCCAGATGTCGTGTTCCCACCACGGGGTATCGGTGCAGCGTACCGATACCCACAGGTGCAGATGCTCGATGACGTGGCGGATGTTGCGCCGCGATCCCGCCGAGGGTAGCCGCATGTTGCGGCGCTGAAAGGTCAAGACCGCCTGGCGGAGCACGGCGTTGGGGTCCAGGTCGGCGATGCTAACCGGTGCCCTTCCGGTGCGGGTGCGGTGTTCGTCGATCGCGGCCGGCAGGGTGCGGGTCAGCCAGGCCAGCAGGGAGGGTTCGATCTTGCGTAGCTGCTGGTCCCAGCACGTCCAGACCCACCAGGCGATCTCGTCGCCGAACCGAGCAGGGGCGTCCGGGGCGAAATCGTGCGCGGCTCCGGCGCGGTGTGCTTGCAGGTAGAACTGGTTGCGCAGAAACACCTGATCGAACGGAGCACTGTAGATCGCATAGACCGGTCGGTGCCACGGCGGGGGGACTTGGGCCCACTGGATCGCCCATGACCCCGCCGCGGGGGCGGGGGCCAGCGTGGGTGCGGGCGGGTCAGTCGGTGTGGTCATGGTGCAGCCCTTTCCAGCCAGCGACGTAGCTGCGCCATTGCGCCAGGGTGCGCATCTCGGCGTCCTCGGTGACCCATCCGTAGGTCGAGAGCGTGGTCTGGATATCGGCGTGGCCCAGGCGGCGCATCACCACGTGCGGCGGGGCCCCGGAAAGCAGCAGCGCGGTGGCATGGGTGTGGCGCAGCCAGTGCGGTGACCACCGGTCGGGTAACAGCCCGCCGGCACGTTTGGTCACCGAATCGATTTTGGCGTAGACGGTTTCGGCACGCATGGGCCGGAAACGCTGCCCGTGGGTGAGATTGACGAAGACGAAGTGAGTGTCCAGGTCGGGCACTTCCAGATCGGCGCCCTGGTCGACCAGATGCCACACGTAGGCCGAATACAGCGCCTCCAAGTCGTCACCGATGTAGATACGCCGGGCCAGCAGCGTCTTGCCGCGGGCCCCGCGCGGATGATCTTGACGGGAGGCCACGTCGATGAACGGTGTCCCACCGGCACCGATATGAAAATCGTGGTGCCGCAACGATAGCGCTTCACCCAGGCGCATCCCAGTCTCGGCGAGCACCGCGAACAACAGCCGGTCCCGCAGCCCCGAGGGCGGCCCCGACCAGTCCTGTCCGGTCTGGGTGGCACAGCCATCGAGGATCGCAGCCACTTGGGTGGGCAGCAGCACCGGAGTGGCGGACTTGTTTCCGCTGCGCACCGTGTAGATGGGCCGGTCCTTGGAGCGCGGTGCGCCGACCCCGGCCAGCATCGGGATATACCGTGACCGTGATCGCTTGCCGTGGCTGGTGAACAGCCGCTGATACGGGCCTGCCAGCCCATGGGCATCAGCGTGGTAGCGGTAGAACGCCAGCACCGCCGCGGCCCGCAGCTGGGTGCTCGCCGTGCCCAGCCACACCTCGGGGGCCCCGATCCGGGCGGTCCCCGGCAGGTCCCCGGTGCGCAGGTAGGCCAGAAACTGCCCGAACAAGCTCGTACTGATGTCCTGCCAGTCGGTGCCGGTGTGTTCCAGCACCGTCCACCACGCCGCCAGGCCCGCCGCATACGCCTTCACCGTGTTCGGCGAGGACCCGTCATCGCGCAGGAACTGCAGGTACTCCTCGGCCGCCTCGATCGGCAGGTGATCAGGGCCCAGCACGGTGTAGGTGTCCGGGGCATCGGTCAGCGCGATCCGTTGTGTCCGTGCCATCCCCGATCCGCCCCCGCAATCCCGTGCTAGGCCTGCCGGCGAGGCCGGCGCAGCTGCACCACCGTGTCCCCGCGGTCCAGGATCGCCTCGTCATCGAGCACCGCCGAAGCGGTTTCCGGGGCCGCGGCAACCCTGGCGGGGGCCTCACGCTGGCCGGCCAGGATGTCGGCCAACAAGTCTGTGGGATAGATCAGGTCGTGGGCGGCCAAAGCCTCCACGCTGACCGAGCCATAGCATTCCTCCATCCACCGGCGCAGCAGCCGAGGCCGCTCCGGGGTGCGGGCATTCCAGCCCGGTTCGGTCTTGCCCCAGGTGTGCCCGGTCTCGGAGTTGATCCGCGTGTAGAGCTGACGCTGCAACGTATCGGCCCGGACCTCATCAATCAGCTTCGACTCACGAAGATGAATAATCAACGCCCCCAGCGAAATCCGCCACCTCACCTTCGCATCGACCAGATCGCTGAGCGTGGGAACCGGCGGCACCTCCCGGGCCAGCACTTCGGCCGGCGCCAACAACTCCGAGGCGAACCGGGAGGCTTCGCGCTCCTGGTCATCGCTGACATCGCCATAACGGTGCAACAACAAATGCCCGATCTCATGGGCGACCGTCCAGCGGGTGCGCTCCCAAGAATCCAACGCCCGCAACAACACCAGCGGCCGTTCCCGATACTCCCCGGTCCGCGCCGAGCACCCCAGATGCTTCTCGGTCAACAACCCGGCCGGCCCGTCCTCATCGGTGTCCCAGTCCACCACGCCGGTGGAGCGTGAGTGCTTCATCCGCATGACCACCGGCACCCCGGCCGCTTCCAGCTCGTAGGTCAGCGACTTGATCGGCACCCCGGGTGCCACCCCCAGCCAGCGCCGGGCCTGCGCGGCCGCGGTCACCACATCGGTGCCCGCCGGCAATGGCTCCAGTAGCACCGGGGGCAGCTTGGCCACCGCATTGAGCTGCCCGAGCAGATCACCGACGACGTTGGCGAACACCGCCAGGTACTCCTTCTCGGTGACCGTGGTGGACTTGGGCGCCCGGAACAGCAAATCCCGCGCCGTCACCCGCGACGCCGGGGCGGTCGTGAAAAACGTTGGTGGGAAACGCAACAACGCTGTGAGCCGATCGAAATCGGCGGACTGCAGGGCCGCGGTCTCGGACTGCTCCAACCGCGTCTGGCGCGGAGAGCGCCAACCCAGATGATCCATCACCGCGGTGCCTGACAGACGCCGCAACACCCGGGCCTGGCGGACCCGTGTGCCGAACACCTCTACCGACGCCATCACCGACCACCTCGTCCCCACACGCGCCCGGCCGGTACCAGCTCATCGTCTACGCCTCGGCTTCCCCGGTCTCGGGAGCATTCCCCGGCAAGAACTTCTTGAAGTCGTCGTGCACTTCCTCGTCGTCCTCGGCCACGATCTGCTGCTCGGCAACGGTCTTCGGCCGAATCGCCAGCGGCAACGGCTCGAACCCCAGGATCCGCTCCTCGTTGGTGTCCAGATCGGCCACCACCGCCAAGATGGCACCACCCACCGACAACCGGCCCGGGGTCTCCCACCAGTACACAATCAGCTCGTAATCGTCGCCGATCCCCGCCGGACCAAACACCCGCTGGTCCACGGGCTCGCCGGCGTCGAGCGACATCTGCTTGCCCGGCTTGGACTTGGGCATCGACTGCGGGGGTAACGCGCCGATATCGGCGGCTCGTTGCGGGCTGATGTGGCGCACCCGAGCCCACGCCATCCCCGCATCGCCGATGCGCACCGACGAACTCGGTCCTGTGGACATCCGCAACGTCGACCCCGGCCCGCATGAGGCGCCCTTTGGCGCTAGTGGCGGCGCCGGGGCCTTCGCGCTCTGCGCGTCGATGCCGTTCATCGCCAGCACGTGACTGCGTACGTCCTGGCACAACGTCCCGCCCTGAATCTGCATCGGGTTGGGAAATACCGGATACCACCGCGCCAGCGACGCATCGAACGCCACGCCAATCTCGCCGAGCAGCCTCGCCAACGCCAGACGATGCAGGGCCACGAGCTGTCTCGCCAGCTCCACCGGAACCACCATGGCGGAAATACTGCACGGTTTTTCCTACACCCTTACGGAGGCGCGCCGTGCGCCGGGTCGACAATTCTGCGTTGCTTAGCATGTTGCAAGTATACATGTGTAAATGGTTCTGAACTGCCGATATGATGCGTGTCGCGCCCTACTCTGGCCCTGGGGCGAGTTGCGCGCATGCCGCTCCGCGTCCCGACGACTCGAATGGCCCCCATCGGTCCGCGTGGGTCGGAGGGCGTGTTCCTTCACTGTGGCCACAGTGAAGATAGTGACGCATGGGACGTTAGTTGCCCGGGAGCTGGCTACGTGTGTCGTGGTAGCGGTGCGAGGCAAGGCGTCGGCGATGAGTTCAAGCGGTGCCGTCAGGATCTCGACCGCTACGACGTCGCCTGGAAGGTGCGACGGTCAGACGACCTCGGAGCCATCCCTCTAATGAGGACCACGTTCAGGTCGTTGCAAGTCCGTCTGTTTTAAAGAAACGAGAGTGATCACAGCCTGTCTCGGCTGCCGGGTAGGGTCACCTCCGCGCCTTGCGTGTACGCCCGCAGTTGCACGGTCGCTACCCGGTTGAAAAATCGATGGGTGAGGCCGCTTGGCGTGGCGACCGATTCGACGACGAACCGCTCTTAAGGTCTCTCACGCCGTCCCACAAGGCGACGGCTGCGCCCGAGCACGATCACCAGATGCATAAAAGTCCACTAGATCAGCTTGAAGGAACGTACAGTCGTCGGCCCACCACCGCCGAGGCGAACGTCGCGACCATCGGCAGCATCGTGGGTCACCGAGTTCCTCGACCGCTGCACACTGTAGGCCTCGGTGTCGGGGGCTAGCCGGATCGAATGGTGATGGGGCGGTGTGGCCACCAGCTGGCCTCGCGGAGCAGGACGGCGATGGCGGGGACGGTGAGCGTGCGCACGATGAAGGTGTCCAGCAGCAGGCCGCAGCCGATGATGAATCCGGCTTGGATCATGATGGCGATGGAGCCGACCATCAGCCCGAACATGCTGACCGCGAAGATGATGCCAGCTGAGGTGATCACCGATCCGGTGGTGGCCACGGTGCGAAGGACCCCGACGCGGAAGTTACGGGTGGATTCCTCCTTGAGTCGCGACACCAGCAGCATGTTGTAGTCCGCGCCCACGGCGACCAGGACGATGAACGCCAGTAGTGGTACGGGCCAGGCGATTTCGTAGCCTAGTCCCCATTGGAAGACCAGCACCCCGATGCCCAGCGATGCGGCGTAGTTGAGCACCACGGTGCCCAGCAGGTAGAGCGGGGCGAGCAGTGCGCGCAGCAGCAACACCAGGATCAGACCCACGACGAGGAGGGTGGAGGCGGCCAGCTGGATGAAGTCGGCGGTCAGCAGGCGCTGAATGTCGGAGTTGACCGCCGGGAATCCGGCAACCGAGATTCGTGCCTCCGCCAGCGAGGTGTTGGGCCGGGCGCCCTCGGCGACGGCGACCATTTCGTGGGACAAGTTCACGGCGGCCGCGCTGTAGGGGTCGTTGCTGGATTCAATGAGGAACCGGGCGGTCTTGCCGTCACGGGAGAGGAATTGTTTGGCGACGTCAGCGAACTGTCGATTCTCGAAGGCGTCGGGAGGCAGGAAGAAGCCGCTGGCGGAGTCGGAGCCGGTGCTGGCGCGCGCCGAGTTCTGCAGCTGGGTGGCGATCTGGCTCATCCCGCTGAGCATCTCGATGTTGCTGTCAGCCAGGGTGTGCACACCGGTGGCCAGAGCTTGGGCGCCGGAGGCGAGTTGGCTGATGCCGTCTTGGAGTCGGCGGATGTTACCGGCCAGGTCGGCGGGGTCACCGAGTGCGCCGAACGCGTTGTCCAGCGAGGTGACCGCGGTCTGGAAGCTGGCCACGGTGTCGGCCACGGATGCGTTCTCGCCGAGGTGATCGCCGAGCCCGGCGACCTGGGTGAAGAACCCGGCGTTGCGCAGCGTCGCGAGGACTTGGACTTGGTCACGGAGTTGGGCGCACTGCGGTGTGGTCGCGCACCACGGCGAGGTGTTCAGGGCGCCCACCAGGGGGTCGATGGTGGCGATGGCGCCGTCGGCCTGCTCGGCGAGGGGGCGCAGCCCCGGACCAGAACGCAGCGCCCGGTCGACCGCCGGTGCGGTGGCCGAGAGTTGGTTCAGTAGCGGCCGGAACTGGTCCACCTGTTGTCCGGCGGTCTGGGCCTGGTCGAGGATTCCCGTCAGTGGGGTCAGGGCGGTCCGCAGGGTGGTATCGAGTTGGGCGAGGCCGCCGGCGAGTTGGTCGGCGCCGCCGGTGAGCTTGGCCAGGTCGTCCTTGCGGGCGTTGCCGTCGTCCACCGCGCTGGCCATCTTGTCGCCGATTTGTCCGTTCTGCCAGCCCAGTTGGGCCTGTTCCAGGCGGGCTCCCGTGGGGCGGGTGACCCCGGACACCTTGGACACGCCGGGGATCTGCGCGATGCGCGAGGCCATCTCGTCGAGGTCGGCCAGTCCCATGCCGGTGCGCATGTCGGTCGGAGACTCCACGAGGAGGAATTCGGAGATGACGATGTCCTTGCGGAAGTGCCGGTCCAACAGCTGATAGCCCTCGTTACTGGCGGTGGTGTCGGGTTGTCCTTTGCGGTCGTCGTAGCTCAACGTGATCGTCATGGCGACCGCTGAGAGTGCCAGCAGGATGGCCAAGCTGACGAGCAGCAGTGGCACCGGTTTGCGCACCACCGCCACGGCCACCGAGTTCCAGTAACGCCGGGTGCGGTCGGACTTGGGTTCGCCGATACCGCGTTTCGCGGCCAGCGACAGCACCGGTGGCAACAGTGTCACGGTGGCGGCGAATCCGACCAGGACGGCTACCGCGCAGGCCGGTCCCATCCCGGCGAACACGCTCAAGTTGGCGAACACCATGGCGGCGAACGCCAACGCGACCGTGGCGGCCGAGGCCAGGATGACGCGGCCGATGCTGGCGGTGGCGTGTTCCACCGCCTGATCGGGGGCGACCTGCGCCCGGCGTTGTTCGTGGTAGCGGCTGATCAGGAAGACGGTGTAATCGGTGCCGGCGCCCAGCAGGATCGCCGTCATGAAGGCCACGGTGAACTGCGACACGGGCATACCCAGCTCGCCGAGTGCGGAGAGCAGTCCGCGCCCCACGGCCAGGCTGATGCCGATCACCAGCAGGGGCAACAGCGCGGTGAACACCGACCGGTAGACGATGAGCAGGATCAGCGCGATCAGCCCCGCGGTGGCGATGGAGATGAACAGCAGATCGTGTTCGGCCTCGGCGATCTGGTCGCTGAACGTCGACGGCGGCCCGGTGACCTTCGCCGTCGTCGACGAGCCGTCGAAGGCCTCGGCGACGATGGCGCGGACCGCGGTGACCGACTCGGCGGCCGCAGGGTCACCGAGCGTGCCGGCCACCCCGACCGGCAGATACCAGGCCTTGCCGTCCTCGCTGAGCGCCTGAGCGGCGGTCACCGGATCAGCCAGCAGGTCCTGAACGAGAAGCACGTGCTCGGTGTCGGCCCGCAGCCGCGACACCAGGTCGGTATAGCGTTGCCGCGCCGACGGCGTCATGCCCGACTGGTCCTCCATCGCCACAAACAACATGGTCTTGGAGCCCTGCTCGCCGAAGGCCTCGCTCATCCGGTCGAGGGTCTGGAAGGACCCGACATCCTGCGGGATCAGCTGCACCGACTGCTTCTGCACCACCGTTTCCAGTTGCGGGAACAGCAGGGCCAGAATCACCGCCAGTCCAACCCAGGCGCCGATCACCAACGCCTTGTGCCGCACAGTGAAACGAGCCAACGCGCCGAGACGCTCGCTGTATTCGCCGGAGGTCTTGGCAGCCGAAATGGCGCGTTCGCGCAACCGAGTAGCGGCGTCGTCGTTGTGCGCGTCCGCTTCGTTGCCGTCGACGCTCAAGGGCGCACCGCAGGGCGGTCGGCAACCAGGTCATTCTCGGGCACATCATGGCGCACGACGCGGACCCGGCCACCGGGTAGACAGGCCATGTAACCGTGGCGTTTGCCGTACAGCTCCCACGACGTGAAGCACTCATCGGGAGCCACCGTGACGCCGTAGCCGTTGGAGAACTCGACACGCAGGGTGCCGTCATCGTCGCAGCTGGCAAGCGTGCACACGCTACCGGCGAAATTCAGCAACGGACGCTGATGATCCGGCACGTCATTCGGATCGACGATCACGTCTTCGGCCGGATACGCCCCCACCGGGGGCAGTGACAACCTCAGTGGCCGTGTGACGACCAACTCGTTGTAGTCCTCGAGATTGAGCACCAAACCGCCGACCAAGCTGACGCGCTGGACCTCGCAGGCTTCGATCCACTGGGTGATCATCAGACCTCTCTCGCCGAGCAACGGCAACGATACTATCAGTATCGGTACGCTACCGATAGTATCGTTCTCGTAACATCGCTTCGAAATGCGTTCTGCACGGCTACTCCTTGTCGCTGACGACCAACGCGACGCTGCGCTCCAGTCGGAGCGCGACGTCCTCGGCGGACATGCTGTGCCGGACCCAGGCGATTAGGCTGGCCAACCAGATATCACTGACCAGGGCGGCCAGCCTGTGATGTCTTGGGTTCGGTTCCCCGCCAGCGATTGCCAGCCCAATCAGGTGCTCGATGACCCCTGCCGCGCGGTCCACCTCCGCGCTTGCGCTGTCATCGGCGAACACGAATGCGCGGGTCACGGCCTCGGTCAGCGCAGGCCGAGCGCGCCATTCCTGACACAGGCGAGTGTTCAACTGCGCCAAACGTATTCGTGATGTTTCCGCTGTGGCGGTCCAGTCTCGTTCAGCGCCAATACGTTCGAATTCACGCGCCAGGACGGCTACCAGTACGTGCGGCTTCGACGGGAAGAAGCGGTAGAGGGTGCCGACCGCGATCCCTGCGCTATCGGCAACTGCGCGCATCTTCACCGCGTCGTATCCGCCACTGGAAGCGATCGTCGCGGTGCAGTCAAGGATGATCTCTCGCTTACGGAGCGCCTCGGCGAAGCGATCTTCTTTGATCGATTCGGCTGTCGTCATCGGCGGTCCTCGGCCTCTCGCGGGGCGGGCCAGTCGAGGGTGCGGCGCACGCCGACGCGACCAGCCACGATTATGGGACGCGCAGTATCGCTACGCTACCGTTGGTACCATAACCTGATGCGAGTCGGAACGGCCATACAATTCAGTCGACGGATACGGCGTTGAGCGAAGACGCATCGCCCGACGACGACGCCGATCCACGCCGCGCGCGGTCACGAACCCGTCTGCTCGACGCCGCGGCTCATCTGCTCAGCACGGGCGGGGTCGAGGCGGTCACGATCGACGCTGTCACCAAGGCCTCGAAGGTCGCGCGAACCACCCTCTACCGCCATTTCAACAGTTCCTCCCATCTTCTCGCTGCCACCTTCGAGCGACTCCTGCCCCAGGTCACCCCACCGCCTCCCCGCTCAGTTCCTCTGCGAGAGCAGCTGATCGAACTGCTCAGCCGTCAGGCATCGCTCTTCGCCGACGCGCCCCTTCACCTCACCACCCTGGCCTGGCTATCCCTGGGGCCTACGCCCAGCAGTGGGGACGAGGCCGGCCACACCAACACACTGCGAACGAAGGTCGTCGACCAATACCGACAGCCGTTCGACGCCATCCTCCAGAGCCCCCAAACGCGCGACGAGCTTGACGACTTCGACATCGAACTCGCTATGTGCCAACTCGTCGGACCACTCGCGTTCGCACGCATGACCGGACTCCACACCATGAGCCGGCACCACTGCGAACACATCGTCGATGACTTCCTCAAAGCACATCGACGCGTGCGCCCCGGAGGCCAGTCAGCCTCAGCCCGCGATTCCTCACCAAAGTAGACAGATCAACGCAGACGCCAGGCCGTGATTTTCGCGCCTGGCGACTGTGAGTTGTAGCGGCGGCAATCTATCCGTCTCGTTTCTAGAGAAAGAGACAGCCAATCGGCGACCAGCCCTCCGGTCCATCGCCCCAGATCGAGGGCGCGTCAGGGAGCGTCTCGTTTCTTGTCTCACAGCGATTGTCCCGAATCTCCGACGTCAGTTGGGCAATGAGACAGCACGCAGCGCCACCAGCGCCGTCGGTTACATGTACACCAAGGAACAGCCGCGTCCTCCGCGGCTTACACATGTCTTCAACGGATCGAACTGCTCAAACATCCCGATCAGCGCGGCCCGTTACAGATAATCTGCGCAGGTGGTGCTGCACGTCACGCGTGATCGCACCGGGCGGCGCCGCCTCGGTGAGGTGGGCGTGCTGCAGCGCGGCCACGACGGCACCGTCAGCGTGCTGACCAGCTGGCACCGAGACACCGGGGCCGGACCCGGCGCCGGCAGGCTTCGCGAGCTGGTGCGTAGCCGGAGCAGGACATGACGGCGGCCGCGCTGGCTCTGGCCGCCGCCGTGCTTGTCACCCCAACCGGGGCGTGCCGACGAACGCAGTTGTTTCCGGCGTCCCGGATCCCGCCACGGCAGCTCCCGATGCCGGTCTTGGCGATTCCTGCCTGTCTCGCGGCGGTAGTGGTCTTGACGCCGTCGGCGGTCGCGGCGCTCGGCCTGCTGGCGGTGACGCTGCTCACCCGCCGTCGCGCGGCCAGGCGGAGACGCGATCTCGGTGCCGAGGCGGTTGATCTGCAGGGCGCGCTCGACGTGCTGATCGGCGAACTACGGATCGGCGCGCACCCTGTCGCGGCGATGACAGCTGCCGCGCAGGAGTCGAGCGGACGGGTCGCCGACTCGCTGAGTGTCGTCGCCGCCCGGGCCCGGCTCGGCGCCGACGTCGCGGCCGGCCTGCACGCCGAGGGGCACCGCTCGTCGATGCCGTGGCACTGGGAGAGGCTGGCCGTCTGTTGGCAGCTCGCCCAGAACCAAGGGCTGGCCGTCGCCACGCTCATGCATGCAGCACAGCGCGACATCACCGAGCGTGAACGCTTCCGGGGCCGTGTCGAAGCCGGGTTGGCGGGCGCACGTGCCACCGCGGCGATCCTGGCCGGACTGCCGCTGCTCGGTGTACTGCTCGGCCACGCGATCGGCGCGGACCCGATCGGCTTCCTGTTCGCCGGCGGTGGGGGCGGCTGGTTGCTCGTCGTCGGCGCGGTCTTCGTCTGCGGTGGCCTGTTGTGGTCCGACCGGATCACCGCGGGAGTAGTGAAATGATCTGGTCAGCACTACTTCTCGCCGCGGCAGCACTCATGAGCCCCCAATTGTCGGCAGCGAGGGTCAAGCGGCGGCTTCGACCCTCGGGCGATACGCGACACCATCCCCGGACCGACGATGTGCTGGCGGTCGCTGCCAGTCTCGAAGTGTTCGCCGCCTGTCTACGGTCGGGTATGGCGGTGTCGGCCGCCGCGTCGGCAGTGGCGGATTCGGCGCCTGCGGGGCTGGCCGCATTGCTGCGCCGGGCCTCCGATCTCATTGCACTCGGTGCCGATCCCGCTCGCGCGTGGGTGAATCACGGTGCTACCGAGGACGATCACCTACAGGCGTTGCTGCGGATGGCGCGCCGTTCGGCGGCGTCGGGCACCGCGCTCGCGCGCGGCGTCGAGGAGTTGGCCACGCAACTGCGCGGGGAAGCCGGTGATGCGGCAGGCGCCAAGGCCGAGCGCGCCTCGGTGCTGATGGCCGGCCCGCTGGGCCTGTGTTACCTCCCGGCATTTCTGTGTCTGGGGATCATTCCCGTCGTCGCCGGGCTGGCCGGCGATGTCCTGCAGTCGGGAGTGCTGTGATCAACGATGAAGGAGAAGCATGATGAGAGAACGTCTTCGGGAATTCCGCGTTCGGATCTGGTTGCTCGCACTCGCCGACGACGGCATGTCGACCGTGGAATACGCCATCGGGACGATCGCTGCCGCGGCATTCGGCGCAATCCTCTACACGGTCGTCACCGGGGACTCCATCGTCACCGCGCTGACCAACATCATCAGCAGGGCGCTGAACACCAACATCTGAATGGCGAGTCCGGAATGGCCACCGCGGAAGCGGCTTTCGCCATCACGGCATTGGTGGCCATTCTGGTCGTCTGCGTGGCCGGACTCGCTGCGCTGTCGGCGCAGGTGCGTTGTATCGATGCGGCAAGGGAGGCCGCGCGGCTGGCGGCTCGGGGGGACGATGCCTCCGCCACCCAGGTGGCTCAGCGGATCGCACCGGCGCAATCGGTCGTCGCCGTGCGCCGCGACGGAGACTTCGTGGTCGCCACGGTCACTGCGGCGTCGGTGCTGCCCGGCGTCGTCATCAGGGCTGAAGGGGTGTCCGCGGTGGAACCCGGCGTCGGCTGAGGGTGGCTCCGCCACCGTGGCCGCTGAGGGTGGCTCCGCCACCGTGGCCGCTGAGGGTGGCTCCGCCACCGTGGCCGCCATGCTGATGGTGCTCGTCCTGCTCGCGGTCACCTCGGCCGCAGCGGTGCTCGGTGCGGCTGTTTCGGCCCGGCACCGTGCGCAGGCAGCCGCCGATCTGGCCGCGCTCAGTGCCGCCCAGCGGGTGCCCTCCGGGCCGGCGGCGGCCTGCGAGACCGCCACCCACGTCGCCCGGTCGATGGGTGGGCAGCTGATCGAATGCGCCGTCGATGACCTCGACGTGATCGTCCGCGTCGGCGTCGCGCCGGCATTGGGCGGGACACTTCTGGCACCAGCCTCGGCCGTCGCTCGTGCCGGCCCCGCCGGCCCCGAGCACTGATGCGATCGGTGCATCACGAGACAATCGGCAGATGGACGCGTCGACCGCGGGTCTGGTTTACGTCCCCGCAAGGGCGGATACGCAGCCGGCATGACGGGCCGCGAGTTCCTTCTCGGCCGCTACGAGCTGCGTGGTCTGCTCGGCTGCGGCGGCATGGCCGAGGTGCGTGACGGCTGGGACACCCGCCTGCACCGCGCGGTCGCAGTCAAACTGCTGCATCCCAGCTTGAACGCCGACCCGGCGGCTCGGCTCAGATTTCACGACGAGGCCCGCGCGGCGGCCGCGCTGACGCACCCCAACATCGTTGCGGTGCACGACTTCGGAGAGCACGACGGCCGACCCTTCATCGTGATGGAGCGGCTGCCCGGACGCACCCTCGCCGATCTCATCGCCCAGGGGCCCCTGCCGCCGGCTCAGGTCAGGGCGATGCTCGACGACGTGCTCGCCGCGCTCGAGGTCGCCCACTCGGCCGGCGTCCTGCACCGGGACATCAAACCGGGAAACATCCTGCTCGCAGCCGCGGGCGACCGGATGCAGGTGGCGGACTTCGGGATAGCCAAGAGCGGCGGAACCGTCCACACCGCCACCGGGCAGATCGTGGGCACCATGTGCTACATGAGTCCCGAGCGGGTCGCCGGTGCGCCCGCCTCGGTGGCCGACGACCTCTACGCCGTCGGCGTCATGGGCTACGAAGCGCTGCTGGCGCGGCGCGCCTTCCCGCATGACAATCCGGCGGCGTTGGCCCGGGCCATCGTCGAGGCCCCGCCCCCGCCGTTGTCCGGGCTGTCCACGGGTGCCGACCCGGTCCTGGCGGCGGTTGTGGACCGTGCCATGAGCCGCCAGCCTGGTCTTCGATTCGGCAGCGCCGCCCAGATGCGTGCCGCGCTGGCCGGCGATGTCGGCGCATTGGCCGTCGGCGCCGTACCCGCCGCAGCGCGGCCGCAGACCAAAGTGCTCGCGCAGCCGCTACCTCCCTCGATGCACTTCCCGCCACCGCCGCCACGCCCTCGCTCAGGTTCCCGCAAGGTCCTGCTGGCCGCTGCGGCCGTGGTTGCATTCGCCGTTTCCGCACTCGCGCTGGCGCTGGAACCGTTCTCCTCGTCCACGCCGCTGGAAACGGTGAGCACCAGCACGACGGCCCCGCCCCCTACCGGTAAGACATTGACCTCAGCGCCGCCCTCGGTGACCCCTGCGACCCAACCGCCGCCGGTACCGCGCGCCGACGAGGGCCCGCCGAAGAAAGGCCCGCGAGACAACGCTCCACGAGAGAACGGTCCACGAGAGAACGGCCCGGACTTCGACGGGCCGCGCGGCGACGGCCGGGGTGATCGCGACCGGGGCGGTCCGGGACGATAGTTAGGTGCCGGTGGTTCTGTCCTTGCGGGACAGTGCTTTCAGTCGCCGCCCCGTTCGTTCTCCCGTGCCATCGCGTTCCGCTGTTTCGTCGAGTCCCGCTGCGGAGATCTCAGACGGGGCGGGTCGGCGCAGCGACACCAGTGCCGCGTCGACGCCCTTGCCGAGCTCCACACGATTGAGCGTCACGTGGGTCGGGGTCCAGCCGCCGTCGCGACCGACCATGCGCAGCACGCCGCTGGCGACACCTGCGGAGAACTGGGTGCCCATCGTCACGAGCGCGGCGCGGTCGTGCGGATGCACCGCCTGCTCGCTGATCATGTTGGCCCGCCAGTCCAGAAACGGCACCGGGTCGTCCAGCCACTTCAACAAGGTCCACTGCCGCGGGTCCACCAGTGCCCGATACACACCCGGTTGCCGCAGCCCGTCGACGATCCGCTGAGCCAGCAGGTCGTGCTGGATGCTCGCGCCCTCACGCACGCTACGCCAGTTCATGGCACGACAGATCAAGCGCTGCTTGCCGTCCGGCTGGATCTCGGGCAGCGACCGAGCCGCGAAACCCACCGTGATGGGCTGCCCGCGGTAATCCACGACATCCCAGGTGTCGCACAGTGTCACACCGGCTTCGGGCTTGATCACCATCCGCAGCACCTCGGCCTCGTTCGGGTTCAGATCGCGCCGCGGCAGGTCCTCGGCGAACGCCCGACCTTCGGTGGTCTGTTTGGCCGGGTCCCAGCCGCCGATCTGCAGGGACTCGGGCGTGTCAGTGGCCGTACCCGCGGTGAGATCCCACAGCAGCGGACCCACCAACGGGCGCTCCGGCGCAGACACGTCCGGCGCTCCGGACCAGAGTTGCACACCGTGGATCCGGCCGTCGGACATCTGCACCACCTCGGTCCGGATGACGCGGTCGTTTTTCGGGGTGATGCTGCTCAGTCCGCCTCCGGCCCGGACCGTCTCGCCGATCGCGGTCTGAATCGCCATGAGATGGGGGTTCCGTCGCAGGTAGGTGGCGACCGGAACCATGTTCTTCGTGTACGCACCGTGCGCGACCACGGCAGGTTCGGTGCCCAGGGTTTCCACGAGCAACCAGTCGTGGGTCATGCCGGTGATCCTACCGAGCGGCAGCCCCGACCCCCGGTGAGCGGGCTCAGCCGAATCGTTCGGCGAGTTGGCGTACGACCAGGCGCAACACCCGGACGGCACCGTCCTTGTCCAGGGGATCGTTTGCATTGCCGCACTTCGGGCTCTGCACGCAGGACGGGCATCCGGCGGGACACTCGCAGGACGAGATGGCCGCCGCCGTGGCTTCCCACCATTGGTGCATGGTGCGGAACCCGCGGGCGGCGAACCCCGCACCGCCGGGGTGACCGTCGTAGACGAAGATCGTCGGCAGGCCTCCGACCGGCCCCACCGCGGTGGACACCCCACCGATGTCGCCGCGGTCACAGCTGGCCATCAGCGGCAGCAGACCGATGGCCGCGTGCTCGGCGGCGTGCAACGAACCAGGGATCCTGAGTGGATCGATACCGTTGTGCTGCAGCGCTTCCGGTGTGATGGTGCACATCACCGCCATGGTCTGCAGCGTACGGGTGGGCATGTCGAGTTCGACGAAGTCGATGACTTCACCGCCCATGCCGCGCCGCAGGTACCCGGTGACGGTGTTGCTGACCGACACCGGTACCAGGCCCACCGTGACCGGCCCGTGTTCGGTGCGCTCACCCGGGCCGGTGACGTTGATGTCGGTCAGTTCCCGAGCGAAGGTCGTGTACCCGGGATCCTCGGCGTGGACGAATGCGACGCCGTCCTCGAAATCGAGGGAGTCGACCACGTAGTTGTCGCCCTGATGCAGGTAGACGGCGCCGGGATGCACCGAGGCCGGTGCCTGACCCGCACCCGTGCTGCCCAGCATCCGGCCGGTGCCGGCCTCCAGGATCGCGATCTGGCCACCGGTGGAGCCTCGGATGTCCACCGCGGGGTGCGGATCCACGCCCGGGGCGGGGAAATAGCCGCTCGGACGGCGCCGCAGCAGACCGTCGTCGACCAGGGACTCGGCCACCACCTCGGCGCCCCACATTCGGACCTCGGCCTCAGTCATCGGCAGTTCTGTTGCTGCGCAGAGCAGTTGGGGACCCAGCACGTACGGGTTGCCGGGATCGATGACCACACGCTCGATCGGCTTGTCCAACAGTGCAGCCGGATGGTGGACCAGGTAGGTGTCCAGCGGATCGTCGCGGGCGATGAGCACGATCAACGCGCCCTGCCCGCGCCGCCCCGCACGGCCGGCCTGTTGCCAGAACGACGCGACCGTACCCGGGAATCCGGCCAGCACAACGGCATCGAGGCCGGCGATGTCCACGCCGAGCTCGAGGGCATTGGTGGTGGCCACACCGCGAAGGTCCCCTTCGGCAAGCGCACGTTCCAGCGCGCGTCGGTCCTCGGCGAGATAGCCGGCGCGGTAGGAGGCCACCTGCGCGGCCAGCTCGGGCGCGGTGTCGGCCAGCCGGGCTCTGGCGCCCAGTGCGGCGAGCTCGGCGCCGCGCCGCGAGCGCACAAAAGTCAAGGTCCGGGCCCCTTCGGCGATCAGGTCGGCCATCACCCGCGCGGCCTCGGCGCCCGCCGAGCGGCGCACCGGCGCGCCGTTCTCCCCGACCAGATCGGTGATCAGCGCCGGTTCCCACAGCGCGACCGTGCGCGCGCCCTGCGGCGAACCGTCCTCGGTGACCTCCACCACTGTCTGCCCGATCAGTTCCGACGCCGTCGCCGCGGGCTGGGCGGTGGTGGCGCTGGCGAAAATGACCGTGGGTCCGGAGAAGTCCGATCCGGGTGCCGAGTACCGTGCGCACAACCGCAGCAGACGGCGCAACACCATCGCCACATTCGACCCGAAAATCCCCCGGTAGTAATGACATTCATCGACCACCAGGTACCGCAGATTGCGCAGGAAGACAGCCCAGCGGGCGTGGTTGCGCAACAGCGAAAGGTGGATCATGTCCGGGTTGGAGAAGATCCAACGGGAGCGCTCCCGCGCGAAACGGCGCACCTCGGTGGGGCTGTCCCCGTCGTAGGGGCTCGGCGCGACGTCCCCGAGGCCCGCCACGGTGGTGGTCAGGGCGGCGGCGGCGCGCAATTGGTCATGTCCCAGCGCCTTGGTGGGCGACAGGTACAGCGCCCGGGAGCGCCGATCTTCCTTCAGGCTCGTCAATATCGGCAGCTGGTAGGCCAGCGACTTGCCGGACGCCGTGCCGGTGCTCAGCACGACGTGGCGCCCGGTACGAGCCAGCTCGGCCGCCGCCAGCTGATGCGACCAGAGCGCCTCCACGCCGCGATCATGGAACGCCCGCACCACATCTGGGTCCGCCCAATGTGGCCAGGCCTGCGGCTGGGCCGGTCTGGGCGGCAGATCGGCGACATGACGCAGCGGACGCTCGTCGGCCGCGGTCCCGTCGAGCGCGCACGCGAGCAGCTCGCGACCGAAATTCGGCCCCGGATCTGTCACATCGGACCCTCCCGGTCAAGTCGTACGTGAATTGTTCACTACATGATCACGGCGAGACTGTCGCAGCAGGCCTGAACGTGATTGACTTACGGCGGTCGCAGCTTCTGTGTTCGTGTATCAGCACTCGCAGGAACGACGTTGCGATCGCGGTTCCTGCGAGGGTTGTAGGTCGGGTCGAGTTCCGAGCACTCCACGAAGGTATGGCGGTCGGAACGGGCCCGGTCTGCCGAAAGACGGCGGGCCGCACCCGGTGAAATATAGAGAAGGAAAGTACGAAAGATGCCACAGGGAACTGTGAAGTGGTTCAACGCGGAGAAGGGCTTCGGCTTTATCGCCCCCGAGGACGGCTCCGCTGACGTTTTTGTCCACTACACGGAGATTCAGGGTTCCGGCTTCCGCACCCTTGAAGAGAATCAGAAGGTCGAGTTCGAGGTCGGCCAGAGCCCCAAGGGGCCCCAGGCCACCGGCGTTCGCGCCATCTGAGCGGGCCACCAAGACCTCAAGACGCCCCCGCGCCGTCCACACCGGATGACGCGGGGGCGTTCTTCGCCGTTCTGTGCGCCGGGGGTCCGTCGGCGCACCGCACGCCCGCGGCGGCCCGGTAACCCGGCTGCGCGGCCGGGCTGGCCTAGGGTCTGGGGTGTGAGCCAGCTGTCCTTCTTCTCGGCGGAGTCGGTGCCTCCGGCGATCGCCGACCTGACGGGGATGCTGGCTGCGCCCGGACAGGTTGTCCTCGTCGGCGGTGCCGGGGAGCACGGCGCGCGCCTCTCGGTGGTGGTCGACGAGCTGTGGCGGGCCGAGGGTCTGGCCGAGATGATCGCCGACGCGGGCCTGGAACCTGAGATCGCGCGCACCGACGAGGACAGCCCGCTGGTGCGCACCGCGGTGGACGCCCGACTGGTCGGGATCGCCGCCGAGTGGACCAGGGGAGCGGTCAAGACGGTGCCCCCGCAGTGGCTGCCCGGACCGCGCGAACTGCGGGCCTGGACGCTGGCCGCGGGCCGGCCGGAAGACGACCGCTACCTGCTCGGCCTGGATCCGCACGCTCCCGACACACATTCGGCGCTTGCCTCGGCGCTGATGCGGGTCGGGATCGCGCCCACTTTGATCGGCACCAGAGGGTCGCATCCGGCTTTGCGAATCAGCGGCCGTCGACGGCTATCGCGCCTGGTAGAGAACGTGGGGGAACCGCCGCAGGGCGCCGCTGCGTTGTCGCAGTGGCCACGGATCTAGCCGGTGGCCGTCGCCGCACCGGCGGGGTGACGGTTTGCGTCGGCAGGCCCGGGGTGCGAAATTGTCAGTTGCCGGAGCGGGCCGCATGAGTAAATGCACTCCGTAGGCAGCTGAAGAAGTGGGAGCTGGACAAAGGTGGCTGACGAGGACCGCGACAGCGGCGGAGGCGGCTCTGCGCCGCGCACGCGTAGGGGGAACGGCTCGGTGCGGCGACTCGTCATTGTCGAGTCGCCGACCAAGGCGCGCAAAATCGCAGGCTATCTGGGGTCCAACTACATCGTCGAATCGTCGCGCGGGCACATCCGTGACCTGCCGCGTGCCGCCGCCGACGTCCCCGCGAAGTACAAATCGGAACCGTGGGCGCGTCTCGGCGTCAACGTCGACGCCGACTTCGAACCGCTCTACATCATCAGCCCCGAGAAGAAGAGCACCGTCGCCGAGCTCAAGGACAAGCTCAAGAACGTCGACGAGCTCTATCTGGCCACCGACGGCGACCGCGAGGGCGAGGCGATCGCCTGGCATCTGCTCGAGACCCTGAAACCGCGCATCCCGGTCAAGCGGATGGTGTTCCACGAGATCACCGAGCCGGCCATTCGCGCGGCCGCCGAGGACCCCCGCGACCTGGACAACGACCTGGTCGACGCGCAGGAGACGCGCCGCATCCTGGACCGGCTGTACGGCTACGAGGTCAGCCCGGTGCTGTGGAAGAAGGTTGCGCCCAAGCTGTCGGCGGGCCGCGTGCAATCGGTGGCCACCCGCATCATCGTCCAGCGCGAACGTGAGCGCATGGCGTTCCGCAGCGCGGGCTACTGGGATGTCACCGCCGAGCTCGATGCCAGCGTGTCCGACGCGCAGGCCAGCCCGCCGACCTTCACCGCCAAGCTCAACACCGTCGACGGGCGCCGGGTGGCCACCGGGCGCGACTTCGATTCCCTCGGTGCGGTCAAGAAGCCCGATGAGGTGCTCGTTCTCGACGAGGCAGCCGCCAACGCGCTGGCCACCGGTCTGCGCGGCGCGCAGCTGTCCGTCGCCTCGGTCGAGCACAAGCCGTACACCCGCAAGCCCTACGCCCCGTTCATGACCTCCACGCTGCAGCAGGAGGCCGGCCGTAAGCTGCGATTCTCGTCCGAGCGCACGATGAGCATCGCGCAACGGCTGTACGAGAACGGCTACATCACCTATATGCGTACCGACTCGACAACGCTGTCGCAGTCAGCCATCGATGCCGCCCGCAATCAGGCCCGCCAGCTCTACGGCGAGGAATACCTGCACCCGACGGCTCGCCAGTACACCCGCAAGGTCAAGAACGCCCAGGAAGCTCACGAGGCGATCCGTCCCGCCGGTGACGTGTTCCAGACCCCGGGCCAGTTGCACAGCCAGCTCGACACCGACGAATTCCGGCTCTACGAGCTGATCTGGCAGCGCACCGTCGCCTCGCAGATGGCCGACGCCCGCGGCACCACGCTGTCGCTGCGTATCGCCGGAGCCGCACGGACGGGTGAGCAGGTGGTGTTCAACGCCAGCGGCCGCACCCTGACCTTTCCGGGCTTCCTCAAGGCCTACGTGGAGAGCATCGACGACCTTGCCGGTGGCGAGGCCGATGACGCCGAGAGCCGGCTGCCGAACCTCACGCAGGGCCAGCGCGTCGATGCCAAGGACCTCACGGCCGACGGCCACAACACCTCACCACCAGCCCGTTACACCGAGGCCTCGCTGATCAAGGCCCTCGAAGACCTCGGAATTGGTCGGCCGTCGACCTACAGCTCGATCATCAAGACCATCCAGGACCGCGGCTACGTGCACAAGAAGGGCAGCGCCCTGGTGCCGTCCTGGGTGGCGTTCGCGGTCATCGGTTTGCTGGAACAGCATTTCGGTCGGCTCGTCGACTACGACTTCACCGCGGCCATGGAGGACGAGCTCGACGCGATCGCCGCGGGCAACGAGCGAAGGACCAACTGGCTCAACAACTTCTACTTCGGTGGCGAGCACGGCGTGGACGGTTCCATTGCCCGGGCGGGTGGCCTCAAGAAGCTCGTCGGCGGCAACCTGGAAGAGATCGACGCCCGAGAAGTCAACTCCATCAAGCTGTTCGACGATGCCGAAGGGCGCGCGGTCAATGTCCGCGTCGGTCGCAACGGCGCCTACCTCGAGCGGATGGTCGTTGATACTGAAGCTCCGGACGGCCCTTTGAAACCGCAGCGGGCCAACCTCAAAGATGAACTGACGCCCGACGAGCTGACCCTGGAGCTTGCCGAAAAGCTCTTCGCCACACCGCAAGAGGGCAGATCTCTGGGTGTGGACCCGGTGACCGGGCACGAGATCCTGGCCAAGGACGGACGGTACGGGCCCTACGTCACCGAGGTGCTGCCCGAGCCTCCGGATGACGGTGAGGCCGGGGCGACGGCGAAGAAGGGCAAGAAGCCCACCGGCCCCAAGCCGCGCACCGGATCGCTGCTGCGGTCGATGGACCTGGAGACGGTGACGCTGGAGGACGCGCTGCGCCTGCTGTCGCTGCCCCGAGTGGTCGGAGTCGACCCGGAGAACGGCGAGGAGATCACCGCGCAGAACGGCCGGTACGGGCCTTACCTGAAGCGCGGCACCGACTCCCGGTCGCTGGCCACCGAAGAGCAGATGTTCGATATCACCCTCGATGAGGCGCTGAAGATCTACGCCGAGCCCAAACGGCGCGGTCGGCAGGGCGCGGCCACCCCGCCGCTGCGTGAGCTCGGTGTCGACCCGGTGTCGGAGAAGCCGATGGTGATCAAGGACGGCCGGTTCGGCCCCTACGTCACCGACGGGGAGACCAACGCGAGCCTGCGCAAGGGTGACGACGTGCTGTCGATCACCGACGCCCGCGCCTCGGAGTTGCTGGCCGATCGCCGGGCTCGTGGCCCGGTGAAGAAGGCGGCGAAGAAGACTCCCGCCAAGAAGGCCGCCAAGAAGGCGCCGGCGAAGAAGGCGGCCAAGAAGGCCTGACCCGGGCTCAACCCCGGTCGCCAGCGACTTCCTGGTCGGCGGCGACTTCCTGGTCGGCGGCATCGCGGTGCGACATCAGGTTGACCGGGCGGGCCAGCTGTGTCGGCGCCGTGCGGCCCCGCAACTCGACGATCTCACCGACGTCCCAGCACAGGGCCTCGGCATCGAGCGCGTCGGCCACCGCGATGGACGAGGCCAGCACATGTCCCGGTTCGAGTTTGGCCAGCTCGGTCAAGCGGGCGGCCTCGTTGACCGGGTCCCCGATCACGGTGTACTCGAAGCGGGCCTGGGCCCCGATGTGTCCGGCGATGGCCCGGCCCGCCGATACGCCGATGCCGAATTCGGTCTCGCCGAGCACCCTGATGAGCTCGTCATGCAGCTCGCGGGAAGCCGCCAGCGCGGCCCCGGAGGCGTCGGGATGCTCGATCGGTGCGCCGAAGATGGCCAGCGCGGCGTCGCCCTGGAACTTGTTGACGAACCCGCCGTGCCGATTGACCGTGTCGACGACGACCCGGAAGAAGTCGTTGAGCAGGTTGACCACCTCGGCGGCCGGGATGGTCGCGGCGAGGCGGGTGGAGCCGACCAGGTCGACGAACAGCACCGCGACATCGCGTTCCTGACCGCCGAGCTCAGTTCCGCGTTCCAACGCCCGGCGTGCGACGTCTTCGCCCACGTAACGGCCGAACAGATCGCGGAGGCGTTGTCGTTCGGCCAGGTCGCGCACCATGTCGTTGAAGCCGGCCTGCAGCAGCCCGAGCTCGCTGGCGTCGTAGATCTGCATGTGCGCGTTGTAGTTGCCGCGCTGCACCTCGCCCAGGGCCCAGCGCAGCTGACGCAACGGGTCGGCGATGGACATCGCAACCAGCACCGTGCTGGTCAACCCGATCACCAGGCCCACGATCGCGAGCAGCAGGATCGTGGTGATCAGCCGGTCCGCCGGCGCGGTCAGCACTTCGAACTTGCTCGCGATCAGCGCCAGCAGAATCGCCAGCAGCGGTACCCCGGTGGCCAGTACCCACGTCAGCACCTGGCGCAGGATGACCCCGGGGGCGCGGAAGTTCTCCGGTACGCCGCCGCGCAGCGCCGCCACTGCCACCGGCCGCAGGACCCGCTCGGACTGCAGGTAGCCGATGATCGCGGTCGCGGTGGCGCCCAGGCCCGTGGCGACCGCCACCACCGGGGCCGACTTGCTGGCAACCGGCCAGCTGGCCACGATGAACACCACCGAACCGAGCAGCCAGTTCGTCGCGCTGATCAGCGACCGGTAGAACGGCATCTTGAGCGCCCGCATGCGGGCCACCTCGGTGTCGGCGGGGTCGCGGTCGCCCAGCAGCATGTCGCGGCGCTGCCAGCGCATGACCGGGATCAGCATGCGCAGGGTCAGATACGAGGCCACCGTGAACGACACGAACAGGTAGCCCAGGAAGATCGCCAGGTTGTAGGCGGGCAGATCCTGCAGCTGGATACGGTCCTCGGGAGGCAGACCGAACCGGAGGAAACCCAGGACCAGCAGGGCGCCGATGATGTCGGCCTGCAGCATGCCCAGCGTGAACACCGGCCACGGGGTGCGCGCGACCCAGCGGACGAATGCACTGATTCGTCCGATCTCGATCGGTTCGGCGGCCACCCGCTTACCGTATCGGGCTCCGCTGACGCGGAAGTGGCGTCTGGGACTGACGTGTCGGTTCGCAGCATTACTGTTATCGGCGATGGCCGGTGTTTTCTCGCGTCTGGTGGGGCAGGACGCAGTCGAGACGGAGTTGATCGCCGCCGCGCGCGCAGCCCGCGGTGATACGGCTCACAACGACGCCGACGGTGTAACAGGAACCATGACGCACGCCTGGCTGATCACCGGGCCGCCCGGGTCCGGACGCTCGGTCGCCGCACTGTGCTTCGCCGCCGCGCTGCAGTGCACGTCCGCGGGCCCGCCGGGGTGCGGTGAATGCCGGTCTTGTTCGACCACGATGGCGGGGACGCACGCCGACGTACGGCGCATCATCCCCGAGGGACTGTCGATCGGCGTCGATGCGATGCGGACCATCGTGCAGATCGCGTCGCGCCGACCCGGCACCGGCCGGTGGCAGATCGTGGTGATCGAGGACGCTGACCGGCTCACCGAAGGCGCGGCGAACGCCCTGCTGAAAGTCGTCGAGGAACCGCCCCCGTCCACGGTGTTCCTGCTGTGCGCGCCCTCGGTCGACCCTGAGGACATCGCGATCACGCTGCGTTCCCGCTGCCGCCACATCGCGCTTGTGACACCTCCGGTGGACGCCATCGCCCGGGTGCTGATGGAGGCCGACGGGTTGCCGGAGCGCGACGCGGTGTGGGCCGCCTCGGTCAGCGGCGGTCACGTCGGGCGGGCGCGCCGGCTAGCCACCGACGAACAGGCCAGAGAGCGGCGTCAACGTGCCCTCGGGCTGGCCCGGGACGCAGCCACACCGTCACGGGCGTACGCGGCCGCGGAGGAGTTGGTGGCCACCGCCGAAGCGGAGGCGAAGGCACTCACCGAGGGCCGAAACGAGGCCGAGGCCGATGAACTGCGCACCGCGTTGGGCGCCGGCGGTACCGGTAAGGGCACCGCGGGCACCATGCGTGGGGCCGCCGGTGCGCTCAAAGATCTGGAGAGGCGACAGAAATCCCGGCAGACGCGGGCGTCCCGGGACGCCTTGGACCGCGCGCTGATCGATCTCGCGACCTACTTCCGCGACGCCCTACTGGTGGCTTCCGGTGCCACCGATGTGGTGGCGAATCACCCGGATATGGCGGACAAGGTCGCGGCGATGGCGGCGCACGCGCCCCCGGACAAGCTGCTGCGCTGTATCGAGGCCGTGCTGGACTGCCGGGAGGCGCTCGCGGTCAACGTGAAGCCGAAGTTCGCGGTGGACGCGATGGTCGGCACCGTCGGGCAGGCCCTGCGCAGCTGAGGTTCGAGCGCAGCGACCGGGGTTCAACTTGGGCCGCTGGTGGGCCCTGCCGTAGACTCATGCCGCCCGACAGCGCCGCCTTAGCTCAGTCGGTAGAGCGATTCACTCGTAATGAATAGGTCGGGGGTTCGATTCCCCCAGGCGGCTCCACACGCTTTCCCGCGAATGTGGTCCGGCCACGTCGTCAACCCGGCTGCGGGGCAAGGAAACCGACCGGACCCGATGCCAGGCAGACCGACAGCGCGGCCGTGTTCGCGCTGACGGTGATCGCGTCGCCGGCCCCCGGCAGCCGGACGTAGACCCGGTTGAGGCCGGGGCGGACCGGAACCCTGACCTCGTCCCCCTCGGACAGCGCCACCGTCATCGAGCCGTCGCTGTTGCCCAGATAGTTCAGCTCCACCGTCCAATCCGCAGGCAGCAGCGGGCCGTCCAGCGGCATCCGAACCGGGAAATCGGGCTGCACCAGGTACCCGCATTGCGGGTCGGGTCCCTGGCGGATGCTGCGCACCCACGTCACCTGGGCGTCGACCACTTTGCCCGCGACGTCGAGCATGCGGAGATCTGTTGTGGAGGAGGAGAATTCGGGGCGGTCCGGGAGCAACGCAAACATGTGTGAGGCCAGATTCTCCGGCCACGCCACCCGCTGCAGCACCATCGGATCGACCTCCTGGTCGAGCATCGGGGCGTTGGAGGACGCATGCGCCTGCGCCAGCCCGACGCGGGCATTCGTCAGGTAGGGCTGCGCGGGGTTGTCCCGCCAACTGGTCAGGAACGTCGCGGTCGAATACAGGCTGGCGGCCACGAAAGCCACTCCGAGACAGCTGGTGGCCAACGCACGCCGGCGTGACGCGTCGAGCCAGCGGGTTCGCTGCCGATTCGGTGCGCACAACCCGACGGCGGCCAGCAGGGCCAGCACCACGACGAGGTCGGGTAGATAGCGCAACGTCTGTGCCAACTCCAACGCGGTGAATCGTGACGACCGCATCAGGTAGATCGGCACCTGGCAGGCCACTGCGTAGCCCAATGCCGCCAGCCACACCGCGGCGATGCGCTGCTTGCGCAGCACCGACACCGCCACGACGACTCCCAGCGCCATCCAGCCCAGAACCATCGCCGCCGCCGGCGGGGTCGCCCACGGCGATGCCGGGGCCCATCGCTGCCACTCCCAGGGTCCGCCCGCCAAACCGGGCACGATGCCGTGGGTGAACGAGCGGGACAGCAGATCCCACGTCATCGCGAGGTCGAAACTCCACCGCTGCTGATCGACCACCAGCAGGTAGACCCCGATCCACGCCGCCGTCACCGCCAGCGCGGCCGTCCACAGCCGCCGTCCCCGCCACCAGACCTGCCGCACGGTGAGCGTGCCGGTGACGTGGCCGTAGAGCGCCACCAGGGTGAATGCGACGAACGGGATGATCGCCGACTTCTCGAAGAACAGCAGGCCGCCGAAGAACACCAGCGCACCGGTCAGCGCGTACCGCTGGTTGCCGGTACGCACCAACAGCATCGCGTCGGCGCACACCCAGGCCATCGCGGCCAGCATCGGCAGTGAGTTCAGCGCGGCCGCCCACCAGGCGAACCCGGGCACCGCCAGCGGGGTGAAAAGCGCGAACGTCAAGGGCACCAACAGCACCGGACGCCAGCCGAGAAGCACATGGAGCGCGCGGAGCAGCGCGAGCGCGGCCAGCAACGTGAGGGCCACCAGGCTGATGGCCGGGCCGACCCAGTCCAGTGGCGCCAGCCGGGTGATCGACCCGGCGACCAGGAACGCCGCCGGCATCACATGTCCGTCGTGGTCGTCGAACAGATAGCCCGGTGACAGCAGTGGTTGGGTGCCTGCGCGGCCGACCAGGATGAGGTCGTCCCAGTAGAAATAGCCGCCGAAGGCCAATACGGCCCGGATCACCACATGCAGCGCGATCAGCGCCGCCGCAGTGCGGGCAACCCAGTTGCCGGCGCCTGTCAGGAGGCCGCCCCGACGGACGGGTAGGACTGACCGGCAGCCCGGCGCGCCGACCAGGCCGAGGCGACCATATCGGTCAACGTGTGCCGCATCCGCCAGTCCAGGTCCCGGGCCGCGAGATCGCCGGCGGCCACGATGCGCGCCGGGTCGCCGGGCCGGCGAGGCACGATCTCCGGTTCGAACTCGATGTCGGTCACAGCCCGCATGGTGGTCATGATCTCCCGCACCGAGGTGCCCGACCCGCTGCCCAGGTTGTAGACCGGTTCCAGATGCTGCCCCGCCTCGAGTCGGCGCGCGGCCGCGACGTGCGCCGCGGCGACATCGGCGACGTGGACATAGTCGCGCACACAGGTGCCGTCCGGGGTCGGATAGTCGTCGCCGTTGATCCGTGGAGTCTGCCCGCGGTAGAGCATGTCGAACACCTTCGGGAACAGGTTGAAGGGGCTGACGTCGAACACATCGTCAGAACCTGACCCGACGACGTTGAAATAGCGCAGGCTGGTGTGGTGAAACGGGCCGGCGGCACCGACATCACGCAGCAACCACTCGCCGATCAGCTTGCTCTCGCCGTAGGGAGATTCCGGGCGCGTCGCAGTTGATTCGTCGACGATCTCGGTGTCGGGGGTTCCGTAGGTGGCGGCACTGGAGGAGAACACGAACTTGTCGATTCCGGCCGCCGTCGCGGCGTCCAGCAGCGTGATCATCGCGGACACATTCTGTCGATAGGTGTGCAGCGGCCGCTTGACCGATTCGCCGGCGTATTTGTAGCCGGCGATGTGAATCACTCCGGCCACGTCGTGCGCGGTGAGCGTGGCGCTCACGGCGGCCGCGTCCAGCAGGTTGGCCTGCACGAACGTCACCCCGTCGGGAACGAACCGGGCCAGGCCGGTTGAGAGGTCGTCGATGACGACGATGCCCAGCCCGGCGTCGCGCAATGCGCGCACCACGTGGGCGCCGATGTAGCCGGCGCCGCCGGTCACCAACCAGGTCACGGTGTCTCCTTCGTCGTCGCGCGCGGCTCGGTGGAACCGACGGGTCGGTATGCCACCGTAACGAGTGCGGCCAGGTGCACCGCGATGCCCAGCAGCGGACCGCACAGCAATGCGACCACCGTGCGCACCTCGAGCTGCAGCGGCAGCAGCAGGAGCACAGTCGAGGCCACGGTCGCGATCACCCAGCCTGCGGCATAGGCGCGGTGCAGCGCCGCGGCGACCGTCGCGGCACCGGTCAGGGTCAGCAGCGCGATCGCCGCCGCCGCCGCGGTCAGCCAGGCCAGCAGCGCGCCGTCGGCGTGGTACTGCGGGCCGAACGCCTCGCGCAGCAGCCACGGCCCGAATGCCCAGGCCAGCGCGACTCCCGCCGCGCCGAGCGCACCGACCAGCGCAGCCGGTGTGATCAGCGCCCGGAGCCGGTGTTCGCGCTGATCGACGAAATGCGCGATCAGATTGCCCTGCATCGCGGTGAGCGGAACCAGCAGCGGAGCCCGGGTCAGGGTGACCGCCAGGATCACCACGCCACCGGTGGCGCCGAGGTCGCCGGAGGTGGCCTTCAGCAGCACCGGAAACCCCATCACCAGGACGGCGCTGGCACCCGCGGCGGCGATGGAGTGCCCGGCGCCGCGCAGGAAGGTCGCCGTGCCGCCGGGGGTCAGCAACCGGGCAGCCGCCCTGGTGGTCGGGGACACCAGCAGCATGAGCAGCCAACCGACGGCGCCCGCGACCGTCGCCCACAGGTAGCCACCCAGCCCCCAGCCGACGGTGAAGCTCATCGCGGCGACCGCGACCCGCAGCACGGCGTCGGTGACCATCAGTGCGCCGTACTCCGACCAGCGGTCCATCCCGGCCAGCGCCCCGAGCAGCGTGGTGTGCAGGCAGAATCCGGCCAGTCCGGCGGCGAGCAGGATCACGCTGAGGGTGCGGTACTGGGCGAACACGCCGCCCGCCCACACCGGCGAACTGATCACGATGGCAGCCGCCGCGACCAGCCCGACACCCGCGGCGACCCGCACCGGATGCGTGCGCCTGCCGTGCGGGTCAGCGGTCGGTGAGCGCACCTCGCGGGTGGTTTCCTGCAGCAGTCCGAATGCGGCGCCGCTGACCAGCCCGAACGCGCCCCAAAACACCCCGAACACCGAGAAGCCGGCCGGTTCGAGGTCGCGGGCTGCCAGGTAGAGCACCGCGTACCCGCACAACGCCGACATCGCTGTGGCGGCCCCGACCCGGACCACGCTGCCCCGGGTGACCGCACCCGACGGCCCCGCGGTCGCGTCGGTCATGGCCTGTCGTCCAGCGCGGGGACCCCCGGCGAGTACAGCCATGCCGCCCACAATGGGCGCAGCGAGTCGTCGGTGTGGCGAGCGGCCAATCCGATGAAATCGTCGGTGACGACGCTGGAATGCCGGTAGCGGTCTGTCCAATCCTGCAGCAGCGCAAAGAAATCGGAGTCGCCGAGGCGCTTTCGCAGCGCGTGCAGGGTGAGTGCGCCGCGCTTGTACACGCGGTCGTCGAACATGTCGCGCGGACCGGGATCGGCCAGCACCAGGTTCTGCGGTGAGTTCTTCAGCCGGGCGTGATAGTGGCGGGCCCACTGGTCGGCGCTGCGCTCTCCGCAATGCTCTGACCACAGCCACTCGGCATAGCAGGCGAATCCCTCGTGCAACCAAATGTGGCGCCACCGCTGCACGGTCACCGAATTGCCGAACCACTGATGTGCCAGTTCGTGGGCGATCAACCGCTCCGATGTCCGGCGTCCGTCGCAGTGGTTGGCGCCGAAGATGGAAATCCCTTGCGCCTCAAGAGGTATTTCCAGAGCGTCGTCGGTGACCACCACGGTGTACCCGGTGTTGAGCGGATAGGGGCCGAACAGCTTGATGAACAGTTTCATCATCTGCGGTTGTCGGCCGAAGTCGTAGTCGAACTCGTCGCGCAGCCGGCGCGGCAGCACCGCGAACATCTCGACGCCGTTCTTGGTCATCCGGTGCCGTTCGTACAGCCCGACCTGCAACGTGATCAGGTAGGTCGAGGTGGGTTCGGATTGTTCGTACACCCACGTGGTCATGCCGGCCCGGGCGCGGCGGCCCAGCAGCTTGCCGTTGGCGATCGCGAAATAGGGGCTCTCGGTGGCGATCTGGATGCGGAAGCTGGCCTTGGCGCTGGGATGGTCGTCGCACGGAAACCACGACGACGCTCCGTTGGGCTGACCGGCGACCAGTGCCCCGTCGGTGAGCTCCTCGAATCCCACCTCCCCCCACACGGATCGGGTGGGGCGGGGGGTGCCGCCGTAGCGCACCGCGACCGTCATCGCCGCACCTGCAGGTAGCCGCTCGGCCAGGGTGATGTGCAGTTTGCCGGCCGAAGCCCGGTAGTGCGCCGGGCGTTTCCCGTTCACGGTCACCTTCGCCACCGACAGCGCTGCGGACAGATCGAGCGTGAACGTCTTCAGTTCGGCCAGCGTGACGGCGGTGATGGTGGCCGCACCGGCGAGCCGGTTGATCGCGACCTTGTACTCCAACTCCAGCTCGTAGCGCGACACCCGGTACCCGAAGTTGCCGCAGGCCGGCAGATATGGATCGATGACGGGTACGGCGCTCTTCTTGGCGGCCCGTTTGCGTCCCGTCACGCGGCCGTGGGCTTCTTGGTTTTGGCCTCCGAGCCCTCGGATCGCTTCTTGCGCGACGGCAGCCACGGCGCGATCGGGTTGCCCTGCCACCGCGTCGACGGCGGCACCTCGTCGCCGCGCATCACCAGCGAAGCCGGCCCCACGGTGGCCCCTGCGCCGATCCGTGCGGCGGGCAGCGCCACACAATGCGGACCCAGTGTCGCACCCTGCTCCAGCACCACCGTGTCCATCCGCATGATCCGGTCGTGGAACAGATGCGTCTGCACCACGCACCCCCGGTTCACCGTGGCGCCTGCATCGAGGGTCACCAGATCCGCCTCGGGAAGCCAGTAGGTCTCACACCACACACCACGTCCGATCTTCGCGCCCAACGCCCGCAGCCACAGGTTCATCACCGGCGTACCCGATGCAGCGCGCGCGAACCACGGCGCGGCGACCGTCTCGACGAAAGTGTCCGACACCTCGTTACGCCAGACGAACGGTGACCACAGCGGGTGCTCCACGGCGGCGATACGGCCCACCACAAGCCATTTGGCGATAACGGCGACTGCCCCGGCGACCGCGCCCGCGGCCAGCAGGACCAACCCGGCCGTCAGTGCCGCCCAGAACCAGCCGAACGACGCGGCCAGCAACTGCAGCGTCAGCAATACCGCCACCCCGATCGCGAAAGTGACCACGACGGGCACGAACCGGAACGTCTCGACGACGGCGCGCAGCGCTTTCAGACGGCCGGACGGGTGGAAAGTGCGGAGTGCGTCGGCGGCGGTGGGTTGGCGACGCAGCCGGACCGGCGGGCTGCCCAGCCACGACGACCCGGCCTTGGCCTTGTACGGGGTGGCCGACAGCACGGCGACCAGGCCGTCGTCGGGGACGCGCCGCCCGGGTTGGGTGATGCCCGAGTTGCCCAGGAACGCGCGCTTGCCGATGGTGGCGCGCGCGACGTGGATCCATCCACCGCCGAGTTCGTAGGAGGCGACCATGGTGTCGTCGGCCAGGAACGCCCCGTCGTCGACGACGGTGAATTTCGGGATCAGCAGCGCGGTCGAGATCTCGGTTCCGGCACCGACTTTCGCGCCGAGCAGTCTCAGCCACCACGGTGTGAGCAGGCTCGCGTAGATCGGGAAGAGGTAGTTGCGGGCGGCATCCATCAGGCGTTCGGTCGCCCACAGCTGCCACCCGGCGCGGCTGCGCACCGGGTGGTAGCCCTCGTCGAGGCCGAGCGCGAGCAGCCGCACCCCGACCACCGTGACCAGCGCATAGACCAGCAGCGCCGCGGCGGTCGCGGGGATCAGCCACAGCAGGGCCGGCACGACTGCCGACGGCACCGAGGCGGTGTCGCGCACCCCCCAGCCGATCACGGCCAGGCCGGCGGCCAGCGCGGCCAGCGGGAGCGCGCCCAGCAGCACCGAGGTGACGCCGTACACGGCCACCCACACCGGCGCCCTGGGCGGGCGGTGATCCGGCCACGGGTGTTTGGCCTTACCGGATTTGGTCGCCGGTGAACCCTTCCAGTACTGGCCGTTCTTGACCTTGCCGATGACCGCCGAGCCGGGCGCGACATCAGCGTTCTTGCCGACGACGGCCCCGGGCAGCAGCGTGGTCCTGGCGCCCACGGTGGCGTCGTTGCCGACCGTGATCGCGCCGACGTGGAACAGGTCCCCGTCGACCCAGTGCCCGCTCAAGTCGACCTCGGGTTCGATGGAACAGCGATGGCCGAGCGTGAGCATCCCGGTCACCGGCGGGGCGGAGTGCAG
The DNA here is from genome assembly GCF_048513595.2 of Mycobacterium sp. smrl_JER01. Classification (NCBI taxonomy): domain Bacteria; kingdom Bacillati; phylum Actinomycetota; class Actinomycetes; order Mycobacteriales; family Mycobacteriaceae; genus Mycobacterium; species Mycobacterium sp. smrl_JER01. The sequence continues at coordinate 5,235,116 of NZ_JBLXXK020000001.1, read as the reverse complement.
ATCGACGCCCTTGCCCACGCTGTTGCCCAGTGCGCGGGCGTAGTAGACCAGCCACGGCGCCCCGGCCATGTTCTCCGCGCCACTGGCCTCGGCGAGCCGCTCGGCCAGCCACACCCTCAGGTGCACCGAGCCGCCGCGCCGGTAGGTGCCGGGCGCCAGATCGCCGACCAGCACGCGCGCGCCGAACACCGCGATGCTCATGCGTCCCGGCGGCGTGACGAACAGCAGGAAGCCGGCGAGGATCCACCACCAGTTGACCGGTGTCGCCCATTGCACCAGCGACAGCGCCGCTGCCACGTTGTTGGCGACCGCGAGCCACACCACCCATTGCATTCCGGTGAGCATCGCCAGGGGCACCGTCAACGCGACCTGGACGGCCTGGGTCAGGCGCGACACCGGCCGCACCACCCGGGTCTCGACGGCCGGCGGCGGAGCCAGCTCGTCGAGATAACCGGCGAGCGAACCGAGCCGAGGATGGTCGTAGAGGTCGGCGACGGTGACCTGCGGGTAGCGCTGACGCAGCGCGGAGACCAGCTGCGCCGCCGACAACGACCCGCCACCGAGCGCGTAGAAGTCCGCCTCGGGTCCGTCCACCGGAGCCGCCAGCACCTCCCGCCACAGCCCGGCCAGCCACCCCAGCGTGCCGCCCAGATCGGCGCCCTCGTCGGTGTCGGCGCTGCCGACCGGCCACGGCAACGCATCGCGGTCCACCTTGCCCGAGGTGCGGGTGGGCAGTTCGTCGACGACGACCAGGCGGGGCACCAGTGCCGCGGGCAGTGACTCGGCCAGCCGGGTGCGCGCCTCGCCCAGGTCGAAGGTGCCTTCCAGGCCGGGCGCCACCGCGATGTACCCGACCAGCAGCGGGGTCCCCGACGCGGTGCGGCGCACCGCCGCCGCGCCGCCGCTGACTCCCGGCAGGTGCACCAGCGCGGTGTCCACCTCACCGAGCTCGATGCGCCGACCGCCGACCTTGACCTGGTCGTCGGCACGGCCGACGAAGTACAGGCCCTCGGGCTCCAGGCGCACGAGATCCCCGCTGCGGTAGGCCCGGTTCCACAGCGCCAGGGGGCTCGGATAGGGCAACGGAGCGTACTTCTCGGCGTCCTTGTCTGGGTCGAGATAGCGCGCCAGTCCCACCCCGCCGATGACGAGCTCGCCGACCTCACCGATGCCGACCGGGCAGCCCTCTTTGTCGACGACCGCGAGATCCCACCCGGGCAGCGGCCGCCCGATGCTGACCGCGCTGCGGCCGTCCAGGCGCGCCGCGCAGGCCACGACGGTCGCCTCGGTGGGTCCGTAGGTGTTCCAGACCTCCCGCCCGACCGAATCGGGCCCGGCGGCCAGGCGTTCGGCAAGTTCGGGCGGGCAGGCTTCGCCGCCGAAGATCAGCAGCCGCACCGCCTCCAACGCCTCGGCCGGCCACAGCGCCGCCAGGGTCGGCACGGTCGAGACCACCGTGATGTCCCTCGACACCAGCCACGGGCCGAGGTCCATGCCGCTGCGCACCAGCGATCGCGGCGCGGGAACGAGGCAGGCGCCGTGCCGCCACGCCAGCCACATCTCCTCGCAGGACGCGTCGAACGCCACCGACAGGCCGGCGAGCACGCGGTCCCCGGGGCCCAGCGGGTTCTCCCGCAGGAACATCTGTGCCTCCGCGTCGACGAACGCCGCCGCATTGCGATGCGTGACCGCCACCCCTTTGGGTGTGCCCGTCGATCCGGAGGTGAAGATGATCCACGCGTCGTCGCGGCTGAGCGGGGCCGTGGCACGCCATCCCCGTGACGATCCCGGCCCGCGCACCAGTCCGCGTTCGGTGATCACCGCGACGACGTCCGCCTCGTTGAACACCAGGTCCGCTCGCTCCTGCGGATCGTCGGCGTCGACCGGCACGTACGCCGCGCCGGTAGCGAGTGTCGCCAGTATTGCGACGTAGAGCGCGTAATTGCCCGACGGCATCCGGATCCCGATGCGGTCGCCCCGCCCGATTCCGCGGGCGCCGAGCCAGGCCACGCTGTCCTCGACGTCGGAGATCAACTCGGCGTAGGTGAGCTGCACGGTGCCGTCGTCGAGCGCAGGGGCGTCGGGGTAGCGGTGTGCGGTCTCGTAGAGGATGGCGATGAGGGTGCGCGGTGGCGGCGCGAACTCCGACAGCAGGTATTGAGAGGGGATCTCGGGGGATCGATCCGCGGCTGTCACGGGTACAAACTACTAAGCGTTGGGGGTCGCTTCGCGCCCTCGGGGCGCTCGTTTCGCGTGTCGGGCGACTGCCTGGCACAATGAGCGGCTTGGAGGGGAGTATTCCTTCGTCACGGCATCGCCATCACGTCATCCCGCCTGGGATGACCGGTGCTGTGGGCCTTCCGCCGTCGGCGGTGGCGGAAGAGACCTCCGGCGTTGAACGACGACCGGAGGTTTGATGAACGTCAGTGGACTCGAGTGGGCGATCACGCTCTCAGTCACGCTCGCGATCCTGCTGTTCGATGTGATCGTGATCGGGCGCCGCCCACACGAGCCGTCGCGCCGCGAGACCGCCACCGCGCTGACCTTCTATGTGGGGCTGGCCATCGCCTTCGGCGTGTGGACCTGGGCCTTCCACGGGCAGCAGTACGGTGTCGAGTTCTTCGCGGGCTGGCTCACCGAGTACAGCCTGTCGGTGGACAACCTGTTCATCTTCTTGATCATCATGGCGAGCTTCAAGGTTCCGCGGATCTATCAACAGCAGGCGCTGCTGGTCGGGATCATCCTGGCGCTGATCTTCCGCGGCATCTTCATCGCCCTCGGCGCGGTGGCCATCCAGCAGTTCTCCTGGGTGTTCTACATCTTCGGGGCGTTCCTGCTGTACACCGCCGTCAAGCTGGTCCGCGACACCGATCATGACGACGACGCCGACAACGCGGTGGTGCGCTTCGCGCAGAAGCGGATGAAGTTCACCGATCAGTGGGACGGCCTGCGGCTGTGGGTCAAGGAGAACGGGCAGCGGCTGATGACGCCGATGTTCCTGGTGATCGTCGCGCTGGGCACCACCGACCTGATCTTCGCGCTGGACTCGATCCCGGCCATCTACGGTCTCACCCGCGAGCCGTACCTGGTCTTCACCGCCAACGTGTTCGCCCTGATGGGATTGCGCCAGCTGTACTTCCTGCTCGGCGATCTGCTCAAGCGTCTGGTGTACCTGTCGCAGGGGCTGGCGTTCATCCTGTTCTACATCGGCGTCAAGCTGGTACTGCACGCGCTGCACGAGAACGAGGTGCCGTTCATCAACGGCGGCCAGCACGTCCCGGTCCCGGAGATCCCCACCCTGCTGAGCCTCGGCGTGATCATCGTCACGTTGTCGATCACCACGGCGGCCAGCCTGTACAAGACCCGGGTGCACGACGTCCGCAAAAACGGCACGTCAACCGGCACGACGGGGGAGAAGCCGGCGGTCGACCCGCACCACGATCCGACACGCTGACCGCTGGGGTGTTGCGCTCGCGCTGAGCGCAACACTCGGCGGAGCGCGGCGCTGCCGATAGCGTGATCTGATGCGGGTTTTCGTGGCGGACGACGGCGGTGTGCGCGAGCTGACGGGCGGCGACGAGCCGGTGGTTCGGGTCGCTGCGCCGGACTTACAACAGGCCAGGCGGGTGCGGGCCCGTATCCGTGCCGATTCCGGCGATGTCGCGGTGATTCTGGACCTTGCCGTCGCGGTCGGCGTCGATTTTCGATCGGCGCAGCAGATTCTCGGACCGGCGGATGCCGGCACGGTGCGTTACGTGGGCACCGTGGCCGGTCTGGCGGGCCTGATCAGCGACATCGCCTCGGCAGAGGTGGCCGACGGGGTCACGCTGATCCCGGCCGCTCCGCGGCAGGATCTCGCGACGGTGGGCCGCGATGTGCTGGCCCGGCTCGCCGACGCCCGTCAGATCGATCGACCGGGTATCGATCACCCGCGCGCATCCTGACGTTCGGCTCGCAGCGCCGACACCGCCGCGTCGATCAGTTTGGCGTAACGCACGGTGCGGGGGTTTCCGGTGGTGCCCCCGCCCATCTTGTTCATCACGTAGGCGAAGGTGGCGCGCCGGTCGGTGTCCATCACCACCAGCGACCCGCCCCAACCTCCCCACCAGCACACGCGTCCGTCCGGGACGGCGGGCACACTGGCCGGCGTGGGGAGGCCGAATCCGATGCCGAAGCGCAGCTCGGTGTTGAGCACCCGGTCCACACCGCGGGACTGCTCGGCGAAGATCAGATCGATGGTGCGCCCGTCGAGCAGCCGCCGCCCGTGGGCCCGGCCGCCCAGCGAGACGACCGACAGCGCCCGCACGAGTCCGCGGGCGTTGCCGTGACCGTTGGCGCCGCCGATGTCGGCGCGCCGCCACGCCTCGGTCTCGGCATGTGCCACGCCGTAGGCGCCCGGCGGGAACGCCGCGAAAGTCTTGACTGCGGGATGGTCGGCCGGTAGCCGATCGGTGCCGCGATCCGACGGCGGTGGGGCCACCAGTTCGGCGATGCGGCCCGAGTCGCCCGGTTGCGCGCCGATCTGGACGTCGGCGCCCAACGGGACGGCGATCTCGTCGCGGACGAAGTCCTTCAGTGAGGTCCCGGTGATGCGGCGGATCACCTCGCCGATGAGGTGGCCGTAGTTCATCGCGTGGTAGCCCGACGCGCTGCCAGGAGGCCACCATGGCTCCTGCGCGGCCAGACGCGTGGTGGCGACGTCCCAGTCGTAGATGTCCTCGACACCGAACGGGACCTGCCAGCCGGACACACCGGACGTGTGCGACAGCAGGTGGCGCACCTCGATGCGCTCCTTGCCCGCGGCGGCGAACTCGGGCCAGTACGCCGCGACGGGGGAGAACACGTCGAGTTCGCCGCGGTCGACGAGCAGAAGTGCGGCCAGCGCGGTCAGCGTCTTCGTGCACGACCAGAAGTTGACGATCGTATCCTGTTGCCAAGGAAGGGTTTTGGCACGGTCGGCGTGTCCTGCCCAGATGTCGGCGACGATCTCACCGTCAATGTCCACGGCGAGCGCCGCGCCGAGTTCCCCGCCGGACGAGACCTCCTCGGCCAATGCCTCGGCCAATCGGTCGAATTGGGAGTCCCAGCGGCCCTCGACGCTCATGTCAGTCGCCGGAGTTCCAGCGATCACACACGGTGCGCAGCCCGGCGGGGGTCAACGCACCGAACAGGCGCACCCGCGCCATCCCACCGTCCGGGTAGATATCGAGTCGTGCTTCGGTGACCGGCCTTTCGTCGTCGACCCGGAACCGGTGCCGGGTGTCGGGCAACAGATCGGTGGTCGGCAGGATCTCGAACCATTCCCCGTCCCCGTCACGGCCCGTCAGGCGGGCGGCGCCGGGTGCGTTGCCGACGAAGTACGAGGTGTCCAGTTCGACAGCGTTGAGCAGGCCCTGGCCGGCGAGCTTCATCTCCACCCAGTCGTTGCCGGCGTCGCGCCGGCGCGAGGTTTCCCATCCTTCGCCCATCGTGCGCGCCACACCGGGTAACAGCAGGTTGTTGGGGGAGCTGTAGTACATGTTCGAGCAGGCCGTGATCCGGCCGCCGTTGGCCATCGCAGCCAGGTCCAGCGTCATATTCTCGGCGAAGTCCGGGTCGAGCAGACCTTCGCCGTGCACCCGGAACCTGGCGACGCCACCGTCGGGATAGATCGACAGCCGGATGTGGGTCCACCTCCGAGTCGAGGTGGTCTGGAACGAATTGCGGGTGTCGCCGTCGACGGCGCTACGTCCGACGATCGTCGTCCACTCGGTGCCTTCGAGTAGATCCTGCACCGGCGGGTAGCCCTCCACGGCGGCTGCTTCGACCGAGATCTGCGGTGGGTAGTTGCCGGTGAACCACGCGGTGTCGACGACCACTCCGCGCACGATCGCCGGCACCGCCAGGCGGACGATGGCGCAGTCGCGGGAGTCCGCGGTGACGCCCCGGCGCCTGCGCGTCTCCCAGCCGTCGTAGACCTGACCTTTGTGCCCGAACGTCGCGGGCCGGAACTCGGCGGGCGCCGGGTTGATCAGGTTCTCCTTCTCGGCGAACAGATCGTCGTCGGCCCACAGCACGGCCCCGCCCGCGGATCGCGCGGCGAGGTCGGGCAATGCCAGGAAGTGGGAGTGGGCAGGTCTGGTCGGCGCAGTACTCACCCGCGAAAGCCTAGGCCAGCGGGCCGGTCACCAGTTGTCGTAGCCACCCTCGGGGCCCAGCATGCGCTCCAGTCGGGTCCGGTTGATCCGGGCCAACTCGTTGCGCACCACCTTGCGTTCGGTCTCGCGGTCGTTGTGCATCCGGTCGCGCATCGAGGCCAGCACCTCGTCGGCGCCGTAGCCGTTGACGAACATCACGAAACCGAACCCGAAATGATCCAGGTAGGACTTCGACGCCGCCGCCAATTCGGCCATCATGCCCGGGCGCTCGTCGGTGATCGCGCACTGTTCGGCCTGTGATTTCTCGCTGCCCGGTCGCTTCCCGACGTCCGGATAGGCCTGCAGGATCGAGTCGATCGATTCCTCGCTCAACCCGAACAACAGGGTGTCGGCGAAGCGGAACAGCCGATCATGGGTGTCGAACGGGCGGGCGCGGGCCAGGTCGGCGGCCAACGGCACGCTGTAGCAGCATTCGAAGACCGCGTGGACGGCGCGGCGCATGGGCAGGGCGTTGAACGCGTCCAACCCGATCCCCTGATGCAGCAACACAGGAGCCATGATCGGAGGCGCAGGGAACAGCGGCGTTACGCTGTGTTACGGCCACGCAAATTTGCGCGGTGACCCGCCTCTCAGCCCCGGAATCTCACCGATCCACCTTGTGCAGCGGCGTACTCGCACTTTCGCTGCACAACGTGGATCGGTGCACAACGTAGATCGGTGCACGACGTGGATCGGCGCCGAAGCTGTGGATCGGTGCCGAAGCTGTGGATCGGTGCCGAAGCTGTGGATCGGTGCCGAAGCGTACGGGTGTCCTAGTGTCCCTCGGCCTTGAACCGCTCGACGGACCGATTCACCTCGGCCTCGGCCTCTTCGCGGCCGACCCAGTCGGCGGCCTTGACGAACTTGCCCGGCTCCAAGTCCTTGTAGTGCACGAAGAAGTGCTTGATCGCGTCGAGTTCGAACTCCGACACGTCGCCGATGTCCTGGATGTGGTCCCAGCGCGGGTCGGCCAGCACACACAACACCTTGTCGTCGCCGCCCTTCTCGTCGGTCATCCGGAACATTCCGACCGGGCGCGCCTCCACGATGCACCCCGGGAACACCGGTTCGGGTAGCAGGACCAGCGCATCCAGCGGGTCACCGTCCTCGCCGAGGGTGTCCTCGATGTATCCGTAGTCGGTCGGGTAGCCGAACGCGGTGAACAAATAGCGGTCCAGTTTCACCTTGCCGCTGTCGTGGTCCACCTCGTACTTGTTGCGGGACCCCTTCTGGATCTCGATGAGGACATCGAATTGCACGCCGTACTCCTACTGTGCTCGGACGGGGCGTCTGGTGACGACGCGGGTCAACCCTAAACGAGGGATACCCTGCACTACAGGGGTGGCTCGGCTACTCGATATCGAGATCAGGAGAAACATGCGGCCGACTCGGTGGCGGCGGTCCACCTATCTGGTGGTGGGGGCATCGGTGCTGGCCCTGGTCGTGGTGCTGGTCGCCGCCGCAGCGCTGATCGCCACCCGGCAGTCCGCCGAGCAGGTGGCCGTCGATCCCGCGCCGGCCCCGGCGACCGCCAACCCCGGCGTGGTTCCGGTCCCGGATTCGGCGGACAGGCCGACACCGGACGGGCTGGCCCGGGCGCTGGCGGTGGCGTTGGCCGACCCGGATCTGGGAAAGTTCACCGGGCGCATCACCGACGCGCTGACCGGTGAGCAACTGTGGGCCCGGGACGCGACGGTCCCGATGCAGCCCGCCTCGACGAACAAGACGCTGACCGCCGCCGCGGCCCTGCTCACCCTGGATCGCGACGTCAGATTGACGACGCGGGTGCTGTCCACGTCCCCGGGCGTGGTGGTGCTCGTCGCCGGCGGTGACCAGACACTGTCGGCCGCCCCGCGCGGTGTGGACACCTGGTACCGCGACGCCGCACGGATCATCGACCTTGCCGACCAGATCCGGCGCAGCGGCACCGACGTCAGAACCGTCCAGGTCGACGTCAGCCTCTACCGCGGACCGTCCATGGCGGTCGGCTGGGATCCGCTGGACATCGACGGCGGCGATATCGCCCCGATCGAGCCGATCATGCTCGACGGCGGCCGTACCCAGCCGGTCAGTGTGGAGTCGCGCCGGTCCCGCACGCCCGCGCTGGACGCGGGGCGGGCCTTGGCGGCGGCGCTGCGGCTGGACCCGGCCACGGTGACGGTGGTGACGTCGCCGGCAGCGGGTGCCCGGGGGACCGAGATCGCGTCGGTGCAGTCACCGCCGCTGATGCAGCGCCTGCGCGACATGATGCACTTCTCCGACAACGTGATGGCCGAATCGATCGGGCGCGAGGTCGCCGCGGCGACCGGTCAGCCGCAGAGCTTCGACGGAGCGTCGCGCGCAGTGCTCACGGCGCTGCAGGACGCCGGCATCGACACCACGGGTGCCCGCCTGCTGGACTCCAGCGGGCTGTCGGTGGATGACCGCCTCACCGCCAAGACGCTCGACGAGGTGGTCCAGGCGGCTGCCGGTGATTCCATGCCCGAGTTACGGCCGCTGGTCGATCTGCTGCCCATCGCCGGTGGAAGTGGCACGCTGTCCAACCGCTATCTCGACACCGAGGACGGCCGCGCTGCCGCCGGCTACCTGCGGGCCAAGACCGGGTCACTGACCGGAACCAACTCGCTGGCCGGCATCGTGACCGACGAGAGCGGACGGGTGCTCACCTTCGCGTTGCTGTCCAATGACGCCGGCCCGACCGGGCGGACCGCGCTCGATGCGTTCGCGGCCACCCTGCGCTCCTGCGGGTGCCGGTCGTGAGCGCCGAATCCCGGGCCGGGCTCGCAGTGAGTCGGGCGGTGGACTGGAACCTGGCTGCCGCGCTCGGGGGCAAACTGGCCCGACCGGAACCTCCGGCCACCGAATACACCCGCAGGCAGGCGATCGACGAACTGTCCGAGGCGGCCCGCGCTTCGGAGATTCCGGTACGTGAGACCACCGGTTTGATCGAGGGCGGCGCGATTCAGGAGGCGCGGATCGTCAACCGCCCCGAGTGGATCAGCGCCGCCGCACAGTCCATGCGGGTGATGACCGGCGGCAGACACGCAGCCGAGGTCAAGCCGCGCGCCGTCACCGGGCGCATCGCCGGCGCCCAGACCGGGGCGGTCCTGGCCTTCGTCTCGTCGGGCATCCTGGGCCAGTACGACCCGTTCGCCCCCGACGGCGGCCAGCTGCTGCTGGTGTACCCGAACGTGATCGCTGTGGAGCGTCAACTTCGAGTGTCTCCCAAGGACTTCCGGATGTGGGTGTGCCTGCACGAAGTCACCCACAGGGTGCAGTTCAGGGCGAATCCGTGGTTGGCCGGTCACATGTCGAATGCGCTCGCGGTGCTGACCGAGGATGCCGGTGACGATCTGCCCCAGATGGTGGGCCGGCTCACCGACTATCTCCGGGACCGTCGAGCCGGAACGCGTGGAGAGCCGGAGCCGAATTCGGCGGGCGTGCTGGGGTTGCTGCGTGCGGTCCAGTCCGAGCCGCAGCGCGAAGCGCTGGACCGGTTGCTGGTGCTCGGCACCCTGCTCGAAGGGCACGCCGAACACGTGATGGACGCCGTCGGGCCGGCGGTGGTGCCCTCGGTGGCGTCCATCAGGCATCGGTTCGACCAACGCCGACAGCGCAAACAGCCACCGCTGCAACGGTTGTTGCGCGCTCTGCTGGGCGTCGACGCGAAGATGAGCCAGTACACCCGCGGTAAGGCGTTCGTCGACCAAGTGGTGGCCCAGGTCGGCATGCAGCGATTCAACGCCGTCTGGACCGATGCCGGAACATTGCCGCTGCCAACGGAAATCGACGAGCCGCAGCGATGGATCGATCGGGTGCTGTAGCCCAGCTGCGTGCTGCGCTGGCCGGCTTCGTCCGTACCCACCCCGACGTGTCCGGGCCGTGGTGCGTCGCGCTGTCCGGCGGACCGGACTCGCTGGCGCTGACAGCGGTCGCCGCCACACTGCGGCCCACCACGGCATTGATCGTCGACCACCGGCTGCAGTCGGAGTCCGCGCGAGTAGCCGCGACCGCGGCTGAGCAGGCGCTCGCAGTGGGATGCGTCGACGCGCAGGTCATCTCGGTTGACGTCGGCTGCCAGGGCGGTCCCGAGGCGGCCGCCCGCACGGCCCGATATCAAGCGCTGGAGCAGGCCCGCGCGGGCGCCGCGGTTCTGCTGGCCCACACCCTCGACGATCAGGCCGAGACGGTGCTGCTCGGGCTGGGCCGCGGCTCGGGTCCGCGCTCCATCGCCGGCATGCGGCCCTATGACGATCCGTGGTGCCGGCCGCTGCTGGGGGTTCGACGGGCGGTGACCCACCGCGCGTGCGTCGAGCTGGATCTGACTGCCTGGCAGGACCCGCACAACGCCGACCGCAGCTACACCCGTGTCCGGCTGCGTACCGAGGTGCTGCCGCTGCTCGAAGACGTGCTCGGCGGCGGGGTCGCCGAGGCGCTGGCCCGCACCGCCACCGCACTGCGCGAGGACACCGACGCCCTCGACGGCATCGCCGCACGGGCGGTCCCGGTGCCCGGCGGTGCGGGTCTCGACGTCGAGGCGCTGACCCCGTTGCCCGACGCGGTACGGCGACGGGTGATCAGAAGCTGGCTGCAGAGCGGGGGAGCGTCAGGTCTGACCGACAAACACATCCGCGCGGTCGACGCGCTGGTGACCGACTGGCACGGACAGGGCGGCGTCGCGGTGCCCGGAAACACGCCTCGGCGACGCCTGTTCGCCGGGCGCCGGCACGGTCTGCTGACGCTGTACCGCGAGCCCGTGTGACGGTGGCGCGGCGGTTTCCGATTAGTCTGTTGAGGTGCCTGCGCATGCTGCGGAGTTGTATCCCGGGGACATCAAGTCGGTCCTGCTGTCGGAAGAGCAGATCAAAGCCAAGACCGCCGAGCTGGCCGCGCAGATCGCCCAGGACTATCGGGCCGCGGAGTCGGGGCAGGACTTGTTGCTGATCACCGTGCTCAAGGGTGCGGTCATGTTCGTCACCGATCTGGCACGGGCCATTCCGGTGCCCACCCAGCTGGAGTTCATGGCCGTCAGCTCGTACGGGTCGTCGACGTCGTCGTCGGGAGTGGTGCGCATCCTCAAGGATCTGGACCGTGACATCAGCGACCGCGACGTCCTGATCGTCGAGGACATCGTGGATTCGGGCCTCACCCTGTCGTGGCTGCTGCGCAACCTCGCCACCCGTGGACCTCGTTCGTTACGGGTGTGCACGCTGCTGCGTAAACCCGAAGCCGTCCGGGCCGACGTGGACATCACCTACATCGGTTTCGACATCCCCAACGAGTTCGTGGTCGGCTACGGCCTCGACTACGCCGAGCGCTACCGCGACCTGCCCTACATCGGCACTCTCGACCCGAAGGTCTACGAGCAGTTCTAGCCGCGTGCCCTTCTCATCGACGTGGCGTCGGCGCATGATGCAGGCATGTCCGAAACGGCTCTGCGCATCTGCCCGTTCTGCGAGGCCACCTGCGGTCTGACATTGACCATCGAGGACGGCCGGGTGGTCGGTGCACGGGGCGACCGCGACGACGTGTTCTCCGCGGGCTTCATCTGTCCCAAGGGGGCCAGCTTCGCCGAACTCGACAACGATCCAGACCGGCTGACCGCCCCGCTGGTGCGCCGTGACGGCCTGTTGTCCGAAGCGACCTGGGACGAGGCGTTCGCCGCGGTCGCCGACGGGCTCGGCGCGGTGGTGCGCGAGCACGGTGGCGCATCGGTCGGGGTGTACCTGGGCAACCCCAACGCCCACACCGTCGCGGGCGCCTTGTACCCGCCGCTGCTCATCCGTGCGCTCGGGACCCAACAGGTGTACTCGGCGAGCACGCTCGATCAGATGCCCAAGCATGTGTCGCTGGGACTGATGTTCGGCAGTCCGGTGGCGTTCACGGTGCCGGATCTGGACCGCACCGATTATCTGGTCGTGATCGGCGCCAATCCCCTGGTGTCCAACGGCAGTCTGGCCACCGCCGCCGACTTTCCCGGCAAGCTGCGCGCGCTGCGGAAGCGGGGTGGCCGCCTCGTGGTCGTCGATCCGGCCCGCACCCGCACCGCGGAGCTCGCCGACCGTCACCTCGCGCCGCGGCCGGGCACCGATGCGGCGCTGTTGTTCGCGGTGGTTCATGTGCTGTTCGACGAGGGCCTCGTCGATCTGGGATCGGTTGCCGGGTACCTCGATGGTGTTGACGAGGTCCGCGCTCTGGCAGCGGATTTCGCGCCCGAGGAGGTGGCGGGGCACTGCGGTGTCGGCGCGGACGAGATCAGGACGCTGGCACGGGAACTCGCCGCTGCACCGACGGCGGCGGTGTACGGGCGGATGGGCACCTCGACGGTCGAGTTCGGGACACTGAGCAGCTGGCTGGTCGACGTCGTCAACATCCTCACCGGCAACCTGGACCGCCCGGGCGGGGTGATGTTCCCGCTGTCAGCGGTGGCACCCGCGCCCCGCGGTCACCGGCCCGGCCGGGGGTTTCGCACCGGCCGCTGGCACAGCCGGGTGTCGGGCCATCCCGAGGTGCTCTCGGAACTGCCCGTCGCTGCGTTGGCCGAAGAGATCGAGAGCCCGGGCGACGGTCAGATCAGGGCGATGATCACCATCGCGGGCAACCCGGTGCTGTCCGCGCCGGACGGGGATCGGCTCGATCGCGCACTGGACGGCGTCGATTTCATGCTGTCCGTCGACCCGTACCTCAACGAAACCACCCGACACGCCGACGTGGTGCTGCCGCCGCCACCACCGTCGAGCAGCCCGCATTTCGACTTCGCGCTCAACAACCTCGCGGTGCGCAACAATGCCCGGTACTCGCCGCCGGCGTTGCCGCTGAACGGCCGGCCCGACGAAGCCGAGATCCTGTCGCGGATCGTGCTGATGCTGTACGGGCTGGGTCACGACGCCGACCCTGCCCTGGTCGACGACCAGGTGATTGCGACGACCCTGACCAAGGAGACCTCCGACGTCGGCTCCCCGGTCGCTGGCCGCTCGGTGGACGAGCTGACCGCGATGCTGCCTGCCGGCCCCGGATACGAGCGTCGCCTGGACATGATGCTGCGTCTCGGCGCCTACGGTGACGCTTTCGGAAGCCGGCCGGACGGCCTGAACCTGGAACGCCTCAAGGCCGCCCCGCACGGTGTCGATCTGGGTCCGCTGACACCTCGGTTGGCGGAGGTGTTGCGCACGCCGTCCGGCAAGGTCGAGCTGGCGCCGCGCCAGCTGGTCGGCGATGCGGCCCGGCTGCGGGTGGCGGTGGGCCGGCGTGTCGAAGGGTACGTGCTGGTCGGCCGTCGGCATCTGCGCTCGAACAACAGTTGGATGCACAACCTGCCGGCGCTGGCCGGCGGGACCAACCGCTGCACCTTGCAGATGCACCCGGACGACGCCGCTGAACTCGGGGTCACCGATACGGCCGTCGTCAAGGGCGCCGGAGGTGAACTGGTGGTGCCGGTGGAGCTCACCGAGAACATCAGGCGCGGTGTGCTGTCCCTGCCACACGGCTGGGGGCACGACCGGGCAGGCACCGGGCAGCTGCTGGCGGCCGGACGGCCCGGCGTCAACGTCAACCAACTCAACGACGGGTCGTTGCTGGACCCGCTCTCGGGCACCGCCGTGCTCAACGGAATCCCGGTGCTGGTCGGCCCCGCCGCGCCAGAGATCTCGTGCTGAACCGCCTGCTCCCGAACCTGTGAGGGTCTAGTTCAGCTCCCAGATCACCGTCACCGAGAAGCCGACGGTCTGCTGGCCGGGCTCCAACGGGACCGCCGCTTCCAGCGCACGCGGCGCCTGAATCGGAATCGGTGGCGCCGACCCGCCGGACTCGGAGATCGAGAGGACCTTGCCCAGGCTCAACCCCGACAGTTCGGCGTACTGGGCGGCACGTTCCTTGGCGTCCTCGAACGCGCGGGCCCTGGCGTCGCGGACCAATTGTGAATCGTCCTCGATCGAATAGCTGATCGAGTTGATCCGGGTGGCGTTTCCGCCCGTTTCGACGATCATGCCGATCGCGTCGGAGGCGCGATCCAGGTCGCGGATGGTGACGTTGACGGAGTTGGTGGCCCGGTACGCCGCGATGGTGGTGCCGTCGGCGTCGTACTGCGGCTGCAGGTCGGCGGCGGTGGTGGCGATGTCCTGGCGGTCGATGCCCAGCCCGTCGAGGCCGTCGATCACCGCCTGCTGCCGTTCGTTGGTCTGATTCATCGCGGCGGTGGCGTCGGGCGCGAGGAACTCCATCGACGCGTTGAGCGTGAGGGTGTCGGGCGTGCCCTGCACCTGCCCGGCGCCGACCACCGTGACCTGCCGGGCATCGGCGCCCGGCTGCAGCGTGGGACCGCTCTGAGCGTCGCACCCCGTCAGTGCGGCAAAAGCCAGCCCTGCCGCCGAGGCGGCGATGAGCGTGGTCCTGATTGTGTTGACGCGTCCACGGATAGGCATGCCTGGCACCCTAAAGCGTCAGCGCAGGGATGTGAGGAACTCCAGCAGCACCCGGGACACGTCGTCGGGACGCTCCTCGGTCAACCAGTGCCCGGCCCCGTCGATCATCACCTCGCGGTAGTCGCCGGTGACGACCTCGCGGGCTCGGTGCCGCGGCGTGTAGGCCAGCGTCGCGTCCTCGCTGCCACCGACGAAAAGCGCGGGCACCTCGATCGTCGGTGCCGGCGGGTCGGCGGTCAGCTCCCAGTTCAGGTCGAAGCAGCGGTACCAGTTCAGCGGGCAGGTGAACCCGCCGCGGGTGAATTCGTCGACGTAGACCGCGAAATCGGCCGGGCTGATCCAGTCCGGAATCGCACCCGGATCTGGGATCCGGTCGAGGAACCCCGCGGGTCCCGGGTCGGTCATCCGGCGTGCGGCGCTCTCGTCGCCCAGCGACATCGCGAACAGGCGCCGGAACGTGGTGGCCGGGTCGCGGGCCAGTTCGGCATCAGCGGGGCCCTGCTGTTGGAAGTACAAAATGTAGAAAAACCGGTCGCCGAAGAGTCGGCGAAACGCCTGGGTGGTCGGCAGCCTGGGCCGGGGCACCGGCGGCAGGCTGAGTCCGGCGACAGCCGAGAAGCGTTCCGGCGCCAGCAGAGGAGCGCCCCAGGCCACCACCGCGCCGAAATCGTGCCCGACGAGCGTGGCCTGTTCGGCGCCGACATCGTCCAGCAATCCGACGACGTCGGCGGTCAGTTCGGCGATGCTGTAGGCGTCAACGGCCGCGGGCCGGTCGGAGCCGCCGTAACCGCGCTGGTCAGGGGCCAGCACGTGGTAGCCCGCGGCGGCCAGGGCCCGAATCTGGTGGCGCCAGGTAAAAGCCAGTTCGGGGAATCCGTGGCAGAGCACCACCACCGGCGCGCCGGGGTCACCGGCCTCGGTCACCTGCAATGTCACGCCGTTGGTCCCTACCCTGCGCGTGCGCACCCGACTCCTTGTCGTCGACTCTTCGTCCGGCTTGTTCCCCGATAGTGCACTCACGGTCGTGCAGAACGCGCCCACACGACTCCCAGTGCACCTTCGCGGACCTCCGTGAACTCCGGGCTCGGGCCTGACGGTTCCCTCCGGGAACTGCCAAACGTTGGTCTAGCGGTAGCCTTGACTATTCCAGCTGCACGTATTGGAAGGATTGGGCCCGTCGAACCGACGGCCGCACACAGTGATGAATCGGACACGATGAATCGGACACCCGACATGGACCGCACCGCCGCATGAACCGTAAAAATGTGATCCGCACACTCACGGTGATCGCCGTGGTGCTGCTGCTGGGTTGGTCCTTCTTCTATTTCAGCGATGACACCCGCGGTTACGAGCCCGTCGACACCTCGGTGGCGGTAGCCCAGATCGACGCGGACAACGTCAACAGCGCGCAGATCGACGACCGCGAGCAGCAGCTGCGGCTGGAGCTCAAGAGCGGCAACGCCGACACCGAGAACAGCGACAAGATCATCACCAAGTACCCCACCGGGTACGGGGTGACGCTGTTCGAGTCGCTGCAGGACAAGAACGCCAAGGTCAGCACCGTCGTCAACCAGAGCAGCGTGCTCGGCACGCTGTTGATCTACATGCTGCCGCTGCTGCTGCTGGTGTTCCTGTTCGTGATGTTCTCGCGCATGCAGGCCGGCGGGCGGATGGGCTTCGGCTTCGGCAAGTCCAAGGCCAAACAGCTGTCCAAGGACATGCCGAAGACCACGTTCGCCGACGTCGCGGGCGTCGACGAGGCGGTCGAAGAGCTCTACGAGATCAAGGACTTCCTGCAGAACCCCAGCCGATACCAGGCGCTGGGCGCCAAGATTCCGAAGGGCGTGCTGCTCTACGGTCCGCCCGGCACCGGCAAGACGCTGCTGGCCCGCGCCGTCGCCGGTGAGGCCGGCGTTCCGTTCTTCACGATCTCAGGTTCCGATTTCGTGGAGATGTTCGTCGGCGTCGGGGCTTCCCGGGTCCGGGACATGTTCGAGCAGGCCAAGCAGAACAGCCCGTGCATCATTTTCGTCGACGAGATCGACGCCGTGGGTCGTCAGCGCGGCGCCGGCATGGGCGGCGGGCACGACGAACGTGAGCAGACCCTCAACCAGCTGCTGGTCGAGATGGACGGCTTCGGCGACCGCCAGGGTGTCATCCTCATCGCGGCGACCAACCGCCCCGACATCCTCGACCCGGCGTTGCTGCGCCCCGGCCGCTTCGACCGTCAGATCCCGGTCTCGAGCCCGGACCTGGCCGGCCGGCGCGCGGTGCTCAAGGTGCACTCTGCGGGCAAGCCGATCGCCGACGACGCCGACCTGGACGGTCTCGCCAAGCGCACGGTCGGCATGTCGGGCGCGGATCTGGCCAACGTCATCAACGAGGCCGCTCTGCTGACCGCGCGTGAGAACGGCACCATCATCACCGCCCCCGCACTGGAGGAGGCTGTCGACCGGGTGGTCGGCGGGCCACGCCGCAAGGGCCGCATCATCAGCGAGCAGGAGAAGAAGATCACCGCCTACCACGAGGGCGGACATACCCTCGCGGCCTGGGCGATGCCCGACATCGAGCCGATCTACAAGGTCACCATCCTGGCCCGCGGCCGCACCGGCGGCCACGCCGTCGCGGTACCCGAGGACGACAAGGGGCTGATGACACGCTCGGAGATGATCGCCCGGTTGGTGTTCGCGATGGGCGGTCGCGCCGCTGAGGAACTGGTGTTCCGTGAGCCCACCACCGGTGCCTCCTCCGACATCGAGCAGGCCACCAAGATCGCCCGTGCGATGGTCACCGAGTACGGGATGAGCTCCAAACTGGGCGCAGTCCGCTACGGCTCCGAGCACGGCGACCCGTTCCTGGGGCGCACCATGGGGACCCAGGCCGACTACAGCCACGAGGTCGCGCAGATCATCGACGACGAGGTCCGCAAACTCATCGAGGCTGCGCACACCGAGGCATGGGAAATCCTGACCGAGTACCGCGACGTGCTCGACACCCTCGCCGGCGAGTTGCTGGAGAAGGAAACCCTGCACCGGGTGGAACTCGAAGCCATCTTCGGTGATGTGAAGAAGCGACCGCGGCTGACGATGTTCGACGACTTCGGGGGTCGGGTGCCGTCGGACAAACCACCGATCAAGACGCCCGGCGAGCTGGCCATCGAACGTGGTGAACCGTGGCCCAAACCGGTACCTGAGCCCGCTTTCAAGACCGCCATCGCCCAAGCCTCGAAGGCTGCGGCCGAGCAGGCGCACAAGAACGGCGGCAACGGTTCACAGGCTCCCAACGGCGCCCCGAACAACGGGCCGACCCGACCCGACTACGGTGCCCCGGCCGGTTGGCACGCGCCCGGCTGGCCGCCCCAGCACGGCGGGCCGCAACAGCCGCAGCAACCGCAACAGCCTCAGCATCAGCCGCCGCAGCATCAGCCGCAGGGCTACTGGTACCCGCCGCCCCCGTCCGGATGGCACGGCGGATCCTCGCCGCAGCAGGCCTACCCGGGATATCCGCCCTATCAGCCCCACCCGCAGCAGGGACAGCACGCTCCCCACGGTGGCGGGTCCGCGCAGGGCCCTGAGGAGTCCGCCGGCCGCGACAGCAGCGGGGAGAACGGGCGCAGCGCTCCGCCCTCCAACGGCTGACACTGAAATGGAGATTTCGATGACGCGGTCGCACAACGATTCGGCCACGCTCACCACCCCCACCTTCGACCAGGCCCGAGCCGAGGCCGCGGTGCGTGAGCTGCTCATCGCGGTCGGGGAAGATCCCGACCGGGAGGGACTGCGCGACACCCCTGCGCGGGTCGCCCGGGCGTACCGGGAGATCTTCGCGGGTTTGTACACCGACCCCGACGATGTCCTCAAGACGATGTTCGACGAGCAGCACGACGAACTCGTGCTGGTCAAGGACATCCCGATGTACTCGACCTGCGAACACCACCTGGTGTCGTTCCACGGGATGGCGCATGTCGGCTACATCCCCGGTAAGGACGGTCGTGTCACCGGCCTGTCGAAGCTGGCCCGGGTCGTCGACCTCTACGCCAAACGTCCGCAGGTGCAGGAACGGTTGACCGCCCAGGTCGCCGATGCGCTGATGCGCCGGCTGGACCCCCGCGGTGTCATCGTGGTCATGGAGGCCGAACACCTGTGCATGGCCATGCGAGGCATCCGCAAGCCCGGGGCAACGACCACCACCTCGGCGGTACGCGGACAGTTCAAGACCGACAAGGCCTCTCGCGCCGAAGCCCTGGATCTGATCCTGCGGAAGTGAGTCCCGTCAGCGTCTCACCTTCCGCGATGACGACCGTGCAGGTGATGGGGGTCGTCAACGTCACCGATGACTCGTTCTCCGACGGTGGGTTGTTCCTGGACCGGGACAGCGCCGTCGAGCACGGGGTCCAGTTGGTGCGTGACGGAGCCGCGGTTGTCGACGTCGGTGGTGAGTCGACGCGCCCGGGCGCAACCCGCATCGACCCCGAGGTGGAATCCGCGCGGGTGCTTCCGGTCGTCAAAGCGCTTGCGCAGCAGGGCATCACAGTCAGCATCGATACGATGCACTCCGCCGTGGCACGCGCGGCGCTGGAGAGCGGTGCGCAGATCGTCAACGACGTCTCCGGCGGCAGGGCAGATCCCGAGATGGCGAGGGTGGTCGCCGACGCCGGGGCGCCGTGGGTGCTGATGCACTGGCGATCCGTGGGCGGTGAGCGCCCGCACGAGGTGCCCACCTATCGAGATGTGGTCGACGAGGTGCGGGCCGAGTTGATGGTCTCCGTCGATGCGGCGGTGCGCGCCGGTGTGGACCCGGCAAAGCTGATCATCGATCCCGGCCTGGGTTTCGCCAAGACCGCCCAGCACAATTGGGCACTGCTCAATGCGCTGCCGCAGTTCGTCGCCACCGGGATACCGGTGCTCGTCGGTGCGTCGCGGAAGCGGTTTCTCGGCGCGCTCCTGGCCGCATCCGACGGGCAGTTGCGGCCGCCGGCCGGCCGTGAGACTGCCACCGCGGTGGTCTCCGCGCTTGCCGGCTGGCATCACGTCTGGGGGGTGCGGGTGCACGACGTACGCGCCACGGTCGACGCGCTGGCGGTGGCGGCGGCGTGGCAGGCAGGTGGCGGTGGTTCGACCCGGCGGCCCGACTCCGATGACTGATCGAATCGAATTGCGCGGCTTGAAGGTTCGCGGCTATCACGGAGTGTTCGCGCACGAGCGGCGAGACGGTCAGGACTTCGTCGTGGACATCACGGTGTGGCTGGACCTGGCCACGGCCGCGGCCAGTGACGATCTCCCCGACACCCTGGACTATGGCGTACTGGCCCAGCGCGCCGCCGACATCGTGGCGGGCCCGGCCAGACAGCTGATCGAGACGGTGGCTGCCGAGATCGTCGACGACGTGATGTGTGACGAACGCGTACACGCCGCCGAGGTGGTGGTGCACAAGCCGTCCGCGCCGATCCCACTGCAGTTCCACGACGTCGCGGTGGTGGCTCGGCGGTCGCGGCGGGGCGGCAGGGGCGCCGTGCCGTGACCAGCCGTGTCGTATTGTCCGTCGGATCCAACCTCGGCGACCGTGTCGCTCACCTGCAATCGGTGCTCGACGGTCTCGGTGACGCCGTTCGCGCGGTCTCCGCGGTCTACGAGACCGCGGCCTGGGGTGGCGTCGAGCAGGGGGCGTTCCTGAATGCCGTTGTGCTGGCCGAGGATCCGGACCTCGACGGGCACGGTTGGCTGCGGCGTGCTCAGGATCTGGAGGAAGCGGCCGGTCGAGTCCGGGAACGTCACTGGGGACCCAGGACGCTCGATGTGGACCTGGTGCAGTGCCATGGTCCCGGCAGCGGTCCCGGCGGCGGTCCCGGCGGCGAGGTGAGGCTGCAGGACGACGACCTCACCCTGCCGCACCCCTATGCGCACGTGCGTGCGTTCGTCCTGGTGCCCTGGCTGGAGGTGGAACCCGATGCGACCCTGACGGTGGGGGACCGCACCGATCCGATCGCGGTACATCTGGCCGCCGTCGACCCCGCCGAGCGAGCCGGTGTGCGCCGGACCGACTTGTCTCTGCGGTTACGGGACCGGAACCGATGGGACTGACCAGGAAGCGGGACCTGGTACTCGCCGCAGTCGTGACCGCGATCGTGGGCTACCTCGCCGTGCGCATCATCTACCGCTGGTTTCCGCCGATCGAGGTGTGGACCGGTGTTTCGCTACTCGGCGTCGCTGCGGCGGTCGCGGGTTGGGGCTTCTACGTGCGAGCCAGAATTAGCGATGGCGCTGTCGGGGTCGGCCAGGGCAGGTTGCACCCGCTGGCGGTGGCGCGGTCGGTGGTGATCGCGAAGGCCTCGGCGTGGATGGGCAGTGTCGTGCTCGGCTGGTGGGTCGCAGTGCTGGTGTATCTGCTGCCCCGCAGGAGCGCGTTGCGGGTGGCCGCCGAGGACACCACCGGCGCGGCGGTGGCCGGGCTGTGCGCGCTGGCTCTGGTCGTCGCGGCGATGTGGTTGCAGCATTGCTGCAAGTCACCCGAGGACCAGTCGCAGGGTGCCGACGCAGCGCCCGGTTGATCATTCGCGGGCAACCACGCCGAATCGCCGCAGAGGTCGACACGCGACATGACCTGTGGCGGGTACAGTCGCCCCATGACCGATCCGACCCGTGGCGCGCGCCTTCGGCGCGGTGGCCGCAGGCCGGGTTGGATGCTGATGACGGTGTTGCTGGTGCTCGCCATCGGAGCCAGTTCAGCGCTGGTTTTCACCGACCGCGTCGAATTGCTCAAGCTGGCGGTCATTCTGGCGCTGTGGGCCGCTGTGGTGGCCGCGTTCGTCTCGGTCATCTACCGCAGACAGAGCGACGCCGACCAGGCCAAGGTGCGCGATCTGAAGCTGGTGTACGACCTGCAGCTGGACCGGGAAATCTCCGCGCGCCGCGAGTACGAGCTGGCCGTCGAATCGCAGCTGCGCCGCGAGCTGGCGGCCGAGTTGCATGCCCAGTCCGCAGACGAGGTCGCGGCGCTGCGCGCCGAGCTCGCCGCGCTGCGAGCGAATCTGGAGTACCTCTTCGACGCCGATTTTTCGCACCGTCCCGCGCTTGAGACCGAACGCACGGCCGGCCGGGTCAGCAGCAGCCGCATCGACACCGAGGACGACTTCAGGGGCACCGCGGAGCCGGAGGTTCCGCATACCGACGAGAGCCCGATCATCGACGTGCCCGCCGAGCCTCATCTGCCCGAGCACGCGTGGGCTCCGCCCGGTGAACCCGGTGGGGCGCATCGACGTTCCGCCGAGCAGGCCGCCGGCCGCAGGCGCCGCGCCGACGACGCCGGGGCGACGCAGCCACCGCAGCCACCGCGGTCGCCGTGGACTCCACCGCCACCGCAGCAGACCCCACCACCGCAACCGCAGCCCCAGCCACGGCAGCCGGCAGCCCCGCAACCGCAACCGCGGCAGCCGGCGGCCCAGCAGCCGCCAGAGCAGCCGGCGCCGCAGTTCCCCTGGTTACCTCCGGCGCCTGCCCAGTCATCAGCCGCGTCATCAGCGCCGCGTCGGCGTGCGCCCGAACCTGCGCCCAGCTCCCAGTGGCGTCCAGCGCCCGCCGAGGGCGATTGGATCCCGGCGGGGCAACCGGGGAGCAACTGGGAGTCGGCTCCAGCCAATGGAGCGCGCAGCGAGGCCAATGGAGCGCGCAGCAAGGCCAACGGTGCGCACAGCGAGTATGTGGGACGACGCCGGGCACCCGACACCGACCCGGAGGCCGGGCCCGAATCTCGCGCGGAACCCGGAGGCGACGAACCGCCCCCTGGCAGGCATTCGGCGGCGGGCGGGGACCAACCGCAGCCGGCGCCCCCCGCTGAGCCCACCGAGCCCACCGAGCCCGCCGAGCCCGAAGTGTCCGAAGTGTCCGCCAAGTCCGAAGAGTCCGAGGACACCGACGGCGACGGCGGCGCCCACACCGGGGGTCAGTCGGTCGCCGAACTGCTGGCCCGGCTGCAGGCGACTCCGACCGGAGGTGGGAGGCGTAGGCGCCGCGAGGACTGAGTTAGGCTCTCAGCGACCGTCCGGTACCCGCCCCGCGGGACCGGAACGAAGCCCTGAGGATCACGAGGTCGACTGCGATGGTGCAGCCCCCCGCCGGCGGTGACATCCCGCTCGACGGACTTCGCCCGGCTCGGCTCACGATTGGCGTCATCTCCGCCGGCCGAGTCGGCACCGCGATGGGTGTCGCGCTCGAACGCGCCGAACATGTCGTCGTCGGATGCAGCGCGGTGTCATCCGCATCTCGTGCCCGCGCACACCGTTGGCTTCCCGATACCCCCGTCCTGCCGGTCGACGAGGTGGCGTCCCGGGCCGAATTGCTGCTGCTGGCCGTGCCCGACGCGGAGTTGCCGGCCGTGGTCGGCGGGTTGGCCGCCACCGGAGCGGTGCCGACCAACACGATCGTGGCGCACACCTCCGGCGCCAACGGCATCGGGATACTGGCGCCGCTGGCCGCTCGGGGTTGCATCACGTTGGCGATCCACCCGGCGATGACGTTCGCGGGTACCGACGAGGACGTCGACCGGCTGCGCGGCACATGCTTCGGGGTCACGGCCGCCGATGAGATCGGCTATGCGATCGCGCAGTCGCTGGTGCTGGAGATCGGCGGTGAGCCGTTCCGGGTCCGTGAGGACGCCAGGACGCTGTATCACGCGGCGCTGGCACACTCCAGCAATCACGTCGTCACCGTGCTGCTCGACGCGGTCGACGCGTTGCGCGCGGCGCTGTGGGGTCAGGAACTGCTCGGGCAGGAGTCGGTCGGCGATGCCCCGGGAGGACTGCCAGAACGGATCATCGGTCCGCTGGCGCGGGCAGCGCTCGACAATGCGTTGCAGCGCGGGCAGGCGGCCCTCACCGGTCCGGTGGCGCGCGGTGATGCGACGGCGGTGGCGGGCCATCTGCAAGCCCTTGGCGAGGTGGACCCCGCGTTGGAGCAGGCGTACCGGACCAATTCGTGGCGTACAGCTCAGCGGGCGCATGCCCCGCAGGAAGTCTTCGACGTACTGGCGGAAGCAGGACAGTCATGATCAGGCGTGATCTCCCCAAATACGCTGCGGGGCAGCTCAATGTGTACAACCGGCCGCGGGACGTATCAGCTGTCACGCAAGCGTTGCGGGCCACCGGCCGCCGGATCGTGCTGGTACCGACCATGGGCGCGCTGCACGACGGCCACCTGACCCTGATCCGTGCGGCCAGACGGGTGCAGGGTGCCGCGGTCGTGGTGTCGATCTTCGTCAACCCGCTGCAGTTCGCCGCGAACGAGGATCTCGGCGCGTATCCGCGCACACTCGAGGAGGACCTCGAGGCGTTGCGCGCCGAGGGTGTGGACATCGCGTTCACGCCGACCGCCGAGGACATGTACCCCAACGGTATGCGCACCACCGTGCATCCGGGTCCGCTGGGGGCTGAGCTCGAAGGAGCCTCTCGGCCGACTCATTTCGCCGGCGTGTTGACCGTGGTGCTGAAGCTGTTCAACACCGTGCATCCGGACCGGGCCTACTTCGGCGAGAAGGACTTTCAGCAACTGGCCCTGATCCGCCAGATGGTCACCGATCTCGATCTCGACGTCGAGATCCAGGGGGTGCCGATCGTGCGGGAGCCGGACGGTCTGGCGATGTCCTCGCGTAACCGATATCTGGACGCCGCCGAGCGGGAACAGGCGGGTGCGCTCTCGGCGGCATTGCTGGCCGGGATGTATGCCGCGTCCACCGGGGTGCCCGCCGCGCTGGATGCCGCCCGCGCCGTCCTCGACGAGGTTCCCGCGCTCGAACTGGACTATCTCGAGGTTCGAGACCCGATGCTGGGCCCGGCCCCCGCCGAGGGCGCCGGCCGGATGCTGATCGCCGCCAGGCTCGGCCGCACCCGTCTGCTGGACAACATCGCCGTCGACATCGGCGCCGGCATCGACGGCCACCCTGGCACCCCGTCCGGACAGAGTCACGAACTGCCTTGGAGAAATTGATGTTACGCACAATGCTGAAGTCCAAGATCCATCGCGCCACCGTGACACAGGCCGATCTGCACTACGTCGGTTCGGTGACCGTCGACGCCGACCTGATGGATGCTGCCGATCTGCTGGAAGGGGAGCAGGTCACGATCGTCGACGTCGACAACGGCGCCCGGCTGGTCACCTACGTGATCACCGGCGAGCGGGGTAGCGGCGTCATCGGCATCAACGGTGCCGCAGCCCATCTGGTACATCCGGGCGATCTGGTCATCCTGATCGCGTACGCGACGGTGGACGACGCGGAGGCCAGAACCTACCGGCCGCGGGTGGTCTTCGTCGACGCGGAGAATCGGGTGATCGATCTCGGCGCCGATCCGGCGTTCGCGCCAGCGGGGGCGGCCGAACTGCTGTCGCCGAGGTGACGCCGTGCTGTTAGCCGTCGATGTCCGCAACACCCACACGGTGGTCGGGCTGTTGTCGGGGACCGGAGCGCACGCCAAAGTCGTGCAGCACTGGCGCATTCGTACCGAATCCGAGGTCACCGCCGACGAGCTCGCGCTGACGCTGGACGGACTGATCGGCGATGACGCCGAACAGCTCACCGGTGCGGTGGGACTGTCCACCGTGCCCTCGGTGCTGCACGAGGTGCGGGTGATGCTCGACCAGTACTGGCCGTCCATCCCGCATGTGCTGATCGAACCCGGCGTGCGCACCGGCATCCCGCTTCTGGTTGACAACCCCAAGGAGGTCGGCGCCGACCGGATCGTGAACTGTCTTGCCGCGTATCACCGATTCGGCACCGCGGCGATCGTCGTCGATTTCGGCTCTTCGATCTGCGTCGACGTCGTTTCGGCGAAAGGCGAGTTTCTCGGCGGTGCGATCGCGCCCGGCGTGCAGGTGTCCTCCGATGCGGCTGCGGCGCGCTCGGCGGCACTGCGGCGCATCGAATTGACCCGGCCGCGTTCGGTGATCGGCAAGAACACCGTGGAATGCATGCAGGCGGGTGCCGTGTTCGGATTCGCCGGTCTGGTCGACGGTTTGGTCAGCCGGGTACGCGAAGATGTGGACGGTTTCGGCGGGGACGACGTGAACGTCGTCGCCACCGGCCATGGTGCGCCGCTGGTGCTTGACGATCTGCGAACCGTGCAGCACTACGAACGGCATCTGACCCTGGACGGTTTACGGCTGGTCTTCGAACGCAACCGGGCTCCCGGCGGGCGCAGGTGAAGCAGCCGGATCAGAAATAGGTCCGGATCAGGTCGAGCACCCGGTCCTCGGAGTCGAGCACCGGGATCAACCGCCATTTGTCGAAAACCGTGCACGGGTGCGAGATCCCGAATCGCAGCCATTGCCCGACCTCGACGGTGTCTGACGGCTCCAGGCGCAGATAGGCGTGCTGATCGTTGAGCTTGGTCACGGTGGCGGACCCCGGCGCCAACACCACGGGCAGGCCCTGGTCGGACGGCACGTCCCGGCGTCCCATGGTCACGATCGCCAGGCCGGGTTCGGGTCGCGACACCACCTGGGCGAGCACCTGTAGGGCCGGCTGCAGACCGTCGCGTCCGCCTCGGGTCAACGGCGACGTCCGTGCGTACAGGCCGTGGTCGTGAGTGATGTAACACCCGCTGCGCAGGATGGTGCGCACCGTGATCCCCGGTGGCCAACCGGTCAGAGCCTCGGCCACCTCGTCGAAGTAGGTGCTTCCACCGGCGCTGACGACAGCTTCGTCGGATTCGATCAGCCCGGACAATTGCTGCACCGCCGTCCGCAGGTCGGCGAGGTGCGCCGCGACAACCGCCCTGGCGTCGCCGGTGAGCTCCTGGGACACGGCGGCCTCATATCCGGCGACCCCGACCAGGCGCAACCGTGGCGATGCGACCGCCGCACGGGCCACCTCGACCGCGGCGGCCACCGAACGGCAGCCGGCCCGTCCCCCGGGCGGCCCCACTTCGACGCACACGTCGACCGGGCGGTCGGCGCCGGCCAGCGCATGCGTCATCAGCTCCACCCCACGCACCGAGTCCACCCAACACATGAACCGCAGATCAGGATCGCGGTCCAGCTCGGCCGCCAGCCAGCGCAGCCCCGCCGGGTCGACCAGTTCGTTGGCCAGCACCAGTGCGGACACACCGAATGCCCGGTACACCGCAGCCTGGCCGATGGTCGCGACCGTGATCGCGTAGGCACCCGCGGTCAGCTGGCGGGCCGCGAGTTGCGGCGACATGTGGGTTTTGCCGTGCGGCGCGAGCTCGACGCCACGCTCGTGGCACCAGCGGGCCATGGTCTGCACGTTGTGCGTCAGCGCATCGTCATAGATCACACACACCGGCCCGATGGGTCCCGCATCGAACAGCCGCGGCCGCTGCGCGATCACCTGCGCCGGGGTGCTGCCCCACCACCGGGCCGGAATTCCCTTGAAGCTCCAGTCCAGCGGTTCGTCGGACAGTGCGTGCAAGCGGTCGTGGAAGACGGTGCCGTCGATCGGCGCGCTGGCGGGCATGCTCATTTGTTCATTTAAGCTGGCACGTCGTGACGTCCCCCGATTCTGTTGACGACATCCCTGAGCAGTTCCGTATCCGGCAAGGCAAGCGCGACCGGCTGCTCGCCGAGGGACGTGACCCGTACCCGGTCCAGGTCGACCGCACCCACACGCTCGCGGAGTTGCGTGCCGCCTATCCGAACCTGGCCGCGGACACCAAGACCGGTGAGCACGTCGGGGTGGCCGGGCGGGTGATCTTCGCCCGTAACTCGGGCAAGCTCTGCTTCGCCACCCTGCAGGAGGGGGACGGCACCCACCTGCAGGCGATGATCAGCCTCGACCAGGTGGGCCGGGAATCTCTGGACGCCTGGAAAACCGATGTCGATCTCGGCGACATCGTGTTCGTCCATGGTGAGGTGATCAGCTCGCGGCGCGGCGAACTCTCTGTGCTCGCAGACTCCTGGCAAATAGCCTCCAAGGCGCTGCGGCCGCTCCCGGTGGCGCACAAGGAGATGAGCGAAGAGTCCAGGGTCCGTCAGCGCTACGTCGACCTGATCGTGCGGCCGGAGGCGCGCGCGATCGCCCGCCAGCGGGTCGCCGTGGTGCGTGCGGTGCGGTCGGCCATGGAGCGGCGCGGATTCCTCGAGGTCGAGACGCCGATGCTGCAGACCCTCGCCGGCGGGGCCGCGGCCCGTCCATTTGTGACGCACTCCAATGCGCTCGATGCCGACCTATACCTGCGTATCGCCCCGGAACTGTTTCTGAAGCGCTGCGTGGTGGGTGGATTCGACCGCGTCTTCGAGTTGAATCGAAACTTCAGAAACGAGGGGGCGGATTCCACCCATTCTCCGGAATTCGCGATGCTGGAGACATACCAGGCCTACGGAACCTATGACGATTCGGCGATCGTGACGCGTGAACTTATTCAGGAGGTCGCCGACGAGGCCATCGGCACCCGCCAGGTGCCGCTGGCCGATGGCTCGGTCTACGACCTTGACGGTGAATGGGACACCATTCAAATGTATCCGTCATTGTCCGAGGCCCTCGGTGAAGAGATCAGCCCGCAGACCGGCGTGCAGCGGCTTTGGGAGATTGCCGACGGTTTGGGGGTCGAGATTGCCCGCGACCGTGGTTATGGGCACGGAAAATTGGTCGAAGAACTGTGGGAATTCACGGTCGGCGACAAGTTGTGGGCGCCGACGTTCGTGCGGGACTTCCCGGTCGAGACGACACCGCTGACACGGCCGCACCGCAGAATCGACGGAGTGACGGAGAAATGGGATCTTTACGTTCGCAACTTTGAACTCGCGACCGGATACTCCGAGTTGATCGATCCGGTCATTCAACGCGAGCGTTTCCTGGCCCAGGCGCGTCTCGCCGCCGCCGGAGATGACGAGGCAATGGCACTCGACGAGGACTTTCTGGCGGCTCTTGAGTACGGCATGCCGCCCACCACCGGGACGGGAATGGGCATCGACCGGTTGTTGATGGCGTTGACAGGACTGTCGATTAGGGAGACGGTTTTGTTCCCGATTGTTCGCCGACACGGCAACTGAACTGCTCCGAATCGAGCGTTGTTGAATGGCCCGCCGCGTTATGGCAGATTGGTGGCCGGAGATGGGGGCTTATCCGCCCGTCTGAATCGTGGGAAAGGCAGTAGGTAATGGCGAAAAAAGTCACCGTCACGTTGGTCGACGATTTTGACGGTGAGGGCGCCGCCGACGAGACGGTCGAATTCGGTCTCGATGGTGTCAGCTATGAGATCGATCTTTCCGCCAAGAACGCCGCAAAGCTCCGCAATGATCTGAAGCAGTGGGTCGACGCCGGGCGCCGCGTCGGCGGTCGGCGGCGCGGCCGTGCGGTCGCCACCGCCCGGGGGCGCGGGTCGATCGACCGTGAGCAGAGCGCCGCCATCCGGGACTGGGCCAGGCGTAACGGACACAATGTGTCCACCCGCGGCAGGATCCCCGCCGACGTCATCGACGCGTTTCACGCCGCCACCTAGCGCAGCGCGTTTCCCGTTGCCACCTGCGCAGCAACGTGGCGGCTGATTGCCGGGTGACGTCACCTCGGTGCATCGCCTGCCGGTTGTTCGCTGCGGGCGAACCGCAGTCCGCCCGGATCGGGAAACGAATCCGCACCCCGTCGCGTTGGTCATGGCAGCGTCGGGTACTCGACCTTTCCGATTGCTGTCGTCCCTCCGTTCAGGGCCGACAGGCGGGGCACCCGAAGCCGCCGACCATTAGAGTGGACGGCGTAGGTGCACAGCACCGGTTCATGTCGCCGGGCGTGCGGTGCACTACCTATGCGATGGAGAGCAGGTAACCACGGATGTTCGAAAGATTCACCGACCGTGCGCGTCGGGTTGTCGTCCTGGCTCAGGAAGAGGCCCGGATGCTCAACCACAACTACATCGGCACCGAGCACATCCTGCTGGGACTCATTCACGAGGGTGAGGGCGTGGCCGCCAAATCACTCGAATCGCTGGGCATCTCCCTGGAGGGCGTGCGCAGCCAGGTCGAGGAGATCATCGGTCAGGGCCAGCAGGCGCCGTCGGGCCACATCCCGTTCACCCCGCGCGCCAAGAAGGTGCTGGAACTGAGCCTGCGCGAGGCGCTGCAGCTCGGCCACAACTACATCGGCACCGAGCACATCCTGCTCGGCCTGATCCGTGAAGGCGAGGGCGTCGCGGCCCAGGTGCTGGTCAAGCTCGGCGCCGAGCTCACGCGGGTGCGCCAGCAGGTCATCCAGCTGCTGAGCGGCTACCAGGGCAAGGAAACCGCCGAAGCCGGCACCGGAGGACGCGGCGGCGAGGCGGGCAATCCGTCCACGTCGTTGGTGCTCGACCAGTTCGGCCGCAACCTGACTGCAGCGGCCATGGAGGGCAAGCTCGATCCGGTCATCGGCCGTGAGAAGGAAATCGAGCGGGTCATGCAGGTGTTGAGCCGCCGCACCAAGAACAACCCGGTGCTGATCGGTGAGCCCGGCGTCGGTAAAACCGCCGTCGTCGAGGGCCTGGCGCAGGCCATCGTGCACGGGGAGGTCCCCGAGACGCTCAAGGACAAGCAGCTCTACACCCTGGACCTGGGTTCGTTGGTGGCAGGCAGCCGCTACCGCGGTGACTTCGAGGAGCGCCTGAAGAAGGTGCTCAAGGAGATCAACACCCGTGGCGACATCATCCTGTTCATCGACGAGCTGCACACCCTGGTCGGTGCGGGTGCGGCCGAGGGTGCGATCGATGCCGCCAGCATCCTGAAACCGAAGCTGGCCCGCGGCGAGTTGCAGACCATCGGCGCCACCACGCTCGACGAGTACCGCAAGTACATCGAGAAGGACGCCGCGCTGGAGCGCCGGTTCCAGCCGGTGCAGGTCGGTGAACCGACGGTCGAGCACACCATCGAGATCCTCAAGGGTCTGCGGGACCGTTACGAGGCGCACCACCGTGTCTCGATCACCGACTCCGCGTTGGTTGCGGCCGCCACGTTGGCCGACCGCTACATCAACGACCGGTTCCTGCCGGACAAAGCGATCGACCTGATCGACGAGGCCGGCGCCCGGATGCGTATCCGCCGTATGACGGCTCCGCCGGACCTGCGCGAGTTCGACGAGAAGATCGCCGACGCGCGACGGGAGAAGGAGTCCGCGATCGACGCGCAGGACTTCGAGAAGGCAGCCAGCCTCCGCGACAAGGAGAAGCAGCTGGTCGCGCAGCGTGCTGAGCGTGAGAAGCAGTGGCGCTCAGGCGATCTCGATGTCGTGGCCGAGGTCGACGACGAGCAGATCGCCGAGGTGCTGGGCAACTGGACCGGCATCCCGGTGTTCAAGCTGACCGAGGAGGAGACCACCCGTCTGCTCCGCATGGAAGACGAGCTGCACAAGCGGATCATCGGCCAGGAGGACGCGGTCAAGGCGGTCTCCAAGGCCATCCGCCGCACCCGTGCCGGACTCAAGGACCCCAAGCGTCCGTCCGGTTCGTTCATCTTCGCCGGCCCGTCCGGTGTCGGTAAGACCGAGCTATCCAAGGCACTGGCGAACTTCCTGTTCGGCGACGACGATGCGCTCATCCAGATCGACATGGGCGAGTTCCACGACCGCTTCACCGCGTCGCGGCTGTTCGGTGCGCCTCCGGGATACGTCGGCTACGAGGAGGGCGGCCAGCTCACCGAGAAGGTGCGCCGCAAGCCGTTCTCCGTGGTGCTGTTCGACGAGATCGAGAAGGCTCATCAGGAGATCTACAACAGCCTTCTGCAGGTCCTCGAGGACGGCCGGTTGACCGACGGTCAGGGCCGCACGGTCGACTTCAAGAACACGGTGCTGATCTTCACCTCGAACCTGGGCACCAGCGACATCAGCAAGGCGGTCGGCCTCGGCTTCACCCAGGGTGGCGGCGAGAACAACTACGAGCGGATGAAGCAGAAGGTTCACGACGAGCTCAAGAAGCATTTCCGTCCGGAGTTCCTCAACCGCATCGACGACATCATCGTGTTCCACCAGCTGACGCAGGACGAGATCGTCCAGATGGTGGAACTGATGATCGGCCGCGTCGGCAATCAGCTCCGCGCCAAGGACATGACGATGGAGCTGACCGACAAGGCCAAGTCGTTGCTGGCCAAGCGTGGCTTCGATCCGGTGCTGGGTGCGCGGCCACTGCGTCG
Source organism: Mycobacterium sp. smrl_JER01 (assembly GCF_048513595.2). Taxonomy (NCBI): domain Bacteria; kingdom Bacillati; phylum Actinomycetota; class Actinomycetes; order Mycobacteriales; family Mycobacteriaceae; genus Mycobacterium; species Mycobacterium sp. smrl_JER01. Next base: position 5,203,424 of record NZ_JBLXXK020000001.1, on the reverse strand, counting down.
CACCATCCAGCGCGAGATCGAGGATCAGCTGTCGGAGAAGATCCTCTTCGAGGAGGTCGGTCCGGGTCAGCTGGTCACGGTCGACGTCGAGGGCTGGGACGGCGAGGGCGCCGGCGAGGACGCGGTGTTCACCTTCACCGGTTCCCGCAAGCCGGTCGCGGCCGAGCCGGACCTCGCCCAGGCCGGTGCGGCAGGAGCGCCGAGCGCGGCCGAATAACGTCGCGACAACGCCGATGGCGGGTGGTCACCTTCGGGTGGCCACCCGTTGTCGTCAGGTCGCGATGGGTGATCAGATCTCCTCGGGACGTAGCACGGTCCGGTTCAGTCTGCGCGAGACGGCGGCCCCCCACGGCGTGCCCAGGCGGGCGTTGGTGAGCACCTCGTCGGCGGTCAGCAGCTCCTCGGTAGGTCCGCGACGCACGGTTGCGCCGGCGAGGATGAGCGTCTCCTGCGACCACGTCCACGCCACATCGACGTCATGGGTTGCCAGCACGACCGCGGTGCCCGACGCAGCCAGCGCGGTCAGCGTGCCCAGCAGATCGTCGACCGCCCTGGGGTCGAGTCCGGCCGTGGCTTCGTCGAGCAGCAGCACGCGCGGGCGCATGGCCAGGGCACCGGCCAGGGCGACCCGCTTGCGCTGCCCGAACGACAGATGGTTCGGCGGGCGGTCGGCGAGGTCGGTGATGTTCAGGGCGGTCATCGCCTCGTCGACCCGAGCCATCACCTCTGACCGGTCCAGGCCGAGGTTCGTCGGCCCGAACGACACGTCCGCCCGAACCGTCGCGCCGACGATCTGGTCGTCAGGCTCCTGCAGCACCAGTTGCACCCCGGTCCGCAGCCGGGTGCGGTCCGCGCGGGAATGCTGCAGGACCGTCCCGTCCAGCCGCACCGTTCCGGTCGTCGGCCTCGCCAGCCCCACGAGTATGCGCAGCAGTGTCGTCTTGCCAGAGCCGTTGGCGCCGAGCAACGCGATGCGCTGCCGCGGCCGCAGTGACAGGTTCACCCCGTCGAGGACCGGTGGTCTGCGCGGATAGGCGAAGCCGACATCCCGCAGTCCGAGGAGTTCGTCGTCAGCCACCGTTCCAGATCCTCCATGTCAGCACGGATGTGGCGACGACCGCCCCGAGCACCGCGGCGGTGACCGCCAGTCGCGCAGGACGCACCGGCCGGTCGGTGGTGAGCACCGCGGTCTGGCCCGGTTCGGCCCGCAGCGACATGGCCTCCGACATCGCGCGGGCGCGATCAATCGCGCGGACGAAGACCAGCGCGGACTGGGCTCCGATCACGGCGATCGCCTCCCGCGGGTTGCGCAGGCCCAACCGCAGCCCGATCGCCTCCCGGGAGGTGCGCGCCGACCGGATCAGGATGCCGACCAGCCGGTACGTCAGGTCCGCGACATGGCACAGCGGGGCCGGCACCCCGGCCCGTCGGGCCAGATCGAGCAGATCCGCCATCAGGGTCGTCATCGCCAGACCGATGGTCGCCGCCGATGCGGCGATGGCCCGAAGTGAGGTGTCGACTGCGAGGTCGACCCCGCCGGGCTCCAGGTGGGGCCCACCGCGGAATCCGATGGCGATCGGCAGCGAGCCAAGCACGATGAAGACGGCAGGCCCCAGTAGGGCGAGGGTGAACAGCCGAACCTGCACCCGGGCCACTACCAGAGTCGCCACCGCCACTGTGACCAGGACCAGCGGCGCACCGGTGCGCGGCGGCAGAACCATCGCGCACAGCAGCAAGCCCCCGAACAACCAGACTTTTTCGGCAGCTGGATCGGTCGACCACCGATTCTGCGCCGCACTGAGGTCGAGCGGATTCACGTGGGCGACTCAGTCGCCGACATGCGTCCCGTCTGCCGACCCACCCGTAGGTGCGCCGTCCGCCTGACCGCCCCCCACCGTGGCGGTGAGCGCCTCGGTACGTCCACGCTTGCGTCCGGCGTACCAGCCGACCGCGCTGCCCAGGACGATGCCGCCCAGGCCCGCCTGCAGTGCGAACAGACCGGACTCGACCTCACCGGGGAGCTCGCCGACCAGTGGCGAGAACCACGGCTGGTAGTCCTCGTGGATTTCGGTGATCACTTCTTCGGCCTGGCCGTCGGCACCGCCGAACTCTGCCTCGGAATCGGCGGCATACCCGTACAACAGCGATCCGACCGCGATGGCACCTGCGATGGCGAGCAATACGACGGCCATCACGATGACAGAACGTCGGCCCGATTCTGGGTTTTCGTTACGCGGAACCATCTGCTAGACCCCCGTCCGATCGCTGCTGGGCACCTCGTCGGCGGCGCTGGCCGGAACATCCTTGCGCTTCAGGAAGCCCAGGTTCAGCAGTTCCGAGGACGCAACCTGGATCAGCACCCGGACGATGACGACCGTGATGAGGCCTTCGACGATGGCCAGCGGCACCTGGGTGACCGCGAAGACACCCATGAACTCGGCGAGACTTTCGACGAACCCGCCCTCGACGGAGGGGAACGCCAGCGCCAATTGAATGCTGGTGACGACGTAGGTGACCAGGTCGGCGACGAAGGCCAACGCGAACACCGACGGCAGGATTCCGATCCCGGCCTTGCGGAGGGCGACGAAAACCGCGAAGCCGGCCCATGGCCCGGCGATCGCCATCGAGAAGGCGTTGGCTCCGAGCGTGGTGATTCCGCCGTGCGCGAGCAGCAGCGCCTGGAACAGCAAGACGATCGTGCCCAGAAACGCCATCACCGGTGGCCTGAATATCGCTGTGCCGAGTCCGGTTCCGGTGGGATGGGAACTCGACCCCGTCACCGACGGCAGCTTGATTGCGGACATGACGAACGAGAACGCGCCGACCGCGGCCAACAGCGGGCCTGCTGACGGCTGCCGCCTGACCGTCAGGACCACCTGTCTGGCCCCGTGGACGACGAACGGCGCCGCGACGATGGTCCACGCCACGGCGTGCGCCGGTGGGAGGAACCCCTCTGCAATGTGCATGATCTACTCGTTGAGCCTTTCTGCCCCGCACCTCGAGGGCATTCGATGTGGTCGCTGCGGCCGGTCTCCTGGCTCATGGGTTCACCGGACCACACAGAGTGGCCCGGAGTGCCGGCGTCCACCTTCCCACCCGCGCGAAAGCGCAGGCAGTGGCTACTTCGGTCACCGACTTCCCATTCACAGTGGCGAGGGCCGCCCCGGTCTCACACCGGGTTCCCGTACACCGCAGCAAAGGGAGCGTACCTCCTGGGCGGCTTCGGGTCGTGCTCAGTTCGGGATCAGGTCGAACGTCTGCCTGGCGATCGACATCAGCCAGGCCGCGGCGGTCTGACTGCGGAACTCCGGCCAGTTGGACTGCAGGCTGACCACCCACGGCTGGCCCGAGCGGTCGACGGCGTACCAGCTGAACGTCAGATCACCGGGTAGGTTGCCCGCCTTGGCGCCGATGTAGGGCCATTCGGCACGATCGAGATCGATCCCGGGCAGAAACGACAGGATGTCCTTGACCGGGGCCGCCTCGCCGACCGCGCCCTGCTGCAGTGCGGCGTGCAACCGGCAGATGTCGGCCGCGCTGCCATACCACTCTGCGCCGATGTCGGATGCCGGCATGTGGGCGCGTTTCGGATCCGGTTCGTAGGGGCGGGAATTGGTCTGTTGAAGCAGCTGCGCGCGACCCTCCCGGGTGGCCTGCTTCCACTGCTCACGAATGTCGGGGGTGCCCCAGCCGACAGAGAACAGTTCGTGCATCGTGGGGAACGGGGTCATGCTGGCCGGGTCGTGATGGCCGGCGTCGGCCAGGGCCCGCTCGATCGCTCCCGGTCCGAGCCGTTCGATCAGCAGGTCGGTGGCCATGTTGTCGCTGGCCGAGATCATCTGCTGTGCGGCGTCGCGCACGGAAACCGTTGCGCCGGGCGCGAGTTCGTCGAACCCCGAGGAGCCCACGGCCTTGGCCGCCGCGGTGATCGTCAGGGTGTCGCTCCACTCCAGCGTGTTCGCCTTGACCGCTTCGGCAACCGCGAACAACACGTAGAGCTTGAAGATCGATGCCAGCGGCAGCGACATGTCGGTGTTGGTGCCCGCGACCTTGACGCACCGGCCGTCGGTCACCTTGGCGACCTGATAGGAGTACCGCGCACCCGATTGGGTCAGCTGTTCGTCGATGTCGGACCAGGTGTCGATGCTGGGCGCGACGAGTTGCACGTCGAACCGGTCGACCATGCCGGCATCGTCGGTCCGCAGGTCGATGGTCTGGGCCACGCCATAGGAGTTGGTGATGGCGAGTTTCGCATGGCCCGCGCCGATGTCGACTCCGGTGACGGTGAAGGGGCGGTCCCACCACATCCGGTCCATCGTCACCCCGGCATGCTCGGCGACCTCGGGGGCCGCCAGGGTACGCACCCCGACCTCACCGATCGGCCAGTCGCTGTTGAGCATGTCCATGGTCTGCTTGGCCCGCAGACCCTGGGGCGTGTTGAGCTGGATGGGCACGCCGTAGGCGGCGTCGGCCGGCGCCGGTCGTGTGGCGGCACATCCGCAGGCCAGGGACACGACGCAGAGCAGTGCGATCACACAGCTGGCCACCCTGCGCCGGGCCCGGCCTGCCTCAGGCCTTGGTGTCAGTCCCCGCAACGTCGAGTACAACCTCGAATTCGAGCAGTGACGCGCCTTTGGCCACCGGGTTGGCGCGCTCACCTGCGTGTGCCTCGATCGCCGGGCCGCTGGCCCAGGCCTGGAATGCTTCTTCGGACTCCCACTGGGTGACGACGAAGTAGCGGTCCTCACCCTTCACCGGACGCAGCAGCTGAAAGCCCAGGAAACCGGGCTGGTTGTCGACGGCGTGGGCGCGGTGGGCGAACCGTTTCTCCAGTTCCGGACCGGCATCCGGCGGGACTTCGATCGCGTTGATCTTCACCACGGGCGTGTTGGTGGACATGGCGATCAGGCTACCGCGCCGGGTCGGCATGATGGCCTGATGGACTTCCTCACCGCTCGGGGTGGCAGCGGGCGGCCGCTGGTCCTGGTGCACGGGTTGATGGGCCGGGGCAGCACCTGGTCGAGGCAGCTGCCGTGGCTGACCAGGTGGGGGCGGGTCTACACCTATGATGCGCCGTGGCATCGGGGACGGGACGTCGCTGATGTGCATCCGATCTGTACCGAGCGGTTCGTCGACGACCTCGCAGATGCGGTCGCTCAGCTTGGTGAGCCCGCGGTTCTGGTGGGCCATTCGATGGGGGCGCTGCACTCCTGGTGCCTGGCAGCGGCACGGCCCGCGCTGGTTGCGGCGGTGGTGGTCGAGGACATGGCCCCCGACTTCCGGGGCCGGACCACCGGTCCGTGGGAACCGTGGGTGCATGCGCTTCCGGTCGAGTTCGGCTCGGCTGAGCAGGTGTTCGCCGAGTTCGGGCCGGTCGCGGGCCGGTACTTTCTGGAGGCGTTCGACCGGACGGCGACCGGCTGGCGCCTGCACGGTCATCCCGACAAGTGGATCGAGATCGCCGCCGAGTGGGGCACCCGTGATTACTGGGAGCAGTGGCGGGCGGTGTCGGTGCCGACGTTGCTGCTGGAGGCCGACGGTTCGGTCGCGCCGGAAGGGCAGATGCGAGCGATGGCCGACATGGCCCCCGGATCGACCTATCTGCGCGTGCCCGGCGCCGGCCATCTCATCCACGACGACGCGCCGAGGAAATACCGGGACGCGGTCGAAGCGTTTCTAACGTCGTTCGCTGGATGCACCTGACGAGGGCCAGTTGGGGTGTTCCTCGAACCGGGTGCGGATGGCGTCGACGTCGTGTCGCACCCGGTATGAGTCGCGGTCGTCGAACAGTGGGCCGGTCATCGGGGCCGCCCACCTGAACTGGTCGAGGCGCACGCGCAGCGTGCCGGACCGGTGGGCCGCCCAACCGAGGACACCGGCCACGGCGAACGGGGCGAGAAGGATCAGGAAGGCAGATACGATGCTCATGGCAGCAATGGTGCGTTCAGGCAATATCCGGCCAACAGTGGCAGAAGAGACAACTCTCGCTAAGATGCTGCCATGACGATAAAGACGGTCGCTGCGCTGGTGCTGGACAACCTCGCGGTGTTCGAGTTCGGCGTCATCTGCGAGGTCTTCGGCATCGACCGCTCCGCCGACGGCGTGCCCAACTTCGACTTCAAGGTCTGCGGGCCGCAGCCGGGTCTACCGTTGCGGACCTCAGTCGGCGCGACGATCACGCCGGATCACGGACTCGCCGACCTCGCGGGAGCCGATCTGGTGGCCATTCCGGCGATCGGGGGCCTCGACTACCTGCCCGAGGCGCTCGAGGCGGTGCGCCGCGCCGCCGAATCCGGATCGATCATCTTGACCGTGTGCTCGGGGGCGTTCGTCGCCGGCGCCGCCGGCCTGCTCGACGGACGTCCGTGCACGACGCACTGGATGCACGCCGACAAGCTGGCTCGCATGTATCCGACCGCCAAGGTCGACCGCAACGTGCTCTTCGTCGACGACGGCAACCTCATCACCAGCGCTGGCACCGCGGCCGGCATCGACGCCTGCCTGCACCTGGTGCGCCGCGAGCTCGGCAGCGAGGTGACCAACAAGATCGCCCGCCGGATGGTGGTACCGCCCCAGCGCGACGGGGGGCAACGGCAGTACATCGACCAGCCGATACCGGTGAAGTGTTCGGAGCGGTTCGCGCCGCACCTCGACTGGATCCTGGCCAACCTCGACAAACCGCACACCGTCACGACCCTGGCGCGGCGGGCGCACATGTCCGGCCGCACCTTCGCGCGCCGCTTCGTCGAGGAGACCGGTCGCACCCCGATGCAGTGGGTCACAGATCAACGGGTGCTCTACGCACGCCGCATGCTCGAAGAGACCACACTGGATGTCGACAGCATCGCCGAGCAGACCGGCTTCGGCACGGCGACGCTGCTGCGCCATCATTTCCGGCGCGTCATCGGCGTGACTCCGTCGGACTACCGGAAACGCTTCAACGCCGCGGAGGCCGAGTCCAAGGTCGCGGTCATCGCGTAGGAAACGTGACTCAGGTCACTATTCGTCACGCGACCGTGCCGGGCGGTGTCTAGAGGGCATGACTGTTCACCACGCACCCACCAAGGTCGTCGTCATCGGCGGCGGTTACGCCGGAACGCTGGCGGCCAACCACCTCCGGCTGTGCTCCGACGTCGACATCACGCTGGTCAACCCGCGTCCGAAGTTCGTCGAACGTATCCGGCTGCATCAGCTGGCAGCTGCAGGGCGCGACGCGACCGTCGACTACGGGACGCTGCTCGGCGAGGGCGTCCGGCTCGTCGTCGACACCGCTTCGCGTATCGACACCGCCGGCCGTAAGGTGCGGCTCGCGTCGGGCGCGCAGCTGGAGTACGACTACGTCATCTATGCCGTCGGCAGCACCGGCGCGCTACCGGAGACGGTTTCCGGCGCGACCGAATTCGCCTACCCGGTGGCCGAACTCGAACAGGCCGACCGGTTGCGAGCCGAGCTCGACAACCTGCATCCCGCAGCGCCGGTGACCGTGGTCGGAGCCGGACTCACCGGTACCGAAACCGCTGCCGAACTCGCCGAGCGGGGCCGCAACGTGACCTTGGTCTGCGGCGGCGGGCTGCTCCCGGCCTTTTCGGAAGCGGGCCGGAGATCGGCAGCGAGATGGCTGCGGCGCCGCGGAGTCGCTGTACTCGAGCAAGACACGGTCGCCGAGGTCCGCGCCGGGGCTGTGGTCTTCGCCGACGGGGCGGTGCGCCCGAGCGCCCTGACCATCTGGGCCACCGGGTTCGGTGTGCCGGACTTGGCATCCGTCAGCGGGCTGGCCACCGACGAGATCGGCCGGCTGCTCACCGATGAAACGCTGACCAGCGTCGACGACCCTCGAGTGGTGGCTGCCGGCGACTGTGCGGCACCCTCGGGCGAGCCGCTGCGGATGTGCTGCGCATCGGCCTCGCAGCTCGCCCCGCAGGCGGCCAACACCGTGCTGAGCAGCATCGCCGGGCAGAGACCGGCGGACATCGAATACGCATTCGCGGGATCCTGCATCAGCCTGGGCAGAAGCTCCGGGATCCTTCAGTTCGCCCGCAAGGACGACGCGCCGGTGCCGGTCTACATCGGTGGACGCGTGGGCGCCGCGCTGAAGGAGGGGATCTGCAAGGGCACGCTGTGGGGCCTGCGCCGCGGGGCCCGCAAGCCGGGTTCAGCGATCTGGTTCAAGGGTGGCCCACGTCCGGGGCGGCCCACGGTGCGCTCTAGGACGTTCGCGCAACCATGAGCACCGCAACGGAGGAACATGCCGACCGGTTCACCGTCCTGCGGCCTCTGCTGTTCACAATCGCCTACGAGATCCTAGGTAGTGCAACCGAATCCGAAGACGTGCTGCAGGACAGCTTTTTGCGGTGGTCCGATGTGGATCTCTCCACCGTGCGCGACACGAAGTCATATCTGGGGCAGCTGGTCACCCGCGAGGCTCTCAACGCCCTGCGTACTAGGTCGCGTCGGCGGGAGGAGTACGTCGGGCCATGGCTGCCGGAGCCTTTGCTGTTCCAGGAGCGTGACGCGTCCGCCGACGTCGTGCTGGCTGAGTCGGTTTCGATGGCGATGCTGGTTCTGCTGGAGACGCTCACACCCGACGAGCGGGCAGTGTTCGTGCTGCGTGAGGTGTTCGGCTTCGACTACGTCGAGATCGCGGGAGCAGTCGGTGGATCGGTGGCTGCGGTACGCCAGACCGCGCACCGGGCGAGGGAACACGTTCACGCGCGGCGCAAGCGATTCGGTCCCGTGGACTCGCGCAGGACTGCGCAGATTACCGAGAAGTTCCTGACCGCGGCCGCCACCGGCGACATGGAGGACCTGGTGTCAATGCTGGCGCCCGGGGCCACGTGGATCGTGGACCACGGCGGAAAGGCCACCGCCGTCCGCAGACCCGTGGTCGGGGCGCGCAGGGTGGCGGCGATCATGGCACGTGCGTTCCAGGTGGCCAGGAACACGCCGCAGATGCGTTTCGAAAGAGCTGTGTACAACAGCGCGCCCGCGATCGTCGTCTACACCGACGACCACATCGAAGGAGTCGTGTTGTTCGAGGTCGTTGAGGACAAGATCGCCAATCTCTACGCGATGCGGAACCCGGACAAACTGACGGGCGTCACCATTCCGAGGAAGATCACCAGGTAGTCAGGCGCCCGTCTCCCCGCACAGCGCGAACCGGCCGTCGGCGGTCTGCTCGACCAGCCCGTCGACCAGCAGCGAGTCCAGGGCGCGGTCGCGCTGGGCGGTGTCGGTCGTCCACGCCAGATCGAGTTGCTCTCGGGTCACCGGAATGTCGCTGCCCCGCAACACATCCAGCAATCGGCCCCGCACCTGACGGTCGGTGCCCGCATACTTCTGCGCGCGCCGGACCGGTCCGGTGCCCGGTGGGAAACCGCGCGACCGCCATGCGCACCGTCGCAACGGGCACATCCCGCATTTCGGTGACCGCGCCGTGCACACCGTCGCGCCGAATTCCATCAGGGCCACCGAGAACCGCGGGGCGCTGTCGTCGTGGGGCAGCATCGCATCCACATCGCCGAGGTCACGCGTGGACGGAGACCCGGCGTCGGCAAGCCCGTGCGCCGCGCGCGCCACCACCCGGCGCACGTTGGTGTCCACTACCGGGACCCGCCGACCGTAGGCAAAGCACGCGACCGCGCGGGCAGTGTAGGTACCGATCCCCGGCAGCGCCAGCAGCGTCTCGACGTCGTCGGGCACGACGTCGTCGTGTTCGTTGGCGATCACGGTGGCGCATTCGTGCAGGCGCTTCGCGCGCCGCGGATAGCCGAGCTTGCCCCACGCGCGCAGCACCTCGGCCGCGCCGGCGGCCGCGGTGGCCGACGGGGTCGGCCACCGCGCGACCCACGCCGACCAGATCGGTTCCACCCGTGCCACCGGTGTCTGCTGCAGCATGAACTCGCTGACCAGGATCTGCCACGCCGAGACGCCCGGACGCCGCCAAGGCAGGTCGCGCTGGGCGCGGGTATACCAGTCGATCAGCTCCTCCGGATCGATCATCGCCATAGGCTCAGGCAGAATGTCCGCCATGCCGAACACGAATCCGTTGACCGCCTGGAAAGCACTCAAGGAGGGTAACGAGCGCTTTGTCGCCGGCAAGCCCGAGCATCCCAGCCAGAGCATCGAGTACCGGGCCAAGCTCGCAGCCGCCCAGAAACCGACGGCCGTGGTGTTCGGCTGCGCGGACAGCCGGGTGGCCGCCGAGATCATCTTCGACCAGGGCCTGGGCGACATGTTCGTGGTCCGCACCGCCGGCCACGTCATCGACGCCGCGGTCCTGGGATCGATCGAATACGCCGTGACCGTGCTCAACGTCCCGTTGATCGTTGTGCTCGGGCACGACAGCTGCGGAGCCGTCGGTGCAACGCTGGCGGCGCTCGACGACGGTGTGGTGCCGGGTGGATACGTCCGGGACGTGGTGGAAAGGGTGACGCCCTCGATCCTGGTGGGCCGCCGCGACGGATTGACGCGGGTGGACGAGTTCGAGGCGCGCCACGTCGTCGAGACCGGCCAGCAGCTGCGGAACCGGTCCACCGCGATCGCCGATGCGGTACGTGACGGTCGGCTGGCCATCGTGGGGCTGACCTACCAACTCGCCGACGGCCAGGTGGTGTTGCGCGACCATATCGGTGACATCGGCGAGGCCTGAGACGCGACACGCCGGGCAACGTCGGACGAGGCGGCGTGACCTGGGCTTACCGTGATGATGTGCTGGATCTAGAACCACATGGGCCGCTGCCCAGGCAGATTTACTGGCGTCGCCGGGCGCTCGCCCTCGGTATCGCCGTGCTGGTCATCGGCATCATCGCGGCGGTGGTCGCCGTCGTCGCCATGAACAGCACGAGCAACGAGCAGCCGACCGCCAACGAGTCGCCGGCGGCTGAAGCGGCGCCGCCGCCGTTGCCCGGGGAGAACCCGGAGGTAAAGTCGCCGATCCAGCCGCCGGCGCAGCAGGCTCCGCCACCCACCCCGACGCCGACCGCCGCGGTCGTGCCGCCGCGCATCCTCCAGGAGGGCGACGACTGCCCGGATTCCACACTGGCGGTCAAGGGCATCACGAACCAGCCGCAGTTCATCGTCGGGGATCAGCCGAAGTTCACCATGGTGGTCACCAACATCGGCCTTGTCGCCTGCCAGCGTGACGTGGGCGCGGCGGTACTGGCAGCGTATGTGTATTCGCTGGACAACGAGCGGCTCTGGTCCAACCTCGACTGTGCGCCGTCGAACGAGACGCTGATCAAGACCTTCCAGCCAGGCGAGCAGGTGACCACCGAGGTCACCTGGACCGGGATGGGTTCGGCGCCCAACTGCCCGCTGCCACGTCAGCCGATCGGTCCGGGAACCTACAACCTGGTGGTCCAGCTCGGGAATCTGAGATCGGCGACGGTGCCGTTCATCCTCGCCCCGTCCGCTGACGCCATACCGCCGCCCGTTGACGGCGCACCGCATCTGCCGGCCCCTGGGCCGGTCGGCTGAGCCGACTGAGTTGGTGGGTCGGCAGAGCCGACCACAACTAGGCGAGCCGGTCGGCGATCGTGGACTCGGCCAGCTGGGACAGGCCTTCCCTGATGTGGCGTGCCCACATCGAGCCGATCCCGTCCACCGACTGCAGGTCGCTGGCGCTTGCAGCGAGCAGGCCCTGCAGCGAACCGAAGTTGCGAACCAGCAGATCGACGTGGGCGAACTGCAGCCGGGGGATGCCGGCCATCGCGCGGTAACCGCGCGAACTCATCGCCGAGTCCTGCGCCTCGGCTGTCGACGGGTAGCCGAAAACCCTTGCCAGCGTGGTGAAATCGAGAAGTTCGTTGTCGGACAACCCGTCGAGTTCCTCCAGCGTCGCAGTCACCTGAGCCGAGGTCGGCGGGTCGGGGTTGGCGTGGTAGTCGCGCACGATCAGCTCACGGTCGGTGTCGTTGTCGCCGACGAGCTCGTCGAGTTGCAGCTTGAGCTGACGCCCGTCGGTGCCCAGTTCGACGACGTCGGAGTCGATCTCCAAGCTGATGCGGCGCACCATCTCGAGGCGCTGGACCACGGTCATCACGTCCCGCAACGTCACGAAGTCCTCGATCTCGGCGGTCGAGAGCTGTCTGCTGACCTCGTCGAGGCGGGTCTTGTAGCGCTCCAGGGTGTCGATGGTCTGGTTGGCCCGCGACAGGATGGTCGCCGATTCGGGCACCACGTGCCGTTCACCGGCCACATACACCGTGACGATGCTCATCGAATGGCTCACCGAGATCACCGGATAACCGGTCTGGATCGCGGTTCGCTCTGCCGACCGATGCCGGGTCCCGGATTCCTCGGTCGGGATGGACGGATCGGGCACCAGCTGGACGTTGGCACGCAGGATTCGGCTGCCGTCGCTGGAGAGCACCACCGCTCCGTCCATCTTCGACAGCTCACGCAGGCGGGTGGGCGCATAGCGCACGTCGAGGGAGAAACCGCCGTCGCAGATGGCCTCCACGCTGTCGTCGTAGCCGATGACTATCAGGGCGCCGGTGCGGCCCCGCAGAATGCGCTCCAGGCCGTCGCGCAGCGGCGTCCCCGGCGCCAGCCGGGCGATTGTTTCCCGCAACGTCGGGCGCGCCAACGGCACGATCGTGCGTACAGTCCGTCCGGTCGACGACTTCACGGCCACCTCTTCCCGCGGTCTGCCCGGAGTTGCCTCAGTTCGCGCCATTCTGGCTGATTCGCCGCAGCACCTGCAATGCCGAGGTGATGTTGTCGGCGGGGACCGCGCGCAGGCCGGGCGGCGCCGACGTCACTCCTGCCGGTACCACGGCGCAGGTGAACCCGAGTCGTGCCGCCTCGGCCAGGCGGCGCTCCATACCCGTCACCCGACGCAGGTCACCCGCGAGTCCGACCTCGCCGATGGCGATCGCGGTGGTAGGTAGTGCCAGGTCGGTGTAGGCCGACGCGATCGCCAACGCGACGGCCAGATCGGACGACGAATCGGTCAGTCGCATACCGCCCACCGTCGACAGGTAGATGTCGTTGGTGCCGACCGGCAGTCTGGCCCGCTTCTCCAGCACCGCGGTGATCATCGCTGCGCGCGAGGAGTCGATCCCGCTGACCGCACGACGCGGACTGCCGCTGGCCGGTGAGCCGATCAACGCCTGCACCTCACCGATCATCGGGCGCTTGCCGTCCAGCGTGACAGTGACCGCAGTGCCCGATACCGGCTTGGGCCGCTGATCGAGGAACAGTCCGGAGGGGTCCGAGACACACTCGATCCCGTTTTCGTGCAGCAGGAAGCAGCCCACCTCGTCGGCGGCACCGAACCGGTTCTTGATGCCGCGCACCATCCGCAGCGATGACGCCCGGTCGCCCTCGAAATGCAACACCACGTCGACGAGGTGTTCCAGCGACCTCGGTCCGGCGATCGCCCCGTCCTTGGTGACATGTCCGACCAGCAGCATCGCGACGCCGGTGGTCTTGGCGGTCATGGTGAGAGCCGTGGTGACGGCTCGGACCTGGGTGACACCACCGGTTACTCCGTCAGCCTCGGTTGTCGACATGGTCTGCACCGAGTCGACGACGACGAGGCTGGGCTGTACCGCCTCGATATGTCCGAGCGCGGTCTGCAGGTCGGATTCGGCGGCGAGATACACCTCGTCGTGCGCGCACGCGGTCCGCTCCGCCCGCAGCCGGATCTGACCCGCCGACTCCTCGCCGGACAGGTAGAGCGCGCGGCGGCCGGTCGTCGCCCAGCGGTGCGCGACCTCCAGCAGCAGGGTCGACTTCCCGACCCCGGGATCACCGGCCAACAGGGTCACCGAACCGGGCACCAGGCCACCGCCGAGGACGCGATCCAACTCGCTCACGCCGGTGTGGAAATGCCGGGTGTTACCCGGATCGATGGAGCTGATCGGTACGGCGGGCGAGGCCGGGGCCACGGCGCGGCGGGTCCCCGCACCGCCGATCGCGGTCAGCGCGACTTCGTCGACGGTTCCCCAGGTGCCGCAGTCAGGGCAGCGACCCACCCATTTGGGTGTGACGTGATGACACTCAGAACAACGGTATTGCGAACGTATTTTCGAAGTTGTCCGGGCCACGCGCTGACGGTAACCGCCTAGACCGACATCACGCCGACGGCGCGGCGGCCGTGTCGCGGTCGGTCAGTGGCCTCCGCCCGAGGAATGTCCGCCCGAACCGTCTCCGAGAGGCCAGTCGCGGCGCGGTTCTTCGCCGGCGGAGACCGGTACCGCGACGGTCGTCTCTCCGCCGTTCTGGAAGGCGAAGGTGAAATCGTAGGTGAGTCCGTTGGTGATGGGCTCGCTGAGCGCCACCGTGGCTTCTGCGGCATCCACCGGCTCGACTTCCTGCAGCGCCTGGATCTGGCCGTCCGGGGTCCCGAACATCAGCGAGCCGTTCACCGGGATATCGCTGGCGCCGGTCATCGTCACCTCGCCGATGTCAGAGGTGATCGACACGATTCGGTCGGGCCGGTCTGCCGAGTTGTTCACCGCGACGAAAATGAGGTCGACCTCGGTTCCGGGCTGCACGTAGTCGGTGGTCTGGCTGGCGCGAAGGTGAATATTGCGCAAAGCGATGTCGCCGACGTTGCCGGCGGTGCCGTTGATGGCGGCCTCCTGCGTCGCGGTCTGGGAGACCTGACCGGCGCTGCAGCCGCTCACCACGACGGCCATGGCCGCGCCACAGGTCGCCAGCGCTGTGACGACAGAAGAGCGCCGATTGAAGGGATTCACTGGTGGCCTCCTGCTCAGCCGGCGAGGGGGCTTCCCCACCGCGCACCGTCGTTCGACTATGCACAGTAGTAGGTGTTGTTTTGGTGCGGTAGCCGAGGTCGGGACCGATCCCGGTGGGGCTTTCCCGGAGCCCTCGCGATGCACGGATTGGCCGGTGTGTCAACCCCTAGTGTTCACCGTCTGTGCCCCTGACCTGCATCGTTGATCCGCACCCGGTAGCGGCGCGTGTTAACATCGAGGGGTGAAAGGGGCTCGAAACTGATGATTTTTAAGGTCGGAGACACCGTTGTCTATCCACACCACGGTGCTGCGTTGATCGAGGCGATCGAAACCCGGACCATCAAAGGCGAGCAGAAGGAGTACCTCGTCTTGAAGGTCGCCCAGGGCGATCTCACCGTTCGAGTACCCGCAGACAATGCCGAGTATGTGGGCGTGCGCGATGTCGTCGGACAGGAGGGCCTCGACAAGGTCTTCCAGGTGCTGCGCGCCCCGCATACCGAGGAGCCGACCAACTGGTCGCGGCGGTACAAGGCCAATCTCGAGAAGCTCGCTTCCGGTGACGTGAACAAGGTCGCCGAGGTTGTTCGTGATCTGTGGCGCCGGGACCAGGAACGTGGGCTGTCCGCGGGCGAAAAGCGCATGTTGGCCAAGGCTCGGCAGATTTTGGTGGGCGAGCTCGCGCTCGCCGAGAACACCGATGACGCCAAGGCGTCGACGATTCTCGACGAAGTTCTCGCTGCAGCGTCCTAGCCGCTCCCGGTGGATGCGGCTGTGACACCGCCGGATATCCGCGTCGGTCTGGGTACCGACGTCCATCCCATCGAAACCGGTCGTCCATGCTGGTTGCTGTGCCTGCTGTTCGAAGATGCAGACGGGTGTGCCGGTCACTCCGACGGCGACGTCGCGGCACATGCGCTGTGTGACGCACTATTGTCGGCGGCCGGTATGGGCGACATCGGTGAGGTTTTCGGCACCGGTCTGCCGCAATGGCAGGGTGTAAGCGGAGCCGACATGCTTCGGCACGTCCGTTCCCTGTTGTCCGTCGCTGGCCTGCGCGTCGGCAACGCCGCCGTGCAGGTCGTCGGTAACCGCCCCAAGGTGGGTCCGCGACGCGCGGAGGCGCAGCGGGCATTGTCCGAGATTCTGGGTGCTCCGGTCTCGGTGTCGGCGACGACCACCGATGGTCTCGGATTGACCGGGCGGGGCGAGGGCCTGGCGGCGGTCGCGACGGCCCTGGTTTTCACCGACGAGCGCTTGCGCGAGGAGCCGGCTGGCACCGACGAGCGCTTGCGCGAGGAGCCGGCTGGGACCGACGAGCGCGTGCGCGAGGAGCCGGCGATGAGGGCAAAGCGTTAACCGGCCGGTAAGCTGGCCCGTCGTGACCGAAAGCCCCGCAGCTGTCATGCGGCTCTATGACACCTTGTCTGGCGGTGTGCGCGATTTCGTGCCGCTGCGGCCCGGTCACGTCTCCATCTACCTGTGCGGCGCCACGGTGCAGGGTCTGCCGCATATCGGGCATGTCCGCAGCGGTGTGGCTTTTGACGTGTTGCGTCGCTGGCTGACAGCCAAGGGCTTCGACGTGGCGTTCATCCGCAACGTCACCGACATCGACGACAAAATCCTGAACAAGGCGGCCGATGCGGGCCGCCCGTGGTGGGAGTGGGCGGCTACCTACGAACGTGCGTTCACGGCCGCCTACGACGCCCTGGGCGTGTTGCCGCCGTCGGCCGAACCGCGGGCCACCGGGCACATCACCCAAATGGTCGAGTTGATCGAGCGGCTCATCGAGCGAGGCCATGCCTACCGTGCCGATCAGGTTGGCAACGGCGACGTGTATTTCGACGTCTCGACCTTGTCGGACTACGGCAAGCTGTCCGGCCACCGCATCGACGACGTCCACCAGGGGGAGGGTGTCGCGACCGGCAAACGTGACCAGCGTGATTTCACGCTGTGGAAGGGCGCCAAGCCGGGCGAGCCGTCCTGGCCCACCCCGTGGGGCCGGGGCCGCCCGGGCTGGCACACCGAATGCGTGGCGATGTGTGAGTCTTATCTGGGGGCCGAGTTCGACATCCACGCCGGCGGTATGGATCTGGTGTTCCCGCATCACGAGAACGAGATCGCCCAGGCCGAGGCCGCCGGCGACGGGTTTGCCCGGTTCTGGCTGCACAACGGCTGGGTCACCATGGGTGGCGAGAAGATGAGCAAATCGCTGGGCAATGTGCTCGCCATTCCCGCTGTGCTGCAACGTGTTCGGGCTGCCGAGCTGCGCTACTACCTGGGTAGTGCGCACTACCGATCGATGCTGGAGTTCTCCGAGACGGCGCTTCAGGACGCGGCGAAGGCATACACCGGTATCGAGGATTTCCTGCATCGGGTGCGCAGCCGGGTCGGTGCGGTGGTTCCGGGGGAGTGGACCCCGAAGTTCGGCGCCGCACTCGATGACGACCTGGCCGTGCCTGCCGCGCTGGCCGAGGTGCATGCCGCGCGCGCCGAAGGTAACCGGGCATTGGACGCCGGTGATCACGACGGCGCGCTGGCACACGCCATGTCGGTCCGCGCGATGATGGGCATCTTGGGCGCCGACCCACTCGACGAGCGCTGGGAATCCCGGGACGAGACGTCCGCGGCCTTGGCGGCCGTGGACGTGCTGGTGCAGGCGGAGGTGCGGCGCCGTGGGGAGGCCAGGGCCCGCCGCGACTGGGCTGAAGCCGATGCCATTCGCGACCGCCTCAAGGAGGCGGGTATCGAGGTGACCGACACCGCCGACGGTCCCCAGTGGTCCCTGCTGGACGGAATGGACAAGTAGATGGCGGGTAACTCCCAGCGCCGCGGCGCGGTGCGCAAGGCCGGAACCAAGAAGGGCCCGACGGTCGGGTCCGGCGGCAATCGCCGCCGGGGGCTGGAAGGCAAGGGCGCGACACCGCCGGCGCACCAGCGGCCGCATCACCCAGCGGGTAAGCGGGCCGCCAAGGCGGCGCGGCAGGCCCAGGGGCGGCACAAGAAGACCGACGACACCGAGATCGTGCTGGGCCGCAATCCGGTTCTGGAGTGTCTGCGTGCCGGGGTGCCGGCCACGGCGTTGTATGTGGCACTGGGGGCGGACTCCGACGAGCGCCTCACCGAGTCCGTGCAGATCGCCGCGGACAAAGGTATCTCGATCCTGGAGGTGCCCCGCCACGACCTGGACCGGATCGCGGCCAACGGGCTGCACCAGGGGCTGGCACTTCAAGTGCCGCCCTACGATTATGCCCACCCCGACGACCTGCTCGCGCAGGCGAAAGCCGATGCAGCGCCTGCGCTGATGGTCGCATTGGACAACATCTCCGATCCGCGAAACCTGGGCGCCATCGTGCGTTCGGTGGCCGCGTTCGGCGGTCACGGGGTGCTGATCCCGCAGCGCCGTTCGGCATCGGTGACCGCGGTGGCGTGGCGGACCAGCGCCGGCGCCGCCGCCCGGCTGCCGGTGGCACGGGCGACCAACCTGAACCGCGCACTCAAGCAGTGGGCCGATGCCGGTCTTCAGGTCGTCGGGCTCGATGCCGGCGGTGACACCACGATCGACCAGCTCCAGGCCGACGGTCCGATCGTGGTGGTGGTCGGCTCGGAGGGTAAGGGGTTGTCCCGGCTGGTGCGGGAAAACTGCGACACGATCGTCTCTATTCCGATGGCCGGGCCCACCGAGTCGCTCAACGCGTCGGTCGCCGCGGGTGTGGTCCTGGCCGAGATCGCCAGGCAGCGTCGCGGCTAGTCGTTCAGAGCCCGAAAAGCTCGATCCACGCCCAGAGGCCGAGCACCGCCGCGATCAGCGTCAGCGGGGTGGTGCACAGGCCGATGCGGCTGAATTCGGCGAATCCTGCTTTCATGTCCCGTCGTACCACGCTGCGCCACAACAGGTTGGCCAACGATCCGACGTAGGTCATGTTGGGGCCGATGTTGACCCCGATGAGTACCGCCAGCACAGCGGCGGGTCCGGCGGGGGTCACGAGGGGAAGCAGTACCAGCACCGCAGGCAGGTTGTTGACGAGGTTGGACAGCACTGCGGCCACCGCGGCCAGTCCGAGCAGGGTCGTCAGACCGTGGCCGCCGGGAATCACGTGGCGCATTGCTGTTTCGAGACCGTTGCGCATGACCGCATCGACGACGACGCCCAAACACAGCACGAACGCCAGGAACGGGATGTCGACCGCTTTGACGATTGTGGCCGCGGTGGTGCGGTGGGTGGCCAGCGCGCGCGCTCCCAGGACGATCGCCCCGGCCAGCGCCGCCCACGCCGGCGAGAATCCCAGCAGCGACGTTCCTGCGAAACCCAGCAGCGTCAGACCCACGACCACCAGTGCGAACAACGGCACTTCGACAGGTTCGGTGGGTGCACTGCGCTGGGGGACCACGGCGAGGTCCTTGGCGAAAATCCAACGTAGCAGCACGAATTCGACGACGATGGCAGCCACCCAGGGTAGCGACATCGCAGCGGCGAAGTGCAGAAAGGACAGTCCGGCCGCGCTGAAGGCCAGCAGGTTGGTCAGGTTCGACACCGGCAGCAGCAGTGATGCGCTGTTGGCCAGATGTGCGGTGGCATAGGCATGAGGTCGGGCCGGTACGGCCAGCATGCGTGAGGTGGCCAGCACGACCGGTGTCAACAACACCACGGTGGCATCCAGGCTCAGGATCGCGGTGACAGCGGCGGCGATGGCGAAAACCGTTGCCAGCAAACGAGTCTGACCGCCGGAGGTGGCGCGTGCCATCAACGTGCCCGCAGCGTCGAACAGGCCGACGTCGGCACACAGCCGCGCCAGCACCAGCACGGCGGCGAGGAAGCCCACCACCGGTGCCAGGCGGCCGACCTCTGCGGCGGCGTCGTCCCACGAGATGGCGCCGACCGCGATGACCAGTCCTGCGGCCGGTACCGCGACGACGGCCTCGGGCCAGCGGTGTGGACGCAGCAACGCAAATCCCAGCACCGCGGTGAGCGCCGCGATGGACAGGCTCAGCTCCACGGGGCCGCCGGCTGCCACAGGGTCGGTAGGTGCAATCCGACACCGTCCTCGGCGGCCAGCCGGGACAGCACGTGCATGGAGAAGTCGAGGTCGTCGGCGGCGAACGGCAAGGCGCGCAAGGGCTTGTGCAGTGGTCGGAAGAAGTCATCCCAGTGGATGAGGATCACTTGGCGCGCACCGACGGCCCGGACCGTGTGCGCCCAGTAGTCGCACAGGTAGCTCTGCGGCTGCAGCCCCAGTTGTCCGACACCGAGGTAGACGACATCGGCACGGCGGCCGTCCAGTGCACCGGGCGCGAAGCCGGCGCTGCCCGCCACCAGCAGGGTGGCACCGGTCGGGCGGTGGTGTACCAGCGTCGTCCACGCCTCCCCACATCGGTAGGCCGACGCGCGGACCGGGGGAATGACCGGCGCCGTGATGGTCCCGGGGAATCGGTCCGGTGGGCAGTGGGTGCCCTCGATCAGGGTGATGTCGTAGTTGCCTGCGGTGACCGTCTGCCCCGAGTCGACCACCTCGACCCGCTGGAGCCCGTGGCCGCGGCCGATCTGGGCTGCCGAGGTGCCGCCGATCAGCCTGGCTCCGGTGAGCCCGGCCACCACGGCCGAATCCATGGCATGGTCGAAATGGGTGTGGACCGGGGTCACGGCGTCGAGTCCTCGTACGCCGAGACGGTACAGCGCCGCGTCGATCTGAGTGCGTGACGGTGTCAGCGGTCGGGTGGCGACTGTGAGAAGGCTTGGACGGGTGAAGAAACCGTCGGTCATCACGGCCGACTCGCCGTCGTCGACCAACAGGGTGGTGACCCCGGCCCAGGTCACTGTCAGCGGCGACGCCGCTGCCGCCCGCGGCAGGTCGAAATACGCGGAATGGACCCCCAGATCGGGCCGCCCGAGCTTGAGGCGCATCAGGCCACCCTATGCCGGTGCACTACCGGACGACGGCGGTGCCGAGTCCGGTTTCAGGGGGCGGGATTGGGCCCCGAACAACTCACCCCAGAAGCCGATGTACGCTCGACACCGATAATGGAAACGGTTTTCATTAGTGTGTGATGGAGGTTCGTCATGAAGCCAGGAATCCACCCCGATTACCATCCGGTCGTCTTCCAGGATGCGAACACCGGTAAGCAGTTCCTCACCCGGTCGACGCTGACCAGCTCGCGAACCGTCGAATGGGAAACACCGGACGGTGTCCGCGAGTATCCGCTGGTGGTCGTCGAAGTGACATCGGACTCGCACCCGTTCTGGACCGGCAGCCGTCGTATCGTCGACGCCGCCGGGCAGGTCGAGAAGTTCCGTCGGCGTTACGGCTCGCGCACGTCGGCCGTCAGCTCCGACTGAATCCGGTCGGGCCGCCGTCGTCGGAGCGGTCCCCGGCGCCGGCTGCCCCGGTCCTGTCGAGGTCCGGCGTGTCGAGTTCGGCCCCGTCCAGTTCGGCCCCGAGAATCTCGCAGGGGTCCTCATGCCACTCCCCGAATGGATCGTCCCAATGCGTCCAATCCTCGGGCCGGGACAGTTCGTCGTCGGTGAGCAGTGCGGCCGACAGCGCGGCGGTGATGACGTCGGGGTCGGCTCCGCAGACCAACGCGGTCAGCGCGACGTGACGGTCGCCGAAGCGCTCGTCCCACCGCAGGCTGGCCATTGCCACGCGTTCCGGATCCGGGTCGGAGGGTGCATCCCCCTCAGGGGCTGCGAGCCACTCCCCGGCATGGCCGACGCGCAGGCCACCGCCTGCCGACTCGATCCACACGACGGTGTCAGGTTGGCTCGCCAGCCAAGCGCGCCCACGCAAGCGAACCACACCCTCGAGCAGATCGTCGACCGCTGTGTGCAGGCGGAGCGGGTGAAAAGGCCGGACTGCGTGAAATTCCACCAGCTGTACCCCATGCTCGGAAACCAGCGGCGGCTCACCGGACAGCAGCGGCGCGTGCGGATCGTGGTCGCGGCCGCGGCGTGCGTTCGCCTTCAGGGCGGCCAGCGCGGCGTCCATTCGCTCGGTGCCGACCACGATCTGCGCCCGCGGTGCGAGCCGGCGCAGCACTGCCTCGGTCGTGCTGTCGGGTGCGGCCATTACCAGCACGTCGGCGAACTCGGCCTGGCCCACCACCACCTGGGCGACGGTCCGGTCGTCGTCGAGGACATCGGCGCTCAGGGCATCGGTCAGCCACTGTCCGGTGGACACCGCGGTAACCACTGCCTCGATGCGAACATCCCGAGCGGCGGGTCCGTCGATGTACCCGGGGCCCACCACGACGTCGACGTTGTTGATGTCCCAGCACAGCGGCTCTGTCTCCAGCCACGGTGGCAGGTGCACGACGATGCGGCTCACATCGTCACGACGGTGCAGCCGGCGCAACAGGATGAGCAGGTCGTTTCGGATCGTGCAGTCGACGCAGCAGTTCATCAGCTCGATCGGCCACTGCGAGGTGTGCGGCTGGTCGCCGCGGCGGATGCAGACCGACCGCACGACAACCTGTCCGTCGAAGTGGTGGCTGACGGTCAGGGTGCCGGGCGTGAGTAGCAGCGCTTCGCTGATCTGATCCGTCTTGTCCTGGCCCGCGACGATGAGCACCGGTGTCCGCTTCACTACCTCACACCCTAACGAAAATCGTTTTCATTAACACCTCGGGTGCAGCGTACGCCCGCCCGGCGCCCGGGCGAAACCGGAGGCGCTCAGTAGCTGTAGGTGTTCTCCGGTGGATCGATCTGGACGACGGAGGTGACATCGAGCTGCGGGATGAACCGGCGCGACGAATCACCTTGTCCGGCAGGAACTTTTCCCTCCACTCGGACCCACGTGCCGTCCGGAAGGTGCGCAGCTGCAGCGGTCGCCGCTCCGCCGAGGACGATCCTGGCCAACTGCGCGTCGGCGGCGCAGCACAGTATGACCACCCTCCCGAGGTCGGTACGGTCACCGTCTTTGATGGTGAACCCGGTGACGGTGACCAGCCGATCGTCGAGCGTTCCCGCCGAGTCCTGGGCGATGCGGATGAGCAGGTCGGGAAGCGACACCTCCGGTGCCGGACCGTCCGGCAGCGGCGGAAACGGCCGTCGGAGCACATCGCTGGAGATCGTCGTGACCGAAGGCCGCGCAGTCAGCGGACCGATGGCCGGCGGTACGACGAACGCCAACAATGCCACCGGCACCAGGAGTAACCAGACGATTCCCGACCGGTGCTGGTGGCCGCCGGCTCCGTGATGGCCGCCGGGTTCAGTCTCTCGGCCCCCGGCCCGGCGGACGTCGCGGACGATCGAGATGACCGCCAGCGCGATGAGCAGGCCTGCCGAGGCCAACAGCCACGGTTCCAAGGAAGGCTTCACGTAGCGGGTGAAGGCACCGCTGAGGGTGATGATCGCGGTGCTCACGCCGACGAGCAGGAGCAGGGCGTTCTCCGTTTCCCGGTTCATCGATTGCCCAGTACGACAAGGCCGACGACGGTCGCGGTCACGGTCGCGACGAGGAACGTCACCGGGGCGAACCGGACGGCGAAGGGGCGGCCGAACATTCCCGCCTGCATCGCGAAAAGCTTGATGTCGACCGCGGGTCCGACCACCAGGAACACCAGCCGCGGCAGCAGCGGGAGCATCGAGAGGCTGGCTGCCACGAACGCGTCAGCCTCCGAACACAAGGCCAGGATCACCGCGAGCAGAGCCATCACCGCGATACCGAGCAGCAGCTGGCCGGCGAGATGGTCGAACACCCAGTCCGGGACCAGCACGTGCAGCGCAGCTGCGGCGGCCGCACCCACGACCAGGAACGAACTGGCTTGCAGGAAGTCGTGGCGGGCTGCCTCGGAGAACGCCGTCCAGCGGGATCCGCCGGACGAATACTCGTGCGGGACCCGACGGGTGATCCAGTTCGGGCGCCCGAAACGTGCCCACAGCCCACCCATGATCAGCGCGGTGATCAGCGAGGCGAGGCAGCGCGCCACCACCATCGCAGGCTCGCCCGGGAAAGCGACCGCGGTGGCCACCAGGACGACCGGATTGATGGCCGGCGCGGCCAGCATGAACGTCAACGCCGCGGCGCCGACGGTGCCCTCACCGAACAATCGGCGCGCGATCGGTACCGAGCCGCATTCACACCCCGGTAGCGCCACGCCGCCGACCCCCGCGGTCAGAATGGCCGCCGACGGCCGCTTGGGCAGCCATCGTGCCAACCGGTCCGGGGTGACCAGCGCTGCCACCGCGCCGCTGATCACGACGCCCAGTGCCAGAAAGGGCACGGCCTGAACGAAGATTCCGCAGAACACGGTCGCCGCGGTGGCGACACCGGGTGTGCCCGCGACGAATTCGCGCATTGCTCCGCCGATGAGAGCGAGTCCGACCACGGCGATGACAAGAACGTGCATCGAGCTGAGTCGGCGGCGCGTTGACGGTGTCCCGACGGCCACGGCGGCCATTGTGCCACCGGGGTGGCACCGCGAGGACACATGGCGGCGGCGAGTTCGCCAGCTAAGGTGGTCGGATGGTCCTACATGCGTTTCTGGCAAAAGCGGCGTCGACCGTGGTCACGGGTGCAGTCGGGGTCGCGGCTTATCAAGGAGTGCGCAAGGCGATCGCGAAGGCTCCGATCCGGGAAGCGTCGGTGACCGCCACCGCGTGGGCGTTACGCGGTGTCCGCAAGGCCGAGGAGGGCGCCGAGTCGGCCCGGCTCAAGGCCGCCGACGTGGTCGCCGAGGCGCGCGAACGCATCGGTGAGGAGAGTCCGCCGCCCGCGGTCGCCGACATCGCGCACGATCACGACCACTGAACGTGGTGGCCCTGACCGTCGTTTCCGATGCCGCGGGCCGAATGCGCTTGCAGGCTCCGTGGTTCCGTAACGACGCTGTCCGCGCAGTCGCGATCGAGGATGCCGTCGAGCAGGTGCCCGGTGTGCGGGCGGTGCACGCCTATCCGCGTACAGCTTCGGTGGTGGTGTGGTACTCGCCGAAACGCTGTGAGCACGCCGCGGTGCTGGAGGCCATCGACTCGGCATCTGAGGTGAGTAAAGACCTGGTGCCCAAGCGCGCGCCACGGTCGGCGGATGTCACCAACGCCGATGTGCTGCGGATGGCGGTCGGCGGAACCGCGCTGGTGCTGCTCGGAGTGCGGCGCTACGTCTTCGCCCGTCCACCCTTGCTCGGGCCGACCAGTCGTGTTGCCGCGACCGGCGTGACGATCTTCACCGGCTATCCGTTCCTGCGTGGCGCCCTGCGCACATTGCGCGGCGGGCGGTCGGCGGGGACCGACGTCCTGGTCAGCGCCGCGACGATCGCGAGCCTGGTGCTGCGGGAGAACGTCGTCGCACTGACCGTCCTGTGGTTGCTCAACATCGGCGAGTATCTGCAGGATCTGACGCTGCGGCGTACCCGCCGTGCGATCGCGAACCTGTTGCAGGGAAACCAGGACACGGCATGGGTGCGGCTGGCCGATGGTACCGAGGTGGAGGTGGCCACCGACGAACTGCGGATCGGCGACGAGGTGGTGATCCACGATCAGGTGGCGCTCCCCGTCGACGGCCTGGTCGTCGACGGCGAGGCGATCGTCGATCAGTCGGCGATCACCGGTGAGAACCTGCCGGTGGCGGTGACGTCGCAGGCGCGGGTCTTCGCGGGTTCGGTGGTGGTCCGTGGTCGCCTGGTGGTGCGGGCCGAGGCCGTCGGCCGCGATACCACGATCGGTCGGATCATCTCGCGCGTCGAAGAGGCTCAGCAGCACCGGGCGCCGATCCAGACGGTGGGTGAGAGTTTCTCCCGCCGCTTCGTGCCGGCCTCATTCCTCTTGTCGGCGGCGACGCTGCTCGTCACCCGCGACGTGCGTCGCGCCATGACGATGTTGCTCGTCGCCTGCCCTTGTGCGGTCGGGCTGTCCACTCCCACCGCGATCAGTGCGGCGATCGGAAATGGCGCGCGGCGTGGCATTCTCATCAAGGGCGGGTCGCATCTGGAACAGGCCGGGCGAGTCGATGCGGTGGTGTTCGACAAGACCGGAACCCTGACTCTGGGTCGACCGGTCGTCACGAATCTCGTCGCCTTCCATAAGGACTGGGAGCCGGAGCAGGTATTGGCCTATGCGGCGAGTTCGGAGATCCACTCGCGGCACCCGTTGGCCGAAGCGGTGATTCGTTCCACCAAAGAGCGGCATATCGAGATCCCGCCGCACGAAGAGTGCGAGGTGCTCGTCGGGCTCGGCATGCGGACCTGGGCCGACGGGCGCACACTGCTGCTGGGCAGCCCGTCGTTGCTGCGCCAGGAGAAGGTGCGGGTGACCAAGAAGGCCACCGAGTGGGTCGAGAATCTGCGCAAACAGTCCGAGACGCCACTGCTGCTGGCAGTGGACGGCAAGCTCATCGGTCTGATCAGCCTGCGGGACGAGATCCGCCCGGAGGCGGCGTCGGTGCTTCATCAGCTGCGGGCCAACGGCGTTCGCCGCATCGTGATGCTCACCGGCGATCATCCCGACGCCGCCGCAGCAGTCGCCGAGCAACTCGGGATCACCGAGTGGCGGGCTGAGGTTCTCCCGGAAGACAAGCTGGCCGCCGTCCGCGAATTGCGCGATCAGGGCCATACCGTGGCGATGGTGGGCGACGGTGTCAATGATGCTCCGGCCCTGGCGGAGGCCGACATCGGAATCGCCATGGGCCTCGGCGGCACCGACGTCGCGGTCGAGACCGCCGATGTGGCGCTGGCCAGCGATGATCTGCAACGTCTGCTTGATGTGCGCGATCTGGGTGGTCGCGCGGTGGACGTGATCCGGCAGAACTATGCGATGTCGATCGCCGTCAACGCGATCGGGCTGCTGATCGGGGCGGGCGGTGCGCTGTCCCCGGTGTTGGCGGCGGTGCTGCACAATGCGTCGTCGGTGGCCGTGGTGGCCAACAGTTCCCGCTTGATCCGCTATGAGCTCGTCGAGGACGGGCGCTAGCACCGCCTCCCGGGTCCGCGGTCGAATGGAACGCCGGCTACTTCACGCCGTAAACGACATAGTCGTCGAGGTACTGCCACAGGGTGCCGGTCTCGGTGAATCCCGCAACCCGTAGCGCCTCTGTGTGCAACGCCGCTGTGGTGTCCAGGTTTTCGGGCGCGTCGCCGAACCGGCGGTCACGTTCGGCGACCAGTTCGGCGAATCCAGCGAGGCCCCGCAAGGTGTTCCACCAACCATCCCAGTCGGCGACGCCCTGACCGAAGGCTGCCTGCTGGTGCTCGTGGTCGTCTCGCGTGCTCACCGCGTGCAGGACCGCACCCACCGGATGCGACAGATGATCGGCGTTGAAAAACAGTCCGCGTGTGTCGAGCACGGTGGCCAGGGTTTGATAGAGACGAATCAGGTCCGGTGTGGGTAGCCAGTGCAGGGCGGTGCTGGAGACCACGATATCGGGCTTCGCGATACCGAGCGCGTCCGGCCAGGACGGGTCACGCAGGTCGGCTTCGATGACAGACAGGCGATCGGAGTAGTCCCGCAGGTTGTGTCGAGCCAACTCCAGAAGTGCCGGGTCGTAGTCCAGGGCGATGACGTTCACCTCGGGGAAGCGCTGCAGGATGAGCTTCGAAAATGAGCCCAGTCCCGCGCCGATGTCGAGGACGGTGGTCAGGTCCGGACGCGCATAGGCCGTCGTGTCCAGGATGACATCGAACCGCTGAGAGCGATTCCGGACGTATGCGCTCTGCTGTCGCTCCCACGCATCGATGAGCTCGTCGATGAGCTGTTCTGACACTACCGCGCTCACAGGGCGTCCTTTCGTCGTGGGCTCCCGCCACCTGCGGAGCCCGACTGGGCTACTCTCATGCCGTGGCCATGATAATGAAAATCATTACCATCAGTGCTACCGGTGTGCTCGCCCTCGGTGCGACCAGCTGCGCCGCCGACGGTACCGAGGCTGCAGCACCTGAGGCGCAGAGCGCGCAGGGGGCACAAGGTGAAGGAATCGTGGATTACCCGCTGAGCCTGGAGAACTGCGGTGTCGAGGTGACGTACCCGGCGCCACCGCAGCGCGCCGTGACACTGAATCAGACGGCGGCCGAGATTCTCCTACGCCTCGGCGTAGGGGACCGTGTGGTCGGAACGGGATACGAGATCGAAGAGATCAGCGAGGACATCGCTCCGCAGTATGACGCGATTCCACAGCTCTCGGCGCACGGTCAGGAGATCAAACACGAGGCCCTGTTGAATGCACAGCCCGACTTCGTCTACTCGTCGTTCGCGAGTTTCCTCACGGCCGAGCAATCGGGAAGCCGGGAGGAACTGCATCGTCTCGGCGTGCCGACGTACCTTACGGAGTTCGACTGCTCCTATCACGTGGCTGTACCCAACGCGAGCTTCGAGCTGCTTTTCGACGAGTACCGCGACATGGCCCGAATCTTCGACGTACCCACCCGAGGTGAGCAGCTGGTAGCAGATCAACAGGCGGTCATCGATCGCGGAGTCGATACCGCTCGGGGGATCGAAGGCAGCCCCACGGTGATGTGGTTCTACTCCACCTTCGGTGGTACGCCGTACGCGGCCGGGCCAGGAGGCCTGCCGCAGTATGTGTCGGAGCTTGTCGGGGTGAAGAACATTTTCGATGACGCGTCTACGAAATGGCCGGAGGTCAGTTGGGACGAGGTCGCGGCGCGAAATCCCGACGTCATGGTGCTGGCAGATTTGACCCGCGGTGAACCCGGCGACACCGCGCAGGAGAAGATTGAGCTCCTCAAATCCGATCCGCTGACCAGAGAACTGCCGGCGGTCCGAAACGACCAGTTCGTGGTGATACCGGGCAGCTACATGGATCCCGGCTATAACAGCGCATATGCAGTCCCGGCTCTGGCTGAGGGCATCGTCGGGCTCCGATGACCGACGTGACACTCGAAGCCGCGTCAGGCCGGCCGCGAGCACCGGCGGGGTCGACATTCCGACGTGCCGGGTCGGCAAAGACGATCGTCGGACTCATCACTGCCGTTGTCGTACTTGTGTTCTCGGTGGTCGCGGCATCGATGGTCGGCACCGCAGACGTTACCCCCCTGCAGGTGCTCTCGACGATCCTGCGGCACCTCGGATTGGGCGCTCTCGCCCCGACTGAACCACTTCCGCCACTACTTGACGCCCTCGTATGGCAGTCGCGAGTGCCGCGGGTGCTCCTCGCGGGGGTCGTCGGTGTCGCGCTGACCGTCTCGGGTGCCGTACTGCAGTCGGTGACTCGCAACCCGCTGGCCGATCCGTATCTGCTCGGCGTCTCATCCGGTGCATCCACCGGAGCCGTCGCGGTGCTTCTGCTCGGGATCGGCGGTGGACTGACACTGTCGGCGGGCGCTTTCGTCGGAGCCCTGGCGTCCTTCGGTGTGCTGCTCGCCCTGATCGGCGGCGGCCGGGTGGCCAATCCGGCCCGGGTGGTCCTGACCGGGGTGCTGGTCTCTCAGTTCTTCGCCGCGGTGACATCGGTGATCCTCATGGTCAGCGGCGATGCCAATTCGACCCGAGGCTTCACCTATTGGCTGCTTGGGTCGTTGGCAGGAGCACGGTGGGAGCCGGTGGCGCTGGCAAGCATCACGGTCATTGTCGGCGTGGTGGCGATCTACTTCTTCGCTCCCGCACTCGATGCGTTCACTTTCGGTTGGGACGCTGCCGGAGCCCTCGGGGTCAACGTGGTCACCGCTCGGTTCTGGCTGATGATCCTCAGCGCGTTGGTGACCGCCGCGGCCGTGGCAGCCTCTGGCGCAATCGGTTTCATCGGCCTGCTCATACCGCACGTGGTACGCATCCTGATCGGGCCGATGCATCGCAGCCTACTGCCGATGTCCGCCGTGGTCGGCGCGGTGTTCCTGATCTGGGTGGATACGTTTGCTCGAACGGCATTCTCGCCCCACGAACTGCCGGTCGGTGTCATCACCGCGCTGTTGGGGGCACCTGCCTTCGCCATCGTGCTGCGCAGGGTGAGTTCCTGATGGGAGTCATTGTCGCGCGCGGAGTCTCGCTGACCGTCAAAGGCAGTCGCATCCTCTCGGACGTCAACCTGGAAGCGCGCTCGGGTCAACTCGTCGGCCTGCTCGGGCCGAATGGATCTGGCAAGACGACGTTGCTTCGAGTTCTTGCCGGACTGATGGTCCCGCAATCCGGCACGGTGCGCCACGACGGTCACGATCTGCGCAGCCTGCGGCGCCGCGACATTGCGACCCGGCTCGCGGTGGTCGAACAGGACTCGGTCGCCCATGTCGACCTGACCGTCAGACAGGTGGTCGAGCTCGGCCGCATCCCGTTTCGAGGACGATTCGACGCTCTGACGGCCAAAGACAACGAGATGGTCGATGATGCGCTCGCCAAGGTCGATGTCGCGGGGATCCAGCACCGCAGCTGGCACACTCTGTCCGGTGGTGAGAGACAGCGTGCGCAACTGGCCCGTGCGCTCGCTCAAACCCCGAAAGAGATTCTTCTCGACGAGCCCACAAACCACCTCGACATCCGGCACCAGATCGAGCTGTTGGAGCTGCTGAACTCGATCGAAGCGACGTGCGTGATCGCACTCCACGATCTCAATCTGGCAGCACGCTACTGTGACCATCTCGTGGTGCTCGACGGTGGCCGCGTCGCAGCGGAAGGTCCCCCGGAAGACGTGCTGACTGTCGAGCTGATGGCGCGGGTGTACGAAGTCGAGGCGTCCATCGACGATGACAGCGCATCGGGCGCAGTTCGGGTTTCCTTCCTGCGGGCGAGGACGTAGACATGCCGCACTCGTATCGCTAGCTGGTGACGGAGAGGGGGAGGCTCAGCGATCCCTGGTGTGTGGCGATCGAGAAAACGTAGTCACCGTCGACGGGCACGGGCAGACGGATTGGTGCGCAGAAGAAGCCGATCCGACCGCCGAGACTGTTCTGGGGAACATCGAGAACTAATCGGTGCGGCTCTCCGGCGGGCGTGCTGATGGTGACGTCGACGACGGGGGCCTGGTCGAACGGTTGGGGCTGAAGAAGAACAACCAGTGTGACCATGGCGATCCGGTCGGGCCGCGCGATGAATCTGTCGACGACTCCTCCGCGGACGTCAAGCTTGTTGTTGACAACCGAGGCGGTTTCGGCGAGAAAGGCACCTGTGACGATCACGAGCCCACGGTAACAAGGAGCGAAGCCAACCCACCGGCGCACGTCTGGATTCAGTGATCAACAGCGGTCGTCAGGGATGCACGCAATGCCTCAAGCTCGGATACTGCGCATGCCCGCGATCGCAGCCCCGATGCAGGCGGCGGCGACAGTTACTGCGAACCAGGGAAATACGGCCGCAAGCTCCCACTGTGTGGCGGCCCAGCCGGCGATGAGCGTGGGCACCGCCATTGCCGAATAGGCGAGCAGATAGAACGCCGACATCGTCTCGCCGCGTCGCCCCGCGGGGACCACGTCAGACAGATGACGCAACGATCCGCCGAAACCGAGACCGAACGTCGTTCCGAGGAGTGCCGCGGCGACGAACACCAATTGCCATTGGTGGGTGAGCAACACTGGGATGGTGAGCAGCAGTGACACCGCCATCCCGGCGTCACCGATGATGGCGGCGTACCTCGCCGGGATTCGGGTCGCTGCCAGTTGCGCGAGCGCCGCGGCGAACGCGGTGGTGCCGACGACTGCGCCTCCGAAGACGAGGTTGTCGATGTGGGTCTGATGCGCGGCCAATGACGGATAGAGGGACAACAGCACGCCGAGCACCGACCACGAGGCCATCGCGCCCAGCGCGGAGAACCAGAAGTCGCCACGGATCTCCAGAGGCACTGCGGGCCTGGCGATTCTGATGGGGCCGCGGGTGCGCGCCGTGTGCGGTTCGCGCAAGGCCAGCAAACCCACGCCGACGATCAGACAGATCACCGCAACGACCGCGTACGGCGTGCGCAGGGGGTGCGGCGCGTACTGCGCCAACAGTGCCGACCCGAGGATCGCTACGGTCATTCCGATGTTGAAACTGACGCCGCTGAGCTGCCCGGCCCGCACGCCGTGGTCGGGCCGCAGATCCAACAATGCGGCAGCGCCGGCCACCACGATCGAGCCCACGGCCGCGCCATGGATGGTGCGGGCGAGCAGCAGCGTGGCCATACTGTCGGCGACCAGAAACACTCCGAGTCCGATCAACAGAGCAACCAGAGCGCCGATGAGCACTGGCTTACGGCCGACGACATCGGAGATCCTGCCCGCCACGAGCACCGCCGCCAGTGCGGCGACGGCATATACCGCGAACACGATGGTGGTGGCCAGGGGGGAGAGGTGCCAGTTCGACTCGTAGATCCCGTACAACGGCGCCGGCAGCCCGGACACGCCCAGAGCGACGCCGCTGAGAACGAGCAGCAGCGGATACGCCCACCGCTGCGGCTGGACGATCGTGCTGTCGAGTGCTACCACTGCGGGTTCACCTCCGGGGGCGGTTTGACGGACATCGAACCCAGTTGACGGTACGCTCGGTTCGACAGAGATCAAACTACGCAGGCCGAAAGATATTCCCGTGACCGAGAAGGTCCTCTCCGCAGCATCCGTCGTGCAGCCGGTCGGGCCGGTGCAGCAGGTGCTCGCCGCGGTGCACGACCCGGTGCGCCTGGAGATCATCCGGCGGCTGCGTAATGCCGGGACACCGCTGCAATGCGGTGCGCTCTACGACGGCATCAACAAGTCGACGGCGACCCACCACTTCAAGATCTTGCGAGAGGCGGGCCTCACCGAGCGTCTTGTCGTCGATGGCCTGATCTATCAGCGGCTGCGCAGCGACGAGGTGGAGGCTGCGTTGCCCGGCTTGCTTGACAGCATCGTGGGTGCCGCCAACAGGGAAGCCGGCGGCTAAGTGAACGGCGTGAGCTGCACGCCGGTATTGAGCAGTCGTTCCCGTACCACGGTGGCGATGTGCACGGCACCGGGTGTGTCTCCGTGGACGCAGACCGATTTCACGGTGACCGGCACGGTCGAACCGTCGACCGCGGTCACCCGGCCGGCGGTCACCATGGAGACGACGCGGTCGGCGATCTCGTCCACATCGTGGAGCACCGCATGTCGTTCCCGGCGCGACACCAGCTGCCCGTCAGGACGATAGGCCCGGTCAGCGAATGCCTCGGGTACGGTCTGTAGTCCCAACTCATCGGCCGAGGCGAAGAACGCCGATCCCGCGAGGCCGAGGACCGGTAGGTCGGGATTGACCGCCTGCACCGCTTGCGCGACAGCATGTGCCTGCGCCCGGTTGGTGACGATCGAGTTGTAAAGAGCACCATGCGGTTTGACGTAGGAGACCGTTGAGCCGGCCACCGCCGCGAGGGTGGACAGAGCCCCGATCTGATACATCACGTCCGCCATCAGGTCTTCGCTGCTGACGTCGATGAAGCGCCGGCCGAAGCCCGCCAGATCGCGGTAGCTGACCTGAGCGCCGATCCGTACGCCGCGTGCGGCGGCCGCCCGACACACTTTCATCAGCGTGGTGGGGTCGCCCGCGTGAAATCCGCATGCCACGTTGGCAGACGTGACGATGTCGAGCATCGCGTTGTCGTCGCCGAGGGTCCACACGCCGAATCCCTCACCGAGGTCTGCGTTGAGATCGACGCGGGTTGCGGACACGACGCCAGCCTAGTTCGCGGGTCCCGCTCGCCACTCGGGACCGTGCTCTCTGGTCTGCGTGGTGGTCGACCCAGTTGCTAATGAATATCATTTTCATTAGTGTCTGGCGCACAGCTCTTACACAGATTGGGAACGGGGTTTGGCGTGCGCGGACGGCATCGGTTGATTTGGGCGGCGTCCTCAGCGGCTGTACTCGCGGGAGCATATGTCTCTCCCGGTGGTGTGATCGGCGAAATCCATTCTCCTGCAAGTATTTTTGTTGCTGTGCGCGAGCTCCCGCCTGGGCAGCCGTTGGTCAAACTGATGAGTGTGCAGCGTCCGATGGTCCCGTTGAGTTCGGGCGGCACCGATTCCACGGACAAAGCAGGCGGCGTCGACTCCCGCCGTTCTGGCGGTGCCCCAACCGGCAGCAGGAGCAAGTCTGCGGTAGGCCGGGACGCCAGCGAATCCGACGCCGGCCCGCGAGCCGTCGCCCGCCGCGATCGCGACGATGACGTCGCAAGCCGCTCGACAGTCACCGGCGCAGGCCGCAATACCGTTTCGCAGAACGACCGCGACCGCGACCGCGACGATCACGATCATGACCATGGTGGGGATGATGATCACGATCATGACCATGGTGGGGATGATGATCACGATCATGACCATGGTGGGGATGATGATCATGACCATGGTGGGGATGATGATCACGATCATGACCATGGTGGGGATGATGATCACGACCATGGTGGGGATGATGATCACGATCATGACCATGGTGGGGATGATGATCATGACCATGACCATGGCGGCGGTGGCCACGATCATGACCATGGCGGCGGTGGCCACGATCATGACCATGGCGGCGGTGGCCACGATCATGACCATGGCGGCGGTGGCCACGATCATGACCATGGCGGCGGTGGCCATGACCATGCGCACGGTCTTGGTGGACATGATCATGAGCACGGTGCGGCGGGGCATGACCATGCGCACGGTCTTGGTGGACATGATCATGAGCACGGTGCGGCGGGGCATGACCATGCGCACGGTCTAGGCGATCACGATCATGACCACAGTCATGGCCACAGCCATGACCATGACCACGAGCACGGAGCCGTCGCGGATCGCGCCCAGGGCTTCCCTACGTCGCAACCGGCTGTGGAACCGACCTCTTGGACAACGCCATTGGTGTGGAGCGGTCTCGTAGCTCTGCTCGCTGCGCTGGCGCTGGCCGGCCGTTGGTTTGTCGGCACTGCCGGAGCGGCGTCGGGTGTGATGGGCAGGTTGTGGCGCGGTCGCCGCTAAGCGGCTTTTCCCGTCCGAGTTTCCCAATTGTGCTGTAGCTATTCGTATTTCGGGAACTGGCTCGTCCGGGAGTGTCGGTGGTCAGCGGCTCGCGCTGATGGTAAGGGATGTTTGGGGCAGAGAACCGCTCAGCGATAAACCTTACCCACGGGCTCTGGATGGTAGCGGCCCCAGAGGTGTCTCGCGCGATCCGTTAATGACACGTTGAAGAATGGACCGAACCGCGGCGCCGCGGCCTGACCGTGGGGTTCGTGAACAATGGCGAGAGCTGTCTGACATGTCGTAACGGCGGTGTCGGATCAGCGTAAAGCGCTGTTGCATAGCGATATTCGACTATTCCGATGGGTAAGCTGCGCTCGCCGATCCCAGGACGGGCGCACTGTGATATTAGTCATAAACGTGCCCAGGTCAGTTCAAATTGACTGGTGAACAACGCTACTCGCAACGACTGACGGTACCTATCGCGAACTCCAAATATTAACGGCCGAGCAGGTGTGTAACCAGGGCTCATAGCGAAAGGGGCATGTGTGAAATCGGGGGAGCTCGGTTGAATTTGCATGAGAAGTGCTGCATGTGAAGATATTTCGACCTGCGCAAGCGTCCTGATCACCGAGGTGTCGCATCTGCTTATGGGTAGGAACAGCGGGACTCAGCTGCTACCTTCCCAAATCTGGGGAGCCCAGGAGTCGCACAATGTTTAGCGAGGGAACTACGCAGATGTCCAAGTATCGCCAGGGTATGGCCGAGGGGCAGGCAGTAAGCGGGGGAATTCGGGTTTGGCCCGTAATGCCCTTCATGCTAGGCGGAATCGCCGTGGTCGGAACTGCAGCCATGATGTTGGCCCATTCCGACGCCTTCGTGCCCGACCCGTCACAATCGTTCGACCGCGGTCCGCAACCCAAGACGATCGTCTATACCTTGACGACGGATCAGAAACCGCTGTCGGAGAACGCGGAAAGCGTAGCTACGAAGCCGTGGCAGCCGCCGATCGTCTATCCGTCCTTGTGGAACTACGAAGGCAACGGAAACAAGAACACGCCGTCGATGTTCGCGGGCGCTGCTCTCGACGCTCCGACGACGGTCGCGGACTGGCTCCTCAACATGGACGCGCGGCAGACCTTCGGGATGATCGGCAAGGGCGGCTGGCTTCTCGGCAACGGCGTCGACGGAACCGACGCGTACATCGGGGTCGATGGTCTGGTCGTCCAAGCGACCAAAGGCGGTAACGGCGGCCTATTCGGCGGAAATGGCGGGAACGGCGGCAAGGGACTCGACGCCGGCTACTACGTCAAGAACGAGACGAGCGGAAGGTGGGAGCCGCTCGACCATGACCATGACCATGACCATGACCACGACCATGACCATGACCACGACCACGACCACGATCACGGCGGCACGTTCTTCGCCGCATCCAACGGTGCCAAAGGCGGCAACGCGATGTTCGCCATCGGAACAGGCGGTAACGGTGGCGCGGGTGGAATCGGCGTCAGCAGTCAGGAGCATCCGGACGCACCGGTCATCGGCGGTGCCGGCGGCGCCGGTGGACGTGGCGGTGCTCTGGCCGGTGGCGGCGGGATCGGCGGAAACGGCGGCTGGGCCAACGCCGATAGCGGTGCCGCGACAGGTGGGGTGGGCGGAGCAGGCGGCCGCGCCGGCATGTTTGGCGACGGCGGTGCGGGCGGTCTGGGAGGCAGTGCGTCGACGGCGAGCGTTTACCTGGTCGTCGACGGCCAGATGGTCGGTGTCGGCGCGGTTGGCGGTCGGGGCGGTGACGGCGGCGGCGCCTTCTTCGGTGAGGGAGGCAACGGCGGAGCCGGCGGGGTTGCCGATGTCATCCACAGTCATGACCACGAGCACGAGCACGAGCAGACTGCGACCGCCGAGCCGGCGGTGGAAGTGCAATTCCCCGAGGATGTTTCGTCGTTAGGCCGGACAGTCAGCGGAAGCGGGGGTAGGGGTGGCAACTCCGTGTTCGGCAACGGCGGCAACGGTGGCGACGGTGGTGGAGCGTATGAAGGCGAGATCGACGACTCCGGCATCCCCGGCTCGTTCGGTGTCGGCTCCGCGACCGGCGGCCGCGGCGGAGATGCCGGCGAGACCGCGTGGGGCGAGGGAGGTGAAGGTGGCCGCGGAAGCGGTGCTTTTGCCTGGCACGGCGATGCCACGGCCGGCGACGGTGGTGCGGGCGGTGGGTCGTCGGTCCACGGGGTTGCCGGCGAAGGTGGCCGCGGAGGGGACGCCGAGGCGCCAGAAGGCACTGCCAAAGGTGGAGCCGGTGGCCGCGGTGGCAACGGCGGGATCACCAGCGTCGGCGGTCGCGGTGGTAAGGGTGGCGACGCCGAGGGCATCGATGATGCGAACTCGCTGCCGGGTGCAGACGGCGAAGCCGGGCGCGACGCCATCTTCGCGCACGATCACGATCACGATCACGATCACGGCGACGATGATGACGACGATCGCGATGACGATGGCGATGGCGATGGCGATGGCGGCCATGACCACGATCACAGCCATTCCAGCAGTGCCGACGAGAGCTGACGCCGGTATAGAACCAGAGCAGTGGTAGCCCGGCGCGGGCGTCGACATCGGACTCAGTTGACGCCCGCGTTGTGGTGTCCCGGCCAGTGCAGTAGTTGGCAAGTGTGTAGCAATCGAATTCGAAGGTGAGTGAATCCCGTGACTGACAACAGTGTTGAGGCCCAGAGATATTCGGATATCGAAGACAGCACTGCTGCTCCCGGTACTGCGCCCCCGGGCGGCAACAATAGCGCCCATCGAAGCCCCGTCGCCCTCCTGGCTATGGCGCTTGCGCTCGTAGCGGTGGCTCTCTCGGCTTGGGCGGCGTTCCGTCCGTCGCCTACAGAGAACGCTGCTGTGGGCGCCCCAGCCCAGATCACCGACGAATCGCGTGGCGTCGCGCGACAGAGTGTCTGCGACGCCTTCGACACCGTACGTCGAGGCATCACGATCAACACCAACGCCAGCGCGCCGGGAGGACCAGGAGATGTGGCCGGTGGTATGGCCGTAGCCGCCAACGCTCGGCTAGCCCTACTCGGCGGCGGGGAGTACCTGCTGTCGAAGCTCGAACCGGCAGTGCCGACCGACCTCGGGGACGCGACGCGTACATTCGCCACGACCCTGCTCGACATCGGTGCCCTGTCGATCGCTGGAATTCCGACGACTGATCCCGCACAGACTGACCGGATGCGGTCTGCCGACGCCCTAAGTGCTGAGATCGCGGGTCTGTGCGGTAGTGCCTGAGCCGGGTCGCGGTTGCGTTCGCGCACGGGCGGGGGACCTTGACAACAGCACACCGATACTGAGGACCATCCCATCGCATCCGGCGCCGCAGAGCTGATCGGTCTCAGGAGGACGGCGTGGTAGATCACCCGATGCCTGCGCCGAGGACGTCGTTGAGGTTGCGGTCGACCGAACCGCAGTCGTGACCCCTGGGCAATTGTTACATCGGCTCGGCGGCAATGACGTAGTCGTAGCCGTGGCGGAGTCCGTTGTTGTCCTCTGCCGATTGAAGGGCGCGGGCACGAAGGTCTTCGACATAGCGACGCATCGATTCGCCGAGGCTAGCGTCGGAGAAGCGTTTGAGGCGGTCTAGGCACATGTCGAGCTGGCCGTTGATGAAGCGGGCTCGATAGCGGATGGGAAAGCGGCGCGCTTCCAACGTCCGGAAGCCGGATTTCCCCAGTGAGCGCTGAATCCACTCCATCGGGAATTCACGGTAGGTCCGTTCTCCGGCCAACAACAAGCACGCGTCGCGTACACGGCCGATCTCCCAGATGATCCTTCCGCTTTCGGTCTCCGGCCGGAACGGCACATAAGGCTCAAGGCCGATGATGTACATGCGGCCGTCCGCGTTCATCAACGGCCGCAGGCGTTCGAAAACTCGGTCCTGCCAGTACGGGGCAAACCCTTCGACGGCGCCGACGAGGTAGTCCACCAGCAGCGTGTCGAACTTCTCTCCGGTGAGCAGGCTGTCATTGACCCAGTTGCCGACCAGCACGCGATCCTGAGGACGGGCCTGGGTGTCGAGGACGTCGCGGATCTTGTCCGCCATGTTCTGCGATGCGGTCACCGCGGTCCATCGATCGCTGGGCAGCGTCACGATCCACTCAAGGGATTTGACGCCGGTTCCGGCGTCGAGGAGGCTGCCCCAGCGTCGCGGCCGCTGCAGATCTTCGATAAAGCGGAACAGGGAGGAGATCTCGATGGTCTCGGTCACAGGGCGGGTCACTTTCGTCGTGTCACGACTGACTGTTCGAGTCGAGGTCGATGCGATCGTCGGCGAGGTTGATCACGCGGTCGTCGTGCGTTGCAGCGACGACGGTGGTTCCGGTTTCGGTCATTCTTGCCAGTTGTGCGAGTACGACTTCTGTCGTCGCGCCATCGAGTCCGGTGGTCGGCTCGTCGAGCAGGAGCAAAGACGCTTCCTGCGCGAAAGCCTGTGCCAGAAGTGCTTTTTGGCGCTGTCCTCCAGAGAGTTCACCCAGTGTTCGGCGACGTAGATGAGCAAGGCCGAGTTCGGCCAGCCAGTGTTCGACCACGTCATGGTCGCGCCGTCGAGGTCTTCGCAGTAGCCCGAGTCGACGCCAACGGCCCATCATGACCGCCTCGGCGACGGTGATCGGGAACCGGTCGGTGACGGCGCTACGTTGCACAGCGAAGGCGATGTTGTCGGTGTGAACGGTGACCTGACCTCGGTCGGGACGCAGTACGCCGGCGAGCAGGCTGAGTAACGTCGACTTTCCAGACCCGTTGGAGCCGACCACTGCGGTCAGCGCACCCAGGCGTGGGTGCAGGGTGAGATCGCGGAACACCGCATTGCGCTGGTAGGCAAAGTCGACGCCGGAGACCATAATCCCAGGCGTCACCGTCGTCGCCTTGTTGATAATGAGTTTCATTACTGCTAAGAGTGTACGGCATGGCGCATTGGCTGACTGAGCCGTTCCACGCGGACGTGATCCTGCGGGCGCTACTCGCCGGGGTGATCGCCGCATGCCTATGCTCCCTCGTCGGATGCTGGGTGCTGTTGCGCCGCAACGTCTTTTTGGGAGAAGCGATGACTCATGGCATGCTTCCCGGCGTCGCCATCGCTGCTCTGCTGGGCATCAGCCTGATGGTCGGTGGGCTGGTGGCGGCCCTGATCATGGCGGTAGGCGTGGCCGCCATCGGTCGATCGTCGAAGTTGTCGTCCGATACCAGCATCGGACTACTGCTCGTCGGAATGCTGGCGCTCGGCGTTATCATCGTGTCTCGTTCGCAGAGCTTCGCAGTTGACCTCACCGGTTTCCTGTTCGGTGACGTGTTCGCGGTACGTACGGCCGATCTGGTGGTTTTGGCTGTGGCGCTGGCCCTGACTCTCGTCGCGACCGTCGTGGGTCATCGTGCGTTCGTCGCAGTGACGTTCGATCCGCGCAAGGCGGCGACGCTGGGTCTGCGCCCGCAGTTGGCCATTCCCGTTCTGACCGTGTTGATGGCCGTGGCCATGGTGGCGTCCTTTCACGTTGTCGGCACACTTCTGGTGCTGGGTCTGCTCGTCGCACCACCGGCAGCAGCTTTGGCTTGGGCGAAGTCAATTCCGCGGATCATGGCGCTGTCGGCCGTGATTGGTTCAGTCTCGGTGTATCTGGGGCTGCTCGTCTCCTGGCATGCGGGCACCGCTGGCGGCGCGACTATCGCGGCCGTGGCGGTATTACTCTTCTTTGCCTCGGCGGCACTCGCACCGCTGCGCAATCGGTGGAGGCAGCTGTCAGCGGTGGCGGCATCAGCGATCGTCGCCGTAGGGTGCTCCACCGGGGGCGAGCAGCCGGCTGCGCCGGCGACAACGTCGGCCGCCACCGGCGATGGCGTGGCGATCGAAGACGGAGCCCGCGAAATCGCAAGCGCGCTGACCAAGCTGGTTCTCGTCGATCCCGCGACAGGCGATACGTCGGTATACGACGCTGTGGACGAAGTCGAAACCCGTGTCGGTTCGTATGGACCGGTGACCAAGTTGGTCGGCGACGGGCGCTTCGCATACCTGCGGACCGACGACGGCACCACCGTCATTGACGGCGGAGCGTGGACTTTCGACCACGGCGACCACTACCACTATTTCGCCACCGATCCGGCCCAGGTCGCGACAGTTGACGTCCCAGTCGCTTCGGTCAGTGCCAGCAACCACGTCGTGGCGCTGCGATCCGAATCGGGTGAGGTCGAACTCATCGACCGCGAGAAACTCGGCACTCGGACGGTCGAGGCGCCCGAGGGTCTGACAGTGCCACCGGGCGCCGCGGCGGTAGTTCCGTACGGGGCTCGACTACTGACGGTGACCGCAGCGGGCCAGATCCAGGTCACCGGGGACGGTGCGACGACGGAGGTCGCCGGCGAATGCCGGAACCCCTCGTGGGCGATACCCACCCGTAGAGCTGTCGTTTTCGGGTGCGACAGTGGCGCCGTCCGGGTCACCGGCGG
This sequence comes from Mycobacterium sp. smrl_JER01, assembly GCF_048513595.2. NCBI lineage: Bacteria > Bacillati > Actinomycetota > Actinomycetes > Mycobacteriales > Mycobacteriaceae > Mycobacterium > Mycobacterium sp. smrl_JER01. The sequence continues at coordinate 5,162,445 of NZ_JBLXXK020000001.1, read as the reverse complement.
GGCCCAGGATCTGACCGCAACCCCTATGCCGTATCCGACCGACGCGCCGCCGCAGCGTCCCACTCAGATGGATCATCGGGACCGTGCGGATGTCTTCGCAGGCACGGCTGAGGGCACGGTGTGGGTGCTCGACAGCCGCCAGCGCCTGTGGACATCGATCTCAGTCCCGGACGCGGTGGCTGCCAACACCGCCGGAGACGGGACCGTGCTGGTGCTGCGCCGTGACGGAACACTGAGCGCATTCGACGTCAACACTCGCAGCGAGACAGTACGAGTACCGCTGATCGGTGACGGCGTTCCCACTGACGGGCCGCAGCCGGTGATCGACATCGATTCTGACCGCGCCTACGTCAACAACGCCACTGCGCGCGAGATCTATGAGATCGACTATGCCGACGGGCTGCGCATAGCGCGGACTCTGCGCACCGAAATCGTGCCGGGGCTGATGGTGGAGACCGGTCGGTGAGGCGCTGGCACTCGCTGGTCTGCGTACTCGGACTCGTTGCCACGTTCGTCACGTCGTGCGGAAGCGGCAGTTCGGACAGCAGCCAAATTGTCGTCACCACCAACATCCTGGGTGACGTAGTCCGCAATGTGGTGGGTGACGCTGCCGAGGTTCTGGTATTGATGCAGCCCAACGCCGATCCACACTCGTTCGGAATCTCGGCACAGGACGCCGCGGCGATGAACAGCGCCGGCCTGGTGATCTACAACGGTCTCGGCTTGGAAGAGAACGTCACGCGCAACGTAGAAAGTGCTGCCGAACAAGGCATCCCGACGCTTGCGGTTGGTGACCGGATCGACCCCATTCAGTACACGGAGGGCGACAGCGCGGGCATGCCCGATCCGCACTTCTGGACCGACCCCGAGCGGATGATCACCGCCGTGGATGTCATCGAAGAGACGATCCGCACCGAGGTCGACGGTATCGATGCCCATGCAGTCACCCGCAACGCGGAGAACTACCGCGCGCAACTGCGTGAACTTGACACCTCGATGGTCGAGAACCTCGACACGATCCCTGTCCAACGCCGCAAGTTGGTGACCAACCACCACGTCTTGGGGTATTTCGCCCAGCGCTTCGGCTTCACTGTGGTCGGGGCTCTCGTGCCGAGCGGCACGACGCTGGCGGCGCCTAGCGCGTCTGATCTGCAGTCGCTCGTCGGGGCTATCCAATCTACCGGCGTGCCCGCGATATTCATTGACTCCTCACAGCCCGACCGGCTGGCGCGAGTGCTCGCCGAACAGGCCGGAGTACAGGTCAAGATCGTGCCCTTGTACAGCGAATCCCTCAGCCCACCGGGCACTCCCGGTGACACCTATCTCGGGATGATGCGGGCCAACGCCGATGCCATCGTCACCGGCCTGCGGTAACAGCAGGAACCTCATCAGCTCGGAAGGGAGTCAATATCAACAATCCGCAATGGCGGTATCGCGTGGGAGGGTTGTTCTGCGCGACGGCCGGTGACCGGTGCGCAGGTCAAAGGCCATCGACGTGACCGGCGACTGGACCGAGCCCGAGGACTGGCATCAGCCGCGGCCCACTGTCTTCACGCGTGAACGGGCCGGTTACGTTTCGGCCCGGCAACCACACAGATCCACCTCGTGGACCTGACGGCAGGAACTGCGGCTGAGTCGGTGACGCTGGACCAGGCGCCGAACGCACTGCGCGGCGCGGTCGTTCGCCACCACTGAGAAGAGCACGGTCTGCGGGCGTCGCAGACCGTCGACAACAAGCGAGAAGGAGCGAAGATGTCTGATCCGCGGTGGATGTACCGCGTTGGAGTGCTGTCGTGTGCGGCGGCGGCGCTGACCGCGTGCTCGTCTGGCAATGACAATGCCCAAGGAGCTGAGACCACCCAGCCGAGCGTTCCAGCGCAGAGTGCCCCGATCCCGGAACCGTTGGTGGCCACCTACGATGGTGGGCTTTACGTCCTCGACGGTGAGACTTTGGAGGTGAGGCAGGACATTCCCCTCGACGGGTTCCTGCGTGTCAACCCGGCCGGCGACGACGCGCACGTGCTGGTGACGACCAGTGAGGGTTTCCGGATTCTCGACGCGGCGTCTGGTCAGCTCACCGATGAGACGTTCCCGGCCGATGATGCGGGACACGTTGTGCCGCACGGGGAGACCACGGTGCTGTTCGCAGACGGCTCCGGTGAGATCACCACGTTCGACCCACACGCTCTGGCGGACGGCATGCCTCAGACCCAGATGTTCACCACGCCACAACCGCACCACGGGGTGGCCGTGGTCCTGTCCGACGGGACCCTGGTGCACAGCCTCGGAGATTCCGAAGGCCGCACCGGTGCCGTCGCGTTGCAAGGCGATCGTGAGATTGCGCGTACCGAGGACTGCCCGGGCCTACACGGCGAAACTGTCGTCGCCGATGAGGAGGTGGTGCTCGGCTGCGAGGATGGAGCGCTGATCTTCGCCAACGGTCAGTTCACCAAGGTGCCCAGCCCCACCCCTTACGGTCGGATCGGCAACATCAAAGGCCACGATGACTCCCCGGTCGCGTTGGGGGACATGAAGATCGATCCGGATGCCGAACTGGAACGACCCGAACAGTTCGCGTTGATCGACACCACCACCGACCAGATCAGAATCGTGCAGATGCCGCCCTCGGTGAGCTACTCGTTCCGTTCATTGGCCAGGGGGCCGCAGGCGGAGGCCTTGATGCTGGGAACTGACGGCAAGCTGTATGTGTTCGATCCGGTGACGGGTGCGCAGATCAAGTCCATCGATGTGACTGGTGCGTGGACCGAGCCCGAGGACTGGCAGGACCCGCGGCCGACCGTCTTCACCCGTGAAGACGCCGTCTACGTCACCGATCCGGCAACCAAGCAGATCCACCTGGTCGACCTGCAGAGCGGCACGGTGACCCTGTCCACGACCCTCGACCAGGAACCGAACGAGCTGAGTGGGGCTGTCGGCCACCATCACTGAGATGGTGCGACGATGGGTGTGTGACACGTGCTGACACTCTCATCGCCGCGCCGGAACTGATGCGCCTGATCGACGAAGGGGCATCTGTGAGCGTCCTCGACGTCCGCTGGGAACTGACCCAACCGGACGGATGGGAGGCGTACATCCGTGGGCATGTGCCCGGCGCGGTGTACGTCTCCCTCGAGGAGGACCTCACCGACCACTCGGTCACCGGTCGCGGTCGCCATCCTCTTCCCTCGGGCGACGCAGTCCAGACCGCGGCGCGGCGGTGGGGGCTGCGAACCGGCGTCCCGACCGTCGTCTACGACGACTGGAACCGGGCCGGCTCGGCACGCGCGTGGTGGGTGCTGACAGCGGCCGGCATCGACGGTGTGCGGATCCTTGACGGCGGTCTGGCGGCCTGGACTGCCGCCGGGGGTGAACTTGAAATCGCGCCGCCCACAACGACACCCGGTGATGTGTCGGTTGAGTACCGGGACCTGTATCGAGGCGCGCTGCCGACGTTGACCGTCGACGAGGTTGCTGAGTTTCCCGGTGTGCTGCTGGATGCCCGCGCGCCGCAACGGTTCCGCGGTGAGAGTGAACCGGTGGACCCGGTGGCCGGCCACATCCCCGGCGCCCGAAACGCGCCGAGTACCGAGATTCTCTCGGGAGACGGTCGTTTTGTTTCCGAGGAGGGCCTGCGGCGTTACTTTGCCGGGTTTCCGGCGGACCGACCAGGCGGGGTGGGCGTCTACTGTGGGTCAGGTGTGACTGCGGCGGTGATCGTCGCGGCCCTGCGGACGACTGGCGTGGATGCCAAACTGTTCGCCGGATCCTGGTCGCAGTGGAGCGCAGACGTCACCCGGCCTGTCGCCACCGGGGAATAGCGCATCTCAGTTCAGCCGGCTGGCTCTTGCAAGGTTCACGTCGGCCCGTAGCGCCAACGGCAGGGCGGTCGGATCCCAGTTGCCGGCGGCGATCCACTCGCAGACCGTCTGTGCCTCGGACTCGGTCCGCACGGGTCCGATCCACTGAACAGAAGCCACCGGCACCCGTTCGGCGGTGCACGGCTGCAGGAGCAGCATTACCCCTCGATCGCCGCTTCGGCCGGCACAGGTGAGCCGGCCCAGCAGGCACTGCGTCATCACCAGCACCGCGTGCGGGCAACTGCGAACCACGGCTCGCAGTGTGCCCATCACGTCGGCGGTGTCGGTTGTGCATGCGGCGCAGGCTGCGATGGTGAACGGACGATCGGTGTAGCGGGCTTCGGCTCGCACGGCGACTCTCGATGCTTATCGGCAATGGTTTTCAATAACTCCGGTTCACGATACAGTGCACGCGCAAGGTTGTCGAAAATCATTTTCATTTAGGTGGAGGGTTCTTCATGGGTCGGATGACCGGCAAGGTCGCGTTCGTCACCGGTGCGGCGCGTGGACAGGGCCGTAGCCACGCGGTTCATCTGGCCGACGAAGGCGCCGACCTGGTGATTGTCGATATCGGGAGCGATATCGCCACCAACGCCTATCCGTTGGCGTCGTCCGCCGACCTGGACGAGACGGTGAGCCTGGTCGAGAAGGCGGGGCGCCGAGTGATCTCCGCCCAGGTCGACGTTCGTGACCGGGTAGGACTCAAGAAGGTGCTCGATGACGCGGTGGCCGAGCTGGGAGGCTTGCACGTTGTCGTGGCCAATGCCGGAATCTGCCCGCTGGGCAAGGACGTTCCGGTGCAGGGTTTTGCCGACGCGTTCGATGTCGACTTCGTCGGTGTGGTGAACACGGTCCATGTCGCGCTGGCTCACCTGCACGCCGGTGCTTCGGTGATCATCACCGGTTCGGTGGCGGGTCTGGTTCCGCAGGCCGGTGGTGTCAACGGCATGGGAGGGCTGCAGGGGCCCGGAGGTGACGGGTATGGCCTGGCCAAGAAGATGGTGCGGGATTACACCCGGTCGCTGGCGCTGACGATGGGTCCCAGTCAGGTTCGGGTCAACGCGATCCATCCCACGAACGTCAACACCGACATGCTGCAGAACTCGGCGATGTACAAGACTTTCCGGCCGGATATTCCGGAACCGACCCGTGAGGATGCGGAACTGACCTTCCCGTTCATGCAGGCCATGCCGATTCCGTACATCGAGCCATCGGATATCTCGCACGCGGTCGTGTACCTGGCCTCCGATGAATCCCGTTATGTGACAGGCCAGCAGCTCTTCGTCGACGCCGGCGCGTCGTTGAAGCTGGGGCTCTGACCGGCGCGCTGCGATGGCATTGGTCAATCCCGGTGGCAGAGCCCCGGCCGAAAGGGCGTCCGGCTCGCATCTCGGTCTCCTGAAGGGCATCGTCCGGGCGACGTTGGCCCTCGGCGAGTCCGACGCGATCGTCGTCCAGCAACTCGCGTGCGCCGAGCCTGGCTGTCCACCGGTGGAGACGGTGGTCGCGGTCCTGGCGGCACCGCGTCGCACCTGGAAGTTTCCCTGTACCGCAGATGAACTCACGCCAGACCAGCTGCGGCGAGAGCTTCGGCACTTTCCGAAAGGACGTGAACATGACCACAGTTGACCAACGGGTGCCCGTCACGGTGATCACAGGATTCCTGGGCGCAGGTAAGACAACACTGGTCAATCGCATTCTCACCGAACAGCACGGTCGCCGGATCGCGGTGATCGAGAACGAATTCGGTGAAGTCGGGATCGATGACGCACTCGTGCTCGACGCCGAAGAAGAAATCTTCGAGATGAACAACGGCTGCATCTGTTGCACTGTGCGCGGCGATCTCATCAGGATCCTGGGAGCTTTGATGCGACGCCGAGATCGCTTCGATCAGATCCTGATCGAGACAACCGGTCTGGCGGATCCTGCACCGGTCGCTCAGACCTTCTTCGTCGACGATGAGATGCGGGAGCGACTTCGTCTCGACGCCATCGTGACGGTGGTCGATGCGGCGCATGTACTCGAGCACCTCGATGAGGTCAAACCTGCTGGTGTCGAGAATGAGGCGGTGGAGCAGGTCGCCTTCGCCGACCGGATGATCCTGAACAAGGTCGACCTCGTTGATGAGGAGCGGCTTGCAACGGTCGAAGCGCGGCTGCGGGGAATCAACCGGGGCGCCGAGATCGTGCATAGCCAGAATGCAAATGTGGAGCTACACAAGGTTCTCGACATCGGTGCGTTCGATCTGCAGCGCGTTCTCGACGACGACCCCGCGTTCCTTGACCAGGGCGACCATCAGCACGACCAGACAGTGACTTCGGTGGGTTTCCAGTTCGAGGGGGAGATCGATGTCGATCGACTCAACGAGTGGCTCGGTCAGTTGCTCGCCGGCAAGGGCGTGGACATCTTCAGAAGCAAAGGCATTCTGGCTCTGGCGGGTCAAGACCGGCAGTACGTCTTCCAAGGGGTGCACATGCTTTTCGACGGGACCGAGGGGCGTCCCTGGGGAATCGGCGAGCCCCGGTCGAATCGCTTCGTTTTCATCGGCCGGAACTTGGACCGCGGGGAACTCGAAGCAGCCTTTCGCCGCTGCCTGGTGACTACATGACCGCTGCTGTCGCCGGATCCACGCTGTGGTGCGCAGACATCGACGACGCCGTTGTCGCGCTCGACGAAGCCCCCGACGGCCGGATCGCCGTCGCGGGGGCCGAGGGCTCCTTGACGCTCCTCTCGGTCGACGGGGTTCTCATTCGCAGACAACAGATCTCTGCCGGGTGCCTCGCGGTGTCATGGTCGCCGGCAGGCGACCGGATGGCCGTGGGATCGGTTGACGGTGTGGCGATCCTCGATCAGGACGGTGCTGCGCTGAGCCGCCGACGAGGGGGTTGGTGTGCGGCGCTGGCGTGGAGCTTCGACGGTGCACGACTGGCGGCCGGCGTCGGGAGATCGACCGTGGTGTTGACTGCTGACGGCGCTGAGCTGGTCAGTCGGGACCGCAGTAGCACGGTCACCGCGGTGGACTGGATCAACCGGCGGGTCGCGTCTGCGGCCTATGGCGGAGTTCATGTTCAGCACGTCTCGCCGGGCGCCGCAGAGGACATCCTGCCCTTCACCGGCTCGTTGTTGGCAATGGCGATCAGTCCAGATCGACGTTGGGCGGCAAGCGGGAACCAGGACGCCACGTTGCATGTCTGGCGGGTTGGCAAGCGTGGCGAAGAGCTACAGATGTCGGGGTATCCGACCAAGATCACGACACTGGGCTTCTCGCCGGACTCCAGGCTGCTGGCTTCCGGTGGCGGAACGAATGTGACGGTGTGGAGTTTCGCCGGTGCCGGCCCGCGCGGCAGCACGCCGCGGATCCTGGCCGCACATGACGAGACCGTCGCGGCCTTGGCATGGTCACGCGACGGGCGTTACCTCGCCGCTGTGGCCGACGACGGCCGGCTCGCGGTGTGGGAACCCGCCGCGGCGATTCCCGGACGTGCGCATGCGGCCGTCGACGCGCTACGTCGGGATTCGCCTGCGGCGTCAGTCCGGTGGGATCGCCGGGGTCGGATCCTGGCGGGTTGGTCCGACGGCGTCGTCCTCGCCCGCGCACTGTAGAGGCTTCTCCGACCCGCCGGTCGATGCGTCCTTCGACGCCGTCGTCATGCGTCAGTGCGCGTGACTGTGCGTCACGCCCCACGTCGGAAGCGGGTCGGGATAGTCCGTCCACACCTGCTCTCCGTCGGCGAGTTCGGCATCCGTCAGCAGGGCGGCTTCGAGCAGTCGCCGCACCTTGTCCCGGTCGAGTTTCACGCCGATGAAGACGATTTCCTGGCCCGCCGCGATCTCCGTCGACGACCAGTACTGCGCCGGCTCGATCACCAGGTTCGGTCCCGCCTGGGACCAGATCGCGGCGATCGTCGGGCGGCTGGCGATCCAGCAGAAACCCTTGCTGCGCAGGATTCGCGTCATCTGTCCGAGGGACTCGGCCAACCGCTGCGGATGGAACGGCCGGTCTGATCGGAACGTCATCGAGCTGATGCCGTATTCCTCGGTCTCGGGGGTGTGGCCCTCGGCGATCTCCTCGTCCCAGCCCGGTGCCTCGGCCGCGGCGATGGGATCGAACAGTCCGGTGTCGAGCACCTCGGAGATGTCGACGATGCCGTGATCGGTCCGAATCAGCTTCGCCGTCGGATTGAGGCGGCGCACCAGCGTCTCCACCGTCCCGAGCGTGGCCGCGCTGACCAGATCCGTCTTGTTCAGCAGGATGACGTCGGCGAACTCGACCTGGTCGACCAGCAGGTCAGAGATGCTGCGGGCATCGCCCTCGCCGGCGCTCATGTCGCGGTCGGCGAGCGCTTCACCGCGGGCGATCTCGGTGAGGAAGGTCGAAGCGTCGACAACGGTCACCAGGGTGTCCAGACGCGCGAGCTGTCCGAGGCTGGTGCCGTCTTCGAACTCCCAGCTGAACGTGGCGGCAACCGGCATCGGCTCGGAGATCCCGGTGGATTCGATGACCAGTTGGTCGAATCGCCGCTGCCGTGCCAGGGCGCCCACCGCCTCGATGAGATCTTCGCGCAATGTGCAGCAGATGCAGCCGTTGGTCAGCTCGACGAGCTTCTCCTGGGTGCGATCGAGATGCCCCTGGCCGGCGACCAGTGCAGCATCGATGTTCACCTCGCTCATATCGTTGACGATCACCGCAACTCGCCGACCCTCGCGGTTGGCCAGGATGTGATTGAGCAGTGTGGTCTTCCCGGCTCCGAGAAAGCCGGAGAGGACGGTGACGGGCAGCAGCGTGGGCGCGGAAGGCATGCTTAATGATAATCATTTTCATTAAGAAATTTCCACTCGGGCTCCACCTTCGCGATCAGCAATGAAAACGGTTATCGTTACATCGTGAATCAATCTTCTCGGCGTCGGTCCCGCATCCTCGTCGGTTCGCTCGCTGTCGCGCTGCCTCTGGCGTTGTCGGCCTGTTCGGGCGATCAACAGTCCGCGGACCCCACCGCGGCGGCGCCGGGCGGGGAATGTCCGGCCGACCCGGTGAATGTGGTCGTCAGCGTGGACCAGTGGGGCGACATCGTGTCGCAGCTCGGTGGCGCCTGTGCGAATGTGACCACCGTGTTGGCGGGTTCGTCGGTCGATCCCCACGATTACGAACCGGCTCCCTCTGATGCGGCGGCCTTTGACGGCGCGCAGCTGGTGGTCGTCAACGGAGGTCACTACGACGAATGGGCCACCAAGCTGGCGGCCAGTTCGGCTCCCGATGCGCCGGTCATCAACGCGCTCGTTGCGAGTGGAGCCGACGATCACGAGCACGCCGGGGAAAGCCATGACCATGCCGGGGAGGGCCATGACCATGCCGGCGAAGACCACGACCACGCCGGCGAAGACCACGACCACGCCGGAGATGGTCACGATCACGCCGGCGAACCCAATCCGCACGTCTGGTACAACCCCACCGCCGTGACCGCTGTCAGCGACGCCGTCACGGCCGAGTTGGAGAAGTTATCGCCCGATGCTGCCGACTATTTCGATCAGCGTCACGAGGCATTCGTCGAGTCGCTCAAGCCCTACGACGACGCCATCGCGTCCCTCCAGGCCGGGGCCGCCGGCAGGACCTACGCGGCGACCGAGAGCGTGTTCGATGACATGGCAAGCGCGATCGGGCTCCAGAATCGCACGCCGGCGGGCTACCAGGTGTCCTCGGCGAATGAAACCGATCCGTCACCGGCGGATCTGGACGCTTTCCTGCGACTACTCGGAGACCGCGGGGTCGACGTCCTGATCTACAACTCCCAGACCGAAGGATCGATGCCGCAACAGATTCGCGCCGCGGCCGAGCAGGCAGGGGTTCCGGTCGTAGAGGTGACCGAGACCGTCCCGCCGGGGGTCGACTCGTTCGAGACGTGGCAGGTGGGCCAACTCGACGCGCTTGCCGAGGCGCTGGGTGTTGGTTCCTGAACCAGCGCTGACGTTTCGTGACGTCAGCGTCAGTCGGGGCGGTCGCACCGTATGGTCGCGGGCGTCGTTTGATGTGCCCGCCGGCGGCGTGGTGGCCGTCATCGGTCCGAACGGATCGGGCAAGACGACGCTATTGCAGGTCGTGCTGGGGCTGCTCCCGTGCGCAACCGGCAGCGTGGAGGTTTTCGGTCATCGTCCCGGTTCGATGAACGGCGAAATCGGTTATGTTCCACAGAATTACACTGCGACCGCGGGTGAAGCCATCCGGGCGTACGATGCCGTCGCATTGGGGCTGACCGGGCACCGATGGGGATTCGGCCGGACGGATCGGCGCCAGCGCGAACAGGTCGAGCACGCCCTCGCCGCCGTCGATGCCACGGCGATTGCCGACAAGCGGTTGTCCCAGCTGTCGGGAGGTCAGCGACAGCGGGTCGCTTTGGCCGAGGCTTTGGTGAGTCACCCGAAGTTGCTGATCCTCGACGAGCCACTGGCCTCGTTGGACATCAGGAGCCAGCACGAGTTGGTGGCGCTCATCAAGCGGATCAACGCCGATCTGGGTGTCACGGTTCTGCTCGTCGCCCACGACCTCAACCCACTGCTGTCCATCCTCAGCGGGGCCATCTATCTGCTCGACGGGCATCCTCGCTTCGACTCGGTCGACGGTGTCGTCGACACCGCCCTGCTCAGCCTCCTCTACGGAACCGCGGTAGAAGTGGTGAACACGCCCCAGGGTGACCTCTACGTCCGGAAGCCGTCGTGACCACGTCACTGGTCGCCCTCGGCTATCAGGACAACTGGCCACAGATTCTGGCCTCCACGTTCATGCGCAACGCGTTGATCGGTGGAACCATCGTCGCCTTGGCGGCAGGTCTGATCGGGTACTTCGTGGTGGTCCGCAACACCGCGTTCGCGGCCCACGCGCTGGCGCACATCGGTCTGCCCGGAGCCACCGGGGCGGTGTTGGTGGGACTGCCGGTGGCGGTGGGTCTCGGCGCGTTCTGCATCGGCGGTGCGCTGGTCATCGGCGCATTGGGCAAGCGTGCGGCCGACCGAGAGGTCGCCACCGGCACCGTCCTGGCGATGGCGACCGGTCTCGGCCTGCTGTTCAACTCGCTCGCGACACGTAGTTCGAGCACGATGACCAACGTGCTGTTCGGGAACCTGCTCGCGATCACCCAGGAGCAGATCCTCTCGTTCGCAGCTCTGCTCGCCGTGCTGGCCGTCAGCGTCGCGATCATCTACCGGCCGTTGTTGTTCACCTCGGTCAACGCGCAGGTCGCGGAGGCGAAGGGGGTCCCGGTGCGCGGCTTGGCGATCGTGTTCATGATCCTGTTGGGGCTCACCGTCACCATGGCGGTGCAGGCAGTGGGAACCTTGCTGCTCTTCGCCCTTGTCGTCACCCCTGCGGCCGCGGCGATCATGCTGACACCCCGACCGGCCCTTGCCATCGGGATCACCATGGTCATCAACGTGATTGCGGTCTGGCTGGGCCTCGGCCTGTCAGCGATGTTCAATGCGCCGCCGAGTTTTGTCATCGTCACCATCGCGTGCGGCGTGTGGGCGGTGATCTGGGCCGCCGAGCGCGGTTTCCGTTCGTCGTCGGATCGCGTGCTCGTCACCTGAGACGCGACGCCGGGGCGCGCACGGACAGCCGGACGCTTCCGTTAACGTCAAATCATGCCCAGGAGTCCCGCTCCGAGGAGACACACCACCTTGGCCTCGCTGGCCGCGGAGCTGAAGGTGTCTCGCACCACGATCTCCAATGCCTACAACAGACCCGATCAGTTGTCGGCAGAGCTGCGTGAGCGGATCTTCTCGGCTGCGAAGCGGCTGGGTTACCCGGGGCCCGACCCGGTCGCCCGTTCGCTTCGGACCCGCCGCGCCGGCGCGGTCGGCCTGATGATCACCGAGCCGCTGAACTACTCCTTCAGCGATCCGGCTGCGCTGGATTTTGTCGCCGGTCTTGCCGAGTCCTGCGAGGAGGCCGGTCAGGGTTTGCTTCTGGTGGCGATCGGACCAAGCCGGACTGTCGAAGACGGCACGGCAGCCGTGCTCGCCGCCGGCGTCGACGGCTTCGTGGTCTATTCGGCGAGCGACGACGATCCGTATCTGCCGGTGGTATTGCAGCGACATCTCCCGGTGGTGGTGGTCGACCAACCCAAGAACGTCGCAGGCACGTCCTGGGTGGGCATCGACGACCGCGCTGCCATGCGTCGCCTCGCCGACCACGTGATCGGCCTCGGACACCGGGAGATCGCGGTGCTGACCATGCGGTTGGCTCGGGACAAGCCGGGCGACGCCGACTGCTCGGTCGTTGCGCCGGACCGCCGCCGGACTCCGCGTTTCCATGTACAGCAGGAACGCGTCGGGGGTGTCGAAGATGCGATGGCGGCGGCGGGCCTCGACCCCGATTCGTTGACGGTCGTGGAGAGCTATCAGCATCTGCCGACATCCGGAGGTGCGGCCGCTGAGGTCGCACTCACGGCGAACCCACGGCTCACGGCGTTGATGTGCACTGCTGATGTCCTGGCGCTCTCGGCGATGGACTATCTGCGGGGCCGTGGTGTCTACGTGCCCGGGCAGGTGACCGTCACCGGTTTCGACGGTATCCCCGAAGCGCTGCGCCGAGGACTGACGACGGTGGCCCAGCCCAGTGTGGAGAAGGGGCGACGAGCGGGTCGCCTCCTGCACACCCCGCCACGCCATGGGCTGCCGGTGGTAGAGATGGTGGACACCGAACTCACGAGGGGGCGCACGTCGGGGCCACCCGCCTGAACGCGGTTGGTAACTACGCGGATTGATCGTCGTGCCGAGCGAGTATGGCTTCCCGCTCGTGCGCAGTCAGTCCGCCCCACACGCCGAACGCCTCCCGTGCCTCCAGCGCGTAGGACAGGCACTCGTCCCGGACGACGCAGGATTGGCAGAACAGTTTGGCCTGCTGGACCCGGGCCCGTCTCTCGTCTCGGCTCTCACGATCGGAGGGAAAGAACAACTCGGTATCGGAGCCGTGGCAACGGCCGTACTGCTGCCAGTCCCAGAATGTGCAGAGGGGGCGTCGAGTGCGCTGACCGGCCGACTGCGGCACCGAATTTCGCCTCCTCCGTACGTGATCCGGGTGTGTCCTAGATCCGGGTTGTCCTAGATCCGGGTTGTGCTCGTCCCGCGGTCACGGTACCGGCCGGAGTGGACCTTGTCGACAATGATTTTCAATAAGCCTGGTGGGGGGTGAAAACGCGCGACACGTCAATGGCGTGGATTGGCGTCGGTGGGGTGTCAGCCTCGACGTGCCACGACGACGTCGTCGTGGGTGTGCTGGCCTTCGATGCCGGCGGGGACCTCGCGGGGGCGTCGCCGCTCAACGGTGACCTGCCACTCCTCACCGAGCAGTTCGACGACGTCGTCGTGACTGAGGTAATCGGCCGGGTCGAACCCGTACGACTTCGCCTTCTCCACATCGACGTCGGCATGGTGTACCACCAGCAGCGTCCCGCCGGTGGCGACGGCGCCCAGTAGGGCCCGCTGGGCATCCCATCCCGGTGAGTGCAACAGAGCCGGGTAGTGCGCGACGACGAGGTCGAATCCGCCCTCGGGCGGATCGAAGTCCTCGAGGCGGGAGCAGACCCAGTTGACGCTGACATCGTGGTGTGCTGCCCGGGTCGCTGCGCGGTCCAGGGCCACCTGGGAGACGTCCAGTCCGGTGGCGTTCCACCCCTGTGTGGCAAGCCATATGGCGTCTGAACCGAGGCCGCAGCCGATATCCAGCGCCGTCCCCGGCGCCAGTTGCCGTGCCACCTGGATCAGCACCGCATCAGGGGCGCTGTCGGGGATCTGATCGGCCAGGTCGGTATAACGCCCGTCCCACTCGGCAGAGAGTGCGGCAGCAGAGTCCGGTGAACCAGTCATGGTACGAGGGTGGTTCGTGCCTGATCCGAGTGCAAACAGTATTGCCGATCAGGCAAAGGGGCGACGGCGTGAGTCGGCCAGGTGTGCCAGCGCCGTGGCGACGTCGTCGGGGGAGTCGATCCGGTAGGTCGCGGCGGTCTCCCCGGGGCCGACCTTCACGCCGATGTCGGTGCCGAGCAAGCGTGTGAAGGCCTTCTCATCGGTGACATCGTCACCGAAGAACACCACTGCGGTGGCTCGGTGTTCGGCGCGCAGGATGTCGATCGCTTCCCCCTTGTCGGTCGAAATGACGGCGAACTCGAGTACCGCTTTACCCGTCGTCACGTGTGCGTCCCATTCCGCCGATGCCTCCCAGGCGGCGGCCAGGGCGGCATCACCGTCGGCCGGCGAGGCGTTGCGGACGTGCAGTGCCACACTGGCCGGTTTGGTTTCCACCGTCACGCCGGGTTTGTCCGAGGCGATGCGCTGGAGCCGTTCGGTGATCCGCCCGAGCCGGTCGCGGTCGATGTCATGGGAGAAGCCGGAATCGAACTCCGCGCCGTGGCTTCCGACCAGGTGCACGGCAGGCGGCATGGCCGACAGTAGCCGGAGTGTCTCCAGCGCCCTACCGGAGATCAAAGCCGTAGTCGTAGCAGGCAATTCGGCGAGTGCGGTCAGGGCCTGTGCCGCGGCGGGAAGCGGTCGCGCATCGGCGGGGTTGCTGACGATCGGCGCCAGGGTGCCGTCGAAGTCAGAGGTGACCAGTAGGCGGTCCGTGGCGGCCGCCGAATTCAGCGCGGTGATCAGGTCCGGCGGTAGGACGCTCATCGCTAGATCTTAGGCTGTTCGCCGTCCCCGATGAGCAGGCGCACGGCCAGGTCCAGCCGCTTGGCCACGTCGGTCGCCGACGCGCGTCGGGTGAGCCAGGCAAGCAGGTTCGACAGCCACACGTCGGAGATCACGCGTGCGATGTGGTACTGATCCTCGGTGGGCTCGCCGTCGCTCATCGCGCGGGCGAACATGGAGTCCATCAACTTGCCGACATGGTCGACCTCACCCGCGGCGGATGCGTCGGCGAACACGAAAGCCCGTGTCATCGCCTCGGTGAGCAGTGGGTTGCGCTGCATGGCCCGGTTGAGCTTCCCGACCATGATGTTGAGTCGCTGGTAGGCGGTGTCTCCGGCGGAGAGCGCGGCCCGGTCGGTCTTGGCGTCGATGCGCTCGAACTCGCGGCCCAGCGCAGAGACCAACAGGTGAACTTTGGACGGGAAGTACCGGTACAGCGTTCCGACCGCGACATCGGCCCGCTCGGCGACCGCACGCATCTGTACGGCTTCGTAGCCGCCCTTCGAGGCGATGGCCAGAGTGGCATCCAGGATGCGCTTGCGGCGCTCGCGTTGGGCTTCGGAACCGAGTTCAGATTCGGCCAGCACCGCCACGTTCATCACCTGGCGGGGGCGGGTGTCCGAACCGGCGTTCGACGGGGCGCGCGAGGTCTGCGACTTATCAGCTGACAACTCCGACGTCCCAGACATGCGGTGAGTGGCTCCTTCGTGATGCGTTTCCGGTGAAAACGATACGCATGCCGGTCCCGTTTTTCTCATCTCCCTGCGTGGCGCACATCGTCGTGCCCTGCGGTGATGGCGGTCGACTTGACGGTCGAACGCTGTCACTATTAGAACACGTTCTAGTGAGAAGCACTGTCTTCTCGCCCAATCGCTAGGAGACACGGTGTCGGCATCCACGTCCGCTCCCACCACCGACGACCAGTCCGCCGCCCGAGAGCTGGTACGGACCTGGGCCGCCGCGTCGCGCGCGCTCGAGGCGGTCCGCGACGTCGAGCAGGGTGACGCGGATGCCTGGCGCGGACCCTACGCCGGTCTGGCCGAGCTGGGGATCTTCGGTGTGGCGTTGTCCGAGGAGCACGGCGGGGCCGACGGGACGGTGTCGGATCTGGTTGCGATGCTCGACGAGGCGGCCGCGGCGCTGGTGCCCGGCCCGGTGGTGACCACCGCCCTGGGCACGTTGGTGCTGGGCGACACGCATGCCGAGCTGCTCGAACAGCTCGCCACGGGGCAACGCACCGCAGCTTTCACGCTGGCCGCCGAGCTCGCGTACGGCGACGGCCGGGTTTCGGGGGTCGCGCCCTTCGTGCTGGGCGCAGACTCGGCGGGGGTGCTGCTGGTGCCCGCGGGTGATACCTGGCTGCTGGTCGACGGCGCCGCCCAGGGGGTGACGATCGAGCCGCTGAAAGCGACGGACTTCTCCCGCCCGCTGGCGCGCGTGGCGCTCGACGGGGCCAGCGCCGAGGCGCTGGACGTGCCGGCCCAACGCGTGGTCGATCTGGCCGCGACGCTGTCGGCTGCCGAGGCGGCTGGGCTGGCGCGCCGACTGCTGCAGACCGCGACCGAGTACGCCAAGGTGCGCGAGCAGTTCGGGAAGCCGATCGGCAGTTTCCAGGCCGTCAAACACATGTGTGCCGAGATGCTGTTGCGCGCCGAGCAGGCGTCGGTGGCCGCCGCCGACGCCGCCCGGGCGGCCGGCGAGTCGGATACCGATCAGCTGTCGATCGCCGCGGCGCTGGCGGCGTCGGTGGGCATCGAGGCAGCGAAAGCCAACGCCAAGGATTGCATCCAGGTGCTGGGTGGGATCGGCATCACCTGGGAACACGACGCGCACCTGTATCTACGGCGCGCGTACGGCATCGGCCAATTCCTGGGCGGCACGTCGCGCTGGCTGCGTCGGGTGGCGGCGCTGACCCAGCAGGGGGTGCGCAGGGAACTGCACATCGACCTGGCCTCGGTGGCCGATCTGCGACCCGAGATCGCCGCGGCGGTGGCCGAGGTGGCGGCCGCGCCGGACAGCGAACGGCAGGTCGCGCTGGCCGAGTCGGGACTGCTGGCGCCGCACTGGCCGCGGCCGCACGGCCGTGCCGCAGGTCCGGCCGAGCAGTTGCTGATCGATCAGGAACTCGCCGGGGCCGGTGTGGTTCGTCCCGATCTGGTGATCGGGTGGTGGGCGGTGCCGACCATTTTGGAGCACGGCAGCCCCGAACAGGTCGAGCAATTCGTCCCGCCGACACTGCGCGGGGAACTGACGTGGTGCCAGCTGTTCAGTGAGCCGGGCGCGGGTTCGGATCTGGCGGCGCTGCGGATGAAGGCAGTCCGGGCCGACGGTCCGTCGGGCTCCGGGTGGAAGCTCACCGGACAGAAGGTCTGGACCTCGGCGGCGCAGAAGGCGCACTGGGGGGTCTGTCTGGCAAGAACGGACTCTAACGCACCGAAACACAAGGGCATCACCTACTTCCTGATCGACATGAAGAGCCCCGGCATCGTGATCCGGCCACTGCGGGAGATCACCGGTGACGAACTGTTCAACGAGGTGTTCTTCGACGACGTCTTCGTCCCTGACGAGATGGTGGTTGGTCAGGTCAACGACGGGTGGCGCCTGGCGCGCACCACACTGGCCAATGAACGGGTCGCGATGGCGCAGGGCACCGCGCTGGGCAATCCGATGGAGGAGCTGCTCCAGGTCATCTCCCGACTGGAAGTCGATGGTGCTCAACAAGATCGGCTCGGGCAGCTGATCGTCACCGCTCAGGTCGGATCACTGCTCGATCAGCGCATCGCCCAACTGGCCGTCGAAGGGCAGGACCCCGGCCCACAGGCCAGTGCCCGCAAGCTGATCGGGGTTCGGTACCGGCAGGCGCTCGCGGAGTTCCGGATGGAGCTGTCCGACGGGGCCGGCGCTGTCGAAACCGGCCAGGTCCACGACTTCCTCAACACCCGGTGCCTGACGATCGCCGGCGGCACCGAGCAGATCCTGCTCACCATGGCCGGCGAGCGGCTGCTGGGCCTGCCGCGCTGAGCAGCGTCAGGCGAAAGTGGTCTGAGCGCACGCACTCGGCGTGGTGAGGTTCACCCCGCCGTAGACCACCTGGATCTGTGAGCACACGATGAACTCCGACCCCTTGGCCGGTTGTCCGGTGGTCCACGCGGTGGGAACCGAGTCACCGTCGGTGGTGAACCGTTGGATCGGTCCGCCACCGAAGTACGTCACCGACACCTCGACGTCGCGCAGCGATTTGAGCATGCGGGACAGCACATTGTTGTGGTTGGCGCCCTTGAGTTCTCGCGGGGTGCCCGCGGGCGCGCTGTACCAGGCCTCCTGCCAGACGTCCTGAGAGTTGCTGCGCAATGTCACGGTCTGCCGGGCCCAGGTGTCGTCCGGGAAGCCGGTCGGGCCGCCGGGGGTCAGCAGATTGGCCGACGTGTTGTAGAAGCACCGGGCGGCATCGCAGTTCGCGGTGACGTGCATCTGGATCTGGGTGGTGGGGTCGACGTGGATCGAAGACATCGCGGTGTTCGACGCGGCGCCGGCCGTCGGTGCGGCGGTGACTCCGAGGAGCGCCGCGAGCACCATCGGGGTCACTGCCGCCACACTTGCCGCTGCGAGCCGGTTCATCGTGATGAAGGTAATCCCCCTGCTACTCGTCATAGGTGACTTCGACCGAATCCGACAGCGGATGGGCTTGGCATGCCAGGATCAGCCCTTCGTCGAGGTCCTGTTGTTCGAGGACATCGTTGATCTCCATCTCCGTCTGGCCGGACTTCGTGAGCACGGCGCACGCGCCGCAGTGCCCCTCGCGGCACGAGAACGGTGCGTCGAGGCCCTTGTCCAGCAGCACGTCGAGCAGTTTCGCGCGCCGCGGCCAGGACACCTCGTGGGTCTGGCCGTCCAGCGTCACGATCGCGGTCGCCGGACCCGCGTCGCTGTCGTCGGGGTCGTCCGAAGGAATCGTCACGCGTGCGAACGGATCCGACTCCAGCGACCTGAAGATCTCGATGTGGATGCGGTCGGCGGGCAGTCCGGCGGCCTTGAGCGCTGCCTCGGCGGCGGCCATGAACGGACCCGGCCCGCAGATGAACGCCTCCCGCGCACCGTACGGGGCGAACAGCTCGGACAGGGTGGACACGCTCGGCAGGCCCTGCACCGACTCCAGCCAGTGGATCACGGTCAGCCGGTCCGGGTATTCGGCTGCCAGATCGCGCAGCGTCTCGGCGAAGATCACCGACTTCTCGTCGCGATTGGCGTAGACGAGGGTGACCTTGCCGGTGCCCTCCGAGAGCGCCGATTTCAGGATCGCGAGCATCGGGGTGATGCCGCTGCCTGCGGCAAGCAGCAGGAAATCGGTATCGAGCGTCGTGGGGACGAATGTGCCCGACGGCGCCAGGACATGGATCCGCATGCCGGCGTGCGCGTTGTCGCACAACCAGTTCGACGCGTACCCGTCCGCGGTGCGTTTGACCGTGACCGTCAGGGGATCGCCTGTGAACGGTGAACTACACAGTGAGTAGCAGCGCGCCACCGATCCGGTGCGCTCACTGGGCACCCGCAGGGTGAGGAACTGACCCGGCGCGTAGCGCAGTTTCTCCGGCGGGACGGGGGCGTCGGTGGGGGAGGTGAACACCAGGGAGCGTGCGTCGTGCGTCTCGTCGATCACCTTGGCGATCTCCAACTCGAGCACGTGCGTACCCAGGGGTTCGTCGGCGGCTACGTCGGTCACAAGATGAGCCCTCTCTTCACGCCGCGGCTGGTCATAACTAGAACAGGTTACAGAAATGCATGTCCGCAGGTCCAGCTGCCACAGGGCAGCGCTACTCGACACAAATCGTAACGTGTTCTAATCTCATCTCAGGTTACTTCGCACGCCTCGGGAGGCACACCAGTGACGTCCATTGAACAGCGCGACGCGCAGTCGGTTCTCGCCGGTATCGACGACCTGCTGCCGCTGATCGCCAAGCGCTCGCAAGCCGCCGAAGAACTGCGCAAACTGCCCGACGAGACCGTGGCCGAGCTCGATGAGGTCGGTTTCTTCAAGCTGCTCCAGCCTGAGCAGTGGGGCGGCCTCCAGTGCGATCCGACTCTCTTCTACGAGGCCGTGCGCCGCATCGCCAGCGCCTGCGGTTCCACCGGTTGGGTGTCGTCGATCATCGGAGTGCACAACTGGCACCTGGCGCTGTTCGATCAGCAGGCCCAGGAGGACGTCTGGGGCAGCGACTCGACGGTGCGGGTCTCGTCGTCGTACGCCCCGATGGGCGCGGGGACCGTGGTCGACGGCGGCTACCTGGTCAGCGGTGCGTGGCAGTGGTCGTCGGGATGTGACCACGCCACCTGGGCGTTCCTCGGGGGCCCGGTGATCAAGGACGGTAAGCCGGTGGACTTCGGCAGTTTCCTGATCCCGCGCACCGACTACCGCATCGACGACGTCTGGAATGTCGTCGGCCTCAAGGCCACCGGTAGCAATACCGTGGTGGTCAAGGACGTGTTCGTCCCGCGCCACCGATTCCTGTCCTACAAGGCGATGAACGACGGCACCGCGGGCGGTTACCAGACCAACACCGCGCCGGTCTACAAGATGCCCTGGGGCACCATGCATCCCACCACGATCAGCGCCCCCATCATGGGGATGGCCTACGGCGCCTACGATGCTCACGTCGAGCATCAGGGCAAGCGCGTCCGCGCAGCCTTCGCGGGCGAGAAGTCCAAGGAAGACCCGTTCGCCAAGATCCGCATCGCCGAGGCGGCCAGCGACATCGACGCCGGCTGGCGGCAGCTGATCGGCAATGTCCGTGACGAGTACCAGCTGTTGCAGGCCGGCAAGGAGATCCCGTTCTCGCTGCGCGCCGCCGCCCGCCGCGACCAGGTGCGGGCCACCGCACGTGCGATCGCCTCGATCGACCTGCTGTTCGAGGCGTCCGGCGCGACGGCGTTGCAGCTGGAGCAGCCGGTGCAGCGATTCTGGCGTGACGCGCATGCCGGCCGCGTGCACGCCGCCAACGAGCCCGAGCGCGCCTACCTGATCTTCGGTAACGACGCGTTCGGTCTGCCACCCCAGGACACGATGGTCTAGATGACTTCCTTTGCCGCAGAAGCTGCCCAGCAGCAGGAGATCACGTTCGAGTCGACCTCGCGCTTCGCGCAGGTGCATACCGGGGCCGGCGAAGCAACGGGGAATGCCCGGGACATGCGTCTGCACTACCACGAAGCCGGGGTGGGGAACCCCGAAACCGTGGTGCTGCTGCACGGCGGCGGCCCCGGCGCGTCGAGCTGGTCGAACTTCGGGAAGAACATTCCGGTGCTGGCCCGTCACTTCCACGTGCTGGCCGTCGACCAGCCGGGGTACGGGCACTCCGACAAGCACACCGAGCACGAGCAGTACAACCGCTACAGTGCCACCGCGTTGCTGGGTCTGTTCGACCATCTCGGCATCGAACGCGCCGCGCTGGTGGGCAACTCGCTCGGTGGTGGTACCGCGGTGCGGTTCGCGCTGGACAACCCCAAGCGCGCCGGACGCCTGGTCCTCATGGGTCCGGGCGGTCTGAGCGTCAATCTGTTCTCGCCGGATCCGACCGAGGGCGTGAAGCTGCTCGGCAGGTTCGCGGCCGAACCGACGCGGGCGAACATCGAGAAGTTCTTGCGCATCATGGTGTGGGATCAGAGCCTGATCACTCCGGAGCTGGTGGAGGAGAGATTCCAGATCGCCAGTACGCCGGAGTCGCTCGCGGCGACCAAAGCGATGGGCAAGTCCTTCGCGGGGGCCGATTTCGAGCTCGGGATGATGTGGCGTGACGTATACAAGCTGCGTCAGCGGGTACTGCTGATCTGGGGTCGCGAAGACCGGGTGAACCCGCTCGACGGGGCGCTGGTCGCCCTCAAGCAGATTCCGCGAGTCCAGTTGCACGTGTTCGGCCAGTGTGGCCACTGGGCGCAGCTGGAGAAGTTCGACGAGTTCAACAAGTTGACCATCGATTTTCTCGGAGGTTCATCGTGAGCATCCGTTCACTGGGTTACCTGCGGATCGAAACCACCGACATCGCGGCCTGGCGTGAGTACGGGCTGAAGGTGCTGGGCATGGTCGAGGGGTCGGGAAATGCCGACGGTGCGCTGTATCTAAGGATGGACGAGTTCCCGGCCAGGCTGGTGATCGTGCCGGGTGAGCACGACCGGCTGCTGGTGTCCGGCTGGGAAACGGCGAACGCCGCGCAGTTGCAGGACATTCGCAAACGCCTCGAGGTCGAGGGCACCCCGTACAAGGAGGCCACCGCGGCCGAGCTCGCGGAGCGGCGAGTCGACGAGATGATCATCTTCGACGACCCGTCCGGAAACACCCTGGAGGTGTTCCACGGTGTCGCGTTGGAGCATCGCCGGGTGGTGAGTCCCTACGGGCACAAGTTCGTCACCGAGGAGCAGGGCCTCGGCCACGTCGTGCTCACCACCCGTGACGACGCCGAGACGCTGCACTTCTACCGCGATGTCCTGGGCTTCTACCTGCGTGACTCCATGCGGTTGCCGCCGCAGCTGGTGGGCCGGCCCGCGGACGGGCCGCCGGCGTGGCTGCGCTTCCTCGGGGTGAATCCCCGCCATCACAGCCTTGCCTTCATGCCCGGCGAAACCCCCAGCGGCATAGTGCATCTGATGGTCGAGGTGGAGAATGCCGACGACGTCGGCCTGTGCCTGGATCGCGCTCTGCGGCGCAAGGTGAAGATGTCGGCCACGCTGGGACGGCACGTCAATGACAAGATGCTGTCCTTCTACATGAAGACCCCGGGCGGCTTCGACATCGAATTCGGCTGTGAAGGACTCGAGGTCGACGACGAGAACTGGGTCGCGCGCGAGAGCACCGCGGTGTCGCTGTGGGGTCACGATTTCAGCGTGGGCTTCAAGTCGTAGTGTCCTCCGCTGTGCCCCAGTCTCCGATGTCCCAGCCCCCGATCGACCCACGCACGTTCCGGAATGTGCTGGGCCAGTTCTGTACCGGTATCACGGTCATCACCACGACGCACGAAGGCGCCCCGGTGGGGTTCGCCTGCCAGTCGTTCGCCGCGCTGTCGCTGGAGCCGCCGCTGGTGTTGTTCTGCCCGACGAAGGTGTCTCGGTCCTGGGCGGCCATCGAAGCCAGCGGCACGTTCTGCGTGAACGTCCTGCACGAGAACCAGCAGCATGTCTCGGCGAGGTTCGGGTCTCGCGAGCCGGACAAGTTCGCCGGCATCGACTGGACGCCGTCGAAGCTGGGCTCGCCGATCATCGAGGGCACGCTGGCGCACATCGACTGCACCGTGCATTCGGTGTACGACGGTGGCGATCATTACGTGGTGTTCGGTGCGGTGCATTCGCTGTCCGACGTGCCGCGAAAGAAGCCCCGGCCGCTGCTGTTCTACCAGGGGCAGTACACCGGCATCGAACCCGACAAGAACACACCCGCCGATTGGCGCAACGATCTTGAGGCGTTCCTGACCGCGACCACCGACGACACCTGGCTCTAGGTAGTTCGGTCGGCCGCGCCCTGCATCAGTGTCCGCACGATGTTCAGGTGGGCAGGCAACACACTCGCCCATACCCGTCGGGCGACGGGGTTGGCCAGTTGGACCAGCGTGGCGAACGTGACGTCGTGGTCACCGACCCGGGTGAGGAGTTCACCCGTCAGGCCGATCCGTGAGTCACTCTGCAGCCGAACGTAATCGACGCCGCTGTCGCTGACCGGCCAGCCGGCGATGGTGTCCACTGCGCCGCGGTGCGGCGCAATGGACACTGCGCCGCGGTGCGGCGCAATGGACACTGCGCCGCGGTGCAGCGTGATGCCCAACGCGGTCCATCCGAGGTGAAGTCGGACGCGCATCGCGGTCGACGGTCCCTCGAGGATCTCCCGCGCCCACTCCTGCGGGGTGTGCTGGAGTGCGTGCTCGGTACGGAGGCGATGGACGTCGACATGATCGATACGGGACAGGGTGCTGCCGGCCAACAGGGAGTCGTCTGCGTCGATGCGCTCGACGGTGTCAGGGGTCATGGCGTTCCTCACGATAGATGCAGAACAGTACTGTATCTATCGTAGGATGGTCCGCCAAGGCCCTTCGAGCGATCGGATTCAGATGCCACCACCGGTACGGACTCCGCGGCAGGCATGGATTGATGCCGGCCTGGAGCTGTTGGCCGCCCACGGACCGGATGCCGTCCGCGTGGAGGTGCTTGCGCAGCGGCTGGGCGTGACCCGAGGCGGGTTTTACCGCCAGTTCGCCGGTCGGCCCGAACTCGTCGCGGCGATGCTCGACAGCTGGGAACGGCGCAGCATCGACGACGTGCTTGAACGTGTCGATTCGGACGGTGGTGACGCGCGCAGCAAGGTACGCAGGGCGGGCATCCTGACGTTCTCGGCGGAGTTGCTCCCGATCGACCTCGCGGTCCGGGACTGGGCCAGGCGTGACCCGCAGGTGGCGGAGCGGCTGCGCCGCGTCGACAACCGACGCATGACCTATCTGCGGGAACTGATCGCCACCATTGCCGAGGGTCCGGCGGATGTCGAAGCCAGGGCACTGCTGGCTTTTTCCCTGGTGATCGGGTCGCACGTCATCGCCGCGGACCACCACGGCAGCACGCGCGCCCAGGTGGTGGGCGATGCGACCCGTCTGCTGTTGGGTTGAATCACACCGGTTGAATCACACCGATGTCATTCATCCCCACTGTGGACAACTCCTGTGGATATTCGCCTCCGTGATCGCCTGACGTGGCCTTATCCCCGACCCAGCAACGCGTCATCCTGGACCCGGCAACGCGTCATCCCCGACCCAGCAACGCGTCACCGTGCTGCACGACCCGGTCGGCGATCGCGTCGACGACCGCGGCCACCTCGGGGCGGCGCAGGGTCTCGGAGCGGGTGACCAGCCAATAGGTGAGCTTGATCGACACCTCGTCGGCGAGTATCCGGATCAGGTCGCGATGACGGTCCGCCATGAAACACGGCAGCAGACCGATGCCGGCCGACGCTCTCGTCGCCTCGACGTGGACGAACACATTGGTCGAGGTCACCGACTCCCGCATCGACGGCGCGAAGCTGGTGGCCAGGTCGAGATCGTCGACCTGCAGCATCGAGTCGATGAAATAGACGAGGGGGAACCGGCGCAGGTCGGCCACGTCAGCAGGACAGCCGTGTTCGGTCAGATAGTCGCGCGAACCGTAGAGGCCGAGGCAGTAGTCACCGAGCCTGAGCGCCTCGGCCCGGTGTACTTTCGGCTCACCGACCACCACTTCGATGTCGAGCCCGGACCGTTGCTGGCTGGCGCGCCGGGTGGCCGCGACGATCTCCACCGCGACCTGGGGGTGCTTGCGCTGGACCTCCGCAGCGGCCGGCGCGGCGATGTAGGCGGAGAATCCGTCGGTGGCAGAGATGCGCACGACGCCTTCCAGGGTGCGTTTCCCGTCCGCGTCGCTGGCAAGCGATCGGACCGCGGTCTCGACCGCTTCCGCGGCCGCCAGCGCCTCCCGTCCGAGGTCGGTGAGCTCCCAGCTCCCGGTACTCCGGGCCAGCACCCGGCCGCCCATGGCCCGTTCCAATGCGGCGATCCGCCGGCTGACCGTCGTGTGGTTGAGCCCTAGTTCGTCGGCGGCCATGGTGTATCTGCCGGTCCGTCCCACGGCGAGCAGAACCAGGAGGTCATCAGCGCTCGGGCGACGCGCAGAACCGGTCATTTGTGCAGTTTCGCAGATCGCTGGTGCGTTTTTGGCCATTGCCGCCCGGTTGGAGCTGCATGAATACTCACACCCATGTGGTGGGCATCACAAGGGAGGGGTAGGAGATGAGCACGCAACACGATGCGCGGCCGGACGGGCCGGGGTCGATCACGACCGGTCTCAAACGGGTGGTGGTCGCCTCAATGGCGGGGACCGTCGTCGAGTGGTACGAGTTCTTCCTGTACGCGACCGCGGCGACGCTGGTGTTCAACAAGGTGTTCTTCGCGGAGGGCACCAGTGAGGCGGCCGGCCTCATCGCGGCGTTGCTGACCTACGCGGTCGGTTTCGTCGCCCGGCCCCTCGGCGGCGTGGTGTTCGGCCATTTCGGCGACAAGTACGGACGTAAGAAGCTGCTGCAGTTCGCCATCCTGCTGGTCGGCGCGGTCACCTTCCTGATGGGCTGTCTGCCCACCTACGCCCAGATCGGCGTGTGGGCGCCTATCCTGCTCGTCTGCCTGCGCTTCCTCCAAGGTTTCGCGGTCGGCGGGGAGTGGGGTGGCGCCGTCCTACTCGTCGCCGAACACAGCCCGGACAAGCAGCGGGCCTTCTGGTCGAGTTGGCCGCAGGCGGCCGTCCCCGTCGGCAACATGCTCGCCACCGTCGTCCTTCTGATTCTGACCGGAGTCCTGCCCGAAGACGCCTTCATGTCCTGGGGTTGGCGCGTGGCCTTCTGGCTG
Source organism: Mycobacterium sp. smrl_JER01 (assembly GCF_048513595.2). Taxonomy (NCBI): domain Bacteria; kingdom Bacillati; phylum Actinomycetota; class Actinomycetes; order Mycobacteriales; family Mycobacteriaceae; genus Mycobacterium; species Mycobacterium sp. smrl_JER01. Next base: position 5,136,512 of record NZ_JBLXXK020000001.1, on the reverse strand, counting down.
TCGGCGGTCGTGGTGCTGATCGGGTACTACATCCGTACCAAGGTCACCGATGCGCCGATCTTCATCGCCGCACAGGAGGAGGTCGACCGGGTCAAGTCCGTCTCCTACGGTGTGGTCGAAGTGCTGAAGCGTTACCCGCGCGGCGTTTTCACCGCCATGGGACTGCGTTTCGCCGAGAACATCATGTACTACCTGGTCGTCACCTTCTCCATCGTCTACCTCAAGACCCACGTCGGCGCTGACACCAGCGACATCCTGTGGTGGCTGCTGGTCGCGCACGCCGTGCACTTCCTGGTCGTTCCGCAGGTCGGCCGCCTGGCTGACCGGTACGGACGCCGGCCGGTGTACATCGTCGGTGCGGTCCTGGCTGCCACGTGGGGCTTCTTCGCGTTCCCGATGATGAATTCCGGCGACTACCTGTTGATCCTCGGCGCGGTCATCCTGGGCCTGGTGATCCACGCCTTCATGTACGCACCGCAGCCGGCGATCATGGCCGAGATGTTCCCGACCCGTATGCGGTACTCCGGTGTCTCCCTTGGCTATCAGGTCACCTCCATCGTCGCCGGCTCGTTGGCCCCGGCGATAGCCACCTGGCTGCTCGACAGGTACGGCACCTGGATTCCGATCGCGGTCTACCTGGCCGGTGCCGCCGTGATCACCTTGGTCGCCGCCTGGTTCACCCGAGAGACCAACGGACTCGACCTGCACTCCCTCGATGAGGCCGACCGCGAACAGCTGGTCAAGGCGGGGCTGTTGTGAGCGGTCTGGCAGGTCGGACCGCCGTGGTGACCGGCGGCGCCGGTGGTATCGGAGCGGCGTGCGCTCGGGCTCTGGCCGAACAGGGCGCGACGGTCACCGTCGCCGACATCGACGAGCTCGCGGCGAAGACGGTGGCCCAGGAGATCGGCGGCACCGCGTGGACGCTGGACCTCCTCGACGTCGAGGCACTGGAGGGCCTGCAGCTGGAGGCCGACATCCTGGTCAACAACGCCGGTGTGCAGAACATCGCCGCGATCGCCGAGTTCCCGCCCGAGAAGTTCCGGACCATGCTGGCGCTGATGGTCGAGGCACCGTTTCTGTTGATCCGCGCCGCCCTGCCGCACATGTACCGCAACGAATTCGGCAGGATCATCAACATCTCGTCGATCCACGGACTGCGCGCGTCCCCGTACAAGGTCGCCTACGTCACCGCCAAGCACGCGCTGGAAGGTCTGTCCAAGGTGACGGCGCTGGAGGGCGGGCCGCACGGTGTGACGAGCAACTGCATCAACCCGGGCTACGTGCGGACCCCGCTGGTGACCAAGCAGATCGCCGACCAGGCCAGAACCCACAACGTGGACGAGGCGCAGGTGGTGTCTGACATCCTGCTCAAGGAGAGCGCGGTGAAGCGCCTCGTGGAGCCGGAGGAGGTGGGCGCGTTGGTGACGTGGTTGGCATCGCCGTTGGCGGGCATGGTGACCGGAGCCTCGTACACCATGGACGGCGGATGGAGCGCGCGGTGACGGTGACCTCAGAAGCGCAGTGGACGCCGACGCCCCAGGACATCGCCGACGCTCAGGTCACCGCCTTCGCCCGGTTCGTCGCAGAACGCACCGGGCGAACCTTCGACGACTATCACGCGCTGTGGCAGTGGTCGGTCGAGGACACCGAGGGCTTCTGGGGCGCGTTGTGGGACTACTTCGAGCTCGGTGAGCGCGCCGAGGTCCTGGCGGACGCGGAAATGCCCGGGGCCCGGTGGTTTCCGGGCGCCACGTTGAACTATGTCGATCAGGTCTTCCGCAACGCCCGTACCGACCGGCCGGCGATCATCGGCGTCGGTGAGGACGGTGCCGATCGTGAGGTCTCCTGGGCCGGGCTGCGGGAGCGCACCACGGCGTTCGTCGAACGGTTACGCGCTGCGGGGGTCGGACCCGGCGACCGGGTGGTCGGCTACCTGCCCAACATTCCCGAGGCGGTCATCGCGTTTCTCGCCACGGCCGCCATCGGTGCGGTATGGAGCGCGTGCGGGCAGGACTACTCGGCCAAAGCGGCGCTGGACCGTCTCGGTCAGTTGGAGCCCAAGGCGCTGGTCGCCGCCGAGGGTTACCTGTACGGCGGGACGTACCGTGACAAACGTGCCGACGTGCAGGCACTGGCCGACGGTCTGCCGACGCTCACGGCCACCTTCACCGTCGATGACCTCGCAGCACGCAGTCACGCTGCGCTCGAACCCGTGCAGGTTCCGTTCGAGCACCCGCTGTGGATACTGTTCTCCTCCGGAACCACCGGTCTGCCCAAGGGCATCGTGCACGGCCATGGTGGCGTGGTACTCGAGCACCTCAAAGCCGCGGCCCTACAGTCCGACATCGGGCGTGCCGACACCTTCTTCTGGTACACCAGTCCCAGTTGGATGATGTGGAACTTCCAGGTGGCCGGACTACTGGTTGGCGCGACCATCGCGTGTTACGACGGCAGCCCCAGTTCGCCGCGACCGGATGCGTTGTGGGAAATCGCCGCGCGGGTCGGTGCCACGGTGCTGGGGACCAGCCCGGGCTATGTCCTGGGATGCATCAAGGCCGATGCCGAACCCGGTCGTACACACGATCTTTCGGCGCTGAGAACGGTGGGGATCACCGGATCGTCACTGCCGCCGTCATCCTCATTGTGGCTGCGCGACCATGTCGGCGTCCAGGTGGCCTCGATCAGCGGCGGCACCGACGTGGTGTCGGCCTTCATCGGCGGGGTACGCACTGTTCCGGTGTGGCCCGGTGAGCTGTCGGCACCGTTCCTGGGCGTCGCGCTCGATGCGTGGGATGAATCGGGCGAACCGGTGCGCGGCAAGGTCGGTGAGCTCGTGGTCACCAAGCCGATGCCGTCGATGCCGGTGGCGTTTTGGAACGACGCCGATGGTGGCCGTTATCGGGCTGCCTATTTCGACATGTTCCCGGGGGTGTGGCGGCACGGTGACTGGATCACCATCACCGACCACGGCAGTGTCGTCGTGCACGGCCGCTCCGATTCGACCCTGAACCGGCACGGAATCCGGATGGGAAGTGCCGACATCTACCAGGCGGTGGAGAGCTTGCCTGAGGTGGCCGAGGCCTTGGTCATCGGCGCCGAGCAGCCCGACGGCGGCTACTGGATGCCGCTGTTCGTGGTACTCGCCGACGGTGGCGAACTGTCAGACGAGCTGCGCGACCGCATCAACGACACCATCCGCCGCGAAGTGTCGCCTCGCCATGTGCCCGACGAGATCATCGTCGCCCCGGCGATTCCGCACACCCGCACCGGAAAGAAGCTCGAGGTGCCGATCAAAAAGCTCTTCCAGGGCGGCGATCCGGCCAAGGTCGTCGAGCGCAGCGCTGTCGACGACCCCGCACTGCTCGACTGGTATGCCACGCAGCGTCGAAGCTGATCTCCGGCGGCACTGGTTCGAGCGGTACCGATGCGCTGCGTTCAGCGCAGGGTCAGATCCTGTGCCTCACGGTAACGATCGAGCACCTGCGGGGTGGGCTCGGACTGGTACACCGCCGCCTCGCCGGCCGACCATTGCGGTGCACTGTCTTGCGCGGACAGCACCCATGCCGCCTGCCGGGCCGCGCCCAACGCGACGTACTCGGCCGGCGTCGGCACCTGCACCGCCGTGCCGAGCACGGCGGGCGAGATCCTGCGGACCGCTTCGGACCGGGCGGCGCCGCCGACCAGGATGACTCGTTCGGTCTCGACGCCCTGCGTGCGAATCTTGTCCATGCAGTACGCCATCGAGCTGAGCAACCCCTCAACGGCGGCACGGGCGATGTTGGCAGGGTTGAGGTTTCGGGTGGTGACACCGTGCAGTGCACCGGCCGCCCGGGGCAGGTTCGGTGAGCGCTCACCGTCGAAGTACGGCACCACCACCAGGCCGTCGGCGCCGGTGGGGGCCGACAACGCGAGCCGGTCGAACTCGGCGAAGTCCACCCCCAGCATTTCGGCGACCGCCGCCAGCACCGGCGCGCCGTTGAGAGTGCACACCAGCGGTAGCTGACGTCCCGTCGCATCGGCGAACCCTGCGACGATACCCTCCGGGTCGTGCGGTGCGGCCTGTCCCACCGCACTCACCACCCCTGAGGTCCCCAACGACATCACGCAGTCCCCGGCCGCCGCGCCCAGCCCCAGCGCGGCGGCGGCGTTGTCGCCCGCGCCGGGGCCCAGCACGAAGCCCTGCGGCGTGGAACCGGCGCTCTCGCTCGGTCCGAGCACTCGCGGAACGGTGGGCCGCCGCCCTCGCATCGCCAGCTCAAGAAGATCATGCTGATAGTCCCCGGTCTCGGCTGAGAAGTAGCCGGTGCCGCTCGCGTCGCTCCGGTCGGTGTACAGGTCTGCGATGTCGGATGAACCCGTCAGCCGCCAGGTCAGCCAGTCGTGCGGAAGGCACACCGCCGCAGTCTTGTCCGCGTGGTGCGGCTCGTGATCAGCCAGCCATCGCAGCTTGGCTGCGGTGATCGAAGCCACCGGGACGACTCCGATACGATGTGCCCACGCGTCTGGCCCCCCCAGCTCCTCGACGAGTTGCAATGCCGCTTCGGCAGATCGAGTATCGTTCCACAGCAACGCATCTCGGACCACCTGTCCGGAAGAGTCGAGACAGATCATGCCATGCTGCTGTCCTCCGACCGCCACGGCGGAGACATCATCGAACCCTCCCGCCGCGGTGATGGTGTGCTGCAGCGCATCCCACCACAGCGCCGGGTCGACCTCGGTGCCGCCCGGGTGTGGGGAGGATGCCGAGCGCACCACGGTGCCGGTGTCAGCTTCGCAGATCACCACCTTGCATGACTGGGTCGACGAGTCCACTCCGGCTACCAGGGTCATTTCAGTATCTTCCGGGATCTGCGAGAACGGGTGCGAAGGCCAACTCGGCGGCGCCGATGACCAGGGTGTCGGAACCGAGGGTAGCGGGCACGACCCGCACCATGGCGCGGGGAGCCGCCATGGTGCGGCGGGCCAGTTCGCCGCGCAGCGTCGATGCGGCGAAAGCGGGGAAGACGCGCAGGAAACCCCCGAGGACGATCAATCCGGGGTTCAGCATGTTGACCGCGTTACCGAGCGCGATGGCCAGTGCGCGCGCCTGCCGGTTCAGCACATCGCGTTCGGCGCTGTTCTGCGAGGAATCTCCGTCGATTCGTCCATGGTCCAGTTCGTTCAGCAGCCCGGCCAGTGGCGCCTGGGTCACCTCGGTCTCAAGGCAGCCGACACTGCCGCAGTGGCACGGTTCGCTGCCACCGACGAAAGTGTGTCCGAGCTCGCCGGCGTAGCCCGCGACGCCTTCGAGCAGCCCGCCTGCCACCACGAAGCCGGCCCCGATACCGCTGGGGCCGCCGTTGACGTAGATGAGGTGCTCGGCGGCGTGGTGATTGCCGAAAAGGTGCTCGGCGATGGCTCCGACGTTGGCATCGTTGGCTGCATGCACCGGCAGATCCACTGCAGCGCTGAGCATCTGGCCGATCTCGACATCATGCCAGTCGAGGTTGGGTGCCAGCTGGACCGCCGACTCCCGGCCGTGGACGAGTCCGGGTACCGCTACGCCGACCGCGGTCACCTCCTGCTCGTCGCGAAGGTTTCGTCGGATCCGGCCGATGGCGTCGCCCGCGATGGCGACGGTGTCCGCCGGCGTCGGAACGCGGTCGGTGGCGCAACGCACGGTGTCACGGACCTCACCGCCCATCGACACCAGTCCGACCGTCACGGCATCGACTTCGGGGGTGACCGACACCGCCAGGATGCGGTCACCCGGCCGCACGATCGGGCTCGGTCGCCCGACCTGCGACACCGACGGCGCCGGTGATTCGGCCACCAGACCACGGGCTGCGAGCTCCTCGACGAGGTCCTTGGTCGTGGACCGGGACAGCCCGGTGTGGCGGGTCAACTCCGCGCGGCTGATGGCGCGGTGCCGGTGGACGAGGGTGAGAACGCTGGACAGATTGCGCCGGCGGACATCGTCGGTGCTGGTTCCGACGCGGCTTCCGCGATGGCTCTCCGTCGCCCTCACCGCACGCACCGCCCCTCACGCTTGGGCCTTGACAGTGTCACAGGCCACATTTTATGTTCGACACCAGAACAAAACCATATCTCATCGCCTCTTGGAGTATCCCGATGACTGTGCTGGCGTCCACCGCCCCTGCATCCGACGCGCTGACCCCCAGCCGTGAGGACAAATTCTCGTTCGGACTGTGGACGGTCGGATGGCCGGGCGCCGACCCGTTCGGTGTCGCCACCCGGCCCGCGCTCGATGTGGTGGAAGCCGTGGACCGGCTGGCCGAGCTGGGCGCCTACGGCCTCACGCTGCACGACGACGACCTGTTTGCCTTCGGGAGTACCGACGCCGAGCGGCGTCGGGCGATCGACCGCCTGGTCGCTGCGATGAATGCCTCGGGTCTGGTGGTGCCGATGGTGACCACCAACCTGTTCACCCAGCCGGTGTTCAAAGACGGCGGCTTCACCAGCAATGACCGCCAGGTGCGCCGATATGCGCTGCGCAAGGTCCTGCGCAATGTCGATCTGGCCGCTGAACTCGGCGCCGAGACCTTCGTGATGTGGGGCGGCCGTGAGGGCAGTGAGTACGACTCCGCCAAAGACGTCCGTGCTGCCCTGGAGCGGTACCGTGAAGCGCTGAACCTGTTGTGCCGGTACGTGATCGACCAGGGCACTGCACTCAGGTTCGCGATCGAGCCGAAACCCAACGAGCCGCGTGGGGACATCCTGCTGCCCACCGTCGGCCACGCGCTGGCATTCATCGAGACCCTGGACCACCCCGAGATGGTCGGGGTCAACCCGGAGACGGGCCACGAACAGATGGCCGGTCTGAACTTCATGCACGGTATCGCCCAGGCGCTCTACAGCGGCAAGTTGTTCCACATCGACCTCAACGGTCAGCGGGGCATCAAGTTCGACCAGGACCTGGTGTTCGGCCACGGCGACCTGGTCAACGCCTTCGCTCTGGTGGATCTCCTCGAGCACGGTGGACCCGACGGTGCGCCGGCCTACGACGGTCCCCGCCATTTCGACTACAAACCCAGCCGCACCGAAGACATCGACGGGGTCTGGGCCTCGGCGGCGGCGAACATGCGGATGTATCTGCTGCTGCGCCAGCGGGTGGCGGCGTTCCGGTCCGACCCGGACGTCCACGAGGCGATGGCGAGAGCCAGGGTTTCCGAGCTGCGCCGCCCGACGCTGGGCGATGGCGAGACCTACGCGGACCTGCTGGCCGACACCGCGGCGTTCGAGGAGTTCGACACCGACTCCTATTTCGGGGCGAAGGGCTGCGGCTTCGTGGCACTGCACCAGTTGGCCATCGAGCACCTGATGGGCGCCCGATGAGCACTGCATCGAAATGGACGTTCAGGCCGCGCCGGTGACCTGGATCACGTTATATGTATAAGCAGACAACAAATACTGAACCTGACCGTCCGGAGGGATCTTCGTGAAGCGAACCAGCACTTTGCTCGTCACCGCAGCCGTCGGTGTCGGCCTGACCATGACCGCGTGCGGATCCAACTCGGACTCGGGGTCTCCCGACGCCCAGGGCGCCGGCAAGGTCGGCGTCATCCTGCCGGACACCAAATCCTCGGTCCGGTGGGAGACCAAGGACCGTCCGGCGCTGGAGGCTGCATTCCAGAACGCCGGTGTCGACTACACCATCCAGAACGCCGAAGGGTCCGCCGACACGATGGCGACCATCGCCGACGGCATGATCGCCGACGGTGTCACCGTGCTCGCCATCGTCAATCTCGACTCCGACAGTGGGGCGTCGATCCAGGAGAAGGCCGCGACACAAGGCGTGAAGACCATCGATTACGACCGTCTGACGCTCGGCGGTTCGGCAGATGTCTACGTGTCGTTCGACAACACCAAGGTCGGCGAACTCCAGGGACAGGGCCTGGTCGACTGCCTCGGTGGCGAAGCCGCAAACGTGGTGTTCCTCAACGGTTCTCCGACCGACAACAATGCGACGCTGTTCAGCGACGGCGCGCACTCGGTGGTCGACGCCACTCCGTCGATCACGATCGTCGGCGAGCAGGCGGTGCCGGACTGGGACAACGACACTGCCGTGACGATCTTCGAACAGCTCTACACCGCGGCAAACGGGCGCGTGGATGGTGTGTACGCCGCCAACGACGGCCTCGCCGGATCCGTCATCTCCATTCTGGAGAAGAACGGTCGCGCCGGTCAGGTCCCGGTCACCGGACAGGATGCGACGGTGGAGGGGCTGCAGAACATTCTGGCCGGAACACAGTGCATGACGGTGTACAAATCGGCCACCGAGGAAGCCAACGCTCTCGCCGACGTCGCCATCGCGCTCGCCAAGGGTGAGCAGCCCGAGACGACCAGCAAGTCGCGGGACGATACCGGTGGCCGCGACGTACCCTCGGTGCTGCTGACGCCGAAATCGGTCACCAAGGACAACGTCGATGTCGTGTTCGGCGACGGTGGTCAGTCCAAGGACGAAGTCTGCGCCGGCCGATTCGCGCCGATGTGCTCCGCCGCGGGAGTGTGATGAGCGCCGAAACTCCCATCCTCGAATTGCGGGGTGTCAACAAGAGTTTCGGCGTGGTCCATGTTCTCCACGACGTCGACTTCTGTGTGTACCCCGGTCAGGTGACCGCGCTGGTCGGTGACAACGGCGCCGGTAAGTCGACGCTGGTCAAGGCGATCGCCGGCATCCACCCCATCGACAGCGGAGCCTATCTGTTCGAGGGCAAACCGGTCAGCGTGCGGAGCCCCAACGACGTCGCCGAGCTCGGCGTCGAGGTCGTGTATCAGGATCTGGCGCTGTGCGACAACCTCGACATCGTCGAGAACATGTTCCTGGGTAGGGAATTGAAGAGCAGAGGGATGCTCGATGAGGCCCGGATGGAGACCATGGCCCGGCAGGCTCTGACCTCGCTGTCGGTTCGTACGGTCAAATCGGTGCGGCAACCGGTGTCGAGTCTGTCCGGTGGTCAACGCCAGACTGTGGCGATCGCGAAGTCGGTGCTGTGGAACTCCAAGGTCGTGCTGCTCGACGAGCCCACCGCCGCGCTCGGAGTCGCTCAGACCCGGCAGGTGATCGAGTTGGTGCGCAGGCTCGCCCACCAAGGTCTGGGTGTCGTGCTGATCTCGCACAACATGGCCGACGTGTTCGAGGTCGCCGACCGGATCTGTGCGCTCTACCTGGGCAGGGTGGCGGCGGAGGTCAAGGCTTCGGAGGTTACCCACGGCCAGGTGGTGGAACTCATCACCGCCGGCCGCTCGGGCAGTCTCGGCCTGGCGCCCACGCAGGCCGCCGAGTCGATGTAGGTCCCGGTGTATCCCCGAGACACAGATGAGGACGTCGAAATGAGAACTGTCAGCTCTGATCCGGATGTCACGCTGGCTGACGCGGACTTCTCTGCCGACTCCCGCACCGTGGCGACTTTCGGCGACGCGGTCCGCGGCTACCTGCAACGCGTCCGGGGCGGCGACATGGGTTCGCTGCCGGCGGTGCTGGGCCTTGTGGTGTTGTTCGTGGTTTTCGGTCTTGCCAACGATCGGTTCCTGTCGGCATTGAATCTGGCCAACCTGATCACCCAGGCCGGGTCGATCTGCGTGCTGGCGATGGGGTTGGTCTTCGTGTTGCTGCTCGGCGACATCGACCTTTCGGCCGGAGTCGCCGGTGGTGTGTCGGCGTGTGCGATGGCGCTGATCGTGGTGAACCTGAGCTGGCCCTGGTGGGCTGCCCTGCTGGTCGGAGTCTCGTGCGGCGCACTGATCGGACTGTGCATAGGATTGTTGCGCGCCAAGCTCGGAATCCCGTCGTTCGTCGTGACATTGGCGTTCTTCCTCGGACTGCAGGGAGTGACGCTCAAGCTCATCGGCGAGGGTGGTTCGGTGCGGGTGGACGACCCGGTGGTCCGCGGTTTGACCATCAGCAACCTACCGGTGACCGTCGGCTGGACGATCGCGGCTGTGGTCGTGCTCGGATTCGCCGCGCTGGAGTTCCATCAACATCGCCGCAAGACCGTCCTGAATCTGTCGCACTCGCCACTCGGTGTGGTTGTCGCACGGGTGTTCACGGTGGCCGCGGTGGTGCTGGGCGTCACCTACGTCATGAGCGTCAACCGCAGCGTCAACGCCAATGTGGAGATCCGCGGGATCCCTTATGTGCTGCCGTTGATCCTGGTGTTGCTGATCGCGATGACCGTGGTGCTGCGGCGGACCTCCTACGGCAGGCACATCTACGCAGTGGGCGGCAACGCCGAGGCGGCACGCCGCGCCGGGATCTCGGTGGACCGCATCCGGGTGTCGGTGTTCATCGTCTGTTCGTCGCTTGCCGCGGTGAGTGGGATCATTGCGGCGTCCTACGCCGGTAAGGTGTCGGCGGCATCCGGCGCAGGGAACACACTGCTCTACGCGGTGGGCGCCGCCGTCATCGGTGGCACCAGCCTCTTCGGTGGGAAGGGGCGCGCCATCGACGCGGTGATCGGCGGCGTCGTCGTCGCCACGATCGCCAACGGCCTCGGCCTGTTGAATCAGTCCTCGTACATCAACTTCCTGGTGACCGGCGGCGTGCTGCTGCTGGCCGCCAGTGTGGACGCGATCTCCCGTCGCAGGCGCTCCACCACCGGGCTGAGTTAAAACCCAGCGGCATATCGCTTTTCAGCCATTCTTGCCTTTCATGCGTGCGCCGACGGTTGTCCCTGCCCACGCGATAACGTGCCCGCAGACCGGCGCATCAGGTCAGCCACGAACCGATGCGGTGCAATGCCTCGTCGAGGTCGCGGGACGGACCCGCGAAGGACAATCGGACGAACGCGCCGCCACGGACGGTGTCGAAGTCGACGCCGGGGGCGATCGCCACCCCGGTGTCATTGAGCAGCTTTGCGCAGAACGACAGCGAGTCGGTCGTGAGGTGAGACACGTCGGCGTAGACGTAGAACGCGCCGTCGGCCGGTGCCAGCCGGTCGATGCCGTGCGCGCGCAGCCCGTCGAGCAGCAGCGCCCGGTTCGTGGCGTATCCGTCGAGCAGTGATTCGGCCTCGGCGATGGACTCGGGGGTGAACGCCGCGATGGCGGCGGCCTGTGGCAACGCGGGCGGACAGATGGTGAAGTTCCCGGTCAAGCGATCCACCGCGCGTTTCAGCTCGTCAGGCACCAGCAACCAGCCCAGCCGCCATCCGGTCATCGCGAAGTACTTCGAAAAGCTGTTCACCACAACGGCTTCCCGCGATGTCTCCCATGCGCAACTGGTCGCCGGAGCACCCGGGTAGACCAGCCCGTGATAGACCTCGTCACTGATCAGCCGGACTCCGGATGATGCGCACCACGCCGCGATCGCGGCGAGCTCCTGCGGGTCGATCACCGTCCCGGTCGGGTTTGCGGGGCTGGCGACGATCACACCCGACACCGGCGGGTCCAAGTCGGTGAGCATCTGCAGCGTCGGTTGAAATCGGGTTTCGGGACCGCAGGGCAACTCGACTACTTCACAACCCAACGCTGACAGGATGTTGCGGTAACACGGATAGCCCGGGCTGGCGATCGCCACACGGTCGCCGACGTCGAAACAGGCCAGGAAAGCCAGCAGAAACCCGCCCGAGGAACCGGTGGTGACCACGACGTTGTCGGGATCGACCGCGATCTGGTGCCGCGCGGTGTAGGCGTTCGCGATCGCTTCGCGCAGCTGCGGGATCCCCAATGCGACGGTGTATCCGAGGTCGTTGCCGTGCAACGCTGCGATGGCCGCATCGCGCACGGCCGCCGGGGCGCCGGCACTGGGCTGCCCTGCGGAAAGGTTGACCAGGTCACCGTGGGTGCGTTGACGTTCCGCGGCGGCCAGCCACACGTCCATTACATAGAACGGCGGAACACCCGAGCGTTGTGAAACCGACACAGTCCTAGGCTAGAACACCTCGGCGTCGAGGCGGCGCAGCTGCTGCCGCGGTGGCCCGAACAGTTGGGCGCTGCCGTGCGCGCGCTTGAAATACAGCTGAATGTCGCTCTCCCAGGTGATCGCGATGCCGCCGTGCATCTGCACGGCTTCCGCGGCGACCTGCGAGAAGGCTTCAGTGGCAGCCAGCCGGGCCAGCGCGGCCCCTGCGGGCGACGGGGCGGCCGCCGCCTCGTCGACAACTGCCTTGGCCGACTGCACGGCAACGTACAGGTCGGCCATCCGGTGCTTGAGCGCCTGAAAGCTGCCGATCGGACGGCCGAACTGCACGCGGTCCTTGGTGTACTGGACGGTGAGATCGAGGCAGCGCGATGCGGCGCCGATCTGTTCGGCCGCCAGCAGGATCGCCGCGGTGTCGGCCAACCCGGGGTCGGGTCCGAGCTGCGCGGTCTCCGTCGCCGCCACCGCGGCCAGCGGCCGGGTGATGTCCATTGCCACCGCCGGGGTCGCGGTGAACGCCGTCCAGTGCGTCAGGGTGGCTCCGTCGGCGGCGATGACCACGTCGGCGATGGTGCCGTTCAGCACGTACGCGGGGTCGAACACGACCGTCCCGATGGCGGTGCCCTCGGCCAGACCGGCGAGCAGCTCGGCGTCGGGTGCATCGGTGGACAGCAGCGCCAGCTCGGCGAGTGTGGTGCCGAGCAGCGGCGTGGGCACCAGGCCCTTGCCCAGTTCCTGGAGAACTACTGCGGCGTCGGCGAGTTCACCGTCGGCACCGCCAAGATCCTCGGGGACGATCAGCGCGGCGGCACCCACCTGCTCGCACAGCATCTTCCACAACGATTCGTCATAACCACGCTCCGAGGCCGCCGCCTTGCGGACGGCTTCGGGCGAGGCGTGCTTGTCGACCAGAGCCGCGACGGTGGCGCGCAGCAGGTCCCGTTCTTCGCTCATTGTGTCAGTGCCTCCAACACTCGACGCCGGTGCCAGGTCGGGTCCCCCCACGCCGGCCGCAGCGCCTGCACGCGCAGCAGCAACAGGGACAGATCGTGCTCCTGGGTGAAGCCGATGGCGCCGTGCGTCTGCAGTGAGGATCGGGCCGACAGCAGTGCGGCATCGGCAGCGGCCACCTTGGCGGCGCTGACGTCGCGAGCGGTATCGCGCGAGTCCTCCGCCAGGGCCAGCGCCGCACCGTAGACCAGCGGACGGGCCAACTCGACCGCGATCATCACGTCGGCCAGCTTGTGCTTGATCGCCTGGTAGCTGCCGATGACGGTGCCGAACTGACTGCGCTGTTTGGCATACGAGACCGACGCGTCCAGCATCGCCTGCCCCGCCCCGATCAGCAGCGCGGCGGTGGCCAGCGCGCCGAATTCGAATGCGCGATCGGTGTCGGCGGGCTTGGGATCGGCGACGGGGCGGACCTCGAACAACCTCCGGCTGGGGTCCACCGACTCGTGCTCGGTTCCGCTGACCGCGTCGGCGACGGAGCCGTCGGCCGCGAGCAGGATGACACCCGCGGTGTCCGCGCTGACGGCACGCGGGACCATGGGAGGCGCGGCGACAGTGGCGACCAACTCGCCGGAAGCCAGCGCGGCGCTGCGCTCGCCCCAGTCCTGGTGACCGGCGAGCAGTGCGGGCGCCACGGCGATGGACTCGGCGACCGGACCCGGTACGTTCCATCGCCCCAGACGTTCCAGCGCCACGACCAGATCTACCGGATGGGCCTCGATACCGTCGAATTTCTCCGGCACCATCAGTGCGGTCACACCCAGGTCTGCCAGCTGTGCCCAGACTTTGCGGCCGGGTGCGGTGTCGCCTGCGCCCCACGCGCGCACGGCGGCGGGCACATCGGCGGCGCTGAGCGCGGCATCTATGCTGGCCGCGAAGTCGCGCTGCTGTTCGTCGATCTCAAAGTTCACGTTCGTCTACTTTCGGGGCAGGCCCAGCAGCCGCTCGGCGATGATGTTGCGCTGGATCTCGTTGGTGCCGGCGTAGATCGGCCCGCCCAGCGCGAACAGCAGACCTTCGGTGACCGCATCGACCAGCTCGCCGTCGGCGCCGCGCAGATCCAGCGAGGTCTGGTGCAGGGCGACGTCGAGATCGGACCAGAACACCTTGGTGATCGACGATTCCGCGCCCAGCTCACCGCCGCCGGCCACCCGGGTCACCGTCTCGAAAGTATGTAACCGGTAGGCCTGCGCCTTGATCCAGGCATCGGCCACCCGGTCGGTGAAGGCCGGGTCCGGATTCTGCTTCCACTGGGCGACGAGTCGTTCCGCCGGGGCCAGGAACCGGGCCGGGCTGCGCAGCGACATGCCGCGCTCGTTGCTCGAGGTGCTCATCGCGGCCCGCCAGCCGTCATGGACGCCGCCGATCACGTCGTGGTCGGGGACGAAGACGTCGTCGAGGAAGATTTCGCCGAATCCGGTGTCGCCACCGAGCTGGGCGATGGGGCGAACCGTCACACCGTCGGCTTTGAGGTCGAACATGAAGTAGGTCAAACCCTTGTGGCGCTGCGCCTGCGGGTCCGATCGGAACAATCCGAATGCCCGCTCGCCGAACACCGCGCGTGAGCTCCAGATCTTCTGACCGTTGAGCAGCCAGCCACCGTCGGTCCTGGTCGCCGTCGACCGCAGTGATGCGAGATCACTGCCGGACTCCGGCTCCGACCACGCCTGCGCCCAGATTTCCGCACCGCTGGCCATCTTCGGAAGGATCCGGTCCCGTTGCTCTTCGGTACCGTGCGCGAACAGCGTGGGTGCCAGCATCGACGTGCCGTTGGCGCTGGCTCGGCCCGGGGCGCCGGCGCGGAAATACTCCTCCTCGTAGACGATCCACTGCAGCAACGAGGCGTCGCGGCCGCCGTACTTCTCCGGCCAGGTGATCACCGACAGGCCGGCGTCGAAAAGCACCTTGTCCCAACGACGGTGCTGCTCGAAGCCTTCCTCGGTGTCGTAGGACCTCGTCGGGAACGCGTCCTTGTGGGCGGCGAGGAACTCGCGCACCTCGGCCTGGAACTCGGTGGTGGCGTCGTCGAAAATCAGGTCCAACTCAGGCCCTCTCACTGTGCCGGCGGAGAACTGGTTTGACCACCTTGCCGCCGGGATTGCGCGGAAGCGCGTCGAGGAACTCGACGGTCCGCGGGGTTTTGAAGTTCGCGAGATGCTCCCGCGTGTAGTCGATCACGGTCTTCTCGTCGAGATCGGCGCCCGGCAACCGGACCACGAATGCCTTACCCACCTCACCGAGCCGTTCGTCGGGCACGCCGATCACCGCGGCCTCGGCGACCCCGTCCAGCCGGGCCAGCACCTGCTCGATCTCGGCGGGATACACATTGAAGCCGCCACAGATGTACATGTCCTTGAGGCGATCGGTGATCTTGAGGTTGCCGGCCTCGTCGAGTTCGCCGACATCGCCGGTGTGCAACCAGCCCTCGGTGTCGATCGCCGCGGCGGTGGCCTCAGGGTCGTCGAGGTAACCGAGCATGACGTTGGGTCCACGCAGCAGGACTTCACCATGGTCCCCGATGCGCAGCTCGAAGTCCGCGATCGTTCGACCGGACGTGGTGGCAACGGTCACTGCGTCGTCCTCGGCGCGGCACATCGTGCCGAAGCCCGCGGCCTCGGTCAGACCATAGGCGGTCAGCACGATGTCGATGTCGAGCTCATTCTGCATCCGTTCGATCAGCACGACCGGGATGGTGGCCGCGCCGGTGACCGCGAAACGCAGTGAGCTCAAGTTGTATTCGGCACGCTTGGGGTGGTCCAGCAGAGTCTGATAGATGGTGGGCGGGCCGGGGAGCACTGTGATGCCGTGCTCCTGCACGGCCTGCATGGTCTGCTCCGGATCGAACGTCAGCTCGGGAAACAGGGTGGCCCCGGTTTGCAGGCAGGCCAGGATCCCGGCCTTGTAGCCGAAGTTGTGGAAGAACGGGTTGATGCACAGGTATCGGTCCGCGCTGGTGATCTGGCCGCACGCCGCCCAGGCGGCCGATGCGTCGAGAGACTGTCGGTGGGCGCAGCGCACGCCTTTGCTGCGGCCGGTGGTGCCCGAGGTGAACAGGATGTCGGAGACGTCCTCGGCGGTGACCGCCGCGGCACGTTCGTCGACGGCATCCAGGTCGGTCCCCTGGAGCATCAACTCGTCCCAGGTTCCGTCGTCCTTCTCGATCGGGATGCGGACGATGTGGCGCAGTGCGGGCAGGCGGTCGCGGTTGATGCCGGCGGCTTTGTCCGTGCCGAGGAATTCGCCTGAGGCGAACAGCAGCGGGGCCGCGGTGCGCGTCAGGATGTCCTCGGCCTCGCCGGCGGTGTAACGGGTGTTGAGCGGTACCACAACCCCGCCGGCGTGGTGGATGGCCAGGCTCGCCACCACCCAGTGCCAGGTGTTCGGTGACCAGATCGCCACCCGGTCGCCCGGTGCGATGCCGAGTTCGATCAACGCCGCGGCGAGCCTGCGGACTTCGGTACGCAGCTCGGCGAAGGTCAGCGTCCTGGCCTGCGGTCCGCCGGTCACCACGGCCTGGTGGTCGGGGAGTTCGCGCGCGATCCGGTCGAGAACCGCGGGGGTGGTCCGCATCGATGCTCCTCCAGGGATCGGCTACCCAAGCAAGTGCTTGGTAGGCTACCCTACAGGGGTGATAGAGGTCCAGGAGTTCAGGGCTGAGGTCCGCGACTGGCTCGCCGAGAACCTGGTCGGCGACTATGCCGCACTGAAGGGTCTGGGTGGACCCGGCCGCGAGCATGAGGCGTTCGAAGAGCGGCTGGCGTGGAATCGTCATCTGGCGGCTGCCGGGCTCACCTGTCTGGGGTGGCCGGAAGAACACGGCGGCCGCGGTCTGTCGGTCGCCCACCGGGTGGCGTTCTACGAGGAATACGCCAAGGCCGACGCTCCCGACAAGGTCAACCACCTCGGCGAGGAGTTGCTCGGCCCCACGCTGATCGCCTACGGCACACCCGAACAACAGCAACGCTTCCTGCCCAAGATCCTCGATGTCACCGAACTGTGGTCGCAGGGCTACTCCGAACCGGGAGCCGGCAGCGACCTGGCCAACGTGTCCACGACCGCGACCCTGGACGACGAGGGGCGGCAGTGGATCATCAATGGGCAGAAGGTCTGGACGTCGCTGGCGCACTGGGCGCAGTGGTGCTTCGTGGTGGCCCGCACCGAAAAGGGCTCCAAACGCCACGCCGGACTGTCCTACCTTCTGGTGCCTCTGGACCAGCCGGGAGTCGAGATCCGCCCGATCATCCAGCTGACCGGCGACTCGGAGTTCAACGAGGTGTTCTTCACCGATGCCCGCACTGACGCCGATCTGGTGGTCGGGGAGCCCGGTGACGGGTGGCGGGTGGCGATGGGAACGCTGACCTTCGAACGTGGGGTGTCCACGCTGGGGCAACAGATCCGTTACGCACGTGAGCATTCCAACCTCGTCGAGCTGGCCAAGCGCACCGGCGCCGCCGACGATCCGCTGATCCGGGAGCGGCTCACGCGGTCCTGGGCAGGTCTCAAGGCGATGCGGTCATACGCGTTGGCCACCATGGATGTCGAACAACCGGGCCAGGATTCGGTCTCCAAGCTGCTCTGGGCCAACTGGCATCGTGAGCTCGGTGAGATCGCGATGGATGTCCAGGGTGTCGCTGCCCTCACCCTTGCCGATGGCGAGTTCGACGAGTGGCAGCGGCTGTACCTGTTCTCCCGGTCGGACACCATCTATGGCGGCTCCAACGAGATTCAGCGCAATATCATCGCCGAGCGGGTGCTCGGCCTACCCAGAGAGGCTCGCCCCTGATGAGTACTTGCGCGAACAGGAGACCATGATGACCGATCTTTCGGTTGCACCTCCGGAGATCGACGGCCACGGACTGCTCAAGGGCAAGGTGGTGCTGGTGACCGCTGCGGCCGGCACCGGTATCGGTTCCACCACCGCGCGCCGCGCGCTGCTGGAGGGCGCCGACGTCGTGGTCTCCGACTATCACGAGCGCCGGCTGGGGGAGACCCGGGACGAGCTCGCCGCGCTCGGGCTCGGCAAGGTGGACTCGGTGGTGTGCGATGTCACCTCCACCGAGGCCGTCGACTCGCTGATCACCCAGACGGTCGAAAAGGCAGGCAGGATCGACGTTCTGGTCAACAATGCCGGCCTCGGCGGGCAGACGCCGGTGATCGACATGACCGACGAGGAATGGGACCGCGTGCTCAACGTCACGCTGACGTCGGTGATGCGCGCGACCCGTGCCGCGCTACGGTATTTCCGCGACGCTCCGCACGGCGGGGTCATCGTCAACAACGCCAGCGTGCTGGGCTGGCGTGCCCAGCACTCCCAGTCGCACTACGCCGCGGCCAAGGCCGGGGTCATGGCCCTTACCCGTTGCAGCGCAATCGAAGCCGTCGATTACGGGGTGCGGATCAACGCGGTGTCGCCGAGCATCGCCCGGCACAAGTTCCTGGAGAAGACCAGCAGCTCGGAGTTGCTGGACCGGCTCGCCGAAGGTGAGGCGTTCGGCCGCGCGGCCGAGCCGTGGGAGGTGGCGGCCACCATCGCGTTCCTGGCCAGCGACTACTCCAGTTACCTCACCGGTGAGGTGATCTCGGTGTCGAGCCAGCGCGCATGACCGAATCCCGCCCGGCCCAGGCGGGCAACACCAGACGTGATGAGCTGCTGGCGCTCGCGGCCACCATGTTCGCCGAACGCGGGTTGCGTGCCACCACCGTGCGCGACATCGCCGACTCGGCGGGGATCCTGTCGGGCAGTCTGTACCACCACTTCTCATCCAAAGAGGAGATGGTCGACGAGGTGCTGCGTGGGTTCCTCGACTGGCTGTTCACCCGCTACCAGGAGATCGTCGCGACCGAGCCGAACCCGTTGGAGCGGCTCAAGGGCCTGTTCATGGCGTCGTTCGAGGCGATCGAGACCCGGCACGCCGAAGTGGTGATCTACCAGGACGAGGCGAAGCGGTTGTCCGCACAGGAACGCTTCGGCTATGTCGAGGAGCGCAACAAAGAGCAGCGCAAAATGTGGGTGGACGTCCTCACGCAGGGCATCGAGGAGGGCTACTTCAGACCCGATGCCGACGTCGACCTGGTGTACCGCTTCATCCGTGACACCACCTGGGTTTCGGTCCGCTGGTATCAGCCCGGTGGTCCACTGACCGCCCGCCAGGTCGGTCAGCAGTATCTTTCGATCGTCCTCGGCGGGATAACCGCCGAGCCAACAGGCAAGGAGAGCAGCAATGGCTGAGGCATATGTCATCGACGCTGTACGCACCGCCATCGGCAAGCGCAACGGATCACTGGCCGGGGTACACCCGGTCGATCTGGGAGCGGCAGGGTGGCGCGGGTTGCTGGAGCGCAACGACGTCGACCCCGGCGCCGTCGACGATGTCATCGCCGGCTGCGTCGACGCCATCGGCCCGCAGGCGGGCAACATCGCCAGATTGTCGTGGCTGGCCGCAGGCTACCCGGAAGAGGTTCCCGGGGTCACCGTCGACCGGCAGTGCGGCTCCAGCCAGCAGGCTGTCTCGTTCGGGGCGCAGGCGATCCTGTCCGGCACCGCGGATCTGATCGTCGCCGGCGGCATGCAGAACATGAGTCAGATCCCGATCAGCTCGGCGATGATCGTCGGTGAACAGTTCGGTTTCACCTCGCCGACAAACGAATCCAAGAGCTGGCTGCATCGTTATGGTGACCAGGAGATCTCGCAGTTCCGTGGCGCCGAGCTGATCGCCGAGAAGTGGGACATCTCACGCGAGGAGATGGAGCAGTTCGCGCTCACCAGCCACCAGCGTGCGCAGGCCGCGATCCGGGCCGGTCACTTCGAGAACGAGATCATCCCGGTCGATGTGGACGGTGGCGCGTTCGCCATCGACGAGGGCCCACGCGACACCTCGCTGGAGAAGATGGCCGGGCTCAAGACCTTGGTGGAAGGCGGCAGGTTGACAGCTGCGATGGCCAGCCAGATCTCCGACGGTGCCAGCGCCGTGCTGCTGGCCTCTGAGAAAGCGGTGCAGACGCACAATCTCAAGCCCCGCGCCCGCATCCATCACATCAGTGCCCGCGGTGCAGACCCGGTGTTCATGCTCACCGGTCCCATCCCGGCCACCCGCTACGCGCTGGACAAGACCGGGCTGTCGATCGAGGACATCGACACCGTCGAGATCAATGAGGCGTTCGCACCGGTGGTGCAGGCCTGGCTCAAGGAGACCAAGGCCGATCCGGAGAAGGTCAATCCCAACGGCGGCGCGATCGCGCTCGGACACCCGCTGGGCGCCTCCGGCGCAAAACTGTTCGCCACGATGCTCAACACGCTGGAGCGCACGGGCGGTCGCTATGGGCTGCAGACGATGTGTGAGGGCGGCGGTACCGCCAACGTCACCATCATCGAGCGCCTCGGGTAACCGCACGCCAGACCCGGGCCGGGGTCATCGGTAGCTGATACAGGCGGGCGCCGCAGGCCCGCGCGATCGCATTGGCCAGTGCCGGGGCCACCGGGTTGTAGGGAGACTCGCTCATCGACTTGGCGCCCAGCGGCCCGAGCTCGTCGTAGGTATCGGCGAAGTAGATCTCGGTGACCGGAACATCGGCAAGTTGGGGTATGTGATAGTCACGCAGCGTCCGAGTGGTGACGACGCCGCCTGCGTCGATCTGGATCTCCTCGTAGAGCGCCGATCCGATCGCCTGGGCGACACCGCCTTCCACCTGTCCGCGGCATTGTTGGGGATTCAGTACGACACCGGCGTCCGCGGCATGCACGGACTGCAGCACCCGTACCTCCCCGGTCTCAGGGTTCACCGCGACCCGGAAGGCATGCACATTGAATGCCACCGAACGCGGTGTACCGTCACCCTGTGCGCGCGCCGTCATCGGTGTCGGCAGTGAGCTGAAGTCGACGAGTTGTTGGCCGCACTGCACTCCGTTGCGGTTCAGAGAGCATTTCGACACCGGCGTCCCGGTCATCTCCGCCGCCGATGCGAGCAGCGCTCGGCGTAGCTGCCTGCTGGCCAGCTGGGTCGCTCGGCCGGCGACGACCGTACCGGCCGACCCGAATGCTCCGGTGTCGTAACCGGATGTCGCGGTGTCGGATTGGCGAATGACGATGCGGTCGGTGCCGGTGCCCAGTTCGTGAGCTGCCAGTTGTACGTGAACGGTGGTGGTGCCGTTTCCGAACTCGGCGGTGCCGACATCCAGGGTGTAGCTGCCGTCTGCGTCGACCGAGACCGACGCATCGGCGAAGTGCCCACGCGGTGGGATCGTCGCGATCATCGCCACCGCCATCCCCTCGCCGACCTGCCAACCGTGCGGCGCAACAAGGCCGTTGTCCTGGTGCAGCGCGGACTCGGCGAGGTCGATACATTGGTCCAAGCCGTAGCTGCCGAACGTCAGATCGTCATCGAGGACATGAGAGTCGACGAACGGATCACCCGGCACGACGACATTACGGCGCCGGAACTCGAACGGGTCGATCCCGAGTCTGGCCGCGAGATCGTCCATCGCCGACTCCACGGCAAATGCGATCTGGCCGAGGCCGTAACCGCGAAATGCGCCGGAGGGCAGGTTGTTCGTGTACACCGCCTCAGCGTCGACCCGCTTGTTGGGGACGCGGTACACCGCGATCGACTCTCCGCAACCGTGGAACATCACCCCCGGGCTGTGGTTGCCGTAGGCGCCTGCGTCGACGAGGACATCGACGGCGAGCGCGGTGAGAATGCCGTCTGAGTCGGCAGCGGCTGCGACATCGATCCGAAAGGGGTGCCTACACGGCGCGGTGGTGAATTCGTCGCTGCGACTGAATTCGTACCGCACCGGGGCCCCCAACCGAAGAACGGCCAGTGCCACCAGGTCCTCGGCAAGCATCTCCTGTTTACCGCCGAAGCCGCCGCCGACCCGTTTGGTGAAGACCCGCACATCCTCGGTGCTCAGCCCGAAGATGTGGCACAGCTCCTTGTGGACCAGGAACGGCACTTGAGAACTCGTCCGAATGACCAACCGACCGGTGTCGTCCCGCCACCCTGTGGCGCCGTGTGTCTCGAGATGAACATGCGCCACCCGATGGGTGTGCCAGCGTCCCCGCACCACGGCTCCACCCATGGCCTCTGCGGCCTCGAGTGCGACGGCGACATCGCCGACCTCGCCGTGCAGTTCGGCGACCAGATTACGGGTCGGGTCGGCGATGCGCGATTGCCGATCCTTGTCGGCGTGCAGCAGCGGCGCTCCGGGACGTCGTGCCGCCTCCGGGTCGAAGACGGCGGGTAGTTCCTCGAACTCGACGACAATTGCCCGGCAGGCCATTTCGGCCACCGCCAGGGTTTCGGCAACGACCGCGGCCACTCGCTGCCCGACGAAACGGACAGTGGTGTCGAGTATCAGCGTGTCATCGGGGTCGTCGTCACGGGATTCGTGGCGGGCGGTGGAGAACCGTACCGGAGGGCTGTCGCGATGGGTGAGTATCAATCGGACGCCGGGGATCGACTCGGCGCGCGAGGTGTCGATGAACACGACCCTAGCGTGCGGAACCGGGCTGGTAAGGACAGCCATGTGCAGCAATCCGGCCGGCGCATCGTCCATGGTGTACTGCTCGGTGCCGGTCACGATTCGGGGGCCTGCGGGTGCGCCGATCGATCGGCCCGCATCGCTGCCGGTGGACTTGTCGGTGTTCACGGTGCCCGCGATCGCATCGGTGATCGCGCGGTAACCGGTGCACCGGCACAGGTTCCCCTTCAACTGTACGGGCAGATCCTGCACCTGCGGGTCGGTCAGCGTCGCTGCGGTGGTGACCATTCCGGCGGTGCAGAATCCGCACTGGAATCCCGCCGCGTCGACGAAGCGGCGCTGCACGGGATGCAGGTCCTCCGGCGTTCCCAGTCCGCAGACCGTCGTCACCGATCGGTTCTGTGCCCGAAACGCCGGGAAGATGCACGAGTGCACTGCTTCGCCGTCGACGAGCACCGTGCAGGCACCGCAATCGCCTGCGTCGCAGCCCTTCTTGACCTCGAAGTGCCCGTGGTCACGCAGGTAGGTACGCAGACACTGACCCGGACGTGGATCGTCGTGGTATGCGGTTCCGTTGATCGAGAACGTCACCGCAGTTCTTGCCTCACCTGTTCGGCCAACACCAGTGCCACCGCGCGGCGCCAATCCGGATCGCCATGGGCGTCGGAGGTCCACACCGACATGGGCAACTCGGCGATCTGTTCCAGCAGTTCTTCTTTCGGCGGTATCCGGGAGAATCGGAATACGAAGGGCCGTACCGTCGCGGCGGTGACCGAGACGGCGAACTCGCTGTCGCTGCGACGTCCGATCACGACTACCGAGGAACGGCCGAGTACCGACGGTGCGAGCTTGCGGTAGGCGGTTCGCGACCGCAGGGCGGCGGCGGGAAAGTGCACCGCGCGCAGCAGGTCCCCGGGAGCGAGGCGGTTGGTGGCCGGGCCGGTCACGAATTCGGGTACCGGCACACGGTATTCGGAGCCGTCGGCGCGCCAGATGGTGAGGGCGGCGTCAAGTGCCGAACCCAGCGAGATCATCGCTCCAGCGGGAAATGACAGGCAGATATTGCCGCCCACGGTGGCGGAGCGCCGAATCTTGAACGAGGCCAGCAGTGCGTCGCAGCACTGACCGAACAGCGGTGCGGCCGACCAGTTCGGCTGGTTGGCCGGTAACGCCTCGGACAGCGCCGCAATCTCATCGAGTGTGCAGGTGGCCGCCACCTCGACACCCTCTTCGGTGAAAGTGACGGACGGCCAGCCCAGTCCGGTGATGTCGATGAGCCGGGAGACGGTCGGTTGTGGCTCGGAGAACAACCAGGTACCCCCGGCCAGGATGGCGTCGCCAGGTCTCAGCGGCCACACTTCGTCGCGGCACGTGGGAAAGTGCACCGCTTCGACGGTGTTGAGATCCATCTGCCAAATCTAGTCGGCGCGGATGCTGCGCGCAGGCCGAGCTGCCGGACTGCGCACGAAGGGGAACACTGTGACAATCGGCAGATGCGCGTGTACCGCGGACACCTCATCCACATCGGTGGTACGCCGGCCCTCGACGGTGCTCGTCACCATCTGGTGAATATCCCCGACGGCGCTCTGGTCGTCGGGGAGGGCGGGACCATCGTTTTCAGTGGTGCCTATGCGGCGCTGCCTTTCGAGGCGGCCGACGCCGACGTGCAGGATTTCCGTCCGAGCTACCTGCTGCCCGGATTCATCGACACCCACCTCCACTTCCCGCAAACCTATTGCCTCGACTCCTTCGGCGGCGGTCAGTTGTTGGACTGGTTGCAACGCTGCATCTTTCCTGCCGAAGTTCGGCTTTCCGACCCCGAACACGCCCTTGCAGCGGCACGTGACTTCTGTGATCGACGCATCGCGGTAGGAACGACCACGGCACTGGTGTTCGGATCGGCGTTTCCGCCGGCGCAGGATGCCCTGTACGAGTCGTCGCAACAGTCCGGGCTGCGGACGATCTCCGGCCGCGGTATCCAGACTGTCGGACCTGCAGCTGCCCAACCGCTGCTGACCGACGATGCTACAGCGATTGAGTTGACCCGCAGGGAAATCGAACGCTGGCACGGCACACAGGATGGTCTCATCCAGGTCGCCGTGATCCCGCGTTTCGCGTTGTCGGTCACCGAGCGTTCGCTGCTCGCGATCGGCGAGTTCTACGAATCCGTCAGGGCCGACGGTGTTTACTTCCATACCCACCTATCGGAGAATGTCAGCGAAATCCAAGCAGTTAAAGCCTCGTTCAATGTCGATCACTATCTGGATACCTACGATGGGCGGTGCGCCGGCGGCGGACGGTCCCTGTTGGGGCGGCGTAGTGTGCTCGCGCACGCGGTGCACTGTAGTGATCGAGAACTGTCCCGGTTGGCCGAAACCGGCAGCTCGATTGCGCACTGTCCGACATCGCAACTGTTTCTCGGTTCGGGCACCATGCCGTGGCGGCGGACCACCTCGAGCGGGGTGAATGTGGCCTTGGGCACCGATGTGGCCGCGGGCGACGAATGGTTGATTCCTCGGGTGCTCAACGACTGCTTCAAGGTGCACATCAGCGAGCCGGGATCACAGGGGTTGTCCATACCGCCCGCCCAACTACTGTTCACTGCCACACTGGCGGGTGCCCGCGCCCTGGACATCGAAGACCGCGTGGGCAATCTCGACACCGGCAAAGAGGCCGACTTCGTCGTCATCACCTCTCAGCGGCAGCCGCTGCTGTCCGAATTGCTGGCCGAAATCGATCCGCAGGACGGTGAGCGGGTGTTGTTCACGCTGTTGATGGGAATGCGGGAAGTCGCCGTGGAGCAGACCTACGTCCGGGGTCGTCGACTGGTCACTCGAACGCGGGAGGGGTGAGCGGACCGCCCATGATGTTGCTGACGATTCCTCGGATGACGTTGGTCCCGTCTTCGTTTCGTAGTTCCTCATACCACTGCGCGGTGACCTGCGGGTCTTTGGCGTGGGTGACATCGCAGCGCCTACGGGCGCGCAGCACCAGCTCGGCGGCGCGCTGGCTACGAGCAGCCTGGTAGGCGTTCAGCGCCGCCGGCACGTCACCAGGATGGTCTCGGATCGCCCACTGCAAGGCGATCGCGTCTTCCATGGCTGAGCATCCTCCTTGCCCGATGTCGGGGGTGGTGTTGTGCGCGGCGTCGCCCAGCAGTGCAACGCGTCCCCGCACCCAGGTGTGGAACGGGTCGAGGTCGAGGATCTCCACCCGATTGGTGGTGTGTGGATCCAGTATGTCGATCAGTGTCTGTACCCCGGCTGCCCAACCAGTGAAGTGCTTGCGGAGCACCTCACGGGCGCTGCCCTTCTGGAACGGAGTACCCTCGGGCTCGACCACGTCGAAGAAGAAGTAGAACCGGTCGTCGGCAACTGGCATTACCGAAACTCGTTTCCCTTCACCGACATAGGTGGTCCACTCGGTTGCGGGTCCGATCGCGTCGTTGGTCGGTACCAGGCCGTTGAAGTTGACGTAGCCGGCGTACCGCCGGGTCACCGACCTGCCCAGGACATACTCGCGGGTGATCGAACCTGCCCCGTCGGCGCCGATGATCACGTCGGCGGTCACCGCGGTCCCATCGGCGAAGGTGGCGGTGGCGGCATCGGCACCGCCGGACACCGACACCATCTTCATGCCGAAGTTGATGTGGTCGACCCCGTAGGCCTGCATCAGCATCAGCTGTAGGTCGGCCCGGGCGATCGGATACGGACGCTGCCCCACCTGATCGATCAACGGCTGCAACGAGAAGCGGCACATCGTCTCCCCGCTGCGGGCATCCCGGTAGCTCATGGTGTCGACGATTCCGCCCAGGCGTGCGGTCTGGTCCTGCAAGCCGAGGTAGTTCAGGCATTTGACGCCGTTGGACCACACCGAGATCGCGGCACCCACCGGCCTGTTCTCGGTGACCCGTTCGTACACGGCTGTCTCGACGCCGATCTGCCGCAGCGCGATCGCGGCACTCAACCCACCCATTCCCGCGCCGATGATGGCTACCCGCATGTGTCAGCTCCCCTTGTAGGTGGAATACGCATACGGCGACAGCAGCAGCGGGACGTGGTGGTGAGCCGACGCGTCGGTGATCTCGAAGGTGATCGTCACCTCGGGATAGAACCCTCGGATGCCCCGGTCCGCGAAGTAGCCACCGGTGTCGAAGTGCAGCCGGTAGATGCCGGCGGTCAGCTCACCGCCCAGTGTTCCGACACGGCCGTCGGCGTCGGTGGTGTCAGCGGCCAGTTCGTTGCTGTCTAGGGTCAACCGGACAGTCACACCCGATGCCGGCCGGCCGGTGGTCGCGTCGAGAACGTGGGTGGAAAGACTCATGAGGCCACTGTCTCATCGGTGAGCAGACGCTCGAGCCGGAGCCGGTTGATCTTGGCCAACTCGTTTCGCATGACCCGACGTTCGGTCTCGGGATCGTTATCCAGCCGGTCGGTGAGGATGGCCAGCAGCTCCTCTGCTGTCCTGCCGCTCGCGCAGACCAGATAGACATAGCCGAACCTGTTCTCGTACTCCAGGTTGCGGGCCGCCAATTGCGACCTGATGGACTCGTCGGCATCGGCGACCCGGGCCTGCTCGCGGGCCGACGACGGATTGTCGGCCCGCGCGCCGATGCGTGGGTGACCATCGAGGGCCGCGTCGATTTCAGCGTCGGGCAACTCGGCGAGCACCCGGTCGGCACGGTCGTAGAGCGCTTCGGCATCCCGGAACGGAGCGCCGGCGAGCACCCTCCGCGCCCAGATCGGCGATGAGCACACCTCGTAGAGCAGGTGCATCCGCTGGCGATCGGAGAGAGCGTTGAATTCTGTGAGTCCGATGGCTTTCACGAAAGTTCGTTGAGCCTGCCGAACCGGGCCGCCGCAATGGGATTGGCGTCGGCGACCAGGTCACTGAACCGGTAGTTGGCGATCTTCGCCGCTTCGATGAGGGCGTATGCCCGCTCGGTGGCCGGGGGGTTGTCCATTCGTGACCAGCCGTTGCGTAGCACCCGGTCGAAGCGCTCGGTCTCCCGCGCGCAGATGATCAGCGGGAAACCGAAGTGCTCGCGATAGGCTGCCGCCAGATTGACCACGTCCTCGTGGTCCTGTTGGTCGAGGTTGCTCAACGCGATGTGGTCGACCGCCAGCGCCTGACCCGTCTCGTCCTCGGAACCCAGATCAGGGAAGGCGGCCAACAGTTGGTCCTGTTGCTCTGAGGTGCCGGTCAGCAATGCGTCCTGAAAGGCCGCCCGCAGAGCTGCGGTATCGGCGAACGGGCGCTGTTCGAAGGCGCGGTCGGCGGCCCAGGTGACGCCTTGCACGACGTGCCCGAACACCTCCGTGAACCTTTCCTGCGTCATCGCGTTCACCTCGTCGAGGGTGATCGACCCGCCGCCGGCAACACGGGGACCCCTCCGGCCGACATGGAAGAACAGCAGGTTCAGGCCGATCGCGGTGATCGCTCCGGTACTGATTCCGCTACCGAACAGGATGTCCAGACCGGCGGGCAGCGTCGTGGAAATCTGTGGGTAGCCGGTCACCAGCAGAGCGAGTGCCAGGCTGGACGTGACGATGATGACGTTGCGGTGGTCGGTGAAGTCGACCTTCCCCAGGGTCTGAATACCGACCACGGCCACCGTCGCGAACAGGGTCAGTGCCGCACCTCCGAGCACCGGGCTCGGAATAGACGCGACCACAGCGGCCACCTTCGGCAGGAAACCCAGCAGAATCATGATGACTCCGGCTGCGGCGACCACCCACCGACTCTTCACCCCGGTGAGGCGGACCAGGCCGACATTCTCCGAGAAGGCGGTGTAGGGGAACGAATTGAAGACGCCACCGGTCACGGTGGCGACTCCGTCGGCCCGCAGCACATTCCCGATATCGGACGGGCGGACCCGTTTCCCGACGATCTCACCGGTGGCGATGGTGCTGCCGGTGGACTCGACCGCGATGATCATCATCACGATGATCATGGAGATGATCGCGATGATGTCGAATTTGGGCATGCCGAACACGAACGGCGGGGTGAAGCCGAACATCGACGCCTGACCGACCTGCTCGAAATCCATGTCACCCAGGGCGTAGGCGACCGCACATCCGATTATCAGGCCCAGCAGCACCGCAACGGTCGACATGAAGCCGCGGAAGAATCGTTGGATCGCGACGATCACCGCGATGGTGCCCAGTGCGTAGAGCACCCAGCGCAGGTTCGTCGGATCGGGTTCGTGAGTCTCGGGATTCGTCACCGCGTCCAGTGCGCCGATCGGGATGAGACACAGACCGATGATGGTGATCAATGTTCCGGTGACCACCGGAGGAAAGAACTTGAGAAGCCGGACGAATATGGGCGCGATCAGGAAGGTGAAGATACCGGCGACGATCACCGCGCCGTAGACGTACAACAGACTTGCCGACCCGCCGCCATGGGCCAGACCGATCGCGATGATCGGTGCGACCCCGGCGAAAGTGACGCCCTGCAGCAGTGGAAGGCGGACTCCGACGTTCTTGAATCCGACCGCCTGGATGATCGACGCGATGCCGCAGGTGAACAGGTCTGCGGTGATCAGCAGGACGAGTTCTTCACCGCTGAGACCGAGCGCGCCGGCGATCAAGATCGGCACCAGCACCGCGCCCGCGTAGAACGCGACGACGTGCTGGAAGCCGTAGGTGGCAAGCTTGGGCAGGGGAAGCACCTCGTCAACCGGGTGCACGCGTTTGCGCTGGTTCTTGGTGGGTGCCGACATGCGCTCAGGATCGGTCAGGCTGTGTGTCAGTTCATGTCGTGCGCGTTGCGGTCGTGTTGCCAGTGAGACGGAGGCAGTGAGACGGCAGTGGGACGGCACTGAGACGGCTCCCTGTGAATCGCCTCGGCAGGTGAGCAGAATCACTCTGTCGCCACGGTTTGGTAACAGAACGGTAACAACCTGAAAAGTTGCTGTGTGGTGCTGCGTAGCGCCGAGTGTGCAGCTGAGGGCGGTTTGGGGGCTGTGCTCGGCGGTGTGGTGACCCGTACCGCGCCTTGCATTGCGCGGGTTTGCCCGAATACGGTCGCGTTACCGATGACGTAACTGATGACGCACGAAAATTCTGTTCGGTGGTGATCTTGAAATGGACGATGGTGATGCGCGGGTTGCCGATCTCATGCCGCGGGCGTGGACGAGCGCGAGCAAAAGCGCTGTCCAGCAAGCTAATTCATGGCTACGATTTCTCCGTCAGCCTGATCGGGGCGACGCCGTAGCCATGCGTCGTCTCGTGGTTGATACCGAAGTGCTCGACATCAACTCGACGTACACCTATCTGTTGATGGCCACTGACTTTGCCGGGACGACCATTGTCGCGGATCGCGACGGTGACCTGTGCGGTCTGATCACCGGTTATCACCCCCCGGGCCGGCCCGAGGTCCTGTTCGTCTGGCAGGTGGCGGTTGCGCAATCCGCGCGGGGGACCGGACTTGCCGCGACCATGCTCGACGCTCTGGTGGACCGCGTCCGGCGGGACCGACACGGTCACCCGGTGACTGTCGAAGCAACCGTCGCACCCGACAACGCACCGTCGCGGGCGCTGTTCGGAGCTTTCGCCCGCCGGCACGGAGTACCGCTGCTCGAGCAGGAGCACTTCACCGCCGCCCAGCTCGACGCCGATCGCAACCACGAGGACGAACCGCTGCTGCGGATCGGCCCCATCGCCACCCCCATGGTCGACTGACCACCCACCGAAAGGACCCATGACAACCCCTGCGACGATCACCCGGCCCGACGAACCCGAACTCCCCGCGGTGTACAGCTCCGTCGAGTCGGAGGTACGCAGCTACTGCCGTGCCTGGCCCACCACCATGGCCTCAGCGCGTGGATCCTGGGTGACCGACACCTCGGGTCGCCGCTACCTCGACTTCTTCGCCGGAGCCGGTGCGCTCAACTACGGGCACAACAATCCGATCCTCAAGCAGCCCCTGCTGGACTATCTGTCGAGCGACATGATCGTGCACTCACTGGACATGGCGACCGAGGCCAAGACCACCTTCCTGGAGACGTTCGAGCGGTTGATCTTGCGACCTCGCGGACTCGACTACAAGGTGCAGTTCCCCGGCCCGACCGGCGCCAACTCGGTGGAGGCCGCGCTGAAACTGGCCCGCAAGGTCACCGGTCGCGAGTCGATCATCAACTTCACCAACGCTTTTCACGGTATGACACTCGGTGCGCTGTCGGTGACCGGCAACTCGATGAAGCGCGCCGGGGCGGGGATTCCACTCGTCCACGCCACGCCGATGCCGTATGACAATTACTTCGGCGGGGTGACCGAGGATTTCCAGTGGTTTGAGCGGGTGCTCGACGACTCCGGCAGCGGCCTGAACCGGCCGGCGGCCGTGATCGTGGAAACCGTGCAGGGCGAGGGCGGTCTGAATGTGGCGCGGGTGGAATGGCTGCGCGGGCTCGCCGAGCTGTGTCAGCGACGTGAGATCCTGCTGATCGTCGACGACGTCCAGATGGGGTGCGGGCGGACGGGTCCGTTCTTCAGCTTCGAAGCGGCCGGCATCGTCCCCGACATCGTCACACTGTCGAAATCGATCAGCGGCTTCGGTCTCCCGATGGCATTGACGTTGTTCCGTCGCGAACTCGACGTCTGGGCCCCCGGTGAACACAACGGAACCTTCCGTGGCCACAACCCGGCCTTCGTCACCGCTGCAAAGGCGCTCGAAACCTATTGGGAAACCGAGACTTTCGTCGAGGACACGCTTGCCAAGGGGCGTCAGATCAGGGAGCGGCTCGATGCCATCGCCGCCGCGCACCCCGGTGTCAGCGCTCGTGGGCGCGGGATGGCCCAGGGTCTCAAGTTCGAGGACGCGGCACTGGCGGCCACCGCCTGCACCGCCGCGTTCGAACGCGGCGTGCTGATGGAGACGAGCGGTCCGTCCGACGAGGTGATCAAGCTGTTGCCGCCGCTGACCACCTCGGAGGAAGAGCTTGACGCCGGTATCGACATCCTGGCCGAAGCCATTGCGGCCACTGTCGCCTGACCCGCGATACCGCACCGAAAGCGATACTGCACAGATGAGACAGACAAGGAGGTGCCGACCGTGATAGTCCGCACCACGGACGAGATCACCGGAACGGATCGTGATGTGGCCGCCAAGGATTGGCGATCCAAACGGATCATCCTGGCCGACGACGGCGTCGGATTCTCGTTCCACGAGACGACCATCAACGCGAACTCGGTGAGCGAGTTCCACTACCAGCACCACGTGGAGGCCGTCTGGGTGGTCGAGGGCACCGGAACCCTCACCGACCACGAGACCGGTACGCAGTACCCGCTGGCTCCCGGCACCATGTACCTGCTCAACGGTCACGAGCGGCACCGGGTCAGCTGTGAGACCAGGATGCGCATGCTGTGCGTGTTCAACCCGCCGGTCACCGGTCGGGAGGTCCACGACGAGAGCGGCGCCTACCCTGCGGCGGTGCAAGCCAATTGAGTTCTGAACAGCAGTCGCGCACCACCGACCGTTACCCGACCCGGCTCACCGAACAGATCGCGCCCATCGCGCGCACCGAACCCACCGTGTGGGGGTCACCGTCGAGCGGCCCGCTCACAGAGGCCGAGCTGCAGACCATGTCGGACAGCGGCTATCTGGTCCGATCCGGCGCCGTCGACGAGGCGTGGTTACCGACTCTGAGTGCAGAGCTCGGACGCATCGCGACGACGGCGGACACCGATGATCCGCGCATCATCCGGGAGCCGGGCGGCAACATCCGCTCGGTGTTCGAACCGCACCTGTTCAGTGACGTGGTGTCCGAGGTCGTCACGCTGGACACCGTGCTGCCCGTTGCCCGCCAACTGTTGGGCAGCGACGTGTACCTGCATCAGGCGCGTATCAACATGATGCCGGGTTTCACCGGAAGCGGATTCTATTGGCATTCCGACTTCGAGACCTGGCACGCCGAGGACGGTATGCCCGACATGCGTGCCGTATCGTGCTCGATCGCGCTGACCGAGAACTTCCCCTACAACGGGTCGCTGATGGTGATGCCCGGCTCACATCGGGTCTTCTATCCGTGCGTGGGCGCGACCCCGCGGGACAACCATTCGTCGTCCCTGGTCAAGCAGGAGATCGGGGTCCCGAGCCGGGACATCTTGACCGAGGCCGCCGACCAGCACGGTATCGACCAGATCACCGGTCCGGCCGGCACCGCGCTGTGGTTCGACTGCAACATCATGCACGGGTCGGGTTCCAACATCACGCCGTATCCGCGCTCGAACATCTTCTTGGTGTTCAATTCGGTCCAGAACCGTCTGACAGCGCCCTACCGCGCGCAGACGCCACGCCCGGAGTACCTGGCGGCCAGGACATCTCAGCCGTTCAGCACCCCGGTCCCCGCTTAGCAGCCGGCGTGGCCGCGCTCAGTGGTCGTGCAGGATGACGCCGCGGATGTTGCGGCCGTCGCGCATGTCCTGATAGCCCTCGTTGACCTCGGCCAGCTTGTACTCGTGGGTGACGGTCTCGTCGAGTAGCAGCTTGCCCTCACGGTAGAGCGAGAGCAGTCGAGGGATGTCCGCACGCGGGTTGGCCTCGCCGTAGAGGCTGCCCAGAAGCCGCTTCTGGAACAGCGTGAACATCATCATGCCCAAGGTCGGGGAGCTGTCGGCCATCGCGGACAGCGCAGTCATCACCACAGCGCCGCCCTTGCGGATGATGTTGGCGGCGTCTTCGAGCATGGAGCCCTCCAGCAGCCCGACCGTCAGGATGGCCGAGTCGGCCATCACCCCGCGGGTGAGGTCGGCGACCAGCGCGGTGGCCTCGGCCAGCGAGGTCACGAAATGTGTGGCCCCGAAACGGAATGCCAGCTCGCGCTTTGCTTCAACCGGTTCGACGACGATGATCTTCTCGGCCCCGGCCAGCCGGGCGCCCTGAACCGCGCCGCTGCCGATGCCTCCCAGTCCGATGACGACGACAGTGTCTCCGGGAGAGACGTCGGCGGTGTTGACCGCAGAGCCCCACCCCGTGGTGACGCCGCATCCCAGCAGGCAGGCGCGCGACAACGGAATGTCCTCGTCGATCTTGACGATGGACGCCTCGGGCACGGAACCGTACTGCGAGAAGGTCCCGACGAATGCCATCGCGCCGACGTTCTGACCGCGTGCCCGACGCCGGTAGGTGCCGTCGACCTGGGTGCCCGCCATGATCAGTGCGCCCAGATCGCACAGGTTCTGATGGCCGGTCGAACAGAACCGGCACCGACCGCACGCCGGCAGGAACGATGCGACCACGTGGTCGCCGGGGGCCAGGCCCACGACGCCCGCTCCGACCTCACGCACGATGCCGGCACCTTCGTGACCACCGATCAGCGGCAGCGGCGCGGGAAGGTCACCGGTGCGGATGTGCTCGTCGGAATGGCACAGCCCGGTGGCTTCCCAGGACACCAGCACCTCACCGTCACCCGGGGGGTCGAGGTCGATCTCTTCGATGGTCCAGTCGGACCCGTACTCCCACAGGATGGCGGCGTTGGTCTTCATGCGGCCGAGTGTAGGAAGGCACGCCGGTCCGCATGGCGGAATTGATTAGACGCGCGTCAAGAATGCGTTCAGCGGATGAACGACGTCGCCTTCTGCAGGTGCTCGACGGCTTCGGCGACGATCGCGGGCACCAGTTCGGCGCAGGACGGGAGGTCCTCGATGATGCCGGCCACCTGCCCGGAGGCCAGGACGCCCGCGTCGGTGTTGCCCTCGACCAGACCGGCCTTGAGCAGCATCGGGGTGTTGGCCGCCATCACCACCTGGGACCACGTCAGGTCTTTGCCGTGCCGCATGGCCAGTCCGTCGGTGATCATCGACTTCCAGGTCATGCCGGACATCTTCTTGAACTTCTGCGCATTGAGCACCGCCGCGGACAGGCCACGAATCGGCGAGCCGCTCTCCAGCTTCTCGACCAGCCCGGTGCGCAGCACACGGTGCGGCATACCGTCGACCTTGGTCGAGACCACCGTCCCGTCCAGCGCCGCCTGCAGATAGCGCTGTTTGACCGCATCGGGGACGGTCGAGTCCTTGGTCAGCAGGAACCGGGTTCCCATGGCGACACCCGCGGCCCCGTACGACAGGGCCGCGGCCAGACCGCGGCCGTCGAAGAACCCACCGGCGGCCACCACCGGCATCCCGGTGTCGGCGACGGCGTCGAGTACCGACGGCAGCAGCAGTGTGGTGGCGATCGGGCCGGTGTGACCGCCGCCTTCGCCGCCCTGCACGATGACCGCGTCGGCGCCCCAGCCTGCGACTTTCTTTGCGTGCTTGGCCAGTCCGACCGACGGAATGACCACCACGCCGGCCTCTTTTAGCTTGGCGATCAGGTCGGGCTTGGGCGCCAGGGCGAAGGAGGCGACTTTGACTCCTTCGCGGATCAGGAGGTCGACGCGGTCGTTCGCGTCACCGGCGTCGGCGCGGATGTTGATGCCGAACGGTTTGTCGGTCGCGGCTTTGACCTTCCCCACCGCGGTGGTCAGTTCGGCGAGCGTCATCGTCGCCGACGCCAGGATGCCGAGACCCCCGGCGTTCGAGGTCGCGGCGACCAGGCGGGCGCCGGCGACCCAACCCATGCCGGTCTGCACCACGGGGTGTTCGATGCCGACCAGTTCGGTCAGCGGGGTCTGTAGTGCGGCCATCACCTAGACCTTTACTTCCTTGTCCCGCAGCGACTTCGGGTCGATCACCTCGCGCAGCAGGCGCTGCTCCTCAGCCGAAGGCAGGCGAGTGGTCTCGGCTTCGCCGAGGCCGTGCACCTCGAAGGAGGTGTTCTCGGCAACCTGATCGGCCTCGACGCCGGGATGCAGCGACACCGCGCGCATCTGATGGTCGGGTCCGGTGAAGTCGAAGACGCCCAGGTTGGTCACCACCCGGTAGACATTGACGAACCGGAACGCCGGATTGTCCGGATCGACCTTGTCCCAGCCGATCCCGGAGACGATATCGACTTCCGTGCCGAACACCCGTTTGGAGTGGTTGCCCACCCAGTAGCTGGTGGCGTGGTTGATGGTATTGCCCGGCGCGCCGCGTACCCCGAACATCTGGCGGGTCGGATGCTGCAGTGGCCCGAACGCCGAAAGGTTCTGGTTGCCGTAGCGGTCGATCTGGTTGGCTCCCATCACCACATGTCGGCGGCCCCAGGCCAGTGTTTCGAAGACCCTGCCGAACGGCATCCAGCCTTCGATGGCGGCTGTGGCCCCGATGGCAGGCGTGTCGGCGATCAGACGTGCCTCGCCGTCGGACAGCACGATGTCGGGCGAAAAGGTCAGGCGCGCCAGCCTCGCGCCGACCGACACTATCGTCGTCATCGGGCTGACCATGATTTCGCCTGCGTCGCGGAACAATTCGGCGCACGCGACGGCGCAGATCTCGGCGCGGGTGGTGGAGATCACTTGGAGTCCTCCAGGTTCTTCTTCACATGCTCTTCGCGCAAGCGCTCATCGGTCACATGCTCTTCGCGCAAGCGCTCATCGGTCACATGCTCTTCGCGCAAGCGCTCATCGGTGAACTCACGAACGGCAGCCTGGTAATCCGCCTCGCTGCCCGACAGGTAGGTCTGGACGAACCGGGCCCACGTCTTGTCGGAGGCCGCAGCCTCGGCATAGTGCCGCTGGAACTTCTCGTCGCGACGGTAGTCGGGCTCGGCGGTGGTGAAATGCGCGCCGCCGGGCGCCTCGACCACGGTGTCGACCATCATCCGGTTGATCAGCAGGGCTTGCGGAGGAACGGATTTCACCAGCTCCTCGGTGGACACCACCTTCTCCACCGACAGGAACCGCTTGTCGGCCGCCATCAGAAAGAGATCGTCGAAGTACGGGTCGATCCCGGTGTAGGCCGCATTCCCGCGGGCATCGCCCAGATTCAGGTGTACGAACGCGGCATCGAGGTTCAGCGCGGGCATCGCGATGAGTTCTTCGTAACCGGCTTGTGAACCCGAGCCGGTCGGGTACGGCGAGGTCACCGTCTTGAGTTCGTCACCCCAGAACGCGCGGACGTCGCTGCCGAGGCCGGCGCGGATGGGCAGGAACGGCAGCCGCTGGGCGGCGGCCTGTAAGCCGCACCGCAGCATGCCTTCGTCCATCTCGCGGGACTCGATCGAGCCCGACGTGCGGGCCTTGGCGAACCACGGGTCGTAGAAGGGTGGCGAATCCAGCGACACGAAACCGTAGTAGACGCGTTTGACCTTGCCCGCCGAGCACAGCAGCCCGAGATCGGGCCCGCCATAGGTGACCACGGTCAGGTCGGTGACATCGGTGCGCAGCAGTGCGCGCACGAATGCCATCGGCTTGCGCCGGGAACCCCAGCCGCCGAGGCCGATCGTCATGCCGCTACGGATCGACGAGACGGCGTCGTCGAGAGTTGTTCTCTTATCGGACATTGGATCCCTTCTCAGTGCCGGCGAAAGCGTCCCGGTGCTCATCGGACACTCCGGCGAGATTGAGCTCGAAGGTGAAGCCTTGCTCCATGCGGTAACGCGCGTTGACCGGCTGAACGTCGATGAAGTTGAGCGCTTCCTTGGCTGCGCGGATCACCCGGGTGTCCTTTGACGCGATGTCACGCGCCACCCGCAGCGCGGATTCGTCGAGTTCGGCGCGCGGCACCACCTCGTGCACCGAACCGAAGTGATGCAGCGTGTCGGCGGTGACGGTGGCCGCGGTGAAGAACAACCGTCGCATCAGATGTTGAGGCACCAGTCGGGACAGGTGGGTGGCCGCGCCGAGTGCGCCCCGTTCCACCTCGGGGAGGCCGAACTTCGCATCGTCGGAGGCGACGATGACATCGGAGTTGCCGACCAGTCCGATACCGCCGCCGACGCAGAAACCGTTCACTGCGGTCACGACCGGCACGGCGCATTCGTAGACCGCGCGGAACGCCTCGTAGCAGCCGCGATTGGCATCGATGAGCGCCGTGAAGCCCTCGGTGTTCTGCATCTCCTTGATGTCGACGCCGGCGTTGAAGCCGCGCCCCTCGGCCCGCAGGATCACCACGTGGGTGCTCTGATCGCGGCCTGCCGCGGTGATGGCGTCGGCCAGTTCGAACCAGCCGCGCGAAGGAATCGCGTTGACCGGCGGGTAGTCGACGGTGACCGAGACGATGCCCGGCTCCACTGTCTTGGTGATGATCGGCATGCAAACTCCTGGGTCGCTACCTAAGCAAGCACTTGCTTGGTACGCTAGCACAGTGACTGACCCCGTCGACAGTGCCCGCAGCGGCATCGCCCTCGGTCTGGCCGGCCGCGTCGTACTCGTCACCGGTGGTGTGCGTGGTGTAGGTGCGGGCATCAGCAGGGTTTTCGCCGACCAGGGCGCCTCCGTTGTGACGTGCGCCCGCCGGCCGGTCCCGGAATCGCCCTATGAGTTCAGGGTCTGCGACATCCGCGACGACGATGCGGTCCAGGCGCTGGTGGCCGGGATCGTCTCAGACCACGGCCGACTGGATGTGGTGGTGAACAACGCCGGGGGTTCGCCGTATGTGCGCGCCTCCGACGCCTCCGCCAACTTCAGCGCGAAGATCGTCCAGCTGAATCTGCTTGGGGCGCTGTCGGTCTCGACGCAGGCCAACGCGGTGATGCAGCAGCAGCCCACGGGTGGGTCGATCGTCAACATCTCCAGCGTCAGCGGGCACCGTCCCACCCCCGGCACCGCGGCCTACGGGGCCGCGAAGGCCGGTATCGACAACCTGACCGCCACGCTGGCGGTGGAATGGGCGCCCAAGGTCAGGGTGAACTCGGTCGTGGTGGGCATGGTCGAGACCGAACAGTCCGAGCTGTTCTACGGTGACTCCGACTCGATTGCCGCGATCTCGCGGAACGTGCCGTTGGGCCGGCTTGCCAAGCCGGAGGACATCGGCTGGGCCACCGCTTTCCTGGCGTCCGGCGCGGCGTCCTACATCAGCGGTGCGTCGCTGGCGGTGCATGGCGGCGGGGAGCCGCCACACTACCTGTCGACCACCACTGCCGATATCAAAACCTAAGGGAGAGAACAAGCATGGGATTGCTCGATGGCCGCGTGGTGATCGTGACGGGTGCTGGTGGCGGAATCGGGCGTGCGCACGCGCTCGCCTTCGCCGCCGAGGGTGCCCGCGTCGTGGTCAACGACATCGGTGTCGGACTGGACGGTTCACCGGCCGGCGGCGGGAGTGCGGCGCAGAACGTCGTCGACGAGATCGTGGCGGCCGGTGGTGAAGCCGTCACCAGCGGTGCCAATGTCGCGGACTGGTCGCAGGCAGAAGGTTTGATCCAGACCGCCGTGGACAGCTTCGGCGGCCTCGACGTGCTGGTCAACAACGCCGGCATCGTGCGGGACCGAATGCTCGCCAACACCAGCGAAGAGGAGTTCGACGCCGTCACGGCGGTGCACCTCAAAGGGCACTTCGCGACGATGAAGCATGCCGCCGCGTACTGGCGCGCCAAGTCCAAGGCCGGTGATGCCGTGGACGCGCGCATCATCAACACCAGTTCTGGTGCGGGGCTTCAGGGCAGCGTCGGGCAGGCCAACTACAGCGCGGCCAAGGCGGGCATCGCGGCGCTCACTCTGGTAGCCGCCGCCGAGATGGGCCGCTACGGCGTCAGCGTGAACGCGATCGCGCCGTCGGCGCGGACCCGGATGACCGAGACCGTCTTCGCCGACATGATGTCCACCCAGGACAACGACTTCGATTCGATGGCGCCAGAAAACGTCTCACCATTGGTGGTCTGGTTGGGCAGCGTGGAGTCCCGGGACGTGACCGGCAAGGTTTTCGAGGTCGAGGGTGGCAAGATCCGCGTCGCCGAAGGCTGGGCGCACGGACCCGAGATCGACAAGGGTGCCCGCTGGGACCCGGCCGAGCTCGGTCCCGTCGTCACCGATCTGCTCGCCAAGGCGCGCACCGCGGTTCCGGTCTACGGGGCGTGACGACGCCTCAGACCGGGTCGCAGATCAGGATCGGGATCTTGCGGTCGGTATAGGACCGGTAGTTCGCGAAGTCCGGGTAGATCGCGTCGAGTCTGGGCCAGTACTCGTCGCGCTCGGCGTCGGTGGCCTCGCGCGCGACCAGTCTGAGCTTCTCGTTCTTGATCTGGAAGGTGACCTGCGGGTCGGCCTTGAGGTTCAGGTACCACATCGGATTGGCGGCACGGCCGCCCTGTGAGGCCACCAGCACGATACGGTCGCCTTCCCGCAGGAACAGCAGCGGGCTTTCCCTGGGCTGTCCGGACTTACGGCCGATCGTGGTCAGGATCCCGATCGGCGGCGGCGCCGAGAACCTGTTGGAGCCGAGCCGCCAGTTGTAACCGACACGCCCACCCGTGGCCTTGTACACCCAGGTGTTGATCTTCGACATCCACTTGATGCCGACGCCGACGGCGGGCGAGTTGAGGCCGTCGACCTGCTTGGCGCTCAACGGACGAGGGGGTTTGGCCATGTGTGCACCTATCTGGTGATGAACGGGCGAATCGAAGCCTCGATGCGGTGGATCTGCGCCTGCCCCGATGGGTCGTCGGACGGGATGAGAAACGTCTCGTCGATGTGCGCCCCGACCCGTCGTCCGGCCAGTGAAGGCTTGGTCGAAAGGTCGAAACGGGCCCGGACGGTATCGCCGTCGACGGTGAACTCCGGTGCCGTCACCCCCCGGATCACCCGGTACTGCAGACCGCGGTTGAGGCTGCGGCGCAGGTGATTTCCGGAGAACCCGGTCTTGAGACCGACCTCGACCCGGGTGCAGCCCGGCGCGAAGGGCACGGCGTCGGCCTGGTGGCTGGCCAACGCACTGATGTAGGCCTGGGCCGCGGCGATCCGCTCAGCGGTACTGATCTGGGAGGGGGCCACCTCAGATCAGCTCGATGATGGTTCCGGTCGACAGCGCGCCGCCGGCGCACATGGTGATCAGTGCGGTGCCTTGGCCGGTGCGCTCCAGCTCGTGCAGCGCGGTGGTGATCAGCCGGGCGCCGGTGGATCCCACCGGATGGCCGAGCGCGATCGCTCCGCCGTTGACGTTGACCTTGTCCATGTCGGCGCCGTGCACCTGGGCCCAGGACAACACGACCGACGCGAACGCCTCGTTGATCTCGACCAGGTCGATATCGCCGATCTTCATCCCGGCCTTCTCCAGCACCCGGGCTGTCGATTGCACGGGTCCGTCGAGGTGGTAATAGGTTTCGGCGCCGACGTTGGCCTGCGCCACGATCCGGGCGCGCGGCTTGAGACCCAGCGCCTTGGCCTTGTCCTCGTCCATCCACAGGACCGCGGCGGCGCCGTCGGAGATCTGTGACGACGTACCGGCGGTGTGTACGCCGCCTTCGATCACCGGCTTGAGCCCGGCCAGTCCCTCGGCGGTGGTGTCGCGCAGTCCCTGATCCCGGGTGACGGGTGCCCATTCGTCGGTCGGGCGCTTGTTCTCGTCCAGCACAGGAGCCGAGATCGGGGAGATCTCCCGGTCGAAGCGCCCCTCGGCCCAGGCCTGCTTGGCCTTGGCCTGGGACGCCAGCCCGAGCGCGTCCACGTCGGCGCGGGTGATGCCGCGCCGCTTGGCGATCCGCTCGGCGGCCTCGAACTGGTTCGGCATGTCGATGTCCCACGACGACGCGCGGATGATGCTGCGGTCGGGTCCGGCGTTGGCGCCCAGCCCGACCCGACTCATCGCCTCGATCCCGCACGCGATGCCGATCTCGATGGCACCGGTGGCGATCAGGCCGGCGATCAGGTGGTTGGCCTGCTGGGCACTCCCGCATTGACAGTCAATCGTGGTGGCGCCGACGTGTTCGG
The DNA here is from genome assembly GCF_048513595.2 of Mycobacterium sp. smrl_JER01. Classification (NCBI taxonomy): domain Bacteria; kingdom Bacillati; phylum Actinomycetota; class Actinomycetes; order Mycobacteriales; family Mycobacteriaceae; genus Mycobacterium; species Mycobacterium sp. smrl_JER01. The sequence goes on along the minus strand of NZ_JBLXXK020000001.1, from coordinate 5,095,437 downwards.
GCAGTCCGGCGGTCAGCCAACCCACCCGGGTGATGTTGTTGGACTGCTCCCCGAACTGGGTGACGCAGCCGCCGATGAGTTGCTCGACCTGTCCCGCCTCGATACCGGCCTTCTCCACGAGTGCCTTCTGGGTGGCGCCCAGCAACTCGGTGGCGTGCAGGCCGGACAGCCAGCCGTTGCGCTTTCCGATGGGGCTGCGGGTGGCTTCGACAATGACAGGGGTACCCATATCGTCAGGCTAGAACACGTTTCATTAGTCTGACAAGCAGCGATGCCGCCGTGCCTTTCATCTGCGGTGGAGGCATGTTTTACTGGCACTAGAACACGTTGCAATTGAGGAGTGCTTTTCTATGCCTGGCCCCAATTCATGTCCGATCAGCCCCGAGTTCGACTTCCTCGACGCGACCCTGAACCTTGAGCGTCTGCCCGTCGAGGAACTGGCCGAGCTGCGCAAGTCCGAGCCTATCCACTGGGTCGACGTTCCCGGCGGGACGGGCGGCTTCGGTGACAAAGGGTATTGGTTGGTCACCAAGCACGCCGACGTCAAGGAGGTGTCCAAGCGCAACGACATCTTCGGCAGCTCGCCCGACGGTGCCATCCCGGTGTGGCCCCAGGGCATGACGCGGGACGCCATCGACCTGCAGAAAGCTGTGCTGCTGAACATGGACGCACCGCAGCACACCAGGTTGCGCAAGATCATCTCGCGCGGATTCACCCCGCGGGCCGTCGGCCGGTTGGAGGACGAGCTGCGCACCCGTGCGCACAAGATCGCCGAGACCGCCGCGGCAGAGGGCTCCGGTGATTTCGTCGAGCAGGTGTCGTGCGAATTGCCGCTGCAGGCCATCGCGGGGCTGCTCGGTGTGCCCCAGGAAGATCGCGACAAGCTCTTCCGTTGGTCCAACGAGATGACCGCCGGCGAGGATCCGGAGTACGCGGACATCGATCCGGCGATGTCGTCGTTCGAACTCATCACCTACGCGATGAAGATGGCCGAGGAGCGGGCCAAGAACCCGACCGATGACATCGTCACCACCCTGATCCAGGCCGACATCGATGGTGAGAAGCTCTCCGACGACGAGTTCGGCTTCTTCGTGGTGATGCTGGCGGTGGCGGGTAACGAAACCACCCGGAACTCCATCACCCACGGCATGATCGCGTTTTCGCAGAACCCCGAGCAGTGGGAGCTGTACAAGAAGGAACGGCCCGAGACCGCAGCCGACGAGATCGTGCGCTGGGCCACGCCGGTGTCGGCGTTCCAGCGCACCGCACTGGAGGACACCGAACTGTCCGGAGTGCAGATCAAGAAGGGCGAGCGGGTCGTGATGTCCTACCGTTCGGCCAACTTCGACGAAGACGTGTTCGACGACCCGCACCGCTTCGACATCACCCGCAACCCCAACCCGCACGTGGGTTTCGGTGGGACCGGTGCGCACTACTGCATCGGCGCCAACCTGGCGAAGATGACCATCAACCTGATCTTCAACGCGGTCGCCGACGCGATGCCCGATCTCAAGCCGATCGGTGAGCCCGAGCGGTTGAAGTCGGGATGGCTCAACGGGATCAAGCACTGGCAGGTGGACTACACCGGCAAATGCCCGGTGGCTCACTAAGACACCGACGGAACTGTTGTTGGATCGGGTCAAGGAGGATTCGGTGGATTTCAGTCCGGATGAGGGTCAGCAGGCGGTCGCCGATGTGGTGACCTCGGTGCTGGACCGCGACAACAGCTGGGACGCGTTGGTCGCCGGTGGGGTGCCGGCGCTCGCGGTGCCGGAGCGGCTCGGCGGCGACGGTGTGGGACTCGCCGAGATCGCCACAGCGCTCACCGAGATCGGCAGGCACGGCACCATCAGCCCGGCGCTGGGCACTCTCGGTGTGACTGCGGTGCTGCTCGATGTTGCCGACGAAGCCCAGCAGGATCGGTTCCTCGCCGGTGTGCCGAAGGGGGCAGTGCTGACATGGGCGCTCAACGAAGCAGGCGCGCACTTGCCTGACCGGCCGGCCGTGCACCTCGACGGAGGTGTGCTCAACGGCACCAAACTGGCTGTCGGCTATGCCGCACAAGCGGAGTGGATCCTGGTCAGCACCGACTCCGGTGTCGTGGTGGTCTCCGGCACCGCCGACGGACTGGAAGCGACCAAGACGCCGTCGTCGAACGGGTCGGACGAATATGTGCTGACCTTCTCCGACGTCGCGGTCACCGAGGGCGACGTGCTCGCCGGCGCGGCACCGCACCGGGTGAACCAACTGGTGCTGGCGACCATCGGCGCCTTCGCCGCGGGCCTGGTCGCCGGTGCACTGCGCCTGACCGCCGACTACGTCGCGACCAGAGAACAATTCGGAAGGCCGCTGTCGACGTTCCAGACGGTGGCGGCCCAGCTCTCGGAGGTCTATATCGCCTCGCGAACCATCTCGCTGCTGTCGACGTCGGCGGCGTGGTTGCTGGCAGAAGGGCTGGACGCGGATGACGATCTCGAGGTTCTCGGGTATTGGCTGGCTTCCCAGGCGGGGCCCGCGATGCGGCTCTGCCACCACCTGCACGGCGGTATGGGTATGGATATCACCTACCCGATGAACCGCTACTACTCGTCGATCAAGGATTTGACCCGGCTGTTGGGCGGTCCGTCGCTCCGGCTCGACCTGGTGGGAGTGTAGATGTACATCGAACTGACCCCCGAGCAGCGGGCGCTGCAAGCCGAACTGCGCCAGTACTTCTCCACACTCATCACGCCCGACGAGGCGGCCGCGATGGAGACCGATCGGCACAACGAGGCCTACCGTACGGTGATCAAGCGGATGGGATCGGACGGCAAGCTCGGCGTGGGCTGGCCCAAGGAGTACGGCGGTCTGGGTTTCGGTCCGGTCGAACAGCAGATCTTCGTCAACGAGGCCAATCGAGCCGATGTACCGCTTCCGCTGGTGACGCTGCAGACGGTGGGCCCGACGCTGCAGGTGTACGGCACCGAAGAGCAGAAGAAGAAGTTCCTGCCCGGGATCCTTTCGGGTGACATTCATTTCGCGATCGGCTACTCGGAACCCGATGCCGGTACCGACCTGGCATCGCTTCGGACCACGGCGGTTCGGCACGGCGACGAGTTCATCGTCAACGGACAGAAGATGTGGACAACCGGCGCCCATGACGCGGATTACATCTGGCTGGCCTGTCGCACCGACCCGGATGCCGCCAAGCACAAAGGCATCTCGATCCTGATTGTCGACACCAAGGATCCGGGCTACTCGTGGACTCCGATCATCCTGTCCGACGGAGCCCACCACACCAACGCCTCGTACTACAACGATGTGCGCGTTCCCGCCGACATGCTCGTCGGTGAGGAGAACGGCGGGTGGAAGTTGATCACCACCCAGCTCAACCACGAGCGTGTCGGTCTCGGGCCGGCCGGGCGGGTCGCCGGCATCTACGACCGGGTGCACGCGTGGGCCTCGAAGCCGGGTTCCGACGGTGTGACGCCCGTCGAGCACGCCGACGTCAAGCGGCTCCTCGCCCAGATCAAGGCGATCTGGCGGGTGAACGAGCTGCTGAACTGGCAGGTGGCCGCCTCAGGCGAGACCATCGCGGTCGCCGACGCCGCTGCCACCAAGGTCTTCTCCACCGAACGGATCCAGGACGTGGGCCGGCTCGCCGAGGAGATCGTGGGCAGGTACGGCAACCCCGCCGACCCGCCGACCGGTGAGCTGTTGGATTGGCTGGACAAGATGACCAAGCGCAACCTGGTGATCACGTTCGGCGGCGGAGTGAACGAGGTGATGCGGGAGATGATCGCGGCGTCGGGCCTGAAGGTTCCGCGGGTTTCGCGGTGATGACGACACAGGTGAGCGCAGACTTGCAGGCCGGCCTCGACGAACTCAAGGCGGCGGCGCACAGCGAACCGCGTGACGGTCGGGATCCGGTGAATCAGCCGATGATTCATCACTGGGTCGACGCCATCGGGGACAAGAACCCGATTTACGTCGACGAGGAGGCCGCCAAGGCCGCCGGGCATCCCGGTATCGTGGCACCGCCGGCCATGATCCAGGTGTGGACCATGGGCGGGCTCGGTCAGGGCCGCGCCGAGGACGACCCGCTGTCGCGGGCGATGCAGCTTTTCGACTACGCCGGCTATGTCGGGGTCGTCGCGACCAATTGCGAGCAGACCTACCATCGGTATCTGCGGCCAGGTGAGCAACTCACCGTGCACGCCGAGATCACCGATGTGGTGGGGCCCAAGCAGACCGCGCTCGGCGAGGGCTACTTCATCAACCAACTCATCACGTGGACGGTCGCCGGGGGCGAGACCGTTGCCGAGATGAACTGGCGCATCATGAAGTTCCGGCCGCGGGAGAAGGACGCAGCCGAGCAGCCGTCGGCCATCCCGGAGGATCTGGATCCGGACAAGCTCATGCGCCCCGCCTCCTCACGGGACACCCGGTTCTTCTGGGAGGGCGTCGACGCGCACGAGTTGCGCATCCAGCGCCGCCCCGACGGCAGCCTGCAGCACCCGCCGGTGCCGCCGCTGTGGAAGGACCACCGGGACGAGATCTCCGCGTCGGACTATGTCGTGGCCTCCGGTAAGGGGACGGTTTTCAGTTACGTCGTGCACCATGCGCCGAAGGTGCCCGGGCGCAGTCTGCCGTTCGTGATCGCTCTCGTCGAACTGGACGAGGGTGTGCGGATGCTCGGTGAACTGCGCAACGTCGACCCGGGCGCCGTGGAGATCGGAATGCCCGTGCGCGTGACCTTTATCGACTTCCCGGACAGCGACATCAGCCCCGCGTGGACGCTGTACGCCTGGGAGCCGGCCCGATGAGCGCTCCAGCCCTGGCCGTCGGCACCACCTTGCCGGAACTCAAGATCTACGGCGACCCGACCTTCATCGTGTCCACTGCCATCGCCACCCGCGACTATCAGGACGTGCATCACGACCGGGACAAGGCGCAGGCCAAGGGTTCCAAGGACATCTTCGTCAACATCCTCACCGATACCGGTCTGGTGCAGCGCTATCTGACCGATTGGGCCGGACCGACCGCGCGGATCAAGTCGATCGGACTCCGCCTGGGTGTGCCGTGGTACGCCTATGACACCGTCACGTTCTCCGGTGAGGTCACCGCGGTCGACGACGGTGTGGCCACCGTCAAGGTGGTGGGTAACAACAGTCTCGGTGCCCACGTCATCGCCACTGCGACACTATCTTTGGGGGACGACTGATGATCTCCGGCAAGGCTGCGATCGCCGGAATCGGCGCCACCGATTTCTCCAAGAACTCCGGGCGTAGTGAGTTGCGACTGGCCGCCGAGGCGGTGCTCGATGCGCTCGACGACGCCGGGTTGACGCCGTCGGATGTCGACGGGCTGGTGACGTTCACCATGGATTCCAACCTGGAGACCGCGGTGGCGCGGTCGACCGGGATCGGTGAACTCACCTTCTTCAGTCAGATCGGGTACGGCGGTGGCGCCGCCGCCGCGACGGTGCAGCAGGCGGCGCTGGCCGTCGCGACCGGGGTGGCCGAGGTCGTCGTTGCCTACCGGGCTTTCAATGAGCGCTCAGAGCACCGGTTCGGCCAGGTGATGACGGGCCTGACCGTCAACGCCGACTCCCGCGGCGTCGAGTACAGCTGGTCTTATCCGCACGGGCTGAGCACCCCGGCAGCATCGGTGGCGATGATCGCGCGCCGGTACATGCACGAGTACGGAGCGACGAGCGCGGATTTCGGTGCGGTGTCGGTGGCGGACCGCAAGCACGCGGCGAACAATCCGAAGGCGCACTTCTACGGCAAGCCGATCACCATCGAGGACCACCAGAATTCGCGGTGGATCGCCGAGCCGTTGCGACTGCTCGACTGCTGTCAGGAAACCGACGGCGGTGTGGCGATCGTGGTGACCACCCCGGAGCGCGCCAGAGATCTCAAGCACCGGCCCGCGGTCATCGAAGCCGCCGCACAGGGCGCAGGCACCGACCAGTTCACGATGTACTCCTACTACCGCGAAGAACTCGGTTTGCCTGAGATGGGCCTGGTCGGACGGCAACTGTGGGAGCAGAGCGGATTGGCGCCCACCGACATCCAAACCGCGATTCTCTATGACCACTTCACCCCGTACACCCTGATCCAACTCGAAGAATTGGGGTTCTGCGGTCCCGGTGAGGCCAAGGATTTCATCGCCGGTGGTGCGATCGAGATCGGCGGCAGGCTCCCGATCAACACCCACGGCGGCCAGCTCGGGGAGGCCTACATCCACGGGATGAACGGCATCGCCGAAGGGGTTCGTCAGCTGCGCGGAACCTCGGTGAATCAGGTGCCCGATGTGGAACATGTGTTGGTGACCGCCGGCACCGGAGTCCCGACATCGGGCCTGATCCTGGGCTGACGCGGCTGCGCTGTCCGGGTGTGCCTCGCACCATCGGGCGGGGCCGCCCACTACCCTGAACCCAATGAGCTCCCACGAGCCCGAACCCGACGACGAGGACACCGGGCCACTGCCCGTCGGCAGGTCGAGCGTTCCTTCGGCAGACCCGCAGGGCACTCGGTACGACGCGCCGCTGTCGGTCAATCCCCGTCCCGTGCACCGTGATCGCCGCCCCGTGGTGTTGATCGGCGTCGCGACGGCGGCCGTGGTCGGGCTGGGGGCCCTCGCGTACGCGTTCTGGCCGTCCTCCGACCCGTCGGACACCACGCCGGCTTCGCCGACCACCACACCGGCCGAGAACCGGCAGGAAGCCGAGACACGTCTGATGGAGCTGCTGCCGGCCGGCTACGCACAGGACGCATGTGAGCCGGTGGTGCCCGCCAAAGGTGCTCTCGCACAGATCAGTTGCACGCGCAACGACGACCCGGGCGGCCCGCTGACGGCGACCTACACGCTGGTGAAGGACAGCACCGCGCTCAAGGAGCGGTTCGACGGTGTGGTCAGCGGCTCGGCAGTGGTCAACTGTCCGGGCAACATTCAGTCACCGGGGCCCTGGCGCCGTAATGCCACACCGGATCAGGGCGCGGGCACTCTGGTGTGCGGCTTTCAGCAGAGCCGGCCGACGGTGGCGTGGACCACCGACGCGGACCTCATGGTCAGCGAGATCCAGTCGGGACCACAGGGTCCGAACCTGGTCCAGCTCTACACCTGGTGGAGCTCACACTCCTGAGGGGAACGCCGGTGTCACGCCGGCGGGGCCGGGACCATCACCGTCGTGGTGGGTGCACCGGGAGCGGGTACCGACTGTACGCCCTCGAGCGGTGCGCTCGACGCGCCCTCGGGCAGCGGGGTTCCCGAGCTGCCTGCCGGCAGTGGGGTTCCCGAGCTGCCGTGCGGTGCGGGTGCAACAGCAGCGGCGGTGGGCGCGGGGCCCGTCTCAGCGGTCGCGGCGTCGGTCGGCAGCGGGGTTCCCGTGCTGCCCTCCGGTAGTGGAGTTCCCGAGCTGCCCTCCGGAAGCGGCGTACCGGAGCTGCCGGCAGGCGTGGCCTCCGGTGCGGGCGTGGCGGTGCCCTCGGCGGGGGTGGCGACGGTGTCGGGAGGTGCCGTCTCGGCGGTGCCGGACACCGCGGGAGACGCCTGGCCGCCGTACGACGAGCCGGAGCTGGCGCCCGATCCGGTCGCCGGGGCGGGCGGCGCTTCGAGCCACAGCAGGGCATCGGGACCGCCGTCGCTGTAGAACACGCTGTCCGGCTCCTCACCGGTCACGTCGAAGTAGATCTTGCCGGTGGTCTTCTCGCCCTGGGCCAGAGTGGACGGATTGACACCCTGTTCGGTCGCGACCCCGAACAGGACGCGGTAGGTGTCGCCGTTCGCTGCGCGCGCGTTCAAGTTGGACACCACGGGCGTGACGTAGCCCGCGATGGCCTCGTCGGTCGCCGTGGCCTCCCAAAGGGTTCCGGCCGGCTGGTACGGGATCACATCGGAGCTGGGCTTCAGATCGGTGACGGTCCAGTGCTGGACGATGTCGCCGTTGACGAGTTCGCCGGGCTGTCCGAGGTACTGGACCTCGGCATCGGCGGAGGCCGCGGCCGCCGTTGCGAGCGTAGCGGCGGCTGCTGCCGCAGCGGCGACAGCGACCAGAGCGGGCTTGAGACTCACGTGAATTCCTCCTGTGTTCGTTGGAGCGAGCAGCGAGGTGGTTCCCCCACGAGCAAAGTAGCAGGTCGCGGAGTCGCTTCGACCGGCCCTCGACGGGGGACAGTCGACGACGAGTTCGCCACAAATGTCGCGGCACCGGCGCCGCCGTGGTCCCACACCCTCGCGATCTGCGCATTTCAGCGCAGCTCGTTGGTTGCGCGGGCAAGTAGCTGATTTGCAGGCATGCGTGACGCTGAGCTAATTACCTTGTCAACACTTCGCATGGCGGCTCACGGTGTGGACTTCCGGTCTGGCCCGTCGCCGGTTGCCGAATGTCATTTGGCTTGATGTAAAGACAAGGTAGTGCCGTCGGCCGGTTGTATTCATCGGTTTGCGCTCATCAGCGCTGAAATTGGCCTGCTCTCGAAACCCGAGGGTGGACGAATCCGCGGCGCCGGTGGGCCGTCTCGGCCCACGCCCCGGCAGCTCCCGCTGGCGCCGAAGATGCGCAGAGGCGGCAACAAGGTGAACGCTCGCATTACCTCCAGCAAAACTCAGTTTTCCCACGCGCGCTCTGGTATGACTGTCTGGGCGTTGCCAACGCGGGGGTTGGCGGCCCTCCGACGCGACTAGACAGGGGGTATCCCATGGCGAGGCATGCCAAGAAGAGCGAGCGCTCGACGGCGATCCGCACGTACCTGACGGCCGGTATCACCGCTGGCGTCACCGGCGCCGCACTTGCCGGTGTCGGCACGCTGCTGCTGGCGGACGCCGATATGCCGGCTCCGGCCCAGATCGAGGTGCAGCTGGTTTCGAGCGAGGAAGAGATCCTCTGGCTCTCGCTCAACGGCGGCAGTGACCGACGCAGCACCACCCCGTCGTCGGCGTTGCCACAGAGCAGCGCGAATCCGGCCTGGCGGCCGATGATCGGCGACGGCGGCTGGTTGATCGGAAACGGCCTGGATGCGGCCGACGATTGCCAGGGGGCGGCGTGCAACGGCGGTAACGGCGGCATTCTGTGGGGCAACGGCGGCAATGGCGCGCACGGCGGCACCGGCGGCAACGGCGGCTTCTGGATGGGTAACGGCGGCAACGGTGGTGACGGCGACGCCGTGATCGGCGAGGACGGCACCATCATCCGGGCCGCTTCGGCCGGCGGCGCCGGCGGTAAGGGCGGCTGGGTCATGGGTAACGGCGGCGCCGGCGGTAAGGGCGGCGACGCGGTGTACGAAGGCAACACGAAGAAGAACGGCGCATTCGCCGGTGGCCGCGGCGGTGACAGCGGATATCTGTTCGGAAACGGCGGCAGTGGCGGCGCCGGCGGTTCCGACAACAACAATCTCAACGTCGTCAATGATCCGGCGACCCAACCCGACGAGTCGGCGCAGAACAACGCGGCCGGCGGCGCCGGTGGCGCCGGCGGAGTCGGCGGCGTGCTCAACGGTCACGGCGGTCACGGCGGCGACGGTGGTTCGGCCAGCTCGGCCAACGGCAATGCCACCGGTGGCAGCGGTGGCCGCGGTGGTCTGGCGCATTCGAACCTCGGCGGCACCGGCGGCGACGGCGGCAACGGCGGTGACGCCGAGGCCGAGGCCGCGGGCAAGACCGGCCGGGGCGGAAACGGTGGCGCCGGCGGTACCAGCGGCACCGGCCAGGGCGGGTCGGGAGGCAGCGGCGGTGCCGCGGTCGGTGGCGGCGCGAACGCGATCGGCGGCAACGGGGGCGCGGGCGGCGGGGTCCGCCTCGGCACCGGCGGTGACGGCGGTGACGGCGGAGACGCAGTGAGCGAGGACGGAAACGCGACCGGCGGTAAGGGTGGCGACGGTGGTTCGGTCGACCTGACCGGCAGCGGCGGTGGCGCCGGCGGCAAGGGCGGAAACGCCGACGGCGACGAGAAGGCCACCGGCGGCAACGGTGGTTCGGGCGGCAGCGGTGGCTTCGGAGGCGACGGCGGGGCCGGCGGTGACGGTGGTGACGCCGCATCGGACGCTGCCGGTGGTGCGACCGGTGGTACCGGTGGCCAGGGCGGCTTCGGTGGTCGTGACGGCAGCGACGGATCCGCCAGCTCCGGCAGTTCCGGCGGTTCCAGCAGCGACTAGTGCTCCACGTCTGCGGGCGTCGACCCTTCCGGGTCGGCGCCCGCAGCCGTGTCGTCAAAGTCATTGCTGAAGAATGGCTTTGGTCGGGAGCTATGATCGCCCAATGCCGGATTTCGGAAACACGTCCAATCGGATGAATCAGCTGGTCATCGCCGCCCTGGTGGTGGCCGTCGCGGCTTTGGGGGTCGCGATCTGGGCGTTGGTGAGCTCGCCGTCCGGTGAGACATCCTCAGCCACTGCCGATCAGTCCACCGATCCCAAGACCCGGGTATGCAGTGCGTTCCAGCTGGTACGAGGCGCGGTGTCGTTGCAGACGAATGCCAACCTCGGTGACGATCCGGTGGCTGTGCAGGCGGTGGCGGCCAATGCGCGGTTGGCCACTCTGGGCGGTGGGCAGTTCCTGTTGTCCCGGCTGGACGGCGATGTGCCCTCCGAGCTGGCCGACACGGTGCGGACCTTCGCCAACAACCTGGAATACATCGGGATGAGTCAGCTCGCCGGGACTTCTGGCGATGATCCGACTCAGACGAACCGGATGAACGAGGCGCAGGCGGCGTCCACGAAGATCACCGAGCTCTGCGAGTAATCGGACACCGAGCTCTGCGAGTAATCGGACACCGAGCTCTGCGAGTAATCGGACACCGAGCTCTGCGAGTAATCGGACACCGAGCTCTGCGAGTAATCAGGCACCGAGCTCTGCGAGTGATCAGGTCAGGCGGGGACGAACTCCACGCCGGCCAGCGCGACGGCGTTGTCGCGTTCGGGCGCGGTGACGACTGCGGTGTAGGCGCCGGCGCTGTCGTCCTTCCACACGTTGAGCTGCAGCGTCTCTCCGGGGAAGACCACGCCTGCCATCCGGGCTCCGTAGGACTTCAGAACGGAGACGTCGCCGTCGAGCAGGTTGTCGACCAAGGCTTTGCACGTCATGCCGTAGGTACACAGACCGTGCAGGATGGGTCGTGGAAAGCCTGCGGCAGCAGCGAATTCGGGATCGGAGTGCAGCGGATTGCGGTCTCCGCACATCCGGTAGAGCAGAGCCTGCTGCGGTGACGTCGGTACGGTCAGCTCGAAGTCGGGTGCCCGTTCCGGCGCGCCACCCGTTGTGGACGGGCCGCGCTCGCCGCCGAAACCGCCCTCACCGCGGGCAAAGATGGACCGCTTCTGTGTCCACAGCAGCGTGCCGTCGGGGGCTTTGACCGTGGTCTCGGACCAGATGACTGCGGCCTTGCCCTTGTCCCAAATGTCGGTGAACCGGGTGACCGCGACACCGGTGCCCGACGCAGGAATGGGCCCGGGAACCGTCACAGCCTCGCTGGCGTGCAGCACCTTGCTGAGCTCGATGTCAATACCCGGGAACTTCACCGCGGGCGGCTCGGTCATGTGGAAGCTCTGCGCCACGTTGCCGAATGTCGGCAGCACCTGCGGATTCCCGTCGGCGAGATAGCGCAGTTCCGTCGCGTCCATCGGATCCATACCTGCTCCGAGACCCAGGTGGTAGAGCTGGACGTCGCTGCTGGTCCAGGAGAATTCGACCGGATCCAGTTCGGCGCCGATGGCCTCGTCGAGATTGATGGGCACGTCTGAAGTCCTTCCGCTACTTCTCTGTCGTCGTCGCGGCAGACCCGGCGATGTCCAGCGCCGCCAGGTAACCGAACGTCATCGCCGGTCCGATGGTGCCGCCGGGGCCGGGGTAGGTGTGACCCATTACCGGGGCGCTGACGTTGCCCGCAGCATAGAGCCCATCGATGATCGAACCGTCGTCGCGTAGCGCGCGGCCGCGGATGTCGGTGACGATGCCGCCCTTGGTGCCGAGGTCACCCGGCACCATCTTGGCCGCGTAGAACGGGCCGTGGTTGATCTCGCCGAGGTTCGGGTTCGGCTTGTTGGTCGGGTCGCCGTAGTAACGGTCATAGGCACTCTCACCGCGCTTGAAGTCCTGGTCGACGCCGGAGCGGGCGAAGCCGTTGAAGCGCTCGACCGTGGCCTTGAACGCGTCGACCGGCAGGCCCGTCGTGGCGGCCAGTTCGTCGAGGGTGTCGGCCTTGACGATCACACCCGACTCCAGCCACTTTCGCGGAATACGTTGTCCGGGCTGCAAGCCGGCGAAGATGTAGCGGTCACGGTAGCGCTGGTCGAACACCAGCCAGGCCGGGATGTTCTCACCGGGACCCGGCCCCTGCCCGTACTGTCCGCCGTACATGTGATGGCAGGCTTCCACGTAGGGCATGGACTCGTTCATGAAGCGCTTACCGGCCATGTTCACGATGATCGAGCCGGGGGAGTTGCGCTCCGAGAGTGCGAACCACGGGGAATCCACCAGCGGCACGGTCGGTCCCCACCAGGCGTCCTCCATGACATCGAGCGCGGCACCGAGCTTCTCCGCGGCCAGAATCCCGTCGCCGGTGTTGGCTTTTGCCCCGACCGTCCACTCCGTGGTGATGGGTGCGCGCTGGTACTTCACCCGCATCTGTTCGTTGTGCTCGAATCCGCCGCTGCCCAGGATCACTCCGCGCCGCGCCCGGATCAACTGCGGCTCAGCGCTTTCCGGGCCCGAAGTGTCTCGGACGTAGATGCCGCGGACGGCGCCGTCCTCGACGCAGAGGTCGGTCATCGCGGTGTTGAGCCGCACCGGGACACCGGCGTCGCGCAGACCGATGCGCAGCGGGGCGATCAGCGCCCGGCCCATACCGACCAGGTTCTTGCCCGTGGTGTTGGCCCACACGGACCGGATTCCGACCTTCAGGCTGCGTAAGACCCCGCGGGGATGCCGCTTGAGCTGGTTGAGTCGCACGTAGTCCTGCTGCATGACGACCATGTTCATCGGCACCTTGCCGTACGGCGGTTCCAGCCCGGCCAGGTCCGAGCCCAGCTTCTTGGCGTCGAACGGCTTCGGTTCCACCGAGCGGCCGGTGGCCTTGCCCCCGGGGCTTTCGGGGTAGTAGTCGGAATAGTTCGGCACCCAACACAGCTTCAGCGGCGAATGCTTGAGCACGAACGACAGCATCTCCGGGCCGCGCTGCAGATACGTGTCGATCTTCTCGGCCGGCACCACATCACCGATGATCGCGTGCAGGTAGGTCCGGGCCGCGTCGGAAGTGTCCTTGACCCCGTCGCGCTTGAGGACCTCGTTGTTCGGGATCCACACCCCACCACCTGACCGCGCAGTGGAACCACCATAGTGCGGGGCCTTCTCAACGACTATCGTCGAGAGGCCCTGGTGGGCCGCGGTGAGGGCGGCGACCATACCGGCCGCTCCGCTGCCGACCACGACGACGTCATACTCCTGCTCCGTCATGTAGAACACGTTATAGAATTGCCCGGCCGACTAACAACTGTGCCGGTCGAAGAAACGAGGGGACTTCACTTCATGTTGTCCGTTGAGGTGCGCGAGAAGCTCGCCGCAGACCTGGCCGAAGCCGAGCGCAGTCGGGTGCCGATCTCGCCGTTGACCGATGCCCAGCCCGGGATCGACGTGGTGGATGCCTACGAGATCCAGCTGATCAACATCCGTCAGCGGGTGGCCGAGGGGGCCCGGGTGATCGGGCACAAGGTCGGCCTGTCGTCGGAGGCGATGCAGAAGATGATGAACGTCGACGAACCCGACTACGGGCATCTGCTCGACGAGATGCAGGTTTTCGAAGACGTGCCGGTCAAGTCGGCGAACTACCTGTATCCGCGGGTGGAGGTCGAGGTGGGCTTCATCCTGTCCGACGACCTGCCGGGCGCCGGCTGCACCGAGGACGACGTGCTGGCCGCGACGGCGGCGTTCGCGCCTGCCATCGAGCTGATCGACACCCGGATCACCAACTGGCAGATCAAGTTGTGCGACACCATCGCCGACAATGCCAGCTCGGCCGGCTGGGTGCTCGGGGAGGCGCGGGTGTCGCCCAAGGACATCGATATCAAGAACATTGACGCGGTGCTGACCAATAACGGAGAGGTCGTCGCCGAGGGGCGCAGTGATGCGGTGTTGGGCAATCCGGTGACGGCGGTGGCGTGGCTGGCGCGCAAGGTGGAGAGTTTCGGTGTCCGGCTCAAGGCCGGCGACATCGTGTTGCCGGGATCGTGCACACGTGCGATAGATGCACCCGCGGGCAGCTGTTTTGTCGCCGACTTCACCGGTTTAGGTTCAGTGGAACTGAGTTTCGAGTAATTAGGAGTTCTCATGCCTGACAAGGCATCTGTGGCGATTGTGGGGTCGGGCAACATCAGCACCGATCTGCTGTACAAGTTGTTGGGTTCGGAGTGGCTGGAGCCGCGCTGGATGATCGGCATCGATCCCGAGAGTGAGGGGTTGGCGCGGGCCCGCAAGCTGGGACTGGAAACCTCGCACGAGGGCGTGGACTGGCTGCTGGCCCGCAGCGAGAAGCCGGACATGGTGTTCGAGGCCACCAGCGCCTATGTGCACAAGGCCGCCGCGCCGCGGTACGCCGAGGCCGGTATCCGGGCGATCGACCTCACCCCGGCCGCGGTCGGGCCGGGCGTGATCCCGCCGGCGAACCTGCGCGCGCACCTGGACGCGCCGAATGTCAACATGGTCACCTGCGGTGGCCAGGCCACCATCCCCATGGTGTACGCGGTGGAGCGGGCTTGTCGCGGACAAGGGGGAGTGCCCTACGCGGAGATCGTCGCGTCGGTGTCGTCGGCGTCGGCGGGTCCGGGGACGCGCGCCAACATCGACGAGTTCACCAAGACCACCAGCGCCGGGGTGCAGAACATCGGTGGCGCGGCGCGGGGCAAGGCGATCATCATCTTGAACCCGGCGGAGCCGCCGATGATCATGCGCGACACCATTTTCTGCGCGATCCCCGAGGACGCCGACCACGCGGCGATCACGGCGTCGATCAAGGATGTGGTGGCCGAGGTGCAGACCTATGTGCCGGGGTATCGGCTGCTCAACGAGCCGCAGTTCGATGAGCCGTCGGTGGTCAACGGCGGCAACCATGTCGTGACGGTGTTCGTCGAAGTGGAGGGTGCGGGTGACTACCTCCCGCCGTACGCGGGAAATCTGGACATCATGACCGCGGCAGCGACGAAGGTCGGCGAAGAGATCGCGAAGGAATCTCTGGCCGCTACCGCTGGAGGAGCACAGGCATGAGCACCGAAGACATCTACTTCAACCCCATATGGGACGTCCGGATGACGGACACGTCGCTGCGTGACGGGTCGCACCACAAGCGTCACCAGTTCACCAAGGACGAGGTGGCCGCCATCGTCGCCGCGCTGGACGCGGCCGGGGTGCCGGTCATCGAGGTCACCCACGGTGACGGGCTGGGCGGGTCGAGCTTCAACTACGGGTTCTCCAAGACTCCGGAGCAGGAGTTGATCAAGCTGGCCGCCGAGACGGCCACCGAGTCCAAGATCGCGTTCCTGATGCTGCCCGGGGTGGGCACCAAGGACGACATCAAGGAGGCGCAGAACAACGGTGGGTCGATCTGCCGGATCGCCACCCATTGCACGGAGGCCGACGTGTCCATCCAACACTTCGGCCTGGCCCGTGAACTCGGCCTGGAGACCGTGGGCTTCCTGATGATGAGCCACACCATCCCGCCGGAGAAGCTGGCCGCCCAGGCCCGCATCATGGCCGACGCCGGCTGTCAATGCGTGTATGTGGTGGATTCGGCGGGTGCGCTGGTCCTGGAGGGCGTGGCCGACCGGGTCAGTGCGTTGGTCGCCGAGCTCGGCGATGACGCGCAGGTCGGTTTTCACGGCCACGAGAACCTGGGGTTGGGGGTGGCCAACAGCATCGAGGCGGTGCGGGCCGGGGCCAAGCAGATCGACGGGTCGTGCCGCCGGTTCGGCGCGGGTGCGGGTAACGCGCCGGTGGAAGCGTTGATCGGGGTGTTCGACAAGATCGGTGTCAAGACCGGTATCGATTTCTTCGACATCGCCGATGCCGCCGAAGAGGTCGTCGCCCCGGCGATGCCCGCCGAGTGCCTGCTCGACCGCAACGCGCTGATCATGGGCTACTCCGGGGTGTACTCCAGCTTCCTCAAACACGCCATCCGCCAATCCGAACGCTACGGAGTGCCCGCCCACCAACTGCTCCACCGCGCCGGACAACGCAAACTCATCGGCGGCCAGGAAGACCAACTCATCGACATCGCCCTGGAAATCAAACGGGAACAGGAAGCCGCCTCCGCGTCATAGCGTGTCGGCGGCCCCGGGCACGATGGGGACATGACCGCGACCCGGGCCGACGCACAGGCGATCCTCGAACAACTGGCGGGGTCGGGCGCAGTCCTGCGCGACGACCAGTGGACCGCGATCGAAGCACTGGTTGTGCACCGGCGGCGCGCGCTCGTCGTGCAACGCACCGGCTGGGGGAAGTCGGCGGTCTACTTCATCTCCGCCAAGCTGTTGCGTGCCGCCGGGCACGGTCCGACCGTCATCGTGTCTCCGCTGCTGGCGCTGATGCGCAACCAGGTGGCCGCCGCCGACCGGGCCGGCGTACACGCCGCGACCATCAATTCCAGCAACGTCACGGACTGGTCGGACGTCCACGACCGGGTGCGCCGCGGAGACCTCGACGTGTTGCTGGTGAGTCCGGAGCGGTTGAACAATCCCGACTTTCGTGACGAGGTACTACCGGCACTCGCCCGCGACGCCGGTCTGGTCGTCGTCGACGAGGCGCACTGTGTGTCGGACTGGGGTCACGACTTCCGGCCCGATTACCGACGCATCCGCACCCTACTCGCCGACCTCGGTGCCGATGTCCCCGTACTGGCCACCACTGCCACCGCCAACGACAGAGTCGTCGCCGACGTGGCAGCGCAGTTGGGGGTGGGGGGAGGTGACACCCTGGTGCTCAGAGGCGGGCTGGACCGCGAATCGCTGCGTCTGTCGGTGGTGCAGGCCGGAAATCCGGCGCAGCGCGCCGCATGGCTTGTCTCACAGCTGGATTCACTGCCGGGATCCGGAATCGTCTACACGCTGACCGTGGCGCAGGCCAACGATGTGGCGGCACTGCTCGCCGAACACGGGCACCGAGTGGCGTCGTATACGGGTGCGACCGAAGCTGCCGAGCGCGAACAGTTGGAGGCCGACCTGCTCGCCAACCGGGTAAAAGCCCTCATCGCGACCTCGGCGCTGGGGATGGGTTTCGACAAACCCGACCTCGGCTTCGTGGTCCACCTCGGTGCGCCGTCGTCGCCGATCGCCTACTACCAACAGGTGGGTCGTGCCGGGCGCTCGACGCCCAGCGCCGAGGTGGTCCTGCTCCCCGGGCGTGAGGACCAGGATGTCTGGAGGTACTTCTCGTCCGTCGCATTCCCGTCGGAATCGATGGTGCGCAACGTGATTGATGCTCTGGAGCGCGACCGGCCGCAGAGCACCGCGGCGCTGGAACCCCTGGTCGATCTCGGACGGTCTCGACTGGAGATGGTGCTCAAGGTTCTCGACGTCGACGGCGCGGTACGGCGGGTCAAGGGCGGCTGGATCGCCACCGGCGAAGCGTGGGAATACGACGAGCCGCGGTACCGCACCCTTGACGAGGCACGCAGGCGCGAGCAGCAGGCCATGCTGGACTATCAGACCACCGGTGATTGCCGGATGGCTTTCCTGCGTCGTCAACTCGACGATCCCGAACTCGCCGACGACGCGCGCTGCGACCGGTGCGACAACTGCGCTGGAGTCCGTCACACCGCCGAGGTCGATGCGGCGGTCGTCGCGGATTCCCGTGACCGGCTCATGCGCCCGGGAGTGATGCTCGCGCCGCGCAAGCAGTGGCCGACCGGGCTGGGCAAGCTCGGTATTGAGCTCAGCGGCAAGATCTCCGGCGGGCCCGAGCCCGGACGGGTCATCGGACGGCTTACCGATCTCGGGTGGGGCGCACGCCTGCGGGAGCTGCTCGACGCCGACGACACCGAAGTCCCCGAGGCAGTGGTGCAGGCCGCGGTGAAGGTTCTGGCGTCGTGGGAGTGGCAGACCAGACCCACGGCAGTGATGGCGCTCGACTCGGCCCGGCATCCGATGCTGATCTCCTCGCTGGCCCGCCGGCTGGCCGAACTGGGACGGCTCACCGATCTCGGTGTGCTGCGCTACGCGCCCGACCGGCGGTCGGCCACCGCCGCGAACTCCGCGTACCGAGTGGCCGCCTTGCACGGAGCCTGGGTGCGGCCCGTGCTGCCACAGGTGACGGGTCCGGTGCTACTGGTCGACGACCTGTCCGACACCGGGTGGACGATGACCATGGCGGCACGCGAACTGCGGGCGGCGGGCGCGCCCGAGGTGCTGCCCCTGGCGATCGCTGCGACGAGCTGACTGGCCCCTCAGGCCTGACAGGTGGCCGCCGACGACCGGCCCTGCCGCCTCGGTAATGAGTCTTGACCTGCGGTGACGGCCGCCTCGGCCGGTACATCCGGCACCGTCGATGTTTGGTTGCCGCGCGGACCGGCTAGAGATTGAGGGACCGTAGACCGCAGACTCGAAGGAGTGATCCTCAATGACCGCGTCCGTGACGAACGTGCGCCGCGGCCTTTTCGGAGTATTCGCCGGTGGCCTGCTGGCCTTTGGATCGGCGGCGATCGTCGTCCCGGTGGCGAATTCCCAGCCGTCCCAGCCTGGAGCCCCTGACTGCTCGGCGAGCAATGTCGCCGGCACGGTGAGTTCAGCCGCTGCTGCCGAGGGGACCTACCTGGCGGCCAACCCTGAGACCAATGAGGCGCTGACGAGTATCTCGGCCCAGTCGCAGCCCGAGACCCAGGGAGCGTACGCGTCGTTCTTCGCGCAGAACCCGCAGGTCCAGGACCAGTTGGCGGCGATCCATGAGCCGGTCAGTGCGCTGCGTAGCCAGTGCGGTGTCGAGTTGATTCCGACGCCGGTCGCGCACGCCGTGTGGAGCGCCACCGAGCCCGGGGAAAACCCTTCGGCCGCTGAGGTTCCTGAGGTGATCGCACCTCCGGGCCCTGCGGGCGAGCCTGGCTCGATGCCGATGAGCTGACCCACAGTCGAGAAAGCGCTGACCCACAGTCGAGAAAGCCCTGCCCTGCCGCGCATCAGCGCGGCAGGGCAGGGTTGTCTGTAGATGTATGCGACCGGGCGCCGCCGAGCTGAGCCGTGACCGCATCGGCGGTGGCCACCACAGCGCGGGCGCGCTCGTTGATCTCCCGGTCGGTCAATGCCTTCCCGATGTGCATCGAGGTGACCATCACCTGCCGACGGTAGTGGTCGAACACCGGTGCGGAGATCACACTGATCTCGTGTCGGCCCTGTCCCGAACTTTCCTCGCGGAGGTACACCCGCTCCCCGATGTCGGATACCAGTTCTCCGAGGAGCGCGCGCAATTCGTCGGGGAGCTCGGTCGGCATGCCCGCCATCAACGAATACAGCCTCCGGCCACCCGCAGTCTGGCGTTCCACCAGGTACCCGTCAGCCCGGCACGCTGCCACCACCCGCTTGAGCCGCTCGGTGTCGGTGCGCAACGGAATCGTGGGTTGCCGCCGCAGCCAATCCTTTTCGGCCTCATCATCCCAGAGCACGAACATCAAGCCGACCGGTGGTGCGAACGGGTAGCTCTGACCGACCTGCACGCCGGGGTTGGCGCCGGCGGGCGCCACCAGATCGAGCAGCGTGATGCGATCGCCGATGACCGCCGACAGCGCGGCGGTGGCATCGAACCGAGTGCACAACCGGCGTAGCTGCTCACGTGCGGCCGGGCTCACCCGCATCGACTCCTGTGCCCGGTGGCCGAGGGTGATCAACGACGGGCCCAGGCGGTACGTCTTGTCTGCGGCGTCGCGGACCAGGTAGCCGGCATCGCTCAGCGCGGCCAGGATTCCCAGACAGGTCGGCTTGGTCAAACCGACCCGGCGGGCCAGCTCGGACACGCCGAAGCGCTCCTGCGGCCGGTCCGCCAGAAAATCGAGCACGCGCACCACCCGATCGGTCGGTGGAGATCCGCGCCCCGGCGAGGCTGAAGACATGGCGGCACCTTACCCCCTTATGGTCCAAATATGGAACGACACGGTAGATATATTGACTCTCGGTAGAACAGGTTCTAGTTTGGGGCTGTGTTCGCGCAGCCGCTGACCGAAGCCATCGCCGAAGCCGAGGCGCTCGTCGCCTCCGCGCCGTTCATCGAATCCGAGGCCGATCTCCTGGAAGGTCTGCAATACCTGGCGGGGTGCATCGCAGCCTGCACCCATGTCGCTTTCGACTACGACCGCGACCATCCGTTTCTGCACAGCGGCACCGGCCCGTTCACCAAGATGGGTCTCGACAATCCGGACACCATGTATTTCGGCACCCGAGTGCAACCCGGGCACGAGTACGTGGTCACGGGCAGGCGCGGCACCACCACCGATGTCAGCTTCCAGTTGCTCGGCGGGGAGTACACCGACAAGGTCGTGCCGGACAGCGAGACGGCGTTCGACGACCGCAAACTACAGATCGATGCCGACGGAACGTTCGAGTGGCGCTTCACCCCGGAGGTGCCGTCCCAGCTCGTGATCCGCGAGGTCTACAACGACTGGTCCGCGCAGCGCGGCTCATTCGCGATCGCGCGCACCGACACGGCCGGGACCGCGCCCCCTGCGCTGACTCGTGAACTCATCGAGAAGCGCTACGCGATGGCGGGAAAGCAGCTGGTGCAGCGGGTGAAAACCTGGCTGCAGTTTCCGCAGTGGTTCTACAACGACAGCGAGCCGAACACCATGGTGGCCCCCCGGCTGACCCCGGGTGGACTCGCCACCCAGTATTCGTCGGCCGGTCAGTTCGACCTCGCCGAGGACCAGGCGCTGATCATCACGCTGCCGGTCACCGATGCGCCGTACCTCGGCTTTCAGCTCGGCAGCCTCTGGTACATCTCCCTGGACTACATCAACCACCAGACCTCGCTCAACGGAACTCAGGCCCAGGCGGATCCGGACGGCACGATTCGCATCGTGGTCTGCGACCAGAATCCCGGCGTGACCAACTGGGTGGAGACGCTGGGGCATCGGAAAGGCTATCTGCAGTTCCGCTGGCAGCGGGTGTCTCGTGAGCTGACGCCGGCCGACGGACCGACGGTGGAGCTGGTAAGCGTCGACAAGGTCGCCACGACGCTGCCGTACTACGAAGCGAACAAAATCTCAGAGGAAGACTGGCGTGCGCGGATCGCGCTGCGTCAGAAGCAGATCGGCGAGAGAATGGTGGGTTGAGTCGTGGCCGAATCCCAAGGACTTCTGCAGGACAAGGTCGTCGTGATCAGCGGCGTCGGTCCGGCGTTGGGGACGACGCTGGCGCGGCGCTGCGCGGAGGCGGGCGCTGATCTGGTGCTGGCGGCGCGCACCGTCGAGCGGCTCGACGACGTGGCCAAGCAGGTCACCGATCTGGGCCGGCGTGCGATCTCGGTCGGCACCGACATCACCGACGATGCGCAGGTGAACAACCTTGTCAGCGAAACGCTCGAGGCGTACGGCAAGGTGGACGTCCTGATCAACAACGCGTTCCGGGTTCCCTCGATGAAGCCGTTCGCCAACACCACGTTCGAACATATGCGGGACGCGATCGAGTTGACCGTATTCGGTGCGCTACGCATGGTTCAGGCGTTCACCCCGGCACTGGCGGAGGTGAACGGGTCGGTGGTCAACGTGAACTCGATGGTGGTCCGGCATTCTCAGGCCAAGTACGGTGCGTACAAGATGGCCAAGTCGGCGCTGCTGGCGATGTCACAGACCTTGGCAACTGAGCTGGGGGAGCAGGGAATCCGGGTGAATTCCGTTCTGCCCGGATACATCTGGGGCGGAACGCTGAAGAGCTATTTCGAGCATCAGGCCGGCAAATACGGAACCAGCGTCGACGACATCTACAACGCGGCTGCCGCCGGTTCGGACCTCAAGCGGCTGCCGACTGAAGACGAAGTGGCCTCGGCCATTCTGTTCATGGCCAGCGACCTGTCCAGCGGGATCACCGGCCAGTCTCTCGACGTCAACTGCGGGGAGTTCAAGGCCTGATATGAGCGGACGTACCAATGTGGGCACGGTCGACGATCTGCATGCCTCGGCCGTCAAGGCCTGCGGCCTCACTGATTTCGGCTCCGACGACGACAACTATCGCGAGGCGCTGGGTGTCCTACTGGAGTCGTTCCAGCGCGACGCCGATCTGACCGAGCTCGGCAGCAAGATGCACCGGTTCTTCGTCAGGAATGCCCTGGTCGCGCGGCTGGTGTCGGAAGCGGCCTTCAAGCAGTACCCCGAACATGTGGATGTGCCCATCGAGCGGCCGATCTTCGTGACCGGGTTGCCGCGCACCGGCACCACGGTCGTGCACCGTCTGCTGGCCGCCGACCCACGACATCAGGGGTTGGAGTTGTGGCTGGCCGAGTTCCCACAACCCCGTCCGCCGCGCGACACCTGGGCGCAGAACCCGGTGTTTCAGCAACTCGACGCGCAGTTCACCAAGGCGCACGAGGAGAACCCCGATTACACCGGGCTGCACTTCATGACCGCCGACGAGGTCGAGGAATGCTGGCAGCTGCTGCGCCAGTCGCTGCATTCGGTGTCCTACGAGACCCTGGCCCACCTACCGACGTATTCGCGGTGGCTGGCCGGCCAGGATTGGACCAAATCCTACCTACGGCACCGCCGCAACCTGCAGCTGATCGGTCTCAACGACACTGAGAAGCGTTGGGTGCTCAAGAATCCCAGTCACCTGTTCGCACTCGATGCGTTGTTCGCCACCTACCCGGACGCCCTGGTGGTGCAGTGTCACCGCCCGGCCGAGACGATCATGGCGTCGATGTGCTCGCTGGCTCAGCACACCACCGAGGGGTGGTCCAACACGTTTGTCGGCGACGTGATCGGAGCGGATTCGATGGAGACCTGGTCGCGGGGGCTGGAGCTGTTCAATGCCGAACGCGCCAAACATGACCCGGCACAGTTCTACGATCTCGACTACTTCACGCTGATCAAGGATCCGGTCGATGCCGTCGCCGACATCTATCAGGCCTTCGGTATCGACTTCACCGACGCCGCGAGGGAATCGGTGTCGAGTACGCACGAGGAGAGCAAGAAGGGGCCTCGCGCGCCGAAGCACACCTACTCGTTGGCCGACTACGGGCTTACCGACGAGCAGGTCAAGGAGCGCTTCAAGGACCTCTGACGGCTCGGCGCCGCCATCCACGGGCTCGTTCGGTCGACACGCCGGAGAGTGGACGAATCAGCCGTCGCCAGGAGATGGCGCGCTGGAGTATTCCTCCAGGCAGCCCTCGGCTACGGCGTGCCTGATGCTGTCGGCAAGCCGCGGGCACGACCGGGACCGCGCGGGATCGCCGCCTGCGGTGCGGATTTCGGAGAAGTGGGCGCATCGCTGCGTGGCCTCGGCATTCCACTGCACCGACGTGTGGGTTGGCCCGAGCTTCTTCACCTGAACCGACACGTGGCAGAACCGGCAGTCCACCGACACCAGCCCCGAGGTCAGGTACCGCTCGCGGTCGCGCTGCGTACTTTCCCGCACCGCCGCCGCACGGTCCGGGTCGGATGCGAAGTCCGGTGCCTTGCGCCAGGATCCATGCCCCTCGACGGGCCCGGCCGGGTGTGGGTGTGCGTGTTCCTCGTCGTCGTGCCCGTGCAGCAGCAGCATCGACCGGGCGAGGCGGTCCACATCCGGTTGCTGAGTCATGAGCGTCGGGCTCCGATTTCCGCGGGGCTCACGTCGACTGCTTTTCGGCTTCCCTGGCTTTCAGGTTCTCCTGCACTTCGACGGTCCACTTCTCGTTGGCGATTGTGGTGTCGACCTCCATCTCGAAGCGGTCGGTCATCTCGGGCGTCACATCGGCGACGTCGACGTAGAACTGCTGATACCAGCGTCGCATCTGGTACACCGCACCGTCCTCTTCCACGAGCAACGGATTGTCGATGCGGGTCTTGTGCTTCCAGATCTCGACGTCTTGCAGGAAGCCCTTGCTGACACCGTCGGTGAACGCGTCGGCCAATTTCTCGGTGGTCTTGTCGTCAAGCCCCTTGGGTTTCTCGACGATGACACCCCACTGCAAGACGAACGAGTCCTGCGTCACCGGGTAGTGGCAGTTGATCAGGATCGACTCGGCCTTGAAGTCACCGTAGGTGTTGTGCAGCCAGTTGATCATGAACGACGGGCCGAAGTAGCTAGCCTCCGAATCCAGGGACGCGTCACCGTAGGCGGTGCCCATGTCGTTGACGTCCGGCCGGCCCACGTTGTGCAGGTACTGGCTGGCGATGTGCCCCTCGAAGACGTTCTTGAAGTACGTCGGCAACCCGAAATGTATGTAGAAGAAGTGGGCCATGTCGGTGACGTTGTCGATGATCTCGCGGCAGTTGGAACCCTCGATGAGCATGGTGTTCCACTTCCAGTCGGTCCATTCGCCGCTGGACCATTCGGGGATCTCCGGAATCCGGACTTCCGGTTGCGGGGGGTTGCCCTCGTGGTCGTGCCATACGAACAGCAGTCCGCCCCGAACGTCGGTGTGCCAGGCGCGCGTGCGAGCCAGGCGGGGGGTGCGCTTGGCGTAGGGGACCAGCTTGCATTTGCCGTCGCCGCCCCACCGCCAATCGTGGAACGGGCAGGCGACCTCGTCACCTTTCACGGTGCCCTGGGCCAGATTGCCTCCCATGTGCCGGCAGTAGCCGTCCAGGATGTTCAGTTCGCCCTTGGAGTCGGCGAAGACGACCAGCATGGTGCCGAAGATCTCGATCCCGTGCGGTCGGCCGTCCTGAAAATCCTTGACCGGCCCCAGGCAGTGCCAGCCCCGGGCAAACCGGTCGGGCAGTGTGCCGGTGTCGATCTCGCGAATTGTCGCGGCTCCCGCAGTTGACTCGGTGCTCACCTCGGGCCTCCCGTTGTTGGCTTCTAACTAGAACACGTTACAGTTTTTGGCCGCGCAGACGCAATCCGACGGCCACTCACCTGCGCAGAAAGTGACCAAAGACCTTTCCCGCTCGGAGTACCCACCGGGCCCCCGGCGATACCTGCGTCCGGCGCCAGCCTTCCATCGCCCAGCCTTCTATATAGTGAACAGCGTGTTCACTAATGTTGGAATCCGGACCCGGCCCTCGGCCGGAGTCGGCGGCGCGCGCCCGGCCAGGCCGTGGCAGGCGGTCGCCGCGGCCATCTTCGCCATCGCCTGGGGCGGCAACGAGTTCACCCCGCTGCTGGTCATGTACCGGGCCGACGGTGGCTTCTCCGCACTGACGGTCGACCTGCTGCTGTTCGCCTATGTGCTGGGCATCGTTCCCGCCCTGCTCGTCGGCGGTGCGCTGTCGGACCGCTTCGGGCGCCGCCCGCTGATGGTGCCCGCGCCCGTACTGGCCGCCATCGGGTCGTTGATTCTGGCTTTCGGCGCCCAGTCCGCGCTGGTCCTCGGGCTGGGCAGGGTCTTCAGCGGTCTGGCCCTGGGCCTCGCGATGGCGGTCGGGGGGAGCTGGATCAAGGAGTTGTCCAGCCCGCCGTGGGACGATGGCACGGCCGGCGCCCGCCGCGCCGCGATGAGCCTGACGGCCGGCTTCGGCCTCGGAGCCGCGGCCGCAGGGGTGCTGGCTCAGTGGGCGCCCGCACCCGCGGTGTTGCCCTATGCGATCAACATCGCAATGGCGCTGGCAGCGGGCGCCCTGCTCGGCAGCGCGCCCGAGACCCGTGCGCGCACTGATACAGGGCGGCCCTGGTGGACCGATCTCAGCGTGCCGGCTGCAGCCCGGCGTCGGTTCCTCCGCGTCGTGCTTCCCGTCGCCCCGTGGGTGTTCGGCGCCGGGGCGACGGCGTACGCGGTGTTGCCCGCGCTGATGGCGCAGCATGTCGCCACGGCGCCCATTGCGTACTCGGCATTGCTGTGTCTGGTCGCGCTCGGCGTCGGTTTCGGCGTGCAACATGCCGGCAGGCGGTTGGTCGGCGACGGTATCGGTGGCATCGTGGCGGCATTGGTCCTCCTGATCGCTGGCATGGCGATGGCCGCATGGGCGGCCGCCGTCCTGACGGTGTGGGCCTCGGTGGTGGCGGCGGCGGTGCTTGGCGGGGGGTACGGTCTCGCGCTCCTGGCCGGGCTGCAGCAGGTGCAGCGCCTCGCCGGGCCCGACGACCTGGCCGGGCTGACGGCGGTGTTCTACAGCCTCTGCTATCTCGGCTTCGGGGTGCCGGCGGCGATGGCGTTTGTGGCAGGGGCGGCCGGGCTGTCCTATCCGACCATGTTCGTGGTCGGCGCGTGCGCCGCGGTCGTCTGCCTGGTCGCGGTGGCGGTCGGGAACAGGCGAACCGCGGCCATAAGCTGACGGCATGGTCAACCGCCGCGGTCGTCCCCGCAGCGCGGCCGTGCGCGAGAAAGTGGTGCGGGCCGCTGCCGAGCTCGCCCTCGACGGGGGCTCGGGAGCGGCAACGGTCGACGCCATCGCCAAACGCGCCGAGGTGAGCCGCACGACGATCTACAAGTGGTGGCCCTCTGCGTCCGCGATCGTGCTCGAGGGGCTGTTGGACGCGGTGCGGGACTCGATAGTGCGCCCGCCGGGCAGTTCGACGGTGCAGGCGCTGGTTCATCACGTCAGGGCGCTGTTCGACATCCTCGCCGACCCGGCCGTCGGGCCACTGCTGCGCAATGTGATCGCCGCCTCGGCGTCCGATCCGGCGATCGAGCGCGCGTTGCTCGATCAGTGGATTGCGCCACGCCGCGCGGCGGTCGCCGTCACGCTGCGCGAAGCGGTCACCGCCGGCGATCTACCCCCCGACACCGACGTCGAGGTCGCGGTGGACGCATTGGTGTCTCCGCCGTACTACCGGCTGATGCTCGGGATGGCGCCGCTGGATGACGACGCGGTCAACCGGCTCGTCCGGACGGTGTGGCGAGGTTGCCGAACACCATCTGCTCGCTGAGTTCCCACAGGCGCCGTGCGGAACGCGGATCCACGGCATGCGGCGCGACCTCGGCGGGAATGTCGAGATCCGGGCTGTTGGTCATGGGCCTGGGTTCGGGATCCAGCGGCGAGACGTCGCTGTCCTTGAGGTAGACACCCCCGACCCCGGCAAGGTGCGGACTGGTCGCGGCGAAGACGATCGTGGCGGCGCCCTGCTGGGGAGTCTTGCGCCCATGTTCCGGCACGATGATCGGCCGGCCGTCGTCGTCGACCAGACCCATCTCGCGCAACTGTTCTTCGCCCACCGCACTGTTCAGATTCGTGCCGACCACGACGCCGGGGTGCACGGCATACCCGCGGATGCCGTCGGCGGACCACCGGCGGTCCAGCTCCACGGCGAACAGCACGTTGGCCGTCTTGGACTGCGCATAAGCCAGCCCGGGGTCATAACCGGTGGTGAAATGCAGATCGTGCCAACGGATGTCAGAGAGCCGGTGGGCACCCGAGGAAACGTTGACCACCCGGGCACCACGCGCAGCCCGCAGGGCCGGCAACAGGCCGAGCGTCAGCTGGAAATGGCCTAGGTGATTGGTGGCGAACTGGGCCTCGAAACCCCTCGCATCAACGGTCCGTTCGGCAGGGGCGGGCAAGCCCGCGCAGTTGATCAGCATGTGCACCGCGCGATCGGATGCCAGCCAGCGTTGCGTGAAGCTCTCGATGGACTGCGGATCCATCAGGTCGAGCTGCTCGACCGCCACGCCGTCGATGTCGGCCACCGCGGCTGCCGCGCGCTGAGGTGATCGTGCCGCGACGACGACGCTCGCCCCGGCCGCGGCGAGAACCTTGGTCGTCTCGCGACCCAAGCCCGAATGTCCGCCCGTGACAACCGCGTTCGTGCCATGCAGATCAACACCCCGGATGACGTCGTCGGCGGTGGACGCCGCGGTGAAGCCGGTTCCGATCGGGTGCTGTTCGTGGTGCGGTTCCATGGTCCCTCCAGGGCGTAACATCGTGAAACGGAGCGGTGCTCCGGTAACGATATGGAACAACGTTCCGTTTAGTCAAGAGGGGTCATCGTGCGCGCTGACGCGCAACGCAACATCGGCGCAGTCGTCGAGGCTGCCGCCGCGGTGTTCGCCGAGTCCGGGGTCGACGCCCCGGTCCGGGAGATCGCCGCACGGGCTGGGGTGGGCGTCGGCACGCTCTACCGGCACTTTCCCCGGCGCAGCGACCTCGTCATCGCGGTGTTCCAGCACGAGATCGACGAGTGCGCCGACGCCGCCGTCGAACTCGCGACGCGCCACGATCCGCTGGAAGCGTTGATCAGGTGGCTGCACAGGTACACCGAGCTCATCGCGACCAAGCGCGGCCTCGCGGCTGCCCTGCACTCCGGAGACCCTGCGTTCGACACCTTGCCCGCCTACTTCGACCAGCGGTTGGAACCCGCGTTGCGGTCGCTCCTGCTCGGCGCATCCGGTGCGAATGCCGTGCGGGCCGATATCGCGCCGAACGATCTACTGCGTGCGGTAGCGAACCTGTGCCTGCCCGGAGATGCCGACCAGTCGGGCCACGCCCGGCGCATGGTCGATCTGCTGATCGATGGATTGCGTCACGGCACGGGCGATTAGTTGCCCTGCCAGCCCGAGTGGATGTAGGTGTCGGCGAAGCGCTTGAGCGAGTCCTTCTTCTGCTCGATCGGCGCGTCGAAGCCGAGGCCGTCAAACACCCAGGGGATCACGATGTTGTCGGTGACCCCGGCCTCGGCGAGCTCGCGGTGTCCGTCGACGCCGAACTTGTCGATGCACACCGCCTGGAACTCGAACGGCTCATCCGCGCGGCCGTACTCGGCGCGCAGCGTGTTGAGCTTTCCGATGGTCTCGGCGAGCTGGTCGCCGGTCATCATCGCGCTCGTCCAGCCGTCACCCACCCGGGCTGCGCGTTTCAGCGCCACCTCGGTGTGCCCGCCGACGTAGAACGGCACCGGCCGGCTCGGGGCGGGGCTCATCTGCAACCGGTCGAAATCGTAGAACTCGCCGTGGAATTCGACCATGCCGCCGGCCAACACCAGCTTGATCACCTCGATCATCTCGTCGACGCGCTTGCCGCGCTTGGCGTAGGGCACCCCACACCACTCGAATTCCTCGGGTGCCCAGCCGATCCCGACGCCGAAGCCGAAACGGTTGCCGGTCAAGTTCGCGACCGACCCCACCTGGCGGGCCAGCAGCAGCGGGTTACGGGAACCGAGCTTCATCACGTTGGTGTAGAAGCGCAACGTGGACGTCACCGCCCCCATCGCGCCGGCCGCGATCAGCGGGTCCACCCACGGGGTGTCCTCGTTCCACATCCGCGACCCGTCGGGTGTGTACGGGTAATCGGCCGCTTGCTTTTCCATGTAGAACAGCGAATCCGGCAGCGCGATCGAGTCGAAGCCGACTTCCTCAGCGGTGCGGGCGATCTCGACGAGCTGGTCGATTGGTCCCATCGCCACGCTGCAGGTGTACTGCATCCGCGTCAGGTGCCCGGCTTGTCGCTGGAGACAACCCACATCGAGTAGTACTGCGCGCCGCCGCCGTAGGCGTGTCCGAGTGCCTTGCGGGCGCCCCGGACCTGATGCTCGCCGCCCTTGCCCATGACCTGGATCGCCGACTCGGCGAAGCGGATCATGCCCGAGGCGCCGATCGGGTTCGACGACAGCACGCCACCGGACGGGTTGAACGGGATCCGGCCGGTCATCTCGGTCTCGCCGGCCTCGGTGAGCTTCCAACCCTCGCCCTCCGGAGCGAAACCAAGACTCTCCAGCCACATCGGCTCATACCAGGAGAACGGCACATAGACCTCGGCGACGTCGATCTCGTCAATCGGGCTGGTGATACCGGCGGCCTTCCACAGCGCCGCGGCCGCATCGCGGCTCGCCTGTGGATTGACCTGATCACGCCCGGCGTAGGCCAGCGGCTCGGTGCGTAGTGCGGTCGCGTGAACCCACGCCACCGGATGGCCTTCTGCGACGCGTGCGTCGGCACTGGCCTCGTCACCGATCACCATGGCCGCGGCCCCATCGGATGACGGGCACGTCTCGTCGTAGCGGATCGGGTCCCACAGCATCGGCGACTCCATCACCTTCTCCAGCGTGATGTCGGGCTGATGCAGATGTGCCAACGGGTTCTTGACCGCGTTGAGGCGGTCCTTGACCGCCACCATCGCGCCGATGTGCGTCGGGGCGCCGGACCGGCGGATGTAGGCGCGGATGTGCGGCGCAAAATAGCCGCCCGCGCCGGCGCCGACCGGCTTGGTGAACGGCACCGGGATGCTCAACGCCCACATGGCATTCGATTCGGACTGCTTCTCCCAAGCCATCGTCAGCACTCGGCGGTACTTGCCCGATTGCACCAGGCTGGCCGCTACGACGGCCGTGGAACCGCCGACCGACCCGGCGGTGTGGACGCGGATGAGGGGTTTACCCGTCGCGCCCGTCGCATCGGCCATGAACAGCTCGGGCATCATGACACCCTCGAAGAAATCCGGCGCCTTGCCGACGACCACGGCGTCGATGTCGGCGAAGGTGACACCGGCGTCCTCGAGCGCGCGGTCGATGGCCTCACGGACCAGCCCGTTCATCGAGACGTCCTTGCGCTTGGCGACGTACTTCGTCTGCCCGGTACCCAGGACGGCAGCGAGTTTCTTGGCCATGGCTAGATCTTCTCCTCTTCGCGCCAGCGGCTCATCGCGGGTCACCTTCCAAAACTGCGACCAGATTCTGTTGCAGCGCAGGGCCGCTCGTCGCATGCGCAAGCACACGGGAAGCGCTGCCGTCGAAGATGTGCCGGGCCGCCAGGCCGATCCGCTCCAGGCCGGCCGAGAACATCGGGTTCGCTGCGAGCGCCCCGCCGGACGGGTTGATCTCGGTGCTGTCCGGAAGTCCGATGGCCTCTTTGAGAATCAGCTGTTGATGGCTGAACGGCGCACAGAGTTCGGCGATCTCGATCGACGACGCATCGCCACCGGTTGCGGCCTGCGCCGATACCGCAGTCGACGGCGACGTGGTCAGATCACGCGCACCGAGCACAGGTGTCTCGATGCGATGCTCGATACCGGTGATCCAGGCCGGATGCTCCCGCAGCTCGCGGGCGCGGTCTCCGGCGGCGAGCACGATCGCCGATGCACCGTCGGTGATGGGGGCGATGTCGTGGCGACGCAGGGGTTCTGCGAAGTAGGGCTGCTCCAGAAGCTCCTCGACGGTGCTGCCGGACTCCAGGCGGTCCACCCGCGGTGACGCCGCCTGTGCGTCCAGCGCGACCTGCGCCATCTGCTCGGCGGTCCACTTACCCGAGTCCAGTCCGAATCGGGCCTGCAGGCCGGCCATACTCACCGAGTCGGGCCACAGCGGCGCCACGGTGTACGGGTCGGTCTGCAATGCCAACACCCGCCGCAGCGTGCCCGCCGACGACTTGCCGAACCCATAGACCAGCGCGGTCTGCACCTCACCGGTCAGGATCTTGATGTAGGCCTCATACAGCGCCCACGCGGCGTCCATCTCGACGTGCGACTCGTTGATCGGCGGCACCGCGCCGATGGAGTCGATCGCCGAAATGAACGAGAATGCGCGGCCGGCAAGGTAGTCCGACGAACCCGAGCACCAGAAGCCGATGTCGCTCTGGGTGATTCCGAGCTCGCTGTAGAGCTGGCGGAAACACGGCATGAGCATCTCCACGCCGTTGGTGGTGCCGTTGGTCCGGCGGACGTGGGGTGCGTGCGCGAACCCGACGACTGCAACTTCACTCATGCGCGATCCCACTCCGCTTCTGGCTGGAAAGTCATTGATCTATTCCTCAGAGGTGATGCTTATAGGTGTCGTAGTCGGCGTCGGGTTCGCCTGTCGGCCGGAAGTAGTCGATGTTGTCGATGCCAAGACCCCACTCCTCCTTGGGTTTCCACACCGCCTGAACCCGCATTCCCATCCGCACCTCGGCCGGATCGATCTCGGTGACCAGGTGCAGGAAGGGAATGTCGGCGCCGTCGAGCAGGACGTAGGCCGCGACGTAGGGGGGTTTGATGCGCTGCCCGGCGAACGGGATATTGATGATCGCGAACGTCGTCACCGTCCCCTTGTCGGGCAGTTCGACATAGTTGTCGAGCTCCAGACCGGTGGCCGGGTTGGCTTCCTTCGGCGGAAAGTAGACCTTGCCGTCGTCGCCGGTACGGGCGCCGAGCAGCTTGCCCTGTTCCAGTGCCCGCAGAAAGGTGCTCTCCGGAAGCGACGCGGTGTGCTGGATCTCGATCGAGGTCGGCACCACGATCATCGTCACCGGGTCCAGGCCCTCCGGCGCGGGTGGGACGTCCTCGGGCTGATCACCGGGGACGAAGTAGGCGATGTCGGTGATCGAACCGACCGGCTCCTCGACCCAATGTGCTCTCACGCGTGCACCGGTGCTGATCGCATCGGCAGACCCCGCGTCGACCGCGTGCAGCAGCGGGGTGTCGGCGCCGTCGAGCGTGATCAACGCCCAGGCGAACGGCCGGTCCAGCGGCTGGCCCTCCAACGGCTCGGGCTGCCACGTCCACGAAACGACCGTGCCTACGCTGGCCACCGGTACGATCTCGGTCAATTGCTGCCAGGTGACGGGGTCGTATTCGGCGGGCGGGACAAGCACCTTGCCGTCCGAACCGCGGACTCCGACGATGCGCCGCTCGCGCAGGGCAGTGAAGAACTGACCGAGAAGCGGTCCTACCGAACGGGTGTAGTCGAATGCGAGCTTCAGCGGAGCGGAAAGCGGCGGCTCATGCGGATCGATCTGCACCGGGCTGCTTTGGCTGGTGGTCACGGCATCGAGTAGAACAGGTTCTAAGAATGGTTTCAAGGACGGGTCTGGAGGCGACCGGATGAAGTTGGGTTTGCAGCTCGGGTACTGGGGCGCACAGCCGCCCGACAACCACGCGGAACTGGTCGCGACAGCCGAAGAGGTCGGCTTCGACACCGTCTTCACCGCAGAGGCGTGGGGGTCGGACGCCTACACACCGCTGGCGTGGTGGGGACGTGAGACGACGCGGATGCGGCTCGGCACGTCGGTCATCCAGCTTTCGGCACGCACGCCGACAGCGTGCGCGATGGCTGCTCTGACCCTCGACCATCTCTCCGGCGGTCGCCACATCCTGGGACTGGGTGTCTCGGGACCGCAGGTCGTCGAGGGCTGGTATGGCGCGAAGTTCCCCAAACCCCTGGCTCGCACCCGCGAATACGTCGACATTCTGCGCCAGGTCTGGGCGCGGGAGGCTCCGGTGCGCAGCGACGGCCCGCACTACCCGCTGCCGTTGACCGGGGAGGGAACCACCGGCCTGGGCAAGAACCTCAAACCGATCACCCATCCGCTGCGTGCTGACATTCCGGTGATGCTGGGCGCCGAGGGGCCCAAGAACGTCGCGTTGGCCGCCGAGATCTGTGACGGCTGGCTGCCGATCTTCTACTCGCCCCGCATCGCGGGCATGTACAACGAATGGCTCGACGAAGGTTTCGCGCGGCCCGGTGCCCGACGTACCCGTGAGACGTTCGAGATCTGTGCGACCGCGCAGGTCGTCGTCACCGACGACCGTCCGGCGATCATGGAGTTGATGAAGCCGCACCTGGCGCTCTACATGGGCGGGATGGGCGCCGAAGACACCAACTTCCACGCCGACGTGTACCGCCGGATGGGCTACGCCGAGGTGGTCGACGACGTCACCAGACTCTTCCGCAGTGACCGTAAGGACGAGGCGGCCAAGGTCATCCCGGACGAGTTGGTCGACGATTCCGCCATCGTCGGAGACCTGGGCTACGTGCAGGAGCAGATCAAGGCGTGGGAAGCGTCCGGAGTGACGATGATGGTCGTCGGCGCCCGCTCGCCCGAGCAGATCCGCGATCTGGCCGCGCTGGTCTGAACGGCACGACAATACACTTTCTTGC
Source organism: Mycobacterium sp. smrl_JER01 (assembly GCF_048513595.2). Classification (NCBI taxonomy): domain Bacteria; kingdom Bacillati; phylum Actinomycetota; class Actinomycetes; order Mycobacteriales; family Mycobacteriaceae; genus Mycobacterium; species Mycobacterium sp. smrl_JER01. The sequence continues at coordinate 5,061,574 of NZ_JBLXXK020000001.1, read as the reverse complement.
CGAGTGTCTAGTGCACGCTCTAGATTGACGGTGTGACCGACGTTACGTCTCGACACACCATCCAAGGAACCGTCCTGACCATGCCGGTGCGGGTGCGCACCGCCCATCAGCACACCGCGATGTTCGTGGTGGACGCCGACGCCGCTCAGCGCATGATCGACTACAGCGGCCTGCGAGTGTGCCGCTTCGGTCGAGGTGACCGGCGGGCGCTGGTGGTCCTGATGCTGATGCGCTACGAGGACACCGATCTGGGCCAGTATTACGAGTACGGCACCAATGTCATGGTGAACCCGCCCGGGTCGCGGGCGAGCGGTCTGCGGGCACTGCAGTCCGCCGGCGCCTTCGTCCACCACCTGCCGGTGGATCAGACGTTCACCCTGGAGGCCGGCCGGACCATCTGGGGGTATCCGAAGGTGTTGGCTGATTTCACCGTTCGCGGAGCGAACAATGGGGCCACCGTTCGCGGAGCGAACAAGGGTGCTGGAGTTCGCGGAGCGAACGAGGGTGCTGGAGTTCGCACCAGCCGCCAGTTCGGCTTCGACGTCAGCATCGACGGTCAACTGGTCGTCAGTATGGAGTTTGCGCCCGGCCTGCCGATTTCCGCATTGGTCAGCGGACGCAGGCAGGTGCATTCGACGTATTCGCATCTCGACGGCGTGACCCGCGAGACGGCGGGGGAGATGGTGCTCTCCGGTGTGCGTTATCGGCCCGGCGGAGTTCGGCTCCGGCTCGGCGAACATCCCTACGCCACAGAGCTTTCCGCCCTGGGCTTGCCAAAGCGCGCGCTCGTGTCGAGTTCGGCGGCCAACGTCGACATGACCTTCGCCGACTCCACGATCATCACCTAGGAGCCTCATGACCTCGACACTTTCCGGGCTGGACGTCGACCTGGCCGACGGCAACTTCTACGCCGACGGCATGGCTGCGCGGGAGGCCTACCGATGGATGCGCGCCAATCAGCCTGTCTTCCGCGACCGGAACGGACTCGCCGCCGCCACCACTTATCAGGCGGTGCTCGATGCCGAGCGCAATCCCGAGTTGTTCTCCAACACCGGGGGTATCCGGCCGGATCAGCCGGGCATGCCCTACATGATCGACATGGACGACCCCGCGCACGTACTGCGGCGCAAGCTGGTCAACTCCGGCTTTACCCGCAAGCGGGTGATGGACAAAGTTCCCTCGATCGAAAAGCTCTGCGACACACTGATCGACGCCGTCTGTGAACGCGGTGAGTGCGACTTCGTCCGCGACATCGCCGCCCCGCTGCCGATGGCGGTGATCGGCGACATGCTCGGCGTTCTGCCCGAGGAACGCGACAAGCTGTTGACGTGGTCAGACGACTTGGTGTGCGGACTGTCGTCGACCGTCGATGAGGCGGTCATCCAGAAACTGATGGAGACGTTCGCCGCGTACACCGCCTTCACGATGGAGGTGATCGCCGACCGGCGGGCCGCTCCCCGCGACGATCTGTTCTCGATCCTGGTCAATGCCGAGGTCGAGGGACAGCGGATGTCTGACGACGAAATCGTGTTCGAAACACTGCTGATCCTGATCGGCGGGGACGAGACGACGCGGCACACCCTGTCCGGCGGCACCGAACAGCTGCTGCGACACCAAGATCAGTGGCAACGGCTGGTAGCGGATGCGCAGCTGCTGCCCGGCGCCATCGAGGAGATGTTGCGCTGGACCTCACCGGTGAAGAACATGTGCCGCACCCTCACCTCGGACACCGAATTCCACGGCACTGCCTTGAAATCCGGCGAAAAGATGATGTTGATGTTCGAATCGGCCAACTTCGATGAAGCCGTGTTCGGTGACCCCGAAAATTTCAGGATCGACCGCAATCCGAACAGCCATGTCGCCTTCGGCTTCGGCACGCACTTCTGCCTGGGCAATCAGCTGGCCCGCCTCGAACTGAGGCTGATGCTGACCAAGGTGCTGCAACGCCTCCCTGACCTGCGGCTCGCCGACGACACGGCGCTCCCGCTGCGGCCGGCGAACTTCGTCAGCGGGTTGGAGTCGATGCCGGTGGTGTTCACCCCGTCGAAGCCGGTTTTCGGGTAGCTCGCGCGGGCGTTCTGCCCGGCCGGTTCTGACGGCCTCAGGCGTCCGTGCCGTCGGCGGCGCAACTCGGCACCACCGGAAATTCGGGCCCTCCCGCGGTCACGGTGGCTGCTCGCTGCAGAAGTGCGTGCAAAGCTGACAGTTCGTCGGGTTCCAGGGCGGCGAACATCCGGTGCTCCAAGGCGGCGAGCGCCGTCTCGGCCTGTGCCAACCGATCGACACCGGGTCCGGTCACCACCACGGTGTGCCTGCGCCGGTCCTGAGGCGAACGCCGACGCTCGACCAGGCCGGCGGACTCCAGGTCGTTGAGCAGCGCGACGACGTTCGTGGGGTCGATGCCCAGGGATTCCGCGAGACCTGCCTGGCTCTGCTCACCGAAGTCGCGCAGCAACGTCAGGGCGATGATGTGCCGCGTCCGCAGCCCGACCTTGGCGATCTCTATCTCGGCCGCTCCGCGCAGCCGGCGCAGCACCAGATCCAACAACGGTCCGAGTAACAGCTCCGACTGCGCACCCGCACTCATCTGCGTAAGGGTACGGGAATGGTTTCAGGGTCGATGGTGTATAGATAGTTTGTACACCATAAACGATATGTAAGGGATAGCTGATGCCACACCTGCTGCACATCGATTCGTCGATCCAGGGCGAGCAGTCCGTCAGTCGGAGTCTCACCGCGCGCGCGGTCACCCGGTGGCGCGCTGCCCATCCGGACGGCACCGTCACCTACCGCGACCTGGCCGCCGACCCGCTGCCCCACCTGGATCCGCGATCCTCGGCAGAACTCAGCGCCGTCCTGATCGCCGAGGTCCAGGCCGCCGACACCGTCGTACTCGGCCTTCCGCTCTACAACTTCGGGCCACCGAGCACGATCAAGGCGTGGGTCGATCACATCGTCGCTGCCGGATTGTCGTTCGACGCGGCGACCGGAGCGGGCTTGTTGGGGGACACCGAACTGCTGGCGATCGAGACCCGCGGAGGCGGCTACGGACCAGGGACCCCGCGCGAAGGCTGGGACCACGCGCAGACCTGGCTGACCCACGGGGTCTCGTTGACCGGCCTGCGCCCACGCTTCATCGTCGTCGAGCTCACGATGGCCGAGGCCAACCCGGCGATGGCCGAGCTGAAACCGCTGGCCGCGCAGAGCCTGGCCGCCGGCCAGGCCGAGATCGACCGGCTGTGGGATGCCGGCGAATCCGCCGCCTGAGTGGGGGCCTCAGTGTAGATAGGGGTCACTGCCGCCCAGTGCGAGCAGACGATGTCGCACCCGTCCGGCCGCGGCGATGATGTAGTCGTCGCGCGCCGGGTTCGCCAGCATCCCGGGGGAGTCCGGGGCGTGACGGGCCTTCTTCTCGGTAAGGCGCTGCGCGAGCGTGACGAATGTGCCTTGCTGGGTAGCGGTGTTGTCCGCAGTCGTCAACGCGTCTGACGAGGGCGTCTCTGCGAATTCGAACTCGCTGAGCGCGTCGAGCAGTCCCAAGATCGGTGCGACGAATCGGCTTCCCGAGTGATGCGCGACGAGCGCACAGACTGCCTGCGGCCAACCCTCGTCGCGCAGATACAGAGCACCGTCCAGCGGGTGAAAGCCGGTTACGGCCAAGTCGGGGCAATAGCCGATATCGTGCAACCAGCCGGCCGCCACCAGTGCGTCGACGTCGGTGTCGGCAACCACGGCCGAAAGCGCGTCGGACCGCGCAGCGACCGCGGCGAGGTGCTTGAACCTGGTGGGTTGATCGGCCATCAGCTCGGCGGCCAATGCGCGGGCAGCGTGAGTGAGGGCACCGGACACGCCCGCGGAGGCTACCGCAGCGTGGTGAACGACCTACTTCATCTGGAAGTTCGGAGCGCGCTTTTCCTTGAACGCTCGCGGGCCTTCCTTGGCGTCCTCGGACAGGAACACGGGAATCCCGTTGGCGGTATCGGGCTTGAACGCCTCCTCTTCGTGCATGCCCTCCGTCTCGCGGATGGTCTTGAGAATCGCCTGGACCGCGAGTGGTCCATTGCTGTTGATCACCTCGGCGATCTCGAGTGCCTTGTCCAGGGCGGTTCCGTCCGGAACCACATAGCCGATCAATCCGTACTGCTTGGCCTCGGCCGCGGTGATGTGGCGTCCGGTCAGCAGCAGGTCGCACGCGATCGTGTAGGGGATCTGTCGCACCAGGCGCACCGCGGAACCGCCCATCGGATACAGGCTCCACTTCGCCTCGGAGATACCGAATTTCGCGCTCTCACCGGCGATGCGGATGTCGGTGCCCTGCAGGATCTCGGTGCCGCCCGCGATGGCGGGCCCTTCGACCGCGGCGATCAGCGGTTTGGTCAGGCGACGGCCCTTCAAGAGTCCCTCGATCTTGGACGGGTCGTAGCTGCCGTCGGCGAACGAGTCACCCGGTGGCTTCTTCGACGCCGCTTTGAGGTCCATGCCCGCGCAGAAGTAGCCGCCCGCGCCGGTCAGGATGCAGGTCCGGATCTCGGGATCCTCGTCGACGCGGTTCCACGCGTCGACCATGATCGAGAGCATCTCACCCGAGAGCGCGTTGCGCGCCTGCGGCCGGTTCATCGTGACGATCAGGGTGTGTCCGCGCTGCTCAACGAGACAGTCGGGCTGCTTCTCAGGTTCGCTCACGGGGGTCCGCCTTCCAGCTTCGTTGCCACAGACTTGTCTCGAAATGTAACACGTTCTAGTTTAGAGCCGTGGCCCTCAACATCGCCGATCTCGCCGAGCACGCCATCGACGCCGTGCCTGACCGTGTCGCCCTCATCTCGGGCGACGAGAAGCTGACCTACGCCGAGCTGGAGGAGAAATCCAACCGGCTGGCGCACTACCTCATCGACCAGGGCGTCCAGAAGGACGACAAGGTCGGTTTGTACTGCCGGAATCGCATCGAGATCGTCATCGCGATGCTCGGCATCGTCAAGGCCGGCGCCATCCTGGTCAACGTCAACTTCCGCTATGTCGAGGGCGAGTTGAAATACCTCTTCGACAACTCCGACATGGTCGCGCTCGTGCACGAGCGCCGCTACGCCGACCGGGTCGCCAACGTGCTGCCCGAAACGCCGAACGTCACAACCATCCTGGTCGTGGAGGACGGAACCGACGAGGACTACCAGCGGTACGGCGGCGTGGAGTTCTACGCCGCGCTGGCGCAGGGCTCCCCGGAGCGTGACTTCGGCCCGCGCAGCGAGGACGACATCTACCTGCTCTACACCGGCGGCACCACCGGTTTCCCCAAGGGGGTGATGTGGCGCCACGAGGACATCTACCGAGTTCTCTTCGGCGGCACCGACTTCGCCACCGGTGAGCCGATCGCCGATGAGTACGGTCTGGCCAAGCAGGCGGCCGAGAGCGGACCGATGGTCCGCTACCCGATCCCGCCGATGATCCACGGTGCGACGCAGTCGGCCACCTGGATGGCGTTGTTCTCGGGCCAAACCACGGTGCTGGTGCCGGAATTCGACGCCGATTCGGTGTGGCGCACCATTCACGAACACAAGGTGAACCTGCTGTTCTTCACCGGCGACGCAATGGCGCGCCCACTGCTGGACGCGCTGCTCGCGCACCAGGACGCAGGCAACGAATACGACCTGAGCTCACTGTTCCTGCTCGCCAGCACCGCGGCGCTGTTCTCCACCAGCATCAAGGAGAAGTTCCTCGAGCTACTGCCCAACCGCATCATCACCGACTCCATCGGTTCCTCGGAGACCGGCTTCGGCGGAACCAGCATCGTGGCCAAAGGGGAGTCGCACACCGGTGGGCCGCGGGTGACGATCGACAAGAACACCGTCGTGCTCGACGAAGACGGCAACGAGGTCGAGCCGGGCTCGGGCAAGCGCGGCATCATCGCCAAGCGAGGCCACATTCCGGTCGGCTACTTCAAGGACGAGAAGAAGACCGCCGAGACGTTCAAGACGATCAACGGCGTGCGGTACGCCATTCCCGGTGATTACGCCGAGGTCGAGGCCGACGGCACCGTGACCATGCTGGGCCGCGGGTCGGTCTCGATCAACAGCGGCGGCGAGAAGATCTATCCCGAAGAGGTCGAAGCCGCGCTCAAGGGCCACCCCGATGTGTTCGACGCGCTGGTGGTCGGCGTGCCCGACCCCCGGTTCGGCCAGCACGTCGCGGCCGTGGTTCATCCGCGCGAAGGCACCCGGCCCACACTGGCCGACCTCGATGCGTTCGTGCGCCGCGAGATCGCGGGATACAAGGTGCCACGCAGCCTCTGGCTCGTCGACGAGGTGAAACGGTCACCGGCGGGCAAACCCGACTACCGGTGGGCCAAGGACGTCACCGAAGAGCGTCCCGCCGACGAAGTCCACGAAAAGCACGCGGCGACAAGCTCCTAGACAGGGATGACCATGAGAACCGACCTCTGCGATCGCTTCGGCATCGAGTATCCGATCTTCGTCTTCACCCCGTCGGAGAAGGTGGCCGCCGCGGTCACCAAGGCCGGCGGCCTCGGCGTGCTGGGATGTGTGCGCTTCAACGACGCCGACGACCTGGAGAACGTCCTGCAGTGGATGGACGCCAACACCGACGGCAAGCCGTACGGCGTGGACATCGTGATGCCCGCCAAGGTCCCGACCGAGGGCACCTCCGTGGACATCAACAAGCTGATTCCGGCCGAGCATCGTGAGTTCGTCGACAAGACACTCGCCGACCTCGGTGTGCCCCCGTTGGCCGAGGATGAGGAGCGCTCGGAAGGCGTTCTGGGATGGTTGCATTCGGTCGCGCGCAGCCACGTCGAGGTAGCGCTCAAACACCCGATCAAGCTGATCGCCAACGCGCTCGGCTCGCCGCCCAAGGACGTCATCGACCAGGTCCACGAGGCCGGTGTTCCGGTTGCCGCGTTGGCTGGTTCACCCAAACACGCGCTGCGGCACGTGGAGAACGGCGTGGACATCGTCGTCGCCCAGGGGCACGAGGCCGGTGGTCATACCGGTGAGATCGGATCGATGGTGCTGTGGCCCGAGATCGTCGACGCGCTGGATGGCCGGGCGCCGGTGTTGGCTGCCGGGGGGATCGGCACCGGACGTCAGGTTGCCGCGGCGCTGGCCCTTGGCGCCCAAGGAGTTTGGATGGGATCGGCGTTCCTGACCTCGGCCGAATACGACCTCGGTGTCAAGCTGGAGTCCGGCCGCTCGGTGATCCAGGAAGCCATGCTCAACGCCACCTCCGCAGACACCGTGCGGCGGCGGATCTACACCGGAAAGCCGGCCCGCCTGCTCAAGAGCCGCTGGACCGACGCCTGGGATGCCGACGGCGCTCCCGAGCCGCTCCCGATGCCGCTGCAGAACATCCTCGTCAGCGAGGCCCACCAGCGGATGAGCGAGTCCAGCGATCCGACCGCGGTCGCGATGCCGGTCGGACAGATCGTCGGCCGGATGAACGAGATCCGTCCCGTCGCCGAGATCATCGCCGAGTTGGTCAGCGGGTTCGACGAAGCCTCGAAGCGATTGGACGCTATCCGCGGCGGCTGAGCGGGCGTATAACAGCAGTGTGAACGGTGCCCAATCCCTGCTGACCACGCTCGTCGGTCACGGCGTCGACGTATGTTTCGCCAACCCGGGTACATCGGAGATGCACTTCGTGGCGGCTCTGGATGCGGTGCCGCAGATGCGGGGTGTGCTGGCCCTGTTCGAGGGTGTGGCGACCGGCGCGGCCGACGGGTACGCACGGATGGCCGGCAGGCCGGCGGCGGTGCTGCTGCACCTGGGCCCCGGGCTGGGAAACGGTCTGGCGAATCTGCACAACGCGCGCCGGGCCCACGTGCCGATGGTCGTGGTCGTCGGTGATCACGCGACGTACCACAAGAAGTACGACGCCCCACTGGAATCCGATATCGACGCCCTCGCGCACAGCGTGTCGGGGTGGGTGCGCCGCACCCTGGACACCGCAGATGTCGCGGTCGACGCCGTCGATGCGGTGACCGCGAGCCGCAGCGGTGTGGTGGCGACGATGATCCTTCCCGCCGACGTGTCGTGGAGCGAAGGTGAGTTTCTCGACCCGTTCCCGGTCCGGCAACCCACGGTGAGCGTCGACGACGACGCGGTGCGCATCGCGGCGGACATCCTGAACTCCGGATCGCCGACGGTATTGCTGATCGGTGGTGACGCGACCCGCGGTGCCGGGCTGGCGGCCGCGGTCCGGATTGCCGAACGAACCGGGGCGAAAGTGCTGTGTGAGACGTTCCCGGCGCGGCTGCAGCGGGGTGCGGGAGTGCCCTCGGTCGAACGCCTGGCGTACTTCGCCGAAGCCGCCGAAGCTCAGCTTGCCGGAGCTGAACACCTCATCCTGGCAGGTGCGTCATCGCCGGTGTCGTTCTTCGCCTACCCGGGGCGGCCCAGCGATCTGGTGCCCACAGGCTGTGATGTACAGACTCTGGCAACATGTTCCGGTGCCGCGGCGGCGCTGGAGCACCTGGCCGACGAACTTGCGCCCGGAACAATGGCGTCGGGGGCGCCGCTGCTGCGGCCGGACCTTCCCTCCGGGGCCCTCACCGCGTTCTCGGCCGCTGCGGTGATCGGTGCGCTGGTACCCGAGGGTGCCGTGCTCGTCGACGAATCCAACACCGCCGGGGTCGGCGTGGCCGCCGCCTCCGCGGGCGCCCCGGCTCACGACGTGCTGACACTGACCGGGGGTGCGATCGGCTACGGCATTCCGGCGGCGGTCGGCGCCGCGATCGCCGCGCCCGGACGCCCGGTGCTGTCGCTGCAGGCCGACGGCTCGGCGATGTACACGATCTCGGCGCTGTGGACCCAGGCCCGAGAGAAGCTCGACGTCACGACCGTGATCTTCGGCAACGGAGCCTACGACATCCTTCGCATCGAACTTGAGCGCGTCGGCGCGGCACATGCGGCAACGCCGGGCCCCCGTGCTCAGCAACTGCTCGATCTCGGATGTCCGGCAATTGATTTCGTGAAAATCGCGGAAGGTATGGGTGTCCCGGCCCGACGCGTCACGACCGCCCAGGATCTGGCGGCCGCACTGATCGATGCGTTCGCCGAACCCGGACCGCATCTGATCGAGGCCGTGGTGCCCTCACTCGTGTCCGATTCGTTCAAGACCGCGCCGGGCGACGGACCGTAACGTCGGCGGTATGAACATCCGCCCCACCTCCGCCGCCATCGAAATCGTTGCCGCCGACCTGACACGCTCGTTGGACTTCTACCGCCTCCTCGGTCTCGAGATCCCGCAGACCGACGCCCCACACGTCGAAGTCGAACTGCCCGGCGGCAACCGGCTGCTGTTCGACACCGAGGACACCATCGCCGGGATGCATCCGGGATGGACCCCGCCCGCCACGGCGGGACGCGTGGTGCTCGCCTTCGGCCTCGGTTCGCCGTCCGACGTCGATGCGGTGTTCGCGCGGCTGACGGACGCCGGCCACAAGGGTGCGCTGGAGCCGTTCGACGCTCCGTGGCGGCAGCGCTATGCGACCGTGCTCGACCCGGACGGGACCTCGGTCGACCTGTTCGCGCCGCTGGCCAGCTGACTGGCGGTGATCCCGGCAAGCGCGCTCACCTGTCGTGACAGGTGTGCCTGGTCTGCGTAGCCGACCGCATGCGCGGTGTCGGCGACCGGCCGGCCCGCACGCAACAGGTCAACTGCCCGCCGGAACCGCAGTATCCGACGCAACGTGGCGGGGCCATACCCGTAGACGGCCCCACACTGGCGCTGCAAACTCCTTGCCGAACAACCGATCTCATCGGCGACCGAGCGCACCGAAGCGCCGGCGGCGAAACGCGACGTGACGTGGGCGAGTTGACTCACCGGCCACGGCGCGGCCTCGGTGCCGGCTTCCCCGCCCAACATCGTTTTCGTCGCCGCCATCAGCGACCGGCCCGCCGTCTCGGGCCGCACGGCATCCAGTGCGATGCGGGCCCCGTGGAAATGGCTGGCTGGGACGCCGAGCAGCCGCGGCAGCGCGCCCGGGCGGAACCGGATACCCGTGGCCGCCCCCCAGGTTGGCTCGCTGAGGTACGCGACGGTGTCCGGTCCTGCGATCACCACCGTGCCATTCATCGCGATGAGGTCCATGCATCCGTCCGGAAGAATGCGGCCGGAGTCTGCCGCGTCAGTGACCCACACACATTCTGCGAGGTCGCGCAGCGACCCCGGGGCCGGCAGCTCGCGGTAGCTCACCACCCCGACCGTACCCCCGACGGCTACTGCGGCGTGATGACCGTCTCGTCGTCGATGGCGATGGTGGCCGGACCCAGGATGTCGATCTGCTCTTCCAGGCCGTCGGCGTTGAGCTGCAGCACATACCAGGATCCGTCGCTGCCGGGGATGACCACTGTCTTCTGCGCAGCGACCTTGGTCACGCCGTCCTGGACCCAGGTCCCGCCGAGCTGATAAGCCGGGAAGTCTCCGAGTGTGGTGACCTTGCCGTCGCTCATCGGGGTCCAGCCGGGCAGGTTTGTCGCTTCACCGGCTGCGGCGTCGAGCACTGCCTGCGGGTCGACGTCACCGACCAGCTTGGACACCAGCGCCACGACGCTCGGCGAGTACTCGGCGGCTTCCGGCCCGGTGTAGATGATGGCGCCGTAGGCCCATTCGGGGGTGTCGGCGCCGGCGTCCTGCCACCCCTCGGGGGTCGGCAGGTCGATGATCGGTGCACCCGGGTCACCTCGTTTGACCTGGGTCTCCTGAATGCCGTTCTCGGCGATGTAATCGGCGATGGTGCGTGCGGGCCCCTCGGGGGCCGCCTGGCGCGGAGCGACCCGACTGGTCTCCGGTGCCCCGGCCTGCGCCGACGTGGTCGCCTCGGCGGACGCGGTGACGGATTCCGCGGAAGCGGTCTCGCCGCTACCGCTGGTCGACTGCGTGCATCCCGTCGCGATGACGGCCACCGCCGCGGCGATCGCGACGGCGTGGGTGACTGCCGTGAGCTGCATGGCTGAACTCCTGACGGTGCGAGTGTCGTTGTTCAGCGAAGCGTAGATCAAGATCGAGGTTCGGCTCGGTGAGTAGAGCTACCCGGCGGTCATTTCCTGGCCGCCAGGTTCGCCGCGACCTCTTGCTGCCACAGATCGTAGGCATGAGTGGTGTCGACCTCCTGCTCATAGCGGTCGGTCATGTCCGGTGCCACATCGGCGCGGTCGACGTAGAACTGCTGATACCAGCGGCGGTGCTGGTACACCGGCCCGTCCTCCTCCGTCAGCAGCGGGTTCTCGATCGGGGACTTGTTCTTCCAGATCTCGACGTCTTCGAGGAAGCCTTCGCCGAAGGACTTGTTCATCGCCGCTGCCAGCTTGGCCGCCTTGTCGGCGGGCAGGCTCGGCATCTCCTGAACCGCCACGCCCCACTGCAACATGAACGAGTTGTGGGTGACGGGGTAGTGGCAGTTGATCAACGCCACTTCCACGGTGAAGCCGGGGGCCAGATCGTTGTGCAGCCAATTGATCATGTACGCCGGGCCGAAGTACGTCGCCTCGGAGCGCAGATATGTTCCTTCCCAGAGCTTCTCGGGGTTCGCGGTGAAATCCGGCCTCGGCTTGGATTCCATGAACTGGCTGGCGGTGTGACCCTCGATGACGTTCTTGAAGTAGGTCGGGTAGGCGTGGTGGATGTAGAAGAAATGCGCCATGTCGACGTTGTTGTCGACGATCTCGCGGCAATGCGCGCCCTCGATCAGGATTGAACTCCACTGCCACGGCGACCAGCGGCCCGCGTCATAGCCCTCGATGGTCGGGGGGATGAGCTCCGTCGCCGGTGCGGAACCCTCGGGGTCGTGCCAGACCAGCAACTGACCGTTCACCTCGGTGGTGTGCCAGGCGCGGGTGCGGGCCAGCCGTGGGGTGCGTTTGGCGTACGGCACCAGGGTGCATCTGCCATCCCCGCGCCAGCGCCAGTCATGGAACGGGCAGGCCACCTCGTCACCCTTGACCGTGCCCTGAGCGAGGTTGCCGCCCATGTGCCGGCAGTAGCCGTCGAGGACCTGGAGTTCGCCCCGCGAGTCGGCGAAGACGACCAACATGGTCCCGAACGCGTCGATGCCGTGCGGCTGCCCGTCGCGGAAGGACTCCGCGAGCCCGAGACAGTGCCAACCACGGGCGAACCGGGTCATCGCCTGCCCGGTGTCGATGTCGCGGACGGTCTCGCCGCCGGGATTGCTCATGACTTCGATCCTCTCGCCATGTCCAGCACCGCCAGGTGGCTGAAAACCATGCTGGTGCCGATCGGGTTACCGCCACCGGGATAGGTGGTGCCGCTGGGAGCGGCCATCGTGTTGCCTGCCGCATACAGTCCGCGAATCACAGTGTCCGCTCGATCGAGCACCCGCGCCACCGGATCGGTGCGCAAACCCCCCTTGGTCCCCAGATCGGAGACACCGAACGCGGCCGCGTGAAACGGGCCCTTCTCTATTGCGTACAACGGGGGCGCACCGCCGGAGAACGCACGATCGTACGGTTCGTCGCCACGACCGAAATCCGGGTCCACCCCGTCACGCACGAACTGGTTGTACCGCGCCACGGTCTGCACCAGATTCTGTGGCACAACGTCGATCGCCACCGCCAGCTCCTCCAGCGTGTCGGCGGACCGCCACAGCCCGGCCGACACGTACTGCTCGGGTTCGGCCATCGACACATTGGTGGCCTTCACCGGCGGGACCAGTCCTTCGCTGTCGTCGTAGATCATCCAGAACGGCAGCGTGACGGTGCCCGCCGACATCGCGGCAAGGACGGCGCGCCCCAGACGGTCATAGGCCGCGGATTCGTTGACGAAGCGCTTGCCGAGATCATCGACGAAGATGCCCCCGGTGAACCACAACGCGAACGCCGAGGTGCCGTCGGGGTGAGTCAACCCGGGAGACCACCACGCCTGGTCCATCAGATCGGTATCAGCGCCCGCGGCGATGCCCGCCAGGTGGGCCAGTCCCCGGTTGCCCCAGGGCCCCATGGAGTCCCGGGATGCGCCGGGCACACCATAGCGGCTCCGCATGGCGTCGTTGTGCTCGAAACCCCCTGCGGCCAGGAGCACCCCGCGGCGGGTGCGGATCGCGGTGCGCCGCCCACGATGTTCGACGATCGCGCCGGTGACGACGCCGTCCTCGACGACCAACTCGGTCAGCGTGGTGTTCAGCCGCGCCGCCGCGTGCCGATAGCGGGCGGTGGCGGCGAGGAATCGGGCGATCAGGGCACGGCCGCCGACGAAGTAGTCCCCGGGCTGCGGATGGCCGAGCCGGTCGGCGTCCAGCGGCCCACGGACGAGTTCGCGCAGCTGTGGCGCGGCAGCGACCTTGAGCGGCTTGGCAGCGATGTGACGCATCCCGTCGGCGCGGGCCTTGGGTGCGCTGCCGAAGTAGTCAGGCCACGGCAGCAGCGAGAACCTGAGCAATTCATCGGATTCCAGGTACTCGATCAGCGGCGCACCGCCGCGCACATAGGCCTCCTGCAGGGCCCGCGGGGTGCGGTCCCCGACCACCGCGGCGTAGTACTGCAACGCGTCATCGACGGTGTCGTCGGCTCCGGCCCGCATCAGGACGGGGTTGCAGGGGAACCACATCCCGCCGCCGCCGGAATAGGCGGTGGTGCCGCCGAATTTGTCGGTAGCCTCCACCATGATCACCGCGAGACCTTCCCGTGCCGCGGTGTAGGCGCCGGTGACCCCGCCGGCGCCCGAACCTGCCACCAGCACATCGGTCGTCTCGTCCCAGTGGGTGACATGGTCTTCGCGCAAGCGCTCATCCGGTACATGGTCTTCGCGCAAGCGCTCATCCGGCGACGACATCGGGATTCCTTCCGTACCCACCGAACTCCGCGTCCAGGGCCTCGCGGTCGGCGGCCGTCATCAGTCGATACTGCGGGCGCCCTCGACCCGCCCACCGGTACACCGACTCGTCCGTGTGCCAGCGTTGCGCCTGCAGGTCACGCTTGAGAACCTTGTTCGAACCCGTGGCCGGCAACTTCGCCGAGATGCGCAAGAGTCGCGGAAACCCCTTGGCGCCCAGATCATCTTCCTCCGAAAGAAATGACGTGAAAGCGTCCACATCAAAAGACTCGGGGTCGGCGACCTCGATGGCGGCCATCACCTGGTCACCGGATCTCGGATCCGGCACGCCGTATACGGCCGCGGCGATCACCCCGCGGTGGCGACGCAGCACCCGCTCGATGGTCAGCGCCGAGGTGTTCTCGCCGTCGACGCGCAGCCAGTCCCCGCGGCGCCCGGCGAAATACAGGTATCCGGCACTGTCGAGGTAACCCAGATCACCGGTCCAGTACCAGCCGTTGCGGACCCGCTCGGCGTCGGCGGCGTCATTGTTGTAATAGCCCTCGAAGTCGCGGGCCCCGCGACGGTCGACGATCTCACCGATCGCCGCGTCGGGGTTGGTCACCTTGCCCCCGTCGTCGAGAACTGCGGTCGCACAGACACGCAACGTGTCGGGGTGCACGACGACGACATCGGGGTGGGCTGGCCGACCCAATGCCGACGGGGGTGCGGAAGGATCAGGAGTGGCGACAGCACCGCCCTCGCTGGAGCCGTAGCCTTCGAACAACTCGGCCCCGAAACGGCGACGGAACTCCGTCTGGTCCTCCGGCGACGCCTCGGTGCCGAACCCGCGCCGCAGCGGATTGGCTGCGTCGTCCACCCGCTCCGGGGTCGCCATCAGGTACCCGAGGGCTTTGCCGACGTAGGTGAAGAACGTCGCCCCGAAAAACCGTACATCGCAGAGAAACCGGGACGCCGAGAATGTCGGCGTGAGGCACACCGTCGCACCGTTGGCCAGTGCCGGCGCCCACAGCGCCATGATCGCGTTGCCGTGGAACAACGGCATGCAGCAGTAGTCGACGTCACCGCGGTGGTGGCCGAACTTGTCGGTGGCGGCGTAGGCAATGCGTGCCAGACGCCCCTGACTGCACTTGACCGCTTTCGACGTCCCCGTCGTACCGGAGGTGAAAAGCAAGAGCAGCAACGAGGTTTCGTCAACCCCGGGCGTGGCGGACGGCTCACGTCGGTGGGTTGTGAGTAGGTGCTGGTAGCCCGGGTCGTCGACGCGCAGCACCCGATCGGAGGGCACCCCGTGGTCGAGGTGTCGCAGCCGGTCGGCGCCCGCGGAGTCGGTGACGAGCAGTGAGCAGTCCGCATGCCGGATGTCGGCGGTCAGATCCGCCGATCCGCGGGTCGGGTTCAGGCCGACGACGGTGGCGCCGCCCAGAGCGGCCGCCCCGAGCCAGAACACAAAATCGGGGACGTTCTCCAGCAGCACACCGATATGCAGCCGCCCCGGCTTCCCGTCGCGCAGTGCGGCCCCCAACGATGCCCGCGCCGCGGATTCGCGCACCACCTGGTCCCAGGTCCAATCCTGCTCTCGGGTGCGCAACCCCAGGTGCTGATCGCCGACTCGGTCGAGCAGCATGGTCGCGACATCGGAGCGCCGATCGGTCATGGCCCGCTGATCTTGTGAACGGGGTCGGCGCATTCGGTGGCCTCGGCGGAGAGTTGACGCTTGAGAATCTTGAACGTCTCGGTGCGGGGCAGCGACGTGGCAGTGCGCACGTACCTGGGCCACTGCTTCGGTCCCAGGTCGTGTTGTTCGGACAGGAACCTGCTGAAAGCCTCGGGGTCGAATTCAGTGCCCGTGGGAAGTACCAGTGCGGCCATCACCTGATCGCCGACCGCGGGATCAGGGATCGGGTACACGGCGGCCTCGGTGACATCGGGATATCGCATCAGGATCCGCTCGATCGGGGCGGTGCCGAGGTTCTCCCCGTCGACCCGCATCCAGTCGCCGAGGCGCCCGGCGAAGTATGCGAAACCGTGGTCGTCCCGGTAAGCCAGGTCCCCGCTGTGGTAAACGCCTCCACGCATACGCTCGGCTTCGGCGTCGGGGTCCCGGTAGTAGCCGCGGAACTGGCCGGGCCCGTCGGCGTTGACCAGTTCTCCGACCACTCCCGGCGGGCATTCGGCACCGGTGTCGACGTCGACGATCGTCACGCCGCCGACCAGTGGGCCCAGCGCCCCGTCCGGAGTGTCGGGGGTGCGGGCGATGGACACACCGCCCTCGCTGGAGCCGAACCCGTCGACCACCGTCACGCCGAAGCGTTCGGCGAACCGGGTCAGGTCCCGCGGTGCGCCTTCGTTGCCGTAGGCGATCCGCAGCGGATTGTCGGCATCGTCGGGCTGCTCGGGCGTGGCCAGGATGTAGGACAACGGCTTGCCTACGTAGTTGGCGTACGTCGCACCGAACCGGCGGACGTCGTCGAAGAACTGCGACGCGGAGAACTTGCGACGCAACGCGATCGACGCACCCGCGGCCACCGCGGGAGCCCAGCCGGCCATGATCGCGTTGGAGTGGAACAGCGGCATCGACAGATAGCAGGTGTCCGCCGGTCCGAGCTCGAAGCGCTGGGCGATCATGAGCCCCGGGAACGCCACCTTCTCGTGGGTGCACCGCACCGCCTTCGGGTCGCCGCTGGTTCCCGAGGTGAAGATCAGCATGAACAGATCGTCGGGATCGGCAGGCCGGAATCCGACGGCGGCGCCGGCATGGGCGGCCAGTTCATCGGTGAACGAGCGAGATTCGACGTTCACCGATGCGATGCCGGCCTGGTCGCCGGCCCGGTCGGAAAGCACCAGTTGGCAGTCGGCATGGTCGATATCGCGTTGCAGGGCGGCGCCGCGGCGAGTCGGGTTCAGCCCGACCGGCACGATGCCCGACAGCGCCGCCGCGACCAGTACCGTGCCGAAGAACGGCGTGTTGCCCAGCAGCACCCCGACATGCGGCGGAAGGTCCGGATCGAAGCGGGCCCGCAACGCGGCGGCCAGCGCGGCGCCGTCACGGATGTGGTCGCGCCAGCTGGTGAACGACACCAGCCCGGTCTCGGGATCGACCGCGTACACCCCGCGGTCGTCGACCTCGGCGAGGTCCGCCAGCATCGACGAGACAGTGGCCACCGCGCGTGCAGTTCAGGCCGGGGTGTCGGCCAGCTCGCGGCCGATTCGCAGCAACTGGCCGGTGGCGCCCCCGACTGCGAACTCGGTCTGCTTGGCAGCCAGGAAGTACCGATGCACGGGATGGTCGGTGTCGATGCCGACGCCCCCGTGCACATGCACCGCGGTGTGGGCCACCCGGTGACCGGCCTCGGCCGCCCAGAATGCCGCGCTGGCGACATCGATGTCGGCGGGCAAGTCCTCGGAGAGTCGCCACGCTGCCTGGGTCACCGTCAGCCGCAACCCCTTGACGTCGATGTAACCGTCGGCCAGGCGTGACGACACCGCCTGGAAGCTGCCGATCGGACGGTCGAACTG
Source organism: Mycobacterium sp. smrl_JER01 (assembly GCF_048513595.2). Lineage (NCBI taxonomy): Bacteria > Bacillati > Actinomycetota > Actinomycetes > Mycobacteriales > Mycobacteriaceae > Mycobacterium > Mycobacterium sp. smrl_JER01. The sequence continues at coordinate 5,044,261 of NZ_JBLXXK020000001.1, read as the reverse complement.
CTCACGTTCGCGGGCGTAGCCGGCCGTGAGCTCCAGTGCCCGCTCCAGCACTCCGAGCTGAAAGGCGCTGCGGCCGAGGGCATGGCGGGTGACGAGCCAATCGAGCACCTCGGAGCCCCCCACCCGGCGGTCCGGCCCCACGGTGACTCCCGCCAGGGCCAGCGCGGCCACACTTCCGTGCCCGGTGGTGTCCAGGGCAGTGACAGTCAATCCCTCGTCGCCGGCGCGGACGAGGAAAACCGCGGTGCCGGCGTCGGTTTCGGCCGGCACCAGGAATGCGTTGGCATTCGTGCCGAAGGCGACCTGGGTTCTGGTCCCGGTCAAGCTGACATCGTCACCCGACGCCTGAGCCAGCACCGGCCCCTCACCCATCTCCCCGTCGAGTGCCACGGCAAGTACCTTCTCGCCCGTGATCGCCGGTTTCGCCCAGTCCTGCTGTAGACCGTCGGGACCGAATCGTGCGAGTGCGCCCGCCGCGAGCACCACCGACTCCAGATAGGGGACCGCCGAGAGTTGGCGTCCGAGTGCGACCAGTACCGCGACTTCCTCGAGCGGGCCGAAACCTCCGCCGCCCAAGGACTCCGGGGAGGTGGTGGACAGGATGTCGGCATCGATCAGCTTGCGCCACAGGTCCCGGTCGAAGCGCCCCCCGGCGTCCGGCCCCAGAGCGTCGAGCTCACGCTGATGCTCGGGCGTGCACACCGACTCGGTGATGGTACGGACCAGGCCGCCGAGGTCGTCACTGGCTTCCGTCGTCGTGAAATCCATGTCTCTGGGATCCTCTACCGGTTCACTCGGGGCAGGCCGAGCGCGACCATGCCGATGATGTCACGTTGAATCTCATTGGTGCCGCCGCCGAAGGTCAGGATCAGGCACGATCGGTGCATCCTTTCGATACGCCCGCGCAGCAGCGCGCCAGGCGAATCGGTCCGCAGCGTCGCGGCGGTGCCGAGCACCTCCATCAGCAGCCGGTAGGCCTCGGTGGCGAGCTCGGTGCCGTACACCTTGGCCGCCGAGGCGTCGGCCGGCGACGGGGCGCTGTCCGTCGCCGAGGCGAGTTCCCAGTTGATCAGCTTGAGCACCTCGGCCTTGGCGTGCACCCTGGCCAGGTTCAGCTGCACCCACTCGGAGTCGATCAGCCGTTTTCCGCGCACGTCCTTGGTGTTCTGCGCCCACTCCCGGACGCCGTTGAGTGCCACGTAGATCGGCTGAGCCGAAACCAACGCGACCCGTTCGTGGTTGAGCTGGTTGGTGACCAGCTTCCATCCACCGTTCTCCTCGCCGACCAGGGCCGACTTCGGTACCCGTACGTCCTGGTAGTAGGTGGCGCTGGTGTCGACACCGGACATCGTGTGCACCGGCGTCCACGAGAATCCCTCGGCGGTGGTCGGCACGATCAGCATCGAGATGCCGCGGTGCTTCTTGGCTTCGGGGTTGGTGCGCACGGCCAGCCACACGTAATCGGCATAGGCGATGAGGCTGGTCCACATCTTCTGGCCGTTGATCACGTAGTCGTCGCCGTCGTGGACCGCGCTGGTCCGCAGCGCCGCCAGGTCGGTGCCCGCGCCCGGCTCGGAGTATCCGATCGAGAAATGCAGCTCGCCGGCGGCGATCTTGGGCAGGAAGAACTTCTTCTGCTCCTCGGTGCCGAAGTGCATGATCGTGGGCGCCACGCTGTTGATCGTCAGGAACGGCACCGGCACGTTGGCGATCGCGGCCTCGTCGTTGAAGATCAGCCCGTCCATCGGGGGACGGGCCTGACCGCCGAACTCGGTCGGCCACGACAGCGTCAGCCAGCCGTCCTTGCCCATCTGGGCCACGGTCTCGCGGTACACGTTGCCGCGGCCCATCTCGCCGTCGTTGGACGCGAGCGCCTCGGCGCGCTCGGGTGTCATGAGCTTGGCGAAGTACGCCCGCAATTCGCGACGTAGCTCCTCCTGTTCAGGGGTGTAGCCGATCCGCATCGCGTCGTCCTCACTTGTCTGCGAGCCTTGGTTCGAGGTGCCGTCCTGGAAGCCGTGGCATACCTCGGGTGTTCCCCGGTTGTAACACGTTCTAGTCTTGGGGTCCAGGGCGGTGTCACACTGTGTGCCCGACAGAATCGGACCAACAGCCCGGACCGATAGGAGGATCTGATGCGAGTGGAAGTGGACCGCGACCGTTGCGAAGGCAACGCGGTGTGTGTGGGAATAGCCCCGGACCTGTTCGACCTCGACGACGAGGACTATGCGGTCGTCAAGGCCGACCCGGTCCCCGCGGCCGAGGAGGCGGTGGCCGAACAGGCGATCGCCGAGTGCCCCCGCGCAGCCCTGATCCGACACGACTAGAGGTATTAATAAGTTGACCGAAACCGATCTGTCCGGCCGCGTCGCCGTCGTCACCGGGGCCGCCGCCGGCCTCGGCCGCGCCGAAGCCATCGGACTCGCCAAGGCGGGCGCCACTGTTGTCGTCAACGACATCGCAGCGGCGCTGGACAAATCCGACGTCCTCGACGAGATCGCGTCGGCGGGTGTCAAGGGTGTCGCCGTCGCGGGCGACATCAGCCAGCGCTCCACCGCCGACGAACTGGTCGAAACCGCCGACGGTCTGGGCGGTCTGGGGATCGTGGTCAACAACGCGGGCATCACCCGGGACCGCATCCTGTTCAACATGACCGACGAGGAGTGGGATGCGGTCATCGCGGTGCACCTGCGCGGGCATTTCCTGCTGACCCGGAATGCGGCCACGTACTGGCGCGCGAAGGCCAAGGCCGGCGGTGAGGGCGGAGCCGGCCAGGTCTACGGCCGGATCATCAACACGTCGTCAGAGGCGGGCCTGTCCGGCCCGGTGGGACAGCCCAACTACGGTGCCGCCAAAGCCGGCATCACGGCGCTGACACTGTCGGCCGCCCGCGCGCTGGGCCGCTTCGGGGTGCGCGCCAACGCGATCGCGCCCAGGGCGCGCACCGCGATGACGGCCGGCGTGTTCGGAGACGCGCCCGAGCTGCCGGACGGTGTCGTGGACCCGTTGTCGCCGGACCACGTGGTCAACCTGGTGCGGTTCCTGGCCTCTCCGGCATCCGAAGCGGTCAACGGACAGCTCTTCATCGTCTATGGTCCGACCGTAACCCTGATCGCGGCGCCGACGGCTGAGCGGCAGTTCAGCGCCGACGGTGACGAATGGGATCCGGCAGCGCTGTCCGACACATTGCAGAACTACTTTGCTGACCGCGATCCGGAACGGAGTTTCTCGGCCGTGATGGGGCTGGGAGACCCAGACTGACAGTCTCGGTTGTCAACGGCGTCAGTTAATTAGAACACGTTCTAGAATGATCTGCATCACAGTGGCTTTGACCAGCGTAAATAAAGTAAATAGATCGGTTTTGCCCGATCTTTGACACTGCGAACACGTTCTAGTTAATATGATCCGGCCACCTAAGAGCAGCGCGTGTCCACGGGGTGGGATCACGACGGCGGCAGCCGGCATCAAGTTCCTCGCCATTGTTCGCCACCGGTCGTTTCTCCCGAGCCCCCCGTCCCGAGAACGGAGCCGAGGTTGATCGAACAGCTTGCGGCGCCGGCGCGGGCCGTGGGCGGGTTCGTCGAGATGTCCTTGGACACGTTCGTCAAGACTTTCCGTCGACCCTTCCAGTTCCGGGAATTTCTCGAGCAGACCTGGATGATCGCGCGGGTGTCGCTGGTGCCGACCCTGCTGGTCGCCATCCCCTTCACGGTGTTGGTGGCGTTCACGCTCAACATCCTGCTGCGTGAGATCGGCGCCGCGGATCTCTCCGGCGCGGGGACCGCGTTCGGCACCATCACCCAGCTCGGCCCGGTCGTGACGGTGCTCGTCGTCGCGGGCGCGGGTGCGACGGCGATCTGCGCGGATCTCGGCGCCCGCACCATCCGCGAGGAGATCGACGCGATGCGGGTGCTCGGCATCGACCCGATCCAACGCCTGGTGGTCCCGCGGGTGCTGGCCTCCACCTTCGTCGCGCTACTGCTCAACGGACTGGTCTGCCTGATCGGTCTGGCCGGCGGCTACGTGTTCTCGGTATTTCTGCAGGGGGTGAACCCGGGCGCGTTCATCAACGGGCTCACCGTGCTGACCGGTCTCGGTGAGCTGGTGCTCGCCGAGATCAAGGCCCTGTTGTTCGGCGTCGTCGCAGGCCTGGTGGGCTGCTACCGGGGCCTGACCGTCAAGGGCGGCCCGAAAGGTGTCGGGAACGCGGTCAACGAGACCGTGGTCTACGCGTTCATCTGTCTGTTCGTGATCAACGTGATCATGACGGCGGTCGGGGTCAGGGTGCTGTCATGAGCTACGACGCCACCGTCCGGTTCCGCAGACTGTTCCGGTTCTTCCCGCGCATCGTCGACACCGTGGGCGAGCAGGCGCTCTTCTACGGTGAGACGTTCCGCTACGTCCCCAACGCGTTGACCCGCTACCGCAAGGAGACAATCCGGCTCATCGCCGAGATGTCCATGGGTACCGGTGCACTCGTCATGATCGGTGGCACCGTCGGGGTGGCGGCGTTCATGACGCTGGCATCGGGCGGTGTCATCGCGGTACAGGGTTACTCATCGCTGGGCAACATCGGCATCGAGGCGCTCACCGGCTTCCTGTCGGCGTTCCTCAACGTCCGCATCGTGGCGCCGGTGATCGCCGGTATCGCACTGGCGGCCACGATCGGTGCCGGCGCCACCGCGCAGCTGGGCGCCATGCGCGTCGCCGAGGAGATCGACGCGGTGGAATCGATGGCGGTGCACGCGGTCTCGTACCTGGTGTCGACCCGGCTGATCGCGGGTCTGATCGCCATCGTGCCGCTGTATGCGTTGTCGGTGCTGGCGGCATTCTTCGCCGCCAGGTTCACCACGGTCTACATCAACGGGCAGTCCGCCGGTCTGTACGACCACTACTTCAACACCTTCCTGATACCCAGTGACCTGCTGTGGTCATTCCTGCAGGCGATCGTGATGGCCATCGCGGTGATGCTCGTGCACACCTACTACGGCTACAACGCCTCGGGTGGTCCGGTCGGGGTGGGCATCGCAGTGGGACAAGCGGTTCGGACCTCCCTGATCGTCGTGGTGACGATCGTGTTGTTCATCTCCCTCGCCGTGTACGGCGCGTCAGGCAACTTCAACCTCTCGGGATAGGCAGGACAAGACGATGGTCGACGGTGGCGCGAAGCGCAGCCATGTGAGGATCGCCGCGGCGATCCTGGCTGCGCTGTTGCTCGCTGCCGTCACATTCACCTACTTGTCCTACACGGCGGCGTTCACCCCGACGGACAGGGTCACCGTGCTGTCGCCGCGTGCCGGCCTGGTCATGGACATCGACGCCAAAGTCAAATATCGCGGCATCCAGGTCGGCAAGGTCGAGTCCATCGATTACGCGGGCAACGCCGCCAAACTCACGCTGGCCATCAACCGCGGCGACATGCGTTACATCCCGGCCGACGCGCCCGTGCGCATCGGTGGCACCACGATCTTCGGGGCCAAATCGGTCGAATTCCTGCCGCCGGAGTATCCCGAGGGTCAGGCGCTCCGGCCGGGAGCTGAGGTCAGGGCCGAGAATGTCCAGCTCGAGGTCAACACACTGTTCCAGACGCTGACCGACCTACTGGACAAGATCGACCCGATCAACCTCAACGCGACCCTGTCGGCGCTCGGTGAAGGCTTGCGTGGCAACGGTGACGACTTCGGGGCGCTGCTGTCGGGTCTGAATTCCTACGTGGCACAGCTGAACCCGAAGCTGCCCGCGCTGCAGGAGGATCTTCGTCGTACCGCGGTGGTGGCCGACATCTACGGTGACGCCGGCCCGGACCTGGCCCGCATCCTGGAGAACGCGCCGGCGATCAGCCAGACCATCGTCGACGAGCAGGACAATCTGAACACCGCGCTGCTGGCCGCCACCGGGCTGGCCAACAACGGCACGGCGACCCTGGAGCCGGCCGCCGACGATTACATCGCCGCAATCCAGCGTCTGCGTGCCCCGCTCAAGGTGGCCGGTGAGTACTCCCCGGTGATCGGCTGCACCCTGAAGGGCACCGCCAACGCCGTCGACCGGTTCGCCCCCATCATCGGCGGTATCCGGCCCGGCCTGTTCGTGTCGTCGAACTTCCTTCCCGGCTCACCCGCCTACACCTACCCGGAGAGCCTCCCCATCGTGAACGCCTCCGGTGGCCCGAACTGCCGCGGCCTGCCGGAGGTTCCGAGCAAGCAGTACGGCGGGTCGTGGTATCGCACGCCGTTCCTGGTCACCGACAACGCCTATGTTCCGTACCAGCCGAACACCGAGTTGCAGTTCGACGCACCATCGACGCTGCAGTTTTTGTTCAACGGCGCCTACGCGGAAAGGGACGACTTCTAGTGCGGGGGGACAAAACGCTGATCAGTGTCAGTGTCTTCACCGTGGCGATGCTGCTGGTCGCCGCGATGCTGGTGGTGGTCTTCGGTGAGTTCAGATTCGCCTCCGAGGACAAGTACCACGCGACCTTCGAGGACGCGTCCCGGCTCAAGGCCGGACAGGACGTGCGGATCGCGGGGGTTCCGGTCGGGACAGTCTCGGGCCTGAAGCTCAATCCGGACAACACCGTGGATGTGGCGTTCACCGTCAACGAGCGTTATCAGCTCTACACCTCCACCAAGGCCGTGGTCCGCTACGAAAACCTGGTCGGTGACCGCTACCTGGAGATCACCTCTGGCCCGGGCGACCTCGTCAAGCTGCCGTCCGGTGGCACCATCACCAACACCGAGCCCGCGCTGGACCTCGACGCACTGCTCGGTGGTCTCAAGCCGGTACTGAAGGGGCTCGACGGCGCCAAGATCAACGAGATCAGCAGCGCGGTCATCGAGTTGCTTCAGGGGGAAGGGGGTGCGCTGTCGGCGATGCTGGCGAACACCAGCGCGTTCACCCAGAACCTGGCCGCGCGCGACCAGCTCATCGGCGATGTGATCACCAACCTCAACACCGTGCTGGGCACCGTCGACGAGAAGGGCGCCGAATTCGATGCCAGCGTCGACCAGCTGCAGAAACTGATCACCGGACTGGCCGAGGGCCGCGATCCGATCGCCGGAGCAATCGGCCCGCTGGCGACCGCGGAGAACGATCTGACCGCCATGCTGGAGGCGTCCCGCCGACCGGTGCAGGGCGTCATCGAGAACGTGCGGCCGTTCGCACAGCGCATGGACGAGCGCAAGGCCGACGTCAACAAGGTCATCGAACCGCTCGCCGAGAACTACCTGCGGCTCAACGCGCTCGGCGCCTACGGCTCGTTCTTCAACATCTTCTACTGCTCGACCCGTCTCAAGATCAACGGTCCCGCGGGAAGCGACATCTTGGTGCCGTTCGGCGGTCCGCCGGACCCGAGCAAGGGGAGGTGCGCAGAGAATGCCTAGGCCAGAAGACTCGAACCCGTTGCGCACCGGGATCTTCGGGATCGTGCTCGTCAGCTGCCTGGTGCTGGTCTCCTTCGGTTACACCAGCCTGCCGTTCTGGCCGCAGGGCAAACCGTACGAGGGGTACTTCGCCGATGCCGGCGGCATCACCCCCGGCAACGACGTCAACGTCTCCGGTATCACGGTGGGCAAGGTGACCGGGGTCGAGCTGGCCGGTGACGCAGCGAAGATCACGTTCACCGTCGATCGCGGGGTCAAGGTCGGAGACCAGTCGCTGGTCGCGGTCAAGACCGACACCGTGCTCGGGGAGAAGTCGCTGGCCATCACGCCCAAGGGCGCAGGGGACTCGTCGGTCATCCCGTTGGGCCGGACCACCACGTCCTACACCCTGAACACGGCGCTGCAGGACCTCGGCCAGAACGTCAGTGCACTGGACAAGCCCAGATTCGAGATGGCCCTGCAGACGCTGACCGATTCGCTGCAGGCGGCCACGCCGCAGTTGCGCAGCGCGCTCGACGGTGTCGCCAACCTGTCCCGCAGTCTCAACGCCCGCGACGAGGCGCTCGAACAGCTTCTCGCGCATGCCAAGACTGTCTCGGACACACTGGCGCAGCGGTCCGGCCAGGTCAACCAGCTCATCACCGACGGCAACCTGCTCTTCGCCGCGCTCGACGAGCGGCGGCAGGCGCTGAGCAATCTGATCGCCGGCATCGATGACGTCGCCACCCAGATCTCGGGTTTCGTCGCCGACAACCGGCGGGAGTTCAAACCCGCACTGGAGAAGCTGAATCTGGTGCTGGACAATCTGCTCGAACGCCGGGAGCACATCAGCGAGGCGCTCAAGCGGTTGCCGTCGTATGCGACCGCGCTGGGAGAGGTGGTCGGATCCGGCCCCGGTTTCCAGATCAACCTCTACGGTCTGCCGCCGGCGCCCATCGCCGAAGTGCTGCTCGACACCTACTTCCAGCCGGGCAAGCTGCCCGACAGTCTGTCCGACATGCTCCGTGGCTATATTTCGGAGCGCATGATCATCAGGCCGAAGTCGCCATGACCCAGGAGAATTCGGTGATGCGGAGCCGGTGGATGCGGACGGGGCTGGCCTGCGTGTTGGTCGCCACGTTGGCCGTCGGCGCCTACCTGGTGTGGCCCAGCCGAGCCGGACAGAAGGTGACCGCGTACTTCACCACGGCGGTCGGGCTGTACCCGGGTGATGACGTCCGGGTGGTCGGGGTGCCCGTCGGCACGATCGACACCATTGAACCGCGTGCCGGCGATGTGAAGGTCACCATGACCATCGACGGTGACGTCACACTGCCCGCCGACGCCAAGGCGCTGATGATCGCGCCGAATCTGGTGTCGGCGAGGTTCATTCAGCTCGCACCCGCCTACACCGGTGGCGCCGTGATGGCCGACGGTGCGGAGATCGGACTGGACCGCACCGCGGTGCCGGTCGAATGGGACGAGGTCAAAGAGCAATTGACCCAGCTGAGCACCCAGCTGGGTCCACACGAGGGATCGGTGCAGGGGCCGCTGGCCGACGTCGTCAACCAGGCCGCCGACACCTTCGACGGCAATGGCGACACATTCCGGCGCGCCATTCGCGAGCTGTCGCAAACCGCGGGGCGGCTCGGGGATTCGCGCGCCGACCTGTTCGGCACGATCCGCAATCTACAGGTGCTGGTCGACGCGTTGTCGAACAGCAACGAGCAGATCGTGCAGTTCTCCAACCATGTGGCCTCGGTGTCACAGGTGCTCGCCGACGCTTCGGTCGACCTCGATGTCACGCTGGGCACTCTCAACCAGGCTCTGGGTGATGTACGGGGATTCCTCGGGGACAGCAACGACGCGTTGATCGGACAGGTCAACCGCCTCACCGATTTCACCGACCTGCTGACCGAGCACAGCGACGACATCGAACAGATCCTGCACATCACGCCGAACGGCTTGAGCAACTTCTACAACATCTACAACCCCGCGCAGGGCACCGTCGGCGGCCTGCTCACGCTGCCGAACTTCGGCAACCCCGTGCAGTTCATCTGCGGCGGCACTTTCGACGCGGCGGCCACACCCGACAACTACAAACGGGCCGAGATCTGCCGCCAGCGGATGGGCCCGGTGTTCAAGCGCATCACCATGAACTATCCACCGTTGCTGTTCCATCCGATCAACAGCATCACGGCCTACAAGGGTCAGGTCATCTACGACACTCCGGAAACGGAGGCCAAGGCCGAGACGCCGGTTCCCTACCTGCAGTGGCAGAACGCCCCCGGAGTCACTCCACCCCAGGTGGCGCCGGACGCCGACCTGGCATCGCTGCTGGTACCCGGCGATGCGCCCGAGGCCACGACATCGCATGCGGGTGGCCCGGAGTCCGGTCCCGCACCGTCGGGTCCGACCGGTCAGATCGCGCCCGGGGAGGCCGGCCGATGATCCGGCGCGTGCTCGGTCTCACGTCGATTCCGTTGCTGCTGGCCGGATGTCAGTTCGGCGGCCTGAACTCGTTGAACATGCCCGGTACCGCCGGACACGGACCGGGTTCGTACACCATCTCCGTGCAGCTGCCCGATGTCTCGACACTGCCGCAGAATTCGCCGGTGATGGTCAACGATGTGACGGTCGGCAGTGTGTCGGGTGTGGAGGCGGTGCAGCGCCCCGACGGGACGTTCTTCGCGCAGCTTCAACTGTCCCTGGACGGCGACGTGAGGCTGCCGGCGGATGCGACGGCCAAGGTCGCCCAGACCTCGCTGCTGGGGTCGCAGCACATCGAGCTCGCCGCGCCCTCGGATGGATCGGGGACGGGTTTCCTGACCGAGGGCGGGCAGATCCCGATCGAACGTACCGGCAACTACCCGACCACCGAACAGGTGCTGTCCTCACTCGGCATGGTCGTCAACAAGGGCAATCTCGGTGCGCTGCAGGACATCACCGATGAGACGTACAACGCCGTCGTCGGCCGTTCGGGTACCTTCGCCGATCTGATTCCCCGACTGGCCGAGTTGACCGCATCGTTGGATCGCCAGACCGATGACATCATCGCCGCGGCCGAGGGGCTGAATCGCTTTGCGGCAATCCTGGCCCAAAGCAAGGACAACCTGGGCCGCACCCTCGACACGCTGCCCGAAGCGCTCAAGGTGCTCAACGACAACCGCGCCCAGATCGTCGATACGTTCGCCGCGCTGCGCAGTTTCGCCACGGTCGCGTCGCGGGTGCTGCAGGAGACCAAGGACGACTTCGCCGCGGACTTCAAGGACCTGTACCCGGTCATCAAGGCGCTCAACGACCACGCCGACTACTTCATCAAGGACCTGGAGTTCCTGCCGACGTTCCCGTTCCACTACGAGTACCTGCGCAACGCGGTGCGGGGCGACTACCTCAACGTCTACGTCACGTTCGATCTGACCCTGCGCCGGGTGGGTGAGTCCGTGTTCACCACGTCGCTGGGCCTGGATCCGAACATGAAGCGGATGAACGAGATCGTGAACCCGCCGGACTTCCTCACCGGCGCGATGGCCAACCTGTCCGGTCAGGCGGCGGATCCGTTCAAGATCCCGCCCGGCACCGCGACCCAACACGAGGGGGCGCCGTAATGCTTGATCGCTTGACGCGCCTTCAGCTGATGATCTTCGCGGTCGTGACCGTGTTGGCCGTCGGTGCGGTGTCGCTGTTCTATCTGCGCGTGCCGGCGGCGGTGGGAATCGGCGTCTACAACGTCACCGCCAACTTCCACGCCGGCGGTGGTCTGTATCAGAACGCCAACGTGACCTACCGCGGTGTCACGATCGGTCATGTGAAGTCGGTGGGCCTGTCCGACGACGGGGTTGTCGCCCACATGCAGCTCAACAGCGGCACCCCGGTACCGGAGAACGTGACCGCGACGGTCAAGAGCGTGTCGGCGATCGGTGAGCAGTACATCGACCTGGTTCCGCCTGAGGCCGCCTCCGACACCATGCTGCGCAACGGCTCGGACATCGGCGTCGACCGCACCGCGATCGGGCAGGACATCGCCGGACTGCTGGCCGAGGCCGACACCCTGGTCCGCAGCGTCAGCGACAGCCGGTTGCAGGATCTGCTGCGGGAGTCCTTTGTTGCGTTCAACGGGTCCGGGCCCGAACTGGCCCGGTTGATCCAGTCGTCGCGGCTGCTCATCGACGAGGCCAACGCGAACTACCCGCAGGTCTCCCAGCTGATCGACCAGGCCGGTCCGTTCCTGGATGCCCAGATTCGCAGCGGCGACGACATTCGGTCGCTCTCGGAGTCGTTGGGACGGCTGACCGCCGAGGTGGCCAACGCCGACCCCCAGCTTCGGGCGACATTGCAGACCGTGCCGGGCGCGGCCGAGGTGGCCAACGAGACCTTCGACGGGATCCGGCCGTCCTTCCCCATGCTGGCGGCGAATCTGGCGAACTTCGGTCGCATCGGTGTGATCTACAACAAGTCCCTCGAACACGCGCTCGTGGTGTTCCCGGCCTTGCTCGCCGCGCTGAACACCGTGGCCGGCGGTGTGCCCGCCGACGAGGGCGGCAAGCTGGACTTCAAGATCCATCTGCAGGATCCACCGCCGTGTTCGACCGGGTTCGTCCCGCCGACCCAGATCCGGTCACCAGCGGACACCACGTTGCGCGAACTGCCCACCGATCTCTATTGCAAAGTCCCGCACAACGATCCCAGTGTGGTGCGCGGCGCCCGCAATTACCCGTGCCAGGAGTTCCCGGGCAAGCGCGCGCCCACCGTGCAGCTCTGCCGGGACCCCCGTGGCTATGTGCCGATCGGCAACAATCCCTGGCGCGGCCCGCCGGTCCCGGACGGCACTCCCATCCAGGACGGCCGTAACATCTTGCCGCCCAACAAGTTCCCGATGATTCCGCCGCAGGTGGATCCGGATCCGGGCCCGCCCTCGGTGCAATTGCCGCCGGGAGTGACACCCGGTCCCGGGCCTGCACCGCACGCCCCGTTCCCGCTGCCGGTTCCGCCGAACGAGCAGGGACCCCAACCGGCTCCGTGGCCGTACTTCGCGCCGCCGGACCAGGTGGTCCCGCCCTATGGGCGCCCGCCGCTGGCGCCTCCGGCCCCACCCGCACCCGCGCCCGTTCCCGCCCCGCCGGCGGGCGGCGCTCCGCTGCCGGCCGAGGCGCCCCTGGCCAGCTCGACGTCCGTGGCGACCTACGATCGGAACGGCAAGTTCGTCGACCCGGCAGGCGGTGTCGGCGTGTACGCGCCCGGTTCCGACAAGCTGGCGCCTGCGGAAAACTGGGTGGACCTGATGTTGGCGCCGAAGCAGGTGTGATGGAGCAGGAATCAGTCACCGCGGGCCGGCGGGTGCGCCGCCGCGCGTCCCGTGCCGCTGGTCCGGCCGCTGGGACGGGCACTCCACCGGCGACCGGGATCAACGTCGAGACGGCCAAACCGGTCCGGTCGCCACGACCGGTCGGTCCCCCGCCCCGGCGACGACCGCACCGGCGGATGGTGGCGATCGTGTCGATCGCGATCACGTTCGTCGCGGTCGCTGCGCTGGTCGCCGGGCTGGGGGTGATGCTGAACCAGCAGCGCGCCATCGAAGCCGAGCAGGCGCGCGAGCGCCGCTTCGTCGACACTGCCGCCCAGTCGGTGGTCAACATGTTCAGTTACACCCAGAACACCATCGACGAGAGTGTGGACCGGTTCGTCAACGGGACCAGTGGGCCGCTGCGCGCCATGATGACGCAGGAGGGCAACGTCGAGAACCTCAAGCTGTTGTTCCGGGACACCAACGCCACCTCGGAGGCGGTCGTCAACGGTGCGGCACTGGAGCGGGTCGACGAGATCGCCCGCAATGCGGCGGTCCTGGTCTCGGTACGGGTGACGGTGACCGACCTCGACGGCAACAACGCCCCGTCGGAGCCCTACCGCATGCGGGTCATCGTCCACGAAGACGACAACGGCCACATGACGGCCTATGACCTCAAGTACCCCGACGGGGGCAACTGATGCGTGACTGGCCCGCCAAGCTGACCGCAGCGGTCGGCGTCCTGCTGGCGATCGGCTTCGTCGGGCTGTCCGCAGCCGGCGGATGGCTGTATTGGAATGGTGTGGAACTCGACGGCGAGGAGCAGGCCCGCACCGAACTTCCGCCGCTGGCCGCCGAACAGATTCCGCGGGTGTTCGGCTTCGACTATCAGACCGTCGAGCGGTCCTTCGCCGAGGTCTATCCGCTGCTGACGCCGGAGTACCGCAGAGAATTCGAAGACCGCGTCACCAACGAGATCATCCCTCAGGCGCGGGATCGCCAGCTCGTCAGCCAGGCGCACACGGTGGGGACGGGAGTTCTTGACGCCCAACGCACGTCGGCTTCGGTCATGGTCTACATGAACCGCACCGTCACCGACAAGGCCAAGGAGTCCGTCTATGACGGTAGTCGACTGCGCGTCGACTACCAGAAGGTCGACGGCAAGTGGCTGATCGCCTACATCACGCCGATCTGAGCGGACCCGCCACTCCCATGCTTTCGATGCCACCGGTATCGTAACCTGCCGGCGCCGCGGCATGCGGTGCGGGCAGGGAGGTCATCATCGACATCGCGGTTACCGGCGGAATCGGTTACCTCGGCGCGCATACGGTGCGGGCATTGTTGACAGCCGGACATTCGGTTCGTCTCCTGGTGCTGCCGCAGGACCGGCACGCCCCGGTCATCGACCGGCTGCGGGCCCTGGGTGAGTTGTCGGTGGTTGTCGGCGACGTACGCGCGGACTCGTCGGTCGCCGAACTGCTCACCGGTGTGGAGGCTGTGGTGCACGCCGCCGGCGTGGTCGGAACCGACGAGCGCCGCGCGCAGCTGATGTGGGACATCAACGCCCATGCCACCGAACGGATCCTCACGCGTGCCGTCGAGATCGGACTCGACCCGGTGGTGTCGGTGAGTAGCTACAGCGCGTTGTTCCCGCCCTCGAACGGTGTCATCTCGGCCGACTCGCCCACCGCGTGTGGCCGCAGCGCCTACGCCAGGACCAAGGGCTACGCCGACCGCGTCGCGCGCCGCCTTCAGGCGGCCGGTGCCCCCGTCGTGGTGACCTATCCGTCCAGCGTGGTGGGTGCCGCGTTCGGCACTGCGGCCGGTGTCACCGAACGCGGATGGGCACCGATCGTGCGGTGGCGGACCGCCCCGCGGGTTCGGGCCGGCATGCAGATGATCGATGTGCGAGACGTCGCCGATGTGCACACCCGCGTGATGCGGCCGGGACGCGGGCCGCGCCGCTACGTCTGCGGCGGCGTGATGCTGACCTTCGACGAGATGATCGACGCGCTGGAGACGGGCGTGGGACGGCGGGTGCGCCGTATCCCGCTGCGGCCCAAGGCGCTGCTGGCCATCGGACGGGTCTTCGACACGGTCGGCAGAGTCGTGCCGGTGGGGGATGGGCTCGGGTACGAGGCCGCCCTGCTGCTCACCTCGGCCACGCCGACCGACGATCGGGTGACGACCGAGGAACTCGGCCTGCAGTGGCGCTCGCCCCGGCAGGCGATCATCGAATCCTTCGCGGGCGGGGCGGTCGGCTGAGGTGATGTGGTCAGCGTATGGCGTTGCCGAGTAGTTGGGCGATCCGCCGTCGCAGCGCCTCGGTGTCGTCGTCGGTGGCGACCGCGGTCAAGAACAGCGCCGCTCCGGCGGCCAGCACGAGCGTGGCGCGGGCGTCGAGCTCCGCGCGCTGACGCCGCGCGGCGGTATCGGTGTCGACGTGCTCGGCGTACAGCGCGACGGCCGGCCCGCTGAAACTCGACCACAGCGTGCTGCGCAGATCGGCGTCCTGGGTCAGTGCCAGCAGCAGACCCGGTACGGCGGCCCGCACATCGTCCCTGCTGAACAGTTCGTGGCTACCGCGCACCACCCATTGGATCCAGCCGTTCAGATCCGTCCCGGAAAACGGTGAGAGATCCGGAGTCTCACCGAGAATCGCGTGCAGCACGAGTTCGGCCTTGGACCCCCAGCGGCGATTCACACTCGATCGCCCGACCCCGGCGCGTGCGGCGACCAGGCGCACGCTCAGATCGTCCCAACCGACTTCGAGCAGCAGCTCACGGGTCGCCGCGAACACCCGCTCGTCGATCGAAGTGTCACGCGGGCGCCCGGTGGACCTGGTCTCGCCGCTGTTGTCGGTCATCGGCGATCAGCTTCGGCCACGGTAACGCCGGAGGTACGGCACGATCCGGCGCATCGGAACCGGGCGCGGCCAGTCCTCGGACCGGAACAGCGCGTCCGTGCCGCCGTCGACGACCACCACACTGCCGCACAGGAAGTCCGAAGCGTCGGAAAGCATGAAGCGCATCCATTCGGCGAGTTGTTCGGGCCGCCCGTAGCTCCCGATGGGCACCGGGAATCGCTCGACGAATCTGGCCTGACGTTTGTCGGCCAGCTGCTCCTGCAACAACGGTGTCATGACCGCGCCGGGGGCGAGCACGTTGAGTCGGATCCCGGCGCCGGCCCACTCCGGCCGGACCGCGTGACGCCGCGCCCAGCGGGTCACGGCGATCTTGGAGGCCGCGTAGATCATCGCGGGCCGCCCGGGACCGAAGACACCGCACGCGCGCAGCGCCCGGTCGATATCCCCGGCGAGCAGTGCCCGCACCGCACGGTGGGGCACGGCGGGCACGGTGGTGGTCGAGTTGCTGCCGATCACCACGACTTTCGAATTGCCGGCAGCGGCGAGAGCGGGTCGCCAGCGCTGCAGCAGGTCGACGACACCGAGGTAGTTGACCGTGGCGATCTGACGAAACCGTGCCGCTCCGGGGCCGGGGCCCAGACCGGCCGCCAGCACCGCGCCGTCGAGTCGGTCTCCGGACGCGGTGAGCACCTGCTGCGCGGCGTGTCTGCGGCCGTCCGGGGTGGCCAGGTCGGCGACGATGTCAGCCTGTTTGACGTCCACGGTGATGATGGTGTGCCCGTCGGCCCGCAGCAGATCCACCGCGGCGGCGCCCATGCCCGAGGCGGAGCCGGTGATCGCGTAGGTCCCCATCGATGCTCCTCCCGCCGGGTATCCAGTTTCGACTCCACTGGTACCGAAAGCATCGACATGGTAGCGGAGGTGGCGGCCGCGTCCACCCGGGTCACTCCGGGTCGATCGGCTCCTTGGAGGCCAGCGCCTCCAGGAAGGACCGGGCCCAGCGGTCGACATCGTGGGTCAGGACCTGCCTGCGCAGTGCCCGCATCCGGCGCCTGCCCTCCTCCGGAGACTGGGTCAGCGCGGCCTCGATGGCGTCCTTGACCCCTTCGAGGTGGTGTGGATTGGTCAGATAGGCCTGGCGCAGTTCGGCCGCCGCTCCGGTGAACTCACTGAGCACCAGCGCACCGCCCAGATCATGTCGGCAGGCGACGTACTCCTTGGCGACCAGGTTCATACCGTCGCGCAGCGGTGTCACCAGCATGACGTCGGCGGCGACGAAGAACGCCACGAGGTCTTCACGGGGGATCGGTCGGTGCAGGTAATGCACCACCGGGTGCCCGACCTCGCCGAACTCACCGTTGACGTGGCCGACCTGGCGCTCGATGTCCTCGCGCATCGCGATGTAGCTCTCCACCCGCTCGCGGCTCGGGGTGGCGAGCTGGACGAGAACGGTGTCCTCGGGATCGACCCTGCCCTCTTCGAGCAGCTCGGAGAACGCGCGCAGGCGCACGTCGATGCCCTTGGTGTAGTCCAGCCGGTCGACGCCGAGCAGGATCTTGCGTGGGTTGCCGAGCTCGGCGCGGATCTCGCGGGCACGCTGCCGGATGGCCCGGCTGCGCGCCTGCTGATCGAGATCGGCGGAGTCGATCGAGATGGGGAACGCACCCACCTTGACGGTGCGAAATCCGAACTGCACCTCGCCGAAGCGTGACCGCACGCCCACCGAGCCGCGCGAGGTGGTCGCGCCGACCAGCCTGCGCGCCAGGATCAGGAAGTTCTGGGCGCCACCGGGCAGGTGGAAGCCGACCAGATCGGCGCCGAGCAGACCCTCGATGATCTCGGTCCGCCAGGGCATCTGCATGAAGAGCTCGACCGGAGGAAACGGGATGTGCAGAAAGAAACCGATGGTCAGATCGGGGCGCAACATGCGCAGCATCTTGGGCACCAGCTGCAGCTGGTAATCCTGGACCCACACCGTGGCGTTCTGCGAGGCGGCCTTGGCCGTCGCCTCGGCGAAGCGCCGATTGACCTCGACATAGCGGTCCCACCATTGGCGGTGGTAGATCGGCTTGACGATGACGTCGTGGTAGAGCGGCCACAGCGTGGCGTTGGAGAAGCCCTCGTAGTATTCGGCGACGTCCTGGGCGCTCAGGCGCACCGGGACCAGCGTCATACCGTCCTGCTCGATCGGCTCGGTGGCCGCATTCGGGTCGTCGGCGTCCTCCGGCATTCCCGGCCAGCCGATCCAGGCGCCGTGGCGGCGCCGAAGCAGCGGTTCCAGGGCGGTGACGAGGCCGCCGGGGCTGCGCTTGAACTCGGTGGTGCCGTCGGGCAGCCGAACCATGTCGATCGGCAGGCGGTTGGCAACCACCACGAAGTCCGCACTTCCGGAGCGAGCCTCGGGGCCGCTCTCGGGTGGCATCAGGCGTCGAGCTTCGCCGGTCCGATGCCGAGCATCGACAGGAACACCCGGCACTCGTCAGCATCGGTGGCGTACGCGGCGACGACACGACGCGCCTGACGTTCGGTGCTGTCGGCGATCGGCTCGACGTCGCCGATCTCTGCGGGATCTGATTTTGCAGGCATGGAACAACTGTAGCCAACTGCCTGTTCGCTGCCGGTCCGCTGCCACCGGACCGGGCCAACCGGGCGCGCCGAAGGACTCCCGCCGCGACGAACCGTAACGTATAACTGGAACCTGTTCTAGTTAGACGTGCTTCCATATCCGGTGTCGGAGGGATTTCACATGCTGCTGTCGTTGGCGGATCGCACCTACCTGGTCACCGGCGGTGGCAGTGGGATCGGCAAGGGGGTTGCGGCCGCGGTGGTCGCCTCCGGCGGACACGTGATGCTGGCCGGCCGTAACGTCGACAAGCTGGCGGCCGCCGCCGAGGAACTCAAGTCGGTCTCGGGCAACGGTGCCGGGCAGATCAGCTATGAGCCGGGGGATGTGACCGACGAGGACCAGGCGGCGCGGTTGGTGCAGGCGGCGACCGCATGGCACGGACGACTCGACGGTGTGGTGCACAGTGCCGGCGGGTCGGAGACCATCGGGCCGCTCACCCAGATCGATTCCGCGGCCTGGCGCAATACCGTGGATCTCAACGTCAACGGCACCATGTACGTGCTCAAGCACGCGGCACGGGAGATGGTCCGCGGCGGCGGGGGATGCTTCATCGGCATTTCGTCGATCGCCTCGAGCAACACCCACCGCTGGTTCGGTGCCTACGGGCCGAGCAAGGCCGCGCTCGACCATTTGATGATGGTTGCCGCCGACGAACTCGGGCCGTCCTCGGTGCGGGTCAACGGCATCCGTCCAGGGCTCACCCGCACCGACATGGTGGCGCCGATCATGGAGTCACCCGCGATCAGCGAGGACTATGCCGCCTGCACGCCGCTGCCGCGGGTCGGCGAGGTCGCCGACATCGCGAATCTGGCGGTGTTCCTGCTCAGCGACGCGGCAAGCTTCATCACCGGCCAGATCGTCAACGTCGACGGTGGCCATGGCCTGCGGCGTGGACCCGACCTGTCCGGAATGCTGGAGCCGCTCTTCGGCGCCGACGGTCTGCGCGGGGTCGTGGCGCAGTAGCGTCGCACCCGCGGTTCCGACCGAATCAGGCCGGCTCGGGTTTCGGTCCGCCGGCTTCCCACGCGGCAAGTGCGCCCAGCGCCGACCAGTCCAGGTCACGGCCCCCGGAGGCGAGCAGGGTGAGGAAGCGGTCCCGAATCAGACTGGCGACCGGCAGCGGGACCTCGAGTTCTTCGCCGGCAGCCAGGACCAACCGGACGTCCTTGAGCCCGAGATGGGCGGCGAACCCGGCCGGCTCGAACTCCCTGCGCGCCAACAGTCCGCCGTAAGTCTGGTAGGCCGGGGCGGCGAACAACGTCGACGTCAACAGCTCCAGATAGGCCGACTTGTCCACGCCCGCCTCCTCGACCAAGGCCATCGCCTCACCGAGGGACTCGATGACCGATGCGATGAGGAAGTTGCCCGACAGTTTCACCAGGTTGGCCACCTTCGGCTGGTCCGAGACCACGAAGGTGCGCTGCCCGAGCGCGTCGAACACCACCTGCAGTGGCTGCACGGAATCGGCGGGACCCGCGGCGACGACGAACAGCGTGCCCGCGGCGGCGGCCTCGGGCCTGCCGAACACCGGAGCAGAGACGAAGACCTGCCCGGCGTCGGCGTGCGCGGCGGTCAGGCGTTCGGCAAGCGCCACGCTGATGGTGCCGGCCGAGACGTGCGTCGCCCCAGCAGGCAAAGACGCCACAATTCCCGCGTCGCCGAAGGTCACCGACTCGGTGGCCGCGTCGTCGGCGAGCATCGAGATCACCAGGTCTGCGTCACAGGCCGCGGCGACCGTCGTCGCGGGGGTCGCACCGCGCTCGGCGAGCGCGGTCACCTTGTCCGCCGACCTGTTGTAGGCGATGACCTCGTGACCGGCGGCCAACAGGTTGGCGGCCATGCCCGACCCCATGTTGCCCAGACCAATGAACCCGATTCTCATACGATTCCTCCCGTTCGTCGACACCGGAACTCAGCGATACCCGGGCAGGCGGTGCACAAGCCCGGCGAACATGACGCATCAGCTGTCGTGATGGATGCGACCGTCGGTCTGGGTCAGCGGGCTTCCGCCTCCGCCCCACCGCCGAGCGATGATCTCCGCGGCGATCGAGACCGCGGTTTCCTCGGGTGTCCGCGCGCCCAGATCCAGGCCGATCGGACTGGATAGCCCGGCCAGCTCACCGTCGGTCAGGCCGGCCTCGCGCAACCGGCGCAATCGGTCGTGGTGGGTGCGCCGCGACCCCATCACACCGATGTAGCCGACCTCGGGTAATCGCAGCGCGACGTCGAGGACCGGGACGTCGAACTTCGGGTCGTGGGTCAGCACGCAGATGGCGGTCCGGGAATCGATGTCACCGGACTCGGCCTGAGCGCGCAGGTAGCGGTCGGGCCAGTCCACCACGACCTCCTCGGCGGCGGGGAACCGTGCAGCGGTCGCGAACACCGGTCGGGCGTCGCACACCGTCACCCGGTAGCCCAGAAACGCAGCCTGGGTGGACAGGGCGGCGGCGAAGTCGATGGCGCCGAACACCAACATGCGCGGCCGAGGGGCGAAGCTGGAGACGAAGACCTCCATCCCGGACTCCTGGCGCTGGCCGTCCGGACCATAGGACAACACCGAGGACCTGCCGGCCAGGAGCAGTCCGCGGGCGTCGTCGGCGACCGTATCGTCGACCCGCGACGAGCCCAGCGACCCGTGCCGCGCATCGCGGTCGACGACCAGTCGCAGACCGAGTCGCTCGGGGTCCGGGTGGGCGATCACCGTGGCCACCGCGACCGCCCGGTGCGCGGCGAGGTCGTCGGCGATCTGCTGTAGCTGTGGGAACGTCGCGCGCGACACCGGCTCGGTGAAGATGTCGATGATGCCGCCGCAGGTCAGACCGACAGCGAACGCGTCGTCGTCACTGACCCCGTAGCGCTGCAGCTGAGGCGAACCATCGGCGACCACGGCGTTGGCGGCGTCGTAGACGGCGGCTTCCACGCAACCACCGGACACCGAACCGGTCACGGTGCCGTCCGGCGAGACCACCATCGCCGCACCCGGTGGGCGAGGTGCCGACCGCATCGTGCGCACCACGGTGGACAGTCCCGCCGTGCCACCGGCCTGCCACACCCGCAGCAGCTCCTCGAGGACGTCGCGCACCAGCGCAGTGTATGCCTACCCTGACCAGATGAACGTTGTCGCGCTGCGGTGCTTGATCATTGGGGCCCTGACCGCGGTGGCCGCGGTCGGGTCGTCGGCCACCGGCACGGCCTCACCGGTGCCGCCGCTGTCCGAGGCGGCGCGGGCGGCCGGGCTCGTCGATGTGCGCAGCGTCGTACCCGACGCGGTGATCGACCTGCGGTACGCGACTGAGGACAACTTCGTCGGTATTGCGCTCTACCCGGCGGCAGCGCGCTGTCTGGTGCACGAGTCGCTCGCGCCCGGCCTGCGCATCGCGGCAAACCTGCTGAGGCCAGGCGGCGAGCGCCTGGTGTTCTGGGACTGCTACCGCCCGCACGCGGTCCAGGTCAGGATGTTCGAGGCCGTACCCGACCCGGCCTGGGTCGCACGCCCGGGGCCGTATGCCCGCAGTCATGTCGCGGGACGCTCGGTGGACGTGACACTGGCCGGTGCCGGGGGTCTGCTCGACATGGGCACCGGATTCGACGATTTCTCGTCCCGCAGCCTGGCTTATGCCGTCGACGGAGTCAGCGCGGCCGCGCAGGCGAACCGGGCCAGGCTGCGTGATGCGATGACCGCGGGCGGGTTCACCGTCTATGACGGTGAATGGTGGCATTTCGACGGACCCGGCGCTGCGGTGGAACGCCCGATTCTCGATGTGCCGCTCGATTAGGTGCTTCGATGGACGCATGCGCAGAGCGACCACGGCGGCCAGAGCGGTGGCCCTGGCGGTGGCCGTCGCGCTCGCTGTTGTGCTGTCGGTCGGGTGCAGCCGCAGCGATGAGCCGAACTCATTGTTCGACGACCCTGGCTATCATGTCCGTGACGGCATCGTTTACTATCTGAACCCATTCCCGGGCAAAGCTTTTCGGGTCGACGACGCGGAGGCGTCGACATTCGAGGCGTTCGATCGTACCTACGCCCGTGACCGGGAGCAGGTGTTCATCAACGGGCACCTCCTGGAGGGGGCGAACGCCGAGTCCTTCGAGCTGCTGGATCGCCCCGGCTTCTCCAGGGATCACCGGCGCGTCTATCAACACGACACCCCGATCAGCGTCGACCCCGACAATTTCGAGCTGCTGGACAACAATCTGGCCAGAGACAGCACCAACGTGTACTGGACCGACGGCTCTGTATTGTCCGGTGATGCAGCGAATTTCGTGATCGTCTCGGATGCCGATCACTACCTCTACGCCAAGGACGCCAGCACGGTCTACGTCAACGGCAACCCGATCGCGGGTGCCGCACCGGCGACCTTCGAGGTGCTGCACGGCGCCTACTCGCGTGACGCCGACAGCGCGTTCTACTTCGACAGCCGCATCGACGGTGCTGACGTCGGCACATTCCGGACGCTGCAGGGGACATACGCCGTCGACGCCGAGCGGGCCTACTGGATGGGTAAGGCCGTCGACGGTGCCGATCCCGCGACGTTCGAGGTGCTCAACGTCAACTTCGAATGTTCCGCCGACCGTCACCGGGCGTTCTACCGTCAGCGCGTGATCGCCGATGCAGATCCCGCCACGTTCCCGGCCGGCCGTCAGGTCACGGGCTGCTCTGAGTCGATGATCTCGTTCGGCGACTGAGGGATCCGCCGGTCAGAGTTTCGTGAGATCGGTACGCATCAGCATGATGTTGTATTCCGACCACAACGAGAGGTTCCAGTACAGCTCCGAACCGGTGCCCTGCGTCGAGGGGGACCACGGATGCAGCATGGGGGCGTAGATCCCGCCGTTCTGCTGACCCATCAGCACCGTGGCATCCGACCAGGCGCCCTGCGGCGTGTCGGAGGTGCGCATGACGATGTTGTTGAACTGGTCGCCGTAGAGCACGATGTACTTCTGCAGATACTGGTTGTACTGCACCGACATCTCGCTCACGGTGTACCCCGGTTTGGTGGATCCGCACGCACCGCCGGTCTTACCGATGACCGCAGATGCCGAGGACGGACTGCCCTTGACCCACTTGGCTTCCGAACTACCGAACCATCCCGACGAGGCGGCCTTGTAATACTCGTACTTGGAGACGTCGAGAATGTTCTCGTTGGTGACCCGGGCCACGTAGGCTGCGCCCTGGCGCCCGTTCGGTGTGCCGTAGACGTACACGTAGCCGTCGTCGCCCTTGACGAACGCGGACTGTTGGAAGTTGCGGTTTCCGCTCAGGAACGAGTTGTAGCGCACGCTTTGCGGTGCGACGGTGAAGTTCTCGCCGTTGTCTGTCGAGTATGCGATGGCCGAGTAGTTGGTGTTCCAGCGTCCGGCCTGTCCCCACTTGGACACCGACATGAAGCTGACGTACTGGATGGTGCCGAACGGTGTCTCGTCGGTGACCTCGGTCTGCAGCGCGACGCCCGCGGTCGGGATGAGCGTGACCGAATTGGGCAGCCAGGAGGGCCGGTTGATGATCGGCCGGGCCTCCTTCGGGCCGGACAGCGGCGCACCGCCGAACATGTTGCCGTTGAACCACTCTCCGTCCGGGATCGTCATACCGTCGGACAGGTCGGTGTCCGAACTGCGGAACAGCGTGTTGTAGATCCACCTACCGCTCATGTTGGCTGAGCCGAACGTGTCGCCCACGGCGATGAGCACCTGGTTCTCGTTCCACGGGGTGCTCGGATCATCGACCATGCCGTTGTCCCACATGACGCCGACGTCGGTGCCGTACACGCCGAACCGGCCCAGCGTGTTGGCCAGGGTTGTGTCGCCGTACACCGTCTTTCCGGTGACCCAGCTGATGAACCGGGTCGACGGGCTGACCTGCGGGTTGAGCCAGGGGGAGTACGACGGGATCACCGCGGCGGCGGCGAGGTCGTCGCCGAGCGCGAGGCTGGTGGGTGTCACCGCAGTGGTGCGTGGTGCGTTGGTGGTGCTGCGCGCGGCAAACAGGTTGTCCAGCTCGCGGCGTGCGAACGCCAGCAGCGCCCACAGGAAAGGTGGCTGCGGGGCGTCGCCGGGCTTGGCGTCGGCCTTCTGGCGGGCCCAGTCCAACATGCTGGTGACGACGTTGACCACAGCGGTGATCAGGGTCGGTTTCCTGGCCGCAGCCGCCTCGTCCTGCGCAGTGGCGAGCATCGCTGCCACAGTGGGTGAGATCGGGGTGGTACCGGACCCGGCGAGCGTGGAGGCCGCGGCGAACACCGCAACCTTTGTGGGCTGCTGCGGGAGGGCCGCGGGGTCGTCGGGAGCCTGGTCGGTTCCGGCAGTGGTCGTTTCGCCGGCCGTTTCGCCGGTTGCTTCGGCGGGATCCGGCGCACGCGGGGTTGTCTGGGGCGGGGTTTCGGGCTCGGTTTCGGGCTGGGTCGGAGCGCCGTCGGTGTCGGTGCCCGCCTGGCTGTTGGTGTCGGTGCCCGCTGTCGGGTCCCCGTCCGGGTCCCCCTCTGCAGGATCCCCGTCGTTGGGATTCTCGACCGCAGGAGCTCCGGTGTCTGGATTCTCGACGTCGGTGTCCTCGGTGTCCTCGGTGTCCTCGGGGTCGGTCTCGGCGGCGTCGTCGGTGTCGTCGGTGTCGTCGGTGTCGGTTTCGGCGGGATCGTCACCGTCTGGATCGTCGCCGTCTGGATCGTCACCGTCTTTGGGATCGTCACCGTCGGTCTCCGAGGCGTCATCCTTCGAGGCGTCGTCCTTCGATCCGGTGTCATCGGTGTCGCGCTGCGTACCGGCAGCCTTCCGCGGATTCGTGGGACCTCGGTCCGACGTTGCTGAGTTCGACGATCCGGAAGTCGAGGAATCGCCGTCGTCCGCCCAGGCCACTCCCTGGCCGGCAAAGACCGCCGACCCGACGCCCAGCGCGACGGCGAGCGCGCCTACCCGACCGACATGCGCAGCGGCACCCATGAAACCCCTCAATCCAGCATTGAACCGTCCCCGTCGTGGTGATCATTGAATCGCATGACTATGGGACCAGCGAGCAAAAGGTTAAATCGTCACAGATTTCGTTTCGTTACCGTGACCATGTGCATTTCGCGGCCGCCAAGGCGATTGGGGTGCTCGGGGCAAACGTGAGGCTGCGCTTCAGTCGAGGTTCTCCAGTGCCTTTTCGTAGAGGCTGACCGCTTCGGCTATTCCTTCGCCGAGCCAGGCGTCAGCCACACCGACCTGATCGGCGACCATCTGCACGCGGGTGAGCCACAGCTCGAAGTCGTGGTCGCGGCGAAGTTCGTCGACCTGGCGTTTGGAGCCTCGGATCAGGATGAAGCCGCCGAGCTCGATGCTTTGCGGTTTGAGGACCACTCGGTCGAAGCCCTCGATGCGACCCTGCGCCTGCAGACCCGAGAGGTAGCTCCCCGTCTCGACCAGCAGATCGAGGGCATTGCGTTCGCGACCGCGCGTCGGTACACCCCATGCCACCCACAAACCCGCTTCGGCCATACACCCGACGCTACTGGACCGTCGATTGATCCGAGTCCACGAGACGCCCAACTCGCGACCAGGTGGGCAGCGGATCGCGGCGGCCTGGTGTCAGGCAGGCGCCTCGTCGGAGGTGTCCGGAGCCTCGACCAGCAGCGACAATCCCTGGTGCGCATAGAGTTCGACGCCGAAGCTGTGCAGATCGTCGACGGTCGCCAGTGCCTTGCCGGAGAACATGTCCGACACCTCGCTGCCGGGCGGCAACTGCAGGGAGCGCACGGTCCCCGCGACGTCCTCGTTGGCGAAGTTCAGCACGGTCAGCTGATATTTGCCCTCGTCGGCGAGCTGATGGACGAGAACGAGCATTCCGCGGTGCGACACCTCAGGGATGTCGACCTGCCGGCTGGTCGCGATGCCGTAGTGAGATCGGACCTTCAAGATGGCCTGCAGCTGACGCAGGAAGCTGGTGTCGTCGCCCAGCTGTTCCGGGATGGAGCCGTAGAGACTGCGTCCCCTCGGCATTCCCGCGGGCGACTGAGTCGCCTGCGGATTGACGCCCATCAGATCGTGGGCGGCGCGGTGTATCCAGCGAGTGTCACCGCCGCGCAGCAACTCGGTGATCTGCGACGGCGGGAGGGTCAACATGCCGCATACGTCCCAGCCGGACAGCGCGAAGACTCCGGGCTGCAGCGCGTTGAACATGGCCAACAGCAGGTGAGCCCTGCGGATACGGTCGATCTGCTCGTCGTCGGTGATCTCGTCCAGGGATGGCACACCGAGGACGGCGGCGATCACCGTCGCGGTGGTGCAGGCGATACCGTTCGTGGTGAACACCAGGTTGTAGGGCGCGTTCTCGCCCGTGAGTTTCTCGCTGAGGTCGCTGCGGACCGTCTCGCCGAGGACCTCTCCGGTGACCTCTTCGCCCTTGTAGGTGTACACATCGTCGCGGTGGCCGGTCGACCAGTGCACCAGCTCATAGGTCAGCTCGTCGTGATTCTGCAGCGCATGGACCAGCGACGCGGGGTCGACGCCGAGCTCGAGAGTGGTGCGCAAAGTCAGGCGTAGGAACTCGGTATCGGCGGTGGCCAGCGCGTGGTGGGCTGCGGGGCGGGTGATGAAGTCGTAAGACAGGTCGGCGCCGGCCTCGCCGATCTCGCGGATGTCGTCGATGGTCAGGTTGAGCTCCTGGAAGGTGAACCCACCCACCTTGCGGACCATGCTGGCGATCAGGTGGTTGGCCGCCTCCGACAGCGGATGGCCCTCCGACCACGCGGCGCTGTCCTCGGCCGCGGTCTTCTCCGCGCCCAGAAACCCGTTGGCGTCCAACCGGAGTCCGCCCGTTCCCAGATCGGCCAGCGAATGCAACGCATCCCCGATGACCAGGCGCATCCCGGCAAAGGACGGGTCGAGCCAGTTGATGGAGGGCTGACCGTCCTTGAAGTAGTGCAGGTACACCCAACGCCGTTCGACGCCGTCGATGCCCACGACAGGACGGGTCACGCTCCAGTTGGTCTCCTTGATTCCCTCGGCGTAGAAGATGACGCGTTGCAGCCGCCCGATGATGTAGCCGGCCTTGTCCAGCCACTCCTCGGTGGCGGGATCGATGTTGACCGAATCGGCGCCGGGTGGCACATCGGGCAGGTACTCCCAGTCGCGGGGGTCGATCTCGACCATGTGGTAGATGCCCGGATAGTCCGCGTACTTCATCTCGGCGAGCCGGAAATCGGCGCCCTTGCCGGTATGTCCGGGCACGATGTCGTCGATGATCGTGCCGCCGTACCAGTTCGCCGTGCCGCACATCGCGCGGAACTCGTCCTCGGTGCCGAACGCCGGATCGATCTCGGTGCTGATCCGGTCGAAGTGACCGTCGACACTCGGGGTCAGCTCCCAGCCCGAGATCCCACCGGCGCGCTTGACCGGCCCGGTGTGCACGGCCTCGATCCCGATCTCGGCGAACGCCTTCCACATGTCGGCGTCGGCCATCGCCTTCAGGAACGACTCGTTGGACCGGGTGATCAGTGACAACGGGTAGGCGGTGAACCACACCGAGGCGGTCTCGACGGCGCCGCGCGGGCTCGGTGTGGCGTACGGGTTTTGCCACATCGAGCCCTGCCCGGAGAACTGCTGGCTGATCTGGTTGGCGTCGGCCAGCATGGACTGACTTATCAGCCAGGACACGTAAGCCGGGTTGTCGCCGGTTGGGGAACCGTCGCGGGCCAGCGAGCGGCGGGTGAACGGCTGACGGACTCGCGGACGGAAGCGCAGCGACCGCGGTCGTGCCGGGTGCAGGTGTTCGTCGAACGTCAACTCGGGCGACTCTGAAGAATCACTGCCCTGGTCTTCGGGTTCCGACTCCACGGCTTGGGACAAAATTCCGCCTTCGCAAGGTTGGGTTCGTAGCGACCGCTATCGAGTATTGCCGTGTCGAGGCCGGGTTGAAACTGCGAGCGAGAATCCGGGGGGCGGTCGAACTCACCGTCGGCTTGTCTTGGAGCGGTAGCCGGGTGCGACGAACGAGGACCCGCGCGTATCGTGACCGTCTGTATCGGTGCGAATAAGTCAGTGGTACATCAGTCAGTGGGACAGTCCGTTGGTGTAGCGCTCCCGACGGTAAAACCGTCCCTTGCCACGGTTCCGGCTCTTGTACGTCGGCAGCTGTGAGTCACAGTTGGGGCAGATCAGACGCAAGTTTTCCCGCTGGTTGTTCGACGGGTTGCCATCGATGTGGTCCAGCACGAGCGCCAGTGGGAGCTCCATCCACACGGCGGCACCGTCACAGATCGCGCAGCGACCCGACTGAGCTTTCGCGAGGTGCTGCCTGATGTAATGCCCCCGACGGCCATCCACCCACGCCGCCTCGCCAGACTCCAGCCAACGTTGCGTACTGGCGTCGCGCCGCGCCGACGCCTGACACGCGTTACTGCAGTAGACCTTCTGGCTGCGTTTGGATAGCGCCGAACCGCAGGCGCAGCACTGCCTCATATTTGCGACGCTACGACCGGGCACCGACAGGTGGGCGCGCGCCCATCAGCGGAGCCCCCTGTCAGGATTGAACTGACGACCTGCCGCTTACAAGGCGGCTGCTCTACCACTGAGCTAAGGAGGCGTGTCCCGTCGGGACGGCCGAATCCTATCGGCTCAGTCCTCGGCTTCGATAATCCGCTGCGACGTCACCGGACGCGAGGTCGGACGGGGGCGCATGCGCCGCCCGGGTAGTGGGATGCGGTCGGCGATGTTGCTCAGTGGATTGACCACCTGGCTCAGCACGATCACGGCTTCGCGCAACGCTTCGATCGTCGGCTCCAGGGCTTCCAGTCCGGGTGCCAACCGGTTCAAAGTATCCGCAACCGTGGCGAGTTGCTCAAGCGGCCCGTGGCGGGCGGTCAGTGTGTCGACGACGCCCCCTTCGGCGAACAGCCGGTCGGCGACTCCGTCCTCGGCCAGCAGTCGGTCGACCAGACCGTCCTCGGCCAGCAACTGGTCGACCAGTCCACCGGGTTCGAGGGTGCGCATCAGCCCACCCTCGTCCTCGGTCAGCCGGTCGAGGACACCGCCCGGCGCGGTGAGGCGGTCGACGACTCCGCCGGGGCGCAACAGCCGGTCGAGCGGGCCGTCGGGTGCCAGCGCACGACCGAGCGGTTGATCCTCGTCCATCAACCGGGCCAGCCGATTGGCACGTTCGACTGCGTCCTGCACTCCGAGCATCGAGGCGAACGACGTCGGCTTCCGGACCCCTTCGGTGCTGTCGCCGAGCGTGCGATGGGCGACGTCCAGTGCGCCGGAGGCCATGCCCAGGCCGGCTTCGGCAACGGCCAGCCCCGCACGCACCGGCGCGAACGCGAGATCGGTCAGGGACTTGCCGAGGTTCATCCGCCCAGTCTATGGACACCGCAAGTCAAACTCACAGGAAGTGCACAGCTCGTGCGCAGCACATTTCCAAGCGAACCGGTGAACAGTTGGGGGCTATGGCCATGCCGGTACCGGAGAACATTCCCGAGGCGCGCGTGCTCGTCGTCGACGACGAGGCGAATATCGTCGAATTGCTCTCGGTGAGTCTGAAATTCCAGGGATTCGAGGTCCACACCGCATCCAACGGTGCCGCCGCACTGGACAAGGCGCGGGAGGTGCGACCGGACGCGATCATCCTCGACGTGATGATGCCCGGGATGGACGGTTTCGCCCTGTTGCGCCGCCTGCGGGCCGACGGCGTCGACGCTCCGGCGCTGTTCCTGACCGCCCGCGACTCGCTGCAGGACAAGATCGCCGGTCTGACCCTCGGCGGCGACGACTACGTGACGAAACCGTTCAGCCTCGAAGAGGTGGTCGCCAGGCTGCGGGTGATTCTGCGCCGGTCCGGCCGCGGAAACGAGGAGCCCCGCACATCGCGGCTGACCTTCGCCGACATCGAGCTCGACGAGGACACCCACGAGGTGTGGAAGGCCGGCGAGCCGGTGTCGCTGTCGCCGACCGAGTTCACCCTGCTGCGCTACTTCATCATCAACGCCGGCACCGTGCTGTCGAAGCCCAAGATCCTCGACCACGTGTGGCGCTACGATTTCGGCGGCGACGTCAACGTCGTCGAGTCGTATGTGTCCTACCTGCGCCGCAAGGTGGATACCGGCGATAAGCGCCTGCTGCACACGCTGCGCGGGGTGGGCTATGTCCTCCGGGAGCCGCGATGAGCCGAGGGTTGCGATGAGCGCGTGCGCGAAGAGCCATGTATGGGGATGAGCACTCGACCCTGAACAATGGCGGTATGCCGGGCCGCATGAGCCGGGGCGTACCGCTTCGGGTTGGACTTGTCGCCGCCACCCTCCTGCTGGTGGCGTGTGGTCTGCTGGCGTCGGGTATCGCGGTGACCACGATCATGCAGCACAGTTTGATGAACCGCGTCGACGACACTCTGCTCGACGCATCGCGCGGATGGGCGCAGGTGCCCCGACGGTTGTCGACCGTCGAGGTCGACGTCCCGAATCCGGCGCGGCCACCGTCGGATTTCTACGTGCGGGGCGTCGATCCCGACGGGCACGTCTGGATGACGATCAACGACCGCATCGCCGAACCGGCGTTGCCCCCGGACAACGACGTGGGCCCGGTCCCGGTGACCGTCGGCTCGGTCGACCACTCGGACGTGCACTGGCGCGCGATGACGGTCCGCGGTTTGCGCGACGAGCTCACCACGGTGGCCATCGATCTCTCGGACGTGAAGTCGACGGTGCGCTCGCTGGTCTACACCCAGGTGGGGATCGGCGCGGCGGTGTTGCTGGTGCTCGGGATCGCCGGTTACGCCGTGGTGCACCGCAGCCTGCGGCCGTTGTCGCAGGTGGAGCAGACCGCCGCCGCGATCGCGGCCGGGCAGCTGGACCGGCGCGTGCCCGAACGCGACCCTCGCACCGAGGTGGGCCGGCTGTCGCTGGCTCTCAACGGGATGTTGGCCCAGATCCAGCGTGCGATGGCGTCCTCGGAGTCGTCGGCCGAGCAGGCGCGCGGGTCTGAGGAGCGGATGCGGCGTTTCATCACCGATGCCAGTCACGAGTTGCGGACCCCGCTGACCACGATTCGCGGCTTCGCCGAGCTCTACCGGCAGGGCGCTGCTCGCGACGTCGAGATGCTGATGAGCCGCATCGAGAGTGAATCGCGGCGGATGGGCCTGCTCGTCGAGGACCTGCTGCTGCTGGCTCGGCTGGACGCACAGCGCCCGCTGGACCGGCACCGTGTCGACCTCTTGGCGCTGGCCACCGACGCGGTGCACGACGCGCAGTCGATCGCTCCGAAGCGCCGTATCCGGATGGAGGTGTTCGACGGCCCCGGCACACCGGAGGTGCTCGGGGACGAGGCCCGGTTGCGTCAGGTGCTGTCCAATCTTATGGCCAACGCGTTGCAGCACACCCCGGAGTCCGCCGCCGTCACCGTGCGCGTGGGCACCGATGACGACGCCGCGGTGTTGGAGGTCTGTGATGAGGGGGCCGGTATGGACCCGGAGGATGCCCAACGGGTCTTCGAGCGGTTCTATCGGGCTGATTCGTCGCGGGCGCGGGCGAGCGGCGGCACCGGTCTGGGGTTGTCGATCGTGGACTCGTTGGTTTACGCCCACGGTGGGCGGGTGAGCGTGACCACCGCACCCGGCCAGGGTTGTCGCTTCCGGGTCAGCCTTCCGAGGATCGCGGACTCCGGCCCCGATCCCGAGGTGCCGGCTCCGGTCGGCTCAGCGCAGATCGGCTAGCGCGGTCTTGATCTTGGCTTGCGCCTCGTCGAGGGATTCCGCCGACGGGTTCCTGTCGACATGGGCGAACCCGAAGTCCGACAGGTTGCGCGCGGGAAACACATGCACGTGCAGGTGGGGCACCTCCAGCCCGGCGATGATGACCCCGGATCGCTCGGTGTCGAACGCCCGGCACACGGCCTTGCCGATCAACTGGCAGACCTCCATCACCCGACCGAACCGCACCGGGTCGATGTCCTGCCAGTTGTCGATCTCCTCGCGCGGCACCACCAGCGTGTGGCCCTGCGTCATCGGTTCTATCGTCAGGAAAGCGACGACGTCGTCGTCCTCGTAGACGAATCGCCCGGGCAGTTCGCGGTTGATGATCTTGGTGAAGACGGTCGCCATGGGGACGAGCATTCCAGTCGATGGATTCGGCGCGCAACAACACCCGGAGTGCCGCGAGACGCGCCCGATTCGCTCTAACCTGGCGGGATGTTGGGATTGATGCAGGACCGACCTTTGATGATTTCGTCGTTGATCGAGCATGCGGCAACCTTCCACGGCGACACCGAGATCGTGTCCCGGTTGCCAGAGGGTCAGGTTCGGCGCACCACCTGGCGCGGCGTCAACGAGCACGCCAAGCAGGTCGCCAACGCGCTGGCCGAGCTGGGTATCGAGCCCGGCGACCGGGTAGCCACGCTGGCCTGGAACAGCGATCGCCACCTTGCGCTGTACTTCGGCGTCTCGGGGTCTGGGGCGGTCATGCACACCGTCAATCCCAGGCTGTTCACCGATCAGATCGTCTATATCGTCAACCACGCCGCGGATCGGGTGCTCTTCTTCGACATCACCTTCGCGCCGCTGGTGGCGCAGCTCGCTGACGAGCTCGGCACCGTGGAGCATTTCGTGGCGATGACCGATCGCGACCACATGCACCAGGTCGCCGGTATCCCAGCCGGGCGACTGCTGTGTTGGGACGACCTCATCGGCAGGCAATCCACCCACCATGACTGGCCGGAGTTCGACGAGCGCAGCGCGTCCTCGTTGTGTTACACCTCCGGCACCACCGGCAATCCCAAAGGCGTTCTCTACAGCCATCGTTCGACGATGCTGCACACGCTGATGAATGCCGGCCGCGACACCAACGACATCCACAGCGGTTCGCGCATCCTGCTGGTGGTGCCGATGTTCCACGCCAACGCCTGGGGCACGCCCTACACCGCTGCCATGGTGGGCGCGACCCTGGTGATGCCGGGACCGCATCTGGACGGCGAATCGGTGTACTCCCTGATGAAAGCCGAGCGGGTCAACCAGAGCCAGGGCGTGCCGACGGTATGGATGATGCTGTTCTCCTATCTCGACGACCATCCCGAGATCGACGCCCACGAGCTCGGACTGCGCACCGCGGGCACCGGTGGGGCGGCCCTTCCGTTGTCGATGATCGAGCGGTTCGACCGCGATTTCGGTGCCGAGGCGATTCAAGGCTGGGGGATGACCGAGACCAGCCCGCTGTGCGTGATCGGCAGACCGCTGCCCAAGCACGTCGGCCTGGACTTCGACGAGCTCGCCCAGATCAGGCTCAAACAGGGTCGCGGGATCTGGGGGGTGGAGCTCAAGATCGTGGACGAGAACGGTCACCGACTGCCCTGGGACGGAAAGGCTTTCGGTGAGGTCTGGGTACGCGGGCCGTGGATCGCCAGCGGCTATTATCAGGGCGAGGGTGGCGACAAACTGGACCCCGAGGGTTTCTTCCCGACCGGCGATGTCGCGACGATCGACCCTGACGGATACCTGCAGCTGGTCGACCGTGCCAAGGATGTCATCAAGTCCGGCGGTGAATGGGTCAGCTCCATCGATCTGGAGAACGCCGCCGTCGGGCATCCCGCCGTCGCCGAGGCTGCCGTGATCGGTGTACCACACCCGAAGTGGCAGGAACGTCCGCTGCTGATCGCAGTTCTGCGCAAGGGGCACAATGTGACCCGCGCGGAGATCCTGGAGTATCTGTCCGGCCGGGTTGCCAAATGGTGGCTTCCCGATGACGTGGTGTTCGTCGACGAGTTGCCGCACACCGCGACCGGGAAGGTACTCAAACTCAAATTGCGCGAACAATACCGGGATGCCAACCGGGAAGGCTGAATCCGTTGTGATGCAAGCCCGGGTCAGCCGACGCGCGCCGCGATCTCCTCGACGGTCCAGGGCGGCTCGTCGTGGTGACCCCGGTAGGCCACGATCGAGGGCGTCTGGCGGTCGAAGCGGCCGACGAAACCACCCGCGGCGATGAAGATCTGGCCCGTCACCGCAACGGCGAGATCACTGACCAGGTAGGCGTAGGTCGGGGCCGCGTACTGCGGAGGTGCGGCGTCCAGCGCCCCCTGCATGCTGATCTCGTCGAGTAGACCGCGGCGGTGGAGTTCGGTGATGTGGGCGAGGTAATCGGCGCCGGTGGACAGCCGGGTCCTCGCGCCCGGGCACACCACGTTGGCGCGGACACCGTGCTCCTTGAGTTCAGCCGCGATGGCCAGGGTCAGGCCGTTCACCGCGCCCTTGCCCGCCGGGTAGCCCGTCCCGCCGTAGTCACCCAGGAACGCGAAGGAACTGGTGTTGACGATCGCCCCCGATCGTTGCTGCACCATCCGTGGTGCCGCGGCGCGGCAGGTCTGGAACACGGTGCCCAGGTGGGAGTCCATCAGTTCGTGAAACTGCGCGGACGTGATGTCGAGGATCGACGAGCCGACCGGTTCGGCGGTACCCGCGCAGTTCACCAGGATGTCCACCCGGCCGAACTCACGTGCGCAGGTGTCGATCAGCGCATCGGCGACGTCCGGGTCGGCCGGGGATCCGGGAAACCCGACCGCTCCCGGAACGCGTTGGGCTGCTTGGCTGGTGACGTCGACGTCACGACCGTTGACCACCACACCGGCGCCGAGTGAGGCCAGCAGTTCGGCCACCGCCAGACCGACTCCGCGTGTGCCGCCGACGACGATCGCGCCGCGGCCGCTGAGCAGATCGCTAATCCGCGCTCTCCGGTTGCGAGAACGTCATCGCGTCCATGTTCCAGTACCCACGCAGGTTGGTGATCAGCCCGGCGTCGTTGACGCGGTAGGTGAACACTCCCCGTACCGTGGCCACGAAACCGTTGGGGAAGCTGGTCTCCAGCACCAGGATGTAGGCGATCTCCGTCGGACTGCTCGACGGGAACGTCGCCTCGCAGGTGATGCGCAGTTGATTGGGCCCGATGTTGGCGTCGTAGAACGCCGCCACGGCGTCCTTGCCCCGCACACCGGTGCCGTCAGGATTGGTGACGGCCTCGCCGATCGGATCCTCAAGGACCACGTCCTCGGCCATCAAGGCCAACCAGCCGTCCCTGTCGCCGGATTGCACGCAGCGCCACGACCCCTGCGACGCCACGACGACGGGCGAGGGCGCAACCGTTCCGGTGTCGCTCATCGCGGCCTACCTGTCGGCGTCGGTGTAGCGGATCACGCCACGGATGTTCTTGCCCTCCAGCATGTCCCGGTACCCGTCGTTGATCTGCTCCAGCTTGTACTGGCGGGTGACCATGTCGTCGAGATTGAGCCTGCCGGCCTTGTACATCGACAGCAGCTGCGGGATGTCGAAATGCGGGTTGCCGCCCCCGAAGATTGTGCCCTGCAGGTTCTTCTGCAGCAGCGTCAGCATCGACAGGTTCAGCGTGACGTCCGAGCTGGCCATGTTGGCGACGGCGGTGACCACGCAGGTGCCGCCCTTGGCGGTGATGTTGAGGTAGTTGTCGATCTCTTCGCCCTTGAGCTCACCGGTGGTGATGATGGTCTTGGACGCCATCCGGCCCTGGGTGATCTCGGCGACACCCATCATCGCGCTCATGATGTCGGGGTAGGCGTGGGTGGCGCCGAACTTCAACGCCTGATCGCGCTTCCACTCCACCGGATCGATCGCGAAGATATTGCGCGCGCCGGCGTTGAGGGCGCCCTGCAGCGCTCCCATACCGACACCGCCGATCCCGGCGATGACGACGTCGTCGCCGGGCCGGACATCGGCGCTGCGCACCGCCGAGCCGTACCCGGTGGTCACCCCGCAGCCGACCAGGCAGGCCACCTCGAACGGGATGGACGGATCGATCTTCACCACCGAGCTCTTGTGCACCACCATGTACGGGCTGAACGTGCCGAGCAGCGTCATCGGGATGACCGGCTGGCCGTCCTTGACGGCGTGGATGCGGTGGGTGTTGTCCGAGACCGCGGTGCCCTGCAGCAGCATCGCGCCTAGATCGCACAGGTTGCGCATGCCGGCCTGACAGGACGGGCAGGAGCCACACGACGGGATGAACGACAGCACGACGTGGTCACCGGGTTCGAGGCCCTCCACGCCGGGGCCGACCTCGGTGACGATGCCGGCGCCCTCATGGCCGCCGAGTACCGGGAAGCCGGCCATCGGGATGTCGCCGGTGACCAGGTGGTGGTCGGAATGGCACATGCCCGCGGCTTCCATCTGGATCTTGACCTCGTCTTTGACGGGGTCGCCGATCTCGATCTCCTCGATCGTCCACGGCTGATTGAATTCCCAGATCAGAGCGCCTTTGGTCTTCATTTCTCCTGCTTTCGACTAGAGCCTCTAGTGACCAGACTAGAGGCTCTAGTTAGCCACATCACAGGGCCCCCAAGCAACTGCTTGGTGGTGTGCCTACCAGATCGGTACCGGAGCTTGTCCGAGCGGGTAGTAACCGGGCAACCTCTCGCCTGCCAGCGATCGCTCGATGCGCTTCTGCATGGTAGGAGTGAGGTCGCCGGACTCGATCAACTTCATGAACGCCTTCTGCACATGGCCGAAGTCGAAGAAGTCGCGTTGCCACTCGATGAGCAGCTCGTCGTTCAGCCGGAACCAGCTGCCGCCGATGCCGTAGATCTCGTCGCGGGTGCCGTCGCTCTTGTTGGCGATCTGTTTCCAGAAACCCACAATCTCGTTCTGCTTCTCGTCGATGAGTACCTTCTGGTACTCGTAGACCCAGTTCTCCAGCCCCTCCATCTCCAGGCCCAGGGCGACGTCGCGAATCTCGTCCCTGTTGACGCACATGACGTCCTCCTTGGGCCCGATGTTCCAGCCGTAGGTGGCGTCCTGGGTATAGAACTCGGCCATCGGCTTCCAGTCGCCCGCTGCCTCGGCGTCTCGATTGGCCTGCAGCCAACGCTCGACCCAGTCCTCAAGTTGCGCGCGTGACGCCATTTCTCACTCCTTCTCGACGATGGTCAGTGCCCGGGTCGGGCACATCTCGACGGCCAACTCGACGGCTTCGCGGAGCTCGTCGGGGGGTTCGGGGTCGGTGATCTCGACGATGCCGCGCTTGGGCACGGTGAAGACGCCGGGAGCTTCCAGCTCGCACATCGCGTGGCCCTGGCACAGATCCTCGTCCACTTCCACGCGGTAGCACCCCATAGTCGTCAGTCCCTGACGCGCTTGCGATAGCGGACCTTCGCCGGCCGGGCCAACTGAACCACCATCTTGGAGTGGTCGTTACGGTAGCTCTCGGGCGGCTGAGACATCTCGAACTCGTACTCCCGCAACAGGACCGAGAAGATCGCCTTGATCTGCATCTGGGCGAAGGCAGCGCCGACGCAGCGGTGCTTGCCGGCGCCGAACGGGATCCACGTCCAACGGTTGATCAGGTCTTCCTGCCGAGGCTTGTTGTAGCGGTCCGGGTCGAAGTCGTCCGGGTTCGGGAAGTCCTCAGGGATGCGGTTGGAGATCGCCGGTGACGCCGCCACCATCTGGCCCTTGTGTATCGGGTGACCGGCCACCTCGAACTCGTCCTGGGCCACCCGCATCAAGATGATCAGCGGCGGATGCAGGCGCAGAGTCTCCTTGAGTGCGTTGTCGATCTTCGGGATCTGGCGCAGCGCATGGAAACTGACTTCCTGGCCGTCGGTGTAGAGGTCGTCGAGCTCGGCCTGCACCTGCGCGTAATAGTCGGGGTGGCGCAGCAGCTCGATCAGCGTCCAACTCGACGTGCCAGAGCTGGTGTGATGGCCCGCGAACATCAGCGAGATGAACATGCCGGTCACTTCGTTGGCCGAGAAGCGGGGGTTGCCCTGCTCGTCCTTGATCGAGACCAGGACATCGAGCAGGTCGCGGTCGCTCTTGTCGCTGGGCGGGTTGGCGATTCGGCCGTTCATCACCTCCTGGACCAGTTCCACCAGGCTGGCCCGGGCCTCGTCGCGGATGCGGAAACTCTCGATGGGCAGGTACGGGTCGACGTAACAGAGCGGATCGGTGCCGCGCTCGAGCAGGTGGTAGTAGTTCGCGAACCTGGAGTCGAGCTGATTGCGGAACTTCTGACCGATGAGGCAGGCCGTCGAGGTGTAGATGGTGAGCTCCGCGAAGAACTCCAACAGGTCGATCTCCCCGCTGTCATCCCAGTTCTCGATCATCCGCCGGACTTCGCTCTCGATGGTCGCGGCATGGCCCTTCATCTGCTCACCCCGCAGCGCGGTGTTGTGCAGCATCTCGGCGCGGCGTTCCGGGTCGGCGTCGAAGACCACGCCCTCGCCGAAGATCGGGGTCATGAACGGATAGGCCTCGGCCTGATTGAGTTCGCTGTCGCTGGAACGGAAGAAGAACTCGTTGGCCTCTGCGCCGGACAGCATCACCACCTGCTTGTCGGCGAGCTGAAACCAGCCGACATCCCCGCACTCTTCGCGGAGCCGTTGCATCAGGCCGATCGGGTCGGTGCGGAACTCTTCGAGGTGGCCGTGCTCCTCTTCCTCACCGCCGGACACCCGGGGGACAGTGGCAGTGGTGGTCATGGCTTCAGGTTCTCCTCGTTCAGGATCAACTTCTGTCGCTCGGCAGGCGCGCTGGTGAGTGGCGCTTCGGGCTGGAGCTCCATGTTCGCGATGTAGCCGCCGCGCGGAGTTTCGGCGACGAACGTGATGGCTCGGGCCAGGTCGTCGGCTCGTAGGAAGTAGTCGTGTCGTGCCTGTCCCCATTTGGCCCAATCCTCGAGGGCGGGTCCGATGAGGTCAGGGGGCAGGCTCCAGCCCATCGAGGTTTTCGTCGGACCCGGGTGCACGATCGACGCGCGGACACCGGTGCCCTCCAGTTCCATCTGGTAGTTGTTCACCATGGCAACCAACGCGGCCTTGGCCGCGCCGTAGGCGCCCATGTGCGGGCGTTGACGCAGCGCCACCTCGGATCCGACGAAGATGAGATCACCACGTCGGCGTTCGATCATGCCCGGCAGAACCGCCGAGGCCACCCGGTTGGCGCCGATGAGATGGATCTGGATCTGGGATTCGAACTGCTCGGTGCTGATCGCATCGAGCTTGCCGAAGTAGGTGTCTCCCGCCCCGGCGACCAGCACCTCGATGTCGCCGAGTGCCGAGGTAGCGAGTTCTACAGCAGTTTTGACGGAATCAGGGTCGGTGACGTCGAGGTGGACCGGGAGGGCCTCGCCGCCGTCGGCGCGGATCTTACCGACGATCTCCTCGAGCTTCTCGACCCGGCGGGCACCGAGTGCGACCGGGAAACCATTGCGGGCCAGCCTGATCGCGGTGGCCTCACCGATCCCGGAGGACGCGCCGGCGACCAGGGCGGGACGGCGGTCGGGCAGTGGGTCGAAACGAGGCATGCCTTGCCTTTCAGCGGATCGTGACGGAGTTCGGGTTCATCGGTGGTGCGGCCGGAGTTCGGGTTCATCGGTGGTACGGCCGGAATTCGGATTCATCGGTGGAACACCGAAATTGGAAGACGAGCGAATCCGCGGACGTTGCTGGAATGGACGCGGACGGCGTTGGCTTCGTCGACCTCGTATCCGCGGATACGTTTGAACAACTCGGCCAGGGCGACTCTGGCCTCCATGCGCGCGAGGTGTGCGCCGAGGCAGAAGTGCGCGCCGCTGCCGAAACTCATCAATTTGGAGCCGATGTCGCGTCCAATCAGGTAGTCGTCGGGGCGCTCGAAGACACGCTCGTCGCGGTGCGCCGAGCCGGGAAGCAACAGCAGCACATCCCCGTCGGGGATCACGGTGTCATACAGCGTCAGCTCGCCGACCACGGTGCGGGCCAGGATCTGGCTCGAGGTGTCGAAGCGCAGCGTCTCCTCGACCCACAACGGCACGCGGTCGAGCTCGTCGAAGACCGGCGCCAACTGGTCCGGATTGCGGTGCCCCCAGAACGCGGCATTGGCAAGCAGTTTGGTGGTTGTCTCGTTGCCGGCGATGACCATCAGGAACATGAAGCCGATGATTTCGTCATCGGTCAGCCGGTCGCCGTCGATCTCGGCTTCCAGCAACGCCGAAGTCAGGTCGTCGGTCAGCTTCTTGCGCCGCTCGGCGACCATCGCCTGGTAGTAGACGATCAGATTGAGTGATGCCTCGATCGCCGAGTCGGGTACGTCGGTGACGCCCTCCTCGCGGTGCATCACCGCATCCGCCCAGGCGCGCACCTGGACCCGGTCTGCTACCGGCACACCCATCAGTTCGGAGATGACGTCCATCGGCAGCTTGCCCGCGAACTCGTCGACGTAGTCCACCGTCTCGCCTTCGGCGCCGGCCAGCATGGCGTCGAGATGCTCGACCGCGATCTCGGTGACACGGGGCTCCAGTTCGCGGATGCGGCGCGGGGTGAAACCCTTCGACACCAGGGTGCGCAAACGGAGGTGGTCGGGGTCGTCCATGGCCAGGAACGACATCGTCTTGGAGGCATGTGGCCCGCGGGAGGCGGGGTCGAGCGAGACCCCGAACTTGTTGGACAGCGTGGTGCTGTTGCGGAACCCCTTGAGCACATCGGCGTGGCGCGACAGCGCCCAGAACCCGAGTTCGTCGTTACGGTACAGCGGCGCCTCGTCGCGCAGCCGCCGATAGTACGGGTATGGGTCTTCGTGGAACTGGTAGTCGTACGGGTCCAGCCGCACGTCACTGATCGTCATTCACATTCTCCGACAAACGAAGTCATTGATCATCTCCGACGATGAGGCCGACCACATAGCTGAGCCGGTCGGCGATCTGGTGATAGGTGAACGCGCCGCTGCCGGCATTGACCAGGGCGCCGAAGAACGTCATCTCCAATGCGGCCAGCGTTCGGGGATCGGGGTCGGGGCCCACGGCAGCGCGGATGCGGCGGTGGATCTCACCGCCGATCCGCTCACGCACCGCGCGTACGGCTTCGTCGTTGCCCGACAGCAGCGCGGTTGTGCAAGCCGCGGCTACCTCCGGTTCGTCGGCCACCATCAGCGCCATGCTGCGCAGGGTCTTCTCGACCCGCACGGCCCTGCTGTCATTGACGTCGGTGAAGTAGTCGACCTGCCCGATCAGGTTGAGGTAGATCTCGGCGATGAGGTGGTTCTTCGACGAGAAGTACGTGTACGCGGTGGCCGGAGCGACTTTGGCGCGCGCGGCGACCGCGCGCACCGTCAGATCGGCATACGACGACTCGCGCAGCATGTCCAGTCCCGCGGCGAGCACCTTGCGGAACGTCTCTTCCTGCCGTCGGTTGCGTGCCGGGTGCCCGGACGCATCGGCGACCGCGGCAGCGGTATGACTGGACACTTGTCCAAGTTATCTGACAGGACCGACCGCAGGCAAGCGATGTGGAGAAATCGCAGTTAAGAGGCCGATTTTGAGACTGACTGCAGTGGATTCCTTGCCTCCTTGCGAACTCTACGGCTATGGTTCGGGAGAACTCTGTCGGACACTTGTCCAGCAATCATGAACAGGAGGTCGGATGGCAGTCCTGGCCGATCGCGAAAGCCGCTTGCTCATCGACGGGAGCCTCGTCGCCGGGAGTGCAGGCACATTTCCCACCGTGAATCCCGCGACCGAGGAGACGCTCGGGATGGCCGCGGATGCGAGCGCCGAGGACATGAGCGCCGCGATCGGGGCGGCCCGCCGCAGCTTCGACGACACCAGTTGGGCTACCGACGTCGATCTTCGGGTGCGCTGTATCCGTCAGCTGCAGCAGGCGATGCGTGACCATGTCGACGAGCTCCGGGATCTGACCATCGCCGAGGTGGGCGCTCCACGGATGCTGACCGCGGCTGCCCAACTCGAGGGACCTGTCGAGGATCTGAGCTTCTGCGCCGACACGGCGGAGTCGTACCGGTGGACCACCGATCTCGGTATCGCGACACCGATGGGCATCAAGACGCATCGCACCGTGGCGCGCGAAGCCGTCGGCGTGGTCGGCGCGATCACCCCGTGGAACTTCCCGCATCAGATCAACCTCGCCAAGATCGGCCCGGCGCTGGCTGCCGGAAACACCTTGGTGCTCAAGCCCGCCCCCGACACCCCGTGGGCCGCGGCGGTGCTCGGCGAGTTGATCGTCGAGCACACCGACTTCCCGGCCGGCGTGATCAACATCGTGACTTCCAGCGACCACGCCGTGGGTGCGATGCTGTCGCGGGACCCACGGGTGGACATGGTGTCCTTCACGGGTTCGACAAACACCGGACGTGCGGTGATGGTTGACGGCGCCGCCACGCTCAAGAAGGTTTTCCTGGAACTCGGCGGGAAGTCGGCGTTTCTGGTCCTCGACGACGCGGACCTCGCGGGCGCCTGCTCGATGGCAGCGTTCACCGCGTCGATGCACGCCGGGCAGGGCTGCGCGATCACCACCCGCCTGGTGGTTCCCCGCAACCACTACGACGAGGCGGTCGCGGCGGCTGCAGCGACGATGGGCGGTCTGAAGCCCGGTGATCCCGACAACCCCGGCACCATCTGCGGACCGGTGATCTCGGCGCGCCAGCGCGACCGGATCCAGGGATACCTGGACAGCGCGATCGAGGAGGGCGGCACATTCGCCTGTGGCGGCGGGCGGCCCGCGGACCGCGACCGCGGATTCTTCATCGAGCCGACGGTCATCGCCGGTCTGGACAACAAGGCCAAGGTCGCGCGCGAGGAGATCTTCGGACCGGTGTTGACCGTCATCGCCCACGACGGCGACGACGATGCGGTACGGATCGCCAACGACTCCCCGTACGGCTTGTCGGGGACAGTCTTTTCCGCCGACCCGGAGCGGGCGGCGGGTATCGCCGCCCGGATGCGGGTGGGAACGGTCAACGTCAACGGTGGCGTCTGGTACTCCGCGGACATGCCGTTCGGCGGCTACAAGCAGTCGGGAATCGGTCGGGAGATGGGGCTCGCGGGGTTCGAGGAGTACCTGGAGATCAAGGCGATCGCTACTGCGGTGTGACACCCAGGCATCGCGTTGTGACACAAAGACATCGAGTTGAGGAGACACGAGTGGGTTTGTACGGCGATCAGTTCAGGGAGAAGGTGGCCATTGTCACCGGCGCCG
This sequence comes from Mycobacterium sp. smrl_JER01, assembly GCF_048513595.2. Lineage (NCBI taxonomy): Bacteria > Bacillati > Actinomycetota > Actinomycetes > Mycobacteriales > Mycobacteriaceae > Mycobacterium > Mycobacterium sp. smrl_JER01. Next base: position 5,001,191 of record NZ_JBLXXK020000001.1, on the reverse strand, counting down.
GAGGCGGTATCGGGCAGGCGTACGCCGAGGCGCTCGCGAGGGAGGGTGCGGCCGTCGTCGTCGCCGACATCAACACCGAGGGCGCCCAGAAGGTCGCCGACGGGATCAGGGGCGAGGGCGGTGACGCGCTGGCTGTCCGCGTCGACGTCTCCGATCCGGAATCGGCGAAGGACATGTCTGCCCAGGCACTGTCGGAGTTCGGCGGTATCGACTACTTGGTCAACAATGCCGCGATCTTCGGCGGTATGAAACTGGACTTCCTGATCACCGTCGACTGGGACTACTACAAGAAATTCATGAGTGTGAACCTCGACGGCGCTCTGGTGTGCACCCGCGCGGTCTATCGCAAGATGGCAAAGCGCGGCGGTGGTGCCATCGTCAACCAGTCCTCGACGGCGGCTTGGCTGTATTCGAATTTCTACGGGCTGGCCAAGGTCGGGATCAACGGTCTGACCCAGCAGTTGGCCACCGAGCTCGGCGGCCAGAACATCCGCGTGAACGCCATCGCACCGGGGCCCATCGACACCGAGGCCAACCGGACCACCACCCCGCAGGAGATGGTCGCCGACATCGTCAAGGGAATTCCGTTGTCGCGCATGGGTCAACCCGAGGACCTGGTGGGTATGATGTTGTTCCTGTTGTCGGATCAGGCCAAGTGGATCACCGGGCAGATCTTCAACGTCGACGGCGGACAGATTATCCGCTGATGAGCGCTTGCGCGAAGAAGAGAAGATCCTGATGAGCGCTTGCGCGAAGAAGAGAAGATCCTGATGAGCGCTTGCGCGAAGAAGAGAAGATCCTGATGAGCGCTTGCGCGAAGAAGAGAAGATCCTGATGAGCGCTTGCGCGAAGAAGAGAAGATCCTGATGGCAGAGGACGTGCTGCTCGGCTACATCGGCCTGGGGAACCAGGGTGCCCCGATGGCCAAGCGGTTGGTGGACTGGCCCGGTGGGTTGATCGTGTTCGACGTCCGCGCCGAGGCGATGACTCCGCTGGCAGAGCTGGGCGCCGGCCTGGCCGACAGCATCGCTGATGTCGCCCGCGCCGACGTCATCAGCGTCACCGTGCTCGACGACGCGCAGGTTCGCGACGTCGTCGGCGAGCTGGCTGCGCACGCCACGCCGGGCACTGTCATCGCGATCCACTCCACGATCGAGCCCGATACCGCAGCGGAGCTGGCGGAACAGTTGCGGCCGAGGGGGCTTCACATCGTCGACGCACCGGTCAGCGGTGGCGCGGGTGCAGCCGGCAAAGGGGAGCTTGCCGTGATGGTCGGTGCCGACGAGCACGCCTACGCCCGGGTCAAACCGGTCTTCAAGCAGTGGGCGTCGATGGTGGTCCGGGCGGGTGAGCCGGGGGCGGGAACCCGGATGAAGCTGGCCCGCAACATGCTGACCTTCATCGGCTTCACCGCCGCCTGCGAGGCGATGCGCCTGGCCGAGGCTTCGGGCATCGACCTGCAGAAGCTGGGGCGGGTGGTGCGTCACAGCGACGCGCAGAGCGGCGGACCCGGGGCGATCATGGTGCGTGACGACATGAAACCCCTGGCGCCCGAACATTTTCTGTACGACATGTTCGTCCACACCCGTGCGCTCGCGGAGAAGGATCTGCGGCTCGCGCTCGGTCTGGGCGAAGCCACCGGGGTGGACTTGCCGCTGGCCGAGATAGCTCTGCGTGACCTGGCCGGTGGGCTCGGTGTGCCTCACGCGAACTCGACGACACAGGAGCAGACCGATGAGCACTGACGAGCGGCGCCGCAAGGGCCTGGAGAAGATGAACGAGGTCTATGGCTGGGAGATGCCCGACATCCAGGGCGATCCCTTCTACGACCTGACCGTCGAGCACCTGTTCGGCACCATCTGGACCCGCCCCGGGCTGTCGATGCGGGAGAAGCGGATGATGACCCTCACCGTGGTGACCGCACTGGGAAATTCCGAGCTGGCCGAGATCCAGACGAACGCGGCGCTGGCCAACGACGAGTTGACGGTCGAAGAGCTCAAGGAGATGGCGGTCTTTCTGACCCACTACCTCGGATTCCCGTTGGGCTCCAAGCTCGACGGAGTCGTCGCCAAGGTGGCCAAACAGCGTAGGAAGGCCGCCGAGCGGGGTGAGGGTGAGGACAAGAAGGCGAACGTGAACGCGGCCGTGCAGATGCACTCCGGAGGCAAGGTCCATGATCAGCGTGATGAGTAGGTATGCCGCGTGCTCGCGTGCGGAGTTGGCCGTCCTGGTCCCGGAGTTGCTCCTCATCGGCCAACTCATCGACCGATCGGGAATGGCGTGGTGTATCAGCAGCTTCGGCCGTGAGGAGATGTTGCAGATCGCGATCGAAGAGTGGGCGGGATCGAGCCCGCTCTACACGAAGCGGATGCAGAAGGCGCTCAAATACGAGGGCGTCGACGTCATCACGATTTTCAAAGGCCTGCAGCTCGACATCGGTGCGCCGCCGCAGTTCATGGATTTCCGGTATACCGTCCACGACCGCTGGCACGGCGAGTTTCATCTCGACCACTGCGGTGCGCTGCTCGACGTGGAACCGATGGGTGAGGATTACGTGCGCGGCATGTGCCACGACATCGAGGATCCGACGTTCGACGCGACCGCCCTGGCCACCAACCGGCGCTGCCAGGTTCGACCGATTCACCGACCGCCGCGGACACCGTCCGACCGGCACCCGCACTGTGCGTGGACGGTGATCATCGACGAGTCCTACCCCGAGGTGGCTTTCATCCCGCAACTCGACATCGTCGCCGCCAGCCACGCCTACAACACCGAACTGAGCCCGATCGATCCGGACGACACGGGGCGGGCCGACTATTCGGGGCCGCTATTGTCCGACGTCGACTTCGGCGCGTTCTCGCATTCGGCGCTGGTCCGTATCGCCGACGAGATATGTCTGCAGATGCACCTTCTCGTGCTGTCGTTCACCTTGGCGGTGCAAGCCAGGGCCAAGGATGACCCGGCGTTGGCCCGCAGCATCCGGACCAAACAGCTGATCGGTATCGCCGGTGTCGCAGCAGAGCGTATTCACAAGGCGCTCAACCTGTCCAAGGATGTCACGGGTGCGCTGCGGGTGCTCGAGCTGCACCCGTTGTTGAATCCAGCGGCGTATGTCCGGGCCGATGTCGATCCTGGGTTCGTGCATGTGCGCCCGTCGCCGGCGCACGAAGACGGTTCGTGGATCTCGCTGGTCACCCCTGCCGCCGACCTGCCGCTGCAGGCCATCGTCGGCGCGGTGGACCCGCGCCTGCGGGCCGAACTGTCGGGAACCGAGAATGACTGGACGGTGCGGGTGATCGAGACCGACACCCCGGCCAAGAAGTTGCCCGAGGTCGAGGTGACCGAGTTCAGCCGCGGAGCATCGTGGGAGTTCGAAGACCGGAAATCGTTGCCGCTGACCGTTGTCTAGCCGGGTGGTCAGCGCGGCAGAATGGCGTTGCCGACCCACCGGCGTAGGTAGGCACGCAGCTCCGCGCTCGGGCGTGGGGGTCTTCCGGGATCGAGGACAAACGACTGGATGACGCGCAGCAGATGTTCCGAGAGCTGGTTCAGTTCGGTCTCGTCGAAGCCCGCGGCGGCCCAGTCGACGTCGAGCCGGCCCACCATGTCACGCGCGAACCGCAGTGCGATGTCGGAGGTGACCGACTGCACATGCGCAGACCCGCCGGGCACCATGATCAGGCCGATGTACTTCTCCCGGGGCAGCCACTCCAGCGCGGTCGCCACGGCTTCGGTGACCGCGTCGCACGGATCGGTAAGGCCGGCGACATGCGCGGTCAGCCGTGCGAGGAAGCTGTCGACGGCATGCACGGCGCCGGCCACCAGCAGTGCTTCCGTGCTGGAGAAGTACCGGTACACGGTTTGACGGGTGACGCCGACGGTTCGCGCCACGTCGGAGATGCTGAAATCGGCACCGCGTTCCTCGATGGCCTTGCCCGCGGCGTCGAGAATTCGGGCGACCGCCTCTTCGTCGGAGGCCGGTTTGGCCCCGGACCAACCGTGGGTGCGCACGAACGCACTTTAGGCCACCGCCCGAAGCGCCGGTTGAGACTGCGCCCACGGCGGGCGTCACTCGAACTTCTCCGCCGTGGGCGCAGCCTCAACGCAGACCGCGAGGCTAACGGTAGGCGACTGGGAGGTCCTTCACGCCGTTGATCCACCCGGAGCGCAATCGCTGTGGCTCGGCCACCTTCGCGATGTCGGGGATCTGGTCGGCAAGCTCGTTGAACATCAGCTTGATCTCCATGCGTGCCAGGTTGGCCCCGATGCAGAAGTGGGCGCCGTTGCCGCCGAAGGCCAGGTGCGGGTTGGGATCTCGAAGGATGTCGAAGCTGAAGGGGTCCTCGAACACCGCCTCGTCGAAGTTCGCCGAACTGTAGAACAGCCCGGCGCGCTGTCCGGCGGAGATCGTCACGCCGCCCAATTCCACGTCTTCGAGCGCGGTGCGCTGGAAGCAGTGCACCGGGGTGGCCCATCGGATGATCTCGTCGACAGCGGTCTCTGGTCGTTCGCGTTTGAACAGCTCCCACTGCTCTGGATTGTCGAAGAACGCGTTCATGCCGTGTGTCATCGCGTTACGGGTGGTCTCGTTGCCGGCCACCGCGAGCAGGATCACGAAGAACGCGAACTCGACCTCTCCCAGCGATTCGCCGTCGATATCGGCCTGGATGAGCCGGGTAACGATGTCGTCGGCCGGGCAGCGCCGCCGCTCCTCGGCCATGTTGTAGGCGTAACCCATCAACTCGGCGTTGGCCGTCGTCGGATCCGAGTCGAAGTCGGGATCGTCGGTGTTCATGATCGCGTTCGTCCAATGGAACAGCCTCTCGCGGTCGGCTTCGGGAACCCCGATGAGATCGGCGATGGCCAGCAGCGGCAGCGTCATCGCGATGTCGTCGACGAAGTTCCCGCCGTCCTTGTGCGCGGCGGCGCGGACGATCTCACGGGCCGCGTCAGCCAGCTTGCTCTCCATCCCTGCGATCGCGCGCGGGGTGAACAATCGGGAGACGATCTTGCGCAGGCGGGTGTGCTCGGGGGCGTCGTGGTTGATCAACAAGGCCTTGGTCAGGTCGAGTTGCTCGGCGGTGACGCCCTCGGGTAACCGCATCACCGCGCCTTTGGCGTTCGTCGACCACTGCGCGCTGTTGCGGGAGATGGCCTTGACGTCCTCGTGGCGGGAGATCACCCAGTAGCCCCCGTCGTCGAAGATCGACTCGGCCTGCTCGTTCCACCACACCGGCGCGGTCTTGCGCAGTTCGGCGAACTCCGTCACAGGGATGCCTTTGACCAGCACGTCAGGGTCGGTGAAGTCGTATCCCTGGGGGAGTAGCGGGCAGCGCTGGGTCGAGGTCATGGCATTCGCCTTCCTGATGTGACGGGCGGCACTTTTTCCCGACCATACACCGAATTGGGACTGTGTATGGCCAATGGGATGGGGCGCAGCGCGCAGATGGCATTAGGGTGGGCACCTGTGCACGTCCTGGTAATCGGATCCGGAGCCCGTGAACACGCGCTGCTGCTCGCGCTGCGCCGAGACCCTGAGGTCGACGCGCTGTCGGTGGCGCCCGGCAACGCGGGGACCGCGGCGCTGGCAGATCAGTACGACGTCGATGTGACGTCGGGAGAGGCCGTCACCGCGCTGGCCCGCCGCCTCGGTGCGGATCTCGTCGTCATCGGCCCCGAGGTACCCCTGGTGCTGGGTGTCGCCGACGCCGTCCGCGCCGCCGGCATCGCCTGTTTCGGACCGAGCAAGGATGCGGCGCGCATCGAGGGTTCCAAGGCGTTCGCCAAAGACGTGATGAGCGCGGCCGGGGTGCGGACCGCGGGCAGTGAGATCGTCGACAACCCGGCTCACCTCGACGCAGCGCTGGACCGCTTCGGGCCGCCCGCAGGCCAGTCCGCCTGGGTGGTCAAGGACGACGGCCTGGCCGCGGGTAAGGGCGTGGTCGTCACGACCGACCGCTCAGCTGCCCGCGCGCACGCGGCCGGCCTGCTCGACGCCGGGCATCCCGTGCTGCTGGAGTCGTTCCTCGACGGGCCCGAAGTGTCGCTGTTCTGCGTCGTGGACGGCGAGACCGTGGTGCCACTGCTTCCGGCCCAGGATTTCAAGCGGGTGGGCGACGACGACAGCGGGCCCAACACCGGCGGTATGGGTGCCTACACACCTCTGCCGTGGTTGCCCGCGGAGACGACCGGTCAGATCGTCGACGAGATCGTCAAACCCGTTGCGGTCGAACTTGTCCGGCGCGGGAGCACGTTCTCAGGGTTGCTCTATGCGGGGCTTGCGATGACCTCCCGGGGTCCTGCGGTGGTGGAGTTCAACTGCCGCTTCGGTGACCCGGAAACCCAGGCCGTGCTCGCGCTGCTGGAATCGCCGCTGGGTCAACTGCTCCACGCTGCCGCGACCGGTCGACTGGCCCATCGGCCGCCGCTGCAATGGCAGGACGGCGCTGCCGTCGCAGTGGTGCTGGCGGCGGAGAACTATCCGGGCCGTCCCCGCGTGGGTGATGTGATCCACGGTGCGGACGCCGACGGAGTCCTGCACGCCGGGACCGCGCGTCGTGAGGACGGCAGCCTGGTGTCCTCGGGTGGCCGGGTGCTCTCGGTCGTGGGTACCGGTACCGATCTGGTGGCCGCCCGAGCCGCCGCCTACGCGACCATGACGGCGATCCGGTTGCCCGGCAGCCACTTCCGGCACGATATCGGGCTGGCGGCCGCGGAGGGCCGGATCTCGCTCTAGGGCGGCGAACCCCGACCCCGAGCGATCACGCAGTCAGCAGCGGTGCCGTCCAGCTCAGCTCCGCGGTCAGCTGCGATGACCAGAACGCCGAATTGTGTCCGCCGGGGGAGAAGCCGCCCGCCGGCGGCGCCGGAAGTTGGGCGATGAACTGCTCGGTGGCCGCCGCGAACGGGTCGTCGTAGCCGCAGTCGATGCGGAGGGGTATCCCGTCGAGTTCCGACAAGCCCCACACGCTGTTGGCCTGGTAATCGGCGGCGTCGTCGAACGCCCCCGGGGCTGCGGCGCCCGGTGAGGTCCACAGCGCGGGGCTGACCGCGCAGATCGCGGCGGTGCGGGCAGCGCCGAGCCGGGAGCCCAGCAGCATCGCGCCGTACCCGCCCATGGACCACCCGAGGAAGGCCACCCGCGAGGTGTCCAGCCCCTCGTCGCCCAACAGTGGCAGGAACTCCCCGAGCACCATCGCTGCCGAGTCATCCCCCGAGGCGCGCCGGTGCCAGTAGCCGTTGCCGCCGTCGACCGCGGCGATCGCGAACGGCGGCAGGCCGGCCCGCACCGCGTCGGCCAAAAACTGCTCGACGCCCATCGACATCACGGTGTGGGCCGAAGAATCCTTGCCGTGCAACAGGATCACCGGCCGCAGCGGTGCCGTCTGGCCCGGGGGACGGGCCACCACCCAAGTGCTGGTGACCCCACCGCGGGCCGCTGAGACGAACGAACCGGTGGCGTAGGTCGGCGCCGGAGGCGCCGCCGCGGCCGTTGCGACGCCGAGCATCGAGGCCCCGGCGGCGGCCAGGCCGGTGTGCAGCCCCAGTGTCAGCATGGCCCGGCGGGAGAGGGTCGGCATGCGCGTTATCATGCCATCGGCGCCATGCCCGCCCGGCTTCGCCCGACAGTCCCGGTAAAGCTGGGGATTCGCCGAAAGTCCGATGCCGATTGCCTGTGACTGGCAGGATCCTCTAGGTGACGGCAGCAGTCACTCCCAAAGGAGAACGTCGACGGTATGCGCTGGTCAGCGCTGCTGCCGACCTGCTCTGTGAAGGTGGCTTCGACGCTGTGCGGCATCGTGCCGTCGCGCGCCGAGCCGGGCTGCCGCTGGCGTCGACGACGTACTACTTTTCTTCGCTGGACGATCTGATCGCCAAAGCCGTCGAGTACGTGGGCGCACGCGAGAGCGAGCAGTTGTGGCATCGGGTGGCGACCTTGTCGCGACGTCGCCGGGGCGCCGAATCGACGGCCGACATTCTGGTGGACCTGCTCGTCGGAGATAACCCCGAGCGCGTCACCGAGCAGATGATCTCGCGGTACGAGCGCTACATCGCCTGCGCGCGACAGCCCGGTCTTCGCGACATCCAGCGGCGCATCCTGCGGCAGCGCAGCGAAGCGGTCGTCGAGGTGGTCGAACGGTCGGGCCGTTCAGTACGCGCCGAATTGGTCACGGCGCTGGTGTGCGCGGTGGACGGCGCGGTGGTCGCGGCGTTGGTCGGTGACGGTGACGGGCCTCGCGCGACGGCGAGGGCGACACTGATCGATGTCATCGACGTGCTGGCGCCGTTCAATTAGCGTTTGCTTTTCCCCGAAGATGGTCAATCCGGGCGGTGGCGCGGATTACCACGTTGACACTGCATTATTCGGCGCGCTGGATGATGATGGATGACTCGACCGGATCGGTGGGGAGGGCGTGATGTCGGAATCGGGGGCCAATTCGGGCACTTCGGAGCAACAACCGGAACTCAGGCGGGTGATGGGGCCGGGCCTGCTGCTGCTGTTCGTCGTCGGGGACATCCTCGGCACCGGTGTCTACGCACTGGTCGGTGACGTCGCAGGCGAGGTCGGTGGGGCGGCCTGGTTGCCGTTCCTCGTCGCCTTCGCGGTCGCGACGATCACCGCGTTCAGTTACCTGGAGCTGGTCACCAAGTACCCGCAGGCCGCCGGCGCCGCGTTGTACGCGCACAAGGCTTTCGGAATCCACTTCATCACCTTCCTGGTGGCTTTCATCGTGATGTGCTCCGGGATCACCTCGGCGTCAACGGCTTCCAGAGCGTTCGCGGCCAATTTCTTCACCGGGGTGGGAGTGCAGGACGCACCCAAGGCTGGGGTGCTGATCCTGGCCCTGGTCTTCATGGCGGCGCTGGCGGCGATCAATTACCGCGGCGTCGGCGAAAGCGTCAAACTCAACGTCGTCCTGACCATCGTCGAGATCACCGGCCTGCTCATCGTCATCCTCGTCGGCCTGTGGGCGTTCACCGGGGGTGGTGACGTCGACTTCAGCCGGGTGGTGGCGTTCGAGACCGCCGAGGACAAGAACACCTTCCTGGCGATCACCGCCGCGACCTCGTTGGCGTTCTTCGCGATGGTCGGTTTCGAAGACTCGGTGAACATGGCCGAGGAGACCAAGGATCCCGTCAGGACCTTCCCGAAGATCCTGTTGTCGGGGTTGTCCATTGCCGGCATCGTCTACATCCTCGTTTCCATCGTCGCGGTGGCGCTGGTGCCGGTCGGTCAGCTGGAGGCCAGCGACACCCCGCTCGTCGAGGTCGTCAGGGCCGGCGCCCCGGGTCTTCCGATCGACGCCATCCTGCCGTTCATGACGATGTTCGCGGTGTCGAACACCGCGCTGATCAACATGCTGATGGCCAGTCGCCTCATCTACGGGATGGCCCGCCAGCATGTGCTCCCGCCCGTGCTCGGCACCGTCCATCCAACGCGGCGCTCACCGTGGATCGCGATCATCTTCACCACGCTGATCGCGTTCGGACTGATCGCCTACGTGTCGACCGTGGCCAGCAGCAACGCGATATCCATCCTGGGCGGGACCACCAGCCTGCTGCTGCTCACGGTGTTCGCGGTCGTCAATGTGGCCGTTCTGGTGCTGCGACGCGATGTGCAGGCCGCGGGCGGGCATTTCCGGACGCCGACCGCGCTGCCCGTCATCGGCTTCGTCGTCTCCCTCTACCTGGTGCTGCCGTTCTCCGGCCGGCCCGCCCAGCAGTACATCGTCGCCGGCGGGCTCGTCGTGATCGGCATCGTGCTGTTCTTCATCACGCAGATGATCAACAAGCAGTTGGGAATTCGCGACGGCCACATCACCGATCCGACCCACCTGGGGGCAGGGCCGGGCTAGCCGAGCCCGTCGGCGAGACGCTGGAAGCGATTCTCCAACAAGGCAGTCCGGTGGGAATTGCCCTCCAGCATCACGTACTTCTCGCCGAACGCGGCCAGCAGGGCGTCATCGAGCCGGCGCACCGCACCGGCCGGGTAACGGTAGTCCATCGCGGTGTTGACCGCGTCGGTGTCGATACCGCCCAGCAGCGTGTCCAGGTCGTCGATCGAGTCGATGCCGAGGTCCAGCAGCAGTCCGGCGATCCACGAATAGTGGTCGGTCCGCGACCATCCGGCGTCGGGGAACCGGTTGCCGAGGTAGGTGGCCAGCACCGCGGTCGGGATCCGCGGTTCGTCGGTGGTCTCGGTGACCTCCGGCGTCGCGGTGCGCAGCCGCTCCCTGACCGCCGAGAACTCCCGGTCGGCCAACTCCAGCAGACCGGCGGCCAGGGTGAACCGGCGATCCAGATCGGGTGCGTGGGCGGCCGGTATCGAGCCCTTGTAACGGATCTCGTGCTCGAACTCCGCCCAGGCGTGCTGAAGCACGGTACGCACCTGGACCGACGCCGGTTGCTGCACACCCTCCACCCCGACCAGCAGATGCCGACTGGCGTACCCCCAGCGCCCCTCGCGCGCCGTCTCCAGTCCCATGTCACGATCGTCGAGCAGCCGCATCTCCTCGGCGAGCAGGTTGGCCACCGTCGTGACGTCCTCGCGGAGATAGGTGATGACACGCAGTCCGATCAGGTCGGTGATCTCCACCAGCGGCTCCCGGAACAGCGGCATGCCGTCCGCTCCCCGGCGGTCCGCCTTCGCCGCGAACGACTCGACGGTCTTGGTGCGCGCCGTGACGGACAGATAGTTGATACCCGCCTCGTCGAGGAGCCCGGTGACCAGCCCGAGGTAGTGGTCCGTCGCCGAGACCAGCGCCGGCCTGCGGGATTCGTACTCGGCCACAGCGGGCGAGGGAGCCGGCGACGACGAGGACGTCCGGCGCGCCCGGGGGTTCTTCTGCTTCCGGGCCGACGGCAGGGTGGGGGTGAGAATGTAGCCGGACGCGACATCGCCGTAGATCGTCACGTCCTGGGGCCGGTGGTACCAGTACAACCCGATGTAGGCGCACAGGACGGCGTCCACCGGGTCCTCGTCGCGGTCCAGGTGGCTGGGCTTGGTGGCGGCCTCCACCCGCTTGCGCAGTTCCACCCACCCGGCGCTGCGGTTCACGCGTAGCCGTGGGGTGGCATCGTCGAGGCCCTCGATGAGCGTCATCAGTCGGAGCAACTCACGCTGCCGGTCCTCGAACGGCCCCCGCTTGTACTTCACGGTCTTCTCGAGTTCGAACAGCACGACCGTCGCCGGGTGCGGGTACACCTCGATCGCCCGCCGCGGGGACGCCGAGGACGGATCCATGTCGAGTCCGAGCCGTGCCGCGATCCGGCCGGCCCGAGGCTGCTTAAACTCGGGGCGGTCGGTGAACGCCGGCCGGGCGCCCGCCTCGAAACGCTGGAAATCACGGTTGAACTGCGCCTCGGCCGGCCGATGTCCGGTCGGGTTCTTCACGATCAGCGGGGCGTCGATCGCGACCAGACACTCGTCGCCGACGAACGGGGCGACCGCCGCGGCGATGCTGTCATCGTCGTGCGCCGCCCCGATGTGAAGTAGCCGGCCGTCGGTGTCGACCACCGCGACACCGGTCTGGTTCTTCTCACCCCAGGCGAGGTCGAGCCCGACGAAATTCATGGCCCCTACTGTGCCTAATAAACTGTTCGCCCGTGAGTATCCCCAACGTCCTGGCCCACCGCTACGCCAGCGAGGAGATGGTGGCCATCTGGTCACCGGAAGCGAAGATCGTCGAGGAACGGCGATTGTGGCTGGCGGTGCTGAAAGCCCAGGCGGAACTCGGTGTGACCGTGCCCGACGGGGTGCTTGCCGACTACGAGCGGGTGCTGGAGAACGTGGATCTGGCCTCGATCGCCGCGCGGGAGCGGGTGCTGCGCCACGATGTGAAGGCCCGCATCGAGGAGTTCAACGCGCTGGCCGGGCACGAACATGTGCACAAGGGCATGACCAGCCGGGATCTCACCGAGAACGTCGAGCAGCTGCAGATCCGCCGATCGCTGGAGCTGGTGCACGCGCGCGGGGTTGCCGTCGTCGCGCGGCTGGCCGAACGGGCGGCGCTCTACCGCGACCTGGTGATGGCCGGCCGCAGCCACAACGTCGCCGCCCAGGCCACCACCCTGGGCAAGCGGTTCGCCTCGGCGGCCGAAGAGCTGCTGGTGGCGCTGCAGCGGGTCCGTGAACTCATCGACCGCTACCCCCTGCGGGGTATCAAGGGCCCGATGGGGACCTCCCAGGACATGCTCGACCTGTTCGACGGGAACACCGAGCGGCTCGCCGAGCTGGAGACCCGAGTCGCGGCCTATCTGGGATTCGCCGACATGTTCACCAGCGTCGGCCAGGTGTATCCCCGTTCGCTCGACCACGACGTGGTCTCCGCGTTGGTGCAGGTGGGCGCCGGACCGTCGTCGTTGGCGCACACCATCCGGTTGATGGCCGGCCACGAGCTGGTCACCGAGGGCTTCGCACCGGGGCAGGTCGGTTCGTCGGCGATGCCGCACAAGATGAACACCCGCTCGTGCGAGCGGGTCAACGGCCTGCAGGTGGTGCTGCGCGGCTACGCCTCGATGGCGGCCGAGCTCGCCGGTGCCCAGTGGAACGAAGGTGACGTGTTCTGCTCGGTGGTGCGCCGCGTGGCGCTGCCGGACGCGTTCTTCGCGCTCGACGGGCAGACCGAGACATTCCTGACCGTCCTCGACGAGTTCGGCGCCTACCCCGCGGTGATCCAGCGTGAACTCGATCGCTATCTGCCGTTCCTGGCCACCACCAGGATTCTCATCGCCGCCGTGCGCGCCGGCGTCGGACGCGAGACCGCCCACGAGGTCATCAAGGAGCATGCCGTCGCCGTGGCGCTGGCGATGCGGGAGAAGGGCGCCGAACCCAACCTGCTGGAACGGCTGGCCGCCGACCCGCGGCTGCCGCTGGACCGCGCCGCCCTGGACTCGGCGCTGGCCGACAAGCAGGCCTTCACCGGCGCGGCAGGGGACCAGGTCGACCGCGTCGTCGCCGCCGTCGAGGATCTGGTCGCGCGGTACCCCGACGCCGCCGCCTACACCTCCGGCGCGATCCTGTGATGCGGCCGGCCGGTCCGGCGGCAGCGTTGTCCGGAGTCGATCTGACCGATCTGGACAATTTCGCGTCCGGCTTCCCGCACCACCTCTTCGCGTTGCACCGCGAGCACGCGCCGGTGTTCTGGCATGAACCCACCGAGAACACCCCCGACGGGGAAGGGTTCTGGTCGGTCGCGACCTACGCCGAGACCATGGCGGTGTTCCGCGATCCGGAGACCTATTCGTCGGTGACAGGCGGTGAGCGTCCTTTCGGTGGCACCCTGCTACAGGACCTGCCGATTGCGGGTCAGCTGCTCAACATGATGGACGATCCACGGCATGCCGCGGTGCGCCGGCTGGTCAGCTCCGGTCTGACGCCGCGGATGATCCGCCGTGTCGAGGAGGATCTACGGGAGCGGGCCGGACGTCTGCTGGACGCGGTCGAGGCCGGGGTGCCGTGTGACTTCCTCACCGATATCGCCGCCGAAGTGCCGATGCAGATGATCTGCATCCTACTGGGAGTGCCTGAGTCCGAACGGCATTGGCTGTTCCAGGCGATCGAGCCGAGCTTCGACTTCGGCGGGGCGCGCAAGGCGTCCATCGCTCGGCTGTCGGTCGAGGAGGCCGGCTCGCGGATGTACGGCTACGGCCAGGAGCTCATTGCGGCCAAGCGCGCCGCTCCGGGCGACGACATGCTCTCGGTGGTTGTGAACTCCGCGGACCCGGAACTCTCCGACGTCGAGAGCTACCTTTTCTTCAACCTGCTGTTCAGCGCCGGCGCGGAAACCACCCGCAACGCCATTGCCGGCGGTCTGCTCGCACTGATCGAGCGCCCCGATGTGTACCGGGCGCTGCGCGCGGATCCCCAGCTGTTGCCGACGGCCATCGAGGAGATGGTGCGCTGGACGTCGCCGTCACCGTCGAAACGGCGCACCGCCACCCGGCGCGCCGATCTGGGCGGACACACCATCGAGCCCGGTCAGAAGGTCCTGGTGTGGGAGGGCTCGGCCAACCGCGACGACTCGGTGTTCGCGAACCCGGACAGCTTCGACATCACTCGTAAACCCAACCCACACTTGGGTTTCGGACAGGGCGTGCACTACTGCCTGGGAGCCAACCTGGCTCGGTTGGAGCTGCGGGTGATCTTCGAGGAGATCTTGCGTCGCTACCGTGGCGTCGAGCTCGCCCGACCGGTGGAGTGGGCCCGCAGCAATCGGCACACCGGCATCAGGCACCTGGTGGTCGAGCTGAACGCCGCAGCCTAAGCTCGAGCCACATGGACTCCGGACATCCAGACTTCAGGGCATCCGATGCCGATCGCGCGGCGGTGACGAAGATTCTCGAGCACGCGGTCGGGCAGGGCATGCTGACGCTGGACGAGTACACCGAGCGAGTGGACGTCGTGCTGGGAGCCCGAACCCGCGGCGAACTCGACACCGTGATCGCCGATCTGCCCCACGTCCGCCGGCTGCCCGCGCCTGCGCCGCCCGAGGTGCTGAGTAGCTGGATGTCCAGCATCTCGCGTAAAGGTCAGTGGACGGTCCCAGCCCGGCTGCAGTTGCGCACCCGAATGTGTTCCACGACGCTGGATTTCACCTCGGCAGTGCTGCCGGGTCCGGTGGTGCACATCGATATCGACGACTACCTCAGCTCGACCGTTCTGGTGTTGCCCGATGGCGCGACCGCGGATCTCAACGGTGTGACCAACGTCGGGTCGTCGACGACGCTGAAGGTGACGACGAGTCCCGCGTCGCGGCAACTGCACGTCGTCGTCGCGGGCCGGGTGCGCTTCGGGTCGGTGACCGCCCGGCACCCGTTCGGGACGGGCCTGCGGCGGATGTTCGGCTGAGCGGACCGGGAGAACCCATGGGCTCGAAGAGGCGTGACAATCGGCCGCCGAGCACCGGAGGCTGCGAGAAAGAAGTGCTGGTCGGGTTTCTCGAGTACCTACGGCACTGCGTACAGCTCAAGCTCGAGGGTGCCCCCGAACCGGACGTGCGAACGCCCGGCGTGCCGTCGGGAACCAACTGCCTGGGCTTGGTCAACCACCTCGCCCACGTCGAGCGTTTCATGTTCCTCGGGCAGGACGCAGACTGGCCGGCCACCTTCACGGCGACCGCCGATCAGACGGTCGCCTCGGTGAGCGCCGACTACCGCGACGCCGTGGCCAGAGCGAACGAGGCGATCGCCGCGTGTGTGGACCTGGCCCAGCCGTGCGCGCGTCCGGCCCGGGCGGGCGACCCGCCCTCCATGCGCTGGGCACTGACGCACATGATCGAGGAAACCGCGCGGCACGCCGGCCACCTCGACATCCTGCGCGAGCAGATCGACGGAGCAGCTGGCCGCTGAGCCGCCACGGGTCACTGCGCCCGCGTGATCGCCTTCGCCCGGATACCCGCGGAGCGCAGTTCGAGAGCCGCCAGTCCGCGGATTGCAACCGGATCCTGATTGCGCCAGGCCCCGACCGGGTCGGTGCTGATCGCGGCGAGCTTGGGCAGCGGGCGGTTGGCCAGCGCCCGCAGGGCCAGCAGTTGCTCGCCGGCCGCCGTGGAGGCGAGCGTCACCACCGTCCACTTGCGGCGGAAGAAACGTACCCGCAAGAACAGCCACGGCATCATCAACGCCAGGATCGGTGGGGCGGCGACAGCCAGCGCGAGCAGCCACGCCAGCCAGCTCGCCGTCACACCCAGGTTCTGTCCCGCCCCGGCGATCTCGCGCGCGGCGTCCCCGGCGGCGGTCAACGGGCCGCCGAGCGCTCCACCGATCAGCGGGACGTCACTGGCACTCTGTCCGGCCGAATCGAGGTTTCCCGCCACCCCGTTGGCCCCGCTCTCCACCTGATAGCCGAATTCGGCGATCGTCGCCACCGCCGAATGCACCGCGACACCCACCCACACCCAGACGACGGTCCAGGTGATCACCACGATGTCGCTGATCAGCTGCCATAACAGCCGCCCGGGAGTCGTGGCGTACGGGATCCACCGAGATCTCATGTGATCGATCACAGCACACGGGCGGTCTCTGGCGGCCCGATAGGCTGACCCGATGCGTCCCGCTCTGTCCGACTACCAGCACCTGGCCAGCGGTAAGGTCCGTGAGCTCTACCGCGTCGACGACGGGCACCTGTTGTTCGTCGCGACGGATCGCATTTCGGCCTACGACCACATCCTGGAATCGCAGATCCCGGACAAGGGGCGGGTGCTCACCGCGATGAGCGTGTTCTTCTTCGACTACCTCGACCGCGTAGCCGGGGTCCGCAACCACCTCGCCGGGCCGCCCGACGATCCGCGGATTCCCGATGCGGTGCTGGGCCGGGCACTCCTGGTGCAAACCCTGGAGATGCTGCCGGTCGAGGCGGTGGCCCGGGGCTACCTCACCGGATCAGGCCTGCTCGACTATCAACGGAATGGAACGGTGTGCGGGATCGCGCTGCCCGCCGGCCTGATGGAGGCCAGCAAGTTTGACGAGCCGTTGTTCACCCCGGCTACCAAGGCCGACCTGGGCGAGCACGATGTGAACATCACCTTCGACGACGTCAGCGAACTGATCGGAGCCGAGCGCGCCGACGAACTGCGCGACCTCACCTTGCGCACCTACAGTCAGGGTGCCGCGCACGCGCTGACCAAGGGGATCATCGTCGCCGACACCAAGTTCGAATTCGGTGTCGACGCACACGGCAGGCTGACCCTCGCCGACGAGGTGTTCACCCCGGACTCGTCGCGGTATTGGCGCGCCGAGGACTACCACGAAGGCCGAGTGCAGAACAGCTTCGACAAGCAGTTCGTCCGCAACTGGCTCACCGGCCCCGATTCCGGCTGGGACCGCCACGGTGACCAACCGCCGCCGCCGTTGCCGCCGGACATCGTCGATGCTACCCGGCAACGTTACATCGAAGCCTACGAACGTATTTCGGGTCTAGGCTTCGACGACTGGATCGGAGCAGCAGCATGAAGCCCGACGCCGCCGCCGGACCACGGCCTCCCGTTGCTCAGCGGGTCGACATGCGACGCGAACACCACGGCGACATCTTCGTCGACCCCTACGAGTGGCTGCGCGACAAGTCCAGCACCGACGTCGTCGACTACCTCGAGGCCGAGAACGCCTACACCGAGCACGTCACCGGGGGGCTGGCGCCGTTGCGGCAGCAGATCTTCGACGAGATCAAGGCCCGCACCAAGGAAACCGACCTGTCGGTGCCCACCCGCCGCGGTGACTGGTGGTATTACGGCCGCAGCTTCCAGGGCAAGCAGTACGGCGTGCAGTGCCGCTGCCCTGTCGCCGATCCCGACGATTGGACGCCACCGCAGCTCGACGAGAACACCGACATCCCGGGCGAGCAGGTGCTCCTCGACGAGAACGTCGAAGCCGAAGGGCACGAGTTCTTCTCGCTGGGCGCCGCCACGGTCAGCGTTGACGGCAACGTCCTGGCCTACTCGGTCGACGTCAGGGGTGACGAGCGGTACACGCTGCGGTTCAAGGATCTACGAACCGGCGAGCGCTTCGACGACGAGATCGCCGGCATCGGGGCGGGTGCCACCTGGGCCGCCGACAACCGCACCGTCTACTACGTCACCGTCGATGACGCGTGGCGCCCGGACACGGTATGGCGCCACCGGCTCGGCGCCGGCCTGCCTGCCGAACGCGTCTACTACGAGCCCGACGAGCGGTTCTGGGTCGCGGTCGGCCGCACCCGCAGCAACAAGTACGTGATCATCGCGGCGGGCAGCGCCGTGACATCGGAGCTGCGGTACGCCGACGCGACAGATCCGCAGGCCGAGTTCACCACAGTGTGGCCGCGCCGCGACTCGATCGAGTACTCCGTCGACCACATCGTTGTCGGCGGCCAGGACCGGTTCCTGATCCTGCACAACGAAGGAGCGGAGAACTTCACCCTGGTCGAGGCACCGGTCACCGACCCGACGGCCGTCCGGACGCTGATCGAACACCGCGCCGACGTCCGGCTGGATTCGGTGGACGCCTTCGACCGGCACCTGGTGCTGAGCTACCGTAAGGACGCGTTGCCCCGCATCCAGCTGTGGCCGGTCGACGACACCGGATACGGCCGCGCGCAAGACATCTCGTTCGACTCCGAACTGATGTCGGTGGGTCTGTCGGCCAATCCGAACTGGAGTGCACCCAAGCTGCGGATCGGCGCCACGTCATTCGTCACCCCGGTGCGCATCTACGATCTGGACCTGAGCACCGGTGAGCGCACCCTGTTGCGCGAACAGCCTGTGCTGGGCGACTACCGTCCCGAGGACTACGTCGAACGGCGCGACTGGGCGGTGGCTTCCGACGGTGCGCGGGTGCCGATCTCGATCATCCACCGGGCTGGGCTGCGGCACCCGGCGCCGGTGCTGCTGTACGGGTACGGCGCCTACGAAGCCTGTGAGGATCCGCGGTTCTCGATCGCACGGCTGTCGCTGCTCGACCGCGGGATGATCTTCGCAGTCGCCCATGTGCGCGGCGGTGGCGAGCTCGGCCGGCCCTGGTACGAGCACGGGAAGCTGCTGGAGAAGCGCAACACCTTCACCGATTTCATCGCGGTGGCAAGTCATCTCGTCGGGACCGACGTAACCCGACCGGAGAACATGGTGGCCTACGGCGGTAGCGCCGGTGGCCTGCTGATGGGCGCGGTGGCCAATATGGCTCCCGACCTGTTCGCCGGGATCCTGGCCACGGTGCCCTTTGTCGATCCGTTGACCACGATCCTGGATCCGTCGCTGCCGCTGACCGTCACCGAATGGGACGAGTGGGGCAATCCGCTCGAGGACGCCGACGTCTACCACTACATGAAATCCTACTCGCCCTACGAGAACGTCGAGTCGAAGGATTACCCGGCCATTCTGGCGATGACTTCGCTGAACGACACCAGGGTGTATTACGTCGAGCCGGCGAAATGGGTTGCCGCACTGCGGCATGCGCAGACCGATCCGGTCCGCGATGGCGCCAGGGTTCTGCTCAAGACCGAGATGAACGCCGGACATGGCGGCATCAGCGGGCGGTATGAGCGCTGGAAGGAGACCGCGTTTCAGTACGCCTGGCTGCTGGACGCCGCCCAGGCCGACCATCGCGGCGCGTGAAGCACCGACAGGATGGAATCTAGGCACTGTCAAGATTGGGTGGCTATGATGGCGCGATGAGGAGCAGGGGCACCTACCACCACGGTGATCTCAAAGCGACGATCCTGGCCTGCGCTGCCGATCTGGTGGCCGAACGCGGCGCCGACGGAGTCTCGCTGCGCGAGTTGGCGCGCGCCGCTGGGGTCTCACACGCGGCACCCGCGCACCACTTCACCGATCGCCGCGGATTGTTCACCGCGCTCGCTGCCGAAGGGTTCCGGATGCTCGCTACCGAACTCGGTCAGGCGCGGCCCGAGTTTCTCGACGCCGCGCTGGCCTACGTGCGGTTCGCCCTCGCCAACCCCGGTCACTACGAGGTGATGTTCGACAAGTCCCTCCACCACGCCGACGACCCGGCGCTGGTCGAGGCCCAAACCGCGGCGGCCTCCGAATTGTCCGCCGGCGTAGGGACATTGGACGACCCGCGGGCCGTGGAGGATCCGCAGGCCGCTGCGCTGGCCGCGTGGTCGCTGGTGCACGGCTTCTCGCTGCTGTGGCTCAACGGGGCGGTGGACACCACCGGTGACCCGGTGGCCACGGTGGGCCGCGTCGCCGGCATGCTGTTCGGCAGCGGACCGGTAACGTGCCCGCCATGACCGACACCCCGCTCACCGAAATCGCCGTGACGACACTCGATGGTCGCGCCACCACGTTGGCCGAGTTGGCCGACGGCGCGGCGTTGGTGGTGAACGTCGCCTCCAAGTGTGGCCTGACACCGCAGTACACCGCGCTTGAGCAACTCGCCAAGGATTACGGCGGGCGCGGACTGACCGTGATCGGGGTGCCCTGCAACCAGTTCATGGGCCAGGAACCCGGCACCGCCGAGGAGATTCGCACGTTCTGCTCCACCAACTACGGCGTGACATTCCCGCTGCTGGAGAAAGTCGAGGTCAACGGCCCCGGTCGGCACCCGCTCTACGCCGCGCTGACCCGTACCGCCGACGATTCGGGCGAAGCCGGTGACGTGCAGTGGAACTTCGAGAAGTTCTTGATCGCCCCCGACGGACGTGTCGTCAAGCGGTTCCGCCCGCGCACCGCTCCCGACGACGCCGCGGTGATCGCGGCGATCGAAACCGTCGTGCCGCGATAGCCCAACCGACACCTGCGTGCGCCGTGTCGTCCACCTTCGCGACATCTGATGTTGCGACACTGCGAGTGTGGCAGGACAGCTGATCGTCTCCATCTCCGGTGTCAGTGAGCGCACCCTGGCCGACGTCGTAGCGTTCCGGAGTGACCTCGACGAACGCGGCGTGCCCGCGTCGTTTCTGGTGGCCCCGCGCCTCAAAGGTGGTTACCGGCTCGACCACGACATACCCACTGTCGAGTGGCTCGGCGACCGGCGCGCCAACGGTGACGCTGTGGTTCTCCACGGGTACGACGAAGCCGCCACCAAACAGCGGCGAGGTGAGTTCGCGACGCTGCAGGCGCATGAGGCGAACCTGCGGCTGATGGCCGCTGACCGGGTCATGGAACATCTCGGACTACGCACCCGGTTGTTCGCCGCGCCGGGCTGGAACGTATCCCAGGGCGCATTGACAGCCTTGCCCCGCAACGGGTTCCGATTCGTGGCCGGTCTGTCCGGGATGACGGATCTGGTCCGCAGGCAGACGGTGCGCGCACGCGTGCTCGGCATCGGCGAAGGTTTCCTGGCCGAACCGTGGTGGTGCCGCACCCTGGTGTTGGCCGCCGAGCGCACCGCGCGCAGACAAGGCGTCGTGCGGGTTGCGGTGGCGGCCCGCCACCTGCGCCGGCCGGGGCCGCGCCAGGCCATGCTCGATGCCGTCGACTTGGCGCTCCTGCACTCCTGCGCGCCGACGGTGTACGAATGGCGACCCCAACCTGCGCTGACTGACGCCGCATAGGGCCATCCGCTCGATACATTGACGTCATGGCTGATGTCTCCTCTGGCGCCGGCACGCGTGCCGCCGACGTGATCGTGGTGGGTGCCGGATTGGCGGGTCTGGTCGCGGCGGGCGAACTGGTGCAACGCGGCCGGCGGGTGCTGATCGTCGACCAGGAGAACGAGGCCAACATCGGCGGTCAGGCCTTCTGGTCCTTCGGCGGGCTGTTCTTCGTCGACAGCCCCGAACAGCGGCGGATGGGCATCCGGGACAGCTACGAACTCGCGCTGCAGGACTGGCTCGGGTCGGCCGCCTTCGACCGACCCGAGGACCACTGGCCCCGGCAGTGGGCGCACGCCTACGTCGACTTCGCCGCAGGCGAGAAGCGCAGTTGGCTGCGCGACCTCGGCCTGGAGACGTTTCCCCTGGTGGGCTGGGCCGAACGTGGTGGTTACGGCGCCAACGGCCACGGCAACTCGGTGCCGCGGTTCCATATCACCTGGGGGACCGGGCCCGCCCTGGTCGACATCTTCGCGCGCCGGGTCGTGGGTGCGCCCGGGGTGCGATTCGCATATCGGCACCGGGTGGACGGACTGATCGTCGAGGGCGGCACGGTGGTCGGCGTGCGGGGATCGGTGCTGGAGCCGTCGTCCGCGCCGCGCGGCGCGGAGTCGTCGCGAAACGTGGTCGAGGACTTCGAATTCCGGGCGCAGGCGGTCATCGTGGCCAGCGGCGGTATCGGAGGCAACCACGACCTGGTACGCAAGTACTGGCCCAAACGGATGGGCCGGGTGCCCGAACAACTTCTCAGCGGAGTGCCCGCCCATGTGGACGGCCGGATGCTGGAGATCTCGGCGACTGCCGGCGCCGACGTGATCAACAGTGACCGGATGTGGCACTACACCGAGGGGATCACCAACTACGACCCGATCTGGCCGCGCCACGGCATCCGCATCCTGCCGGGACCGTCGTCGCTGTGGCTCGACGCCCACGGTCAGCGACTACCGGTGCCGCTGTACCCGGGTTTCGACACACTCGGCACCCTGGAGTACATCGCCCAAACCGGTCAGGACTACACGTGGTACCTGTTGAACTCGCGGATCATCGCCAAGGAATTCGGGCTTTCGGGCCAGGAGCAGAACCCCGACCTCACCGGCCGCAGCATTCGCGGGGTGCTCGAGCGCGGCCGCAAGGGTCCCGCACCGGTGCATGCCTTCGTGGACAAGGGCGTCGACTTCGTCTCTGCGACCACATTGCGTGAGCTGGTGACCAAGATGAACGGCATCCCCGATGTGGTGCCGCTTGACTTCGACGTCGTGGAAGCCGAGGTCACCGCACGCGATCGCGAGGTGAGCAATCGCTTCACCAAGGACGGTCAGATCACCGCGATCCGCGCCGCGCGTGCCTACCTGCCCGACCGGCTCAGCCGGGTGGTGGCACCGCACCGGTTGACCGATCCGAAGGCCGGTCCGCTGATCGCGGTCAAACTGCACATCCTGACCCGAAAGTCGTTGGGCGGCCTGCACACCGATCTCGACTCGCGGGTGTTGCGGGGCGACGGCACGATCTTGCCGGGACTTTACGCCGCGGGGGAGGCCGCCGGGTTCGGCGGTGGCGGGGTGCACGGTTACCGCTCGCTGGAGGGCACCTTTCTCGGCGGATGCGTGTTTTCCGGGCGGGCCGCGGGCCGCGCTGCCGCCGGCGCGGTCGGCTGACCGGGCGGATTCACCGCGCGAGGTGACACCGGCGGTGCGTGAGCGCGCCGGATCCCCGTTAGAAGCCGGTGGCCGACTCCTGTTCGAGGATGCGGAAGTCGGTATCGGTCATCTCGGTGAGTCGGCCGTAGAAGATCGGGCGGCCGACCGGGTCGATGATCGCCTGGTGAATCGGCACCGCGTGGCTCGGTGCGACGGCACGCAGATAATCCACCGCCTCGGAGATCTTCAGCCACGGTGCGGCCGCCGGGGTGGCCAGCACGTCGACCGGTTCACCGGGAACGAACAACGCATCGCCGGGGTGCATGAGACGGGCAGGATGCTCGCCGTCGCCGACGAGATAGGAGATGTTGTCGATGACGGGGATCTCGGGATGGATGACCGCGTGGGTGCCGCCGGCGCCGCGCACCGTGAGGTGCCCGATCGCCACCTGGTCGCCGACGTTGACGGCCTGCCAGGACCCGCCGAGCTGAGCCGCGGTCTGCGGGTCGGCGTACAGGGCGGCCTGCGGATTGGCCTCGACCAGGCCGGGCAGCCGCGCGGTATCGGCGTGGTCGGGATGCTGATGGGTGATCAGGATCGCGTCCAGCCCCGTGATCCCCTCGAAGCCGTGCGAGAAGTTGCCCGGATCGAACAGCACCGTGGTCTGCCCGCCGGCGCCGTCGTCGAAGCTCGCCAGTAGGCAGGAATGACCGAAATGTGTGAGCTGCATGCCTATATTGTTGCGGTCAGGGGCCAGGTGGGGGTGTAGGTGTACGCACGTGTGGTGTCGGCACTGGCAGTGGCTGTGACAGTGGTTGTGGCCGGGGTGTTGTCCGGTCTTGCGTTCACGCCCGGGTTGGGTCGAGCGGCGCCGGGGGTCTGCCCGCCGGTCTGCGATGTGATCCCCGACTCGGCGTGGATCGAGGCCGGTTCGGTCCCGCTGTTTCCGGTCTACCGCTGGCCGCAGCCGGCATCGGTCGCGGCACCGGCGAGCACACCACGCTTCGCGTTCGAACAGTGGTGCGCCAGTCCCGGCCGGGACGCCGATCCGCGCGACTACGCCGTCGCAGCCCAGGCCCGCGTCGACAGCCCGCCCGGACACTGGAATCTGCACGCGCAGGTACTGCACTGGCGCGGTGACACCGTCACCGGCGGGCGGACCGCGCTGCAGACGCTGGAATGGGCACGGATGGCACTGGCGGCGTGCCAGCTGACCGCGCCGGAGGTGTCCCCGTCGATCACCACCAGCACCGCCATGGACCTGGTGGCCGTGATCAGCGACGGTGGCCGCCGCGTCATGCGTTCCTACCTGCTCGTGGACCCGGCCAGCAGCTCCCTGGTGGAGCTGACCCTGTGGTCGAGTTCGCCGCCCGCCGTGGAGTGGCGCGGCGTGGCGTCCGACACAGCGGTGCTCGATGCGATGGCGTTTCCGCTGTGTGCGGCCTACCTGGGCTCGTGCCGGTGACACGAGGCGGGTGTCGCCGCAGGTAGAGTGATCGCCGTGGCAAAAGTGGTGGTACACGTCATGCCGAAGACCGAGATCCTCGATCCGCAGGGGCAGGCGATCGTCGGAGCGTTGGGCCGGCTCGGGTTCGCGGGTATCTCGGATGTGCGGCAGGGCAAGCGTTTCGAACTGGAAGTCGACGGCGACATCGGCGACGACAAGCTCGCCGAGATCGCCGAATCGCTGCTCGCCAACACCGTGATCGAGGACTGGACGGTCACCCGGGAAACGCAGTCATGACCGCCAAGGTGGGTGTCATCACATTCCCGGGCACGCTCGACGACATCGACGCGGCCCGGGCGGTGCGGCTGGCTGGGGCCGAACCGGTCAGTCTCTGGCACGCCGACGCCGACCTGAAGGGTGTCGACGCCGTCGTCGTCCCCGGCGGATTCTCCTACGGCGACTACCTGCGCGCCGGCGCCATCGCGAAGTTCGCACCGGTGATGGGCGAGGTGGTGGCGGCCGCCGGACGCGGGATGCCGGTGTTGGGCATCTGCAACGGATTCCAGGTGCTCTGCGAGGCGGGCCTGCTCCCCGGTGCGCTGACCCGCAACGCCGGTTTGCACTTCATCTGCCGAGACACCTGGCTTGAGGTCGCGTCGAACACCACAGCCTGGACCACCCGTTACGAGCAGGGTGCCGACCTGTTGATTCCGCTGAAGTCCGGCGAGGGCCGCTATGTCGCCGGACAGGCTGTGCTCGACGAGCTTGAGGGCGAGGGCCGAGTGGTGTTCCGCTACCGCGAAAACCTCAACGGTTCGATGCGCGGCATCGCCGGCATCAGCTCGGCCGACGGTCGCGTGGTGGGCCTGATGCCACACCCCGAGCACGCCACCGAGGCGCTGACCGGGCCGTCCGACGACGGGCTCGGCATCTTCTACTCCGCTCTCGACGCGGTTTTGGTGTCCTGAGGGCCGCTTTACCGGCGTTGCATGACGAGCGCGCAGCTGCGTCGGCCGGCAATGCGTGGCGCCCCGTTCTGATGTCCCGTTCCGGGCCCGGTTAGCGGTCCGGTGTGGTCAACCGAAAATGCGCCATGGCGTCGTCGAGTGCGCCACGCAGCGTTCCGGTGCCGGTTCCGTCCAGCCAGAACTGCACCGCGGTGTGAATCGCCGCGATGACGGTCGCAGCGGCCAGGCGTGGCCCGATGTCGACGACCGGGTCGGTTCCGAGTCGGTGTCCGATCTCCTCGGCGACGATGCGCTCCACCTCGATATCGGACTTGCGTTCCTCGGCCAACAGCGAGGGTTCTGATCTGATCAATCGGGTGCGCGCCATCCAGGTGCGGTCCGGTTCGTCTGCGAAAAGGGCTACGGCAGCGGCATGCAGGGCGTCATGCAGCGGTTCGTCGATGGGGCGGGCACGAAGCGCGGCGCAGAGGAGATCCGCCCGGATTGCTGCCATGCCGACGATCGCGGCCTCTTTGCTCGGGAAGTAGTTGTTGAACGTACGCGGCGACACGCCCGCTTCGGCGGCGATGTCTTCGGTGCGGACCGCGGCGACACCGCGTTCAACGGCGAGGCGCAGCGCGGCAGCGCCAAGACTCGCCCGCGTGTCGCGTTTCTTTCGCTCACGCAGTCCGAGTGTGCCGTCATCTGTGCTCAATGCCGACCCTGCCTCACTCGACTCGTTGAAAAGCATAGTTCTGCAGCGCTTGTGAACCATCCGACTGTAGTCGCGACAGCAGTCGTGGCAGCGGACTCGACACCAGGAGATTCCGTGCGCAGATGCCGAACCGGGTCCGGGGAACGGTGAGATAGGTGAACAAATGACCTTGCTTGCTGGATACCAACGGGCGCTGCGCTGCCTCGTAACGCGCCAACGCCTGGTGCGGTGAGTTGCCACTGGCGAGTTCCCCGGCAAGACGGTAGGCGCCGGTGAGAGCCAGTAGTGCCCCCGCACCGGATGCCGGTGACGCGCAGTAGGCGGCGTCGCCGACCAGGACGATGCGACCGGTGGACCACGCGGGCATCGTGATCTGGTCCAACGAGTCGAAGTAGAAGTCCGGTGCGGCGTCGG
Source organism: Mycobacterium sp. smrl_JER01 (assembly GCF_048513595.2). Classification (NCBI taxonomy): domain Bacteria; kingdom Bacillati; phylum Actinomycetota; class Actinomycetes; order Mycobacteriales; family Mycobacteriaceae; genus Mycobacterium; species Mycobacterium sp. smrl_JER01. The sequence continues at coordinate 4,975,006 of NZ_JBLXXK020000001.1, read as the reverse complement.
CGGCGTCGAGCAGCGCGGGCACGTGCCAGCGCAGGTCCCGGAACGCTTCGCGCAGCAGCCGCCGTTGCTGTCCGGTGTCACGGTAGTCGTAGTCGATCGCGCGGTCGGCGTGGAAAATGAAGTTGATCAGGCCCATTCCCGGCGCTCCTCGATCGACCGCAGCAGACCTTCCCGGCTCGTTGTAGAACGTCGTCCAGTGTTGTTCGCCGACGTGCAGTCCCGTGCTGGCCACGGCGTAGTAGTGCTGCTTGAAAACCCGGAAGTTCTGCTCCGGTCCGAAGGCCAGACGGCGCACGCGGGAGTGTATTCCGTCTGCACCGACCACCAGGTCGAAGCGGCGCGGTGCTGTCCGGGCGAAGGTGACGTCCACTCCGGTGGTCTCTGGGGTGAGTGTGGTGACCGTATCGCCGAAGATGTAGTCGACGTCGGACGCAGTTGCCTCATGCAGCAGGTGCGCCAGATCGCCTCGCGTGATCTCGATGTCTTCCGACCCGACCATCCTCTCGAGGTTGTCGGTGGCGATACGGGCGCGTTGCCGATCGTGGCGGTCGACGAATCGCAGGCCCCGGTTGACCAGTGCCCTTGCTCGCACACCGGCGCTCAGTCCCATGCGCTCGATCACCGCCAACGCCTCGCCGCGGATATCTACCCCGTTGCCGCCCTGTCGGAGTTCGGGGGCCTGTTCGACGACGGTGACGTCGAAGCCGGCGCGATTGAGCCAGAACGCCGTCGCTGGGCCGGCGATGCTGGCACCGACGATGAGTATGTGGGGTCGGGGCATGTTCCCATGCTGACAGAAAAATGCGCATCGCGCAAAATTGCGTAATGCGCATGTTTGCAGCGGAGCGAGGGTGCGTGAACTCGCCGCTTCGCGCGGCGGGTTGCCCGCAGACACGCACGCTCGCGAGTGTGGGGTGCTCGCGAGTGTGGGGTGCTCGCGAATGTGGGGTGCCCGCGAATGTGGGGTCAGGGGCTGAGCGCGACCGAGGCTTCGGCGGTGTAGCACAGGAACGTCATCGTCTCCTGCAGGTACAGCTGCACGGTCTCGGCGTCGTGCGACAGATACCCGATGCACACATCGGTGCCCAGCTGCAGGTCGAAATCGCCTCCGCGGGTTGATAACACGAAAGCGCCGTCGATCGCCGGCGCCCAGATGATGTCACCGTCGACGAGCCGATTCAGGTGCTCGCGGATCGGATAACCGTGTGCGGTGGTCTCGCTGACCTTGGTGTAGACATCGGCCGACAGCAGCACGCTGTAGGGACCGTCGACGCCGGCCAGCCGCAACTCCGACAGCGCCTGGCTGATGACATCGGGGATCTCACGCGGATCCTCGGGCAGGGCCAGGCTCGGGCACGAGCTGGCCTTGCGGATACCGCCGATCCGAGCCGCGTCGTAACCCTCGAAGATGGCCCGGTCCTCCGCGAACGCCAACTTCTTGGCGGCCTCCTTGACCGGATCCCAGTCCGAGTCCTGCGAGCCGCGTTCGACATCGTCGACATCGATGCGCCTGACGGAGAACGGAACTCGCAACCGAACCAACGGTCGTGCGTCGCGCAGGTGGGCGACGACCCCGTCGCCGGGGGAGGCGACGTCGAGCAGATGGCCCGTGCTCACGGCCGCAGTGACCGGGCCGCCGGGCTCGCTGACGTCGACCACCCGGCGTCCGGCGATGTGACGCTTGAACGTCCGGGTGGCCTCCTGTTCGATCTCCGCCCACGCGGCGTCGGTGATGGGGGCCAACTCCCGGTACAGGTTGTTCATTGCGATTGTCCTTTCAGGCTGCCGATCGCCAGAGAGCCGGGGTAGCGAGTTGCTACGGTGTGGTTTTGACGCCCAACGCCCGGCATCTCGGGTGGATCGTCGAGGAAATCGATGGTCGGAACGAAGAACAGCGTGCCGGTTTCCGCGGTCGAGAAATCCAGGATCCGGTCGGTGTTGCCCGGCGGATCGCCGAGGAACATGTTGCGCAGCATCCGTTCTGTCACCGCAGGATCGGCAGAGTAGGCGATGTAATAGGTGCCCGACTCCCCGCGCTCTCCACGGCGCTGTCCACCCAGCGTGCCGAACGGCATGTTGGCCCGCACGATCTGGAGCTCATTGCCGTCGGCATCCTCGATGGTGTTGAGCGCGACGTGCGAATCGGCCGGTTTGACATCGTCGTCGAGCTCGATGTCCTCCAGCTTGGTGCGGCCGATCACCAGCTCCTGTTCGTTGACGCTCAACGCATTCCACGCATCCATATCGTGGGAGTAGCGCTGCACGTGCACGTAACTGGCGCCGGCGAAGGCAGGATCGTCATCGATCTGGACGGCGGCGACCGCATCCGGGCCGTCCGGGTTCTCGGTGCCGTCGACGAAACCGAGCAGGTCGCGCTGCTCGAAGAACTTGAAGCCGTGCACCTCGTCGACGACGGTCACCGCCCCGCTCATCGATGCCAGGATGCGGCCGCCGAGTTCGAAGCACACGTCCAGTGACCCGCCGCGGATGTGCAGCAGCAGATCGCCGCTGGTGGACGGTGCGTGATGGCGGTCGCCGGTGAGCTCGACGAACTCATGCAGCTTCGCCGGCCGGGGACCGGAAAACAGCCGATCCCACGCCGTCGAGCCGATTCCGGCAACCAGGGTCAGGTGGGCGTCCGGGACGCGGAATCCGACCGCGCGGACCAACCCGCTCAACCCGGTCAGTGCGTCGTGGACGACCGACTCGCCACCCTCGTCGATGGTGGCCACCAGAAAGATCGCCGCCGGTGTCAGCGGTGTCAAGACGGGCTGTGGACGCGGCACATCTGGACCCTAGCGTCAAGATCAACGGGTTGACCGGTCAAGATGGAAAGATGCCAGCTAGCCCCCATGGCCTCTGTGAGTTCATCGACGCATCGCCGTCGCCCTTCCACGTATGCCGCACCGCGGCGGACCGGTTGAACGCCGCCGGCTTCACCGAACTCGCCGAAAGCGATCCGTGGCCTGCCGGCGGCGCCCATTTCGCGGTGCGCGCGGGATCGCTGATCGCCTGGCGATCCCACCCCGCGTCGGTGACCGCGCCGTTCCGGATCGTGGGCGCCCACACCGACAGTCCGAACCTGCGGGTCAAACAGCATCCGGACCGCTTCATCTCGGGTTGGCAGGTGGTGGCACTGCAGCCGTACGGCGGTGCCTGGCTCAACTCGTGGCTCGACCGCGACCTCGGGATCAGCGGACGGCTGTCCGTCCGGGAGGGCAACGCGATCCGGCATGCGCTGGTGCGGATCGACGAACCGATCCTGCGGGTTCCGCAGCTGGCCATTCACCTCGCCGAAGACCGCAAGGCTGTCGAACTGAACCCCCAGCGCCACGTCAACGCCGTGTGGGGCACCGGCACCGGCGCCCGGTCCTTCCTGGACCACGTGGCCGGCGCGGCCGGCGCCGACGGCGCCGACGTGCTCGGCTTCGATCTGATGACCCACGATCTGAGCCCGTCCCGGCTGGCCGGAGTGGACAACGACCTGGTCAGCGCGCCACGCCTGGACAACCAGGCGACCTGCTACGCGGGCCTGGAAGCGTTCTTGGACGCCGACCCCGATGCCGGCGCAGTGCCCGTGCTGGTGCTGTTCGACCACGAGGAGGTCGGCTCACAGTCCGACCACGGCGCCCAGTCCGAGCTGCTGCTGACCGTGCTGGAACGCATCACGCTGGCCGCCGGCGGCAGCCGGGAGGACTTCCTGCGGCGGCTGCCCGACTCGATGGTGGCGTCGGGGGATATGGCGCACGCCACCCACCCGAACTATCCCGAGCGTCACGAGCCGGGCCACCTGATCGAGGTCAACGCCGGCCCGGTGCTCAAGGTGCAGCCCAATCTGCGCTACGCCACCGACGGGCGCACCGCTGCGGCATTCGCGCTGGCCTGCGCACAGGCCGGGGTGAATCTGCAGCGCTATGAGCACCGTGCCGACCTCCCGTGCGGGTCCACCATCGGACCGATGACCGCGGCGAACACCGGCATACCGACCGTCGACGTGGGTGCCGCCCAGCTGGCGATGCATTCCGCGCGCGAGGTGATGGGCGCTGCCGATGTCGCCGGGTACGCCGCTGCATTACAGGCGTTTTTGTCACCGGCCTGATCTAAGGTCGGGCCATGGCACTGAATGTGGAGATGATCACCTTCGATTGTGTGCAGCCGGACAGCTTGGCCGAGTGGTGGGCCAAAGCCGCCGGCGGTGACGTGAATGCCGTCGCGCCAGGTGAATTCGTGATGGTGGTCCAGGAGGGACGGCCGACGCTGGGATTCCAGCGGGTGCCCGATCCCACCCCCGGCAAGAACAAGGTCCATCTGGACTTCCACGCCGCCGACAAAGAGGCCGAGGTGGCCCGGCTGATCGAACTCGGCGCCGCCGAGACGGGGCGCAACAGCTTCGGGCCGGAGTTCGAATGGGTGGTCCTGGCCGACCCCGAGGGCAACGCCTTCTGCGTGGCCGGAGGCTGAGGACGGCAGCACCTCGCCGGTCCCGAGCGGTCCAGGACGGTACCGGCCGACGCCAATCAATGACGCAGATCAACGACGCAGATCGCCGAACTCTGACGACCGCCCCGAGCCGACGGATGATTCTCGTCACAGTTCGGTGCTGAGCAGCGTGATACTGCACGGTGTGGGCGCGCCCACGACTGCGGCACGGTTGCCGCAGTCTTCGCCAACTAGACTGACGCGGTGAGTTCTGGGTTGACCCAACAGGTAGACACCGTCGAGCAGGCCGCCGCCACCCCCGACCAACCCCAGCCCTACCGGGAGCTCGGGCTCAAGGACGACGAGTACCAGCGGATCCGCGAGATCCTCGGCCGCCGCCCCACCGACGCCGAGCTGGCGATGTACTCGGTGATGTGGAGCGAGCACTGCTCCTACAAATCCTCCAAGGTGCACCTGCGCTACTTCGGCGAGACCACCACCGCGAAGATGCGCGAGGCGATGCTCGCCGGCATCGGCGAGAACGCCGGCGTCGTCGACATCGGCGACGGGTGGGCAGCCACCTTCAAGGTGGAGTCGCACAACCACCCGTCCTACATCGAGCCCTACCAGGGGGCGGCGACCGGCGTCGGCGGCATCGTGCGCGACATCATGGCGATGGGTGCACGCCCGGTGGCGGTGATGGATCAACTGCGGTTCGGTGCCGCGGACGCGCCCGACACCCGCCGCGTCCTCGACGGTGTGGTCCGCGGGGTCGGCGGCTACGGGAACTCGCTCGGACTGCCCAACATCGGCGGCGAGACCATCTTCGATGCCAGCTACGCGGGCAACCCCCTGGTCAACGCGTTGTGTGTCGGTGTGTTGCGCAAAGAAGACCTGAAGCTGGCGTTCGCGTCGGGTGCGGGCAACAAGATCATCCTGTTCGGCGCGCGCACCGGCCTCGACGGCATCGGCGGGGTCTCGGTGCTGGCCTCGGAGACCTTCGGTGGCGATGAGTCGGAGGCCGGCGCCGGCCGCAAGAAACTGCCCAGCGTGCAGGTCGGTGATCCGTTCACCGAGAAGGTGCTCATCGAATGCTGCCTCGAGCTCTACGCCGGCGATCTCGTGGTTGGTATCCAGGATCTTGGCGGAGCCGGATTATCTTGTGCGACATCTGAACTCGCATCTGCCGGGGACGGCGGGATGCGGGTCGAGCTGGAGACGGTCCCGCTGCGGGCGGCGAACATGACCCCCGCGGAGATCCTGTCCAGTGAGTCGCAGGAGCGCATGTGCGCGGTCGTCACCCCCGACAACGTCGACGCCTTCATGGCGGTGTGCCGCAAATGGGATGTGCTGGCGACCGTGATCGGTGAGGTCACCGACAGTGGGCGACTCGAAATCACCTGGCACGGTGACACCGTCGTCGACGTGCCGCCGCGCACGGTCGCCCATGAAGGCCCCGTCTACGAGCGGCCCGTGCAGCGCCCGGACAGCCAGGACGCGCTGATCGCCGACACCGCGGCATCGCTGCCGCGCCCGGCGACCGGCGACGAGTTGCGCGCAACGCTGCTGGCCATGGTTGGCAGCCCGCACCTGTGCAGCCGGGCGTTCATCACCGAGCAGTACGACCGCTACGTGCGTGGCAACACCGTGCTGGCCGAGCACGCCGACGGTGGCGTGCTGCGTGTCGATGAGCAGACCGGCCGCGGCATCGCGATCTCCACCGACGCCTCCGGCCGCTACACCGCGCTCGATCCGTACACCGGTGCCCAGCTTGCGCTCGCCGAGGCGTACCGCAACGTCGCCGTCACCGGCGCGACCCCGGTCGCGGTCACCAACTGCCTGAATTTCGGTTCGCCCGAGGATCCCGGCGTCATGTGGCAGTTCTCCCAAGCTGTCCGAGGTCTCGCCGACGGTGCTGCCGCGCTTGGTATCCCGGTCACCGGCGGCAACGTCAGCTTCTACAACCAGACCGGAACCACGCCGATCCTGCCGACTCCGGTGGTCGGCGTGCTCGGTGTCATCGACGACGTCCGCCGCCGCATCCCCACCGGTTTCGGCGCCGAGCCGGGGGAGACGCTGATCCTGCTCGGCGATACCCGCGACGAGTTCGACGGCTCGATCTGGGCCGAGGTCAGTGCCGGTCACCTCGGCGGTGTGCCGCCGAGGGTCGATCTGGAACGCGAGCAGCTGCTGGCCGAGGTCCTGACCGCCGCATCGCGCGACGGTCTGGTCTCGGCTGCCCATGACCTGTCCGAGGGCGGTTTGATCCAGGCCGTCGTCGAGGCGGCGCTGGCCGGCGAAACCGGTTGCCGCATCGTGCTTCCCGAGAATGTGGACCCGTTCGTGGCGCTGTTCTCGGAATCGTCGGGTCGCGTCCTGGTGGCGGTGCCCCGAACCGAGGAGAGTCGCTTCACCGCGATGTGCGAAGCGCGTGGCCTGCCCGCGGCCCGGATCGGTGTCGTGGACCACGGCGCCGGCGGTGCCGGGCCGGCCATTGAGGTCCAGGGCCTGTTCACGGTGACCCTTGAGGAGTTGCGGCGCACGTCGGAAGGCGTGCTGCCCGGGTTGTTCGGGTGACGCCCGGGTTGCTCAGGTGAACAGGGGCGACACCGACCACCACCCCGCCTATCTGTGGGCGTGGCGCCTGCTGCGCCTCGACTTCACCGGTGTGGCATTCGGGGCGCTGTTCTTCTGTCTGTCCCTGACACCGTCGTTGCTGCCCAGGGATTGGCTCTTCCAGGGACTGATCGGCGGTCTGAATGCCGCGATCGGATACGGCATCGGCGTGTTCATCGCGAAGATGTTCCGCCGCTTCTGGGTCAGGAACCGTGGCTGGTGGGCGCCCCGGCGGGGGCTGTCCTCGGCGGTGAAAGCGGCAACGGTGGTCATCTCCGCCGGTGCGTGCCTGCTGATGGTCATTCCGGCGGCAGCGTGGCAGCGCCAGGTGTCGGAGCTGATGGGCATGGAGGGGCCCAGCACGGCGAGCTACCTGCGCACCCTGGTGCTGGCCGCCGCGGTCGGCGGTGTCTGCGTCGCAGCGTCCCGGGTGTTGCTCGACGTGATCAAGACCATGGCCCGGTTGCTCATCCGGCGCTGGCGACTCTCGGACGAGATCGCCCTGTTCATCGGTACCGCCGTCACCGTGGCACTGGTCGTCGCCCTGGTCAACGGCGTGCTGCTGCGCGGCTTCCTGGCCGGCGCCAACCGGGTGTTCCAACCCCAGAACACCATCACGGCAAGCGGCGTGGTGCAGCCCGATGCACCCCAAAGGTCGGGCAGTCCAGAGTCTTTCGCCCAATGGGACACCCTCGGCTACCAGGGGCGCAGCTTCGTGGCCGGCGGCCCGGACGTCGAGGAATTGGCCCGGATCAACGGCAGGCCGGCCAGGGAACCGGTCCGGGTGTACGTCGGTCTGCAGACCGCCGATACCGACGAAGCGCGAATGGCGGTGCTGCTCAGTGAACTCGAACGCACCCGTGCCTTCGACCGGGAAGTACTCGTCATCGCGCCCACGACCGGAACCGGTTGGATCAATCCGATCGCGGCGAGGTCGCTGGAGATGATGTACAACGGCGACACCGCGATCGTGGCCTCGCAGTACTCGTATCTGCCCAGCTGGATTTCGTTCATCGGCGATCAACAGAAGTCGATGCAGTCGGGCCGGTTGATGATCGACGCCGTACACGACCGGTGGGTCAAGCTCCCACCCGAGCGGCGCCCACGGTTGGTGCTGTTCGGCGAGAGCCTGGGCTCGATGGCCGGCCAAGGTGCCTTCGACTGGCTTCCCGACATCTCGCGGATGGGGTTCTCCTCGGTGCTGTGGGTCGGGCCCCCCAACGCCAGCCCGCTGTGGCGCGGCATCACCGTGCGCCGCGACCCCGGAACGCCGGAAGTCGAACCGCGTTACGACAATGGGCGCACGGTGCGATTCTCCCAGGGTAACGATGCGGCCCAGATCGCCGCGGACGCGGCACCGCCATGGGACGGCACCCGCGTGCTGTTTCTCCAGCACGCGTCCGACCCGATCGTCTGGTGGTCGGAAGACTTGCTGTTCACCCGTCCGGACTGGCTGTCCGAGCCGCCGGGACGCGACCGCACCGCGTCGATGCGGTGGTATCCGATCATCACGTTCTGGCAGGTCGCGGCCGACATGACCAACGCGGCCTCGGTGCCCGCAGGACACGGTCACAACTACGGCGACTTCATTCTCGACGGTTGGGCGGGTGTCGCTGCACCGCAGGGGTGGACCCGCGCGGACACCGACCGGATTCGCTCCGCACTGCAACAGACTGAATCCGAGGACGGCGACCCGTGATGAATGCCCGCCTTCGGGCGGCGACGCTCGCCGCGGTGCTGCTCGGCTGGAGTCAGGTCGCGCCCCGGTTCCCTCAGCGCTGGAATCCGTTGCCACATACCGTGTTCGGCGCGGCCATCGCTGTGATTACGCGTACTCCGATGGGCCTGCGACCGCCGGCGTTGTGGCACGGGCTGCGCTGGGGGAGCGCCGCCGCGGTGCCGATCACCCTCACCGTGGCCGCGTCTACCGCCTCGGGGCCGGTGCGTGCCGGGATGGCCGGGCGTGCCCTGCCCGCTGCGGCTATGCCCTGGCTGTTGCTCCGGATCCCGCTGGGCACGGTGTGGTCCGAAGAGGTGGCTTTCCGCTCCGCGCTGGGCATGACCGCTCGAAAGGCCTTCGGGATCAAGGCCGGACGAGTATTCGCAGCGACGGTGTTTGGACTTTCGCACGTCCCCGATGCCCGGGCGGCCCGCGAGCCGGTCCTGCGCACGGTGCTGGCCACCGGTGCTGCCGGTTGGCTGTTCGCCTGGCTGTACGACAGGTCGGGCAGCCTGGCCGCGCCGATGCTCACCCACCTGGCTGTCAATGAAGCGGGAGCGGTTGCGGCATTGGCGGTTCAGCGTCGACATTCCGAACGTGCGCGATCAACTGATGCGGCTCGGTCTCCTGGTCGTCGATCCCGAAACTGATCACCCGCCGCGGGATGATGCGGATGATGGCGGCTCCTTCGGACTCGGCTTGGATTGCGGTGCCGCGAATCTCGAGGCATCGCACGCGCCACGGATCACGCGAGGTCACATCGTCGACGACGAAGGCGACCCGGTCGTTGTGGGCGATGTTGCGGTACTTGCGGCTCTTCGACATCTCATACCCGCCGATGTCGATGGTGCCCAGCCTGTCGTTGTATTGGAAACCTACCGGGCTGTTCTGCGGGGTGCCGTCCGGCTGAACAGTCGCGAGTCTGCCCAGATCCGCCCGCTGCATGTACTCGATCTCGAATGTGGTGAACGTCATGCCGCCACGGTAAAACCTCAATGACCGTTGAGGTCAAGGGGCGAGGGGGGTCAGGGTCAGGGATTGATCGTCGGTTCGCCGATCTGCCTGCCCCACACGTACTCCACCAGCATCGGCTGGCCGATCCCGATGTGGTTGTACGGCGCCAGGCTGAACCCGGTGTCCATCACCAGGTACGGGTTGGGCCACAGTTCCCGGGTGACCTTCTGCCAGCAACCGGGCCTACCCCCTGGTCCGCCGCGGGCGTTCACCCTCGGCAGGTTGTCGGGATAGACGTACGGATTGCCCGCACCCATCGCGGTGCCCGCCGAGCGCAGCGAGAACCCGTTGTCACCGCCGAGCACCCGGGCCAGCTCAGGAGCTACATCGTGGTAATTGCGGAAGGTGCAGAAAATCATGCCGCGGTAATCGTCGAGCAGCCGAGACGTCGGCACCAGGTCGGCTGCGCCGCGGGTGAGATAGGGGCCGCCGCGAACGAAAGCCTCGGTGGCCGGTTCGGCGAAACCTATCGACGCCATCAGTACGGCGTCGACGTCGCCGGCAAGGGCGGTCAGGGTTCCGGCGGTTCGCACGGCACCGTCCAGCCCGTCGAACAGGTCCGGCGCCGCGTCGGCATAGACATCGGCCAATGCGGTCACGCTGCGGAGGTCGTCGCGCACCAGCGGCATCCGCGGGTTCAGCTCGTCGAGGATCTGGTTGCCGTGGGTGAGCGAGCGCCCCAGCCGGTCGCCGAGGCCGGTCAGCGCCTGGGCGGTCGCGCTCAGCGTCTGATTGAGTTTGATCGGGTCGAGTTGTTCAGAGATGGACATGACCGTCTGGAACAGCGTGTTGAACTCGGTGGTGACTCTGCCGGCCTGAACCACCGATCCTCGCGAAAGCCGTTGTGGGACCGGATCCTCCGGCGAACTGAAGGACACATACTTGTTGCCGAACACCGTGGTGGCGCGGATCTCGGCCAGCACGTTCTGCGGAATCAGGCTCAGGTAGTCGGGCTCGACCGCGAGCGTCACCCGAGCTGCGGGGACAGTGTCGTCACCGCTGTGGGCGATCCCGGTCACCCGCCCGATCTCGACGCCGTTGAAGGTGACCTTGGCCCCGCGCTCCACCACCAGCCCGGCCCGCTCCGAGACCAGCGTCACCTCGGCCGCCGGGACGAAGGCCCCGCGGAACTGCAGGAACAACAGACTGCCCGCGGCCAGACAGACGACCAGGAACACGGCACCCGCCAACCGGTAGGGCGGTGCGTCCCGGTCTTCAGACACTTTGAGAACCTAGATCATGGCCGCCCGCCGTACCGCCGATCCGGCAAAGACCCGAGCCGCTGTGGCCGCGCTCGCGGACTGGCTGCGTGACGCCGCCAGCCCGGAGCCGAGCCGGGCCGACCTCGGCGAGGCGGTCCGCGCCACGGCCAGGACACTGGCTGCGCTGGCTCCCGGCGCTGCCGTCGAGGTGCGGGTGCCGCCGTTCGTGGCGGTCCAGTGCATTGAGGGGCCGCGGCACACCCGCGGGAATCCTCCCAACGTGGTCGAAACCGACGCGCGCACCTGGCTGTTGCTGGCCACCGGGTTGCTCTCGGTCGCCGACGCCGCGGCCGGCGGCGCACTGACGATGTCGGGCGCGCGAGCAGCTGAGATCGCCGGCACACTGCCGCTGGTCGCGTTGCCCGGCTGATGGAATGCACGGGCAGCGAATCCTGGTTGTTCCCAGCGACAAATCGGAGCACACCGTCGCCTGATTCCGCGTTTCGCAAATGTTCACCGTAGACTGGCGACGTCACCCACAGCCCCCAGGGAGCAGCCTGATCGTGACCGCCGAGCAGCTCGAGAGCGAGCCCAGAGAAGAGTGCGGAGTATTCGGGGTCTGGGCACCCGGCGAAGAGGTGGCCAAGCTCACCTATTACGGCCTGTATGCGTTGCAGCACAGGGGACAGGAAGCCGCGGGCATTGCCGTCGCCGACGGGTCACAGGTGCTGGTCTTCAAGGATCTCGGGCTGGTCAGCCAGGTCTTCGACGAACAGACGCTGGCCGCGATGCCGGGGCACGTCGCCGTCGGGCATTGCCGCTACTCCACCACGGGTTCCACCACCTGGGAGAACGCGCAGCCGGTGTTCCGCAACACCGCGGCAGGCACCGGTGTGGCGCTGGGGCACAACGGCAATCTGGTCAACACCACCGAACTGGCAGCCCGGGCCCGCGACGAAGGTCTGATGAGCAGTCGAGGGGCCGCGACGGCCACGACCGATTCTGACATCCTGGGGGCGTTGCTCGCGCACGGCGCGGCGGACTCGTCACTGGAACAAGCCGCGTTGGAGCTGCTGCCGACCGTGCGCGGCGCCTTCTGCCTGACGTTCATGGACGAGAACACCCTGTACGCCGCCCGCGACCCCTACGGGGTGCGGCCGCTGTCGCTGGGCCGCCTGGACCGCGGCTGGGTGGTCGCCTCCGAAACCGCCGCGCTGGACATCGTCGGCGCCTCGTTCGTCCGCGACATCGAACCCGGAGAGCTGCTCGCGATCGACGCCGACGGGGTGCGCTCCAGCCGGTTCGCCCCGCCGTCACCCAAAGGGTGCGTGTTCGAGTACGTCTACCTGGCCCGCCCGGACAGCACGATCGCCGGCCGCTCGGTCCATGCCACCCGTGTCGACATCGGTCGCCGGTTGGCGCGGGAGAAGCCCGTGGATGCCGATCTGGTGATCGGTGTCCCGGAATCGGGCACGCCCGCCGCGGTCGGTTACGCGCAGGAATCCGGGATCCCGTTCGGTCAGGGCCTGATGAAGAACGCCTACGTCGGCCGCACCTTCATCCAGCCGTCCCAGACCATCCGCCAGCTCGGGATCCGGCTCAAGCTCAACCCGCTCAAAGAGGTCATCCGCGGTAAGCGCCTGATCGTCGTGGACGACTCGATCGTGCGCGGCAACACTCAGCGGGCCCTGATCAGGATGCTGCGCGAGGCCGGCGCGCTGGAGGTACACGTACGCATCGCCTCGCCGCCGGTGAAATGGCCGTGCTTCTACGGCATCGACTTCGCGACCCCGGCGGAGCTCATCGCCAACGCCTCCAACGCCGAGGCCGACGAGACCGAGATGCTCGACGCGGTCCGGCATGCCATCGGCGCGGACTCGTTGGGCTACATCTCCCAGCACGGGATGATCGCCGCCACCGAACAACCCGCTTCCCGGCTGTGCTCGGCCTGCTTCGACGGCAACTATCCGATCGAGCTGCCCGGAGAAACCGCGCTCGGCAAGAACGTCATCGAGCACATGCTCGCCACCGCGGCCCGGACCGGGATCCCGCTACAGGCCGACAACGACAACGCATCCGCGCTGCGGCGGCCCTGACGATCAGCGCGGTTCGGTGGAACTGAACCGCAGCAGGTGCCGGCGCTTGACCGCCGACAGGCTGCCTTCCGCCTGCAGCGCCTTGGCCACCGAATCCCGGTAACCGGTCAACCCGCCGGGCGGCGGCGGGATCACCGTATCGATGTCGTGTTCGTGCGCGACGGCGTCGCACTCCAGTGACTCGACCAGGGGCCGCGCCAGTCCCGACGGGATCGGCGTCACCAGACCCACCCACCAACTGGCGATGGTCGGGGTCAGAAACGGCAGTACCACCATCACCCGGCGGCGCAGCCCGGCGACGTCGGCGTAGCCCTGCATCGCGTCGCCGTACTCCATCACGTCGGGGCCGCCGACGTCCCAGGTGCGTGATTCGGGCAGCTCCGCGGTGGCGGACTCGGCGAGGTAATAGAGCACATCTGCGATGGCGATCGGCTGGATCCTGTTGTGCACCCACTTCGGTGTGGTCATCACCGGCAGCCGATCGGTGAGGTGGCGGACCATCTCGAATGACGCCGACCCCGACCCGATGACGATGCCCGCCTGCAACACCATCGTCTCGATACCCGATTCCAGCAGAATCTCGCCGACCTCGACCCGGGAGGCCAGGTGGCGGGACAGTTGCGTGCCCGCGGGGTGCAGCCCGCCGAGATAGACGAACCGCCGGACACCGGCCTTCCGGGCAGCGGCCACCACGTTGCGCGCCGACCGGGCCTCCTCGGCCACGAAATCCTTCGACGTGCCCATGGAGTGCACCAGGTAGTAGACGACGTCGACCCCGTCGAAAGCCGCGGTCAGCGAGTCCTCGTCGGTCAGATCGCCGCGCACCACCTCCACGCGGTCGCGCCAGGCGGCGTCATCGAGCTTCGCGGGCGTGCGGGCCATTGCCCGCACGGTGTGGCCGCGCTCGAGTAGCTCAGGGACCAGTCGGCCGCCGATATAGCCGGTGGCACCGGTCACCAGGCAGCGGACAGGCTCAGCAGGCATGGCGCGGGGATGACCACTTCTGGAGTCCGGCAAACCCATCGACGCTCACCACCGTCGGCTCGTCAACCGATACTGGCAGCGAACAGCGGGGTCCACGCGGGTAATCTTGCACACGATGACCGAGCGCGCCGAACAACACGGCATTTCCTACGCGTCGGCAGGCGTGGACATCGAAGCCGGTGACCGCGCCGTCGAACTTTTCAAGCCGCTTGCCAAGAAGGCCACCAGGCCCGAGGTGCGAGGCGGCCTGGGTGGTTTTGCCGGCCTGTTCGCCCTGCGCGGCGACTACCGCGAGCCGCTGCTGGCCTCGTCGACCGACGGGGTCGGGACCAAGCTGGCCGTCGCCCAGGCGATGGACAAGCACGACACCGTCGGCATCGACCTGGTCGCCATGGTGGTCGACGACCTGGTGGTCTGCGGGGCTGAGCCACTGTTCCTGCAGGACTACATCGCGGTCGGTCGCACCGTTCCCGAGCGGGTCGCCGAGCTGGTGTCCGGCATCGCCGACGGTTGTGTGCTGGCCGGCTGCGCCCTGCTGGGCGGTGAGACCGCCGAACATCCGGGGCTGATGGCTCCCGACCATTACGACATCTCAGCCACCGGCATCGGCGTGGTGGAGGCCGACGACGTGCTGGGTCCCGATCGGGTGCGGCCGGGCGACGTAGTCATCGCGATGGCCTCGACGGGGCTGCATTCCAACGGCTACTCGCTGGCCCGCCACGTGTTGTTGGAGATCGACCACATGAACCTCGCCGGTCACGTCGAGGAGTTCGGTCGCACCCTGGGTGAGGAGCTGCTGGAACCGACCCGCATCTACGCCAAGGACTGCCTCGCGCTGGCCGCGGAGACACAGGTACGGACCTTCTGCCACGTCACCGGTGGCGGACTGGCCGGCAACCTGGAACGGGTGGTCCCGCCTGGTCTGGTCGCCGAACTGGATCGGGGCACGTGGACGCCGGCACCTGTCTTCGGCATGATCGCCCAGCGCGGCCGCATCGAGCGCGCCGAGATGGAGAAGACCTTCAACATGGGGGTCGGAATGGTGGCCGTCGTCGCGCCGGAGGACACCGATCGCGCGCTGGCCGTACTGACCGCCCGTCACCTGGACTGCTGGACCCTCGGGACTATCGAGAAGGGCAGCAAGGAGGGGCCACGAGCAGAGCTCGTGGGCCAGCACCCCAGGTTCTGACGCCCCCGTGGGAGGCCGGTCGGCTCAGCGCCGCCAGTCGTCCTCGTCGGCCCAGCCGTCGTCGGACGCCGCATCGCTGCCATTGCGGCGATCGTCGTCAGGAGCGTTCGACAGCTCGCGCTGAAGCCGCTCGAAATCGGTCTGCGGTGAGCTGTACTTCAGCTCACGTGCAACCTTGGTCTGCTTTGCCTTTGCCCGGCCGCGGCCCATGGGGGAACCCCCTCGCGCAATAACGGAGCGGCCTAATTGCTAGGCGGCTCCGATCTGAGTGTGTTAATTGTCCTGCCGTCACTTTACCGTGCCGCGAGCCGCAGCGCTGGCAGGCCCTTGTGGGAGCGCCGTTTCCTGCCCGCGATCAGCGTGCGCTGCCCCCGCGCAACCGCTCCACGGCCAACCGTCCCGCGCCGACGACGTCGACCGCGGGCAGCGAGTCCGGATCGATCGCCGCTGACACCTCGACCTCGCCTCCGGTGGTCAGGGCGGTGTCGGCGGGCAGCCCGCGCTTGACCAGCGCCAGTGCGATCACCCCCTGGTCGACGTGGTCCACGACGGTGCCCAGCCGGCCCACCGCGCGACCGGCGGCAAGTAGCGGGTCGCCGGTGACGGGCCGGTCGGCCGCGCCGTCGAGGTGCAGCAGCACCAGCATGCGCGGCGGTTTGCCCAGGTTGTGAACCCGGGCCACCGTCTCCTGGCCTCGGTAGCAGCCCTTGTCGAGGTGCACAGCACCGACGCCGGGTCCGCCGATCCAGCCGACCTCGTGCGGAATGGTGCGCTCGTCGGTGTCCACGCCGAGGCGTGGGCGCTGCGCGGCGACACGGTGGGCCTCGTAGGCCCACACCCCGGCCGGTCGCAGCCCGGCCGTGGCCAGCCTGTCCCGCCACGCGGTCAGATCTGCTCGCGGAACCACCAGGTCGACCTCGATCGAGGAGCTCGGCAGCCGCCGGACGAAACCACCGTCCGGACGCGCCACCGCGGCGCCCTCATCGGGAAGCGCGGGCACCCCGAGCGCGTCGAGGACGGCAGGATCCCCGA
Organism: Mycobacterium sp. smrl_JER01; assembly: GCF_048513595.2. Taxonomy (NCBI): domain Bacteria; kingdom Bacillati; phylum Actinomycetota; class Actinomycetes; order Mycobacteriales; family Mycobacteriaceae; genus Mycobacterium; species Mycobacterium sp. smrl_JER01. The sequence goes on along the minus strand of NZ_JBLXXK020000001.1, from coordinate 4,958,734 downwards.
CGGCGGGACCGAGCAGCGACAACACCCCGAGGTCGGCAGGCTCGATCACGACGTCGGCCCAGAACACCATCCTGCGCAGGAACGCCAGCAGCGGCTCACCGCGCCACGGCTCGGTGTCCAGGACCGTGCGCCCGTCGAGATGAGTCTGCAGCCAGTGATCTTCGACACGACCCTGACCGTCCAGGCTCAGATTCTCGGTCACCACACCGTCGGCGAGCTGGCTGACGTGCTGGCTGGAGATGGTGTGCAGCCACGAGTTCCGTTCGGCCCCGGTCAGCGTCAACACTGCGCGATGCGATCGGTCGACAACGACCGCGCCCTCGGCGGCCGCCCGCTGCTCACCGAGCGGGTCGCCGTAGTGCCAGATGGCTCCGGCGTCGGGTCCTGGGTCAGGGGCGGGTACAGCGGACATGTCCCAACTCTACGAGCAAGGCGCGCGCACTCGCGGCTACGCTGAGGCCCCATGGCTGACCATCCGGGCGTCGTCGTCACCCTCGACGGACAGCTGCACGATCCGCAGGCTCCGCTGCTGCACGCCGACGACCTGGCGGCGGTGCGCGGCGACGGGATCTTCGAGACGCTGCTGGTGCGTGACGGCCGCGCGTGCCTGCTCGACGCGCACCTGAATCGGCTGGCCCACTCCGCGCGGCTGATCGACCTGCCCGAGCCGGATGCAGCACAGTGGCGGACGGCGGTGACGGTGGCGGTCGACGACTGGCTTTCCTCGGGCGGGGAAGAAGGTGTGCTGCGACTCGTCTACAGCCGCGGGCGAGAGCACGGCGTGTCGCCGACCGCGTACGCCACCATCGGGCCGGTGCCCGGGCGGGTGGCCCAGGTGCGGCGATCCGGGGTCGCGGCAATGACCCTGCATCGCAGCCTGCCGGCAACAGGAGTCGACGAGATGCCCTGGTTGCTCGCCGGGGCCAAGACGCTGTCCTACGCGGTCAACATGGCGGCCCTGCGTCACGCCGAGCGGCACGGCGCCGGTGACGTCATCTTCCTCAGCACCGACGGACACATCCTGGAGGGGCCGCGCTCCACCGTGGTCATCGCCACTTCCACGGCCGATGGCACGACCTGTCTGCTCACCCCGCCGCCGTGGTATCCGATTCTGCGGGGGACCACCCAGCAGGCCCTGTTCGAGGTGGCGCGCAACAAGGGTTACGACTGCGACTACCAGACCCTGACGACCGCTGATCTGCTTGCGGCGCAGGGTGTTTGGTTGGTGTCCAGTATCACCTTGGCCGCGCGGGTGCACACCCTGGACGGCGCTCCGCTGGCGGCCGCCCCGCTCGCCGATGAGGTTGCCGCTCTGATCGACGTGGCGATTCTCAGCGATCGCTGAGCGCTAAATCGCTTGTCGCCCTGTCGAAGCGCGGGTACGGTCGCGGGTACACAGGGAAGGAGGTGGTCCGACAAATTGAGTGACTTATGGACATGTGAGGTGGCTGCGAGCTAGCAGCGCCGGGAGAGCGCTTGACGCAGCTGTGCGCGCTGGCGAATTCCCCGCAGTCACCCGGCCCCCGAGCCCCTCGGTCTTGTCCGACCAGGAACAACGGCTCGGGGGCCGCTCCATGTCGGGAGCTGCACAATCTGCACGGTCTGCGATGATTCGGCTATGTCTTGCTCTTCCATCGCGGGGTGGAAGACGGCGGCCATCGGCCTCGTCGCGTTGACCGTCCCGGCATGCGCGGCACCGACCGCGCTCACCGTGCCGACCCTGGATGCGGGCACGTGCAGCAAGCACGTGCTCGACACCCTCTACCCGGGCATCCTGACCTTCGGTGCGGATCAGCCCGTCTATCCGCCCTGGTACCTGGGAAACGATCCCGCCAACGGTGACGGCTTCGAATCCGCGCTCGCCTATGCCATCGCCGACCGACTGGACTTCGCGGTCGAGGACGTGCGCTGGGTGCGGGTTCCGTTCAATGCGGCCCTCGGTTCCGGCGCCAAATCGTTCGACGCGAACCTGTCCCAGTTTTCGATCACCGAACAGCGGCGCGCGGCGGTGGACTTTTCGACACCTTATTTCGACGTGACGCAGGCCGTGGTCGCGGTGCGCCGATCGCCTGCTGCCGCGGTCACCACGTTGGACGGACTGCGCGGTCTGCGGCTCGGTACGCAAATCGGCACCACGAGTCACACCGCTGCGACCGAGCTGGCCGGACGCCACCCGGTGCAGGCCTACCACACCAATGTCGACGCGAAAATGGCGCTGCTGGACGATGAGATCGACGCGTTGGTCGTCGATCTACCCACTGCTCTGACGATGGCGGCCGAGCTGCGCGACGGTGTGCTCGTCGGGCAGCTGCCGGCCCGGGGCGGCCAGGTCGAACAGTTCGGCGTGGTGATGGCGCACGGCAGCCCGCTGACCCGGTGCGTGTCGTGGGCGGTCGATACCCTACGCGCGGACGGGACGCTGGACAGGCTGGAACGGCGTTGGCTGGCCGGCGGCGGCAACGCGGCCGTCCTGGGATAGCCCGGCGCCCGGTGGATCCGGGCTCAGTCGGAGGGGCCTGGCGCCAACGACGAGCACTCCGACATGGCCGCCTCCCAGTCCGCGGCAGCCACCCCGGGAGGAGGTCCGGACGCCGGTCCCGGTGGTGCCGGTACCCCGTGCTGGCCGAGGCAGTATGCGAAGGAGCCGTGTCCCACGCTGGGTACTGCGGAGGTCGGCGACTCCTCGGCAGGCGGGGTGGATGCCGAGCAGGCTGCCACCAGCGCGCCCGCAACCGCCAGAATCGCGGCAAGCTTCATGCGATGCACTAGCCGGCGAACCTCGCCAGTCGGGCGGACAGATGCGGTACCAGGCCGCCGTCGGCGTCCACCCGTTCCTCGACGTATGCGAGGTCACCGCCTTCGATGATCCCGTACAGCCGTTTCGCGCCACCGACGAGCATCCCGGACTTGCTGCGGGCCAACGCGTCGGTCACCAGCTCCCAGGATGACTGGTTCAGCGGACGCCCGTAGAACAATTCGATGTAGCCGGCGGAGTGAGCCAACAGCAATTCGATGGCCTGCGATTCCTCCGGATCACCCGGATCGCTGACGAATCGCCAGAAACCCGTTTCGCGCAGACCGGGCCGGTCGTACTCACCGTCGCTGTCCAGGCGCCAGGAGCGCGCTTCCCAGTTCAGGTAGTCACCGCCGTCGTGGGACACCACGATCTGCTGTCCGAACCGGTAATCGCCGTGTGCCCCACGACCTTCGCCTTCGCCCCGCCACACGCCGACCAGCGGCAGCAGCGCGAGCAGCGCATCGTCGAGGTTTGCGCCTTCACGCAGGTTCGCGGTGTCGGCGGGAAGGGGCAGGTCGCCGAACACCGGAATGTTGCGCGTAGCGGTGACCCGGGCGCGCTCGGCCGCAGCCGCAACCGCCTCGTCGCCTGAACTCACGACTCGTCGGTGACGAGCCGATACAACGCGTACAGCGCGAACCACGTGATCACCACGACGGCCACAACCAGCAGAAGCTCGAAAAACAGCACCACGGGCCAAAGTCTAACCGCCGGGAGAATTCATCTCCCGGCGGCCGTCGAGCAGCGGACGGTCAGCTGACCTTCCATTCGAATTCGGGGCAGAACGCACCGGTCGCGGCGCCGATGAAATAGCCGGCCTGGTAGTCCGACCAGTTGGTGACGCTGGTCAGGTCGGCAACCTCCTGCTCGAAGGACGCGCCGCTGTTCCAGTCCTGACAGACCGCGTAACCGGTCTCGATGACCTGCGCGGTCTTGTCCGGCGGCCAGGTGATTCCGCCGCCGGAGATCACCGTGAGGAAGTCACCTTCGGGATCGGCGAGCGCTGCGGGAGCACCCGCCAGGGCAACTGCGGCCAGCGCCGCCGAGGCGACGCAGGCAATCGTGATCTTCATTGTCGGTCCTATGTCGTTGTCGCGCTGGGGCCGCGAGGTCGGTCACGCGGCATGCCGCGTGAGGTGGTGGTGGGCCCGCGCCCGACGGCGCGGGGACCACCATATATTCCCTGATCACAGCTAATCTCGCAGCTCTTTGGCAGCAAGTTCACTGCAACACCCGGTGACCGGACTGTGAATACCCGGCGGCTCCGTCACGCCCCCGTGGGATGGCGTGACTCCGTCACGCCCCGGTGGGATTGCGTGACTCCGTCACGCGACCTTGACGTCGACCTCGTGGATCCCCGCCCCCGACGGCGCGACACTGGCGTCACCGTTACCCGCAGGGGACAGGGCGCGCAGCGTCCAGGTACCGGGCGCGGCGAAGAACCGGAAGTCACCGGTCGCCGACGCGACGACCTCGGCGGTGAACTCGTCCGAGCTGTCCAGCAGGCGCACGAAAGCCCCGCCCACAGCCTGACCCGAGCCATCGACCACGCGGCCGGTGATGACGGTTTCCTTCTCCAGGTCGACGCCGGCGGGCAACGTCAGTCCTTGCTTCGGTGCAGAGCACATATCAACTTCCCAACTCGATCGGGGCACCCACCAGGGAGCCGTATTCTGTCCAACTGCCGTCGTAGTTCTTGACGTTCTTGTGTCCCAACAACTCCTGCAGCACGAACCAGGTGTGCGACGAACGCTCCCCGATGCGGCAGTAGGCGATGGTCTCCTTCTCGCCGTCCAGTCCGGCCTCGGCGTACAGCTTGGCCAGCTCCTCGTCGGACTTGAAGGTGCCGTCCTCGTTGGCCGCCTTGCTCCACGGAACGTTGATGGCGCTGGGGATATGCCCGGCCCGCTGGCTCTGCTCCTGCGGCAGGTGAGCCGGGGCGAGGATCTTGCCGGAGAACTCGTCGGGAGAGCGGACGTCGACCAGGTTCTTCTCTCCGATCGCAGCAATCACCTCGTCACGGAAGGCGCGGATGCTGGTGTCGGGCTCCTTGGCGGTGTAGCTGGTCTGCGGACGCTGCACGGCGTCCTTCGACAGCGGGCGCGCGTCGAGTTCCCACTTCTTGCGGCCCCCGTCGAGCAGCTTGACGTCCTGATGGCCGTAGAGCTTGAAGTACCAGTAGGCGTACGCGGCGAACCAGTTGTTGTTACCGCCGTAGAGGATGACGGTGTCGTCCTCGGCGATGCCCTTCTCCGAGAGCAGCTTGGAGAACTGCTGCTGATCGACGAAGTCACGCTTGACCTGATCCTGAAGCTCGGTTTTCCAGTCCAGCCGGATCGCGCCGGGGATGTGACCGGTGTCGTAGGCGCTGGTGTCCTCGTCGACCTCGACGAAGACGGTGTTGGGCGCCTCGAGATTGCTCTCGGCCCAGTCAACTGTGACCAGGACGTCGGAGCGTGCCATTGGGGAGTCCTTTCGATTGCTATCGGGTGGGGGTCAAGCGGGCGAGAAGCGGATAGAGCTGGCAGCCCAGACAGATACCGAAGGCTGCGTTGAGCAGTGCCGCCACCAGTGCGAAACCGGTGGCGATCAGGCCCAGCGGTGTGAGACCGCCGGCAAAACCGAGGGCACCGACCATGGCGAAGACGAACCCGACCAGCTGGGCGAACCTCAGCGGTGCGACCGGTTCGCGTTCGGTGGCCGGACCCAGGCGCGGAGCGACGAGCGTGGCGAAGATCAACCCGTACGGATGACGTCGTGGTCCCCAGACGGCGCCGATGGCGAACACCGCCGCCTGCGCCGTGAGGATGGCCGCGGCCGCGGCCGGGCTTCGGGCGGACACCAGCAGGATCACGACCAGGACGACAGTGGTGACCCATGCGACGAACCGCGGGCCGCGCGCATCGACCTGCTGCGATGCGCGACGGTCAGCGTCGTTCGGCCGCTCTGTGATGTTCGACATGAAGGTGCTCCTGCTGTTCGGTAGGGCTGGACGCGGCAGGCCGACACGGCCGGTCGCAGAGTGCGGCGCAGAACGAGAACGCGGCTACTCAGCAGCTACGACAACAACAGCAACAACCCGCAACGCGGCACAGATCGACTGCGCGGCGCTTGGTGAGCACAAGCTCGAGGCGGGCTGACACGGCTGACAGCTTACCCAAAGAGACGGTGATCAGGCCAACAGTGGCTCAAGTGCGGAACGCAGGTCAGCTGCCGTGGGCACCCCCGGCGCGCGGTAACGCCGGCGCCCGTCCCGGTCGAAGATGAAGGTCGTCGGTAACGAGAGGACCGAAAGCGTCCGTGCCGCCTCGGGATTGGCGTCGATGTCGATCTCGACGTGCGCCACCTCGGGCAACTCCCCGCACACCTGGTCGACGACGCGGCGCACCCCCTCGCAGGGTCCGCACCAGGGCGCGCTGAAGTGCACAACCGTCGGCCCGGTCCGGGACAGGCCCAGCGCCGCGATGACCGCTTCGTGGACCTCTTGGCGGTCGTCGTCGCCGAGTTCGGACGACTCGGCGGCACCCTTGAGCAGCCCCGAGCGCACGGTCAGCAGCCGGCCGATCACGAACGCCAGCCCGAAGGCGGCGACGAGCACCGTGATGACGGCAATCCACGACGAGCTCATGACAGTCTGAACTCGTCGAGGTCGATGGTTAGTCCTTCGGCAATGCCTTCGATGATGATGTCGGAGCCCCGCGCTCCCTCGGTGGTCGGCGCGATCCCGAACGGCAACTTCTGGCCGGGCAGCGTCGTGGAGAACGCCGCCAGCACCGCGGCCAGCCTCTCCTCGGGCACCGCCCGGTCCGCCGTCCCCGGCTCGGTCAACACACCGGTCGCCGTCACCACCAACGTCGTCGACTCCGGCCCGGTGACCGAGAGGTCGACGGCGATGCTCACCCGCTCGTCGAAACCCGCCTTGTTCGGGGTGCCGGTCAGCACCACGCCCTGATTGCTGGAGATGCCCGATTCCGTGACGCCCCCGGTGGAGTCCTCGGTCTCCCTGGTGGGCGCCTCGATCAACAGGTCCGGAATTCCCATGTAGCGGCCCATGTGGGTGGAGTCGATGATGATCCGACTCTCCAGCTTCTCGACGGTCAGGGTGGCATCCGGGGGCACCAGCCACGAATCGCCGAGACCCACCGAATGCATGGTCGCCTCCAGCGACGCCTTCCCGACCACGCCGTGATCAACGCCACTGGCCTTGATCTCCACCTCGTCGTAGTGGTGGCGCCGCGCCTGCGTGATGAACGGAAATCCCAGGATCGCCACCGACGGGTCCCAGTCCAGGTTCGCGGCGGTCCGGACGCTTCTGGCCAGGCGATACTCGGAGTAGATCGCCGCCCCGAAGTCGACGCCGACCGCGCCGAGGACGACGACGAGGAGGGCGGCGAGGGCACCGGTCACGAGCTTGCGCACCCCGACATTGTTGCCGACGTCGCCGCGGAGAGCGGTTCCGCACGGCTTACCGGCAGGTTGCACGCTATCGTTAGGTAACCATCGGCTGGGTAACGGCCGTGTGTCAGGCATGAATCTGGAAAGTCACCACGCGACATCGTTGTCCTGGAGAGAACTCCACAGCCGTTGGAGGGGTCAGTTGGATCTGTTACTACTGACGGTCGATCCGCACCCCGAATCGGTCCTGCCTTCGCTGTCCCTGCTCGCGCACAATGTCCGGACCGCGCCCACCGAGGTCTCGTCTTTGCTGGAAGCGGGTACCGCGGATGTCGCGATCGTCGACGCGCGCACCGATTTGGCCGCCGCCCGCGGATTGTGTCGACTGCTGGGGACGACGGGCACCTCGGTCCCGGTTGTGGCGGTGGTCAACGAGGGCGGCCTGGTGGCGGTCAGCGTCGAATGGGGTCTCGACGAGATCCTGCTGCCCAGCACCGGTCCGGCCGAGATCGATGCTCGGTTGCGGCTGCTGGTCGGCCGCCGCGGCGGTGTGGCCAACCAGGAGAACGTCGGCAAGATCAGTCTCGGTGAGCTCGTCATCGACGAAGGCACCTATACCGCGCGGCTGCGGGGACGGCCGCTCGACCTCACCTACAAGGAATTCGAACTGCTGAAGTACCTGGCCCAGCACGCCGGCCGGGTGTTCACGCGCGCCCAGCTCCTTCAGGAAGTGTGGGGTTACGACTTCTTCGGCGGCACCCGGACGGTCGACGTCCACGTCCGGCGCCTGCGCGCCAAGCTCGGCCCCGAGTACGAATCGCTGATCGGCACGGTCCGCAACGTGGGCTACAAGGCGGTCCGGCCCGCCCGTGGCCGGGCGCCCGCCGCCGAGGCGGATCTCGCCGAGGAACTCGACGGCGACGATCCGTACGAGGACGGTGTCGGTGCGTTCGACGCCGAGAGTGTCCCGCAGGCGCTGGGCGACGCGCTGCGCAGTCAGTGACGCCCCCGGTCTCGGTCGGCTGGCAGCACGACCTGCCCGACGCCGACCAGCGACGCATACGTGAACTGATCTCCGAGGCCACCACCGCCGACGGCATCGCACCCGTGGGGGATCAGGTGCTGCGGGAACTCGGACAACAACGCACCCGCCATCTCGTCGCTGTCGAAGACGGCACCCTGCAGGCCTACCTAAACCTCGCTCCGCCCGGCGAGGAGGCGCCACCGATCGCCGAACTCGTGGTGCGTCCCGGGGCCCGTCGTCGAGGCATCGGCGCGCAGCTGATCCGCACCGCGCTGTCGGAGGGCGGAACCGACACCCGGGTCTGGGCGCACGGCAACCTGGAGCCGGCGCGGGCGACGGCAGCGTCGCTGGGTCTGGTGGTGGCGCGCGAACTCCTGCAGATGCGCCGGTCGCTCGCCGACTTGCCCTCGACACCGGCGCTGCCAGGCGTGACGTTGCGCACATACACCGGTCCCGCCGACGACGCCGAACTGCTCCGGGTGAACAACGCCGCCTTCTCGTGGCACCCCGAACAAAGCGGGTGGACAGTCGCCGATGTCGCCGAACGTCGATCCGAACCGTGGTTCGACCCCGCCGGGCTGTTCCTGGCCTTCGACGACCGGACCGCCGAGTTGCTCGGATTCCATTGGACGAAAAGGCATTCTGCGGATCTCGGGGAGGTCTACGTGGTCGGGGTGGATCCCGCCGCCCAGGGACGCGGGCTCGGCGCCGCGCTCACGCTGGTCGGTCTGCACCACCTTGCCGAGCGGCTGTCCGGCGCCGGCCGGCAGCCCGCGGTGATGCTCTACGTGGAGGCGGACAACACCGCCGCGGTGAAGACGTACCGACGGCTGGGTTTCGAAGTGGCCAATACCGACGTCGCCTACGCGTCCGGCACACCGGCCCACCTCTGAGCGCGCTTGCGGGCTGGGTGTCATCGATGACGTTGTCGATCGAAGCACTGCGACGGGGCGGTGCCGCACCCGCCCGCTTGATCGATGCCGCAACAGCGGGAACGTGTCAGCGCTTACGCACTCACCGGGACGCCGAGTTCAGCCAGTAGATGGCGAACGCGTCGCTCGATCTCATCCCGAATGGGTCTCACGTCGTCAACGCTCTGGCCGGCCGGATCGTCGAGCTTCCATTCCTCGTAGCGGAGGCCGGGAAACACCGGACAGGCGTCACCACATCCCATCGTGATGACCACGTCCGCAGCACGGACGATCTCGTCGGTCCAGGGTTTCGGATACTCGCGCGAGATATCGATGCCACGCTCGGCCATCGCCTCTGCCGCTGCAGAATTCACTGCGTCGCTCGGCTCAGATCCGCCCGACCAGGCCACCGCGGCCTCTCCGGCCAGCTTGGTGAAAAACCCCATCGCCATCTGTGATCGCCCCGCGTTGTGGGTGCACAGGAACAACACGGTCGGCTTGCCGTCATGATGCTTGCCCTCTACCCGGGCCAGGGCTCCGAGTTGTTGTCGTGCAAATCGCTCCGCAAGCAAGGGCAGAAAGTTGAAGACGCTTGCTCGTCCGGCGAACTGGTCATATGACGAGTGCAGGAAGCGTTCGATGGTTTCGACGCCGAAAGTCCCGCCATACTCCTTCTCCAGCTGGGCAGCCGCGGATTTCAGCGCCAGGTGTTGGTCGAGGGAGAGGTCGTGGCGTAGCTGGGGGTGTGTACCGGGGTCGGTGCTGTCGGTCATGTGTTCTCCTTGTCAGCACATCACGAGGGGGACAAACGTCCGACCCGTTTCGGTGAGGCCGCGAACTGCGGCGGCCTCGCGCTCGGCGCTTGTCGTGCGGGTCGGGTGCCCGGGGATCGCCGAGAAAATCTGCGAGAGCAGCGGGAATGGCCGCTCGAGGCCGCTGGCAACGTGTCGCCCAGTAGACATCGACTTCATGAATACTCAGGAAACGCGGTCTCGTCAATCGCCAGATGGGCTGCTCGTCGCTGCCCTCCCCTTTTCGGTTCATCTCTCGTTTACCGCCCGTAGGCCATCGATTCACGGGCTGCCCCTAGGTTCACAGCCGAGCAGGGAAAGATCTGCTCGGCGTGAAATGCGTCTTTCCCCACATCTGCACTTGAAGGAGCTTCGTGAAGGCCAAACGGACTGGTGCCGCGCTGAGCATATTGGCCGCGGGCACCCTGCTGCTCTCGGCATGCGGCAGTGACAACAACACCGCCGCATCCGGGTCAGAAGGCGGCGGGTCGGAGGCGGCCGGTGACTGCGGCGGCAAGAAATCGCTGAAGGCCAGTGGTTCGTCCGCACAAGCCAACGCGATGACGCGGTTCATCAACGCCTACGAGACGGACTGCCCCGGGTACACCCTGAACTACACCTCTAGCGGATCCGGCGCGGGTGTCTCGGAGTTCCTCGGCGGCCAGACCGACTTCGGCGGCTCGGATTCACCGCTCAACGCGGAGAAGGGTGAGGTCGACCGGGCCATGGAACGCTGCGGCGGCAACCCGGCGTGGAACCTTCCCGCCGTGTTCGGACCCATCGCCATCACCTACAACGTCGACGGCGTCGACACCCTCGCGCTCGACGGTCCAACCCTGGCCAAGATCGTCAACGGCACCGTCACCACCTGGGACGCCCCGGAGATCGCGGCGTTGAACGAGGGCGTGACGCTGCCCGCGCAGCCGATCAACGTGATCTTCCGCAGCGATGAGTCGGGTACCACCGACAACTTCCAGCAGTACCTTGACGCGGCCTCCGACGGCGCGTGGGGCAAGGGCGCGGGCAAGTCCTTCGCTGGCGGCGTCGGTGAAGGTGCCAAGGGCAACGAAGGCACCTCGGCGGCCATCGCGAGCACCCCGGGTTCGATCACCTACAACGAGTGGTCGTTCGCCAAGGCCCAGAACCTGTCCATCGCCCAGATCATCACCTCGGCCGGACCGGACCCGGTCGAGCTGAGCACGGAAACCGCCGGTAAGGCGATCGACGGGGTGAAGTTCAAGGGCGAGGGCAACGACCTGGTGCTCGACACCACGTCGTTCTACATGCCGACTGAACCGGGTTCGTACCCGATCGTGCTCGCAGCGTACGAGATCGTGTGCTCGGAGTACCCGGACCCCGAGGTCGCTACCGCGGTCAAGGCCTTTATGCACTCGGCTCTCGGCAACGGCCAGAGCGGACTCGAGGACAACGGCTACATTCCGGTGCCCGAGGGGTTCAAGACCCGCCTGACCGAAGCCGTCGACGCCATCAACTCGACGACGTAGTAGCCACCAACCCATGGCTATGACTCCAGACTCGACCGCGGGGGGCTCGTCGGCTAAGCCGGCGAGCCCCCCGCAGGTCGGGGATACTCCCGAGAAGCAAAAACCCAGACCCGGGAAGGGATCAGCATTGAGGCAGGGCGGCGGACGTTGGGGCGACACCGTCTTCAAGTCCATCGCGATCGCCGCCGGGGCCACCATCATCGGCGCTATCGCGCTGATGGCGCTGTTCCTCATCATCAAGGCGATTCCGTCGCTGCAGGCCAACCAGGCGAACTTCCTGTTCAGCACCGAGTTCCTCACCAGCGACTCCAACAACCTGCGCTTCGGTATCCGTGATCTCTTCATGGTTACGGTGCTCAGTTCGATGTTCGCCCTGGTCATCGCCGTACCCGTCGCGATCGGCATCGCGGCGTTCCTGACCAACTACGCGCCCAAGCAGTTGGCGCGGCCCTTCGCAATGCTGGTCGATCTGCTGGCGGCAGTGCCGTCCATCGTGTTCGGTCTGTGGGGCATTTTCGTGCTCGCCCCCTGGCTGACGCCGGTGGCTACTTTCCTCAATGAGAATTTGGGCTGGTTCTTCCTGTTCTCGGACGGCAACGTGTCCCTGGCGGGCGGCGGAACCATCTTCACCGCCGGAATCGTGCTCGCGGTGATGATCCTGCCGATCATCACCTCGGTCACCCGTGAGGTTTTTGCCCTCACTCCGCGCGGTCACGTGGAGGCCGCTCAGGCACTCGGCGCGACCAAGTGGGAAGTCATCCGAATGACGGTGTTCCCGTACGGCCGCAGCGGCATGATCGCCGCGTCGATGCTGGGCCTGGGTCGCGCGCTCGGAGAGACGATCGCCATCCTGATCATCCTGCGCACCGCGGCGCAGGCCGGGTCCTGGTCGCTGTTCGATGGCGGCTACACGTTCGCATCCAAGATCGCCTCGGCGGCAGCTGAATTCAGCGCTCCGCTGCCCACAGGTGCTTACATCGCCGCCGGTTTCGTGCTCTTCGCGCTGACGTTCGTGGTCAACGCGCTGGCTCGCGCAGCGGCAGGCGGAAGGGTTAGTGGAGGATGACGGCAACACTCGACCAGGCGGTGAAGGGGCCCACCTTCCACCCGGTCAGCGCCAACCGCAAGTTCAAGAACGCTCTTGCGACAACACTGTTCACCGCGGCGTTCGTGCTCGCGATGATCCCGTTGGTCTGGCTCATCTACACGGTCCTGGCCAGGGGCATCACCGCGATCACCTCGTCGACGTGGTGGACGAACTCACTGTCCGGGGTGCTGCCCGAGCAGATGGCCGGCGGTGTCTACCACGCGATCTACGGCACGCTCATCCAGGCGGCGATCGCTGCGGTGCTGTCGGTGCCGTTGGGGGTGATGGCCGCCGTCTACCTTGTCGAGTACGGCCGCGGCCGGTTCGCCAAGGTCACCACGTTCATGGTGGACATCCTCGCGGGCGTGCCATCGATTGTGGCTGCACTCTTCATCTTCGCGCTGTGGATCTCGACGTTGGGCTTCGAGCAAAGCGCTTTCGCCGTGTCGCTGGCCCTGGTGTTGCTGATGCTGCCCGTCGTCGTGCGCAACACCGAGGAAATGCTGAAACTGGTCCCGGATGAGTTGCGGGAAGCGTCCTATGCCCTGGGCATCCCGAAGTGGAAGACCATCGTGCGGGTCGTTGTCCCCACCGCCTTGCCGGGCATGATCAGTGGCATCCTGCTGGCGCTGGCCAGGGTGATGGGCGAGACGGCTCCGGTGCTGGTGCTGGTGGGTTACAGCCGGTCCATCAACATGGATGCCTTCGAGGGCAACATGGCGTCACTGCCCCTGTTGATCTTCACCGAATTGGTCAACCCGGAAGCCGCGGGCGTGCTGCGGGTCTGGGGCGCTGCGCTCACCCTGATCTTGATCATCGCGGCGCTGTACATCGCCGCTGCCTTCATCAACCGATACCTGACGCGGAACAGAGTTTAGGAGCCTCATGGCCAAGCGGCTGGATCTCAAGGATCTCAACATCTACTACGGTTCGTTCCACGCCGTCGCCGACGTGAGTCTGTCGGTCGCACCGCGCAGCGTCACGGCATTCATCGGCCCGTCGGGCTGCGGTAAGTCGACGGTGCTGCGCACGCTGAACCGGATGCACGAGGTGCTGCCGGGTGCCCGGGTGGAGGGTTCGGTGCTGCTGGACGGTGAGGACATCTACGCTTCCGGCATCGACCCGGTGAGTGTCCGCAAGACGATCGGCATGGTGTTCCAGCGTCCGAACCCGTTCCCCACCATGTCGATTCGCGACAACGTGGTTGCCGGGCTGAAGCTCCAGGGGGCGCGCAAGAACCTCGACGAGGTCGCCGAGCGATCTCTGAAGGGCGCCAACCTGTGGAACGAGGTCAAGGACCGGTTGGACAAGCCCGGCGGCGGTCTGTCGGGTGGGCAGCAGCAGCGGCTGTGCATCGCCCGCGCCATCGCCGTGCAGCCGGACGTGCTGCTGATGGACGAGCCCTGCTCGGCGCTCGATCCCATCTCGACGCTGGCGATCGAGGACCTGATCTCGGAACTGAAGCAGGACTACACGATCGTCATCGTCACGCACAACATGCAGCAGGCAGCGCGAGTCAGCGATCAGACGGCGTTCTTCAATCTCGAGGCCACCGGCAAACCCGGCCGCCTCGTCGAGATCGACGAAACCGAGAAGATCTTCTCCAACCCGACGCAGAAGGCCACCGAGGACTACATCTCCGGACGTTTCGGCTGATCTGGCGGGCCGATACGGCCGGTGCCAGGCGGGGCCACCCGCATCAGAGGTAGATCGAAGTCGCCCCGTTCCGCGAAGGAGCGGGGCGACGTCGTGTTCGCGGTGAACATGCGCCGGGGGAGCCGCGTCAGCGCACACGAATGAGCCCCCCCGGGACGACCCGGGGGGCTCATCGACAACTGAGGGGTGTCAGCGGGGGGCGGTGATCTCGGCCTCCTCGGGCGAATGCCCGGTCACCTGGAAGATGACCCGGCGGGCCACCTCGACGGCGTGGTCGGCGAAGCGCTCGTAGAAGCGGCCCAACAGGGTCACGTCGACGGCCGCGGCAACACCGTGCTTCCATTCCCGGTCCATCAGCACCGTGAACAGGTGTCGGTGCAGGTCGTCCATCGCGTCATCTTCTTCGCGGATCCGGGCGGCCTTCTCCGGATCCCGTGTGCGCAGCACCTCCTGGGCGCTGTGACCGAGTTCGACCGCAACCCGGCCCATCTCGGCAAAATAGCCGTTGACCTCTTCGGGCAGCGCGTGCTGGGGGTGCCGACGGCGGGCGATCTTGGCGACATGCAGCGCCAGCGCACCCATCCGGTCCACATCGGCGACGATCTGGATGGAGCTCACGATCGCGCGCAGGTCGCCGGCCACCGGAGCCTGCAGCGCGAGCAGGACGAAGGCCTCTTCCTCGGCGCGGACGCTCAGGGCCGCGATCTGCTCGTGATCGGTGATGACCTGTTCGGCCAGCGCGAGATCGGCCTGCAGAAGGGCCTGAGTGGCCCGTTCCATCGCGACCCCGGCCAGCCCGCACATTTCTCCGAGCCGGTTGGACAGCGCGTCTAACTGCTCGTGGTAGGCGGTACGCATGCACCAACCCTACCGGGGCGGCATCGGCACCGTCACGAGCGGACGGTGAACGAAAGGTGAATGCCACCTGCCCAAACGATGGTCGGTGACTACTCGCAGCTGGTGTCCGCGGCGTTGGTCACGGTGAGGTCCTCGGGCAGGGCGGTGGGCGGTGCCTTGGTGCCGCGGATCAACTGCACCTGAACCGGTGATCCGCTGGGGGAGGGGGCGGTGACCGCGGTGAAGTCGCTGCCCAGCACCACCTGAACCACATCGGCCATGCCGGAGACGCGTTCGATGGTCGCATCGTCGAATGCCGACGCGACGGTCGCGGCAGCTTGTTCGTTGCCGGCCGAGAAGAACACCGTGGTGCGCGCCAGTGGTCCCGGGTAGTCGTCCGGTGTGGTCACGTTGAAACCGTGGGCCTGCAGGGCCCCGGCCGCGGTGGCGCCCAGACCGGTCCGGGCCGTGGAGTTGGACACCTGGACGGTGACACTCTCCGGATCGGTGGCGATGGCGTCGACGATCTCGTCACCGGGTTGGTCCTGGGCGGCGTCGGCGCTGGCCAGCGCTTCGGGACTGCCGGGGACCGGGCTGTTGTCGGCGTTGTGTTCCTCGGGCAGCGGGTCGTCGTTGATGATGGCGTCGAAGAGGGCCCGCATGTCCTCGGTACGGGGGATCTCGTTACCCCACTCGTCGGCGTAACCGACCGTCGGCACGGTGACGAAGGTGATCCGGCCCGCGGTGACGCCCTGCACTGACTGGCCGAGGTCGACCAGATCCTTGGTGTCGACGTTGTCCACGTAGCTGTCGCCGATGAACATGTTGACCACGTTGTTCAGTTTGGAGAGCGAGAAGAACGTCTCCTTCGAGATCAGCGAACGCAGCAGCGACGACAGGAACAGCTGCTGACGTTTGATGCGTCCGTAGTCGCCGTTGGTCTCGGTGGTGACCTGCCGGGCACGGACATAGTTCAGGGCGGTGTGACCGTCGACGGTCTGACGTCCCGCCGTTGCCAGCACGGTACCGAGTTCGTAGTCCTCGATCGGCGTGGTGCTGCACACCTCCACGCCGCCGAGCGCATCGACCATCTTGGAGAAACCGGTGAAATCGACTGCCATGAAACGGTTCACGTGCAGGCCGGACAACTTCTGGATGACCTTCACCAGGCACTTCGGTCCACCGACGGCGAAGGCCGAGTTGAGTTTGTATTCGGTGTAGACCTCATCCTTGCCGTACATCGGCGAGTCCGGGTCCATGATGGGTCCGTATTCGCGGGTCTCGGGGTCCCACGGCTCGCACTTCATCGGTTCGATCTCGAGGTCGCGGGGGAACGACACGGCAACCACCCGTTTGCGGTTGGCCGGGATGTTCACCAGCATCACGGTGTCCGATCGGGCGCCTGCGGCGTCCTCGGTGGTTCCCGCGCCGATATCGCTGTTGGCGCCGATGCGACTGTCGGTGCCGACGATGAGGAAGTTCTCGTCGCCGAACTGCGCATTCGGATCGAGGATGTCCCGCGAATCCGGATCCAGTGCCGAAACCCGGTTGAGCAGGTTGTTCTTGGCGGACTGCCATTGCCAGGCGCCACCGGTGAGGACCAGCGCGAGCACCGCGACCAATGCGGCAGCGACGCGTCCGGCGACGGTGAGACGCCCCGACCGGCGCGCCCGCGGCTTCGGCGGGGTGTGCACCGGGGGGCGCGGAGCGGCCAGATCCGGCAGCTCGTCGTCGGCCAGGGCGATGGGCGGCAGGACCGCGGTGACCGCGTCGTCGGCCTCGATGTCCCCGATGCCCCTGATGTCCCCGATGTCCCTGAAATCCGCCGGGCCCACGACGTCGACGTCCGGGTAGGGGACGTCGGAAGGGTAGGGGTAGGGCTGGGCCTCTGGTTCCGGTTCGGGTTCCGGGTCGGCCCGGTGGCGCCGAGGTTCAGGCGCCGGCGCCTCGCCGTGGATCTTGGCGATCAGGTCCGCGACGGTGATCGGGGCGGCCGGCTCGGGGGCGTGGTTCGCCGGGGAGGACGTCGGGGACGACTCGGCATCGGCGCGTGCCGGCTGCTCTGTCGGCGCGTCGACGGCCCGTTCCCACGGCGCGGCGCCTGGCTTCGGGCGCCGGGATCGGGTAAGCCAGTCACCGTCGGGTCTGTCGCCGGTGCGGTCCCCGCCGGCTGGTTGCGGACGGCCGGAAGCGGCAGCGGCATCTTCCGTGTCGCCGTCGCTCATATTCCTACCGGCCTTCCAGCGTTCACGGCCTCCCGCGCGGCGCGCATCGTTGCGCGCCGGCACGAGGATCGCCGAGTGCCTGCTCAATGTCTAAAGCACTGGGCCCGGCTCCGCCACCGGAGACAGGCAGTTTGAGTCCTCATCGTACTGAGACATTCTGAGAGACATCCAGCCCGAGGGCGGTGTCGGAACCGTCTCAGAACCGTCTCGGCGCCGGGGTCAGCCCCCCGAGTGCATCACATCGGCGCCGGCGGGCACCGTGCAGTCCTCGGGATCGTCGAGCCAACCGTCGGGCAGCGTCACCGATGCGGCGGAGCCCTGCCGGCCTCGCGGACCGTTGCCCGCCGACGGGAACGGCACGTCGGGATCGAGCTCGGCAAGCAGATCATCGAGTTCGGCGATGGTCTTGACCAGCGCCAAAGACCTGCGCAGGTCCGCGCCGGCCGGGAAACCGTGCAGATACCACGCGACGTGTTTGCGCATGTCCCGCATTCCTTTGTCCTCTCCGAAGTGGGCAGCGAGCAGCTCACCGTGTCTGCGGATGATCTGCGCCACCTCACCGAGGGTCGGCGGGGTCGCCGGTGCCGTTCCGCCGAAGGCGGCGGACAACTCGGCGAACAGCCAGGGCCGCCCCAGGCAGCCCCGGCCGATCACGACGCCGTCGCAGCCCGTCGCGGCCATCATGGCCAGCGCGTCACGAGCGTCGAAGATATCACCATTGCCCAGCACCGGAACATTCGTGACGTGGGCCTTCAGCGCGGCGATCTGCTCCCAGTCGGCGCTTCCCGAATAGCGTTGGGCGGCGGTGCGTGCGTGCAGCGCGACCGCGGCGGCGCCTTCCTCGGCGGCGATGCGTCCGGCGTCGAGGTGGGTGTGATGAGCGTCATCGATTCCGATGCGGAATTTCACCGTGACGGGGATGCCGGTGCCCTCCGTGGCCGACACAGCCGCCGCCACGATCTGACCGAAGAGCCGTCGCTTGTAGGGCAGCGCCGCTCCACCCCCGCGGCGGGTCACCTTGGGCACCGGGCAGCCGAAGTTCATGTCGATGTGGTCGGCCAGGTTCTCGTCGACGATCATCTTGGCTGCGGCGTAGGTGTTGACCGGGTCCACGGTGTAGAGCTGCAGCGAACGCGGCGACTCCTCCGGTGCGAACGTCGTCATGTGCATGGTGATCGGATGCCGCTCGACCAGTGCCCGCGCGGTGACCATCTCGCACACGTAGAGGCCGCTGACGGTGCCGGCGCGGCTCAGCTCCAGCTCGCGGCACAGGGTGCGGAACGCGACATTGGTCACTCCGGCCATCGGCGCGAGGACGACCGGGCTGCGCAACGCGATCGGCCCGATCCGCAACGGGGATCGGGCCGGTCCGGGGGGAGCAGTTACGACGTTGATGATCCGACCAGCAGGTTCTTGGCGGCCTTCTTCTCGGCCATCTGACGCAGCCGCTCCTCGCGGCGCTGCTTGGCGATCTCGAACTTGTCGACCGCTTCCTGCAGTTCGTCGACGAGTGCCCCCAGGTCGTCACGCATGCGCGCGCTCTCGCCGTTGAAGTCCTCGCGTTCGAAGATGCGCCACTTCTTGAGCACCGGCATCACGATGTCGTCGAGGTGGATCCGCGGGTCGTACACCCCGCCGGAGGCGATGGTGACCGCGCGCCGACGGAAATCCGGGATGGTGTATCCGGGCATCTTGAAGTTGCGCAGCACCTTGTGCAGCGATTTCATCGCCTGATCGGGGGCGATCTCGAACCCGGCCTCGGACACGTCGCGGTAGAAGATCATGTGCAGGTTCTCGTCGGCAGAGACGCGCTGCAACAGCTGATCGGCGATCGGGTCCTCGCACGCCTTGCCGGTATTACGGTGCGATACCCGGGTGGCCAGTTCCTGGAAGGTCACATAGATCACCGAATCGAACAGGCTCTCGGCGAAAAGGTCAGCCTCGACCTGCTGGTTCTGGCCGGGGGAGAAGCCGCGGGTCATCTGCTCGAGGCGCAGCATCTCCAACTCGACCGGGTCGACGTTGCGGGTGACGACGAGGTAGTCGCGCAGCGCGATACCGTGCCGGTTCTCCTCGGCGGTCCAGCGGTTCACCCAGAAGCCCCACGGGCCGTCCATGGTGAAGTTCATCGCGATCTCGCGGTGGTAGGCGGGCAGGTTGTCCTCGGTCAGGAGGTTGACCAGCATCGCGACCCGGGCGACTTCGGAGAGCTTGGACTGCTCGGGGTCCCAGTCCTGGCCGCCGAGCGCGTAGTAGTTCTTGCCGTCGGACCACGGGATGAAGTCGTGTGGGTTCCAGTCTTTCTTCATCCGCATATGGCGGTTGACCAGAGGCTCCACGACGGGCTCGAGTTCGGTCAGCAGTTGCAGGTCGGTCAGGTCTTTCGACACGACACCTCCCAGTTATCTGTACCTGATGGTTGCACTCAATATATCTGTGTAACTCGGTGACATTCAAGTCGCCGCGCCGCGACCCACGCCGAGGTGACGTGCGCTTTCAGGTCACGGCCCTGCTGAGCAGTAACTCAGCGCAGTGGTCGATGAACTGTTCTCGGGTCGCATCCAATCTGCCGTCCAGATAGGCGGTGAACAGTGCAGTGAGTGCCCCGATCAGTCCGGTGGCAACCATCGCCTGGGCGGTCGGGTCACTGATCTGGGTGAGGTTGCGTTGCAGCAGGCTGATGAAGTTCGGCATCCACCGGGCCCCCGACCGGGCCAGCACGGGTTCGGCCTCGGGGGCCAGCAGCAGCACCCGGCCGCGGGCGGGATCGTCGATCATCAACGCCACGAAGCGTTCGACGGCGTCACGCATACTCTTCGACTTCATCAGCGTCGACATCGCCGACGTGCACACATCGTCGTAGACCGCGGCGACGTACTCGTCGCGGTCGGGAAAGCTCTCGTAGAAGTAGCGCTCGGTGAGTCCGGCGGCCCGGCAGACGGCGCGCACCGTCAGGTGGGGTCCACCCGGGCGGCCGAGCAACTCGACGCCCGCGGCGATCAGTTCGTCGCGGCGAAGCGCCTGACGGTCCTGCAACGGCACGCCCGACCATCTACCGCGTCGTTGACCCGGCGGCACGGCCCTCCTAAGCTTGGTGACAACGTCTGTAGTCAAAATCGTGGCGCGACAACGGCAGGAAGAGCACCAGTGACTCAAGATACGTCCGCGGCGGGCCCGGTCACCAGCGGTTCCACCCCAGATCGCGATGTCGTGGCGGCAGGCTGTCCGGTCGCCGGTGGCTACGACGGTCTGCCGGCCCCGCTCGGCCCGGACTCCCTGACGTGGAAGTACTTCGGACAGTGGACCGGGATGCTGCAGGGGCCCTGGGCCGGTTCGATGCAGAACATGCATCCACAGCTGGGCGCGGCGGTGGAACAGCACTCGATCTTCTTCATGGAGCGCATGCAGCGGCTCTTCCGGTCGGTCTATCCGATCGGCGGTGTGGTGTTCGACGGACACCGCGCCCCCACGACGGGGGCCCAGGTCCGCGACTACCACATCGGCATCAACGGGGTCGACGACCAGGGCCGCCGCTACAGCGCACTGAACCCGGACGTTTTCTACTGGGCGCACGCGACGTTCTTCAAGTCCACGCTGCTGGCCGCCGAATGGCTCGGGGGAGGTCTCACCGAACAGCAGCGGCGGCAACTCTTCGACGAGCACATCACCTGGTACCGGATGTACGGGATGAGCATGCGACCGGTCCCGAAAACGTGGGAGGACTTCCAGCAGTACTGGGATCACATGTGTCACAACGTGTTGGAGAACAACTGGGCCGCTCGCGAAGTGCTCGATCTGTCCTCGATGCCCAAGCATCCGTCGCTGGCGTGGATGCCGGACTGGTTGTGGCGCCTCAATGTGGCGGGGATGCAACGCTTCTTCAACTTCACCACGGTCGGCCTGTTCGATCCGCCGGTGCGTGAGCTGATGGGCTACCGCTGGACGCCCCGGCAGGAGCGGCTGCACAAGCTGTTCGGCCGGGTGGTCTATCGACTCACGCGGGTGCTGCCGAAACGGCTGCTGATGCATCCGCGCAAGCGCTCGGCATGGGATCGCGCCACCGGCCGCCTCCCGGCCGATGCCCCGTTGGTCGAGACACCGGCGCGCAACCTGCCTCCGGTGGAATATCGAGACGACCCGCACTACTACAGCCCGAAAGTGTGACCGCCGCGCTGGGTTCACCTTTCACCTGACCTCCGGCGCGTCCGGCGCCGAGACTGAGGCCGGACTCCGGCCGACATACCGGTCGACGTGTGGTCGCGGGGGTGCGCTCTTCGTAGGATTCGGCGACACCCTGCCGCAAAAGAGAGGTCGACGCCGTGCCGTGGGAGATCTTCGCTGTCATCGTGCTGCTGTTGGTCACCGCGTTCGCGCTGCTGTCCCGCGTGACGGCCAAGGAGGAAGTCGGCCGGACCCGCGGCACGCGCGTCGCGGTCATCGCCGGCGCCCTGACGGTCGTCGTGCTGATCCTGGGGTCCACCACGATCGTCTCCACGCGCAACATCGGGGTCGTCACGACCCTGGGCCGACCGAGCGGCACCCTCGGCAACGGCCTGCACCTCAAGGCGCCGTGGCAGTCGGTGACCGAGATGGACGGCGCCATCCAGATCGACAACCACACCGGTGAGCACGCCACCATGGTCAGACTCGGCAACAACTCCACCGCATACGTCGACAACAGCGTGCGGTGGCGCATTCAGCCGGCCGCCGCCGACGCGCTGTTCCTCGACTATCGCGACTTCGACAACGTCCGGGAGAACCTGGTCACCCGGGAGCTGCGGGCCGCGCTCAACGAGGTGTTCTCCGACTTCGACCCGCTCGCGCCGGAGAACGTGGAGGGCACCGACATCCAGGCACTCGGTGACGATGTCGCGGAGAACCTGCGGGCAAAGGTCGGCGATCAGGTCGACATCATCAATGTCATCATCCCGCTGGTGAGCTATGACGAGGCCACCCAAGGCCGGATCAACGCCCTCAACGCCGAGCGGGCCAACACGCGGGTGGCCGAACAGCGGGCCAAGACCGCCGAGGCCGAGGCACGCGCCAACGAGATCCTGGCGGGCTCGGTGTCGGACAACCCGAACGTGCTGGTCAGCAAGTGTCTGGACGCCGCCAGAGAAGCCTCGATCAGCCCGCTGGGCTGCTGGCCGAACACCTCCGTGGTGCCCACCGTGCCTGCTCGCTAGGTTTGTGCATCGCTGCGACCGGCTAGCTTGGAAACATGCAGGCGCCGGAGCTGATTGGCGGTCGCTACGAATTGCGGGGTGTCCTGGGCCGCGGCGGGATGGCCGAGGTCCGCGACGCCTGGGACAACCGGCTGGGGCGGCCGGTGGCGGTCAAGCTGCTCTATCCATCGATGAACACCCAGCCCGACACCAGGCGCCGCTTCGCCACCGAGGCGCGCGCGGCTGCGGCGCTGAACCATCCCCATGTGGTTGCCGTGCACGACACCGGTGTGCACGCCGGCAGGCAGTACATCGTGCTCGAACGCCTGCCCGGCCAGAGCCTGGCGGATGTGCTGGCCCGCTATGGGCCGATGCCCGCCGCGCAGGTGCGCGCCATCTTGGGCGACGTGCTGTCGGCGCTGCGCGCGGCGCACGCGAGCGGTGTGCTGCACCGTGACATCAAACCGGCGAACATCCTGTTCACCAGCGCCGGCGGGGTGAAGATCACCGACTTCGGGGTCGCCAAGAGCGCCGACACACCTCAGACCCTGACCAACCGGGTCTTCGGGACGATGGCTTACCTGCCGGCCGATCGCATCGCCGGCCGCCCGGCGACCCCGAGCGATGATCTGTACGCGCTCGGAGTGGTCGCCTACGAGGCGCTGACCGCCCGCCGGGCCTTCCCGCAGGAGAACCTCGCGGCGCTGGCCGACGCGATCGCCGTCGGGCGTCTGCCACCGCTGAGCTCGCTACGGCCCGGCCTGGACGCCGCGTTGACGATGACGGTGGAGCGGTCGATGGCGCGCGATCCACGGTGGCGGTTCACCAGCGCCGATCACATGGCGGCGTGCCTCGCCGGGCCCGGGGCGCTGCGCGTCGGGAGGCGAAAGCGGCGACCGCGGTGGTGGTGAACTTTCTCCCTTCCGGCGCCGTTGCGGTCATCACCTCAGATTTCGGCCTGACCAGCAGATATAGCGACGCTAACCGACTGGTCGCGGTCAGGTAACGATCCGCGCGCCGAGTTCAATTTTCATGATCAATGCTGTATGTTGCCCGGTTCTTCGTTATCTTGCAGGGCGTGGGCAGGCATTCCATCGCCACCAAGCGGCGTAACCCCTCGGTGTACTTTGCCTCGGTACTCGCCCCGGCGGCGGTTCTCCTCGCGGTCAAGGGCGATGTGGGTCCGGCGCCGGTCCCTGTCGCGGAGGAAACCCTCGCCGCACCCGCTCCCGCGCCGGTAGAGCAGTCCGTCCCGTGCTGCGTCGAGATCGTGGCCGCGCCGTCGCCGGCGCCGGGTCCGGCGCGCGTGATCGACGACGGGGCTGCCGACGTCGCCCAGGTCGAGCAGGCATCGCTGGTGTCCGCATCGCGCTGGCGGGTCGTCAGCCGCACCCTGCCGGCCGGTGTCGCGCCGGAAGCGGGTCTGCAGGTGCGCACCATCCTCACCGCGCGCAGCATCAGCGCCGTCTTCCCGGAGATCAACAACATCGGCGGCGTCCGTCAGGACGCGCTGCGCTGGCATCCCGACGGCCTGGCGCTGGATGTGATGATCGAGAACCCGACCTCGCAGGCCGGTATCGCACTGGGCAACCAGATCGTCGCCTACGTACTGGAGAACGCCGCGCGCTTCGGCATCCAGGACGCCATCTGGCGGGGCGTGTATTACACCCCCGGCGGAGCCCGGGCCGGCGGCTACGGCCACTACGACCACGTGCACATCACCACCACCGGCGGTGGCTACCCGGACGGTGACGAGCTCTACCTCCGCTGACGAGGTAGGTGCTCGTGTGTCTGTGCCCCCACCAGGGCTCGAACCTGGGACCTGCGGATTAAAAGTCCGTAGCTCTACCAACTGAGCTATAGGGGCTTGGGTGTGTAACCCCGAAAAGGATACGGCACCCTGCTCGTTTGAGGATTTGGGTGTCCGTACCCTAAGCTATCGAAGCTCCCAACGACATGGACGTTGCGAGTGCCCCGGAGGAATTCGGAATAGGCCCCCATCGTCTAGTGGCCTAGGACGCCGCCCTTTCACGGCGGTAGCACGGGTTCGAATCCCGTTGGGGGTACGCGCGACGACCACTACGGTGGGAGGAGCAGCACAGTAAGGCCCTGTGGCGCAGTTGGTTAGCGCGCCGCCCTGTCACGGCGGAGGTCGCGGGTTCGAGTCCCGTCAGGGTCGCCATTGCGGCGAGGCACTTGCCAGGCAAGTGATCGGTGCCGTCCGGCCAGGTAGCTCAGTTGGTACGAGCGTCCGCCTGAAAAGCGGAAGGTCGCCGGTTCGATCCCGGCCCTGGCCACCTTCACACCCCGGCTTGGCCGGGGCTGCCGCACCGGTGGATGATGATCCCGATGATTCGCCTCCTGACCCCGGCCCTCGCGGCGGCGTTGCTGATGTCGCTGTTTGCGCCGGCCGTCGCGGCGCAACCACACACCACCTTGGTGGACCTGGTCGATGCCGCCACCCGGCGCCTGCAGGTCGCCGAGCCCATCGCGGCCAACAAATTCCACACCGGCGGGTTGATCGAGGACCCGGCCCGCGAGCAGCAGGTCCTCGACGCGGTGTCCGCCGAGGCGACGGCGCTGAACCTCGATCCTGGCTATGTGTCGGCGGCGTTCCGTGACCAGATCGACGCCACGGTGGCGATCGAGTACACCCGGCTGGCGCAGTGGAAGTTCGACCCCGCGTCCGCGCCGGTCGACGTCCCCGATCTGGCGTCCTCGCGCGTAATCATCGATGCGCTCAACCGCGAGATGGTCACGCTGATGGCCGACGAGTGGGACAAGCTGAACGCACCGGCGTGCCGTGCCGAACTCGACGAGGCCAAAGCGGCGGTCGCAGCGCAGCGCGGTCTCGACCCGCTCTACCGCCAGGCTCTCGACCACGCCACGCGCAGCTATTGCCGCTGAGCGTGCGAGCATGGCCGGTGATATGAGCGACTTCCGCCAACGGCTGCTCGATGCGCTGGAGACCTCGATCGCCGACGACGGCTACGCCAAGACCACGGTCGCCGGCATCGTGCGCCGGGCCAAGACGTCACGCCGGACCTTCTACGAGCATTTCGCGGACCGCGAGGCGTGTTTCGTCGCGTTGCTCACCGACGCGAACGCCGACCAGATCAGGCAGATCTCGGAGGCGGTCGATCCGAGCGCGCCGTGGCAGAAGCAGGTGCGCCAGGCGATCGAGGCCTGGATCTCGTCGGCGGAGGCACGTTCGGCGCTGATGCTGAGCTGGATCCGCGACGTGCCTTCACTCGGGGTCGCGGCGCGCGGACTGCAGCGTGACGCGATGGAACACTTCATCGAGATGGTCGGAACGCTGGGCGCCAGCGACGAGTTCCGTGCCGCCGGCGTCGGCCCGGTCTCACGTCGCCGGATCATCATGCTGCTCGGCGGGCTGCGCGAGCTGACCGCCATCACCGTCGAGGAGGGTGGCACGATGAGCGACGTCGTCGACGAGGCCGTGGAGGCCTCGATAGCCCTGTTGTCTCCGCCCGGGCAGTGATGGCCGCGCCCACGTCGGAACCGGTGAGGTTGCCGCCCGGCCCTGTAATCCCCAAAGCCGCACTGTCGCTTGCCTTTTTCACTGCCCGCAGGCGTGCTCTGTCGGCCCTTGCGGCGCGCCACGGTGACACCTTCACCGTGGACCTGCCGATCTTCGGACCCACGGTGGTGGTCGGCGACCCGACGATGGCTCGCGAGTTGTTCGCCGCAGGAAGCGATCTGGTGGCCCGCGCGTCCAACCTCGGCACCGTGCTCGGGCCGGGCTCGACGTTCAGCCTCGACGGGGACGCTCACCGGGTCAGGCGCCGGCTGCTGCTGCCGGCCTTTCACGGCGGGAGAATGCCGGCCTACGAAGCCATCGTCGCCGACGAGGTCGCCCGCGAGACGGCGTCGTGGCCGCAGGGGCGGGAGTTTCGCACTCTCGAACCGATGATGCGTATCACCCTCAATGCCATCCTGCGGGCCGTGTTCGGGGCTCGGGGCGCCGCTCTCGACGAGCTACGCGAGTTACTCCCGCCCATGGTGCCGTTGGCGTCGTTGATGGTGGTTCTTCCGGCCGGGTTGCGCCGCGACCTCGGCCCGTGGAGTCCGTGGGGCCGGGTGCAGCGATCCCGTCGTCGCTACGACGACATCATCGCAGGCCTTGTGGCCGAGGCCCGTTCGGCTGAGGTCGGCGGCGAGCGTCGGGATGTGCTGTCGCTGCTGGTGGACGCGCGCTACCAGGACGGCTCGTTGATCACCGATGCGCATATCGCCGACGAGCTGCTGACCCTGCTGGCGGCCGGGCACGAGACCACGGCGACCACGCTGGCGTGGACGCTCGAACGACTGCGCAGGCATCCGCAGTTGGTGTCCCGATTGACCGCCGAGGTCGACGCCGGTGGTAGCGAGCTCACTCAGGCCACCATCTGGGAGGTGCAACGCACCAGGCCGGTCATCGAGGCGATGTTCCGGGTGACCACACAGCGGATCAGGCTGGGCGGCTGGGTAATTCCTGCCGGGCATGGCGTGATGCCCAGCATCACCCTCATGCACGATTCGCCACGGCATTTCGCAGACCCGCATCGGTTCGATCCCGACCGCTTTCTCGGCGCCAGTCCCGATTCGCTGAACTGGATACCGTATGGCGGCGGGGTGCGCAGGTGCGTCGGTGCCGCGTTCGCCAATATGGAGATGACCGTGACGCTTCGAAACATTCTGCGCGAGTTCACCTTCGGTGCAACGAGCAGTGCTGCGGAGCGGCGCCGTTCGCGTGGGATCGCGACGGCGCCACATCTGGGCGGGCGCGTGGTGGTGTACCGGCGGCGCGCTTCGCGCGCGCATCAGACCAGCGCGGTGCCCTTCGCCCGCTCATAGAGCGACACGTCGTGCGAGCACAGGATCATCAGATCTGGATCCTGGCGCCGGTAGAGTTCGGTGAGGCGGCGGTGATTCTGCTTGACCTTCGCGCGGTCGGAGGCGAAGAGCATCTCCAGGCGGGCGGTCCACATCGGCACCTTCGACGGGGCCCCGATCGTCCCTGGGTGGTAGAAGGAATCACCGCCGTGCAGCAGCCAACGGTGCCCGGCGTCCACGGCAACGCATGCGTGTCCCCGGGTGTGGCCGGGCAATGAAATCAGCACGAAACCCGGACCGATCTCGGTCAGCTCTTTGGCGGCGGCGAAACCTCGCCACGCCTCGCCGTCGGCGTGGTGTTCGACGAACTTGGGTCCGTGGGCCCACTGCCACGGGCGGAAGCGGATACGATCCTTCAGCGCGCGAGACCGCATGGCGCCGAACGCTTCTGCGGCTGTGACGTGGACCTGCGCGTCGGGGAAGTCGCTCAGGCCACCGACGTGGTCGGCATCGAAGTGCGTCACCACGATGTGACGGACGTCGGAACCCTGGAAGCCCAGTGCCTCGATCTGGCTAAGCGCGGTCTCGTTGGGATCGAATTTCGGCCGGATCAGCCGGCTCCGGAAAGAGCCGAACCGACCCGGATGAGCACAGTCCCGTGTGCCGAACCCGCTGTCGACGAGGACCAGGCCCGCGTCGGATTCGACGAGCAACACGTGGCACACCATGGTCCCGATTCCCGGCGGTCGCAGCGTTCCGCAGTTGAGATGATGAACCTTCACACGCCCCCCGGCTGTGTCTGTTGTGTAGGCCGGCTACTGATGCCCGGGAGCCCCCGGAGAGCGGAACGGCCGGCCGGCGTCGGCGCACCGGGCCGACTGTGGATCTTCCGTGCCGGACATCTCGCTCCTCTTGCGAAGTACCGCAACCTTGTGGACTGACAAGTCAAGGCCACGGGTGCAGAGCCGTCAAGCCGCGTTTGCCGCTGGGGTAGGTTACGCACATGGTCCGGCCTGCTCAGACGGCGCGCAGCGAGCGCACCCGGGAGGCGCTGCGGCAGGCCGCGGTGGTGCGGTTCCTGGCGCAGGGCGTGGAGGACACCTCCGCCGAGCAGATCGCCGCCGACGCCGGGGTGTCCCTACGCACTTTCTACCGGCACTTTGCCTCCAAACACGATCTGCTGTTCGCTGATTACGATGCGGGGTTGCACTGGTTCCGCGCCGCGCTGGCGGCCCGTGCGCCCGAGGAGTCGATATTCGAGTCCGTCCAGTCGGCGATCATGGCCTCGCCCTACGACGACTGGGCGGTCACCAAGATCGCCGCGATGCGTGCCGAGGAACTCGACCGGGGTCGCATCGCTCGCCACATCAGACAGGTGGAAGCGGATTTCGCAGAGGCGATCGAGCAGCACATGGCCGGGGCGGCGCCGCCGCTGCGCAGTGGCGACCGGATGCGCATCACGGTGACGGCCCGCTGTATCGCCGCCGCGGTGTTCGGTGCCCTGGAGGTGTGGATGCTGGGTGAGGACCGGTCGCTGCCCGAGTTGGACCGGCTGTGCCGGCAGGCGCTGCAGCTGTTGCGCGCCGGCATTGAGGACGGCGGATAGTTCAACACCACCAATGTTTCGTCAATATTGACAAAACTTGGGTCCGCGTGTCAGCCTCAGCCGATGACGGACTTCGACGCGATCGTCGTGGGCGCCGGCCACAACGGCCTGACCGCCGCGGCGCTGTTGCAGCGGGCGGGACTGCGCACCGTGTGCCTGGACGCCAAGCTCTATCCCGGTGGGATGGCCTCGACCGTCGAGTTGTTCGACGGCTTCAAGTTCGAGATCGCCGGGTCGGTGCAGGTACCGACATCGGCGAAGGTGAGTGACGCGCTCGGGTTGGGCGAACTACCGACGGTCGATCTCGAGGTGATGTCGGTGCAGCTGCGCGGGATCGGCGACGATCCCGTCATCTACTACACCGACCCGATGAAGCTCCTGACCCATCTCAACGAAGTGCACGGGGCCGAGGCGGTCAACGGTATGGCCGGACTGATGGCGTGGTGCCAGGCTCCGACCCGGGCCCTGGGTCGATTCGACGCGGACGTGCCGCCGAGGTCACTGGACGAGATGTTCGCCTGCGCGACCAACGAATTCGAGCGTCAGGCGATCAGCGACATGTTGTTCGGATCGGTCACCGATGTGCTCGACCGCTACCTGCCCGACCGCGAGAAACACGGTGCGCTACGCGGCATGCTCGCCTTCCTCGCGGTCAACACCACCTACCGGGGACCGGCGACGCCGGGTAGTGCGGCCGCGCTGGCATTCGGCCTGGCCGTCCCCGATGAGAACGCCACGTTGATCAAGAAGTTCCGTGGCGGTATGGGTGCGCTCACCGACCATGTACTGCAGATGTTCACCACCGCGGGCGGGGAACTGCGACTGCGCAGCAAGGTCGACGAGATCTCCGTCAGCGCGGGTCGGGTGACCGGGGTCCGACTCGACGACGGGTCCACTCTGACCGCTCCCATCGTGGTTTCCGGCCTTGCTCCCGACCTCACCGTGAACACGCTGATCGAGAGCAGCGCGATCCCCGCCGAGATCCGGGAGCGGTTCGCCCGCATCGACCACAGGGGCAGCTATCTGCAGATGCACTTCGCGCTGGACGCCGCGCCCACTTTCGCCGAGCCCTACGAGGTGCTCAACGATCCCGAATACCAGTCCGCGATCGGGATTTTCACCACCCCCGAGGAGCTGCAGCAGCAGTGGGAGGACTCGAAGCGCGGCATCGTGCCCGCCGATCCTGCGATCGCGCTGCAGATACCGTCGGCGAACGATCCCGACCTCGCGCCGCCGGGCAAGCATGCGGTGTCGGCCTTCTCGCTGTGGTTCCCGTTGTCAGAGGAGCGGGCCGGATACGGCCAGCTGAAGGCCGAGATGGGCCAGCGCGTGATCGACAAGATCACCCGACTGGCGCCGGATTTCGAGAGCCTGATGCTGCGCCACACCACGTTCACTCCCAAACACATGGGCACCATGTTCGGGGCCCCCGGCGGCGACTACTGCCACGGACTCATCCACCCCGACCAGATGGGGCCGAACCGTCCGGGGCCCAGAGGGTATGTCGATCAGCCACTTCCGGTCGACGGTGTGTATCTGGCCAGCGCCGGCTGCCACGGGGGGCCCGGCATCACCTTCATCCCCGGCTACAACGCCGCGCAACAGGTGCTCGCCGACGGCAGGTGGTAGATTAGGTCGCCGGGCCGCTCTCGGTGGCTCCACCTTCGTCGGCCCAGTCCACGCGCTCGTCGGCGCCCTTCGACGGGTCGCTGATCACGTCGTCTTGAGCCTCGGTGGGGCCCGCATCGGTTTCGGTGGTCTTCGGCTTGTCGGTTGATCTGTCGGTGCTCACCACGCAGGTTTACCCGGCATGGGGGTGGTTCACTCAGCCCCGGCGGGCCTGCAGGCGGGCCATCCAGTCCGAGGGCACCCGTCCCCGCGGGCCGGGGACCGTCTGGTCGACCGGTCGGCTGTGCGGCGGGGCCAGCTCGGGTCCGTCGTAGTACTGGTCCGTGGCGTAGTTCCAGAACCAGTCCTCGCCGGGTTCGAACGATCGGATGATCGGGTGCCCGGTACCGCGCCAGTGCGCCGAGGCATGCCTCTGGGGCGAATCGTCGCAGCAGCCGATGTGACCGCACTCGGCGCAGCGGCGCAGATGCACCCACCACCCGCCCGCCGCGTCGCATTCGACGCATCCGGTGCCGCTCGGGGGAACCGTGGGGTCGACGTGTCCGTCCCGGATGTCGCTCACAATTGTGAGCCTACGACTCCACTGCGGTGATCTCGATCCGAACCGCAACACGGTGGTCTATCGTCGCGCCATGGCAACCAAGGATTCCCGCGAGGTCGTGATCGAGGCAACACCGGAGCAAATTCTCGACGTCATCGCCGACGTCGAATCGACCCCCACCTGGTCGCCTCAGTACCAGAAAGCCGAAGTGCTGGAACGTTACGAGAACGGTCGGCCCAAGCAGGTCAGGATGACGGTCAAGGCTGCCGGGCTGACCGACGAGCAGGTGATCGAATACACCTGGGGCGACAACGAAGTCACGTGGACACTGGTTTCGGCGACCCAGCTCAAAGCCCAGGACGCCGGTTACACCCTCACCCCCGACGGGGACAAGACCAAGGTGAAGTTCGACATCGCGATCGATCTGGCGGTGCCGTTACCGGGGTTCATCATCAAACGCACGATGAAGGGCGGGGTCGAAACCGCGACCGACGGTCTGCGCAAGCAGGTCCTCAAGGTCATCAAGGGGTGACCGGCGGTCCCCTGGCCGGGGTCCGGATCGTCGAGCTCGGCGGCATCGGCCCCGGCCCGCACGCCGCGATGATGTTGGCCGATCTGGGTGCCGACGTGGTGCGGGTCCGGCGGCCCGGTGGACTTCAGATGCCCGCCGAGAACGTCGACCTGATGCATCGCGGAAAGCGGGTGGTGGACCTCGATCTCAAGACCCACCGGCAGGTGTTGCTCGACCTGGTGAGCAAAGCCGACGTGCTCATCGACGGCTTCCGTCCCGGCACGTGCGAGCGGCTCGGCATCGGTCCGCAGGACTGCGAAAGCGTCAACGCGCGGTTGATCTTCGCCCGGATCACGGGCTGGGGCCAGCACGGGCCGTTGGCGGCCATCGCCGGGCACGACATCAACTACCTGTCGCAGACCGGTGTGTTGTCGGCGATCGGTTACCGGGACCGCCCACCGGTGGCGCCGTTGAATCTGGTCGCCGACTTCGGTGGTGGATCGATGCTGGTGGTGATCGGCATCATCGCCGCGCTCTACGAGCGCGAGACCTCAGGGCGGGGCCAGGTGATCGACGCGGCGATGGTCGACGGGGTGAGCATGCTGGCCCAGCTGGCCTGGACCATGAAGGCGGTCGGCACGCTGCGCGATGAGAGGGAGTCGTTCCTGCTCGACGGCGGTGCGCCGTTCTACCGCACCTATGAAACCGCCGACGGCGGGTTCATGGCGGTCGGTGCGATCGAACCGCAGTTCTATGCCCAGCTGCTCGCCGGTATCGGCTTGGCCGACGAGGACCTACCGCAGCAGATGGACCGGTCGTCGTTTCCGGCGATGCACGTGCTGTTTGCGGAGCGATTCGCGAGCAAGACGCGTGACGAGTGGTGCGCAATCTTCGCGGGCTCCGATGCGTGCGTGACGCCGGTGTTGACGTGGAGTGAAGCCGCCGCCAGCGAGCATCTGCGCGCGCGGGGGACGCTGGTGACCGCTCACGGGGTCGATCAGGCGGCGCCGGCGCCGAGGTTCTCCCGTACGCCGTCGGCGGCAGTGGGCGTCCCGCCCCAGCAGACGACGCCGATCGATCGGATCGGTTGGTAAACGACGTTAGCTGCAGAATCCTCTGCGAGAGGCCGATTGCGTCACTAGGATTTGCCAGTATGGCGGTGCGAGCTTCCAGTGAAGTGGTGATCGAGGCCCCGCCGGAGGCGATTCTGGACGCCCTGGCCGATATCGAGGCGGTGGCCTCGTGGTCGAACCTGCACAAAGACGCCGAAGTCGTGGATCGCCATCCCGACGGTCGTCCGCACCACGTCAGGGCGACGGTCAAAATCATGGGGCTCACCGACCGCGAGTATCTGGAGTACCACTGGGGTGAAGACTGGGTGGTGTGGGACGCCGAGCGCACGTCACGGCAGCGTTGCCAGCACGGCGAGTACAACCTGACCCCGGTCGGTGAGCGGCGAACCAGGGTGCGTTTCGACCTGATCCTCGATCTGGCCGCGCCGTATCCACGCTTTCTGGTCAAGCGCGCCAAGAAGATGGTGCTCGACGTCGCGTTACAGAATCTGCGTCAACGGGTGCTGGCCGCTACCCGGTAGCTCGGTGCCCCGACATACCGCAGTCGACGCCACGCACCGAGGGTTTCCCTCACGCAGAGTAGATCTGCGCAGACCGGAATACCGCGGCACGGCCGCTGTGTTGGGGGCGATATGGCCAACGGAATCGTCCTCTTCGGAAACCCGCACGCCGACAACGCGGTCGACGACTATGTGGGGCAGGCCAGCCGGGCCCGGGAGCTGGGCGTCGAGCAGGTGTGGGTAGCCCAGCAGTTCGACCACGACGCGATCTCGTTGGCCGGTCTGATCGGTGCGGCGGTGCCCGGATTGGGAGTCGGGACGTCGGTGGTTCCGTTCAATCCGCGACACCCGCTGACCCTGGCGTCGCAGGCGCAGACGGCGCAGGCGGCCGCACATGGGAACTTCAGCCTGGGCCTGGGGTTGGGTGCCCACGAGCCCGAACGCACTTCTTTCGGCATGTCGTGGCCGAACACCATCGGGCGTCTCCGCGAATACCTGACCATTCTTCGGACCGTCTTCGACACCGGGGAGGTGGATTTCCACGGCGCAGAGTTCACCGCTGCGCCGAACTGGCCGGTCCGCCTGGCCGGCGGCTCTCCGCTGCCGGTGTATGTCGCCGCAATGGGGCCCAAGGCTTTACGGGTGGCCGGGGAGCTGGCCGACGGCACCATGCCCTATCTGGCGGGGCCGAGGACCATCGAGGAGTTCATCGAGCCGACGATCGCGAGGGCCGCCGCCGACGCCGGCAGGCCCAAGCCGCGCATCGTCGCGTTCGTGCCGGTGCATGTGTCGCCCGACGCCGAGGCGGCTAGGGCATTGGCCGAGAGCCAACTGGAGTTCTACGCGGCCATTCCCTCCTACCAGAAGGTGATCGCGCGCGAAGGAGTGGACAGTCTGGCCGATCTGGCAGCGCTGGGCGACGCCGAGTCGGTGCGTCGCACGCTGCGGCGCTACCTCGACGCCGGGGCCGACGACGTCGTTGTCAGCGCGCTGGAGCGTGATCGGGTGGCAGAGGAACAATGGGAGTTGGTCGCATCGCTGTGACCGCGTGATCGAACACTCACGAACCCGCACGCGGTAGCGCCCGCAGCCGCCGGATCGCCTCGTCGAGGGTGTCGTCACGCTTACAGAAAGCGAAGCGCACCAGGTGATTCCATTCCCCGGCGGGTGCGGCGGCGGGATCGCAGAACGCGGTCATCGGGATCGCCGCCACACCGACCTTCTCGGGTAGCTCCGCGCAGAACCTCGCACTGTCGCCGAAACCGAGCGGGCGCGGGTCCGCACACAGAAAGTACGTCCCGTGGCTGTGATGAACGTCGAAACCAATGTCGATCAACGCCGAGGCCAGCCGATCGCGTCGGGACTGGAATGTCGCACACAGCGCGTCCACCCACGCGTCCCCGGTGTCGAGGGCCTGGGCGACCGCAGGTTGGAACGGCGCACCGCCCACGTAGCTGAGGTACTGCTTGGCCGCGCGCACGCCAGCGATGAGATCACCTGGCCCGCAGGCCCATCCGATCTTCCACCCGGTGACATTGAACATCTTTCCTGCGCTGGAGATGGTGATGGTGCGCTCGGCCATACCGGGATAGTCGGCCAGCGGGCGGTGCGTGTGACCGTCGAAGACCAGGTGCTCGTAGACCTCGTCGGTGATGACCAGCAGGTCCGCGGACACGGCGAGTTCGGCCAGGCCGCGCAGTTCGGCGTCAGAGGCCACCGACCCGGTCGGGTTATGCGGCGTGTTGACGATCAGGGCTCTGGTCTTGGGCGTCACCGCTGCCCGCAGACCCTCGATGTCGATCGCGAACCCGCGATCATCCTGGCGCATCGGAACCGCGCGCCGGTGGCATCCCGCCATCGCGATGACGGGGGAGTACGAGTCGTAGAACGGTTCGATCAGCAGCACCTCCGAGCCAGGCTCGACGAGACCCAGCACCGACGCGGCGATGGCCTCGGTGGCACCGACGGTGACCAGCACTTCGGTATCGGGGTCATATACCGAGCCGTAGCGGCGCCTGCGCTGGTCGGCGATGGCCGTACGCAGCGACGCGATCCCCAGCCCGGGCGGGTACTGATTGACGCCGTCGGCGATGGCGCTCTCGGCGGCTCTCAGCATTGCGGGTGGACCGTCCTCATCAGGGAAACCCTGGCCGAGATTGACCGCTCCCACCCTGGCGGCCAGCGCCGACATCTCGGCGAAGATCGTCACCGCGTAGGGCTGCAGCCGCTGTACCGTCACGGCGTCCAAGCCTATCCGGGCCCGCGCGCCGGGTTGACCGGTCCGCGGCGCCGGCCGCGCCGAGGCCGAATTCCCGGGTAGAGTTGCCGGCGGTGCTGCGAACGATTGCAGTGCGCTGTCTACCGCCGTATGCAGGGCTGTAATCTGGCTGCCAGTCCGCTCGGCGGACTCAGCGACCGGGTAGGGGAAACAGCGAGCATGCCGCGACGAGTGACCATCGACGACGTGGCTCGCCTGGCCGAGGTGCACAAGGCGACGGTGTCACGCGCCCTCAACGCCCAGACCCGGGGCCAGGTCAACGCCGAAACGCTCAAACGCGTGAAGCGGGCCGCCCGGCAGCTCGGTTACGTGCCCAACGCCATGGCGCGCAGTCTGCGGACCAGTAGGTCGATGACCATCGGGGTCATCATTCCCGATCTGATGAACCCGATCTTCCCTCCGATCATTCGAGGCATCGAGCATGTGCTGCAGGCTCAGGGTTACACGGTGCTGATCGCCAACACCGACTCCCACGATGACGTGGAAATCTCGGTCTTCGAGTCGCTGCTGCAGCGCCGGGTCGACGGTTTCATCCTGGCCACCGGCAGACTCGATGATCAGCCGGTGGTCGAGGAGGCGGCCGCCGCCGACGTGCCGGTCGTCCTGGTCAACCGTGGCTCCGGCATTGGCGGCTACCCGTTGGTGTCGGGGGACAACGCCGGCGGAATCGATTTGGCCATAGCACATCTCGTCGAGCTTGGGCACCGCCACATCGTGCACGCCGCCGGCCCGCTGAACTTCTCCACCACCCGCGCCCGTGCCGAGGCGTTCGAGGTGGCCGCCACGAAGGCGGGCGTCGAGCACGACACCATTCATGCCGCAGCGTTGACCATCGAGGCCGGTGTCGAGATCGCCGAGCAGTTGGTGCAGCGCGGTGGTGCGGCGCCGACCGCTCTGGTGGCGGGTAATGATCTGGTCGCGCTCGGGCTGATCCGGCGGCTGCGCGCAGCGGGATTGCGTTGCCCGGAGGACATTTCGGTGGTGGGCTTCAATGATATGCCGTTCGCCGAGGACTTCTGGCCGCCCTTGACGACCGTGCACATGCCGCTGCGCGAGATCGGGGCCGAAGCGGCCCGACTGTTGCTGCGGGGGATCGACACCGGTGAACAGGATGCAGCGACGTTGACCTTGCCGGTGTCACTCATCGTGCGCGGTTCCACCGGACCATGTAACCGGATCTGACCGAACGACAGCGGGAGCGTTGTGGATCAGCTGACCCTGGGGGTGTTCAGTCCTTCGGTGCTGCTCGAGGTGGCCCGGTCCTCCGGACGACTGGCCGAGGCCGGTCTGACCGTGAACGAGGTGCCGGTGCCATCCTCGCCGGCGCAGTTCGACGTGCTGCGCACCGGTGGCTACGACGCGGTGTTCACCAGCCCCGACAATGCGCTCGCGTACCGTTTTCTGCCCGGAAATCCGCTGGGGGCGATGCTGGACGTCGAGATCGTCGCCGGCGTGGACCGCGGCCTCGGTTTGTGCCTGTGCGCCCGCGGCGGGGCCGGCGATCCACAGAGGCTGACCGGCGGGATACTCGGTGTGGATGTGCCCAACTCGGGCTTCGCCTTCGTCGGGTACGCGCTGCTGAACCGGATCGGACTGAGCAGGGACGATTTCGGGATCGTGCCGCTCGGATCGACGCCCAGGCGCGCCGACGCGTTGAGTTCTGGCGGCTGTGACGTCACGGTGCTCAATGCGGGCAACGAACTGACTGCGCTGGCGCGCGGTGGTGTCCGCCTCGCCGATGTCACGGTGCTGGGCCCCTACCTCGGTACGGTCGTCGCCCGGATGCGACAGGCGCCGGGAGCCGCGGCGGTGGACCGGCTGGTGGAGGTGCTCGGTGCCACGGCGCGGGCGATCCGGGCCGGTGCCGCAGACACCGCGGAGGCCGCGGCCCGGGTCCTCGGGCTGGCGCCGGAGGACGCCGCCGCGCATGTCTCGGTGTTGTGCGATCCGGCGCGCGGGTTGATCGACGACGGCGTGGTCGACGTCGCCGCGTTGACCACGTTGGTGCAGCTGCGCCGGCAGTTCCTGCCCGCGCCGGAACTGGAGCACATCAGCGACCGGTTCGACGAGCTGGTGCGGCCCGCGGCCCTGGTCGGGTAGCCGGGCGCGACCAATTCCCGCCGAAACTATTCGCGGACGACGTATCTGGCTCTTGCGACAGTGGACGCCAGCGCGTAGAACACTGCGGCTGTAGCGGTGGCGCCGAACAGGATCTCGAAATGGTCAGAGCCGGCAGCGATGTTGCCGTACGCCGCACCGGCCGACGCGCCGACGAACAACGCCACCGAGAACAGCGACATGCCGATCGGTCGGCTGTCGGCGGCCGCATCGGTCATCCAGGTCTGCATTGTGGTGTGCCCGGTCGCCCACGCCAGGCCGAGGAGTACCGCCGCAGTCACCACGGCGCCGAACGAGATGTTCATCGCGACGACGGTATAGGCGGCGACGATGGCGACACCGGCAGCCATCATCAGCACCCACGCCGGCCAGCGTCCGAGGATGAGTTTCATCAGCTGGCTGACGATCACCACCGACGCCCCGAATGCCGCGGTGGCCAGACCGGCGGCGAGCACGCTCGCTCCACTCGCCTGTAGCGCGACGGCGAGATAGTTGAACACTCCGATCAGCAGGGCGCCCTCGATGACGGTGAGCAGGAGCACCGCGACGGCCCACCGGTTGGCGGTCAGCCGTCGCAGCGACGGGACCAGTGCTTCTTGTTGACCGTGAGCCGGTTCGGACAACCTGAGCAGGCCCACAGCCAGCGCGACTGAGACCGCCGCAACGACGACGTAAACCCAACGCCAGCTCCACCATTGGGCGACGGCACCGGCGCTGAGGGTGCCGGTTGCCAGCCCGAGCGAGATGGCCGCCGCGAGGTTGGCGGTGGCTACGGCGCGTTGACGCACCGACAGGGTGTCGCCGTAGTAGATCAGGGCGGTGGTGATCGTCGCCGAGAACGCGGCACCGGCGACGGCCCGGGTGAGGCCGTAACTGAATGCGTCGTAGGACATGGCGCTGCCGAGGTTGGCCAACCCGGCCAGGGCTGTCGACACCACGAGCACCCGGACCCGCCCGAACCGGACCGCAAGCGTGCTCCAGAACAGCTGAAACGCCGCGTAGGACACCGCGTACAACGTCAACGAATGTCCGATGGAATCGACGGTGACCCCGAGGTCATCGGCGATCACAGGAACCAGTGGCGGCATCACCGAACGGTCGATCATCGACACGAACGCGGCGATGATCAGAATCATCGGAGCACCGCGGGCTCCGGGTGCCGCTTCACCAGCCGTCGGTCAGCGACGCGGGGGCCACACCGGCACCTCGCCGCGCCCGGAACGGAACCGGACCGCCTTGGATCGCACGAACTCGTGCAGGGTCTCCGCAGCGTTCTCGCGGCCGAAGCCGCTGCCCTTGATGCCGCCGAAGGGCGATCCCAAAAATGAACGCCGCATGTAGTTGTTGACGAAGACCATGCCGGCCTCCAGTCGTTGGGCGACCTGCCAGGCGTACGCCTCGTCACGGGTGATCATCGCCGCGGTCAATCCGTAAGCGGTGCCGTTGGCGATCTCGACCGCCTCGTCGACGGTCGCATAGCGCATGATCAGCGCGACAGGTCCGAAGATCTCCTGCTGTCCGACAGTGGATTCCGGTGTGACGTCGGCAAGCACGGTCGGGGGGACCCAGTATCCGGAAGCCAGGCGTGGGTCGGTGGGGACCTCGCCCTGCCCGATGATCCGGGCCCCTTCGTCGAGTGCGGTCTGCAGGTATCCCAGTACCCGATCGCGCTGCCGGGCGTCGACCATGGGGCCGATGTCGGTCCGGGGGTCGAGGCCGTCGCCGACCACCAGAGCGGTCGCGGCTGTGGTGAAGCGCTCGGTGAAGATGTCGTAGATGTCGTCGTGGACGAGGATGCGGGCGGTGGACGTGCAGGCCTCGCCCTGGTTGTAGAACATGCCTTCGATCGAAACCTGCACGGCCACATCGAGATCAGCGTCGGGGAAGACGATCAGCGCGTTCTTGCCGCCGAGTTCCATGGTGGCGTAGGTGAGATTCTGAGCCGCCGTTTCCAGGACCCGGCGGCCGGTGGCCGTAGCGCCGGTGAAGCTGATCCGTTCCACCTGAGGGTGACCCGCCAGCGCTGCACCGGCCGCCAGCCCGGGAACGGCGTTGAGCACCCCGGGTGGCAGGACCTCGTTCGCGATCTCCACCAGGCGCAGCACGGTCAGCGGTGCTTGCTCACCGGGTTTGATCACCACGGTGTTACCGGTGATCAACGCCGGGGCGCCCTTTTTGGCGAAGTGGATGGGGGGCCAGTTGAACGGCAGTATGGCCGCGACCACCCCGTACGGTTCGTAGAGCACGCGGGTTTCGATGGGGCCCTGGTCGATGATCTCGCCGGGCAGGCTGTCGCCCAGCCCCGCGAAGAAGTCGAAACAGTTGGAACTGAACGACACATCGTTGGCCAGTGCATCACGTTTGGGTTTGCCGTTCTCGCGGGACACCAGCTCGGCCAGCTCGTCGGCGTGGACGCGGATGCGATCGGCGACCTGCTTGAGGTAGGCGCCCCGTTGCCGCCCCGACAAGGCCCGCCACCTCGGGAGCGCCGACCGCGCCGACGCCACCGCCAGGTCCACCAGCTCGGCATCGCCGTCGACCACTGTCGCCAGCGGAGTCGCCGTCGCAGGTTCGATGACCTCGAACGTCGCCCGGTCGCCGATCGGGACGAAGTGGCCGTCGACGAACGCGCCCCAACGGCTCCGGGGTAGCGTGCCGATGGCGGTGACCTGGGATTCTTCGACGGTCATGAGCACCTCTCCCGGGTTTGTGGTCAGCGATGTGCTGCAATCGATTGCGGCCGACTATAGCCCTAGGCGGTGGGCCGGGGAAGCCGTCCCGTGTGTCGGCACATCCAGTCGTGGGATTTTCCAAGACATCTGTCGCGAGGAGGGTGTTGACACCCCCGGTGGCCTGTGTGACGATTCACTGCAATCGATTGCATGTGAGCTGCGCAACATCGTGGTCTCGTCGGGGCAATCGGTCTGACAGAGAGGTTGGACATGCGAATCACCACTGCTTTACGCGCGTTGGCGGCGGCAGCCGCCATCGCGCTGACCGCCGCGGGCTGCTCCGCTGATGGCGGTTCGGACGGCGACACCATCCGCATCGGTGCATCGCTTCCGCTGACAGGGGAGTTCAGCCAGGGCGGACTCGACACCAGGCGCGGTTACGAGACCTGGGTCGAGATGACCAACGAGGCCGGCGGACTGCTGGGCAAGCAGGTCGAGATCATCGTCAAAGACGATGCCACTCAGCAGGAGACCGCCGTCAGCAACTACAACAATCTGATCTCGCAGGACCGGGTCAACCTACTCCTCGGCAGCCAGTCCTCACTGCTGAACATTCCCGCATCGGCGATTGCCGAGAAGAACAAGATGCTGTTCGTCTGCCCGTCCTGTGGCTCTCCGGACATGTTCAACCGAGGCTTCTCCTACATCTTCTTCTCCCAGCAGGCCATCGCCACCGACCAGGCCAAGGTGTTCGCGAACTGGATCGCCAACCTGCCTCCTGAGCAACGGCCCAAGACCGCGGCCTACCCAGCGCTGGACGACCCGTTCACCGGGCCGGTGGTCGAGGGCGCCGAGAGAATATTGTCCGCGGCCGGCATCCAGACCGTCTACAAGGACAAGTACCCGGCCACCACCAAGAACTTCGACTCGGTGGTCAACGCCATGCGTGACGCCGGCGCCGAGATCGTGGTCCAGGGCGCGCAATTCGAGGACGGCGTCAACATGATCCGATCGATGAACCGCGCCAACTACCAACCCGCGATCCTCTACCAGAGCAGCTCACCGACCTATGGACAGCAGTATCTGGACGCGGTGGGCTCGGACAATGCCGAGGGCGTGTTCTTCTCGTCGAGCTACAGCCCACTGTCGGACACCACCCAGAATGCCGAGTTCGTCAAGCGCTATGAGGAGAAGTTCGGGCAGAGTCCGCCGGAGGATGCCGCCGATGGTTTCGCCGCCGGGCAGGTGCTGTCCGCCGCCGTCAACGCCGTCGGATCCATCGACGATCAGGCAGCGCTGGCGGACTGGTTGCACAGCAACAGTGTCGACACCCTGCTGGGCACCCTGAGTTGGAACGAAGACGGCAGCCCCATGGGTGACTTCCTGGTCGGCCAGTGGCAGTCCGGAGTGTCGCAGGTCGTGCTTCCCGCTGACGTCGCCACCTCCGACCAGATCATGCGCTGGCATGGCGGAGCCCTCTGAATCCGGCCCGGCCGGATACTCCTAAGGAGCCGCACCCATGAATTCCCTTGTTCAAACGCTGATTCTCGGCCTGCTGGTCGGCGCTCTGTACGCGCTGATGGCGTCCGGACTCACCCTGATCTTCGGGGTGATGCGGGTGATCAACCTAGCCCACGGCGCCTTCGCCGTGCTGGCTGCGTTTCTCACCTACACGCTGTGGCGCAGTCTCGGACTCGACCCACTACTGTCCATTCCGATCGTCATGGTCGTGATGTTCGGATTCGGCTGGCTGGTGTACGTGCTGGTGATCCGGCACGTGCGTGGTGCCCACGTCACCATGACGGTGCTGGCCACCTTCGGAATCGCGTTGATGCTCGAGGGAATCATGGGATTCATCTGGGGCAACACCTCATCCACGGTGGTGGTGTCCTACACCGATGCCTCCTTGACCCTCGGCTCGATCTACATCCCGCAGGCGATGCTCATCGCCGCCGTGATCGCGGTCGCGGTGATGGGCGGTCTCTACCTGCTGCTCAATCACACCTGGGCCGGACGGGCCATCCGCGCGGCATCATCGAACGAGAGCGGCGCACTGCTGGTCGGGGTCAGTGTGGCAACCATCGCCGCGCTCACCTTCGCCATCGGTGTGGCCACCCTCGGCGCCGGCGGCGCGATGCTCTCGACCATCTATCCGTTCCTGCCCGGCACCCACTACCAGTGGATCGCCAGGCTGCTGGCGATCGTCGTGCTCGGCGGTCTGGGCAGCCTGCCCGGCGCCATCCTCGGCGCGCTGGTGATCGGCGTCGGTGAGATGGCGGCTACCGCGTACGTCGGCGCCGCCTGGCCGGTCGCCGTTCCGTTCCTGGTGATCATCGTCGTGCTGATCACCCGCCCACAGGGCCTCCTCGGCACACGCCTCAGAGAGGACGCGGTCGCATGAGTGATTCCGACACCAAATCCCGTCTGCTCGACCCTGCCGTGCACAAATGGGCGAGTCGCACGGTCATCACGGTCGCGGCTGTCGTGATCCTGCTGTTCCCGTTGTCGCCCAGCATGTCTGCGCAGAACATCGTCATCTTGTCCCTGGTGCTGGCCATCGGCGCCAGCGGGCTGAACGTCATCACCGGTTTCACCGGATACCTTTCGCTGAGCCAGGGCGCATTCATCGGTATCGGTGCCTACGTGGGAGCCATCCTGGCCACCCGTTTTCCGGAGGTGGAGCCGTTGCTGTGGGCGCCGGTGGCCGGCGTCGTCGCCGCGATCGTCGCGATGCTGCTCGGCCTGGTCACCTACCGGTCCCGCGGACCCGCGTTCGTCATCATCACGGTGGCCTTCCTGTTTCTCATCCAGTTCGTCGCGATCGAATGGGTCTCGGTCACCAACGGCACGGCGGGGATGACTCTGCCGCTGCCGGGCTGGCCGAACTCCTGGGGCAACTGGCCGTTCCATCTGTCGCTGGTTGTCCTGCTCGGGCTCTCGCTGCTGATGACATGGTGGATCCGCCGGACCAAGTTCGGGATGGGCTTGATCGCCATCCGTGAGGACGAAGGCAAGGCCGGCACCATCGGGGTCAACGCCCCGGTCTACAAGCTGTTGGCGTTCGGGCTGTCCGCGCTGTTCGTCGGGATGGCCGGTTCGGTGTACGGGTACTACCTGTCCTTCGTCGACCCGATCGGCATGTTCTCGATCATCACCAGCGCGCTCATCGTGCTGGCGGTGATTCTGGGCGGACGCGGCACGCTGTGGGGTCCGGTACTGGGCGCCTTCATCATCCAGCCGGTCAACATCTACGCCAACCAGGCTTTCGGCGGCGGAAACGCCAGATTGGTCCTCTTCGGCGGACTCCTGGTGCTTTTGGTGATCGTGCTGCCCAAGGGCATCCTGCCGACGCTGGCATTGCAGATCGAGAAGGCCAGAGCCAAAGGCACCGTGGGGCTTTCCGGCGCCCGACTCAATCCGCTGGACCGCCCCCTGGTGCGCACCGAGATCCGTGGACCCGAGCCCACCGGCGACATCCTGCTGGAGGTTCGAGGCCTACACAAGAGCTTCGGTGGCAACCACGCGGTCAACGACTGCAGCTTCACCGTTCCCGAAGGATCGATCACGGCGCTGATCGGACCCAACGGGTCGGGCAAGACCACCGTGTTCAACCTGATCTCGGGCACCATGACGCCGGACAAAGGCGAGATCCTGCTCGGTGCAGAACACCTGGAGAAGCTGTCGCCGTGGTCGCGGGCGCACCGAGGTGTGGGCCGGACTTTCCAGATCACCAGGCTGTTCCGTGAGATGACGGTGCTGGAGAACGTCGTCGCTCCACTGCGTGACTTCTCGGTGCCCCAGCTCGGTCTCGGTGCGGTGAGCGGGTCAGAAGCCGCGCGGGCCGAGGAACTCCTGGAGTTCGTCGGGATGGCCGCCTACCGCGACGCCAGGGCCGGAGCACTGTCCTACGGCCAGCAGAAGCTCGTCGAGCTCGCCCAGGTGCTGATGCTCGATCCCAAACTGATCCTGCTCGACGAACCGGCCGGCGGTATCAATCCCACCCTGATCGAGCGGATGGGAG
Source organism: Mycobacterium sp. smrl_JER01 (assembly GCF_048513595.2). Lineage (NCBI taxonomy): Bacteria > Bacillati > Actinomycetota > Actinomycetes > Mycobacteriales > Mycobacteriaceae > Mycobacterium > Mycobacterium sp. smrl_JER01. The sequence goes on along the minus strand of NZ_JBLXXK020000001.1, from coordinate 4,914,556 downwards.
ACCTTATCCGCGAGCTGAATTCGAAGGGCAAGACCTTCCTGCTGGTCGAGCACAACATGCCGTTCGTCGTCGGGTTGTGCGACCCGATCCGGGTGCTGGCCCGCGGTGCGGTGATCGCTCAGGGCACCCCGGAAGAGATCCAGAAGGATCCGCTGGTGCTCGATGCCTACCTCGGTGACGACTACCTGCTCGAAGCGCCGTCCAAAGGTTCAGTACCGGTGGTGGAGAGGAATCCGGCATGATCAAACTCGAAGGAGTGGTCGCCGGATACGGCGGCGGTAACGTCCTGCAGGGCGTCGACCTTGAGGTCGGTCCGGGAGAACTCGGCTGCATCGTCGGCCCCAACGGTGCCGGGAAATCCACAGTGCTGCGGGCGGTCAGCGGCATCCTCAAGCCCAGCGCCGGACGGATCCTGCTGGACGGCAGAGACATCACCGGAATGGCACCCGACGAGGTGCTCGGATGCGGCGTCACCCAGGTGCCGCAGAGCAACGGGCTGTTCCCGCCCCTGACGGTCAAGGAGAACATCCTGATGGGCGCCTACGTCATCCGTAGGCAGCGCCGGTTGGTCAAAGAGCGCTACGACCAGGTGCTCGGCATGTTCCCGCTGGTGCAGGACAAGACCGGAATACGGTGCGGCAATCTCTCCGGTGGTCAGCGACGCATGGTGGAGTTCGCCCGGTCGCTCATGCTCGACCCCAAGCTGGTCCTGCTTGACGAACCGTCGCTGGGTCTCGATCCGAAATCGCTGACGGTCATCGACGAAGCCGTTGCGATCATGCGCGGCAACGGAAAAGCGGTGCTGATGGTCGAGCAGAACGTCCGATTCGGACTCCGGATGGCGTCGTCAGGCATCGTCATGGAGAGCGGCCGGGTACTGCTCACCGGCCCGGCGCAATCGGTGCTGTCCAATCCCGAGATCGCCGATCTGTACTTCGGTGGTGCGGTGCACGCGCCCAGCGCATCCGACACCCCGGCCCCCCAACCGAGCGCCTGAAACAGAAAAGGAAAGCACATGTCTGCCTCGAACGTGAAAATCGGCTGGATCGGCGCGGGCCGGATGGGCGCCCAGCTCGTCATCCGCCTGCTGGACGCCGGTTACGACGTCACCGTGTACAACCGCACCGCCTCCAAGGCCGCCGCGCTGGCCGACAAGGGCGCCAAGGTCGTCACGCAACCCGTCGACCTCGCCGATCGTGACCTGGTGTTCGCGATGGTGTCGTCGTCGAAAGACCTGGAGCAGGTGATGCTCGGCGAGGGCGGGCTGCTCACCGGCACCGATTCCCCTCGGGTGATCGCCGACTCGTCCACGGTGTCTGCCGACATCAGCGCCAAGATCCGCGAGGCCGCCAACTCCCGTGGCTGCGACTTCCTGGCCACTCCGGTGAGCGGAAACCCGAAAGTCATTGCGGCCGGCAAGCTCACGGTGGCGGTGTCGGGCCCGCGCGAGGTGTTCGACTCGATCGAGCCGGTGCTCAACGTCTTCGGCCGCAGTGTGACCTATGTGGGCGAGGGCGAGGTGGCCCGGTTGGTCAAGATCGCCCACAACCTGATGCTCGGTGTCGTGACCCAATGCCTGGCCGAGATCACCGTGCTGGTAGAAAAGGGTGGCGTCACCCGCGCCGACTTCCTGGCGTTCCTCAACGACTCCGTGATGGGATCGACCTTCACGCAATACAAGTCACCGGCATTCGTGAATCTCGACTTCAGTCCCACCTTCACCATGGAATTGCTGCAGAAGGATTTCGACCTGGGTCTGGAGGCGGCGTACGCGCTCAGATCGCCGATGCCGATCGCTTCGGCCACCCGGCAGATCGTCGCGCAGGCCGCGGGTGCGGGGGTGGGTGTCGAGGAGGATTTCGCGACGCTGTTGCTCGAGGTCGCCCGCGGTGCCGGCATCGAGCTCAAGCCCGAGAACGTCTCTGTCGATGACGGCCTGACCCCGGTGCACTCGTGACCGCATTGGTCGCCCCACCGGTGGCGGCGCGTCAACTCGGCGCACCCGGTCACATGGGCGTGGACTACGAGCAGCGGGTGGACTTCGCGCGGCTGCGCGACTACCGGATCGGCCGGGCGAAGGCCGCACTGGAGGCCAGCGGCTGCGGCGCTTTCCTGCTGTTCGACTTCTACAACATCCGCTACACCACCCAGACCTGGATCGGCGGTGCGTTGGGCGACAAGATGATCCGGTACTGTCTGCTCGCTCGTGACGCCGAACCGATCCTCTGGGACTTCGGCTCGGCCGTGCGACACCACAAGCTCTACAGCCCGTGGCTGCCGCAGGAGAACTGGCGGGCCGGGTTCCTCGGCTTCCGCGGTGCCGTCGCTCCGGACGCAGGCCTGATGCGTGATGCGGTGACCGAGATCAAGGGCATCCTGGTCGAGGCGGGCCTGGCCGATGCGCCGATCGGTATGGACATCGTGGAGCCACCGTTCCTGTTCGAGATGCAGCGACAGGGCTTGAAGGTCGTCGATGCCCAGCAGAGCATGCTCGATGCCCGGGTCATCAAATCGCAAGACGAGATCATGCTGCTCAACCAGGCCGCGGCCATGGTCGACGGGGTCTACCAGGACATCGTCGACGCGCTCAAACCCGGTGTTCGGGAGAACGAGATCGTGGCGCTGGCCAACAAGCGACTCTACGAGATGGGGTCCGATCAGGTGGAGGCGGTGAACGCCATCTCCGGTGAGCGGTGCAACCCGCACCCGCACAACTTCACCGATCGCATCATCCGGCCCGGCGATCAGGCGTTCTTCGATATCATCCACTCCTACAACGGGTATCGAACCTGCTATTACCGGACCTTCGGGGTGGGCAGCGCCACGCAGAGTCAGCGCGATGCCTACAAGCAGGCCCGGGAATGGATGGACACGTCGATCGCGGCCATCCGACCGGGCGCCGGCTCCGACCAGATCGCCCGGTTGCTGCCCAAGGCGGAGGATTTCGGGTTCGAGAACGAGATGGCGGCCTTCGGTCTCCAATTCGCCCACGGTCTCGGTCTGGGTCTGCACGAACGGCCGATCATTTCGCGGCTGAACTCGCTGGACAACCCGATCGAATTGCAGGCCGGCATGGTATTCGCGATGGAGACCTACTGTCCGGCGTCGGACGGAACCTCCGCGGCGCGGATCGAGGAGGAAGTGGTGGTCACCGACGACGGACCGGTGATCCTCACCAAATTCCCCGCCCAGGAACTGTTCGTCGCCAACGAATACTAGGTGGGTAGCGTCATGCTCGCCGCAGGCGGACCAACAGAAAGTACAGTGCGCCGGCGACCAGGCTTCCCGAAAGCCAGGAAAAGTCGGTGTTGCCCAGCGCTGTCGCAATCGGGCCCTGCATGGCCGGTACCAGTCCGTACTGCCATGACCACCCTGCAATGATCCCGGCGGCCAGGCTGGTCAGTCCCGCGGCGTTGTATCGCCCGTGATTCGAGGAACCGGCCTCCTCGTAGAGCGTGGCGACATCCAATGTGCCGCGGCGGATCACAAAATAGTCCACCAACATGATCGCGGCCCAGGGGCTGATCCACACCAGGATGGACACCATCCAGTGGTCGAAGGCGTGGGCGAAGCTGTCGGCGCGGACGAAGATGGCCAGAACGGCCGAGGCCACCACTCCGGCCACCAGCGTGATCTTCCAGCGGGCGGCACGCACACCGATTGACAATGCGGCCAGCGAGCAGGAGTACAAGTTCAAGATGTTGGTCGCGATCGGGCCGTGAACAAGCAGCAACAACACCGGGATCGCCATCACGCCGAAGGTGCTGACTACCAGGGCCGAAGGATCGCTGCCGCTGCCCGCACTGGCCAGGCACGCGCCGAGCGCCGCCAGCCACACTGTGGGAATGTACATGCCCAACGACGATGACCAGAACACCGTCCGCGCGGAGGCTGAGACGCGCACGAACCGGCTGTAATCCGAGGCGTAGGGAATCCAGGTCAGACCCCAGCCGACGCCGATCGCGGTCAACAGCTGGGTGACGGCGGTGAACTTCTCGTCCGGAGCCAACTCGGTTCCGGCAAGGGACCAGTTGACGTCGGTCGTCATCATCGCCAGCACCGTCATCGCTGCCATCACGAGAACCGTTGCGGGCACGGTGTATTTCTCGAAACTGCGGATTGCGTAGAAGCCGTAAAGCGCCAAACCCAGCTGAATCGCCATGATCGCGGCCGCGACGACGATGTCGAGCCACGCACCACCGGTGACGCCAACTTCGGCCAGGACGGCCATCACCAGATCGAGCACCACCCACGTGTTGACGCCCACCCAGCCCATGGTCAGCAGGAACTGCACGACTCCCGGTACGGCGGCTCCTCGTCGACCGAAGGGCGCACGCCCCAAGACCATTTGGTTGACCGCGGTGCGGTGACCGATCACATTGAAGATGCCGAAGATCGTGCAACCGAGAACGTTGCCGACTGCGACCACCACGAGCGTCTCGACCAGACTCAGCCCCAGTGTGATACCCAGCGCACCCAGCACCCAGTTGATCGGCGCGATGTTGGCGCCGGACCAGATCCAGAATAGTTCCCAAGGTGAGCAGTCGCGACTGTCCTCGGGGATGGGTTCGATGCCATGCGCGTCGAAGGGCACGCCCGTATCGACGTCGGTGATCGTGGGTGAGTCGACGGGAGTTGTCGGCATTGGTGTCCTCCTCAACACGGGTTGGCTCATCAAAACACCGTGGCGACGACAAACGCAGTGTATAAATGTCCATCATCAGACGCTTCCAATGGATGTAGACACATCGATGTTGAGCCTGCAGTCCCTGCTTCACGAGTCGGCTTTGGAGTTGTCCGTGTCTGTTGCGGGCCCGGTCGGAGCTTTGCAGGGTGAAGTGCTCTGGCTGCACAACACCGAACTACCTGATCCGTCTCCGTACATCCGCCCTGCCGAGGCGGTCCTGACCAACGGATTGTGGCGCTCGTCGGTGTCCGCTGCGGAGTTCGTCGATGCCCTTCTCCGTGCGCGTGCGTCCGGCCTGATATTCGGTCTCACCGTTGAAATGCCGGATTTACCGGCTGATTTGGTTGAAGCTTGCACGGCGAAGGGCATTCCGCTACTGGCGTTGCCCATCGCAGTGCCCTTTACAGCTGTCACTGAGGCGGCTGCCCGAATCCAGGGCGCGGCACGCCAGGACGCCCTGACAAAACTGGTCCGACGCGGGAACGCGCTGGCGCTGTCGATCGCACGCGGCGGCGGTGCTCAGGGAGTGCTGGATGTACTACGCCGTGAGCACGACCTGCCGTTGCTGGTCGTCGATCGGCTGGGTCGGCGCCTGGCGGGCCAGACGCAGGGCGGCGGAACGGATGTCGACGGTATCGCCGCAGCAGCGTTGACCCGCCGCCCCCCGCCGCTCGAAGTCGCACTGCCCGGTGTCGGCATCGCGGCGGTATTTCTGATCGAAGGCGCGATGGGTGAGGTCGACGCGGGGCTCTTCTGCGCGAAGCCGCTGGCACAGTTGACCCAATCCGAGCGCGACGCCGTAGATCAAGCCGCCCGGTTCCTGAGTCTGGAGGTCACCAAGCAACAGGCCCTGCACGCCATCGAATCGCGATTCTCCAGCGAGCTGCTCGAAATGATATTGTCCGGCGCCGCCCGCGCCGGCGAAGTGAGGGACCGATTGCGGGCCTTCGGCATCGATCCATCCGCACAGCTCGCTGTCATCGCAGTCGTGGTCGGTGACGAACCCGTGCGTCCGGCCGGTTCCACCGATGAGATCGAGGCATTCTTCCGTGGCCGCGGCCTTCCGGCGGTCGTGGTGGCCGGTAGCCAAGACACGGTGGTCGTCTTTCCCTGGTCGGGAACCGGGCCCGACGTTGTCGGCCTGTGTGACAATCTGGTCGCCGCCATCACCGAGGTTGCTCCCCGCGACCGCGTTGTCATCGGAATCGGCTCGCTGGCAACCGATTCCGCCGCGCTTCGGGAGCCGCTGATCGGCTCGCGGGAGGTCTGCCAGGTGCTTCGCCGGCGCGGAACCGACTCGCGCGTTGGCACATTCGCCGATGTCAGTACCTATCGGATGCTGCTGGGGTTACATGATCGCAGCGTGCTGCGCCGCTTCGCCGATGCCATTCTCGCCCCGCTGCGGGGCCACGACGAGCAGCATGGTACGGAGCTGGAGCGCACCCTGCGTGTCTTCCTGGGGCAGGATGGCCATTACGGGACCACCGCCGCCGAACTGTACATTCACGTGAACACCCTGCGAAACCGGTTGGTACGCATCAGCGAGTTGGCCGGACGTGATGTGGCGCGACTCGAAGACCGGGTGGACCTGTTTCTGGCGCTGGAGGCCGACGCCGTGAGTTGAAAGACTCAGTCGGGGTAGATATCCGGTGTCACCGGCGGCGGAGTGAGGACGCGGGGTTGTATCGCGGGGTCGGCGTTCACTGCGTCAGCCACCTCCCGGCATCGTGCGAACCGGACATCCCCGAATGACAACGCCTCCTCGATGACCCCACGCAGTGCCACGATGCGGCTGGGCCGGCCCGACAGAAACGGGTGCACACACAGGTTGAACAGACAGCGGTATCGGCGCATGGCGGCCAGCTCGGCTCGCCACATCTCCGCCACCTTCGCCGGTGACTCGATCACCGCGCCGATGTGCGGGTCGGGCAGATACGCATACTGCTCCCAGTCGTCGAGCGACCAATGCACGGGAAGCTCGACGATCGGCGTCGTGGCGGTGGCGACCAGGTAGGGACGGTCGTCACCCATCAGCGACGAGTCGTAGGCCAGGCCGTAGTCGGCGATGATGTCGGGCGTCTGCCAGCTGGCACCCCACAGTGCCGCGCGGTGTCCACGGATCTCGATATCCTGTGCCGCGAACACCTCCAAAGCGCGCTCGAAGTCTTCACGTTCCTCGGCTGCCGTCATGGTGGTCGGTGAGCGGTGGCTGTAGGAGTGGTGTGCGACCTCGTGCCCACGCTGCGCAATCGACGCCGCCAAACCGGGACGATGCTCAGCAACCCAGCCGGGGATGAAGAACGTTGCCGGCACCCCGAGCTCATCGAGCATGTCGAGAATTCGCGGTACGCCGACGTCTGGGCCGTACGACTGGTGTGACATCGTCATCAAGTGACCTGCGTAGTGACGGCCCTGTGCCAGGATCGGGGTCTCAGCATCGACGTCGAAGGTCAGGATCGCCACGGCAGCGGAATCGCCGTGCCATGGTGTCGTCATCGTCGGGACAACCAAGCCTGGGCAGTTGCGATGGTCGCCGTTGGCGAGAGCATTCCGTGGTCGAACTTGTTCAGCTCAGTCGCGGACGAAACTCGCTGCGGGAAATCTGGATTGGCCAACGCCCCGCGGCCCAGGGACAGCAGATCTGCGTGCCCGCCCTCCAGTACCACGGCGGCCTGACGCAGGTCATGCATACCGCCGTTGGCCATGACCGGCAGCCCCGTCGTCTCTCGCGCGAGCGCAGTGATGGTGCGGTCATCGCCCAGGCGGGCCGTCTCGATGAAATCGCGTCCCTCGCTCGCGATGTGCAGATAGTCGACTTCTGCCTCGGCCAGACGGGAGAAGATGACTTCGGCATCGGCGGCGCCTCCGGGCCAGCGATAGGTGAAGTCGTTGACCTTCGTCTGCGAAAGGCGCACACCGACGAGTGTGTCGGCGGCGACAGCATCGCGGATCTGGCGGACTATTCGCGATGTGAGGCGGATCCGGTTCTCGACAGGCCCGCCGTATTCGTCATCACGAGTATTGGTGTACTCGGTGAGGAACTGGTCGAGCAGATATCCATTGGCGGCGTGCACTTCAACACCGTCGAAGCCGGCGGCCTCTGCACGACGGGCTGCTTCCACGAAGCCGGCCACGGTGGCATCAATGTCGGCATCCGTCATGGCGCGCGGAGTAGGCCATGCCCCCGCCCCTCCGTACTCTTCGAGCATCCGTCCACGGGGCGCGATCGCGGACGGCGCGATGGTGTGCGCACCGTAAGCGTTGCCCTGCGAAAGCGCACCGGCGTGCATGAGCTGGGCGATGATCGGCGCCCCCTGAGCATGCACCGCGTCGGTAACCTGCCGCCAGGCTGCGATATGGATGTCGCGGGCCAACCCGGGCTGGTTGAGGTAGCCCTGGCTGTGCGTGGCGTCGGTGTAGATCCCTTCGGTGATGATGAGGCCGAAGCCTCCCCGAGCAAAGGCTGCATAGTATGCGCCCATGTCCGTGGTGGCGGAACCGTCGGAGGTTGCCGAGACGCGCGTCATCGGAGCGACGACGAATCTGTTGAGCAGGTGGGTGCTTCCGAGCCGGAATGCGGTGAGTGCTGGATGAGGCGACACGATCAGTTCTCCTGTCAGGGGTTGATGTCTAGGGCAAGAGGCGTTGGATGCTCACCGTTGATGGGATTGAGGTCCATCGGGCACGCGGACACCACCACCACGCAGTCCATGGCAGCGGTGAAAGTGATGGCGTCGCCTGGACCACTGCGGGCAGGAAGCCAGCTCAGGTCACCGTTCGGGCTCACCGGGATGTTCATGAAGGCGTTGACGGGCTGCGGTATCAGAGTCGGGGTCAGCCCCCGCTCTGCCAGTGCAATGCGAAGATTGTCGGCACATGACCGGTGGTCGACGGCCCCGAGGCCGCGGTACCTCTCCGGATCGCAGGCGGCCACCAGCATGTCGTGGACACCGGGCGAGGTATCAGCGCTGAGCGTCAAGATCGGTCGACGGCGGTTGGTGACGAACTGCTCGCCCACCCGGGGGAACAGTCGACCGGTGGTGGTGCGGGTGTGTGATGCGGACAGGTACTCGCCGATGTCGTGCGCAGCGAAGGCGAAGACATCGCCTACCTGACCGCCGTCGACGTCAATGACCCGAAGTTGGTCGCCGCGGCGAAGTTCGACCGCGCGGCCCTGGCGGGCAGGCACCTCCAACTCGCGGATGGGGATCCTCTGCTTCATGAACGCATTCAACGTCGGACAGCGCGCAGTCCGTCATGTCGAATTGCACAGCGTTCCCATTGAGTGTTGGAGATTCATCCATGCCGGGCGGAGGAGTGTTGCGCATAATCTCCGCGAATGCATCTCGAAAGAGTCGCATCGCGTGCATTGGTGGAACACGTCCTGCAACGGAGCCAGTCGTCAGAGACGATGATCAGCGTCACGGCAGACCGCGCCCGGCGGGAAGCCGACGCCAGCGACGCGCGTCGCCGCCGCGGCGTACTCCGCAGTGCGCTGGATGGGGTTCCGGTGGCATGGAAGGATCTCTTCGACGTCGCCGGCACGGTGACGACCGCCGGTTCGCGGTTGCTGTGTGACGGTCCGGTCGCCGACCGCGACGGAGCACTGGTGCGTCGGCTCAGTGCCCTCGGGGCGGTGACGGTGGGCAAGACCAATCTCAGCGAGTTCGCCTTCTCCGGCCTGGGCATCAACGCGCACTTCGGCACCCCGCTCAATCCGCTGAATCCGGCGCTGGTCCCTGGAGGTTCTTCCAGCGGCGCGGCGGTGGCCGTAGCAACAGGGTTGGTGCCGCTGGCGCTGGGAACCGACACTTCGGGTTCCGTGCGCGTGCCGGCCGCATTCACCGGCTGTATCGGATACCGTGCCAGTCACCAGCGATACGGCCGCAACGACTTCCGAGCGCTGTCGCCGTCCTTGGACTGTGTGGGCGTGCTGGCACGCTCCATGGGCGACATCGAGATTCTGGACCGCCTGTTGTGTCCCGGGGATGCCGCAGCACCAGTGCGAGAGGCCGTGATTCCAGCGGGCGAGTGGGTAGACGACTGCACCCCCGGGGTTCGGTCGGCCTTCGACGCAGCCGTCGAACGGTTACGGGCCTGCGGGATGGTCGTCACCGTGCGGCCGATGGCATCGATGCAACGTGCGCAGCGACTTCTCGACCGTCATGGGACGATCGTCGCAGCAGACGCCTACTCTGCCTACGGCCACCTCCACGGAGTCGAAGCCGCCACGCGCCGCCGTCTGTTGCATAGCGCCGATGTCTCGGTTGGGCCTGTTCGGCACGCTATGGCATTGGAGCGGAGGAGCTTTCGGGAAGAGCTCGACGGCGCTGTACTGATATGTCCCACCGTTCGACACGAACCGCCGATGGTGCAGGCGCTGCTGGCTGACGACGCTGCCTACGACGCGGCGAACGCCAGCACTCTACGCACCACAATGGTGCTCAGCTATCTCGGCACTTGTGGTGTATCGCTGCCGTTGCCGAGCGCCGGGTTGCTGATCTCGGCACCTGAGGGTTGCGACGCCGCAGTGCTCGCCACCGCCGACTTCTGTTCCAGGACCGTCAAAGCTTAAGTCACGGGCTGCCGCGCGAGACCCGCAGCCGCTCGGCGACCTCCGGCGCCAGACCCGCCATGCTGTCGGTACCGAGGTCGCCGTGGCGCAGGTCCAGGGTCTTGAGGAACTTCTGCTGTCCCATCGTCAGTGCGATGAAATAGCCCAGCTCCACCAGTTCAGGTTCGGTGAAGTGACGGTGCAGTTCGTCCCAGAGCTCATCGTCGGCGAGATTCGGGTCCCAGACGATGGCCTCGGCCCAGCACAATGCAGCCTTCTCCCGGTCACCGAGCACCGTCGACTCACGGAACTCGATCACGTCGTCGAACTCGCGCTCGGTCAGACCGGCCTGGGCGCCGAGGTGGGAGCGCTGGCCGGCGCAATACCCGCACTCCAGGCTCTTGGCTATGAAAACCCGGGACAGTTCCTTGACCGGATGGTCAAGCACGCCTTCGCGGAACGTCTGTTGCCACGACGCACTGAACGTGCGCAGAACAGCGGGCACGTGTGCGCGAATGGCCTGACTTTCCAATCGTGGAGTGCCGAAGGTCCGGGACTGTTCGAGGATCGCGACCAGATCGGGATCGGTGACCTGCTCGGGGCGAATGTAGCTGATTCGGGCCATGGTCAGGCCTTCCAGACCGTCTTGAGGTTGCAGAACTCGCGGATGCCGGCAGCTGCCAGCTCGCGTCCGTAACCGGAGTCTTTGATGCCGCCGAACGGAAGTTCCGGGTAGGACACCGTCATACCGTTGAGGAACACCGCACCGGCGTCGAGGTTGGCGACGAACCAGACCTGCTCGGCTGCGTCGTTGCTCCACACCGCCGAGCTCAACCCGAAGGTGGTCTGGTTGGCGATCTGCACCGCCTCGTCGCGGTCGCTCACCCGGTAGACCGACGCCACCGGTCCGAACGTCTCCTCCAGGACGATTCGCATGTCCTCGGTCAGTCCCGCCAGCACGGTGGGGGTGTAGTACCACCCGGGGCGATCGGGTGCGCTGCCGCCGGCGAGCACCTGGGCGCCCTTGACTACTGCGTCGTCTACCAGTTCGGCCACGTCGGAGCGGCCGGACTCGGTGGCCAGCGGGCCGACGTCGGTGCTCTCGTCCATCGGGTCACCGACCTTGAGCGCGTTCATTCTCTCGACGAAGGCGCCGACGAACTCGTCGTAGATGTCGGCGTGCACGATGAATCTCTTTCCGGCAATGCAGGACTGGCCGTTGTTGGAGATTCGGGCCTTCACCGCCGTCGCAGCCGCCGCCTCGACGTCGGCACTGGGCATCACGATGAACGGATCCGAGCCGCCGAGTTCCAACACGGCCTTCTTGATCTCCTGGCCGGCGGTGGAGGCCACCGACCGCCCGGCCGGTTCGGAGCCGGTCAGCGTGACGGCCTTGACTCGGCTGTCCTCGATGACGGTGGCGACCTCGCGGGCGCTGATGAGCAGCGTGCGGAACGAACCGGTCGGGAAGCCCCCCTTCTCGAACAGGTCGTCGAGGTAGAGCGCGGACCGCGGCACATTGGAGGCATGCTTGAGCAGGCCGGTGTTGCCGGCCATCAGTGCCGGGGCGGCGAACCGGATCACCTGCCACAGCGGGTAATTCCACGGCATCACGGCCAGCACCACGCCGAGCGGCTGCCACACCGTGCCTGCCGAGGAGGCATTGACCGTCGCCGGATCGGCCAGCTTCTCGGCGGCGAGGAACGCTTCGGCGTTGTCGGCGTAGTAACGCATGTTCCTGGCACATTTGAGCACCTCGGCGCGCGACTGCGCGATGGGCTTGCCCATCTCAACGGTGATCATCTCTGCGGCTCTGTCGACATCGGCCTCCAGCAGGTCGGCGGTGGCGTGCATCCACTCGGCACGCTGGGCATACCCGGTAGTGCGCAGTGTCTGGGCCGCTTCGTGCGCCTCGGCGATGCGGCGCTGCACCTCATCGGGAGTGTGGGCCTCGAAGGTCTCGACCGTCTCACCGGTGGCGGGGTTGATCGTCGCGATGGCCATGGCATTCCTTCTCTCGGGGGATCAGTCGAAAATTTCTGGGTGACGGGCCAATTGGCGCCGGGTGCGGCGGATGTGGCCGAGCAGCACCCGCTCGGCCTCCTCGGAATCGCGGTCGCGGATGGCGGCGACCAGCATGTGGTGCTCGTCGTGCACGATGCGGTGGCTGTCGTCGTCGAGCAGCTGGGTGAACGCGCGACGGTAGTGCTGGGTGGTGTTCCACAGCCGTTCCACCGTCGGGCCCAGGAAGGACGTCATCGCACCGGCATAACTGCCCAGATGGAACTCGCGGTCGAGGGCCAGGAATTGCTCGACGTCGGTGGTACCGCGCATCTGCTCGGCGAGTGCGGCCAGCCGATCGACGTGTCCGCCGTCCAGGTGCGGCAGGCTATAGCTCAGCAACAGTGGTTCGATGCGTTCACGCACCTGGTAGAGCTCGACACATTCGTCCAGGCTCAGCCGCGCGATCCACGCGCCGGCGTTGGCCACGGTGGTGACCAGGCCGTCGGATTCCAGGATTCGCAATGCTTCTCGGACCGGAACGCGGCTGGCACCGTACTGGGCCGCCAACTCCTCCTGGCGTAGCCGGGTGCCTGGGGGATACGCCCCGGTCAGGATGGCCTGGCGCAGTTCGTCGGCGACCCGGGCGCCGGTGACGCCGTCACGTACCTGGGGTTGGGTCATCTCAGTCCGCCGGATGATTCGGATTCCACAGCAGCACCGGGGTGTCGGCCTCGTATGCTTTGCCGTCGGGGAAACTGACCAGCTCGAATTGCATGCCCCACGGACTCAGAAAGTACACCCACCGCTGGCCCTCGCTGGCGTTTCGGCTGGCGGTCGGGCCGCCCAGCACCCGAAGCCCCTCGGCCCGCAGATAGGCCACCGCGGCGTCGATGTCGTGAACGTAGAACGCCAAGTGGTGCCCGCCGATATCGCTGTTGCGTGGTTGTGGGGCCTGCCCGTCGGCGGCGTCGTACTGGAAGACCTCGAAATTGGCGCCGGTGCCGCAGCGGTAGAAGCGCAGTTCGCGCATGACGGTTCGCGGATGGACGTTGAGGTGTTGTCGCATCCAATCGTCGTCGTGGGCGTACGGGCCCAGCGTGTAGACGTGCGTGCAGCCAAGGATCCCGACGAAAAAGTCGTGGGCCTCGTCGAGGTCGGGGACCGTGAAACCGATGTGGTCGGTGCCGACCAGGCCAGGTAGGGGCATCGGCCAACCTTTCTGAGTGGATCCAATAGAGCGATAATAGCGCAATGCAGTCCCATTTTTCCGAGGAATCTAGCCAAAGTGTATCCAATCGACGTATGGTGTTGGGACTCGCATCACACCGGACCCGCGTCGGTGTGCACTACCCCGGCGGTCGCTGGAGATGAGGGACATGCCAACCGAAACTCGCCTGGAGACGGGCTCGCCCTGGATCCAATTGGCCACCACCGATGCCGATTACGACGCGGCCGACCCGGCGTTGTTGGCCACGATGCTTGCCGAGTTGCACCTCATCCGCGCGTACGAGGAGACCGTGTTGGAACTGGCCGGTGAGGGCTTGGTGCACGGCCCGGCGCACTCCAGCATCGGACAGGAGGGCGGCGCGGTGGGATCCATCGTCGGCCTACGCTCGACTGACGCAATCAACGGCTCACACCGTGGACACCACCAGTTCCTGGCCAAGGCGCTCACACATGTGTCCGGCGGGGTCATCGACCCGGCCGCGCCGATCACCCCGAAGATCCAGCGGGTGCTGCTGCGCACCCTTGCCGAAATCCTCGGGCTGGCACAGGGATATTGCCGGGGACGGGGCGGCTCCATGCACCTGCAGTGGTTTGAAGCCGGTGCGCTGGGCACCAATGCGATCGTCGGAGGCGGCGTGCCGATGGGCGCCGGCAACGCGTGGGCGCAGAAGCACAGTGCCACCACCGATCTGACGATCAGCTACTTCGGCGACGGGTCCAGCCAGATCGGCTCGGTTCTGGAGACGATGAACCTGGCGGCCGCCTGGAAGCTGCCGTTCTGCTTCTTCATCGAGAACAACCTGTATGCCGTGTCGACACGGGTGGATGAGATCAGTGCCGACCCGCGATTGTCGGTGCGCGGGCAGGGCTTCGGTATCCCAGGCTGGCGGGTTGACGGAATGGACCCGCTGGCTGTGCATCTGGCGACCGAGCAGGCCGCGGTGCGGATGCGCGGCGGGGACGGTCCCGCCGTCATCGAGGCCGAGGTGTACCGGTTCTTCCACCAGAACGGCCCCTACCCGGGCAGCGCCTTCGGCTACCGGGACAAGGACGAGGAAGCGTTGCGGCGCGCCCGCGATCCGCTGGACAAGCTGGCCGGCCAGATGCTCCGGCGGAGTCTGATCGACGAAGCCGGCGTGACCGAGCTGCGCCGGCAAGCGCAGGCCGCGATGACGACCGCGGTGCCCGAACTCCTGGAGGACGATCCGCAGAAGGCCGGTAAGCGCCGCATCCGACCCGACCTGTGGCCCGACCCCGGCTTCGTCAACGTCGGGGTGCGCGGTGACGCCTCCGAACTGTCCTCGTTGGAGATGCTGGAGCCCACCACCCACCAAGGACCCTGGCGCAAGGTGAAATTCATCGAGGCGGTGGCCGGCGTGATGGACCGGCGAATGGCGACCGACGATCGGATCGTGATCTTCGGTGAAGATGTTCACCGCCTCAACGGTGGCACCAACGGTGCCACCAAAGGGTTGGCGAAGTACGGCGCCAACAGGCTCGTCGGCACACCGATCAGTGAGAACGCCTTCACCGGTCTCGGCGGCGGGCTCGCGCTCGACGGACGCTTCCGGCCGGTGGTGGAGTTCATGTATCCCGATTTCATGTGGGTGGCCGCCGATCAGGTGTTCAACCAGATCGGCAAGGCGCGGCACATGTTCGGCGGTGACAACCCGGTGCCACTGGTGCTGCGGACCAAGGTTGCGATGGGATCCGGCTACGGCTCCCAACACCTGATGGATCCCGCGGGCATCTTCGCGACCAGCCCGGGCTGGCGCATCGTCGCCCCATCCACCGCTGCCGACTATGTCGGTCTGATGAATGCTGCTCTGGCACTGCAGGACCCAGTGCTGGTGATCGAACACGTCGATCTCTACGGTGTGCCAGATCAGGTTCCTGAGGGAGACCTGGACTACATCATCGCGCCCGGGCACGCGGCCATCCGCCGGACCGGTGCGGACGTCACGGTGATCAGCTATTTGTCGATGGTGGCACGCTGCGCAGAGGCGATCGAGCAGACCGGTATCGATGCCGAGTTGATCGATCTGCGATGGCTGGATCGTGCATCGCTGGATTGGGACACCATCGAGGCCAGCGTGCGCAAGACCAACGCGGTGTTGATCGTCGAACAAGGTGCCCGCGGCAGCTCCTACGGTGGCTGGCTGGCCGACGAGATTCAGCGCAGGCTCTTCGACTGGCTGGACCAGCCGGTCGAGCGGGTGTCCGGGGAGGAGGCCTCGCCGAGCATCTCCCGGGCGCTGGAACGCGCCGCCATCGCCGGCACCGAAGAAGTCGTCGCCGGTTTGGAGAAGATGCGCACCGCGATGGGGGATAGGTCCTGGGCGAGCGAAGCGACGGGAAATAGGTCCTGGGCGAGCGAAGCGATGGGGGATAGGTCCTGGGCGAGCGAAGCGACGGGAAATAGGTCCTGGGCGAGCGAAGCGACGGGAAATAGGTCCTGATGGCGACCATGGTGCGGATGCCGGAGGTGTTGGCCAACACCGGCGAGGCGATCATCCAGACCTGGCTGGTGACTGTGGGGCAGGAGATCGCGGTCGGTGATCCGATCGCCGAGATCGAGACCGAGAAGGCGGTGGTCGAGTACGCCGCAGAAGTGGCCGGTGTGCTGACCCGGCTCTTGGCCGAGCCCGGAACGACGATCGCGGTGGGTGAACCCATTGCGGTGGTAACGGCGCCCGGTGAGGCCGCCGACGACATCGACGTGGGTGCGCGCGACCCGGAATCGGCGGCCCCGGTGATCGAGAAGGCCGACGAAATGGCCGGGTCCAGCGCGTCGTCTACGGTCGAGGCGCCGCAGCCGGGCGGTGCCCGGACGAATGGTAGACGCCTGTTCGCCACCCCGCTGGTGCGAAAGATCGCTCGGGAGAGGGGTATCGACCTGACGGTCGTGACGGGCACCGGTCCCGGCGGGCGCATCGTGCGCCGGGATCTGGATCGACTGCCTGCCGGTGAATCCGCAGCGCCTCCGTCGGCGAGCACTGCCGGTGAATCCGCAGCGCCTCCGTCGGCGAGCACTGCCGTTGCCGCGAGCACTGCTGTTGCCGCGAGCACTGAGGCGGCCGTGAGCGAAAGAGCCGGCGCGCAGACTGGCTTCGTCGACATACCGCTGACCGGTATGCGTAGGGCGATTGCGCGACGACTCACCGAGAGCAAGACCACGGTCCCGCACTTCTATCTGACCGCCGACTGCCGGGTCGACGGGCTGTTGGAGCTCCGTGGGGCGGTGAACAAGAGCGGCACCGTGAAGGTGTCGGTGAACGATTTCGTGCTCAAGGCGGTCGCCGGCGCGCTGATGGAGGTGCCTGAGGCTAACTCGATGTGGAACGGCGATTCGGTCCGGCGTTTCGACACCGCCGACATCGCGGTGGCTGTCGGGGTAGAGGGTGGGCTGTTGACTCCGGTGCTGCGCGGGGTGGACGGGTTGCCGATATCGGTGGTTGCCGCCCGGATCGCCGATCTCGCCGAGCGTGCCCGCGCGGGCAAGGTCAAACAGCAGGAGCTCGAAGGGGGCAGTTTCTCGGTGTCCAACCTCGGCATGTATGGGGTGACAGAGTTCTCGGCGATACTCAATCCACCGCACTCCGGGATTCTTGCGGTGGGAGGCGCCGTGCAGAAGCCTGTCGTCGTCGACGGTGAACTCGCTGTAGGGACGGTGATGACGGTGACACTGTCGGCCGATCACCGCGTGATCGACGGAGCGGTTGCTGCGCAGTGGATGGCAGCGTTCGTCCGTCGCATCGAGAACCCGCTGTTGATCCTGGTGTGACGGTGACGATCGCTACCCCAGGTTGGGATGAACCACCCGCAGCTTCGCGGCGATCCGCGTCAACGCCCGAAGGTCGGCAACCGAGAGCGGGTCGAGGACGTACTCGCGCACGGCCCGCACATGCACCGGCGCGGCCGCGACCACGAGGCGGTAGCCGTCGTCGGTGAGATGGGCCAGGGTGTAACGGCCGTCGTCAGGGTCGGGGGATCGGGTCACCCAGCCGCGCTGCTCGAAGCGTTTGACCACGTTCGACAGCCGTGACAATGAGCCGTTGGCCAGAAAAGCCAACTCGCTCATGCGGATTCGACGTGCGGGCGCTTCGGAGATGTGGCTCAGGGTGAGGTATTCGAACAATGTCAGATCGACCTGTCGCAGTGGCGACTCCAGCTTGCCGGGCAGCAACAGCATGAGCGAGACCAGACCGGTCCACGCCTGCTTCTCCTCTTGGCTCAGCCAGTTCGGCTCCTCGCTGCGCGCCATGAACGGAACCCTATCCGGCCGTCGCGCCGAGTTCACGTTGAAGCCGTCGGAATCGCAACCCGGAATAACTTCAAGTGTGAAGTCATTGAGTACCGTCGTAGACAGTCCACGCACGAAATGACTATCGAAAGGTGATCGATGGCCGACATCGAGTTCTTCGCGACCCCGGGCTACGGCGAGATGTTCCGCGAGACGCGGCACTACAGCCAGGCCGTTCGGATCGGAAATCGCATCGAGATCTCCGGTCAAGGTGGCTGGGACGACGAGCTGAATTTCCCCGAATCCCTGGAAGCCGAGATCGTCGCGGCGTTCGAGAATGTGGAGCGCACCCTCGCGACAGCGGGCGCAAGCTGGCGCGATGTGGTGCACGTGAACTCCTATCACGTGGCCGCCGATGCGGACACCATCAGCGGTGCACACAACGACGTGATGGTCGCCCAGCTGCGCAGGTGGATGCCCGATCGGGCCCCGATCTGGACGCAGACCGGTGTCTCCGTGCTGGCGGCGCCGAAGATGCGGATCGAGATACGGGTGACTGCCGTCGTCGAGGGGTGACGCCGCCGTGGCCGGTGACGGTCCACCAGGGACGGGTCGATCCACCAGGAGGGGCCGATCAACCAGGAAGGGAATGAAATCCGTCGGCACCGCGCTTTAGTGCAGCATGACCTTCACCCTCGGCGCAGACTCCGCTCTGCTGAAACCTGTCCAGATTGGTGAGATCACGGCCGAGAATCGGATCTTCATGGCGCCGTTGACCAGATCACGCGCGGACGCCGACGCCACACCGTCACCGCTGGCGGCGCGCTACTACGCCCAGCGTGCCGCCGCCGGGCTGATCATCTCCGAGGCCACCGCGGTGTGCGAGCAGGCCAACGGTGCATACCTGAACACCCCGGGCATCTACACCGACCGGCAGCAGGAGGCGTGGGCCGAGATCGCGTCGGCGGTGCACGAGGCCGGCGGCAAGATGGTCGTGCAACTGTGGCACGTCGGCCGGATGGCGCATCCGGACATCAGCGGCTTCGAGAACGTCGGCCCGTCGGCGGTGGCCGCCGATCTGGACACGCACACCCCGAACGGGAAGAAGCCGCTGCCGGTGCCGCGGGCGCTCACGGTGAGCGAGATACAGGAGATCGTCGGTCAGTTCCGTTCTGCCGCCCGACGTGCCGTCGACGCCGGTATGGACGGTGTCGAAATCCATTCGGCCAACGGATATCTCTTACACGAGTTCCTCTCCGACGTCGTCAACCGGCGCACCGACGAGTACGGCGGATCGCCGCAGAACAGGGCCCGATTCGCCGCCGAGGTCATCGAAGCGGTGGCTGCCGAGATCGGCCCGGGACGGGTCGGTGTGCGCCTCTCTCCGGGAAATCCCGCGGGCGACATGGCAGAGATCGACCAGGTCAGCGCTTATGAGTCGTTGTTGTGCCGGATCGCCCCGCTGGACATCGGATACCTGCACCTGGTGATTCAGCCCTCAGAGCCGACGTTCGCGGCGCTGCGCACCCAGTGGGAGGGCACGCTGGTACTCAACACCCCCCGCACCGTCGACACCGATTTCGACCTCCTGGACAACCTTGCGAAATGGGGGGTCATCAGTGCCGCGGCTGTCGGGCGCGCGTTTCTCGCCAATCCGGACCTCCTCGACCGGCTCAAGGTGGGGGCCGAGCTGAACGAGCCGGACATGGCCACGTTCTACGCGCCAGGACCCGCGGGCTACATCGACTACCCGAGGTTGGACGAACTGACCGCACCGCAGTCGGCGTGACGATTGTTCGCCGGCGCCCGCTCAGGTGGCGAACAGCCGAGCGGTCCGGACTTCGTGCCTCATCCCGCTGATCTCCAGTGTTGGGGCGGTGCTCCACACGTCGTCGACCTCACGCGCGCACGCATCGTCGGTGAGCTCCACGACCCGAGTGACGTTATCTGCCTGAATTCGCTGGCTGTGTCGCGGCCCGAGTCTGCCCAGACGAACCGCCGCGCCCAGCATCGAGGCCATCTGCGTGCGCACCGAACCCAGTACCGCGGTGTGCATGGAAATGCCAAGTCGCGCCTGGACGGCACCCTCCACGACGGCGTTGTGGCCCGGCGCGTCGCCGCGTGCCACGGTGTCTAGGTAGTCGCAGTCGGTGATCAGGTCGATATGGTGGGCTGCCGACACCAGCAACCGGCCCGCCGAGGTCGACGCGATCCGGGCGTTGTCGAACAGTTTGTAGGATTCGAGCAGTTCGTCGAGTTCCTGCAGCCGCGGGCCGCTGGAGCCAGCGCGCCACGCGGCGGCGACGAACGTGGCGTCCAGCGGCGCGTACCCCTCGGCGAGGTAGCCGAGGACGGCGCGCCCGATGTCATCGGGACCGGCGCCCGGCCGCTCGGTGAGCCATTCCTCCAGGCCTTGACTGTGCACCATACGACCCGCGGGAAAAGCGCTGTCGTGCAGTTGCATCCACAACGCAAGGGCGGCATGTTCAGTGGTGATGGCCGACATGGTCTCCTGCCGACGTCCGCGACCACCCGTCGACGGCCAGCGGCACCGGCGCGACGGTGCCGGTGAGCCCGAGCTCGGCGAGAAGCTCGGCCGCCGCCTGCGCGCTGGTGAACAGCGGTGCGGCGACGGCGTCGTCTGACACGTCGATCGGCGCGTGTTGATTGCCGAGCAGGTAGCCCAGCATCAGCATCCGCCGGGCTCCCTCGGCGCCGGGATTGTCGTCGAACCTCGCGGTGATGGCCGGCTCGGCCGGACGACGCACGACGACCACCGCATCGCCGTCGTCGGCGATGACCTCACCGGCACGCAGGAAGCTTCCGCGCGGCAGCACGATCTGCACCCGTAGCCCGGTGTCGGCGACGACGACCTGGCGATGTTTGGCCGCATCGCCCCAACCGATGTCGACATGATGACGCCTGCGGCCGTCGAACCGGACATCCTCGGCGTCGCCGAGGTCGGCCAGGGCTCTCACCAGGTCTCCTCGGATGCGCGGGTGCATGCCGCGGATTGCGACCAGGCCCGGCACGCCGCGAACAGACGGTCGCGGATGCGCCGCAGGGCCGTGGCGTGCGGGAGCATGACTCGGACGAAGACCCCGGCCTCGGCGGGCAGCCGGCTCGCGCCGCCATTGCCGTCCAGGGCGCATCTGAGGTCCTGCAGTAGTGCCTCGATCGGGTGCCCGGGAACCACCGCGACGAAGGTCGCCAGATAGTCGCCGTCGACCAGGCTCCCGCCGCGACCACCCTGCGGTCGCAGGAGTTGTCGATCCCGTGCGACGGCGCGTCCGTCCACACGGACGGCGAATGCACTGTCGTAGCGTGCGAAACCGAAGCGTTCGCCGTGGGCGATCCGGCCGGCAGCCAAGGCTTCCCATCCGAAGAAGGCGCCGCCGGTGGCCACATCGACGACCACACGCTGAGTGAATGCGGAAGCCGCGTGCGGGATGACGGTGCCAGGGCAGTACTCCAGGAGCGCGTCGGCATCGACGTTGAATGTCAGCCGGTGCTGTGCCCCCGGACCGTCGCCTGCGAACACCTGAGTGGCGGACTGGGTGGTCAGGTGTAGTTGGGTTCCCGGTCGGCAACTGACCGTTGTTGTGAGTTCGTCATCGGAAAATGTTCCACCGCTTGGGCTTTGCACACACAGGGTGGCGGCGTGCGGGCGGGCGGGGTCACAGTGCAGCGGGACGGTCACCCGCTGGGGATAGCGCTGGTGCAGCGTGGATGCGCGGGTGCGTCCGGATCGGTCGGCGACGACGTCGACGCACAGGGTGCCTGGGAGGATCACCGCCGGCGCCGTCACCGCACACCCGCTGTCAGCATCGCACCGTCGATCACGTGCTTCGTCACGCGCGCGAGTCCGGTACCGGAGTGCAGGTCGGTGAACACGGTCGGCTTGACGGGTCGGGCCAGTGCGCAGTCGCGACGCATCATGTCGAGGTCGGCGCCGACTCGCGACGCCAGATCGATCTTGTTCACCACGAGCAGGTCCGCCTGCAGGAGGCCGATGCCCCGCTTGCGCGGAATGTCGTCGCCGGCGGCGGTATCGATGACGAAGATCCAGTAGTCCACCAGATCCGAGGTGAAGGTGGCGGCCAGATTATCGCCGCCGGATTCGATCAGGATCACCTCCAGATCGGGAAATGTACGGCACAGTCGTTCTGCTGCAGCAAGATTGGCAGAGGGGTCCTCGCGGATCGCGGTGTGTGGGCAGGCGCCGGTCTCGACCGCCAGGACCCGCTCTGGGTCGATGACACCGCTGCGCCGCACCCGTCTGGCATCCTCGTCGGTGACCAGGTCGTTGGTGATCACCCCGACGCTCAAGCCTGCGCGGGTCAGCTCCGGCACCAGCGATTCGACCAGTCTGGTCTTGCCGGAGCCGACCGGACCACCGATTCCGATGCGGATGACGTCGGACATGTGCTGCTCCCTGTCGTGTGGGGTGTCCCGCTCATTTGAGGGTGTACCGGCGGCCCAACGGCACCCGGACCATCGGTGTGCTCACGCACGGCTGACCGTCGACCAGCACGCGATAGGTGTCTGGTTCGATGACGATGTCGGGCAAGTAGTCGTTGTGCAGTAGGTCCGCCTTGGTCAGCGCACGGGCGCCCCGGCACGCCACCAGGGGGGTGGCCAGGCCGAGTCGGTTCCCGAGCCCGGCGTTTATGGCAGCGCCCGCGACGAAGTTGACCGACACATCAGCCGGGGCGTGCCCGAAGGCCGCCCACTGAGGGCGGTACCGCAACGGTTCACACGTCATCAGCGAGGCATTGGCCTCGCCCATCACCGACCACGCCGGGAATCCGCCCTTGAACACCACCTCGGGTCGGATGCCGAAGAATTTCGGCTCCCACAGCACGATGTCGGCGAGCTTACCCGGCTCCAAAGAACCGATCTCGTGGTCGATCCCGAACAGTCGCGCCGGATTGATCGTCAACTTGGCGATGTAGCGAAGAATCCGCGTGTTGTCCGCGCCGGTGCCTTCGTCGGCGGGCAGCGCGCCGCGGGTCGACTTCATATGGGAGGCCAGTTGCCAGGTGCGGGCGATGGTTTCGCCGATGCGTCCCATGCCCTGGGAATCCGAACCCATCGCCGATATGGCGCCGAGGTCATGCAGCACATCCTCGGCGGCGATGGTCTCTCGACGGATCCGGGACTCGGCGAACGCGACGTCCTCGGGGATACGCGGATTGAGATGGTGGCACACCATCACCATGTCGAGGTGTTCGTCGAACGTGTTCAGCGTGTACGGATTCGTCGGATTCGTCGACGACGGAAGGCAGTAGGGCTCCCCGACCACCCGCATGATGTCTGGGGCGTGACCGCCGCCGGCTCCTTCGGCGTGATAGGTGTGGATGGGCCGGCCGCCGATCGCGGCCATGGTGTCCTCGAAGAACCCCGACTCGTTGAGGGTGTCTGTGTGGATCTGCACCTGCAGATCGAGTTCGTCTCCGGCATCCAGTGAGGCGCGGATCGCCGCGGGTGTCGCCCCCCAATCCTCGTGGATCTTGAAGCCGATCGCCCCGGCCAGGCCCTGTTCGATCAACGGTGCCGTGCTCGAGGCGCTGCCGTTTCCGATGAAACCGAAGTTCATCGGGAAGCTCTCGGCCGCACGGAGCATGCGGGCCAGGTTGTTGGGCCCGGACGAGGTGATGCCCACGGTGACTGGACCGAGGCCGCCGCCGATCATCGTGGTGACACCGCTGGAGATCGCCTCCTCGACCAAACCTGCGCTGTCGAAATGAACGTGCACGTCGATGGCGCCCGCGGTCGCGATCATGCCTTCGCCGGCCCGGATATCCGTGCCGGCACCGATCACCAACTCCGGATCGACACCGTCCATCGTCCTCGGGTTTCCGGACTTACCGATCCCGGCGATCCGGCCGTCTCGAATCCCGATGTCGGCCTTGCGGATACCCAGCACCGCATCGATGATCAGCACGTTGGTGATCACGAAGTCGAGGGCGCCCTCGGCATTGGTGATGTCTCCGTGCACCGCCATGCCCTCGCGCATCGTCTTACCGCCGCCGAACACCGACTCGTCACCGTAGACGGTCGCGTCGTTCTCGACCTTGGCGAGCAGTTCGGTGTCAGCGAGCCGGACGCGGTCGCCGGTGGTCGGTCCGTACAACTCGGCGTAGTGACTGCGGCTGATCCGGTGCCCCATGTCACGCCCCCTGGGTGGAGTCGAGGAAGCCGAGTTCGCGTAGCCGGTGCATCAGATCCGCGTCTGGAGCAGTGACCGTCGTGGCGTTGGTCACGTCGTTCTGGCCGATCACGGTGCGTTCGCCACCGTAGCTGGTCAACGAGACCCCCTGCTCTTCACCGGGTTCGAAGCGCACGGCGGTGCCGGAAGGGATGTCCAGACGCATCCCGAACGCGGCGGCCCGGTCGAAGCGCAGTGCCCGGTTCACCTCGAAGAAGTGGAAGTGCGAACCCACCTGGATGGGTCGATCTCCGGTGTTCTCGACGGTGACGACGGCGTGCCTGCGCCCGGCGTTGAGCTCCAACTCGCCATCGCTGGGCAGGATCTCGCCTGGAACCAGGTCAGGTTCGGGTGCCGTGCTGCCGCCGGGCCCGACTGCCGGACCGATGGCGTCGTGGACGGTGACCAACTTCTGGCCGTCCTCGAAGAATGCTTCCACCTGCACCGAGCCCAGCAGTGCGGTGACGCCGGGCATCACATCGTCGTCGGTGAGAACCGTCGCGCCGTGGGCTGCCGCCTCGGCAACGGTGGCGCCGGCCCGAGCGGCCTCGACAACCTCGTCGGCGATCAGGGCGCGCGCCTCGGCGTAGCTGAGGCTCAGACCGGCCGCACGGTGTTTACGGGCCAGTTCGGCAGCGAGGAACAACAGCAGCCGATCTTCGTCCTTGGGAGTCAGATGCATGGCGTCAGCCTGTGATCCCGGCGGCCCACGGATACTCCTTGAGGAACGGGTCGGGTTCGATCGGGGCCGGCGACTCCCAGATCTGATAGATCAGGCCGTCGTCGGCGACCCGGCCGATGCGGGCGGTCTTGGTGACGTGGTGGTTCTCGCCGTCGAGGGTCATCGTGCCTTCGGGTGCGTCGATGGTCACACCGGCGGAGGCGTTCTGGATGTCGGCGACGTCGAACGAATTCGCGCGCTCGACAGTCGCCTTCCACAGATAGACCGCGGAGTAGGCCGATTCCATCGGGTCCGACGTCACCCGGTCGGCGCCGAAACGGTCCTTGAAGTCGGCGACGAATGCCGTGTTCGCCGGCGTGTCGAGCGTCTGGTAGTAGTTCCACGACGAAAGCTGGCCGACCAGTGTTGGTGCGCCGATGCTGCGGACCTCCTCTTCACCGACGCACATCGACATCACCGGCATGACCTCCGGAGTCAGGCCTGCGCTGCGATACTCCCGGAAGAACGCGTTGAGCGAGTCGCCGACCACGACGTTGAAGATCGCGTCGGCGTCGGCGCTGCGGATCTTGTTGACGATGGTGGAGAAGTCGGTGCTGCCCAGCGGTGTGTAATCCTCTCCTTTGATCTCGATGCCGTTCGCCAGTGCGTAAGCCTTGACGATCGCATTCGAGGTGCGTGGGAACACGTAGTCGCTGCCGACCAGGTACAGCGACGTGACGCCCTGTTCCTTCAGATAGTCCAGCGCCGGGATGATCTGCTGATTGGTCGTGGCGCCGGTGTAGAAGATGTTCGGCGAGCTCTCCAGTC
Source organism: Mycobacterium sp. smrl_JER01 (assembly GCF_048513595.2). Classification (NCBI taxonomy): domain Bacteria; kingdom Bacillati; phylum Actinomycetota; class Actinomycetes; order Mycobacteriales; family Mycobacteriaceae; genus Mycobacterium; species Mycobacterium sp. smrl_JER01. The sequence continues at coordinate 4,889,141 of NZ_JBLXXK020000001.1, read as the reverse complement.
CTTCATATTGCTGGCCGTAATACAGCAGCGCGTTGTCGTCCTCGAAGACCGGCAGCATCGCTTTGCGGCTCGCGGAGGTGTATCCCCCGAAAACCGCTGCAACACAGTCGGACTGAACGAGCTTCTGAGCCTTCTCCGCGAATATGGTCGGCTCCGAGGCGCCGTCTTCGCCGATCAGCTCCAGTTGCTTGCCGAGTACGCCGCCGGAGGCGTTGACCTGCTCGACGGCCAGCACGATCGCGTCCCGGATCACCGACTCGCTGACGGCAAGACCGCCCGACAACGAGTTGATGGCGCCGACCTTGACCACATCGCCGGAGGTGTCGGCACAACCGGTCTGCGCTGCCGAGACGTTGTCGTCCCCGGCGCGGCTGCCGCACCCGGCGAGCGCGGTTGCCGCCGCAAGCAGCGCGACAGTACATCGAATTCTGTTCATGGGGGCCGTCCCTGGTGAGGCATTGGGTGTCCGCACGGCGTTGTGGGACGAGTTTCGGTGCCGCCCAGCGTAGAAACCACGACCCACCTCCACCATGGGAGAAATCTCCCAAATCACCGAGTCGTTTCCGCCCTGCCTCAAGTCGGAAACGTCGCGGAAACACCACCTGTCGATGATGGCCTGACTGACCCGGGGGAGACGGCGAAGGAATACGCAGGTATGGCTGGGATCTATGGCGACGTGCTGGGCAGTGAGCTGAGCACCGAGACCCGCGCCCACGATCTGCTCGACACGCTCGCCGGCCGGGCGGCGTCGTCGGCGTCGGCGATCTGTCTGTGGGATCCGATCCGGCGCTGCCACGTCGGCGTGGCCAACCACGACTATCCCGACGAGGTGATGGACCACTTCAACTCATGGTTCGTCGACAACGACCCGCTGTTCGACGCGATGCGCGTGCACGGTCTCGGTGCCTTGCGATGGCGCGACTTTCCCGACTACCGAACCGGCTATTCGGTCAACAACGTTTTCCGCCCTGCCGGGTTCGACGAAGGCCTTTCGGCACGGCTGGTGACAACCGACGGCACCTACGTCGGAACGATCCATGTCAATTGCGACGATCCCCGGTACCCGAGCGACGATGACGTGGCCGAGATCAACGCGCTGCGAACACAGGTGGCCGAGCAGTTGGACTTCTCCCAACGGCCGCGGATCGTCTCCGAGCTGATCGCACCTGATGCGCAGGCCTGGGCCGTCGATGATCTGGGTCGGGCGCACCTGCTGCGGTACGGCGACACATTTGATTCCGCCCTGGATGCGCTGGCGATCAGCGAGCTGGCCCTGTCATTCCTTGCTGCGGCGCCTGTCCTCAGGCCTGAGGCGCTGCGCTGGCATGACGGGAACTCCTGGCTGCACGTGCGGCGTATCGCGACATCGTCGCGATATCGCGGGGACAGTCTGTGCGCGGTGCTGTTGGTGACACGGGTACCGCTGCCGATGGGCATCACGCCGCGCGAGCTTGACGCGCTCACGCTGGCGGTCTGCGGTTTCACCAATTCGGAAATCGCTGAGCGGCTGTTCATCAGCGCGCGCACTGCCGGCCATCACCTGGAGAGTGCCTCCGCCAAACTCGGTGCGGCAAACCGCGCGTCGTGTGCGTCGCACGCCATATCGCTGGGCCTCGTGTCGGCGGACGTACTGCGCGACCTCGGAGGTGGGCAGTCCGTCGCGGTGTAGGGGGTCATCACCCGGGCGCACAACATGATTGGAGCCCACGAGGTGAGGTTTTACGCACCAGCGCCCGCTGGATGCATCCACCCTCCGCCCTGGATGAAGTCGGCGTCGAAGCGCTGCCAGGGTGGGAAGCGATGGTCACGTCTTCTTGTTCTTGGCGTAGTGGCGCGCAGCCCGCGCCCGGTTACCGCAGCCGTGGGAACACCATTCACGCCGGCCGTCGCTGAGGAAGAACAGAATGCAGCCCGGGGCGCCGCAGGCCCGCAAGTGGGCACGGTCGGGTCCGCCGAACAATTCCACGGCATCGGCGGCGATGGTGCCGAGTGCCGACTCGATCTCACCTCCGTCGCTGGTGGCGACGACGTGCGGCGTGGGATGCATCGACAGTTCGCTCCACCGCGAAGGCATCGCAGCGTGACGGTTGAGGACTGCCACCGCGTCATCGTCCGCGGGTTCTGCCTTCACCAGCGACCCGGCGAGGGCTCGGATGGCAGTGCGCAGTGTCCACCGTCGACTGGAGTCTGGAGCGGGCGGCCACCCACGCCGGCGCACAGCAGACCGTCGACTTCGTCGTCGAACAGGTCATCGCGATCGAGCAGGAGACCGGCCTGCGCTGGACTTTCGGCGGCTACTCGAAGTTCAACCCGTGACATCATGTGTGAACCCTTCGGGCGGCGGGAAACACACGGGGATGGCTACCTACCGTGTTCTGAATCCCAAGGGCGACGTCGTCGACACCAAAGACATCGAAAGTGCCGAGGACGCGCACGCGTGGTTCGTCGACCAGAAGGCCGACAACTCCGAGCTGGGGTGGCGCATGGAGGTCGAGCATGACGGCGAATGGTCGTTCTTCGACGACACCGAGGGCACCTCTGACTGACTGACCGGCGTCAGCCCGAATCTGACCGCACTCCAGGCTGCCCAACCAAGCGGTTGGGCGAGGCTGCTAGCATCGCGCACAGAGGAGCAGCCTCCCCGCGGGCTCAAACCCGCGAAACCCCTGAACAGGACCTGGAGAACACATGTCCGAAGAAGCCTTCATTTACGAAGCGATCCGCACCCCTCGCGGCAAACAGCGCGGCGGTTCGCTCAACGAGGTCAAGCCGGTCAACCTCGTGGTCGGTCTCATCAACGAGATCCGCGCCCGCTATCCCGACCTGGACGAGAACCTGATCAGCGACGTCATCCTCGGCGTCGTTTCCCCGGTGGGCGACCAAGGCGGCGACATCGCCCGCACCGCCGGCCTGGTCGCCGGCCTGCCGGAGACCACCGGCGGCTTCCAGCTCAACCGGTTTTGCGCGTCCGGCCTGGAGGCCGTGAACCTGGCCGCCCAGAAGGTCCGATCCGGCTGGGACGACCTGGTGCTTGCCGGCGGTGTTGAATCGATGAGTCGGGTCCCGATGGGCTCTGACGGCGGCGCCTGGGCCAGCGACCCCGAGACCAACTACCGGATCGGCTTCGTCCCCCAGGGCATCGGGGCCGACCTGATCGCCACCATCGAGGGTTTCTCGCGCGAGGACGTCGACGCTTATGCCGCACGTTCGCAGGACCGGGCCGCGGCAGCCTGGTCGGGCGGGTACTTCGCGAAGTCGGTGGTGCCGGTCAAGGATCAGAACGGTCTGGTCGTGCTGGATCACGACGAGCACATGCGCCCGGGATCGACCGTGGAAAGCCTCGGCAAGCTGAAGACCGCCTTCGACGGCATCGGTGCGATGGGCGGCTTCGACGATGTGGCGCTGCAGAAGTATCACTTCGTGGAGAAGATCAACCACGTCCACACCGGCGGCAACAGCTCGGGGATCGTCGACGGCGCGGCGCTGGTGCTCATCGGTTCTGAGTCCGCCGGTACGTCGCAAGGCCTGACCCCGCGCGCCCGCATCGTGGCCACCGCGACCAGCGGCGCCGACCCGGTCATCATGCTCACCGGCCCGACTCCGGCCACCCGCAAGGTGCTCGACCGCGCCGGCCTCACGGTCGACGACATCGACCTGTTCGAGCTCAACGAGGCTTTCGCCTCGGTGGTGCTGAAGTTCCAGAAAGACCTCAACATCCCCGACGAGAAGCTCAACGTCAACGGCGGCGCCATCGCGATGGGACACCCGCTGGGTGCCACGGGCGCCATGATCACCGGCACCATGGTCGACGAACTTGAGCGGCGTAACGCGCGGCGTGCGCTGGTCACGCTGTGCATCGGCGGCGGCATGGGCGTGGCAACCATCATCGAGAGGGTGTAAAGCAATGGCCGAGAACACTATTCAGTGGGACAAGGATGCCGACGGCATCGTCACCCTGACGCTGGACGATCCGACCGGTTCGGCCAACGTGATGAACGAGCACTACAAGGAATCCATGCACAACGCCGTGCAACGCCTTGTGGAGGAGAAGGATTCGATCACCGGCGTGGTGATCGCCAGCGCGAAGAAGACGTTCTTCGCCGGCGGTGACCTCAAGGGCATGATGAAGGTCGGCCCCGACAACGCCGCCGAATCGTTCGCCGAGGTCGAGTTCATCAAGGCCGACCTGCGCGCGCTGGAGACCCTGGGCAAACCCGTCGTGGCGGCCATCAACGGCGCCGCCCTCGGTGGCGGCCTGGAGATCGCGCTGGCGTGTCATCACCGCATCGCCGCCGACGTCAAGGGCGTGGTGATCGGTCTGCCCGAGGTCACCCTGGGTCTGCTGCCCGGCGGCGGCGGCGTCGCGCGCACCGTGCGCATGTTCGGCATCCAGAAGGCGTTCATGGAGATCCTCAGCCAGGGCACGCGCTTCAAGCCGGGCAAGGCCTTGGAAATTGGGCTTGTGGATCGGCTCGTCCAGTCCGTCGACGAACTCATTCCGGCCGCCAAGGCGTGGATCAAGGCCAATCCCGACGCCCACACCCAGCCGTGGGACCAGAAGGGCTACAAGATGCCCGGCGGCACGCCGTCGCATCCGGCGCTGGCCGCCATCTTGCCGTCGTTCCCGGCGCTGCTGAAGAAGCAGCTCAAGGGTGCGCCCATGCCGGCGCCGCGCGCCATCCTGGACGCCGCCGTCGAGGGTGCGCAGGTGGACTTCGACACCGCCACCCGCATCGAGAGCCGCTACTTCGTCTCGCTGGTGACCGGCCAGACCGCCAAGAACATGATCCAGGCGTTCTTCCTGGACCTGCAGGCCATCAACGGCGGTGCCTCGCGTCCCGACGGCATCGCCAAGCAGGAGATCAAGAAGATCGGCGTGCTGGGTGCGGGCATGATGGGCGCCGGTATCGCCTACGTCTCGGCCAAGGCCGGCTATGACGTTGTGCTCAAGGATGTTTCGCTCGAAGCCGCCCAGAAGGGCAAGGGCTACTCCGAGAAGCTGGAAGCCAAGGCGCTGGAGCGGGGTCGCACCACCAAGGAGCGTTCCGAGGCGCTGCTTGCCAAGATCACTCCGACCGACGATCCGGCCGATCTCAAGGGTGTCGATTTCGTGATCGAGGCCGTGTTCGAGAACCAGGACCTCAAGCACAAGGTGTTCCAGGAGATCGAGGACATCGTCGAGCCGAACGCGCTGCTGGGCTCCAATACCTCCACGCTGCCGATCACCGGCCTGGCTTCCGGGGTCAAGCGCCAGGAGGATTTCATCGGCATCCACTTCTTCTCACCCGTGGACAAGATGCCGCTGGTAGAGATCATCAAGGGCGAGAAGACCTCTGACGAGGCGCTGGCCCGGGTGTTCGACTACACCCTGGCCATCGGCAAGACCCCGATCGTGGTCAACGACAGCCGTGGCTTCTTCACCAGCCGTGTCATCGGCACCTTCGTCAACGAGGCGCTGGCCATGCTCGGCGAGGGCGTGCCGGCGGCCAGCATCGAGCAGGCCGGGGCGCAGGCCGGTTACCCGGCCGCTCCGCTGCAGCTCTCCGACGAGCTCAACCTGGAGTTGATGCAGAAGATCGCCACCGAGACCCGCAAGGCGACCGAGGCGGCCGGCGGCACCTACGTGGCGCACCCGGCCGAGGAAGTCGTCAACAAGATGATCGAGATCGGTCGTCCATCGCGGCTCAAGGGTGCGGGCTTCTACGAGTACGTCGACGGCAAGCGCGTTGGCCTGTGGCCCGGTCTCGCCGAGACGTTCAATGCCGGGTCTGGTTCCGGCGCGGCCGATATCCCGTTGCAGGACATGATCGATCGCATGTTGTTCGCCGAGGCGCTGGAGACTCAGAAGTGCCTCGACGAGGGTGTGCTCACCTCGACCGCCGATGCGAACATCGGCTCGATCATGGGCATCGGCTTCCCGCCCTACACCGGCGGTTCGGCGCAGTTCATCGTCGGGTATCAGGGCGCCGGTGGCATCGGCAAGGAAGCCTTCGTGGCTCGCGCCAAGGAGTTGGCCGCCAAGTACGGCGAGCGTTTCAACCCGCCGTCCTCCTTGGCCTGAGTGCTGACGCCCTAGGCGACTGACGCAGAACCCCCGCGACCCCCGAGGTCGCGGGGGTTTTCGCGGTTTCGGCCGAGGGGCACGCGGTCCGGCGTGGCGTAGGGAGGTGCGGGCTCATCGTCGAGCCGCGGACACCGGCGAGGGCTGCACGCCGTGGGCAATCCCGCCCGCGGCGTGGATACCGGCGGCGAAGGACAGTATCGGTCGGAAGGTACGGGAAGAGCGCAGCTTCCGCAGTATACGGAGCCCGGGGGAATGTCGCTTGTAGAACATGACTCCACCCTCCCGCCTGCGGAGCTGACGCGAAAGTGGCCCTGGTGCCTATCTTGCTTAAGATAGTGACATGCACACTGTCGCGATCCTCGCCTATGACGGAATGTCGGGTTTCGAATCGGGGACGGCCGCTGAGATCTTCGGTATGACCGAACTGTCCGAGCGGTTTTCCGCGGGTCTGGCGCGGCCCTGGTATTCGGTCAAACTCTGCTCCGAGCACACCGAGAACCGGATGCTCGGTGGCGCCGTTGTCCATACCTCCTACGATCTCGACGACCTGGCCGCAGCTGACACGGTGGTGATTCCCAGCGTGCGCGACGTCGCCGAGCCGATATCGCCGGCGCTGGTGGCGGCCATCAAAGCGGCCGACGAGCGGCAGGCCAGGCTGGTGTCCATCTGTTCGGGCGCGTTCGTGCTCGCCGCGGCCGGAGTGCTCGACGGCCGCACCGCGACCACCCACTGGATCTACGCCGACATGCTCAAGGCGCAATATCCCGGCGTCGACGTCGATCCGGCACCGCTCTACGTCGACAGCGGTCGCGTCCTCACCAGTGCCGGCTGCGCCGCGGGCCTCGATCTGTGCCTTCACATCGTGCACAACGACTACGGAGGACGGGTGGCCAACGACCTCGCCCGGAGGATGGTGATTTCACCGCACCGGTCGGGTGGGCAAGCGCAGTACATCGAGAACCCCGTGCCCGAACCTCTGGACGACGGGCGGATAGCCGCGGGAATGGCCTGGGCGATGGAGAATCTCGACCAACCCATCACGCTCGATCAACTGGCCGACCGCTCGGCGATGTCGCGGCGCAGCTATCTGCGGCACTTTCAGAAGGCCACCGGTACAACGCCGATCAAGTGGCTCATCGAGCAGCGGGTACACGCCAGTCTGACGCTGCTGGAGGGGTCGGCGCTGTCCATCGAGCAGATCGCCGTGCGAGTGGGATTCGAGTCCCCGGCGACCTTCCGCCATCATTTCGCCCGGCAGATGCGTACCACCCCGAGTGACTACCGCAGCGCGTTCACCGGGCCACAGGTGGAACCGACCGTTGCGCCACGCACGCCATCGGCGACCGAGCCGGTCTAGACCGCCCCGAGATCTGCGGAGAGCCAGTGTTTCGGGTCGACGAATACGGCCACGCTCTCGCCATGCTCGCGCCTGGCGAACTCGAGGTAGCCGTCCACCTTCTCCGGCTCCAGATAGCGCTTGGTCATCTCCACGAGTTGTTCGTCAGTGCCGGTCTCGATGCGTAGGACCGGACCGTCGACGGCCACGTAGCGCACGGTGGGCTGCACGCGGTCCACCATCAGTGACACGTGGCCACTCGCCTGGATGAGCCGGTGCTTACGCGAACCGGCGCCGGTGGTGAACCACAGCTCACCCCCCGGCGAATACTGGTACCAAATGGGCACGGTGAGCGGGCCACGGTTCTCGCCGGCGTCAACGGACAGCGCAGCGACGTGGGGTTCGGCGAGAAAATGTTCACGTTCATCCTTGGAAAGGGCCATGATTCGTACGGTACTGACCGGTGCCGACTACCGCGCGAAATGAGGTATCGGGCCTAAAGTCGAGGGCATGCGCTTCGGAATCTTCATCCCCCAGGGCTGGCGGCTGGACCTGGTCGGCATCGCACCGCACGAGCAGTGGCAGACGATGCGTGATCTCGCTGCCTATGTGGACCGCGGCGACGTCTGGGACTCGTTGTGGGTATACGACCATTTCCATACGGTTCCGGTCCCCACCTCGGAAGCCACCCATGAAGCCTGGACGCTGATGTCGGCCTACGCAGCCACGACGTCGCGGATCAAGCTGGGGCAGATGTGCACGGCGATGAGTTACCGCAATCCGGCCTACCTCGCCAAGGTTGCCGCGACTGCTGACATCATCTCCGGCGGACGCATCCAGATGGGTATCGGTGGCGGCTGGTACGAACACGAGTGGCGGGCCTATGGATACGGCTTTCCCACGGCCGGCGTTCGGTTGGGACGGCTCGACGAAGGCGTCCAGATCATGCGCGACGCCTGGCGCGACGGCGTCGTGACGTTTGACGGCAAGCACTATCAGGTCGACGGGGCCATCGTCGCTCCCCAGCCCCTGCAACCCGGCGGAATCCCGCTGTGGATCGCCGGGGGTGGTGAGAAAGTGACACTTCGTATCGCCGCGAAGTATGCGCAGTACACCAACTTCACCGCGGAGCCGGAGGGCTTCGCCCACAAGTCACAGGTGCTCGCAGACCACTGCGGCGAGGTGGGGACCGAATTCGACGCCATCGTCCGTTCGGCGAACATCAATGCCGTCGTCGGGTCTTCCGAGGCGGAAGTGCGGGAGCGGCTGGCAGGCGTGCGTTCTCGGATCAGCGCCCTGACCGGCGAACCGGCTGCCGACGCCATGCTGAACTCGATGAGTACGCCGGCGGGCGGGAGCGGCACGCCCGAGCAACTCGTGGAAGCGCTGCAGCGACTCCGTGGTCTCGGATGCGAGTACGTGATCTGCTATTTCCCCGAGGCCGCCTATGACCGCTCCGGGGTCGAGTTGTTCGAGCGCGAGGTAATTCCGGCGCTGTCCTGATAGCCGGTGGCCGCGGATCGGCGGCTCGTGACGAGCGGGTCGCCGACCGGTGATGTCGTTCCAGGCTGCCCACGCCGTTCCGGCGTCGACCGGTGTCCTGTCAGCACGTAACAGGCAAATACTGACGCTCGCGACGCCGTCCTCGACATCGCCCGGCCGCGGCCGCCCCGTCCGGACGTGCAGTGGGATGGCAGGGGGCAGTGTGTCCGCTGAGCCAGGTCCGCACGCAGTCGCGATTTGAGCAACGTCATCTGCCAGCATCATCAGCTCCGTACAGTGCAGACTGTGGGTTGCCGACCGCAAACCCAGGCCTGCACCGCCGGGCCCGACCAGGGCTAACAGTGTCCATTCGCCGCGATGATGACCGGCGATCCGGCGTACTTCTGTGCGCAATTTTCGCCTATGCAAATTTGCTGATCCTTGGTAACGTTGCCGCGTGATCTCGGTACTTGCTAGAGCAACTAGCTGTCAGGTGGTAGCCGAGTGCATGCCGACGCAAAAAAAGATCGCAAATTTCGTTAACGGAGTCACGTTATTGGCTTAGGCTCACCCCTAGCTGGGCGCGCGCTGAATCTGGAGGCGTGCGCCCAGCAAACCAGGCAACACTGATGAGGAATGGTCACGGAGAGTTCGGCGGGGGCTCTCTGGTGGGGGAACGCGCGATCCACCACCATCCGATTCGGGTTTTGTCGGGACAAAAGAACAGCGGGGGGACGCAGACACAGCAACGAAGGATGAGATATGTGTGCAGCTCCCGCCCGACATCGCGCCGCTCGCACCTCGAAAGGTGAGCCGGAGATCTGGTCTGCCAAAGAACTCGTCGACGGCGTTGGGCGCGGACGCACCGCCAGGCACAGCCGGACCACACCGTCCAAATATGCCGGCCACATCGGCCGCGTCGGCGCCCTGGCAGTGTCGTTGGGAGTCGGTTTCGCCGTCGCCAACTCGGCCGGCGTCGCGTACGCAGACAGCGACACCGACTCATCGGTCTCGACATCGGACAACAACTCGTCGGCAAGTGGCCCCTCAGTGGCCGCGCCGGCGACATCCCCGGATACCGGTGGGTCTGACCACACAGAGTCGCAGACCGATGCCACCGACCCCGACGCCGACGAAGACCCCGTCGAGGACGACGTTGACGACAGCGCCGAGGAACCGGCCGCCGATCCGTCCCTGGAGACGGAGCCAGACTCAGACCCGCACGACCCAGGCCTCGACGAACCGGACCTCGACGACACATCGGGCGACATCCCCGACAGCGATACCTCCTCGCCTGTCGACACGGACGAAGGTTCCGGATCCGCGCCGGTGATCGAGGCGTCGGCTCCGCCGCGCCAGAGCGGACCTGACGAAGACACCGTCGATGCTGCCCTTGGGGCCGACTCGGACATCGAACTCTCCGACACGCCACCGGTCGAGGTCGACGAACCCCAGATCGCGGTCGTCTCGCTCACGGACACCGGCACGGCCCCGGCGGCATCCTCACTGGAACTGGAAAGCTCCGAGTCGGTCGGTCTCTTCACCGCCGTCGTGTCCAATGTGGTGGCGCCGTTGGCAGATCCCCAGGCCCCAGCGCGTGCGCCCTGGCTCGACGCGCTGTTGGCATGGGTCCGCCGCCAGATCAGCCATACGTTCTTCAACAAGAGTCCTGTGTACGGACCGATCACCACCGAGCAGATCTTCACCGGTCAGTTGCTCATCGATCTGCATGCCACCGATCCCAATGGCGACCCGCTGACCTACGACATCATTCAGCCCGAGCACGGCTGGGTTTTCCGCGATCTGATCACCGGCCGCTTCATCTACACACCGTACGAACTCGTGGCCGGTGACCCGCTGCAGGACAGCTTCCAGGTGGTCATCCGGGACGATTCCGAGCATCTCAGCGGCGCGCTGGGCAGCATCCAAAGCCTGCTGCACAGTGTGGCCCGGATGTTCGGACTTGCCCAGGCCGATAACGTCACCGTCACCATTCCGGTGTTCGTCGATCCCGTCATCCAGTTGCCACCGTTGATCACCCCGATCGCGGGTCTCGGCTATACGCTCGGCGGTGATCCGGTGAAACTGGTGTCTGGTGTCGCCGTGGCGGACGGGGATTCGGATCACCTGTCCGAAGTGATCATCAAACTCGCGACACTGGCACAGGACGGCGATCTCCTGGAATACGCCGCGATCGAGGGGAACCCGATCACCGCCACCTGGGATGCGCAGACGAAAAGCCTGACGCTCAGCGGTATTGCGAGCAAGGCGCAGTACAAGCAGGCGATCGAGGCGGTGACCTTCTCGGCCACCGGAGGTGCGCTGCTGGTGCGAGGTGTGACGCTGTCGGCGACTGACGAGCACGGTATCGAGAACATCGCGCCCGGGTTCGTCACCGTCGGGGTGTGGCCGGCTGTCAAGCTGCCGCCGTTGGTGACCCCGCTGCCCGGCTTGGGCTTCACCATCGGCGATGACCCGGTGAAACTGGTTTCGGCGGTCGACATCGCCGACGGGGACTCTGACTACCTGTCCAAGTTGATCCTCAAGATTGCCACCCTGGCCCAGGCCGGCGACGTTTTGGGCTACGTTGCGCCGGAGGACAATCCGATCATCGCGACATGGGACTCCACCACGAAGACGTTGACGTTGTCCGGAGTTGCGACCAAAGCACAGTACGAGCAGGCGCTCAAAGCGGTGACATTCTCAGCGACCGAAGGCGCACTCCTGGTTCGCGGAGTGACCATCTCCGCGACTGACGCCGACGGTGTGGACAACATCGCTCCCGCCTTGGTCACTGTCGGTGTCTGGCCTGCCACGCAACTGCCGCCCCTGGTGACGCCGTTGCCAGGTCCTGGCTACACACTCGGCGGCGATCCGGTCAAGCTGGTGTCTGCCGTGGGCATAGCCGATGGCGACTCGGACCAGCTGTCCGAGGCGATCTTGAAGATCGTGACGCTCGGCCAGGACGGTGATGTGCTGGGTTACGTTGCCCCGTCCGGTAATCCGATCGTCGGCTCCTGGGATGCCGGCTCCAGGACCTTGACGTTGTCGGGGGTGGCGACCAAGGCCCAGTACGAAGAGGCGCTCAAGGCGGTGACGTTCTCGGCCACCGGAGGTGCGCTGCTGGTCCGGGGTGTGTCGATCTCGGTCACCGACGAAGACGGGGTTGCGAACATCGCGCCGGGATTCGTCACCGTCGGTGTGTGGATGGCGACCCAGTTACCGCCGCTGGTGACACCCGTCGGTGCTCCCACCCACACGCTCGGTTCGGCGCCGGTGAAGCTGGTCTCGGCCGTCGACATCGCCGACGGCGACTCCGACTACCTGTCCGAGGCCGTGCTGAAGATCGCGCTGCTCGGTCAGTCCGGTGATGTGCTGGGTTATGTTGCGCCGTCCGGTAATCCGATCACCGGATCCTGGGATGCCGGCAGTCGTACGTTGACACTGTCGGGGCTGGCGACCAAGGCGCAGTACGAGGAAGCGCTCAAGGCGGTGACGTTCGCGGCGACCCAGGGTGTGGGTCTGGTGCGCACCATCACCATCGATGTCACCGATGACACCGGCGTGCAGAGCCTGACCTCGGGAATCGTGCTCGCCGGTGCGCGCTGGTCATTGCCGCCTTTGGTGACACCTGTCGGTGCACCCACCTACACGCTCGGCGCCGCGCCGGTGAAACTCGTATCCGGGGTCGATGTCGCCGACGCCGACTCAGGGTTCCTTTCCAAGGCCGTGCTGAGGATCACGTTGCTGGGTCAGTCCGGTGATGTGCTGGGTTATGTTGCGCCGTCCGGTAATCCGATCACCGGATCCTGGGATGCCGGCAGTCGTACGTTGACACTGTCGGGGCTGGCGACCAAGGCGCAGTACGAGGAAGCGCTCAAGGCGGTGACGTTCGCGGCGACCCAGGGTGTGGGTCTGGTGCGCACCATCACCATCGATGTCACCGATGACACCGGCGTGCAGAGCCTGACCTCGGGAATCGTGCTCGCCGGTGCCAGGAATCCGCTTCCGCCGCTGGTGACGCCGTTCGGCGGACGGTCGTACACGATCGGTAAGCAGCCGGTGAACCCAGTCGCGGCTGTCGACATCGTCGACGCCGACTCTGACTACCTGACGAGTGCGACCGTCGAGGTCACGCTGTTCGGCCGTTCCGGCGATGTGCTGGCCTACAGCGGCCTGGCGGGAGTACCGATCAGCGCCACCTATGACGCGGGCAGCAGGACGCTGACGCTCACTGGTACCGCGACCAAGTCCCAGTATGAAGCGGCACTCAAGGCCATCACCTTCACTGCGACCGGCGGAGCTTGGACGACAAGGACTTTGGCGATCAGGGTCACCGACGACGCCGGCGTTCGCAGCTCGGCAGGTCTGTTGACGCTGTCGGTGTGGTGACCGACCCCCGGACACGTCCCGATAGATATGCCGGCGGCCTACCTGGCCACCGGAAGTAGGCGCTGGATCTCCACGCCCTCGCGGCCATCGACAACTTCATACCGGACATGAGCAATACGGAGGACGTATGTGTGCAAACCCGGCCCGTCATCGCGTACAACGCAAGGGTGCGTCTGGCCCCGAGGTCGGGTTCTGGTCAGCCGAGTGCCTCGTGGAGCGTGCCCGGGAGGGCGGATCGGCGAAGCACTCGCGCAGGACGACGTCGAAGTACGCGCTACACATTGGCCGGGTAGGTGCGCTCGCCGTTTCACTCGGTGTCGGTTTGGCGGTCGCCAACGCCGGAGTCGCATACGCCGATTCTGACACCGACTCGTCGGTGTCAGAATCGAAACCTGATGAGGCGTCCACCTCGTCAGGGCCGGCACGGGGCGATTCGGTAGAGCGGGACACTCCGGCGGACGACACACACTCCGACGCCGGAGCCGACGCGGAGGTGGCGGACGACGATGACGAGAGCGAGGACCCTGATGCCGACGTAGGCGCCTCCGACGAAGAGTCTGACACCGAGTCCGATGACGATTTGCCGCCAGCGAACGGCTCGGACACCGAATCAGCCGAAACCGACGAGGGCGCCCCAGACGTCGGCGACCATGTCGAGCAGTCGGGTTCTGGCTCTGCCGCGGGCGAGGAGGTCGGGGACGACGAGTCGGGTCTCGCAGCACCCGACGGCGAGATCGGAGATGCAGACGACGGGGATGTCTCGGCCGGAACCGGCACCGAGGCCGTCGCGGAGAACGCTGCAGCGGATGACGTCAAGGTGGTGGACGTGGTCACTCCGTCGACCACCCCTGTCGTGCGGGCCACCGCCTCTCAGTCGAGCGTCGAGACCGTTGACGTCGTGACGGCTTTGGTATCCGCAGTGGTATCGCCGTTCGCCAGCCCCAACGCGCCGGCGCAGGTGCCGTGGTTCGATGCGTTGCTCGCCTGGGTGCGACGTCAGGTATCCCATACCTTCTTCAACAAGACACCCGTGTACGGACCGATCACGATCGAAAAGCTCTTCACGGGGCAACTCTCGATCGATGTGAAGGCGACGGACCCGAACGGCGATCCGTTGACCTACGACATCATCCAGCCGCAACACGGAGTGGTCTTCCGGGACTTGATCACCGGAAAATTCATCTACACCCCGACCACGATCGTGACCGGCCAGCCATTGCCGGACACGTTCCAGGTCGTTATTCGGGATGACTCCGAGCACCTCACCGGCCCACTCGGGACGATTCAGAAGCTCTTCCACGGAATAGCAAGGCTTCTCGGCATGGCCGAGAAGGACAACGTGACCGTCACCGTCCCGGTCACGATCGATCCTCTCGTGCAGCTGCCGCCGACAGTCGTGACAGCCGGACTCCCGATCTTCAAACTGGGAGGTTCTCCCGTAAAGGTGCTGTCGTCGGCCGTCATCACCGACACGGATTCGGATCAGATCGCCAAGGCCACGATCAGGATCGCGACATCTGGTCAAGACGGCGACATACTCAACTACAACGCGCCGGACGGCAGCCCGATCACCGCGTCGTGGGATGCGGCAACCCGGACGCTGACATTGTCCGGGATGGCGACTGCTGATGAGTACGAACAAGCGCTCCTTGCAGTGACCTTCACCGCAACGACCGGGGGACTGGCGCGCGGCGTTTCGATCTCTGTCACCGACGACACGGGTCTGCAGAGTGTGGTGCCGGGTGCGGCGATCGTGTCGGTGATTGGTGTGCCGCCGACGGTGGCGGTGATCGGCACCCCGATTTTCAAGCTCGGTGGTGCCCCGGTGAAGGTGGTCTCCTCGGTCACCCTGAGCGACCTCGATTCGGACAACCTGTCCGGGGCCACCCTGGTGATCTCCTCGGCGTACAAGACCGGTGATGTTTTGAGTTACGCCGCACCGGACGGGAATCCGATTACAGCCAGCTGGGATGCGGTGACGCGCACTCTGACGTTGTCGGGGGTGGCGACCCTCGACCAGTACGAACAGGCGATCAAGGCGGTCACCTTCAGTGCTTCTGAGGGTGGGATCGCGCGCGGGATTTCGGTGCATGTGACCGATGACGCCCAGGTGCAAAGCCTGGTGCCGGGTGCGGCGATCGTGTCGGTGATTGGTTTGCCGCCGACGGTGGCGGTGATCGGCACCCCGATCTTTAAGCTCGGTGGTGCCCCGGTGAAGGTGGTCTCCTCGGTCACCCTGAGCGACCTCGACTCCGACCACCTGTCCGGTGCCACCCTGGTGATCTCCTCGGCCTACAAGACCGGCGACGTGCTCAACTATGTTGCTGTTGAGGGCAGCCCGATCACCGCGTCGTGGGATGCGGCGACCAGGACGTTGACCCTCAGCGGCGTGGCCACCCTCGACCAGTACGAGGCGGCGATCAAGGCGGTCACCTTCAGTGCTTCTGAGGGTGGGATCGCGCGCGGGATTTCGGTGCATGTGACCGATGACGCCCAGGTGCAAAGCCTGGTGCCGGGTGCGGCGATCGTGTCGGTGATTGGTGTGCCGCCGACGGTGGCGACGATCGGCACCCCGATCTTTAAGCTCGGTGGTGCCCCGGTGAAGGTGGTCTCCTCGGTCACCCTGAGCGACCTCGATTCCGACCACCTGTCCGGGGCCACCCTGGTGATCTCCTCGGCCTACAAGACCGGTGATGTTTTGAGTTACACCGCACCGGACGGGAATCCGATCACCGCGTCGTGGGATGCGGTGACGCGCACTCTGACGTTGTCGGGGGTGGCGACCCTCGACCAGTACGAACAGGCGATCAAAGCGGTCACCTTCAGTGCTTCTGAGGGTGGGATCGCGCGCGGGATTTCGGTGCATGTGACCGATGACGCCCAGGTGCAAAGCCTGGTGCCGGGTGCGGCGATCGTGTCGGTGATTGGTGTGCCGCCGACGGTGGCGACGATCGGCACCCCGATCTTTAAGCTCGGTGGTGCCCCGGTGAAGGTGGTCTCCTCGGTCACCCTGAGCGACCTGGATTCCGACCACCTGTCCGGGGCCACTCTGGTGATCTCCTCGGCCTACAAGACCGGCGACGTGCTCAACTATGTTGCTGTTGAGGGCAGCCCGATCACAGCCCACTGGGATGCGGTGACGCGCACTCTGACGTTGTCGGGGGTGGCCACCCTCGACCAGTACGAACAGGCCATCAAAGCGGTCACGTTCAGTGCTTCTGAGGGTGGGATCGCGCGCGGGATTTCGGTGCATGTGACCGATGACGCCCTGGTGCAGAGCGTGGTGCCGGGTGCGGCGATCGTGTCGGTGATTGGTGTGCCGCCGACGGTGGCGGTGATCGGTGCCCCGATTTTCAAGCTCGGTGGTGCCCCGGTGAAGGTGGTCTCCTCGGTCACCCTGAGCGACCTCGACTCCGACCACCTGTCCGGTGCCACCCTGGTGATCTCCTCGGCCTACAAGACCGGCGACGTGCTCAACTATGTTGCTGTTGAGGGCAGCCCGATCACCGCGTCGTGGGATGCGGCGACCAGGACGTTGACCCTCAGCGGGGTGGCCACCCTCGACCAGTACGAACAGGCCATCAAAGCGGTCACCTTCAGTGCTTCTGAGGGTGGGATCGCGCGCGGGATTTCGGTGCATGTGACCGATGACGCCCAGGTGCAAAGCCTGGTGCCGGGTGCGGCGATCGTGTCGGTGATTGGTGTGCCGCCGACGGTGGCGGTGATCGGCACCCCGATCTTTAAGCTCGGTGGTGCCCCGGTGAAGGTGGTCTCCTCGGTCACCCTGGGCGACCTCGACTCCGACCACCTGTCCGGGGCCACCCTGGTGATCTCCTCGGCCTACAAGACCGGTGATGTTTTGAGTTACACGCACCGGACGGGAATCCGATCACCGCGTCGTGGGATGCGGCGACCAGGACGTTGACCCTCAGCGGGGTGGCCACCCTCGACCAGTACGAACAGGCGATCAAAGCGGTCACCTTCAGTGCTTCTGAGGGTGGGATCGCGCGCGGGATTTCGGTGCATGTGACCGATGACGCCCAGGTGCAAAGCCTGGTGCCGGGTGCGGCGATCGTGTCGGTGATTGGTGTGCCGCCGACGGTGGCGGTGATCGGCACCCCGATCTTTAAGCTCGGTGGTGCCCCGGTGAAGGTGGTCTCCTCGGTCACCCTGGGTGACCTGGATTCCGACCACCTGTCCGGGGCCACTCTGGTGATCTCCTCGGCCTACAAGACCGGCGATGTGCTCAACTATGTTGCTGTTGAGGGCAGCCCGATTACAGCCCACTGGGATGCGGTGACGCGCACTCTGACGTTGTCGGGGGTGGCCACCCTCGACCAGTACGAACAGGCGATCAAAGCGGTCACGTTCAGTGCTTCTGAGGGTGGGATCGCGCGCGGGATTTCGGTGCATGTGACCGATGACGCCCAGGTGCAAAGCCTGGTGCCGGGTGCGGCGATCGTGTCGGTGATTGGTGTGCCGCCGACGGTGGCGGTGATCGGTGCCCCGATCTTTAAGCTCGGTGGTGCCCCGGTGAAGGTGGTCTCCTCGGTCACCCTGGGTGACCTCGACTCCGACCACCTGTCCGGGGCCACCCTGGTGATCTCCTCGGCCTACAAGACCGGCGACGTGCTCAACTATGTTGCTGTTGAGGGCAGCCCGATCACCGCGTCGTGGGATGCGGCGACCAGGACGTTGACCCTCAGCGGGGTGGCCACCCTCGATCAGTACGAGGCGGCGATCAAGGCGGTCACGTTCAGTGCTTCTGAGGGTGGGATCGCGCGCGGGATTTCGGTGCATGTGACCGATGACGCCCAGGTGCAAAGCGTGGTGCCGGGTGCGGCGATCGTGTCGGTGATTGGTGTGCCGCCGACGGTGGCGGTGATCGGCACCCCGATTTTCAGCTCGGTGGTGCCCCGGTGAAGGTGGTCTCCTCGGTCACCCTGAGCGACCTCGACTCCGACCACCTGTCCGGGGCCACTCTGGTGATCTCCTCGGCGTACAAGACCGGTGATGTTTTGAGTTACGCCGCACCGGACGGGAATCCGATTACAGCCAGCTGGGATGCGGTGACGCGCACTCTGACGTTGTCGGGGGTGGCGACCCTCGACCAGTACGAACAGGCGATCAAGGCGGTCACGTTCAGTGCTTCTGAGGGTGGGATCGCGCGGGGGATTTCGGTGCATGTGACCGATGACGCCCTGGTGCAGAGCGTGGTGCCGGGTGCGGCGATCGTGTCGGTGATTGGTGTGCCGCCGACGGTGGCGGTGATCGGCACCCCGATTTTCAAGCTCGGTGGTGCCCCGGTGAAGGTGGTCTCCTCGGTCACCCTGGGTGACCTCGATTCCGACCACCTGTCCGGGGCCACCCTGGTGATCTCCTCGGCCTACAAGACCGGCGACGTGCTCAACTATGTTGCTGTTGAGGGCAGCCCGATCACCGCGTCGTGGGATGCGGCGACCAGGACGTTGACCCTCAGCGGGGTGGCCACCCTCGATCAGTACGAGGCGGCGATCAAGGCGGTCACGTTCAGTGCTTCTGAGGGTGGGATCGCGCGCGGGATTTCGGTGCATGTGACCGATGACGCCCAGGTGCAAAGCGTGGTGCCGGGTGCGGCGATCGTGTCGGTGATTGGTCTACCGCCGACGGTGGCGGTGATCGGCACCCCGATTTTCAAGCTCGGTGGTGCCCCGGTGAAGGTGGTCTCCTCGGTCACCCTGAGCGACCTCGACTCCGACCACCTGTCCGGTGCCACCCTGGTGATCTCCTCGGCCTACAAGACCGGTGATGTTTTGAGTTACACCGCACCGGACGGGAATCCGATTACAGCCAGCTGGGATGCGGTGACGCGCACTCTGACGTTGTCGGGGGTGGCCACCCTCGACCAGTACGAACAGGCGATCAAGGCGGTCACCTTCAGTGCTTCTGAGGGTGGGATCGCCCGCGGGATTTCGGTGCATGTGACCGATGACGCCCAGGTGCAAAGCCTGGTGCCGGGTGCGGCGATCGTGTCGGTGATTGGTGTGCCGCCGACGGTGGCGACGATCGGTGCACCGACGTACACCATCGGAACCGCTCCGGTGAAGCTGCTGACATCGGCCAGTATCGCCGACGCTGATTCCGACAATCTGTCTGCAGCGACCGTCACGATCGCGACGCTGGGTCAGGCCGGCGATGTACTCGGTTACGTCGCTCCGGCAGGCAATCCGATCACCGCGACCTGGAACGCCGGCACTCGCACGCTGACACTCACCGGTGTGGCGACCAAGGCCCAGTATGAGGCGGCACTCGAAGCCGTCACATTCTCGGCGACCGGAGGCGCGCTCCTTGTCCGAGGGATCGTGATCACGGTGACCGATGAGACCAACGTGGACAGTGTGCTGCCCGGCGCGGCGACTGCCAACGTCCGGTACTCGCTGCCGCCCTCGGTGGTCACAGTCGGAACGCCTACTCACACAATCGGCACGGCACCCGTCACGTTGTTGTCATCTGCGACCATCACCGACGCTGACTCTGACTACTTCTCGTCGGCAAGGGTCACGATCGAGACCCTCGGTCAGTCCGGTGACGTACTCGGATACGTTCAGCCTGCAGGTAATCCGATCACCGCCACGTGGGATGCGGGCAGCAGGACACTGATACTGAGCGGCGTCGGAACCAAGGCTCAGTACGAGGAGGCGCTCAAGGCAGTCACCTTCTCGGCGACAGGCGGGATCCTCTTCGTCCGGGGGATCTCCGTGTCGGTGACCGACGAGACCGGGGTCAGCAGCTCCGGCCTGCTCAACGGCGCCGCCACCGCCACAGTGCGGGAGAACTCAGCGCCTGGACTATGGATCACCGGTGGAAAGTCCTACAACCGTAACGATTCGCCGATCAATCCTGTTGTCACGCTGGATATCACCGATGACCTTGGTTACCTGTCCGGCGCGACACTGAAGGTCACCAGCTTCGTACAGTCCAACGACACCCTTGGTTACGTGCAGCCGGCGGGCAATCCGGTAACGGCTTCCTGGGACCCGGGTTCCAAGACGCTGACCCTGTCGGGAACGGCGACCGTCGCCCAGTACGAGCAGGCGCTGCGGGCCGTCACGTTCTGGGCGAACCAGGGCGCATGGACCACGCGAACCATCGCGGTCACCATCACCGACAACGGGGGCAAGAGCACCTCGGGTTCGTTGACCGTTTCGGTGTGGTGACCCGGAGGCCTACCCGGGTCAGATCGCCGGTCCGAGCAGGTCGTCGGCGTCCTTGATGACGTAGCCGTAGCCCTGCTCGGCCAGGAATCGCTGCCGGTGCGCGGCGTACTCGGCGTCGAGGCTGTCTCGCGACACCACCGAGTAGAAGACCGCTCCTCCGCCGTCTGCCTTGGGGCGCAGCAACCGGCCGAGCCGCTGGGCTTCTTCTTGTCGCGATCCGAATGTTCCCGAAACCTGCACTGCCACACTGGCTTCAGGAAGATCGATGGAGAAGTTCGCGACTTTCGACACCACGAGGGTGCGGATCTCGCCGCGCCTGAACCCGTCGAAAAGTGCCTCACGCTCGGCGTTCTTCGTCGACCCTTGTATCACCGGGGCGTTCAATTCGGCACCGAGTTCGTCCAACTGGTCCAGGTACGCGCCGATCACCAGCGTCGGCTCGTCTGGGTGGCGCTCCAGAATGGACTTCACCACCGCGACCTTCGTATGCGCCGTCGCGCACAGCTTGTACCGTTCATCGGGTTCGGCTGTTGCATAGAGCATCCGCTCGTTGTCGGTCATGGTCACGCGAACCTCGACACACTCAGCCGGCGCAATCCAGCCCTGCGCCTCGATGTCCTTCCATGGCGCGTCGTAGCGTTTGGGGCCGATCAGCGAGAACACGTCGCCTTCTCTACCGTCCTCCCGGATCAGCGTCGCCGTCAGCCCGAGGCGTCTGCGCGATTGCAGATCGGCCGTCATCCGAAAGACCGGGGCGGGCAGCAAGTGGACCTCGTCGTAGATGATCAGACCCCAGTCACGGCTGTCGAAGAGCTCGAGATGCTTGTACTCGCCTTTGGTTCGACGGGTGATCACCTGATAGGTCGCGATGGTGACCGGTCGGATCTCCTTGCGTTCGCCGGAGTACTCGCCGATCTCTTCTTCGGTCAACGACGTCCGCGCAATCAGTTCACGTTTCCACTGCCGACCCGCGACGGTGTTCGTCACCAAAATCAGGGTGGTCGCCCCCGCCTTCGCCATCGCGGCCGCGCCCACCAGGGTCTTGCCCGCGCCGCAGGGCAACACCACGACGCCGGAACCGCCGTCCCAGAACGAATCCGCGGCCATCTGTTGGTAATCGCGTAGCTGCCACCCGTCCTGCGCGAGATCGATGCGGTGTGCCTCGCCGTCGACATACCCGGCCAGATCCTCGGCCGGCCAGCCGATCTTGAGCAACATCTGCTTGACCCGGCCGCGTTCGCTGTTGTGCACGACGACCGTGTCCTGATCGAGGCGGGCGCCGAGCATCGGCGCGATCTTCTTGTTCCGGAGCACCTCCTCAAGGACGGCGCGGTCGAAGCTGACAAGTGTGAGGCCATGCGCGGGATGCTTGACCAGCTGTAGACGGCCGTAGCGCGCCATGGTGTCGACGATGTCGACCAGCAGGGGTTGCGGCACTGCGTAGCGGGAGAACGTCACCAGCGCGTCGACGACCTGCTCCGCGTCGTGTCCGGCGGCCCGCGCGTTCCACAGCGCCAGCGGCGTGATGCGGTAGGTGTGGACGTGCTCGGGCGCCCGTTCCAGTTCCGCGAAGGGCGCAATCGCGGCCCGCGCCGCGCCGGCCTGGTCGTGGTCCACTTCGAGCAGCACCGTCTTGTCGGACTGCACGATCAGGGGGCCGTCAGTCACCGTGGACCCCGCTGATGTTCTGACTGAAACTCATGTTCGTCGATTATCCAGGCTGGGCCGACGTCGTGGACCGAGACCACCGCAGAGCGAAGTGAGGGGGGGGTCGGCAAACGTCTGTCTTTTCCCTTGGGGAACATGCCGGTCTGTCGTGACTCATGGCCGGGTCTTGCGGGAAATGAACGATGCGGAGCAAAACGATGTCGCTCAGCGCAGATCTGCCGCACCGTCAAATTTGCTGACATGGCTTAACAGCACTTCCGGACAGTAGTCAGATGTGCTGGCTGGGTGTCTGAGTAAAGAATTCTGTGAGTTCGTCAATTTCGGACGTTTTTTGCTTTAGTCTGCTACCTGCAAGGGCGTCCCGGCGCTGACCGGGCCTGCTCAGCTACCAGTGGGTAAGTTCATCGAGTCGGGGAGCGACATGGCGCGGCGAGGGGTCGTTGTCAGGCCACGCGGGGTCGCCATTTCCCATCAATTCGCAGGGCGGATTCGCCCCGTCAGCATCACCATGCCTTCGGGCCGAGCAGTGGAGATCGCCATATGAGTGCAAACCCAGCCCGCCCGGCCCGTCACCGCGTGGTGCGCGAAAGTGCAAACGGCAGTGCCCCGACGTTCTGGGCGGCCCGCCTTCTCGATGGCGGCACGCCGGTCGGGTCGCCGAGACACGCGCGCGGGGCGGGTCGCGCTACGCGCAGAACGTCGGGCGGGTGGGGGCGCTCGCAGTGTCGCTGGGCATCGGGCTGGCGGTGGCGAACTCTGCCACCGGGGTGGCCGTGGCCGACGATTCGGATTCGGGGTCCTCGGTGTCCACCGCGGGGTCGAACGCCGGACCCGCCGCCGACTCCACCCCGTCCGGCAACGATCCGCAGGGCGCCGATTCGGGGTCCGATGATGCGGGTCAGGACGATGGCGACGATGACGGCGCGCTCGACGACGATGACCTCGGCGAGGACCTCAACGACGATGACCTCGGCGAGGACCTCGACGATGAGGACCTCGATGACGGCGATGGCACCGGTGAGGCAGGAGCCGGCCAGGGCGCAGATGACCAGGACGGTGACGATGGCTCCGCGGAAGGCGACGTCGCGGCCCCCGATGCCAACGCTGGCGCGCAAAGTGGTTCGCTTGCCGACGATTCCGAGATTTCCGAGTCTGTCGATCAAGGAACTCAGCCCGGGGATGGTGGCGAACCTGCGGGCATAGAGGAGGTCCGGGATCCAACCGACGATCTCGACGCCGAGGGTGCTGTCCCGGATGCCACCGTCGATGCCGTCGTGCCGTCGCCGTCCGGGGGTACCGACGTCGAGGGCGAGACATCGGTGGTCGCGCTCGCAACCGACGAGACGGTCAGCGAAGTCAACCTCTTCAGTGCCGTGATGTCGACGGTCATCTCGCCGCTCCTGGCGCCGGAGGTGCCGGTCCCTGCGTCGATCACCGACGCCCTGCTGGCGTGGTTCCGCCGCATCATCACGCACACGTTCTTCAACAAGACTCCGGTGGTGCGCTCGGTGACCACCACACAGATCATCACCGGCCAGGTCATCATCGACATCGACGCCTACGATCCCAACGGGGATCCGCTGACCTACGACATCATCCAGCCGGCCGGCGGCTTCGTGTTCCGCGACCTGCTGACCGGCAAGTTCGTCTACACGCCCCTGACGCCCGTGATCGGGGATCCGCGCCCGGTCGAGTTCACCGTGATCGTGCGGGACGACTCCGAGAACCTGACCGGTGTGCTGGGGTCGATCCAGCGACTGCTGCACTCGGTCGCTCGTGCGTTCGGTCTCGCCGAGGCCGAGAACTTCACACAGGGCGTGAGTTTCAACGCCGACCCGATCCTGCAGCTGCCGCCGTCGATGGTGGCGGTCGGCGGCCTCCCGTACACGCTGGGTGGAGACCCGGTCAAGGTACTGTCCCTCGCCGAGATCATCGACCTGGATTCGTCGTCGATGGACAGCGTCACCGTCACGATCGGACTGGGATATCAGAGCGGCGACAAGCTGGGCTACGTCGCGCCCGACGGTGTCGACCTCGACGTGGAATGGGTCAACGACTACACCCTGACCTTGTCCGGTACCCGCCCGATCGCGCAATACGAGGCGGCGCTCAAAGCGGTGACGTTCAGCGCCACCCAGCTGGGTCTGCTCGGACGGACGGTGGAGATCACCCTGGTCGACGAGCAGGGACTCGGTTCCCTACTGCCGGCCACCGCCCTGGTTGCGGTGTTGCCTGCCATCTATCTCCCGCCCTCACTGGTGGCGGCCGGCGGCCTGCCCTACGTGCTGGCCGGAAACCCGGTCAAACTGCTCTCCATCGCCGAGATCATCGATCTGGATTCGTCATCGATGCAGAGCGTGACCCTCACCATCACCGGCGGGCGCCAGACCGGTGACACGCTCGGTTACATCGCACCCGACGGCAGCCTGGTGACGGGCACCTGGGAGAACGACTGGACGCTCACCCTGACCGGCCCGGCGTCGACCGGACAGTTCGAAGCGGCGCTGAAAGCGGTCACTTTCAGCGCCACCGAGCTCGGCCTGCTGGCGCGCACGGTGGAGATCACGCCGACCGACACCGACGGTGTGCAGAGCCTGCTGCCCACGCTGGTGGCGATCGGGGTTCTCCCGTCGATCGTCATCGAGCTGCCATTGACGGTCACTCCCATCGGCTTGCCCGTCCACACCATCGGTAAGCCGCCCGTGCCGCTGATGTCCGGGGTGAGCATCGCCAATGCCGATGACGGAATGCTCTCGGGCGCAACGGTGACCATCGGTCTGGGTCGCATGTCGGGTGACAAATTGACCTATACGGCGCCGGCGGGTAATCCCGTCGTCGTCGTCCAGACCAACGACTGGACGCTCACCTTGTCCGGTGCGGCCACCGTGGCGCAGTACCAGGAAGCGCTCAAGGCCATCTCCTTCAGCGCAACCCAACTCGGCCTGACCCGCACGGTGAGCATCACCGTCGTCGAGGCCGACGGGGACACCAATCCGATTCCCGGAGTGGTGTTCGCCAACACCGCAGCGCCGCTGTTGCCGACGGTGGCCGTGCTCTCCCTGCCACCGACCTACACCCTCGGTAAACCGGGCGTGGTGCTCGCGCCGGTGGTGGAGATCGTCGACCTCGATTCGACGACCATGACCGGGGCCACCGTGAAGATCACCGGCGGGCGTCAGTCCGGCGACGTACTCAACTACACACCTCCCGCGGGTAGCTCGATCACGGCCACCTGGAACGGAACCGACACGCTCACGCTGTCTGGTGTGGCGACCAAAGCACAGTACGAAGCCGCGCTGGAAGCGGTCACCTTCGCGGCCTCCGGCGGCGTGGCGATCATTCGGACTTTCTCCATCAACGTCACGGACGACTCCGGGGTCAACGCGGCACTGCCGGCACTCGTGTTGGGAGGGGTGAAGAATCCCGACCGTCCGACGTTGGCCGTTCTCGGGCTGTCGGGGCTGGCGTTCCCGTCGGTCGGGCAGACTGTCAGGCCGATCACCTCGGCGACGATCATCGACCCCGATTCGACGGTGCTCACCGGCGCCACGGTGAAGATCACCGACAACTTCGTCACCGGCGACACGCTGACATACACACCCATCGCGGGCAATCCGGTCACCGCCAGCTTCAACAGCGCCACCCGCGAGCTGACGTTGTCGGGCACCGCGACGCTGGCGCAGTACAAACAGGCGCTGGAGGCGGTCACGTTCAAGGCGACCCAGTACGGCGGCGGCTGGCTCTCGGTCAGTCACACCCGGACCCTGTCGATCTATGTCACCGACGATTCCAACGTCAGCAACCTGCTGCCCGGGATCGTGCTGGTGACGGTGTACCGCTGAGGGACTACCCGGCGTCGGCGGACACCACCGACGTGACGCGGTGGATCGCGAATTCGCGCACTCGTCCCGAGGCCGGGTCGTAGGCGGTCAGCTGTCCGCCGCGGATGTTGATCGGCGCCACCACGCGCTGAGTAGCCACCCCGGCGGGATCGACATAACCGATCACCGCCGACTCCTGGTGGTGGGCGGCCTGCTGGAGCTCGGAGATCGCCACCGCAGGGTCGAGTCGCATGCCGCTCGGCGGTGCCGAAGCGACCTTTCGCAACACCGCGACGATGGCTCCCAGGGTTTGGTCCGTCGGGACCGGAGCGTGCCGGTACCCGCGGCGGCGTGCCGGGGCGGGCACCCGCGCCCCCGGCGGCGCAGATCGACGATGGCCCCCGTTGCGTCCTCGGCGGCAGGGGCGAAGCCCGCTGTGCGCAACGCGGCAAGGACGTCGCTGATCGGCGCCTGCGACACCGCCACGGTCGAAGCGAGCAGCCGAAGTTCAACCGATTCGGTCGCCGGCGCGGACACCGCCTGGGCAAGCAGCGCGGCGTCCTCGCAGCGGACAAACGCCGACGCCATTCCCACCCGAAGCTGTCCGTGCCGCCGCGCGACGTCATCGATGAGATAGGACAATCCTTGTGGGACAGGCGTTTTCGAATGCCGACTGAACAGCGCGTGGATCTCGCCCGCGGTCTTTCCGGTGTCGAGGGCCCGTCGCACCGACGCCTCGTCGATACGGTAGACCATTGCCGCGCCCGCCGATTCGACGGTGGCGACGGCCGCCAACTGCTCGGCGAGCGACCGCTCCAGCGGGCCGGGCACGATGACGGTCAGGTCGGCTTGGAGCAGGAAATGATCGATCGGCGCGGGCAGAATCTTCTCCATCGCCGCGATGACCGCGTCGTCACTGTCGCCGGCCAACAGCCGCCGCATCGGTGACGCGAGAGCGCCGCGACCGACCACTCCGACCGCATGGGCCTCGGTGAGTATGTCGCCGATCGGGTTCGGTTGTAGGCGCACCGACCACCGGGGCCGTCGCCACACCATCGCCCGAGACACGCTGTCCGCGTTCACTCCGGAGCCCGGTGGCAGCCCGGCAAGGACATCGAGCATCAGCCGGCGGTCGAGGGGTGCCGCTGTGGAGAACAGCGAATCAGACAGCGCCGCATAGGGTTTGTTGTCCGGGCCACGACTGCCGACCAGGCTGGGGCGGCCCGGCAGCTCAAGCCAGGCGGACACCAGCAGGTGCCACTTCGCCGGGGTCGGGGACTCCACGAACCGATCGAAGGTCACCGTCGGCGCCCAGTGTGACGAGCCGTCGGAGTCATCGGCATCGGTGACTCCGGGCGCGATCAGGCCGGCGGCCGCGGCCACCTCCAAGATCAGTGCCAGCCGGCGCTCGTCGATGCCGGTGACCTTGGTCAGCCGTTTCACCTCGCGCACCCCGAGGCCGCCGCTACGGAGCTCGGGAACCGGTGCCGCACTGAGTGTTTCCAGGACAGCCTCGACCTCGCGCAGCATGTCGATCGCCGCACCGGCGGCCACGGCGTCGACGTCGGCTGTCGTCGTGGTGGTGACGGTCGGGTCGGGAGCAGAGAGGTTCGCCGGCCCCGGATGCTCACCGCGCAGGGTGTGGCCCACCAGGCGCGGCAGGATGACGGTGTCGTCATCGAGTCGGCGCAGCAGACCCGCCGCCAGCAGCCGCTGGACCGGCCGGTCCGGCGGGGTACCGGGCATGGCATCGCGGGTCCGGCCGATCGGGGAGCCCTCCAGCAACTTGTCCAACAAGTCTCGCGCAGCGTCGTCCATCGCCTCGAGTGCGGCCGCGATCTCGTCGCCGGCCAGCGTCGGACTCTCGACGGTGGCCTGTCCGGGATACCAGGGCAGGCTCGACGCCGCTTCAGCGACGACGCGCAGCGCCCCTCCCCGGTGGCGTCGCCCCACACCAGTGCCCGCGCGCACAGCCGATCCACCGCTGCTCGGATGTCGGCGCCCTCGATACGCTCACAGAACACGCCGGCCAGCTCGGTGAAGGTGACCGTGGCGGTGTCGGCATGCAGGGTGAGCAGCGCGTCGAGCACCGACAGATGGAGGAAGTCCAAGTCGTCGGTGGCAGCTTTGACCGACTGACGCGCCGCGGCCCGTGCCGCCAGCGCGGCGATACTGCCCGGTGGGGGCTGGGTGAGATCAGGCCGCAGACGTAACAGCTCGATCAGCTGCTCGTCGTCCAACTCGGCCAACCAGGCGCCCAGCGGCATGCCCGGATTCTTCGTGCTCATTGCTGACCAGCGTAAAGGAGCCTCCCGACCTCGCCAGTCGGCAACTGGCCTGCCACAATGGCAGGGTGGCTGATGACAAGAAGAACCGATACGTCGACCCAGGTTGGCCCACGACCGATCCTGATGATCATCCGGTCAGCGAGCTCGCCACCGATCGCACCGGTGCGCTGTCACCGTTCGGTGACGTGACGTTCCCGTTGCCCGCCGAGGAGCTGCCCTTCATTCAGTCCGCCACCGTCATCAACCGGTAGGGGTGCGCGCGGGGTGACTGAAGGTCTGTCGCATCTCGACCAGACCGGCGCGGCCCACATGGTGGATGTCACCGCCAAGAACGCCACCAACCGGGTCGCGATCGCCGTGGGTACGGTGCACACCCGGCCCGACGTCGTCGACCTGATCAGCGGCAACGGCTTGCCCAGGGGGATGTACTGGCCACCGCGCGGGTGGCGGGGATCCTGGCCGCCAAACGGACCAGCGACCTCGTCCCGCTGTGCCATCCGCTGGCCATCACCGGTGTTGACATCGACTTCACGATCGGCGGGGCGCAGGATCCGGGTGGCGTGACCATCACCGCGACGGTCCGGACGACAGACCGCACGGGCGTGGAGATGGAGGCGCTCACCGCCGTCAGCGTGGCGGCGCTGACCGTCTACGACATGATCAAGGCCGTCGACCGAGCGGCGCGGATCGACGACATCCGCGTCGTCCGCAAGGAGGGCGGCAAGACGGGAACATGGGTCGGGTGACGCGTTCGGGGCTGGTTGTCATCGCATCGACCCGGGCCTCGAGCGGCGTGTACGAAGACCGTTGCGGCCCGGTGCTCGTCGAATGGCTCAACGAGCGGGGCATCAGCGTGCCGCCGGCGGTGGTGGTGGCCGACGGTGCGCCCGTCGATGTCGCGCTGCGCACCGCTGTCGCTCGCCGGTACGACGTCATCCTCACCTCGGAGGGACCGGCATCTCGCCGACCGATTCCACCCCGCAGATCACCTCCGCGTTGCTGGACTACGAGATCCCGGGGCTCGCCGACGCCATCAGGCGTTCTGGACTGCCCAACGTGCCGACGTCGGTGCTGTCTCGAGGGGTCTGCGGTGTCGCCGGCCGCACGCTCATCGTCAACCTCCCCGGCTCACTGGGTGGGGTCACAGATGGCCTCTCGGTACTCGGCGATGTCCTCGACCATGCGCTGGACCAACTGCAGGGTAAGGACCATTCGCGATGACGGTCGTGGTGCGCGCCGCGCTGACGGCGGAGCCGATCGGGGTGACCGATCACGAGCACCTGGTCGCCCACCATGCCGCCGGTGCAGTGGTCACCTTCGCCGGCGTCGTACGCAACCACGACGGCGGACGGACCGTCACCCGCCTCGAATACTCGGCACACCCGATGGCGGGACAGACGCTCGCCGAGGTGGCCGCCGAGATCGCCGCCGACTGCCAGGGTGTGCGGGCCATCGCCGTGAGCCATCGCGTCGGCGCACTGTGCATCGGCGACGCAGCCCTGGTCGCCGCGGTTGCTGCCGACCATCGGGCCGCGGCCTTCGAGACGTGTGCCCGGCTGGTCGACCTGGTCAAGGAACGACTCCCGGTGTGGAAGCACCAGTTCTTCGCCGACGGCACCGACGAGTGGGTGAATTCGGCTTAGTCGGCTGCGGGTCCGGTCAGGCGGGAGGCGGCACCGGTGCAGGAGCCGGCGCGGGCAGCGGCGCCACCTCGGCCGGGGCTGGTGCCGGGCCGGCCAGCGGGGCCACCGGGGCGCCGGGAGCGGCCGGATTGACCGGGGCGATGGGTGCCGGGCCGCCGGGAGTATCGGGCGTGGTCAGCGGTCGCTGAGTCAACGCCAGCAGGGCGTCCGAACCGGAGATTTCCTGAGTCTGAATGGCGTGCCAAATCTCCTTGAGATAGGTCACGTTGGCGCTTTGCCGGGGACCCTGAGGTGCCATCGCGGTGCCGGGAGGCAGGTTGTCCGGGCTTGCCAGGTGCGGCACCTCGGAGGGGATCGGAAGCTCACCGCTGACCACCTGGTTGGCGATGTCGTAGGCCGGACCAGGCACCGTGACGCCGTTGAGCGGCGGCGCCAGCGGGTCCGGGGCAGGGGCGGCGACCGCGGCCGGGGCCGGGGCCGGGGCGGCGACAGGGGCCGGGGCAGGGGCAGGCAGCGCAGGATCAGCGGGGGCGGGCTGCAGCGGCGCATCCAGGCCCAGCGACCACAGCTGGGGGTGGTCCGCGGGCGCCGGGGCGGCATCCCAATTCGCGGCGGCGATAACCGCGCTCGGTGCCGGCGGCGCATCAACCGGAGCCGGTGCAGGAAGCGGTGCCTCCAACGGTGCGATGGCGACGGCGTCGACGGCAGGAGCAGGTGCCGGAGGCATACCCTCCGGCGCCGGCGCGGCCAGCGCATCGAATGCCGCAGCCGCGGGCGGTAGGACCTCGGGGGCCGGGGGAGCGGGGCCGGGGCGGCGAGGGCGTCGGCGGGGGCCGGGGGCAGGACCTCGGGGGCCGGGGCAGGACCTCGGGGGCCGGGGGCAGCGGGGCCGGAGCGGCGAGCGCGTCGGCGGGGGCCGGGGGCAGGACCTCGGGAGCGGGCGGCAGCGGTTCGGGGGCCGGGGGCAGCGGGGCCGGAGCGGCCAGCGCGTCGAACGGTGCCGGCGGGGGCGGGGGCGCGAACGGATCGAGTGGCGGCGGCGGAGGCAGCACACCGTTGAGGCCGACCGGTTCCGCCGGAGCGGGCGGTTCCTCGACGATGTTGCGCGGCGTTGCGGCGGAGAGCGGCCCGCCGCACGACGGCCACGCACCCTTGCCCTGAGACGCCAGGACCCGTTCGGCCACCGCGATCTGCTCTTCCTTGGTGGCCAGGTAGGCGGCTGGGGCGAACTCACCGCCGCCGTGGCCGGACCAGGTGCTCGGTGAGAACTGCAGGCCACCGTGGTAGCCGTTGCCGGTGTTGATGGCCCAGTTGCCGCCGGACTCACAGCGGGCGACCTGGTCCCATTCGCCGTCCGTCGCCGCGCCGGCCTGGCCGGCGAGCGCAATGCTCCCGCCACCGATGACTGCACCGGTGAAGGCGATCTTGGCGACGCTGACAGCAGATGATGCGGGCTTACGGTGCCGTCCACTCATAAGTGCGTGAAGTCCTCTCTGAAGCGCCCGCGAGGTCAGCTGTCGGGTTCGGGCTGGAGAGGTCGCCCGGCCGTCGTCGTCGAAACGGCGACGGCTTCACCCCAAGGAACCGGTGAGGTCCCTGGTCCTGTACATCGGTGGACCGGTTGGGTCCCCCGCCTCCATCCAAGTTGTATCTCGTTGTCCCCGCTCACCGACGGATGGAGCTCGGCGCAATCGGTGAAGCGGCAGGCCGGTCGCGATGTGGGGGTGAACGGCCTGGTTCAAGACCGTAACGGCTCACCCGAGCCGAGTCATCTTTTGTCCGGCTCCGTGTGTCCGGCCAGGGCAAATAGTAAAAAAACTCTAAAAGACCAGGAAAGGCCGTTGTTCCTGCAGGTGCCACTCGCCTCAACCTGGCCGTAGCCATCTCGTGATCATTCCGTTATGTGACGTAAATCACGGAATACTCTCCGCCTGATCGGTTCTACCCGCCGGCGAACGGAGGCAGAACATCGATCGTGCGCACACCTTCCAGCTCAGTCGCCATGTCCCGCACCGCAACTCCGTCCCGGAGGTACGAGCAGCGGAGCAGCACCTTCGCCAACCCCGGATCGCGTGCCTTGAGGACGTCGACAAGTTCGGCCACCGTCGCTCCCGCCCGCACCGCGACCGTCTCGGATTCAGTGCCGGCCGCGGCACGGGCCGCCGCGAAATAGCGAACGGTGACCTGCGCTCCTTCAGTGGGCACGGCTCACCCTCCGATCGCGCTCATCGGGCGATCGGGCTGCACGAAGTCGGGATCGTTGATCCCGTGTCCCGCCGCTTTGGCCCACATCGCGGCGCGCCAGGCGGCCTCGAGCGCTGCGTCGTCGGCTCCTGAGCGCAGGAGCACCCGTAGATCGGTCTCCTCGCGCGCGAAAAGGCAGTTGCGGACCTGGCCGTCGGCGGTCAGCCGGCTGCGGTCACAGGTCGAGCAGAAGGCGGCAGAGACCGATGCGATGATCCCGACGCGGCCCAGCAGCCGGCTGCCCTCGTGGACCTGCCACAGTTCGGCGGGTGCCGACCCCCGCGGGCGGGGATCTGATGTCAGCGTGAAATGGGCTCTGAGCGTGCCGAGGATGTCATCGGCGCTCAGCGCCCGTTCCCGCTGCCAGTTGTGGCCGGCGTCGAGTGGCATCTGCTCGATGACGCGCAGCTGATACCCGTGTTCGAGGCAGAACCTGGCCAACGGCACCACATCGTCGAGCCCGGTCACCGGATCGAGTACGGCATTGACCTTCACCGGATTCAGTCCGGCGTCGCGTGCGGCCCGAAGACCGTCCACCACGTCGCCCAGCCGGTCGCGCCGGGTGATGGCGGCGAACCGCGCGGGATCCACGGTGTCGAGTGAGACGTTGATGCGGTCCAGCCCGGCCCGCTTGAGACCATCCGCCCGCTTCGCCAGCCCGACGCCGTTCGTCGTCAAGGTGATCTCCGGACGCGGTCGCAGCGCGGCTGTGGCCGCCACGACATCTTCCAGATGTGGCACCACCAAGGGTTCACCACCGGTGAACCGGATGCTGGTGATACCCAGGCGGGTGACCGCGATGGTCAGCAGTCGGATAAGTTCGGCCGGCTGTAGCTTCTGCTGGTTCGGCAGCCAGTCCAGCCCCTCGGCCGGCATGCAATAGGTGCACCGCAGATTGCACAGATCGGTCAGCGATACCCTCAGGTCGGTCGCGACGCGGCCGAAGGTGTCGACCAGCGGGCCCTGGGCCGGGGCCGGCGACGGGGCCCGTTGCACCGACGGCAACCCGAGCGCGACAACCGTCACGGCACCGCACCCACGACGCGGCCGTGGGCCTGGTCCACCGGCACGATCTCCTTGCCCAACGGCATCAAGGACACCGGGATCAGCTTCAGGTTCGCCAGTGCGAGCGGGATGCCGATGATCGTGACCGCCATCGCGACGGCGGACACGATGTGCCCGATGGCCAGCCACACCCCGGCGACGATCACCCAGATGACATTGCCGATCAGCGCGCCCGGACGCGGGCCGGGTTTCTCGACGATGGTCCGGCCGAACGGCCACAGCGCGTAGGCGGCGATGCGCAGCGAGGCGAATCCGAACGGGATCGTCACGATGAGGATGAAGCAGATCAGCGCTGCCAGGAGGTAGCCGAGTGCCAGCCACAGGCCGCCGAAGATCAGCCAGATGACGTTCAGAATTAATCGCATATCAGTCGATCCGTCTTCCTTGAGCGCTGCCCCGCAGCCTACCGACATAAGGGGATGCTGGCCGTGTTGCCGTCCGAGTAGGATCTCCCTGGACGCGTCCCGACGCAGGCGGGGCGCTTAACTTATGTACCCACAGAGGTACCGACATCTATCGGCTTCCGACAGACAGCAGGTGAGACCAGTGCCGACCGGCCGGGTGAAGTGGTACGACGCGGAGAAGGGCTTCGGGTTCCTCTCGCAGGAAGACGGCGAGGACGTCTATGTGCGGTCCTCGGCGCTGCCGGCCGGTGTCGAAGGTCTCAAGGCGGGCCAGCGGGTCGAGTTCGGTGTCGCCGCGGGCCGGCGCGGACCGCAGGCGTTGAGCCTCAAACTCATCGATCCGCCGCCCAGTCTCACCCGGACTCGTCGGGAAGCCGCCGCGGCCGAGCACAAGCACACCCCCGACGAACTGCACGGCATGGTCGAGGACATGATCACGCTCCTGGAGGGCGCGGTACAGCCGGAACTGCGCAAGGGCCGGTACCCGGACCGCAAGGTCGCCCGTCGGGTGTCGGAAGTGGTCAAGGCCGTCGCGCGCGAACTCGACGCCTGACGCCTGCCCGGGATCCGGGTTGTTCGCCATACGACATCCGGAAAGCGCTCAACTTCAGATCCGGCGGGTATGACTGACCCATGAGCTATGTCGCCGACCCGTCGAGCACAGACGGAGAGTTCAGCAGGGACACCCAGTACATCTCGACGCGGATCACCGCCGACGGCCGCGACGGCTACCCGGTGGAACCGGGGCGCTACCGGCTCGTCGTCGCCAGGGCGTGCCCGTGGGCCAATCGCACCATCATCGTGCGCCGCCTGCTCGGGCTCGAAGACGCCCTGTCCATCGGCTTCTGCGGGCCCACCCACGACGAACGGAGCTGGACCTTCGACCTGGATCCCGACGGCGTGGATCCGGTGCTGGGCATCCACTATCTGCGCGACGCGTACAACAAGCGCATTCCCGACTACCCGAAGGGCGTCACGGTTCCCGCGATCGTCGAGGTCGCCACCGGCGAGGTCGTCACCAACGATTTCCCCCAGATCACGTTGGACTTCTCCACCGAATGGAGTGCCCATCACCGTGACGGGGCCCCGCAGCTCTATCCCGAACCGCTGCGCGAGGAGATCGACGAGGTATCCCAGCGGATCTACACCGAGGTGAACAACGGCGTCTATCGGTGTGGCTTCGCCGGCTCGCAGCGCGCCTACGAGAAGGCCTTCGACAGACTGTTCAGCGCATTGGACTGGCTGTCGGATCGGCTACAGAATCGGCGCTACCTGGTCGGGGACACCATCACCGAAGCCGATGTCCGACTGTTCACCACCTTGGCCCGGTTCGACCCGGTCTATCACGGGCATTTCAAAACCAACCGCAGCAAGCTCGACGAGATGCCGGTGCTGTGGGCCTACGCGCGCGACCTCTACCAGACACCCGGATTCGGCGACACCGTGGACTTCGTGCAGATCAAGCAGCACTACTACATCGTGCACTCGGACATCAACCCCACCGGTGTCGTGCCGAAAGGCCCTGACCTGTCCAACTGGTTGACGCCGCATCGACGAGAAGAGTTGGGCGGCAGGCCTTTCGGTGACGGCACCCCGCCCGGACCGACGCGCGAGGGCGAGCGGGTGCCCGAGGGGCACTCGGCCGGCTGATCGCTATTGCGCGGAGGCGGGGTAGTCGGAGGCCGGATCCCAGACCGTGCGCACCGACCACTCGGCGTGCGGCACCGGGAACTCGTTGCCGTCCTGATCGCGGACCAGCGTCGGCAGCTGCACCGCGAAGCCGGTGAGCCGGCCGCGCTGTGCATCGACGGTGGGGATGGTCACCGCCAACCTGGTGTCCGGCCGGAACTCCTCGACGACGTCGTCGTCCTCGTATGCCCGCAGCAGCACCCACGGCGCCTTGGCGATCTCTCCGGGGATGGACACCTGGACCGGCTGCCGGCCGCTCACCGGCAATTGGCCCTGCTCCGCGCTGACCATGCAGTCGGTCGGGTTGAGGACCTGGCAGAACCGGTACGGCCCCACCCGGGTCAGCTGCCCCTGCGAGTACGCCGAGATCTCGGGAAGCCGGGAAGCATGGTCGCGTGAGAGCTGCCACACCAGCACACCGGTACCGATCGACGAGAACAGAGCCACCGTTGCCAACACTGCGACAACACGTTTCACTCGCGGGTCACCGCCGCATCCGTCCGTACACCTTCCTGTTCGGCAAGCACCGGCCGGTTACCCCCGAAGCCCGGCACCAGTGACTCGCCACGATAGCTCAGCACCGTCTGCGCCAGTCCCAGCAGCAGGATGGCGGTGATGGTGGTGAAGCCCGCATAGAGCTCGGTGTAGATCAGCACCCCGGTGGCCCCGCCGGCCACCCACGACAGCTGCAGCAGGGACTCCGACCTGCCGAACGCCGACGCGCGTGACTCTTCGGGCAGGTCATCCTGCAGGGAAGCATCCAGCGAGGCCTTGGCGATCGCACTGGACCCGGACGTGATCAACGTTGCGACCGCCGCCACCAACAGGTTTCCGGTCAGCGCGGTCACCAGGGCCACCGCGGTGACCGCAACGGCACAGCGCACCACCAGCCGGGCCGGGTGACCGAGCTTGAGCCGGGCAGCAGTGAAGTTGCCAGCGAAATTGCCCACGGCCGCCGCCGCACCGATCATCCCGAGGATGCGCAACTGCTCCCAACCGTCGGCGTCGTGGGCTTTGGCGACGAACGCCGGGTACAGGAACAGGAATCCGACCATCACCTTGACCGTGCAGTTTCCCCACAGCGAGGTGATGATGTTGCGCCCCAGCGGTTGACGTGCCTTCTTGACGGAGACGCCGTCACCGTCCCGGTCCCGCCGGAACTCCTCGGTCCGGCCGTCGGTCTGGCCGTGGTAACTCAGGGTGGTGGGGACTTCGCCCTCGGTGACCTCCACCCACTTCGGGATCCGCATCGCCAACACGGCGCCGCTGATCGTGACCGCGACCACGACATAGAGCGCCCCCGGCATCTGGAACAGCTGGAAACCCCACTCCGCCGCGGCGGCGATCCCACCGCCGATCATGGTGCCGCCGAGCAGGCCGAACGTCGTCAACCGAGAGTTCACCCGCACCAGATCAATCGAGGGTGGCAGCACCCGTGGGGTCACGGCGCTGCGGAGCACCGAGAACGATTTGGACAGCACCATCATCCCCAGCGCGCACGGGTAGAGAACCCACGAGGGGAAGCTGCCGGTGGCGCTGTCGAAGTTCGCGATCAGCACCACGGCCAGTACTGTGCGCAACACGAACGACGCGGCCAGCGCCACCCGCCGACCGTGTTGCAGACGATCGAGCGCAGGTCCGATCAGCGGTGCGATGATCGCGAACGGGGCGATGGTGATGAGCAGGTACAGCGCCACCCGGCTCTTGCTCTCACCGGAGGCCGCTGCGAAGAACAACGTGTTGGCCAACGCGACGGCCATCGCGGCGTCGACCGCGAAATTTGCCACCACCGGCCACGTCAACGCCGTCAACCCGGATTTGTCCGCGCCGTCGGCGGTGGCGGCACGGTGCACCAAGCCGTACATCTTGGAGCCCATCTCCCGGCTGCGCTGGGCGGCCGCGCGCGTCACGGTCACCCTCTCGCCACCGGGGTGGCTGCCCGGCGGCGGGGCAGCGGACCTGTCGTGCCGGCGTGCACCGTCATCCAGCGGGGGCAACCAGCGGTTCCCGCCCTGGTGCGGTGGGTAAGGACGGCCGGCGCGGCGATCGCCGGGCCGCATGGCCGGATCGCTGGGATAGTTGGCCATCCCGGGATGCTCACCTGCCGGCGGGCGCGGCGGGTAGTAGCGCCCTCCCTGCTGACCGTCAGGGTCCCGGTGATCTCGCCGCGGTCCGGTCACGCCGTCGATTCTCCCCCATCGGCGCTGCAGGGACCGTGCAGCCGACCGGTGTGGCTAGTCGATGCCCGGCTCAGGCAGTATTGGAGGCGATGGACAGCATGACCGAACCCGATCCGCAGACCGGCACGTCGGGCCACGAGCCGGACGACCCGGCCCAGCAGCCGACGGTTCAGGAGCCCGCCCCCGACCTTGAGCGGGTGCTCCTGGGTGCCGTTGCGGATGCACGCGCCGCCATCGTGGAGTTCAGCGGCGAAGACACTGTGGGCGAGTATCTCGGTGCCGGTTTCGAGGACCCGACCTCGGCGACCCATCGCTTTCTGGCCGAGCTGCCCGGGTACCGCGGCTGGCAGTGGGCGGTGGTCGTTGCAGCGTGTCCGGGCGCCGAACACGCGACCATCAGCGAGGTCGTTCTCGTTCCCGGGCCCACCGCGTTGCTCGCACCACGCTGGGTGCCGTGGGACGAGCGGGTCCGGCCGGGCGACCTCAGTCCCGGCGACCTGCTGGCGCCCCCCGCCGACGACCCCCGGCTGGTGCCGGGTTACCTGGCCACCGGGGACCCGCAGATCGACGAGGTCGCGGTGGAGGTGGGTCTCGGGCGCCGCCAGGTGCTGAGCCTGTGGGGGCGCAACGACGCCGCGCAGCGCTGGCACGACGGTGACTTCGGTCCCGGCTCGGCGATGGCGCGGGCCACCAAGAGAGCATGTCGGGACTGCGGCTTCTACCTGCCGCTGGGCGGATCGCTGGGGGTGTTGTTCGGTGTGTGTGCCAACGAGTACGCCGCGGACGGTCACGTCGTCGACGCCGAATACGGATGCGGCGCCCATTCCGACACGCCTGCGGCGCCGGGTACCGGGTCGCCGCTGTTCGATCCGTACGACGACGGGGTTCTCGACGTCGTCGAGGTCCCGGGACCGAACCCCGAACCCCAGGGCTGATAGCTAGCGCTCGGCGGCGGCCTTGATCCGGTTCAGCGAAGCGTTCATCCCTTGAACCATCTCCTGCTCGAAGCTCGGCGTTCCGCCCATGAACCTCTCGACCAGGAACGCCGAGACCGCGGTGGTGCCGTTCTCGGCATGTCTGGTCTCGATCAGCCGGGTCCCGGCCTCGGTCGGCTCGAGTTCATAGCTCCAGACGGTGTGGTTCTCGTTGACCCGGAACGCCAGCTTCTTCTCGGGGATGAACTCGGTGATGCGGCTGGTGGTGGGCCAGAACATCAGGCCGCGGCGGTTGACGTTCACCGTCCGGGCACCCGGACGCACCTGTCCGATCGGTTTCATCAGGCGGCACTGTGGGCTCCACTGCGGCATCTTGCTCAGGTCCGAGACGAGGGCCCACACCGTGGACACCGGGGCATTGATGTCGACCTCGGCTTGCAGTACCGGCGCTGCCATCACGTCTCCTCTTAGGTCAAACCGCGTTGCGCACCGCGGTGCCCGCGACGCACCGCGTGACGTTGCCACAGAAAGATCGTCGTGCCAAGCGCCCCGACGCCCAGACCCGCCACGGTGACCGGGCGCCAGTCGTACAGTGCGGTGACGGTGAATGCGAGCACGGTGGCAATCACCCACCCCGCGGTGATGACCACGATGACGGGCCACGGGTTGACCAGGCTTGCCGGTAGCGGCGGTGGCTGGGGATCGGATTCGGTGTCCATCGTGTCCAACTTATCGAGGGCGCCGGTGCAGTGGGTAGTGTCTGCGCTGTGCGCGCCTCCGGTCCTGTCGAAACAGCGTGATCGCCAACGACGTTGAGGTCGTGGACGTCGACGATCCGGCGGACCCACGACTGGACGACTTCCGTGATCTCAACAGCGTCGACCGCAGGCCGGATCTGCCCAGCGGTAAGGGATTGGTGATCGCTGAGGGTGTGCTGGTGGTGCAGCGCATGCTGGCATCACGTTTCGTGCCGCGCGCACTGCTGGGCACCGAGCGGCGACTTGTCGAGCTCGGGGCCGCCCTCGACGGCGTCACCGCTCCCATCTACCGCGCGTCTGCCGAGGTGATGGCGGACGTGGTCGGTTTCCACCTCAAGCGCGGCGTACTCGCGTCCGCCTCACGCGCTCCCGAACTCGCCGTTTCCGAGGTTCTCGACGGCGCGCGCACGGTCGCGGTACTCGAGGGCGTCAACGACCACGAGAACCTCGGTTCGGTGTTCCGCAACGCCGCAGGGCTCGGGGTGGACGCGGTGATCTTCGGTAGCGGCTGCGCCGACCCGCTCTACCGCCGTGCGGTGCGGGTGTCGATGGGACATGCCCTGCTGGTGCCTTTCGCCCGGGCCGAAACCTGGCCCGGTGACGTCGAGCTGTTACGTGACAAAGGGTTTCGCATCCTTGCGATGACCCCCGATGCCGGTGCGCGGACCCTGGCCGAGGCGATGACGGAACTGGCCGCGAACCGGGTCGGCATCATGGTGGGTGCTGAAGGGCCGGGTCTCAGGGAGCACACCATGCGGGCCAGCGATGTGCGCGTGCGTATCCCGATGGCCCGGGGAACGGACTCGCTCAACGTCGCCACGGCCGCGGCGCTGGCGTTTTACGAGCGGGACAGGCTGCAGCGGTGAGCGACGAGACGCCCTGGGCCACCGGGCTGACGGTGGCGGCGTTCGTCGCAGCGGTCATCGCCACCGCCGTCATCGTGCTCAGCATCGGCCTGATCCGGGTGCACCCACTGCTCGCAGCGGGCCTGAATCTGGTGGCCGTGGGCGGGCTGGCGCCTACCGTATGGGGTTGGCGGAAGGTGCCGGTTTGGCGCTGGTTCGTTCTGGGGGCCGGGGTGGGTGTGGCCGGAGCGTGGATCGCACTGGTGGTTGTGGTGGCAGCCGGCGTGTGAAATCCGGCGCATTCACGCCGGCGTGAAAGCCAGCGTGAAAGCCGGTGCGCCCGTGAGTGTCTGGCCCCGCCTGGATAGGCGCCCGGCCAGATCGTCAGGCCAGATCGTCAGGCCATCGCCGGATTAGCGCTGCCCGCCGCTAGAGCGGACGCCGAGTAAGACGTCCTCCCATGCGGGCACGGCGGGCCGGCCCTTGCGTGGCCGCGGTGCCTTGGCGGCCGGAGCGGGTTCGGGTGCTTCGACGGGCTCGGGTGCTTCCACGGGTTGGAATGCTTCGACGGGTTGCGGGGCCGACTCGTGTTCGTCGTGTTCGGGTTCTCCGAGCGCCAGCTGGGCGACCGGGGCCAGCGGCCGCAGCGGTCGGGCGAAATTCGGGTCGATGAGTTCAGTGGCGGCGTCGTCGAGCGCGGTGACGGTCCCGCCATGCGCGCCGGGCGTGAAGCGAAAGTGTGCCTGCAGATCCGATCGGCCGGCGGTCCACGCCAGCTGCACCGTCCACCGGCTGTCTTCGTTCCGCCACGCATCCCAGTTCGTGTGATCGGGGTCCAGGCCGCGGGCGATCAGCGCCCCGGTGACCGTCTCCAACAGCGTCAGCACCGACGGTCCGTCGGTGAGAACCGGGTGCGCCGCGGTGGCCAGCTCGGCAGCGCGGGCCCGCTCCAGCAGGACCGGGTGGGCGAATCGCTCCACCCGGGCGATGTCGACACCGGCGGACGCGGCGACCTGCTCGACTGACGCACCGGCTCGGATCTTCGACTGGATATCTCTGGGACGCAGCAACGTGGGGACCTCGACATCGATCGATGTTTGATTCGAGCCGGCCCGGTCGCCGCGCACGGCAGCCTTGAGCCGGTCGTCGGAGCGCAGCACGAACTTCTCGCCGGAGTCGCCTGCTTCGCAGATGATGCGTTTGCCGTCGACATCGAGTCCGACGACCCTGAGTTCCCGCATTGCGACCTCCTCCGGGCCGGCCTAGCCCGATACGCAGGTCACCCTACTGCGTTATCAGTCCGTAACCGGGGTGACACGCGGCAGTCGGTCAGAGCCGTTCTCGGTGGGATGTCGCGGCTAAAGCCGCTCACCGCAGAATGTCGCGGCTAAAGCCGCTCACCGCAGAATGTCGCGGCTAAAGCCGCTCCACCACAAAGTCGACACAGGCCGTCAGGGCGCTCACATCGTCGGGCTCGACTGCGGGGAACATGCCGACGCGCAGCTGGTTGCGGCCCAGTTTGCGGTATGGCTCGGTGTCGACCACGCCGTTGGCCCGCAGGATCTTCGCCACCGCGGCGGCATCCACGTCGTCGGAGAAGTCGACGGTCCCGACGACCGCCGAACGCAGCGCGGGGTCGGCCACGAAGGGTGTCGTGAACGACGCCGCCTCGGCCCACGAATACAGCCGCGAGGACGACTCGGCGGTCCGCGTGACCGCCCAGTCCAGCCCGCCGTTGCCGAGTAGCCATTCGATCTGCTCGGCGAGCAGGATCAGCGTCGCGATCGCCGGGGTGTTGTAGGTCTGGTTTTTCACACTGTTGTCGATGGCGATCGGCAGTGACAGAAACTCCGGCACCCAGCGGCCGCCGGCCGCGATGGCGTCGACCCGGGCCAGTGCGGCGGGGGACAGGATCGCGATCCACAGGCCGCCGTCGCCGGCGAAATTCTTCTGTGGCGCGAAGTAGTAGGCGTCGGCCTCGGTGATGTCGACGGGAAGACCACCCGCGGCGGAGGTGGCGTCGATGGCGACCAGCGCGTCTCCGGAGCCCTCGGGGCGCACCACCGGCAC
Source organism: Mycobacterium sp. smrl_JER01 (assembly GCF_048513595.2). Classification (NCBI taxonomy): domain Bacteria; kingdom Bacillati; phylum Actinomycetota; class Actinomycetes; order Mycobacteriales; family Mycobacteriaceae; genus Mycobacterium; species Mycobacterium sp. smrl_JER01. The sequence goes on along the minus strand of NZ_JBLXXK020000001.1, from coordinate 4,847,061 downwards.
CGCGACACCCGTGGACGTCTCGTTGTGGGCCCAGGCGATGAGGTCCACCGAAGGGTCTGACTGTGGCGTGGGCGCACTGCCCGGGTCGGCCTTGATCACGACGGGATCGCCGACGAACGGGTTCTTGGCCACGGCCGAGGCGAACTTCGCGCTGAACTCGCCGTAAGTCAGGTGCAGTGAGCGCTTGTCGACAAGCCCGAACGCGGCGGCGTCCCAGAAGGCGGTGGACCCGCCGTTGCCGAGGACCACCTCGTAACCCTCGGGCAGCGAGAACAGCTGTCGGAGTCCGTCGCGGACGCGCCCGACGAGGTTCTTGACCGGCGCCTGCCGGTGCGAGGTGCCGAACACGTCGCCGGCCGCGGCGAGCGCCTGCAGCTGTTCGGGCCGGACCTTCGAGGGCCCGCAGCCGAAGCGTCCGTCGGCGGGCTTCAGGTCAGAGGGGATGGTCAGGTTCTCGGCCATGGCCCAAGCCTAGAACCGCCGGTCGTGACCGCGGGCGCCGGTCCCGCGCGCGGGAGCGCGGCCGCCACGTACTGTGGTCCACACCACATGTGATGTGGATAACCCGGCTGACGCACAATGCGGAAAAGGCGCTGGTTAATTCCTGGGACCGTGGGTACTGTATTTGGACAGCGAGCATGCGAATGTAAACCTCACGCACGGGCAGAGAGGCTCCACGATGGCTGTCAAGGAAGCACGAACCAAGGTCGTCCGTCGGTGGCGCAAGAACATGGACGTCTTCGACGACATGGACTACGTGAACACCCTGCAGACCTTGTCCGAGGGTTCGGTGCGGCGAAATTTCAATCCGTACACCGATATCGACTGGGCTTCGCCCGAGTTCGCGGTGGTCCCGAACGACGAACGCTGGATCCTGCCGGCCACCGACCCGATCGGCCAGCACGAGTGGTACCGGTCGCAGCCCATCGAGCGCCAGATCGAGATCGGTATGTGGCGCCAGGCCAACGTGGCCAAGGTTGGCCTGCACTTCGAGTCGATCCTGATCCGCGGCTTGATGGAGTACGCGTTCTGGACGCCGAACGGCTCCCCGGAATACCGCTACTGTCTGCACGAGGCGGTCGAAGAGTGCAACCACACGCTGATGTTCCAAGAGATGGTGAACCACATCGGCGCCGACGTGCCTGGCATGCCACGGCTGCTGAAGTGGATCCAGCCCGTCATCCCGCTGGTGGCCGGACCGCTGCCGATCCCGTTCTGGTTCGGCATCCTCGCCGGTGAGGAACCCATCGACCACACGCAGAAGAACGTGCTGCGCGAGGGCAAGTCGCTGCACCCGATCATGGAGCGGGTCATGGCAATTCATGTCGCCGAGGAGGCGCGGCACATCTCGTTCGCGCACGAATACCTGCGTAAGCGTGTTCCGCACCTGCCGCGCCGCAAGCGGTTCTGGCTGTCGATCTACGTGCCGCTCGTGATGCGCGTGCTGTGCTCGGCGATCATCGTGCCGCCGCGCGCGTTCTGGAAGGAATTCGACATCCCGCGGTCGGTGCGCAAGGACATCTTCTTCCGTTCACCGCAGTCGCGGCAGATGCTGCGCGACATGTTCGGCGATGTCCGGATGCTGGCCACCGACACCGGGCTGATGAATCCGGTCGCCAAACTGATGTGGCGGATCTGCCGAATCAGCGGTAAGCCCAGCCGCTACCGCAGCGAGCCCGCCCGCGCGCACGTGGTGACCGCGGCCTGACGGCCCGGAGGCTCCCGACATGCCCCACGTGATCACCCAGTCGTGCTGCAGCGACGGGTCGTGTGTCTACGCATGCCCGGTGAACTGCATCCACCCCTCGCCCGACGAGCCGGGCTTCGCCACCGCCGAGATGCTCTACATCGATCCTGTCGCGTGCGTGGACTGCGGGGCGTGTGTTTCGGCGTGCCCGGTCGGGGCCATCGCGCCGGACTCGCGGCTCGAATCTGCGCAGCTGCCGTTCATCGAACTCAACGCCGCGTTCTATCCCAAGCGCGAGGGCAAGCTACCGCCCACGTCGAAGCTGGCGCCGGTTCTTGAGGCGCCGGTCGTGCACCCGCGAGCGGGCGGCCCGCTTCGGGTCGCGATCGTCGGCTCCGGCCCGGCCGCGATGTACGCGGCCGACGAACTACTCACCCAGCCGGGTGTGCGGGTCAATGTCTTCGAGAAACTGCCGACGCCGTACGGATTGGTGCGCGCCGGTGTGGCGCCGGACCATCAGAACACCAAGCAGGTCACGAGACTGTTCGACAAGATCGCCGACCGGGCCGAGTTCTCGTTCTACCTCAACGTCGAGGTGGGTGCGGACCTGACTCACGACGAACTTCTGGAACATCACCACGCCGTGCTCTACGCGGTCGGCGCTCCGGACGACAAACGGCTCGACGTCGAGGGCGTCGGCCTGCCGGGCACCGCGACGGCCACCGAGGTTGTCGCCTGGTACAACGGGCATCCGGACTTCGCCCGGCTGAGGGTCGATCTCAGCGGTGAGCGGGTGGTGATCATCGGCAACGGCAACGTCGCACTCGATGTGGCGCGAGTCCTGACGACCGATCCGAACCTGTTGGCGCGCACTGATATCGCCGATCACGCCCTGAGCGCGCTGCGGCGTTCCCAGGTACGCGAAGTGGTGATCGCCGCCCGGCGCGGACCTGCGGACTCGGCGTTCACGCTGCCTGAACTGATCGGTCTGACCTCGGAGTGCGAGGTGGTGCTCGACGCGGCCGATCACGACCGCGTGCTCGCCGACCTGGCCGAGGTCACCGACCCGCTGACCCGCAACAAGCTTGAGGTCCTCTCGAAGCTCGGCGATGCGTCCGCGCCGCTGACGCGGCCGCGCATCCGGTTGGCCTACCGGCTCACCCCGCAGCGCGTACTCGGCGAGGATCGAGTCGATGGGGCTCGGTTCGCCGTGACCGGCAGCGACCAGACCTGTGACCTCCCCGCCAGCCTGGTACTGACGTCGATCGGCTATCGCGGTACGCCGATCCGTGGACTGCCGTTCGACGACACGGCCGCCGTGGTCCCCAACGACGCCGGCAGGGTGGTCGATTCGGAGAGCGGCCTGCCGGTACGTGGAAGCTATGTCGCCGGGTGGATCAAGCGTGGACCGACGGGATTCATCGGCACCAACAAGTCGTGTGCCGCCGAAACGGTGCACACCCTGGTCGGTGACTACAACGCCGGTCTGCTCGCCGACCCGGTGCACAAACCGGCGGCACTGCACCGTTTCGTGCGGGGCAGGCAACCGAGGGTGATCGACACCGACGGCTGGAAAGCCATCGACGAGGCCGAGGTTGCCCGCGGTGCCGGCCTGCGGCCGCGCGCCAAGTTCACCTCGGTCGCCGAGATGGAACAAGCCGCCACCGCGGCCGGCCCGGCGCCGATTCATCGGCGGCTGTTGGCAACCCTGCGGCGCTGAGCGGTTATTCAGCCCAGATCTGCAGCACGCTGACGTAGGGCGCCGGCTGCACGGAGAGCTTGCCGACGTACGGGTGCTCGAGCGCGAAGATCAGGTACATCACGAACGACAGCAGCGCCGCAGTCAGCCCGACGCCGGCGATGTGCACCAGCCGATCCCGGGTTCCGGACAGAAACGTGAACGTCATGACCACGCCGCCACCGCCCACGAGCAACACCCACAGTTCACCGGGCACCGACGCATCACTGGTCGACACCCGCATCTTGCGGAATGCGGTGAGGTCATTGAGTCGCACGATCGCGTGGTCGAAGAACGCGATCTCGTTACGGGTGACGGGCTGCACCTGCAGGTAGCTGTCCCACACCGCGATCAGCTCGTCGGACTGCTCGGCGACCTGCTCGCCGTGGCGCATCCGCGGAAACTCGCTGTCGACCACGCTCCGGGTGTAGGCGACCAGGCTCCGTTCCACCTCTGACCTGGACTCCGGTGGCAGCGCCGCGGAATCGCGGAGCAGATCGGCGATGGCCGCGGCCTCGTGTCCACTTGCGTCCTCGGCATCGCTGAACTGTTCCCATACGACGACCACGACGAAAGCCACGAGCACCGCGTACAGGGTGCCCGCGAGCTGGAACATGGTGGCCGATACCGCGTGCCCGTGCTCCAGGCGCGACGGCCCGACGACCCTGCGGAACAGCAGCAGACCGCCGACGGAGATGCCGACGACGACGGAGACCCACAGTGCGCCGAGGATCGGAGGGGGTATCTGAAGAAGCCACAGCACGGAGCAGTTACCTCGCATCTGATGCGCGCGTTCGCGGCGCAGCCCGGCAATTATCACCGCGTGAGGATGCTCACCACCGCCAACACACCGGAGGAAATGCAGGCGCGCCCGAGGTTTTCGCCAAACCGGCAACCGGTACCAGCTCTCGGCGGTATGCAGAACGCATGAATTCTGCGCAGTGCGTGGGCCGCGTCGGAGCACTGGCGGTCGCGCTCGGGGTCGGGGCCGCGGTGTTCACCGGGTCGGGTATGGCGTGGGCGACCGAGGACGCCGCGGGCGCAGGCACGTCGGAATCCGAGCCGGCGAGGCCGGATCCCGGCGGTGACGACGCGTCGTCCTCGGGATCGTCACCGGCCAGAGAGGTCGATGCCGGCAGGGATGCAGGGGACGTCGAGCAGGAGGGGGACCTCGACGAGGACGGGGATGCCGGGGACGTCGGCGACCCTGAGACGTCCGACCCTGGCGGTGCGGGCACCGTCGACGACAACGCCGCCGAAGCAGCCCCGGGCACCGACACCGACGTTCCTGCGGCGGGCGTAGGAGCCGATCCGGGAGTGACCCGCGAGCAGGACCGCATCCCCACCGGAGCCGAAGGCGGTGTCCACACCGGAGCCGAAGGCCGAAACGTCTCCGGATACCGGGACGAGGGGGCTCCCGCGGCCGACGCGGCTCCGGAGCCGGCCTCGGCCGGCGTTGAGGTGGTCGACCCTGCGACGGACTCGGTTGCGGTGCAACGCCTCACCACCGAACCTGAAGAGGTTCTCGCCGCCGCTGCCGTCGCACCGCCGAAGGTGCCGTCCTGGCGGCCCTGGCCAACCGCTTTCGACCTGCGAACCGGGGTGACCTACGTGGTGGACCTGGTCCGCAGCTTTGTCCGGGCGCTGTTCAGCCCGTTCGCCGCGGGCCCACCACCGAAACCCCCGGCCGACCCGTCAGGGTGGGCGCTGCTGGCGTGGGTGCGGCGAGAGTTCTTCAACCGCACGCCCCGACCTGTCGAGAATCCGCTACCGCACACTCAGAGCCTGACCACCGACGGCGGTGTCGTGATCACTGGCAACGTGGGCTTCGAGGATCCCGATGGCGACGCACTGACCTACGCCGTGATCGGTCGGCCACGCAACGGCGGCGTCGTCACGGTGGACTCCGAAGGGAACTTCGTCTACCGACCGATGAACGCGATGGCGGCGGTCGGAGGAACGGACACGTTCACCGTCGCGGTCAGCGATGAGGATGACGGACTACATGTGCACGGTCTGTTCGGATGGCTGCGCTTCGTCCCGATTCTCGGTAGCTTCCTCAAGCCCGGCGGTGGACACGCCCGCTCCACGACGATCACCGTCCGTGTCGAACCGGTCGAGGGCATCGATCTCTCCCTGCCCGACGGCTTCCGCTGGGGTGTGGCGCATTCCGGGTTCCAGGCCGAAGGTGGACCGGGATCGCCGGTGGACACCCGATCGGACTGGTACCGCTGGGTGCATGATCCGATCAACAGATTGCTGGGTTTGGTCAAGGGCGTTCCGGAGAACGGACCGGGAGCCTATGTCTCCTACGCCGACGACGCCCGTCTGGCTCGGGACGAGCTGGGTGTGAACACCTTCAGGATGAGCATCGAGTGGAGCCGGATCTTCCCGAATTCCACTGCGGCGGTCGATATCTCCGATGAGGGCGGGGTGCTGAGCCTGGCCGACCTGGAAGCCCTCGACGCATTGGCCGACCAGAACGAGGTGGCTCACTACCGGGCGATGTTCGCCACGCTGCGCCAGCACGGTCTGGACCCGTTCGTCACGGTCAACCACTTCACGCTGCCGGTATGGGTGCATGATCCGGTCGTCGCGCGGCCGCTGATCCAGTTGGGTCTGCCGGCGCCCGCGGCCGGTTGGTTGTCATCGAACACGGCCGGGGAGTTCGAGAAGTACGCCGCCTACGTCGCGTGGAAGTACGGCGATCAGGTCGACAACTGGGCCACCCTCAACGAGCCGTTCCCGCCGGTGCTCACCGAATTCCTGGCGATCCCGTGGGTGGTGCCGAACTGGCCGCCCGGGGTGATCCGGCCGGATCTGGCGTCGACGTTCCTGGTCAACCAGGCCATCGGCCATGTCAGGGCCTACGACGCGATCCACGCCTGGGATACCACCGCGGCGACGGCGGGCGGCCCGGCCGCCTTCGTCGGATTCACCCACAACATGATTCCGGCGCGACCGGCCAATCCGGTCAACCGGCTCGACGTGGAAGCCGCCGACGCGTGGAATCACTACTACAACCGGTGGTTCCCCAACGCGGTGATCGACGGCTGGGTCGACGCGAACTTCGACGGGGTCAAGACCGCCGACGAGATCCATCCGGACATGGTCGGCAAGGTCGATTTCCTGGGCGTCCAGTACTACGGATCGCAGCCCATGGTGGGCTTCGGGATCGCCCCGGTGCCGGGCTTCCCGTTTCTGCGCGGATTCCCGATTCGATGCTCGGCCAAGGAACCGACGTGCAGCGACTTCAACCAGCCCACCGACCCCGGCGGTTTTCGGGAGGTGCTCGAACTCGCTTCGTCCTACGGGAAACCGCTGTGGGTCACCGAGAACGGAATCGCCGACGGTGACGACTCGAAACGGCCGTCCTACATCGTCAATCACCTCGCGGTGGTACAGGATCTGGTAGCCCACGGGATGGACATCCGGGGGTACACCTACTGGTCCTTCGTCGACAATCTCGAGTGGTCCGAAGGTTATGAGTTGCAGTTCGGGCTGTACGGGTCAGATCCGAAAACTCCTGAATTGGAGCGCATTCCGAAGCCGGACAGCATTGCCGCGCTGAGCGGCATCACCCTGGCCAACGGTCTGCCGGTACCGCTGCTGCAGGCTTACATCCCCTGACCGTCGCTCGCCATCTGGGTAGTCAGCTCGGCCATGTCCACCTCGCGGACCGTCTCGGCCAGTGACCACAGGTGGCCGAACGGGTCGCGCACCACGCCGTAGCGGTCACCCCAGAACTGATCTTCGAGCGGGTTCACCACCGTGGCACCGGCGTCGAGCGCCCGCGCGAAACGTGCCTCGACGTCGGGGCCGTGCAGGTGGAGGGTCACCGCGGAACCGCCCAGCGCGGCGGGCGTGCTCGACTTGCCGCAGTTGAACTCGGGGAAGTCGTCGTTGAGGAACACCTGGGCGCCGTTGATCCGCATGCAGGCATGGATCAACTTCCCGCCGGGGCCGGGAATGCGCGTCATCTCCTCGGCATCGAAGGCCTTGGCGTAGAAGTCGAGCGCCGCCGCGGCATCGTCGACGACCAGATGGGGAACCAGCATCGGTCGGTTGGCTTCTTCGTTCACGGCCATGGTTACTCCTCGCGGTAGGTGGACTGCCGGTACAGACCCGACCTCGCTCAGAAACTCATCGCACGCCAGGGTTCGGGGTTCTCAGACCACGGAGAACCCGGGAGGCAGCCCGCCGCGACCGGTCAGCGCGACCAGCATCGTCGATGCGTGTCCGAGCGCCACACCGATGCGGACCGCCAGCAGCGTCGCCTCGGTCAACACCTCGTCGGGAGGTTCGACGGCCAGGCCGACGGCGCGTCCGATGTCGAGGCCGTGTACCGCCAGTTCGAACGTCCGGGTCGGCAGATAGCTGCTGAGCCGGATTCCCAGACCGCCGATGACCTGGATCAGCGGGTCGTCGACGACGGCCAGATCGGCGCGCACCCGCGACGCCAGCACCTCGATCGCGGCGGCGGGGTCCGCACCGAGATCACGACCTGCTTGCCGTCCGCGCTCCACGATGGCCGCCGCGCCTGCGCTGGCGGAATAGTCTCGGATCTGGACGTAGTAGTCGGCCGCATCGGCGACGTCCTGGTGGCGGGCCGGTGTCTTGAGGTATGTGCTGACCGTGACGAGTGAGCGCGACGTGTGACCGACCAGGTCCCGGACCGTCCACTCGCCCAGGCCGGGGGCGTCCCACCGGTCGGCGGGGATCTGCCGAACCAGCGTCGCGAAATGGTCGGTGGCCGCGAGGAACACCGCACGGGTGGCGGCGTCCGTCATCGCCGGGGGAGCAGGTCCCAGCCTTCGACGGACTCGGGACTGCGGGGTTCGGGGCCGACGTAGATCGCCGACGGCCGCACCAGCTTGCCGAGCCGCTTCTGTTCCAGGATGTGGGCACACCAGCCCGCGGTGCGACCGCAGGTGAACATCGCCGGCATCATCGTGGGCGGCACCTTGGCGAAGTCGAGGATCACCGCCGCCCAGAACTCGACGTTGGTCTCGATGGCGCGGTCAGGTCGGCGCTCGCGCAGCTCGGCCAATGCGGCCTGCTCGAGTGCGGCCGCCACCTCGTACCGCGGCGCCCGGAGCCGTTCGGCGGTTGCCCGCAGCACCCGCGCCCGCGGGTCCTCGGCGCGGTAGACCCGGTGGCCGAAACCCATCAACTTCTCGTTGCGGTCCAGAATGCCCCGCACCACGCCGCGGGCGTCGCCGGTGCGCTCGGCCTCCTCGACCATCGGGATGACCCGGGCCGGTGCGCCGCCGTGCAGCGGTCCGCTCATCGCGCCGATCGCCCCGGACAGGGCGGCCGCCACATCTGCCCCGGTGGATGCGATGACCCGGGCCGTGAACGTCGAGGCGTTCATTCCGTGCTCGGCGGCGCTCACCCAGTAGGCGTCGATCGCCTCGATGTGCCTCGGATCGGGCTCGCCCTGCCATCGGGTCATGAAACGTGCTGTCACGGTGTCACATTCGTCGACGGTGCGCTGGGGCACGGCCGGCTGGTAGATGCCGCGGGCCGACTGGGCGACGTAGGACAGGGCCATGACCGAGGCGCGCGCGAGCTGGTCGCGTGCGGTGTCGTCGTCGATGTCCAGGATCGGCGCATAGCCCCAGATGGGTGCGAGCATGGCCAGCCCGGCCTGCACGTCGACCCGGACGTCGCCGCTGTGAATCGGCAGTGGGAACGGTTCGGCGGGCGGCAGGCCACGGCCGAACCGGCCGTCCACCAGCAATCCCCACACATCGCCGAAGGTGACCCGGTGCGACACCAGATCCTCGATGTCGACGCCGCGGTAGCGCAGCGCGCCACCGTCCTTGTCGGGTTCGGCGATCTCGGTCTCGAACGCCACCACCCCGGCCAGCCCCGGGGCGAAATCCTTAGGCACCGCAGTCATGCGCAGATTGTCGCACCCGCCTGCGGCGTACCGTGTGGCGCGTGGGCACTTCTGATCACCTGGCGCGGATGCGCGTCGAGTACGGGTCGGCAGAGAAAGACGGCAGTGGTGACCTGGACGCCGACTGGCTGGAGGCCGGATGGGTCGCGCTGCTGAACCGGTGGATGTCGGAGGCAGAGCAGGCCGGGGTCGCCGAACCCAACGCGATGGTGGTCGGCACCGTCGACGGGCAGGGCAGACCGGTCACCCGGAGCGTGCTGTGCAAGAGCGTCGCGGAATCCGGGCTGTCGTTCTACACCAACTACGGGTCCGACAAAGGTGACCAGCTGGCCGCCATCCCGTATGCGTCGGCGACGTTCCCCTGGTACCTCCTGGGCCGTCAGGTCCACGTGCGTGGCGCGGTCACCAAGGTCTCGCCGGACGAAACGGCCGAGTACTGGCGCAAGCGGCCGCGCGGATCGCAGCTGGGCGCGTGGGCGTCGCAGCAGAGCAAGCCGATCGCGTCGCGGGAGGCGCTGATGCGCCAGCTGGCCGAGATGACCGAACGCTTCGCCGGCGTCGACGAGATCCCGGTACCGCCGCACTGGGGTGGCTATCTGATCGCCGCGGAGGTGGTCGAGTTCTGGCAGGGCCGGGAGAACCGGGTGCACAACAGGATTCGCCTCCGCGACGGGCGCATTGACCGACTCCAGCCCTGAGTCGCGTTTGCCGCCACCCGGTCGCCGGCTCGGCCCCAGGCCCGGTCCAGGCGTGCCCTGGCGCGTCTCCGCCGCCGGGGTCTCGCCGTCGGGGACGGCTCTAACGTGCCATTTCCGCTGCTGTGTGATGGCGCGGCGGGATAGCATCCGGGTCGTGGGGAACACGGGGGGAGAGCCAGTTCTCGGTTTGCGCGAGCGCAAGAAGCGCCGCACCCGCGCCACCCTCATCGACGCCGCTGCCGGGCTGTGCGACCGGCAGGGGTTCGATGCCACCACGGTCGACCAGATCGCCGCGACCGCCGACGTGTCACCACGGACGTTCAGCCGCTACTTCGCGACCAAGGATGCGATCGCGATGGCGCTGGTCGACGAGGTCCTCGAACATACGGCCACCGAGCTTGCCCGCCAGCCCGACCATCTGTCCCATCTGGATGCGTTGCGGTGCGCCTACGTGGCGATGGCCGAGGCGACGAAGTTCGCGCCGGCCGGAGGGTTCACCTCGGAGCGGCTACTGCGGACCGTACGGATCACGATGTCGTCGCCCGCGTTGCGGCAGGCCGCCGTCGAGTTCCGGGCCAGCGCCGTCGACGAGGTGGTCGCACAGCGAATGGGAACCGCGGTCGATGACCGCCGGGTCAGGCTTCTGGCTGCGGTGTGGGCGGCACTGGTGTTCACCGCGCTGCAGGATCTCGGGCCTCCCGCGCGGGTGCACGACCCGATGACCGTCGACGATGTCATCGTCGCTTTCGAGGCCGCCTATGTGGAGTTCACCGGGGAAATCGCCGGCGTCGGGCAGCCGGTCTGAAGCAGTAGCCGCCCCCCGCGGGCGTGGCTGCTGCAATGCGACTACCTTCTGTAGACAGACTCCGGGAGTTCAGCGAAATACCCGACAGACATGAAGGGATCCCAGTGGCCGATAACGCCGAAGCCGGGCAGGAGCACGCGACGCTGGTTTACCCAGGCGGCGAGCTCGAACTCGACATCGTCAAAGCTTCCGAGGGTGCCGACGGCATCGCGCTGGGTTCGCTGTTGGCCAAGAGCGGCTACACCACCTTCGACGGCGGTTTCGTCAACACGGCGTCGACCAAAAGCGCGATCACCTACATCGACGGTGATGCAGGAATCCTGCGCTACCGGGGCTACCCGATCGAGCAGCTGGCCGAGAAGTCGACGTTCATCGAGGTCAGCTACCTGCTGATCTACGGCGAGCTGCCGACTGCCGACCAGCTGGAGAAGTTCACCACGCAGATCCAGCGGCACACCCTGCTGCACGAGGACCTGAAGCGTTTCTTCGACGGTTTCCCGCGCAACGCGCACCCCATGCCGGTGCTGTCCAGTGCGGTCAATGCGCTCAGCGCCTACTACCAGGACTCGCTGGACCCGTTCGATCCGCACCAGGTGGAGCTGTCGACCATCCGGTTGCTGGCCAAGCTGCCGACCATCGCGGCGTATGCGTACAAGAAGTCCGAGGGCCAGCCGTTCCTGTACCCGGACAACTCGCTGACCCTGGTGGAGAACTTTCTGCGCATGACGTTCGGTTTCCCGGCCGAGCCCTACGAGGTCGATCCCGAGATCGTGCGGGCGCTGGACATGCTGTTCATCCTGCACGCCGACCACGAGCAGAACTGCTCGACCTCGACGGTGCGGCTGGTGGGCTCGTCGCAGGCGAACCTGTTCACGTCGATCTCGGGCGGTATCAACGCATTGTGGGGTCCGCTGCACGGCGGCGCGAACCAGGCCGTGCTGGAGATGCTGGAGAAGATCCGCAAGGGTGATGACGACGTCGCGACGTTCGTCAAGAAGGTCAAGAACCGCGAGGACGGCGTCAAGCTGATGGGCTTCGGTCATCGCGTGTACAAGAACTACGATCCGCGGGCGCGGATCGTCAAGGAGCAGGCCGACAAGATTCTGGGCAAGATCGGCGTCAAGGACGAGCTGCTCGACATCGCCAAGGAACTCGAGGAGATCGCGCTGACCGACGATTTCTTCGTCGAGCGCAAGCTCTACCCGAATGTGGACTACTACACCGGGGTGATCTATCGGGCCATGGGCTTCCCGACGCGGATGTTCACGGTGCTGTTCGCGTTGGGCCGGTTGCCGGGCTGGATCGCGCACTGGCGCGAGATGCACGGTGAGCCGAACAAGATCGGCCGGCCGCGCCAGATCTACACCGGCTACACCGAACGCGACTACTCCGACCTCACCACCCGCTGACCAACCGGCGAGCGTGCGTGTCTGCAGCAGACACGCCGCGGTGCGGGGCCAATTTCACGCACGCTCGTGGCCGATAAATGTCACAGTCGCGCCACTTGCCCCGCTGACGATTGTAGTTTCACAATAGTTGTGTGAATACAACCGTCAGTTCGATGACGCCCAGGCGCAAGGCCATCATCCTGGTGTCCTGCTGCCTGAGCCTGCTCATCGTGTCGATGGACGCCACCATCGTCAACGTCGCGATCCCGTCGATCCGCCGGGACCTGTCTGCGACACCTGCTCAGATGCAGTGGGTGGTCGACATCTACACCCTGGTGCTGGCGTCGCTGCTGATGCTCGCCGGGGCCACCGGCGACCGGTTCGGTCGCAGGAGGGTCTTTCAGACCGGGCTCGCGGTGTTCGCGCTCGGATCGCTGGCCTGCAGTCTGGCGCCCACCATCGACACTCTCATCGGTGCCAGATTTCTGCAGGGTGTCGGCGGATCAATGCTCAATCCCGTTGCCTTGTCCATCATTTCGCAGATATTCAAGAAACCGGTGGAACGCGCCCGGGCATTGGGCATCTGGGGCGGGGTGACGGGTATCTCGATGGCGGCCGGACCCATCGTGGGCGGATTGCTGATCGAAACCGTGGGCTGGCGCTCGGTGTTCTGGATCAACCTGCCCATCTGCGCGGTGGCCATCCTGCTCACCGCGGTGTTCGTGCCGGAATCCAAATCGGCGACCATGCGCAACGTCGATCCCATCGGCCAGGGCCTGGCCATCCTCTTCCTGTTCGGGACCGTGTTCGCCCTCATCGAAGGCCCGGTGCTCGGCTGGACCAATCCGCGCGTGATCGCCATCGGAGTCATCGCCCTGGTCGCGCTGCTCGCATTCCTGCGGTTCGAATCCCGCCGCCACGACCCGTTCCTGGATCTGCGGTTCTTCCGCAGCATCCCGTTCACCACCGCAACCGTCAACGCGGTCAGCGCCTTCGCCGCTTGGAGTGCGTTCCTGTTCATGATGTCGCTGTACCTGCAGGGTGAGCGCGGCTTCTCGGCGATGCACACCGGCCTGATCTATCTGCCCATCGCGGTGGGCGCGCTACTGTTCTCCCCGCTGTCGGGCCGGCTGGTGGGGCGCTACGGGGCGCGACCGTCGCTGGTGGTGGCCGGTGTGATGATCACCGCGGCCGCGACCATGCTGACCTTTCTGACCGCGACGACGCCGGTGTGGTGGCTGCTGGTGATCTTCGCGGTGTTCGGCATCGGCTTCTCGATGGTCAACGCACCGATCACGAACGCCGCGGTGAGCGGGATGCCGCTGGACCGGGCCGGAGCCGCCTCCGCGGTGACGTCGACGAGCCGCCAGGTCGGGGTGAGCATCGGTGTGGCACTGTGTGGTTCGCTTGCAGGCTCGGCGATGACCTCCGGCGGTGCCGACTTCGCGACGGCCGCGCGGCCGCTGTGGTTCGTCTGCATCGCGCTGGGGCTGGTGATCCTCGGGGCCGGACTGTTCGCGACGTCCAGACGGGCCGTGCGCTCGGCGGAGAGGCTGGCCCCGCTGGTGTCGGGCACGGCGGAACCGGTCGGTGGTGCCCATGTCCGGTAATCCGCTCGCCGACGCAGTCTGGGGTGACCTGGCGGCGTTCGTGCACAATCACCGGGACGGCTGGAAAAGGGCGGTCGTCGAGCGATCCGGACTGCCGTTCAGTCGAATTCGCATCCTGACCCGGCTGCGTCCTGCGCCCATGACGGTCAAGGAACTCGCCGCGGCCGCGACCATCGACGCGCCGGCCGCCACGGTGGCGGTGAACGACCTGGAGGATCGCGGACTGGTGATCCGCCAGGTGGACCCGGACAACCGTCGGTGCAAGACGGTATCGCTGACCGCGGCGGGGCGTGCGGTGCTCGACGCCGTCGACGCCGTGCATGATCCGGCCCCCGAGGGGCTGGCCGCGCTCTCGGAGGATGAACTGATGGCCCTCAAGGCGATCCTCGACAAGCTCGGCTAAGTCTCCAGCACCGCCATCGCCGCATTGTGGCCGCCGATTCCTGACACGGCCCCGCCGCGGCGCGAGGCCGATCCGCACACCAGGATCCGGTCGTGCGCTGTGGACACCCCCCAGCGTTGCGCCGGTGTCGCAAGCTCGTCGTCGTCCTCGGCGAACGGCCACGACAACGCACCGTGGAAGATGTTGCCGCGGGTCATGCCCAACGCGTCGTCCAGATCGGACGTCGTCTTCACCTCGAGGCACGGCCGGCCGGCCGAATCGGCCATCAGCACGTCTTGAACAGGTTCAGCGAGAACGGAATTCAGTGATTCCAGGACTGCCGTGGTCAGGGTGTCGCGGATCTGGTCGGAGCTCGCCGGGGACATCAGCTGGTGGGGGGTGTGCAGACCGAACACCGTCAGGGTGTGTGCGCCTGCCCTCCGCAACGATTCGGACAGGATCGTCGGGTCGGCCAGGGAGTGGCAGTAGATTTCGCACGGCAACGGATCGGGCACCGAACCTGCGCTCGCCTGCCGGTGGGCGGTGTCGAGCTGGCGATAGGTCTCGTTGATGTGAAAGGTGCCGCCGAATGCCTGCTCCGCGGTGACGCTCTCGTCGCGCAACCGTGGAAGCCGGGTCAACATCATGTTCGCCTTGACCTGCGAGCCGGGCGCCAGCTCCGGCTCCGGCTCACCGAGTAGGCGCGCCAGCACTGCGGGTGTCACGTTGGCCAGTACGTGCTCGGCGACGACCTCGTGCTCGGCACCGGCGTGCCGGTAGCGCACCTCGCCGTCCGGGTTGACGGCGTGAACCTCGGCCTCGGTGACGATCTCGGCGCCGAACCCGGTGGCGGCGGCGGCCAATGCTCCGCTCACCGCCCCCATGCCGCCGATCGGCACATCCCAATCCCCGGTACCGCCGCCGATCAGGTGGTAGAGCAGGCACCGGTTCTGAACCAGCGAATCCTCGTCGAGACGGGCGAACGTCCCGATCAGCGCGTCGGTCGCCATCACACCACGCACCAGATCGTCGTGCACGGACGACGTGATGGCCTCGGCGATCGGCCGCTCGACGATCCAACGCCATGCTGTCTGCGCGTCCAGATCGCCGCCGCCCACCACGGTCCGGCGCACCTGGGAGCGGGTGCGCAGCGGTTCGGTCACGGTGGGCCAGAGCTGTGCGGTCAGTGCCCGGCAGCGCCGGTAGAACTCGACGAACCCGGCCTCGTCGTCGGCTGCCCCGACGGCCGCGAAGGTCGACCGGGGGCCGATCAGCAGGCCGGTGCGGCCGCCGTCGTCAGGGTGGGGCGTGTAGGACGAATAGCGTCGACGTGCCAGCCTGACCCGGGCGCCGAGATCGTCGGCGATGCGCCGCGGCAACAGACTCACCAGGTACGAGTACCGCGAGAGTCGGGCATCGATTCCGTCGAACGCATACGTCGAGACGGCGGCACCGCCGACGTGACCGAGACGTTCCAGCACCAGCACGCGGCGGCCGGCCTGGGCCAGATAGGCCGCCGCGACCAGTCCGTTGTGCCCGCCGCCGACGACGACGGCATCGAACCGTGCGTTGCGCATGGGCTCAGTGTGCCGTGCCTTCAGGCCCGCGTTCCGGCTTCCGCGCATGCCCATTGCGCCGACTCGGTGTCTTCGTTGACCTGCCCGGCGGCCGCGTTGAAGCGGTCTACGTCGGCGTGCAAACCCATCAGCACGAGTAGTTTCGTCGCGGACAGTGCCCATGACCGCATCGGCGCGGCGATCTGCGGTGCCAGCCCGGGTGTCCGCGATGCCGCCAACGCCGTGCTCACCGCCGCTCGGAGTCCGGTCCGACCGTCGGTGTTGGTGGCGGCCACGAGCGGGTCGGAGTAATCGGGGCGCGCATCTCCGAGGGCGATCACGTTGGCGAACCCGGAGTAGGTCAGCGACGCGAGATCGAGGGCGCGCGCGAATTGCGTACATGCCGCGACGGCCTCCGGAGCCGCCTGTTCGGGCTGCGCCGCCGCGGTCGGCCCGGCCGCCAAGAAGCAGCACAGCACCGCTGCGGCGGTGAGCATGCGGACCCCCGGAATGGCCGGCCTCCTGCCCTCGGACCCGAACGGAGATCCACCATCGGCGCCCAAGCCGTCGTGTCGGTGAACTCCGGGTGATGTGCAGGAGTCGTGAGAGAGGCCGTCGGATGCACAAAAGCCGGGCGGACAATTCTCCCTCCGTTTGCTGCCCGGAAACCCCTTAGCGTGATCATTCAACAGAATTGACGTCTCGGAAGGCGCTACTGGATGCGAATATCGTCGCTCGTGCTCGCAGCGATCTGCGTGCTCGTCCCACTGGTCGCGACGCCGCACGGTGTTGCGCAGCCGGCCGCCGACCCCGGGGTGGATGCCGCAATCGACGTGGGGACGCCGCCGCCCCCATCGCCGGCAGCTGTTCCGTCGTCGGCCGCGGGATATCTCGTCACTCCCGACGGCTGGGAACTGACCGCGGCGGCCAAGGATGAGACTCAGGAAGCGGTGGCTCCGCTGACGACCGCGCTCACCACGCGCGAGTATCTGGTGGGAGGAACGTTCACCGGAAGTGTGAAGGGAGCCGGGAGTACCGAGCTGTCCGGCGGCTCCCTGGTGGTCGGGTATCGCATCGGCTGCGGCATCATCGGCGGGCCGGTGGAGTTGTTCGGCACCGTGGGCGCCAACCCCAACATCGGGCCCAACGCGGTCCTCGGCGCGGTGGAATTCCCCATCAACGGGCAGGCGAAGATCAATCTGCGGCCCGGAACCGTCACCCTGGTTCCTGTCGGGGAGAAGAGTTTCAAGGGTGGCGACGTCCGGGTGACGGTGACGGGTTTCCGGGTGAAGATCGACGGCTGCGTCGGACAGTCGTTCCTCCAGTCGTATGCGACGTTGACCAGTTCCACGACGGACACATCGGACATCGTCACCTACGCCGGCCAGGTCAAGGTGGTGTGAGTTGAAAGCTCATCGGCATGCGTTATCGTCTGTATTCCTGTTGTGCGCGTTGCTTTTTGCGGCCCAGTCGGCGCAGGCGTCGGCACAGCCGGACACCACCCTGGTGCAGCCCGTCGCCGACATCCCGATGCCGGCCGGTCCGGTTCCCTCGGGGCCCGCGGGTGTCGTCGTCACACCGGACGGGTGGGAGTTGACGGTGGCGGCGCGCGATGAGTTCCAGGTGCCGGTGGCTCCGTTGACGACGGCCCTGTCCTCGCGCGAATACCTGGTGGCCGCCACCTTCACCGGCAGCGTGCAGGGGTCCGGTACCAGCACTCTCGAGGGCGGCACGCTCGAAGTCGGATACCAGATCGGGTGCGGAATCAGCCTCAACGTCGTCAAGCTCAACGGGTCGATCGGCATCACCCCCTCGGTGACACCAACCGGGTTGGGCAACACCAGAATTCCGGTCACCGCGCAGATCGAGGTGTTCCCGCAGCCCGGTGAGGTCATCACCGTTCAACTGACCCAGAAAGACTTCGAGGGCACCGACCCGAGGGTGACGGTCAAAGATGTGCACGTCAAGATCGACGGCTGTATCGGCCAGTCGTTCCTGCGTTCGTATGCGATCCTGACCAGCTCGACGGACACCGCCGACGACATCGTCGCCTATTACGGCGTCGCGAAGGCGGTATGACGGGCTATGAGGCGGTATGAGGCGGCGCGGCGGATCCCGGTGACTCGGCTGATCTCGGCGGTCGGCACGGTGGGTTGTGCTCTGACGGTGGCGGCAACCGCTCACGCGCAGCCGCCACCGCCACCGCCGTCACCCGCTCCGCCGGCGGCCAACCCGCTGTTCCCGTTGGCGCAGAACGGATCCCCGGTCACGGTCGGAGGGCTACCCGCCATGCCCGACCTGTCCGGGCAGACGGGGAACGAATTCGTCCTCGGTCAGCACGCGGTCCCGTCGGTCCCGGGCGCGGCGCCGGCAACTCCACCGCACCTGAACCCGTTCAACAACCAATACCTGCTGCCGCAGTACCTGGTGCCTTCGGCGCCGGGAACCGGAGAGTTGTTCGGTATCGCGCCCGGCCAGGAGAACGCCGACATCACCGGCGTCGACTACCTCAGGCGGCTGTACGAGAGCTACCGCGCCGGTGGTCTGGAAGGCGGGCTGCTGGGCCGCCGCCCGGTGGACCAGGTGGGAAAACCGTTGGAGACAAACCCGTGAGGACGTCATGACCGTGCGCGCATTGTCCCGCTCCGCCGCTGTCGCGGCATCGACGCTCTGCCTGGTTGTCACACCGGTGGCACCGATTACCGCTGCAGCACAACACCTCACATCCTCGGCGCGGCCGGCGCTCGCGGCACACACGTTGCCGATCGTCGCAGCGGCACAGCCGCGGCCGGTACCGGATGATCCGGCATCCGCGCGGTCGGCAACCCCCCGGGTGGCCGCGGCCACCCCGATCGAGTTCGCGAATGCGGCCGCGGCCGCCGCGTATCTCGCATTCGCGGTCCCGTCGCTGCTGTTCACGGTTCCGCTGCAACTGCTCACCGGTCAGCGGTCCGCGGTGGTGACCTCGCTCAACAACATCATCACCGCGGTGAACACCATCCTGGCCCTGGTGGGACGCTCCATCCCGCCGATCCCGACCGGCGCACGCGCGTCTGCCGGCGATGTCCGGTCCGCGGCGCTGGTTTCCGACGACGATCCCGACCGTCCTGGCGCCGGGGCTCCCGACGCCGGCGAAACCACGGACGACGCGGTTGGTTCCGCCGATGTCCCCGGTAACACCGAGAGCGACACCGACAGAGGCACCGCCACACCGGGGCCCGGCCCCGACACCGGCCCGGGCCCCGCTCACGACGACACCGCTCACGACGACGGCGGTCACGACGACGGCGAACCGGCGTCCGTCGACGACGCCGTCGTGCCCGAACCGGAAACCGTCGAGGACGATCACGACGTGGTATCTGCGCAGGAAACCGATGGCGACGCGACCGCGGCGCCTGAGCACCCGGCCACGACCAGCCCGGACGGTAACGAGGACGTCGCGTCCGGCGACGACAATCACGGAAGGCCTGACTCAACCGGTGCGGATGAGTCACCGTAACCGGGTGACCGGTGTGATCAGAGGAGATGAGATGGCACGCTTACCGTGGTGTGCGGCAGTGGTCCTGGCCGGTGGGCTGAGCGTGTCCGCGCTGGCGGCGCCACTCGCGCTGGCGGACCCGGTACTCCCGGTCGCCGGCTCCCAATCGCCGGGCGAGACGATCCGCGAACTGACCAATCAAGGGTTCGACGTGCAGATCAACTGGGTCGCGGGATACCCGTCGAACATCCCGCTGTCCCAGTGCACCGTCACCCGCATCGACACCTCGGCGCCGCCGGCGGCCTACGTGTCGGTCAACTGCCCCCCGGACGGATCGCAGTAGGTCAGTTCAGGTATCCCTCGACCTCGTCGGCGGGGCGGACCTGGGCTTCGCGCGGGTCACCGCCGGCTTCGCGCAGCGCTCGGCGCTGGCGTAGCAGATCCCAGCACTGGTCGAGCTGAACTTCCACGGCGCGCAGCCGCCGGTGTTCTTCCGACTCGTCGATATCGTGGTGCTGCAGCTTCGCGCGGAGGTCCTTTTCCTCCGCGACGAGCTCATTCACCTGGGCAAGGATGTCTTCGTCATTGGCCACGCCCACCAGTGTGCCCCGTTCCGCCCGACGCCACTCCGTAGAACGCGGACGGCGCGGCCGAGGGCCCGGTCGACCGACTGAGACAGCTGAGCCGAGACGTCTATGGTGAGCGCATGGCTACCAAACCCGAGATCGAATTTCCCGACGGCCCGGCTCCCACGGATCTGGTGATCGAAGACATCATCGTCGGCGAGGGCGCCGAGGCGGTCCCGGGAGCCAAGGTCGAGGTCCACTACCTGGGCGTCGAGTACGACAGCGGAGAAGAGTTCGACAGCTCCTGGAACCGCGGCGAGTCGATCGAGTTCCCGCTGCGTGGCCTGATCCAAGGCTGGCAGGACGGCATCCCCGGGATGAAGGTCGGTGGGCGCCGCAAGCTGACGATCCCGCCGGAACAGGCGTACGGGCCCGCCGGCGGCGGGCACCGGCTGTCGGGCAAGACACTGATCTTCGTCATCGACCTACTTGCCACCCGCTGACGGGAACTAGCGCGGTCCGGGCAGGCGCAGCAACAGTCTTGCCCCGCCCAGCGGGCTGGCTTCCAAGGATGCGGTTCCACCGTGCAGTTCGGCCTGCTGAGCCACCAACGCCAGACCCAGGCCCGAACCTGAGTGCGACGCTGTCGACCCCCGGGAGAAGCGGTCGAACACGACCCTGCGTTCCTCCTCGGGAACCCCGACCCCGTCGTCGTCGATGGCGATCTCCACACCTTCACGTGAGCTGACCGCCGACAACTGCACACGTCCCGCGCCGCCGTGCTTGACGGCGTTGGCGATGGCGTTGTCCACCGCCAGCCGCAGGCCCGCGGGCAGCCCGACGATGATCACCGTCGGGGCAGGAACCAATGACACCTCCAGGTCGGGGTAGACGCGCATGGCGTCATGCGCCGCCCGGTCCAGCAGCTCGGTGATGTCGACCGGCACGTGGTCATCTTCGGTGGACAGCTCACCCTGGGCGAGGCGCTCCAGCGCGCCCAGCGTCGCCTCGATCCGTGACTGGGTGCGGATGACGTCGCTGACGACCTCTTTGCGGCCCTCCTCGGTCAGGTCGAGCGTCGCCAGCACTTCCAGATTGGTGCGCATCGCGGTCAGCGGTGTCCGCAGCTCGTGCGCGGACACCGAGGCGAAGTCCCGCGCCGAGGCCAGCGCGGCCTTGGTGCGGTCCTGCTCCTCCCAGACCCGCTCGACCAGGCCTTTGATCGCGTCGGCGATCTCGACGGCCTCGGTCGCCCCGCGGATGTCGATGTCGGGTGCTTCGTCGCCGGCATCGATCTGGCGGGTCTGCTGGGCCAACCGCTTGAACGGCCGTACCGCGAATGCCGCCAGCAGCCAGCCCCCGAATGTCGCGGCCCCGACGGCGAGCGTGCAGATGATCAGCACCCGGCGGTGGAGGTTGTTGGTGTCGGCGATCGTCGCGTCGTAGGTGGCCCCGACGGCGACCGACATCGGTTCGGGGGTGGACAGCTGAACCGTGCGCACCCGGTAGTGCACGCCGTCGACCGAGGTGTCGGCGTAGCCGGGTTCCAGCTCCGGCAGCACCACATTGGAGTTCGACGTCACCTGTCCGCCTCTGCGGACGGTGATGACCGCATCCTGGTCGTTCGGCGACTGCGGAATCTCATCGAGTCCGCGGGGCAGGAACGGGATCGCGAAACCTGCTGCCTCGTCGAGGCGACGATCCAGACGCTCCTTGCGGTCGTTGGTGATGCCGACCCACACCACCGTCCCCACGATGCCGACGACGATCGCGGCGGCGATCGCGGTGGCGAACGCGACCCGCGTGCGCAGCGACGGTGTGCGGCGGAAGACGCGGGACAGCGCCATCACGGCTGTCTGTTCTTCGCGCAGGCGCTCATCGGAGTTCTCTGTTCTTCGCGCAGGCGCTCATCGGAGTTCTCTGTTCTTCGCGCAGGCGCTCATCGGAGTTCTCTGTTCTTCGCGCAGGCGCTCATCACGGCCTACTGCTGCCTCAGCACGAATCCCACGCCGCGCACGGTGTGCAGCAGTCGAGGTGCGCCGTTGGCCTCCAGTTTGCGACGAAGGTAGCCGATGAAAACGTCGACGACGTTGGTGTCGGCGGCGAAGTCGTACCCCCACACCAGCTCAAGCAGCTGAGCGCGGGAGAGCACTGCGGTCTTGTGCTCGGCCAATACCGCCAGCAGGTCGAACTCGCGCTTGGTGAGGTCGACGTCGACGCCGTCCACCCGCGCGCGCCGGCCCGGGATATCGACTTCCAGCGGACCCACCGTGATGGTCTCCGACGAGAAGGTCGCAGTCGACCCACGCCGACGCAGCAGCGCTTTGACCCGCGCCACCAGTTCGGCCAGCACGAACGGTTTGACCAGGTAGTCGTCGGCGCCGGCCTCCAGCCCGGCCACCCGGTCGTCGACCGACGATCGCGCCGACAGCACACAGACCGGCACATCGTTGTCCATCGCTCGTAGCGCTGTCACCACGGACACCCCGTCGAGCACCGGCATGTTGATGTCGAGGACGATCGCGTCCGGCCGCGTCTCGGTGGCGCTGCGCAGCGCTTCGGCTCCATCGACGGCGGTGAAAACGTCGAATCCGGACAGGCGCAGCCCGCGCTCGAGGGAGGCGAGGACGTCGGGATCATCGTCGACCACCAGCACCCGGGGCGAACCCACACCACTGTCCATGCACGCAATCTTGCCTGATGAAGCGGAGCCGTCGTGGGAGGCGCTGCCCGTTGATTGCGTCCGGAACGGGCGTCGGGCACGGCCCGGACCCCCGGGAAGGCATTGACCTCAAGAATTGTTGAGGTCCTACGGTGAAAATATGAGTTTGGAAACGGTCGCCCGGCAGTCGCTGTATCGGCAGACCCAAGCCCGTGGCGGTGACCTGCACGCCCTTGCCGACCGCCGGTTACTTGGCCGGATCTGGCGTTTCGCGCGGCGTCACCACCGCCGGTTGGCGGTCTTCGTGGCGGTCAGCGTCGTCGGCGCGGTGCTCACCGTGGCGACACCGTTGCTGGCCGGCCGGGTGGTCGATGAGATCACCGGCGGCGGCAGCGCCGCGGTGGTGGTCACCCTGGGTGTGGTCATCGCCGGGGTGGCGCTCGCCGAAGCGGCCGTCGCACTGCTGACCCGGTGGCTGTCGTCGACCATCGGTGAGGGCCTGATTTTGGATCTGCGTACCGCCGTGTTCGATCACGTCCAGCGCATGCCGATCGCCTTCTTCACCCGCACCCGCACCGGGGCGCTGGTGAGCAGGCTCGGTAACGACGTCATGGGGGCTCAGCGCGCGTTCTCCGACACCCTGTCCGGGGTGGTCGCCAACGTCGTCACGTTGACGTTGACGTTGGCGGTGATGCTGAGCATCTCCTGGCAGATCACACTCGCAGCCCTGGTGGTGCTTCCGCTGTTCTTGATCCCGGCGCGGCGGATCGGCTCCGCGATGGCGCGGCTGTCTCGTGAGGCGGCCGCACACAACGCGACGATGAACACCCAGATGACCGAGCGGTTCTCCGCGCCCGGCGCGACGCTGGTGAAGCTGTTCGGCGACACCGCGTCGGAGTCGCGGGAGTTCGGCGCCCGGGCCGGCCGGGTGCGCGACATCGGTGTGCGCACCGCGATGCTGCAGGCCACGTTCATGAACTCGTTGACCCTGATGTCGGCGCTGGCGCTGGCACTGGTCTACGGGCTGGGCGGAGCACTGGCCATCGGCGGACACCTGCAGGCCGGTGCGATCGTCTCACTGGCGCTGCTGTTGACCCGGCTGTACGCACCGTTGACGGCATTGGCCAATGCACGCGTCGAGATCGCCACGGCGCTGGTCAGTTTCGAGCGGGTGTTCGAAGTGATCGATCTGGTGCCGCTGATCCGCGAAAGTCCGGACGCCGTCCCGGTGCCCGAGGGCCCGGTCACGGTGGAGTTCGACGATGTGCGGTTCTCCTACCCGGCGGCCGATCAGGTCTCGCTCGCGTCGCTGGAGGACGTCGCCGAACTCGATCACCGTGGTGG
The DNA here is from genome assembly GCF_048513595.2 of Mycobacterium sp. smrl_JER01. Lineage (NCBI taxonomy): Bacteria > Bacillati > Actinomycetota > Actinomycetes > Mycobacteriales > Mycobacteriaceae > Mycobacterium > Mycobacterium sp. smrl_JER01. The sequence goes on along the minus strand of NZ_JBLXXK020000001.1, from coordinate 4,823,242 downwards.
CGAAGAGGTGCTGCACGGGATCTCGTTCACCGCGCCGGCCGGCCAGGTGGTGGCCCTGGTCGGGTCTTCGGGAGCGGGCAAGTCCACGATCGCCTCGCTGGCGGCGCGGCTCTACGACGTGTCGGGGCCGAATGACGACGACCCGTCGGGTTCGGCCGGAGCGATCCGGCTCAACGGTGTCGACATCCGGGATGTGACGTTCACGTCCTTGAAGGAGACGGTCGGCATGGTCACCCAGGACGGACACCTGTTCCACGAGTCCATCCGGTCCAATCTGTTGCTGGCTGCCCCGGACGCCACCGATGACCAGGTATGGGACGCGCTGCGCCGAGCTCGCCTCGACGACGTCGTCGCCGCTATGCCCGACGGACTGGACACGGTGGTCGGGGAGCGCGGGTACCGGCTGTCGGGCGGACAGCGGCAGCGGCTGACCATCGCGCGGGTGCTGCTGGCCTCCCCGCAGGTGGTGATCCTCGATGAGGCGACGGCCTCCCTGGACTCGGAATCGGAGGCTGCCGTGCAGGCCGCACTCGCCGAGGCGCTGGCCGGGCGCACCTCCCTCGTCATCGCTCACCGGTTGTCCACGGTCCGCACCGCCGATGTGATCCTGGTCGTCGAGGACGGCCGGATCGTCGAACGCGGGAACCACGAGCAACTGCTGGCGCGCCACGGGCGATACGCCGAGCTGTACCGCACCCAGTTCGGTACCGCCCGCCGGCACTGCGCCGCTCGTGCCGGGCGGGGCGGTCCATGCGGACGCCACGGCGGTTCGGCGGCAGAGTTAACCGCTTGCCCGCAATGGGAAGATGTCCTAAGTGGCTGACTCCCGATCTGAATCCCTCTATGCGACGCCCGCGATCGGGCCGCCGCCGGATCGCGTGAAGCCGAGCAGCGACCTGTGGCGGATGCTGCCCTACCTGCTGCCGTATCGCCGCCGCTGGACCGTCATGATCGTGGTCGCACTGGCCAGCCTGGCCGCGACCATCTCGATCCCGTTGATGACCAAGGCGGTCATCGACGGCCCGGTGCGCCACCAGGATCAGCAGGGCCTCTGGCTGGTCGGTGCCGCGGCGGTCGGTGTGGGTGTCACCGAGGCCGTGCTGTGGTTCATCCGTCGCTGGCTGGTGGCCCGCGCCACGATGGGTGTCGAGGCCGACATCCGCAAACAGCTCTATGCCCGGCTGCAGATCCTGCCGATGTCGTTCCACGGACGCTGGCAGTCCGGCCAGCTGCTGTCACGGATCATGAACGACCTGGGCACCATTCGTCGCTTCATGTCCTTCGGCCTGATCTTCCTGATGCTCAACGTCCTGCAGATCACCGTGGTGACCGCGATCCTGCTGGCGATGTACTGGCCGCTGGGCGTGGTGGTGCTGGTGTCGATCGTGCCGATCACGTTGACGGTGTTGCATTTCCAGCAGGAGTACACCCGGCTGTCACGGTTGGCCCAGGATCAGGCCGGCCACGTCGCCACCCACGTCGAAGAGGCTGCGCTTGGTTTGCGGGTGGTCAAATCGTTCGGCCGGGAGGACTACGTCTACCAGCGTTTCGACGATCAGCTCACCGATCTCTACGACACCCAGGTCAGTCGGGTGTCGGTGTCGGCGAAATTCTGGACCCTGCTGGAGATCATTCCGAACCTGACCTTGATCGTCGTGCTCGGTTTCGGCGCCTACGCAGCCGGCCACGGGTACGTCACGATGGGCACCCTGGTCGCGTTCATCACGATGATGTTGTCGCTGGTGTGGCCGATCGCATCGCTGGGTTTTCTGCTGTCCATGACCCAGGAGTCGTTCACCGCGGCCAACCGCATCGCCGAGATCTTCGACGCCCCACGCGAGATCACCGACGGGCCGCGCGATCAGGCGCCGCGCGGGGGTCGGCTTGAGCTCATCGACGTCGGCTTCCGCTTCCCGGACTCTGCGTCCGGCGAGCCGGACCGAGTTGCCGGAGACTGGGCGTTGCGGCACGTCGACGTCACCGTCGAGCCGGGGGAGACGCTGGCTCTGGTCGGCGCGACCGGGTCGGGCAAATCCGTGCTGGCCGGTCTGCTGTCGCGGCTCTACGACGTCACCGAAGGCCAGATCCGCATCGACGGACAGGACATCCGGGAGCTGTCACTGCGGGCGCTGCGCGAGACGGTGGCGACCGCATTCGAGGATCCGACCCTGTTCTCGATGTCGGTAGCCGAGAACTTGAGGTTGGGCCGTCCGAATGCGACCGAGGCGGACCTGCGGCAGGCCATCGATGTCGCCGCCGCCCACTTCGTCTACGACCTGCCGTTCGGGTTGGACACCCGGATCGGTGAGCAGGGGATGAGTCTGTCCGGTGGTCAGCGGCAACGCCTTTCACTTGCGCGGGCGATCCTGGCCGAGCCCAGGATCCTGGTGCTCGACGACACGCTGTCGGCGTTGGACGTCCACACCGAGGCCGTCGTCGAGGAGGCGCTGCGGCGCGTACTGCACCAGGTCACCGGCATCGTGGTGGCCCACCGCGCCTCGACCGTGCTTCTCGCCGACCGGGTGGCGCTACTGCAGCACGGCACCATCACCCACGTCGGCACCCACGCCGAGTTGCTCGCGCAGGTGCCCGAGTACCGGTATCTGCTGGCCGCCGACGACGAACTCGACGACGGCAGCGAACGAGACTGCGACTGGGAGGAGCAGCAGGCCCGAGCCCGGCTCGAGCACGAGGAGGAGCGCACCCGCCTGGACGCCGAGATCTTGGGCAGGCGGGCATGACCGGCACCGACTGGCGCGGAAAGTTCGACGAGCACAACGACCTACCGATCGACGAGACGGTGCCCCGTCGCCGCGAGGCACGGGCACTGCTTTTCTCGCTGCTGCGACCCTACCGGCGGGTGGTGGCCGTGCTCGCGATCGTCGTGGTGGTGGAAAATGCTGCCCGGCTGTCGGTTCCGCTGCTCGTCCAGAAGGGCATCGACGACGGGATCCCGCCGCTGCTCGACGGTGGACCCGCCACCGTCCTGTTGACGATCGTGGCAACGCTGTGCGGTGTCGTCGTGGTGCAGGCGACCAGCCGGATGTACTTCCTGCGGCGGTCGGGGCGGACCGGCCAGAAGGTGCTGCTGGAATTGCGCCGCCGGGTGTTCCGCCACTTCGGCCGGCTCGACATCGCGTTCCACGACCGCTACACCTCGGGGCGGGTGGTGAGCCGGTCGACCAACGACGTCGAGGCCATCCAGGACATGCTGGAGACCGGGTTCGACAGCCTGATCACCGCGGTGCTCACCATGTTCGGCACCGCGGTGCTGCTGGTGGTGCTCGACGTCAAGCTCGGCCTGATGTGCCTGGCGGCGTTCCCGATCCTGGTGTTGCTGGTCTGGTGGTTCCAGCGGGAGTCATCGAAGACCTACCGGGAGGTCCGGGAGATCTCGGCGCTGGTCATCGTGCAGTTCGTCGAGACGATGACCGGGATCAAGGCGGTGCAGGCCTACCGCCGGGAGCCGCGCAACCAGGAGATCTTCGAAGACATCGCCGACCGCTACCGCGAGATCAACGAGAAGACGTTCAAGCTGCTCGCGGTCTTCATGCCCGGCGTGAAACTGGTCGGCAACCTCACCACCGGTGTGGTGTTGCTCTACGGCGGTTACCGCGTGCTCCACGGCGAGATGACGATCGGCACCCTCGCGGCGTTCCTGCTGTATCTGCGGATGTTCTTCGAGCCCATGCAGGAGATATCGCAGTTTTTCAACACGTTCCAGTCCGCGGCGTCCGCGCTGGAGAAGCTCGCCGGGGTGCTTGCCGAAAAACCCGCGATCGACGATCCGGCTCACCCGGTACAGCTGGGGGAGGTGCGCGGCGAGATCGCGCTGCGCGATGTCCGTTTCGAGTACACCCCGGGGCGTCCCGTGTTGCCGGGGCTGGATCTGGTCGTCCCGGCCGGGCAGACGGTCGCACTCGTCGGCACCACCGGTGCGGGTAAGACCACCATCGCAAAGCTGATCACCAGGTTCTACGACCCGGTGGCGGGGACGGTGTCGCTCGATGGCGTCGATCTGCGGGAGGTGTCGCAGTCCGAGTTGCGCCGCAACGTCGTGATGGTGACCCAGGAGAACTTCATGTTCGGCGGAACGGTCGCCGACAACATCCGGTTCGGAAGACCGGAGGCCACCGACGAGGAAGTCCGCGCGGCGGCCCGGGCGGTGGGTGCCGACGGCTTCATCGGGGCGCTGCCGGACGGCTACGACACCGATGTCGCCAAGCGCGGCGGCCGCCTGTCGGCGGGGCAGCGCCAGCTCGTCGCATTCGCGCGGGCGTTCCTGGCCGACCCCGCGGTGCTGATTCTCGACGAGGCGACGTCGTCGCTGGACATCCCGAGCGAGCGCATGGTGCAGCGCGCACTGGAGACGGTGCTGGCCGACCGGACAGCAGTCGTGATCGCCCATCGGCTCTCGACGGTGCAGATCGCCGACCGGGTGCTGGTGCTCGAGCATGGCCGCATCGTCGAGGACGGGTCGCCCGAGGAACTCACCGAACGCGATGACGGCCACTACGCCGCGTTGCACCGGTCCTGGGTGCAGTCGCTGGCGTAGGCGCTGGCGTCAGCGGAAGTCGTCGAAGAACGCGGCGACCTCCTCGACGAACAGTTCAGGTTGCTCGAACGCCGCGAAGTGCCCGCCGCGCGGCATCGTCGTCCAGCGGGTGATGTTGTAGTGGGGCTCGCACCACTGCCGAGGCGAGCGCAGGATCTCCCCGGGGAACGCCGCCACCCCGGTGGGCAGCGTCACCGGGTCCGCGGCGAAGGGGCCGAAACTCTCCCAGTACAGCCGCGCCGACGACGCCCCGCTGCGGGTCGCCCAGTACAGCATCACGTTGTCGAGCAGTTCGTCCTTGGTGAGCACGTTCTCGGGATGGCCGTCGCAGTCCATCCACGACCAGAACTTCTCCACGATCCAGGCGAGTTGGCCGACCGGGGAGTCGGTCAGGCCGTACCCAAGCGTCTGAGGCCGGGTCGACTGCTGTTTGGAGTACCCCGAGTCCCACTTTCGGTAGTAGCCGAGCCGCTCCAGCGCGGCCGATTCGTCGGTGCTGGGTTCGGTCAGATCCTTGGGCGGACGCCCGATCGGCATGTTCGTATGGATAGCGACGCAGTGGCCGACGTTGCGGCCGATCTGGGTGGTCACCACAGCTCCCCAGTCCCCGCCCTGGGCGCCGTAGCGCCGGTAGCCCAGCCGCACCATCAGCTCGTCCCATGCCGCCGCGATCCGCTCCACACCCCACCCGGTGCTGGTCGGCTTGCCCGAGAATCCGTAACCGGGCAGCGACGGGCAGACGACATGGAAGCCGGCGTCGACCAGCGGTTCGATCACCTTGTGGAACTCGACGATCGAACCGGGCCAGCCGTGGGTGATGATCAGCGGGAAGGCATCCTGGCGCGCCGAGCGCTGGTGGATGAAGTGGATGGGCAATCCGTCGATCTCGGTGCTGAACTGGTCGAACCGGTTCAGTGCTGATTCCCTTGCCCGCCAGTCGTATTCGTCGGCCCAGTAATCGGCCAGTTCCCGGGTGTAGGCCAGCGGGATGCCCTGTTGCCAGCCGTCGACACACTCCGCGTCCGGCCAGCGGGTGCGGTGCAGGCGATCCGTGAGGTCGGCGAGGTCGCCGTCGGGTATCGCGATGCGGAACGGCTGGACATTGGCCATGGCACATCCTGGCATTGGGATAATCGGGAGTCGTGGGTACCCCGACGCTCATCCTGCTGGCCGCGACCACGCTCGCTGCGTGCGTAGCTCTCGGCGGTGCTGTCTACGAGGCGCTCGTCGTCGATCCGTACTGGCCCAAACGTCCGGGCATCATCCAATCCAGAAACGGCGGGATCTCCCGCGTACGGTTCTGGCTGCCCGCACCGGTGATCTTCGAGGTGCTGCTCGTCGTCACGCTCGTGGTCACGTGGGGCGATGCCACCGTAGGGGTGGCGCTGCTGATCGCGCTCATCAGCCACGCGACGATGCGGTTGTGGGCGCTGTTCGACCTGATCCCCAAGGCCGCCGAGTTCGAACGGACCGACCCCGCGGACGTCGACGCCCACGCGGCGGTGCGGTGGACGAGGAAGAACCTGCTTCGGGTGCCGCTGCTGCTGGTGACGTCCTGCGCGATGTTGGCGGCTTTGGCGCTGGCGTGACGTCGGCCACCCTCATCCCAGCGTCCGGCGACACCACTCAGGCTTCCAGCTCACCGAGAACCCGGTTCTCGATCGCGGCCCGGGTGGTGGCCGGCAGCACGACCAGGCCGGCCAGTTCGTGCTGGGCACGCCGATAGGCACCCTGTCGTTCCTGTGCGGTGGCGCCGTCGTCGGCAGCCAGGCGAAGCAAGTTCTGCGCCCGCGTGAGCCGCTGCTGATCGTCGCTGGTGAAGTCGGTTCGCCGTCGTCGCACGGCCTCGGTCTCGGCGACGTCAAACGCCGTGACGTAGTCGCCGACCGCGTCGCGGTACGCCAATTGCGCGTCGCGATCGTCGAGGATGTCCTCGATACTGTTTGGGCGCAACAGGTCTGCCCGACTCTTGGCCTTGTGAAAGCCCAGGGTCAACGGGTCCCGCAAATCGGTCATCACCGGGAAGTCCAGCAGCTTTGCCACGTCCAATTCATAAGACAGCCACCGTCGGTCGGTCGCGTCGTGGCGTTCGGTCACCTTGGCCATCTCGCGGCGGTTGACCTCGGACCGCTCCTTTCCGGCCGCGGTCGCGTTGGCGAGGGCCACCTTGGTCTCCTGCTTGATCCGGTATCGCTCCAACCGGCGCTGGGCCCGCCGCTCGTTCGCCGCGGCGATTCCCTTCGCGGCACCGGCGATGGTTCCGCCGAAGATGAAGATCAGCCACCAGAAGTTCCCCACAAAATCCAGGAGGGCTTGCACAACTCCAGAATGCCACCGGTGGGTGTGGTGGGATTGGTGGGTGTCAGATGCACCCGGCCCTGAGCCGGCGATTGTTGCCCGGACGATCACGCTGCGCGGCCCCTGGGGGCCTGTGTACGGACCCGTCGACCTCGAGATCGAAGCGGGCGGTGTGACGATTCTCGTGTGCCCGCCGGGCTCGGGACGTACCGCGCTGTTGATGACGCTGGCCGGACGGATGCGGCCGGACTCGGGCAGCCTGTCCGTCTTCGGCCGTACTCGGGTGCGCGAGATCTTCGCCCACGCCGCGCTGGCCGCGATCGAAAGCCTGGACGACGTCGCCGAATCTGTCACGGTGCGCGATCTGATCACTGAACAGTTGCGCTGGGATGCCCGCTGGTACAAGCTGATTCGCCGCGCTGACGAGGCGGCGCTGGCCAGGATCTGCGGTCCGGTCTTCGGTGATCTGCCACTGCCGCCACTCTCGGAGTATGTCGAGGAGCTCACCGAACTCGACGGTCTGCTCTTGAGGATCGCGCTGGCAGACACCGCCAAGCCCCCGCTGCTGGTCGTCGGTGACATAGAGCAGGTCACCAGCGATCACCACCGGGAACTGTTGGTATCGCGCCTGGTCGAACTGGGCCGTACCCAAACCGTGGTCACCGCCAGCACCAACGGTGTCCGCGGCGACCTGGTCCGCCAGATCGCGGTGCGTCACACATCCCGGGCGGACATGGCCGAACAGCAGGCTGGTGCCTGATGGCGCTCGCCGGCATGTCACTGGGCACCGACCTCAAGCGGTACTCGCGCGGGCTGTTGCCGAGAATCGCGCTGATCACGATCATCGTGATGCCGCTGCTGTACGGGGCGATGTACCTGTGGGCGTTCTGGAACCCGTTCGCCGAGGTGAACAAGGTCCCGGTGGCCATCGTCAACCAGGACCGCGGCGCCATTGTCGACGGCCAGCAGCTGCGGGCCGGCCAAGAGGTCACCCAGGCGCTGATCGACTCCGGACAGCTCAAGCTCACCGAGATGTCGGCCCAGCAGGCAGCCGAGGGGGTCGGCAGCGGCGACTACTACTTCGCGATCACGCTGCCCGAGGATTTCAGCGAACGGGTGGCCTCACCGTCGGGCGGCGATCCGCAGCAGGCGCAGATCCGGTTCACCTTCAACGACGCCAACAACTATCTGGCGTCGATCATCGGCCAGAACGCGTCGCGCGAGGTGATCAACCAGGTCAACGCGAAGATCGGGCAACGCTCGGTGGGGACCGTGCTGACCGGGCTGACCGACGCCGGCGCGGGACTCGACCAGGCGGCTGACGGGGCACGACAACTCGCGGTCGGCCTGGGTATCGCCGATGAGGGCGCCCACCGGCTGGCCGGTGGAGCCGCCACCCTGTCCTCGGGGCTCGACACCGCCCGCGCCGGTTCGGTGCAACTGGCGGCGGGAACCGAGCAACTGGCGTCCAAGGTCGACAGTGCCACAGGTCCGCTGCTGGAGATGCTGGACCGGGTCGGTGGCCTGGGTCTGGACCCGAACGAGGTCGCGAACGCCGCCCAGCACCTGTCGGCCGCGGTACGGTCGACCTCCGATCGCATCGCTGCCCTCAACGTCAACAGCGCACAGGCGGCCGCGATCGTCGACCAGGCCGTCGGGTTCCTGGTGTCCAACCCCGACCCGGCGGTGCGCGACGCCGGGCACGCACTTGCCGGTGCGCAACGGCTGTTGCGGGCCCAGGGAATCGATCCCACCACCGACGACGGGCTGGTTCGGTTGCGCGAGAACGCGACCCGGCTGGAGAACGAATTGGGGGACCCCGACAGCAGGTTGCGGGTTTTCCTCGCCCGGGCACTCGACGGTGGATTGCGATCGGACGTCGCCGAGCTCAAGACCGGGGTGGGCGAGCTGAATTCCGGTGCCCGGCGACTCGCCACCGGATTGGTGCAGCTGGCCAACGGTGGCCGCGAACTGTCAAGCGGGGCAACTCAACTCGCCGATGGCACAGACAAGTTGCAGTCCGGTGGGCAGGAGTTGGCGACCAAACTGCGGGAGGGCAGCGCCCAGATCCCGTCGTGGACCCCGCAGCAGCGCAGCGTGGTGGCCCAAACGCTGGCCGCACCGGTGAGTGCGGATCTGGTCACCGACAACCCCGCGCCCACGTTCGGCACCGGCTTTGCCCCGTTCTTCATGCCGCTGGCACTGTTCATCGGTGCGCTGATCGTCTGGATGCTGTTGACGCCCCTGCAGTCGCGGCCCATCATCAACGGATTGGGTGCGCTACGGGTGGTTCTCGCGTCGTACTGGCCGGGCCTGCTGGTGGTGGTGTGCCAAGTGGTCGTGATGTACGCCGTCGTGCACTTCGGGGTGGGTCTGCATGCCCGATACCCGCTGGCCACCGTCGGGTTCCTGATCCTGATCGCCGGAACGTTCCTGGCGATGATCCAAGCCTTCAACGCGGTCTTCGGGGTGGCCGTCGGTCGTGTCGTGACGCTGGCATTCCTGATGCTGCAACTGGTGTCCGCCGGAGGCATCTACCCGGTGGAGACCACCGCCAGACCGTTCCAGATCATCCACCCGTTCGACCCGATGACGTACGCGGTCAACGGGCTGCGGCAGCTGACGGTGGGCGGTGTCGATGCCCGGCTCTGGATTGCGATCGCGGTGCTGGCAGGCCTGCTGACGGTATCGCTGGCCGCGAGCGCGTGGGCGGCGCGGCGTAACCGCCAGTACACGATGGAGCGGCTGCGTCCACCCATCGAGGTGTGAAGGCTCAGGGCAGACCGATCCGCCGGTAACGGTCCAGGCGGGCGGCCAGCCGCTGCTCGTCGGGTATCGCGCGCAGCCGGTGCAGTTCGGTCGCGATGGAGGCCGACAACCGCTGGGTGAAGGCTCTCGGTTCGTCGGCAGCGTCGGGGTACTCGGGCACGATCGCGTCGACGATGCCGTTGCGCAGGAGGTCTGACGATCGAATGCCTTGTGCGGCAGCCAATTCGGGTGCGTGATCGGTGTCGCGGAAGACGATCGCGCTGGCACCTTCCGGGGGCAGCGGTGCCAGCCATCCGTGCAGCGCCGCGAGAACACGGTCGGCCGGCACCATCGCCAGCGCCGGGCCGCCGCTCCCCTGGCCCAGCAGCACCGACACGGTGGGGGTGTCGAGGGTGACCAGTTCGGCCAGGCAGCGTGCGATCTCACCGGCCAGGCCGCCCTCTTCGGCCTCGGCCGACAACGCCGGGCCCGCGGTGTCGATCACGAGTACCAGCGGCAGCCGCAGTCCGGCGGCCAGCGCCATTCCCCGCCGCGCCTCCCGTAACGCCACCGGGCCGATCAGTCCGCCGACGACGCGCTGTTGTCCGAGCACGACGGCGGGCTGTCCGCCGAACCGGGCCAGTGCCAGCAACGTGGCCGCCGCCTCGCCCTGACCGGTCCCCGACAGCAGCACTCGCTCGGTGGCGCCGTACCGCAGCAGCGCGCTGACCCCGGGCCGGTCGGGGCGCCGGGAGATCTCCACCGATTCCCAGGCTTCGATGTCCGGCGGGGTTTCCGGTGGCGGCGCGGCCGGTGGCTCATCGGGGGAGTCGGCGACCACCTTGAGCGCGCGGTCCAGGGTGGCCCGCAGCACGTCCAGCGGGACCACGGCGTCGATGACGCCGTGGCGGTGCAGGTTCTCGGCGGTCTGGATGCCCGGCGGGAACGGCTCGCCGTACAAATGCTGGTAGACCCGGGGCCCGAGGAAGCCGATCAGCGCACCGGGCTCTGCGGCGGTGACGTGACCGAGGGAGCCCCAGGATGCGAACACCCCGCCGGTGGTGGGATGGCGCAGATACACCAGGTACGGCAGGTGCGCTTTCTTGTGCAGTTCGACCGCGGCCGCGATCTTGACCATCTGCAGGAACGCGACGGTGCCCTCCTGCATCCGGGTGCCGCCGGAACTGGGGGACGCCAGCAGCGGCAGCCCCTCGGCGGTCGCCCGGTGCACGGCGTCGATGATGCGTTCGGCGGCCGCGACCCCGATGGAGCCGGCCAGGAAGTCGAATTCGCAGGCCACCAGCGCCACCCGCCGTCCGAACACCATGCCCTCGCCGGTCAGCACCGACTCGTCGAATCCGGTCGCGGCCCGGGCCGCGTCGAGTTCGGCGCGGTATGCCGCCGAGGCCGGCACGTCGGGCAGCGGTGAGTCCCAGCTGATGAAGGATCCGGCGTCCAGCAGTGCGTCACGCAGCTCGAGGGCGCGGATCCGGCTCACAGGAAGAGGCTAACTACTCTGGTGCCCATGATTGGACTGACCCGTGACGGCCAGGTGATGACGCTGGAGCTGCAGCGCCCGGAGCGGCGCAATGCGCTCAACGCCGAACTTGTCGACGGCCTGCGCGAAGCGATCGAGAAGGCCGCCGCCGAGGACGTCCGTGCCATGGTGCTCACCGGCGCGGGCCATGTCTTCAGTTCCGGGGCCGACCTGTCCGGCGGCCAGGGCGTCGCCGACGAGCTGCCCGACAAGGCCAGGGCGCTCAACCTGGCGATCGACCGGGCCCCCTTCCCGGTGATCGGCGCGGTCAACGGACCCGCGATCGGCGCCGGCGTGATCCTCGCGATGATCTGCGATCTGCGGGTGGTCGCGCCGGAGGCATACTTCCAGTTCCCTGTCGCCAAGTACGGCATCGCGCTTGACAATTGGAGCATCCGGCGACTGACGTCGCTGGTGGGGGCCGGCCGGGCCAGAGGCATGCTGCTGGCGGCCGAGCGGCTCACCGCCGACATCGCGCTGCAGACCGGGATGGCCAACCGGATCGGCACCCTCGCCGACGCCCAGGCCTGGGCGCAGGAGATCGCCGGGTTCGCGCCGCTGGCCCTGCAGCACGCCAAGCGGGTGCTCAACGACGACGGCGCCTACGAGGACCCGTGGCCGGCGCATCAGGAGCTCTTCGACCGGGCCTGGGCCAGTCAGGACATCATCGAGGCGCAGGTGGCGCGCATCGAGAAGCGGCCGCCGCGATTCCAGGGCGCCTGATGGTGGCGCGGGCGGCCCTGCGGTACGGGTTCGGGTCGGCGTCGCTGCTGGCCGGCGGCTGGGTGCTGCGTGCGTTGCGCGGCACCCCGGCGTCGCTGGGGGCGACTCCGGCCGAGGTCGCTCCGGTGGCGCGACGCTCGCCGAACTACCGCGACGGGAAGTTCGTCAACCTGGAGCCGCCGTCCGGGATCACGATGGACCGGGATCTGCAGCGCATGCTGCTGCGCGATTTGGCCAACGCAGCATCCCAGGGCAAACCGAAGGCACCCATCCCTGTCGTGGAGCCACCCACCGCGGAACCGACGCCGACGTCGGCGGCCGCCAGTTGGTACGGCCACTCCAGCGCGTTGATCGAGGTCGACGGCTACCGCGTGCTGGCCGACCCGGTGTGGAGCGATCGGTGCTCACCGTCGCGCGCGGTCGGTCCGCAACGGATGCACGACGTGCCCGTGGCGCTGGAGGCGCTGCCCGCCGTCGACGCCGTCGTGATCAGTCACGACCACTACGACCACCTCGACATCGACACCGTGATTGCGTTGGCGCACACCCAGCGCGGCCCGTTTGTCGTGCCGTTGGGCATCGGTGCTCATCTGCGTAAATGGGGCGTTCCGGAAAGCCGCATCGTCGAGCTGGACTGGCATGAGGCCCACCGGATCGGCGATCTCACGCTGATCTGTACGCCCGCCCGGCATTTCTCCGGGCGGCTGTTCTCACGTGATTCCACGTTGTGGGCGTCGTGGGTGGTGGCCGGACCTGAACACACCGCGTTCTTCGGCGGCGACACCGGCTACACGAAGAGCTTCGCCGAGATCGGCGCCGAGTACGGTCCCTTCGATCTGACGCTGTTGCCGATCGGTGCCTACCACCCCGCCTTCGCCGACATCCACATGAACCCCGAGGAGGCGGTGCGAGCCCATCTCGACCTGACCGATGTGGACCGCGGCCTGCTGGTTCCCATCCATTGGGCCACGTTTCGGCTCGCCCCGCATCCGTGGGCGGAACCGGCCGAGCGGCTACTGAGCGCAGCCGGGGCCGAGCGGGTGCGGATCGTGGTGCCCAAACCGGGTCAGCGGGTGGTCCCGGACTCGACATCCGACCCGTGGTGGCGGTTCTAGGGCGCCCCGACGCGTTACGGTGCTGATCATGAAGTCCCAGGCCAGGGTGGCCGCGCTCGCGCTGTCGGTGGTACTGCTGGCCGGTTGTGCTTCCAACCCCGGCGATCCGGGACCCTCCGGTGCGCCGCCGGTCGCCCCGTCCCCCGACATACCGCCGCCGCTGGTGCCGGCGCTGCCGCTGCCGCAGAACGCGGTTGTCGACGCGGTGGCCGAGCTCGACCGCCTCGCCGAGGAGCTGATGTCGACCTCCGGCATCCCGGGAATGGCGGTGGCCGTCGTGCACGGGGGAGTTCACGGCGGAGAGACGGTCTACGCCAAGGGCTTCGGAGTCAAGAATGCCGAGCTGCCCGACGATCCGGCGAACCGGGTCGGCGCCGACACGGTGTTCCAGTTGGCGTCGTTGTCCAAACCGCTGAGCGCCACCGTCGTGGCCCGGTTGGTCAGCCAGAACCAGATCGGCTGGGACACCGCGCTGGTGTCGCGCCTGCCGTGGTTCGCGCTTTCGGACCCGTCGGTCACCCGGATGGTCACGGTGGGCGATATGTTCGCCCACCGTTCCGGGTTACCCGACCACGCCGGGGACAAGCTCGAAGACCTCGGTTACGACCGTCGTCAGGTGCTCGAACGGCTCGGTGAACTCCCACTCGATCCGTTCCGGATCTCCTACGCCTACACCAACTTCGGGCTGACGGCGGGCGCCGAGGCGGCCGCCTCGGGCACCGGCCGCAGCTGGGAGGATCTGGCGGCCGAGGTGCTGCTGCGCCCGCTCGGGATGGACGCCACCAGTTATCGCTTCAGCGACTACCAGGCAAGTACCGACCGCGCGGTCGGGCACATCCTCCTCGATGGCCGCTACCAGCCCCGTTATGTCCGGGACGCGCAGGCGCAATCACCGGCCGGCGGCGTGAGCTCGTCGGTCAACGACATGACCCGCTGGCTGGCGATGATGCTCGCCGACGGGCGGCGCGACGGGGAGTCCTTCATCGACCCCGAGGCGCTGCTACCCGCGGTCACCCCGCAGGTGGTGGCGTCCCGCGGCACCGAACCCGCCATGAGATCGGGTTTCTACGGCTTCGGCTTCAACGTCGGAACGACCGCGGCCGCGCGCACCGAACTGAGCCACTCCGGTGCGTTCGAGCTCGGCGCGGCCACCAACGTGGTCATCCTGCCTTCGGCCGACGTCGCCATCGTCGCACTGACCAACGCGACGCCGACCGGCGTCCCGGAGACGCTGACCGCACAGTTCGCCGACCTGGTGCAGTTCGGGGAGATTCGCGAAGACTGGTATGCGTTGTACGGCAAGGCCTTTGCAGACATGGACCGGCCGAGTGGGTCGTTGGCCGGCCGGCAACGACCCGCGGACGCGGCGCCACCGGCACCCCTGCCGAGCTATGCCGGGGTGTACGACAACGCCTACTGGGGACCCGCGACGGTCACTGAGGGCGGCGACCGTCTGCAGCTGGCCCTCGGCCCCCGCGGCTCCTTCGAACTGACCCCGTGGGACGGCGACACCTTCACATTCCCGGTGTCCTCGGAAAACGCGCCGCCCGGAACCGTTTCCGCGGCGACGTTCGAGGGCGGCCGGCTCACCCTGGAGTACTTCGACGATGAGGGCAAAGGGGTTTTCATCCGATGACGGCTTCTGTGATCAGCGGACTCTCCGACGCCGAGGTGGCCGATCGGGTCGCCGCGGGCCAGACCAACGACGTGCCCACCCGCGCCGCCCGCAGCGTGTCGGAGATCGTCCGCGGGAACGTGTTCACCCGCATCAATGCCATTCTCGGCGTGCTGCTGATCATCGTGCTGTCCACCGGCTCGATCATCAACGGTGCGTTCGGTCTGCTCATCATCGCCAACAGCGGGATCGGCATCATCCAGGAGCTGCGCGCCAAGCGGACCCTGGACAAACTGGCGATCGTCGGGCAGGCCAAACCGTTGGTGCGCAGGCAGTCCGGGACCCGCCCGCTGGCGCCCGGTGAGGTCGTGCTCGACGACGTCATCGAACTGGGACCCGGCGATCAGATCGTGGTCGACGGCGTCGTCTTGGAGGAGGCCAACCTCGAAGTCGACGAGTCCCTGCTCACCGGTGAAGCCGACCCGATCGCGAAAGACACCGGCGACCAGGTGATGTCGGGGAGCTTCGTCGTCGCCGGCAGCGGCGCTTACCGCGCCACGAAGGTCGGCCGGGAAGCCTACGCGGCCAAATTGGCCGAGGAGGCCAGCAAGTTCACGCTGGTGAAATCCGAACTGCGCAGCGGTATCAACAAGATTCTGCAGTTCATCACCTACCTCCTGGTGCCGGCCGGGGCGCTGATCATCTACACCCAGCTGTTCACCACCGATGCCGGGTGGCGGGAGTCGGTGCTACGCATGGTCGGGGCCCTGGTCCCGATGGTGCCCGAGGGACTCGTGCTGATGACGTCGATCGCGTTCGCGGTCGGGGTGGTCCGGCTGGGCCGCAAACAGTGTCTGGTGAACGAACTGCCCGCGATCGAGGGCCTGGCCCGCGTCGACGTGGTCTGCGCGGACAAGACCGGGACGCTGACCGAGAACGGGATGCGGGTCAGCGACCTCAAATCGCTGAACGATGCCCACGCGGAAAACCAAGCTCCGGTGGGCGAGGTGTTGGCGCAGCTCGCGGCCGACGACGCCCGACCCAACGCCAGCATGACCGCGATCGCGGAGGCCTACCCGACGCCGCCGGGTTGGACGGCCACCGCGTCCGCACCGTTCAAGTCGGCGACCAAATGGAGCGGGACGTCCTACTCCGAGCACGGCAACTGGGTGATCGGCGCTCCGGACGTGCTGCTCGATCCGGCCTCGCCGGTCGCCGAGCAGGCCGAGCAGATCGGCGCCAAAGGCTTACGAGTGTTGCTGCTGGCATCCAGCGACCGCCCCGTCGACGCGCCGGACGCGCCCGGGCGCGTCACCCCGGCTGCTCTGGTGGTGCTCGAGCAGCGCATCCGCCCCGACGCGCGCGACACACTGGACTACTTCGCCACGCAGAAAGTCTCGATCAAGGTGATCTCGGGCGACAACGCCGTGTCAGTGGGTGCGGTGGCCGGCTCGCTGGGCCTGCACGGCGAGACGATGGATGCGCGTCGGTTACCTGAGCAGCCCGATGCGCTGGCCGAAACGTTGGAGCAGTACACCACGTTCGGTCGGGTGCGGCCCGATCAGAAGCGCGCCATGGTGCATGCCCTGCAGTCCCGCGGTCACACCGTCGCGATGACCGGTGACGGTGTCAACGACGTGCTGGCGCTCAAGGACGCCGACATCGGTGTGGCGATGGGTTCGGGCAGCTCGGCCTCGCGGGCGGTTGCGCAGATCGTGCTGCTGGACAACAAGTTCGCGACCCTGCCCTATGTCGTCGGGGAGGGCCGGCGGGTGATCGGCAACATCGAGCGGGTCTCCAATCTGTTCCTGACCAAAACCGTCTACTCGGTGCTGCTCGCTGTCCTCGTCGGCCTGGCCGGATTGTCGGCCAAACTGTTCGGATCCGATCCGCTGCTGTTCCCGTTCCAGCCCATCCACGTCACCATCGCCGCCTGGTTCACCATCGGCATCCCGGCGTTCGTGCTGTCGCTGGCCCCCAACAACGAGCGCGCACAGCCGGGTTTCGTGCGCCGGGTGATGACCTCGGCGCTGCCGTCGGGCATCGTCGTCGGGGCCGCGACGTTCACCTCCTACCTGGTCGCCTACCAGGGTCGGGCTGCCACCGCGGTCGAGCAGACCCAGGCGTCGACCGCGGCGTTGATCACCCTGCTGGTGTCGGCGGTGTGGGTGTTGTCCGTCGTGGCGCGCCCCTACGAATGGTGGCGGGTGCTGCTGGTCGCGGTGTCCGGGCTGGCCTATGTGGTCATCTTCAGCATCCCGGCGGCCCGCGAGCTGTTTCTCCTGGACCCGTCCAACCCGACGGTCACCTCCACTGCGCTGGCGATCGGGCTCGCCGGTGCGGCCGCCGTCGAGGTGATCTGGTGGCTGCAGGGCCGTGTACTGGGAGAACGCCGCAGACTGTGGCGTCCTCGCGAGCGGTAGGGTTGGCGCATGGGATTTCTGGACAAGGCCAAAGATCTGCTTTCCAAGAATGCGGACAAGGTCGACACCGTGATCGACAAGGCCGGCGATCTCGTCGACAAGAAGACCCAGGGCAAGTACGCCTCGACGGTCGACAAGGTGCAGGACGCGGCGAAGAAGGCCGTCGCTGACACCACGGCGGACAAGGCCAGCCCGGGGCCTGCCGATCAGGCTCCGGTGTCCGAGCCGGCCTCCGAGCCGCCGCCCGGCCCGCAGCACCAGCAGCCGCCGACCGCCCCGCCCGTCTCGTAGGCCGCCCGCGGTATGGCCAAGCTCTCGGTGTCGGTCGACGTTCCGCTGCCCCCCGAACAGGCGTGGGCGAGCGCGTCGGATCTGTCACGCTACAAAGAATGGCTGTCCATCCACCGGGTGTGGCGGTCCACACTGCCCGACGTCATCGAGAAGGGCACCCAGCTCGACTCCATCGTCGAGGTCAAGGGCATGCCGAACCGGGTGAGCTGGACGGTGGTGCACTACCGTCCGCCGGAGGCGATGACGCTCAACGGAGACGGCAAAGGCGGCGTCAAGGTCAAGTTGATCGGCAAGATCACGCCCGGGCCGCACGATCCGGCGGGCTCCTCGACGGTCACCTTCGACATCCACCTCGGTGGTCCGGCGCTGTTCGGGCCGATCGGGATGGTCGTCGCGGGCGCGCTCAAGGGTGACATCCAGGAGTCGCTGAACCGCTTCAAGGCGGTGTTCGCGCCCTCCTGACGGTGTTCGCCGGCCGGCGTCAGGCCCCCACGGCGGCGACCGCGTCGGCGATCGGGATGTCACCGGAGATGACCTCGAAGGTGTGGCCCGCGGTCAGCGGTGTGTCCAACGCCGCGATGAGCACCGCGGCGACATCGGCGCGGGGGATGGCGCCGCGGCCGGTGCGCTCGGCCACGGTGACCCGTCCGGTGGGCGCGTCATCGGTGAGCAGTCCCGGCCGCACGATGGTGGCGAGTAGTTCGGTGCGCGCGCGGATCACGTCGTCGGCGGCGCCTTTGGCGCGCAGGTAGGCGACGAACACGTCGTCGCCCGCGTCATCAGGCGCCTGGGCGTCGGCGCCCATCGACGAGATCATCACATACCGTCGCACCCCCGCCGCTTCTGCTGCATCGGCCAGCAGGATCGCCGCGTCGCGGTCCACGGTCTCCTTGCGGGCCGCCCCGCTCCCGGGTCCCGCGCCCGCGGCGAAGATGACCGCGTCGGCGCCGCGCAGGTGGGTGGACACCACGCCGTTGGTGGTGTTCTCCAGGTCGATGACGACCGGCTCGGCGCCGGCGACGCGGACATCGTCGGCATGGTCGGGGTTGCGGATGAACCCCGTGACCGCGTCGCCGCGACCCGACAGCAGCCGCGACGTGATCAGCGCGATCTTGCCGTGTCCGCCGGCGATGACGACGTGCATGGTCTACCTCCTCCGGCACCGCACGTGACCGGGCCGATCCGGCGTCTGGCGGTGCACCGACTGGAACTCGAGCGACACCGACAATCTAGCCTCAGCTGCGAAATCACCGATGGCCGCGGCGCTGCTCCCGCCGCGCGACAGCCGCGTGAGCGATCGTCTCCACCACGTTCTCGCGGGTCTGGGGGCGCCCGAAGTGGTAGCCCTGCGCCATGTGGCATCCCATCCCGCGCAGTACCGCCGCCTGGTGCGGGGTCTCCACCCCCTCGGCGAGGATGGGCAGCCCGAGTGCCTCGGCCAGCCCGGCGACCGCCTGTAGCAGCGCCGGTGCGGCACTCGACGCCGAGCTGATCGACGATGTGAACGAGGCGTCGAGCTTGATCAGATCGGTGGGCATGTTTCCGAGCCTGCTCAACGACGAGTAGCCGGTGCCGAAATCGTCGATGGCGATCCGGACACCGCGCTTGCGAAGTTCCAGCAGCGCGTCGATCGACGCGGGCCGGTCGACCGCGAGCACACTTTCGGTGACCTCCACGACCAATTGTTCGGCCGACCAGCCGGTGACCCGTAGCGTATCGAAAACCCTTTCCACATAGTCGTTTTGGACCAGATCGAGTCCGGAGACGTTGACGCCCAACGTTAGCCGCACGCCGGGGGCCCGCTGCTGCATCCACTGCGCGTCCAGGCAGGCGCGCCGCAGGACGTACAGATCGAGCAGCCCGATCAGGTTGTTGTCCTCGGCGACCCTGACGACTTCGCTGGCGGGCAGCTCGGGTCCGAAAGCGGGCGCCCAGCGCAGCAGCGCCTCCACCCCGACGACCGCATCGTTGTCGGTGAGCCGCACCACCGGCTGGTAGCGGACCCCGACGGTTTCGGCGGTGAGCGCGTCATCGAGCTGGACGGCGAGCGACGGCAGGCGCGCGGACTCCAGCATCGTCCGGTTGCGGCCGATCATCCGGGCCCGGCGCAACGCGGTGTCGGCGCGCTCGACCACCGAGGACGCAGATTCACCGGGATGCCATGCGCTCACTCCGGCGCAGAACTCGCGCGCGGTCTGCGAATGTAGGGCCTGCACGAACGAGTACGCCTGCCGTTCTGTGGTTGTCGGTAGCAGCAGAGCAAGCTCGTTGTCGCTGCGGCGGGCGATGACCTGACCCGCGCTGAGCAGTCCGCCCCACGCTGCGATCAGGTGCCGCATCGCCGCGTCCCCCGTCCGGTCGTCGAAGTCGCCGGTGGCGGATGGTGGGCGTTCCACCCAGACCAGGACGACCGCCGGTGCGGAATCGGCCGTCGCCGTCCGGTTGATCTCCGCGGTGAGGGCCCGGTCGAACCCGCGGCGGTTCGGTACTCCGGTGGCGTCGTCGAGTTCGGCCTTCGCCACGTTGCGGCCGAGGATCGCGATGACCGTTCCGATCGCCCCCGTGGTGACGCACGTCGGGATTGCGGTCCACCACGGCACGTCCGGCGCCACGGACAGCGCCGTCAGGCAGCATCCGATGGTCAGCGCCAGATACAGCAACGCCGTCGGCCAGGCGACGAAGAACGCGGCGGCGGCGACGAACACATACAGAGTCGCCAACGACACCGCCACGCTGCCGGAAGCCGCGGTGACCGACAGCGTGATCTGCGCAATGGCGACGATGACGAGTAGATGGAACAACCACCCTGTCATCCGCCGTCCGATGGCCAATACGCAGATGCCGATCACACCGGCAGCCGCCGCGTTTCGATACTGGACCGCGGCGGTCGCCGACGAGTCCGGCGCCAGTGCGGTGAAAAGCACCACCAGCGCGCTGCCGACCAGAAAACACGCACCAGCCGTGCCGGCCATCAATGTCGGTGTGGCGATGCCCGGCCACATCCGGGCACGTCGGACCACGGCCCAGCCGGCCCGCACCCACCCCACCGGGCCATGGTAGCGGGCGGATGGCCGGATGCTCGGACCCTCGCATGACGTGCCACCCGCGACCGCGCGCCGGGGCGACCGAGCCGCGGCAGCCCGCGGTACTCGAACCCGACGCCGGCAGGGGCCATCGGCAAGGCCGATGCTGTTGGGGCGGTGGGCATTTGAGGCCGTGAAACACCTGGGCCCGGTGCGCACCGGAGTTGCCGGCCCGGCATCGATTTCGCACCTGGTATGCAGAAGGTAGTCAGCGGCCGGCGATCTAGGGAAGATGAGAAGCGGTCGCACCGTCGCGAGTCGAGGAGGAACCATGCGTGAGTACCTGAAGCACTACATCGACGGCCGGTGGGTCGAACCGGTGCGGCCCAATGCACTCGACGTCGACAATCCCTCCACCGAGGAGGTCTCCGGCCGCATCGCGTTGGGGTCGTCCGCCGACGTCGACCTCGCGGTCACCGCAGCTCGGCGAGCGTTTGGTACCTGGTCACAGACCAGCCGCGAGGAGCGGCTCGACGTGCTCGGCGCCGTCCTGGCCGAGTATCAGAAGCGGGCCGCTGAACTGGCCGAAGCCGTCACCGAGGAGATGGGAGCACCGCCGTCCTTGGCCTCCGGCCCGCAGGTGCACCTGGGCATGGGTCACCTCACCGCCGCGATCGATGTGCTGAAGAACTTCCAGTTCGAGGAGCAGCAGGGCAGCACGCTGGTGGTCAAGGAACCGATCGGGGTGTGCGGATTGATCACGCCCTGGAACTGGCCGATCAACCAGATCGCGTGCAAGGTGTTCCCGGCGCTGGCCACCGGATGCACGATGGTGCTCAAGCCCTCCGAGGTCGCCCCCTATTCGGCGCAGATCTTCACCGAGATCCTCGACGCCGCAGGCGTTCCCGCCGGCGTGTACAACCTGGTCTACGGTGACGGGCCTGGCGTCGGTGTCCCGATCTCCAGCCATCCCGACATCGACATGGTGTCCTTCACCGGATCGACGCGTGCCGGCATCGAGGTGGCCCGCAACGCTGCGCCCACCGTCAAGCGCGTCACCCAGGAACTCGGCGGCAAGAGCCCCAACATCGTGCTCGATGACGACGACTTCGCCACAAGCGTGGCGACGGGCACCAAGGCGATGATGATGAACAGCGGGCAGAGCTGCAATGCGCCGTCGCGTATGTTGGTGCCGGCCTCCCGCATGGACGAAGCGATCGAGGTCGCCCGTGCCACCGCAGGCGGCGTGAAAGTCGGTGACCCGGCAGACAAGACCGCGATCGGGCCCGTCGCCTCGAAGGCGCAGTTCGACAAAATCCAGGGATTGATCCAGAGGGGGATCGACGAGGGTGCCACGCTCGTCGTCGGCGGCACCGGGCGGCCCGAGGGTATCGATCGCGGCTATTACGTGAAGCCGACCGTGTTCGCCGACGTCACCAACGACATGACGATCGCGCGCGAGGAGATCTTCGGACCGGTGCTGTGCATTCTGGGCTACGACGACCTGGACGAAGCCGTCGAGATCGGCAACGACACCGAGTACGGGCTGGCCGGTTACGTCTCCGGCGCCGATCTGGAAAAGGCCCGCGGGGTGGCCCGCCGGATCCGCGCCGGGTCGGTCGCGATCAACCACGGTTTCGACCTGGCCGCACCGTTCGGCGGCTACAAGCGCAGCGGTAACGGCCGCGAGTGGGGCCGGTTCGGGTTCGACGAGTACCTGGAGACTAAGGCTGCCATCGGCTACGCGGCGGGGTGACCGCCGCTCGGGTGCGCACCGCGACGCCGCGGGTGCGCCGGTGCGTCCGACCATGTGGTTTGAAATTCCGCGAGGTCACGGCTATGCAGGTATTCGAAGCGGCATCGGCTCTTGGTGGAATAAAGCGCGAGACTGCGGGGTAATTCCGCGAAAGAAATTGTGAGGCACGGGGGAACCATGACCAAGTTTCCGGATGTGGTGGTCACCGGGATCGCCATGACGACGGCACTCGGCACCGACGTCGAGTCCACCTGGCAGGGTCTGCTGGAGGGCCGCAGCGGAATCCGCCGGCTCGAGGACTCGTTCATCGACGAATTCGATCTGCCGGTCCGCATCGGCGGGCATCTCCTGGAGACCTTCGACGAGCACCTGACGCCGGAGGAGAACTACAGCCTTTCCTACGTGCAGCGGATGGCGGTCGTCCTCGGCCGCCGGGTGTGGGAGAACGCCGGGTCACCCGAGGTCGATCCGAATCGACTGACGGTGTCGATCGGCACCGGCATGGGCGGGATCGAGGAGTTGGCCTTCGCCTACGACCACCTGCGGGAGCATCGGCTCGACGAGGTCAACCCGACCGTCGTCCAGCAGTACGCACCGAGCGGACCGTCGGCGGCCGTCGCGCTGGAACGCCACGCGCGCGCCGGCGTCCTGGCCCCGGTCTCGGCGTGTGCCTCCGGGTCTGAAGGCGTGGCCCAGGCGTGGCGCCACATTGTCTTCGGCGAGGCCGACATCGCGATCTGCGGTGGGGTGGAGGCCCGGATTGAGGCAGTGCCGATCGCGGGGTTCGCGCAGATGCGGATCGTGATGTCGACCAACAACGACGACCCCGCAGGAGCATGTCGTCCGTTCGACAAGGACCGCGACGGTTTCGTCTTCGGTGAGGGCGGGGCGCTGCTGGTGATCGAGACCGAGGAACACGCCAAGGCCCGCGGCGCCACCGTCATGGGCCGACTGATGGGCGCGAGCATCACCTCCGACGGCTTCCACATGGTGGCCCCCGACCCGAATGGCAAACGCGCCGGCTATGCGATGTCGCACGCCGTCGAGTTGGCCGGACTGTCGGCCACCGATATCGACCACGTCAACGCCCACGCCACCGGCACCAGCGTCGGCGACGTCGCCGAGGGGGTGGCCATCAACAATGCCCTGGGCGGACACCGTCCCGCCGTATACGCCCCCAAGGGTGCCCTCGGGCATTCGGTCGGCGCGGTCGGCGCGGTGGAGTCCATCCTGACGCTGCTGGCGCTCCGCGACGGTGTCATCCCGGCAACACGTAATCTGGTGAACCTCGACCCGGAGATCGACCTCGACGTGGTCGCCGGAGAGCCGCGGCGCGGACGCTACGAGTACGCGATCAACAACTCGTTCGGGTTCGGCGGGCACAACGTTTCGCTGGTATTCGGCCGGGCCTGAAACCTTTCAGGCCTGAAACCTCTCAGGGCTGACTGTCAGGGCTGACTGTCAGGCCTTGACGAGCGTGAACTGGCCGAGTTCGCTGATGCCGCGGTTGAAGAAGTCGCTGCACCCGGTCAGGTACTTCATATATCGCTGGTAGACCTCTTCCGACGTCGCCGCCACGGCCTCGTCATGGCGCGCCTGCAGGGCCTCGGCCCAGGTGTCGAGCGTGCGCACGTAGTCCTGATTGAGGAACTGGGTCTGCTCCAGGGTGAAACCGGCATCGGCGGAGAGCGCGACGATGTTCTCCTCGCCGGGTACCGAGCCGCCCGGGAAGATCTCCTTGGCAATGAACCGCATGAACTTCAGATCGGTCATCGTGATCGGGATGCCCATCTCGGGCCACTTCTTGAGCGGGTGGCCCAGGATCGCCTGCAACAGCATCCGTCCGCCTTCGGGCAGCACGCTGCTGCACATCTTGAAGAACGGCGCATAGCGTTCCTGCGGGAAGGCTTCGATCGCCTCGATGCTGATGATGCGGTCGACCGGTTCGTCGAACTGCTCCCAGCCGCGCAGCATGATCCGGCGGGACCGGTCGGTGTCGATGCCGTCGAGCAGGTCCTGGGCGAACTTGCACTGGTTGCGGCTCAGCGTCAATCCGACGACGTTGACGTCGTACTTCTCGATCGCGCGCTGCAGCACCGAGCCCCAGCCGCAACCGATGTCGAGCAGCGTCATGCCGGGTTCGAGGTTCAGCTTGCCCAGCGCCAGATCGATCTTGGCGACCTGCGCTTCGGCCAGCGTCATGTCGTCGCGCTCGTAATAGGCACAGCTGTAGGTCCGGGACGGATCCTGAAACAGCCCGAAGAAGTCGTCGGACAGGTCGTAGTGGGCCTGAACCTCTTCGAAGTGCGGTTTCATGTCGTCGCCTGCGGGTGGCTCCACAGTGCTCCCGGTCATCCCCGACCGACCTCCATCCCAGTGCGGACTTGCGTCCCGTTCGTCGCCTTAATCAGGTGACGCGTGTGCCCAAATTACTACAGTGCCGCCTCGATGACAGTGCCCGTCTTTCGACGAGGGCGCCGTGTTCAACGAAGGCGCTGCATGTCATCGCTTCTCCAACGTGAACTGCACGACGTCGGTGTATCCCTCGCGGAACAGGTCGGCGCAGCCGGTCAGGTACTTGTAGAACCGCTCGTAGATCTCCTCCGAGGTGATCGCGACGGCCTCGTCCTTCTTGTCTTTCAGGTTCGCGGCCCAGGTGTCGAGAGTCTTGACGTAATGCGGTTGCAGGTGCTGTTCACGGGTCACGGTGTAGCCGTTGGCCTTGGCCGCATCGGTGACCTGGGCTGCCAGCGGCAGACGCCCGCCGGGGTAGATCTCGTCCATGATGAATTTGATGAACCGCACCTTGGACATGGTCAGCGGCAGCTTCTTGGCTTTGATCTCTTCATCGCTGGGGATGATGATCGTGTGCAGCATCTGCACACCGTCCTCGGGCAGCCAGCTGTAGGTCTTCTTCATGTAGTCGTCGTACTTGTTGAAGCCGAAGTGCTCGAACGCGCCGATCGACACGATCCGGTCGACCTTGGTGTTCGAACCGTCGAAGTCCTCCCAGGGCTGCAGCCGCACTTCCATGCTGCGCTGGGTGTCGATGTGCGGGAAGCGGTTTTGCTCGATGTGTTGCTTCTGGTTCTCCGACAGCGTCAGTCCGATGACGTTGACGTCGTACTTCTCGACGGCCCGCTGGATGGTCGAACCCCATCCGCAGCCGATGTCGAGCAGTGTCATCCCGGGCTGCAGGCCCAACTTGCCCAGCGACAGGTCGACCTTCGCGAGCTGCGCCTGCTCCAGGGTGTAGTCGTCCTTCTCGAAGTAGGCACAGCTGTAGGTCTGCGACGGGTCCTGCCACAACTTGAAGAAGTCGTTGGAGATGTCGTAGTGGAACTGAACCTCTTTCTTGTCCGACCCGCGCGTCTGAGAGGCGGACTTGGACAGCCAGGCTGATTCGGCGGTCGGGTTCGCTTGGTCGGTTGAGCTGTTCGGCATGAGACGTCCTGTCGACACGGAGATATCACGCCCGGCGGGGCGCTGGTTCTCTACTACCCCGCCCGGGAAACGTGAAACGGTCCGCGTCTGAATGTACGCGGTCGCTGTGGGGTGCCGAGCGCCCCACGCCCACCGCCGCCAAGATGGTGGACATGTCGCGCAGCCCCGAAATCTATGTCAAGGCGTGCATCAACGGCGCCCGTACTCCTGACCAGCATCCGAACCTGCCGGTCACTCCCGAGCAACTCGCAGCCGAGGCGGCGGCCGCGCATCGCGCGGGGGCTCGGGCGGTACACCTCCATCCCAAAAACACCGATGGCACGGACTCGTTACGTGCCGGGGAAGTCGACGCCGCGGTCGCCGCGGTGCGGCGCGCTCTACCGGGGCTGCCCCTCGGCGTGACGACGGGTTTCTGGGCGCTGCCCGATGCCGAGCAACGCCTGAATGCTGTCGAGAGCTGGAACGTGCTGCCGGACTTCGCGTCGCTGAACTGGCATGAACCCGGTTCGCCGGAGCTGGGGAGGCTCCTGCTGAGCCGTGGACTGGGGGTCGAAGTCGGCATCTTCCACACCGACGCCGCGCGGTCCTGGGCCGCGTCGGATATCGCGCCGCATTGCCTGCGGGTGATGGTCGAACTCGGCGCCGACGGCGATGAGGCTGAGGCCGACGAGATCCTGGACCTCGTTGCCGCTGCCGGCTCTCCGGCTCCGGTGCTGCTGCACGGGCTCGACGAAAGTTGTTGGCCGCTATTGAGACACGCGGGCGTCCGCGGTGTGCAGACCCGTATCGGGCTGGAGGACACCCTGCGGATGCCGGACGGCTCGATCGCCGACGGCAACGCGGCTCTGGTCTCGGCCGCAGTGGAGCTGCTCAGTCGGTAGACGCGCCGAGGGCGAAATCGGCGAAATCGAACCCGGGTACCACGATGCAGCTCACCAGGCAGGGGCGATCGTCGCGGGGACGGGCGCGTTGCCAGTGCCCCGGCGGCACCACGATCTGGGGATGCTCGCCGGCGCTGAAATCGGCACCGAGCAGATGTGTGGCGGCCGACTCCTGGCTTTTACCGACCTCGAGCAGCAACGGCCCACCGGAGTGGTAGAGCCACAGTTCGGCGCTGCGAACCGTGTGCCAGGCGGACTGCTGATCGGGCATCAGCAGGAAGAGGATCGCGGTACCCGCATTGCGGCATCCGTTGTAGTCCGGTGGGAGGGCGGACTGCGGGATGGTCAGATCGCTGCGCCACGTCTCGGTGAACCAGCCACCCTCGGGATGCGGTGCGAAGTCAAGACGACGCGCCCATTCGGGGAGATCGCTCATCGGCTCACCCTAGTAGGCTTCGCGCATGGCTCGCGCGCTTCCGGGGTGGCTGGTCGCGCTGTGCGCGCTTCTGGTCGCGGTCAGCGCCTGGTTTCCCTGGCTGACATCGGCCGAGGGTCGGGGCCGGGCCAACGCGATCGGTGGGGTCGCCGGTGTGATGCCGGTGCCTCCTCCAGCCTTCGGGGTGGGGCAGCTGGTGGTGTTGTTGGCGTCGACGTTGGTCATCGCGGGCGCGATGGCAGCACGCGGTATCTCCGGGCGTCTGGCTTCGACGGCGGCCCTGGCGATTTCGGTTGTGCTGGTGGTGCTGGCGGTGTGGTTCTACCGGCTCTACGTCTACCCGCCGGTGTCGGCAGCCTATGGCCTCTACACGGGCGGAGCCCTGGCGCTGATGGCGGCGCTGCTGTCTGTCTGGGCGATGCTGTCGACGTGGCGATCCCCTGAGCCGGACCTGCTGTGATGACCGGACTCGTCGAGCCGGTGACGCTGACCGGTGACCGCTGGGTGACGTTGGAACCGCTGGGGCGCCAACATGTTCCAGAGATCGAGGCAGCCGCCGCCGACGGTGAGTTGGGGCGGCTGTGGTTCACCGCCGCGCCGAAGCCCGCAGCTGCCGAGGACTGGGTCGCGACGCGGTTGTCGCTGCAGCGGCCGGACACCGGGCTGACCTTCGTCGTGCGTGGCCGCGACGGAGCGCTGATCGGGTCTTCGAGCTACCTCAACGTCGACGGTGCGAACCGGCGGCTGGAAATCGGCAACACCTGGTACATCGACTCGGCGCGGCGCACCGGCGTCAACAGCGAGACCAAGCTGTTGATGCTGAGGCACGCGTTCGACGATCTGGGTTGTGTCGCGGTCGAGTTCCGCACGCATTTCTTCAACACCGAAAGCCGTGCGGCGATAGAACGTCTCGGTGCCAAACTCGACGGCATCCTGCGCAGTCACCAACTGCTGTCTGACGGCTCCCGCCGCGACACCGTGATCTACTCCATCCTCGACGTCGAGTGGCCCGCCGTGCGGTCCAACCTGCGATTCAGGTTGGACCGCAACGGCTGACGCGTCGGGTTACCCGGCCTCGACCGTGGTGGTTTGGATGGATTTCTGGTTTCCGGTGTGACTGACGTCGATCTTGCGGGGTTTGGCCTTCTCGGCGACCGGGATCGTCACCGTCAGCACGCCGTTCTCATAGGTGGCCGAAATCGCCGCGGTGTCGATGCCGTCGCCGAGCGAGAGCTGCCTGCGGTAGCTGCCGAAGAAGCGTTCGTTGGCCAGCCACTGCGCGGACTCCTCGGATCTGGCGGTGCGGTGCGCCGAGATCGTGAGCGTGCCGTTGTCGACGTTCACATCGACCGATCCGGGATCCACGCCGGGCAGGTCCGCGGTCAGGACGTAGTGGTCGTCGATCTTGCAGAGATCCATCGGCATGAATCGCGGAGCGCGGTTCGATCCGGTCTGGCTGGTCAACAGCCCTCGGGTCAACGCGTCAATGTCGCTGAACGGATCAAAGCGGAGCACAGTAATCCACCTCCTATGTCACTCAGAGCCCGCCACCCCGGCGGGCAGCCAAATCACTGTGCACCTGCGAGATTAGCACTCGAGGAGGGGGAGTGCCAGTCTCATTCGGGCCAGATTTTCTGGCCACCGGCGGTGTCGTGTGGCCGGCCTGACCCTGCCGGTGTCCTCAGGAAACCGGAAGTACCTGCACTGCGCTGAGGCGGTCTCCACACTGATCGCACACCAGGACCGGGGTGAACGGTCGGTCGCAGGCGGCGTGGGTCACCAGCACGGCGGGTCCCTCGGGCGACGGGAACCACCGCTGCGCCCAGGCCAGCGCGCACACCAGCACCGGGAAAAAGGCCAGCCCCTTGTCCGTGAGCTCGTAGCGGCCGCCGCGCTGTCCGAGGATTCCCTCCTCGGTGAACACCGACAACCGGCCTGCGATGGTGGCCGGCGGCGCGCCGAGCTGCGTCTGGAAGTCGGTGAAGCGGCCGACCCCGACGAATGCGGCGACCATCAGCGCGAAGGCCCACCGGTCGCCGATGACGCTCATGGTCTGCGGAAACAGCAGCGCGGCACCGGAGCGGCGACCGCTCGACCGTCGGCGATTGGTCCCCGACGGGATGGAGCGCTCCCACGAGCCACTCGGACCCCATTGCGCAGCAACGTCTTTACCGGTCGCCGGGCGATCGCACGCCGCGCACGTCACCACCGGCCGGAACGGTCTGCCGCAACTGGTGTGGTGCATCCGCGGCAGCGGTTCGTCGCGGTCGGGTACCCAGTGCCGTTCCCATTCCCAGATCGATGTCAGCATCGGCCACAGCGCCCGGCCCTTTGCCGTCAGCAGATACTCCGAGCGCGGGGGATTGTCCCGGTACTGCCGACGGGCCAACAAGTCATCGGTGCTCAGCGAGCGCAGCCTGGCCGACAGTACGGCGTCGGACACCGGCAGCGCGGCGGCGAAATCTCCGTAGCGTCGAGCCCCCAACAGCGCGCGCTGCACGATGAGCAGCGTCCACTCGTCGCCGAGCAGGCCGAGCATCCGGGCGACGGCATTGGGCGCGCCGGTCAACTAGAGGCCGATCGCACCGGCCGCCGTGTCGGCGTCGCGCCACCGCGGCAGCTCGGCACCAGGTGCCCAGGTTGAGTGGGTGCCGCTGGAGATCCGTTCGGGCAGAAGGAGTTTGCACAGCGGACCGTCTTCGACACGGGCGGCGTCGAACACCAGGCAGTACGATGCGTCGGCGGTCATGTCGGTGGTCAGGGTGATCAGGTAGCCGTCGTCTTCGGCGGGGGCAGCGCGACCCGACGCCGGCCCGGCGGCCTGCAACCTGGGTGCCATTGCGGTCTCGCTGCCGTAGACGCCGTCGGCGAACCCGTAGCGCTGTTCGGTCCCGGTGTGCAGGTCGTGGCGAACCAGCCCGTCGAACAGAAACCAGCCCGGCTTGCCGGTGGCGGCGTAGGTGTAGCGGTGCGGGCGTCCGGCGTATCCGGGGTTGATCATGCCGAATTCGGTGAAGCTGTCCGACAGTTGCTCCTCGCGGGCCTGGCCGGTGACGAGGTTGAACCGCCAGCGGTGTAACCGGGTCTGCATTCCGTCGAGCGAGAGGCTGCGGAAGATCTGCCGCCACTTGGCGCTCATGCCGTTGTCGACGCCATCGGTGGGCTCGGGGTCACCCTGGAAGAACCCGTCGAGGACGATCTCGTCGCCGTCCTCGTAGGCGTTCGGGAAGTGCAGGACGTAGGTGGGGTCGGTCTCGAACCACCTGATCTGGGATGTGTCACCGCGGCGGGGCAGAACGGCGAACCGGGACGGCAGGTGAGGGTGGAACCGCGGCAGATGGATGTTGTGCTCCAGCAGTCCGGCGTCCCAGAACAGCGGAAAATCGTTGAGTATCACGTAGTTCTCGGTGAATGCCATGTCGTGTGGCAGCCGCGGACCGGGTAGTGGGACATCGGCACGGTGCACCACCTCGCCGGTCGCGCCGACCACGCCGTAGCGCAGATACGGCGCCTGCTTGCTGTAGGAGAAGAACAGCAGCTCACCGGTGCGGTCGTCGACCTTCGGGTGCGCCGAGACCCCCCAATCGGACGGAAAGGTGCCGCGCCAGTTCTCCTTGCCGAGGTCGGTACCCGTGCAGGGATCGATGCGGTACAGGTCACCGCACTGATAGTGGCTGGTCAGTGCTACTCCGCGGTGCACGACGACGTCGGTGGACGACGCGTCCTTCATCAGGGTGCGCGCACCCCACCCGTGGTCACGGCGGGCCAGTTCGATCGGTTCGGCGATGCCCGGCCACAACGGTCCGCCGGCCTCGCACTCTTGCGCGAGCGCGTCGGTGCGGACGAACCTGTTGCGGTAGAACGCTTTTCCATCGCGGAAGCCGACGATGTGCAGCATGCCGTCACCGTCGAAGGGGTGGTAGTACTTGAGCGCGGGATGCAGCGGATTCTCGGTGTTGCGCAGGTACACGCCGTCGAGGTCGCCGGGGATCTCGCCCTCGACCACGCGCAGATCGTCGTCGTCCCATTCGGTGGTCTGCGGGCGCCAGGCGCCGGTGCGGTACGGGTGATCGTCATCCTCGGGCAGCGTCGAGAGGAACTTGCCGACGATCTCGGGGTGGGTGTGGATTGTCATGGTGGACTCCCGACGACGAAGCTGACAGTGGTGGCGGTGCTGCCGCCGAAGTTCAAGGTGGCGAACGTCTTTGCGCCCTCGACCTGGTAGTCGCCGGCGGTGCCGCTGACCTGTCGGGCCGCGTCGAGCAGCATCCGGACCCCGGTGGCGCCGACCGGGTGGCCACCGCCGATCAGGCCGCCGCTGGGGTTGATCGGCAACCTGCCACCGATTTCGATCTCACCGTGCTCGATCGCCTTCCAGCAGTCGCCGGGCGCAGTCAGACCGATGTGGTCGATCGCCAGGTATTCGCTGGGGGTGAAGCAGTCGTGTACCTCGAAGCCCGCGACGTCGCCGAGTGTGACCTCGGCGCGGCGGAATGCGTCGAGGACAGCAGCGCGGACGTGGGGAAGCACGTAGGGATCTGAGGCGGAGCGGACCAGCTTCTGTTGCAGGCCCAGGCCGACGGTGCGGTGGCCCCAGCCCTCGATACGGGCCAGGGGTCGGGCCGTCGGGTGGTCGCGCAGCCAGTCGTCGCTGACGAGGACCAGCGCCGCGCCGCCGTCGGTGAGTTGGCTGCAGTCCAGGCGGCGCAGTCTGCCCGCCACGGTCGGGTTGTCGATGTCGTCGGGCCTGATCGGGTCGGGGATGGTCCAGGTCCTGGTCTGTGCCCGCGGATTGCTTGTGGCGTTGCGGTAATTGAGCGCGGCGATGGCCCTGAGGTGAGTCTCGTCGAGCCCGTACCGGCGGTCATATTCTGTGGCCACGGTCTCAAACATGTGCGGCCACAGGTACTTCGCGTCCAGGCCTTCGTGACCGGTCCACGCCGCGGCGCCCAGGATCGACGTCGACGTATCCCCGGGGACTGTCTTTTCCAACTCGACGCCCACTACCAGTGCGGTCGAGTACGCCCCTGAGCGCAGGTCGGCGACCGCCGCCAGGGTCGCGACGCTGCCCGACGCGCAGGCGGCTTCATGACGTGTCGCCGGTGTACCCCACAACCCTTCGACCACCGTGGCGGGCATCGCCCCGAGGTGGCCCTGGCGGGCGAACAACTCGCCGAAAGCGTTGGCCATATGGACGACACCGACATCGACGGCGTCGACGCGCGCCACCTCGAGCGTGGACTCGACGATCTCGGCGGTGAGGTTCGAGAAGTCCAGACCCTCGCGGTCGTAGTTGCGCGCGAAGTCGCTCTGATAGCCGCCTAGAACCCACACGCCGGTGGAGTGCACGTAGGCACCGTACTACAACTAACAGAGTGACAGAAAGGGGCGGGCGGTCCCGCCGGCTCTCAGGCTGAACCGACGGAACCTCGACAGCGGTGACGTCTTACCGTCGCCGGTGCCTTCGGGCTGCATTGCCCGGCGCCGTACGACGCAAACCCCCCATCCGCGTGTACGACATGAGCCGGATGGGGAATTGTGTACCCATGCCCGAATCGTCTAGCCACGCGTTGGCCCAGCGGATGGCCGAGCTGGCCCGCTCGGTGGCGTCGCCTCGCCGTGTCGAGGATGTGCTCTCCGATGTCACGAGAGAAGCCCTGCAGCTGATTCCCGGTGTAGACGCCGCGGGGATCCTGCTGGTTGGCAAGGGAGGCAACTTCGAGTCGGTGGCGGGTACCTCCGATCTCCCGCATCACCTGGACGAACTTCAGATGCACTACCGCGAAGGGCCGTGCCTGGACGCGGCATTGGACGAGCTGATCGTGCGGACCGACAACTTCCGGACCGAACGGCGCTGGCCGCAGTACTCGGCCGCCGCCGCCGAGATCGGGGTGCTCAGCGGCCTGTCGTTCAAGCTGTATACGAGTGCGCAGACGG
The DNA here is from genome assembly GCF_048513595.2 of Mycobacterium sp. smrl_JER01. NCBI lineage: Bacteria > Bacillati > Actinomycetota > Actinomycetes > Mycobacteriales > Mycobacteriaceae > Mycobacterium > Mycobacterium sp. smrl_JER01. Next base: position 4,790,460 of record NZ_JBLXXK020000001.1, on the reverse strand, counting down.
CCGGGGCGCTGAATTTGTTCGCACTGATGCCGGACGCCTTCGACGCGGAGGCCGAGACGGTCGGCGCGATACTGGCGGCCCACGCGGCGGCCGCGATCATGGCGAGCCGGGAGAGCGAGCAACTCGAATCCGCGCTGTCGACGCGGGACCGAATCGGTCAGGCTAAAGGCATCATCATGGAGCGCTACAACGTCGACGACATCGCGGCATTCGAGATGTTGCGCCGCCTGTCCCAAGACACCAACACCAAGTTGGTCGCGGTCGCCGACAGGGTCATCGAGACGCGCGGGACCTGACCGTGGCAGGTCAGGCGTCGGCCATGTTCGCCGGCGGTAGGCCGCAGCGGGCGCGGAAATCCGTCAACGGCTGCCGGATACCCTGCAACTCCGCGGCGGTGCGGGGGCTCGTCTGCAGGTAGTCGTCGACTTTGGCGCGGCGCTCCTCCGGCGGCATGCCCCGCAGGCTGGTGAAGAACCAGTTCACGTCGGGGTGGGTGAACATGTAGGCCGACAGCGAAGCCGAGACACCGGAAAGAATGCCGGCTTGGTCGGCGATCGAGCAGTTGGCCGCCGGCGGCGGCTGGGACGCGGCGACCGCGCTGGAGCCGAGCAACGCTGCCCCGGCAATAACCACTGCACCTGCGGATCGGACGAGAACAGACATACCCACTCCTCTACGTGGTCGAGTCAACATGTCAGGGACTGTGTGGCGGTCAATTGACATCGTCGTCTTCGCTGCCAAACGCCGAGCCGCCGCCGTACTCCACATCGCGGCGTTCCCGGTACGGGTTGAGGGCGATGTCGATGTCGTCGTCGTAGCAGAACATGTCGAATTCGCACCACGGATACTGGGCCGGCAGCGGCCCGGACAGAACTGGTGCGGCGCCGGCGACCGCCGCGGACGTCACCGCGGTGGCCACGGCTCCGGCCGCCAGAAACGGAATTGCGTAGTACGACTTGCGCATCACTACCTCCCGACCCGATCACGGACGTTTCGCGGGCCGGTGACCGGCTGCGCTGATGCCCAATGTGCCGTCGCGTCACCGCCTGGGCATCCCCCAGAACGGGGGAAATGAATCTGTCGCGGATGCCGCGCCGCGCCGCGGCGTGCGCGACTACGCACCCACGGGGAGTCTGCAGAGGCGGCGGACCGCCGCGAGACCCTCGGCAGTCCCCGGCCAGTGATCGGACAGCGCCGCCGGGCCGGCCCGGCGCGTCACCGACCGCAATGCGAGGGCAACCACGATGGCGTCATCGGCGTAGCCCAGGACCGGTATGAAATCCGGGATCAGGTCGAACGGCAGCGCGAGATAGCCCAGCAACAGCACCAGACGTATGCGCACACCCCGCGGCAATGTCGGATCGGCTGCCAATCGCTTCAGCAGCCGGATCAGGTCGGGAAGCAGACGGGCCGCGTCGCGCAGACCGATGTCGTCCGGCTTCGTCGCCCAAAGCACGGCCACGAGCGCCGCCCACAACAGCGCGAGACCTGCGACCCCGCCGAGCGGGATCGACCACCACCATTCAGACGACATCAATTCACCCGAAGCGATACATCACACGAGTGCCCCCGGCAGGATTCGAACCTGCGACACCGGCTTTAGGAGAGCCTGCAAGCTCACCTAGTCATCGTCTCGAAAGCGGTTCTGAACTGGCGATATGACGCCATTCGGTACCACCCGAAACCATGGCGTGTCGCAGATTAACCGACCAGGCACCGACCACAGATCAGCGTTGACTTCCGGGCTCAGAAACGAGCGAAGCCCCTCGGCTGCAACCAAGGGGCTCCACGGAGGCAACCATGGAAACCACCGTTTGCGCGCGCAGTCGAATCGTACCGCGGGCGCTGTACTACGTCATCGGTCTTTCGGCCCTCGGCGGCGCGAAATGACGCCCGCGGGTCAGTTCCCCGGAGACCCGGGGGAGGTGGCGGGAGAAGATCCGCTGAGCCATCTACTTGCAGGGCCTTCGGATGGGGATCGCACACATCTTCGCGCCGACTTGCTGGCTCAGGCCGCACTGGTCCGCGCGAACGGCTGGGAGTTGTATCGCGGGGTCTGGTCGACCGGGGGAGTGATCGGTGTGGCGGTGGTCCTGTCTGATCACGCCGAACTCGCCACGCTCGGCGAGTCAGAACAGTCAGCGTTGGAGCGGTGGGCGTTTGACCTCTGGGGCTTGCGGCGTGGGCCGGCTGACGTCGAGAACGGCTGTCGAAGCACGCGTGAGTGGTTCCAGCACGCAGCAGTCGCGTTCACTGATGCGCGCCTATCTTCGCGGAGGAACGGTTCTCAATCGCTCGGCGGTGAGGGATGAGTAGGAGAACAGTTCCGGGCTTTTCGGTCAGCGTGCGAAGAACTCAAGTCACCTTCATAACGCCGAGGTTCTCGTCAATCGGTCGTTACGCGGTTGCGTCCAGCAGAGTGGTGTACGAGTCGGGCCTGATCAGGGTTACCGGCGTGTCGTAGCCGAATGATTGAAGGTCATCGCGTGATTCTTCGAGAGACCGACCAAAGTCACTCGAGCAAAGGAATCGACGCGATGACCACCGCCCACAATATCGACCTGCCCGCCGTGCTGGCCGAACGACTCACCACCGCCCATCCCGACGTGCTGCGCGAGCTGCTGGCCACGTTCATCCACACCCTGATGGGCGCCGAGGCCGATGCCCTGTGCGGCGCCGGGTACGGCGAACGAACGTCTGAGCGCACCAACTCGCGCAACGGGTATCGGCATCGCCAGTTCGACACCCGCGCCGGTTCGTTGGATCTGGCGATCCCCAAGCTGCGCCACGGCTCGTACTTCCCGGACTGGCTGCTGGAACGCCGTAAACGCGCCGAGCGGGCGCTGACCACGGTGGTCGCGACGTGCTATCTGCTCGGGGTGTCCACGCGGCGGATGGACAAACTCGTCGAGACCCTCGGCATCACCAGCCTGTCGAAGTCGCAGGTCAGCGTGATGGCCAAAGAACTCGACGCCGCGGTCGAGGCGTTTCGCACCCGGCCGCTGGACGCCGGCCCATACACATTCATGGCCGCTGACGCCCTGGTCCTCAAGGCCCGTGAAGGTGGCCGCGTGGTCAACGTGCACGCCCTGATCGCGGTCGGGGTCAACGCCGACGGGTATCGGGAGATCCTGGGCGTCGAGGTCAGTACCGCCGAAGACGGGGCCGGCTGGTTGACGTTTATGCGGTCGCTGACCGCGCGTGGGCTGTCCGGGGTCAAGCTGGTCACCAGCGACGCGCACGCCGGGCTGGTCGCCGCGATCGGCGCCACTCTGCCTGGCGCGGCCTGGCAGCGCTGCCGAACCCACTACACGACCAACTTGATGGCCGTCACCCCGAAGGCGTCCTGGCCGTGGGTCAAGACGCTACTGCACTCGGTGTTCGACCAACCTGACTCTGAATCCGTTGCAGCCCAATATGACCGGATCATCGACGCCCTCGCCGACAAACTGCCCAAGACCACTGAACACCTCGAAGCGGCGCGGCCGGACCTGCTGGCCTTCACCGCGTTCCCCAAACAGATCTGGCGCCAAATCTGGTCCAACAATCCCCAGGAGCGTCTCAACAAGGAGATCCGCCGGCGCACCGACGTCGTCGGGATCTTCCCCGACCGCGACGCGCTGATCCGCCTCGTGGGCGCCGTCCTGGCCGAACAACACGACGAATGGGCCGAGTCGCGGCGCTACCTGGGACTTGACGTCCTGAGCAAATCACGCACCGTCAACGGCACCCCAACCGAACAGGAGGACACCCCCGCGGCACTAACCGCCTGAACCATCACGACGAAGAATCACACGACGACGTCGTACACCACGTCCCTGGACTTGACCCGTTACGCGCTGAGTGCCGATGAGGCTGACGCCCTGGCCAACAAGTTGCGGTCGGCGGCGTTCCTTGCTGGTCTTGCGGAGGGCCGGAGATCGCTGCTGCAGGCGTTTGTGCGGGGAAACTATGAGCTCGCCACGGAGTTAGATGGCGATGAATGGTGCGAAGCTGTTGGGGCCGCCGGTGGACTATCGGACAGAGTGCTGAATGAAGGCCCAATTCACCTGTCACAGGCGCGTCGTGATGCGGCGCTTGTTCGGGTTCTCAACGAGACCTCACGTGTTCTGGCGCGTCTGGCTCAGCTGGTTTCTGGTGACTCGGGTAGAGAACGATGATCGGCAGAGTCCCGGACGAGGAGGGCGGCGCGGCGGCCCGGAGCGCTTGCGCGGAGGGCCAGAGCGTCGACGGCGCGAGCGGAGCGAGCGCTCTTGGTAGTACTCAGAATTACTGCTTCACAACCGGTCTGGACGCTGGTGTCGTCGCGTCTGCAGAGAAGCGCCGAGACCGATGGAGCGCGAGAGCGATGCTGTGGCAGGCGTCGTCGCTGAAAGCTGTTCGCTGCTGCGGCCGGATGTTGCACAACGATGCGGTTGGCGACCCCGATGATGGTCAGGCGGTGGCCATCAAGAGGCGAGAAGTGAACGGACAGTCGATTGCGAGTTATCAAGGTCTGATGACGTGCGGCTCGGTGTGGTCATGTCCCCGGTGTTCGGCAGTGATCGCACATACCAGAGCTTCGGAAATTGCTGCGGCGGTTCGCGAATGCCACCGGCAAGGAGGAAGCGTGTACTTGTTGACGCTCACGATGCGTCACACTTCGAAAGATCGCCTCGCCCAGCTGTGGGATGGACTGAGCGCGGGCTGGAGATCAGCGTTCGGTACACGCAAGTGGACTGGGCAGCGTGCTCGGACCGTGGAGCGAGCGGGCAAGACGACCTATGTTAGGGCGCATGTCGGCGATGCAGAGCTCTTTGATGTCGCAGGCATGACTAGAGTCGTCGAAGCGACGTACGGCGCTCCGACTCGCGGAGGCAACGGGTGGCATCTCCACATCCATGCGCTCGTGTTCACTGCGTCAGGGATGGAGTCTGCGCTTCGGTCTGAGCTGCCAAGATGGTTCAATGGTCTCGACCGAGAGTGGTTTGCGCGCAACGCGTTTGCTGCAAGAATTCACGAACGATGGTCGAATGGTCTGAACAAGGCTGGGTTTCGGTCCCCTGGCTCAGTTGCAGTCGACGTACGCGATGTTGCGTCGGACGGGGCTGACTACGTTGGCCGTTACTTGTCCAAGGCAACATACGATGCTGCGACCAAGATGGGATTCGAGATCGTAGGCGGACAAATGGAAAAGTCTGCTCGGACAGAGCGAAATCGCACACCCTTCGAGATTCTCGCCGATCTGGCGTCTTCTGTAGACGCAAGAGGTTTCGGTGTCCGCACACCACGCCACTGGTCGGTCGTGGAGGCGGGTCAGGGCGACTGGGCGGTGATCGACTCGGACTCGGGAGAAGTGGTTTCGGTGACACCGCCAGGCGAGTGGGCCGTGTGGCACGAGTGGGAGCAGGCTTCGAAGGGACGTCGACAATTGCTCTGGTCTCGGAAGCGGAAGGAGCCTTCGTCGAAGCGAGAGGTGCTTTGGAACACATTGCTGTCGGCGCGTGGCTGCACCGCCGAGCAATCGGACGAAGCAGTGGCGGCCACTGACGCGGGCGGGGAAACGGTAGGGGAGATTAGCCGAGCGGATTGGTACAAGGTGGTCGTCTGGCGGCCGGAGTTGATGGCAGATCTGCTGCAGATGGCGGAGCGGGGGGACGTATCTGAACTGGCAGAAGCTCTAGAAGCTGTAGGAGCGACATTGAATCGACCGCCGCCCCCGAAAACCGCTTTGCGGCAACGTCTTTGTCTTCCCTAGGCCTGAGGTGCTCTGTTGCCGTGTCCCATGGGGCAGGGTTCGACGGCGTATGAAAGGAGGCGATTGGTCATGGCCACGTTTCGTGCAAGTGACATCGCGCGGTGGTTCATTGCGTGGGCGGAGAACGTCGATGCCGAGGTGTCGAACCTGAAGTTGCAACAGCTGCTCTACTACGCCCAGGGCCATCGGCTCGGTGAGAAAGAGCATCCGCTATTTGGCGACGCGATCAGGCTTGGGCTCAGGGCCCGGTGGTCGCTGAGGTGTACCGCTCGTATAAGGACTTCGGGAAGAATCCGATCGACCCCGACGTGGCGCTGGGTGAAGATTTCGATTGGGATGACTTCGCTGAGGTTTCGGATTTTGTCGTGGATGTGTGGGACCGCTATGGGTCGTTGGCGGCGTGGGCGCTGCGTGAGCGCACTCATCGTGAGGCTCCGTGGAGGGACGCGTTCGGCGGCGACGCGTCCCAAATCCGGATCTCTGAGGAGGCGCTGCTGTCCTACTTCAAGCCGCGGCCTCTCTGAGGTGCCACGGATTCCCTGCAACGTGGCAGGTTCGCTACGCCGGGCAACAGCATTCAAACCCGGCACTCCTACAAATGGGTTGCGTGTAGCTCTACATTCGTACGGGTGAGCTGGAATGAAGCGGCCGGTGTGGTGAGCCATGCCTTCGATGACTGGAAACAGACGGACGCAGAAATCAGGGCTTATCTGGAGACCTCACGCGTGTGGGTGGAGTCTGCGTACGCGGCGGCGGAGAAGGACGCCGACGAAGAGTTCTCGGCGTCCTTCGATCCCGATGTAGACGATCCTGGCTGGGGCCCTGTCGGGTTATACCTCGGGAAAGCGGGCGGGCTTTGGCCGAGTGAGTTCTTCTGGATGCTCCGGTCGGGCGTGCTGCGTGATGCGGTTACGGCCTACGAGGTCTACCTGGAGAAAGCGGCGGAGGAGGTGTTGAAGGGTAAGCGCTATGAGGCCAAAGGCGGTGAAACGCTTAGGCCGGTGGCGAAAGTGTCTCGTAACCACTTATCGCCATCGTGGACCACCTTGAAGCGGATTCACGAAGCCTTTGGCAGTACGGTTGATCCGGCCCCCGTCGAGTACGTGCGCGAATTGCGACATTTCCTGTCGCATCAGCGAGGCGAACTGCGCAGCCGTGAGTTGCGTGACCGGTACTCACACGAGGGGGATGCCGATGATTGGCACGTGGGAGAGGCTTCGGTCTACGGTGACGTTCCGCTCAGTCACAACCGATTACTGGCGATGATGGATGACCTCGGCGACGCGGTTCGGTCTGCAGATCCACCTATCTGGAGATACACATGGGGAAGACAGCCGCTCCCTCATGACTTCGCCAAACTGTGGACGGATAAGCCGAAAGCCATTGCATTCGTTCCCGCCGTGAGCCGATGAACACTGTAGTTGGGAGCACGATGAGCACTGGCATTGGCCTGCATGTTGGGCTTTAGGTCCGTAGTCGCCTTGGTCGCGGTCGGTCGGGGCAGTGCATCCCGGCTCGTGGAGCTACTGTCTGAGCTGACTCTGACGGCTTAGGACATCGGTGACACGAAAGCGGTCTACTGCAGCGGCTGACGGGCTGGCGCTCTGCTGCAAATCCGATGTCATTTGGGAGCGGAGTGGGACAAGATCCGTGATCTATCGCATTGCGCTTGGCGACGGTCGATTTCCCCGGACGATGGCAACAACAGCGCTGGATGTGATGGTTCCCGCGGCGTTGCGCCGATGCGTAACCCAAATCGACTCATTGATGTGCGGAGTGCCCGCTGTGTGGTCAGTCAAGTCAAGGACGAGGAGTTGCCCTAGGGGCTGATTGGTGGACTGATATTCAAGCGCTTGGGCAAGGTACGAATTCTCGACGTTCGATCTGGATGCGTCGGATAGTTCTCGCTTCACCTCAGTGACGAACCGTTGCGCCCCGTCAAACGTGGTAATGACGTCAGCTCTTCCGCCCGCGATGCTGGAATGTTCCATGCCTACGCGACCAGCCAGCTCACTTGCGCTGAGGAACTGGTGGAAATGCTTCTGGAGATCAGCTTCTGGCGGTGGGGTGGCTCCCGGCGCGATCGGTTCAGTATAGGTCTGCTTGGTGTCGCCGACGAAAGTCAAGAAGCGGACCGTGTTCAACACCAGTAATGAGAAGTTGGATTTCGCATTTCCCGTGAAAGTGGCATTGTCTCCAAGTTCCCTGATTAATTGAGCCGTTAGCCGGGATATAAGGTCATTGGTCGGCCGGTCTCCCGCGAAAGTGCCGATAAAAGTTTGCCGTGCAGATTCCTCGAGCGCGATTCGATCATCTCCCGAGAGATCCGCGAGTAGGGACACCGCTGGGCCGAGGAGCGCGCCGAGGTAGGTGGTTTCATGAGAAGGCTCCTGGGAGTCGGACGTGCGTTCACGCCCTGCCGACCGTGCACGGTGTACCAGGTCCAGCAGCGCGTAGACACCATGTGGTAGCTCCGGACTGCTTCGCCTTCGGTCGATCTCGACGGCGCGTTCCAGTTGGTGCGCCATCGCTTCCCGTTGAGCGATCTCATTCACGATTCGCGGTCGGATGAGTGAAGTGATCGTGCCGAGGTTCGCCAACTGACGGTCAGCTTCGTACACGTCGATAATCGCATCGACTGCTACCCATGTATCCAGAAAGGCGTCCTGTTCGAGCTCAACCGACGCGGTTTCCAGCCGCCACGCCAGTGAGGTCCAGGCGAGCTCAGCGACAACGCCAGCCGTGTCCCGTTCTCGGCTATGCATACCGTGAACCAGCAGTGCCCTCTGCTTAGCGATGTCGCGGGCTTCCGTTGCCGCAGTCGCCAGCGCCACCTTGTTGGCACTATGAAATGCAACGATGGCGTCGCACGTGCGTGCGAAAGCCTGAGCATCATCTCGACCGTCTGTTTGCTGAGCCAGGGCGGTAAACCGGTCGCGAGCAGTTTGAACTTGGGCGACCAGTTCATCCTTATCTCCGGAAGCAAGGGCGATGCGGAAATCGAGAACTGCACTCTCGTACCCTGCGTCTTCGCATCCACGGGCGGTCAATACGTCAAGCGACGTAGCGAACCGTTGTTGCTCCGCGGGGTTCGTCCATAAATCTGCTGCCACTCCAATCGCTCGCGCGAGAGGGTCGTTGAAATCCTCGGGAAAATCGCCCATCGGTCCAGTAAGCAGGTCGAGCACCTTGTATGGGGGAACCGTTGTACGGACGACAATTTCAAGAACGACGTCCAATCGAAGTCCAGCCAGCAACGGGGCTTCAGCGATTACATCAAGTCGCGGGAGCAACGCATCGTGCAACGCTGGCGCAACAAGGTCGAGGGCCTGTTGATCGGTCAGCAGGGGATCAACCGTCTCCCTTAACGATAGGTAGCTTCGTTGGAGGTCCAAGCCTTCGATAAAGGCCATGAGGGCTGATTGATATGCCGAGTCCCACGCGCCCTGCTTGATTTGGGCGCAGTACGGGTTGCGTCCAGCAGCGTGGTGTACGAGTCGGACCTGATCAGCGGTACCGGCGTGTCGTAGCCGAATGATTGAGGGTCATCGCGTGATTCTTCGAGGGACCGTCCAAAGTCACTCGAGCAAAGGAATCAACGCGATGACCACTGCCCACAATATCGACCTGCCTGCCGTGCTGGCCGAACGACTCACCACCGCCCATCCCGACGTGCTGCGTGAGCTGCTGGCCACGTTCATCCACACCCTGATGGGTGCCGAAGCCGACGCACTGTGCGGTGCCGGCTACGGCCAGCGCAGCTCCGACCGGACGAACTCGCGCAACGGGTATCGTCACCGCGAGTTCGACACCCGTGCAGGCACATTGGATCTGGCGATTCCCAAGCTTCGGCAGGGCTCGTACTTCCCGGATTGGCTGCTGGAACGCCGTAAACGCGCCGAGCGGGCCCTGACCACGGTGGTGGCGACGTGTTACTTGCTCGGGGTCTCGACGCGGCGGATGGACAAGCTGGTGGAGACCCTGGGCATCACCAGCTTGTCGAAGTCGCAGGTGTCGGTGATGGCCAAGGAACTCGACACCGCCGTCGAGGCCTTCCGGACCCGCCCGCTCGATGCCGGCCCGTACACGTTCGTCGCCGCTGACGCGCTGGTCCTCAAGGTCCGAGAAGGCGGCCGAGTGGTCAACGTGCACGCCCTGATCGCGACCGGCGTCAACGCCGAGGGCCACCGCGAGATCCTGGGCATCGACGTCACCACCGCCGAGGACGGGGCCGGCTGGCTGACGTTCTGGCGGTCGCTGACCGCCCGAGGCCTCTCCGGGGTCAAACTGGTCACCAGCGACGCTCATGCCGGGCTGGTGGCCGCGATCGGCGCCACGCTGCCCGGGGCAGCCTGGCAGCGCTGCCGCACCCACTACACGACGAACCTGATGGCGATCACCCCGAAATCGTCGTGGCCGTGGGTCCGCACCTTGTTGCACTCGGTGTTCGACCAGCCCGATGCGGAATCAGTTGCGGCGCAATATGATCGGATCGTCGATGCACTTTCCGATAAGCTACCCACGGTCGCCGATCACCTGGAGGAGGCGCGGCCAGATCTGTTGGCGTTCACCGCGTTCCCCAAGCAGATCTGGCGCCAAATCTGGTCGAACAACCCCCAGGAACGGCTCAATCGGGAAATCCGCCGCCGGACCGACGTCGTGGGCATCTTCCCCGACCGCAACGCCCTCATTCGCCTCGTCGGGGCCGTGCTGGCCGAACAACACGACGAATGGGCCGAATCCCGCCGCTACCTCGGCCTCGACGTTCTCAGCAAATCACGTACCGTCAACGACACCCCAAAAGAACAGGAGGCCAACCCGGCGGCACTGACCGCCTGAACCATCACCTCGAAGAATCACACGACGACGTCGTACACCACGTCCGTGGACTTGACCGCAGTACGCGGCTGCCACTGCGGGCGAGTACGGGCTGGAAGCAAGTTCAACTGCTTCGTCTTTGAGCTCGACTGGCGACCCTAGACGGTCCAAAGTCACGGGCTCTGATGCCGCCATAGTCGCAGCGAGCCGTTCGGCTACGGAAGTCGATGTTTCGTTGCTGTGAGGCACGCGTGTCCGCCTAAAAGAGTGTGCTCCGCCCGGGCTTCGGGGTGATTGTTGCAGCCACCCCGGACACTTCGGCCAATGTCTGGTCGGCTGTCGTGACGAGGATCTGAAGTCCGGGTTCGTCGACTGCCGCGGTTACGAGGCCATCAAGGAGGGTCTTTGCATGATCATCTTGGACTTCTTCGGCTTTCAAACTGTCCAGAAGGAGGAGTCCCGGATGACCGGCTATGCCGCGGACTCTGGCGGTGCGTAGAAGCGCAACTACCAGCGCATAACGGAGCCGCAGCCGCTCCCCAGGACTTTGATCACCAAAACCGGACTTGGCGCCGCCACCTTTGGTGATGTCCATGTGACCATTCGCCTTGACCTTGACGCCCTCCAACTCGCCGATGCCGAACGAGACCGCCAAATCGCGAACCGATTCGCTGAGATCTTGGTACATCTGGCGACTGGCCTGCACGATCTCCTCGCGCAAGATCTGCTCCAAGGCCGATAAGACCTCAAATGCAGCCGGCGGATTCGGATCCCCGGGGTCCATCGCCTCCAACGCCTGCACGACGGCGATGGCTGCAGCAAATTCCCTCTCAGCATCAGCTCGGTCGGCCAACTGCCGGGCGGCCTGTGCCTGCTCAATTCTCGAATCGACGTCTTCCAATTCCGATTGTGCCTGCGTCAGTTCGTCCTTCGCACTGGTCCAGGCGGCATCCAAAGACTTCTCGGCCGCCTTGCTGGCCGCAAGCGCATCGACCGCCTGTTGCTCACGCTCTTGGTAGTCGTCATCGGGCCTTGCCCCCGTGTAGTGGACACGGGATTTGTGGTTACGCGGCTTGTGGCAGCGTAGTGGATGTGTGGGTGTTTTCGTAGCTGGCCGGGCTGGAATAGGCGCAGCGGGAGTGCCTCCGTTTCAGGTTGTAGCGGACCAGCCAGCAGAACACTTCGCGGCGGCAGGTGGGCGCGTCGGGCCAGTTGCTGCGGTCCTGCAGGATCTCGCGTTTGAGGGAGGCGTTGAACGACTCAGCGAGTGCGTTGTCGGCACTTGACCCCACCCCGCCCATAGACTGGACGACGCCCAGATCTGCGCAGAGTTCGGCGAAATCGGTTGAGGTGTACTGACTTCCGTGATCGGAATGGAACACTGCACCGGCCAGCGAGCCGCGCAGCGCCTCGGCGGCTTTGAGTGCATCTTCGACCAGTTCGGTGCGCATATGCTCAGCGATCGCCCACCCGGCGACTCGGCCGGAGAAGCAGTCGATCACCGTCGCCAGATACAGATTCGACCCGGTCGCCAACGGTAGGTAGGTGATGTCTCCGACATACTTTTCATTCGGTGTCGCTGCGGTGAAATCCCGGCCGAGCAGGTCCGGAACCTTCTGGTTCGCCGGATCCGGCGTCGTGGTCTTCACCCGTCGTCGGCGGCGGTAGCCGGCAATCCCGGCGGTGCGCATCACCCGTGCCACCCGCTTGTGGTTGACCCGCTCCTGGTCGGGGACACCGTCGTTGAGCTCAGCGGTGATCCGCGGCGCACCATAGGTGCTATCCGCATCGTGCACAGTGCGGATACGCGCCTCGAGTGCCTCGTCCGCGGCCTGACGCGCAGCACGGCCGCCAGCGCCGGCCAACCAGGCATAAAACGAGGAACGCGCGACCTCGACGACCGCGCACAGCCACTTCACCGGATAGGCGTCGAGGTGGTCGGCGACGAACTGAAAGCGGCTCACCAGTTCGTCTCCCCGGCGAAATATTTGGCCGCCGACCGCAGAATGTCACGCTCGGTCGACAACCGAGTCTGTGTGGCACGCAGCTGCTGCACCTCGGCTCGGAGCCGGGCCAGCTCCTGATCAGGGGTTTCCGCACCCGGCGCCGGCTGTCCTGCCGGAGTCAGGTTGCGGTGCCGGATCGGCACCCCGGCCGCTTTGCACCACGCCGATAACGTCACCCCACTGATACCGAGCTCGGCGGCAATCTCGGTGACCGTCGCGCCCTCGGTATCCCGGTACAGCGCTACCGCGTCTCGTTTGAACTCTTCGGGATAATTTTTCCTTGCCATCGGTGTCGATCATCTCGCTTCCCCCGCCAATCTTGCGGGATTCAGCGTGTCCAACACCTGGGGTCAGGGCCCATCTTCGGACAACGCCACCGCCGTATCGCAGACCGCGCAGTGATGCGTTTCGTTCTCATGGAGCTTGCGTTCTGCTGCAATAGCCGTTTCGCACCGGGGGCAGTACCCAGGGTCAAATCCGTGGAAAAACGCACTTGCCACTGTGGATTCCCGCAGAGCGGTGAGTGCTCTCTCGTCCGCGATTCTTGCGGTTTGCGCTTCAGCCAGCAGCATTGCGGAAGCCTCCGCCGCTTGTCGTGCTCGGGTTAATCGAGTCCCCGCGGTGGCAGCTAGCTGAGCAAGCTCCTGCAAGCTTTCCGCCGGTGCCTCATGATCGAGGTGGCTCAGGTGCTCCTCCGCCGCCAGTCTGCGCGCCTCGGCAGCTTCAAGTTGTTTTGTTAGAGGGGCGTTGGTCGCTCCTCCGCGGCGCCGCAGTTCAGCCTTGAACTCGCTGTCTAATCGCTTCGTCAACGCCGAGATTCGCATTGACCGAGTTGCGTCTGGCATATCGAGAAACACCTGCATCAATCTGACCGGAAGGAAGTCGCCGGCCGTGCTTCCGAGCAAGACCCGATCAGCGGCTGCGGGTGGATAGATCACGCTGTAGTACGCAGGCCAGCCGTGCGACTTGATTGTTCCCGCTTCCTCGTCGGACCGGCTGCGGTTGAACACCTGGATCTCGTCTAGGCCGAGCTGGGTCATCATGTACGCACCAACTTGCGCCGCCCAATCGTCGCTGCTTTCCGCGTGATGCAGCGTTGCGGTTCCCTCAGCCGGCGCGTCGTCGCTCAGCGCAAGATCTGCAAGCGACCCAGCCAGAATCCTTCCTTGCGTAATCTCGGATTGTTGCAGCGAGATTCGGAACCCGATCGGCTGACCATTGATGTGGACGTCAAGCGAGACGTTGGTCAGCCAAGACAGAACGTCCGCCTGGAGGTCGCGGCGTTCTCCTCTGAGAACGAGCGTGACAAGTTCCAGAATCGAAGTCTTGCCCTTGAGGTTGTCCGCGGCGATAACGGTGACCCCTGTCTTGAATGCAAAGGTCTCGTCGAACTCGCCCGGTTCGATGTTGCCTGCTTTATGGCCGCGCACCCGCAGCCGGTCCAAACGGAGGCTTCGATGTCGACGCGCGGGGGCAAGAAGGTTCAACCCGTAGTCGTTCATTGTCTGCTCGACTACTTCGACCGTGCAGTTAGCCGTCTCGGCTACACGCTGTAGCAGCCCCGTGTCATCAACCATCCTGGCCCCCAATTTCTTGATGGTTCGCAAGCGCATCTCTAAGACGCTGACGTGCGCGGTCTGCAATGCCAGAGATGCGCGTACCGATCTCCGCGCCTGCGTACTCAGGCTGCAGATACTGGATATCTCGCAGGGCACTACCGCGGCGGCCGGCCGCTAGGTCAGTAACGAGCCTTGCCCGATCGACGTAATAACCCAGTTCAGGAACAGTTTCGATGATTGTTTGGACCGCTAGGCGTCCCGCTACAGTCAGGTAGTAATTGTGTTGGGTGGTGTGTCCAGGCCCGCCCTGTTTGCGCCGTACTACGAGGCCCGGCGTCCGGAGCACGGACAGGGCCTCATCCAAGGGCTCATAGGCTCCGAAAAGGTAGCGGAGCATCTGGTAAGTCCTAACCTCTGGCTCGTCACTGTCTAATATTTGACGGGCAAGATCGAGGTCCCCTTGGTTGCCTTCGGCCTCGTATCTCGAGATGAGCTCGTCAGCCAGGTAGTCCGGGTTGCGGAGCCAAAAATCCAGTTTCTGGAGCAAAACCTGCGAACGAAGGACAGCGACAGCGTCGGGTGGAGCCGTGTCCGGTAGTGGAGTCGGCAGTGGCTCGGCTGCCTCGGCGATGAGCAGCAGTAACCGGATAGCGTCTTGATAGACGCTGGTCGTACGTCCTTCCCCGACCCCACCCAGGAACGTCATAGGCAGAGGCTATCGGCGAACAAGCTCGACGAGGTGAAGACTCGTCGGTCTGAGCCGGTTGTACGAGTGAATCGGGGCGACGAAATGTCGACGTCGGTGGCCGGTCGTACGCTCGTTGTCCATGACGGCCGATGACCCCTACCTACCTTTGGCTTTCTCGCTAGCGTCTAGTCCCGGTGCGTACGCAGTCCTGGCCGGAGCAGGCGTCTCGAAGGGCGCAGGCCTGCCTTCTGCCTGGGATATTGAGGTGGATCTAGTCCGCCAGATCGCACAACGCGACAATTTTCCGATCCTCATCAATAACAGCAATGCCGAAGCGTGGTACTCGGATAACTACGGCAAGGCGCTCACCTACAGCAGTGTCATTGAGGAGCTCGCCCGCACGCCGCATGAACGGCAGGCGCTGCTGCGAGGCTACTTCGAACCTGACGACCCAGAAACTCGGGCGACCATCCCCCCGCCCTCCGCAGCCCATCGCGCGATAGCCCAACTCGTCGAGCAGGGCATCATCAACGTAATCGTGACGATGAACTTCGATCGGCTCTTCGAACAGGCGCTCGCCGAGCGGGGCATCCAACCAACCATCGTCGCCACTGAAGCCGACGCAGAAGGGCTCGGGCCTCTGCGGCTCATCAAGGCATGCGTTATCCATCTGCATGGCGACTACCTGAACGCGACATCGATGCTCAATACCGAGGCAGAGCTCGGGGGCTACTCCACACATATGGGGCAGCTGCTCACACACGTTCTGAGGGACTACGGGCTGCTCGTCGCAGGCTGGTCAGTCACCCACGACACGGCACTGCGAGAGGCCGCCACAGCCAACTGCACGAAACGCTTCAGTCTCGGCTGGATTGAGCCGGGACAAATCACGGGCGCCGCCGGCCAACTCATTGACATGCATTCGGCGATTGTCCTCAACACCACGGCAGACGATGCCTTCGCGCACCTCGTCGATCAGATCATCGCAATCCGAGAAAGGCAGGCCCGACATCCGTTGACCGTCCACGTCGCCGCCAACCGGATCAAACGTCAACTCGGCGGTCACCGACCCGCGATCAGTGCGCACGACATGTTGGCCGACGAATTGACGCGGCTCCGCGAGCTTCCGGCGTTTGCGCTGAGCAACTACAACGACAGCGACCGCGATCGTTTTTCGCAACTGCTCAGTCAGGTCGTCGAGGCCAGTCGAGTATCGGCTGCGGCCATCGCGGTGCTGGCCTATTGGGGCGAGGCGGAGACCGATCGGTGGTGGACGCCCGACTTGCAACGCCTAGCTCGCCCCGCCCCGCAGAGCGGGAGTCTGTGGCTGATCAACCTTTCGCTCGTCGCCGCGTCGATACTGTTCTACTCAGCTGGCGTGGCCAGCACCGCGGCGCAGGACTATACGCGCGTTGCGAGGTTGTTTGGCCTCGACGGCGAGCCCATCAGCAGCGTGGGTGGACCTGCGCCCATAAGAACAATGCTGGCTCCTGATCCCGGCGCGACGGGTTTGAGCACACAGCATCACCATGCAACGGTGACCGCGATACTGATCGAAGCGTTGGGAGTCGGGACCGACGTCATCGACGACGCGTGGCAACAGTTTGAGATCTTGCGACTGGCAACACAACTAATGGCTGAAGGTGAAGTGGCGACCGCTGCGGCGGCCGTAGTATCTGCAGACCGGCGCGCCGACGCGACGCGGGCACACGACCCTACTGCGGACGGCACCGCCGCGAAGGACAAGCGGGAAGTTGTCGACAACCTCGCGAAACGATGCCATCCTGCTGGCCTCCACTTACTCGCCGTTGATAAGTCCTACGCCGCGGGAACTGGCCGGCGGTGGGGATCTCCCGCTGCCGAACGACTCGCCGCCGAAATCATCCGCGAGGGGCGACTACACCCGGTGGTGAATGCGTTCGACACCGACGCCGTAAATATCGAAATCGCATTGCGCGCTGTAAGCCGCGCCGTAGGGCATGCAGCCGACAAGCATCCGGCCAACTGGGTCGGCGGCGTTCTTCCCAATGAGATCTGGCTCGACCGCCATCAGTGACGCGAGACTGCGATCCTCCGTCGTAGGGGCGGCGCTTCTTTTCAGGGCTGCGAGGTGGTCGGATAAAGATGCTGAGTCGAGGTTTGCTATTAATGTTTCGAGCTTGGTTGGGCCTCGCGTGGTGGCGGCCGATATCTGCTTCAGCGATCGCGATTCCCAGCGGGTTTGTGAGTCCAGTGACTTCATCTGCGCGGTAAGCGATCTCGGTGAGAATCATAGCCAGCTTCGGCGACGTGTAGTCTATCGAAAACCGCCCAATCGTGGCGCGGCAATCTGTCGGTACCAGTGCGGATAATTCAACCGTGAGTACGACCGCGAGGATCGACCAGTACACCTCCCGCATTCCCGAGAATCCCTCAGGGATTGGAGATCTGAATGAATCGCGACAAAAGTGGTGGATGTGGCGATACCTGTCGCGTTGGAGTCGGCAACATATCAGTGAGTACGTGGTGCACCTGGCGCAGTGCGACTCTCAGTGCCACTCAATGTGGTCGAATGAGGCCCGAAATCCGCTGCCGCGTAGGGGTATTCCGCTGTCGAGACTAGGTGACGACGGTCTTTACCACCTTGTGTCCGAAGCCGGGTTGTGGTGCGGTTGTCGGGAATCGACTAGGCCAGTTGTGCCAGAGCTAGACCACGATCTCGCACAGCACGAGTGCGTTCCGGCCTGGTGGGGGGACGGGCGCTCGGGACGATGGAATGTCACCTTGCTAGAAGAAACCCTGAGCCCAGAGATTGTCCCGTACGCGAAGAGGTGCCCGTTGCCTCCACGAATCGGAGCTTGGACTTCGTACTGCGGTCAACGATCGCCGGAGTCACGAATTCGTCGGGTGCTGATCGACTCGTTTGGTCGTGCGTGTGCGATCTGTGGAGTCGCACCGGGAACAGTCGTCGACCACGACCACTTCAGCGGCCTGGTCCGCGGGCTGATCTGTATCGATTGCAACGGCCGGGTCGACTGGTGTCCGCACGTGCAGAACTGCATGTTCGCCGATTACTTGAACAATCCTCCGGCCGCGGATCTGCAACTTAAGTACAAGGGAAAGCTCCGTGACTACGAGGACCTCGCTACTGCTGCGGCTATTGGAGTTAGAAGTATCCTTAAGACGCCGCCGGTTTCGGGCTGGCAGTGGCAACCGCCTGAGACTCCTTGCTCGCTCGTTGAGTGTCGGACAAGCGAAGGATGCTGCAAATAGATTGCAGGAGAACCTAGTTCGAGGATTCGTAGTTAAGAGTCCCAGCACACGAGCTGCATAGAGTCCTCACGTGTAGGCCATTTGCCTGATGGCAGAGTGAGGACTCTGCGCCACCGCAGCGTTCACATGTCACGGCAGACACTCGTTCAGCCTGTTCCGTGATCGATTCGAATGCATCCAGAGTGCTACGGGAAGGCTCGTCACCGCTCGGCCAGCAGTAGTAGCGGAGAGTGCCGAACTTCTGCTTGACCTGGTGAACGATGTAGTCGGGATCAAGGTTGCGCAGCTGGCGATCGACTTCGGTGATGAGCGGGTACCAGCCCGAGTCGACATCGATGTGGCGACCCCATCTCGGAGGAATGCGGGCGAGGATTTCAGCCAAGGCCTGCGTGTAAACGCCGGCATCGTCTGGAACGTCGGTCCTCATGTCGTTGGTTGGCGGCATTAGATGTCCGTGAGTCCGGCCTTCTGACGAAGTGTCTTGCGATCAGCGTCGATTGAACGCCGGAGCTCTGACATCGCTTCGTGGCATGCGCGAAACTTGGGCAGTAACTCCAAGAGCGTCGGACTGAACTTGAAGTCGAAATCCGTCTGTTTGGAAGCGGTTTCGTGTCGATGCACGCGGTAGACCGTGCTCTGGCTTCGCGTCACACCACCGAGCTCGATTACTTGCCTGACGGTGAGGCCGGTTCGAAGGAGGCCTCGGTCGCATAGATGAGTGCCGTCGACGAAGATTGCTGGGAAGTTGCCGAGGATTGAAACCATCTCGTCGTAGATGCTGCCGATCTCTGCAACTAGCTGGTCGTGCTGAGCGATGAACCGAGTCCGATTACCAATGCCTGCTCGTTCGATCTCGCGAATATGGCGATTGACTGACCGAAGCTCAGTGGCGAGCACCATGCGGCGGTCTTTAAGGGGCACCAGCTGGTCGAGATAAGTTTGCATTCTGCGACCGACGCGATCAGTTGCCTTGGCGATAGGGGCTTCCAGTTCGGAGCACCGAATGCGTTTGAGCTCGACAACCTGCTCGCTCGGGTCGAGTGTCGGGTCAACCTTCGTCGACGATCGGAGTTGTCGGAGACGCGGCGCAGTGCGTGCTCTTCCTTCGTTGGATAGGCACAGAGCGTCGAGCACATGCTGTAGCGGCGCGCCTGCACGGAAGCACTCGGCGGCAGCGTCCCAGCACTGGTTGGTCACGTCTGCTTTCGCGTGGATGCGCCTGGTTCGCATGCACAGAGGCTAGCGCGGGTGGACGACAGAGCGCGTTAAAACACTCTGAACTGCGGTTTTGTCAATATCCGGCATAGCATTGTCGGTTCTCGTCGCCGCTATCAACATTGCTAGTGACGTGGCAACCGATGTTGCGAGATAGCCAGAGCGAAAGGAACCGAACATGCCTGAACTGAGCAAGATGACTTTGGCCGTAGACCCCACGACGGTGTTGCTCATTGGAACCGGTGGGACAGCGCGGACCCGTGCACAATACGAGAACGGCGTCAAGACGGACACCAATGTGCAGCGTGGAGGGGTTGACGTTCACCGGCTGACGGGCGTCGCGGTGTCGGTCGGCGGAACCGGCCTGGATGGCGCCACTGTCGAGACTGCGACCCCTCTCGAAAATGTCCAGGCCGGAAGCATTTTCAAGGCCGAGGGCCTAACGGAGGTGTCGGTGCGAGCGGAGGGACGAGCAGGGTTTGGTAGCGGTTCACCGCGCGGCGTCCTGGCGGTGACTGTCTTCATTGAGCGCCTGGTCCCCGTTGGAAACGCGAACGATGTTATCCGGGCAGGAGCGCCCGCGCGCCGGTCGGCGAGTGGGGAGTGATTATGTCCCATGCGACTTGGATGATTCCGGCTGTGGTCTTGGTATGTGCAGCGCTGCTTGCGGCGAAGCCAGGACTGAATCGGCCTCACAGAATCTGGGTGGCTCTAGTCGCAATCACATTGATTGTGTTCGTGCTTGGAGTCCCTTGGTCGGGCAGCGGCCTGGTGGCTCTGTCTGCCTATGCCGCGGCCGGCTACTTCATCTTCAGGCGGCGGCAAGACAGCAGGCCGGTTTCACATCCGTCACCGTACCTCGCGGATGTGCAGTACGCGGTGAAGGTTCTTTCCGATGGGAAGAGGTGCGTTGAGTTACTTGACGTAGTGGGTCTGTACGTGCGGGGCAAGGACAAGCACGGCAGACCTAAACGCTACGTGCCCTCGCTGCAGTCCCTGGAGTCAACGGTGTTTGGCGCCAGGGCCCAGTTCCTAGCTATCGATGGTCAGGAGCTTTCCGACTGGCAGCGGGTTACTGGACGCCTGGCGACTGCATTGATGGTCCCGAGTGTGGTGGTGTCAGAACCTGAGCCGGGTGTATTCCAGCTCGACCTCAGGGTGCGGGATCCACTTGGCTCTCCCGTGACGCTCGACTCCGTAAAGCCACTGGCGGCTTGGGTATTGCAGCTGGGGACTGATGAACATGGCGACTCGAAGTCAATTCCGATCTCGAATGTCTCGGGCGTGGTGGTTGGCGGGTTGCCGGGTTCGGGCAAGACTGCCTGGCTCACACAGACCTTGGCTTCGTTCTCGGGGTGCGACTCGGCGCAGATGGTCGTGATCGACGGCAAGGGCGGAATGGACCTTTCGGCCCTGAAGCCTCGCAGCTACCGATTCGTTGACGACGACATGGATCTCGACGCCGTGATCGGTACGCTCCACGAGGTCAAGGAACTGGTCCGCGAGCGATCGCAAAATCTCCATGACCTTCTCGGTACATCGAACTTTTGGAATCATGGCCCGACGCCGGAGGTGCCGGTCGTCCTGGTCCTCATCGACGAGTGTCAGACCTTTCTGGACCCGCGGCAGCTCGTAGGCAAGGAGAGCAAGGCCAAGGGCACGGAGATCCACGCGCTCGTAAGCTTCCTTGTTCGAAAGGGGCGTTCGGCCGGAGTGGTGACGATTCTGACGACTCAAAAGCCAACGGCTGACTCCCTGCCGACCGATATCCGCGACAACTCCTCTGTCAGAGTATGTTTCGGTGTGCAGTCCCGGTACGCGGCAGAAGCGGTGCTTGGTGACGATTGGTCAGCGGACAGCGCTGCCAGTCCACTTGGCGCTCCTGTCGGTGTAGGCGTCGCCTCGGTCAACAGCGCGTTCGTGCGTTTCCGCGCGCCTTACATTCGAGAGGCGGCGGTTGCGGACTGGGTGAATCGCTTCGCTGGCTTGACCCGAGACCCATCACAACTTCTTCACAACCGACTAGCGCAGCTGTCATGACTCATCCATATGAGCGCGATACCGAACGTGCTGCGAATCTAATCTTCGCGACGCTCACGATTGCGGCCAGCGTCATCTGGTCGGTAGCCGACTACTCCGCGGGTCGTCAGGTAGATGCGGGGATTACGCGTCCGCCGGCGTCCTCGGGAGCATCCGGTCCAGCAGCTACTGCAGGTGCACTGTGCTCGCCTCCCGGCCCCAGTGCTCAGGCACAAGCCGCCGGAACGGCGGCGCGTGAGCCGCTCTTGCTCGTATCTCTGATGGAGGGGCCAGGTGGGAAGTCAGGCGGCTAGGCGGGCTGGAACGCAAACCGAGTATTTGACGATCCAGCAGTTGGCCGAGAAGTTCCAGGTCAGTGTTGGGTGTATCCGCTCGTGGCGTCTGCGTGGTGAAGGGCCGCCCGCAATAAAGCTGGGAAATTCGCTCCGCTGGGATTCAACGGAGGTGGACCGCTGGGTTGACGCGCAGCGGGAATCGCGCTGGGAAGAAGGGTGATTCAGATGAAGAAGGGTAGATTCGCTAACGGCCCGGCCGAGCCGCGGGGTTTCGATGGTCCTTGGGTAGATGTCCCCGATGGGCTTCTTATTGAACTTGAAGCCCGGTACGCGTCATTGTCGGACTTCGATATGTCGGAGGATGCTGTAGAGGTCGACGAGGGCGCTCGTGGCGAGATGCACACCGAGTGCGTGGGTGAGTGAATGATCGAAGGCCGTGAGGGTCCCGGGGGCTCGCGGGTGTACAGAGCCCGTGTCTACTACCGCGGTCGCTATGTCGCTTCGCGTACTTTCCCGCGTAAGCGGGATGCCCAGGAGTGGGAGCGTAAGCAGGTCGATGCGCTCAAGACCGGCGTGTGGGCGGACCCGAAGGCGGGGGAGAAGCCGGTACGAGAGTGGTGCGAGATCTGGTTCGCCGCTCAACCGCCCCGGCAACCCGCTACTGAGCGCAAGATTCGCGGTGTCATCAACAAGCAGATTTCTCGTGCGTTCGGACGCCAACCCTTGGTTTCTGTTCGCCCGTCAGAGGTTGAGGTCTGGGCGGCCGGGATCTCCCGACAACAGTCGCCGGCCACAGCCCGGCACGCGCTTGGTGTGTTGCGCAGGGTGTTCGACTACGCACTGAGGGACGGCGCAATCCATCGCAATCCTGCAGTCGGTATCAAGCTGCCGAAGGGTCAAGTCCAGGGACGTGGTGTACGACGTCGTCGTGTGATTCTTCGTCGTGATGGTTCAGGCGGTTAGTGCCGCGGGGGTGTCCTCCTGTTCGGTTGGGGTGCCGTTGACGGTGCGTGATTTGCTCAGGACGTCAAGTCCCAGGTAGCGCCGCGACTCGGCCCATTCGTCGTGTTGTTCGGCCAGGACGGCGCCCACGAGGCGGATCAGCGCGTCGCGGTCGGGGAAGATCCCGACGACGTCGGTGCGCCGGCGGATCTCCTTGTTGAGACGCTCCTGGGGATTGTTGGACCAGATTTGGCGCCAGATCTGTTTGGGGAACGCGGTGAAGGCCAGCAGGTCCGGCCGCGCCGCTTCGAGGTGTTCAGTGGTCTTGGGCAGTTTGTCGGCGAGGGCGTCGATGATCCGGTCATATTGGGCTGCAACGGATTCAGAGTCAGGTTGGTCGAACACCGAGTGCAGTAGCGTCTTGACCCACGGCCAGGACGCCTTCGGGGTGACGGCCATCAAGTTGGTCGTGTAGTGGGTTCGGCAGCGCTGCCAGGCCGCGCCAGGCAGAGTGGCGCCGATCGCGGCGACCAGCCCGGCGTGCGCGTCGCTGGTGACCAGCTTGACCCCGGACAGCCCACGCGCGGTCAGCGACCGCATAAACGTCAACCAGCCGGCCCCGTCTTCGGCGGTACTGACCTCGACGCCCAGGATCTCCCGATACCCGTCGGCGTTGACCCCGACCGCGATCAGGGCGTGCACGTTGACCACGCGGCCACCTTCACGGGCCTTGAGGACCAGGGCGTCAGCGGCCATGAATGTGTATGGGCCGGCGTCCAGCGGCCGGGTGCGAAACGCCTCGACCGCGGCGTCGAGTTCTTTGGCCATCACGCTGACCTGCGACTTCGACAGGCTGGTGATGCCGAGGGTCTCGACGAGTTTGTCCATCCGCCGCGTGGACACCCCGAGCAGATAGCACGTCGCGACCACCGTGGTCAGCGCCCGCTCGGCGCGTTTACGGCGTTCCAGCAGCCAGTCCGGGAAGTACGAGCCGTGGCGCAGCTTGGGGATCGCCAGATCCAACGAACCGGCGCGGGTGTCGAACTGGCGATGCCGATACCCGTTGCGCGAGTTGGTGCGCTCAGACGTTCGTTCGCCGTACCCGGCGCCGCACAGGGCATCGGCCTCGGCGCCCATCAGGGTGTGGATGAACGTGGCCAGCAGCTCGCGCAGCACGTCGGGATGGGCGGTGGTGAGTCGTTCGGCCAGCACGGCGGGCAGGTCGATATTGTGGGCGGTGGTCATCGCGTCGATTCCTTTGCTCGAGTGACTTTGGTCGGTCTCTCGAAGAATCACGCGATGACCTTCAATCATTCGGCTACGACACGCCGGTAACCCTGATCAGGCCCGACTCGTACACCACTCTGCTGGACGCAACCTGCCGAAGGTCCAGGGAAACGATCCACGCCCGCTGACGCATGATCAACTTTGGGCCCTGGTTGACCATCTGCCGTCACAGCGCGACCGCCTCATCGTCCTCGTTGGCGGGTATTGCGGCCTCAGGTGGGGTGAGCTGGCCGCGTTGCAGTGGTCCGATGTGGATTTCGTGTCCCGTAGGCTCCGCGTCCGTCGTGCGTATTCCGAGGAGGCTCCGCGCGGCGAGATGGCGCCGGTGAAAGATCATCAGGCTCGGACGGTGCCGATCCCTGCGACGGTCTCCAACATGCTCGCTGGCTTTGGCGTTGATCGTCGCCCTGGCGAACTGGTGTTTCCGTCAGCAAGCGGGACGCCCCTCCGAAACCGAAACTTCCGCCGGGACGTCTTTGACGATGCCGTGAGCTCCGCGCAGCTCGACATCACGCCACACAACCTCCGCGACACCGCGGCATCTCTCGCGATCCAGGCTGGTGCCTCGGTAGTCGCCGTTGCGCGTCTGCTCGGCCACGAATCCGCTGCTACCACCCTCAACCACTACGCCGGCCTCTTCCCGTCTGATCTCGACGACGTTGCGCAGCGGCTCGATGCTGCCGCTCGGCGCGTGCAACACGCGGACAACCAGGCGGACGATATGCCTGTGGATCAGAAGCGCCGCTGGATTCCGGCGGATGAGGTCGCCGAAATTCTGAATAGCTCGCCGGTCGACGACGGGCTCCATGAGGACATCTACGGTCCAGCGGAGCCGGGGGACGACGGTGAGCAGTCGGGCGAGACCAACTACCTGCTGCGGGCACCCGAGAATGCGCGACGCCTGCTGGAGGCCGTGGCGCGTGACAAAGCCAGTCAGCCAGCACCAACTGAAACCAGCGAAGCACCGACCAAGCACCGACCAGAGGGGAGCGACCAGCAGTAGGGCAACCGCCCGGAAACATGCGTTGATCTGCAAAAACACGTTGTGCCCCCGGCAGGATTCGAACCTGCGACACCGGCTTTAGGAGAGCCGTGCTCTATCCCCTGAGCTACGGGGGCAGCTACTGGGAAACGCCGGTGGGAGCTTACCCGCTCGACGCGACGAGCCCGCAAATGCGAAACTTGTTATGGCAAAAATGACAAAACTTGGTTCGGGTGGCGGTAGCCTCCCAGCGTGGAGCTGACACTGCAACGCATCGGCGCCTGGTCAGGCAGCATCATGATCCTTCTCTACGGCGCCAGCTTCTCCGGTATCGCCCAACTCTTTCCGCCGCTGTCACCGGCCGCCTCCGCCGACGAGATCGCCGCGTTCTTCGTCGACCACAAGCTTTGGATCCGCTTCGGCGTCTCCGGCGCGCTGCTCAGCGCTGTCCTCGCACTGCCGTTCCTGGCCGCCATCATCCTGCGTATCCGCCGGGTCGAGGGCCGCTTCGGCATGCTGTCGATGACACAGCTGATGGCGGCCACGGTGTTCGTGCCCGCGCTGCTGTTCCCGCAGTTCTTCCTCGGTGTGGCCGCCTACCGCCCCGAGGAGCGATCCGCCGAACTCACCCAGGCGCTCAACGACGTCTTCTGGCTGTGGTTCATCGGCATCGTGGGCACCATCATCGTGCAGAACATCACCCTGGCCGTCGCGGCGTTCATGGACAAAACCCAGCCCCCGACGTTCCCGCGCTGGTACGGCTACCTCAACCTGTGGGTGGCGACGCTGTCACTGCCCGGGTGCGTGGTCGTCGTCTTCAACGACGGACCGCTGGCCTGGAACGGTGTGTTCGCGTTCTACATCCCGGGGCTGGTGCTGGTGGTCTGGCTGTTCTCCACCACCGCGGTGATGCTGAAGTCCATCAAGGCCGAACAGCAGGCCGAGGCGGCGACGGTCCAGGTTCAACCCGCGTGACCGACACCGTGTCGCCGCCGCGCCCGGCGCGGCGGATTCCCGGTGAGAGCGGCACCTGGGTGTTCCTGTTCGGTGACATGCTCGTCTTCGGCGCGTTCTTCGCCACCTTCCTGGTGGAACGCGCCGGAGCGCCTGAGGTTTTCGACGCGGCCCGCACCACGCTGCACATCGGCGTCGGCGTGGTCAACACGTTGGTGTTGCTGACCAGCTCGCTGCTGGTGGTGCTGACCCTCAACGCGCTGCGCGCCGGGGCCGGGCCGATCGCCACCCGTGCGGTGGCCGCCGCCATGCTCTGTGGTCTGGTCTTCATCGCGTTGAAGGTGTTCGAGTATGTCGCGCTGGCCACGGCCGGCCACGGACCGGGCGCCAACGATTTCTACCTGTACTACTTCATCCTCACCGGGCTGCACCTGTTCCATGTGTGCCTGGGTCTGGGGGCACTGGCGTTCGTGTTCACCCAGACCCGGCGTGCCGAGCTCAGCGCGACGCGCACCGCGATGGTCGAAGGCGCCGCCTGCTTCTGGCATCTGGTCGACCTGCTGTGGATCGTCCTGTTCGCGCTGCTGTACCTGGTGAGCTGATGACCGCCCTGAACCTGCTGAAGAACCGGGCCGGCGCCAGCTGGCTGTTCCTGGTCGCCGCGACCGTGCTGTCGTGGGCGGTGGGTGCCGAGCACGGCACCGGTTCCCTGGTGGCTGTCCTCGTCCTCGGTATCGCCGCGGTCAAGATCAGGTTGGTCGGACTGGACTTCATGGAGTTGAGGCACGCTCCGTTCCCACTGCGGGTGGCTTTCGAGGCGTATTGCGTCGGCCTTTGGGCGCTGCTGTCCGGTCTGTACCTGTGGTTGTAGTTACGCCAGCAGTTCGATCACCGCGGCGAACGCCTCGGCGTGGCGCATCTGCACGATGACGTAGCCGATCCCGTAGACGTCCCGATATCCACGGATCCGCTCGGCGATCTCGTCGACCGAGCCCGACAACACCCCCGGGTGGCGCAGCAACTCCTCGTCGGACAATCCCGGCAGCGAGATTCGGGGGATGGTCAGGTCGGGGCGCCCGGAGCCATCGACCGGCATCGCCGTGATGGCGATGTTGAGCTCCAGGTCCTCGAACCGGTCCCCGGCGGCCTCCCGGACGAATTCGATGCGATCGGCCAGCGGATCCTCCTCGGCGCTGGCCGCGCGATCCCCTCCGGTGAGGCCGATGATGTCGGCCGAGCGTGCCGCGATCCGCAACACCCGGTCCCCGTTGCCGGCGATCATGATCGGCACGTCGGGGAGATGTTCGGCCATGTACTCAGTGGTCAACTTCAGATGGTCGACGCGCTCACCGGCACTGGGATAGGCAATCCCGGCCGCCTCGAACTCCTCTTTCACATACCCGGTACCCAACCCGAGCTCGAAGCGTCCCTCACTCACGTCGTGCAATGCCGCCACGTCACGCGCCAGCAGCGCGGGCCGGTAGAAGGCCGAGTTGATCACGAAGGTGCCCACCCGCAGCGTCGAGGTCGCCATCGCGACCGCCGTCAGCACCGGGAACGGCGCGGGCCCACCCAGGTGATCGGGCACGTGCAGCACGTCGAATCCGAGGTCCTCGGCACGGCGTGCGCTCTGCTCAAGCTTGATCCGTGAGTTGGCCCGCGTCACGCCGACACCGAACCGCAATCCCGTTGCCACATCGTGATGGTAGGCACAGGTTTGAATCCGAATCACTACGGGCATATACGCAATCGACTTTCATCACCCCGATCCGGCCCGTCGTCGAATAATCCGACGGGCCGGATCAAAATCTCGGGGTGCCGCAACCGGTGGAGCCATGGCTGACATTCCCAGTCTCGGGGTCGAGGAGGAGTTCCTCCTCGTCGACCCGGATTCCGGCGCGCCGGTGGCCCGCAACCGCGAGGTCGCCGATGCCGCCGCGGACAAGGGCGTCGACCTGCAGCTCGAACTCACCAGCTGCCAGGTGGAGACCGCCACCGGCGTGGTCGACAGCCCCGCCGATCTGCGCGACCAACTGATCCGGCTGCGCCACACCGCCGCCGATGCCGCCGGGCATTGCGGCGCGCGGCTGCTCGCGGTCGGCTTGCCGCCCACCCTGCCGCACGACTTCCCGGTCACCGACACGCCGCGCTACCGCGACATCGGCGACCGCTACGGCATGATCGCCCACGAACAGGGCATCTGCGGCTGCCACGTCCATGTCGCCGTTCCCGACCGCGACGCCGCCATCGCCGTCAGCAACCGGTTGCGGCCGTGGTTGCCGCTGCTGCTGGCGCTCACCGCGAACTCGGCGATCTACCGCAACGCCGACACCGGGCACGCCAGCTGGCGCAGCGTGCTGTGGGCACGCTGGCCCAGCGCCGGACCGCCGCCACACTTCGGCTCTGCCGACGAGTTCGACGCCGCGGTCCAGATGTTGTGTCACACCGGGGTGATCCGCGACGACGGCATGGTCTATTGGGATGTGCGGCCGTCGGCGAACTTTCCGACCGTGGAGGTGCGGGTGGCCGATGTCCCGGCCACCGTGGCCGAGACGGTGCTGTTCGCCGCGCTGGTGCGGGGCTGCGTGATGACCGCGCTGGCCGACGAACGCCGTGGCGAGCCGCTGCTGCCGCTGACGCCCTATGTGCTCAAGGCCGCGTACTGGAAGGCCGCCCGGGAAGGGCTCGACGGCGACGGCGTCGACCTGGAGCACCACACACCCTCACCGATGCCCGCACTGCTGGCCGGCCTCGTCGAACGGGTCCGGCCGGCGCTGCAGGCCGCAGGCGATCACGAGCTGGTGGTCGACGGACTGGCCCGGCTGAGTGAGTTGGGCAACGGCGCGGCGCGGCAGCGGCGCGCCTGGCACCGCAACCACGACGTCGGTGACGTGCTCACCGAGGCGGCCGCGGCCACGCTGGAGACCGATTAGCGACGTCGGGGGCGATCTCGGAGGTGCTGCGACCGATCAGACCAGTGGCAGCTGCGCGAACACCGGGCTGGTCGGGCGGGTCGAACCACCAGGGGGTTCGACGCTGAACGCCAGCGCCTGCGACGACCCGAGGTCGGGCAGCACCGCCGTGGTCGAAGGTGCCACCGCCTGGGCGTCCATCGTGCCCGCCGAATGCGGACCCTCGGCGTCGACCAGCCACATCTGGTACACGGTCCCCGGCTGCGGGGGCGGCACATTGTTCATCACCAGCACCCCGGAGTTCTGCTCACGGGAGAACACCACGGTGGC
Organism: Mycobacterium sp. smrl_JER01; assembly: GCF_048513595.2. Taxonomy (NCBI): domain Bacteria; kingdom Bacillati; phylum Actinomycetota; class Actinomycetes; order Mycobacteriales; family Mycobacteriaceae; genus Mycobacterium; species Mycobacterium sp. smrl_JER01. The sequence goes on along the minus strand of NZ_JBLXXK020000001.1, from coordinate 4,761,463 downwards.
CGTGCCGCCGCCGGGGATCTCACCGGACACCGTGCGCACGTCCGGCGCCGCGAACACCTGCTCGGCGGTCGACGGTGCCGGCGCCGGGCGCAGTGCGTACCCGACGCCGAGGGCGCCCAGGCCGATGACGACCGCCGCGGCGGCGGTCAGCACCGCTGCGGCCCGACGGCTTGAACGCTGCTTGTGCGGCAGCACCCGCACCGGATCCTCGGCGATCTGGCGGAGCACGGCATCACGCAGCTGGGCAGGGGGTTCGACGGCCGTGGCGCTGGCCAGAACCGCCATCGTCTCGCGCACCTCCCGCACCTCGGCGAGGAAGGCTTCGGCGACGTCGGGCTCGGCCTCGGTCAGTCGCCGGTCGATGTCTGCCATGTCCGCGGCGCCGAGCGCGTGCAGCGCGTAGGGCGTCGCGAGCGAGAGCAGGTTGTCACCGGCCGGGCCGGCGGAGCTGGTCATGCCACCCCCAAACATCTGCGGAGACCCCGAATCGCGTCACGCATCCGGGACTTGATTGTCGCGAGGTTCGCCGCCAAGCGCTCGGACACCTGCACATAGGTCAGACCGTCGTAATACGCGAGCTGGATGCACTCCCGCTGGGTGTCGGTCAGCGAGTCCAGGCAGGCCGCCACCCGGCGGCGTTCGTCGTCGAGGATCACCTCATCGGCGACGTGGTCCAGCGGTGGATCGACGCTGGCCGCACCGTAACGGGACTCCCGGGTGCTGGCCGCCTGCTCGGAGCGCACCCGGTCCACCGCGCGCCGGTGAGCCAGGGTCAGCAGCCAGGCCAGCGGCGAGCCCACCGACGGATCGTAGCTCGCAGCATTACGCCATACCTGCAGGTAGATGTCCTGCGTGGTTTCTTCGCTGTATCCGGGATCGCGCAGCACCCGGGTGACCAGGCCGTAGACCCGGGCCCGTGTCTGGTCGTAGAACGCGGCGAAAGCGTCGGCGTCCCGGCGGGCCACCTGGCGCAGAAGTGCGTCGAGTTCGGCGGTCACGAGCGGTAGCCTAGCCGGACCTACCAGGACCGATGTCGTCATGGTGACCGTGTCTCCTGCCGATCCCTTTTCAAGATCGGCGCGGCCGGGCACTCGTGCGCCGCGTCGACCCGGCGCAGTGGTGCCGCACCGGCGGCGGCCGGCGCGTCCTGATCCGCCTCGGGGCGGGGACAGCCCCTGGGCACCCGGCGCAGCCACAGCAGGGTGCCCTGCACCCTCATGCTCAGCACGTTCATCAGCGGGGCCAGCGGTGCGACGAACTGCATGGTGACCACCTGCCGGATGCCGGCGGGCCGTCGGGAGCCGCGCATCGTCGCGACGAAGGCCGGTTGGTGGTCGCGGTGCAACGACACGGTCACGTCGAGGGCGTCGTCGGGCCGCGGTGCCCGAACCAGGTAGTGCCCGTCGAGGCCGTTGAACGGGGAGGCGTGAAACTTCTTGTCCACCATCACCGGTTGATCGTCGGACGGTGGAAGCAGGTAGGCGTGCCGCCTACCGGACATGTTGTGGACCTCCGCGATGACGCATCGCAGGACCCCCCGGCGGTCATGGCACCAGTACAGGGTCAACGGGTTGAATACCTGACCCAGCACTTTGGCGTGCAGCAACGCGGTGACCGTGCCCCCCGACAGGTCGATTCCCTTGCCGGCCAGGAATGCGTCCACCCGGCCGCGCAGGGTGTCCGCGGTCGTCTCCCACAGATGGTCACGTGCGTCGAACCGGGCGAACGGCCGTAGCCACCACGGCAGGCGGGGCAGTGCGTCGAGGTCCACATACCAGCTGTAGCTGCGATGCTCGAAGTAGTGGTGCACGGGTGCACGCCGCAGGTGGGTGATGCGCGTGCGGTACAGGGCCGCACTCGAACGGTCCCCGCCTCGGAAGTCGGGTTTCACATCTTGTATTCGGAGCAGCGCAATCGGCGGATGGGTGTTGCCGGGCGCGGGCCCGCCGGAGCCGTCAGTGTCGCGGCGGCGACGGAGCTGTCAGTGTCGCGGCGATGGAGCGCACGGCTACGACGGTGACGGCCACGTGCGTGCGGCCCGCGCCAACCCTTGGACCAGTGCGGAGGTCGCCGGCGTCAGGCCGTCGTCGCCGGGCAACGCGCTGCGAGGACTGGTGCCACGCACCCGGGCGGGCAGTTCCAGTTGCGCTCCGCCACCCCGGGCCCGGTTGACCGGATTGTCTGGATGCAGACCGCGGAGCTCGCGGGGGATGGCGTCCAGCTCGGTGACGATGCGGTAGCCCGGGACGGTCACGTGGTGGGCGAGGTGCTCGACCAGTCCGCGGTTCCGGCCACCGGCGAGCAGCTGGGTGCTGCGGCCCATCCGGCCATAGCCGTGCAGCGACACCACCACGTCGACGTGATCGAGGAACTCCGCCAGCCGAGTCGACTGCGCCGGGTCGTAGCGCGCCGACGGGAGATGATGCGGGTAGTGGTCGGGATGGCGCACCACGTACAGCGAGGCGTGCGCGGCGTCCGCCGCGCGTTCGGCGATGACATCGGTCATCTGTTCCAGCCCGCCGCCGTGGATCGCCAGGAACCCGAACCGGGAACGCAGCGTGCACTCCTCGATGATGGCCGGATCGCTGATGAGCTCCGAAAGGGACTGCGGTGCGCGCGAATCGGCGTGCTGTGGGCGCTGCGGCCACCGGGCGGGGTCCCACCGCTCGAGGAACTGGATCCAGGGTCGGGGCAGACCGTGGTGGTGGGCTCCGTCGAGGATGCGCTCCAGGTACCCGGGGCGCGGCGGGCCTGCTTCGACCCGATGGTCGATGTACACCCAGGCCGGCGACGGACCGTTGTCGGTCATCACCGTGAGCTCGTCGCGCCGGTAACGCACCGGCACGCCCTCGGCGCTGTCCAGGGTGGCCAGATCGCGGTCGGACACCTGCCACACCACGCCGTGCACCTCGCTGCCGGCGAACGGCTCGACCGTCGCGACGCCGCGCTCGTTGATCAGCCAATCGTGGTCGGCCAGCCTGGCACGGCGCGGATCGCACGCGTCAGGGCAGCGCTGCGCCATCTGTCGCACGCACAGGTTGGATCCGTACGCGAAGTAGAAGTGCCGGCCGGTCATTCAGCCGGTCGGCCTCGGATAGCTCAGCACCACGGTTCGTAGCGTAATCAGCCCGGCGACGACCCTGCCGGTTCGGGCCGGGATCGTCAGGGTCGGTCAGTCACCAGGGGCCGAGGCCGTAAGCACCGACCAGCGGCCACACCCCGACGCCCATCCAGCCGCCGTAGTTCCACGGCGGCGGGGTGGTGGTGATCTGGGTGCTCCCGTTCGTCTCGCAGAATGTCACCGTCTTGCCGACGTCTGTGCAGTCGGGGGCGGCGGCAGCGGTGGGCGCGGCGAGCACGGCCACGGCGCCGAGAGTCACGAAAAGCCCTGCGCCCCAACGTGACACGATGCTCACCGGGTCAGAAGACGTAGGGGCCGTAGCCCTCCCACGGGAACATGCCGCCGCCGTACCAGGGCTGCGCATACATTCCGGGGGTGGAGCTGATCTGGGCGTTACCGGGCGACTGGCACACCTCGGTACGGCCTCCGGCGCCCGCGGACGTCGTCGAGCAGTTCGGCTGGGCGAGCGCCGCGGGGGCTGCCGCGAGGGCCACGGCCACGGAAGCACCGCCGGCGACGAGGAGGGCAGCGAGGGTGCTCAGGCGAGCCTTCATTTTCAGCATCCTTCCAGGGAGGGTCATCGCTTAGCGTACAGACCTTTGCCAGTTATGGGAGGCAACTCCCGCGCCGTCACGATTCCCGGCGCCGCGTCGAGCACCGCGGGGATCGCATTGACGACGCGGGCCGCGGTGGCCACCAGTCCGGCATGGTTGTGGTCGCCGTTGGGGCTGCTCAGGCAGAGGTCGAGCGCATACGACGGTTCCCCGGTGATCTCGATCCGATAGGACCCGCCGTGTTGGGCCGGCTGCGGCCAATCCGGGCACAGATCGTCACGCAGCCGGGTGACGTGTTCGAGGACCACGGCGACCTCTCCGTCCTTGATTCCGCGGACCTCGAACCGGATTGCTGCAGTGGTGCCTTTTTCGATCCGGCCGGCCGCGATGTCGAACGCCTCGGGGGCCGGTACCCGTTCATGCGTTTCGGTGACCTCGTCGAGTTCGATGCCGAGTCCGGCGGCCAGCTGACGCACCACCGAACCCCAGGCCAGGCCTAGTACCCCGGGCTGCAGGAGCATGGGTGTCTCGTCGAGACTGCCGCCGAACCCCATGACGTCGAACATCACCGTGGCGCTGTCGTAGGTGTCGTAGTTGATGATCTCCATGCATCGGATCTGCTGGACGTTCTGGCAGGTGCCTGCCAGCGCCATGGGGAGCAGGTCGTTGGCGAAACCCGGGTCGATCCCGTTGACGAAAATGGTCGACGACCCCTTCGCCGCGGCGTCCTGGAGCGGGGTGATCATCTCGTCGGGGATCACCTGCCACGGGTGCTGCAGGAACACCGCACTGCTGCCCACGACGTTGACGCCTGCTTCCAGGAGCCGCCGGTAGTCTTCGAGCGCCTCGGTCAGCCGGTTGTCGGCCATCGCGGTGTAGACCGCGCATTGCGGTCCGGTCGCAAGGACCGAGTCGAGGTCGGTCGTGGCGCGGATCCCGGTCGAAACATCCAGTCCGGCAAGCTCACCGGCGTCCTTGCCGGCCTTGGACTCCGAAGACACCCAGACTGCGGTCAGTTCGAAGCGGGGATCGTTGATCAGCTGCGTCAGCGCATGTCTGCCGACGTTTCCGGTACCGATGGCAGCGACTTTGATGGCCATGCGCACTCCTCTACAGGTCAGGGATGGGAAGGTCGAGGTTCGGGAAGGTGATGCCGCCGTCGACTTCCAGGGTCTTGCCGGTCAGGTAACTGCCCGCCGGGGAGGCGAGATAGACCGCGGCGGCTGCGATGTCGAGCGGGTCGCCGAGTCGCTTGAGGGGCGTCGCCTTCTCCATCGGGTCGCGCAGCTCGTCGTTCTCGGCGACGATCTCCAGTGCGGAGGTCAGGATCGAACCCGGTGCGATGGCGTTCACCCGGATACGGGGTGCCAGATCGAGCGCCGACAGCCGGGTGTAATGCGCCAGTGCCGCTTTGGCGGTGCCGTAGGCGGCGAACCCCCGACCGGCGAGGCGCCCCATGGTGGACGTGATGTTGATGATGCTGCCGCCGCCGGAGCCGTCCAGCATCAGGGGAACAGCGGCGGTGGTCAGTGCATGTGCGGTGGCCACGTTGAACGCGAACGCGTCGCGCATGTCCTTGGCCGAGGTGTTCAGAAGGGCGTTGGGCATGCTGCCGCCGACGTTGTTGACGACGATGTCTAGTCTGCCGAACGCCTCGACTGCGTGTGCGGCGAGAGCCGCTGTGTCCTCGGATCGGGCGAGATCGGCGACGACGATGTGGGCGCGTCGCCCGGTGGCGGTGATCTGCGCGGCGACGTCCTCGAGCTGTGAGCGCGTCCGCGCCGCAATGAGCACGTCAGCACCGGCTTCGGCGAACGCCACCGCCATCGCCGCGCCGAGACCGCGGCCTGCGCCGGTCACCACCGCCACCTGATCGTCGAGTCGGAACCGGTCCAGAATCACGCGCGCCTCCCATTGTTCATCGGGCGTCACGCTAGCAAGGACATCGGGACTGCGGGTGCAGTTTCTGGAACACGTTCTAATTCATGGTGCGGGGGTGGCACCCGCCCTCGTCCCGGGCTTCGCCCGGACGAGGTGGGGCGTCCTAGCTCTTTTTCGCGGCGGCCTTCTTGGCCGCCTTCTTCGCCGGTGCCTTCTTGGCGGCGGTCTTCTTCGCCGACGCTTTCTTGGCGGCGGTCTTTTTCGCCGGCGCCTTCTTGGTCGGCGACGTCTCCGCGGACCCATCGTCGTCCTGGTCGGCCTCGTCGTCCTGGTCGGCCTCGTCGGCAGACTTGGTGGACGAGCCACCCTTGGAGCTCTGCTCCTTGCGCGCCTTCACGCTGGCTTCGAGCTTGGCCAACAGATCGGAGACGTCCTCGGTTTCGTCGAGTTCCTGCGGCTGCTCCTCGGTCGTGAAGGCCTCTCCACCTTCGAGTTTCGCCTGGATCAGCTCGTGCAGATGTTCCTGGTAATCGTCGTGATACCGATCCGGGTTGAAGTCGTCGGTCATGGAGTCGACCACCTGGCTGGCCATCTTGAGCTCAGCGGGTTTGACGTCGACCTCCTTGTCGAGCACCGGGAAGTCCGGGTCGCGGATCTCGTCGGGCCACAGCAGCGTGTGAATCATCATCACGTCACGCTTGCTGAAGTCCTTGACGCGCAGCGCGGCCAGCCGGGTCTTGTTGCGTAGCGCGAAGTTCACGATCGCGACGCGATCGCTTTCCATCAGAGTTCTGGCCAACAGCACGTACGACTTCGAGGACTTACCGTCCGGTTCCAGGAAGTACGAGCGGTCGTACATCAGCGGATCGAGATCGCCGGCGGGGACGAACTCCAGCACGTCGATCTCACGGCTGCGTTCCTCGGGCAACGTCGAGATGTCGTCGTCGGTGATGATCACCGTCTGGCCGTCATCGGACTCGTAGGCCTTGGCGATGTCGCGGTACTCGACCACCTCGCCGCAGACCTCGCAGACTCGCTTGTAGCGGATGCGGCCGTTGTCCTTCTCGTGCACCTGATGGAACTTGATGTCGTGGTCCTCGGTGGCGCTGTACACCTTGACCGGGACGTTCACCAGTCCGAACGCGATGGAGCCCTTCCAGATGGACCGCATCAGCCCAGTATGTCCGATGCGGCGGCCCGGTCGAGGGCGACACGATCGGGCAGATCGGCACCGGCGCGCGCTGCGGTCAACGCCGCCGCCACGGTCGCTCCGCGCACCGCGTCGGTCAGCGCGTCGGTTCCGATCGCGGCGAGCTGCGGGCGTCGGGCGGCGCCGAGCAGATCCATCGACCACAACGCATCGATCAGCCCGGTCATGAACGCGTCACCGGCGCCCACGGTGTCCACCACCTCGACATGTCCGGCAGGTACCCGCACGGTGCCGTCGGCACACATGGCCACCGCGCCTTCTCCGCCGAAGGTCACCACGATCACCGAGGGACCCAGCGCCATCCACGCCGACGCGGTCTGCTCCGGGCTGCGGGTGGGGTCGATCCACTGCAGATCCTCGTTGCTGGCCTTGACCACGTCCGCACGCTCGAGCAAGCGGTCGATGCGCGACCGAGCCGCGTCGGGGTCGGTGATCAGCGCTGCACGTACGTTGGGGTCGAAGGTGACCGTGGCCGACAGGCGGTAGGTGTCGACGAGCGCTTTCGTGGCCAGACACCCTGGCTCCAGTACCGCTGCGATGGAGCCGGTGTGCAGCACCAGCGGCGGTGCCACCTCGGGGGTTCCGGTCAGTTGCCAGTCGATGTCGAACGAGTATGACGCCGATCCCGATTCGTCGAGCAGCGCGTGCGCGGTGGCGGTCCGCTGCGCGCTCTGACTTCCGGAAACCAGCTGCACACCTGAGGATTCGAGATACTCGGTGATGCGCCGCCCGCGATCGTCGGTGCCGATGTGGGTCAGGAAATCGACGTCTCGCCCCAGTCGTGCCAGCCCGACGGCGACGTTGAGCGGGCTGCCACCGACGTGCTCACCGGTGATGCGCCCGTCGCGCTCCACGACGTCGATCAGCGCCTCACCGATGACCAATGCCCTCACCGTTGTGACGCTACCGTCTCCGCAGCGGGTAATACCGTGATGTGGTGGACCGATATGACCGGGTGAAGCTGACCAACCCGGACAAGGTGCTGTATCCGGCGACCGGGGATGGCGCGGAGGCTGTCACGAAAGCGGAGGTATTCGACTACTACGTCAACGTGGCCGCGGCGATGCTGCCGCATATTGCGGGCCGAGCCGTCACCCGGAAACGCTGGCCCAACGGCGTCAACGAAGAGTCGTTCTTCGAAAAGCAGCTGGCGTCCTCGGCGCCGGACTGGCTGAGTCGCGGCACCATCGTCCACAAGTCGGGTACCACCACCTATCCGGTCATCGACACCGTGGAGGGGTTGGCCTGGATCGCGCAGCAGGCGGCGTTGGAGGTGCACGTGCCGCAGTGGCGCTTCACGGGCGGGAGCAGCGGGGCGGGCCACGACGCGGAATTCACCCATGTCGGTCCGGCGACACGCATCGTGTTCGATCTGGACCCCGGGGAAGGCGTGACGTTCCGTCAGCTGTGCGAGGTCGCCCACGAGGTTCGCGATCTGATTGCCGACATCGGGCTGCGGACTTTCCCGCTGACCAGCGGTAGCAAGGGCCTGCACCTCTACGTCCCACTGGACGAACCCATCAGCTCACAGGGCGCCTCGGTGCTGGCCAAGCGAGTGGCGCAGCAGCTGGAACGGGCGATGCCCAAGCAGGTCACCGCCACCATGACCAAGAGGCTGCGTGCGGGCAAGGTTTTCGTCGACTGGAGCCAGAACAACGCCAACAAGACCACGATCGCGCCGTATTCGCTTCGCGGCCGGCCGCACCCTACCGTCGCGGCGCCGCGCACCTGGGACGAGATCGCCGATCCGGACCTGAGACACCTCAGGTTCGACGAGGTGCTCGACCGGCTCGACCGGGACGGGGATCTGCTCGCCGACCTCGATCCGCCGGTTCCGGTACCGGACCGGCTGACTCGGTACCGCAGCATGCGCGACACGACCAAGACGCCCGAACCGATTCCGGCCGAGGCCCCGGCCACCGGCAACAACGACAAGTTCGTCATCCAGGAGCACCATGCCCGGCGGCTGCACTACGACTTCCGGCTGGAACGAGACGGTGTGCTGGTGAGCTGGGCGGTACCGAAGAATCTCCCCGACACGCCGTCGGTGAATCACCTGGCCGTGCACACCGAAGACCATCCGATGGAGTACCTGACCTTCGCCGGGGAAATCCCCAAGGGCGAGTACGGCGGTGGCGAGGTCTACCTCTGGGACACCGGCACGTACGAGACCGAGAAGTTCCGCGACAATCCGCCGGATGGCCCGGCCAGGGGCGGCGAGGTCATCGTGACGTTGCACGGCGCGAAGATCGAAGGCCGATACGCGCTGATCCAGACCGACGGCAAGAACTGGCTCGCGCACCGGATGAAAGACCAGCAGCGGCCGACGGCGGCCGACCTGGCCCCGATGCTGACCACCGAGGGATCGGTCGAGCGATTCACCAAGAGCCAGTGGGCTTTCGAAGGAAAATGGGACGGGTACCGAATCATCGTCGAAGCCGATCACGGAAGGTTGGCGGTTCGGTCCCGCAACGGTCGCGACGTCACGGCCGAGTACCCGCTGCTGAAGTCGCTGGCCGCCGACCTTGCCGACCACCACGTCATCCTCGATGGCGAGGCGGTGGCGCTCGACGACTCGGGGGTGCCCAGTTTCCGCGAGATGCAGAACCGGGCGCGCTCGACGCGCGTGGAGTTCTGGGCGTTCGACATCTTGTTTCTCGACGGCAGATTGTTGACGCGTGCCAAGTACACCGACCGCCGCCGACTGCTCGAGGCACTTGCCGACGGGGAAAATCTCATCGTGCCGCCGCCGATCGACGCCGACGACGGACCTGCAGCGCTCGACGTAGCGAGATCACGGCGCTGGGAGGGTGTCATCGCCAAGAAGCGGGACTCCACCTATCAGCCGGGCAGGCGGTCCTCGTCGTGGATCAAGGCCAAGCTCTGGAACACCCAGGAGGTGGTGATCGGCGGGTGGCGACAGGGCGAAGGTGGACGCACCAGCGGGATCGGCGCGTTGGTGCTCGGAGTTCCCGGTCCAGGCGGTGTCGACGACGGCCTGCAGTTCGTCGGACGGGTCGGTACCGGTTTCACCGACAAGGAGTTGGCGTCGTTGAAGGAGACGCTGCAGCCTTTACGCACCGACGAATCACCTTTTGCGGCAGAACTTCCCAAGCCGGACGCGAAGGGGGTGACTTTCGTGCGTCCCGAACTCGTGGGCGAGGTGCGCTACAGCGAACGCACCTCTGACAATCGGCTACGGCAGCCGAGCTGGCGCGGTCTGCGCCCGGACAAGACGCCCGAGGAGGTTGTCTGGGAATAGCGTGAAGCCAAAGTCACTGTGGACGTTCACTTCTCAATTCGCGGCACGTGCCCCGTGCTGCGACTTCAGCTGTTGGGACTTGAGCTGTTGCGACTTCAGCCACGGATTTGCGGTGCCGAGCGCACGTGTCAGGGTTGCCGGGGTGGCCGATCGGTGACTGTCCGCAACGAGTGCACGATGTAGCGGTGCATCTCCTGCTCGGGCAGATAGGGGACTTTCCGCAGGGTCACCGTCCGTTCCTGGAAACGCTCGTCGGAGTCATCCAGCGCCCGCACGCCGTGAGTCGAATCGCTGACGCCGAACCCGCTCACCGAGATGGCGAGGTGGTCGAACGCCGCTTCGGTGTCCGCGTAGCGTCCGGGGCTTCGGTTGAGCCGCTCCAGCAAGTCCAGCGGTTCGAGACCGCGCAGCGCGAAGACATCCCTGCCGTCGAGGAACAGCGGATGTCGTGGGCCGGCGGGCATGATCTCGCAGAGGCGGTCGGCTTCGTACCGCAGCACGAGGTCGCCGCGGGTTTCGGTCACGCTGCCCGCGGGTGGGCCGTCGTCCGCGTACGCGGCGATGAGGGCCTGCTTCTCGTCGTTGCTCATCGCGTCGCCGAACATCTCCAGCGTCTCGCGCAGAAGGTCGTCGGGGATGCGATCAGCACCGCGACCGGTGACGGTGCCGTACGGCGCCGACAGCGAATTCACCTGTGCCGCGCACATGCCGAATTCGAGCCGACCTAAACCCTCGCGGGGACGTATGGTCCAGTCTGCGTCTGCCATCGTGGCTCCCAGGATGCCACGGCTCACTCTCTGTCGAGGCAGTCCGTGACGTCCAGCACGTCGGAAACGGATGGCTGCGCGGTGTCGACCCGCGCGATATTCTGCAGCCCTGCTCGTGTCGCTCTTACGGCGAGATTTTCCGGGGCCGGTCATCGAGAACGAGGTTCAAGGGTCGGATGGTCGCGGTGCGCTGCGCCTCCACCAGTTGTCTCGGAGTGGTTCAGCGCGAGAGGGAGTTCGCCATCTCCGCGAGTCCGTCGGCCAGGTTGACAAATGGAGCGTATCCGAGTTCGTTTCTCGCAGAACTGATGTCGTAACTGCGGTCACGGCCCATGAAGGTGGTGATCCAGTTTGTCAGCATCGGCGGTTCGGGCCGGCGCAACAGACGTGCCCCTGCTTCGAGGACCGCCCCGAGGGGGGCCGCCACCGCGAACGGCACACTGCGGGCCGCGCTCACGTCGACGCCTTGGGTGGCCAGTAGCGGAGTGAAGAAATCGCGGGTAGGCATCGGTGTGCCGTCGGTGACGTAGTACGCGCGACCGGCAGCGCCACGGGTGAGTGCGAGCCGGACTGCCTCGGCGAGGTTGTCCACGTGGACGAAGTCGACTGTGTGCGAACCGTTGTCGATCCAGCTGAACCGGCCGGCTTTCACCGTGCTGACGAATTCGTCCAGGGTGGACATTCCCGCACCCCAGATGAACGGAGGTCGAAGGGCCACCGTCGTCATCGTCGGAGTGACCGCGCTGAGCAGGGTGCGCTCGGTTTCGAGCTTGATGCGGCTGTAGGCGATGTTGGGCCGGCCTTCGTCGGTACGCTCGTCGACGATCGGCGCGCGCTGGGTACCGCTGGCCACGCTGGCGGCGCTGATCGCGACGAACCTCGACACTCCAGCAGACACGGCAACCTGGTGCAGGGCGACGCTGGGCGCCAGGTTGGCCCGACGGAAGACGTCGTCGGGACCCCAGAACGCCATATAGGCGGCACCGTGCACGACGGCATCGGCGCCGTGCAGTGCCGACGTCCATTGCGGCGGCGGGCCACTTGTGACCAGTTCCGCCAGATCGCCGAGAACCGGCTGCGCCCCGGCCAGGCTGACGAGGTCGGCGGCGCGGTCCGTGCGCGCGAGCGCGCGCACTTCGTGCCCAGCGCCGACCAGTCGCCTGATGACGTGCTGCCCGACGAATCCGCTGCCGCCTGTGACGAAGATCTTCATCTCACTCCCATTCATTCTGTGTCAAATCATTTGATACCAAACTATATGGGTGCTGATAGTATCTCGTCAACGTGAAAGAGGCGACGGGTGGACGCGCTGCGTCAGGTGCATCGGCGCAGCGCGCAGGGCGCCTGGCCGATGTGTTCGGCCGCGCAGCCAAATCGGTGGTGCGGGCCTTCGACGACCGCCTGGGGGAGCACGGCGTGTCGACCCCGAGATCCAAACTGCTCACCGAAGTGGCCCGGATGCAGCCGGTGCGGCTCGCGGATCTGGCCCGGGAAGTGGGGATCAGCCAGGGCACTGCGTCGACACTGGTGGAGGCACTTGTTCGCGATGGACTGGTCTCCCGCGGCGTCGATGACAACGACCGCCGCGCGATACGCCTGACGACCACCTCCGAAGGTGAGGCGCAGGCGCGTAACTGGCTCCGCGACTACGTCGTGGTCGCCGAGGAGATTTTCAGTTGCCTCAGCGCCGAGGAGCAGCGTCAGCTGACCCGGCTGCTCGATCGCATCGCCGAGTCCCTGAACCCGCCGGCGTAGCCGAGGGGGCCGAACTTGTCGGTGGTCGAATGTATGTTCGAACCATGTCGGGGAGCGCTGTGCAGGTCGCGGTGAGGGCGTTGTGTGCGGCCTTCGATGAGGTGGCCGCCGGTGAGGTCGACCTGTTGACCCGAGACGAGTTGGTCGATGTGCTCGATGATCTCGAAACGTTGGGATGTCGGCTGCCCGCGGTGGGTCACCGGTTGTTGGCCCGCCTGCAGGTCGAGGCGACCCCGCAGCAGATGGGCGCCAAATCGTGGAAAGAGGTGCTGTCGGTCCGGTGGCGGATCTCGACCCGCGAGGCCCACCGCCGGCTCACCGAGGCCGCGGTGTTGGCGCCGCGCCCCGCGGTGACCGGACCCGCGCTGCCACCACTGTTGCCCGCCACCGCCGCCGCCCAGGCCCACGGGTTGATCAACGCCGAACATGTCGAGGTGATCAGCAAAGCCCTGGCCAAGGTGCCCGGGTTCATCGACACCGCCACCCGCGACCAGTTCGAGGTCGACCTGGTCCGCACCGCGGTCGGGATCGGCCCCAAAGAACTCAAAGACGCCGCCGAGCGCACCCTGTTCCTGCTTGATCAGGACGGACCCGAACCCGATGACACCGAACGCGCCCGCAAACGCGCGCTCACCAAGCACAAACAGCGCACCGACGGCATGGTCGACCTGTCGGCGACGCTGACCCCACAAGCGTGGGCGGTGTGGGAAGCGATCTTCGCCAAATACGCCGCCCCCGGCATGTGCAATGCCGATGATGACCAGCCCTGCACCTCGGGCACACCGTCACAGGCCCAGATCGACAACGACCACCGCAGCCTGGCCCAACGTCAACACGACGCACTCCTGGCCATCGGGCGGATCGCGTTGATGAGCGGGCAACTCGGACACCTCAACGGGTTACCGGTCTCGGTCATCATCCGCACCACCCTCCAAGACCTGCAGTCGCGGGCCGGGATCGGTGTCACCGGCGGAGGCACCATGGTGCCGATCGCCGAGGTGATCCAGATGGCCCGCCACGCCCACCACTACCTGGCAGTGTTCGACCGCGCCACCGGATCAGCGCTGGACCTGCTCCGCACCAAACGCATCGCATCGCCGGCCCAGCGGATCATGCTGATCGCCCGCGACGGCGGCTGCACCAAACCCGGCTGCACCATCGGCGCCTACGGCTGCCAGGTCCACCACGCCACCGCCGACTGGACCGACGGCGGCAACACCAACATCGACGAACTCGGCCTGGCCTGCGGCCCCGACAACCGCAGCGTCACCACCCACAGCGGCTGGACCACCACCATCAACGACCGCTGCGAAGTCGAATGGACCCCACCCCCACAGCTGGACACCGGCCAACACCGCATCAACTACCACCACCAACCCGAACGACTCCTCCACCCACCCGAACCCCACCACAACGACACCGAACACGACGACACCGAACACGACGACACCGAACACGACGACACCGAACACGACGACACCAAACAGGACAACACCGAACCGGACGACACCAACAGCGACAACACCAGCACAGCCGACCCGGACACCCCCACCCCCGCCGACACCACCGACCAACCCGGCGGCCCCGCACCACCCGACCACCAAGCCGCCTGAGGGCCGAGCGGCCTGACGCTCATCTTCAAGATCGGCGTCAAGACCTCACCCGGCGCGATGTGAACCGCCCGCGGCCCGGAATCAGTGCGGTGGGGGTGGATCTCCGCGGAAGAAGGCGATCGAGTTGTCGGCTGCCCGACGGGCGGCGGCGGTGTCCTCACCGGACGCGACCTGAGCCGCATACCAGCCGTCGCCGGCGGCGCGGATGTAGTTTCTGCCGTCGCCGGTGGTCGCCCACTCTTCTTCCCTGAACTCGGCCGGTACGGCCTGCCCGGTGTCGAGATGGAGAGCCAGGCCCAGTAGCGCCAGATCCCACCCGATACCCACGGCGCCGGGGCCGTACTGCGGCCACATGGGGTCGTCCACCAGCGCGATGTGGTCGAGTTGCATGCGGGCCCGCTCCGGAGCCTCGTCGATGATGGTCAGCTCGATCCAGCTGACTAACCCGCCGAATTCCCAAGTGGCGGTGAAGGTCCGCGGGGGATCACAGCTGAGTACGGTTCCGGACGCATTGCCCTCGACCTGGTACTTGCCGTCCAGCCGCAGGTCGCCGTGCACCGGCGCGAACCACCGGGGCAGGCGTTCGGCGTTGGTGCAGGCATCCCACAGATCGGCCGCATCGGTGGGGTACGTGCGGCTCAATGTCACGACGCGGGCCTTCCCGGCCTCGATGGTCCGGCTCCCGACCGTTCGCTGCACGGCGTTGACGTGTTCGCTGACATCCATCAGTGCTGTCTCCTTTCATCGGTTCCCTGCGGGCGGAGCCGGCGTTGCCGCTTTCCGCGTGCGATCTCGGTGGACAGTGCATCCAGGCGTGGGGCCCAGAACTGGCGGAAATTGTTCAGCCAGTCGTCGACCTCGCGTAGTGCGGCGCCGTCCACGGCGTAGAGCCGCCGCTGCCCTACTGCGCGGACTACGGTGAAACCGCTGTCGCGCAGCACTTTCAGATGCTGTGATACTGCCGGCTGGGTGATCGAGAACTCGTCGCGGATCACTGCGGTGATGTCGCCTGCCGACTGCTCACCGGGCACGAGCAATTCGAGGATGCGGCGCCGCACCGGGTCGCCCAGAACGTCGAAAGCGTGCACCACCCGAAGATAAAGTAGCAACTTATATAAGTCAAAACTGATTTTTTGTCGAGCGGGTGCGGCGCGGGTGCCGCAGTGCTGTCTCGGCGCCGACCGGGGACGCCACCGGCGCCCACGACTCGAGCGGCTACAGCCAGTCGTGCTCCCGCGCATAGCGTGCGGCCTCGTGACGGGTGCGGGTCTGGGTCTTCTGCATGGCACTGGAAAGGTAGTTGCGCACGGTGCCCTGTGCCAGGTGCAATCGGGACGCGATCTCGGCGGCCGAATATCCCTGGGAGGTCACCCGCAGTACGTCGATCTCACGGTCGGTCAACGGGCAATCGTCGACGATGGCCGCGGCGGAGACCTCCTGGTCGATCCACCGCCGTCCCTGGTGCAGCGCGTCGATGACGGTGGCGATATGCGCCGGTTCGGCGGCCTTGCTGGCGAAGCCCTGCACGCCGAGTTTCAGTGCGCTGCGCAGCACGCCCGGGCGCGCATGCCGGGTGAGCATCAAGATCACCTGATCGGGGAGTGCGCGGCGGATCTCGGCGACGGCCTCGAGTCCGTCGACGCCGGGCATCTCCAGGTCGATCACCAGCACGTCGGGACGGTGGGTCAGCGTGGCACTGACAGCTTCGGTACCGTCGACCGCCTCGGCGACCACCGCGATATCGCCCTCCAACGGGAGAAGCGACGCCAGCGCCTTGCGCAGGAGCACCTCGTCGTCGGCGAGCACGATGGTGATCATTGCTGTGCCGCCGCGGTTTCCGGGGTCACGCGATCCGAGGAACGATCTGGAAACGTTGCAGCAGTGCGGAATCGGCCGTCCTCCAGCGTCACGGTGAGTTCGCCGTTCTGGTCGGACACCCGCGACGCCAGTGTGGCCAGCCCGCGCAGTTCCGGCATGACGCTGTCGGTCACGCCGTCGTTGGTCACCGAGATGCTGTTCGCGGTGAGCGAGATCTGCACGGACCGGGCGCGGGAATGCCGCAGGATGTTGGTCGTTGTTTCCCGAAGCACCTGTGCCAGCAATTCGTTGGCGCACACGGCGACACCGTCGCGGCGCGCGATACCGACCCGGATGCCCGCGGCCTCCAGAAGATTTCGGGCGTTCTCCAGCTCTGCGGTGAGGTTCAGCTTTCGCTGCCCGTAGACGAGTTCCCTGGTTTGGGCGATGGTGTCGCCGACCAGGTCGTGCACCTCACGGAGTTCCTGTTCGGCGCGATCGGGGTCGCTGTGCATCAGCTTCTGCGCCAGCGCGACTTTCAGCTTCACCACGTGCAGGGTGTGTCCCTGGATGTCGTGCAGATCGCCGGCGAAGCGGATCCGCTCACGGACCACCGCGAGCTCGGCGTCGCGGTCCCGGGATTCCTCCAGTTCGGCGACGACGTCATAGAACGTCTTGTTCGGGAACATCAACCCGATGACGACAGCGGTGAACCCGGTGGGCACGATGACATCGGCGATCAGGTCACCGACGTCGGGTGCGGGGATCGTGAGCACACCGGCGACGCCCACCGCCGCCACGAAGAGCACCACACCTGCCGCCGCGATCAGGCGGTGCCGCGGCAGTTGGGGAACAACCAAGCTGCCGACGATCGCGATCGAGTAGAAGGCGCCCTGGGACTGGCTGTCGAATGCGAACACCCCGTAGCACCAGATCGCCCCCGCGACCACCAGGCACGGTGCCGCCACCGCTGCCAGCCGGCCGGCGGACCAGCGCACGAACGCGACGAGTGCGGCGGCCAGCCCCAGCCCCAAGATGAGGCCCTGCGGCCAGGTCTGGGCCTGCCGGGCGATGAGGTAGGCGCCCACCGCGGTGAGCAACGGCAGAAACAGCGTCAGGTTGAGGTGACGGAAGCGACGCCGTGACACCTGTGGCACATCCTCGGGCCGCGGGGCCGCCGCCATGGAGTCACCGGCTGGAGTTACGCGCATGCCTGGCTTCATGAGAACGAGGGGCTGACTTATTCCTTGATTATCGGCGCCGACCGGATGTCGGCGACAGTGACACAGTGTCACCAGAGTAGGTCCGCAATGTCATGCCGGCACGTGACGCCGGCGCGCTGGTGGGATCCAGCGGGCGGCGCTGTGATGGACATATGTCAACGCCCCCGGTGATCGATGTCGACAGCCTGACCGTCAGCTACGGCGATCACACGGCCGTGGACGACCTTTCGTTCCAGGTGGAGCGCGGGGAACTCTACGCGCTGCTGGGTACCAACGGTGCCGGTAAGACGACGACGCTGGAGGTCGTCGAGGGACACCGGCGACCCACCTCGGGCGCGGTGCGGGTGTTCGGGAACAGCCCGACGGACCGGCGCTCGGTGCGACCCAGGATGGGCATCATGCTTCAGGACAGTGGATTCTCCGCCGACCTCACCGTCGCCGAGTCAGTCCGGCTGATCGGCCGCCTCACCGGGCGTTCCGACAGCGTCGAACGAGTCCTGGGCCTGGTCGACCTGGTCGGCAAGGCCGGGGCGAAGGTCTCGCAGCTGTCCGGAGGCCAGAAGCGTCGACTCGACTTCGCGACCGCCGTCTACGGTCGCCCGGAGCTGATCTTCCTCGACGAGCCCACGACCGGGCTGGACATCCAATCCCGCGACGCACTCTGGGAGGCGGTGACCCAACTGCGGACCGACGGCTCGACCGTGGTGCTGACCACCCACTACCTGGAAGAAGCTCAACAGCACGCCGACCGCATCGGTCTGATGCACCGCGGTGTCTTCCGGCACCAGGGTACGGTGTCGGAGCTGACGCGCACGCTGCCCGCAGCAATCCACTTCGGGCTGCCGCCGGACGCTCCGGCGCCTCCGCTGCCCGCGGCACCCGGCGCCGACGGCGGCTATGTGATCGAGACCTTCGAGCTGCAGCCCGACCTCAAGCGACTGCTCGACTGGGCCGACGTGCATGCCGTCGAACTTCGCGGATTGTCAGCCGCGCCGACCCGTCTGGACGACGTCTTCCGCGCGATCCGCACCGAGGCCCCCACGGGGTGACGATCCCCGAGCTCCCCGATCGTCCCGGCAACCTCCGCCCGCCCACTCCACCGCGAAGGATTTCCATGCTCACCATCGCGCGTTCCGAGCTGTTGCAGCTCGTTCGCAACCGCTCGGTACTGGTCACCAGCCTGCTCATGCCCGTCGCGGCGTGTGTGTTCTTCATCCGCTTTCGCGACGTGTTCGCCGAGATCGGCAGCTTGGGCTATGTCGCGGCCGTGATCGTGTTCACCATCGGGGCGTTCAGCCTCTACGCCACGACCGTGACGACGCTGGCCGCCCGCCGGCAGAGCCTGTTCCTCAAGCGGCTGCGATGCACCGCGGCCGGCGACGGCGCCATCCTGTCCGGACTGGTGCTTCCCATCAGCGTCATCGCCCTGCTCCAGGTGGTGGCGATTCTCGCAGTGCTCGCGGTGGTGAGCGATGCGCCCGGTGACCTTGCGATGCTGGCATTGGCGATCGTCGCGACGTTGGTCATGATGCTCGCGCTGGGAACGGCGACGGCGGGGGTGACCCGGTCTCCCGAGCACGCCCAGATCACTACACTGCCGGTCAGCCTGGGTGTGGTCGCGGTGGCGAGTTGGGTCGGTATCACCGGCACCGACACCATGACCGTGGTGAAGCGATTGGTTCCGGGGGGTTCGGCCGCCGAACTCGTCGTGGCCGCCTGGAACGGCGGGATTGCACTCGGTGACTCGTTGTTGCTGCTGGGTGCCACGATCGCTTGGGTGGTCATCGCAATCGTCTTGGCTGCCAACTCGTTTCGATGGGAGCCGAATCGGTGACGGGCCGCAGCGAGAACCGGGCTGCGCGCACCGCGCGGTTGCCGGCAGTCCTCACCGCGGCGGTGGCGCTGCTCGCCGGGTGCGTCGGCGCCGGCGCACCGACGGCGGGCACCGGACTTGAGCGGTTCTACACCCAGCACATCGTGTTCGGATCCTGCGACGACTACGGCAGCACGGCGACCGAGGCCGAGGTGCTCGCCGGTGACGAGGCACTGGAGTGCGCGTATATGGACGCGCCGTTGGATTACTCCGATCCGGGCGCAGAGACCGTGCAGATCGCGCTGCTGCGCGCACCGGCACGCGGCGACGATCCGATCGGGTCGCTGGTGTTGAACCCCGGCGGGCCGGGCGGCTCCGGTGTGATGGCCGCCGCTCTGACCAGCCGGGCCCTGGCCGGCAGCCGCATCACCGAGCGTTTCGATCTGGTCGGCTTCGACCCCCGCGGCGTGGGAGCCTCCCGGCCTGCGGTCGACTGCTTCACCGATGCCGAGGCCGACACCGGCGCGGTGCCGACTTCGGCGATCGGCACCGTCGCCGCGATCACCGAAGAGCACGCCCGCGCACTGCTCGACCGCTGTGCTGCGGGAAGCGGTGGAGCACATGTGCTGGAACACTTGGGAACTCGCGACGCCGCCCGGGACATGGACATCCTGCGTGCCGTGCTCGGCGACGAGCGGTTGAGCTATCTCGGTCAGAGCTACGGCACCAGGTTGGGCGCGGTCTACGCCGAGACCTTCCCGGACAAGGTGCGGGCCATGGTGCTCGACGGCGCCATCGACCCGCAGCAGGGCACCTTCGAACGCCGGGTCTACGCATTCAGCGGCTTCCAGCGATCATTCGATCAGCTGGCGGCGTTCTGTGCCGAACAGGCCGACTGCCCGCTGGGTCCCGACCCGGATCTGGCGACCCAGGTCCTGCACCAGACCCTGCGCCCGTTGCTTGACGAGCCACTGCCGGCGCTGGACGGTTTCGAGCTCACCTACGACGCCGCCACCGGGGGAATCATCTCCGGGCTGTACCACTTTGCGGCCTGGCCCGCCATCATCGACGGCATCGCCGAGGTTCAGCGCGGTCGCGGCGACACCCTCGTCGCGCTGGGTCACGCATTCGTCGGCCGTGGCCGCGACGGGCGGTGGCCCAACCTGGGTGAGGCCCTCTATGCCGTCAACTGCATGGACGAGCAGCGAATGACGCCCACCGAGACCGCCCAGCTGCGTGCCGCCGTCCTGGAGGCTGCCCCGTTCCTCGATCCCGGTATCGACCTGAGTCACGGCGCCCGCGACACGTGCGAGGCGTGGCCCGCGCCGCCGACCCTGGAGATCCCCTACGCCCAGAACGTCGACGACGGCCTGCCACCGCCGCTGGTCGTCTCGATCACCGGCGACCCCACCACCCCGTATGGCGGCGGCATGAGCCTCGCCGCCGCGCTCGGCGGCACCGTACTGAGGGTCGAAGGCGAACAGCACACCATCGTGACGGCCGGAACGGATCCCTGTGTCGATGAGATCGTCGCCGATTACCTGATCGAGCAGCGACTGCCGCCCGAGGGCGCCACATGCACGCTGTGAGCCGACGGCGGCGATGGGTGTGGACCACGACCGGCATGCTCGGGGTTCTGATCGCGTTCGCTGCCGTCGTGACCGCCGCACTGCAGTTCGGTCTGCCGTGGTGGATGGCCAGTGGGGACCGCAACCACGTCTACCGTGCGGGCGGCGCTGCTCAGTACTACCAGGTGCACCTGCCACCGCAGCACGACGGCCGCACTGCACTCCCGGTGCTGCTGGCCATCCACGGCTGCGCAATGACCGGATTCGGGTGGAATTCGATGAAGGCCACCACCGCTTTGAACGCCCTCGCGGACCGGGAAGGCTTCATCGTGGTCTACCCGACGCAGCGGATCGTTCGGAACGCGTACAACTGCTGGAACCCGGCAGATCCCAGGGAGCAGCATCGCCACACCGGAGAGCCGGCGCTGCTGGCCGGCGTGGCCAGATCGGTGGTCGCGCACTACAACGCCGACCCGACCCAGGTCCACACCGTCGGCGCCTCGTCCGGCGCGGGAACCGCGATCGTGCTCGCCGCCACGTATCCCGACGTCTTCGCGACGGCCACATCGGTGGCGGGCGGCGAATACGGGCTCAACCAGGTCGACCCGGACCGGCCCGACGCTACACCGCCGGAATTCACCGCGCGCCAGGCGTGGTCGCAGATGGGGGACCGGGCCCGACCGGTCCCGCTGTTGGTATCCAGGGCAGTTCGGACGACGTGGTTCCACCCTTGGTGGCGAAAAGACTTGTGGACCAATGGATCGCGGTCCACGATCTGGTCGACGACGGACTGCTCAACGACAGCGTCGAACGTGAGACCGCAATCGTCGGCGTGGCAGCGCGGCCGGGATCGCGCGGGTACACCCACACCGCCATCACCGGCCCGGACGGACGGTCACTGACCGAGTCGTACCTGATCTCGGGGATGGGCCACTCCTGGCCGGGACCACACGGACG
Source organism: Mycobacterium sp. smrl_JER01 (assembly GCF_048513595.2). Classification (NCBI taxonomy): domain Bacteria; kingdom Bacillati; phylum Actinomycetota; class Actinomycetes; order Mycobacteriales; family Mycobacteriaceae; genus Mycobacterium; species Mycobacterium sp. smrl_JER01. The sequence goes on along the minus strand of NZ_JBLXXK020000001.1, from coordinate 4,739,942 downwards.
GGGCCTGTTCAGCGACGGCGCCGGCCCGGACGCCGGCCCGATCATCTGGGAATTCGCCCGTCGGCACCCGATGCCGGGCCGGTGACCCGGAATCTCGGGGGCTGCGCTGCGTTGCACAGGGGAACACAATCTGTGCCGACAGGCGCAGCAGGACCACGTGAGGAGCGCACCTGTGCACCTGATGACCGTCTTTTCCCACCCTTTCGACGACAAGTACCCGGCCGCGGTGATGGATGCGTTTCACGAACCCTTCCGGCAAGCGGGGCATTCGATCGACGTACTCGATTTGCACGCCGAGGATTTCGATCCGCGCTTCACCCGGGAGGACCATGCCCATTTCTGGGGAGCCGGCCCGGTACCGGAAGGGATCGCGGCGATGCACCGCAGAGTGGAGCGTGCCGACCGGCTCGCCTTCGTCTTTCCGGTGTACTGGTGGGGCATGCCGGCCATGATGAAGGGCTGGATCGAGCGGGTCTTCACCGTCGGCTGGGCCTATCAGTACGGCAAGGGAGTCCAGGACCGGGGAAAGCGGCCGCTGAACTCGCTGCTGCGCAACACCCCGACAACTCTGATCGGTATCGGCGGATCGAGTCGACCCACCTATGACAGATACGGCTACGCAGAGGCCATGAAGACCCAACTCGACGTCGGAACCTTCGCCTACTGCGGGGTCACCGATGTGGAAAGCCACCTCATCGTCGACGTCGAAGGTGACCACAATGCGCCGCTGCGCGACGACGGATTGCGACTGGCCGGTGAGATCGGGCGGGCATTCGTCTCACCGGATCGAATCATCCGTGATGCCAGGGAGATACACCTGCGGAGCAGGAACGGCTGACGGACCGCGGCAGCGGTGCTTCAGCCGGCGGCGGTCGCGGCGATGGCCTGTTGCAGACCGCGGGTGGCCAACTGGTCGGCCAGCTCGTTGTCGGCCACACCCGAGTGGCCGCGCACCCAGAACCACTCGACCCGGTGCGGCGCGCAGGCAATCTGCAGCCGCTGCCACAGGTCGACGTTCTTGACCGGTTGCTTGGCGGCGGTCAGCCAGCCGTTGCGTTCCCAGCCGGCCACCCACGTGGTGATGCCGTTCCGCACGTAGGTGCTGTCGGTGTAGAGATGCACCGCCACGGGTCTGGTGAGTGCCTCCAGAGCCATGATCGGTGCGGTCAACTCCATCCGGTTGTTGCTCGTCGCCCCCGGCTCGCCACCGCACATCTCACGGACGTGGTCACGGTGGCGCAGCACCGCGCCCCAGCCGCCGGGGCCCGGGTTGGGCCGGCACCCGCCGTCGGTGTGGATGACAACTGTGTCCGGGGTGGACTCGCGCATGACGCCGAGAATAAGCAGTGCGCCGTCCCGCCGGCTCAGCGACGCGCGGGAGCCGAGATCATCGCCGTCGGGACCGACATGCCGAGGTCGCGATGGCGCAGCGTCGTGATCCGGCGGCCGGGCTGCACCGCATCCTTGACCGGTGCCGCGCGGTCACCGAAGTAGGCGGCGGTCGCGTCGATGTCTGCGACGACGTACGTGATGCCCCACAGCGTGGACGGACCGTGTCCGGTCGCCTCGGGGGAGCCGACCACCTCGACGACCACCTCTCCCATCCGGAAGAAGACCTGCCGGACCGGCCGGCCGCCGAGCTCGGTATCTCGCTCGCGGCGCGGTCGCACCCCGACCGCGTTCATTGCCTCGACCGTCCGGGACAGGTCCGGCGACAGCAGCACGACATGGTCGATCGCGGTGACACCGTTGGCGTGGCAGGCCGGTGATACCGCGGGTCGGGGATCAGCGCGATTGTCATCAGCGCGACGGTGAACAGACGGTGTCGCCGGGATACCGTCGATGTCTGCGTGCCCGGGCGCCAGATCGCGCAGCGACCATCCGAGGATGCCGGAGCCGCGGCCGTCGGGCCCGGTCAGTCGAATACACACCCCGCCCACCCGGCAGTTGCCGTCGGCATCGAGGGTGAACCCCGCCGCCGACCATGCGTGGGCCGGATCGGCGACGTCGAATCCGTCGATGTGCACCGCCATGTCAACGGACACGGGCAATCGGACGGGCGCAACAGGGTCTACTCATGAGAATGGCCTACTCGTTCAGAATGCAGAATACTCACCGACGAGGGGGCGAGATGACGGTGTCGAGAAGAAGTTTCGGCGGTATCGCGGCGGCGGCGGCCGGCGTCGCCACCGGCGCGCTCGTGCCGACCGCGTGGGCGCAGACCCCGTCGGCGGACCTCCCGGTCGCCGGGACGCGGGCCGCCGGCGTGGTCTTGGTGCACGGTCTGTACGCCGACGGTTCATCCTGGCTCGACGTGGTGCCGCGGCTGCAGCGGGCGGGTTTGACTGTCGCGGTCGTGCAGAACCCGTTGACGACACTCGCTGACGCCGCTGCGGAGACGCGGCGGGTTCTCGCCCTGCAACCGGGCCCCACGGTGCTCGCCGGTCATTCGTGGTCGGGGACCGTGGTCAGCGAGGTCGGCGGTGATCCGTCGGTCAGCTCACTGGTGTACGTCGCGGCGCGGGCTCCCGACGCCGGTGAGGACTTCCCTGCGCTGGCCAAGCGTTTCCCGACGCCTCCGGCGGCGGCGGGCGTGATCGTCGCCGCGGACGGTTATGCGCAGCTCAGTGAGTCCGCGTTCCTGGACGACTTCGCCGTAGGGGTGCCGTGGGATCGGGCCCGTGCGCTGTATGCGGTGCAGGGGCGCAATCTGGCGACCCTGCCCGCCGAGCGCACGACGATGGCTGCCTGGCGGGACAAGCCGTCCTGGTATCAGGTGTCGACCCAGGACCGCACCATCAACCCCGACCTGCAGCGCTTCCTGGCCCACCGAATGGGTGCACACACAGTCGAACTCGACACCTCGCACGTTTCATTGCTCACCAGGCCGCAGGAGGTGGCGGCGTTGATCCTGGCTGCCGCCGGATTCGGTTCCGGTTAGCGGTCTTTGGAGCCGGAGCCAGAATCCCCGTCGTCGTCGGAGTCGGAGTCCCTGTCTTTGGGGTCCCTGTCTTTGGGGTCCCTGTCTTTGGAGTCCCTGTCTTCGGGGTCCCCGCCATCGGACTTTTCGTCGGTCGAGTCACGTGCGCCGTCGACAAGTTCGATGACGGCCCAGTGGCTCGGCGACAACAGCACCGACCAGTGCCCCTTCTTGCGCCCCAGCTTCAGGACGCCATCGTCGATCTCCCACACGGTGTCGTCATCGTGTTGGGACTCTTGACCATCGGAGTATGTGAGTTTGAACGCCATGGTCCGGGATGCCCGAAAGTGTTCGGCGTTAATCGCTGTTTTGTGACGTGGCCCACGTTCCTGGTCCCGGCGGTGGGTGCCGTCGCCGCCGCTCACCGAGGGGAGGGGTGCCTCGGGTGTCAGTCCCGCTTCTGCAGCAGTACCGACACCGTCAGCACCGCGAGACCGGCGAGCGCCAGTAGCGCGCCCGCAGCGGCCGGGGCGGTGTAGCCGTAGCCGGCCGCGATGACCACGCCGCCGACCCAGGCCCCCGTGGCGTTGCCGATGTTGAGCGCCGAATGATTGAGTGCCGCAGCGAGAGTCTGGGCGTCGTGGGCGACGTCCATCAGCCGGGTCTGCAGGGCCGGGCCGACCGCCGAACCCGTGAGCCCGATACCGAACAGCACCAGCAGCGCCGTCCAGGGATTGTGCGACGCCACCACGAAAAGTGCGAGGACGACGGACAGCGCGCCCATCGACAGATAGAGCGCGCGGACCACCGATCCATCGGCCAGCCGGCCGCCGACGAGGTTGCCCAGCACCATGCCCAGACCGAATGTCATCAACGCCAGCGGGACCAGGCCGCGCGGCATCCCGGCGACATCGGTCATGGTGGTGGTGATGTAGGTGTAGACGGCGAACATGCCGCCGAATCCGATCATTCCGACCAGGAGCGCCAACCACACCTGGGGACGGCGCAGCGCGCCGAGCTCGGTGAGCGGGCTGGTCGCCTGCATGAATTTCAGTTGGAACGGCAGCCAGAACCACAGCGCGGTCACGGTGACGATCCCGACGGCGACCACCAGGCCGAAAGCCGCTCGCCAGCCCAGGGATTGGCCGAGCCAGGACGCGATCGGAACACCCAACACCGTCGCGACGGTCAGGCCGGTCAGCACGTGGGCGACCGCCTTGGCCCGATTCCGGGGGCCCATCAGGTGCGCGGCGACCAGGACGGCCACGCCGAAGTACGCCCCGTGTGGCAGACCGGCGAGGAACCGGGCCGCGATCAGCGTCCCGTACGTGGGCGCCAGCATGCTGGCCAGGTTCCCGATCGTGAACAGTGCCATCAGCGCCAGCAGCAGCCGGCGGCGCGACATCCGCGCCGTCACGGCCGCGATCACCGGGGCGCCGACCACGACGCCGAGTGCGTAGGCCGAGATGATATGCCCGGCAGTGGGCTCCGAGACGCCCATGCCCTGTGCGATGTCGGGGAGCAAGCCCATCGCCACAAACTCGGTGGTACCGATGCCGAAGCCGCCCAGCGCGAGTGCGATCACGGCAAGCCAGCGCACCACCGGATCGGGGGCGACCACCGATACGGGGCCGGACGGGCGGTCGAGGGTGGCGGTCACAGCGCACGCACCGCGGCGACGGTCGGCGTGCTCAGCTTCAGCGCGGCATCGGCGAGACGACGGATCCGGTCCCAGTCGCGCCGACGAACCGCATCGGCGGGGGCCAACCAGTCTGCGCCCACACATCCGACGTTGCGGGCCGCGAGGTAGCCGGTGAGGTCGGTGGCCGAGATGCCGCCGGACACCAGGAATCGTGCGTCGGGCACGAAGGACGCCAGCGCCCTGAGGAGGCGCAACCCGCCGGTGCCGGCCGCGAGAGGGAGCGCCAGGTCGGTATAGCCATCGTCGAGCAGCGCCGCTGCCTGCGCGGCAGAGGTGGCGCCCGGCAGATGGGGGAGTTCGGTGTCGCGCATCGCGGTGCACAGGTCCGCGCGCGCGGCGGTGGCGACGAGGAACTCGGCCCCGGCCGCGCGGGCCTGAGCGGGCTCGTCAGGGCGTGAGACCGCGCCGGCACCGACGATCACGTGGGGTGCCTCGTCGGCGATGTGGGCGATGGCATCCAATGCGGCCGGCGCGTCGAGGGCCACCTGGACAAGAGGTAGGCCGGCCGCGGCGACCGCACGCGCCACGGGGGCGGCGTCGGCAGCGCGGCGCACCCTGATGACAGGCATCACCGGCGCGACATCCAGCAGGGATCTCGGCTCTTTCACCGGACCTACGGTAATGGTGGATTATGGAGCATTCAACTTAACTTAAGTATTTGGAATACATAAGTAAGGCAGGTTAGGCTCGCTGTATGGCCTTGTTCAGGACCTCCTCAGCGACGTCGGTGGGTGATGTCTTCGCTTTGATCAGGGATAAGCGGGAGCTGACGCGGACCGAGATCGGCAGATTCACAGGTTTGTCGAGGACGGCGGTCAACGCGCGGGTGAGCGAACTCACGTCCCGCGCACTGGTCGTCGAACGGGAACAGGCGCCCTCGACCGGGGGCCGCCCGGCCGCGCTGTTGAGCCTCAACGTCGAGGCCGGGGTGGTGCTCACCGCTGCCGTCGGGGGCAGTCGCACCCGGCTGGCGGTGTGCAACCTGGCCGGGGAGGTGCTCACGGCCGCCGACATCGACTCCGAGCCGGGACTGGCTCCCCACGACCTCATGCCCAATGTGGTCGAACGCCTGGATCTGCTGCTGGCCGAGGCGGGTCGGCCCGCCACCGTGTTCGGCGTAGGGCTGAGCCTGCCGGGGACGGTCGACCCGCTGCGGGGAAGCAGCGTGGACACCCCGGTGCTGAGCGGTTGGGACGGTGCGCCGCTCACGCCGTACTTCCGAGAACTCACCGATGCGCCGGTGGTGCTGGGTAACGACGCCAACGTCATCGCCCTTGCGGAGTGGCGCGCCGGGGCCGGTCGAGGCATCGACGACCTGCTCGTCATCAAGGCCTCCACCGGGCTGGGAGCCGGCATCGTCGCAGGCGGGGCATTGCAGCGCGGAGCGACCCGGGCTGCCGGGGAGTTCGGTCACAACAAGACCCCGGCCGCAGGCGGGCGGGCCTGCCGCTGTGGTGACATCGGGTGCCTGGAGGCCGTCGCCGCGGGGTGGGCACTGGTGGCGGCACTGCGACAGGAGGGCAGGCCGGTGCGGAACCTACGCGACGTCATCGAGGCGGCACTCGCAGGAGATGCTCTGGCCCGCAGGCTGATCCGTGACAGTGGGCGCCACGTCGGAGAGGTCCTCGCGGCTGCGGTGAACCTGCTCAATCCGGCGGCGCTGGTGGTGGCCGGCGACGTGGCGGGAGCCTACGACATCTTCGTGGCAGGTCTGCGGGAAACCCTCTACGGCAACGCCACCGCGCTGGCCACCCGCGTCCTGGAGATCCTGCCCGCAGGCTGCGGCGACCGCGGCGGCAGCATCGGCAGCGCCCTGATGGTGCTCGACCAGGTGCTGGGCCCGGCAGCCGTGGATGTGCTGGTCGCGGCGTGACCGGCAGCTGAGCTGCCCGGGTTACCGGGGCGCCCAGCCGAGAAAGGTGTGCACGATGTTGTGCTGCCAACCGGGCACGCTCATACTCTGAACATCGACAAAACCGTTGCGCCGGAGGCGATCACGGAACGCCTCGGCGCCGTCGAACTCGTTGACGCTGCGGCGCAGGTAGCGGTAGAGCGCCGCGTCGCCCGAGCGGAATCTACCGGCCGGGATGATGATCGCGGTGCTGACCGCATTCCAGATGGCGGCGGCCACCCGCGAGTCACGCACCGAATACTCGTGGGCGGCTAACACCCCACCGGCTCGCAGCAGCGACCGCAGTGTGGTCAGCACAGCGTCCGGATCGTCGACGTTGCGGATCAGATACGCGGCCAGAATGCCGTCGAACTCCCCGATCACCCCGGCCTCGCGGAGTGTCTCGGCGCGACTGTGCACAAACGTCACCGAGGTGGGCCACGGTTTGGCTTGAGCCTGCGCCAGCATCCCGGCCGATCCGTCCACTGCCACGATTTCGGCGCGCGGGGCCGCGGCCAACAGCGCCGCAGTCGATATGCCTGTGCCGCAACCGATGTCGAGTAGCCGTAGGCCGCGTCCCTGATCGGGCAACTGCATGCGCTGCGCCGAGAGACGCAGATGCTCGTGATAGCCGGGGTTCGCGCCGACCAGGCCGTCATAGGCTGCCGCGCCCGCGTCGAATGCGTCGGGTACGTCGTAGTTCTTGGCGGTCATATCGGTCGACGCTAACCCCTTCGGGCCTGCTGCGGCGACAACCGGCCAGAAATGGTGCTCACCGCGCGCCGGGCGATCGTCACACCGCCTGACGCCGGGCACGTAGCGCCTGCGCCCAGCCGACGGAGGCCACCCGTAACCGGCGGGAGTTCGACACCGTCGCCCGTTGCGAGAACACGGCGAAGTCGATCGCCTCGATGCAGTCCAGGATCTCCGAGTACAGCGTCAGTGCGGCACGGACACAGGGCCGCGATCGCGGGTGCAGCATCGCGATTCCCTGCTCGGCGTGCCGATAGATCCGGCGGGTCAGGGCATGCTGTTCGACCAGCGCGGTACGCAGCCGCGGGTCGGTGCTGCGTTGTCGCTGACACCAGCTCAGCAGCTGGCGGTCCACGCCATGTGCGGCCAGTTCGTCGGCGGGGAGGTAGACCCGGCCACGGGTGAGATCCTCGTCGATGTCGCGCAGGAAGTTGGTCAGCTGAAACGCTTTTCCCAGCGCCGCCGCGTACGGCGCGGCCTCGGCTGTGGTGGTGACCGTGCCCAGCACCGGGAGCATCTGCAGACCGATCACCTCTGCCGATCCGTACATGTAGCGATCGAGCGCCGCCCGGTCGGGGTAGTCGGTGACGGTCAGGTCCATCCGCATGGAGGCCAGGAAACCGTCGAACAAATTCCAGTCCAGGCCGTAGGTGCGCGCCGTGTGCACCACGGCGTCGAGCACCGGATCGTCGCCGCCTGGCTGGTTTTCCACCAGACGGCGAAACAGCGCCGTGGACAGCTGGTGCAATTCCTCGGTTCGCCGGGCGGTGCTGCGGTCGTCGAAACCGTCGAGCACGTCGTCGGCGCGACGCGCAAAGCCGTACAGCGCGTGCACGGCAGGACGCTGGGCCGGCGACAACAGCCGGGTTGCCAGAAAGAAGGTCCGACCGTGCGCGGCGTTGATGGCGCGGCACCGCCGATAGGCCTGCCTCAGCGCCTGGTCGTGCACACCGGCTGCGTCCAGTTCCGACCCGATCACTGTTCCGACCCGATCACTGTTCCGACCCGATCATTGTGGCGCCCCGATCATTGCGTCACGGTCCGACGTTGCCCGCGCTCGACCGTTCCGGTGATCCGGTCGGCGGCGAGTCGACCGGACACGATCGCGGTGGGGATGCCGACGCCCGGAACGGTCGACGAACCGGCGAGCACCGCGTTGTCGATACCGCGGATGGTGTTACCCGGCCGGAACGGGCCGGTCTGGGCGAAGGTGTGCGACAGCGCGAACGGTGTGCCTGCGGCCATCCCCTGGCGGGCCCAGTCCTGGGGCGTGACGACATGCAGCAGTTCCATGTCCTGGCCCAACCAGGGCAGGCGCGCTGTCACGGTGTCGAGCATGTGGGTGGTGTAGCCGGGTCCTTCGGCCTCCCAATCGATCGTCCCCACTGCGATATTGGGGGCCGGGGCGAGAATGTAGAGCAGGTCGCGGTGCCGCGGCGCCAGTGTCGGGTCGCCGACCGTCGGTCGGGTCACCAGCAGCGACGGGTCGGTCATCGGACTGCCCCGGTCGATGATCTCGTCGAACGTGCGGTCCCACGCATCCCCGAACAGGATGGTGTGGTGGGCCCCGTCCCCTCGGACAGCGGCCTGACACCCCACATGTGCCACCACGGCCGACGGCGCGGGCCGCAGCGCCAGCAACCGGCGCGGCCTACGCCCGAGCAGCCGGTAGGTGTCCGGGAGCTCGGTGGTGAGCACCACCGCGTCAGCGGCAAACCGTGCGCCGTTTTCGGTGCACACCGCTGTCACCCGATCGCCGGAGCGTTCCAGCGCGCACACCGCCGAGTTGTAGGAGAACTCGACTCCGGCGTCACTGGCGGCGGCAGCCAGCGCGTCGGGCAGCGCCCGCATCCCGCCGCGCGGGAAGTAGACGCCCGACACCGTGTCCATATAGGCGATGACGGCGTAGGCGGCCAGCGCCTGCCTCGGTGGGACACCGACGTAGAGCGCCTGGAACGTGAACACCCGCAACAGTCGCTCGTCGGTGAGGAACCGGCGAATCATCGGTTCCCACCGGCGGAAACCGCCGACCGCGGCCAGCCGTGCCAGCTGTGGGGTGAGCAGCGCCAGCGGTGAGTCGAAATTGGCGTTGATGAATCCGTCGAACTCGAGCTGGTAGAGCCGGGTGAGCCAGCGGCGCAACCGCTCATAGCCTTCGGCTTCGCGTGACCCCGCGAATCGCTCGATCTCCGCCGCCATCGCCACGGCGTCGCCGTGAACGTCGAGACTGCTTCCGTCGGCGAATGAGGCGCGGTAGGCCGGTGACACCGGTGTCAGGGTCAGTCGGGCGGCGGTGGACTCACCGACCGCGGCGAAGGTCTCGTCGAGAATGTCGGGCATCGTCAACACCGTGGGGCCGGTGTCGATGCGGTAGCCGGACAGATCCGCCCGGCCCACCCGGCCGCCCGGGTGCGGACCTCGTTCGACGACGGTGACCTGGCGGCCCCGCCCGGCCAGATGCAGTGCAGCGGACAGACCGGCCAGACCGGCACCGACGACGACGACGCGGTCGGTGCGGCCGGTCACGGTGCGCATCAGGCCTTCCGATCGGCGCAGCTGGATGCCATACCGGCCAGGATGGTGCGCACGTCGCCGGTCAGCGGTGCGCCGTCGAGACGATCCAGAGCCCACGCGAGGCGACGGTCGATCAACTCCTCGACCCACTCCACGGTGCCGATGTCGGCGATCATGGCCTGCCAGGCGCTGATGTGATCGGCGGTCAGCTCTCGGGCCGTCATGAAACCGGTCAGCCGGCGACGCTGCGCGCCGTCGGCCAACTGGTGGGCGGCCACCACGACGGTCGTCGCCTTGCGCGCGGCGAGGTCGGCGGCCACCGGTTTGCCGGTGATCTCGGGAGCGCCGAACACGCCCAGCAGGTCATCGCGCAGCTGGAAGGCCTCGCCGACGGCGCCGCCGTAGTCCCCGAGGGCGCCGAGCAGTCCGTCATCGCAGCCGGCCAGCGCCGCGCCGATCTCCAACGGCCGGCGCACGGTGTAGTTGCCGGACTTGCGTCGCGCGACGTCGAGCACATCCTCCAACGACGGGAGCGCTGCGGCGTCGTTGACCAGATCGGCGAACTGCCCGACCGCGAGTTCGGTGCGCATCACGTCATACCGTGGCCACGCCCGGGCCAGCGCAGCCCCGGGCAACCCGCTCTCGCGCAGCATCTGCTCGGACCACACCAGGCACAGGTCGCCGAGCAGGACCGCGGCGGATTCGCCGAACCGGGCCGCAGAGCCCGGCAGCCGGCGATGACGATGCCATTCACCGAAGGCACGGTGGGCGCTCGGGTGGCCGCGGCGCATCGGCGATTGATCCATCACATCGTCCTGCATCAGCGCGAAAGCGTGCAGGAACTCCAGGCTGGCGGCGGCCCGGACCGCCGCACCGCCGGCGTCGGCGCCACACAGCCAGCCCAGGTACAGATACGTCGAGCGCAGGCACTTACCGTCGGTGACCAGCGTGCGTAACACGGGATCAGCGATATCCACGCCAGTGTCGGCGAGTGCGCGCGCACACCGGGCGTCGAGGAACTCGGCAACCGCCTCCAACACCGATCCGCGAACCGCCGCATGCCAGTGCGATGCGGGCCGCGACGCGTCCGCGGCGAGCTGGGTGGACGAACCGGTGGGATCGGCGTCGTAAGCGCCCCCGGTGTCATTCATCGCCACCGCCCCGAAGTGGTCGAATTTCTGCGCCGCATGTCATCGGCGCACTTCATACCCAGCTTTGTGGTGCTTATGCAGTCACGCCTGCCCGGTCTTCGCCCGGTCGTGCCACGCGCCGCCGACCGCGCATCGTGCCGCTTCGCGCAGTCTACGGGTGGGCGCCAGTCCCGCCCGGCCACATAGATATTCGAAGGACATTCGACGGACGATCGAGAGCAGTCCGAACAGTGCCCGCAGCGTCTTCGGTGGTGCGGGACGAAACGGGTAGCGTTGCTGCGCAGCAGGCCGGTGCTGCCGCCGCCCAGCGAACCGGCGACGGCCAGTAATGTCGCTGGACAAGAGCGTCGTGGGTGCCGTCGTCCCGGCCGGCCACGACAGGAGCTGCGGCTCCTCGACAACGAAGGATTCCGGCTTGGCCCACTATCTGCTCGCCGCCACCCCGCTGAGGGGACACGTGATGCCGATGATCGACGTCGGCGTCGGCCTGCAGATGCTCGGGCACGACGTCTCGGTGCTGACCGGTGTGGAGTTCGCCGAAGCGGCGCGCAGCGCCGGTTTGTCGACCATCACCCTGCCCGACACGGTCCGCATCGAACCTCCCGCGGCGGCGCCGCCGGTGTTGCGCAGAGTGCCGGCCGCCGCGCGGCGGTTCTGGCTGGGGCGAGCCGAGCTGGCTTCGGTGTTCACCGAACCGCTTGTCGCAGAAGCACAGTCGCTCGGTACGGTGCTGCGTGCGAGTCGCGTGGATGCCATCCTGGCCGATGTGACGTTCACCGGGGTGCTGCCGATGCTGTTGCGGGACTCGCCGCGGCCCCCGGTGATCGTGTGCGGAGTGAGTCCGGTGACGATCTCGAGCCGGGACACCCCGCCGTTCGGTATGGCCTGGCAGCCTGAACCCGATGCCGACTATCGGCGGATGACGGCCGTCGCGCATCGGGTCATCATGCGGTCGAGTCAGAGAAAGTTCAATCACGCTCTGCAGCGGGCGAATTCCCCTGCCTCTCCGGTCTTCATCAGTGATTGGTCCCGGCTGGCCGACGGTTTTGTGCAGCTGTCGGTGCCCGAGTTCGAGTATCCGCGCAGCGACCTGCCGGCCACGTTCGAGTTTGTCGGCCCGGTGCTGCAGGACTGCCCGGAGGATTTCACCCCGCCGCACTGGTGGGGGGACTTGGCCGGCGCCGAGGCGGTCGTGCACGTCACCCAGGGCACGTTCGACAACGCCGACCTGGATCAGCTGATCGCGCCCACCCTGCAGGCCCTGGCCGACCGCCCCGACACGGTCGTGGTCGCCACCACCGGAGGACGGCAGGGCCAGCGCTTCCACGGCTCGATCCCGGACAACGCGCGCGTCGCCGACTGGATCCCTTATTCGGCGCTGTTGCCGCACGTCGACGTGATGATCACCAACGGTGGCTACGGAGGAGTCCAGTACGCGCTCAGCCACGGTGTTCCGGTCGTCGTCGCGGGCGAGACCTCGGACAAAGCCGAGGTGGGTGCGCGGGTCGACTACACCGGGGTGGGCATCGATCTCAAGACACCCACCCCCTCACCCGAGGAGATCCGCGCCGCCGTGGACGCCATCCGGCGCGAGGGCCGCTACCGCGCCGCGGCGCAGCGGCTGCGCGGCGTCATCGAATCGTCGACACCGGTGGACGCGATCGCCAACACGCTCAAACGCTGTTGCGACGCCTGACCGGTCCTCACACCCCCCGGCACCTCACACCCGGGCGATGACGTTCTCGGCAAACATCTCCAGGTTCCGGATCTTGTCCTCCAGCGGCTCGGGGTCGGGCCCGTCGATGTAGGGGATCCGGAAGCCCACGATGACGTCGGTGACGCCCTTGTCCTCGAGCCGTTTGATCCCGTCGGGGGTGTACGCGTCGATGGAGATCACGTGGACCTGGTAATCGTCGGCGGATTCGGTGCCCGCTTCGGCGCGGAACCGGTTGAGCTTGGCGATGAGCACGTCCAGTTCCTCGGGCTCACCGCCGCCGTGCATCCAGCCGTCATTGCGGGCCGCCCGGCGCAGCGCGGCATCGGCATGTCCGCCGATCAGGATCGGAACCGGTTTCGACGGCGCCGGAGTCATCTTCGTCTTGGGGATGTCGTAGAACTCGCCGTGATACTCGAAATAGTCACCCGATGTCAGGCCCCTGATGATGTCGATGCACTCGTCCATCCGCTTCCCGCGCTTGCCGAAAGGGACGTTCATCAGCTCGTAGTCCTCGGGCCACGGACTGGTACCGACGCCGAGGCCGAGCCGGTTGTCGAACAGCGCCGCCAGGGAGCCGGCCTGCTTGGCGACCAGCGCCGGCGGGCGGATCGGCAGCTTGAGCACGAAGTGATTGAAGTGCAGCGTGGTCGTCACCGCGCACAACGCCGCAGTCAGGACGAACGACTCGATGAAGGATTTGCCGTCGAGGAACTCCCGGTTCCCGTCAGGGGTGTACGGGTACTTCGAATCCGATTCGAACGGGTAGGCGACGCTGTCCGGAATCGTCATCGCGTGATAGCCGGCGGCTTCGGCGGCCCGCGCCAGCGGGATGTAGAAGGTGGGGTCGGTCATCGCTTCGGCATAGGTGAAACGCACATCGCCTCCTGCTGGTCGGTGCATCGGCATGCTAGAACACGTTCTAGTATGCCGATGCCCGAATCGCTTACCGAAGCGGAACCTCGACCTCGACGTCGTCGAGCGCGAACGGTGGAGCGCCGACCCCGGTGACGGTGAACGTCGACCACGGGGTCCGCTCGGTCAGCCGCCCCAGGGCGGTGCGATCACCGACTCTCACCGTCACCTCCCGCGGCAGCCGGACGTCGAATCCGGGATCGAGAACCGTTCCCTGCCAGTGGTAGTGGCCGTCTATCGGATCGAGATGACCGGCCAGTCGCACCTGCACCCGGTGCAGCCGGTCATCGACCGCGAGCGTCGCGGGCCCGTCGTAGACGGTGTCCTCCGGTCCGTCCTCACCCCGCAGTGAACGGACATCGAAGGCGGACGGGATCCGCCTGCCGACCCGGCGCCAGTAGCGGCCGCCCCGGTGCGTCCTGCCGGACGAACGGTCGTTGTAGTACCGCTGGGCGCTGAGGCGCACCTCGATGCGGGTGGCGCCGGACCGGGCCATCAGGTCGAGACACCTGGCGATATAGCCCTTCTGGGCCGCGACGTCGGGTCCGGTGATCAGAAAGTAGTTCGGCACCCCGTGCACGGCGACGCCGAGGTAGGGCAGCCCAGCGTCGCCGGCGCTCGAGGCTGCCGGGAGGGTGCCGTCGGTCGAGACGATCACTCGGGCGCGGGCTCCGCCCATCGTCCAGGTGTGAGTTGTCTCGTCGAACTCGGCACCGGCGGTCGCGTCGGCGTCGAGATAGGCGACCGTGTCGGCATCGAGATAGGCGACCGCACCGGCACCGCTATCGGCATCGGCGCCGATCCCCGGCCAGGTGCCGGTCACAGAAAGCCACCGCGCTTCCACAGCCGCCGCGCGACGGGGCCCAGCAGGCCGACGTCCTCGAGAAAGGCAGCCAACGGTGCGAAGCCGCTCACCTGGACCTCCCGGCGGTGTGTGCTTGCCCGCGCCATACGACGGGCTTGTCGCGAATCCAGCCCGACCCGGGCGTACTGGACGCGGTTGGTGAACAGGTGCCGAAAGAACAACCCGCCCACCCCGTTGATGTTGCCCACCAGCATCCGTGGAATGCGGCCCAGGTGCGGCGCCCGCTTACGCAGACCGTCACGGGCGAATTGGATGTGCCGGGCCTCCTCGGTGACGTGGATGCGCATCAGACGCTGAACCATGGGCTGCAGCTCGGGGTCGTCCATCATCTGCCGCTGCAGCGAATCGAATATCTCCTCGCCGATCAGCGCTGCCATCCACAGCATTGAACCCTGGAACGCGAACGGCAGCGTGTTGATGATGACGCGTTGATATCGCTTGGGCCGCACCGGCTTCGCGCCGATCCGGTCGATGGCCTTGCCGAACATCACCATGTGACGGGTCTCGTCGCCGAGTTCGGTGAGTTCGTAGTGGGTGGCCCGCGCAGTCGGGTCCTGGTGCATAATTTTGCGCAACAGCGCCTGATTGAGAATGTTCTCGAACCAGATCCCCGCAGACAGCGTGTTGGCCAGTTCCTGGCGGGACAGCTCGATCTGCTGCTCGCGCGTCATCGCGTCCCACAGAGCGGTGCCGTACAACGAGACGGTTCTCGGCGGCAGAAAGAACTTGTCCGGATCCAGCGGTGCGTCCCAGTCGATGTCGACCACCGGCGCGTATGACTTCTTCACCGACCCTTTGAGCAGGCGCTCGGCGAACTCCTCGCGACTCGTCACCCGTGAACCCGCCGGAGCCGTCATCGCGATGTCCCTTCTTCGACGTGAGCGTGCCTCGACGGTAGGGAGTACCGGAACGGAAAGTCAATACCTCAGGTACCGGGTACTCGCGGTATCGCCATCGGACCGGTCCGGGCAGAGGATCATGAGCGGCATGGGTTTGTTTGTACTTCGGGCCGGCCTGACCGGGCTCGCGCTGTGGGTGGTTACGCTGCTGGTGCCCGGAATCGAATTCGTCGGCGGTGACACCACCGCGGCGCGGGTGGGCGTCATCTTCGTCGTCGCCGTCATCTTCGGACTGGTCAACGCGGTCATCAAACCGATCGTGCAGATCGTCTCGATCCCGCTGTACATCCTGACGCTGGGATTGATCCACGTGGTGATCAACGCCCTGATGTTGTGGATCACGTCGTGGATCACCGAACACACCACCCACTGGGGGCTCGCGATCGACCAGTTCTGGTGGACGGCGATCTGGGCGGCGATCGTGTTGTCGGTGGTGAGCTGGCTGCTCTCGCTGGTCGTCAGGGCAGACTGAAGGCATGCCTGAGCTCCCCGAGGTCGAAGCGCTCGCCGATCATCTTCGTAGGCACGCGGTGGGGCTGACCGTCGGCCGGGTGGATGTCGCGGCGCTGTCGGTGCTCAAGACGTTCGCCCCGCCGATCAGCGCGCTGCACGGACGAGAGGTGACCGGGGCCGAGCGGTGGGGCAAGTATCTCGGGCTGCGGGCCGGTGACCTGTACCTGATCACCCATCTGTCGCGCGCCGGCTGGTTGCGGTGGTCGGACAGGCTGGCCGCCGCGCCTCTGAAGCCGGGCAAGGGACCGATCGCGCTGCGGGTGCACCTGGGCACACCGGGCGAGGCGGCCGGTTTCGATCTCACCGAGGCCGGCACGCAGAAGCGGCTCGCGGTGTGGCTGGTCGACGATCCGATGGCCGTCCCGCAGCTCGCCGCGCTCGGGCCCGATGCGCTGTCGCTCAGCCCGCAGCGGCTGACCGAGGTGCTCAGCGGGCAGTCGGGACGGATCAAGACCGTCATCACCGACCAGAAGGTGATCGCCGGGATCGGTAACGCCTACAGCGACGAGATCCTGCACGTCGCCAAGCTCTCACCGTTCGCCACGGCCAACAAGCTGACCGAAGCCCAGCTGGCCGCGTTGCACGATGCCATGAGCACGGTGCTCACCGACGCGGTGACGCGGTCGGTGGGCCAGCAGGCGGCGACCCTCAAAGGGGAGAAGCGTTCCGGCCTGCGGGTGCATGCCCGCACCGGTCTTCCCTGTCCGGTGTGCGGGGACACGGTGCGTGAGGTTTCGTTCGCGGACAAGTCGTTCCAGTACTGCCCGACCTGTCAGACCGGCGGCAAGGTGCTGGCCGACCGGCGGATGTCCCGCCTGCTGAAGTAGTTCAGGCGATGCCCGCGATTATCCGCGACTTGTCTAACTCGGTTATCCTCCCGCCATGACGCGGCAGAAGATCTTGATCACCGGCGCAAGCTCGGGACTGGGGGCCGGCATGGCCCGGCAGTTCGCAGCCAAGGGGCGCGACCTCGCGCTGTGCGCGCGGCGCCTGGACAACCTCGATGAGCTCAGGTCCGAACTGCTGCAGCGGTATCCCGGCATCAAGGTCGCAGTGGCTGCCCTCGACGTCAACGACCACGAGCAGGTGCCGAAGATCTTCCATGAGCTCAGCGACGAGCTGGGCGGAATCGACTGTGTCATCGTGAACGCCGGCATCGGTAAGGGCTACCCGCTCGGCGGTGGCAAGCTGTGGGCGAACAAGGCCACCATCGAAACGAATCTCGTTGCTGCGCTGGTACAGATCGAGACCGCGCTGGAGATGTTCAAGGCCGCGGGCAGGGGTCATCTGGTGCTGGTGTCTTCGGTGCTGGGCAATGTGGGTGTGCCAGGATTCAAAGCCGCCTACGCCGCGAGCAAGGCCGGTGTCATCTCGCTCGGAGAGTCGTTGCGTGCCGAGTACCCGTCCGGGCCCATCAAGATCACCGTGCTCGAGCCCGGCTACATCGAGTCGGAGATGACCGCCAAGTCGAAAACCACGCTGCTCATGGTCGACAACGAGACCGGCGTTGGGGCCATGGTCGACGCGATCGAGAAGGAGAAGGGGCGCGCCGTCGTTCCGAGCTGGCCATGGTGGCCGCTGGTGGAGGTCATGAAGCTGCTGCCGCCGCGGATGACCAAGTACTTCGCGTAGGGACCGCGCTGTAGTCGGTCGAGCCGGCGTCGTCGAGGCGCTCCGCAAATGGCGGATCGTGTTTGCTCTGCCGCTCATGACGCTTTTCCGTCCGAAATCCCATACGGCGATGTTGCGGAACGGAAACGGTGCGTAACTGCGCGGCAACACTGGTCTTATAACTTACAACTGACCAGTTCCTCGATCTGACGGTTGAGGCTTCCGACGTAGAACGGGTGAAAGATGGCATTGCAGGGCAGAAAGCGGATGATCCGCGCGCTGGCAGTGACGACAGCGATCAGCGCGGTCGGAGCCACGCTGGTGGCCTGTTCTTCGAGCGGTGGCGGCGAGACGGTCGCAACAGAGGGCGGCACCGTCAAAGTCGACATGCTGCTGCCGGCCACCCTTGGTATCGACTGGGCGGCGTTCCTCGTCGCGTCCGACAAGTTCTGGCCGGAAATGGGCCTCGACGTCAGCGGAATCGGCACCGACGGATCGTCCAACGTAGTCCAGCAGATCGTCGCAGGCAACGGCGAATACGGTGCCGCCAGTGCGCAAGCGGTTTATGGTGGCGCGCTTGAGGGAGCCCCGGTCACCGCGATCGCCATGCTTACCCACGGCGACGTCGCGATGCTCAGTGTCCCCGAGGGCAGTGACATCGCCAGTGCAGCGGATCTACAAGGTAAGGCGATCGGCGTCACCTCGGCGACCGACGGCGCGATTCCGATCGTCGGGGCTGTGATGAAGTCTGTGGGCGTCACCGACTGGCAGGAGCCAATCGTCGGCGCAGGCGGGGCCGCCGTGGTGAATGCGTTCCAGACCAACCAAATTCAAGCATTCGCACACGGTGGCGGAGACATGGCCGCGATGGAGATGGGCGCCGGAATGCAACTGCGCTCGATCATGCCCGAAGACTTCGCGAATCTTCCCGGCAACATGATGATAGTGCCGGACGCGCTGCTCGAAGACCCCGCGAAGACAGAGATCGCGGTCAAACTCGCCAGCGGTTGGCTGCAAGCCGCAGACTGGATCATGACCAACAAGGCCGAAGCGGTGGAGATCGTCTGCAAGCTCGCGCCCGAAGGCTGCACCGACTCCGAAACGGCCTCGTACTCAGTAGATCTTGCTGCAGAGGGCACCGTTCCCCTCGGGGACAAATGGGGATACATCGACGAAAAATCCACGGAAACCTTGTTGAATGCCGTCTACGGACAAATGGATGTACCCTTCGGCGAGGTCTTCACCAACGATTACATCGACCAGATCGACAGCACGAAATAGTGCGGTCTTCGACACAGATGCCCGAGGCGCAGAGGCCTATCGAGTCGCCGGTGATAGTCAACGTGGCAGCGGCGTCGCAAACCTATCCGGCTCGCCACGGTGGTGATGTCATCGCCCTCGAGGAGGTCGATCTCGAGATCAGGCAAGGCGAGGTGGTGTCCCTGGTCGGGCCGAGCGGATGCGGAAAGTCAACCCTGTTGAAGATGATCGCCGGTCTGATCGAGCCCACCACCGGTGCCATCACCATCAACGGAATCCCGGCCAGGGCTGGACGTTCCGATTGCGGCATCATGCTGCAGTCCGCCGTATTGCTGCCGTGGCGCAGCACCCTGGACAACATCATGCTGCCGATCGAGGTGTTGGGGCTGAACCGGTCTGCGGCGCGAGCTCGCGCCCATGAACTCATCGACATCGTCGGATTGGGCGGTTTCGAAGACAGGAGGCCCTGGGAGCTCAGCGGAGGCATGCAACAGCGTGCCAGCCTGGCCCGACTGTTGATCTTCGAGCCCGACGTGCTGCTGATGGACGAGCCGTTCGCCGCGCTCGACGAATTTACCCGCGAGCGACTGGATCACGAAGTCGCTTCCCTGCAGCGCAGACTCAACCGCACTGTCATCTACGTCACACACAACATCGCGGAGGCCGTTGCTCTTTCTGATGAGGTGATGGTGATGACACCCCGCCCGGGACGCATCATCGACCGTGTCCGCATCGACCTACCCAAACCGCGAACCCCGGATGTGATGGAAACTCCGCGGGCGGTGAGCTTTATTTCACGGATCCGGAAGTCCTTGGCACGAAGCACATGCGGGGAGGTGCTGTGACCACACATGTGCCGGTCGGATCGCCGGCCATGCCAGCGGCGCCAGCCGGGACCAAGCGCGACTACGCCGCCTGGGCGTGGCCGTTGTTGACCCTGCTGGCGTTGCTGGTGCTCCTTGAGATTGCCGTTCGCGGTGGTGCGGTGAATCCGCTGATCATGCCCGCCCCGACGCGGGTCGGCGAAGCGCTCGTGTCCTTGATGCAGCAACAGTTCTTCTGGCGCAACTTTTACTGGACGGCGTTCGAGGCCACGGTAGGTTTCGCGCTCGGTGTGACACTCGGATTCACTTCGGGATTGGTCATCGGTATTAGCAAGTTCGCCAAGAAGTCAGTGTATCCGCTGGCGGTTGCAATCCAGAGCACGCCGCAAGTCGCTATAGCGCCGCTGTTTCTGATTTGGTTCGGATTCGGCATTGCGCCAAGGGTTTTCTTCGCCGCATTGTCCTGCTTCTTCCCGGTGCTGGTGGCGGTGGTGGTCGGTTTGAATGCCGCCGACCAGGATGCTCGCACGCTGCTACGTTCCCTCGGTGCCTCGCGCTGGACGATGTTCCGCAAGCTGCTGTTTCCTGCCTCCCTGCCCACGCTCTTCGCGGGTCTGCGGCTCGCGGTCCCAGCCGCGCTCGTCGGAGCGATCGTGGGCGAGTTCGTCGGTGGAAACGTTGGGTTGGGCG
Organism: Mycobacterium sp. smrl_JER01; assembly: GCF_048513595.2. NCBI lineage: Bacteria > Bacillati > Actinomycetota > Actinomycetes > Mycobacteriales > Mycobacteriaceae > Mycobacterium > Mycobacterium sp. smrl_JER01. The sequence continues at coordinate 4,719,720 of NZ_JBLXXK020000001.1, read as the reverse complement.
TGATGGTGACAACATTCAACTCTCAGCTGCGGATTGCGGAGTCGTTCGCGGTGATCGTCGTCTTGGCGGTGATGGGCTACAGCTCATACCTGACTATCGAGTGGCTGGACCGGCGTGTGGTCAGTTGGGGGCATCGTGACAGTTGATGAGGTCGAACCCGCCGCGGCTTCGGCCGAAACCGTGGAGAAACTGGCGATGCTTGTTCGTCGGCGCGGTCTCGACGGAGTGGTTCTGCTTTCTCCACAGGGCTTCACCTACGCGACCGGATTGCGGATCGTCTCCCATCCCTTGATGCGGTGGCGGCATGCCGCCGCGTTGATCGGGCCGGACCGCCTGGCCGGGGTTCTCGCAATAGACATGGAACGCAGCTTCGTCGCGGATGCGTTGCCGACGGTGCCGCTGAGGGTGTGGAGAGAATTCGTCGAAGAACCGATGGACGCTCTGGCCTCGCTGCTCGAAGAGTGCTGGGGGAGCGAACTCCTTACCATCGGCATCGAGACAGACTTCATACCAGCAGCCCGTCTTGACCGGTTGCGCGCGCGAATGCCCCACGTCACCTGGGTCAGTATCGATCACGATTTCGATAACGTGAGGTCGAGCAAGACTGCGGCAGAACTCGACACGCTGCGCGAACTGTCGTTGGCGGCCGACGCGGCTCTGCGGGTGGGGCTCGAGGGCGCGAAGGTCGGTCATAGTGAAGCCGAGCTCGGCGAGCGGATCGTCTCCGCGCTGTACGCGGGAGGGGTCACCGAGCATCGCTTCCTGATCGCTGCCACTGGGACCGGTAGTCAGTATCCCAATGCGGGCCCGACATCCCGCACCGTCGCATACGGCGATGTCGTGCGGGTGGAGATCTTCGGCGGACGCAACGGATATCAGGCTGGCGTGGCCAGGACGGCAGTCGTTGGTGCACCCACCGACGAGGTCAGCTGGCACTGGAATCTCGTGAGCAGGGCCAGGCAGGCCGGCCTGGAGTTGCTGCGTCCGGGCGCTGACCCGCGGGCGATCTACCGCGCCTATGTCGACGCGCTCGGTCCTCTCGGTAGACATGCTATCGCCTTCTTCGGTCACGGAATGGGTCTGGACATGCATGAGCTCCCCTACATCAGTGCGACGTCCTCCGACGTGATAGAGGCGGGGGCGATCATCGGCATCGAACCTTTCGCAATGATCCCCGGCCGGTTCGGCTTTCAAGTCAAAGACGTCGTTGCGGTGACCACCGACGGCTACGAGGTCATCTCCGATCTACTCGACGGAGGTGAACTGTTTGTCATCGACGCCTGAGCGCACCTACTTCACCCACCTCGACTGGGTGGTGACCGTGGACGCCCACAACACGGTGCTGCGCGACGCCACGATGATTGTCAGCGATGACCGGATCATCGCGATCGGCGCGCATGACGACATGCTTGAGCGGCACCCGATGACCGCCCACGATACGGTCCGAAACGGTCGCTCGTTCGGCCTGAGCCCTGGATTCGTCGACTCACACGTGCACTTATCCGAAACCCTCGCGCGTGGAGTCTTTCCCGACAATCTATCCACTCGGGCGTGGGTATTCCACTGGGCGAAGCCGTTCTACGCCCATGTCGGTGAAGATGACGAGAGAGTCAGCGTCAGTCTTGGGATAGCCGAAATGTTGCGCAGTGGCACGACGTGCTTCCTGGATATGGGCGCTCAGAATGATCCTGGCATCACGGCCAGGGCAGCGGCCGCGATGGGAATCAGAGGCATCGTCGGACGGCACGCGGCGGATCGGCCCCCGCGGGAGACCCCCCGCGGGTGGTCACAGGCCATGGTCAATCATCATTTCTTCGGAGACCACGTGGAAGCGCTCGACGTGCTCGGCGAAGCAGTACGCACCTGGAATGGATTCGCCGAAGGCCGGATTCGCTGCTGGGTCAACATCGAGGGCAAGGAGCCATGCTCACTGGAGTTGCACGTGGGCGCACGTGCACTCGCCGAAGACCTCGGCGTCGGCAGCACTTACCACCTGGCCAGCAGTGTTCAGGAAGCCGAAGTCAGTATGCACAAGTATGGACGTTGGCCCATCTCGCGAATCGGGGACCACGGCGGTCTCGGACCCAACCTGGTGCTTGCTCATGCGGTCGCCGTCGCCGACGACGAAGTCGGACTTCTGGCCAGAACCGGTACCAAGGTGGCGTTCTGTCCCTACTCGTCGATGAAACTGGGCAAGGGGGCCACTTCGCCGGTCGGACGCTATCCCGAGATGTTAGCCGCAGGCGTTACCGTCGGGCTCGGCACCGATGGTGTCGCGGCGTCGGGCAACATGAACCTTATGCGCCAAATTTCCTTAGTAGCAGGACTTTTCAAGGATGCACGGCTCGACACATCTCTGATTGGAGCGCAACAGGCATTGCGGATGGCGACGATCGACGGTGCCAGGGCGCTGAACTGGGATAACGAGATCGGATCGATCGAGGCGGGTAAGAAGGCCGATTTCGTCCTATGGGACCTCAACCATCCAGACTGGGTTCCGTTCGACGACCCGGTGCTGGCGATGGTGTGGTCGGCCAGTAGCGCCAGCATCAGTCAGACCTGGGTTGACGGGGTGCCGGTGTTCGCAGATGGACTGGTTTCGGCCATCGACGAGCAGACGCTCCGGGCAGAAGCTCGTGATCGTGCCCGCTCGATTGTGGCCCGCGCCGGACTGGGTTCGGACACACCGATCACCACGCGGCTGTATGACTGAACATATCGCCATGTGGCCAATCGCGACTCACCAAAGGAGAGCACATGCCATTCGTCACTGTTCACATGTGGGAGGGACGCACGGTCGAGCAGAAGCGACGACTCACTCGGGCGATCACCGAGGCGATGGTGGAACATGCCGGGGCCAACCCGGAACATCTCCATGTCGCCGTTAGTGATTATCCGACCGAATCCTGGTCACGTGCGGGAATATTGGGCATCGACACCGAACAGCACGGCATGCTAGGCAGTGAAAAGCCGCCGGTTGTCTACGGACTGGGTCATCTTCTGCTCCAGACCGCCGACCTGGCTGCGGCTGAGGAGTTCTACCTGAACTTTCTGGGACTCACCGTGCGGAAGCGGGAGGACTTCCGAGATGGAAGGCCGTTGATCGTCACCGACCAGGGGCTGGGCCTGACCACCGGGCGGCCCGCAGGTGAGGGACCGGTAGAGCACATCGCGTTTCGGGCACGCAACCTCTCAGAGATTGCCCGGCGTGCGAAGGAGCGTGGGGTGCCGATCCTCGACGGGCCGATACCCAGCGGATACGGTTTCAGCCTTTACATGCTGGACCCGGATGGAAACAAGATCGAGATGATCGGGGACGCGCCCGGCACCTGAGCGGGCGGGTACATCAAATCCTGGAAGGCGCAATGCATATCACCGGCGGTCAGATCTACCTCGTCACGCTGCCCCTTCGGCGCGTGCACTCATGGGCCGGGAACACGCATCGACGCATCGGCCATCACGCCATCATTCGCCTCGATACAGACCAGGGGATCAGCGGCTGGGGCGAAGCCCCCGCAATCCCCACCTGGGGCGGATCGCAGATGCGGTACGGCGGAGAGTCTCCCGAGACGGTGCTCGCATTGATCCGCGACTGTCTGATGGAAGCCATTCGAGGGCTCGACCCTAGGGAGATCGGGGTGCTGCACGCCGGGATGGACCGCGTCGCGAAGGGAGCATCGTACGCCAAGTCGGCCATTGACATCGCCTGCCACGATATCGCGGGCAAGGCCCTTGGAGTTCCAGTGAGCACACTGCTCGGCGGCAGACGTCGCGAGGGTGTGCGCGTTACACACTCCTTGGGGCTGATGCCGATCGAGGACGCTCTGACTGAAGCTGAGAATGCGGTGTCCGAAGGCATTACCGTCTTCAAGCTGAAGACCGGGATCGACGGGGACCGCGACGTCGAGCTGATGCGCAGGATGCGGCAGGTGGTGGGTCCGGGTATCGAACTTCGGGTGGACGCCAACGAAGGGTACGCCACCGTTGGGGAGGCTGTCCGGATCACGCTGCGCCAGCAGGAGTTCGACCTTTACCTTTGTGAGCAGCCGGTGGCAGGCGCCCACGGCCTGGCCCAGGTTGCTCAACGGATCGGGGTACCGGTGATGGCCGACGAGTCCGCGTGGACGACCCACGACATCCTTGAGTTACATCAGTACAGCGCCGCAGAGTGCTTCAGTTGCTATGTCACCAAACCTGGTGGGTTGTGGCGCGCGCGCCAACAGGCCGATATCGCAGCAGCGCTCGGCATGTACCACGACATCGGTGGGTCGATCGAGTTCGGCATCGGCACGGCGGCCAACCTGCATCTCGGCGTCGCGCTGGAGCGAGCGATCTTGCCCAGCGTATGTCCGGTGACCACCTTGGCAGGCGCGGGAGGCCCGCAGGTCGCCGGTGTCTATTATCTCGACGACATCACCACCGAGGCCTTCGAATTTCGGGATGGTGTCTTGATCTGTCCGGACGGACCCGGTCTGGGGATCGAGGTCGACGAGGCGAAATTGGTCAAGTACTGCGACGAAACGATAGTGGTGTGACGACTGTCGCGGTTCTCGGTGCCGGTGCGGGAGGTCTATCCGCCGCGGTCGAATTGACCGCGGCAGGGCACTGCGTCCGGTTGTGGAATCGTCGGGAAGCAACGTTAGCTCCCTACTGCGCTGCCGGAGGAGTGTATGTCAACGGTGTGCTGGGCGACGGCTTCACGCCGTTACCAGTGCTGACCACATCGCTGTCGGAGGCTCTCTCTGGCACGGACGTCGCAGTGGTGTGCTTGCCGGCGCTGGCTCATCGAGCGCTGGCCGACGACCTGGCCGATCTGGGCTGTCGTACCCCTTTGGTCCTCAACCCGGGGCACATGCTGGGCGCGGTGCACATGGCCTCCCGATTCGCTCGGCGGCGCATCGCCCGTCCGCCGATAGCCGAATTGTCGACTTTGACCTATGTTGCCCGGACCGGACCTAAAGCCTCGGTGGGTATCACCGGCACTGCGCGCCGGGTGCGGGCCTCCGCACTCGGGATCGATTCCGCGGCACTGGAAATAGCTGCGGATCTCTGGCCCGCCTGTCAGTTGGAAAAAGATGTCCTCGCGACGGGCTTGGCAAACGTCAATCTCGTGCTGCACCCGCCCACGGCGGTTATGGCGGCAGCCTGGGTGGAGGCGACCGGCGGGGAATTCGCCTACTACGCCGATGCCACGACACCGGCCGTAGCTGCCGTGATGTCAGCGCTGGACAACGAACGGCTCTGCCTCGCGGAGGCTTTTGGGCATCGACTGGATCCGCTGATCGAGGAGATGCTGGCCATCGGAACAGTTGACGAGATTCCCGCGGTGGGCGGTCCTGAGGAACGGCTTCGGCATGCTGTGTCCACCGGCAGCGTGAACGCCACGATTATGGCCCCCGATTCGCTTGAACATCGTTACTACCGCGAAGATTTCGCGTTTGCAGTGGTGCCGTTTCTCGAGCTGGCGCACGTGGCAGGAACGGCAGCTCCCGTTGCAGAATCCCTGCTGCGGTTGATCGACTGTGCACTACACGGGACCCCAACACGGGACGGTTTGAGGCTGCGCGAGCTGGGGCTTGATGTGGCAGATCCAAACACTCTGGTTGAACTGGTGACGAATGGAGCGATATGAGCTGGGCAGACCTGACCATCGCTGTGGTGGGAGGCGATGAGCGGGAGCAGGAAATAGCCCGGCTGGCCGCGCAGACGGGTGCAGCGGTGCGTGCATACGGGTTCATCGGTGCGGACGCGCCGATCGACGGAGTCTCGGCCGCCAGCAGTGTGGGGGAAGCGCTCGCCGCTGCAGATGTGTTGTTGCTGCCGATACCGGGCATCGCGGCCGACGGCTCCATCTTCGCACCAGGCCATGCGACGCCCATCGTCATCACACCTCAGCTGCTCGAGCTGATGTCCGCACCCGCGCATATCATCTTGGGCCAGGCGGATACTGGTTTGACTGCCGCGGCCGCTGCCGTGGGGGCAATGTTGGATGAGTACGAGGCTGACCAGGAACTGATGCTGTTGCGGGCTCCTGCCATTGTTGAGGGAGTGCTGAAAGTGGTTATCGAGAACACGAGGGTCACGATCAACGACGCGCACGTCGTTGTCGTGGGCTACGGCAACATCGGTGCCAGGCTGGCGGCGACGTTGCGGGCGCTCGGCGCGCAGGTGACCGTCGCCGCACGCAATCCCTTGCAGCGCGCTGCGGCGTACGCGGCGCACCTCCGTACCGTGCCGCTCACCGGTCTGGACGCAGAAATTGCACGCTTCGCGATGGTGTTCTCCACAGTGCCCGCGCCGGTGGTGACCCGCTCCCTGCTGGAACGACTGAGGCCGGGCGCGCTCGTGGTCGATATCGCCGCGCCGCCGGGTGGTGTCGATCTGCAGGCGGCGGCGGAACTCGGTCATCGTGCAGTGTGGGCGCGAGGTATGGGCCGACGGGCACCGGTGACCGTCGGGGCGAGTCAATGGCGCGGGGTCCGTGCCAGGATCGAACAGGCGGGGCTGGTGATGTCGAGGTGAGTTCGGAACACTTCACCCGGCTGCCGCCTGCGCGGTCCCGCGCCGATCATGTCCGCGACCAATTGGCCGAAGCTATTAAGAACGGTCTGTATCCGGTCGGCGCGAAGCTTCCGTCAGAGCGCGAGTTGACTGAGGCCCTCGGCGTCAGCAGAGTCAGCATCAGGGAAGGCCTGCGGTCGCTGGAGGCAGTGGGCCTGATCGAAGTCCGGCATGGAAACGGTTATTTCGTCACAGCCACGGTGCGGCCCAGCGTAGACGTGATCAAGTGGTTTGGTCAGCACCGTGCAGAGGTGATGGACATGATGCTAGTTCGCGGTGCACTCGACGAACTCGCTGCAGCGGAGGCTGCTGCGCGTGCCGACAATGATCATCGGGAGTCGATCCGCACTGCCCACGAGGCGTTTGTGGCCGCGGTCGCCGCCGACCGGTGGGAACTCGATGTGCTGGCCAGTTTGGACATCGCTTTTCACCTGGCCATCGCAGAGGCCAGCAAGAGTTCCCTGCTGATCGATCTGCTGGGTGAGCTGCACCAGCATCTGCGGGAAGCACGATCGGTGGGGTTCACGCCGGATGGCCGGCTGAATCAGTCCGTGGCCGAGCATCAGGCGATCTTCGACGCCATCGCAGCCGGCGACGTGCCGGCGGCACGCGCCGCGGCAGGAGTACACATCACCCATGTGCGCGAGCTGCTGAGTTCGATGGAGTCGGGGCCGCCCTGACGCCAGCAAGCCCACGCTCGAACTCCTTGACAGATTATTGGGTTTTCCCAACAATCAGTTAGGTGAGCCCGGTAAGGCGAGGGGAAACTCATCCCATCCACAACCGCATCGGCGTGCTGCGCGCCGAGCGGCGACTGACCCGAGCGCAGCTCGCCGAGCTGATCGACGTCAACCCCCAGACCGTCGGCGCGTTGGAACGAGGTGACCACTACCCGAGCCTCGACCTGGCCTTCCGTATCTGCGAGGTCTTCGATCTGCCTGTCGAAGCAGTGTTCGCCCGCGAGCCCTTCGCGCCGCTGTCGACCGAGCTCTACCGCAGAGACAGCCGACCGCAAAGAGGAGACGCCCATGCCTGAGGCAAACCTGATCGAGCGGTACCAGACGTATCGCACCCGGCAGTTCCTGAAAAATGAGCGCACATATTCGCATTCGCTGCCGAAATGGCGCAGCCGCCGGCGGCGTCGCGCGCTGGTCATCGCACTGGGCTTCACCTTCGCGTTCATGGCCGCGGTGAGCCTGTTGTGCGCGTTCGGGATTCAGTGGGCGCCACTGCTGTGGCTGCCGGCCTGCGCGGTCTTCTTCCCGGTGTGGGTGGTGCTGCAGATCGTGTCCGGCCGGCAGGGCGACGCACCCCATGCCACGCTCGACGAATACGAACTCGCCCAGCGCAACAGCGCCAGATCTATCGGACTGACCATCACCCAGTACCTGATGCTGCTCCCGGTCGGCTATCTCATCTTCGGCGCCGTCATCACCGGTGGCGCCGACGTCGACATGGCCTATGCAGGCGGGCTGATGGCCCTCACCGCGCTGCTCATCGGTGGCTGCGCGCCTGCGATGATCCTCGGCTGGACCCGCCCCGACCCCGACGCCTAGCGCCGTCGGCGCACAGTCCCGATGTCAGGCTCCGATACCGTTGCCCGGCAACGGCGTTACGCGGTGCGTCCGCGCTCGGTCCGGTAGCGCCGCACCAGCGCGTCGGTCGAAGAGTCGGACTGCGCCGCGGGGGCGTCGTCACCGGTGAGCACCGGCAGCAGTGCCATGGCCTGGGTCTTGCCCAGCTCGACACCCCACTGGTCGAACGAGTCGATGCCCCAGATGACGCCCTCGACGAACACCTGATGCTCGTAGAGCGCGATCAGCTGGCCCACCACCGACGGGGTCAGCTTGGTGGCGAGGATCGACGTAGTGGGCCGGTTTCCGGGCATCACCTTGTGCGGCACCACATCTGACGGCGTGCCCTCTGCTGAGATCTCGTCGGCGGTTTTGCCGAACGCCAACACCTGGGTCTGGGCGAAGAAGTTGCTCATCAGCAGATCGTGCATGCTGCCGGTGCCGTCAGCGGTGGGCAGGTCGTCGGTCGGCTCGCTGAACCCGATGAAATCCGCCGGAACCAACCGGGTGCCCTGGTGCAGCAGCTGATAGAACGCGTGCTGGCCGTTGGTGCCCGGCTCGCCCCAGAAGATCTCACCGGTGCTCGCGGTGACCGGGGTGCCGTCGGCCTGCACCGATTTTCCGTTCGACTCCATCGTCAGTTGCTGCAGGTAGGCGGCGAAACGGGCAAGGTCGTTGGAGTAGGGCAGCACAGCACGGGTTTCCGCGCCGAAGAAGTTGCTGTACCAGAGCCCGATCAGGCCGAGCAGCACCGGCGCGTTGGCTTCCAGTGGAGCGGTGCGGAAGTGCTCGTCGACCAGGTGGAAGCCGGCCAGGAACTCGGCGAAGCGCTCGCGGCCGATCACCGCCATCACCGAGAGCCCGATCGCCGAGTCCACCGAGTATCGTCCGCCGACCCAGTCCCAGAAGCCGAACATGTTGGCGGTGTCGATGCCGAACTCGGCGACGCGCTCCGCGTTGGTCGACACCGCGACGAAATGCCGAGACACCGCTGCGCCCCCGAGGGTCTCGGTGAGCCAACGGCGTGCCGCGGTGGCGTTGGTCAGCGTCTCCAACGTCGAGAAGGTCTTGGACGCGACGATGAAAAGCGTTGTGGCCGGGTCTAATCCGTTGAGCTTGGCAACCAGGTCGGCGGGGTCGACGTTGGACACGAAACGCGCGCTGATGCCGGCGTCGGCGTAGTGCCGCAGCGCCTGGTCCACCATCACCGGCCCCAGATCCGACCCGCCGATGCCGATGTTGACCACGGTGGCGATGCGTTCACCCGTCGCACCGCGCCACTCGCCGCTGCGCACCCGGTCGGTGAACTCACCCATCCGGTCCAGCACCTCGTGCACATCGGCGACCACATCCTGGCCGTCCACGCTCAGTGCCGCATCCCTGGGCAGTCGCAGCGCGGTGTGCAGCACCGCACGGTCCTCGGAGGTGTTGATGTGTTCACCGGAGAACATCGCGTCCCGCCTGGCCGGCAGGTCGGCGGCCCGGGCCAGATCGAGCAGCAGACCGATCGTCTCGCGGCTGACACGGTGCTTGCTGTAGTCGATGTAGAGGTCTCCCACCGTCAGCGCCAACTCGGTGCCGCGGTCGGGATCCTGGGCGAAGAGTTCACGCAGATCCGTCTTGCCGATGTCGTGGTGGTGTCGGGACAGAGCCTGCCAGGCGGGTGTGGCGGTGATGTCAGAACCCATGTGGAGAACCCTAGTGCGGGTGGGCGCAGGAAGGGGTAAATGATGGGGGTATGGATACCTCCGCGCTGCTGGCATCTGTTCCGACCGGACTGTGGATCGGTGGTGAGGAACGTGCGGGCACCTCGACGTTCAACGTGCTCGACCCCAGTGACGACGAAGTCCTGACCGCGGTGGCCGATGCCACTGCCGACGACGCGCGCGACGCGCTGAATGCCGCGTGCGCGGTACAGGCCGAGTGGGCCGCGACACCGCCGCGGCAGCGCGGCGAGATCCTGCGGTCGGTCTTCGAGACGATCACCGCGCGCGCCGACGACATCGCCGCGCTGATGACCCTCGAGATGGGCAAGGTGGTCGCCGAGAGCAAGGGCGAGGTCACCTACGGTGCCGAGTTCTTCCGTTGGTTCGCCGAGGAAGCCGTACGCATCGACGGCCGGTACACGCCGAGCCCGGCGGGTACCGGGCGCATCCTGGTGACCAAACAGGCCGTCGGGCCTTGCTATGCGATCACCCCCTGGAACTTCCCGCTGGCCATGGGAACTCGCAAGATGGGCCCGGCCTTCGCGGCCGGCTGCACGATGATCGTCAAGCCGGCGCAGGAGACGCCGCTGACCATGCTGCTGCTGGCCAAGCTGATGGCCGAGGCGGGGCTGCCCAAGGGCGTGTTGTCGGTGCTGCCGACCAGTAACCCGGGCGCGGTCACCGAGGCACTGATCAACGACGGTCGGCTGCGCAAGCTCACCTTCACCGGATCCACGGGCGTGGGTAAGGCGCTGGTGAAACAGTCCGCCGACAAACTGCTGCGCACCTCGATGGAGCTGGGCGGCAACGCACCGTTCATCGTGTTCGACGACGCCGACGTCGACGCCGCCGTCGACGGTGCCGTGCTGGCCAAGATGCGCAACGGCGGAGAGGCCTGCACCGCGGCCAACCGGTTCCACGTGGCCAACGCGGTGCGTGCGGAGTTCACCGACAAGTTCGTCAAGCGGATGAGCGAGTTCACCCTGGGCAAGGGCCTCGACGAGAAGTCCACCCTGGGTCCGCTGATCAACGCCAAGCAGGTCGCCACTGTCACCGAGCTGGTGTCCGATGCAGTATCGCGGGGTGCTGCCGTTGCCGTCGGCGGTGTCGCCCCGGGCGGTCCCGGCAATTTCTACCCGGCCACCGTGCTGACCGATGTCCCGGCCGATGCCCGCATCCTCAAGGAGGAGGTGTTCGGCCCGGTGGCGCCGATCGCCGGCTTCGACACCGAGGACGAGGGCATCGCTGCGGCCAACAACACCGAGTACGGCCTGGCCGCCTACGTGTACACCCGGTCGCTGGACCGGGCGCTGCGGGTGGCCGAGGGCATCGAGTCCGGCATGGTCGGTGTCAACCGCGGCGTGATCTCCGATGCGGCCGCGCCGTTCGGCGGAATCAAGGAGTCGGGCTTCGGCCGCGAGGGCGGGACCGAGGGTATCGAGGAATACCTCGACACCAAGTACATCGCTTTGACTCGCTAGTTAGCTGCTGACGACAGCGCGAACCCGCGCTGCGCACAGCCGCGGATGTTCGGTGGCTCGCCGAGTGCAGTCCGGGATGCGACGGGGGCACTTCGCGGCGCGGTGCCGGCCAACGTGGGGCCAATGCCAGGTGTAAATACTGTTGACCACGTTAATTATCTGGCGCCGATGTGCGAAACCTAGGTGAACTACCCATTTTTCTCGCTGTTTGCAAGCCTTTTCGGAACTAATCTTCGTTCCGCGCTGGCTTTCTTGGCCGGCGACATGCGGACCAGCCGGGCGGGGAGCAAACATGAACAGTGCGAGATATGTCGGTCGGATAGGCGGGCTGGCGGTAGCCCTCGGCATCGGTGCCGCGGTTGCCGGCTCCCCGACGGCGTGGGCGGACGACCCAGCGCGGGAGTCGGCGGGGTCGTCCGAATCCTCGGAAGCGCGTTCGCTGAGCCGGAATGAGCCCTCGGCCGACGGCGGGGGCGAGGCGGCGTCGGGCACGAACCGCGGTGGAGACCATGTCACCTCCGATGGTGCCGCCTCCGATGATGCCGCCTCCGACGATGCCGCCTCCGTTGATGGCGCCTCCGATGATGGCGCCTCGGATGCTGACGAGGACGCCGACGGGGATGCCGACGAGGTTGACGAGGGTGCCGCCGGGGAAGGCGGGGACGCACCGGTCTTGGAAGCGCCGGGCGGCCCGGTCGACGCAGTCGAGCCGGTCGACGCAGCTGAGCCGAACGTCGAGGCCGACCCGAGCGTTGCAGCCGAGCCGAAGGTCGAGGCCGACCCGGGTGTCGCCGACACGGCCTCCGGTGAGGGTCGTCCCAGCCGTCCGCCCGCCGACACGTCGTCTGAGGCCGTCGCCGAGGGCAACACGGTGTCCGAGCGCGAAGAGACCGCCGAGCAGGTGGACCTGACGGCGCCGGTGTCCGCGGAGGCCCCGGCCGACGAGGACGCCCCGGCAGTCGAGGACAGCGCCGCGGCGCCGCAGCCCGAGGCGGTGCTCCCTGCGCCTGTCACGACAGCCAAGTCTGCCGGCGGACTCGCCCACGCGGTCGGGCAGCTGTGGAAGATCGCCGACAACATCATCCAGGCCGTATTCCGTCCGTTCCTGACGCCGATCCCGACCTCGCCGGACTCTTCGCCGCTGCTGCTGATGCTGGAGTGGTGGCGGCGCACGACGGTCGGGGTGTTCTACAACCGCGCCCCGGACGCTTCCCCGCTGCAGATCGGCGAGGCCGCCGACGGCACGGTGGTGGGCACCGTCGGCGCGATCGATCCCGACGGTGATCCGTTGACCTACACCCTCGCTCAGGGACCCCGGTTCGGAACCGTCAAGCTCAACGCCGACGGCACCTATGTCTACACCCCAGGCACGCTGATGGTCAGTGGCGGTGGACAGGACACGTTCACTGTGACCGTGCGGGACAAGGGCTTCCGCCTGCTGAGCCCCGCCGCCGTCCGGACCGTTTCGGTTGCGGTCACGGTGGGCGCCGGCGACGCGCTCGGCATCGGCGGTATGCCCTACGGGGTGGCGATGAGCCCAGACCGTCGGCGCGCCTACGTCACCGACGTGGACAACCGGCGAGTGGTGGTGATCGACGTCGCCAGCGGGTCGGTCGTCGATTCCATCCGGGTCGGCGCTGCGCCTTATGGAATCACGGTCGCCAACGACGGGCGTGCCTACGTGGTCAACTCCGACGACGGCACGCTCTCCGTCATCGACACCGCGACCAATACGGTGCTGCCTCGCAAGCTCTACGTGGGCAACTCGCCGACCAGCGTCGCGGCCAACGCCGACGGGTCACGGGTGGTGGTGACCGCCGGCAACGACGACGCGGTATCCATCATCGACACAGCTACGTGGACCATCACCCGAGTTTCGGTGGGCGACGGCGCATTCGGCGTCGCGATCAGTCAGAACCGGGCGTTTGTCACCAACGAGTTCGACGACACCGTATCGGTGATCGACCTCGACATCGCCGAGGTCATCACGACGATCGCGGTCGGCAACGCTCCCACCGGCATCGCCGTGGGCGGGAACCGGTTGGTGGTCACGAACTCCGGCTCGCTGCGGGAAACCGGCGATGGCAGCGTGACGATCATCGATCTCGACACACTCACCACCATCGGCTCGCCGGTGCCGCTGGGAGAGATGCCGACCTCGGTGGTGGTCGATGCCGATGGCCGCCACGCCTATGTGACCGACGCCGGGTACGGCACCGTGACCGTCATCGACCTCACGACGGGGGCCATCGTCGGATCGGTGATGCACACCGTCAGTGGCGCCACCGGGGTCGACATCGGGTTCGACGGACGCCTCTACGTCGCGGGCAGTCATGCCGGAATCATCGACGTGATCACTCCCGCCACACCGGCCGTGGGAGCCGTTGTACCGGCGTGGGAGCCGGTCACCGAGACGCCGGTGACGGTGGCCGCCGCGCACGCCACGATGATGGCGGCCGCGACAGCACCCGTTTCGGGTGCGAGGTGGACGCGCGGGTTCGACATCTACAACCTGACCACGCAGACGGTGACGTTGATCGGCTATGAAGGGGACGCACGACCGGACGGCACCGTGGCGCTGGGCATGCCCATCCCGCCGGGCGGCATGGTGCACTTCGAGGTCCCGATGTACTTCTGGAGCTCGACCTCGGTGCGGCCGATCTTCAAGGGCACCGTCACCGAGGACACCTGGACGGTCCGGATGAACGCGTGGGTCGACGGGTTCGTGCCGACGAGCGCGATCTCGGTGCGCCACTCCGGTGGCGACGGGACAGCCTCACCCTCGCCGGACGACTGGATCTCGACGCGTGATGACCAGGCTTCCCTGCTGGACGCCCGGGACAAGACGATCACGCTGGACCCCTCAGATCCCAGGAGCAGCGATCTGGTCAACAAGCTGTGCAACGGGGGCGGGCGGACCACCTGCTATGCCGCCAACATCACGAAGGTCGAAAGGGGATGGTCGGCATATCAGTTGGGGGGTACGGCCACCGGCAGCCCCGCCGTGGACAACAACTTCACCAGCACACCGCGCGAGTACAGCAGCGAGATCACCGCGACCTGGACCAGCAAGGCGTCGTTCGAGGGCAGCGTGAAGCTCAGCCTGTCGCTGCAGAAGATCTTGGGAGCCGATGTGACCGCCAAGCTCGGTCAGGAGTTCACCAACAGCGCCAGCTACAAGGGGACCGTCAAGTTCACGACACCGGCGTGGAAGAAGATCACGGTGATGGTCCGGATGCCCATCGTCCGGGTGACCAGCGATCTCTACATGACCGTGGGGAACAGCACGGTGATCATCAGGGGTCTGACCTATGAGCTGCCCGACACCGTCGGCGGTATGGAGACCAACACCCTCGAGTCCGATGCCACGAACCCGCTGGCGGTTGCCTGACACCGCTGCGGACGACCCAGGAATCCGGCCGGGGTGGGCACGATGCCGCCCCGGCCGGTTCCTTGTCGTGCGGCGTTGCCCGCCGTCGATGAACAGGACCCTGGACCGCGCGCGCCTTCGCCGCGCAGCGACCTGCGGCTCATAGACTTCCTTGCTCGGACAGCGACGAGGAGGGCCCTGGAGTTGACTGCCGTGAGTGCGGCGCCCGTCCGGGTGGGCCCGCGTCGGTACGTCGGCCCGGGCCAGGCCATACCCGCTCTCGACGGGGTCAGGGCGATCGCTGTGGCGCTGGTGCTCGCCGACCACGGTGGGGTCCCGGGCCTCTCGGGCGGATTCCTCGGCGTCGACGTGTTCTTCGTTCTCAGCGGATTCCTGATCACCTCGCTGCTGCTCGACGAGGTGGGCCGTACCGGTCGGATCGGCTTGAGAGCCTTCTGGATTCGGCGCGCCCGCAGGCTGCTGCCGGCGCTGTTGGTGATGGTGCTTGCGGTGGTGGCCATGCGGGAGCTGTTCTCCACCGAATCCACGGCGAATCTGCGCGCCGATGCGGTCGCCGCGCTGTTCTGGATGTCCAACTGGGTGTTCGTCGCTCAGGACACCGACTACTTCTCCCAGGGTGCTCCGCCGTCACCGCTGCAGCACACCTGGTCGTTGGCGGTCGAGGAGCAGTATTACGTCGGCTGGCCGGTGCTGATCGCCGCGGTCATCGCTGTCCTGGGCGCCTTCGCCTACCGCCGCGGCGCGGCGTTGTCGCAGCGCGCGGTGCGCACCGCGGTGTTTGTCCTGGCCGCCGGGGGTGTCCTCGCGTCTGCGGGGGTGACGGCCATGGTCAGCTCGGAGGCGAACCTCAATCGCGTCTACTTCGGCACCGACACCCGTGTGCAGGCGCTGCTGGTAGGCGCGGCGGCTGCGGCGTTGGTGGTGCGGGACTGGCGCGGCCTGACAGCCGGCCTGGTGATCTTGCGGTCGCGCTGGACGCGCTGGGTGGCCTGGGCGCTTCCCGCGATCGGATTGGTGGTACTGATCAGCGCGGCCCGCATCGCCACCGGAAGTGCCGAGGAGTTCCGCGGCGGGCTGCTGATCATCGTCGCGGTGGCCGCGGTTCTCGTCATCGCGCCGGTGGCGCTCGCCCAGGACGGTCCGGTGGCGCGGCTGCTGTCGGCCGGCCCGCTGGTCGGACTCGGTGCGATCTCCTACGGGGTGTACCTGTGGCACTGGCCGATCTTCTTGGTGCTGAACGGGGAACGCACGGGTATTGACGGCTGGGAGTTGTTCGCGCTGCGCTGCGCGGCGACGCTCGCCGTGGCGTCGGTGTCCTGGTTGTTGATCGAACAGCCGATCCGGGAGTGGCGGCCGGCATTCGTGCCGATGCTGCCGCTGGCGGCGGCGACGGCGGCGACGGCGGCGATGGTGACGATGACGGTGCTGCCGGTGCGGGTCGAGGCCGTGACGCCGGAACCCGGACCCGAGGTCGACATCGCCGCTCTGGTCGGGGCCGAGGTACCCGTGGAGGTCACCCGACCGCAGCGGCCCCGAGCGCCCGGTGATCTGAGGGTGGCGGTGTTCGGCGATTCGATCGCGTGGACACTGATGCGCTACCTGCCCGACACCCCCGGCGTGGACTTCACCGACCACACCACGATCGGGTGCGGGATCGCGCGCGGCGGGCCCTACGAGTACGTCGGGCAACAACTGCCGCAGAAATCCGAATGTGACGCCTGGCCGGCCCGTTGGACGCAGCGCATCGGTCACGAGAAGCCCGATGTGGCGCTGCTGATCGTGGGGCGCTGGGAGGTCGTCGACCGGATGAACGAGGGTCGGTGGACCCACATCGGCGAACCGGGCTTCGACGCGTACCTGCGCGGGGAGCTCAATCGCGCCCTCGACATCCTGGGCTCGACGGGGGCACGGCTGGTCGTGACGACCGAGCCGTACAACCGGCGTGCTGAGAAGCCGGACGGCAGCCTCTATCCCGAGGATCAGCCGAAACGCGTCGAGCGGTGGAATGCGTTGCTCCGCAGCGTCGTCGACGGGCGGCCCAACGCCACGGTGCTGGATCTGAACCGGAAGCTCAGCCCGAACGGCTACTACCAGACCCGGCTCGACGGGATCCGGCTACGCAGTGACGGTGTGCACCCCACTCCCGAGGCCGTGGAGTGGTTGACGCCCTGGCTGGTCGACGCGCTCAAACCCGAGTGACCTCGGCGCGCGATGCGACTCCTCGGCTGCGTGCGCGCGCCGGCTGCACCGGGCGTCAGTGGCCGAGGCGGCCGCGGCCCAGCCGCAGCAGCAGCATGGCGAGATTCTTGCCTTCTTCGCCCAGCACGCTGTAGCGCTCGATGACCTTCATCTCGCGGCTGTGCACGAGGCGGGTGCCGCCAGAAGCCATGCGGGCCTTGCCGATCATCTGGGACACCTCGGTGCGGCGTTGCACCGCTTCGAGGATCGCCGCGTCGAGGCGATCGATTTCGGCGCGCAGATCGTCGATTTCAGGCACTTGGGTGGGTTCCGTCGTCGTCATGTCGTTCTCCGGGTTCTCGTCGTGCGAAGGGTCCGGTCCGGTCCGGTTCGGGCCTCACACAAGAGACGAGCCCCGGATCCGGAAGCGGACCGCGGGGCTCTGGGAAGCAGCTAAACCACGGGCACCGCAGGCCGGTACCCGTGGAAAAATCGCCACTGCGCGTTGAGCACCTCACGAGTGTGCCACCACCGGCCAACCCTGCGCAAAGGAGGCCCGGACAGCGGCGCCGCGGCGGGTTTGACGACATCTGCGCCGGCTCGGCATCGGACAGGGCCCGAGGCGGCATGCGACTTCGCTCCAGTCATGCAGCTCATGGCATATGAGCGATTGAGCAGTGAAGACGGGATGAACTTTCTGTCCGAAAAGTTAGCCGTTGACGCTGGCGTTGATATAGTCGTCCCACGCGAGGCGGCCGTCGTCGCCCGCGGAAAGGGGGGCGCGCTCGCGCGAGTGATCTGTGGGACGGGAATTCATCTGGGCAAACTCCGCGGCGGAGCCGAACAAAAGCCGTACCGAAACAGCGTTTTCTTGCTGCCGCAATTATCCAACGCGATGAATGGTCCTCCGCGCAGATTGCTGGATGTCTGCCTTCAGCGTTCAGCCATGCCCGTAATTGGTTGTCCGGAACTCCTGACCGTACGCCGGGCTATTCGGATGCATGGCCTCAGTGGGTTGCCCGAGAGTGCGTCTGATCGCCCCGGAACTTAGGGCACCCCGGCTTTGAACTGGTAGCTCTCGGCGACTGTAGTGACGGTCCGCGGATGCACTCGATGTGTCGGCGGTGCCGGCCGAGTGTGAATAGTCCATAGACCCGAGGTGTGAATTGGGCAGCGGGCGGCGAAGCATAAATTTTGATAGCGAGTCTTGACATGTTGCTGGGCTCGCTTTAATTTATTTCCGTCCGCATACATCATGGCTTTTGAGCAGGGGCAGTCGGGGATCGGGGCGCGCCGCCTGCAGGGGGGTCCGCAAAGTGGCTAAGCAGGTAGATGCTGGTTCGATCCGTCGCCGGATCGCAGTCGGGGTGCTCGGATCCGCCGCGGTAGGTGTCGGCGTGGCCTGGGGCGCGACATTGGAGGCGCCGGACTCGGCAGTGACCGAAGTGCGGTTGGTGTCCACGGAGTCGATGCTCCCGTTGGCCCCGCCGGACTGTCTCAACACCGACTCCGGTACGAGCGGCTGCGGAATCAACCTGCGTGCCGGCGGAGCGCCGACCCCGCCGGCGCTGGCGGCGGCTAATGCGCAGTGGTACCGACCGATGTTCGGCAACGGAGGTTGGCTGATCGGCAACGGTCTCACCGCCGCCGAGGATTGCGAGGCCGCAGCGTGCCGCGGTGGTAATGGCGGCCTGCTGTGGGGCAATGGTGGAGACGGCCGGTACGGCTGGGACGGTGGTGACGCCGGATTCCTGTTTGGTAACGGCGGACGAGGTGGCAACGGTCTCGACGCGGAGTATGACCTGATCGCCCAAGAGCGGACGAGTGAAGCAACCATCGGCGGCAACGGTGGCCGCGGCGGACTGCTCTTCGGCCGCGGCGGCGACGGCGGCGACGGTGGCCGCGACGAGAACAGGTTGGATACCGCGGGCGAGAACGACGCCAAGGGTGCGCAGGGCGGAAACGGCGGCCAGGGCGGCAGGTTGGGCGGAGACGGCGGCAGCGGCGGATGGGGTGGTGATGCCTTCTCTGCCAACGGCAACGCCGAAGCCGGAGGCGGCGGTGCCGGCGGTACCTCGACCGGGGGAAGTGGTGGAACGGGTGGCGACGGCGGCAATGCGGAGGCGCCGCTCGGCAATGCGACCGCCGGATCGGGCGGCGTAGGCGGCACCTCGGTTCGCGGCGACGGCGGTGCCGGGGGGGCCGGAGGGGACGCCTCGGCGTTCTTCCACCTCAACGGATTCGGGGTGGCCATCGGCGGGGACGGCGGGGATGGCGGCGCCAGTGTCTACGGCAACGGCGGGGACGGCGGCGCGGGCGGAAATGCGCTGCCGGCCGGAGAGGCAAACGCGGTCGGCGGCAACGGCGGCAACGGCGGTGACACGCGGATCGGCGACGGCGGGTCCGGGGGTGATGGCGGATGGGGCCGTGCCGTCAACGGTGCGGCCACCGGCGGAAACGGCGGCAGCGGTGGCAACGTCGAGCGGCGCGGCAGCGGCGGTAGTGGCGGCGCGGGAGGTGACGGCACCGTTCTCGGTGACGAGGACGGTGATTCGTCGCCGGACTCCAACGCCAGGGGTGGCCGTGGCGGTGTGGGCGGCGACGGCGGATCGAGGTCCGGTGATGGCGGTGACGGGGGTGACGGCGGCGACGCGGCGATTCCACCCACGCAGAGGAACGGGCAGGGTGGCCGCGGGACATTCACGGCGGGCTCGGGCGCCGAAGGTGGAAGCGCCCGCGGATCGGGTGACGACGGTGCGGACGGTAAGGACGGCTGGGCGGGGCGGACCAACTCGCCCGACAATCCTGCCAACCAGCCGCAGAATGACCGTCCCCGTCACCCGGGTGGATCCGAGCGGACCTCTGACGCGGCCTAGCGCCGAGCCGGTGGTGTCCGTGGCCCCACCGCACATGCGGGAACGTGCCCGAGACTGCGGGTGTCAGAAGTTTGCCATGCTCCGACGTGTGTCCCTGCTGGAGTTGCCGGGCGCGGCCACGATGCGATGCGCCTGAGCTGTCTGGGTGCGTGCTGAAAGTGTTGATTCAGAACGGTATAGATCAGCAGTTGTCGATATGCCGCGCCGTCAGCGTGAGTGGAATCGCCGCTGGTGCGCATTGCGGCAATCTTAGCGAAACTGTTTGCTATTCGCGGTATGCCGGGTAGTGTGTCGATTGAATGCAATGCTGGCGTGTCGTCGGGTTGGGGGTTTCGCGATGGGGTCGGATCGAGTCAGATCACGAACGGGCGTAGGCGTTTTCGTCCTCGGTATGGGATTGTTGGTCGCTGCCGGCCCCGGTGCCGCTGTGGCGGTGGCCTCGACGGGTGACGGCAGCGGATCCTCGTCGAACTCGTCGGGGTCGAACTCGTCGACTTCGAGTTCGTCTGGCAGGGACAAGGATCGGACATCGACGAGTCGTGACCGCGACCGCTCGTCGTCCTCGTCCTCGTCGCGCGAATCGGCCTCCGGGCCGCGCGATCGGTCGTCCGAGTCCTCCGGTGGTTCTTCGGACAAACCGTCCGACAAGCCTTCCGGCAAACCCTCGGACAATCCCTCCGGCAAGCCCGCGCGCGAGCCGAAGGCGAATGACCGTGACAGGACCCGTGACGGCCGCGGCGACGATGCGCAGCCGGTACGCTCCTCCCGGCCTTCCGGTGGTATTCGACAATCGCCGTCACACCCGGACGCGCCGGAAACCACCTCTCAAGAGTCAACGTCCCAGGTTGTCGGCGGGTCGGGCGGCGAGCCCGGCGCATCGGCGCCGGCTGCCGGGCCCGACTCGGCGGAATCGTCGGTGCCGGCTACGCCCGTCGCTGCGGTCGAACCCGACCTGGCTCAGGTCACCCAGGTACCGGCGTTCCGCCGTACCTCGGCGGCTGCAGACCGGAGCCGGTTGTTGCGGCTGCGTACGGTGACCGTGCAACCGACGGTGGTGCCGGTCGGTCCGGCCTCCCCGGTCGTGCCCGAGGCGGTGGGCTACGCGGGTGCGCTGACCTTGACGCGCCGAGACCTGGAACTGCAGCAGATCTACGGCGACCCGGCCAAGGCGGCGCGGTACTGGCAGCCGCAGAATTCCGGTGATTGTGTGCTCATGTCGGTGGCCGGCGTGGTCGGCTTGCTCACCGGTAGAGCGCCGACTGAAGCCCAGATCGTCTATCGCGCAATGAATCTGCTCAGCGTCCGCCAAGAGTACGCCGGCAAGGTGATGTACCGCGGGATGCGCGACAGCGCCAAAGGGGCCTACTACGAAGACGCGCGGGAATTGTTGAAGCAGTATGGAATTGACTCCAATGTGAGTTGGTACGGCACATACGGTTCGCACAACACGTACTACGAAGCCGAGGCGATGGAGAAGCTCAAATCAGCGCTCGCGGACCCGGACAAGGCGATGATCGCGGCCATCAACGCGCAGTTGCTCTGGTCGCAAGCCGTGCCGAACTATCGAGGTTCACTACCCGGGTCGAGTGACAACGCCAACCACGCTGTCATTGTCACGGGCTACAACTCCGACACCGATATGATCACGATCAATGACCATGCGCAGAGCAGGTTGGTGAACGGTAAGCCCCTCGGGCAGGCTTGGGAGATTCCGCGCACACTGTTCCTGGACGCCTGGAACAGGAGCAATTACCTGACCGTCATCGCCGTGCGTCCCACCGATCCGGTTGTTCCAGTGTCGGGGTGGAAGAATCTGCAACCGCGCCGCGACCAGGTCTCGCTGACCTCGCAGAAGAACACCAAGCAGACCCAGCACCGGGCCCGCTGAGACGCTGAACGCATTGCCCGGGTTGGTGTTTGATGGATAGCACCTTGCGCGTGGTCGGGGTGATCATCGGCAGGCTCACCGGCAAAGTGCCGCAGGACGCCCAACTCGTCTACGAGGCGATGAACACACCGAGCGTGAGCAAGCCGGGCAAGAAGATGTACCGCGGGCTCAAAAGTGATGACAGCGTGTCGGTTTCGGATGCGCTGGTCCTGCTGCAGAATCACGGCATCGGCACCGTCGTGACCAGGCACGCACCGGGTGCCGAGCAGGACGCGTACGGCGACCTACTCGCCGCGCTGACCGACCCGGCGAAGACCGCCGTCGCCGTATTGGCAAAAGGTCCGGTCGTGGTGACTGCGGTCGATACCGCCGTCTGGCTGGATGCCGGTGGGGGTGCGGCCCCGGAAGGCGCCTCCCCGTTCATCAGCAAGTGGGCGGCCGCCGGTCTCGGGTTGATCGTCGCCGAGGTCACCGGCCCGACGAAATCGCCGCCGGCCGACTGGTCCCGTCTGCGTCCGCGACGCGAGTCCGCAGGCCGGCGGGAATAGGCATCCGGGGGGAGTCCCTGACCCAAATCCTCCTTTGCTGATCGGCACGTTCACCAAATGTTTCCGTGGCGACGGGTACGGCCGATATGTCGGCGATCCCAGGGTGCACGCGCGCGGTGAATACCGTCCCCGCGGTGATCGTGGTGCTGCCGGAATGCGGTTTCTGACAAGGCATTAACCTTCGCTGGCGGTAGGGTGGACGCATTCGTCCCGCTTCGTCCGCCAGGGTTCTGCGCTACCCGAGGGTAAATCGGGGGCCAAGTCACACAGCCCGCCTACGGCAATTTGCGGAATCTGTTGACACGTTGCTGGCCGCAGCTTAGATTCAATTCGCCCGGGGGTATCGGGCGTTACGCGCATCGCCAGGGGCGGGCCGAAAATCGGAGGGGCAGCACAGTGGCCAAACATCGCAACGCGCACGTTTCACGCTCGGCGCAGAGCTCGGTCGGTCGGTATCTCGCGGCCGGCGTGTTCGGCTCGGCGATGGTCGGGGCGGGGGTCGCTTTCGCGGTCGCCACCGACGGTGAATCCCCGACGTGGGTGACCGCGGACGTGCGGCTGGCGTCGACGGAGTCCGCGGCACCGGATTGCCTCTCCGGCAGCCCGGCCGCCGACCAGTGCGCATCGTTACTGGGCGCGGGTGGAAACTCCACGCCCTTCGCGTTGTCCGCAAATCCGGTGTGGCGGCCCATGATAGGGCCCGGCGGGTGGTTGATCGGCAACGGCCTCGACGCCGCCGAGGACTGTGAGGGCAACGCGTGCCGCGGGGGCAGCGCAGGACTGCTCTGGGGTAACGGCGGAGACGGCCTCTACGGCTACGCCGGCGGCAACGCCGGTTTCCTGTTTGGTGACGGCGGTGACGGCGGCGCCGGCCTGAACGCCTTCTACGACCCGGTCACCGGCCAGAAGTACGCGGCGACCGCCGGCGGTCGGGGCGGTCGGGGCGGGTTCCTGTTCGGCAACGGCGGCAACGGCGGCGACGGGGGTGGTGACGAGAACCTGGTGGACTCCGAGGACGCGAATGCAACCCGCGCCGATGGTGCCCGCGGCGGCAACGGTGGTCGCGGTGGCTTGCTGGGCGGCGACGGTGGAGACGCCGGGTGGGGCGGGGACGCCTACTCGTTCAACGGAGACGCCGTCGCCGGGGACGGCGGCCGCGGCGGCTCGGCCACCATGGGCAGTGGTGGATGGGGCGGCGACGGCGGCAACGCGGAGTCCGAATACGGCAGCGCCTACGGCGGCACCGGGGGCACCGGCGGCGGCTCGTTCAACGGCAATGGCGGAAACGGCGGCTGGGGCGGTGATGCCGTGGCGTACGAGGACGGCACCGAAGCCGTCGGTGGAAACGGTGGCAACGGCGGCGCCACCACGATCGGCGACGGTGGTGACGGTGGTAACGGCGGTTACGGCAACCCCGACTTCGACGCCGACGCCACCGGTGGCGCCGGCGGCAACGGCGGCTACACCGTCGTGGGCAACGGCGGCGATGGCGGTGCCGGTGGTGACGCGACCCCGATGGACGGAACCGGCACTGCCGGGGCCGGCGGTAAGGGCGGCACCGCGGGCCTGGCCGGCACCGGCGGGCGTGGCGGGAACGGCGGCGAAGCCTACGTCTTCGGTGACGAAGAAGCAGAGTCTGACGGCGACGCGATCGGCGGGAACGGCGGCAGCGGCGGCCGCGGCGGATTGGTGGCCGGTCAGGGCGGTGACGGCGGCGACGGTGGCAACGCGACCGTCCCCGACGCGCCGGGCGGCACCGGGACGCCGAGCGCAGGTGTGGGCGGTGCCGGCGGCCCGGGTGGTCTGGCCGGCACGCGCGGTGACGACGGATCTGACGGTACTGCCGGACGGGCGGACGACGACTGACGCCGGACCGGTATCGCGGGCCGGCCTCCGGTGACCGGCTGATCGGCTCATCCGGCGGTCGCCGCCTCCGGGCGCGGGCGCGGTTGGGTGGGGGTGTCCGCCCGCGGCGGTAAGTTTGGGTGCGACATGAGTGTGAACGTGACCCTGAACGATGCCGCCACAGCTGCGGCCGGACCTGACGACCTGCTCGACGGGCTCAACCCCCAGCAACGCCAGGCGGTGCTGCACGAGGGCACCCCCCTGCTGATCGTCGCCGGCGCCGGATCGGGCAAGACCGCGGTGTTGACCCGTCGGATCGCCTACCTGCTGGCCGCCCGTGATGTCGGGGTCGGCCAGGTGCTTGCCATCACGTTCACCAACAAGGCCGCCGCCGAGATGCGGGAGCGGGTGGTCGGTTTAGTCGGCCCTCGGGCCAGGAACATGTGGATTTCCACCTTCCATTCCTCGTGTGTACGGATCCTGCGCAACCAGGCCTCGCTGCTCCCCGGTCTGAACTCGAACTTCTCCATCTACGACGCCGACGACTCACGACGCCTGCTGCTGATGATCGGCAAGGACATGGGTCTGGACACCAAGCGGCACTCGCCGCGGCTGCTGGCCAACGGAATCTCCAACCTCAAGAACGAGCTGATCGGTCCGGAGCAGGCCGCGGCCGAGGCGTCCGAGGCAGCCGACGACCTTGCCCGGATCATCGCCGAGGTGTACGCGGAGTACCAGCGCCGACTGCGTGCTGCCAACGCGCTGGACTTCGACGACCTGATCGGCGAGACAGTCGCTGTGTTACAGGCGTTTCCGCAGATCGCCCAGTATTATCGGCGCCGCTTCCGGCACATCCTGGTCGACGAGTACCAGGACACCAACCACGCGCAGTACGTACTGGTGCGCGAGCTCGTGGGCGGGTCCGCGACCGCATCCGACGATCCGGCCGGTGTCCCGCCCGCCGAGCTGTGCGTCGTCGGCGACGCCGACCAGTCGATCTACGCGTTCCGCGGCGCCACGATCCGCAACATCGAGGATTTCGAGCGCGACTATCCGAACGCCACCACGATTCTGCTGGAACAGAACTACCGCTCCACCCAGACCATCCTGAACGCGGCCAACTCGGTGATCGCCCGCAATGTCGGTCGCCGGGAGAAGCGGCTGTGGACCGACGCGGGTCAAGGGGAGTTGATCGTCGGCTATGTCGCCGACAACGAGCACGATGAGGCCCGCTTCGTCGCCCAGGAGATCGATGCGCTGTCGGACTCCGTCGGCGACTTCTCCTACAACGACGTCGCG
Source organism: Mycobacterium sp. smrl_JER01 (assembly GCF_048513595.2). Taxonomy (NCBI): domain Bacteria; kingdom Bacillati; phylum Actinomycetota; class Actinomycetes; order Mycobacteriales; family Mycobacteriaceae; genus Mycobacterium; species Mycobacterium sp. smrl_JER01. The sequence continues at coordinate 4,694,373 of NZ_JBLXXK020000001.1, read as the reverse complement.
GTGTTCTACCGCACCAACAACTCCTCACGCGCCATCGAAGAAGTGTTCATCCGGGCCGGCATCCCGTACAAGGTCGTCGGGGGCGTGCGCTTCTATGAACGCAAGGAGATCCGCGACATCGTCGCCTACCTGCGGGTGCTGGACAACCCGGGCGACGCGGTCAGCATGCGCCGCATCCTCAACACCCCGCGCCGGGGGATCGGCGACCGGGCCGAGGCTTGTGTGGCCGTGTACGCCGAGTCGACGGGAACCAACTTCAGCGACGCGCTGTTGGCCGCAGCCGAGGGCAACGTGCCCATGCTCAACACGCGCTCGGAGAAGGCCATCAAGGGTTTCGTGGAACTGCTCGACGAGCTGCGCGGCGGGCTCGACGGCGAGCTCGGGGATCTCGTCGAGACGGTGCTCGACCGTACCGGCTACCGCGCCGAACTGGAAGCCTCCAGCGACCCCCAGGACCTGGCCCGGCTCGACAACTTGAACGAATTGGTCAGCGTGGCACACGAATTCAGCATCGATCTGGCCAACGCCAGGGCGTTGGCCGATGAGCAGGGGGCTGAAGAGGGGCCGGGCCGGCAGGACGAGGATGTACCCGACACCGGTGTGTTGGCCGCCTTCTTGGAGCGGGTATCGCTGGTCGCCGACGCCGATGACATCCCCGAACACGGAGCCGGCGTGGTCACCATGATGACCTTGCACACCGCCAAAGGCCTGGAGTTCCCCGTGGTCTTCGTGACCGGCTGGGAGGACGGCATGTTCCCGCACATGCGGGCGCTCGGGGACCCGACCGAGCTCTCCGAGGAGCGCCGATTGGCCTACGTCGGAATCACCCGTGCCCGGCAGCGGCTCTACCTCAGCCGGGCCAAGGTGCGGTCCTCGTGGGGACAGCCGATGCTGAACCCGGAGTCGCGGTTCCTCCGGGAGATCCCGCAGGAACTCATCGACTGGCGACGCACCGAGCAGCCGGCGTCGCTCTCGGCGCCCGTCGGCAACGCGGGACGGTACGGCACCCCCCGTCCCTCGCCGACGCGTCCGGCGGCGGGAAAACGACCGTTGGTGGTGCTGGAACCCGGCGATCGCGTCACCCACGACAAGTACGGACTCGGGCGGGTCGAGGAGGTCTCCGGAGTCGGAGAGTCGGCGATGTCGTTGATCGATTTCGGCTCCGCCGGGCGGGTGAAGCTGATGCACAATCACGCACCCATCGCCAAGCTCTAGAGCTAGCCGCTCCTGCTCCATCGCGCGGTCGCGGGCAGCGCGGTCAGCACGATCGACGCCAAGGGCAGCAGCGGAATGGCGTACACCGCGGCAGGCAGCTTCGCCCCGGCCACGAACAGGCTGGCGAAGATCAGCAAGGCGATCACCGCCCCAACCACCACGAGCAGTCGCGCGGTGCGCCGGCGCAGCAGTAGGGCGATCACGCCGCTGATGGAGGCGGCGGCCGAGACCGCGGTCAGAAAGCCCATCGCGATGCAGAACAGCGGATCGGTGGCCCACCAGCCGGTGATCAGGTCGGTGGCGATGATGCCGGTGGCCCATCCGGAGACGATGCTCACCACCGCGGCGGCGATCGCCGACCGCGAGTCGACGCGCGGTGGGCGGATCGGACCGACAGCTGTCGGTTTGGCGCGCGGCACGATCTGGGTAATGGGATCTGAGACGGCGGTGGGCAGCTCTCCGGTGGGGTGACGGCGGAGGATGCCGGTTGCGGACTCAGCGGAGGACTCAGACGCAGAAAGGACGGACCGGGGGCCGGCGTATTGAGGGCTGGTGTGGCGCGGGGCACGCCGCAGGATCCGGGTTTCGGCCCCTGCATCTTCGGTCGAGTCGGCGTCTTCGGTCGAGTCGGTGTCTTGGGTGGAGTCGTCGGCCACCTGTCAAAGGTAGGCCCTCAGCCGACCTCTCAGCCGACGTAGCCGCCGGGGGACAGTCCGCGCTTGGCCAGCCATCCGACCGGGTCGACCCGGTCGGTGCCATTGAGATGGACCTCGAAGTGCAGGTGCGGGCCGGTGGAGTTACCGGTGTTGCCCATCTTGGCGATCTGATCGCCGGCCATCACCCGCTCCCCGACGTTGACCAGCAGCGAGCTGTTGTGCCCGTAGAGCGTCACCGTGCCGTCGGCGTGGCGCAACTTCACCGCGTTGCCGTAACCGCCTTCGGCCCCGGCGGCGATCACGATGCCGTCGGCGGCGGCCAGCACCGGCGTGCCGATGGCGTTGGCGATGTCGATGCCGGCGTGCAGCACGCCCCACCGATAGCCGAATCCCGATGTCCACACCCCGGTGGTGGGCATGACGAACTGGGGCTTGGTCAGCCGGGCCTCGCGCTCGGCGCGCTCCTGGGCGAACGCCGCCGCCTTGGTGATCTCTTCGGCATGGATGGCCGAGTTGACCGCGGGGGCGACCGACACGATCTGCATGCCGTCGACCGAGCCGGTGATGACGGTGCCGTCGCCGAGGGTGGTCTGGTCGGCGGCGAGGACGGTCTCGGCCGGGGCCTTGGCAGCGCCGTTGGTCATCGTGTACGCGCCGGCAGCGGTTGCTCCGACCGCCATGGCGGCGACGACGAGGCGGCCTCTGACCGGCACCTCGGTCTTACGGTGCAGGCCTTTGCGGCCGCGCATGTCGATGATGTCGGTCTTTGCTGTGCCGTCGCTGACATCGGTGTGGCTGTCGCGGTAGGCGCGGGCCGACGGCCGGCGATCGGAGCTCGGATCGGCGAGAAACTCGGTCGGCACCGCGAGGTGCAGCGGGGTGAGGTCGTCCGTGTCGTTCAGGTCGCAGAGCTCCGGAGCGTGGATGACCTGTGTGTCGCGGTCAAAAGCCGCGTGCGTCAAGAACTCCGGATTGTCCAGATCGCCGAGCTCCCCGAACTCGTTGAACGGGATGATGTCGGTGACTTCGGTGGGACCAGGTGCCGCGAGGGCCTCGGATGAGCGAGGCAGTCGATGCTGAGGCAACCTGAAATGTCCTTAATCCGTCGTGAGGCGTCGTGATCAGACCGTTATCTAGACCACAGGACGTTAACCAAAATCCAATACGAGTGGCAACCCGAGACTCTAATCCATCCAGGAATGTGACTTGAATCACGAACAGCGGTCCGGTGAGATCGACCACATGAGTGGTGGGCGATGCCAACGGTCGGCACTCGGGTCGATAAAGTTCCCCCGAGCCCGTCGGGCCCCACTTAAAGCCTCACAGACAGGGATGTTCCGGAGTCTATGGACCTCTTCGAGTATCAGGCGAAAGAGCTGTTCGCCAAGCACAACGTTCCCACCACTCCCGGCCGGGTGACCGAAACGGCCGAGGATGCCAAAGCCATCGCCGAGGAAATCGGCAAGCCGGTGATGGTCAAGGCGCAGGTCAAGGTCGGCGGCCGCGGTAAGGCGGGCGGCGTAAAGTACGCGGCCACCCCTGACGATGCGTTCACCCATGCCCAGAACATCCTGGGCCTGGACATCAAGGGCCACGTCGTCAAGAAGCTCCTGGTCGCCGAGGCCAGCGACATCGCCGAGGAGTACTACATTTCCTTCCTGCTCGACCGCGCCAACCGCACCTACCTGGCCATGTGCTCGGTCGAGGGCGGCGTCGAGATCGAAGAGGTCGCCGCCACCAAGCCCGACCGGCTGGCCAAGGTGCCCGTCGACGCGGTCAAGGGTGTCGACGAGGCGTTCGCCCGCGAGATCGCCGAGAAGGGCCACCTGCCCGCCGAGGTGCTCGACGCCGCGGCGGTCACGATCGCCAAGCTCTGGGAGGTCTTCGTCGAGGAGGACGCCACCCTGGTGGAGGTCAACCCTCTCGTCCGGACGCCGGATGATCAGATCCTGGCCCTGGACGGCAAGGTCACCCTCGACGCCAACGCCGATTTCCGGCAGCCGGGTCACGCCGAGTTCGAGGATCGCGACGCCACCGATCCGCTCGAGCTCAAGGCCAAGGAGAACGACCTCAACTACGTCAAGCTCGACGGCGCCGTGGGCATCATCGGCAACGGCGCCGGGCTGGTCATGTCCACGCTGGACGTCGTCGCCTACGCCGGTGAGAAGCACGGCGGCGTGAAGCCGGCCAACTTCCTCGACATCGGCGGCGGCGCCTCGGCCGAGGTGATGGCGGCCGGTCTGGACGTCATCCTGGGCGACAGCCAGGTCAAGAGCGTGTTCGTCAACGTGTTCGGCGGCATCACCGCCTGCGACGCGGTGGCCAACGGCATCGTCAAAGCGCTGCAGATCCTCGGCGACGAGGCCAACAAGCCGCTCGTGGTTCGTCTCGACGGCAACAATGTCGAAGAGGGCCGTCGCATCCTCGCCGAGGCCAACCATCCGCTGGTCATCCAGGCCGACACCATGGACTCCGGCGCCGACAAGGCCGCCGAGCTGGCCAACAAGTAAGGGAGCCAACGAAATATGTCCATCTTCCTGAACAAGGACAGCAAGGTCATCGTCCAGGGCATCACCGGCGGCGAGGGCACCAAGCACACCAAGCTGATGCTCAAGGCCGGCACCCAGATCGTGGGCGGGGTCAATGCGCGCAAAGCGGGCACTGAAGTAACGCACCAAGATAAGGACGGCAAGGACGTCAATCTGCCGGTGTTCGGCAGCGTCGCCGAGGCGATGAAGGAGACCGGTGCCGATGTGTCGATCGCCTTCGTGCCGCCGGCGTTCTCCAAGGACGCCATCATCGAGGCCATCGACGCCGAGATCCCCCTGCTGGTGGTCATCACCGAGGGAATCCCGGTGCAGGACACCGCCTATGCGTGGGCCTATAACGTCGACAAGGGTCAGAAGACCCGCATCATCGGCCCCAACTGCCCCGGCATCATCACCCCGGGTGAGTCGCTGGTCGGCATCACGCCCAACAACATCACCGGCAAGGGTCCGATCGGCCTGGTGTCGAAGTCGGGCACGCTGACCTACCAGATGATGTACGAGCTGCGCGATCTCGGCTTCTCCACCGCTATCGGCATCGGCGGCGACCCGGTGATCGGCACCACCCACATCGACGCCATCGAAGCGTTCGAAAAGGATCCCGAGACCAAGGTCATCGTGATGATCGGCGAGATCGGCGGCGACGCCGAGGAGCGCGCCGCCGACTACATCAAGGCCAACGTCACCAAACCGGTGGTCGGCTATGTCGCGGGCTTCACCGCCCCCGAGGGCAAGACCATGGGGCACGCCGGCGCCATCGTGTCGGGCTCGTCGGGAACCGCGGCGGCCAAGAAGGAGGCCCTGGAGGCCGCCGGAGTGAAGGTCGGCAAGACGCCGTCGGAGACCGCGAAACTGGCCCGGGAGATCTTCGAGAGCCTGTAAGACCGCGGGCGTGCGTGTCTGTACGCGACACACTGTCGCGATCCGTACAGACACGCACGCTCGCGCGGTATTTCAGCCGTCGCGGTGCTGCAGATAGCTGCGCAGCAGCGGGTCGGTGACGTCGTACCAGGACGTGCGCCGATCGCCCTCGGCCTTCGACGACGTCACCCAGCCCTCGGCGGCCAGCCGACCCAGTGCCGCCGATGCCGATTGATTCGAAACCCCTACGGTCTCGGCGAGTTCGGACACCGAACGGGGTACCGACCCCCGGGCCAGTTCGACGACCAGACGCTGTTCGCCGGCGGGTAACTGCCACAGCCGCTGCTGATACTGCGGTGCCAGACGGTCCAGCAGCGCGGCGAGGGCGGGGGTCACCGCGTCGAGGCTGGGCGTGTCGGCGCACTCGGCGAGCAGATGCCACATCCGTGGAGTCCCGCCGATGACCCTGTGCACGGCTGCGACCCGGGCCGGCCCGTCCGGGGACTGCAGGAACGTGTCGAAATCGGTATCGCCGCGTCGCTGCGCCGCACGGCGCAGCAGCTCAGCCGCGTCCTCGACCGTCAGCTCCGGCAGCGTCTCGATCATGAACGATCCGTACCACGGGTACTCCCGTGACGAGACGCCGCGAAACAGCGCCGGCGACGTCGCGAGAATCAGGACGGCCGTTGAGGTTTCGACCCACGCCCGCAGGCTGCCCTGTCCGGTCGCGCCGATGGCGTCGAACACCCGGTCCAGGTTCTCGATCGCCAGCAGGATCATCCGGCCCGCGGCCGCCGCGGCGATCACCGTCTCGATGCCCACCGGGTCCCGCGCCCGCCGCAGCGCCCGAGCCTGGTCGGCGGTCTCGGCCCCGATTGCGCGAGCCATCTCGACGAGCAGGTCGGCATAGGAGCCGATCGCCAGGGAGTCCTCGGGGATCATCACCGGAAGGACCATCTTCGCGCTCGCCGGGTCCGCGAGGGCGCGGTGCACGGCGACCAGCAGGGTGTGTGTCTTGCCTGCCCCGCGGGGCGCCACCAGCAGGGTGTGGGGCCGCGACCCGTCGCGCGCCGCGGACGTGATGCGCTGGGTCAGGGTGTCCAGCAGATCGGTGCGTCCGACGGTCAGGGCCTCCAGCGCGCCGGTGTCCGATGCCGACGGGGTGAACAGCGCCGGCCCGGTCACCGTCGCATCGCCTTCCAGGCCCGCTGCATCAGCGGCGAGGAGAACCCGTCGGCGTCGGCGCTGCGTACCAAATAGTGGTCCAGCGTGAGCCTTTCGATGAACGACACCAGCACGGCCCGGTCGCGGATCGGGCTGCCCTCGCTACGCAGACGCATCAGCACGGTGTCGACGGCCACCGGCCCTCCTGCATGGGCGTAGATGTCGAGCAGGCCGGCGATCGCGGGCGCATCGGCGCCGTAGTAGTGCGGCAGCCGGTCTCGGTAATGACGCAGATCCCAAGGGTCGTAGGGGCTCTCGATGGCATCCAGCACCAACAGGTCGATCAGTTCCGGGTACGGCGCCACCTGGGTGTCACGCCAGGACTTACCGGCGGCGGCCACCAGGTGCTGGATGTAGTAGGGCACATTCTCGGCGGCCGCCGCGATCGCCGACGCGACCTCGTGCCGGTCGGTGGTCGGGACGCCGCTGCCCAGCAGCAGGCACTCGGCGAGGTAGGTCGCATGGTCGAAGCGAATCGGCCCGACGGCGATCTTCGGGATGTCGTTGACAGTGCTGGGCGCGTCGGTCGACACGTGGTGGAAACCGATGGAGCCCGAGAGCACCGTGGCGACCCGGCCGGGGTTCTCCTGCCGGACCCTTCGCAGCAGGTGCAGGAACGTGTCCCCGGAACCGGCCGAGGCGCGCTCCAGATTGCGTGCCAACACACTGACCTCGTCGATGAACAGCGCCAGGATGCGACCGTCTGCCCGGCGGACGGCGCGGTCGAGCAGGTCGTCGAGGGTGGCCGCGGCTCGGCTGTCCCGTTCCAACCGGACGGGTCCTGCGGTCAGGGTGAGCCGGATCCTGGCGAGTTCCTGGGCCCATGCCGGGTCGAGCCGGGCCAGCTCGGAGATCAGCGCGGCGACGAACTCGGGGTAGGTCTCGCGTTCGGCACTGACCGAGACGACGACGGCGCCGCTGTCGGCCGCCATCCGCTGCACAAGCCGGGCCAGGGAGGTCTTGCCGTGTCTGCGGTCGCCGACCAGGACGGCCCCGGAGTGCGGCAGTGAGGCCAGGACCTCGTTGGATTCCCGCACCCGGCCGACCACGTCCTCGACGGGCACGACGCCGCCCACCACGAGGGACATCGGCCGCGGTTCCCAGGTCATCATCAGATTGTACGTCAGACTAGTTGTACATCGAGAGCGTTGTACGTCAGTAGCGTCGTGCGTGACCGAGTGGAAGTGCTGCAACGTGTTCTATTAGCCTCTCGAAGTATCTGAGAGGACGGACATATGGCAGTGGATCCACGGACGCCGGTCATCGTCGGCGTGGGGCAGTTCACCGAGCGCATCGACGACCCCGGATACCGCGGCATGTCGGCCGTGGATCTGGCAACGGCCGCAGTGCGGGCCGCGCTCGACGACACCGGTGGTGACGCCGCCGTGGTGGCCGCCGCGATCGACACGGTGTTCGGCCTGCGGCAGTTCGAGATCTCGGGTCCGATGCCCGCGACATTGGGCAAGTCGAACAACTATCCGCGGTCGGTGATGAAGCGGGTCGGCGGCGACCCGGCCCGGGTGGTGCTCGAGCCCGTCGGTGGTCAAAGCCCGCAGAAGCTGGTCACCGAGGCCGGCAACCTGATCGCCGCGGGCGACGCCGACGTCGTGATGATCGTGGGCTCCGAGCCCGGGTCGACAGCCAAGTACTTCGCCGGTCGAGACGACAAGCCGGACTTCACCGAGCACGTCGACGGACAGCTCGAGGACCGCGGCCACCAGATCTACAACTACATCGACGAATACACGGTGACCCACGGGCTCACCGGGGCACCGGTGCAGTACGGACTGCTGGACAACGCGAGGCGCTCCCGCCTCGGGTTCGGGGTTGCGCAGTATCGCCACCTGATGGCCGAGTTGTTCGCGCCGATGTCGAAAGTGGCCGCCAAGAACCCGTTCTCGGCTTCCCCGGTCGAGCGCTCGGTCGAAGAGGTGGAGACTGTCACCGACGAGAACCGGATGATCTGTGACCCGTACCCGCGGTTGCTGGTCGCCCGCGACACCGTCAACCAGGGTGCGGCCGCGGTTCTCACCTCCGTGGAAGCCGCACGCAGACTGGGGGTGCCCGAGGAGAAATGGGTGTATCTGCACGGGCACTCCGATCTCGCCGAGCAGGCCCTCCTGGACCGGATGGATCTCGGAGCGAGTCCTGCGGCGGTCGCGGCGGCCCACGAAGCGCTGCGGGTCGCCGGTCTCGGTGTCGACGACATCGCCACCTTCGACCTCTACAGCTGCTTCCCGTTCCCGGTGTTCGTGATCTGTGAGGCGCTCGGGTTGGCGGCTGACGACCCACGCGGTCTGACGCTGACCGGAGGGTTGCCCTATTTCGGCGGACCCGGCAACAGCTATTCACTGCACGGCATAGCCGAGACGGTCGCCCAGATGCGGGACCGGCCAGGGCAATTCGGCTTTGTCGGAGCCAACGGCGGCATCATGAGCAAGTACTCGGTCGGCATCTACTCGGCCGAGCCGGCCGAGTGGCGCAGGTCGCGCAGTGCGGAATTGACCGCGGAAGTGGCCGAGCGGCCCACGGTCGCGGTGACGAAGTCGCCCGAAGGGACGGCAACCATCGAAACCTACTCGGTGCGCCACGACTGGCCGGTGCGCACCGGGATCATCGTCGGGCGGCTGGATGCCGACGGTTCGCGATTCATGGCCACGAGCGAGGACCCCGAACTGGTGGCGCTCATGACCGAGGGAGAGCCGTTGGGCGCCGAGATCACGGTCACGCACACCGCTAACGGGAACCGGGCGGTGTTGCGCCGGCAGCACTGACCGTCGACGTTAGGTCAGGGCGCCGAGCTTTCCGGCGAGGCGTTCCACATAGGCGGCCACTTCGGCCTCGGGTTTGTCCGGCAGGCCGAAAAGCACTTCGGTGACGCCGAGCTCGCGCCAGTGTGCGAGCTTCTCGGGGTCGGGCTTGAAGTCCAGTGCCACGATCTGCGGGGCACCGTCGCGGCCCGCCGCGGCCCAGGTGTCCTGCAGCAGCTTGACCGGCTCGTCGATGGTGAAGTCGCGCGGGGTGGTGATCCAGCCGTCGGCGGAGCGGGCGATCCACGTGAAGTTCTTCTCGGTGCCGGCGGCGCCGACCAGAACGGGAATGTGGGCCTGCACCGGCTTGGGCCACGCCCAGGATGGGCCGAATTTGACGAACTCGCCGTCGAACTCGGCTTCCTCCTGGGTCCACAGCGCGCGCATGGCTTCCAGGTACTCGCGCAACATGGTGCGGCGCCGCCCCGGGGGGACGTTGTGGTCGGCCAGTTCGTCGGTGTTCCAGCCGAACCCGACGCCGACGGAGACACGACCGCCGGAGAGGTGGTCGAGGGTGGCGATGGACTTGGCCAGCGTGATCGGGTCGTGTTCCACGGGCAGCGCCACCGCGGTGGACAAGCGCACCCGCGAGGTGACGGCGGCTGCGGTCCCCAGCGAGACCCACGGATCGAGGGTGCGCATGTAGCGGTCGTCGGGCAGCGACTCGTCGCCGGTGGTGGGGTGGGCGGCCTGCCGCTTGATCGGGATGTGGGTGTGCTCGGGCACGTAAAAGGTCTCGAAACCGTGCTCATCGGCCAGTTTGGCGGCCGCCGCCGGAGTGATCCCGCGGTCCGAGGTGAACAGCACCAACCCATAGTTCATACCGAGAATTAGAACGTGTTCCAATCCGTGGCCGCAAGGGGGGCCCGGTGGAGGTGCCGGGCAGCGTCGACGTCGGCGTCCTGGTGCACGCCTCGTCCGATCGCCGGTGGCCGGACGTCAGCAGAACCGGGCGGGTGCGGGGGCGATCCGGCAGTTCGGTTCATCGCGATCCATACCGATGACCCCACCGTGTGGCGGCGGTTGCATGGCTGACCATGACGACCGAACGCATCGCCGACCATGTCAAGTTCGCCTACTGGGTGCCCAACGTCAGCGGGGGCCTGGTGACCAGCGACATCGAGCAGCGCACCGACTGGAACTACGAGTACAACCGGAAACTCGCCCGAACAGCGGAGAACAACGGCTTCGACTACGCGCTCAGCCAGGTCCGGTACGAGGCCAGCTACGGTGCCGAGTACCAGCATGAGTCGACCAGCTTCAGCCTCGCGCTGTTGCTGGCCACCGAGCGGCTCAAGGTCATCGCGGCCGTGCATCCCGGCTTGTGGCAGCCGGCCGTCCTGGCCAAGCTGGGGGCCACCGCCGATCAGCTCTCCGGCGGCCGGTTCGCCGTCAACGTGGTCAGCGGCTGGTTCAAAGACGAGTTCACCCACCTGGGCGAGCCGTGGCTCGAGCATGACGAGCGCTACCGGCGCAGCGCAGAGTTCCTGCAGGTGCTGCGCAAAATCTGGACCGAGGACGACGTGGACTTCCGCGGCGACTTCTACCGTATCCACGACTTCACTCTCAAGCCCAAGCCGGCCAACACGCCCGAGCGCCCGAACCCGGAGATCTTCCAGGGTGGCAACTCGACGGCGGCCCGCCGCAACGGCGGCTACTACTCCGACTGGTACTTCTCCAACGGCAAGGACTTCGACGGGGTCACCGAGCAGGTCGTCGAGGTCCGCGACCACGCGCGCGCCGCCGGTCGCGAGGTCAGGTTCGGACTCAACGGCTTCATCATCGCCAGGGACACCGAGAAAGAGGCGAAGGACACGCTCCGCGAGATCATCGCCAAGGCCAACGCGCCTGCGGTCGAGGGCTTCCGCGGCGCGGTCCGGCAGGCCGGCAACTCGACCAGCGACGGGAAGGGCATGTGGGCAGACTCCACGTTCGAGGATCTGGTCCAGTACAACGACGGTTTCCGTACCCAGTTGATCGGCACGCCCGAGCAGATCGCCGAACGTATCGCGGCGTACCGCGAGCGAGGCGTCGACCTGATCCTCGGCGGCTTCTTGCACTTCCAGGAGGAGATCGAATATTTCGGGGCGCGGGTGCTCCCCTTGGTCCGCGAGATCGAGGACTCCGGGCGGGTGTCGGCGGATTCGCCTGTGTCCGTGCCTGCGTAGCAGGAACCCGCTTCGGGGTTCGGGGTTCGGGGTTCGGGGCTCCCGCGGGAGTGACAGGCTCATCCCGGAGTGCGCTAGCGTGGTTCATCGAATCGCTCAGGCGGATAAATCGACGTCGACTGTCGTCATCAAGGGCGGCACCGTCGGTTCCGATGCCCGCACAGCACAGGAGAGGTCATGTCGTACCCACAAGGCGGGCCCGGGGGATACCCACCCGGCCAGCAGCCGACCACCCAGTTCACCGCGCCGACGCAGCAGTTCAGCCGAGTCCCCGACGCCGAACCCGCCGCCGAGGGGCCGAGCAGGCTGCCGGTCTACCTCAGCGCCGTCGTGGCCGGCCTCGGCTTGCTGGTCTACCTGTCGAGCTTCGGTCCGCAGTTCAGTGTCGCGGCGTCGGACTTCTCCGGCCTCGGTGAACTCACCGGGAGCTCGTTCGGCGTCCTGTTCGCGGTGATCGCCGCCCTGGTGGCCGGACTGCTCGCCGCGGTCGGGCTGCTGCCCCGGCAGCGTAATTTCATCGCCGTCACCGCCGTCGCGGCCGTGCTGGCCTTCCTGCTCGTCCTCGCCGAGGTCATCAACAAGCCCGCCGAGGCGTCGATCGACTGGGGGCTCTACCTGGTCATCGCGTTCATCCTGCTGCAGGCGGCCGTAGCCGTCGTCGTCCTGTTGTTCGATTCGGGTGTCATCACCCCACCGGTGCCGCGCCCGAAGTACGAACAACACCAGTCCTACGGGCAGTACCCGGGCTACTACGGCCAGCCGCCCAGCCAGGGCCCGCAGCACGGCGGACCGCAGCACCAGCAGGCGCCGCCGCAGCACCAGCGCCCCGGCTACCCGTCGCAGTACGGCGGTAGCGGTGCTTACCCGAGCACCGGACCGAGCACCGGCGGGTTTCCCGCCAGCTCTCCGTCAGGGGAGTCGGGGCCCCCGACCCCGCCCACCGGTTTTCCGACCTACGGCCAGCCCCCCGCGAGTAACACGCCGACCACCCAGGCGCCCGCGCCACACCAGTCGCCGTCATCCTCGCAGTCGGGTCAGTCGTCGTCGTAGTCTGAGCCGCGCGTGCGCGAACGTCCCGCGCCCGAGCGTCAACGAGGAGCGGCCCGACCTGTGAGCACCCCGCCGGTAGGTACACGCCAGGCGCGTGAACTGCTGCGGGTCGCCTTCGGGCCGTCACTGGTCGCTCTGGTGATCATCGCTGCTGTGGTGCTGCTGCAGCTGGTGATCGCCAACAGCGACATGACCGGCGCTCTCGGCGCCATTGCCAGCATGTGGCTGGGTGTGCACCTGGTTCCGGTGTCGATCGGTGGCAGTGCGCTCGGGGTGATGCCGTTGTTGCCGACCCTGGTGATGATCTACGGGACTGCCCGTACCACCGCGGCGGCGACCGGTGCATCCTGGTTCGTCACCCGCTGGGTGGTCGCGTCGGCTCTCGGCGGGCCGGTGCTGATCGCCGCGATCTGTCTGGCGGTCATCCACGACGCCGCATCGGTTCTCACCGAATTGCAGACCCCCGACGCCTTACACGCTTTCGGCTCGGTGTTCACCGTGCACATGATCGGGGCGGTGCTGGGTGTGGGGTCCCGGGTGGGCAGAAAGGTACTGATCGCCTCGCCGCTGCCCAACTGGCTGCCGGACGCGTTCCGGGCCGCCGCGGCCGGTGTGCTGGCGCTGATGGGTCTGTCCGGTGCGATCGTCGCGGGTTCGCTGGTCGTGCACTGGTCGACGATGCACGACCTGTACTCGATCACCGAGTCGATGTTCGGACAGTTCAGCCTCACCGTGCTTTCGGTGCTCTACCTGCCCAACGTGATGGTCGGCGCGGCCGCAGTCGCCGTCGGATCGAGTGCCCACGTCGGGTTGGCCACCTTCAGCGCGTTCACGGTGTTCGGCGGCGACATCCCGGCGCTGCCGGTGCTGGCTGCAGTGCCGACGCCGCCGCTGGGCCCGGTGTGGGTGGCTCTGCTGATCGTCGCGGCGGTGTCGGCGGTCGCGCTGGGCCAGCAGTGCGCCCGGCGTCCCCTGCCGGTGGGTGCCGCGCTGGCGAAGCTGGCCACCGCCGCCGCCGCTGCCGCCGCGGTGATGGCATTGCTGGCGTACGCCGGAGGGGGACCGCTGGGCAACTTCGGCAGGGTCGGGGTCGACCAGTCCACGTTCGCGCCGGCGGTGTTCCTGTGGCTGTTCGGCATCGGCGCGCTCACCGTCGTCATGTCCGGCGGCATCACGGCCCGGGTCCGCAGGCCCAAACCCACACCCGAGACCACCGACGACGAACCGGAGGCGCCGGCCGAGGACGCCGACGCGGTCACCGAGGAGTTCGTCCTCGACGAGCCGCAACCCGACCCGGCCGACGAACCCGACCCGGCCGACCCGGACCGGCCCGACTCGGCCGACCCGGACCCGGTCATCGGTCCGGAGGCCCCCGACGATCATCTCGACCCGGAGGACCACTTCGTCGTCGACGATGATGCGCCGACCGGCGCGGCCCGCGACGATGCGCGCGGTCACCGCGAATCCGGCGACCACTAGGCTCTCAGCGTGCAACCCCAGGCCCGCGGATGCGAGCAACGCGCTGTTCTCCACATCCCGCCGAGCGCTCCGGCGCGGCTGGTGGTGCTGGCTTCGGGCGCCGGTTCGCTGCTGGGGTCGCTGCTGAGATCGGCTGCCGGCGACTATCCGGCGCGGGTTGTCGCGGTCGGGACCGACCGCGACTGCGCGGCTCTGGACATCGCCGCCCAGGCGTCCGTACCGACCTTCACCGTCCCGCTGTCCGAATACCCGGACCGCCGCGCGTGGGACGCTGCGCTCACCGCCGCGACGGTGGCGCAACGGCCCGACCTGGTGGTGTCGGCCGGGTTCATGAGAATACTTGGAGCCGAGTTTCTTTCGGCCTTCCCCGGCCGGGTGCTCAACACCCACCCGGCGTTGTTGCCTGCGTTCCCCGGCGCGCACGCGGTTCGCGACGCACTGGCCTACGGCGTGCGGGTGACCGGGTGCACGGTGCATCTGGTCGACGCCGGGACCGACACCGGCCCCATCGTCGCCCAGCGGGCCGTGCCGGTGCTCGACGACGACGACGAGTCGACCCTGCACGAGCGGATCAAAGGAGTCGAACGGCAGATGCTGGCCGAGGTGGTGGCGGCGGTGGCGAACCGCGGCGTGACATGGACCGGACGAAAGGCAACCATAGGATGACTGACAACGAAGAACTGTTCCGGCGGCCGATCCGGCGCGCCCTGATCAGTGTCTACGACAAGACCGGCCTGGTCCCGTTGGCGCAGGGGCTCAATGCTGCCGGGGTCGACATCGTGTCCACCGGGTCGACGGCGAAAACCATTGCCGACGCCGGCATCCCGGTGACCCCGGTCGAGGACGTCACCGGCTTCCCCGAGGTGCTCGACGGTCGGGTCAAGACACTGCACCCCCACGTACACGCCGGTCTGCTCGCCGATCAGCGCCGTCCCGAACATGTTTCGGCGCTCACCCGGCTCGGCGTCGCGGCCTTCGAGCTGGTGGTGGTGAACCTGTACCCGTTCACCCAGACCGTCAACTCCGGTGCCGGGATCGACGAATGCGTGGAGCAGATCGACATCGGCGGACCGTCCATGGTGCGCGCCGCCGCCAAGAACCATCCCAGCGTCGCGGTGGTCGTCGACCCGCTCGGCTACGACGGGGTGCTGGCCGCGGTACGAGCCGGCGGCTTCACCTACCCCGAACGGAAGAAGCTGGCGGCGTTGGCTTTCCGGCACACCGCCGAGTACGACGTGGCGGTCGCGTCCTGGATGGAGTCGGTCCTGGCCCCCGAGAACGACGCCGCGCCCACCGAGGCCCAGTTGCCGCCCTGGCTCGGTGCGACCTTCCGGCGCGCGGATGTGCTGCGCTACGGCGAGAACCCGCATCAGCGCGCGGCGCTGTACCGCGACGACGGTGGCTGGCCGGGACTGGCACACGCAGACCAGCTGCACGGCAAAGAGATGTCCTACAACAACTACACCGACGCAGACGCGGCCTGGCGGGCCGCCTTCGACCACGAGGACATCTGCGTGGCGATCATCAAGCACGCCAACCCGTGCGGTATCGCGATCTCGGGGGTGTCGGTGGCCGACGCTCACCGCAAGGCCCATGAGTGTGACCCGCTGTCGGCGTTCGGTGGGGTGATCGCCGCCAACACCGAGGTCACCGTGGAGATGGCCGAGACCGTCTCGGGCATCTTCACCGAGGTGATCATCGCCCCGGCCTACGAGCCCGGCGCCGTCGAGGTGTTGTCGGGCAAGAAGAACATCCGCGTGCTGGTCGCCGCCGAACCTCAGCCGGGCGGCACCGAGTTCCGCCAGATCAGCGGCGGGCTGTTGCTGCAGCAGCGCGACGCCATCGACGCAGCCGGCGATGATCCGGGCATCTGGACGCTGGCCGCCGGTGCCCCCGCCGACGCCGACACCCTGGCCGATCTGGCGTTCGCGTGGCGGACCTGCCGGGCGGTCAAGTCGAACGCGATCGTGCTGGCCAAGGGTGGCGCCACGGTAGGGGTGGGGATGGGGCAGGTCAACCGGGTCGACGCGGCGCGCCTGGCCGTGGAACGAGCCGGGGAGCGCTCCCGCGGGTCGGTCGGCGCCTCCGACGCGTTCTTCCCGTTCCCCGACGGACTCGAGACGTTGACCCGGTCCGGTGTCAAGGCCGTGGTCCATCCTGGCGGCTCGGTGCGCGACGACGAGGTGACCGCGGCCGCCGAGGCCGCCGGGATCACGCTCTATCTGACCGGCGCGCGGCATTTCGCACACTAGGGGAGCAGCCGGTTGAAGAAATCACGCAGCGCGCGGCGGCTGGCCGCGATCACCATCGCGGCGGCGGCCGCCATCTCGTTGTCGGTGCCGTCGTGCACAAGGTTGGTCGACGCGCGGGCGGTGGCCGTCGATCCCGGCACGCCGTGGGGGTCGTACGCATCCGCACAGGCCTGCACGCCCGTGCAGGCCCCGCTCGCCGACGTCCCCCCGCCGCGCGGCCCCGCCTCCGATACCGAACCCGTGCTGCGCATCCCGCAGCCGGACGGCTGGAAGCGCATCACCGCGCTGGATTCCAGCATGATCCGGTTCGTCATGCGCAACGACGGCCTGGCGGCGGCCGGGATCGCCCCGACCGCGGTGGTCACGCTGGAAGCCCATCGCGGTGAGATTGCGCCGCAGGAGTTCTTCGCAGACCAACGGCGGCAGGTCAGCCAATTGGGGGTCAGCGACCTGACTCTGGACGACACCACGCTGTGCGGCCTGCCCGCGGTGCGCGGTCACTATCTGTCACCGCTGCTGCCAGGCATGCAGCCGCGCCGGGCCGATCTGCTCAGCGCCGTGATGTTCAGCGAGGGGATGACCTACGGTGTCGCGGTCACGGTGCAGAGTGCCGACGAACAGGATGCCGACTACCGGCGCGACGCCGAGCAGATCCTGGGTGGATTCCAGATGCTGCCGCCGGGCAGTCGCTGACGCCCGCTCCCGCAAGATCTTCGATCCCGATCAGGGGAGACCGGCGAGCAGTTGCTTGCGGACGGTCTGCAGATGCGAGCGCATCGCCTCCCGGCTTCTGGCGGCGTCACGGTCGAAGATCGCCTCTGCGATCTCGCGGTGCTCGCGCTGGCACACCGCGTAGTTCTCCGAGGTGTACGGGCGGCTGTCCAATGCACTGCCGGCCAGGCGACGCCTGCTCGACTCGACCATGTCGGCGAGAGCGGCAACAACAGAATTGTGTGTGGCCATGGCCAGCGCTCGGTGAAACGCGATGTCCCATTTCGCGAATTCCTCAGAGGTACGGGCGTGCTCACCACGTTGCAAGCACCGTCGGATCTCGGCGAAGTCCTCGTCGGTGGCTGCGACCGCCACCAGTGTCATCAGGTTGGGTTCCCACGCGGCGCGGGCGTCGCTGAGATCTAGCGGACTGATCGTCACCGGAGTCGCCACCGCGGAAGAGGCCGCGCCGTCGCGGGTCAGAAACGTGCCACGACCCACCTCTCGGGTGATCCGCCCCTGGCTCTCCAGGACGTCGAGCTGGCGACGCACGTCGTGACGACTACACCCGAGCAGATCGGCCAGCGCACGCTCGGTAGGGACTCGGCCGCCGGGCTTCAGTCCTCCGGCAAGGATCTGATCGTCCAGATACTGAGCGATCGAGCGTGTCTCCGCGTCGGTTCCGGTCATTGCCCTGTCACCACCGAGCGCACAAAGCGCAGGTGCTCGGTCATCGCTGCGGCGGCCCGGCGCCGGTCCCGCTGGATCAGTGCGTCGACGATTTCCTGATGCTCGCGTTCGATGGTGGCGCGGTTTTCTGGGGTGTACCCGTCACGCTTGAGTCGGCCCCACACCGGGCTGTTCCGGGTGGAGTTCAGCACGTCCACCATGGCCACGATCTGCGGATTGTGTGTGGCCACCGCGAAGGCGTGGTGCAAGGTGATGTCCCACTGCTCGAAAGATTCGTAATCGGTTGCCGCTTCACCTCGGGCAAGGCAACGACGTAACTCGGCGAAGTCCTGCTCGGTGGCAGCTAGCGCGGCCAACGCGACGACCTCGGGTTCGAACAGCAATGACGTCGTCATGATCGCCGCGGGCGCGAACGAGCCTCCGGGGGCCGAACTCTCCGAGGAATCGGCTGAGCCGCGATCAGGTGTCAGAAACGTGCCGCGCCCGACCTCGCGGACGACGCGGCCCTCCCTTTCGAGTTGGGCCATCACACGGCGTACCTGAGCACGGCTGCAACCGAGTCGATCGGCGATGTGCCGCTCGGCCGGTAACCGGCCGGCCTGCGATACATCTGTGGCCACGACCCACTCGCTGATGAGGCGTCGGATGTCGAGGTCGACGACGGGTGTGGGTCCGTCGCTCATCAGCCCCCCTTTCCGAAAGTCAGTGCGTTCACTCTAACCAATGCGGTTGAATTGGGCGAAGCCAATGACCCACACAATATAACTCGACCAATGTAGCCGATTGGTTCGAGTAACACGTGCGTAAAATATTCGCGAACTCGGCTCAGCTGAAATTGATTTAAGGAGGTGTCTCGTGGCCCCCGTGCTAGATCGACTGGCCCTGTGCGCGCTTGTCGGCGCGGTGCCTCCGGTGATGGTCGACGACGCGGTGCGGGCAGCCGGGGTGAAGGCCGAGCGGGTGCGCGCGCTGCCGCCGTGGGTCACCACCTATCACGTGCTTGGTTCAGCGATGTGCCCCCGCGCCGGATACGACGACGTCACCGACCTGCTGTGGACGGCGTTGTCGGCGGCCGCCGGGCGCGGCCTGTCGCGGCAACGGCCAACCAGGGGGGCGATCACCAGGGCCCGGTCGCGGTTGGGTGCTGCGCCCCTGAAATCGTTGCTGTCCCGGCTGGTACGGGCGGCATCGGGGCCAGCCATCCCGGAGTCGGTGTGTTTGTACCGATTTCGGGCACCGGGGACACCAGGGCTGTGGTGGATCACGAATGCGGACACTGGAATGCTGCGTGGCTGCGATGTGCGCGGTGACGGCATGGACACCGCGGTTGCGTTGCTACGCGACGCACAGGCGTCTCGCGCGGCGGTCGATCTGCCCACTGAGGTCGGCGTGGCGCTACAGCAGAGGATCGGGTCCGGCGTTCAGATCATCACTGCGCGCGCATCCGACGTCGACGACGCTCCGTGGCGCGATCTGCGGGCCCGCACCAGCGCCGGATGGCAACAGGAGGCGCTGGCACGGGCATGCGTCAACGTGGCGTTGGACAGAGCGTCGGCGCACGTTTGTGATCTCGCCTCCAGGCGTTACTAAATCAACAAACCCCTGTGGTGGCAACCGTCCAGTTTGCGTGATTGTGTTCCCGACACAACCCAACTCTTCTACCCTTATTGGGCGAGGAATGGTTGCAAATTGGTTGCCGATCCACTTGGGAGTGACATGAAGAAATCGACGAAGGCCTGGTCCGGCGTAGCGGCTGCGGCTGCTTTGCTCGCGGTGCCTGCATGCTCTGGTGGTGGCGGGACCGCTACCGGCGATCCCCTGGTGGTCGGAATGCTGATGGCCTTCAGCGGCCCCACCGCGGTGGAGGGGGCCGAGGCCGTCAACGGGTGTCTGCCGGCGGCCGCGGAGATCAACGAGGCCGGCGGTGTACTCGGGCGCGCCGTCGAATGCGAGGCGTTCGATACCAAAGGAACCGCCAGCGATTCGGTGCCCGCGGCTCGTCAGATGTTGAGCACCACCGCGAACCTGTTCACCGTGCTCGGCCCCAGCACCGCCGAGGCCGCCGCGGCGGCCCCGGTCCTGGAGGAGGCCGGTCAGGTGATGTTCTCCCCGGCCGGTGACGGTCGTTTCGACCGCACCGAACTCGACTACTACTACCGCCTGATCACCTCGGATTCGGTTGGCGCGCAGGCCATGGCGCTGCACTCGCAGCGGCAGAACTTCGACGAGGTCGCATTGGTGTTCGTCAGCGGTGCGTCGGCGCAGGCGAACATCCCCCCTCTGGAGGAGGCCTTGGGCGGTCTGGGAGTCGCTGTCACCGAAGCCATGACGATCCAGCCCGAGCAACCGTCCTACCGCACGGAAGTAGCCCGAATCCTGCAGAACACGCCCGCTGCCATTCTTCTTGAAGCCGATGCGGTCACCGCGGGCACTTTCCTCACCGAGCTCAACCAGGCCGGCGGCGGGGACATCCCGATCGTAACCAACACCCTCGCCACAACCGGTGACTGGCAGCGAGCCGCCTTGGGTGCCTACGGCGGTGACGAGGCTCTGGCCGAGTCGTTGCAAGTGGTCGTCCGGTACGCACAGGAAGGCGGCGCCGGGACTGAGACGTTCATCGAGACCCTGCAGTCGCTGGAGGGCGAGGGCGGCATCGACATCCCGTCCTTCAGGGACAGTGCATACTCTCGCGCGGCTTACGACGGTGTGATCGTCTCGGGTCTGGCCGCCACCAAGACCGACTCGGTGGAATCCGAGGATTACAACGCGGCCATCCCGGAGATCCTGGCCGCCGGTGAGGGCAAGACTGTTGTCGCCAATTACGCCGAGGGCGTGGAGGCACTCGGCAAGGGTGAAGACATCCAGTACGTGGGAGCCAACGGAGAGTACCGGCTCAACGAGTTCCACAACGTCATCGGTGCATTCGCGTTCTACGATTGGGATCCGGCGACCAAGCAGCTACGGTTGGTCAGCCAGCTTCCGGCCGAAGAGCTCGAGGCGCTGGCGAGCGGACAGCGCTGATCTCGTGAATCTCATTGCGTCTGCCTCGGTATTCGGGGTGGTAGTAGCTGCTGTGCTGGCTCTGGCCGCGGTCGGTTTCACTCTGCAGTACAGCGTCTCGAATGTCTTCAATCTCGCGTTCAGTGAAACGATGGTGGTGTCGGGGTTCGCGGCGCTGGGAGCCAGCCGTGTGGGACTGCCCATGGTCGGCGCGGCAATTGTCGGCGTCGCGACAGGCGTGCTCGTCTCATTGCTTCTGAACCACTATGTGTACCAACCGTTTGCGAGACGCGGCGT
Organism: Mycobacterium sp. smrl_JER01; assembly: GCF_048513595.2. Taxonomy (NCBI): domain Bacteria; kingdom Bacillati; phylum Actinomycetota; class Actinomycetes; order Mycobacteriales; family Mycobacteriaceae; genus Mycobacterium; species Mycobacterium sp. smrl_JER01. The sequence goes on along the minus strand of NZ_JBLXXK020000001.1, from coordinate 4,673,414 downwards.
GTCGGTGTTCCAGATGCTGGTGATCAGCCTGGCGGTCAGCCTGGTGCTGGCCAACACGCTGCTGGCGCTGGTGGGTCCGATGTCGTTCCGCTACGACATCACCCCGACGGTAGTGTTCACCCTGGCCAGTGCCGCTGTCACGGATATGCAGTTGAGCGTGGTCGCGCTTGCACTCTCGGCGATGGTCGCGATGCACTTGCTGCTCAAGCGGTCCAGGTTGGGACTCGCCATGCGGGCGGCATCGGTGGACGGCGGGCTGGCGCAGTCGTGCGGTATCGCAACCCAGCGTGTGGTAGCCACCGCCTGGGCGATCTCCGGCGCGCTGTGCGGATTGGCGGGGGTGGCGCTGTTCGTAATCAGTTCGACGTTCTCGGCGACCTCGGGACGCACGTTCATCGTGCTGGTCATCGCTGCCGCTGTGCTCGGCGGTGTCGGAGACGCCTACGGTGCGATGCTCGGTGCGCTCGTCCTCGGGCTAGCGACGGAACTGACCGCCGTTTGGCTGGACCCCAGCTTCAAGATCGCCATCGCGTTGGTTGTCCTGATCGGGGTGCTCATGGCGCGGCCGCAGGGCATCCGCGCGGAATTCTCGGCAGGAAGGGCTTTGCAGGTATGAGTGCCGATCTGTCCTTCTACATCGTCACGCTCGTGGTCTACGCCGCGGTCGCCGTGATCGGCTGCTGGGGCTTGGAATTGCAGTACTCCGACACGGGTCTGCTCAACCTGAGCTACATCGTGTCGGTGGCGGTGGGCGGCTACACCGTGGCGCTGCTGTCGTTGGGGCCACCGGAAGCCGATGGTGGCACCGTCGTCCAGGAGTACTTTTGGGGCGCGTCGTTGCCGTTCCCGTTGCCGTTCGTCGGCGCGGCGCTGGCCGGCATGCTGATCTCGCTGCCGATCGGTCTGGTCGCGTTGCGACGGCTGCGGTCCGACTACCAGGCCGTCGCGATGCTGTCGGTGGCACTGATCGCCGGCGCGCTCGTGGTGGCGATGCCCGGTCTGCTCGGCGGCGGGCATGGGCTGTACCTGATCCCGGCTCCGCTCAAGAAGGAGTTGGGTCTGCGATCAGACGAATACTCATGGCTGTACGCCGGATTCGCGGTCCTGCTCACCGTCCTGGCGGCCTGGGTGGTGCTGCGGATCTCGCGGGCTCCGCTGTGGCGGGTGCTGCGTGCGGTGCGGGAGAACCCGGAGGCCGCCGACGCCCTTGGCATCAACGTGACTCCGGTGCGGTTGTCGGCGTTCGCCGTCGGCAACGGTCTCGGTGCGCTGTCCGGCGCGGTCTTGGCGGCCTTCATCGGCACCTATGCGCCGTCGGACTGGTCCTATCAGGAGACGCTGATCCTGATGGGGGCGGTGATCGTCGGTGGTGCGGGCAACCGCTTCGGGGTGCTGCTCGGTGCTTTGCTGCTGCCGGTGGGCCTGACCGAGGCGACGCGCTACCTGCCGCAGTTCGGCGCGCCCGGCACCGTCGACGCATTGCAGTACGTCGTGGTCGGACTGGTGATCATCGCGTTCCTGTGGTGGCGTCCGCAGGGTGTATTCCCCGAGCGCAAGCGCATTTTCGGCCTCGACGGGCAACCGGTGCCGTTCTGGGAGACGTTACGCCGGGGTTCGCAGAGCCGGGTCCCCATCGAAGCCGAGCAGGGAGTCGCGTGATGAGTGACGAGGAGATCCTGACCATTGAGGGACTCACGGTCACCTATGGCAGGAATCAGGTCCTAAATGATGTGTCGTTGCGTGTGCCCCGCTCGAAGATCACTGCCGTTGTAGGCCCCAACGGGGCGGGCAAGTCAACGTTGCTTCACGCGCTGGCCGGCACCGCCCCGGTGGTGGCGGGCAGGGTAGTGCATGACGCGCAGGACATCGCAAAATTACCGCCCTACAGGCGTTCTCGGCGGGGCATCGTGCGGACCTTCCAGATGCCTGCCGACTTCGGGCGCCTGACCGTGCTGGAGAACCTGCTGCTGGCCGACCGCTCCGTGGGTGGCACCGGTTTCCTGCAGGTGTTCACCCGGCCCAGGCGGAGCTGGCTGCCCGGCCAGCGGGCCGCGGTGGCGCGGGCCCGGGCGCTGCTCGCCGAATTCGGGCTCGACGCCAAGGAGAACGACTACATGCGTGACCTTTCCGGCGGTCAACGCCGGATTCTCGAACTGCTGCGTGCGGTCACCACCGAACCGGAGATGCTGCTGCTCGACGAGCCGTTCGCCGGTGTGCACGCGAGCATCATCGATCGCATCTCCGAGTTCTTAATACAGCTGCGGGACCGGGGCATCAGCATCCTGATGGTCGCCCACGAGCTCGACGCCGTGGAGCGCCTGACCGATGCCGTCGTGGTGATGGCCCGCGGTCAGGTGCTGTTCGAAGGATCCATGGCGCAGGCCCGCCGCGAACAGGAAGTGGTGGACGCATATGTCGCCGGATAACACCCGTAGCAACGCCGGCGAAGGCGTGCTCGGCGTTCACGATCTCACGGTCGGTTACAGCGGCGTACCGATCGTGCAAAACGTCAGCCTGGAACTGGTCGCCGGCAACACCGCATGTGTGGTCGGGCCCAACGGCTGCGGCAAGAGCACGCTGCTCAAGGGGTTGGCCGGACTGATCAAACCGATGGGCGGCATCGTCGATCTGGTCGGTCGCGGCGACATCACCGGCATGTCCACCGCCGAACGGGCCGCCAACGGCATGGGATACGTTCCGCAGATCGACGATGTCTTCAAGCCGCTGACGGTCGAGGAGAACATCGTCATCGGTGGGTACCGCCTGTCGCGGAACAAGGTTGCGGTTAACAAGGAGCGTGTGCTCGAGCTGTTCCCGCGGCTGAAAATTATGCTGAAACGCCACGCCGGTGTGCTCTCCGGCGGCGAGCGCAAGATGCTGGCGATGGCGCGGGTGCTGATGCTCGAACCCAAGGTGCTGCTGCTCGACGAGCCCACCGCCGGCCTGACCGAGGAGATGGCCTCCCGTCTGCTCGATGAGCAGCTCGCTGAACTCAAGGCCAGCGGCATCGCGGTGCTGCTGGTCGAACAGCGCGCCAATCTTGCCATGGCATCGGCTGATTGGGCCTACGTGCTGGCCACCGGCCGCGTGCGCCGGTCAGGGTCGGCGGCCGAGCTGCGAGCCGACCCCAGCTTCTCGCACATTTTCCTCGGCGGCACCGAAGAGGCCCTTCTGGTCGCCACCGAAACCACGAATACCGAAGGAGAAGTTCGTTGCAGTTAGTTCAATTCGTCCACCAGGGCGCCACGCGGTGCGGTTACCTCGACGGAAACGGCAACGATGCCAACGTCGTGGGAGTGGACTGGTCGCTGCGCGACGCACTGGTCCTGCTGGGGGCAGGGCAGGGTGAGCGCATCACCGAGGCCCGAGCCGGGCGGGTGAAGCTCAGCGAGGTGGTGCTGTTGCCTCCGGTGACCTCGTCGAGCCGCATCTTCTGCATCGGCATCAATTACCTGGACCATCAGCAGGAATCCATGGACGTCTTCCTGTCGACTGTGCCGAAGGCGCCGGTGGTCTTCATGAAGGATCTCTCCACGATCGCCGGTCCCTTCGATCAGCTCGACTTGCCGAGTTCGCTGTCGGTGGAATTCGACTGGGAGGCGGAACTCGGGGTGGTCATCGGTGCTCCCGCCCGCAATGTGTCCGAAGAGGTCTCCTGGGATGTGGTGGCCGGCTACACCGTCGTCAACGACGTGTCGGTGCGCGACCGTCAGCTCCGCCACGTGCAGTGGACGCTCGGCAAGAACGCGCCGGCCTCCACCCCGATCGGCCCGGGCATCGTCGACCGCGACACGATCGGTATCAAGCCCGACATCGAGGTAACCTGTCGGGTCAACGGCGTGGTCAAACAGAATGCGTTCACCCGGGACCTGATTTTCGACATTCCGCGGCTGATCGCCGAGATCTCGCAGGTGACACCGCTCTTGCCTGGAGACATCATCGTCAGCGGCACCGCCGCCGGCGTGGGCTTCAAACGTAACCCGCCGGAGTTCCTCCGTGACGGTGACCTCGTCGAGGTCGAGATCGCCGGTGTCGGGAAGATTTCCAACAGGGTCAGGACGGAGTGCTGACATGCCGGTAGTCGGAGGAATCTCTGCCTCGCACGCACCGGGGATTCTCGGCTGGCCCGACGACGTCACCGCTGAGGAGCACCAGGCGGTCTTCGCCGCTTACGAGGAGCTCAAGCGCACCGTGGCCGAAGCAAAGCCCGATGTGATCGTCGCGTTCCTAGACGATCACTTCGAGAACCACTTCCGCAACCTGATGCCTTCGGTCAGTGTCGGTGTGGCAGCACAGCACACCGGCCCCGGCGCGCACCTGCTCGAACTGCTCAAGTTCGAGCAGGTGCACACCTTCGGAGGGGAAATGGAGCTCGCCGAGCACATCTTGCGCACATTGGTGACTTCCGGCGTCGACGCGGCCCGAATGGGTCCTGCCGAGTTCGGTAACAACCTCATGGTGCCGATGAAGCTGCTCCGGCCCGAGAGCGACATCCCGATCATCCCGGTGTACATCAACGTGTTCACGCCGCCGCTGATCACGATGAAGCGTGCCTACGAGGTCGGCGCGGCCGTGCGCGCGGCGGTTCAGGACGTCGACAAGCGAATCATGTTCTGGGGCACCGGCGGTCTATCGCACTGGCCGCCGATCTGGGAACCGAGCCGCGGATCCGACGAGTTCCTGGCAAGGATGAAGACGTTTCAGAACGAAGGACGCGACTACCTGGAACGCGACCCTGACCTGTGGACGGACATCGGCCCCTACGAGATCAGGATGGCTCATGAGATGGGCGACGCATGCGTGAACCCCGAATGGGACGCGGAGTTCCTGGAACTGCTGTCCGCAGGCGACATGGAGACGCTGTTCCGCTGGAGCTACGACGACGTCGAGAAGCGCGGCGGCCATGGCGGTCACGAAATCCTCAACTGGATGGCCGTCGCCGGAGCCATGGGCGGCGGGCGCTGTGAGGTGCTCACCTACCGACCCACCTCGGCCTGGATCTGCGGTACCGGCGCGGTCCGCTACACCCTCTAGGCCACATAACTATCCGGATTCGAAACAAATAAGAGATAAAGGAATTCACGTGATCACCTACCAGGATGCGCCCCTGCCGAAGTTCGGCGACTACTCCACCCTCGCCCTCGGAACCCCCGGTGAGGTCGTCGTGGTGGCGGGGCAGATGGGTGCCGACTCCGACGGCAGGTTCCCTACATCCGACGGCGCCGAGCAGGTGAAAGCCACTTACGACAATCTCGGGGTGGCGCTGGCCGCGGCCGGACTGGGCTTTGACAACGTCATCGGGTTCCGCACCTACGTCGTCGGCCGGGAAATGATCCCGGAGTTCATGGCTGGCCGTAAGGAGAAGTTCGCCGAAATCTACCCCTCCGGCGTTTACCCGCCGAACACGCTGCTGATCATCGGCGGACTCGTCGAGGAAGCGGCCCGTGTCGAGATCGAGGCGCTGGCGGTGCGGCCGGCGGCAGCGTCGTGACGGTGCAGGAAGTCAGCGCTGGCTCCGTGGCGCAGCCGCGGCGCTACCCGTTCCACCACGGACGCGACACCGTGATCGCCTACCCGGTCACCGGGGCAGGCGTCACCACGCGGGTTGTCGAATCCGGTTCCGGTGACAACGTTCTGGTGTGCCTGCACGGTGCTGGGTCCCGGGCGGATCGCTTCGTGCCGGCGATGCCCGGTCTGGTCGCGGCCGGATACCGGGTGTTGGCCATCGACTTCCCCGGCCACGGATTTGCCGAGAAGCGGACCGACATCGAGTACAGCGCAGCAGGTTTTGCTGCTGTGGTCGCCGGTGTCCTCGACTCGCTGGGACTATCGGAGGTGACCGTCGTCGGCACCTCGCTCGGCGGTCACGTAGCCGCGCACCTGGCCGTACACCGCACCGACCTGGTGGCCGGTGTGGTGCTGATCGGTTCGGTCGGAGTCGGCGATTTCCCGCAGGAGTTTCACACCCCGCCGGAGGTGCTCTCCGACGGTAGCGCGGAGGGTGTGCGGCGCAAGCTTATGTTCCTGGTGTCGGATCCGGACATGGTGACCGACGCGTGGGTGCGTGAGGAGTCGATGATCAACTCCTCGGTCGGCGCCAAGCAGGCCCTGTTGGCGGTGTCGGAATGGTTGGACACCGAGTGCAACGACGCCAGGGTCGATGCCGAGTTGGCGAAGTTGCTGCCCGGCCTGCCCGTGCTGCTGGTGTGGGGCGCCGACGACAAGTGGACCCCGCCGTCGATGGGGGTGGAGGCCCAGCAGAACCTGGCCGGGGTGCCGCTCGAGCTGATGCCGGGGTGTGGACATGCGCCGTATTTCGAGGATCCCGACTCGTTCGTCGGGATCCTGTCCAAACACCGCGTCGGGCTCGCCTGAGATCCGACACACGAAGGAGTGAACATGGCCGACCGTTGGCTGCTGATCGAGAATGGCACTGTCGTCGACGGTGACGCCAACCCGCCCATCCCGAACTGCGCTGTGCTCGTGCACAATGCGCGGATCGTGAAGATGGGCACGGTGGATCGCAACGCCGACGTCCCGCGCGGAGCGCGGCTGGAGGTGATCGATGCCCGCGGTAAGACCGTGATGCCGGGGCTCATCGACATTCACTGCCACATGACCTATGGGCTGGCGCGCACCGAGGAAGAGATCTCGATGTACACGCCGCCGGAGATGCGGACGCTGATCGCGGCGGCGAACGTGGAAAAGGTCCTGGCGGCCGGCGTCACCAGCATCTCCCAGCCGGGCGGTTCGTACTACATCGGCGTGGGGCTGCGGGAAGGCATCAAGCGCGCCCTCGTGCACGGCCCTCGGATGACCTCGGCGGGACGGTATCTGACCACCAGCAACGGGTTGACCGATTGGTTCCCGGACGCCACCGGCAATCCCGAGTCCAGCACCGGCAAGCTGACCAACACCCCGGATGAAATGATCGCCGAGATCCGCCGTCAGAAGAAGGCCGGCGTCGACCTCATCAAGCTGGCCGACAGCCCGTTCGGTGACTACCAGGCGTTCACGAACGACGAACTGAAGCTGTGCGCGGACCTGGCCCATCAGCTCGGAATGCAGATCACCATCCATGCCCGCGGTGACGGTGAGATGAACGCGGCGGTGGAGGCAGGGTTCGACCACATCATGCACGGCAACCACATGTCGGACGCGACCATCGAGAAGCTGGCCAAGAGCGGGATTCCCCTCGCACCGACCCAGTTGCTGATGCACCACATTGTGGAGTTCGCTGAGACGCTGCGGGTGCGCCCGTCCATTTCGGAGGCCACCAAGCGGATGAATGACGCGACGATGGACAGCCTGCACCGGGCATACCAGGCCGGGGTGAAGTTCGCGATGGGCACCGACAGCGGGTTCTCATTGGTGCCGTACGGCCAGTGGCATGCCCGGGAACTGGAGATGCTGATGCTCTACACCGGTATGAGCTCTTTGGAAGCCATCCAGGCGGGTACCAAACACGGAGCCAACGCGATGGGTTTACCCGACGACCTCGGTGTGCTCACCGAGGGCAAGCTGGCTGACATCATCGTGGTCGACGGAGATCCGGTGGCCGACATCAGGGTGCTCTACCAGCCCGGCAAGGTCGAGACCGTGATCCTCAACGGCGAAGTCCAGAGGTTCCCGGAGGACATCCGGACGCGGTTCATTCGTAATGATTACCTGCCTCATGAGTACGGCTGGGATCTGCTGTCCTACGAGCGGGCCTTCGAGGGCGTCGAAACCCCGAAGACCCAGCTCGACTGGACCTCCGAGCAGCGTCTGGACGTCATCAACGACGTCAGCAAGTGCGAGAAGGCGGGCGCTGAGCCCGTTGCGGAATAGGTCGCGGGCACACCGCCGGGCCACATACCCCTCCCGGCCCGCGGTGTGCCGGTCCGATTCCCGTCGTCGGCGGACCCAGTTCTTACGCTCTCAGCAGGGAGAGCTGCCTGATGTCGGTGGCAGTCGTAGCGTGGAGTGGTGACTTCACCTAACGACCTGCCCCGGACCGTCGGCGAGCTGCGGGCCTCCGGGCATCGCGAACGCAGCGTCAAGGCCGAGATCCGGGAGAATCTGCTGGCTGCGCTCTCGGCCGGAGCGGGTGCCGACGCCATCTGGCCGGGCATCCTGGGCTTCGAGGACACGGTGATCCCGCAGCTTGAGCGGGCTCTGATCGCCGGGCACGACGTGGTGCTGCTCGGGGAACGCGGTCAGGGCAAGACCCGTCTGCTGCGCGCGCTGGCCGGCCTGCTCGACGAGTGGACACCGGTGATCGCCGGCGCGGAACTCGGTGAGCATCCGTTCAGCCCGATCACCCCGGAGTCCATCCGCCGCGCCGCCGACTCCGGCGACGACCTGCCGGTGGCGTGGCGGCACCGCAGCGAGCGGTACACCGAGAAGCTGGCCACCCCCGACACCAGTGTGGCCGACCTGGTCGGCGACATCGACCCGATCAAGGTCGCCGAGGGCCGCAGCCTCGGAGACCCCGAGACCATCGCCTACGGGTTGATCCCGCGGGCGCATCGCGGCATCGTCGCGGTCAACGAGCTGCCCGATCTGGCCGAACGCATTCAGGTCGCGATGCTCAACGTGATGGAGGAGCGCGACATCCAGGTCCGCGGTTACACCCTGCGGCTGCCGCTGGACGTGTTGGTGGTCGCCAGCGCCAACCCCGAGGACTACACCAACCGCGGGCGCATCATCACCCCGCTCAAGGACCGCTTCGGCGCCGAGATCCGCACGCACTACCCGCAGGAACTCGACGCCGAGGTCGGTGTCATCACCCAGGAGGCCCACCTGGCCGCCGAGGTGCCCGAATACCTGCTGCAGATCCTGGCCCGCTTCGCGCGCAGCCTGCGTGAGTCGAACTCGATCGACCAGCGTTCGGGCGTATCCGCCCGATTCGCGATCGCGGCCGCCGAGACCGTCGGCGCGTCGGCCCGTCACCGGGCGGCACTGCTGGGCGAGCAGGATCCGGTGGCCCGGGTGATCGATCTGCAGAACGTGATCGACGTATTGCGCGGCAAGCTGGAGTTCGAGTCCGGTGAGGAGGGGCGCGAGCAGGCAGTACTGGAGCACCTGCTGCGCCGCGCCACCGCCGAGACCGCCCAGCGACTGCTGGGTGGTATCGATGTCGGCCCGATCGTCACCGCGGTGGAGAACGGCTCACCCGTCACCACCGGAGAGCGGGTGTCGGCGCGCGAGGTGTTGGGCGCGCTACCCGAGGTCTCCGCGGTCGCGGAGATCCAGCAGCGTCTCGGTGCCTCGTCGGAGGGACAACGGGCCGCCGCGATCGAGCTGGCGCTCGAGGCGCTGTATCTGGCCAAACGCATCGACAAGGTATCCGGAGAGGGCGAAACAATCTATGGCTAAGCGGCTCTCGCGGTACTCCAGATACACCGGCGGTCCGGATCCGTTGGCGCCGCCGGTGGATCTGCGTGAGGCGCTGGAGGCGATCGGACAGGACGTCATGGAGGGCACCTCGCCGCGACGCGCGCTCTCCGAGCTGCTCCGGCGTGGCACCAGGAACATGCCCGGCGCCGACAGGCTGGCCGCCGAAGCCAACCGGCGCCGCCGGGAACTGTTGCAGCGCAACAATCTCGACGGCACCCTGGCCGACATCAAGAAGCTGCTCGACGAAGCGGTGCTGGCCGAACGCAAAGAGCTCGCGCGAGCGCTCGATGACGACGCCCGGTTCGGGGAGCTGCAACTCGATGCCCTGTCCCCGTCGCCGGCCAAGGCGGTCCAGGAGCTCTCCGAGTACGACTGGCGGTCACCGCAAGCACGCGAGAAATACGATCAGATCAAGGATCTGCTCGGCCGGGAGATGCTCGATCAACGCTTCGCGGGGATGAAGCAGGCGCTGGAGAACGCCACCGACGAAGACCGGCAGCGGGTCAACGACATGCTCGACGACCTCAACGATCTGCTCGACAAGCATGAAAAAGGGCAGGATTCGCAGCAGGATTTCGACGACTTCATGGCCAAGCACGGCGAGTTCTTCCCGGAGAACCCGAAGGACATCGACGAGCTGCTCGACTCGTTGGCCAAGCGGGCCGCGGCCGCCCAACGATTCCGCAACAGCCTCTCCGAGCAGCAGCGCGCCGAACTGGACGCGTTGGCGCAGCAGGCTTTCGGATCGCCCTCGCTGATGAACGCACTGAGCCGCCTGGACTCCCATCTGCAGTCAGCCCGGCCCGGTGAGGACTGGACAGGGTCGCAACGCTTCTCCGGTGAGGATCCGCTGGGCATGGGTGAAGGCGCCCAGGCGCTGGCCGACATCTCCGAGCTCGAGCAGCTCGCCGAACAGCTGTCCCAGAGCTACTCCGGAGCCACCATGGACGACGTCGACCTCGACATGCTGGCCCGTCAGCTCGGAGACGAGGCCGCCGTCGACGCGCGCACCCTGGCGGATCTGGAGCGCGCACTGATGAACCAGGGCTTTCTGGACCGCGGTTCCGACGGTCAGTGGCGACTTTCGCCCAAGGCGATGCGCCAACTCGGTCAGGCGGCGTTACGTGATGTGGCACAGCAACTTTCGGGACGCCACGGGGAACGCGACACCCGCCGCGCCGGTGCGGCGGGCGAACTGACCGGCGCCACCCGGCCATGGCAGTTCGGCGACACCGAACCCTGGAACGTGACCCGCACACTCACCAACACCGTGTTGCGCAGCGCGGGCACCGGCGCCATCGAGCGACCGATGAAGATCACCGTCGACGATGTGGAGATCTCCGAGACCGAGACCCGCACCCAGGCCGCGGTGGCCCTGCTGGTCGACACCTCGTTCTCGATGGTGATGGAGAACCGCTGGCTGCCGATGAAGCGGACCGCGCTGGCGCTCAACCATCTGGTCAGCACGAGGTTTCGCTCCGATGCGCTGCAGATCGTCGCGTTCGGCCGCTACGCCCGTACGGTGACCGCCGCCGAGCTGACCGGACTGGAAGGTGTGTACGAGCAGGGCACGAATCTTCACCACGCGTTGGCGCTGGCGACCCGGCATCTGCGACGCCATCCGAATGCGCAGCCGGTCGTCCTGATCGTCACGGACGGGGAGCCCACCGCCCACCTGGAGGACTTCGACGGCGACGGCCGTTCGGCGGTGTTCTTCGATTACCCGCCGCACCCGCGCACCATCGCCCACACCGTGAAGGGTTTCGACGAGGTGGCCCGGCTCGGGGCGCAGGTGACGATCTTTCGGCTGGGCAGCGACCCGGGACTGGCGCGCTTCATCGACCAGGTGGCCCGCCGGGTGGGAGGCCGGGTGGTGGAGCCCGATCTCGACGGTCTCGGCGCGGCGGTGGTCGGCGACTATCTGAGCGCCAAGCGGCGCCGCTAAGACCCGCTGGGGTCCACCGGCGGCTTGCGCTTCTTACGCTTGACGCCGACGCTGCCCCACAGCGAGAAACCCCTGATCCGCACCACCGGCGCGCCCGGGGCACCGTCGCCGTCGACGGCATGGTCGAAGCTGCCCATCACGGCCACACCGTGCACGTCGACATTGACCTCGGGCGGCACCAGGATGGTCTGTCCGCCCATGATCGAGTAGGAGCGGATCTCGACCTCCGGCGAGGTGAAATCGGCGTAGCGCATATCGACCACACCGCCACCCCAGAACGCGAACGTGGTGAGCCGGCGCGGAACATTCCAGCGCCCGCGTCGTTCGTAACCACTCAGGATCGCCAGCAGCACCGTCGACGGCGCCGGCCGGCACGGCCCGCGCCGCCCACGAGTGACCGCCCCCGGCAGGTCGGAGGCGAGCCGGTCCAGCTCGTCATAGGTCTGCGCGGCGTACGCCCGGTTCAGCCGATTCTCGTACTCCGAGAGGCCGAGCGCGCCCGACGCGGCGGCGTCGGTGAGCAGCTGCGCGACCTGAATGCGATCGGTGTCCGCTGCGCGCATCGACCCGTTCCGGGACGCAGGGGTGCTCATCGATGGCCCCTCATCGATGACTTCCGGTCCCGTGCTCGTCGCTGCGCACTGCGTACATCGCCCACGAGCCTACGACTAACCTCGGCACATGCAAGTGCCTTGACCAAACTGTAAGTTGCTCAACCCACCCAACGGGGCGGACGCTTCTCCAGGAACGCCGTCATACCTTCGCGCGCCTCATCGGAGACGAACAATTTGGCCGACTCCTGCGTCAATTTCTCTGCCCGGAGATCGAACTCGTCGATCAGGTGCGATGTCGTCAGTGCCTTCGAGGCCGCCAACCCCTGCGGGGAACCCTGCGCGATCGCCGACGCCAGGTCGGCGACCGTCGCCGGCACGTCTTCGGCGGCCATAGTGATCAGGCCCATGGCCGCGGCCTCGGCGGCGCCGAACTTCTCGCCGGTGACGAAGTAGCGGCCGGCCGCACGCGCGGTCATCTTCGGTAACAAGGTCAGCGAGATGATCGACGGCGCGACTCCGATGCGGGCCTCGGTGAGGGCGAATGTACTCGCGGTGCCGGCCACCGCGATGTCGCACGCCCCGACCAGCCCCAGACCCCCGGCGCGGACGTGTCCGTCGATCGAGGCGATCACCGGGAGACGGAGTTCGAGGATGCGCCGCAAGAGGCGCGTGAGCTCGCGGGCCCGGTCGACGGCCAGGTCGGAGGGATCGCGGCCCGCCGCCTCGCTGAGATCCGCGCCTGCGCAGAAGGTCGCACCGGTGTGCCCGATCACCACGGTGCGCACCGCGGGGTCCGAAGATGCGCGGGTCAGACCGTCGTGCAGTTGTTCGACCAGTGCGCTCGACAGCGCGTTGCGATTGGGTGGGGAGTCCAGCGTCAGCCGTGCGACCGCACCGTCGCGCTCATAGCCGACCAGCACGCCCGCCATCAGTAGGACCTGGGCAGACCCAGCGACGTCTGCGCAACGAAGTTCAGGATCATCTCGCGGCTCACCGGGGCGATGCGGGCCAACCGCGATGCGGTCAGCACCGAGGCGATCCCGTACTCCTTGGTCAGACCGTTTCCGCCCAGTGACTGCACCGCCTGGTCGACGGCCCGCACCGATGCCTCACCGGCGGCGTACTTGGCCATGTTGGCGGCTTCGGCGGCGCCCACATCATCTCCGGTGTCGTAGAGCGCCGCGGCCTTCTGCATCATCAGCTTGGCCAGTTCGATCTCGATGTGGTTCTGTGCCAACGGATGAGACAACCCCTGGTGGGCTCCGATCGGCGTCTTCCAGACCTGACGGCTCTTGACATAGTCGACGGCCTTGTCGATGGCGAAGCGGCCCATGCCGATCGCGCTCGCTGCACCCATGATCCGTTCCGGGTTCAGGCCCGCGAACAGTTGGGCGATCGCAGCGTCCTCGGAGCCGACGAGTGCGTCGGCGGGCAGGCGCACCTCGTCGAGAAAGACCTGGAACTGGAACTCGGGGCTGACGATCTCCATCGGGATCTTGGTGTAGGTGAAACCCGGTGTGTCGGTGGGCACCACGAACAGCGCGGGACGCAGGGATTCTGACTTGTGGGCCCCCTCCTTGTAGGTCCGGCCGACGACGAGCACTGCCTGCGCCTGATCCACCCCCGAGATGTACACCTTCTGCCCGGACAGGATCCAGTCGCTGCCGTCGCGACGTGCGGTGGTGGTGATCTTGTGCGAGTTCGAACCTGCGTCAGGTTCGGTGATCGCGAAAGCCATCGTCACAGAGCCGTCGGCGATGCCCGGAATCCAGCGCTGCTTCTGTTCCTCGGTGCCGAACTTGGAGATGATCGTGCCGTTGATCGCCGGTGAGACGACCATCATCAGCAGTGCCGAGCCGGCGGCTGCCATCTCCTCCATGACCAGGCTCAGCTCATACATGCCGGCCCCGCCGCCGCCGTACGCTTCGGGCAGGTTGACCCCGATGAAGCCCAAACGCCCTGCCTCGGACCACAATTCGTCGGTATGCTGGCCTGCGCGGGCCTTCTCCAGATAGTAATCCTGCCCGTAATTGGCGGCCATCGCAGCGACCGCCTTGCGTAGCGCCTGTTGTTCTTCGGTCTCGATGAATCCGGTACTCACTGTTCGCCCTCTCCTGATTCGACACGCGCCAGCACGGCGCCCACCTCCACCTGCTGTCCGGCGGTGACGTTGAGTTCGGCGAGCACGCCGTCGGCCGGTGCGGCGATGGTGTGTTCCATCTTCATGGCCTCCAACCAGATCAGCGGCTGGCCCTTGGTCACCGGGTCGCCGATGGCGGCGCCGATGCGTAGCACCGAACCGGGCATCGGTGCCAGCAGCGAGCCGTGGGCCGGTGCGGCGTCCGGGTCGGGGAAGCGGGGCAGCGCTGTGAGTCGAACCGCGCCGCCGGGGGAGTCGACGAACACCGCGTCGCCGTAGCGGGCGATGTCGAACGGCCGATCCACACCGGCGACGGTGAGCACCACCTGCCGCGGGCTCGCCGACACCAGGGCCACGTCGTCGTGGCCCACCACAGTCACGCCGTCGCGGGTGAAGCGGTACTGCACGTCGTGGCGCTCGCCGGCGTCATCGGCGAAGCCCTTGTGCTGATGACTCGAAGCCAGGTTGCGCCAGCCGCTGGGGATCGCCCCGAAGACGCCTGCGGTGTTGCGGTTGTGAGCCGCGTCGGCCAGCGCCGCCGCCACCGCCGACAGGGTGGCGGTGCGATCGTCGACCGAAGGGGCGGCCAGTTCCGGCAGCCCGTGTCGGTCGAAGAACGCGGTATCGGTGGCGCCGTCGCGGAACGCCCGGTGGCGCAGGACATTGACCAGCAGGTCCCGGTTGGTGCGCACTCCGTGGATACGGGCGCGCGCCAGCGCGTCGGCCAGCACCGCGGCCGCCTGGGTGCGGGTCGGTGCGTAGGAGATCACCTTCGCGATCATCGGATCGTAGAAGACCGACACCGCCGTACCGTCGGTGATCCCTGAGTCCAACCGCACCCCGGCTCGCTCGAGCAGATCGAATTCGGCTCGCACACCTGGGATCTGGAAATGGTGCACGGCACCTGCCTGTGGCTGCCAACCCTGGGCCGGATCCTCGGCGTAAAGTCTGGCCTCGATGGCGGCGCCCCGCGGTTCGGGGGCCGCGGGGTCCAACCGGGTGCCGTCGGCCACAGCCAGCTGCAACTCCACCAGATCCACGCCCGCGGTCAGCTCGGTGACCGGATGCTCGACCTGCAAACGGGTGTTCATCTCGAGGAAGAAGAATGATCCGGCATCCTCCGGATCGGAGGAGGCCATGAACTCGACGGTGCCCGCACCGGTGTAGCCGATGGCGGTCGCTGCCAGTCGGGCCGCCTCGAACAGCTTGTCCCGCATCCCCGTAACCTGTTCGACCAGCGGGGAAGGCGCCTCTTCGATGATCTTCTGATGGCGGCGCTGAATCGAGCACTCCCGCTCGCCGACCGCCCACACCGTGCCGTGGGCGTCGGCCATCACCTGCACCTCGATGTGCCGGCCGGCATCGAGATAGCGCTCGCAGAACACCGTCGGGTCTCCGAATGCCGATTGCGCCTCGCGCCGTGCCGCTTCCACCTGCGCGGGCAGGTCGGCCAGGTCCCGGACCACCCGCATGCCGCGCCCACCGCCACCTGCCGACGCCTTGATCAGCACCGGCAGCATGTCCGCGGTGACGGTGTCGGGGTCCAACTCGGCCAGCACGGGCACCCCGGCGGCAGCCATGATCTTCTTCGCCTCGATCTTCGACCCCATCGCGGCCACCGCCGCCACCGGCGGACCTATCCACGTCAGCTCGGCGCCCTGCACGGCGGCGGCGAAATCCGGGTTCTCGGAAAGGAATCCGTAGCCGGGGTGAATCGCGTCCGCGCCGGCGTCCTGCGCGGCGGCGATGAGTTGCGCAGAATCCAGATAGCCGCGGGTGCCGTCCAGTCGCACGCGGGCGTCGGCCTCGGCGACATGCGGGGATCCGGCATCGGGGTCGGTGTACACCGCCACGGTGCGGATACCGAGGCGACGGCAGGTGGCGAACACCCGGCGGGCGATCTCACCGCGGTTGGCGACCAGAACGTTGGTGATCATCGGATTCCTCTGCTCCTCACGCCGCCGCTCACATCCGGAAGACGCCGAAGTTCGACGTCCCCTCGATCGGCCCGCTGGCGATCGCGGACAGGCACATTCCCAGCACGGTCCGCGTGTCGCGGGGATCGATCACACCGTCGTCGTAGAGCCGGCCGGACAGGAACATCGGCAGCGACTCTGCTTCGATCTGAGCTTCGACCGCCGCCCGCAGCGCGGCATCGGCGGCCTCGTCGACCTGCTGGCCGCGCGCCTCGGTGGCGGCCCGGTTGACGATCGAGAGCACACCGGCCAGCTGGGTGCCGCCCATCACCGCGGATTTGGCGCTCGGCCAGGCGAACAGGAACCTCGGATCGTAGGCGCGTCCGCACATGCCGTAATGCCCGGCGCCGTAGGAGGCGCCGATCAGCAGCGAGAGGTGCGGCACGCTCGAATTCGAGACGGCGTTGATCATCATCGAGCCGTGCTTGATCATCCCGCCTTCCTCGTAGGCTTTGCCGACCATATAGCCGGTGGTGTTGTGCAGGAACAACAACGGCGTGTTCGACCGATTGGCGAGCTGGATGAACTGAGTGGCTTTCTGCGACTCGGCGCTGAACAGCACGCCGCGTGCGTTGGCCAGGATGCCCAACGGATAGCCGTGCAGAGTGGCCCACCCGGTCACCAGCGAGCCACCGTAGAGCGGCTTGAACTCGTCGAACTCCGAGCCGTCGACGATACGGGCGATCACCTCGCGCGGGTCGAACGGGATCCGCAGATCCGGCGGCACCAGGCCGATCAACTCGTTCTCGTCGTAGCGCGGCGCGGTGAACGGTGCCGGGGCCGGTCCTTGCTTACGCCAGTTCAGCCGGGCGACGATGCGCCGGCCGATGCGCAGCGCGTCGAGCTCGTCGACGGCGAAATAGTCCGCCAGACCCGAAGTGCGGGCGTGCATCTCAGCCCCGCCGAGGGATTCGTCGTCGGATTCCTCGCCGGTGGCCATCTTCACCAGCGGCGGACCGGCGAGGAAGACCTTCGAGCGTTCCTTGATCATCACCACGTGGTCGGACATGCCGGGGATGTAAGCTCCGCCGGCGGTCGAGTTGCCGAACACCAGTGCGATGGTCGGGATCCCGGCGGCCGAGAGCCGGGTCAGATCCCGGAACATCTGCCCACCCGGGATGAAGATCTCCTTCTGGGTGGGTAGATCGGCGCCCCCGGACTCCACCAGCGAGATCAGCGGGAGCCGGTTCTGCAGCGCGATCTGGTTGGCCCGAAGGATTTTTCGCAGAGTCCACGGATTGCTGGTGCCGCCCTTGACCGTCGGATCATTGGCGACCAGCAGACACTCGACCCCGCTGACCGCCCCGATACCCACCACGACGCTGGCCCCGACCGTGAAGTCGGTGCCCCACGCCGCCAGTGGGCTCAATTCCAGGAACGGCGCGTCGGGATCCAGCAGCGCCTCGATGCGCTCACGGGCGGTCATCTTGCCGCGGGCGTGGTGGCGGGCCACATACTTGTCTCCCCCGCCGGAGAGCGCCTTGGCGTGTTCGGCTTCGAGCTCGAGGATCTTGGCCGCCATCTCCTCGGCGGCCTCGGTGTAGGCCGGTGCCGAGACGTCGATTGCCGACTTCAGCGTCATGACTGGAAGCCCAGGGTTTTGGCGGCCAACGCGGTCAGGATCTCGGTGGTGCCGCCACCGATGCCGAGGATGCGCATGTCGCGGTACTGGCGCTCGATCTCGGACTCCGCCATGTATCCCATACCGCCGAACAGCTGCACCGCCTGGTGGGCCACCCATTCACCGGCCTCGACCGCGGTGTTCTTGGCGAAGCACACCTCGGTGATCAGATTGGTCTCGCCGTCGAGCTGACGCTCGACGACGTGGTGGGTGTAGACGCGGGCAACGTCGATCCGGCGGGCCATCTCGGCGAGCGTGTTCTGCACCGTCTGTCGGGCGATCAATGGCTTTCCGAACGTCTCCCGGTCCCGGCACCACTGCACGGTCAGGTCGAGACAGCGTTGCGCACTCGAATACGCCTGCGCGGCAAGGCCGACCCGCTCGGCGACGAAGGCCGCCGCGATCTGCAGGAAGCCGGTGTTCTCCGCGCCGATCACGTTCATGGCAGGCACTCGGACGTCGGTGTAGGACAGTTCGGCGGTGTCCGAGGACCGCCAGCCCATCTTGTCCAGCTTCCGGCTGACCTCAAATCCCGGGGTGCCCTTGTCGACGACGATCAGCGAGACACCCGCGGCACCCGCACCGCCGGTGCGGGCTGCGGTGACGACATAGTCGGCACGCACACCGGAGGTGATGTAGGTCTTGGCGCCGTTGAGCAGATAATCGGAGCCGTCCCGTACGGCGCGGGTGGTGAGGTGCCCGACATCGGAACCGCCACCGGGCTCGGTGATCGCCAGCGCGCCGATCTTCTCGCCACGCAGGGTGGGCCGCACGTAGGTCTCGATCAACCGTTCGTCGCCCGAGGAGATCATGTGCGGAACCGCGATGCCGCAGGTGAACAGCGACGCGAACACGCCTCCGGGGGCGCCGCAACGGTGCATCTCCTCGCAGATGACCACCGCATCGGCGCCGTCTCCGCCCTCGCCCCCGACCGCCTCGGGCAAGCCTGCACCCAGCAGACCCGCCGCAGCGGCTTTGCGGTGCAGTTCGCGGGGCAGCTCGCCGCGGCGCTCCCACTCGTCGACATGGGGCACCACCTCGCGTTCGACGAATGCCCGCACCGTCTTTCGCAAGTCTTCGCGCTCCGGTGTGGTCCAGATGCTCATCCCTGCCGCTCCTCAACTGTGTCGGTGCCTGATGCGACGTCTCCGTCGGTGCCCGATGCGACGTCTCCGTCGGTGAGCAGTTCGACCGGAACGTCGACATGCCTGCTGCGCAGCCACTCGCCGAGTCCCTTGGCCTGCGGATCGAACCGGGCCTGATAGGCCACACCCTCGCCGAGCAGACCCTCGATGACGAAGTTGAGGGCGCGCAGGTTGGGTAGCACGTGGCGGGTGATCGGTAGGTGGGCCGCCTCCGGCAGAAGCTCGCGCAGCCTCTCCACCGTCAACGAGTGCGCAAGCCACGACCACTGGCTGTCCGCCAGTGCCGTCGTTGGGCTGACCCACACCCCGACGTTGGCACTGCCGCCCTTGTCACCGCTGCGCGCCCCGACGACGGTGCCCAGCGGAACCCGGACCACCGGGCCGAACTCAGGGCACGCGGGCAGCGCAGGCTGGGGGAGTTCGGTCAACGCCATGGTTTCGGTGGCCGCGGGAACGTCGCTTCGGCGGCCGTCGGCGTGCACCGCGGTGTGCGCCACCTTGTCGGCGGGCACATGGGCGGCGGTGAACACCCCGTAGACCTGACCGTCTCCCGGCGGCGCGGTGCTGGTGAAACCGGGGTAGCTGGCCAGCGCCAGTTCCACCGCGGCGGCCGAGAACCGGCGTCCGACCTGCTCGGGGTCGCGATCGCGCACCACGCACGTCAGCAGGGCGCTCGCGGTCTGCTCGGTGTCGGCGTCGGGATGATCGGTGCGCGCCAGCGTCCATTCCAGTTCGGCGGGTGTGACGGTCAGGCTCGACTCGAGTTGGTGGCGCACCAGATCGGCCTTGGCGTCGATGTCGAGTCCGGTGAGGACGAACGTGACCTGATTGCGGAAACCGCCGAGACTGTTGAGCGAGACCTTCAGTGTCGGGGGCGGTGGTTCGCCCTTGGCGCCGCTGATCCGGACCCGGTCGCGCCCGTCACTCGTCAGCTGTACGTGATCGACCCTGAGGGTGGCATCGGGGTTGGCGTAGCGGGCGCCGCCGATCTCGTAGAGCAGCTGCGCGGTGACGGTGTCGACCGTGACGGCACCGCCGGTTCCGGGGTGCTTGGTGATCACCGACGAGCCGTCGGCGTGGATTTCGGCGATCGGGAAACCGGGGCGCGTCAACGCGGTCAGATCGGGGAAGTCGCGAACGAAGAACGCGTAGTTGCCGCCGGTGGCCTGGGTTCCGCATTCGATCACGTGTCCGGCCGCCACGGCCCCGGCGATGCGATCGTAATCCGTTGAGCGCCAATTGAAATGGCTTGCCGCGGGGCCGACGATGACGGAGGCGTCGGTGACCCGGCCGGTGACGACGATGTCGGCGCCGGAGTCGAGGCAGTCCACGATGCCCCAGGCGCCCAGGTAGGCGTTGGCGGTCAACGGACTGCCCAGCTCGAGCTGTTCTGCACGGTCGAGCAGGTCGTCACCCTCGACGTGGGCCACGGCCACGTCGAGGCCGAGCTTGTCGGCAAGGGCGCGTACTGCGGTCGCCAGGCCCGCCGGGTTCAGGCCGCCGGCGTTGGCGACGATGCGGACACCGTGGTCCTTCGCCAGGCCCATGCAGTCTTCGATCTGGCGCAGAAAGGTGCGCGCGTAGCCGCGGTCGGGGTGCTTGATCCGGTCGCGTCCCAAGATCAGCATGGTCAGCTCGGCGAGATAGTCCCCGGTGAGAAAGTCGAGGTCACCACCGGTGAGCATTTCGCGCATGGCGGACTGGCGGTCGCCGTAGAAACCCGAACAGTTGCCGATGCGAACGGGCGTGCCACGGCGCGCAATCGTCACGCACACACTCCTGACTGTCGTCGAGCAAGCGACCAACCAACCAACCGGTAGGTTACTGGGTACCGGCGGTATCACGTCAAGGGTCCTGTCGAAGGTCGACCCAGAATCAGTCTGCGGTGCGCGCACCCGCGGCTCACGCATTTCGGACAGAGTCGCGCCCGGGGTCTCAACCCCGGGTCGTAACCGGGGCCGCGGCCCGGGACCGGCACCGGGCCACCGGGCGCAGGTGCCGTATTTGGAGCACATCCAGCTCACCGGCTATCCTGAACCACAATTGCCGGCGTCCGGCCGGTCTGGGCCGGTGGGATTGCCGCCCTGAACCACCCCGATAGATGGAAGGCTCGATCATGGCTGTGCCGAAGCGCAGGATGTCGCGCGCGAACACCCGTAGCCGGCGCGCGCAGTGGAAGGCCACCCGCACCGAACTCGTGGGCGTGACCGTCGCGGGTCAGCAGCACAAGGTTCCGCGCCGCCTGCTCAAGGCCGCGCGGCTGGGCCTGATCGACCTCGACCGCCGCTGACGCTCAGGGAAGGCGCCCAATTGCCGGCGTACCTCTCAGCTCACTCTCAGACACTGGGTTGAGACTGTGGCAGTGCGCATTCTTGTCGTTGATGACGATCGCGCCGTGCGCGAATCCCTGCGCCGGTCGCTGTCCTTCAACGGATATTCAGTCGAACTGGCCCAGGACGGTCGTGAAGCCCTTGACCTGATCGCCAGCGATCGGCCCGACGCGCTGGTGCTGGACGTGATGATGCCGCGACTCGACGGTCTCGAGGTCTGCCGCCAACTCCGCAGCACCGGCGACGACCTGCCGATCCTGGTGTTGACCGCCCGCGATTCGGTGTCGGAACGGGTCGCCGGGCTCGATGCCGGCGCCGATGACTATCTGCCCAAGCCCTTCGCGCTCGAAGAACTGCTCGCTCGGATGCGTGCATTGCTGCGCCGCACCAACCCCGACGACGGCGACGCCGAATCGGCGGCGATGACGTTCTCGGACCTCTCGCTTGATCCCGTCACCCGGGAGGTGACCCGCGGGGACCGCCCGATCAGCCTGACCCGGACCGAGTTCTCCCTGCTGGAGATGCTGATTGCCAACCCGCGGCGGGTGTTGACCCGGAGCCGGATCCTGGAAGAGGTCTGGGGCTTCGACTTTCCGACGTCGGGCAACGCCCTGGAGGTGTACGTCGGCTATCTGCGCAGGAAAACCGAGGCCGAAGGGGAGCCCCGGCTGATCCACACCGTGCGCGGCGTGGGTTACGTGCTGCGCGAGACCCCGCCTTGATGGCGGCCGGCCGGCCGGGACCCTGGCCCGGGCAACCGCTCGTTCCTCCCCACCCGGCCAGCTCGGTCTCCCTGCGTTGGCGCGTGATGTTGCTGGCCATGTCGATGGTGGTCATCTCGGTCGTGTTGATGGCAGTGGCCGTGTACGCGGTGGTCTCGCGCGCGCTCTACGACGACATCGACGACCAATTGCGCAGCCGGGCCCAGATGCTCATCGAAAGCCGGTCGCTGGAGATCGACCCCGGCAAGGCGATCGAGGGCACCGCGTACTCGGACATGAACGCGATGTTCTACATCCCGGGCCGCAGCAAGTACACCGCCAACCAGCAGGGACAGACGCTGCCCGTCGGCCCGCCGGAACAGGACGTGATGGACGGGAAGCTGTTCCTGTCCCTGCGGACCGTCGAACATCAACGGGTCCTTGCGGTGCGTCTGGACAGCGGCAATTCGTTGTTGCTGTCCAAGAGCCTGGTGCCGACCGGGCAGGTGCTCAAACGGCTCGGCACTGTGCTGTTGATCGTCGGTGGGCTCGGGGTGGCGGTGGCGGCGATCGCCGGTGGCATGGTCGCCAGTGCGGGACTACGGCCGGTGGCCCGGCTGACCCAGGCCGCCGAGCGGGTCGCACGCACCGACGACCTGCGCCCGATCCCGGTGTCCGGCAACGACGAGCTCGCCCGGCTGACCGAGGCGTTCAACATGATGCTGCGCGCGCTGGCCGAATCGCGGGAACGGCAGGCGCGCCTGGTCGCCGATGCGGGCCACGAACTGCGCACCCCCCTGACCTCCATGCGGACCAACGTCGAGCTGCTGATGGAGTCGATGAAGCCGGGAGCACCACGCATTCCCGAAGAGGACATGGTGGAACTGCGCGCCGACGTCATCGCCCAGATCGAGGAGATGTCCACCCTGGTCGGCGATCTCGTCGACCTGACCCGCGACGATGCCGGCATTGCGGTGCACGAGACGGTCGAGATGGGCGAGGTGATCGACCGGTCTCTGGAACGCGTCCGCCGGCGCCGCAACGATATCGAATTCGAGGTGGCAGTGACGCCGTGGCAGGTCTACGGCGATGCGGCCGGGCTGGGCCGAGCGGTACTCAACCTGCTCGACAACGCCGCGAAATGGAGCCCGCCGGACGGAAAGGTCGGCATGCGGCTCGCCCAGATCGATGCGCAGCACGCCGAGCTGGTGGTGTCAGACCTCGGGCCGGGGATCCCGCCACAGGAGCGGGCGCTGGTCTTCGAGCGCTTCTTCAGGTCGACTTCGGCCAGGGCGATGCCCGGATCGGGGCTCGGCCTCGCGATCGTCAAGCAGGTGGTGCTCAAGCACGGCGGCACGTTGCGCGTCGGCGAAACGGTCCCCGGTGGGCAACCACCCGGCACCGCCATGCACGTCGTGCTGCCGGGACGGCCGTCACCGGTGAGCGTCGAACAGGAGCAGGCCGAGCCGGCCGTGCACTGACGACGCTCGACTCGGTGGCAAAGCGACACGCGGGCGCGCACCGCGGCCGATCGGAGCACTGTTGGCGATGATTGAGATCGACGTCACCGGGATCCGGCCAAATGTTGTCGGAATGGAAATCCTTCTCTAAGCCGATTCTCAGTACGTCTGGGCACGCTGAGCTAGCAACGTTCGTTGTTCTCACCGACGACACCGACTCCAGGAAGAGCACTGCGACGATATGACCAACCACCCGAGGTACTCGCCGACTCCGCAACAGGGTCGCCAGTCCGGCTATCCCGGGCAGGTACCCCCCGCCGGGCAGCGCACCGGGGCCTATGAGCAGCAGGGCACCAACGGTTGGGACTGGCGGTACGCCACCGAGCAGCAACGGCAAGCCGTCCGTGCGCAGTACGACCCGTACGCCGGCGCGCCGATGGGCACCGGGCAGTACCCCCGTCCCGGGACGCCCGGCCCGGCACCGTCGCAGCCGAAGAAGCGCTCCCGCGCGACGGCGCTGACCGCGGGTGCGGTCGCGCTCGCGCTGATGTCCGCCGGGGTGGGCGGCGGAGTCGCCATGCTGGTGCACCCCGACCACAGTGCCCCCGGGATCAACGCATCCGGTGCGGCGCCCAGCATGCCCGCCGCGAGTGTGCCGGCGGGGTCGGTGGAGGCGGTGGCTGCCAAGGTCGTGCCCAGCGTGGTGAAGCTGGAGGTCAACCAGGGCCGCTCCTCGGAGGAGGGTTCCGGGGTGATCCTGTCCACCGACGGGCTGATCCTGACCAACAACCACGTCGTCGCGGCGGCCGCGGCCGCCGCTGACGGGGCCGGCGCGGCGCCGCGGACCAAGGTCACCTTCGCCGACGGGACGAATGCGCCGTTCACGGTCGTCGGCACCGATCCCGGTAGCGACATCGCGGTCGTCCGGGCCCAGAACGTCTCGGACCTCACTCCGATCGCCATCGGCTCGTCGGCCGACCTGCGGGTAGGGCAGGACGTCGTGGCCATCGGTTCACCGCTGGGCCTGGAAGGCACCGTGACCACCGGCATCATCAGCGCGCTGAATCGTCCGGTCGCCGCTGGTGGTGATGCCCGGAACCAGAACACCGTGCTGGACGCCATCCAGACCGACGCGGCGATCAACCCCGGCAACTCGGGCGGGGCGCTGGTCAACATGAACGGCGAACTCGTCGGCGTGAACTCGGCGATCGCGACGCTGGGGGCCAATGCGGGAGGTCCGCAGGGTGGCTCCATCGGCCTGGGCTTCGCGATCCCGGTCGACCAGGCCAAGCGGATCGCCGACGAGATCATCCGGACCGGATCGGCGTCCCGTGCCTCACTGGGTGTTCAGGTAGGCAATGAGGCCGGCGTCGACGGCGCCAAGATCGTCGAGGTCACCGCGGGCGGCGCGGCGTCGGCCGCGGGGTTGCCCAGCGGTGTGCTGGTCACCAAGATCGACGACCGGGTGATCTCCAGCGCCGATGCCCTGGTGGCCGCGGTGCGCTCCAAAGCGCCGGGAGAAAAGGTCACGTTGACCTACCTGGACCCGGCGGGCAAGGCGCAGACGCTCGATGTCACCCTCGGCAAGGCCGGCCAGTGAGGCTCTCGACGGGACCGGCGCGCCCGGACCTTCGAGTGGCTGCACCCATGTCTGTGCCGAGATATACGGTTGAGCTCATGGAACAACCCCCTGCGTTGGTCGGTCGTGCGTTGGTCGTCGTCGTCGACGACCGCACCGCTCACGGAGACGAAGAGGATCACAGCGGACCGCTGGTCACCGAACTTCTCGGCGAGGCCGGATTCGTCGTCGACGGCGTCGTCGTGGTGTCCTCCGACGAGGTGGAGATCCGCAACGCGTTGAACACCGCAGTCATCGGTGGTGTTGACCTCGTCGTCTCGGTGGGCGGAACCGGGGTGACCCCGCGCGACGTCACTCCGGAGTCCACCCGAGATCTTCTCGACCGTGAACTTTTGGGGATCGCCGAAGCGCTGCGAGCTTCCGGTCTGTCGGCCGGGATCATCGACGCGGGCGTATCCCGCGGCCTGGCGGGCATCTCCGGCAGCACCCTGGTGGTGAACCTGGCCGGGTCCCGCGCAGCGGTCCGCGACGGGATGGCCACCCTCGGCCCGCTGGCCGGGCAGATCATCGCCCAGCTATCCAGTTTGGAGATCTAAGCGGGGTGTCCTCGCTGAGGTTTGTGCCATTCCGGGGCGTCGAGGCGCTGTCCGGGCGGTTGCTGCGGACGGCTGCCGGGCGTCCTCAGGAGAGCGCGCGACCTGCAGTGTTACGCGCAGGTGAACACTTGGTGCCGCAAAACTGTGATGTTAGTCACAACAAGATCAAGCGATGACCGAGTCTTCCAAGCGGCCGCGAGACCTAGTTAACAGGGTCTTCGGTGCCGACTTCTCCGAGGTATCCCCCGATGAGCGGGAACCCATCTCTCCGGACGACGCCGCCGCCCATGAGCGCTGGTTGCGCGACAACATTCCACCCCACCACGACTGACCTGTGATTTCGCAAGAGCACCAGCAGGTGTCTTGCGTAACGCCCGCCGCATCTGTGACGAATACCACGATGCGGGGTCACGATCCGCGACGTTCTCAAGGCCTCATCCCGTCGTCGCACGGGAGCGGGGCCGGTGCCGTCGGGGATCTCTCAGCAAACGGCGCGCTACGCGGCGTCCCGGACGACACCACCGGGGCTACGCGTTGCCGGTGTGATGCCTCCCCGTTATGTTCCTCGTGTCAACGATGAGCGAATCGTAAGAACGGACTGTGAGATTTTTAATTCGCCTCACATGAAAGTCTTGCGAGGTGTGTGGTGTAGCGATAGGCCAGGCACGGACACAGCAGAGCCCCGCCCCGGGGCTCTGTGCGGCAGAGCTAGGGAGAAGATGAAGGCAATCAGTCGGGTGCTGATCGCGATGGTCGCGTCCATCGCGGCGTTGTTCGTGAGCACTGGCACCTCTCACGCGGGGCTGGACAATGAGTTGAGCCTGGTCGATGGCCAGGGTCGGACGTTGACGATCCAGCAGTGGGATACGTTCCTCAACGGTGTTTTTCCGTTGGATCGCAACCGGTTGACCCGTGAGTGGTTCCATTCGGGTAAGGCGACCTACATCGTGGCCGGTGAGGGTGCCGATGATTTCGAGGGCACGCTGGAGCTGGGTTATCAGGTCGGCTTCCCGTGGTCGCTGGGTGTGGGCATCAACTTCAGCTACACCACCCCCAACATCGCGTTCGACGGCTGGGGCCTGGACGACAACCTGGCTGACAGCATCGTGACCCCGCCGCTGTTCCCGGGTGTGTCGATCTCGGCTGACCTGGGCAACGGTCCGGGTATCCAGGAAGTCGCCACCTTCTCGGTGGACGTGGCCGGCCCCGGTGGCTCGGTGGCGGTGTCCAATGCTCATGGCACGGTGACCGGTGCTGCCGGTGGCGTGCTGCTGCGTCCGTTCGCTCGGCTGATCTCGTCGACCGGTGACAGCGTCACCACCTACGGCGAGCCCTGGAACATGAACTGACCCAACGCACGACGTGATCGCCCCCGGCGCATGCCGGGGCCGGTCATCAACCAGCACTACCCATCTCGGTTTTCCAGGCGCACATCCACCACCCAACGAATCCGAAGGAAAAACATGAAGGTAATCAGTCGCGTGCTGATCGCGATGGTCGCGTCCATCGCGGCGTTGTTCGCCAGCACCGGTACGTCGCACGCGGGGCTGGACAATGAGTTGAGCCTGGTCGATGGCCAGGGTCGGACGTTGACGATCCAGCAGTGGGATACGTTCCTCAACGGTGTTTTTCCGTTGGATCGCAACCGGTTGACCCGTGAGTGGTTCCATTCGGGTAAGGCGACCTACATCGTGGCCGGTGAGGGTGCCGATGATTTCGAGGGCACGCTGGAGCTGGGTTATCAGGTCGGCTTCCCGTGGTCGCTGGGTGTGGGCATCAACTTCAGCTACACCACCCCCAACATCGCGTTCGACGGCTGGGGCCTGGACGACAACCTGGCTGACAGCATCGTGACCCCGCCGCTGTTCCCGGGTGTGTCGATCTCGGCTGACCTGGGCAACGGTCCGGGTATCCAGGAAGTCGCCACCTTCTCGGTGGACGTGGCCGGCCCCGGTGGCTCGGTGGCGGTGTCCAATGCTCATGGCACGGTGACCGGTGCTGCCGGTGGCGTGCTGCTGCGTCCGTTCGCTCGGCTGATCTCGTCGACCGGTGACAGCGTCACCACCTACGGCGAGCCCTGGAACATGAACTGACCCAACGCTCTACAGGAATGGCCCCCGGCAGTGCCGGGGGCCATTCCGCGTTCCGGGGACCGAGCCTCACTCCTCGGTGTGCGACGGGGTGCCCTTGCCGCCGTGCCTGCCTGCCGTACCGTCGGCCGCATTGTCGCGCAGCAGATCACGGATCTCGGTCAGCAGCGTCAACTCGGTCTCGGCTGCTTCCACCTTGTGGTCGCGTTCCTTGAGCTTCTTGAACGGCAGCACGATGACGAAGTAGATGACGGCCGCGACGATCAGGAAGTTGATCGCGGCCGACAACACCGCATTGAGGTCGACGAACTGATCACCGCCCAACGGAATGCGAAGGATGCCGTACTCGGTGTCGGGGCCGGCGCCGATCCGGTCGATCAGCGGCTGGATGACGTTGGACGTGAACGCGGTCACCAGTCCGGTGAAAGCGGCGCCGATGACGACCGCGACCGCGAGGTCGATGACGTTGCCTCGCGAGATGAACTCTTTGAACCCCTTCAACATGAAGGTCACACCCCTTTCTTCCTGCGCTGTGAGAGCCAGGTCATCGCGAACTTAACCCCTGTGCCGCCCCCGCGGGCGACCTCGCGGGAATGCCGGAGTCCCCGCTTTCCGGCGCCGACCCGGGTCGTCGACCAAACGCGAAGGCGCGAAAGGGATTTGGGTGTGTGCCCGGCCGCGGGCGGCGCGACACCGGCATCGCTGCGCGAAGCCCGCGGCGATGTCACAAAACCCTCCCGGACCTGCGCCGATGGCATCGATGACGAATCTCTGGCTCGGCACGCGCGAAGCGGTGACGACTGCTAATCTATGGAAGCCTGAATATGCAACGGGACACCTGTGTCCACTTATCAAAGGGGAATGCTGATGGCTAAGCACGCCAAAGCGGCCACCCGTAGTTCGATGAAGCTGGGTGTGTTAGGCCTGGGCTCGCTCGCCATGGCCACAGCTTTCGCCGGACTCGGCACCGGGACCGCCAGCGCCGACGTCGAGGAGATCGGCCCGGGTCCGACGGTCACCAGCCGGCAGGCCACCGAGTTCTCGGTGATCCGCATCAACGACTTCGGCGTGGCTCGCGGCATCTCGGAGGCCCGGGTGGCAGACGCCGGAATCGTCCATGCCTTCGGCGACGTCCGTGACAGCGTCAAAGCCGTCGTCGGAACCACCGCCTCGGCATTCGAGGGCGAGTACCCGGTCGGTCCCGGTATCGGCGACTGGTGATCTGAACTTCAAAAGCCGCCCCCGGGTTTCCCGGGGGCGGCTTTTGCGTGTGTCGGTGACCCGGCGCTAGTGCAACGTCACGGTCACCGCGTGCGCCAGCGCGGCGCCGGCAACGGTTCTCGCGGCAGTCGCGGGCAGCGCCACCAGGATCACCCGACCGTCACCGCGGCCGCCGATACCGTTGTGCGCCGGGGAGATCAGAACGACCACCGCGTCGGTGGCGATCAGGCGCGCGTCGCCGGTCTCATCGCCGGGGTCGCTGACGATGTCGACGATGTCGCCGGGGCGGATCAGATCGGTCAGCGCCGCGTCGGCCAGCGTGATCGGCACCATGCGCGCGTCGGGGCCGGCAGCGGACTCGGCGAGTCGCGGGCTCAGAAGCCGGACGTCGGTGAGGACTTCGCCGCGGCGGGCCGGACCGGCGAGGGTGGCGCCGACGACCTCATCGACGTCGGCATACGCACCGTCGGGGACGACCGGCTGCGGGCGCGTCTGAACCCGGACATCGGCGGCGGTGATCTCGCTGCCCGGGGCCAGATCGTGAACCGTCACGACCACGTCGGACTGATCGGCGCGCGGATCGCCCCGCCATGCTGCCACCGCCGCAAGAATCACCAATGCGCCGGCGACGACGCGCCGCGCGGTCGCCGTGTGCGCCCAGTCCGGACGCAGCACCCGGCTCAATCGGTCGAGCGCCGACCGGTCCAGCGGTTGCCCCATTGCCTCACGCTAGGCAGTGTGACAGTGCGAGTCAGCGGCGATTCCGGGGCCTGTGGACAACCCGGGACCACAAACCCGGACCTGTGGATCGGCCGGCCCGGAGATCGGTGGTCTAGCTCGACGCCGCTGCGGCGGGTGTCGCGGAACTGCTGCTCGACGAGGACGCGGACTTTTCCGAGGAGCCGGACTTCTCCGACTTCGACGAGGAGGACGAACCAGACGACGACGAACCAGACGACGACGACCCGGCCGACGAAGACGAGGACTCCGAACCGTTCGACGAGCTCGCCGACGCCGAGGTCTTCCCGGACTCACGGCTGTCGGTGCGGTAGAAGCCACTGCCCTTGAAGACCACGCCGACCTTGCCGAATACCTTGCGCAGCCGACCGTCGCACTGCGGGCAATCGGTCAGCGAATCGTCGCTGAACGCCTGCACCACGTCGAACTTGTTGCTGCATTCGGTGCACGCATAGGAATAGGTGGGCACACAAACCTCCGAGGTGGTCAAACTTCTTAGCACTCTACCGGCTCAAGTGCTAGAACCGCCAGCGGGCGTGGGTCATTCCCCGGCGGACCGGTCCAGCGCGATCAGCCCGTCCCGTGGTGTCAGCGCATGTGTCATCCGCACGTCGTGCGGCTCGGCCGGCAGGTGATCCACCACTTCCGCGTCGCGCACCACCGCGATCAGGGGGGTACCCGGGTGTGCCAGCGGCAGCGTCCGATCGTAGAACCCGGCGCCACGGCCCAGTCGGGTACCGCTGCGGTCCACGGCGAGTGCCGGCACCAGCACCATCGTTGCCCGAAGAATGGCCGCCGGTTCCGACCACGGGGGCGGTGGTTCGAGCAGCCCGAACGGCGCCGCCACCAGGGCGCCCGGAGTGTGACGGCCCCAGCGCAGCGGTTGCGGGACGCCGTCGGCGTCGTGGCGGGCCACCGGAAGCAGGACGGTGACCCCGCGGTTCGCCAGATCATCGACCATGGCGACCGATCCCGGCTCGGAGCCCACCGGTAGATACGCGCAGACGGTGCTGCCGCCGGTGATCAGCGCCGTCAGCCGATCGGCCAGCAATGCCGCTTCTCGGTCGCGTGTTTGCTGATTCAATGACCGCCGGGCGGTGAGGATTTGGGCTCGTACCTGTGTTTTCGTCAACGGCTCCGACTAGTCCTCGAAACGACGGGTAAGAAACGAACAACCGACTCAGAGAGGTTAGTGTGTGAACGATGAATCGGCCTGAAGTTTCCATTCCGCGGACCGCGGTCGTCCCCGCAGCGGGGTTGGGAACACGTTTTCTTCCCGCCACCAAGACGGTGCCCAAGGAGCTGCTGCCCGTCGTCGACACCCCGGGTATCGAACTGGTCGCCGCGGAAGCCGCCGAAGCCGGCGCCGAGCGGCTGATCATCATCACCTCCGAGGGCAAAGACGGTGTGGTCGCGCACTTCGTGGAGGACCTGGTGCTCGAAGGCACGCTGGAGGCGCGCGGCAAGAAGTCCATGCTGGAGAAAGTCCGGCGCGCCCCCGCCCTGATTAAGGTGGAGTCCGTCGTGCAGGCCGAACCGCTCGGTCTGGGACACGCGGTCGGCTGCGTCGAGGCCAGCCTGTCACCGGACGAGGACGCCGTCGCGGTGCTGCTGCCCGACGATCTGGTGTTGCCGACCGGTGTGCTGGAGACGATGTCGAAGGTCCGCGCCAAGCGCGGCGGCACCGTGCTGTGTGCGATCGAGGTGGACCGCGAGGACATCAGCGCCTACGGCGTCTTCGACGTCGAGGAGGTCCCCGACGCCACCAACCCGAATGTGCTCAAGGTCAAGGGCATGGTCGAGAAGCCCAAGGCCGAGGACGCGCCGTCGCTGTACGCCGCGGCCGGTCGTTACGTCCTGGACCGTGCGATCTTCGACGCGCTGCGCCGGATCCCGCGCGGAGCCGGTGGCGAACTGCAGCTCACCGATGCGATCGCGCTGCTCATCGAGGAGGGTCACCCGGTACACGTCGTCGTGCATCGCGGATCTCGACACGACCTGGGAAATCCCGGGGGCTACCTGAAGGCTGCGGTTGACTTTGCGTTGGAGCGGGACGACTACGGGCCTGAACTGCGCCGGTGGTTGGTCGAGCGGCTGGGCCTCGCTCCCGCGTCGTCTGACCAGTAGCGGCTACAGCCTGAGCGCAGCCGCGGTGGTTGGTCGGACGGCGCCAGCCCGTGCGAAGAAGAAAGGCGTGCCGTGCGTTCGGTTGAGGAGCAGCAAGCCCGGGTAGCCGCCGCCGCGGTGGCGCCGCGGCCGGTGCGGGTGGCGATCGCCGAGGCCCAGGGCTTGATGTGTGCCGAAGAGGTGGTCACCGAACGTCCGCTGCCCGGGTTCGACCAGGCCGCCATCGACGGGTACGCGGTGCGCAGCGTGGACGTTCTCGGTATCGGCACCTCTACCGACGATGAGGCCGACGACGTGGCCCGCGACGGTGGAGCCGAACGCGACGAAAGCCGGCCGCGGGAGATCAGCCTGCCGGTGATGGGCCTGATCGAGGCCGGCACCCGCACCCCGAGCCGGTTGCAGCCCCGGCAGGCCGCGCGGGTCCAGACCGGTGCGCCGATGCCGACCCTCGCCGACGCGGTGTTACCGCTGCGCTGGACCGACGGCGGGAACTCGCGGGTCCGGGTACTGCGGGGAGTGCGGTCGGGAGCCTATGTGCGTCGCACCGGTGACGACGTTCAGCCGGGCGACGTCGCGGTGCGCGCAGGCACCATCATCGGTGCCGCGCAGGTCGGGCTGCTGGCCGCGGTCGGTCGGGAGCGGGTGTTGGTTCATCCTCGCCCCCGGCTGTCGGTGCTGTCGGTCGGTGGCGAACTCGTCGACATCTCCCGCACGCCGGGCAACGGCCAGGTTTACGACGTCAACTCGTACGCGCTGGCCGCGGCCGGCCGCGACGCCGGTGCCGAGGTCAACCGTGTCGGCATCGTGTCCACCGATCCCAAACAGCTGCGCGAAGTCGTCGAAGGTCAGCTCGGCCGTGCCGAGGCCGTCGTGATCGCCGGGGCTGTCGGCGGGGCCGCGGCCGAGGGGGTGCGCTCGGTGCTGGCCGAACTCGGGGATATGGAGGTCACCCGGATCGCGATGCACCCCGGATCGGTCCAGGGCTTCGGACAACTCGGTGCCGACCGGGTCCCGGTCTTCCTGCTGCCGGCCAATCCGGTCAGCGCGCTCGTGGTGTTCGAGGTGATGGTGCGTCCGCTCATCCGCCTCTCACTCGGCAAGCGGCAGGCGATGCGGCGCATCGTGCCGGCCCGCACCCTGGCACCGATCGAATCCGTCGCCGGCCGCAAAGGCTTCCTGCGCGGTCAGTTGATGCGCGACCAGGACACCGGCGAGTATCTGGTGCAGGCACTCGGCGGCGGTCCGGGAGCGTCCTCGCATCTGCTTGCCACGCTGGCCGAGGCAAACTGTCTGGTGATCGTCCCCAGCGATGCCGAACAGGTCCGCACCGGGGAGATCGTCGATGTCGCCTTCCTGGCGCAACGCGGTTGACGACGAGATGGCGCCCGTGATGAACCTGTTGAGTTCGCGCTCGCAGCATCCGGGTTGGCCGTTGGCGGCCGGTCCGCTGCGGGTACCCGCCGGGTTGGTGCGGTTGCGTCCGGTCAGATTGCGCGATGCCGCGCAATGGAGCCGGATCCGGTTGGCCGACCGAAGTCACCTGGAGCCATGGGAGCCCTCGACCGATATGAATTGGGAACTGCGGCACTCGGTTTCGGCGTGGCCGTCGGTGTGCTCGGGGCTGCGGTCGGAGGCCCGCAAGGGGCGCATGCTGCCCTATGTGATCGAACTCGACGGCCAGCTCGCCGGGCAGCTGACGATCGGGAACGTGACCCATGGCGCGTTGCGATCGGCCTGGATCGGGTACTGGGTGGCCAGCGGTTCGACCGGGGGAGGTGTCGCGACCGCCGCGCTGGCGCTGGGTCTCGACCACTGCTTCGGGCCGGTCATGCTGCATCGGGTGGAGGCCACGGTGCGGCCCGAGAACGGCGCCAGCCGTGCGGTGCTGGCAAAGGCGGGATTCCGGGAGGAGGGCCTGTTGAAGCGCTACCTCGACGTCGACGGAGCCTGGCGGGATCATCTTCTGGTCGCGATCACGGTCGAGGAACTCAACGGAACGGTGGCCTCGGCCCTGGTGCGGGCCGGCCGAGCGTCCTGGGCCTGACCGATCGCCTCGCCTGGTGGTCCGCACGCGTCGGGAGAGTGCCCGCGCTGTTACTGATGTGACACGTGTGACTTGCGGTGCTTGTATCCAGCGAATTACAGGTGTGTAATTGGGTCGGCGCGCCGCCCATGGATGCGCTGGTCACAGACCTAGCCTGATGGGGAAAGGAGCAGGCGCCATGCCAAGCATCCCCCAATCTCTCCTCTGGATCTCGCTCGTCGTGCTCTGGCTGTTCGTGCTCGTCCCGATGCTGATCAGCAAGCGTGACGCGGTGCGGCGGACCAGCGACGTCGCGCTGGCCACCCGGGTGCTCAACAGCGGGGCGGGTGCCCGGCTGCGTCGGCGAGGCCCCGCGGCGGGACATCGCAGCGATCCGGATTGGCAACCCCCGGCCGACGACCACGACGATCTCGACGAGGCCGACGCGAAGGCCCCGGCTCGCACCGTGGTGATGGTGGCCAACGACGACGAGGACGACGAGCCCGACTACCTCGACGTGGACGTCGTCGAGGATTCCGGGGCGCTGACGGAAGGCGCGCGGGAGCAGGCAGAGCCGGTGTCCGAGCCGGTGGCGGTCGCCGAAGCCGATGAACTGCCCCTCGATTACGGCGA
The DNA here is from genome assembly GCF_048513595.2 of Mycobacterium sp. smrl_JER01. Lineage (NCBI taxonomy): Bacteria > Bacillati > Actinomycetota > Actinomycetes > Mycobacteriales > Mycobacteriaceae > Mycobacterium > Mycobacterium sp. smrl_JER01. The sequence goes on along the minus strand of NZ_JBLXXK020000001.1, from coordinate 4,639,154 downwards.
CGACGACAGCGAGTCGCGCGGAGATCTGGACGAACCGGAGCAGGACCGGCGGGTCACCGCGTCTGCCGAGGACACCGGCGTCTACTCGGTGATCGACGACGAATACGAATACTACGACTCCACCGACTGGGAGGACGACTCCACGGACGCAGACGAGGCTGCAGATCCGGCCGAGTCCGAAAGAGATCTGCGCGTTGCGGATTCGATCAGCGAGTCGCGGCGGCGCCGCCGCGAGTCGACCACCGCGGCGGCGGTCTCGGCGCGCAAGTACCGGTTCCGTGCCCGCACCATCGCCGTGATGGCGGTGCTGCTGCTCACCAGTGCGGTCGCGGCGTTCACCTGGTCATCGTCGATGTGGTACGTGTGCGGTGCGGTCGGTGTGGTCACCGCCCTGTATCTGGCCTACCTGCGCCGCCAGACCCGCATCGAGGAACAACTGCGCCGCCGGCGTGCGCAGCGGCTGGCCAGGTCCCGTCTCGGGGTCGAGAACACCAGCGATGTGGAGTTCGACGTCACGCCGTCACGGCTGCGCCGGCCCGGTGCCGCGGTGCTGGAGATCGACGACGAAGACCCCGCCTTCGAACACCTCGACTATGTCCCGTTCTCGCGGCACTACGACCTCCCGCGAGCGGCGGGGCAGTAGCGAGCCGGCTACCCGCGGCGCTCGCAGGCGGGGTGGAGGACCGATTTCTGCCGGTGGCCGGTGGCTGATAGCCTGTACCGGCACCAGGGGCTATGGCGCAGTTGGTAGCGCGACTCGTTCGCATCGAGTAGGTCAGGGGTTCGATTCCCCTTAGCTCCACATCACCAGGGAAGCCCCGGCCGTCGGCCGGGGTTTTTGCTGTCTGTCGGGACTCTGAAACCGTTGCGGCCGCGGCATATTCGCGCGCAGCTCGGATGGGCGGCGGCCGCCCAGGCCGGTGCTGTGATCTCAACCGCGGTGGTCACCCCGGGCGACCGCCTCGCAGAGGACGCCCGGCGTAACCAAACCTCGTGATGGACCTCTGCTTGCGTCCAGGTACCCGGGTCTGTCCGGCACAAACCGGCACCGGGTCAGAACGGGCTGCTGTTGGACTGCGACTTGGAGTCCTCGGGGCGCGGCCCGTACTTGCGGATGTACTCATCGTGCATGTGAGCGTCCTTCTTGCGCTTGATCACGTCCACCAGGTTCGGGTCGAGACCGTGGCGCGCCAGCCGGTGCCGGCGCCACACCTTGTTCAGGGCCAGTGCCATCAGCAACGCCCAGATGTAGATGGGCGCCGTCATCTCCAGGCGCATGTAGATGGGGGCCGGCAGCAGCCACAGCGGCGCCAGGATCAGCAACGGCGGAATCGCGTAGCGGATCATGTGCCTGCGCACCGCGCCCTGTCCGGCGAGGTCCTCGGCGACCCAGCGGTTCATCGACGCCGGCAGCCGCCGCCCGTAGCAGTAGGTGAGGTACTGCCAGAAGCCGGGTGTGGCGGTGCCGGTTGGTTCGGCGCTGGTCATCGGCGCTCCTTCGGATGAGCGGGTTGTCAGGACTGTAGTGCCCCGGCCGCAAGGGCGGCCGTGTTGATTCGGGTCAGGACGTCATGCAGGTGTTCGAGTTCGGTCAGGTCGACACCGAGGCGTGCGATCACCGCCGGCGGAATGTCCAGCGCGCGCTGCCGCAACGCCTCACCGGCCTCGGTGAGGCGGACGTCGGTCGAACGCTCGTCGGCGGTGTTGCGGGTTCGGGTGATCATGCCGATCGATTCCAGCCGCTTCAACATCGGCGACAGCGTGGCCGAGTCCATCTGCAGGGTGCCGGCGATCTGTTTGACCGACATCGGCACGGGGCGTCCCGCGCAGCGCTTGTGGTGATCCCACAGCGCCAACATGACGAGGTACTGCGGGTGGGTCAGTCCGAGCGGCTCCAGCAAGGGCCGGTACACAGCCAGGACAGCCCGGTTGGTGACGGCCAGCGCAAAACACACCTGCCGCTCCAGAGCGAGCGGGTCGGGCGCAGGGGTGGTCTGCGTAGCCATGATTTCCATCGTTCCCTAACTATTAGGGTGCAAGCAATATCGCGTGCGTCACCACCGTGCGTCACCACGACGCCCGGGTCACCGCCGTCGCGACGCGCCTCACATCGGGCCTTTGCTGACGGACCCGCCGCATCCTTGCCCGACGTTCCCGCACGCCCGTAGCCTCGAGACTGTGTCCGGGCTGATCGCGGTGCGCGCCGACGAACTCGCGGCGCTGACCGTGTTTGACGGGATCAGCGTGCAGGCGCTGGTGCCGCTGGCAGCCCAGCTGCGTCCACTGACCGCCGCCGTCGGGCAGGTGCTGATGCAGCAGGACGAGCTGGCGGTGTCCTTCCTGTTGATCGGTACCGGCCGCGCCGAGGTCACCCACACCGGCCTGGACGGACATGACACCGTCGTGGAACTCACCCCTGGCCTCATCGTCGGCGAGATCGCCCTGCTGCGTGACGCTCCCAGGACCGCAACCGTGGTGGCCACCGAACCGCTGACCGGCTGGGTGGGCGGCCGGGAAGCCTTCGCCACCATGCTCGAAGTCCCGGGAATGATGGACCGCCTGGTGCGGACCGCACGGCAGCGCCTCGCCGCGTTCATCACCCCGATCCCGGTCCAGATGCGCGACGGCTCGGTGCTCTACCTGCGGCCGGTGCTGCCCGGCGATGTCGAGCGCACCGCCAACGGCCCCGTCGAGTTCTCCAACGAGACCCTCTACCGGCGCTTCCAATCGGTACGGACACCGTCGAAGTCGTTGTTGGCCTATTTGTTCGAGGTGGACTACCTGGACCACTTCGTTTTCGTGATGACCGAAGGGCCGGACGGGCCGGTGGTCGCCGACGTCCGGTTCGTCCGCGATATGAACAACCCGCAGGAGGCCGAGATCGCGTTCATCGTCGGAGACGCCTACCAGGGCCGGGGTATCGGCACGTTCATGATGAGCGCGATCTCGGTCGCCGCGGGATACGACGGCGTGCAGCGCTTCACCGCGAGGGTGCTCAGCGACAACTACGCCATGCGGTCGATCCTGGACCGCTACGGCGCGGCCTGGCATCGCGACGACCTCGGGGTGGTCGTCACCGACATCGCGGTGCCCAAGGCCGACGACCTGCCGCTGAGCGCTGAACTCGTCGCCCGCATCCGCGCAGTGGCACGCCAGGTGATCCGGGCTGCCGGATGACGCGGCCGCCGCTGAACAAGGACACCACGGTGTGCATCTCGCTGGCAGGACGGCCGAGCAACATCGGCACCCGATTCCACAACCACCTCTACGAGCTGCTCGGGCTCGACTTCATCTACAAGGCGTTCACCACCACCGACATCGTCGCGGCCATCGGCGGAGTGCGCGCCCTGGGCATCCGGGGCTGCTCGATCTCGATGCCGTTCAAAGAGGACGTGCTCGGTCTCGTCGACATCGTCGAACCGTCGGCGCAGGCCATCGAATCGGTCAACACCATCGTCAACGACGTGTCGGTGCCCGGCGGCCGGCTCACCGCGTCCAACACCGATTACCTGGCGGTGCAACAGCTCATCGCAGCGCACGGGCTCAAGCCGGGCCTGCCGGTGGCGATCCGCGGCAGCGGAGGTATGGCCAAGGCGGTCGGTGCCGCGTTCGTCGGAGCGGGCTTCGGCACCGGTGTCGTGGTGGCCCGCAACCCCGAAGCCGGTGGCGCGCTGGCCGAGCGACTCGGCTACACCTACACCGCCGACATCGACACCGTCGCGGCGCCGATCATCGTCAACGTCACGCCGATCGGCATGGCCGGCGGCGCCGAAGAGCACGACCTGTCGTTCGGTCCGACCGCGATCGCCGCGGCGGACACCGTCTTCGACGTGGTGGCGCTACCGTCGGAGACCCCGTTGGTCAAGGCGGCGCGGCAGGCCGGCACCCGGGTGATCACCGGCGCCGAGGTGATCGCACTGCAGGCCGCCGAACAGTTCGAGCGCTACACCGGGGTGCGCCCCAGCCCCGAGCAGATCGCCGAGGCCTCAGCGCTCTCACGCGCCTGAGCGCGGTGCTCAGGGTGTGATGGTGGTCTGCTCGTCGATGGCCGCCGTGGCCTCCATCAGCGGGTACGCGAGATCCTCGGTGCCGTCGGCGGTGAGCTTGAGCACGAACAGTCCGTCCTGTCCGGGTATCACCACGGTCTTCTGCGCCACCATGTGATTGAGGCCGTCCTTGGTGTAGAAGCCGCCGATCTGCGTGGCGTCGAAGCCGCCGAGGCTGCTGGGCTCACCGGAGTCCGGACCTTGGAAGCCGGGCAGGTTGCGCGTCTCGTTGGGGGCGTACTCGATGACCTTCGCCGGGTCCACGTCCCCGGTCAGCTTCGTGACGAAGGCCACGATGGTCGGCGGGGTCTGCGCCGCCGGGTCGGCGGTGAAGATCAGCGCGTCGTAGGCACCCTCGGGTCCGCGCGGTCCGGCGGCCTCCCACCCCTGGGGGAACGGCAGATTGATCGTCGGGGCGCCCGGATCGCCACGCAGCACCGGGGTTTCGGTGATGCCGTTCTCCTCGACGTACTGGGCGAGGGTGATTCCGGGGCCGGCAGCGGGTGTCGGGGAGGGGGCCGCGCCGGGGGTGTCGGCAGGCGCGTTCTGCGCGGTCGTCTCGGGCGAGGCGGCGTCGGCATCCTCACCCGAGTTGCCCGAACTGCAGGCGGACAATCCGATTCCGAGAGCGACGGCGGCGATGGCGGCGACGCCGGCCCGCATGGCGATGGTCATGTCGTCTCCTGTTCGCCGGCCCCCGGGTGCGACACGGTCTGTGAGCGGTGAAGGCCGATCGCAGCGCAGCATATCGAGCCGGAAGGGGGTTTTCAGGCACCAGGCTAGCGAATTTGCTGGATCGGGTGCGGTCGAGTTTGCCGAAATCGTCCGCCCGGATCGGGCGACGGTAGGTGTTGCCTGGACCGGCCCGACGATCGGGAGTCCGAACACCGCCGGTGTTCGTTCGCCGGTGCGCAGCGACCTTTTCCGGACTTCTCGCGTGGCGACGTCCCCGGTGTCGCGCAACCGTCACGGCGCATGGACACCGCCGTGCCCGATCCGAGCGTCGCGCATCGGCGCCGGTTCATCCGTGGTATCAACGGCGCGTGAGGCTGATCGCCCTCTGCGCGCTGGCCCTGACGGGCGCGGCGTGCGCCACGCCGCCGGAACCGCAGCCGACCCCGGTGACTCCGGACGTGGTCGCCCTCGCAATCGATCCCGCACGCATCGACCGGGCCCGGGACCAACTTCCGGACGGATACGAGGTGACGCCGTACGCGGGTGCACCGTCGCCGTTCGCAGCGTGGGGTTTCGGTGATCTGCCGGCCGCCGATCCGCCGCCGTGCGCGGCGCTGGGAGCGCCCGCGGTCGATCCGGCGAGTGCGCGGGGCTGGTCGGCCTCGGGGCCAGGCGGGATCGTCTACGCGGTGGTGGCAGCCGCAGCGGATCCGGTCGCGCCGGCACCCGAACTCGGCGCCGAATGTGTGCACTGGACGGTCGTGTCGGGGCACTCGACCGCCGCGGTCACCGCACTTCCCGGGCCGGACATACCCGCCGCCCAGACCGCCGGGATGAGCAGCGCGGCCACCACCGTCGTGGAAGGCGGCACCGAAACACATTCGCATTCCGAGACTTTCGTCGCCTACCTGGGTGACTACATCTGTTTCGTCGCGGTGGTCACCGACCCCGGGGCGCCGCACCCCGCGCTCGGGCCGGGTTTCGGATCCGATCTGCTCGCCACGACGGTGTCGACGCTGCGCGGATGAGCGGGCCGGCGCAGGTACATTGGCGGCGATGTCGAACCGAGCGAAACACCTGGCCGTCGCGGCGGCGATCTGCGCCGGGTTGACGGCGGCCTGTGGTTCCGGCCAGTCCGAGGACGTCGCGCGGGCCGACATCGCCAGGGTCGCCGACCTCAAGTCCAGCTTCCCTGCGCCGTTCACGGTGAATTCCGTCGGGCCGACCGGTATCGACCCGCGGTACCTCACGGCGCAGCAGCTGCCTCCCGGTCTGACCTTCGACCCTGCCGACTGCGCGGAGTCGGCAGGCCGGCAGACCCTTTCCGAAGGTGTCAAAGGGAATATGGCGGCGACCACCGCCGAGGGCGAGGGCGTGCGCTACATCGTCATCGCCGTCGAGACGTCCGAGCCGGTGCCCGTCAACTCGCCCACCGAGCAATGCGACAAGGTCACCTTCACCGGCGCGGGGATCCGGGGTCTGGTCGAGGTGGTGGAAGCCCCGCAGATCGACGGGGTACAGACCGTGGGCACCCACCGGGTGCTGCAGACGGTGACCGCGGAGGGCCCGCGCACCGGCGAGCTGTACAACTACGTCGCCCACTTCGGCACCTTCATCGTGATCGTCACCGCCAACCCGCTCGTCGTCCCCGACAAGCCGGTCGCCCACGTCGACACCCAACGCGCCCGTGACCTGGTCGCGCAGACGGTCGGACTGATCAAAGGCTAGAACCCCCGGGTCCCGGGGTCACCGCACGTCGTGGGGGCGGAACTGGATGCTGATCCGGGGCCCGGTCGGGCGGGCGGTCTTGGGCACCGCGTGTTCCCAGGTGCGCTGACAGGATCCGCCCATCACCAACAGATCACCGTGGCAGTGCCGCAGCCGCAGCGACGGCCCGCCGCCCCGGGGTCGCAACGCGAAAACCCTTGTGGCTCCCAGTCCCACGATCGCCACCATGGTGTCCTCGGTGCTGCTGCGGCCGATGTTGTCGCCGTGCCAGGCCACACTGTCGTTGCCGTCGCGGTACAGGCACAGGCCCGCCGAGACGAACGGTTCGCCGAGTTCCCCGGCGTACGCATCGTTGAGCCGGCGGCGCAATTGCTTGAGTCGGGGGTGCGGCGCGGATCCGTCGAGCAGATTGTGGAAGCTGACCAGGCGCGGCACATCCAGCACCCGGTCGTACATCTGCCGCCGCTCGGCGCGCCACGGAATCTGATCGCGCAGTTCCCGGAAGAGTGCGTCGTCGGCACAACCGTCCTGCCCCAACCACCCGGAACGCACCTCCAGCCACGCGCCGTGGCCGAGGTCACGACGCTCGGAGTGGTCGAACAGAGAGCTTTGCAGAGCCGGCTCCATGTCCGGAAGTCTATCGCACACGCGTTCGAAAGCCGCGCGGACGCGTGTCCCGAACTGTCAGAGCCGTACCGCGCCCGGTCCCTCGTCGGCGAGTACGTCCCCGGGGTTGGCCAGCGCGCACACCTTCAAACTCAGACAGCCGCAGCCGATGCACCCGGCGAGGTTGTCGCGCAGCCGCTGCAGGTGCAGGATGCGCTGGTCGAGGTCCTCCCGCCAGCCTTCGGACAGCTTGGCCCAGTCCTTGCTGGTGGGCACCCGATCGGACGGCAGGGTGGCCAGCGCCTCGCGGATCCGGGCCAGCGGGATGCCGAGACGCTGCGACATCCGGATGAACGCCACCCGGCGCAACGTGTCGCGGGGGTAGCGCCGCTGGTTGCCGCCGGTGCGCCTGCTGGCGATCAGGCCTTCGCGTTCATAGAAGTGCAGTGCCGACACCGCGACCCCGCTGCGCACCGACAGCTCACCTGGGGTGAGTTCGTGGGGCGACTCCATGACCTCAACCCTAGTTGAGGTGCTTTTCGGGTTACGGTGCTAACCGTGACTGATGCGGCACTCGGGTGTAATTCGGAGGTCGGCAGGCTGCGGGTCGTCATCCTGCACCGGCCGGGCCCAGAACTGCAGCGCCTGACACCACGCAACAACGACACCCTGCTCTTCGACGGGCTGCCCTGGGTGGCCAGGGCTCAGCAGGAGCACGACGCATTCGCCGACCTGTTGCGTTCCCGCGGGGTCGAGGTGCTGCTGCTCGGCGACCTGCTGACCGAGGCGCTGGCCAAGAGCGGGGCGGCCCGGATGCACGGTATCTCGGCGGCGGTCGATGCCCGCCGCCTCGGTGTGCCGCTGGCCCAGGAACTCTCGGCGTACCTGCGCACACTCGACGCGCCGGCGCTGGCGCGGATCCTGATGGCCGGGATGACCTTCGACGAGTTGCCGTTCGGCGAGAACGAGCTGTCGCTGGTGCGCCGCATGCATCACGGCGGTGACTTCGTCATCGACCCGCTGCCCAACCTGCTGTTCACCCGGGACTCGTCGTTCTGGATCGGGCCGCGGGTGGCCATCACCTCGCTGTCGATGCATGCTCGGGTGCGGGAAACATCGCTGACCGACTTGATCTACGCCCACCATCCCCGCTTCCTCGGTGCGCGACGGGCCTACGAATCACGGTCGGCGCCGATCGAGGGCGGCGACGTGTTGCTGCTGGCCCCCGGCGTGGTCGCGGTCGGAGTGGGGGAGCGCACCACGCCGGCCGGTGCAGAAGCGTTGGCGCGCAGCCTGTTCGACGACGACCTGGCCCACACCGTGCTGGCGGTGCCGATCGCTCAGGAGCGGGCCCAGATGCATCTGGACACGGTGTGCACGATGGTCGACACCGACGCCGTGGTGATGTATCCGAACATCCAGGACTCGCTGACGGCGTTCACGATCCGGCGCGAATCGGGCGGGGTGAAGATCGGCCGTGCCGCGCCGTTCGTCGACGCCGCGGCCGACGCGATGGGTATCGGCAAGTTGCGGGTGATCGACACCGGCCTCGACCCGGTCACCGCTGAGCGTGAACAGTGGGACGACGGCAACAACACGCTGGCACTTGCACCGGGTGTGGTGGTGGCCTACGAGCGCAACACCGAAACCAATGCCCGGCTGGTGGATTCGGGTATCGAGGTGCTGCCGATCGCGGCCTCGGAGCTGGGCACCGGGCGCGGCGGCCCGCGGTGCATGTCCTGTCCGGCCGGCCGCGAGCCACTCTGACACGCCCGCCGCGCTGCGGCCCGCTGCGCCGCGAGAGTGCACCCCCTGTAGCGAACCGGGCGTGGGCGCTACCGTGACTGCACCCTCGCGAGCGAGTCGCACCCTCGCGAGCGAGTCGCACCCTGCGCTAGCGCCAGGACGGTAGCCAGATCTGCATGTTCCACGTCTGCTGCGAGATCGGCAGACCGGTCAGGATCGGGTAGAGCCAGGCGAAGTTGGTGATGACCACCGCGACGTAGATGCACACCACCAACAGCCCCAGCGTCCTCCGCTCGGCGTTCTGCCCGGGTTTGTAGAGGATGTCGCCCAGGATCATCGCGATGATCATCACCAGGAACGGCGCCATGGTCGCGGCGTAGAAGAAATACATCTGCCGGTCGATGTCGGCGAACCACGGCAGGAACCCCGCGGTGTAGCCGGCCAGCAGCACCGCGTAGCGCCAGTCCCGCTTGACGAACGTGCGCCACACCGCCCAAGCCAGCACCGGCACCGCCAGGAACCACATCGCCGGGGTGCCCACCAGCATGACGACCTTCACGCACGATTGCGCGCCACACCCGGGGACGTTCTCGGTGTCGATCGCGTACAACACCGGTCGCAGCGACATCGGCCACGTCCACGGTTTCGACTCCCACGGGTGGTAATTGCCGTCGGCGTTGGTCAGCCCGGAATGGAAACGGTAGGCCGCGTAGGTGTAGTGCCACAGCGATCGGAGGGCATCCGGGACCGGAAGCACGCTGTCCGGGCCGATCGAGCGACCCACTTCGTGGCGGTTCACGCCGGTCTCCGACGCGAACCACGGCGTATAGGACGCCAGGTACACCCCGAACGGGATCAGCACCAAGGCGTACAGCGACGGGCCGACATCGCGGCGAATGGTTCCCAGCCAGGGGCGCGGCACGTGGTATTGCTTGCGCACCGCGACGTCGAAGGCCACCGTCATGACGCCGAAGAACAGCACGAAGTACAGCCCCGACCACTTCGTGGCGCAGGCCAGGCCCAGCAGCACCCCGGCCCCGAACCGCCACCACCGCACGCCCAGGCGCGGCCCCCATGCCGTCTCGGCGATCCGGCCTGCCAGGTACGCCAGGTGCATGCGTTCGCGCATCTGGTCGCGGTCGACGATCAGGCAGCCGAACGCGGCCACCACGAACACGGTGAGGAACCCGTCGAGCAGCGCCGTGCGGGCGGTCACGAAGCTGACTCCGTCGGCGATCAGCAACAGGCCGGCGATCCCGCCCACCAGGGTGGACCGGCTGATCCGCCGCGCGATGCGGGCCACCAGCAGGACCAGCACCACGCCACACACCGCGATCGAGAAGCGCCAGCCCACACCGTTGTAGCCGAAGATCGCTTCACCGATCGCGATCAACTGTTTGCCCACCGGCGGATGCACCACCAGCCCGTAGCCGGGATTGTCCTCGACCCCGCCGTTGTGCACCATCTGCCAGGCCTGCGGGGCGTAGTGCTTCTCATCGAAGATCGGGGTGCCGGCATCGGTGGGGGAGCCGAGGTTCAGGAACCGGCTCAGCGCGGCGAGCGCGGTGATGACCGCGGTCATCATCCAGCCCTGCAGCCGGTCCAGCGGTCCGAAGTCGGCGACGGGCACCAGTGGGCCGGGGCTGATCAGCGGGACCGAGCGGCCGTCTCGGTCGACCTGCTCCGCGCCGGTGTTCGTGCTCCTCGAGCCCTCGGCGGCGTTCTCGCTCCTCACGTCGGCGGCGGCGCTCACGGTTGCGATCGTAGGCTGTGGGGCATGACGGCCGGACGACTGCTGGTGGGCGCGACGCCGCTGGGACAGCCGTCGGACGCGTCGACGCGCCTGGTACGCGCGCTGCGCAGCGCCGATGTCATCGCCGCCGAGGACACCCGTCGGATTCGCACCCTGGCACAGGCCCTCGAGGTCAAACCGTCAGGCCGAATCGTCAGCCTCTACGACCAGAACGAGGCGTCCCGGGTGCCCGCGCTGCTCGATGACATCAAGGGCGGGGCGACCGTGCTGCTGGTCAGTGACGCCGGCATGCCGCTGATCAGCGACCCCGGCTACCGGTTGGTGGCCGCCTGCGTCGACAACGACCTCACCGTCGCCTGTCTGCCCGGCCCGTCCGCGGTGACCACCGCGCTCGCCGTCGCCGGCCTGCCGTCCGAGCGGTTCTGTTTCGAGGGGTTCGCCCCGCGCCGACAGGCGGCGCGACGCAACTGGCTGCAGAGCCTGGCCGCCGAACCGCGCACCTGTGTGTTCTTCGAGTCACCGCGCCGGCTGGCCGAACTGCTCGGCGACGCCGTGGAGGTCCTCGGCCCCGGGCGCCGGGCGGTGGTGTGCCGGGAACTGACCAAGACCCACGAGGAGATCGTGCGCGGACCGCTGGGTGAACTGGCCGACTGGGCCGCCGACGGGGTGCTCGGCGAGATCACCGTGGTGCTGGCGGGGGCGACGCCGTCGGTGGACCCCGACGAGCTGGTGGCGCAGGTGAACCGACTGGTCGACGACGGCATGCGGGTCAAGGACGCGTGCGCGCAGGTGGTCACCGCGAACCCCGGGTCGCCGTCCAAGCGCGAGCTCTACGACGCGGTGCTACGAGCGCGTCAGTGACCCGGCGCCGCGACGAACGATCGAGGCCGCCTTGTCCAGGCACTCCTGCCACTCGCGGTCCGGATCCGAATCGGCGGTGATGCCGCCGCCCACCCCGAGCACCGCGCCCCCGTCTGCGGCGAACTCCACGGTCCGGATCGCCACGTTGAGTTCGCACCCGGCCGCCGGCGAGGCCAGACCGACTGTGCCGCAATAGACACCGCGGCGCGCGGGTTCCCACCCGATCAGCAGTTCGCGTGCCCGGCCCTTCGGCGTGCCGGTCACCGAGGCCGGCGGAAACGTCGCGTCCAGCAACGCGGCCATCGGCAGTTGGGCAGGCACCTGCGCGGCCACCGTCGACACCAGATGCCACACTCCCGGTGCGGGACGGATCGTCAGCAGCTCGGGCACCGACACCGAACCGGTGCGGGCAACCCGGCCCAGGTCGTTGCGCACCAGGTCCACGATCATGATGTTCTCGGCGACGTCCTTGACCGATGCGCGCAATGCGGCCGGGTCGGCATGGTCGGGCAGGGTTCCCTTGATGGGACTGGAGATGACGTCCTCGCCGCGACGGCGCAGGAACAGTTCCGGAGACAGCGACGCCACCGCACCCCAGGTGCCGGCCACGAAGGCGGCGCGGGCCGGCACCGTGCGCGCGGCGGCCTCGACGAAGAAGTCCACCGGTTCTCCGTCCAGCACCCCGGCGAACTGGGTGCACACACACGCCTGGTACACCTCGCCGGCCGCGATCGCCGCCAGGCACGCCTGGACCCCACGGCGGTGGGCGTGCCGGTCGGCCTCACCCCAGCGGATGACGGCGGTTCCCGGGGTTGGACGCATGCTCAAGGCATCCGTCACCCAATCGGAAAGTGCTGCACCGCTCAGGCTTTCATGCCACCAGTGGCCGTGGCGATCGCATCGGAGCACCGAATCCGACCATCCGCCCGCGGCCTGCGGGATACGGGATGGCCGGCCGTCGGCGCCACCGTCGGGATAGGACAGGTACCCGAACCAGCCGCCGCCCACCGGCCCGTCGCACCGGCTGCCGGGGCTGACGTCGAAGACGTCCCGAGGGTCGGCCGGGGTGGCGTCGACGGTCGGTGCGATCACCGCCCGCGATCCGAACCAGTCTCCGATCAGCGCGGCCGGTGGTGGCAGGGCCAGCCGTGCCGCGGCCGCGGCCAGCGTGCTGAGCACCGCCGGGGCACTGCCCAGATCGCCGAGCCGCTCGATGCGCACCGGCCCATTATCGGCTGATCTGTCGCGGCACCAGCACGCCCGCCAGCTTCTCGGGATTGCGCATCGCATAGAAATTGGTGATCCGGCCGTCGGCCACCTCGAAGGTCACCACCCCCTCGAGGTGCTCGCCCAGGTAGAGCACCAGCGCAGGGGCGCTGTTGTAGACCGCCGGTTCGACCCGCCCGTCGACCCCGCCGAGCCGGACGAAACCCAGGATCAGCCGGGCCACCCGGTCGGCACCGGCCACCGGCCGTCTGGCCGCGCTGACCTTGCCGTCGCTGTCGGCCGTCCACACCACGTCGGGGGCCAGCATGGCCATCAGCCCGTCCAGGTCGCCGGTGGCGGCGGCGGCGAAGAACTTCGTGGTGATCTCGGTGGACAGCTTCGCATCGACCGGCTCGAAGCGCCTGCGCCGGGCCTGGACGTGCGCGCGGGCGCGGTGCGCCAGCTGGCGCACCGACGCGGCGGATTTGTCCAGCGCCGCGGCGATCTCGTCGTGGCCGAAGCCGAACACCTCCCGCAGCACGAACACCGCCCGCTCGTCGGGGCTCAGGGTCTCCAGCACCACCAGCATGGCCATCGACACCGACTCCGCGAGCACCACATCGGCGGATGGATCCGGGGCGGTCAGCAGCGGTTCGGGCAGCCAGGGCCCCACGTAGTCCTCGCGGCGGCGGGACTGCGACCGCAGCGAGTTGAGCGCCTGACGGGTGACCAGCCGGGCCAGGTAGGCCTTGGTGTCGCTCACCGCGTCCAGGTCCACCTCGGCCCAGCGTAGGTAACTCTCCTGCAGGACGTCGTCGGATTCCGTTGCGCTGCCCAGGATTTCGTAGGCGATGGTGAACAGCAACGGTCGCAGATGGGTGAACCGTTCGGCGTGTTCGGCGCCGGCGGCCGTGCTCATCGCAGGGGCACCGCCGCCGCGGCGATTGCCGCCGACCGGTCCGGGCCTTTGAAGGACGTGTAGGAGCCGGGTTCGGCGGCCTCCGAGCCGAGCCACTTCAGGGTGAAGCGGCATACCTGTTCCTTGACGAAAGCGCCTGTGCGCCCGCCGATGTAGAGGTTCACCGGGGTGTCGTCCCGGCGCTGCAACTGCACGGTGCCCGCACCCCGGCCCAGGCTGATGCACTGACCGGTCATCGGCACCCTCGCGTCCGCGGGAGCGGTGCCGGCGATGCGGGCCAGCACGGTGTCGGCGGCCTGCGCGCCCAACGGCAGACCGGCCTGACAGCTCATCCGGTAGGGCAGCCCGGACGGGGCGGCGCAGTCCCCGGCAGCCACGATGCGGTCGTCGTCGATGCTGGTCAGGGTCTCGTCGGTGCAGACCCTGCCCAGACCGTCGGTGCGCAGGCCGCTGGCCGCCGCCAGCCCGGGGACCCCGAAGCCGGCAGTCCACACCGTCACCGCGCTGGGCCGGGATCGGCCATCGGCCAGCGTGACCCGGTCGGCGGTCACACCGGCGACCACCGCGCCCGGACCGTCGACGATGGTGACGCCGAGCTTGCGCAGCCGTTTGATCACCGAGCGGCGTCCGGGTGCGCTCAGTGACGGGCCGACGACGGGGCTGACCACCGCCACGCTGCGTCCGGCCTCGGCGAACTCCGATGCCGCCTCGATCCCGGTCAGACCGCCGCCCACCACCACCACCGGTGCCGGCGTGGCGAGATCGTTCAGCCGCTCGCGCAGCCGCCTCGCCTGTTCCAGTTCACTCAGCGGGTAAGCGAATTCGGCCGCGCCGGGGACTGCTGCCGGCACGTCGCCGGTGCTGCCGACGGCATAGACGAGGTAGTCGTAGTCCAGCGCGGCGCCGGTGGCCAGCGCCACCCGGCGGGCGGTGGCGTCGATGCGTTCGGCGGTGTCGACGACCAACCGCACACCGGCGTTGAGGACGCGGGCGTAGTCCTCGACCGCGTCGTCGTTGTCGGCCGCGAGCTGGTGCAGCCGGATGCGTTCGACGAACTCGGGTCGGGGGTTGACCAGGGTGACCCGCACCCCGGTGCGCGACATCAACCGGTTGGCCGCCATCACGCCGGCGTAGCCGCCGCCGATCACGACGACGTGGGTGTCCGGTGTGGTCTCGGGTGTGGTCTCCGGTGTGGTCATGGTGTCTCCTCTCGAAGGGTTGTGCCCTCAAGACACCGCGCGCCGTCGCAGTGTGACAGCAGGGGCGCGACTGTGGCTCAGATCACCCATGAGCCTGTCACACCAGCCCGGTCACACCAGCCCTGTCACACCAGACCGAGCGCGAGCATCGCGTCGGCGACCCGGATGAAACCGGCGATGTTGGCTCCCGCCACGTAACTGCCGGGTTGGCCGTACTCGTCGGCCGTCGTCAGGCAGCGGTCGTGCACCCGGCGCATGATGCCGGCCAGCCGGGCCTCGGTGTCCTCGAACGTCCACGAGTCGCGAGAGGCGTTCTGCTGCATCTCCAGTGCGCTGGTGGCCACGCCACCGGCATTGACCGCCTTACCGGGGGCGAAGGTGACACCGGCGGCGTCGAAACGCTTGACGGCTTCCGGGGTGCAGGGCATGTTGGCGCCCTCGGCGACGATGCGGCACCCGGAGTCGATCAGTAGCGCGGCGTGCTCGCCGGAGAGCTCGTTCTGGGTGGCGCACGGGAGCGCGATCTCGCACGGCACCTCCCACACGCTGCCGGCCGTCACCAACTGTGCCGCTCCGGCCCGCGCCTCGACGTAGTCGGCGATGCGGCCGCGCTTGCGTTCCTTGATCTCCTTGAGCAGGTCGAGGTCGATGCCTTTCTCGTCGCGGACATAGCCGGTCGAATCCGAGCACGCCACCACGGTGCCGCCCAGCGCGGCCACTTTCTCGATGGCATAGATCGCGACGTTGCCGGACCCCGAGACCACGACCTGCTTGCCGTCGAAGGACTCACCCCGCGAGCGCAGAATCTCGTCGACGAAGAACACCGTTCCGTATCCGGTGGCCTCGGTGCGTACCTGGGATCCACCCCAGGTCAGACCCTTGCCGGTGAACACGCCGGATTCGTAGCGGTTGGTGATCCGCTTGTACTGCCCGAACAGGTAGCCGATCTCGCGCATACCGACACCGATGTCGCCGGCCGGCACGTCGGTGTATTCGCCGATGTGCCGGTACAACTCGGTCATGAAGGACTGGCAGAACCGCATCACCTCGTTATCGGAGCGGCCCTTCGGGTCGAAGTCCGAACCGCCTTTCCCGCCTCCGATCGGCATTCCGGTGAGCGAGTTCTTGAAGATCTGCTCGAAGCCGAGAAACTTCACGATGCCGAGATAGACCGAGGGATGGAACCGCAGGCCACCTTTGAAAGGCCCGAGCGCGGAGTTGAACTCGACCCGGAAGCCGCGGTTGATCTGCACCGTGCCGGCGTCATCGAGCCAGGGCACCCGGAAGATGATCTGCCGCTCGGGTTCGCAGAGACGCCGGATCACCGCGGTGTCGACGTAGTCGGGGTGTTTGTCGACGACCGGGCCCAGGCTGTTGAGCACCTCGTAGACGGCCTGATGGAACTCGTCCTCGCCGGGGTTACGCCGGGCGACCTCGTCGTAGATGTCGTGCAGTTCGGCGTGTAACGCGGCCATGTCAGTCCGCCTGGTAGCGGGGGAAGACCCCGGTCGGCGCGGGCAGCGGGGTGCCCGGCGCCAGGCGGGTGGCGATGGCGTCGAAACCGCGCCGCTCGGCCGGCTGGCCGAGCAGGTCGAGCAGCGTGGCCATCGAGCCGGGCATCACCGGCTGGCTGAGCAGCGCGGCGATCCGGACCACCTCCAGCGTCGTGTAGAGCACGGTGGCGAAGCGCTGCGCGTCGGTTTTGCGCAACACCCATGGCTCCTGGGCCGAGAAGTACCGGTTGGCCGCGCCGAGCACGCCCCAGATCGCTTCCAGCGCAAGGTGCATCGCCGTCGCGTCATAGTGGGCGCGCACCCGGTCCAGCAGGCCGTCGGCGGCGGCGAGCAGCTGCGAATCGTCGGCGGTGAACTCACCGGGCGCGGGGACCTCGCCGTCGAGGTTCTTGGCGACCATCGACAGCGAGCGCTGGGCGAGATTGCCGAACTCATTGGCCAGGTCGGCGTTGATGCGCGCGACGATCCCCTCCGCGCTGTAGCTGCCGTCCTGGCCGAACGGGATCTCCCGCAGCAGGAAGAACCGCACCGGGTCGACACCGAATTCGTCGACGAGCGCCAACGGGTCGATCACGTTGCCCACCGACTTGCTCATCTTCTCGCCCTTGACGTTGATGAAGCCGTGGGCGAAGACCTGCCTGGGCAGGTCGATGCCGGCCGACATCAGGAACGCCGGCCAGTACACCGTGTGGAACCGGATGATGTCCTTGCCGATCATGTGCAGGTCGGCCGGCCAGTAGCGGGTGAACAGCTCGGAGTCGGTGTCCGGGAAGCCGACGCCGGTCAGGTAGTTGGTCAGCGCGTCCACCCAGACGTACATGACGTGGTCGGGGTGCCCGGGGACGGGGACACCCCAGTCGAATGTGGTCCGAGAGATCGACAGGTCACGCAGCCCGCCCGAGACGAAGCTGACCACCTCGTTGCGCCGCACGTCGGGGGCGATGAATTCGGGATGGTTCCGGTAGTGGTCCAGCAACCTGTCGGCGTAGGCCGACAGCCGGAAGAAGTAGGTCTGCTCCTCGGTCCACGTCACCGGGGTGCCGGTCTCGATCGCGACGCGACTGCCGTCGTCGCGTTCTTCGATCTCGTCCTCGGCGAAGAAGCGTTCGTCGCGCACCGAGTACCAACCCGCGTAGGTGCCCAGATAGATGTCGCCAGCGTCGTTCATGCGCCGCCAGATGTCCTCGGAGGCGCGGAAGTGGTCGGCGTCGCTGGTGCGGATGAACCGGTCGAAGGAGACGTCGAGACGTTCCTGCATGCGCTGGAACACCTCGGAGTTGGTGCGGGCCAGCTCGGCGGTGGGCACACCCAGTTTGGCGGCGGTTTCGGACATCTTGAGACCGTGCACGTCCGTCCCGGTCAGGAACCGCACGTCGAAACCGTCGAGGCGCTTGAACCGGGCGATGGCGTCGGTGGCGATCTTCTCGTAGGCGTGGCCGATGTGCGGCGCTCCGTTGGGATAGTCGATCGCCGTCGTGATGTAGTAGGGCTGACTCATTTGAGCTTCACCCTAGAGTGTGGGCCGTGAGTGCAAAGCGCGAGGCGCCGCCGGTCCCGGAGTCGCTCGGCCCGCTGATCGACGCGCACACCCACCTCGACGCCTGTGGTGCCCGTGACGCCGACGACGTACGCGAAATCCTCGACCGCGCCGCCGGCGCGGGGGTGCAGGCCGTCGTCACGATCGCCGACGACCTGGACTCCGCGCGCTGGGCGGCCAGCGCCGCCGACTGGGACGCGCGGGTGTATGCGGCCGTGGCGCTGCACCCGACCCGTGCCGGCGCCCTCACCCCGGAGGCGCAGACCGTGATCGAGCGGCTCGCCGCGCACCCCCGCGTGGTCGCGGTCGGTGAGACCGGGTTGGATCTGTACTGGCCGGGCCGGTTGGAGGGCTGCGCCGAGCCGGCGGTGCAGCGGGACGCGTTCGCGTGGCACATCGACCTGGCCAAACGCACCGGCAAGCCGCTGATGATCCACAACCGCGACGCCGACGCCGCGGTTCTGGACGTGCTGCGCGCGGAGGGGGCCCCCGAGACTGTGATCTTCCACTGTTTCTCCTCCGGGACGCAGATGGCGCGGGCGTGCGTCGCCGAGGGCTGGGTCCTGAGCCTGTCCGGCACGGTGAGCTTCAAGAATGCCCGCGACCTGCGTGAAGCCGCGCCTCTGATCCCCGAAGAGCAGCTGCTGGTGGAGACCGACGCACCCTTTCTGACCCCGCACCCGTTCCGCGGTGCGCCCAATGAGCCCTACTGCCTGCCCTACACTGTGCGGGCGCTGGCCGACGTTCTCGGCCGGCCTGCAGAGGCGGTCGCGGAGCAGACTTTCGCGACAGCGAAGCGGGTGTACGGGTTGGCGAGTTGCTGGACCTAGACCTTTTCGTTACCGTCTTGTGACAAACGCGGGGTGGCCGAAGGTGTCACCCGTTATGCCAAAGTCGGGGATAGACGACATTTTGAATGCATTGACCACACTTCATCGGACCCGCTCGCCGTTGCTGCGGTTGCTCGTCGCCGCGACTTTGCTGGCTCTGATCTTCGCTGGAGCGACGGCGGTGTCTTCGCACAAGACGGTGACGTTGACCGTCGACGGCGTCTCGATGTCGGTGCCGACGATGAAGTCGCGGGTGATCGACATCGTCACCGAGAACGGTTTCGAGGTCGGCGAGCGTGACGACCTCTATCCCGCCGCGGAGAGCACCGTCGGCCAGTCCGACACCATCGTGCTGCGCCGCAGCCGCCCGCTGGACATCTCCACCGACGGCGGCGGCACCGAGCAGGTATGGACGACGGCGTCGACGGTGGATGAGGCGCTGGCTCAGCTGCAGATGACCGACAAGGCGCCGGTGGCGGCCTCGCGTGGCAGCCGACTTCCCCTCGACGGCATGGCACTTCCGGTCGTGAGCCCGAAGAACGTGCAAATTGACGACGGCGGCGAGCTGCGCTCGGTGCGCCTCGCGGCGCCGAATGTCGCGGGCCTGCTGGACGCCGCCGGTGCGCCGCTCCAGCAAAGGGACACCGTCGTTCCGGCACCGTCGGCTCCCGTCACCGATGGCATGGTCGTCAAGGTCACCCGCGTCCGCGTCGCCAAGCTCACCGAGCGTCTGCCGCTGGAGCCGAACAACCAGCGCATCGAGGATGTGACGCTGAACATGAGCCGGCAGATCGTCGAGGATCCGGGGAATCCCGGTGTCCAGGACGTGACTTTCGCCGTCGCCACCGTGAACGGTGTCGAAACGGGCAGGTTGCCAGTAGCCAATGTCGTGATTGCTCCGGCCCGCGATGGTGTGCTGAGAGTGGGTGCCAAACCGGGCACCGAGGTCCCTCCGGTCTCCAACGGAGGCACCTGGGACGCGCTGGCGCGCTGCGAAGCTGGAGGTAATTGGGCCATCAATACCGGCAATGGCTATTTTGGTGGCGTTCAATTTGATCAAAACACCTGGGAGCGCAGTGGTGGTCTGAGGTATGCTCAGCGAGCGGATCTGGCAACAAGAGAAGAGCAGATCGCGATTGCTGAGGTAACTCGGGCGCGCCAGGGTTGGGGGGCGTGGCCGACCTGTAGTGGGAGGATCGGTGCGTCGTGACCATACGGCTGCTCGGGCGAACTGAGATTCGGCATCTGGCTAAGTCGATTGACTTCCGGCCACGGAAATCATTCGGTCAGAACTTCGTGCACGACGCCAACACCGTGCGCAGAATCGTGTCCGCGTCCAGTGTGAACCGGTCCGACCACGTGCTCGAGGTCGGGCCCGGGCTGGGCTCGCTGACGCTCGCCCTGCTCGACCGCGGCGCCAAGGTGACTGCCGTGGAGATCGACCCCGTGCTCGCCGAGCAGCTTCCGACGACGGTCGCGGCGCACTCGCACAGCGAGGCGAGCCGGCTGACCGTGCTGAACCGGGACATCCTCACGTTCAAGCAGTCGGATATGACCGAGATGCCGACCGCGCTGGTGGCCAACCTGCCGTACAACGTCGCGGTGCCGGCGCTGCTGCACCTGCTGGCCGAGTTCCCGTCGATCCGCACGGTGATGGTGATGGTCCAGGCCGAGGTCGCCGAGCGGTTGGCCGCCGAGCCGGGCGGCAAGGAATACGGCGTCCCCAGCGCCAAGGTGCGGTTCTTCGGAAACGTCCGGCGATACGGAATGGTGTCGCCGACGGTGTTCTGGCCGATCCCGCGGGTGTACTCGGGTCTGGTGCGCATCGACCGCTACGAGACGTCGCCATGGCCGACCGATGCCAAGTTCCGCGAGCAGGTCTTCGAGCTCATCGATGTGGCGTTCGCGCAGCGCCGCAAGACCTCGCGCAACGCGTTCGCCGAATGGGCGGGCTCGGGTAACGAGTCGGCCAGTCGGCTGCTCGCCGCCAGTATCGACCCCTCGCGCCGGGGCGAGACGTTGAGCATCAACGACTTCGTCCGGCTGCTGCAGCGCTCGGCGGACTGGCACGTCGTTCCCAAGACGGCACCGGCGGACGTCAGCGAGACCGCCGACGCCGCGGTCGCCACCGACGATCAGGTTCCCACGAGCTGACGTCGTCGGCACTTCGTTCCGAGCCGTCACCGGCGCGCCCGAACCGTACCCGACGCGATATCGGCATCCTTCGAGCCGACCGACGACCCCGGCTGTGCGCCGGGGTCGTTCCTTTTGGTTAGTGTCGTGCGGTGTCCGCGCGCGACGGTAATACGGCATCCGAGTGGGTCCCCACGGGCTCGGTCACGGTTCGGGTGCCGGGAAAAGTCAACCTGTACCTCGATGTGGGCGATCGCCGCGACGATGGCTACCACGAGTTGACCACCGTGTTCCATGCGGTGTCCCTGCTCGACGAGGTGACCGTGCGCACCGCCGACGTGTTGTCGCTGGAGGTGGCCGGCGAAGGTGCCGATTCGCTGCCGACCGACGACCGGAACCTGGCGTGGCGGGCGGCCGAGCTGATGGCCGCTCATGTGGGTCGCGCCCCGGACGTCGCGATCTCGATCGAGAAGACCATCCCGGTGGCCGGCGGTATGGCCGGAGGCAGCGCCGACGCCGCCGCGGTGCTGGTGGCGATGAACGAGCTGTGGGAGCTCGGCGTGCCCCGGCGCGATCTGCACGTCCTGGCCGCGCAACTCGGCAGCGACGTCCCCTTCGCGCTGCACGGCGGCACCGCGCTGGGCACCGGCCGCGGTGAGGAACTGGCGACGGTGCTGACGCGCAACACATTTCACTGGGTGCTGGCATTCGCGCCGCGCGGGTTGTCGACCGCGGACGTGTTCGCCGAGATCGACCGGCTGCGGGTGGAGGAGGGCCGCGCCCTGCCGCCCCGGCTGGAGTCGCCCGAGCCGGTGGTCGCCGCGCTGGCGTCCGGCGATCCGGCCCAGCTGGCTCCGCTGCTCGGCAACGACCTGCAGCCGGCCGCCCTCAGCCTGGACTCGACACTGCGCCGCACCCTGCGCGTCGGCGTGGAGGCCGGCGCGTTGGCGGGGGTGGTGTCCGGTTCCGGTCCGACCTGTGCCTTTCTGTGCACGTCGGCGGGCGCCGCGGTGGATGTCGGCACCGAACTGGCCGGCGCGGGGGTGTGCCGCACCGTGCGGGTGGCCAGCGGCCCGGTGCAGGGCGCGCGGGTGGTCCCCAGCTCGTCGACCACGGGCTGACCGCCGGATGAGGACATCAACGAGTGGTCACGATCCGGTGTGACACATGCCTCAATACGCGCGCTCGTTTGGCAGTTACTTAAGAGTTGCTTAAGATGATCGACGGTGAGAGCTAGCGGTCGAGCAGTGGACGCGTCGAGTTCCCCCACCGGTATGACCGGCGGGTCGCGGACTGGTACCCGGACCTGCATCGGCGGTGCTCGCGCAACATCACCGATTCGAGACACAACCGCTCCTCAAATGTTTGCGCGCCTCCGTCACAACGGCGCTCATCAGGCGGAGCATGGCAAACGGGCATGTGCACCGGGGCAGATGTCGGCGAGGAGGTCGTCGTGAGCAGATTCACCGAGAAGATGTACCGCAGTGCCCATACCACCGGCAGGGGCATGGTCACCGGGGAACCCTACGAACCGGTCCGGCACACCTGGGGTGAGGTGCACGAGCGGGCCAAACGCATCGCCGGTGGTCTGGCCGCGGCCGGAGTGGGGCGCGGCGACGCCGTCGGGGTGCTCGCGGGTTTCCCGGTCGAGATCGCGCCCACCGCACAGGGCCTGTGGATGCGCGGCGCCAGCCTGACGATGCTGCACCAGCCGACGCCCCGGACCGATCTGGTGGTGTGGGCCGAGGACACCATGAACGTGATCGGCATGATCGAGGCGAAGGCGGTCATCGTCTCCGAACCGTTCATGGTCGCGATCCCGGTGCTCGAGGAAAAGGGCATCAAGGTCCTCACCGTGACCGAGCTGCTGGCCTCCGAACCCGTCGAACCGATCGAGGTCGGCGAGGACGATCTGGCGCTGATGCAGCTGACCTCCGGATCGACCGGATCGCCCAAGGCGGTCCAGATCACCCACCGCAACATCTACTCCAACGCCGAGGCGATGTTCATCGGCGCACAGTACGACGTCGACAAAGACGTGATGGTCAGCTGGCTGCCCTGCTTCCACGACATGGGCATGGTCGGATTCCTGACCATCCCGATGTATTTCGGCGCCGAACTGGTCAAGGTCACGCCGATGGACTTCATGCGCGACACCCTGCTGTGGGCCAAGTTGATCGACAAGTACAAGGGCACCATGACCGCCGCGCCGAACTTCGCCTACGCGCTGTTTGCCAAGCGGCTGCGCCGGCAGGCCAAGCCGGGCGAGTTCGACCTGTCCACGCTGCGGTTCGCCCTGTCGGGTGCCGAGCCGGTGGAGCCCGCCGACGTCGAGGACCTGCTCGACGCGGGTAAGCCGTTCGGGCTGGACCCGGGTGCGATCCTGCCCGCTTACGGGATGGCCGAGACGACGCTGGCGGTGTCGTTCTCGCCGTGCGGCGCCGGTCTGGTCGTCGACGAGGTCGACGCCGACCTGCTCGCGGCGCTGCGCCGCGCGGTCCCGGCGGCCAAGGGACACACCAAGCGCCTGGCCGAACTCGGCCCGCTGTTGACCGATCTCGAAGCCCGCGTGATCGACGATCACGGCAATGTGATGCCGCCGCGCGGGGTGGGCGTGATCGAGCTGCGCGGCGAGTGTGTGACGCCGGGCTACATGACCATGGGCGGCTTCATCCCGGCCCAGGACGAGCAGGGCTGGTATGACACCGGCGACCTGGGTTACCTCACCGAGGACGGCAACGTCGTGGTCTGCGGCCGCGTCAAGGACGTCATCATCATGGCCGGGCGCAACATCTATCCGACCGACATCGAGCGGGCCGCGGGCCGGGTCGAGGGAGTGCGCCCGGGTTGTGCGGTGGCGGTGCGCCTGGACGCGGGTCACTCCCGTGAGACGTTCGCCGTCGCCGTCGAGTCCAACAACTGGCAGGACCCGGCCGAGGTGCGTCGCATCGAGCATCAGGTGGCCCACGAGGTGGTCGCCGAGGTCGATGTCCGGCCGCGCAACGTCGTGGTTCTGGGCCCGGGCAGCATTCCCAAGACCTCGTCGGGCAAGCTGCGCCGCTCGAACTCCGTCTCGCTGGTCACCTAACCTCCCGCACCCCCCGCAAACGGCGCGAGCGCGCGTGTCTAAGACCGACACGCCGTGCCGAGGCGCTACTTTGCGCACGCTCACCATCGGGGGAGCGGCACGCGGGAACCCTCGGGGGCCGGCGAACCCGCGGTCGGCGTTAATGGTTGGCTCGATGTCGGTCCACGCCTATACCGTCGGGGTCATGGAATCGGCGATCGAGGCCATCAACCTGGTCAAGCGGTTCGGCACCGAGACGGCCGTGGCCGGTGTCAGCTTCTCGGTGCCGCCCGGTACGGTGCTGGGGCTGCTGGGCCCCAACGGCGCGGGTAAGACCACCACCGTGCGGATGATGACGACGCTGACCGAGCCGACCAGCGGCACCGCGCGGGTGGCCGGGTACGACGTGCGCACCCACCCCGACGACGTCCGCCGCAACATGGGTCTCACCGGCCAGGTGGCCACCGTCGACGAGTTGCTCACCGGCCGGGAGAACATCCGGATGATCGGCGGCCTCTACGGCATCCGGCGCAGGGATCTCGACAGGCTCGGTGATCAACTGCTGCATCAGTTCTCGCTGACCGATGCGGCCAACAGAGTGGTGAAGTCCTATTCCGGAGGGATGCGGCGCCGGTTGGACCTCGCGGTCAGCCTGCTCGCCTCACCGCCGGTACTCTTCCTCGACGAACCGACTACCGGCTTGGACCCACGCAGCCGTAGCGAACTGTGGGATGTGCTGCGCGGCCTGGTCGCCCACGGCACCACACTGTTGCTGACCACCCAGTACCTCGAAGAGGCCGATCAGCTTGCGGACAACATCGTGGTCATCGATCGCGGCCATGTCATCGCCGAGGGTTCACCGTGGGAACTCAAGCAGCGCGCCGGTCAGGCCAGCCTGGTGGTGACCGTCGCCGACGGGACCGATCTGGAGCGCGCCCGCACCATGTTGGCCCAGACCGGGGCCGAGGTGTTCGTCGACGCCGGTGCCCGCCGGGTGACCGCCTCGGCGGACGGACTCGACGACATGATCCGGGTGGCAGGGTGGTTGCGTGACGGTGGCATCACCGTCGACGACATCGGACTCACCCGGCCCAGCCTCGACGATGTGTTCCTGAAGCTCACCGGTCACCGCACCGAAGAGGAGGAGATCGACGCATGACGGCGCTCGACATCGAGGCGAAGGCGCCGGTCCGGCCGGACCCGGTGCCGATCCGCCCCACCAACCTGGCGCAGCAGTCATGGATCATGGTGAAACGCAACATGATCCACACCAAACGGATGCCCGAGATGCTCAGCGACGTCACCGCGCAGCCGATCATGTTCGTGCTGTTGTTCGCGTTCGTGTTCGGCGCATCGATCACCAACACCGGCGGGGCGTCCTACCGCGAGTTCCTGTTACCCGGTATCCAGGCCCAGACGATCGTCTTCTCGGCGTTCGTGGTGGCCGCCGGGATCACCGCCGACGTGGAGAAAGGAATCATCGACCGCTTCCGGTCGCTGCCGATCTCGCGGTCGTCGGTGTTGATCGGTCGCAGCATCGCCAGCGTCATCCACTCCTCGCTGGGCGTTCTGGTGATGGCGCTGACCGGGCTGGCGATCGGCTGGCGGATCCGTAACAGCTTCGGCGAGGCGGTGCTGGCGTTTGCGTTGCTGCTGTTGTTCGGCTTCGCGATCATCTGGTTCGGCATCCTCATCGGTTCGCTGATGCGCACCGTAGAAGCCGTCAACGGGGTGATGTTCACCGCGCTGTTCCCGATGACGTTCCTGGCCAACACGTTCGTGCCGACCGAGCCCATGCCACGTTGGCTGCGGGTGATCGCCGAATGGAATCCGGTCTCGTCGCTGGCTCAGGCCATGCGCGAGCTGTGGGGCAATGGCGGGCCGGCGCCCGCGAGCGCACAGTTGCCGCTGCACCATCCGGTGCTGGCGACGATCTTGTGGTCACTGGCGTTGACCGCCGTCTTCGCCCCGTTCGCGTTGTACGCCTATAAGCGCCGCACCGCAGCCTGATGCGATAGCGCACGCACCGCCGGACCGGCCGGGTCGACCAGATCTTTCTGACCGATTCCGCGGTCCGGCCGCCCCACCACCCGGGCTGACCTATGCTCCAATCCTCTGGCAGTCCCCGGGTTGGAGGAAACATGCCGATTCTTCGCGCAGCCGCGGCTGTGGTGGTCCCGCTGGCCGGCCTCATCACCGCGACGGTCTGCTCTGCACCCGCGTGGGCCGGCGGCCCCGGCGGTGTGGTGGAGACCGGCGTCGTGTCGAGGGCTGTCGGTTCCGGAGTGCGGGACGGCACGCTGATGGGGTTCTCGGCGACAGGTCCCACCAACGAAGCCGCGTCGGCGGCCGTGATTTCGGTCTGCCAGAACGCCGGCGCCGAGCAGTGCAGCAGCGACGAGGTGACCAACGACGTCTTCTGCGTGGTATCGGTCGGCGCCGACGACGGCAGCGGCATCGTGTCCGGTGGTGCCGGACCCACCGTCGAAGCGGCCCGTGCGGATGCGTTCGGCAACGTCGGACGGGCCAACCTCACGCTGGATCCGGGTGCCCGAGTCCTCGCTTCGTCCTGCCCGTGACCGGTTCCAGCGGGGTCCAGCAAGGAAGGTGACCATGACCAGTCGCGCGAACTATCCGACCGTGGTGCTGATGACGAGTGTGCTTGCGGCGCTGGTTGTCTCGGCTCCGCCAGCTTCGGCGCAGGCGACCTGCCAGGAAGCCGGCAGCCTGGTCAGGTGTGAGACCAACGGCAGCGTGTCGATCAAGGCGGTACCGGGAACGCGCGCGCCCAACGTGGCCGACACCATTCCCCGCAACAATCGGACCGGAGTCATCCTGTCCTGGTAGTCGGGTTTGGGCGGCCGGTGACGGACCGGTCACGATCCTGACCTGACGAGATCGTTGCGGGGACGGTGTCCGCCCAGCTGGGTATGGTGTACTGTACTCAGCATGACGGAGAAGCTGCCGCCCCGATTGGCCCAGCATCCGACGGTGCGTGCGGTGCGGTCACGCACTCGCACCGAGTCCGGGGTCATCGACGCCGACTGGCTGCGCCAGGCCTGCCTGGACGCCGGGGTCGACGACGTCGCCTTTGTCGGCGTCGACAACCCCGATCTGGTCTCCGAACGCGAGTATGTGGAGGCGGCGCTACCCGGCGCGCACAGCTACATCTCGCTGGTGGTGAAGATGAACCGCGACAATGTGCGCTCGACCGCGCGCAGCGTGGCCAATCAGGAATTCCACCGAGGTGGCGAGCTGATGAACGAAGCCGCCCACCGCATCACCCGCGTGCTGCAGGACTCCGGATACCGGGCGATCAACCCGGCGATGGCGTTCCCGATGGAGATGGACCGGTTCCCGGGCCGGATCTGGGTGGTCGCGCACAAACCCGTCGCGGTGGCCGGCGGACTCGGCGTCATGGGCATCCACCGCAACGTCATCCATCCCAAGTTCGGCAACTTCATCCTGCTGGGCACCGTCATCGTCGCGGCGCCGATCAGCAGTTACGGTCGGCCGCTTGATTATTCGCCGTGCCTGGAGTGCAAACTCTGTGTCGCAGCCTGCCCCGTCGGGGCGATCAAGAAGACCGGCGACTTCGACTTCTTCGCCTGCTCCACGCACAACTACCGCGAGTTCATGGGGGGTTTCACCGATTGGGTGCAGACCGTCGCCGACAGTTCCGACGCTGCCGAGTTCCGTTCCCGGGTCAGCGATTCGGAGAACGCGTCGATGTGGCAGAGCTTGTCGTACAAGGCGAACTACAAGGCGGCCTACTGCCTTGCGGTGTGCCCGGCGGGGGAGGAGGTCATCGAGCCCTACCTCGATGACCGCAAAGGCTTCATGGACCTGGTCCTCAAGCCGCTCCAGGACAAGCGGGAGACCCTGTACGTGCTGCCCGGCTCGGATGCCGAGGCGTACGCCACCAAGCGCTACCCGCACAAGCCGGTGAAGCGGGTCGGCAGCGGCATCACCGGCATCTGAAGCCGGCGCCGGTCAACTCCAGGCGTGGACGGTGTTCTGCGCGGGCTCCAGGCCGTTCGCGATCAACAACTCGGTCGCATCGGCGGCCTGTTCGACGATGGTGGGAACCTCTTTGCGCTCGACGCTGTTGAAGTTCTCCAGCACGAAGGCGGCACCGGACTTGTGGCCGGGAGGCCGACCGATACCCACCCGGACACGGTGAAAATCGTTGCTGCCCAACGCCGAAGACACCGAACGAAGCCCGTTGTGGCCGGCCACCCCGCCGCCACCCTTGAGGCGGATGCGGCCGAAATCGATGTCGAGTTCGTCGTGGACGACCACCACGTCTGCCGGTGCGACCGAGTAGAACTTGGCCAATGGACCCACCTGGCGCCCGGATTCGTTCATGTACACCCGCGGTTTTGCCAGCACCACCGAGCGGCTGGCAAGCCGCCCGGTGGCCACTTCGGCACCGGACTTCTTGTGCACCTTAAACGACTCGCCCATCCGGTCGGCCAGGACATCGACGACCATGAAGCCGAGATTGTGCCGGGTCGTCGCATAGTTCGGTCCCGGGTTGCCCAGGCCGACCACGAGCACCGGTTCGGCCATGAAGCGGTCTGCCTACTCGGACTCGGACTCGGAGGTGCCTTCGCCCTCGGCGGGCTCCGCCTCGGCCTCGGCCGTGGCACCGCCACCCTCGGACTCCAACTCCTCAGCCGACGGGGCCTCGACGACGTTGACGACCAGGGTCTCCGGATCGGAGATCAGCGTCACACCGGAGGGCAGCTCGACATCGCGGGCCAGGATCTGGGTGCCTTCCCCGGCGCCCTCCACCGAGACGGTGAACTGCTCGGGGATGGACTGGACGTCGGCCTCGATCTCGAGGGTGTTGGCGTCCTGGGTGACCAGCGTGCCGGGAGCGGCGTCACCCTCGACGACGATGGTGACATCCACGGTCACCTTCTCGCCGCGGCGCACCACGAGCAGATCGGCATGCTGGATGTTCCGGCGGATCGGGTGGATCTCGATGGCCTTGGTCAGCGCCAGCGCTTCGGTGCCGTCGATGTCGAGGGTCAGCACGGCGTTGGTGCCGACATTGCGCAGCACCGCGGCGAAATCGTGGCCGTTGAGCTCCAGGTGCTGCGGGTCGGTCCCGTGGCCGTAGAGCACGACGGGCACCAAGCCTTCACGGCGTGCGCGCCGCGACGCGCCCTTGCCGGTGGCGGTGCGGACCTGCGCGACGAGGTTGTTGGGGGCGTTCTTGGCCATGATGTGTGCTCCTGTGCCGGTGGTCGGTGTCGGGCACGGCCAGGGTCGCAACCATTCGAATGCGGGTTCCCGTCGATAACGGCGGCCCTGCGCACTATGCGCAATACGGGCCACCCTCGCCGTGACGCGACACCGAGGGTAGCGCAAGCCATGGTCAGAGCGGAAATTCGGTCCCGGTGAGCTGTTCGGACAGCGTCCACAGCCCGGCGGCCTTCGCCTGGTTGCGGGCCAGCGGGCTGCGCCAGTGCTGCGTGGTCGGCCCCCACATCGAGAACTTGGGCCCGATGAAACTGTCACCGGGCAGATCCTGCGACGCCGCGTACAGCGTCTGGCGGGCGCCGAAGTCCGAGTCGGAGGCCACCAGGCGGTTGCCGGTGTCCCAGATCCGGGTGCCGACGCGGTTGCCGGTGTTGCCCTGCAGATTGGTGGCGGAGTACCCGGGGTGCGCCGCCAGTGCCCGCACCGGTGATCCGGCGGCCCGCAGCTTGACCTGCAGTGCGCTGGTGAACAGCAGATTCGCCAGTTTGGACTGACCGTAGGCGGGCCACGCCAGGTACGGACGGGACTTCCAGTTCAGGTCTTTGAGGCTGACGTACCCGAGCAGGTGCATCATCGACGACACGGTGACCACCCGGTCGGTCAGTTTGGGCAGCAGCAGGTTCGTCAGCGCGAAGTGACCGAGGTGGTTGGTGCCGATCTGACTTTCGAACCCGTCGACGGTCAGCGCATAGGGCACCGCCATGATCCCCGCGTTGTTCACCAGTACGTCGACACGGTCGATACCGTCGGCGAACGCCCGCACCGAGGCGAGGTCCTGCAGGTCGAGCCGGCGCACCTGCACGTCACCGGCCATGTCCGCCGCCGCAGCGGTGCCTTTGCCCAGATCGCGCACGGCGAGGATGGTGGTGGCGCCCACCCGGGCCAGTTCACGTGCGGTCACCAGACCCAAGCCGCTGTTGGCGCCGGTCACGATGACGGTGCGCCCGGCGAAGGAGGGCAGGTCGGCAGCGGTCCAGTCACTCATGGCTCCCCACCCTAGTTTCGGTGGGTTTGCCGACCGCTCAGCGGGGCAGCGCGACCGTCAGACCCCGGATGACCGCTTCCACATCGGGTCCGTCCTGGGCGGCCTGGTCGGCGAAACCGGTGACGGTGAACTGCACCAGGTAGCGCTGTCGAGCCGGCGCCGCTCCGGTGGCGATGACGATGCGGTTGTAGCTGTGCATCCGGGTCCCGTTGAGGTCGTAGCTGCCTTCGATCATCGACGACGGGAAATTGTTGAAGTTCTCGGTCGAGGAGTTGAGTTCCCGGAATCCCTCCGACATCCGGGCGTCCACATCGGCGTGCGTGAGGGCCTGGGCGACGTCGAAGTCTCCCTCGAGTTCGAACACCATCAGCATCGCGGTCGGATAGGTGTCGCCCTTGGCGATCATCCGGGTGCCCGGCGCCAGGTTCGAGTTCTGGTAGGGCTGCCAGCCGGGAGGTGTCGGCATCGAGACCGTCAGGTCGGTCAACATGTCGGGGGCCACGGGCTGCCCGACCACACCGGACTGTTCGAGGTATGCCGCGATCGTCATCGGTGCGGTGTCCGGTTCGGCGGTGGGTGCCGCCGAGGTGGCGCTGGTCGTCGACCAGATCGCCTGATAGTCAGGGGTTTCGGTGGCACACCCGGCTACCGTCAGCGCAGTCACGGCCGCCAGAGCCGGAGCTGCCCGTCGGCGCCGGACCCTCACAGAATCTCTCGGACGGCGTCGATCGGCCGTGCCAGCCGGGTGCCCTTCGCGGTGACGACGAACGGGCGCTCGATCAGAATCGGATGCTCGGCCATCGCGTCGAGCAGCTCGTCGTCGGATGCCGAGGCCAGCCCGAGCTCGGCGTAGAGCGACTCACGCTTGCGCACGGCCGCGCGGACGTCGATCCCCGCGTCGTGGATCATCTCGACCAGTTCAGCCCGCGACGGCGGGTTTTTGAGGTAGAGCACGACCTCTGGCTCGGCGCCGTTGTCGCGCAACAGTTCCAGCGTCTTGCGCGACGTCGTGCATCTCGGGTTGTGATAGATCCGCGCCACTGTCTGCTCTCCTCGCTCAAGGGCCGGACGGCGTCAGGCAGATCCGTCGAACAGTCCTGTCACGGAACCGTTCTCGAACACCGCGCGAATGGTGTTGGCCAGCAGCGGGGCGATCGAGAGCACGGTCAGCTGCGGGAACATCTTGTCCTCGCCGATCGGCAGCGTGTTGGTGACGATGACCTCGCGGGCTCCGGAATCGGCCAACCTCTCGCGAGCCGGGTCGGAGAGCACGCCGTGGGTCGCGGCGATGACGACGTCGGCGGCACCGTCCTCTTTGAGCAGCCGGACTGCCCCGGCGATGGTGCCACCGGTGTCGATCATGTCGTCGGTCAGGATGCAGGTCCTGCCCTTGACGTCACCGACGACACGGTTCGACTTGACCTGGTTGGGCACCAGCGGATCACGCGTCTTGTGGATGAAGGCCAGCGGCACACCGCCGAGGGAGTCGGCCCACTTCTCGGCGACGCGCACCCGGCCCGAGTCGGGGGAGACGACCACCATGTCGTGGTCGGCATAGTTGTCGGCGATGTAACCGGTCAGCAGTTTCTGCGCCCGCATATGGTCGACCGGGCCGTCGAAGAAGCCCTGGATCTGATCGGTGTGCAGGTCGACGGTCACGATCCGGTCGGCGCCCGCGGTCTTGAGCAGGTCGGCGACCAGGCGGGCGGAGATCGGTTCGCGGCCGCGGTGCTTCTTGTCCTGGCGGGCGTAGGGGTAGAACGGCACGATCGCGGTGATCCGCTTGGCGCTGCCGCGCTTGAGCGCATCGATCATGAGCAGCTGCTCCATCAGCCATTTGTTCAGCGGCCACGGATGGCTCTGCAGCACGAATGCATCGCAACCCCGCACGGATTCGTCGAAGCGGACGAAGATCTCTCCGTTGGCGAAGTCCCTGGCGGTCTGCGCGGTGACCGCGACGTCGAGTTCCTTGGCGACCTGTTCGGCCAATTCAGGATGCGCGCGACCCGAGAAGAGCATCAGGTTCTTGCGGTTGTCGGTCCAGTCGTGGCTCACGGGGCTGCCCTCGGCGTCGGCGGTCGATACGGGGCCATCGTACGGAGCGCAAAAGCGCCTGCGCTGGCGGGTTACCAGAATGCCAACAAACGGCGACCGGACGCTACCGGTCGGTAGCTTCGGTGCCGTGGGGTCCCGAGCGCTCGGCGGCGGCCTCGGCGGCTTTGGCGGCCGCGCTACCCGGCCGCTTGCGTGCCACCCATCCTTCGATGTTGCGCTGCGGGCCGGCCGAGACGGCCAGCGCGCCGGGCGGGACGTCGTCACGCACGACGGTGCCCGCGCCGGTGTAGGCGCCGTCCCCGACGGTCACCGGTGCAACGAACATGGTGTCCGACCCGGTGCGCACATGTGAGCCGATCGTGGTGCGGCTCTTGGTTTCTCCGTCGTAGTTCACGAACACACTGGAGGCGCCGATGTTGCTGTGCGCACCGATGTCGGCGTCGCCGACATACGTCAGGTGGGGCACCTTGGTGCCGGCGCCGATGGTGGCGTTCTTGGTCTCGACGAACGCGCCGAGTTTGCCGACCGCACCGAGCACGGTGCCGGGACGCAGGTAGGTGAACGGGCCGACGACGGCGTCGTCGCCGATCACCGACGAAGAGCCGTGGGTGCGCACCACTTGAGCGCCGTCGCCGACGGTGACCGAGGTGAGCGTGGTGTCCGGGCCGACGTCGCAGCGGGTGCCGATGGCGGTCGTCCCGAGCAGTTGGGTTCCGGGCCGGATGACGGTGTCGCGGCCGATGGTGACGTCGAGGTCGATCCACGTCGATGCGGGGTCGACGATCGTGACGCCGTTGCGCTGGTGTGCAGCCACGATGCGCCGGTTGAGCACCGCCGCCAGTTCGGCGAGCTGGACCCGGTCATTGATGCCCGCGACCAGCGCGGTGTCTTCGACGTGGGCGGCACGCACCCGTGCGCCGCCGGAGCGCGCGATGGCGATGACGTCGGTCAGGTACAGCTCGCCCTGGGCGTTGTCGGTCGAGAGTCGGCTCAGCGCCGCGCGCAGCGTCGTGGCGTCGAACGCGTAGACGCCGGCGTTCACCTCGGTGATGGCGTGCTGCTGCGGGCTGGCGTCGGCCTGCTCGACGATCCCCGTCACCTCCCCGGTCTCCGAGCGCAGAATCCGCCCGTATCCGGTGGGGTCGGCCGGCGTGGTGGTCAACACGGTGGCCGCTGCCGCCCCGGCGGTGTGGACGGCAATGAGCTCGGCCAGCGTGGCGCCGTCCAGCAGCGGCACGTCCCCCGCGGTCACCACCACGACACCGTCGAAGTCCTCGGGCAGTGCGGTCAACCCGCAGACCACGGCATCGCCGGTCCCGCGCTGCTCCTCCTGGACGGCGATGAGGATGTCGCGGTCGAGCGCCTTTCCGATCTCCAGCGCCGCCGGCGCCACCCGGTCGCGGTCGCTGCCCACCACGACCACCAGATGTCGGGGTTCGATGGCCGATACCGAGCGCACCGCGTGCGCCAGCATGCTGCGGCCGGCCAAGGTGTGCAGCACCTTCGGGGTGTCGGACTTCATCCGGGTACCGGCACCTGCCGCCAGGATCAGGACCGCGGCGTCACGCATGGATGTCCTTCCGCTCGCTGCGCGAAGAGCGTCGCGCTGCCCGGTCTGGTGCGGGCCGTTCCGAGCGCCCGATCGGCAAGCCTCGTGTGCTGCCCCGACGGTGCTGCCCCGACTGTGCTGCCCCGACTGTGCTGCTCCGTCGCCAGGACTCGAACCTGAACTATCTGAACCAAAATCAGAGGTGCTGCCGATTACACCACGACGGACCGATCACCCAGAGACTCTAGTGCACCCACCGGGGCGGGTTCACTGGCGCGCGAGCCTGCCGGACCGGTGCGTACCGAACGGTGTGGCCGCCAGCAACGTCACCTGCTGGGAGCTGCCGTCGGGCAACCGGAAGCTGCGCCGATCACCGGGCACGGCGCCCAGCAGCGCGCTGCCCAGCGGCGAGTGCACGGTGTAGACCTGCAGCTCCTCGTCGGCGGTGCCACGGGTGCCCAGCAGGAATGTCTCGGTGTCATCGTCATTGTCGAAGTCATCGTCGAACCGCACGGTGAGCACCATGCCCGGCTCGGCGATCCCGTCGTCGGCGGGGTTGGCCGAGAGATCTGCTCTGCTGAGCAGTTCGTGGATCTGCCGGATGCGTTCCTTGCGTGCCACCCAGGCGTCCACCACCTGGTCGGCACGTTCGGTGTCGTCGGCGCCCGCGGGGGGTGGGAGGGCCAGCAGCGCTGCCAGCTCCTGCTCCAGGCCTGCGCGCGTCTGCGGGGTCATCCAGATGTGTTCGGCGGTGTACATGGTCGGTTCCTTACTGATGGCGGCGATCACCCGGAGTTCGGGGTCCACCGGTGTGCGGTGATCGTCGTCAGGGGCGGGACACATCGCGCCGCCCCTGACGACCGGGGAACCCTCGTCAGAGGGGAAGGGTCAGCTGCTCGGAGCGCGCTGCGCGTCCTCGCCCGCGCAACGGGTCGAATGGCCGGCTGGCTTCGGGCTGCTTGCCGGTGACGATCTGTTCGGCGAGCAGGCGACCCGTCGCGGGGCCGTGCGCCAGGCCCCACATGCCGTGTCCGCCGGCGGCGTACACACCGGCGGCGAGCTGACCGATCAGGGGCATCCCGTCGTCGGTGACCGGCCGCGGACCGACCCAGGCATCGGTGCGTTGCTCCCAGCGCACGGCGTCCAGCAGCGGGGTGGCCGATGCGACGATCGCCTCGACTCGGCGCTCGGCCAGGGGCTCGGAGGGGCGGCGGAACTCCATGGTGCCGGCCACCCGCAGGCCATTCCGGTACGGCGTGCACGCGACCCGGGCTTCCGGCAGGTAGATCGGGCCCGGCACCGGACGATCGACCGGCACGGTGAACGAGTACCCGCGCCCGGCCTGCAGGCCGACCCGGACCCTGCCGCCGGTGAGTGCCGGCAGCCAGGCCCCGGTGGCCAGTACCACGGCCCCGGCGCGGACAGCTTCTCCGGTCCGCAGCTCGACCGTCGCATCCGCGCCGGTGCCCGACACCGTGCACACCTTGCCGGTGCGCAGGGTGGCGCCGCGTTCGGTGACCGACTGCGCCAACGCATGGGTGAAACGTCCGGGATCGACGAAGCGCTGATCAGAGACATTGACGATCGCTGCCACCTGCGCCGACGCCAGCGGCACCTGCAGGCGCAACGCCCGGCCGGTGAGTACTTCGACATGGGGCGGCCGACTTCCCGGCGGCAGCTGGTCGAGTTCGGTGCGGAACCGGTCGGCCCGGCCGCCGTCGCGGAAGGCGACGGCCAGCGAGGTGTCGGTCACCGGGGCGTCGACGCCGTTGGCGACCAGCACGTCGAACGTTTCGATGGCCTCCTCGTTGAGTGCCGCGTTCGCCTGGACCGCTTGTCGCCACGCGCCCGGGCGGCAGTGCGCGGCGAAGCGCAGCAGAAACCGGGCCAGCGCGGCGTCGGCGCGGACCGGGATGTGCAGCGGCGCCGCGGGGTCGGCCATCGCGCGCAACCCCTCGCGCAGCACCGATGGTGAGTTCAGCGGGGCGGTCAGAGCCGGCGACACCCAGCCGGCATTACCCCACGAGGCACCCGCCGCGACGCCGCTGCGGTCGATGACGGTGACGTCGACACCGCGTTCCTGCAGGAACCAGGCGGTGGACAGACCGACGATGCCGGCGCCGACGACGATGACAGACCGGGGACCGCCGTCCATCCCTGAGCCGCCGGACATCGCATGACCTCCCGTTTCGGTGCTGACGACTCCATGGTCGGGCACCGGCGCACCGGAGGCGTTGTTGTCGCCCGACAACTCGCGCGGGGCTGATTGTCGGGAAAACACAAGGTTGGGGCGTGTGTGGGCGAGGTTCAGTCGAGGACGGCGAGTTCGATCATCAGCGCGAAACGCTTACGGGCGTCGTCGAGGTCCAGCTCGGTGAGCTCGGCCATCCGCCGCATCCGGTACCGCACGGTGTTCTCGTGCACGCCGAGTCGCGCGGCGGTGCGGCCCGGATCGCCGTGTTCCTGGAGCCACGCCTGCAGCGTCGGCACGTATGCGCTGCGGTGGATGGCGTCGTGGTCGCGCAGCGCGGCGACGGCACCGCGGTGCGGGGTACGGCCGGAGGCGGCGGCAGTCTTCAGCCGCCGCAACAGCAGGTCGTCCCACGACTCGTCATAGGCCGGCGGGGTGGCGACCGCGGTGCCCTCCTGCAGTGCCAGACACTCGTCGGCTTCCGCGCGGGCCGCGGCGAGCTCGGTCGCGGCGGCGGGTGCGCTGATGCCGGCCTGCACCGCAAGCTGTGCGGGCAGTGCGGCGATCAGCGCGTCGACCCAGTCCCGCGCGACGGCCGCCGCCTCGGCCGCCAGCACCGTGTAGACGGTGGTGTCGGCCAGCGCGCTGCGCGACGGACGGGACCAGCCGAAGCCGGCCGTCGCGCGTTCGAACATCTGCAGCAGCGCCGAATGCCTGCCGCCCCCACTGCTGGTGACACCGCTGGTGACATTGCTGGTGACACCGCCGGTGACATTGCCGGCGCCGGCACGGGCGCGCAGTGCGATGACCCGCAGCGCGGCGGGCGGAAGTCCGAGCCGGCTGGCCACGGTCGCCGCGTCGGCCGGACTCTCCAGCAGCCGGATCACCAGCTCGGACTCCACTTGCCGTTCCAGGTCGGCGCTGGCCCGCGAGCGCAACAGGTGCAGGGCGACGGTGTGCGCCCCGTCGGCCAGCGCCCGGCGGCGGTCGCCGGTCAACGGATCGGACACCGCGACCCACACCGATCCCAGCAGTTCCCGGCCGGCGCGGGCCGCCACCACCATGCGGCCGGTGAGACCGATGTCCGGGTCGCCCGGCACGAAGACCGGATCGTCGGACACCGCCAGGTGGGCGAACACCCCGTGCTCCTGGAACGCCGCCCGTAGTTGCGGTGGTGCCTGGCGGGCCAGGATCGTCGCCGCTCGCCCCGGGTCGGCGTCCTGTTGTCCGCGGGAGAATGCCAATACCTGCGACGCCCGGTCCTCGATGACCACCGCGCCGCCCACCGCCCCGGACAGGCTGTCGGCGAGCGCGAACAGATCGGTGGGGCCGCGACCCGACTCGGTTTCGCGCCCCTCCATGACCAGGCCGTAGACGATGGCGGCGAACTCGCTCCACGGCATCGCCGAATCGATGACGACAACGGCGACCCCGTCGGTATCCGGCTCGGCGGTCGTGCCGTCACCGCGGGTGAGCACGACGACGGCGTGTGCGGCACGTGCCCATTGCACGGCCTGGCCCTGGGAGGTGGCGCCCACGGCGAGCAGCACGTCGCCCGACACCGTGCGGCCGTCGACGACCTCGGGCAGCACGACGCTGCGCAGTTCGGTCCGCCGCTCCGCCGAACCGCCGAGCCAGCGCGCGCCGTAGCCGCCGAGGACGTTGATCAGCCGATCCAGCGTGATCACGACGTCGACGCTACGCCGGGAGCGGGGCCGGGCACGGTCTACCCTGAGACCGTGGCTGTGCCCGACAAGCTCGCCGGTGCCGATGTGCACGCGCGGGCCCCGCGCGCGCGGATGACCGGCACCGAGCGGCGTCAGCAACTGATCGAGATCGCCAAGTCGCTGTTCGCCGAGCGGGGTTTCGACGGGACCTCGATCGAGGAGATCGCGCTGCGCGCCAATGTGTCCAAACCCGTCGTCTACGAACACTTCGGCGGTAAGGAAGGGTTGTACGCGGTTGTCGTCGACCGGGAGATGTCGGCGCTGCTGGACGGCATCACGTCGTCGCTGGCCGTCAACCGGTCCCGGGTGCGGGTGGAACGGGTCGCGCTGGCTCTGCTGACCTATGTCGAGGAGCACACCGACGGCTTCCGCATCCTGATCCGCGACTCACCGGCCAGCATCACCTCGGGCACCTACTCGACGTTGCTCAACGACGCCGTCAGTCAGGTCGCCTCCATCCTCGCCGGTGATTTCTCCCGCCGCGGGCTCGACCCCGATCTGGCGCCGCTGTATGCCCAGGCGCTGGTCGGGTCGGTCTCGATGGCGGCGCAGTGGTGGCTCGACGTGCGCGAGCCCAAGAAGGAAGTGGTCGCCGCGCATCTGGTGAACCTGTGCTGGAACGGCCTGACGCACCTGGAATCGGACCCGGTGCTGCACGAAGAATAGCTGCCCGTACTTCGGCGGCAGGTTGCCGGGAATGCGCGGCACCGTGGTGGGGGTTCGTTTCGCGGCGCCGCTTAGGATGGAGCGATCATGACCGTATCGGGGACCCTCCATGTCCACACCCCGATCGCGGGCCTCGTCGACCTCGCGTTGCGTGATCCTTCGTTGCAGGAGATTGCGCGCCGCGCCGGTGACCGGTCCGCTGATCTCCAGCTCGTCGGCCCGGCCAGCGCCCGGGTCTTCGTGGCGTCCGCGCTGGCGCAGACCGGTCAGCTGCTGGTGGTCACCGCCACCGGCCGGGAGGCCGATGATCTGACCGCCGAGCTCCAGGGTGTCTTCGGCGCTGCGGTGGCTCTGTTCCCGTCCTGGGAGACGTTGCCGCACGAGCGGCTCTCGCCCGGCGTCGACACCGTCGGGGCGCGCATGATGCTGCTCCGTCGGCTCGCCCACCCCGATGACGCCCGCCTGGGTCCGCCGCTGCGGATCGTGGTGACGACCGCACGCTCGCTGTTGCAGCCGATGGCTCCGGATCTGGCCGAGGTGGAACCGCTGACGCTGACGGTGGGCGGCGAGGCGGATTTCGATTCGGTGATCGCGCGGTTGGTCGACCTGGCGTACACCCGGGTGGACATGGTCGGCAAGCGCGGTGAATTCGCGGTCCGCGGAGGCATTCTCGATGTCTTCCCGCCGACCGCCGAGCACCCGGTGCGTGTCGAGTTCTGGGGTGACGAGGTCTCCGAGATGCGGATGTTCTCGGTGGCCGATCAGCGCTCGATCCCCGAGATCGATATCGACACGCTGATCGCGGTGCCGTGCCGTGAGCTGCTGCTGACCGACGAGGTGCGCGAGCGTGCCGCTGCGCTGTCGGCCGAGCATCCCGTCAAGGAGAACAGCGTGCCGGGCAGCGTGCCCGACATGCTGGCCCGGCTCGCCGAAGGAATCCCGGTCGACGGCATGGAGGCACTGCTGCCGCTGCTCAAACCCGAGGGCGGGCCCGGGGCTTTCGCCACCCTGCCCGACCATCTGCCCCCGGGTATGTCGATCCTGTTGTGCGATCCGGAGAAGATCCGCACCCGGGCGGCGGATCTGATCAAGACCGGTCGCGAGTTCCTGGAGGCGTCGTGGTCGACGGCGGCGGTCGGCGGGGACGTGCCCATCGACATCGAGGCGCTGGGCGCCTCCGGTTACGTGGGCTTCGACGATGCGCACGCCGCGGCCCGCGATTCAGACCACCCGTGGTGGACGTTGAGTCAGCTCGACAGCGGTTCGGGCGAATCCACCGCCCTCGACATCCGCCCCGCCCCGTCGGCGCGTAGGGCGCAGCCCAACCCGGACTTCCACGACGAGATCTTCGCGATGCTGCGCGCCCACGTCGCCACCGGCGGCTTCGGTGTGGTGGTCACCCCCGGATCGGGCACCTGTAAGC
The DNA here is from genome assembly GCF_048513595.2 of Mycobacterium sp. smrl_JER01. Taxonomy (NCBI): domain Bacteria; kingdom Bacillati; phylum Actinomycetota; class Actinomycetes; order Mycobacteriales; family Mycobacteriaceae; genus Mycobacterium; species Mycobacterium sp. smrl_JER01. The sequence goes on along the minus strand of NZ_JBLXXK020000001.1, from coordinate 4,599,467 downwards.
GCGTTGTCGAGCAGCTCTCCGAATCAGACACGCCGGCAACGGTTCTCGAGCCCGGTGAGGTGCCCGGCGCGGGGGTGGTCGGGGTCATCAAGGGTCCGCTGCACGACGGCGTGGTGATCGCGGGCGCCAACCTGGTGGTGATCACCGAGACCGATCTGACCGGTAACCGCGCCGCCGCCACCGAAGGCAAGCGGCTGGCGGCCAAGCGCCGCAACGTCGTCGACCCGCTGGCGCTGACCGCAGGCGATCTGGTGGTCCACGATCAGCACGGCATCGGCCGTTTCGTCGAGATGACCGAGCGGGTGGTCGGCGGTGCCCGCCGGGAGTACCTGGTGCTCGAGTACGCCTCAAGCAAGCGTGGGCAAGCGTCAGACCGCCTCTATGTGCCGATGGACTCACTGGATCAGCTGTCGCGCTACGTCGGCGGGGAGGCGCCGACGCTGAGCCGGCTCGGTGGCAGCGACTGGGCGAACACGAAAACCAAGGCGCGCAGGGCCGTTCGCGAGATCGCCGCCGAACTCGTCACGTTGTACGCCAAAAGACAGGCCTCGCCCGGTCATGCGTTCGGCCCGGACACCCCGTGGCAGACCGAGATGGAGGACGCGTTCGGTTTCACCGAGACCGTCGATCAGCTGACGGCGATCACCGAGGTCAAATCCGATATGGAGAAGCCCGTGCCGATGGACCGGGTCATCTGTGGCGACGTCGGGTACGGCAAGACCGAGATCGCGGTGCGGGCGGCGTTCAAGGCGGTCCAGGACGGCAAGCAGGTCGCGGTGCTGGTGCCCACGACGCTGCTGGCCGATCAGCACCTGCAGACGTTCACCGCGCGGATGACGGGCTTCCCGGTCACGGTCAAGGGGTTGTCCCGGTTCACCGATCCGGCCGAATCCAGGGCCACGCTGGAGGGGATGAAGGACGGCTCGGTCGACATCGTGATCGGCACCCACCGCCTCATCCAGACCGGGGTGACCTGGAAGGACCTGGGGCTGGTCATCGTCGACGAGGAGCAGCGGTTCGGTGTCGAACACAAGGAGCACATCAAGTCGATGCGCACCCACGTCGACGTGCTCACGATGAGTGCCACCCCGATTCCGCGCACCCTGGAGATGAGCCTGGCCGGCATCCGCGAGATGTCGACGATCCTGACCCCGCCCGAAGAGCGTTATCCGGTCCTGACCTATGTCGGACCCCACGACGACAAGCAGGTCGCCGCCGCGCTGCGCCGCGAGATGCTGCGCGACGGGCAGGCGTTCTACATCCACAACCGGGTGCGCACCATCGACTCCGCCGCGGCCAAGGTGCGGCAGCTGGTGCCCGAGGCCCGGGTGGTGGTCGCGCACGGGCAGATGCCCGAAGAGCAGCTGGAGAAGACCGTCGAGGGCTTCTGGAACCGGGAATACGACATCCTGGTCTGCACCACGATCGTCGAAACCGGCCTGGACATCTCGAACGCCAACACGCTGATCGTGGAGCGTGCCGACACCTTCGGACTGTCGCAGCTGCACCAGCTGCGCGGCCGGGTGGGCCGGTCCCGGGAGCGGGGCTACGCCTACTTCCTGTACCCCCCCGAGATTCCGCTGACCGAGACGGCCTACGACCGGCTGGCGACCATCGCGCAGAACAACGAACTCGGCGCGGGCATGGCGGTGGCGATGAAGGACCTGGAGATCCGCGGCGCCGGAAACGTTCTGGGCGCCGAGCAGTCCGGACACGTCGCCGGCGTCGGCTTCGACCTGTACGTGCGGCTGGTGGGCGAGGCGGTGGAGGCCTATCGTGCCGCCGCCGACGGCAAGACCGTCGCGACCGCCGAGGAGCCCAAGGATGTGCGCATCGACCTGCCCGTCGACGCGCATCTGCCACCGGATTACATCGGCAGCGACCGGCTCCGGCTGGAGGCCTACCGCCGCTTGGCCGCCGCCCCCGACGACGCCGCCGTCGATGCGGTGATCGATGAGCTCGTCGACCGGTACGGGCCGCTGCCCGAGCCGGCGCAGCGACTGGTCGCGGTCGCACGGTTGCGGCTGCTGGCACGCGCCCACGGCATCACCGAGATCGGTGCCACCTCCGCGACCACGCTGCGGGTGTCGCCGCTGACCCTGCCGGATTCGGCGCAGCTGCGGCTCAAGCGGCTCTACTCGGGGGCGAATTACCGGGCCACCACCTCCACCGTGCAGGTTCCGGTCCCGCGGGCGGGCAGCGGTGTGGGCGCCCCGAGGATCCGCGACCTGGAGCTAGTCGCGTTCGTGGCGGGATTGTTGCTGGCCATCGTCGGGAATCCGGGCGAGGAAGTTGATATAACCAAGTTCGGAGGTGGCTCATGACGGTCGTCCTGGTCGACCCGCGCCGCCCCTCGCTGGTCCCCGTCGAGGCGATCAGATTGCTGACCGGTGACGTGCAGTACACCGAGGAGATGCCGATCAAGGTGCCGTGGTCGCTGCCGGCGGCGCGGCCGGTCCACAACGGCGAGCAGGCCGAGGTCCTGCTGTCCTCCGATCCCGCGCATCCCGCCGTGGCTGCGCGGATTGCCGCGGGGGAGCGAGTCATCGCCGCGCCCGCCGCACAGTCCGGCGAACGTCTGGTCGACGCGGTCGCGATGATGGACAAGCTGCGCACGGCGGGGCCGTGGGAGAGCCAGCAGACGCACGATTCATTGCGGCGTTACCTGCTGGAGGAGACCTACGAGCTGTTCGATGCCGTACACGGTGGTGATCTGACCGAGCTGCGCGACGAACTCGGCGATGTGCTGCTGCAGGTGCTGTTCCACGCCCGCATCGCCGAAGATGCGCCGGAGAACGCGTTCGACATCGACGACGTCGCCGATGCGCTGGTCCGCAAGCTCGGTAACCGGGTGCCGGCAGTGCTTGCGGGGGAGTCGATCTCGTTGGAGGACCAGCTCGAGCAGTGGGAGCAGCGCAAGGCGCTGGAGCGAACGGCCCGGGAGTCGATCATGGACGACATTCCGACCGCACAGCCCGCACTGGCGCTGGCGCAGAAGGTGCTGGCTCGGGCCGAGGCCGGCGGGGTGCCGCCGGATCTGGTCCCGGACTCGATCACCACCGTGGTGGTGTCAGCCGACGTCGACGCCGAGAATGCCCTGCGCACAGCGGTGCTGGAGTTCATGGACGAGGTGCGGGTCGCCGAGCGGGCCGTGACCGCCGCGCGTCGCAGCGCCGACGTGGCCGAGGAGCTCGACGACCGACCGCACGGGGTGATCCCGCCCGAGGAGTGGCGCGGGCACTGGCCCGGCCCCTGACGCCGAACGGCAGCGGGCGCTGCTCAGTCGAACAGTGTCGAACCCCAGAAGCTCGAGGTGTCGCCTTCCGGAATTCCCGGTGGGCAGGCGAATACCGCCGAACTGGTGGGCATGACGTATTCGTTCATCGCGTCCTGGCGGGAGATCGCGTTCTGCATCGGCACGAACTGCGTGACCGGGTTGCGCACGAACGCGATGAAGAACAGGCCCGCGTCGAGGTGGCCGAAGCCGTCCGAGCCGTCGGTGAAGTTGTATCCGCGCCGCAGGATCTCGATGCCGCCGAGATTCTCCGGGGAGGCCAGCCGGACGTGGGCCACCGGATCGATCAGCGGCTCGCCTTTGTCGTCGGTCAGATCGAAGTCGAGTTCGTCGAACTCGTCGGTCAGGCCCATCGGGGCGCCACTGCCCTTCTGCCTGCCGGTGACCCGTTCCTGCTCCAGCAGCGTGGTGCGATCCCACTGCTCGATGAGCATGCGGATCCGCCGGGCCACCAGATACGTGCCGCCGGTCATCCAGTCGGGGCCGTCACCGTCGCCGACCCAGACGAACTTGTCGAGTTTCTCGGTCTCGTCGGAGCGCATGTTGGCCGTTCCGTCCTTGAACCCGAACAGGTTTCGCGGCGTGGCCTGGTCCCGGGTGGTCGACGAGGTGCGGCCGAACCCGAGCTGGGAATAGCGCACCGCGACGGTGCCGAACCCGATGCGTGCCAGGTTACGGATCGCGTGGACGGCCACCTGGGGGTCGTTCGCGCAGGCCTGCACCACGATGTCGCCGCCGCTGCGGGCCGGGTCGATCTTCTCGTTGGGGAACTTGGGCAGGTCGACGAGCTCGGCCGGCGACTTGTCGGCGATGCCGAACCGGTCCACCCCGTCCTTGCGGAAGAACGACGGTCCGAACCCGATGGTCAGCGTCAACTGGGAGGGCGGCAGGCCCAGGGCCTCCCCGGTATCCGACGGTGGCGAGTACGGGTTCTGTCCGGTGGCGCCGTTGGGGAACGCCTCCTTGCCCTGCGTCATCCGTTCGGCCATCTCGGTCCAGTCGGCCAACATCGTGACGACGTCGTCGCGGCTTTTGGTGGTCACGTCGAACGTGGCGAAGTGCATCCGGTCCTGCGCCTCGGTGACGATGCCGGCCTGATGCTCGCCGCGAAACGGCACCGCGGTCTGTAGGTGGTCGGGAACCTTGGCTGCCGACGCGCGGCCGGCGAACGCACCCGCGCCGGCCGCGCCCACCACCGCCGCGGTCACCCCGGCGGCGCCGAACAGCTTGCGCCGGCTCAGCCCGGGTCGCTCCTGTTCGGCGTCACTGTTGGGCGATGACACCTTGCACCTGGCTGACCTCTTTGCTCAGCGCGTCGATCGCGCGTGAGAGTTCTTGCCGCTCCGGTTCGGTCACCGTGTCGTAGCTGACGAAACCGTCGCCCTCCCGGTACTTTTCGAGCAGCGCCTCGACCTCTTCGAAGCGCTGATCGACCCGGGTGCCGAGATCGGGGTTGCGCTCGTCGAGGATCGGGCGCACCGATGCGACCGCGGTCTGGGATCCCTGCAGGTTGGCGTTGAAGTCCCACAGGTCGGTGTGGCTGAAGATGTCCTCTTCGCCGGTGATCTTGCTGGTGGCGATCTCGTCGAGCAGACCCTGTGCGCCGCCGGCGATCTGGGTGGAGTCCACGGTGAAGTCCGGTGCGCTCACCCCGGCCTGCAGCTCCTTGACGTCGGCGACCAGCTGGTCGGCGATCTCGTTGGTGTCGGGCTGCAGACCGCTTACCCACAGGTCTTTCTCCAGCCGGTGGAAGCCGGTCCACTTCTGGCCGGGCTCCAGGTCGGCCTCCCGCAGGTCGATGCGCGGATCGAGATCGTCGGGGAACGACTCGGCGACGGGCTCGATGCGCTCGTAGTAGACGCGTGAGGTCGGGTACTGGGCCTTGGCGGCCTCGACGTCGCCGGACTTGATGGCGGCGGCGAACGCTTCGACGGCCGGAACGAGGGCTTCGACCTGGCTGTTGACGTAGCGCTTGTAGTTGTCGGCGGCTTCCTTGAACTTGCCCTCGGTGTCGATCTGCACTTCCTCGCCGGTGACGGTGTATTCACCGCGGATTCCGTCGCCGATCATCCCGGGCTTGCATGCGGTCTGGTAGGTGCCGGGCTGGCTGAGCTGCACGATCAGTTTTCGCTGCAGCCCGGGGGAGATGTTCTCGACCTCGCCCATCACGCGCTCGCCCTCGCCGTAGACGTAGAACTCGGTCACCTTGGTGCCGTTGTTGGTGATGACGAAGGTGTTCGCCCCGGTGCTGCCCTCGGTGCCCGACAGCGTGCAGGAGGTGTCGGAGGCCTCGACGGTGATCTCGGAGGCGGCGGTGCTCCCGCCGTCCTCGGAGGCTGCGGGCGCCTCTTCCTTGGCTTGGCAGCTGGTCAGCGCGAACGCTGCCAGTGCCGCTGTCAGCACTGCCGCGCTGGATTGAACCTTCACGTGGTGGACCTTTCGGGGGAGGGATCGGGTTGTGTCGAGGTTTTGGCCGCCGGCGTCGGGGTGGGGCGCAGGAACAGCGCCAGCACCACGACGAGGTAGGTCAGATAGCCACCGAGCTGAAGCACGGTGGGGGTCGGGGTGACATTGAAGATCCCCTGGACGATCTCGCCGTACCAGGACGACCAGTTGAACCAGGTGCTGATGTCGAACGCGCGGTCGGCCAGGCCGGGCAGCCAGCCGACGGTCTGTAGCGCTCCCACGCCGTAGGACAGGATGCCTGCGGCGATGAAGATGAGGAACACGCCGGTGTAGGTGAAGAACTTGCCGAGGTTGAGGCTCAGCGCGCCGCGATAGATCGCGTAGGCGATGGCGCCGGCGATCGCCACCCCGGTGATCAGGCCGATCAGTGGCCAGGGAGTCTGCGCCTCGGCGTAGCCGACCATGAACAGCGCGGTCTCCACCCCTTCGCGGCCCACCGCCAGGAAAGCCAGCAGGGCGACCGCCAGCGGGCCGGTCTCCAGTGCGCGCGCCATCTCGTTGCGCAGTTCACCGGACATGGTTGCGGCGGCCTTTTTCATCCACAGCACCATGGTGGTGACGATCGCCACGGCGATCAGCGACGCGACACCGGCGATCGCCTCGGCGGCCAGGCCGGTGATGGTGTTCTCTCCGAACTGGATGGTCAGGAACACCGCGATGGTCATCGCGATCGCGGCGCCGACGCCGAGCCACACCCATTTGAGGGCGTCGCGGCGGTCGGATTTGGTGAGGAACGCCACCAGGACGGAGATCACGATGGCCGCTTCCAGCCCCTCGCGCAAACCTATGAGTCCGCTGCCGAAAAGCTGTGAACCGGTGTTCGGAGCCGCGTAGTAGGTGGTGACCAATGGGTCGAGACCAGCAACCATCGAATAGTCCTCGCTACGCCGTGCGCCATCAGCTCAGCCTTGCCAAAGCAAGGTGTGGCTCACCTCAGTTTCAGGGGCGCAGAGAGAATGTACACCCGGGTCCGTCGGCCCGGGATGGGTCGTCAGTACCACATCGCGTGGGAACATGGGCTACGAACCAGAGCGGGTTGAGGAGTCCGGTGACGCGGGTGCGTTGGCTACAGGCGGTGGCCGTGATGGGCGCGACAGCGCTGTTGCTGGCTGCCAGCTGCTCGTGGCAGATCGGTACCCCGATTCCCGAGGGCGTGCCGCCACCGGCCGGCGACCCGGTCCCGCAGATCGACACCTACGTCCAGGGGCGACCGGCCGACCAGTTGCACGAATGGGCCGCCGAGCGGGCGCCGGCGCTGGGCATCCCGGTGACGGCACTGGAGGCCTACGCCTACGCCGCGCGGGTCGCCGAGGTGGAGAACCCCGGCTGCAACCTGAAATGGACGACGCTGGCCGGCATCGGTCAGGTGGAAAGCCACCATGGCACCTACCGGGGCGCGACCGTATCCGCCGACGGTGAGGTGCGGCCGCCGATCCGCGGGGTGCTGCTCGACGGGACCGCGGGTAACCTGGCGATCCTGGACCACGACGCGGTCAGCCACGACCCGGCCATCGAGAACAAGGGTGACGAGCCGTACGCCCGGGCGATGGGGCCGATGCAGTTCATCCCGGAGACGTGGCGGCTCTACGGGGTCGACGCCAACAACGACGGCGTGATCAGCGTCGACAACATCGACGACGCGGCGCTGTCGGCCGCCGGCTACCTGTGCTGGCGCGGCAAGGATCTGTCCAGGCCGCGGGGCTGGATGGAAGCCCTGCGCGCCTACAACTATTCCGATCAGTACGCCCGCACGGTCCGGGACTGGGCGACCGCCTATGCGGCGGGACATCCGCTCTGAGGGCGCCCCCGACCCGGCCACGCTCTAGGCTCAACGTGCAGACATGTCCGTGCAGAGACCAGGAGGCAAGAAAGTGCCCATCATCGAGCAGGTCGGTGCCCGCGAGATCCTCGATTCCCGGGGGAATCCGACAATCGAGGTCGAGGTGGGGCTTCTGGACGGCACGGTGTCGCGTGCCGCAGTGCCCTCGGGCGCCTCGACCGGCGAACACGAGGCCGTCGAGCTGCGCGACGGTGGGTCCCGCTACCTGGGTAAGGGCGTCGAGAAAGCGGTCGAAGCGGTGCTCGACGAGATCGCGCCCGCGGTGATCGGCCTGGGCGCCGACGAGCAGCGGCTGGTCGATCAGGCGCTGGTCGACCTGGACGGCACCCCCGACAAGTCGCGGCTGGGCGCCAACGCGATCCTCGGAGTGTCGCTGGCGGTGGCCAAGGCCGCGGCGCAGTCGGCGGAGCTGCCGCTGTTCCGCTACCTGGGCGGACCCAACGCACACATCCTTCCGGTGCCGATGATGAACATCATCAACGGCGGCGCGCACGCCGACACCGGCGTCGACGTCCAGGAGTTCATGATCGCCCCGATCGGCGCCCCGTCGTTCAAGGAAGCGCTGCGGTGGGGGGCGGAGGTGTACCACTCGCTGAAGTCCGTGCTCAAGAAGCAGGGCCTGGGCACCGGGCTCGGCGACGAGGGCGGCTTCGCGCCCGACCTGCCGGGCACGAAGGCGGCGCTGGACCTGATCGGCACCGCGATCGAAGCCGCCGGCCTGAAGGTCGGCAGCGATGTGGCGCTTGCCCTCGATGTCGCCGCGACCGAGTTCCACACCGACGGCGCCGGCTATGCCTTCGAGAAGCAGACCCGCAGCGCCGATGAGATGGCCACCTTCTACGCCGAACTCCTCGGCGCCTACCCGCTGGTGTCGATCGAGGATCCGCTGTCCGAGGACGACTGGGACGGCTGGGTGGCTCTGACCACGGCGATCGGGGACAAGGTGCAGATCGTCGGCGACGACCTGTTCGTCACCAACCCCGAGCGGCTGGAGGACGGCATCGAGCGGGGTGCGGCGAACGCGCTGCTGGTGAAGGTGAATCAGATCGGCACGCTGACCGAGACCCTCGATGCGGTGTCGCTGGCGCACAACGCCGGCTACAAGACGATGATGAGCCACCGCAGCGGCGAGACCGAGGACACCACCATCGCCGATCTCGCGGTGGCGGTCGGCAGCGGACAGATCAAGACCGGCGCACCGGCCCGCAGCGAGCGGGTGGCCAAGTACAACCAGCTGCTGCGCATCGAGGAGGAACTCGGCGACGCGGCCCGCTATGCCGGCGACCTGGCCTTCCCGCGATTCAGTGTGGAGACCAAATAACCCGTGCCCGACGCGAATCGGCCAGATCCTCGCCGGCGGTCCGCTGCGGACGGCAGGGGCAAGAAGGCCCCTGCGTCCCGGCCGGGCAAGTCCGGTGACGCGGCGCGGGGAAAGCCTCGCGGCGCCGGGGGGCGCCGCGACGCGACCCGCGCGCCCAAGGCGATCACCGGCGCCCGCGCCGAACCCGAGTCCGTCGACGACGCCGAGGGCGACGGTCCGGGTTCGATCCGGCAGTCGATCATCGCGTCCGCCGAACAGGCCGCCGAGCAGCGGTTCGGCTCGGCCGCGCGCCGGGCGGCGATTCTGGCCGCGGTGGTGTGCGTGTTGACGCTGACGATCGCCGGGCCGGTGCGGACATACTTCTCGCAGCGCACCGAGATGAAACAACTGCAGGCCAGTGAGGCGCAGCTGCGTGAGCAGATCGCCGAACTCGAAGAGCAGAAGGCCAAGTACGCCGATCCGGTGTTCATCGCCGCGCAGGCCAGGGAACGGCTCGGTTTCGTCATGCCCGGCGAGATCCCCTACCAGGTGCAGCTGCCCCCTGGCGCGGCGGAGCCGGAGGCCTCACCGGAGGAACTCGCCGAGGCCAAGAGCAACGATCCCTGGTACACCGCGCTGTGGGGCACCATCGCCGACACTCCGCACGGCGCGTTGCCGACGGCGCCGCCCACCCCGCCCGGGGCGCCGGGAGCGCCCGAACCGGTCGCCCCCGATGCGCCGCCGCCCGGTGGTTGAGCCCTCGGATCTCGAAGCAGTCGCGCGGCAGTTGGGCCGGGAACCGCGCGGCGTGCTCGAGGTCGCCTACCGCTGTCCCAACGGGGAGCCCGGGGTGGTGAAGACCGCGCCGAAACTGCCTGACGGCACTCCGTTTCCGACGCTGTTCTACCTGACCCACCCCGCCCTGACCGCCGCCGCCAGCAGGCTGGAGTCCTCGGGCATGATGCGGGACATGACGCAACGGCTGGCCGAGGATCCCGATCTGGCCGCGGCGTACCGGCGGGCGCACGAATCGTATCTGGCAGAACGGGATGCGATCGAACCTCTGGGCACCACGTTCTCCGGTGGCGGTATGCCCGACCGGGTCAAGTGCCTGCACGTGGTGATCGCTCATTCTCTGGCGAAAGGACCGGGTGTGAACCCGTTCGGTGACCAAGCGCTGGCGGTGCTCGCCGCCGAACCCGGCATGGCCGGGATCCTGGACCGCGAGGTGTGGACGCCGTGACCCGGGTCGGGGCGGTCGACTGCGGGACGAACTCGATTCGGCTCCTGATCGCCGACGTCGCCGACGGCGTGGTGCGCGACGTGCACCGGGAGATGCGGATCGTGCGGCTGGGCCAGGGTGTCGACGCGACCGGGCAGTTCGCACCGGACGCATTGGCCCGCACCCATGTCGCGCTGTCCGATTACACCGAGTTGATGCGGCGCAGCGAGGTCGCGGCGGTGCGGATGGTGGCGACGTCGGCGGCGCGCGATGCGTCCAATCGCGATGAGTTCTTCGCGATGACCTCGCAACTGCTGGGCGCCGTGGTGCCCGGTGCTTCGGCCGAGGTGATCACCGGCACCGAGGAGGCAGCGCTGTCGTTCCGCGGTGCGGTTGGTGAACTCGACACCACCACAGCACCTTTCGTGGTTGTCGACCTCGGCGGCGGTTCGACCGAGGTGGTCCTCGGGACCGGTGACGTGGACGCCGCCTACTCCGCCGACATCGGCTGTGTGCGGCTGACCGAACGCTGTCTGCGGTCGGATCCGCCGACGGCCGAGGAGATCGAGGCGGCGCGTGCGGTGGTGCGCGACGCTCTGGCCGAGGTGATGCAGGTGGTTCCGGTCGAGCGGGCCCGCACCTGGGTGGGCGTGGCCGGGACGATGACGACGCTGGCCGCCCTGGCGCGCCGGCTGAGCACCTATGACTCCGACGCCATCCATTTGTCCCGCGTCGGTTTCGACGAGTTGCTGCCGGTGTGCGACGAGCTGCTGGCGATGACGCGACAACAGCGGGCCGCGCTGGGGCCCATGCACGAGGGTCGCGTCGACGTCATCGGCGGCGGGGCGCTGATCGTGCAGGAATTGGCGGCGGTGCTGGGGGAGCGGGCCGGCATCGCCGAACTGGTGGTCAGCGAACACGACATCCTCGACGGTATCGCGCTCTCGATCGCCTGATCTAGTGCGATGGGGCCCGCCGAATCCGGGGGCGCCGCTTCGTCGGATCGTGCTGGCCGGCCAACGTGACCGCGAGCAGAACCATCACCCCGCCGAGCCCCAGATGCAGCAGATTGGTGGCGGTGTTGAGCGGGATGACGTGTGCCTCGCTGCCGAATTCGATGAGCGCGCCGTACAGCCACAGCCCGAGATAGAGCACACCACCGCCCAACAGGTAGGCTCGCGAGCCGGCATAGCTGCGCGCGAAACGGAATCCGGCCACGCCCAACAGGATATGGACGATGTTGACCACAGCGCAGACCGCGAAGGTGCCGAAGAGGCTGGCGCCGGAATGCCTGCCGACCCAACCGAGCTGATCGAGGTCGGCGGTGACACCGGGGATGAAACCCAGGATGCCGACCGCTGTCAGCACGATCGCCATCAGCACCGCCGCGCCCTGCACCGCCATGTATTTCGGCTTCGACGCCACGGCCCGCCTCCCTCCCGAACGCATATTGACGTGCGTGCTGGGGAGATACCCATGTTGGCCGGTGCGTAACACCGCGGTGCGTCGGCCGTGGTGCGTCGGCCGTGTGCGTCGGCCGGCGTGCGTCAGCCGCGCAGGATCGGCGCGAGCGCGTCGAGCACGCCCGGATCCTCGATGGTCGACGGCACCGGCTCGTCGCGGCCGGCGGCGATACCGCGCATGGTTTTGCGCAGGATCTTGCCCGACCGGGTCTTGGGCAGCGCCGGGACGACGTCGACGAGCTTGAACGCCGCGACCGCGCCGATCTCGTCGCGCACCAGCTGGACCAGCTCGTCGGCCAGACCGTCGGTCGACGCTCCGGCCTTGACGACGACCAGCCCGCGTGGCGCCTGCCCCTTGATCTCGTCGGCCACCCCGATCACGGCGCACTCGGCGACCGCGGGATGGGTCGCAAGCACCTCTTCGATCGCGCCGGTCGACAACCGGTGTCCGGCCACGTTGATGACGTCGTCGATGCGGCCCATCACGAACAGGTAGCCGTCCTCGTCGAACCGGCCACCGTCGCCGGTCAGGTAGTAGCCGGGATGCTCGGTCAGATAGGACGCCTGGTAGCGGTCGTCGGCGTTCCACAGCGTGGGGAGCGTGCCGGGCGGCAGGGGCAGCCGGATGCAGATCGCCCCGTCCTGGCCCCGCTCGCACTCGTGCCCGTGGTCATGCAGGATGCGCACGTCGTAGCCCGGCATCGGCACCGTGGGTGAGCCCGCTTTGATCGGAAGTGCTTCTGTGCCCATCGGATTGGCCGCGATGGCCCACCCGGTCTCGGTCTGCCACCAGTGGTCGACGACGGGGATGCCGAGTTTGTCTGTCGCCCAGTGATAGGTGTCGGGGTCGAGACGTTCACCGGCCAGGAACAGGTATTTCAGGCCCGACAGGTCGTAGTCGCCGACATACTTGCCCTCCGGGTCCTCCTTGCGGATCGCGCGGATCGCCGTCGGCGCGGTGAACAGCGCCTTGACGCCGTGCTCGGCGGCCACCCGCCAGAACGCGCCGGGGTTGGGGGTGCCGACCGGCTTGCCCTCGTAGAGCACGGTGGTGGCACCGACCAGCAGCGGCGCGTAGACGATGTAGGAGTGGCCCACCACCCAGCCGACGTCGGAGGCCGCCCAGAAGACGTCGCCGGGTGCGATGTCGTAGATGTGGCGCATGCTCCACGACAGCGCCACCGCATGGCCGCCGTTGTCGCGGACGATGCCCTTGGGTTTGCCCGTGGTGCCGGAGGTGTAGAGCACGTACAGCGGGTCGGTGGCGGCGACGGGAACCGGGTCGACGGGCTCGGCATCCGCCATCACATCGGCCCAGGCCAGGTCGCGGCCTTCGACGAGGTCGCAACGATGCCGATCTCGTTGCACCACTACGCAATGCCGCGGGGGATAGCGGGTCATGCCGATCGCCGCGTCGAGCATCGGCTTGTACTCCACGATCCGGCCGGGTTCGATTCCGCACGACGCCGAGACCACCACGGTCGGGCGGACGTCGTCGATGCGGACCGCGAGTTCGTGCGGTGCGAAGCCGCCGAACACCACCGAGTGCACGGCCCCCAGGCGGGCGCAGGCCAGCATCGCGATGACCGCCTCGGGGATCATCGGCATGTAGATCACCACGCGGTCGCCCTTGCCGACGCCGAGCGTGCGCAGCGCGCCGGCGAAGCGGGCGGTCTGATCGAGCAGTTCGGCGTAGGTGTAGGTGCGCTTGGTGTCGGTGACGGCCGAGTCGTAGATCAGGGCCGGCCGGCCGGCCTGCCCGCCGTCGACATGCCGGTCCAGCGCGTTGGCGCAGGTGTTCAGCTCGGCGTCGGGGAACCACCGGTAGAAGGGCGGGTTGTCGTCGTCGAGGATCCGCTGCGGGGCTCGTGTCCAGGTCACAGCCTCGGCGGCGGCGCCCCAGAAGGCGACGGGGTCGTTGATGCTGGCGTCGAAGAGGTCTCGGTACCCGGGCATATCAGCACCGTAGACCCTTCCGATTACTCTCAGGGTCATGACGAACCAACCCCCGCCGATCGGAGGGGTGCGCCGCCACCGCGTCACCGTCCGAGGGGTCGATTTCCACGTGACCGAGGCCGGACCCGAGGACGGCAGGCCGGTGCTGGCGCTGCACGGCTGGCCGCAGCACCACTGGGTGTACCGGGATCTGCTCGCCGATCCGCCGGCCGGCCTGCGCATCATCGCCCCGGATCTGCCCGGCTACGGATGGTCCGGGCCGCCGCCGCACCGGTGGGCCAAGGAGGACGTGGTCACCGATCTGGTGGCGCTGATGGATGCCATGGGCCTGGAGCGGGTACTGCTGGTGGGCCACGATTGGGGTGGCTTCCTGGGACATCTGCTGACACTGCGGGTGCCCGAGCGCATCGACGGCTATCTGGCGCTCAACATCGCCCATCCCTGGGTGCCGCCCAAGGTCATGGCGCGACACGCGTGGCGGTTCCTGATGTATCAGCCGCTGATCGCGATCGCCGGGGTGCCGGTGCAGCGGCACACCGGCTTCCTGGACCGCGCCTACCGGCAGGTCTCCGAGGTGGACGCACAGACGGCGCGGGTGTACACCGAGCGGTTCCGCGACCCGGTGGTGGCCCGCACCGCCCGCGACACGTACCGCACGTTCCTGGTCCGGGAGATCCCGCGATTGACCCGCTCCGGTGAGCGGCGACGCTCCACGGTGCCGACCCGGGTGTTGTTCGGCCGCAACGACGCCGCGATCGCCCCGGAGCTGGCCGCGGCGGAGACCGCGCGAGCCGACGACTACACCCTGGAGTTGATCGACGGCGGGCACTTCATCGTCGACGAACGCCCGGACCTGGTGCGTGACCGGTTGATCACGCTGGCCGCCGAGGTCCCGGCCGGACCTCGCGCGGAATAGCGGCTCACTGCTGGAAGCGGTAGCCCATACCCGCCTCGGTGAGCAGGTGCACCGGATGCGCCGGGTCGTCTTCGAGCTTGCGCCGCAACTGCGCCAGATAGACCCGCAGATAGTGGGTTTCCTTGGCGTAGGCGGGGCCCCACACCTCCTTGAGCAGTTCCTCGCGCCCGACCAGTTTGCCGCGGTGTCGGACCAGCATCTCCAGCATGCCCCACTCGGTGGGTGTCAGATGTACTTCGGCGCCGTTCTTGGTCACCCGCTTCGCGCCGAGGTCGACGGTGAACGACGGCGTCTCGACGACCGGCTCGTCGGTGTCCGCCGCGGTGGCGCCGCGCCGTACGGCCGCCCGTAACCGGGCCAGGAACTCGTCCATACCAAAGGGTTTGGTGACGTAGTCATCGGCGCCGGCATCGAGTGCCTCGACCTTGTCCGAGGAGTCGCTGCGAGCGGAGAGCACGATGACCGGGGCCGACAGCCAGCCGCGCAAGCCGCCCAGCACCTCGATTCCCGACATGTCGGGCAGGCCGAGGTCGAGGATCACCACATCCGGTTTGTGGTCGGCTGCGGTGGTCAGCGCCTCGGCGCCGGTGGCCGCGGTGCGCACGTCGTAGCCGCGCACCGACAGGTTGATCCGCAGCGCCCGCAGGATCTGCGGTTCGTCGTCGACGACGAGCACCCTGGTCTTGGCCGGGGTCATCGTGGAGCCGCCAGCTCGATCTCGACGGTAAGCCCCCCACCCGGGGTGTCGGTGGCCCAGATCGTGCCTCCCATCGCCTCGACGAAGCCCCGGGCCACCGAGAGACCCAGGCCGACACCGCTGCTGGTGTCCTGATCTCCGAGCCGCTGAAACGGTGCGAACAGCCGGGTCTCGGCGCCGCGGGCGATCCCGGGGCCCTCGTCGGCGATCGCGACCAGTATCCGATCGCCGACGCGACCGGCCGACACACGGACCGGGCTGTCGGGGGCGTAGCGCAGGGCGTTGTCGATCAGGTTGGCCAGCACCCGCTCCAGCAGGCCGCTGTCGGCCAGTGCGACGGTGCCGCCGACCTCCACCTTCACCCGGTCCAGTGGGGTCCGCAATCCGGTACTGCCGCGGCTGATTCCGAGCAGTGCCCGTGGTACCGCCTCCTCCAGGTACACCGGTCGCAGATCGGGCCGCACCACGCCTGCGGCCAGCCGCGACGAGTCCAGCAGGTTGCCGACCAGACCCGAAAGCGCATCGATGGACTCCTCGACGGTCGCCAGGAGTTCGGCGGTGTCCTCCGGCGAGAAGCCGACGTCCTCGCTGCGCAGGCTCGATACGGCGGCCTTGGCCGCGGCCAGCGGGGTGCGCAGGTCATGGCTGACCGCCGACAGCAGCGAGCGGCGCAGTTCGTCGGCGCGCGCGATGGCCTCCGCTTTGCCTGCCTCTGCCGCGAGCTCGCGCTGCCTGGCCAGTCCTGCGGCCTGGTTGGCCACCGCGCTGAGCACCCGGCGATCGCGGGCGTCGAGACGTCGCCCGGCCATCAGCAGCCAGAACTCCTCGGGTTCGTCCTTGGATCCGACTTCGAGCGCGGTGTCTGCGTCCTCCACCGTCACGCACGGTTCGCGGCCGGCACAACCGACCACCCCGCCGCCGTGCGCCTGCCCGCGCAGCAGGCTCACCGATCGCTGGGAGTACACCTCGCGGACCCGCTCGAGCAAGGCGTTCAGGTCGGCTCCGCGCAGCACCGCGCCGGCGAACAACGCGAGCAGTTCGGCGTCCTGCGCGGCTCGGCGGGACTCGCGCGCCCGGTTCGCGGCGCCGTCGACGAGCGCGGCGACCGCGACGGCGACGACCAACAGCACCACGATCGTGATCGCGCTGTCGGGCTCGGAGATGGTGAAGGTGTATCTGGGCTCGGTGAGGAAGTAGTTGAGCAGCATGCCCGACAGCACGGCCGAAAGTGCCGCGGGCGCAACGCCGCCGAGGAGGGCGACAACCAGAACCCCGATGAAGAAGATTGCGCTTTCCCCGCCGATGCCCAGGAAGCGGTCCAGCACCAGGGCGGTGGCCGCGCAGATGGCGCCCGGCACTGCCAGGGCGGCCAGCCACGAGACGGCATGACGTTGCCGCGGAGACACCCGGGCCCAGAGTGATTCCCCGCCCGCCTGCTCGTGGGTCACCATGTGGACGTCGATCCGACCCGACTTCTGCACCACGGTGGCGCCGATGCCCTCGTCAAAGATTCGCGCCCATCGGGACCGCCGGGATGTTCCGAGCACCAACTGGGTGGCGTTCATCTCTCGCGCGAAATCGAGCAGCGCCGCCGGCACGTCGTCGCCGACGACGGTGTGCAGGGTGGCGCCGAGGCTGGCGGTGAGTTCGCGAACCCGGCCCATCTGGGGAGCGGAGATTCCGGACAAGCCGTCGCCCCGCGCCACGTGGAGGACCATCAGCTCGGCGCTGGATTTCGACGCGATGCGAGAAGCCCTGCGCACCAGGGTTTCGGACTCCGGCCCGCCGGTGACCGCGACGACCACGCGTTCGCGCGCCTCCCAGGTGTCGGTGATGCGGTTGTCGGCGCGGTACTTCTCCAGCGCCGCATCGACCTGGTCGGCCAGCCACAACAATGCCAGCTCGCGCAACGCGGTGAGGTTGCCGCGGCGAAAGTAGTTCGACAGCGCTGCGTCGACCCGCTCGGGCGCATAGACATTTCCGTGGGCGAGCCTGCGCCGCAACGCTTCCGGGGTGATGTCCACCAGCTCGACCTGATCGGCGGCACGCACCACTTCGTCGGGCACCGTCTCCTGCTGCTCGATCCCGGTGATCTGGGTGACGACGTCATTGAGGCTCTCCAGGTGCTGCACGTTGACGGTGGTGATCACCGTGATACCGGCGGCGAGCAGTTCCTCGATGTCCTGCCAGCGTTTGGCGTTGCGGCTTCCAGGGGTGTTGGTGTGGGCGAGCTCGTCGACGAGCACCACCGCGGGGTTGCGGCGCTTTACCGCCTCGACGTCGAGTTCGGCGAACTCGCGCCCGCGGTAGGGGATCATCGCGGCGGGGACGGTCTCGATGCCTGCGAACAGTTCGGCGGTCTTCTTGCGGCCGTGGGTTTCGACAACGGCGGCGACCACGTCGGTGCCGCGCTCGAGGCGTCGGTGTGCCTCGCCGAGCATGGCGTAGGTCTTGCCGACCCCGGGTGCCGCACCCAGGTAGATGCGCAGCTCTCCGCGTTTGGGCTGCTGCGATGGTGGTTCCGCCACGGGTTCATCATCCACTGTGTGATCAGCCCCCGTCCGGGATCGTCCCGTCCAGGGCAAGGTTGAGCTCAAGCACATTGACCCGGGGCTCGCCGAGGAATCCGAGGGTGCGTCCGTCGGTGTGCCGGTCGACGAGCGCACGCACCAGTTCGGGGTCCAGGCCGCGGGCTCGGGCCACGCGGTCTACCTGGAGGGCGGCGTAGCCGGGGGAGATGTGCGGGTCCAATCCGCTGCCACTGGCGGTGACGGCGTCGGCGGGCACCGCCGGGTGGGCCGATGCGGAACCCCGGATCGGCACCAGCTGTCCGAGGCGGTGATCCTCGCCGGGGGTCGCGCATTCCACCCGAACACCCAGGTACGTCTCGACGAACGGCGTCGGCGTGTCGCTGCACGGCTCGTTGACGCTGACGACGCGGGTCGGGTGTGCAACGCCGCCCCCGGCGTCGCGCGGTCCGAGCACCGACAGCACCGCCCCCACCCCGGTCTCGGTGCAGAACGGCCGCGCACCGTCCACCTCGTCGAGTTCGCCGACCGCGCGGCTGCGGGCACACACCTGCGTCAGCAGGCTCGGCTGCCCGGGCCGGTCGACGATGTCTTCCGGTCCGAGGTTGCTCGCGCCGGTCGAGAGTGGATCGTATCCGTCCCCGGCCTGTGAGGGTCGGCCCTGGAAGTACTGCGGCAGCGGGACGCCGTCGGCATCGGTGTACAGCTGGCCGATGAGGCGGCTGCCGACTGGTGCCCCGGCGGCGTCGAGGACCGAGCCGTCGGCCTTGTCGGACAGCACAGGAAGCTGGGCGATGACCCAGATCAGCAGCGGATAGGCCAGTCCGAGCATGACCGTGAAGAGCAGCAGCGCGCGAAGTGCCGCCCAGTGCCGGCGGACGATGGTGGAGGTTCTCATGCTCACATTCCCGGGAAGAGTGCGACGAACAGGTCGATGACTTTGATGCCGAGGAACGGCGCGACGAGCCCGCCGAGCCCGAATACGGCGAGGTTGCGGCTCAGCAGCTTCGATGCGCTGCCGGGGGTGTAGCGAACACCGCGCAGCGACAACGGGATCAGCGCGACGATGACGATGGCGTTGAAGATGACCGCAGACAGGATGGCCGACTGCGGGCTGTGCAGCCGCATGACGTTGAGCAGATCCAGGCCGGGGAACAGCCCGACGAACAGCGCGGGGATGATCGCGAAGTACTTCGCGATGTCGTTGGCGATGGAGAAGGTGGTCAACGCGCCCCGGGTGATCAGCAGCTGCTTGCCGATCTCGACGATCTCGATCAGCTTGGTCGGGTCCGAATCGAGGTCGACCATGTTGCCGGCCTCTTTGGCCGCCGACGTGCCGCTGTTCATCGCGACACCGACGTCGGCCTGGGCGAGTGCGGGGGCATCGTTGGTGCCGTCCCCGGTCATCGCGACGAGTCGGCCGTCGGCCTGCTCCTTCTTGATCAGGGCCATCTTGTCTTCGGGGGTGGCTTCGGCGAGGAAGTCGTCCACCCCGGCCTCCTCGGCGATCGCCTTGGCGGTCAACGGGTTGTCACCGGTGATCATCACGGTGCGGATGCCCATCCGGCGCATCTCGTCGAAGCGCTCCCGCATGCCCTGTTTGACGACGTCCTTGAGATGGATCACACCGAGCGCGCGAGCCCGGCCGTCCTTGATCTCACCGACCGCCAGCGGCGTCCCGCCCGATGCCGAGACGCGGTCCACGATGTCGGCGAGTTCCGTTGGCACGGTGCCGCCTTCGGACCGGACCCAGTCGGCTACCGCGGTTGCCGCGCCTTTGCGCAGTTGGTGGTCGTCGAGATCGACGCCCGACATCCTGGTGGTCGCCGAGAACTCGATCCAGGTGGCGTGGGTGAGCTCACCGGCTGTGCGGGCCCGCAAGCCGAACTCTTGTTTGGCGAAGACGACGATGGAACGTCCCTCCGGTGTTTCGTCGGCGAGGCTGGACAACTGCGCGGCGTCGGCGAGCGCATCAGCGGCGACCGTGGTGAGCGGGATGAATTCGGCGGCTTGCCGGTTGCCGAGCGTGATGGTTCCGGTCTTGTCCAGCAAGAGGGTGTTGACGTCTCCGGCGGCTTCTACGGCGCGACCCGACATGGCGAGCACGTTGCGCTGGACGAGTCGGTCCATGCCGGCGATGCCGATGGCGCTCAACAGGGCGCCGATGGTGGTGGGTATCAGGCAGATGAGCAGCGCCACCAGGACGATGCCGGTGACACCGTTTTCGTTGAGCGCCAGGCTGTCCGGCACGCCGGGGTTGTTGGTCTGCGAGTAGATCGCCGGCGGTTGCAGGGTCACCACGGCGAACACGAAGATGATGGTCAGCGAGGCGAGCAGGATGTTCAGCGCGATCTCGTTCGGGGTCTTCTGCCGTTCGGCGCCTTCGACGAGCGCGATCATCCGGTCGATGAAGCTGTCCCCGGGCTTCTGCGTGATCTTCACGACGATGCGGTCGGACAGCACGGTGGTGCCGCCGGTGACGGCCGAGCGGTCACCGCCGGATTCCCGGATGACGGGCGCCGACTCGCCCGTGATCGCCGATTCATCCACCGACGCAATGCCTTCCACCACGTCGCCGTCACCGGGGATGGTCTGTCCAGCCTCGACGACCACGATGTCGCCCTGCTGGAGCAGAGCTGCCGCGATCTGTTCCTCGGTCACGTCCGGCGGGGTCGTCCCGGTGTTGCCGGGCGACCAGCCGGTGAGCCGGCGCGCCATCGTCGCGGTCTGGGTCTTGCGTAGGGTTTCGGCCTGGGCCTTCCCGCGGCCTTCGGCGACGGCCTCGGCGAGGTTGGCGAAGAGTACGGTGAGCCAGAGCCAACCGACGATCAGCCACGCGAACAAGCTCGGGTCGCCGAGGGCCAGCACCGTGCTCCACAGCGCCCCGATCTCGACGATGAACATCACCGGGTTACGCCACAGTGTGCGCGGGTCGAGTTTGCGCACCGCGTCCGGCATCGACCTCAACACCAGCGTCGGATTCAGCAGTCCGCCGCGGGTCTTGGTGCGTCCGCGGGTGACGGTGGCTTCACGCTCGGTCTCGAAGGCGCCGCCACCTTCACGCTCGTGCGAGTGCGGGGAATCGGTGACGGTCATACGTGGATCCCTTCGGCGAGTGGCCCGAGTGCGAGCATGGGCAGGAAGGTCAGGGCGACCAGGATCAGCGTCACGCCGGTGACCATGCCGACGAACTGCGGACGGTGGGTGGGCAACGTGCCCACCGACTCCGGGGTCCTGCCCTGCCTGGCCAGGGCGCCGGCGAGGGCGAGGGCGACGATGATGGGCAGGAACCGGCCGACCAGCATGGCCAGCCCGAGCGCGATGTTGTACCAGGTGGTGTCCACGCTCAGCCCGGCGAACGCCGACCCATTGTTGTTCGCCGCGGAGGTGAACGCATACAGCACCTCGGACAGGCCGTGCGGGCCGGTGTTGAGCATCGCGTCGCGTTGGCCGGGCATCGCCGACGCCACCGCGGTCCCGGTCAGCACGATCAGCGGGGTGATCAGGAAATATGTTGCAGCCAGCTTGATCTCGCGCGGGGTGATCTTCTTACCGAGGTATTCCGGGGTTCGCCCGACCATCAGGCCGGCGACGAACACCGTGATGATCGCCAGGATCAGCATGCCGTACAGACCGGATCCGACACCGCCGGGCGCCACTTCGCCGAGTTGCATGTTGAACAGCAACATCAGCCCGCCGAGGCTGGTGTAGGAGTCGTGGAACGAGTTCACCGCACCTGTCGAGGTCAGCGTGGTGCTCGCGGCGAACACCGCCGAATTGGCCACGCCGAAGCGCTGTTCCACGCCTTCGAGGGAACCGCCGGCCGCCGTCGGGACGGTGCCGTGGTGTTGCAGTTGGAAGAACATGGTCAGGCCGACGCTGATGACCGCGATGACCGACATCACGGCCACGATTGCCAGTCCCTGCCGGGTGCTGCCCACCATCCGGCCGAACATCCGTGGCATCGAGAAGGCGATGACCAGCAGCAGGAAGTTCTCGATCCAGTTGGTCCACGGGGTGGGGTTTTCGAACGGATGCGAGGAGTTGGCGTTGAAGAAGCCACCGCCGTTGGTGCCGAGTTCCTTGATGACCTCCTGGCTGGCGACCGGACCGCCGGGGATGGTCTGTTGCGCACCGGCCAGCGTCGTGACGATCTGGTCGTGCGGTGCGAAGTTCTGGATGACACCGCCGGCGATCAGGATGATCGCCCCGACGATCGAGATCGGCAGCAGGATCCGGCACGCTCCCCGCACCAGGTCGACCCAGAAGTTGCCGAGGTCGGCGGTGCTGCGGCGGGCCAGACCACGCACGAACGCCACCGCCACGGCCATGCCGACGGCGGCCGAGACGAAGTTCTGCACCGACAGCCCGGCCATCTGCACCAGATGGCTCTGGGTGGACTCGCCGGAGTACGCCTGCCAGTTGGTGTTGGTGACGAAGCTGACCGCGGTGTTCCACGCCAGGGCGGGGGTCATCTCGGTGGCCGGATCGAGGGCGAGCGGAAGTCTGCCCTGCACCAGCTGGAGCGCGAACAGCAGCAGCACACCGACTGCGGAGAACGCGAGCACGCTGCGCGCGTAGGCGCCCCAGGTCTGCTCGGCGTCCGGGTCCGCGCCGATGAGGCGGTAGATGAGACGTTCTGCGCGGGAGTCCGCGGTGGTGTTGTAGACGCGGTACATGTAGTCGCCCAGCGGTACGTGCACCGCAGCGAGCGCCATCAGCAGCGAGACCGGGAACAGGATTCCCGCGAGGGTGCCGCTCATCAGAACCGCTCCGGGAACAGCAGCGCCGCGAACAGGTACACCACGAGGAGCGCGGCGATGGCCAGGCCGACCAGGTTCTGGGTCACAGGGTTTCGACCCACTTCTGGATCAGGCCGAGCGCGGTGAAGACCGCGACGGTCAGCAGCACGTAGACGAGGACGGACAGCACGGGTATCGGCACTCCTGCACTTGTTGAGCAACCCCCGCCGGTGGTGGCGGGAAACGGAGACCAACGTATGCCCGACAGCTGCCCGCTGAGCTGGGCATTGACGGTTTCTTGACGGTGCGGTGCGGCGCTTTTACGGAGTTTTTGCGGGCGTCAAGAGGGCGTCAAATTCTGGGAATGCGCCGTCAGGGATCTGCATGGATCAGGGCGGACTGCCAGGTTGTGGGCGTACACCGAATTCATGACTGTTCTCGGCGCGCGCTCGGTTCCGCATCGGTTGCCCACCGCCATCCGCACCGCGCGGCGGGCGCTGCCGCTGGTCGGGTGCGGGCTGCCGGCCTCGGCACTGGGGAATCCGGCGGTGGCCGGCTGGGTGCGTGGGCACGGGCTGGTGGTCACCGTGGCTGACGGCGGCGACCTGGACCTGGTGCGGGCCAGTGGGGTGTGTCCGACGCACGTGGTGCTGCGTTGCGGGGACGCCGGCACGATCCGGCGTGCGGCGGCATCGGGGGTGCAGCGTTTCGTGGTGTCCGAGGACCGCCACGTCGACGTCTTGGCGGGATGCCCGGCGTCGAGCAAGCACATCTACGTAGACGACCGCGGCCCCGCCGTGATCGGAGAGCGCCGGCTCGACATCGTCGGAATGCACTGCGACGTCGCCGATTCGGATGGGAGCGCCGAGTGGGGCGCGGCGGCGGAGCGTCTGCTGTCGCGGCTGGCATTGATGAGGCGCTGCGGTATGGCGCCGGCCCGCATCAGTTTGGGCGGTGGCCCGGTGGGCATGTGGCTGGCCGGGGGAGGGCGCCAACTGGTCGCGATCGCGTCGGCGGTCGACGACGCCCTCGAAGAGGGGTGTGCGCGCTGGCGGCTACCGCGGCCGGCGGTGACGCTGATGCCGCTGGGGCGGTGAGTCGGTCAGTTCCCGACCAGCCCGGCCGCCCGGGCACTCACCAGCATCCGGTCCCAGGCGTGCCCGCCGGCGACGAAAACCACCAGCGCAGTCGTCAGCGCGATCGACGACACCGCCCAGTAGGCGACCGGGGAGACCGCCCCGGGCGTCGCGAGCAACATCACACCGAGGCTCGCGGCGAGGGCGAACAGGGCGGTGAGCCAGGTGCGCCGTGTCTCGTCGGCCAGAGAGCGTCGTGCGTGCGGACCTTCGATGATGGCAGCCATGGTTCCACGGTGAGGCCGCTGGCTAAGAAGCTGCTCACCGATAACTGTGAAACAGCTATGAACTCGGCGCCGCAGCTACGCTGGCGGAGCCTCGTGGGTCACAGCGTGGTAACCGTGGGCGCTGGCCCGCTGAATCGAGGCCCGGACCAAGCCCATGATCAGACCCTGGATCGCGGCGGCGACCATGACGGTGGCGGTCGAGTGGCTGAGATCTTTCGGATCGGGCGGTTCGGGATCGTTGTCACCGATCCGCTTCCAGACCTGACCGAAGATCGACCCGGCCAGCAATCCGCCGCCGACTCCGGCGGCCACCGACAGCGGCGTGTACAGCGATCTCGCGATTCTGCTCATCGTCACTCCAATGTGTATGCGGCACAAGGACACCTGCACGCAGCACCAGGGCGATGCGCGTGCAGAACTGTCATACGTCCCTGACCGTCTACCCCGGCAGTGGCCGTCCAAACTCGGTGCGTCACGCCGCCGAAAATGGAAGGATCGGTCGAATGGAGGTAGACGGCGCGGACCGCGATGCGGATTGGGATCCCAGTCGGCGCAGCGAGACCGAGACCGAGCGGCTGGACCGGAACTGGGCCAGTCTGCTGCAGGAGCTGCGCGTGGTGCAGACCGGTGTCCAGCTGCTGACGGGATTCCTGTTGACGCTGCCGTTCCAGCAGCGGTTCGACATCTTGGACGGTCCGATGCAGCTGGTGTTCCTGGCCACCGTGTGTGCCGCGGTCGCCTCGACCGCGCTGCTGATCGCCCCGGTGGGCATGCACCGATTGCTGTTTCGTCGGCACCGTCTCGACTCGCTGGTGCGCGCGGCGCACCGGTGCGCGTACGCAGGGCTGGTGCTGCTGGCCCTCGCGGTGACCGGGGTCACCGTCATCATCTTCGACGCCGTCGCGGGACTGACCCCGGCCCTGGTGTCCGGGGCCTGCGCGCTGGCGTTGTTCACGGTGTTCTGGTTGGTGCTGCCGCTGATCATGCGCGACGGCCGCCGTGAACCCCGGACGCCGTAGATTCACCCGGCGGGTTTGTTTCGCCCGGCCGGCGCCGGGTACGCCTCCGCCGTGACCGACGATGTGACTCCCGATGCAGTGATTCCCTACCCCGGCGAAACCGCCGACATGGCACCCCGGCCCCGCGACGAGATGCGCGACTACACCGGTACCGGGCTGCTTGCCGGCAAACGCGCGCTGATCACCGGAGGAGATTCCGGCATCGGCAGAGCGGTGGCGATCGCGTTCGCCAAAGAGGGCGCCGATGTGGCCATCGCATACCTGGAGGAGGACGCCGACGCCAAACACACGGTGTCGTTGATCGAAGCGGCCGGACAGCGCGGGGTGCCCCTGCCCGGTGACCTCGCCGATGCCGCGCACTGCCGCGCCGTGGTCGAAGACACGGTCAAACAGCTTGGCGGACTGGACATCGTCGTCAACAACGTCGCCTTTCAGTCTCCGATGGACGATCTTGCCGAGATCAGCGACGAGCAGTGGCGGCGTACCTTCGCGGTGAACATCGACAGCTTCTTCCACGTCACCAAGGCGGCGCTGCAGCATCTGCCGGACGGGTCGGCGATCATCAACACCAGCTCGATCAACGGGCTGCGCGGCAACAAGTCCCTGATCGACTACTCGGCGACCAAGGGCGCGGTGATCGCGTTGACGTACTCGCTGGCACAGTCGCTGGCAGAGCGCAACATCCGCGTCAACTGTGTCGCACCGGGGCCGGTGTGGACGCCGTTGATCCCGGCGACCATGGACGCCGAGAAGACCGAGTCGTTCGGCGAGCAGGTGCCGATGGGCCGGGCCGCCCAACCGGACGAGATCGCGCCGTCCTACGTGTTCTTCGCGGCATCGCGGATGTCGTCGTACTACAGCGGTGAGGTGCTCGCCCCGATCGGTGGCGAAACCCTGCCGGGCTGAGCCGGTTTCACTGACGCTGGTACCGCAGATAGAGATAGTCGTCCGCGCCGACCAGCAGGTGCCCGAGCCGTAACCCCCTCGGCGCGGGCAAACCCGCCGGTGCGCCGCGGCCGATCTGCTGGTGCCCCGCCAGCCGTGGTGCCAGCGTCACGCACAGTTCGTCGACGAGGTCGGCAACCACCAGTTCGTCGAGCAGCGTGGGCCCGCCCTCGCACAGAATCCGGTGCATCCCCCGGTCGCGGAGCTGGCCGACGGCGTGGCTTATGTCCACGGTCTCATCCCCGGAGACGATGACGTCGAGATCGCGGCGGGCGTCGCGCGCCCCACGGGCGCAGGTCACCAGGATCGGCCGCGCGGTCAACAGTTTCTCGGGGAGCCGCCCGCTCGCCGACACCACGGCGATGGGGGGCGGATCGGCGCTGAGCCCCAACTGCTTTCGCTGGGCGGCGTGGTCGGCACGAAGCCGGACCGGTCCGTAATCCTCTGCGCGGGCGGTGCCGGCCCCGACCAGCACCACATCGGCGTAGGCGCGCAAGGCCAGTAGCAGCTGGTAGTCCGTCGGGCAGGAGAGCGGGCCTGCGCGGCCCGCAAAGCCTGCGGCGCCGTCGGCACTGAAGATCATGTTCGCGCGCAGACCCGGCGGCGCCGGTCGGTAACCGTGGTCCTCGGCGGCGCCGCCGGGGGCGAGCGTGTCGACGAGGGTCATGCCTGGTGCCCGGGCTCGATGTCGCGGACGTCGGAGAACGAGATCAGTTCGCCGAGTTCGTCCGGGGCGCAGCCGTCCACGGGCTCCAGCAGGTGCCCGACATGGTCGCCGAGATCGAAGCGCCGGAGCACCCGTCCGACGAACCACGCCGACGCCGCGTCGAGCACCGGCACACCGTGGGGGCCGTGATGCCAGGCGCACTGCGCGAATTTGTCGGTGGTGTCGCCGGTGGTGCCGCCGAACAGTTCGGCGACCTTGCGCTGCTCGCGGGGCAACAGGTGCACGGCGAGGTGTTCGGCGTCGCGGGCTACGGTGAACGTGTGGTTCTTCCGGGACAGCCCGACCAGGAACCGTGGCGGGTTGATGCTGGTCTGCGAGGTGAAGCCGACCAGGCAGCCGGATAGGCGGTCACCGGCTGCGGTGGTCACGACGAACATCGGATAGTCGAGCAGCGACACCATGCTGTTGAAGGCGGCGTCGGGGCTCTGATCAGTCACGATGGCGGTCAGGTGCGGCTGGTGCCGAACACCGGGCCCAGCGCGTCGCGGGCGCGGTCGAGCACCGAGGCGAACGGGCCGACGGCGAAGTTGGCCGCCGCGGATTCCACACCCGGGTGCGGGTGGGTGGGGGCGATGCGCTCGGCCACCGCGACGGCATCGGCGAGCTTGGCCAGCTCGTCGTCGCTCACGGCTGCCTCCAGCGCGGTGAACTCGAGTTCCTCTTCGTGCTTGGCGTGTTCGAGCACGGCAGCCTGCAGATGGATCAATGCCTTACTGAACTCGGCGCCGTCGATCGGCAGTGCCTCGATGTCGCGCAGCAACACCTTGGCCTCGTGCTCTTCGGCGAGCCGGTCGTCGACGATCTGGCGGCCGTCCTCTGCCTTGCGGCGCACTCGGGGGTGCACCACCATTTCCTCGGCCGTCTCGTGCACCGCGAGCATGGTCCGGAGCCGGGTGAACGCCTCCTGGCGAGTCGCCGCATCGGCGGCGTCGAGAGTTTCGACGAACAGCGCCCTGATGGACTCGTGTTGGGCTTTCAGGTAGTCGACAACGTCGCGGGCCGATCCGATTGTGGGTGCGGTCACTGTGGAACTCCTTGCTGCGGTGAACCTTTGGGCTGGCTGTCGCGGACGTCTGGGTGCGACGTCGCTCAGCGCTGCGATACCCGGGACGGCCGCGCGGAAAACCCGCCGCTCGGTGGCGACGCGGCCGCGGAAGCGTTTGGATCGGGTGTCACCGGGTAGTGACGGGCCCATGAAAGCAGTCACCTGGCACGGCAAGCGGGACGTCCGAGTCGACACCGTCCCGGATCCCACAATCGAAGAACCCACCGACGCGATCATCGAGGTGACGTCGACCAACATCTGTGGCTCTGATCTGCACCTTTATGAGGTGCTGGGCGCGTTCATGAACGAGGGCGACATCCTCGGCCACGAGCCGATGGGGGTGGTGCGCGAGGTGGGCACCGCGGTGTCCAATCTGTCGGTGGGGGACCGGGTGGTCATCCCGTTCCAGATCTCCTGCGGCCACTGCTTCATGTGTGATCAGAGCCTTTACACCCAGTGCGAGACCACCCAGGTGCGAGACCAGGGCATGGGCGCGGCGCTGTTCGGCTACTCCGAACTCTACGGATCGGTGCCCGGCGGCCAGGCCGAGTACCTGCGCGTGCCGCAGGCGCAGTTCACCCACATCAAGGTGCCCGACGGTCCACCCGATTCCCGGTTCGTGTACCTGTCCGACGTGCTGCCCACCGCCTGGCAGGCAGTGGCCTACGCCGGGGTGCCCGACGGCGGGACCGTGACGGTTCTCGGACTGGGCCCGATCGGCGACATGGCGGCGCGGATCGCCCAGCACCTGGGCTATCAGGTGTTCGCGGTGGACCTGGTGCCCGAGCGGCTGGCGCGCGCCACCGCGCGGGGCATCCAGGCCATCGACGCGTCCAACGTGGACGGATCCGTCGGTGATGAGGTGCGCCGGCTCACCGCCGGGCGCGGCAGCGACGCGGTGATCGACGCGGTCGGGATGGAGGCGCACGGTTCGCCGGTGGCCAAGGCCGCCCAGCAGGCGACCGCCCTGCTGCCTGACGCGATCGCCAAGCCGATGATGGAGAACGCCGGGGTGGACCGCCTGGACGCGCTCTACACCGCGATCGACTGTGTGCGACGCGGTGGGACCCTGTCGCTGATCGGCGTGTACGGCGGAATGGCCGACCCGTTGCCGATGCTGACGCTGTTCGACAAGCAGCTTCAGGTGCGGATGGGCCAGGCCAACGTCAAGAAGTGGGTCGACGACATCATGCCGCTTCTCACCGACGCCGATCCGCTGGGTGTGGATTCCTTTGCCACGCATGTGCTTCCGCTGGATCAAGCGCCGCACGCCTACGAGATCTTCCAGCAGAAGCAGGACGGCGCGGTGAAGGTGATCCTGCAGCCGTGAGCCGGCGGGGTTTATCGGTGGGGCGCCCGGGAAACCCGTGACGAAGCACTCGTTGAGGAGTAGGAGGCCGAGATCATGCCGAACTCATCGATCAAGAACGAGAAGATGTACGAGGAACTGCGCGACGAAGGCAACTCCAAAGAGAAGGCCGCGCGGATCGCCAATGCCGCTGCCGCACGCGGTAAATCCGACGTGGGGCGCAAAGGCGGCCAGTCCGGGTCCTATGACGACTGGACCGTCGGCGACCTCAAGAAGCGAGCCAAGGAGCTTGGTATCTCCGGGTATTCACACCTGACCAAGGACAAACTGATCTCGACGCTGCGCAATCACTGATCGGACCGTGTGGGCCGGCAGCGACACCGGACATCAGGTGTCGCTGCTGCGGGCCTCGGCCCCGGATTCGCCGGCGTCGAAGTCGTCGTCAGAACCCGAGCGCCCCACATAGGGACCGCTCGGAGTGTCCTGCTCGCCTTCATCGTCGGACGCC
Organism: Mycobacterium sp. smrl_JER01; assembly: GCF_048513595.2. Classification (NCBI taxonomy): domain Bacteria; kingdom Bacillati; phylum Actinomycetota; class Actinomycetes; order Mycobacteriales; family Mycobacteriaceae; genus Mycobacterium; species Mycobacterium sp. smrl_JER01. The sequence goes on along the minus strand of NZ_JBLXXK020000001.1, from coordinate 4,570,126 downwards.
CGCGAACCGGCCACCTTGGGATCCGGCTCGATGTCAGATTCGGCTTTGTCGCCACGGGGGTTGCTCATGGGCTCTCCATGCCCGCGTGCAGGGGGTTCGAAACGTCTGACGCAACCGGTGACGTGAACCCTGGAACCGTTTCGGGCCGGGGGCGCCGGGTATGCCACTGACATGGCCGACACCGCGACACCCATTCGCGCGTTGGGACTGATCTGCAGCCTGAAGCCCAGTCCCGCGCAGTCCAGTAGCGCGCTGATCGCCGAGCACGTCTTTGCGACGCTGCGCGAACAGGGTGCGCACTGTGAGGCGGTGCGGTGCGTGGACTTCAACATCGCCCCCGGGGTCGAAGCCGATATGGGCGACAGCGATCAGTGGCCGCAGATCCGCCGGCAGGTGCTCGCCGCCGACATCCTGCTGATCAGCACGCCGGTGTGGCTGGGGCATCCGTCGTCGGTGACCCAGCGGGTGCTGGAGCGGCTGGATGCCGAGCTGTCCAACGAGGACGAGGACGGACGACCCGCGATGGCCGGAAAGGTCGGCATCGTCAGTGTTGTTGGCAACGAGGACGGCGCGCACAAGGTGGTGGCGGACGTCTTTCAGGGGCTCAACGACATTGGCTACAGCATTCCGGCGCAAGGCTGCACCTACTGGAACGGACCGGCGATGGAGTCCGGTGATTGCACGGACCTCGATGAGGTGCCCGAACAGGTCGCCTCCACGACTGCGGCTGCGGCTCGCAACGCCGTCCATTTGGCGCGTGTGTTGAAGCAGTCGCGATATCCGGCCTACCAGTGATCGACACAGAAGCAACGAAGGGAGCGGTCAAGTCCACGGACGTGGTGTACGACGTCGTCGTGTGATTCTTCGAGGTGATGGTTCAGGCGGTCAGTGCCGCCGGGTTGGCCTCCTGTTCTTTTGGGGTGTCGTTGACGGTACGTGATTTGCTGAGAACGTCGAGGCCGAGGTAGCGGCGGGATTCGGCCCATTCGTCGTGTTGTTCGGCCAGCACGGCCCCGACGAGGCGAATGAGGGCGTTGCGGTCGGGGAAGATGCCCACGACGTCGGTCCGGCGGCGGATTTCCCGATTGAGCCGTTCCTGGGGGTTGTTCGACCAGATTTGGCGCCAGATCTGCTTGGGGAACGCGGTGAACGCCAACAGATCTGGCCGCGCCTCCTCCAGGTGATCGGCGACCGTGGGTAGCTTATCGGAAAGTGCATCGACGATCCGATCATATTGCGCCGCAACTGATTCCGCATCGGGCTGGTCGAACACCGAGTGCAACAAGGTGCGGACCCACGGCCACGACGATTTCGGGGTGATCGCCATCAGGTTCGTCGTGTAGTGGGTGCGGCAGCGCTGCCAGGCTGCCCCGGGCAGCGTGGCGCCGATCGCGGCCACCAGCCCGGCATGAGCGTCGCTGGTGACCAGTTTGACCCCGGAGAGGCCTCGGGCGGTCAGCGACCGCCAGAACGTCAGCCAGCCGGCCCCGTCCTCGGCGGTGGTGACGTCGATGCCCAGGATCTCGCGGTGGCCCTCGGCGTTGACGCCGGTCGCGATCAGGGCGTGCACGTTGACCACTCGGCCGCCTTCTCGGACCTTGAGGACCAGCGCGTCAGCGGCGACGAACGTGTACGGGCCGGCATCGAGCGGGCGGGTCCGGAAGGCCTCGACGGCGGTGTCGAGTTCCTTGGCCATCACCGACACCTGCGACTTCGACAAGCTGGTGATGCCCAGGGTCTCCACCAGCTTGTCCATCCGCCGCGTCGAGACCCCGAGCAAGTAACACGTCGCCACCACCGTGGTCAGGGCCCGCTCGGCGCGTTTACGGCGTTCCAGCAGCCAATCCGGGAAGTACGAGCCCTGCCGAAGCTTGGGAATCGCCAGATCCAATGTGCCTGCACGGGTGTCGAACTCGCGGTGACGATACCCGTTGCGCGAGTTCGTCCGGTCGGAGCTGCGCTGGCCGTAGCCGGCACCGCACAGTGCGTCGGCTTCGGCACCCATCAGGGTGTGGATGAACGTGGCCAGCAGCTCACGCAGCACGTCGGGATGGGCGGTGGTGAGTCGTTCGGCCAGCACGGCAGGCAGGTCGATATTGTGGGCAGTGGTCATCGCGTTGATTCCTTTGCTCGAGTGACTTTGGACGGTCCCTCGAAGAATCACGCGATGACCCTCAATCATTCGGCTACGACACGCCGGTACCGCTGATCAGGTCCGACTCGTACACCACGCTGCTGGACGCAACCAAGGGAGCGTCATGCCCGATACCTCGCACGACCCCGTAGACCACGCCCGGACCTACCGACAGCACGCCGGCGAGACGATGAAGGCCGGGGTCAACGCCCCCGGTCTGGTCGCCGTCGGCATCGGTGTTCTGAGCATGGTGATCGGCCTGTTCTCATTCGCCAACGGCAGCCCCACCGCGGGCACCGTCGGCGTGGTGCTGGCCGTGCTGTTCATCGCGGGCGGCCTGGCCTGGCTGGCCCGCACCCACCACCAGGTGCAGAAGAAGCAGCAGGATTGGCACCGCGACAATCCTGAGGCGCCCTACGAGCCGCCGACAAGCTAGACGGGACACCTCACAAGGCGGCGACGGACACTTCCGTCGCCGCCTTTTCGTGTGCGCGTGGATCGATCCCCTTCCGCCTGCGACGGAACCGCGCCGGTGCGCAGATCCCAACGGCCGGCGTCCGCCACGGTGACATGGGCGTCGTCGCGTGTCGGCTCTGGTATGTGGTCTGAAGGGGCCTTCGGCGGCAACACCGCGGATCACCATTGCCGATTTCTGCGGTAGCGTCGAAGCGTGATCACCCGGCACGAACGGGCGGGTATCGACGACCCGGTCATGTCCGAGGCTTCCTTCGCTCCTATCAGTTCCATTTGATTCCTCCTCAATCAAGGTCGGTTGGGTTGAGCCAACAGTGACGGCGGACAGGCCGATGTGTCCACCACGACAGCCACATTGGCTAGAAACTCGTGCCTTCTCGGTGCGATACGGAGGGCCTACTTGCTTCGAGGAACCGTGGGAAGCGTCAGTGCTGCGTCCCCGATAAGCACGCTCGGTCGCACGGCGCAAGGTCGACGGGGCGAGCTTGGTTTTGCCGCATTGGGGTGCCGAATGCTGCTGTAGCCTCAATTGGTTACGGGGGTGACATGGGAAAAGACTTGGATGTCGATGCCGGCGGGTTGACGTCGGCTGCAGCTGACAGCGTCGCTGTCGCCGCTGGTGTGCTCGTTGATGGCTTTGACGGCCCGGTGAGTGATCGCCCGAGTGGTGCGGGAATCGCCGCATTCGAAGCGGCAAGTGCCACGGCACGCACGCGTGTTTCTGTCCGCATCGCAGGTCAGGCCGGTGATGTCGCTGCGGCAGGCGATCGCTATGACGCGACGGACGGGGGCAATGCCGACGCTATCGCGGTGACCATGTGAGCCCTGCGGCCGCACCGATGGGTCTACCCGGCAGGTCGGACGTCGAGGCCTGGGACACTTCAGAGCTCGATGCTGCCGCTACCCGCTGGCGGACGGTAGCAGGTGCACTGGAATCCGCGTTCGAGCAGCACAGGCGGAACATCCTGGCCCCGGTGGCACCTCATGGGAAGGTGACGCCAAGGATGCCGCTCTGGACCGTGTAACCGCGGATACTGCGGTCGTACGGCGTCAGGGCGATATGCATCGTGAGGTTGCCGATATCGCCACGCGCGGCAGCGAGGACATCCGGGGTGCTCGCAGCCGAGTGCTCGAAGCAATCGCCGAAGCCGAACAGGACGCCTTCACTGTAGGTGAGGACCTCTCGGTCACCGACAACCGTGGCTACGACGTGGAGACTGCTGCCGCCCGCATGAGGGCTGCAATCGAGCACGCTGAGTTCATCCGATGGCGCGCTGAGCAGCTCGTCGCCACCGATGCCCTTATCGGGCAGCAGCTTCAAGCGAACGCCGCTGAACTGGAGGGAATTCGGTTCGAGGGTGATCGAGATGGTAGTGAGACCGATCCGACGATCCGACTCGTGGACAACAAGACTGAGGACCCGGGTTCTCAAGCCGAGTCGTCAGGGCATGAGGGCGCGGGTTCGCTGCCGACGGAATCTGCGGGCAGCTGGCAGGACACGCTCGTGCCCGAAGGGACGGCTGAAAAATCTGCAAACCCCGATGCCGCCTCTCGGTCACCGTTGGAAGCGATGCTTGGCGAGGGCAAGTCCGCAGAGGACCAAAAGCCGTCCAGCCTGGACGAGGCGTTGACCGAAGTCGCAGGGAAACCCGTCGAAGCACCGCCCACGGCGCTGGAGCGCATCGTCAATCAGCACGCCGGAAATGGCAAGGGCGAGGAACGCCGGTACACACAGCATCCGTTGGAGGCCCCCGTCGTTGGTGCCGATCCATCGGTGATCGGCGATCAGCAGGCCCGGGTGGACGCTGCACATGAGAGCGTGGCGTCGGCTCAAGCCGCACTCGATGATGCGTTAGCTCAGTCGACGGTCGCTGGTGCGGGAGCCGGCCCGACCCGAGACCAGCTCGACGCCCTGGGGCATGCCTTGTTCGATGCGCGCGGTGAGGTAACGAGCCAGACCGAGATCCTGGAGAATCTCAATGCGGCGGCCGGTGAGGTCGGGCAGGGGCGGGTGCCGATCCCTTCACTTCCCGAGAATGCCGATGTACAAGCTTTTCCTGCGGAGCCTTCGGCATTTGCCGAAGGCAGCCGAGCTTTGAGTGAGGGCAGTTTTGGTTTGATCCCCGATGTCGCCCACGACATCGACGTCTTTCAGAATTGGAGCGAAGCCTCAGTCGAGGATCGGGTGGGTGCCGTGCTCGACGTGGCTGGGGCGGCACCCATCCCCGGTGGCAAGTTCGTCACAGAGGGCCTCGAACACGCTGTTGACGCCTTCAACGCTGGCCGTCACGTCGATGACGCCCTGGATGCCGGCAGTGCGGCGACGCATCATTTGCCCTATGTGCCATCGGCTCCACATATTGACGTAGGGGCCAACCAGGGAGTGGATGTGCCACTCGGCTCATCGCATTTCTCGGATGTCTTTGCTCCTGTCGAACTGGACATAGCCCATGCCGCACAAGACGTTTACTCATCGCCGGTGATGGATGACATTCGCCAAGCTGCGCAGAACGGAGTGGCGGCGGAAGTCGAGATCGACGGGTACAAGGTTCTCTATGAACCAGATATTCCGGGAAGCGGATTCAGTTTGGCTTCCTTCGGCGAGCGTGGCTTCGCTATCGGCCCTGAGGCGATGGCGTCGGAGGCGGAACTTGCACGTACGGTCGCACATGAGCTGTACCGAGTAAGCATGACCGAAATACCCGAACTGGGCATCGATGCGACGCGTGCTGCGAGCGAGACCGAGGCGGCATTTGATTTCGCTCAACGGTTCGGGAACGCGATTCAGGGTGGAGGCTGACAGCATGTCCGAATACGCAGGACTCGCGAAGAAGTGGGTCGAGGTTACTAAGAGGGTCGCCGCAGGTACGTGGGATGGCATCGTTTGCCCCAAAAACGCTGATGCCGATGTGTTGATCGAGGTCCGTGAACAGGGAAGTGGCACCGGCGATGCACGGTTTGAGTACTGGATCCACTGCCCGCGATGCGGTGCTGAGATCTACTTCCACAGCAAGGATCATTACAGCCCGGTTCCGCATTCAGACGGTTGAAATTCGCCATGTTCTAGCAGGCCTCCGACGGTGCAGATAGCGCCCGGGCTAATCCTCCAAAGTTCCGGAGAGCCAAGTGAAGCCAAGGCGGATGAATGCCACGGATTACTGCGGTATGTTCGAGACGTGACCACCCGGAACGAGCGGGTATTGACGACCGATGGCACAAGCGCGTCAAAGATCCGGACGGACCGATGCGCACCGAGAGATCCGCGGTGTACGGCAAGGTTTCGCGCTGGCGCGTCAGGTGGGTTGACGCCACCGGAGCCGAGCGCACCCAAGAGTTTCCAGCGCAAGCCGGATGCGCAGGCATACCTGAACGGACTCACTGCGGACGTTCAGCGTGGTGAGTATGTCGATCCCCGCAAGAGTGCCGAGACGTTCGGCTCGGTTTCCGAGCAGTGGTGCACCACCAATTAGCAGCGGAAGCCGAAAACCGTTGCAGGGTATCGATCATTACTCGACACGGTGGTGTTGCCCAAGTGGGAACACGTCCCGCCGAAACGGCTCGACTACGAGTCCTACTCGACCTGGCTGGGCGCTCTGTCTGTCGCGACCAGCTGATGGGCCTGGGTGATCCGGCTCGCCGACAGACCCGCGCCTCGTTGCCCACCGTGCCGGTACCCGAACCTGCGTGGAAGCGGCTTCACGCTGCCTCTCGGCGAATACCGCTGGGCATTCGACAACGCGTGCGCAGACGTCGGCATCGAGGGGCTGGTGCCTCACGGCCTGAGACACACCACGGCGTCACTGGCGATCAGTGCAAGCGCTAACGTCAAGGTCGTGCAGAGACTCCTGGAGCATGCCACGCCGGCGATGACGCTCGACCGCTACGGTCACTTGCTGAACGATGATCTGAGCGGAGTGGCCGATGCGCTGGGCAAGGCCATCGACAGCACTGCGGTATCACTGCGGTATTCAGGCCGTCGCGACAAGGCGGAGACGGCCTAAAGTACCCTCTGACCCGCAGAGCCCCCATAGCCCAATTGGCAGAGGCAGCGGACTTAAAATCCGCACAGTGTCGGTTCGAGTCCGACTGGGGGCACTCTGGCGTGCCCACTGCGTCGTCGAGGAACGACAACCGGCACTTAGACTTCGACCATGCGCGTGCCGCGCCGAGTCGCACAGTTCAACAAGCGCGTTACCAATCCGGTGGCTCGTACGATTACTCCGTGGCTTCCGTACCTCGGGACGCTCGAGCACGTCGGTCGGAAGTCGGGCAGGCGATATCGCACGCCCCTCCTGGTATTCGCGACCCGTGATGGCTACGCCATCCTCATCGGCTACGGCCCACAGTCGGACTGGTTGAAGAACGTGCTGGCCGGTGGACCGACGGTGCTGCACAAGCGTGGACGGTCTGTCACGCTCGTCAACCCACGGGTCATGAGCAAGGCCGAGGCCGCCTCCCTCGTCATACGGCCTGCTCGGCTGCTGTTTCGAGCGTTTCCCTACAACGAGGCCGCCGTGCTCCTGACGAATTCGGGCTCGGCGGGTTGACCTGTGATGCCGCCGTGGACTCACGGCCACGAAAGTAACGATCCGCCAAGTGTCGGTTCAGTCGACTGAGGGCACACGAGATCGTCGCCGCCCGCCGAACCGGTCTCCGAATCAGTCGATGACGGCGGTGGCTTCCACTTCCACCAGCATGTCCGCTTCGGCGAGGGCTGCGACGCCGATTCCCGTCAGCGGGGGCGGTGCGGTGATGCCGAGCGCGGCGACGGCGCGGGCGACGCCGTCAGCGAACGCTGCCATCTTGTCGGGAGTCCAATCCACCAGGTAGACGGTCAGCTTGGCGACGTCATCGAAGGTGGCGCCCGCGGCTGCCAGCGCCACGCCGACGTTGCGGTAGCACTGCTCGACCTGGGCGGCCAGGTCACCGGTGCCGACCACGGCGCCGTCGGCGTCGCGGGCGACCTGGCCGGCGATGAAGACGAGCTTGGACCCGGTGGCCACGGAGACCTGGCGGTAGAGGTCCACAGCGGGAAGACCGTCGGGGTTGAGCAGCGTGATCGGCATGTGCACTCCAGTGCGGGTTGAGTCCTACGATGGCGCCGAGGGGCGACGCCGTAACCCCATCGTGCCAACTGTGTCTGACGCAGGCGCCCACGACCGATCCAGACATGACATTCGGGCCCGCGGTTGCGGTCAGCCTCGATGGTCGGCGTCGTCGATGAGGGCCAGTAGATTGTCGGTGAGTTCTTCGGGCGTGGTTTGCCACTTGTCGGTGCGCAGAAGGCCACTCATCTCCAGGCCTACGGCACCGTGCACGCCGGTCAGCAGTGTGGCGGCGTAGCGCTCCGCGCGATCGTTGCCGGCGACGCCGGCGACGATGGCGAGGAACTCGTCGCACATGCGTTGCGCGACGCGGACCACTGCTGCCGGGTCTCCCGCTGGGGGGCTGAACATAAGCCGGTACAGGTGGGGCTGTTGTCGACTCACCGTGATGACGTGGATCAGCGCCGCGCGCAGCTTGCCGGCCGACGAAACCCCCGCTTCGCCCCGTAACTCATGCATGTGATCACCCAGGCGCTCCCAGCCCTCCGCGGCCACGGCGGTCAGGAGACCCTCTTTGTCCGCGAAGTGCCGGTACGGGGCACCGCGAGTCACGCCCGCGCGCGCACCGACTTCGCGCAAGGTCACCGCGTCGGGGCCGCCGGCGTCCAGCAGCAGGGCGGCCTGCTCGAGCAGGCTGCGGCGGGTGGCGGCCGCTGATTCCTCGCGACTCATAGCGGGACATCGTAGTTGACACCGTCATCTGGCTCCGGAAGACTGCATGAGATGACGATGTCAACTGAAAATGGGTTGGTGGTGATCACCGGTGCCTCCACCGGTATCGGGGCGGCCACGGCCCACGAGATGGCCCGCCGCGGGTTCCATGTGCTCGCTGGTGTTCGGCGTGAACGCGATGCAGATTCCATCCGGGCGGCGAACATCGAGCCGCTGATTCTGGACATCACCAAACCCGACCACATCCGGGCGCTTGCTCGTCGGGTAGGTGAGGACCCGCAGCGCCGGCCACTGCGGGCATTGGTGAACAACGCCGCGGTGCAGGCCAACGTTCCGATCGAGGTCTTCGGGATCGATCAGTGGCGAGACATGTTCGAGGTCAACCTGTTCGGGCACGTTGCGGTGATCCAGGCGCTGCTGCCCGCGCTGATCGACAGCGGCGGTCGGGTGGTCAACATCAGTTCGGTGGGAGGCAGAGTTGCGATGGCCACCTACGGTCCGTACGCGGGTACGAAGTTCGCTCTCGAAGCGGTGAGCGACTCGCTGCGACGTGAGGTCGCCCCCCATGGGGTCCGGGTGATCGTGATCGAACCGGGCGCTGTACGTACCGAGATGCTGGGCAGAGCGGTCGTCGGCGCCCGCGATCTACTCACCGCGATGACGCCGGAGCAGCGCCACCGATACGGCGGGCTGGTGCACGCGATCAACGCCCAGGCTGAGGCATCGACCGAAAAGGGTCTGCCGGCCGCGGCCGCTGCCGCCGTGATTGCCAAGGCCATCACCACGCGCCGGCCACGCACGCGGTACACCGTCGGTCGCGAGGCCGCACTGCTGCCGGTGCTGCGGCTACTGCCCGACCGCCTGCTCGATCGCATCCTCGTCGCCGCGCTGCGGCCTCACCAACCCAAGGGCAATGCCCAACTCGACGCCACCGTCACTCACCGCTGAGCCTGCCCCAGATATCTCCGACCGCTGATCCGAAGAGGAAATCGCATGCGAGTCAATGCCTTCGCCGCCCTCGCCCCAGGTGCCGACCTCACGCTCTACGAGTACGAGGCCGGCGAACTGGGACCGCTGGAAGTCGATGTGGACGTTACCCACTGCGGGATATGCCACACCGATCTGATGGTGATCGACAACGACTGGGGCGCAGGGGTTCCTGTTGTCGCGGGCCATGAGGTGGCGGGCATCGTCAGTGCCGTCGGGGCGCTGGTCGACACCGGGCGCCTCGCGGTCGGCCAACGCGTCGTCGTCGGCGGGCCGGGTGCGCTCGGGAGACGTCCGTTATCGGGCTGTCGTCGTGACACCGTAGAGCGACCCCGGCGTCGGCGTTGGGCACCGGTGATGGCGCTCGGCGGTCGTGTAATGGTCCAATAGCGGGGCCCGCGGTCGTCGTCCGCGGCACCGGTGCCGAGTGACGGAGGCCAATCCCATGGACGTCGTTGAGTTGTGGCGCTTCCCGGTGAAGTCGATGGGGGGCACTCGGGTCGACCGATTGCGGATCGATCGCCGCGGCGTGCACGCAGACCGGCTGTGGGCGGTACGCGACGTGGAGAAGGGCGTTACCGCCTCGGCCCGCAGAGTCCCTGTGCTGCTCCAGTGTTCGGCGCGCTACCGCTGCGAGCCCGGCCCGGACGCCGGTCCCGGGAACGCGCCCGCCGTCGTCATCACCCTGCCCGACGGCCGCGAGTTCGACGGTGACGACCCCGCGGTCAGCGCCGCGCTCAGCGATCTGGTGGGACGCGAGGTGCGCCTGGTGGCTCTGCCGCCGTCCAAGGACACCAGGGAGCACCGGATGTCGCTGCAGACCTCGTTGTCCAACTTCTCCGCCGATCAGGTCCGCCGCGACTTCGGCCTTGGCGGCACCGAGGAACTACCCGACACCTCGGTCTTCTCGACGCGTCAAATGGTCACGCTGGCACGGTATTCCACCCCGCCCGGCACCTTCGTCGACCTCAGCCCGGTCCATCTGCTGAGCACTGCGAGTCTGCGTAACCTGTCCACCGACGGGACACCGTACGACGTGCGGCGGTTTCGGCCCAATGTGTTGGTCGACATCGACGGCGCCGGTTTCCCCGAGTCCGACTGGGTCGGTGGCGAGGTCCGCGTGGGCACGGTCGTGCTGGCGGTGACCAATCCGACTATCCGATGCGTGGTACCCACCCGTGCGCAACCGGATATCGAGCGTGACACCTCGCTCACCCGTGCGCTGGCCCAACGGACCAACCGCTTCCTGGGCATCTACGCCGACGTCGCAACCCCGGGCACGGTGCAGGTGGGTGACCAGGTGAGCGCCCGCCCGCCCTCGCCCCCCGGCGCCGTCGAGCGGGCTGTCGCCGCCCTCGGCACGTCGGCCACCCGCGGTGTGCAGCGATTGCTGGAGGCGACCGTGCTGAGAAACAAGAGCTGAGGCCGCGAACGTCGCGTGCGTGAGCTGCCGGGGTGCATACGGGCGAGGCGCGCTACAACAGCCAGGGCGGTATCGGTGCCGGCAACTGGATCGGCGGGACGTCAGCGGGCAAGGGCACCGTCGGAACTTCGGCCGGCAGCGGCACCGGCGGTACCGCATCGGGGAATTCGACGGTGGGGATGTCGGCGGGCAGCTGCACGACGGGGACGTCGGCGGGGTAGGGGAACGGCGGCAACCCGGCCGGAATCGGCAGCACCGGCAGCGGTAGCGCGGGAAAAGCGGGCGGCGCAAAACGCGGTGGCGCCTGGTTGGTCTGGTCGGGCTGGTCGGCCCCTGCCACGGCCGACCCGGCGCCGAGAGCCGGGAGACACAACCCCAGAACGGCGACGCCCGTTGCGGCCAGACGGCGGAGAAACGCCATCTGCCAACCGTAGCCCGTTTGCGGGCAGTGAGGCGATCCTCAGGCGACCGTGAGCACGATCTTGCCGCGGATGTGCCCGCGTTCGGCGCGTTCGTGGGCGGCGCGGGCGTGGGGGAGCGGGAAGGAACTGTCGATCTCGACGCGCACGGTACCGTCGTCGAGCAGCCGTCCCACCTTCGCCAGCTGTGCTCCGTCCGAGCGAACTTGGGTCATCGAGACTGTCACCTCACGGCGTGCGGCCTCCTCGGGGTCGGAGAATCCGGGGAATACCGGGAACAGCGCACCACCGCGCGTGATCGTGCGCAGAAAGCGCCCCGTGCTCGGGCCGCCGAGCGTGTCGAGGACCAGATCGACGTCGCGCGCGACCTCTTCGGGGCGACTGGCCGTGTAGTCGATGACATCGTCGGCGCCGATACCCCGCAGAAACTCCTGGTGCCGACCGGATGCCACCGCGATCACTTGTGCGCCTTGCTGTTTCGCCAGCTGTAGGGCCAGGTGGCCGACGCCGCCGGCGGCCCCGTTGACCAACACCGTCGCGCCGTGCAGCGGTACCGGTCGGTGTGCGCGCGGTTGCAGCGGGTTCGGGTGGTCGTGACCTACGTCGATCAGGAATTGCCATGCGGTCAGTGCGGACATCGGTGCGCCGGCGGCGTGGACATGATCGACACCGATCGGCTTGTGCGCAAGATCGGCTGCAGGCGCCGTCACGTACTCGGCGTAGGCGGCGCTGTCGCCGAAGCTGGGAAATCGGATCATGCCGAAGACCTCGTCGCCGACGGAGAAGTCGGCCACCTCAGGCCCGACGGCCTCGACGACACCGGAGATGTCCGAACCCGGAATCGCGGGCAGCGGTATCGACGGCGCCATCCCGGCCGGCAGTCGTTGCTGCCGGTAACCGTCGCGCAGGTACCAGTCCGGGGGGTTGACCCCCACCGCGTGCACACGCACCAGCACCTCGTCGGGGGCCGGGATCGGGACCGGCACCGGCTCGTAATGCAGCGCCTCCGGGCCACCGAATTCGTGCACGCGGACCGCGTTCATCGTTGTCGGCATGTCGGTCCTCATTCCCGTCGGCCACGACTCACCGCGTGCGTTATCGCCGCAGCGAGTTGCTTTAAGCTCAGCCTGCACGGATCGACCAATAAAAGCAACTTCATGGGGCGATAAATGGAGAATCGGCAGGCCACGCAGGGCGTCAGGACAGGTGGGCGCAGCGCCCGGGTCCGCCGTGCGATCCTCGATGCCGCGTTCGCCGAACTGACCGGCAGCGGCTACCCATCGCTGAACGTGGAAGCGGTGGCCGCCCGGGCCGGGGTGAACAAGACGACCGTCTACCGCCGGTGGCCGACGCTCGACGATCTGCTGGTCGACGCACTCACCCAATGGTCGACGCAGGTGTTGCCGGCACCCGACACCGGTGCCATTGACACCGATCTGCGGGCGCTCGGCAGCGAACTGGCCGACGTCCTCAACGGTGGCGTCGGACGCCAGGTCGCCGCCATGGTCCTGACCGCGGGCCTGCGGTCACCTCAGCTGGGCGAAGCGACCCGCCGGTACTTCGACCATCAGGCGCAGCGTGCGCTACCCATCGTCGAGCGCGCAATCGGTCGCGGCGAACTCCCGGCGGACTGCGATGCCAACGCATTGCTGGCCACCTTCCGCGCCCCGCTGTTCTACCGGATGGTCACCACCGGTGACGCCATCGACGACGAGCTGGTCACCCTGGCCGCCGGGGTCGCCCTCACCGCGGCACGCGCCGGACTGCTGTCAGCCTGAGTCAGCCGTGCCGGCGCCGGTATTCGGCGGCGGCTCCAGGATGCAGTGCGACCGGGCCGGTCTGGATCAGCGATTGCGCATCGAGGAACTGGCTTCCGATCGCCTGCGCCGGCACCAGCGACGCCGGGTCGTCGAGAAGCAGATCGACGATGCCGGCGACGGTGTCGTCGGCGACATCGCGGCGGGCCAGCAGCAGGTTGGCGACCCCCACCGTGGTCACCGCGGGATGGCGACCGTACACGTCGGCCGGTACCGACACCGGTTCGTAGGTGGACCCATACCGCTGCCGCAGGGCGGCCACCACCGACGTCAGGTCGAGCAGCCGGATCCCGGCCGTCACCTCCCCGAACGCCGGAGTGGGCAGTCCGCCGGCCCACATCACCGCGTCCACCTCGCCGGCGGTCAATGCGGCTGCTGCTGCGCGCATCGATTGGCGCACTTGACGAACCGCGCCCGGGTCGGACAGCCCGGCGGCGTCGAGCACCCGCTCCGACAGTGACGTCGCCCCCGAACCGGGCGCCCCCACGCAGACCACGTGGCCGCGCAGATCCGCCGGGGACGCGATGGGGGAGTCTTCGCGCACCGCGACCTGGAAGTAGTTCTCGTACACCCGGCCGACCGCGCTCAGCGCCCCGGAGTCGGGACTGTCCTGCGCGGTGTCGAGCAGGCTCATCGCCAACTCGGCCCGCCCGGAGCGCAGCGCCGCGACGTTGTCGGCCGAGCCGCCGGTCTGCAGCGGTTCGATCCGCGCCGCTGCGGCTCGGCCGGCGGCCGCGGCGAGCAGGCCGGAGAACTCCCAGAAGAAGCCGCCCGGTTCACCCGCAGCCAGCCGCACCGCGGGACCTTCTGCGGTGCGGCAGGACGCGATGGGGAGTCCGGCCGACAGCGCCGCGATGCTTCGCAGGACGGACCTTCGGCTGACCGCCGGCGACATCGACGACACAGTCGGCCAGCTTAGTGGCGATCCGCGCGGGGGGTGACGAGAAGGTCGAGCCGAACGAGGCGGCGCACGAGCAGGCTCGGCAGCCACCGACCGACGTCGGCGGCAGTGATCGCCGAACTGCGTTCGAGAAGTGCCGTCAGGACGACCTTGGCCTCCATCCGAGCGAGGGCTGCGCCTACACAGAAATGCGCGCCCTTCCCAAAACTCAGATGAGACTTCGTGTTGCGGCCCAGTATGAAGTCGTTCGGTTCGGCGAAGTGGGAGGCATCGCGATTGGCAGCCCCCCAAAGCAGCAGCAGTCGCGAATGCGCAGGCAAGTCCACGCCGGCCAGGGTGGTGTCCCGTAGCACGTGTCGGTAGTGCCCCCGGAAGGGTGGTTCGTACCGCAGTACCTCTTCGAGAAATGCGTTGAGCAGCCCAGGATCAGCGCGAAGCGCGCTCTGAACGTCGGGCTTGGTCGCCAGAATGTAGGCGGCGGAACCGATGAGCGACGCCGTCGATTCACCGCCCGCGCTGAACAACGTGATCATGATGACGCGCGCTGGGATCTCGCCGACCTCACCGTGGGCGCACGCTTGCGCCAAGTCGCCCAAGAGAGTGTCCCTCGGGTGCTCGGCGGCATCGATGAAATGCTCGTCGATGTACTTGCTCAGCTCCATGACAGCGACACCGGCGGCGTCGAGTTGCGCCGGGCTCCCGATACCCTCGAGCAATTGGGTGCTCGAGTATCCCCACCTCATGAGCTGATCGATGTCGTCGTCAGGTACCCCGATGAGTCGACCCACGATCATCATCGGAAGTCGGTTGGCGACCACACTCATCCACTCGACGCGACCCTTGTCGGCGAACCCGCCCCACAGCCGGTGGGTGGTCTCATCGATGAACGCTTCCAACTGCCGAACGCGGCGTGCTGCCAGCTGCGGAAGCAGCAGCTTCCGGTGGGCAGCGTGAAACGGTTCATCAGCGGTGGCGAGGGCGTGGGTCTGGCCACCGAGGGCCTCCAGCTCGAACGGCGTGACCGTGCCATCGGCGTCGAGCGTCATCGTCGCGGTGAGGTTGGAGGAAAAGTCCTCGGGACGCGAGACGGCGTCGATGACGGCGTCTCGGCCGCACACGGCGAAGAAGCCGGACTCGCCGATGGCGTGGACCGGTCCCGTGTTCAGCATCCGGGCATACAGCGGATAGGGATCCTGAATGAACTCGTCGGCGAACAACTCCATGCCGAGCTGGCCGTCCTTGACCGTCATCTCTCTAATGTGGTGCCTGGCTTGAGATATCGTCAATGAAACGGACCAAGTCGAGATGGAGAGCAACTCATCACAGGGTGCTGGTGTCTCACTTCTGACGCCTGACGTGCACGAACCCACGGCGTCAGCGTCCCGCCTGTCTCAACCTGAGACTGATGCGGCATACCTGAGACTGATGCGGCATACCTGAGACGATGCGGCACAACGGAAGGAAGCCGATCTGATGTCCAGCGATGATTGGCTTGTCGGCGACCGACACTCGGCGGCGCGCGCACGCATTCTCGACGCTGCGTCGGTGCTCATCGCCCGGCACGGTTGGCATGGACTTGACCTCGACGTCCTCGCTGCCGAGGCGCATTGCTCGCGGGCGACGATCTACCGCCACGTCGGCGGGAAAACCGAAATCCGCAACGGTGTGCTCACAGCTGCAATCGACCGCGTCGCTGACGCCGTTCGGCTCCGTGTGGACGGCTTGACCGGTGGCGAGCGCGCGGTAGAGGCGGTACTGACCGCCCTTGACGAAGTCCGCGCCGATCTCGTGGGGGACCTGGCCATCAGAGCCTTGGCGCGGCCCAGCGTAGCGACATGGCTGATCGGATCGCCACTACTGGCCACGTATGCCAGCGAGTTCACTGGATCCAGTCCAGACGATGCTGAAGCGGCCCAGTGGACGGTACGGGTGTTCCTCTCCTTGCTCACCGTGCCCGTCGGGACGGCCGCCGGCGAACGTGCCCTGGTCAAACGATTCCTGAGGCCGGCGTATGACGGCTGACCACAATGGCCGGCGCTGCGTACAGGACGGCGTCGGACCACTCCACGAAAGGCAATGTGATGGCGCAAGCGGTACTCGTCACCGGTGGCTTCGGTCTCGTCGGTTCTGCCACCGTCGAACGG
This sequence comes from Mycobacterium sp. smrl_JER01, assembly GCF_048513595.2. Classification (NCBI taxonomy): domain Bacteria; kingdom Bacillati; phylum Actinomycetota; class Actinomycetes; order Mycobacteriales; family Mycobacteriaceae; genus Mycobacterium; species Mycobacterium sp. smrl_JER01. The sequence goes on along the minus strand of NZ_JBLXXK020000001.1, from coordinate 4,554,050 downwards.
TTGATCCAGCTTGGCAGAACAGTGGTGATCGCCGACCTCGAAACTCCTGCCAACAGAGCTGCCGCAGCTGGACTCCCCGCCGAGGTGAGCGTTCGGTGGACCGACTTGACCGACGAAAATCAATGCGCCCGGCTCATTTTCGAGGTCTCACCGGCAGTGATCATCCACCTCGCCGCAATCATCCCGCCCGGGATCTACCAGAACCGCGCGGCGGCCAGGCGTGTCAATGTCGACGCGACTGCGAACCTCGTCCGGATTGCCGAAAGTCAACCGGTGCCACCCCGATGGGTCCAGGCATCAAGCAATGCAGTGTTCGGCCCGCGGAACCCGCACAACAACGACGGCCCGGTCACGGCTGACATGCCGATGCGGCCCACGGATCTGTACAGTGCGCATAAGGCCGAGGCCGAGACGATTGTGCGGGAGTCCTCCCTGGAATGGGTGGTACTGCGCCTCGGCGGGGTGCTGAGCGTGGACCCGAAAGCCATACCTTTCAGCGCCGACGCGCTCTTCTTCGGGAGCGCTCTACCCACTGACGGTCGACTGCACAGTGTCGACGTCCGCGACGCAGCATGGGCGTTCGCCGCGGCAACGACGGCCGATGTCGCCCACGAGATCCTGCTGATTGCCGGCGACGACTCCCACCGCCAACTCCAAGGCGACGTCGGCGAGGCGTTGGCGGAGTGTCGGGGCCTGGCCGGAGGCGTCATCACAGGCCGCAAGGGCGATCCGCGTAGTGACGAAAACTGGTTTGTCACAGATTGGATGGACACGGCGCGGGCTCAAGAAGCTCTCCAATTCCAACACCACTCGTGGCCCGACATGCTGGCCGAAGCACGTCGGCGTGCGGGTGGCTCTCGTCATCTACTCCGAGTGGCGGCACCACTGATCAGAGCGGCACTGAAGCGGCGCTCGGCCTACTGGAAGCAACCAGGCCACTACGCGGACCCGTGGGGCGCAATCACCCGGAAGTTCGGGGATTGGTCGCCCGATCGTTAGGGTGCAGGTCCATTTCTCGGCGCATCACACGAATGCACGGCCCTGTTCGCGGTCGAGTGCGGTCTCGGACTTGTTCTTCAGGATGAACAGGTACACGAACAGCGACACCGCGATCACGACGGTGACGTAGCCGATGAACAAGGGCACATGACCGCCGCCCTTGGCGGCCTGGTAGATCAGCGGTGCGGTGCCGCCGAAGGCCGAATTGGCCAGCGCGTAGCCCAGACCCACGCCGAGTGCGCGCACGTGCGACGGGAACAGCTCGGCCTTCACGATCGCGTTGATCGACGTGTACCCGGTCAGGATCACGTAGCCGACGCAGACCAGTGTCAGAGAGGCTGCCACCGAGGTAGTTTGGGGCAGGAAGGTGATCAGCACCCAGGTGTAGATCAGCGCGCCGAACCCGAAGAACACCAGCACGGGTTTGCGGCCCACCTTGTCGCTGATCAGCCCGCCGATCGGCTGGATGACCATCAGGAAGGTCAACCCGATGAGGTTGATCCAGGTCGCCGTCATGCCGTGGTCCTCGTAGGTCGTCTTGACGATGGCCGGCGCGTTGACGCTGTAGGTGTAGAACGCGATGGTGCCACCGATGGTGACGGCGAAGCAGATGAGCAGCGCCCGCCAGTGCCGGGTCACCAGCTCGCGGATGGATCCCGACCCGTGGTCCTCACCGCGGCGCACCGCATCGAGTTGTTCTGCGGTCAACGATTCGTCCATGCTGCGCCGCAGCCAGAACACCACCACCGCGGCCACGCCGCCGATCAAAAAGGCGATGCGCCAACCGAACTCCTGAATCTGCTCACGGTCGAGGAACACCTGCATCACCAGCAGGGTCAACTGTGCCAGCACATGGCCGCCGACGAGGGTCACGTACTGGAAGGACGAGAAGAATCCGCGTCGTTCACGGGTGGCGGCCTCGGACATGTACGTCGCCGAGGCCCCGTACTCGCCGCCGGTGGCGAAACCTTGAACCAGGCGGCACAGCACCAGGATGACCGCCGCCCATACGCCGATGCTCTCCCGGCCCGGCGTCAAGGCGATCACCAGTGAGCAGGCGGCCATCATCGACACGCTGAACGTCAGTGCCGCACGCCGTCCCCGCCGGTCGGCGAAACGGCCGAAGAACCAGGACCCCACCGGTCGCATCAGGAAGGTGACCGCGAAGATCGCGTAGACGTAGATGGTCGAGTTCTTGTCCGCCGAATCGAAGAACTGGCTTTCGAAATAGGTGGCGAACACTGTGTAGACGTAGACGTCGTACCACTCGACGAGATTGCCCGATGATCCGCGCAACGTGTTGAACACGGCGCGGCGGGTGGCTGCCGGCGAGGAGACGGCCGTCGCGGAACCGCTTCCGCCGCCTACCGGTTCCCGGATGGCCGAACTGGTCATGATTGTTCCCTCCTTGTCCGCGGCGGGCCCGGGTGGGACCTGGCGGGACCAGGGTCACCGACGTCGCCGTCGCCCACCCACTGTGAAGGCAGTCACACGGTCTTCGGAAGGCGCGGGCGCGATCCCTAACACTCCCTTAGGACGAATCCTGTTCTGCGCGGTCGGCAGCGGGCAGGCGGAGGCTGACGCGCAGTCCGCCGCTGCTGCTCGCGCCCACGTCGAACGCCCCGCCGGAGCGTTCGGCCAGGGCCCGCGCGATGGACAGTCCCAGGCCGGTGCCCTGGCCGACGGTGTTGGCGGCGCGGAAGAACCGGGTGGCGATCATCGGTAGGTCCGCATCGGAAACCCCGCGGCCGTCGTCCTGCACCCACACCGCGACGTCCGGACCGCTGCGTCGCGCACCGAGGTCGACCCGGCTGCCGGCGCCGGCATAGTGCAGCGCGTTGCTCAACACGATGTCGAGAATCTGGGTGAGGTCGCTTTCCGGGATCGCCGCGCAGAGCGCACCGTCGTGGCTGGTCTGGTTACCGGATGCGATTCCTGCCTCGGTCAATGCGGCCGCCCAGAACTCGTGCCGATCGGCGATCACCGCGCCCACATCGGTGACCGGGCTCTCGCTGTCACGGTCGGGCCTGGTCTCGGCGGTGGCCAACGCGAGCAGGTCGGCGACGATGCCCTCAAGTCGATCGACCTCCACGGTCGCTTTGTGGTGCGCGGCCGCCGACGACTCCGGCAGTGCCATGCCCAGGGTGTCGAGGCGAATCCGCAATGCCGCAAGCGGATTTCGGAGCGCATGGGCGGAATCGGCGACCAGCCGCCGCTGCGCGACCGCGGCGGTCTCTACGTCACGGGCCATGGCGTCGAACACCGCGGAGAGCCTGCGCACCTCTTGCGGCCCCGCGTATCGACCGCCGGTGCCGGTGCTTCTGTCGGCGTCGGCAGCGCCTGCGGGGGTGTGGTCGAGAACGCGGTGGCCCAGCGAGGACACCCGGGCAGACAGTTCGGTCAGTGGGCGAACTGTCCAGCGCGACAGCGTGAATGCGATCGACGACGCCACGGCCAGCAGGGCGACCGCACCGGCCACGATCAACAGCCACGCTCGGGTGACGTCGCCTTTGGCGGCTGCGGTGGACGCGGCCAGCACCACGGCGCCGTCCACCTGCGTGCCGGTCCCGACAGGAACGGCGATCAGCACCTGTGCCGGTGACCACGGCGTCAGAGTGTCCGGGACGCGGCTACGCTGATTGCGCAACGCTTCGGAGACGGCGTTGTCGACATCGTCAGAGCTCATGCCGGCCCCCGCCGATGCCCGTGGTGCGCCGGTCCGATCGACGATGACGACGGGTTCGCCGTAGAGGGCGTAGTAGCGGTCGAGTGCCTGTTGCAGATCGGTGTCGTGGAAGTAGTCCTGGCGCGCGGCCAGACTCGCGAAATGCGATGCCGCGGCGAACCTGTTCTCGCCGAACCGCTGCAGCCGCTCGCGGCTCAACGTGACCGCGAGAGGCACCGCCAAACCGATGACGGCAATCGTGGAGTAGATGACCAGGACCAGCAGGACGCGCCGCCACATGTCAGGAACTCCACCGGTAGCCGTATCCGCGGATGGTCGCGATGGCTTCCGGTCGGCCCAGCTTGGCGCGCAACGAGGTCATGTGCACATCGAGACTGCGCGAGATCGCCACGTAGGCGTCACCCCAGATGGCGTCCATCAACTCCTGGCGGCTGACCGCCTCGCCGCGGCGGGCCACCAGATAGGCGAGGACCTCGAACTCTTTGGGAGCCAGCGGGATCTCCTCGCCGGCGACCTCGACCCGGCGGGCGTTGAGTTCGACCACGATGTCGCCGGACTCGACGGTGTCGGGTTCGGCGTCGGCTGCCGCGCCGCGCCGGCGGGCGGCGACCTCGATACGGGCCCGCAGCTCACCGAGGCGTGCGGGCTTGACCACGTAGTCATCGGCACCGCCACGCAGGGCGCGCACCACCGAACGCTCGTCGTCGCGGGCGGTCAGCACCACGACGGGGATCTGGCTGACCACCCGCAGCTGGCGCAGCACGGTCATCCCGTCGGTGTCGGGCAGGCCGAGGTCGAGCAGCACCAGGTCCACGTCGCGGTGTCCGAGCAGCAGATCAGCGCCGCGGCGCATCCGTACCGGGGAATGGCCGACTTCGGCCAGGGCATCGACCAATGCCTCACCGACGCCGTCGTCGTCCTCCACCACCGCGATACGCATCGGGACAAAGGTAGCCCCCGGTTACCCCCGCGAACATGGCATCACCACGCGTTGCTGCCCTCGGGGCGGGACTCGCGGGCGCGGCCTGCACCCCGGCGAACAGCGTCAGGCCCCTCACCACCGGTAATCGAGGAACTTCCCGTCGAAGGTCACCACCACCCGGTCCCCGTCGGGATGCGCCCGCCGCGCGATGTCGACCTTGAAGTTGATCGCGCTCATGATGCCGTCACCGAACTCCTCGTGGATGAGCTCCTTGAGCGCCGGCCCGTACACCGCCAGCGCCTCCTGGAAGCGGTAGATGGTGGGATCAGACAGCAGTGCCGGGTCGATACCGCGCGCCGGCTGCAGCTGCAGGCTCTCGGCGACAGCGGAGTCCAGGTCCAGCATGGCGCACACCGCATCGGCCTGGACCGCCGTCATCGGATGCTGGCCGAGGAGTGCGGCGACACACCACACCAGCGGGGCGTCGACCGTGTCGGCGATGTCGGCCCAGGTGAGTTCCTTACGGATGCGGGCCGCGGTGATCAGTTGGGCGGCTTCGGATTTGGACATGATCGGGGTCATACGTTGGCTCCTTCACGCTTCGGGGTGGCATCCAGGCCATCAGGCACAGCCAGCCGGGACGCGCCGGTGCGGGCGTGGGTGGCGAACAACGTCAAACCCACAAAGGCCAGGCCACCGACGAGATTTCCTATCACAGTCGGTATTTCGTTCCAGATCAGGTAGTCGCCGATGGAGAAGTCACCGCCGAGCATCAAACCCGACGGGAACAGGAACATGTTGACGATCGAGTGCTCGAAGCCCATGTAGAAGAACAACATGATCGGCATCCACATCGCGATCACCTTGCCCGACACGCTGGTCGACATCATCGCCGCGACCACTCCGGTGGACACCATCCAGTTGCACAACACGCCGCGGATGAACAGGGTCAGCATGCCGGCGGCACCGTGCTCGGCGTAACCGACGGTGCGGCTGTGCCCGATCTCGCCCAACCGCACGCCGACTTCGTTGGGATCGACGCTGAACCCGTAGGTGAAGACGATCGCCATCATCACCGCGACGGTGATCGCGCCGGCGAAGTTGCCGAGGAACACCCAGCCCCAGTTGCGCAGCATCGACCGGACTGTCACACCGCGGCGCTTGTCCAGCAGCGCCAGGGGCACCAGGGTGAACACGCCGGTCAGCAGGTCGAAACCGAGCAGATACAGCAGGCAGAAGCCCACCGGGAACAGCACCGCGCCGAGCAACGCATTACCGGTCTGCACCGTGACCGTGACCGCGAACGCCGCGGCCAGCGCGAGGATCGCGCCGGCCATGAAAGCGCGGATCAGCGTGTCGCGGGTGGACATCGTGGCTTTGGCCGCGCCGGCGTCGATCATCTTGCCGACGAAGTCCGTGGGACTCACATAGGACATCAGGGCACCTTCCGGAAGTGTGGTCTTCCCAGGTATCCCTGGCCAATATTGCCGATCGGCGACGACGCCTATGCATCGGTGTTGCCTGGTTATCACCGCGGCCACACTCCGGCTGTGAGGTTGTACGTTTTTCTGTGAACTTCCTGGGTACGGGTGTGTCGTCCGCCGGAAACCGGCGCGGCGACGGCCGCCGCGCGCTCGATACCCCAGGGGAACGTCCTGCATGCAGCCCGATCACCGCGTTCGTGAGGACACCACGCTGCGTCTGGACGGTTATGTCGCGCTGCGCTCCTATGCCGCCATCGGCGATGGCCGGTCGGTGGCGTTGGTGGCGCGGGACGGCTCAATCGACTGGTATCCGGTGCCGCGGATCGACTCGCCGCCGGTGTTCGCCCGTCTGCTGGATGCGCAGCACGGTGGAGCCGTCGAGCTGTGCCCGACCGACCCGTTCACGGTGTCGCGCGCGTACCTGCCCGGCACCAACATCTTGACCAGCACCTACACCACCTCGTCGGGTCGGGTTCGGATCACCGATTCGCTGAACACCGGCGTCGGCGGCCGGCTGCCCTGGGGTGAGCTCGCTCGCCGTGTCGAGGGTCTGGAGGGCTCGGTGCCGATGTGCTGGCGGGTGGCGCCCGGCGACCGGTTCGGATCGGCATCTCCGTGGATACAGCAGACTCCGTTCGGGCCGGTGATCCGGGTGGGCGAGGTGACCCTGGGTCTGCGATTGATCGACGCCGGTGACTGTGTGGTCGCCGATCGCGACATCTCCGGTAGCTTCACCGCGCGGCCCGGCGCGGCACAGCTGATTGCGGTGCTGTCGAGCGAGGGGGAGCCGCTGCCGCTGCCGGACCCCGACGACGTCAACCGCGGTATCGACCGGACCGCGGAGTACTGGCGGACCTGGACCGACGAGCTGGACTACACGGGACCGTGGGCGGACGCGGTGTTCCGCAGCGCTCTGACGCTGCGGCTGCTGACCCATGTCGACACCGGTGCGATCAGCGCCGCCGCCACCACGTCGCTGCCGGAGAGCCGAAGCGGCAACAAGAACTGGGATTACCGGTTCGCCTGGATCCGCGATGCCGCCTACACGCTGCACACCTTGATCCGCTTCGGCGAGAGCGAAGAGGTGCACGGCGCCGTCAGCTGGTTGCTGCGGACCATTTCGGCACAGGGTCCCGACCCGGAGGTGTTCACCCATCTCGACGGTCGCCGGCCCAGCGAGGAACGGCGTGTCGACGCTCTCGGCTGGTGCGGCATCGGCCCGGTCGTCGTCGGTAACGATGCCGCGGGCCAGTTGCAGCTCGGGGTGTTCGGGGACCTGTTCGACATGGTCGCTCTGTACGTCGAAGGCGGCAACGTGCTCGACGTCCCCACCGCTCGGGTGCTCGCCGCGATCGCCGACCACACCTGCGACGTGTGGCGGTCCCGCGACGCCGGAATCTGGGAGCTGCCCACCGAACGTCACTACACCAGCTCGAAGATGGGCTGTGGGCATGCGCTGGACTGCGCGGTGAAACTGGCTGAGGGCGGACACATCAAGGGTGAGGACGACCGGTGGCGCAGCGAAGCCCAGCTGATCCGTCGCTGGGTGGCGGAGAACTGCTGGTCCGACGAAAAGCAAAGCTACGTATGGTATCCCGGCACCGAGAAACTGGATGCGTCGGTGATCCTGCATGCCGTCGGCGGTTTCGATCGGGGGCCGCGGATGTCCGCGACGATCGACGCGGTGCGCCGGGAACTCGGCGCGGGCGACCTTCTGTACCGCTACAGCGGCGCGGAGAAGGAGGAGGGCACCTTCGTCGCGTGCGCGTTCTGGGCAGCGGCCGCCCTCGCCGAGGTGGGCCGCCGTGACGAAGCGTGGGAACTGATGGACCGACTGGTGCCGCTGTCCAACGACGTCGGGCTGTTCACCGAGATGATCGACGCCGACGACATGTCGTTTCTCGGTAACGCACCCCAGGCGCTCAGTCATCTGGCCCTGATGACCGCCGCCCTGTCGATCATCGGCAAGTACTGAGTGCAGAGAGGAAACACAGTGACGGTCATCGGATTTCACGCCTCCCACGAGCAGATCGACCCGCGGCGACTGCTCTTGGACGTCCAGCACGCCGAGCAGGCCGGGTTCGACGCGGCGATGTGCTCGGACCACATCGAGCCGTGGTCACATGCCCAGGGTCACTCCGGGTTCGCGTGGTCGTGGCTCGGGGCGGCACTGGCCACCACGCGGCTGCGGTTCGGTCTGGTGACCAGCGCCGGATATCGCTACCACCCGGCCGTCATCGCGCAGGCGTTGGGGACGCTGGGTGTCATGTTTCCCGACCGGGTGTGGGCCGCGCTCGGCAGCGGTGAGCACGTCAACGAACGCATCACCGGAAAGCCCTGGCCGGACAAGGAGACTCGCCAGCAGATTCTGGCCGAGAGCTTCGACATGGTCGCCGAGATGCTCGACGGAGGTGTCGTGACCCGGGACGGGCCGGTACCGGCGGACAAGGCCAGGGTCTGGGACCGGCCGCCGCAACGGCCGCCGCTGTACCTACCGGCGCTCACCCCCGAAACGGCCGGGCGGTTCGCCGGCCGCTACGACGGGCTCATCACCATCAACCAGCCCATCGGCGAGACCCGTGCGGTGCTTCAGGCATACCGGGACAACGGCGGCCGCGGTCCGGCGATGTTGCAGGTGCACCTGAGCTGGGCGCCGAACCGCGACGAGGCGGCGGCCCTGGCTCGAGAACAATGGGGGACCAACGTTTTCGATCCTCCCGTGATGGGCGGGTTGGGCGCACCGGAGGACTTCGAGGACCGCGCCGCATCTCTGGGTGACGACCTGGCGGCCGCCGTGGAGGACGCGGTGCTGATCTCCTCGGACACCGGGTCCCACGCCGAGAGACTGCACAATTACATCGACCTCGGGTTCGACGAGGTGTATCTGCATCACGTCGGTACCGAACAGGGTCGGTTCATCGACACCTTCGGTGCGCAGGTACTTCCCCAACTGCGAACGGCAGCGACCAATGCGCGCTGAACAGCTCACCGACCCGTTGGCCTATCACGCCGAGGGCCCGGTGTGGTCGCCCCGGTGGGGTGGTCTGCGCTGGCTGGACATGCTGGCCGGCGACATCCTTTCCCTGGACGGTCAATCCCAGGTGGGCCGCACGCACGTCGGCGACATCGTCGCCGCGGTTCGGCCGCGCCGGGACGGCGGCGCGGTGATCGGCGTCGAGCGTGGGTTCGTCCTGGAGGGGCCCGAAGGCGAGTTGACCCGTCTGCCGCCGCTCTGGCAATCCGGCGACACACGGATGAACGAGGGGTCCTGTGACCCGGACGGCCGCTTCTACTGCGGGTCGATGTCCTACGACCAGGAAACGCCGCTCGGGAGACTGTTCCGGCTCGACCCGGACGGGTCGAGCAGCGAAGTCCTCGACGGCATCACGGTTTCCAACGGACTGGACTGGAGCCCCGACGGCAGCCGTGCCTACTACAACGACACGCCCAACCGGCGCATCGACGTGTTCGACTATGACCCGGATACCGGGCTGCACAACCGGCGATGCTTCGCGCGGATCCCCGATGGGGGGATGCCGGACGGGCTGACCGTGGACGCCGACGGGGGTGTGTGGAGCGCGGTCTTCAATCACGGTGTGGTGCAGCGCTTCAGTGCTGACGGTGAGTTGGACGACATCGTCGAGGTGCCGGTGCGGCAGGTGACGGCCTGCTGTTTCGGCGGGCACGACCTCGGCGAGCTGTACATCACCACGTCCCGGGAAGGGCTCGGCGACGGGGAGGATCCGCCGGCGGGATCGGTGTTCGTGGCCAGGCCCGGGGTGGCCGGTCTGCCGGCGCGCGAGTTCGCCGGATAGCGGACACCGACCGGCGCTCTTCTACGCTCGAAGTAATGCCACCGCAACCCGAGGACCCCACACCGCGGGCGCGGCTGGCGACATTCGCGGCGGAGATCCGCGCCTCGTCACAGCGGCAGCTCGAGGAGAAGTTCCGCCGCCTGCCGACGCCCGCCCAGCAGGGCGGCCGTCTGATCTACCGGACCGGGCGCGCGACATACCAGGACCGGGTGCCGGGCCTGGCCGCCGAAGCCGCGCTGTTCACCCTGATCTCGCTGCCGGCCCTGTTGCTGGCGATCGTCGGGTCCCTCGGTTTCGTCGCGGCCCGGCTCAGCCCCGAGGGCACCGATCGGCTCCGTACGCTGATCCTCGAGATTCCGAGGTCGTTCCTCGCCGATCCGACCTACGCGTCCTACGAGCAGACTGTGGACACCGTGCTGGCGACCAGCCGGGGAGGAGTGGTGTCCGCGGGCATCGTCGTGGCCATCTGGACCGGATCGCGGGCGGTGAACCGGTACCTGGAGACGATCACCATCGCCTACGGGCTCCGACCGCGGCCGGGCTGGCGGCAGCGACTGATGGCGCTGGGCCTGACCCTCGGCTTGCTCGTCGGTGCGGTGTCGGTGCTGCCTCCTCTGGTGTTCGGTCCCCAGATCCTGGATTGGCTGTTGCCCGATACGCTCGCCGACGCGACGCTGCACATCGTCGAGCTGATGTTCTGGCCCGGTGTCGTCGTGGTGGTGTTCGTCGGCCTGGCCACCCTCTACCACCTCGGTGTCCCGTGGCGGACGCCGTGGCGACGTGACGTCCCGGGGGCGCTGTTGGCGATGGCGCTGTGGCTTGTCGCCTCGGCAGCCCTGCGGGCCTATCTGGCGCTGAGCATCCAGAACGACGCGGTCTTCGCACAGTTTGCGGTGCCGATCGCGGTCGTCCTCTGGCTTTACCTCACGGCGTTCGCGGTGCTGCTGGGCGCGGAGTTCAACGCCGAGATCGAGAAGATGTGGCCGCATCAGGACCATCCCTGGCGCCTCGGTCGACGTCGGCGTAGGCGCGGAGGGACGCCTCCTGACTCGTCGTGACTCGGCGGGGTGGGCATCGGCGCGCCAGGGTGACCATCCGCGGTCAGTGCGCGATGATACGAAAGTGACTGCTGATGCGAATGTGACTAATGAGGCCACGCCGCTGTCGCCGGCGGCTCCCGCAACCGGGTCCGCCCCGGCGCCGCAGCAGCGGGTGTGGTCGATGCCCACGTCGCCGGTCACCCGCAAACATGTCGACGACCTGGGCCGGACCGCGGTCAAGGTGGCCGCGTCCGTCGGCGCTTTCGTGGCGCGTTCCGCGCGCTACGGTGCGGGCGTCGTCCGCAGGATGTGGCGTCAAGCCCAAGCGGTGCCCCCGGCGGTCAGGTTGTTCTCCGGGGCCGGTCTGTTGATGCTGCTCGGGATCGCAGGTGCCATAGCGCTCGACAATTCGCTCGGCCTGCTGTGCACGGTCGTCGTCGTGCCGGTGTGCTCGGCCGTTCTCGGCGCGCTCGGGTACCGCTGGTACAGCGGACTCGGCATCGAGCAGTCGGAGCAGTCGGAGCAGTCGGAGCGGGCGGAGCCCGGGCGCGATTCCGGGCGCGATTCCGGGCGCACGGACTCCCGCCCGGTGCGGCCGGCCGACTCGGACCTGCAGCGATCGGTGCAGTACGTGGACCGCAAGCTCGCGGTGGCCCTCACGTCCTTCGGAACCGAACACCACCAACAGGCGGTGATAGCGCTGTTCCAGGCCAAGACCGCCGTCGAACTCACGCTCGGGACCGAACAGGATCTGGCGAGCTACGCCGACATGACGCTCCGGCCGGACGACTACGGTCTGCGACCGCGAATCCGCTCCGGCAGTGGATCGGGATCGGCCCCGCGGGAAGGTAATTCACTGGCAGCATCATGACCGCGCGACCAGCCGCCCTGAGATGTCGGACGGGCGGGGTAGCGTCCATCTCATGTTCGAAAGTGTGTTCGATATCGACTTCGATGTCAGTGTCGACGCGTCGGAGAGTGAGCTGCGCGCCGCGGTAGAGCGCTGTGAACTGCTGAAATCGGCGGCAGCGGCCACCCAGGCCCGCGCGACCGCCCTGTGGGCGGCCAGGCGTCACGCGGCCGAACAGGCGGCCGGGGTGCCGAAAGCCCGACGCGGAAAAGGGTTGAGCACCGAGGTCGCGCTGGCCCGCCACGACGCCCCCGTTCTCGGCGGCCGCCATCTCGGGCTGGCCACGGCGCTGGTCCACGAGATGCCCCACACCTTGGCTGCACTGCAAGCCGGAGTGCTCTCGGAATGGCGGGCGACCCTGATCGTGCAGGCCTCGGCCTGTCTGTCCGTCGAGCACCGCCGCGAACTGGACGCCGAACTGTGTGCCGATCAAACCCGGCTGCGCGGGTGGGGTAACAACCGCGTCGCCGCCGAGGCCAAGCAGATCACCGCTCGCCTGGACGCCGCCGCGGTGGTCGAGCGGGCGCGCGCCGCGGTCGCCGACAGTGCCGTGAGCGTGCGACCGGCCTCGGACACCATGGTGTACCTGACCGTGCGGCTACCGCTGCACAAGGGCGTGGCTGTCTACGCCGCGTGTAAGCGGGCGGCCGACACTCACGGAGGCGGTGACGGGCGATCGCGCGGCCAGGTCATGGCCGACACCGTCTACGAACGGGTGACCGGCCGGGCGGCGGATGCCCCGGTGCCGGTGGCGCTGAACCTCGTCATGTCCGACACCACGCTGGCCGGTGACGATGACGAGTTGGGCTGGCTCGACGGTTACGGTCCGGTTCCGGCCGGCTTTTGCCGGGCGCTGACCGCCGACGAGGCCTCCCACGCTGACGGGGCAGAAGTCCGGTCCACCCTGCGCCGGCTGTACCGGCACCCGAGCAGTGGGCAACTGGTGGCGATGGAATCGAAAGCCCGGATCTTCCCGAAGGGGCTGGCGGTCCTCATCGAACGTCGCGACCGCACGTGTCGCACCCCGTTCTGCAACGCTCGGATCCGTCATCACGATCACGCCAACCCCGACCGGCGGGGCGGGCCTACCAACGCGGTCAACGGTCTTGGGCTCTGCGAAGCCTGCAACTACGCCAAGGAAGCGTCCGGCTGGACTGTCACCACCGGCGAGGCCGGCGGTGAACACCATGCCGAGTTTCACACCCCGACCGGCGCGGTGTACCGGTCGGTGGCACCGCCCCTGCCGGGGCCGCCGGTGCGCCGAAAACTCAGCCTGTTGGAGGGGCGACTCAGCGTCGACCTCATCACCTTCGACGCAGCCTGAGAGTTCAGTACATCGCTGCCGATCCGATGTCGGGATGCGCCTGCATGAAAGCGACCAGCCGGTCGACGTAGCTCGGAAACGACGGCGGCTCGATCCCGCTGCCGGCGAGATCGGTGAGCAGATGCTGCGTCGAGTAGAAGGTGGGATGGGCGAAGTAGTCCACCGCTTCGGCGGGCATGCGCAGCAGTCGGTAGACGCCGGGCACGTGGCGGATCGACGCCTTGGCCAGTCGGCGGGGCAACGGTATCGAGACCACGTCGCGTCCGGTGGCCTCGGCGAGAACCGCGACGAGTTCGGCGACGGTCAGCGGCCGTGGATCAGCCACCTGGTATGTCCGGCCCTCCGAGATCGGCAAACCGCTCAGATGAGCGACGGCATCGATGACGAAGTCGCGGGGGACCAGGTTGACCCGGATGGTTGTCGGATCGCCCACGACCGGCAGAACTGCCTTCAGCCTTTGGCGCAACAGCCATTGCATCACGAAGTAAGGTCCGTCGAACTTCTGCGTCTCGCCCGTGCGACTGTCGCCGACCACGATCGACGGCCGATAGATGGTGGCCGGCATGCCGGACGACATCCGTTGTCTCACTTCCACTTCGGCAAGATGTTTGGTCTCCTCGTAGAAGTTGTTGAACGGCGCGCCCACTTCCAGGTCGTCCTCGCTGAACGGCCCGGCGTAGCGACCGCTGACATAGCAGGTGCTGAAATAGTGCAAACGGCGCAAGGCGGGGCAACTGTTCAGCGCATCGAGAACGTTGACCGTGCCGGTGACGTTCACCCGGTACGCGACATCGCGATCGATCGTCAGGTCGTACACCGCGGCGAGGTGCCATGCCTCGGTCACCCCGGTGAGAATCTGCGGATCGATACCGAGCCCCGGTGTGGTGATATCACCTTCGATGACCCGAACTCGCTCCCGCAGCCCAGGATCCCCGGCCAACCGCCGATTCGCGGCTTCGACGAAGCGCTGCTGGACGACGCAGATCGCCGGATGTTCGGTGCGCTGCAGAATGCGCGGCAGCAACGAGGTGCCCAGAAACCCGGGAAACCCGGTCATCAATACAGACATATGTGCTCACCTTCCGCTGGGGTGTTGATGTTCGACCCTCCGGCCCGGCTTGGACAGGGCCGAAGGAAACCCGTCCGTCGACCTTTGGCACTGGCGGCGCGCCCGCGGGTTGCGCGTCGCCGGGCGTCAAGTCTTTTGGTCCGCGAATCCATGGACTTTCGTCCATAGCCGCATTTCCTCCCAGGCCATAGCGTCGGTGCTGTCGATAGAAACTCTCGAAAGGACCTGACATGTCAGATGTGGTCGAGAAGCAGGCGGAATCATCTCCGGCCGCCGAACTGCTGGATGAAGTGCGTGACTCGGCCAAGGTGGGGCAGCACGCCGCCGCCGAGGCGCTGCGGGTCTTCCGGCACACGGTCAACGAAGCTGTACCGGAGGCGATGCAGCCCCTGCGCAGCAAGCTGGTCGACGCGGCGATCGAACTGGCCGACAAGCTGGTCGCGGCCCAATATCAGTTCAACCGCAACCTGATTCGGACCGCCGACCGCGCACTGAGCAAGTCCGAGGAAGGCTGAATCGCTGATCCGCTGCGATGTGAGGCGAGTGATGCGACGAAGCGTGCGGTCGTCGGTGTCGGCGGTCGTCGTCGCTGTGCTGGCGGCCGTGCTGGCACTCGCCTCCGCAGCGGTCGGCCACGCTGCGAGCGCGCTACTGATGGGCGGCACGTCACATCCGCTCAGCGTTCCACAGGACACCCCGGGATTCATCGGCCACTATGTCGGCAGCGCCGATTCCGACTACATCGCCCCGAGTGGGCTGTGCAGCGACCCGTGCCCGCTGATCGCGGTGTACACCCCCGAGCAGTTCCGGTTCGTCACCGGACTTTTCGACATGACGTTCGACAAATCGGTCGCAGTCGGCCGGGCCAACCTCAACGACTGCGTCCGCGGTGCAGCGTGCACGGTGACTGACTTCCCCTACACCGTGACGGCGTCGCGGGTAGTGGCCGATGCGCAGTACCTGATCTACGCGTACTCCGAAAGCGCGACGATTGCGTCGCAGCAGAAACTGGACCTGATCGCCCACCCGGTCGACGCCGCCGTGAACTTCATGTTGCTGGCCAACCCGAACCGGCCCAACGGCGGAATTCTGGAACGCTTTGTCGGCGCCTATATTCCGGTGCTTGGGGTCACCTTCAGCGGCGCCACCGCGACGTACTCGCCGATGCCGAAGCCGCTGACCACCGTCGACATCGCCCGCCAGTACGACGGATGGTCCGACTTCCCGACCAATCCGTTGAACCTGCTCTCCGTCGCCAACGCAATGCTCGGCACGATTCTGGTGCACGGCAACTACTTCGGTGTCGGTACCCCGCGGCTGCAGGGCCAGTACCAGGACACCACGTATTACCTGATCCCGACTCCGATCGCGCCGCTGCTGACCCCGTTGACGTGGATACCCGTGGTCGGTCGGCCGCTGGCCATCGCGCTCGACGCACCACTGCGGGTGCTCGTCGAGACCGGCTACGACCGCACCACCAACCCCGGGCAGCCCACCCCGGCCAGGTACCTGTATCTGCCGGATCTGATCTGCGCGGCGATTGCGTTCGCCGTCGCGATCCCGACCGGTTGGGATGACGCGATCAGCTACCTCGCCGGCAATCCCGCTCTCCGACCGTTCCACACCGTGAAACCAACCAGTCCTTACGGGGTCGGCGGGCCGCCGGTCTATGCAGGAGCCATCGACCCTTACGGTCCGCCGACGCCGTCAGCCATACCGCCGGTGGACGCAGGCCACGATGCCACCGCTTCGGCCGTCTTGGTGGAGACTGCCGCAGCGCCGGAGGAGACGCTGCCGGTGTTGGATGAGACTGCCGCAGCGCCGGAGGAGACTGCCGCAGCGCCGGAGGAGACCCTGCCGGTGCTGGAGGAGACTGCCGCGGTGCTGGAGGAGACTGCCGCGGCGCCGGAAGAGACCGCCGAACCGGCGGAGGAGACCGCCGAAGCGGCGGAGGAGACCGCGCTGGAATCGGAGGTCACACCCACCGGCGATCAGGGAGAGGCGGAGTCTGATCCGGCTCCTGCCGATGCTGAATCGGGAACCCCGACAGCGGCCGAGAACGCAACCGGCTGACAGTCACCGGGGTCAGCTCGGATCATCCGCATCGTCGCGGTTGGTGACGGCCGACTCCGAGTCCCCGGTGCCCCCGGATTCGTGCGTGTGGTCGGCCTCGACGGAGGCTTCCTCATCGGATTCCGTTCCGTTGCTGCCGATCTCGGCGTCATCCGATGGCGCAGGGTCCGCGTCACTGTCCTCGCCGGCAGTGCTGTCCTCGCCGGCATCCTCACCGCGGTCGCTGTCGGCCGGCGGCGCAGGGCTGTCCTCGGTCCCGGTCGTGGCCGAATCCGTGGCCGAAGGTGTCACCGAATCCGACGGATCGGGTTCCGGATCGATCGCCGGTGTGTCTGGCGGGTCGGAGCGTGCAGGCTCGACGAGATCTGCGACGCTCGACGTCGGTGTCACATCGGAATCGGCCATCGCCACCGTGGTGGCTGCAGTTCTCCTCCAGAACCGCCAGTACCCGGAGTC
This sequence comes from Mycobacterium sp. smrl_JER01, assembly GCF_048513595.2. NCBI lineage: Bacteria > Bacillati > Actinomycetota > Actinomycetes > Mycobacteriales > Mycobacteriaceae > Mycobacterium > Mycobacterium sp. smrl_JER01. The sequence continues at coordinate 4,537,272 of NZ_JBLXXK020000001.1, read as the reverse complement.
GACCATCGGCCGCAGGATGCTGTCGAGGAACTCGATCATCTTCGGGGACACTCCGTGATCGGCCATCGGCCGGAGCAGCGGCAGTATCGGTGTCGGGATCAGGATGGACGTGGTGGTGCCGCCCAGCGAGTTCGTCGTCTTGGTGATGTACTGCGGCGGGATCTCGGAGATGTCGAAGAACGCACTCGCCACGTGCAACTGCTGGGCTCCCATGAGGGCATTCACCACCGCCAGCGGATTGAACCAGTTGTCCGGCCAGTCGGCGATGCCGTCGTATTCGGCTCTGACGGTGATCACGTCGTACACCGTCTCAGGAATCTCCTGGCGCTTGACTCCGCTGAACATGTACCAGATCGGGCTCATGGCCCCGTGCATGGCGGCGTTGAGCTCTCCGGCGGCCGGCGCGTTCGGATCGTCTTTCAACCGACGCAGCACCTCGATGACCACCGGCGCACCCAGCGAGACGCCTCCGATGGTCTTCGGGCCGGGAGTGGAGTACACGGCGGCGTAGAGATTGTCCGCGCCGACCTGCAGGGTGTACTCGAACTCGTCGGGCAGGCCGGGAAACGGCACGTTGACCCGGGTGTAGTCCTTGAAGTAGCCGCCGAGTGCGGTGGCCATCTGTTCGTCGGTCAGCACCGCGTACTCCCCGGCGCCGCCGACGAGCAAAGCCGTGGTCGCGTGCGCGAAGCCGGCCGACATCGCCACCACACATAAAACGAACACCGCGAACACACGACGTATCCGGCCTGCGAAGCGCACCGCTGCGCTCGACAACTGAGCACGCATGAATACAGCCTGACGCAGGCAAACGGGCTCGTTTAGAGTCCAAGGTCCTTTCGGTCAGCTCTCGGCGAGTTCCAGTACTTCGTCGAAGCCGGCGCGCAAACAGTCCAGGAACAGTCCGGAGTCCGGGATGGCCCCGCTGTCGACATCGACGCCGAGCGCGCAGGTGCCGACGTAGGTCAGCAATGTCACGTTGACGGCCGAACCGATCGTCGGCCCGAATGCGTACTGCATCCGAACGTGCGCACCGCCAAGTGACACCGGGACCGGAATGCCCGGCACGTCGCTTGCGACGAAATCGACGTGCCGCAGGATCGATCCGATGTACCAACGCGGCATCCGATTGAGGAATCCCGCGATCAGTTGGGTGTGCGGCAGTGACTTCTCGTGGCGCACCCGCTCGGTGCGCTCGTGGATCAGCCGAATACGCTCTGCCGGATCGGCAACCCCGGCCGGAATGTCGAATCGCATCAACGTGATTCGGTTCCCGCCGGGAGCGTCCCCGCTGGTCCGCAGACTGATCGGCATCGACAGATGCAGCGCTCCGACATCAGCGTCGTGCTTCTCGTGATAGCGGCGCAGGCCGCCGGCCACACCGGCGACGAAGGCATCGTTGAGGGCGCCACCACTGCGATGTGCCGCCTCGCGCAACCGCGGCATCGGCACTTCCAATACGTCGAGTCGGCGAATCAGGGTGCGCTTGGTCATCAGCGGGGAGCCTGTCGAGTTCACCGGACGCACCGTGCGGTACACCGAGGCCGCCAGCCCGGCCGCCGAGCCCAATGCCCGCACCGGGCTTCGCGCACTGTCGACGACCAGGCGGGGAACCGTCGACAGTGCGCCGGTGACGGCGGCGCCGACCAGGCCGGCACTGTAACGTGCCGCATCCAGGTAGCCGCCCCACGAGGACGGTGGCGACGCCTGCGTCGTCTGGCCTTCTGTCGGCGGCGGTTCCGGTGCGAGCCCGAACAGAGTCATTGCGATCTGAACCCCGCCCACACCGTCGGACAACGCGTGGTGGAATGTGCACAGCACCGCGGCCTCACCGTCCGGCAACCCCTCGACCAGGGTCATCTTCCACAGCGGCCGGGCCCGGTCGAAGTCCTCCATCTGCGCCAGCCGGGCCAGCTCGAGCACACTGTCGAAGCCGCCGCCGGACGGGGCGGCCACCCTGCGCATGTGAAAGTCGAGATCGAAATCACGGCACTCCTGCCACCGGGGCGGTGCCGGGGGCGGCGAGTCGACGACGGTCTGCCGCAGCATCGGCAGCTCGAGGCTGAGCCGGTCTATCCGCTCGCGGACCTCATCCCAGTTCGGTGTCCGGTCCAACATCATCACCGTCACGACCGTCGACCTCAGTCGCGGATCGCTTTCCATCGACCAGGTAAATGCGTCGCTGCTGCGCATGAATTCGTTCATCGTGTGCTCCCGCTCTCACGGTAGGGGTGCGAGGTGCGACGCCACACCGTGCCACGATGGTTCGGGGACTTTGTGCCCTAAGAATGGCGACCGAGGTCCCACCCCGTTGAGCTTGAGCCGCGATGTCCGCGGCGAGATGGCCGGTGCCGGTGCTCCGGGAGGGGACGCGAACGGTGCAGCCGACACCGGCCATCAGACCCGGCGATCGAGGGTGCCGCGGGGCCGTCCTGACCCGCTCGAAACCTAGCACAGCAAAGGCGCACTGAAGACGGGTAGAAACATGACATTCTGAATTAGTTTTCGCCGCAATTATATTCGTTGACGTGGCAAGATGTTCGGCGAGTTGCGGCCGGCCGCAGGAAACGTCTGCGAGCGTAGCTGCGATGTGGGTCCCCGGGCACGCGGGCCTGATCCGGGGCCGGAAACTAAGGTGGTCGTATGAGCTCCGAGACGCCGCCCGACCGCACCGGCGCACCCACCACCGTCACCCGCCAGAGCGGACGTTTCGTGATCGAGATCGACGGGCGGGCGGTCGGGCTCGCCGACTACCGCGACCGCGACGGCCGACGGGTGTTCCCGCACACCGAGGTGTTACCCGATTATCAAGGACGGGGTCTGGCAACCATTCTCGTTGCCGAGGCGCTGAGTCAGACGCGTGCCGAAGGCCTGCGGATCGTGCCGACGTGCTGGATGGTCGCCGAATACATCGACAAACATCCCGAGTACGCCGACATCACCGACCGTGGCTGACCCCCCGAACACCGCCTTGCCGCCGCCGGGGAGCTGTCGCGCGTGAGCAGAACCGGGGACCCGCCCGCAGGACTTCACCGGATCGCCGCGCTCAGCGCGGCGGCGATTGCCGGAGGACTGATCATCGGTCTGGCCGGCGGGGCGTTCCGCTGGTGCCTGCAGACGGCAGAAACTCTTCGGGTCGATCTGATCGAGTGGGCGCAGCGTCTGCCCGGACCGGGGTGGCTCATCCCGATCGCCGTCGTGGCGGCGTGCGCGGCGGGCGCTGCGCTGATGGTCCGCTGGGAACCCTTGGCGATCGGCAGCGGGATACCCCATGTCGAGGCGGTCTTTCTGGGGCAGGCCACGCTGCCCAGACTTCGGGTGCTGCCCGCGAGGTTCGTCGGGGGCGTGCTGGCCATCGGATCGGGCCTCGTGCTGGGCAGGGAAGGGCCCACCGTGCACATGGGGGCCGCGGTGGGAGCCGAAGCCGCCCGACGCATCCGCCTGTCCGACCCGGAGGCGAGGACGATGCAGGCGGCGATGGGCGGCGCCGGCCTGGCCGTCGCGTTCAACGCTCCACTGGCCGGGGTGCTGTTCACCCTCGAAGAAGTGACGAAATCGTGGCGCGCACAGGCCGTGCTGGTGTCGGTGCTCGCGGCCGCGACGGCTATCGGCAGTTCCCGGTTGTTGCTGGGCGACCAACCCGACTTCCAGGTGGGGCCGGTCGCGGCGCCCGAGGTTGGATGGCTACCGCTTTTCCTCGTATTCGGCGCCTGCACAGGTGTTCTCGGCGCTGCCTACAACGCCGCCGTGTTGTGGGCGCTCGACCATGTCGGCAGGATTCGCCGCATGCCCACAGTGGCGACTGCCGGCGCGATCGGCGCCGGCGTGGGGCTGCTGCTGTGGGTGGCGCCACTGACGGTCGGCGACGGCGACACCGTTACCCAGATGCTCTTGGATGGCCACGAACTCTTCCTGCTCGCTGCGGCCGGACTGCTCGCCGCGAGGTTTGTCACCGGGCCGCTGTGCTATTCGGCGGCGGTGCCCGGCGGGTTGTTCGCACCGCTGTTGGCCGTCGGGGCGCTCTGGGGAACCCTGTTCCTCGGCGGCTTCGCCGCAATCTGGCCGAATGACACCGCTTTCCTTGCACTTCCGATGGTGCTGGCCGGTATGACAGCCTTCTTCGGCGCGAGTGTGCGAGCGCCGTTGACCGGCATCGTCATCGTCATCGAGATGACCGCAACCACCACAGCGGCGGTGCCGATGCTCATCGCCACCGCCGCCGCCGTGGTCACCGCCAACGCCGTCGGGTCTCGTCCGATCTACGACAGTCTGCGCGATCGCATGTCTGCGGCGCCCGGTCCGGCGCAGCCGTGAACACTGTTGTCCGTGTGGCTGGTTGGGATCAAAACCGCGCTGATTTGCCGCTCCAGATCTGATCTTGTCGGCTACTCTTAGCAGGCTTTTCTGAGCTAGTTCCTGGCCTTTCGAGGAGTCGACATGACGCAACCACCGCCCGGCAACTATCCGCCCCCACCGCCTGCGGGCGGCGCGGCCTTTCCGCCTCAACAACCGCAGGGGACGCCCCCGAGTTCGAACTTGGTGTGGGGGATTCTCACCACACTGTTCTGCTGCCTGCCATTCGGCATCGTGTCGATCGTCAAGGCCAGTCAGGTCAATGGTCTTTGGGCACAAGGCCGTTTCGCCGAGGCGCAGGCTTCGTCGGACGCCGCCAAGAAGTGGGCGATATGGGCCGCGCTGGGCGCGGTGGCGGTCTGGGTCATCTACGCGATCCTGATCGCCGTCGGCGCTGTCAGCATGGACTTCGACACCTCCTCGACCTACTGACGGGTGCCTGCGGCGAATTCGACACCTGTGCGCCTCGGCGGCCCGCTGCTGGCGGTCGCCGGGGCGGCGGGGGTCTGCGCCCTGGTCTGGGTCGGTGACCCGACCACGCCCGGTGGGTTCCTGCCGGTGTGTCCGACCAAAGCCCTGTTCGGCGTCGACTGCCCCGGATGTGGCAGCCTGCGGATGATCTATGCGCTGCTGCACGGGGACCTGGCAGACGCGGTCAGGTTCAACGCCGTCGCCGTACTGGCGCTGGCGTTCCTGACGGTCGCCTTCGGCGGGTGGACTTACGGGCGCATCGTCAATCGTCGCATCGTGTCGTGGCACCACCACCGGTGGGCCGCCCCGGTGACGCTCGTCGTGGTCGGAACATGGTTTGTGTTGCGAATACTTCCGTTCGCTCCTTTCACCGCGCTGCGCCCTGGTTAGGACGGGCAATAGGACTGCGTGGCCGCCCCGACGAAGAATCCGCTCTGTTCTGCCGTCCAGCCGGCGGGCTCCATGATTTCCAGCGCGATCTGGGTGGGATCCTGGCCCGCCGCGGCGTACTCGCACACCGCGCCGGCGAGCTGGATCGCGTTGTCGGCGGTCGAGAACGGGATGCCCTGACTTTCCAGAGCGGAAATGAAGATGTCGTCGGTCTCGTCCGCCACAGCCGGCGCCGCCAGCGCGACGGTGAGCCCGGTGGCGGCCGCCGCGGCGAACAACAATCTGCCGTGCATGCGCGTCCCTCCTTACTGGGTTTGCTGATGGGGTCACGCTACGCCGCGGTGGGCGCGGATGACGTTCTTTTGAAAGACGTCGGTTCTGCTATTTCGCTGCGGAAACGAATATCGTTGCTTTCCGACAGCTGAACTGGTGTTATCGGCTCCCGAAATGGAAGAGTTCAGTCCGTCCGGCGAATGCCGATCGAGAAAAGCGAGCCCGCTTCTCAGGTAGTTGCTTTAACAAACTCAGGCAGCGGCGTGCACACGCCGAGAAATTTGCTGCTCGGCGCGTAGGTCAGTTTTCGTCGGGAATCTGACGGTGGCTCTGGGTGCGGGCCGGTGCCTCGGGGTCGTCGTCCTGGTGATCGAGCTTCTGTTGCAGCACACGCTGCTCCTCGGTGGCCTCGGTGGCGTCCTTCGGGGTCGGGGCATCATGTGGGACACCGTGCCGTTCCACGTCATTCCTCCAAGCGTCGGCGGGTCTGTCCCCGACGGTGTTCTCCGATCTGCGGGTGCTGAAACACCGATCTCCCCGGTCACTCGGCGACGACGGCGCAGAACAGCCACGCCGTGAGCCACACCGCGGCGCCGGCGACCGCCAGCGACCCCGGAATGTGCAGGGCGAGGGTCGTTCCCTCGCCGAGATAGGCCTGCACGAAGGTGTAGGCGAAGAGCAGGCCGGCCAGGGCGGCCGACCACCAACCGCGGCCCCGACTGTGCGCCAGGCCGGCGAGCGTGGTGGCGAGCGCGCCGGTGACGACGTGCAGCACGATCGCCGCGGCACCGTGCACATCCTCAAGGGCGTGATTCTGCACCAGTTCACCCGCGGTGACGAAGAGGACGAGGACAACGCCGACGCTCGTCACCGCGGCGGCCCGGGCGGCGAGCAGCCACGGGCGTGATGAGTGACCCAACTCGGCAGTCGGCATCGGGTGACCTCCGGGGTTGTCTCACACAGGCTGCCTCAGCGTAGCTCCGGGATGCGGCCGAAACGAGGTCAGCGGCAACACGGACTTAGCACGGATTTTTCCACGCGGAAATACCGTGCGGGAACCCGTCGGGGGTCGATTTTCCATCCGCCGAGCGCTCGAAAGGTGCCGCCCATGACCGAATTCGCACGACACGCTGCCGAGACGCTGTGGACCGGTCTGGGTAGGCGAGAGTTCCTCCGCGTGGTCGCTGCGGTGGGCGCGGGCGCGGGGGTGGCGGGTGTGGCGGGCGCATGCTCGCCGGGATCGTCGGCCCCGCAGGACAGTTCTGCCCCGGCGGGTGCCGCGTTCACCATCTTGCAACCGGGCCAGGGCGATCCGTCCGGCGATCACTATCTGCAGTCCGTCCCGGACGAGGTGTTGTGGGGATATGTACCCACCGTGCACGCCGAGCCGGTCACGCGGATGGCATCGGGTCAGACCGTGACGATCGACGCGGTCAGCCATGAGGGCATCCTCGAGGATCAGGGGCGTGACCCGGTGGAGTACTTCGGCGCGCAGGGCGTTGCCGAATCAGATGTCCTGCAGGATGCGATCGACATCGCCGCGGAGTACGCCCGCACCCCTAGGGACTTCGACAAGGACGGTCCGCATGTGGTCACCGGCCCGGTGTTCGTCGACGGTGCACAACCCGGAGATGTGCTGAAGATCGAGATCCTGCAAGCGATCCCGCGGGTGCCGTACGGGGTCGTGTCCAGCCGCCACGGCAAGGGTGCGCTGGGGCGCACTGCCGACGCGCAAGCACCGGCCGGCATCACGCTGGCAGAGGTGATGCCGCCGGTCGGCACCGACGGCAGGCCCAGCCCCGACCCCGCACGCTACGGCAACGTCTCGACGTTCACCGCGGTCGAGGACGGCCAGGGTGTGATGACCTACGGTGCCGCGCAGGTGCGATTTCCGCTGCGGCCGTTCATGGGAATGATGGGGGTCGCCTACTCGCAGGACACCGACCCGACCGCCGCATCGGCCAATTCCATTCCCCCGACGCTGGGTGGCGGGAACATCGACATCCGGTTGCTCGGCGAGGGCGCGACGTTCTATCTGCCGGTGTTCGCCGAAGGTGCGCTGTTCTATGTCGGTGATCCCCATATGGCGATGGGGGACGGTGAGGTCGCGCTGACGGCGATGGAGGGCTCGCTACGCGGCACCTACCGGCTGTCGGTGTGCAAACCGGGGTCCGGTGACGCCCCGTCGGTCGCCTACCGTTATCCGTTCGCCGAGACCGCCGACGCGTGGGTGCCGATCGGTCTGTCGGATCCCGACGGTTCGGTCGGTGGTCAGAACAGCGATCTCGACATCGCGATGCGGCGCGCGGTCGTCAATGCGCTTGACTTCCTGGAAACCGACCTCGGCATGGACCGCGCCACCGCCTATGCGTATCTGTCTGCGGCGTCTGACTTTTCGATATCACAGGTGGTCGATCGGACCGTCGGTGTGCACGGTCAGGTTTACAAGTCGCACTTCCCGGAAGGCTGACGCGCCGGTTCGAGGACGTCGCCGTCCCGCACGGCGGAGAGGGTGATCCGGGTGATCAGCCCACCCTGGACCTGAATGTCGATGGTGGCCAACGGATGGCCGCCGGGCGCGATGACGTGAACGTTGCGGCCGTTCACCCGCATCGGTGTGCTGCACCGGATGCGCTCGACGAACAGCCGTGTCTCCTGCGCGACCGCGGTGGCGCCGGTGACCAGCGCCGGCGTCGCGGCGGGGAGCAGTTCGGGATCGGCGGCGCGGACACACCCCGGCGCCAGCATCGCGATCATGCGGTGCATGTCGCCGCCGGCGGCTGCGCGCAGAAACGCGTCGACGAGGTCATCCTCGGCGGGGTCGGCGGAGCCGACGGGACTGGTGCGGTCGGCGGGCCGAAGTCGTGCCCTGGCCCGACTCGCCAGTTTCTTCGCGCTTGTCGGGGTCACGTCCAGGACGACGGCGACCTGGTCGAACGGCACGGCGAACAAGTCGTGCAGCACATAGGCCACCCGTTGGGTCGGGGACAGTCGGCTCAGCAGCACCATCAATGCGCGGCCGACGTCCTCGCGGCGCAGGAAGTCCTCGTCGGCGGCGCGTTCGACGAACTGGGCCGGGTCGGCCCGGTGGTCGAGCAGGTGGCGGCGTTGGCGTTGCCGCAGCTGGTCCAGGCACACGCTGGTCACCGCGGTCGTCAGCCACGCCGGGTAGCTGACGATGTCGTCGCCGGCATGCGACGACACTCGAATCCAGGTGTTCTGGACCGCGTCCTCGGCGTCGTGCAGCGAACCGAGGAGCCGGTGCGCCAGGGACAGCAATCGGGGGCGGGCCTCGACGAAGGCTGTGTGCAGTTCTGCGGACGGGGCGGGACAGGAATTCACCACCGGTCACCTTTCGGATGTGCGGATCGTCATCAGAAGTGAATAGGCAATCTGATCCGACCCAGGAGGCGACATGGCGAGCATACCGAGGGAACCGCGGACGCGAGCGGCCCGACAGTGACGATCTTGGCTGTCACGACGCTGCTGTGCGCCGTCGCCAACGGTGCGATCGCCGTGGCGGACCTGTTCCGCGCGCCGTTCGTGCTGGCCAACTCTGCCGAGGTCGGGGTGGCGACGAGATGGATTCCGTACCTGGCCGGCCTGAAGCTGGCGGGTGCGCTCGGTCTTGTTCTCGGCTTCGTGGCCGCGCCCTGGTTTGGGTTGGCCGCGGCGCTGGGTCTCGTCGGCTTCTTCGTCGGTGCGGTGGGTGTGCACGTCCACACCAGGGTGTTCCACAACATCGCGTTCCCGGCTGTCTTTCTGCTGCTGGCAACGGGGTCGACACTGTACTTCGCCGATGCGGTGGTGTGAATCAGGGGGCACCCTCCGCCGGGATGCGGGACCCCGAACTTTTTCAGTGGAGTGATCCAAACTTATTGTGCGAGAGATGAATTGGAGACCGCCGAGTTGCGTGCTGTGGCGCCGGGCGGGTATCGTCGGGACAGCGAAGGGGAGTAGCCCCCAAATCGGCAATCGACATACTGGTATCGCGAGTACTCTGCGCTACCCGGTTGTCCGGACCGGTCCTGCACCGGTGGGCGAGACCTTCGGCCGTACAGACCTTTCGGGTTGTCGGCCGGAGGCATTGTCTGTCCGGGCGGCACACCCCGACACCGAGGAGTAGTCGTGCTCGCCGCCCTGCTGTTGAGCTTCGCCGTCATCTTCATCGCCGAGTTGGGCGACAAGACCCAGCTGGTCGCCATGATGTTCGCCTTGCGCTACCGGTGGTGGGTGGTGCTGTCGGCCATCACTGTCGCCACCACCGCCGTGCACGTGCTCTCGGTCGCTATCGGTCACTATCTCGGCGCCGCGCTGCCCACCCACCTACTGGGGCTCATCGCCGGGGCGATGTTCATCTTCTTCGGCCTGTGGACTTTGCGCGGAGACTCCCTCACCGACGAGGAGACCTCCCGCGCCGCCAAGGCCACCGCGCCGGCGTTCTTCGTGGTCACCTCGGCGTTCGTGCTGGCCGAACTCGGCGACAAGACGATGCTCGCGACCGTCACCCTCGCCGCCGACAACGACTGGCTGGGGGTGTGGATCGGTTCCACTCTGGGCATGGTCGCCGCGGACGGGCTGGCGATCCTGGTCGGCGCTGTCGCGGGAAAGCACCTGCCGGAGAGGTTGATTCAGATCACTGCGGCGGCGCTGTTCCTGCTGTTCGGCTTCTACATGGTGTTCGAGAATCTGTTGCCGACGCTACCGATGGCGGTCGTCGCCGGCGCTGCACTGGCCCTCGTGTTGGTCCTCGGCGGGATTCTGAGGGCACTTCCCGAGCGGTTGCGCCCGACCGTGTTGCGTCCGACCGTGTTACGTCCGGCCGGACCGGCAATGCTCGACCGGCCCGCCGAGGCGACCGACACCCCGATCGGTGCCGCGACACCGGGCTCAGATGGGCGAGACTGAGCGGATCGCGATCTGGTCGGTCTCGCACAACCGGCAGGTCAGCGCACGCACTTTCAAGCGCAGATTGGCGATCCGCAGTGCGCGCTGACACATCGGGTACGGGCAACCGCACGACAACGTGACCCACCACTGGGCCGGGTGAGCGAGCGGGCCGCAGAATTTTCGGCAGGTGCACAGGATCTCGGGGTCGAAATCCAGGTCTGCCAGCGACGGCTCGAGCAGTGTGGTCACGGCCACCAAGGCTAAAGTGATGGTCGAGACTTTCGTGGGAGGCGCGCGCGAAGCGCCGATCGGGTCCGGTCAGCGCGCGTCGCTGACGTGCCTGCCCGCGTCCCCGGGCAGTCGCAGCGTCTCGATGAGCGTGACCGCGAGCAGCGCGCCGAGCGTGACGAAGGTCCAGGCGAACGAGGTCAGCACTGTCAGCAGCAGCGCGGCGACGGCGATTCCGACGCCCGCGGCCAACTCCTGCACCGTCGCATTGAGCGTGTTGGCGTGGGTGAGTTCGTCACCGTCGACGTCGGCGAACGCCAGGCTGTTGTAGGCGGTGAAGCCGACCGACCGCAGGGCGCCACTGATATAGAGCGCCACCGCGATGAGCACGATCGGTGTCTCGGGCTGCAGCGCGGCCAGCACGCCGAACCAGGCCACCGACGCGACACCATTGACCAGCAGCACGCGCTTGATGCCGAACCGGCGCATCAGTGGTGTCGTGATCGGTTTGATCGTCAGGTTCCCGACGAACAACGCCGCGACCATCAGGCCGGCGGTGAACGCCGACCAGCCGAAGTCGATCTGGAACAGCAGCGGCAGCAGAAACGGAACGGCCGTGATCACCAGGCGGTACAGCGAACCGCCGGAAACCGTGATGCGCAGCGTGCGCACCCGCAGCACCGACAACCGCATCAGCGGCGCCGGCGCGCGGTACAGGTGCCATCCGGCGGCGGCCAGCAAGACGATCGCGACCGCGCCGCCCGCACCGACCAGCGTCCAGGAGGTGCCGCTGATCCTGATGTGTTCCAACGCGATCAGACCGATGGCGATGCCGGCGCCCAGTAACAGCAGCCCGCACCAATCGAACGGTCTGACGACCGCTGCGGGCTTGCCCCGGACCAAGCGAAACGCCAGTGCCAAGCCGATGATCCCGATCGGGATGTTGACGAAGAAGATCCAGCGCCATGACCCGAAAGTCACCATCGCGCCGCCCAGGACGGGCGCCACCACGGGCGCGACGAGCGCCGGCCAGGTCAATACGGCGATGGCCCGCACCAGATCCGACTTCGCGCTCGAACGCAGCACAGCGAGCCTTCCGACCGGAACCATCATCGCGCCGCCGACGCCCTGCAGCACCCGCATCCCCACCAGCATCGGAAGCGAGGTGCTCACCGCGCAGCCCACCGACGCCAGCGTGAACATCGCGATCGCGGCCAGGAACACCGGCCGGATACCGAACCTGTCGGCAACCCAGCCACTGGCCGGGATCAGGATCGCCACGGTCAGCAGATAGGCCGAGATGGCCACGTTGACGTCGATCGCGTCGACATCGAACGACGCCGCGATGGCCGGGATCGCCGGCGCGATGATCGTCGCGTCGAGGATTTCCATGAACAGTGCGCCGGCCACCAGCAGCGCCATACCGCGGGGGAAGGACGGCGACGACCCCGATGCGGGGCCGTCGGTCCGGGACGTGGACTCCAGAGATCAGCCCGCGCAGTTCAGCGTCACGTTGACTTTCTGCTTGGGCTTCACGGTGAACACATTGGTGTCATCGTCGTCGATACCCGGGAAATTCTGGGACACCACCGGCAGGCTGCGCACACTGGCGACGGTGCACTCGGTCAGCGGCGCGCTGCCGACCCGGCTGATCCGCACGTCGTAACCTTGGGCCCGCAACTGGTTGATGGTGGATGCGGCGTTATCGGCCTGGGCCGGGGCTGCGACGGCCAGCGCGGCCGCCAGGGGCAGCAGACCGGCGGCGAGAAATTTCAACATGGTGCATCTCCTTGGGTAAGTGCGTCACTGGCCTGACCAGTAAGGCGAGTGACACCATCGTCGCGACGTGCCAGCTGCAACGCTTGGAGCTTGCCTGGAGATTCCATGGAGATCCCGGGGTGATCGCGGGTGCTTCTCCGAGCACCTTCGCCTACCACGCTAACGCCGGTGGACGCTCCCCGTCGGGTATCGCCGAAGCTGGACGATCAGCCGGCGACGACACCGTTGTAGACGGGGCAGTACGCGTTGACCGCCCCCAGCATCAACTGGGTCGCCCGGTACTCGTCGAGTCCTTCGCCGGCCAGTGATCTGAGCACGCTGCCGCGGATCTCGGCGGGGGTATCGGGCACGCATCAGCCTCCTGAGGGACGTCTGTGCGGGATGGTAGCGCCCGCCGCCGATCACGCCCGGGATCTGCCAGAGTCGGCCGACACGCGTTGCCGCCGGGCCTACCTGCTTACCCCCGAACTCCATCCGTCCCTGTTGACATGACCGCGTCATGCCGCCACCGGGCGGGGTTCGATAATCTAGTGCAGAGGTGTCGCGCTCCGGACACCGCACCGGGTTCAGACTGCAGCCTCCCGACATCATCGGCGACCCCCAGAGCGGTCGCTCCGTGAAAGACGAGGCTCAAGACGTGCAGCAATTCAGCGAACACCAGGTTGACGATGTGGTCGTCGTCGCCGCGCTCGGCGCCGTCGACATGCTCACCGCGCCCGCGCTGCAGGATGTCATCACCGCCGCGCTGGATCGCAAACCCTCCGGACTGATCGTCGACCTGACCGAGGTGGACTTCCTCGGCTCGGCGGGGATGCAGGTCCTGATGACCACCCGCAAGCAGCTCGACGGGTCGGTGCAGTTCGCCGTCGTCGCCGACGGCCCGGCGACCAGTCGACCCCTCAAGATCACCGGGGTGGCCGACTACATCGATCTGTTCTCGACGCTGGAGGTCGCGTTGCGGAATCTGGCCGGGTGACCGGCCCGGTTCGGTCGATGACCTCCAGGTTTGGTAAATCGACGGGCGGGGAACAGACGCTTCGCCAAGCGGTATCCCCGCAGAAAAGGAGCGTCTCGTGAGCGACAACAATTCGGGTCCCGAAGAAGCCGTCAAGGGTGTCGTCGAGGGTGTCAAGGGTAAGGCCAAAGAGGTCGTCGGGGTCGTGACCGGCCGTGACGACCTGCAGCGTGAAGGCGAGGCCCAACAGGACAAGGCCGATGCCCAGCGCGAGGCCGCCAAGAAGGAAGCCGAGGCCGAGAGCGCACGGGCCGCGGCCAAGGCGAACGAGGAGCGGCAAAAAGCCGAACAGGCTTGACCGTTGCGCAGGTATGTTGTCCTGCAATGACCGTCACATCCATTCGCAGTAGGTCGGCCGACAATCGGAGCTTCTCGATAGCGTCGACAGCGCTGGCCTTCACCTGCCGCATGGAAGGCACCGGGACCGCGGCGCGCGCCACGGTCTCGGTGCGTGGCGAGGTCGACGCCGGCAACGCCAAACATTTCGCACACACCGTGCGTGAGGCCTGCGTGGGTTGTTCCGCGCTGGTCCTCGACCTCACCCAGGTGAATTTTCTGGCTTTCGACGGCGCCTCGGCGCTGTATGCGATCAGTGCCCACCTTGCCCGTGAGGACGTGACCTGGTGCGTCGTCGCCAGTCCGGCGGTGGCCAGGGTGCTGGAACTCTGTGACCCCGAAGGTCTGATCCCGGCAGCGACGATCACGTCCGTATGCCGCGCCAAACCCGCCTGACCCTCACCGCCATGCCCGGTTGTACAGCCCGGTTGTGCAGCTCGGCTGTGCGGTGGCGGTCCATTCCAGCGAAGCAGATATCTGGGACCGTCCCAGGCCGTGGGGGCGGGTCTGCTGCCTGGGGTGGACGGACTCCGACGCAGTGGTGCGTTTGCTGCCGTGTCGCGCTGTGATCTAGCGCTCATTTCGAACAACAAAGCTAAGAAATCGTTACGAACTTGTTTTGGTCACACGCGCAACACGACATTGCCGGCATCGGCACACTCCCAGTTCAGGGGTTGTTCAGCTAATTGCCATGTGAACATAACAAAGGCATAACGATGCGCTTCTTAAGTGTGCGCTGAGAGCATTCGCCGCGCAGCTCCGGTTCGGGGAATTCCTCGGTCCGGCCGTCGAATTTCCGTCGCTACACTCGGTTCAGGCGACGTCCGGACGGGCGTCAGGAAATCGGAATCTAGAGCCGGGCAGAGGTTCGTGCCGGCGGAGGTACCAGGCGCATGGCTAACTTTTCGGTGCCCAAGGGGCGCATGTTCCGCAATGGCAGCAGTGACACCGCTGAGACGCAGGTGGCCGGCGAGTCGTCTGTGGACCGGGTGGCGAGCGATCCCGCCGGCGGTGTTGCGCTGGAACGTCGTCTCACCGTGGGCCGCGGGGCGATCGGCGACATCGCCGCGGGCGCGACGGCTGTGGTGATGGCCAATGCCGGCGACGACAGTGTCTCGATCGTCGACAACACCACGCTGACGGTCGTCGCAACCGTCGCCGTCGGTGGTCAACCAACCGCGGTGACCGTGTCCGACGACCGCGCCTACGTCAGCGTCGCAGCGGAGAACGTCGACGCTGTGACGGTCATCGACCTCGATACCCGCGCAGTCATCACGACCTATCCGGTTGCTGTCGGCGTCAGCGCGCTGGCCGTCGGCCCGGCCGGCAAGCGGGTGTACGCCGGACGCGCCACCCACGACCGCGTCGACATCACCGTCATCGACGTCACCGCCGAACGGGTCGGCACCATCGGAATCGGATCTGGTCCGGCAGCCAATGTCGACGCGCTCAGCGCCGACCCGAGCGGCAAGCGGCTGTACGCGGCTATCACCGACGCGGTGGGCAGCCGACTGGTCATCGTGGACACCGAGACGGCACAGGTCCAGCGGGTGGTGCCGGTCGGCTCGCCGATCCGCGACATCGCCTACGCCGGCGGGGCGGTGTATGTGCTGACCTCGGACCGCGCCGACGGTGGTGCCGTGCTCGTCGTCGACCTGACCACGATGCGGGTCACCGACCGGGTCACCGTCGGAGGCGCACCCACCCAGCTGACCATGAGCGCCGACCAGACGCGCGCCTACATCGTCGACTACGACCGGGTGGCGGTGCTGTGCACGCTGAGCCTCGACATCGTCGACTCGCTGACCGTGGATGCGCGGCCGTCGTGCGTCACCCAGGGCGCCGACAGCGCGCGGCTGTACCTCGCCGACTACGCAGGCACCGTCACCGTGTTCTCGGTCGAATCGTCGATCGAGGCGCTGTACTCGGAGTTCATCGCGACCGATCCGATCGCCATGGGCGTCCCGCGCAGGCTGCAGCCGACCCCGGCCTGACCGCGTGTGCGGTCAGCGCCAGCGATAGCGGGTCTTGGGCCGTCCGGCCTTGCCGTAGTCGGTGTGCCGGCGAACAGTGCCCTCGTCGGCCAGGCGCTCCAGGTAGCGCCACGCCGTCACCCTGGAGACCCCCACCTGCTTGGCCACCTCATCGGCAGTGACGCCGTCCGGGTTGTCCGTGAAATCGCGCACCACCCGGGCGATCTCGTCATTGGTGCCGGGAGCCGATCCTTTCGGGGTGGCCGCCCGGTCCGGGCCGATGCGGAGCTCGGCCAGTGCCCGGTCGACCTCGGCCTGACTGGCGGCGTCGGTCCCGGCGGGGAGCGCCTGGCGGTAACGCCGGTAGCGTTCCAGCCGTTCGCGAAAAGCGGCGAAAGTGAAGGGCTTCAACAGATATGCCAGCGCTCCGTGCCCTACCGCGGCGCGCACCATCTCCAGATCGCGCTCGGAGGTGATGGCGATGATGTCGGGCGCCGGCCGCAGTCCCGACAGCGCCGACGCCAGCCCGATCCCGCTGGCATCGGGTAATCCGATATCGAGCAGTACCAGGTCGACGGGTGCGCCGTCGGCCGCGGACTCGGAGGCGATCCGCATCGCGTCGCGGGCCGTGTGCGCCACCGCTGCCACCGAAAAGCCGTCGATGCGTTGCAGATACGTCTGATGCGCGTCGGCGATGAGCATCTCGTCCTCGACGATCAACACGCTGATCATGGGCGCGCCACCGTCACCGTCACCACCGAACCATAGGTCACGTCGGCGCTGAGCCGTCCTCCGTGCCGCTTCACCACCTGCGCTACCAGGGCCAGCCCGAGCCCGTGCCCTTCGGCGCCGTGCGCGGACTTCGTCGAGTAGCCCCGCCGCATGGCCTTTTCGAAGGTGCCGGGATCCATCCCTTCACCGCTGTCGGCGACCCTGATCAACAGCCGACCGTCATGCTGATTCACCGTCACCTCCACCCACGGGTTCTCCGGGTCGCAGGCCTCCATCGCGTTGTCGATCAGATTCCCCACCACCGTGACCAGTTCCTGTCCGGTCAGCAGCAGATCGTCGGTGCCGACCGGAAGCTCGGTGTCCTCGGTGACGGTCAGTTCGATACCGCGTTCGTCGGCCTGCGCGGTCTTACCCAGCAGCAGCGCAGCCAGTGCCGGCTCGCCGACCGCGGTGGAGAGCCTGTCGACGAGTTGTTGGGACAGTTCGAGTTCGGCCGTGGCGAACCTGACCGCCTCCTCGGCACGACCCATCTCCACCATCGTCACGATGGTATGCAGCTTGTTGGCCGCCTCGTGTGCCTGGGCCCGCAGCGAATCGGTCAGTACCTTGAGCGAATTGAGTTCACCCATCGCACCCTGTAATTCGGTGCGGTCGCGGATGGTGACCACTTCCGAACCGTTGTCGTCCTGGCCGGCAGGGTTCCCGACCCTCGACCGGTTGACCACCAGCACGCGGTCGTCGGTCACGTGCAGTTCGTCGCGCGCGCCGGGGTTGTAGGTGCGCAGGAACTCCGGCAGATCCGACGGCGCGACCTCGCCCGCCGGCAGTGACAGCAACCGGCGGGCCTCGTCGTTGACCAGCGCGACGCCGTTGCGGTCCAGCACGATCAACCCCTCGGACACCGAATGCAGGATCGCGTCGTGGTGGTCATACATGACGCGGAGTTCGTCGGGACGCAGCCCATGGGTCTGACGCAGCAGCCGGCGCCGGATGCCCCATACGCCGAGTAGCGAAATAGCAAGAGCGCCAACGCCTACCGCGGCGATGATGGGCCACTGCGCGCGCCAGCGGTCGGCCAGGCTCTGCTGCAGGATTCCTGCGGCGACCAGTCCGATGACACGCCGGTCGGAGTCGTACACCGGTGCCACCGCGCGGATCGAGGGTCCCAGCGTTCCGGTGTAGAACTCGCTGAACGATTCCCCGCGCAGCGCGGGTTCGATGGTGCCGAGATAGTCGCCACCGATCTGGGAGGGGTCGGTGTGGGTGAACCGGGTGCGGTCCGGGGCCATGATCGTGATGAAGGCGATGTCAGTCTGCCTGCGCACCAGCTCGGTGACGGGCTGCAGAACCTCGGTGGCCCGGCCGGATTCGATCGCCTGGGCGGTGGACGGCGAGTCTGCCAGCGCGGTCGCGATGCCCAGCACCTGAGCCTCGGCTGCCGCGTCACCGTCCTGCCGGGCGTCGACGAGCGCCAACACGCTACCGGCCACCACGATCACCGCGATCACCGCGATCTGCAGCGCGATCGCCTGACCGGCCAATGACTGCGGCCACGGGCGGCGGCCCCGTCCCGCCGACGCGACACCGTCCGGGGCGGCCGTCATGCGCGCACTAATTCGTCCATCTCGGAGAACTCGCGTTGGACATCCTCGTCGTGGCGGGCGGTGATCAGCGAGACGGCAACGGCGACAACGGCACAGGCGAAGAAGGCCGGGACGATCTCGTACAGTGTGCTCGCCAACGCGTCGTTGAGACCCCAGACCCCGACGACCGCGGCACCGGTGATCATTCCGGCGATCGCCCCGGCCGAAGTGAGTTTGCGCCAGAACAGCGACAAGATGATCAGTGGCCCGAACGCGGCCCCGAAGCCGGCCCAGGCGAAGCCGACGAGATCGAGGATGGTGCCCCGCGGGTTCAGGGCGAGCAGGATCGCCACCACGGCGACCGTCAGCACCCCGAGACGGCCGTAGGTGACCAGCTTCGTCGGGCTGGACTCTTTGCCGAACGCGCGGTAGATGTCCTCGACCAGCGCCGACGAGCAGACGATGAGCTGCGATGAGATCGTCGACATGACGGCAGCCAGCACGGCGGCGAGCACGATCCCGGCCACAAAGGGGTGGAACATGACCTGCGCAAGCTGCAGGAAGACGGTCTCGGCGTTGTCCAGGGTCTCCCCGCGGCCGTAGAAGTACGCCAAACCGGCGAACCCGGTCGCGATCGCACCCGCGGAGGTGAGCACCATCCAGCTGATCCCGATGCGGCGACCGGCTTTCGCGTCGGCAGCAGAGCGCAGCGCCATGAACCGGATGATGATGTGCGGCTGGCCGAAGTAGCCCAGGCCCCAGGCGGCCGCGGAAACGATGGCCAACACGCTTCCTCCGAACAGCAGTGAGGTGCGGTGGATTTCGTCGGTGGCATTGGCGGCGTTGTGCGCAGCATCGGCCGCCTGGACCAGGTTCACCACTTCGCCCGGCCCGCCCGTGGCGATGACCGCGGCCACGGGAACCGCGATGAGGGCCGCGAGCATCAACAGCCCTTGTGCGACATCGGTGAGGGTCGCGCCGAGGAACCCGCCGAACAGGGTGTAGCTGAGCGTGATCCCGGCGACCAGCAGCATCCCCGTCAGGTAGGACGCGCCGAACGTGGCTTCGAAGAACACGCCACCGGCGACCATTCCCGAGGACACGTAGAAGGTGAAGAACACCAGCACGATGGTGCCCGCGGAGATCCGCAGCACGTGCGACCGGTCGCGCAACCTGTTCTCGAAGAAGCTCGGTACCGTGATCGAGTTGTTCGCGATCTCGGTGTAGACCCGCAGCCGGGGCGCCACGAACCGCCAGTTCAGGTAGGCGCCCACGACCAAGCCGATCACGATCCACGCCTCCACCAGGCCCGACGCATAGATGGCGCCCGGCAACCCGAGGATCAGCCAACCGGACATGTCGGAAGCACCCGCTGACAGCGCCGCGACGCCCGGCCTGAGTCTGCGACCGCCGAGCATGTAGTCGTCGAGATCGCTGGTCTGACGGTAGGCGTAATAGCCG
The DNA here is from genome assembly GCF_048513595.2 of Mycobacterium sp. smrl_JER01. Taxonomy (NCBI): domain Bacteria; kingdom Bacillati; phylum Actinomycetota; class Actinomycetes; order Mycobacteriales; family Mycobacteriaceae; genus Mycobacterium; species Mycobacterium sp. smrl_JER01. Next base: position 4,517,788 of record NZ_JBLXXK020000001.1, on the reverse strand, counting down.
ATGGCCAGCATCAGCGCGAAGTACAGCCCGATCGCCAGCGTCTGCGCCGTGGGGCCGGTCATTTCGGAGTCCTCATCGCGCAACCGCCTCTCGTCTGAACGTAATGAACTAAAACGTGACCTGGCTCACGATGTCCAACAGCATCTTCTCAGACCCCAACACCGAGCTGAGTCTGAAGGAGAGCACGATGACCGCCACGATGGACAGGCCGGCCGCAGAGCCGGCGCCCGAGGAGCCGAAGAAGAAGCGCGACCGCACGCACTGGTTGTTCATCGCCGTCATCATCTCGGTCATCGCCGGCATCGGTGTCGGCATCTTCGCGCCGGAGGTGGGAAAGAGCGTCGGCGTGCTGGGCACCATGTTCGTCGCGTTGATCAAGATGATGATCGCACCGGTGATCTTCTGCACGATCGTGCTCGGCATCGGGTCCGTCCGCAAAGCCGCCACCATCGGCAAGGTCGGCGGCCTGGCTTTCGTGTACTTCCTCGCCATGTCGACGTTCGCGCTGGGCATCGGCCTGCTCGTGGGCAACATCCTGCACCCGGGCAGTGGTCTGCGGCTCACCGACAGCGCCGCGGGCAAGGGCGCCGAACTCGCCGAGAAGGCCCACGAGTCCGGCGGCCTGCTCGAATTCGTGCAGGGCATCATCCCGACCTCGTTGTTCTCCGCGCTGACCGAGGGCAGCGTGCTGCAGGCACTGTTCATCGCGCTGCTGGTCGGCTTCGCGCTGCAAGGTCTCGGCACCGCGGGCGAGCCGATCCTGCGCGGTATCGAGCATCTGCAGAAGCTGGTCTTCAAGGTGCTCGTGATGATCCTCTGGCTGGCCCCGATCGGGGCCTTCGGTGCGATCGCCAACGTCGTTGGTCAGACCGGCTGGGCCGCGGTCGGACAACTCGCGGCGCTGATGCTCGGCTTCTACCTGACCTGCGTGATCTTCGTCTTCGGCGTGCTGGGCACGCTGCTGCGCGCGGTCTCGGGTGTGTCGATCTTCAAGCTGGTGCGCTACCTGGCCCGCGAGTACCTGCTGATCGTGTCGACCTCCTCGTCGGAATCGGCGCTGCCGCGCCTGATCGCCAAGATGGAGCACCTCGGTGTCGAACGCTCCACCGTCGGCGTCGTCGTGCCGACCGGCTACTCGTTCAACCTCGACGGCACCGCGATCTACCTGACGATGGCGTCGCTGTTCATCGCCAGCGCCCTGGGTGACCCGCTGACCGTCGCCGAGCAGATCGGTCTGCTGGTGTTCATGATCGTCGCGTCCAAGGGCGCCGCGGGGGTCACCGGTGCGGGCCTGGCCACGCTGGCCGGCGGCCTGCAGGCGCACCGCCCCGACCTGCTCGACGGCGTCGGCCTGATCGTCGGAATCGACCGGTTCATGTCCGAGGCGCGGGCGTTGACCAACTTCTCGGGCAACGCGGTCGCCACCCTGCTGGTTGGTTCGTGGACGCGCACCATCGACAAGGACAAGGTGAATGCCGTTCTCGCCGGCAAGGATCCGTTCGACGAGCTCACCATGCTCGACGCCGATCATGGTTCACGTGCCGACGAGCCGGCGCGGGAGAAAGTCCCCGCCTCGGTGTAGGGCACGGTCAGGGAAGGCCCGGTCGGTCCCCTCCGGCCGGGCCTTTCCGCGTGCGGCGGAGTTACCGCTCGGCGCGTTGGTAGGCCGTGACGACCGCCGCGCCACCGAGCCCGATGTTGTGCTGCAGCGCCGCGGTGACACCGTCGACCTGACGCTTGTCGGCGGTTCCGCGCAACTGCCAGGTCAATTCGCTGCACTGTGCCAGACCCGTCGCGCCCAGCGGGTGCCCCTTGGAGATCAGGCCGCCGGAGGGGTTGACCACCCAGCGGCCTCCGTAGGTGGTGTCGTCATCGTCGATCAGCTTGGGTGCTTCGCCGGGTCCGCACAGGCCGAGGGCTTCGTAGAGCAGCAACTCGTTGGCCGAGAAGCAGTCGTGCAGTTCGATGACCTGGAAGTCCTCGGGCCCCAATCCGGACTGCTGGTAAACCTGTTGGGCGGCTTTGACATTCATGTCATATCCGATGATATTGGCGGCGCTGCCGTCGAACGTGGAGGCGAAATCGGTGGTCATCGCCTGGCCGACGATCTCGACCGCCTGGCCGGCCAGGTCGTGCTTGGCGACGTAGTCCTCGCTGGCGAGGACCACCGCGGCCGACCCGTCGGAGGTCGGTGAGCACTGCAGCTTGGTCAACGGGTCGGAGATCATCTTCGCCGCCAGGATGTCCTCCAGCGAGTACTCCTGCTGGAACTGCGCGTAGGGATTGTTCACCGAGTGCTTGTGGTTCTTGTAGCCGATCTTGGCGAAATGCTCGGCGGTGCTGCCGTACTTCTTCATGTGTTCGCGGCCGGCTGCGCCGAACATCCACGGCGCGACCGGGAACTGCATGGCGTCGATGTCGTTGAGCGCCAGAATATGCCTCTTGAGCGGTGATTCGCGATCCTCAGCGCCGCCACCGAGCGAACCGGGCTGCATCTTCTCGAAGCCGAGGGCGAGCACACAGTCGGCCAAACCGCCGCGGATCGACTGAGCGCCCAGATACAGCGCGGTCGACCCGGTGGAACAGTTGTTGTTGACGTTGACGATCGGGATGCCCGTCATGCCCAGTTCGTAGAGCGCCCGCTGACCGGACGTGGAGTCACCCGAGCAGTAGCCGACGAAACCTTGCTGAACCTCGGCGTAGGCGATCCCGGCGTCGGCGAGGGCGTTGGTCCCTGCTTCGTCGGCCATCGCGGGATAATCCCACCCTTCGCGCCGGCCCGGCTTCTCGAACTTCGTCATACCGACACCGATGACAAAAACCCGGCTCATATCCGTCGTCCCTTCGCTTCGTTGCGTCCTGTGAGCACGTTAGCGCGGGCTATCCGAACTCCAGCCACCAGTTGTGCAGATCCTCCAGGTCGGGTCCCTGGGCATCGGCGAGCAGCAGGTCCGCATCCTTGGTCCACACCACGTCGGCATTGTCGTTATAGGTGCCGCACGCAATCTGGCCGGCTTCGTCGTCGGGTGTCTCGGTGTAGTGCCAGGTGGACGGCGAGTCGACACCGCTGCCCGGGCACTGCAGTAGCTCCGAGTTCACCTCGACCGCCGCGTCGAATGCGGCGTCGAGCGACTGGCTGTCCTCGAACAACGAGTAGCGGGTGAACGCCGGACCGCCCGGGGTGATCGCCTGCGTGCAGTCCACCGTCGCCACCGCCGTGGCGGCCGGCGGACTGACCGGCCGGCAGTTCGAGGCGTCGTGGCCTCCGGAGAGCAGGGCCATCAGCTGCTGGTCGTAGGACTGAGCCGGCGGCGGCGCAGTGGTGGTTCGGCTGCGCCGCGTGGGTTCCCGCGCGGGTGTGGTCTGCGCGGCGGACGTGCCGGTGGGCGAGGCCGTCGGTCCGGGAGTCGGATCGGGCCGGACCACCAGCCAGATGCCAAGCCCGGCCAGCACCAGGACGATCGCCGCCGAGCCGGCGAGCAGCGCGATCATCGGTCCCTTCGAACCGCCGGCCAACGACCGGGGCTGCTGAGGCGACCACCCCGGCGGCGGGCCGTTGGGCGGGGGAGGGATCGGGCCGCCGGGCGGCGGCGGCATGGGCGGCGGCGGCATGGACGGAGGCGACATGGACGGGGGCGGCGACATGGGCGGGGGCGACATGGGCGGGGGCGGCGGAAGCGGCGCCGGCATGGTCGCGGCCTGGCTGCGGTGCACTATCGAATCCGCCTGATCCTGTTGTGCACCGGTCAGAGCCGCGGTGGCGGCTCGGGCCAACTCCCCGGCCGAGGCATAGCGATCCTCGGGGCGCTTGGCCATACCGACGGCGATGACCTCGTCGAGGCCGGCCGGAATGTCCGGACGCGCCCGGCTCGGGCGGGGCGCCGGTTCGTTGAGGTGCGCGGCGATCACCACACTGACGCTGTCGCCTTGAAACGGTGGTGCGCCGGTGAGGCATTCGTGCAGCACGCAGGCCAGCGCGTAGACGTCAGCCCGGGCGGTGACCTCACCATTGCCGAAGCGCTCCGGGGCCATGTAGGCGTAGGTCCCGACCGCGGTGCCGAGCTCGGTGAGCGCTTCGTCGGTGGTGGCGTTGGCGATACCGAAGTCGACCAGGTAGGCGAAGTCGTCGCGGTTGATCAGGATGTTCTCGGGCTTCACATCTCGGTGCAGGATGCCGCTGCGGTGCGCCGCGTCCAGCGCCGAGGCGATCTGACGCACGATGGCGGTTGCGCGGGCGGGCGGCATCGGCCCCTGCTCCCGGAGAATCCTGCGCAGGTCGATGCCGTCGATCAACCGCATGTCGACGAACAACAGCCCGTCGATCTCGCCGTAGTCGTGGATGGGCACGACGTGCGGCTCCTGCAGCCGACCTGCGGCGTTCGCCTCGCGCTGCAACCGTTGCCGGAACACCGGATCGTGGGACACCGCCTCGGGCAACAACTTCAACGCGACGACGCGACCCTTACCGGTGTCCTCGGCCTCGTACACCTCGCCCATGCCGCCCTTACCGATCAGGCGGCGCAGCCGGTACGGGCCGATCTGAGTACCGACGCGGGAACCCTGCTGCGGATCGGTCATCGTGGCTCCTCAGCTCGTTCGTCCGGCGAACACACCCTAATGCGGTCGAGACCGCCGCAGCATGCCAACGGCGGGTTCTCGATTTCCGGTGCGTGTGCCCGGGCATCTGGTGTAGTTGTCGATAGAACGTGTTCTAGTTTTTGGTGCCGGAGGAGGCGACATGGCGTTGCGGGTCGTGCAGTGGGCAACAGGTGGTGTGGGCGTCGCCGCGATCAAAGGGGTGCTCGAGCATCCCGACCTGGAGCTGGTCGGCTGCTGGGTGCACTCGCCGGACAAAGCCGGCCGCGACGTCGGAGACATCGTCGGAACCGACCCGCTCGGCGTGACAGCCACCGGCAGTCTCGAGGAGATCCTGGCGCTGGACGCGGACGCCGTCATCTACTCGCCGCTGATCGCCAACCCCGACGAGGTCGCGGCGCTGCTGGGGTCGGGAAAGAACGTCGTCACCCCCGTCGGGTGGCTGTATCCCAGCGAGCGCAGCGGGGCGTCGATGCGCGCGGCCGCCGTCGCCGGTGGTGTGACCCTGCACGGCACCGGTATCGCCCCGGGCGGCATCAGCGAGAAATTCCCCTTGATGCTCTCGGCCATGTCGACAGGGGTGACATTTGTCCGGGCCGAGGAATTCTCGGATCTGCGCACCTACGAGGCGCCCGACGTGTTACGCCACGTGATGGGCTTCGGCGAAACGCCGGACAAAGCGCTGACCGGGCCGATGCAGAAGATGCTCGACACCGGGTTCATCCAGGCCGTCCGCATGTGCGTCGACCAGCTCGGATTCGCTGCCGACCCGAAAGTGCGTGCGACACAGGAGATCGCGGTGGCCACCGCGCCTATCGACTCGCCGATGGGAATCATCGAACCCGGTCAGGTCGCGGCCCGCAAGTTCCACTGGGAAGCCCTCGTCGACGGTGAGCCGGTCGTGCGGGTGACGGTGAATTGGCTGATGGGCGAGGACAATCTCGACCCGGCCTGGTCGTTCGGGCCAGAGGGGCAGCGCTACGAGATGGAGGTGCGGGGCAACCCCGATTTCACGGTGTCGGTCAAGGGTTTCCAGTCCGAGGTCGGCGGAGAGGGCCCGGAATACGGGGTGGTCGGGACCGCTGCGCACTGTGTGAACTCGGTGCCCGCGGTGTGTGCGGCGCCGCCTGGCATCGCCACGTATCTCGACCTGCCGCTGATCAGTGGCAAGGCGGGCCCGGGCAGGGCCCGCGTGGCGGCGGCGCACTGATCAGTCCGGCCGCGGCGAGGTCGAGGTAGCCGCGGAAGGTGGGACATTCCCTGTGATTTGGCGCTGGACACGCTGCAGCGTGCTTGAGTTCCCATGCCGCCCGGAAGCGCGCGCGTGAGAGGAATCTGCCGGTCGAGTTCATTCTCGGTGACGCTCAGTCGTTCGCCTCGCCGCCACACACGTTCGACGTCCAGGTATCCCGCTTCGGGGTGATGTTCTTCGACGACCCCACGACGGCGTTTGCAAACTTGCATCGCGCGATACGGCCAGGTGGCCGACTCACGTTCGTGTGTTGGCGTGACCCCAAGGAGAACCCGTTCATGAGCACCGCAGAACAAGCTGCGGCGCGGTTGCTCACCGACCTCACACCCGGAACCGTGGGCAGCCCTGGGCCGTTCGCATTCGCCGATGCGCGTCGGACGAAATCCGTTCTGTGCGCCGGCGGGTGCTGGATGGTTACCGCCCGGTCCTGAGGTTGTTCCCCGGACAGCCGGCGGCACAGCTCGCCACGGTGCCACCGGCGTCGTGGCCTCCTCCATCTAGCATTCGGGATATGCCGAAAGCCCATCCGATGGAGCAGTCGCGGGCAGTTCCCGTCGACGCCGAGACCGACGTCAACCGGGCGCTCGTGCTCGCCGGCGGCGGACTGGCCGGTATCGCCTGGGAAACCGGTGTCCTGCTGGGAATCTGTGACGAACACCCTGACGCCGGGCGCGCACTGCTCGACGCCGACGTGCTGCTGGGCACCTCGGCCGGTTCGACCGTCGCCGCACAGATCGCCGGCGGCCTGCCTCTGGAGGAGCTGTTCGCCCGGCAGGTGTCCGGGCAGCACGGCGTCCACGAGATCCATCCGGGCGTCTCGATCGACGCGATCGCAGGCCTGTTCCTCGACGCGATGCTGACCCCGGGGGCGACCAGGGCACAGAAACTGCAGCGCATCGGCGCCATCGCCCTGGAGACCGATACCGTCACACAAGCAGTGCGGCGCCGCGTGATCGAGCATCGGCTGCCCTCGCACAGCTGGCCGTCCCGGGTGCTGCGGGTGACGGCGATCGACATCGCAACCGGGGACCTGACAGTATTCGACGGCGCGTCGGGGGTGGGGCTGGTGGACGCGGTGGCCGCGAGCTGCGCGGTGCCCGGGGTCTGGCCGCCGGTCACGATCGGCGGTCGCCGGTGCATCGACGGCGGGGTCGCGAGCACGGTGAACATGTCCGCGGTCGGCGACTGCGGTACCGCCGTCGTGCTCGTGCCGTCCGGTGCGGACAGCCCGCCACCCTGGGGTGTGAGCGCCGCGGCCGAGATCGAGGGCTTCCCGGGGTCCACGCTGGCGGTCTTCGCCGATGCCCGCTCACTCGCCGCGTTCGGCGCCAATCCGCTCGACCCGGTCTGCCGGGAGCCCGCTGCGCGGGCAGGTCGGGAACAGGGCCGGCGTGAGGCGCACCGGGTCGCCGAGTTCCTAGGTCCCTGAGGTCTTTTCGTCCAGGGTGTCCAGCGCCGCGACGGCGAGCTCCTGGCCGATCTCGATCACCTCGGTGGCTCGGTGGAAGTCCAGGCTGCGGCACACGGTGCGGGGCACCTCGATCAGCAGATCAGGCGGATAGGCGGCCAGCGTGTGGCGGGCCAGGGCCGCTTGGGCGATGTCGATGACACGGTTCATCACCTCGAACCCGCCGAGCCGGGGCAGCTCCGGGGCCTCGGGAGCGGTGATCTTCTCGTCGGCAACCTCCAGAGGTTCGTCGTCGCCGGCCACGAAGCGGCCCAGCACCGCGCGCCCGGTCGGGGTCTCCAGCAGCGAGCGTGCGGCCTTGGTGTCCAGCAGGGACGACGAGCTGCGCCACATCCGGTTCAGCCAGTCGGCCGACGGCGTGCGCGGGTCCCGTTGCCGCCGTTTGGCGTCCGGGTCGTCACCGGAGAGGCTGACCGCGATCGTCACGTCCGCGTTCACCGCGGCCACCGGTGCCATCGGCAGGGGATCGAGGATTCCGCCGTCGGCGAGTAGGCGTCCGTCGAGCACATGCGGGGTGATCACGCCCGGGATCGCGATCGACGCCCGGATGGCGTCGTCGACCGGGCCGCGCTGCATCCACACCGACTTCCCGGTGATCAGATCGGTGGCGACCGAGGTATACGGGATCGGTAGTTCCTCGATCGTCACATCGCCCAGGATCTCCCGGACGGCATCGAGGATCTTCTCGGCGCGCAGCACACCGGCCGCGGTGATCGACGGGTCCAGCAACCGCAGCACCGCACGCTGTGTCAACGAACTCGCCCACTCTGCGAACTCGTCGAGCTCTCCGGCGGCCTGCAGGCCCCCGACCAGGGCGCCCATCGACGAGCCGGCGATTCCGACGATCTCGTGGCCCCGCTCGCTCAGCTCGTTGATGACGCCGATATGGGCGTAGCCGCGCGCGCCGCCGCTGCCCAGAGCCAGTGCGACTCGCATGCAGACATTCTGCGCCGGAAGGGAACCGAATGCGCAACCTTGACATGCAGCCATATGGCTGCATATCCTCGCAAAGGTAGCCGCAAGGCTGCATATTGTGGGAGAACTGATTCATGGATGAGGTGTTCCGGGCGCTCGCCGACCCCAATCGGCGGCGTCTGCTCGACAGCCTGAACGCCCGCAACGGGCAGAGTCTGACCGAGCTGTGCGGCGGGCTGGACATGGCCCGGCAATCGGTGAGCAAGCACCTCAAGGTGCTTGAGGACGCCAATCTGGTCAGCACCGTCTGGCGGGGCAGGCAGAAGTTGCACTACCTCAACGCCGAACCGATCAACGCGATCGCCGATCGATGGATCACCCACTACGACCGACTGCGGGCACAGACGCTCGCAGACCTGAAAACAGCATTGGAGCGGGATTCCATGGAGCATGGCAACAGAGGCAAGGGTGGCAATGACAAGGGTGGCGACGACAAGGGTGGCAACGACAAGGGTGGCAATGACTTCGTCTACACCACCTACATCAGGACCACACCGGAACGGCTGTGGCAGGCCGTCACCGACCCGGCCTTCTCCGAGCGTTACATGGGGCACGGGTTGGTCACGGACTGGAAGGTCGGGTCGAACTTCGACTGGCGCGACGGCGATCTGAACATCAGCAGCCCCGAACAGGTGATCCTGGAGGCGGACCCGTACCGGCGGCTGGCGTTCACCTTCCACACATTCACGTCGCAACTGACGGCGGTGGGACTGTCCACCGACGTCATCGAGCGGGCCGCCACCGAACCGCGGTCCACGGTGACGTTCGACATCGAGGAGGTCGGCGACGGTCGCGTCAAGCTGACCGTCATCCAGACCGGTTTCCCGCAGGGGAGCATCGTGCGGGAACTCGTTTCAGGTGGCTGGCCCTCGAAGCTCTCCGACCTCAAGAGCAACCTGGAGCTGGAGTCGGTCGCCGCGGGCGCGTGAGCGCTTCGCGGGCAGTTAAAGACACCCGTGATTCGAAATCGACGGCGGCCGTCAACCGCACAGCGCGTCGGCGGCCGCCTCGACTGCGACGATCACGGCGGACTGCTGTCCCGGTGTGAGCTCCGACCACCGTTTGTCGAATGTCGCAGGCCCCGCTGACTGCGACTGCTGCACGGTCTGGAGGAACGGCTCGATCTGCGCTTGCGGATCGCCACCCTGCTGCTCCATCCACGTTCGCGCAGCTCGGCAGGCATGGAAGTAGTCGTCCTCGGTGGATTCTGCCGGGGCCCCGACTGCGGTCGTCACCCCGCCGGGGGACACCCCCACCGCCCCGGGCGGCACCGGCGCGGCAGGCGCTGACGGATCGGCCGCGGCTGTCGCAGCCGACGTCGCGTCAGGCGGGCCGGGGGATTCGGTGCCGGCCGAACAACCCGGCAGGAGTGCGCAAGCGCACAGAGCGGCGCCGGTGGCGCGGAGAGGGTACCTGCGCATGCGGCCAATCTATGCAACACTGGCCGCCGTGATGGACGTGACCCGGGTTCAGGAGTGTTGTCAGGCCTAGCTGCCTGCCCCAACCTGTCCGTCCTTCCCGGAGTTCCCTGATGATCCTGGCACCCACCCGGCTGCGCCTTGCCGACCTTCTGCACGTCACCGACCGCTTCGCCGACGACGTTCTCGGCGGCGACTACGACCATCTACTGCCTGCCGGCGGGCCGCCGGCCACCGATCGCTGGTTCACCCGCCTGCACGGCACCGACGAGCTCGACGTCTGGCTGATCAGCTGGGTTCCCGACCGCTCCACCGAACTGCACGATCATGGCGGCTCGCTCGGCGCTCTCACCGTGGTGTCGGGAGCGCTTCGCGAAACCCGTTGGGATGGAGCGGCATTACGCGACCGCCGGCTGGTCGCCGGTGACCAGGCGGCATTCCCGCTGGGGTGGGTGCACGACGTCGAATGGGCGCGAGAGACCGTGACCGGCGGCGGGGGCACACCGACGTTGAGCGTGCATGCCTACTCGCCACCGTTGACCGCGATGTCGTACTACGACGTCACCGAACGCAACACGTTGCGCCGCAACCGTACCGAACTGACCGACAAACCGGAGAACGACTGATGCCGAGCCGGATCGAGGCGATCCTCGACAACGCGCGCGCCACCCTCACCAGGCTGCCCGCCGAGGAGGTGCCCGCCGCCCTGGCCAGAGGTGCCGTGCTGGTCGACATCCGACCGGCCGCGCAGCGGGCCGCCGAAGGCGAGGTCGCGCAGGCACTCGTCATCGAACGCAACGTGCTGGAATGGCGGTGCGACCCCACCAGTGACGCGCGGATTCCCGAGGCCGTCGACGACGACGTCGAATGGGTGGTGCTGTGCTCGCAGGGTTACACCTCCAGCCTCGCCGCGGCGGCGCTCAAAGATCTCGGCCTGCACCGCGCCACCGACGTCATCGGCGGCTACCAGGCGTTGAAACAGGTGCTGGCACCCGAACAGCCTGCGGACTAAGTGTTCTCGTCGCTGCGCAACAGCCCGCGCAGCTTCTCGGTCTTGGCCTGGGTCCAGCCCGGGGGCAGCATGATCGAGGCCCAAGCGTCGGCGACGTTGCGGACGTAGACGTGGCCGTGCCCGTCGGGGACGTTGACCGCAACCGCCATGTCGGCGCTCACCTGAAGAAACGTCACCACGGGAATCCACTCCATGTCCGGCGATACGTCGTATCCGCGAGCCTCGTGTAGCCAGTCCGGTCGGGAGAACAACAGTTCGGGATTCCACCACGCGATCGGATCCGACGCGTGCTGCAGATACACCACCCGGGGCTGATCCCACGGGTCGTGCGGGCGCTGCAGATCGCGCGCTTCCGCGACGAAGCGGACGTTGGCGCCCTTGTCGTAGATCGGCAGCCACTCCGGGGAGCCGGCGTCGCGGTTGCGGGTCAGGTCGGTCCAGATCGTGTTGTTGAAGGTCGGTCCGCTGAACAGCGCGCCGTCAGTGCGCGCGATCAGGTTGTTCAACGCCAGAAACGGTGCCTCGCCGCCGAAGGAACCCAGGCTCTCGCCGAACACCACGAGCTTGGGTCGCTGCGCCTCCGGCATCTCGCGGATCAGCTCGTCGACCGCCTCGAACAGGGCCTGCCCGGCCTGGCGGGCGTTCTCCTTGTCCACCAGGAAGGACAGCCAACTCGGCAGGAACGAGTACTGCATCGACACGATCGCGGTGTCACCGTTGTACATGTACTCCAGCGCCGAGGCCTCGGCCTCGTTGATCCAGCCGGTGCCCGTCGTGGTCGCGACCGCGACCACGGCGCGATCCAGGCCGCCGGTCCGCTGCAACTCGCGAGCGGCCAACTGCGCGGTCTCCCTGATGCCCTCGGCGGAGTTGAGCCCGGCGTACGCGCGGATGGGTTCGGTCGCGGCGCTGCCGTTGAACTCGGTCAGTTCGTCCACCGACGGGCCGCCCGAGATGAAGATCCGACCCTGATGGCCCAGTGATTCCCAGCTCACCAGCGACTGCGGCCCGCCCGATCGCAGAACCGATTCCGGCGCAGCGAAATCGGGGTCGGTCTCGTCGTTGACCGCCGCGAAGGTCTTGTTGATGGTGCTCATCGCAAACCGGACGACCACACCGTTGAGCAGCGCGATCGTCAACGCCAACAGCAACGCCACCACGACGACGGCAGCCACCCGCGGCGGCGCCACCCGCCCGGCCTGGCGCACCAGAAAGCGCACGAGCCGGCCCACGAACTGGCCGACCTCCACGAGCACGAACATCGTCACCACCGAGATGGCCGCCGCCAGCGGGTAATCCCAGAACACCAGGCGCGGCACACCCATCAAGTCCCGCACATCGTCCTGCCAATCGTGGAACTGCACGACCATGATGGCCATGCCGATCACACCGATCACGACGAGTGCCGGCCAGGCGAATCGCGGTGGCGGCGGACTGCTTTGCCGGGACCGCATGAAGCGCACCAGCCAGACCGCGAAAACGCCGATGCTGTAACCGATCGCCGCGGCGCCGCCACTGACCAGACCCTGGAACAGCGGACCGCGCGGCAGCAGCGACGGCGTCAGCGACAACCACAGGAACACGAAACCGACCGCGGTTCCGGTGAACGTGTAGTGCCGGACCCACCATGCGCGCCTGGGTGTGGACGTATCTGCGCGCGCCGGCGTCTTCTCGGCTACCGCGGCGGGGGCTTCACCGGTATCGGTCACGCATGAACTTTAGCGATGTGTGAAGTTCGGCGACCGCTTCTCGGTGAACGCGTTCATACCCTCGGTCTGATCGTCGGTGGCGAACGCGGAATGGAACAATCTGCGCTCGTAGAGCAGACCTTCGGTCAGCGTCGTCTCGAAGGCGCGGTTGACGGCCTCCTTGGCCATCCGCGATGCGGACAGCGACATACCGGCGACGGTGACGGCGACCGACCTGGCTTCCTGCAGCAGATCGTCGGCCGGGACCACCCGCGAGACCAATCCGGCGCGTTCGGCTTCCTCGGCGCCCATGTTGCGACCGGTCAGGATCAGGTCCATCGCCTTGGCCTTGCCGATCGCGCGGGTCAGGCGCTGCGAGCCCCCCATGCCCGGCAGCACGCCGAGCTTGATCTCGGGTTGCCCGAATTTCGCCGAGTCGGCCGCGATCAGGATGTCGCACATCATCGCCAGTTCGCAGCCGCCGCCCAGCGCGTAACCGGCTACCGCGGCGATGGTGGGGGTGCGGGTTGCGGCGAACTTCCCCCAGGCGGCGAAGAAGTCGGACGAGAACACCTCGGCGAACGACAGGCCGGCCATCTCCTTGATGTCTGCACCCGCGGCGAAGGCCTTCTCGTTGCCGGTCACGATGATCGCCCCGACGCCGGGGTCGGCGTCGAGTTCGGCTGCGGCGGTGGTCACTTCGTGCATCACCTGGCTGTTGAGCGCATTGAGTGCCTTGGGCCGGTTCAGCGTGATCGTCGCGACGCGGTCGTCACGATCGACGATGATCGTCTCGAATGTCGGTGAGCTCATGATTACTCCTCGTCGAATTGCAGGTCGGGATCCGCGGCGGCGAAGTAGGCCTCGACGTCTGCGGGTGTCACCGCGGCCAGCGACGCCGGCTTCCATTGCGGGTTCTTGTCCTTGTCGATGAGCAACGCCCGGATGCCCTCGACGAGGTCGTGCGACTGCAGCGCTGCGCAGGAGGTCCGGAACTCTTGGCGCAGCACGTCTTCCAGTGTGGCGAGCTTCGCCGCGCGGCGCACCGCCTCCAGCGTGACGCTGGCCGCCAAGGGGGAACGCGAGGCGATCAGGTCAGCGGCATCTCCGGCGGGTCCGGTGCCGTGACCACGCAGCGCGGCGACGATGCCGGCAACCGTCCCGGCGGCATAGCAGTCGTCGATCCAGTCACGCTGGGCGAGCAGCCCGCTGTCCGGCGGTTCCTCGCTGTGAGCGGCCAGGGCTGCGTCGAGCCCGTCGGCGGTGATCGCGTCGACGAATGCGGCCAGTCGCGCCTGCGGGACGAAATGGTCGGCGAAACCCATCGCGATGGCGTCGGGGCCGGAGAACGGCGCACCGGTCAGCGCCGCGTGGATGCCGAGCAGTCCGGGGGTGCGGGCCAGCAGGTAGGTGCCACCGACGTCGGGGATGAACCCGATGCCCACCTCGGGCATGGCCATCTTCGTCGTCTCGCTGACCACGCGGACGCTGCCGTGCGCGCTGATCCCGACGCCGCCGCCCATCGTGATGCCGTTCATGATGGCGACGTAAGGCTTCGGGTAGCGGCCGATGTAGGCGTTGAGCCCATATTCGTCATGCCAGAACCGGCGGGACGCGGTTCCCCCGGCCCGGGCGTCGTGATAGATCGCGACCACGTCACCGCCGGCGCACAGGCCACGGTCCCCGGCGCCGGACACCACGACGGCGTCGACGGCGTCGTCGGTCTCCCAGGTCTTCAGGGTGCGCGTGATGGTGTCGACCATCGGATGGGTCAGCGAGTTGATCGCCTTGGGCCGATTGAGTGTGATGCGACCGATCCCGCGCTCGGCGGTCACCCCGTCGTCTCCGGTTGCTCCCTTGTCAACAGTCACCTTGTCAACAGTTACTAGGACATCCTCGTTTTCGACCACGGAATGCAATCTAGATCGTCTCCCTCGTCGAAGTAAGCCCGGGTAAGGTTTCCTGTGAACGACCTGGGAGGGTGTCGGCCGATCATGTGGGATCTCGGCCGGGAACTGCCCGGGAACCTCGAACGTTGACCATGTGATCGTCACAGGTCGAACCATTGTGGACATCGAAAACAGGAAGGATCCGACGGTGCGCGAGAGCAGCAACCCGGTATTCCGCACACTGCCCAAGGGGCAGCAGGGCGGCTATGCCCAATTCGGTACCGGAGCCGCCGGCTACGGCGCCCAGGCGGTACACGCCGACCCGTACACCACCCAGCAGTACCCGGATCAGCAGCAGCGTGGGGTGTCCCGCGCGCTGACGATCGACGACGTCGTGATGAAGACCGGTATGACGCTGGCGGTGCTCTCTGCCGTCGCGGTGGTCTCCTACTTCCTGGTGGCGGGCAACCCGGGCCTGGCGATGCCGTTCACCCTCGTCGGCGCACTGGGCGGCCTCGGGCTCGTGCTGGTCGCGACGTTCGGTCGCAAGCAGGACAACCCGGCCATCGTGCTCAGCTACGGTGCCCTCGAAGGTCTGTTCCTCGGCGCGATCTCGTTCGTCTTCGCCAACCTGGTGTCCACCGGCGGCGCCTCGATGATCTTCCAGGCCATCGTCGGCACCCTGGGTGTGTTCTTCGGCATGCTGGTCGTCTACAAGACCGGCGCCATCCGCGTCACCCCGAAGTTCACCCGGATGATCATCGCCGGCCTGTTCGGTGTCGTCGCGTTGATGCTGCTCAACCTGGTACTGGCGCTGTTCGGTGTCGGCGGCGGAGCCGGCCTCGGCCTGCGTGACGGTGGCGCTCTCGCCATCGGCTTCTCGCTGCTGTGCATCGGCTTGGCCGCGTTCAGCTTCCTGATCGACTTCGACGCCGCCGACCAGATGGTTCGTGCCGGCGCGCCGGAGAAGGCGGCCTGGGGCATCGCGCTCGGCCTGACCGTGACCCTGGTCTGGCTGTACCTGGAGATCCTGCGTCTGCTGAGTTACTTCAACAACGACTAGCAGCCTCGCCTCGAAGAACGACAAAGGCGTCCGCCCCCGGCGGGCGCCTTTTTCGTGCCCCGTGCGCCCCGCTTGTGCCCGCGCGGTGCGCCGGCGAGAGGGCGCTCAGCGCGGAATCTGCTACTGGATCGCGGTCTGAGCGCACTGCCGGTGCAGGTCCACCGCCGGTCTACGGGACCCGCGCGGTGACGCGGCCGGCAGCCTCGACGGCGTTGCGGCGTGCGGTGTCGACGTCGTCGGCGTAAGCCAGCGCCACGCCCATCCGGCGCCTGGCGAAGCTCTCGGGTTTCCCGAAGAGCCGAATGTCGGTGCGCGGCACCCGCAATGCGGCATCGACGCCGTCGAACACGACGCCTTCGGCGTCCACCCCGCCGTAGATCACCGCGCTGGCGCCGGGGGATTTCAGTGTCGTGTCGACCGGCAGGCCGAGGATTGCCCGAGCGTGCAGCTCGAACTCGTTCTGCCACTGCGTCACCATCGTCACCATGCCGGTGTCGTGCGGGCGCGGGCTGACCTCGCTGAACCAGACGTCGTCCCCCTTGACGAACAGCTCGACACCGAAGATGCCCTGCCCGCCGAGGTCCGTGGTGACCGCACCCGCGATCTCGCGGGCCCGCTCCAGCGCGGCCGCCGACATCGGATGCGGCTGCCAGCTCTCGACATAGTCGCCGCTGACCTGCCGGTGCCCGATGGGTTCGCAGAACTGGGTGTGGACCTCGCCCGAGGCGCCGCGGGCCCGCACGGTCAGCAGCGTGATCTCGTAATCGAAATCGATGAAGCCCTCGACGATGATGCGGGTGTTGGTCACCCGGCTGCCCGACATCGCGTACTGCCAGGCCGCTTCGACGTCGTCAGGCCCGTCGATCTTCGACTGACCTTTCCCGGAGCTGCTCATCACCGGCTTGACCACGCACGGGTAGCCGATGTCGTCGACGGCGGACTGCAGCTCCTCCAGCGAGTCGCAGAATCGGTACGGGCTGGTCTGCAGCCCAAGGGTTTCGGCCGCCAGCCGGCGGATCCCCTCGCGGTCCATCGTCAGCCGCGCAGCCCGGGCAGTGGGGATCACCCGCACGACTCCCTCGGCTTCGAGCGCTTCGAGAGCCGGGGTCGCGATGGCCTCGATCTCGGGCACCACCAGATCGGGCCGTTCGGCCTCGATCAGCGCACGCAGCTGATCGGGATCGGTCATCGTGATGGTGCGCGCGTGGTGAGCCACCTGTTGACCCGGAGCGTTCGGGTAGCGGTCGACCGCGATGGTCTCGACGCCGAGGCGCTGCAGCGCGATCAGCACTTCGCGGCCGAGCTCACCAGAGCCGAGCAGCATCACCCGTGTGGCGTTCGGGGACAGGGGCGTTCCGATGGTGGTCATCGGGACGCGATTCTAGGGCTCAGCTGAGCCGCTCCACGACCATCGCCATGCCCTGACCGCCGCCGACGCACATCGTCTCGATGCCGAACGTCTTGTCCTGGGTGGCCAGATTGTTCAGCAGCGTGGCGGTGATCCGGGCGCCGGTCATGCCGAACGGATGTCCGAGCGCGATCGCACCGCCGGACACGTTGAGCTTGTCCTCGTCCATGCCGAGCTCGCGCGCAGATCCCAGGACCTGAACCGCGAATGCCTCGTTGATCTCGTACAGGTCGATGTCGCCGATCGTCATTTTGGCGTTGGCCAGCGCCTTCTTGACCGCCTCGATCGGGCCCAGGCCCATGATCTCCGGGGAAAGACCCGACACCCCGGTCGACACGATCCGGGCCAGTGGCGTGAGCCCCAGCTCCTTGGCCTTCGTGTCGCTCATGATCACCACCGCGGCGGCGCCGTCGTTGAGCGGGCACGCATTGCCCGCAGTGATCGTGCCGTTGGGCCGGAACACCGGCTTGAGCTGGCTGATCTTCTCGTAGGTGGTGCCGGCGCGTGGTCCGTCGTCGGTCGAGACGACCGTTCCGTCGGGCAGCGTCACCGGCGAGATCTCCCGGGCGAAGAACCCGCTCTTGATCGCCTCCTCGGCCCGGTTCTGCGAGCGCACCCCCCAGTGGTCCTGATCCTCGCGGCTGATGCCGGTGAACGCCGCGACGTTCTCGGCGGTCTGACCCATCGCGATGTACACGTCGGGCAGCAGTCCGTCCTCGCGGGGGTCGTGCCACTCGGTCGCCCCGGCGGCGGCGTCCTCCGAACGGGCCTGCGCGTCGGCGAAAACGGGATTCTTCGAATCCGGGTAGCCGTCCGGTGTGCCCTTGCCGAAGCGCGACACCGTCTCCACGCCCGCGGAGATGAACGCGTCACCCTCACCGGCCTTGATCGCGTGGAACGCCATCCGGGTGGTCTGCAGAGACGACGAACAGTAGCGGTTGACCGTGGTTCCGGGCAGGAAGTCGTATCCCAGCTCGACGGCGACGGCGCGGCCGATGTTGAAGCCGGCCTCCCCGCCGGGCTGCCCGCAGCCCATCATCAGGTCATCGATATCGCGCGGATCCAAAGCCGGCACCTTGTCCAGCGCGGCCCGCACCATCTGGGCGGCGAGATCATCGGGTCGCATCGAGACCAGCGAACCCTTGCCGGCGCGGCCGATCGGAGAACGGGCGGTGGCGACGATGACGGCTTCGGGCATGAGGACTCCTCAGGTTCAGAACGTGTTGCAAGAAACGTGTTGCAAGAAACCTAGCCCGCCGACACCACGATCGGCGCGGGCACCCCGGTGGAGCGCCGCCACAGCCGGCTGAGCCCGCCGAGCCGCGACAACACCGAACCGTCGTCGCCGGCGCGGGACTCCAGAGCGTCGTCGGGGTGTGCGTCGGTGGCGAACTCGCCCAACGCGTGGCACAGCGCGGGCAGCAGCTGTTTGGCAGCAAGCTCGTAGCCGGCCGCCGAGGGATGGAACATGTCGGGGGAGAACAACAACTCCGGAGCCTGGTAGAAGTGCGGCGCGAGCAGGTCCGAGAACGGCACCGGCACGCCCCCGGCGGCGCGCACCGCCGCGGCCTGCGCGCGTGCCAGCCGTAGCCCGCGGCTGCGTGTCACCCACCGCAGGGGCTGCGGGATGGCGGTGATGACGCCGAAATCAGGGCACGTGCCGACGACCACGACCGCCTCACTACCGCGCAGCCGGGCCACCGCACGGCCCAACCGGCGCGCCGACGGGCCGATGCCGTTGGGTTTGGTGATGTCGTTGGCGCCGATCATGATCACCGCGGCGTCGGGCGGCGGCCCCGCGACATACATGGCGTCGATCTGCCCGGACAGCCCCTTGGAGGTGGCGCCGACGATGGCCTTGGTGCTGAGCCGGATCCGTTTGCCCGACTCGGCGGCCAAACCGCGCGCCAACAGCACCCCGGGCACCTCGTCGGCGACGGTGCAGCCGTAACCGGTGGCTGTCGAGTCACCGAAGATCATCAGGTGCAGGTCGAACGGAACGCCGCGGTGGTACCGCTCGACCGGCCCGCCGCCCGGCGGGTAGACGCCATCGGCACGCGGAGGCACATCCCAGGACTTGGGGATCACGCGGCGAGCCCGATCCGCCTGTCCGGTGAGCAGGTTGCGGGCGCCGATGTAAGCGGTGCCGGTGGAGGCAAGCGTGGCCGCAGCCGCCACGGCAACTGTCGTTTTGCTCGGGGCGCTGATCTGCACCCGTGGAGTGCCCACGACGAAAAGTTTAGTGGGCATTTCGGCGGCCACGCGGGTCGTAGCGCCGAACAGCGATCACAGTGCGGTATCAACTCCGGTACCAAAAGCGTTTAACCAATTGTGATAATGGTTACAAGTGCGAAGCTAAGTTACGAGGTTGTCTGACTAACTCGGCTTATCCCGGCTCTACATCGGCGTAGGAAGTGGTGGCGATGACGGCACCCAGCAAGGCCCCGACGACTCCTCGTGCGGCAATAATTGCAGGTCGAGCGCGGAAACACCGGCGGTTCCCGGTCAGTGACGGGGCTCCCGTCGAGGTGGTCGAAGACGGCCCCAGCATTGCCGGCCGGCTCATGGGCCTCGCGGCCATGGCGACCATCCGCCCGTTCCTGACGGTCGGCAGCTACGCCCCCAAGCTCCCGTGGCCCTGGGGATTGGTCGACTTCGCCGCTCGGGTCCTGCGGCCCGCCCCCGGCACCGTGCGGGCGACCATCGGATTGCCACACTGCAACGCCCAACTGGTCCGGGCCGCGGGCGTCCTGCCCGCCGACGGTAACCGTAGCGTGGTGCTCTACCTGCACGGCGGAGCCTTTCTGACCTGCGGGGTCAACACCCACGGCCGGCTGGTCACCGCCTTGTCGAAGTTCGCCGACGCGCCCGTGCTCGTCGTGAACTACCGGATGATCCCCAAACACTCCGTCGGTACCGCGCTCGACGACTGCTACGACGGCTACACATGGCTGCGCGAGCTCGGCTACGAGCCCGATCAGATCGTGCTGGCCGGCGACTCTGCCGGCGGCTACCTGGCCCTCTCGCTGGCCGAGCGGCTGCACGCCGAGGGCACCAACGGCTACGTCGGCGAGACCCCGGCCGCCGTGGTGACGATGTCACCGCTGTTCGAGATCGACAACGAGGCCCGTGCCGACCATCCGAATGCCCGTACCGACGCGATGTTCCCGCCCAAGGCGTTCCATGCGCTCGTCGAGCTCATCGAATCGGCGGCGGCACGTCGCATGGTCGACGGTCGGCCCGAGGAGATCTACGAGCCGCTCGACCACATCGACAGCGGACTGCCGCGCACCCTCATCCATGTGTCCGGGTCCGAGGTTCTGCTCAGCGACGCGCGTAAAGCGGCGCGTCTGCTCGCGGCGGCAGGAGTGCCGGTAGAGGTGCGCGTCTGGCCTGGTCAGATGCATGTTTTCCAGCTCGGCGCCCCCGCGGTGCCGGAGGCCACCCGATCGATCAAGCAGATCGGCGAATACATTCGAGAGGCGACCTGGTAGGCGTTCGCCGGGCCTGAGACCATGGACTCATGCGGATCGCCCGGCACGTCAGTGAGCTCATCGGCAACACCCCTTTGGTGCAGTTGAATTCGGTGGTTCCGCCCGGGGCCGGGACCGTGGCCGCCAAGCTCGAATACCTCAACCCCGGCGGCAGTTCCAAGGACCGCATCGCGGTCAAGATGATCGACGCGGCCGAGGCCAGCGGCGAGCTCAAGCCCGGTGGCACCATCGTGGAGCCGACCTCGGGCAACACCGGCGTCGGACTGGCCCTGGTCGCCCAGCAGCGCGGCTACAAGTGCGTCTTCGTCTGCCCCGACAAGGTCAGCGAGGACAAGCGCAACGTCCTGCGCGCCTACGGCGCCGACGTGGTGGTGTGCCCGACCGCGGTCGCCCCCGACGATCCGACCAGCTACTACAGCGTCTCCAACCGGCTCGTGGAGGAGATCGAGGGCGCGTGGAAACCCGACCAGTACTCCAATCCGATGGGTCCGGAAAGCCACTACGAGACCACCGGCCCGGAGATCTGGACCGACACCGACGGCAAGATCACCCACTTCGTCGCAGGTGTGGGCACCGGCGGCACGATCACCGGCGCCGGCCGCTACCTCAAGGAGGTGTCCGGCGGCCGCGTCAAGGTGATCGGGGTGGACCCCGAAGGATCGGTGTACTCCGGCGGCACCGGGCGTCCCTACCTGGTGGAAGGTGTGGGTGAGGATTTCTGGCCGTCGGCCTACGACCCCTCGGTCCCCGACGAGATCATCGCGGTCTCCGATGCGGACTCCTTCGACATGACCAGGAGGCTGGCTCGGGAGGAGGCGCTGCTGGTCGGCGGCTCCTGCGGCATGGCCGCCGTCGCGGCGATCAAGATCGCCGAGCGGGAGGGCCCCGACGCACTGGTCGTGGTGCTGTTGCCCGACGGTGGCCGCGGCTACCTGTCGAAGATCTTCAACGACGACTGGATGTCGTCCTACGGATTCCTGCGCAGCAGGCTCGACGGTTCGGTCGAGGAATCCACCGTGGGGGAGGTGCTGCGCGGAAAGTCCGGAGCCCTGCCCGATCTCGTCCACACCCACCCGTCCGAGACGGTGCGCGACGCCATCGGCATCCTGCGTGAATACGGGGTCTCCCAGATGCCGGTGGTCGGCGCCGAACCGCCGGTGATGGCCGGTGAGGTGGCGGGCAGTGTGTCCGAGCGGGAGCTGTTGTCCGCCGTGTTCGAGGGTCGTGCCAAGCTCGCCGACGCCGTCGCCGAGCACATGAGCCCGGCCCTGCCGTTGATCGGCACCGGAGAGCTGGTCAGCACCGCGGCGAAGACACTGCGGGAGTGCGACGCCGTGATGGTGGTCGAAGAGGGCAAGCCGGTGGGAGTGCTGACCCGCCACGACCTGCTCGGCTATCTCTCGGAGGGCAATACCCATCGCTGACCCATCGCTGACCCGCCGCTGACCCATCGCTGCCGGGTTCCGGGCGCCCGCCGAGGGGAGAATCGGGCCGCGCGAATGCGTTGCCCGAAGCGCTGCCTCGGGTAGTGTGAGCAGGCTTGTCGAGGCGGTGCGAGCGGAGGGGCGTCCATGATCGTTCGAAGGTCCGGAAGCCACGGTGACCGCCCTCGCGTGTGTACACCCGCGGTACGGCGGCCTGGCTGACAGGTCGGCGCCGCCGCTGTCGGACACCCAGCGGCAGGCCATCGCACACAAGATAATGGGGACGGTTCGCGCACCGCTTCGATCGCAACCGAGATCAGGAGAAACCGATGACAGATAATCCGCCGCCTGGCGGTTACCCGCCTCCGCCGCCGGGAGGCTATCCGCCGCCACCTCCGCCCGGGGGTTACCAGCCACCCCCACCGCCGCCAGGTGGCGGTTACGGACCCCCCAGTGGCGGCTTTCCTCCTCCTCAGGACGCAGGCGGGTACCCGCCGCCCCCACCGCCGGGGATGCCGGCCGGCGGGTTCGGACCGCCCCAGGGTGGATTTCCGCCACCCCCGTCGGGTTACCCGCCCGTCGGTGGCCCACCGGCGTTCAGCGTCGGCACCGCGTTCGGTTGGGCGTGGAACAAGTTCAGCAAGAACGCCGTACCCCTGATCGTGGCGTCGCTGGTGTTCGGCATCGTCATCATCGCCCTGCAGGCCATCGTCAACATCGTGCAGGCGCTGGTCTCGCCCGGTGACACCAGCTACATCGCTGACGACAGCGGCTTCTCCTTCACGTACTCGGCCACCGGTGTCGCGGGCACCATCGTCGCGATCGTCGGCTGGTTCCTGTCGCTTCTCGTCAGCGCCGCGATCCAATCGGCGTTCCTCGGCGGCATCTTCGACATCGCCAACGGTCAGCAGGTCAGCGTCGGTTCGTTCTTCCGGCCCCGTAACGTCGGCAACGTGGTCATCGCCGGTCTGATCGTCGGCGTGATCACCACCATCGGTTTCATCCTGTGCATCGTTCCGGGTCTGATCGCCAGCATCCTGCTGATGTTCACCACGATCGCGGTGCTCGACCGCAATCTGTCGCCGATCGACGCCATCAAGTCCAGCTTCGAGACGGCCAAGAACAACATCGGCCCGGTGCTGCTGGTGTGGCTCGTCAGTGTCGCGGTCGTGCTCGTCGGCGCGCTGCTGTGCGGCGTCGGCCTGCTGGTGGCCATCCCGGTGGCGGCGTTGCTGCTGGTGTTCACCTACCGGACCCTCAACGGCGGGTTCGTCGCACCCGCCGTCCCGTAGCGTTCCGATCCCATCGATGTCGGCGTGCCCGGACACCGGGCACGCCGACATCGCTGTGTGGGGCAGCATCACGGCAGGGGAGGGAACGTGACAGGGCAACCGCCGTCCCACAACCCGGTGCCGCCGAGGCGGGTGTACGCGTCGTGGTGGGTGCGGGTGGCGGCAGGTTCGGTCGACGCGGTCCCGCTGGTCGTGGGGTGGGGGATATGGGAAGCCTGGGCGATCAGCAGCGCCTCGCTGCACTGCACCACCCACGACAACGGCGGCGTGTCATGCAGTGCCCTCCCGTCGCCGGTCGCAGACCTGACGTTCGCGCTGATGGTGACACTGACCTGTGGCTATGTGCTGTGGAATCACGGATACCGCCAAGGCGTCCGGGGCAGCAGCATCGGGAAGTCTTTGCTGCGCGTGCGAGTTGTCGACGAACGTCACTGGCAGCCCTTGGGTTTCAGTGCATCGGTACTGCGTCAGGTCCTGCATCTGATCGACGTCGTGGTCTGTTTCGTCGGGTTCCTGTTCCCGCTGTGGGACACCCGGCGCCAGACACTGGCCGACAAGCTCATGGGGACCGTCTGCGTCCCGCAGGTGCACAGCTAGCCTTGGTGATCATGAGTGAGCAGCGCAGCGCCTCGGATCACTACCGCGCCTACGGTCCCGCGACCAGGGCGATCCACGCCGGGTACCGGCCCGATCCGGCCACCGGCGTCGTCAACCCGCCGATCTACGCCAGCTCGACGTTCGCCCAGGACGGCGTCGGCGGGCTGCGCGGTGGATTCGAGTACGCGCGTACCGGCAACCCCACCCGATCGGTGCTGGAGGGGGCGCTGGCGGCGATGGAGGGCGCGACCCACGGACGCGCGTTCAGCTCCGGCATGGCCGCCACCGACTGCGCGTTGCGGGCTGTGCTGCGCCCCGGCGACCACCTCGTGATCCCCGACGACGCCTACGGCGGCACCTTCCGGTTGATCGACAGGGTGTTCAGCCTGTGGGGAATCAGCTACACCGCAGTGGCGCTCTCGGATCTCGACAAGGTCCGTGCTGCCGTCACCGACCGGACCAGGCTGATCTGGGTGGAGACCCCGACCAACCCGCTGTTGTCGATCGCCGACATCGCGGCCATCGCCGAGCTGGTATCGGGGACAGCAGCGAAAGTTCTGGTGGACAACACCTTCGCGTCACCGGCGCTGCAGCAACCGCTGGCGCTGGGTGCCGATATCGTGCTGCATTCGACCACCAAGTACATCGGCGGGCACTCCGACGTCGTCGGGGGAGCGCTGCTGACCGACGACGAAGAACTCGACGCCGCTTTCGGATTCCTGCAGAACGGCGCCGGCGCGGTGCCCGGTCCGTTCGACGCGTATCTGACGATCCGCGGACTCAAGACGCTGCCGCTGCGGATGCAGCGGCACAGCGAGAATGCGGCCGCAATCGCCGAGTTCCTGGACGGGCATCCGGCGATCGGGGCCGTGCTCTACCCGGGTCTGCCTTCGCATCCGGGCCACGACGTCGCCGCCCGTCAGATGAGCGGCTTCGGTGGCATGGTGTCGGTCCGGCTGCGTGGTGGGCCGCAGGCTGCCCGCGAATTTTGTGCCGGCACAGAGATTTTCATTCTCGCTGAATCGCTGGGCGGGGTGGAGTCGCTGATCGAGTATCCGGGTGCGATGACCCACGCCTCGACCGCGGGTTCGCAACTGGAGGTGCCCGACGATCTGGTGCGGCTGTCGGTGGGCATCGAGGATGTCGCCGACCTGCTCGGTGATGTCGAGCAGGCACTGGGCGCGGTCGGCGACTAGGACAGCTGCGTCAGTGCTCGGCGCACCGCCGATGCGGTGACCGCGAGATTCACCTCGGCCAGACCCGTCGGTGACTCGTCGACCCAACTGCCGCTTGTGATTTCACCCGCGCGGGCGTGAACCCAGCGCCAGCCGCGGTCGTTGAGGCTGAGCAGCGCCCCCAGTCCGTCGACCGCGTGCAGCACGGTGATCACCGCTGCCGTCGACGGGGCGGGCGGTTTGCGGTCGAACAGAGCCGCCATCAACGCCGCGCGCGCCGGATCCACCCGGTCCCGGTTGGTCAGGGGGTAGGTCCGGGCGCGGCCGAACAGCTTGCCGGGTCGCGTCATTCGTCGTATCTGGCCCGTCCGTTCCAGGTGGTCGGTGAGCAGTGCCCCGATATCCTTACCCAGCTTCTTGATCGCCGTCTCCGGGCTCATCGGGCGGGACCGCAGCAACTGGAAGGCGTGGTTCACCACCGGATCCATCGGAACCAGCGCGTCGAGTGCCATCAGCCGGCCCACTGGTACCGGGTCGCCGACCACGGCCGGTCGGACACCACAGACGTACGCCAGGTCGAGCAGGGTGGCGGCCGCCAGTGCACGGTCACGGCGTGGGCTGTCCAGTCCGGGTTGGGCGGACGCGTTGTCGACGAGCAGCAGCAACAGGTCCTCCGCGATCTGCGCCATGCGTCGCAGACTAGTGGGGACGCTGAAGCAGGCCGAGCCGGTCCCGGCCGGTCGGTCGCCGGGCGCCGCCGGTCAGCCGTGGTAGGGCTCGGCGCTGACCAAGGTCACCTTGACGGTGTTGCCGCTGGGCACGGTGTACGAGCGCGACTCGCCGACCTTGGCGTCGATCAGTGCGCCACCCAACGGTGAGTTCGGGGAGTACACCTCGAGCTTGCCGTCGCTGACGCCCTGCTCCCGCGTACCGATCAGGAAGGTCTCGGTGTCGTTCTGGTCGTCGTCGTAGTACACCTTGACCACCGAGCCGGGCAGCGCGATACCGGACTGCTTGGGCGCCTCGCCGACCTTGGCGTTGTTCAGCAGCTCCTGCAGTTGGCGGATGCGCGCCTCTTCCTGGCCCTGCTGCTCCCGTGCGGCGTGGTAACCGCCGTTCTCGCGCAGGTCGCCTTCCTCCCGGCGATCGTTGATCTCGGCGGCGATGACGGGGCGGTTGGCGATCAGCTGATCGAGTTCGGCCTTGAGCCGGTCATAGGACTCTTCGGTCAGCCAGGTGACCTGCGTGTCGGTCATGTCGCGCTCCTGTCGTAGTTGCTTCCGCGCTTTCGGCTGTGGAAGGTGGTAATAGTCTCGACACGTCCTGCGTGTATTGCCGCCATCGTGAGCACTGGTCTGAGGCTCAAAATGCAGCAATACACGGCCCCAGCAGGAACCGTGTATCAGACCAGCATAGCACCGCCGGGCAACCGGGATTTCACGATTTCGCAGGCGAGCGTTGGTTGCGCCGGGATGGTTCAGGTGCCGACGAGGTAGTCGGGGACGTCGGTCCCGCAGCCGTAGACGTCGCCGACGGCTGCCTGTCGGCTTGACCTGACGGTGGTGGTGACCTGCACCGTCACCTCTGAGGACGGCGGTACCAGCACCTCGCGCCGACCCGTCTCGTCCCCGTCGTACGAGCGAGCCCGCACGATGCAGACCACCGGGCGCGACGGGTCGTCCCGGGTGACGCTGATGGTGACGTCCACCGTGCTGGGGTCCACCACCCGGTAGCCGGCCAGTTCACCCTTGACGTCGCCGGAGCCGAAGCGGTTGAAGGCCACGGTGGCGACGACCACGCCGATGACCACCACCAACGCCGTCAGGCCGGCGGCCAGCCAGCGGCGCGTGCCCCGGCTGAGTCGCCGCTCTCCGTAGCGTGCGGTGGGACGTTCGATCATCGTTTTGCATGCCCGTCGGTCGGATGGGTCTACTAGACCTGGAACTATAGGGCCACTCGCGTGGTTGAACTGATGCGTGAGTGTGCGAGCAGGAAACCAGCTACGAGGGACCAGGTTGAGCGAACTGCGGTTGATGGCGGTGCACGCGCACCCGGACGATGAGTCCAGCAAGGGTGCGGCGACCATGGCGCGCTACGTCGACGAGGGCGTTCGCGTCATGGTGGTGACGCTGACGGGTGGGGAACGCGGGGACATTCTCAACCCGGCGATGGACCTGCCCGAGGTACACGGCCGGATGCCCGACATCCGCCGTGACGAGATGGCCAGGGCCGCGGAGATCCTCGGTGTCGAGCACCACTGGCTGGGGTTCGTCGACTCCGGGCTGCCCGAGGGCGACCCGCCACCGCCCCTGCCCGAGGGGTGTTTCGCGCTGGAGCCGCTCCATGTGCCCACCGAGTCACTGGTCCGGGTCATCCGTGACTTCAAACCGCACGTGATCACCACCTACGACGAAAACGGCGGATATCCGCACCCCGACCACATCAAATGCCACCAGGTGTCGGTGGCGGCCTACGAGGCCGCGGCCGATCATCGGCTCTACCCGGACGCCGGGGAACCCTGGAGCGCGCTGAAGCTGTACTACAACCACGGCTTCCTGCGGCAGCGGATGCAGGTGCTCCAGGATGAATTCGCCAAACACGGCAAAGAGGGCCCGTTCGCCAAGTGGCTGGAAACCTGGGATCCCGACGAAGACCTGCTGGCCAAGCGGGTGACCACCCGGATCGAGTGCTCGAAGTACTTCCATCTGCGCGATGAGGCGCTGTTGGCGCACGCGACACAGATCGATCCCAACAGCTTCTTCTTCACCACACCGATGGAATGGCAACAGCGGTTGTGGCCGACCGAAGAGTTCGAGTTGGCCAGGTCTCGCGTGCCGGTGGCACTGCCCGAGACCGACCTGTTCACCGGGATCGAGGGACGCGAGTGACTGATGCGCTGATGGCGGGCCTGCAATGGGTGACACTCGCCCAGGACGGTCCGCGCCAGACCGGGCCGGATTTCGGTAAGGCCAGCCCGTTCGGGCTGATCGTGGTCGTGTTGTTGCTGATCGCGGTATTCCTGCTGGTGTGGTCGATGAACAAGCACCTGCGCCGCCTGCCGAAATCCTTCGACGAACCCGCCGACGGGTCGGGATTCGACGTGCAGCCCTCCGATCCGGGTCTGTCCGGCCGAGACGTCGTCGACGGTCCTGCCGACGGGACGAAACGTGAGCCCGGCTGACGCGAGGGCCAACACACTGGCGCAGTCGACGAGCCCTTACCTGAGGCAGCACGCCGACAATCCGGTGCACTGGCAGCAGTGGACGCCCGACGCGCTCGCTTGGGCAGCCGAACGCGATGTGCCCATCCTGCTGTCCATCGGGTACGCGGCCTGCCACTGGTGCCACGTCATGGCCCACGAGTCCTTCGCCGACGACGAGGTCGCCGCCGCGATGAACGCCGACTTCGTCTGCATCAAGGTAGACCGTGAGGAACGTCCCGACCTCGACGCCGTGTACATGAACGCCACCGTCGCGCTCACCGGTCAGGGCGGGTGGCCGATGACCTGCTTCCTGACCCCGGACGGCAGACCGTTCTTCTGCGGCACCTACTACCCGAAGGCCGGGTTCCTTCAACTGCTGGCCGCGGTCACCGAAACATGGCGCACCCGGCGCTCCGATGTCGAGGAGACGTCGGACAAGATCGCCGGCGAGTTGCGGGCGATGGCCGCCGGCCTCCCCGGTGGTGGGCCGCCGGTGACCGCCGAATTGTGCGACGACGCGGTCGCGGCGGTGATGCACGACGAGGACAGCCTGAACGGAGGATTCGGTGCGGCGCCGAAGTTTCCGCCGTCGGCCTTACTGGAGGCGCTGCTGCGCAATCACGAGCGGACCGGATCGCCGGCCCCGCTCGCGGTGGTCACGCGGGCGGGTGAGGCGATGGCGCGCGGCGGTATCTACGATCAGCTCGACGGCGGATTCGCGCGCTACAGCGTTGACGCCGGGTGGGTGGTGCCCCACTTCGAGAAGATGCTCTACGACAACGCCCAGCTGCTACGCCTGTACGCGCACTGGGCTCGTAGAACGGCAAACCCATTGGCGCGCAGGGTTGTCGACGAGACGGCCCGATTCCTCCTCGAAGACCTGCGCAGCGACGGAATGTTCGTGTCGTCGTTGGACGCCGATGCCGCAGGGGTCGAGGGGCGGACTTATGTGTGGACCCCGGCGGAGCTGCGCGCGGTGCTCGGTGAGAGCGACGGTTATTGGGCTGCAGAGCTTTTCGCAGTCACCGCGACCGGAACCTTCGAGGGCGGGGCGTCGGTGCTGCAGTTGCGCGCCGACCCTGACGATGCCGGGAGGTTCGACCGGGTCCGTACTGTCCTGCGTGCCGCGCGGCGCACCAGACCGCAACCGGCCCGCGACGACAAGGTGGTGGCGGCGTGGAACGGGCTGGCGATCGCCGCGCTGGTCGAAGCGTCCTCGGCCGTTGACCGTCCCGAATTCCTGAACGCCGCAATCGAATGCGCCGACAAACTGCTCTCGGTCCATGTTGTCGACGGCCGGCTGCGACGCTCGAGCCTGGGCGGTGTCGTCGGCGAGAGTATGGCGGTGTTGGAGGATCACGCGGCGCCGGCCACCGGTCTGCTGGCACTCCACCAGGCGACGGGCGAGCGGCGGTGGCTCGATGAGGCGGTCCGACTTCTGGATCTGGCGTTGGAGCATTTTGCCGACCCGAGCGCCGCGGGTCGATGGTTCGACATCGCCGACGACGCCGAACAATTGGTGTTGCGCCCGTCGGACCCGGCTGACGGCGCCACCCCCTCGGGTGCGTCACTGCTGGCCGAAGCGCTGCAGTGGGCCGCGCATCTGGCCCCCGAGACCCGCCGCCGCCCGGTACGCCGCGGCAGCGGATGCGACGCTGGCGGCGGCGACGGTGCTGCTGGCGCGGGCGCCCCGGGCGGCAGGCCATTGGTTGGCGGTCGCCGAGGCCGCCGTGCGTGGTCCGTTGCAGATCGCGGTTTCCGGCGACGCGGATTCGGAGCTGCTCGCTGCGGCACGCACGCTGGCACCCGGCGGTGCCGTCGTGATCGGCGGCGAGGCGGATTCTTCGGAGCTGTTGCGTGACCGTCGGCGAATCGCGGGTGCCCCGGCTGCCTACGTGTGTCGCGGTCGGGTGTGCGACCTGCCGGTCACCACGGTCGAGGATCTGGCGACTGCATTGGGATCGTCCGTGTAGCCTGCCGCACATGAGCTTCGAGCCCGATGTCCTCCAAGGTTTCGTCCAGCGCTATCTCGACACGGTCGCCGGCGGCGGCGCCGATGCCGTCGCCGCGCTCTACGCCGAGGACGCCACGCTGGAAGACCCGGTCGGCGGCGGCGAGGTGCACATCGGGCGCCAGGCGATCGCCGGGTTCTACAAGTCCATCGAGGGCGGCGAGATCACAACCGAGCTGTTGTCGTTCCGCGCCGGCGGGCATGAAGCGGCGTTCGTGTTCGCCATCACGGTCGGCGGCGCCATGCGCATCGAACCCATCGAGGTGATGAGCTTCGACGGTGAAGGTCAGATCACGTCGATGAAGGCCTACTGGGGTCCCCAGAACGTCACCCAGCTCTAGACCCATTGGCGCGAGCGTGCGTGTCTGCGGGCGACACGCCGCGCGATTTCCGAAGTTCGCGCACCCTCGCTGCGACAGCGCCGTCGCCGCGACAGCGCCGTCGGGGCTCGTGGCTTAGGGCACGCGGCACGCGGTCGGAGTGCGGGGGAGGCCTGTGGGTTCCGCGCAGCCCAAACGCGCCTCGGCGCCTCGGTGGCTGCGGTTTGGCGTGCCCCGTGAGTGTGCGTGACGTCGCTGTTGGTGCCCCGTGAGTGTGCGTGTTGTCGCTGGTTTCTGCGGCGTGTCGCCCGCAGACACGCACGCTCGCGCCGGAAAACGAGGATGGGCTCGGGGTCAGAAGACGGCGAACCACATCGCGATGTAGTGGCAGATCGCTGCGACCGCCGTGCAGGCGTGGAAGAACTCGTGGTGGCCGAACGTCGTCGGCCACGGGTTCGGCCACTTCAGCGCGTACAGCACTCCGCCGACGCTGTAGAGCGCGCCGCCCACGATCAACAAGACCACCGCGGCCACTCCGGCGCCGTGGGTGATCGGGCCGATGAACCACGCCGCGACCCAGCCGAGCAGGATGTACAGCGGCACCCCGAGCCAGCGCGGCGACGACGGCCACAACATCTTCAGCGCCACCCCGGCCAGCGCGCCACACCACACGATCCACAGCAGGACCATTCCGTCCCGCTCGGGCAATGCCAGCAGCCCGAACGGTGTGTAGCTGCCGGCGATGAACAGGAAGATCATCGAATGGTCGGCCCGCTTCATCCACTTGCGCGCGGTGACCGACGTCCAGTTCACCCTGTGGTAGACCCCGCTGACGGTGAACATCGCCACGATCGTCAGCGTGTAGATCAGTGTTGCGATCCCGGCCCGGGTGGACTCCACCGACCACGACACCGCGACGAGCGTGGCACCGCAGATGACCGCGATGACCGCCGAATAGACATGGATCCAGCCCCGCAGCCGCGGCTTGCCCAGAAACTGCGCGACGCCACCGGCGACCGCTTCCGGAAGATCCTCGGGTTCCCAGGGCTCCCGCGGTGAATCGGCGGTGTACCACGGTTCGAGAGAGGTCGGCATCTCACCTCCGTTGAGTGGCAATCGGCTTCCTCGCGTCACAGTAGTCTGGATGATCGTGGACCTCATTCCGCGGCGCCTCAAGGAGCCGATGTACCGGCTCTACGAGCTGCGTCTGCGTCAGGGGCTCACGGCGTCGCGCTCGGAGTTGCCCCGACATATCGCGGTGTTGTGTGACGGCAACCGGCGCTGGGCCCGGGAGTTGGGCCACGACGATGTCAGCTACGGCTACCGCGCGGGGGCGAGCAAGATCGCCGAGATGCTGCGCTGGTGCCAGGAGGCCGGCATCGAGTTGGCCACGGTGTATCTGCTGTCGACGGAGAACCTGCAGCGCGACGACGAGGAACTGTCGGCGCTGATCGAGATCATCACCGAAGTCGTCGAAGAGATCTGCGCACCGGCCAACCGCTGGAGTGTGCGGACCGTCGGTGACCTGGAGCTCATCGGCGAGGAACCCGCCCGACGCCTACGCGAGGCGGTGGCCTCCACCGGTGGCAACGGCGGTGCCTTCCATGTCAACGTCGCCGTCGGCTACGGCGGCCGACAGGAGATCGTCGACGCCGTGCGGGCGCTGCTGAGCAAGGAACTGGCCAACGGCGCCACCGGCGAGCAACTGGTCGAGGCCGTGACCGCCGACGCCATCTCGGAGAATCTGTACACCTCCGGCCAGCCGGATCCCGACCTGGTGATCCGCACCTCCGGCGAACAGCGGCTGTCCGGTTTTCTGTTGTGGCAGAGCGCGTATTCGGAGATGTGGTTCACCGAGGCGTACTGGCCGGAGTTCCGGCGGGTGGACTTTCTGCGCGCCCTGCGCGACTACAGCGCCCGGCACCGCCGCTACGGGAGGTAGCCATGCTGGCGCTGTCGGCAGTGGTGTTCGCGCTGAGCTGGTGGCTGGGGCTCTATCTGCTGGCGCGCGACCCCCGCAAGCTGGTGCTGGTGTTGGCCGCGGTCGGCCTGTCCAGCTTCGCGCTCGTGGTCGCACTGGACGCGGTCCGGGTGATCACCGGCTCGGAGGCGTTGAGCCGGGTGGAGATCTATCTCGTCGCGGTGCCGGGCATCGCGTGGTTCGCGGTGCTGCTCGAGCTGTCACGTCCCCGTGACACCTGGCGTGGCCGAGCCGGTGACGGCGGATTGGTCGCCGGTGTGGCCGCGGTTGCGTTCCTGGGCGCGGCGATGGCAGGTGACGTCGAGGGGCCACTGCGCTGGGGGCACTGGGTGATGTTCGCGGCGGTGTCGGTGCCGGCGATCGCCGCGATGATCCACGCGGTGATCCGGCGCACGCAACCGGGCCCGGTGGTGGTCTTCGTCGTCATCGCAACGCTGTTCTTCGCGCTGGGCAACGCGATCCTCGTGATCCCGCTCGGTCTGGTGCCCAGCTGGCTGGCCTTGGCGTCCACCGGATTCGACGTCGCACTGCTCGGCGTCGCGGTGGCGATCGGTGACGCGTTCGACGAAGGTCATGCGCTGCGCAAGGACATGCTGCGCTCGTTCGCCGGCACCGCCGTCGTCGCCGTGCTGTTCGGCGGGCAACTGCTCATCGCCCTGGCGGTGTCCGGAGTGCACACCACCTTGACGGTGCTGCTGTTCACCAGTCTGGGCGTCGCCATCGCGATCAACGTGCTGGCCGATCCGCTGGCCGGGCTGCTGGACCGGTTGGCGTTCTCCCGTTCCCCGGATCTGCTGGCCGACCGCGCCGCGCTGCGCGACACCGAGGCCGCGCTGCCGTTGCGCTCGACGAGTCCGCTCGACGGGATGGACGAGCCCACATTCGTGCGCGTCACCCGGCGTGCGCTCGGTCACTACGGTGATCTGTCAAAGCTCGTCGCCAGCCCACTGACCGCGCTGCCGGCGATCGACGAGCGTCTGGCCCGGCGCGGTGCGCCCGATCAACCGCTGGAGCGCGCCAACGAGCTACGGGCACTGCTGGCCGAGCGGATCGCCGCGCTCAAACCGCGCGACGGCAACGACTTCGGGACCACCGAGCAGTGGCGGCACTACAACGCCCTCTACTTCCCCTACGTCGTCGGCGTCCGCGCCTACGCCCAAAGCGCCACGGCCGCGGGCCTGGACCCGGTGGCCCGGCAGGCCTGGCAGTGGTTGGTCACCGAAGTGCCCCAACGCTCGCTGCACAACTGGCAGAACGCCGCCGCCCGCGTCATCGCCACCGACCTGCGCAGCAACCTCGTCTCGACCCGCTGACCCCGGTTGACCTGCGGTTGGCAGGACTTGGCAGCGGACGGTGTCGAGTTGGCAGCGGCCCCGGCGAACCATCGGTGACATGACCGCGTTGACCACCGGCGCCGACCCGGTCGTTCGCAATCC
Source organism: Mycobacterium sp. smrl_JER01 (assembly GCF_048513595.2). Lineage (NCBI taxonomy): Bacteria > Bacillati > Actinomycetota > Actinomycetes > Mycobacteriales > Mycobacteriaceae > Mycobacterium > Mycobacterium sp. smrl_JER01. Next base: position 4,484,087 of record NZ_JBLXXK020000001.1, on the reverse strand, counting down.
CCGTCCCGAAAGGAACCCGTCATGACCGTCACCACCAGCACTCGGCTGTCCACCGACTCGCTGCTGCGCTTCGCCATGCGTGCCGACGCCGTCATCAGTGGCGTGACCGGTATCGCGCTGCTGGCGCTCGCCCCACAGGTCGCCGAATGGTCGGGCACCACACCGACCGTCGAGTACGCGACCGGTGCATTCTTCGTCCTGTTCGGCATCGGTGTGCTGGTGCTCGCGGCCCGCCCGGCCATCCGCACCTCAGGGCTGGTGCTGGCGGTCGGCAACGCGCTGTTCAGCGTGCTGACGGTGGTCGTCGTGGTGGCCGGTGTCTGGCCGCTGACCACCACCGGGGTGGTGCTGGTGCTCGGCACCGGGGTGTACACGCTGGTGATGGCCGAGCTGCAGTACCAGGGCGTACGCCGGATCACCAAGAACCAGTAATGCGCTACTGAGGCCGTCGCCGACAGCGGCGCGCACGGTGACCTGATGGGTGACACGTGCGACGTCTGCATCGTCGGCGCCGGCCTCGCCGGCATGAACGCGCTGTTCGTCGCGAGCCGATATCTGGCCCGCGGCCAGAAGGTGATCCTGATCGACCGCAGGCCCGGGCCCGGCGGCATGTGGCTGGACGCGTACCGCTACGTCCGCCTGCACCAACCCCATCCGATGTTCACCGCCGGCAACATCGGATGGACGCTCGGCCGGGAGCGGGCCCACCTGGCGGACCGTCGCGAGATCCTCGAACACTTCCAGCACTGCGTCGCCGACATCGAGAGGCGCGTGACGGTCGACGAGCGGTACGGCTGGGCGCTGGAATCCGACGAGGAGACGTTCGACGGTGTGCGGGTCGTGTGCCGCGACCCCGCCGGCGAGACCCGCGTCATCCATGCCGGGAAGCTGATCAAGGCATATGGTTTCTCGATCCAGCCCAACGAGCCGCTCGCCCTCAGCAGTGAACGGGTGAGCTCGGTCTCGCCGGACTTCTGCGACATTCGCGACGGCGAGATCGGCCGCAGCGACGCGCCGGTGTGGGTGATCGGCGGCGGCAAGACCGCGATGGACACCGCTCATGCGCTGATCACCAACAGTGCGGGCCGTGAGGTGAACCTGCTGGCCGGGTCGGGAATGATCTTCACCAACCGGGACCGCTTCTTCCCCGCCGGCGCCCAGCGCTGGTGGGGCGGGACGTCATTGAACGGTCTGGCGCTGGCGCTGACCCGGCGCTTCGACGGGACCAATGAGGACGACGTCCGTGACTGGTTCCTGGCCCGGTACGGCCTCACCGTGACCCCGCAGGCGCGGCACCTGATGCTCGGCGTGCTCTCCGAGCGGGAACGGCAGACCATCGCCGACGGCCTCAACGACGTCCTCACCGATCACCTCGTCGACGTCGTCGATCGCAACGGCGCCACCGATCTGCTGCTGCGCAGCGGCGCCACCAAGTCGATCGAGCCGGGAAGCTGGATCGTCAACTGCACCGGTTACCTCGGCCGGCACGAGCGGCCTTACGAGCCCTACGTCTCGCCGTCGGGCGCGGTGCTGTCGGTCAACATGCGCTCGGCCGCCCTCCATTTCTCGTCCTACAGCGCCTATTTCCTAACCCACCTGTTGTTCCTGGACAAGCTGGGCGACATTCCGATCTACGCCCTCGACCTGCAGGACCTGATGATCAAAGCCAAACAGGTGTTGCCGTTCGCGATGTTCACGCTGGCCCAGCACAACCTGGGCCTGATCGCCGACGCGGTGCCGGGCAAGGTGTTCAGCGAATGCGGTCTTGACTTCAACCTGTGGTACCCGTGGCACCGCCGGACGGCGAGCAACGTGCAGTTCCTGTTGACCCATCGCCGGGAACGCGCGCACCTGCAGCGGACGCTGGACACCGTCGCCGAGCGGTTCGGGGTGCGCTGCGCGCCGCTAGAGCTTGCGCAGGCGTAACCGGTTGATCGAGTGGTCGGCGTCCTTGCGCAGCACCAGGGTTGCGCGGGGCCGCGTCGGCAGGATGTTCTCGATCAGGTTCGGCCGGTTGATCGAATGCCAGATGTCACGTGCGGCGAAGACGGCCTGTTCGTCGGTGAGCGTGGAGTAGTGATGGAAGTGCGAGGCGGGGTCGGCGAATGCGCCGTCGCGCATGGACAGGAAGCGCGAGATGTACCAGTTCTCGATGTCCTCGATGCGGGCGTCCACGTAGACCGAGAAGTCGAACAGGTCCGACACCATCAGCGCCGGTCCGGTCTGCAGCACGTTGAGACCTTCCAGGATCAGGATGTCGGGGTGCTCGATGATCTGCTTCTCCCCGGGCACGATGTCGTAGAGCAGATGCGAGTACACCGGGGCGCACGCCGCATCCGAGCCTGACTTGACCGTGGTGACGAACCGCATCAGCCCCCTGCGGTCGTAGCTCTCCGGGAATCCCTTGCGATGCATCAAGTTTCGGCGACCCAGTTCGGCGTTCGGATACAGGAAGCCGTCGGTGGTCACCAGGTCCACCCGGGGGTGATGCTCCCAACGCGCGAGCAACGCCTGCAGGACACGGGCTGTCGTCGACTTGCCCACCGCGACACTGCCCGCCACCCCGATGACGAACGGAACCGGCCGGTCCGGGTTCTGTTGCGGCTCACCGAGGAATTGGGCGGTGGTGGCGAACAGCGCCTGCCGGGCCGCCACCTGTAGATGGATCAGCCGCGCCAACGGCAGGTAGACCTCCTCGACTTCGAGCAGGTCGATCTTCTCGCCGAGGCCCCGCAGCCGGACCAACTCGTCCTCGGTGAGTTTGAGTGGCGTCGACATGCGAAGCGCACGCCACTGCGCTCGGTCGAACTCCACGTAGGGGCTGGGTTCGCTCAGCCGCGCCATGGGGTCAGTCTTGCAGTTAGGTTATTCAGACATGGACGTAGGTAGCGAATACGCGGCTTCGGCCTCCTCCGGTGACCGGTATGTCGACGAATACCTGATGCTGGGTCTGCGCTTCGACAGGGTCGAGGAAGGTTACGTCGATTCCTTCACCGGGAACCCCGCGCTGCGGCGCGCGGTGGATTCCGAGCCCCGGCCCGATCCTGCCGACCTGGCCCGTCAGGCCGAGCGTCTGATGGCCGAACTGCCCGCCGGGTTGGACGACGCGCGGGCGGCGTTCATCGGCTCCCATCTTCGGGCGCTGGCCTGCGCGGGACGCAAGTTCGCCGGCGAGCAGGTCGGGTTCGTCGACGAGGTGGAGGCGTATTTCGACGTTCGGATCAGCAAGGGCGATCCGGACAGGTACCGGCAGGCGCACGCCCGACTCGACGAGGTGCTGGAGGGCGCCGGTCCGCTCGCCGAGCGTATCCAGGCCCATCGGGCCGCAGAGGAGATTCCGCCGGACCGCCTCGAGGAAGCCATCCACGCGTTCTCCAGCGCGCTGCGCGACCGGGTCCGGTCCACGTTCCCGCTACCGGCTGGCGAGACCATCACCTACGAGGTCGTCACCGACAAGCCGTGGTCGGGCTTCAACTACTACAAGGGCAACTACCAGTCGACCGTCGCGGTCAACGCCGACCTCAAACAACAGATGTCCAATCTGCCCCGGCTGGTGGCCCACGAGTCCTATCCGGGTCATCACACCGAGCACTGCCGCAAGGAGGCGGGCCTGGTGGAGGCCAAGGGCCAGGCCGAGCAGACGATCTTCCTGGTCAACACACCGCAGTGTCTGATGGCCGAGGGGCTGGCCGATCTCGCGCTCTACGCCGCGGTTGGGCCGGACGGGGCGGGCGCAGCGACGGGGAACAAAGCCGGGTGGGGGAGTTGGGCCGCGGAGATCTACGCCGACCTCGGGCTGCGCTTCGACGGTGAACGGGCGGAGACGATCGCCGAGGCGACGGCCGCTCTGGCCGACGTCCGGCAGGACGCGGCGCTGATGCTGCACGACGAGCACCGCGACGTCGACGACGTGGTCGCCTTCCTGAAGCGGTGGCTGTTGGTCAACGACGAGCGGGCCCGCCAGATGCTGCGATTTCTGTCCTCGCCGCTGTGGCGCGCCTACACCAGCACCTACGTCGAGGGATACCGGCTGCTGCGGGGTTGGCTGGACGCCCGGCCGGACGGCGTCACGCTGACCGAACGGTTCGGCACTCTGCTCGACGAGCCGCTGATCCCGTCGTCGTTGCGGGCCGCCTGACCGCGGGCCCTGCCCGCGAACGTGCACTGCCGGTAGCGCCTCGGCCGGAACCAGTACCACCACAGCACTCTCGCGGTATGTACGCGGACTAGGCTCTCTGCCATGACTTCTTCGTCCCCGTCAGGTCAGGGTGCCGAGTACGCCGACACCGCCAGCGAGGCCTATCGCGCCGCGCTGCGGGTGATCGAATCCGTCGAGCCGCGAATCGCCGACGCGACCCGCAAAGAGCTTGCGGATCAGAGGGATTCGCTCAAGTTGATCGCCAGCGAGAACTACGCCTCGCCGGCGGTGCTGTTGACGATGGGCACCTGGTTCTCCGACAAGTATGCCGAGGGGACGATCGGGCACCGCTTCTACGCGGCTTGCCAGAACGTCGACACCGTCGAGGCGCTGGCCGCCGAGCATGCCCGTGAGTTGTTCGGGGCGCCGTACGCCTACGCCCAGCCACACTCGGGGATCGACGCCAACCTGGTCGCGTTCTGGGCCATCCTGGCGACCCGCGTCGAGGCTCCCGGACTGGCCGAGCTCGGCGCCAAGCACGTCAACGACCTGTCCGAAGCCGACTGGGAGAGCCTGCGGGCCGCAATGGGCAACCAGCGTCTGCTGGGTATGTCGCTGGACACCGGCGGTCACCTGACCCACGGCTTCCGGCCGAACATCTCCGGGAAGATGTTCCACCAGCGCCAGTACGGGACGGACCCGACCACCGGATTCATCGACTACGACGCCGTCGCCGCGGCGGCCCGGGAGTTCAAGCCGCTGATCCTGGTCGCCGGTTACTCGGCCTACCCGCGCCGGATCGACTTCGCCAAGATGCGCGAGATCGCCGACGAGGTCGGTGCGACGCTGATGGTGGACATGGCGCACTTCGCGGGCCTGGTCGCGGGCAAGGTGTTCACCGGCGACGAGGATCCGGTGCCGCACGCCCACGTGGTGACCACCACCACGCACAAGTCTCTGCGCGGCCCGCGCGGGGGTCTGGTGCTGGCCACCGAGGAATTCGCCCCGGCGGTCGACAAGGGTTGTCCGATGGTGCTCGGCGGCCCGCTCTCGCACGTGATGGCCGCCAAGGCCGTCGCGCTGGCCGAGGCGCGGCAGCCCGCGTTCCGGCAGTATGCGCAGGCCGTCGCGGACAACGCGCAGGCACTGGCGGACGGCTTCGTCAAACGGGACGCCGGGCTGGTCACCGGCGGCACCGACAACCATCTGGTGCTGCTCGACGTGACATCGTTCGGGCTGACCGGACGCCAGGCCGAGTCCGCACTGCTGGACGCCGGGATCGTCACCAACCGCAACGCCATCCCGGCGGACCCGAACGGCGCGTGGTACACCAGCGGCATCCGGTTCGGGTCTCCGGCGCTGACCACCCGTGGCTTCGGCGCCGACGAGTTCGACCGGGTGGCCGACCTGGTGGTGGAGGTGTTGAGCAACACCCAGCCCGCCGCCGGGCCCAGCGGCCCCTCGAAGGCCAAGTACACGATCGCCGATGGGGTTGCCGACCGCGTGCACTCCGCGGCCTCGGAACTGCTCGACGCCAACCCGCTCTATCCGGGCCTGACGCTCTGACCCGCGGTGAAGCCCGGAGTGTCGGGGTCTGAAATTTTACGATCCCCTCAGAATTGGGTTAATGTAACCGCATGGCACAGAAACCTGTCGCTAATGCGCTGACCCTCGAACTTGAGCCTGTGGTTCTTGCGGAGCTGCGGCGTCACCTCGACACCGAGGACATCTGGTTCGCCCACGACTACGTGCCGTTCGACCAGGGGGAGAACTTCGCGTTCCTCGGCGGCCGCGACTGGGAACCGTCGCAGGTGACGTTGCCGAAGTCGGTGACCGACGCGCTGGAGATCCTGCTGATCACCAAGGACAACCTCGCCGGATACCACCGTGAGCTCGTCGAGCACTTCATCCTCGAAGACAAGTGGGGCCGTTGGATGGGCCGCTGGACGGCCGAGGAGCATCTGCACGCCATCGCGCTGCGCAACTACCTCGTCGTCACCCGCGAGGTCGATCCGTCGGCCAACGAAGACGTCCGAGTCGAGCACGTGATGAAGGGCTACCGGGCCGACACCTACAGCCAGGTGGAGACGCTGGCGTTCATGGCGCTGTGGGAACGGGCGCACGCGGTGTTCTGTCGCAACCTCGAAGCCCAGATCGCCGAGCCGGTGCTCAAGGCGCTCGTCGGGCGGATCGCCAAGGACGAGGAACGCCACGAGGAGTTCTTCGCCAATCTGGTCGCCCACTGCCTGGGTTACACGCGAGCCGAGACCGTCGCCGCGATTGCGCGGCGCGCCGCCGGTCTCGACGTCGTCGGCGGCGACATCGAGGCCTACCAGGACAAGGTTGCCACGGTCGCCGAGGCGGGCATCTTCGACCGCGACCAGCTGCGCGCTGTCATCGCCGATCGGATCACCGCATGGGGATTGGCCGACGAGCCCGAACTCAAGCAGTTCATCAGCTCGTAACTCGCGCGACGCTCAGCCACGGCGCGCCTGCAGGGCGCGATCGCTTCTGCGGGAGTAGCGTCGATTCCGATGGCTAGCGACATGCTCTGCTGTCCGGGCGGTCCAGATTCGAAAGGACCGGCCCCGGTCCTGAGACCGCGTGTGTGTCCACCGAGAAGTTCGTGTGGGGCCGCAGGAACTCGCGCAGCCTCGAGGAGCGCTACGTGACTCAATCCCAGAGCCGGCAATCCGAGTTGATCCGGACCTACGTGCTCGACACCTCCGTGTTGCTGTCCGATCCCTGGGCCATCACGCGGTTCGCCGAACACGAAGTGGTGGTTCCGCTGGTTGTCATCAGCGAGTTGGAAGCCAAACGCCACCACCACGAGCTGGGTTGGTTCGCCCGACAGGCGTTGCGCTTGTTCGACGATCTGAGGCTCGAACACGGTCGGCTCGATCAACCGATTCCCGTTGGCGCAGACGGCGGTACGCTGCACGTCGAGCTCAATCACAGCGACCCCTCGGTGCTGCCTGCCGGTTTCCGCAACGACAGCAACGATGCGCGCATCCTGACGGTCGCGGCCAACCTCGCCGCGGAGGGAAAGCACGTCACCCTGGTCAGCAAGGACATCCCGCTGCGCGTCAAGGCCGGCGCCGTCGGTCTGCTCGCCGACGAGTACCACGCCCAGGACGTCATCACCTCCGGGTGGACCGGCATGGCCGAGCTGGAAGCCACCGCCGAGGACGTCGGCACGCTGTTCGCCGAGGGTGAGGTCGACCTGGAGGCCGCGCGTGACCTGCCGTGCCACACCGGTATCCGGTTGCTGGGCAGCAACTCTCATGCGCTCGGCCGGGTGAACGCCGACAAGCGGGTACAGCTGGTGCGAGGTGATCGCGAAGTGTTCGGCCTCCGGGGAAGGTCCGCCGAACAACGCGTCGCCCTCGACCTGCTGCTCGACGAATCGGTCGGCATCGTCTCGCTCGGCGGCAAGGCCGGCACCGGCAAATCGGCGCTGGCGTTGTGCGCCGGGCTGGAGGCGGTGCTGGAGCGACGCACCCAACGCAAGGTGGTGGTGTTCCGTCCGCTCTACGCGGTCGGCGGTCAGGACCTGGGGTATCTGCCAGGCAGCGAGAGCGAGAAGATGGGGCCCTGGGCCCAGGCGGTGTTCGACACCCTCGAGGGTCTGGCCAGCCCGGCGGTGCTGGAGGAGGTGCTCTCGCGCGGAATGCTCGAGGTGTTGCCGCTGACCCACATCCGGGGCCGCTCCCTGCACGACTCGTTCGTGATCGTCGACGAGGCGCAGTCGCTGGAGCGCAACGTGTTGCTGACCGTGCTGTCCCGCTTGGGCTCGGGTTCGCGGGTGGTCCTGACCCACGATGTGGCACAACGGGACAACCTGCGGGTCGGCCGGCACGACGGTGTCGCCGCGGTGATCGAGAAGCTCAAGGGGCACCCACTGTTCGCCCACATCACGCTGCTGCGCAGCGAGCGCTCCCCGATCGCGGCGCTGGTCACCGAGATGCTCGAAGAGATCAGCCCCGGCGCGCTGCCCTGATCCGCCTGTTCGCGGCGGTGCTCAGCGGCCTACTGCTGGGTCTCGTCGGTGTCGGCGCCCCGGCGGGCGCCGACACCGTGGACTGTGCGCGGGTCAAGTGTGTGGCGTTGACGTTCGACGACGGGCCGGGCCCGCACACCGACCGGTTGCTCCAGATCCTGCGGGCCAACCACGCCGTGGCCACGTTCTTCCTGATCGGGGACAAGGTGGCCGCCGATCCCGCCGCGGCCCGGCGGATCGCCGACGCCGGTATGGAGATCGGCAACCACACCTGGCAGCACCGGGACATGACGATGTTGTCACCGCCGGAGATCGCCACCGAGTTCAGCAGGGCGGGGGACGCGATCGAGGCGGCGACGGGCCGGCGGCCGACACTGACCCGTACCGGTTTCGGCGCCATCGACGACGTCGTACTGGCAGAGGCCGGGCGTCAGGGCCTGGCCGCCGTCAACTGGGATGTCATCGCCTTCGACTGGCAGCACGACGCGAACGCCGCCGCGACCCGCGATGTGCTGATGTCCCAGGTCAGGCCGAATGCGGTGGTGCTGTTGCACGACACCTTCGCCTCGACGGTCGAGCTGATGGAGCGGTTCATCCCGGTGCTGACCGCCAACGGCTACCACCTGGTGAGCGTGTCGCAGCTGATCGGTCCGCGGGTGCCCGGCACCCTGTATGGCGGGCGTGACAACGGACCACCCGCCTACGATCTGGTCGACCCGCCCGGATGACCCGGATCAGCGGCGCCGGCGCCCTTCCACCAGGAACCACCCCGCCGCGGCGGCCCCGGAGACCGCCAGCATCCGATCCGCGGCCCAACCGCGTCTGGCCTTCGACAGGTCCACCAGCGACGCGAGCCCCAGCACGACGGCGCCGGTGCGCAGCGCGGGCGCGCTGGCGGCCGTCGTCACCAGCGCCTGCGAGGTGGACGTGATCGTGGGATCGGGGTAAGCGGACACCGCACCTCCTGATTCGTGCCTGGGGAGCGAACCGCCGTCGTCCGGCGGGTCGGATGCCCTCTAATCTTGTGCCCGGCTTGACGATTCGTCAGCGGTTTGGGCGATCTCCCAGGGGCGAATCTGGACTGCTAGTCCCCGTCGCGCACTTTCGCCATGGCCAGCACGTCGAGGCGCCTGTCCAGCTCTTCCTCGGAGAGCTTGTCGCCGATCAAGCCGCGGTCGACGACCGTCTGCCGGATCGTCTTCTTCTCCGCCAGCGCTTGTTTGGCGACCTTGGCGGCCTCCTCGTAGCCGATGGCCGAGTTCAGTGGTGTCACGATCGACGGCGAGGATTCCGCCATCTCCAGCAGATGCGCGTCGTTGGCGACCAGGCCGTCGATGCATTTGGTCGCGAACAGCTTCGAGGCGTTGGACAGCAGCGTGAACGATTCCAGCACGTTGCGGGCCATCATCGGGATGTAGACGTTGAGCTCGAAGGCACCGGACAGGCCGCCGACGGTGACGGCGGCGTCGTTGCCGATGACCTGGGCGGCGACCTGGGTCACCGCCTCGGGGATCACCGGGTTGACCTTGCCCGGCATGATCGAGCTGCCCGGCTGCAGATCGGGCAGCTGCAACTCGCCGAGACCGGTCAGCGGGCCCGAACCCATCCAGCGGATGTCGTTGGCGATCTTGGTCAGCGACACCGCGATCGTCTTGAGCGCACCGGAGGCCTCCACCAGCCCGTCGCGGGCGGCCTGGGCCTCGAAAGAATCCACCGCGGTGCGTAATTCGGCGATGCCGGTCTGGTCGACCAGCACCTCGACGACCTTGGCGCCGAAGCCCTCGGGTGCGTTCAGGCCGGTGCCGACGGCGGTGCCGCCGATCGCCAGCTCACCGAGGCGGGGCAGACACGCACGCACGCGTTCCATCCCGGCCTGGATCTGGCGGGCGTAGCCGCCGAACTCCTGTCCGAGCGTGACCGGCACCGCGTCCATCAGGTGGGTGCGGCCCGACTTCACCGTGGTCCGCCACTGGCGGGCCTTGCCCTCCAGGGACTCGTGCAGCACTTCGAGCGCCGGAATGAGATGGCGCACCGCGGCTTCGGTGGCCGCGATGTGCGTCGCGGTGGGGAAGGTGTCGTTGGAGCTCTGCGACATGTTGACGTCGTCGTTGGGGTGCACGGTGACCCCGTTGGCGGCCGCGATCGAGGCGATGACCTCGTTGGTGTTCATGTTGGAGCTGGTACCCGACCCGGTCTGGAAAACGTCGATCGGGAACTGCTCGTCATGTCGGCCGTCGGCGATCTCGGCGGCCGCGGCGATGATCGCGTCGGCCTTCTCCGCGGCCAGCAGGCCCAGGTCCTTGTTGACCTGGGCGCAGGCGCCCTTGAGCAGCCCGAGCGCGCGGATCTGGGTGCGTTCCAGCGGTCGGAACGAGATCGGAAAGTTCTCCACGGCCCGCTGGGTCTGAGCGCGCCACAGGGCGTTGACCGGCACCCGGACCTCGCCCATGGTGTCGTGCTCGATGCGGTATTCCGTGTTGTCGACCGCGTTGTCGGCCATGTGGCTCCCTATCGTCTTTCGGTGTGGGAAAACAGGTCAGGGCACTTCGAGTTCGGGGGGATCAGGGCAGCGGGTAGGCGGCGAACTTGTCGCCGGTGAAGTTCACCGCGGAGTACTCGTTCAATTTGGACAGCCGGTGGTAGGCGTCGATCATCCGGACGGTGCCCGACTTCGAGCGCATCACGATCGACTGCGTGGTGCACCCGCCGCCGAAGAACCGCACCCCTTTGAGCAGGTCGCCGTCGGTGACGCCGGTGGCGCAGAAGAAGACGTTTTCCCCGGACACCAGATCGGTGGTCGTGAGCACCCGATCCAGGTCGTAGCCGCGGTCGATCGCCTTCTGCCGCTCTTCGTCGTCGGTGGGAGCCAGGGTGGCCTGGATCTCACCGCCCATACAGCGGATCGCCGCCGCGGTGATGATGCCCTCGGGGGTACCGCCGATACCGACGAGCAGATCGGTGCCCGAATCGGGCCGGCAGGCCGAGATGGCACCCGCGACGTCACCGTCGGAGATCAGGCGGATGCGCGCACCGGCCTCCCGGACGTCGGCCATCAGCTTGGCGTGCCGCGGCCGGTCCAGGATGCACACCGTGATGTCGGAGACCGAGGCTTTGCGGACCTTGGCGATCCGCTGGATGTTCGCCGCGATCGGCGAGGTGATGTCGATGAAGTCGGCGACGTCGGGCCCACCGGCGATCTTGTTCATGTAGAACACCGCCGAGGGGTCGAACATCGCGCCGCGTTCGGCCACCGCGAGCACCGAGATCGCGTTCGGCATACCCTTGCTCATCAACGTGGTGCCGTCGACCGGGTCGACCGCGAAGTCGCATTCGGGCCCGTCGCCGTTGCCGACCTCCTCGCCGTTGTAGAGCATCGGCGCGTTGTCCTTCTCACCCTCGCCGATGACCACCACACCGCGCATCGACACGGAGTTGACCAGCTGGCGCATCGCGTCGACGGCCGCCCCGTCGCCGCCCTCCTTGTCGCCGCGCCCGACCCAGCGTCCCGCCGCCATCGCGCCCGCCTCGGTTACTCGCACCAGCTCGAGGGCCAGGTTGCGGTCCGGTGATTCACGTCTCGATGGCGTCATGGGCAGATTCTCCCATTACCGGGTGCACAATCGGGAGCTGGGATACTGGCTCTCATGACGACGCCGCCCGAGCCGGGCCACGAGGTCGCCGGGGACCCCGGGCGCGGACCCGACGCTGCAGGCCAGCGCCCTGTCGAGTATGTCGTGACGCCGGTCGCGCCGCCCGCCAAGTCGCGCCTGCTGCAGGACGGCCGCGATATGTTCTGGTCGATGGCCCCGCTGGTGCTGGCCTGCGTGGTGCTGGCCGGGCTGCTCGGGATGTGCTCGTTCGCGCCCACCGGCCCAGGGCCGGGGCCGACGCCCGAGTACGACGCTCCCGCCGCGCTGCAGGCCGACGCCGATGCGCTCAAGATCCCGATCCGGCTGCCTGCGCTCCCCGACAGCTGGCAGGCGAACTCCGGTAGCCGCAAGGGCATCGAGGGCGGACGTACCGATCCGGTGACCGGGCAGCCGGTACGTGCGATCGGCAGCGTCGTCGGGTACCTGACCCCGAGCGGGATGTATCTGAGCGTCACCCAGAGCAACGCCGATGAGGAGAAGCTGGTCTCGTCTTTCAGCCCGGAGCTGGTGCCGACCGGAGTGCAGGACGTCGACGGGGTCCGGTGGGTGGTGTACGAAGGCGGCGAGCGCGACGGCAGGGCCAACGAGCCGGTGTGGACCGCCCAGGTCCGGGGGCCGACCGGCCCCGCCCAGCTTGCCGTGACCGGCGCCGCGGGTACGGACGAGTACCGTACGCTGGCGGCGGCGACGCAATCCCAGCCGCCGCTGCCGGTCACGTAACCCAGGAGACGCCATGAGCGGGCCCACAGCAGATCTGCACGGATGGACCGCCGAGCCGTTCACCGCCGCCGGTTTCACCCACGACGTGTACCGCAAGGGCCAAGGCCCCGGCGTGGTCCTCATCCCGGAGATGCCCGGCCTGCACCCCGGTGTACTCGCACTCGGTAATCACCTGGTGGACAACGGGTTCACCGTGTGGGCTCCGTCGTTGTTCGGGACGCCGGGGGCGCCCGCCCTCGGCGCCGGCGCCCTGCCCGCGCTCGTGAAGGGGTGTATCGCCAAGGAGTTCGCGGCCTTCGCGACCAACGCCGATCGGCCGGTGGCGCACTATCTGCGGGCGCTCGCCCGCGCGCTCAACGCCGCCACGCCGGGTAAGGGTGTCGGTGTGATCGGGCAGTGCTTCACCGGCGGTTTCGCGCTGGCCGCCGCCGTCGACGACAGCGTGCTGGCGCCTGTGATGAGCCAGCCGTCGTTGCCGCTGCCGCTGACACCGCGGCAACGCCGCGACCCGGGACTGTCCGAGGCCGAACTGAAGGTCATCGAGCGCCGTGCCGCCGACGAAGGACTGTGCGCGATGGGATTGCGCTTCAGCGAAGACCCGATGGCTCCGCGGGCCCGGTTCACCACGCTCAAGGCCCGGCTCGGCGACGCGTTCGAGGTGATCGAGATCGACTCGAAGCCGGGAAACGTCGCCGGCATCGGTCGGGCTGCGCATTCGGTGCTGACCGACCAGGTCGTCGAGCGTGACGGACATCCCGCCTACGAGGCGCGCAAGCGGGTCGTCGAATTCCTCACGGCCCGGCTGGCTTAGCCTGCGCCGGCTCCTCGTCGCGGCCCGGGTCGGGCTGCGGTGTGGGTTTCGCCCGGCCCGGCAGCAGCCGCCGCCACCACGGGACCTTCCGCTCGGCGGCGTCCTCGTCGGGGTCGGCTCTGCTACCGGTGATCGACTCCAGCGGCGCGTCCTTGTACACCACCAGATACACGCTGACCGTCGTCACGATCACGATCATCAGCACCGGGCCCAGCACGATGCCGATGAATCCGAACATGTGCAGTCCGGCGAACACCGCCAGCAGCATCAACGCGGGATGCAGGTGCGCACTCTTGGGGACCAGGAACGGCCGCAGCACATTGTCGATGTTGGTGACCACGATGACGTGGAAGGCGATGACGAAGATGCCGCCGACCGGATTGCCGAACACGGCCATCCCGATACCCAGCGGGATGGTCACGATCCCGCTGCCCAGCGGGATGAACGACAACGCGGTCAGGAAGATCACGAACATGAAGAACGCATCGTGGATGCCGCCGACGTACACCGAGATCGCGCCGGCCACACCCTGGCAGACCGCGATGATGAACTGTCCCTTGACAGTTGCCGAGACCATCGCGCCGATCTTCGCCAGGTAGATGTCGGACACCTGCTCGCCCAACGGATTCAGGTCACGGAACAGGTCGAGCACCTTGTTCCCGTTGGTCAGCAGCGCCAGGAACACGTAGAGGAAGATGATCAGCCCGGTCACCGTCGAGATGATCCCGCCGACCGAATCGCGGGCGACGCCGAGCGCGAACTCGCCCGCGCGCTGGCCGATGCCGGCGAGCGTGTCACGCACCGATTCGGGTGTCAGCGTGGTGTCGATGAACGGAATCCGGGCCAGCACCTCGTTGGCCGAGTCCAGCAACCGTTGACCGAGCGCGGTGAAATCCGTCTGGTCGACCCAGGTGCTGATGCCGTCGACCAGCTGGCTGATCTGCAGAAACGCCAGGAAAATCACCCCGGACAGCGGCAGCGCGACCGTCGCGATGGCGGCCAGCAGCGTCAGGGTCGCCGCGCCGCCCGGGCCCATCTTGGTTCGCAGCCGCCCGAACAGCGGGCTGAACAGGTACGCCAGCACCGCGGCGACGGCGATCAGCAGCAGGTAGTTGCGCAGGAAGTAGGCGCCGAAACCGAGTGCGATGATTGTCAGCACCGCCAGCGCGCGCTTCTGGTTGAGGGTGAAATCGTCTCTCATGCGCACCCTTCCGGCCCCGCCCGTTCGGATGCCGTGGGCAACCTTATCCGGTGTCGGCGGTGCCGGACGGGTAAGTCAGGACGACTGCTCCACCAGTTTCATCACATGGCCGATGATGTCCGGGTAGCGCTTCAGATGGGCACCGCCGTTGATGTCGAGGACCTCGCCGGTCAGCCAGGACGATCCGTCAGCGCACAGGTACACGACGGCCTCGGCGATGTCCTCGGGGGTGCCGGCGCGTCCGAGCGCGGTGTTGTCGAGGTAGTCCTCGACCACGCCGGGCACCGCGGCGGCCGCTGCTGTCAGCGGGGTGTCGACGAAGCCCGGGGCGACCGCGTTGACCCGGATGCCGCGCGGCCCCAGCTCGAGCGCCGCGACCTGGGTGAGCATCGAGAGCCCGGCCTTGGCCGCGCAGTAGGCGCTCATACCGGCCGCGGGCTGTCTGCCGTTCAGTGAGCTGATCTGCACCAACGAACCGCCCACCCGCAGGTGCCGGCCCGCGTGTTTGGTGACGATGAAAGCGCCGTTGAGACAGACGTCGACCACGGCACGGAAATCTTCGGCGGGCATCTCGGTGATCAGACCGACGTTGCTGAATCCGGCGCAGTTGACCGCGATGTCGATCGGGCCGGTGCCGTCGAACAGGTGTCGCACCGAGTCCTCGTCGGTGACGTCGACATGGGCCGCGGCGTGCCCGGGACCCAGCTCGGCGGCCCGTTCGCCGGCGGCGTCGGTGTTCACATCGGCGATCGTGACCCGACAACCCTGCGCGGCCAGTGCTGTGGCGGTGGCCCACCCGATCCCGGAAGCCCCGCCGACGATGACGGCGACGCGTTCGTCGCGATGGTTCATGGTGTGGACCCTCCGGTGGGGAAACGACAATGGAACGAGAACGTGTTCCAACGTCACATCCGGAACCAGAAAGCGCAATAGTCGCCGCACCCCTCGGGCTGGCAGACTCGTCCCGGTGACCGAGCTGCAGATGTCCGAATCGATCGTCGTCGCCGTGCCGGCCGACCAGCTGTACGCGCTGGTCACCGACATCACCCGCACCGGTGAATGGAGCCCGATCTGCAAGGCCTGCTGGTGGGATGAGGGCGCCGGGCCCCGGGTCGGGGCGTGGTTCACCGGCCGGAACGAGACCCCGGAGCGAACCTGGGAAACCCGGTGCCAGGTCGTCGTGGCCGACCCCGGCCGTCGCTTCGCTTGGGAGGTCAACGACGGTTGGGTGTACTGGGGCTACGAGTTCACCGCGCAGCGCGACGGGACCCGCCTCACCGAATCCTGGGAGCTGCGGCCCAAGGGGGTTGCCGGATTCCGCGAACGCTACGGCGCGGCCGCCGACAGCGAGATCGCCGCACGCAGCGCGGCCGCGCGCAGCGGCATCCCGGCCACCCTGGCCGCCATCAAGAGGGTCGCCGAGGCGGGCTGACCGCGCGCGGCAACCCGTCGGGTCGACGGGGTCGCGCCGGGGACGCGATATTTGCAGCCGAGGTGTTCAGCAAACGCCGTGCGGTGCGCTTTTTTTGCGTTAGCGTCAGCGCCATCGGACGTTGCAGGGCATGGGGGTGCCGTGGGTGGTGAACGACTCCGGGCGGTAGGGCCATGGATGGCGGTGCCGATCGGGCTGACCGTCGCACTTGCCGGGTTGCTTGCTGTCGGCGACGGTGAGCCGGTGGCGGTCATCGACGATCTGATCGTGTTGGGGTTGTCCTCGTACGCCGCCTGGTGCGCGGTGCTGGCGGCCCGTGCGACCGAGGACCGGCTACGCCGGGCCTGGACGGTGATGGCGACCGCGCTGGTGTGCTGGGCGCTCGCCGACCTGATCTGGTTCCTGTGCGAGTACGTGCTGCGTATGGACCCGTTCCCGTCGCCGGCCGACTTCTTCTACCTGGCCTTCTGTGTGCTGGCGATCCCCGCCGTGCTGACCATGGCGCCGTTCGACGTCTGGTCCCGGAAACGGGCCGGTCTGCGGATCACGCTCGACGGTGTGACGATCGCCCTGTCGTCGTTTCTGCTGGCGTGGATCCTCGCCTTGCACAACGTCTACGACACCTACCGCGAGGACCTGCTCGAGGTGGGGCTCGCGCTGGTGTATCCGGTGATCGACGTCGTGATCCTGGCGGTGGCGGTCACGGTGCTGGCCCGGGTCGAGGTGCATCAGCGGGCGGTGCTCGGGCTGCTGGTGTTCGGGTTCGCGGTGATGGCGGTAACCGACAGTGCGTTCGCCTACGCCGTGGCGGTGGGCAGTTATGCGACCGGCAGCCTGATCGACACGGGCTGGGCGGTGACGCTGGTCGCGATCTGCGCCGCAGCCTTGATGAGCAGGGGGAGCCCGCCGCTGCGCACCCCGACGGTGTCGGTGCCGTCCAACACTGCGCTGTGGGCGCCCTACGTGCCGCTGCTGCTGGCCGGCACGGTGGGGCCGCCGCTGGTCATGACCGGCTTGGAGCGGTTCGTCGTTCCGGCGATCGTCGTCGCGGTGTGTCTGAGGCAGTCGGTGGCGGCATGGGAGAACCGGCAGTGGCTGCGCGCCGCGGCCGATCAGGCGCTGCAGGATCCGCTGACCGGACTGGCCAATCGGAAACTGTTCTGCGATCGGCTGACCCACGCGTTGACGCTGCGGTCGCGCGATGGCCGCGCGGTCACGGTGGTGGCACTCGATCTCCACGACTTCTCGTTCGTCAACGAGAGTCTGGGCCATCCGGCCGCCGACCGTCTGCTGGTCAGCGCCGGACAACGGATCGCCGACTGTGTGCGGCCGGGGGACACCGTCGGCCGCTTCGCCGGTGACGAGTTCTTCCTGCTGCTGGAAGGGGATCCCGAAGATTCTCGTGAGGTGCTGCAGCGCGTGGTGAAGACCTTCGACGAGCCGTTCAGTGTGGGCGGTCAGCCGGTGACCATCCGCTCCAGCGTCGGGGTCGCGGTGGCGTCCCCGGACGAGTCGCAGGTCGCTCCCGCGACCATGATGAAACGCGCCGATATCGCCGTCCGCGCCGCGAAGCGGTCCGGTTCGTCGCGGGTGCACACCTTCGATATGGCCACGGCGCCAACGGCTTCCGATGCCGATCTGTCCGACACCGATCGGGCGGCGGCCGCGGCGAAGGTCCGCCTGCTGGCCGAACTGCGCGACGCCGTGGACAACGGTGAGCTGAGTGTGGTGTATCAGGCCAAGGTCGATCTGCGCGCCGGCGGCGTCATCGGGGTGGAGGGGCTGCTGCGGTGGCCGCACCCCGAGTTGGGGCTGCTGCGTCCTGCGACGTTCATGCCGCTGGTGCGCGAGCACGGTCTGATGCAGCCCGTCACCGATCTGGTGGTCGAAAAGGTCCTCGACGACGCCGCGGGCTGGCTGGCCGCCGGTGTGCGAATGCCGGTGGCGGTGAACGTATTCGCCCCGTCGTTGCGCGACGAGCGGTTGCCCGCGGCGCTGCTGGCTGCGCTGCAGAGCCGCGGTCTGCCGGGGAACTTCCTGACCGTCGAGATCACCGAGGATCTGGTGATCAACGACCTCGAGCTGGCCGCCGAAACTCTCGGTCAACTCCGAGAGCGTGGAATCCGGGTATCCATCGACGATTTCGGCAGCGGCTACTCCGCGCTGTCGTATCTGCGGGACCTGCTCATCGACGAGATCAAACTCGACCGCCGATTCATCGCGTCGGTCACCTGCGACTCGCGGGCTGCGGCGGTGGTCCGCGCGGTCATCGACCTGACCCACGATCTGGGGATGACGGTCGTCGCCGAGGGTGTCGAGGATGCCGCGACGGCGGATTGGCTGCGCGACCGCGGCTGCGATGTCGGCCAGGGTTACCTCTTCGGGCGGCCGATCTGCGCCTCCGAGGTTCCCGACCTGGTTCGCCTGGTCAGTCACCCGCTGTGACCGGGGCGGGTCAGCGCGCCACGCAGCGGAATCCGATGTGGCTCATGCCGGTGTCGACCGGTTGCGGCCTCCTGGCTGCGGGGCGGTAGCGCAGGCAATAGTCGTCGGCGCAGAGATACGACCCGCCTTTGACCACTCGGCGCGGCACTGCGAATTGTGGTTGGCGCGGGTCCCGGCTCGCTGCCTCACCGCAGGGTGCGCCGGCGGGGTGATCGGAGTACCAGTCGGTCGTCCACTCCCACACGTTGCCGGCCATGTCGTACAACCCGTAGCCGTTCGGCGGGAAGCTGCCGACCGGGCGGGTGCGGCCGTAGCCGGTCTCGGGTCGCCACGGGAAGTCGCCGTGCCAGTAGTTCGCCAGTTGCTGACCGGACGCCTCGGGTTCGTCACCCCAGGTGTACGTCGCGCCGGCGAGCCCGCCCCGGGCCGCGGTCTCCCACTGGGCTTCGGTGGGCAGCGCCAGGCCTGCCCAGTCGGCGTAGGCGGCGGCGTCCTCGAAGGCGATGTGCACCACCGGGTGATCGGCCCGCCGGTCGATCGACGACGCCGGACCGGCCGGTCTGCGCCAGTGCGCACCGGGAGTCCATGCCCACCACAGGCTGAGGTGGCGCAGGTCCACCGGACCGGCGGTCCTGGTGAACACCATCGAGCCGGGCGCCAGGTTCTCCGCCGGCGCCCCGGGATAGGCGGCGGGGTCCAGCGGACGCTCAGCGACGGTGACATACCCTGTCGCAGCGACGAACTCGGCGAACTGCAGGTTCGTGACCTGCCGCGGTTGAATCCAGAATCCGTCCACGGTGACGGTGCGGGTGGGGGCTTCCTCGGGGTAGTGCGTGTCGGATCCGAGCACGGCGCTCTGACCCGGGATCCACACCATGTCCCAGTCGGTGCCGATACCGGCTCGATCAGGCACTGAACACCGTGGTCCAGTCGTCACGCATGCTGGTCACCCTCCAACCGCTGCGGCCGGCGAGATCGACGGCCTTCTCGGCGCCCGCGGTGTAGTCGAATTCGCGCTCGGCGTCGTCGTGGCGGACCAGCATGGCCATCGTCGGCCCGGTACCCGCCGCGGTGAACTGCAGCATCTCGATGTCCCCGTTGGAGTTCCCGGCGGCGAAGATCGGCCGCCGACCCGTTCTGCCCCAGATGCGGACCGGTTTGACCGGTCCGTCGTCGAAGAACTCCGGCGTCGAGGTGGTGTGCAGGTGACCGTCGGCGAACGTCAACCCCACCGAGCTGCCGATCACCCGTTCCGGCGCGATTCCGTACAACGCTTCGGCGACCGGCCGCATGAAGTCCCGGCCACCCCCTGAGGCGATGTAATTGGTGAAGCCGTGGGCCTCCAGGTATCGCAGCAGCTCGATCATCGGGTGGTAGCCGCATGCGGTGTAGGGGCGGTTGAGGGTGGGGTGGCGCGCTTCGGCGAAGAACGCCTGCACCCGTTCGGCGTGCTCCTCGACCGTCAGGCCCGCGTACGCGGACAGGATGCCGCCGACCAGGACTCGCAACTGCGTGTCGTCGCCGTTGTAGTGCATGGTGACCGCATCGCCGAACCACGCCAGGTCGTTGTCGACCGCGGCGCGGTACGGCTGGGTCCGGGCCAGCGACGGGTCGGCGGCTGCTTGTTCGGCCAGCCGGCGGACCAGGAAGTCGAGCTGGATGTACGCCGGTTTCTCGCACCACAGGGTGCCGTCGTTGTCGAACACCGCCACCCGCTCGTCGGGCGAGACTGTCTCGGCGGCGGCCTCGACGAACGCGATGATCGCCGCCTTGGTGGGACCGTCGGTCCAGGAATCCAGCACGCGATCGACCCTAGGACGGACCTCCGTCGCGGGCGGTCGTATCAGAAGATCGAGTCCTCGGTGTCAGCCTTTCGGTGGGACCGGGGCGGCGGCGTGCACCACAGGTTGGGCGGCCTCGGCTTTCATCCGGTGGAACAGCTCGACGTAGTAGGGCGTGCACTGTTGCAGCGCCTGTTCGGTGGTGAACAGGGGCCGGTAGCCCAGGTCGCGCTCGGCCTTGCCGATCGAGAAGTAGTTGTCCAGGTAGAGCCGCTCCACCGCCAAGGGTTCGAGCAGCGGTTTGGGCAGGCCGAAACGGAAGTGCAGGAACTGCCACATCGTCATGGCCAACCACACCAGCCGGCCCGGCACCCGCAGCCTCGGCCAGGGTTCGCCGCAGGCCTCGACCACCGGCCGGGAGAACTCGAACATGTTGATCGGTTCGCCGTCGTTGATGAAGTACGCCTGACCGGGGGCGGTGCCGCCTTCGACCAGATGTTGCGCGGCGAGGATGAAGCCGTGCACCAGGTTGTGTACGTAGGAGTTGTCGAGCTTGACGTTCTTGCTGCCGACGAGCACCTTGACGTGGCCGGCGAGCACACTCTCGAACACCTTGCGGAACATCGTCTGATCGCCGCGGCCCCAGATACCGCTGGGCCTGATCGAGCAGGTGAGCAGGCCCGACACCCCGTTCTGGGACAGTACGAACTTCTCGGCGGCCACCTTGGTCTCGGTGTAGAGATCGTTGAACCGCTCGGTGTAGGGCAGGGTTTCGTCGCCGCCGGCGATGCGCCGCCCCCCCATCACCACGCTGTTGGACGCCGTGTAGACGAAGCGTTGGACACCGGATTTCTGCGCGGCGTGTACGAGGTGCCGGGTACCGGTGACGTTCACCGCGAAACTGCGCTGCCGGTACTCCTCGGTCACCGATGCCCCACCCATCAGATCGATGATGGCGGCGGTGTGGATGACGGTGTCGATGCCGTCCACCGCGGCGGCGACATCGTCGACGGCGGTGATGTCGCCGCGGAGCACCTCGAGGCGTGGATGGTGTGGAAGCGGCGAGTCGACCCGGTCGAACGAGCGCACCTGGTGGCCGCGGTCGAGCAGTTCGGTGACCAGGTTGGCCCCGACGAAGCCGGACCCCCCGGTCACCAGCACCCGGCCGAGCTCAGTCTGCAGCGATGCATCACCCATGCGGGCAGAATAACTGAAACATGTTCCAATTTCGAGATCCCGGACGGTGGACCCCGGTCTGGTCAGTCTTCGCTCTGGTCCTGGGCGGCCAGTGCCCGCTCCACCCGATTCCGTGCGCCAGCTAAGTGCTCTTCGCACCGTTTAGCGAGCTGTTCGCCTCTTTCCCAGAGCTGCAGCGATGCATCCAGATCCAGGCCACCGTGCTCGAGACGCTCCACCACCGCGATCAGCTCATCGCGGGCCTCCTCGTACCCGAGCTCACTAATAGGCTTCATAACTGCTCTCCCTCGCTGATCGCGGTCACCGCCCCGTCGGCCACCCGGATCCGCAGCCGCGCACCGGCTGGGGCGTCGGCGACCGAGTGCAGCACATGAGCGGCGCCGTCCTCGGGTACTGCCTGGACGACCGCGTAGCCGCGGGCCAGGGTGGCTGCGGGGCCGAGGGTCGCCAACCGGGCCGCCAGGTGGCCGATCCGATCGGCTTCGGCGTTCAGGAGCCGCGTCACATCGCGCCGGGCGGTGGCCCGGGCACGGTGAATCTCCTCGGCGCGCGCGTCGATCGCGGCCAGCGGACGACACAGCACCGGCCTGCTGCGCAGCTGGGCGACGGTATGGGCCTCCCGGTTCACCCAGTTGCGCAGGGCGCGCGCACTGCGCCGGCGCAGGTCGGTGACCAGCGCGTGTTCGGCCGCGGTATCGGGGACGATCCGCTTGGCGGCATCGGTCGGCGTGGCCGCGCGCAGGTCGGCGACCAGGTCGCACAGCGGGGTGTCGGGCTCGTGGCCGATCGCGCTGACCACCGGTGTGGTGCATCGGGCGATCTCCCGGCACAGGGTCTCGTCGGAGAACGGCAACAGATCCTCGACGCTGCCGCCGCCACGGGCCAGCACGATGACCTCGACGGCGGGGTCGGCGTCGAGGGCGCGTAGCGCCTCGACGATCTGGGGGACCGCGTTGGGTCCCTGAACCACGGTGTTGCGCACCGCGAACCGCACCGCAGGCCAGCGTCCGGACGCCACGGCCATGATGTCGTGCTCGGCGGCCGACGCGCGCCCGGTGATCAATCCGATGGTGGCCGGAAGGAACGGGATCGGACGCTTCAGGTGTGGATCGAACAGGCCTTCGGCCTCGAGTAGGCGCCGCAACCGCTCGATCCGCGCCAGCAACTCGCCGATGCCCACCGCCCGAATGGCGCTGACCCGCAGCGAGAACGTGCCTCGTCCGGTGTAGAAGTTGGGTTTGCCGTAGACGATCACCTGGGTGCCGTCGGTCATCGGGACCGGCGCGTTGACCACCAGGTCACGGGGGCAGGTCAGCGACAGCGACATGTCGGCCGCCGGGTCGCGCAGCGTGATGAACGCGGTGTTGGAGTTCGGGCGCAGAGTCAACTGGGCGATCTGGCCCTCGACCCACACCGCCCCGAGTTTGTCGATCCACCCCGCCACCCGGATCGCGACGCCGCGGACGGGAAAAGGGTTGTCCGCCGACTGGCCGAGGGCGGCACCGTCTGCCCGGCTCGCCGGGGAACTAGCCGGCCCGTTCGCCGGGGTCACTTGGCCGACGCGCGGGTGATCCTGTTGGCCAGCAGCGTCTGATAGGGTGCGCGCGCCTTGGTGGACTCCTCGTAGGCGAGCAGCGCCTCGAGGTCCGGGACGCGCAGCGATGTCAGGCGGGCGCGCAGTTGGGCCAATGTCAACGACTCGTATTCGATCTCGGCCACGATCTGCGGAGTGTCGGCGGTGGACGTGCCGGTGGCGGCCTGTCCGGTCGTGGCGGCTGCGGCCTCGTCGGTCGCCGCCTTCGCGGCGGCCTCCGGATCGCCACTGAACAGCGCGAACCGGCCTTCGGTCAGCCGCTCACCGTCGCGGACCGGCACGTCGACCACATCGCCGTCCTCGGCCGGGCTCTGCAGATCTTCGTCGAAGGTCGCCCACTCGGGCTGCTCGTCCTTGGGCGGAAAGATCGACTCGATGGTCTCGTCACCCTTGATCACCAACACCGCGACGTCCTGCTGCACCTTCATGACCAACTGCGCAAGCTGACTGGCGATGGTCATCGGATACATGAGGATGGTCTGGGGGAGTTTGCGGGTTTCCTCGATGGCGGTCACCGCCGCGCCCACGAGCAGCCGGACCCCATACGGTGCAGTTGACATGGGCCCAGCCTACGGCTGGGCACGTACCGGGGAGGGTAAGTACCCTGGTGTCATGCCGCCGACCGTCAACATGGGGATTCCGGGCGCCGCCAGCTCGGTCGTCGAACCAACGGCAGGTAAACGTGTCCTGCTGGCCGAACCCCGCGGGTACTGCGCAGGTGTGGACCGGGCCGTCGAGACGGTCGAGCGGGCCCTGGAGAAACACGGCGCCCCGGTGTACGTGCGGCACGAGATCGTGCACAACCGCTACGTGGTCGACACGTTGGCCAAGGCCGGTGCGGTGTTCGTCGAGCAGACCGACGAGGTGCCCGAGGGCGCGATCGTGGTGTTCTCCGCGCACGGCGTCGCCCCGACGGTGCACGTCGAAGCCGCCGCCCGCAACCTGAAGACCATCGACGCCACCTGCCCGCTGGTGACCAAGGTGCACAACGAGGCCAAACGGTTCGCCCGCGACGACTACGACATCCTGCTGGTGGGCCACGAAGGCCACGAGGAGGTGGTCGGCACTGCCGGCGAGGCGCCCGACCACGTCCAGGTTGTGGACAATCCGGACGCGGTGGACAACGTCACCGTGCGCGATCCGGACAAGGTCATCTGGCTGTCCCAGACCACGCTGAGCGTCGACGAGACGATGGAGACGGTGCGACGGCTGCGGGAGAAGTTCCCGACACTGCAGGATCCGCCGAGCGACGACATCTGCTACGCCACGCAGAACCGCCAGGTCGCGGTCAAGGCGATGGCGCCGGAATGCGAGCTGGTGATCGTGGTCGGCTCGAAGAACTCGTCGAACTCGGTGCGCCTGGTCGAGGTGGCGCTGGGCGCCGGATCCGACGCCGCACATCTGGTCGACTACGCCGACGACATCGATCCGGCCTGGCTGGAGGGTGTGACCACAGTCGGCGTCACCTCCGGCGCGTCGGTTCCCGAGATCCTCGTCCGCGGTGTGCTGGACCGACTCGCCGAACTCGGATTCGGCACGGTGCAACCGGTGACCACAGCCAATGAGACGTTGGTGTTCGCGCTACCCCGCGAGATCCGGCCGGCCCGCACCTGACGGGTACGTTCGGCGAACGTGAAGCATCTTTACCGAAGCCTCTCGTGCGTGCTGGTGGCCGTCCTGCTGATGTTGACCGGCTGCAGCAACGCCGAGGACCGGCTGGAATCGACCGTGCGCAGCTTCGCCGAGGCGCTCAGCCGCGGTGACGCCCCGGCCGCGGCAGCACTGACCGATGACGAGGCCGCCGCCCGCGAGACCCTCGGCGCGCTGTATGCGAGCTTGGGCACCGACGTCGAGTTCGAGGTGGCATCGACGGGGCGCGACGAGAACGGGGCGACTTTCACGCTGGCGGCGGCATGGAAGTTCGGACCCGAGAAGAACAACGAGTGGACCTATACCGCCGAGGGCAGCGCCGCGGCGGACGGTGACGACTGGGCCGTCGAATGGAACCCGGCGACGGTGGCCCCCGGTCTCGACACCGGACCGCTCAGTTACGGCACGCTGGTCCCGCAGCCCGCGGCGCGCGTGCTGGACCGCACCGGCGCCGAACTGCTCACCCAACACATCGTCACCCTCGTCGACCTCGCACCCGGTGCAGATGTGAATACCGTTGCTGCGCTGCTCAATCCGATTGCATCCGGTATCACGCCGGAGTCGTTGGGCGCCGACCTCACCGCTGCTGCCGGTGCGCCGGTCACCGCCATCACCCTGCGCGACGAGGATCTGGCGCCCATCGAGGCGCAGCTGTCGGCGCTGCCGGGCGTGACCTTACGTCCGCAGACCCGGCTGCTGGCCACCGACCGGGCCCTGACCTCGCCGACGCTTTCGGGTCTGGCCGACCTCTGGCAGCAGCGCACCGACGCGGCGAGCGGATGGGCCGTCACCGCTGCCACCGCGGCGGGTGTCGACCGGGTCGGTGGCCGCGACGCCGAACCGGTCGGCGACATTGCCAGCACGCTCGACATCGGTATGCAACTCGCCGCGGAGGCCGCGCTGGAACCGCTGGCCACCCCGGCGGTGGTCGTGGCGATCCAGCCGTCCACCGGTGATCTGCTCACCGTCGCGCAGAACGCGCCGGCCGACGCGCAGGGCCCGATCGCGCTGACCGGGCTCTATCCGCCGGGATCGACATTCAAGACGGTGACGGTGTCGGCCGCCTTGCAGGCCGGGCAGGTCACCCCCGACAGTATCGTCGCCTGCCCCGGCACCGAGAACATCGAGGGCAGGCAGATCCCGAACGACGACAACTTCGCATTGGGAGATGTCCCGCTGCACACGGCCTTCGCGCGGTCCTGCAACACGACCATGGGCCGGCTCGCGGTCAACCTGCCCCCGGACGGCCTCACCACAGCCGCCGCCCAGTTGGGTCTGGGCATCGACTTCGTCGCGCCCGGGGTGACCACGGTGACCGGTTCGGTGCCGGTCGCCGACACCTCGGCGCAGCGCGTCGAGGCCGGGATCGGACAGGGGCAGGTCACCGCGTCACCGTTCGGGATGGCGCTGGTCGCCGCGACGCTGGCGCGCGGAACGGTGCCCGCGCCGGCCATCGTGTCGGGCGCACCGGGTGTGCCCGACCGTGCTCCGCAACCGCTGCCGGCCACGGTGGACGAACAGGTCCGGGCGATGATGCGCGAGACCATCACCGGGGGGACCGCCACGCAGCTACAGGACATCCCCGGCTTGCTCGGCAAGACCGGCACCGCCGAGTACATCAACGACACGCATGCCCACGGCTGGTTCGTCGGTATCCGCGGAGACCTTGCGCTGGCGGTATTCGTCAGCGACGCAGGAAGTTCGGGCCCCGCGGTGGATGCCGCGGGGCGCTTCCTACGCGCGATCCCCTGACGCGCCGCGATTCAGGAGCCGGGGATGCCTGCCTGAAGTTTGGCCATCACCTGTTCCAGGTTGAAGCTCGCCGAAGCCTGGCGCTGCGGGAACTCGACGAGGGTTTTGAGCTGCTCGGCCACGTAGGCCTGCGCCGGGGTGAAGACCCAGATCCGGTCGATCATCCAGTCGTAGTAGGTGTTCGAGGTGATGTCGGCGCGCTCGTACGGGTCGGTGCGCAGGTTGAACAGCTTGGGCGCGCGCAACACGGTGTAGGGCTCCAGCCAGATCGCCAGCGTGCCCTGCTGGCGTTGCTCCATGAAGACGATCTTCCAGTTGTCGTAGCGCAGGGCCGTCAGGTCACCGTCGTCGGAGACGTAGAAGAAATGCTGCCGCGCGCTCGTGTCGCTCGCCCCGGTGAGATAGTCCAGCTGGTTGTGGCCGTCGAGGTGCACCTTATAGCGGGTGCCGTTCAATTCGGTTCCTGCCCTGAGTCTTTCGGCGATATCCGGGTCTCCCGCGGCTGCCAGCAGGGTGACGAACCAGTCGTTGTGGGCGACGATTCCGTTCAGGACGGTGCCCGCCGGGATGCGTCCCGGCCAGCGCACCACGGCCGGTACCCGGTAGGCCCCCTCCCAGTTGGAGTTCTTCTCGTTGCGGAACGGTGTCATCCCCGCGTCGGGCCAGCTGTTCATGTGCGGACCGTTGTCGGTGGAGTACATGACGATGGTGTTCTCGGCGATGCCCAGTTCGTCGAGGGTGTTCAGCAGATCGCCGACGATGTCGTCGTGGTCGAGCATCGTGTCGTGGTACTCGGACTGCCAACGGCCCGATCGGCCGACGCTCGCCGGTTTGGGGTGGGTGCGGAAGTGCATGTGGGTGGAGTTGAACCATACGAAGAACGGGATGCCGGCGTCGTGCTGGCGTGTGATGAATTCGATTGCGGCATCCCGGAACTCGTCGTCGCAGGTTTCCATTCGCTTCCTGGTCAGCGGGCCGGTGTCCTCGATCCGCTGGGTGCCGTCACCGTTGGCCCAGGAATGGATGACGCCGCGGGGACCGAATTTCTCTCGAAACGCCGGATCCTTCGGGTAGTCGACGTTCTCGGGTTCCTCCTCGGCGTTGAGGTGGTACAGGTTGCCGAAGAACTCGTCGAAGCCGTGCATGGTCGGTAGAAACTCGTCGCGGTCGCCCAGATGGTTCTTGCCGAACTGTCCCGTGGCGTAGCCGCGCGCCTTGAGTGCGGTGGCGATCGTCGGATCCTGCGCCTGCAGGCCGATGGGCGCCCCCGGCAGACCCACTTTGGTCAATCCGGTCCGGTACGGGTTCTGCCCGGTGATGAAGGCAGCACGGCCCGCGGTGCAACTCTGCTCGCCGTAATAGTCGGTGAAACGCGCGCCTTCGGCGGCGATCCGGTCGATGTTCGTGGTGCGGTAACCCATCAGGCCGTCGCTGTAGCAACTGAGATTGCTCTGGCCGATGTCGTCGCCCCAGATGATGAGGATGTTGGGTGTGTCGCTCATTTTCCGCGCCTCTCGATGTCGAAGGCTTGCGGCGCCGTCGCGGTCGGCGCCGCCTTCTGGACGCCCACTGGCGCATAGTAATCTCGGCGCCTGACCGTGCAGTCAATATTTGTGAGGCCGTCACCGTTTCGAGGGGATGCCATGCCGAACGACCCCCTGGACGCGAACACGCGATTGGCGGCCGAGCGCACCCGCCTCGCTCAGGAGCGGACCCTGATGGCCTGGATCCGCACGGCGACGGCGCTGATCGCGTTCGGATTCACCATCTATCAGATCTTCCGGTACCTGTCGGCATCAGAGCGCCTGCGGGCACCGTTGGTCAGCCCGCAGATCGTCGGCGTGGCGATGATCGTCATCGGCCTCGTCGCGCTGATCCTGGCATGGGTCCAGCACCGTCAGGCGATGCGAGCGCTGCGCTCGGACTTCGGCCCCATGCCGGGCTCGCTGGCCGGAATCTTCGCGGCGCTGATCGCCGGCCTGGGCGTCATCGCTCTGCTCGGTGTGATGCTGAGGCTGTGACGGCATGGGCGCTGTCGACCGCGAACCTCGCCTCCGTCGGCTGACGACGCCGCGCTCGGCTGCGGTGGCCGGAGTCCTGTTCGCGGTGCTGTTCGCCACCAGCCTGGTATTGCTGCGCAGCGCCATCCCCGACGATCCGTTCGCCCAGACAGCGTGGGTCGGCAGCGGCCGGACCAGAATCGCGGCGGCGCTGGTGTTGGCGCCGATGGCCGCCGTGTCGTTCCTCTGGTTCATCGGGGTGATGCGCGATGTCCTGGGCGATCTCGAGGATCGCTTCTTCGCGTCGGTGTTCTTCGGCAGCGGGCTGCTGTTCCTGGCGATGACCGCGGTCTCGATGGCGATCGCGGGTGCGATCCTGACCATCGCAGAGGTCCCGGAATTGGCAGCCAACGGGCTGATCTACTTCGGCCGATCGCTGATGCTCCAGGTCAGCAATGTGTGGGGGGTCCGGCTGGCGGCGGTGTTCATGATCTCGTTGGCCACCATCTGGCTGCGCACCGGGCTGATGCCACGATGGACGGCAGTGGCCACCTATCTGGTCGCGGCGACGCTGATCGTCGTCGTCAGCTTGAACCTCTGGGTGACCCTGGTGTTTCCGGCGTGGGTCGGCGCGGTCAGCGTGATGGTGCTGCTCACCCGCCCCGGTCCGCGCCGCAACGGCACCGCCGTCGACAGTCGAGGCCCGAGCCGGTAGCCGGTCAGATGTCGTACTCCCACCGGTCGGCGTCGACATCTCGACCGGGACGTCGGCGCGGTCGGAACTCGCCGCCGTCGTCGGCGTCGTCACCGCGGTAGCGCACGCGCGAGATCGGATGGTGTGAGCCCGGGCCCTGGGAACCGTACGGGTCGAACGGTTCGTAATCGGCCGGTTCGTAATCGGCCGGTTCGTAATCGGCGTAGCGGGGCCGACGCTGGGAGCGCTCCTGCGGCGGGCTCGGGCGCTCACGGCGGTCGTCACGGGTGCGCCGCTCGCGGGCTTGGCGGGACGCCGGATCGCGCCGTTCCCGGGCGGCCGGGTCCCGTCGCGTTCGGGCTGCCGGATCGCGTGGCTGGCGTGTGCTGGGGTCGCGTCGCGGCCGGGAGTCGGGGTCGCGCCGCTCCCGGGAGTCGGGGTCGCGCCGGGCGGTCCGCTCGCGGGGGTCGGGGTCGCGCCGGGCGGTCCGCTCGCGGGGTTCGCGCCTGGCCGACGGGTCCGCGCGACGGCGCCGCTCGGGTGGCGCATCGTCGTCGGGTCGTGGCCGGCGGCGACGGGGCCGGTCGGAAACCGGGTCGAGGATCTCGGTCTCGGCGGCACGTGCGTGCCGGGATCGGGAGGCACTCCGCCGCCCTTCGCGCGTGGCCCGGGCTCCGGCTCTGGGTGCGGTGCGCCGGCGACCGCCGGCCGTCCCCGGCTGCGCCTCCTGCCCATCGGCGGAGACGGCGGCGCGGCCGCCCCACAACGACGCCAGCAGGGCGGACAGTCCAGCTGTCCGCGAGCCGGCGTGGATGGGCTCCTGCGATGCGACCGCTGGAGCGGACTTGGCGAAATACCATCGCGCGAGTCCGATCAACAGCACGGCCGCGGAGGTGAAGAACATCAGCGGGAACCGCTCGATCAGCGGGTAGCCGCAGTTGATCAGGACATCCTTGAGGCCCTGGATATCGCTGCGATGCATGATGAAGTAGGCCGCCGGAACTGTGACGAACAACACCAGCGGGGGCTGGATGACCGCGGTGAACAGGCCAGACTGCGCGACGGCGAGGACCGCGATCAGACATCCGGCGACATAGAGCGTGGCGAACGCGGCGGTGAGCCGGGCACCGTCGAAGGCGGCATCGAACGCGAAACCGATGAGACAGGCGATAACAGCCGTCAGAATGGCGCCCCACCACGGAATCCCGGCGATATTCGGGTGCGCGGAGCGGTGTTCGAGGGCCACCGCAGGCCGCGCGCGCTGTTCCGACACAGATCGACCGTACCGGCTTGGACTATCAGGTGCCGCCACCGTGAAGTGGCGTGGCGATCACAGCACCCACGCAGTGCCTAGACTGTGGTTCCCGTGGGCCTCAATCTGGGAATCGTCGGACTGCCGAACGTGGGTAAGTCGACTCTGTTCAACGCGCTGACTCGCAACGACGTGCTGGCGGCCAACTACCCGTTCGCGACGATCGAACCCAACGAGGGCGTGGTGGCACTCCCGGATCCCCGGCTCAACGAGCTGGCCGAGATGTTCGGCTCGGAGAAGATCGTGCCCGCTCCGGTCACCTTCGTCGACATCGCCGGCATCGTGAAGGGCGCCTCCGAGGGCGCGGGCCTGGGCAACAAGTTCCTGGCCAACATCCGCGAGAGCGACGCGATCTGTCAGGTGGTGCGCGTGTTCGCCGACGACGACGTCGTACATGTCGACGGCAGGGTCGACCCCAAGTCCGACATCGAGGTCATCGAGACCGAGCTGATCCTCGCCGACATGCAGACCTTGGAGCGGGCACTGCCCCGGCTGGAGAAAGAAGCCCGAACCCACAAGGACCGCCGGCCGGTCTACGAGGCCGCGGTCGCGGCCAACGAGGTGCTCGACAGCGGCAAGACGCTTTTCTCGGCCGGGACTGATGTCACGCTGCTGCGCGAGTTGAACCTGATGACCTCCAAGCCGTTCCTGTACGTGTTCAACGCCGACGAGTCCGTGCTCACCGACGAGAAACGGGTCGCCGAACTCCGGGAGATGGTGGCGCCGGCCGATGCGGTCTTCCTCGACGCCAAGATCGAGGCCGAACTGCAGGAACTCGACGAGGAGTCGGCAGCCGAACTCCTCGAATCCATCGGTCAGACCGAGCGCGGCCTGGATGCTTTGGCGCGAGCCGGTTTTCACACGTTGAAGCTGCAGACCTACTTGACCGCCGGACCCAAAGAGGCGCGGGCCTGGACGATCCACCAGGGCGATACCGCGCCCAAGGCAGCCGGCGTCATCCATTCGGATTTCGAAAAGGGCTTCATCAAGGCCGAGATCGTGTCTTTCGACGATCTGCGAGAGGCCGGATCGATGGCCGCGGCCAAGGCGGCCGGCAAGGTGCGTATGGAAGGCAAGGATTACGTGATGGCCGACGGCGACGTGGTGGAGTTCCGCTTCAACGTGTAGCCGGACCACTGCCCCCGTGGCATCATGGAGGGCATCAATGATGCGCATGGAGGTGTCGCCTTGAGGACCACCGTCACCATCGACGACGATCTGCTGGCCAAAGCTGCCGAGCTCACGGGAGTGCACGAAAATGTTGCGCTGCTCAAGCAAGGTCTGCAGACACTGATCCGGGTGGAAAGCGCTCGCCGTCTCGCCGCACTGGGCGGATCGGATTCCGAGGCGAAGGCCGCGCCGCGGCGACGTGGCGCGTTGGAATGATCCTGGTGGACACCGCGGTGTGGATCGATCATCTTCACGCCGGAGAGTCCAGGCTGGTCGAGCACTTGGAACTGGATGGAGTCGGCTGCCATCCACTGGTGGTCGAGGAGTTGGCGCTCGGATCCATCGCACGCCGGAACATCGTCCTTGACCTTCTTGCAAATCTGTGGCAGTTCCCAACCGCGCAGCATGAAGAGGTCCTGTATCTCGTCGAGCGACGGCAACTCTGGGGGCACGGACTGAGCGCAGTCGACGCCCATCTGATGGCGGCAGTCGCCATGGTCGAGGGTGCGCGACTATGGACTAGGGACAAACGATTGAAAGCTGCGTCGAGAGAAGTGGGCGTCGCGCTGTTCGATGAGTGACGTTGATCGGCTGCGAGATTCGGTCGAGTTCAGGTTCAACGTCTAGCCTGATTCCCGTTCAATGTCTCGATGTCATTGAGCGACGAGAGCGAGAGCGGCGTGCGGTCTGACCACATCCGTACCTGGTCGTCGTAACCGATCCACCTCCACGAACCCGGCCGCCGACAGCAACTTTGACATTTCGTCGACGGGCCACCGATAAGCGGTGGTGACCTTGTGTGCGAAGGGTTCCAAATCGTCGCCCTCGAAGAAGCCGATCACAAGAGTTCCGTTGTCGGACAATGCCGTGCGGAAATTGCGGAGAACTTCCCCGACGGCGTCAGGCTCGTAGTGGATCAGGGAGTACCAAGCGAGGATCCCACCTAGGGAACCGCCCGGCAGCTCGAGAGGGCACATCGAACCGACGGTGTACTCCACCTCGGGCCGGTTCGCTCGGGCGGTCTCGATGAACGCGGGCACTAGATCGATCCCCATTGCCTTAAGGCCGAGGTCAGTCAAATAGCCGGTCAGGTGGCCGGGTCCGCAGCCGGCATCAAGGATTGAGCCGACGCATCGCCTGAAGTTACGTTCGAGGAATCGGAGGTCCTCGGCATCGACATGGGCGACGGCACCGAACGTGCGTGTGTAGACGTCTGATACCTCGGCGTAGTGGCGCCTGATGAGGGATTGCGTCATGAAGGTGACTCTAGGCGGCCGCCGTTTCTCGATGCAGTGACGTTTATCGGCATGGGAACCCGGTGAAGTTCCGCTTCAACGTGTAGAGCGCCGATCGTCACCCCGACCAGCGGACAGGCCCCTCAAGTTCTACCATCGCGCTAGAATTCTGTACATGACTACGCTGCCGCTGGCCGAAGTCCGGGCCAACCTGTCCAAGCTGGTCGATGAAGCTGTCCGCACGCACGCGCGTATCGAGGTCACACGTCAGGGCCGTCGTGCGGCGGTGATCCTCAGCGCCGACGACTACGACTCGATCATGGAGACGCTGGCGATCCTCAGCGACCAGGAGTTGATGGGCAACATCCGCGCAGCCGAGGGGGAGGCCGAGCGGGGCGAGATCTTCACACTCGACGAGGTGACCGAGGAGATGCGCGCCGCCGGGCGGCTGCCTCGGTGACCTATCGCGTCGAGCTCACCAGCGCTGCCGCGAGGGCATTGACCGAGGTGCTTCCGGAGGCCGTGGCGGTCGCGTGTTGGGAGTTCATCCGGGGTCCATTGGCGGATAATCCGTACCGGGTGGGCAAGCCACTGCGCGACCGATTGGCAGGCCGGTACTCCGCGCGGCGCGGCGAATTTCGGGTTGTCTACCAAATTTTCGACGACCGGGTCGTCGTCCGCGTCATTCATATCGCCCACCGTCGTGATGTTTATCGATAAGGCAACAAAGAGGCAGAGTCCCGCGACGAGATATCCGGTCCGGCGGGTACTCTGCTCAGGGTGGCGACCATGTCTGCCACCCCTGCACTTCCAGGCGAATGATCGCCTGAATCATTGCGGAGAGGCCTGACCTGTTCAGGACATGTCCGGATGGGGTGCTGCACCTGAAGGTGCGCCAACTCCATTGCGCCGGTTGACGATCGCCGGCTGACGAAAGGACATCACCGTGGCTAACAAGGACGACAAGAACCTCCAGCAGGTCCTCGACAAGATCGCGGGAACCGCTGAACCCGCGCGCAGTGTCATGCGGCGCATGCACGATGTGATCGTCGCGGCGGCGCCCGAACTGAAGCCGCGGATCTGGTACGGCATGCCCGGCTACGCCAAATCTGCGAGCAGTCCCGTCCTGGTCTTCTTCCGTAACGACGAACTGATGAGCCTCGGGGTGACCGAAAAGGCGACGCTGCACCCCGCCGGAGGCAGGGACGGACTGTTGATTCCGGCGGCCTGGTACTTCCAGGACCTGGACGAGGTCACCGAGCGGCGTGTCGCCGAGATCGTCCGTGCCGCGATCGAGTGACATCCGGGTGTCCCGCGGAGTTAGGGTGGGACTGTGGTCGGTGAAGACAGCGCCGACGAGCAACGGCGCGCTGCTGAGTTGGATGACTGCGAGCGCACGCTGGTGCGACGCGAGAGCGAACTTGTGCGACGGGAACGGGTGGCCGACGAGCGTGACCGGGTCGCCGACGAGCGTGACCGGGTCGCCGACGACCGTGAGCTATCGGCAGACGAACGCGAGGTGCGCGCCGACGAGCGTGAGGGCGCGACCACACAGCGGGAGCGGGAAC
This sequence comes from Mycobacterium sp. smrl_JER01, assembly GCF_048513595.2. Classification (NCBI taxonomy): domain Bacteria; kingdom Bacillati; phylum Actinomycetota; class Actinomycetes; order Mycobacteriales; family Mycobacteriaceae; genus Mycobacterium; species Mycobacterium sp. smrl_JER01. Next base: position 4,449,737 of record NZ_JBLXXK020000001.1, on the reverse strand, counting down.
GACGTGGACGGCTCGCCGACCGAGCAGAACGTGAACGAGCCCACGACCGACGGGACAATGCCGAGATCGCCCGTGCGGTCGCCGAATCCCGACGGCAGGTCGACGACCGTTCGGACTGATCAGCGTCGCGTCAACCGGAAGATCGGAATCTGTCGGCCGGCGTCTGCTGTCTTCTCGCGGTAGTCCGCGTACCCGCCGTAGACCCCCTCCGCCAGTCCGTACAGCCGCCGGTACTCATCGGGATCGGTCACCAATGCCGCGGTGAACGGTTCCTGACCGAACTCGCAGTCCGGGTGAGCCTTCAGGTTGTGGTACCACTGCGGGTGCTTGGGTTGCCCGAAGTTGGAGGCCACCAGAATGACGTCGCAGCCGTCGTGAAAATAGGTGAGCTGAACTTCACGGGGTTTGCCTGATTTCGCTCCCCTGGTGCGCAGCGGTGCGTTGACGATCGGGCCCATGTTCACCCGCCCGCCGGTGAGGCGGAACAGCAGCGGATCGGTGCGCCGGGCAACGTGACGCGCCAGGAACTGCCCCACGCGGGAGCGCCCGAAGCGGACGCCTTGCTGGTACCGGCGCCCGCGTCGGCGATGCGGGTCGACGTAACGCAGTGGCATCCCCGCAACCTACCCGGCGCTGCCCGCGCTCACCCGGCAGGTGTCACCGCCCGATTAGCCAGGACACCCGCCGATGCGTCATCCGCCGCCGCACCTGACGCTCGAGCCGGCCGGCGGCCAGCAACACCAGCATCCCGGCCGCCTGCCGGCCCAGCGACAGTCGGCTGGTGCGTTGTCTCCAAGTCGGCTTGCGCGGCCCGGCTCGCCGTCCGAGCACGTACCCGATGCTCAGGGCCGCCGTCGACGATGCCGCCAGCAACGTCGCCGTGAGCGCGAGCGCAGTCATGGCGTCAAGCCTGCCCGGTCAGTGTCGCGACCGGGTCACGAGCCTGCGTCTGTTGGTCTCGACGGTCCGCCGCCGGCAGCACAAGGGCGCCGACCAGCTGTCCAGTCCGATTTGCGAAAAGCTGGGGGCCCGCTCGGCGAACACAATCGGTGCACGTTAACGTGCATGTAGTGCTACATCCGTGACCGAATGAATCCAAAAATCCGAGGTGGCGTGGGATGACAGAGGTTCTGGGCGATCCTGACGACGACTCCGTCGGCCGGGAGATACCCGGGGTTCGTTATCTTCATCGGCCGTCCAGGTTGTCCGGGTCGTACCAGTTCAATGCGCTGTTGTCCCGACTCGTCGGCTACCACCTGCAGACCGTCCAGTTCGTCGGCGGCTATGTCCAGTTGGGCTTCGATTCGCCTGATTCTGCGGACCTGCCGGTGCTCACCTGCGAGGTGATGCCCGTCGTCGAAACCCCCGCCGGTCCGATCGGAGACCGCCAACCCGGCTATGCCGACGCGCTACGGTCGCTGATCGGCGAGCATGTCGTCGGCACCGACGAAGCCCCGCACCAGGGGTTGCGTGTCGCCTTCGCGTTGTCTGCGGTCGTGCTTCGTCCCACCCCCTCTGAGCTACGCGGGCCGGCGATCGCGATGCTGTCCGATTTCGCCGACGGCAGCTCGGTAAGCTGGCGTCCCGGAGGTGCCGGCTTCGAGTACCTGGGCTGATCAGCCTGCGCGGTACTCCACGATCGCGTCGCGGCTCTGCAAGGACTCACCGGAGATCACCACGAGCTCGGTGGGGGAGAGTCGGTAGGTGGTGTCGCGGTTGCGGGCCTCGAAGCCGACCGCGAGCGGCCGCACGTCGTCGAGCTGCAGAGCCGCACCGTCCCGCAGGCGCATTCCCTGGTACTCATAGGAGCCGTCGGAGTCCTGGCAGACCACCACCGCCGCGTGTTCGGTGTGGGCGATCGCCGCGGCGCGCTGGTCGGCGGCGCAACGGGCCGCGGTGTTGACGAACCCCCGGGCATCCATGGTCAACTCGGAAGTCTGCGCCGCCTGCTGCGTCGGCTGCGCCTGCTGCGCCGGCTGCGCCTGCTGCGTCGGAGGTGCCGCTGGCGGTGCCGGCGGTACGGTTCTCGCCGGCTCGGCGACCCAGTTCGGCGTGCCGGCGGGTTCGGCCGGAATCGACTGCACCCGCAGCGGTTCGTCGGCGCCACCGACGAGCATCATGACGACGACCCCGAGCGTCGCCAGGGACGCCACGACGACCGCGACAGCCGGCATCCGCCCGCCGCGTGTCGGGGTCTGATTTTCTGACGAGGCCGGCATGCCTGCGCTCCCTTGTTGGGTGCCGAAAGGTGTCCGACATCAGCAAAGCACCGCCGGCGGTGCAAACGCGTGATCCGCCTCGGCGTTTCGCCGCCAGGGTCGGTCCGGCCGGCGGGCGGGGGTTCGTCGTATCTGTCAGACCGCTACCGAGATCTCGTCGCCGAGGCGGTATCCGTCTGCCAGCGGCAGCGCGTCCCCGCTCCAGAAAGACCCCGGGTCGAACCAGTTGAAGTGTTTCTCGGTGCGCAGCAGGCCCATCTCCTCGTAGGTGATGGCGACGGTCTCGGCGCAGTACGCGGTCTCCAGTCCCGCCTGGGATCGGGTGGACTTGCGGCGCTCGGCAGACTCCCGAACCTTCTTGTGCACGAACGGTATTCCGCGGGTGAAGTCACTCATGACCGGGATCCGTCCCCGCATCCAGCGGCCCGTCAACCGCGCCGTCGACGGGAACGGGGTGCCGTCCATGCGGGCGATCACGCGCAGCATGCGGTTCTCCTGCTCACCGGTGGCGCAGGGGATGAGTTGACGAAGCCAGCAGCGTTGGTCGTAGGTGTTCGACCAACGTTCGACCGCCTGCCGCAGATCGTTGAGCTGGACGCCCCGATGATGGGTGCCGGTCCACAGATCGAGCAGCTTGTCGCCCAGCTCGGCATGCCAGATCAGCGGCGGTAGGTCATCGACGGCGACGGTCATCCCCACGTGGTTGACGGGGCTGTTGGTCATCGACTGGATCGCCCGGTCCGGGCCCGACCGGCCCCGGAACAACCAGATGTCACCGGTGCGGGTCTCTTCCAGCGCGCGCTCCAATGACACCGTGCTTGGATTCACCCCCGGAGTTTATGCAGACTGAACGGCATGCGTGGGATCTGGAAGTGGGTCGGGCTCGCCGGTGTCGCCGGTGTCGTCGCAGGTGGAGTCCTGGTCGCGCGCGACCAGCGGCGCCGCCGTGCCTACACACCCGAGGACATCCGCGCCCGGCTGCATCAGCGACTCGCCGAGGCCGACCGCACCGCGTAGAGGGTGTGCGACCCGGAAAAACCCTTCAGCTCGGCGTCCCGCTCATCGTCGACGACGATGTCATCGCAGTCGAGAACGGCCTCCCGCACCGCGCCGCTGACCAGGACCTCCCCACCCTCGGCCTGGGCGGCTACCCGGGCGGCCATGGCCACGTTGCGACCGAACACATCGTCGCCGCGAAGCACCGATTTGCCGGTGTGGATGCCGATTCGGACACGGATGTCGCTGTGCCGTGGGTTATCGCGGCGCCGCTTGGCAAGAGAGTGCTGGATGTCCAGACCGCAGCGCACCGCCTGCTCGGGTCGGGCGAAGGCCACCATGAACCCGTCGCCCTGGCTCTTGACGACATAACCGTCGTGCGCCTCCACATGGCGGCGCACCGATGTGTCGTGTCGGCCGAGCAGCCGCACGAAAGCGCGGTCCCCGATCCGTTCGTTGAGCGCCGTCGACTCCTCGATATCGGAGAACATGATCGCCAGCCGGCCGCTGGGGGCCAGCCGCGCCAGATCCGGACGTTCCACCTCCGCCCAGTCGGCGAGTTCCTCGATGGACGACCGCACCGCGGCGCCCCAGCCGTCCCGGCGCAGGATGCCGGCAGTTTGCCATACCGTCTTGACGGCCTTGGTTCCACCGGAAACGAGCAGCTGACGGGTGTCGAGGCGGCGGCGCAGTTCGGCCGCCTCCTGCCGGGTCTGCCGGAGCCGCCGCGACTGCACCGTCAGCGCGACTGCCAACGCCGCGGCCACCACCGCGAGCACGCACAGCGCGATCACCGTCCCGGTCACCGGTCCAGTATTGGATGCTTGGTGATGTGACGACGGCGGAGGCCCCCTATTACGAGAGTCGCTTCATCCGCGCGAACGACCCCGACACGGCCCGCGCGCTGTGGCTGCGCGAGACGTTGCTGCACTCCACCGAGGGGGAACCGGTCGCCGATGTGTGGGTGATGGTGTTCGATGGGTCGGGGCACCGCGCGGTCAAGCAGCAATTTCCGATCACCCAGGCCGCTTTCGACGATGAGACGTGGACGGCGCGGATCGCCGCCACCGAACTCGACGACCGAGCCGCCTCCGGCGCCATCACCGACGCCAGATGGGACCTGCGGATCACCCCCAGTGGCTGCGAACCGGTCAGGGTGCTGTCCGACCGCGCCTATCGGTCGCGCGTGCCCACCGCCAAGACGATGGTCCGTGATCCGATGGCGCGGTTCGACGGCCACCTCGAGGTCGCGGACCTTCGTGTCGACGTCGACGGCTGGATCGGAAGTGTGAACCACAACTGGGGCAGCAGACACACCCCGGCCTATGCGTATGGACAGGTGTGCGGATTCGACAACGCTCCCGAATCGACGCTGGAAATCGTCACCGCGCGGGCCGCCCTCGGTCCGCTGCTGCTTCCCGGCGTGACGTTGTTCGTCTTCCGCCACCAGGGGCAGCAGTTCGCGGTGCGCTCGATCGCGGGCAGCCTGCAATCCCACGGACGCTACAGGCCGTTTTCGTGGACATTCGGGGCCCGGGTGGGGGAGCAGATGATCGAAGGACAGATCAGCGCGGCGCCCGATGAAGTGATCGGGCTGACCTATGCCGACACCCACGGCGGCGTGAAGTACTGCTACAACTGCGCGATCGCCGACTGCCGAATCCAGGTGGCGGGCAAAGCCTTCGACCGGGCAGAGTTGGTCAGCGGCCGGGCGATGTTCGAGATCCTCACCGATGACCGGCTCGACACCGTGCCACTGCTGGTCTAGGGCCGCCGGATTCCGGTCCGTTCGGCTACCAGCCTTCGGTGAGCACCCGGTCGAGGGTGTCGACGTAGAAGTCCGCCGCCTCGACGTCGATGCACAGCGGCGGCTTGGTCTTGAGAATGTTCTGGTGGTCGCCGGTCGGTTGGATGATCACTCCGAGCTCGAGCATGCGATCGCAGATGGCCGCGGTCTCCTCCGATGCCGGAGCCAGGGTCTGCGCATCGCGGATCATCTCGACGCCGAGATAGAGCCCGAATCCGTGCACGGTGCCGACGATCGGGTGGCGGTCCCGCAACGCCTCCAGCCGGGATTTCAGGTGTCTACCGACCTGGAGCGCATTGTCCTGCAGCTCTTCGTCGCGCAACACGTCGAGGACCGTCATCCCGATCGCGCAGGACAACGGGCTGCCCCCGGTGGAGGAGAAGAAGTAGCCCTGGCTGGAGAACGCGTCGGCGACGGCACGGCTGGTGATCACCGCTCCCACCGGGTACCCGTTGCCGACCGACTTCGCCACCGACACGATGTCGGGGACCGCGCCCTGCTGCTGGAATCCCCAGAACCATTCGCCGAGTCGTCCGTAGCCGACCTGTACCTCGTCGGAGATCGCCAGCCCGCCGCCGGCCCGAACCGCGGAATAGACCCCGTCGAGGTAGCCGTCCGGGAGGGCCATGCCGCCGGCATTGCCATAGACGCTCTCGCAGATGAAGGCCGCCGGCGGACGGCCCGCGGCGATCAGTGCCTCGATCTGGGCCACCGCCTCCTGGGTGTACCGGAACGCCTGCGCTCCACGGAACTTGCCGCGGAAGCTGTTCGGTGACTCCACGGTGTGCACCCAATCCGGTCTGGTGGCAAGCGCATTGGGGTTGTCTGCGGTCGATGTCGACACCGCGTCGGTGCCGTACGTCCAGCCGTGATAGGCCTCCCGGACGGCGACCACGTCGCGGCGGCCGGTCGCGGCGGTCGCCAGTCGAATCGCCAGATCGCTGGCTTCTGAACCCGAATTCACCAGGAACACCGTGTCGAGCGGGTCGGGCAGCAGCGCGGCCAGCCGCTCGCTGAACTCGACGACCGCCGCATAGTTGAATCGGGAGTTGGTGTTGAGCTTGCGCAGCTGACGATCGGCGGCGTCGGCGATCCGCGGATGGGCGTGACCGAGGACGGTGACGTTGTTGATCATGTCGAGATAGCTGCGGGCCGTGGTCGACATCAGGAAATGCCGTCGGCCGCGCTCGATCTGAGGTGGTGTGCGGTAGTAGAACTCCTGCACCGGAGCGAAACTCGCGTCCCGGCGGGAGAGCAGATCGGCGGTGTGGTGCCGGTCCTGCGGGACCAGGCCCAGCAGCGGCCGCGGGTCGCGTACCTGGGCGAGCCACCCTGCCGCGAGCTCCGCGCGGACGAACGGAGGCGCCACCGCGGCGTCGACAGGACGCACGCTCAGCTCGATCCGCTCGCCGGGCCCGGCGCCGGCCAGTACCTGACCGGCCGTCACCCGACCCTGAGCCGTCGGCGTCACGCCCCTCAGCGTGATCTCGAAGTCGCTGCCGCGCAGGGTGATCGAATTAGACGCCGGCTCGATGACCTCACCGTCCCACGGGGCGGCGAGTTCGGCGCCGGCAGCTGCCCACATGTCGATACCGGTGGCGACGACGTCGGGACTGTGCTGGCTCAGTCGCGGCGCCCGGTCCAGCCGCGCCTCCCCGAACCGGGTGACGACCACCTCGGCACCCTGTTGCAGCGCGGCAGAGGCGGCGCGGTCCTCGATATCGGAGGGCAACACGGCACAGGCATCGAACGCGTCGTCGTAGACATCGGAGGTGACCGACAGGTCCAGCGTCGTTGCCGCGGAGCGGTCCACCGCCACCAGTTGTGCCTGGGCGCGCATCGGCGACGGCTGCTGCGCCAAACCCAGATCGGAGCGGATGAGCGCACTCATCACGTCCATGGGAATCGACGTGGCCAGGTCGAACATCTGCCGTTCGGCGTCGGACTGCTCGGTGAGGTAGTCGTTGTCGGGATCCAGCACGGCCTGCTGAGCCCCACTGACGATCAGCACCGCGGTCCGCAGTACCAGCAGCGGCCAGATCGCGTCGGCTTCCGCGCCGGACAGCGGTCGCAGCGCATGGAAGGCCCGGATGGCCGGCAGCACCGACGCCACGTCCGCACCGACGTGTCCGAGCACCGACGAGGCGGTGACGGCCAACTCCGAGACCGCCCAGGTGTAGGAGAGATCGCCGAAATCGATGACTCCGTCCGGGTGCAGGTTGCTGCCGTCCCGGCGGACCACGACGTTGGCATCGGTCAGGTCGATGTGCGCGGCCTGTCTGGGCAACGCGGCGTCGAGTGGCAGTACCCGCCTCCAGGCGTCCCGCGCCGCGGTCTGCACCCGGTGCCGCATCTCCGGGTCGGCGACGTGGGGGCTCAAGGTGTCTACCACGTCCACACCGAAACGCAAGTCCCACTGCAGGACCCGGTCCAATCCGGGGTGGGTGAAATCAGCGAGTGCCCGGCTGACCCGGCCGGCGACCTCGCCCAGGCCGGCGACGGCCTGCGCACTCAGATAGCCGGTCTCGGAGAGCGTTCCGCCGGGCAGATACCGCAACAACCGGGCGTAGGCGGTTCCGTCGACCACACCGCTGACCGCGGTGCACGCCTCGCCGGCGGTGTTCGGTAACGGAACCGACACCCGTAACCCCGGTTCGGCGTCGGCGATCAGCTGCGCGGCGGCATCCTGCGCGGCCAGCTCCACAGGTGTGAACACCGGGTTGGCGATCTTGAGTACGCCGACGACAGCGCCGGTCTCGTCCTCGACGATGAAGTTGCGGTCCTGCTGACTGCCCAGGGACGTGACCCGCGATGCCATGCCGTAATGGGTGGACAGGATCTCGCGGGCCTGTTCCCCGCTGACCTGGGGCGCCGGGAGTTCGGGCTGCTCCAGGAAGTTGAAGCTCATCGCAGCACGAACTGGGTGACGACGTCGGAGAACGCGTCATTGTCGTCACCGGCGGCGGTGTGCCCGGCGTCGGACAACTCGACGAACTCGGTGTTGGGCACCTTGGCCAGGAAATCCCGTACCGCTTCCTCACTCACCACGTCGGACAGTCTGCCCCGGATCAACAGGATCGGGATGGTCAACTCGACGGCCGCCTGTTCCAGCATTTCCACCCTGACGAACGGATCCTCGTTCGGCTTGGTCAGAAAGGCCGGATCCCAGTGCCAGTACCAGCGGCCGTGCCGGTGGCGGAGGTTCTTCTTGAGCCCCTCTGGGCTACGCGGCCGCGACCGGTGCGGCAGGTAGGCCGCGACCGCGTCGGCGGCCTCCTCCAGGGTGTCGAAACCATGCACGTGGCTGAACATGAAGTCGCGGATGCGGGCGCTGCCGTCCTTCTCGAAGCGGGGCACCACATCGACGAGCACCAGCCGGGTGACCACCCCGGCGCCTGCTTGGCGGGCGGCCAGGATTCCGGTCAGACCACCCATGCTGGCCCCGATCAGCACGGTCGGACGGCCGATCTGATCCAGCACCTCGCAGGCGTCGGCGCACAAGGATTCGACGGTGTAGTTGGCGTCGGGGGAGCGGTCGCTGTCGCCGTGCCCGCGGCTGTCGAGCGCGACCACATGCAATCCCTGATCGGCCAGGATCTGCCCGGTCTTCTTCCACGAGTACCGGTTCTGGCCTCCGCCGTGCAGCATGAGCACCGACGGCCGGGTCGCGTCGAGATCGGGGATCAGGTCGGGGTGGTTCCACTCGTCGGCGACGAGGGTCAGGTCCTCGCTTCCGCGCAGGCGCACTGTTCTCGGTTCGCTGTGTGGGGTACTCAAAACGGCGTCCTCTCGGCTGTGTGCGGAAGGCTACTGCGCGACATCGGGCGCGGCGCGGGGGGCAGGCGCGGGGCAGGGTGAGGGCTGGTGCGGGGGCATTTGTGGCGATCTCGGGTCCGGGACCACACGCCTGACCCTAATATTTTCGTTCGTGACAGAAAGGGCGGCCCGCGTCGACGATCGCCAGACGATCATCGAAGCCGCATACCGCTGCCTGGCCGAACCGCACAGCGGTCCGATCCCGATGTCGGTGATCCTGCGCAGCGCCGGCCTGTCCAGTCGTGCGTTTTATCGCCACTTTCTATCCAAGGACGACCTGTTCCTGGCCCTACTCGAACACGAGTGCAAGGAAGTGGTCGACCAGGTGGACAGGATCGCCGAGACCGGGGCCGGCAATCCGACCGATCAACTCTCCGACTGGGTGGGCGCGATGTTCGACCTGGTGGTGGACCCGCGGCAACGGCTCCAGTTGACCGTGATCGATTCCGAGGAGGTTCGTGCAGCGAAGGGGTACCGGCAGATGCGGGAGCGATTCCACGCCGAGCGTGAACGATCGTTGGCCGAGATCCTGCGCCGCGGCAAGCAGGACGGTTCGTTCCCGCTGGCCGAACCCGAGACCGATGCTGTCGCGATCAATGCGATCGTCAGCCGGGTGCTCGCCGCCCAGACCACCGACGACGCGCTGATCCGCAAGCAGGCCAAAGTGGCAGTTCTGGACTTCGCGTTGCGCGCGGTCGGTGCCGCTCCGCAGAAATGAGTACAGCCCCACGGCGACGCCGATCCGGTTCGACCGATCTAGCTCGGCCGACGGGTCTCATGTTGCCCGGCCGGAATTTGTTGATATACGGTTCTCCGCGTCCTCACCTGTGTAACCTCAGCCACACCCAATCGGGGCCAGGCCGGTTGTCGGAGGATTCATGGCTGCGGTGAGGTGCACACGAGGAGGGACCCGTTAAATTGGTCGCTTCTGGCGTGATAGCCAAACCTGTGCGCGCGGTCGGCGGGTTCTTCTCGATGGCCCTCGACACCTTCGTGGTGATGTTCAAGCCGCCCTTCGCGTGGCGTGAATTCATCAGTCAGTCCTGGTTTGTCGCGCGGGTCTCCATCGTTCCGACACTGATGCTGACCATCCCCTACACGGTGCTGCTGACCTTCACGTTCAACATCCTGCTGCGTGAGTTCGGGGCGGCCGACTTCTCCGGCACCGGTGCTGCGCTGGGCACCGTGCGCCAGATCGGGCCCATCGTGACCGTGCTGGTGGTCGCCGGCGCCGGCGCCACCGCCATGTGCGCCGACCTTGGGGCGCGCACCATCCGCGAGGAGCTCGACGCGCTACGGGTGATGGGCGTCAATCCGATTCAGGCGCTGGTCGTTCCGCGGGTGCTGGCGGCGACGCTCGTATCGTTGGCGCTCTCGGCGACGGTGATCCTGGTGGGCTTGGCCGGTGCTTACTTCTTCACGGTGTACATCCAGAACGTCTCCCCGGGTGCATTCGCCGCCGGGCTGACGCTGATCATCGGCACCACCGATGTCGTGATCGCGCTGATCAAAGCGGCGCTGTTCGGGCTGTCGGCCGGCATGATCGCCTGCTACAAGGGCATTTCGGTAGGTGGCGGTCCGGCCGGTGTCGGCAATGCGGTCAACGAGACCGTGGTGTTCACCTTCATGGCGCTGTTCGCGATCAACATCGTGGCCACTGCCGTCGCGGTGAAGGTGACGATGTGACGGTATCGCGGCCCCACTCTCAGTTCCCGTGGCTCAAAGCCCGGTACCGGTCCGTGGCCGGGCCGTGGAACCAGATCGGCGTGCAGACCAAGTTCTACGGGCGCACGCTGCGCTCGGTGGTGGTCGCGGTCACCCGGTACCGCATCGAACTGATCCGCCAGATCGCCCAGATGGGCTTGGGCGCAGGTGCATTGATCGTCATCGGCGGCACCGTCGCCATCGTGGGATTCCTGACGGTGACGACCGGCGCGCTGGTCGCGGTCCAGGGCTACACCGACTTCTCCGAGATCGGCGTCGAGGCGCTGACCGGCTTCGCGTCGGCCTTCTTCAACGTCCGGTTGATCGCCCCGGCGACGACCGCGGTGGCACTGGCGGCGACCATCGGCGCGGGCGCGACCGCGCAGCTGGGTGCGATGCGGATCAACGAAGAGATCGACGCGCTCGAGGTGATGGGCATCCGCAGCATCGCCTACCTGGCGTCGACCCGCGTCATCGCCGGTCTGCTGGTGGTGATCCCGCTGTATTGCGTGGGTGTGCTGGCCTCGTTCTGGGCGGCGCGGTTCGGGACCACGGTGATCTACGGTCAGTCCACCGGCGTCTACGACCACTACTTCCGCACGTTCCTGAACCCGATAGACCTGGTCTGGTCGTTCATGCAGTGCGTGGCGCTGGCGGTGGTGATCATGTTGGTGCACACCTATTACGGCTTCAGCGCCCGCGGTGGGCCCGCCGGTGTCGGTGAGGCCGTGGGACGGGCCGTGCGCACGTCGTTGATCCTGTCCGCATTCGTGCTCGTCATGATCTCGCTTGCGGTGTACGGACAATCCGGCAACTTCAACCTGGCGGGCTGAGGTATGGACGACGACGGACTGAAACCGGGGTGGTGGACGCTGATCCTGGCCGTGTTCTTCGTGGCGGCCATCTGGCTGACCTATGTGCTGTTCACCGGATCATTGAAATCGACTGTGCCGGTGACGCTGACGTCGGACCGGGCCGGTCTGGTGATGGAGACCAACGCGAAGGTGAAGCTGCGCGGTGTGCAGGTGGGCCGCGTCGCCGATATCGGTGTCACCGGTCGGCAGGAACCCACCGTCGCGCTGAAGCTGGAGATCGATCCGGATCAGCTGCAATACATCCCGGCTAACGTCGAGGCGCAGATCCGCGCCACCACGATATTCGGTGCCAAGTTCGTCGACCTGGTCTATCCCGACGACCCCAGCAGCCAGCGGCTGGAAGCCGGACAGGTGCTGATGTCGCGCAACGTCACCACCGAGGTCAACACGGTGTTCCAGAACCTCGTCGCCGTGCTCGACCAGGTGGACGCGGCCAAACTCAACAGCACGCTCTCGGCGCTGGCCGACGGCGTGCGCGGTCAGGGTGAGCGGATCGGGCAGGCCACCACCGACGCCAACCAGGTTCTGCTGGCCCTCAACCCGCGCAACGAGACCATCACCGAGGACCTGCGGGCGCTGGACCAGTTCAACCAGACCTACAGCGCTGCGGCGCAAGACATCCTGACGACGTTGGACGCCGCATCGACCACCAGTACCACCGTGGTCAATCAGGCCGATGAACTGGACGCGCTGTTGTTGTCCACGATCGGGTTGTCCAACAGCGGGATCAACCTGCTGGCGCCCAACCAGGCCAACCTGATCAAGGCCATCAACACGCTGGCCCCGACCACCAACCTGCTCTACAAGTACAGTCCGTCCTACACCTGCCTGTTGCTGGGTGCCAAACACCTGCTCGACGAGGGCGGCTACGAAGCGCCGGGCGGCAACGGCCGCACCCTGGTGCTCGACACCGGGCTGTCGTTCGGCGACGACCCCTACAAGTACCCGCAGCATCTGCCGATCGTCGGCGCCAAGGGCGGCCCGGGCGGCAAGCCCGGGTGCGGCTCGCTGCCCGTGGTCGCCGACAACTGGCCGGTGCGCAACCTGGTCACCAACACCGGCTTCGGCAGCGGTCTGGACTGGCGCCCCAACCCGGGCATCGCGTTCCCGATGTATGCGAATTACCTGCCCACCACCCGTGCGGTGCCGGAGCCGCCCAGCGTCCGCAACATGTTCGGTGGACCGGCGATCGGGCCGATCCCGTATCCGGGCGCCCCGGCCTACGGTGCGCAGCTGTACGCACCCGACGGCACCCCGTTGTGGCCCGGCCTGCCGCCCGCACCGCCGCCGGGCGCACCGCGTGACCCCGGTCCGCGGCCGGGATCGGAGCCTTTCGTGGTGCCGCACCCCGCGCAGATGCAGCCCACCGCCGTGCCGTATCCGTTCGTTCCGCCCCCGGTCCCGGCCGCACCCGGACCGCCGAGCTGACGGCGCCGATCACCGTCCACCCGATGACCCGAAACGCACAGACCCGATACGCACAGAGAGGTAACCGATGTCAGTCAGTATCCGGCGAGACGCGACGCGCCTCGGGGTGTTCCTGGCTGTATGCCTGCTCGGCGTCTTCGGGCTGTTCGCGGTCTTCGGTCAGATGCGGTTCGGTGAGAAGACCCAGCAGTACCGTGCCGAGTTCATCAACGTGACCGGCCTGGAAACCAACGATTTCGTCCGCATCGCCGGTGTCGAGGTCGGCAAGGTCAGCCGGGTCGAGATCCAGCCGGACACCACCGCACTGGTCGAGTTCACCGCCGACGACTCGGTGGTGCTCACGCAGGGTAACCGGGCCGTGATCCGCTACGACGATCTGATCGGTGGGCGTTACCTGGCGCTCGAGGAGGGTGCCGGCGGCACCGAGAGGTTACAGCCCGGTGAGACGATCCCACTGGCCCGAACCTCGCCGGCACTGGATCTGGACGCGCTGATCGGGGGCTTCCGGCCGTTGTTCCGGGCGTTGGACCCCGACCAGATCAACGCGCTGTCAGGGCAGCTCATCTCCGCGCTGCAGGGCCAAGGCGGAACCATCAACTCGTTCCTGTCGCAGACGGCGGCGCTGACCAGCACGCTGGCCGACCGCGATCAGCTCATCGGCGAGGTCATCATCAACCTCAACACGGTGTTGGGCTCGCTGGGCGACCAGAGCGATCAGTTCGCCAAGGCCGTCGACGCGCTCAGCCAGCTCGTGGCGGGACTGCAGACGCGTGGGCAGGAGATCGCCGACGGATTGGCCTACACCAACGCCGCGGCAGGCAGCATCGCCGACATGCTCTCCGAGGCCCGTCCCCCGCTGAAGAAGACGATCGACGAGACCGATCGTGCAGCCGGCATCGTGGTGGCCGACCACGAGTACTTCGACAACCTGATCAACACCCTTCCCGACGCCTATCAGGCGTTGGCCCGCCAGGGCATCTACGGTGACTTCTTCAGCTTCTATCTGTGCGACATCGTGCTCAAGCTCAACGGCAAGGGCGGACAACCGGTGTACGTCAAGGTCGCCGGACAGTCCAGCGGGAGGTGCGCGCCGCGATGAAACCGTTCAGTGAGCGCAACCAATTCGTCGTCGGTGCCGTCGGCCTCGGCGTCACAGCGGCCGTCGTGCTGGGCGCGGTGAACTACGACAAGCTGCCGTTCGTCGATCCCGGACGCGAGTACACCGCGCACTTCGCCGAAGCCGGCGGACTGACCACCGATGCGGCGGTTCAGGTTTCGGGTTTCAGGGTGGGCCAGGTCAAGTCCATCGAACTGGACGGTCCGCAGGTGCTCGTCACGTTCACCGTCGACAAGAACATCCGCCTGGGCGACCGCACCGAGGCGGCTATCAAGACCAAAGGTCTGCTCGGAACCAAGATTTTGGAGGTCACCGCGCGCGGTGACGGTCAGCAGGACAACACCATCCCGTTGGATCGGACGACGTCGCCGTATCAGCTGCCCGACGCTCTCGGTGAGTTGTCCGCGACCATCAGCGGTCTGGACACCGATCAGCTCTCGGAGTCGCTGCGGGTGCTCTCGGCGACCTTTGCCGACACACCGCCGGAGCTCAGAATCGCCGTGGAGGGTGTCGCACGGTTCTCCGACACCCTCAACCAGCGCGACGCGGAGCTGCGAAGCCTGCTGGGCAATGCCAACCGGGCCACCACAGTGCTGGCCGAGCGCAGCGAGCAGGTGGTCAGCCTGGTCTCGAACACCAACGCACTTTTGGCCGAACTGCAAAGTCAGCGTGCGGCGCTCGATGAGATCTCGGGCAACATCTCGGCGTTGAGTGCGCAGCTGCAGGGCTTCATCGGTGAGAACCGCGCCACCATGAGGCCGGCGCTGGACAAGCTCAACGGCGTGCTGACGATCCTCGACAATCGCAAAGAGCGGTTGCAGAAGTCGCTGAACCTGCTCAACGCGTACTCGATGTCGCTGGGCGAATCGGTGTCGGCGGGCCCGTTCTTCAAGACCTATGTCGCCAACCTGCTGCCCGGGCAGTTCCTGCAGCCGTTCATCGACGTCGCATTCTCCGATCTGGGTCTGGACCCCAACGTCCTGCTGCCCTCGCAGCGCAACGACCCGCAGATCGGGCAGCCCGGCACCCCGGCGATGCCGGTGCCGTTCCCGCGGACCGGGCAGGGCGGCGAGCCGCGGATGACGATTCCCGACGCCATCACCGGCAATCCCGGCGACCAGGGATGCGGGCCACCGGGGATTCCGCTGCCCGGACCCACCGGTTGCTACCCGTACCGGGAACCGCTGCCCGCGCCACCGCCCGGCGGTCCGCCGCCCGGCCCGCCCGCGCCGGCGCCGCACGGTATCGCGTCGGTTCCGAGCCCGAACCCGGGTGCGCTGTTCGTCCCGGCGCCCGGCGAGGCACCTCCGCTCGTTCCCGTGGAGGGCACACCATGAAGAATCCCAGAACCTGGGTGGGCATCGTCCTCGTGCTGCTGCTGGTGGCGGGGGTGGCGATCCTGGTGCGCACCACCGACAAGGTCAACCGGGTCAACGTCGTGGCGTACTTCGAGAACAGCAACGGCATCTACGAGGGCGACGACGTGCGCATTCTCGGCGTGCCGGTCGGCAGCATCACCTCCATCGAACCGCAGCCGGAACGGGTGAAGATCTCCTTCTGGTACGACGACCGCTATGACGTGCCGGCCGACGCGAACGCCGCGATCCTGTCGCCGGCCCTGGTGACGGCCCGCGCGATCCAGCTCACCCCCGCCTACACCGGCGGACCGGTGATGGAGGACAACGCGGTGATCCCGCAGGAGCGCACCGTGGTTCCGGTCGAGTGGGATCAGGTGCGTGCCCAGCTGCAACGTCTCAGCGAGACCCTGCAGCCGACCGAGCCGGGGGGCGTCAGCCCGCTGGGTTCGGTCATCAACACCACCGCGGACAACCTGCGCGGTCAGGGTGCCAACATCCGCGAGACCGTCATCAAGCTGTCGCAGGCATTCTCGGCGCTCGGTGACCGCAGCACCGACATCTTCTCCACGATCAAGAACCTGGCCATCCTGGTCTCGGCGCTTCAGGACAGCACCAACCTGATGCGGCAACTCAATCAGAACCTGGCCTCGGTCACCGGGGTGTTGGCCGACGGCCCCGACGAAGTGGCCAACGCGGTGCGTGACCTCAACGACGCGGTCGGCGAGGTGCAGAGTTTCGTCGCCGAGAACCGGGAAGCGCTGGGCACCACCTCCGACAAGCTCGCCGGTGTCAGCACCGCGCTCAACGAGAGCCTGGAAGACATCAAGCAGTTCCTGCACGTGGCACCCACCACGTTCCAGAACTACATCAACATCTGGCAGCCCGCGCAGGGTGCGGTCAGCAGCGTTCCGCAGATCAACAACTTCGCCAACCCGATCCAGTTCCTGTGCGGCGCAGTGCAGGCGGCGTCCCGGCTGGGGGCCGAAGAGTCGGCCAAGCTGTGTGTGCAGTACCTGGCGCCGATCATCAAGAACCGCCAGTACAACTTCCCGCCGCTGGGCCTCAACCAGCTTGTCGGAGCCACCACGCGCCCCAATGAGCTGACCTACAGCGAGGATTGGCTGCGCCCGGACTACATCCCGCCCGCCGGTCCGCCGCCACCCGGGTTGCCTGCCCCGGTCGGCGCCGATCCGGCGACCTTGCCGCCCGGCCAGGGGCCGCTGCTGCTGGACTCCCCGCCGCTGGCGGCCGAGGCGCCGATGCCGACCAACCCGAATGACGGTCTGATGGGCATGATGATGCCGGGAGGTGGATCGTGACCGCGTTGCGTGTCCGTGCCGGCGTCCGGATATGCGTCGCGCTGCTCGCCACGGCTTTGGTGGCCACCGGATGTGGTTGGCGGGGCCTCAATTCCATCCCGCTGCCGGGTGTGCAAGGGGTGGGGCCGGGTTCGTTCACCGTGCAGGCGCAGATGCCGGACGTGGACAACATCGAGCAGAACTCCCGGGTCCGGGTCGGCGACGTCAACGTCGGTACGGTGCGCAGGATCGAGCGCCAGGGCTGGAACGCACTGCTGACGCTGGAGCTCAACGGCGATGTGGTGCTTCCGGCCAACGCCACCGCCAAACTCGGCCAGACCAGCCTGCTGGGCTCACCACACATCGAGCTGGCCGCGCCGACCGATGCCGCGCCCGAAGGCCGGCTGCAGGAGGGGTCGGTGATCCCGCTGGCGTCCTCCGGCGCCTATCCGACCACCGAGCGGGCGCTGGCGGCGGTTGCGTTGCTGCTCAACGGCGGTGGGCTGGGCAACATCCAGGACATCACCGAGGCGCTGTCGACGGCGTTCGCGGGCCGCGAAGGCGACCTGCGCAGCCTGATCGAGCAGCTCGACATCGCAGTGGGGCATCTCAACAACCAGACCGACGACATCATCGCCACGTCGGAGAGCCTCAACAATCTGGTCGGTCAGGTCGCCGAGCAGAAGCCGGTGGTGGACCGGGCGTTGCGCACCATCCCGGACGCGCTGGCGGTGCTGCGCGACCAGCGCGACAGCCTCTCCGAGGCGTTGGTGCAGCTCGGTAGGTTCAGCGCGCTCGCCGCGGACTCGGTGAACCAGACCAGAGAAGCGCTCGTGCAGGAGCTCAAGGACCTCGGGCCGGTGCTGCAGTCGTTGGCCGACGCCGGACCGGCGCTGACCCGTGCGCTCAGCTTCCTGCCCACCTTCCCGTTCCCCAAAGAGACACTGACCAATTGGATGCGCGGCGATTACGCCAACCTGACGCTGGTGGTGGACCTCACGTTGAGCCGTATCGACTCCGGCTTCTTCACCGGCACGCGCTGGGAATGCAACCTCACGTGGTTGGAACTGCAGTGGGGTCGCACGATCGGCCAGATGCCGAGCCCGTGCAACCACAACGTTCCACCGCCCGGCGGCAACCCGCTGGTCGCGCCGTATCGCTGGGATCAGGGGCGCTGACATGCGGTTGACACGACAGATCCTGATCCAGTTGACGATCTTCGCGCTGCTGGCCGCGGTGGCCCTGGGCATCATGGTCTTCGGCTACATGCGGCTGCCGGCGATGCTGGGCGTGGGCCAGTACAAGGTGACCCTGGAGCTGCCCGAAACCGGCGGACTCTACGAACGCAGCAACGTCACCTATCGCGGTTCGCAGGTCGGCATCGTCGAACGGGTCGGGTTGACCGACAGCGGGGTGGCCGCCGAACTGTCCCTGGATTCCGGTGTGCAGATCCCGGCCGATCTGATCGCCTCGGTGCGCAGCCAGTCGGCGGTCGGTGAGCAGTTCATCGAACTCGTGCCGCAGAGCGCGGAAGGACCCGAGCTGCGCAACGGAGATGTGATCCCGCGTGACCGGGCCCGGGTCCCCGCCGACGTCAACACCGTGTTGGAGCTGACCAACGAAGGCCTGCAAGCCATTCCGCAGGACAACCTCCGAACGGTGGTCGACGAGGCCTACGAGGCGGTCGGTGGTCTCGGGCCCGAACTACGCAGGCTCGTCAACGGGTCTTCCCAGCTGGCGATCGATGCCAGACAGAACCTGGATTCGCTGACCACGGTCATCGACGACTCCCGTCCCATCCTGGACTCGCAGATCGACACGTCGGACTCGATCCGGTCGTGGGCGTCCAATCTCGCGAACATCACCGGTCAGCTGCAGCGCGAGGACGGTTCGGTCTCGGGCCTGTTGAGCAGGGGGCCGGGCGCGGCAGAGGAGACCCGGGCGCTGTTCGACCGGCTGCAGCCGACGCTGCCGATCGTGCTGGCGAACCTGGTCAGCGTCGGCGAGGTGGCGGTGGCCTATCAGCCCAGCCTCGAACAACTGCTGGTCCTGCTGCCGCAGGGCACCGCGGTGACCCAGGCGGTGGGCGTCTCCAAGCACGGCACCAAGCAGGACTACATGGGCGACTACCTGGTGTTCAACCTGAACCTGAATGTGCCCCCTCCGTGCACCACCGGCTTCCTGCCGGCCCAGCAACAGCGGGCGCCGACCTTCGAGGATTACCCCGATCGCCCCCAGGGTGACATCTACTGCCGGGTGCCCCAGGACGGCGCGTTCAACGTGCGCGGTGCCCGCAACCTGCCGTGTATCACGGTGCCGGGCAAACGGGCTCCCAGCGCGGCGATGTGCGAGAGTGACGAGGTCTACGTGCCCTTGAACGAGGGGTACAACTGGAAGGGCGATCCGAACGCCACGTTGTCCGGGCAGTCGGTGCCTCAACTGCGGCCGGGTCAACAGCCTGTTGCGCCTACCGAAGACGCTCCACCGCCGGGCCCGGCTCCGCCTTCGATGGCGGCCGCCGAATATGATCCGGCGGACGGCACGTACGTTGGACCGGACGGACGTGTGCACACACAGTCCAACCTGGCCCAAGGTGCCGCAGAGGAGCGAACATGGCAGACGATGCTGCTGCCCCCGACGGGGAACTGAAGAAGTCGGCTGCGCCGACCGAGGACGCCTCGGACCCGGACGAGTCCGAAGTCGCGGCAGCGGAATCCGATGACGTTACTGAGCCCGCTGTGGAGGCCGAGCCCGAGGCCGGTGCCGACGACGCCGCCGAGGACACGGTGTCCGACGACGCCGCCGAGGACACGGTGTCGGACGACGCCGCCGAGGACGCGGCCCGCCAGCCTGTTTCGCATCTCACCGTCGCTCTGATCGCGGGCATCGTCGGAGTGGTCGCGCTGGCGGCGCTGACCGGCTGGCTCGGATTCCGCACCTATGAATCCCATCAGGCCGAGGAACAGCGGAATGTGTTTCTTCAGGTCGGTCGGCAGGGTGCGCTGAACCTGACCACGATCGACTGGGAGAACGCCGACGCCGACGTCCAGCGCATCCTCGACTCCGCGACCGGAACGTTCTACGACGACTTCCAGCAGCGGGCCGAACCGTTCGTCCAGGTGGTCAAGCAGGCCCAGTCGAAATCGGTCGGGACCATCGCCGAAGCGGGTCTGGAGTCGGCGAGCGAGGACCAGGCGCAGGTCCTGGTGGCGGTGACCGTGCAGACGACGAATGCCGGTGCACCCGAGCAGCAGCCGCGGGCGTGGCGGATGCGGATATCGGTGCAGGAGATCGACGGTGAGGCCAAGGTGTCGAAGGTGGAGTTCGTTCCGTGAGTGATGACGCGAAAGACGATGAGGCAAAGAAGATCGCCGACACCGACACTGCCGAAACCGACACCGCCGGAACCGACACCGCCGAAACCGACACTGCCGCCGACGTGAGCGTCCAAGCCGGCGCGGTCGAGGGCACTGACGCGGTCGAGGGCACTGACGCGGACGAGGACACCGACGCGACGGCGGCCAAGGCCGGGGTGGCGTGGAAGCGTCTGGTCGCTTTCGCGCTGCTGCCGGCATTGGCACTCGTTCTGGCGCTGGGCGCCGGCTTCTTGAAATGGCGCGACAACTCGGTGCGTAACAACGAACTCGCCGCGGTCACTTCGGTGCAGGCGGCGCGGGACAGCACGATCGCATTGCTGTCCTACCGGCCCGACACCGTCGAGGAGCAGCTCGGTGCCGCACGCGAGCTGCTGACCGGTGAGTTCCGGGACGCCTACACATCGCTGACCAACGATGTGGTGATTCCGGGTGCCAAGGAGAAGCAGATCTCGGCGGTCGCTTCGGTGCCTGCGGCGGCGTCGGTGTCGGCCACACCGAACGAGGCGGTGGTGCTGCTGTTCGTGAATCAGACGGTGTCGGTGGGAGCAGATGTGCCCACAGACACGGCGTCGAGTGTGCGGGTGACGTTGCAGAAGGACGGCGACCGCTGGCTGATCTCCCAGTTCGACCCGGTGTAGCGGCTCAGCGGTGCGCGCGGCCGGGGTGGCTGCGCGCCAGCACCGGCAGCAGAAGCCACCGGGGTGCCAGCCGGTTCACCACCGCTGCAACGCGGTTCGGGACGCCGGGTACGACGACACGGCGGCCTTGAGCCAGGCCGTCGACCGCGGTCCTGGCGACGGTGTCGGGCTGCTCCCAGAGGAACTTCGGTAGCAGTTTCTCCGCCTCTTCGTCAGGAATGCCCGCCGCCGCGCCGAAGCCGGTGCGCACCGGGCCGGGACACACCACGGTCGCGGTGACCCCGGTGCCCTTGAGTTCTTCGCTCATCGCCTCGGTGTAGGACAGCACAAACGCTTTCGCCGCACCGTAGGACGCCTGCCACGGCACCGGTCCGAACGCGCCGACCGACGCCACGTTGAGGACAGCGCCGCTGCCACGCGCCACCATGCCCGGCACGAACCGCGTGCACAGGTCGACGACCGCGGCGACGTCGACCTCGATCAGTCGAAGTTCGGCCGCCACGTCGACGCGCGCGACCGAGCCGAGATTGGACAATCCCGCGTTGTTGACCAGTATGTCCACCGTCAGTCCGAGGTCGGCGACCCGCGTGGGCAGCGCCGCCCGGTCTGCCGGCTGTGACAGGTCTGCGGAGAGCACATGGGCTTGCGGGCCGAGGGCGTCAGCGAGGTCGCGCAGACGCTCGCCGCGGCGAGCCACCAGAATTACCTGGTGACCACGGCGCACGAGCTCACGGGCGATGTGCTCGCCGATACCGGAGGACGCGCCGGTGACGATCGCCGCCCCGGTGTCGGAGGGGCCCGGCAGCATCGGCATGCCGGTCAGCCTAGCCTGGGGTCCATGACAGCGCGCCGGCTCACGGCGGTCGATGCCCAGATGTACTGGATGTCGGCGTCGATCCCCAACGACCAGTTCCTGCTGTACGCATTCGACGGAAGCCCCGAGCACCTCGGGCGTGCGCTGGACGAGGTCTGGACCCGAGCGCAGCGACGCCCGGAGTTCGGACTGCGCATCGCCGACAGCGGGGTGTGGACCTATCCGGTCTGGGAGCCGCGTGCGGTCGACGACGAGCAGTTCGTGGTGCACGAGTTGACCGACGCCACCTGGCAAGGATGCCTGGACGCGGTCGCGCGGTTGACCGACAGTCAGCTCGACGCCCGCCAGATCACCTGGCGACTGCACGTCTTCCCGGGCCTGGACGGGGTACCCGGCGCCGCCGAGGCCGCGGTGACGGTGCTGCAGCTCTCTCATGCGCTCGGCGACGGTGTCCGGGCTTCGGCGTTGGCGGCGTACCTGTTCGGCCGCGACGCCGGCATCCCCACGGTGTGCGCCGAACCGGCGGCCGCGACGATGCTGCCGGTGCTGGCCTGCCGCGCCGCGCGCGCACATCGTCGACTCGAACGTGATGTCCGTGCGGGACTGACTCCGCCCCAAGCGGTTTCGGTGCCCGCGCTGCGCAGCAACAGCCGGCCCGCCGGCACTCGTCACCTGCGCACCGTGGTGTGCGGACGCGATCAGTTCGGTGCCGCCACGGTCACGGCCGCGGCGCTGGCCGCAGTGTCGGCGGCGCTGGCCGGTCAGCTCCGTGAACTCGGCGACGACCCGGCCCGGTTGGGCGCCGAGGTACCCATGGCCAAAGCGGGAAACCGGCAGGCGTTCAACCATTTCGGCAACGTCGGCGTCGGCCTGTATCCCGGACTGGACCGATCTCGGCGGGTCGACTTCATCGCCGCTGATCTGCGGCAGCGACGGCGTCGGGCCGCCCACCCCGCGGCGCACGCCGAAGCTGCAGCGTTCGCTGCCGTTCCGGCGTCGTTGTTGCGTTGGGGCGTCGGTCAATTCGATCCCGAGGTGCGCTCTGCGACAGTCACGGGCAACACCGTCGTCTCCAGCGTCAACCGCGGTGCGAAGGACCTGAGGTTCGGCGCGGCCCCCGTGGCGCTCACCGCTGGATTTCCGGCGCTGTCACCGATGATGGCGGTGACGCACGGCGTACACGGTATCGGCGACACGGTGGTGGTCAGCGTGCACGCCGCCGACTCGGGGATCGGCGATATCGACACCTATGCCGCCAGGCTGGCGCGGGAGCTCCGCGGGTCCGCCGATGAGGTGCCGGTCGGGCGGGGTCCAAAATAGCCCTGCAGGTGCTATACAGGGCGTAGTGATCACGGTTGGGGATCACGCGGGCATAGGGAATCTGCCATGACCAATGAGTACCTCGAAGGCGCGTTCGCCCCGTTGTCGCGGGAGTACACCCTCACCGACCTTGAGGTGACCGGTGCCATCCCAGCCCATCTGGACGGACGTTATCTGCGCAACGGTCCCAATCCGGTGCAGCAGGTCGACCCGCAGGCGTATCACTGGTTCACCGGAGACGGCATGGTGCACGGCATCCGCCTCCGGGACGGAAAAGCCGAGTGGTACCGCAACCGATGGGTGCGCAGTCCGGTGGTGGCCGAGGCCTTGGGGCAGCCGGTGCCGCAGGGCAATTTCGGACTGACGCCGGTCGGTGCCAACACCAACGTGATCGGTCACGCGGGCAAGACGCTGGCGCTGATCGAGTCCGGGGTCGCCCAGTACGAGTTGACCGACGAACTGGACACCGTCGGTCTCTTCGATTTCGACGGCACGCTGGCCGGCGGGTACACCGCCCATCCCAAACGTGACCCGGCCACCGGCGAACTGCATGCCGTGTCCTACTGCCTGCTCAACGCGAACACCGTGCAGTACTCGGTGATCGGCGTCGACGGTCGGGCCCGGCGCTGCGTGGACATCGAGGTCACGGGCAGCCCGATGATGCACGACTTCTCGCTGACCGAACGGCATGTGGTGTTCTACGACCTGCCGGTCACCTTCGACGCGCGCCAGGCCGCCACCGTCGGTGTGCCCCGCTGGCTGCGCCTGCCTGCCCGGCTGGTGTTGTCCGCGCTGATCGGCCGGATCCGCATCCCCGATCCGATCGCGGCCCGCCGCCCGGGGCGGGATTCGGCCGGCAGCGCCTTCCCGTACTCGTGGAATCCGCGATACCCGGCGCGCGTCGGCGTCATGCCGCGCGAGGGCGGCAACCGCGACGTGCGCTGGTTCGAGGTCGAGCCGTGCTACGTCTTCCACCCGATGAACGCGTTCGACGACGGTGACACCGTCGTGCTCGACGTGGTCCGGCACGAGAAGATGTTCGCCACCGATCGTCTCGGACCCAACGAGGGGCCGCCGACGCTGGACCGATGGACCGTCGACCTCGCCGACGCCAAGGTGCGGGAAACCCGCATCGACGACCGGGGCCAGGAGTTTCCCCGCGTCGACGAACGTGTCGTCGGTAGGCGGCATCGGTACGGCTACGCGCCGGCCGTCACCGGCGGCGGTTCCTGCGCGGACACCCTGCTCAAACACGACTTCGTCGGGCAAGGATCCGGCGCGCGATCATTTGGTGCAGGGAAAACTTTGGGCGAGTTCGTATTTCATCCGCGGACGGCTGATGCCGCGGAGGACGACGGAGTGTTGATGGGTTATGTGTACGACCGCGCGACTGATCGCAGCGAACTGGCGATCCTGGATGCGGGCACCCTCGACGATGTCGCGGCCATCAAACTGCCGCACCGCGTGCCCGCGGGATTTCACGGGAACTGGGTCCCGGCAGGTTAGGGCAGGGCGAGTGGGCGCCCGACGGATGTTCTAAGTTCGCTCTCATGAGTGCCTACGATGTCGGCGTCCTGATCCTGCGGGTCGTCCTCGGACTGACCATGGCCGCGCACGGTTACAACAAGTTTTTCGGCAAAGGCGGACTCAAGGGCACCGCGGGCTGGTTCGACAGCATGGGCATGCGGCCCGGCATGTTCCACGCCCGGGTCGCCGCCGGCACCGAGATGGCTGCCGGACTCGGTCTGGCGGCCGGCCTGCTCACTCCGGTCCCGGCGGCCGGCTTCGTCGCGCTGATGCTGGTCGCCGCCTGGACGGTACACAAGGACAACGGGTTCTTCATCGTCAAGGAGGGCTGGGAGTACAACCTCGTGCTGGCCGCATCGGCGGTGGCTGTCGCGACCATCGGGGCGGGCACGCTGAGCCTGGACCACCTGTTGTTCGCCGGCAGTGGATTCTACGACTACCTGCGCGGCTGGTGGGGGCTCGCGATAGCGACCGTGCTGGGCCTGGCCGGCGGAATCGGCCAGGTGGTCATCTTCTACCGTCCCCCCGCCCAGCAGAGCCCGTAGTTCTCCATCGTCGTTCTCCACTGCGGCTCTCGGCGTCCCGAACGCGCACGGTCACGCCCCGCCGACCGCGATTTGTGACTGTTCGCCACAGCTGAACTGGAACACGTTCTAGTCTGACCGTCATGGGTTTTCTCAAGCAGGACGCGCCCGTCGTCGACTACGCGGAATGGAGCAAGGGCACCCGGGCGCAACGCATCGTCCCGATGGCGCGGCACTGGGCCGAGGTGGGCTTCGGCACCCCCGTGGTGCTGCACCTGTTCTACGTGGTGAAGATCCTGCTCTACGCGCTGGTGGCGTGGCTGATCGTGCTGAGCACCTCGGGGATCGACGGGTTCACCGACGTCGCTGCCTGGTATCACGAGCCGATCGTGTACCAGAAGGTCGTCTTCTACACGATGCTCTTCGAGATCGTCGGTTTCGGCTGCGGCTTCGGACCGCTCAACAACCGGTTCTTCCCGCCGATGGGGTCGATCCTGTACTGGTTGCGCCCCAAGACCATCCGGCTTCCGCCATGGCCGTCCCGGATCCCGCTGACCTCGGGTGACTCCCGCACGCCGTTCGACGTGCTCGTCTACGCGGCGCTGCTGGTGATGCTGGTGATCGCACTGTTCTCCGACGGCACCGGCCCGATCCCCGAGATCGGGTCCGAGGTCGGGGTGCTGCCGGTCTGGCAGACCGCCACGATCATCGCGCTGCTCGCCGTGGCAGGTCTACGCGACAAGGTGCTCTTCCTGGCCGCCCGCGGTGAGGTGTACGGATCGCTGGCGGTGTGTTTCCTGTTCAGCGGGGCCGACATCATCATCGCCGCGAAGCTGGTGTGCCTGGTGATCTGGATCGGTGCGGCCACATCGAAACTCAACAAGCACTTCCCGTTCGTCATCTCCACGATGATGAGCAACAACCCGGTGATGCGGCCGCGGTGGATCAAGCGCAAGTTCTTCGAGAGCTTCCCGGATGACCTGCGGCCCGGGCGGGCGTCGCGGTGGCTGGCCCACTTCTCCACCGCGATCGAGATGCTGGTGCCGCTGGTGCTGTTCTTCTCTCACGGCGGGTGGGCCACCGCCATCGCGGCGTTCGTGATGCTGGTCTTCCACTTCGGGATCCTGTCGGCGATCCCGATGGGGGTGCCGTTGGAGTGGAACGTGTTCATGATGTTCAGCGTGCTGGCGCTGTTCGTCGGCAATGCCGGGGTGGGACTGGCAGACCTGCAGAGTCCGTGGCCGATCGTGTTGTTCCTCGCGGTCGCGGGCACCGTGGTGATCGGAAACCTGTTTCCGCGCAAGGTGTCGTTCCTGCCCGGCATGCGGTATTACGCAGGCAACTGGGACACCTCGCTGTGGTGCGTGAAACCCTCGGCGTCGGAGAAGATCACCAACGGCATCGTCGCGATCGCCAGCATGCCGGCCGCGCAGATGGAGAAGTTCTACGGCAGCAAGGAAACCGCGGAGATGTACCTCTACATGGGATACGCCTTCCGGTCCTTCAACACCCACGGGCGGGCCATGTTCACGCTGGCGCACCGTGCGATGGCCGGGCAGGACGAGTCCGAGTACGTGCTGACCGACGGGGAACGCATCTGCAGCACCGCGATCGGCTGGAACTTCGGCGACGGGCACATGCACAACGAACAGCTGATCGCGGCCCTGCAGAAGCGGTGTCACTTCGAACCGGGCGAGGTGCGGGTCTTGCTGCTCGACGCACAGCCGATTCACCGGCAGCGCCAGCAATACCGCCTCGTCGATGCCGCGACCGGCGAGTTCGAACGCGGCTACGTCATGGTGGCGGACATGGTCACCCGCCAGCCGTGGGACGACACCGTGCCGGTGCACGTGACATGGCAGCGCGACGGGGTGGACGCGTCCTGACGAGGTGGGCGCGGTACCGTCAGCCCATCACGTCGCGGACGGCCACGCTCTCCAAGCCCGCCAGCAGCAACTCCCGCGACTTGTCGAGATGCTTGCGCCAGTGCGCCTCGGCCCCGGCCGCATCGCCGGACCGGAGGAACTGCATCAGCTTGCGGTAGGACCGGATCAGCGTCTCGTAGTCGGCCTTGGATATCGGGCGACGCTCCTTGAACACGAATGCCGTGTGCCGGACCGTGATCTCGTGCAGCATGCCGGCGATGATGCTCAGTGTCGCATTGCCGCTGAGCTGGACCACCCGCAGATGGAACGCGCCGGTGGCCTCGGCCAACTGTGGCGTTTGATAGCCGGCGGCGACGAGCTCCTCCAGCAGCCGATCGAGTTCGTCGAAAGCGTCGTCGGTGCCGAATTCGGCGAGCAGCCGCGCGGCCATCGGTTCGATTCCCGACTTCGCGGTCAGCAGATCGGCGATCGTTGCGCCGGACAGTTCCAGCAGCAGTCCGGCCGGGCGAGCGACCACCTCGGGGCCGGGCACCCGTACGCGCGCCCCAGTGCGCGAGCCGCGCCGAACCTCGACGAGGCGCTCGGACTCCAGTACCCGCACGGCTTCCCGCAGCGTGGGCCGGCTGACACCGAAGTGGGCCATCAGTTCGGCCTCGTTGGGCAGAAAGTCGCCGTCCTTGAGCTGGCCCTCGACGACCATCCGGCGCAGGGTTCCCGCGACGAGTTCGGCTGTCTTGGGGGAGCGCACCGCGGCACGCGAGGCGACGGCATCCGCCCCGATCATCGGAGCGAGGGGAGTGCTGCGGGTCACGGCACCTCCTCGACGGGTCGACTGCAGACAGCTGTGCAACTCAGTAAACCATGTGGGGACGTGGTACCCCGGTTTACCGGCTGCTGATCAGCCTGCCACGCCCACCTACCAACCAGTAGGTTGACCTAGTAAACCTTGTTCGTTACTTTCGTGATAACCGCTGTCTCACCGAGCCAATCCACTGAAGGAGTATCTCCATGGCTGAAGCCGTCATCGTCGAGGCTGTCCGATCGCCGGTCGGCAAGCGCAACGGCGGCCTGTCCGGTGTGCACCCCGCCGAGTTGTCGGCCCAGGTGCTCAATGGTCTGGTTGAGCGGGCCGGAGTCGACCCCGCGCTCGTCGACGATGTGATCTGGGGCTGCGTCATGCAGGCGGGCGAACAGGCCCTCGACATCGCACGCACCGCGGTCCTCAGCGCCGGCTGGCCCGAGACCGTGCCGGGCGTGACCGTGGACCGCCAGTGCGGCTCCAGCCAGCAGTCGCTGCACTTCGCCGTGGCGGGCGTGGTGGCCGGTCATTACGACGTCGTCGTGGCCGGCGGCGTCGAGTCGATGTCGCGCACCCCGATGGGCTCCTCACTTGCCAACGGCGGCAACCCCTACGGCGAGTCGTTCAAGGCCCGCTACGACCAGACCCCCAACCAGGGCATCGGCGCCGAGATGATCGCCGAGCAGTGGGGCCTGTCCCGCACCCAGCTCGACGAGTTCTCGCTGCGCTCGCACGAGAAGGCCGCTGCTGCCCAGGATTCCGGCGCCTTCAAGGACCAGATCCTCGGCATCAAGACCAAGGACGCCGACGGCAACGACACCGTCGTGCTCGAGGACGGGGGCATCCGCCGCGGGGGCACCGTCGAGTCGATGGCCAACATCAAGCCCGCCTTCAAGGAGGACGGCGTGATCCACGCCGGCAACTCCAGCCAGATCTCCGACGGTTCGGCTGCGCTGTTGCTGATGTCGGCGGAGAAGGCGAAAGAACTCGGGCTCAAGCCACTTGCCAAGGTGCACACCGCGGTGCTCGCCGGCGCCGATCCGGTGATCATGCTGACCGCCCCTATTCCGGCCACCCAGAAGGCGCTCAAGAAGTCGGGGCTGAGCCTCGACCAGATCGGCGCCTTCGAGGTCAACGAGGCATTCGCGCCGGTGCCGATGGCATGGCTGAAGGACATCGGCGCCGACGAGGCCAAGCTCAACCCCAACGGCGGCGCCATCGCGCTCGGGCATCCGCTCGGAGGCTCCGGTGCGCGCATCCTGACCACCCTGCTTCACCACATGCGGGACAACAACATTCAGTACGGGCTGCAGACGATGTGCGAGGGTGGCGGCCAGGCCAACGCGACCATTCTGGAACTGCTGTGAGTGAAACCCAGGCCCCGGGTGCGGTGGCGGAACGCCGGGGCAGAAACGGTGACGTCCTGCTCATCACCATCAACCGGCCGGAGGCGCGTAACGCCGTCAACGCCGCGGTGTCCATCGGCGTCGGCGACGCGCTGCAGAGCGCGCAGGACGATCCCGAGATCCGCGCCGTCATCCTGACCGGTGCCGGGGACAAATCCTTCTGTGCCGGCGCGGATCTGAAGGCGATCTCACGCGGCGAGAACCTGTTCCACCCCGAGCACTCGGAATGGGGCTTCGCCGGGTACGTGCGGCACTTCATCGACAAGCCGACCATTGCGGCGGTCAACGGCACCGCGCTGGGCGGTGGCACCGAGCTGGCCTTGGCCAGCGATCTGGTGGTTGCCGAGGAACGCGCGAAATTCGGTCTGCCCGAAGTGAAGCGCGGCCTGATCGCCGGAGCCGGTGGGGTGTTCCGCATCGTCGAACAGCTGCCGCGCAAGGTGGCGCTTGAGCTGATCTACACCGGCGAACCGATCAGTTCGGCCGACGCGCTGCGCTGGGGACTGATCAACCAGGTCGTCCCCGACGGGACCGTCGTCGACGCGGCGCTGGCGCTGGCCGAGCGGATCACTTGCAACGCACCGTTGGCCGTGCAGGCCAGCAAGCGGGTGTCCCACGGCGCCATCGACGGGGTGGTGGGCAGCGACGAACCGTTCTGGAAGCAGACGTTCGCCGAGTTCACGACGCTGCTCAAGACCGAAGATGCGATGGAAGGCCCGCTGGCCTTTGCGCAGAAGCGCGAACCTGTCTGGAAAGCCAAGTAAGGAAACCGAACCCATGAAGCGCACCATCTACGACGCTGAGCACGAGGCGTTCCGCGAGACCGTCAAGGAGTACATCGAGCGTGAGCTCGTGCCGTACCACGAGAAGTGGGAGACCGAACGCCTCGTTGACCGCTCGGCCTACACCGCCGCGGGCAAGTACGGCCTCATCGGGTTCAACATGCCCGAGGAATACGGCGGCGGCGGCACCGACGACTTCCGGTTCAACGCGATCATCGACGAGGAGATCGCCCGGGCCGGGGTGCACGGCCCCGCGTTGAGCCTGCACAACGACGTCGTCGCGCCGTATTTCAAGGACCTGACCAACGACGAGCAGAAGAAGCGGTGGCTGCCGGGCATCACCAGCGGCGAGACGATCATCGCGGTGGCGATGACCGAACCCGGCGCCGGCAGCGATCTGGCCGGCATCCGCACCTCCGCGGTGCGCGACGGCGACGACTGGATCATCAACGGCTCCAAGACGTTCATCTCGTCGGGCATCAACTGCGACCTCGTCGTCGTGGTGGCCCGCACCGATCCGGAGGCCGGGCACAAGGGTTTCACGCTGTTCGTGGTGGAGCGCGACATGGAGGGGTTCACCCGGGGGCGCAAGCTCGACAAGATGGGCCTGCACAGCCAGGACACCTCCGAACTGCACTTCGAGAACGTCCGGGTACCCAATGCCAACCTGCTGGGCAAGGAAGGCCGCGGCTTCTACCACCTGATGACGAATCTGCCCTCGGAACGGCTTTCGATCGCCATCTCGGCGATCGCGGGCGCGCGGGCGGTGTTCGACGAGACCCTGCAGTACTGCAAGGACCGGAAGGCGTTCGGCCAGCCGATCGGCAGCTTCCAGCACAACCGATTCCTGCTCGCCGAAATGGAGACCGAACTCGAGGTCACCGAGAACTACATCGACCGCTGCCTGCAGGGCGTGGTCGACGGGGAGCTGACCGCGGTCGAGGCGGCCAAGGCCAAGTGGTGGGCCACCGAGGTCGCCAAGAAGGTCGTCGACCAGTGCGTGCAGCTGCACGGCGGGTACGGCTACATGCTGGAATACCGCGTCGCACGGGCGTACGTCGACGGGCGCATCCAGACGATCTTCGGGGGCACCACCGAGATCATGAAGGAGATCATCGGCCGCGAGCTGGGCGTTTGAGTCGGCTCGCCGACGTGGCGTTTGAGTCGGCTCGCCGACGTGGCGTTTGAGTCGGCTCGCCGACGTGCGCCGAGATTGCGGTGAGGGCTGTGACCCGCGTCTTGGATTCAAGCGGTGGCTGCAACGAATGTGGACGGGTCTGAGAGTAGTCGGTCGAGTTCTTCGGCGGGGGTGCGCCAGTTGTGGCGTTTGCGGGGTCGGGCGTTGAGTTCGGCGGCGACCTGGTCGAGCCATCCGGGACCGTAGAACGACAGGTCGGTGCCTTTGGGGAAGTACTGACGGAGCAAGCCGTTGGTGTTCTCGTTGGTGCCGCGTTGCCAGGGGCTGTGCGGGTCGCAGAAGTAGATCGGCAGCCCGGTGGCCTCGGTGATCTTGGTGTGCAGCGCCATTTCGCTGCCTTGGTCCCAGGTCAGGGAGCGGCGCAGGATCTCAGGTATCTCGGGGATCTTGGTGCTGATCGCCTCGGCCAGGGTGGCGGCGGTGTGGTCGCCGGGCAGGTGTAGCAGGACCACAAAACCGGTGGTGCGTTCGACCAAGGTGCCGATCGCCGAGGCCGAAGCGGTGCTGCCCAGGATCAGATCTCCTTCCCAATGGCCGGGGATCGCGCGGTCATCAGCTTCGGCGGGCCGCTCACTGATGTTGATCATGCCTTTGAGCTTTCCTGGCCCAGTTTCGTTGCGGCCCTGATGTTTCCGCCGGGTTCGGCCGGTACGCAGCGCGGCCTTGACCACTTTCGCCAGCTCGCCGCGGGGCTGGACATACAGCGCTTGGTAGATCGTCTCGTGTGACACCCACATCTCCGGTTTCTTGGGGAAATCCTCGCGCAGCCGGCCCGCGATCTGCTCGGGACTATGCCGCTTCTCCAAGCGTGCCACCACCTCGGCCAACAGCGCCGGGTTGTCCTCGAGCTTGCGCGGTTTGGGCCGTTTACGGCTGGCCTCGGCCACGTCCTGGCCGAGGCGGGCTCGATACCCCGACTCGGTCATTCCCTTGCCGATCTCACGGCTGATGGTGGCGGGGTGGCGACCCAGCACCTCGGCGGCCCGCCGCGGAGCGCATCCGGTCTCGAGCAGCTCTTCGAGACGGTAACGCTCGGTGAACGTCAACGGCGCTCGCGGCCGAGGCGCTCGCGCGGTTGACTCCTCGACAGGGACAGCTGTTCTGGGCACATAACCAGCCTGTTTGACCCAGATCGCGCCGGCGTTCTCCGACACGCCGGCCACCAGTGCGGCCTCGGTGATCGACGATCCGGCATTCATCGCTGACCAGAAAGCCTCCCGAGCGGCCACCGAATACCGGGTTCCGCGGTGTTTGAGATTGGCCGGGATACCGGCCGCCTTCGCCCACTTCGACCCCTGCTGGTGGGCCACCCCGGCGACCGTCGCGGCCGCCGACTGCGACAAACCCGACCTCAACGCCTCAAAGAACACCTCACGCGCCGACTCATGAACCTCGTTGCTGCCATGCCCGCCAAAACCCATCGAACAACACCTCCGGACAAATCAGGTGTTGCAGCGACCACTTGAGTCTGAGCGTGGATCAACGACCCTGCGCGCAATCTCGACGCCTGACGCCTGACGCCTGACGCCTGACGCCTGACGCCTGACGCCTGACGCCTGACGCTCGACGCCGGACGCGTCGGGTCAGCCGATGGGCGCCTCGGCGGCCGGGGACGGCGGCGCTTCGGCCGGGGCAGGTGCCGGCTCGGTGGTCTCGGCCGGCGCAGTGGTCGGCTCGGTGGTCGCGGCCGGCGCAGTCGGCGAGGTGGTGCCCGTCGTGGTGGGCGCGATCGGGGCCGGCGCGTCAGCAGGGTCGAGAACCTGATCGATGAGGTAGATCCGCGCGTTCTGCGCCGTGATGCCGCCACACACCACCTTGGCCGTCTCGTTGACCTGGATGTCGCCGCCCGAGCCGGTTACCTCGACCTCGGTGCCTTCCTGGGTGGGGCGTTGCCCCTTGACGTCGTCGGGGCCGAGCAGCCCGAGGAATGCGTGGTAGTACAGCAGACTGGTCAACGCCGCCGGGTCGGTGCGCAGCAGTTCCTGCTGCTCGGGGGGCAGTGCCGCGAATGCCTCGTTGGTCGGTGCGAACACGACGTAAGGCCCGTTGTCGAGCACGCCGGCGATGTTGACGGCCGGGTTCAGTTGCCCGGACACCGCGGAGCTGAAGGTTGTGATCTCCGGGATCGAGGACAGCGCAGTGCTGACCGGAAGATCGGCCAAGCCCTTCCAGTTCGGCAGCGACTCCTTGAACGCTCCGCAGTCAGGTCCCTGCGGATCGGGGATCTCGGTCACCGTGGTGGTCGGCTGGGCCTGGGCGTTGACGGCCAGCGGAACCGACAGGGCGACGGCCGCGGCACTGACAGCGACGCCGATGGCCTTGCTGGTGCGGGTCTTCACGTGGTCTCCTTACGCTTGTCAAGTCGCCTGGCATGGTATGTGCCCGTATTGGCAACGGCCAAGTCGAATGGGCGCCGCACCACCGGCGGCCAACCGGCAATCGGCGGGCTGAGCTGCGGTTTCGTCATCGGGACCGGTCGGGCGACAACGCCGCGACCCCCCCGGCCCGATCTCCCGGCGATGCCGGCAAAAACGGCGTTCGCAGTACGGCTCACGCGGTGGAGCCCAAAGGTGCCGCGCCGGGCGTGCAGAGTCGCTCGGAGAGGTCCCACAACGCCAGCGCCCGGGTCTCGTCGAGGGCGTAGGGTGCGGCCTCGCCCACCTGGCAGTCGGACAGATAGACCCCGCCTTTGCCGTCGAGCTCGTCGCTCACCGCGGCCCACACCTGGGTGCTCGCGCCGTGCTCGGGCGTCGTGAACTGGGTCCGGAAATCGGTGGGCGGCTTGTTCCGGTTCCGCGCGGCGCTCGCCCGGTTCAAGGTCGTGAAATCCTCGGCGCTCATATGTCGTGCCAGCGAGGTGGCCACGATGCCCGGGTGGACGGCGAACGCACGCACGTTGCTGTCGTGCAGACGACGGTCCAGTTCCACGGCGTGCAACAGGTTGGCCGTCTTGGAGGCGCCGTAGGCCGCGAACTTGTCGTAGTCGCGGTGCTCCCAGTTCGGATCCTCGAAGTCCACGTCGCTGATGCGGTGTCCTTCCGAGGAGAGGTTGACCACCCGCGCCCCGTCGGCGGCGACCAGTGCCGGGAACATCAGCCGGGTCAACTCGAAATGTCCCAGATGGTTTGTGCCGAACTGCATTTCGAAGCCCTCGGCGGTGCGGCCGAAGGGGGTGAACATCACCCCTGCGTTGTTCATCAGAATATGCACCGCGGGGGTGAGTTCACTGATCGCCGCCGCTGCGGCCGCGATGCTCGCCAGCGATGTGAGGTCCAACTCCACCGTGGTCAGCCCCGCCCCGGGCACGTGTTCGCGCACCCACCGCGCAGTCTCGGCGAGGGCTTCTGCGTTGCGTGCCGCCAGGATCACCTGTGCGCCGGTGCTTGCCAGCGCGCGGGCGGATTCACGGCCCAGCCCCGATGAAGCGCCGGTGATGACGCAGGTCTTGCCGGTGAGGTCGACCCCCTCGACGATGTCGCGGGCGGTCGGCGCTGACGTCGTTGTCACGTCGTGAGGATCGCACGCGGCGTCGCGACCGCCCGCACCCGGCCCCGTCCCGGTGCCCATACGATGGCGCCCATGCCTGAGCCGCTGATCCTGTCCGTCGCCGGATTCTCACCCGAACTGCATCCCGACAGCTGGTTGGCGCCCAACGCCACCGTGGTCGGGCGGGTCAGTCTGGCCGCGGGTGCCAGCGCCTGGTACGGCGCGATCCTGCGCGCCGAGGCCGAGGACATCGAGATCGGCGCCGGCACCAATCTTCAGGACGGGGTGACCATCCACGTCGACCCGGGCTTCCCGGCCCGCGTCGGCGCCGGTGTGAGCGTGGGGCACAACGCGGTGCTGCACGGTTGCACGATCGAAGACAACTCGTTGGTCGGCATGGGGGCGGTGGTGCTCAACGGCGCCGTCGTCGGTGCCGGTTCGCTGATCGCTGCCGGCGCGGTGGTCCCGCAGGGCGCGGTGATCCCGGCCGGTTCCATGGTCGCCGGCGTGCCCGGAAAGGTACGGCGCGAACTCGGCGAGGACGAGATCGCCGGTATCCGCCACAACGCGGTGCTCTACCAGGAGTTGGTCAAGCTGCACCGTAACCCGGCGTGACAGACCTAACGGCAGTCGGCGGGTTCTGATTCCGATGGTCGGGGTACAAGCCCTACCGTGAATTCCGTGCGCACACTGGTCACCGGCGCCACCGGCTACATCGGCTCGCGGCTGGTCAGCGCGCTGCTCGACGAAGGCCACCAGGTTGTCGCAGCCAGCCGAAACCCCGGTCGCCTGGCGGATTTCGGCTGGTATGAGGATGTTTCGACGGTCAGCCTGGACGCGCATGACGAGATATCGACCCAGCAGGCGTTCACCGACGCCGGACCGGTCGACGTCGTCTACTACCTGGTGCACGGCATCGGTCAACCCGGATTCCGGGAGGCCGACAATCGCGCTGCGGCCAACGTCGCCACCGCAGCCAAGGCCGCCGGCGTGCGTCGCATCGTCTACCTGGGCGGGTTCGTGCCGAACGGCAACACCCTCTCAGAGCATCTGACCAGCCGGGCCGAGGTGGCGGCCGCGCTGACCATCGAGGGCGGGCCCGACGTGGTGTGGCTCGGTGCCGCGATCATCATCGGCGCCGGTTCCACCTCGTTCGAGATGCTGCGCTATGTCGCGGACCGATTTCTGGTGCTGCCCATGCCGGAATGGTCGGCCAATCCCATCGACCCGATCTCGATCAGCGACGCGCTGCACTATCTCGTCGCGGCAGCCGACGCCGACGCGGTGCCCGTGGGCGCCTACGACATCTGTGGACCGGAGACCACCACCTACGGCGACCTGCTGCGGACCTACGCGCGTACGGCCGGGATCTGGCGGGCGCCGGTTGCGGTCTACGGTGTCGACACTGCGCTGGTATCGAAGCTGACCGGTGTGGTCCTGCCAGTTCCCGGTGGCCTCGCGGCCGATCTCGTTGAATCCCTTGACTATCCGATGATGGCATCGGCGCGGGGGCTGGCCGCCCTGGTGCCCGATCCGGCGGACGGGCTGGTCTCGGTCGGCGATGCGATCCGACGCGCCGTGACCAGCCCCGCGCGTCGACCCGTCAACGAGCTGACCGATCCGCACCACCTCGCCGACACCGATCCGGACTGGGCCGGTGGTGACGCCCGGCGGTTGCGGCAGTTGGCCAGTGTCGTCACGCCCCCGTTCGTGCGACCGTTTCTCGGACTGATCGGTTTCGTCCCCCGGCCTCTTGCGGCCGCGGTACGGACCGGGTTGGACACCGTGATCGGATTGGTGCCGAGGGTGATACCGGCGTGAGCACGCGCACGAGTTGGGCGGGAGAACTGCGCAATATCGTGCGCAGGAAAGCCCCGCCGTACAACGAACCGCCCGCAGTGATCGGTCGGCGCAAGTTCGTCGTCGGCGCGGTGCTGTTGGTCGGCGCGGCCTTGCTGGGCTACTCGCTGAGTCGGCCGCCGGGGGATGAGACGTTCGTCTGGCTCACGCTGGCACTGGCCGGGGTGTGGGCGGCCGGCGCGTTCGCCTCCGGTCCCTTGCACATGGGCCATGTCTGCTTTCGTGGCCGCAACCAGCGACCGGTCATCACCGGAACGGCGATCGGACTGGCGCTCGGCGCGGTCTTCATCGTCGGCGGTTTGGTGGTCCGCGAGATCCCCGGAGTCAGCGACTACATCCGTGAGGTGCTGCAGTACTCGACCGCCGGCCCGCTGTATCTGATCGTGTTCATCACGGTGATCAACGGCCTGGCCGAAGAGATGTTCTTCCGGGGGGCGCTGTACACGGCACTGCTGAAGTACCACCCGGTGATCGTCTCGACCGTGCTGTACGTCATCGCCACGGCGGCGACCACCGGCAACCCGATGCTGGGGTTCGCCGCCATCATTCTTGGTACGGTGTGCGCGTTGTTGCGTCGCGCCACCGGGGGAGTGCTCGCGCCGATGTTGACCCACTTCTTCTGGGGGCTGGCCATGGTGCTCGCGCTACCGCCGATGTTCGGTGTCTGACCGCCCGAGCCGTTCAGATCGCGATCTGTTGGTCGCCGTGGTCGTCGCCTGGTCTGCTGTCGCGCCCCTGCCAGACCTGCACCGCCGTCTGCAGCGGCAGCGAGAGGGCCTCACACAGACTCACCACGGTCCCGAAGCTGGGGCTGGGCATCCTGCCGACCTCGATCTTGCGCAGGGTTTCCGGTGAGATTCCCGCCTCCTGCGCGACGTCCTCGGGCGCGCGCCCGGCTCGTGCGGATCTGATCAGCGCGCCCAGACGCTGTCCGGCGCGGATCTGCTCGGGGCTCAGTGGCAGGCGGACCATGCGCCACAGCATAGCCGGTATTCAAATACCGCTGCTGGTACCGTGGCCGGTATAAAAATACCGATGCTGCGACGATGTCGCCGCGATGTACCGCCCACCGCGAGGGAGCCGCTGCCCATGATCGACCTCAAGACCCCCCGGGAAATCGACAAGATGGCCGTCACCGGCGACTTCGTCGCGCGCACGCTCGACACGCTGACTCGCGACGCGCGGCCGGGAGTGAACCTGATGGAGCTCGAGCTCCGCGCCAGGGCACTGATCGCCGACCGGGGCGCCGTCTCGTGCTACTGGGACTACGCGCCGTCCTTCGGGCGCGGCCCGTTCCGCAACGTCATCTGCCTGTCGGTCAACGATGCGGTGCTGCACGGCCTTCCGCACGACTATGTGCTGCAGGACGGTGATGTGCTCACCATGGACCTGGCGGTCTCCATCGACGGCTGGGTGGCCGACTCCGCCGTGACGATCGGCGTCGGCGAGACGGTGAGTGCGGTCGACAGCGCGCTCATCGACTCCACCCGTCGGGCGCTACGCGCGGGTATCGCTGCCGCGCTGCCCGGCGGGCACCTCGGGGACATCTCGGCGGCGATCGGTGCGGTCGCGGCCGCAGCGGGTCACGCCGTCAACACCGACTTCGGTGGTCACGGACTGGGGCGCACCATGCACGAGGATCCCCACGTGTCCAACCGCGGCACCCGGGGGCGCGGGCTGAAACTGCGACCGGGGATGACGCTGGCGCTGGAGCCCTGGTGGGCGCTGGGGACACCCCGTCTGACCGTCGATGCCGACGGCTGGACGCTGCGCTCGGCGGACGGTTCCCGCACCGCGCATTCCGAGCACACCATCGCCATCACCGAACAGGGTCCGCGAGTGCTCACCACGATGTCCTAGCGCAACGGGTGGGCCAGTTCGTCACTGCGCATCCGGGCAGCCACCACCGCGACCGCGGCCAGCAACACCGGCAGCGCGCCGGCCGCCATGAAGATCGTCTCCATCGACACCACCTTCGACAGCGGGCCGGCGATCGCGAACGAGACCGGCATGAATGCCAGCGAAACGAAGAAGTCCAGGCTTGAGACCCGGCCCAGCATCGCCGACGGGACCCGGCGCTGCAGCAGCGTGCCCCAGATGACCATGCCCGCACCGTCGGTGACGCCGACGATGAACGTGGCCGCGGCCATCAACGGGAACGACGACGTGATTCCCACGATCACCAAAGGGACCGAACCGAGGCCCCACATCGACATCATGACGCTCAGATAGCGGCGTGGCAGTCGGCGCGACGCCACCGCCAGGGCGCCCAGCGCGCTACCCATTCCGAAGAACGCCAGGATGAAGCCGTAGGTCTGGGCCCCGTGGGTGAACCGGTCGGCCACGATGAACGGCAGCAGCACCTCGATCGGTCCGAGGACCACGAGCACGAACAGGCTGGCGAACAGCAGAGTCCACAGCAGCCACGGTGTGCGCAGTACGAACACCCAACCGTCGCGCAGGTCCCGAAGCAGGTTCGGGCGCGGAACACCCTCAGCAGCAGGGTCTCTCGGCGCTGGTGCGCGGGTCATCAGGAGTAGCGCCAGTCCGAGGGCGAACAGTGTTGCGACCACGACGGCACCGGTGGCCGGTAGCGTCGCGCCCACCACCAGTCCGGCGGCCGCGGGACCCGCGGCGCGTTGGAACACCGGCCGCACCACACCCTCGACGCCGTTGGCTGCCAGTAACTGCTCCGCCGGCAGGATGCGCGGCAGGATCGCGCTGTAAGCCGGAAAGAAGAACGCGGCCGCGATGCCGAGCGCGGCGGCTGCCACCGCCATATGCCAGATTCGCAGTGCGCCAACGAGTCCGAGGGCGGCAACGGCCGTCACGACGGCAGTGTTGACAGCCTCGACGACGATGATGATCGCCCGCTGGCTGATCCGGTCGGCGGCCAGACCTCCCACCAGCACGAACGCCACCAGGCCGACGCCCATGCAGGTGGCGACGAGCGACAGCGACGTCGGATCGTTGTCGAGTGCGATGACCTGCAGTGCCATCACCACGGCCCACATGCCCTCGGCGAAGATGGACAGCGACACCGCGGCGATCAGCAGGCTGTACTCACGGGAGCGGAACGGCGCGAGCACCCGCCAGCCGGCGACGGGCTCCGGCTGCTCGGTCGTGCACTGGGTGTTCACCGCTCGATGGTCGCCGATGCGCCGGTGTCCGGTCGAGCGATTTTTCGGGGCCGACTGCGGTGTTGAGACTGCGGTGGCGGTGTGCGCTACTCGCACGAATGTGACGTCAGCGCAGTCTCAATCGTCGGTCCGGCACCGAGCTTCCTAAGAGTCGGTGAAGTTCGCTGCGCGGCGCTGCTGGAAGGCCCGGGTCCCCTCGCGGAAGTCGTGCGAGTCGAGCAGGTTCAACTGCCCCCGCTTCTCCAGTTCGAGCGCACCCTCGAGCTCGGTCAGGGTGGCGGCGTTGATCGCCTGCTTGGTCTTGCTCAGCGCCACTGCCGGGCCGCTGACCAGGGTGGCCACGATGCGGTCGACCTCGGCGTCGAACTCGTCGGCGCCGAACACCCCGCTTACCAGGCCCCAATCAAACGCCTCGGCCGCCGGGATCCGCTCGGCGAGCAAAGCCATTCGCAGTGCGCGGATCCGGCCCACCGCGGCGGCGATGAGCGCCGAGGCTCCACCGTCGGGCATCAGCCCGATCTTGGTGAATGCCAGCATGAAAAAGGCCTTCTCCGAAGCGAGTACGACATCGCAGGCCAGTGCCAACGAGACACCCACGCCGGCGGCGGCTCCCCCCACGACGGCGACCGCCGGCTGGGGTAGTGCGGCGATTGCGCGGATGCTGCGGTTGGCGGCGTCGAGCACGTCAGCGGGGGTGCCGGCCGCGCCCGGGTTTGCGTGGTCCTCTTCGCTGATGCCGGCACCTGAGCAGAATCCGCGTCCGGAACCGCCGATGCGCACCACGCGGACACGGGAATCGCCGGCGGCGTGTTCCAGCGTGGAGGCAAGGGTCTGCAGCATCGGCGCGGTCAATGAGTTGAGACTGTCCGGCCGGTTCAGCGTGATGGCCAATACCCCGTCCTGTAGGCGGACGAGCAGATCGTCGATGCCCTCGTAGACGTCGGTGCGCGGGTCGGTGGTGCTCATGTGCGTCCCCTCGATCGGGGGGCCTTCTCGACTGCTGAAGCCCCGTGGCCGGTGCGACTTGGTTATACAAGTAAGCTATGTCGCGGTCAACCGAGGCACTCTCACGAAGGGCGGTTACGCATGGCTGGACCACTGCAGGGACTACGCGTCGTGGAGCTGGCCGGAATCGGCCCCGGGCCGCACGCCGCGATGATCCTCGGCGACCTGGGCGCCGACGTCGTCCGCATCGAGCGGCCAGGAAAGGGCGCGGGACCGGCCACCGAACCGGGACGCGACTATCTGCTGCGTAACCGTCGTTCGGTCGCGGCGAACCTGAAGAGCGACGAGGACCGCGACATGGTGCTGCGGCTGATCGCCAAGGCCGATGTGCTCATCGAGGGCTTCCGGCCCGGCGTCACCGAGCGCCTGGGTTTGGGGCCGCAGGACTGTGCCCGGGTGAACGAGAAGTTGATCTATGCGCGCATGACCGGGTGGGGTCAGGACGGGCCGCGTGCCCAGCAGGCCGGCCACGACATCAACTACATCTCTCTCAACGGAACCCTGCACGCGATCGGCCGCGCGGGGGAGCGGCCGGTCCCGCCGCTGAACCTCGTCGGCGATTTCGGCGGCGGATCGATGTTCTTGCTGGTCGGCGTCCTCTCAGCACTCTACGAGCGGGAACGATCCGGTAAGGGGCAGGTCGTCGACGCCGCGATGGTCGACGGTTCCAGCGTGCTGTCGATGATGATGTGGGCGTTTCGCGGGATGGGGATGTGGAGCGACGAGCGCGGCGTCAACATGCTCGACACCGGCGCGCCCTACTACGACACTTACACCTGCGCCGACGGGCGTCACGTCGCGGTCGGTGCGATCGAGCCGCAGTTCTATGCCGAGATGCTCAAAGGCCTCGGACTCGACGGGGCCGACCTGCCCGACCAGAACGACATGAGCCGGTGGCCGGAGTTGCGCGCGCGGCTGACCGAGGCGTTCGCCGCGCACGATCGCGACCATTGGGCCGCCGTTTTCGCCGGCACGGATGCCTGCGTCACCCCGGTGTTGTCGTTCGCCGAGGTGGAGTCCGAGCCGCACAACACCGATCGGGACACCTTCTACCGCGAGAACGGATATCTCTATCCGGCGCCCGCGCCGCGGTTCTCGCGCACGTCGCCGTCAGCGCCGAAGGCTCCCGGGGTGCCCGGGTCCGACACCGAAGCTGTTCTGCGCGAATGGGTTTGATCCCACTCGGACTTTGTCCCGCTGTGAGTTCACAACAGAAAGGAACCGATCTGTGGAGATCAAGGACGCCGTAGCCATCGTGACCGGAGGAGCCTCCGGGTTGGGTCTGGCGACCACCAAGCGACTGCTCGACCGGGGAGCCTCGGTCGTCGTCATCGACCTCAAGGGCGCCGAGGCGGTGGCCGAACTCGGCCCGCGCGCCAAGTTCGTCGAAGCCGATGTGACCGACCCCGAGCAGGTGACCGCCGCGCTGGACGCCGCCGAGGAGATGGGCCCGGTCCGCATCGACGTCAACTGTGCCGGTATCGGCAACGCGATCAAGA
Source organism: Mycobacterium sp. smrl_JER01 (assembly GCF_048513595.2). Lineage (NCBI taxonomy): Bacteria > Bacillati > Actinomycetota > Actinomycetes > Mycobacteriales > Mycobacteriaceae > Mycobacterium > Mycobacterium sp. smrl_JER01. The sequence goes on along the minus strand of NZ_JBLXXK020000001.1, from coordinate 4,407,858 downwards.
CTCTCGGCAAGGAGGGGCCGTTCCCGCTCGACGGGTTCCGAAAGGTGGTCGAGGTCAATCTGATCGGCACGTTCAACGTGATCCGGCTGGCGGCGGAACGGATCGCCAGGACCGAGCCGATCAACGGCGAGCGCGGCGTCATCATCAACACCGCGTCGGTGGCGGCGTTCGAGGGCCAGATCGGCCAGGCGGCTTATTCGGCGTCCAAGGGCGGTGTCGTCGGGATGACCCTGCCGATCGCGCGGGACCTGTCGCGCGAGTTCATCCGGGTGTGCACGATCGCGCCGGGTCTGTTCAAGACCCCGCTTCTGGGTTCGTTGCCCGAGGAGGCGCAGGCCTCGCTGGGCAAGCAGGTGCCGCACCCGGCCCGCCTGGGTGATCCCGACGAGTACGGCGCGCTGGCGGTGCACATCGTGGAGAACCCGATGCTCAACGGAGAGACGATCCGCCTCGACGGCGCGATCCGGATGGCACCCAGGTAGGACATCGGCATGGCTATCAACACGAAGTTCACCGAGACGTTCGGTGTCGAACATCCGATCGCCCAGGGCGGCATGCAGTGGGTGGGGCGCGCCGAACTCGTTGCCGCGGTGGCGAATGCGGGCTGCCTTGGTTTTATCACCGCGCTCACCCAGCCGACCCCGGCGGATCTGGCCAATGAGATCGCCAAGACTCGTGACCTGACCGACAAGCCGTTCGGGGTGAATCTGACGATCCTGCCGTCGATCAACCCGCCGCCGTATGACGAGTACCGCCAGGTGATCGTCGATGCCGGAATCAAGATCGTGGAGACGGCCGGTTCCAATCCGGCGCCGCACCTGCCGATGTTCCACGACAACGGGATCAAGGTGTTGCACAAGTGCACCTCGGTCCGGCACGCGGTCAAGGCTCAGTCGCTGGGTGTGGACGGCATCAGCATCGACGGTTTCGAGTGTGCCGGGCATCCGGGTGAGGACGACGTTCCGGGGCTGGTGCTGATCCCAGCCGCGGCGGACAAGATCGAGATCCCGATGATCGCTTCCGGTGGCTTCGCCGATGCGCGTGGTCTGGTCGCTGCGTTGGCGCTCGGTGCCGACGGCATCAACATGGGTTCGCGGTTCATGTGCACCGTGGAGTCGTGCATCCACCAGAACGTCAAGGAAGCGATCGTGGCCGGTGACGAGCGGGGCACGGAACTGATCTTCCGCTCATTGCGCAACACGGCGCGGGTGGCATCGAATGTGGTGTCGCGTGAGGTGGTCGACATCCTCAAGGGCGGCGGTCAGTTCGAGGACGTCAAGGATCTGGTCGCCGGCGTCCGGGGCCGCAAGGTGTTCGATGACGGTGACATCGACGCCGGTATCTGGACCGTGGGGACGGCCATGGGGCTGATCAACGATATTCCGACGGTGGCAGAGCTGGTCGCACGGATCGTCGATGAGGCCGAAGAGTTGATCGGGGCTCGGCTGGCGGGGATGGTCACGCCGGCCGCGCAGCGGGTCTGACAAAGGCGCGTCTGAAGAGGGCGGGTCTAAGACTAGGTCGAGAGGTATCCGAGAAGTGTCGGACGCCGGCGGGCGCACACGTGCCCGCCGGGTCGGACGAGCCGAACAGACGAACGCGCGCCCGATGGGCGCGCGTTCTTTCACACTGCCGTAGGCAGAATCTGCTCGTCGTCGAGCTGCTCGGAGGTCAGGCCCTCCACCAGGACATCGCCGTGGTAGAGCGCGTCGAAATCAACCTTGATGACATCAGCGTTGGTGTCGTCGATCCACATGTACTGAACAGTAACCATCACCTTTAAGAGTTCTTTGAGTCTCGTTTCGGAAAACTGTGGCAATCATTACTGTCGGGTAGGTTCATTCGCTACCGGCGAGTAGCGCTCACGGTCCCGACGGCGCGGTGAAGTGGATCGGGTTCACACCGTAGAGCGCCATCCAGGTGATCACCGCCACGGCGAAGGCCACGACGATCAGGCTCATCCGGACCCGTCCCGACCAGGTGATCCGGCGCAGTATGCGCCCGTCGACGGAGTGCTTTCCCGCGCCGGTGAACACCAGCGTGGCGGCGCCGAGGCCGAGCAGGAACGCGACGTTGAACGGTTCGGACCAGAAAGCGGTGCCGGACACGTTCACCGCCCACGCGCACAGCATCGCTCCCAGCGCGGCGCATCCCGCCAGTGGGGTCAGCACCCCGAGGAGTAGTGCGACCCCGCTCAGCGTCTCGGTCGCGGTGACCATGAACGCTGCCAGCGCAGGCAGGCGCCAGCCGGCGTCGCTCATGAACTGGACTGTCGTCGAGAAGTCGACGACCTTCATCAGCCCGGCCTGCAGGATCGCGGCGCCGATGCCCAGGCGCAGGACCAGGAGGCCGATGTCGGAACACGAGCCGGCGGGCGGATTCGGGCCGGTGGAGCCGGCGGTTGGATTCTGGCCGGCGGAATGGCTGTCGGTCATCGTGGCCGATGGTAGGCGACCGGCCTCGGGTGCGGAGTCGTTCATATCCGGACGGACCTCCGGCGGCCGCAGAACTCATCGCAGACACCGTTGACCCGCTCAACTTATCGCTGATAACTTAGCGGCGATATCTCAGGAGGTTCAGGTGCTGCACCGCATCGCTTGGCTGGCCATCGCAGCACCCCGCCGCGTCCTCGCCGTCGCCTTGTTGACGATGGTGGCCTGCGGGATCTTCGGAGCTCCGGTGGCGCAGCACCTGTCGGCGGGCGGGTTTCAGGATCCGAGCTCGGAGTCCGCGCGCGCCACCGCGCTGCTGGTCGACAAGTTCGATCAGGGCGACATGGAGTTGCTCCTCAGCATCACCGCGCAGGACGGCGTCGACAGCCCGTCCGCACGGGCAGTCGGAACCGATATCGCAGACCGGCTCAGCGCATCACCGCATGTGGCGTCCGTGACGTCGGCATGGACTGCCCCGGCCTCGGCCGCGCCGGCGTTGATCAGCGAAGACGGTAGGACCGGGCTGATCGTCGCAGGCATCACCGGTGGAGAGAACGAAGCGCAGAAACACACCAAAGCACTCACCGACGAGTTGGTGCGCGATCACGACGGTGTGACCGTGCGTGCCGGCGGGATGGCGATGACCTATGTCCAGATCGCCGCCCAGAGCGAAAAAGACCTACTGACGATGGAATCGATCGCGGTCCCGTTGAGCTTCGCGGTGCTGGTATGGGTCTTCGGTGGATTGGTCGCTGCGGCGCTGCCGCTGGCGGTGGGGGTGTTCGCCATCCTCGGGTCGATGGCGGTATTACGTGCTGTCACGGTGGTCACCGATGTATCGATCTTCGCGCTGAACCTCTCGATAGCGTTGGGTCTGGCCCTGGCCATCGACTACACGCTGCTCATCGTCAGCCGTTACCGCGACGAACTGGCCGATGGTCATGACCGCGAGAGCGCGTTGGTGCGGACCATGATGACCGCGGGCCGCACGGTGCTGTTCTCGGCCATGACGGTGGCGCTGTCGATGGTCGCGATGGTGCTGTTCCCGATGTACTACCTGAAATCCTTCGCCTACGCGGGCATCGCGGTCGTCGGCTTCGCCGCGGCGGCCGCGATCGTGGTCGCGCCCGCGGCGATAGCGCTGGCGGGCGACAGGCTCGACTCCCTGGACGTCCGGCGCCTGATCCGCAGGGTGCTGCGTCGACCCGAGCCGGTGGCCACACCGGTCGAGCGGATGTTCTGGTACCGGTCGACGAAATTCGTGATGCGCCGGTCGATTCCGATCGGGGCTGTCGTCGTCACATTGCTGCTGGTGCTGGGTGCGCCCTTCCTCGGTGCCACGTGGGGTTTCCCCGACGACCGGGTGCTTCCGCAGAGCGCCTCGGCGCGCCAGGTCGGTGACGAACTGCGAACGAACTTCGCCGTCGACAGCACCACCAACGTCGTGGTGGTGCTGCCCGACGCCGACTCCGTCAGCCCGGACGCGCTCGACGACTACGCCGCCGCACTGTCCCGCGTCGACGACGTGTCCGCGGTGTCCGCGCCCGGAGGCGCTTTCGTCGCCGGTGTGAACACCGGACCGCCGGCGGCCGCCACCGGGATCGCCGACGGCAGCGCCTTCATCACCGTCGAGAGCGCGGCGCCGCTGTTCAGCGACGCATCGCATGCCCAGCTCGACCGATTACGCGCCGTCGCACCTCCGCCCGGACAGGATGTTCTGCTGACCGGACTCGCGCAGATCAACCGGGACAGCGCCGAGGCGATCACCTCGCGGCTACCCGTCGTCCTGGCCGTGATCGCCGCCATCACCTTCGTGCTGCTGTTCCTGCTGACGGGCAGCGTGGTGTTGCCGCTCAAGGCGCTGGTCCTCAACGTGTTGTCACTGACTGCGGCCTTCGGCGCCCTGGTCTGGATCTTTCAGGACGGTCACCTGGGGGCGTTGGGCACCACGCCGACCGGGACGCTGGTCGCCAACATCCCGGTGCTGCTGTTCTGCATCGCCTTCGGGTTGTCGATGGACTACGAGGTCTTCCTCATCTCACGCATCCGCGAATACTGGCTCGCGTCCGGGCAGGCCGCCGAGGGCGCCGGCGCACCGACCCCGGGCGAGCGCAGCGACGAGAGCGTGGCGTTGGGCCTGGCCAGGACCGGCCGCGTGATCACGGCTGCGGCGCTGGTGATGTCGATCTCCTTCGCCGCGCTGATCGCGGCGAAGGTGGCGTTCATGCGCATGTTCGGGGTGGGCCTCACCATGGCGATCCTGGCCGACGCCACACTGGTGCGCATGCTGTTGGTACCCGCTTTCATGCATGTGCTGGGGCGCTGGAACTGGTGGGCGCCGGCCCCGCTGGTGAGGCTGCACGAACGCTTCGGTGTGAGCGAGACGCCCGCCGCCGCGCCCCCCGGTGGCGTCGCACCCTTGCGAGCAGAAGGTCGCCATCGGAAAAAGGCACCCGTAGCGTGAGCGGTCCGCGGCGGAGACGACACCGAGCCCCCCGCGGTGCCGGGGAGCTGCTGCGTGCGGAAATCCTCGACGCGGCAACCGATCTGCTGCTGGAAACCGGCGACGAGAAAGAGGTGTCGATCAGGTCCGTGGCGCACCGGGTCGGGGTGACCCCGCCATCGATCTATCTGCATTTCGCCGACAAGACCGCGTTACTGGACGCGGTGTGCGGGCACTACTTCGAAAAACTGGACGAGGAAATGCAGGCGGTCGCGAGCGCCTACACCTCGGCAATCGACGTCCTGCGCGCGCAGGGGATGGCCTACCTGCGGTTCGCGTTGAAGACGCCCGTTTTGTACCGCATCGCGATGCTCGGCCACGGCAGCCCGGGCAGCGATGTCGACGTCGCGTTGAACAGTTCGGCGTTCGGACATTTGCGCGCGACGGTCCAGGCGTTGATCGCCGACGGGACGTATCCGTCGGGAGATCCGACGCTACTGGCGCTGGAGCTGTGGACGGCGATGCACGGTATCGCCGCGATGCTGATCTCGCGCCCCTATCTGCCCTGGGGTGACGCCGAGCAGTTCGCCGATCGCTTGATGCGGGCCGTCTGTTGCGGTCAGATGGTAGCCGGGGCACTGCGGCCCGGTGATTCGCCGCAGCAGGTCATGACCTGGTTGAAGGAGGTCGTCGATGAGCAACAGCGTGGATAACCCGATCTTTTCGCGCCTGTGGAAGGTGATGTCGTCCCGTGAACCGGAATCGCTGCGCAGACTGCGTCGGGAAAACCTGGCCGGCCTGACCGGGCGGGTGCTGGAGGTCGGTGCGGGCACCGGAACCAACTTCGAGTTCTATCCCGACTCGGTCACCGAGGTGGTGGCCGTCGAGCCCGAACACCGCTTGGCCGACGTGGCGCAGGCGCAAGCGGCGCGCGCACGGGTGCCGATCACGGTGAGCACCGAAACCATCGAAGACTTCGCCGACGTCGAGCCGTTCGACGCCGTGGTCTGCTCTTTGGTGCTGTGCTCCGTCGAAGACCCCGAATCTGTTCTGTCCGAGTTGCTTTCGGCGCTCAGGCCGGGCGGCGAGCTGCGCTACCTGGAGCACGTTGCGGGCACGGGTGCCCGGGCCCGGCTGCAACGGTTCGCCGATGCCACCGTCTGGCCACGGCTGTTGGGGAACTGTCACACCCACCGGGACACCGAGCAGACCATCGTCGGCGCCGGATACCGGGTGACCGGCGCGCGCCGCGAGTGGGCATTGCCGGCCTGGGTCCCGCTGCCGGTCGCCGAGTTCGCGATCGGTGTGGCGGTCAAACCCTAGTTCAACAGTTCGGGCAAGCGCTGCAGCAGACCGGGCAGGGCGGTGGCCGCGGTTTCGCGCAGGCTGACCGTCGCGCTGGCCGACAGTGGCGTCGGCTCGGGATTGACCTCGATGACCGGTGTGCCGTTGGCAACCGCCAGTTCCGGCAGTCCGGCCGCGGGATACACGACCGATGACGTCCCGACCACGATGACCAGGTCGGCGCGCACGACGGCATCGACCGACTGCTGCCACGCGTCATCAGGCAGCGCCTCCCCGAACCACACCACGTTGGGGCGGATCAGCCCGCCGCACCCGCTGCAGATCGGTGGCTCGACGGACTCGACCGGCTCCGGCATGGTGGGCACAGCGTCTCGAAAGACCGATCGGCACCGGTCGCAGTGGAACTCGAACAGGCTGCCGTGCACGTGGTACACCTGGCTGCTTCCCGCGCGCTCATGCAGGTTGTCGACGTTCTGGGTGACCACATGGACGTCGGCGTAGTCCTCCCACGCCGCCACGGCCCGGTGTGCGTTGTTGGGTGCGACGGCGCTCATCATGTGGTGCCGCCACAGGTACCAAGCCCAAACCCGGTCCGGATGGGCGCGCCAGCCCTCAGCGCTGGAGATCTCGTACGGGTCGACCTTCGCCCACAAGCCGGTCTCGACGTCACGGAACGTCGGAACACCGCTCTCGGCGGAAATCCCCGCACCGCTGAATACCGTCACCTGCACTCCACCAAATTAGCGGCTGTGGGTGATACTGGGCACGTGGCCGAGTTGGGGGATTGGGTACGCGTAGATCCGCACGCGGCCAGGCCGCTGTTCGATCAGCTCAGAACACAGATCATCGCAGGCATCCGGGACGGCGAGCTCACCCCCGGTACCAGACTCCCGACGGTGCGTGAACTGGCCGGTCAGGTCAACCTGGCGGTGAACACCGTCGCGCGGGCGTACCGGGAGCTGGAAGCGGCCGGCATTCTCGAAACCAGGGGACGATTCGGCACCTACGTGGCCCGCTCCGATCCCGCCGACGTCGCGATGGCCTCCGCAGCCCACACGTATGTGTCGGCGGCGCGTGCGCTCGGCGTCGACAAGGCCGAGGCGTTGCGCTATGTGGAGATCGCCTTCGGCTGAGCCGGACGGACGACACCGTCGGCTGAGCCGGACGAGACGACGCGCTCTGCGGTGGCTCAGCCGAACTCGAGCAGCGTCAACGTCGGCCTGACCGGATCGAGCAGCGGCACCCGCTGCGCGGTCCATAGCAGCGCGTTGAGCAGCCGCCCGCGGGCGTGTTCGGCGGGTACGTCGTGCACCGCGCGGACGCCCGGCACCGTGTTGACCAGATCGGCGGCCTCGGCGACCGATAGCGTGAACGGCATCGGCGGAACCCGGTAGCGCCGGGACGCGCGAAATCCGCGACGCATCAACGGGGCAAACCCGGACGGCGGCAGATCGAACATCATCTGACCGCCCGGAAAGCGCGCGGCGCACTTGGAGATCAGCGACATCGCTTCGGCTGGTTGCAGGTACATGAGCAGCCCTTCGGCGGTGATGAACACCCCGTCGTCGGTCTTCACCCGGTCCATCCAGCTGAAGTCGAGCGCCGACTGCGCGAGCATCTGCACCCGCTCGGAGCCCGGAAGCAGCGTGCGGCGAAGCTCGACGATCGGGGGCAGATCGACGGTCAACCAGCGAAACTCGTGTCCGACGTCCGGGCCCTGGGCGTCGAGACGAAAGAAGCTGGTCTGCAACCCCTCGGCGAGAGCGACCACCGTCGCTTTCGGATGGTCGAGCAGATAGCGTCGCGTCCACGTGTCGAAAACCTTGGCGCGCAGCGCCATATCCTGGCGTCGCACGTAGCCGAACTTGGCGAAGTCGTAGTCGATCGAATCGACCAGGTGGATCGCCATCGGATCGTCGATGAGCGAGTCGGGGCGCCGGGCCTCGGTTGCGCGCACGAGTAGCGTCAGCAATGCCGTTTCCGAGACCCCGGTCAGGTCTGCGGGGTGCTTGCCGGTTTCGGTCATGGTTGTCCGTCCCGCCCGCGCTGACCGCGCAGGACCTTGTCGATCGTGCGCAGATTGCGCGTGGTGGTCGAGGATTTGTACCGCTTCTTACCCATCGTCTTGCCCATGGTGCTGGTGAGGGTGGCCGACCGGGGCACCTGCCAGTAGACCACTCCGGGACCCGCCTGGATCTTCTCTCCGGGACCGGGCTCGGCCCCCGTGGTCAACTGTGCCAGCACGTCGACGTCGCTGACGAAGGTCACATACGAGTGCTGGTCGTCGACCTCACGTTCGAACGGATACTGCCTGGAGATTGCGGCCAGGGTGTCCAGGTCGTAGACGAGAACCCAAGCGTCGTAATTGAATTCGGCACGTAAGGTTTCTTCGGTGCGTCGTCGCACGGTTTGGGCGTCGGCCGTGCTGTCCAGCAGCACGTTGCCGCTGGCCAGGATCGTCTGCACGGCGGTGAACCCGGCATCCTCCAGGGCCTGTGCGACGGCGGCCATCTTGAGGTTGACCCCGCCCACGTTCACGCCGCGAAGAAAGACGGCATAGCGCGTCATGACGCGAATCCTGTCGGTCGGCCCATCTGTTCGATCATCCCAGACCGCTGAGCGTCGTAGGCTCGGGTGATGACGCGCGACGTGTTCGACGACAAGCTGCTGGCACTGATCTCCGGCAACTCGCTGGGCGTGCTGGCCACCCTCAAACGCGACGGCCGGCCGCAGCTGTCGAACGTCGCCTACCATTTCGATCCCCGCGCGCTGACGATCTCGGTGTCGATCACCGAGCCGAGGGCCAAGACCCGCAACCTGCGCCGTGATCCGCGTGCGGCGATCCATGTCAGCTCCGACGACGGCTGGGCGTACGCGGTTGCCGAGGGAGACGCGCTGCTCAGCCCGCCGGCCGCCAACCCCGGGGACGAGACGGTGGACGGTCTGGTCGACCTGTACCGCCATATCTCGGGTGAACACCCGGATTGGGACGACTATCGGCGGGCCATGGTCGACGACCGCAGGGTGCTGATGCGGCTGCCGATTTCACATGTCTACGGCATGCCGCCGGGCCGACGCTGAACGACTACGCTGCTGGCATGGCAGCCAAGGAGTCTTCCGGGTCCTCCAGTACTCCCGAGGACGACAACAAGCGTAAGTTCCGCGAGGCGCTGGAGCGCAAGAAGGCGCAATCTGCCGGCGGTTCGGCGCACAAGGATGCCGGCTCCAAGCAGCCGCGTACCCACGGCCCGGTGGAGAACCGCCGTGAGTTCCGCCGCAAGAGCGGCTGATGTGCGCACCTGACACTGCGGCGGTCACGCATGCTCAGCGGGGGACTGATCGGCCAGAGCGCGGGCCGCGACCAGTGCCCCCAGCATGACGGCGATGAAGTACAGCCCCTGATCCTTCAGGCCCCAGCCCACTGACGCCAGCGTCGCCGCGCCGGCGACGCACAGCAGTATGCCCACGGCGGCGCTGCGAGGACCCGGTCCGGCGACGTATCCGCCGTCCCACAACGGAAGTGGGTCGTTCTCCAGCGGTCTCAGGAGGACGAAGGCCACCCCGACCGCCAGCACCATCACGATCGTCTGCAGCACGGACAGCGCGACGAAGTCCGGCGCGCCCGGATCGAACCGCGGGCGGCCGAGGTAGTCGAACACCAGGTGCACCGCCAGCAGCGGCGGGATGTGCCACAGGTACAGCGTCATCGCACCGCTGTTGCCGATCGCGGTGAGCCACCACACGCGGGGTCGTCGTGCCCACCGGGTGATCGCCGGAGCCGCCGCAATGGCCAACGCGCACAGCATGATTGCATGGCCGGCAAGCAACAGGGTGGGCGGGAACATGTTCGTCAGTTGTTGGCCCTCGATACCGACCAGGCTCAATTCGTACGGGCCGAGGGCGACCAGCGCGACGTTGACGGTCAGCGCCCCGACACCGACGAACAGTGCTGTTCGGGGCCTGAGCAGGCCGCGACGGTAGGCGATGCCGAACACGCCGGGGATGAGCCACATCGCCAGGTTCAGAAAGCCGACCACCGGCCACCCGTCGGCGTTGAGTCGGGCCACGTCGACGACGGCGACGAGCCCGTACAGCGCGGCGACGGCGGCGACGAACCTTGCCGTCGTCGTGATCCGTGTCAGCACCGGGACCGCGGCCAGCACCAGCACATACGCGCCCAGAAACCACAACAACTGCGTGGAGATGCCCGCGACCGGCTCATAGACGTGCACCGGTAGCAGCATCCGCAGCACGACCAGTGCCACCGCCCAGAACGCCAGGTAGTAGAACACCGGCCGGTACAGACGGGTGCACCGGCGCAGCACCCAGTTACCCCAGCTGTGCCCGGCCTGCCAGGACTGCGCCGATGCGGCGACCCCGACGAAGAAGAACAGCGGCATGATCTGGAACACCCAGGTCAGAGCCTGGAACAGCGGTGACGCGGTGAGCAGATTGCTCCAGATGAAGACCTCGTCGCGAATGATGCTGGTGGCCATCACGGTATGGCCGATGATCACGCCGACCAGCGCGGTGATCCGGATGACGTCGATGGCGCGGTCCCGGTCGGGAGGGGTCGCGGCTTCCACCTCTGCCGGTCCCGGAAACGACAAGACCTTGGTCATGCCACGAATCTATGCGCAGTGGCGGTGGGGTCGGTTGAGTGGAACCACTCAGACGGTCGGCGGCGCGACGCGACACCGGCGCCGAGCGGGCACGCCGTGGCCTGGCACTGAACGCCGAAAGTGCATCCCCTACGGTCTTCTCGCGAAGCCCGCGTGGAGATGCACTCTCGGCGGTGCAGGGTGCAGCGGTCTGCTTAGTGTGCGACCGCCTTCTCGGCGCCGATACCGGTCAGCGACCGGACCTCCATCTCGGCGGCAACCTTGGGATCCTCGTCGTCCGGCGAGGTCAGGGTTCCGACGATGCCGAGGACGAATGCCAGCGGAATCGACACGATGCCCGGATTGGCCAGTGGGAACCAGGCGAAGTCCGCGCCGGGGATCATCGAGGTCGGCGAACCCGAGACCGCCGGGGAGAACACGATCAGCACGATGGTCGAGATCAGACCGCCGTACATGCTCCACAGCGCGCCGCGGGTGTTGAATCGCTTCCAGTACAACGAGTAGATGATCGTCGGCAGGTTCGCCGCGGCCGCGACCGCGAACGCCAGAGCCACCAGGAACGCGATGTTCTGGCCGTTGGCCAGGATGCCCAGGCCGATCGCCAGCAGGCCCAGCACCACCGCGGTGATGCGCGACACCCGCACCTGTTCGGACTCGGTCACCTTGTGCGACTTCATCACGCTGGCGTAGATGTCATGGGCGAACGACGCCGACGCGGTGATCGTCAAGCCGGCCACCACGGCCAGGATCGTCGCGAAGGCCACCGCGGAGATGATCCCCAACAGGATCACACCGCCCAGTTCGAACGCCAGCAACGGGGCCGCAGAGTTGACGCCGCCGGCCGCGCCGAGGATGCGGTCCGGCCCGACCAGCGCCGCCGCGCCGTAGCCGAGCACCAGGGTGAACAGGTAGAAGGCGCCGATCAGCGCGATCGCCCACACGACGCTGCGTCGTGCCTCTTTGGCGGTCGGCACGGTGTAGAAGCGCATCAGCACGTGCGGCAGGCCCGCGGTACCGAGCACCAGCGCGATCGCCAGCGAGATGAAGTTGATCTGCGAGGTCAGCGAGCCGCCGTACTGCGCACCGGGAGCCAGCACGTCACGGTCGGCGACACCCGCGGTGGTGGCACCGCTGATCGCCGACTGGGCCGAGCCCAGGATCTCGGAGAAGTTCAGCCCGAATTTCGCAAGCACCATGACCGTCATGAACCCCGCGCCGGCGATCAGCAGCACGGCTTTGATGATCTGCACCCAGGTGGTGCCTTTCATGCCGCCCACCAGTACGTAGAGGATCATCAGCACGCCCACGACCGCGATGACGACCGACTGCCCGGCGCGGCTGTTGATGTCGAGTAGCAGCGCCACCAGGCCACCGGCACCGGCCATTTGCGCCAGCAGGTAGAACAGCGACACCGTCAAGGTGTTGGTGGCCGCCGCCAACCGCACCGGCCGTTGTTTGAGCCGGAAGCTCAGCACGTCGGCCATGGTGAACTTGCCGGTGTTGCGCAGCAGTTCGGCCACCAGCAGCAGCGCCACCAGCCACGCGACCAGGAAGCCGATCGAGTACAGGAATCCGTCGTACCCGTAGACGGCGATGGCGCCCGCGATGCCGAGGAAGCTCGCCGCCGACAGGTAGTCGCCGGCGATCGCGATCCCGTTCTGGGTGCCGGAGAATCCGCGCCCGCCGGTGAAGAACTCCGCCGCGGTCGCGTTCCTCTTGCTCGCGCGGATGACCACCACCATGGTGACGATCACGAAGAGACTGAAGATCCCGATGTTGGCCAGCGGGTTACCGACCGTCTCGGTCTGGGCCAGCAGTGTGGTCATTTGATCTCGCCCTCCAGTTCGGCGCGGATGGCGCTGGCGCGCGGGTCGAGTTCACGGTTGGCGAACACGACGTAGAGCCCGGTGATGAGGAACGTGGACAGGAACTGACCCAGGCCGATGATCAGCCCGACGTTGATGTCACCCCACACCTTGGTCGCCATGAAGTCGTGCGCGAATGCGCCCAACAGAACGTAGGTGGTGTACCAGATGAGGAACACCGCGGTCATCGGAAACACGAAGCGGCGCAGTCTGCTGCGCAGCTCCTGGAACTCGGGGCTGGCTTGAACTTGTAGATAGCGTTCGCCGCTGATGGCTTCCGGGCGAATTGGAAGATCTGTCTCGGACACCTTGTCTCACTCCTGACTGCTGTGAACCGGCTCTCGGGTGAACGTAGTTGAGATGTGAGTCACATACCCAGGGCGAAAGGAGGTCATACGCTGAGGTCGGGGGACCCTGCGGTGAACGGTCGATGCGCGGCGACGAGCGGTGGGCTCCCGTCCGCGTCATCCCGCGTCAGCTCGCTTCAGCGTGCGTCAGCGGTCTTCGCGCGGCACCCGTTCGATGCCCAACCCGAGATTCTCCGGAACGTGCATCCGCGCGAACGTCTGGGCAACATCGGCGGGCACTGTCGTGCGGGTGAGACGGCTAACGACGAGCATGGTCGCGAACGCCAACGGGACGCTCACCGCGGCCGGATAGCCGATCAGCACCGCGGGCCAGCCGCCGAGCGCGTTCTCGTCGATTCCGCCCGCGACCGCGACCGTGACTGCCCCGCCGGACAGCAGTCCGCCGACCGCCAGCCCCCACATCGCCCCGGCCGCGGTCAAACCCCGCCACCAGATGCCGAGCACCAACAGCGGGCACAGCGTCGACGCCGCGACGGCGAACGCCAGCCCGACGCTGCGCGACAGCTCCATCTCGCCGGAAGCCGCCAGCGCCAACGGGATCGGGATCAGCCCGCCCACCACCGCGGCGACCCGGAAGTCGCGCACCCGTCCCGGCAGCACGTCGGTCGCCAAGGCCCCGGCGACGCTGACGAGCAGACCCGATGAGGTCGCGAGGAATGCGGCGATCGCTCCGGCGGCCACCAGCGCCGCGAGCAACTGTCCGGCGGCCCCGGCGATCGCGGACCCCGGTGCCAGCAGTACCGCCGCGTCGGCGGTTCCGGTGATCAGTAGCTGCGGCACGTACAGTCGCGAGAACACTCCGAGCAGTGTCGGAAACAGGTAGAACAGCGACAGCAGCGCGATCACCGCCAGTGCGGTTCGGCGGGCCGCGCGACCGTCGGGGTTGGTGTAGAAGCGGACCAGCACGTGTGGCAGGCCCATGGTGCCCAGGAATGTCGCCACCATGATCGACACCACCTGGAAGAGCGGGTGATGACCGCCGAGCCCTCCACCGGAGGCGATCCAGTCCGCGCCCGCACTGGGTGTGCCCGCGACGACCGGTGTCGCCGCACCGGCGGCCAGGTTCAGCGTGGTGCCCGCCCCGAGTGTGTGCTCGCCCGCTGTCGGGATCGTCGCTGCGTCGACCTGCCGGCCGTCCAGCGCTCCGGTCACCGTGATCCCCGCGGGTTGGGCGACCTGCACGACGACGTCGGTTTCGATCTCGACGGTGGTGTTCTGTTGCACGGTCGGTGGTAGCGGCCCGCCGAGCTCGCCGCCGCGGTCGGTGAGGAAGAGCCCCGCCAGGGCCAGCGCAGGAATCGCCACCGCCGTCAGCTTGAGCCAGTACTGAAAGGCCTGAACGAACGTGATCGAGCGCATGCCGCCCGCGACGACGTTGGTGATCACGATGGCGCCCACGGTCAGCGGTCCGAGCCACACCGGTACGCCCAGCAGCGTCTTGAGCGCGAGGCCGGCGCCCTGATACTGCGGTACCAGATAGAAGACGCAGATGACGACGACCACCAGCATGGCCACCTTGCGCAAGCGGACCGAGCCGAGGCGGAACTCGGCGAAATCGGGGACGGTGTAGGCCCCGGAACGCCGCAGCGGCGCCGCCACGAACAACAGCAACCCGAGATAGCCGGCGGTGAAACCGACGGGGTACCACAGGGCGTCGGCTCCGTACTTGGCGATCAGCCCCGCGACTCCGAGAAACGAAGCTGCAGAAAGATACTCACCGGAGATCGCGGCGGCGTTCCATTGAGAGCCGACGGTGCGTGAGGCGACCAGGAAATCGGAGGTGGTGCGCGAGAACCGCACACCGTAGGCGCCGATCGCGACGGTTGCCACGGCCGCGGCCAACAACGCGGCCGCCGTCAGCGGCGACCCGGTCATGGTTCGGAGTCGACGACGCCGACGAAATCACGCTCGCCCTGTTCGGCCAACCGGACGTAGAACCAGCCGATCCCGTACATCAGCGGATACACCAGGCCGGCCAGGACGAGCCAGTTCAATCGGATCCCGAAGACGGTGATCTCGCCGAGGGCCGGAAAGAGCGTGTTGAGTAGCGGGATCGCGCCGATGAGGACGACCACGACAGCGGCCAGCCGCAGCGCCAGGCCCAGCTGGGCTCGCATCAGGCCACGCACCAGCGCGTCGCCGACCTGGGTCTGTTCCTGGACTTCCACCCGCGTGCGCACCATGCGGGCTCCGCGCCGGTGAGCGAGTACGACCCGCTGACGCTGCGGGCGTTCGCCGCTAGTCATCGGCGCTTCCGGCCGGTCGCAGACTGCGCATCGGGTTACGCACCAGCCGGTCCCGTAGTTCGCGGGCCTGTCGGCGGCTCACCGGCAGTTCGACGGCCGGCGACGCGCCGTTGGCCCGTAACCGCACCAGGACCGCGCCGTCGGTGGTCCGCAACCCCGTGACCAACCGCAGCGCCACCAGGTAGGACCGGTGCACGCGTTGGAATCCGTATTCACGCCAACGCGTTTCGAGCGTGCTCAACGGTATCCGGACCAGGTGCGAGCCCGATGCGGAGTGCAGCCGGGCGTAATCGCCTTCGGCTTCGACCCAGCCGATGCTGTCGCGGGGGACGAGGTGGGTGACGCCGGCGAGCTCGGCCGGGATGACGTCGGGTTCCGGTTCGGCGCCCTCTGTTTCGTCCCGGGGTGCGTTGCCGGGTGTGGGGTGCGCTGCGGTGACTCGGCGGACCGCCTCGTCGAGTCGGTCCTGGCGGATCGGCTTGAGCAGATAGTCGACGGCCCCGACGTCGAAAGCAGCCACGGCCTTGTCGTCGTGTGCGGTGACGAACACGATCGCCGGACGCTGGCTGTAATTCGCCAGCACGCCGGCCAGTTCGATACCCGAGAGCCCGGGCATGTTGATGTCGAGAAACACCGCATCGATGTTGCGCACGTTCAGTTCCCGCAGCGCCGACGTCGCGTCACCAGCTCGCCAGACCTCGCCGACGCACGGATGCCGGTCGAGCAGATAGGCCAGTTCGTCGAGGGCGGGCGCCTCGTCGTCCACGGCGAGCACGGTGAGTGGTCTGCTCACGTACTACTCACCCCGAATCCACCTCCGCTGGCCCGCACGCCGGACCGGAACTTCGGCACTCGCATGACGACCCTGGTGCCCGCGCCGATCGCGGTTTCGACCACCAGACCGTAGTCGTTGCCGAAGGCTGCCCGCAGCCGATGGTCCACATTGGTCAGCCCGACGTGCGCGCCGGTGCCTTCGGTGGCCACAGCGCCGTCGGAGAGCGCGTCGCTCGGACCGGAACGCAGATCGTCGGGGTCCATACCGACGCCGTCGTCCTCGACGGTGATGACGCAGTCCGAGCCTTCGTCGCGGGCCACCAGCTCGATCGATCCGCTGCCCCGGCCCGCGAATCCGTGCCGCACCGCGTTCTCCACCAAAGGTTGCAGCGCCAGGAACGGCACCACGACGTTGAGCACCTCGGGAGCGACCTGAAGGGTGACCTTCAGCGCCGTCCCGAACCTGGCCCGTTCCAGGGTGAGGTAACGGTCGATATTGCGCAGTTCCTCGGCCAGCGTGGTGAATTGGCCTGCGGCGCGGAACGAATAGCGGGTGAAGTCGGCGAACTCGAGGATCAGGTCGCGGGCCCGGTCGGGGTCGGTACGCACGAACGAGGCGATGGTGTTGAGCGCGTTGTAGATGAAATGCGGGCTGATCTGCGCGCGCAGCGCCAGCACCTCCGCGCGGGCGAGCCGGGCCCGGGATGCGTCCAGTTCGGCCAGCTCGACCTGGCTGGCCGCATAGCGGGCGACCTCTCCCACGGCGCCCAGCAGGCCGGGTCCGGGGGAGCGGGTCGTCACCACGACCAGCACGCCGAGGATGTCGCCGGATTCGGCGAGCAGCGGCTGGGCGATGACGGCCGAGACCTTCGCGTGTGTCATCACCCGCCGACCCCCCGAGATCGACTGGCGGGCGGCGCCTGCGCACGCGTTGCGCACGTCCTCGTCCCACAGCGCGTCGTCCGGCGCGTCTTCGGCAAGCAGCCGGCCGTCGCCGTCGAAAAGCGCCAGTCCTTCGGTGCCGGTGAGCCCGCGCAAGAACGGCGCTGCGGTCGCTGCCGAATCGGTGTCGAGTCCCTGGCGCAGCGCGCGGGCGGCCAGTGAGGCGGTGTGCAGCGCCGCATGCACGGCACGCTCGGTGGGGGTGGCCACCACCCGCCTGGTCCGCACGGCGAGCACCACGGCGGCGACGGCGAGCAGGATGAGTGCGGCCGTCAAGGCGATGGCGAGCTCGCCGGACATGTGTTCTTCGCTCCTCGCGTGCGGGGTGGATCAACCCTAGACCGGCCGAATCGCGCGCGACGGCAAGATCGGCACCCGCCGGCTGCCGGGTGCGCCGCGGGGCGTCACCGCCGGCGTCGCCCGGGCCGCTTCTGGCCTGGAGGGTGTTGTCGGTGGTCTCTGTCAGGATGTTGTCATGTGTTCGGCCGCAGCGTCTTTGGCACCTGGTGTGTCGTGTGGTGATCGGCTGGAGGTGTTGTTCGACGAGTTGGCGGAGTTGACCGGTCAGCGCAATGCGATCGATGGGCAGATCGTGCAGATCGCCGCTCAGATCGATCGGGAGGGGCTCTGGGGAGCGACCGGTGCACGCTCGCTGGCGGGGTTGATGGCCTGGAAAACCGGATCCGCCCCACGCCACGGTAAGACCATCGCAGCGATCGCGGCGCGGCTCGCGGAGTTCCCGCGCTGCACCGAAGAACTGGCGGCGGGCCGGTTGTCCCTCGATCAGGTCGGCGTGATCGCCGAAGGCGCGGGGGCCGGCTCCGATGAGCACTACGCCGAGCTGGCCAGCGTGGCCACCGTCGGGCAACTGCGCACCGCGATCAAACTCGAACCCCGCCCCGACACCCGGGAAGACCCCGACCCCGACCCCGACCTCGATGACGACCCGCGGCCAGCCCCGACACCGCCACCGAGACCCTCGATCAGCAAAACCTGCACCGGTGAATTCACCTGCTGGAAGATCACCCTCCCGACGATCGAAGCCGCACTGTTCGAGGCCGCGCTGCGCTCCCACCACGACGCCCTGATCACCCAATGGCGCCACGACCACCCCACCGAAGACCACCCCACCACCGACAGTCCCGACCCCGACAGTCCCGATCTGTACAGCCAAGAACCCACCGGCCACGGCGATGCCGGCGAAGACGGGCGGCGCCCCCCGATGCCCGACGCAGCCGCGGCGTTTATGGAACTGGTCACCGCCGGCTGGGACGCCGAGGCCACCCGCCGCCCGCACGGACACCACACCACCGTGGTCGTCCACGTCGACATCGCCGAGCGGGTCGCCGCGCTGCACCTGGGGCCCACCCTGACCACCGCCCAACGGCAATACCTGAGCTGCGACGCCACCTGCGAGGTGTGGTTCAACCGCGACGGACAACCACTGGGCGCCGCACGCACCACCCGCACCATCAGCCGCCGGCTGCGCCGCGCGCTCGAACACCGCGACCGCACCTGCGTGATCCCCGGCTGCGCAGCCACCCGCGGCCTACACGCCCACCACATCACCCACTGGGAAGACGGCGGCCCCACCGAACTGGACAACCTCGTACTGGTCTGCCCCTACCACCACCGATGCCACCACCGCGGCCTGATCACCATCACCGGCCCCGCCCCCACCCTCACCATCACCGACGCCACCGGCCGAGAAATCACCCCCCGATCACTGGCCCGACCACCCACCACCACACCACCAACCGCCGCGCCCTACCCCGGACCCACCGGCGAACGCGCCCACTGGTGGTGGTACCAACCCTTCCAACCCCCACCGGCAACCACCGGATGACCAACCCGCCCCGGGAACAGCTTTTGGGGCAGTGTCGCGGGGACTGTCGCGTCCTAGACTGGCCGCGTGGCGAAACTGCAGTTGGTTCAGGAACCCGCGGCCGATGCACTGCTGGAGGCCGATCCGTTCGCTCTGCTGGTTGGGATGCTGCTCGATCAGCAGATCCCGATGGAGGTGGCGTTCGGAGGCCCGAAGAAGATCGCCGATCGGATCGGCAGCTTCGATGCGCAGGTGATCGCTGACTACGACCCCGAGAAGTTCGTCGCGCTGTGCGCCCAAACTCCTGCGGTGCACCGCTTTCCGGGTTCGATGGCCAAGCGGGTGCAGGCGCTGGCGCAGGTGATCGTCGACGAGTACGGGGGCGATGCTGCGGCACTGTGGTCGGACGGAGCCAGTGGCGCCGACGTGCTGCGGCGGCTCAAGGCGCTGCCGGGCTTCGGTGAGCAGAAAGCGAAGATC
Organism: Mycobacterium sp. smrl_JER01; assembly: GCF_048513595.2. NCBI lineage: Bacteria > Bacillati > Actinomycetota > Actinomycetes > Mycobacteriales > Mycobacteriaceae > Mycobacterium > Mycobacterium sp. smrl_JER01. Next base: position 4,388,556 of record NZ_JBLXXK020000001.1, on the reverse strand, counting down.
TTCCTCGCCCTGCTGGGTAAGCAGTACGGCGTCACGCCCGTGGGCTGGCGGTCGGCGGCCGGCGACTACGGCAAGGCCGGTACGCACATGTCGGTGGCCGACGTCAGAGATCCCGGATCGCTGCAGAAGGTGCGTGCCTACAAGAAGGAAGCCAAAGCCAAGAGCCGGGAGGCCAAGAGCTCGGCCAAGACCTAACGGCCGGCCCTGCCGGGACCCACCGCGTCGAGTGCCGCCAGGCCGGTCAGCACCTCGGCGACGACCCGCCCCGTCGACGTGGCGGTGTCCAGGCCGTCGCGTAAGCAGCGCAGCGTGATTCCGCGCTCGGTGAGGTCGGCGACGGTTCGCGTCACCTCGGCTACCGATCGTCCCAGCCGTTCGAGCGCGACCACCACGACGACGTCGCCGGTGCGGGCGTAGCTGAGCAGGGCCAGCAGGCCGGACCTCATCTTGTCGGCGGGCCCTGCTGTCCTGTCGGTGAAGATGCGGCGCGGATCCACGCCTGCCGCGGCTAGCGCGGACAGCTGCTCGTCGAGATCGGCGCAGCCCGTGGCGGCCGCGGCATAACCCAACGTGGCGGTCACCTTTCCAAGGTCTCACGAGACCGGCGCGGCGTCACAGCGACTCGCCGTCGAAACGCTCCCGGGTGGCGAACTCCGACACCGGTCTCCGGGTCAGTCTGGTGACCTGACGTTGCGGCTTCCCCAGCGGCAGCACAGCGGCGACGGCGTGGTCGTCCGGGATGCCCAGCAGCGCCTTCACCCGCGGTTCCTCGGCGACGACCATCGTGGTGAGCACCCCACCGAATCCCTCGTTGCGGGCGGCGAGCAACACATTCCACACGAACGGATACACCGAAGCGCCGGCGATCAGTCCCACCCGATCGAGATCCTGATCGAAGGCCGCGACGACGGCGAGATCGACACACACCACCAGCACGACTGCCGCCGTGAGCAGCGGCGTCGACAGTTCGGCCGGCACCTCGGTCGCCTCGAGTTGTTCCTGACTCACCTGGCTGGGCCGCAACGGGTTCCACGGCCCCTCGCCGTTGCGGATCTGAGCGATGTAGCGGCGCGCACCGGGCTGGCTGAGTGCGCCGAGTGCGGCTCGGGTGTCGTGGTCGCGCACCGCGATCACCCGGACGCCCTGCCGGTTACCCCCGCTCGGCGCAAACCGCGCGTTGTCGAGGATGCGGTGCAGGGTGTCGTCGGGGAGTGGGTCGTCGGTGAACCGCCGGACTGCTGCGGTGGTGCGCATGACGTCGTACAGATCCATGTTGACGATCTTGTCTCATGGCCCGCCCAGGCTTGTGCCATTGTGAAGTCATGAAGACTCATCTCAACTGCCCCTGCGGCGAGGCCATCACCGGTAAGGACGAGGACGATCTGGTGGAGAAGGCTCAGACGCATCTGTCCGAGGTGCACCCGGGCCGGGACTACGACCGTGACGCGATCCTGTTCATGGCCTACTGATTCATCACGCGCTGATCAGCTCCGAACCCCCGCCCGCGAACGTGCCTTCCGGGTAGTCAAGTCTCGACTCTGACTACCCGGAAGGCACGTTCGCGGTTTTGCCGGCCCGGTCAGGGGACTGGCGAGCCCGGTCAGGGGACGACGGTGGAGCCGATCGTCGGCATGAACTGGCACTGCTTCTCGGTCGTGGTGACCTGACCGAAGATTGTCGACATGATGCTGCCGGAGCCGGTGTCGGCGATGGCCGTCAGCGTCGTCGGGCCTTCGGGGTTCATGTCCGGGCGCGGCTTGAGCGTGACACTTCCCGACTTGCCGGTGGTGAGATTCACCCAGGTCGCGTTGAGCGGCAGCTTCTGTTCGGCAGCGGGGCCCGGCGTGCCAATCGCGGTGAACACGTATGCGGTCTGGCCCGGGCCGGGTCCGGGCAGCGGGATCGTCGCCGGGCCTGCCACCGAGATGGCGGTCGCGAGCACGTTGCCGCCGTCGGCCAGGCAGCCGTTGCTGATCGAGGGATACAAGAAGTCCTGGGTCACCGGCGCGTTCGGGCCCAACCCGGGCGCGCCGCCCGGGGCCGCGGCGACGGGCGTCGCGGCCTCCGAACCCGGCGCAGGGGCCGGTTCGGGCGCCGGACCCGGTGCGGGAGCCGGGCCGGGCGGCGCCGGAACCGCGGCCGGGGCGTGCGCCACCTCAGGTAGCGCCTGGGGCAGCGCCTCCGGCGCGGGACCGACGACGTGCGCCGGGTTGACGCCGGCGGGCAGGTGCGCCTCGGTGCCGGGAACCGCGCCGGTCGCCGGGACGTGCGCGACGGGCTGTGCGACGAACTGGTTGACCGCCGACGCGACGTCACGGGAGGGCTGAGGTGCCGCCATGTCCCCGGCGAACACGGCGGCAGCGGCCATCAGCATCGATGCCGCATTGGTCGGATCTGAGGCGGCCTGCTGGATCACCGGGCCGATGCTCTCCACGGCGGGCAGGCCGGGAGCCTGGAGTCCGTCGATGGGTAGCGGCGCCGCCGGCTCGGCATGCGCGACCCCGGTCACGCCGACGGTCAGCAACACGGAAGACGAGCACACCGCAAGCGTGGTGGTGAGCGTCGCCCTCGAAGACTTGAGCCGGGTCGTTGACATGATCTCCCAATACGTCGGTAGTTGCGGGCGGTGGGGGTGTGTTCAGGCGGTCACGGCAGGGCCGCGAGCGGGGTAAACAGCGGCGGTACCGGGCCCGGCGCCGGAGCACCCGCCGGTGCGGCGGTCACCGGCGCCGGCGCGCCGGTCGGCAGCAAGCCGGCCAGCGGAGCCCCGGACGGAAGCAGCGAGGCCAGGCCGCCGGGCACACCCAGCGCATCGGTCAGACCCGACAGTGGCGAGGCCGGGGCCGCGGGCGCGGTGGCCGGCGCCGTCGTCGTGTTCCCGGCAGGCACGGTGGTGACGTTGCCGCCCGGCAGCGCGGTCGCACCCGGCAGCGCGGTCGCACCCGGCAGCACGGTCGCCGGCTGCGGCAGGTTGATCGACGCGGTCGCGCCGGGGCCCGAGACGGGGGTGGCCGGCGTCGTGGTCGCCGTCGCGGCCGGAGAGGTGCCCATCAGGTTGGCGAAGCCCTGCATGAGCTGCGTGGCTGCCTCCGGATTGGCCGCGAGCTGCTGCAGCAACGGCAGGCCGGGCACTTCCGGTGCCGGTGCCGGCGGCGGCGCAGGTTGAGCGGCCGCCGGGCTGCTCAACGCCAGTGCGGCGGTCACCGCTCCTGCCGCGGCGATCATCGTTGTTGCGAACAGTTTCCGGGTGCGGTGCATGAGAAGTCTCCCGTTTCGTCGGTGGCGCTGATGGGCCGTAAATGACATCGATGGCACGCCTGTTCCCCGAAGCTAGTCCGTTACTAGAGTTACTCAAGTGACATGTGTGGCATTTATGCAACCGTTACGGAGGTGAAGGCGGATGGTGACCGCTCGATAGAGTCGGCCCATCAACGCCACCGAATCCCTTCACCCGGCACCCCGGCGCAGCGCGGCACGTCTGACAGCGGCCGCGCCACTGCTGTTGATGCTCAGCGTTGCAGCGCGGTTTGCCTGGACCTACCTGGTGCCCAACGGTGCCAACTTCGTGGACCTGCACGTCTACGTCGGTGGAGCTGCCGAACTGGACGGGCCCGGCACCCTCTACAGCTACGTCTACGGAGAGCAGACTCCGGACTTTCCGCTGCCCTTCACCTATCCACCTTTTGCGGCGGTGGTGTTCTTCCCGCTGCATCTGCTGCCGTTCGGGTTGCTCGCCTTCTTCTGGCAGGTCGGGATCATCGTTGCGCTCTACGGCGTGGTGCGGTTGAGCCAGCGGCTGCTGTCGAGAGCCTCGGAGGACGGTGGGGCGAGCCCCGGCGATCGGCGGGTCGCGATGCTGTGGACGGCTGTCGGGATCTGGACCGAGCCGCTGCGCAGCACCTTCGACTATGGCCAGGTCAACGTGCTTCTCGTGCTGGTCGTCCTCTATGCGGTGTACTCGTCGAGGTGGTGGCTGTCGGGGCTGCTGGTCGGGTTGGCGGCAGGGGTCAAGCTCACGCCCGCGGTGGCCGGACTGTATTTCGTCGGGGCGCGCCGATGGGCGACGGTGGGGTTCTCGGCGGCCGTTTTCCTGCTCACCATCGGCGTATCGGCGCTGATCGTCAGCGGCCAGACCCGCTACTACTTCACCGAACTGCTCGGTGACGCCGACCGTGTCGGCCCGGTGGGTACGTCGTTCAACCAGTCCTGGCGGGGTGGAATTTCCAGAATACTGGGTCACGACGCGGGCTACGGTCCGGTTGTGCTGGCCGCTATCGCGGTGACGGCGCTGCTGGCGCTGCTGGCGTGGCGCGCCATCGGCGGCGCCGACGACCGGCTGGGAGCCATCGTCATCGTCGAGCTGTTCGGACTGCTGCTGTCCCCGATCTCCTGGACACACCACTGGGTGTGGCTGATACCGCTGATGATCTGGCTGCTGCACGGGCCGATGCGGGCAGAGCTGGGCGCCCGAGTGCTCGGCTGGGGGTGGCTCGGTCTCACGCTGGTCGGCGTGCCGTGGGTGCTGAGCTTCGCCCAGCCCACCATCTGGGTGATCTCCCGGCCCTGGTATCTGGCCTGGGCAGGATTGATCTACGTCGTCGCCACCGTGGCGACGTTGGCGTGGATCGCTATCCGAGGATCCCGTCGATGTCTCGTGCCATCTGCAGGTCCTTGTCCGTGATACCACCCTCGGAGTGTGTGACCAGTGCGAAAGTCACGGTCCGCCAACGAATATCGATATCGGGATGGTGATCTGCAGCCTCCGCGTGCTCGGCGACGCGCCGCACCGCCTCGATCCCGTCCAGAAATGCGCCGAACGTGACCGCTCGGCGCAGGGTGCCCTCGGCGCGTTCCCAGCCGGCGAGTTCGGGCAGTGCGGCGTCGACCTGTTCGTCCGTTAACACAGCCATGCGCTCGACGGTATACCGTCTGCCGCGATGCCGAACGTGATCGTGGTCGCCGGTGCGCTGATCGAGGACGGGGTACTGCTCGTTGCGCAGCGCAACCGCCCACCGGAGCTGGCCGGGCTGTGGGAGCTGCCCGGCGGCAAGGTCGGGCCGGGTGAGAGCGAACGAAGCGCACTCGCCCGGGAACTGCACGAGGAGCTCGGCGTACATGTGGCGGTGGGTGACCGGATCGGCGGCGAGGTCGCGCTGAGTCCGATGATCAGCCTGCGCGCCTACGTCGTCACCCGCACCGGCGGTGAGTTGATCGCCCACGACCACCGTGCATTGCGGTGGGTGCGGGCCGTCGAGCTGGACGGTCTGGACTGGGTGCCCGCCGACCGGACCTGGCTGCCCGACCTGGCGCGGGCGCTGGGTGCGGCGGGACATCGTGACGCTGCGACGAATTCGGACGGTATGACACCGCCGGCGCAGGGATAGGCATACCGCCACGAAGGGAACGACTTTCGTGCGTGGCCGATGAGGCTGATCAGCCCTCGGCCGTGGCGGTCGCCAGTCGGGTTCAACGTCTAGCGCAAACTATCAAGGCAGACTATTGTTGTGCACGCAAATTAATCTGTGTGTGCCCCACCGTCTGGGCCACGCATCGTGGGGGGACGGTGAACTTCATCGTGTACAGACGATTCCTGCCAATTCTGCTCGTGCCACTCATGATAACGGCGTGCGGTTCCGGGCAGCGTTCGCCTTCGGGCGCGGCCGGAGGTGATGCTGCGACGGCGCCGACCACTTCTCAGTCGGTGATGGAGGGACAATCCGGCGGGGCGGGGCAAATGATCTTCCGGTACGACGACGCGGCCAGCCCCGAGGCTGTCAGCGGCAAGCGGATCTATCAAGACCACCAGATGCTCGAAGACATGGCCGACGGGATCAATTACCTGTTCGACCTGCCCTATGACATTCCGGTGGTCGGTCTGCAATGCGATGAGTCCAACGCGTACTGGAACAGGACCGACCAGCAGATGGAGCTGTGCTACGAGTTCGTCGACGATCTGCAGTCGTTGTTCGGCGCAGCCGGCGAACCGGATCCGCTGGCCATGGCGATGGACGCGACCTATGCGACCTTCTTCCATGAGATGGGGCATATGGTCATCGACATCTACGATCTGCCGATCACGGGCCGGGAAGAGGATGTCGCCGATCAGGTCGCGGCGTTCATGCTGCTGCAGCCTGGCGAGGACGAGCAGCTCGACGGCGAGTCGGTCGATGTGATGTTGGCGATGGCCGAGCTGTTTGAGTTGTTCGCAGCCGAAGACGGTGAACCTGACGAGTCCGCCTTCGCCGACGAACACTCTCCCGACAAGGTTCGGGTGTACAACCTGCTCTGTTGGACCTTCGGCGCTGATCCGGACGGCAACAGCGGAATCGTCGACAACGGGCTGTTACCCGAGGAGCGGGCGGTCCAGTGTGAGGACGAGTTCGAGCAGATCAACAGATCCTGGATCACGTTGCTTGCACCGCACATGAAGGACTGAGGCGCGGCCGTCGGCATGGGCGTTTGCCGAGGGTTCACAGTGAGTTAAAGCCACGAAAATCGCGACTTTCGCAAATCCGTTTACCATCGCAGATTCGCTAATTTTATATTTGCTATCGATAGGGGTAGCTCGGTTGCGTCGTGCGGTCCAGATCTGCGGGTGGCGCTCGCCGCAGCACTATACTGTCCTTCTTGCTGCGAGGATCCCGCTTCTAGCGAAGACACTTGAGTGAACTTGTATGCAGCATCAAGATCAGGTGCTTTACTAACGCTCATGAAAATAAGTAGCTGGGCAGCTACCGCTCTTGCCACTCCGGCAATCGCCGCTGGGGTGTGTATGTGGACGGCCGGCGTCGCGCAGGCCGCACCTGATGACACCAGCGCGGGCACCACTGTCGGTGCGGCCGATAACCGGGACGCCAGCACTGTGGCCGACACTGGGTCGTCCCGCAGTGAATCCACGCTCACGCCGAAACGCACACGCGCACAGATGGATCCGGACGAATCCGTGGCGGACGACGAATCCGGCGATGGTGACGAAGTCGTCGGCGGGGACGAATCCATGGCGGACGATGAGTCCGTCGTTGGTGATGAAGTGATCGGCGGGGACGGCTGGGGCGGGACTGACCTCGACGTCACCGCGGAAGACGGCAACGACGACGCTGGTGGCCGCAGCGTCAAGGGGGCCGCGACCACCTTGATCGCCGAGCAGCCCGTCGCCGAGGAGCCCGGCGCCGATGACGGGCCCGGCGCCGACACCGTCGATCTGGCGATAGGGCAGATTGCGGATGCCCGCGAGGACCTCAACGGCGCCACCTGGGACAGCGGCAATGTCCTGGCCGGGCTGGCGGCGCTGCTGCCCCAGATGTGGCTGGGCGGCGCTCAGGTCTCGCTGGAGCGTTGGCAGGAGAACCACCTCCGCCTCCAGGAGCGCTTCGCCGCCACGGTCGGCAATCCGTTCGCGCACTGGATCGCCGGGCAGCGCATCGAGGCCAGCATCCAGCGGACGGTCCGCGTCCAGGAACAGTTGGAATCGGCGGCAAAGTTCCTTGACGTCGTCGGGTGGTTCGGTCCGCGCGACGCGATGCCCCAGATCGCAGAACTGATCCGTCAGGCCGCGACAAACGGCCTGGTCTACCAGATCATCGAACTCGACGTGGAAGTCTTCGACGGGGACCGAGCCAATCCCATCATGATGCTGTCGATCAACGGTGGAGCCCCCGTCCGCGTCCTCATCGACACCGGATCATTCGGCTTGGTGATCAACCCACAGGTCATCGGCCTCAAGGATCTCGGCTCGCCGGTCGGCGCAGGCAGCGGTTGCTACGCCAGTTGCACCGTCGTCTATGACTACAACATCTACAACATCCCCATTGCCACCGACGACAACATCATCAGTGCGCGCACCGAAATCAACGTGGTGACGCTGGAAACCTGGAACAACGTCGCCGAGAACAACACCGACTACCAAGGAATTCTCGGCATCGGTCCGAAAGCAGGCCCGGGAGACAGTAACCCGCTGACCGCACTGCCCGGTCTGCTGGGCCGTGGGATGCTGCTCCAGGAGCGTCGGGGCCGGGCGATTCTGGGCCCCAATCCCTATGCGGCACGGGTGACCATCGACGGCACCCCGAACGCCGAGCTGACGGTGAAGGTCGGCGACAACGACGCCCAGGTCATCGACACGTGGATCGATTCGGGCGGAATAATGGGGACTGTCCCGAAGTCCCTCATCGGTGGCGCCGAGAACGTCGCACCCGGAACGTTGATTTCGGTCTACACCAAAGACGGTCAGACTCTTCTGTTCTCGTACCGGACAACAAAGTCCAACTCGCCGCTGGTCACCGACGGTGATCGGGTGATCATGGGATTTCCGGCATTCGCCGGGGCCTCGGTCTACACCGACTTCAGCGGTGAGGGGAAGACCGTCTTCAACTACGTCTGAGCGTAACGGCCTGTGGCTCAGCGCTGTCCGGGCACGTCCGGTTTCCGGGGCCTCGGGTATGGACGTAGGGGGATGTCGGGACAGCGACCGATCAACCGACGCACGACGATCGAGAGCACCTGCAGCGCAAAAGCTGAGAAGCTAACACTGAGAAGGTGAGGAAATGAGGACAACAATCCACGGCTCGGTGATGCCGATTCTGGAGCTCACCCTCGACTCGGGCGAGGCGGTCGTCACCGAAGGTGGGGATGTGTCGTGGTATTCGCCAGGATTCGACATCGAGACGGCCACCCGCTTCGGCAGTGGTGGAAAGCGGGGGCTGCTCAGTGGTCTCAAGCGCATGTTCGGTGGCGGCAACCTGTTCCTGAGTCAGTACACGGCACGAAGTGACGGTCGATTGCTGGCCCTCACCGCGAACCTGCCCGGAGTGATCAAAGAGGTTCGGATCGATTCCGCCGATTCCTACCTGGTGCAGTCCGGCGCCTACCTGGCGAGCACGCCGAATGTCGAGGTGTCTGTGGGTCTCCAGCAGAAATTGGGCGCCGGTGTCTTCGGCGGCGCCGGGTTGATCTTCCAGAAGCTCAGTGGCAGCGGTACGGCCTGGACACAGATCGCGGGAGAGGTCAGAGAATACGAGCTGGCGCAGGGCCAGTCATTCCTCGTTCATCCCGGCCACCTGGCCATGTACCGGGCCGATATGCGGTTGACGTTTGCCAGCGTCAAAGGGGTCAAGAACAAGTTCTTCGGCGACTCGCTGTTCATGGCCGAACTCCACGGGCCCGGGCGTTTCTGGCTGCAGTCCATGACCGTCGCCAAGCTGGCCGCCGCGATCGCACCCCATTTGCCCGACCGGCCCGAGGACGACGACTGACGTCACCGCGCACGGGGGACGAACGAACCGACCACCGGTCTCCGGTTCAGTAGCGCAGCCGGTCCCCGGCCACGCGCACGTCGGTGCGACTGCCCGGGTGCGCCAGCGCGTGGATCGGGTGGGTCAGCACTGGGTGGCGGCACTGCGGGCAGGACGCCTGATTGCGGTTGGCCGAGCTGAATGTCAAGTGCCGACACTGGCTACATCGCACGACGTAGAACGCGCCGACCCAGTTGGCCAGGCCGAGAAAGATCGCCAGTGTCGTGAGCGTGGCGAGCACCGTGATGAGTGCAACGGTGAGAACCGCGTAAACCGTCATAGTCGACCTCCAGAAGACACCGTGACGGGTGCCTTCCACGGTACGCCCGACCGCGGTGACCCGGGGTGAAAAGGAGCCGGTGGCCGCACCCGTTCCCGCGGCCCGGGACCCATCACGCCTTGCGGGCGCGTTTGTAGACCTTCTCCAGCTCCTTGCCACGCAGACCGTTGAGTTCGGCCTTGCGCACCTTGTGCACCACCAGCGGACAGCGTTTACATCGGGGTTTGCTACGGCAGCACTTCTTCTTGGGTTTGATACCGGCGAGCTTGGTGTCTTTCACGTGACGGGAGTCTCTCGTTTTCGCGATCGGTGCACTGCACTGCGACAATCACCGGCGTGAATTCTCGTCCGGACTTTCGCAACGTCGCCATTGTGGCCCACGTCGACCACGGCAAGACCACGCTGGTCGACGCGATGCTGCGTCAGTCGGGCGCGTTGAGCCACCGCGGAGACGACGCGATCGAACGCCTGATGGACTCCGGTGACCTCGAAAAAGAAAAAGGCATCACCATCCTGGCGAAGAACACTGCGGTGCACCGCCGGCACGCCGACGGCGGAATGACCGTCATCAACGTGATCGACACCCCAGGCCACGCGGACTTCGGTGGTGAGGTCGAGCGCGGCCTTTCCATGGTCGACGGGGTGCTGCTGCTGGTGGACGCGTCAGAGGGGCCGCTGCCGCAGACCCGCTTCGTGCTGCGCAAAGCCCTCGCCGCGCACCTGCCCGTCATCCTCGTCGTCAACAAGACCGACCGGCCTGACGCCCGCATCGCCGAGGTTGTCGAAGAAAGCCACGACCTGCTGCTCGACGTCGCCTCCGATCTCGACGAGGAGGCCCAGGCGGCGGCCGAGAAGGCGCTGGACCTGCCGACGTTGTACGCCTCGGGACGCGCCGGTATCGCCAGTACCACCGCACCCGCCAACGGCGAAAACCCGGACGGGGAGAACCTCGACCCGCTGTTCGACGTGCTGCTCGAGCACATTCCGCCGCCGCAGGGTGACCCGGAGGCGCCGCTGCAGGCGCTGGTCACCAACCTCGACGCGTCGGCGTTCCTGGGCCGGCTCGCGCTGGTCCGGATTTACAAGGGCCGCATCAAAAAGGGGCAGCAGGTCGCGTGGATGCGCGACGTCGACGGTCACCCGGTGATCACCAACGCCAAGATCACCGAGCTGCTGGTCACCGAGGGCATCGAAAGGACTGCGGCGGACACCGCATACGCCGGTGACATCGTCGCGATCGCCGGTATCCCGGAGATCATGATCGGCGACACCCTGGCCGACCCCGACCACGCGCACGCCCTGCCCCGCATCACCGTCGACGAACCGGCGATCTCGGTGACCATCGGCACCAACACCTCGCCGTTGGCGGGCAAGGTGTCCGGGCACAAGCTGACCGCGCGGATGGTCAAGTCGCGCTTGGATTCCGAACTCATCGGCAACGTGTCCATCAAGGTCGTCGACATCGGCAGGCCCGACGCGTGGGAAGTCCAGGGTCGCGGCGAGCTCGCGCTGGCGGTGCTGGTCGAGCAGATGCGCCGCGAGGGCTTCGAACTGACGGTGGGCAAACCGCAGGTGGTCACCCGGACGGTCGACGGCAAATTGCACGAACCGTTCGAGGCGATGACGATCGACTGCCCCGAGGAGTTCGTCGGCGCCATCACCCAGCTGATGGCCGCCCGCAAGGGCCGCATGGAGGAAATGACCAACCACGCCGCCGGATGGGTGCGGATGGATTTCATCGTGCCCAGCCGCGGCCTCATCGGGTTCCGCACCGACTTCCTCACACTGACCCGCGGCACCGGCATCGCCAACGCGGTCTTCGACGGCTACCGGCCGTGGGCGGGGGAGATTCGGGCCCGCCACACCGGATCGCTGGTGTCGGACCGCAGCGGTCAGATCACACCGTTCGCGATGATCCAGCTGGCCGACCGCGGCCAGTTCTTCGTCGAGCCCGGCCAGGAGACCTACGAAGGCCAGGTGGTGGGGATCAACCCGCGTGCCGAGGACCTCGACATCAACATCACCCGGGAGAAGAAGCTCACCAACATGCGGTCCTCGACGGCCGATGTGATCGAGACGCTGGCGAGGCCGCTGGAGCTCGATCTGGAGAAGGCGATGGAGTTCTGCGCCGCCGACGAGTGTGTGGAGGTCACCCCCGAGATCGTGCGGGTGCGCAAGGTGGAACTGGCTGCCTCGCTGCGCGCCCGGGCCAAGTCACGCGCCAAACAACAGGCCAACAGCTGACCGGGGTCGGGGCCCGGGCCCTGGTTACCCTGTAGAGCGTGCCGACGACTCACCGCGGCGTCAGCGCCGGCCGCGGGTCGGCTCTCGCCGCCTTCGCGATGACGCTGGCCCTGCTCACCGGGTGCACCGTCAGCCCGCCGCCGGCGCCGCAGAGCACCGACACCACCGAGACGACCCCGCCGCCGCCGATGAAGGCCACGCAGATCATCGTGGCGATCGATTCGATCGGACCCGGATTCAACTCGCACCTGCTCAGCGACCAGTCACCGGTCAACGCGGCGATCAGCTCGCTGGTCCTGCCCAGCTCGTTCCGTCCGATCCCGGACTCCCGGACGCCGACCGGATCCCGCTGGGAACTCGACACGTCGCTACTGGTGTCGGCCGAGGTGACCAACGAGAACCCGTTCACCGTCACCTATCACATCCGGCCCGAGGCACAGTGGACCGACAACGCGCCGATCGGCGCCGACGATTACTGGTATCTGTGGCGGCAGATGGTGAGCCAGCCCGGAGCCGTCGACCCGGCCGGTTACGACCTCATCACCGGAGTGCAGTCGGTCGAGGGTGGCAAGACGGCGGTGGTGACCTTCGCGCAGCCCTACCCGGCGTGGCGGGAGTTGTTCAACGACATCCTGCCGGCGCACATCGTCAAGGACGTCCCGGGCGGATTCGCCGCGGGCCTGGCGCAGGCATTACCGGTGACCGGCGGTCAATTCCGGGTGGACACCATCGACCCGCAGCGCGACGAGATCCTGCTGGCCCGCAATGACCGGTATTGGGGGACACCCGCCACCCCCGATCTGGTGTTGTTCCGCCGCGGCGGGAGTCCTGCGGCGCTGGCCGACTCCATCCGCAACGGCGACACCCAGGTAGCCCAGGTGCACGGGGGCTCGGCGGTTTTCGCCCAGCTGTCCGCCATTCCCGACGTCCGGACCGCGCGCATCGTCACACCGCGCGTCATGCACCTGACGTTGCGCGCGCAACAGCCGACGCTGGCCGATCCGCTGGTCCGCAAGGCGGTCCTCGGCCTGCTCGACGTCGATCTGCTCGCCGCGGTCGGTGCCGGCGACGACAACACCGTCACCCTGGCCCAGGCTCAGGTACGTTCACCGTCGGACCCCGGATACGTCCCGACCGCCCCGGCCGCGATGACCCGCGAAGACGCGATGACGCTGCTGGGTGAGGCCGGATACCAGGTCGAGCCGGCGCCCACGCCGACCCCGCCGGCAGCGGGCTCACCCGAGAACAACCGCGGTCAGCTGACCAAGGACGGGGAACCGCTGCGGTTCGTCATCGGTGTCGCCAACAACGACCCGACATCGGTCGCGGTCGCCAACACCGCCGCCGACCAGTTGCGCACCGTGGGGATCGCCGCGTCGGTGGCGGCGCTCGACCCGGTGACGCTGTACGGCGAGGCGCTGACCAACAACCAGGTGGACGCGGTGGTCGGCTGGCATCAGGCCGGCGGCGATCTGGCGACGTCGCTGGCGTCCCGATACGGTTGCCCGGCACTTGAGGCCACCGCGGTCGAGACCACCCCGGCACCGTCACCGGACGGGGCCACCCCGTCACCGGACGGGGCGAGCCCCACCCAGACCCCGACGGCAACCCCGGCCCCGACAACAACCCCGTCCCCGACGACAACCCAGACCCCGTCCCCGACCCCGTCCCCGACCTCGCCGACCCAGCCCCCGAGCTCGCCGGCCCCGGAGGCCGGTCAGCTCGTGCAGGCACCGAGCAACCTCACCGGCACCTGCGATCACGCCATCCAGCCCCGCATCGACGCCGCGCTGAGCGGGACCGCGGATATCGCGGAGGTGATCAACGAGGTAGAACCCCGGTTGTGGGACATGGCCACGGTGCTTCCGATCCTGCAGGACACCACGATCGTGGCGGCCGGTCCGAGCGTGCAGAACGTCAGCCTGACCGGTGCGGTGCCGGTCGGCATCGTCGGCGATGCCGGCAGCTGGGTCAAACTTCCGCAGTGACCTCCGGGCCGCCCTGCTGCCGGAGCCGCCGGCGCAGCTGCGCGAGTCCGTAGGCGGCGTAGGCGCCGACGGCGAACACGATCAGCAGCCACAGCGGCGGTCGGGCGAGTTCCCAGACGAACAGCGCCGCGAACAACGGTGAACGCTGGGTGATCGCCAGCACGCCGGCCGCGCAACTGAGCGACACCGCAGCCACGTGCAGCTGTGTCCCGGCGAAGTGGTTGAGGGCCAGCGCGGCCAGCGATCCGGCCGCGGCGCCGGTGGCCAGGGCCGGGGTCAGCAAGCCGCCCGTCGCGCCGGCCCGCAGGAACAGCATCGTCAGCAGCGGTTTGAGCAGCAGGATCATCGCCGCCGACGTCAGCGTCAGCCCGCTGTTCATGCTGACCTGCAGGATGCTGCGGCCGTTGCCGGGCAGCTCCGGAAGCCAGATCGAGCAGACCCCGGTCAGCAGGCCGGCCGCCGCGATCCCCGGAATCACCATCCACGACCGCAACGTCAGCCGCGGCGCAGCGTGCATGATCCGATCGAACGCCAGACCCGTCGCGGCCGCCACCGGAGCAAGGGCCAGGGCCAGGAACACAAGCAGACCGGACAGCTGCAGGTCCGGCCAGGACAGCGAATGCTCGAGATGGGTGACCGGTGCCGCGACCATCACGGCGATGCTCGACGTGATCAGCGCGGTGCCCAACGCCCTGGGCTGCCAGGTGTCGAGCAGGATGCGAGTGGCGAACAGCGCTCCGCCCAACGGCACGCTGTACACCGCTCCCAGTCCGGCGCCGGCGGCGCAGGCCAGTAGGAGGCGGCGATCGGCTGCGGTCAACGCCAACCGCGAGACACCGACGTCGCCCCACGCCGCGGCGAGTTGTCGCGGAGCACCCTCCCGGCCCAGCGAGGCGCCCGCCCCGACCAGCAGCACCTGCAACCCGGCGTCGGCGGACGCGGTCAGCGGCGGTCGGTCCCGACGGCGCCGCAGCGCCCACCATCCCCAGCCGGCCAGCGCGCCACCGAGCATCGGACCCACCGCTCGTCGGACCGGATTGCTTGCCTCGACACCGCTGAGCAGCGTGCCGAATCGGTAATGGAAGGTCAGATGCTCGATGGCGTGCAGAAGCAGCGTGGTGGCCGCACCGGCGACACCGGCGAGCAGGCCGATGACGACGATGGCGCACCCGTACTGCACGGCGCGGCGTCTCACGTCGCGAATCTATGCCAGCCCGGACCCCGGCGCGCCGCAACCACCGGGCAAGCTGAGCGGTATGGAAACCCCGCGCCTGCTCTTCGTCCACGCCCACCCCGACGACGAGACCCTGACCACGGGTGCGACCATCGCGCATTACGCCTCCCGAGGAGCACAGGTGCAGGTCATCACCTGCACCCTGGGCGAGGAGGGCGAGGTGATCGGCGACCGCTGGGCGCAGCTGGCCGTCGACGGTGCCGATCAGCTCGGCGGTTACCGGATCGCCGAGTTGACCGCCGCGCTGGCCGAACTGGGGGTGGACGGTCCCCGCTTCCTCGGCGGTGCGGGCCGTTGGCGGGACTCCGGTATGGACGGCACGCCGGCCCGGCACCGGGAACGGTTCGTCGACGGCGACTTCGCCGAGCAGACCGCCGCACTGGCGGCCGCGATCGACGACCTGCGTCCGCATGTCGTGGTCACCTACGACCCCGACGGGGGTTACGGGCATCCCGACCACATCCACACCCACCGGGTCACCACCGCCGCCGTGGCGTCCGCGGCCTGGTCCGTGCCGAAGCTCTACTGGACGGTGACCTCGGCTTCGGCCTTGAGCGCCGGCCTGGCCGAGATGACCGAGGTGCCCGACGGGTGGATTCGGGTCTCCGCCGAGGATCTGCCGCTGTTCGGTTACGCCGACGACGCAATCGACGCGGCGCTGGAGTTGTCCGCACATCGCGCGGCCCGGGTGGCGGCGCTGCGGGCCCACCAGACCCAGGTCAGTGTTGCACCCGACGGGCGCACCTTCGCGCTGTCGAACAACATTGCGTTGCCGGTCGATTCGACCGAGTACTACGTGCTCGCCGGTGGGGCCGCCGGGGAACGCGACCACCGGGGCTGGGAAACCGATCTGCTGTCCGGGCTGTCTCTGGGGTGACCGCCTGTCGCGGAGGGTAAGCTGCCGGCAACCCACTGCGCACGGAAGGGAAACGCATGGACCCGGACCTGGATCCCAACCTGCAGCATTGGCAGGATCGCCTGGACAGTTACCAATGGGTGATCGGATCCCTGGTGTCGGTGCTCGACAGCATCCCGACCTGACGGCGACGGCTCCGCCGGCGTCGGACCGGCTGCGGTTCTTCCTGCTCGCCCTGCTCGCCGTCGACGGTGTGCTCTCGGCGGTGGCGGCCATCTTCTTCCTGCCGTTGCGTGTCGGCGCGGTCCCGCTGCCGATCAGCGCACTGCTCAGTGGTCTGCTCAACGCGGCGCTGGTCTGGGCGGGGCTGCAGTGCACCTCGATACCCCGTCTGGCGGCGTTACCGCTGTGGACCTGGCTGGCCACCGTGGTGCTGTTCTCGGTGATCGGTCCGGGCGAGGACATCGTCTTCGGCGGTGCCGGGATCATGGAGTTCGGCCCGGTGCTGCTGGTTGCTCTGGGTGCGCTACCCGCCGCGTGGCTGCTGACGCGCCACTCGCCGGCGGGGGGAGGCACCCGGCCCGGGCCCAGGTGACTACTGTGGCCTCTATGTCCCCCGGATCGCAGGCGCACTCCGTTTCAGATAGTGAGACGCGCGGATGATCCGCGACGACGCCGGGGTTACAGGGAAGTGGCTCTGAACACCCAACGCGGCGCTGATCTGCCCAGTCCGGTGGTTCCTCCGAAGTCCGCCGCCCCCAGTCCGGCCGCGCTGCGGCGGGTGCTGCGCCGGGCGCGTGACGGTGTCGCCCTCAATGTGGACGAGGCCGCGATCGCGATGACCGCACGCGGCGACGATCTGGCCGACCTGTGCGCGTCGGCGTCGCGGGTGCGTGACGCCGGGCTGGAGGCGGCCGGCCGCCGGGGTGGCACCGGCCGGTTGCCGGTCAGCTATTCGCGCAAGGTGTTCATCCCGGTGACACACCTGTGCCGCGACACCTGCCACTACTGCACGTTCGTCACGGTGCCGGGCAGATTGCGCGCCGAGGGCAAGGGCATGTTCATGGAGCCCGACGAGATCCTTGATGTCGCCCGGCGCGGGGCCGAGATGGGTTGCAAGGAGGCGCTTTTCACTCTCGGTGACCGTCCGGAAAGCCGTTGGGACGAGGCGCGGCAGTGGCTCGACGAGCGGGGTTATGACTCCACGCTGGACTATGTGCGTGCGATGGCGATCCGGGTGCTCGAGGAGACCGGTCTGCTGCCCCACCTCAACCCCGGTGTGATGTCCTGGTCGGAGCTGTCCCGGCTCAAGCCGGTGGCCCCGTCGATGGGCATGATGCTGGAGACCACCTCACGGCGGCTGTTCGAGACCAAGGGCCTGGCCCATTACGGCAGCCCCGACAAGGATCCCGCGGTGCGGCTGCGCACCCTCGACGACGCGGGTCGACTGTCGATCCCGTTCACCACCGGTCTGCTGGTGGGAATCGGGGAGACGCTGACCGAGCGGGCCGAGACCGTGCACGCGATCCGGCGTTCGCACAAGGAGTTCGGCCACGTCCAGGAAGTGATCGTGCAGAACTTCCGGGCCAAGGACCACACCGCGATGGCCGCAACGCCGGACGCCGGGATGGAAGACTTCTTGGCCACCATCGCGGTCACCCGGCTGGTGATGGGGCCCAAGGTGCGTATCCAGGCACCGCCGAACCTGGTGTCGCGTCAGGAATGTCTGGCGTTGATCGGCGCCGGCGTGGACGACTGGGGCGGGGTGTCACCGCTGACCCCTGATCATGTCAACCCGGAGCGGCCGTGGCCCGCGCTGGACGAATTGGCCGCCGTCACCGCCGAAGCCGGTTACGACCTGGTGCAGCGACTGACCGCGCAGCCGCAGTATGTGCAGGCCGGCGCGGCGTGGATCGACCCCCGCGTGCACGGGCACGTCGCGGCACTGGCCGACCCGGACACCGGGTACGCGCTGGACGTCAATCCGGTGGGCCGCCCGTGGCAGGAGCCCGACGAGGCGGCCGAATCGCTGGGCCGCACCGATCTGCACACCGCGATCGACACCGAGGGCCGGCGCACCGAGACCCGTAGCGATCTGGGTAGCGCGTTCGGCGACTGGGAGTCGATCCGGGCCAAGGTCGGGGAGCTCGCGGCCCGCGCACCGGAGCGGGTGGACACCGATGTGTTGGCCGCGCTGCGCTCGGCCGAACGGGATCCGGCCGGCTGCTCCGACGACGAGTACCTGGCGCTGGCCACCGCCGACGGGCCGGCGCTCGACGCGGTGACCGCACTTGCGGATGCGCTGCGCCGTGACGTCGTCGGCGACGACGTCACGTTCGTGGTGAACCGCAACATCAACTTCACCAACATCTGCTACACCGGTTGCCGGTTCTGCGCCTTCGCCCAGCGCAAGGGGGACGCCGACGCGTACTCGCTGTCGACCGACGAGGTCGCCGACCGCGCCTGGGAGGCGCACGTCGCCGGCGCCACCGAGGTGTGCATGCAGGGCGGCATCGATCCCGAACTCCCGGTCACCGGCTACGCCGATCTGGTGCGGGCGGTCAAGGCGCGGGTGCCGTCGATGCACGTACACGCGTTCTCTCCGATGGAGATCGCCAACGGGGCGACCCGCAGCGGCACCTCGATCCGGGAATGGCTGACCGCCCTGCGCGAGGCCGGGCTCGACACCATTCCGGGCACGGCCGCCGAGATCCTCGACGACGAGGTGCGCTGGGTGCTGACCAAGGGCAAGCTGCCGACGTCGATGTGGATCGAGGTCGTGACCACCGCCCACGAGGTCGGGTTGCGGTCGAGCTCGACGATGATGTACGGGCATGTCGACACCCCGCGGCACTGGGTCGGGCACCTCAACGTGCTGCGCGGAATCCAGGACAAGACAGGCGGATTCACCGAGTTCGTGCCGCTGCCGTTCGTGCACCAGTCCTCGCCGCTCTACCTGGCCGGTGGCGCCCGGCCCGGGCCGACGCACCGCGACAACCGTGCGGTGCACGCGCTGGCGCGGATCATGCTGCACGGCAGGATCCCCAGCATCCAGACCAGTTGGGTCAAACTCGGAACCGAGCGCACGCAGGTGATGCTGCGCGGCGGTGCCAACGATCTGGGCGGCACGCTGATGGAGGAGACCATCTCGCGGATGGCGGGCTCGGAGAACGGCTCGGCCAAGACCGTCGCCGATCTGGTCGCCATCGCCGAGGGGATCGGCAGGCCCGCCCGTCAACGCACCACCGACTACACCCCGCTCGCCGCCTGAAACCCGCGAGCGTCCCCCCACCCACCTGCCGCGAGCGTCCCCCCACCTGGCGCGAGCGTGCGTGTCTGCGGCCGACACGCCGCGAAAAAACCTGACATCACGCACGCTCGCGAACGTCGGTGCGGGGGTCGGGCGCGACCGGCGGAACCCCGACTGGCGGGACCCCCGACGGGTAGGGCCCCCGACGGGCAGGCCCCCGACTGGTAGGACGGAGGCATGAAACTGCGACGGATGATCGAGGACGGCAGGCTCGAAGTGCAGTCGCTGGGGGCCGACAGTTCCTGGGGTCGCGCCGAGGACCCGTCGCCGCTCGGCGGACGCGTGTTCGACGCCGAATGGGAGATGGCCGTCGCGCAGCGCCACCATGCGTCGGCCGGCTACGTCCTGCCCTTCGCGCCGGCCTCCTTCCGGGACTTCATGCTCTACGAAGATCACGCGACCGACGCCGCCCGCGGACTGGTGCGTCGCTTCCATCCGGGGCAGTCGCGCGCAGCCGAGACGATCGAGAAGCTGACCCGCACGCCGTTCCCGCTGTTCAAGCCCAAGCGGTTGTTCTACCGCCAGCCGATCTACTACATGTCCAACCATCTGAGCTTCGTGCCGACCGGTACCCCGGTGGCGTTTCCGTCCTACTCGACGGCGCTGGACTACGAACTCGAGCTCGGATTCGTCCTCAAGGCACCGCTCTACAACGCCACCGCCGAGGAGGCGCTGGCCGCGATCGGCGCCTTCGTCGTGGTCAACGACTTCAGTGCCCGCGATGTCCAGCGTGCCGAGATGGCCACCGGTCTGGGACCACAGAAGGCGAAGCACTTCCTGTCGTCGATGTCGGCTGTCGCGGTGACTGCCGACGAGATCCTGCCGCGCATCGATGCACTCACCGGCACGGTCGCCGTCAACGGAATCACGGTGAGCAGGGTCTGCAGTCGAGGTATGCGGTGGTCGGTCGGCGATGTGCTTGCCCATGCATCACGCGACGAACAGCTTTATCCCGGTGAGCTTTTCGCGACCGGGACCCTTCCAGGAGGATCGGGTATGGAGACCGGCAACTGGCTGCGTCCCGGGGATGACCTGACGTTGACCCTCGACCAGATCGGGGACATCACCCACACGATCACGCAGTGAAGCCGCTGCGGCGTCGGCCGCAGCGGCGCCACCCTTCTCTTGGGTCAGGCCTGCTTGAGGGCCTCGATCTCGAGGGTGATGGTCACCTTGTCTCCGACGACTGCGCCGCCGGTCTCCAGTGGTGCGTCGAAGTTGATGCCGAAGTCTTTGCGGTTCAACACCACCGAGGCCTCGAAGCCGGCGACCTCGCCGTGCCCCATGCCGGGGTTGACGCCGTTGAACTCCAGTGTCAGTGAGATCGCACGGGTGATGCCCTTGAGCGTGAAGTCACCGTCGACGACGTAGTTCTCGCCGTCGGGGCGGACGGCTGTCGAGACGAACGTGGCAACCGGGTACTGCTCGGTGTCGAAGAAGTCCGCCGACTTCAGGTGCCCGTCGCGCTGCTCGTTGCGGGTGTTGACCGAATCGACGGCGATCTGCGCGCGTACCGAAGGCACACCGTCGGCGCCCACGCCGATCTCACCGCTGAACGTGTCGAACACCCCCCGGACCTTGCTCACGACCAGGTGGCGCACGGTGAAACCGACAGACGAATGCACCGGGTCGATGGTCCAGGTTCCGGTGGGCAGGGCGGTGGTGGCGGTGGACATGGATGTCTCTTTTCTTCGATGTGGGAGTCGGCGGGTCCGACAGATACCCCAATCTAAACGGACTGTGGTCCGAATTCATTCCCGCTAGTCTCCGGACATGACGACGGACGGTTTCGACGAGCGGTTCACCGCACTGGACCCCACCATCTGGACGGCGTCCTACCTGCCCGCGTGGAGCTCGCGCGCGGCGGCTGCCGCGACCTTCGACACCGGTCCCCACGGCCTCGACCTGTCCATCCCGCCTGGACAACCGTTGTGGTGCCCGGACCTGCACGACGGGCCGCTGCGGGTGTCGGCGGTGCAGAGCGCGAACTGGTCGGGACCGGTGGGTTCGAGTGCTGCACCCCAACCCTTCCGCGACGGACTGGTCGTCGCCGAGCAACAGCCCACGGTCCTGGGCCGCACCCCGCATTTCGGCACCATCACCGTCACCTGTTCGGCACGTCTGAGCCCCCGTTCGATGTTCTCGGCATGGATGGTCGGGCTGGAGGACGATCCGAACCGGTGCGGTGAGATCTGCCTGATGGAGGTATTCGGTGACACGGTGTCGGGCGGACACGCCGCGATCGGACAGGGCATTCACCGGTTCCGTGACCCCGCGCTGCGGGAGGACTTCACGGTCGATCATCACGCCATCGACATCGAGAAGCCGCATACCTACGCCGCGCGATGGCAGCCGGGATCGGTCGAGTTTCTGATCGACGGCATCGTCACCCGGGTCCTGGATCAGGCTCCCGACTATCCGATGTTTCTGATTCTCGGGGTGTTCGACTTCCCGTCCCGTCCGGGTCCGGAGCGGCACACCCCGCACCTGCTCGTCAGCCGGGTGACGTATCAACCGCTGCCGCAGGGCCTCTGACCGGCGGCGCCTCGATTCGGCCGGTCACTCCCCGCGGCCGGCTACAGCCGCGCAGCCAGCTCGGTGCCGGCCCGGATCGCGCGTTTGGCGTCCAGCTCGGCGGCCAGCGAGGCGCCGCCGATGAGGTGCGGGGTGATGCCGCGCCCGGTCAGCGCACCCTCCAGATCTCGAACCGAGAGCTGTCCCGCGCAGATCACCACGTTGTCCACGGCCAGCACCCGTGCGTCGGCGTGGCCCGACCCGACGCTGATGTGCAGCCCCGCGTCGTCGATGCGCTCGTAGTTCACCCCACTGAGCTGCTGAACGCCCTTGGCGCGCAGCGACTTGCGGTGCACCCAACCGGTGGTCTTGCCCAACGAACGGCCCTGCGGCCCTTTGGTGCGCTGCAACAGGTAGACCTCGCGAACGGCGGGCGCCGGTCGCGGTGTGGCCAGCGCGCCCCGCACCCCGGGTGCCTGGTGGGGCGCCAGCGCCCCCCATTCGGCCTGCCAAACCTTGACGTCGAGCGTCGGGGAGTGCTCGGTGGTGAGAAATGCACTGACGTCGAAGCCGATTCCGCCCGCGCCGATCACCGCGACCCTGCGGCCGACAGGTGCGCCCGACAACACCTCGGCATAGGTCAGCACCATCGGATGCTCGATACCGGGGATGTCGGGTATCCGTGGAGTCACTCCGGTGGCCAGCACCACCTCGTCGAAGGCGGCGAGCTCGGCCGCCCCGGCCCGGATGCCGAGCCGGACGTCGACGCCGTGCTTGTCGAGCATGCGGGTGAAATACCGGATGGTCTCCCCGAACTCCTCCTTACCGGGAACCCGCCGGGCCAGCTCGAATTGACCGCCGATGTGGTCGTCGGACTCGAAGAGCGTCACCCGATGGCCGCGCTGCGCGGCGGTGACGGCGGCCGACAGGCCGGCCGGTCCCGCGCCGACGACGGCCACCCGCCGGGAATGCCGCGTCGGGGCCAGCGTCAACGTGGTCTCACGTCCGGCCCGCGGATTCAGCAGGCACGAGACCGTCTTGTGGACGAACACGTGGTCCAGGCACGCCTGATTGCACGCGATGCAGGTGTTGATCTCGTCGGCGGCGTCCGCGGTCGCCTTGGCGACCCAGTCCGAATCGGCCAGCAGCGGACGAGCCATCGAGATCAGGCCGATCTCCGTCTCGGCGAGGATCTGTTCCGCGGCTTCCGGCATGTTGATCCGATTCGACGCGATCACCGGAATGTCGACGTGCTGCGCGACGGAGGCGGCGATGTCGACGAACGCGCTGTTGGGTACCGAGGTCACGATCGTCGGAACCCGGGCCTCGTGCCACCCGATGCCGGTGTTGATCAATGTGGCCCCGGCGGCTTCGACTTCGGTTGCCAGCGCCAGTATTTCGTCCCACGTCTGGCCGTCCTCGACGTAGTCGGCCATGGACAACCGATAGCAGATCACGAAATCGGAGCCGACCGCGGCGCGCGTGCGCCGCACGATCTCGACGGGCATCCGGCGCCGCCGCTCGGCGCTGCCGCCCCAGCGGTCGGTGCGGTCGTTGGTGCGTGGGGCCAGAAACTGATTGAGCAGGTAACCTTCGCTGCCCATGATCTCGACGCCGTCGTATCCCGCGTCGCGGGCCAGCATCGCGCAGCGCACGAAGTCGTCGATCGTGCCATCGACATCCCGCAGGGCTCGTGGCCGAAAAGGATTGTTGGGGGCCTTGACCGACGATGCGCTGACCGAGAACGGATGGTACGCATAGCGGCCCGCATGCAGGATCTGGAGCAGGATCTTGGCGCCGGCCTGCTGCACCGGACCGGTGATGCGCCGGTGCCGGCGGGCCTGCGCCGACGATGTCAGCTGGGCGGCCAACGGCAGCAACCAGCCGGTGCGGTTGGGTGCGTATCCGCCGGTGATGATCAGACCAACGCCACCGCGGGCCCGTTCGGTGAAGTAGTCGGCCAGCCGGCCGGTGTCGCGGGCGCGATCTTCCAGGCCGGTGTGCATCGACCCCATCACGACCCGGTTGCGCAGTGTCGTGAACCCGAGATCCAACGGCGACAACAGGTGTGGATAGCTCACGGATCTCTCCCCAGGGTGGCGCTCACCTCGTCGAGCCAGTCGATCGCGCCCTCTTCGGCCCGGATACCGCCGCGCAGCACCAGGTACTGGTGCCGTGCGGTGCCGGTCAGACCGGCCGGATCGGGGAACTGGGTCTTCTCGAACCCGCGGTAGGTGTCCAACAACGCGGCGCGTTCGGCACGAAAGGCGGTGACCTGATCGAGCAGCGCGGCACGGTCGCCATGCTCGGCTCCGCGGATCTTGACCGCGAGATCGCGGGTCCGGTTGTCGGCCACCGTGGGACTCCTGCCGCCCTGTCCCGCCAGCGGCTCGGCAATCCAGCGTGCCAGCTCGGCCCGCCCGGCATCGGAGACCGTATAGACCTTCTTGTCCGGCCGCCCGCGCTGCGCCACCGGCGTCACGTGTACCCAGCCGGCGTCGCTCATCGTGCGCAGCGTGCGGTAGATCTGCTGGTGCGTCGCGGCCCAGAAGAACCCGATCGACCGGTCGAACCGGTGCGCGAGGTCGTACCCCGAGCTCGGCTGTTCGCAGAGCGAGACCAGCATGGCGTGTGGAAGGCCCACGTCCCGGAGCGTAGGACGGTGACGATCGCTATGCAACTAGTTGCACATCGGTCCCGCCGCACCCGGGCCACTAGGCGAGGGGTATGTGCGACGTTTAGTATCAGTAACCGCGCGGAACCCCTTGCAGGGTTTGGCGCGCAAGTTAGGGCACACTGAGACGCGCGTCCAAGTACCGGCAGGGATACTTGCTGGAACCGGACGCGCCGATCGCTGCGCCGACCCGGGAACAGCCCACCGGACAGGTAGTTCGAGAGGACTTAGGAGAAGTTCGTGACGTACACGATTGCCGAGCCCTGCGTCGACGTCAAAGACAAGGCATGCATCGAGGAATGCCCTGTCGACTGCATCTATGAGGGCGCCCGCATGCTGTACATCCACCCCGACGAGTGCGTCGACTGCGGCGCGTGCGAGCCGGTGTGCCCGGTCGAGGCGATCTACTACGAGGACGACGTTCCCGACCAGTGGAGCGCCTACACGCAGATCAACGCGGACTTCTTCGCTGAGCTTGGCTCTCCGGGTGGAGCGTCGAAGGTCGGACAGACCGACAACGACCCGCAGCCCGTCAAGGATCTGCCGCCCCAGGGTGAGGACTGAGCGACGTCTGAGTCCGCATCTCGGCCGCTGAAGTCGGCGTCACTTCCGGTCTTCCCGTGGGACACCCTCGCCGTCGTGACCGCGGTGGCGCGCGCCCACCCGGACGGCATCGTGGACCTGTCCGTCGGGACACCGGTCGACCCGGTGGCACCGCTCATCCAGGAGGCGTTGGCCGCGGCCGGTTCGGCGCCGGGATATCCGACCACCCACGGCACCTCGGTCCTGCGCGAAGCCGCCGTGGCGGCGCTGAGCCGTAGGTACGGGGTCACCGGGGTGACCCCGGCGGCGGTGCTGCCGGTGATCGGTACCAAAGAACTCATTGCGTGGTTGCCCACCCTGCTCGGCCTTGGCGCGGCGGACACCGTCGTGGTGCCCGAGTTGGCCTATCCCACCTACGAAGTCGGGGCTTTGCTGGCCGGTTCGGCGACAGTGCGCGCCGATTCCTTGACCCAGCTCGGTCCCGCGGTGCCGGCGCTGGTCTACCTCAATTCGCCCAGCAACCCGACCGGCCGGGTGCTCGGGGTCGACCATCTGCGCAAGGTCGTCGGCTGGGCCCGCGACCGCGGCGTGCTGATCGCCTCCGACGAGTGCTACCTCGGCCTCGGCTGGGACGCCGCGCCGGTGTCGGTGTTGCATCCCGATGTCTGCGACGGTGACCACACCGGCTTGCTGGCCGTGCATTCGCTGTCGAAGACGTCGTCGCTGGCCGGCTACCGGGCGGGCCTGGTCGCCGGTGACCCGGCGGTGGTCGCCGAGCTGCTGGCGGTCCGCAAACACGCAGGCATGATGGTGCCCACCCCGGTACAGTCCGCGATGGCCGCGGCCCTGGACGACGACGCCCACGAGCAGGAGCAGCGCGCGCGCTATGCGCGTCGGCGCGACGCATTGCTGCCCGCGCTCAAGGCCGCCGGGTTCACCATCGACGATTCCGAGGCCGGACTGTATCTGTGGGCGACACGCGACGAGCCCGGCCGGGACACCGTCGCCTGGCTGGCCGACCGCGGCATTCTGGTCGCGCCCGGTGAGTTCTACGGGCCGCGCGGCGCCCGGCACGTCCGGGTGGCGCTGACGGCCACCGATGAACGCATAGCGGCCGCCGTCGACCGCCTCGCGGCGTAGTCGGGATCAGGATCGATCCTCGCTCAGGGGCACCGTGAGGTCCCCGGGCACCACCGAGGCCAGCGCATCCCGGCAGGCGCGGATGGCCGGGGTCGCCCGCAACGCCGATCGGGTCGCGGTGAACACCGACCGGCGTCTCGGGTCGACATCGACGACACGCAGCGCCGGACGCCGACGCACCCGCATCAGATCCGGCAGGATCGCGACGGCGTTGCCGCTCTCGATGAGCGCGATCTGTGCCTCCAGATCGTCGGTCTCGAACCGGACATCGGGTTCGAAACCTGCCTGCCGACAGAGCTGTTCGGCCCAGTGCCGGGACGCGGTCCCGGCTGGTTCCATCGTCCAGGGCAGGTCGGCGGCGTCCCGGACCGAGGTGACGCGATCCCACCGGCCGCCTTGCGGGGGGACGGCCAACCGGAGCAGATCGGAGGTCAGCGGCTCCCGGTCCAGGTCGGGATAGGCGCGGGCAGCATGGCCTGGGTATTCCTCGGCGATCACCAGGTCGAACTCACGCATCCAGGTTTCGTAGAGCGCCTGCTCGGGTTCGCGCTGAGACATGGTCACCCGCAGCCGCGGGTGGCGTGCCGCCAACGCCGTGAGCATCTGTGGCATGAACGCCGAAGCAGCGGACTGGAAAACGGCCAGCCGCACGGTGCCCGACGCCTCGCCCGACGACTGCGTGCGCTCGGCGGCGACCTGCGCGGCGGCCAACTCGAGCCGCTCCAGAATTGCGGCGGTGTGTTCGACGAGCACCTCGGCCGCCGGGGTCAGACGCACCCGGCGTCCGACCTTCTCCAGCAGCGTGACGCCCACCTCGCGTTCCAGCTGACTCAGGGCTTGTGACACCGAGGACGGGCTCTGGTGTAGCGCCTCGGCCACCTCGGCCAGGGTGCCGCGCAGGCTCAGTTCGTGGAGCAACCGCAGGCGACGGATGTCGAGCAGGTCAGGCCGCTTATTCATCGATTCTGCTTATGTGTTTTCATCAGAATTCATCGCTTTATTCTAGGGTTCACCCGGGTCGATCATGGACAGATGACGGTGACGACCGGCGACTTCACCAACGACTTCATGAACGACGACGTACTGACCGAAGTCGAATCCCTGGTGCGGAGTTGGCTCGACGACGCCGCGGGCCGGCCTGTCGCGCCTGCGGCCCGGCGGCTCGCCGGCGTGCTGCGAGACCCCGCCGGGCTGGATTTCACCGTCGGATTCGTCGACCGGGTGATCAGACCCGAGGACAATCGCGTCGCCGCCGCCAACCTTCGCGACCTTGCCCGGCACACTCCCGGCTTCCTGCCCTGGCACCTACGCCTGATGATCACACTCGGAGCTGCGCTGTCGCTTGTCGCGCCCCATGTGGTCATCCCCATCGCCGCGCGGGCACTGCGCGAGATGGTCGGTCACCTCCTGGTCGACGCGACCGACGCCCGGCTCGGACGATCCGTGGCCCGCATTCGCCGCCGCGGTGTCGGGCTCAACATCAACCTGCTCGGCGAGGCGGTGCTGGGGCGGGGTGAAGCGCAGCGACGGCTGACCGGAACCGAGCGGCTACTCGCGCGTCCCGACGTCGACTATGTGTCCATCAAGGTGTCCGCCACCGTGCCGCCGCACTCGCCGTGGGCGTTCGACGAGGCGGTCGAGCACGTCGAAAGCAGCCTGTTGCCGCTGTTCCGGCAGGCGGCGACAGCGCCGACGAAGAAGTTCATCAACCTCGATATGGAGGAGTACCGCGATCTGGAACTGACGATCGCGGTGTTCACCCGGCTGCTCGATCGTCCCGAACTGCACGATTTCGAGGCCGGCATCGTGCTCCAGGCCTATCTGCCCGACGCGCTGGGCGCGATGATCCGGCTTCAGGACTGGGCCCGGGCCCGCAGGCAGCGTGGCGGGGCCGCGATCAAGGTCCGGCTGGTCAAGGGCGCCAACCTGCCCATGGAGCAGGTGGAGGCGGCGCTGCACGGTTGGCCCCTGGCGACCTGGCCGACCAAACAGGACACCGACACCAACTACAAGCGTGTGCTGGACTACGCGCTGCGCCCCGGCCGCACCGAGAACGTGCGGATCGGCGTCGCCGGTCACAACCTGTTCGACATCGCCTACGCGTGGATACTGGCCGGCCAGCGCGGCGTCCGCGACCGGGTCGACGTCGAGATGCTGTTGGGTATGGCCGAGGCGCAGGCCGAGGCGGTCCGCGCGACAGTGGGTGGCCTGCTGCTGTATGTGCCTGTGGTGCATCCCAAGGACTTCGACGCCGCCATCGCCTACCTGGTGCGCAGGCTGGAAGAAGGCGCCAGCCAGGACAACTTCATGTCCGCGGTGTTCGAATTACACAGCGACCATCGGCTTTTCCATCGCGAGAAACAACGGTTCGCCGCCTCACTGGCCGCCCTCGGCGGCGCCGCGGAAACCGATGTGCCGCAGCCCAATCGCCGGCAGGACCGGCGCACCGACGATCCGGCGGCGTCGGTGCGTGAGCCCTTCGCCAACGTTGCCGACACCGACCCGGCACTGCCGGGGAACCGGGCCTGGGGCCGGATGGTCACCGAGCGCATCCCCGTCTCGACGGCCGGGCGCGCGTTGGTCGGCGAGTGCACGGTGACCGGGGAAGCCGAGCTGGAATCGGTGATCGCCAAGGGTGTTTCGGCGGCCCGGAGCTGGTCGGCCCGGTCCGGCGCCGATCGCGCCGGCATTCTGCGTCGTGCCGCCGCGGCGTTGGAGGGCGCGCGTGCGGTACTGCTCGAGGTGATGGCCGCCGAGACCGGAAAGACCCTCGACCAGGGTGATCCCGAGGTCTCTGAGGCCATCGATTTCGCCAATTACTATGCCGCACTTGCCGAGGCGCTCGACGACGTGGACGGGGCCACCGCGGTCGCGGTGGGACTCACCGTGGTCACGCCCCCGTGGAACTTCCCGGTCGCCATCCCTGCCGGCTCGACGTTGGCTGCGTTGGCGGCGGGCAGTGCGGTCATCGTCAAACCCGCGACGCAGGCCCGGCGGTGCGGATCGGTGATGGTGCAGGCGCTGTGGGATGCCGGGGTGCCCCGCGACGTGCTGCAGCTGGTGCATCTCGACGAAGGCGACCTGGGGACGCAGTTGGTCTCCGATCCACGGGTGGGCCGGTTGATTCTCACCGGCGCATTCGACACCGCGGCACTGTTCCGCCGCTTCCGGCCGGACCTTGCGCTGCTGGCCGAGACCAGCGGGAAGAACGCCATGGTGATCACCCCGCACGCGGACATCGACCTCGCGGTCAAAGACCTGGTCTACTCGGCGTTCGGGCACGCCGGCCAGAAGTGCTCGGCGGCCTCGCTGGGGATCCTGGTCGGCTCCGTGGCCCGGTCCCGGCGGTTCCGCGATCAGCTCGTCGACGCCGTCACGTCGCTCATCGTCGGTTACCCGGCCGACCCCACCGCTCAGATGGGGCCGGTCATCGAACCGGCAGCGGGAAAGCTGCTGCGCGCGCTGACCGTACTGGATCCCGGTGAGCAGTGGCTGGTGCAACCGCGCAAGCTCGACGACACCGGCCGGCTCTGGTCCCCGGGGGTGAAGGTCGGTGTCCGGCGCGGATCGGAGTTTCACCTCACCGAGTATTTCGGCCCGGTGCTCGGGCTCATCGAGGCCGGCGACCTCGACGAGGCGATCGCGATTCAGAACCAGGTCGACTACGGCCTCACCGCAGGACTGCACACCCTCGACCGCGACGAGATGAGGCGGTGGATCGACCGGGTCGAGGCCGGCAACGCCTACGTCAACCGATCGACCGTCGGTGCGATCGTGGCCCGCCAGCCGTTCGGTGGCTGGAAGAAGTCCGCCGTCGGTGCCGGCACCAAGGCCGGCGGACCGAATTACCTGGTCGGCCTCAGTGACTGGCGCGCCGCTCCCGCGACCAGGGCGGGCCGGCTCACCCGGGCCCAGAGCCGATATCTCGATGCCACCGCGGCTTTGCCGCTGGAGCCCGCCGAGCGCGAGTTTCTGCGGCGCTCGCTGGGGTCCGACGCGCTTGCCTGGGAGCAGGAGTTCGGTCAGGTCCGCGACGTGTCGGCACTGACGGCCGAGAAGAATGTGCTGCGCTACCGGCCGGTGCCGGTGACCGTGCGCATCGAGGACGGCGACCTCGCCGCGCTGCTACGGGTGGTCGGCGCGGGCATCCTGGCCGGCTCGCAGGTGACCGTCTCGGCCCCGACGCCACCGGACCCCGCGATCGCCGACCTGCTGAGGTCATCGCGCGTGTCCTGGCGCACCGAGGATGCGGACTCCTGGCGGACCGTCCTGCGCGGGGACGCCCCCGCCCGGGTCCGGCTGCTGGGCGGCAGCCGCGCAGCGTTCGCCGAAGCCAGCGACGGCCGAGTCGACGTGGCGCTCTACGCACAACCGGTGGTCGAGGCCGGACGTATCGAACTGCTCACGTTCCTGCGCGAACAGGCGGTGTCGGTCACCGCACACCGATTCGGTTCGCCGACCGCACTCGTCGAAGGGCTGTGGTCGCGGGACTACGCAGGGTAGGCGGCGACCGGCATCACGACGGTGCCTCGGCAGACACCTTCAAGGATCTCGGTGCGCCACGTCCCGTACATCGAGCCGTCCACCGTCGGGGCGTAGAACACCAGGGACCGGGCGGCGGCGTACTCGCGCGGCACATCGTCGCCGCGGAAGCACTCCCATTGCCAGTTGTAGTTGAAGACCCACTGCCTGCCGTCCCAGGTGTACCTGGCGGGCTGTGGCACGGTCGGGTTCGACGGTGCCGGACCGTCGGAGGCGGTGGCCACGCAGGTGCCCGCACACGTCGTGCTGAAGGTGTACTGGCCACTGAAGTCCGGTTCTGGCTGCCGGGCGGCGACGCTGGTACCGAGTTTGTCGGAGGCGAACGTCACGACCGTGTAGCGCCCGCTCCAGTCCGGCAGCGCCGCCTGCGCGGTGCCTTCGGCGCACAGGCACGCGGCCGCAACGAAAGTCACGGATGCTAGTGCGCTACGCGCGCGTCGCGCCGGCATGATTCCCTCGCAGTTTCTCGGTGTGGCATGAACCTAATTGCCCTACCCGTCAAACTCCCTGATCGACACGGCCCGCCGGGGCACGGTTGGGTCACGGGTTGATATCGGCACGCGGGTGCCAATGATGTTCGTGCAGCCCGGGATTCGGGTGCTCAGTGCCCGGCCAGCAACATCAGGGTCCACGCCGCCAGCGTCTGCGCGTCGGTGATCGCCCCGTGCCGCATCATCTGCTCCACCTCGGCGCGGGTGAACCAGGAACTGCGCATGTCCTGTTCCTCGTGTTCGCGGTCGTGCGGTCCCTCGGTGATGCCGGTGGCGACAAACACCCGCCCGCGCTGGCTGCTCATCCCGGGCGCCACATCGAGCACGCCGATCTCGGTCATCATCGCGGCGATCAGGCCGGTCTCCTCCCGCAGCTCGCGGGCCGCGAGCTCATCGGCGTCCAGTTCGGCCCGATCGGGCGCGGTACCCTGCGGGAACTCCCAGCGCCGCATGCCGATCGGATAGCGGAACTGTTCGACCAGATGGAATCGCTCGCCGTCGCGCGGGATCACCAGCGCGTAGGTCGGTTTGTCCACGACCGCGTAGATCCCGGCACTGCCGTCAGGTCTGCGGATGTCGTCCTCGCGGACAGTGAGCCAGTTGTTGCGGTACACCTCGCGCGTGCCGACGGCCCGGATGGAATCCACCGCACCAGTATGGCCGGGCGTGGGGAGTAGCCTCATCTTCTGTGTTGCTGGCGTCCTTGAACCCCGCGGCCGTGGCGGCGGGGGCAGACCTGGGCGATGCGGTGCGCATCGACGGGGTGTCCCTGAGTCGAAGTGATCTCGTCGGGGCGGCGACGTCGGTCGCCGAACGCGTCGGCGGCGCGTCGCGGGTTGCGGTGCTGGCCACGCCGACGGCAGCCACCGTGCTCGCCGTGACCGGGTGCCTGATCGCCGGCGTGCCCGTCGTCCCGGTGCCCGCCGACGTCGGCGCCGCCGAGCGGCGTCACATCGTCGGCGACTCCGGCGCGCAGGCCTGGCTGGGTGAGGCGCCCGCGGAGACCGAGGGATTGCCGCACATCCCGGTCCGGTTGCACGCCCGCTCCTGGCACCGCTATGCCGAACCGGCGCCGGACTCTGCCGCGCTGATCATCTACACCTCGGGCACCACCGGGCTGCCCAAAGGCGTGGTGGTCAGTCGTCGCGCGATCGCCGCCGACATCGACATGCTGGCCCAGGCGTGGCAGTGGACCGCACAGGACACGCTCGCCCACGGCCTGCCGATGTACCACGTCCACGGCCTGGTCCTCGGGCTGTTGGGGTCGCTGCGGATCGGAAACCGGCTCGTACACACGGGTAAACCCGCGCCCGCGGCCTACGCCCGGGCGGTGGACCAACACGGCGCCACCCTGCTCTTCGGTGTCCCGACGGTGTGGTCGCGGATCGTCGAGGACGGTGACGCGGCGCGGGCACTGGCGCCGGCGCGGCTGCTGGTGTCGGGAAGCGCAGCGCTGCCGGTTCCGGTGTTCGAGGGGCTGACCGGTCTGAGCGGACACCGGCCGGTCGAGCGCTACGGCAGCACCGAGACGCTGATCACGCTCAGCACGCAGGTTGCCGGCGAGCGCCGACCGGGTTGGGTAGGGCTGCCACTGCAGGGGGTGACGACGCGGCTGGTGGCCGACGACGGCACGGCCGTGCCGCACGACGGCCAGTCCATCGGTCACCTGCACGTGCAGAGCCCGACCCTGTTCGACGGGTACCTCAACCGGGCCGACGCGACTGCCGAGGTGCTCGGCGAGGACGGTTGGTACCGCACCGGCGACGTCGCGGTGATCGACCCCGACGGGATGCACCGCATCGTCGGCCGCGAGTCGGTCGACCTGATCAAGAGCGGGGGCTTCCGCATCGGCGCCGGGGAGATCGAGACGGTCCTGCTGCAACATCGCGGTGTGCGGGAGGCAGCGGTGATCGGTGCGCCGGACCGGGATCTCGGGCAGCGCATCATCGCTTTCGTTGTCGGCGATGCGGCACCAGATGACCTGATCGAGCATGTCGCCCAACAGCTTTCGGTGCACAAGCGACCGTGTGAGGTCCGGGTGGTCGCAAGCCTGCCGCGCAATGCCATGGGCAAGGTGTTGAAGAAGGAACTGGCGCAATGGGTCTGAGGTTCAGCGAGATCTGCGTCGACGCCGGTGACATCCAGGCTTTGGCGGCTTGGTGGGCCCAGGTGCTGGGGTGGCCGGCCGAGGACACTGACGACGGCGACGTCGCGTTGCGGGCGCCGGCCGGGGCGGGTCCGGACTGGTTGTTTCTCGCGGTTCCCGAGGGTAAGGCGGTGAAGAACCGCATCCATTTCGACTTCACCCCCGATGACCAGGACGCCGAGGTGGCGCGGTTGATCGGCCTGGGCGCCCGCCGGGTCGACATCGGTCAGGGCGAGCAGAGCTGGGTGGTGCTGGCCGATCCGGAAGGCAATGAGTTCTGCGTCCTGGCGGCACAGGGGTGATGCATCGCCTGTCCCGGCGAGCGTGCGTGTCTGCGGGCAACACGCCGGCAAGATCTGCGATTACACGCACGCTCGCCGGGATCGGCGGCGTGCTGGGTGCCTCGCTGCTGTCCGCCTGCGGTCAGTCGGCCGAGGTGATGCTTGTCCAAACCAGCATCGTCGTGCCGCCGGCGCCGATGCCCGCACCTCCGCCCGGGGACGCTCTGGTCATCGGCTCGGCGGCTGTCGACACCACCGGCGGCTGGCTGCCCGACGGCACCATGCTCTCACCGTTCGACACCGCCAATCCGATACTGTCCCAACTTGATCCCGCACTGCTCACGGCGGTGCAGGACGCGGCCAGGGCGGCCGAAGCCGACGGTGTGCAGCTGTGGGTGACCTCGGGCTGGCGGTCGAAGGGTTTCCAACAGCGGCTGTTCGACGACGCGGTGCGCACCTACGGAAGTGTGCCGCAGGCCGCCGAATTCGTCGCCACCCCAGAGGTTTCCCAGCATGTCAGCGGTCAGGCCATCGACATCGGGCCGGCCGAGGCCGACCACTGGCTGATCGCCAACGGTTCCAGATTCGGTCTGTGCCAGATCTATGCCAACGAGATCTGGCATTTCGAACTGGCCACCGACGCGCAGGGCAACTGTCCGCCGCTCAAGCCCAACGCGGCGGGGTAGCCGGTCACGGCTGCGCCGGGAAGGCGTGACGCGCCAGCACCGCGACGGCAAGGCCGAGGCCGAACAGCAATGCCGCCGCCCAGGGCAGTGACTGCAACCCGGCGGTCCCGAGCAGGCCGGCGCCGATGGCGGATCCACCGGCGATGCCGGCGTTGGCGGTGGCGTTGACCCACGCGCCCGCGCGTTCGGGTGACACCGCGCCGGTGCGCACCGCGCAGGCCTGGTAGATCGACGGGATCCCGCCGAATGCGGTGCACCACACCGCGATCGTCGCCAGCAACGCCCACAGCAGTGACGACGTCACCGTCAGTGCGGCGACGGCGACCGTCGCCGATCCCAGCAGCACCGCCGTGGTCCGCCGGGGGTTACGGTCCAGGCCCCGTCCCGCATACCACAGGCCGATCAGCCCGCATGCTCCGCACATCAGCAGCACCGGTCCGACGAAGGCCGCCGGTACACCGCCGGTCAACAGCACCACGCTGATGAACGTGTACACGGTGAAATGCCCGAGAAACACCAGGGTGTTCGACGACGCCACGGCGAACAACCGGCGGCGTCCGCCCGTCGGTCGCGGATGCTCGCCGGGTTCGTGCCCGACCGGCGGCAGCACGCGGGCCATCAGCGTGACCGTCACCGCCGACAACACCGTCAGCGCGACGAACGACGTGCGCCAGCCCGCGGCGGTGCCCAGTGATGTCAGCAACGGCACGCCGAGGACCAGACCCACCGACGCGCCGCTGCCGGCCAATGCGAGCGCGCGCCCGACCTGCGCACCGGACACCAGTCGGGGGGCGTAACCGATGGCCAGCGAGAAGAACAACGCATGGGTGAGACCGCCGACGGTACGGCCGACGGCCACGATCGCGAACGTCGGTGCCACAGCCACCAACGCGTTGCTCACCACATAGCCACCGACGGTGACCACCAACAGCGGCTTGCGCGCGAAACGCGCGGTGGCCGCGGTGAGCGGCACCGCCAGCGCGGCGACCATGACGGCGTAGAGCCCGACGAGCAGACCGGTCGCCGATTCGGAGACGGTGAACGCACGTGCGATCTGGGGGAGCAGACCGACGGGCAGCATCTCGGTTGTCACCGCCAGGCACGAGGCCGCCGCGAGCGCGGACAGGCCGGCACGGCTGGCACGCAGCCCGGAACCGTGCGTCGCGGCTGCGGTCATGGCTGCTGAATATACTCGCGCGATGAGTTTAATCAAGTGCGATACTGCTCGGCGATGTCCGAGGAACAGCGGCACGCGGCGCAGACGCGCTGGTCCGGCGCTGCCCAGCTGATCGCGGTGGTGCGGGCCGAGCCCGGTGTCACCCGGGCCACCGCCGCGCAACGTCTGGGCATCGGCACCGGGGGAGCGGCCGATATGGTCGCCCGGCTCAGAGGGCTCCGCCTGCTCGACGAGACCCCCGCGCCGGCGCGTGGCCGTGGCAGGCCGACGACGGTGCTGGGGCCCCACGATGCCGGACCGCTGGTGCTGGTCGCCGAGGTGCGGGCCGCCGACTGGCGGCTGGCGGTGGCCGGGATCGACGCTCAACCCCGGATCGTGGCCACCGGTGACTACGCCGACAACGAGCTGGACACCGCGCTGCGTCGACTCTCGGTGGCTGTCGGCAGCACCTATCGGCGCAATGCCACGCGGTTCAGGGCCTTGACGATCTCGGTTGCCGGCACCGTCAGCGATGCCGAGCTGGTCCAGTTCACCTCCCGGCGCAGGCGCAACGTCGACCTGTCCGTGCTCACCGAACGGATCCCGCGTCGGGCCGGGCTGACGGTGCTGGTCGGAAACGACGCCACGCTGGCGGGTCTGGCCGAAGCCCGCACCGGCTCGGCCCGATCGGCGCGCACCTCCCTGCACCTGATCGTTGCGCAGGGCATCGGCGGAACCCTGGTCGTCGACGGTGAGCCGCTGGCCGGCGCGCACGGCGCCGCGGGCGAGTACGGCCACATCCCGTTCGGCGATCCGGCGCTGGCCTGCCCGTGTGGGGCGCGCGGATGCTGGGATCTGACCGTCGACGGACGCGCACTGGCCCGGCTGCGGGGGGAGGACGCGCCCGAGGACCCGGTCGGCTATGTCCACCGGGTGCTCGCCGAGCCCCGCGACGCCCGGACGCGGCTGGCTCTGGAGAGCGTCGCGGCGTCGTTGGGCCGCGGGATCGGGGCGCTGGTGAACCTGCACGATCCGGAGGTGGTCACGCTGGGCGGCGTCGGCGCGGCACTACGCTCGGGTGCGGCGCGGACCTTCGAGACGGCCTACCGCGACGCTCTGATGGCCTACCGCCAGGATGCCCCGCCGCCGGTGTGCGATGCCGAGCACGGCGAGGAAGGTCCGCTGCGCGGTGCCGCCATCATGGCGGTCGACCAGGTCGTCAGCGTCGCGGGTCTCGCCGATTGGGCGCAGCGCCAACGGCTTTGAGCGTGCGTGAAGTCGTCGATGAGGGCGGCGTTTCGCCTGCAGACACGCACGCTCGCACCATTGGGGGCTGGGGTCAGTTGGCGTGCAGCGCTTCGTTGAGGGTGATGCCGGAACCGTCGCGCTTGACCACCTCCACCGCGCCGGTCACCGAATTACGGCGAAACAGCAGATTGCTCGCCCCGGAGAGCTCGCGCGCCTTGACCGTCGTGGCCGTGCGGTCCCCGTCGAGGAGGGTCACCTTGGTGCCCGCGGTGACGTACAGGCCGGCCTCGATCACGCAGTCGTCGCCCAGCGAGATGCCCAGACCGGCGTTGGCGCCCAACAAACAGCGCTTGCCGACCGAGATCACCTGTGTGCCGCCGCCGGACAGCGTGCCCATGATCGATGCGCCGCCACCGACGTCGGACCCGTCATCGACGACCACACCCGCCGAGATCCGCCCCTCGACCATGGAGCTGCCCAGCGTGCCGGCGTTGAAGTTCACGAAGCCCTCGTGCATCACCGTGGTCCCCGGCGCCAGGTGCGCGCCGAGCCGCACCCGGTCCGCGTCGGCGATGCGCACCCCCGACGGCAACACATAGTCGACCATCCGCGGGAACTTGTCGACGCCGTAGACCGCGACGTGGCCCCGGCGGCGCAACCGCGCCCGCACCGTCTCGAAACCGTCGACGGCACAAGGCCCGTGGCTGGTCCACACCACATTGCTGAGCACTCCGAACAGCCCGTCGGCGTTGAGGCCGTGCGGCGCGACCAGCCGGTGGGAGAGCAGGTGCAGTCGCAGATAGGCGTCGTAGGCGTCGACCGCCTTGTCGGCCAGCGACGCGATGACGGTGCGCACCACCACGACATCGACGTCGCGGTCCTCGTCCCGGCCCGCGAGCGCGGCCAGTTCCGCGGGCACCTCGGCGACCGACAGGCGCACCGTCGCCGACTCGCCGTCGGCGCTCAGTTCGGGCGCGGGGAACCAGGTGTCGAGGACCGATCCGTCGGCCGCGAGGGTCGCCACGCCGACACCGGATGCTCCAGAAGCAGAAGTCACGGTGCTCCAGGCTACCGGTGGGCCTAGCATCGCTTCACGGGGTCCCGACCAGGTCAGGAGGAGCCACGACCGCTGGAGTCCACGCCGTCACGTTGCGTCAACTGCGCTACTTCGCTGCTCTGGGCCACGAGCTGAACTACCGGCGGGCCGCGGAGAAGCTGTTCATCACCCAGCCCGCGCTCTCGACCGCGATCAAACAACTCGAGCACCAGTTCGGCATCGTGCTCTTTCACCGCAACACCCGGGAAGTGGCCCTGACCGATCTCGGTTCGGCATGGTTGCCGCAGGTTCAGCAGGCGCTGTCGGGGGTGGACGCCGTCGTCGACAACCTGATCATGCTCTCGGGCACCCGGCGTGGGGTGCTGCGGGTCGGCTACCTCATCGGGACCGGCGCCGACCTGTTGTTCCGGCTGGTCCGCCACTTCGAGGCGGCCTACCCCGACGTCACCGTCGAACCCATCGAGTTCGATTTCGCCGACCCGACCGCGGGACTGGCCGAGGGCAGCACCGACGTCGCGATCATCCGGCCGCCGGTCGACCTGCCCGGGCACCGCATGCTGATCCTCGACTCCGAATCGTGGGTGGCCTGCCTGCCGCGCGATCACCGCCTCGCCGAGCGCACCGAGGTCGAGATCGCCGAGTTGCTCGACGATCCGATCGTCTGCGCTCCGCTGACCGCGGGCACCTGGCGCGACTATTGGCTGGCGATGGACGTCCGCGGCAACCGGCCGCCGACCATCGCCGCCGTGGCGGCCACCTATGAGGCCGAGACGACGGCCATCGCCCGGGGCCTGGGTATCAGTTTCACCACCTCGTCGGTGGCCCGGTTCTACGACCGGCCCGGGATCGTCTACGTGCCGATCGTCGACCGCCCACCCAGTCACACCGCGTTGGCGTGGAATCCCGCCGACCTCACCCCGCAGGCTGATGCGCTGGTCCGGCATGTGCGGTCGGAATGGAGTTTCGGGGATTCCGACACGGTGGACGCGCCGCGGACCACCGCTGATAACCGTGGTTTATGAGCAGATCAGAAGTGCGAACTTCCGGTAACCGCGCGGTGGCGGTTCGCTGTCTCCAGGTGTTCTTCCCGATGGCTTGACCTGGAGCGACCATGACCGATGCGATATCACCACCCACTCATTCACCAGAGCGCGGCTCAGCACTGAGCGCCGAGGATGCCAAGCTCGCCGAACTCGGCTACCACCAGAAGTTGGACCGGTCGGTGGGCACGCTGGCGTCCTTCGCGATCGGATTCGCGACCATCAGCGCCACCACGGCCGTGTTCACCGGCTTCGGTGCCGGCTACTTCACCGCCGGAGCGCCGTTCGTATGGACGCTGCTGCTGGCCGGCGCGGTGTTCGCACTGTGGACGTTCATCGCCGCCGACCTGACCGCCAAGCTTCCCCTGGCCGGCTACTCCTACCAGTGGATCAGCCGGATCAACGGCCCCAACCTTGCCTGGTTCACCGGCGTCATCGCGCTGATGGGCTGGGTCTGCGGTATGACCGGTGTCGGCTTCATCCTGTCCGGTTATCTCGGCGGGTTGATGGGCTGGAGCATGACGCAGACCACCCAGATCCTGCTCGCCATCGCGGTGGTGGTCGTCTGCGTGTTGATCAACATCTACGGTGTCCGCTTCGCCACCATGGTCAACAACATCGGCGTCAGCCTGGAGTTGGTGATCACCGTCGGCGCCACCGCGCTGATCGCGATCATCGCGTTCTCCGCACCCGAGAACCACCAGCCGATCTCGACGTTGTTCACCGGCGGCGAGTCCGGCGACAAGGACTCCTACCTGCTGGCGTGGCTGGCGGCCGCGCTCGGACCGTTCTTCGGGTTGATCGGCGTGGAGTCCGGCGCCGACGTTGCCGAGGAGACCAAGAACGCCCGCCGGGTGGTCCCGAAGACGATGTTCTACGCGCTGGTCACCTCGATCGTCATCGAGTTCCTGATGTACATGGTGTACGTCCTGGCCATCAAGGATCCCGCCGCGGTGCAGGCCAATTCGGCCGCGCCCATCGAGGAGATCATCACCCAGCAGGCCGGTCCGACGGTGACCAAGGTCGTCGTCGCGATCGCACTGACGAACATCCTGGCCTGCCTGCTGGCCAACATCCTGGTCGCCACCCGGCTGGCGTACTCGATGGCCCGTGACAACATGTTGCCGTTCTCCCACGTGTGGCGCCATGTGTCGCCCAAGAGCAAGGCGCCGACCTACGCCATCATCGGATTGGGTTGTCTGTCAACGGTTCTGCTGCTGTCTGCGCTGGTCAACGAGAAGGCGTTCAACTACATCATCGGCATCGCTTCGCTGCTGTTCTTCTTCGTCTACATCCTGCAGACCGTCGGCCTGCTGGTGGGCTACCGGCGCGGAACCATCCCGGCGCCCGAACCCGGCACCTTCGATCTCGGCAGGTTCCGATTGCCGCTGTACGTCACGGCTCTGGTCGTATTCCTGGCAGTGGCGGTGGCCCTGCTGTTCCTGCCCCAATTCACCACCAACAAATGGGTTTTCCTCGGCATCGTCGCCCTCGCCGCCATCTGGTGGGCCACCGGGCTGAAGACCCGCCTGGCTGCCGGTGAGGCCGGCGCCGACTACGCCAAGACCCACAACCTCTGACCCGAACCCTCGCTGACACTGCGTTCACCGCGGCATCCACTCGCACGTCCTCACGGTGGACGCAGTGTCAACGCACCGATGAAAGGACCACAAACACCATGAGCGTTGACATCGGCACGTCGAATCTGGTCGCCGTCGAACCCGGCGCCATCCGCGAGGACACCCCACCGGGATCGGTGATCCAGTACAGCGACTACGAACTGGACCACTCCAGCCCGTTCGCCGGCGGGGTGGCCTGGATCGAAGGTGAGTATCTGCCCGCCGAGGACGCCAGGATCTCCATCTTCGACACCGGGTTCGGGCACTCCGACCTCACCTACACGGTGGCCCACGTCTGGCACGGCAACATCTTTCGGCTCGGCGATCACCTCGACCGCCTGCTCGACGGCGCCCGCAAGCTGCGCCTCGACCCCGGCCACACCAAGGACGAACTCGCCGAGATCACCAAGAAATGCGTATCGCTGTCGCAGTTGCGCGAGTCGTTCGTGAACCTGACCGTCACACGGGGCTACGGAAAACGCAAGGGTGAGAAGGATCTGACGAAACTGACCCATCAGGTCTACATCTACGCGATCCCGTACCTGTGGGCATTCCCGCCCGCCGAGCAGATCTTCGGCACCACCGCGGTGGTACCCAGGCACGTTCGCCGCGCCGGTCGCAACACCGTCGACCCCACCATCAAGAACTACCAGTGGGGCGATCTGACCGCGGCCAGCTTCGAGGCCAAAGACCGCGGGGCGCGCACCGCCATCCTGATGGACGCCGACAACTGCGTCGCCGAAGGACCCGGGTTCAACGTCTGCATCGTCAAGGACGGCAAGCTGGCATCCCCGTCGCGAAATGCGTTGCCCGGCATCACCCGGAAAACGGTCTTCGAGATCGCCGACACGATGGGCATCGAGGCCACGCTGCGCGATGTCACCAGCTACGAACTCTACGAGGCCGACGAGATCATGGCGGTCACCACCGCAGGCGGCGTGACGCCGATCAACACCCTCGACGGTGTCCCGATCGGCGACGGGGGCCCCGGCCCGGTGACGGTGGCCATCCGGGACCGCTTCTGGGCGCTGATGGACGAGCCCGGGCCGCTGATCGAGGCGATCCGGTACTGAGGTCGGGCGATCGGCGACCGGGGCGAACGGGTCGACGCGAACAGGGTTAACGTGGTCGTGTGCTGGATCTACACGGCGACCCGATCGCGCTGACCGCCGCCCTGGTCGACATTCCCAGCGAATCGCGTCACGAGACGCGCATCGCCGACGAGATCGAGACCGCGCTCAGAGCGCAGACGGTCGGCTTCGAGATCATCCGCAACGGCGATGCGGTGCTGGCCCGCACCGACTTCGGTAGATCGTCGCGGGTGCTGCTGGCCGGGCACATCGACACCGTGCCCGCGGCCGGCAACATGCCCAGTCGGCTGGCCGACGGTGTCCTGCACGGCTGCGGGACCTCGGACATGAAGTCCGGTGACGCGGTGTTCCTGCACCTGGCGGCCACCGTCACCGACCCGACCCACGACATCACGCTGGTGATGTACGACTGTGAGGAGATCGAAGCGTCCGCCAACGGGCTGGGACGCATCGAGCGCGAACTGCCCGAGTGGCTCGCTGCGGACGTCGCGGTGCTGGGCGAGCCGTCGGGCGGATTGATCGAAGCCGGCTGCCAGGGCACGCTGCGGGTCATCGTCAGCGCGGCGGGAACCCGGGCGCATTCGGCTCGGTCATGGTTGGGGGACAACGCCGTTCACAAACTGGGTGAGGTGCTGGCGCGGCTCACGGCGTACCGCGCCCGTTCGGTCGACATCGACGGATGCGTCTACCGCGAAGGGCTCTCGGCGGTGCGGGTCGAGGGTGGCATCGCGGGCAATGTCATCCCCGACGCCGCCAGCGTCACCGTCAACTTCCGCTTCGCCCCGGACCGCTCTGTCGAACAGGCGTATGCCCACGTATGCGAGGTTTTCGACGGCCTCGACGTGCGGATCGACATGACCGACTCCGCACCGGGCGCGCTGCCGGGATTGACCCGGCCCGCCGCGGCCGCGCTGGTCGCCGCCGCCGGCGGTCGGGTGCGCGCCAAATACGGCTGGACCGACGTGTCGCGGTTCGCCGCCCTCGGCATCCCAGCGGTCAACTACGGGCCCGGCGACCCGAATCTTGCCCATCGGGTGGACGAACACGTCGAGGTCGAGCAGATCACCGCGGTCACAGCCATGCTGCGGCGTTACCTGACCGCTTGACCGGTGGCGAATAATCGGATTGACAGCCGAGATAATCTGCCAAGCATGCTGGGAGAAGACATCACCGGGTAGATCCCGGACGTGTCCTTATTTCGCTGCACGGGCGTATTCGCCCCTGCGCCATCGAAAGCGCTTCCACATGTCTATCTCTGCGTCTACGTCCGCTCCCATGGTGGCCGCCAGTCGATTGACCTTCTCCTGGCCCGACGGCACCGAGGTGTTCGGCGACCTGTCCTTCACCGTCGGTGCCGCGCGCACCGGTCTGGTCGCGGCCAACGGTGCCGGTAAAAGCACACTGTTGCGGCTGATCGCCGGCGAACTGCGTCCCAGTTCCGGCGCGGTGACCGCGGACGGGGTCGTCGGCTACCTGCCACAGACCCTGCCGCTGCTCGACGACCGCAGTGTCGCCGAAGTGCTGGGTGTCGCCACGGCGATCGATGCGCTCAACGCGTTGACCGCCGGCGATTGCGGCGACGACGTGTTCGCCGCGATCGGCGACGACTGGGACATCGAGGAACGCACCCGAGCTCAACTCGACCGGCTCGGCCTCGGGCGCATCGCTGTGGACCGGTCGCTGCGGTCGCTCTCGGGTGGCGAGGCGGTGCGGCTCGGCCTGGCTCGGGAACTGCTGCGCCGACCCGATGTGCTCCTGCTCGACGAGCCCACCAACAACCTCGATGTCGACGCCCGGCACCGACTCTTCGACACGCTCGACGACTACGGCGGGTGCCTGCTGGTGGTCAGCCACGACCGGGAGCTGCTGGACCGGATGGACCAGACCGCCGAACTCCATGATGGCGAGATCACCTTCTACGGAGGAGGTTTCACCGCCTACCGGCAGGCCGTCGAGGACCTGCAGCGTTGCGCCGAGGATGCGGTGCGCAACGCCGAG
The DNA here is from genome assembly GCF_048513595.2 of Mycobacterium sp. smrl_JER01. Taxonomy (NCBI): domain Bacteria; kingdom Bacillati; phylum Actinomycetota; class Actinomycetes; order Mycobacteriales; family Mycobacteriaceae; genus Mycobacterium; species Mycobacterium sp. smrl_JER01. The sequence continues at coordinate 4,345,128 of NZ_JBLXXK020000001.1, read as the reverse complement.
CAGACCCTCAGGCGGGAGAAGCGACAGCGCCAACAGGCCAGGGAGCGGGCCGATCGGCGGGCCGGCGCGGCCACACGCAACCTCAAGGACGCTGGGCTGCCCAAGATCGTCGCCGGTGCGATGAAGCGACGGGCGCAGGAGACCGCGGCGCGTGCCGACGATGTCCATGCCAACCGGGTGCAGGATGCCAGGACCCGTCTCGATGACGCCCAGCGGACGCTGCGCGACGCGCCCACCCTGGTACTCGAGTTGCCCGAGACGGTCGTCGCTTCCGGCCGAAAGGTTTTGCACGTGAGCGGATTACATGTGCATCTCGACGGGCGTGTGGTGCTCGGCGGTGTCGATCTCGACGTGCGCGGTCCAGAGCGGATCGCTCTGACCGGACCCAATGGTGCGGGCAAGACGACGCTGTTCAGGGCGCTGCTCGGGCGGGTCGAACCGGACGTCGGCACCGTCGAGCTCACCGCCGCGCGCACAGCGTATCTGTCCCAGCGGTTGGATCTGCTCGACGACGACAGCTCGGTGTTCGACAATCTCGAGGCGTTCGCACCCGAGCTGTCGGTGACCCGGCGCCGGCATCTGCTCGCGCAGTTCCTCTTTCGCGGCGACTCGGTCGACCACCCGGTGCGCGTGCTCTCCGGCGGCGAGCGACTGCGCGCCACCCTGGCCTGTGTGTTGTTCGCCCAACCCGCACCCCAGCTGTTGCTGCTCGACGAGCCGACCAACAACCTCGACCTGACCAGCGTCGAGCAGCTGCAGGACGCGCTGACCGCCTACCGGGGGGCCGTCATCGTGGTCAGCCACGATCACGCCTTCCTCGACGCGATCGGCGTGCACCGCGTCCTGCGACTCGCCGACGGCAAGCTCACCGAAATCTGATCGATGCCGGACCAGGCGAAGCCGTGCCTACTCGACCGCCGGCCGGGTGGGTGCCGGCCGCGGTTCGGTGGCGGGCAGCGGCACCGGACCGGCTGCTGCGTGGGTGCCCTGCCCTGCCCCGCGTGCAGCGTTTCCGGTGGCCTCCTCGCTTCCGGTGGGGTCTTCGCTTCCGGTGGGGTCCACGTCGACGGGTTCCCCGTCGGCGGCAGCACGCTCGTCGACGGGGTGCTGCTGCTCGATGAGGTCCGGGTCGGTCGATCCGGGGCCCTGCGCTGAAGTCTGCGCCGTCTGGGCCAGGCCTTGTGCCAGCTGTTGGGGAAGCTGCGCAAGCGGCTGCGCCAGTGCGGCCAGCGGTGCGGTGAAGGCCTGTCCCAACTGGCCCAGCTGGGCCAGCTGACCGACCGCCTGCCCCAGCGCATCGGTGCCGGCGCCGGCCGGGCCGGCCGCACCGGTGGCTGCGGTGGCGCCCTGGCCGACGGTGCCCTGCTCGCGCGCCAGCTGGTCGGCCGCGGTCCGGATGGCCTGGGCACCTTTCTCGTCACCGCGCTCGTAGGCGGCTGCCGCCTGCCGCAGCAACTCCGCAATCGTGTCCCCGGCCGCCTGGGTGGTGGCCATCGTGCCCGATCTGCTGCCGAGCGCGCCGGTGAGCGCGGTGCCGACCGCGGCGGCGATGGTGCCGTGCGATCCGGCGACCGCCGCCGCGCCGGGCGAGTCGCCCGCCAACGAGCCGAGACCTGCGGCCACCCGGCCGTGGATGTCGCCGAGGAAACGCAGACCGCTGGTGTCCACCGACAGCGGTTCGGTCATCGTGCACTCCATATCACGTGGGGTATCGGTGACATCGATTCTAAGTTCGCCGCCGGGGGTGCCCGGACACCGAAATTCGCTGCACCGTTCAGGTCCGGCCGGGGGCCGCGGCGAGCGCAGCGCGCCCGTAGCCACAGTCGACCTTCTCGGACAACCGCGACACCGTGTCCAGGGCGCGCGGATCACCCAGCCCGACACCGTCGACCGCGGCGCGCAACGCGACCGCCAGCTGCCCGCCCCGCTCGGCCGCCTTCACGGCGTCGCGGGCAGCACTGACCGCCCCGTGCGTATCCCGTCGCGCCGCCAGCGTCCACGCCCGCGCCAATGCCAGCTCGGGGGCGAACATCATCGACTTCAGGCCGTGGCGGGACTCCGCACGCGCCAACGCTTTTCCGGCTTCTACCGGCTGGCCGAGCCGGCCCAGGGCCTGCGCCGACAACATCCACGCCAGCGGGCCCCACGAGTATCCGGTGGGTGCCAGGGTTGCGGCCGCCTCGCGCAGCAGCGCCACCGCACGCGCCGGCTCGTCCACGGCGATGAGGGCGTCGGCGATCAGCACCTCACCGATGGCTCGGGCCGGCTGACGGCGCTGTGCGAAATCGGTGATCCGCTGCGCCAGCTCCAGTGCCCGGTCGGCCCGGCCCGTCATCAGCAGTGCCGTCGTCTGGCCCAGCCCGCTGGTGAACCGCAGCAGGCCGGGCTGGCCCGCGGACAGTGCCCGCTCGGCCAGCGCGTCGACGTCGTCGAAACGACCCATTCGCGCCGAACTGAGCGCTGCCGCGGACGCCGCCCACCCCACCGCGGTGTCGTCGGCATCGGGTGAGGCCAGTACGTCGCGCGCGAGTTCGCTTGCCCGAACCAGATTTCCGGCGTTCATACTGAAGGTGGCTGCCAGCGCGTCAAGTGTGATGCGCGCGGCCGCCGTGCGCATCTTGCCCCGGGTGCTGTGCAGGAACGCCGTGGCACGCTCGGGTTCGGACAGCATCCAGAACTGGTTGGCCGCCGTGGGCAGCGCCCACGCCAGCAGTTCCTCTTCGGTCAGTGCAGCCGGATCGATCTCGCCGAGCACCGCATCGGCCTCCCGGCCGCGGCCCTGCCAGGCCAGCGCGTACCCGACGGTCAAGCGGGCGCTGAGATCAGGAGCTTTTCCGAGCGCCGCGCGGCCGAGCTGCTCGCTGAGGTCGAGGTCGCCCAGCCGCAGTGCATCCTGGGCGGCGGCGCAGGTGTCGGACAACGGCAGCGGGCGGTCGCTTCCCACCGCCAGCACGGCCAGCCGCAGCCGGCCCACAACGCCGACACTGCCCGTCGAGACCTGCGCCACCATGGCGGTGCGCAGCCGGCGCAGATCCGGTCCACCGAGTGCGTCTCGGACGGCGTCGAGGAACAGCGGATGGGCCGGGCGCAGTTCGTCGTCCTCGACGACGACCGCACCGCACCGCAGTGCCCCCTCGACCGTGTCGAGGTCGGTCAGCGCCTCGGCATCGGCACGGCTCAACGGATCTGAGACCGCGAGGAACTCCAGGATGCGGTGGGCCGCGCCGGGCAACGTGTCGACGAACTCGGCGATCTGCGTCATCAGCCGCCCGTCGTCGTGACCGGGTGGCTGCAGGTCGACCCGGGCGACCAGACCGTCCCGCCACAGGGCGGCGACCTCGGCGGGAACCGGTGCCGCACCGAGGGTCGCGGTGACCAGCACCCGCGCCGTCGCGCCGACCGCCAACTGGTAGACCAGCGCCGCCGAAAGCGGGTCGAGCAGATGCGCGTCGTCGACGAGCAACAGTCGGCCGTCGCCGAGCCTCTCCCGGGCCGCGCGCAGAACCGTTGCGGTGGTGCCGGTCTCGGGCACGGTCAGCAGGCGTTCGAAGGGCGCCAGCGGGACCGGTTGTCGTGATGCGGTCGCGCGCACCCGGTCGACGCGCGGAAAGTCGGCGCCCAGGCGGTCGGCGGCCGTTCGGGCCAGCGTCGTCTTGCCCACCCCGGCGGGGCCGAGCAGCACCGCGCCGGCCCGCGTGCGCACGCCCGCCTCGAGCTGTTCGAGGACGGCGTCGGGCGGTGCGGTCACCCATCCGGGAGGCTGAGGCGAAGGCACATCGCGGAGTCTATGTGGATAGGTTGGTGTCGTGTCCCGAGATCCAGACCGTGAGTGGGCGGTGTGCGTCTACTGCGCATCGGGCCCGGTTCATCCTGAGCTGTTGCAGTTGGCCGACGCGGTCGGCAAAGGCATCGCCGACCGTGGCTGGACGCTGGTGTCCGGTGGGGGCAACGTCTCGGCGATGGGTGCCGTGGCCGCCGCCGCCCGATCGCACGGCGGATACACCGTCGGGGTGATCCCCAAGGCGCTCGTCCACAAAGAGGTCGCCGACACCGAGGCCGACGAGCTGATCGTCACCGACACCATGCGGGAACGTAAGCAGGTGATGGAGGACCGCGCCGACGCGTTCATCGCGCTACCCGGGGGCATCGGAACCCTGGAGGAATTCTTCGAAGCCTGGACCGCGGGCTATTTGGGTATGCACACCAAACCGATCGTGATGCTCGACACCCTCGGGCACTACGACGGTCTGCTGGCCTGGTTGCGCGGGCTGGTCGGAACCGGTTATGTCGCCGAGAACGCGATGCGGTGCCTCACCGTCGTCGGCGACGTCGACGCCGCTCTGGCCGCGTGCGTACCCCGGCTAGGGTGACCCACACATCGACACCGGAGGAAGAGCGGCAACTATGACGAACAGGTCAGGGACCCGAAGCAGCGTCGGGCTGCTCGACATCGCCAAGCAGGTACCGGGTCTGCTGAGAGACACGCCGACGATCGTGCGTGGCGTGGTGACCGGCTTCGGCGCCCGGCCCACGGCCAAGACGTCGATCGGCAAAGTCTTCCAGGACCGCGCCGCCCAACACGCCGACAAGGTGTTCCTGCGCTTCGAGGACCGCGACATCACCTACGGCGAGGCCAACGAAACCGTCAACCGGTACGCGGCCGTGCTCGCCGCCCGCGGAGTCGGCCACGGCGACGTGGTGGGCATCATGATGCGCAACTCGCCGGAACCGGTGCTGCTGATGCTGGCCGCCGTCAAGTGCGGGGCCATCTCCGGGATGCTCAATTACAACCAGCGCGACGAGGTGCTCAAGCACAGCCTGGGCCTGCTTTCGGCGTCAGTGGTCGTCGCCGAGACCGAGTTCATCGAGCCCATCACCGAGTCCGGCGCCGATACCGACGGTGTGATCACCCTCGACGAGCTCAAACAGCTCGCCGAGACCGCGCCGGCCACCAACCCGGCCACCACCTCGGCGGTGCTGGCCAAGGACAAGGCCTTCTACATCTTCACCTCCGGGACCACGGGCATGCCGAAGGCCAGCGTGATGACCCATTACCGCTGGCTGCGCGCGTTGGCCGGATTCGGTGGCCTGGGTCTGCGGTTGAACAGCAGCGACACGTTGTACTGCTGCCTGCCGCTGTATCACAACAACGCGCTGACGGTCGCGCTGTCGTCGGTGTTGAACTCGGGTGCCACGCTGGCGTTGGGCAAGTCGTTCTCGGCGTCGAAGTTCTGGGACGACGTGATCCGCTATGAGGCGACCGCGTTCGTCTATATCGGAGAGGTCTGCGCCTACCTGCTCAACCAGCCGGAGAAGCCAACCGACCGGCAGCACAAGGTGCGGGTCATCTGCGGCAACGGGCTGCGCCCGGCGATCTGGGACGCGTTCACCGAGCGCTTCGGCATCGGGCGGGTGTGCGAGTTCTACGCCGCGAGCGAGGGCAACACGGCGTTCGTCAACGTTCTCAACGTGGACAAGACCACCGGGATCTGCCCGACCCCGGTGGCGTTCGTCGAGTACGACGAGGGCTCCGGTGACCCGGTGCGCGACGAGAACGGTCGGGTGCGCAAGGTCAAGGACGGCCGGCCGGGTCTGCTGCTGTCCAAGGTCAGCAATTTCCAGCCCTTCGACGGCTACACCGACAAGAAGGAGTCGGAGAAGAAGCTGGTCCGCGACGCGTTCAAAGAAGGGGACGTGTGGTTCAACACCGGCGACCTGATGCGGTCGCAGGGGTTCGGGCACGCCGCGTTCACCGACCGGCTGGGTGACACCTTCCGCTGGAAGGGTGAGAACGTGGCCACCACCGAGGTGGAGGCCGCGGTGTCCACCCACGATCAGGTCGAGGAGTGCACCGTCTTCGGTGTGGAGGTCCCCGACACCGGCGGTAAGGCCGGCATGGTGGCGATCCAGCTCAAAGACGGCGAGCAGCTCGACGGCAAGGCGCTGGCGCAGTCGGTGTTCGACAAGCTGCCGGGGTACGCGGTGCCGTTGTTCGTCCGGGTGGTCAAGGAGCTGGCCCACACGTCGACGTTCAAGAGCCAGAAGGTGGACCTGCGCAAGGAGGGCTACGGCGGCTCCAGCGGCGAGGGTGACGACGACGACGTCACGATCGAGGATCCGCTGTTCGTGCTGGCCGGGCGCGACGAGGGCTACGTCCCGTTCTACAACGAGTACCCCGACGAGGTCGCTGCCGGCAAGAAGCCGAAATAGCCCGCGGCCGGGCGTGCGCACCAACCCCGACGGTCGCCCGGCGCTGCCGAACGGGCGCTGAACGTAGCCTGGTCAGGTGCAGTCGACGTTTCTGGGGCGCCCCGTGGCCGGCGATCGTGCGCTGATCATGGCGATCGTGAACCGCACGCCGGACTCGTTCTATGACCGGGGTGCGACCTTCACCGACGAAGCCGCCAAGCAGGCGGCGTACCGGGTGGTCGCCGACGGCGCCGATGTCATCGACGTCGGCGGGGTGAAGGCCGGGCCGGGTGTGACGGTGGACGCCGACGAGGAAGTGGCGCGGGTGGTGCCGTTCATCGAATGGTTGCGCGACGCCTTTCCCGACCAGTTGATCAGCGTCGACACCTGGCGAGCCGAGGTCGCCAAGCAGGCCTGCGCGGCCGGCGCGGACCTGATCAACGACACCTGGGGCGGGGCCGACCCGGAGCTGGCCGGGGTGGCCGCCGAGTTCGGCGCCGGGCTGGTGTGTTCGCACACCGGCGGGGCGGTGCCGCGGACCCGTCCGTTTCGGGTCGCCTACGGGCTCTCCGAGCGCGGTGTGGTCGACGACGTCGTCGCCGAGGTGACCGCGTCGGCCGAGCGCGCGGTGGCTCTGGGGGTGCGCAGGGACCGGATTCTCATCGATCCCACCCACGATTTCGGCAAGAACACTTACCACGGTCTTAGTTTGTTGCGCCACGTAAAAGAGCTTGTTAACACTGGATGGCCCGTCCTGATGGCCCTGAGCAACAAGGATTTCGTCGGGGAGACTCTGGGGGTGGGTCTGACCGAACGCCTCGAAGGCACCCTGGCGGCAACCGCGCTTGCGGCGGCCGACGGTGCCGCGATGTTCCGGGTGCACGAGGTCGGACCCACACGTCGGGTACTGGAGATGGTTGCGTCGATCAAGGGCGCCCGTCAGCCGAAACGCACGGTGAGGGGACTGGCATGACTGTGTTGTCTGATCGCGTCAACGACCTGGATACCTTCGGTGTGGCCGAACACCGCTGGCTCACCGACCGCAGTTGGTGCCGGCCCAGCTGGACGGTGGCCGAACTGGAGGCGGCCAAGAAGGGGCGCACGGTGTCGGTGGTGCTGCCCGCGCTCAACGAGGAGGAGACGGTCGCCGGCGTCGTGGAGACCATCACCCCGCTGCTCGGTGGGCTGGTCGACGAGCTGATCGTGCTCGACTCCGGTTCCACCGACGACACCGAGATCCGCGCGGTCGCCGCCGGTGCCCGGGTGGTCAGCCGCGAGGTGGCGCTTCCCGAGGTCGCGCCCGAACCCGGTAAGGGCGAGGTGCTGTGGCGCTCGCTGGCGGCGACAACCGGCGACATCATTGCCTTCGTCGACTCCGATCTGCTCGACCCGGATCCGATGTTCGTGCCCAAGCTGCTCGGGCCGCTGCTCACGGCCGAGGGTGTGCATCTGGTCAAGGGTTTCTACCGGCGGCCTCTGAAGGTCAGCGGCAAAGAGGACGCCAACGGCGGCGGACGGGTCACCGAACTGGTGGCGCGGCCCCTGTTGGCGTCGCTGCGTCCCGAGCTGACGTGCCTGTACCAACCGTTGGGCGGTGAGTACGCCGGTACCCGCGAGCTGTTGACGGCGGTGCCGTTCGCGCCGGGGTACGGCGTGGAGATCGGCCTGCTCGTCGACACCTACGACCGGCTCGGACTGGACGCGATTGCCCAGGTGAACCTTGGCGTCCGTACGCACCGCAACCGCCCGCTGACCGAGCTGGCATCGATGAGCAGACAGGTGATCGCCACCCTGCTGTCCAGGTGCGGAATCCCCGACTCCGGGGTGGGTCTGACGCAGTTCTTCGCCGACGGCGAGGACTACACCCCGCGGACGTCGACGGTCTCGTTGACCGACCGGCCGCCGATGATCACCCTGCGTCCCCGCTGAACCATGCCCGGGTGAGCCGGTGCCGGTGTCGGCGCCGTCGGGCAAGATCGAACTGTGACTCTGGTGCTGCTCTATCTCGTCGTGCTGGTGCTCGTCGGTTTCGTGTTGTTCGCGGTGGGCAGTGTGCTGTTCGGCCGCGGCGAAGTGTTGCCCCCGCTGCCGCAGGGCACCACCGCCACGGTGCTGCCCGCCTCCGGTGTCACCGGTGCCGATGTCGAGGCGGTCAAGTTCAGCCAGGCCCTGCGTGGTTACCAGACCAGCGAGGTCGACTGGGTGCTCGAGCGGCTGGGCCGCGAACTCGACATGCTTCGAGGTGAACTCGCCGCGGTGCGCGCGGCGCACGGTGCGGACACCCTCAGTCACCATCGCGATGCCGACGATCGCGATGCCGGCCTTCGGGATGCTGCCGGTGCGCTGCCGGCGGACGACGTCCGGGACGACGGGTGAGTGCGGCGACCGCCGATCCGCGGATCCGGTGCGGCTGGATCGACCAAACCAGGCTTTCCGCCGCCGATTTCGCGTTGTACCGGGATTACCACGACACCGAGTGGGGGCGGCCGCTGCACGGTGCGGCGGCGCTGTTCGAGCGGGTCAGCCTCGAAGCGTTCCAGAGTGGCCTGTCCTGGTTGATCATCCTGCGTAAACGGGATAACTTCCGCACCGCGTTCGACGGGTTCGACGTCGAACGCATCGCCGGCTACACCGATCGCGACGTCGACCGGCTGATGGCCGATTCAGGCATCGTGCGCAATCGCGCCAAGATCGACGCCACCATCACCAACGCGCGCGTCACCGCGCAGATGGCCGCCGCCGGTGTGGATCTGGGGGAGTTGCTGTGGTCCTTCGCCCCGGCCGACCGCGCGACCCGGGGACGACCGGCGAGCTTGGCCGAGGTGGCTGCCGTGTCGCCGGAATCCACGGCGATGGCCAAGGAACTCAAACGGCGCGGGTTCCGGTTCGTCGGACCGACCACGGCGTATGCGTTGATGCAGGCCACCGGGATGGTGGACGACCATGTCGCAGACTGCTGGGTGCCACGTCTGGGAGGCGGCACGTCGGCCTCATGACCGTCACGGCGCCGGCCCGGGAAAGGACGCGTCCCGATGGCTTGCCGGTGGCTATAGCCGGGTCTTCGCACACGACGTGGCGTTGATAGGGAACAATGGAGGTCTGTAGCAGTTCAGATCCGGATGCTGTCGGTGCACGTAGAACCAGCGCAGCTTCGGGTCACGGACAGAACGGGCCCTGACAGGGCACGCCCATGCGGAGGGAGCACTCGATGGCGGCGATGAAGCCCCGGACCGGAGACGGTCCACTGGAAGCAACCAAGGAGGGGCGAGGCATCGTGATGCGAGTACCGCTGGAAGGTGGGGGCCGGCTCGTCGTCGAACTCACCCCCGAGGAGGCCGCTGCGCTCGGCGACGAACTCAAGGGTGTGACCAGCTAGAACCCCTCGGCTACGACGAAACCTTGCGGTAGATCTGCAGGGTTTCTTCGGCGATGTGCGCCCAGGAGAACTCGTCGATGCACCGCTGCCGGCCCGACACGCCGAAGCGGGTCGCCCGCTCGGGGTCTCCGACCAGGGAATTCACCGCATCGGCCAACCCGTGCTCGAACGACGCCGTGTCATCGGCGTCGTAGTGCACCAGCAGGCCTGTCCGTTGGTCGTCGACCACCTCGGGGATCCCGCCGACGTCGGAGGCCACCACGGCGGTCCCGCACGCCATCGCCTCGAGGTTCACGATCCCCAGCGGCTCGTAGACCGACGGGCAGACGAAAACAGTTGCTGCCGAGAGAATTTCGCGGATCTTGGGGGTCGGCAGCATCTCCCGCACCCAGAAGACTCCGGTGCGGGCCTGGGAGAGCTGCTGCACGGCGCCGGCGATCTCCTCGGCGATCTCCGGGGTGTCGGGGGCGCCTGCGCACAGCACGAGCTGGACGTCGGGGGCGAAGCGGTGGGCGGCGGCGACCAGATGCGCCACACCCTTCTGTCGGGTGATGCGCCCGACGAATGCAACGATCGGTCGGGTCCGGTCCACGCCGAGTTCGGCCAGTACCGATCCGTCCTGATCTGATCGGGCGGGGTACCAGACGTCGGTGTCGATACCGTTGCGCACCACGTGCACCCGGTCGGGGTTCAGCGCGGGGTAGGTGCGCAGCACGTCGGCGCGCATTCCCGAACTGACGGCGATGACGGCTGCGGCCGCCTCGACGGCGGTCTTCTCGACCCAGGACGATATCCGGTAGCCGCCTCCGAGCTGTTCGGCCTTCCACGGCCGCATCGGTTCCAGCGAGTGCGCGGTGAGCACATGCGGGACCCCGTACAGCAATGCGGCCAGGTGCCCGGCCATGCCGGCATACCAGGTGTGGGAGTGCACGAGCGTGGCTGCCGACGCCGAGTTGACCATGTTCAGGTCGGCTGACAGCGTCGCCAGCGCCGGGTTGGCCCCGGTGAGCGCCGGGTCCGGTTGCGCCACCGTGGCGCCCGGCCGCGGCGCGCCCATGCAGTGCACATCGACCTCGCACAGGTGCCGCAACTGGGCGACCAATTCCGTCACGTGGACACCAGCACCGCCGTAAACCTCGGGTGGATACTCCCGAGTCATCATCGCCACCCGCATGGTGTGACCGTATCCAACTCAGGGACGCGTCGCGTCGCATCCCCAATTGTCTTGACGGACAGCCCGAGAAGCCCCCGGGCCGGGAGGTGTTTTCGCGGCGCGCGCAACGCGGTAAAAGCGCGAATGGCTGGCCCCCGTCCCCACGTGCGGATAGGTTGGCAGCATGAGGGAAGCGCCACATGTGTTGGGCATCGTCCTCGCAGGCGGAGAAGGAAAGCGCCTTTATCCGCTGACAGCCGATCGCGCCAAGCCCGCCGTGCCGTTCGGGGGCGGCTACCGGCTCATCGATTTCGTGCTCTCCAACCTCGTCAACGCCCGGTTTCTGCGGATCTGCGTGCTCACGCAATACAAGTCGCATTCGCTGGACCGGCACATCTCGCAGAACTGGCGACTTTCCGGGCTTGCCGGGGAGTACATCACCCCGGTGCCCGCCCAGCAGCGGCTCGGCCCGCGCTGGTACACCGGTTCGGCCGACGCGATCTACCAGTCGATGAACCTGATCTACGACGAGGATCCGGACTACATCGTGATCTTCGGCGCGGACCACGTGTACCGGATGGACCCTGAGCAGATGGTCCAGCAGCACATCGAGAGCGGTGCCGGCGCGACCGTGGCGGGTATCCGGGTGCCGAGATCGGAGGCCAGCGCGTTCGGCTGCATCGACTCCGACGACTCGGGCCGGATCCGCGGTTTCATCGAGAAGCCGGCCGATCCGCCGGGAACCCCCGACGATCCCGAGCAGACGTTCGTCTCGATGGGCAATTACATCTTCACCACCAAGGTGCTGATCGACGCCATCCGCGCCGACGCCGAGGACGACGACTCCGACCACGACATGGGTGGGGACATCATTCCCCGGCTGGTGGCCGACGGGATGGCGTCGGTGTACGACTTCAACAACAACGAGGTGCCGGGCGCCACCGAGCGCGACCACGGGTACTGGCGTGACGTGGGCACGCTGGACGCGTTCTACGACGCGCATATGGACCTGGTCTCGGTGCACCCGGTGTTCAACCTGTACAACAAGCGGTGGCCCATCCGTGGTGGGGCCGAGAATCTGGCGCCGGCCAAGTTCGTCAACGGCGGTTCGGCCCAGGAATCGGTGGTCGGCGCAGGCAGCATCATTTCGGCTGCCTCGGTGCGCAATTCGGTGCTGTCCTCGAATGTCGTCGTCGACGACGGCGCCATCGTCGAAGGCAGCGTGATCATGCCGGGAGCCCGCATCGGGCGCGGTGCGGTGGTGCGGCACGCGATTCTGGACAAGAACGTGGTGGTCGGGCCGGGCGAGATGGTCGGTGTGGATCTGGACAAGGACCGCGAGCGGTTCTCGATCAGTTCCGGCGGTGTGGTCGCCGTCGGCAAGGGTGTCTGGATCTGAGGTCAGGTCCCGGCATCACCACACCCCGGGGATGAGTCGGTAGCGCACCTGTTGCCGATAGGCGCGATACCCGCTGAGTTCCTCGTCCAGCATCTTCTCTTCGTCGAGGATGCGCGCGACCAGCACCGGCACCGTCGCGGCCATCCCGAGCAGCCCCCACAGCGAGTCCAGGGCGATGGGCGTTCCGATCATCATGATCACCGTGCCGCTGTACATCGGGTGGCGGACCAACCCGTAAAGGCCGGTCGACACCAGCGGTTGGTCGTCCTCGACGCGCACGGTCGCCGCTGCGTAGTGGTTCTGCACGATCACCAGTTGCGCGACGGTCAGTCCGATCGCCACCAGGGCGTTGCCGCCGACGACGAGCCACACCGGAACCGAGGACCAGCCGAACCGGTGGTCGAGGGCCGACAGTACGAACGTCGCGGCCAGGACCACCACGGTCAGGCTGATGATGATCCGCTGTGCGGCGCGGGGTTCCTGGGTCGGGCCGGCCTTGAGCCGGCGGTTCAACGCGTCGGGATGGCGAACCGCCAGGAAGATGGTGAATCCCGACGTCGTCAGTGTGAACACCGCCAGGAACGCCCAGGCCTGCCAGTAGTGGAAGGTGCCGGCCGGCCAGAACAACACGGCGACGAAGAACGCCGCGCCGGCCAGTGTCGAAGCCAGCGCCCGGGCGATGAGCTTGACCGTGGTTTCCACAGGAGAGCGTCTCCCTTCGATGTGGACTGCTGTGCCGGTCAGACCGCGTCACGGCGGCGGTACACCTCGGCCGCGACAATCGTCAGCGCCGCTGCCGCACCGGCCATAACGGCCCACTCCAGTGCCGGAACCGAGGTGGGATAGCTGGTCTGACCTACCGGCGAGAGGTCGAGTAGCCACTGGGGCAACCGCAGCAGCGCGCCGAGGTACAGCGACGTCACCACGAAAGCCACTGCCAGCCAGGCGATCCACGCCTGACGCACGGCCACCGCGAGCGCGGCGATACCGGCGAGAACCGCAAGCGCGGGCACGAAAGCCAGCCCGGTCAGCGTGAGTTTGAGTACCGTCGCCGGTTCGCCCAGCGTGAGTCCGGCTCCGAGACCGTTGCCCAGCCCTGCGAAGAACATCAGCACCGTCGCGCCCAGGACTGCGGAGAGCACCGCGGTGGACAACCAGCGGCGGCGCGATACCGCACCGGCGAGCACGGCCTCGCCCAGACCGTTCTGCTCGTCGGTGTACACGCGCAGCACCGCCGATGCCACGTAGGCCGCCGCTGCCGCGGCCAAAAACTGTGACATGGTCGTGTAGACCCCGTCGAGGCCTTGGTCCGACACGATCTGGGCGATCAGTTCGTTGTCGCGGGCGGCATCCAGCAGCGAGTCCGTCATCGACCCGAAGGCCAGCCCCGCCGCGAACAGACCGACCGACCACCCGATCGTCTGCCCGAACTGCAGCCTCAGATGAAGTCCGAGCACACCGCGGATCGGGCGGGCATCGGGTCGGTCGCCACGCGAGGCGATGGAGCCGTCGTCGTATTGACGGCGCGCCTCCAGCCAGGCGGCCACGGCGACGAGCGCCGGCGTCGACACCGCAAGCAGCGCCAACGGCCACCAGCGCAGATCGACGAAGGGGCGCATCTGCTGGGCCCAGGCGATGGGGGACAACCAGCTCAACGCGCTGCCCGAGTTGTCGATGACGTCGCCGACGCCGCGAACCAGGGCGGCCAGGGCCAGAGTCGCCATCGCGGCACCGGTCGCCGCGCGTGCTGTCCGCCACAACTGGGCGGTGATCGCGGCGACGGCGCCAAACACCGTGGCCACCGCGACGACACCGAGACTCATGGCGGCGGAGTCGACGACGTCGAATCCGTTGACGGCCATCGCCGCCGTCAGCGTCGCGGCGAGCACGACGTTGACCGCTGCAACCAGGGTCAGCGCCGCGGTGGTGCGGGCGTAGCGGCCGACGACCGAGGCCAGCACCAATTCCGCGGCGCCGCTTTCCTCCTCGGCGCGGGTGTGGCGGACGACGGTGAGGATGGCGAGGATCGACGTGGCGACGATGAGCGTGAGCATCAGCTCGTTGGCCATCATCGCGCCGAGTTCGGTTTCGTTGCGACCGAACATCGGGCCGCCCAGCATCATCCCGGCCGGTGTTCTGAGCAGCTCTATCCGCGCCAGACGTTGCGCTTCTTGCGGGTACGCCAGCTCGAGGGTCCGCGGAGAGTAGGCCATCATCGCCGTCAGCGCCGCGATCCACACCGAAAGGCGCACCCGGTCGCGGCGCAGGGCCAGCCGGATCAAACTGACGGTGCCCGTCCACGGTGACCCGGCCGGCGCGGCGGCGTGTCGTGTTGCGCGGGTGGGTAGTTCGGCGGTTTTGGTCACCGGCCGACCCCCTGGTACTCGCGCAGGAACATGTCCTCCAGTGATGCCGGCGCGACCGTGAGCTCCTCGATGCCCAGACCGCTCAGATCGGCCATTGCGCGGTCGAGGTCGTCGCGGTCGACCGAGAACCGCAGCCGGCCGTCGTCGGTGCACAGATCGTGCACATAACCCGATTGTTCGAGGTTCCCGCCGTCCGCACGGGTGCGGGCTGTGACCGTGGTACGCATCAGATACCGCATGTCACTCAATGCCCCGGACCGGACGGTGCGACCAGCGCGGACGATAGTCACTGCATCGCAGAGCTTTTCCACCTCGGCCAGGATGTGGCTGGACAGCAGTACCGCGGCGCCACGGTCGGCCACCTCACGAACGCACTGCTGAAAAGCTTGTTCCATCAAGGGGTCCAGACCTGATGTCGGTTCGTCCAGGACGAACAGATCGCTGTGGGTGCTGAACGCGGCGACGATCGCCACCTTCTGCCGATTGCCCTTGGAATAGGTACGGGCCTTCTTGTGCGGGTCGAGTTCGAAGCGCTCGATGAGCTGGTCACGTCGCTTCCTGTCCACCGCGTCCTTGCCGCGTAACGCCGCGAGAAGGTCGATGGCCTGCATCCCGGTGAGATTGGGCCACAACGCGACGTCGCCTGGGACATAAGCGATCCGGCGGTGCAGCTGCACAGCGTCGTGCCACGGGTCCGCGCCGAGCAGTCGGACGGTGCCGCCGTCGGCGCGCAGCAGGCCGAGCAGCACCCGGATGGTGGTGGATTTGCCCGACCCGTTGGGCCCGAGGAATCCGGTCACCCCGCCCGGCGCGACGGTCAGGTCGAGCCCGTCGAGGGCTTTGGTGTGGCCGAACGACTTGTGCAACCCCGCGATGTCGACCGCGAGCCCGGTGTCAGTCATCGTGCGCTCCTTCTCTCGGTGTGAACGGAATGCCCTGTGCGCGTTGAGCGACGAACGCGTCGTACATCGTCGAATCCGCCATCAGACCCTGGGTGTAGAGCTCCAGGGCCGGCAGCATCATTTCCTCGCTGTAGTCGCGCAGCACGGCGCGCAGGTCGGTCGGGTTGTCGTGTAGTTGCAGATAGAGCAGGAATCCGCCGCCGGCGGCCATTGCCATGAACCGCGCCCGGCCCCGCGGATCAGCGCTCGGTTTGAGGGTCCCCGACCGGACACCCTCCTCGATGTACTGTTCGGCGTTGTCGATCATGGTGTGCCACAGCGTCTTGGCCAGATCGCCGCCGGTCTGCATGCTCCGCACCAGGTAGGCCATCAGCGGGGCGTACTCCTCGATCTCGGCCAACTGGGCGAACCACGTTGTGGGATCCGATGTTTGAATGGTCTCGGTTTTGCTCGCGCGAACCGTCGCGGCGATGAAGTCGTCGCAGGCTCGGCGTAACCCGTCCTTGGAACCGAAGTGGTGGATCACCAGTGCCGGGCTCACTGCCGCGGCTGAGGCGATGGCCCGCACGCTGACCCCGAACCCCTCGCGTCCGAACAGGTCCACAGCCGCATCGCGGATTCGAGCCACCGCGGTGAGGTCATCGGCTGAACGCATGTTTAGTATGCTAAACGCTCGTTCAGTGCGAGGGCAAGGGGTGGCGCCAGACAGCGCTTGAAACAACCGCGGCAGCCGGGGGCGGGTCGGCGGTGCGCAGGTCGGCGAGGGAGCCGAGAGGGAGCCCGACCGGGAGTGGGAGGGGAGTGGGAGGGGAGCGGGAGAAAGGCTCAGTCGCGCGCGGCGATGAGCAGACCGTCGCCGAGTGGTACGAGCACCGGCGTGAGCCGTTCGTCCTCGGCGATCAGGCGCGCCGCTTCCCGTACCGCGGCGACTTCGGCATCCTTGGCCGACGCGTCCCCGGCCCGCCCGCCGAGGGCGGAGCGGTGCACCACGATCGCCCCGCCGGCCCGCAGCAGCCGGACCCCTTCGGTGACAAAGTGCGGCTGGTCGGCGGGTGCGGCGTCGATGAAGACCAGGTCATAAGACTCGTCGGCCAGCCGGGTGAGCACTTCCTGGGCGCGGCCGCTGATCAGCCGGGTCCGTCCCGGCCCCACGCCGGCCTCGGTGAACGCCTGCTTGGCGGTGCGCTGATGCTCGGGTTCGACGTCGATGGTGGTCAGCACGCCGTCTTCGCGCATACCGGAGAGCAGCCACAACCCACTGACGCCGGCCCCGGTGCCGACCTCCACCACCGCGCGGGCACCGGTCAGCTTCGCCAGCACGCACAGCAGTGCCCCGACGGCCGGGGTAACGGCGCCGGCGCCGATGTCGACGGCACGCTCACGCGCCGCAGCGACGATGGCATCCTCGGAGATCGAGTGTTCGGCATGGGTGACGATCGCCTCGGCCTGGCGGGCCCGAGCGGTGGCGTCGGCCGAGCCGGCGCCGGGATCGTCGGTGCTGGACATGCCCGCAGCGTAGAGCCAAGGCCGGGTGAGCCGCGACAGCGACACGCCCGGGCGTCGGTGCCCACAGCCGCCATTGGTCGAGCTGTTTCCGCTGGTGAAAAAAGGGGTAGCAATCTTTCTCAGGAAATGTTCAGTTAGCTCATATGCCTGGCACACCAGCACGGGAGACGGTAATCGCATGACAGACGGCGCTGCAAGCGCACGCACCGATTCCGCGCGTGCCGGGAACAACCCCCCGGCACCCGGTGTTGTCGAGTTCGAGCGGTCGTCAGCGCATGGCCGTTCCCATCACGAACTGGAGGATCCGACGACCACCACACACGTCCCCATGTCTGCTACTCCTGTGCCTGCCGCTGCGCCGGTCACCATGGCGCACCTGGAGCAGTTCACCGACGCCGAGTGGGTTGAGCCGGCTGACGAGCTCACCGGGACCGCGGTGTTCGACGCCACCGGTGACAAGGCCGCGATGCCCAGTTGGGACGAACTCGTCCGCCAGCACGCCGACCGGGTGTACCGGCTGGCCTATCGGCTGTCGGGCAATCAACACGACGCCGAAGACCTGACCCAGGAAACGTTCATCCGCGTCTTCCGCTCGGTCCAGAACTATCAGCCCGGCACCTTCGAGGGCTGGTTGCACCGCATCACCACCAATCTGTTCCTCGATATGGTCCGGCGCCGTGGCCGCATCCGGATGGAGGCGCTGCCCGAGGACTATGACCGGGTCCCGGCCGATGAGCCGAACCCCGAGCAGATCTACCACGACTCACGACTCGGACCGGATCTGCAGGCCGCGCTGGATTCGTTGGCGCCGGAGTTCCGTGCCGCAGTCGTGCTGTGCGATATCGAGGGTCTGTCCTACGAGGAGATCGGGGCGACGCTGGGCGTCAAACTCGGTACGGTGCGCAGTCGCATCCATCGGGGCAGGCAGGCGCTGCGGGACTATCTCGCGCTGCACTCCGAGAGCGCTCTCGTCAACGACACGGCCAGGTCGGCCTGAGGTTCCCGCGCTGCCACCCGCCGCGCCGCGCTACATTCGAAGCAGGTCGTCTTTCGTCAGCGCAGGCCGACGCCGCCGAGCGGAAAGGAGCTGAGTGGTGTTCGATCCCGGACATGCGTTCCGCCGGGCGTTCTCCTGGCTCCCCTCGCAGCTGGCGTCGCAGAGCGGTGATCCGGTGGGGCCGCGACAATTCGGCTCCACCGAGCATCTGTCCATCGAGGCCGTCGCCGCGTTCGTCGACGGTGAACTGCGCATGTCGGCACACCTGCGAGCCGCGCACCATCTGTCCCTGTGCCCGGAGTGTGCGCGGGAGGTCGATGCGCAGCGCCAGGCCCGCGAGGTGCTGCGCGAATCACGGCCCGTAGCGATGCCGAGTTCTTTGCTGGGGCTGTTGTCCCAGATTCCCGACCGCACCCCGGTGGACGCGCCGGAGCCCGCCGAGACGCCGCAGTTGGCCGACGGTGCTCAGCGGGCCCGCCGCAAGCGCCGGTAGGGTGGACGCGAACTCGACCGCCGAGTTGTCGGCGATTGCTGGCGCGGCGGCGGCAGCGGTGCGGGTATCCCGGGGATCACAGGTTTGTCGGGATGGTCGGGCTTGTAGGGAAGGGCACGAAAGGGCGATGCACGGGTGACCAATCTGGACCAGACCGGCCGGGAACGCCTGGAACCACGGCCGGTGTCGCGTCCGCCGGTGGATCCGGCGGCGCAGCGCACATTCGGGCGCCCCGCGGGCGTGGACGGCTCGTTCCTGGACGCGGCCAAGCATCGCGACCAGGGCGAGTACGCCCCGAAAGACCAGCCGCCGGACCCGGTCCTCGCGGAGGCCTTCGGTCGCCCCTACGCAGGCGGTGACTCGCTGCAGCGCCATCCCACCGACGTCGGCGCACTGGAAGCCGAGCGCGACTCCGGGGACGACGAACCCGATGATCCGTGGCGCAATCCGGGCGCCCCGGCGGCGCTCGGAACCCCCGCCATGGCACCGGCCGGACCGGTCCAACCCGTCACTCCGGTGGGCAAGCTCGGTGTGCGTGACGTGCTGTTCGGCGGCAAGGTGTCCTACGTCGCGCTGGCCGTCCTCGGCGTCATCGCACTGGTCATCGGCGTCGCCGGGGGATGGGTGGGACGCACCACCGCCGAGGTGGTCACCGCGTTCACCACGTCGAAGGTGACATTGCACACCAGCTCCGCCGGAGACGGCGAGCCCGAAGGCCAGTTCGCCAAGGTTGCCGCGGCGGTGGCCGATTCGGTCGTGACCATCGAGGCGACCAGTGACCGGGAGGGTTCGCAGGGGTCCGGTGTGGTGGTCGACGGCCGCGGTTACATCGTCACCAACAATCACGTGATCTCCGAGGCTGCCACCAATCCCAGCGAGTTCAAGATGGCGGTGGTGTTCAACGACGGCACCGAGGTGCCGGCGAATCTGGTCGGCCGTGATCCCAAGACCGATCTGGCGGTGCTGAAAGTCGACAACGTCGACAACCTGGTCGTGGCCCGCATGGGCGACTCCGAGAAGCTGCGGGTCGGTGAAGAGGTGATCGCGGCGGGCGCCCCGCTCGGGCTGAGGAGCACGGTCACGCACGGCATCATCAGCGCCCTGCACCGCCCTGTTCCGCTGTCGGGCGACGGCTCGGACACCGATACGGTGATCGACGGTGTGCAGACCGACGCATCGATCAACCACGGTAACTCCGGCGGGCCGCTGATCAACATGCAATCCGAGGTCATCGGCATCAACACCGCCGGCAAGTCGCTGTCGGACAGCGCCAGCGGGCTCGGTTTCGCGATCCCGGTCAATGAGGTCAAGCAGGTTGTCGAGACGTTGATCGAGAACGGCAAGATCGCTCACCCGACGCTGGGCCTGACCGCTCGCTCGGTGAGCAACGACGTCTCCAAGGGTGCGCAGGTCGCCGACGTCTCGCCGAACAGCCCGGCCGAGCGTGCGGGGATCCTGGAGAACGACGTGGTGGTCAAGGTGGGCGACCGTAAGGTCGCCGATGCCGACGAGTTCATCGTCGCGGTGCGTCAGCTCGCGATCGGCCAGCCGGCGCCGATCGAGGTCGTCCGGGACGGTCGTCCCGTGACGCTGACCGTGACCCCCAACGGCGACGACAGCACCTAACCATGTTCGCCAACGTCGGCTGGGGCGAGATGCTGGTCCTGGTGATCGCCGGTCTGGTGATCCTGGGGCCGGAGCGGCTACCCGGCGCCATCCGCTGGACCGGGGGCGCCGTGCGTCAGGTGCGTGACTATGTCACCGGTGCCACCAGCCAACTCCGCGACGAGTTCGGCACCGACTTCGACGATCTGCGGGAGCCGCTCTCGGAACTGCAGAAGCTGCGCGGTATGACTCCGCGCGCGGCGCTGACCAAACATCTACTCGACGGCGACGACTCGATCTTCACCGGCAAGGTCGATCAGAACGGCGCGCCTGCGGGTTCGGCCGACCGCAATGGCAAGCCTCAGACACCGGCGGTGAAGCCGCAGTCCGGACCGGGACCGGCGGCTGCGGCGCAGTCCTCGATCGCTGGCACTGATGGGACGGCTGGCACTGATGGGACATCGGTGGGCGCCGGCGGTGCCAAACCCCAGCCCGCCGACGGCCCGGCGCCGAGTTCGACCACACCGTTCGACTCCGACGCGACCTGACGCGGCGTGCCGCCGGGCGGGTGCCCGGGCCGGTCAGCGGCCGGCGGGATCCAACCCGAGCGACATGCCGGCCAGCCCGCGCTTGCGTGAGGACAACGCATCGGCGACTTTGCGCAGCTCCGTACCCGCGGGCGAATCGGGTGCGCTGAGCACCAGCGGCACCCCGGAGTCCCCGGCGGTGACCAGTTCCGGGTCCAACGGCACCTGTCCGAGCAGTGGCACATCGGCGCCCACCGCTCGGGACAGACTTTCTGCCACGTGGCGGCCGCCGCCTTCGCCGAACATCTTGATGACCGGACCGTCCACCATGTTCTCCACCACCCCGGCGATGCGCTGGCGGGTCTGCAATGCGATCGCGCCGGCCCGCTCGGCGACCTCCGCCGCGGCCAGCTGCGGGGTCGTGACGACGAGGATCTCGGCGCCGGGGATCAGCTGGGCCACCGAGATCGCGATGTCTCCGGTGCCGGGTGGCAGATCAAGCAGCAGCACATCCAGGTCGCCCCAGTACACATCGGCCAGGAACTGCTGCAGCGCGCGGTGCAGCATCGGACCGCGCCACACCACCGGTGTGTTGCCCTGGGTGAACATCGCGATCGAGATCACCCGCACGTCGTGCGAGACGGGCGGCAGGATCATCGAGTCGACCTGGGTGGGCCGGTCGGTCGTGCCCATCATCCGGGGTACCGAATGGCCGTAGATGTCGGCGTCGAGGAGTCCGACGGACAGGCCGCGCGCCGCCATCGCCGCGGCCAGGTTGACGGTGATGCTGGACTTGCCGACACCCCCCTTGCCCGACGCCACCGCGTACACGCGGGTCAGTGAGCCCGGTTGGGCGAACGGAATGACGGGTTCCCGGGAATCACCGCGCAGCTGTTTGCGCAGCTCGGCCCGCTGCTCGTCGTTCATCACGTCCAGGCTCACGGTGACTGCACCGGTACCGGGGACGTCCTGCACGGCACGGGTGACACTGTCGGAGATCTCGGTTTTCTTCGGACACGCCGCGGTGGTGAGATACACCTCGACGTGCACCGAGGCCGCGGAGTCGACCGTGACGTTCTTGACCATGCCCACCTCGGTGATGGGCCGCCGCAGTTCGGGGTCGATCACCTTGGCGAGTGCGGCGCGCACGGCCGCTTCCAGGTCAGGCGGAGTTGATGTCATCACCGGCGAGTCTAGGCACTGGTCGTCGGGGACCCCGAATGCGGGCGACGGACGTGCTCAGCCCAGCGGGCCGGGCGCCGGTCCCGGCGCCACCGGCAGGCCCGGCACCGCCGGGGGTGGGCCGGGCGGTGGGGGAGCCGGCGGGGCCGCGGCGGGCGCGAGCGGTGGCGGCGCGGGCGGCCCCGGCGGTAGGCCGAGCGGGCCGGCCGGCGCAGGCCCGGGCGCGGCAGGAGCGGGCCCTGGCGCGGCGGGGGCGGGCGCGGCAGGGGCGACGTCCTGGATGCAGAACACCGCGCACTCCGGTTGCCGTTGCTGCTGCGGCTGCTGGATCCAGGGTGGCACCCAGGCGGGCGGGGGCACCGGTTCGGGCACCGCCTGCGGAGCCGCCGGTGCGGGGCCGGGAAGCGGGCCGAGCGCCTGGCCGGGCACGAAGCCCGGCACGTTCTGGTTGATCTGGCTGGCCACATCGGTTCGGGTCATCAGCGGGATCAGCGCCAGCGGGTCGTTGGCGGGCAGGCCGGTTGCGGTCAGCGGCAGACCGGGGCCGAGGCCCGCACGACGGTCGAGATGGCTGTCGGTGGCCGCGGTGCTCAATTCGGGCACCTCGCCGGTGATCGGGGGCAGATCCACCGGTACGACGCCCGTCGCGTAGGCCGCTGCCCAGCTCAGCACATTCTGGGCGTAGGCCATGGAGTTGTTGTAGCGCAGGATCGCCGCGATCACGTCGGGCTGATTGCGTAGGTTCATGTTGCCGCTACACAGGTACCGGGCGGCCGCCAGCGATGCGTCGAACAGGTTCTGCACATCTGCCTTGCCGTCGCCGTCGCCGTCGGAGGCGTACCGCGACCAGGTTCCGGGCAGGAACTGCATCGGCCCCATCGCCCGCGCGTAGATGACACGGTCGGCGGACCGACTCTGCACGATGACCTCATTACCGGGCAGGGTGCCGTCCAGCGCGGGTCCGTAGATCGGTCGCACCGCGGTACCCCGGGCGTCGGTGGCACCGCCGTAGGCGTGCATCGACTCGATGCGGCCGATCCCGGCGAGCAGGTTCCAGCTCAGCCCGCAGCCGGGTTGCGCCGCCGCCATCATCGTCTCGGCGTTGCGGTAGGCGGCGAGGGCCATCGACGGGATGCGCAACGTGCCCGGCGAATTGACCACCGCCGACGGGGGCGGCGCGGACACCGTGCTGGCAACGGTGCGGAACGGGGTCGGCGTCTTGGTGACAGCGACCACCGACGGTCCGGAACGATCATCGGCCGCGGGCGCGACCGCGGCCAACGGCAGCACCGCGGCATCCCGTACCGGTAGGTTCGCCGACGGCGCGGACGCGCCGACCGCTCCGGCCAGCACCAGCGGTGTGAGTACGGCGGCGACGCCGACGGCCGGCGTCCGGACGAACTGCTCCGCCCTCCGCCGCGCCGCTGTGAGGGCTGATCCTCCCCCTATGTGCACTCAACCGTCCTAGCTGTTAGACCGCCTGTGAATCAAGTCACCATACCTATTCGGCAACGCCGGTGTAACAGCAATCGCCGCAGCTGTTTCACCCGGATTTCTTCGACTTGCGTTCACCGGGGTCAGGTTTGCCCGCATCGGTCTGCTTCGGGCGCGGCTGCCGGTGCAGTTCCTGGATCAGCTCGCTGAGCTCCTCCAGTTCACGGCGAAGGTAGTCACGGGTGGCCACTTCGCCGACGGCCAACCGCAACGCCGCGAGCTCGCGGGCCAGGAACTCGGTGTCGGCCTTGGTTTGCTCGGCGCGCCGGCGATCCTCCTCCAGCGAGACGCGGTCACGGTTCTCCTGACGGTTCTGGGCCAGCAGGATCAACGGGGCCGCGTAGGCGGCCTGGGTGGAGAACGCGAGGTTGAGCAGGATGAACGGATAGGGGTCCCACTGCCAGGCGAACGCGCCGAGGTTGAGCAGGATCCACACGATGACGACGATCGTCTGGATCGCCAGGTAACGACCGGTACCCAGGAACCGGGCGATGCGCTCGCTGACCCGGCCCACCGCCTCGACATCGAAACGCGACGTCAGGCCCCGGGAGACGCGCGGGGTGTCGAGCCGTTGCCGCGACGACGCCTCGCTCATGTGACCTTCTCCGCGCTGACGATGACCGGTTCGGCTTCGCGGTCACGCCAGTCGTCGGGCAGCAGGTGGTCCAGGACGTCGTCGACCGATACCGCGCCGAGCAGGTGGCTCTCCTCGTCCACCACCGGTCCGCACACCAGGTTGTAGGCCGCGAAGTAGCGCGTCAGGGCGCCCAGCGAATCCTCGGGGCCCAGGCTGGGCAGATCGGTGTCGACCATGCCGCTGACCAGAGCGGCGGGCGGTTCGCGCAGCAACCGCTGCAGATGGACGCAGCCCAGATAGCGACCGGTCGGGGTGGCCGTCGGCGGGCGCACCACGAACACCAGCGACGCCAGCGCCGGTGTCAGATCCGGGTCACGAACCCGCGCAAGCGCTTCGGCGACGGTGGTGTCCGGAGCCAGCACCACGGGCTCGGACGTCATCAAACCGCCCGCCGTGTTCGGTGAATGGCTGAGCAGTCGGCGGACGTCCTCGGAGTCCTCGGGGTCCATCCGGCGCAGGAACTGCTCGGCATCGGCCGGGGTCATCGAGCCCAGCAGGTCGGCGGCGTCGTCGGGATCCATCGCTTCGAGCACGTCGGTGGCTCGTTCGGTCTTCAGCTGGCGCAACAGCGCGAGCTGCTGGTCTTCGGGCAGCTCCTGGAGCACGTCGGCCAGCCGTTCGTCGTCGAATGCGTTGACGACCTCGAAGCGCCGTTTGTCCGGTAGCTCGCGGATCGCGTCGGCCACTTCGACCGCGCGTTGGCCCTGGAATTGCTCGAGCAGCTGCGCGACCCCCTGGTCGGGCATCGCCAGACCCGACGGGGTGAGTCCGTGCACGTTCTGCCATTCCACGGCGTAGACGTTGCTGCGCCGGCCGAGGCGACGCTGCGGACGCACGGCGACCTTGGTCACCATCCAATCGCGGGTGCGGGTCTGCTCGATCGCGAGGTCGACGACGATGACATCGGTACCGGCCAGCTGGGGCAGGTCCGGATCGTCGACGCGGACCCGGGTTTCGATCACCTGGCCGAGTACCAGGACCTCACCGGGCCGCTGCGAGAAACGTCGCAGCGACACATTGCCCGTCGACAGGGTGACCGCTCCCGGCTCGATCGCGGTGACACGCAATATCGGTACGAAAATCCTTCTCCGGCTGAGCAATTCGATCACAAGCCCGAGGACGCGGGGTTGGTGGCGGACAATGCTGATGCCGATGACCACATCCCGGACGCGGCCGATGGATTCACCGTCGGGGCCGAGCACGACCATGCCCGCGAGCCGAGCCGCATAGACCCTGTTGACCGACGCCATGGTTGTAGAGGGTAGAGAGTGTTGTTGTGGAAAACCGGTATCGACCCCGCCGTACCTGTCTGTCCGTGCCGGGCAGCAGCGCCAAGATGATCGAGAAGGCCAAGACCCTGCCTGCCGACCAGGTATTCCTCGACCTTGAGGACGCCGTCGCGGCGGATGCGAAAACGCAGGCGCGAGAGCAGGTCGCCGCCGCGCTGGCGACTGCGGGCTGGGCCGGACAGCTGCGCGGGGTGCGGGTCAACGACTGGACCACGCCCTGGACTCACACCGACGTCATCGAGGTGGTCGGCAGGGCCGGAGCGGCGCTGGACATCGTGGTCCTGCCCAAGGTGACCGACGTGTCGCACGTGCACGCGCTGGACCTTCTGCTCTCCCAGCTCGAGGCCGTGCACGATCTACCGTTGGGGCGCATCGGTATCGAGGCCCAGATCGAGGACGCCAGGGGTCTGACGAACGTCGACGCCATCGCCGCCGCACCCCGGGTGCAGGCGCTGGTTCTGGGTCCGGCCGACCTGATGGCCAGCTTGAACATGCGGACCCTGGAAGTCGGCGAACAGCCCGAGGGCTATTCCGAGGGTGACGCCTATCACCACGTTCTCATGCGGATCCTGGTCGCCGCGCGGGCCAATGGCATCGCCGCGATCGACGGTCCCTATCTGAAGGTCCGCGACGTCGAGGCCTTCCGCCGGGTCGCCGGCCGTTCGGCCGCGCTGGGCTATGACGGCAAGTGGGTGCTGCACCCGGATCAGATCGAGGCGGGTAACGAGATTTACAGTCCGCGCCAGCAGGCATACGACCACGCCGAACTGATCCTGGAGGCCTATGCGTGGCACACCTCGAAAGCCGGCGGCGCCAGGGGAGCGGTGATGCTGGGCGACGAGATGATCGACGAGGCCAGCCGCAAGATGGCGCTCGTCATCGCCGGTAAAGGGCGCGCCGCGGGCATGCAGCGTACCGGGGAGAGGTTCCGCCCGCCCAGCTGAGCCCGGGCGGGCGCGGTCAGACGCTCATCACCGCGATGGTGGTGACCACGCTGATGAGCAGGGTGATCACGCCGACGACGATTCCGGCGACGGCCAGACCGTGGCCCTGCTCGTTGGTCTGCTTGATCTGGTTGAGCGAGACGATGCCGAGGACGATGCCGACGATGGAACCCACACAACACAACAGGCCGACGCAGGAGGCCACCAGCGAGGCGATCGCCAGCGAGTTGGTGCCCTGAGGCGCCGGAGCGCCGTATCCGTAGTCAGGTGCCGGATAGCCGCCGCCGGGCGGGTACCCGCCGGGGACGGTCCCGTAGGGAGGTGGCGGATACGGTGCTGAATAGGACGGCGTGCCGTACCCCTGGGAGGGGTAGCCCTGGTCGCCGTATGCCTGCGTGCCGTATGCCTGGTCGCCGTATCCCTGGGGGGTGTAGCCGGGGGCGGTGTAACCAGGATTCGGGTAGGGCGGCGGATAGCCCGCGGGCGGGGGCGGATAGTCGGGCGCGGCGAATGCGCCCGGCGACGGGTACGGCGGTGTGGGCTCGTACGGAGACGTGGGCTCGTACCCGGATGTCGGCGGCGGGTAGGCCGGGGGCGGTTCGGGTGGCGTCGCACTCTGCGACTGCTCGATCGGGGACGCCTCGTGACCGCTCGTAGACGGCTCGGACCCACCCGCGGTGGAATCGGAAGATTCGCTCCGGCCTGCGTCGTTGTCCGAATTTGTCATGCTGCTCAACCTAGCCTAAGGACAGGTAGTCCGAGGTGAGCGGCGCTGCGGGCACCTCCAGCGGGTGCGGTGCGTTGACGTCAGGAGACTAGCCGTGAGGGACTAGCCGTGAGGGACTAGCGTTGCATCGGCATAGCGAAGGAGAGCTCAGAGATGACCAGTCCGTTCCAGCCAGGACAGAACCCCGGTGCGGCTCCCGGTGGCCCGGCAGCGGGACGTGGTCGCCCGGTGGGTCTGCCGACCAAGCCCAAGGGGTGGCCGATCGGTTCCTATCCCACCTACGCGGAGGCCCAGCGTGCGGTGGATTATCTGTCCGACCAACAGTTCCCGGTCGAAAAGGTGACCATCGTCGGGGTGGATCTGATGCAGGTCGAACGGGTCACCGGCAGGTTGTCCTGGCCGAAGGTACTCGGCGGCGGTGTGCTCACCGGCGCCTGGTTGGGTCTGTTCATCGGCCTGATCCTCGGCTTCTTCAGCCCCAATCCGTGGAGTGCGCTGATCACCGGTTTGATCGCCGGTGTGTTCTTCGGGCTGATCACATCCGCGATTCCCTATGCGATGGCCCGCGGCACAAGGGATTTCAGCTCGACGATGCAACTGGTGGCGGGGCGCTACGACGTGCTGTGCGATCCGTCGAACGCCGAACAGGGACGGGATCTGCTCGCCCGTCTCACCATCTAATTCCCGCGAGCGTGCGTGTCTGCGGGCGAAACGCCGGTCGATTTCCTGAGTTTGCGCACCCTCGTCGCTGCGGGCGCCTGCCGGTGGGGGTCGGCGCGTGACCGACATCCTCGCGGTGGTGCGCGAGCATCTGCGGGATCACTTCGCGCGCAACGGAGTCACCGCCGAACCTGACGTCGCCAGCGTCACTTTCCTCGGGGCCGATCGGGTCGACGTCCTGCGCTTCGCCGGTCCCGGGGACGGTGCCGTGCACTACGTGTCGTTGGGATGCTCTCGGCATCCGATGGTGGATCCGACCGAGATGGTCGCCGATCCGGTCCGGGGCCCGCGGGCGGAGATAGTGGTCGCGCTGCGCGGGTCGTCCCCGGTCGGCCTGTCACGCTCGGTCGCGATCGTCGCCGCAGCGCCCGCGGTGGAGGGTTTGGTGCTGGCTCCCGACGCGCTGATCGACCTGGAGGCGCCACTGTGGGAAGGTGCGCCTTTCACGGCATTCCTGTTGGGGCGCAGTGATATCGACGACGTGCCGGGGTCCGAGCCGCGCGCGCCGGTGAGCGTGCTCTCGGCGGTGCCGATCACTGCGACGGAGGCGGCCTGGGTGCGGCTCAAGGGGGCCGAGGCCATGCGGGAGGCGTGGAGGCAGGACGGAGTCGACCCCGAGGACCCACGGCGGCGGGCCGCCAATCCGGCGTGAGCGGCGGGCCGCCAATCCGGCGTGAGCGGCGGGCCGCCAATCCGGCGTGAGCGGCGGGCCGCCAATCCGGCGTGAGCGGCGCTCAGAGCCAGTGGTTGCGGCGGAAGTTCCGGTAGAGCAGCACGCAAATCGTGGCCATGACCAGGAGAACCATCGGATAGCCGAAGTTCCACTGCAGTTCGGGCATGTCGGTGAAGTTCATCCCGTAGATACCGGCCATGGCCGTCGGGACTGCGGCGATCGCGACCCAGGCCGAGATCTTGCGCATGTCGACGTTCTGTTGCATCGCGACCTTGCCGAGCGCTGCCTGCACCAACGAGCTGAGCAGCTCGTCGTAACTGGCGATCCGTTCGGAGGCTTTGATGGTGTGGTCGAGCACGTCGCGCATATAGCGGCGGATCTCGACGTTGACCAGGTCTTCGTGATCGGTGCCGATGCGCTGTAGGTCGGTGGTCAGTGGGCTGATGGCCCGGCGAAGTTCCACGACCTCGCGCTTGAGCAGGTAGATGCACTCGATGTCGGTGTGCTTGAGCGGGGAGAAGATGTCCTCCTCCATGGCGTCGATGTCGGTCTCGATCAGGTCGGTGACGTCGAGGTAGGTGTCGACGACATGGTCGGCGATTGCGTGCATGACCGAGTACGGGCCCAGTTTGAGGTTCGCCGGCGACTGTTCCAGGCGGTGCCGGACACCGGCGAGGCCGCCGTGCTCACCGTGCCGGACGGTGACGACGTAATCGCTGCCGACGAAGATCATGATTTCGCCGGTTTCGACGATCTCGCGGGCCGCCAGGGCATCGTGCTCGACGTATGTGACTGTCTTGAGCACCAGGAACAGCATCCGGTCGTAGCGTTCGAGCTTGGGTCGTTGGTGTGCGTGCACCGCGTCCTCGACCGCGAGTTCGTGGAGACCGAACACATCGGCGACGGCCTGCATCTGGTGCTCGTCGGGTTCGTGCAGGCCTATCCAGACGAATGCGCGGCGGCCTTCGGCCTCGATCTCGTGGACTTTGGCCAGTGCCGCGGCGTGGGTGTACTTACCGGGCAGACGTTGCCCGTCGCAGTAGACGCCGCAGTCCACCGTGGCCTGGGAGACCGGGACGTGGATCCGCTTGGCGTCGGGCTCCGGCATGTGCGCCGTCGTGGTGCTGCGCGCCTTGGCTGCCTGTCGCACCAGGGAGGGTGGCAACGCGCGGAACGTCGGCATGCGTTCACCTCACCTTTGATCAGTGGGCCGGCCCGGGCCTGTGGGTACGGGCACCAGGGGACACCAGGGGAATCGTACGCGCGGGCCGGTCCCGACTTCTCACCGTGCGTCAACCCCTCCCGGTGAGATCCGGGGGTCGGTTACCCTGACGCCCGTGGTAGAAACCGTGCGCACGCCCCAAGTTGTCATCGAGGACAGCGAGATCTTCGAGGCTCACGAGGGCGGCAAGCTCTCGGTCGAGCTGAAATCTCCACTGGACACCCAGCGGGCGTTGTCGATCGCCTATACCCCAGGGGTGGCGCAGGTCAGCCGCGCCATCGCGACGGATAAGACGCTGGCCGCCAAGTACACCTGGGCCGGCCGGCTGGTCGCCGTCGTCAGCGACGGCAGCGCGGTGCTCGGTCTCGGGGACATCGGCCCGGCGGCGTCGCTGCCGGTGATGGAGGGCAAGAGCGCTCTGTTCAAGGCGTTCGGTGGGCTGGATTCGATCCCGATCGTGCTCGACACCAAGGACCCCGACGAGATCGTCGAGACCCTGATCCGGCTGCGGCCGACCTTCGGCGCGGTCAACCTCGAAGACATCTCGGCGCCAAGGTGTTTCGAGATCGAACGGCGCGTCATCGAGGCCCTCGACTGCCCGGTCATGCACGACGACCAGCACGGTACGGCGATCGTGGTGCTGGCCGCGCTGCACGGCGCGACCACCGTGCTCGACCGGGACATGCACTCGTTGCGGGTGGTGATCTCCGGCGCCGGGGCGGCCGGCGTGGCATGCGCCAACATCCTGCTGGCCAAAGGGATCTCGGATGTCACCGTGCTCGACTCGAAGGGCATCGTCCACACCGGCCGCGACGACCTGAACTCGTTCAAGGCGGAACTGGCGCAGCGCACCAATCCGGCCGGTCGCACCGGCGGTGTCGCCGAGGCCGTCGACGGGGCCGACATGTTTCTCGGCCTGTCCGCCGGCGTGGTTCCCGAGGAGATCATCGCGACGATGGCACCCAAGGGCATCGTGTTCGCGCTGTCGAACCCGGACCCGGAGATTCACCCCGACGCCGCGCGCAAGTACGCGGCGGTGGTGGCGACCGGACGCAGCGACTTCCCGAACCAGATCAACAACGTGCTGGCGTTCCCCGGGGTGTTCCGTGGTGCGTTGGACGCCGGCGCCCGGCGTATCACCGAGCGGATGAAGGTCGCTGCCGCGGAGGCGATCTTCTCCGTCGTCGGCAACGACCTCGCGGTCGATCACATCGTCCCGAGTGCGCTGGACCCGCGGGTGGGTCCAGCGGTGGCCCGTGCCGTTGCTGCCGCGTCCGAGGAATAGTCGGCTGAATCGCGCTGGATCTCGGGGCGGTCGGCTGCGGTGGGTGTCCGTGGCGGTTGCCGCGGGCCTTCTGCTGGGTGTCGTCGCGGGCTGCGGCGGCACGGCGTCCCCGCCGTCGATTGCGATCGGGGCGCCGGCGGCACCCGAGTCGCAGCTGGTGGCGCACCTGTATGCGGCGGCGCTGCGCTTCTACGGGAACCCGGCGCACGTCGAGGTGGCCGACGATCCGCTTGCGCTTCTCGACACCGGACAGATTCGGGTCGCGCCCGGTTTCACCGGGGAGCTCCTGGAGAGGTTCGCACCCGAATCTGCAGCCCGGGCGGATGTGCAGGTCTACCGCACGTTGCTCTCGGCGCTGCCCGAGGGTGTCGCAGCCGGTGACTTCACGGTGTCGGCCGAGGACAAACCTGCTGTCGGCGTCTCCGAACGCACCGCCGAGCAGTGGGATGGACGGGATGTGGCCGCGTTGGCGCGGCGCTGTGACGACCTCACGGTCGGCGCTGTGGCGACGGTGCCCCATCCCGCGTCGCTGGGTACCTGCACGCTGACCGAGGCGCGGCGTTTCCCCGACGCCGAGACGATGTTCGCGGCGTTGCGGGCCGGGCAGATCGACGCGGCCTGGACGTCGACCGCCGCCCCCGACGTGCCGTCGGAGGTCGTGGTCCTGTCCGACCGGACGTCGTTGATCCGCGCCGAGAACCTGGTTCCGCTGTACCGGCGCAACGAGCTCACCGAGTCTCAGGTGCTGGCGCTCAACGAGATCGCCGGGGTGCTCGACACCGGCTCGCTGGCCGATATGCGTCGCCAGGTCGCCGAGGGCACCGATCCGGGGCTGGTGGCCGGGCGGTGGCTCGACGAGCACCCGCTGGGCGTGGGTAACTAGGGGAGAGGTATCGGCTTACCGGGCCGGACCGGTCAGCCGGGCCACGGCCTTGGGGAACAGGCTCTGGTAGCCGGCGCCGACCGCGCGGACGACGATCTCGAACATCTTGGCGTCGTTGCCGACCAGGATGCGGGCCTTGTTCTTGCGTACCCCCTCCAGGATGACCTTGGCGGCTTTCTCCGGTGTGGTGCTGGCCAGCTTCTTGTCGAAGGTCTTGGCGAGCTCCTGGGGATCGAGTCCGTCGGCGGCCTCGGCGTTGCGGGCGATCGCGGTCTTGATGCCGCCGGGGTGCACGCAGGACACCTTGACCGGGTGGCCGGCCAGTCCCATTTCCTGCCGCAGCGCTTCGGTGAAGCCGCGGACGGCGAACTTCGCCGAGTTGTAGGCGGCCTGGCCGGGGACGGCGAACAGGCCGAACACGCTGGAAACGTTGACGACGTGGCCGTCGCCGGACGCGATGAGGTGGGGCAGGAACGCCTTGGTGCCGTTGACGACGCCCCAGTAGTCGACATCCATCACCCGTTCGATGTCCTTGAACTGGGTGATCTCGATGTCACCGGTGAACGCGATACCTGCGTTGTTGTAGATCTGGTTCACCTTGCCGAAGTGCTCGGCCACAGTGTCGGCGTAGAGCAGGAACGCTTCACGTTCGGTGACGTCGAGGCGGTCCGCCTTGACCTGGGCGCCGATCGCCTTGAGCCGTTCCTCGGTGACGGCCAGCCCTTCGGTGTCGACATCGCTGATCGCGAGGTGGGCGCCGGAGCGCCCGAGCTCGATCGCCAACGCCTGACCGATACCTGATCCGGCGCCGGTCACGACGGCCACCTTCCCGGCGAAGCCCTGCATGTCAACTCCCTCGTGTTGTTCTACGCGTGTTGAGTGAGTGCGAGCCTACCCGTTACCGCGGGTACCGATGCGGTCCGGGTCGGGCGACCGTAATGGTCGGGGCCGCCGCGACGACAGTCCAGGCATGAAGTTGATGTATCCGGCAGTGGCGGCGGTGCTGGCGTCGGCCGCCGTGGCGGCGACGGTGTCCGCACCGGCTGCGCACGCCGACACCGCCACCGATGTCTTCCTGTCCTCGCTGCAGCATTACCGTCTCGGCGACATCGACCCGGCGACCGCGATGCGGGTCGGCGAGTCGGTGTGCCCGATGCTGGCCGAGCCGGGACAGAACGCGGCCAACGTGGCGGCCGATGTCGCCGACGCGCTCGGCCGCCCGCTGGGGCCGGCGACGATGTTCACCGGGCTGGCGATCTCGATCTTCTGCCCGCGCGCGGTCAACGCGCTCACCGACGGGGTTCCGTTCTCGTTCTTCCGCTGATCGTGGGCGTCCGCCGACCCTAGGCGAACGCCTCGTCGATGATCTCCTGCTGTTCGACGGCGTGCACCTTCGACGAACCCGACGACGGCGCGGACATGGCCCGCCGCGAGATCCGCTTGATGCCGACCAGTTTCGCGGGCAGCATCTCGGGCAGCGTCAAGCCCAGGGTCGGCCAGGCGCCCTGGTTGGCCGGCTCTTCCTGCACCCAGAAGTACTGCTCGGCGTTCGGGTACTGGTCCAGCGTCTCGGCCAGCCGCCGCCTGGGCAGCGGGGCGAGCTGTTCGAGGCGCACGATGGCGACGTCGTCCCGCTCTTCCTTGTTCTTGCGGGCCGCCAGCTCGTAATAGAGCTTCCCGCTGGTCAACAGGACGCGCTTGGCCTTCGACCGGTCACCGGTGCCCTCGGTGTAGGTCGGCTCCTCGAGCACGGAGCGGAACTTCGCCTCGGTGAAGTCCCGCAGATCACTGACGGCAGCCTTGTTGCGCAGCATCGACTTCGGCGTGAACACGATCAGCGGACGGTGGATGCCGTCCAGACCGTGGCGGCGCAGCAGATGGAAGTAGTTCGCGGGGGTCGACGGCATCGCGATCGTCATCGAGCCCTCCGCCCACAGCAGCAGGAATCGCTCGATGCGGCCCGACGTGTGGTCGGGGCCCTGGCCCTCGTGACCGTGCGGCAGCAGCAGCACCACATCGGAGAGCTGACCCCACTTGGCCTCACCGGAGCTGATGAACTCGTCGATGATCGACTGGGCGCCGTTGACGAAATCGCCGAACTGCGCTTCCCACAGCACCAAGGCGTCGGGGTTGCCCACCGAGTAGCCGTATTCGAAGCCCACCGCGGCGAATTCCGACAGCGCCGAGTCGTAGACCATGAACTTGCCGCCGGTCGGATTGCCGTCGGAATCGACCGTCAGCAGGTCCAGCGGAGTGAACTCCCGGCCGGTCTTGCGGTCGATGATCACCGAGTGGCGCTGGGTGAAGGTGCCGCGCCGGGTGTCCTGGCCGGTGAAGCGGATGGTCTTGCCCTCGGCGAGGAACGTGCCCAGTGCGAGCAACTCGGCAAACGCCCAGTCCACCTTGCCTTCGTAGGCCATCTCGCGGCGCTTCTCCAGCACCGGTTTGACCCGGGGGTGCACGTTGAAGTCCTCGTCGAAGGCCAGATGCGCGTCCCCGATGCGGGCCAGCAGCGACTTGTCGACCGCGGTCTTCATGCCGGCCGGCACCATCTGGTCGGACTCCACCGAGCTGCTGGGACCCACGGTGTGTTTCTCCAGCTCCCGCACTTCGTTGAAGACCCGTTCCAGCTGGCCCTGGTAGTCGCGCAGCGCGTCCTCGGCTTCCTTCATCGAGATGTCGCCGCGGCCGATCAGCGCCTCGGTGTAGGTCTTGCGTACACCGCGCTTGGTGTCGATGACGTCGTACATGGTGGGCTGCGTCATCGACGGATCGTCGCCCTCGTTGTGACCGCGCCTGCGGTAGCACAACATGTCGATGACGACGTCCTTCTTGAACTTCTGCCGGAAGTCGACGGCCAGCTTGGCCACCCACACACAGGCCTCGGGATCGTCGCCGTTGACGTGGAAGATCGGGGCGCCGATCATCTTGGCGACATCGGTGCAGTACTCCGACGATCGGGAGTCGTACGGCGATGTGGTGAAGCCGATCTGGTTGTTGACGATGATGTGGATCGTGCCGCCGGTGCGGTAGCCGCGCAGCAGGGCCAGGTTCAACGTCTCGGCGACCACGCCCTGCCCGGCGAACGCGGCGTCGCCGTGCAGCATCATCGGCACGACGGTGAAACCGTCGGGCCCGTTGCCCTTGTCGAGGATGTCCTGTTTGGCGCGGACCAGACCTTCGAGCACCGGGTCGACGGCCTCCAGGTGGCTGGGGTTGGCGACCAAGGACACCGCGATGTCGTTGTCCCCGAACATCTGGATGTAGGTGCCGCTGGCACCCAGGTGGTACTTCACATCGCCGGACCCGTGCGCCTGCGACGGGTTCAGATTGCCCTCGAACTCGGTGAAGATCTGCGAGTAGGGCTTACCGACGATGTTGGCCAACACGTTGAGCCGACCGCGGTGCGGCATCCCGATGACGACCTCGTCGAGTCCGTGCTCAGCGCACTGGTCGATGCCGGCGTCCATCATCGGGATGACGGTCTCCGCGCCCTCAAGTGAGAAGCGTTTCTGTCCAACGTATTTCGTTTGCAGAAAGGTCTCGAACGCCTCCGCTGCGTTGAGCTTGGACAGGATGTACTTCTGTTCGGCGACGGTGGGTTTCTCGTGTTTGACCTCGATGCGCTCCTGGAGCCACTGCTGCTGCTCAGGCTCCAGGATGTGGGTGTACTCGACGCCGACGTGCCGGCAGTAGGCATCCCGCAGCAGGCCCAGGATGTCGCGCAGCTTCTTGTGCGTCTGGCCGGCGAAACCGTTGACCTTGAACTCGCGGTCGAGGTCCCACAGCGTCAGCCCGTGGGTGTTGACGTCGAGGTCGGGGTGGCTGCGGAACCGCGTCTTGTCCAGCCGGAGCGGATCGATGTCGGCCATCAGGTGACCACGGTTGCGGTAGGCGGCGATCAGCTCGATGACCCGGGCGTTCTTGTCCTCGATGGAATCGGGGTTGTCGATGCGCCAGCGCACCGGCTCGTACGGGATGCCCAGCTCACGGAAGATCTCGTCGTAGAACTCGTCGTCGAGCAGCAGCGTGTGGATCGTGCGCAGGAAGTCGCCCGACTCGGCGCCCTGGATGATGCGGTGGTCGTAGGTTGAGGTCAGCGTCATCAGCTTGCCCACGCCGAGTTCGGCGATGCGCTCCTCACTGGCACCCTGGAACTCCGCCGGGTACTCCATGGCGCCGGCGCCGACGATCGCGCCCTGGCCCTGCATGAGCCGCGGTACCGAGTGGACGGTGCCGATGGTGCCCGGGTTGGTCAACGAAATCGTCACGCCGGCAAAGTCTTCGGCGGTCAGCTTGCCGTCGCGGGCCCGGCGGACGATGTCCTCGTAGGCCGCGATGAACTGGCCGAAGTGCATGGTCTCGCAGTTCTTGATCGCGGCGACGACCAATGAGCGCTTACCGTCCTTGCCCGGCAGATCGATCGCCAGGCCGAGATTCGTGTGCGCGGGCGTGACCGCAGTGGGCTTGCCGTCGACGGTCGTGAAGTGGCGGTTCATGTTCGGGAACTTCTTGACCGCCTGCACGATCGCGTAACCCAGCAGATGGGTGAACGAGATCTTGCCGCCGCGGGTGCGCTTGAGGTGGTTGTTGATGACGATGCGGTTGTCGATCATCGCCTTGGCCGGGATGGCGCGCACGCTGGTCGCGGTCGGCACCTCCAGCGACGCCGACATGTTCTTGACCACCGCGGCCGCGGCGCCTCGCAGGACCTGGGTCTGGGCGTCCTCGGAGACGGTGCCCGAGGCGCCGGACGCGGCCTTGGGTGCCTCGGCCGACTTCGCCTCGGTCTTTTCGGCGGCCTTGTCTGCGGTCTTCGCGGGTGCGTTCGCAGGAGCCTTCTGGGGCGCCTTGTCGGTGGTCTTCTGGGCGGCCTTCTGGGTGGCCTCCTGGGTGGCCTTGTCGGCGTGCGGCGGTCCGTCCTGCGCGGCGCCGGCCTTGGCCTGCCCGCCGTTGTTGCTCGCCGGCTTCGGGGCCGGGGCCGGTTCCGGGGGTGCCGTGGGTCGGCCGTTGCCGGTCGAGGCCGCGCGAGTCGTACCGGCGGCGGAGGCGTCGTTCATGGGTTCGGGGGAGTAGTCCACGAGGAACTCATGCCAGCTCGGATCGACCGAGGACGGATCCTCGCGGAATTTGCGGTACATCTCTTCGACCAACCACTCGTTCTGACCGAATGGTGAAGGTGAGCTCACGGCTGCTTTTCGCCTCAATTCTTCGCTTCGGGCCAGCCCCCCGCGGCAGCCGGCCACCCCTTTTCGACCCGGTGTGCGGTTATCCGCGTTTCCGCCGCCTCAAGGCTAGCGCTTCGGTCATGAGCCCGACCACGCAACGTCGTTATGGTCATTGAGGTCACGTGGCGGCGGCCCGCACGCCCGGTCCGCCGGCATGCGGGACCCGTGGGACGCACGCGTCAGAGGTGCGGGGCGGGTAGCAGATGCAGCGTCGAGGGCCACCGGGCCGGCGGCGCCCCGAACGCCGTGTGCGCGTTGGCGACGATCTTCTTGCCCATCAGGCGATTGCCGACGCCCCCGACGACCGCACCGACCCCGATGGGCAGCATCTTCCCGAAGGCCAGCGCACCGCGCTTGAGCGTGTAGCGCTTGACGAAGTACCGCAGCAGCCGCGAGTTCAGTTGCGACAGCGCAGGCAACGGCAGCGTCGCCGCACCGTCGGACACCCAGGCGCCGCTGGTGCGGCCGGTGCCGACGAGGTCGGCCACCGCGCGCTTGCTGTCCTCGCCCACGAGTACCGAGAGCACCAGTGCGCGGCGACGCTCGCGGTGCTCGGCTGGGATGCCGTGCACTTCGGCGACGGCGAGCACGTAGAGCGCCGTCGCCTCCAGGAACACCACGGTCTCGCCGGCGACGGCCGACATGGCGACCAGCGTGCCGATACCCGGATAGGCCGCCGCCGAGCCGACCGCGGCGCCGCTGGCCATCACGGTGGCCATGTACTGCTTGTCGAGCCTGGTGATGATCTCGGCGGGCGTGGCGCCGGGATGATGCTCGCGCAACCGCTGCACGTAGGCGCTGACCGCGGGACCCTGCACGCGACTGCCCCGCTCGATGATCTGGGAGAGCACCTTGGCAGCGACACCGGGATCCTCGTCGACGACCGCCGGGGGCTGACTCTTGGCACGTGACCGGCCGATCATGGGCGCTTCCTCCCTGTGAACCTGATCTCAGGCTAACGCGTGGACAACGAACGGCGGTGGCCGCCGCGTGCCCGGACGTGATTGCGGTCACGGTTGGTGCTCCGGGGAAGAAAATATTGAGAAGCGTCGCTAATCATTTTCATGGCAGTATCCCCGGACGTGGACGTGAGGCAGCCCAAGCCCGAGCTCGAGGGCCGAGCCGCGCCCGGTCGCACCCGGATGATCCCCGGTCGCACCCGGATGATCCCCGGTCGCACCCGGATGATCCCCGGTCGCACCCGGATGATCCCCGGTCGCACCCGGATGATCGTGGTGCTCGGCCTGCTGGTGGCACTCGGGCCGCTGACGATCGACATGTATCTGCCGGCGCTGCCGAAGATCGCCGACGAACTCTCGGTGTCCTCGTCGCTGGCGCAGCTGACGTTGACCGGCACGCTCGCCGGGCTCGCGGTCGGGCAGCTGGTCATCGGTCCGCTGTCGGATTCGTTGGGCCGTCGTAAACCACTGTTCGCGGGCATCGTGCTGCACATGGTGGCGTCGCTGCTGTGTCTGTTCGCGCCGAACATCACGATGCTCGGCATCGCCCGCGGCCTGCAGGGGATG
The DNA here is from genome assembly GCF_048513595.2 of Mycobacterium sp. smrl_JER01. Lineage (NCBI taxonomy): Bacteria > Bacillati > Actinomycetota > Actinomycetes > Mycobacteriales > Mycobacteriaceae > Mycobacterium > Mycobacterium sp. smrl_JER01. The sequence goes on along the minus strand of NZ_JBLXXK020000001.1, from coordinate 4,306,805 downwards.
GGTGCGGCGGCCGGGATGGTGGTGGCCATCGCGGTGGTCGGTGACCTGTACAAGGACAACGTCGCGGCGACGGTCATGTCGCGGCTGATGCTGGTCCTCGGAGTGGCGCCGGTGCTGGCGCCCTCGCTGGGGGCCGCGGTGCTGCTGCACGGATCGTGGCACTGGGTGTTCGCCGCTCTGGTCGTGCTCGCGGGTTTGCTGCTGGTGATGGCCGTGCTGGCGCTGCCGGAGACCCTGCCGGTGGATCATCGCCGTCCGTTACAGGCGCGCGGCATCGCGTCGACCTACCTCGGGTTGTTGCGCGACGCCCGGTTCGTGATCCTGGTGCTGGTCGGCGCGCTCGGAATGTCGGGTCTGTTCGCCTACATCGCCGGTGCCTCGTTTGTGCTGCAGGGCCGGTTCGGACTCGACCAGACGGCGTTCGCGCTCGTGTTCGGCGCCGGCGCAATCGCACTGATCGGGACCACCCAGTTCAACGTCGTGCTGCTCAAGCGGTTCGCTCCGCAGCAGATCATGGTCTGGGCGCTGGCCGCGGCGTCGGTGTTCGGCGTGGTGTTCGTCGCGCTGGCGGCGGCCCGCGTCGGCGGGCTGTACGGGTTCGTGCTCCCGGTGTGGGCCATCCTGGCGGCAATGGGTCTGGTGATCCCGAACGCTCCCGCGGTGGCGCTGACCCGGCACCCGGAGGCCGCCGGAACGGCCGCTGCGCTGTTGGGTGCGGTGCAGTTCGGGATGGGCGCCGCGATCGCGCCGGTGGTGGGTGTCCTGGGCAACGACGAGCTCGCGATGGCGATCGTGATGGCCGCCGGGGTTGTCGTGGCCTTGACCGCACTGCTGGTCACTGGTGTGCACCGGCACGCTGCGCCCGCCGCTGTGCCGGGTGGCGCGGTCGCCGAGCCGGCCTGACGCGCAGACCGGGGGCGGTTGCGGACTTGTCGGGACCACCGCCGGACCGTACCGTCGGGCCGACCTGTTTCTTCCCCGAATGACTTTGGGTTGCTTTCACCATGTTCGAGACCGTGACTCCGCGCGCCCGGGACGTCGATCCCTGGCATGCGCTGTGGGCGTTGTTGATCGGGTTCTTCATGATCCTGGTCGACGCCACGATCGTCGCCGTAGCGAATCCGGCGATCATGGTGGCCTTGGGCGCGGGCTACGACGCGGTGATCTGGGTGACCAGCGCGTACCTGCTCGCCTACGCGGTTCCGCTGCTGGTGGCGGGACGCCTCGGGGACAGGTACGGACCGAAGACGGTGTACCTGGTCGGATTGACGGTGTTCACCGCCGCGTCGTTGTGGTGCGGTCTGTCCGACAGCATCGGCATGTTGATCGCGGCGCGGGTGCTGCAGGGATTCGGCGCCGCGCTGCTGACCCCGCAGACGTTGACGGTGATCACCCGCACCTTTCCGGCCCACCGCCGCGGTGTGGCGATGAGCGTATGGGGCGCCACCGCGGGGGTGGCCACGTTGGTCGGCCCGCTGGCCGGTGGGGTTCTGGTGGACAGCCTGGGCTGGCAGTGGATCTTCATCGTCAACGTGCCGGTCGGCGTGCTGGGCCTGGCGCTGGCGGTGTGGCTGGTGCCGTCGCTGCCGACCCAGAGCAGGCAACGCTTCGACGTGCCGGGCGTGGTGCTGTCCGCGGTCGGGATGTTCCTGATCGTCTTCGCGCTGCAGGAGGGTCAGTCCCACGCCTGGGCGCCGTGGATCTGGGCGCTGCTGGCCGTCGGTGCGGCAACCATGGCGGCCTTCCTGTACTGGCAGTGGGTCAATCCGGGCGAGCCGCTCATCCCGCTGGTCATCTTCGCCGACCGCAACTTCTCCATGTCGAACCTCGGTGTGGCGACGATCGGGTTCGTCGCCACCGGGATGATCCTGCCGCTGATGTTCTACGCCCAGGCGGTATGCGGGCTCACCCCGACCCGGGCAGCGTTGCTGACCGCGCCGATGGCCATCGCGACGGGTGTGCTGGCACCGTTCGTCGGCCGCCTCGTCGACCGGTCGCACCCCCGATCGGTGGTCGGCTTCGGGTTCTCGCTGATGGCCGTCGGACTGACCTGGCTGTCGATCGAGATGACGCCGAGCACGCCGATCTGGCGGCTGGTCGTGCCGCTGACGGCGATGGGGGTGGCGATGGCGTTCATCTGGTCGCCATTGGCGGCCACCGCGACCCGAAACCTGCCGCCGCAGCTCGCGGGCGCCGGTTCCGGTGTGTACAACACGACGCGGCAGGTGGGCTCGGTGCTGGGCAGCGCGGGGATGGCGGCGCTGATGGCCTCGCAGTTGTCGGCGAAGGTTCCCGGCTCGACCGAAGCTCCGCAGGGCGAGGGACAGGTGGCGCAGCTGCCCGAGTTCCTGCACGCGCCGTTCGCCGCGGCGATGTCGCAATCGATGCTGCTACCCGGATTCGTCGCGCTGTTCGGTGTCATCGCGGCCCTGTTCCTGCGGGATCTGCTTCCTTCGGCGCAGCCGGCCGAACCGGACCCGGCACCCCGCTACAGCTCTCAAAGCAAGGGCTCTCAAAGCGAGGACCCTGAGCACGAGCTGTACTGGGCCGACGGCGAAGACGACTACGTCGAATATGAGGTGCTCTGGGACGACGCCGATGTCGGTGTCGGCGCCGCGCATCCGGCTGTCGAGGTCGCCGACACCGATGTGCTGGAACCGGCCACCGAGCCGATGCGCGATGGCGTTGTCGAGTCCACGGCGGCGTCGGCCGGACGCCGGAACGGCGCCGCGACCCCGGCTGACCGGGATGGCGAGTGGCGCGGCATACTCGACCGGCTGCTCGCCGACGGGCCGGAGCCGTCCCGCGGCCGCAACACCGGCAACGGCGGCGGCAGTGACCGCGGACGGCGCAACGGTTTCGGTCAGGCCGACCCGGCGGAGGTCGACGCGCCGTTCGGCGGTGATGGCCCAGGCGCCTCCCGCGGCAGGCACTCGCGCGACTGACCGCCCATCAGCGCGGCCAACTGGTCGTTCGTCGTCCGCAACGCCACACCGAGCGCGCCCATCGCCTTGTCGCGCACCCGCTCCTTGCCCGGCGGGAAAACGGGGAACAGGTCGCGAGCCGCGTTGAGTCGCGACGACTTCAGCCAGGCCATCAGGTCCGGATCGCGCAGCCAGCGCACCTGGGCGCTGTTGTCGGCGAGGGTGTGTCGCAGCCAGTCGATCGGGGCGTCGGGATGGGGGACTGGTTCGCACAGCGCGTTGCGGGTGGCGTCATCGCCGTAGGCGGCCTCGACGTGCGCGATGAACGCAGAGCTGAATACCTGTTGGCAACTGCGCACACTCTGCAGCGTGATCCGGTCACCGTCGAACACCGGCACCGACGGCGGTCGCGGCAGACCCTGGGTGGTGCAGTCGATGTACAGCGATGCCGGGTCGGCGTCGACGATTCCCTGTTGCAACCGGATGTGGTCGGGTTCCACCGACTCGATGTGGCCGAGGCGTACGACGTCCTCGATGCGGCGCAGGTGCTCCAGCTCACGGTGCGACACGATGGCGCAGTGGTACATGGTGGGTGTGACCGAAGGGTCCAGACGCAGCAGGATCTCGGCGTCCTCGAGCCGGATGAACAAGTCCTCCAGTGAAGCCGCGGCGGCAATCGCCTGCATCCGCTTGGCGACCGAATCGCGCAGCTGTGTGACGAACTGCGGGCCGGGCTGGATGTCGGCCCGGTTGAGCAGCCACGAGTCGCGGGGGCGCACCCAGCGCAGTCGGTGCGCCGGCACTCCGTTGCACAGCAGCCACAGGCAACAGTCCATACCGGTCTTGCCGCCACCGACGATGGTGAAGTGGTTGTGGTCGGCTGCGCGCCGGGGTAGGTCGTTGGGTGCGGTCAGCGCGATCCCGTCGGCGACCGGGAACGGCGCCGGCCGCATGGACTGGACCACGGTGAGCAGATAGGTGGCGTCGACGGTCCGGCGCCGCACGGTGACCCGGTGCCGGCTGCCGTCGAGGGTGCGAAAGGTGTTCTCACCCAGGTAGCGCGACGCCGGGAAATAGCTGAGACGCCCGGTCGGCAGCAGGTGATTGCGCATCACCTGGTCGTAGTAGGCGCACACCTCGTGTCCGCTGGCGAGCTCGAAGAAGCCTTCGTTGAGTCCGCTGCGGTCGAGCGAGTCGTCGTTGCCCAGCGATTGGGAGTTGACGCCGTAATAGGCCGAGGGCTGGTGCAGCCGCACGAAGGGATAGACCGAGTTCCAGTGCCCGCCCGGCTGATGGTTCTCGTCGACGAGCACGACGTCGGCGTCGGTCTCGGTGAGCAGGGTGTCGACGAACGCCATACCCATGGCCCCCGCGCCCACGACCAGGTAGTCCGCCTCGATGCCGGTCATCGTTGGCCAACGTACCGAAGCCGGCCCGGTCCCTTCGAGGGCGGTCAGGGGAACAATACGGCGCGGTTGAGGAAGCCGGTCGGGTCGAAGGCGGCCTTGATCGCCTTCATCGCCGCGATGTCGGTGTCCTCGCGCGCCATCGACAGGTAGTCGCGCTTTCGGGTGCCCACGCCGTGTTCGGAGCTGACGTTGCCTCCGTGGCGCGCGATCAGCGTCATCATGGCCGCGTAGAGCTCGCGTTCGGATTCGCCGGCGAGCGTGCAGCGCACGATGTTCAGGTGCAGGTTGCCCTCGCCGATGTGACCGAACAGCACCGGGATCGCCTCCGGCGCGTGCTCGGCGATGAGTGTGGCGGCCTCGTGGCCGAAAGCTGTGATCGACGAAAGTGGCAGGGAGACATCGAATTTGAGCGGTGGTCCGTAGATGCCGAGCACCTCTGCGACCGCCTCGCGGACCTGCCAGAGCCGCTGCTGGGCGACCGTGTCGATGCCGACCGCCGGCTCGTCGGCGAGATCGGCGTCCTGCAGCCCCCCGGCCAGCCGCTCGGTCAGGTCCGTGTCGCCGGCGAGCTCGATGAGTAGTTGCCAGGTCCCCCGTACCGGGGGCACCACCCCGACGTGCTCGGCGGTCAGTGCGCCCGCCCTGGCGTCAAGGAGCTCCAGCGCCGCAATGCCCTCCATGTCGCGGAACGCCCGGCCCGTGGCGATCAACGCGTCCAGATCGTCGAAACCGCAGATCGCGGTAACCCGGTGACGCGGGGCAGGATGCAGTCGCAGGTCCAGCGCGGTGATCACGCCGAGGGTGCCCTCGGCGCCGACGAACAGCGAGGCGAGGTCGTAGCCGGTGTTGTCGCTGCGGACCTGACTGTGGCGGTGCACCACCCGGCCGTCGGGCAGCACCACGTCGAGTCCGATGACCTGTTCGCCCATGTTGCCGTAGCAGACGGTGCGGAGTCCGCCGGCATTCGTCGAGGCCATCCCGCCCACGGTGGCCGAGTCGCGGGCGGCGAGGTCGACCCCGAAGATCAGGCCCGCGGCGGTGGCCGCGTGCTGTACCTCGGCCAAGGTCACCCCCGCCCCGACGCGGATTCGGCGTTCCACGACGTCGACGTCTCCGATACCGCCCAGCCGTTCGGTGGACAGCAGGACGTCGTCGTGTTCGGGGACCGTGCCCGCGACCAGCGAGGTGCGCCCGCCCTGCACGGTGACATTCACCCCGGCGGCGCGGCAGGCCCGCAGAACGACGGCCACCTCGTCGGTGCAGCCCGGGCGCACCAGCGCCGTGGCGTGGCCCCGGTACCGCCCGGTGTGATCGATGCTGCGTCCGTCGAGCACGTCGGCGTCGGTGCTCACGTAGGGCGCTCCGACGATCGCGGCTAGCTGCTCGGTCAGCGGTTGGGTCACTCCGCCGGTGTATCACACCCAGACAGTGACAGGAACGCGCCCAACTCGCGGAGCCGCTCGGGGGTGCCGGGCAGGTAGTCGGTGAGGTGGTGCGAGCGTACGATCACGGCCAGATACTTGGCTCGGCTCACCGCGACGTTGAGCCGATTCCTGTTGAGGAGAAACGCGATTCCGCGCGGGACGTCGTCGATCGACGACGCCGTCATGGACACGTACACCACGGGCGCCTGCTGACCCTGGAACTTGTCGACGGTGCCGGCGCGCACGTCGGTCAGTCCGGCCGCGTCGAGGCGCCGACGCAGCAGGACCACTTGCGCGTTGTACGGGGTCACGATCAGCACGTCGCGCTCGCGCAGCGGTCGGGTGCCGTCCTCGTCGGTCCACCGCGTCCCCAGCAGCCTGGTGATGTCGGCGACGATGGCGTCGGCCTCCTCCGGGCTCTCGGTCGCGTTGCCGAGATGGTCGAGGGCCAGCGTGCGCACCCCCGGCGTGACGCCGTCGAGGTGGCGCGCGGCGGTGACCTCCTCGGCCGAGAGCAGTCGGCCGTCGTAGGACAGCCGGGATACGGCCGCGCACACGTCGGGGTGCATGCGATAGGAGCGGTCCAGGAAGTACCCGCGGTCCGGGGGCAGCGTGTGGTGGCCGTCGACGAGCCAGCCGAGCGCCGAGCCGTCGACGGGCTCGGGATGGATGCCCTGACTGACCTGCGGGAGCTGCTGCGGATCCCCGAGCAGCAGCACATTGCGAGCGGACGGGGCCACCGCGACGGTGTTGGCGAGGCTGAACTGCCCGGCCTCCTCGATGACCAGCAGGTCGAGGCTGAGGCGGGCGATCTTGTTGGCGTTGGCGAAATCCCAGGCAGTGCCACCGATCACGCAACCGTCCTGGCAGAGGAACTGCGCGTAGTCGTCCCGCCCGAGTTCGGTCCAACCGGTGCTGACGGTGTGCAGCTTCTTGCCCACGCGTGCGCCGTCGATGCCGGCGGCCATCAGGTCGGCGAACAAGTTCTCCACCACCGCGTGTGATTGCGCCACCACGCCGACCCGCCACCGGTGCTCACCGACCAGAGTCGCGATCACCTGTGCGGAGGTGTGCGTTTTGCCGGTACCGGGCGGACCGTGCACGGCCAGGTAGGACGAGTCCAGGTCCAGTAACGCCGCGGTGATGTCGGCGGCGACGTCGCCGGTGCGCGGAAGTGCAGCACCGCTGCGGGTCCGGGGTGGGCGGCGCAGCAGGATGTCGGTCAGCCCGTCGGCGGGCAGGTTCGGCAGCCCGGCGGCCACCAGCGCCGTGGTCTGGGCGATCGAGTCCTGCAGCGCAGCGGTGCTGATGGGCGGTCCGGGGGTGAGCGCGAACGGAACCTGCGAGAAGACCTCGCCGTTCTTCGGTTCGCGTTCGACGATGAGTAGTTCGGTGGGCGCCTCGGGGTCGTCGCATCCGGTCACGGTGACCGTCCCGAACCCCCGCCGGTCCGGGTCGTCGGCGAGCCCGGCAGGAGACGGCGGATCGTAGAGCGCGTACATGTCCCTGCTCACCTCACCGCTGGCGATCTCACCGAACAGGCGCAGATGGCGCTGTGGTTTGCGGGCCCGAGGCGGCGTGTGCCAGTCGGCGACGATCTCGTGGTGCTCGGCGAGGAAAACCCCACCGTCGTCGGCCCATTCGTCGACCGGGTTGTTGACCCGGTCGAAATGCGCCCACCAGAACGGCTTGTCCTCACGCTTGTGGAAACCCTTGGCGGCGGCCAGCAGCGCGACCGCGGTCTGCTCGCGGGTGCGCGCGTCGATGCCGTCACCGGCGAACGCGCGCAGCGTGCGCTCGACCTGATCGGGAGGTTCGGCGACGTCGGGGCCGGCGGTGCCGGCGAGGCCGGCGGGGCCGGCGGGGCCGGCGAGGCCGGCGGTGCCGGCCACCGGGACGGGGCCGCGCGGCGGCACCCCGGATTCGATGGCGCGGGCGGTCAACCAGTCCCGCAGCCGGCGCGTCGAGCGGCAGTCGTAGCGGTTGTACTCCTTGATCTCCTTGAGGACGGTGGCTGCCTCGTCGGCGCGACCTTCGTCGCGCAGTGCGCAGTAGCGGGCATATTCGGTGATCGATGCGGTGGCGGTGGTGACCTCGCCGTCGCGCAGCTCGTTGCCCATGTACAGCGGCTCAAGTGATTTGATGCTGTAGTTCGGCGTTCCCACCCGGATGCTCTTGCGCACCAAGGGATACAGGTCGACGAGCACGCCCTCGCGGAGCAGTTCGTCGACCTCGCGCTCACCTTCGCCGTAGCGGCCGGCCAGCCGCAACAGCGTGCTCTTCTCGTATGCGGCGTAGTGGTAGACGTGCATGCGCGGATGGCGACGTCGGCGTTTGCGGACCATCGCCAGAAAATCCTTGAGGGCCTGGCGTTCCTCGGATCGGGTGTGCGCCCAGAACGGGTGAAACTCGTCGCTGACGGTCAGCACACCCCACAGGTATTCCAGCCCCCACTCGCGACCGTCGGTGGTCCACAGCGGATCGCCCTCGAAATCGAAGAACAGATCGCCGCGGTCGGCGTCCGGCAGCACCATGAGCGGCTGCGCATCGACCAGTTCGTAGGGCGGTTTGCCGTCCACCCGGTCGGCGATCTGCAGGCGGGCCTGAGCGGTCAGCGCGGCGATGGTGCGGGGGGAGAGCTCCGCCACCGGCCCGTCGTGGGAGGCCAGCTCACCCACGGTGGTCAGCCCCGCGTCGAGCAGTCGGGCCCGCTGGCTGACCCGCATCCCGGCAACCAGGAGCAGATCGTCGTGCGCGCGGACCTGGGGCTCGCATTCGGCACACCGGAAGCACGCGCGGACGCGCTCGTCCTCCCAGGTCACCGGCCGGCCTCCGGCGAGGTGATCGTCGAGCAGCCGTTGCAGGGCGGCCCGCCGTGGCCGGTACACCGGAAGCAGTTCGTCGACCGGATAGCTGACGGTGGTGCCGTCACCGAGCACCAGGTCGACCTCGTCGGCAACGGGAACACCTGCGGCGGTGAGGGTTTCGACGTAGGCGGCCATCTGTAGCAGCGCTTCGACCTTGACCGAGCGGGCCAGCTTGGTGTCGCGCAGCCGGTAGCGAGGTTCGCCGGCAGATGGGTCGCGGTCCTGCGGGTCTTCCAGGATCAGGAAGTCGGCGAATCCCACGAAGCGGCCGTCGAACATCGCGGCCTGATAGATCACCGGTGCCCGTCGACGGATCGCCTGCAACGTCTGCTCGGCCGCGGCGGTCAGGCCGTCGAGGGTGTACCGGGGCCTGCCGATGACCGCGACGTCGGCGTCGAGCCTCAGCTCGTCGAGGTGGCGGTGCTCGTGCTCGTCGCCGAGGGTGGCGGTGCGGGCCAGCAGTTCGTCGTCGGAGGAGACGGCCGGACCCCAGCCGAGTCGGGCGTCGAAGGAGCGCAGCAATGCGTACTCACAGCGCGCCGCGGCCGCGAGATCGGAGGCGCTGTAGACGACTCGGACCTCGTCTGCGTCGGTGGCGACGAACACGCAGCCACTGTAGGGGAACCCGCCGACAGCGCCACCCCCTCGCGCCACCGCCGCGCCATCCCTCGCGAGGGTGCAATCACGGTAGTCGGCAACGCACAGGCACGACGCTCAGTGCACGTTCGGGGACCGACACTCGTGACTGCGCCCAGCTCACCCTCCGGTGTTGCCGATCAGTTCGACACCGCTGCCGTTCCAGCGGAACTTCACGATGCTGTCCAGACCGGGCACACCGCCCGAGTACTTCAGCGCGACGGTGTCACCGGTGGTCTGGGTGCCGTCCAGTCCGTTGAAGCCGTAGGTGTCGGGCACCCCGGTCGGGATGAACTTGCCTTGATGGAACAACACCGCGCGGGTGTTCGGGTTCTGCGAGTTGGTGTTGGCCTTGATGATGACCGCCGAGAGCTGCGCGCACTCGTTGTAGTTGCCGGCCAGCGGCTCGGGGTTCCAGCCCTGGTTGCTGCGCGGGTCGCGGGGCAGCTCGGAGACCGCCCTGGCGATCTCCGGCGCGGCCAGGTCGGTGGCGCACGGATCATCGGCGGGCGCCGGTCCCGGCAGCGGACCCGCAGGCGGTGGCGGACCGGCCGGTTCCGGGGCAGGTGCGACCGTCGTCGGGTCCGGCGTCTTGGACACCGTCGAGTCGCCCGGACTGCAGGCCGTCGCCGCGGTCAGCGCTGCCGCCCCCACCACGGAGCCGATGGTCGCCGCCCAATTCACAGTTGCGCACCGTACCGTCACCGGGATCGGCGCCGCGGAAGGCGCGCAGGACGCCCCGGCGGCGGGACGACGGACCGTGCCGTGGTTACCACTAGACTGCAACGACGATGACGTCGACAGATGCGGATTCCCAGACCGCTGACCTGACTTTTGCCGACCTGCAGATTCACCCCGGGGTGCTGCAGGCGGTCGCCGACGTGGGATACGAGTCACCTTCGCCCATTCAGGCGGCCACCATCCCGGCCATGCTCGAAGGGTCCGATGTGGTCGGGCTCGCCCAGACCGGGACGGGTAAGACGGCCGCGTTCGCGATACCGATCCTGTCGAAGATCGACACCGACAGCCGCGCCACCCAGGCTCTGGTGCTGGCCCCGACCCGTGAGCTCGCGTTGCAGGTGGCCGAGGCATTCGGTCGCTACGGTGCACATCTGCGGGTCAACGTGCTGCCCGTGTACGGAGGATCCTCCTACGTGCCGCAGCTGGCCGGCCTCAAGCGCGGTGCGCAGGTCGTCGTCGGGACACCGGGTCGGGTGATCGACCATCTGGAGAAGGGCAGCCTCGACCTGTCGCACCTGGACTACCTGGTGCTCGACGAGGCCGACGAGATGCTGCAGATGGGATTCGCCGAGGACGTCGAACGCATCCTCGCCGACACCCCGGAGTACAAGCAGGTGGCCCTGTTCTCGGCGACCATGCCGCCGGCCATCAAGAAGATCACCTCCAAGTACCTGCACGACCCGGTCGAGGTCACCGTCAAGGCCAAGACCCAGACCGCGGAGAACATCACCCAGCGCTACATCCAGGTCTCGGGTCCGCGGAAGATGGACGCGCTGACCCGGGTGCTGGAGACCGAGCAGGGCGACGCGATGATCGTGTTCGTCCGCACCAAGCAGGCGACCGAAGAGGTTGCCGAGAAGCTGCGCGCGCGGGGATTCGCCGCGGCGGCGATCAACGGCGACATCCCGCAGGCGGTCCGGGAGCGCACCATCAACGCCCTCAAGGACGGGTCGATCGACATCCTCATCGCCACCGACGTGGCCGCCCGGGGTCTCGACGTCGAGCGCATCTCGCATGTGCTCAACTACGACATCCCGCACGACCCCGAGTCCTATGTGCACCGGATCGGGCGCACCGGGCGCGCGGGCAGGTCGGGAACCGCGCTGTTGTTCGTGACCCCCCGCGAGCGGCATCTGCTCAATGCGATCGAACGCGTGACCCGGCAGAAGCTCGTCGAGTCGGAGCTGCCGTCGGTCGACGACGTCAACGAGAAGCGGGTGGCAAAGTTCCGCGATTCGATCACCGACGCGCTGTCCAAACCCGGTATCGACCTCTTCCGCACACTGATCGAGGCCTACGAACGCGACCATGACGTGCCGATGGCCGATATCGCGGCCGCGCTCGCGGTGCAGAGTCGCGACGGCGAGGAGTTCCTGATGACGGAACCCCCGCCGGAGAAGCGGCGGGAACGCCGGGAGCGCGACGGCGACGATCGAGCGCCCCGCAAACCGCGCGAGCGGCGCAGCGATCTCGCCACCTACCGTATCGCCGTGGGTAAGCGGCACAAGGTGGCGCCGGGCGCGATCGTGGGCGCCATCGCCAACGAGGGCGGATTGCACCGCAGCGATTTCGGGCACATCACCATCAAGATGGACCATTCGTTGGTGGAGCTGCCTGCCAAGCTTTCCGGCAAGACGCTGAAAGCGTTGGAGAACACCAGGATTCAGGGCCAGCTGATCGCGCTGCAGCCCGATCGCGGGCCCAAACCGCATCGGGGGAAGCCCAAGCCGAGGTGACGTTGTCCGACAGGTCGAACCGCCGGTCCGCCGAGGCTGACGACGTCGACATCGGTGGAGGTCTGGCATCGGTCACCACCGGGCGGGTGCCGTCACTGACCGGGATCCGGGCCGTCGCCGCCCTGCTGGTGGTGCTCACCCACGCCGCCTACACGACGGGAAAGTACCCCCAGGGCTATCTGGGCCTGGTGTATTCGCGGATGGAGATCGGTGTGCCGATCTTTTTCGTGCTCAGCGGGTTTCTGCTGTTCTCGCCGTGGGTGAACAGAGCGGTGGACGGCAGGCCGGCGCCGTCGGTGCGCCGCTACGCCTGGCACCGAGTGCGCCGCATCATGCCCGCTTATGTCGTCACCGTGCTGGCCGCCTACCTCGTGTACCACTTCCGCACAGCGGGACCGAATCCCGGGCACACCTGGGAGGGCCTGTTCCGCAACCTCACCCTGACCCAGATCTACACCGATCACTACATGTTCGCCTTCCTCCATCAAGGGCTCACCCAGATGTGGAGCCTGGCGGTCGAGGTCGCGTTCTACGCGGTGCTGCCCGCGCTGGCCTATCTGTTGCTGGTCGTGCTGTGTCGGCGGCAGTGGCGTCCGGGTCTGCTGCTGATGGGACTGGCGGCGCTGGCGGCGGTGTCGCCGGCGTGGATGTGGCTGGTGCACACCAGTACGTGGCTGCCTGACGGGGCGAGGTTGTGGCTGCCGGGATACCTCGCGTGGTTCGTGGGAGGCATGCTGCTGGCGGTGCTACAGCCGATGGGGGTGCGTGCCTACGCGCTGGCATGTGTGCCGTTGGCTGTGGTCTGCTTCTTCATCGTCGCGACGCCGATCGCCGGTGAGCCGACCACCTCGCCGGCCGAGCTGCGCGAAGCGCTGGCCAAGACGGCCTTCTATGCGGTGATCGCGACGCTGGTGGTCGCCCCGCTGGCTCTCACCGGCCGCCGGGAAGCGACCGACGATCGGCCGGGCCTGTACTCGCGCTTCATGGCGAGCCGACCGATGGTGTTCCTCGGCGAGATCTCCTATGAGATCTTCCTGATCCACCTCATCACGATGGAGTTGGTGATGGTCGAGGTCGTCCGCTACCCCATCTACACCGGATCTGCGTGGTTGCTGTTCTTGGGCACCCTGGTCGTGACGATCCCGCTGGCGTGGCTGTTGCATCGCTTCACCCGGGTCCGCACCTGATCGCCGGCGGGGCCGGATCACCCAGCGAGCGAGTTAGGTTACGCTGACCTAATAAAAGGCTGGAAAGGGTGGTGAGTCCGATGCCGGACACCAAGATGTCGCGCGGATTCGCCGGTGCGGTGCTCAAGCTGCTGCGCGCCGGCGATTACGAACTCACGGTCACCGGACGCGCCGAGGTGAGCCCCCATTATCTGCGGCTGAGCTTTCAGGCCGGCGGACTGTTGCAGGACCGGGCGCTGCACCCCACGATGTGGATCCGCATGTGGTTCGCCGACGGCGACAAGTTGCATCAACGCGGCTACACCCTGGTCAACCCGGATCCCGAACGCGACACCGTCGACATCGAGTTCGCTCTGCACGACGGCGTCGCGGCGCGCTGGGCCGAGCGCGCGCAGCCGGGCGACACCATCGAGGTGACCGTGTTGGGCAGCAACTTCGCCCTGCCCGAACCCGCCCCGGCCGGCTACGTCATCGTCGGCGACACCGCGTCACTGCCGGCGATCAACTCGCTGCTCGACGCGATCGGCGACGCCCCCGCGCGGGTGTTCCTCGAAGCCGCTCACGCCGACGACAAACAGTTGCCGGTGCGTCGGGACGCCGACGTCGTCTGGGTCGACCGCGCCGACTCCGGGGAGGCGCTGATCTCGGCGGTGGCGTCGGCGGCGTTCGAGGCCGGTGACCACTTCGGCTGGGTGGCCTGTGACAACCGCACCACGCGGGCGGTGGCCAAGGTGCTGCGGGAGGAGTACCAGATTCCGCGCAAATCCATCAAGGCACAGGCCTATTGGGTCGCCTAGGCGCCTCGGCCGCGACGGCCGGATTCCAGGCGGTGACAACACGGTGACGCGCCGACGACCAAGGCGTCAATATCCGGCGTGAACCGGGACGCCGACATACGCTGACCCTCTCAGAACCCGAGAAATGTGGTTCTAGGTCGAGAGGACTGCCTTGCACGATTCACCAACGGGGCCAGATACGGTGCGCCGGGACATCCTGCCGATTCCGGATCCCCAGCATGTCGGATTGACGACCTACGACGCCAGGGATCCCGACACCACCTACCCGCCCATCACCCGGTTGCGGCCGCCCGAAGGCGCGCCCAACATCCTGATCGTCCTGCTCGACGACGTCGGATTCGGCGCCAGTTCGGCGTTCGGCGGTCCCTGCGACACCCCGACCGCGGAACGCCTGGCGGCCAACGGCCTCAAGCTCAACAGATTCCACACCACCGCGCTGTGCTCGCCGACCCGGCAGGCATTGCTCACCGGCCGGAATCACCATTCGGTGGGGATGGGTGGGGTCACCGAGATCGCCACCTCCGCACCCGGTTACTCCAGCATCCGGCCCAAGGACAAGGCTCCGGTCGCCGAGACGTTGCGACTCAACGGATATTCGACCAGTCAGTTCGGCAAGTGCCATGAGGTGCCGGTCTGGGAGGTCTCGCCGGTCGGCCCGTTCGGGCAGTGGCCCACGGGTTCGGGATTCGAGCACTTCTACGGGTTCATCGGCGGTGAGGCCAACCAGTACTACCCCGGCCTCTACGAAGGGACCAAACCGGTCGAACCGGAGAAGACGCCGGAGCAGGGCTACACCCTCACCGAGGACCTGGCCGACCGCGCGATCACCTGGGTGCGCCAGCAGCAGGCCCTGACCCCGGACAAGCCGTTCTTCATGTACTTCGCCCCGGGGGCCACCCACGCCCCGCACCACGTACCGGCGCACTGGTCCGACAAATACCGGGGCAAGTTCGACGACGGCTGGGATGTGTTGCGGGAGAACATGCTCGTCAAGCAGAAGGCGCTCGGTGTGGTACCCGAGGACGCCGTGTTGACCGCGCGCCATGACGAGATCCCGGGGTGGGACGACATGCCCGCCGAGCTCAAGCCGGTGCTCGCGCGCCAGATGGAGATCTACGCCGGATTCCTGGAACAGACCGATCACGAGATCGGCCGGCTGATCGACGCGATCTCCGACCTCGGGGTCCTCGACGACACGCTGGTCTACTACATCATCGGCGACAACGGAGCATCGGCCGAGGGCACCCCGAACGGCTGCTTCAACGAGATGTGCACGCTCAACGGAATGGCGGGCATCGAGACGCCGGAGTTTCTGCTGTCCAAGATCGACGATTTCGGAACCCCCAACGCCTACAACCACTATGCCGTCGGATGGGCGCACGCGCTGTGCGGGCCGTATCAGTGGACCAAGCAGGTGGCGTCGCACTGGGGCGGCACGCGCAACGGGACGATCGTGCACTGGCCAAACGGGATTGCCGCCAAAGGGGAAACCCGCGATCAGTTCCACCATGTGATCGACGTCGTGCCGACGATCCTGGAGGCCGCCAGGATCCCCGCGCCGACAGTGGTGAACAGTATCCAGCAGGCCCCGCTGGAGGGCGTCAGCATGATGGCCACCCTGTGCGACCGCGACGCCGACGAGACGCACACCGTGCAGTACTTCGAGATGTTCGGTAACCGCGGGATCTATCACAAAGGGTGGACGGCGGTCACCAAACACCGGACCCCGTGGGTCGTCGACCACCCGCCGCTCGACGAGGATGTCTGGGAACTCTACGCACCCGACGACTGGACGCAGGCCCGCAACCTCGCCGCCGAGCAACCGGAGCGACTCGCGGCGCTGCAGCGCCTGTGGTTGATCGAAGCCGTCAAGTACAACGTGGTGCCCCTCGACGACCGCTCCTTCGAGCGATTCGACGCGGGCATCGCCGGCCGGCCGCAACTGATCACCGGAACCACCCAGACCCTGTTCTCCGGCATGCGGTTGCTGGAGAACTGCGTGCTGAACATCAAGAACCGTTCCCATGCGGTGAGCGCGCTGATCTCGGTGCCGGACGGGGGCGCGCAGGGCGTCGTCGTCAGCCAGGGCGGGGGAGTCGGCGGCTGGTGTCTCTACACCCACGAGCACCGGCTGAAGTACTGCTACAACTTCTTCGGCATCGAGTATTACTTCGTCACCTCCGACGCGCCGATTCCGCCTGGAGAGCATCTGGTCGGTTTCGAATTTGCTTACGACGGTGGAGGTCTCGGGAAGGGTGGAACCGTCACCCTCTACTGTGACGGAAAGTCCATCGGGGCGGGCCGGGTCGAGCAGACCGAACCCATGGCCTTCTCGGCCGACGAGGCCTGCGATGTGGGTTCCGATACGGGGTCACCGACGTCGCCGGACTACGGGCCGCACGGCAACGGGTTCAACGGCCGGATCGAGTGGGTCAAGATCGACGTCAGCACCGACGATCACGAGCATCTCATCACGCCCCAGGACAGGTTCAACATCTCGATGGCGCGCCAGTAACGGGCGCCGCCCTACCGGGTCGCGTGGCGGGCCGGCAACATGGTGGGGACGACGAACTCGTCGATCATCGCGCGTTCGTCGTCCTCGTCGTGGCCGGGGAAGAGCATCAGCGACGTCATCACCCGCACCAACCAGCGGGCCCGGTGTGCCACCAGCGCGGCATCATCGGGGCCCAGCGAGATGACGAACGCCTCGGTCAATGCCTTGATGACCTCGGACTCCTCGGCCATCTGGGCGCCGATGGGCCGCTGGGTGGCGGCGAACCACGAAGCCAACGCTGGGCTTTCGCGAACCTTGCGCAACGATGCCAGGATGCCTTCGACCAACCGTTCACGCGGGTCGGCGATCGACATGATCTGCTCGGTCATCTCCCGGTAGAGCCGGTGGCTCTCCCGATGCACGTAGGCGGTGTGCAGCGCCTCGCGGTTCTCGAAGTAGCGGTACAGCGTGGCGCGTGAACAACCTGCGGCCGAGGCGATCTCGTTCATGCCGACGGTGGCGGCGGCCTGAGTGGCGAACAGTCGCGCCGCCGCGTCGAGGATGCGATCGGCAGCCACCTCGGTACGCCGGTCGGCCAACCAGTCAGCCGCCATCAGTAGGTGACCGTGAACGGTACCGATACCGGGCGGCGCACGTAACTGCCTCCGGCCCAGACGATGGCGGACTCGTCGACCTCGAACCTCGGGATGCGCGCCAGCAACTCGGTCAAGGCCACCCGCGACTGCATCCGCGCCGCGGCCGCACCGAGGCAGTGGTGAGCTCCGTGACTGAACGTCAGGATGTTACGGGGCCGCCTGGTCACGTCGAGTTCTGCTGCATCGTCGCCGAACTGGCGCTCGTCGCGGTTGGCCGATCCGTAGAGGAACATCACCCGCCGGCCCTGCGGAATCGTGACGCCGGCGATCGACACGTCACGGGTCACCGTGCGGCCCAACATCTGTACCGGTGAGGTCAGCCGGAGGAACTCGTCGACGGCGTCGGGGATCAGGGCCGGATTCTCGCTCAGCAGTGCCCGCTGCTCGGGGCGTTGGTGCAGCAACTGGACCGAGCCGCCGAGCATGCCGGTGGTGGTGTCGTTGCCGCCGGTGACCATGGTGAACGTGAAGGCCAGGATCGACAGCACCCCGGCGATGTCGCCGTCGGCGCCGACCCCGGCGGCCACCAGGTGCGACACGGTGTCGTCCGCGGGTTGGGCGCGGCGGCGCTCGATGAGGGCGGTGAAGTAGGACATCATGTCGCCGAGGGCGTCCCCGACCGAGCCGAGCGCACCCCCGATGCCGCCCGCGCTGGTGTTGGCCGCCACGATGGCATCGGTCCAACCGTCGAACTTGTCCCGGTCCTCGTCCGGCACGCCCAGGTAGTGGGCGACCACCATCGACGGCAGGGGTTTGAACAACTCCGCGACGATGTCCGCGCCACCGTCGGCCTTGATGCGCTCGAGTCGTTCGACGACGAACCGGCGGACCTTGGGCTCGACCGCCTCGACCTGTCGCGGGGTGAAGCCGCGGGCGACCAGTTTGCGAAATGCGGTGTGCACGGGCGGATCCTGCATGACCATGGGCGGGTTGTCGGCCAGCCCGATCAGGTCCAGCTCGCCGTAGTTCACGGTCAGCCCTTGCGCCGAGGAGAACGTCCCGTGGTCGCGGGCGGCGGCCCAGATGTCGGCATGGCGGGACAGCACGTAGTAATCACGGGGGCGGGCCCCCAAATTACCGGTGTCTGGCCGGTCCTCGGGAACCACGTGATGCACCGGATCGTGGTCGCGCAGCGCCCGGTACATCGGCCAGGGCTCGCGCCAGGTCGTCGCATCGGCCAGGGTGAAGCGCACCGGCGAGTCATGAGACAAAGTGGCCGTCATGTCTCATTCGTACGACATGTGGCGGCCAGTGTCAATGCTCCCGCTGCTCGGGCGGGCTTCTCAGATCGCGGCCCCCGGGTTCAGGATGCCGTCGGGATCCAGCGCGTGTTTGATCCGGCGGTTGAGCTCCATCGCCTCGGGACCGAGCTGACCGGCGAGCCAGGGCCGTTTCAACCGGCCTACGCCGTGCTCGCCGGTGATCGTCCCGCCCAGGCCGACCGCGAGATCCATGATCTCGCCGAACGCGCGCTGGGCGCGCTGCTCCATGGCTGCATCGGTGGGGTCGTAGACGATCAACGGGTGCGTGTTGCCGTCGCCGGCGTGGGCGATCACCGAGATCAACAGGTCGTGCTCGGCGCCGATCTTCTCGACGCCGCCGACGAGTTCGGCCAGTGCGGGCAACGGGACACCGACATCCTCCAACAGCAGCGCGCCCTTGGCCTCGACCGCGGGAATCGCGAACCGGCGGGCGACGACGAAGGCTTCGCCCTCGTCCGGATCCGACGTCGAAAAGACCTCGGTGGCACCGTGTTCGGTGAAGACGTCGGCCATGAACTGGGCGTCCTGGGCGCCCGACGGACCCCGGTCGTCGCTGGCCGCCACCATCATCGCGGCAGCATTGCGATCCAAACCCATCTTCAGCTTGTCCTCGACGGCGTTGATGGCCGTCGCATCCATGAACTCCAGCATCGACGGTCGGATCTTGCCGGTGATGGTGACCACGGCATTGGCCGCGTCCTGCACCGAGTCGAAGGTGGCCACCACGGTGCACGCGCCACTCTGGGCCGGCAGCAGTTTGAGCGTCACCTCGGTCACCACGCCGAGGGTTCCCTCGCTGCCGACGAACAACTTGGTCAGCGAGAGTCCGGCGACGTCCTTCAGCCGGGGACCGCCGAGTCGCACCGCGGTGCCGTCGGCCAGCACCACCTGCAGGCCCAATACGTAGTCGGTGGTGACGCCGTACTTGACGCAGCACAGTCCACCGGCGTTGGTGGCGATGTTGCCGCCGATGCTGCAGATCTCGTACGACGACGGGTCCGGCGGGTACCACAGGCCGTATTCGGCGACCGCCTTCTTGACCTCGGCGTTGAGCAGCCCGGGCTGCACCACTGCCGTGCGCGTGACCGGGTCGACCGCGATGTCACGCATCTTCTCCGTGCTGAGCACCACGCTGCCGTCCAACGCTGTTGCGCCACCGGACAATCCGGTGCCCATACCGCGGGGGATGATGGCGATCCGGTGCGCGCCGGCCCAGCGCAACACGGCTTGGACCTCCTCGGTGCGCCGCGGGCGCACCACCGCCATCGGCGTTCCGGCGCTCGGATCGGCCGCGCGATCCTGCCGATAGGACTGCAGAATGTCGGGGTCGGTGACGACGGTGCCGTCGGGAAGTTCGGCGATCAGGCCGGCCAGCGGTTGCACAGCCGCCAGTGTAGGGCCGGGTGGGCTGATGTTACGGACGTGTTACGGCTATTCTCTGGCGCATGCGCGACAGTGTGGTCTTCGCCCAGGTGAAGTCCTTACAGAGCAGGAAGCGTACGGCGCTGCTGTCGACCGGTGCGCTGGAGATACACGTTCGGGCCGCGGCAGACCGCGCCGGTTCACGGTTCCCGGCGTTCGTCCCCGACGATCGCCTCGATGCGGTGGCGCCGGGACGGGTCACGACCATGGCCGCGATCGAGCTCTGCATGGCGGGCCTGTGGTACCGAGCCGGCGACGGTTACGTGATCGCTGACCTCGATCTCGTCGAGCGGCTGGGGCGGCCGACTGGACGGCGCTGGCTGCACGCGGTGGGTCGATTGCTGTGGGGAGCCTTCACGAGGCGCTAGTTCACGAGGAGCCCGGTGTTCACGAGGAGCCCGGTATGGAGCCCACCGGCCCGCCGGTCGGGCGGTCCAGCTCGCGGAGCGCGGGCAGGAACACCGCCGCGACACCCAGCGCGAGCATCGGCAGCGACAACGCCAGGAACGTGGTGTGCAGGCCGGCCGCGTCGGCCAGCGGGCCGGCCAGGATCAGCCCGAGCGGGCCGGCGGCGTAGGCCAGCGACCCCATCACTCCGACCACCCGACCTCGCAGGTGCTGGGGTGCGCGGGTTTGCATGACGTAGTTGTAGATCGGGGCGATCGGCCCGTAGACGAATCCCACGACGGCGCACAGCATCAGGATCACCGGCAGCGGCGGCAGAAACGCGATCACGGTCATGGCCACGCCCAGGGTGATGACGGCGATCAACATGACGGTGCGCCGCTTCAGGTAGCGCGACATGACCGCGTAGCCGAGGGCGCCGATCAGCCCACCGATGCTGAGCGCCATCAACACCCAGCCCAGCTGTGCGGGTTCGTTGCGATCGGTGAAGTACTTCGGGAACAGCACGCTCTCCATCGGCATGTACAGACCGGTGGCCGCCAGGTCGACGAACGCCAGCGTCCGTAACACCTTGTTGGTCCACACGAATCGCAGACCCTCGACGATGCCGGCCCACACCCCGTCGGTCAGCGCGGCCTTGTCGGGGCGGCCGGCGCCCTCGAGTCGCAGCACGCTGATCGCGGCGATCGACAACCCGAACGCGCCCGCCGTGACCCACATGGTGTCGATGCCGCCGAGGGTGGCGATCAACAGGCCCCCGATGCCCGGGCCGACGATGTAGGCGAGGTTGAAGATGGCCTCGAAGACGCTGTTGGCGTGGTCGAGTGTCCACCCTGCCCGCCCGGCCGCCTCGGGCAGCATCGTCTCGCGTGCCGTCATCCCGGCCGGGTCGAAGAACGCTCCCAGCGCGGCGAGCCCGGCCAGCACCGCGACATTGACGACGTCGGTGCCGAACAGCAGCGCCAGTACCGGCACCGCCGCCACCGACAGTGCCGAGAGTGCGTCGGAGATCATCGACACTCGCCGGCGGCCCAGGTAATCGACGGCCGCACCGGCGATCAGAGTCGCGGCCAGCAGGGGCAGCGTGCCCGCCATCGCGACGATCGATGCGTCCAGGGCCGAACCGGTGCGCTGCAGGACCAGCCACGGGAACGCGACGATGGAGATGCCGTTACCCGCACCCGCCATCAGCGCGGCGAACAGGATCAGCAGCAGCGGACCGCGCCTGCTGGGCGCACGGGTGGGTGTCATGGGTTATCGCGGCGAATGTAGCAGCGCCACCTGCCGTGAGCCGAGCGATTATCTGGGTCGCCCGGCCAGGGCAGGAAGCCGTCGCGGACAGCCGGGTTGGCAGCTCTACCACTGCGCGTCGACGGTGGCGGCGATCTGCGCGGCGACGCGTAGGGCCGAATCGCCGGGGTCGGCGCTGCAGGTGTTGACGTCGATGATCACGTTGTTGCGCTGCACCAGCGCCCGTCCGCACCCCCACCCCGGCGCTGCGGCATCCTGCTGGGTGGCCACCGTGCTCAGCACCCCGTCGACGGCGGTGATCTCGCCTGCGGTCCACTCGGTGCCACTCTGGGTGTGGGTGTATCGATGGCACTGAGGCCATTGCGCGACAGAGCTTTCGAAGAACTCGGCGGCCTTCTCCAGATACGGGAACAACACCACCGACTGCTTGAGATAGTGCTTCCAGCCCTCGCCGTCGTTGAGGCTCTGATCACGATGTGCCCGGTATCCGCTGTCGGCGTAGACCGCGGCCTCGGCCGCGCCGTCGACCGCCAGACATTCGGGCGGCGCCATGATGGCGCTGTGATCGGACATCGACGATTGGGATTCGGTGACGATCATCGCCGGCACCCCCATCGCCGCGGCGGCCTGCTCGGGGGTCAGCAACAGGCCGGACAGTTCCCGTTCGGCCAGCGGACGCGGGATCATGGTCCGGGTCGGCATGGCCGACTCTGCGCTGCTGATGGTGTTCGCGCATCCGGTGACCAGGATCGGGATGACCAGGATGGCGATGCCCAGGACCGCCGCTGTCGCCCGCCGCCGCATGATGCCCCCAATCCAATCGCTGCGCGATCACTGCCTAACCGATCGCTGCGCGATCACTGCCTAACCAATCGCTGCGCGATCAATGGTGACCTGGCACTGTTCACCCGCCCGTGAGGGAGACGGCGTTTCGTGGTAACGATGAACGGTGCTTTCTGGTAACGAATGATGCGTCCCTCACCGGCGACCGGACCGCCGCTGCCCCACCCCCGCACCGGGGAGTTGTTCGGCTCGCCGGTGCCGCCGGGAACGGGCTGGCCGGGTGATCCGGCCACCCGGCGGACCGCGGTGGCGGCCGGGCCGGCCGAGGTGGCGGCCAAGGCTGCGGCGGCCAGGACCCTCGCGCAGGTGGATGCGGGTATCTCGGTGTGTCGCGCGTGCCCGCGCCTGGTTCGGTGGCGTGAGGACGTGGCGGTGCAGAAGCGCAAGTCCTACGCCGACCAGCCCTACTGGGGCAGGCCCGCACCGGGTTTCGGTTCGGCGCGGCCCCGCATCTTCGTCGTCGGGCTGGCCCCGGCCGCGCACGGCGCCAATCGCACGGGCCGGGTCTTCACCGGCGATCGTTCCGGCGACTTCCTCTACGGCTCACTGTTCCGCAGCGGTTTGGCGAATCAGCCGACATGCACCGACAGTGCGGACGGTCTGGAGCTGACCGGCGTCAGAGTGGCCGCCGCCGTGCGGTGCGCACCGCCGGGCAACGCCCCTTTACCTGCCGAGCGCAGCACCTGTGCGCCGTGGTTGGACGCGGAATGGCGACTGACCGGCTCGGATGTGCGGGTCATCGTGGCGTTGGGCGGATTCGCCTGGCAGGTGGCGTTGGCGATGGTGCGCCGGGCGGGCGGCGTGGTGGGCACACCCGCACCGAAGTTCGGGCACGGGGCCACGGCCACGCTGCAGACTCCCCGGGGCGAGGTCCAGCTCCTCGGTTGCTTCCACCCGAGTCAGCAGAACACCTTCACCGGCCGGCTGACCCCGGCGATGATGGATGACATCTTCGCCCGCGCGGCCACCGGATGACCGAACGGCGATGGGGCTCACGGCGCGAGTAGTCGCCGCAGCGCGGCCAGTTGAGCGGCCGTCAGCGCTGCAGTCCGGGCGTTGTCGAGCTCGTCGAGGTGGTTGACCGACCAGCGGTCGAATATCTGGAGCACTCCGAAGGCCAGGTCGGATTGCAGATCCTCGGGCAGATCGTCGCGCACGGCGCCTCGACGGCGCCCCACCGCGAGGACGTCCCGCACCCAGGTGTGGGCCCGGACGTGCGTCGCGGTGACCGGACTGCGTGCGGTGTCCGGCGCCGCACGGTAGAACATCCGGCCCACATCGAGCAGCGTCGCATCCTGCGCAGCGGTGTGCGCGAACGCGGCGAGCAACGCCTCCGCACGGGCCCAGAAATCCCCCGCGGCGAACTCCTCGGCGGCCGGAACAGGGATCGCGGCCGCCAACTTCGCGACTGATTCGGTCACGACGAAATCGAAAAGTTCTTCCTTGGATTCGAAGATGTAGTAGAACGAGCTCTTGCTCATTCCACACTGTGTGACGATGGTGTTCAGTGAGGCGGCGGCAAAGCCTCTATCGGCGAATTCTCGGGCTGCGACCTCGACAAGGCGGGCTCTGCGCTCCGCAGGTAATCGCCGTAATCGACCACTCCGCATGCCCGGAGATTACCAGTATCCATTCTGTGGACCGGCTGGTACAGACAATGGTAGATTCGCGGTCGTGTTGCACCACGTGTCGCTCGCGCAGCAGTACGCGAAAGCGGCCGGGGGTGGACTTCGGGTCCTGGTCTGCGGTGCCGGTGTCGCCGGTATGACGATCACCGGTCTGTTGCGGCGAGCCGGCGTCGACGCGGTGCTGATCGAACGCGCCCGCGACACGGTGCCGGCCGGGTACATGCTGGCGCTCCTGCCGATGGCCGATCCGGCGATCGACGACCTCGGCGCGCGCGACCGCTACCGGCACGCCGGAATCCCGATCCGTCGCTATGCGGTCGACGGCCACACCGGTCGCCGCCTCAGGGAGGATTCGATCGCCGCGGTGGTGAACCCGTTCGGTGACTACCTCGGCATCGACCGCGGCAGTCTGATCGACGTCCTGAGCGGTGACGGCGCCGCAGCGACGACGGGCGCCTGGGTGTGCGGTGTCACCGATCGGAGCACCGATAGCGGCGAGGAGGTCGCGGTCTCGATCGTCAGCGACGACGGCGTCGCCACGTTGGCATTCGACGTGGTCGTCATCGCCGAGGGGATGGGATCGCGCACCCGGGAGTTGCTCGGCCACACGGTGGACCGGCTCGACACCGGATGGGGCGGCTGGGTGGTGTGGACGGAGCCCGACGGCGACCATGACCTGGGCGAAGAACTCTGGGGGGCGGGATCGTTCGTGGCGACGTACCCGGTGGCCGATCGGCTCGGGGTGTTCCTCGGCGGCGTCGCTGAGGACACCAAAGCCGGTCCCCGCGAGTTCGTCGAAAGCATGCGCCACCGCATCTGCAGCCCCACGCCGAGGATCGGTCGTGCGATGTCGGCGGTGGTGGCGGCCGAGGACCCGTACTTCTGGGCGCTCGCCGACATCCGCGCGCGCGACTGGGTCCGGGGCCGCACCGTGCTTCTCGGTGATGCCGCAGCCGGCTTCCTGCCCACCGCGGGCATCGGTGCGGGCATGGCGATGGAGTCGGCGTGGGTGCTGGCCCGCCTGCTGCGCGACGCCCGCCGTACGGACCTGCCTGCGGTGCTGAGCCGCTACGAACGCACCCAACGACCTCGGGTCATCGCCGCGCAGCAGAACTCCCGAAGGCTGGCCCGGCTGATGTTCCGGCGGAGTCGTCTGCTGGCCGTGGTCCGTGAGGCGGCGCTGCGCGGAGTCGGCGTGGACCGGGCGCTGGGTCCCATCCGGCGTCTGCTCCAGACACCGCCCGAGGTCCGGGGAACGTAACGGTGCCGCGGCGCGTTGCACCATCAATGCGTCTGTCTGTCCTCGACCTCGTCCCCGTGCGCTCCGACCAGAGCACCTCCGATGCGATCGCTGCCTCGACGCTGCTGGCGCAGACCGCCGACCGGTTGGGCTACACCCGTTACTGGGTCGCCGAGCACCACAACATGCCCTCGGTCGCGGCGACCAGTCCGCCGGTGCTGATCGCCCACCTGGCCGCCCACACCGCGGCACTGCGACTCGGCTCGGGCGGGGTGATGCTGCCCAATCACGCACCGCTGGCCGTCGCCGAACAGTTCGCGTTGTTAGAGGCCGCCCACCCCGGCCGCATCGACCTCGGGATCGGCCGGGCCCCGGGTTCGGATCCGGTGACCTCGCTGGCTTTGCGCGGGGCGGCGGGCCGTGACGAGCGCGACGTCGAGGCCTTTCCCGACTACCTCGACGACGTTGTGGCGCTGATGAGTAGCAGGGGTGTGCGGGTATCGCTGCCACGAGACCTGATGCGCGACAATTACATTCTCAAGGCCACCCCGGCCGCCGTCACCGAGCCGCGACTGTGGCTGCTGGGTTCGTCGATGTACTCCGCACGGCTGGCCGCGACCAAGGGTCTGCCGTATGTCTTCGCGCATCACTTCTCCGGGCAGGGCACCGAGGAGGCGTTACGGTTCTACCGGGATAACTTCCGTCCCAGCGATCTGACGCCGGAGCCGGTGACGTTTCTGACCGTCAACGCCGCAGTCGCCGTAACCCGGGACGAGGCGATGCGTCTGATCCTGCCGAACCTGCAGATGATGGCGCGGCTGCGCACCGGTCAACCGATGGTGCCGCTGGACCTGGTCGAGGATGCCGAGGCGCGCGAAGTCAGCGCTGCTGCGCAGGCGGTCATCGAGGCGGGGCTTCGTCAGGCGGTGGTCGGTTCGCCGGCCGAGGCCGGCGACCAACTGCGTGCTCTGGCCGAGAAGTTCGAGGTCGACGAGGTGATGGTGCATCCGGTCGCGTCGGCGTTCCGCGGTGTGGACCCGGCTTCCGCGCCGGCCCGGGAGGCCACGCTGGAACTGCTGGCCAAGGAGATCTTCTAGGGCTTCGGTGTCAGTCGGACCAGCGGGATCTTGCGGGTCGTCCGCTTCTGGTAACCGTCATAGCGGTGGGAGTTGCCGTCGTTGACCATCTTCCACAGCCGCGGATAGTCCGGATCGTCGGCGGTCACCGGGGTGGCTGTGACCGCGAATCGCTGTGGCCCGATGTTGATTTCGATATCGGGGCGGGCCTTGAGGTTGTGGTACCAACCCGGCGCCTTCGGGTCACCGCCCTTGGACGCGACGACGTAGTAGCTGTCACCGTCAGGGAAGTACGACAACGTGTTCGTCCGCGGCTTGCCGGTCTTGGCGCCGACGGTGTGTAGCAGCAGCGACGGTGCGACACCGGGTAGCGGAATGCGGTGTCCGATGCGCCCGTCGGTGCTCTTGTACAGCTTGTCGTGCACCATCAGCAGCCGAGTCCCGATGTTCTGTTCGATCCACAGCGCGACGCCCATGGGTCAATCCTGCTCGGCGGCGTCCAGTTGCGCCAGTCCCTCACGCAGCAGCCGTCCGGTCTCCTCGCGGTCAGCATCACGCCGCAGCAACATTCCCTTCGCGAATGACAGCTTGTCGCCGGCCTGGCGCGGCACCACGTGCAGGTGAATGTGGAACACCGACTGAAACGCGGCCTTGCCGTCGTTGATGGCGAGGTTGTTGCCGTCGGCGTGCAGTCCGCAGGCGCGCGCCGCCATGGCGATGCGCTGACCCAGGGCCGTCATTCCCGCCAGGGTCTGCGGGGGTGTATCGGTCAGGTCGACGGTGTGCGCCTTCGGAAACACCAGCGTATGGCCCCGGATGAACGGGCGGATGTCGAGGATGGCGAGGTAGTCGGCATCCTCGTGGATCCGGATGGCAGGAGCTTCGCCGGCGACGATGGCGCAGAACACGCAGGACATGCCGTGAGGCTAGCCTCTATGCGTTCTGGACCGCCCATTCGCCCAGACGGCGGTTGCGTTCCTCGGCGGAAAGGTCCTCGACGCGCGTCATCAGGGTCCAGCGGACACCGAACGGATCGCGGATCGACGCGAACCGGTCCCCGGTCGCGAAGTCCTGCGGCGCTTCGCGGACCGTCGCGCCGGCCTTCGCCGCTCTGGCGACCACGTCGTCGACGTCGGGGCAGTACAGCGCGATCGAGCAGGTGACGGTGTCGGAGCTGGTGTCGGGTGCGGCGATGCCGTACGCGTCGGCCGGATCGCCGAGCTGCAGACGTCCGGTGCCGAAATCCAGTTCGGCGTGGGCGACGGTGCCGCCTGGTCCGTCCACCTTCTCGACCAGGGTCGCGTCGAACACCTCCGTGTAGAAGTCGATCGCCACGGACGCGCTGTCGACACAGAGAAACGGGGTCAGGCTGGTGTAGCCGGCTGGGATGGGTGAGGCAGTCATAGGTCCGAGTTTCGTAGCCTAGATACCGTGGGTGCTTGGAAAAACGCGACAGCCGGCGAGCCGCTGCGCGGTGTGGTCGGGCGCCCGGCCAGCTCGTCGGTGTTCGATCTGCGCCGGTGGCCCGCCGACGGCCGGACCGCGCGGTACGTCGAACACTTTTGGTCCGTCGCGTGGGACCTGCGCGGACAGGACCCCTTCGACACCGCGGTGATCACGTTCCCCTGCATGCACATCACCCGGGAGTGGGGGGAAGACGGTGCCCGGCACGGCTTTCCGTTGCCGAACACACTCGTCCACGGCGTCGTCGACCAGGTTTTCCGCACCACGATCCGCGGGCGGGGTTGGGTGGTCGGGGCGCGCTTCCGCCCAGGGGGATTCACCGCGAGGTTCGGCGGCGATGCGTCGACGATGACCGGCCGGATACAGCCGGCAGACGACGTGTTCGGCGGGCCGGCGCGGTTACCGGACGACGTCGACGCCGCGGCGGCCGCCTTCGACCGGATGATCGCCCACGGCGCCGACCCTGACCCTACGTATCCGGCCCTGGTGGCCCTGGTGGACAGGATCAGGGACGACAGTGGCGTTCATCGGGTGGAGCAGGTGATGAGTCACTCGCCGTGGAGCGTGCGGACCACCCAGCGTGTGTTTCGCCGCTATGTCGGCGTGCCGGTCAAATGGGTGTTGTGCCGGTACCGCCTGCAGAACGCCGCGCTGGAGATCGAGAGCGACCCGGCGGTGGACTTCGCCGACCTCGCGGTCCGGCTGGGATGGTACGACCAGGCGCACTTCATCAACGATTTCCGGGTGATGCTGGGCAGCACACCGGGGGAGTATGCCGCTACCTACGGACGGCGGCCTTGATCTGGCGCCACGCCGCCAACTTGCGGTCGTAAGACATGGTCTGTGCCGGGCTGGTGGACGGCAGCCGGGTGTAGGTCATGGTGTCCGGCGCGGTGACCAGGCGGTGGTAGTTCTTCTCGGCGGCGGCGCCGTTGAAGTACACCTGGGTGATCGTCGGGTGGGCAGCGAAGAATGCGGCGAAATCGTTGGGCACCATGCTGTCCGGCTCGACCGCCGAGTCGAGGCTGCCTACCCTTCGGCAGTGCCTGAGCACATCCCACACCGCGACGCCGGCCCCGGTCAGCGCGGCGACTCGGTCGCGGTAGGTGGCGGCGGCATCGAACCCGAAAAGCTCGGCGGTGATGCCCCAGAACGCGTTGCGCGGATGGGCGTAGTAGCGCTGCGCCTGCAGTGACGCGTCACCGGGCATGTTGCCGAGAATGAGTATCTGTGCGCCGGGCACTGCGAGCGGCGGGAAGCTCTGCAGCGTCGGGGACGTCATGCCTCCGACTATTCCGTATACGTTGGGGCACGTGGCCGAAGACCTCGATCTGGAGACATCCGAGCTGCTCGACGGGCTCGTCGGTGACGCGCGCATCGAGCGCGCCGAGCTGATCCGCTGGTTGATCCGGCGCGGCGTCGACGTCGACCAGATCAAGGGCAATCCGGCCCCGATGCTGTTGGCATCGCGGCGCGTCATCGGCGACGACGGGCAGTACGTGTCGGCGCGGCAGGCGGCAACCGATGCCGGTGTCGACCTGGAGTTGTTCGAGCGGATTCAACGCGCGATGGGTCTGCCTCGGGTCGAGGACCCGGACGCGGAAGTGTTCCTGCGCGCCGACGCTGAAGCCGCCAAGTTCACCCGCGATTTCCTCGATGCCGGGATCGACCCGGACGAGCTGGTGCAGATCACCCGGCTCTTGGGCGACGGGTTGTCGCGTGCGGCCGAGGCGATGCGCTATGCGGCACTCGCTGCCGTCATCCGCCCGGGCGCAACGGAGTTGGAGATTGCGCAGCAATCCGAGGTGCTCGTCGCTAGCCTGGCGCCGCTGCTGGGTCCGATGATCCAGGAGGTGCTGCTGCTGCAGCTGCGCCACGCGATCGAGACCGAAGCCGTCAACGCGACCGAACGGGCTGAGGGACAGCACCTTCCCGGAGCACGGCTGGTGACGATCGGGTTTGCCGATCTGGTGGGGTTCACCCGCCTCGGGGAGGCGGTTCCGCCGGAGGATCTCGAGAAGTTGTCGCAGCGGCTGGCCGACATGACGCGCGAATTCGCCGTTGCACCAGTGCGATTCATCAAGACAATCGGTGACGAGGTGATGTTGGTCAGCCCCGAGGCGGCGCCGCTGCTCGACACCCTTCTGAGACTGGTCGACGAGACCGAGGACGACGATGACTTTCCGCGGCTGCGTGCCGGAATCGCCACCGGGATGGCGGTGAGCCGGGCCGGGGACTGGTTCGGAAGCCCGGTGAACCTTGCGGCCCGCGTGACGGGGGCGGCCAGGCCCGGATCGGTGCTGGTGGCCGAAACGACGCGCGAGGAGATCGGTGAGGACGAACGCTTCACGTGGTCGTTCGCGGGCGGCAAGCACCTCAAGGGCATCAAGTCCGATGTGAAGACGTTCCGGGCGCGCAGAGCCACCATCCTCTGAATGTTCTAGGGCCTCTGAATGTTTCAGGGGGCCATTGTGGTTTCGAGGTCATTGTGGTTCTCGGTCACTGTGGTTTCTAGGGCGTCTGAAATTTCTGGCCTCTGAAATTTCTGGCCTCTGAAATTTCTTTGGTCACTGTGGTTTCTTGGGTCACATCGCGGGCGGATTTGTCGGTGCATCGAACTAGTGTTCGATACATGGGTTGCTCGCGGGAGGACGTGTTGGGGGCCTTCGATGCCCTCGACACGGTGATGCAGTCGATCCTGGCGTTGGATTACGACGCGCTCACTCCCGCCGAGCGGGTTCAGCTGGAGGCGCGGCTGGAACGCAACCTGCGCCGCATCCCCACTGTGGAACATCAACTGCTCGCCTCGGTGATCAGCGACACCGAACCCGCCCGGCTCGGCGAAGCGTCGTGGAAGACGGTGTTGACCACCTCCTTGCGGATCTCCGGTGCAGAGGCCCGTCGGCGGCTGAGGCGGGCAAAGACTCTGGGCCCGCGTCGCGGACTGACCGGGCAGCCCTTGCCGCCGCTGTGGGAAGCCACTGCCGCCGCCCAGGCCCAGGGACTGCTGAGTGAGGAGCACGTGGCGATCATTGCGAAGTTCCACAAGGACCTGCCCGCCTGGGTCGACGTCGATACCCGCGCCGAAGCCGACCGACACCTGGCTCACGCGGGTTCCGGGCTGGATCCCGAAGGCCTCGACGAGGCCGCCGGGGTGTTGCTGGCCATGATCGACCCCGATGGCGCCGAACCATGCGACCAGGAGCGGGCCCGCAAACGCGGCATTCGGATCAGCAAGCAACACCCCGACGGCACCGCCACCATCTCGGGCACCCTGACCCCCGAAGCCCTAGCCATCTGGCAGGCGATCTTCGCCAAAGAAGCCGCCCCTGGCGCCAACCTGCCCCACACCGACACCGACACCGACGCCGGCGACTGCGAGGTCGCCAACGGGGCGGGCGCCGAACCGCCCTCCGGTGAGGCGTCGGCTGGTGATCATGATCCGCCGCCCGAGCGACGGGGCTCTGATCCGCGCACCCAGGCCCAGCGCAACCATGACGCGTTCTTGGCGGTCGGCCGCCGCGTCCTGGAATCCGGCGAACTCGGCACCCACAACGGATTACCGGTGACGATGGTCGTGTCGACGACACTGCAGGAGCTGGAAAAAGGGGCCGGGATGGCGGTCACCGGCGGCGGATCGCTGTTGCCGATGCCGGACCTGATCCGGCTGGCCGCCCAGGCTCACCACTACCTGTATGTCTACGACCAGCACACCGGCCAATCCCTGTACCTGGGCCGGGCCAAGCGGTTGGCCAACGCCGCGCAACGAATCGTGCTGCATGCGCGCGACCGCGGCTGCACCCGCCCGGGCTGCACCGCCCCCGGCTACTGGTGCCAGGTCCACCACGCGATCGCAGACTGGAAAGACGACGGACAGACCGACATCGACGACCTGACGTTCGCCTGCCCGTCAGACCACCGCATGCTCGACAACACCGGCTGGACCACCCGCAAGAACGCCAAGAACCACACCGAATGGCACCCGCCACCCGACCTCGACACCGGGCAACATCGAGTCAACGGCCACCACCACCCCGAAAGATACCTACTCCCCGAAGACGACGAAGGACCGTGAACGCCGAGGGCCCGTGACGTGGGACGCGGTCACCTGCGTCTGGTCGCGCAAATACCTTTTCGTGCAAAGGATCAGGCACTCACGGTGATGCGGCCGATCGCCAGGGGTCGGCGTCGAATGTGCCATTCCACGAGCGCGCCCGCATGCGATTGTAGGGATGGGGGCTCTCCACTGGTCGGTCCGGCGCCCGTGTCCATCGTCGTGTAGGCGACAGCCTCGTCGTCGTCGAACAGGGTCACGACTGCGAGCCGTTCGTCGACGATTCCTTGCACAATCTCCAGCGCTCCGTCTTCGCCGAGCGAGTGCACGCCACTCTGGAAATGCTGCGAATAGCGGCCCTCCGAAATTGCTATCCGAGTCTTTACAAGTCACCCAACCAACAGATCAAGATGACCGTCAACCTCGTTTGGACAGCGGCGTGGGTCACCTCGTTGACGGGCATCCACCCGACGACGGCCGTGGCGGTCCGTGGTCAGCGGGACAGGGTGAAGGAACGCAGCCGCAGGCTGTTGCTCACCACAAACACGGAGCTGAAAGCCATTGCGGCACCTGCGATCATCGGGTTCAGCAGCCCCGCCGCAGCCAGCGGCAGGGCGGCGACGTTGTAGGCGAACGCCCAGAACAGGTTGCCCTTGATCGTGCTCAACGTCCTGCGGGAGAGCCGGATCGCATCCGGGACCGCTCGCAGGTCATCGCTGACGAGTGTCAGATCGCTGGCTTCGATCGCGACATCGGTGCCGCTGCCCATCGCCAACCCGAGGTCAGCCTGTGCCAGCGCGGCCGCATCGTTGACTCCGTCACCCACCATCGCCACAACCTTGCCGTCACGCTGCAGCTGCTTGACCGTGCCGACCTTGTCCTGGGGAAGTACGCCGGCGACGACCTCGTCGATACCGATCTGTGCCGCCACCGCGCGGGCGACCGCCTCGTTGTCACCGGTCACCATGATCGGTGTCAGGTGCATCCGCTTGAGTAGCGAAACAGCTTCGGCAGAGCTGGGTTTCACCGCATCGGCGACCATCAGGGCGCCTCGCGCCCGGCCGTCCCAGCCGATCACCACCGCGGTGCTGCCGCCGGATTCGGCACGTGTCACCGCGGCGCGGAGCTCCTCGGGGATGTCGAGGGATCGTTGGTTCAGCAGGCGGATCCGGCCCAGCAGGACCGCGCGGCCGTCGACCTCACCCGAGACGCCCAGGCCTCGCAGGTTGGTGAAGCCTGCGACCGCGGGCAGTTCACCGAGCTTGTCCCGGGCGCCCGCGGCGACGGCCCGCGCGATCGGATGCTCCGACGGACTCTCCACGGCGCCGGCGATCCGCAGCACTTCGTCCGGCTGCTCGCCATCGGCGACGACCACATCGGTCAATGTCATGTTCCCCGTGGTCACCGTGCCGGTCTTGTCCACGATCACGGTGTCCACCCGGCGGGTGTCCTCCAGCACTTCGGGGCCTTTGATCAGGATGCCGAGCTGGGCGCCCCGGCCGGTCCCCACCATCAGCGCGGTCGGGGTGGCCAGTCCGAGCGCGCAGGGGCACGCGATGATCAGCACCGCCACCGCGGCGGTGAACGCTGCCGCGACGGGATACCCACTGCCGATCCAGAACCCCAACGTTCCGACCGACAGCGCGATCACGAGCGGGACGAAGACGCCGGAGATGCGGTCGGCGAGCCGCTGTGCCTGTGCTTTTCCGTTCTGCGCGTCCTCGACCAGTCGCGCCATCTGTGCCAGCTGGGTGTCCGCTCCGATGCGTTCGGCACGGACCACCAGCCGACCGTCGACGTTGACCGTTGCGCCGACGACCTGATCGCCGGGCTGCACCTCGGCGGGCACCGATTCGCCGGTGAGCATCGACGCGTCGATTGCAGACGCGCCGTCGACGACCACACCGTCGGCGGCGATCTTCTCACCCGGTCGGACCACGAATTCGTCACCGATTCGCAACTGGTCGACCGGGATTCGCTGTTCACCGCCGGCTCTGCGGACGGTGACCTCCCGGGCACCCAGGTCGAGCAGGGCGCGCAGCGCTGCGCCGGCGCGCCGTTTGGCCCGGGCCTCGAAGTACCGGCCGGCCAGGATGAACGTGGTCACACCGGCGGCTGCTTCGAGGTAGATGTTGCCGCTGCCATCCGTGCGCGCGATCGTCAGCTCGAAGGGATGCGTCATTCCCGGTACGCCCGCTGTGCCCCAGAACAGCGCGTAGATCGACCACCCGAGCGCTGCGAGCGTCCCCATGGAGATGAGGGTGTCCATGGTGGCGGCGCCGTGACGCAGGTTGACCCACGCGGCCTGATGGAACGGCCAGGCTCCCCAGATCACCACCGGCGCGGCCAGTGTCAACGACAGCCACTGCCAGTAGGTGAACTGCAGCGCCGGGGCCATCGCCATCGCGATCACCGGTACCGACAGCGCCGCACAGATCACCAGGCGGCGCTTGAGCGCCGCGGCCGGGTCTTCGGCCGTCTCGGCCGGGCGGGACGAGCCGGGCACAGTCGCCCGGTAGCCGGCGGATTCCACGGCTGCGACGAGCTGCTCGGAAGATACGGCGCCGTCGAATTCGACCCGGGCCTTCTCGGTGGCGAAGTTGACCGTGGCGGTGACACCGTCGAGTTTGTTGAGCTTCTTCTCGACGCGTGTCGCACACGACGCACAGGTCATCCCGTCGATGGCCAGTTCGAGCGTTGTCATGACCCGTGTCCTGGGTGGGGATCGGGATGCTCACCGGTTGCAGGGTGCGGCCCGGGAACTGTCGGGTCCGGCCCGATCGCGTTGCCCACCCACAGTGCGGCCGCGAACACCACGGCCAGTGTGGCCACGAAAGCGGCGATCCTCGCCGAGGCACTCACGAGCGTCAGCCCGCCAAGGTGTAGCCGGCCTCTTCGACCGCCGCCCGAATGTCGACGGGGTCCACCGGCGTGTCGCTGTCGATGGTCACGGTACCTTCGGATACGTCGACATCGACCCCGACAACGCCGGGAATGTGGGTGAGCTCCGCGCGCACCGAATTGGCGCAACCGACGCAACTCATACCCTCGACGGTGATGGTCGTGGTGCTCATCGCCCTCCTGCCATTGATTGCCTATATGTACCGTACCCCCCTAGGGTATAGATGTCAGCTACGAGAGGAGTACGGGAGTTGTTGTCGAAACGCAGTCTGCTGGTTGGAGCGAGTGCCGTGGGGGCCACCCTGGTGCTGGTGGTCGGATGCGCGGACGGCGGGACCGAGGCAGGCAACGCCGACGACCGTGCGCAGGAGACCACGTCGCAACACGCCGATGGCAGTGCCCACTCCGACGAGGAAGCCCAAGGGCACGATGACGCGGGTGCCCAGGTGCACGATGACGCGGACGTCGCCTTCGCCCGCGACATGGTCCCGCACCACGAACAGGCCATCGTGATGAGCGACATCATCCTGGCCAAGCAGGGCATCGATCCGCGCGTGACCGAACTCGCCGAACAGATCAAGGCCGCGCAGGGCCCGGAGATCGCCACGATGCAGCAGTGGCTGACGCAATGGGGTGCCTCGGCACCGTCAGACCACGAACCATCAGGCCACGAAGGCCACGACATGGGCGGTGACCCGTCCGCGCATGCGGCGATGGGGATGATGACCGAGGAGCAGCTCGAGCAGCTCCGCCAGGCGCAGGGCGTCGACGCCGAGCGGCTCTTCCTGAACGGGATGATCACCCATCACGAGGGTGCGGTCACGATGGCGCAGACCCAGGTCGACACCGGTCAGTCCCAGGAGGCCGTCGAGCTTGCCCACGAGATCATCGAAACCCAGCAGCGTGAGATCGCCACGATGAGGGACCTGCTGGCCTCACTGTAGGTTTGCCGCCATGCGGATCCTGGTGCAGCGGGTGACCGCGGCCCGTGTGACGGTGGAGGGTCAGCCAGTGGCCGAGATCCGCCCGCGGACACAGGGCCTGCTCGCGCTGGTGGGCGTCACCCACGACGACGATGTCATCAAGGCTCGGCGGTTGGCCGAAAAGCTTTGGACCCTGCGGATTCTCGACGGCGAGAAATCCGCCGGAGACATCGGCGCGCCGATCCTGGTGGTCAGTCAGTTCACCCTGTACGGCAACACCGCCAAGGGTCGACGGCCGACCTGGAACGCCGCGGCCCCCGGCGCGGTGGCCGAACCGCTGGTCGACGCGTTCGCCGACGCGCTCGGGGCTCTCGGCGCGTCGGTGCAGACCGGCGTGTTCGGCGCAGACATGCAGGTGGAACTCGTCAACGACGGCCCGGTCACCGTGCTGCTGGAGCTTTGATCGACGGCCCGGTCGTCGTGCTGCTGGAGCTTTGATCGACGGCCCGGTCGCCGTGCTGCTGGAGCTTTGATCGACGGGCGGGGTTGCGCTTCGTCCGTCGGCCGTCCAGCGTGAAGGTCTATTGCGCCGTGGCGACCGGCGCACCTTCGGACGGTTGCACGATGACGAAACCGTTGCCGTAGAAGGACACCTGCACTGCCTCCCCGGAGCCACGGCCGATCAGGGCGCCGGCCTTGAAGCTCGTCTTCAACTGGGTCTGCAGGTTGGCCGACCAGGCCACCACCGCATTCGTGTCGGCGAATGTCGGGGCCTCGGCGGCGTTGAGGACCACCGGAGGGCCGTCGGTCGTCAACGCGACCCACCCGGTACCGCGCAGGGTGGTGTTGAACAGTCCGCCGGCGACCACACTGCCGCCTTTGACCCGCTCGATGTTCCAGTCCAGGCTCGACGAGAACGCCAACACGTTCTTCCCGCTGATCGACAGGCCGGAATTGTCCAGATTGAGCAGGTGTACGTCGTAGGACCGTTCGGCGAGGAACACGTCGCCCTGGCCCTGACAGCGCATCAGCGGCAGACCCTCCCCGGTCAGTGCCTTCTTGATGAATTTCGACGCCCCGCCGCCTTCGAAGGCGAACTCCACGTTGCCCTGGTAGGCGACCATCGATCCCTGCCTGGCCATGAACGGCTCACCCAGTCGCACCCGCAGCATCCGGGTGTTCTGGTTGGCGATGGCTCTGGTCTCTTTCTCGCTGAACCGGCCATCGACCAGATCTCCGCTGATACCGGCGAATCCGTCGGCCCCGCCCGGGACGGGGTGTGCCTGGTGCCGGCCCGGTTCCTGGGGAGCCTCGTAGGGACCCGGCTGCGGGGCGGGTGCGCTACCGAGCGCCGCCCGCTGCACCTGTCCGTGGTGGGACACCTGGTCGGTCCATTGCCGTCCGTCGTGCCAGCGGTAGTCGAAGCGTCCCTCGGGGTCGGGCTGCCAACTGCCTTGTCCGGGTGCTGTCATGGCCGTCTCCTTCCAGCGGGTTCTCGCGTTCACTGTATTCGCCGTTCCGCGCCGACCCGGTGGCATTCGGTCCGGTGGCATTCGGTGCGGTGGCACTTCGGTCCGCTGGCAATTCGGTCCGCTGGCATTGTGGAGGAATGGGCAAGGAAATGGACCGGCAGCGCGCCCAAGGCGCGCTCGCGGTTGTCAGGCAGCACCCGGGGATGGTGCTCTTCGCGTTGTCACCGGTGGTGGCCGCGCTCGCGGTGGTGTGGTGGTTGTTCGGCGCCGGCTGGGCGGCGCTGCTGTTGATCGCCGCGGTGCTCGGCGGCGGCGTGGCCGTGTTGCGCAAACGAGGCTGACGTCCCGGTTCAGCCGTGGGCGTAATCCTCTCACCAGGCGTGCAACGGTGTAATTATGTAAACATGAGACACCATTCCCATGGCCGACGCGCTGCCCGCCCCGGCGGCTGGCAGCAGGCCGAACAACCCGATGCCGCCGACGCGACCGAATGGTTCGCCGGCCGGCTGCCCGATGACTGGTTTGCCGGTGAGCCTGAAGTCACCGTCGACCGCGAAGAGATCACGGTCGTCGGCCGGCTCGCCGACGCCGACCATCCCGAAAGTGAAGCGCGCGCGTCCGGACGGGCTGCCCGGTTCCGGGAGCAGACACGCTCGGAACGTATGCAGATCGCCGACGAAGCCGAGGCACGGTACGGACGCAAGGTTTCCTGGGGCGTCGATGTCGCCGTTGATGTCGATGTCGATGCCGATGTTGCTGTCGAGGCTGATGTCGATGGCGCCGACTCGACAGCTCCCGACGGCGGGCGGACCGAGCGAATCCTGTTCACCCATCTGGCGGTTCCGGTGATGACGCGGTTGCGGCAACCGGAGCGCCGGGTGCTCGACACCCTCGTCGACGCGGGGGTGGCCAGATCGCGCTCTGACGCGCTGGGCTGGTGTGTGCGGTTGGTCGGCGACCACGCCGACGAGTGGCTGGACCGGCTGCGGGAGGCCATGCGTGAGGTCGATGACCTGCGCTCGGCCGGACCGCAACTCTAGACGCGAACGTTCTGACACCCGGCAGGGCCGGGCGCCTGGTCAGCGGCGGCTGGCCATCGCCCAGTATTCGCCGTGCCGGGCCATCAGCTCGGTGTGGGTGCCCCCCTCCACGATCTTGCCCGCCTCCATCACCAGGATCATGTCTGCGTCGCGGATCGTGGAGAGGCGGTGGGCGATGATGAAGCTGGTGCGGTCCTCGCGCAGCCGGCTCATCGCGCGCTGGATCAGCACCTCGGTGCGGGTGTCCACCGAGCTGGTGGCCTCGTCGAGAATCAACAATCGGGGCTGTGCGAGCACCGCCCGGGCGATCGTGATGAGCTGCTTCTCGCCGGCGCTGATGTTCGTGCCGCCGTCGTTGACCCGGGTGTCGTAACCGTCGGGCAACGTCTGCACGAACCGATCCACATATGCCGCCCTGGCTGCCTCGATCACCTCATCCTCGCGGGCCTCGGGGCGACCGTAGGCGATGTTCTCCCGGATCGTCCCGGCGAACAGCCAGGTGTCCTGCAGCACCATGCCGATGCGTGAGCGCAGTGAGTCGCGGCTCACCGACGAGATGTCCACTCCGTCGAGCAGGATCCGGCCGGAGTCCACGTCATAGAACCGCATCAGCAGGTTCACCAGGGTGGTCTTACCGGCGCCGGTCGGACCGACGATCGCGACCGTGGTGCCCGGCTCGGCAACCAGCGAGAGGTCCTCGATCACCGGTGCGTCGGACCGGTACCCGAACCAGACCCGCTCGAATTCCACCCGACCTGAGCCCCCGCCCACCGGGTCGGGAAGGGTGGCCGGCCGGTCCTGCGGTTCCTCCTCGGCGTCGAGGAGATCGAAAACCCTTTCCGCAGAAGCGACCCCGGACTGCAGAGTGTTGTACATGCCCGCGATCTGGGTCAGCGGCTGGTTGAACTGGCGGACATACTGGATGAAGGCCTGGATGCTGCCCAGGGTGATCTGCCCGGTGGCGACCTGCACACCGCCGACCACCGCGACGGCGACGTAGCTGAGGTTGCCGATGAATATCGTCGCCGGGGCGACCAGACCGGACAGGAACTGGGCTCCGAAGCTGGCTTGATAGACGTCGTCGTTGAGCTCGCGGAACTGCTGCTCGGCCTGCGCGCGGTGGCCGAACGTCTTCACGACGGTGAACCCGCTGTAGGTCTCCTCGATATGGGCGTTGAGCCTGCCGGTGTTGGTCCACTGGGCCACGAACAGTGCGCGGGAACGCTTCGCGATCGAGCGGGTGACCCACAACGACAGCGGCACCGTGACCACGGTCAGCAGCGTCAGCAGCGGCGAGATCGTCAACATCATGACCAGTACGCCGAGCACGGTCAACACCGACGTCAGCAGCTGGGTGATCGACATCATCAGCGATTGCTGCAGGTTGTCGACGTCGTTGGTGACGCGGCTGAGCACCTCACCACGCTGCCGGGAGTCGAAGTACCGCAACGGCAGCCGGTGCACCTTGTCCTCGACATCGGCGCGCAACATCACCATGGTGCGCTGCACGACGACGTTGAGCAGTCGTGCCTGGATCCAGACCATCAGCGCCGCAATCAGGTACAGGCCCAACGCCAGGGCCAGCGTGCGGCCCACCGCGCCGAAATCGACCCCTTGGCCCGGGACGACGTCCATGCCCGACAGCAGGTCGGCGAAGGTGCCGTCCCCGCGCTGCCGGGCAGCCTCCACCGCCTGTTCCTTGGTCAGCCCGGGCTGGAGCTGGCGGCCGATGACGCCGTTGAACAACAGGTCCGTCGCGTGTCCGAGGATCCGCGGACCGACCACGCTGACCGCGATGCCACCGATACCCAGCAGCATCACCGCGACGGTGAGCCGCCGATGCGGAGTGAGGCGTTTCACCAGCCGGATCGCCGAACCTCTGAAGTCGCGGGATCGAGCCTGGGGCGGCTCGTTCATGCGCATCGGCCGCGCGAGTGGTCCGCTCATCGTTCTCCCACCGGCACCGACTGCGACTCGGCGAACTCCCGGTACGGTCGGCAGCCGCGCAGCAGCTCATCGTGGGTGCCGGTCCCTACCACCCGACCGTCGTCGACGACGACGATCACGTCGGCGTCGGCGACGGTGGAAATGCGTTGCGAGACAATCACGACTGCGGCATCGCCGGAGATTTCGCGCAGACGCACACGCACTCGGGCGTCGGTGTGCACGTCGAGTGCGGAGAATGCGTCGTCGAACAGGTAGACCGCGGGTTCGCGGATGACCGCTCGGGCGATGGCCAGGCGCTGGCGCTGACCGCCGGAGAAGTTCATGCCGCCCTGGGCGACCCGCATCGACAGTCCTTCGGGGTGATCGCTCACGAAATCGTCGGCACAGGCCACGCGCAGCGCTGCCCACATCTGCTCGTCGGTGGCCCGGCGTCCGGGCGGCGCCCCCAGTTGCAGGTTGTCGGCGACCGTGCCGGAGAACAGGTATCCGCGTTGCGGGACCAATCCGATCGCCGCCCACAAACGCTCGATGTCGATGTCACGGACGTCGATCCCGTCCACCGACACCGATCCGCCGGTGACGTCGTAGAGCCGGCAGATCAGCGACAGCAGCGTGGATTTCCCCGAACCGGTGGAACCGACGATCGCAGTGGTGCTTCCCGGACGAGCCGTGAACGTGACGTCCTGGAGCACCGGACGATCGGCACCCGGATAGGCGAATGTCGCGGTGTCGAACCGGATCTCGCCGGCGATCACTGCCGGCGATGCTGCGGTGGGGGAGTTGGTGATCGTGGGATCGGTGGCCAGCACCTCGGTGATCCGCTCGGCGCACACCGACGCGCGCGGGATGATCACCAGGATGAACGTCGCCATCAACACCGCGAGCAGGATCTGCATGAAGTAGGACAGGAACGCGATCAGCGACCCGACCTGCATCTGACCGGCATCGATACGCATTCCGCCGAACCAGATCAGCGCCACGCTGGACACGTTGATCACCAACGTCGTGACCGGCAGCATCAGCGCCTGCCAGCGGCCGGCCTCCAGCACGCTGCCCGCCAACGCGGTGTTCGCCTCGGCGAAACGCTTGCGCTCGAACGGTTCCCGCGCGAACGCCCGGACCACCCGCAACCCGGTCAACTGCTCGCGCATGACCCGGTTGATGCCGTCGATCTGGCTCTGCACCCGGCGGAAGATGGGCAGCAGATGAGACACGATCCAGTAGTTCGCCAGCGCCAGCACCGGCACACTGACCACCAGCAACCAGGACAGCCCCGCGTCCTGGTGCACGGCCATGAAGATGCCGCCCACACACATGATCGGTGCGGTGATCAGCATCGTGCACGTCAGCTGGACCAGTAGCTGGATCTGCTGGACGTCGTTGGTGGTTCGGGTCAGCAGCGACGGTGCGCCGAACCGGGCCGCCTCCTCGGCGGAGAATCCGGTGACGTGGTGAAACATGGTCGAGCGTAGATCGCGGCCCACGCCCATGCTGGCGCGCGAGCCGAAGTACACGGCGCCCACCGCGCACACCACCTGCAAGGCCGTGACGGCGAGCATCACCGCGCCCAGCTCGACGATGCGCCGCAGATCCCCCTGGGCGACACCGTCGTCGATGATCGCGGCGTTGACGGTCGGCAGATAAAGCGTGGCCAGCGTGCTGATCACCTGAAGCGCAGCCACCACCATCAGCAGCCGGCGGTACGGCCTGGCATACCGGCGGAGCAGCCCCCAGAGCATCCCGCTACTGTCGCACACCCGCCGTGCGGGTCCCGCGCCCACGAGCGTGTCGGCGCAGAACGCCTCGGCT
This sequence comes from Mycobacterium sp. smrl_JER01, assembly GCF_048513595.2. NCBI lineage: Bacteria > Bacillati > Actinomycetota > Actinomycetes > Mycobacteriales > Mycobacteriaceae > Mycobacterium > Mycobacterium sp. smrl_JER01. The sequence goes on along the minus strand of NZ_JBLXXK020000001.1, from coordinate 4,265,197 downwards.
GCCTGAGAATCCGATAAATGTGCTGGTCAGTCGGCATGTCGGTGGTTGGTCCCTGAGGCTGCCGCTACAGTGCATGGCGTGACCCCCAGCTTCCGTGGACATCGCCGACCGGTGAAGGTGCTCGCCGTTGCTGCCGCGGCCATGCTCCCGGTGCTCGCCGGGTGCTCGGACTCCGAGCCGCAGGGCCCGGCCGTGCCGCCCACCGAGGCGGCGCAGCAGAGCATCGCGCACGGCCCGTTCTTCCCCGAGTGCGGCGGCATCAGCGATGAGGAGATCACCAGGCAGACCGAGGTGCCCGGCCTGGTCAACACCGCCAAGACCTCGGTGGGCTGCCAGTGGTTGTCCGGCGGATCGATCCTCGGTCCGCACTTCTCCTTCTCCTGGTTCCGCGGCAGCCCCATCGGGCGCGAGCGCAAGACCATGGAGTTGTCCCGCACCAGTGTCGAGGACATCAACATCGAGGGGCACGACGGGTTCATCGGGATCAACGAGAGTCTCGATCCCAGGGTCGGCGTGAACCTGTGCGAGGTCGGTATCCAGTTCGACGACGACTTCATCGAGTGGTCCATCAGCTACTCGCAGCCGCCGTATCCGGATCCCTGCGAGGTGGCCAAGGAACTCACCCGCCAGTCGATCGTGAATTCGCGATGACCCGCCGCATGCGCACGGTGGCGGCTGCCGCACTGGCCGGGCTTGTCGTGCTGACCGGGTGCACCCAGACCGTCGAGGGCACCGCGGCCAGATCCGGCTCCGGTGACGTGCCCCGAAATGACAACTCGGAGCGCAAGTATCCGAACCTGCTCAAGGAATGCGAGGTCCTCACCGAGGACATCCTCGCCGAGACGGTCGGCGCCGATCCGCTCGACATCCAGAGCACGTTCGTCGGCGCGATCTGCCGCTGGCAGGCCGCCAACCCGGCAGGCCTGGTCGACATCACCCGGTTCTGGTTCGAGACGGGCAGCCTCGACAACGAGCGCAGTGTGGCCCAGCAGCTGGAGTATCAGATCGAGGACCGCAATGTCGCGGGCATCCAGTCGATCGTCATGCGACCCAACGACCCCAACGGAGCGTGCGGTGTCGCCAGCGATGCCGCCGGTGTCGTCGGCTGGTGGGTCAACCCGCAGACTCCCGGGATGGATGCCTGTGGCATGGCGGTCAAGCTCATGGAGTTGACGCTGGCCACCCGCGCCTGACCGGTCAGCGGGGCACGTGGAAGTCGACCAGTTGCGCACCCCGCAGCGCCAGATTCTCCCACGGTGTCGTGGTGCGTAGCACCGCCACCGCCGACGTCGGGAACTTCGTGGAGATGTCGCGGTGGGGTCGGGTTCCGGCACAGCCTTCGTCGGCGAGCCCAAGCGCCAGCGACGACATCACCGGCTCGTGCCCGATGACCAGCAGGGTCGACACCTCGTCGTCGAAGAGCGACGGCACGCCGTTGATCTCCTCGATCACAACGCCGGGCGTCGCGTCGTAGATGCGGTCGACGTACTGCACCGGCGCGGTGATCCCGGTGCGTTCCAGGGTCTGCCGGGTACGCGTGGCGGTCGAGCACAGCACGGCGTCGACAGCTCCCACGGTGGTCCTGATCCAGTCGCCGGCCAGGGCGCCCTCCCGGACACCACGGGGCGCCAGCGGACGGTCGTGGTCGACGACGCCGTCCGGGTAGTCCGACTTGGCATGACGGAGCAACAGCAGCGTGCGGTGGCGGTCGGTCATCAGTCAACCGTAGGCCATGCCGGTGCGCGTCCACGTCGTTGTCGGCGGCTCGACCTACAGTAGCCATGCCCGACGGAAAACGACGGAAAGGGGCGGGGCGAGATGCGGTTTCTGCACACTGCCGATTGGCAGCTCGGTATGACCCGTCACTACCTCAACGGCGATGCGCAGCCGCGCTATTCGGCCGCGCGGCGCGACGCGGTGGCCGGGTTGGGGTCGCTGGCCGACGAGGTGGGCGCCGAGTTCGTCGTCGTCGCCGGTGACGTGTTCGAACACAACCAGCTGGCTCCCCGGGAGGTGAGCACCGCACTCGAAGCCATGCGCGCCATCACCGTCCCGGTCTTCCTGCTGCCCGGCAACCACGACCTGCTGGATGCGTCCTCGGTCTACACCAGCGCGTTGTTCAGCTCCGAGAAGCCCGACAACGTCGTGGTGCTCGACCGGCCGGGTGTGCACGAGGTCCGGCCGGGGCTGGAACTCGTCGCAGCGCCCTGGTACTCGAAGGCGCCCACCCGCGACCTGGTGGCCGGTGTCCTCGACGGGTTGGACGCCGCGCCGGGCGTGACGCGCATCGTGGTGGGCCACGGCGCGGTCGACATCCTCGTTCCGGACAAGGACCGTGCGTCGTTGATCGGGCTGGAGCCGCTGGAGTCCGCCATCGACCGCGGTGCGGTGCATTACGTTGCGCTGGGCGACAAGCACTCCCGGATGGGTGTCGGTTCGACGGGCCGGATCTGGTACTCCGGTTCGCCCGAGGTCACCAACTACGACGACATCGAAACCGATCCCGGTCAGGTACTCGCGGTCGACATCGACGAATCCGACCCGCGGCGGCCGGTACGGGTTCAGGCCCATCGCGTCGGTACGTGGCGCTTCATGTCGCTGCGACACACCGTCGACAACCGACGCGACATCGCCGACCTGGACATCAACCTCGATCAGATGCCGGACAAGGAACGCACGGTGATCCGGCTCGGCCTGACCGGATCGCTGACGGTGACCGACCGCGCGGCACTGGACGCCTGCCTGGACCGCTACGCCCGGCTGTTCGCGGCGTTGGTGCCCTGGGACGCACAGACCTCGCTTGCCGTGATGCCCGCCGACGGTGAGTTCGACGATCTCGGCATCGGCGGTTTCGCCGCCGCGGCGGTCGACGAGCTGGTGTCGACGGCCCGGTCGACCGGCGAGGACGCCGAGGATGCACGGGCGGCATTGGCGTTGTTGCTGCGGCTCACCGAAGGAGGCGCGGCGTGAAGCTGCACCGGCTGGTCCTGACCAACTACCGCGGAATCACCCACCGCGACATCGAGTTTCCCGACCGCGGTGTCGTGGTGGTCAGCGGTCCCAACGAAGTGGGCAAGTCCTCGATGCTCGAAGCGCTCGACCTGCTGCTGGAGTCCAAGGACCGGTCCAGCAAAAAGGAGGTCAAGCAGGTCAAGCCCACCCACGCCGATGTCGGTGCGGAGGTGACGGCCGAGATCTCGGCCGGGCTGTACCGGTTCGTGTATCGCAAACGTTTCCACAAGCGTCCCGAGACCGAGCTGACCGTGCTCACTCCGCGCCGTGAGCAACTCACCGGAGACGAAGCACACGAGCGGGTCCGGGCCATGCTCGCCGAATCCGTCGACCTCGACCTGTGGCAGGCGCAGCGGGTGTTGCAGTCGGCGCCGACGTCGGCTGCCGAGTTCTCCGGGTGCGGCGCCTTGTCGCGAGCGCTCGACGTGGTTGCCGGTGAGGTCGAGGACGCGCCGGCCGTCGGCGGCGCCGCCGACACTCTGCTGATCGATCGCATCGAAGAGGAGTACCGGCGCTTCTTCACCGCCACAGGTCGTCCAACCGGAGAATGGGCGGCCGCGACGGTGCGCTTGCGCGAGGCCGATGAGGACGTCGCACGCGCTGCGGCGGCGATGGCCGAGGTGGACGAGGCGGTGCGCAGCCACGCCGGTCTCACCGCGGATCTGTCCCGGCTCGCGCTGGAGTGCGCCGCGGCCACCGAGCAGGTCGCCGCGGCGCAGGCAGCCGCGCAGGCGGTGGCGGTCCTGCAGGGCCAGTTGCAGCAGGCCGCGGTCCGGGCCGATGCTGCCCGTGCCGCGCACACGGTGTCCGCAGCCGCACTCAGCGAGCGGCGCCGAGCCCGGGCGGAGATCGACGAACGGACTGCGACACTGGCGGCTCTGCAGGTCGACGCCGATACCGCGGTCGACGAACTGGACACTGCCAAGCACATGCAAACCGAAGCCGAGCAGGCCGCCGGGGAAGCCCGTGCCGCGCTGAACGGCAGTCAGGACCGGGTCGACGCCGCCAGGGTCGCCGTGCAGCGGCTGGCCGACCGCGAGGAGGCCGACCGTCTTGCCACCCGCATCGCGACGATCGAGCGTCACGAACGCGAGCTGGCCACGGTACACAACGACCTGACGGCGATCGCGCTCACCGACGCGCTGCTGGGTGAGGTCGAGGCCGCCGCGGCCGCCGTCGATCGCGCCGCTGCCGCTGCCGAGCAGACCTCGGCCCACATCGAGGTGGCCGCCGCCGCCGACGTCGCGTTGCGCATCAACGGCCAGGACGTCGCCCTGCGTGCCGGCGAACATTGGTCGGCCACATCGGGTTCGGCGACCGGTGTCGAGGTCCCCGGCGTGGTCTCGGTGCGGGTGGTGCCCGGGGCGTCGGCGGCGGCCACCCAGAGCGCCCTCGAGGATGCCACTGCTCGGCTGACCGAGGCGCTGCGGCGGGCCGGGGTGGCCGATGTCGAGTCCGCACGCGCGCTGGATGGGCGCCGCCGCGAACTGCGCGCGACCCGCCAGCAGCTGCGGGCGATTCTGCAAGCCCTCAGCGCCGACGACGACATCGACGACCTGCGGTCCCGCCTGAACGAGCTGCACGCCGGGATGCCCTCCGCCGAAGGGCTTTTCGAGCCGGACGGGGCGCTCGATCCGGCAGCGCAGCGACTGGAGCTGCTCGAAGCCACCGCGGCCCACCAGCAGGCCATCCAGGCGTGCGAGACCCAGCGCAAAGTGGCCGAGGAGGCGGGCAAGCTGTTCGCCACCCGCAGTTTGCACACGGCCCGACTGCTGGAGAAGCTGCAGGCCGCCCGAACCGAGTTGGCCGCGGCCGCCCAGCGACTCACCGAACAGCGCGCGATCACCGGAGATGATGAGCTGGCCGTGCGGTCCGAGGCCGACGCCGAGGCGGTGGCCGAGGCCGATGCCGTGCTCGCCGGGGTCAGCGCCGAATTGGCGCGGCATGAGCCTGAATCGGTGGCAGCCACCCTGGCCGACGCCGAGCGGGTGGCCGCGGCGGCGGGTGCGCGGCGTGCCCAGGTGACCGAGGCACTGCGTGAGGTCTCCGCCGCGCTCAAGGTGTACGGCACCGAGGGGCGCAAGGGCCGTCTCGATGCGGCCGAGACCGAGCGGGAACGCGCCGAGGCGGAGTTCGTCCGGGTCCGGCGCCGGGCCAGGGCAGCTGAGCTGCTCAGGGCGGTGATGGGCCGGCATCGCGACGCGATGCGCCAACGCTATGTCGATCCGTTCCGGGACGAGGTGGAACGGTTGGGCCGCATGGTGTTCGGCGAGAGCTTCGAGGTGGATGTGGACAGCTCACTGCGCATCGGGCAGCGAACCCTGTCCGGGCGCACGGTGCCCTACGAGTCACTGTCGGGTGGGGCCAAAGAGCAACTCGGCATCGTGGCGAGGCTGGCGGGAGCCTCGCTGGTCGCCAAGGAGGACAGCGTGCCGGTGGTGATCGACGATGCGCTGGGATTCTCCGACACCGACCGGTTGACCAGGATGGCCGAGGTGTTCGACGCGGTGGCCGGCGACGGGCAGGTGATCATCTTGACCTGCAGCCCGCACCGCTATGCCGATGTGCAGACCGCCCAGCACATCGAGCTCATCGCCTGACCGCGCCCACCCGGATGGCGAGCGTGCGTGTCTGCAGCCGACACGCCGCGCAAAAACCGGCGAACCCGCACGCTCGTCGTGGCCTGGTGCCGGACGGCGTGTGCGTGTCGGTCCCAAGCGTTTCAGAAGTACGCGTTGGCGGGAATCGCAGTGCCGTGCAACAGGTTTTCGCCGATCACCTTGGCCTTGTAGGCCACCGGGTTGTGCAAGGTGATGGTGCGGATGTTGCGCCAGTGCCGGTCCAGGTTGAGTCGTCGACTCGCTGCGCTGGCACCGCCGAGTTCGAGCAGGCGGGTGGCCGCCTGCGGAGCGACGGTGTCGAGATGCACCTTCACCTTGGCTGCCGCGAGCTGAGCTCGCGTGGCCAGGTCGGCATCGGGGACACCGTCGCGTTCCGAGGCGGTGGCATCGGCGATCGCCGCTGCCGCGTCGAGAACCACCGCTCGCGCGATATAGGCCGTGCTGGCCAGCTCACCGAGCTGACGCTGCAACAGCGGGTCGTCGGTCGGTCGCTCGGCGGCGGCGTGGCTGAAGCTGCGATCCCGGGACCGCAACAACGCGACTCCGTCGTCGACCACCGACTCCAGGATCCCGGCGACCACCGCGTGGATGAACAGCTGTAGCGCGGCGTACTGCACCGTGGGCACCGGCTCGGCGTCGTACGGCGTATCGCTGAGTACCTCGTCGGCGGCCACCGCAACGTCGGTGAACGTCGTGGTCCCCGTCCCGGTCCGGCGCTGGCCGAATCCGTCCCAGTCGTCGACGATTCGCACGCCGTCACGGTCGGCGGGAACCACAACCACGGCCACCGAATCGTGGTCGGTGGTCGCGGTGACGGTGAGGTAGTCCGAGAACAGCGTCCCGGTGCTGTAGAACTTCTGCCCGTCGAGCCGGAATCCGCCGTCGCGAGAAGCCAGCAGCCTGGTGTCGAACACCAGGCTGCCCACCGCGTGGGTGCCTTTCTCGCTGAATGCGTTCCCGAAGATGCTGCCGGAAGCCACCTTTGACAACCATTGTTGTGAGATGGGGTCCGCGGCGGTGCGTAGCCTTTCCTCGACAAACCAGAAGTGAGTCCGGAAGATGTGCGCGACAATGGGATCGGCACGCGCGACATCGATGACGGCGGCGAACAGCTGCGGGATCGTCAGACCCGCACCACCCAGTCCGGCCGGTAGTCGCAACGCGCCGAAACCCGCCCGCTTGAGTGTCTCCACCTGTTCGAACGGGTTCTCGTCGTTGAGGTCTCGGTCCTTTGCGCCCGCCCCGATCCGTGCCAGCAGGTCGGCGAAGCCGGTGGAGCCGGGCGACAGCGCGGCGGTGTGGTCGACTGAGGTCATGCCTCGGTTGTACTGACCGACGTGCCCGTGGCACACCGCTTTGGATCAGCGCGAACCGAATGACCGTCACGGCGGGACACCTCGCCCGCCCGGCAACCGGGCACAATGGCGGTGATGACGATGAACGCCAGACGCCGCCGGGCGCATGACAAGCTGGCCGCAGTGGCCGGGGTGCGGTCGGTGCGCCGGCCGGTCCGGCCCGGCGCCGGGGAGTTCGACCTCTACTACGTGCGGACCGGGCGCAAGTCGGCGCATCCGGTGGTGGTCATCCCCGGTGGGCCGGGGGCGGCGTCGGTGGCGCTGTACCGGACGTTCCGGAGGCACGCGGCGGTGGCCGGACTCGACGTCATCATGGTCGAACACCGTGGGGTCGGCCTGTCCCGGCACGACGACGCCGGTGCCGACCTGCCGGCGGAGGCGGTGACCGTCGACGCGGCCGTCGATGACATCGCGGCGGTACTCGACGACGCCAACGTGGACCGGGCCGTGGTGTATGGAGCGTCCTACGGTTCCTACCTGGCGGCCGGGGTCGGAGTGCGGCATCCGGGTCGGGTGCGTGCGATGGTGCTGGACTCCCCGCTGCTGTCGGCCGACGACATCGAGACCGTACGCGCCCGGATCCGTCGGGTGCTGTGGGACGGCGAACCGGTTGGCGTCGATCTGGCGGCCAAGGTACGGCGGCTGGCGGCCGAGGGCGCCCTGACGCCGCAGGCGCTTCTGCTGGCGATCGGCCTGTACGAGCTCGCCGGGCCCGACGGGTTGAGCCGCCAACTCGACCTGCTGCTGGGCGGGCGGGACTGGCTGTGGCAGGTGGCCGCGACGGTCACCAAACAGGTGACCGAACGCCAGACCGCCTACCGGCACGAGCCCGATCTCGTGGAGCGGATCGCCTACCAGGAACTCAACTACGGGGCGACCCCAGATGGGGGCCCGGTGGACCCGTCGGTCGCCTTACGCGAGATTGCCTCCGGTGACCCCGAGTTCGTCGCCGAACCGTACGATCTGCCGTCGGCGCTGCCGGGCTTCAGCTGGCCGACGGTGGTCGTCTCGGGCGGCCGCGACCTGACCACACCTGCCGAGGTCGCGCGCCGCGTCGCCGCTCTGGTTCCCGACTCCGTGCTCGTCGAACTGCCCACGGCCGGTCACAGCATCCTCGATACCCGGGAACACGCGGCCCTGCAAATCTGCACGGCCGTGCAGACCGGGCGTATCGGCGAACTGGCGCATCGCTGCGCAGAGTTGGATGCGCTGCCGGCCAATCTGACCGTGCGTTTGCTGGTCGGTGCCATCGCAGCGGCCGCGCGCTTCGAGTCGATGGTGCCCGGGGCCATACCCCGGGCGGTGCGCCGCGTCGCTACTTCATGAAGCCGATCGCCGAGTAGTTCAGGTCGCCGATACCGGCGGGTCCGTAGTTGGCCAGATTGCTGCGGACGGCGACGTTTCCGGGCGCCTGGAACAGCGGCAGGCTGTGACCGATCTCCCAGATCATGGCGTCGAGTTCGTTGGCCAGGCTACGGGCCTTGGCCGGATCCAGCTCGGACAGCGTCTCCTCGATCTTGGCGTCGATCTGCGGGCTGCCGATCCTGCCGTAATTGCTCTCACCGTTGGAGGCGTAGATCTGATTCAACCCTCCCAGTGGGAAAGCATCACCGCCCCAAGCGAATTGAGCGATATCGAAGTTGCCCGGCGTGATGTAGTCGCGAAACAGCGACCCACCCGGCGCCGGAACCAGTTCGAGATTCACACCGATCTGGGCGAGTTGGTTCTGGGCTACCTGGGCGATGGCCCTGGTGCTCGCGCCGTCGTAGAACACGTCGCGGATGGTCAGACGCCTGCCGTCCTTCTCCCGGAACTGACCGTTGAGCGTCCAGCCCAGTGCGTCGAGCTCCCGTGCGGCGGCCTCGGGATCGAAAGCGATGCTGTTGTCCTGATAACCCTCCTGTCCGGCCAGGAAGATGTGATTGTTCAGCGCCGCCGGATCGTCGGTGAGTCCGCGCTGTGACACCGCCGTGATCGCTTGACGGTCCAGGCCCTTGGTGATCGCGGTGCGCAGCGCGGGATCCGACAGCGGCGCGCCGTCGGCGCCATTGAGGGTCAGGTGATACCAGTTCGGAGCCGGGGCCCGCCGGATGGTGACCCCTTGGGCGCGACGGGCGCGTTCCATGTCGTCGACGGTTGCCAGGCCCACCGAGTCCAGCGCGTTGTTCTCCAACGCCGGCAGCATCGCCGCGTCGTCGAGCACGGTGTAGGTCATGCGGTCCAGCACCGGCGGAGTGCCCCACCACTGCGGGTTGCGCTCCAGAGTGATCCGCTGGGCGCCGCGGTCGACCGCGGTGATCATGAACGGCCCCGCCGACGGGCCGGGCTCGTTGAGGAAGCCACGGTTGAACGCCTCGGGATCCTGCGTCATCTCTTTCGGGTAGAGCATCCCGTTGCCGGCGAACATCCCCCGCCAGTCGGCATAGTGGTCGGCGAAGGTGACCACAGCCTGGCGGTCGTCGACACCCCTGGTGACCGACGCGACCCGCTCGCTGCCGTTGGGCGCGGCGAACAGGAAACGCTCGTCCTTACCGCTGGTGGCGTTGATCTGAGCAGCGATGTCCTCCCAGTCGACCGGCCGGTTGTTGGTCCACACCGCTTTCGGGTTGATGGTGTACGTGACGACCTGCGGCTCCGTGCCGGTCAACTCGACGCTGGTGAAGTAGTCGCTGTTGACCGTCATCTCGCCGTCGGGCTTGATGAAGAACGCCCGCGGCAGCGTGGGCCGGTACATGCGCCCGATCTCGCCGAGGTTGCCGTCGATGTGCAGGTTGTTGAAGTTCGCCGGGAAGCCGGTCAGCGCCAGCCGCAGATTGCCGCCCCGCTGCAGCGTCGCGGGGTCCTGAGGGTTGATGTCGGCGGTCGCGCCGAGCTCGGCGCTGCCGCCGGCCGACGGGACGTCGTTCTGGCCGCCGGCGCACCCTGCCAGCAGCAGCGCGACCGCGGATCCCGCCGCCAGCAGGCGCGAGATCACCCGCCCGGAGGTCCGCGGGTGCGGTCGGGTGTCTGCTCGCCACGACAGGTGCGTCATGCGGACTGACTCTAACGGCGATCGGCCTGCGCGCGCGGAACCGCGGCGAGCAGCCGCCGGGTGTACTCGTGCTGCGGGCCGCCGAATACCTGGTCGCTGTCACCTTGCTCGACGATCACCCCGTTGTGCATCACCGCGACGCGGTGCGCCAGGTGTCGGACCACCGACAGATCGTGCGAGACGAACAGGTAGGCCAGCCCGAAGCGCTCCTGAAGGTCGAGCAGCAGGTTGATGATGCCCGCCTGGATCGAGACGTCCAAGGCGCTCACCGGCTCGTCGAGGGCGAGGATCTTGGGCTGCAGCGCCAACGCTCGCGCGATGCCGATGCGCTGCTTCTGCCCGCCGGAGAACTCGGCCGGATAGCGGGCGGCATCCTCGCGCCGCAGCCCCACCACGGTGAGCAGCTCGGCCACCCGGTCCCGGCTGGACTTTTTATCGAATCCATTGGCCTGCAACGGTTCTGACAGCACATCGAAAACAGGCAGGCGCGGATCCAGTGAGGCCACCGGGTCTTGGAACACCACCTGCAGATCTGCGCGCAGTGCTTGCCGGCCCCGGCGGTCGAGCGTGGCGACGTCGCGACCGAGCACTTCGATGGTGCCGGCCTGGGGTGGACGAAGGTCCAGCACCTGGTGCAGCGTGGTCGACTTTCCGGACCCCGATTCGCCCACGACGCCCAGCGTGCGGCCCTGCTGCAGTTCGAAGCTGATGTCGTCGACGGCGCGAACCTCGCCGATCCGGCGCCGCAGGACGACGCCCTTGGTCAGCGGGTAGGTCTTGACCAGGTTGCTGACCCGCAGGACGGCGGCCCCTGCATCAGACCCGCTGTCGACCCCTTCGGTGGAGGCTTCGGCGGCCCCGTCGGACACCGCCGGAACCGACGTCGGCACGCCGTAGATGTCGGCCGCTCGGCGGCCGGCGACGAGTTCGTGGCGGATACAGGCCACCCGATGATCCGGGCCGATCGGCACCAGCTCAGGCTCGGCGGTGCGGCAGTCGTCGACCGCCAGCGGGCACCTCGGCGCGAAGGGGCAGCCGGGCGGCAGCGCGGTCACCGCCGGCGGAGCTCCCGGAATCGGCACCAGGCGAGTGCCCTGCCGCGCGTCCAAGCTCGGAGCTGAACCCAAAAGTCCTGCCGTGTAAGGCATCCGGCGACTACGGTACAGTTCGGACACCGGTGCGGTCTCCACCGCGCGTCCGGCGTACATCACCAGAGCCCGGTCGGCGAACTCGGCGACCACCCCGAGGTCGTGGGTGATGATCAGCACCCCGGCGCCGGTGACATCGCGCGCCGTACGCAGCACGTCGAGGATCTGGGCCTGCACGGTGACATCGAGCGCGGTGGTCGGTTCGTCGCAGATCAACAGGTCCGGGTCGTTGGCGATGGCGATGGCGATGACCACGCGCTGGCGTTCGCCGCCGGACAGTTCGTGCGGGAACGCCTTGGCCCGTCGCTGCGGCTGCGCGATCCCGACGAGTTCGAGCAGTTCGACGGCGCGGGCGCCGGCCGCGCGCGCGTCGACGCCGCGGTGGTGGATCCGGATGGCCTCGGCGATCTGGTCGCCCACGGTGTACACCGGTGTCAACGCCGACATGGGGTCCTGGAACACCGTCCCGACCTTGGCCCCTCGGATCCGCGACAGCTGCCGGTCGGTCAGACCGAGCAGCTCCTCGCCGTGTAGCCGCACCGATCCGGCGACCTCGGCGTACTCGGGGAGCAGGCCGATGACCGCCATCGCGCCTGCGGACTTGCCCGCCCCGGATTCCCCGACCAGTGCCACCACCTCGCCGGATTCGACGTGATAATCCAGACCGCGGACCGCCGGAACGGATTCGGTTTCGGTCGGGAACGTGACCGTCAGTCCGCGCACCTCGAGCAGGCTCATGACCGTCCCTTTCGCCTGCGGCGCGATGCCGGCCGGACCCCAGGATCCAGCGCATCCCGCAGACCGTCACCGACAAGGTTGGCGCAGAACACGATCAACACCAGTACCCCGGCAGGAAACAGGAAGACCCACGGGAACGTCGTCACCGAGCGGGTGCCGTCGGCGATCAGCGTGCCCAACGACACATCCGGGGGCTGCACGCCGAAACCGAGGAAACTCAGGCTCGTCTCGGCCAGCACGGCCAGCCCGACGTTGAGCGCGGTGTCGATGATCAGGATGGACGCCACGTTGGGGATGATGTGGCGCACGATGATGCGCCAATTGCGCACACCCATATAGCGTGCGGCGGTGACGAACTCGCGTTCCCGCAAGCTCATCGTCATGCCGCGCACGATGCGCGCACTGATCATCCAGCTGAACGCGGCCAGCAGCAGGATGAGCCACAGAATGGTGCCGGACTCGCGGGTGCGCGGCGTGACGATCGCGATCAGCAGGAAGCTGGGGACCACCAACAACAGGTCGACGATCCACATCAGCGCCGTGCTGCGCCAGGCGCCGAAATAGCCGGCGATCGCGCCCACCGTCGCGGCGATGACCGTCGACAGGAACGCCACACAGACTCCGATCAGCAGGGACTTCTGCATACCGCGCAGCGTCTGCGCCAGCACGTCCTGTCCGAGCGCATTGGTGCCGAACCAGTGGGTGGTGGTAGGCGGCTGCTGCAGGGCGTAGTAGTCCAGATCGGTGTGTGAGAACGGCAGCAGCGGCGGTAACGTGTAACAGCCGATGAACAGCACGGCGAGCACGAACAGGGACACCACCGCGGGACGGTTACGCAGGAAGCGGCGCCACACCAGGGTGCGACGCGATACGAATGGCTGGTCCGCGACGGGCATGTGCTCTTCGCGCGGGTCGGGACTCACGACACACGCACCCGCGGGTCGAGCGCCGCGTAGAGCACATCGGAGAGCAGCCCCGCGAGCAGCACCGTGGTTCCGGTGAACACCGTGATCGCCACGACGATGTTGGTGTCCTGAGTGGTGATGCCCTGCACGAACCATTCGCCGATGCCGTGCCAGCCGAAGATCTTCTCGACGAACACCGCGCCGGTGAACAGGCCGCCGACACCGTAGGCGAACAGGGTGGCCATCGGGATCAGCGCGGTACGCAGCCCGTGCTTGAACAGCGCCTGCCGCCGGGTGAGTCCCTTGGCGCGGGCCGTGCGGATGAAGTCCTGGCCCAGCACGTCGAGCATCGCGTTGCGCTGGTAGCGGCTGAAGCCGGCGATGGCACCCAAGGCCAGCGTGAACGTCGGCAGCACCAGGTGCTGCACTCGGTCCACGAACTGGTTCCACGCGCCGCCGACGGCGTCCGAGGACGTCTCGCCGGTGTATTCGAAGATCTGCATGCCCAGGAACGAGTTCGCGTTGAGCGCCGCGAGGATCAGCAGGTTGGCGATCACGAAGGTCGGGGCGCTCAGAATCAACAGCGCGAGAGTCGTGATGACGCGGTCGGAGAGCCGATACTGCCGGACCGCGCCCCACGCACCGGCCACGACGCCGAGGACGGTGCCGACGATCGAGCCCAGGATCACCAACCGCAGGCTCACCCCGACGCGGCGCCAGAGCTCGTCGGTCACGGGTTGACCGGCCACGGTGGTACCGAAGTCGCCGCGCGCGACCCCGGCCAGCCAGTCGACGTAGCGGACCGGTATCGGTTTGTCGAGGTTCAGTTCGGCGGCCTTGGCGTCGATGACGGCCTGCGGCGGGCGCGGATTGCGCTCCAGCAGGCCGTCGAGGGGCTCGAACGTCATCGAGGTCAGCGTGAACGTCAGAAACGAGGCCAGGCCCAGCAGCACCACGTAGTTCAGCAGCCTGCGCGCGAGGAAGCGGGTCATCCGGCGGGTTCGCCTCGGGGCTGCATCCGCCCAGGTTAAGAGATACGTCGCTTGACAGCGCGGTGATGTGGCTTCGGCGTGGCCGGGTTGGCGTCGCTCAGCGGCGGGCGAGCTGCGGATCGAGCAGCTCGGTGGCCGTTGCCGCCACCCCGTCCTGCGTGCCCCGAACCAGCACGCTGTCGCCGGGGACCGGCCCCTGACCCCCGGCGGCAACGGTCCAGGTCTGGGTGAAACCGTCGATGCTGCGCACGGTGACCGACTCCGGCGCGGTGGCGGTGACCGTCCCGGTCTGGGTCAGTACCGTGACGAAGCCGCCGGAGCCGTCGGCGACCGGGGCGGCGATACCGGCGGCCAGCCACGTCTGCCGGGGTTGTGACGTGCGCTTCACAGCGCGCACATAGGAACGGCACAGTCGGTGCCTAGCGCAGGGGCCGATAATGGGGCGATGGCCGGCCCGCAGAGTGCGTACGGGGACGATCCCGCGCGGGTGGTGATGCGCCGCGCCGACGGTAGTCCCATCCACGTGCTCGTCGTCGACGACGAACCGGTGCTGGCCGAGTTGGTGTCGATGGCGCTGCGCTATGAGGGCTGGGAGATCTCCACCGCGGGCGACGGCGGCACCGCCGTCGCGCTCGCCCGCGAGAACCCGCCCGATGTGGTCGTGCTCGACGTGATGCTGCCCGACATGAGCGGACTGGACGTACTGCGCAAGCTGCGCGAGCAGATTCCCGGCCTGCCGCTGCTGTTGCTCACCGCCAAGGATTCGGTGGAGGACCGCATCGCCGGACTGACCGCGGGTGGCGACGACTACGTGACCAAGCCCTTCAGCATCGAGGAGGTCGTGCTACGGCTGCGCGCGCTGTTGCGGCGCACCGGGGTCAGCACCGCGACCAGTGGGTCCAAGATCGTCGTCGGGGACCTCGTGCTCGACGAAGACAGCCACGAGGTGACCCGCGGCGGCGACCCGATCACGCTCACCGCAACGGAATTCGAATTGCTGCGGTTCATGATGCGCAATGCCAAGCGGGTGTTGAGCAAGGCGCAGATCCTGGACCGGGTGTGGAGTTACGACTTCGGCGGCCGGTCCAACATCGTCGAACTGTACGTGTCCTACCTTCGGAAGAAGATCGACAGCGGCCGGGAACCGATGATCCACACACTGCGCGGGGCCGGATATGTCCTCAAACCGCCGCGCTGAGCGCACTGCGGGTCTCTTGGGATCCCCGCGCAGCTGGTCGCTGCGCACCCGCCTGATTCTCACCCAGCTGTTGCTGCTCGCGGCGGTGTGTGCCGGAATAGGCCTTGCGACCGAGTTCGCGCTGCAGCGCTTTCTGATGAACCAGCTCGACGAGCAGGTTGTCGAGGCGGGGCGGCGATCCGCGGTGATCTTCGAATTCGGTCCACCGCCGGCTATGCCACCGCCGGCTATGCCCCCGCCCGGTATGCCCCCGCCGGGTATGCCCCCGCCGGGTATGCCACCGCCGGGGATGGCATCTCCACCGATGCCGCCGTTCGGACCTACGGCCCCTGGTCTGCGGCCGCCGCACGGTGCCCCCGAGCCGTCGGTCGCCGGGGACCATCGCGTGCTGATCCGCGACCACCAGGGACCGGGACCCGCCTTCCTCAATGCCCCGGGCCAGGCGATCGACACCGTCGGCGCAGTGGTGGCCGATGGCGCGGCGCTGGCTGCCGGCGTGATCACTGCCGACGGATCACGCGACGAGATATCCGCTGCCGCAGCACAACAACTGGCGGAAGTCGCTGTCGACGCTCGGCCGCGGACGCTCGATCTGGACGGGCTCGGCCGCTATCGGGTGGTGGCGCTGCCCACCCACCTACCTGGCGAGGCGGTGGTCGCCGGGTTGCCCACCTCCGACGTCGACGACACGTTGTTCTGGGCGGTGGTGATCTTCTGCGCAGTCGGCGCCGTCGCGCTGGTCGCCGCAGGCGCGGCCGGCGTGGTGATCGTACGGCGCCAACTGGAGCCGCTGGCACGGGTTTCCGCGGCGGCCCAGCAGGTCGCCGACCTCGACCTCGACCGGGGCGAGGTTCGCTTGCCGACGGCGATCGTCGACGTGGATCCGGTGGCCGCCAACACCGAGGTGAATAAGCTCGGGGCGGCGCTGAACCGGATGCTCGACCGGATCGCCGGGGCACTGGCTGCACGGCACGCCAGCGAGACTCGGGTGCGGCAGTTCGTCGCCGACGCCAGCCACGAGCTGCGCACGCCATTGGCCGCCATCCGCGGCTACACCGAACTGGCGCAGCGTAAGCATGCGCAGCTGCCCGACGACGTGGCCCACGCCATGAACCGGGTGGAGTCCGAGACCGCGCGGATGACCCAGCTCGTCGAGGACATGCTGCTGTTGGCCCGCCTGGACAGCGGCCGCCCGCTGGACCGCGAGACGGTGGACCTGACCCGCCTCGTCGTCGACGCGGTCAGCGACGCGCACATCGCCGGGCCCGACCACGTCTGGCAGCTCGACCTGCCCGACGAGCCGGTGACGGTTCATGGCGACGAGGCGCGGCTGCATCAGGTACTGGCCAACCTGCTGGCCAATGCCCGGGTCCACACGCCCGCGGGCACCGTCGTGACGACGTCGCTCGGAACCGGAGACGGTGGCGCGGCGGTACTGACCGTCCTCGACGACGGCCCGGGAATCCCCGCCGGACTGCAACCCGAGGTGTTCGAGCGGTTCGCCCGCGGTGACACGTCGCGCTCCCGCCGCGGCGGAAGCACCGGGCTTGGTCTGGCGATCGTCGCCGCCGTCGTACGCGCGCACGACGGCACGATCGATGTGCACAGCGGTCCCGGTCGAACAGAATTCGTCGTCACGCTGCCCGGCGATACACAGCCGGGGCACAGCCGAGACCAATCGGACCCCTAGCCGGCTCACCCATGATCGGGTGAGTGACCCTGCTGATCCCTGCCGAGGAGACGGAAGCTCGCCCACAACAGCGCCGCGGCATGCGACTTCGCGTCTATTCGCGACAGGTCCCGCTCGCGGCTCTCCTGGTGGCGACCGGGGTGCTGTACCTCTGGGACCTCGGTGCCAGCGGATGGGCCAACGCGTACTACTCCGCGGCCGTGCAGGCGGGTTCGCAGAACTGGACGGCGATGCTGTTCGGCTCCAGTGACTCTGCCAACGCGATCACGGTCGACAAACCGCCCGCCGCGTTGTGGGTGATGGACTTCTCGGCGCGGTTGTTCGGCTTCAACCCGTGGAGCGTGCTCGTCCCGCAGGCCCTGCTCGGGGTGGCGGCGGTGGCGGTGCTCTACGCCTCGGTGCGCCGGGTGAGCGGCCCCGGCGCCGGGCTGCTCGCCGGTGCGGTACTCGCCCTGACGCCGGTGGCGGCGTTGATGTTCCGGTTCAACAATCCCGATGCGCTGCTGGTGCTGTTGCTCGTGGTCGCGGCGTACTGCACCCAGCGCGGCTGCGAGAAGGACGCAGGCAGATGGTGGCTCATCGCCGCGGGCGTCGCGATCGGGTTCGGCTTCCTCACCAAGATGCTGCAGGCCCTGCTCGTGCTTCCGGCGTTCGCGACGGCCTACCTCGTCGGTGGGCACCGCCCGATGCGTCGCCGGTTTCTCGACGCGCTCGCTGCGGCAGGCGCCGCTGTGGTCTCAGCCGGGTGGTATCTGCTGATGGTCGAGTTGTGGCCGAAGACGTCGCGGCCCTACATCGGGGGTTCGCAGACCAACAGCATCATCGAACTCACGTTGGGCTACAACGGTTTCGGCAGGCTCACCGGCCACGAAGCCGGCGGGCTGGGCAATCTCAACCACGACGTCGGCTGGGGCCGGCTGTTCGGGTCCGGCATGGGAGCCGACATCGCATGGCTGCTGCCCGCCGCGGTGATCTGTATCGCCGCCGGATTCGTCCTCACCCGCAGACGGCCCAGGACGGATCCCGTCCGCACGGCGTTGATCGTCTGGGTCGGCTGGTTGGCGGTCACCGCACTGGTGTTCAGCTACATGAACGGCATCGTCCACCCCTATTACACGGTCGCGCTGGCCCCCTCGATCGGAGCCGGGATCGGGATCGGATCAAACCTGTTGTGGCAGAAACGGCATGACGTGCGTGCCGCCACCACGATGGCCGGTGCGGTGCTCGTCTCGACGATCCTCGCTGCCGTGTTGTTGGCCCGGTACGGCGAATGGATGCCGTGGCTGCGGGCCGCCGTCGCCGTCGGGGGAGTGGGAACCGCGGCGTTACTGCTCGTCGTGGGCCGGCTTCACCGCCACGCGGCCCGACTGGTTGCCGCATTGGCGGTGACGTCATGTCTGGCCGGGCCGGCCGCATTCGCCGTAGTCACCGCGGCCTCGCCGCACGGCGGGGCCCTGCCCTCGGTGGGGCCGTCCCGGCAGGGTGGTCCCGCTGTCGAGTTCCCGGGTGGCGGATTGCTGAGTTCCCCGAAACCGCGACCCGACCTGATCCGGCTGCTGACCACCGATGCCGATCAATTCACCTGGACCGCAGCGGTGGTCGGGTCGAACAACGCGGCGGGATATCAGCTCGCCTCCGGCGCGCCGGTGATGGCTGTCGGCGGATTCAACGGCACCGACCCGTCGCCGACACTCGAGAAGTTCATCGACGACGCCCGGTCCGGCCGCATCCACTACTTCATCGTCGGTCCGAGCCTGCTGATGGGCCGGAGCGCAGCCCAAACCACGGAGTCGGCCGCGATCCGGGATTGGGTCGCGGCCCGCTACCCGGAGCTGACCGTCGACGGCACCGTCGTCTACGACCTCACCGGGGACGCCGGGATCTCACAGCCGGCACATAGCTCCGGCCCACGATGAGCACACGTCCACAGAACAGCATGGATGCCATGACAGACCTCGCCCTGCAGTCCGGGATCCGCTGCGCGGAACGCCCATTCGGCCCCCGCCCCAATGCCGCTCTGGTGGCGCGCGCGACGGGCGCACCTGTGCTCGACGTCGTCGTCCCCGTCTACAACGAACAGGCCGCGCTCGCCGATTCAGTGCATCGCCTGCACCGCTACCTGAGCGAGTCCGTGCCGTTCCCGGCCTGGATCACCATCGCCGACAACGCCAGCGTCGACGACACCCCCCGCATCGCCGCGGAGCTGGCTGCCGAGCTGTCCGGTGTGCGTGTGGTGCGTCTCGAGGAGAAGGGGCGGGGACGCGCGCTGCACCGGGTGTGGGCGGAATCGGACGCCGCGGTGCTCGTCTACATGGACGTCGACCTATCGACTGACCTGGCCGCGCTCGCGCCATTGGTGGCGCCGCTGATCTCCGGCCACTCCGACCTCGCGATCGGCACCAGGCTGGCTCGCGGCGCCCGGGTGCGGCGCGGGCCGAAGCGCGAGATCATCTCCCGCTGCTACAACCTGATCCTGAAATCCACGCTGTCGGCGGGCTTCTCCGATGCCCAGTGCGGTTTCAAGGCGATCCGCGCCGACGTCGCGGCGCAGCTGCTCCCGTACGTCGAGGACACCGGATGGTTCTTCGACACCGAACTGCTGGTGCTGGCCGAGCGTAGCGGTCTGCGTATCCACGAGGTCCCGGTCGACTGGGTCGACGACCCTGACAGCCGGGTCGACATCGTGGCCACCGCCGCCGCGGACCTGAAGGGTATCGGCCGGCTGCTGCGTGGTTTCGCCGGCGGGGCCATCCCGGTCAACGCGATCGCCGCTCAGCTGGGCAACTCGCGTGCCGCGGCCCCACCGCGGTCGCTGTTGCGCCAGGCGGTGCGGTTCGGCGCCGTCGGAATCGCATCCACCCTGGCCTACATCCTGCTGTTCATGGTGCTCCAGGGTTGGACCGGTGCGCAGCTGGCCAACCTGATCGCGTTGCTGCTCACCGCGATCGGGAACACCGCGGCGAACCGGCGGTTCACGTTCGGCATCGGTGGCCGCCCGCATCTGGCCCGCAACCACGTCGAGGGCCTGATCGTCTTCGGTATCGCCTTGGCGATCACCAGCGGCGCTCTCGTCCTGCTGCACGCCGCTACCGCATCCCCGCACCACCTGCTCGAACTCGGTGTTCTGGTGGCGGCCAATCTGCTCGCCACGGTGGTGCGCTTCGTCCTGTTGCGCGGCTGGGTGTTCCATCCCCGCCGCAGCCATACCGAAGGGTCCGCACGATGACTACCACCGCTGGCCTGGTTTCGCGTCCCAGCGCGGACGCCGAGCCCGTCGCGACCGAACGGCCACGCTGGATGTGGCCCGCGCTGCTGGCGCTGCTGGGTGCCGCCGCCGTGCTCTACCTCTGGGGGCTGGGGTCGGCGGGCTGGGCCAATCAGTACTACGCCGCCGCCGCGCAGGCGGGCACCCAGAACTGGACGGCGTGGCTGTTCGGCTCGCTGGACCCCGGCAACGCGATCACGGTCGACAAGCCACCCGCAGCGCTGTGGGTGATGGCATTGTCGGGCCGGCTGTTCGGCTTCAGCCCGTTCTCGATGCTGCTGCCGCAGGCGATGATGGGCGTTGCCTCGGTGGCGGTGCTGTTCGCTGCGGTGCGCCGCGTCGGCGGGCCCGGTGCCGGCCTGATCGCCGGTACGGCACTGGCCATCACCCCGGTGGCTGCGTTGATGTTCCGCTACAACAACCCCGACGCGCTGCTGGTGCTATTGCTGGTGGTCGCGGCCTATCTGACGGTTCGGGCGATTAACAGCGGTGGCACCCGATGGATGATCCTGGTCGGTGTCGTGCTCGGGTTCGCGTTCCTGACGAAGATGCTGCAGGCGTTCCTGGTGATGCCGGGCCTGGCGCTGGCGTTCCTCGTCGCCGCGCCGGTCGGACTGTGGCGACGGGTCGGCGCACTGTCGGCGGGCGTGCTGGCCATGGTGGTGACCGCGGGCTCGTTCCTGGCCGTGGTCAGTCTGTGGCCGGCTGATTCGCGCCCCTATATCGGTGGCTCCACCGACAACAGTCTGCTTCAGTTGGCCCTGGGCTACAACGGGATTCAGCGAGTGATGGGCGGTGAAGGAGTCCCCGTCGGTGCTGCGGGCGGCGATCTTGCCGGTGGGCCGGGCAGGCCGGGCGCGCCTGGCGGGGGAGCCAACCTGTTCTTCGGTGGCGACCCCGGGATCGGCAGGCTCTTTGGCGCGTCGATGGGCGCCGAGGCCTCGTGGCTGCTGCCCGCCGCGCTGATCGGGCTCGTCGCGGGTCTGTGGTTCACCCGCCGAACAGCCCGCACAGACGCCCTGCGGGCGAGCCTGCTGCTGTGGGGCGGCTGGGTGTTGGTCACCGGTGCCGTCTTCAGCTTCATGGACGGCATCATCCACCCGTATTACACGGTGGCACTGGCACCGGGGATCGCGGCGCTGACCGGCCTCGGTGTCGTCGAATTGTGGCGTGGGAGGCGTCGTCTCGCACCGCGGGTCACCCTGGCGGCGATGTCTGCAGTGACGGGCATGTGGGCGTTCATCCTGCTCGATCGAACACCGGACTGGCAGCCGTGGCTGCGGTGGGTCGTGCTCGCCGGCTCGATCGTCGCCGCCACCGTTCTTGCGGTGGGTGCGCACCGGTCGGGTCGCGCCGTCGCCGCCGTGGCCGCCGTGTCCATGCTGTGGGGCGCCGCAGCGCCCGCGGCGTACGCGATCGAAACTGCGGCCAATTCACACGACGGCCCGGTCGCGATGTCGGGCCCCACGAGAACTGACGTCGACTTCGGCGGCCCCGGCGGCCCCGGAGGCGCAGGCGGCCCTGGCGGACCTGGCGGCCCCGGCAACTCGGTGTCGAACAACACCGCACTTCAGGAGCTGGTGAAGGCCACCGACAACCGTTGGGCGGCAGCCGGTATCGGATCGATGACGACCGCAGAGCTCGCGCTGGCGACCGGCACGTCGGTGATGGCCGTCGGCGGCTTCACCGGCGGTGACAACTCACCCACCCTGGCACAGTTCCAGACCTATGTGGCCGACGGTCAGATCCGGTACTTCCTCGCCGGCGGCCCCGGTGGCCGCGGAGGGTCTTCAGGCGACGGCGGCCCGGGCGGCCGCGGTGGGTCTTCAGGCGACGGCGGCCCGGGCGGCCGCGGTGGGTCTTCAGGCGGCCCGGGCGCCGAGATCACGTCGTGGGTCGAGGACAACTTCACGCCGATGGATGTGGGTGGTACCACCGTTTACGACCTGCAGCGCTGAGGCGCCTGTGCGGCGCTGAGGCGACTGTGAAGGCATCGTCACGCTCGGCTGCCGGTGTGACGACACCTTCACACTCGCGGCAGGCGCCACTCGCGGCGGGCGCCACTCGCGGCGGGCGCCACTCGCGGAGGCAGACTCTGCGCGCTGACTGAGCATTACTCGTGACACAGTGATGCCATAGGGCTACGGTCGCGCCATGTCGGTCACAGACGAGTACCTGAAGAACAACGAGGAATACGCCAAGAGCTTCTCCGGGCCGCTGCCGCTGCCGCCGAGCAAGCACGTCGCCGTGGTGGCCTGTATGGACGCGCGGCTCGATGTCTACCGGATCCTCGGCCTCAAGGACGGCGAGGCGCACGTCATCCGCAACGCCGGCGGCGTCGTCACCGATGACGAGATCCGCTCGTTGACCATCAGTCAACGACTGCTCGGCACCAGGGAGATCATCCTGATCCACCACACGGACTGCGGGATGCTGACGTTCACCGACGATGGCTTCAAGCAACAGATCCAGGACGAGACGGGCCTCAAACCCGAGTGGGCCGCCGAGGCGTTCCAGGATGTGGAGGAGGACGTCCGGCAGTCCCTGCGACGCATCGAGGCCAGCCCGTTCGTCACCAAACACGATTCGCTACGCGGTTTCGTCTTCGACGTCGCGACCGGCCGACTCAACGAGGTCACGGTCTAGCGCAAGCCGGATCACCCGGTTGGCGATGGTGGCGACAGCGGCCGCGTCGTGGCTGATGAACACGATGCCGGTGCCTGCGGCGGCCAGCCCGGCGAGCGTGTCCAGGATCGCGTCCCTGGTGTCCTGGTCCAGAGAGGACGTGATCTCGTCGCACACCAGCACTCGCGGACCGACAGCTATCGCGCGGGCCAGCGCCACCCGCTGAGCCTGCCCGCCGGACAGCTGACGCGTTCCCCGGCCCAGCAGCTCCGGACCGAGCCCGACCAGTGCGAGCAGGCCCGCGACGTCCCGGCCTTCCTGTTCGCCGCGCACCGGGGCGGAGGTCAGCTGGAGCGCACGCCGCAACTCCTGGCCGACGGTGTTGCGCGGATTCAGTGAGCGCCGCGGGTTCTGGAAGACGAGTTGGATCGCACGCCGCTGTGCGGCGGTTCGCTGCCGCGCACCGGGTGCCAGTTCGGCTCCGTCGAGCAGGATCCGCCCGCCCTGCGGCCGGTGCAGGCCGACCAGGCTACGCGCCACCGTGGTCTTACCGCTTCCGGACCGGCCGACCAGTGCCACGCACTCCCCGGCGCGCACGGTCAGTTCCGGCAGTTCCAGCGCAATTCGGCCGTGGTGGCCGATGGCAAGGTCCTCGACCAGCAGAACCGGGTCCCGGCGCGGGGGCGACGCGGCCAGCGCCCGCACCGGGGGCACCGGTGGCCGGGGTGTGGGCGCGACGATCCGGCCGTTGCGCAGGGTCACGACATCGTCAACGAGGTCACGAACCGAGTCCAGGTCGTGGGTGATGACCAGAAAGTTGGTGCCCGTGCCGGCACGCAGATCACGCAGTGTCGCAACGAGGATGGCGGCGGTCTCGGCATCCAGACCGGTCGTCGGCTCGTCGAGCACCACGACCGCGGGCCGGTGCAGCAACGCAAGCGCGATCAGGACGCGCTGTTGCTGACCGCCGGAGAGTTGGTGCGGGTAGCGGCGCAGGAACGATCTGCTGTCGGGCAGGTCGACGCCACGCAATGCTTCAGCGACCTCCGCGGTTCCGCACTCGCGGTGTGCGCGTTGCATTTCACCGAAGTGCGCCCCGATGCGCAGCGCCGGGTTGAGGCCCGTCGCCGGGTCCTGCGGAACGTACCCCATGCGGCGCGGCGTGCTCACGACCGAGCGCGCGCCGCCCTGGCGGGTCAGGCCGCGAGGGAGGGCGTCCAGCAGCGCCAGGGCCAGGGTGGTCTTACCGGCTCCCGACGGGCCGACGATCGCGACACTGCGCCCGGCGGGAAGGTCGAGCGCGATGTCGTCGAGAATCGTCCGCCCGGCCGAATCGGTGACGGTCAGACCGGGGGTTGCGGCGCCACACCGGGACCGGGGGGACGCCGGTGCCGACGGTGTGGTGGTCATGCGGTCCGCACACAGGTTCAAGGCGACGACCAATGCGGTGATCAGGCCGGCAGGCACCAGCACCGACAGTGGGGCGGTGCCGATCCCGGCACGGTTCTCGGTGACCATCAACGCCCAATCGGGGGCGGGTTGATGGGTGCCGAGCCCGAGAAAGCTGCTTGCGGTGACGATCCCGACGGTCGCCGAGGCGCGGATACCCGCGTCCGCGATCAGGACCGGCCGTAGGTTGGGCAGGATCTGACGCAGGGCGATCCGTCGATCGCTCTCACCGCGCGCCACGGCCGATTCGACGAAACCCGCGGACAGCAACTCGATGGTGGTGGTGCGCACGATCCGGGCGACCCAGGGGGCGATCACCAGCGCGGTCGCGAGCACGACGGCCGCGGGTCCCTTGCCCGCGGCCGTGGCGATGACCGCGACGACCAGAAACCACGGCAGCACGATCATGGCGTCCACCGGCCGCATCAGCCAGCCGTCGACGCGTCTGCGCATTCCGGCGGCGAGTCCGACCGCAACTCCGAGAAGGTAGGACAACAGCAGCGCGATCGAGGTGAACGCGGCCAGTCGGTATCCGCCGTGCAGCACCCGTGACGCGACGTCGCGGCCGACGAAGTCGGTGCCGAGCAGATGCGCGCCTGACGGCCCTTGGAATGGAACGCCGTGCGCCTCGGTCGGTGAATACGGTGCCAGCAACGGACCGAAAGCGATGAGCCCGAGCAGCGCCAGGACGACGGCCGCGGCAGGTCCGACCGTGACGAGCCTGCGGGTCATCGGTCCAGGACGTTTCGGCCGGCGGGGGACAGGGCCATTGCGGCGACATCGGCGACCAGGTAGGTCAGTAGTCCGAAACCGGCGAGCAGGACCGACGCCGACTGGACGAAGGGCAGGTCCCGGGCCGAGATGGCGCGCAGCAGCTCGTGGGCGAGGCCCGGGTAGGCGAAAAGTGTTTCCACCACTGCGATCCCGCCGATGAGGCCCACGATCGCGCCGGCGAGGGGGTGCACGGCCGCCGACAGGGCGTTGGGTGCCGCATGGCGCAGGATGAGCCGCAGCTGTGGGACTCCGTTGATGCGTGCGGTGCGGATGTAGTCACTGCCCATCACCTCGGCCATCTGGGCCCGGGCGATACGGATGGGATGTGGTGCCAGGCCGCACAGCAGGCACACCACCGGCAGCACCAGCACTTCCGGTCGGTCCAGTGCACTGGTGCCGGTCGGGACCAGTGACACCGCCGGCAGCCAACCGAGACCCAACGCCAGCCAGGAGATACACAGCACGCCGATGACGAACGGGGGAATCGATTCCGACGCCAGCGCGATCCGACTGACCCACCGGTCGAAGCGCGATCCGGCGTAGGCGCCGGCGGTCAGTCCGAACAGAACCGACAGCGGGACCAGAAGCGTGACGGTGACCGCGGCCAACACCAGCGAATTGGCCAGCCGGAATCGCATCACTTCCGACACCGGCCGGTGCGAGAGCAGTGACATCCCGAGGTCGCCGCGGAGCAGTCCGGCGGCCCACTCGACGAACCGTACGATGGCCGGACGGTCGAGTCCGAGCTCTGCGCGCAGCACCGCCAGCTGTTCGGGGTCGGCCTGCCCCGCACCCTGGCGTGAGAGCAGTACTGTCGCAGCGTCTCCCGGGAGAAGTTCGAAGAGCCAGAAGATCAGGCCGGCCACCACGCACAGGACAGCCGCCGCCCCGGCCAGCCGCCCGGCGATGTAGCGCGTCATCTCAAGGCCCGGGCGGCGCGGCGGTCACGCCGACACCCAACTGGTGGAGAAGTTCGCCCAGTCGCCGGTTCCGGGGACGCCGTCGCGGATGCCCCGGACGTGACTTCGCACCGCTGTCGGCTGCAACGCAAAGGCGTGCAGAATGTGACCGCCGTCGGTCCAGAGTTGTTCCTGCAGTTGGCGATACAGCTCGGCGCGGCGATCGACGTCCATGGTGGCGCGCGCCTGCTGGAACGTCCGGTCCCAGCCGGGGTTCTTCCAGCCGGTGCCGTTGTCGGGTGCCTCTGAGGTCAGCGCCTGACCGTAGAAGTAGTCCAAACTGTAGTTCCACCAGCCTGTTTGCGTGAACGGGCGGTTGCCCGAGATCTGCGAGAAATAGATGTCGCCGGGTTCGGTCTGCAGTTCGACGGTGATCCCCGACCTCTTGGCCTGCTCGGCGAACAGGGTGGCCGATTCCAGCTGGCCCGGGCTGACGTCTGCGGTGTGCAGGGTGACGGTCAGATTCTCGTGCCCGGCTTCACGTAGCAGGGTGCGCGCCCGGTCCGGATCATAGGAGCGTTGCGGCAGCCCGTCGTGGTAGAACGGAGCCCCCTTGCCGTAGAGGTCGTTGCCCTGTTCGGCGAAACCGTAGAACACCGAATCCACCATCGCCTGGCGGTCGACGGACAACCGCATCGCCTCACGCACCCGGGGGTCATCGAATGGTGGTGTGTCGACCCGCATCTGGAAAGCCGACATCACACCGGCCGGAGGCGTGACGAGATAGACGTCGGGTTGCTCGCGCAGCGCGTTGCCCTGCATCGGCGCCAGTTCGTAGACGACGTCGGCCTCACCGGACAGGAAGGCGTTCAGACGTGGCTCGGTCGCGGCGATCTGCAGGATCTCGACGGCGTCGAGATTCGGTGCACCGTCCCAGTGCCGGTCGTTGCGGACCAGCCGGGTCCGGTCACCCGGTGACCACGACTCCAGGGCGAACGGGCCGGTGCCGACGGGCAGCGTCGTCGCGTCGAAATCGTCGGTGCCTTCCTTGATCACGTAGACGTACCAGCCGGCGAGTACGGATCCGAAGTCGGCGAGCGGCTCGTTCATCGCGACGACCACCGAGTGCTCGCCGTCGGTCCTGGTGGCCGGCAGGTCCACCATGGACAGGTCGCCGGCCGATGGCTTGTCGGCATCGAGCATCCGTTCCAGACTCCACATCACGTCGCGCGCCGTCAGCGGGCTGCCGTCGCTGAACTCCACACCCCGCCGGACATGCAGCCGCCATTCGGTGCCGTCGACGTTCGGTTCCAGCGATTCCGCCAGCCGGTAACGCAGCGTGAGGTCGTTGTTGTACTCGACCAGGTGGTCCCAGACGTTCTTGGACAGTGCGCCGCCCGCCGAGTGGGGCGCGACATGCGGATCGAGGACGTCGGCGCTTGCCGAGGTGCCTGCGAACACCGTGCGCAGGGTGCCGCCGCGCCGCGGCGCGTCCGAGGTCGGGTGCCCGGCGGGTGCGACGGTGCCGCAGCCGGCCGACAGCAGGGGAGCGCCGAGGGCAAGCAGTCCGACACCGCCCGCGCCGAGCAGAAACCGTCGCCGATCGACCCTGCGATGGCCGTGCGAGACAGAATTCGAGCCGGGAAGAATATTCACTTTGTACGTCCATCCTCGTGGGGGTTCGAAAATCCGCGCAGGCGATCTGGCTCCCCGTCGCGCGTGCGCGCATCGGGTCACAGTTGCGGGACAGCCCCGGATTCACACCGGTGTTCCCCTGCGTCGGACGACGGCAATCTAACACCGAACGTTGACAGTTGGGTCAGTCGTCGGGCACCATTTCGGGTTATGACCATAAATATGGTCAAATCTACCAACTTTACGAGGAATGATGACCGCGACCGATGAGCTCACGCAGAATGCGGGGCGATACGAGCTGAGTCACCTCCGTGCGCTGGAGGCCGAGGCGATCCACATCATCAGGGAGGTGGCTGCGGAGTTCGAGCGGCCCGTACTGCTGTTCTCCGGCGGTAAGGACTCCATCGTGATGCTGCACCTGGCCATCAAGGCGTTCCGGCCGGGACGGCTGCCCTTCCCGGTGATGCACGTCGACACCGGCCACAACTTCGAAGAGGTGCTGCAGGCCCGCGATGAACTCGTCGCCGAGTCCGGGGTGCGCCTGGTGGTGGCCAAGGTGCAGGACGACATCGACGCCGGCCGGGTGGTCGAGACCATTCCCTCGCGCAACCCCATGCAGACGTTCACCCTGCTGAGGGCGATCCGGGAGAACAAGTTCGACGCGGCGTTCGGCGGTGCCCGGCGCGACGAGGAGAAGGCCCGGGCCAAGGAGCGGGTGTTCAGCTTCCGCGACGAGTTCGGGCAGTGGGACCCGAAGAACCAGCGGCCCGAATTGTGGAACCTCTACAACGGCAGGCACCGCAAGGGCGAGCACATCCGTGCATTCCCGCTGTCGAACTGGACCGAGTTCGACATCTGGTCCTACATCGGCGCCGAGAAGATCACGCTGCCGTCGATCTATTACGCGCATCAGCGCAAGGTCTTCGAGCGGGACGGCATGTTGTTGGCGGTGCACAAGTTCCTGCAGCCGCGCAAGGAGGAGCCGATCATCGAGAAGACGGTCCGGTTCCGCACCGTGGGCGATGTGACGTGCACCGGTTGTGTGGAGTCCACCGCGGCGACGGTGTCAGAGGTCATCGCCGAGACCGCGATCTCGCGGCTGACCGAGCGTGGCGCCACCCGCGCCGACGATCGGATCTCCGAGGCGGGCATGGAAGACCGCAAACGTGAGGGGTATTTCTGATGACCACATTGCTGCGCATCGCGACCGCGGGCTCGGTCGACGACGGCAAGTCCACGCTGATCGGGCGCCTGCTCTTCGACTCCAAGGCGGTGATGGAAGACCAGCTCGCCGCGGTCGAGCGCACCTCCAAGGAGCGCGGGCACGACTACACCGACCTGGCGTTGGTCACCGACGGTCTGCGGGCCGAACGGGAACAGGGCATCACCATCGACGTGGCCTACCGCTACTTCGCAACCGCCAAGCGGAAATTCATCATCGCCGACACGCCCGGCCACATCCAGTACACGCGCAACATGGTCACCGGCACCTCGACCGCGCAGCTGGCCATCGTGTTGGTCGATGCCCGGCACGGTCTGCTCGAGCAGTCACGGCGTCATGCGTTCCTGGCTTCGCTGCTCGGTATCCAGCACATCGTCCTCGCGGTCAACAAGATGGACCTCATCGACTGGGACCGAGAGCAGTTCGAGAAGATCCGCGACGATTTCCACGATTTCGCCGCGCGCCTGGACGTCCACGACGTCACGACGATCCCGCTGTCGGCCCTCAACGGCGACAACGTGGTGTCCAAGTCCGCCGCCACTCCGTGGTACGAGGGACCCTCGTTGCTCGCCCACCTCGAAGAGGTCTACATCGCCGGCGACCGCAACCTCGTCGACGTCCGGTTCCCGGTGCAGTATGTGATCCGGCCGCAGACCCGCGAACACGCCGACCATCGCAGTTATGCCGGTACGGTCGCCAGCGGCGTGATGCGCCCGGGTGACGAGGTCGTGGTCCTGCCCACCGGCATCACCTCCCGCATCACCGAGATCGAGGGGCCCGGCGGTCCTGTCTCCGAGGCGTTCCCGCCGATGGCGGTGTCGATCAGCCTGGCCGACGACATCGACATCTCGCGCGGTGACATGATCGCCCGGCCGAACAATCAGCCCCGGGTCGACCAGGACTTCGATGCCACCGTCTGCTGGATGGCCGACGGGTCGGCGCTCGAACCCGGCCGCGACTACGTCATCAAGCACACCACCCGGACCACACGGGTGAAGGTCACCGGCCTGGACTACCGCCTCGACGTCAACACCCTGCACCGGGACAAGACCGCGACAGCGCTGAAAATCAATGAGCTGGGCCGGGTTTCGCTGCGCAGTCAGGTGCCGTTGCTGCTCGACGAGTACGGCCGTAACGCGGCGACCGGGTCCTTCATCCTGATCGACCCGAACACCAACGGCACGGTCGCCGCGGGGATGATCCTGCCGTTCGTCTCGGCACGGACCTCCAGCCCGAACACGGTGCGCCACGAATCGCTGTGCAAGTCCGAGGACCGGCTGACCAAGGGGCGGACCGTGTGGTTCACCGGGCTGTCGGGCTCGGGTAAGTCCTCGGTGGCGATGCTGGTCGAGCAGAAGCTGCTCGAAAAGGGAGTTCCCGCTTACGTTCTCGACGGTGACAACTTGAGGCACGGCCTCAACGCCGACCTGGGCTTCTCGATGGCCGACCGGGCCGAGAATCAGCGCAGGCTGGCGCACGTCGCGGCGATCCTCGCCGACTCCGGTCAGGTGGTGCTGGTGCCCGCGATCAGTCCGCTCGCCGAGCACCGGGAGTTGGCCCGCAGGGTGGCCAATGAGCAGGGGCTCGATTTCTTCGAGGTCTTCTGTGACACACCACTGGAGGATTGCGAGCGCCGCGATCCGAAGGGGTTGTACGCCAAGGCGCGTGCCGGCGAGATCACCCATTTCACCGGTATCGACAGCCCCTATCAGCGGCCGAAGAACCCGGACCTGAGGCTGACCCCGGACCGGACGCCCGACGAGCACGCGGACGCGGTGATCGCCCTGATCGAGGGCCGGGCCACGTGAACGACCACGAACTGGCGGCGCGGCTGGCGACCGAGGCGGGCGCGCTGCTGCTCGATGTGCGCGCCGAGTTCGCCGATGCGTCGACAGCGGAACGCAAGTCCGCCGGGGACACCCGCTCGCACGATTTCCTGCTGGCGGCGCTGACCGCCGAGCGGCCCGACGATGTGGTCCTCTCCGAAGAGGGCCCGGCCGAAGACACCGAGCCGGCGCGGCTGTCGGCCTCTCGCGTATGGATCGTCGACCCCCTCGACGGGACCCGGGAGTTCTCCGAAGCGGGCCGCACCGATTGGGCTGTGCACGTTGCGCTGTGGGAGCGCACCGGCAGCGGAGGAGAACTCGTCGCCGGCGCGGTCGCGCTTCCCGCGCAGGGGATCACGCTGGCGACACCGACAGTGGTCGCACCTCCGGCGGGGCCGGACGCGCCACGGGTGGTCGTCTCGCGGACCCGCCCGCCCGCGATCGCGTTGCAGGTCAAGGAGGCGCTCTCGGGCACCCTGGTCGAAATGGGTTCGGCCGGAGCCAAGGTCGCGTCCGTCGTCCAGGGGCTCTCGGACGTCTACGTGCACGCCGGTGGACAGTACGAATGGGATTCGGCGGCACCGGTCGCCGTCGCCCGCGCGGCGGGTCTGCACACCTCACGCATCGACGGCTCACCGCTGGTCTACAACCAGCGGGACTGCCGGTTGCCCGACCTGATCGTGTGCCGGCCTGAGCTGGCGGAGGCGGTGCTGGCGGTCACCGCGGGCTGACCCCGTCCCGGCGGGCGGCACAGTAGGCTGCGGGGATGTCAGAACTTCACACCCTGCGCGGGTTGGCGGGTCTACCGCTGGCACCGGTGAGCCTCGCCGATTCGGCCCTGGTCCTGATCGACTGCCAGAACACCTACACCCGGGGCGTGATGGAACTCGACGGTGTGCAGGCGGCGCTCGACGAGGTGGCGACGCTACTGGACCGGGCGCGCACCGCCGGGGTTGCGGTGATCCACATCCAGCACGACGACGGGGCCGATTCGCTCTACGACATCACCGGGGAGAGCGGTGCGATCGTCGACAGGGTGGCTCCGCGTGACGGCGAGGCCGTCGTCGTCAAGCACTATCCGAACTCGTTCGTGCAGACCGACCTCGACGAGCGGCTCAAGGCGGTCAACGCGTCGAACCTGGTGTTGGCCGGGTTCATGACGCACATGTGCGTGAACTCGACTGCCCGCGGCGCGTTCAACCTCGGCTACGCGCCGACGGTGGTTGCGGCCGCGACGGCGACCCGCGCGCTGCCCGGCGTCGGCGGGCAGGACGTGCCCGCCGCGGCCGTGCAGTCCGCCAGCCTGGCCGCGGTGGCCGACCTGTTCGCCGTGGTGGTGCCGGGCGCTCAGGACATCCCCGACTGACCGGGACGGGCGGGCTAGGGTAGCCCCATGCGGATGTCGGCCAAGGCGGAGTACGCCGTCCGGGCCATGGTCCAACTCGCCACGGCCGAGACCGGAGCACTCGTCAAAACCGACGATCTGGCCAAGGCTCAGGGGATACCGCCGCAGTTCCTCGTCGACATCCTCTCCGATCTGCGCACCGACCGGCTGGTCCGCAGCCACCGCGGCCGCGAGGGGGGCTACGAGCTCGCCCGGCCCGCGGCCGACATCAGCATCGCCGACGTGCTGCGCTGCATCGACGGCCCGCTGGCCAGCGTCCGCGATATCGGGCTCGGTGATCTGCCCTACTCCGGACCGACGGCCGCGCTGACCGACGTGTGGCGGGCGCTGCGGGCCAGCATGCGCTCGGTGCTGGAAGAGACCAGCCTGTCCGATGTCGCTTCCGGTGACCTGCCCGGCCACGTCCGATTGCTGGCCGATGCCTATCGCACACAGGAGGGCGCTCGCGGTCATTCGGTGGGTTGACCACCCTTCCCCCGCGGTCGCCGGAGTCGAGATACTTCGCGGCCGGCTCAGCCACCAGACCCGTACGGGCGGGTGAGGATCTCCAGGTAGTGGCCGCCGGGATCCTGGAAGTAGACACCCCGGCCACCGTCGTTGTGGTTGATCTCACCCGGGTGCGCGCCTCTGGGGTCGGCCCAGTGCTCCAGGCCCCGATCGCGGATGCGGCCGTAGATCGCGTCGAACTCGTCCTCGGAGACCAGGAACGCGTAGTGCTGCGGATGGATCTCCTGGTCTTCGCCGACCTCGGCGTAGTCGAGACTGGTGTCGCCGACGGCCGGGTTCGGGGATCAGGTTCGGGGATCAACGGAGCGCCGATCGTGGTACGAACAGCAGGTGAGCTTCGACGTCCGGGACCTGGCCGCGCCGGTGCTCGTCGCCCCGATGGCAGGTGGGCCCTCGACACCCGAGCTCGCCGCGGCAGCCACGAACGCCGGTGGACTGGGTTTCGTGGCCGCCGGTTACCTGACGGCTGAAGTGTTCGCCGAACGCGTGCAGGCTGCACAGCGCCTCACCGCCGGTCCACTCGGGGTGAATCTCTTTGTGCCGCAGGCCAGTGCCGGCAGGCCCGAAGCGGTGGCGGCCTACGCGGGTGTGCTGGCGGCCGAAGTCGACCGCTATGGGGCCGAGCTCGGCGACCCTCGATTCGACGACGACCACTGGACCGCCAAGCTCGAGGTGGTGCTGGACCTGAGGCCGGCGCTGGCGTCCTTCACGTTCGGGCTGCCCAGCGTCGAGGAGCGGCGCCGCCTCACCGGAGCCGGGATCACCACGGCGGCGACGGTGACCACTGCTGCCGAAGCGCGACTGGCCGCCGAGTGTGGCGTCGACATCCTGGTGGCGCAGGGCCCGGCGGCGGGCGGTCACCGCGGTACTTTCGACCCGACCGCGAGGCCCTCCGAGCAGCCGTTGGACGAACTGTTGGCCGCGGTCACCGCCGAGCACGCGATCCCCGTCGTCGCGGCGGGCGGCTTGATGAGCGCCGCCGACATCCGCGGGGTCCGGCAGGCGGGCGCGGCCGCCGCGCAGCTGGGCACCGCATTCCTGCTTGCCGACGAGGCGGGCAGCAGCCCGGTGCACCGGGCTGCGCTGACTGATCCACAGTTCGTCGAAACGGCGGTCACCAGAGCATTCTCCGGGCGGTACGCGCGGGGACTGCGCAACCGGTTCATCGTCGAGCACGAAGCGGATGCGCCGTTCGGCTACCCCGAGGTGCACTACCTGACCAGCCCGCTGCGCGCCGCGGCGGTACGGGCCGGAGACCCGCAGGCGGTGAACATCTGGGCCGGCACCGGATTCCGGCAGGCGCGGTCCGGATCGGTGGCCGACATCGTCGATATGTTGACCGGCGGCGGCTGATGGCGACGCTGACCCGGCGACGTTTCTCGCTGGGTCTGGGGGTGGGCCTGAGCGTGGGTCTGGGGGTGGGCCTGAGCACTGTAGCGGCGTCGCCCCTGCTCGGTGCGTGCCGCGGCGCCCGAGACTCGCCCGGCGACTACGTGGTGGTGGTCGGGGCGGGCATGGCGGGGCTCGCCGCCGCCCGCCGCCTGGCCGACGCCGGGCTGCCGGTCACCGTGGTCGAGGCCCGCTCCCGCATCGGCGGTCGGACGTGGACCGATATGTCGCTGGGGGTGCCGGTCGACCTCGGCGCAGCGTGGATCCACGGCGCGCAGGGCAACCCGCTGACCGAACTGGCCGAACAGGTGGGCGCGCGTACCGTGGAAACGGACTTCGACGACGTGACGGTGCTCGACGACGGAAGGTCGGCCGACACCGCGGCCGTCGAAGAGATTTCGGTGGCATTCACGGCAATCATGGACGCCGTCGACGGCATGACTTCCGACGCCGCCCCGGACGCCTCAGTGGCCGACGGTCTCGCGGCGGCGGGAGTGCAGCTGCGGCACCCGCTCATGCAGTGGATGGTGGCGAGCGCGATCAGCGCCGAGTACGCGGCCGACCCGCAAGACCTGGCGCTGCGCTGGTTCGGCCACGAAGGACAGTTCGACGGGCCCGACCTGATCCTGCCGGGCGGCTACCGACAGCTGACCGACCACCTCGCAGCGGATCTGGACATTCGGCTGGACACCGAAGTCACCCGGATCGCCCATGATGGTGCCGGTGTCACCGTCGAGACGGAAGAGCAGGTGTTCGACGCCGACCGGGTGATCGTCACGGTGCCGCTGGGTGTGCTCAAGGCCGACACCATCGTGTTCGATCCGCCACTGCCCGACACCAAGAGGGCGGCGGTCGCCCGACTCGGCTTCGGACTGCTCGACAAGGTCGTGTTGCGCTTCGACGAACCGTTCTGGGCGCAGCGCCACGGCATTCGTACGGACATGCTGGGCCTCGCCGGGCGGGACCAGCCCGCCTCCGACCTCGTCAACGGACTGCGGTTCACCGATGTGCCGCTGCTCATCG
The DNA here is from genome assembly GCF_048513595.2 of Mycobacterium sp. smrl_JER01. Classification (NCBI taxonomy): domain Bacteria; kingdom Bacillati; phylum Actinomycetota; class Actinomycetes; order Mycobacteriales; family Mycobacteriaceae; genus Mycobacterium; species Mycobacterium sp. smrl_JER01. The sequence continues at coordinate 4,230,488 of NZ_JBLXXK020000001.1, read as the reverse complement.
GTCTGCGTGGTGGGGCGAACGCTGCGGCCCGCGAAGCCGATTCGGACCAAGAGACGATCGACGGGCTGGTGGCCGCGCTGGGTGCTCCCGCCCCTGCGGGCGCCGTCGTCACCCGGTGGGCGGCCGATCGACATGCCCGCGGGTCCTACAGCTACCTGGCTGTCGGCTCCGGTCCTGACGACCAGGACGCGCTGGCCGCTCCGGTGACCGACCGGCTTCTGTTCGCCGGCGAGGCGACCCACCCCGAGTTCTTCGCCACCGTGCACGGCGCCTACCTGAGCGGGTTGCGGGAAGCCGACCGGATTCTGTCCTGATCCCCACCGCGCGATCGCCGGTGTCAGCGCTCGTCGACGACGACCACATCGCCGGTCGTGGCCCGCGCGGTGATCACCGCCGCGGCACTGTCGCGGTCGCGGGTCTGCGGCACTCGCACCACCGTCGTTGCGTGTTCGACTCCGGTCGTCGCGTCCACGAAGTAGGGCCCGGGCGGTGGCAGCGAGATCACCACGTCACCGTCCTGGGTCTCGGCCTCCACGATCGGGGGCACCTCGGCGAAGCCGACGCTGATGTCCCCGGTGTCGGTGGTCGCCCGGAAATCCTGGGACACCGCGATCGGCTCCCGGGTCGTGACGTCACCGTGCTGGTTGATGATCTGGACACGCCGTGCCGAACCGCTGAGGACCACTGCTCCGTCCACGGTGCGCGCGTTGAGCTCGTCTAGGTCAGCCTGGGCGAAGACCACACCCGTCTGCTGCTGCGTGGTCACGCTCAGCCGCCGGGCCACCTCCGGCGGCAACACCAGCGTGATCTCGCCGGCCCGACCCCACTGCAGGAATTCCGAGGGCTCGGCGTTGATGGTGACCTGGGCCGTCGTTCCATCGGCGTTGACAGCCAACGGATCCGCCCCTGCCCGGACCGAGTTGATCATGCGCATGTCCACCCGCGGCTCACGGGACTGGCGGTCGGTGGTGATGCGCACCGCCACCGGGACCGAGCCGGTGTCGATCACCACCGAGGTCAGGGTGCTCGGCAGGGTCGTCGAGTCCTTGACGACCCGGAAGGAGCTGACACCCCATGCCGCGGTCACCGACGCCGCGACGACCGCGACGATGAGCGCGCCGGCGGCAAGAATGAGCAGCACCCGGATCGTGGTGCGTCCGCCCGGTGACAGCGCCGGGGGCGGCGGCTGGTGTGACGGCGGCGGGGCGAGGGTGGTTGTCATGGAAATCCTTCCAGGGCTTCAGGATTCGAGGTACCGCAGGACGGCGAGAACGCGGCGGTTCTCATCGGGGGCGAGGTTCAACTTGGTGAAGATCGACGCGATGTGCTTCTCCGCCGAGCCCACCGACATGTGCAGCGCCGCCGCAATCGCGGAATTGGTCTTACCTTCGGCCATCAGCTGCAGCACCTCGCGTTCGCGAGGTGTCAACGCATCCAGGGCGTTTCGCCGGTGCGAGCGGACCAGGATCTGAGAGACGACCTCGGGGTCGAGCACCGTTCCGCCGGATCCCACCACCTCGACGGCGTCGAGGAATGCGGGCACATCGGCGACCCGGTCCTTGAGCAGATACCCGAACCCACGGGTGTCCGAGGCGATCAGGTCGGCGGCGTAGCGCTCCTCGACGTAGTGGGACAGCACCAGCACCGGAGACTCCGGGTTCTGCCGGCGCAGCAGGGCGGCCGCCCGGATGCCCTCGTCGGTGAACGTGGGCGGCATGCGGACGTCGAGGATGGCCAGGTCCGGCTGCTCGTCGTTGACCAGACGGAGCAGATTGGTCGCATCCGGGACGCCCGCGACCACCTGATGTCCGGCGTCGGTGAGGATCCGCTCGATCCCAGCGCGCAGCAGGGCCGAATCCTCGGCGATCACGATCCGCATGGCAGCACCGCGGAGATGATCGTGGGACCGGTGGCCGGGCTGGACACCGACAGTGTGCCCCGGGCGGCGCGCACCCGTTCGTCGAGTCCGCGTAAGCCGGTGGCTTCGGAAGCGCGGTCGCCGTCGACGATCTGGGCTCCGCCGCACCCGTCGTCGAACACCGTGACATGCAACTGGTCGGTGGTCTCGTCGAGGCGGACGGTGACGGCGGCGTGGGAGGCGGCGGCGTGCCGGCTGACGTTGGTCAGTGCTTCGGCGACGACGAAGTAGGCGCACGCCTCGACTTCGTCGGGCAACCGGCGCGGCAGATGCACGCTGAGCGTGGTCGGGACGCCGGAGTTCACCGCCCGCTGCACCACCGACGACAGCGCGGCATCCAGTCCCCGGTCGGACAGGATGGTCGGGGCGATCCCGCGAACGACGTTGCGTAACTCCACGAGCGCGCTCTTGGCGTCGTCGTGCGCCTCGGCGATCAGCGCTTTGGCGGCCGGCAGATCGCTGTCGAGTTTGGTCTGGGCCAGACCGATCGTCATCGCCAAAGACACCAACCGAGGCTGCACACTGTCGTGCAGATCCCGTTCGATGCGGTGCCGCTCGGTCTGCGCCGAGGTGACCGCACCGGCCCTGGCGTCGGCGAGCGCACTGACCTGGTGCTGCAGTGCGGCGGTCGGGGACGGGGGCAGCAACCAGCGATCGATCATGGCGTCGAGCATGGGGGCGAACACCACCAGCGCCACCGCGGCCGCCAGGGCGAGCACCGCCAGCAACCAGGCCACCGGCGTGGGCAGGAACGACAGTCCGGCCTCGGGGTCGCTGTTGCCGACGGCGGTCGCGGCGGCAGGCGCCAGGAAGGCGAACACGGTAAGCCCCACGGCCAAGCCGGTGACCAGGGCGTCGTAGGTCATCCGGAGGTAGTGGTGGGCCACCGCCTTCCAGAACCGGGCGCCGCTGACGTCCAACCACAGCTGGTGGGCCCACCGCTGGAAGCCGCTGTGGGGCGACAGGCGCCGGGGCGGGACAGGGATACCCATGCCGAACACCGCTTCGCTGCGGACCCGCTCGATGTGGTCCACACCGCGCATCAGGTAGATGAACACCACGCCGGCCACCAGGAAACCGATGATGCTGGGTATCGATGAGATGGCGATCACCAGAATCACCAGCGGGATCCAGAACCACACCACGGCAAGGGCGCCGCCGGTGAGCAGCGATGCGCTGGCGGCGACGCCGAGCGCTCTGTGGCGCGCCGGTGCGGCGGTGGGGTCGTGGCTGTTCACCGGAACGCGGTCGGTGACGGCGTCGGTGTCGGTGACTGCGGTCATGTCTTCAACCTAGGGACCGGCACGCCGCGGCGACACAGCGTTTTCCGGAGAGTCCTCCGGGGGAAAACCACCCCCGGAGTCACCCCACGCGGTGCGTGCCGGGCGGGCAGCGGCTCGACACGCCCGCCGCGCGTGGTCGCAAGCGGTCACGGTGACCATACTGAGCGCATGAGCGACCCGGTGCCCGCGATGCGGCCCACGATGCTGGGCTATCTCGGGCCGAACTGGTTCGCCTCGGTGATGGGTACCGGCATCGTCGCCAACGCCGGAGCATCGCTACCCGTGCACGTCCCGGGGCTGCGTTCGTTCGCATTGGTGGTGTGGGTGATCTCGGCGCTGTGGATGGTGATCCTGATCCTTGCGATGACGGCGCACTGGGCCCGCAACCCCGTGGTCGCGCGCAGTCATGTCCGTAACCCGCAGATGGCCCACTTCTACGGCGCGGCGCCGATGGCCCTGCTGACGGTGGCATCGGGTGCGCTGCTCATCGGGAGGGACCTGATCGGTGACCGGGTCGCGGTGGACCTGGCCTGGGTGCTGTGGACGGCCGGCACCCTCGGCGGGCTGTTCACCGCGATGAGCATCCCGTACCTGATGTTCACCCAGTACCGGGTCGAACCCGATGCGGCCTTCGGTGGCTGGCTGATGCCGGTGGTGCCGCCGATGGTGGCGGCGGCGACCGGCAGCCTGCTCATCCCACACATGGCCGACGGCGCCGGCAGGGCCACCATGCTGTACGGCTGTTACGCGATGTTCGGGCTGTCGCTGGTGGCCTCGTTCATCATCATCACGATGGTGTGGAGCCGGCTGGCGCACTTCGGCACCTCGGGAACCGCGCGGGTGCCGACGCTGTGGATTGTGCTGGGCCCTCTCGGTCAATCGATCACCGTCGCAGGGCTGCTCGGTACCGACGCGGCACTGGCCGTCGACCGGCGGCTGGCCGACGGCATGGCCGTCTTCGCCGTGATCTACGGCGTCCCGGTGTGGGGGTTCGCGGTGCTGTGGATCGCTCTCGCCACCGCCCTGACCGTCCGCACCCTGCGCCGGGGGATGCCGTTCGCGCTGACCTGGTGGAGCCTGACCTTCCCGGTGGGCACGTTCGTCACCGGCACGACGCAACTGGCGCTGCACACCGGTCTCACCGCGTTCCGCTACGCCGCGGCGGTCGCGTTCGTCGGGTTGCTGTGTACGTGGTTGCTGGTGGCGGTGCGCACGGTGCGCGGTGGGCTGCGGGGTGCGCTGTTCACCCCGCCCGGCGCGGACCCGGTCCGGGCCGTCAAGGATCCGCCGGCCACCTCGGGGTGACGCACCACCGACGCCGCCGCCACCTCCCGTGGCGCTGCGCGCTGTGGCGCGTGCCAGAATCGCGACGTGCATATCGGGATGACGATGCCGGTGATGGAACCCGATCTCGACCGTGCGACGTTGAAGTCGTGGGCGCAGCTCGTCGACGGTGGCCCGTTCTCGTCGTTGTGCTGGGGTGAACGGATCGCCTTCGACAACCCGGAGAGCCTGACCCTGCTGGGTGCGTTGGCGGCCTGGACGGATCGGGTGCGGTTGGTGACGACCGTGGTCATCCCACAGCTGCACGACCCGGTGATGCTCGCCAAACAGCTCGCCACCGGCGACATGTTGTGCGGTGGGCGGCTGACCGTCGGTATCGGCGTGGGCGGGCGGCACGAGGACTACCGCGCCGTGGGCGCAGATCCCGCGACGCAGACCATGCGCCAGATGGCCGAGCGGGTCGCGGTGATGCAGCGGGTGTGGGCCGGCGAGAAGATCACCGACTCGACGCTGCCGGTGGGTCCGCCGCCGGTGCAGCCCGGCGGGCCGGTGTTGCAGGTCGGCACCCTGGGGCCCAAGACAGTGCGAAGCGCGGCCGGCTGGGCCGCCGGGGTCGCTGGCACCACGCTGGATCTCGACGCCGTCAAACAGGGTGAGCTGTTCGACGTGGCGCGGGACGCCTGGCAACAGGCCGGCAAGGACGCCCCGCATCTCGCGACATCGTTCTGGTTCGCCATCGGAGAGGGCGAGGAGGCCCGCGCCCAAGTGCACCGGCATCTGCTGCGGTACATGAACTGGATCCCCGCGGAGTTCGTCGACGCGATGGCCCCGACCACCGGATTCGCCGGCACAGTCGACGAATTACGCGCCGTGCTGGCGCGTTTCGCCGACATCGGCACCGATGAAGTGCACCTGATCCCGACCAGTTCGGACATCGACCAGGTGCGCCGGGTGGCCGAGGTGATCGCCGACTTTTCCTGAGGTGCGATGGCAAGCTCGTGGTATGGAGACCGTCGAAGCCTTGCCGCCGATCGTGTCGCGCGCTGAGTGGGAACAGGCGCGCGCCGAACTGCTCGTCCGGGAGAAAGAACTGTTCCGCCTCAAGGATGCGGTCAGCGCGGCGCGCCGTCGACTGCCGATGGTGCTGATCGACACGCCCTACCTGTTCGACACCGAGGCGGGCCCGCTGACGCTGCTGGATCTCTTCGACGGGCGACGCCAGCTCATCATGCAGCACTTCATGTTCGGATCCGACTGGGACGAGGGGTGTTCGGGGTGTTCGATGATGGCCGACCACATCGGCCCGCTGTCGCATCTGCATGCCAAAGACACCTCGCTGGTGCTGGTGTCGCGCGCACCGGTGGGCAGCCTGGTCGCGTTCAAAGACCGGATGGGCTGGGATCTGCCGTGGGTGTCGTCGGGTCGAAGCTCTTTCAACGAGGACTTCCACACCACGGTCGACGGCCAGGAACGCCACTCGATCAGCGTGTTCCTGCGCGACGGAGACCGGGTGTTCCACACCTGGCAGACCTTCGACCGCGGTGAGGAACCGTTCATGATGGTGTTCGACCTGCTCGATCTCACCCCGTACGGGCGCCAGGAGTCCTGGGAGGACTCACCACTGGGGTGGCCGCAACAACCCCCGTACGAGTGGATGCGGCTGCACGACGCGTACTGACGTCACACTCTAGCTACGGTTGCGTAGCTACGAGAGCGTTGCTAGCGTGTCGTGATGCGCAGATCGGCGGATGACCTTCGGGCGGTGTGCCGAGCAGCGGTTCTCGCCGAAGTGGAGCACGCCGGGGTGGCGGGCCTCACCGTCGAAGGGGTCGCACGCCGAGCGAGCGTCGCGAAAACGTCGATCTACCGGCACTGGCGCACGGTCGACGATCTGCTCCTGGAGGCTCTCGCCGAGGTATATCCGGTGGAGGTCCCCACCCCGGGCGGTGGCGACCTGCGCGCCGATCTGCTGCGCTCGCTCGAGCTACTCGCCGACTGGTTGACCGGTCCCACCGCGGTCGTCGTCGCCGCGATCCTGACCGAGCGGGGTCGCCGCCCCGACCTGGTCGACGGCCTCTACCGGCGGGTCTTCGAGACACACGGCGGTCGGTTCACCCGCACCGTGATGGACCACTACGCGGAACTGGGGGAGATCGACGCCCGGTTGGTCACCCCGGTGGTCGCCGACATCGGCGAGGCGCTGGTGATCAAACACCAGATCGACACCGGCACCATCCCCGACGCCGCCGCCCGGGCCGACATCGTCGACCAGGCCATCCTTCCCGCCCTCGGAGCAGGGCCGCCCGTCGATCCCCGAGAGGTCCGTGATGATTCCGGTAAGCGTTGACTGGCAAGCGATCACCGCCGTGTCGAGGACCACGCTGACGACCCATCTGTGGACCGCACCGCCCCTGTCGCGCGGCTCGGTACTGCACGACAGGGTTTTCGATGCGCTGCGGGCCCTCGACGCCGATCTGGTGCGCTTCCTGCCCTGGTTCTCGCATCCGCGGATCTCGGTGCCCGCGCTGTCGCCGCCCGCCGACGGCCGCACCTCATGGAACTTCGAGCGTCTCGATCCGTTCGTCGCCGACTTCATGGCCGCCACCAACGGGCGGCCGGTGGTGGCCAACTTTGCCACCATCCCGGCATGGATGTTCACCACCCCGGTGGCCGTCCCCGACGATCCCGACCAGATCGTCTGGGACTACGAGCAGTGCGGCGAGTTACGTGACCCGACCTGCCAGGAGGTCGCCGACTATTTTTATCGTCTCGCCAGTTGGTACATCGCCGGTGGCTTCACCGACGAGGCGGGGCGCCGACACGAATCGGGTCACCGGTACCGGTTCGCCTACTGGGAAGTGTTGTGCGAACCCGATCTGCGGGGACTGACCCCGCAGATGTACACCCGCCTGTTCGACGCCGTGGTGCAACGGCTCCGGCCGCTCGACCCACAGATGAAGTTCATCGGGCTCTCGCTGACCCATCAGCACCATGACCCGGAGTACTTTTGGCACTTCCTCGATCACGCGCAGCACCGCGACCACCTGGCACCCGACGCGGTGTCCTACCACTTCTACGCCCATCCAGAGATCGTCAATCCGTTCTCACCCGAGGGTAATCCGCCCTTTTCGCATTGGCGGGACACCTTTTTCGCACAGGCCGACGGGTTCGTCGACCGGGTGCGCTACATCGAGTCGATCCGGCGGCGCGTGGCGCCGGACACGAAGACGTTCATCAACGAGGTGGGCACATTCACGCCGGCGCCGATGGATCCGGCACCCGACATCCCCGCCGAATACTGGTCGCTCAGTGCGGCCGTGCAGACCTACCTGTGGTCGGAGCTGGTCACCCTCGGCGTCGACCTCGTGGGGATCGCCGAGTTCATGGACTATCCGGGCATGATTCCCGGCGTCACCCTGGTCGACTGGGACAGTGGCGAACCCAACGCTCGATACCGGGCGCTGCAGCTGTTGCTTCGCCATTTCGGTCCCGGTGACACACTGGTACGGACCGGCGTCGGGCAGCCCCGGCAACCGGATCCGCGCGTGTACGCACAAGGGTTCATCACCCCCGGTGGTATACGAAAGCTGCTGCTGATCAACAAGACCGACGGGTCGGTCGAGGTAGGCCTGCCGCACCGCAGCGAGGCGGTGACCCTACCCGGCTATGACATCGTGGTGGTGGAAAGCTGATCGGCCGCGATCGGTCTGACGTCAGTCGAGCCACTTCCATGGCTTGTCCCAATGGCCGGGCGGAACCCCGACCCACTGCCCGATGTGCCCCGGCGGAACGTTGACGACGTGGCCGATATGTCCTGGTGGGGGTGGCTTGGGGAGCCACGGATCGGGATGGGCTCCGGCGGTGCCGGCGCCCAGAGCCAGCGAGCCTGCAGCGAGACCGCCGGTAGTCACGGCGGTGACGATGAGTTTCTTCAGCCGCATCGTGCACTCCTCACCTGTTCGGTTGCTCGTGTGCGGTGTATACCCAGTATGTCGAACGCGCAGTCGCGGGCGTTAACGCGCCGAGCTGATCGGCGAGGACTCAGACCGAGACGACCCCGTAGTCACCGAGCCGCCCGATCAGCTGATGCAGCTGGTCCTGCGCGGAACCCAGGGTGTGGTCGATCGCGGTCAGCCGCGCGGCGTAATGGCTCACCGGATACTCGGCCGTGACACCGATACCGCCGTGCAGCTGGATGGCCTCCTGGGCGATGTGGCGCCCGGAACGGCCGATCTGCAGCTTGGCGCGCGCGGCGATGCCCGGATCGAGGTTGCCGTCGGCCACCGACATCGCGGCATAGAACGTCATGCTGCGGGCCAGCTCCAGCGAGACATACATGTCGGCGGCGCGCTGCGTCAGCGTCTGGAACTTGCTCAGGGGCACGCCGAATTGCTTGCGCTGCGTGAGGTATTCGCTGGTCAGCCGCAGCGCTTCCTCCATCGCGCCGAGCGCTTCGGCGCACAATCCCGATGAGATCCGCACCAGCGCCCGCGAGATGGCCTCAGAGGCTTCCACCGCCTCGCCCAACGGCTCTGCCGCGGTCGCGTCGAAGTCGATCTGAGCGGCACGCTGACCGTCGAAGGTGCGGTAGGAGTTGCGCTGCGCGGTGGACGCGTCGACCAGGAACAGGCCGGTGCCACCGTCCGGTAATGCCGCGCTGACCACCAGCGTGTCGGCGGCATCCCCGGCCAGCACGGGGTTTTTGCTGCCGCGCAGGGTCCACGAATCTCCGTCGCGGGAGGCCGCCGTGGTGACCTTCGCGGTGGGCAGGCGCATCCCGGACTCCACATGTGCCAGCGCCAGCAGCCGTTCGCCGGCGGCGACCTCGTCGAGTAGTGCGCGCTGCTGCTCGGTTCCGACCTCGGCGATCAGCGCGCCCGGGCCCAGCGCCGCGTGCAGCACCGGTTCGGGCGCCAACCGGCGCCCGATCTCGGTCAGCACCACCAGCACCTCGATCTGACCGCCCGCGTCCTCCTCGAAGCCGAGCCCGAGAACGCCCACCTCGGCCAGTTGCTTCCACACATCGCGGCTCCAACCGGTGTCGGATTCCACCGTCCTGAGCCGGCTTTCCGGATCGTAGGTGCGGGAGAGCATGTCGCGGGTGGTGTCGCGGAGCAGGATCTGCTCTTCGCTGAGTTGAAAGTCCATGAATTCCGCCCTATTTCACAGTCCGAGGATGGTCGACGCGATGATGGTGCGCTGCACCTCGTTGCTGCCGCCGTAGATGGAGGTCTTGCGGTAGTTGAGGTAGCGAGGTGCGGTGTGCTGTGCCCACGATGGCGACGTGACGCCGTCGGCGTCGAACGGCAAGGCGTCGGCGCCGGCGACTTCCACCAACAGCTCGGTGGCGATCTGCTGGAGCTCACTGCCGCGCAGCTTGAGCACCGACGAGGCCGGATTCGGCTTGCCGCCCTTGGACCCAGACGCGACCCGCATCTGGGTGAGTTCGAGCGCCAGCACATCGTTTTCGGCCTCGGCCAGCCGCGCCGCGAACAGCGGATCGTCGATCAGACCGTTTGCCTGGGCGCGCTCCTTGACCTCGGAGAGGCGCAACTTGGTGCGGCCCACCTGAGCGATCCCGTTGCGTTCGTTGCCGAGCAGGAACTTGGCGTAGGACCAGCCCTGGTTCTCCTCGCCGACGAGTTGATCGGCCGGAACCCGGACGTCCTCGAAGAACACCTCGTTGACCTCGAAGCTGCCGTCGATCAGCTTGATCGGTCGCAGCGTGATGCCGGGGGTGTTCATGTCGATGAGCAGGAAGGAGATGCCGGCCTGCTTCTTGGGGGCGTTGGGGTCGGTGCGGACCAGGCAGAAGATCCAGTCCGCGTACTGGCCGAGGGTGGTCCACGTCTTCTGGCCGTTGACCACGTAGCTGTCGCCGTCGCGCAGCGCCGTCGTGCGCAGCGAGGCGAGGTCGGAGCCCGCCTCGGGTTCGGAGAATCCCTGGCACCACCAGATGTCGAGCGCCGCGGTCGGCGGCAGGAAGCGTTGCTTGGTCTCCTGGGAGCCGAACTCCGCGATCACCGGGCCGACCATGCTGGCGTTGAATGTCAGCGGTTCGGGCACGCTGGCGAGCTGCATCTCGTCGAGCCAGATCTGCTGCTGGGTCGGTGTCCAGTCTTTACCGCCCCACTCGACGGGCCAGTTGGGTACGGCGAGTCCGTGGTCGTTGAGGATCTTGTGGGTGGTGACGATGTCGTCGCGGTTGGCCTCGGTGCCGGTGCGGGTGCGTTCGCGGATCTCCGCCGGGATCTTGGTGCGGTAGAAGGTGCGAAGCTCGTCGCGGAAGGCGGCTTCCTCGGGTGTCAGCGCCAGCTGCATGTGCGGACTCCTGGTTCATCGATGGACCACCCGCCAGACTAACCACTTGGTTGGGAAGAAAACACGGCGGGACGGATCCGTCACAGGACCGGACGGAGCACCACGATCCCGGGGACGGTGTCCACGTAGTCGAGCAGCGGCGTGTCGACGACCGCGTGCGCCGAACTCAGCGACGACGCGTTGCGAAAGACCGGTCCGTTCGGCGTCGCGACGAAGATGCCAACGTGGGTGACGTCCAGCCCGCCGTCCTCGGCGTAGGCGCCCAGGTAGTCGCCGGTGCGCAGATTTCCGATGACGTCGCCGGTCACCTGGCTGCCGGGGATGTAGGTGACGGTGCGCGGCATGACCGGCAGGCCGGCCAGATACCGGCCACCTGAATCCCGACTGTTGAGATTCTTGGTCGTGCGTACCGCGTCCGGGCTCACGGCGGCGGTGACATCGGTGGCGATCGCCGGCGCTGCCGCGGCCCAATCGGTGAAGAAATGCTTGCGGTTCTCGAACGCCACGACCCCGTTGTTGTACCGGATGTCGACGAGGTTGGCGACGAACTCGTCGCGGGTGTCGGACCTCTTGAGTGCCTCCACGTAGTCGGCGTAGGTGAAGCAGTCGACGCGCTCGAGGTCGACGACCAGTTGTTCGGGCTCCGTGGCCGAACCGATCAAAGTGTTGGCGCCGTAAGGCGTTCCGAGGAAGCCGGCAGAGATCGTGTCGGCGGTGTGGTCGGTGGCCAGCATCGATTCCAGAATCTGCTCGCTGCCGGCCGACATCACCATAGCCGGGGCTGCCTGCGCTGGACCGGCGGGAGCCAGTAGGCCGAGCATCGCCCCGAGCAGCAGTACCGCCGTGAGCCGAACCGTTCGCCGGGTGTGGTCGGTCGATGTCGACATGGCTCTTCCCTCCCCGCGGCACTGCCGGCCACTGTACGGGTCGGGCCGCGGTGCATTCGGTAAGACTGGAACGGAGGGGTTCAAAAAGCAGCGGAGGATGAGATGCCCGGTGGAGGACGGTCGTGACGACCCGACCTGCGGTGATCCTGGCGGCTGTGGTCGCACTGGTCGGGGCCGGGGTCTTGGTGGCCTCACCGGCCCGCGACGCCGAGCATGGTCCCGAGGCTGCGCAGGCCGTCCCGCGGCACGCCGCGCCCGCGACCCCGGCGCCGTCTGCAGCGCCGCAGCGTGCTCAGCCGGGCCTGGCCCAGGAGCCGGCCCGGCTCGCCGACGACCTCGTCGCCGACGAACTGCTCCTGCGTGACCCGTCGCTGCCGGAGAACGCCCTGCGTGATGCCGCGCGCCGCCAGCAGGCGGCCTACCGCGTCCTGGGGCGGCACCCGGAGTGGGACCCGCTGGTCCGGCCGCGCATTCCGGAGGCGCTGCGCGCGGGCTACGACCGCAACGTCGACGCCCGCAGGCAACTGACCGCGATGAGCACCGGCCGGGGTAAGCCCACGCTGCCGGCGTGGCGTATCGAGGCGCCGGCGCCGACGGGGGAGTTGCTGGCCTATTACCGCGAGTCCGAGGCAGCCTCGGGTGTCGGATGGAACTATCTGGCGGCCATCAACCTGATCGAGACCGCATTCGGCCGGATCTCCGGGGTCAGCACCGCCGGTGCCCAGGGCCCGATGCAGTTTCTGCCGTCGACGTTCGCGATGTACGGCGGTGGAGGCGATATCACCGACGACCGCGACGCCATCTTGGCGGCCGGGCGGTTCCTGGCCGCGCACGGCTTCGCGCGCGACCGCGACCGCGCGCTTTACCGTTACAACAACTCGAACAACTATGTGCGCGCGGTCACGCATTACGCGGCGCTGATCGCCGCGCACCCCGCGGCGCTGGACGGTTACCACCACTGGGACGTGTACTACCGGACGAGCGCCGGCGATGTCGTACTTCCCGTCGGCTACGCCGCGGCCGAGCCGGTCCCGGTCGAGGAATACCTGGCCCACCATCCGCAGTGAAACCCGGTGCACTGATCGGGCCCGCGGACGGGGACCACCACGGGTGTCCTATTCGTCGGGTTGCGCGCCGACGCAGGCCCGGTACTGCTCCATGCACATCTGGACGGCTTCCACCGGCACGTACCTTTCGCCGTAGATGCCCTCCTGCGCACTTCCCGAGAAGCATTCCTGCCGCTGGTCTTCACAGCTCGGTGACGACGTGTCCGGATCCTGCAGCGGCGGTTCGAAGAACCCGCCCTGCGACAGGATCAAAGACAGCGGGTCGGCTGCCAGGCCGCCGCTGAGGCACGGTGCCCCCTGCGGCTGAGCCGCCGCCGGGCCGAGCGAGACACCGGCGAGCGGAAACAACAGCAGCGTTGCCAGCACCAGCCGGGCCAGAGTGTGTGCAGACATCGGATGCTCCTCGCCGAAAACCACCATGAGATCTGGCAGTCAAGCTCGTCGGTGTCAGCCTGCGTGAGGGTCTTAGGGCGCACGCTCTGGGGTAGAAAGTCCCTTCTGTCGAACCACCTCCGGGCCCAATCTGACCTTGTGCTTCGCCGATCATGCATTGCTGCGGCCGTGATCCTGGCCGCCGTCGGCGCGATTCCTCCGGCCGGCGCGGATCCGTCCGCCGAGCTCATGGGCAGGCTGCCCTCGGGGTATGGCAGCGGCTCATGCGCACCTGCCGATCCGGCGGGCGCGCTGGCCGCCGTCACCTGCCGGGACAATGTGCTGCCGGGCGGCCCGACAGATGCGACCTACTGGTTGTTCGGCGACGTCACCGCAATGCAAGAAGCGTTCGCGGCTTACCTCGCACGGCCGGACTGGATGCCAGCACCCTGCCCAGGCAAGGAGTCGGCCGAGGCCACACCGGTTGTGGGCGCGCACGGCAACCCCTCCGGTCTGATCGCCTGCGGGCGGGGAACCGGCACCGACTGGCAGCTCCGGGATTCCGCCGTGGCGTGGACGCGCGACGCTGACCGCTTTCTCGCGGTGGCCTATGCCGAATATCAAGGCCAGGCCTTTGCTGCCGGCCTGTTCGATTGGGTAGCCGCGCAACTGCGGATGAACTGACACACGACGGACCCTTGGGCGCTGGTCCACCGATCGCCTCCGGCCCCGGTTCCGCCCGGACTACCATGGGGCGAGCACGGGGTCGGGGATGAGTAGGGAAGGCCCTCAGATGCTGGACTCAATTCGCCGTCCGGCGGCAGTCGCCGGACTCGCGCTCGCGCCGCTCACCGCCCTGGTGCTCGGGTCGCCGGGGGTCGCCCAGGCCGCCGAGTGCGGGGTGGGCACGGTGTACGACGCGCCCACCGACACCTGCGTGGCCGCCCCCGTCCCACCTCCACCCCCGCCGCCCCCGCCGCCGTGGAACGGGGATCCGACACCGGGGTTCTCGATCGGCATCTGCGCGCCGATCCCGTTCGTGTCGCTGTGCACCGGGATCTGAGCAGGGCCATCGGGGTGCGGTACGGGCCCATCGAACGAGCCGACGGCTAGTCTGAGCCGATGGCTGAGTCGATGTCCGTCCGGCGTAGCGCCGATGCCGTAGCGAAATTCCTTGCCGCGCAGCGCTACACACGAGACGAGGTGTTCGCCGAGCCGAGTCCGGTGCCCGCCGAACCCGGTGTGCACGGCTGGTGGTTCCGCACCATTCCCGGCGGCATCGACAGTTCCGGCTGCGAACAGCGCGACGGTTGGACCCTGCTCTACGTCGGCATCACCTCCGGGCCGCCTCGTCCCGACGGCAAGCCGCGGGTGCCGCAGGATCTGCGCAAACGCATCCGCTATCACTTCGGTGCCGGCAACGCCGATGCCGACGGTTCCACGCTGCGCAAATCACTCGGTGTGCTGCTCGGCGCCGAACTGGGCTTCGCGCTGCGCCGGGTCGGTTCGGGCAAGCGACAGACCTTCGCCGGCGGCGAGAGCGTGCTGACCCGCTGGATGGCCGAGAACGCCGCGGTGTCCTGGGTGCTGCATCCCGAACCCTGGCACCTGGAACGCAAGCTGATCGCAGCGCTCGACCTGCCGTTGAACTTCCAGGACAACGAACGCAACGCGTTCGGCCCCGAGCTTAAGCGGCTACGCCGCGACGCCGCGGTCAAAGCGGGCAAGATGCGGGTGCTCGCGGAATGGGCGTAGCGCCGGGCGCAGACCGGTAAAATGACGCGCGCAGGCACGCCGATGGTGCGAGGCTTGCTGCCGTGTGGCAGCCATCGACCCGTGTCTCCCGTCTCGCCGAGAAACAGAGCGCGTCCCGCGCCGAGTTGAATGCGCTGCTCGACGCCACCCCGCTGGCGACGATCGCCCTGGTGCGCGACGGCCATCCCGCGGTCTTTCCGACCGGATTCGTCCGGATCGAGGACGCGTTGGTGATCCACGGCTCCACCGGATCGCCGTGGATGCGCGCCGTCGCCGGCGGGGCCACGGCGGCGGTGTCGGTGACCACACTGGACGGGGTCGTGGTGGCGCGCAGCGGCTTCGAGTCATCGTTCCACTACCGCAGTGCAGTGCTGTTCGGGGTCTTCGAGGTGGTGGGCGCCGAGGAGAAGGTCGGGTACCTGGAGACGCTGACCGACACCTTCATTCCCGGTCGGGTGGCCGAGCTGCGTCCCAGCAGCCGCCGGGAACTGGCCGCCACCCTGGTGTTGCGGCTGGCGATCGGTGACGACAACTGGTCGCTGAAGGTGAGCGACGGCTGGCCCGATGACCCCGAGGAGGACGTCGCGGCCGGTGCCTGGGCCGGCGTGGTGCCGTTGAGCACCCACTACGGCGAGCCCGAGCGCGCCCCCGATTGCCCCGCCGACGTGCCGACACCGCGGTCGGTGCTGGCGATGACCGGTGAACTGGTCAATCACAAGCGGTAGGTAGCCGGTTGTGACCGGCCGGACGATGGGTGCCCCCGGCAGGATTCGAACCTGCGGCCTTCTGCTCCGGAGGCAGACGCTCTATCCCCTGAGCTACGGGGGCGCGGGCTGAACAGCTGCGCCGTTGGGCCCCGATAGCGTAGCGCATGCCGGAGGCGGAAACGGATTCGGTGGTGAACAGCGCAGACCATAGGATGGTTCCCCGTGACCCCCGCCGATCTGGCCGACCTGCTCAAGGCCACCGCAGCCGCGGTGCTTGCCGAGCACGGCCTCGACCCTGCCGCGCTGCCCGCCACCGTCACCGTCGAGCGCCCCCGCAATCCCGAACACGGCGACTACGCCACCAACCTGGCGCTGCAGCTGGGCAAGAAGGTCGGCGCCAACCCCCGCGAACTGGCCGGCTGGCTGGCGGCCGCGCTGGCCGAGCAGAGCGGCATCGCCGCCGCCGAGGTCGCCGGTCCCGGGTTTGTCAACCTGCGCCTGGAGGCGTCGGCGCAGAACGTCCTCGTCGACAACGTCATCTCCGCCGGTGACCGCTACGGCCACTCGGCCGACCTCGAGGGTCAACAGGTCAACCTGGAGTTCGTCTCGGCCAACCCGACCGGCCCCATCCACATCGGCGGCACCCGGTGGGCCGCGGTGGGGGATGCGCTGGGCCGGCTGCTGAGCACCCAGGGTGCCGAGGTGGTGCGCGAGTACTACTTCAACGACCACGGCGCGCAGATCGACCGGTTCACCAATTCCCTAATCGCGGCCGCCAAGGGCGAGCCGACCCCGGAGGACGGCTACGCCGGCACCTACATCGCCGATATCGCAGCCCAGGTCCTGGCCAAGGAGCCGCAGGCGCTGCGCCTGCCCGACGCCGAGATGCGCGAGACGTTCCGGTCCATCGGGGTGCACCTGATGTTCGACCACATCAAGGAGTCGCTGCACGAGTTCGGTACCGACTTCGACGTCTACACCCACGAAGATTCGATGCACACCTCCGGGCGCGTCGAGCAGGCCATCGCCAAACTCCGCGAGACCGGCAGCATCTACGAGAAGGACGGCGCGGTCTGGTTGCGCACCACCGACTTCGGTGACGACAAGGACCGCGTCGTCATCAAGAGCGACGGTCAGCCCGCCTACATCGCCGGCGACCTGGCCTACTTCCTGGACAAGCGCAAGCGCGGCTTCGACCTGTGCATCTACATGCTGGGCGCCGACCATCACGGGTACATCGCCCGGCTCAAGGCCGCCGCGGCGGCGCTCGGCGACGATCCGGATACCGTCGAGGTGCTGATCGGTCAGATGGTCAACCTGGTGCGCGACGGGCAACCGGTGCGAATGAGCAAGCGGGCCGGAACGGTCATCACGCTTGACGATCTGGTCGACGCGATCGGAGTCGACGCCGCCCGGTACGCGCTGATCCGCAGTTCGGTGGACACCCCTATCGACATCGACCTGGCGCTGTGGTCCTCGGCCTCGGCCGAGAACCCGGTCTACTACGTCCAATACGCCCATGCGCGGCTCTCGGCGCTCGCCCGCAATGCCGCCGAGCTGGGTATCGCCGCGGACACCGCGCATCTGGATCTGCTGACCCATGACAAGGAAGGCACACTGATCCGCAACATCGGCGAGTTCCCGCGGGTGCTCAAGACCGCGGCGAGTTTGCGTGAGCCGCACCGGGTCTCGCGCTACCTCGAGGATCTTGCCGGGGACTACCACCGGTTCTACGACTCCTGCCGGGTGCTGCCGCAGGGTGACGAGTCGCCGGGCGACCTGCACGCGGCGCGGCTGGCGTTGTGCGCAGCGACCCGCCAGGTCATCGCCAACGGGCTGGGTATCCTCGGCGTCAGCGCTCCGGAGCGGATGTGATCGCGCATCCGGCCGGCCCTCGGCACGCCGAAGAGGTCCACCCCGTCGCCACCCCCGACCGTCCCCGGAGCGCCGCCGAGGTTCTCCAGCTGGCCCCGAACGTGTGGCCGCAGAACGCTGTTCGCGGTGACGACGGTGTGGTGTCCATCGCCGGGGTTTCGGTGACCGACATCGCCGCACAGTTCGGCACCCCGGTCTTCGTCATCGACGAGGCGGACTTCCGGGGGCGCTGTCGCGAGATCTCGGCGGCGTTCGGCGGTGGTGACCATGTGCGTTACGCCGCCAAGGCATTTCTGTGCACCGAGGTGGCCCGTTGGATCGACGAGGAACGGCTGTCGCTCGACGTCGCCAGCGGGGGAGAGCTCGCGGTGGCGCTGCACGCCGGCTTTCCGCCAGAGCGGATCGCGTTGCACGGGAACAACAAATCCGTCGACGAACTGACCACCGCGGTCAAGGCGGGCATCGAACATGTGGTCGTCGACTCGATGACCGAGATCGAGCGCCTGGATTGGATCGCCGGCGAGGCCGGGGTGGTGCAGGACGTCCTGATCCGGGTGACGGTCGGTGTCGAGGCACACACCCACGAGTTCATCTCCACCGCGCACGAGGATCAGAAGTTCGGCCTGTCGCTGGCCAACGGCGCGGCGATGGCCGCGGTCCGGCGGGTGTTCGGCACCGACCACCTGCGCCTGGTCGGCCTGCACAGCCACATCGGCTCGCAGATCTTCGATGTCGCCGGTTTCGAGTTGGCCGCCCACCGGGTGATCGGTCTGCTGCGCGACGCGGTCGCCGAGTTCGGGGTCGACAAGTCCTCGCAGATGTCGATCGTCGATCTCGGTGGCGGTCTGGGCATCTCCTATCTGCCGCAGGACAATCCGCCGCCGATGGGTGAACTGGCCGACAAGATCCAGGCCATCGTGCGCAACGAATCCGCCGCCGTCGGACTGCCCACCCCGCGGCTGGTGGTCGAACCCGGTCGAGCCATCGCCGGCCCCGGCACCATCACGCTCTACGAGGTGGGGACGGTCAAGGACGTGGCGGTGGCCGCGGACAAGAGCCGCCGCTATGTCAGCGTCGACGGCGGTATGAGCGACAACATCAGGACCTCGCTCTACGGCGCCGAGTACGACGTCAGGCTGCTGTCGCGGACCGCTGAGGCGGGCCCGGCGCTGTCCCGCGTGGTCGGGAAGCACTGCGAGAGCGGCGACATCGTGGTGCGTGATGCCTGGCTCCCCGAGGATGTGGCGCCGGGGGACTTGCTCGGTGTCGCCGCGACCGGCGCATACTGCTATTCGATGTCGAGCCGTTACAACCTTATCGGCCGCCCGGCCGTGGTGGCTGTGCGCGACGGGCGGGCCCGCCTGATCCTGCGCCGGGAGACGGTCGAGGATCTCTTGAGTCTGGAAGTGAGTGAGGTGAAGCGGTGAGTGACGCGATCGGGGTAGCCGTGCTGGGGCTGGGCAACGTGGGCAGCCAGGTGGTGCGCATCATCGAGGAGAGCGCCGACGATCTGACCGCACGCATCGGAGCACCTCTGGTGATCCGCGGTATCGGTGTCCGCCGTGTCGACGGCGACCGGGGTGTGCCGGCGGAATTGCTGACCGATGACATCGAGGCGCTCGTCTCGCGCGACGATGTCGACATCGTCGTGGAACTCATGGGGCCCGTCGAGCCCGCGCGCAAAGCGATCCTCGCCGCCCTCGAACAGGGCAAGTCCGTGGTCACCGCGAACAAGGCGCTGATGGCGGTATCGGCCGGAGAGCTCGCGCAGGCCGCCGAGAAGGCGCGAGTAGACCTGTATTTCGAGGCCGCCGTGGCCGGTGCCATCCCGGTGATCCGCCCGCTGACACAGTCCTTGGCCGGTGACACGGTGCTGCGGGTCGCCGGAATCGTCAACGGCACAACCAACTACATCCTCTCCGAGATGGACAGCACCGGGGCCGACTACGCCAGCGCGCTTGCCGATGCCGGCGCGCTGGGTTATGCGGAAGCGGACCCGACAGCCGACGTGGAGGGTTATGACGCCGCGGCCAAGGCCGCGATCCTGGCGTCCATCGCGTTCCACACCCGGGTCACCGCCGACGACGTCTACCGCGAGGGTATG
Source organism: Mycobacterium sp. smrl_JER01 (assembly GCF_048513595.2). Taxonomy (NCBI): domain Bacteria; kingdom Bacillati; phylum Actinomycetota; class Actinomycetes; order Mycobacteriales; family Mycobacteriaceae; genus Mycobacterium; species Mycobacterium sp. smrl_JER01. The sequence continues at coordinate 4,210,915 of NZ_JBLXXK020000001.1, read as the reverse complement.
ACCAAGGTCAGCGCCGCGGACTTCGCCTCAGCGCGGGCCCTCGGGTGCACCATCAAGTTGCTGGCGATCTGCGAGCGGCTCACCACCGCCAAAGGCAAACAAAAGGTTTCGGCGCGGGTCTACCCGGCGCTGGTGCCTCTGGAGCACCCGCTGGCATCGGTCAACGGTGCTTTCAACGCCGTGGTGGTCGAGGCCGAGGCGGCGGGACGGCTGATGTTCTACGGGCAGGGTGCCGGCGGCGCTCCCACCGCGTCGGCAGTGCTCGGTGACCTCGTGATGGCTGCCCGCAACCGGGTGCAGGGGGGCCGTGGACCGCGCGAGTCCAAATATGCCAAGCTCCCGATCGCACCGATCGGCAACATCGCCACCAGGTACTACGTCAACATGAACGTCGCCGACCGGCCCGGGGTGCTTTCCGCGGTGGCTGCGGAGTTCAGCAAGCGTGAGGTCAGCATCGCTGAGGTACGGCAGGAGGGCATGGTCGACCAGGGTGGGCAGCGCTGCGGCGCCCGCATCGTCGTGGTCACCCACCAGGCCGCCGACTCCGCGCTGTCGGAAACCGTAGACGCATTGGCTGATCTGGAGGTCGTGCAGAGCATCAACAGCGTTCTGCGGATGGAAGGGATCACACAGTGAGCACCACCCGAGCCGTGCACCAGCCTTGGCCCGGCCTGATCGCGGCCTACCGCGACCGGCTGCCCGTCGAGGACAGCTGGACGGCGATCACCCTGCGTGAAGGTGGCACCCCGCTGCTGCCGGCTCCCAGGTTGTCCGAATACACCGGCTGCACAGTGCATCTGAAGGTGGAGGGGCTCAACCCGACCGGTTCGTTCAAGGACCGGGGCATGACGATGGCGGTCACCGAGGCGGTGTCGCGTGGGCAGCAGGCGGTGCTGTGCGCTTCGACCGGGAACACCTCGGCGTCGGCGGCCGCCTATGCGGCCCGGGCCGGTATCACCTGTGCGGTGCTGGTCCCGCAGGGCAAGATCGCGATGGGCAAGCTGGCGCAGGCGGTGATGCACGGCGCCAAGATCATTCAGATCGACGGCAACTTCGATGACTGCCTCGAGCTCGCCCGCAAACTCACCGCCGACTTCCCGACGGTGTCTCTTGTGAACTCGGTCAATCCGTTTCGCATCGAGGGGCAGAAGACCGCGGCGTTCGAGATCGTCGATGCGCTCGGTGACGCGCCCGACGTGCATGCGCTGCCGGTCGGCAACGCCGGCAACATCACCGCTTACTGGAAGGGCTACACCGAGTATCACCGCGACGGGTTGGCGGCCAAGCTGCCCCGTATGCTGGGTACCCAGGCCGCCGGCGCCGCTCCGCTGGTGCTCGGCGAACCGGTCAGCGATCCCGAGACCATCGCGACAGCGATCCGCATCGGCTCCCCGGCGTCGTGGAGTTCGGCGGTGGAGGCCCAACAGCAGTCCGAGGGACGCTTCCTGGCCGCCACCGACGAGGAGATCCTGGCCGCCTACCACCTGGTCGCCCGCGCCGAAGGGGTGTTCGTCGAGCCCGCGTCGGCGGCCAGCATCGCCGGACTGCTCAAGGCCATCGAAGACGGCTGGGTCGCCAAGGGGTCCACGGTCGTCTGCACCGTCACCGGGAACGGGCTCAAAGACCCTGACACCGCACTCAAGGGGATGCCCGCGGTCATCCCGGTGCCCGTCGACCCGGTCGCCGTGGTCGCCAAGCTCGGGCTGGTCTAGGACGGCCACCGTGACCCGCGCATTGCCCCCCGGTCTCTCGGCCACCGCCGTGGTGGCGGCTTCCAGCGCCAACCTGGGCCCGGGCTTCGACAGCATGGGACTGGCCCTGAGTCTCTACGACGAGATCGTGGTTGAGACAACGGAATCCGGACTGGTTGTGCAGGTCGAGGGGGAGGGCGCCGGTCAGGTTCCGCTGGATGCTTCGCACCTGGTGGTCCGGGCGATCCAGCGGGGACTGCGTGAAACCGGGGTGTCCGCTGCCGGTCTTCTGGTCCGCTGCCGCAACGACATTCCACATTCCCGCGGTCTCGGCTCCTCGGCGGCTGCGGTCGTCGGTGGACTGGCGGCCGCGAACGGTCTTGCCGCACAAGCGGACTCGGCGACCATGTGCACCGAACAGCTGGTGCAGGTGTCGTCGGAATTCGAAGGACACCCGGACAACGCCGCAGCCGCGGTGCTCGGCGGCGCTGTGGTCTCCTGGACCGAGGGGGAAGCCGATCGCGTGCGTTACGCCGCTGCGCCGATCCGCCTGCACCCGCAGATCACCGTCTTCGCGGCCATCCCGCAGGTGCGTTCCTCGACCGCCGAGACCAGGGTGCTGCTGCCAGAGCGGGTCAGCCACACCGACGCCCGCTTCAACCTCAGCCGTGCCGCACTTCTCGTGGTCGCGCTCACCGATCGCCCGGACCTGCTGATGCCCGCCACCGAGGACGTCCTGCACCAGCCGCAACGCGCTGCCGCCATGCCTGCGTCGGCGGAATACCTCTCCGTGTTGCGGCGTTGCGGGGTGGCGGGAGTGTTGTCCGGTGCGGGCCCGACCGTTCTGGCGTTGAGCACCGAGCCGCAGCTGCCCGCGCAGGTCATGCAGTACGGCGCCGAGAACGGGTTCGCGATCTCGAAGCTGTCGGTCGGACACGGCGTACGGTGGTCCTCAGGCGTGCCGGTGCGGAGTTAGTTTCGACGCTGAGCGGCAGTAACACGCGCACCATGCGAATCGTGGGGTTTCTTGCTTCCATCCAGGAAGCGGGTTATTCTCGCAGTCGTCCGGCAATCGCAGCTTCTTCACCTGCGCCGACACTAGGACGACTCTTCTTTCAGGTGTTCAAACTTGTGGACTGACGGTTCGCCGTATCCCGGCGAAGCCAGGCGATCACCATTGCGGTTGCAAGGGTGTGACCTCGGCGTTCAGCGGATCGGCTGAACGCACCGAACCCTCGCGTGACCTGATCAGCGAGGGAAGAAAGGAAATCCGTGACCGATACGGACCTCATCACGGCCGGCAGTGCCGCCGGCGGCGAACTGCCGAACTCCGTGAGCACAGACGCCTCCCCATCCTCTGAGGCGGGTAAGCCCGCCGCAGGAGATGCTCCGGTGGCGGCAGCCCCCGCCCGCCGCGGCGCTCTGACCAGCCTTGTACTGCCCGAGTTGCGTGCAATGGCCAAGGAGATCGGCGTCGAAGGCGCCTCCGGGATGCGCAAGAGCGAGCTGATCGCCGCCATCCGGGAGCGACGCGGTGAAGGTAAGGGCACCTCCGAGGCTCCCAAGACCGAAGCCCCCAAGACCGAAGCCCCCAAGACCGAAGCTCCCAAGGCCGAAGCTCCCAGGACCGGAGCTCCCAGGACCGAGGCCCCTCAAGCCGAGGCCCCCACCGCCGACGGAGCAGCAGCGACCGCCGCCCCGGAGCAGGCTGCCGAAGCGCCGGCGCAGCCCCGCCGGCGGGAACGTCGCGGGTCCTCGCGTGAACAGGGCGGTCCCAGCGCCGGCGAGCAGGACAAGCCCGCCGACCAGCAGGACAAGGCCAACGACCAGGAGTCCGGTCCGGCTGAAGGTCGCGACAAGAGTGCCCGACCCGATCAGCAGGGCGGCCGGGACAATCGCGACAAGCGCGAGCCCCGCGAATCCAAGGACAACCAGGGTCAGCAGAACGCCGGCCAGGGGTCGAAGAACGACAGGTCCGAGTCGGATTCCGACAACCGTTCCGACGGCGGCCAGCAGGGCGGTCAGAATCGGGGCGGCGGCCGCAACAACAACAACGTCGACGACAACGACGACGACGGCGAAGGTCGCCAGGGCCGTCGCGGTCGGCGATTCCGGGACCGCAGGCGGCGCGAGCGCGGCGGCGAGGGCGGTGGCGGCGGTGCCGACCGCGATACCGAGTTGCGGGACGACGATGTGGTGCAGCCGGTGGCCGGCATCCTCGACGTGCTGGACAACTATGCGTTCGTCCGCACCTCGGGATACCTTGCCGGCCCGAACGACGTGTACGTGTCGATGAACATGGTGCGCAAGAACGGTCTGCGCCGCGGCGACGCGGTGACCGGTGCCGTCCGGGTCCCCAAGGAAGGCGAGTCGGGGAACCAGAACCCGCGCCAGAAGTTCAACCCGCTGGTCCGGCTGGACACCGTCAACGGCAAGCCGGTCGAGGAAGCCAAGAAGCGCCCCGAGTTCACCAAGCTGACTCCGCTGTACCCGAACCAGCGGCTGCGCCTGGAGACCAGTGGCGACAAACTGACCACCCGGGTGATCGACCTGATCATGCCGATCGGCAAGGGGCAGCGCGCGTTGATCGTGTCTCCGCCCAAGGCCGGTAAGACGACGATCATGCAGGACATCGCCAATGCGATCACCCGCAACAATCCTGAATGTCACCTGATGGTCGTGCTGGTCGACGAGCGGCCCGAAGAGGTGACCGATATGCAGCGCTCGGTCAAGGGCGAGGTGATTGCCTCCACCTTCGACCGCCCGCCGTCCGACCACACGCAGGCCGCCGAGCTTGCCATCGAGCGGGCCAAGCGCCTGGTCGAACAGGGCAAGGACGTCGTGGTGCTGCTGGACTCGATCACCCGTCTGGGCCGCGCGTACAACAACGCCTCCCCGGCGTCGGGCCGCATTCTGTCCGGCGGCGTCGACTCCACCGCGCTGTACCCGCCGAAGCGGTTCCTCGGCGCGGCCCGCAACATCGAAGAGGGTGGCTCGCTGACGATCATCGCCACCGCCATGGTCGAGACCGGATCGACCGGTGACACGGTGATCTTCGAGGAGTTCAAGGGCACCGGCAACGCCGAGCTCAAACTGGACCGCAAGATCGCCGAGCGGCGTGTCTTCCCGGCGGTCGACGTCAACCCGTCCGGCACCCGCAAGGACGAGCTGCTGCTCTCACCCGACGAGTTCGCGGTCGTGCACAAGCTGCGCCGTGTGCTCTCGGGTCTCGATCCGCATCAGGCCATCGATCTGTTGATGAGCCAGCTGCGTAAGACCAAGAACAACTACGAGTTCCTGGTCCAGGTCTCCAAGAACACCCCCGGCGGGGCCGACAACGACTGAGCGATCCCGGTGTGTCCGGCTGCGCCGAGCGTGGCCGGACCCCGGGATCACCGGTACGGGTCGGTGATCTCGCGCAGCGTGACGAGGGCGTCCCGCAAGGCGGTGAAGGCTTCATCGCCCAGGTGTCGTCGCCATTCCCGCTCCACCCGGTCGACCTCTTCGGCTGCCCGCCGGCACATGCCCGCACCCCGATCTGTGAGGGTCACCAGGCGGGCGCGCGCATCGGTGGGATCGGGTCCGCGGCTCACGTAACCCGCACGCTCGAGTTGATCGACCAGAGCGCCGGCCGTCTGCTTGGTCACCCGCGCCTGTTCGGCGAGCTCGGTCACTCTCATCCCGGCAGGGTGCAGCCGTTGCAGCAGCCGGGACTGGGCGACCGTCACGTCATCGACGCCCGCTCGCGCGAGTGCGTCCATCACCCGGGCTTCGATGTCACGGTGCGCGATGAACATCAGGACCGAAGTGGCGGGCTGGATGTCCATTCCTTGACTTTAGTACGAACTCCTGACTAAATTAGTCAGCATCACTGACTAAGCACCCAGGGGTAGCCATGGACCGCGACACCGTGTGGCGTCATGTCGAGAACCAGCGCCGCGAACTCGCCGACCTGATCGAGGGCCTCGATACCCGCGGGCCGCAGGTTTGGGGCACGCCGTCGCTGTGTGCGGGATGGACCGTCGGCAACGTCGCGGCCCACCTCACGCATTCGACGATGGGTACGCCGCGCATGCTGTGGGAAGCCGCCCGCAGCGGCTTCCGTTTCAATGCCGTCGTCCATCGGTTGGCCGTCTCCGACCGCAGGTCGCCGGCGCAGATCGCCACCGACCTGCGCGCCGCCGCCGGTTCGCGGCGGCGTCCACCCGGCACGACCGAACTGGAGCCGCTGACCGACGTGCTGGTGCACGCCCAGGACATTTGCATCCCGCTCGGGATAGACCGGCCGATGCCGGTCGACGCGGCGGCCGCCGCCGCGGACAGAGTGTGGACGGCCGGGTTCCCGTTCCACGCGCAGAAGCGCTTCACCGGCACCCGATTGGTGGCCACCGACACCGACTTCGCCGTCGGTGCTGGTCGTGAGTTGGCGGCGCCCATCGCCACATTGCTGATGCTGCTGACCGGGCGCCAGGTCCACGGCACCTCGGTGCGCTAGCTCAGCCAGTCGGATCGCTGCGCAGCGCCGCGACCAGGTAGCGACGCGCGTGGCGCAGCACCGAGTCGTGGTCGTCGGCGTCGCATTGTTCACCCGGCACGGTGGCCAGGCTCAGCGTGACCCGCGCAATCCACTCTGCGGCTTCGGTGCAGTCGGTGAGGGGATGGATCTCACCCCGATCGACCGCGGCCTGCACATACGGCACCCAGAACGCGGCGATGTCGGGGATGAGGCCGCGTACGCCGAGGCCGACGCAGGCGGCGAACGCCTCCGGTTCCTCCTGGCGCAGTTTGAGGACCAGCGCCCCGGGTGTCTCGGACTCCCTGCGCGCCAACTCCACGCCCGCCGCGATCTGCTCGTCGAGGCCGGTGACAGCGTCGAGGCGGGCGCGGGATTCGGTCCAGAATGCGTCGTTGAGCCGGACGATCGCGGCCCCGAGCAGTTCGGCCTTGTCGGGGAAGTGCCGGTAGAGCCAGCCCCGGCTGACGCCGGCGACCTCGGCGACCTCCGACACCGTGGTGGCGCGAATCCCCTTGGCGGTCAAGCACTGTTCGGCCGCGTCGATCAGCCGATCCCGCACCGGCCGGGCTGCCGCTCGGGCCGGAGGTTTCGGCACTGGATTCGCCACCGTACCCACGCTCATCGCCCTATCTTCGCAGATGAACCGTGGGCGGCGGCTGCGGTACGCTGCGCCCGGAGCCACGGTAGACAACTACCGGGATCTGTTCACCGAATCGGGAGGGCGAGCGGCGTTGGCCGAGACAGTCCAGCAACTGCTGCGGGAGCGCGCGGACGGCGCCGGTGTCGCCATGAAGTTCAAGGACCGCACCTGGACCTGGCGGGAACACCTTGGCGATGCGGCCACGCAGGCAGCGGCGCTGATCGACGCCGCCGATCCCGATCGTCCCCTGCACGTCGGGGTGTTGCTCGGCAACACCCCGGATATGCTGACCGCCATGGCCGCCGCCGGCCTCGGCGGATATGTGCTCTGCGGCATCAACACCACCCGCCGCGGCGACGCTCTCGCACGCGACATTCGTCGTGCCGACTGTCAGTTTCTGCTCACCGACGGCGATCACCGGGATCTGCTCGACGGTGTCGACCTGACCGGGGTGCAGGTGCTGGAGGTCGGGACGCCGCAGTGGGCGGAACTGACCAGGAGGGTCGCGGCCCCGGCCACCCTGGCTCCGTACCGGGAGGTCACCGCCGCCGACACCTACATGTTGATCTTCACCTCCGGGACCAGCGGCGACCCCAAAGCCGTCAAGATGATGCACGCGATGGTGCTGCTGGCCGGCGCCGCGCTGGCCGGCCGCTACGAGTTGGGCACCGCCGACGTCTGCTACCTGTCGATGCCGCTGTTCCACAGCAACGCCGTCCTCGCCGGGTGGTCGGTGGCCCTCAACGCCGGCGCCGCGATGGCCCCCGCCCGGTTCACCGCCTCCCGGTTCCTCGAGGACATCCGCCGCTACGGCGCCACGTACATGAACTATGTCGGCAAACCGCTGGCCTACATCCTGGCCCGCCCCGAGCGGCCCGACGACGCCGGCAACCCGTTACGCGTCGCCTTCGGCAACGAGGCAAGCGATCGCGACATCGCCGAGTTCGCCCGGAGATTCGGCTGCGAGGTGTGGGACGGATTCGGATCCACCGAGAACGCGGTGACCGTGACCCGAGAGGACGGGTGCCCGTCGGGTTCCATCGGCAAGGGCTTTCCCGGGGTGGCGATCTACAACTCCGAGACGCTCACCGAGTGCGCCGTCGCCGAGTTCGACGAGCACGGGGCGCTCACCAACGCCGAGGACGCCATCGGGGAGCTGGTGAACACCCAGGGGTCGGGAATGTTCGCCGGCTACTACAACGATCAGGACGCCACCGACGAGCGGATGCGGCACGGCATGTTCTGGTCCGGTGACCTGGCCTACCGGGACGCCGACGGTTGGATCTTCCTGGCCGGCCGCACCGCGGACTGGATGCGGGTGGACGGCGAGAACATGACCTCGGCGCCGATCGAGCGGATCCTGATCCGGCTAACCGCGATCAGCACGGCGGCGGTCTATCCGGTGCCCGACGAGCAGGTGGGGGACCAGGTCATGGCCGCCATCGTGCTGCAGGACGAGGCGACCCTGACCCCCGACGAGTTTTCCGGTTTTCTGGCCGGTCAGCCCGATCTCTCCCCGAAGGCCTGGCCGCGCCACGTGTGGATCGCCGATCGGTTGCCCAGCACCGCGACCAACAAGGTGCTCAAGCGTGAGCTGATCGCGATGGGTGCGCAACCGGCGGGCCGGACCCTGTGGACACGCGAGGGCAAGTCCTACCGCGTGGCCACCGGCCAGGAATAGTGCACCCCTTGTGCGCGTTTAGGCTGCTGGCGGTTGACCTGGCATAATCAGGTCAGTCGTCCGGCCTCCGGCCGGGTGGACCGCCGTCCCCTCGGTTCCGGTTCACGCCGCAGTCTCCCAGATCGGGAGGGCGACCCGGGCCCACGATTGAAGAGGAAACCATGAAATCAGGCATTCATCCTGACTATGTCGAGACGACCGTGCTGTGCGGCTGTGGTGCCAGCTTCACCACCCGCAGCACCAAGAAGAGCGGAAACATCACTGTCGAGGTGTGCTCGCAGTGCCACCCGTTCTACACCGGCAAGCAGAAGATCCTCGACAGCGGCGGCCGCGTGGCCCGCTTCGAGAAGCGCTACGGCAAGCGCACCGGGGCCAACACCAAGGCTGCCGCCGACAAGTAGCCGCCGCAACGGCGCCCGCTCTGTCGCACTTTGCGCAGGCCGGGCGCCGTTTCGTGCATTGAGGTCCGCTCAGACGAAGGAGGCGAGATGGCCGAGGCCGCACCGGCGATCGAGGCGATTCTCGCCGAGTACGGTGAGCTCGAGCAGCGGCTGTCCGACCCCGAGCTGCACTCCGACGCGGCCGCCGCCAAGAAGGTCGGCCGACGATTCGCGCAGATCTCCCCGATCGTGTCGACCTACCGCAAGCTCGAGGCCGCCCGTGGTGACCTGGACGCGGCGCGCGAACTGGCCGCCGACGACGCGTCCTTCGCCGACGAAGTCGACGAGCTCACCACCAGGGTCGCCGACCTGGACACCCAACTGACCGATCTGCTCGCACCGCGCGACCCCCACGATGCCGACGACATCGTCCTGGAGGTCAAGTCCGGCGAAGGTGGGGAGGAATCGGCATTGTTCGCCGCCGACCTGGCGCGGATGTACATCCGGTACGCCGAGCGTCACGGCTGGACGGTCACGATGCTCGGGGAGACCACCTCTGATCTGGGCGGTTACAAGGACGCCACGCTGTCGATCGCGAGTAAGGGCGACTCCGCCGACGGCGTGTGGTCGCGGCTGAAGTTCGAGGGCGGTGTGCACCGCGTGCAGCGGGTGCCGGTCACCGAATCCCAGGGCCGCGTGCACACCTCGGCGGCCGGTGTCCTGGTCTATCCCGAGCCCGACGAGGTCGAGCAGGTCCAGATCGACGAGTCCGACCTGCGCATCGATGTCTACCGCTCCTCGGGCAAGGGCGGCCAGGGCGTCAACACCACCGACTCGGCGGTGCGCATCACGCACCTGCCGACCGGCATCGTGGTCACCTGCCAGAACGAACGCTCGCAGTTGCAGAACAAGGCCCGCGCCATGCAGGTGCTGGCCGCCCGGCTGCAGGCGCTGGCCGAAGAACAGGCGTCGGCGGACGCCTCGGCCGACCGCGCCAGCCAGATCCGCACGGTGGACCGCAGCGAGCGGATCCGCACCTACAACTTTCCGGAGAACCGGATCGCCGACCACCGGATCAACTTCAAGGCGCACAACCTCGACCAGGTGCTCGACGGTGACCTCGACCCGTTGTTCGACGCCCTCGCCGCCGCCGACAAGCACGCCCGGCTGCAGAACACGTGAACGTCGCTGACCGGCCGGCGACGATGCGTCAGATGATCGACGACGCCGCAGCCGCGTTGGCGGCGGCCGGGGTCGGGTCAGCGCGCGTGGACGCCGAGCTGCTGGCGGCACATGCGGCGGGCGCCGAGCGCGGCCGGGTCGCGTTCGTGGCGCCCGACGACGACTTCGCCGCCCGCTACGGCGAGCTGGTCACGGCTCGCGCCGCACGGATTCCGTTGCAGCATCTGACCGGTGTGGCGGCGTTCGGGCCGGTCACCGTCCGGGTCGGCCCGGGCGTGTTCGTCCCACGGCCCGAAACCGAGTCCGTGCTGGAATGGGCACTGGCGCAACCTCTCCCGCCCCGTCCGCGGATCGTCGACCTGTGCACCGGGTCCGGTGCTTTGGCGCTGGCGCTCTCGGTTGGCCTGCCCGCCGCGGAGGTGACCGCCGTCGACGACTCCGAGCCGGCGCTGGACTACGCGCGGGGCAATGTGGTGGGCACACCGGTGCGCGTGGTGCGCGCCGACGTCACCGCCGACGATCTGCTCGCCGATCTGGACGGCACAGTCGACCTGCTGGTCGCCAACCCGCCCTACATCCCTGTCGGCGCGCAGCTCGAACCGGAAGTGGCACAACATGACCCGGGCCACGCACTGTTCGGTGGCGCGGACGGGATGGCGGTGATCGGTCCCATCGTCGTGGCTGCGGCGCGGCTGCTGCGGCCTGGTGGACGGTGTGCCGTCGAGCACGACGACACCACCTCGGAGCAGACGGTGGCGGCGTTCACGCGTACCGGCGGGTTCGTCGACGTGACGGCCCGACACGACCTCGCGGGCCGGCCGCGCTTCGTGACGGCAGTGCGGGCCGGGTGAGAGGCTGGCCACCGTGAACCGGCGAGTAGCGAGGGCGGATCGCACATGAGTGAGATGTTTGACTGCACCGACCCGGCGCAGCGCGAGAGCGGTATCGCATCGGCGATCAGCGCGCTCAAGGGCGGCCGCCTGGTGGTGATGCCGACCGACACCGTCTACGGCCTCGGCGCCGACGCGTTCGACGGCGAGGCGGTGGCCTCGTTGCTGGCCGCCAAAGGTCGCGGGCGTGACATGCCGGTTCCCGTCCTCGTCGGTTCCTGGCACACCATCCAGGGATTGGTGTACACGGTGCCCAACAGCGCCAAGGAACTGATCCGCGCGTTCTGGCCGGGCGCGCTGAGCCTTGTCGTCCGGCAGGCGCCGTCGCTGCAGTGGGACCTCGGTGACGCGAACGGCACCGTGATGCTGCGGATGCCGCTGCACCCGGTCGCCATCGAGCTGTTGCGCGAGGTCGGCCCGATGGCGGTCTCGAGCGCCAACATCTCGGGCAATCCGCCGGCGGTGACCGCGGCGGCCGCGCAGGAACAACTCGGCGACCGCGTGGAGGTCTACCTCGACGGCGGTCCGGCCGAGCAGCAGGCGGCGTCGACGATCGTCGACCTCACCGGCGCCCATCCCCGGGTGCTCCGGCAGGGTCCGGTGACGCTCGACGCGATCGCCGAGGTGCTGGGCGTCGAACCGGTGACCCTGACCGACCGGCCGGATTGATCTGGCTTCCGTGCACCCGGGATCACTGACGACGGCCGTTGCGCAGGCGGGGGAGAGCGTCCTGGCGTTGTCCGACCGCGGCGCCGGTGTCCCGCTGCGTGAGCTCGCCCTTGTCGGCCTGACGGCGGCGATCGTCACCTACCTGGCCACCGGCTGGGTGCGGGTGCTGGCGACCCGCTGGGGTGCGGTGGCCTACCCCCGCGAGCGCGATGTGCACCTGCAGCCCATCCCGAGGATGGGCGGACTGGCGATGTACCTGGGAGTTGCGGCAGCCGTCCTGTTGGCGTCGCAGCTGCCCGCGCTGACGCGGGGCTTCGTGTATTCGTCCGGTATGCCGGCCGTGGTGGTCGCGGGCGGACTCATCATGGTCGTCGGGTTGATCGACGACCGCTGGGGTCTGGACGCGCTGACCAAGTTCGCCGGTCAGATCACCGCGGCAAGCGTGCTGGTGACCATGGGCGTGGCCTGGAGTGTGCTCTACATCCCGATCGGTGGTGTGGGCACCATCGTGCTGGACCAGGTGGCGTCCATCCTGTTGACCCTCGCCTTCACCGTCGCCCTGGTCAACGCGATGAACTTCGTCGACGGCCTCGACGGTCTGGCCGCCGGTCTGGGCCTGATCACGGCATCGGCCATCTGCATCTTCTCCGTCGGGCTGTTGCGCGACCACGGCGGCGACGTGCTGTTCTACCCGCCCGCGGTCATCTCGGTCGTGCTCGCGGGGGTATGTCTGGGCTTCCTTCCGCACAACTTCCACAAGGCCCGGATCTTCATGGGGGACTCCGGCTCGATGCTGATCGGCCTGATGTTGGCCGCCGCGGCGACCACCGCTGCGGGCCCGATCTCGCAGACCGCGTACGGAGCCCGCGACGTCTTCGCGCTGCTGTCACCATTCCTGCTCGTCGTCGCAGTGGTGTTCGTCCCGGCCCTGGACATGCTGCTGGCGATCATCCGCCGCACCCGCAAGGGCCTCAGTCCGTTCAGTCCGGACAAGATGCACCTGCACCATCGGCTGCTCGAAATCGGCCACTCGCACCGGCGCGTGGTCCTGCTGGTCTATCTGTGGGTGGGCATCGCCGCGCTCGGAGCGGCCAGCTCGACCTTCTTCGATCCGCGCCGCACCGCGGCGGTCATGGCGGTGGCCGTCGTGGTCGCCGTCGTGGTCACTTTGATCCCGTTGCTCAGGCGCGGCGACGATGCCCCGGACGAGGTATACGACAAAAAGTAGTAGGCCCTCTTTTGTGGCCCTCACCATGTGTTAGGGTTCGGTGAGAACCCGAAAAGACCTCGCGGGTTGCCGGCCTCCGGGCGGTTCGATGGCAACGTTCAAAGCATCGACCGGAACGGGAAAACGACCGACATTTTGACCGAAACAGGGAGCAACCCCTTGGGTGATTCCAGCGCGTGCGCCGCCCTCCGTTACGCTACGGGCGCCACGCACAGGATCATCGGGACAACCCCCACCATGCTCGACGGACGCGGGATTGAGGTGAAGCAGTGACGACACCAGCGCACGACGCGCCGTTGGTGTTCCCGTCCGTTGCTTTCCGGCCTGTCCGACTGTCCGTCGTCTGCGCACTGGTCGCCGGTGCCGTAGGTGTTCTCGGTGCGATCCTCGGTCACCCGATGTTCGGTGTGTTCTTCGCCGTGGGTCTGGCACTCGGCCTGACGAACGCGCTGCTGGTGCGGCGCAGCGTGCAGGCCATCACCGCCAGCGATCACCCGCTCAAGAGCAAGATGGCGCTCAACTCTGCGACGCGCCTGCTCGCGATCACCGTGATCGGCCTCGCCATCGCGTTCTACTTCCGGCCACAGGGCCTCGGCGTGCTGTTCGGTTTGGCACTATTTCAGGTGATTCTCGTGCTCAGCACCTCGCTGCCGGTCCTCAAGGAGCTACGGGCCGGCGGCGGCGCGGCCGCCGAGACATCGACCGGTTCCGCCGGTACCCCTTCAGACAAGCCCGCTGCTACGACTTCCACCGACGGATAAGCACCGAAGGATCAATCCACAGATGAGCGAACAAATCCTGGCGCTCCAGGTCGGCCACCACACCGAGCAGGAGTGGTTTGGCATGACGGTCAACGTAGACACCGTGTTGTCGACGGCGATTGCGGCCGCGGTGGTGTTGGCGATGGCGTTCTACCTCCGGGCCAAGGTGACCTCCACGGGCGTGCCCGGCGGGGTCCAGTTGTTCTTCGAGACCGTGACGATCCAGTTCCGGAATCAGGTCGAGAGCGCGATCGGCATGAAGATCGCGCCGTTCATCCTGCCGCTGGCGGTGACGCTGTTCACCTTCATCCTCATCGCCAACTGGATCGCGGTTCTGCCGGTGCAGTACACCGGCAGCGACGGCGTCGAGCACGAGCTTCTCAAACCACCGGCGGCGGACGTGAACTTCGTGTTCGCCCTCGCGGCGTTCGTGTTCATCGCCTATCACGCCGCCGGCATCTGGCGCCGCGGTGTGCTGGGCCATCCCAAGCAACTGCTCAAGGGCCACGTCGCGTTCCTGGCCCCGATCAACATCGTCGAAGAAATCGCCAAGCCGATCTCGTTGTCACTCCGACTTTTCGGCAACATCTTCGCCGGCAGCATCATGATCGGTCTGATCGCGATGTTCCCCGCCTGGATCCTGTGGGCCCCCAACGCGATCTGGAAAGCCTTCGACCTTTTCATCGGTCTCATCCAGGCGTTCATCTTCTCGTTGCTGACGATTCTCTACTTCGGCCAGTCGATGGAACTCGAGCATGAGGACGAACACCACTAGCGAAGCGACGGTTCGCGGCAACCGCTGACAGACGACACTGATTCGAAAGAAGCACGAAGACCCTGGCAGGTATCACTGCCAGTTATCAAGGAGGATAAGGAATGGATCCCACAATCGCTGCCGGCGCGCTCATTGGCGGCGGTCTGATCATGGCCGGTGGCGCGATCGGTGCCGGTATCGGTAACGGCGTGGCCGGTAATGCGCTGATCTCCGGTATCGCTCGCCAGCCGGAAGCTCAGGGCCGACTGTTCACTCCGTTCTTCATCACCGTCGGTCTGGTCGAGGCGGCGTACTTCATCAACCTGGCGTTCATGGCGTTGTTCGTCTTCGCCACCCCCGTCGGCTAATACAGCGATATGGGTGACCTGACCGCAACCGTGCTGGCAGCCCCCGCTGCCGACGAGAGCGAGGCGACCAGCAACTTCCTGCTGCCCAACGGAACCTTTTTCGTGGTGCTGCTGATCTTCCTGGTCGTCCTCGCCGTGATCGCCAAGTTTGTCGTGCCGCCGGTGAGCAAGGTGCTGGCCGAACGCGAGGCGATGCTCGCCAAGACGGCTGCCGACAACCGGGAGGCGGCCAAACAGCTCGAGGCCGCTCAGGACGACTACAACAAGGCGATGACGGGTGCGCGCGGTGAGGCGTCCTCGATTCGCGACGAGGCCCGCTCCGAGGGGCGCCAGATCGTCGACCAGGCGAGAGCCGAAGCCGGCGGCGAAGTGGCCGAACAACTGCAATCGGCGAACGCGCAGTTGGAGCAGACGGCGTCGACCACGTCGACTCAGCTCGAGTCGTCGGTCGACGACCTGTCCAACACACTGGCGAGCCGCATCCTGGGTGTCGACGTCAGCGGCACCGCGAGCGAGAGGCGCTGATGTCGACGTTCATCGGGAACCTGGTGGGGTTCTCAATCATCGCATTCCTGCTGTGGAAGTACGTGGTTCCGCTGATCCGTCGGATGATGCACGCCCAGCAGGAGGCGGTGCGGATAGCCCTCGAGGAGAGCAAGACCGCGGCGGAGAAGTTGGCCAACGCCGATGAGATGCACAAGAAGACCCTCCAGGACGCCGAGTCCCAGGCGGCCAAGGTGAAAGAAGAAGCGCGGACCGACTCGGAGCGTATCGCCGAGCAACTTCGCGCCCAGGCCTCCGTCGAGGCCGAACGCATCAAGTCCCAGGGGCAACAGCAGGTCGAACTGCTTCGGCAACAGACGATTCGGGGTCTGCGCCAGCATCTCGGCCTGGAGTCGGTCCAGAAGGCCGAGGAGATCGTCCGCAACTATGTCGCGGATCCGGCCGCGCAATCCTCGACGGTGGACCGTTTCCTCGACGAACTCGACCAGATGGCACCGTCACCGGCGGTGCTGGAAGCCGGGGCGTCGCTGCACCTACGGGCCGCCAGCCGCGAAGCACTGGCCGAGCTGGTGCAGAAGTTCGAGGCCTCCGCCGAGGGCACCGATTCCGCTGCCCTCGCCACGCTGGCCGACGACCTGTCGGGAGTGGCGAAGCTCCTGGTCAAGGAGTCGGCGCTGAACAAGCATCTCGGCGAACCCGCCAACGATGCGTCGGCCAAGGTTCGGATGGTCGAGCGGCTCTTCGACGGCAAGATCGACGCCAGAGCCCTCGACCTCCTCAAATCGGCTGTCGCGCAACGGTGGTCGAGCGAGGGCAACCTGGTCGACGCGCTCGAACATGTCGCTCGCCTGGCGCTTCTGGTGCGCGCGGAGCGGGACGGGCACAGCGAAGAGGTCGAGGATCAGCTCTTCCGGTTCAGCCGCGTGCTCGATTCGGAGTCGCAGCTGAGCCGTCTGCTCGCCGATACCTCGGTGCCTGTCGAGAAGCGGGCCGGACTGCTCAAGAAGGTTCTCGACGCGGGCGGTGGAGTCAACCCTACCGTCGCCGCGCTTCTGACGCAGACGGTCGAACTGCTGCGCGGCGAGCTCGCCGACGCGGCGGTCAACGATCTTGCCGAGCTCGCGGTGGCCCGGCGCGGTGAGGCTGTCGCACAGGTGTCCGCCGCAGCAGACCTCACCGACGAGCAGCGCACCCGCCTGGCAGAGGTCCTGAGCCGGATCTATGGCACCGCGGTGTCGGTCCAGCTCGAAATCGACCCCGACATCCTCGGTGGGCTCCTGATCACGGTCGGCGACGAGGTCATCGACGGTTCCATCTCCTCCCGGTTGGCGGCGGCCCGCGCAGGGCTTCCGGACTGACCGGCCAGCACCAGAGCAGAAACAAACACAAAGGCAGGAAGACGAAAAGCCATGGCAGAGTTGACAATCTCCGCTTCTGACATCGAAGGGGCGATCGAGGACTACGTCTCCTCCTTCACCGCCGATTCCGACCGCGAAGAGATCGGCACGGTCATCGATGCCGGCGACGGCATCGCCCACGTCGAGGGACTGCCCTCGGTGATGACCCAGGAGCTGCTGGAGTTCCCCGGCGGCGTCCTCGGTGTCGCGCTGAACCTCGACGAGCACAGCGTCGGCGCCGTGATCCTGGGTGACTTCGAGAAGATCGAAGAAGGCCAGCAGGTCAAGCGCACCGGCGAGGTGCTGTCGGTGCCGGTCGGTGACGCGTTCCTCGGTCGCGTCATCAACCCGCTCGGTCAGCCGATCGACGGCCAGGGTGACATCGAGGCCGAGGGCCGTCGCGCCCTCGAGCTGCAGGCGCCGTCGGTGGTTCAGCGCCAGGGCGTGTCCGAGCCGCTGCAGACCGGGATCAAGGCCATCGACGCGATGACCCCGATCGGGCGCGGCCAGCGCCAGCTGATCATCGGCGACCGCAAGACCGGCAAGACCGCCGTCTGTGTCGACACCATCCTCAACCAGCGTGAGGCCTGGGCGACCGGCGATCCCAAGCAGCAGGTGCGCTGCGTCTACGTCGCGATCGGCCAGAAGGGCACCACGATCGCTTCGGTGAAGCGAGCCCTCGAAGAGGGTGGCGCGATGGAATACACCACCATCGTCGCGGCCCCGGCCTCCGACGCCGCCGGCTTCAAGTGGCTGGCGCCCTACACCGGTTCGGCCATCGGCCAGCACTGGATGTATGACGGCAAGCACGTCCTCATCGTCTTCGACGACCTGTCCAAGCAGGCCGACGCCTACCGCGCGATCTCGCTGCTGCTGCGTCGCCCGCCGGGCCGCGAGGCGTTCCCGGGCGACGTGTTCTACCTGCACTCCCGGCTGCTGGAGCGTTGCGCGAAGCTGTCCGACGAGCTCGGCGGTGGTTCGATGACGGGTCTGCCGATCATCGAGACCAAGGCCAACGACATCTCGGCGTTCATCCCGACCAACGTCATCTCGATCACCGACGGTCAGTGCTTCCTGGAGTCCGACCTGTTCAACCAGGGTGTGCGCCCGGCGATCAACGTCGGTGTATCGGTGTCCCGAGTCGGCGGCGCCGCGCAGATCAAGGCCATGAAAGAGGTGGCCGGCTCGCTGCGACTGGAGCTCTCGCAGTACCGCGAACTGGAAGCGTTCGCCGCGTTCGCCTCGGATCTGGACGCGGCCTCCAAGGCGCAGCTGGATCGTGGTGCCCGCCTGGTGGAGTTGCTCAAGCAGCCGCAGTACACCCCGTACGCCGTCGAAGACCAGGTGGTCGCCATCTACCTGGGCACCGGTGGTCACCTGGATTCGGTTCCGGTGGAAGACGTATCGCGTTTCGAGACGGAACTGATCGAGCACGTGAAGGCCTCACACGACGACATCCTCGCCGGTATCCGGGAGAGCAAGAAGCTCTCGGAGGAGGCCGAAGAGAAGCTGGCCGGCGTCGTCAACGAGTTCAAGAAGGGCTTCTCGGCCTCCGACGGCAGCTCGGTGGTGGTCAACGAAGCCGAGACCGAGGCGATGGACGAGGCCGACCTGGAGAAGGAATCGGTCAAGGTCCGCAAGCCGGCCCCCAAGAAGTAGGGACGGGAACGGTCGACGGGAAGATCGAGGAGAGCTAGATGGCTGCAACACTGCGCGAGCTTCGTGGGCGCATCCGTTCCGCCGGGTCGATCAAGAAGATCACCAAGGCCCAGGAGCTGATCGCCACGTCGCGAATCGCCAAGGCGCAGGCCCGAGTCGAAGCGGCTCGGCCTTACAGCACCGAGATCACCAGCATGCTCACCGAACTGGCGAGTGCCAGCGCGCTGGATCACCCGCTGCTCGTCGCCCGGGACAATCCGCGGCGGGCCGCGGTGCTGGTGGTGTCGTCGGATCGCGGTCTGTGCGGTGCGTACAACGCCAACGTGCTCCGGCAGGCCGAGGAGCTGTTCTCGCTGCTGCGTGAAGAGGGCAAGGAGCCGGTTCTCTACACCGTCGGCCGGAAAGCGCTCGGGTACTTCAGCTTCCGCCAGCGTGAGGTGGTCGAGTCGTGGGCCGGCTTCTCCGAGCGGCCCACCTACGAGAACGCGCGCGAGATCGCCGACACCTTGGTGACGGCGTTCATGTCGGGCGTCGACGACGAGGGTGAGGACGCGGGAGTCGACGGGATCCTCGGAGTGGACGAACTGCACATCGTGTTCACCGAGTTCAGGTCGATGTTGTCGCAGTCCGCGGCGGCGCGCCGCATCGCGCCCATGGTGGTGGAGTACGTCGGCGACGACGAGCCTTCCGAGGGTCCGCAGACCTTGTTCTCGTTCGAGCCGGACCCGGAGACACTCTTCGACGCTCTGCTTCCGCGCTACGTCGCGACCCGTGTGTACGCCGCGCTGCTGGAAGCCGCGGCCTCGGAGTCGGCTTCGCGCCGCCGTGCCATGAAGTCGGCGACCGACAACGCCGACGATCTGATCAAGGCGCTCACCTTGGCGGCCAACCGCGAACGTCAGGCGCAGATCACCCAGGAAATCAGCGAGATCGTCGGTGGCGCCAACGCGCTGGCCGACGCGCGCTAGCCGACCAACTACACAGGCCCCATCAGGAAGCGAAGAGGAAATGACTGCTACCGCCGAAAAGAGCCCAGGCCGGGTCGTCCGGATCACCGGCCCCGTGGTCGACGTGGAGTTCCCGCGCGGCTCGGTACCCGAGCTGTTCAACGCACTGCACGCTGACATCTCCTACAAGGAGCTGTCCAAGACACTGACCCTCGAGGTCGCCCAGCACCTCGGTGACAACCTGGTGCGTACCATCTCGATGCAGCCCACCGACGGCCTGGTCCGCGGTGTCGAGGTGACCGACACCGGCACCTCGATCTCGGTGCCCGTCGGTGACGGCGTCAAGGGCCACGTGTTCAACGCCCTCGGCGACTGCCTCGACGAGCCCGGCTACGGCAAGGACTTCGACCACTGGTCGATCCACCGCAAGCCGCCGGCCTTCTCCGACCTCGAGCCCCGCACCGAGATGCTGGAGACCGGCCTCAAGGTCGTCGACCTGCTCACCCCGTACGTGCGTGGCGGCAAGATCGCCCTGTTCGGCGGCGCGGGCGTGGGCAAGACCGTGCTGATCCAGGAGATGATCAACCGTATCGCCCGCAACTTCGGTGGTACCTCGGTGTTCGCCGGTGTCGGTGAGCGCACCCGTGAGGGCAACGACCTGTGGGTCGAGCTAGAGGACGCCAACGTCCTCAAGGACACCGCCCTGGTGTTCGGCCAGATGGACGAGCCGCCGGGCACCCGTATGCGTGTCGCGTTGTCGGCGCTGACGATGGCGGAGTACTTCCGCGACGAGCAGGGCCAGGACGTGCTGTTGTTCATCGACAACATCTTCCGGTTCACCCAGGCCGGTTCCGAGGTGTCGACCCTGCTCGGTCGTATGCCGTCCGCGGTGGGTTACCAGCCCACGCTGGCCGACGAGATGGGTGAGCTGCAGGAGCGCATCACCTCGACGCGCGGTAAGTCGATCACCTCGATGCAGGCCGTGTATGTGCCCGCCGACGACTACACCGATCCGGCCCCGGCCACCACGTTCGCGCACCTGGATGCCACCACCGAGCTCTCCCGTACGGTGTTCTCGAAGGGCATCTTCCCGGCGGTGGACCCGCTGGCATCGTCCTCGACGATCCTCGACCCGGCCGTGGTGGGCGACGAGCATTACCGCGTCGCCCAGGAAGTCATCCGAATCCTGCAGCGCTACAAGGATCTTCAGGACATCATCGCGATCCTCGGTATCGACGAGCTCGCCGAAGAGGACAAGCAGCTCGTTCAGCGCGCGCGTCGTATCGAGCGCTTCCTGAGCCAGAACATGATGGCGGCCGAGCAGTTCACCGGCCAGCCGGGTTCGACGGTGCCGCTCAAGGAGACCATCGAGGCCTTCGACAAGCTGACCAAGGGCGATTTCGACCACCTGCCCGAGCAGGCGTTCTTCCTCATCGGTGGTCTCGACGACCTGGCGAAGAAGGCCGAAAGCCTCGGCGCCAAGCTGTGATGAGCGCCGGCGGCATTCAGCTTCGAAAGGTGGTGTGACATGGCCGAACTGCACGTCGAGATCGTCGCCGTGGAGCGCGAGCTGTGGAAGGGTGAGGCGACTTTCGTGTTCACCCGCACCACTGCAGGCGAGATCGGAATCCTGCCGCGGCACATCCCGCTGGTGGCGCAGCTGGTCGACGATGCCATGGTGCGCGTCGAGCGCGAAGGCGAGGACGATCTGCGCATCGCGATCGACGGCGGATTCCTGTCGGTGACCGAGGAGGCGGTACGCATCCTGGTCGAGAACGCGGAGTTCGAATCGGAGATCAACGCCGACTCGGCCAAGCAGGACTCCGAGTCCGACGACGAGCGGACCGCGGCGTGGGGGCGTGCGCGCCTGCGCGCCCTGGGCCAACTGGACTGACCGCCGGTGAGCGCGTCCATGCTGTTCATGGTCGCGCTCGTCGGTGTACTCCTGCTCGCCGTCATCGCGTTGAGCTATCGGCTGTGGAAGCTCCGGCAGGTCGGTGGCACCGCGGCGATCCTGCGTGACGTCCCGGCTGTGGGCGGCCATGGCTGGCGGCACGGGGTGATGCGCTACCGCGGTGGGGATGCGCAGTTCTATCGGCTGTCGAGCCTGCGTTGGTGGCCGGACCGGACGTTGACCCGCCGTGGTGTCGAGGTGGTGTCGCGACGCTCACCGCGCGGCGACGAGTTCGACATCATGACCGACGAGATCGTGGTGCTGGAGTTGCGCGATGCCGGGCCCGAACGCGGCCGCGGATATGAGATCGCCCTGGATCGGGGTGCATTGACGGCGTTCACATCGTGGTTGGAGTCCCGGCCGTCCCCACGGGCGCGGCGCCGCGGCTATTGAACCTTCCCGCCGGGTTGCCACAGCACATCACCGTCGGGGTTGGTGACCCGCGACAGGATGAACAGCAGATCGGACAGCCGGTTCAGATACTTCGCCGGTAGTGCGCTGACCGAGTCCTGGTGGGTATCGACCGCGTGCCACGCCGACCGCTCCGCTCGACGAGCCACGGTGCGCGCGACGTGCAGCAACGCCGACAACGGAGTGCCCCCGGGCAGGATGAACGAGGTCAGCGCCGGTAGCGGCGCGTTGAACTCGTCGCACCACCGCTCCAGCCGGTCGATATAGCTCTGCTGGATCCGCAGCGGGGGATACTCGGGGTTCTCCACCACCGGCGTGGACAGGTCGGCACCCGCGTCGAACAGGTCGTTCTGGATCTGTCGCAGTACCGGCAGCACCCGCTCGTCGGGGTTGCCGAGCGCCACCGCGACGCCGATCGCGGCGTTGGCTTCATCACAGTCGGCGTAGGCCGACAGCCGCACATCGCTCTTGGATACCCGGCTGAAATCACTCAGCCCGGTGGTGCCATCGTCGCCGGTCCGGGTGTATATCCGTGTCAGGTGCACTGCCATGGTCCAAACGGTACCGGGATGCACCCGGTGGTCACGGCTCGGCAGCCTGACACGGCCCATCGCGCTGTTTACACTGACCGGCGTGAGCGAGCGTTTCGTGGTGACCGGCGGTTGCCGGTTATCGGGCGAAGTTGCCGTCGGGGGCGCCAAGAACAGCGTGTTGAAGCTGATGGCAGCGGCACTGCTCGCGGAGGGCACCAGCACGATCAGCAACTGCCCGGACATTCTGGACGTGCCGTTGATGGCCGAGGTGTTACGCGGCCTTGGGGCGACGGTGGAACTGGACGGCGACGTCGTGCGGATCACCTCGCCGGACGAGCTCAAGTACGACGCCGACTTCGCCGCGGTCCGGCAGTTCCGCGCATCGGTCTGCGTGCTCGGGCCGCTGGTCGGTCGATGCAAGAAGGCCAAGGTTGCCCTGCCCGGGGGCGACGCCATCGGGTCACGCCCACTCGATATGCACCAGTCCGGTCTGCGTCAGCTCGGTGCCCGGTGCAACATCGAGCACGGCTGCGTGGTGGCCGAGGCCGACCATCTGCGCGGCGCCGAGATCCAGCTGGAGTTCCCCTCGGTCGGGGCCACGGAGAACATCCTGATGGCCGCGGTGCTGGCGGAGGGGGTCACAACGATCCACAACGCCGCTCGGGAACCCGATGTGGTGGACCTGTGCACGATGCTCAACCAGATGGGCGCCCAGATCAGTGGTGCCGGGTCATCGACGTTGACCATCACCGGCGTCGACCGGCTCTATCCGACCCAGCACCGGGTGATCGGCGACCGGATCGTGGCAGCCACCTGGGGGATCGCGGCGGCCATGACGCGCGGCGACATCTCGGTGACCGGCGTTGATCCCGCCCATCTGCAGTTGGTGCTGCACAAGTTGCACGACGCCGGCGCCACGGTGACCCAGTCCGATGACGGCTTCCGGGTCGTGCAGTACGACCGACCGAAAGCGGTGAACGTCGCCACGCTGCCGTTTCCCGGCTTCCCGACCGACCTTCAGCCGATGGCGATCGGGCTTGCCGCGGTGGCCGACGGCACGTCGATGATCACCGAGAACGTCTTCGAGGCGCGGTTCAGATTCGTCGAGGAGATGATCCGGCTCGGCGCCGACGCCCGGACCGACGGACATCACGCGGTGGTGCGTGGAATCCCGCAGCTGTCCAGTGCGCCGGTGTGGTCGTCGGACATCCGTGCCGGCGCCGGGCTCGTGCTTGCGGGTTTGGTCGCCGATGGTGACACCGAGGTGCACGACGTCTTTCACATCGACCGCGGGTATCCGAAGTTCGTGGAAAATCTCGTCAGTCTGGGCGCGGAGATCGAGCGCATCGCGTAGCGTAGATCTCTCCGAAAACCGCCTCTGTGCTGGCCATTTGGGGCTTTGGCCGACAGCGCGTAGTATTTCCGCCAGAAGCCAAGAGGCACGGATCCGGACGGAGACGATCGGATCGGAAAATCGGGGCTTGACCACCTTGTTCAGAGAGTGTAAGCTGGCAAGGTTGCCTTCAACAGGGCGTGTTGTTTGAGAACTCAATAGTGTGTTTGGTGGTTTTTGTTTGTTGTTTTTTTGGTCTGCCTCTTTTTCCCGTTTTGGGGTGGGCTGTTTTTGGATGCCAGTTTTTGGTGTCTTGGTTTGTTGATCGGATTTCTCTGATTGCGGATTCACCTGACTGTTTGTTGGGTTGTTTTTGTTTGGAGAGTTTGATTCTGGCTCAGGACGAACGCTGGCGGCGTGCTTAACACATGCAAGTCGAACGGAAAGGCCCTTCGGGGTGCTCGAGTGGCGAACGGGTGAGTAACACGTGGGTGATCTGCCCTGCACTTTGGGATAAGCCTGGGAAACTGGGTCTAATACCGAATATACCCTTCTGGTTGCATGGCCTGGGAGGGGAAAGCTTTTGCGGTGTGGGATGGGCCCGCGGCCTATCAGCTTGTTGGTGAGGTTACGGCTCACCAAGGCGACGACGGGTAGCCGGCCTGAGAGGGTGACCGGCCACACTGGGACTGAGATACGGCCCAGACTCCTACGGGAGGCAGCAGTGGGGAATATTGCACAATGGGCGCAAGCCTGATGCAGCGACGCCGCGTGAGGGATGACGGCCTTCGGGTTGTAAACCTCTTTCGCTCACGACGAAGCGCAAGTGACGGTAGTGAGAGAAGAAGGACCGGCCAACTACGTGCCAGCAGCCGCGGTAATACGTAGGGTCCGAGCGTTGTCCGGAATTACTGGGCGTAAAGAGCTCGTAGGTGGTTTGTCGCGTTGTCCGTGAAAACTCACAGCTCAACTGTGGGCGTGCGGGCGATACGGGCAGACTGGAGTACTGCAGGGGAGACTGGAATTCCTGGTGTAGCGGTGGAATGCGCAGATATCAGGAGGAACACCGGTGGCGAAGGCGGGTCTCTGGGCAGTAACTGACGCTGAGGAGCGAAAGCGTGGGGAGCGAACAGGATTAGATACCCTGGTAGTCCACGCCGTAAACGGTGGGTACTAGGTGTGGGTTTCCTTCCTTGGGATCCGTGCCGTAGCTAACGCATTAAGTACCCCGCCTGGGGAGTACGGCCGCAAGGCTAAAACTCAAAGAAATTGACGGGGGCCCGCACAAGCGGCGGAGCATGTGGATTAATTCGATGCAACGCGAAGAACCTTACCTGGGTTTGACATGCACAGGACGCCGGCAGAGATGTCGGTTCCCTTGTGGTCTGTGTGCAGGTGGTGCATGGCTGTCGTCAGCTCGTGTCGTGAGATGTTGGGTTAAGTCCCGCAACGAGCGCAACCCTTGTCTCATGTTGCCAGCACGTTATGGTGGGGACTCGTGAGAGACTGCCGGGGTCAACTCGGAGGAAGGTGGGGATGACGTCAAGTCATCATGCCCCTTATGTCCAGGGCTTCACACATGCTACAATGGCCGGTACAAAGGGCTGCGATGCCGTGAGGTGGAGCGAATCCTTTCAAAGCCGGTCTCAGTTCGGATCGGGGTCTGCAACTCGACCCCGTGAAGTCGGAGTCGCTAGTAATCGCAGATCAGCAACGCTGCGGTGAATACGTTCCCGGGCCTTGTACACACCGCCCGTCACGTCATGAAAGTCGGTAACACCCGAAGCCGGTGGCCTAACCCCTTGTGGGAGGGAGCCGTCGAAGGTGGGATCGGCGATTGGGACGAAGTCGTAACAAGGTAGCCGTACCGGAAGGTGCGGCTGGATCACCTCCTTTCTAAGGAGCACCACGAGACTCGGTCCCGCCCACATCGTGTGGGGGTTCGGTGAGCCGGGCGATTCGTTGGATGGCCTCGCATCTGTAGTGGGTGGGGGTCTGGTGCAACAACAAACGTGAGAAGTGGTGTGGGAACGCTGCTTTGAGGGATCATCAGACACACTATTGGGCTTTGAGACAACAAGCCCGTTTTTCCCTGGCCACTGTGTGTGGTGGGAGGCGTGTTGTTGCCCTGCTTTGGTGGTGGGGTGTGGTGTTTGATTTGTGGATAGTGGTTGCGAGCATCAAAGACGCACAGTTTAGGTTGTGTGTCTTTGTGTAATGCAAATTTTTCTGATGCCCGCATGCTTGCTCTTTTTTTGGGGTTGGTGTGTGGGTGACTCATTTTTTGGTTTTGTGTTGTAAGTGTTTAAGGGCGCATGGTGGATGCCTTGGCACTGGGAGCCGATGAAGGACGTGGGAGGCTGCGATATGCCTCGGGGAGCTGTCAACCGAGCGTGGATCCGAGGATGTCCGAATGGGGAAACCCGGCACGAGTGATGTCGTGTCACCCAACGCTGAATATATAGGCGTTGGGGGGGAACGCGGGGAAGTGAAACATCTCAGTACCCGTAGGAAGAGAAAACAAAAGTGATTCCGTGAGTAGTGGCGAGCGAAAGCGGAGGATGGCTAAACCGTGTGCATGTGATACCCGGCGGGGGTTGTGTGTGCGGTGTTGTGGGGCGTTTCTTCTCTCATCCGCCGATGAGGGCAGGAGTGAGAAATCATGGTGTTAGTTGAAGTGGCCTGGGATGGCCTGCCGTAGACGGTGAGAGCCCGGTAGACGAAAACTCTGTGACTCCTGTGGAGCTGTCCCCGAGTAGCAGCGGGCCCGTGGAATCTGCTGTGAATCTGCCGGGACCACCCGGTAAGCCTGAATACTTCCCAGTGACCGATAGCGGATGAGTACCGTGAGGGAATGGTGAAAAGTACCCCGGGAGGGGAGTGAAATAGTACCTGAAACCGTGCGCTTACAATCCGTCAGAGCCCTCCTTTGTGGTGGGGTGATGGCGTGCCTTTTGAAGAATGAGCCTGCGAGTCAGGGACATGTCGCGAGGTTAACCCGGGTGGGGTAGCCGTAGCGAAAGCGAGTCTGAATAGGGCGTATCCACACAGGAGTGTGTGGTGTAGTGGTGTGTTCTGGACCCGAAGCGGAGTGATCTACCCATGGCCAGGGTGAAGCGCGGGTAAGACCGCGTGGAGGCCCGAACCCACTTAGGTTGAAGACTGAGGGGATGAGTTGTGGGTAGGGGTGAAAGGCCAATCAAACTCCGTGATAGCTGGTTCTCCCCGAAATGCATTTAGGTGCAGCGTCGCAGTGTTCGTGTCGGAGGTAGAGCTACTGGATGGCCGATGGGCCCTACTAGGTTACTGACGTCAGCCAAACTCCGAATGCCGACACGGTGTAATGCGGCAGTGAGACGGCGGGGGATAAGCTCCGTGCGTCGAGAGGGAAACAGCCCAGATCGCCGGCTAAGGCCCCTAAGCGTGTGCTAAGTGGAAAAGGATGTGCAGTCGCGAAGACAACCAGGAGGTTGGCTTAGAAGCAGCCACCCTTGAAAGAGTGCGTAATAGCTCACTGGTCAAGTGATTGTGCGCCGATAATGTAGCGGGGCTCAAGCACACCGCCGAAGCCGCGGCAGCACACCTTGTGTGTGCTGGGTAGGGGAGCGTCCTGCACTCCGGTGAAGCAGCCTGGTAATGGAGCTGTGGAGGGTGTGGGAGTGAGAATGCAGGCATGAGTAGCGATAAGGCAAGTGAGAACCTTGCCCGCCGGAAGACCAAGGGTTCCTGGGCCAGGCCAGTCCGCCCAGGGTGAGTCGGGACCTAAGGCGAGGCCGACAGGCGTAGTCGATGGACAACGGGTTGATATTCCCGTACCCGTGTGTGAGCGTCCCTGATGAATCCGTTCTGCTAACCGCCCAAATGGTGGGCCACCAATCCCTTCGGGGTGCGGGGTTCACCGGCTGCGCGGGACCCGGACGGGTAGTAGTCAAGCGATGGGGTGACGCAGGAAGGTAGCCGTACCAGTCAGTGGTAATACTGGGGTAAACCTGTAGGGAGTTGGATAGGTAAATCCGTCCAGCACATATCCTGAGAGGTGATGCATAGCCGATTGAGGCGAATTCGGTGATCCTATGCTGTCGAGAAAAGCCTCTAGCGAGCGCACACACGGCCCGTACCCCAAACCAACACAGGTGGTCAGGTAGAGAATACCGAGGCGTACGAGTGAACTATGGTTAAGGAACTCGGCAAAATGCCCCCGTAACTTCGGGAGAAGGGGGACCGGAATACCGTCAACACCCTTTGCGGTGGGCAGCGGGATCCGGTGGCACAAACCAGTGAGAAGCGACTGTTTACTAAAAACACAGGTCCGTGCGAAGTCGCAAGACGATGTATACGGACTGACGCCTGCCCGGTGCTGGAAGGTTAAGAGGACCCGTTAACCCTTCGGGGTGAAGCGGAGAATTTAAGCCCCAGTAAACGGCGGTGGTAACTATAACCATCCTAAGGTAGCGAAATTCCTTGTCGGGTAAGTTCCGACCTGCACGAATGGCGTAACGACTTCTCAGCTGTCTCAACCATAGACTCGGCGAAATTGCATTACGAGTAAAGATGCTCGTTACGCGCGGCAGGACGAAAAGACCCCGGGACCTTCACTACAACTTGGTATTGGTGCTCGATACGGTTTGTGTAGGATAGGTGGGAGACTGTGAAACTCACACGCCAGTGTGGGTGGAGTCGTTGTTGAAATACCACTCTGATCGTATTGGGCCTCTAACCTCGAACCGTATATCCGGTTCAGGGACAGTGCCTGGTGGGTAGTTTAACTGGGGCGGTTGCCTCCTAAAATGTAACGGAGGCGCCCAAAGGTTCCCTCAACCTGGACGGCAATCAGGTGTTGAGTGTAAGTGCACAAGGGAGCTTGACTGCGAGACGGACATGTCAAGCAGGGACGAAAGTCGGGACTAGTGATCCGGCACCTCTGAGTGGAAGGGGTGTCGCTCAACGGATAAAAGGTACCCCGGGGATAACAGGCTGATCTTCCCCAAGAGTCCATATCGACGGGATGGTTTGGCACCTCGATGTCGGCTCGTCGCATCCTGGGGCTGGAGCAGGTCCCAAGGGTTGGGCTGTTCGCCCATTAAAGCGGCACGCGAGCTGGGTTTAGAACGTCGTGAGACAGTTCGGTCTCTATCCGCCGCGCGCGTCAGAAGCTTGAGGAAACCTGTCCCTAGTACGAGAGGACCGGGACGGACGAACCTCTGGTCTACCAGTTGTCCCACCAGGGGCACCGCTGGATAGCCACGTTCGGACAGGATAACCGCTGAAAGCATCTAAGCGGGAAACCCCCTCCAAGACCAGGCTTCTCACCCATTAAGTGGGATAAGGCCCCCCGCAGACCACGGGATCGATAGACCAGACCTAGACACCTAGCAATAGGCGCAGGGAACTGGCACTAACCGGCCGAAAACTTACAACAACAACAAACCTCGCAACCACAACCACAAACACAACAACCACACCCCACCACCAAATAACAAGGGGCCCACAAAACTTCCCCCACACCAACGGGGGACACTCAACAACGAGTGACATAAAGTTACGGCGGTACATAGCGGCAGGGAAACGCCCGGACCCATCCCGAACCCGGAAGCTAAGCCTGCCAGCGCCGATGATACTACCCACCCGGGTGGAAAAGTAGGACACCGCCGAACACAACCCAAGAAATCGCCCCCACACACCCGTGGGGGCGATTTCCATTCCCCACACAAATCCTAATTCAGTGGAAATGCCCCCAATTCGATTGGGGGCATTTGCGTTTCTCGCTCACTGGTCGAATAGCGTCGGGACGGCTGCCGGTGCGTGCATTCTCTCCAATCCGAGTAATTGCTTCTTTCGGTGCAGCCCGCCGCCGTATCCGGTCAGGCTGCCATTGGCACCGATAACCCGATGGCACGGAATGATGATTCCGATCGGGTTGTGACCATTGGCCAGGCCGACCGCGCGGGAGGCACCCGGGGCTTTGAGCTGTCTGGCTATCTGCCCGTAGGTAGCTGTCTCGCCGTAAGGAATCGTCAACAACGCCTCCCAGACCCGGCGTTGGAAAATCGTTCCGACCAACTGCAGATCCAGGTCGAATTCTTGGCGCCTGCCGTCGAAATACTCCTCCAACTGGGCGACCGCGTCGCAGAACGCCGAATCATCCCGTATCCAGTCGCGGCGGTCCGGCTCATAGGTCTGGTCCTCCATCCGCAGATGACCCAACCGTCCGTCCACGCCGGCCAGGGTCAGCTGCCCGACTGGACTGTCCATCGTCCGGTAGTGCACGGCGCTCATCATCTCTCCTTGGGGGGCCAGCGGTTCACCGAGTGGTCGAGTGCGGTCCACAGGTGCTGCGTCACGTAAGAGCGCCAGGGGCGCCACCGCTGGCTGTGATCGGCCAGGGCGCCCCGGGCCGACGGCAGTCCGACCTGCCCGGCGGCCGTCAGTACCCCGAGGTCGGTGGCGGGAAAGGCATCCGGATCGCCGAGTCCGCGCATCGCGATCATTTCCGTCGTCCAGGGCCCGATCCCCGGCAGCGCGAGCAACTGCACGCGAGCGGCGATCCGGTCGCATCCGGGATCCAGCACCACCGTGCCCTCGGCCAACGCGGCGACCAGCCCGGTCAGCGAGCGCTGCCGCGCCTTCGGGAAGGCGAGATGGCGGGGATCGATCTCGGAGAGCTCGGCGGCGGAGGGGAACACGTGCGTCAGGCGCCCGGCCGGATCCGCGATGGGTCGACCGTAGGCTGCCGCGAGCCGCCCGGCGTGGGTCCGTGCAGCCGCAACCGACACCTGCTGACCGAGCACCACCCGCATGGCGAGTTCGTGTTCGTCGACCGTCCGCGGTATCCGTTGGCCCGGTGCTTTCGCGACCAGAGCGGCGAGGTGTTCGTCTGCGCCGAGCGCACCGACGATCGCTTCCGGGTCGGCGTCGAGGTCGAGGAGTCGTCGGCACCGGGCGATTGCCGCGGCGAGGTCGCGGAACTCGTCGAGGATCAGACGGCACCGCACGTGGTCGGGATGCGGAGTCAAGCTGACGACGCCGCTGCCGTGCGGGAGTCGCAGCGTCCTGCGATACGCCCCGTCCCGGACCTCCTCCACCCCTGGCACGGCGCTGGCCGCCAGGTGACCGAACAATCCCTCGAAGGCGAACGGAGCCCGCACCGGCAGGCGCAAGGTCATCACCCCGGTTCCACGGCTGTCGCGGTCGTCGCCGAAACGTGTCCGCGCCCGGTGGCGCAGCATGGTGGGGGTCAGATCGCACACCGTCCGCACGGTGTCGTTGAACTGCCGGATGCTGGCGAACCCGGCAGCGAATGCCACGTCGCTGAACGGCATTTCGGTGGTTTCGATGAGCACCCGCGCCATCTGCGTGCGCTGGGCGCGCGCCAACGCAAGGGGGGTGGCACCGACTTCCGCCTGCGTCAGGCGCTCCAGTTGGCGAACCGTGTAACCCAGCCGGGCCGCCAAGCCACCCACCCCGTCACGATCCACGGTTCCGTCGGCGATGAGCCGCATGGCCCGCGCGACGATGTCCCCGCGCACATTCCACTCCGGAGAACCCGGCGAGGCATCCGGCCGGCACCGCTTGCAGGCGCGGAAACCGGCCTGCTGCGCGGCCGCAGCGGTCGGGTAGAACTTCAGATTACGGGCATACGGCGGACGGACCGGACAGCTCGGCCGGCAGTAGATCTTGGTGGTGAGCACCGCGGTGACGAACCAACCGTCGAACCGGGCATCCTTGGACTGCACGGCCCGGTAGCAGCGTTCGAAGTCGGTGTGCACCACCTGACGATGACACGTCGAGGCCGGCAGAACTAGCGGAAAAGCGACATGGCTGTCGGTGGACCTGGTTGTGGGTGGGCACCGTTGTGGGTGGACACCGTGGTCGTGCAGCGCGGCCGGCGACGCCGACCGACCCGGGCCCGCTCTGCCGGCGAACCGAGTGCGCGGTCTGCGGCCGACCAGCGCCTAAACTCCAGCACATGGCCGAACTGGTGCAACGTCACCTGGACCGCATCCGGGCCGAGCACGAGCACATCACCGCCGGCGAAGTGGCGGACTACATCCCCGAATTGGCCGGTGTCGACCCGGACACATTCGGAGTGGCGTTATCGACGTCGGACGGTTTCGTCTACGAATCTGGTGACTCTGCAATGGAATTCACTATTCAATCCATCTCCAAGCCGCTCACCTACGCGTTGGCGCTCGACCGCGCCGGACCGGCTGCAGTCGATGCGAGGGTCGGCGTCGAACCCTCCGGTGAGGCGTTCAACGAAATCAGCGTGGACGATGTCACGAAGATCCCCAAGAACCCGATGATCAACGCGGGAGCCATTGCGGCGGTGTCACTGATCCCGGCGACCTCACCGGACGCACGCTTCGAGGCGATCCGCGACTTCTACTCGGCGTGCATCGGACGCCGGCTCGAGCTCGACCGCGACGTCTACGCCTCGGAGAAGCGGACGGGAAGTCGCAACCGGGCCATCGGCTACATGCTGGAGAGCTTCGGGGTGCTCGACGACGATCCGGACGACGTGCTCGACGTGTACTACCGGCAGTGCTCGCTGCGGGTCACCAGCACCGACCTGGCCCGACTGGGTGCCACGTTGGCCCGCGGTGGCGTCAACCCGCTGACCGGTCGACGGGTGACCAGCGCTGCGGTGGTCAGACGCACGTTGTCGGTGATGGTCACCTGTGGCATGTACGACGCTGCCGGCGATTGGGTCAGCGCGGTGGGTATGCCCGCCAAGAGCGGTGTCGGCGGGGGGATCGTCGCGGTGCTGCCCGGGCAACTCGGCATCGGCGTCCACTCCCCGCGACTGGACAGCAAGGGAAACAGCGTGCGTGGTGTTCGGTTCTGCCGCAGTCTGTCCGAGCAGCTGGGCCTGCACTTCCTGACCGTTCCGCGGGACTCGCGAGCCACCCTGCGGGCGGTGTACGAAGCGCGCCCGGGCGTCCGCGTCTACCAGACACACGGCGATCTGCTGTTCAGCGGAGCCGAACAGGTCATCCGTGTCGCCGACCGGGAGCGGGACCGCTTCCGCGTCGCGATACTCGACGTGTCCCGTGTCGACGACATCGACGACACGGCACGAGCGATGCTCGCCGGGATGAGCGCTCAACTGAGCGCCGAGGGCAGGAAAGGTTACCTCGTCGACCCGGAACGCACGGTGGTCCGCGACGATGCCGACCTCGACGAGATCCGCTTCAGGTCGATCGAGGACGCGCTGGAGGCGGCGCAGACCTGGCTGGACCGTCGCGGGGCCGCCGGATCGTGACCGGGGTCAGGCGCCCCGGTGCACTGGCTCCAGCCGTGCGGCGATCTGATCGACGATCGCCTCGACTTCAGCGATCCGCTCGTGTACCCGGTCGGGCACCCAGGCCAGCGCGATCTCTGCGGGCGCCCAGGTGCTCTCGTCGATCGGGATGAGCGTGAACTCCGGCGGGGAGAAGATCCGCCCGATGAACGACTCGGGTGCGTAGCTGACCACGGCGACCAGATGCCGGTTGAAGACCTGGGTCGCCATCTCCACTTCGCCGCCCCGCTGGTTGGTGGTTCGCACGATGCGCTGCACCCCCTTGCGGTTGAGCCGGCGGGTCAGGCCCGCCAGGACCACCGGGTTGGGCCGCGCGAAGTCGATGGCCACCTCCCGGTCGCGGAGCTCTTCGATGGCGACCAGCTTCCTGGTGGCCAGCGGGTCGTCGAAGCGCACGGCGATACCGCCCTGGTAGCTGGCCACCACCTTGTGCCGGAGCCGACGATCGGTGGCAGGCAGGTGGATAAGACCCAGCTCGGCATGCCCGGCGATCAGCTTCGCGGTCACCTCGGCGGCCGAGCCCGGCACGCTGAACTCGGTCGCAGCGCTCAGCCTGGCCAGGGCCGCCTCCAGCTGACCGAGAAGATCAGACGGCGCATAGGCGGTGGCGTTCACCCGAATCGGTGCATGTCCACGCACCTCTACGCCGGCGGCCGCTTTGAACGCCTCGACCTGCCGCAGGATCTCCCGGGCCGGTCCCACCAGTCGTGCACCGAGCGGGCTGAGCCGCACCTCGTGGTAGCCGCGTTCGAAGAGGGCGCCGCCGAGCTCCTTTTCCAGCAGCCTGATCTGTTTACTCAGCGGCGGCGGGGTGATCATCAGCTTGTCGGCGGCGCGCTTGAAGTGCAGCTCGTCGGCAACGGCGACGAAGTACCGGAGCCTGGTGAAGTCGATGTCCATTCCTACACCGGCATGCTACGAGATGGTGCGAGGTCAGCGCGGCTCGACCGGATCCGGTTGCGGTGTCTCCAGTACTCCCCGCGTGTGCAGGTCCTCGATCTGCCTGGGGTCGAGCCCGAGAAGTTCCGTGGCGATCTGCGCGGTCTGCTCACCCAGCAACGGCGCCTGGCCCAGCGGCGGGTCGGCCACGTGATCACAATGGACCTGCACGTTCTCCAACATGAACGGCGCTGCTCCGTGCGGGTGCATCTCCTCCCGGAACGCCCGGCGCTGCTCGTAGTACCCCCAGCCGGGCAGCTCGTCGGCGTGCAGCACCGCCCCGGCCGGTACGCCCGAGGCCTGCAGTAGTTCCATTGCCTCCAAGTGGGGGTGCTGCGCGGTCCAGGCCCGCAGCGCATCGCCGATCGACCGATCGCCACCTCCGGTGAAACCGATGGCTTCGCCCAGCGCAGCCAGGTCGGCGTCGTCGCGTACGGTGACGACGATCCACCGGTCTTCACCCTGGGCCGGCAGGATCGCCGACCACGGGGACGGGTTCGGCTGCTCGGATCGGTGATGACCTGCGCGCAGCAGGGCATCGGCGGCGATGTCGGCGGCCAGATGGCTGAGCATCACCTCGGCCTGCGAGATGCTGGCGGTCCCCCCGGTGCCGGTGCGTTCGCGGCGCAGCAGCAGCGCCAGCGCGGCCAGGGTGCCGATGCGGGCCGCGACATGGTCCGGATACACGGTGACGGTGTCGCAGAAGGTGTCCGGCTCGCCCGGGTACACCCAGAGATTCGTGAAGCCGACGGCCGCACGCACCAGCGGCCCGTAACCCAGTCTTTGGGCCCAGGGGCCGGTGGGGCCGAAGGCCGAGCTGTCGACCACCACGATCTCGGGGTTGATCTCGCGCAGGGTCGCATAGTCCATACCCAGTGCGCCGGCCACGCCCGGCTTGAAGTTCGTCAGCACGATGTCGCTGTGCTCGACCAGGCGGTGGGCCAGGCTGCGGCCCTCCGGTGATCGCAGGTCGATGCCGATCGACCTCTTGTTGCGATAGCCGGCGGCGAGGGGCTGTGTCATCGACGTCGGTTTGCCGACCCGCAGGCCGTCCGGGTGCGCGGTGTGCTCGACCTTGACCACGTCGGCGCCCAGGTCGCCGAAGAGTCGCCCGGTGTCGGCTCCGACCACGATGACGCCGAGGTCGAGGACCCGGATACCCTCCAGCGGCCGGCCTTCGCCGGCGCGCTCTCGCTGCGCCAGAAGAGTTGCGCTGCGGATCCTTTCGGCCGGGACCGGCGGCACATCGAGCGCACTCGCCCGGCAGCCGTCGATCTCGCAGACGCCGGCCGGAACCGGCGCGACCACGCCCGGCGCCAACTCCACGTTGCGGAAAAAGCCGCGGGCGGTGAAGTGGTCGGCGGTGAGTGCCTCGGAGAGCGTCAGCACCGCGGCCGTCGGGACGCCGTTGGCCTGGCCCCGGGCCACGAGCTCGGCGCGGGTCTTGTCCGCACAGAATTGCGCGATCGCCTCGAGCAGCTGCGGTGACCGGAAGCGTTTACCCAGTTTGTCGTAGGAGGGATCGGCGAACTCGTCGGGGCGACCCATCAGATCGAACATGCCGTGCCATTGCCGTCGGGACAGGATGCAGATCCGCACATGTCCGTCCTTGCACGCGATGATCGGATAGCGTTGCCGCTCGGCGTTCCAGTCGCGCCGCTGAGCGCTGACCGCGACACCTGCCGACCCGATGCCCGCCGTGCCGAACGGCGGGTCGAGCGCCTGCATCGCCCCGTCGAGGACGGCGAAATCGATGAGGTCGCCCTCCCCGGTGCGCAACCGGTCCAGAAACAGGCTCAGCGTCATCACCGCTGCCTGCGCGGCGGCCACCTGGTAGGGCAGCTCGGCCGGTGGTACCAGCGGCTCCCGTCCCGGGATGCCCGATCGGGACAACTCGCTCGACAGTGCGTGCAGCACCGGTCCGCTGGCCTGCCAGTCGCGGTAGGCGTTGTCGCGTCCGAAGTCGCTGATCGACAGGATCACCAAAGCGGGGTGCTGGATGCGCAGATCGCGCACGGCCAGACTCGCCTCGGCGGCCGAACCCGGCACAGTGTTCTCGATGAGGATGTCGACGTCGCCGAGCAACCGGTCGAGCTGCTCACGGCCGTGGGCAGTCAGCGCGTCCACCTCCACCGTCGTCATCAGGTGACGATCGATGGCCGTGCCCACAGCGATCGGGCCGGGCGTCGAGCCACCGATCGAGCCGGGCGCCGGGACGGCGATCGGAACAAGGTGCGGACCGACCGCCTGGTCGCCGGTGATGCCGCGCAGTCGCAGGACCGACACCTCGGCGCCCAGGTCGGCGAACAGCCGTCCGACGGCCGTCATCGGACCGCAGGACGCATCCAGTATCCGGACACCGGCCAGTGGCGGGTCGTAGGTGGGATCGGTGATCTGGATCAGCTCCTGCGCGCCTGGCGGAACGGGATGTCGCGGTCGGTCTCGGGTTCCTTCGGCAGGCCGAGCACGCGTTCGCCGATGATATTGCGTTGAATCTGATCGGTACCGCCGCCGATCGAGGTGAAGAACGCGTTGAGGGTGAGAAAGTTGACGTCATCGGCCACCGGGTTCTCGGGGCCGGCGAGCAACGCCTGGGCGCCGATGATCTGCGTCTTCATCGCGGCCTCGCGGTGCAGGATCCGCGACATCGCGAGCTTGCCCAGTGACATGATCGGACTCGACGTCCCTTGTGCGGTAGCGGCTTTCGCGCGGGCATTGTTGAGCTTGTTGAGTTCCCGCATGGCCAGCGCAGAAGCCAGCTGATGACGCACGGCCGGGTCACCGAGTACCCCGTGCTCGCGTGCCAGGTCGATCAGGCTGTCGGCGCGACGATTTCGTGATCCGCGACCGCTGTCACCCATGATGGATCGCTCGTAGGCCAGTGCCGTCTGCAGTGCGCGCCAGCCGTTACCCGCGCCGCCCAGCAGATAGTCGTCGGACACCGTGGCGTCACTGATGAAGACTTCGTTGAAGTGGGATTCGCCGGTGATCTGCACCAGGGGGCGCACCTCGATACCGGCCTGCTTCATCGGCATGATGAACAGGCTCAGGCCTTGGTGTTTGGGCACATCCCAGTCGGTTCGCGCCAGCAGTAGTGCGTAGTCGGCGGTCTGTGCGCCCGACGTCCACACCTTCTGACCGGTGACCACCCACTGGTCATCCTGTTTGACCGCGGTGGTTCGCACACCGGCCAGGTCCGACCCGGCGCCGGGTTCGCTGTAGAGCAGGCAGGTGCGGGACCGCTCGACCAGGAAATCGCGCAGCAGGTCGTTCCTGAGCACGTCGGTGCCGAGCTTGAGCGTGGTGTTGGCGGGAATGTTGTACTTGTCCTGCCTGGCACCCGGTGCCTTGACCGCGGCGAACTCGTCGGCGATCACGTTGGCCAGGTGGTTGGGGTACCCGCGGCCGAACCACTCCACCGGATAGGTCGGTACGGCGTAGCCGGCGTCGAGAACCTTCTCCAACCAGGCGATCCGCCCGGGCGTGGACACCCACGGATCAGTGCTCTTGGGAAGCGGAGTCCAGTTGTCGCGCAACCAGTCCCGAACTTCACCGCGCAGCTCGTCGGCGTCGGGCAGGGCGGTGGTCGTCATCTCAGGCACCTTTCGAGGCGAGGTAGCGCTCGCGATGGGCACGCGTTCCGCCGAACAGCTGCAAACCGGTGCGGGCCCGCCGCAGAAACAGATGGGCCGGATGCTCCCAGGTGAACCCGATTCCCCCGTGCATCTGGATGGCGGCCATCGTGACGTTCTGGTAGGCCTCCGCGCAGACGAAGCCCGCCAAAGCGATTGCACCGTCGGACTCGTCGCTACGTGCCGCCTCCGGATCTGCAACCGCCGCGGCCGCGTGCTGGGCGGCCGAGGTCGCTGACTCGACGTCCAGGAGCAGATCGGCGGCCATGTGCTTGAGGGCCTGGAAACTGCCGATCGGGCGGCCGAACTGGATTCGGGTCTTCAGGTACTCGACGGTGATGTCGAATATCCGGCGGGCACCGCCGACCTGCTCGCCGGCCGACGCGATGATCGCGAAGTCGAGCGCCTGCTGAACGGCTTCCCAGTCGCCACTGCCGAGACGTCTGGCGGGTGTGTCGGCGAAGGCGAAGGTCGACAGGCGTACGGTGGGGTCGAAAACGGTTGCTGCGCACCGTTCGAACCCGGCGGCTGCGGGCGCCACCTGGTAGATCCCGACACCATCCGCACCGCGGGCCACCACCAGCACCACATCGGCGACCTGCCCCCACGTGACGAAGTGCGCGCTGCCGGTGAGATGGCCGCGGTCGTCCACCCGGACGTCGATACCTTCAGGTGTCCAGGTGCCGGAACTGCCTGTCACAGCCACGGTTCCGACGGAAGTGCCGTCGGCGAGCGCGGGCAGCAGTCGCTGCTTGTCGTCATCGGTGCCCGTCGCGTCGATGAGTGCGACGGTCAACACCGCGCTGGAGATGAACGGTGCGGCAAGCAGCGCCGCCCCGGTTTCTTCGGCGACCGCCTCGAGCTCCATAGCGCCGAAACCCAGCCCGTTGTACCGGTTGTCGACGAGCATTCCGAGCACGCCCTGATCCGCCAGCAGGGCCCACAACTGTCGGTCGAAGCCCTCGTCGGACTCCATTGCGCGGCGTACATCGGCCTCGGTGCACCGGTCGGCCAGCAGGTCGCGGACCGCGGTGCGCAACTGCGCGCGCTCGGCCACACTGATCGTCATCGTCGAACCGCCTCTCCTGGGTGGTCACCCCATGCTCGGTGCCGCCGGCGGCGTTGTACATCACCGATCGCGACATCCGCAGGTTTCCCGTTGCGACATGACCCTGTTCGGGGTCCCCGAGGGTTCAGGGTTCACCCGCCGGAGTCGCCAACCGCGTCGGTTGGTCGTGGCCGCGCAGTGTCACCGTCCGGCCCAGGGTCCAGTGCGCCTGTTCGGCTTCGTCGGCACCGGCGACCGCGTCGGCGGCGGCCACCAGCCGGTGCGGTTCGTTCTTGGCCAGTTCGCACAGCCGGGCGGCTTCGTTGACCGGTTCACCGATGACCGTGTATTCGAACCGTTGCTTGGCTCCGACATTGCCCGCCACCACCTGTCCGGCGGCGACACCGATGCCCGCCTGACATTCGGGTACCTCGGTACGCAACCGTCGCGCCATCGCCCGCGCCGCCGCCAACGCCTCGGCTTCGGCATCGGCCAGCGACACCGGTGCGCCGAACACCGCCAGCACGGCGTCGCCCTCGAACTTGTTCACCAGGCCGTGATGGTTGTCCACCTCGTCGACGACGACGTCGAAGAACCGGTTCAGCAGTTCCACGACCTCGACTGCCGGCCGGCTGGTGACCAGCTGGGTCGAACCGATGATGTCGACGAAGACGACGGCTGCATGGCGCTCCTCGCCGCCGAGTTGGAGACGTTCCTTTTCGGCGAGCGCGGCGACCTCCCGGCCCACGTGGCGGCCGAACAGGTCGCGGACCCGCTCGCGTTCGCGCAGCCCGGCAGCCATCGCATTGAAACCACGCTGCAGCTGCCCCAGCTCGGTGCCGTCGAACACCACCACGTTGGCGTCCAGGTCGCCGCGCTCCACCCGGTTCATCCCCGACCGGACCACCCTGACCGGGGTCACCGTGAGCCAGGACAGGATCCACATCAGGATGAACCCGAAGATCAGTGCGAAGGCTGCCAGGATCATCACGGCGACGGTGAACTGGGTGGGCGACAGATTGCGCTGGACCAGTGTGATCAAGGCGGCCAGAAAGATCCCCAGGACCGGCACGCCCGAACCGAGCGCCCAGACCAGCATCGTGCGTCCCATCAACCCGTCGGCGAACCGTCGCGGGGGCCGGCCGGCCTCCAGCGCCTGGGCGGCGACCGGGCGCAGCGCGAACTCGGTGAACAGGAAACAGCTCGCCGAGACCACGATGCCCGGGAAGCTGACTCCCAGCAGCAACTTGGGGATGAAGGCGCTGTCGTATGACCCGTACATGGCGGTGAGCACGACCGTGCCCAGACCCCACAGTGCCAACAGAACGCGGGTCAGCCGCCACGGCGCCAGAAAGGTGTTGTACTGGTCCTCGGCGGTCGGGCTGCGCTCCTCGATGGCCCACCGCACCTGGTTCATCACCCGGCGGGTGGCCCAGAACACGCCGACCACCAGCGCGGTCACCAGATACACCGGCACCACGATGAAGGAGATCCACGCGACCTCGGGCGCGAAGACGCTGGGGATGGGGAACGCGACGGTGATCACCAACGTCGCGACGCCGATGCCGATCAGGTTCGCGACGACGACGAACGTGGTCAGTATGATCTGGATCCGTATTCGTCGTCGGCGCTGGCTCTCCGAGACCCGGCCCAGGATCCACGACCCGTACTCGGGCGTCGACGATATCCGGCTGCTCTGCCTGGTCACACGTTCCAACACGCGGCCGAGTCGCTGCGCCGCCGTCCTGTTGCCGGTCATCGAGGCGTCAGCCTAGTGATCGCCGGTGGCGTTTAAGGTGGATCGGTGCGTCTCGTGATCGCCCAGTGCACGGTGGACTATGTCGGTCGGCTCACCGCACACCTGCCATCGGCCCGGCGGCTCTTGCTGTTCAAGGCCGACGGTTCGGTCAGTGTGCACGCCGACGACCGTGCCTACAAGCCGTTGAACTGGATGTCCCCGCCCTGTTGGATCGTCGAACAACCCGACGGGCAACCGCCGGTCTGGGTGGTCGAGAACAAGGCGGGCGAGCAGCTGCGCATCACGGTAGAGGCGATCGAGCACGACTCCAGCCACGAACTCGGCGTGGACCCGGGTCTGGTCAAGGACGGCGTGGAAGCTCATCTGCAGGCGCTGCTCGCCGAACACGTCGAGTTGCTCGGCGCCGGGTACACGTTGGTGCGTCGCGAGTACATGACCCCGATCGGTCCGGTGGATCTGCTGTGCCGTGACGAGCAGGGCCGCTCGGTGGCGGTGGAGATCAAGCGGCGTGGCGAGATCGACGGTGTCGAGCAGCTCACCCGATACCTGGAACTGCTCAACCGGGACTCGCTGCTGGCGCCGGTTGCGGGGGTGTTCGCTGCCCAGCAGATCAAACCGCAAGCCCGCACGCTGGCGACTGATCGCGGAATCCGTTGTGTGACACTGGATTACGACAAGATGCGGGGTATGGACAGCGACGAGTTCCGCCTGTTCTGATGGTGAGACGGCGCACGACGGCTAAGCGGACGGGTACGCGAAAGTCCCTCCGCGACCCCCTGCCCGCCGCGCCGCGTATCGAGGTGGGCGCCGACGGCGACGACTACGAAGTGCGCCAGGTGTCCGCGGCACGGGCGACCAAGGTATACCGGTGTCCGGGCTGCGACCACGAAATCAGGCCCGGCACAGCGCATCTGGTGGTTTGGCCGGCGCACGGACCGTCCGGCGTCGACGATCGGCGACACTGGCACACATCCTGCTGGTCCCACCGCGCCACGCGCGGCCCCACCCGGCGCTGGTCCTAGTCTCCGCGGTCGCGCCGCAGCAGGGCGCCCAGGTTGTGCTTCTAGTGTGAGGCGCGCGGCGTATGGGCACCGTCGGAAGCGGGCTCGACGAGCTCGATCAGCACCCCGCCACCATCCTTGGGGTGGATGAAGTTGATGCGGGAACCGGCGGTGCCCCGACGTGGGGCGTCGTAGATGAGCCGCACACCCTGCTCGCGGAGCCGTTCGGTGAGGGCGTCGATATCGCTGACCCGGTAGGCGAACTGCTGCAGACCGGGACCGCGCTTGTCGAGGAACTTGGCGATGGTCGAGCTCTCGTCGATGGGGGCCATCAGCTGGATCTGGGTGCTTCCGACCGGGGCGCCGCGAACGCTCAGCATCGCCTCGCGGATGCCCTGCTCCTCGTTGACCTCTTCGTGCAGCACGATCATGCCCAGATGGTCGTGGTACCACTTGATCGCGACATCGAGGTCTGCCACGGCGATGCCGACATGGTCGATGGCCGTCACCAGCGCGGTGGCCAATACCGGACGGGCGTCAGTCTGCTCGGCGGTCATAACGACGAAGTTACCTAACAAGATCGGTTTCGAATAGCTCGGTGTTGATGTATAGCCTCTTGGCAGCTGCTCGAAACTGCTTGGAGGTTGCCATGACGACGTCGGTGATTGTTGCTGGAGCCCGCACTCCGGTCGGAAAATTGATGGGTTCGCTGAAGGATTTCTCGGGAAGCGACCTCGGTGGGCTGGCGATCAAGGCCGCGCTGGAAAAGGCTCAGGTCCCGGCATCGGCGGTCGAGTACGTGATCATGGGTCAGGTGTTGACGGCGGGGGCCGGGCAGATGCCGGCCCGTCAGGCTGCGGTGGCCGCCGGTATCGGTTGGGATGTTCCCGCACTGACCATCAACAAGATGTGTCTGTCGGGCATCGACGCGATCGCGCTGGCTGATCAACTGATCCGGGCCGGCGAATTCGACGTCGTGGTGGCCGGAGGCCAGGAGTCGATGACCCAGGCGCCGCATCTGCTGATGAACAGCCGGGCGGGCTACAAGTACGGCGATGTCACGGTGCTCGACCACATGGCCTACGACGGGCTGCACGACGTGTTCACCGACCAGCCGATGGGTGCGTTGACCGAGCAGCGCAACGACGAGGACAAGTTCACCCGCGCCCAGCAGGACGAGTACGCGGCGGCTTCGCACCAGAAGGCCGCGCGGGCCTGGAAGGACGGCGTGTACGCCGACGAGGTGGTGGCCGTCGAGATCCCGCAGCGCAAGGGGGACCCGATCGAGTTCGCCGAGGACGAGGGCATCCGGGCCGACACCACCGCGGAGTCGCTCGGTGGCCTGCGGCCGGCATTCCGCAAGGACGGCACCATCACGGCCGGGTCGGCGTCGCAGATCTCCGACGGCGCGTGCGCGGTGGTGGTCATGAACAAGGTGAAGGCCGAGGAGTTGGGTCTGACCTGGTTGTGCGAGATCGGCGCCCACGGGGTGGTGGCCGGACCCGATTCGACGCTGCAGAGCCAACCGGCCAACGCGATCAAGAAGGCCGTGGCCAAGGAGGGCATCTCGGTCGATCAGCTCGACGTCATCGAGATCAACGAGGCATTCGCCGCTGTGGCGCTCGCCTCCAGCAGGGAACTGGGCCTCGATGAGACGGTGGTCGCCGACAAGGTCAACGTCAATGGCGGGGCCATCGCCATCGGTCACCCGATCGGTATGTCCGGCGCCCGCATCACCTTGCACGCCGCGCTGGAACTGGCGCGCAAGGGCAGCGGGTACGCGGTGGCGGCTCTATGCGGGGCGGGTGGCCAGGGCGACGCTCTGATCCTGCGGCGGTCCTGACGGCGCAGGTCGTCAACGACGCTGTGTAGTAGCTGATGGCGGTGTCGGGCACAATGTCGGGCATGACGACCCATACACGTGCACACGATCTCCGCACCGCCGCGGGATGGTTCCGGCTCATCGCATTCGCTGAAGCGCTCAGCTGGGTTGGCCTGCTCCTCGGCATGTACTTCAAGTACCTGGGTTCGCCCCAGACCGAGATCGGGGTCAAGGTGTTCGGTCCGGTGCACGGCGGCATCTTCGTGGCATTCGTGGTCGCTGCCGCCGTGGTCGGCATCGGGTTCCGGTGGCGGCCCGGCACATGGTTGCTGGCGTTGCTGGGCAGCATCGTGCCGCTGGGTAGTGTGATCTTCCTCATATGGGCTGATAGGACCGGTCGGATGAGTCCTCGACCAGCTACTGCCGGTGTGGGTCGGCCGGGGGAGCCGGTACCGGAAACGACGTGACAGACTTGTCGTCGTGACGCGTCCTGGACCCCGTATATCGCCTGCCATGGCGGGCGCTGTCGATCTGTCGGCACTCAAGCAGCGGCCGGCCGCCTCCGGCGAGGGAACACCCTCGGGCGGTCCCGGTGGACTCGAGGTGACCGAGGCCAACCTCGAAGCCGAGGTGCTGGTCCGCTCCACCGAGGTGCCCGTCGTCGTTCTGCTCTGGTCGCCGCGCAGCGACGCCAGCATCCAGCTCGGCGAGGCGCTCAGCGCGCTCGCCGCCTCCGACGGACCGAAATGGGTGTTCGCGACGGTCAACGTCGACACCACGCCCCGGGTGGCCCAGATGTTCGGCGTGCAGGCGGTACCGACAGTGGTGGCGATCGCGGCGGGCCGGCCCCTGTCCAGCTTCGAGGGCATGCAGCCGCCCGAGCAGCTGCGGCGCTGGATCGACTCGTTGTTGAGCGCTGTCGCGGGCAAGCTGGGCGGTGGTGAAGCCGACCAGCCCGACCAGGTGGACCCCGCGGTCGAGCAGGCCCGCGCGCTGCTCGACTCAGGCGATTTCGCCGCGGCTCGCACCGCCTATGAGGCGATTCTGGAGGGAGACCCGAATCATCCCGAAGCCAAGGGCGCGGTCCGCCAGATCGCCTTTCTGCAGCGGGCGACCACGCATCCACGCGACGCGGTGGCCGTGGCCGATGCGTCACCGCAGGACATCGACGCCGCCTTCGCCGC
Organism: Mycobacterium sp. smrl_JER01; assembly: GCF_048513595.2. Lineage (NCBI taxonomy): Bacteria > Bacillati > Actinomycetota > Actinomycetes > Mycobacteriales > Mycobacteriaceae > Mycobacterium > Mycobacterium sp. smrl_JER01. The sequence continues at coordinate 4,166,731 of NZ_JBLXXK020000001.1, read as the reverse complement.
CGCCGACGTCGAGATCATGCAGCAGGACATCGGGGCAGCGTTTGCGCGGTTGACGGGCCTGGTCAAGCGGACCGTCGGCGACGACCGGACCGCGGTGCGAACCCGTCTCATCGAGCTGTTCGAGCTTTTCGACCCGGCCGACCCCGAGGTGGTGGCCGGCCGGCGCAACCTCGCCAACGCGCTGTATTAGTCGGCCGCACCGACCGGTTCGAACCAGAGTGCCGACAGCGGCGGCAGCACCATCACCGCCGAGGCCGGCCTGCCGTGCCACGGCTCGTCGGTGGCTTCCACCGCGCCGTAGTTGCCGATGCCGGCACCGTGATAGCTGTCGGAGTCGGTATTGAGCACCTCGCGCCAGATGCCTGCGTGCGGGAGGCCGAGCCGGTACCGGGTGTGCTCGGAACCGGAGAAGTTGAACACGCAGGCCATCATCGATCCGTCGTCACCGAACCGCAGGAAGCTCAACACGTTGTTGGCCGAATCGTTGGCATCGATCCACGAGTAGCCCTCGGGCTGGGTGTCGCGGGACCACAGCGCGCGCCGGGTGCGATAGATCTCGTTGGCATCGGTCAGCATCCGCAGCACACCGTCGGAGAACCCTTGTTCGTCGAGCTGGAACCAGTCGACGCCGCGCTCTTCGGACCACTCGGCACGCTGGCCGAACTCCTGCCCCATGAACAACAACTGTTTGCCCGGGTGTGCCCACTGGTAGGCCAGCAGGCTGCGGATGCCGGCAGCCTTCATGTGGTCGTTGCCCGGCATCCGGCCCCACAACGTGCCCTTGCCGTGCACCACCTCGTCGTGGCTGATGGGCAACACGAAGTTCTCGCTGAATGCATAGAGCAGCGAGAACGTCAGCTCGTGATGGTGGTAACTGCGGTGGATCGGGTCGCGTTTGATGAACTCCAGCGTGTCGTTCATCCAGCCCATGTTCCACTTCATCGAAAAGCCAAGTCCGCCAAGGCTCGTCGGACGTGTCACGCCCGGCCAGGAGGTGGACTCCTCGGCGATGGTGACGATCCCCGGGTTGATCTTGTGCACGGTGGCGTTCATCTCCTGGAGGAACTGCACCGCTTCGAGATTCTCGCGGCCGCCGTAGATGTTCGGCGACCAGCCGCCGTCGGGACGCGAGTAGTCCAGATAGAGCATGGACGCCACGGCGTCCACCCGGAGCCCGTCGATGTGGTACTCCTGCAGCCAGTACAGTGCGTTGGCCACCAGGAAGTTGCGTACCTCGGCCCGCCCGAAGTCGAAAACGTAGGTTCCCCAGTCCAATTGCTCTCCACGTCGGGGATCTCCGTGCTCGTAGAGCGCAGTACCGTCGAAGCGGCCTAACGCCCACGCATCCTTGGGGAAGTGGGCAGGTACCCAGTCCACGATAACGCCGATACCGGCCCGGTGCAGCGCATCCACCAGATAGCGGAACTCGTCGGGTGAGCCGAACCGCGCAGACGGTGCGTAGTACGAGGTCACCTGATAGCCCCACGAGCCGCCGAAGGGATGCTCGGCCACCGGCAGCATCTCGACGTGGGTGAAGCCGTGAGCGACGACATAGTCGGTGAGTTGGTCGGCCAGTTCGGTGTAGCTCAAACCGGGACGCCACGACCCGAGATGCACCTCATAGGTGCTCATCGGCTCGAACACCGGATTGCGCAACGCCCGGCCGCTCATCCATTCCTCGTCACTCCACGTGTAATCGCTCTCGAACACGCGGGAGGCGGTCTGCGGCGGTACCTCGGTGGCGAAGGCCATCGGGTCGGCGCGGTCGGTCACGCTCCCGTCCGCGCCGTGGATACGGAATTTGTAGAGCCCGCCGCCGGGGAAGTTGGGCCAGAACAGCTCCCACACCCCGGTCGAGCCGAGCACCCGCATCTGGGCTTCGTCGCCCCAGTGGTTGAAATCACCGGTGACACTGACACCTTTGGCGTTGGGCGCCCACACCGCGAACGACACCCCGTCGACCACACCGTCTGGGGTGGTGAAACTGCGCGGGTGCGCACCCAGGGTCTCCCACAGCCGTTCGTGGCGCCCCTCGGCGAACAGGTGCAGATCGACCTCGCCCAGAGTGGGCAGGAAGCGGTACGCGTCGGCCACGGTGTGTACGAACGCCGACTCGTCGTCGGAGTACCTGACCTCGTAGCGGTAGTCGATCAGATCGGTGAACGGCACCGCGACGGCGAACAGCCCGGACTCGATGTGCTGCAGCGGATATCGGGTGCCACCGATGACCGCCACGACCTCGACCGCGTGCGGCCGGTAGGCGCGGATCACTGTGTGGTCGTCGTATTCGTGTGCGCCCAGGATCGAGTGCGGATCGTGGTGCTCACCGGCGATCAGCCGGTTCAGGTCGGCGGTGTGCGGCCGCAAATGCGGACTGTCGATCTGTTTCTTCACATGCGACGCGTTGGTCATGTCGTCACTCCCTACGCAGAAGGTTGGCTCTTTGGTCAGCGGGGACCTGCGGCATGTTCAGCACGTGCGCCACCGCCTTGGCCGGTTCCAGCCGGACGTAGTTGTGTTGTCCCCATTGATATTCCTCGCCCGAGATCTCGTCTCGGACCCAGAACCGGTCCTGTTGTTCCATACCCAGCGCGCCCATGTCCAGCCACAGCGTTCCTTCCTCCGGGCCGAACGGGTTGAGGGTGACCACCACCAGCACCTGGTCGCCGGAGACCGGATCGAACTTGCTGTAGGCCAGCAGCGCGTCATTGTCGATGTGGTGGAACTTCACGGTCCGCATCTGCTGCAGGGCCGGGTGGATGCGGCGGATCTCGTTGAGACGGGTGATGAACGGTTCCAGCGACTCACCGTCGGCCAGTGCGGCGTCGAAATCGCGTGGCCGTAGTTCGTACTTCTCCGAGTTGAGGTATTCCTCGCTTCCCTCCCGCACAGCGCGGTGTTCGAAGAGTTCGTAGCCGGAGTACATGCCCCACGTCGGGCTCATCGTGGATGCCAGGACGGCTCGCAGCGCAAACATCCCCGGTCCGCCGTGCTGCAGGCTTTCGTGCAGGATGTCGGGGGTGTTGACCCACAGGCTCTGCCTGCTGTAGTCGGCATGCTCGGCGATGCTCTCAGCGAACTCGGTGAGTTCCCATTTGGCAGTGCGCCAGGTGAAGTATGTGTAGGACTGCGTGTAACCCAGTTTGGCCAGACCGAACAGGCGCGCCGGCCGGGTGAACGCCTCGGCCAGGAACAGTACGTCGGGATCGGTGTTCTTGACCTCGCCGATCAGCCAGGCCCAGAAGTTGGGTGGCTTGGTGTGCGGATTGTCAACCCGAAAAACCTTGACCCCGTGCGAAACCCAGAACCTGACGACCCGTAGCACTTCCTCGTACAAGCCGGCGGGATCGTTGTCGAAATTCAGCGGGTAGATGTCCTGGTACTTCTTCGGGGGGTTCTCCGCGTAGGCGATCGTGCCGTCGGGCAGCACGGTGAACCACTCGGGGTGGTCGCGGGCCCAAGGATGGTCCGGCGCGCACTGCAGTGCCAGATCCAGTGCCACCTCCAGACCTTCCCGGTGAGCCGCCTCGACGAATTCGTCGAAGTCGTCGATGGTGCCGAGGTCGGGGTGTACGGCGTCGTGCCCGCCCTCGTCGCTGCCGATCGCCCACGGGGAGCCGACATCCCCCGGGGCCGCTGTGACGCTGTTGTTGCGCCCCTTGCGGTGCACCTTGCCTATCGGGTGGATCGGCGGCAGGTAGACGATGTCGAAGTTCATCCTCGCCACCCGCGGCAGCGCTTTGGCCGCCGTGGCGAAGGTTCCGTGCACCGGGTTGCCCGAGCTGTCCCAGCCCCCGGTCGACCTGGGAAACAGCTCGTACCACGAGCTGAAGCGGGCCAGCGGACGGTCCACCCAGATTCCGTACTGCTTGCCCCGGGTGACGAGCTCGCGCAGCGGATACTGGTCGAGCAGCGCGGTGATCTCGGGGGCCAAGGCGGCGCCGGCGCGGTAATACGGATCTCCCGGCTCGCGCAGCCGGGCCGCTGCCTCGGCGAGCGGGTAACGGTCCTGGCGGGGGACGCCGGTCGCGGCGCGGTCCAGCAGGCGCGCCCCGACCAGCAGGTCGTTGTCGAGTTCGCCCTCGCTCTGTCCGGCGTCGAGCTTGGCGGTGACGTTCTTGCGCCACGTGGCGATCGGGTCACCCCAGCCGTCCACGCGGAAGGTCCACAGGCCGACCTCATCCGGACAGAACTGCCCGTGGAACACGTCTGGGGTGCGACCCAGGCCCATCGGCAAGGCCTGCGGACGCACCCGCGCCGCCGGGGTGACGACCTCCTGGATCGGCACCGCTTCGGCAGGCCGGACCCGCCCGGGTGGTTCGTCGGCCAGCGGGGGATAGGTTGCGCCGTGGTATCGGACGACCAGGGTCGCCGACACCGCTTCGTGTCCCTCCCGCCACACGGTCGCCGTCACCGGAACCACTTCTCCGACGACCGCCTTGGCCGGGAACCGGCCCTCAGACACCACGGGCTGGACGTCATCGATCTCGATACGACCGGCGGTCACGCGATCACTCCCTGGCACTCCCTACCACTCTCGAACACCACTGCGCGGCGTTCCGCCGCGCGGCATTCTGCCCGGTTTCGTTCACAGCCTGGTTAAAGCCCTGTCGCGCCTATACCCACCGTAGTGTCCGACTCAACCTTTCGTCGCGCATCGATTCACCACGTCCGGGACGCCGGCCATCCCACCTCCGTGGAGCGGCCGACAGCAGTAAGGTGACCACGCGTGAAAGCTCTCCGTCGGTTCACCGTCCGTGCTCACCTTCCCGTGCAGTTGACTGCCCTCGAGCGGCTTTCTGTCAATCTGCGCTGGTCCTGGGACAAACCGACCCAGGATCTGTTCGCCGAGATCGACCCCGCGCTGTGGGAGCAGGTCGGCGGTGATCCGGTTGCCCTGCTCGGACAGGTCGGACCGGCGAGATTGGAGCAGTTGGCCGCCGACCACTCCTTCGTCCAGCGTCTCGACGGGCTGGCCGCCGAGTTGGACGACTACCTGAGCCGGCCGCTGTGGTACCAGCAACTCGCCGGCGAACAGGACGCCGAACTGCCCAAGGGGATCGCGTACTTCTCGATGGAGTTCGGCGTCGCCGAGGTGCTGCCGAACTACTCGGGCGGCCTGGGGATACTCGCCGGCGACCATCTGAAGTCGGCGTCCGATCTCGGGCTGCCGCTGATCGCGGTGGGTCTGTACTACCGCTCCGGATATTTCCGCCAGTCGTTGACCGCCGACGGATGGCAACACGAGAGCTATCCGTCGCTGGATCCCCAGGGGCTGCCGCTGCGGTTGCTGACCGACGCCGAGGGGGCGACCGTCCTCGTCGAACTGGCCCTGCCCGATGGCGCCCGGTTGTTCGCTCGGGTCTGGATCGCCCAGGTCGGCCGAATTTCGTTGCTGCTGTTGGACTCTGACATCCCGGAGAATGAGCATGAGCTGCGTGCGGTCACCGACCGGCTCTATGGCGGTGATCAGGAGCACCGGATCAGGCAGGAGATCCTCGCCGGTGTCGGCGGTGTGCGTGCGATCCGGGCGTTCACCGAGCTCGAAGGCCTCGCCGCCCCCGAGGTGTTCCACATGAACGAGGGCCATGCCGGCTTCCTGGGCGCTGAACGTATCCGCGAGCTGATGGACGCGGGCTTCGATTTCGACACCGCGTTGGCGGTGGTGCGCGCATCGACGGTGTTCACCACCCACACCCCGGTGGCCGCCGGAATCGACCGTTTTCCGGTGGAGATGGTGCAACGCTATTTCGGTCCGGAACCAGGTGGTCCGGCCCACAACGGGTCGCGGCTGCTGCCGGGGGTGCCGCTGGACCGCATCGTCGCCTTCGGCGCCGAGGACGATCCTTCGAAGTTCAACATGGCGCATATGGGGCTACGCCTGGCGCAGCGTGCGAACGGGGTGTCCCTGCTGCATGGGCGGGTCAGCCGGTCGATGTTCAACGAGCTCTGGAAGGGCTTCGATCCCGCCGAGGTGCCCATCGGTTCAATCACCAACGGTGTGCACGCCCCGACCTGGGCAGCGCCCCAGTGGGTGGAGCTGGGGCGCGAGCTCATTGGGACCACCGATCTGAGCACGTTGAGCGAGCCCGAGACCTGGCACCGTCTCCAGGACGTCGATCCGGGCCATCTGTGGTGGATCCGGTCCCAACTGCGTGCCGAGTTGATCGACGACGTACGTGCCCGGCTGCGCCGATCATGGCTGGAACGAGGCGCCTCCGATGCCGAATTGAGCTGGATCGCCACAGCTTTCGACCCGGCGGTGCTGACCATCGGCTTCGCCCGCCGGGTACCGACGTACAAGCGGCTGACCCTTATGCTGCGCGATCCCGACCGGTTGGCGAAGTTGCTGCTCGACGAGCAACGCCCGATCCAGCTGATCGTGGCCGGCAAGTCCCACCCGGCCGACGAGGGCGGCAAGGCGTTGATCCAGCAGATTGTCCGGTTCGCCGACCGCGAGGACATGCGGCATCGCATCGCCTTCCTGCCCGATTACGACATGTCCATGGCGCGCAAGCTCTACCACGGTTGCGATGTGTGGCTGAACAACCCGTTGCGTCCGCTGGAGGCGTGCGGAACCTCGGGTATGAAGAGCGCGCTCAACGGCGGGCTGAATCTGTCGATCCGAGACGGCTGGTGGGACGAGTGGTACGACGGCGAGAACGGTTGGGAGATTCCGACCGCGGACGGGCTGGCCGACGAAGGCAGACGCGACGACCTTGAGGCCGCGGCCCTCTATGATCTGCTCGAGCGCGCGGTCGCCCCCAAGTTCTACGACCGCGACGACAACGGTATTCCGACCCGCTGGGTGGAGATGGTGCGCCACACCCTGCAGTCGCTCGGGCCGAAGGTGCTGGCGTCACGCATGGTTCGCGACTACACCCAGAAGTACTACCTGCCCGCAGCTCAGGCGTTGCGCGCAATGATCGAGCCCGGACAGTCCGGTGCCGCGGAGTTGGCCGTACCGTTCGGTTCGGCGCTCGAACTCGCGCAGTATCGCCGGCGGGTCGAGAAGTCCTGGCCGCAGATCACGATCACCGACGTGGACGGCTCCGGACTGCCCGACACCCCGCTGCTGGGGTCGGAGCTGACACTGACCGCTCTGGTGCACCTCGACGGCCTGCGTCCGGCCGATGTGGTCGTCCAGGCCGTCCTCGGCCGGGTCGACGCCGGCGACAGCCTGGTCGACCCGGCCACCGTACCGATGGTGCACACCGGCACGGCGGACAACGGCAACGAGATCTTCACGGCGACAACGCCGCTGCCGATCGCAGGTTCGGTCGGCTACACGGTCCGGGTGCTGCCCCACCACCGGCTGCTGGCCGGTGACAACGAACTGGGGTTGGTCACCCTGGCCTGACGGTGGGGACGAGGATCAGGGGAACCGCTTGAAGCAACGCTCGGAGTCGCTGAGGACACCGAGCCGGAAGGCGTCGATCCGGGAGAACCCGGACGGTACGGATTCACCGTTGACGTCGCTGGCGACCAGACCGTTGGTCAGGATGCCCGACACCGCCTCGTCGACATCGCCGGCAGTCAACGCGATGGTGTCACCGTCGGGGGTGCTCACCTCTTTGCTGAGCTTCACCGTCGCGACACCGGTCAGGCAGGCCGTCCGCAACGCCGCTGCGGCCGAGTCGAGCTCGACGCCGCCGTGCTCGTTCTGGATCGCCAGCATGTAGCGCGACACCAGCACCGAGTACGCCACGTTGTCGCCGGTGGCGAGGCTGGCACCGTCTCGCGGGTCGGCCTGGGCGCCCAGTTCCTCCAGACCCGGCAGATCCACCACCACGGTGTTGGTACCCGGGCAGAACGAGGCGGGCGGACTCGGCCGGGCGTCGGGGCAACTGTCCGCATCCTCGGCATCGAAGCTCAGCGCCGGAGGGTCGGCGGGTGCGAACAGGATCTCCATCGCGTCCACGATCGAGCGCGCCGAATCTTCGGACACCGGCAGTTCGCCGGTCTGATCCTCGGGCAGTAGCACCGGTAGGTCGCCCCGGCGCTGACCGATCTCTTCGAGGTCGATCGCCGCGCACGCCGGTGGGCCGTCGGTGAAGCCGAACTGAAACGCCGACAACCGCTCGAACGCCGATCCGTGCTCGTCGAACCCGGCGTCGGGGTCGCCCTCGGTCAGCAGCGGATCGCGGAACGAGATGACGCCGGCGAGCACGCTGTTGAGACCCTCTCCGGTGTTCAGCGTGAAGCGCGGGGAGGAATCCTCGGCGACCCAACGCATGTAGGCGCCGCTGAAGCAGTCCGCCTGCTGCTCGGCGACCAGGGTCGGCGTGTCCTTCTTCGTCAGTCCGGCCAGCCGCGAGACGGCGTGTCCGTACTCGTGGGCGAGGACCATGACCACCCCCATGTCGCCGTAGGCCCGCTGCAGGCTCGGCAGCAGTTCACCGCGGTCCCAGCCGATGGTCCGGTCGGCGTAGCAGAAGCCGGCGTTGACCAGTCCGTAGGTGTCCTCCCCGCAGAACGCGCCGTCGAACCCGTTGGCGTCCCACGAGATCAGCTCGGCCACGGGTCTGAACTTCTCGTCGAACGCCTCCTGATACGCGGTCGTCCAGTAGTCCTCGATGTCGCTGACCGCACTCGCGGCCAGCTCGTCGATCGCACTCCCGTCGGTGCCTTCAACGTCGCGGGCAGGAGCGTCCGCGGTGGGCCGCAGACCCGAGGGCCCGTCGGTCGCGGGCATTCCGGCCACCCGGAAGGGATCGGCGAACACCGAGACCGCACTCCCCTGCAGGGTGGTTGAACACGCGGTCGCGGCCAGCGCCGCGCACACGGCGACGACGAGTGCACGCACAGCGATCGGCTTTCTCGACGGGCTCATGGACGCCGCCTTTCGGTAGTGGCCGCGAGGTGGTGGCTGCGGTGCCGGCGACCGAACTTCCGTCAGGATAATGACCGGTGCGCCGCACGGCGGTCACTCGAGCGGGTCCGTGGTCAGTGGCCTGCTCAGGCCGTCGTCAGTCCCCGGCCCGCAGCCGACGCAGCGCCGCGCGCACCGCCGCACCGTCGGTCGTCGGCCAGAACGGTGGCAGCGACGCGCGCAGGAAGCCGCTGTACCGGGCGGTGGCCATCCGTGAATCGAGCACCGCCACCACACCGCGGTCATCGACACGACGCAACAGTCGGCCGGCGCCCTGTGCCAGCAGCAGCGCGGCATGACTGGCCGCCACCGCCAAGAAACCGTTGCCGCCGCGCGAGGCCACCGCCCGCTGCCGGGCGGTCAGCAGCGGGTCGTCGGGGCGGGGAAACGGGATGCGGTCGATCAGCACCAGCGACAGCGACGGACCGGGAACGTCGACGCCCTGCCACAGCGACAGGGTGCCGAAAAGTGACGTCTGCTCGTCGTCGGCGAACCGCTGCACCAGCGCTGCGGTGCTGTCGTCACCCTGACACAGCACCGGCGTGCCCAGCCGATCGCGCATCACCTCGGCGGTGGCTTTCGCCGCCCGCATCGACGAGAACAGACCCAGGGTGCGACCGTCCGCGGCTTCGATGAGCTCGGCGATCTCGTCGAGCTGCTCGGCCGAACCGGTGCCGTCGCGGCCAGGTGCCGGCAGGTGGGCGGCGACGTAGAGGATGCCCGATCGGGCATGGTCGAACGGCGACCCCACATCCAGACCCCGCCACTTCGTGGCGGTGGCCGCCCCGGGTGCGGTAACGCCGGCCTCGCCGAGGCCCCATGCCGAGGCCATCGCGTCGAAGCTACCGCCGATGGTCAGCGTCGCAGAGGTCAGCACCGTGGTCGACTGCCCGAACAGCCTGCTGCGCAACAGCCCTGCCACCGACAGCGGGGCCACCCGCAACACGGCACGGCTGCCCGCCCGGGCATCGTCGACATGGTCGAGCCAGACGACGTCGGTGCGGTCGGGGATGGCGGGGACGAAGGAATCCAGGATCCGTGCCGCCGTGTCGCTGACGTCGGAAAGTGCGGTCGCTGCCTCGGCCCGCGCCGATGTCGTCTTCGGATCGTTGGGGGCGGTGTCGACAGCGGTGCGCACGGTGTGCGCCGCGTCGCGCAACGCCGTCAGGTAACTGCCGAGCTCGGCATCGAGGACATCGATCCGTCCGGGCCGGGCGTCGAAGATGGCCGAGGAGAACGTCGCCGATGCCGCCTCCAACCGCTCGGCGAGCTCCGGTGACACCACGCGGGCCGCCCGTCGGTGCGCGACGCCCAGCGACGTCGCGGACAGTTCCGCGGTCGCGACGCTGGTGACGCGGTCCACCAGTTCATGTGCCTCGTCGACGACCAGCAGTTGATGTTCGGGCAGCACGTTCGCCTCGCCGATGGCATCGATGGCCAGCAGCGCGTGGTTGGTGACGACGATGTCGGCCTCGCCGGCCCGGCCGCGAGCGCGTTCGGCGAAGCAGTCGGTGCCGAACGGGCAGCGCGACATCCCGATGCACTCCCGCGCCGACACGCTGACCTGTGACCAGGACCGGTCGGCGACCCCGGGTTTGAGTTCGTCGCGATCACCGGTCGAGGTGCTCTCCGACCACTCCGTCAGACGCCGCACGTCGCGGCCCAGCGCGCTGCCGGCCACCGGTGAGAACAGTTGCTCCTGCGGAGCGTCGTCGGGCTCGCCGGTCGCGGATCCGTTGTGAATCTTGTTCAGACACAGATAGTTTCCTCGACCCTTCAACAACGCGAAGGACGGTCGGCGGGGCAGCGCCCCGGTCAGCGAGTCGGCCAGCCGCGGCAGATCGCGGTCCACCAGCTGGCGCTGTAGCGCGATGGTCGCCGTCGACACCACGACGGGGCGGTTCTGCGACACCGAGTGCGCGATCGCGGGCACCAGGTAGGCCAGCGATTTGCCGGTGCCGGTTCCGGCCTGAACGGCCAGATGTTCCCCGCGGGTGAACGCCCGCGCGACCGCCTCGGCCATCGCGATCTGACCGTCGCGGGTGGCCCCGCCCAGCGCCGCGACCGCCGTGGCCAGCAGATCGGTGACCTCCACCGCGGTCACCTGGGGCCGGGCGCCGGTGCGACCATCCGGGTCGGGATCGCGGGGTCACCCTTCGACAGGCTCAATCCGTCCCAGGGCAGGCTGCGCAGACCGTCGGCGACTCGGGTGCGGGCGGCCTCCAGGCCGAGGTCGACGATGGGGGCGCCGTCGCGCATCAGTGGGACAGTCAGCGTGCGGGCGCCGAGATCCGCCGGAGTCGACGGTGGCCGGCCGAGCGGGTGTACCACCTCCTCGACCAGGGTCCCGGATGGTTTCGCCAGCCTGGTGGCCTGCTTGCGGCCCCCGTGGGATTCCTTGTGGCTGCTGCGCTTCTCGACCGGGATGCCGTCCACCTCGACCAGCTTGTAGACCATGCCCGCCGTCGGGGCGCCCGACCCGGTGACCACCGACGTCCCCACGCCGTAGACGTCGACCGGCTCGGCCCGCAACGCCGCGATCGCGAACTCGTCGAGATCACCGGACACGACCACGCGGGTGCCGGACGCTCCGAGGGAATCCAGTTGGTCGCGGACCTGGCGGGCCAGTACGCCGAGATCGCCGGAGTCGATGCGGACCGCACCCAGCCGCGGGCCTGCGACATCCACCGCGTTCGCGACTCCCGACGTGATGTCGTAGGTGTCGACGAGCAGCGTGGTGTCCACGCCCAACGCGTCGACCTGCGCCCGGAACGCCGCCTTCTCCCAGTCCGACGGTGCTGCGTCCGCCGTGGTGTGCAGCAGTGTGAACGCATGGGCGCTAGTGCCGAGCGCGGGCACGCCGTGACGTCGCTGCGCCTCCAGATTCGACGATCCGGTGAAGCCGGCGAGGTAGGCCGCGCGCGCCGCGGCGACGGCGGCCTCCTCGTGGGTGCGTCGCGAGCCCATCTCGATCAACGGCCGGCCGGCCGCGGCACTGACCATGCGCGCGGCCGCCGAGGCGACCGCACTGTCGTGATTGAAGATCGACAGCGCCAGTGTCTCCAGCACGACCGCTTCGGCGAATGTGCCGTGCACCGACAGCACCGGAGAGCCGGGAAAGTAGAGCTCGCCCTCGCCGTAACCGTCGACGTCCCCGCCGAAGTGGTAGCCGGCCAGGTAATCCAGGGTGGCGGTGTCCAGAAACGGCTCCAGGCTGCCGAGGGCCGTGGCGTCGAATCTGAACCCCTGCAACGCTTCCAGGAAGCGGCCGGTGCCCGCGGTGATCCCGTAGCGCCTCCCGTCGGGCAATCGGCGTGCGAAGACCTCGAAGGTGCAGCGCCGGTGCGCTGTGCCGTTGCGCAACGCCGCCGACAGCATGGTCAGTTCGTACTTGTCGGTGAGCAACGCCGTCGATGCGCACGACCGGTCCGGAGCCGAGGGGGTCACCGGCTCACCGTATCGGTTCGAGGCGGGCCGGGGGCCCCGGTATTCTGGGTCCCATGGTGACGCCGGCGAAGGCCCGACCGGGGACTCGTGAAGACCCAGCCGTTGCTGAGGAAGCCGTCGCCGACACTCCGTGGGTGACCATCGTGTGGGATGACCCGGTCAATCTGATGACGTACGTGACCTATGTGTTCCAGAAGCTCTTCGGCTACAGCGAGCCGCATGCCACCAAGTTGATGCTGCAGGTGCACAACGAGGGTAGGGCGGTGGTGTCGTCGGGTACCCGCGAGTCGATGGAGGTCGATGTGTCCAAGCTCCACGCCGCCGGCTTGTGGGCGACGCTGCAACAGGACCGTTGACCGCGCTGTGCGTAAATGGAAGCGGGTCGACGGTGCCGGGGGACCGCGGTTTCGGTCCGCGCTTGCCGCGCACGAAGCCGAGTTGCTGAGCACCCTGGTCACCTCGCTACTGGGCATGCTCGACGATCGCGAAGCCTCCGCCCCGGTCGACGAGCTGGCCGAACTCACCGGGATGCGAACGGGCAATTCCGCTCCGCCGCAAGACGATACGCTCAAACGCCTGCTCCCCGACTTTTACCGCCCGGCCACCGATCACCCGGCCGGCTCGGGCGCGGCGGACAGTCTCAACAGCGCGCTGCGCAGTCTGCACGAGCCCGCCATCCTGGATGCCAAACGCGAAGCAGCGCAACGCCTTCTCGACACAGTGCCGCCCGGTGGGGGGAAGTTCGAGCTGTCCGAGGACGACGCACACGCCTGGGCGTCGGCGGTCAATGACGTGCGGCTGGCGCTGGGCACGATGCTCGATGTCGGCTCCGACATCCCGGACCGTCTGCCCGGTGACCACCCGATGTCCGGTCACCTCGACGTGTATCAGTGGTTGACGGTGTTGCAGGAATACCTGGTCGTCGTCCTGATGGGGAAGTCGCAGCGGTGAGCGGATCCATCACCGACGTCGGAGGCATCCGCGTCGGACATCACCATCGGATCGACGACGACGCCGCATTGGGGTCGGGTTGGGCCACCGGCACCACGGTCGTGCTCACCCCGCCCGGCACGGTCGGCGCTGTCGACGGCCGTGGTGGCGCGCCGGGCACCCGGGAGACCGACCTGTTGGATCCGAGTAACTCGGTGCGCCACGTCGACGCGGTGGTGCTCACCGGGGGCAGCGCCTTCGGGCTGGCCGCCGCCGACGGCGTGATGGCCTGGCTGGAGGAGCAGAGCCGGGGCGTCGCGCTCGACGGTGGCGTGGTGCCGATCGTTCCCTCGGCAGTGATCTTCGACCTTCCGGTCGGCGGCTGGACGTGCCGGCCGAATGCCGAGTTCGGGTATCGCGCCGCCGCCGAGGCGGGTGCGGACGCGGCCATCGGCACGGTTGGCGCCGGAGCGGGGGCGCGCGCCGGGGTGTTGAAGGGCGGCGTCGGGACCGCGTCGGTGACCCTGGACAGCGGGGTCACCGTCGGCGCGCTTGTGGTCGTCAACTCGGCGGGCGACGTCGTGGACCGGGCCACCGGGCTACCGTGGCAGGCTTCGCACGCCGAACAGTTCGGGCTGGTGGCGCCCCCGGCGGACCAGTTGGCCGCCTACGGCGACCGGCACGGCGAACTCAGCCCGCTCAACACCACCATCGCCGTGGTGGCGACCGACGCCGCGCTGAGCAAGTCGGGCTGTCGCCGGGTGGCCGTCGCCGCCCAGGACGGTCTGGCCCGCACCATCAACCCGTGCCACACCCCACTCGACGGTGACACGGTGTTCGCCCTGGCGACCGGAGCGGTCGAGGTGAATCCGGATCCGACCACCCCGGCGTCGATGACGCCGGAACTGCCGCTGGTCACCGCGGTCGGAGCGGCCGCCGCCGAGGTCCTCGCGCGCGCGGTGCTGGTCGGGGTGCTGGCCGCCCGATCGGTCGCCGGAATACCGACCTACCGTGGTCTGTTGCCAGGGGCGTTCGAGTGAAGGGAATTGCGAAGTGCTGACGATCCGTGCCGACTTGGTCGACGCCATGGTCAGTCATGCCCGCGCCGACCATCCCGATGAGGCGTGCGGCGTGATCGCCGGGCCGGAAGGCTCAGACCGGCCGGAGCGGTTCATCGCGATGGTCAACGCGGAGCGGTCACCGACGTTCTACCGTTTCGACTCGGGCGAGCAGCTCACGGTGTGGCGGGCCATGGATGAGGCAGGGGACGCGCCCGTGGTCATCTATCACTCGCACACCGCCACCGAGGCATATCCCAGCCGCACCGACATCTCCTACGCCTCGGAGCCCGACGCCCACTACGTGCTGGTCTCCACGCGGGACCCCGACGAGCACGAGTTGCGCAGTTACCGCATCGTCGACGGCGTGGTGACCGAGGAACCCGTCACCATCGTCGACCAGTACTGAATTACGTGTCGGTGGGAACCGACAGCCATCCCTGCACCGGCCCTGTTCGACAAGACGATTTTGACCACCGAGTTTGACCACCGAGTTTGACCACCGAGTTTGACCACGATGACTAGAGGAGCCCGCCCGTGACCGTCCTGGTGTCGATCCCGACCATCCTGCGCACCCATACCGGCGGCGAGAAACGCGTCTCGGCCGCGGGGGACACCCTGCAGGCGGTGATCGCCGATCTGGAAGCCAACTACTCGGGCATCTCCGAGCGGCTGGTCGACCCCGCCAATCCGGGCAAGCTGCAGCGTTTCGTCAACATCTACGTCAACGACGAGGATGTGCGCTTCTCCGGCGGCCTGGACACGACGATCTCCGACGGCGATTCGGTGACGATCCTGCCCGCCGTCGCAGGGGGATGAGCCGCGCCCGATGACCCGTTACGACTCGCTGCTGGAAGCACTCGGCAACACGCCGCTGGTCGGGCTCCAGCGACTCTCGCCGCGCTGGAACGACGGAGCGGACGGCTCCGCGCACGTGCGGCTGTGGGCCAAACTCGAAGACCGCAACCCGACCGGTTCGATCAAGGACCGCCCGGCGCTGCGGATGATCGAGGAAGCCGAACGTGAGGGGCGGTTGCAGCCCGGAGCCACCATTCTGGAGCCGACGAGTGGCAACACCGGGATCTCGTTGGCGATGGCAGCCCTGCTCAAGGGCTACCAGTTGGTCTGCGTGATGCCGGAGAACACCTCCGTCGAGCGTCGGCAACTGTTGGAGTTGTACGGGGCTCGCATCATCTACTCGCCCGCCGAGGGCGGCTCCAACACCGCGGTGGCACATGCCAAAGAGCTTGCCGCCGAACACCCTTCGTGGGTGATGCTGTACCAGTACGGAAACCCGTCCAACGCGGCCGCGCATTACGACGGCACCGGACCCGAACTGCTGGCCGACCTGCCCGAGATCACCCACTTCGTCGCCGGTCTGGGGACGACGGGGACGTTGATGGGCACCGGGCGGTACCTGCGCGAGCACGTTCCCGGAGTACAGATCGTGGCTGCCGAGCCGCGTTACGGCGAGGGCGTCTATGCGCTGCGCAACATCGACGAGGGTTTCATCCCCGAGCTGTACGACCCGGACGTGCTGACCACGCGATTCGCCGTGGGTTCCTACGACGCGGTCCGGCGCACCCGCGAGCTGGTCCAGACCGAGGGCATCTTCGCCGGCATCTCCACCGGCGCGATCCTGCATGCGGCTTTGGGTATGGCGGATCGGGCCGTCAAGGCCGGTGAACGGGCCGACATCGCGTTCACGGTGTGTGACGCCGGATGGAAGTATCTGTCCACCGGTGCGTACGCCGGTAGCCTGGATGATGCAGAGGACGCATTGGAAGGGCAGCTTTGGGCATGACAGGTTACGGTGGCTACCCCGCTCCGCCCGCCAAGCCGAAGAAGCGGCCGGCGTGGATGGTCGGCGGGATCACCATCGCGTCCTTCGTCGTCCTGCTCTGGCTCATCGAACTCTACGATTCGCTCACCGGACATCGGCTCGACAGCAACGGGATTCGGCCGCTACAGACCGACGGTCTGCCCGGCATCCTGTTCGCCCCGCTGCTGCACTCGAACTGGGAACACCTGATCGCCAACACCGGACCGGCGCTGGTACTCGGGTTCCTGGTGACGCTGGCCGGGCTCTCCAGGTTCGTCTTCGCGACCGCGATCGTGTGGATCGTCGGCGGTCTGGGCACCTGGCTCATCGGAAACCTCGGTGCGCCCACCTACAACGGGATGGTCGTAGAGACCAATCACATCGGCGCGTCCGGCCTGATCTTCGGCTGGTTGACGTTCCTGATCCTGTTCGGCTTCTTCACCAGGAAGATCTGGGAGATCGTCACCGGCGTCGTGG
The DNA here is from genome assembly GCF_048513595.2 of Mycobacterium sp. smrl_JER01. Classification (NCBI taxonomy): domain Bacteria; kingdom Bacillati; phylum Actinomycetota; class Actinomycetes; order Mycobacteriales; family Mycobacteriaceae; genus Mycobacterium; species Mycobacterium sp. smrl_JER01. The sequence goes on along the minus strand of NZ_JBLXXK020000001.1, from coordinate 4,150,125 downwards.
TGCTGTTCGTCTACGGCAGCATCCTGCTCGGCGTACTGCCGGGCACCTTCGGGGTCTCGTGGCAGGGGCACCTCTGCGGTGCACTCGCGGGCATCCTGGCCGCGTATGTGCTGTCCGGGCCGGAGCGTAAGACGCGCGCGTTGCGGCGCCCGGTGCGGCCACCCACCCTGAACCCATGACGGCCCTGAACCCATGACGGCCCTGAACCCATGACGGCCGAAGCGCTGCGCCCGATCGGGATCTTCGACTCCGGGGTGGGCGGGTTGACCGTGGCGCGGGCGGTGATCGACCAGCTGCCCGACGAGGACATCGTCTACATCGGTGACACCGGCAACGGTCCTTACGGCCCGTTGACCATTCCCGAGATCCGGGCCCACGCGTTGGCGATCGGCGACGACCTGGCCGGGCGGGGTGTCAAGGCACTGGTGATCGCGTGTAATTCGGCGTCCGCGGCATGCCTGCGCGATGCCAGGGAACGCTACGCGCCGATCCCCGTGGTCGAGGTGATCCTGCCGGCCGTGCGCAGGGCCGTGGCGACCACCCGTAGCGGGCGGATCGGGGTCATCGGCACCGAGGCAACCATCGCCTCCGGCGCATACCAGGATGCGTTCGCCGCGGCCCGCGACGTCGAGGTTTTCGGGGTGGCGTGCCCGCGTTTCGTCGATTTCGTCGAGCGCGGCGTGACGAGCGGGCGTCAGGTTCTCGGTCTCGCCGAGGGCTACCTGGAGCCGCTGCAACGGGCCGAGGTCGACACGCTGGTGTTGGGATGCACGCACTATCCGATGCTGTCCGGGCTGATCCAGTTGGCGATGGGCGACGGCGTGACCCTGGTGTCCAGCGCCGAGGAGACCGCCAAGGATCTGCTGCGGGTTCTCACCGAAGGTGAGTTGCTGAAACCGCACCCGGCGGACCCGGGGGTGACACCGCGCCACCGGTTCGAAGCCACCGGTGACCCCGAGGCGTTCACCGCGCTCGCGGCCCGGTTCCTGGGCCCCACCGTCGACGGTGTCCGACCTGTTCAGCGTCACGTCGGTACGCCAACATGACGTTCGTCGCCCAAAGCGGCGATGTTTTCGTCATCGCGATCCCGGGCATGGCAAGCTAGTGAGCGTGCGAATCACCGTACTCGGTTGCTCCGGCAGTGTGGTCGGTCCCGATTCGCCCGCGTCCGGTTATCTCGTCACCGCACCCGACACCCCACCCCTGGTTCTCGACTTCGGCGGAGGTGTCCTGGGAGCGTTGCAGCGACACGCGGACCCGAACTCGGTGCATGTGCTGCTGTCGCATCTGCACGCAGACCACTGCCTGGATTTGCCGGGGTTGTTCGTCTGGCGTCGCTACCATCCGACACCGGCCCCGGATCGGGGCGTGGTCTACGGTCCGGCGAACACCTGGGCACGGCTCGGTGCGGCGTCGTCACCCGAGGGCGGCGAGATCGACGATTTCACCGACATCTTCGAGATCCGGCACTGGGTGGACGACGAGCCGGTACAGATCGGTGCGTTGACGGTCCTGCCGCGCCTGGTGTGCCACCCCACCGAGTCCTACGGGATGCGCATCACCGATCCGTCCGGTGCCACCCTGGTCTACAGCGGCGACACCGGTTACTGCGACGCGCTGATCGACCTGGCCCGGGGTGCCGACGTGTTCCTGTGCGAGGCATCGTGGACGCATTCGCCGTCCCGGCCTCCCCGGCTGCACCTGTCGGGCACCGAGGCCGGTCGTGCGGCGGCCCGGGCCGGCGTCGGCGAGTTGTTGCTCACCCACATCCCGCCCTGGACGTCACGCGAGGACATCATCAGCGAGGCCAAGGCCGAGTTCGACGGACCGGTGCACGCGGTGGTCTGCAACGAGGCGTTCGAGGTCGAACACTCCTGAATGCGCCTGACGGCGGCCGGTGCGGCGAACGTGTCCGGGTGACCGGTTAGGGTTGGCCGGTGTCCAGACGAGAAGACGGCCGCCTCGACGACGAACTGCGCCCGGTCACCCTCACCCGCGGTTTCACCACTCATCCCGCGGGTTCGGTGCTGGTGGAATTCGGTGAGACCAGGGTGATGTGCACCGCGAGCGTCACCGAGGGCGTCCCGCGCTGGCGGAAGGGCTCCGGACAGGGCTGGCTGACCGCCGAGTACGCGATGCTGCCCGCCGCCACCCACGACCGCTCCGACCGCGAGTCGGTCAAGGGCCGGGTGGGCGGACGCACCCAGGAGATCAGCCGCCTGGTGGGCAGGTCCTTGCGCGCCTGTATCGACCTGGGCGCGCTGGGGGAGAACACCATTGCGATCGACTGCGATGTGCTGCAGGCCGACGGCGGTACCCGGACAGCGGCCATCACCGGCGCCTATGTGGCACTGTCCGACGCGGTCACCTATCTGTCCGCGGCAGGCAAACTCTCGGATCCGCGTCCGCTGTCCTGCGCGATCGCCGCGGTCAGCGTCGGGGTCGTCGACGGCCGCATCCGGGTGGACCTGCCCTATACCGAGGACTCTCGCGCCGAGGTCGACATGAACGTGGTCGCCACCGACACCGGAACACTGGTGGAGATCCAGGGGACCGGTGAGGGCGCGACGTTCCCGCGGTCGACGCTGGACAAAATGCTCGACGTCGCGATGGTGGCCTGCGATCAGCTGTTCGCGATCCAGCGCACTGCGCTCGAACTGCCCTACCCGGGGGTGCTTCCGGAGTCCGGCGAGCAGGCCAAGAAGGCGTTCGGAAGCTGACTTGTGGCTGAGGTGCTGGTCGCGAGTCGCAACCCGAAGAAGCTGGCCGAACTGCGCCGAGTCCTCGACACCGCCGGGGTGTCCGGCCTGACGCTGCTCTCGCTCGACGATGTGCCGGCCTTCGAGGAGGCACCCGAGACCGGGGCGACCTTCGAAGAGAACGCGCTGGCCAAGGCGCGCGACGCGTTCGCGGCCACCGGTGTGCCCGCGGTCGCCGACGATTCCGGCCTCGAAGTGTCGGCGCTCAACGGTATGCCCGGCGTTCTGAGCGCGCGCTGGTGCGGACGTCACGGCGACGATGACGCGAACACGGCGCTGCTGCTCGGCCAACTCGCAGATGTACCCGACGAACGGCGCGGCGCGGCCTTCGTCTCGGCATGCGCCCTGGTCTGGGGTCCGGCGGAAGCCGAGTCCGTCGTGGTGCGCGGGCAGTGGCCCGGCGCCATCGTCCGCGCACCGCGCGGCGAGGGCGGATTCGGCTACGACCCGGTGTTCCTGCCTACCGGGTCGATCCGGACGGCGGCCCAGCTGAGCCCACCGGAAAAGGACGCGTCGTCGCATCGGGGGCGGGCGCTCGCCGCGCTGCTGCCCGCGCTGCGCGCTCTGTCCGGGGGCTAGTTGTGCGGTGCAGCAGCCAGGCTATCGGGATGGTGATGGCCAGCGTGGCCGCGATCAGCCCGGGCATCGACCCGGTGAACAGCGGCCAGTCCAGCACCAGATCCAGCGTCAATGCCATCACCGCGACGTGCACCAGGAAGATCTCGTAGGAGATCTCGCCGAGCCACACCATCGGCCTGCTGGCCAGCAGGCGCGAGTACCAGTCCCGGCGACCGAGCACCACCGGCGCCACCGCCAGCGTCGCGATGACCGCGAACAGCAACGACTGCACCAGCGGGGTCCACGCCGGGTCCGGTCCGAACACGGTGCCGCCGATCGGTGTCGACACCACCAGATACAGCGCGATCGCGGCGGGGATCGCCACGATCGCCGCACACCGCGCACCGATGGCCTCAAGCACGGCCAAGGCCATACCGCCGGCGAACCAGGCCAGGTGCGCAGGCAGCCACATGCCGGCGGAGTTCGGCAGTGCACCGTTGACGTGTATGTCGGCCAGGTGCATGACGAGAAACCAGACCGGCGTCACCGCCGCGAGCAGCCCGATGCCGATCAGCAGACGGCCCGGGCGCCACTCGCGCCGGCACAGCACCTGCAGCAGCAGGAACGCCAGCACCGGGAGGGCCACATAGAACGATGCCTCGACCGCGAGGCTCCACATCTGGGAGAGGCCGGTGTGCAGCATCGTCCCCAGGTAGTTGTCGGTGTAGATCTGGGTGAAGGTCAGATGCCGCAGCAGGCCGTGCCAGCTCTGGCCGGGATTGGGGCCGGGGGTGAAGACGATGTAGATCTCGTAGACCGCCACCACGGTGATCACATAGGCGGGCACGATGCGCCGCAGGCGTTTGCGCGCGTAACGACGCACCGACGGGGCGGTTCGTCCGCCCTGGACAGCGCGGACCCACGGACGGAACAGCAGGAACCCGGACAGCACGAAGAAGATCGCGACGCCGATCTCCAGCCGCGCGTACACCGAGCCGAGGTAGCCGTGCAGCAGATAGCCGGTCGCAAATGCCGCGTGGGTGCTCACCACGAGCAGGGCTGCGACCGCCCGCAGGCCGGTGAGGGCGGGATCGCGAGATGCGGCAGCGACCACCGAGCCGGCTCAGATGCCGAACTGGGCTTTGATGTTCTGCGTCTGGAAGTGTTCGACGATGATGCCGACCAGCGGGACCGTACCCGCCAGCAGGACGCCGACGGTCTTGGCGATGGGCCAGCGCACCTTCACCGCGAGATTGGCGGTGAACAGCAGGTAGACGAAGTACACCCAGCCGTGGACGACCGCGATCCAGCCCAGCGAATCGTCGTTGAATGCATATTTCATCACCATCTCGTAGCAGAGCGCGATCAACCAGAGGCCGGTCGCCCAGGCCAGGATCCGGTATCCGGTCAGCGCCTTGCGGACCGCCTCTGCGGTGACGATGGGGGTGGGGGACGGGGATTCGGGTGCGGTCACGTACCGGTTCCTCTTGTGTGCGGCTTCTGATCTTCGGCATCGGCTTTGGCCAGCTCGGCCAGATAGGCGTTGTACTCGCGCAGGGTCGGGTCGGCTTCGGCTCCGACGGCCGCCTTGGGGCGCTCCGGGAGCAGATCGGCGGGGATCTCGGTGACGGAGTCGCGCGGGTGTGGCGCGGGCGGGGCCTCTTCGTAGCGGACGAACTTGAAGTAGGCGTAGACGCAGAACCCGGCGAACAGCGGCCACTGCATCGCGTACCCGAGGTTCTGGAAACTGCCCGACGTGGATTCGAAACGTATCCACTGCCACCAGGCCAGCCCGAGGCAGCCGCCGGCGGCGGCGATCATCAACAGGATGAGCGCCGGCCTCCTACGCCTTGTAGTGGACACCTTTCAACGGTACCGCGTCCTGCTCACGATCCGGGTACCGCGACGGCGACGAAGGTCGCCGTCGGCGCGCTCTGCGACCGGCGAGGTCGGTACGCCGAGATTGATACCATCGCCCTGTTGCGGGCGTGGCGAAATGGCAGACGCGCGGTCTTTAGGTGTCCGTGTTCGAAAGAGCGTGGGGGTTCGAATCCCCCCGCCCGCACCCTCGGCGTCCCTGGCCTCGGCGGCATCGTCTGCGTGCTGCCGAGAAGCCGGACCGGGGCCGGGCAGTTCGGATCAGGCAGGGGCCTCGGCGGTGGCCGGGACCGCTTCGGCGGACTGGGTCCGGAAGCACAGGATGCTCGAGGTGAAGCTGACCACCGCCACGGCTGCAGCGAAGGCTGCGATCAGGGTTTCCGACAATCCCCAGCTTGCGACGGCGAAGGCGAGCGAGATGATCGCGGTGATGATCAGAAAGAGGCCTGTGGTGGCGACCGTCTCGTTGAACGGGTCGTCGGAGTGGGCGGTGGCTTCGGCCCTCTCGGCCATGACGTCTCCTTCGGTGATGCGCGGACCTGCGTGCGCTGAGCTGGTGAGGTAGTTACCCCGCCGTCAATCGGTGAAACCTGGTGGGTCCGCCGATCACGGTCGTGACGTCGCTCACGGACCGCTCGCGGCGTTGCAATGCACACCGAACCGCATGCTGCGGGGGATCCTCTGCGACCATGACGAGTAATCCGCACAGGAGAGGGGACACAGGCGTATGAGCGACCTCAAGTACCTGGATCTGCACGGCGACCGAGTTGCCTATCGTGACGTCGGTCGTGGCCAGGAGACCCTGCTGCTGCTCCACGGGATGGCAGGCAGCTCCGAGACCTGGCGTGCGGTGCTGCCGCAGCTGGCCAGACGCTACCGGGTGATCGCACCCGACCTGCTGGGGCACGGGCAGTCGGCCAAGCCCAGAAGCGATTACTCGTTGGGCGCGTTCGCCGTCGGCCTGCGTGACCTACTCGACGAGCTGGGTATCTCGCGGGTGACCGTGGTGGGGCAGTCGTTGGGCGGTGGTGTGGCGATGCAGTTTGTGTACCAACATCCCGATTACTGCCAGCGGCTGGTGTTGATCAGCAGCGGGGGTCTCGGCCAGGACGTCGGGTGGACACTGCGGCTGCTGTCGGCGCCGGGTGCGGAGCTGCTGATGCCCGTCATCGCACCGCGCCCGGTGGTGCAGGTCGGCAACAAGTTGCGCAGCTGGTTCTCGGCGGCGAACATCAGCTCACCGCGCGGCGCCGAGATGTGGAGCGCGTATTCGTCGCTCTCGGATGCCCAGACCCGCCAGGCTTTCCTGCGCACGCTGCGATCCGTCGTCGACTACCGCGGCCAGGCGGTGAGCGCGCTGAATCGGCTGCATCTGACCTCAGATCTGCCGTTGCTCGTGATCTGGGGCGATGCGGATCGCATCATCCCGGTCGAACACGGCCGCGCACTCGACGGGGTGCGGCCGGGCTGCCGGCTGGAAATACTGCCGGGCGTCGGCCACTTCCCGCACGTCGAGAAGCCGAACGACGTGGTGGAACTCCTCGACGACTTCATCTCCACTACCGGGCAGTCCACCGAGATCGTGCGGCCCGGCCCCTGATCAGACCGGTTTCGGATCTTGGCCGGATAGCTGCGATGCCGCGGAGCAGTTCGGCGGTGTCGGTTCGGCGGCGTCGGTTCACCGGCGTCGGTTCACCGGCGTCGGGGTGACAGGCCGTTGCGTTCGGCCAGTGAGCGCAGCTGCTTGAGCGCGAACTGCCGATTGCGGCCGCCCTCGGGCAGCACGATGCCGGCCCACAATCCGACCGCACCGGGTGTCACACACGCGTCGCGCGCACATTGCCAGCGTCGGGGGCAAGCCCGGCACAACGCCTTGGCTCCCTCGTCTGGGGTGAGCATCCATCGGTCGGGATCGAGTGTGCACGGCGCCGTCCACGGCTGCTCTTCGATCCGTAGCGAATTCACTCACGCCCTCCCTTCGTATCGGCCCTGGCCTCTTGGTTGGCCCTGACCTCTTGGTTGGCACTGGGTCGTCGGCACTGGACCTCGTCGTCGGCACTGAACCCTGTGATCGGCACCTGCCTCCGAGCCGACAATACGTTTGTATCGTAGGAGCGATACCGTTGTATTGTCGACTTCGGTCGTCGGCACGTTGTCCACGGGGGTCTCCGGGTTGTCTACGGTGGTCCCTGTGATGGCAGAGGTGGGCCGGCCGGGCGCGGTCGAACCGCGCAACGTGGAGCGGATTCGCGCCGCGGCCCTGCGGAGTTTCGCCGCCCACGGCGCGGCGGCGACCACGATGCGCGGTGTCGCCGCCGCGGCAGGCGTCTCGCTGGGGCTGGTGCAGCATCACTTCGCCACCAAGGCCGGGTTGATCAATGCCGTCGATGAGTACGTCCTGGGACTCGTCACCTCCACCATGTCGCGGCCGTTGTCGGATCCACCCGTCGATTCGGTCGCCGAGATCGGTGACAGGATCAACCGGCTTTTCACCGAGGAGCCTGACGTGGCGGCCTATCTGGGACGTGCCCTGGTGGACGGCAGCCCGGTCGGCGAGCGGATCTTCGACACCTTGTTCGCCGTCGGCGTCGCCCGGTGGCAACAGCGCAAGGAACGGGGCGAACTCCGCCCGGATGTCGATGTCACATGGGCGGCGATCAACGGTCTGGTCCTTGCCCTCGGCGCCATCAGCCTTCGCCAGCACATCGACCGACACCTTGCCGAACCGTTCATATCGCCAGGTCAGTTGCGCCGGTGGCAGATTGCGGTCGACGCGTTGTTGAAGGAAGGCTTCTTCCAGGCGCCGGGTACGAATCAGCGGCCGTGACGTGCTCCTGCGCGTGGCAGCACCGGCTCCCGAGCGCACTCCGGCGCTGTGTCAATCCGCTGGATTCGGCAGTCTTTTCATCGCCACAGGCTGCGCACGGCGCGCACCGCTGACCATCGCGTCGGCTGCGGAGGCCGGCGCCGGGCATAGGGCCAGGGTCGGTTGCGCTCCGGCACCGATTCGGTCCGAACGCATTTCAGTTGCGCCCGCAGATGTGCTCGCAGCTCGTCTAGACCGGGGTCGGCCCAACGATTGTGGATCTCGATCGGGTCTTCGGTGAGGTCGTAGAGTTCCCACTGATCGTCGAGCGGATCGGTACGGTATGTCGGTCCTCCCAGGCCATCCGCGGCGAGGTGGCGTACGCCCGGTTCGGTCCACGTCCCCGGATCGTCGAACGACCGGACCAGTTTCCACAGGTGCCCTTGTCCGCCCGGTATGCCGTCTTCGATCCGGGTGACCAAGCCCTCGAAGTTCGCCGCGGTGTGAGCGGGTATGCGGATCCGCAGCGGCGCAGGGACGTTCGACGACATCTTGAGCATCCGAGCCACTCCGGAGGCGCCGGTGTCTCCTTCGAGAACGTTGTCACGGGTCATCAGGTAGACCGGGCGGTGGTGATCGGCCTCGGCGCCGTCGACCACCGGCATCAGGTCGCGTCCGGGCAGCGGGTGCACCTCGGAGAACGACTCGGCGAGCACGGCAGCGATCGCGTCGGTGTCGACGTGTGCCGCCGAGAGCAGCGTCGGCACCAGATCGACGTGTGACGTCGGCGCCGTGACGGTGCGTGGGGAGGTGCCGTGGCCCCCCACCCGGGCGATGACGAACGGCACCCGGGTGGCCTCGTCGTAGAGGTTGAACCACTTCTGGTGCAGTCCGCCGTGGGCGCCGAGCAGGTCCCCGTGGTCGGCGGTGCGCACCAGCACGGTGTCGTCGGGGCCGTCGGCCGAGCCACCCTCGGTGACGGCGCGACGGACCCGGTCGACCGGAGCGTCGACCTCGGCGTGCAACCGGTAGTACAGGTCCCGGTACTGCTGGGCGTTGCGGCGATAGGTCCGCGCGATCGACCGCGCCGGCCCGTATCCGGAGTAGTACGCCTCCCGAAAGGCGATCTGCGCCGCGGGTTTGCCGGACAGGTCTTCGTCGGCTGTCGGCGCGGCCGCCACCGCAGGCGGGTCCAGCGGTGACGGGGACAGCGGGCTACGGCGCGCCCAGGCCGGAAAGAACACGATGTCGTGCGGATTGACAAAGCTGGCGACGAGCAGGAAGGGACGCAGCGCATCGGGGTCACCCGCCCGGCGTCGGGCGTAGCGGTTCTTCAGCCATGCCACCACCCGGTCGGCGATCAGTGGGTCACGACGGATGCCGGCGTTGGAGAGTTTCGCACCGTGTGGCTCCGGGCCGACCCAGCCCGAGAAGCCGTACGGGGACAGGGGATCGGCCTCCAGATAGCGGCGCACCGCGGCGTGGTCGACGATGCCCTCGTCATCGTTGGTGTCCAGTGCCCGCCCGGTGGACGGGTCGATCAGATCGGCGTGCGAGATGTGCCATTTGCCGTCGTAATGAGTGTCATAACCGGCGGCCCGCAACCAGTTGCCCAGCGTCGGGACCTCACCTCGACGCAACCACCGCAGCCGGGAGTCATCGTGCGCCTTACCCAGCCCGTCGGTCTGCGTCACGCCGTGCAGGTCGGGATACTGGCCGGTGAACATGGTGGGGCGGCTCGGCGCGCAGGCCAGCGATCCGGTGTAGTGCCGCAGGAAACGCACTCCGTGGTCGTCGAACCACTTCCTGCCGCTGAGCGTTCGGTCGCGCCAGGCGCGAAGGTCGTCGGACTCGTAGGGCGGGATCGCCCGCTCTTCGTCGGTCATGACGATGACGATGTCGGGCCGGTGCGCTGTCATGGCTTCCCTTCCACTGCCGTCGCCAACGAATTCAGTAACGAATCCGAGCGGCGTCCCATCATCGCCGCGAGCGCCCGCTCGCCGACCGGTCGCAGCAACGCCGACGACACCCGAACCGTGCTCGTCAGGGACACCCTCGTCGGGGACACCCCCGTCAGGGACACCCCCGTCAGGGACACCGTAGTCGTGCCGCTGCCGGGCTCCAGGTTCCAGCGGTTCACCACCGAGAAGCCTCTGGGCAGTCCGGTGATCTCATAGGCCAGGGCCCGCCGCGGTTCGAACTCCAGCACAGTTTCGAGGAACACGTCCCGGCCGATCTGAATGCGACGGGTCCACCCGATGGGCTGCCGGTGGCGCTCGCCATTGAGCAGGCAGCAGTGGTCGATGCCGTCGGCCCACGTGGCCAGCGCTCCGAAGTCGGCCAACAGGTCCCAGACCGCGGCCGTCTCGGCGGCGACGGTGCGGGTGCGGCGGACGTCGGACACCGCCCCATTCAACACCGGTGGGACGGCCGCCGGCAGCTCAACGAGCGGCCAGGCCGGCGATGACGGTGCGGGTGATGGATTCGGCGCGCGCGGGGTCGAAGGAGCGACCTTCGCTGAGAATCGCGTAGACAATCCCGCCGACGATGGCGTCGGCGGCATCGCGCGCGCAGGCCAGAGTGAAGCCCGCGGCCGCCAGGCGATCTCGCACCGCCTCGTGCAACGGTGAGCTGAAACCGGCGCGCAGGCGGGCAGCGGTGTCCGGGTGCTCCATGCCGGCGGTGGTCAGGATGCGCAGCATGGCGTTTCCGCGCGCCGTCGTCAGCGCAGAGGCCAGCGTGGTGGCCCATGCGCAGAGATCCTCGGCGACTGTGCCGGTCGCTTCGATGGGTCGCAGGATCTTGTCGGCATCTTCGAGAATGACATCGGCGACCAACGCGTGCCGACTCGGCCACCAACGGTAGATGGTCTGTTTTCCGACCCCGGCGCGGCCTGCCACTGCCTCGATCGTCAGCTTGTCGAAGCCGCGTTCCATCAGCAACCTGCGGGTGGCGCCGACGATCGCCACCCGTGACTTCTCACTGCGCCGCCGCGGGGTCGCCACATCGGGGCTCATCGGGGGCGTCGGTCCGGCTTTACACGCTGGGACATCACCCGTAGTCTGCCACAAGACGAGACGTTTCGTCTCGTTTAGGGCGCGGAGGGTGAGCCGGGTGATGCGGTGATGACGGGAACCACGTTGGTGATCGGCGCCAGCGGTTTCCTCGGATCGCACGTCGTCAAGGAATTGGTCGCGCGCGGTACACCTGACGTGCGGGCGATGGTGCGTGCCACCAGTTCGACGCGCGGAATCGACGGCCTACCCGTCGACATCCACTGCGGCGACATCTTCGACACCGACGCGCTGCGGGTGGCAATGTCGGGATGCGACGTCGTCCATTACTGCGTCGTCGACGCCCGGCCCTGGCTGCGCGACCCGCGGCCGATGTGGCGCACCAATGTCGAAGGCCTGCGCAACGTGCTCGACCTCGCCTCCGAAATAGCCGGCCTGCGCCGATTCGTCTTCACCAGCTCGATCGGCACCATCGGTCTGGCGACGAACGGGCCGGCCGACGAAGACACCCCCCACCACTGGTCGGACCGGGGCGGGCATTACATCCGGTCCCGGATCGCCGCCGAGGAGCTGGTGCTGCGGTACGCCCGCGAGCGTGGATTGCCCGCGGTCGCAATGTGTGTCGCCAACACCTACGGGTCCGGCGACTTCCTGCCCACCCCACACGGCGGGATGCTCGCCGCTGCGGTGGCCGGTCGGCTTCCCTTCTACATCGACGGCTACGACGCGGAGGTGGTCGGTGTCGAGGACGCGGCGCGCGCGATGATCCTGGCGGGGGAGCGGGGGCGGATCGGGCAGCGCTACATCGTCGCCGAGCGTTTCATGAGCACCCGCGACATCTACCGAATCGGCTGTGCCGCCGTGGACGTTCGGCCACCCCGGATCGGTGTGCCGATCCGGGCCATGTCGGCGGCCGGATACCTCGGCGCCGCAGTCGGCCGCTTCCGCCAGAAGGACACGATGCTCACCCCGCTCAACGTCCGGCTGATGCACATCATGTCGCCGATGGACCACAGCAAGGCTGTCCGCGAACTCGGCTGGCAACCGCGACCCACCGCGGAATCGATCGTGGCCGCGGCGCATTTCTTCCGTGACCGGGGCCGCCGGGTGTCTAAGGAGGCGCGATGACGATCGGTCTGACACCTGAACAGCAGCAATTGGCTGCGGCCACGGCCCAGTTCGCGGCCCGGCACGCACCGATCGACAAGACCCGCGGATCATTCGACGCACTCGCGCTCGGTGACCTACCCACCTGGTGGGAGCAGTTCGTGGCCAACGGTTTTCACGCCGTACACCTGCCGGAGGACGTGGGTGGCCAGGGCGGCACCCTGGCCGACACCGCGTGCGTGGTGGAGGCGGCCGCGACCGCACTGTTGCCGGGTCCGGTGTTGCCCACGGTCACCGCGAGCGCGGTCGTTTCGACCGCCGACGACACCCCCGCCAGACATGACCTCCTGGCTGCTTTCGCCCAGGGTGCGGCGGGCGCGGTGATCTTCGCCGACGGCAACGAGTTTCGGGCAACCCCCGCCGGAGACGGCTGGCGGGTCAGCGGGATGTCGGCGGTGATCCCGGGCGCGTTGTCGGCTCGCAGGATCGTCGCCGCCGCAGACACCGGCGACCGCATGCTGTGGTTGGTGATCGACCCGACACGCCACGGTGTCGATGTGGAGGGCCGCCGCGGCACCGACAAGACCGTCGACGTCGGGGTGGTCCGGCTCGCGGACTACCACTGCCCCGACGACGCGGTCCTGGCCGGAGTCGACGACGTTCGGGCCCGATGCGTCTCGGTGGCTCTCGCCGCGGCCGCCGCCTCGGGCGTCCTGCGCTGGTGTGTGCGGGCCGTCACCGAGCATCTGCGCACCCGGGAACAATTCGGCAAACCCATCGGCACGTTCCAAGCGCTTCAGCACCAGGCGGCGATGCTGTTGGTCAGTGCCGAGCTGGCGACCTCGGCGGCCTGGGATGCGGTCCGGTCCGTCGACGAGGATGCGACCCAGAACCAGATCGCAGCCTGGGGTGCAGCGTTGATGGCGATCTCGCCGGCCCCCGACCTGGTGCTGGACACCTTGACGATGTTCGGCGCCATCGGCTTCACCTGGGAGCACGATCTGCACCTGTACTGGCGACGGGCGACCGCTCTGGCCGCCGCAGTGGGTCCGGCCGGTGGCTTTGCCGAGTCCCTCGGCGAGCTCACCCGCACCCGCAACCGGGACATCTCGCTCAAACTCGGTGATCTGGACGGTGACTTCCGCCGCCGCGTGGCCGCGGTCCTCGACCAGGCCTGCACTCTGCGCAACGATCGCCCGGGACGCCAAGGCGATTACGAGAACCTCGCCACCGGTGATCAGCGGACCTTGCTCGCCGACGCCGGACTGATCGCGCCGCACTGGCCCGAACCGTGGGGTGTGGCCGCCACCCAGCTGCAGCAGCTGATCATCGACGAGGAGTTCGCCAAGCGGCCCGGGCTGGTCCGGCCGTCGCTGGGCATCTCCGAGTGGATTCTGCCCACCCTGATCAGCTCGGCGTCCGAGGACGTTGCGCAACGCTTCATCCCGCCCACCCAACGCGGCGAGCTCGGCTGGTGCCAGTTGTTCAGCGAGCCCGGTGCCGGTTCGGATCTGGCCTCGCTGACCACGCGGGCCACCAGGGTCGACGGCGGCTGGCGGATCAACGGGCACAAGATCTGGACGTCCTCGGCCCACACCGCCGACTACGGGGCACTACTGGCCCGTACCAATTCCGAGGCGGCCAAGCATCGCGGTATCGGCTACTTCATCATCGATATGCGCTCGGAAGGTGTTGAGCTGCAGCCGATCCGGCAGGCCACCGGCGACGCGCACTTCAACGAGGTGTTCCTGACCGATGTGTTCGTCCCCGACGAACTGCTGTTGGGTGGGCCGACCGACGGCTGGAACCTGGCCATCGCCACCATGGCCCAGGAACGGGTCGCGATCAGCGGCTATGTGAACTTCGACAGGGCCAGCATCCTGCGCCGTATGGCCGCCGATGATCGGCCGGACCGCGGACGGGTGCTGGCAGCACTCGGGGAAGCCGACGCTTACGCCAACGCGATCAAGGTGCTTGCGGTTCGGGAGGTGATGCGCCTGCTCGACGGGCAGGCCGCCGGACCGGCGTCGAGCATTGCCAAGGTGGCGATGAACGTGATGCTGCGGCGCACCTTCAAGGCCACGCTGGAGTTGAGCGCGCCGGCAGCGCTCGTCGAGGACTCCGACCCGCCGATCGTCGAACCCTATTTCCATCTGCCGGCCGAGCTGATCGGCGGCGGCACCAAGGAGATTCAGCTCAACATCATCGCGCAGATGATTCTCGGACTGCCCCGCGGCTGAGCGCGGACGGCCCACGATACGACAGGAGAACCCATGGGATTGCGTGGTGAGGCCGCGATCGTCGGCTATGTCGAGCTGCCCCCGGAGCGGATGACAAAGGCCGGCCCGGCGCCGTTCATGCTCGAGCAGTGGGCAGAGCTCGGCGCGGCGGCCTTGCAGGATGCCGGGCTGTCGGGGGAACTCGTCGACGGGATCGTCACCACCCACCTGAGCGAATCGGAGATCTTCGTCCCGTCGACGGTGACCGAATACCTGGGCGTGCGGGCGAATTTCGCCGAGATGGTCGACCTCGGCGGGGCCAGTGCGGTGGGGATGGTGTGGCGCGCGGCTGCGGCGATCGAGCTGGGCATCTGTGATGTGGTGCTGTGCGCGATCCCGGCGCGGTACCTGACCCCGACGTCACCGAAGAAGCCCCGACCGTTGGTCGACGCGATGTTCTTCGGCGCGTCGAGCAACCAGTACGGCTCTCCTCAGGCCGAATTCGAGATCCCGTACGGCAATCTCGGACAGAACGGCCCCTACGGGCAGGTCGCCCAGCGTTACGCCGCGGCGTACGGATACGACGAACGCGCGATGGCCAAGATCGTGGCGGACCAGCGCGTCAACGCCAACCACACCGAGGGTGCGGTATGGCAGAACACGCCGATCTCCATCGAGGAGGTGCTCGCCAGCCCGGTCATCGCCGATCCGTTGCACATGCTCGAGATCGTGATGCCCTGTCAGGGAGGTGCCGCGGTGGTGGTGGCCGGTGCCGACGTCGCCGCCCGGACCCGGCATCGGCCGGTATGGATCAAGGGGTTCGGTGAGCAGGTGCCCTACAAGACGCCGACCTACGCCGAGGACCTGCTGCAGACCCCGATCGCGCGGGCAGCCGAGACAGCGTTCGCGATGTCGGGGTGCAGCCGCGATCAGATGGACATGGTATCGATCTACGACTGCTACACCATCACGGTGCTGCTCAGTCTGGAAGACGCCGGGTTCTGCGAGAAGGGCAAGGGCATGGAGTTCGTGTCCCAGCACGATCTGACCTTTCGCGGTGACTTCCCGCTCAACACCGCCGGTGGTCAACTCGGCTTCGGGCAGGCCGGCACCGCCGGCGGGATGCATCACGTGTGTGACGCCACCCGCCAGATCATGGGCCGGGCAGGGGCCGCACAGGTGGGCCGCTCCGCACCGGGTACGACGCCGGAGTGCCACCGCGCGTTCGTGTCCGGCAACGGTGGCATCCTGTCCGAACAGACCACCCTCGTCCTGGAAGGGGACTGAGATGAGCACCCCGGCCTTCCAGCGACCGATGCCGGTCAAAACGCCGACCACCGGACCGTTCTGGGATGGTCTGGCCGAGCATCGGGTGCTCATCCAGTACTCGCCGTCGGCGCAGTGTTACGTCTTCTACCCCCGGGTGCGGGCGCCGCGAACGCTGGCCGATGACCTGCAGTGGCGCGAGATCTCGGGGATGGGAACGTTGTACTCCTACACCGTGGCGCGGCGGCCCGTCGGCCCGCACTTCGCCGACGCCGTACCGCAACTACTCGCCATCGTGGAATGGGATGAGGGGCCGCGGTTCTCGACCGAACTCGTCGATGTCGAACCCGATGATGTCGTGATCGGTATGCGGGTCAAGCCGGTGTTCTGCGATTACCCCGATCACGACGTGACCATGCTGCGCTACACCGCGGCCGGCTGAACCTCAACACGATGCCCACCAGGCTTGCGAGGGTGATCGAGAAGAACGCGTGGGTCGGTGTCTCACGTTCGTCAGTTCCGCGGACACAACGTTCACGGGCGCTTGAGCGCAGTGCGACCGGGTGAACGGCTGCCACGGTCATTGCGCGCGGTGACGTCATCGTCGCGGTGGGGCGCGATCGGGATCGACGACGCCGAGCGCGGCTCCACCTGGCTGGTGCGCAACGCCGACAATGCGGACAGTGCCGACTGAGTTCGCGTGCCGGGCTCGGCGGTGAAGAGCACCATCAATGCATCTGAGTCGGGAATCACCAGAAGGTCGCAGTGCATCTCGATCGGACCCACTTCTGCGTGCGTCATCTTCTTGATCTGATGACGCGGCAACACTACGTCGACCTGATGCCACAAGTCCTCGAACTCCCCACTCCGTGAACGCAGCTCGGCGACCAGTGCGCAGATGCCGTCGTCGCGCGGATAGCGCGCCGCGGCCAGGCGCAATTGGCTGACAGCGAAGGGCGCGAAGTCCTCGCTGCCCGTGACCCCGAAATGGCGCTGAGAGACTTCTGGCTGAAGGAAGTAGTCCTTCACCAGGTTTCGCCGTGCAGGCGGTGGGACGGACATGTCCCCGAACAACGCTGTCGCCAATTCGTTCCAACCGACGAGGTCATACTTTGCATCCAGGACGAGCACTGCGGTGCCGGGCATGCGATTGATCAGCTCAGGGACCCCCGGAACTGCGTGCCTGAGCGCGGCTCTGTCGTGCTCGACATCCCGTCCGGAAAGGCTGAACAAGAGCGACCGCTCGTCCTGATCCAGTTGCAGTGCGTGGCTCAGGCCATCGAGCACTCCTCCCGATGGCCGCGGCGCTCGGGCTTGCTCAAGGCGGGTGTAGTACGACGCAGAAATGTGCGCCAATTGTGCAACTTCCTCACGTCGCAGTCCGGCAGTCCGCCTCCGGCCATCATGGGGTAGCCCCACATCGGAAACCATGAGTCGAGCCCGTCGGTCCCTCAGGAACCGCGCCAGTGGCCGTTGATCCATGGCTCCATGATGCCTCTGGCGGACGACGGATGACTGACACAACCTGTGTCTGGTTCGCCGAGCGCCACCTGACAAGAGTGGAGCACATGAACACGACACCGAAAGTTGCGCTCGTCACGGGCGGCAACAAGGGAATCGGCATGCACATCGTCCGACAGCTTGCCGAGCACGGCGCACATGTCTACCTGGCTGCGCGGGACCCAGCCCGCGGGCGAGCCGCAGCGGCGAAGCTTGCCGCACGGGGACTCGGCGTCGAGTTCCTCCACCTCGACGTCACCGATCAGACGATGGTGACTGCGGCGGCTCACAACGTCGGCCAAAGCAGCGGCCATCTCGATATCTTGGTCAACAACGCTGCCATCACCAG
This sequence comes from Mycobacterium sp. smrl_JER01, assembly GCF_048513595.2. Taxonomy (NCBI): domain Bacteria; kingdom Bacillati; phylum Actinomycetota; class Actinomycetes; order Mycobacteriales; family Mycobacteriaceae; genus Mycobacterium; species Mycobacterium sp. smrl_JER01. The sequence goes on along the minus strand of NZ_JBLXXK020000001.1, from coordinate 4,132,669 downwards.
TGGGTTCGACCCCGCGTCGAAGGTGACCACGCCTGACCTACGCCGGACCTACGAAACCAATGTGTTCGGAGTCGCTGCTGTCACCAACCAGTTCCTGCCGCTGCTTCGAAAGTCGGGGTCTCCACGGATCGTCAACGTCTCGAGCGCGATGGGATCGATCGCGATGATGGCCAACCCCGAGATCGAGGTCACCAAGTTGAATCAAGCCGCCTACCAGGCTTCCAAGGCAACTTTGAACGCCCTCACAGTTCTGTACGCCAACGAGCTGCGCGCAGAGGGCGTGAAGGTGAACGCGGTGTGTCCGGGTTACCGCGCGACGGAACTCAACGGTGGACAGCCGACTCCAGGTGCTGGCGACCCCGCGGACGGAGCGACAGTAGCCGTCACCATGGCCCTCATCGGCGACGACGGACCGACAGGTCAGTTCGTCGGCCACACCGGTGATGTTTATCCATGGTGAGGCTGGCCGGCCCGCGCACAGCGCTGTCCTGCGGTCCTCGGACCGGTATTCCCACGACGGCCTGTGGTTCAACCCGCGGTTCCATCAATCTTGCGGCGGCGCATGAACGGGTGCGTAGAGCACGGTGGCCCGGGGTCGCCCGCGTAGCAGCGCCTCGCCGCACGGCGCCCACCGCGTTCGTTCGGTGTCGTCGGCGCGGGCGAGCGCCGTCGCCGAGCCCAGGGTGCGGCCGTGGAAATCCTTGGCGTGGTCGGCCAGCCGGGCCGCCTCGTTGACGGGATCGCCGACCACCGTGTACTCGTAGCGGTTGCGGGCGCCGATGTTTCCGGCGAACACCGGGCCGCTCGACACCCCGATGCCGAAGTCGACAGGCAGTCGGCGCAACCGGCGCGCGAGCACCCGTGCGGTCGACAGGGCGGCCGTGGCCGGGTCGTCGATGCGCAGTGGGGCGCCGAAGACCGCCAGCACCGCATCACCCTGGAACTTGTTGACCAGGCCGTCATTGCGGTCCACCTCGGCGACGACGATGCCGAAGAAGTCGTTGAGGACGTCGGCGACTTCGTGCGGGTCGCGTTCGGCCGCCAGCCTGGTCGAGCCGACCAGGTCGATGAACAGGACCGTCACGTCACGTTCGTCGCCGTTCGACCCGTCGGACTGCGGACCCGCCTGCTCGAATGCCCGCCGCGCCACCTCCTCGCCGACGTGGCGTCCGAACAGGTCACGGAGCCGGTCGCGCTCGCGCAGGCCGGTCACCATCCGGTTGAATCCGCTTTGTAGCCGCCCGATCTCGGACCACTCGTAGACGTCGATGGTGCGGTCGATCCTGCCGCGCTCGACGTCGGCCATGGCGTCGACCACTTCGTCGAGCGGATCGGAGATGGTCATCGACACCGCCAGCGTCGAGCGCAGGCCGAGCACCACGGCGACCAGTGCCAACACCAGCAGCGCCAGTTCGATCGGCGTCGACTGGTCGAGCAGCCAATCTCGCGACCGCAGCACCAGCAGGACCGCGATCGCCGATCCGGGCAGAGCGGTACACACCACCCATACGAGCAACAGCCGGGCCCGCACACCCGGTACGGCCGGGCGATCGGCGTCGGCGGGGACACCGGCCAGGATCGGCCGCAGCGTGCGCAGGGTGAACAGGAAGCCGGTGCTGACGGTGGCGATGGCGCCGAACAGCAACGCGGTGGTGAGCACGACGAACACCGACGCCGCGGCGTGCAGGTTCAGCGGCACCAGGATCGCCGCTGTCAGCAGCCAAGGTGCAACGGTGATGGCGGCCTGGCGGCGCATGGTCTTGGCGGTGGTGGCGATCTCGGCGGGGGTGGGACGTTCACCGGCGCTCAGCCAGCGCACCGACGGTCGCAGGATCGCCACCGCGCCTGCGGCGACCGTGGCCGTCCCCACCACACCGATCGCCGCCAGGGTGACGACGTTGCCGGTGGTCATGACACTGCGCCCGGCCAGGGCCGCGACGATCGCGACCACCTCGGCGAGTGTCAACAGATAGGCCGACGTCAGGCCCGTTGCATACCTGGTGATCAGCCGGCGTGGCCCCACCGACCGAAAGTATCAGTCGTGCCCCGCGCTGGTTTCGGCTTCGGTGCCGGCTTCGGTGCCGCACCGCAGTCGGGCGTCCGCACGACAGTCCGGCATCTGCACGACGCGGCACGCCGGCGCCGGGAAGTATCATGGCCGGCACGATGCCCGACGTGTGCGCCGAGACGGCCAGATGGGACCCCGGCTTGACCCGGCAGATCAGCAACTGGGTGGGGCCGGCGGTGCGGCGGTATTTTCGCGCCGAGGTGCGCGGGATGGCGGCGGTGCCGGCCGAGGGCGGAGCTCTGGTGGTATCCAACCATTCCGGCGGATTGCTGGCGCCAGACGTGATGGTCTTCGCCCCGGCGTTCTACGATCACTTCGGGTTCGGGCGGCCTCTGGCGGTACCCGCCCGGGACGGGATGCTTGCCGGACCTCCCGGCGACATTCTGCGCAGGGCCGGTGTGATCCCGGCCGGCGACCGCCACGTTGCCCACGCCCTGTGCTCGGGCGCGGTGGTTCTGGTGTTCCCCGGCGGCGACTACGACTCCTACCGGCCCACTTCGGCGGCCGATACCGTCGAATTCGGTGGCCGCACCGGATATGTCCGCGCCGCGCTGGAGGCTGGGGTGCCGATCGTTCCGGTGGTGTCCATCGGTGCGCAGGAGACGCAGATGTTCCTGGCGCGCGGGGACCGACTGGCTCGCCGGCTGGGGCTGGGCTGCGTCCGCATGGACGTGTTGCCCGTCAGCGTCGGACTACCTTTCGGACTGTCGGTGGTCTTTCCACCCAACCTGCCGCTGCCGTCCAAGATCGTGACGCGGGTTCTGGATCCGGTCGACCTCGCCGAGTTCGGCGCCGACGCCGATGTCGACGAGATCGATCGACACGTCAGGTCGGTGATGCAGGCCGCGCTCGACGAGCTTGCCCGCACCCGTCGCTTCCCGGTGCTGGGTTGACATGAGCGACCACGGGGCGGTGGCGGGCGTGCCGGCGAGATCCGCCGGCCCGTAGCTTCTGAATGCGTGTAGCTCCTGAACGCACGCATGGGGACGATCCGCCGGACAAGGAGTAGAGATCATGCGGGAAACGGTCATCGTGGGCGCCGTGCGCACACCGGTGGGCAAACGCAACGGTGGACTGGCCGAACAGCACGCCGCCGACCTGTCGGCGGTGGTCCTCAACGAACTCGTCGAACGTACCGGGGTGGACCCCGACGTGATCGACGACGTGGTCTGGGGGTGCGTCTCGCAGGTGGGGGACCAGTCGAGCAACATCGGCCGCTACAGCGTGCTGGCGGCCGGCTGGCCCGAACACATTCCCGGTACCACCGTCAATCGCGCCTGCGGGTCCAGTCAGCAGGCGCTCGATTTCGCGGTGCAGGCGGTGATGTCGGGTCAGCAGGACATGGTCGTGGCCGGCGGGGTCGAGGTGATGAGTCGGGTGCCGCTGGGCGCAGCGCGCACCACCGGCATGCCCTATGGGCCGAAAGTGCTGGCCCGCTATGACGATTTCTCGTTCAACCAGGGAATCTGCGCCGAGAAGATCGCCCAACGGTGGGGCTTGTCCCGCACTCGGCTCGACGAGTACTCCGCACGCTCGCACGAGCGGGCCGCCGCCGCGCAGGACGCCGGCGCCTTCCGGGACCAGATCGTTGCGGTCTTCACCGCCGCGGACGGCGGCGGCACGTCGCGCCCGGGTGATGTGGTCACCGACGACGAAGGGATCCGACGCGGCACCACGGTGGACAAGCTCGCGGCCCTCAAACCCGCGTTCACCGACGATGGGGTGATCCATGCCGGTAATTCGTCGCAGATCTCCGACGGCGCCGCCGCGCTGCTCGTCACGACGACGGAGAACGCCGTGAGTTTGGGGCTCACCCCGCTGGTGCGCTACCGCGCCGGCGCTGTCACCGGCGCCGATCCCACGCTCATGCTGACAGCGCCGATCCCGGCGACCGAGAAGGTGTTACACAAGGCGGGCGTCCCGCTCGGCGAGGTCGGGGTGTACGAGGTCAACGAAGCGTTCGCACCGGTGCCGTTGGCATGGTTGGCCGACACCGGGGCCGACGAGGACAGACTGAATCCGCTGGGTGGGGCGATCGCCCTCGGCCACCCGTTGGGGGCCTCCGGTGCGGTGTTGATGACCAGGATGATCCATCACATGCGCGACAACGGTATTCGGTATGGATTGCAGACGATGTGTGAGGGTGGTGGCACAGCGAACGCCACACTGGTCGAACTGGTCGGTTAGCCCACGGGGCCCGGGTTCTCCGCCGGGCGCTCACAGGTTGCCGACCTCGTGTTCGAGGAATCCCGCGTATTTCGCCAGCGCGGCTTCCCGTTTGGCCGGTATCCACTGCGAAGGCCAGTCGCCCTCGGCGGGTCGGTGGTCGCGAAGGACCTGTTTGGCGACGGTCGTCTTGTGCACCTCGGTGGGGCCGTCGGCCAACCCCATCGCGGCAGCGGCGGTGACCATGCCGAGGAACGGCATCTCGTTGCTGACCCCGAGCGCACCGTGTATCTGCATGGCGCGCCAGGCGATGTCGTGGAGGACAGCCGGCATCGCCACCTTGACCGCGGCGATGTCTTTGCGGACCGCCTTGTAGTCGTTGTACTTGTCGATCTCCCATGCGGTGTAGAGCACCATCAGGCGGAACTGCAGCAACTGCGCGTAAGAGTCGGCGATGTGCCCCTGCACGAATTGCTTGTCCGACAACCGGGTGCCCTGCGTCTGGCGGCTCAACGCGCGTTCGCACATCATGTCCAGCGCTTTGCGGGCCATCCCGATGGTCCGCATGGCGTGGTGGATGCGCCCGCCGCCGAGCCGCGTCTGAGCGATGACGAATGCCTGACCCTCACCGCCGAGCAGTGCCTCGGCGGGTACCCGGACGTTGTCGTAGTGGATCAGTGCATGGGACCCTTCGCCGGCGGGTTCGCCGTGCAGTCCGATGTTGCGTACGATCTCAACCCCTGGGGTGTCGGTGGGTACCAGGAACATCGACATGCCTTGATAGGCACTGACATCGGGATTGGTCACCACCATGACGATCAGGAACGACGCGGTTGCGGCGTTGGACGAGAAGAACTTCCAGCCGTTGATCACCCAGTCGTCGCCGTCACGCACCGCCGCGGTGGTGAACATCGTGGGATCTGCGCCGGCATGTGGTTCGGTCATCGAGTAACTGGAGAAGAGCTCGCCCTCGAGCAGCGGCCGCAGGTACCGTTGTTTCTGTTGTTCGGTGCCGTAGTGCGCGATGATCTCGGCATTGCCGGTGTCGGGCGCCTGGCAGCCGAAGATGATCGGCGCCCACTGCGAGCGGCCCAGAATCTCGTTCAGCAGCGCCAGTTTGACCTGACCGTATCCTTGGCCGCCGAGGTCGGCCCCGAGATGGGTGGCCCACAATCCCCGGCTGCGGACCTCGTCCTTGAGCGGCTCGACGGCCTCGCGTCGCCTGCCCTCCAGGGGTGTGTACTGCTGGTGTGGCCACACGAGGTCGAGGGGTTCGACCTCGTCGCGGACGAACTCATCCGCCCAGTCGAGCACCCGCTGATACTCGGGGTCGGTTTCGAAATCCCACATGGCGGCCTCCTTGCCGGCGTCGGGTGTGCGTGCTGGCCGGCGACCGATTCGGCACCTCTGCACGGTAGCCGAGCGCTGCGGCCGATGGGAACGGCGCAGCAGGACCGTTCGGCGCGGGCCCGGGCCAGCGGGGCAGACGGGCACAATGGCCGGTGTGAGTGGATTGCGCGTCGCGGCGCTGGCCTTCGCCGCCTTGGCGTTGACGGCGGGCGTCCTGCAGCTCGCGGCGTTCGCCTCAGCGGGTTGGATCCGTCATCTGGTCCTCGGCATCTTCGCGTGCGCGGTCGGACTGTCGGTGGGCGCCGCTGTCATCGCCGAGGTGCTGCGCTCGCGTTCGTCGTCGCGTCCCCCCACCGACCGGCGCGGTGGCAACGGCACCGAATGACACGGGGGGTGCCGGCGGGTTGCCGTGGCAGCGGCCGCTGCGCGCCTGGCTACCATGGTCGGGCGAGAACGTCCCGGCCGGCGCGTTCGGGGGCGCGCGGATCTGCACCGCGGCGGGGACGTGCCGTGACGCTGTGGTGGGCGGATGACAGGAGCTGGGATCCAGATGGCAACGCCGCGACGGATGGGGGCGCCGGACGCGAAGAACCGTAGCGTTCTGCTCGACGCGGCAGAGGTGCTGCTCATCGAGGAGGGGTACGCTGCGGTGACCTCCCGTCGGGTCGCGGACCGGGCGGGCCTCAAACCGCAGTTGGTGCATTACTACTTCCGCACGATGGAGGACCTGTTCCTGGCGGTCTTTCATCGCCGGGCCGAGGACGGGCTGGCGGTGCTGTCTGCGGCGTTGTCCTCCGCGCAACCGCTGTGGGCACTGTGGCGGTTCTGCACGGCCCCCGAGTCCACCCGGCTGACCGTGGAGTTCATGGCCCTGGCCAATCACCGTAAGGCACTGCGGGCCGAGATCGTCCGCTACGCAGAACGATTCAGGCATGAGCAGAACCGGGCGATCGCCGACGCGCTGCACCGGCACGGTATGGACGTCACCGCGGTGCCACCCCTGGTGTGGACGGTGATCACCACGAGCGTCTCTCAGGCACTGGTGGTGGAACGTGCGCTCGGGATGAGCGCGGGTCACGCCGAGACGTTCGCCTACTGCGAGGAATGGTTGCGACGCCTCGAAGGTGATCCCCATCCGGTGGAACAGGTATAGCCTCGGACGTCGTGACTGTGACGGCGATCCTGCCAGTGCCCGGTAGTTATGAGCAGTGCCGTGAGGCCGTCTTCGCCCCGGTGTTCGGCGCGTCCCCGCTCGCCCGGATAGCCGCTGCGCTCGCGCCGTTCGCCGAGGTGGTGATCGCCGTCGCCGGTCCGCTTGTCGAGGAAGTTCGACGAACCGTTGCCACGCAACACTTCCCGCCGGTCCGCGTGGTGCATGTCGATCCACCTGGCGGCCGGGCACAGTGCATCGATGCCGGATTGCGCGCCGCAGGCCCAGCAGGTGGCTCGGTGCTGCTCCACGACCTGGGCTGGCCGCTGATCACCGCGGCGACAATCGATTCGGTGGTGTGCGCGTTGCGGCACGGCGCCGCCGCGGTGTTGCCCATCCGGCCGGTGACCGACAGTGTGAAGGCTGTCGACGGGCGAGGCGCCGTCACGGCCACCCTGGACCGCGCTCCGCTGCGCACGGTGCAGTATCCGCGCGGTTTCGACACCGCCGTGCTGCACGCGCTGCTTCCCGGCGGTGCCGACGGGGCGTTCGACGAGCTGGAGGCGCTGTTGTCCACGACGACCGCTCCCACCCTGGTCGAGGGCGACACCGGGGCACTGAGATTTGATCTGCCCGCCGACGCCGCCTTGTTGGCCGCACTCATCGCCAGCCGGCAGGACCATCCGGATTGAGCAGCAGGTGCTGCGCCACGGCGACATCCCGGGCGTAGGTGACCTTGAGATTATCGGCACGGCCGGTAAACGTCTGCACCTCGATGTCGGTGTAGCGCTCGATGCACGACGAGGTGTCGGTGCCCTCGAACCCGTCACGTTCGGCGCTGCGATAGGCCCGCAGCAGGTCCATTGCGCGGAACGCCTGCGGCGTCTGGACGCGGACCAGCGTCGACTGGTCGGAAACCGCGCACATGCCGTTGTCGTCATGGCGGGCCAGATCGCGTATCGGCAGTGCCGGGAGCGCACCTCCGAACCGCCGGGCCAGCGTCACCGCCTCGACGAACATATCCGGCCCGGCCAGGGGGCGGGCGGCGTCGTGGATGACGACGACATCGACGGCGCCGGATTCGATGTCGCCGGCCAGATAGCGCAGCACATTCGTCTCCGACGCGTGCCGGGTATCCCCGCCCTCGACGAATTCGACAGCGGCACTGCCCAGTTCGACCTGCAGTGTGTCCCGTGCCAGGGTGAGTTCGCCCGCCCGGTACACCAGGATGGTGCGCGTGATCTCCGGAAGCTGGATCAACGTGTGCAGTGCCCAGGCCAACATGCTGCGTCCGGCCAGCGGCAGGTAGGCCTTGTTCCCGTCGGCACCCACGCGGGTGCCCAGGCCCGCGGCCAACACCACCCCGACGGCCTGCATGGCCGCACCCTATCGCGGGGGCCGGCAATCGCGGAGACCCGATCACCGTGCACCGGCGGGCCGCTAGGTCTTGATCCCGTCCAGCAGAACTGCGTCGTCGGCCGCCCGCAGCAGTCGCCGCGCTTTGCGTCGCGTGACCAGGATCCCGACCACCGCGAGCGCCCACACCGCGTATTGCAGGGCCCAGGCCAGCCGGAACGACTCGAAGGAGATGCCGCCCGCGCTTTCGAGCACCATGCCCATCGCCTGCATCAGCAACAACGAGGCGAGGAAGCCGCCCATGTTGACCATGCCCTGCGCGGTGCCCAGGGTCGCCCCGGGATTGAACGTCCTGGCGAAGTCGAAGCCGACCATGGAGCCCGGTCCGCCCACCGAGATCACCACGATCAAGGCGACGAGCAGCCACAGCGGCGCCGGACCCGACAGTGCCAGCACCACCGTCCAGGCCACCGCGTTGCTGGCGATGATCAGCAGCACCATGCGGGAGCGTCGGTGCGGGTAGCGCCCGGTCAGGACGCCGATCAGCACACCGGAGCCGATCGCGGTGAGGACCGACAGGCTCAACAGCGCACCGGCCAGAGCCGAGGACAGACCCTGCGCCTCGGTCAGATAGGGCACGCCCCACATCAGCGCGAACACGGTGATCGAGAACTGCGTGCCCATATGTGTGAAAAAGCCCAGCCGAGTACCGGGCCGCAACCACACGGTCTTGACGCTGCGCAACGTCTCGCGGACCGACATCGCCTCGGCCGGGGGAGCAGATCCGTCCGGGGTGTTGCGGACGAGGGCCAGCGTGAGCGCGATCGACAGCACTCCGAAGGCCGCGGCCGAGGCGTAGGCGACCGACCACCCGGACGCCGAGAGCAACGCCAGGAACGGCACCGCCGACAACACCTGTCCCAGTTGTCCGCAGATTCCGGTCAGTTGGGTGACGACGGGAATGCGGCGGGGCGCGAACCAGTGCGGCACCAGTCTGAGGACCGAGATGAACGTCACCGCGTCGCCGAGACCGACCACGGCGCGCGCTGCGATTGCCGTCGGCAGCGATTCGGTGAAGGCGAGGATCAGCTGGCCGCAGGCCATCATCGCGGCGCCGGAGACGATCAGCGCCCGCGAACCGTATCGGTCCAGGAGCAGACCCGCAGGCACCTGGGCACCGGCGTAGACCACGACCTGGAGAACGACGAAGGCCGACAGCAGCGTCGGGCCCGCAGTGAATCGGTCCGCGGCTGCCAGCCCCGAGACCCCGAGGGTGGTCCGGTCGAGGACTGCGACGACATATGCGAGGAGACCGGTCGCCCACACGATCCAGGGACGCACGACCCACCCCTCCACGCGAACTCGTCCAGACGTCCTGCCGAAAGGGCGGACCCGGGCGATTGTCTCGCACCGGGGGTGGCCGGGGCGAATCGGATTCGGTCCGGGGTGATCGTCTACGCCAGCATCAGAGTTGGCTAAAACTGCGTTTACACGGACGCAGATCTCGGGGGCGCTTGCCGATTGCGCTGCTGAGCCCGGTTTGCCCCGCCTCTTCGTCGGCCCACGGGCAAGTATGAATACGTTGCTCACCTTTGCTGATTTCGCGCTAAAGTGATGAGATGCACCATCGCGGCCATCGACTGGCCCGCCGTCCGTCACGGAGCGGGGTGCTGGGCAGTGGCTGAGTACCGGCTGGAGGACCTGGCCCGCGAATCGGGGATCAGTGCCAGGAACATCCGGGCCTATCGCGAGCGCGGGTTGCTCGATCCGCCGCGGCGGGTCGGGCGTACGGCGCTCTACGACGACTATCACCTGTCGCAGCTGCATACGATCAGCCAGTTACTCCGGAAGGGCTACAACTCGGCGCACATCGCGGAGTTCTTCGACAGCATGCGGCAGGGCACCGATCTGGCCGACATCCTCGGTCTGCAGCGTGCCGTGCTCGGTCAGCCCGAGGAGCCGCAGAGCCCCAGCGCCGTCATCGCCCTGGACCCCCACAGTGACGAAGCCCGCAAGCTCGCCGCCCACGGGCTGGCCGAGATCGTCGGCGGCAAGGTCATGATGACCGACAGTGCTGCCGCAGACATCCTCGCGCGTTCGCCGGACCGGATGTTGTACGTGCGCGCCCTGCTGCGCTTCGTGGAGGCCGCCGAGGATTCGGTGGACGACCTGGCGGAGGCCTTCGTCACCAGCCTCGTCGAGCTCTACCAGGCCCGTGTCGGCCCTGACTATCTGCCACGGCCCGAGGAAGTCGACGAGATCCGGCAGGTGGTCCAGGACTACCGCGCGTTGGGGGCGAAGGTGATGGCGGCCCGATTCGACCGGGCGACGCGGCGCCACATGGTGTCGTCGGCATCCGGTTACACCGCCGGCATATTGTTGTCCGGGGCCTGGGAGCCCGAACGCAGCGGCCCGATCCCGCACACGTCCTGACGTCTGCGGCGGCCGGTGGGAGCGAGCCGAACTCGGACTTACTCATCAGTAAGATTTCGCAGCAAACTCGTATCCGGCAGGCGAAGCGACGACCAGACAGTACTGACGATCTTGTCGGCTCGGCGCATCCTCGGACGTCATGAGATGCAAATCGAATTTTTCAGATAACGATTGTGTAACAATACTGCTTTGAACTGCACTTCTATCCTACTCAACCGTAACCACCTGCATGCAGGACGTTTGTCCCGGAAGCGTCGAGGCGATTTCCGGGCCCGTGTTATGCAACCCACTGTTACCGATGCGTAGAACTCGCCAGTAACCATTTCAGGGGCCAAACTTGCACAGTCTCTTATGACACTCTTACTACGGCTGGGGTGTCCGCCTGCGGCTCCTCATTGATGCGGCTGAGCGCAGCGGACAAGTACCAGCCGGATTCGACGCCGAATCGCTGGGCCCCACCCGAGTGCGGGCCGGCACCACGACGAGCCCACCCGAACGGGCCCACCAGCCCGAGACGACCGTGAACACGCGATCGCAGCCTGATCGACGGACCTGATTGACGGACTTGAGGAGAACACACGACGTGACGATCAACGACCAGCACCGCGCGACCACCGGATCCGACGGCCCGCAGGACCAGGCTTTCGAACCACTGTCGGGAACGCACGCACTCGTCGATCGGCTGCACGCCGGAGAGCCCTACGCCGTGGCGTTCGGCGGTCAGGGCGGCCCGTGGCTGGAGAACCTCGAGGAACTGGTCAACTCGGCGGGTATCGAATCGGAGATCAGCCAGCTGGTGGCCGAGGCGGAGCTGATGCTCGAGCCGCTGGCACGCGAACTGGTGGTGGTGCGGCCCATCGGCTTCGAACCGATGACGTGGATCCGCGCACTGGCCGCCGACGAGCCGCTGCCGGCCGTCAAGGACCTCACCACCGCGGCCATCTCCGGACCCGGCATCCTGCTCACCCAGATGGCGGCCCAGCGTGCCCTCAAGCGCCAGGGCCTCGACCTCGACGCACATCCGCCGGTGGCGATTGCAGGGCACTCCCAGGGCGTCACCGCCGTGGAATCGCTCAAGGCCGGCGGTGCCCGCGACGTCGAGCTGCTCGCCATCGGTCAACTGATCGGAGCGGCCGGCTCGCTGGTGTCGCGGCGTTGCGGCATGGTCGGCCGCGGTGACAAGGCGCCGATGGTCTCGGTCCTCAACGTCGACCCGGCGCGTATCGCCGAGCTGCTCGACGAGTTCGCCCAGGACGTGCGCACGGTGCTGCCCCCGGCGCTGTCGATCCGTAACGGCCGACGTTCGGTCGTCATCACCGGCACCCCGGAGCAGCTGGCCCGTTTCGAGCTGTACTGCGAGAAGATCACCGAAAAGGAGGAGGCCGAGCGCAAGAACAAGACCCGCGGCGGCGCGATCTTCCGCCCGGTCTTCAACCAGCTCAACGTCGAGGTCGGATTCCACACCCCGCGCCTGGCCGCCGGTGTCGACCTGGTCAACGAGTGGGCGGCGCGCACCGGGCTGGACCGTGAGCTCACCCGCGAGCTCACCGAGACCATCTTCGTGCGGCCCGTCGACTGGGTCAGCGAGGTCGAGGGGCTCGCTGCGGCGGGCGCGAAATGGATCGTCGACCTGGGGCCCAGCGACACCGTGACGCGATTGACCGCGCCGGTGATCCGCGGTCTGGGCATCGGCATCGTCGCCGCGGCGACCCGTGCCGGTCAGCGCAGCCTGTTCACCGTCGGCGCCGAGCCCGCCGTCGCGCCGGCCTGGTCCAGCTACGCACCCAAGCCGATCGAGCTGCCCGACGGCTCGGTCAAGGCGTCCACCAAGTTCACCCGCCTCACCGGCCGTTCGCCCATCCTGCTCGCCGGGATGACGCCGACCACCGTCGACGCCAAGATCGTCGCCGCCGCCGCCAACGCCGGACACTGGGCCGAGCTCGCCGGCGGCGGCCAGGTCACCGAGGAGATCTTCGACGCGCGCATCCAGGAGCTGACGCAGCTGCTGGAGCCGGGCCGAGCCGTCCAGTTCAACTCCCTGTTCCTCGACCCCTACCTGTGGAAGCTCCAGGTCGGCGGCAAGCGTCTGGTGCAGAAAGCCCGCCAGTCCGGCGCACCGATCGACGGTGTGGTCGTCACCGCGGGAATTCCGGACCTCGAAGAGGCCGTCGACCTGATCGAGGAACTCCACACCGTCGGTATCAGCCACGTGGTGTTCAAGCCCGGCACCGTCGACCAGATCAAGTCGGTCATCAAGATCGCCGCCGAGGTGCCCCAACGCGATGTCATCGTCCACATCGAGGGCGGCCGCGCCGGCGGACACCACTCCTGGGAGGACCTCGACGATCTGCTCCTGAGCACCTACGGCGACCTGCGCAAGTACGCCAACGTGACCATCTGCGTGGGCGGCGGCATCGGTACCCCGGAGCGGGCCGCCGAGTACCTGTCCGGCGAGTGGGCCACCGGCTACGGGTTCCCGCAGATGCCGGTGGACGGGATCCTGGTCGGCACCGCAGCGATGGCGACCCTGGAGGCCACCACCTCACCCGCGGTCAAGCGGATGCTGGTCGAAACCAACGGCACCGACACCTGGGTCGGCGCAGGCAAGGCCATCAACGGCATGGCCAGTGGCCGCAGCCAGCTCGGCGCCGACATCCACGAGATCGACAACACCGCATCGCGATGCGGACGGCTGCTCGACGAGGTGGCCGGTGACGCCGACGCCGTGGCCGAACGCCGCGACGAAATCATCGCCGCGATGGCCGACACCGCCAAGCCGTACTTCGGCGACATCGGTGACATGAGCTACCTGCAGTGGCTGCAGCGCTACGTCGAACTGGCCATCGGTGACGGCGACAGCACCGCCGACACCGCGGGCCCCGGCAGCCCGTGGCTGGCCGACACCTGGCGGGACCGCTTCGAGGAGATGCTCAAGCGCGCCGAGGCCCGGCTCAACGAGAAGGACTCCGGACCGATCGAGTCGCTCTTCGATGCCAGCGCCAACGGACAGGCGCTGCTCGACAACCCCGACACCGCGATCGCTGCGCTGTTGGCCCGCTACCCCGACGCCGAGACGGTGAAACTGCACCCGGCCGACGTCCCGTTCTTCGTGACGCTGTGCAAGAAGCCCGGTAAGCCGGTCAACTTCGTGCCGGTCATCGACAAGGACGTGCGGCGCTGGTGGCGCAGCGACTCGCTGTGGCAGGCACACGACGCCCGCTACAGCGCCGACCAGGTGTGCATCATCCCGGGCACCCAGGCCGTGGCGGGCATCACCCGCGTCGACGAGCCCGTGGGTGAACTGCTGGACCGCTTCGAGAAGGAGATCGTCGACCGCGTCCTGGGCTCCGGTGCGCAGCCGGTGCCGGTGGTGTCGCGCCGCCAGGCCCGCGACGATGTCAGCGGCCCGCTGGCGGTGGTACTCGACTCGCCCGATGTGCTGTGGGCCGGGCGTACCGCGATCAACCCGGTGCACCGCATCGGCGCGCCCGGCGAGTGGCAGGTCAACGCCGTGCCCGGCAAACCCAGCGCCACCCATCCCAACACCGGCGCGCGGCTGGAGCAGGCCACCGACGAGTCCGGCAAGGTCTCGGTGACGCTGAGCGTGCCGCTGTCCGACATCTGGATCGACATCCGCTTCACCTTGCCGACGGCCACCGTCGACGGCGGTGCCCCGATCGTCACCGTCGAGGACGCCTCGGCGGCCATGCGCGCGGTGCTCGCCATCGCCGCCGGCGTGGAAGGCCCGGAATCCCTTCCCCCCGTGCAGGACAACACCGCGACGGTGAGCGTCGACTGGGATCCGGAGAAGGTCGCCGACCACACCGGGGTCACCGCGACCTTCGGCGCCCCGTTGGCGCCCGGCCTGACCCTGGTGCCCGACGCGCTGGTCGGACTGTGCTGGCCCGCGGTGTTCTCGGCCATCGGCTCGGCGGTCACCGACGACGGTTTCCCGGTCGTCGAGGGTCTGCTCAGCCTCGTGCACCTCGACCACGCGGCGCATCTGCTGCACTCGATGCCGACGACGAGGTCCGAATTGACCGTCACCGCAACGGCTTCGGCGGCCACCGACACCGAGGTCGGCCGTGTCGTGCCGGTCGAGGTGACGATCGCCGACGACGACGGGACCGTGCTGGCGACGTTGGCGGAGCGCTTCGCGATCCGCGGCCGCACCGGCCCGGTCGAGCTGTCCGAGCCGCCGCGTGCGGGCGGGGCGATCACCGACAACGCCACCGACACCCCGCGCCGCAGGCGCCGTGACGTCGTGGTCAACGCACCGGTCGACATGAGCGCCTTCGCGGTGGTGTCAGGCGATCACAACCCGATCCACACCGACCGTGCCGCGGCGCTGCTGGCCGGCCTGGAGTCCAACATCGTGCACGGCATGTGGCTCTCGGCCGCCGCTCAGCACGCGGTCACCGCCACCGACGGCCGGGCCACCCCGCCGGCCCGGCTGGTGGGTTGGACGTCGCGCTTCCTGGGCATGGTGCTGCCCGGCGATGAGATCGAGTTCCGCGTCGACCGGGTCGGCATCGACCGCGGCGCGGAGATCATCGAGGTGGCCGCGAAAGTCGGCGGTGAGCTGGTGATGGCGGCGACCGCGCAGCTCGCGGCACCCAAGACCGTCTATGCCTTCCCCGGCCAGGGCATCCAGTCCAAGGGAATGGGGATGGATGTGCGGGCCCGCTCGAAGGCCGCCCGCAAGGTGTGGGACAGCGCGGACAAGTTCACCCGCGAGACGCTGGGCTTCTCGGTGTTGCACGTGGTGCGCGACAACCCGACGAGTCTGATCGCCTCCGGCGTGCACTACCACCACCCCGAGGGTGTTCTGTATCTGACGCAGTTCACCCAGGTCGCGATGGCGACCGTGGCGGCCGCGCAGGTCGCCGAGATGCGCGAGCAGGGAGCCTTCGTCGAGGGTGCGATCGCCTGCGGCCACTCCGTCGGCGAGTACACCGCACTGGCGTGCGTCTCCGGGGTGTACGAGCTGCCGGCGCTGCTTGAGGTGGTGTTCCACCGCGGATCGAAGATGCACGACATCGTGCCGCGGGACGCCCAGGGCCGGTCCAACTACCGGCTGGCGGCCATTCGCCCGTCGCAGATCGACCTCGACGACGCCGACGTCAAGGGCTTCGTCGCCGAGATCTCCGAGCGCACCGGGGAGTTCCTGGAGATCGTCAACTTCAACCTGCGCGGCTCGCAGTACGCGATCGCCGGTACCGTCGCCGGCCTGGAAGCGCTGGAGGAGGAAGTCGAGCGACGCCGCGAGATCTCCGGTGGCAAGCGGTCCTTCATCCTGGTGCCGGGTATCGACGTGCCGTTCCACTCCAGTGTGCTGCGGGTCGGCGTCGCCGACTTCCGCCGTGCGCTGGAGCGGGTGATGCCGCGCGACGCCGATCCCGAACTGCTGATCGGCCGGTACATCCCGAACCTGGTGCCGCGCCCGTTCACGCTGGACCGCGACTTCATCGAGGAGATCCGGGATCTGGTGCCGGCCGAGCCGCTCGACGAGATCCTCGCCGACTACGACACGTGGCGTAACGAGCGGCCGCGCGAGCTGTGCCGCAAGATCGTCATCGAGTTGCTGGCCTGGCAGTTCGCCAGCCCGGTGCGCTGGATCGAGACCCAGGACCTGCTGTTCATCGAAGAGGCCGCGGGCGGTCTGGGAATCGAGCGGTTCGTCGAGATCGGCGTGAAGAACGCGCCGACGGTCGCGGGCCTGGCCACCAACACGCTGAAGTTGCCGGAGTACTCGCACAACACCACCGAGGTGCTCAACGCCGAACGCGACGCGGCGGTGTTGTTCGCCACCGACACCGATCCCGAACCGGAGATCGACGACGAGCCGGTCGCCGAGGCCGCACCTGCGGCTGCGGTCCCCGCCGAGGCGGCGTCTGCGGCACCGGCACCCGCGCCTGCGGCCGCGCCGTCGGGCGGTCCCCGCCCCGACGACATCGCCTTCGACGCCGCGGACGCCACCATGGCGCTCATCGCGCTGTCGGCCAAGATCCGCCTCGATCAGATCGAAGCGCTGGACTCCATCGAGTCGATCACCGACGGAGCGTCCTCGCGACGCAACCAGATGCTGGTGGACCTGGGTTCGGAGCTCAACCTCGGCGCCATCGACGGTGCCGCCGAGGCCGACCTCGCCGGACTCAAGGGGCAGGTCACCAAGCTGGCCCGGACTTACAGGCCGTTCGGTCCGGTGCTTTCCGACGCCATCAACGATCAGCTCCGCACGGTGCTCGGCCCGTCCGGCAAGCGCCCGGCCTACATCGCCGAACGGGTCAAGAAGACCTGGGAACTCGGCGAGGGCTGGGCCAGGCACGCGACCGTCGAGGTGGCGCTGGGCACCCGTGAGGGATCCAGCGTCCGCGGGGGAGCGCTGGGCGGTCTGCACGACGGTGCGCTCGCCGACACCGCGGCCGTCGACAAGGCGATCGATGCCGCGGTCGCGGCGGTCGGCGCGCGCAAGGGCGTGCCGGTGTCGCTGCCGTCCGCGGCGGGCGGTGCCGGTGGTGGCGTCGTGGACTCCGCGGCGCTCGGTGAGTTCGCCGAGCAGGTCACCGGACCCGACGGCGTGCTGGCCTCAGCAGCCCGGACCATCCTCGACCAGCTGGGCCTCGGCAACGCCTTCGTGACACCAGAGGCGTCCGCCGACGCCGAGCTGATCGACCTGGTGACAGCCGAACTCGGTTCGGACTGGCCACGTTTGGTGGCCCCGGTGTTCGACGGGCGCAAAGCTGTGCTGCTCGACGACCGGTGGGCCAGCGCGCGTGAAGACCTGGTCCGGATCTGGTTGATGGACGAAGGGGACATCGACGCCGACTGGGCACGGCTTTCGGAGCGGTTCGAGGGCGCCGGCCACGTGGTGGGCACTCAGGCCACCTACTGGCAGGGCAAGGCGCTGGCCGCAGGCCGCACCGTGCACGCCTCGCTGTACGCCCGCGCCGCCGCGGGTGCGGAGAACCCGGGCAAGGGCCGCTACCACGACGAGGTCGCCGTGGTGACCGGGGCGTCGAAGGGTTCGATCGCCGCATCGGTGGTCGCGCAGCTGCTCGATGGTGGCGCCACGGTGATCGCGACCACGTCCAAGCTCGATGACTCCCGGCTGGGCTTCTACCGTCAGCTCTACCGCGACAACGCGCGCTTCGGCGCGAAGCTGTGGGTGCTGCCGGCGAACATGGCCTCCTACAACGACATCGACGCGTTGATCGAGTGGGTGGGCACCGAGCAGACCGAGAGCCTGGGGCCGAAGTCGATCCACGTCAAGGATGCGCTGACCCCGACGCTGCTGTTCCCGTTCGCCGCACCGCGGGTCGGCGGAGATCTGTCCGACGCGGGCTCGCGCTCCGAGATGGAGATGAAGGTCCTGCTGTGGGCGGTGCAGCGACTCATCGGTGGCCTGTCGCACATCAGCGCCGACCGGGACATCGCGGCCCGGCTGCACGTGGTGCTGCCCGGTTCGCCGAACCGGGGCATGTTCGGCGGTGACGGCGCCTACGGCGAGTCGAAGGCTGCACTGGACGCGGTGGTGTCCCGGTGGAAGGCCGAAACCTCGTGGGCCCAGCGCGTCAGTCTGGCGCACGCGCTGATCGGCTGGACCCGGGGAACCGGGCTGATGGGTCACAACGACGTCATCGTCGACGCCGTCGAGGAGGCGGGGGTGACCACCTACTCGACCGAGCAGATGGCCCGCATGCTGCTGGATCTCTGTGACGTGGAGACCAAGGTCGCCGCGGCCCGTGAACCCGTGCTGGCCGACCTGACCGGTGGCCTGGCCGAGGTCGAGCTCGATCTGTCGGCGCTGGCCACCCGGGCTCGCGAGGACGCCACGTCGGCACCGGCCGACGAGGTGGACGGAGACGTGGCCGCCGATCATCTGATCGCCGCGCTGCCGTCGCCGCCTCGGCCGGTTGCCCCGGCGCCCGCGCCGGAGTGGGCCGATCTCGACGTCGATCCGGCCGATCTGGTCGTCATCGTCGGCGGTGCCGAGCTGGGCCCGTACGGTTCGTCGCGCACCCGCTTCGAGATGGAGGTGGACAACGAGCTCTCGGCGGCCGGTGTGCTGGAGCTGGCCTGGACCACCGGCCTGATCACGTGGGAGGACGATCCGCAGCCGGGCTGGTACGACACCTCCTCGGGTGATCTGGTCGACGAGTCCGAGATCGTGGAGCGCTACCACGACGAGGTGGTGAGCCGTTGCGGTATCCGCGAGTTCGTCGACGACGGCGCTATCGACCCCGATCACGCGTCTCCGTTGCTGGTCAGTGTCTTCCTGGACAAGGACTTCCGGTTCGTGGTGTCCAGCGAGGCCGACGCCCGGGCGTTCGTGCAGTTCGATCCCGAGCACACGGTGGCCCGTCCCATCCCGGACTCCGGAGACTGGGAGGTGATCCGCAAGGCGGGCACCGAGATTCGCGTGCCGCGCAAGACCAAGCTGTCGCGGACCGTGGGAGCTCAGATTCCGACCGGCTTCGACCCGACCGTGTGGGGCATCAGCCCGGACATGGCGACGTCGATCGACCGGGTGGCGCTGTGGAACATCGTGGCGACCGTCGATGCGTTCCTGTCCTCGGGCTTCACCCCGAGCGAGCTGATGCGCTGGGTGCACCCGAGTCTGGTGGCGTCCACGCAGGGCACCGGCATGGGCGGTATGACCTCGATGCAGACCATGTACCACGGCAACCTGCTGGGCCGCAGCAAGCCGAACGACATCCTGCAGGAGGTGCTGCCGAATGTCGTTGCCGCGCACGTGATGCAGTCCTACGTCGGCGGCTACGGCGCAATGGTCCATCCGGTCGGCGCATGCGCGACCGCCGCGGTCTCGGTGGAGGAGGGGGTCGACAAGATCCGCCTCGGCAAGGCCGAGCTCGTGGTGGCCGGCGGCTTCGACGACCTGACCCTGGAAGCGGTCATCGGCTTCGGTGACATGGCGGCCACCGCCGACACCGAGGTGATGCGGGCCAAGGGAATCAGCGATTCGAAGTTCTCCCGCGCCAACGACCGGCGCCGGCTGGGCTTCCTGGAGGCCGAGGGCGGTGGCACGGTGCTGCTGGCCCGTGGCGACCTGGCGCTGAAGATGGGTCTGCCGGTACTGGCCGTGGTCGGCTACGCGCAGTCCTTCGCCGACGGTGTGCACACCTCGATCCCGGCTCCCGGGCTCGGCGCGCTGGGCGCCGGCCGCGGCGGGCGGGACTCGGTGCTGGCGCGATCGCTGGCCAAGCTGGGTGTCGGCGCCGACGACATCGCGGTGATCTCCAAGCACGACACCTCGACGCTGGCCAACGACCCCAACGAGACCGAGCTGCACGAGCGGCTGGCGGACTCGCTGGGACGTTCCGAAGGTGCGCCGCTGTTCATCATCAGCCAGAAGAGCCTCACCGGGCACGCCAAGGGCGGCGCGGCGGTCTTCCAGATGATGGGTCTGTGCCAGGTGCTGCGTGACGGCGTCATTCCGCCCAACCGCAGCCTGGACTGTGTCGACGACGAGCTGGCCACCTCGGCGCACTTCGTGTGGCCGCGGGAGACATTGCGGCTGGGCGAGAAGTACCCGTTGAAGGCGGGCCTGGTCACCAGCCTCGGGTTCGGGCACGTGTCGGGTCTGATCGCGCTGGTGCATCCGCAGGCGTTCCTGGCCACCCTGACCGCCGAGCAGCGGGCGGAGTACACCAGCCGGGCCCAGGAGCGGACCCTGGCCGGCCAGCGCAGGCTGGTCTCGGCGATCGCGGGCGGACGCCCGATGTTCGAGCGGCCCGCCGACCGGCGCTTCGACGGCGACCTGCCGGAGAAGCCGCAGGAAGCGGCGATGCTGCTGGACGCGTCGTCGCGGCTGGGCGACAACGGTGTGTATCGGCGCTGACCGGTGAGATAGGTTTCTGCCCGTGGGCATCGTCGGGATAGGCATCGATCTCGTCTCCATACCGGAGTTCGCCGAGCAGGTGGACCGGCCCGGGACGGTGTTCGCCGAGACGTTCACCCCGGGCGAGCGGCGCGACGCCGCCGACAAGAGTTCGTCGGCGGCGCGCCACCTCGCCGCGCGGTGGGCGGCCAAGGAGGCGGTGATCAAGGCCTGGTCCGGTTCGCGGTTCTCCAAGCGGCCGGTGCTGCCCGAGGCGATCCATCGCGATATCGAGGTCATCACCGATATGTGGGGTCGGCCGCGGGTGCGGCTGTCCGGGGCGGTCGCCGAACACCTCAAAGAGGTGACGATCCACCTGTCGCTGACCCACGAGGCCGACACCGCCGCGGCGGTCGCGGTCCTCGAGGAGCGCTAACGTCCCGCCACCCCCTTCCTCCTCCCACCCTCCTCCCACCCTCCTCCCGCCCTCCTCCCGCCCTCCTCCCGCGAGCGTGCGGGTATGCAGGCGACACGCCGCTGTGAAGGCTGACTTCACGCACGCTCGCGGGGGTTGCCCATAGGCGTTCGGGGTATCCGGGCGGAGCATTCAGCCCGCACGGGGAGGACGAACGACGTGGCCGAGACGAGTCAGCGCCAGCTGGGCGAATCCGACAGTCCGATCGAGGACGAGCTCGAATATGCGTTCCGGCGGATGGTCGACGAGGGCACCCAGCGGCTGCACCGCAGCTGGCGGGAGGTACTGGTCACCGGGTTCTTCGGCGGCACCGACATCGCGGTGGGTGTGCTGGCCTACCTGGCGGTCTTGCACGCCACCCAGGATCCGCTGCTGGCAGGGCTGGCGTTCTCGGTGGGCTTTCTGGCGCTGCTGCTCGGCCGCAGTGAGCTGTTCACCGAGGGCTTTCTGGTGCCGGTCACCACCGTCGCCGCCAAACGGGCCAGCGTGGCCCAGCTGTTGAAGCTGTGGAGCGGCACCCTGGTGGCCAACCTGGCCGGCGGCTGGATCCTGATGTGGCTGATCATGACCGCACTGCCGCGCCTGCGCGAGCAGACCATCGAGTCGGCCTCGCATTACGCGACCGCACCGTTGTCCGCCGAGACGGTCGCCCTGTCCCTGCTGGGCGGCATGGTGATCACCCTGATGACCCGCATGCAACACGGCACGGATGCGGTCTTCGGCAAGATCGCCGCAGCTGTCGCCGGCGCGTTCCTGCTGGCCGGTCTGCAGTTGTTCCACTCGGTGCTGGACTCGCTGTTGATCTTCGGGGCGCTCATCGCCGGGGACGCGCCGTTCGGCTATCTCGACTGGCTGGGTTGGTTCGGGTACACAGCTGTGGGCAACGTGGTCGGAGGGCTGCTGCTGGTGACGTTGTTGCGGCTGCTGCGCAGCAAGGACCGGTTGCGTGAGGAACGCCGGGACGCCGAGTCCCCGGCGACGGGCGATGGTTAACCTCGATGCATGAGCGATCTGGTGCAACGCGTCCGTGACGTCATGCCCGCCGTGCGTGCCGATCTCGAAGACCTGGTGCGCATCGAATCGGTCTGGGCCGATCCGGCTCGCCGACCCGAGGTGCACCGTTGCGCCGAAGCGGTGTCGAAGTTGTTGTCCGACGCCGGATTCGGCGATGTGAAGATCGTCGCCGAAGGGGGCGCCCCCGCGGTGATCGCGCGCCACCCGGCGCCCGAGGGGGCGCCGACGGTGTTGCTGTATGCCCACCACGATGTGCAGCCCGAGGGAGATCGGTCCCAGTGGCACTCCCCGCCGTTCGAGCCGAGCGAGCGTGACGGACGTCTCTACGGGCGCGGCACCGCCGATGACAAAGCAGGAATCGCAACGCATCTGGCAGCTTTCCGGGCCCACCACGGCAACCCGCCGGTCGGGGTGACCGTGTTCGTCGAGGGGGAGGAAGAGTCCGGTTCGCCCTCGCTGTCGCGGCTGCTGGCCGCGCACCGTGACGAACTGGCCGCCGACGTCATCGTGATCGCCGACTCCGACAACTGGAGTACCGAGATCCCGTCGCTGACGGTGTCGCTGCGTGGGCTCGCCGACTGCGTGGTCGAGGTCGCCACCCTCGATCACGGCCTGCATTCCGGGATGTGGGGTGGTGTGGTACCCGACGCGCTGTCGGTATTGGTCCGGTTGCTCGCCTCGCTGCACGATGACGACGGCAACGTCGCGGTGGCCGGCCTGCACGAGGCCCACGCCGCCGACGTCGACTACACCCCGGAGCGAGTGCGGTCCGACACCGGGCTGCTGGACGGGGTCAGCGAGATCGGTTCGGGCTCGGTGGCGCAACGACTTTGGGCCAAACCCGCGATCACGGTCATCGGTGTCGACACCACTCCGGTGGCGCAGGCATCGAACACGCTGATCCCGCGGGCCCGGGCCAAGGTGAGCATGCGGGTCGCGCCTGGGGGAAACGCCGCCGTGCACCTTGCGGCGCTGACCCGGCACTTGGAGTCGCATGCCCCGTGGGGTGCCCGGGTGACGGTGACACCCGGCGACCTCGGGGAGCCGTACGCGATCGAGGCCAGCGGTCCGGTCTACGACGCGGCACGCGGCGCCTTTCGCCAGGCGTGGGGGCGGGAAGCGGTCGACACCGGGGTGGGCGGGTCGATCCCCTTCATCGCCGAGTTCGCCGCGGCGTTCCCGGATGCCAAGATCCTCGTCACCGGCGTCGAAGATCCTGACACCCAGGCGCACAGCGTCAACGAGAGCCTGCATCTGGGTGTGCTGGAGCGCGCCGCAGCCACCGAGGCGCTGCTGCTGGCCCGGCTCGGCGGAACCGCAGCGCCGGCCTGACCCTCCGGCTCGGCCGGCATTCCGGCTCTCGGCGGCGCCGGCTCTGCAACACTCTGGACATGTCCTCCACTGAGGGTCGCGCGCGGACGGCCGAGCTCACCGTGCGCTCGTTGGGGGCCGCCGGAACGGTGACCGGATCGAAACACCTGGTCGAAAGTGGTGACAGGCGAATCCTGGTGGATTGCGGGCTGTTCCAGGGTGTGAAGAATCTGCGGGAACTGAACTGGGCGACGTTGGCCGTCGATCCGTCCACCATCGATGCCGTAGTCGTGACCCACGCCCACCTCGACCACACCGGATATCTGCCCCGGTTGGTCCGTGACGGATTCCGGGGCCCGATCATGTCCACCGGTGCGACCGCCGCGGTGGCCGACATCATCCTGCGCGACAGCGCCGCACTGCAGGAGCGGGACGCGGACTTCCTCAACCGGCATCGGGCGACCAAACACCATCCCGCGCTGCCGCTGTATGACAGCGACGACGCCGGGCGGGCCCTGGACCTGTTCGAGACCCACCCGTTCGGCCGGGAGTTCGATGTACCCGGCGACGCGGTGGTGACGTTCCGCCGCGCCGGGCACATCCTGGGGGCGGCGACCGTCGACCTGATGTGGTGCGGGCGCCGGCTCGTGTTCACCGGTGACCTGGGACGTTACGACGACCCGGTGATGCTCGATCCAGAACCGGTGCCTGCCGCGGACTACCTGGTGATGGAGTCGACCTACGGTGACCGCGTGCGCGAACGCATCGATCCCGCCGATGCCCTCGCAGAGATCGTCAGCGCGACGGTGCAGCGCGGCGGCACCGTGGTGATACCGGCGTTTGCCGTGGGGCGGGCGCAGACACTGCTGTACTACCTGTGGCAGCTGCGCTCGGCGGGCAGGCTACCGGACATCCCGGTATACCTGGACAGTCCGATGGCGATCAACGCCAGCGAACTGCTCGGCGCATTTCCGCATGACCACCGCCTGTCCCGGGAGGTCTACGACGGTATGTGCGCCATGGCCACCTATACGCGGGAGGCCGAGGAGTCCATGAAGATCTCGGCCAGCCGTGAGCCCAAGGTCGTGATCTCGGCCAGCGGCATGGCCACCGGCGGCCGAATTCTGCACCACCTGAAGACATTCGCGCCGGATCCGCGTAACACCATCATGGTCACCGGTTACCAGGTGCCGGGGACGCGGGGACGATCCATCGCCGCCGGTGAGCGATTCGTCAAGATCCACGGTGAGTGGATACCGATCAACGCACGCGTCGCGAACTTCCAGATGCTCTCCGCGCATGCCGACGCCGACGAACTGGTCCGATGGGCTTCCGGTTTCCGCAGTCCGCCGGCGCTGGTGTTCGTCGTGCACGGCGAACCGCAGCCGGCGGACACCCTGCGTAGACGCCTTGACCGTGAGTTCGGCTGGCAGGCAACGGTTCCGCGGCCGAATCAGCTGTTCAGCCTGTAAGCCGCGTCAGACCGACAGATCGCGCCGCAGCTTTGCGACGTGTCCGGTGGCGCGAATGTTGTACTGCGCCAGCGCGATTTTGCCCTTCTCGTCGACGACGAAGGTGGAGCGGATGACGCCCTGCACGGTCTTGCCGTACATCGTCTTCTCGCCGTAGGCGCCCCACGCCTCGAGGACCTTGCGGTCCGGGTCCGACAGCAACGGGAAGGTGAGGTTCTGCGCGTCGCGGAACTTGGCGAGCTTCTCCGGTTTGTCGGGGGAGATGCCGATCACGTCCAGACCGGCCTCGCCGAGCTCGGCCAGGTTGTCGCGGAAATCGCACGCCTCCTTGGTGCAGCCCGGGGTGGAGGCTGCCGGGTAGAAGTAGACGATGACCTTGCGGCCCTTGTAGTCGGAGAGCTTGACGGTGTTGCCGTCTGCGTCGGGGAGGCTGAACGCCGGCGCGGTGTCACCGACCGCGAGGCGGGGGGTTTGCGGCATTGCTGTGTGGTCCCTTCGAGCGGTCCGGGTCGGGTGGTGTCGGTTGGGTCGACCGGGCGTTCACGTGCGCCCGGGCTCAACTAGGGTAGTTCGGCAGGAACTGTTGGTCGGGGTACGGCCGGCGCTGTGGCAATGGAGGCAGAAGTGGCGGACCGGGATCCGGACACCATCAAGGCTGAGATCGATCAGGCGCGTGAGCAGCTGGCGATCACGGTCGATTCACTGACGGTTCGCGCCAATCCGCGCCGGATCGCCGACGATCTCAAGGCCGGCATGATCCGATTCGTCACCAAGCCCCAGGTCGCGATCTCGTTGGCCGGGGTCGGTGTCGTGATCGTCGTACTGACCGTGCGCCGGATCCGGCAGCCTTAGCCACCCCCCGGTCAACTGCGGCGACCGGAGCGAAACCACTCGGCGAGCGAGAAGCCCGGCGGGTTGGCGACGCGGCCGATCCGGGAGCAGTTGTGCACTGCGACGGGGAGGCCGGCACCGCTGCCCGACGTGGCGTCCTCGCCCTCGGCGCCGGTGCGGACCGGCTCGCCATGGCTCGGCGTCAGCAAATTTGTCAATTCGGGTTCCTCGGCTTCGCGCGGCACGGTGTTCGTCCGTGCCAGCTAACTGGAACCATAGCATCACCGTGCGCCTTTGCCCAGCACAAGAGGTGTGACGTGTGGATGCTGCGAAAGGTTCGTTACCAATGCGGTCTGGATTGGCGACCTCCAGGACGCCGAAGATCTGTCACAACTAGCACATGATCTTGGTGTTGCGTCGGAAAAGCTGCCGAATTTAGCATGTTCGTAAATAAGGGCGGATGTGGATTCGCCGGCACCGGGCCGGCGGTCCGCGGTGCTGCCGGCTCCGGCGGTCCTCTACGCTGACGCTGATCTGACCACGAGCAAAGGAGACGCCGCATGGCGTGGTTTCTGGCCCTGCAAGGCCCGGCGCAGCCAAGCCATCAATCGTCGGTATACGAACTTCAGGACAGCACCGACGTGGACAAACTCGCTCAGGAGCTGGCCAGCGCCGTGACGCTCGATCGGGTCGTGGCAATTCCGGCGATGCTGCCGCAGAACGCCCGCAAACGGCAGAAGGTGACGTTGTATGTGCGGCCCGCGGCATGGGGGATGTGGACCTTCTACGAGCTCACCGACGAAGACCGTCGGCAGCTGATGAAGGACAACCCACTGTTCCAGGCCATGCAGCAGGCCGGACAGGCCGGTCAGGCCAACCCGCTCATGGGCCAGCCGGGCGCCGGCGGCCCTCGGCGCTGACGCCGACGGACGGGACCACCGGCGCTCTGAAGTCGAGAGGGTTCTGAACCCATAAACTCTGAACCCAAGAACAAAGCCCCGCCGAGGCGGGGCTTTGTGATGGGTGCGCCGTCAGGGTTTCGAACCCCGGACCCGCTGATTAAGAGTCAGCTGCTCTACCAACTGAGCTAACGGCGCGCGTGTGAGACAATAACAGGCCCGTGGCACGGGACGAAATTGCGACGTCACGTGGTAGCAGAAGCCGACGCCGAGGTCGCGCTTCCACTTCGGATCTGCCCGTAGAATCAACTGCGAATCAACTGTGGGCCAATCCCTGTATGTGAGGTGGAGCGAAGTTATGTGGCAGGTCAACACGGCGACCCGGGTGCGGCGCAGGCGGTCCTGGCTGACCGTTGCCGCCCTGATTCCCGCGATCGTGCTGGGCCTCACCGCATGTGGCGGCGGCGCCGATACGGCTCAGCCGCAGGTGATCACCGACAAGGGCACCCCGTTCGGTGATCTGCTGATTCCGAAGCTGACGTCCTCGGTGCGGGACGGCGCCGTCGGGGTCAGCGTCGATTCGCCGGTGACGGTCAGCTCCGACTACGGCGTGCTCGGCTCGGTGACGATGGTCAACGAGGACGGCAAGACGGTGGCGGGGCAACTGTCCGAGGACGGGTTGACCTGGGAGACCGCCGAACCGCTCGGCTACAACAAGCGCTACACCGTGACCGCGCAGTCCCTCGGGCTCGGCGGCGTCACCAGCAGCCAGATGACGTTCGAGACGCATTCGCCGGAGAACCTCACGATGCCGTACGTGCTGCCCAACGACGGCGAGGTCGTCGGCATCGGGCAGCCGGTCGCCATCCGTTTCGACGAGAACATCCCCAACCGACTCGCAGCCCAGCGCGCGATCACGGTCAAGACGAACCCGCCTGTCGAGGGTGCCTTTTACTGGCTGAGCAACCGTGAGGTCCGGTGGCGCCCGGCCGAGTACTGGAAGCCCGGGACCACGGTCGAGGTCGAGGTGAACACCTACGGCGTCGATCTGGGCGACGGTCTGTTCGGCCAGGACAACGTCTCCACCAACTTCAAGATCGGCGATCAGGTGATCACAACCGTCGACGACAACACCAAGACGCTGACCATGCGGCGCAACGGTGAGGTGGTCAAGAGCATGCCGGTGTCGATGGGCAAGAACAGCACCCCGACCAACAACGGTGTCTACATCGTCGGCGACCGGCGGTCACACATGGTCATGGATTCGTCGACCTACGGCGTCCCGGTCAACTCGCCCAACGGTTACCGCACCGAGGTGGACTGGGCCACCCAGATCTCTTACAGCGGCATCTACGTCCACGCCGCGCCCTGGTCGGTGGGTAGCCAAGGGTCGAGCAACGTCAGCCACGGCTGCATCAACGTCAGCACCAGCAACGGCCAGTGGTTCTACGACAACTCCAAGCGCGGTGACATCGTCGAGATCGTCAACACGGTCGGGACCACCCTGCCGGGCACCGACGGGCTGGGCGACTGGAACATCCCGTGGGAGCAGTGGAAAGCCGGTAACGCCAACCTCTGACAGGTCAATCGGCACGCAGATCGACGCGGTGGTGTTCACCGTTGAGGTGAACACCACGTCGTGAAGAATGTCGGCATGAAGAACGTCGGCATGAAGAACGTCGGCATGAAGAACGTCGGCGTGGAGACCCTGCAGACAGCGCCGTGAAATCGGACAGTGTCCCTCAAACCGTCTGAAAACATGGAAACGCCGCCTACTGGAGTAGACGGCGTTCCCCTGCCGGGTGGCTGACGGGACTCGAACCCGCGACAGCCAGGATCACAACCTGGTGCTCTACCAACTGAACTACAGCCACCATCGCCGCGTATGCGGCTTGGCCATACTAGCCGCTGGAGTCCCCTCGAGCCGAATCGCCATGGGCGACGGGCCCCAATTCGGCCGCGACGGTCGCAATATCGCTGGTCGACGGACCGGGAGGCGCGACGAACGCGGTCTGGCGGTAGTAGCGCAGCTCGCGGATCGACTCGTGGATGTCGGCGAGCGCGCGGTGGGCCAGACCCTTCTCCGGTTGACCGAAGTAGATCCGCGGGTACCAGCGGCGGCACAGCTCCTTGATCGAACTGACGTCGATCATGCGGTAGTGCAGGTAGTCGTCCAGTTTGGGCATGTCGCGGGCGATGAACCCGCGGTCGGTGGCGATCGAGTTGCCGGCCAGCGGGGCCGTTTTGGCCTGCTTGACGTGCTCGCGGATGTAGGTGAGCACCATGTCCTCGGCGGTGGCCAGGTCCACGGTCGACGCGCGCACCTCGTTGACCAGGCCGGACTTGGTGTGCATCTGGGCGACGACGTCGATCATCGAGGACAGCGCGGCGTCCTCGGCGTGGATGACCACATCGAGTCCGTCGCCCAGGATGTTGAGCTCAGAATCGGTCACCAATACCGCGATCTCGATGAGCAGGTCCGATTTGAGGTCCAGCCCTGTCATCTCGCAGTCGATCCACACCAGTTCGTCTCGCACAGCGCTCAACAGTAAGCCCCGCGGCAGTCAGGGGCTGACCACACCCGTCCAATCGCCGTCCGGCCCGGTTAAGGTTCCGATCATGACCACCGAGTCGTCCGTCACACCCGCTCAGCAGATCGCTGCCGGCTACCTCTTCGAGGGAGCGGCGCTGGAACTCGGATCGGTCGTCGTCGATGGCATCTGCGACCCCACGGCGCGGGTGCGGATCCCGCTGGCGACGATGAACCGGCACGGTCTGGTCGCCGGTGCCACCGGCACCGGGAAGACGAAATCGCTGCAGGTGCTCGCCGAGCAGCTGTCGTCCGCCGGTGTCCCGGTGGTGATGGCCGACGTCAAAGGTGATCTGTCCGGGTTGTCGCGACCCGGTGCGCCCGGCGACAAGGTGGCGCAACGCTCCGCCGACACCGGTGACGACTGGGTTCCGACGGCGTATCCGGTGGAGTTCCTGTCGCTGGGCACCTCGGGCATCGGGGTGCCGGTACGGGCCACCGTCAGCAGCTTCGGGCCGATTCTGCTGGCGAAGGTGTTGGGGCTCAACCGGACCCAGGAGTCGACCCTGGGGTTGATCTTCCACTGGGCCGACCAGCAGGGCCTGGCGTTGCTGGACCTGAAGGATCTGCGCGCGGTGATCCAGTACCTGACCGGCGAGGAAGGTAAACCGCAGCTCAAGGCGCTCGGCGCGGTGTCCACCACGACCGCCGGAGTGATCCTGCGGGCGCTGGTCAACCTCGAAGCCGAGGGTGCCGACACCTTCTTCGGGGAGCCCGAGCTGGAACCCGCGGATCTGATGCGTGTCGACGACGCCGGCCACGGCGTCATCACGCTGCTGGAGCTGGGCAGCCAGAGCGCTCGTCCGGTGATGTTCTCCACTTTCCTGATGTGGGTGCTGGCCGACCTGTTCACCTCCCTGCCCGAGGTTGGTGATGTCGACAAACCCAAACTCGTCTTCGTCTTCGACGAGGCGCATCTGCTGTTCACCGATGCGTCGAAGGCATTCCTGGAGCAGGTGGAGCAGACCGTGAAGCTGATCCGGTCCAAGGGTGTGGGGGTGCTGTTCTGTACCCAGCTACCCACCGACATCCCCAAGGAGGTGCTCAGCCAACTGGGCGCGCGGATTCAGCACGCGTTGCGGGCGTTCACGCCCGACGATCACAAGGCGCTGACGAAGACCGTGCGCACCTACCCGAAATCGGGCGTCTACGACCTGGAGTCGGCCCTGACGTCGCTGGGTACCGGCGAAGCCGTCGTCACCGTGCTCTCCGACAACGGCGTCCCGACTCCGGTGGCCTGGACCAGGATGCGGGCGCCGCGTTCCTTGATGGACACCATCGGGGCCGATGCGATCGCCGCGGCCGCGATGGCCAGTCCGCTGCAGGCCGAGTACGGGCAGACCATCGATCGCGATTCCGCACACGAACGGCTGGCGGCCAAGCTCGCGCCGCCCCCGCCGGTCAGCCCGCGGCCGGACACTCAGGTCACGACGCCCGAACCGCCGCTGTGGGTGCCGCCGTCGATCGAGGTGCCGCCGATGCCCGTCCCGGCGCAGCCCGCCGAGCCCGGCCTGCTGGACAAGATGATGGAGAATCCGGCGTTCAAGAGTGCGATGCGCTCGGCAGGCACGGTCATCGGGCGCGAGATCACCCGGAGCATCTTCGGGACGGGCCGCCGCAAGCGCCGGCGCTGACCCGGCGCTATTGACCGCCGAGCTTCTTGTACACCGCGCCGACGATCGGGGCGACGATCGAGCGCGGGGCATACCCGCTGGCCGCCGACATCGCCTTGGACGTGACGCCGGGCACCACGCGCATCTTGTTGCGGTCCAACCCATCCAGCGACACCTTGGCGGTGTACTGGGTGTCGATCCAGAGGAAGTCGGGGATCAGCCGCTCGACGAGCGACTGCTCGTCGGGATCGGGTAACTCGGTACGCACCGGACCGGGCGCGAGCACCGTGACATGCACGCCGGCCGATCTCACCTCGCCGCGCAGCGATTCGCCGAAGGTGTTCGCGAACGCCTTGGTGGCGGCGTAGGTGGCGTTGTTGGGGATGGGGGAGTTGCCCGCCGCCGATCCCGAGATCAGGATCCCGCCGGCTCGCCGCCCGACCATGCCGGGCAGCACGGCCAGCACCAGGTCGTGCACTCCGAGCACGTTGAGCTGGACCTGTTTCTGCTCGTCGGCCGGATCCAGGGAACTGACCGGCCCGAAGGTCGCGGTACCGGCGTTGGCGCACAGGATCGAGATGTTGCGGGTGGCCAGTTCGTCGCAGAATGCCCCGCGGGCCGCCGGGTCGGCGAGGTCGACGGCGCGGACCTCGACGGTCACGCCGTAGCTGTCGCGCAGTCGCTGGGCCAGCGAGTTGAGCACTTCCTCGCGGCGAGCCGTGATGATCAGGTGGTGGCCGCGGTGGGCGAGTTCGACGGCGAGCGCCTCACCGATGTTCTGGGACGCACCGGTGACGACGGCACGGGCATCCGCACTGGGAGCGGGGACGGGCATGGGCCGGACTATATCGTGGGCGTCCATGAGCGAGGTGTCGCCCGCGACCGGGCCGTCCGCCGACGCAGCGACACGCTCTCGGGTGCTGGCGTGGGCGATGTGGGATTTCGGCGCAACGGCGATCAACGCCATCGTCATCACCTTCGTCTTCACGGTCTACCTGACCGCCAGCGTGGGAGACGACCTGCCCGGCGATACCAGTCCGGCCAGTTGGCTGGGCCGCACCCTGGCCGTGGCCGGACTGGTGGTGGCGCTGCTGGCGCCGGTGACCGGTGTTTGGGTCGACGCGCCGGCCCGGCGCCGGCGCGCCCTGGCGCTGCTCACCGGCCTGGTGGTGCTGTTGACCGCGTCGATGAGCCTGATTCGCGACGACCATCGTTACCTGTGGCCCGGTCTGGTGCTGCTGGCCTGCACCGCGGCCTGCAGTGAGCTGGCCACGGTTCCGTACAACGCGATGCTGCGTGAGCTGTCGACACCGTCGACCTCCGGACGGATCTCCGGATTCGGTTTGGCCCTCGGCTATTTCGGTAGCGTGCTGGCCCTGCTGGTGGTGTACCTGGGATTCATCGCCGGCGACGGCGACACCCGCGGTCTGTTGGCGCTGCCCATCGCCGACGGCCAGAACGTGCGCGCCGCCATGCTGCTGGTCGCCGCCTGGTTCGCGCTGTTCGCGTTGCCGTTGCTGATCTCGGTACCCAGGATCCCGACACCGGAGCGGTCGCCGCGGGTGGGCATCCTCGGCGCGTACCGACGTCTGTGGAGCGATCTGCGCGACGAATGGCGCCGTGACCGCAACTTCGTCTACTACCTCGGCGCCAGCGCCGTGTTCCGCGACGGCCTGGCCGGGATCTTCACCTTCGGGGCTGTTCTCGGCGTCAACGTCTACGGGGTGTCTTCGGCCGACGTGTTGCTGTTCGGGGTCGCGGCCTGCGTGGTGGCGGCGATCGGGTCGATCGTCGGCGGTCGGGCCGATGACAGGGTGGGCTCCAAGCCGGTGATCATCGGCTCGTTGCTGTCGATGATCGTGGTCGGCCTGGTGCTGATGGTGCTCTCGGGGCAGGTCGCCTTCTGGGTGTGCGGCCTGCTGCTGTGCCTGTTCATCGGTCCGACGCTGTCCTCGGCGCGCACACTGATGCTGCGGATGTGCGCCCACGGCAAGGAGGGTGTCACCTTCGGCCTGTACACCACCGCCGGTCGGGCCGCGACGTTCCTTGCGCCGTGGCTGTTCTCGTTGTTCATCGACATTTTCGGCGCGCAGCGCGCCGGCATGGGCGGATTGGTCCTGGTTCTGGCGCTCGGACTGGTGCTGCTGCTCCCGGTGCGGGCCCCGCGCCGGGTCGACTATCTGAGCGCGTGATCAGCGCCGCGGCGTGCAGATCGTGAGCCCGGCCCCGGTACGCGCATCGAGCTGCACGCCGTTGACCGAGATCGAACAGGACACCTCGCGTCCGACGTTGATGATGCTGATGCTCGCCGAGGCGTCTCCGGGCTGCGGCAACGACACCTCCTTGGTCCAGGGCAGCAGCACGTTGAACTCGGTCTGCAGCAGGCCGCCGGTGTCGACGTAGGTGATGTTGATGGCACGTCCATCGCCTTCGACGGTGTAGACGACCGAGTCGGTGGCCCCCGGCGTGGTCGGCGAGGTGGGCGCCGTCGTCCGCGGTGAGGTGGGCGCCGACGGGACGGGGAACATCGGTGTCGTCGGTCGCGTCGTCGGCGTGCGTGGGGTGGTGGGAGCCGGGGTGGTGAACGACGGTTCCGGCGCTGAGGGCAGCGGGGCGACCACCGTCTGTTGTCGGGAGCTGTTGACGATCACCAGCGCGATCACCAGGCCGATGACCGTCAGTACCGCCAGTCCCGCGACGATCCACAGCCAGCGCGGTGAGCGCGGGCCCTCCGGGGGCGGTTCGGAGCCGAATCCCGGCGGCGGGGTGCCGTACTGGCCGGTCGCGTACGGGTCGTAGCCGTAGGGAGAATAGGCCGGGAGCCGCTCGGTCGGCGGAGGCGCCTGGGGCGGCTGGTAGGGCGATCCGTAGGGCGTCTGACTTGCGTAGGCCGGGTCCGGGTAGCCGGGATATCCCTGGCTGCCGCCGTCCCACTGCTCCTCGCGTCCACCGCCAGGTCGCTGTTCGCGTCCGTCGCGGAACGATCCCGTCATACCCACCTCATGGCTGCAGGGTACCTGTGTGACCGCACAGTGCGCGGCCCCTCGCACCGGCCGCGGCCACATCGGGGGCGCCGAGCGTGCACAATCGACAACCGTGGCAGAACAGGTCCGCCGGCTCTACGGCGCGTCGATGTCCCCCGACGCCACCGCTTTCGCCCATCTCGTCGACGACGGCGGGTACCCACGGGCAGTCCAGCGGTTCCTGCGCGGGTGGCGGGCAAGTTCGTCGCGCGACGTCGAGCTGCCGGTCGAAGGCCCGGTGACCCGGGTGCTGCATTCCGCCGACGGTCACTGGCTGGCCTGCCAGGTCGCGCCGGAAGGCGGCACCCGCAGCCAGATATGGGTGGTGACAACGGATCCCGACGACCGTGATGCGCGCCGGATCGACAGCTGGCCGGCGGGGGCCGAGGGCACCGCCGAGTTGATCGGTTGGGACGGCACCCAGGTTGCGGCGATCCTGACCGGTGAGGACGGGGTCGGCAGCTCATGCCTGATCGACCCGTCGGGTTCGACGATCACCGTCCTGGACCGCCGCTCCGGCGGCCGGTTGGTCGACGCCTGGGCCGGGGCGTCGCTGGTTCGGGTCGGTCCCCGGGGCTACCGCGAGTTGATCATGCTACGAGCCCTGACCGAAACCGCACTGCTGCCTTACGATCCCGGGTCGACCACCGACACCGGGATCATTCTCGACGACCACAGCCCACGGCGGCTGCGCTCCGGGCCCGAGGGGGAACTCACCGAGCTGTACCACCCGGCCAAGGAGTACGGCCCCAACAGCACCGAAGGCTACGTCCGTGCCCTGATACGCAGCGAGAACGGCTCCCAGCATGCACGACTGCTCGAAGTGACCGTGACCGCCGACGGGGTGTCCTACCAGGTATTGGCCGAGCGGCCAGGATACGAACTCGACGAGTTCACGGTCAGCGACGATCTGTCGACCGTCGCGATGTTGTGGAACCTGCACGGCGCCAGTGAATTACAGATCCTGGAGTATGCCGACCGCACGCTCTACGATCCGATTCCGCTACCGGGGCTGGTGGCAGGCGAGTTGAGCATCAGTGCCGGCGGATCGATGCTGGCGCTGACCGTCGAAGGGCCCTCGAAGCCGCCCACCGTCGAGCTGGTCGATCCGCGCACCGGTGAGTGGCAATTGGTGGACCGCGAACCCAGCAGCGGCCCGGTGTCGGCCGAGCCCACCCTCGAGACGATCACCGCCCGGGACGGCCTGACGTTCAGCGGCTGGCTGTTCCGGCCGCCGGCCGGCGTCGAGACCATCGGTGCGATGCTGTTCCTGCACGGCGGGCCCGAGGGGCAGGGCCGGCCCGGCTACAACGAGTTCTTTCCGGCTCTACTGGACGAAGGAATCTGTGTGTTCCTCCCCAACGTGCGCGGATCGGGAGGATTCGGGCGGGCGTTCATGCACGCCGACGACCGCGAGCGCAGATTCGCCGCGATCGACGACGTCGCCGACGCGGCGCGGTTCCTGGTCGGCAACGGGCACGCTCCGGCCGGCCGGGTGGCCTGCTGCGGATGGTCCTACGGCGGTTACCTGACCCAGGCCGCGCTGGCCTTCCACCCCGACGAGTTCGCCGCCGGCATCAGTATCTGCGGCATGAGCGATCTGAACAGCTGGTACCGCAACACCGAACAGTGGATAGCCGCCGCGGCCTACCCGAAGTACGGTCACCCGGTCAGCGACCAGGATCTGCTCGAACGCCTGTCACCGCTGCCGCGTGCCGACCGGGTGACCGCGCCGCTGCTGCTGGTACACGGTCTCAACGACACCAATGTGCCGCCCAGTGAGTCGCAGCAGATGTACGACGCGCTCGTGGCTTTGGATCGGCCGGTTCGGCTGCTGACCTTCGAGGACGACGGACACGAGATCGACAAACGCGAGAACCGCGCCGCGCTGCGGAAGGCCATGACCGCATGGCTGATCGACGCGTTTACCGACTGACCTGCCCTCGCCGCGAGGTTTACCGCAATTTTCTGCCGGGTAAAACCCTGGGCCTTGCCCCCGTGTAGTGGACACGGGATTTGTGGTTACGCGGCTTGTGGCAGCGTAGTGGATGTGTGGGTGTTTTCGTAGCTGGCCGGGCTGGAATAGGCGCAGCGGGAGTGCCTCCGTTTCAGGTTGTAGCGGACCAGCCAGCAGAACACTTCGCGGCGGCAGGTGGGCGCGTCGGGCCAGTTGCTGCGGTCCTGCAGGATCTCGCGTTTGAGGGAGGCGTTGAACGACTCAGCGAGTGCGTTGTCGGCACTTGACCCCACCCCGCCCATAGACTGGACGACGCCCAGATCTGCGCAGAGTTCGGCGAAATCGGTTGAGGTGTACTGACTTCCGTGATCGGAATGGAACACTGCACCGGCCAGCGAGCCGCGCAGCGCCTCGGCGGCTTTGAGTGCATCTTCGACCAGTTCGGTGCGCATATGCTCAGCGATCGCCCACCCGGCGACTCGGCCGGAGAAGCAGTCGATCACCGTCGCCAGATACAGATTCGACCCGGTCGCCAACGGTAGGTAGGTGATGTCTCCGACATACTTTTCATTCGGTGTCGCTGCGGTGAAATCCCGGCCGAGCAGGTCCGGAACCTTCTGGTTCGCCGGATCCGGCGTCGTGGTCTTCACCCGTCGTCGGCGGCGGTAGCCGGCAATCCCGGCGGTGCGCATCACCCGTGCCACCCGCTTGTGGTTGACCCGCTCCTGGTCGGGGACACCGTCGTTGAGCTCAGCGGTGATCCGCGGCGCACCATAGGTGCTATCCGCATCGTGCACAGTGCGGATACGCGCCTCGAGTGCCTCGTCCGCGGCCTGACGCGCAGCACGGCCGCCAGCGCCGGCCAACCAGGCATAAAACGAGGAACGCGCGACCTCGACGACCGCGCACAGCCACTTCACCGGATAGGCGTCGAGGTGGTCGGCGACGAACTGAAAGCGGCTCACCAGTTCGTCTCCCCGGCGAAATATTTGGCCGCCGACCGCAGAATGTCACGCTCGGTCGACAACCGAGTCTGTGTGGCACGCAGCTGCTGCACCTCGGCTCGGAGCCGGGCCAGCTCCTGATCAGGGGTTTCCGCACCCGGCGCCGGCTGTCCTGCCGGAGTCAGGTTGCGGTGCCGGATCGGCACCCCGGCCGCTTTGCACCACGCCGATAACGTCACCCCACTGATACCGAGCTCGGCGGCAATCTCGGTGACCGTCGCGCCCTCGGTATCCCGGTACAGCGCTACCGCGTCTCGTTTGAACTCTTCGGGATAATTTTTCCTTGCCATCGGTGTCGATCATCTCGCTTCCCCCGCCAATCTTGCGGGATTCAGCGTGTCCAACACCTGGGGTCAGGGCCCCCTGCTGCACGCCTCAACACGGTGTGCAGACGGAGGAGGCACGGCATGCGAGGGATTCTCGGCGTCATTGTGCTCGTCTGGTTGTTGATCGGCGTTTTCGCCGCCTATCAGCGCGACTATTTCAGCGGTGGCGAAACCAATTGCGCCACAGCGGGAAGCATCGCGTTGACCGTGGTGGCGGGGCCGCTGAACTATGCGGGCGTCAACCCGAAGGTCACGGAGTGCAACGTCCCGCAGCCCAGTCAGTAACCGCTGACCGGGAAAACTGAATCGGTAGGCAATAGAGAATGGAGTGGCGATGATCGTCCTCGGTGCGATCCTGCTCATCCTGGGGCTCATTTTCGGTATGTCGATCCTCACCTATATCGGTGTGGTTCTGCTGGTGATCGGTGCGGTGTTCGCGGTGCTCGGCGCCGTGGGACGTCCGATCGGCGGGCGCAAAGCCTGGTATTGATCTTTCAACCGCGTCGCCCGGCCGAGGTCAGCGCCGCGACCGTCATCGTGCGTAGGACGGTCCGGGAGCTGGCCTCGGCCGTTTTCGTGAGTCCGGGTTTGACGCTGTGTGATGTCGAGTTGAGCAACCCGAACACTGCATGCGCCATCAGGCGGGCGTCGACCTCGGTTAGTTCGGCGTCGCGCCGGCGCAGCACCTCCACCCAGATTTCGACGTACTGACGCTGCTTGCGGCGAACCTGTCGCTTGGCGGCCGGCGGCAGGTTACCCAGATCCCGGTCCTGAATGCGGATCAGGTCCGGTTCGGCGAACACGAAATCGAGGTGGAAATCGATGAGCGCCGGTAGCGCGGTGTCGGCGTCGTGGGACTGGGCGACCACGTCCGAGGCGCCGGCGAGCAACCGCGTGCTGATGCCCACCAGCAGTTCCACCAGCAGTGCCTCTTTGTTGGGGAAGTGCCGGTAGATCGCCGGCCCGCTGACGCCGGCGGCCGCGCCGATGTCCTCCAACCGGACCGCGAGATAGCCGTGTTGGGCGAAGAGTCGCTCGGCGGCGGCGACCAGCGCCGCACGCCGGTCCGATTTGGCCCTGCTGCGCGGAGACGTCGTGTTCGTCGCGGTCGTGTTCGTCGCGGTGGTGTTCGTCGTGGTCATGACGGGATCCTTGCGCGGTGCTGGACAACTACAGTTAATCGCGCCTAACATACCACTCCGTTAGTCGTCATTAACCGAAGGCAGGTTCTGGCATGGCAGCGCGGACATCTCATCGTGACGATCACGTCGCGCTTGTCGACGAGTTGCGTACCAAGCTGGCCACCGCGGCGCGTGGCGGTTCGGACCGCGCGCGTGAGCGGCACGTCGCGCGTGGGAAGTTGCTGCCCCGCGATCGCGTCGACGGACTGCTCGATCCGGGCAGTCCGTTCCTGGAGTTGGCGGCGCTGGCCGCCGATGGGATGTACGACGACGAATGCCCTGGCGCCGGCATGATCGCCGGTATCGGCCGGGTCTCAGGGCGCGAGTGCATGATCGTGGCCAACGACGCCACGGTGAAAGGCGGAACGTACTACCCGATCACGGTCAAAAAACATCTGCGCGCCCAGGAGATCGCGGTGCAGAACCGGCTGCCCTGTATCTATCTGGTCGATTCCGGCGGCGCCTTCCTGCCACGCCAGGACGAGGTGTTTCCCGACCGCGAGCACTTCGGCCGCATCTTCTACAACCAGGCGACCATGAGCGCCGACGGCATCGCACAGATCGCCGCGGTGTTGGGGTCGTGCACGGCCGGCGGCGCCTATGTTCCCGCGATGAGCGACGAGGCAGTCATCGTGCGCAATCAGGGCACCATCTTCCTGGGCGGTCCACCGTTGGTGAAGGCTGCCACCGGCGAGATCGTGACCGCCGAGGAGCTCGGTGGTGGCGATCTGCATTCGAAGATCTCCGGCGTGACCGATCACCTCGCCCACGATGACCGTGACGCGCTGCGCATCGTGCGCCGTATCGTCGGCACTCTGGCTCCCAAGGCCGCCCCACCGTGGGAGATCACCGACACCGTCGAGCCGGCTGCCGATCAGACCGAGCTCTACGACGTCGTGCCGGTTGATCCGCGGGTTCCCTACGACGTGCACGAGGTGATCTCGCACATCGTCGACGGCAATGAGTTCGCGGAGTTCAAGGCGGAGTACGGAACTACCCTGGTGACGGGATTCGCCAGGATCCACGGCCACCCGGTCGGCATCGTCGCCAACAACGGTGTGCTGTTCGGGGAGTCGGCGGTCAAGGGCGCGCACTTCATCGAGCTCTGTGACAAGCGGGTGATTCCCTTGCTGTTTCTGCAGAACATCTCGGGTTTCATGGTCGGTCGCGATTACGAAGCCGGCGGGATCGCCAAGCACGGCGCCAAGATGGTGACCGCCGTCGCGTGCGCACGGGTGCCGAAGTTGACCGTGGTGATCGGTGGTTCGTACGGAGCCGGCAACTATTCGATGTGCGGACGTGCGTATTCGCCCCGCTTCCTGTGGATGTGGCCCAACGCCCGCATCTCGGTGATGGGTGGCGAGCAGGCCGCCTCGGTGTTGGCCACCGTCCGCGGCGACATGACTGCCGAGCGGCAGGAGGAGTTCAAGGCGCCGATCCGTGCCCAGTACGAGCGCCAGGGCAACCCCTACTATTCGACCGCACGATTGTGGGACGACGGTGTCATCGACCCCGCCGATACCAGAACTGTTGTCGGGTTGGCGCTTTCGGTAACCGCCCAGGCGCCCCTGGAGTCGGTGTCCTACGGCGTGTTCAGGATGTGAGGGTGATGGAGACCGGGCGAGCGGAGCGACGGGATGTTTGAGACCGGGCGAGCGGAGCGACGGGATGTTTGAGACCGGGCGAGCGGAGCGACGGGATGTTTGAGACCGGGCGAGCGGAGCGACGGGATGTTTGAGACCGTATTGGTCGCCAATCGCGGCGAGATCGCGGTGCGCGTCATCCGCACGTTGCGCACCATGGGGATCCGTTCGGTGGCGGTGTTCAGCGACGCCGACGCGGACGCCCGTCACGTCGGGGAGGCCGACGTGGCGGTGCACATCGGCCCCGCCCCGGCGCGGCAGAGCTACCTGTCGATCGAGGCGATCCTCGCGGCGGTGACGCGCACCGGAGCACAGGCCGTGCACCCCGGCTACGGATTCCTCTCGGAGAACGCGCAATTCGCCGAGGCGCTGAGCGCAGCCGGAGTGGTGTTCATCGGGCCGCCGGCCTCGGCGATACAGATCATGGGGGACAAGATCTCGGCCAAGGCCGCGGTCTCGGCCTTCGGGGTTCCCGTGGTGCCGGGCATTTCCCGCCCGAATCTGACCGACGACGATCTGATCGCCGGAGCGGTCGAGGTGGGCTTCCCGGTGCTGGTGAAACCGTCGGCAGGCGGCGGAGGCAAGGGGATGCGTGTCGTGCACGCGGCTGCCGACCTGCCCGCCGCCCTTGCCGGTGCGCGACGCGAGGCGGCCTCGGCGTTCGGCGACGACACCCTGTTCCTGGAGCGGTTCGTGCTCAACCCGCGCCACATCGAGGTGCAGGTACTCGCCGACACGCACGGCGACGTGGTGCATCTCGGTGAGCGGGAGTGCAGCTTGCAGCGCCGGCACCAGAAGGTGATCGAAGAGGCCCCGTCGCCGCTGCTGGACCCTGAGACGCGGGCCCGCATCGGCGCCGCGGCCTGCGACACCGCGCGCAGCGTCGACTACACCGGCGCCGGTACCGTGGAGTTCATCGTCTCCGCTGACCGGCCCGATGAGTTCTTCTTCATGGAGATGAACACCCGGCTGCAGGTCGAGCATCCCGTCACCGAGATGGTCACCGGATTGGACCTGGTCGAGTTGCAGGTCCGCATCGCCGCGGGTGAGAAGTTACCGATGGCGCAGGACGACATCCGGTTGGACGGTCACGCCGTCGAGGCCCGGATCTACGCCGAGGACCCCGCCCGCGGATTCCTGCCCACCGGCGGGAAGGTCATCGCGCTGCGCGAACCGGCCGGGCCCGGCGTGCGGGTCGACTCCGGCCTGACCCGTGGGACGGTGGTCGGCAGCGACTACGACCCGATGTTGGCCAAGGTGATCGTGCATGCCGGGGATCGGCGGTCGGCGTTGCGCGCCCTGGACCTGGCCCTGACCGGCACCGAGGTGCTGGGACTGACCACCAACGTCGAGTTCTTGCGCTTCCTGTTGGCCGACCCCGACGTGGTGGCCGGCAACCTCGATACCGGGTTGCTGGACCGTCGCATGCCGGACTTCGCGCCGGCTCCGACCTCCGATGCGGAGTTGATCGCGGCGGCCGCCTTCCGCTGGCTTCGGTCCTGGCCTACGGCGCCTTCGAGTCCGTGGGAGGTGCCGACGGGATGGCGGATCGCCGGGTGCGCCGCGACGCCGGTGCGACTACGCACGCCCGACCGGACCGATCACGTGTGGTTGGCCGGGACCCCCGAGAGGGCGACGGCCACTGTCGAGGACGGTGGAACGCATACGCTGAGTGCCAGGTTGGCCGCGGACCGGCTGGCGGTCACCGTCGACGACGTGCGCTCCGAGTATCTGGTCGCCGGCACCGATGGTCAGGTCTGGTTGTCCGGCGCTGGTCGCGTGACAATGGTGGAAGAGGTCCGGGAGGCACCTGTCCGGCCCGACGACGCACACAGCGGAGACGCCGAGCTGACCAGCCCGATGCCGGGATCCGTGGTCGCAGTGGGTGTCGAGGACGGCACGGCGGTGTCGGCCGGGACGGTCGTCGTCACGGTCGAGGCGATGAAGATGGAGCACGCGCTGTCCGCCCCGATCGACGGGGTGGTGCAGCTGTCGGTCGGCGCGGGCGAGCAGGTGAAGGTGGGTCAGGTGCTGGCCCGGATAACGGCGATTGAGGAGCCGCAGCAGTCATGACAGATTTCCTGGCGACGGGTTTGTTGCCTGACCATTACGCCCAATTGGCCAAATCGGTGCGCGACTTCGCGCAGAGCGTGGTGGCCCCGGTGGCCGCCAAACACGATGCCGAACACTCGTTTCCGTACGAGGTGGTCGACGGGATGGCCGACATGGGCCTGTTCGGCTTGCCGTTCCCCGAGGAGTACGGCGGCATGGGTGGGGACTATTTCGCACTGTGCCTGGCTCTGGAGGAACTCGGCAAGGTGGACCAGAGTGTGGCGATCACTCTGGAGGCCGGGGTGTCGCTGGGGGCGATGCCGATCTACCGGTTCGGCACCGAAGAGCAGAAGCAGCAGTGGCTGCCGCTGTTGACCAGCGGAAAGGCGCTGGGCGCTTTCGGTTTGACCGAAGCCGGCGGCGGGAGTGACGCCGGCGCGACGAAGACCACCGCGCGTACCGATGGGTCGAGCTGGGTTATCAACGGGTCCAAACAGTTCATCACGAATTCGGGTACCGACATCACCAAGCTGGTCACCGTCACGGCCGTCACCGGCGACAACAACGGTAAGAAGGAGATCTCCTCGATCCTGGTACCGGTGCCGACGCCGGGATTCACCGCCGAACCCGCCTACAACAAGGTGGGCTGGAATGCCTCGGACACCCATCCGCTGAGCTTCGACGATGTGCGGGTGCCGCAGGAGAACCTGCTCGGGGAGCGGGGGCGGGGCTATGCCAACTTCTTGCGGATTCTCGACGAGGGCCGGATCGCGATCGCCGCGTTGTCGGTTGGTGCCGCGCAGGGCTGTGTGGACCAGAGCGTCACCTACGCCAAGGAGCGCCACGCGTTCGGTCGAGCCATCGGCGCCAACCAGGCCATCGCATTCAAGATTGCGCGCATGGAGGCCAGGGCGCACGCGGCGCGGACCGCGTACTACGACGCGGCGGCTCTGATGTTGGCGGGCAAGCCGTTCAAGAAGGCGGCCGCGGTGGCCAAAATGGTGTCCAGTGAGGCGGCGATGGACAACGCCCGCGACGCCACCCAGATCTTCGGCGGCTACGGATTCATGAACGAGTACCCGGTGGCTCGGCACTATCGCGACAGCAAGATTCTCGAAATCGGCGAGGGCACAACCGAAGTGCAGTTGATGCTGATCGGCCGGGAGTTGGGATTGTGAGCGCAGAAAACGACCGGCCCCCGAGTGTTGCCGATGATCGCCATCAGAAGGTCGTCACCCAGCGCGGCCTGTGGTTCGAGGAGTTCGAGACCGGAGTCGTCTATCGGCACCGGCCCGGCCGCACCATCACCGAAGCCGACAACGTGCTGTTCACCACGCTAACGATGAACACCCAGGCGCTGCACCTGGACGCCGCGTTCGCCGATGCGCTGCCGCCCTTTCACCAGCGCTTGGTCAACTCGATGTTCACGCTGTCCACGGTGGTGGGCCTGTCGGTGGCTCAGCTCACCCAGGGCACGATCGTGGGCAATCTGGGGTTCGGCCAGGTCGCGTTCCCTAAACCGTTGTTCCACGGTGACACGCTCTACGCCGAGACCGAGGTCCTCGACAAGCGCGAGTCCAGGAGCCGGCCCGGCGAGGGCATCGTGACGTTCGCGCACACCGGTCGTAACCAGCACGGCGACGTGGTGGCCACAGCGTCGCGCAAGACGATGGTGCGCAAGCGCCCGGCGGGGGAGGGGTCGTGACGTCGGCCGTCGGTCCCGCCTGGTTGTTCTGTCCGGCCGATCGACCGGAGCGCTTCGAGAAGGCCGCGGCGGCAGCCGATGTGGTGATTCTCGATCTGGAGGACGGGGTGGCGGCACCGCACCGCGGAGCGGCTCGACAGGCGTTGGCCGACACGCCGCTGGATCCGGCGCGCACCGTCGTGCGGATCAACCCGGCCGGCACCCCGGATCATGCCGCGGACCTCGAAGCGCTCAGGTCGACGGGCTACACCGTGGTGATGCTGGCGAAAACCGAGACCGCCGAGCAGGTGCGGGCGCTGTCCCCGCTGCAGGTGGTGGTGCTCGTCGAGACCCCGCTGGGTGCGTTGGCCGTCGCCGAGGCGGCCCGGATGGAGAACACCCATGCCGTGATGTGGGGCGCCGAGGACCTTTTTGCGGTCACCGGCGGGACCGCCAACAGATGGCCTGATGGCAGCTATCGCGATGTGGCCCGGCATGTGCGTTCGCAGAGTCTGCTGGCCGCCAAGGCTTTCGGGCGACTGGCACTGGACTCGGTGTACCTGGATATCAAGGACCTCGACGGGTTGCGCGCCGAGAGTGACGACGCGGTGGCGGTCGGATTCGACGCGAAAGTGGCGATTCACCCGAGTCAGGTCGACGTGATCCGATCGGCCTACACGCCGACCGGCGACCAGGTCGACTGGGCGCGTCGGGTACTCGACAAAGCCCGCGGAGA
The DNA here is from genome assembly GCF_048513595.2 of Mycobacterium sp. smrl_JER01. Taxonomy (NCBI): domain Bacteria; kingdom Bacillati; phylum Actinomycetota; class Actinomycetes; order Mycobacteriales; family Mycobacteriaceae; genus Mycobacterium; species Mycobacterium sp. smrl_JER01. The sequence goes on along the minus strand of NZ_JBLXXK020000001.1, from coordinate 4,088,494 downwards.
GCGCGGGGTTTTCCAGCACGAGGGTCAGATGGTCGACATGCCGGTGCTGCGGCGCGCCGAACGCATTGTGGCGCTGGCGCCCTGGCGCCCTGACACTTCGGCGCCCTGACACCTGGGCGTCCTGACACCTCGGCGCCTTCACACTTCGGTGCCTTCAGCGTGGGTGCTGCGGCCGGCGCATCAGCGAACCGAGGGCGAGCCGGTAGCCGGCCTGAACATCGCACCAGCGCCTGGTCACCGGGTCGGAGGCATCCAGGGCATGGCGGCTATTGCCGAGCAGCCGGTCGGCGGCGGCGCGGGCCCGCGCGACGGACTGCCGCTGGGCCCGCAGTGCGTCGGTCTCGTCGTAGGGATTCTGCACCGATGTGATGACCTGCAGCTTGGCTGCGTCGATGTCCGAGGCCGACCACGCCACCTGCACGGCGGCGGCGTCGGTCACTTCGTCTTTTCCCTGGGCTGTGGTCAACCGGACCCGGACCTGATCGACGTGGCCCTGCCAGACACCGGCGGCAGATCCGATCACGGCCGCCGCGGTTGCCGCGCCGTCGAGGGGCGCGGTGCGCGCGTGCACACCGCCCACGACGTGCTGCGGCGCCACGCCGGCCCAGGATCCGACGTCGGAGACGATGACACGGCCGACACCCGCCCAGTCCAGCCCGCCCAGGAGAGCTTCCGGCTCCACGTGTGCCGCGGCCCGCGGTATCAGTGCGTGGCAGGGCAGTCCGTCATGCGGGTCGTCGATGCTCAGCAGCAGCCAATCGGCGAGTGTCGCACCGACGACCGCGTCCCACCGTCCGGTCAACCGGCCTGAGAGTGACAGGTTGCCGCGGCCTCCCGCGCACGTGACGATCAGCGCGTCGGGGTGCGCCGACCAGATGTCGTCGCCAATCGAAGGTGCCGACTCGGCGACGCGGTGCACGGCAGAATTGAACGCTGCAGCCAGCCAGCCCAGAGAAGCATCGACCGCGGCGACCTCCAGGACGGACCGGACCACGTCGTCGACGGCGCGGCCGGACCCGCCGTGGCGCGTCGGCTGCGCGAGCCGTCCTCCGATCGTACCGATCAGCGGGGCAACGGAATCGGAGCCCACCGCATCGACGGCAGGACGCAGCGCGGGGGGTAGACCGCTGAGCTCGGACATATCCTCCTCCACCGGACGTGCCGGATGATATGCATGATCCTGGCACGGCGAACGGCCGTGAGGAGGCGCAGTTGCAGTCCGTGCTCGATTCGGTACGGTCGCTGACCGGCGAGATCGCCGCGGCGGCCGCCGACGTCGACCGCGAGGCCGCGGTAGACCCGCAGGTGATCGCCCGGCTGCACGACTGCGGGTACTTCTCGTTGCTGCAGCCCCGGGCGTGGGGTGGGTGCGAGGCCGAGCCCGAGGAGTATCTGAGCGCCACCCGCGAGATCTCGGCGGCTTGTGTGTCGACAGGATGGTTGGCCGGGTGGCTCGCGGTCAACAGCTGGGGACTGTCGCTGCGCGACGAGCGGGTCCAGCAGGAGATCTGGGGCGGAGATCCGCGGACCCTGCTGTGCTCGTCGTACGCCCCGACGGGCCGGCTGGAGCGCGTCGACGGCGGCTTCCGGCTCACCGGCCGATGGACTCGGTGCACCGGCGCCCGGCACGCCTCGTGGCTCAGCGCCGCCGCGTTGCTGGTCGGCCCGGACGGCGCCGCGCAGGACTTCATGGCGGTATTGGTGCCGTGCGCCGAATACACCGTCGAGCCGACGTGGAATGGGCTGGGACTGCGCGGAATCGGCGCCGACGACGTCGTCATCGCCGGTGCGTTCGTGCCCGATTATCGAGCGTTCAGCTGGCTCGACCTTCGCTACGACGTCAGTGTTGCTCCGCTGCAACGGCTTCCGCAGCCCGTGTTGTACACGTTGGCCGGCACGTTGCCGCTGCTCGGCGCGGCGCAACGGGTGCTCGGCGAGCAGCGTCGGGCCGCCGTGGGGGCGTTGAGTGCGCCGGCGATGGCGCAGTCCGCGGTCGAGCTGTCGGTCACCCAGGTCAGCCGCAATGTCGCTGACCTCATGGAATGCGCTCGGCGGGGCGGCTTTCCGGACGCCGAGTTGGCTCTGCGCAACCGCCGCGATCAGGTGATGGCCTCCGAACGTGCCCTGGCGGCCATCCGCACGGTGGTCCAGGATCCACCTGCCGGCTCCGATGAACTTCTGCTGGAACGCATCTGGCGCGACGTGCAGACGGCCCGCATGCACGTGTCGAGCAATGTCGAGCAGGTGCTGGCCCTGGTGGGCCGATTTGAGCTCGGGCAGAACGTCGACGACCGGATCTGGTGAGGGCGGCTTCACACCCAGTCGTCGGAGGACAGGGTGCGCAGCACCCGCGAGAGCATGTCGTCGGTGACGGCGGCGACGTCGGTGTGCGGTGTGGCGGTCGCCGGGGGTCCGACTCGCTCGGCGATGCCGCGGGCCGCGCGGGTGAGAAACGGGGCCATCCGGGTGAGCCAGTGCGCGGGTCCGGGGCCGGTCAGGGACAGACCGGCGAGGTCACCGCCGGCCGTCCGGATCGGTGCCGCGACGCTGGACAGCCCGACGGCGAACTCCTGGTCGTCGTAGGCCAGACCATGACGGGACCTGATGTGCGCCAGCTCGGAGTGCAGGGCCGGCACATCGGCGATGGTCGCCGGCGTGCACCTGCGCAGCGGGCCGCTCAGCGTGGCGTCGACCTCTTCGGCGGACAGCGTCGCGAGCATCGCCTTACCCAGCGCGCTCGCGTGCGCCGGGGTGCGGCCGGCCACGCGGGTCGGCACCGCGACGGTGCTGGTCCCGGTCACCTTGTCCAGATACACGACGTCCGGGCCCATCAGCACGCCCAGGTGGACCACGAGCGCGGTGTCGGCCTGCAGTCGTTTGAGCACCGGGGAGGCCACCCCGCGCAGCTGCGAGTGGTCGATGGTGCTGTTGACCGGAAGCGAGGACGCGGCCAACCCGTAACCGTCCGGCCCGTGCTGGAGCAGTCCGGCCGTGTGCAGCTGGTGGAGGATCCGGTGGGTCGAGGACCGCGGCAGACCGGTGCGGTCGGCGATCTGGTCCAAGCGCAGAGGTTTTCCGGCGCGGTCGAAAGCGTTGATGATCAGCGCAACCCGGCCCACCATCGACGTCGGTGCCTCAATCGCGCTCTTACTCATCGACCGCACTCTAGGAGAGTCGGCGCACTCGCACCGGCGCTTCGGCGGGCCCGGATGCAGGTCGGCCCTCCCGTTCTGGACAGGAGGGCCGACCCGTGGCGCGGTTATTGCCCGGCTGACCTCACGCGGCCGCACGTTCCTGGCTGTCGCCCGCGCCCGAGTCCGAGTCGGTGCCGACCGGACCGGAGCCCGAATCCGACTCCCCGGACACCGTGCCGTCGGACGCGTCAGCGCCGTGGCTGTCGCGATCGTCGGCACTTCCGGCGTCCGTCGAGTCCTCGGCGGCATCCTGGGCCTCGGCATCGGCCTGGGCGTCGGCGGCATCCTGGGCGTCGGCGTAGGCCTGGGCGTCGGCCTCGTCGATTACGCCGCCGGCGTCGCTGTCACCGGTGCTGTCGACCCCGGTGGCCTCGCTGCCGGTGTTGACGCCATCGGTGATCACCGCATCCGAGGTGAGCGGGACCACGGTGAGCTTCGACGGTTGCACTGCCGCGTCGTCGGCGGCTTCCTCGCCACCGCTGCCCGTACCGGCCGTGCGGCCGACGGTCACGGTCTGGGCGGGCTCGGGTGTGCCGCCCGCAGCGGTTTCCTCGACGACCGCAGCACGCGCCCCGGCCGGCATCGCGGCGGGAGCGGGATGGAAGATGCGGTTCAGATCGCTGATGATCTTGGCGTTCATTGCCCTCCCGAACTTCGCGACCGAGAAGGTCGCATCCACCACTGCGCGATTGATCGTGGTCGCGATCGTCGCGAGGTTGCGCGAGGCGAACGACTCGAAGACCGCTGCCAGGCTGGATCCCAGCTGCCTGGTCAGTGTTCGTACTTGACGCTTGAGTTCGTTGAAGAACGTCGGCTCGGGATTGAACAGCTTGCCGTTCCAGTTCATCAGCGTCCAGCCGTCCTCGGGGTTGCCCTCGACCACGACATGGTGCGTGTTGCTCAACGGAGCGGTCCTGAGCAGGTCGATCTTCTGTGCCGCCGTGAGGTTCTGCGCGTTCATCATGGTCCAGAACATGATTGCGCCGCCGTGCGAGAAGACGACGCTGTTGCGGTCCCCGTTCTCCCAGATAGTCGTGAGCGCCGCGTCCATCCGAGCGTCGAACTCGTTGCCGTCGATCGACCCCGGGATTCGCAGGTCGCGGTTACCCTGGATCGCCCACGCCAGCGGGTACAGGCCGTAACCGGACTGCGCCTCGCTCTCCGGGGTGTTCTCGAACACCCCCGCCTCGATCTCCTGCAGACCGCTCAGCACCTGGATCGGCAGCCGCAGATACTGCGACATCGGCGCCGCGGTCAGCTGGGTGCGCACCATCGTCGAGGCGTAGATGCCGTCGAAGTTCTTGTCACCCAGCGCGCCCGCGACCGCCTGCGCCTGCTGCTGGCCGGTCGCAGTGAGTACCGGCCCGGGAGTGGACGTGTCGATCAGACCCGAGGCATTTCCGGCCGACTGACCGTGGCGGATGAAGGTCACCCGCATCAGTTCGGCTGCCGCAGCCGGGAAGGCCGCGCCGACCAACAGGAACACCGCGGTCAGGATGACACCGCTGACCTTCCACACCGCCGCGGTGCCCCGGCGTGAGCCGGGCGCGCTTGGGCGAGGTGTTGACGCATCGTTCATGGAGCACTTCCTCTGACGGTGATAGGGACAGCCCACCGTGACGCTCCCGAACGACCCGAACAAGCCGCAATCTCGCTCAGCGAGACTTTGCTGAGGGTGCCCGGTCGAGGTTGCCCGCCCGACACGGGGCGAACACCGCGGGGTGGCCACCCGGCGCGGGCATAATGGATGGTGCCCCAGGGCTACGGTGCACGGCGCGTCGTCGACCGGGCGCCACACCCCGGCGCCCCAACGGCAACCCCCCACCGGGGTTTGCGCACTCGCCGCCGCTCTGAGCACCTCAGTCGCCTGACGGCGTGACCCGCCGCCAGTGACCCCAGGAGGCGGTATGGCTGGACTGTCGGCGTACTCGGAACTTGCCGAGCCGATTCAACTGGTGGCGCCCGACGGCGCAGCGACCGCCGACACGCGCTACCGAAGAGACCTCCCACCCGAAACCCTGGCCTGGCTTTACGAGTCGATGGTCGTCACCCGCGAACTCGACACCGAGTTCGTCAACCTGCAGCGCCAGGGCGAACTGGCGCTCTACGCGTCCTGCCGCGGGCAGGAGGCCGCCCAGATCGGGGCGGTGGCGTGCCTGATGAAGACGGATTGGCTGTTCCCGCAGTACCGCGAGCTCGGCGCATTCCTGCTGCGCGGCATCTCGCCGGCCCAGGTCGGCGCGCTGTGGCGCGGCAGCTGGCATGGCGGTCTGGGGTTCACCGACCGGTGCTGCGCCCCGGTGTCGATCCCGATCGGCACGCAGGCCCTGCATGCGGTCGGCGCCGCCATGGCCGCGCAACGGCTGGACGAGGGTTCGGTCACCGTCGCCTTCCTCGGTGACGGCGCCACCAGCGAAGGCGACGTGCACGAAGCGTTCAACCTCGCGTCGGTCTACCGCGCACCGTGCGTGTTCTTCGTGCAGAACAACCAGTGGGCGATCTCGGTACCGGTGCAGCGCCAGCTTGCGGCACCGTCGATCGCCCATCGCGCGTCGGGCTACGGCATGCCGGGCGCGCGCGTCGACGGCAACGATGTGTTGGCCTGCTTCGCGGTGATGGCGGAGGCGGCGCAGCGGGCGCGCGAGGGCGCGGGACCGACCCTGATCGAGGCGGTCACCTACCGGATGGGACCGCACACCACCTCCGATGATCCGACCCGGTACCGCCGCGAGGACGAGACCCGACGATGGTTGGCCAGGGATCCGATCACGCGCTACCGCAGCTATCTGCGCGATGGTGACATCTGGACCGAACGTCTGGAGGAACGCATCGGTCACCGCGCACAACGACTGCGCACCGAACTGCGCGACACCCTCATCGGTGCACCCGATGCCGACATCACCGAGGTCTTCGACACCGTCTATCACCGCATCACCCCCGACCTGGCTCGCCAACGTGACGAGCTGACGTCCGAGCTGGCCGAGGAGGCGTGACATGACCCAGTTGATCGAGCGGCCGTTCGGTTTCGACGACGACACACCCGAACCACGTCCGGTTCCGACGTCGAGGACTCCCGTGCCGTGGTCCATGGCGCAGGCGATCAACCGCGCGCTGGCGGATGCGATGGCCGCCGATGACCGAGTCCTGGTGTTCGGCGAGGATGTCGCAAACCTGGGCGGTGTCTTCCGGGTCACCGAGGGTCTGGCCGAAAGGTTCGGCGAGAAGCGATGTTTCGACACCCCGCTGGCCGAGTCGGCGATCATCGGGATCGCGGTTGGTATGGCCATCCGGGGGTTGGTGCCGGTGCCGGAGATCCAGTTCGACGGCTTTGCCGCACCCGCGTTCGACCAGATCGTCAGCCACCTGGCCAAGTACCGGATGCGAACCCGCGGCGACATCGACATGCCGGTGACGATCCGTATCCCGTCCTTCGGCGGAATCGGTGCGGTGGAACACCATTCGGAATCGACGGAAACCTACTGGCTGCACACCGGCGGTCTCAAGGTGGTCGTACCGTCGACACCCACAGATGCCTATTGGTTGCTCAGATATGCGATCGCCGAGCGCGATCCGGTGATCTTCCTCGAACCCAAACGCCGCTACTGGACCAAGGAAGTCGTCGACACCCGAAACCCGGCCGAACCGTTGGGCACTGCGGCGGTCCGCCGTGCCGGTGCTGATGTCACCGTCATCACCTACGGACCGCTGGTGGCGACCGCGTTGAACGCGGCCGAGAACGCGTCGGCCGACCTGGAGGTCATCGACCTGCGCACGCTGAACCCGTTGGACGTCGACACCGTCGCTGCGTCGGTGTGCAGAACCGGCAGGGCGGTGGTGCTGCACGAGGGCCCGCGGACGCTGGGGTTCGGTGCTGAACTGGCCGCCCGTATCCAGGAGGAGTGTTTCTACGAGCTGGAGTCACCGGTGTTGCGGGCCACCGGATTCGATACGCCCTATCCGCCGGCGCGATTGGAGAAGCTCTGGCTGCCCGGTGTGGACCGGCTGCTCGACTGTGTGAACAAGGCGATGAGCCGGCCATGACCACCGACGAGCGCTCGCGCGAGGAGCAATCAAGCACCGCGGATTTCCTGGTGCCCGATCTCGGTGAGGGCCTCGAAGACGCGACGATCACGGCCTGGCTGGTCGGTGTGGGCGATGAGATCGCGCTGAATCAGCCGCTGTGCACGGTCGAGACCAACAAGGCCGAGGTGGAGATTCCCAGCCCGTATGCGGGCCGGGTCGTCGAGCTCGGTGGTGCGGCGGGCCAGACCCTGCCCGTCGGCGCGACGCTGGTGCGCATCGAAACGGAGCACGACGCGCTGCCCAAGGCGGCGCAACAGGTCGCTCCGCGCAGGGCGGTGCTGGTCGGATACGGCGCCGACGACACGATGGACGGCAGCCGCAGGCGGGCGCGCGCCAAACCGCCGGTGCGCAAACTGGCCGCGAATCTCGACGTCGACCTCGCGGGGGTCAACGGTTCGGGACCCGACGGCATCGTGACCCGTGCCGATGTGCTCGCCGCGGCCGACACCCGATCCGGTGTCGCCGCGGGGGCCGATCCGCCGGTCAGCGGGGTGCGGCTGGCGATGGCGCGCCGAATGGCGCTGTCGCGCCGTGAAATCCCGGATGCGAACGCCTCCGTCGATGTCGAGGGCACCGCGCTGCTTCGGCTGCGTGACCGCATGAAAGACGCCGGCGCGGAGTCGGTCACACCTTTCGTGCTGGTGCTTCGGTTGCTGGTCCTGGCGCTACGACGGCATCCGGTGCTCAACGCGACATGGATGGACACCGTCGACGGGCCGCGCATCCACACCCATCCCGCGATCCATCTCGGCGTCGGCGTGGCGACACCGCGTGGGCTGTTGGTTCCGGTGGTCACCGACGCGCAGAACCACACCACGCGTCGGCTCGGCGACGAGGTGGCCCGGCTGGTCGCCGCGGCCCGCAACGGCACCGTGGCCGCTGCCCAGATGCAGGGCTCGACGTTCACCGTCTCGAACTTCGGGGCGCTGGGGCTTGACGACGGGGTCCCGGTGATCAATCACCCGGAAGCGGCGATCCTGGGTGTGGGCGCGTTGAAGCCGCGCCCGGTCGTCGTCGACGGCGAGGTGGTGGCACGTTCGACGATGAGGATCACGTGTGCCTTCGATCACCGGGTGGCCGACGGCGCCGAGGTGGGCGCGTTCCTCGCCGAGTTGCGGTCGCTGATCGAGGCGCCCGAGACGGCACTGCTCGACCTGTAGACCTACCTGCGCTTGGCCTGGGCCAACCGTGCGGCGAATTCGGGTGACTCGATGGAGCGCGCCTGCGGCCCGATCTCGACGTCGACCGCGAGGCGGTGTTGGTGCAGGTCCGAGATCCCCGGGTTCGCGGTGGCCCGCATCGATGCCTTGGTGGCGATGACCACCTCGCGCGGCGCGGACGCCGGCCCGGCCGCCAGTTCGCGGGCGGCGGCGACCGGATCGTCGGCGACGTCGAGGGCCAACCCATGACGGCGGGCCGACTCGGCGTCGAATCGCATACCGAACAGCAGCGCGGCACGGGCGGCCTGCGGTCCGATCGCGCGCTGCAGCATCCACGTCGCACCGCCGCCGGGGTGGATGCCGAGCTTCTGAAACCGAGGATCGAACAGCGCCGCCGGACCTGCGATGCGCACATCGGCGGCCAACGCGAGATTCAATCCGGCGCCCACCGCCGGCCCGTTGACCGCGGCGATGGTCGGCAGGCTGCACTGCGCCACGGCCAGAAAGCCGTCGTAGATGACCCGTAACCCGTCCTCGGTCGCCTCGCCGAGCGCGGTCAGGTCGGCACCCGCGCAGAACGCCTTGCCCGCACCGGTGACGATGACGGCGTGCACGTCCGTGTCCGCCTCGGCGGCTTCCACGGCGGTGCGCAGCGCCGCCGAGCTCTCGGCGGTGACGGCGTTGCGCCGGTCGGGATCGTTGACGGTGATGACTGCGACGCGGTCGGTGACCTGCACCAGCACGGGATCGGACATCTGCTCAGCGTAGCTACAGCGTACGCAGCAGTGCCGCGGCCCGGACGTCGTCGCCGACGGTCAGCGCGATGTGTACCGCGTCGCCGCGCCGGGTCCAGCCGATGGTGACGTCCTCGCCGTACTTGATGGGTTTGCGGTACTCGATCACCGCGCGGTAGGGCGGGGAGCAGACGTCCGGTTCCAGCGCCATGACCTCATGGAGGGCGTGCCAGTAGGCGGTGTTGGTGACGTGTTCGAAGAGGTCGATGTCGGTGCGGCGCAATGCGAACGGCGCATGTCGGTCCACCCTGTCGGGGTTCTGCAGCCAGGGCCGCCACTTGAGCCGGTGCTCGGTGGTGGTGGTGCCGAACCGTTCCAGCAGGGTGTCGGTCGCCCGCTGCGGAGTGAGCGTCTTGGCGTTCATCGCGATCCAGAAACCCTCGGTCTCGATGCGCCCCCCGTCGCTGCCGATCAGGTCGACGCGCATCGTGCACCAGCGCAGCGACAGCGCCGAGCACCACCTGCTGAAGGTCACCTCGTTGGGGAATCCGATCGGTTCGATCACATCGATGACGGTGCGCTGCACCAACCAGTGCGGGTGCTCCTCGGCTTCGCCGGCGTCGACGAGGTTCTCGGCGCCGACTTCCTGGATGTAGCGGGCCACGCTGTCCAGGCGCAGGTCGAGGGCGGCGCCGATGTCTCCGGTGGCCACCCGCCACGCGGTGCGGTACACGTATCCGGACTCGGGCAGCGGGCTCAGCCGATGGTCGACGTCGTGGGTGCTCATCGCGGGTCAGCCTACGGGCCTCGGTCGTCGTCGGGCCGGTGTGGCAAGCGTTCGGTACGGCCGAGATCGCGGGGCTTCGCCGGTGCGCCGATCGCCCACCGCCGGAGTTTCGGACACCGCGACTGATTCAGCGCGTTGGCTTCTGCCAGCGCATCAGGTAGCGGTAGTACATCGCCCGGCGGATCAGCACGCCGGGCAGAACCTCCGCGGCGGTCCGTCTGATCTCGTCCAGCCCCTCGCGCGGCTCTGCCACGGCCACCCCGACGTCGCGGGTCTCACGGTGCAGCCACGACCCGAGGCGTACCGGCGCCAGAGCCAGCCCAGACCAAAGCCAGTCGCGCGCCGTCGTATTCGCGCTCAAACCGACCACGGCGAGCACGCCGCCCGGCCGCAGCAACTCCCGCGCCCTCGCGAGCGACGTTTTCAGATCCGTGTGGTGCAGGCTGGCGACGAAGGTGATCAGGTCGAAGCGCCCGTGTCCGGCGTGGTAGCCGCCGAAGCAGGTCTCGACCACGGTGACGTTGGCCAGAGTCGCCAGCCGGGCGCGCGCTCTACGCACCGCAGCCGGGTCGGGGTCGATGCCGACGACCGAACGCGATACAGGGGCGAGGCGCTGCACGAGCAGGCCGTCACCACAGCCGACATCGAGCACGTCGCCGCGGCGCTGCGCGGCCAGCGAGACCAACCACCGATGGTGGGCGGTGTTGTGGTTCCAGTAGTCGACCAAGTCCGTCCCGAGCCTCGATTCGGCAATCATTCCCAGCGTTGTCACAGCACCGTATCGCGCGACTCCGCCTGCGCGACCGCGCCATTGGCCTAAGCTCGCTACAACGTGCCGGTCTCGGGAAAGGGGCGGTGTCGTGAGCGAGTCCTCCCTGCTGGTCGTGCTGCGCGAGCGGGCCAGCCTGCAGCCCAACCATCCGGCGTTCACGTTTTACGACTACGCCCAGGATGCTGACGGTGCCGCCGAAACGGTGACGTGGGCGCAGCTGCACCGACGGTCCCGCAATGTCGCCCTGGAACTGCAGGCACACACGGCGCCCGGGGACCGGGCGGTGATCCTCGCACCGCAGGGACTGGACTATATCGTCGCCTTCCTCGCCGCCCTGGAGGCGGGCGTCATCGCGGTGCCGCTGTCGGTCCCGGTGACCGGAGCCCACGACGAGCGTGTCACCGCCGTGCTGCGGGATGCGGCCCCGACCGCGCTGCTGACCACCTCGGCGATCGTGGAGACCGTCGCCCCGTACGCGCTGCCGGGTCCGGATGCAGCGGCTCCCGTCGTCGTCGAGATCGACGCCGTCGACCCGGACGCGCGCCGGCCGGGCGGCCTGCGCAGGGGCGGTCGGCCCGAGATCGCCTATCTGCAGTACACGTCGGGTTCGACGCGTGTGCCGGCGGGCGTCGAGATCACCCATGCCAACCTGGCCGCCAACTGGAAACAGGTCGTCGCGGGAGTGCTCCCGGACTACCGGATACCGCAGACGGTGGTGTCGTGGCTGCCCTTCTACCACGACATGGGTTTGATGCTGGGATTGTGCGCCGGGATCCTGGGCGGCTGGCCGACAGCACTGCACAGTCCGGTCTCCTTCCTGGAGCGGCCCGCGCGGTGGATCCAACTGCTGGCACGCAGCCCGCAGCCACTCTCGGCGGCGCCGAACTTCGCGTTCGAACTCGCCGCAGCCCGCACGTCCGACGACGACATGGCCGGTCTCGATCTCGGTGAGGTGCTCTACATCCTCAGCGGTGCAGAGCGGGTCAACGAGGCCACCCTGACGCGCTTCCACCATCGGTTCGCCCGGTTCAACCTGCCCGAATCGGTGGTGCGACCCGCATACGGCCTGGCCGAGGCGACGCTCTACGTCGCCACCCACAAACCCAGCCAGACAACGGAATTCGTTCATTTCGAGCCACGGGGGCTGGCCGCGGGCCGTGCCGAGCGCTGTGCGGACGGCACCCCGCTGGTCAGCTACGGTGTGCCGCGGTCCCCGAGCGTCCGTATCGCCGACCCCGCGACGACCGACGAAACGCCCGCGGACACGGTCGGCGAGATCTGGGTGCGTGGCGAGAACGTCAGCCCGGGTTACTGGCGCCGGCCCGCCGAGACCGCGCAGACATTCGGCGCGACGATCACCCATCCGTCGCCAGGCACCCCCACCGGCGGGTGGCTGCGGACCGGTGACCTCGGGTTCCTCTCCGAGGGCGAGCTTTTCATCGTCGGCCGGATCAAGGATCTTCTGATCGTGCGGGGGCGCAACCACTACCCCGACGACATCGAGGCGACCACCCAGGAGATCTCCGGCGGCCGGGCGGCCGCCATCGCCGTGATCGACCGACACACCGAGAAGCTGGTGGTGATCGTGGAATTCACGAAGCGAGGCCGGTCCGACGCCGAGGTGGCCGAGCGGCTCCGCGACGTGAGATCGGAGGTCACCTCGGCGATCTCCAACGCCCACGGCGTCGGCGTGCAGGACGTGGTGCTGGTGGCGCCCGGATCGATCCCGATCACGACCAGCGGCAAGGTCAGGCGCGCGAGTTGTGTCGAGCTGTACCGCTCGAACGGCTTTCAGCGGTTGACGGGCTGACCGTCCAGTGCCCGCCTCAGCAGGTCCCCGTAGCGCCGCAGCGTCGCGGGGTTGAGCATGTCGTGATGGGTGCCGTCGACCTGATGCACGGTGAGTTCACCGGTGACATGGCGCCGCCACCTGCGGGCGGTGGTGCGCGCCGACACCCGGGTCCATCGATCGAGCAGACGTCCCGTCAGGGATCCCGGTGCCCCGGCCGCGCTGCGGCCTGCGCTGAAGATGACCATGTCACCGTCGAATTCGCCGGGAACGAAATGACGCAACCGTCGCTGGTTGCTGTTGACGCTGCGCACCATCAGCTCCAGCAATTCCCGGGGTGGGAGCGGGAACGCGGCGTCGGCATGCTGGGTCAACAGCTCTTCGGCCCGCTGGTAGGTGAGCGGTCCGGGCAGCGCGGGAAGCTCGATGCGGTTGGTCCGCAGAATGTGCTCAAGGATCGTGTCCTGGTTCAGGGTGACGGTGTTGCCGAGGAGGCCGACGCTGAAGGCGGGGTCCAGCAGGATGAGCCGGTCGACTGCACACCCGCGGCTATGCAACACGATCGCGAGCTCGTGGGCGACCACACCGCCGAAGGACCAGCCCAGCAGTCGGTAAGGGCCACCGGGGTGGATCGCTTGGAGTCGGTCCGCGTAGTTGCGCGCCATGCGCCGGATCGACACCGGTTCCGGCTCGCCGGGTGCCGGCACCTGGTTGATGCCGATGATGGGGCAGTCCAGTTGGTCACCGAGCGTGCGGTAGGACCAGCTGAGCCCCAGACCGTCGTGAATGCAGTACAGCGGCTCGCCGGTTCCGCGCCGGTAGACGTCGACGGGAACCACCTCGGCTTCGGTGTCGCCGCCGTCCAGCTGCTGACTCAGGCTCCTGACCGACGGGGCGTAGAACACGGTCCGGACCGCCAGCCGGGTGTCCAGCGCGGCGTTGATCGCCGCGACCGCGCGCATCGCCGACAGCGAGTCGCCGCCGAGGTCGAAGAACGAGTCGTCCACCCCGACCCGGTCGACGCCGAGCACCTGGGCGTAGATGTCGGCGATGACCTGCTCGGTGGTATTCGCCGGCGCTTCGAAGGCGGTGGCGGTGAACACCGGCGCGGGCAGCGCCGTGCGGTCCAGCTTGCCCGACGAGGTCAGCGGGAACTCGTCGACGGCGATGATGTGCGCGGGCACCATGTAGTCGGGCAACCGCTCGCCGAGGCGTCGGCGCAGTGTGCCGATCGTGCTGTTGGTGTGGGGCGTGTTGGTGTGGCCGGCGCGGTGTCGTCCCTCGGCGCGGGGAAGGTAGACGTCGGTCAGCGCACCGTCGTGGTCGGCGAGAAAGACCGCGTCCAGGGTCCCCGGCTCGCCACCCCAGGTGACGGCCACACCATAGCCGGCGGCCGCGGCGATGTCGTGCAGCTGTTCGGGGGTTGCGCTGTCTGGCGTCTCGTCCATGAGGTCCGGTGACTGCCCGGCGGCCAGCGCCTGTTCCATGACGACGTCGGACATCAGGCCGGTGCGCGGAATCGCGCAGACCCGGACCGTCGACGGCCGTTCCGAGGTCAGCCGGCGCACCAGCCCTTCCGGGCCGCCGCAGGAGGGCCAGGTCCAGGGTGGCGCGTCGGCCACCGAGCGCACCGCGGCGGGCGCCTTGCGCAGCACGACGTCGTAGCGGTAGCGGGTGAGCTCGTTGTCCGCCCGGCCGCGCTTGACCCGGATGTCGACACCACCGACCGCGCTGCGCTCAGCGGCCCAGCAGGTGAAGAACTCCGGCGACAACAGCAATTCGGCTTCGGCGACGATCGCGCGGCGTACCCGCTCACGGATCTCCGCGCTGTCGGCGTAGGCCGCCCTGGCGCGGGCGACACCGGTCTGAAACGCGCTTTGCAGCAGGTGATGACGGACGTCGCCGACAAACAGGCAGCCGCCGGGGGCCAACAGGTCAAGCGCGGTGTCCAGGACATCGGTCAGATAACCCCGATGGGGGAAATACTGGACGATGGAGTTCAGCACGATCACGTCGAAGGAGCCCGGCGCCAATCCGTCGGTGACATGCGCGGGCTGGTTCAGCAGGCGCACCCGGTCGCGCCACGGAGCCTGTGATCGCCGCAGGGCCCGGTCGATGCCGTTGACGGCCACCGCGGACATGTCGGTGGCGACGTAGTGTTCACAGTGCGGGGCGACCTGGGACAGCACCAGTCCGGAGCCGGCGCCGATCTCGAGCACCCGGCGCGGCCGCAGCGACAGGATGTGATCCACTGTTGCCGAACGCCATTCGGCCATCTCGTCGACCGGGAGGGGTGCGCCGGTGTAGCTGCTGTTCCAGCCCCGAAAGTCGTCGCCGAACTCCGGCACATCGGGCCCGTCGTAGAGGTCGTCGTACATGCGCTGCCATTCCTCGACGATCGCGGCGTCGTGGCCGGCGCCGGGTGCGTCGTCGAGGGTGACGTAGGCGACGAGATGCCCGCCGGCACCGGTGTCGTGCACCGTGGCGACGGCCTGGGTGACCTCCGGGCAGGCCAGCAGCGCGTTCTCGACCTCGCCCAGCTCGATGCGATAGCCGCGGACCTTGACCTGCTCATCGGCCCGACCGACGTAGTTCAGCCGACCGTCGGCGCCCCAGCTGACCAGGTCGCCGGTGCGGTACATCCGCGTGCCGGGCGGGCCGAACGGGCAGGCGAGGAACCGCGAGGCCGTCAGAAAAGAACGGCGCCAGTAGCCGACACCCACGCCGGCGCCGGCCACGTACAGATCGCCGACGACCCCCGGGGGCACCGGGTGCAGCGACGCGTCCAGGACGAAGAACGCGAGGGTGGCCAGCGGCACGCCGACGGGGCTGTCGTTGCTGTCGGCGTCGCAGTCGGAGATCTCGCCGAACGACGCGTGCACCGTGGTCTCGGTGGTGCCGTAGAGGTTGATCATCCGTGGCCGACCGCGGTGCCGGGTCAGCCACGCCCGCAGCCGTCGCGGTTCCAGCGCTTCTCCGGCGAACAGCACCGCCTCAAGCGGAAGATCCGCCCCGGGCTGCAGTGCGTCGACGGTCTGCAACGCGTAGAACGCCGACGGGGTTCGGCTCAGGACGGTGACGCGTTCGGCCACCAGCAGGGCGTGAAACTCTTCCGGCGAGCGGGCTGTCGACTCCGACACCACCACGACCCGCCCACCGGTCAGCAGGGCGCCCCACATCTCGCACACCGAGACGTCGAATGCGAGCGAGTGACACTGGGTCCACACGCCGCCGCGAAGTATGTCGGCATCGAGGGATTCCATCAGCTGGGTCACGTTGCGGTGGGTGATCGCAACCCCTTTGGGGACACCGGTCGTGCCCGAGGTGTAGATGAGGTAGGCGACATCGTCGGGTGCCGGTACCGGCAGTTCGGTGCCGGGCCGGGCCGGCACGCGGGCATCGGCCATGTCGATGATGGGGACGTCGAAGCCGTCGAGTAAACAGTGCAGCGGCGCGACCGTGACCGCGGCGACCGGTGCGGCGTCGGCCATCATGAACCCGATCCGGGCCGCGGGCGCCGACGGATCGATCGGCAGATACGCCGCCCCCGTCTTCAGAACGGCCAGGATCGCGATGATGGCGTCGACCGACCGAGTGAACAGCAGTGCGACGGCCACTCCGGGAGCGGCACCGTACTCGGACAGCACGTGCGCGAGCCGATTCGACGCCGCGTCGAGCTCACCGTAGGTCACGGTCCGGCCCTCGAACGTCACTGCGGCCGCGTCCGGTGTGCGGGCCACCTGGGCCGCCCACTCGGTCGGGATCGATCCCGCCGCGGTCGGCGGGCCGGACAACACCGCCCGGTTGCCCCATGCATCGAGCGCAACGCGCTCCTGCACCTCGAGGACATCCACGGCGGACAGCCGGCGGGCCGGATCGTCGGTCAGTGCCGTCAGCACCCGCTGGAACCGCCCGAGCAGGGTGCGGATGGTGTCGGGCTCGAAGACGTCGGTGCGGAACTCGACCACGCCGCAGATGCCGTCGTCGGCACCGGATGCGGTGAAGTGATCGGCCAGGTTGATCAGCAGGTCCATCCGGGCGGTGTGGGTGTCGGCGCCCAGCGGTGAAATCTCCAGGCCGCCCAGCGCTAAAGCGCCGGCGGCGTCGCCACCACCGGCGAAGTTCTGCCAGGCCAGCATGACCTGGATCAGTGGCTGGCGGCTCAGCGACCGGGCGGGATTGAGCCGTTCGACGAGGACCTCGAACGGGACGTCCTGATTCTCATAGGCGGCCAGGCTGCGCCGCCTGACCTGAGCGAGCACGTCCATCAGGGTCGGGTCGCCGGTCAGGTCGACACGCAGTACCAGCGTGTTGACGAAGAAGCCGACCAGCTCCTGGAGGGCGGCATCGTTGCGACCCGCAATCGGGAAGCCCACCGCCACATCGGAACTCGAACTGATCTTGGAAAGCAGGACGGCGAACGCGGCCTGGATGACCATGAATTCGGTGGCGTTGTGGGCGCGGGCCACCGCGCGGACCCGCTGCTGCAGGCTCACCGGCCACGCGATGTCGATCGTCGCGCCGCGGTAGTCGGCGACCGCCGGGTAGGGCCGATCGGTGGGAAGCTGGAGCTGTTCGGGCATACCGGCCAACGCGTCCTGCCAGTACGCCAGCTGCGCGGCGATGAGGCTGTCGCTGTCCGCCAGGTCGCCGAACTGCGCACGCTGCCACAGTGCATAGTCGATGTACTGCACCGGCAGCGCCGGCCAGCCCGGCTCCTGCCCTGCGCACCGACTGGCGTATGCGACGCCGAGATCGCGCACCAGCGGTGCGATCGACCATCCGTCGGACGCGATGTGGTGGACCACGATGCCGACCGCGTGCCGCTGCGGTCCGAGCGCGTAGATCTGTGCGCGGATCGGGGCCTCGGCCGACAGGTCGAATCGGTGACCGGCCAGCGCCGTCAATTCCGCGGCGGCCTGCTGTTCCGACAGTGCGAGCACGGCCTGCGCACCGCGCCGCCACAGGCCCGGTCGGGCGGGCAGCACCTGTTGGTGCGGCACCCCGTCGACGTCGGGGAAGACGGTTCTCAGCGATTCGTGCCGCGCGATGAGGTCGTCGAGTGCGGCACCGAGTGCGTCGACGTCGAGGGGGCCGGTGACCTCGAACGCCGTCGGCATGTTGTAGGTCACGATCCCGCCGGCGAACCGGTCGAGGAACCACAGCCGGCTCTGCGCGAAGGACAGCGGGACGACCTCGGGGCGCTGCGCGGGCACCAGCGGTCGACGCCGGCCGGTGCCGGCGTGTACGCGCGGCGCCAACTGCGCGATTGTGCCGGCGTCGAACAACGTCCGCACCGACAGGTCGGACTCGAGCGCGGTGTTGATCGCGGTGACCAGCCGCATGGCCGAGATACTGTCACCGCCGAGGGCGAAGAAGGAGTCGTCGATCCCGACGCGGTCGAGGCCGAGGACCTCGGCGAAGGCGCCGGCCAACAGCTCCTCGACCGCAGTGGTGGGAGCTCGATACGAGCCGCCCGCTGTCCGGTCGGGCGCCGGCAGGGCACGGACGTCGAGTTTCCCGTTGACGGTGAGCGGCAACGCATCCAGAACGACGATGTCCGGCGGCACCAGATAGGACGGGAGCCGTTCGACGAGTCGGGCGCGGGCCTCGGCGGAGGTGACGGTGCCGGTGATGTAGGCGGCCACCCGGATGCCGCCGGGTTGGTCGCGGCGGGGGATGACGGCCGCACCGGTCACGCCGTCGATTCCGGTCAGCGCCGCCCGGATCTCCCCGAGTTCGACACGGTAGCCGCGAATCTTGACCTGGTCATCGGCGCGGCCGAGAAAGTCGAGTTGCCCGTCGGGGCGCCAGCGGACGAGATCGCCGGTGCGGTACATGCGCCGGCCCGCTCCGCCGAAGGGACACGGCAGAAAACGGGTGGCGGTGAGGGCTGGCCGGCCCAGGTACCCGACGGCGACGCCGGGGCCTGCGACGTACAGCTCGCCCGCCGCGCCTTCGGGGACGGGGCGAAGCCAGTCGTCGAGCACGAACAGCGCCGCCGTGGCCACCGGCGCCCCGATGGGCGCGGCGCCCGATCCGGGGTGAAGCGGTGCGCTCATCGTGGCGTAGACGGTGATCTCGGTGGGGCCGTAGGCGTTGATCAGTGTGCGGCCCGGCGACCAGCGGTCGACGACATCGCGCGGGCAGGCTTCGCCGCCGAGCAGCACCGCAACCGACCCGAGTCGCTCCGGGTCGAGCGCATCGACGGCGGAGGGGGTTTGGGTCAGGACGTTGACGTGCTCGGCGGTGAGCAGGTCGTGGAAGTCGTCCGGGGAGGCGGCAGTGTCCTCGTCGACGATGACGAGTCGCCCACCGGAGAGCAGAGCCGCCCAGATCTCCCAGACCGAGAAGTCGAAGGCGTAGGAGTGACACTGGGTCCACACCGGGTCCTCGGGCAGCGAATCCGGCGTGGACGCCGCCAGGTGCGCCACGTTGGCATGGGTCACCGCAACACCTTTCGGGGTTCCGGTGGTTCCGGAGGTGTAGATCAGGTACGCGACGCTCCCGGGATGCGGAGCTGGCAGCGTCGTGGTGGCCGCGTCCCGGGCGGGGTCGCCGAGATGGCGCACCGGCACGCGGTGGCCGCTGAGCCGGTCGCGCAGCTCATCGGTGGTCAGGACGACGACGGGTGCGGCGTCGGCGAGCAGAAAGTCCAGTCGCTGGTCGGGCAGCGCGGGATCGATGGCGAGGTAGGCCGCTCCGGCCTTGAGGACGGCCAGCATCGCGATGACGGCGTCGGCGCTGCGGCCGGTCAGCAGCGCCACACACGATCCGGGTCTGACGCCGTCACCGACAAGTCTGTGCGCCAACCGGTTCGAGGTGTCGTCGAGCTCACGGTAGGTCAGCGACCGTCCGGCGCATCGGAGCGCGACCCCGTCGGGGTTACGGGCGACCTGCCGAGCGAACAGCTCCGGCACCGACAGATCCCGGCCGTCGGGAGCCGAGAGCATGCCGCGGTTGCCGAACCGGTCCAGCCGGTCACGCTCGGCAGGGTCGAGCACGTCCAGCGTCGACAGCGGCCGGTCCGGATCGGCGATCATCGCCGACAGCACCCGCCGCAGCCGGCCCACCAACACGTCGATCCCGGTGGCGTCGAAGAGCTCTGCGTCGTATTCCACCCGCAGCCCGAGCTCGTTGCCGGGCATGGCCTGCAGTGTCAGGGGATAGTGGTTGGTTTCGTGCGCGGTGACGTCGGTGATCGACAACCCACCGGCGACGGCCATCGCGGTCGCGTCGATCGGATAGTTCTCGAACACGAACAACGTGTCGAACAGTTGCTCGTGGCCGGTGGCCCGGTGGATCTCGGTGAGCGCCAGATGCTGGTGATCCAGCGTGCGGTTGTGGGCCTCGTGCAACTGGGCGAGCAGGCTCGCGGTCGTGGTGGCCGGCGTCAGACGCGCGCGCACCGGCACGGTGTTGATCATCAGGCCCACCATGGATTCCGCGCCGAGCACCTCGGACGGGCGGCCGGAGACGGCGGTGCCGAAGACGATGTCGTGCTGGCCGGTGTGCCACATCAACGTCTGCGCCCAGGCGGCCTGCAGGGTGATGTTGACGGTGGTGTGGTGCGCGCGGGCCAGGTTCCCCACTGCGCGGGTGGTGTCTTCGGGCACCCGACAGGTGGTGCTACCCCGGGCGCCGAGCCCGACCCGGCCGGGAGCCCCGACCAGGGTCGGCGCGTCGAGGCCGTCGAGCAGCTGCTGCCATGCCGTGTGCGCGGCCGCAGTGTCGCGGTCGGCCAACCATTCGAGGAACCGTCGGAACGAGGCCGGCGCCGACAATCGGTGCCCCAGATAGCCGGCGAACAGTTCGCCCAGCAGGATCGGCAGCGACCAGCCGTCGAGCACGATGTGGTGGTTGGTCAACACGATCCGGTGTTCGTCGGGTGCCGTGCGGATCACCGCCACCCGGAACGGGGTGTTCCCGGTCAGGTCGCAGACCGCCAGGCGTTCGGCGGCGCACGCCTGCCGGACCTGCTCGTCGGAGTCCAGTTGTAGGTAGTTCCAGGGAGCTTCGGGCGTCGCCGGGATGATCTGCACGGGCGGGTCGTCACCGTCGGCGAACCTGGCGACGAGGTTGGGGTGGCGGCGCACCAATGCCTGGACGGCGTCGCGCAGTGTGCGGGGGTCCAGTGGTCCGCTGACGGTGACCACGAGCTGCATCGCGTACACGTCGCTGTCGGCACCGAGTTCGCGCGCAGCTCTGGCGTGGAACAGCAACCCCTGTTGCAGTGGGGTGAGGGGCAGGATGTCGGCGGCGTGGTGACGGTGTTCGAGGCGGTCGATCTGGTCCTGGGTCAGCCTGGTCGGGGCGATGTCGGAGGGGCTGAGGCCACCCCCGCCATCGGCGACGTGGGCGCAGATCCCGGTCAGCGCGTCGAACCAGAGCCGGCTCAGGCGTTGAATCTGGTTGTCGTCCAACACCGACTGCGCCCAGGTCCAGGTGGCGTCGAGCGCCAGGCCCGCCCCGCTGTCGACGGTGGCCGCGGTGAGTTCCACGGTGTGCCCCAACGGCATCGGGATCGCCGCGGCGGCCGAGGCGATCGACATGCCGTCGGTGCTGGGCTGCCACCAGTCCCCGTCGGCGGGTGCGGCGGCACCAGTACGGCCGAGGTAGTTGAAGCCGACGGTGGGCTCGGCTCCGTCGAGACCGGCGCCGGTGACGGGGTGGCGCAGCAGCCCGTAGGTCAGACCGTCGGGTAGGGCACGCAGTTGTTCCTTGGCGCGCTTGATGATCGGACCCAGGGCAGCGTCTCCGGTGGTGACCTGCGACCAGTGCAGACCGTCGACGTCGAGTGCCACGGGGTATCTGGTGGTGAACCATCCCACGGTGCGGGAGAGGTCGAGAGCGGGGGCCAGTTCCTCGGCCCGGCCGTGGCCTTCCACGTCGATCGTGACGGCCCCTCGGGTTTGGGTGAACTCGGCGCAGGCCAGCGCGAAGGCGATCACCAGGATGTCGGTGATGCCGGTGTGGAAGGCCGCGGGGACGTCGCCGAGCAGTCGATGCGTGGTCTGGCGGTCCAGACTGGTGGTGAAACTCCCTGCGCCGGCGTAGGTGTCGGACCTCGGGTCGGGCGGCGACAGGATCGGCGCGGTGGCCAGGACGTCCCGCCACGCTCCGGCGCAGTCGGCGACCGCAGGGGACTTCGCATGTTCGGCCAGCAGCGACGCCCACGACGCAAACGAGGTCCCGGTGATCGGCAGGGCGACCGACTCGCCGTTGCGGTGCTGCGCCCAGGCGATGTTGAGGTCTTCGAGCATGATCCGCCAGGACACCGCGTCGACGACGAGGTGGTGGACGATCAACGCCACCTCTCGGGTCGAGGTCGCGAAAACCGCGCGAAGCATGACTCCTGCGGTCGGATCCAGTTGCGAGCGCGCCGCGACCAGAACCTCTTCGGTCAGTCGGTCGACCGTGCGAAGGCAGTCCCGGGCGTCGACAGTGGCCGGTTCGGGAACGGTCAGAGCCCAGGTCGCGTCGGGGCCGGTGCTTTCCGGGCGGGCGCGCAGCATGCCGTGGCGGTCGATCAACGCCTGCAGCACCGTGGCGACGTCGTCGGCGGTGGCACCGGCGGCGGCCTGCACCACCACCGTCTGGTTGAACTCGCGGGTCGGGCCGTCGACGCTGTGCAGCCACCGCATGATCGGGGTGGGCGTCACACGTCCGATGCCCTCGTCGGCCGGACCGTCCGTGTGCACGGTCGTTCCGACGGTTCGGGCCAGCCGGGCCACGGTCTGTTCGACGAAGACATCGCGGGGTCGCAACGCGAGACCGGCGGCGCGAGCCCGGGCCACCACCTGCATGGACAGGATGCTGTCGCCGCCGAGGTCGAAGAACGAGTCGTCGACACCGACGCGGTCGAGCCCCAACACCTCGGCGTAGATGCCGGTCAGGATCTCCTCGACCGCGTCGGCCGGCGCCCGGTACTTCTCCGCGGCCGTGATCTGCGGCGCGGGAAGGGCTTTGGTGTCGATCTTGCCGTTGACCGTCAGCGGCAGCGCGGCGAGGACCACGATCGCGGCGGGCACCATGTAGACGGGCAGACGTTCCGCGAGCCGGGCGGACACCGTCGCGGGGTCGACGGCGCCCGGGGAGTCCTCGACGAGGTAGGCCACGAGCCTCTGCTCACCCGGGCGGTCTTCCCGCGTGATCACGACCGCCTGCTCGACGTGGTCGAGGTCGGCCACCGCGGTCTGGATCTCGCCGAGTTCGATGCGGTAGCCGCGGATCTTGACCTGGTCGTCGGCGCGGCCGAGGTACTGCAGTTGTCCGTCGGGCCGCCACCGGACCAGGTCGCCGGTGCGGTACATCCGGGTGCCGGGTGGCCCGGCCGGGCACGCGAGGAAACGTGAGGCGGTCAGCGCGCTGCGTCCTGCGTATCCGACACCGACGCCGCGGCCTGCGACGTAGAGTTCGCCGATCACTCCGGGCGGCGCAGGCCGCAGCCACGGGTCGAGGACGAACAGCGCGGCGGTGGGCACCGGCGCTCCGATGGGTGCCGGGCCCAGGCCCGCCGCCAGCGGTCGGCTCATGGATGCGTAGACGGTGATCTCGGTGGGCCCGTACGCGTTGATCAGGACCCGGTCCGGCGCCCACTCGTTCACCACGTCGGCCGAGCACGCCTCGCCGCCGAGCAGCACCGCCACCGGTCCCACGGTGTCGGGGGACAGGGCTCGCACCGCGGACGGTGTCTGGGTGAGCACGGTGATCTGTTCGCGCAGCAGCAGTTCCTGGAAGTCGGGCGGGGAGGCTGCTACCTCTTCGGGCACGATGACCAGCCGTCCGCCGCCGAGCAGCGCGGCCCAGACCTCCCACACCGAGAAGTCGAATCCGTAGGAGTGGCATTGGGTCCAGACCTGTCGGGTCCCCAGTTCGGTCGGGGTGGAGTCGGCGAGATGGGCCAGGTTGCGATGGGTGATCGCGACCCCTTTCGGAATGCCCGTGGTGCCGGAGGTGTAGATCAGGTAGGCGATGTCGGCGGGAGTGGCCATCGAGATGGCGGTGGTCGGGTGGCCGCGGCTTTCGGTGTCCTCGGCATCGATCACCGTGAGGTCCGCGCCGGCCAACCGGGACCGCAGGGCGGCCGTGGTCACCGCGGCGATCGGTGAGCTGTCGTCGATCACGAACCGGATGCGCTCGTCGGGGTGGGCGGGGTCGACGGGAAGGTAGGCCGCGCCGGTCTTGAGGACCGCCAACATGGCCACCACCGCGTGTACCGATCGCTCCAGCATCAGCACCACCAGCTGCCCGGGGCCGGCACCGTGCCGAACCAGCTTGTGTGCCAGCCGGTTCGACGCGTCGTCGAGGTCGCGATAACTCAACGACCGGTCCCCGTCGGTCACCGCCGGTTCGTCGGGCGTTCGCAGCACGTGTGTGGCGAACAGGTCCGGTACCGACGCGGCGGCCGGGGCGGGCCCGGTCAACACCGCGTGGTTGCCGAACTGCGCCAACCGGGTGCGGTCCGCCGCGTCGAGGACGTCGATGTCGGACAGGCGCCGGTCCTGGTCGACGGTGATGGCCGTCAGCACCCGTTCGAAGCGGTCGATGAGCACGCGGATGGTCGCCGCGTCGTACACGTCGGTGCGGAACTCGACTGTCCCGGATATGCCGGCCGGCGTGCCGGATTCGGTGCAGCGCTCGGACAGCGAGAACGACAGGTCCATCCGCGCGGTGTGGGTGTGCAGCGGTAACTGGGTGACCTCGAGGTCGCCGAGTATCGCGCCCGTGCCGGCGTGGCCGGGCATGTTCTGCCATGCCAGCATCACCTGCACGAGCGGGTGATGCGTCAGCGAGCGCAACGGGTTGAGCCGTTCCACGAGCACCTCGAAGGGTAGGTCCTGATGCTCGTAGGCGGCCAGACTGTGCTGCCGGACTCGGCGCAGCACCTCGCTGACCGTGGGATCGCCGGCCAGATCGACCCGCAGTACCAGCGTGTTGACGAAGAAGCCGACAAGCTCGTCGAGCGCCGGGTCGTTGCGCCCGGCGATCGGAAAACCCACCGCCACATCGGTACTCGCGCTCAGCCGGGACAGCAGCGCCGACAGTGCGGCCTGCACCACCATGAACCCGGTGGCATTGTGCTCGCGGGCCACGTCCCGGATCCGCTGCTGCAGTTCGATCGACCACTCGAAGGTGATGTGGTCACCGCGCTGGTCCGCGATCGGGGGGTAGGGCCGATCGGTGGGGAGCTCGAGACGTTCGGGCATACCCGCGAGAGTTTCTCGCCAGAAGTCCAATTGTGATGAGATCGGGCTGTTCTCGTCGTCGAGGTTCCCGAGCTGAGCGCGCTGCCACAGCGCGTAATCGACGTATTGCACCGGCAGCGCCGACCAGCCCGGCGCCCGGCCCGCGCGCCGGCAGCCGTAGGCGGTGCCGAGGTCGCGCAGCAAAGGCGCCGTCGACCAGCCGTCGGCAGCGATGTGGTGCACCAGCCCCACGAGGACATGGTCGCGATCGGATACCCGGAACAGTGTCGCCCGCAGCGGTATGTCGTGTTGCAGCCGGAACGCATACCGTGCGGCTGCGTCGACCGCGGTATCCAGCTCGTCGGCCGACCACCCCCGGGCGTCGGTGACCTCCCATCCGAAGCGGGCGCGCTGCGCGGGAACGATCACCTGTCGGGGGAGGCCGTCGGGCGCGACAATGAGGGTGCGCAGGCTTTCGTGGCGCGCCACGACATCGCCCAGCGCGGCGGCGAGCGCATCGGCATCGAGTTCACCGCGTAACCGCAGTCCGACAGCCATGTTGTAGACCGGCGACGGGCCCTGCAACTGGTCGATGAACCACAGCCGATTCTGCGCGAACGAGAGGGGGATCACTGCGGGACGCTCGGCGGCGGCCAACGGCACGCGACGGCCGGCGCGGGCGGCGATGCGGGGGGCCAGCTCGGCGACGGTGGGCGACTCGAAGAGCACGCGGACCGACAGCTCGACGTCGAGCGCGCTGCTGACGGCGGCGGCGAGCCGCATGGCGAGGATGCTGTCGCCGCCGAGGTCGAAGAAGGAGTCATCGAGCCCGACCTGGTCGATGCCGAGAACTCTGGCGTAGGTGGCGGCCAGGATCTCCTCGGTCACCGTTCGCGCAGCGCGGTGACGGCGGCGGACGCGGTCGGGTGCGGGCAGGGCGCGCACGTCGAGCTTGCCGCCGACGGTGAGCGGTATGGCGTCCAGCGCGACGATGTCGGTCGGCACCAGGTAGGAGGGAAGCCTCTCGGCGAGCCGGGCCCGGGCCAGCGCCGGATCGACGGTGCCGGTGATGTATCCGACGAGATGGGCGGTGTCCGGCTGGTCCCGCCGCACGACCACAGCGGCCTGGGCGACCCCGTCCAGCTGAGCCAGCGCCGCCTGGATCTCACCGAGTTCGATGCGGTGGCCGCGGATCTTGACCTGGTCGTCGGCGCGGCAGAGGAACTGCAACTGCCCGTCGGCGTGCCAGCGGACCAGGTCACCGGTGCGGTACATCCGGCCCCCGGGTCGTCCGAACGGACAGGGAACGAATCTGGAGGCGGTCAGACCCGGACGCCGCAGGTACCCCATTGCGACTCCGAGGCCCGCGACGTACAGCTCGCCGGCCATGCCGGGAGCCACCGGACGCAGTGCCGCGTCGAGCACGAACAGCGCTGCCGTCGCGATCGGTCCGCCGATCGGTGCGTGACCCGACCCGGGCCGCAGCGGTGAACTCATGGACGCGTAGACGGTGACCTCGGTGGGACCGTAGGCGTTGATCACGACGCGGCCGGGTGCCCACCGGTCCACCACATCGGCCGGACACACCTCGCCGCCGAGCAGCACCGCCACCGACTCCAGCCGTTGGGGATCGAGCGCCGTGATGGCCGAGGGAGTCTGGGTCAGCACGGTCACCCGCTCGCGGATGAGCAGGTGCTGGAAGTCGACGGGGGAGCCGACGGTTTCCTCGTCGACGATCACCAGCCGACCCCCGCCCAGCAAGGCGGCCCAGATCTCCCAGACGGAGAAATCGAACGCGTACGAATGGCACTGGGTCCACACCTGCCGTCGCGGAAGAGCAGCCGGAGCGGTGACGGCCAGATGGGACAGGTTGTCATGGGTGATGGCAACACCTTTGGGTGTGCCGCTGGTTCCCGAGGTGTAGATCACGTATGCGAGGTCATCGGGATCGGGAGCCGCCAAGCCGGTGACCGGCTGTCGTCCGGCTGCCGGGCCCCCCATGTCACCGATGTCGCCGAGGTCACCGATGTCACCGACGTCGAGGACGTCACCGAGGTCACCGCTGAACTCGGCGAGGCGGCCTCGCAGCGCCGCGGTCGTCACCGCCACGGCGGGTGCGGTGTCGGAGATCATCAGGGCGATCCGCGGCGCGGGCAACGCCGGATCGATCGCCAGGTAGAAGGCACCGGCTTTCAGGGTGGCCAGCATTGCCGCGACCGCCTCGACCGAGCGGGGCAGCATCAGCGCCACGCATCGGCCCGCCCGCACTCCACGATCGGCCAGCAGGTGCGCCAGACCGGTCGACATCTCGTCGAGTTCCCGGTAGGTCACGTCGTGGCCGCCGGAGCTCACCGCGACCGCGTCAGGCGTGCGGGTGACCTGTGCGGTGAACAACTGGGGGATCGACGCGCCGACCGACACCGGAGCGAGCAGGACGTCGCGGTTGCCCATTGCGTCGAGCAGGGCACGGTCGGCGGCGTCCAGTACGTCGATCGCGCACAGCCGCCTGCCCGGGTCCGCCGCCATCGCCGTCATCGCCCGCTGCAGGCGGCCGGCCAACGCGTCGATGCCGGCGCCGTCGAACACCTCCGTGTCGTACTCAAGACGAAGGTGCAAGCGGTCTCCCGGCATGGCCTGCAGCGTGAGCGGGTAGTGATTGGTCTCTCGGGCGGTGATGTCCGAGATCGCCAGATCACCGGCCTCGGTCAGCGCCGAGGCATCCAGGGGATAGTTCTCGTAGACGAACAGGGTGTCGAACAACTGCTCGTGGCCCGTGACCTTCTGGACGTCGGTGAGGGCGAGGTGCTGGTGATCGATGGTGCGATGGTGGTGGTCGCGCAAGCAGTCGATCAGCTCCGTTGTCGTGGTGGTCGAGGTGATCTGCGCACGCACCGGAACCGTGTTGATCAACAGGCCCACCGTCGAATCCGTGTCCGCAAGCTCGGGCGGGCGCCCCGACACGGCCGTGCCGAACGCCACGTCGTGGTGGCCGGTGAGCCAGGTCAGCGCCTGCACCCACACCGCCTGCAACACCGTGTTCACCGTGGTGTGGTGCGAGCGCGCCAGCCCGTCGACGGCGCGGGAGGTCTCGGCGGTCATGTGCATCGACGTCCAGCCGCGGCGCCCGGACCGCATCCGGCCGGGAGCGGCGACCAGCGTGGGGGAGTCGAAGCCGTCGAGCACCCCGGCCCAGGCGGTGCGGGCCGCGTCCCGGTCGCGGTCGGCCAGCCACTCCACGACGCGGCGGAACGATCCGGCGGGAGGCAACCGGTGCCCGAAGTAGCCGCCGAAGATGTCCCGCAGCAGGATCGGCAGCGACCAGCCGTCGAGCACGATGTGGTGGTTCGTCAGCACCACCCGGTACCGCAGGGGTGCGGTGCGGATCACCGCGGCCCGGAACGCGGGCCCGTGCGCCAGGTCGCAGACGGCCGCGCGTTCATCGGCGCACAGCTGCTCGATCTGCTCCCTGTCCTCCAAGTTCATCAGCTGCCAAGGTATTTCGGGGTCAGCGGGAATGACCTGGATCGGCGGGTCGGATTCGACGACAAAGCGTGCAGCCAGGTTGGGATGGCGGGCGATGACAGTCTGCACGGCGGCGTGCAGTGCGTCGGGGTCCAACGGACCGCTGACCGTGACGTCGAGTTGCATCGCGTAAAGATCGGCGGGTTCGCCGGGGCCACGCGTCGTCACGGTGTGGAAGAGCAGACCCTGCTGCAGAGGTGTCAGCGGAAGGATGTCGACGGCGCGGTGCCGCAGGGTGAGGTCGTCGATCTGTTGCTGCGACAGGCGCGCGGGCAGGACGTCTGACGGGGTGAGCCCGCCGCCGCCCCGCTGCACATGGGCGCAGATGCCGCTGAGCGCGTCGAAGAACAGCAGGCCCAGCCGACGGATCTCCGCGTCGTGCAGGACAGACGTCGCCCACAGCCAGGTGGTCTGCAGTTGCGGTCCTGCGCCGGTGTCGACGGTGGCCGCGGTGAGTTCGACGCTGTGGCTCAATGGCATCGGCACCGCTGCGGCGGATTCGGCCAGCCAGGAGTCCTCGACGCTGGGCCGCCACACGGCGTCGGAGTAGGTGCCACCGCCCACCTGGCCGAGATAGTTGAACCCGATGGTCGGGTCGGGTCCGACGACACCGCTGTCGGGATGCAGGTATCTCAACAAGCCGTAGGTCAGGCCGCCGGGAAGGCCGCACAGTTGTTCCTTGGTGCGCTTGATGACCGCGCCCAGTGCGGGATCGCCCGATGTCACCTGCTCCCAGGGCAGTCGGTCGATGGCCGGCGCGGCGGGATACTTGGTGGTGAACCAGCCGACGGTGCGGGACAGGTCGACGTCTCCGAACAGCTCTTCGTGGCGGCCGTGGCCCTCGATGTCGACGCCGAACGGGGATCCGCTCGCAATGTCGAACAGCTCGGCGCATGCCAGCGCGAAGGCGATCACCAGGACTTCGGTGATCCCGGTGTGAAATGCGGCGGGCACCGCACCGAGGAGGGTTCGTGTGGTCACGGGATCCAGCG
Source organism: Mycobacterium sp. smrl_JER01 (assembly GCF_048513595.2). Classification (NCBI taxonomy): domain Bacteria; kingdom Bacillati; phylum Actinomycetota; class Actinomycetes; order Mycobacteriales; family Mycobacteriaceae; genus Mycobacterium; species Mycobacterium sp. smrl_JER01. The sequence continues at coordinate 4,059,273 of NZ_JBLXXK020000001.1, read as the reverse complement.
CCGCGCTGTGACGTCCGGCGCCGGCGTAGGTGTCGGTCGTGCGGTCGGGTGCGGGGACGCCCGCCGGGGCGGCCTCGACCCGCCGCCATTCTCGGGCGTCGTCGAGAACCGTCTGTGCATGGCCGGCCAGCAGGGCTGACCATCGCTGAAACGACGTGCCCGTCGCCGCCAGGGCGATCGTCTGGCCGGCACGGAGTTGACCCCACGCGATGTTGAGGTCCTCAAGCAGAATTCGCCACGACACCGCGTCGACGCTCAGATGGTGTGCGATCAGCGCCAGCCGCCTCGTGGTGTGCGCCCAGACCGCGACGAGCATCACGCCGGCGGCCGGGTTCAGCGTCGTCCTGGCCGCCGCAAGCGCCTGGGTGTCGAGGGTGTCGACCACCCGCAGCCAGTCGGCGGCCCTCACCGCGCCCGGATCGGGTACCTGCAGTCCGGTGTCCGCTACGCGTAACCGGAGCATGGCGTGGTGGTCCAGCAGGGCCTGCAGCAGAACCACCACGTCGGCGTGGGCAGCGTCGGCGGGGGCCTGGACAACCACGGTCTGGTTGAACTCGCCGGTCGGCCCTTCGACGTGCCGCAACCACTCCATGATCGGAGTGGGCGCCACCGCGCCGAGCCCTTCATCGGCAGGATCTGTTGGTGTGTACCCTGTTTGGACCACCCGTGCCAGCCGCGCCACGGTCTGTTCGACGAAGACATCGCGGGGCCGGCACATCAGGCCCGCGGCCCGCGCCTGGGCGACCACCTGCATCGACAGGATGCTGTCGCCGCCGAGGTCGAAGAACGAGTCGTCGACGCCGACACTCTCGCGACCCAGGATCCGGGCGTAGATCCCGGCCAGGATCTCCTCCACGGCGTCGGTCGGCGCCCGATACGCCTCGCCGTCCACGGGCTCCGGCGGGGGCAAAGCACGAACATCGAGCTTGCCGCCGACGGTGAGCGGTAGCTCGTCGACCACGACGACCGCGGCGGGAACCAGGTAGGCGGGCAACGTCTCGGACAACACGCGCCGAGCGGCGACGGGATCGGCTGTCCCGGTGACATATCCGATGAGACGGGTGGCGCCGGGATGATCGTTCCGGGCGACGACGGCGGCGGAGCGGACACCGTCGAGCGCGGCCAGCGCGGTCTGGATCTCGCCGAGCTCGATACGGTGGCCGCGGATCTTGACCTGGTCGTCGGCGCGGCCCAGGTACTGCAACGCTCCGTCGCGGCGCCACCGCACGAGGTCACCGGTGCGGTACATGCGAGCACCGGACCCGCCGAACGGGCACGGCAGGAAGCGTGACGCCGTCAGCGCCGGGCGGCCCAGGTATCCCACGGCGACCCCGAGGCCTGCCACGTACAACTCGCCGATGGTCCCTTCAGGGACCGGAACCAGCCGGTCGTCGAGGACGAACAACGCCGTCGTCGGCACCGGACCCCCGATCGGTGCCGGGCCCGACCCGCTCGACAGCGGTGCACTCATCGACGCGTAGACGGTGGTCTCGGTGGGTCCGTATGCGTTGATCAGGACGCGGCCCGGGGCCCAGCGGTCGACGACGTCGGCCGGGCAGGCTTCCCCACCGAGCAGCACGGCCACCGAGCTCAGCACCTGCGGGTCCAGCGCGGTTACCGCCGAGGGGGTTTGGGTGAGCACGTTGACCTGTTCACGCCCCAGCAGATCCTGGAAGTCGTTCGGGGAGATGGACACATCCTCGGGAACGACGACCAGGGTGCCGCCGCCGAGCAGGGCGGCCCAGATCTCCCACACCGAGAAGTCGAAGGCGTAGGAATGGCACTGCGTCCACACCTGATGGGCCGGTAGCGAATCCGGTGTGGACGCGGCGATGTGGTTCAGGTTGGCGTGGGTGACGGCGACGCCTTTCGGTGTGCCGGTGGTGCCCGAGGTGTAGATCAGGTACGCGATGTCGTCGGCGTGCGGGGAGGGCGGGGCGGTGGCCGGGCGGTTCTGGATGTCCGGGTCGTCGGCGTCGAGGACGGGATGGTCGACGAGGCGGTGACGCAGGGCGGCGGTGGACAGGACGGCCACCGGGGTGGCGTCGGTGAGCAGGAAAGCGATACGGGCGTCGGGCAGCGCCGGGTCGATCGCAAGATAGGCCGCGCCGGTCTTGAGTATCGCGAGCATCGTGGTCACCGCGTGCGCGGAGCGGGGCATCAGCAGAGCCACACAGGTTCCCGGTGCCGCGCCGTGTTCGGTCAGCAGGTGCGCCAGGCGATTCGACGTCTCGTCGACGTCACGGTAGGTCAGCGACCGTCCCCCGAATCTGAGCGCCACAACGTCGGGGATGCCGGCGGCCCGGGCGGTGAACAGCGCGGGAATCGACCTCGCCGCCGCTGCGGGTGCCTGCAGCAGTGCTCGGTTGCCGAGCTGGTCGAGTCGGTCGCGGTCGGCGGCGTCGAGGACGTCGATGGCGGATATGCGCCGCGCCGGATCGGCGACCATGGCCGCCACCACCCGCTGCAGCCGGGTCGCCATCACCTCGACGGTCGACGCGTCGAAGACGTCGGTGCGGAACTCGACCGTGCCGACGATTCCCGCGGGTTCGCCGGATCCGGTGAAGCGCTCCGACAACGCGAAGGACAGGTCCGCGCGCGCGGTGTGGGTGTCGATCGGAAGCTCAGTGACCAGCAGGTCGCCGAGGCGCAGCTGTGCGGCGAGGTCGTCGTTCTGCCAGGCCAGCAGGACCTGGACGAGAGGATGCCTGGTGAGCGAGCGGGCGGGGCGCAATCGTTCGACGAGCACCTCGAACGGCACGTCCTGGTGGTCGTATGCGGCAAGGCTTCTGTTCCGGACCTGCGCGAGCACCTCCGCGACGGTGGGGTCGCCGTTCAGATCGACCCGCAGCACGAGCGTGTTGACGAAGAAGCCGATCAGGTCGTCGAGGGCGGGGTCGGCGCGCCCTGCGATCGGAAACCCCACTGCCACATCTGAACTGCCGCTGAGCTTGGCCAACAACACCGCGAGTGCGGCCTGAACCACCATGAATCCGGTGACCTGATGGGTGTTCGCGGTGTCCCGGATCCGTTGCTGCAGTTCGATCGGCCAGTCCACCGGGACGCCGGCGCCGCGGTGATCGGCCACCAGCGGGTAGGGTCGGTCGGTCGGTAGCTGCAGCTGTTCGGGCAGTCCCGCCAACGCGTCGCGCCAGTAGTCCAGCTGTGCCGAGATCAGGCTGCCACCGTCGTCGAGGTCGCCGAGGCGTTCCCGCTGCCACAGCGTGTAATCGGCGTACTGGACCGGCAGCTCGGTCCAGCCGGGTGGGGTTCCGGCGCACCGGCCGGCGTAGGCGACACCGAGGTCGCGCACCAGGGGAGCGACCGACGAACCATCGGCGGCGATGTGGTTCACCACCCCGACGAGGACGTGCCGATCGCGCGAGACCTCGAAGAGACGGGCCCGCAACGGGATGTCTGCGGCGAGGTCGAAGGTCTGCTGCGCGACGGCCTCGACGGCCCGGTGCAGATCGGCTTCCGACCAGTCGGCGGCGTCGACGACCTGCCAGTGGTCGCTTCGTGCGGCGGTGGTTGCCAGTATCTGCTGCCGCGGCACGCCGCCGTCGTCGGGGAATACCGTGCGCAGCGACTCGTGCCGAGCGATCACGTCGTCGAACGCGGCGCCCAGCGCGGCGGCGTCGATGCGCCCGCGTAGTTCGAGCGCCACGGCCATGTTGTAGACCGGTGAAGGACCCTGCAATTGGTCGATGATCCACATACGCTGCTGGGCGAACGACAACGGGATCACAGCCGGCCGGTCGGCGGCTGCCAGCGGCGCCCGCCGTCCTGCCGTGTGGGTCAGCAACGGCGCCAGCCGGGCCACCGTGGGGGTGTCGAACAGCGCGCGCACCGAAAGGTCGGCGCGCAACGAGTTGTTGATCGCGGCGATCAGGCGCATCGCGAGGATGCTGTCGCCGCCGAGGTCGAAGAACGAGTCGTCGACCCCCACCCGCTCGACCTCCAGGAGGTGGGCGAACAAACCGGCCAGGACCTCTTCGGCGGGGTTGCCGGGGGCGCGGTAGCGCTCGCTGTCGCCGAGTTCGGGGGCGGGCAGGGCGCCGGTGTCGAGCTTACCGTTGACCGTCAGCGGCAGCGTCTCCATCACCACCACCGCGGCGGGAACCATGTACGGCGGCAACCGGTCTGCCAGGACAGCCCGGGCATCGGCGGGATCGACTGCGCCGGTTGCCGATTCCGTGACGTAGCCGACCAGCCGTTTGACTCCGGGCTGGTCCTCGCGGGCGATGACGGCCGCATGCTCGACGCCGTCGAGCAGGGTGAGTGCCGCGCGCACCTCGCCGAGTTCGATCCGATATCCGCGGATCTTGACCTGCTCGTCGGCGCGGCCGAGGTACTGGAGCTGACCGTCGGGACCCCACCGCACCAGGTCACCGGTGCGGTACATCCGTGCTCCGGACGCGCCGAAGGGGCACGCCACGAACCGCGATGCGGTCAACCCGGGCCGGCGCACGTAGCCCACACCGACCCCGCGACCGGCGACGTAGAGTTCCCCGACGACGTCGGCGGGCACCGGCCGCATCCACCTGTCGAGGACGAACAGCGCCGCGCCGGGCACCGGGGCGCCGATCGGAACGGCGGCCGCCCCCGCCCTCAGCGGCGCGCTGATGGTGGCGTACACGGTGGTCTCGGTCGGACCGTAGCCGTTGATCATCACCCGCCCCGGCGCCCACCGCTGCACCACCTCCGGCGGGCAGGCCTCCCCGGCGACCATCAGCGAGATCGGGCCCAACCCGTCCGGTGACAGCGCGGTCAACGCCGTCGGTGTCTGGCTCAGGACCGTGACACGTTGATCGACCAGCAACGCATGGAATTCGTCCGGGGCGGCGGCCACCGCCGGCGGGACCACGACGAGGCGTCCTCCGTGCAGCAACGCACCCCAGATCTCCCACACCGAGTAGTCGAATGCGTACGAATGACACTGCGTCCACACCTGCTGCGGTGACATGTCGACGCCGACGTCCAGCGCGTCGAACAAGCGGGTGACGTTGTGATGACTGACCGCAACGCCTTTGGGTGTTCCGGTGGTGCCCGATGTGTAGATGATGTGGGCGATGTCGTCGGGTTCGGGAAACGCAGGCAGAGCTGTTGCGGGTGGGTCGGATACGGCGGCGTCTGCGACCAGGATGGTCAGCTTGCAGCCGGTGAACCGGTCGGCGAGATCTGGCGTGGTGACCGCGGCGACCGGAGCGGAATCGGCCACCATGAACTCGATCCGAGACCTCGGATGTGCGGGGTCGATCGGTAGATAGGCCGCTCCGGCTTTGAGCACTGCCAGGATCGCGATGACCGCCTGTGCCGAGCGCTCCATCAGCAGCGCCACACATCCACCCGGCCCTGCACCGCGCCCGGCCAACAGGTGCGACATCCGGTTCGACGCCTCGTCGAGTTCGCGGTAGGTCCATACCCGATCGCCGTACACCAGCGCCGCGGCGTCCGGGCGTCGAGCGACCTGGATGGCGAACAACTCCGGTATGGAGACCGCCGCACCGGGTTGGCTCAGCGCCGACCGATTTCCCCACTCGTCAAGGTCGGCGTGCTCGTCCTCGTCGAGGAGATCGATCGACAGCAGGCGTCGGGTGGGATCGGCCGTCACGATGACCGCCCCGACACCGCGGTGAGCCCGTTGAGCACCCGCTTGAACCGCCTCGTCAGTGCCTCGATGCTGTGGGGTTCGAACATGCCGGTGTCGAATTCGATTCGCAGACCCAGTTCCTCGCCGGGTTGGGCGATCATTGCCAGTGGGTAGTGGTTGAACTCGCGGGTGGCGATCTCGGTCACGGCCAGTTTCCCGCCGAACAACGCCGCGGTGTCGAGCGGATAGTTTTCATAGACGAAGATCGTGTCGAACAGCCATCGGTGACCGGTGGCACGGTGAATCTCGCTGAGCGCCAGGTGCTGGTGATCGAGGGTGCGGGTGTGCGCGTCTTGCAGCTGTGCCAGCAGATCGGCGATCGTGGTGTCGGCGGTGATGCGCGCACGCACCGGAACGGTGTTGATCAACAGGCCGACCATCGATTCCGCGCCGGGTACGTCGGTGGGGCGGCCGGAGACGGCGGTGCCGAACACGACGTCGTGCTGGCCCGTCAACCACATCAGCAGCTGAGCCCAGGCCGCCTGCAAAACGGTGTTCACCGTGGTATGGCACGAGCGTGCCAGTTCGCTGAGGGCGCCGGTGGTGCGCCGGGACACCCGGAAGGACGTCGTCGCGCGCGGGCCGAGCCCGAGCCGGTCGGGGGCGCCGACCAGGGTCGGCGTGTCGAATCCGTCGAGCACGTCCCGCCATGCCGCCCGTGCCGCCGTGTCGTCGCGATCGGCGAGCCATTCGACGAATCGTCGGAACGAGCCGGCAGCGGGCAACCGGTGCCCGTAGTAGCTGGCGAACAGGTCACGGGCCAGGATGGGCAGGGACCAACCGTCGACCACGATGTGGTGGTTGGTCAGCACGACCCGGTGTTGGTCGGGCGCGGTACGGATCACGGCGACACGGAATGACGGACCCTCGGCGAGGTCACAGACCGCGGCGCGTTCGGCGGCGCACAACTGCCGAATCTGCGCCTCGACGGTATCCGGGTCAGCCGCGACGGCACGAGCCGAGGTACCCGAGATGGTCTGACGCGCTGGCTGTTCCGTTCCGTACGTCGAACCGTGCCGCCCACGGTCCGAGTGGTCCTCGTAGAGGTCGACGTACCGGTAGGGCACCGTGGGGTCGGCCGGAATCAGCTGGACGGGTTGATCGAAGTGAGTGCGGAACCGTGCGGCCAGGTTGGGGTGGCGGGTGACCACCGCGTTCACCGCATCGCCGAGCAGGGGTGGTTCGAGCGGACCCTTCACGGTGAGCTCGAGTTGCATGGCATACACGTCGTCGTCGTCGCTGCCGGCCGTGGCGCTGTTGGCGTGAAAGAGCAGTCCCTGTTGCATGGGGGTGAGCGGGAGGATGTCGGCGAGACGAAGTTCGCGGTGGAGGGTGTCTATTTCGGGTTGGGTGAGTGTGGTGGGGGTGATGTCGGAGGGTGTCAGGCCGCCGCCGCCGTCGGCGACGTGGGTGACGATGCCGGCGAGTGCGTGGTGCCAGAGGTGGGTGAGGTGGCCGATTTCGTCATCGGTCAGGATGGATCGAGCCCAGGTCCAGGTGGCGCTGAGTTGTGCACCGGCGCCGGTGTCGAGGGTGGCTACGGTGAGCTCGAGGCTGTGCCCCAACGGCATCGGGATCGCGGCCGCCGCGGCGGCGAGGGTGATGCTGTCGGCGCTGGGGTGCCAGAGGTCCTCGAGATTGCCGGTGGCAGTGATGGCATCGAGACGGCCGAGATAGTTGAAGCCGATGGTCGGTTCGGCGGCGGTGAGGCCGCTGTCGGTGGTGAGATGGCGCAGCAGACCGTAGGTCAGGCCGTCGGGCAGGCTGCGTATTTGCTCTTTGGCGTGTTTGGTGATTCGGCCCAGTGCGGGGTCTCCGGTGGCGACCTGGGTCCAGTCGAGACCGTGGGTGCTCAGAGCGACGGGGTGTTTGGTGGTGAACCAGCCGACCGTGCGGGACAGGTCGAGACCGGGGGTGAGGTGTTCGGCTCGGCCGTGGCCTTCGACGTCGATGCCGATGGTCTGTGTGGTGCCGGTGAATTCGGTGCAGACCAGGGCCAGCGCGATGAGCAGGATGTCGGCGGTGCCGGTGTGGAAGGCTGTGGGGACGTCGGTGAGCAGTCGTGCTGTGGCGTGTGGATCGAGGGTGGTGGTCAGGCTTCCCGCGCCGGCGTAGGTGTCGACCTCCGGGTCGGGTGGCGGCAAAGCCGGTGCAGCGGCGAGGATCTCGCGCCAGATCTCGATACTCTCGGTGAGTGCCGGGGATTCGGCGTGTGGGGTCAGCAGCCCCGCCCAGGTCGCGAAAGATGTTCCGGTGACGGGCAGGACGACGGACCGGCCGTCGCGGTGACGGGCCCAGGCGGTGTTGAGGTCTTCGAGCAGGATCCGCCACGACACCGCATCCACGGCCAGGTGGTGCACGATCAACGCGAGCCGACCGGCCGCGGCGTCCCACAGCGCGGTGAGGACCGCCCCGGTGCCGGGGTCCAGACGTGACCGCGCCTCTGCCAGTGCAGCTTCGGAGATTTCGTCGACCGTGTGCACGCAACGCGCGGCGTGAACGGAGCCGACCTCACCGGTGGTGACCGTGCCGTCCCCGGCGACGGACAGCCGCAACATCGCATGCCGGTCGAGCAGGCCCTGCAGCAGTACCTCCACATCGTCTTCGGTGGCGGATACCGGGGCTTGGACGACCATCGTCTGATTGAACTCGTCGGTCGGTCCGTCGACGCTGCGCAGCCAGTGCATGATCGGGGTCGGGGGAAACGATCCGACGCCGAGGTCGGGCGGATTCGCCGGGCGGTGCGTCGTCTCGACCACGCGGGCCAGTCGCGCCGCGGTCTGTTCGGTGAAGACGTCGCGCGGTCGGCAGTGCAGTCCGGCCACTCGGGCGCGGGCGACGACCTGCATGGACAGGATGCTGTCGCCGCCGAGGTCGAAAAAGGAGTCGTCGGCGCCGACGCGGTCGAGGCCCAGGACGTCGGCGAAGATGCGCGTCAGCGCTTGTTCGGTCGCATCGACGGGGGCCCGGTAGTCCTGCCCCGACGGGGACCGTGGTGGTGGCAGCGCTTTCACGTCGAGTTTGCCGTTGACGGTGCGCGGGATGGCGTCGAGGGCAACGATCGCGGCCGGCACCATGTAGGACGGCAATCGGTCGGCCAGCGCGGTGCGTACCGCGGCGGGTTCGGCGGTGCCGGTGATGTAGGCGACCAGTTGCGGGCCGATGGGGCCGTCCTCGCGGACGATCACCGCGGCTTGCTCGATGTCTTCGAGGGCGCCTATGGCGGTGTGGATTTCGGCGAGTTCGATACGGTGGCCGCGCACCTTGACCTGTTGGTCGGTGCGGCCCTGGTAGTGGAGTTGGTCGTCGGGTCCCCAGCGGGCCAGGTCTCCGGTGCGGTACATGCGGCCGCCGGGTGGGCCGAAGGGGCAGGCCAGGAACCGTGTCGCGGTCAGGGGGCCGCGGTCGTGGTAGCCGGTGCCCACCCCGCGGCCGGCGATGTACAGTTCCCCGGTCACACCGGGGGCGACGGGGTGCAGGTGGTCGTCGAGGACGAACAGCGCCGCTGTGGGCACCGGTGTGCCGATGGGGGCCGGACCGCGACCGGGACTCAGGGGTGGGCTCATGGAGGCGTACACGGTCGTCTCGGTGGGGCCGTAGGCGTTGATCAGTACGCGACCCGCAGACCAGCGGTCGACGATCTCGGCGGGGCAGGTCTCACCGCCCAGCAGCACCGCGACGTGGTCGAGTCCGTCCGCCGACAGCGCGGTGATCGCCGACGGGGTCTGGGTCAGGACGGTGACGTTCTCCCGGAGCAGAAGCGCACGGAAATCCGGCGGGGACGCGGCAATCTGTTCGTCGACGATGACCAGGCGTGCGCCGGTGAGCAGGGCCGCCCAGATCTCCCATACCGAAAAGTCGAATCCGTAGGAGTGGCACTGGGTCCAGACCTGGGGCCCCGCCAGCTGCGGTGGTGTGGAGTGCGCGAGGTGCGCGAGGTTGTGATGGGTGATCGCCACGCCCTTGGGGATTCCGGTGGTCCCGGAGGTGAAGATCAGATAGGCGGTGTCATCCGGGCGGGCCACCGATACGGCGGCGCCGGGCCGGCTGGTGAGGTCGGTGTCGTCGACGGCGATCACGGCCAGGCCGGTGCCGGCGAGTCGGGAGCGCAGCGCGGCGGAGGTGATCGCGGCGATCGGCGCACTGTCGTCGATCATGAACCGGATGCGGTGATCGGGTTGGGCGGGATCGATGGGCAGGTAGGCCGCCCCGGTCCTGAGGACCGCCAGCATCGCGACGATGGCATCGGCGCAGCGGTCGAACAATACGGCAACGTACCGCCCGGGTGCGGCGCCGTGGGACATCAAACGATGCGCGAGCCGGTGCGAGGCGTCGTCGAGTCCCCGGTAGGTCAGCGAACGCTCACCGTCGGTGACGGCCACCGCGTCGGGGCTACGCCGCACGTGGACCGCGAACAACTCCGGAACCGAGGCCCCGTCAGGAGGTGGGCCGGTGAGCGCCGCGCGGTTGCCGACGGTGTCGAGGCGGGCCCGTTCGGCGGGGTCGAGTACCTCGATGGCGGACACGCGGGTGCTGGGCTCAGCGGTCATCGCCGTGAGCACCCTGCCGAATCGCTCGATGAGCCCCGCGACCGTGGCGGCATCGTAGACATCGGTGCGGTACTCCACCGTGCCCGAAATTCCGTCCGGTTCACCGGCGTCGGTGAAACGTTCCGACAACGAGATGGACAGGTCCATCCGTGCGGTGTGGGTGTCGACGGGCAGCGGGGTGACCTCGAGATCACCGAGGTGCAGTCCCACGGTGGGACCGCCGGAGGTACCGTGGAGGTTGTCCCACGACACCGCGACCTGGACCACTGGGTGATGACTCAACGTGCGGGCCGGGTTGAGCCGCTCGACGAGCACCTCGAACGGAACGTCCTGGTGCTCGTAGGCGGCCAGGCAGCGTCGGCGGACCTGGTCGAGCAGCTCGGTGACGGTGGGCTCACCGGTCAGGTCGACGCGCAGCACCAGTGTGTTGACGAAGAAGCCGACCAGCTCATCGAGCGCGGGATCGTTGCGCCCGGCGATCGGGAACCCCACCGCCACATCGGTGCCGGCACCGAGCCGAGACAGCAACACCGCCAAGGCCGCCTGCACCACCATGAACGCGGTGGCATTGTGGTCGGCGGCCGTCGCCCGGATCCGCTGCTGTAACTCCGCCGGCCAGCCCAAAGGCAGTGTGGCGCCGCGACCGTCGGCGACCGCCGGATAGGGCCGGTCGGTGGGCAACTGGACCCGTTCGGGCATCCCGGCAAGCGCGTCCAGCCAATACGCCATCTGTGTGCCGATGGCGCTGTTCGCATCCCCGAGGTCCCCGAACAGCTCGCGCTGCCACAAGGTGTAATCGACATACTGCACCGGTAACGGGGACCACTGCGGCGCTCGACCGGCGCACCGGCCCGCATACGCACACCCCAGATCGGCCATCAACGGCCCGAGGGACCACCCGTCGGCGGCAACGTGGTGGACCACGCCCACCACCACATGTTCGATATCGGTCATGCGGAAAACCGTTGCCCGCAGCGGAAGCTCGCAGGTGAGGTCGAAGCGATGGTGCGCCACTGCGTGCAGTTCCGCGTCGAGGCGGGCCGGTGGCCATCCGACGGTATCGACGACGGCCCAGGGAACTTCGGCTTCGCCGGCGGGGATCACCTGCTGGCGCGGCACACCGTCGGTGTCGGGGAACACCGTGCGCAACGGTTCGTGCCGGGCCACCACGTCGCCCAGCGCGCAACGCAGCGCATCGACGTCGAGCGGGCCGCGAATGCGCAGCGCGATCGGCATGTTGTAGGTCGCGTCGCCGCCGTCGAACCGATTGAGGAACCACAACCGGCCCTGGGCGAACGACAGCGGGATGGTCGCGGGGCGGTCCACCCTGACCAGCCCTGCGGGACCGCCGGTGCCGCGGTGGATCCGCGGCGCGAGCAGCGCCACGGTGGGAGCGTCGAACAGGTCGCGGACCGCGAGCGCGGCGCCGAGGGCATCGTTGATCGTCGCGACGAGGCGCATCGCCAGGATGCTGTCGCCGCCGAGATCGAAGAACGAGTCGTCGGCCCCGACCCGGTTGACACCGAGCACCCGGGAGAAGATTCCGCCGAGGATCTCCTCGACCGCGGTGCCGGGCGCGCGGTACTCGCCGTCGGCGTACTGCGGGGCCGGCAGGGCCCGGGTGTCGAGTTTGCCGTTCACCGTCAGCGGCAGCGCGTCGAGCACCACTACCGTGACCGGCACCATGTACGGCGGGAGGCGATCGGCGAGCGCGGTCCGCAGCTCGTTCGGATCGACTGCACCGGGCGATGATTCGGTGACATAGCCGACCAGACGCCTGTCGCCGGCGCGGTCCTCCCGCACGATCACCGCGGCCTGCTGCACCGGCTGCTGCGACATCAGGGCCGCCTGGATGTCGCCGAGTTCGATCCGGTATCCGCGGATCTTCACCTGTTGATCGACACGACCGAGATACTCCAACTGGCCGTCGGCAGCCCAGCGCACCATATCGCCGGTGCGGTACATCCTGTCTCCGGGCCGGCCGAAGGGGCACGGGAGGAATCGGGTTGCCGTCAGGCCGGGTCTGCGTACATAGCCGATACCGACACCGCGACCCGCGACGTAAAGCTCGCCGACCGCCCCGGCCGGGACCGGTTGCAGCCAACCATCGAGGACGAACAGGGCCGCAGTCGACACCGGGCCACCTATCGGCGGTACGCCCGAGCCTGGGATCAGGGGTCGGCTGGCCGAGGCGAACATCGTCGTCTCGGTGGGCCCGTAGACATTGGTGAGCATCCGTGACTGCGCCCACCGGTCGACGATGTCGGCCGGGCAGGCCTCGCCGCCCACCAGCACCGACACCGACTCCAACCCGTCCGGCTCGAGGGCGCCGAGCGCCGACGGCGTCTGTGCGAGCATCGTGACCTGTTGTTCGACGATCAGCGCATGGAGTTCGGCCGCAGATCGGGCCGCCGATTCGGGAACCACGACCAGGCGGCCGCCGTGCAGCAGGGCGCCCCAGATCTCCCAGACCGAGAAGTCGAAGGCGTAGGAGAAGAACTGCGTCCACACCTGGTCGGGTGACAGGTCGGCGCCGACGTCGATCCCGTCGTACAACCGTGTGACGTTGTGGTGAGTGACCGCAACACCTTTGGGGACGCCGGTGGTGCCCGATGTGTAGATGATGTGGGCGACGTCGTCGGGCCACGGTACCGCCACCGGAGTGGCCGGCAGGGTCGTGATCGTCGGGTCTTCGACGTCGATGACGGGCAAGTCGCAGCCGCTGAAACGGTGCGCCATCGCCGAGGTGGTGACCGCCGTGACCGGGGTCGAGTCACCCACCATGAAGTCGATCCGCGACTTCGGATGTGCCGGGTCGATGGGCAGATACGCCGCCCCGGTCTTGAGGATCGCCAGGATCGCGATCACCGCCCCCGGGGAACGCTCCATCAGCAGCGCCACGCATTCGCCGGGCCGCGCGCCGTGCGCGGTGAGCAGGTGTGCGAAACGATTCGCGGCGTCGTCGAGTTCGCGATATGTCCATGATCGGTTGTCACCGGTCAGCGCGGTCGCCGCGGGCGTCCGGGCGACCTGCGCGGCGAACGCATCCGGGATCGACACCGGTGTCGCGGGTTCGCCGAGGATCGCGCGGTTACCCCAGCGGTCGAGGTCTGCGGTCTTGGACCACCCCGTGGGGTCGATCGAGCAGAGGCGGCGTAAGGGGTTGTCGGTCATCGCGGTCAACAACCGCTGCAGCCTGCGGGCCAGGTCCGGGACTTCGAGCGTCGCCAGCGGATGTCCCGCGCCGGCTGTGCTGAGGAAGAGGTCGTCGCCTGCCGCGGAGAAGAACATCCCGAAACCGCTCACCTGACCCGAGCTGGTGTACGACGCTGACGCCGGCACGCCACCGAAGTCCAGCGCGAACACCGACGGGATGAAGTTCACATCCAGCCGATCGGAGGGTCGGCCCGGGTCGCGGCCGCCGGCTCGGCGCTCCAGTTCCTTGACGGGGAAGCGTTGATGGGCCAACGCATCCCGGATGCGTGCGTCGACCAGGTCGCAGAAGTCGGCCACCGTGGTACCCGGTGACACCGGCAGCACCAGCGGCACCACGCCGGACATCATCACCGGTAGCGTCCTGGCTTCCTCGTGGACCCGCCTGCTGACGGGGAAGTCGAGCACCACCTCGGCGTCCCCGCCAGACCAGCTGCGCACCAGTAGAGCGCAGGCCGCGGTGATGATCGAGGATCGTGGCAGATTCCGCGCCCGGGCCAGTTCGTGAACCCCGCGAAGCACCCCGGGGTCCAGTCGGACCGGGGCGCAGGGACGGGTCTCGCGCCCAGCGCGCGGCGTCGTCGGCGGCAGTGCGAGGCCACCGTCGGAGGGCAGCTGATCGGCCCAGTAGGTGCGGTCTTCCCGATAGTCCGGCGATGCCTCGTACTCGGCCTCGGCGTCGATGAGATCCCGCAACGACCCGAAGAAGGCGGGCGGTATCGGCGATCCGGAAACCAGCGCCGAATACACGGCGGCGATCCGATGGCCGAGAAGCGCGACGCCGAATCCGTCGGCGACGATGTGGTGACAGCAGGAGAACCAGTAGTACTCACAGGGGCCGGTTTTGAACAAGGCGAACGCGTACAGCGGCCCACTCCACGGCATCGGCGTGCGTTGAATCGACGAGGCGATCTCGAAGGCCTGTTGGGCGGGGTCGAGCGCGGAGGTGAGGTCATGGAAGACGAGCTGCGCGGGTGGACGGTCGACGACCTGCTGGACGACCCGACCGTCGCGCTCGAAGAACGCCGCCCTGATCGGTCCGGCTTCCTTGACGACCCGGCGGATCGCCCATTCGAGCGGACCGCGCTGCACCGGGCCGTCGATCTTGACGAAGAGACCGAGTTGCCATTCCGTGCCGAAGCGTCCCGTTTCCTGCGCGAGCCAGATGTCGAGTTGTCCGCGGGTGAGCGGAAGAGTCCGGTCGTCGTCGGTCATCGGACACGCTGCACATCGGTGGCGTGCGGGGCAAGCTTCTCGCACAGCAGGTTCGCCAAACCCCGGATGGTGATGGTGGTGATGTCGGCGGACGAGATGCGGATGCCGGTCTCGGTCTCGATCCGGGTGCGAAGTTCCAGCGCGCCCAGCGAATCCAGGCCGTAGCCGGTAAGCGCTCGGTCGGGGTCGACGCTGCGCCGCAGGATCAGGTTGACCTGTTCGGAGATCAGGCGGCGCAGCCGGGCCGGCCACTCGTCGCGCGGCAGCTGCTCCAGCTGGGCGAGCAACTCGCTGGAACCCGTCGTCGCGGCGCCGGCACGGAACGCCTCGGCGAACGGACTCCGCTCGGCGAACATCGTCAGCCATGGGCTGCCCGAGATCGGCGTATAGCCGGTGTGGGCGCGGTCGTGGCGCAGCAGCGCCTCGAGCGCGTAGGCGCCCTCTTCGGGATCGATTGCAGCGTCGGCATTCTCGGCGAATTCCACTGCGCGGCCGATCTGCGCCCACGCACCCCAGGCAATCGCGGTGGCCGGCCGGCCGGCCGAGCGGCGCCAGTGGGTGAAGGCGTCCAGCCAGCTGTTGGCCGCAGCGTAGGCGCCCTGACCCGGGGCGCCGACCAGGGCGGCGGCCGACGAGAACGAGCAGAACCAGTCCAGTGGCTGGTCGGCGGTGGCCTCGTGCAGCTGCCATGCGCCGTGAACCTTCGGTGTCCAATCGTGGTCGATGATCTCGCCGGTGATGTTCGTCAGCGTGGCGTCCTCGACCACCGCGGCCGCGTGCAGCACGCCCCGCACGGGCAGACCGGTGGCGGTCGCTGCGGCCACCAGTCGCTGTGCGGTCCCGGGCGCGGCGATGTCGCCGCACTCGACCACGACCTGGGTCCCCGTTGCGCGGACTCGATCGATGTGCGCCTGCGTGACGGGCGTCGGGTGTGAGCGCGAGGACAACACCAGACGGCCGCAGCCCGCCGCCGCCAGCTTCTCCGCCAGGAACAGCCCGAGGCCGCCCAGTCCGCCGGTGATCACGTAGGCGCCGTCGCTGCGGAACACCCGGGCCTGGCCGGGCGGCACGGCCACCCGATATCGATCTGCCCCTCGGACATCGATCACGAGCTTGCCGGTGTGCTGTGCACCGCTCATCATGCGGACGGCCGCGGCCACCTCGGTGAGCGGTAGCACGGTGCTCTGCGGCAGCGGCAAGGTCGCGTCCGCGACGAGCCGGTACACCGTGCGCAGCAGGGCCTGGAACCGGTCGGGACGGCTGTACGCCAGCAGACCGAGGTCGAGGGCATGAAACGCCAGATTGCGCCGGAACGGGAACAGTCCCAACCGGGTGTCACCGTAGACGTCGCGCTTACCGATCTCGACGAACCGCCCGCCGAGCGCGAGCAGTTCCAGTCCTGCGCGCTGAGCGGCGCCGGACACCGAGTTCAGTACGATGTCGACACCGTGGCCGCCGGTGTCCCGCCGGATCTGATCGGCGAACTCCACACTGCGGGAGTCGTAGACGTGTGCGAGGCCTTGGTCGCGCAGAAGTTGGCGACGCGCCACACTGCCTGCGGTCGCGTAGATCTCGGCTCCCGCCGCCCGGGCAATCGCGATGGCGGCCTGTCCCACACCCCCGGTGCCGGAGTGGATCAACACCTTGTCCCCGGCGCGGACCGCGGCCAGGTCGTGCAGGCCGTACCAGGCGGTGGCATGCGCGGTGGTCACTGCCGCGGCCTGCGGCTCGGCCAGACCCTCCGGGAGGGCGACGACGCGGCAGGCGTCGGTGGTGACGAACGTCGACCAGCAGCCGTCCGCGCACAGGCCGCCGACGCGATCGCCGACCGCGAAGTCGGTCACACCGGGACCGACCGCGGATACGACGCCGGCGAAGTCGGTCCCCAACGCTGGGAGTTGGCCGTCGAAGGCCGGGTAACGACCGAACGCCACCAGGACGTCGGCGAAGTTGATGCTGGACGCGGTGACGGAGACCTCGATCTGGCCCGGTCCTGGTGGAATCCGCTGGCCGGCAACGAGTTCGAGCGTCTCGAGATCACCTGGAGTGCGGATCGTCAGGCGGACCTTGTCGCGGTCCGGGTCAGCGTCCGCGGTGCGACGATCATCCGGGCGCAGCGGTGCGGAAGTCAGTCTCGCCGCGTACCACACACCGGCCCGCCACGCGGTCTCGTCCTCATCGGACCCGCTGAGCAGTTGCCTGGCGAGTTGCCGGGAGTCGGTGTCCCCGTCGGCGTCGATCTGTGTGACCCGCAGGTGGGGATGCTCGGTGCCGATCACCCTGAGCAGACCTCGCAAGCCGCCCTGCTCCAGGTTCGCGACGTCATCGCTGTTGACGGTCTGGGCGTTGCGGGTGACCACGAACAGGCGCAGGGTGTCATCTCCGACTGCCGGGATCTCCCGGGTGATACGCACCAGGTGCTCGACGTATTCGCCGCCCTGGCGCGGGATTCGGTCTCCGGAGCCGCCGTCGGGGGGCCCGGTGAGGATGACCACCCCGCAGATCCCGCCACCCCGCAGCTGGCCGGCGAGCTGGTCAGCGTTCGCGCCGTGATCGGCGTGGCGCGGCCAGCACATCGTCTCGCACTGCGCACCCTCGGCTTTGAGCGCGTCCGTCAACGATGCGGCGACGGCGTCGGTGGGGGCGATGCTGATCAGCAGCCAGCTCCCGGCGATGCCGGGGGGCTGCTCGGGCAGCTCCCGTGGCCGCCATTCGATGGTCAGCAGTCGGTCGGCAAGCCTCCGCTCGGCATGATCGGTCTCCGACATTCCTGTGCCCAATCGGAGCCCCCGCACGGTGAGCAGGACGGCGCCGTGCTCGTCGAGCACGTCGAGATCGGTCTCGACGCCCGTGCTGTCCACTGTGGTGACGCGGGTGTGGCAATAGCGGGCGGTGCGCACCGGTCCGTAGGCCCGCAGGAGGCCGATGCCCAGCGGCAGTGCGAGCACGTCTTCACCGAGTGCTCGGATCTCCGGATGTGCCGCCACCGACTGGAAACAGGCGTCCAACAGGGCAGGGTGGACACCGTAGGCATCCTGCTGCGAACGGATCTGGGCGGGCAGGGCAACCTCGACGAGGACCGTCGCGGACTGCTGCTCGCTGCTGTGGACCGCGATGAGCCCGGCGAAGGCCGGACCGTAGCGGACGCCGCGACGCTCCAGCCGTCTGCGCACCGACGTGCCGTCTTCGGCATCAGGGTGCGCGGCGCGCAGCGCGCAGAGATCCTGGGGCGGCGGCCGTTCGGCGTCGGTGACCGCGAGCGTCGCCGTCGCCTGCCGTGCCTGCTCGCCGGCGTGGTGGGTTTCGACGCAGAATTCGGCCACTCCGGGAGAGGACAGCGCAGCACAGGCGGCGACGCAGGTCTGATCGTCGAGCAGCAGCGCCTGCTCGAAGCGAAGGTCACGTACCTCGACGGTGTCGCCCAGCACTGCGCCGGCGGCCGCGAGCGCCATCTCGCAATACGCGGCGCCGGGAAGGACCACCACATCGCGGATATGGTGATCGGAAAGCCATGGCTGTGCGGCAATGCCGACGTCACCCTGCCAGACGTGACGCTCAGGCTCTTCGGGCAACCGGACGTGGGCGCCGAGCAGCGGATGTACCGAGATGGTGCGGCCACCATGGGTCGGTGACTCCTGGGCACCGCGGGTGAACATCAGCGCGCGATGTGTCCAGGTCGGCAGCGGTGCATCCACCAGCCGTCCGTCCGGGCAGACGGCCGTGAAATCGATCGCGGTGCCGGCGCTGTACAGCAGTGTCAGCAGGTCGCGCATTCCGTGCGGCAGAGGCTGTTCGCGGCGCAGACCGGCCAACGCCGCCGGGGCCATGTCCAGGCTGCCGGCGGTCTGCTGCACCGCGTGCATCAGCAGCGGGTGGGGTGTGAGCTCGGCGAACACCCGGTAACCGTCCTCGAGCGCGGCCTGCACGGCGGGTGCGAAGCGAACCATGTTGCGCAGGTTGTCCACCCAGTAGGAGGCATCGCAGACGGGTTGTTCCCGCGGGTCGTATTGGGTGGCCGAGTAGTAGGGGATCTCGGGCTCCCGCGGGCGCACATCGGCGAGCGTCTCGGCGAGTTCATCGAGGATCGGATCGACCTGGGGGGAGTGCGAGGCGACGTCGACAGCGATCTCGCGAGCCATCACCTCCCGCGCCTGCCATGCCGCGACCAGGTCGCGCACCGTCTCGGTGGCGCCACCGATCACGGTGGACAGCGGAGACGCCACGACCGCGACCACGGCGTCGTCGATCCCCTGGGTGATCAGCTCCGAGAGCACCTGTTGCGCGGGCAGTTCCACCGCGGCCATCGCGCCCGCACCGGCGATGCGCGACATCAACCGCGAGCGCCGGCAGATCACGCGTACCCCGTCGGAGAGCTCGAGAGCCCCGGACACGACGGCCGCGGCGACCTCGCCGAGGGAATGTCCGATGACCGCGCCCGGGCGGACACCGTGCGAGCGCATGGTGGCGGCCAGGGCCACCTGCATGGTGAACAGGGCGGGCTGGATCCGGTCGATACCCGTCACGGTCTGCTGCCCGGTGATCGCCTCGGTCACCGAGAACCCGGCCTCACTGGCGATCAACGGCTCGGCGGCGGCCACGGCGGCGGCGAACTCCGGTTCGGTGGACAGCAGTTGCGAGCCCATGCCGGCCCACTGTGATCCCTGCCCGGAGAACACCCACACCGGTCCGCGATCGTCCTGTCCGACCGCAGCCTGGTACGGGATGTCGTCGTCGGCCGCCTCCCGAAGTGCTCGGATCAGGTCGTCGCGATCGCCGGCGGTCACCGCTGTGCGGAACGGGCGGTGCGTGCGTCGCCGCGTCAACGTATAGGAGAGATCGCCGAGGTCCACATCCTCGTGCACCGACATCCAATCGGCCAACCGTCCCAAGCTGCGTCGCAGTTCAGCGGCGGACGTCGACGACAGGGGAAACAGTCGCTCGGTGTGGCCGCCTCCAAACGACGTGACCGGTTGGTGCGGCGCCGGCTCCGGCGCCTGTTCGATGATCGCGTGCACATTGGTTCCCGACAGTCCGTAGGACGACGCGGCCGCCCGGCGCGGGTGGTCATCGGCGACGGTCCACGGCGTGACCTCCTGCGGGACGAACAGTTTGGTGTCGATGCCGGCCATGGCATCGGGTAACCGGGTGAAGTGCAGATTCGGGGGGACCACGCCGTGCTGCACGCAGAGCACCGCCTTCATCAAACCCAAAGCGCCGGCGGCAGATTGCGCATGTCCGAAGTTCGTCTTCAGCGAACCCAGGGCACATCGGTCCGCGACGCCGTAGACGCCGGCCAGGCTGGCGAACTCGATCGGGTCCCCGACCGGCGTGCCGGGTCCGTGTGCCTCCACCATGCCGATGGTGCGTGCGTCGACGCCTGCGGCGGTCAAGGCCCTGCGGTACACCGCTGTCTGCGCCGCGACCGACGGTGTGGCGATGTTGACGGTGTGACCGTCCTGATTGGCCGCCGTGCCGCGGATGACTGCCAGGACGCGGTCGCCGTCGCCCAACGCGTCGGGCAGGCGCTTGAGCAACAGCACCGCACAACCTTCCGAGGACACGAACCCGTCCGCGCCGACGTCGAACGCGCGGCACCGTCCGGTCGGTGAGAGCATGCCCTCGGCGCTGCCTGCGACGAACTTGCGTGGGTCCAGCGTCACGGCGGCGCCGCCGGCCAGAGCCAGGTCGCTCTCACCGTCGACGAGGCTGTGGCAGGCCAGATGCACCGCCGTCAACCCCGAGGAACAGGCGGTGTCCACCGTCATCGCCGGGCCGCGCAGCCCGAGGGCGTAGGCGATCCGTCCGGACGCCAGGCTGAAGCTGCTGCCGGTGAAACCGTAGGGCGCCTCGACAGCGTCGGCGTCGGCGGCCAGCAACTGGTAGTCGCCGTGGGTGAGACCGACGAATACCCCTGTCAACGAGTCGGTCATCGCGGCCCGGGTGATCCCGGCGTGCTCCATCGCCTCCCACGAAGTCTCCAGAAGCAACCGGTGCTGTGGGTCGATCGCAGTGGCCTCGCGCTCGTTGATGCCGAAGAACTCGGGATCGAAGCCGGCGACGTCGTCGAGGAATCCACCCCATTTCGTCACCGACCGACCGGGGATTCCCGGTTGGGGGTCGTAGTACTCCTCGGCATCCCAACGGTCGGCCGGGATCACGGTGACGTGATCGTCACCGCGCAGCAGTGATTCCCAGAGCCGCTCCGGCGAGTCGATGCCGCCGGGCAGCCGGCACGCCATACCGATGACCGCGACCGACGCCCCGTTCGACACCCCGCCCGACTCGGTCACCGCCGGTCACCTCCGTGTCGCCGGGCTGGCTGACATCGGGCTGGCTGACATCAAGGGGCCGTGGAGCTTCGAACAACTCTCCGGCCTCGGTGCGGCTGGGTCCCGGCGTGGGTGTGTATGGCGGTGTCGCCGTGTCGGCGCCAGTGCGCGATGGCGGAGTCCCATCCGGCAGCCCCCCTGTTCCGGTCGGTGGAATCGTTCAGCCCTGGTTTCGCGCCAGCCTTTCGCGCAGACTCCGCGGCCGGATGTCTGTCCAGTGCTGTTCGACGTACTCCAGGCACTCCGCACGGCGGGCTTCCCCGAACACCACGCGCCAGCCGTCGGGCACCTTGGCGAACACGGGCCACAGACTGTGCTGCTCTTCGTCATTGATCAGGACGACGAAATCGGCGTTGTCGTCGTCGAACGGGTTGCTGCTCATCGATTCACCCGACCCTCCGGTGAGGTATTAATCGACGGGAACGTTACTGCAGTCCACAGCACGGTTGCGACGTTTCGGAAAACGGATCTGAAGTTCGCTGAAACCTACCGGCGAGTTCTTTGAAAGGTCAACATTCGCACTCCGCACGATCTTGTTATGGCCAGGTGAACAGCGGTAACTCGGGCATGTTCGGGCGCCCGTGCCGGGTGCGCTGGTGGCCCGGGATCCAGTTTGCGGAATCCGTCGTGTGATGTGGATTTCCTGACCCGCCGCGGCTGTCCAGCGACCTCCGGCGGGTTGGCTCGCGCAGGCGTGAACGCGCGAGTGCGGAGCGCCTTTGAGCACTGTCGGCAGCCGGGCACACCTGGGCCCAGCTACCCAGATCTCGCGAGGTCTTGCACGACGCTTGGCGGAATGTGTGTGAAAACTACTGTCCGACAGGCACCCTGACGCGGGTCGGCCGCCTGCACCGGGATCGACGGCGAGCGCCGCAATCAGATGATACGCATGTGGAGAGTGGTTTCTAGAACGTGTACCGATAGATCCGGTCGTAGTCGCGAAGCGGCCGGAGGGCATACTGCGTGCGGTACAGCAACCGTTGGCAAGACAGCGGAATCCTTTGGTGGCCGGCCATGATCGGACTGCTTTCACAGAGTTTCAACCGCGGCTCCCAGTCGACGATCTCCTCGCCGTCCCGGGTGCCCCATGTGATGAGTCCGGCTGTGAAGATCCTGGACAGCCTTGGGCCCCAGGGTGACAGGAGATCGGCGATCAGCTCGCCGGTGTCGAACCGGTCGAGCAGACGATTCAACAGCTCGCCCACCTCGTCGGGGTTCACGTACATCAGGAGACCTTCGGCGACGATGAGAACCGGGCCACCGGTCGGTAGATCCTCGATCCAGCGAGGGTTGGTCACCGACGAACCGATCATCCGGTAGTTCGCCGTCTCGGAATGAAGCTGACGCCGTAGCGCAATGACGCCGGGAAGATCGACGTCGAACCACGGTCCTCCATCCGGGCGTGCCATCCGAAGGCCACGGCTGTGCAGACCGCAACCCAGATGCAGGACGGCGGCATCGCGGTGGCGGTCCAGATACCGGTCGATCAGCGCGTCGAATTGGGCGCTGCGCAGCGCCACCATGAACTGATTGGTGTCCGGGTGCAGGACCCGGTGCATGCGCTCGAAGTCGTATTCGATGCGATCGACGTCCCGGGCGGCGAGGTGGTCGCCCAGGACGGGTTGGGCCAGCCTGCTCTCGTGCGCTCGCAGATAGAGCAGGCACAGATTCGTCCACTCCACGGACTTCCATTGCACGCCAGTGAAATCCACTTTGTCCGCCATGTCGCTCTCCTCGCTCAGGCCGGGTCGGGGACAGGCTGGGGTCGCGGCCTCGGCGGTGACCGGTGCGGTCCGGGCTGCCACCGCGACGGCCACCAGTTCGCCCGTCCGACCAGGACGGCCATTGCCGGCACCGTGACCGTGCGAACCAGGAAGGTGTCCAGCAGGATCCCGGTGCCGACGACGAAGCCGGCCTGGATGATGGTGCTGATGCTGGCGAACAACAGGCCGAACATCGATGCCGCGAAGATCAGGCCGGCGGCGGTGATCACGCCCCCGGTGGCGCCTACGGTCCGGATTATGCCCGACCGCATCCCGCGCGGGGACTCGTCGCGGATTCGCGAGATCAGCAGCATGTTGTAGTCCGCGCCCATGGCGACCAGGATGATGAACGTCAGTCCCGGCACGCTCCAGTGCAGCTGCTCGCCGAGCAGGAACTGGAAGGTCAGCACGCCGAGGCCGAGGGCTGCCAGATACGACAGGATCACCGACGCAATCAGATAGATCGGTGCGACGACCGCGCGCAGCAACGCGATGAGGATGAGCAGCACCACCACGACGGTCACGACGATGATGAACCGCATGTCGTGGTCGTAGTAGTCACGGGCGTCGCGCAGGGTGGCCGGATAGCCGGTCATCGAGATCGACGCGTCGGCCAGTTCGGTGTTCGGTTGCGCTTCGCGTGCGGTGTCGGTGACGGCGATCACCTGGTCCATCGCCGCGGTGCCGAACGGATTGAGGTCGGTCTGGATCAGATACCGCGCTGCGTCGCCGTCGGGCGAGATGAAGAACGTGGCGGCCTTCCTGAAGTCCTCCGATCCCAGCACCTCGGACGGGATGAAGAACCCCGCCATCGAGGGCGTTGTCGCGCTGTTCTTCATGGTGAGAAGGAAGTCCGAGGCGTCTCCGAGGTCGGTGCCCATCCTCTTCGTCTGGTCGACGAGCAGGGCGACGCCGTCGGCGACCTGGCGGCCCCCGTCGGCCAGGGAGTCCAGGCCCTCCTCCATGCCGCCCAGCGGAGACTGTGTGCCGCCACCCGTACCGCCCAGACCCAGCGAACCCAGCGGACCGGTCAGCGCGTTCATCGACCGGCTCAGCGTGGCGACGGTCTGCGCGAGGTCCGACATCGGTCCGGTCGACCGCAGTTGGCCCGCAATCTTTTCCAGGCTGCCGTCGGCCCGTGCGGCCTGCAGCGCGCGGAACTGGTCGCGGGCGGCGACACAGGTCGGAGTGTCGTTGCAGTACGGGCTGCCGTCGAGCGCGACGACGACGGGGTCGACCCATTCGAAGGTCTTCGTCAGGTCGCCGAAGACCGCCTGGATCGAATCGCCCAGGGTGCGCATGCCGCTGACGAGCCGCTCGGAATCCCCCATCTGCCCGAATGTCGTGGCACCACCGAATTGATTTTGGATGGCCTGCAGCGTGGTGACGATCCCGCTCAGCCCGGACATCAGCGTGGTGATCTGCTCACGCAACGTATCGAGGCCGTCGGCCAACTG
Organism: Mycobacterium sp. smrl_JER01; assembly: GCF_048513595.2. Lineage (NCBI taxonomy): Bacteria > Bacillati > Actinomycetota > Actinomycetes > Mycobacteriales > Mycobacteriaceae > Mycobacterium > Mycobacterium sp. smrl_JER01. Next base: position 4,035,093 of record NZ_JBLXXK020000001.1, on the reverse strand, counting down.
GTCGGCTCCCGAGGCGAGTCTGTCCAGTTCACCGGCCTTGTCCCGGATCAGGGTCGACGCGTCGTTCAACTTCGAGCCGACTTCGCCGGCTTGAAACGTCGTGCTGGCAGCCTCCAGGGGATCTCCACTCGGCCGGGTGATCCCGCGCACGGCCGCGATATCGGGTAGCTGACTGATCCGTTGCGCCATCTGCTCGAGGTCGGCGAGCGCCTCCGGAGTGCGCAGGTCCCGCGATGACTGGACGAGCAGGTATTGGGGGATGGTGGTGTTGACGGGGAAATGCCGGTCCAACGCCAGATATCCGAGAGAGCTCTCGACGTTGTCGGGCAGCGCCTTGCGGTCGTCGTAGTTGAACTGAACGGCGAGCACACATCCGGCGAGCAACACCAGGATGATCAGGCTGGCGACCAGGTTGGTCACCGGACGCCGGACGATGCGGATTCCCGCGCGACGCCAGAAGCGCGACGTGAGATCGCGGCGCGGCGCGACCCAGCCGCGGCGTCCGGTGAGCACGATGATCGCGGGGAGCAGCGTCACCGACGCCAGGAACGCGACGGCGATCCCGATGGCGAGCGCGGGTCCGATGGTCGCGAAGAGTTCCAGACGGGCGAAGGTCATCCCGAGAAAGGTGACACCGACGGTCGCCGCGGAGGCGGCGATCACCTTGCCGATCGACCCCAGGGCGTTTCGCACCGCGTCGGCAGAGAGCTGTCCGGCGCGCACGAAGTCGTGATAGCGACTGATCAGAAAGACGGCGTAATCGGTTCCTGCACCCGCGATCATGCCGCTGAGCAGGGTGATGGTCTGGGGTGACACCCCCAGTCCCAGTTCGGCGGCGCCGGCCACCGCGGACTGGGCAACGGTCAGGGAGACGCCGATGGTGATCAGCGGCAGCATGATCGTCGCCGGTTTCCGGTAGATGATCAGCAGGATCGCAAGCAGCAAGGCCACGATCGCGGCCTCGATCTTGATCTGGTCTCTGGTGCCGACATCGAGAGAATCTGCGAATGTGGCTGCGGGACCGGTCAGATGTGCGGTCAGGGTCGATCCGTCGACGGCGCGCCTGACCATGCCGGCGACACGGGTGTACGCCGCGTAGGACTCCGGCGATCCCAACTCGCCGGCCAGCCCCACCGGCATCAACCACGCCTTGCCGTCCGCACTGCTGAGCGCCTCGCGCAGCTGCGGAGTGGTGACGAAATCCTCCAACATCACCACGTGCTGGTCGTCACGCCGCAAGCGGTCGACCAGCGTGCCGTAAACCTGTTCGTCGGATTCGTCGAGACCACGCTCGTCGGTCAACAGCACGAGAAGAACGTTCTCGGACCCGGCTTCGTCGAAGGCCGCACCCATCTGTTGGGTCGCGACGATCGACGGCGCGTCGGCCGGCAGCGGCGAGACCGGTTGCTTCTGGGTGGCTTCGACCAGCGTCGGGAGCAGTGGGGGCAGCACGACCGCGAGCGCGATCCAGATACCGATGACGAGCCAAGGCCATCGCACGACGATGTCGCCCAACCGTTGGAAGAACCCGCCGGCCCGGGCCGTGGTCGGCACATTCGGGTCGAGCGTCGCGACCTTCATCTGCGAGCCGGGCGGCGTCCCGTGACCCCGCACCCGCGTGCGGTGTCAGCACCAACACGATCATGGCCCGCTTCACCCACCGCCGGCGCCTCTCGTCACGGTTCGGGGCGTGAGTCTGGTTTGAATACTATTGCGAGGGAATAGCTTCCCGCTTCCCTGCCCCGCTCTCCAATTGTGGGCCACGTTCAGCGCAGTTGTGCTCACGTGTGGCAGCGAGCGTAGTCGCTTTTGCTGACGCAGGTGTCAGGAATCTTGGTTTTGGAGTACCGTTTTTTCGCGCCCAGACGGCGGGTGTGGGCACCGAAATTGCGGGGTGCATGATGGGCGATTCTCTCGGTGGTCCTGTGGCCCGAGCCGCTGGAACCGATTTTGTTGCAACCGAAATCACTTCTCCGGTGCGGGCGGTGTCGATGTGACCCGAGTCGTCGACTTCTCCGTCGACTCCACGGCCCGCGTCGACCAGATCTTCTGGGCCTTCGCGCAGGAGAGCTACTGGCGGGACAGGATGAAGGCGTTCGGCGGGATGGGCGTCGTGGATTCGCTCGACGTCGCGACCGACGGATCGGTGACGGTCGTGATTCTGCACGACCTCCATCCCGAAGGTCTGCCCAAGGCCTTGGCGAAGTTCTTCCCGCGCACCTGGCATGTGGTGCAGGACGAGCAATGGAGCCCTGCCGAAGACGGTTTCGTCCACGGTGAGGTCGGTGTCACGACCTACGGCGCTCCGGGCTCCGGCCGCGGCACCGCGGTGTTGACCCCCGTCGACCGCGGCTCGCGACTGAAATGCACTGCGACCGTGGACTTCAAGGTGCCATTGGTCGGTGGCAAGATCGAGGGGATGATCGGACGGTTGATGGTTCCACAATTCGCGGTGATCCAACGGTTCACCGCCAGGTGGATCACCGAGAACGCCTGATTCTCAGTCCCGACCGGAGGGCGAGGGGTCCGGGCCGGAGCCCGCCCCGGCACTGCCCCCGCCCTGAGCCGCCGAACCGCTGTTGTCGCCCGGGTCCGCGGCATCGGATCCGCTTCGAGGACCGGTCTCGTTGGGGTCCTGGCCGCCACGGTCAACCGAGGCGGGCTGCCGCTCGACAGGCGCTGTGGCGTACAGGGTGGGCTGGTCCGAATCGGCCCTGTCCCTGTGGCTGTCCCCGTCCGGGTCCCTGTCCCCGTCACCGTCGACTTCATCGGTGTCCGGGTGGGTGCTGTCGACCTCTTCGGCCGGCGCCGCATCGGGCAGCCCGTCGGGGGCACCGACTGTGATGGCGTCGAGGTTTGCGCCATTCTCCGCGGCCTGCTGCGTGCCCCCGGGTGCCGGCGGGTTCGGCACCCCGTCGACGACCTGGTGAACGTCAGATGTTCTGTCGGCCACCGTGTCCCAACCCTCCCGGATCGCACCGGGCGCCTTGGCGGCGGCGCTGATCAGCTCGCCCAGCGACGGCATGAGTCGCGCGGGGCGGTACCGACTCGGGTCGGAGGGAATGGGATTACCGCCGTAATACGCCGAGTCGACGATGAGTCTCAGCAACGGCTCGGTCAGGTCGGCAATGGTGTTGCCGAAGGGGAGCACCTCGCGCATCAACCGGGCCAGCGGGAGCTGCTCGGTGGTGTAGGTGACGTACGTCGTGTTGCCCCGGGTGGTGACGTAGGCGGTGACACGGTCGTCGACCGGGGTTTGGCAGCGCGCGTCCTGGCATGGCTGCACCTGGCCGCTGGCGAGCACCGCGCAGGTGTTGGCGGTTCCGCAGGAGACCGACGGGCGACCGTCCGGCCCCACAGGCAGGTCGATCTCGGACTGGTTGCGGTACCCGTACAGATAGGCCACCAGCGAGTTGACGTGCGCGACCAGGTTGAACAGGTCGGCCGGGGCGTTCGAGTTGTAGTTGTACTGGTAGGCGATGTCGATCACGGCGGCCGCGGTGGAGGCGGTCGGGGACGGGAACGGGTTTACCCCGATCAACGCGAACAGCGGGTACCGCGTGCCGAAACCGCCATCAGGGCGCGACACGTTGTTGTCGAGGACGAATACGGTCTTCGGCAGCGCCGGGTCGGCTCGCCGGTCGAGTCGGGTCAGCAGCAGGCTCGTGTTGGCGGCCCCCCAGCCCGACGCCAGGACGGCGTTGTCCGCTCCCGAATTGGCCTGCAGCGCCGCGTTGATCGCGGGGAGGCCGTCGAGGAAGTTGACGCCGATGAGCTCGGGGCCGGCCTGTCCGCCCGGGTTGTACGGTGCCTGGTTGAACTTTCCGCCGAAGAAACCCTCGTTCCCGGTGCCGTCCGGGTGGGTGGAACTGCCCACGACGATGAGCGCGGTGAGGTCCACCGGCGGCGCGGCGATGGACGCCGGCCGGGTGGCCGCGACCCCGCCGACGGCCGCCGCGATACCCACCGCCGCGACGCTGACCGCCGCCTGACGAACTTTGCTCTTTCTCAACGTGGCCCCCCGTCACCTTTCCAGCAGGGTAACGCGAAACGCCGCGCGCCGTGCGTCGCGGGCCCGGTGTGCTGCGGTGTCGGTGCCAGGGCCGTCCAGGGGCACGGTCGCGATCATTTCTGGCGCGCCCATGCGACGGGTTCGCTGTAGGCGCAGCCCGGGGTCGCTGTCGGCCCCGACGGGCGAGAATGGCAGCTACGGGTGTCCCCACCCGCCCTGCACCATTGTCTGGAATCGCCACCGCCCGCGGGATTTCACCAGCAGGTCCCCGTACCGCACCTGCTGGGTATGTGCACCCGCGGTGATCGTCGCGTCGGTGATCACGAAGACCAGGTTCGCGTTGATGAAGTGCGGGGTGCGCTCTGAGGTCATCGAGATGTCCATCGAGGTCTCGCCGGTCCCGCCGAGTTCACGGGTCATCTGCGCGATGAACCGGGCGCGGTCACACGACTCGGCCTGACCGTCGGTGACCTCGTTGATCGGGAACATCGCCTGATCGGCCATGCCGTCGATGTCCTTGGCCACGGCCAACTCGTCGTAGTGCGCGAACCACGTCATCACCTCCTCGATATCGGCGGGCGACGGAGCATAGCCACCGTGATCGGGCATCGAACCACCTTTCCTCGATTCGTACACAGTACACCGTACATCGTACGGAGGTAATTCGCGACGGCGACGTGCGGATACCATCGGCCGGATGGAGAGGCGTGGAAAGGGACTCGAGCGGACGGGTGCGGGCGATCCGGCGCGGACGCTGGGGCTGCTGTGGCGCGCACCCGGCGCGGGTCGAAACCTCCGTGGTCCGCGGCAGCGCACCACGGTCGACGCGGTGGTCGACGCCGCGACGGCGATCGCCGACACCGATGGGCTCGGTGCCGTGACCATGCGCGCGGTGGCGACCCGGCTGGGCATCGCCACCATGGCCACCTATACCTATGTGCCGGGGAAGTCGGAGCTGCTCGACTTGATGGTCGATACCGTGCACTCCCGGATGTCTCGTCCCGATCTGCGCGGGATGCCCTGGCGTGAAAGGGTTTCGGTCGTCGCCGACGAGAATCTGCAGATGTTGCGACGGCATCCCTGGGTTGCGCAGTTGTCGGCCACCCGCCCCCCGCTGGGGCCGGGGACGATCGCGAAGTACGACCACGAACTCAGCGCCTTCGACGGGCTGGGCCTCAGCGACCTCGACATGGATTCGGCACTGACGTATGTGCTGGGGTTCGTGATGGCGGTGGCCCGCATCGACATCGATACTCTCGACGCTCACTCAGACAGTGGCATCGACGATCAGAACTGGTGGCAGCGCGCCGAACCGCTGCTGGAAAAGGTGCTCGACGCCGAGAAGTTCCCGTTGGCGGTGCGGGTCGGCGCGGTCGCCGGACGAGCACACCAGAGCGCGTACAGCGCCCGGCACGCCTACGAGTTCGGCCTGGCACGGGTACTGGACGGCTTGGCGCCGGTGATCGAGGCCACAGGCCGGTAGCGGCCGTCCCCGGCGGGTACCAGAGGGGCACCCGAGTCGAAAGGATCCAACGTCATGACCGCGATCGCCGCCTACCGTGGACCGCTGCGCACCACGAACCTGCACGTCGACGACACCGGCGGCGACGGTCGGCCGGTCGTCCTGATCCACGGCTGGCCGTGGAACTCCGAATCGTGGGCTCCGCAGCTACCCGCCCTGCGCGCCGCGGGCTATCGGGTGGTGACCTACGACCGACGGGGCTTCGGGCGCAGCGACCGGCCCCTGATCGGCTACACCTACGAGAGCCTGTCCGACGATCTTTCGGCAGTGATGGAGGAACTCGACCTGCGCGACGCCACGCTGGTCGGCTTCTCCATGGGCGGGGGAGAAGTGGCGAGCTACTGTGCGCGCAAAGGCGTCGAGCGTCTGCGCAGCGTGGTGTTCGCGGCGTCGGTCACGCCGTTCATGTCGCAGCGCAAGGACAACCCCGAAGGTCCGCTGGGCGTGACGCAGGCGGCCAAGATGGCGGCTTCGCTGGTGGCCGACCAGGACACGTTCTACGACGAGATGATGACCCAGGTCTTCACGGCCGACGGCCGGCCGGCGGTGTCCGAAGAGCAGCGGCAGCATGCCCTGTCGATGTGTCGACAGGCCGGTAAGGCCGCCGCGTTGGCATGCATGGCCGCCTTCGGTGGAACGGACTTCCGGGAGGACCTACCCAAGGTCACGGTGCCGAGCCTGGTGATCCACGGCGACCGCGACGCCACCGTCCCGTTCGAAGGTTCCGGTCAGCGCACCCACGAGGCGCTGCCCGACAGCCGACTCCACGTGATCGCGGGCGGGCCGCACGCCATCCCCGTCAGCCACCCCGAGGAGTTCAACGCGCAGCTGCTGAACTTCCTCCTCGAATGACTGACTGACCTGACGGCCGACCTGGCGCCCCCGGCAGGAATCGAACCTGCGACCTAGAGATTAGAAGGCTCTTGCTCTATCCAACTGAGCTACGGAGGCAACGTCGAGCAGTGTATCTCGCGGGTCGCGTGTGACTGCCCTGCCCAGGGGGACTAAAGCCGCCTCGTGTGGCTGTGCCGCCGACTAGTTTGGTGCGCATGAGTAAAGCGCCGGAACTGGACGCAGCCGGGCTCCCGGAGGAACTCAGCCCACTCGACCAGATCCTGCACCGCGGTGAGGCCAACCCGCGCACCCGGTCGGGCATCATGACCGTCGAACTCCTCGACACCACACCCGACTGGGACACCTTCCGGAACAGATTCGAAAATGCGTCCCGCAAGGTGCTCCGGCTACGGCAGAAGGTCGTCACGCCCACTCTGCCCACCGCCCCACCGCGCTGGGTCGTCGATCCCGACTTCAACCTGGACTTCCACCTGCGACGGGTACGGGTTCCGCAACCGGGCACCTTCCGGCAGGTGATGGATCTGGCCGAGATCGCCGCGCAGTCGCCGCTGGACATCTCCAGGCCGTTGTGGACGGCCACCCTCATCGAGGGGGTACAGAACGGGCAGGCCGCGTTGATGGTCCACCTCAGCCACGCCGTCACCGACGGTGTCGGCGGTGTGGAGATGTTCGCCAACCTCTACGACCTGGAGCGTGACCCGCCCGCACAGCGGGCCGCACCGCTGCCGATCCCATCGGACCTCTCGCCGAACGACCTGATGCGGGCCGGTCTCAACCGGCTGCCGGGCAGCATCGTCGGAGGAGTGCGCGACGCGGTGTTCGGTGCCGCCCAGGCCGTCGGCCACGTGGTGCGCGACCCGGTCTCGCGGCTGGGCAGTGCGATCGACTACGCGATGTCGGGAGCGCGCGTCCTGGGCCCGGTCGCCGATCCGTCGCCGATCCTTCGCCGCCGCAGCCTCTCGTCACGCACCGAGGCGATCGACATCGAGTTCGGGGATCTGCACCGCGCCGCGAAAGCCGCAAGCGGCTCGATCAACGACGCCTATCTGGCCGGATTGTGCGGCGCCCTGCGGCTCTACCACGAAGCCCTGGGAGTGCCGGTCGACACGCTGCCGATGGCGGTACCGGTCAACCTCCGCTCGGAGGCGGACCCGGCGGGCGGCAACCGGTTTGCCGGTGTCAATCTCGCAGCCCCGATCGGTCTGTCCGACCCGGCGGTGCGCATCAAGGACATCCGCTCGCAGATGACGCGCAAGCGCGACGAGCGCGCCATCGACATGGTCGGAGCGATCGCCCCGGTGGTCAGCCTGCTACCCGACAGCGTCCTGGAGGCGATGGCAGGGTCGGTGGTGAACTCCGACGTTCAGGCCAGCAACGTGCCCGTCTACGCCGGGGACACTTTCATCGCCGGCGCGAAAGTGCTGCGCCAGTACGGTCTCGGACCGCTGCCCGGTGTCGCGATGATGGTGGTGTTGGTCTCGAGATCGGGCTACTGCACCATCACCGCCCGCTACGACCGGGCGTCGATCACCGATCCGGAACTGTTCGCCCAGTGCCTGCTGGCCGGCTTCGACGAAGTGCTCACCCTCGGCGGCGACGGCCGCGCCGTCCCCGCCACCTTTACCGCACCGACCGCACCGCCGGCCGCCCAGGCGAGGCCGAGAGCGCAGTCCGCCCAACCGAATGGAAGTGGCCCGCAGTGACATCGGAGACACCGAACAGCCGTCAGATGCGTCTCCCCGGTTCCGTCGCCGAGATCCAGGCCAGTCCGGAGGGACCCCATATCGGCGCCTTCTTCGATCTCGACGGCACGCTCGTCGCCGGGTTCACCGGCGTGGTGATGACGCAGGACCGGTTGCGCCGCAGGCAGATGTCGGTCGGGGAGTTCATCGGCATGGTGCAGGCCGGTCTCAACCATCAACTCGGCCGCTCCGAGTTCGAAGATCTGATCGGCAAGGGCGCGCGCATGCTGCGCGGCAACTCGGTCGACGACATCGATGAGCTCGCCGAGCGCCTCTTTATCCAGAAGATCGTCGGGAGAATTTATCCAGAGATGCGCGAGATCGTGCGTGCGCACATGGCTCGCGGGCACACCGTGGTGCTGTCCTCGTCGGCGTTGACGGTGCAGGTCGAGCCGGTGGCCCGGTTCTTGGGCATCGACAATGTGCTGAGCAACAAGTTCGAGACCGACGACGACGGTCTGATCACCGGAGAGGTTCAGCGGCCGATCATCTGGGGTCCGGGCAAGGCCAGGGCGGTCCAGGAATTCGCCTCCGCCAACGGCATCGACCTGGCCAAGAGCTACTTCTACGCCGACGGCGACGAAGACGTCGCACTCATGTATCTGGTCGGCAACCCGCGCCCGACCAACCCGGAGGGCAAGATGGCCGCCGTCGCCGCCAAGCGGGGTTGGCCGATCCTGCGGTTCAGCAGCCGCAGCGGCGCCAGCCCCATCTCTCAGGTCCGCACCGCCGCCGGCATCGCGTCGATGGTGCCGATCGCCTGGGGCGCCCTCGGCATCGGGCTGTTGACGCGCAACCGGCGCACCGGGGTCAACTTCTTCACCTCGATGTTCGGCCGGACGCTGCTCACCACCGTCGGAATCAACCTGCAGGTGCTGGGGCAGGAGAACCTGACCGCGCAGCGCCCCGCGGTGTTCATCTTCAACCACCGCAACCAGGCCGACCCGCTGATCGCGGGCCGGCTTGTCAGCGACAACTTCACCTCGGTCGGAAAGAAGGAGCTGGAGAACGACCCCATCGTCGGGACGATGGGCAAGATCATGGACGCTGCGTTCATCGACCGCGACGATCCGAAGAAGGCGGTAGAGGGGCTCAAGAAGGTCGAAGAACTTGCGCGCAAAGGCCTTTCGATTCTCATTGCACCGGAGGGGACCCGGCTGGACACCACCGAGGTGGGCCCGTTCAAAAAAGGTCCGTTCCGTATCGCCATGTCGGCTGGTATCCCCATCGTGCCGATCGTCATCCGCAACGCCGAGGTGATCGCTGCCCGCGATTCCAGCACCTTCAACCCCGGCACCGTCGATGTTGTGGTCTACCCGCCCATCCCGGTGGACGACTGGACGCACGAGAACCTCTCGGAGCGCATCGAAGAGGTGCGCCAACTCTATCTGGACACCCTCAAAGACTGGCCGCACGACGAACTGCCCCTCCCGGACCTGTACCGGCGCACCGTCTCGGAGAAGGAACCCGCAGCCCGCAAAGCGTCGGCCAAGAAGCCGCCGGCCGGGAAGACGCCAGCCGGGAAGGCGCCGGCCAAGGCGACGCCGGCCGAGAAGCCGCCGGCCAAGACGTCGCCGGCCAAGAAGACCGGCGCTCCCAAGGGCCGGCCGTGAAGGCTCGGGCCGACGACTTCGCGGCCTACACCGCCGTCGACGACACCCTGGTGCTGGCGTCGGTGTCCTCGCCCGCCGAGGAGGCACTGCTCAGCGACTGGCTGGAGGGTCAGCGACGAGAACATCCCGACTCCAAGATCGAGGTGCTCAAACTCCCGGCCGACGATGACCCGCCGCCGCCGGTGTTGGCCCAACTCGTGGAGTTGCTAAAGGCCGACGAGGATCGTTCGGTGGTGCCGGTGCGGGTGTTCTGGGTGCCCGGTGGTCTTCCGACGCGATCCAAGGTGGTCGCGCTGCTCTCGGGCCGCGACACCTACTGCCCGCCCCGGGTGCTCCAGCACGCCATTCTGCGGCGCGACCCTTCCCGTGCCCGCGTCGTCGCGGGTGAACCCGCCAAGGTCTCTGAGCTTCGGCAGCGGTGGAGCGAGGCCACTGTGGCCGAGAACCCCAGGGAATTCGCGCGTTTCGTGCTCAGGAGGGCGATCCTCGCGATCGAGCGCGTCGAATTGCGGCTGCTCGGCCCGGAGTACAAGTCGCCGCGCCTGATCAAGCCCGAGGTGCTGGCCTCGGCGCGCTTTCGCGAGGGCCTGGCGAAGATCCCCGGGGCCACCGTGGAGCAGGCCGGCGAGATGCTCGACGAACTCGGCACCGGCTGGAGTCGTTTCTCCGTCGACCTGATCCCGTCGCTGGGGCGCGCGATCTTCAGCCGAGGCTTCGACCCCAACATCGACTACGACCGCGCCGAGGTCGAAGCGATGCGGCAGGCGCTCGAAGCGCACCCGGCAGTGCTGCTGTTCTCGCACCGGTCCTACCTCGACGGGGCGATCGTGCCGGTCGCCATGCAGGAGAACCGGTTGCCGCCGGTGCACACCTTCGCCGGTATCAATCTGTCGTTCGGTTTCATGGGCCCACTGCTGCGGCGCTCCGGGGTGATCTTCCTGCGGCGCAAGCTCGACGACCCGCTCTACAAGTTCGTGCTGCGCCAGTTCGTCGGCTACATCGTCGAGAAGCGGTTCAACCTGTCGTGGGCAATCGAAGGCACCCGGTCGCGCACCGGCAAGATGCTGCCGCCCAAGCTCGGGCTGCTCGCCTACGTGGCCGATGCCTATCTCGACGGCCGAAGCGACGACATCCTGCTGCAGCCCGTCTCGATCAGCTTCGATCAGCTCCACGAGACCGCCGAGTACGCGTCGTACGCCCGCGGCGGGGAGAAAACCCCCGAGGGTCTGTCGTGGCTGGTCAACTACATCCGGGCGCAGGGGGAGCGCAACTACGGCAAGATCTACGTCCGTTTCCCCGAGGCGGTGTCGATGCGGGAGTACCTGGGCGAACCGCACCGCCCGATGACCACCGACGAATCCGCCAAACGGCTGGCGATGCAGAAGATGGCCTTCGAGGTGGCGTGGCGCATCCTGCAGGTCACCCCGGTCAACGCGACGGCCCTGGTGTCGGCGCTGCTGCTGAGCACCCGCGGGTTCGCGTTGACCCTCGACCAGCTGCACCACACCCTGCAGGACTCACTGGACTACCTCGAGCGCAAGCAGACGCCGATGACCAACAGCGCGCTGCGGCTGCGAACCCCCGACGGGGTGCGTGCCGCCCTCGACGCGCTCTCGGGTGGGCATCCGGTGACGCGCATCGACGGCGGGCGGGTCACCGTGTGGAACATCGCCCCACAGGACGAACTGGAGGCCGCGTTCTACCGCAATTCGCTCATCGACGCGTTCCTGGAGACGTCGTTGGTGGAGTTGGCGCTCGCCTTCGCCGCCCGCGCCGATTCGGATCGGCTGGACGCGTTCTGGAGTCAAGTCATGCGGCTGCGGGACCTGCTCAAGTTCGAGTTCTACTTCGCCGACTCGGCGGGCTTCCGCGAACACGTCGCCCAGGAGATGGGGTGGCATCGTCCTACGCAGGCCGCAGGCGAGGTCGGCGGTTGGGAGGCGGAGGTCGAAGCGGGCGGGGACCGGATCGACGCACTGCTACGGGAGAAGCGGCCCGCGATCGCCGGTCCGCTGTTACGTCCGTTCTTCGAGGCCTATCAGATCGTTGCGGACGCACTCATTGATGCGCCGGCGGAGATCTCCGAGAAGGATCTGACCGCCAAGGCGCTGGGTCTGGGGCAGCAGTACGTCGCGCAAGGGCGGGTGCAGAGCACCGAATCGGTGTCGGCACTGCTGTTCGCGACGGCCCGGCAGGTGGCCGTCGACCAGCATCTCCTGGAGCCGGCCGCCGATCTGGCGGACCGCAGGAAGGCTTTTCGCGCCGAGCTGCGCGGCATCCTCAGGGACATGAACACCGTCGACCGCTGCGCGCGTCGGCAGTTCTTCGCCCGTGAGCGCAGCCGTCGCGAGCTGCGCAACGACCCTGTGTCGTAGATCGCGCTCCCCTTGGTCATACGCTGGGCGCATGACCTCAGCCGCTCAGATCGCACCGGTCGGCGTGCGCCGGGCGCCGGTGTGGTCGGTGCTGGTCGGCGTCGCCGTGCTGGCCGGGATCACCGCCACGGCGTTGTCGGCGTTGTCGCTGGCCGAGGCGCTGACCGCCACCGGGTTGCCGGACCCGGGGCCGGTGACCAGCTATGGCCTGCCGTTCGTCCGGGCCGCTGGCGAGATCGCAGCGGTGACCGCGACCGGGTCGTTCCTGTTCGCGGCGTTCCTGGTGCCTCCGCAGCAGAGTCAGGTGCTCGACGTCGCCGGCTACCGTGCGCTACGGATGGGTACCGCGGCCTCGGGCCTCTGGGCGGTGTGCGCAGCGTTGATGGTGCCGCTGACGGTCTCCGACGTCAGCGGGCAGCCGCTGGGCACCCGATTGAGTCCGGCCGATATCTGGGCGGTGGCCGACCTGATCGACATCGCCGGAGCGTGGCGGTGGACCGCATTGGTGGCCGCGCTGGTCACCGCAATCAGCATCCCGGTGCTGCGCTGGTCCTGGACGCCGGTGTTGTTCGCCGGATCGCTGCTCACGCTGCTGCCCCTGGGGCTGTCGGGACATTCCTCGTCCGGCGGCGCCCATGACGTCGCGACCAACAGCCTCATCGTGCACCTCGTCGCCGGCGCGATATGGGCCGGCGGGCTGCTCGCCCTGCTGGTGCACGCGCTGCGGGGCGGCGATCACGGCCCGTTGGCGGCCCGTCGCTTCTCCGCGGTAGCACTGTGGTGTTTTGTGGCGATGGCGCTCAGCGGGGTGATCAACGCCCTGGTCCGGGTCCGACCCGGCGATCTGGTGACCACCGAGTACGGGCTGCTGCTGGTGGCCAAGGCCGCCGCGCTGGTGGTGCTCGGGGTGCTCGGCTGGCAGCAGCGCCGCAAAGGTCTGGCCGCACTGCGGGACGACCCGGGTGCCCGGGCACCGCTGATCCGGCTCGCCCTGGTCGAGGCCGTCATCTTCGGTCTCACCTTCGGGGTGGCCGTGGCGCTGGGTCGCACCCCGCCCCCGCCGCCGCTGAACCTGAACCTGTCGATACCGGCTGTTGAGATCGGCTACGACCTGGCCGGACCGCCGACTGCGGCGCGCCTGCTGTTCGACTGGCGGTTCGACCTGATCCTCGGTACCGCGGCGATCGTGTTCGCCGGGGTGTACCTCGCCGGAGTGCTTCGGTTGCGTCGGCGTGGGGATGCGTGGCCCGCGGGGCGGGTGGTGGCCTGGCTGCTGGGCTGTCTGGTGCTGCTGCTGGCGACGTCGTCGGGCATCGGGCGCTACATGCCCGCGATGTTCAGCATGCACATGATCGCGCACATGCTGCTGTCGATGCTGGCGCCGATCCTGTTGGTGCTGGGTGCACCCGTCACGCTCGCCCTGCGAGCCCTTCCGGCCGCGGGGCGAAATGCCCCACCCGGTCCGCGGGAATGGCTGCTGGCAGCGCTGCACTCCAGGGTTTCGCAGGTGCTGACCAACCCGTTCGTCGCGACCGCACTGTTCATCGTCGGCTTCTACGGCCTGTACTTCGGCGGCATCTTCGGGGCAGTGGCAGGTAGTCACGCCGCCCATATCGCGATGAACGTGCACTTTCTGCTCAGCGGTTACCTGTTCTACTGGGTCGTCATCGGGGTGGACCCGACGCCGCGGCCGATTCCGCACCTGGCCAAGTTGGGCATGGTGTTCGCCTCGTTGCCATTGCATGCGTTCTTCGGTGTGGTGCTGATGGGCACGCAGACGGTTCTGGCCGAGGGCTTCTATCGCTCGTTGCAGTTGAGCTGGCACACCGACCTGCTCGGCGATCAGCGCCTGGGCGGCGGGATCGCGTGGGCCGCTGGCGAAGTCCCGCTGGTCGTGGTGCTGCTGGCGTTGTTCGTGCAGTGGCGCCGGACCGACGATCGCACCGCCCGGCGGCTCGACCGTGCCGCCGACCGCGACGACGACGCCGACCTGGCCGCCTACAACGCGATGCTGTCCGAACTCGCCCGGCGCGAGCGGGAGAGAGGCTGAACGCCCCCGCACCAGCCGCTTATATTTTCAGCTGTTCACATATTCAGGTGTTGTGCTAGCGTCGGGTTGCGGGCCGGCCTGGTGGCACCGATGCAGCACATCGACGTTATGGCCGGCCCGCACCAGGCGGGTGGCGACCTCGATGTCCCGATCCGACCCCCCGATCCGCAGTCCCCGGTCTGTCTTCCCCAATCCGGGATTCATCCACAACGCTCGCGCCCTGAGCCGGTCCTCGGTCCCGCGGTGTCGGCGGCGCAGCGCTCAATGGCGGTGTCACCGACGGGTCGGGCACAGTGCCCGCTCCGCAGCCGAGAGAAACCGAGGAAGGCACCATCATGTTCGAGACACCTATCACCATCGTCGGCACCATCGTCACCAGCCCGGATCGCCGCTGGGTCGGCGACCAGGAGCTGTTCAAATTCCGGGTGGCCAGCAACTCGCGCCGGCGCACGGCCGACGGCACGTGGGAACCGGGCAACTCGCTGTACGCGACTGTCAACTGCTGGGGACGCCTGGTCACCGGTGTCGGTGCCGGCCTGGGTAAGGGGGACCCGGTCATCGTCGTCGGCTACCTCTACACCAGCGAATACGAAGATCGGGACGGAAACCGGCGATCGTCGTCGGAGATCCGGGCCACCTCGGTCGGGCCGGACCTGGCGCGGTGCATCGCCCGCATCGAGAGTCGCAGACACCCCGAACCGACATCGGCCACCACCTCGACCGACACCGCAACCACCACCACGACCACCACCTCGACCGACACCGCGACCCACACCGCGACCGACACCGACCCGGCCGGCACGGACTCGCACGAGTCCGACCCGACCGACGACGACAGCGTGGACCAGGACGCGACGGACCACGTCGCGGGGGCGATGCGGTTGAGCGCCTAGCGGCCAGCACCGTCGGTTCGGCCGCGCCTAGGATGGGGCGCGACTATCGCGCAGTCCGACATGATCCCGCCGAACGAGCAGCGGGATCGAGAAAGGCACATCGAAGGCAATGGCCGAATTCATCTACACGATGCGGAAGGTCCGCAAGGCGCACGGCGACAAGGTCATCCTTGACGACGTCACGCTGAACTTCCTTCCGGGCGCGAAGATCGGCGTGGTCGGTCCCAACGGGGCCGGTAAGTCGAGCGTCTTGCGGATCATGGCCGGCTTGGACCAGCCCAACAACGGCGACGCATTCCTGCAGCCGGGTGCCACGGTGGGCATCCTGCTCCAGGAACCCGAGCTCGACGAGACCAAGACGGTCCGCGAGAACGTCGAAGCGGGGGTGGCGATCAAAGCCAAGCTCAACCGCTACAACGAGGTCGCCGAGCTGATGGCGACCGACTACTCCGACGAGCTGATGGAGGAGATGGGCAAGCTCCAGGAGGAGCTCGACGCCGCCGATGCGTGGGATATCGACTCCCAGCTGGAGCAGGCGATGGATGCCCTGCGTTGCCCACCGCCCGACGAGCCCGTCACCCACCTCTCCGGTGGTGAGAAGCGTCGCGTCGCGCTGTGCAGGCTGCTGCTGTCCAAGCCTGACCTGCTGTTGCTCGACGAACCCACCAACCACCTCGACGCCGAGAGCGTGCTGTGGCTGGAGCAGCACCTCGCCGAGTACAAGGGCGCCATCCTCGCCGTCACCCACGACCGGTACTTCCTGGACAACGTCGCCGAGTGGATCCTTGAGCTCGACCGCGGGCGCGCCTACCCCTATGAGGGCAACTACTCCACCTACCTGGAGAAGAAGGCCGAGCGCATCGCCGTCCAGGGCCGCAAGGACGCCAAACTGCAGAAGCGCCTCAAAGACGAACTGGACTGGGTCCGCTCGGGCGCCAAGGCGCGACAGGCCAAGAGCAAGGCCCGTCTGCAGCGCTACGAGGAGATGGCCGCCGAGGCGGAGAAGACCCGCAAGCTCGACTTCGAGGAGATCCAGATCCCCACAGGCCCGCGCCTGGGCAGCGTCGTGGTGGAGGTCGAACACCTCGACAAAGGTTTCGACGGTCGCCAGCTGATCAAGGATCTGTCGTTCACACTGCCGCGCAACGGCATCGTCGGCGTGATCGGCCCCAACGGTGTCGGCAAGACCACACTGTTCAAAACCATCGTCGGCCTCGAGCAGCCCGACAGCGGCACGGTCAAGGTGGGCGAGACGGTCAAGTTGAGCTACGTCGACCAGAGCCGTGCGGGCATCGATCCGAAGAAGACGGTGTGGCAGGTCGTCTCCGACGGATTGGACTACATCGAGGTCGGTCAGAACGAGATACCGTCGCGCGCCTACGTCTCGGCATTCGGGTTCAAGGGCCCGGATCAGCAGAAGCCGGCCGGTGTGCTCTCCGGTGGTGAGCGGAACCGGCTCAACCTGGCTCTGACCCTCAAGGAGGGCGGCAATCTGCTGCTGCTCGACGAGCCCACCAACGACCTCGACGTCGAGACGCTGGGCTCGCTGGAGAACGCGCTGGAGAACTTCCCCGGCTGCGCGGTGGTGATCAGCCACGACCGGTGGTTCCTCGACCGCACCTGCACCCACATCCTGGCCTGGGAGGGTGACGCCGACAACGAGGCCAAATGGTTCTGGTTCGAGGGGAACTTCGCGGCCTATGAGGAGAACAAGATCGAGCGAATGGGTGCCGAGGCAGCGCGTCCGCACCGGGTGACCCACCGGAAGCTGACGCGGGGATAGGCTCTCCGTGCGGACCAGGTAACCGGCGCGGACGCGAGACCGAAGCAACCGAAGCAGGGCGCCCGGTTACGGCCAACGGCGGCCGGTGCGCGCGTGAGTCAGGAGCGGCGAATGTCGTTGAACCCAGGTGCGATAAACAGCTCGGTCGGCCCGGCGGCCTCCGCGGAAGTCATCGATCGACTACTGCCCGCCTACCTGGCGACCTACCGGGGTCCGCACGCCGGTGCGCCCGGGGCCGAGGGCGCCGTCACGGGTCCGCTGCGGCGCGGCAGCGCCGACACCGTGAACGGTCCGGCGTTGGTGGAGGCGCAGTACCGCCTCGGCAGCCAACGGTCGCCGGGAGCCACCCGCGTCGCGGTCTACCCCGCCGATGTCGAGGGTGGGTTCGGACCGGCCCTGCAGGTGGTCACCGACAACGCGACGATGCTGATGGACTCGGTGACGGTGCTGCTGCACCGGATCGGGGTCGCCTACACCGCGATCATGAATCCGGTCTTCCGGGTGCGTCGTGGGGCAGGTGGCGAGCTACTCGACATCGTGTCCGCCTCGGAGGCCACGTTCGGCGATGGGATCGACGAGACGTGGGTCCATGTTCAGCTGGCCGAGACCGTCGATCGGCGGGCACTCGCCGAGGTCGAGGGGTTGTTGCCGCGGGTGCTGGCAGACGCCCGGCAGGTGGCGCTGGACTCCACCGACATGGCCGCGGCGTTGCGGATCCTCGCCGCCGAACTCGACGCTGACTCCGGGCGACGATTCCCGAGCCCCGACCGCAAAGACGTCGCAGCCCTGCTGCGGTGGCTGGCCGACGGTCACTTCGTGCTGCTGGGCTATCAGCGTTGCCCCGTGCGGGACGGGCACGCGACCGTCGACACCTCCAGCCGCCTCGGGGTTCTGCGCCTGCGCACCGACGTGCTGCCGCAGTTGACCAACAAGGACGAGCTGCTGACCCTGGCGCAGGCCACCATTCCCAGTTTCCTGCGCTACGGGGCGTATCCGCAGATCGTGGTCGTGCGCGAGCAGCCCGCCGAGCCCGGAGCCGACGACACCACGGCGATCGAACACCGCTTCGTCGGGCTGTTCACCGTCGCGGCGATGAACGCCAACGTCCTGGAGATCCCGCTGGTCTCGCGGCGCGTCAACGATGCCCTCGCGATGGCGCACAAGGATCCCAGCCATCCCGGGCAGCTGCTGCTCGACATCATCCAGACCATTCCCCGCTCGGAGCTGTTCGCTTTGAGCGCGCGGGGCCTGCTCGACATGGCGATGGCGGTGGTCGACCTGGGGTCGCGCCGCCGCACCCTGCTGTTCATGCGGGCCGACCCGCTCGCGCACTTCGTGTCGTGCCTGGTGTATCTGCCGCGTGACCGCTACACCACGGTGGTGCGGCTGGCCATGCAGGACATCCTGGTCCGCGAGCTCGGCGGCGTCAGTATCGACTACGCCGCCAGGGTCAGCGAATCGCCCTGGGCTGTCGTTCATTTCACGGTCCGTCTGGCAGAGGGCTCCCGCCAGCAGGATGTGGACGTCTCGGAGGCCAACGAGTCGCGCATCCAGGATCTGCTGACCGAGGCGGCACGCACCTGGGGGGACCGGCTGCTCGGTGCGGTCGGCTCCGGTGGCCCGATCGACCACGGCACCGCCGAGCATTACGCGTCGGCGTTCTCCGAGGTCTACAAGCAGGCCATCGATCCGGCACATGCACTCAACGACATCGCGGTCATCGAAGAGCTGCGGGACGATTCGGTCACGTTGGTGCTCACCGACGTCGATGACACCGCCAACGCCGAATCGGGAGTGTCCCATCTCATCTGGTATCTCGGCGGACGGTCGGCCTCGCTGAGTCAGCTGCTCCCGATGTTGCAGTCGATGGGCGTCACGGTTCTCGAAGAGCGACCGTTCACCGTGACTCGGCCCGACGGGCTGCCGGTGTGGATCTACCAGTTCAAGGTGTCCCCGCACCGTGGCATCCCGGACCCCCCGCCGGGGCCGGAGCGCGAGGCGAACGCCGAGCGCTTCGCCGACGCCGTCACCGCGATCTGGCACGGTAACGCCGAGATCGACCGGTTCAACGAGCTGGTGCTGCGTGCCGGTCTGACCTGGCGCCAGGTGGCCGTGCTACGCGCCTACGCCAGATACCTCAAACAGGCCGGTTTCTCCTACAGCCAGTCCCACATCGAGTCGGTCCTCACCGACAACGCCGCCACCGCCCGCTCGCTCGTCGAGCTGTTCGAGGCGTTGTTCCGTCCGGTCGAGCAGAGTGCAGGCGGGGCCAACCGCGACGCGCAGGCCGCCGCGGCCGCTGTCGCCGCTGACATCGATGCGCTGGTCAGCCTCGACACCGACCGCGTGTTGCGGGCGTTCGCGTCGATGATCCAGGCCACCCTGCGCACCAATTTCTTCATCACCCGACCCGAGTCCGCTCGGGCCCGCAACGTGTTGTCGTTCAAGCTGAATCCGGAGTTGATCGACGAACTCCCGTTGCCCCGGCCGAAGTTCGAGATCTTCGTCTACTCGCCACGGGTGGAGGGCGTGCACCTGAGGTTCGGTTTCGTCGCCCGTGGCGGCCTGCGCTGGTCGGACCGCCGTGAGGATTTCCGCACCGAGATCCTGGGATTGGTCAAGGCGCAGGCGGTCAAGAACGCCGTGATCGTCCCGGTCGGCGCCAAGGGCGGCTTCGTGGTGAAGAACCCGCCCACACCCACCGGTGACGCCGCCGTAGACCGCGACGCCACCCGTGCGGAGGGCGTCGCCTGTTACCGGCTGTTCATCGCCGGTCTGCTCGACATCACCGACAACGTCGACAAGGTCAGCGGCGCGGTCGTCACGCCGGCCGGCGTCGTCCGGCGCGACGGCGACGACGCCTATCTGGTGGTGGCCGCCGACAAGGGCACCGCGACGTTCTCCGACATCGCCAACGACGTCGCGAAGTCCTACGGCTTCTGGCTGGGTGACGCGTTCGCCTCGGGCGGGTCGGTCGGCTACGACCACAAGGCCATGGGCATCACCGCCAAGGGTGCCTGGGAGTCGGTGAAGCGACACTTCCGGGAAATGGGTGTCGACACCCAGTCCGAGGACTTCACCGTGGTCGGCGTCGGCGACATGAGCGGTGACGTGTTCGGCAACGGGATGCTGCTGTCCCAGCACATCCGCCTGCTCGCCGCCTTCGATCATCGGCACATCTTCATCGATCCGAACCCCGACGCCGCGTCCTCGTGGCGGGAGCGTAAGCGACTGTTCGATCTGCCCCGTTCCAGCTGGGATGACTACGACAAGTCGCTGATCAGTGCCGGCGGCGGGGTCTACAGCCGCCAGCAGAAATCCATCGCCGTCAGCCCGGAGGCGCGGGCGGCGCTGGGCCTCGACGACGACGCTGTCGAGCTCACGCCGCCGGCGCTGATGAAGGCGATCCTCAAGGCGCCGGCGGATCTGCTGTGGAACGGCGGTATCGGCACCTACATCAAAGCCGAGTCCGAAGCCGACGCCGATGTCGGTGACCGTGCCAACGACGCGGTTCGGGTCAACGGGAACCAGGTGCGCGCCAAGGTGATCGGTGAGGGCGGCAACCTCGGCGTGACGTCACTGGGCCGCACCGAGTTCGACCTGTGCGGCGGACGGATCAACACCGACGCGCTGGACAACTCCGCCGGTGTGGACTGCTCCGACCACGAGGTCAACATCAAGATCCTGATCGACTCGCTGGTCACGGCGGGCAAGGTGGCCGCCGAGGACCGCACCGATCTGCTGCTGTCGATGACCGACGAGGTCGGTCGCCTGGTGTTGGCCGACAACGAGAGCCAGAACGACCTGATGGGAACCAGCAGGGCGAATGCGGCCAGCCTGCTGTCGGTGCATGCCCGCATGATCAAAGACCTCGTCACCCAGCGTGGTCTGAACCGGGAGCTCGAAGCTCTGCCGTCGGAGAAGGAGATCAATCGCCGCACCGATGCCGGAATCGGCCTGACCTCACCGGAACTGGCGACGCTGATGGCCCACGTGAAGCTGGCGCTGAAGGCTGATCTGCTCGACGGGGACCTACCTGACCAGGAGGTGTTCGCCAGTCGGCTGCCAGGCTACTTCCCGGCCACGCTGAGCGAGCGGTTCGGTCCCGACATCCGGGCCCATCAGTTGCGCCGCGAGATCGTCACCACCATGTTGGTGAACGACGTGGTCGACACCTCGGGCATCTCGTACGCCTACCGGGTCACCGAAGACGTCGGCGTCGCCCCGGTCGACGCGATTCGCAGCTTCGCCGCCGCCGACGCCATCTTCGGTCTCGGGCGGGTGCGTCAGCAGATCCGGCAGGCCGGTGCAAACGGCGTGTCGGTGGCGACCACCGATCGGATGACGCTGGATCTGCGCCGCCTCATCGACCGGGCGGCCCGCTGGCTGCTGAACTACCGGCCGCAGCCGCTGGCGGTGGGCGCCGAGATCAACCGCTTCGCCGATAAGGTCGCGATGCTGACCCCACGCATGCCCGAGTGGTTGCGCGGTGACGACAAGGCGATCGTCGCCAAGGAGGCGGGTGAGTTCAGTGCCCAGGGGGTGCCCGCCGACGTCGCGTACATGGTCGCGTCCGGGTTGTACCAGTTCAGCCTGCTCGACGTGATCGACATCGCCGACATCGTCGACCGGGACCCGGCCGAGGTCGCCGACACCTACTTCGCGCTGATGGATCACCTGGGCACCGACGGACTGCTCACCGCGGTGTCCCGGCTGTCCCGGGTCGACCGCTGGCATTCGTTGGCTCGGTTGGCCATCCGCGATGACATCTACGGCTCGCTGCGGGCGCTGTGTTTCGACGTGCTGGCCGTGGGTGAGCCCGACGAGGACGGTCTGGAGAAGATCGCCGAGTGGGAGATGACCAACAGTTCGCGAGTCAGCCGGGCGCGCCGCACGCTCACCGAACTCTACGAAAGCGGTGAACACGATCTGGCGACGTTGTCGGTTGCTGCCCGGCAGATCCGGAGCATGACCAGGACGAGCGGGACGGGGTCGAGCGGGTGACCGATGGGCAGGGCTTCACCGCTGCGGTGCATGTGCGGTGGTCGGACATCGACATGTATCAGCACATCAACCACGCCACCATGGTCACCCTTCTCGAGGAAGCCCGGATCCCGTTCCTGCGCGAACCTTTCGGCGACGAGATCACCACTATCGGCCTGCTCATCGCCGAGGTCAACATCTCTTACAAGGCCCAGTTGCGGCTGATCGATTCTCCACTGCAGGTGACCATGTTCGCCGAGCGGGTCCGCGCGGTTGACTTCACCATCGGCTATGAGGTGCGCTCGGTCGGGGCGCCACCCGACTCCAGGCCGGCCGTGGTCGCCGACACGCAGCTCGCCGCGGTGCACATCGAAGAACAACGGCTGCAACGGCTTTCGGGAGCGCAGCGGGAGTACCTGAAACGTTGGGCACGGTGATCGGCGCTGAGCGTGGGTTGTGGCTCGACACGCCTTCGCAGGCTGCCCAGCGGGAGAACCTGGGCACCTTCATCGAGCGGGCGATGCGACTCGACGAGGCCGCGGTGGTGCGCTTACGGCAACGGGACCGCAGCATGGTGGTCGCCTGGGTGGCGACCGGGTTCGACGTGCTGGCCAGCCGGGTGGTGGCCGGCCGGGTGGCCCCCGACGATCTGTGCGCCGGCGCGGACGCGCTGCTGACCGGCCTGCGCGCGGTCACCGCCGACGGGTTCGTCGCCCCCGGGTTCGGCATGGACTCGGCGTGGCGTGGCGCGCTGCCGCCGGACACCGGATTCGTCCACCTCGACGACGTCCCGGTTCGGGTCGTACTGGATCTGGCACAGCGGGGGACGGACCTGGCCAAGGAGCACTCCGGCGCGCACGGCCCACCGGCGTCCCTGCTGGATCAGGAGGTGGTGGCCGTCTCGACACCCGCGGACCGCGTCGGCATCCCGATGCGGTGTGTGTTCGCACTGACGGCGATGGGTTTTCTGCCGCAGTCACCGACCGGCGACCGGTTCGCCCCGGAGTCGGTCAGCGCCGACGAGGTGGTGCGGGTACGTGCCACGGCAGCCTGGCTGCGCATCGACGCCCGGTTCGGCAGCGTGTACCGCCGCCGCGGTGACCCCGCCGTGGTACTGCGCTGAGGCGCCTCGCGCGCTGTGCCCGCCCGGTCACGAGTCCGGCCGCGATCAGAACGCGGAGTTGACCATCGACTGGGCCGCCATCTCCAGGTAGGCGATCAGTTCGCGGCGGTGCGTGTCGTCGAGCGTCGCCGAGTCGATCTCGGCGACCGCGGTGTGCATGCACCGCAGCCAGGCGTCGCGCTCCAGGTATCCGATCCGGAACGGGGCGTGGCGCATCCGAAGCCGTGGATGGCCGCGTAGATCCGAGTACGTACGCGGACCGCCCCAGTACTGCTCGAGGAACATGCGCAGACGTTCTTCGGCTCCGTCGAGATCGTCCTCGGGGTAGAGCGGCCGAAGGATCTCGTCCTCGCGGACGAGTTGATAGAACCTGGACACGATGCTGCGGAAGGTGTCATGCCCGCCGACCGCGTCGTAGAACGACTGTTGGCTGTGCTGCGCGTCCATCGCCTCCATTGTGAGGCATTCCTCGTGGGCACGGGCTGTGGGGCAGCGGTTGTGGGGCCCGGTCCGGCGGCGTCACGGTTTCTTCCGCAGCGGGGCCGGCCGCAACCGAACCGGCGGCGACGGTTCGGCGATCCCGCGCTCTCGTGGCCTCGGCGGCCGCGGACGAGAGTCCGGTCACGAGATGTTCATCGGACTGACCAGCGAACACGTGCGGAATTGCCGTGCGATCGGCCCGGATCCGTGGTGGACTGTCGGACGGAGGACGTATGGCGCAGCGTAAGAACGGACGCGGCCACCGGCATCACCGGACCGCGGCGGGCTCAACCGGGTCGACATCTGCCACTGCCTCGCGCGCATTGCACAGCGTTGCCTCGGGAATCGGCTCGGCAGTGGACACCGTCTCCCCGATGGCACACGACGCGTCGGTCTGGGGTCGCCGACGGGTGCTGTTGCTGAACTCGACCTACGAGCCGCTGACCGCCCTGCCGATGCGTCGCGCGGTGATCATGCTGATGTGCGGAAAAGCCGACGTCGTCCACGACGACCCCGTGGGTCCGGTGATCCACTCGGCGACGCGGTCGATCGTCGTCCCGACGGTGATCCGGCTGCGCACCTTCGTGCGGGTCCCCTACCGGGCACGGATACCGATGACCCGCGCGGCGCTGATGCACCGGGACCGGTTCCGCTGTGCCTACTGCGGCGCGAAGGCCGACACTGTCGACCACGTGATTCCGCGCAGTCGTGGTGGCGCCCACTCGTGGGAGAACTGCGTCGCGGCGTGCTCGGCGTGTAATCACCGCAAGGCCGACCGACTGCTGTCCGAGCTGGGGTGGGCGTTGCACACCACGCCGTTGCCGCCCAAGGGTCAGCATTGGCGGTTGCTGTCCAGCGTCAAGGAACTCGACCCGGCCTGGGTGAGATATCTGGGTGAGGGAGCGGCCTGACCCGGCCGTGGGATACGGTTTCGTCGTGACCTCAACAGCTTTAGTGCACGCAAGCTTCGTCGTCATCCCGTTGGCGCTGGCCGGGCTCCTGTCGCTGTTCATCTTCACCAAGAAGGGCCCGCACCCCGCGACGTTCGACATGTCCGAGAAATGGACACACGAGCCGATACTGTGGGCGGCCGAGGAACCTGCGGACCACGGCCACGGCGGCCACGGCTCGCACCTGACGATCGGAGGTGGCGCAAGTGGCAAGTGGTGAGCTGACCAAGGCGGGCGCGCTCGACCTGGCCGAACTGCCGTACGGATCGGCGATCACGGCCAGTGGGCGGATCTCGGCGGTCACCGAGCCCGGCGTGCTCTCGGTGCAGTATCCGTTCCCGACCAAAGACCTGGTGATCCTCGACAACGCGCTGAAGTTCGGATCGCGGGCGGCCAAGGCGCGCTTCGCCGTCTACATCGGTGATCTCGGCGCGGACCCCGCAGCCACTGCGCGGGAGATCCTCGGCAAGGTGCCCACCCCCGACAACGCCGTGCTGCTGGCGGTGTCGCCCGACCAGCGGGCCATCGAGGTCGTCTACGGTTCGCAGGTCAAGGGCCGCGGAATCGAGGAAGCTGCCCCGCTCGGGGTCTCCGCCGCCGCCGCATCGTTCAAAGAAGGCAACCTCATCGACGGCCTGATCAGCGGCATCCGGGTGTTGTCGGCCGGCGTCTCACCGCGCTGACCCGCCGGTCCCGCGCAGTCCGCGTGGACCGGTCGGCCCCGCGGGACCTCCGCGGTCGAGTCGGCCCTGCCGATCCCGGGGAGAAAGTGCGCGGGAAGGTCACCGCTACGCCCTACCCTTGAAGCGTGGAGGGACTCTGACCGGTGGCTGCGCTCGATGCTTTCATGGCGATCTGGTCCAAGGCACGCGGGACGTTCGGCGACGGGGTACCCCAGGACGGGTCGGCCTACGACGCGAGCACTGCAGTGACCCGGCTTCAGGGGGATGTGCGCGCTGCCGCGCCCGGCGCCGGTTGGGCCGGTACCGCTGCTGAGGCCTATGGCTCGGCGAATGAGCGCCAGGCCGCGGTGCTGGGCGAGACCGCGCGGCTGGATCAGCGCCTGCGTGCCGAGATCGACCGCTCGGCCGAGGTTGTCCAGGCAGGTCGTCGCGATCTGGACGCGGTTCGCGAACGTGTCCACTCCGCCGCCGCCGGTGTTCCCCCGACGTCGCTGGGGGAGAGCATGCTCTACCCGGTGATCAGCCAGGGCAGCGGCGAGGTCGCCGATATCCTGCAGCGCTCCAATGCCGATCTGAACGTCATCGCCGGTCGCATCGGCACGATCGCCTCGGAGTACCAGGCCCTCGGTGTGGGCACCGTCCCGGAGAACGGCCCGACAGCCGGGCAGGGTGAGGACGACCAGGACGGGCCGTCCTTCGTCCGTGGTGAGGACCAGCAGGGCTGGCGCTACCCGTTCGATCCGCCCCCGCCGTCGGACTCGGCACCCGGTGGTGGCCGGTGGGAGTACGGCAAGGGATACCCGCCCGGTCCCGGCGGCGGCCCGCCGGTCGGACCATTCCCGACACCGCAGCCCTGGGAGAAGCCCGTGGTCCCGCCGGTGGTGGGGGGAACGACCGGGCTGCAGGACGTCGTGCCGCCGCCGCCGAACGGCTGGGGCGAGAAACCTCCGGTGGTGTTGCAGGAGGCGTACCGGATCCGGGTGGTCGGCGAATCTTTCAGCAATGTCGACGGGCACGTGCAGTGGGTGCAGCGGGATGGCATGTGGCATCAGGCGCAGTGGATCGACTATCAGTTCGAGGCCGAACACGTGCGGCAGGCCACCGGCAAGATCTCGGTACCCTGGGGTTTCAACGACTGGAACCCGATCGACATCAAGGACGTCTACCGAATCCAGGTGGAGAACCCACGGCTGACGATGTATCTACCCACCCCCGCGGGCGGGGTGTTTGAGCTGGATCCGATGCGCCCGGGTGCGTCGGTGACGCGATGAGCGGACGGCACCGGCGGTGGCGGTGGGCCGCCCTGACCCTCGCGGTGATCGTCATCGCCGCCGGCGGGCTCGCCTGGTGGGCGATCGACGGCGACGGCTCCGCATCGAGCGCCGACTGCGATGTCGCGGCGGACACCGTCATCCGGTGGCAGGCCGCAGTGGCGGACTTGGCCCCGGTTCAGGGAGCCACCGGGCCGAGCGACGAGGTCGTCGACGAGCAGTATCTGCAGATGGCGACGATGGTGCAGGCCGCGGCTGATTCTGTGACGACGCCCGACATCAAGCAGCGCCTGACCGATTGGGCCGCGGCGGCCGATCGGCTCGCGACGTCTCATCGAGACGTCCCCGGTGGCGCCGAGCCTGCTCAGACGCCCGAGCAGATGGACGAGGTCTTCACTCCGATCAACGATGCCGTCGGGGCTCTCGACGAGCTGTGCCCGGACATGCCCTCGGCTCAGCAGTGAGAGCAGGCCGCGCGCCGGGCGCGGCGGCCGAGCGTGAAGGTGTCTACACGCTCGGCGGCGGGTGTGCAGACACCTTCACGCTCGGCCGCGGTCGCTCGGGATCACTGTCACGTGGCTTCAGCTCCGGTTTCAGCGAGAAGCTCAGCCCTGATCCGAACATAGCGTTCGAGGAAGAGCCGTTCGTCGAGCCGCTTGCGGCGCAACCAGCCGGTGACCTCGTCATTGCACTTGCTGGCGTTGCATGCCGCGCAGGCGGGCACCACATTGTCGATGGTGTAGCGGCCGCCTCGCGAGATCGCCATGACGCAGTCGCGCTGCATCGGGCCTGTGGTCTTGCCGCAGTAGGCGCACCCCGCCCACGCCAGCTGCAGCGCGGCCCACTGCTGCTCGGTCAGGTCGTTGAGGACGGCCGCGACCCGGCGCTTGCGACGACGCGCTGCACGCGCCCTGCGACTGTTGTTGACCGCCACCCCGAAAGCATGGGGTGCGAGCGTGCACGAACTCCGCTATGCCCGCGGCGTGTCGCCCGCAGACCCGCACGCTCGCGCCAGGAGAACGGGGGTCAGGCGGTGTCGAACTGGCGTGCCTTCAACGAGCGCTCGACCCCGGCGCGGCCCTCCAGCACCAACCGGCGCAGCGCGGGCGGCACCTCCGGGTCAGCCAGGAACCGGTCCGCGGCGGCCAGGGCGTCCTGGCTGATGTCCCACGACGGGTACAGACCGACCACGACGGTCTGGGCGACCTCGCTGGAGCGGCGTTCCCACACACCGGAGATGGCGCCGAAGTAGCGCTCCCGGAACGGGGCCAGCACCTCACCCTGACCGGGCTGCACGAAGCCGCCGATGATCGCCCGGGCGGTGATGTTGGCCAGCGTGTCGTCCTCGACGACCTGCTCCCACGCCGCGTCCTTGACCGCTGCCTGCGGACGGGCCGCCGCGGCGGCGGCTGCCTGCCGACGGCCTGCCGCGGTGGGGTCATTCTTCGCCTCGGAATCGATGAACGGCGTGGCCGTGCCGTCGGCATCGAGGACGCCGGCGCGGGCCAGCGCGGTCACGATGCGCCACCGCAGGTCGGTGTCGAGCACCAGGCCGTCCAGGTTGACCGCGGCGGGTTCGTTGTCCAGCAGCGTCGAGAGCACCGCAACATGGTTGGGTGACAGCACCGACGAACACAGCGCATTCACGAACGCCAGCTGATGATCCGAGCCGGGGGCCGACTCACGGGCCAGGTCGAGTAGCGCGTCACCGAATGCTGGCCAACCGTTCTCGGCCGCCCACTGTGGATCGGCGTAGGACCCCAGTGCCGTCTGCGCCTGCAACAGCAACCTCTGCGCGACACCGACTTCGGACTCGGCGTGCAGACCGCTGATGACCAGGGCGACGAAGTCGCGGGCGCGCAACTCGGCGTCGCGGGTCATCTCCCAGGCTGCCGACCACGCCAGCGTGCGGGGGAGCGGTTCGGCGATGTCGGCGATGCGGGTCAACACCGTCTGCAGCGACTCAGGGTCCAGCCGCAGCGAACAATAGGTCAGGTCGTCGTCGTTGACGAGGATCAACTTGCCCCGCGAGACACCTTGGAGCGCAGGAACTTCGGTGACCGAGCCGTCGACGTCGAGTTCCTCGCGGTGCACCCGCACCAACCTGCCGGATCCATCGTCGTCGTAGATGCCCACCGCCAACCGGTGCACCCGGGTCTCGCCGGCGCCGGGTTTGGCGCCGCCCTGCTCGACGGCGAACCGGGTGAAGGTGCCCTTGTCGTCGACGCCGAATTCGGGTCGGAGCGTGTTCAGCCCGGTGGTCTTGAGCCACTGCCTGCCCCAGCCGGACAGGTCACGGCCCGACGACTTCTCCAGCGCGCCGAGCAGGTCACCGAAGGTGGCGTTGCCGAAGGCGTGGTCGCGGAAGTAGTCGCGTAGACCCGAGAGGAAGGACTCCAGCCCGACGTAGGCCACCAACTGCTTGAGGACGCTGGCGCCCTTGGCGTAGGTGATGCCGTCGAAGTTGACCTCGACAGCGTGCAGATCGGGGATGTCGGCGGCTACCGGGTGGGTCGACGGCAACTGGTCCTGGCGGTAGGCCCACGACTTCTCGACGTTGGCGAACGTCGTCCAGGCCTGGGTGTACTCGGTGGCCTCGGCCTGGCACAGCACCGAGGCGAACGTGGCGAAGGACTCGTTGAGCCACAGGTCATCCCACCACTGCATGGTGACCAGATCGCCGAACCACATGTGCGCCATCTCGTGCAACACCGTCTCGGCGCGGCGCTCGTAGGAGTAGCGCGTCACTTTGGAGCGGAACACGTAGTCTTCGAGGAACGTCACCGCGCCGGCGTTCTCCATCGCGCCGGCGTTGAATTCCGGGACGAACAGCTGGTCGTACTTGCCGAACGCGTACGGGGTTCCGAAGTTGTTGTGGTAGAAAGCAAAACCCTGCTTGGTCTCGGTGAAGAGGCGTTCGGAGTCCATGTACTCGGCCAGCGAGGAGCGGCAGAAGATGCCCAGCGGAATGGCGCCGTGGTCGTCGGAGTACTCGTCGTCCCACCGGGCGTACGGCCCGGCGATCAGAGCGACAAGGTAGGTGCTCATCCGCGGGGTGGCGGCGAAGGTGTGGCGCTTGGCGCCGGAGCCGAGTTCTTCGACCTCGGCGGTGGCGCCGTTGGACACCACCTCCCAGTGGGCCGGCGCCACGACGGTGACGTCGAACGCCGCCTTGAGATCAGGCTGATCGAAACAGGCGAACATCCGTTTGGCGTCCGCGGTCTCGAATTGCGAGTACAGGTACACCTCGTCGTCGACCGGGTCGACGAAGCGGTGCAGTCCCTCACCGGTGTTGGAGTAGAGGCAGTCCGCGTCGACAACCAGGATGTTGTGCGCGGCCAACCCCTGCAACGGGATCCCGGTGGCTTCGTCGTACCCCGAAACGTCGATGTCGGAGCCGTTGAGCGTGGCGCTGCGGACAGTGGCGGCGGCGAGGTCGATGTAGGTGTCGGCCCCGGCGAGGGCGTCGAACTCGACCGTCGTCACGGACCGGAAAGTCCGCTCGCCGGGCTTGCCCGCACCGTCGGTGAGGTCCAGATCGATGCGGTAGCTGTCGACGGTCACCAGCGCTGCGCGCTCGACAGCCTGCTCACGGGTCAGGTTAGGAAGTGCCACGCTGGTCAACACTAGCCTCATCTCGGGAAGACCGGACGGCCGTCGCGGGTTGTGCCGAACGGACGTCTGTCACAGTGCGAGCTCCAAGAGAGGACCACCCATGTCTGATAAGTCCCGCGTCGATTTCTGGTTCGATCCGCTGTGCCCGTGGGCCTGGATCACCTCCCGGTGGGTGCTCGAGGTCGAGAAGGTGCGCGACGTGGAGGTGAACTTCCACGTGATGAGCCTGGCCGTGCTCAATGAAGGCCGGGACCTGCCCGAGGAGTACATCGAGATGATGAAGAAGGCCTGGGGTCCGGTCCGGGTCGCGATCGCCGCCGAGCAGGCCAAGGGGCCGGAGATCCTCGGGCCGCTCTACACCGCGATGGGCACCCGGATCCACAACCAGAGCTACCGGGAGACCGATCCGGACTTCACGCGGGTGATCAGCGAGTCACTCGACGAGGTCGGTCTGCCCGCGGAGCTGGCCGAGGCAGCCACCTCGACGTCCTATGACGAGGCGCTGCGTTCAAGCCATCACGCCGGCATGGATCCGGTGGGCGAAGATGTCGGAACCCCGACCATCCACGTCAACGGGGTGGCCTTCTTCGGGCCGGTGCTCTCGCGCATCCCGCGCGGCGAAGAAGCCGGGAAGCTGTTCGACGCCTCGGTGACCTTCGCGTCGTATCCGCACTTCTGGGAACTCAAGCGCACCCGGACCGAATCGCCGCAATTCGACTGACTCAGGCGGGTTCACCCCACACCCGGCTGGACCGTTCGGTGTCCAGCCGGTAGTCGGTGACCCGGATGTCGAACAGCCGCGAGCCGAGGTCGTAGGCGCGCGACACCGGATCGGACGGGTCGCGCACGATCTCGCCGCGGCTGTTCGCGTTGCCGGTGACGACGCCGACGAGGTCCTGGCGCAGGTACCGGGTGATCTCCTGGAACTGCGCGACGACGCCCTGGGTGGCGCCGACGTAGTTCTCTTCACACGAGATCAGCACGCCGACCTTCTTGTCCATGATTCCGCTGACCACGACATCCTGCTGCGGCGCACTGTTGGCCGTGTAGCAGAACAGCCGGTCGAACACGGTCTTCAACCGTGCCGGCATCCCGTAGAAATAGAGCGGCATTGCGTAGACGATGGCGTCGGCGACCAGCAGATGGTCCAGTAACAACTCTTCGTAGCGGTCCTGCAAGCCGCAGCTGCCGTCGCTGAGCCGGCACCGCCGACAGTTGCCGAGCATCTTGTCGACGAACTCGTCGAGGAACAGATGTTCCACCTGGTGGCCTGCCGCGCAGGCCCCGTCGCCCGCGGCGCGAGCCAGCGTGTGAGAGTTCCCGTCGTCGCGTGGGCTGGTGCTCAGGATCACGGCTTTCATCGTCGCGTTCAACCACAACCGGGACGCGATTGTTTCCGGCCGGATTGTTTCCAGTTGGTTGCGCCGGTTGCGGACCGGCGTTCACGGGGTGACGGTAATGCGGTGATTGTGGCCGAGCCGACGAGTGAGGGCACCTACCGCGACCGCGTCGTGGCCGTGGAGCCCGGGGGTAACGAGTACATCGCCGACATCGACCGGCACGGCAGGCCGCACCAGTTGTTCTGGACGTGGACGTCACCGAATCTGGAGTTCGCGACGATCTTCGTCGGCATGCTGGCGGTGCTCGCCTTCGGCATGACGTTCTGGCAGGCGGTGGCCGGAATCGTGCTCGGCACCGGCCTCGGCGCCATCGCGCACTACTTCCTGTCCGCCCGGGGCCCGCGTCACGGCGTGCCGCAGATGGTGTTGGCGCGCTTGGCATTCGGGTTCAAGGGCAACGCCATACCCGCCGGGTTCATGTGCGTCACCGCCGGCGTGGGGTGGTTCGCCACCAACAGTGTCAGCGGCGCGTTCGCACTGTCGACGCTGTTCGGCTTCGCCCCGCTGGTAGGTCTGGTCATCATCGTCGTCGCCCAGACCGCGCTGGCGTTCTTCGGGCACAACCTCGTCCAGGCCTTCGAGCGGTACTCGTTCCCGGTGCTGGCCGTCATCTTTCTCGCGGCGGCGGTGGCGATCTTCGCGCACGCCGACATCGGGAACTCCGAACCGGCAGCAGCCGGGGTGGGCGGTATGGGCGGGTTCCTGCTCACCGTGGGGACATCGTTCGGGTATGCCGCCGGCTGGACGCCCTATGCGGCGGACTTCACCCGTTACCTGCCCGCATCGGTCTCCCCGGCCCGCACCGGCTTCTTCGCCGCGGCCGGCCTGTTCACCGCCTGCGTGGTGTTGGAGGTGGTCGGAGCGGCGTCGGTGACGACCGGCGGAGCGTCATTGGCCGATCCGACCGGTTCGTTCACCGCGACCCTGGCCTCACCGCTGGCGAAGGCGACCCTGCTCGCCATCGCGGTGGGCGCGATCGCGGCCAACGCGATCAACGTGTACTCCGGCGCAATGGCGTTCGTGACGATCGGCGTGAAGCTGCCTGTCCATGTGGCGCGTGCACTGGTCACCGTGTTCTTCGGGGTGGCCGGATTCCTGGTCGCCTGGTGGGCCCTGCCCGACGCCGCACACAGCTATGAGGCCTTCCTGCTGATCATTGCGTACTGGGTGGGTCCGTGGCTGGGCGTCGTGTTCGCCGACCAGTACCTGCGTCGCGGCGGTGCCGACGTGTCGCACCTGCTCTACGACCGTTCATACGCGAACTGGGGTGGCTTGGCCGCATTCGTGATCGGCCTTGTGGTGTCGGTGGGGTTGTTCGCCAACCAGGAGCTGTTGGTCGGCTTGGTGGCCTCCGCGGTGCCCCAGCTCGGCGACATCACCTTCTTCGTCGGATTCCTGCTGGCCGGGGTCGCATACTTGATGCTGTGTCGCTCCAAGATCGCCGCCGAGAAGGTATGACCACCGCCGAGATGCTCGATGTCGCCGTCGGCGAGGCGCGAAAAGGATTGGCCGAAGGGGGGATTCCGATCGGCGCCGCGCTGTTCTCTGCCGATGGCACTCTGCTGGGCAGCGGCCACAACCGGCGTGTGCAGCTCGACGACCCGTCGATCCACGCCGAGACCGATGCGTTTCGCAACGCGGGGCGGCAGCGTGGATACCGCGAGACGACCATGGTGACCACCTTGTCGCCGTGCTGGTACTGCAGTGGTCTGGTACGTCAGTTCAACATCGGAGCCGTGGTGATCGGGGAGAGTCAGACTTTCAGCGGCGGGCACGACTGGCTCGCCGAGCACGGCGTGGAGGTGACGGTCCTCGACGACGAGCGGTGTGTGACGCTGATGCGTGAGTTCATCGCGTCCCACCCCGATCTGTGGGCGGAGGACATCGGAGAATGAGTGTGATTGCCACGGTTGACCTTTCGCAATGGCGACGCGGTGGTTCGATCGCCGACGAGATTGCCCGGGAGGTGGACGCCGGCCTACAACGGGCGGGTTTCATCATGGTGCGCGGCCATGGCGTCGATGCGTCGCTGGCGCGCGACGTGCGCACCGCCGCCCGCGAGTTCTTTGCGTTGCCGGCGCAGGTGAAGGCGCGCTACTCGGTGCCGGTCGGGGGACACGGCTGGATCGGGCCGGGCGCGGAGGCCAACGGCTACGCCGAGGGCACCGAGACCCCGCCGGATCTCAAGGAGAGCTTCTCGCTGGGAGCCGAGACCGCCACCGGGGATCCCGACGTCGATCGGTTGTGGTTCGCGCCGAACGTCTGGCCGCACCAGGTGCCGACGTTGCAGCCGCTGGTCGCCGAGTACACCGTGCAGATGCGCCGCGTCGCCGACGAACTGCTCGCGCTGTTCGCGCACGCGCTGAAGCTGCCCGCCAATCCGTTCGCGGAGTTGGCCAGCAGGCCCACCTGGACGATGAACATCAACCATTATCCGCCG
Source organism: Mycobacterium sp. smrl_JER01 (assembly GCF_048513595.2). NCBI lineage: Bacteria > Bacillati > Actinomycetota > Actinomycetes > Mycobacteriales > Mycobacteriaceae > Mycobacterium > Mycobacterium sp. smrl_JER01. Next base: position 4,001,303 of record NZ_JBLXXK020000001.1, on the reverse strand, counting down.
GTGAGTGTGGTCGGCGAACCCGAATCCGGCCAATTCCGGATCGGGCCGCACACCGACTTCGGCACCGTCACGATTCTCGACCGGGAGCCGGGTGCGGGCGGGCTGCAGGTATTTTCCGAACAGCAGGGCTGGCAGGACGCGCCCTACGATCCACATGCCTTGACGGTGAACATCGGTGACCTGCTGGAGTATTGGAGTGGTCGGCGCTGGCCGTCAGGTCGGCATCGGGTGCTGCCGCCGCAACCGCATGCCCCCGAGGAGGACCTGGTGTCGCTGATCTACTTCTACGAGGCCAACCATGACGCGGTGATCGCACCGCTGGAACCCCCGGTGGGCCGGGTGTGCGGGCTGGCGCCGGTGACGTCGGCGGATTTCATCAAGGAGCGGTTGGACGCCATCACGGTCGGCTGAGCCGACGGTCGAACTGGGGTCGGCTGAGCCGACGGTTGGGCTGGGGTCGGCTGAGCCGACGGTCGAACTGGGGTCGGCTGAGCCGACGGTCGAACTGGGGAAATGCGAGAGGTATGGTTTGCGGCATGCGCGTCTACGTCGGGGCCGACCACGCCGGATACGAACTCAAACAGGCCGTCCTGGAGCATCTGAAGGCGACCGGGCACGAGCCGGTGGACTGTGGTGCGTTCAGCTACGACGCCGAGGACGACTACCCGGCGTTCTGCATCGCCGCCGCGCAGAAGACGGTGGCCGACCCGGGCAGTCTCGGGATCGTGTTGGGCGGGTCCGGCAATGGGGAGCAGATCGCGGCGAACAAGGTGCCCGGCGCGCGGTGCGCCCTGGCGTGGAGCACCGAGACCGCATCGCTGGCCCGCGAGCACAACAACGCGCAGCTGGTCGGAATCGGTGGACGCATGCATTCCACCGAGGAGGCGCTGGCGATCGTCGACGCCTTTCTGGCCGCGCAGTGGTCCGAGGCGCCCCGGCACCAGCGCCGCATCGACATCCTGAGCGAGTTCGAGCAGACCCACGTCGCACCTCCGGTTCCCGGCGCCTGAACGCTCACGCGCGTCGTATTCCGCGATGACGGTGTGGATCAGCCGGCGTCCGGAAGCCGATGTCAGGCGAGAACTCGACACAAGCCGTGCCAGCTGTGGGTCCCTGGCCGGTGTGCGGCTGGTCGTGCAGGACAACGTGGATGTGAGAGGGTTGCCGACCACCGCGGGTTGCCCGGAGTTCGCCCGCGTTCCCGAGCGCGACGCACCCGTGGTGGCGGCGCTGCGGGATGCCGGGGCGGTGGTGCTGGGTAAAGCCAACCTGGACCAGTTCGCCGTCGGTCTGGTCGGGACCCGGTCGCCCTACGGTGTGGTGCACGACCGTCGCAGACCCGAATTCATCAGTGGTGGACCGGCTTCCGGGTCAGCTGTGGCCGTAGCTGAGGGAGCTGCCGATCTCGCGGTCGTCACCGACCCGGTCGGCACGGGCGGGATCTCGGCGGCTCTGCAGGGCATCGTCAGTATCAAACCGACCGCCGGTGTCATCGACGGCGCCGGTGTGCTGCCGGGTGGTCGGTTCGGCATCGGCATCTTCGCCGGCTCCCTGGCCTTGGCCGACCGCGCTGCGGCGGTGATCGCCGCCGGTGCGCCGGCGCGGAACTGGCCCGCGGACGTCCGGCTGGCCGCCCCGCTGTCGCCGGTCGTGGCAGTTCCTCGTGAGCCGCATCCAGACCGGCGCTGGCGGTCGGCGTTCGACGCCGCGGTCGAAGCGCTGGCGGGGCGCGGAGCGCGCATCGTCGAGGTCGACGTCGCCGGATTCCTGGCGGCGAGCCGACTCGTCGACGACGTAGCCTTGCTCAACGAACGTCTGGCGATTGTGGATCAGTTCGTCGAATCCCATCCCGACGCGGCGCTGGACCCGGCCGTGCTGGCGAGTGTCGTTGCGGTGCGGGGTGTTTCCGCCCAGCAGCTGATCCGGGAGCGCGACAAGGTCCGACGACTGCGGGACGGCGCGATGTCCGTGCTGGCCGGAGCCGACGTTCTGGTGGTTCCGACGGTTGCCGGGCATCCCGCCATCGCCGACGTGGCGGCGGAGCCGGAGGCGGTCGACCGGCTGGTGGGCGGTTTCACGAACTTCTGTGCGGCGTTCGACATGTGTGCCGTCGGCGTGCCCGCCGGAACGGCGGGTGACGCACAGTTCGGGGTGACGGTGTTGGCGCGGGCGTTCGACGATGCGGTGGCGCTCGACGTCGCGGCGTTGTTGGAAGGCGAACCGATGCCGACGGTGTGGCCGATGGCCATTGCCGACCACGTCGAGTTGGTGGTGTTCGGTGCGCACCTTCGGGGTGGCCCGCTGGTTCATCAGCTGACCGACCGTGGTGCCCGATTCGCCGGGGAGATCACCACTGCGGCGCGGTACAAGATGGTCGCCCTGCCCACCACACCACCGAAGCCGGGTGTCACCCGGGTTCCTGAGGGCACCGAGGGGGCGGCGCTGACCGGACATCGCTGGCTGCTTTCACCGGCTGCGCTCGGTGCGTTCCTGGCCGCCCTGCCGGCCCCGATGCAGCTGGGCGCCGTCGAGTTCGCCGACGGCAGCTGGCGCACCGCGTTCGGTTGCGACGCCTCGGTCCAGGGTCTTGATATCAGCGGGTACGGCAGCTGGACCAACGCGCTGGCGGCCGGGGCGGTGGGACAGACTTAGCCTCGATCCGTGGACTGAAGTGGTTGATGTGTCTGTTGTGGCTGTTTTTCGGTCTGCAGGGGTGTGAGCACGAGGTAGTCGCTGGTCTGTCCAGCTTTTCCTGTGGTTTTCTGGTCGGGCCTCTCGGCGGTGGTCAGGCGGGGGTGGCTGCTGGTGGGCTGTAGCCGATGGTGTTGCGCCACAGTGCCAGCCACTGGTCTGTCCACGGCCAATGTGTTGGTAGGTGCAAGATCGGTCGGCGTTGGGGCCGGGCCAGCCGGGCCGCGACGTTGACGATTGTGCGGCGCAAGGTGGCCCCGCGGGCCACCGCGTGGGTTCCTCCGGCGAGTACGCCGGCGGCGCGCAGCAGGTTGTGGGCGATAGCCGCGCACAGGATCCATGCTGAGTTCGCGGCGAAGTGTCCTGAGGGCATGTGGGCCAGGGGTCCGTCGATCAGATCTGAGAACACGGTCTCGATGATCGCGTGGCGGCGGTGAGTGATATCAGCGGCATCGATGGGTTCGTCGGAGTCGGTGAAGAACGGGTGATACCGCCACACCGGGAACAACGCGTCGGGGTAGCGGGCGTCTTTGACGCGGCGCACGATCAGGCGGGCGGTGATCGGGGTTTCGGTGGAACTGAAGGCGGTGTAGCCGATTTCGGCGACTTCGGCATCGGAGATCCAGACACCGGTGTCGGGGTCGCGGACCGCACCCGGGTAGGACACGGGGGTCCAGGCGTTCTCGGGGATCGACTCGATCGCCGCAGCCACGGTTGTTGTTTTGTTCAGCACCAGCGAGAACCGGGCTCCGGCGCGGCGGGCGGCCGCGGCCACGGTGCTGGTGCCGTAGGCGGAGTCGCCGCGGACCAGGATCTGGCCACTGACTCCGGCCCCGCGGGCGGTCGCCACGGCCGCAGCGATCATGCTCGCTGCGCCCTTGCCAGAGTTGGTCTTTCCGGCCCGCAGTCGGGCTCCGGTGATCACCGGAGCGCCGTGGTCGGTGCTCAGGGTGGTCACCAACGGTGAGAGACCTTTGCGCAAGATCTGTTTCCCGGCGATCTTGGTGTGTCCGTAGGAAGCGCCCTGTTTGGCGTGACCATAGACCGGGCGCAGCAGCGAGTCGATGTCGATGTATGCCCGTTCGTGAGCACCGGGCAGCAGTGGCACTCGCTCGCAGAGTGCGCCCAGGTGTTCTCCCAGCACACCATCGAGTTGGCGAGCGTGACCGAAGGTGAACTCCCGCAGCAAAGTTCCGATCGTGGATGGCGCATACACACTGTCGAAGAGCGTTTTCATCCCGCCGCAGCGCACGATGTCGAGGTCATCGATGCTGTCTGCACCGGCGCACATCCCGGCGATCAGCGTGCTCAGCTTGGGTGACGGATTGGCCGCACCAGATTTGATCCGCTCGCAGGTGAACCGAACCTTGCGTTCCAGCAGCGCCGTCAGTCCGCACTGCTCCGCCAAGGTCATCACCGGCACAAGCCCAGCGCACGACACGAGATGGGCATCGTCGAACACTGCCGAGGACACGGCGAACCTATGGGACACTTGCACTGGAAGTGCCTTTCTGAACCGGTCTGATTGATGCCTAGAGAACACCAATCATCCCAGCTCAAGGGGCACTTTCCTCGTTCCGACACTCACTGACCAGCCAATTCATCAGTGGATCGAGGCTTAGGCCATGCCCGAAGGACACACCCTGCACCGGTTGGCCCGGCAGCACCAGCGTCGTTACGGTCGCGCGCCGGTGGCGGTGTCCAGCCCGCAGGGCAGATTCGCCGACGGTGCCGCTACGGTGAGCGGTCGGGTGTTCACCAAGGCCAGTGCGTGGGGTAAGCACCTGTTCCATCATTACGCCGGCGGTCGGGTGGTGCATGTGCACCTGGGCCTGTATGGATCGTTCACCGAGTGGCCGCTGCCCGACGACCGGACACTGCCGGCGGTGGTCGGGCAGGTGCGGATGCGGATGCTGGGATCCGGCCACGGCACCGATCTGCGTGGGCCCACGGTGTGTGAGGTGATCGAGGAACCCGAGATCGCCGACGTGGTGGCCCGGCTCGGCCCTGACCCATTGCGCCGCGACGCCGACCCGGGGCTGGCATGGGGACGAATCAGCAAGTCCCGCAGGACTATCGGCGCTCTGCTGATGGACCAGGGTGTGCTCGCCGGCGTCGGCAATGTGTACCGCAGCGAGCTGCTGTTCCGGCATCGCATCGACCCGTTCCGGCCCGGGACCACGATCACTGCCGACGAGTTCGCCGCGATGTGGGCCGACCTGGTGGAGTTGATGAAGGTGGGGGTCCGGCGCGGCCGGATCGTGGTCGTGCGGCCTGAACACGACCAAGGTGCGCCGTCCTACCGGGAAGGCCGTCCCCGCACCTACGTCTACCGGCGCGCGGGCGACGGGTGCCGGGTCTGCCGGACACCCGTCCGGACCGTCGAACTCGAAGGCCGCAATCTGTTCTGGTGCCCGAGCTGCCAGAAATAGCTCGGGGTCTCGTGTTCGACGGGACATCCGCCGCGTTTGCCGCGAGAATCTGCGGGTGGAACTGATCCTGGTAGTCGTGGGTGCGATCGTCGTCACGGCGATGGCGCATCGGCGCGGACTGGAACCGGCGCTGATCATCGTCGTCGTCGGCATCGCGGTGTCGTTCGTCCCCGGATTCGAGGCGCCCGAGCTGGACTCGCACATCCTGCTCTCGGTGGTGCTGCCGCCACTGCTCTACTCGGCCGCGCTGAACTTCTCGTTCCCGACCTTTCTGCGCAACATCAAACCGATCCTCGGTCTCGGTGTCGGCCTTGTGGTCGTCACCGCCTTCACGGTCGCCGCGGTGTCGTCGTTGTTGGTCGTGGTTCCGTTGACGTTCGCGACCGCGCTGGTGCTCGGCGCCATCGTCGCCCCGCCGGATGCTGTCACCGCTGTTGCGGTCGGCCGTAAGCTCGGCCTGCCCAAGCGCGTCATGTCGATCCTCACCGGGGAGAGCTTGATCAACGACGCGGCCGCGCTGGCGCTGTTCTCGATGGCCGTGGCGCAGGTGGCCGGAAGCCACACCTTCATCGAGAACCCGCTGCTGTTGTTCTCCTACAGTGCGGTGGTCGGACCGCTGGTCGGTGCCGCCCTGGGCTGGGTCACGCTGTGGATCCGCCGGCGGCTGGCCAACCCCGCGCTGGAGACGGTGCAGGGCTTGATGGTGCCGTTCGCCGCGTTCATCCTTGCCGAGGAGATCCACGCCTCTGGCGTCCTGGCGGTGGTGGTGGCCGGATTCGTCGTGGGCAGCGGCACGGTGGACGCCGGCTACCAGACCCGGCTGCAGGAGCGGTTCGTCTGGAATTCGGTGGACGTGCTGCTCGAAGCATTCGTGTTCGCCTACATCGGATTGCACCTGCGCTTCGTGCTGGAGGATCTGCAGCAGGCGCACGAGTCGCTGGCCCAGGTGGCGGTGGCCTCCGTGGTGGTGCTGCTCATCGTGCTGGTGATCCGCCCGTTGTCGGTGTTCGCGATGTTCAGCAGGGGAGTGCTGGCACGCCAGGTCGAGAAGCGATTGAGCGTGCCGATCCCCGACGGGGGCGGCCGTGGGGCGCTGGGTGTGCGGCGTCGAGAGCAGCCGGTGCGCTCGTGGAGATCGCGCATCGACAACCGCGCCCTGAGTTGGCAGGAGAACGTCATCGTGTCCTGGACCGGTATGCGCGGGGTGGTGACCCTGGCGGCGGCCGCCGCCATTCCGGTCACCACCACGGCCGGCGAACCGTTCCCCGAACGCGCCACGATCCAGGCGATCGCGTTCGTGGTGAGCGTGGGCACCTTGTTGCTGCAGGGGTGGACGCTGCCGCTGTTGATCCGCCGGCTCAACCTGTCCGCGGACGCCGACCAGGCCTACACCTCGGCCGAAACCGTGAAGGCCGAGCGGGTGGTACACGAAGCCGCCGACGAGGTGCTGGCAGCCTTCAGGGCCAACCCACCGGCGGGGCTGGATCCGCGCGTACTGGCCGAGATCCGCGGCATCGTGGCCCGGCACTCCCAGGATGCCGACGAGATGCCCGACCCGGAGGCGCTGACGTTGCGCGCGACGGTGTTCGGTCAGCTCTACCGGGACGTGCTGGCCTCTCAGCGCGCGGCGCTCATCGGTGAACGCGACGCCGGGCGCATCGACGAGGAGGCGGTGCGCGCCATGCTGGAGCGGCTCGACTTGCAGGAGGCCGGAGTGTCGGCGCGGTTGGAGAGCCGGTTCTAGAAGCCGCCGAAGTCCCCGCCGAAGTCACCACCGGAATCCCAGCCGCCACCGCCCCAGTCGCCGCCTCCGGCGTCTCCGCCGTCGCCACCCCAGCCGCCGCCGTCGAGCTGACCCTGGTCGAAGCCGTCCTGGAATCCGTCGCCGTAGCCACCCTCGAAGGCCTGTGCGTCGTATCCGACACCGGCCATTCCGGAGAAGAGGCTGCTGAACAACAGCGCCGAACCCAGGCCCCACGCGCCGGCGACCAGCGCCGGCTTCCACCACGGTTCGGAGTACCAGCCCGCGGGCACCGGGCGGCCCGCGACACGACCGCCGGGGTAGTAGTTCGGCGTGCGCTGCGACGGGCTGGGCGATGCCTCGATCTCACGCCCTTCGAATTGCACGCGCCGGTCTTCGGTCACGGTCCCCGCGCTGCGCTGACCCGCCAGTGTCTCCAGTTCGGGACCCGGGTCCATACCCATCGCGGTCCGGGCCGCGCGCACGTAGTAGAGCCCTTCGAGCGCACTTTCCTTGGCGAGTTCGGCCTGGCGGGAGGTGGTGGCCTGATCGATCTGTGACGAGGCCGCGGTGTAGCGCTCCGAGGCGTCGGCCAGTGCCTGCTTGGCGGCTTCGTCGGTGCCGGTCAGTGCGAACACCTGTCCGCCGAGGCGCTCGATGACGCGGCGCGCATCGGCCTTGGCGTCGGCCAGCGACGCGGCGCTGCGCTTCTGCGAGGACTTCGACGTCGTGTACACGGCAAGACCGATGGCCGCCACGACCAGCACGATGAGCACGAGTAATACGCCATCCATGGCTCACAGCGTACCGACAGCGAGCCGATACACCGCGGGCGTCGCCGACGTCGCACCGCCGGTGACGGCTCGCGGGCGGCCGCGCCGGCTCCGTGGCCGGCGGGCCGTCGAATATGGCCCAAGTCCGTGTTTTCTTCGTGCCCGCCCGGGTAGTTCACGCGCCATGTCGAATACCGAGAATCGAGTGACGAAATCGCGTACCCCGGTACAGCTGGCGGCGCTCATCGTGGGAGCGGTCTTCCTGGTCGTGGGCGTCGCCGGCTTCATTCCGGGGATCACCACCAACTACGGCGAACTCACCTTCGCCGGCCACCACTCCGGGGCCATGCTGCTGGGCATCTTCGCTGTGTCGGTGCTGCACAACATCGTCCACCTGTTGTTCGGTGTGGCGGGGATCGCCCTCGCACGCACCTTCTCCGCCGCCCGGATGTACCTCATCGCCGGCGGCGCGATCTATGCGTTGCTCTGGGTCTACGGAATGGTGATCGACCACGACAGCAGCGCCAACTTCATCCCTGTCAACACCGCCGACGATTGGCTGCACTTCGGGCTCGCGGTCGGGATGATCGGTCTGGGTGTGGTTCTTGGTCGGACCGGTGCCCGTGCCGGGGTCCCCACCACCGCCACAACCGACAGGGGAGATCAGGTCTGAGGCAACGCGATCGGCGCCCGGTGAGCCGGGCAGCCGGTCGGAAGGACAGCCCGGTCGGAAGTACAGCGCGGTCAGACGGATACCGTCTGACCGCGCTCCACTTCGACGACTCGGTCAGCCAGGCCGCGTTCGGCCATCGCCGAAACGAAATCTGCGAGTGGGGAGGCGAATACGCCGTAGTCGTCGAAGTGCACCGGTATCACCCGGGGTAGCTCGAGCCGGTCTGCCAGCCGGGCCCCCTGCGCACCGTCCATGGTGACCGTCACCCCGAAGGGCAACCTGTCGCCGGCGGGGAGTCGTGTCCCGCCGAGGTGCAGGACACCGGCGTCGATGGTCCGGAATCGCACTGGGATGTCGTCCAATTCATCGATCAGCAGCGTGTCGCCCGACAGGTACAGATGCCTGGCCGTTCCCTGCGTCGGTTCGAACGCGAGCATCGTGCCCATCACCGGCGGCAGCAGACGATCGAGCGGGTTGGGCGCATGGCGCCCCGGCAAGGCGGTGAACGTCAACCGCTGAGGTCCTTTGACGATGGTGAAGCTGTCCCAGGTCGACAGTCCGAGGGCGTTGCCGAATCCCCGGCGGCGCAGCCGTTTCGCGGCGTGAGGGGTGGTGATGATCGGCAACCCGCGGTCGAGCCCGCGTTCGGCCACCCTGTCCCAGTGGTCGCCGTGCAGGTGCGAGAGCACCACCGCATCCAGCGCGGGCAGCTCGTCGATGGCCAACGCCGGCGGTTGGCGACGCTTGGACCACAGACCGTAGCCCAGGTAGGCGTGCTGTCCCTGATGCAGAAAGTTCGGATCGGTGAGGATCGTGATGTCGCCGCAACGGATGACGGTCGTCGCCGTCCCCACAAAAGTCACGTCGATGTTCATGTGTCAGTCACCTTTCGATGCAACGGGCAGGCGGAGCGGCCGGCGCGCGCCGTGCATGCGGGCCGCCAGCGGTTCTGATTCGCGGATGACGATGCTGTGGGCTCCCACGGCGATCCAGCCGCGGTCCGCGAAATCGCACAACGCCTTGTTGACCGACTCCCGCGAGGTTCCGACCAAGTGGGCGAACTGCTGCTGGGTGAGGTCCATCGGCACCCGCATCGCCCCGTCCTCCTGCACCCCGAACCGCTGGGCGAGTCCGAGAAGGTGTTTGGCCACCCTGGCGTTGACGTCGGCGTAGACGGCGTCGGTGATATTGCCCGACGTCCGCCGGATGCGACGGGCGAGGATCCGCAGGAACCCGTGCGCGAGCTGTGGTCGGGCGACCATCATCGACATCAGCGCCTGGCGCCCCACCAATACGGCGCGCAGCGTGGTGATCGCCTGGGCGCCGGAACTTCGAGGTCCAGGGTCGAACACCGATTCCTCACCGAACACCTCGCCGGGGCCGAGAACGGTGAATGTGCACTCCCTGCCGTCGCGGCCGCTGCACCCGACCTGAACTCGTCCTTCGATGATGAGATACAACCTGGCGTCTCTGTCACCCTCGACGAAGACCGCCCGCCCGGCGGCGACGTCGACCCGGTGGGCATCGCCGATCTCCAGCAGATCGGGCAGCTGCAGACCCGGGAACAGTGCGCTGACGCCGAGTCCGCCGTCGCTGAGGTTCATCCGCGCTCCTTCGATCGGCGGTGCTGATTGCGCGTGGGTCTACCCGCGTTGGGACGACTTATCCGCCGACATTGCAACGGGTTCGCATCCCGGACGAATCGCAGGCCGGTAGCGCTCGCTATGCGGGATCGGGCCAGCGAGAGGGTGTTGCGCAATCGTCGGTGCACTGAGGATGATCCGAGTAGCATTCGCGCGCATCCGACTTCACATTTCGGGGGATGAAATGGGCGCTGCGCGATTCGTCGGCAGAGTCGGCGGGCTTGCCGCCGCCTTGGGTCTGGGTTCCGCGGTGCTGTTCGTCGTTCCGGCGGTGGCTTCGGCGCAGCCTGATGAATCCTCTGCGACTGAGTCGATCTCGCAGTCGAGTAGGTCTCCAGATCGCCCCGACCAGGACCGCCTGTCGCCGACCGATGACTCCGACCTCACCCATGGTGCCGGAGGTGCCGAGGAGGACACCGGTGCCGGAGGTGCCGAGGAGGACACCGGTGCCGGAGGTGCCGAGGAGGACACCGGTGCCGGAGGTGCTGACCGCGCGGAGGATCCACTCACCTCCACAGCGCTGGCCGCCCAGTCCGCCGGAGAATCGGTGCAGTTCGATTCCCAACCCCTGCCGAGTCCCGAACCTGGGGACGTCGGGTCGGGAGATGCGCCCGCGCCCGCGCCCGCCGCCGACGGCGCGCCCGCGACCACCGTCGACGGTGCGCCCGCGACCACCGTCGACGGTGCGCCCGCGCCCGCGACGCCCAGTCCGGCTGCGGCCGCAGCTTCACCACCGCTCGGCCCGACCCGACCCGACACCGGCCCAGCGCGGACGGACATCACCGACAGTGTCACCGTCACCGACGGCGTCATCACCGGCAGCCTGGCGCAGGACCCGTGGCCGAACAGTCCACTGCCGTTGTCCTACCGGGTGATCGGTAAGCCCAGCGGCGGCGGCAAGATCACCCTCGACCGCGACGCGGGCACCTTCAGCTACCTGCCCTATTCGCCTGGGCAGAACCCGGACTCGTCGCCGGCGTTTCTGCCCTCGGAGAACTTCAAGGTCCTGGTCGCCCAGGTGACCCCGCTGCTCGCGGCGTTGGAGAAGGTGCCGGTGCTGGGCGGGGTGGTCACCCGAGTCGTGGTGTGCGTGCAGCAGGTCCCCATCGTGCGGGGACTACTGGCCCCGCTGATCGGCCACTCGCAGATCCTGCGACTGTCCATCGACGACGCGACTGTCGCCGCCGGTGCCGGCGCGCCGATCGCCTTCACCACCACCGTGGTCAACCCTGGCGACGGCACCCGGATCAGCGTCAACTGGTTCCCCAAGGTCGGGCTCGGCCCCGGCGACGACGCGCCCACCATCCTCAACGGCCCGAGTCTGGCGACCGCCGGCTATATCGACCCCACCCAGGAGAACACCGTCTTCGGGCTCGTTCCGGGGTTGAAGCTGCTACGCACCGACTACAACGTCGTCACCTGGGATCCCCGCGGCGAGTTCGCGTCCACGGGCGTGCTGCAACTGGACTCGTGGCGGCACGAGGCCCGGGATGTGCAGGCCATCATCTCGTTCGTCGGCGGCCTGCCGGGAACCCGATTCGACCAGGGCAGCGTGGTCGATCCGCTGATCGGGATGGTCGGCGGGTCCTACGGCGGCGGGATCCAGCTCACCTCGGCCGGCATCGACGACCGCATCGACGTGATCGCACCGGGCATCGCGTGGAACAACCTGTACACCACGCTGTACCCCAACCACGGTTTCAAGACGTCGTTCGCCTCGTTGCTGCTGCTCTCGCTGGTGGTCTCGGGCTCGCGGATCGACCCGACCATCTACTCGGGCATCTTCACCGGCGCCGCGTTCGGCTTCCTCACCCCGCGGCAGCGGGAATTCCTGCTCGACGCCAGCCCGTTCAACGTCACACCCGATATCGACATCCCCGTGCTCTACCTGCAGGGCACCGTCGACGTGCTGTTCCCGCTGCAGCAGGCGCTCGACAACGCCGCGCAGATCCCGGGCGGGCCGGAGAAGATGATCTGGTATTGCGGCGGGCACGGTCAGTGCCTGGACCCGGTGGACACCACCAAGCAGACCGACTTTCTCACCAGGCAGACCCTGGCCTGGATGGACACCTACCTGCTCGGCGCCGCCAACGACATCCCGACCTTCCAGTGGGTTGACCAGCGAGGCGACCTGTGGAGATCGGATCTGCTGCCGATCGATCCGGGATTCAGCACCGGTCAGATCTCGACGGGCCTCCTCGAGCCGCAACGTCGACTGCTGCCCGTGGTCCCGGTGCTCGGCGGGTCGGGGCCGCAGCCCTCGGCCGGCTTCCCGGTGTCGCTGGCCACCGCGTCGGTCGCGCGCAACGCTGCCACCGTCGCGATCCCCAACCCGGTGCCGGCGGCGTCGGCGGAGAAGGTCAACATCGTCGGCGCGCCGACCGTGACCGTCGAGTACACCGGCTTCGGCACCGGCCGCAACGTCTACGCCCAGATCGTCGACACCACGACCCAACGTGTCGTCGGCAACATCCTCACCCCGGTCCCTGTCATCCTCGACGGGCGTACTCGGCAGGTGAGCATCCCGATGGAGAACATCGCCTACACACTGGACTCGGATTCCCGACTGGCATTGCAAATCGTCACCACCGCAACGCCGTTCGAGAACGCCACGTCCTACGGATGGATCGATATCCACCGCGTGGGGGTCGACTTGCCGGTCACCACGACGGGGACCTATTCCGAGTCGTTCAGCGGGTTGCCGGCCTCGCCGCCGCCGGGATCGCTACTCGGGGTCTGACCGGGCGCAGACACACAAACCGCCCCATTCGGGGCGGTCGTTGGAGCGGGCGACGGGAATCGAACCCGCGTAGCTAGTTTGGAAGACTAGGGCTCTACCATTGAGCTACGCCCGCGTGTGTTGCTCTACGAAAGAGTACCGGCAGACTGTACCGGGCCCGCCCAACTCAAATCCAATTGAGGCTTCGGCGCGGCCAGGCCGTAGGATCGCCGGTGGTCGAACGCTGCGCACCCGCGTGCCGCCGCCACGACCGGGGTGTAGCGCAGCTTGGTAGCGCATCCGCTTTGGGAGCGGAAGGCCGCAGGTTCAAATCCTGTCACCCCGACCAGCAGCACCCCACCTACACAGCGACAAGACAGACAAGCCACAGAGGAGCACCACAGTGAAGAGCACCGTCGAGAAGTTGAGCCCGACCCGGGTTCGCATCAACGTGGAGGTGCCCTTCACCGAACTCGAACCCGACATCGACCGGGCGTTCAAGCAGCTGGCCAAGCAGATCCGGCTGCCCGGATTCCGGCCCGGCAAGGCGCCGCGCAAGCTGCTGGAGGCCCGCGTCGGACGCGGCGCGGTGCTCGAGCAGGTCGTCAACGACGCGCTGCCGGCCCGCTACAGCGAGGCCATCACCTCCGAGTCGCTGCAGCCGATCGGCCAGCCCGAGATCGAGGTGACCAAGCTCGAGGACAACGAGGAACTGGTCTTCACCGCCGAGGTCGACATCCGCCCCGAGATCGAGCTGCCCGAGCTCGGTGACCTCAAAATCACCGTCGACCCGATCAGCGTCGCCGACGAGGATGTCGACGCCGAGATCGAGGCGCTTCAGAAGCGCTTCGGCACCCTCACCGGTGTCGAGCGGCCCGCCGAGGACGGCGACTTCGTCTCCATCGACCTGTCGGCCACCGTCGACGGCAAGGACGTCGCCGAGGCCAAGACCGAGGGGTTGTCCCACGAGGTCGGTTCCGGTCAGCTCATCGAGGGCCTCGACGCGGCCATCATCGGTCTCAAGGAAGACGAATCCAAGACCTTCACCACCACCCTGGTCGCCGGTGAGCACGCCGGGCAGGAGGCCGAGGTGACCGTCACCGTCAAATCGGTGAAGGTACGCGAGCTGCCCGAGGTCGACGACGACTTCGCCCAGCTGGCAAGCGAATTCGACACCGTCGAGGAGTTGCGTACCGATCTGCGAGAGAAGATCAGCCGGCTCAAGCGGGTCCAGCAGGCCGAGGCGATCCGGGACAAGGCGATCGAGGTGCTGCTGGAGCAGACCGAGATCCCGCTGCCCGAGGCGGTGGTCCAGGCCCAGGTCGACGACGCGCTGCACAACGCGATCCATCCGCTGGATCACGATGAGGAGAAGTTCGCCGAGAGCCTCGCCGAGCAGGGCAGCAGCCGTGAGGAGTTCGACGCCGACAACCGCGCCAACGCCGAGAAGGCCATCAAGACCCAGCTGCTGATGGACGCGATCGCCGACAAACTGGACATCCAGGTCGGCCAGAACGACCTCACCGAACGGCTGGTACTGATGTCGCGCCAGTACGGCCTGGAACCCCAGCAGCTGCTGCAGATGCTGCAGCAGAACAATCAGCTGCCCGCGATGTTCGCCGACGTGCGCCGCGGCCTGACCGTGGCGGCGGTGGTGCACGGTGCGACCGTCACCGACACCGACGGCGCCGAGATCGACACCACCGAGTTCTTCGGTCCGTCGGGTGAGCAGGGCGAGGCCGCCGAGCCCGCCGACGAGGACGATTCCGAGGCGGCGGACGTCGCCTCCGGGGAAGACACCGACGCGGACGCCGACGACGCGAAGTGATGCTCTGAGCGAACGCGCGCCGTCTGGGGACTCCCCGGCGGCGCGGGTTCGTTAGTGTCATTCGTAAGACCGGTCACCGCGTCCGAAGTACACAAAGAAAGCAGGTATCCAGTCGTGACTGACATGCGTGGCGCCTCATCGGGCCTCAACCTTGTCGACTCGGTGTATGAGCGGTTGCTGGCCGAGCGCATCATCTTCTTGGGCTCCCAGGTCGACGACGACATCGCCAATCGGCTCTGCGCCCAGATCCTGCTGCTGTCGGCCGAGGATCCCACCAAGGACATTCACCTCTACATCAACTCGCCCGGCGGCTCGATCAGCGCCGGCATGGCGATTTACGACACCATGGTGCTGGCGCCCTGCGATGTGGCGACCTACGCGATGGGTATGGCCGCCTCGATGGGCGAGTTCCTGCTCGCCGCGGGGACCAAGGGCAAGCGCTACGCGCTGCCGCACGCGCGCATCCTGATGCATCAGCCGCTCGGCGGCATCACCGGTGGCGCCGCCGACATCGCCATCCAGGCCGAGCAGTTCGCGTCCATCAAGAAGGAGATGTTCCGGCTGAACGCCGAGTTCACCGGGCAGAGCATCGAACGGATCGAAGCCGACTCCGACCGGGACCGTTGGTTCACCGCTCAGGAAGCCCTCGAGTACGGCTTCGTCGATCACATCATCACCAGCGTCAGCATCAACGGCTCAGGACCAGGAGCAGGACTCGACAAATGACCGACCACTCGTCTACCCACCCGGCCCTGGACCCCCGCGTGCAGCCCCAGGCGCGCTACATCCTGCCGTCGTTCATCGAGCATTCGAGCTTCGGCGTCAAGGAGTCCAACCCGTACAACAAGCTGTTCGAGGAACGCATCATCTTCCTCGGCGTGCAGGTCGACGACGCCTCGGCCAACGACATCATGGCCCAGCTGCTGGTCCTGGAGTCGCTGGATCCCGACCGCGACATCACGATGTACATCAACTCGCCCGGTGGCTCGTTCACCAGCCTGATGGCGATCTACGACACCATGCAGTACGTCCGGGCCGACATCCAGACCGTGTGCCTGGGTCAGGCCGCCTCGGCCGCGGCGGTGCTGCTGGCCGCCGGTACCCCGGGTAAGCGGCTCGCCCTGCCCAATGCCCGCGTGCTGATCCACCAGCCCTCGCTGGGCGGGGTGATCCAGGGACAGTTCTCCGACCTGGAGATCCAGGCCGCCGAGATCGAGCGGATGCGGACCCTGATGGAACACACACTGGCCCGCCACACCGGAAAAGACCCCGAGGTGATCCGCCGCGACACCGACCGCGACAAGATCCTCACCGCCGAGGCGGCCAAGGAATACGGGATCATCGACACGGTTCTGGAGTACCGCAAGCTGTCCGCGCAGACCGCCTGAGCCGCCGCGCTGTCCCAGGCGGCCGGCGGGCGGCCTGTCAGGCGTTGCCGTATAGCCGCGTCGGCGTGATCAGGACCGCGGTGCGGCGCTGTTCGTGCATGGTGCGGTCGTAGGCGTCCCAGTCGTCATGGGTTCCGCCCGCGGCGGTGAAGATGTCGCGCAGCAGTTGCGGCAGCACGGTGTCGGATCCCAGCCAGGGCGCCGGGTCGTCGGGTCCGGCCAGTTCGGCCTGGCCCTCGACGGTGGCCCAGCGCCAGCCGTGCCGGAAGGTCACCGCGATCTGCGGGCGGGACCGCAGGTTGGCCAGTTTCACGCGTCCGTAGGTGACGAATCCGAGGACTTCGAGTCCGGTCGACGGGTGTGCCAGCGGCCCGGCGTTGATCAACGACGACTGGATCGTGTGGTCGGCGCGCAGCGTCGACACCACCGCCAAGCCGTTGTCGGTCTCGGCCAGGGCGAACGCGTCCGCAAGAGTGGTCATGTCCGCAGGGTACGACCGGGCTGGGTGGCCGGAGTCGGTGAATTGGATGCCGGTAACGCTCAACCGTGGCAGGCTGATAATCCACGTGGTAGTCAATTTCTGGCGACTGTGGACGAGCTGAGGGGTCAGTATGGCGCTACGACGTGTGGCGATGGCAGTGTCGGCGGCCGCGGCTGCCGGGACCATCATCGCGGTGACGGCACCCATGTCGGCGTGGGCGCAGGAGCCGGTCTGTCCGGTAGGCACCTACTGGGACGTCGTCACGGCAACCTGCATCGACGTCAACGTCTACGTGAACCCACCCAACCCCGTCGTCGGACCCGCAGGCCCGATCGGCGTCGGTGGAGTGGTAGGCCCGGTGGGACCCGGCCCCGTCGGCCCGGGACCGGTCGGTCCGGGGCCGGTGGGCCCGCGCGGGCCCGGACCGCGCTGAGCGCCCGGGTCGCGCTGAGCGCCCAGGCCGCGCTGAGCGCCCGGGACGCGGTGACTCCCGGCGGCGACGTGGCCGCCAGGATCTCGTCGAGGCGCCTACCAGCAACCGCGCCGAGCGCAGGTCGCCGGACCGGTCGTGGCCGCGCGTCGTCAGTGTGACGGCCGGCCTGCCGTCGCTGACCAGCACGGAACGGTCGGAGTGCGGGACTCTCACGTCGCCACATCACGACCGGGCGGTCCGGCGGCGCCCTCGGGCGGACACTCGCCGGTTACTTCGGCACAATCCAGGTACTCTCGGTCGGGTAACGGCGGCGACACGCCAGAGACACGGAGGCGCGTTCCGTGGCCATCCCGGACGGATCAGGCGATATGTTGTCGCAACTACACGTGAATACCACCGGCGCTATTCGGCTTTATCGGTCGCACGGCGACGGAAACTGCGGGTAGCGTCGGGACTACACGTTCACGGTCCCGGTGCACCACACCGAGACGACCGATATCGACGGCGACAGGAAGTAGGACCCCAGCACCATGGCACGCATTGGAGACGGCGGTGACCTGCTGAAGTGCTCGTTCTGCGGCAAGAGCCAAAAGCAGGTGAAGAAGCTCATTGCGGGACCGGGCGTCTACATCTGCGACGAGTGCATCGATCTGTGCAACGAGATCATCGAGGAGGAGCTCGCCGACGCTGACGACGTCAAACTCGACGAACTGCCCAAGCCCGCGGAGATCCGCGACTTCCTCGAGGGCTACGTCATCGGGCAGGACACCGCCAAGCGCACCCTGGCTGTGGCCGTGTACAACCACTACAAGCGCATCCAGGCCGGTGAGAAGTCGCGCGATTCCCGTTCCGAGCCCGTCGAGCTGGCCAAGTCCAACATTCTGATGCTCGGCCCGACCGGGTGCGGCAAGACCTATCTGGCGCAGACCCTGGCCAAGATGCTCAACGTCCCCTTCGCCATTGCCGACGCCACGGCGCTGACCGAGGCCGGCTACGTCGGCGAGGATGTCGAGAACATTCTCCTCAAGCTGATCCAGGCCGCCGACTATGACGTCAAGCGCGCCGAGACCGGGATCATCTACATCGACGAAGTCGACAAGATCGCGCGCAAGAGCGAGAACCCGTCGATCACCCGCGACGTCTCCGGGGAGGGTGTGCAGCAGGCACTGCTGAAGATCCTCGAGGGCACCCAGGCCTCGGTTCCTCCGCAGGGCGGCCGCAAGCACCCGCACCAGGAGTTCATCCAGATCGACACCACCAACGTGCTGTTCATCGTCGCCGGTGCGTTCGCCGGTTTGGAGAAGATCGTGTCCGACCGCGTCGGCAAGCGCGGTCTGGGCTTCGGCGCCGAGGTGCACTCCAAGGCCGAGATCGACACCCAGGATCACTTCGCCGAGGTCATGCCCGAGGACCTGATCAAGTTCGGTTTGATCCCCGAGTTCATCGGCCGTCTGCCGGTCGTCGCCTCGGTGACCAACCTGGACAAGGAGTCGTTGGTCAAGATCCTGTCCGAGCCCAAGAACGCTCTGGTCAAGCAGTACACCCGGTTGTTCGAGATGGACGGGGTGGAGCTGGAGTTCGCCGAGGACGCGCTCGAGGCGATCGCCGATCAGGCCATCCACCGTGGTACCGGCGCCCGCGGGCTGCGCGCCATCATGGAGGAAGTCCTGCTGCCGGTGATGTACGACATCCCGAGCCGTGACGACGTCGCCAAGGTGGTCGTGACCAAGGAGACCGTCGACGACAACGTGCTGCCGACGATCGTGCCGCGTAAGCCGCCTCGCAGCGAGCGCCGCGACAAGTCGGCCTAGCCGTACCGCCCAGATTGCGCTCAGGGCCGTCCAGTCACCGCTTGGATTCAAGCGGTGGCTGCAACGAATGTGGACGGGTCTGAGAGTAGTCGGTCGAGTTCTTCGGCGGGGGTGCGCCAGTTGTGGCGTTTGCGGGGTCGGGCGTTGAGTTCGGCGGCGACCTGGTCGAGCCATCCGGGACCGTAGAACGACAGGTCGGTGCCTTTGGGGAAGTACTGACGGAGCAAGCCGTTGGTGTTCTCGTTGGTGCCGCGTTGCCAGGGGCTGTGCGGGTCGCAGAAGTAGATCGGCAGCCCGGTGGCCTCGGTGATCTTGGTGTGCAGCGCCATTTCGCTGCCTTGGTCCCAGGTCAGGGAGCGGCGCAGGATCTCAGGTATCTCGGGGATCTTGGTGCTGATCGCCTCGGCCAGGGTGGCGGCGGTGTGGTCGCCGGGCAGGTGTAGCAGGACCACAAAACCGGTGGTGCGTTCGACCAAGGTGCCGATCGCCGAGGCCGAAGCGGTGCTGCCCAGGATCAGATCTCCTTCCCAATGGCCGGGGATCGCGCGGTCATCAGCTTCGGCGGGCCGCTCACTGATGTTGATCATGCCTTTGAGCTTTCCTGGCCCAGTTTCGTTGCGGCCCTGATGTTTCCGCCGGGTTCGGCCGGTACGCAGCGCGGCCTTGACCACTTTCGCCAGCTCGCCGCGGGGCTGGACATACAGCGCTTGGTAGATCGTCTCGTGTGACACCCACATCTCCGGTTTCTTGGGGAAATCCTCGCGCAGCCGGCCCGCGATCTGCTCGGGACTATGCCGCTTCTCCAAGCGTGCCACCACCTCGGCCAACAGCGCCGGGTTGTCCTCGAGCTTGCGCGGTTTGGGCCGTTTACGGCTGGCCTCGGCCACGTCCTGGCCGAGGCGGGCTCGATACCCCGACTCGGTCATTCCCTTGCCGATCTCACGGCTGATGGTGGCGGGGTGGCGACCCAGCACCTCGGCGGCCCGCCGCGGAGCGCATCCGGTCTCGAGCAGCTCTTCGAGACGGTAACGCTCGGTGAACGTCAACGGCGCTCGCGGCCGAGGCGCTCGCGCGGTTGACTCCTCGACAGGGACAGCTGTTCTGGGCACATAACCAGCCTGTTTGACCCAGATCGCGCCGGCGTTCTCCGACACGCCGGCCACCAGTGCGGCCTCGGTGATCGACGATCCGGCATTCATCGCTGACCAGAAAGCCTCCCGAGCGGCCACCGAATACCGGGTTCCGCGGTGTTTGAGATTGGCCGGGATACCGGCCGCCTTCGCCCACTTCGACCCCTGCTGGTGGGCCACCCCGGCGACCGTCGCGGCCGCCGACTGCGACAAACCCGACCTCAACGCCTCAAAGAACACCTCACGCGCCGACTCATGAACCTCGTTGCTGCCATGCCCGCCAAAACCCATCGAACAACACCTCCGGACAAATCAGGTGTTGCAGCGACCACTTGAGTCTGAGCCGAGACTGGCGGCCCTGAGCGCATTCTGGGCGGATGAGATCGGCGGGCAGAAGGCCGGGGGGTCAGGCCGACTGCAGTGCCCGGCACCGTTCCGAGATCACCTCGTCGACGAGGCACGCGATCTCGGTGCTGCTGTCGCGGGTGGCGTACGCACTTTGCAGACGCCGGGCGTTCTTCCGGTGCGCGGAGTTCTGCAGCACCGTCCGCACGGCGTGGCGCACCTGTGCCGGCGTCGGGGTGCCGGTGCGCAGGTTGACCCCTACCCCGAAGTGCTCGACCCGGGCGGCGACCTCGGGCTTGTCCTCCGTCATCCCGGCGACCACCAGCGGCACCCCGTCGGACAGGGCCCGCTGCACGGCGCCGTAGCCACCGTTGGTGACCATCACGTCGACCATCGGCAGCAGCACGTCATGCGGCACATACTCGGCGACGAACGTGTTCGACGGCAGCGGGTGGCGGATCTGGGACACCGGGCGTCCGCCGGTGGTGACCACCACGGTGACGTCCTCGCCGGCGAGAGCCGCGATGGCGGGCTCGACAAGGCGGGTCAGGTCGGCGTTGTCCACGGTGCCCTGGGTGACGTGCACGACGGGGCGGCCGCTGTTGAGTTGGTCCCACCACGGCGGAGCGAGGAAATCGCGGCTGGGCAGCGGGCCGACCGCACCCACGAACCGCACGTGGGCGGGTAGATCGCTACGCGTGTATTCGAACTCCGGGATGGTCGGAACGATCACGCGGTCGGCCAGGGCGGCGCTGTCGAGGACGAACACCGGGAGTTTGGGCATGCCCATGGCTGCGAGCATGCGGTCGGTGGCGCGTTGTGCCGGGCGAAGAGACACCGACTGTGTCATCAGGGTCAGGATGCGGTTGCGCAGCCGTCCGACCGCACCGGGCATCGGGGTGATGCCCGGTCCTGCCGGCGCGGTGTCCTTGCTGGTGAGAAACAGCGGCGTCGAGGAATACGACAGGATGGGCGGCCGCTCGGCGGATCTGTCGAGCAGCAGCGGCAGGGCACCCAGGAAGAGGGCGTCGGTGATGACCGCGTCGAAATCGTTGGCGGTCAACAACTCCTGTAGGGCGTTGAACTGGTGTGGCAGGGGACGGACGAAGATGTGCTCGATGTCGAAGTTGATTCGGGCGATTCCCGATGTCTCGGCCCGACCGGGCAGCATCTCGTCGAGCGCCGAACCGTCGTAGTCGGCGCAGTAGGGCAGGGCGCGGGCTTCAGCCCCGACCGACCTGATCTTGTCGGCGTGAGCGGCGCTGGTGAGGACCGTGACGCGATCGCCACGTGCCACCAGGGTGCGCGCCACGTTCAGCAGCGGCGAGATGTGTCCGACGGGTGGGCAGGATGCGATGAGAATTTCTGGCATGGCGTCGATCCTGGCCACCGGCACGATCGGCTGCTTGGAGGTTTCGTGGAGAAACCCTGGAGATGAGAAGCCGTGGAGTTTCGACCGCCAAGGTCAGCTGAGCACCCGGTCCGGCCGGGTGTAGACGTTCATCGACGCACCGCGCAAGAACGCCACCAGCGTCAGACCCGACTGGCCGGCCAGATCGACGGCCAGCGAGGACGGTGCGGACACCGCGGCCAGCACCGGGATGCCGGCCATCACCGCCTTCTGGGTGAGCTCGAAAGACGCCCGACCGCTCACCAGCAGAACGGTTCCGGCGAGCGGAATCCGGTTGTTCTCCAGCGCCCAGCCGATCACCTTGTCGACGGCGTTGTGTCTGCCGATGTCCTCGCGGACGACCAGGGCGGTGCCGTCGGTGTCGAACAACGCCGCACCGTGCAACCCACCGGTGGCCGCGAACACCTTCTGCGCCTCACGAAGCCTGTCCGGCAACGCCGACAGGGTGTGTGCGGTCACCGAGGACGGGTCATCACCGGGACTGTGCCTGCTGCTCAGCCGGACCGCCTCCAGCGAGGCCTTGCCGCACACCCCACACGACGACGTCGTGTAGAAGTTGCGGGTCGGGTCGACGTCGGGCGCCGGAACCTCAGGCGCCAGCGTCACATCGAGCACGTTGTAGGTGTTGACGCCGTCGTCGTCGGCGCCGCGACAGTACCGCACCGACAGAATGTCCTCGCGGCGGGCGACGAGTCCCTCGGTCAGCAGAAAACCCTGTGCCAGTTCGACATCCGACCCGGGAGTGCGCATCGTGACGGTGATCGGCGCTCCGTTGACCCGGATCTCCAGCGGCTCTTCGACCACCAGCGTGTCCGGCCTGGCGACCGCGTCGGCTGCGGTGACGTGATGTACCCGGCGCCGCGCTGTCACCCGGCCCATGTCAGGTGCGCTCCAGACGGACGACCACTGCCTTCGACACCGGCGTGTTCGACCGGTCGGCGGTGTGATCCAACGGCACAAGGGGATTGGTTTCGGGGTAGTAGGCGGCCGCGTTGCCCACCGGTGTCGAGTATCCGATCACCGCGAAGTCTTTGGCTCTGCGCTCCTGCACCCGGCCGTCGGCATCGGTGAATTCGGATATCAGGTCGACGCGGTCGCCGTCGGAAAGTCCGAACATCTCCAGGTCGGCAGGGTTGACGAACACCACCCGGCGTCCGCCCTTGACTCCCCGGTAGCGGTCGTCGAGGCCGTAGATGGTGGTGTTGTACTGATCGTGGCTGCGCAGTGTCTGCAGCACCAGTCTGCCGTCGGGGACCGCGACCCACTGGAGTGGATGTGCCGCAAAGTTGGCTTTTCCGGTGGTGGTGGGGAAGTGGCGGGAGTCCCGGGGCGGATGGGGTAGCTGGAACCCGTCAGGGGCGCGCACCCTGCGGTTGTAGTCCGCACAGCCGGGGACGACCGCGGCGATAGCATCCCGGATCGTGTCGTAGTCGGCGGTGAACGTCTCCCAGGGGACCGGGTGGTCGGGGCCGAGGACGGCGCGGGCCAGCTGGCAGACGATCGCGACCTCACTGCGCACCTGATCACTCGGCGGCTGCAGGCTGCCCCGTGACAGGTGCACCATGGACATCGAATCCTCCACCGACACCTGCTGTTTCCCGCCGGTCTGGATGTCACGGTCGGTGCGGCCCAGGGACGGCAGGATCAGCGCCGTGCGGCCGTGCACGAGGTGGCTGCGGTTGAGCTTCGTCGAAACCTGCACGGTCAGTGAGCAATTGCGCAGCGCGGCCTCGGTGACGTCGGTGTCGGGAGTGGCCGAGGCGAAATTCCCGCCCATCGCCATGAACACCTTTGCGGCGCCGTCGCGCATCGCACGGATCGCGTCGACGGTGTCGAAACCGTGGTCGCGCGGGCTGGTGATGCCGAACCTGGCGTCGAGCGCGGCCAGGAACTGCTCAGGCATCTTCTCCCAGATTCCCATCGTGCGGTCGCCCTGCACGTTGGAGTGGCCGCGGACCGGGCACAGTCCTGCACCGGGTTTGCCGATCATGCCGCGCATCAACAGCACATTGGAGATCTCGGCGATGGAAGACACCGCATGCTTGTGCTGGGTCAGTCCCATCGCCCAGCACACGACGATGCGCTGCGATGTCGCCATCATCTGCGCGACCCGTTCGAGTTGACCCCGCTCGATGCCGGTTGCCTGCAGGACGGTGTCGAGATCGATGTGGCGGGTGCGAGCCTCGTAGTCCTCGAATCCGGCGGTGTGTCCGGCGACGAACCCGCGGTCCACCACGGCGCCTGGCATCCGGTCATCGGCCTCCAGCAGCAGCCGGCCCAACCCCGCGAACAATGCCATGTCGCCGCCGAGGCGGATCTGGACGAACTCGTCGGCGATGGGCACGCCGTCGCCGACCACGCCGTGCACTTTCTGCGGGTCTTTGAACCGGATCAGGCCGGCCTCCGGCAACGGGTTGACCGCGATGATCGTGGCGCCATTGGCTTTGGCCTTCTCCAGCACCGACAGCATCCGGGGATGGTTGGTGCCTGGGTTCTGGCCGGCGATCACGATGAGATCTGCGTTGACGAGGTCCTCGACGGTGACCGAGCCCTTGCCGATGCCGATGGCGTCGGTCAGTGCGGTGCCCGAGGACTCGTGGCACATGTTCGAGCAGTCCGGCAGGTTGTTGGTGCCGAAGCTGCGGACCAGCAGCTGGTACAGGAACGCCGCCTCGTTGCTGGTGCGGCCCGAGGTGTAGAACACCGCCTCGTTCGGGTCGTCGAGGGCGTGGAGTTCTTCGGCGATGAGCCGGTAGGCGTCATCCCACCCGATGGGCCGGTAGCGGTCGTCGCCGGCGCGCAGCACCACCGGGTGGGTGAGCCTGCCCTGTTGCGAGAGCCAGTACTCGGGTTTGGCGTCGAGTTCGGCGATCGAGTGCCGCTCGAAGAACTCCGGGCTGACGACCCGGGTGGTGCCTTCTTCGGCGACCGCCTTGGCGCCGTTCTCACAGAACTCGGCCAGCTTGCGGCCGCCGTGTTCCTCGGGCCACGCGCAGCCCGGGCAGTCGAAGCCGTGGCGCTGGTTGAGTTTGGACAGGGCCGCCACGGTGCGCACCGGGCCCATCTGCGACACCGCCCGCTGCAGGCTGACCAGTACCGCCTTCACACCGGCGGCCTCGTCTTTGGCCCCGCTGACCTGGACATCCCGCTCGTCGTAGTCCGCGTCGATGTCCTTGGCCCTGGTCATGTTTCCAATCTAGACGCTGGAAAAGTGCGCCAAACCGAATGAACGGGGCCGACCGTTTGGTATTCCACATGCAGTGATAGACGTTGTCTATCAAAGTGACGGAGGTGGAGCCCCTTGTCCAACGACGTGTTGCTGCAACACCTGGACTACCTCCTGGCGCTCGCGGCCGAGCGGCACTTTGGCCGCGCGGCGGCCCGTTGCCATGTGAGCCAGCCGACCCTGTCGGTCGCGATCCGCCGGCTCGAACGCGACCTGGGCATCGTCATCGTGCAGCGCGGGCACCGCTTCGAAGGCTTTACTGAGGAGGGCCGTCGCGTCGTGACATGGGCGCAGCGGATCACCGCCGAGCGCGATGAGATGCTCGCCGACCTGGAACGTATGCAGGGGCGGTTGACGGTCACCGCTCGGCTCGGGGCCATCCCCACGGCCGTGCCCGCGAGCCCGTTCATCACCGAGGGATTTCTCAGCCGCAACCCGGCCGCCTCGGTGCGCATCGAGGCGCTCTCGTCGCGGGAGATCGCCCGCCGCTTGGCCGATTTCGAGATCGATGCCGGGGTGACCTATCTCGACGACGAAGCGCCGCCCGGCACCCGTTCGGTCGAGCTGTATCGAGAACAGTACGTCTTGCTGGCGCCCGCCGACCATCGCCTGATGGGCGAGCGGGCGGTGGCGTGGGCCGACGCGGCGACCCTGCCGTTGTGTGTACTGACGACAACAATGCGCAACCGTCGCATCCTCGACGCCAACATGGCGGCCGAAGGTGTCCACTACCGCCCGGTCGTGGAAGCCGATTCCGTCGACGCGCTCTATGCCCACCTGGCCCATTCGGGGCGCGCGACCATCGCCTCCACCGCATGGCTGCCTCAGCTCGGCGTGCCACAGGGCTTCACCGCGCGGCCGATGATCCAGCACGGCCCTCGCCCACCGATCGGGCTGGTGGTCCACGACCGGGCTCCGGCGTCGATCGTCGCGGCAGCACTCGTCGCGGTGGCGGCCGATCTGGACCTGGGCAGTCGTATCGACGCCATGTGGAGTGACGCTGTGCGCCATCTGCCCTGAGATGACAGTCACCGCCCCGAGGTCGCGCTCGGCGGTTCGGCGACCAGTGGTAACGGTTGCCTCGCGGCGTTGACGCGCACGTAACAAGATCGGCATCGAATGTTCCTAGTGTTGGCCGGTCAACCGTCCGCGAAGCAGATCCGGGCGAGGAAACGATGAGGAAGTCCATTGAGCGGTAATGCGGTGCGCCTGCAGGCGATCAACAACGTCGAAGCCTATGTACCGCCGGCGATCAGCTTCGATCCCACCGAGGCGCCCGGCGAGATCTTCGGAGCCAACGTCTTCACCAAGGCCGAGATGCAGTTGCGGCTACCGAAGTCGGTGTACAAGTCGGTCGTGGCGACCATCGAGAAGGGCGCCACCCTGGACCCGGCGGTGGCCGACGCCGTCGCATCGGCGATGAAAGACTGGGCGTTGTCGAAGGGCGCCACCCACTACGCGCACGTGTTCTATCCGATGACCGGGCTGACCGCCGAGAAGCACGACAGCTTCCTCGAGCCGGTCTCCGACGGCCAGACGCTCGCCGAGTTCGCCGGCAAAACCCTGATCCAGGGCGAGCCCGACGCCTCCAGCTTCCCGTCGGGCGGCCTGCGCAGCACCTTCGAGGCGCGCGGCTACACCGGCTGGGACGTCACCAGCCCGGCCTACATCCTGGAGAATCCGAACGGCAACACCCTGTGCATCCCCACGGTGTTCGTGTCGATGACCGGTGAGGCGCTGGACTACAAGACGCCGTTGCTGCGCAGTCAGCAGGCCATGGGCGTGCACGCCGAGCGCATCCTGACACTGTTCGGGCACAAGAACCTGGACAAGGTCGTCTCGTTCTGCGGACCGGAACAGGAGTACTTCCTCGTCGACCGGCACTTCTTCCTTGCCCGTCCGGACCTGATCAATGCCGGGCGCACCCTGTTCGGGGCCAAACCACCCAAAGGCCAGGAGTTCGACGACCACTATTTCGGCGCGGTTCCCGAGCGGGTGCTGGGCTTCATGATGGACACCGAGCGGGAGTTGTTCAAGCTCGGCATCCCCGCCAAGACCCGGCACAACGAGGTCGCGCCGGCGCAGTTCGAGGTCGCGCCGATGTTCGAGCGCGCCAACATCGCCTCCGACCACCAGCAGCTGCTGATGACGGTCTTCAAGACCATCGCCCGCAAGCACGGTATGGAGTGCCTGTTCCACGAGAAGCCGTTCGCCGGAGTGAACGGATCGGGTAAGCACGTCAACTTCTCGGTCGGCAACGCCGAGCTCGGGTCACTGTTGGTGCCCGGTGACACCCCCCACGAGAACGCACAGTTCCTGGTGTTCTGTGCAGCGGTGATCCGCGCGGTCCACAAATTCGGTGGGCTGCTTCGTGTTTCGGTGGCCTCGGCGACCAACGACCACCGCCTGGGCGCCAACGAGGCGCCGCCCGCCATCATTTCGATTTTCCTCGGCGAGCAGCTGGCCGATGTGTTCGACCAGATCGCCAAGGGTGCCGCGACGTCGTCGAAGGGGAAGGGGGTCATGCACATCGGCGTCGACACCCTGCCGGCGCTGCCGACCGATCCCGGCGACCGCAACCGCACCAGTCCTTTCGCGTTCACCGGCAATCGTTTCGAGTTCCGTGCGCCCGGTTCAGGTCAGACCGTCGCGGTGCCGATGATCGTGCTCAACACGATCATGGCCGACTCGTTCGACTACATGGCCACCGCGCTGGAGAAGGCGGTCGCCGACGGCACCGAATTCGACTCGGCCGTGCAACAATTGCTGACCGAGATCATCACCGAGCACGGTGCGGTCGTCTTCAACGGCGACGGCTACTCGGAGAACTGGCAGATCGAGGCGGCCGAACGGGGTCTGCCGAACCTCAAGACCACCCTGGACGCGATTCCGGAGCTCATCAAACCGGAGGCGGTCGAGGTGTTCGAGCGTTACGGCGTCTTCAACGAACGAGAGTTGCACAGCCGCTACGAAGTTCGTCTTGAGCAGTACGCGCTGACCATTGCGGTGGAGGCCAAACTGGCTCTGGAGCTCGGTACCACGGTGATTCTGCCCGCAGCGGTGCGCTATCAGACCGAGCTGGCGCAGAACGTCGCCACCTTGAAGGCAGCCGGCGTGGCGGCGGACACCACTCTGCTGGAGGCGGTTTCGGCTCCGATCGCCGAGCTCACCGCGGCGGTGGGTGCACTCAAGACGGGACTTTCGGACCATTCGGGGGAGTCCGTGCTCGACGAGGCGACGCACGCCCAGAAGGTGCTGCTGCCGGCGATGGAGGCCGTTCGTGCGGCCGCCGATGCGCTGGAGGGCGTGGTCGCCGACGACCTGTGGCCGCTGCCCACCTACCAGGAGATGCTCTACATCCTGTGAAGTGAATCAGTCGACCGCTGGTGGTGGTTGGGGTTCAAAGGGGTCGTACCACCACCAGTCGGCGCGTTCGCCGAGCGGACCGCCGTAGGGCGGGACGGCGGGCGGGGGCGCGGTGGGCGGTCGGGCCAGGGACCGGCCGGTCATCGGCTGGCCGTAGTCGTCGGTGACGACGAGGCGGTCGGCGGTGCCGGCGATCGTGATGCCGCCGCGGTGGTGTAGTCGGTGGTGATAGGGGCAGACCAGCACGAGGTTGTCGAGTTCGGTGGGGCCGCCGTGTTCCCAGTGGCGGATGTGGTGGGCGTGCAGGCCGCGGGTGGCCGCACAGCCGGGCACCACGCAGCAGCGGTCGCGGTGTTCCAACGCTCGGCGCAACCGCCGGTTGACCGTGCGGGTGGCCCGCCCGCACCCGATCACCCGGCCGTGGTGCTCGAACCAGACTTCGCAGGTCGCGTCACAGGTCAGATACTGGCGCTCGGCGTCGGTCAGCAACGGTCCCAGATGCAGTTCACCCACGTGCTTGTCCACGTCCACGTGCACGACGACGGCGGTGTGCTGACCGTGCGGGCGCCGGGTGGCTTCGCTGTCCCAGCCTGCCTCCACCAGGCTCATGAACGCATCGAGGGTGGTCGGCAATGGGCTGAGTGGACCAGGGACCCGTTGATCGACGCTGTTGTGGACAGTGATCAGGTCGGGGTCGGGGCCACCGCCACCGGCATTGGCGTCACCGCCGAGGTTGTCATGGTCGTGATCCCAGCGGGCCATCAGTGCGTCGCGGTGGGACTGCAGGGCAGCGTCGAACTTTGCGGCGTCCACCCGGGGCAGGGTGATCCGGTAGGTCGTGTACTCACTGTTGGGCCCGCCGGCGGTCTTGGTGATCGCGGGCTGCGGCGCCGGGCGGGGGTCGGGTTCGGGTTGGGGTTCGAGTCTGACCGCGTGACGCAACTGGGTGACGGTGCAGATCTCGGCCAGCGGTGCGTAGTGATCGTCGGAGCCGTCGGCGGCGTTCTCGGCGAGGACACCGACCTGATCCAGGGAAAGCCGGCCTCCGCGTAGACCTTCGACGCATCGGGGGAACTGGTCGGCGCGACGCGCGATGGCCACGACGGTGTCGGCATTACGCGGCGCGCAGCCGGTCTTCCACGCCACCAATGCCGACACGGAGCGGACACCGGTCATGCCCCACAGTCCGTCCCGGTCGATCTCGGCGATGATGTCGACGATGCGCCCGTCGATGGCGTTGCGCTGTCCGGTCAGCTCCGCGATCTCGTCGAACAACAGGTCCAAACGCTCCTTGGGCGGCCGCTCAGGCGCCAAAGCCGCTGCGCTGGAAGACATGACCCCATCATCACAGAGGGGTACGACAACTCGTCGGGCCGTGAACGAGGTGGTCGGCGATCGTCGACTCGTCGACCCGAGGGAGAGGGTCGTGCATCGCTCATCGCGGACGGAACGCCGCAGATGGTGTGCCATCCGACACTTTGGCGGAAACACGTGATTGACGCCACAGGATCCGATGTATACATTCGAGTCACTTCGTACACGTGGAGGTCGAATGGCATACCAAAGTGCGGCGAGCCGCATCGCCGCTCAGCTGCGAGATGAGATCCTGCACGGGCAGATCGCCCCGGGCTCGCACCTGTCACAGCTGAGCATCGCCGAGCGCTTCGGCGTCAGCCGGATCCCGGTCCGCGACGCGATTCAGCTGCTGGCCGGTGAAGGTCTGCTGCACCCCACCTCGAAGGCATCGGCAATCGTCACCGGCATGTCGGTCCCCGAACTCCAGGAGCTCTACGAGCTACGCGAGGCGGTCGAACCCTTGGCCACCCGGATCGCGGTACCCAACGTGGGCCGCGCCGACATCCTGACCATGCGTAAACAGATGGCGCTCATGGAATCCAGTGACGAGGCGCCGATCTGGTTGGCGGCCAACGCCGAGTTCCACGCGTCGGTCTACAAGCGCGCCAACCGTCCACGCATGATCGAGATGGTCGAGCAGCTGCGCCGGCTGACCGACCGGTATCTGTACATGCATCTCGAGGTGATCGGTCACACCGAGCATCTGCACGCCGAGCATGCCGCGATCCTGCGCGCGGTCGAAAGCGGTGACGCGGCATTGGCCGCGACCCTCACTCGCGAGCATCTGGCGACATCGCACGACTTCATCCTGTCCTACCTATTGGAAAACCCGACCGCGACCGGTGGCGACGACGTCATCAGTTTCCACGAGCGCGGTCACCGAGAACCCGCACCTGCGGCAACGACGCCGAAGGGCGCTCAACTGAAGGGAACGAAATCGTGAACGGTCTGGGACATCGGCTGGCGGTCGCGCTGATCGCCGCATCCACCGCGATCGCGATGTCGGGATGTGTGTCCCGGCCCAACTCGGAGGCCAGTGGTGGCGAGGGCGGAACCATTCGCTTCACCTTTGCCCCCGACCCGGTCTGGGACTACATCACCGACCAGGGCATCCTCGCCGAGATGGAGGCCGAGTCGGGCTACAAGATCGATGCGTCGTCGACCTGGGACGAGTTCGGGGTCTTCGCCGGCGGACACGCCGACATCGTGTCGTCAGCGTCCTACGAGGTGCCGGTCATCGAGCAGGAGACCGGGCGGGACACCGTCGTGATCGGCAAGTACAACATGGACCGCAGCGTCATCATCGCCCGCGCCGACAATCCCGCCAACACCCTCGCCGACCTCAAGGGACAGGACATCTCCGCGTTCACCTCGGTGTCGGCGACACTGGTCTGGGGTTCCTACGCCAAGAAGCTCCATGACGTCGACTTCCGTTCCGGCGGAGGTGATTACAACATCATCGTGTCCGACCCGCAACAACAGGCGGGCCTTGTCGAGCGTGGTGAGGTGGCGGCATGTGTCTGCCTGCCCGAGTTTGCCACCCCCGGTCTGCGCAGTGGCGAGCTGAAGGTCCTCTACGACGGCAAGGCGTCCTCGGACATGTACTCCGAGCTGGTCGTCGCGGGCCATGAGGGCCCGATGATCAACGTGTTCCTGGCGGGTTCGGAATGGGCTGAGGAGAACCCGGAGCAGGTCGAGTTCTTCCTCGACGTGTGGCAGCGCGGCCTGCAGGAATGGGAAGCCAACAACGCCCAGATCATCGAGACCTATCCGCAGCATTTCGCGGTGGAAGCCCCCGAGGACATCGCGTTCGTGCAGGACTACGTCAGTGACCACGATTGGTTCGTCCGCGACATCCGGTTCGATCAGACCTGGGCCGACAACGAATCGATGGTGTTCCCGCTGCTGAAGGAAACCGGGTTCATGGAGCAGGACCAGGCACTGCCGAAGTTCCGGCCTTCCGAGAGCGGCGGCGCTTCGTGACCGTCATCACCAACAAGCCGGCGGATGCCGCCAGCCCCGCCGCCGACCACGGACCAGCGCCCGCCCGGCCGGGTGCCGCGGCGGCACGCCGAATCGGGTTGCAGTTCCTCGGCTACGCCACCCTGCTCGCCGCGTGGTCATTCTGCTCGCTGGTGCTGTTCACCGAGTACGTGCTGCCTGCGCCGTGGACGGTGGCCGCCGAGATGTGGCACCTGGCCTCTGATGGCACCGCGTTCGTCCAATTCGGTTCCAGCATTGTCAAGATCGGACTCGGCTTCGCCATCGGCACCGTGTTCGGTGTGCCGCTGGGTCTGTTGATGGGCCGGGTCCGCTACCAGAAGTACTTCTGGCAACAGCCATTACTGGTCCTGGGCAACGTGCCCGGGCTGGCGTACGCGGTCTTCGCGCTGATCCTGTTCGGTATCGGCGCCATCGGCCCGGTGGTGGTGGTCGCCTTCGTCGCGTTGCCTTACGTCGCACTCAACGTCGCCCAGGGTGTCGAGGAGGTGGACCGACGACTCGTCGACATGAGCGCGGTCTACGGAATCGGCCGCGGCGAGATCATCCGATCGGTGTTCCTGCCGTCGGTGATGCCCTTCCTGTTCGCGGCCCTGCGCTACGGGTTCGCGATGGCGTGGAAGGTGGAGGCCCTGACCGAGGTCTTCGGCGGTCGCAGCGGTATCGGCTTCATGATCCGCCAGTCCTATCAGGAGTTTTCGGTGGCCGGTGTGCTGGCGTGGACCGGATTCTTCGTGATCTTCATCCTGCTCATCGAGCGGGTGTTCCTTGCCGGTCTGGAACGCCGGTTCTTCGCCTGGAGAGGTGGTCGCTGACATGACAGCACCGGTCATGGAACGAGGAAACGCGCCAAGGACAACCTGGCTCACCGGCCCATTCGGGGCCAGTATGGCGGCCGCGCTGCTCTTCCTGTGCGCCTGGCAACTGTTCGGCATGTTCAGTGCACGGATCCCGGGCCCGATTCCGGTCGTGAACGCGGCAATGAGCGAGATCGAGCGCGGAGAGTTCTTTTACAACTTCTCGATCAGTATGCAGCGGTTTGCGATCGGCATGGTGATCTCGATCGTCCTCGGTATCGCCATCGGGATCGCGATCGGCTCGTCACGGCTGTGCGACAACTTGTTCGGCGACGTCAACCTGGTCGGATTGGCGATACCCGCGGTGATCTGGGCATTGTTGTGCGCCATGTGGTTCGGATTCTCTGACACCGCGCCAATCGTCACGGTGATTCTGTCGGCCGTGCCGTTCGTCGTCGTCAATGTGGCAGCCGGAGCCAGATCGGTACCACCGGAACTGCTGGACATGTCCCGGTCCTATGACGTGTCACCGATGCGCCGGCTGCGGCACACCACCATGCCCGCGGTCACCGGCTACGTCGTCGCCGGCATCCGATTCGGCGTCATGTCGGGCTGGAACGGGTTGCTGCTCTCCGAGTGGTTCGGCTCGGCCGACGGTGTCGGCCACCGTGCCCGCTACTGGTACGACGCCAACCAACTGCCGGGCTTCGTGGCATGGATCGCCTTCTTCATCCTGTTCATGGTGCTCACCGACCGGGTCCTGCTGGAACGGCTGTCGCGCCGCGCCTTCCGCTGGCGGGACAACGCATCCGCACCTGGCGAACCCACCGCCGCCGCCTAGCCCTCACACCCATTTAGGAGATTTCATGGCCAACGTCACCGTGACCGACCTGCTCAAGGTGTTCGGTACACCCACGGGTCCGCAGACCGTCATCAACCGCGTCAGCTTCGAGATCGCGGACCAATCCTTCGTGTCCCTGGTGGGACCGTCGGGATGCGGAAAAACCACACTGCTCAACATCATCGCGGGGATCGAGTCGGCCTCGTCGGGGACGGTGACCGTCGGATCCGGAGGCCGGCAGGCGAAGCTGGCCTATGTGTTCCAGGAGCCACGGCTCCTGCCCTGGCGCTCGATCTTCGACAACCTGATGTACGTACAGCAGGTACGCGACGACGCCGCCAAGGAGAGGGTGCACGAGGCCTTGCGGCGAGTCGGCCTCGGCCACGCCGAAAAGAAGTGGCCCGGACAGCTTTCGGGTGGGCAGCAGCAGCGCGTGGGTATCGCGCGCGCACTGTCCATCGAACCGGACGTCCTGTTGATGGACGAACCGTTCAGTCACCTGGACGCGATCACCGCGCGCGGACTGCGTGAGCACCTGCAGGAGTTGTGGGCGCAGACGCGAAAGACGGTGGTCTTCGTGACTCACGACGTCAGCGAGGCCGCCGAACTGTCCGACCGCATCCTCATGCTGGCGCCCGGCGGAACCATCCACGAAGACATCACCGTCGACCTGCCTCGTCCCCGCAAGGCGTCGAATACCGAGGTGGCGGTGCTGGAGTCGTCGATATTGCGACGGTTCGAGGAGCTCGAAGCCAGTTCGCGGCAACGTTCCACCGCCCCTGTAAGCGCCTGATCTTCTGCCCTCGATCGGAAAGTAGAACGTAGAACCATGTCTGAATCGGTTGTGACCACTGCTGTCTCAAATCTCGCCCGCAACGGCGACCACGTGCACGGCCTACTCATCGACGGCACCGTACGGCCTGGCGGCGGTGAGATCCTGGAGCTCGTCAACCCCGCAACAGGCCGGGTGTTCGCGCGATGCCACAGTGCCAGCGCCGAGGACACCGGGGCCGCCGTGGAGAGCGCCCGCGCCGCGTTCGACTCGGGTGTCTGGTCGCAGATGCCGATTCATCAGCGTGCCCGAATTCTCAACAAGTTCGGTGACCTGCTCGAGCGGGATATGCACAAGCTGTACCGGCTGGAGACCGACAACAACGGCAGGCCCATCACCGAGACCAAGGCCCAGATCACCAGGCTGCCGGAGTGGTACCGGTACAACGCCGCGTTGTTGCTCGCCGCACGGGACTCCGTGGTGCCGATGTCGGGTCACTATCACGCGTACACCTCCCGTTTCCCGCTCGGGGTGGTCGCCACGCTGTCGTCGTTCAATCATCCTTTGATGATCGCCTCGAAGAGCGTCGCTCCCGCTTTGGCGACCGGAAACAGCGTCGTACTCAAGCCTTCTGAGCAGACACCGCTCACGGCGCTGCTGATCGGGGAGCTCGCGCTGGAAGCGGGCGTACCCCCGGGCGTCTTCAACGTCATCCCCGGCCTCGGGCCGGTAGCCGGTGCGGGACTGGCGGAGCACCCGCTGGTCGACAAGGTGGTGTTCACCGGCGGGACCGAAGTCGGCCGGATCATCTCGGTGGCGACCGCATCCCGGTTCGCCAAGTCGACCGTCGAACTCGGAGGTAAGACACCGGTGCTGGTGTTCGACGACGTCCCGGTGGAGGTCTCGGGGCGTGGCGCGGCTTTCGGCGGGTTCGTCGGCGCCGGTCAGACCTGTATCGCCGGTACCCGGATCTTGGTGCAGGAGAGCGTCTATGACGACTTCGTGGCAGCATTGGTCGCCCAGGCCGAACGCATCCGCATCGGGGATCCCAGCCAGGCGTCCACTCAGCTCGGACCCGTCATCTCCGAGCGGGCCCGCCGCCGGATCCTGGACTACGTCGAGATCGGGGTGTCTGAGGGCGCGACCCTCGCGACCGGGGGAGTGGCGATCGACGTGCCCGGACTCGACGGTTACTTCGTCGCGCCGACGGTGCTGTCGAACGTCACCAACCAGATGCGCGTGGCCCGCGAGGAGATCTTCGGACCTGTGCTGGTGGTGATCCCGTTCCGCGACGAAGCCGACGCGATCAGCATCGCCAACGACTCACCGTACGGTTTGGGTTCCTCGATCTGGACGCGCGATGTCGCCCGCGCACACCGGGTGGCCGCGCAGCTGGAACACGGCATCGTCTGGGTCAACGACCACCACCGGCTCGACCCCTGCTCCCCCTGGGGCGGAGTGCGTGAGAGCGGGCACGGGCGGGAGGGCGGTTGGGAATCATTCGACGATTTCTCCCACGTGCGCGCGGTCACCGTGCGCACCGCACCCGACGATGTGGACTGGTACGGCGGCATCGCGCTGGAGAGGTTGAACTGATATGACGACGGATCTGTTGCAAGACGGCGCGATTGCCGGCACGGCGGGGCTGAGCTTCGAGCGCGACGGTGCGGTGCTGACCGCACGGCTGGACAGTCCGGACGGAAACCTGATGACAATGGCCATGTGCGACGCGCTGGCCGCGGTGTTGAAGTCACCCCCGGCGGGCGTTCACGTGGTGGTGCTGACTGCCGAGGGTGAGGCCTTCTGTATGGGCCGGGAACGCACCGCAGCCACTCCCGACGATCTTCCCGGCGAGGTGCGTCGGTTGGTGGCGGTCAACGACGCGCTTGCGCAGACATCGGTGGTGACCGTGGCCCGGGTGCATGGGAACGCCGCAGGGTTCGGCGTCGGCCTGGCGGCGCTGTGCGATGTCGCGGTTGCGACCCGCACGGCTGCACTCAGCTTTCCCGAGGTGCGGATCAATCTGGCGCCGGCGCTGGTGTTGGCGTGGCTTCCGCATATGGTGGGACGCCGGGCCGCCTTCTGGCTGACTGCCAGTGGCGCAACGGTTTCCGGGGATGAGGCGGTACGCGTCGGGCTGGTGAACGAGGTGGTCGACGGGGTCGATGCGCTCGACCGGACGATCGCGGACAAGGTGGCCGCACTGCTGGCCGCGGAGCCCCGCGTCCACACCGAGATCAAGGCGATGTTGCGCTCGGTGGAATCGCTGTCGGTGGACCAGTCCTACGAACTGGCCGCCGATCGCCTGGTGCTGGGATCGTTGCGCAGGTTGCGGACC
Source organism: Mycobacterium sp. smrl_JER01 (assembly GCF_048513595.2). Taxonomy (NCBI): domain Bacteria; kingdom Bacillati; phylum Actinomycetota; class Actinomycetes; order Mycobacteriales; family Mycobacteriaceae; genus Mycobacterium; species Mycobacterium sp. smrl_JER01. The sequence goes on along the minus strand of NZ_JBLXXK020000001.1, from coordinate 3,965,107 downwards.
TAGCCGGCCAACAGCCCCCGCCGACGTCGATTCTGCGTGTCGAGCGTGCGTGAAGTTCTGCCCGCGGGCGGCGTGTCGGCCTCTGACACGCTCGCTCGCGCAAGAGAAAAATGTCAGGGGCGGTCGGCGAGGTGGACGGCGACGGGCAGACCGGTCTCCAGTGACTCGACACCGGCGGCGCAGGCCGCGGCGGCGGCGTAGCCGTCCCAGGCGGTGGGCCCGTCGGTGTAGTCACCCGTCGCGGCACCCGAACGCACGGCGTCGACCCAGCGTTGGATCTCGGTGTCGTACGCCCCGCTGAACCGCTCCCGGAAGCCGGGCGCGATCTGCCCGCCCCAGGTGGCCGGACCCGTCGCCCCGCCCTGTGATCGCACCGCGCTCTTGCGGATCATCCCGACATCCAGACCGATGATCGCACTGCCATATTCACCGACCACCTCGGTGCGCACCTCGTAGGCGACCCCGGTGGTGACGAACAGTTCGACGTCGACGTGACGCCCGGACACCGTCCGCAGAATCGCGATCTGCGGATCGATCACGCCCTCGGGCGCACCGGGATTCGACGACGGTGTGAGGATCTGCACGCTGGCGATCTCCTCGCCGAACAGGTAACGCGTCACGTCGATCTCATGGACCAGCGAGTCCTTCACGATCAGCGAGCTGTCGAAGTACGAGGGGACATTCGGGTTGCGGTGCACACAGTGCATCAGCAGCGGCTGACCCAGCGCGCCTCCGTCGAGCAGCGCCTTGAGCCGCAGATACTCGTCATCGAAGCGGCGCATGAACCCGACCTGGATCAGCGCCCGGCCGAGTTCTGCTTCGCGGCGCACGATCTCCAATGATGTGGCTACGTCGGTGGTGAGCGGCTTCTCGCACATCACCGGCTTACCGTGCTCCACACAGGCCAGCAGCTGCTTCTCGTGGGTGCTGCCCGGGGTCGCCAGCACCACGGCGTCGACATCGGCGGCGGCGATCGCGTCCAGAGGGTCGGCCACCGCCCGGCATCCGTCGATACCGGCGGCGATCTGTTCGGCCTTCTCGGCGACATAGTCGTTGACCACCGACACCCGGGCCCCGGAGATGCGGGAGGTGATGCGGGCGACGTGGTCGGCGCCCATGACGCCCACCCCGAGAACGGCGACTCGCAGATCAGTCATGACTCAGAACCTCACCGACGGGATGCCACACGACCCCAGGTAGTTCCGGGTGCGGGTGGCGATGGGCAGGGGTGCGTCGAACTCACAGGGATACATGTCCTGCTCCACGATCGCGAACACGTCGACGCCGAGTCTGTCGATCTCGGCCAGCAGCGGTGCCAGCTCCGGAATCCCCAGCGGGGGTTCGGTCATCGCGCCCAGCTTGACGGCCTCGCCGAACGGCAGATCCTCGGCGTCGACCTTGGCGCGCACCTCCGGGTCGACCTGCTTGAGGTGCAGATAGCCGATCCGTTCGGGGGCGCGGCGGATGATCGCGAGGTTGTCACCACCGCAGTAGGAGATGTGTCCGGTGTCCAGGCACAGGTTCACGAACTCGGCGTCGGTGCCGTCGAGGAAACGGTACACGTTGTCCTCGGTGTCGACGTGGGAGTCGGCGTGCGGATGGTATTGCGCACGCACACCGTAGGTTTCGAACATGGCCCGGCCGAGCTCGTTCATCCCTTCGGTCTTGTGGCGCCATTGCGCGGGTGTCAGGGTGCGGTCTTCGAGTACAGCGCCGGTGGACGCGTCGCGCCACATCTCGGGGATCACCACGACATGCTTGCCGCCGACCGCGGCGGTGAGCCGCGCGACATCCTCGATCTGGGCCCAGACCGCGTTCCACGCGTCATCCGCACGCGCGCCGGACTGGTGCAGCCGCTCGAACACCGTGCCCGCCGAGAGCCGCAACCCACGTGCACCGAGCTCCTCGAGCAGCTGTTCCGGGTGAGTCGGCAGATAACCGTAGGGGCCCAACTCGATCCACTCGTAGCCCGCGGCGGCGACCTCGTCGAGGAACCGGGTGTAAGGCGTCTGCCTGGGGTCGTCGGGGAACCACACGCCCCACGAATCGGGTGCCGACCCCACCGTGATGGTGCTCATCATCTGCCCTCGTGACTAACGGTCGGACGGGTTGATCAACGGTCGCTGGACCTTTTTCCAGTCCGCGTACCGCTGATGGGCCCGCCGGGTCGACTCCAGCGTCGACACCTCGCTGACCGGGACGTCCCACCAGGAGTGACTGTCGGGGGCGAAGACCATCGGATCGGTCTCGACGTGGATGACCGTGGTGCGGTCGGCGGCCTTGGCGACCTTGACGGCGTCGGTGAACTCGGCTGCGGTGGTGACGCGGATGACGTCGGCGCCCAGGCTGGCCGCATTGGCGGCCAGGTCGACCGGCAGCTTGTCCCCATCGAGCCGGCCGTCCTGCCCCCGGTACCGGTACGCGGTGCCGAAGCGTTGGGAGCCCAACGATTCCGACAGGCCACCGATGGACGCGAAGCCGTGGTTCTGCACCAGCACCGGGATGATCTTGACGCCTTCCTGAACGGCGGTGACCAGTTCGGTCGCCATCATCAGATACGAGCCGTCGCCGACCATGACGAACACGTCCCGGTCCGGTGCAGCCATCCGCACGCCGATTCCGCCGGCGATCTCGTACCCCATACAGGAGAACCCGTACTCGACGTGGTAGCCCTTACGGTCCCGCATGCGCCACAGCTTGTGCAGATCGCCCGGCATGGACCCGGCAGCGCACACCACGACGTCGCGGGGGTCCGACAACGTGTTGACCAGGCCGATCACCTGATTCTGGTTGAGCGCGACGCCCTCCTCGGTGCGGTAGGCCGCCGACACCGTGTCGTTCCACTCGGTCATGAGCTCACCGATCCGCGCCGCGTAATCCTCGCCGACGGTGTACCCGTCGAGCAGGTCCGTGAGAGCGTCGAGGGCCTCCCGGGCGTCGGCCACCACGCTGATCGCGCCCTGCTTCACCGAATCCAGCGAGGCCACGTTGATGTTGACGAACCGGACTTCGGGATTGTTGAACGCGGTGCGTGAGGCCGAGGTGAAATCGCTGTACCGGGTCCCGATTCCGATGACCACATCGGCCTCGGCGGCCAGTGCGTTCGCCGCAGTGGTGCCCGTCGAGCCGACCGCGCCGACCGAGCGGGGATCGTCGTGCAGCAGAGATCCCTTACCGGCCTGACTCTCGGACACCGGGATTCCGGTCTTCGCAACGAAACGGGCGAGGGCGTCGTTGGCGCCCGAATAGATGACACCTCCACCGGCGACTATCAACGGCTTGGTGGCCGTGCGGATCACCTCGGCAGCCTTGGCGATCACCGAACGCTCCGGAAGCGGGCGGGCGATATGCCAGGTCCGCTCGGCGAACAGCGACACCGGCCACTCGAACGACTCGGCCTGGACGTCCTGCGGCAGGGCCACCGTCGCGGCCCCCGTCTCCACCGGGTCGGTGAGCACGCGCATCGCCCCGAGCAGAGCCGCCGGCAGCTGTTCCGGGCGCCATACCCGATCGAAGTAGCGCGACAACGGCTTGAACGCGTCGTTGACCGTCACATCACCGCTGGACGGCAGTTCCAACTCCTGCAACACCGGTGAGCTCACCCGGGTGGCGAAAGTGTCTGCTGGCAGCAGCAGCACCGGAAGACGGTTGATGGTGGCCAGCGCCGCGCCGGTGAGCATATTGGTCGAGCCGGGGCCCACGCTCGCGGTGACCACCCACGTCTGGGTGCGATCCTGTTGGCGGGCATAGGCCACCGCGGTGTGCACCATGGCCTGCTCGTTGCGTCCCAGCACGTACCTCAGGCCGGGCTCTACACCGTCCTCGTGGGCTTGCACCTCGTCCTGCAGCAGCGCCTGCCCGATGCCGGCCACATTCCCGTGGCCGAAGATGCCGAGGCAGCCGGCGAAGAACTTGTGCCGCAACCCGTCCCGCTCGACGTACTGGTTGGCCAGGAAGCGCACGGTTGCCTGGGCGACGGTGAGCCGCACGGTGGCTTCACTGTCGACGATCTTGTCGGTGGACTTCGGCGCGGTGGAAACCACGGGTCTCGTCTCCTATCCAGCCGGCGCGGCCGGCGTTTGCGTCGCGGAGGGCGAAGTGAACGGCAGGCGGGGGTCGATCTGCTGGTGTTCCCAGCTGGCGCGTAACCAGGTGTGGTTCGGGTCGTCACAGATGAGCCAGGCGCGGTTGGGCCCGGAGCCGGCCATCACGTTGAGGTAGTACATGTGGTGGCCGGGTGCTGCGATCGACGGGCCGTGGTACCCATGCGGGACCAGTACCACATCGCCGGTGCGGACCTCCTCAAGCACCTCGATCGGACGCTCCGGGGTGCCATAGACCCGGTGATATCCGAATCCTGCTGTGCCCGCCGGACTGTCGTCGACCTCGAAGTAGTAGATCTCCTCGAGTTGGGTCTCGACCTCGGTGTTCTCGTCATGTTTATGGGCGGGGTAGCTCGACCAGTTGCCGCCCGGCGTGATCACCTCACATGCGATCAGCGAGTCCGCCTCGAACGCGGTGGCGGTACCGAAGTTGTGCACCTGCCTGCTGCAGTTGCCCGCACCGCGCAGTTCGACGGCGACATCGGCCGCGGCGACGCGGCGGTTGGGATAGGACTTGGTCGCCCTGGCACCGCAGATCGCGATACGCCCCCGCCCGGTCACGGTGTAGGCCTGCGCGACACCGAGATACACCATGTCTGCCGGGCCGTCGAACACCGATGCGCGAGGCGACAACTCGTACACCTGCCCGTCGCAGTCGACCGAGCCGCCGCCGGCCAGCGGTAGGATCATCACTTCGGTGTCGCCGGTGTTCAACGACACCGACTCACCCTCGGCGTCCAGATCGAGCACGTGCAGCGAGCATTCGGCCCAGCCGGCGTCCGCCGGTGTGATCGCGACGGAATACGGTGCGGTAGCACTGCCCGCGGGAATGTAAAGGTTGGACCTCATCGGACCATCGCCACCGCGGTCGCGACTGCCGAGCTGACATCGTCGTCGGGTGGGTAGAGCAAGGTGCGGCCCACGATCAGGCCGCGCACCGAGGGCAGCGAGAGCGCCTTCTCCCAACTGGCGAACGCCTCATCGGGATCGGTGGGGTCCCCGCCGAGCAGCAGGGTCGGCATGGTGGTCGCCTCCATCACCCGGTCCATCTCGCCGACCACCGGGAGCTTCATCCACGTGTACGCCGAGGTCGAGCCCAGGCCCTGGCTGATGTGCACCGACTTGATCACCGCGTCGGGGGAGAGGTCGTTGCGCACCCTGCCCTCGATCCGCGACGACATGAAGGGCTCCAGCATCGCGATCAGCCCGCGGGCGGCGAGCTCGTCGACGGCCTGTGCGCATGCCGCCAGTGTGGCCACCGTGCCCGAGTCGTCGAGATCGATGCGGCACAACATCTTTCCGCCGTTCATCCGCGCGGCGGCTGTCGACGCCGCGGTCGCTCCGGTCATCCGGTCGTCGAGTTCGAACGACGAGCCGGCCAGACCGCCCCGGTTGAACGACGAGAACACGACCTTGTCCTCCAACGCACCCAGTAGCACCAGATCGTCGAGGATGTCCGCGGTGGCCAACACGCCGTCCACGCCCGGGTCGGCGAGCGCCGCACGCAGCCGGTCGAGCAGGTCGGTGCGGCTGTTCATCGCGGTGGGCCGCGACCCGACCGCGAGCGCACCCCGGGCCGGGTGGTCGGCGGCGACGATCATCAGACGCCCGTCTCCGCGCACGGTGGGACGCGTCGTCCGGCGTGCCCAGGCGCGTGCGACGGCATCCGGGTCGGTCGCACGGAGCTCGGTGACTGCCGGGTAATCACCGCACACCGCCGCACCGCGCCGTCCGCTGTCAGACGGGGCAGGGTCAGAGGCTGCAGACTCAGACATTGACAGCCTCGATCGCGGTTCGCTCGGCGAGTTCGGCGACCTCCGCGGCGGTGGGCATCGCGGTCGAACATTCCAGCCGCCCGGCCACGATCGCCCCTGCGGCGTTGGCGTAGCGCAGCGTCTTCTCCAACGGCCAGCCGTGTAGCAGCCCATGACACAGGCTGCCACCGAACGCGTCACCGGCACCGAGACCGTTGACCACGTCAACCTCGTTGGGCGCCACGGTGACCGAGGAGTGGCGGGTCTTGCCCAGCACCCCCCGGGGTCCTTGTTTGACGATCGCCAACTCGACGCCGAGGTCGAGCAGCGCGTCGGCGGCCTTGTGCGGATTCGACTCGCCGACGGCGATCTGGCACTCCTCACGGTTGCCGACCGCGACGGTCACGTGCGCGAGCGCCTTCTGGACCTGCTCGGTGGCGGCGCCCGGACTGGCCCAGAACATCGGGCGGTAATCCAGATCGAGGACCGTCAGCGGTGTCCTGCCCACTCGACCATCCGTCGCTTCACTCGCCGTGATGCCATTCCCCGTTGCTTCGCTCGCCGTGATGCCATTCCCCGTCGCTTCGCTCGCCGTGGCACGTATCTCCCATGCCGCGAAATGGGCGCTGCGGCTTGGCTCTTCGGAAAGTCCGGTGACGGTCGACCAGAACAGCCGGGCCGAGCGCACGGCGTCGGTATCGATCTCGTCGGGCCTGATCTGCAGATCCGGGGCGCTGGGTCTGCGATAGAAGTACAGCGGGAAGTCGTCGGGCGGGAAGATCTCACAGAACGTCACCGGTGTCGGGAACTCGGCGTGGACCGTCACGAACCGGTTGTCGACCTCGAGGCGGGACAGCTCGGCCCGCACGTAGCGGCCGAACGGATCGTCACCCACTCCGGAGATCAGAGCCGACCGATTGCCGAGGCGGGCCGCGGCGACCGCGACGTTCGCGGCGCTGCCGCCCAGGAACTTCCCGAACGTCTCGACGTCCTCCAGGCCGACACCGACCTGCAACGGGTAGACGTCGACCCCGCTACGCCCGATGGCAAGGACGTCATATGGCTGATTGGTCATCAAAGTCACTCCGACGGTTTGATGTGGGTGGCTGATGACGACTGTGCCCCTCGTCACCTCGTCGTGTCAAGAGTTTGTCCTGACATTCTATCTTTATCTCAAGCGGTGTTACGATGCAGCTACGGTTGACAGGCCCAACTCGAGATCGGAGCTGACGTGCCACTGACAGTGGAGCTCGACAGGTCAAGCCCGGTTCCGCTGTACTACCAGTTGGCCCAGGCGATCGAGGCCGCGATCAGGGACGGCGAACTCGCGCCTGGCGACCGCTTCGAGAATGAGCTCGCGCTCGCCAAGCGCCTGACGCTGTCGCGTCCGACCACCCGCCGCGCCATCCAGGAGCTGGTCGACAAGGGGCTGCTGGTGCGCAAGCGGGGGGTCGGCACGCAGGTGGTGCAGAACCCGGTCCACCGTCGAGTCGAGCTGACCAGCTTGTTCGACGACCTGGCGCGCGCCGGGCAGGAGCCCACCACGCGGTTGCTCAAGTTTCACGTCGGCCCGCCCGACGAAGAGGTTGCCCGCGAGTTGAACCTGGCCGAGGGGCGCGATGTCGCCTCGATCCACCGGTTGCGTTGCGCCAATGGCGAACCGCTGGCGTTGATGATCAACCACCTGCCGGCCGACCTCGCCCCGGATGCCGCGGAGTTGGAGGGCAACGGTCTCTATCAGTCGTTGCGTGCCCGCGGTGTGCACATCCGGTTGGCCCGGCAGCGCATCGGCGCGCGCAGTGCGACCCGTGCCGAGGCGCAGCTGCTGGACGAGAAGCCGAACGCGCCGCTGCTGACGATGACCCGCACCGCATTCGATGATTCGGGTGCCGCGGTGGAGTTCGGCAATCACTGCTACCGCGCGTCGCGCTACTACTTCGACACCACGCTCGTCGACCGCTGACCCACCGATCGTCGAGGCCGCCTAACGCATCCGCTGGGTTACGTAAACGCATGCGCCACAAGCAGTCTCGGCGTGATCCGGGGTGCTCAGGTCATGAGAAGGCGGCACGGAAGGCCGCCAGCGCAGCCTCACTGCCCGCGGCGCCCGCGGTGGAAGCCCAGGCTTCCAGGCCGATCGTCGCGGTGTAGCCCCCGTCGCGCACCACGGCGGCGATCGCGGGATAGTTGATCTCGCCGGTGCCGGGTTCGCATCGACCGGGTACATCGGCGACCTGGATCTCGCCGATGGCATCGCCGCAGCGGCGGACCAGCTCGATCAGATTTCCTTCCCCGATCTGGGCGTGGTACAGGTCGAGCATCATCTTGACGTTCGGATGGCCGACGGCCTCGACGAGGGCAAGCGTGTCCTTCGCCCGGGCCAGCGGAACGCCCGGGTGATCGACGATGGTGTTGAGGTTCTCCAGGCAGAACGTCACGCCCGCCGCCGCTCCGAGCTCGCCGATTCGCTCCAAGGTGCGGGCCGCGGTCAGCCACATCTGCCCGGTGCTGCGCTGCCTGGGCCGCGCGGCCCGGCCGCCGACGAGTTCGGCGGTGTGCAGATTCAACCGGGTAACCCCCAGTGTTTCAGCAGCTTTGATGCTCTGCTCGGCCGTCCGCACCACCTCGTCACAGGTCGCCGGATCGATCAGGTCGCCGTGCAGATAGCCCGTCATCGAGGTGATCGGCACGCCGGTGGCTGCCAGCGCCGGCAGGTCTTTGTCGTGCCAGCTCCAGATCTCCGCGGCGAAACCGAGGTCCCCGATGCGCCGCACCCGCTCGGTGATGGGCAGGTCGGTGAAGACCATCTCCGCGCACACCGACAACGAAACGTTCGCGCCGGCGGGTCCGGCGCTTGCGGCGATCTCGGGGGTGGGCATGAGAAGCTCCGAATCTGGCGCGCCGGGTGAGGCCTCGTCTGACGCGACGGGCATGAGTGTTGTCGACCGTAGGTCGTCGTCGTGATCCGCGTCAACGGGTGGACCGATCCTGTCTCGATCGGAAGATGCGCGGTGGCGCCCGCCCATACAGGCGAAAAGCCGCTTCGGCCAAGCTCATTGGGCATGGGTTGTGGCGTCGGAACCGGGCGGGTATCGCGCGGTCTCGACGCGTCCGTCAACTGCCCTGAACTGCGAGAACTCTCCGGACGTATGACTTGCAGTCCTAATGTCAGGACAAAGTATTGACTTTCTGGTGTGAGGCGTATTACATCACCTATGAGGCGTATCGCCCGGCACAACCCGCAACGGGTCGACGTGGGCGTCGCGACAGTCTCGAAGACAAGGAGAAACTGTGATGAGCCCTCGCCCGAAGATCGGGAAGTCAAGGATGTTCACGCGGCTCGCGGCGGCGGCCGGGGCGAGCGTCCTGGCGTTGGGAATCGTGTCGTGCTCGTCCACCGGCGGTGCGCCGCAGCAATCCGGTGAGGGCGGCGGCGGCGGGGGCACCGTCGACACCCCCCGGATGACGATCGCGATGATCACGCACGAGGTTCCCGGCGATTCGTTCTGGGATCTCGTCCGCAAGGGCGCCGAGACGGCTGCCAAGAAGGACAACATCGAGCTGCGCTACTCCAACGACCCCGAGGCCCCCAACCAGGCCAACCTGGTGCAGTCGGCCATCGACAGCAATGTCGACGGTATCGCCGTCACTCTGGCCAAGCCCGATGCCATGCAGGCCGCGGTGCGCGCGGCCGAGGCCAAGGGCATCCCGGTGGTGGCGTTCAACGCCGGCATGGATGCGTGGCAGGGCATGGGTGTCAAGGAGTACTTCGGGCAGGACGGCCGCATCGCCGGTCAGGGTGTCGGCGACCGGCTGCGCAGCGAGGGGGCCACCAAGGCGATCTGCGTGATCCAGGAGCAGGGTCACGTCGACCTGGAGGCCCGATGCGCTGGAGTGCGCGACACCTTCCCGGCCACCGAGGTCCTCAACGTCAACGGCAAGGACATGCCTTCGGTCGAGTCGACCATCACCGCCAAACTGCAGCAGGATCCCGCGATCGACTACGTGGTGACCCTGGGTGCACCGTTCGCGTTGACCGCGGTGCAGTCGGTCGGAAACGCCGGTAGCAGCGCCAAGATCGGCACGTTCGACACCAACGCCGCACTGGTGGACGCCATTCAGAATGGTGACGTGCAATGGGCCGTCGACCAGCAGCCCTATCTGCAGGGCTACCTCGCCGTGGACTCGTTGTGGCTCTATCTGAGCAACGGCAACGTCATCGGCGGTGGCCAGCCCACGCTGACGGGTCCGGCGTTCATCGACCAGTCGAACATCGAAGCAGTGGCCGAGTACGCCAAGGGCGGAACCCGGTAGCGGGGCGGAAGGCAACCCATGACTACACAAGCAGATCTCGACGTCGCCGCCCACACGGTGGTCCGCGACGAACGTGTCAAAGAGCGAAACCGGCTGCAGCGCATCCTGATCCGTCCCGAGATGGGTGCCGGCATCGGCGCGATCGGCATCTTCGTCTTCTTCCTCGTCGTGGCGGGCCCGTTCCGGGAGGCTTCCTCGCTGGCGACCGTGCTCTACGCGAGTTCCACGATCGGCATCATGGCGTGCGGTGTCGCGGTGTTGATGATCGGCGGCGAGTTCGACCTCTCGGCCGGCGTTGCGGTGACGTTCAGTTCACTGGCGGCCTCGATGCTGGCCTACAACCTGCACCTGAACCTGTGGGTGGGCGCGCTGCTGGCACTGGTGCTGGCGTTGACGGTGGGTTTCTTCAACGGCTTTCTGGTGATGAAGACCAAGATCCCGAGCTTCTTGATCACCCTGAGCACTTTTTTCATGCTCGCCGGTATCAACCTCGCGGTGACCAAACTGGTGGCCGGCCAGGTTGCCACCCAGAGCGTCAGCGATATGCAGGGATGGGATTCGGCGCGCAACGTGTTCGCGTCGTCGTTCACCCTGTTCGGGGTCAGCATCCGCATCACGGTGGTGTGGTGGCTGGTCTTCACCGCCGTCGCGACCTGGGTGCTGTTCAAGACCAAGATCGGCAACTGGATCTTCGCGGTCGGCGGTGACAAGGAGAGCGCGCGCGCCGTCGGCGTCCCGGTCACCAAGGTCAAGATCGGGTTGTTCATGTTCGTCGGCTTCTGCGCCTGGTTCGTGGGCATGCACCTGCTGTTCGCGTTCAACACCGTGCAGTCCGGCCAGGGCATCGGCAACGAGTTCTTCTACATCATCGCCGCGGTCATCGGCGGCTGCCTGCTCACCGGCGGCTACGGCACCGCGATCGGCGCCGCCATCGGCGCGTTCATCTTCGGCATGACCAACCAGGGCATCGTGTACGCAGGCTGGGACCCGGACTGGTTCAAGTTCTTCCTGGGCGCGATGCTGCTGTTCGCGGTGATCGCCAACAACGCCTTCCGCAACTATGCAGCAAAGAAGTGATCCGATGACCATCTCTGTCGAAAAGCCCAGCAGTGACGCGCAACCCGGCGGCAAGGTGCCACTGGTCGAGCTGCGCAACGTCGGCAAGTCCTACGGCAACATCACCGCGCTGAAGGACATCTGCCTGCGGGTCCACGCCGGCGAGGTCACCGGCATCCTCGGCGACAACGGGGCGGGGAAGTCCACGCTGATCAAGATCATCGCCGGCCTGCACCAGCAGACCGAGGGTGAGCTGCTCGTGGACGGCGAACCCACCAAGTTCGGTTCCCCGGCCGACGCCCTGGGCAAGGGCATCGCGACGGTCTACCAGAACCTGGCGGTCGTGCCGTTGATGCCGGTGTGGCGCAACTTCTTTCTCGGTCAGGAACTGCGCAAGAAATCGTTCCCGTTCTCGTTGGACGCCAACGCCATGCGCGCCACCACGTTGTCGGAGCTGTCGAAGATGGGCATCGACCTGCCCGACGTCGACGTCCCGATCGGTTCGCTCTCGGGTGGCCAGAAGCAGTGTGTGGCGATCGCGCGCGCAGTGTTCTTCGGGGCCAGGGTGTTGATCCTCGACGAACCGACGGCGGCGCTGGGTGTCAAGCAGTCCGGGGTGGTGCTCAAGTACATCACCGCAGCCAAGGAGGCCGGTTTCGGCGTGGTGTTCATCACCCACAACCCGCACCACGCTCACATGGTCGGCGACCATTTCGTGCTGCTCAACCGGGGCCGGCAGAAGCTGGACTGCACCTACGACGACATCACCCTCGAGCACCTGACCCAGGAGATGGCCGGCGGCGACGAGCTCGAAGCGCTCACCCACGAGCTCCGCGCCGCCAAGCAATAGCACTCGGACTCCCACGCCCCGCCGACCGATTGGGCGGCGGGGCGCGCGGGTACGCCTGGCCGATGACCATCTCCACCCTCAAGACCGAGAACGCAGGTCCCAAGACCGTGAGCCGCAGCATCCAGGTATCGGCACCGGTTGCCGAGCTATTCGGGCTGATCGCCGACCCGCACCGGCACCCCGAGATCGACGGGTCGGGCACGGTGCGGGGCACAGACCAGTGTCAGATCAAGGGACCGCACCGGCTCGCCGTCGGCGACACGTTCACCGTCGGGATGACCCAGTACCGACTGCCGTACAAGATCACGTCGACCGCGACCGCCGTGGAGGAAGATCGGCTGGTGGAATGGCAGCACCCGCTGGGCCACCGTTGGCGGTGGGAACTGGCCGAAGTCGGCCCGGGTGCGACGAAGGTCACCGAGACGTTCGACTACTCCACGGCCAAGGCGCCGTTCCTGATCGAACTGCTCGGCATGTCGAAGAAGAACGCCGACGGTATCGAGTCCACCCTGCTCGCCCTGGCCACTCGCTACGACGCGCACTGAGTCAGCGACCCGCACTGAACAGGGGCCTCAGCCCACCTCCAGCACCGCTTTGCCCGCAACCCTCCTGTCGAGCAGCGCTTCGGCGGCGTGGGCGACGTTGTCCCAGGAGTCCCGCAAACCGATCTGCGGATCCAGTCCGCCCTCGGCCAACAGCGTCACCAGGTACTGCATGTCGTCGTGCAGCGGGAAGTGAACGTTGAACGGCTCCAACCGTTTCCGGCGGCCGGCACGGCGCTGCTGTTCGAAGTCGATGGTGCTGGGCTGTCCTGAGGCCATCCCGATGGACAGCAGCAGGCCGCCGTCGTCGAGCAGATCGAAAGCCTCTACCAGCAGCGGACCGCCGACGCTGTCGAGTACCCCGAACACCGGATCGGCCACGGCGTCCAACCCGACGACGACCTCGTCGGCGCCGAGCTCACGCAGGCCCGCACCGCGGGCGGGACTACCGACGGCCGCAACGACGTGGGCGCCCGCGCGAGCGGCCAGCTGCACCGCGAACCTGCCCACGCCACCGGAGGCGCCGGTGATCAGGACGCGGCGTCCCACCACCGGCCCGAGTGCGCGGATTGCCTGTAGCGCGGTCACGCCGGCCACCGGGAGGGCCGCGGCCGCGGCAAAGTCCACCGATGAGGGCAGGACGGCGAGGTTGCCGGTCGACGCGACGCGGCGGTCGGCCCAGCCGCCACCCTGGTCAAAAGTGACCACACGGCTGCCCACCGGCGGGCCGGTCCCGGCCGCGGCGGCCTCGACCACCACGCCGGCGGCGTCCCAGCCAGGTACTTCACCCGGCCGACGGGCGTTCTCGATCCAGTGGATCTCGCCGAAGTTCAACGCGATGGCCTTCACGTCGACGAGGACCTGATCCGGCCCGGGTACGGGTTCGGCGACATCGCCGAAACTGAGGTTGGTAGGGGCTTCCGGGTCGTACACCACCGCGCGCATGTAGGGCCCCAACCTTGGGTGGCAGTGTGATATTCCCGACTCCGCACCGAAGCGTTCACGGTCTCGACATGGTGTCGGTGCTGCTGTCGACGGGCCGCACCCGCCGATGCCCGGCACAATGGGGGCATGGACAGTGATCGCGAACCCCGGCTGCACGCGCCGGTCTGGCGTGACCCGATGTCTGCGGGGTGGCGCGCGCATCGCGGGTTGCTACTGCTGCGTCTGCGCTGGCACGAGCGGCGGGCCGCGGCCACCGAGCGGCAGGACTGACCGCTAGCGCGGGTTCATACCCGCGGCGCGGTACGCGTCGTCGATCAGGGCCATGTTGGCGACCGCGTCGGCAGTGTCGAGCGGGACCGGGGCGCCGCGCAGGACATGCTCGGCGAACGCCTCCAACTGATACGAGTAGGACGGCCGGGTTCCGTGGTGTTCGACCGTGGTCCCGGCCTCGGTGCGCACGGTCAGCCGGTCGTCGTCGGCGGGCTTGATGAAGTTGTGCGCGAAAGCCTCTCCGCGCGTGCCGATCAACCGCAGGGTGAATGAATAGTCCTCGTCGACCATCGAATTGGTCGTCAACCCCGTCACTCCCGACGGGAACACCAGTTCCGCGTCGAATCGCTCGTCGACACCGGGGGTCCGTTGGACCGCCGTCGCCGACACGACCGTCGGCGTGCCGAATCGGCGCATGACATGCAATCCGTAGCAGCCGAGGTCCATCAGTGCCCCGCCGGCCAGCTCCAGTGACCACCGCGGGTCCTCCGGCTGGGGCGCCGGCATACCCATCCGGACTTCGATGCGGATGAGATCACCGAGTGTGCCGTCGCCGGCGAGCGTCAGCGCCCGCTGGTTGATCGGATGGAAGAGATAGTGGAAGCCCTCCATCACCGTGACGCCCGCGGCGTCCGCTGCGGCTGCGACCCGCGCCGCTTCCGCCCGGTCACGGGCGAAAGGCTTCTCGGTGAGGACCGGCTTCCCCGCCGCCACCGCAGCCAGGTTCCACGGGGCGTGCAGGCCGTTGGCGAGCGGGTTGTAGATCACGTCCACGTCGGGATCGGTCACCAGGTCCTGATACGACGCGACCACCCGCTCCACTGCGTACTTGTCGGCGAACATCTCGGCCCGCAACCGATCACGCGCTGCTACGGCGACGAGTCGGTGCCCCAATTCCTCGGCCGGCCTGACGATCGCCGATTCGGCGATGCGCGACGCGCCCAGAATCCCGATCCGCAGCGTCACGAGCTGACGCCGGCCGCCGCGTCCTGGAGGTAGGCGACGCTGGCGAGCACATCACCCAGCGGCCCGCTGCCGCCGGACCCGGTGCCGGGTTCGGCGTCGAGGATCTGATCCTGTTCCATCACATACCAGCCGTCGAAACCGTTGTCCTCCAGTGTTTTCACGATCCCGACGATGTCGACGTCACCGGCGCCGAGCGGAACGTACATGCCCGCGGCGACGGCCTGGGTGTAGGTCAGTTCGCCGGACTGCACCTTGGCGGCCAGCCCGGCGTCGACGTCCTTCAGGTGGGCGTGCCTGATCCGCTGGGGAACCTCCATGGTCAGCGCCAGCGGATCGGTTCCACCGATCAACAGGTGGCCGGTGTCCAGGCACAGCGGCACCGTGGAACCTGCCAGCACCCGGTCGACTTCGGCGCGGGTCTCCACCATGGTGCCCACGTGGGGGTGCAGGACAGCGGTCAGACCCCGCGCTGCCACCATCGCCGCCAACCGATCGAGGTTCGACAGCATTGTGGCCCATTGTGTCTCGTCGAGAACCGGCCGCTCGTCGTAGCCGTCCATACCGGTGGAAGCCGCCAGTACGACGACACCCGCCCCGGCGGCCACCAGTGACTCCAGCGGCCCGGCCAGGTCGTCGGCGGGATCGTGGTCGTCCCGGTACAGCACCACCGGAACGAACCCGCCGACACACTCAAGTCCGTGACCGCCGAGCAGTCGTACCAGTTCGACGGTGTCGGTGGGCAGAAAGCCCTCCGGTCCCAGTTCGGTTGCGGTCAGCCCCGCCTGGCGCATTTCGGTCAACACGCGCTCCGAACTCAACTGGTAGCCCCACCCGGGCACCTCACACACACCCCACGAAATGGGCGCACCTGCGATCTTCACTGTTTGACCTCCTCGATGGTGACCGGGACGCCCCGGCGCAGAGACTCGGTGGCGGCCTCCGCGATCCACGCGACCTCCACGGCGTCGGTGACGGTGGCGCCGCGGATCGGGCCGCCCTCAACGACTTTGACGAACGCGCTCAGCTCGGTGCGGAACGCTTCGGTGAACCGGTCCATGAAGAAGTGGTGCGGCTGGCCGGTGGGGAAATCAGTGACCGGGTCGGCGTTGCCGACCGGAACGCCCTGATCCCAGCCCGCGACGACGGTGTCGTCGAAGCCGTGCACCTCCAGCCGGCAGTCGTAGCCGCGACCGTTGTACCGCGCCGCGGACACCATCCCGAGCGCGCCGCCGTCGAAACGGACCACCACCGCCGCGGTGTCGACATCGCCGTACTCGGCGAACAACGGATCGCCCTGCACGCTGCCGGTGGCATAGACCTGCACCACATTCTGGCCGGTGATCCAGCGGATCACGTCGAAATCGTGCACCGCGCAGTCACGGAAGATGCCGCCGGAATTCTTGATGTAGTCCATCGGCGGGGGCGCGGGGTCCATCGTGGTGCTGCGGACGGTGTGCAGCGCACCCAGCGAGCCGCCGTCGACGGCCGCTTTGACCGCGGCGAACGCCGCGTCGAACCGGCGCTGATAGCCCACCTGCACAGGCACCCCCGAGCGGGCGATCGCCTCGGCGACCTTGGCGCTCTCGGCGGCGGTGGAGGCGATCGGCTTTTCGCAGAACGTGGGGAGGCCACGCTCGACCGCGGCCAGGGTCAACTCGGCGTGCGCCGGGGTGGCAGCGGCGACCACGACACCGTCGACACCGGAGGACAGCAGCTGGTGCACCGATTCTGCCGGGGTGGCGCCGTACTTTGCGGCAACCTCGCTCACCACTTCGGGTCGCTCGTCGGTGATCACGAGTCCGGACACGTCGGGCAGGTTGGTCAGCGTTTCGGCGTGGAACGCGCCGATCCGGCCGAGGCCGATGAGGCCGAGCGCGGTCATGGGGTTCTCCGTTCGTTCTGGGCGTCGAGCGCGATGTCGAGTTCTTCTGCGGTCAGGTTGTCGGCGAGTGCGGCCAGCACGATGTCGACCTGGCTGGGCGGAGCCAGGCTCCCGATCGGCTGGTCGCTGTCCAGATTGGTCGGGAACGCGTACCCCTCGGCGGTGGCGACCACGACGTTTTCGATGTCACGGTGCGGACGCCCGGCGTCCTGCATCGCACGCAGGGTCGGGTAGACGGCGCGCACCATGGCACTGCGGTCCAGCGCCTCCATCGCCCTCCCGAACGGCGAGCTGATCTGCATCAGGTTCGCGATGCGCCGGATGTCGACCGAAGTGTTTTCTCCCGCACCGTGATACAGCGCGGGGTTGAAGAACACCGCGTCACCTTTGGCCAACGGCAGCTGCACGTGGTGAGCGGCGAAGTAGTCCACGAACTCGGGACGGTTGAACGCGAGGTAACCCCCGGCGAAGCGCTGCGAATGGGGGAGCAGCATCGTCGGTCCACTCTCGATCGGCATGTCGCAGTGCGCGACGGCGCCCTGCAGGGTCAGCGTCGGGGAGCTGCGGTGGATGTGCGCCGGGTAGGCCGCAAGATGCCCCTCGGGAACGAAGCCCAGGTGGTAGTCGCGGTGCGGAACCTGGGCTGTGCCGCCGGGGTTGACGACGTTGACCTGGGAGGTCACCTGGTAGCGCGGACCCAGCCAGGCCTGGCACACCAGGGCGAGGGTGTCGTTGGCGTAGTAGTCGGCAAACACCGACGCGTCGTGCAGGGCAAGCTTCTGTGCGGCGTTCCAGATGCGATCGTTGGCGCCGGGCTTGCCGAAATGATCGCCGGCGGCGCGTCCGCCGGCGCGCTGGGCATCGATGATCGCGAAGAACGCGTCGTTGGCACGGTCGATCACAGCGGTGCCGAACGCCTCGGTGAGCACCACCACACCGGGACCGTCGGCGAGGGCCTTGATGAGTTCGGCCTGCACGCCCCGCCGGTCGGCGACACGGGCCAGCGCCGGTGCGGAGTAGATCAGCACGTCGGCGCGCACGTCGATGGCATGCGGATACTCGGCGACATCGGTCGGGCGTTCGACCTGCCGGCGGAATTCCTCCAGATCGACGTCGGATTCGGTCAGCCAGGGCCGGAAGTCTTCGGCCTGTGGGGTGTGGACGGGCAAGGCCATGGCAGTAGTCTTGCTGTGATCCGGACCGCAATCAACGGCAGAAATCCATCAAAAAACCCTCACGATGACGGATCTCGCCGACGGTGGTCGCGTCCGCCGCGCCGGGGCCGAGCAGCTCCAAAGAGGAGGGGACGACGTGCCGCACCGCTACAAGGTCCGCGAGATCGCCCAGCAGGCAGGGTTGAGTGAGGCGACCGTCGACCGGGTTCTGCACCGCCGCCCCGGCGTCCGGGAGAACACCGTCGCCGAGGTCAACCAGGCCATCGCCGACCTCGACAAGCAACGCGCCCAACTACGGCTCAACGGACGGCGATATCTGATCGATGTGGTCATGCAGACCCCGCAGCGCTTCTCGGACGCGTTCCGGGCCGCCGTGGAGGCCGAGCTGCCCGCGTTCGCCCCCGCGATGTTGCGCGCGCGGTTCCACCTCTGGGAATCGGGCTCCACCGCACAGATGGTGGACGCGCTCGACCGCATCCGCGGCAGCCACGGTGTGGTGCTCAAGGCCCAGGACGACCCCGAGGTGGCCGAGGCTGTCGACCGGCTCGTCGCCTCCGGGGTGCCCGTGGTGACCTACACGACCGACGTACCCGCGAGCTCCCGCTGCGCCTATGTGGGCATCGACAATCACGGCGCGGGGGTCACGGCCGCCTACCTGATGCAGCAGTGGCTCGGCGAGCGACCCTCGGATGTGTTGATCACCTTGAGCCGCACGGTGTTCCGCGGTGAGGGCGAGCGGGAGGTCGGGTTCCGGTCGGCGTTGCGCAGCTCCGGAAGGGCCATTGTCGAGGTCAGTGACAGCGACGGCATCGACGCCACCAACGAACGCCTGGTCCTCGACGCGTTGGAGGCCAACCCGCAGGTGCGGGCCGTCTATTCGGTCGGCGGGGGCAACGTCGCCACCGTCGCGGCGTTCGAGAAGATCGGCCGCGACTGTCACGTTTTCATCGCCCACGACCTCGACGCCGACAATCGTCGCCTGCTGCGGGACGGCCGGATATCGGCGGTGCTGCACAACGACCTGCGCGCCGACGCCCGCCTGGCGCTGCGACTGCTGCTGCAGGAGCGCGGTGCGTTGCCGGTGGAGCCGGTTCGTCCGGTGCCGATCCAGGTCGTGACACCCTTCAACGTGCCGGTGCACCACTGATCGCACCACTGCCGGTGCTTGCCTGCGCCTACCGAGCGGTAACCGATTCTAAGAAATCGGTGCCCACGGACACGGCGAAATGACGTGACGAACAACACACTTGTGTCTCAGTGTTGTGTCGCGCGAGGCGCTGAGCTGTGCGTTCTTCGGCCGGGTGGTCGAACGGGACGCGCGCGCCTGGTATAGGGCCACCTAAGAGAAGTGCAATAATCGGTACTGACAGTGACACCAAACTTTGGGTGAACGACCACCGGCGGCGCGTCGCGTCGGCTGCGACTCGGTGGGGTTCGCCAGATGTGACCCCGACAGCACCCGGGGAGAACACGGAAGGCAGGCGAGTGGGAGAGAACGGCCGAGTGGGAGAGAACGGCAACGTGGCCGCCAACGTCACCGGAGCGCCTCGGCAGAAGCTTGAGAAGGTTGTCATCCGGTTCGCCGGCGATTCCGGCGACGGCATGCAGCTCACCGGCGACAGGTTCACCTCCGAAGCCGCGTTGTTCGGCAATGACCTTGCCACCCAACCGAACTATCCGGCCGAGATCCGCGCGCCGCAGGGCACGCTGCCGGGGGTGTCGTCGTTCCAGATCCAGATCGCCGACTACGACATCCTCACCGCCGGTGACCGTCCCGACGTGCTTGTCGCGATGAACCCGGCGGCCTTGAAGGCCAACGTCTCCGATCTGCCCCGCGGGGGCCTGATCATCGCGAACTCCGACGAGTTCACCAAACGCAACCTCGCCAAGGTCGGCTATGCGGCCAACCCGTTGGAGAGCGACGAACTGTCCGACTACGTCGTGCAGGCGGTTCCGATGACCACGCTGACCCTCGGCGCCGTCGAGTCCATCGGCGCGACCAAGAAGGACGGCCAGCGGGCCAAGAACATGTTCGCCCTCGGGCTGTTGTCGTGGATGTACGGCCGCGAGCTGGAGCACAGCGAGGCCTTCATCCGGGAGAAGTTCGCCCGCAAACCCGACGTCGCCGAAGCCAACGTGCTGGCGCTCAAGGCCGGCTGGAACTACGGCGAGACCACCGAGGCATTCGGAACCACCTACGAGGTCTCACCGGCGAAACTCAAGACCGGTGAGTACCGCCAGATCTCCGGCAACACCGCCCTCGCCTACGGCCTGATCGCCGCCGGGCATCTGGCCGACCTGCAGATCGTGCTCGGCACCTACCCGATCACCCCGGCGTCGGACATCCTTCATGAGCTGTCCAAGCACAAGAACTTCAACGTCATGACGTTCCAGGCCGAGGACGAGATCGCCGGCATCGGTGCGGCCATCGGCGCCTCCTACGGTGGCGCGCTGGGCGTGACGAGCACGTCCGGGCCGGGTATCTCACTGAAATCGGAGGCGATCGGGCTGGCGGTGATGACCGAGCTGCCGCTGATCGTCATCGACGTCCAGCGCGGCGGACCCTCGACGGGTCTGCCCACCAAGACCGAACAGGCGGATCTGCTGCAGGCCATGTACGGCCGCAACGGCGAATCCCCGGTCGCGCTGCTGGCCCCACGCTCGCCGTCGGACTGCTTCGACATCGCGGTGGAAGCCGCACGTATCGCGATCGACTACCACACGCCGGTGATGATCCTGTCCGACGGCGCCATCGCCAACGGCTCGGAGCCGTGGCGGATCCCGGACGTGTCCACCTACCAGCCGATCGAGCACACCTTCGCCAAAGAGGGTGAGCCGTTCCAGCCTTACGCTCGCGATCCCGAGACGCTGGCCCGCCAGTTCGCGGTGCCCGGGACGCCGGGCCTGGCCCACCGGATCGGCGGTCTGGAATCGGCGAACGGCTCGGGCAACATCTCCTACGAGCCCAAGAACCACGATCTGATGGTGCGGCTGCGCAACGAGAAGATCGCCGGCATCGCGGTGCCCGATCTCGAGGTCGATGATCCCAGCGGTGCCGCAGAGCTGTTGATGCTCGGCTGGGGCAGCAGCTACGGCCCGATCGGCGAGGCGTGCCGGCGTGCGCGCCGCAACGGCATCAACGTCGCCCACGCGCAGCTGCGCCACCTCAATCCGTTCCCGGCCAACCTCGGCGAGGTGCTGAACCGATACGCCAAGGTTGTCGTGCCGGAGATGAACCTCGGTCAACTGGCGCTGCTGCTGCGGGGTAGGTACCTGGTCGACGTGCAGTCGGTGACCAAGGTGGAAGGGATGGCGTTCCTCGCCGACGAGGTGGAGGGCATCATCGACGCCGCGCTGGACGGAACGCTCGGCGACAAGGAAATCGAGAAGGCCAAGTTCGCCCGGTTGGCCGCGGCCACCATCGAGGCCCCGGCTACCGACGCGACTGGGGTGGGAGCGAACGCATGACCGACGAGCGCCTGCGTGAGGAGCCGAAATGACTGACCTGATCGGCAGCGATCTGGGATTGACGCCCGGCGGTCTGACCAAGACCAGCCTGGTTCCCAAGACCGACGAAGCACAGAAGGCCAAGGATTTCACCAGCGATCAGGAAGTGCGCTGGTGCCCGGGCTGCGGTGATTACGTCATCCTCAACACCATCCGCAACTTCCTGCCCGAGTTGGGGCTGCGGCGCGAGAACATCGCGTTCGTCAGCGGGATCGGCTGCTCCAGCCGGTTCCCCTACTACCTGGAGACCTACGGCTTCCACTCCATCCACGGTCGTGCGCCGACCATCGCGACGGGCCTTGCACTCGCCCGCGAGGATCTGTCGGTATGGGTGGTCACCGGGGACGGTGACGCGCTGTCCATCGGTGGCAACCACCTGATCCACGCACTGCGACGCAACATCAACATCACGATCCTGCTGTTCAACAACCGGATCTACGGTTTGACCAAGGGGCAGTACTCTCCGACATCGGAGACCGGCAAGGTCACCAAGTCGACACCCATGGGGTCGCTGGACTATCCGTTCAATCCGGTGTCGCTGGCGCTGGGTGCGGAAGCGACGTTCGTGGGCCGTGCTCTGGACTCCGACCGTAAGGGTCTGTCCGAGGTGCTTCGTGGCGCCGCGGCCCACCGCGGCGCGGCGTTGGTGGAGATCATGCAGGACTGCCCGATCTTCAACGACGGCTCCTTTGACGCGCTGCGCAAGGAAGGCGCCGAGGAGCGCTTGATCAACGTCACCCACGGCGAGCCGATCACCTTCGGCGCCGACGGCGAATATTGCGTGATCAAGTCCGGTTTCGGGCTTGAGGTGGCCAAGACCGCAGACGTGTCCGCCGACGAGATCGTCGTGCACGACGCGGCGCTGGCGGACCCTGCCTACGCGTTCGCGCTGTCGCGGTTGTCCGAGCAGAACCTCGACCACATGGTGATGGGTATTTTCCGTCAGGTCAGCAAGCCGACCTACGACGACGAGGCGCGCCAGCAGCTGGTGACCGCGCGCGAGAGCAGGGCACACGACACCGCCGCACTGCAGTCGCTGTTGCGCGGCAAGGACACCTGGACCGTCGACTAGAACGACTGGCTGACCCGGCGTAGGTAGCTGCGCTAACGTCACGGTGTGACGTCTTCGCTGCCCTTGGCTGCCGTCGTACTCGCCGGTGGCGCTTCCCGGCGGATGGGTCGGGACAAGGCCACCCTGTCCGTCGACGGTCCGTCGGGTTCGACGACGATGGTCGAGCGAGTGGTCTCGGTGGTCGGCACCCGGTGCGACCCCGTCTTCGTCGTCGCCGCGCCGGGGCAGCCGTTGCCCGATCTGGACGCGGTCGTGCTCCGCGACGAGGTGCGCGGGGTGGGACCGCTGTTGGCCACCGGACGCGGACTGCGGGCGGCCGCCGACGCGGGACGCGACCACGCCTTCGTCTGCGCGGTCGACATGCCGGCGTTGAACACTGAGGTCATCGACCTGCTGTCGGGGCCTGCCGAGCGGGTGGGCGCCGACGTGGTGCTGCTCTGGGACGGGCGTGATCACTATCTGGCCGGCATCTACCGCACCAGACTGCACACCGTGGTGGCCGATCTGCTGGCGGCAGGGGAGCGCAGCATGCGTGCGCTCGTCGACGCGGTCGACACGCAGCGCATCGTCATACCCGAGCTGCCGGCTCTGGCCAACGTCAACACCGCGGCCGATCTGGCCGCGATCGTGCCGCCCAGTTTGCGCTAGCAAATTCCATCCAATAATGGTCGAGATTCGACATTCATCGTCGCGCCACTCGACACACGAATTGCCATTCTTTGTAGTCGTGATAATTCACCGACGATATGACTCCTCACTGAAGGTCTGGCCTGTCGTACCGTGATCGAAGCCGTTGGGCATCAACGACATTCGACCGGTACGCAAATGAAAATCCGTCCTGGTGACCGCAATTCGTCGTGCGACAAAGGCCAGCTCTGCGCCCTCAGGACGTCAGTCGGCGACTGGCGGCCGGGCCGCCCGGTGCCGCCCCGGATCGCGCCGGCGGGTCCACGGCCGTCAAGCGATGTAAGTTATTGTCAGACAAAGGCATTCGTCAACGTGGGTGGTAGCGTCCGGCTGCTGACGCGTGTGACTCTGGCTAATCCATGCATCGAGATTCGGTTATTTTCAAGAGCTTTCGATGCACCGCTGATCGAGGTGGGCTGTATGGTCGCTCAGCGAAGCTGTTTGCCACTCTAGGTGTTTGAGAATCCCTGTGAGACAGCTCGTTCGAACCCTGCATCGCGCCAAACTTCGGGAAGAATGCCCGTTTGTCGTGGTCCAGGTCACAAAAGAGTGGTGATTTGAATCACTGCGCGGGGTTTGGCGCGGTGCCGCGCCGGGTGTGCAGAACCGCGGCATGACCAGCAAGGACGATGCCGCGTCGGCGTCGTGATCGTTCCGTGATCTGATCGCGACACGATCTCGATGGATATGACTTTGCGCGAATCGGTTTGTACGGTCCCTGAGAGCTTCTAACGGAGCAAATAACTCAAAACCACGAACCAGCGTGTGAGTGGGGCCTGGCCGGCTGAATCGGCCGCCGGGCCGCCGGGTACAGAATCCGGCGAGGTATGAGGTGACCTCCCCTGTCGTGCCCGACCGAGACGGCACGACCCAATCCACCGCCTGATCACAGGCACCACCCCCGTGCGGCACGGATGTGTCGATGCGGGGTGTATCGGCGCGCGCTCGGCGAAAGGACAAAAGTTGAAGAACATCCGCACCACGTTCGGGCTGGCCACCATCGCCGGGGCGCTCGCAATCGCTCCCGTGGCATTGGCCGGCACCGCGAATGCGGACGGCGTCAACTGGGACGCCGTGGCTGCCTGCGAATCGGGCGGCAACTGGTCGATCAACACCGGTAACGGCTACTACGGCGGGCTGCAGTTCACCATGGGCACCTGGCAGTCCAACGGCGGCTCCGGCTCGCCGCACCACGCCAGCCGTGAGGAGCAGATCCGCGTCGCCAACAACGTGCTGCAGACGCAGGGCATCGGCGCGTGGCCGACCTGCGGCGGACGCGGCTGATCGCCGACGAACGCGTACAAGAGGCGGTGCTGACCCCGGTCGGCGCCGCCTCTTGTCGTCCGATGTGCCGTTCGGTCGCCCCTCTGCGGCTGTCTTTCCGCCCGCTGGTGCTTGGTGTGCGGTGAACCGGACCCTGGAACCCCGCCTCTCTCAGAAGCCTCTTACGTCAGATAAGTAACTGCTAAAACTTTCGCCTCTGCGGTAACAGGTGATGTCTGTCACTCGACAGTTGAGATATCCGCATCGTGGAACGCTTCAACACTTCACCTGCGGGCCTTGAGTCATAACGGTCGGGGAAGGACCGCAGAGATGAACGTTCGTACCGCTGTCAGCAAGGGCCTGTGGGCCGCCGCGATCTCCGGAGCTCTGGCCGTCGTGCCGATGGCCCTGGATGGAACCACCGCGACGGCGCACGCCGATTCGGTCAACTGGGACGCCATCGCGCAGTGCGAGTCCGGCGGAAACTGGGCCATCAACACCGGCAACGGCCACTTCGGTGGGCTGCAGTTCAAGCAGACGACCTGGTCGGCCAACGGCGGAGCGGGCAATCCGGCCGCTGCCCCGCGTCACGAGCAGATCCGGGTCGCCGAGAACGTCCTGCGCACCCAGGGTCTCAAGGCCTGGCCGAAATGCGGTGCCAAGGGTATGGCCGCCCAGGTCTGGGGCAATCCGGGCCAGACGGCGCCGGTTCCCGCGGCCGTCCCGGCGACGACATCCGCACCGACATCGGCACCGACATCGGCGACGGCCAACGGTTGCGCGACCATGCCCACCTCGGCCTTCGGCGGCATTCTCGATTTGCGCAAGATGTGCACGGCCCTCTTCACCCCGCGCTCGGCGCGCTGACGGTCGGTCAGACCACGACATCCCTGACGGTCGGCCGGACGAACGACGAGCCGGCCGCGATCGAGGCCAGATGTGCGGTCACCGCCCGCTCCGGGATGAGCCCGGTGGCGCGGCTGGCCAGACCACTGAGCAGCGCCGGCCGCAGGTTGACGATTCGGCCGATCATCGCGGATTCGCGGACCAGTGGGCGCACCCGCCGTTTCCGGAACGTCCCGAAGCCGGCGAACGCCGTCGGGAGATCGGGGCTCAGCTCGACGAACCGGGCCAGAATCGCCGCGTCCTCGAGTCCCTGACATCCGCCCTGTCCCAGGTGCGGACGCATCGGATGCGCGGCGTCGCCGATGATCACTGCCGGGCCCTGTGACCAGCGCTTTGGTTGTGCACGGTCGTAGAGGTCGTTGCGCAGCAGCTCGGCCGGTTCGGTCGCGGCAACCAGCGCCGGTATCGGATCGGCCCAGCCGGCCAGTTTCGCCGTCAGGTAGGCGTGTTCGCCGCCGGGCGAGCGACCGCCCTCGCGGGCGCGCTCGGTGGCGAACCAATAGGTGTGATCAGGGCCCAGGGGCACATGGCCGACCTCGGTGCCCGCTCCCATGGTCTCGCCGGCCAGTTCGGGATCCAGCCGGTACGCCGCGACCCCCCGCCACGCCGTATAGCCGGCGTAGCGGCCGGGCAACGGACCGTTGAGGGTGCGCGCCACCAGCGAGCCGATGCCGTCCGCGCCGACCACCGCATCGGCGACGCGGGTCCGCCCGTCGGCGAGTGCGACGCCCACCGAGGACGTCCCGATCGACAGTCCGGTCGCCGACACCCCGGTCTCGACGATCCCCGGGGGCAGCGCGGCCAGCAGGATGTCGGTCAGCACGGATCGGTGGACCACCACCAGCGGCTCGCCCAGTGCGTCGACGATCCGCTGCGCGGACGGGCGTCGCAGCCACGCCCCGTCGCGCCAACGAATCGCTCCGCCGGTGACCCGGCCGCCGGCCCGTCTGACGGCGTCGCCCAGCCCGATGTCGTCGAGTGCGGCCAACGCATTCGGCCAGATGCTGATGCCGGCGCCGGCGGTGAGGTCGGTGCGTTGCTCGACCACCGTCACCTCGTGACCGCACCGGCGCAACGCGACGGCGGCCGCCAGACCGGCGATGCCGGCCCCGATCACGATCGTGTGCACCGGCATCCAGCGACTTTATCCGGGCACTCGTCAAACGGACGAGACAGACAGGTCACACGCACGAAACGCACCGCTGGTTTCCTGAACGGCAACACTGTCAACCGTAGGTGTACCGGAAGGTGTCATGAAACCTGCCCTCGAGCTCACCAGCGTGCCCGCGTGGGCGACCGTGGCGACCCGGCCGGCCGCCGACACCTCGGGAACGTCGTGGACGATCATCGCCTTCGGTGCCGCCGGAGCCGACGTGGCGCGGCAGTGGGCCGCCGAGATCGCATCCCGCCGCGGAGCGGCCGGCACCCGTGTGCACGAGGTCCCGATCGAGGGCGGGGACCGGCGCGCCGACGCGGCGTTGCAGAAAGACCTCGAGGGCGCGCGGGTCGGGTGGCGGCTGATGCTCGCAGGTCCTGCGGCGTCGTGTCTGCGACTGCGGGCCGCGGCGATGGCGGCCGGCATCGCCGACGACGAGCTCACGGTGGCCTCCACCGATGTCGTCACCCGAACCGTGCTGTGCGTGCACTGCGGCGCCGTCACCGTCGCCGACGTCGACCTCGAGGACATTTTGGCGTGCAGCGGATGCCATCGCAATCTTGTTGTCTATTACCATGTTTCACGTCGCAAAGGCGCGCACTTGGGTTTCATGTCCGACGCCGAGCATCAGGTGGTGTCATGACAACGCTGAAACTGACCGTCGCCGCGATCGACGACACGATCACCGGCATCCGCACGCTGACGCTGACCCGGGCCGGATCGGCACCGCTGCCGTCGTTCACCCCCGGCAGCCACCTCGTGGTCGAGTGTGGGGGGCGCGGCGGTCCGGTCAACGCCTACTCGCTGACCGGCGACGCGATCGCGCCCGCGGCATATGTGATCTCGGTACTGCGCGCCGACAAACCGCAGGACGCACCGAGCGGCTCCCGCTGGATCCACGACGAACTCGCGGTCGGGGACACGGTGCTCGCCCGCCCACCGCGCAGCGCGTTCGCACCGGTGCTGCGCGCGCGTCGGCACCTGCTGGTGGCGGCCGGAATCGGTATCACACCGATGATTTCGCATCTGCGCAGCGCCCGGTTGTGGGGGCGCGATGCGCGGCTGCTCTACCTGCACCGGGTCGGGCGCGGCGCCTACGTCGACGTGGTGCGCGAACTCACCGAGCACGCCTCGATCCACACCGATCGCGCGCCGTTCGTCGCCGAGCTGTCGGCGGCGCTGGCCGTTCAGCCGCTGGGTACCCACCTCTACATCTGCGGCCCCACCGCGTTCATCGACTTCGTGGTGACCACCGCCACCGAGTTGGGGTGGCCGGCCAGCCGGATTCACTTCGAACACTTCGGGTCCGCTGCACTGGACCCAGGTGAGCCCTTCACCGTGCGCCTGTCGTCCGCCGCCGAGGAGTTCACCGTCGAGTCGGGGGTCTCGCTGCTGGAGGCGCTGGAGAGTCGCGGCATCGACGTGCCCAACCTGTGCCGTCAAGGGGTGTGCGGGGAATGCCGGATCCCGGTGTCCGGTGGTGCCGTGACGCACCGTGACCTCTTTCTGTCCGAGGATGAGAAACGCGCCGGCGATTCGATGATGGCCTGTGTTTCGCGGGCCGAGAACCAAAGTCTGGAGTTGAACCTGTGATCTCGGCACCCGATCTGATCGAGACGTTCCCGTTCCCGTTCGCCACCGACGAGTACCGTTACAGCACCAACGTGGAGCCCGCGGGTGCACCGGTACACACCCCGGCCGGCCGTTGGGGCGAGAGAATCGTCGACGTCGACAGTGAGTACGAGTCCGAATTGCAGGAACGTGCAGCGGTTCTCGCCGCCGACCCGTCCCGGTACGCCGTCCTGCCGCACATGCGTCCCGCGTGCTGGGACGCGATGCTGACCCTGATGCAGGAGTTGGCCACCGCGTATCCGGACACCATGTCGCTGCAGCGTCGCGACCGGGGCTGGCGGTGGCGCAACGACCGTCTGGCAGTGCTGCAGGACTTCGTCTTCGGTGACGAGGCGACGCTGCCCGACGAACCGCTGGCCTACATCGCCGCCCAGGTTCAAGAGGACATCGTGCTGCTCGACCAGCGCGACGGCGACCTGTTCGGCGATGCCGGCGTGGTGACCTTCGCCGCCGACTGGTCCTTCGGTTTCGACGTCGGCATGACATTCCTGGAGATTCACGGACCGGTGCCGCGGCTGCGCCAGACCGGGGTCATCACCCGGGCCCGCGAGTTCCTGATGCGGCTGCAGCCCGGCCAGACCTATCGGCGCACCAACTGGACGCTGACCATCGGTCGGCGCCTCGACGTCTCGACCGAGCGATATCACGAGTGGGGGCCGGACCGGACGATGATCCAGGGGGTCTCGGACGAGGAGTTCGGACGGCTGGTACATCTGCGCGTCGAGGTGCAGCACCTGATCCGGTTGCCGGAATCCGGATCGATCTGCTTTCTGATCCGCACCTATATGCTCCCGTTCGCCGACCTGGCCACCGTCGAGCCGTGGCGGCGGCGCGCCGCAGCGGTGCTTGCCGAGTTGCCCGAGGACATGGCCGACTACAAGGGCATCATCGCCTACCGCGACCGCGCGGTGGCGTGGTTGCAGAGCGCGCGCTGACCCGGACACGACACAGCCCGGACACACGACAGCCCGGACAAACGACACAGCCCGGATCCTCTCGGATCCGGGCTGTGGCGTGTTCGGCGGGTCAGTAGGCCGGCGGCTCGCCTTCGGCGGCCGGTCCCTTCTCGACCGGGGTGTGTTCGATGATGGCTTTGTAGGCGTGGTTCTCGTGCTGGATCATCCGGACGAAGAATCCCACGAAAAGGACGAGTGCCAGGATGAACACCAGCCAGGTGCCCAGCGAGTTCCCGCCGAATGTGAAGACCACGCCGGGGACGTCGTAGCTGTCGATCGGACTGAACATCTATTTCACCTCCTCACCGGCGATGAGCACGGCGGTGCCGCTGGTGGAGCGCATCGCGGTGACCGGGATACCTTCGGGGTACGGCGTGGCCGGAACCTCGGACAGATCCAGCCCCTGATCTTCGACCTCCGGCGGAATTCTCAGTAGCCCGGCCTTTTTCAGACCCAGCGACAACAGGTAGGCGGGGATGAAGCCCAGTGCCGCGAAGACCAGGGCCCCGACCGCCTGTCCCCAGAAGGAGATGGACGGGTTGCCGTCGGTGTTGGGGTAGCCGGCCAGGAAGATCCCTGCCACCAGAACCGAATACAGTCCGATGCCGCCGTGCACGGAGACCGCGCCGACCACGTCGTCGATCTTGAACTTCTCCAGTAGCTTGCCGATGTAGGGGATCAGCGCACCGGCGCCCAGCGAGATGATGAACGTCAGTGCCGGGTGGTAGAGATCCAGGCCGGACGCTGCGCCGATGACACCGGCCAGCCCGCCCGAGATGGTCCAGAACGGTTCGCCCCGTGAGGTCAGGTAGGCGCCGATGATGCCGCCCGCCAACGCCATCAGCGTATTGAATGCGAAGGCCGACAACGTGGTCGGGCTGGCGTAGATCGTCGAGTAGCCGTCGGCGCCGTAGATCACACAACCCATCAGGAAGCCGAAGAACCCGGTGAAGATCAGGAACAGGCCGAGCATGGTGAGCGGCAGGTTGTGCGGCCGGATCGTGACCGCGGTGCCGTCGGGCAGGAACCGCCCGATGCGCGGACCGAGATTGATCAGGATTCCCAGCGCCGCGAAACCGGCGATCATGTGCACGCAGCCCGCCGCGCCGACATCGTGGAAGCCCAGTTTGGTCAGCATCCAGCCGGCACCGTGCCAGCCCCAGGACGCGCCGATGATCCACAGCACCGAGCCGACGAACACGGTCAGCACCAGGAATCCGCTGGTGCGGATCCGCTCCAGGACCGCCCCCGACATGATCGAACCGGTGGTGGCGGCGAACAGTGCGAACGCACCCCAGAAGATGCCGCTGGCGGCGTCGTCGGTGTTCGGGCCCATGTTGTCGCTCCAGGGCAGCGCCGCCATGGCCGCATCGTTGAACTCGATGAAGCCCGAGGGCATCGCGTTGTACAGGAACCAGCCGACGAAGTAGAACGACGCCACGATGGTGGCGAAGGCCAACAGGTTCTTCATCGCGGTGGCCAGCACGTTCTTCGATCGGGAGGCGCCGATCTCGTAGGCCAGGAAGCCGGCGTGGATGAGCATCATCAACGCAATGGACATCCAATAGAAGAACTCGTTGTTGACTGCGGCCATGGACGCAAGTGCGTCCTCGACTTCGGGTGTCAAGGGGGACCTCCGCCTGGTGTGGTGGGTGACGCCCGCGAACGTGAGTTTATTCGTAGTGTTCGCGAGGTACTGATGGTGTACGACGTGACGCTAACTCCGGGAATGTGTCCCACCGGTCAAGGTGTGTTAAATCCGCGTGAAGTCGTGTCCGGCAGTGTGTTACGAAGCCGGTATGGCATCTGAACCTGGACCCGGAGTCACAAACCCGGCGACCCCGACAACCCCGGCGACCCCGACAACCCCGGCGACCTTCCATCGCCTCGACGGGGACCTCGACACGTTTCTCGCGATGCCCCGGGTGGCGGGCCTCGCGGTCGCACCGGACGGATCCCGGGTGGTGACGACGGTGTCGCAGCTCAACGACGAGCGCACCGAGTTCGTCAGCGCGGTGTGGGAAATCGACCCCACCGGTGGCCGGCCGGCCCGGCGTCTGACTCACGGGGTCACCGGGGAATCCGCGCCGGAGTTCACCGCCGACGGCGATCTGCTCTTTCTGGCCGCCCGCCCGACCGGGGACCGAGACGCCACGGCGGCCAAATCGCTGTGGCGACTTCCCGCCGCGGCAGGTGAGGCCCATGAGGTGCTGGCTCTGCCCGGCGGCATCGAGGGCGTGGCATCGGCGGACTCCGGTGACACCGTGATCGTCACCTCGTCGATGCTTCCGTCGGCGGCCGACGCCGACGACGACACGCGGCTGCGGGCGGTCCGCACGGACGGCAAGGTCTCGGCGGTGCTGCACAGCGGCTATCCCGTGCGCCACTGGGACCACGACCTCGGTCCGCAGCAACCGCATCTGTTCGCGGTCGCCGGCGGTCGGGCGCGGGATCTGACTCCCGGCCCCGGAGCAGCGCTGCGGGAGGGACACTTCGACCTGAGCCCGGACGGCACGTTCCTGGTGACGACGTGGCAGCAGCCGACGGCGGGGGCGGCGCGGCGCACGGTCCTGGTCCGGATCGACACCGCGACCGGGCACCGGAGCATCCTCGCCGAGGACCCCGACGCCGACCTAGGATCCCCGGCGATCGCGCCCGACGGTGCGTCGGTGGCCTACACCCGCGAGACGATCTCGTCACCGCACCAGGCGCCTCGAATCACCCTGTGCCTGCTCCGATTCGGCGACCAGCCGGTCGAGCTGACCGCCGAATGGGACCGGTGGCCAACCTCGGTCGCCTGGTTGTCGGACGCAACGTCGGTGATCGTCACCGCCGACGACAACGGCCGCGGACCCGTCTTCGCGGTCGATGCGGGCTCCGGCACGGTGCGCGCCCTGGTGTCCGACGACTTCACCTACAGCGACGTGCGGCCCGCCCCCGGCGGTGTGCTGTTCGCCCTCCGCAGTTCCTATGCGGCACCGCAACATCCGGTCCGTATCGACGCCGACGGAACCGTCACCGCGCTGGACTGCGTTGCGCTGCCCGAACTTCCCGGCACGCTCACCGAGGTGGCCGCCGTCGCCGCCGACGGGCATCGGATCCGGTCCTGGATGGTTCTACCGCACAGTGCGGATCCGGCACCGTTGCTGCTGTGGGTGCACGGCGGCCCGCTGGCGAGCTGGAACGCCTGGCATTGGCGCTGGAACCCGTGGCTGATGGCTGCCCACGGTTACGCCGTCCTGCTGCCGGACCCGGCGCTGTCCACCGGCTACGGGCAGAGCTTCGTCCAACGGGGCTGGGGCGCCTGGGGATCGGCTCCCTACACGGATCTGCTGGCGATCACCGACGCGGCGTGCGCGCACTCCGCGGTGGATGCGTCGAGGACCGCGGCGATGGGCGGCTCGTTCGGCGGATACATGGCCAACTGGATCGCCGGGCACACCGACCGCTTCGCCGCGATCGTCACCCATGCCGGTTTGTGGGCGCTCGACCAGTTCGGGGCCACGACCGACGGCGCCTACTGGTGGGCCAGAGAGATGACCCCGGAGATGGCCCGCACCAACTCACCGCACCACTTCGTCTCCGACATCGCCACCCCGATGCTCGTCATCCACGGCGACAAGGACTACCGGGTGCCGATCGGCGAGGCGCTGCGGCTCTGGTACG
Organism: Mycobacterium sp. smrl_JER01; assembly: GCF_048513595.2. Lineage (NCBI taxonomy): Bacteria > Bacillati > Actinomycetota > Actinomycetes > Mycobacteriales > Mycobacteriaceae > Mycobacterium > Mycobacterium sp. smrl_JER01. Next base: position 3,932,405 of record NZ_JBLXXK020000001.1, on the reverse strand, counting down.
ACCTGCTCAGCCGGTCGGCACTGCCGGCGGCCGCCGACGGCACCACCGAGCACCGGTTCTTGTACTACCCATCGGAGAGCCACTGGGTGCTCAGCCCGCAGCACGCCAAGATCTGGTACCAGGTCGTACTCGCCTTCCTGTCTCGACATGTGCTCGGCCGGGATATCGAGTTGCCCGAAACGCTCGGGTAGCGTCGGCGAGCATGAGCGCTGACGCTTCTGCACCCGACCGCGAACACGACATCGTGCTCTACGGCGCCACCGGATTCGTCGGGAAACTGACCGCGCAGTATCTGGCGTCTGCGGGATCCGGTGCCCGGATCGCGCTGGCGGGCCGCTCGGCGGACCGCCTGCTGGCGGTGCGGGAATCGCTGGGGGAGCCCGCCCAGGACTGGCCGGTGCTGGTCGCCGACGCGTCGCAGCCCTCGACGCTCAACGCACTGGCCGCCGGCGCCCGGGTGGTGGTCACGACGGTGGGCCCGTATCTGCGCTACGGGATGCCGCTGGTGGCGGCGTGCGCGGCGGCCGGCACCGACTACGCCGACCTGACCGGTGAGACGTTGTTCGTACGCGAGAGCATCGACCTGCACCACAAGCAGGCAGCCGACACCGGCGCCCGCATCGTGCACGCGTGCGGGTTCGACTCGATACCGTCCGACCTGACGGTGTACGCGCTGTACCGGCAGGCCGAGCGCGACGGCGCCGGCCAGCTCGCGGACACCAACTTCGTGGTCCGCCGGTTCGCCGGCGGCGTGTCCGGCGGCACATTGGCATCGATGACCGAGCTGGCCCGCGAGGCGGCGCTGGACCCCGAAGCCCGGCGCCTGCTCAACGATCCCTACACCTTGACCCCGGACCGCGGCGCCGAGCCGGAACTCGGCGCGCAGCCCGACGCCCGGTGGCGTCGCGGTCGTGAGATCGCCCCCGAACTCGACGGGTACTGGGTCGGTGCGTTCGCGATGGCGCTGCCCAACACCCGTATCGTGCGGCGCAGCAATGCGTTGCTGGACTACGCGTACGGCCGGCGGTTCGAATACGCCGAGCAGATGAGCACCGGACGCTCGGTCGGCGCCCCGCTGGTCGCGGCCATGGCCACGGCCGGCAACGTCGCAACGGTGGGGCTCGGCAGCCGATTCCTCGACCGGGTGCCCCGCGGCGCGCTCGAGCGCATCCTGCCCAAGCCGGGCACCGGACCCAGCGAGCAGACCCGCGAGCGCGGGCACTACTCGGTGGAGACCTACACCACGACGTCCTCCGGGGCCCGTTACGTGGCGCGGATGTCCCAACAGGGTGACCCGGGATACAAGGCGACGTCGGTCCTGCTCGGCGAGAGCGGACTGGCGCTGGCGCTGGACCGGGACAAGCTCTCTGACCTGCGTGGCGTGCTGACCCCGGCGGCGGCCATGGGGGATGCGTTGCTGGCCCGCTTCCCGGGCGCCGGGGTCACCCTGGACGTGTCCCGGCTGAACTGACCGAACCGATCCCGGGCCGGGTCGAGCGGGTCTACTGTCGGTCCATGGCTGACCTTGACGAGCTCTACGCCGAGATTCCCACGCAGCAGCTCGCGGCCCGGCTCGGTGCCGACGAGTCCGAGGTGCGCAGCGCGGTCAAGACCCTGCTGCCGGTCCTCGTCGGTGGGCTGCAGCACAACGCGCAGGACCCCGGGACCGCGCCGAACATCGCGTCGGCGGCCAACAGCCACGCCGGGCTGCTCGACGGCGGGGTCGACGTCGACCAGGTGGACACGGCCGACGGCTCCAAGGTGGTCGCGAAGATCTTCGGCGGTAACGACACCTCGCAGGTGGCCAGTGCGCTGTCGGGCGGGGGCGCCGGCAACAGCGACCTGATCAACCGCTTGCTGCCGCTCCTGGCGCCGATCGTGCTGGCCTACATCGGCAAAGAGCTCACCGGCGGCCAGGGCCAGCCGCAGGCGCAGGGTGGCGAGAACGCAGGTCCGCTCGGCGACATCCTCGGCGGGATCCTCGGCGGCGGCCAGCGCGGCGGCGGCGACAACCCGCTGGGCAGCATTCTGGGCAGCGTGCTCGGCGGCGACAAGGGCGGTCCCCTCGGCGACATCCTGGGTGGGTTGCTGGGCGGGAAGAAATAGCGCGGCCCGTCGGGCGGCACGAAGCAGTTCGCGGCCGCTTCCTAGAATGGCGCGGTGACCTCCCAGCCTGCCGGCGACGCGCAGCCCGCCTCCCAGCTCGAAGCCCTGCCCAAGTCCTGGGATCCGGGAGCGGTCGAGGCCGACCTGTACGACGGGTGGGTTGCGGCGGGTTACTTCACCGCGGACCCAGAGAGCACCAAGCCTCCGTACTCGATCGTGCTGCCGCCGCCCAACGTGACCGGCAGCCTGCACATGGGGCATGCGCTCGATCACACCTTGATGGACGCGCTCACCCGGCGTAAACGCATGCAGGGCTACGAGGTGTTGTGGTTGCCCGGCATGGACCACGCCGGTATCGCCACTCAGTCGGTGGTCGAGAAACAACTGTCGGCCGACGGGAAGACCAAAGAGGACCTCGGCCGCGAGCGGTTCGTCGAGAAGGTGTGGGACTGGAAGCGCGAGTCCGGTGGCACCATCGGCGCCCAGATGCGGCGGCTCGGCGACGGGGTGGATTGGAGCCGCGACCGGTTCACCATGGACGAGGGCCTCTCGCGTGCGGTCCGCACGATCTTCAAGCGGTTGTTCGACGCCGGGTTGATCTATCAGGCCGAGCGGCTGGTGAACTGGTCGCCGGTGCTGCAGACCGCGATCTCCGACCTCGAGGTCAAGTACGAAGACGTCGAGGGCGAACTGATCTCGTTCCGGTACGGCTCGATGGACGACGACGAACCGCATATCGTGGTCGCCACCACGCGGCTGGAGACGATGCTCGCCGATACCGCCATCGCGGTGCACCCCGACGACGAGCGCTACCGCACGCTGGTGGGCACCACGCTGCCGCACCCGTTCCTGGAACGCGATATCGTCATCGTCGCCGACACCCATGTCGACCCGGAATTCGGTACCGGCGCAGTCAAAGTCACCCCGGCGCACGACCCCAACGACTTCGAGATCGGACTGCGGCATCAGCTGCCGATGCCCTCGATGCTCGACACCAAGGGCCGGGTCGCCGACACGGGCACCCGGTTCGACGGGATGGACCGCTTCCAGGCTCGGGTGGCGGTGCGCGAGGCGCTGGCCGAGCAGGGGCGCATCGTCGCCGAGAAGCGGCCCTATCTGCACAGCGTCGGTCATTCGGAGCGCAGCGGCGAACCCATCGAACCGCGGCTGAGCCTGCAATGGTGGGTCAAGGTGGAATCGCTGGCCAAGGCTGCCGGCGACGCGGTTCGCAACGGCCACACCGTGATTCACCCGGCCAGTCTGGAGCCGCGGTGGTTCGCCTGGGTCGACAACATGCACGACTGGTGTATCTCGCGTCAGCTGTGGTGGGGCCACCGCATCCCGATCTGGCACGGCCCCAACGGTGAGACCGTCTGCGTCGGTCCGGACGAGACGCCGCCGGAGGGTTGGGAGCAGGACCCCGACGTGCTCGACACCTGGTTCAGCTCGGCGCTGTGGCCTTTCTCCACGATGGGCTGGCCCGATCCCACACCCGAGTTGGCCAAGTTCTATCCGACCACGGTGCTGGTGACCGGCTACGACATCCTGTTCTTCTGGGTGGCGCGGATGATGATGTTCGGCACGTTCGTCGGGGAGGATCCGGCGATCACCGCAGGGGACGCCCGACCCAAGGTGGGTCCTCAGGTTCCCTTCGAGAATGTGTTCCTGCACGGCCTCATTCGCGATGAGTTCGGTCGCAAGATGAGCAAGTCCCGCGGCAACGGCATCGACCCGCTGGATTGGGTGGAGATGTTCGGTGCCGACGCGCTGCGCTTCACGCTGGCTCGCGGCGCGAGCCCGGGCGGTGACCTGTCCATCGGCGAGGACCACGCCCGCGCGTCGCGCAACTTCGCGACCAAACTGTTCAACGCGACCCGCTTCGCACTGCTGAACGGGGCCAGCCCGGCGCCGTTGCCGCCGTCGACCGAACTGACCGACGCCGACCGGTGGATCCTCGGCCGTCTCGAGGAGGTGCGGGTCGAGGTCGACGCGGCGTTGGACAACTACGAGTTCAGCCGCGCCTGCGAGGCGCTCTACCACTTCGCCTGGGACGAATTCTGTGATTGGTACGTTGAGCTCGCCAAAGTTCAACTGGGAGAGGGTATCTCGCATACCACGGCGGTACTGGCCGTCGTGCTCGACGTGTTGCTCAAACTGCTGCACCCGGTGATGCCGTTCGTCACCGAGGTGCTGTGGAAGGCGTTGACCGGAGGGGCCGGGGCGAGCGAAGCGACGGGGGAGAACGTGGAGTCGCTGGTCATCGCGGACTGGCCCGCCCCGACCGGTTTCCCGGTGGATCCGCCGGCCGTCCAGCGGGTGGCCGACATGCAGAAGCTCATCACCGAGGTGCGCAGGTTCCGCAGCGATCAAGGCCTGGCCGATCGGCAGCGGGTGCCCGCGCGGCTGTCGGAGATCACGGCCGCCGGCCTGCAGGCGCAGGTGCCCGCCGTCGCGGCGCTGGCCTGGCTGACCCCGCCGGGTGACGGCTTCGCGCCATCGGCCGCCGTGGAGGTGCGGTTGTCGACGGCCACCGTGGTCGTCGAGGTCGACACGTCGGGGACGGTGGACGTCGACGCCGAGCGTCGGCGGCTGGAGAAGGACCTCGCCGCCGCGCAGAAGGAATTGGCGGGGACCTCCGGAAAGCTGAGCAACGAGGCGTTCCTGGCCAAGGCGCCCGCCGACGTCGTCGACAAGATTCGGGCCCGCCGGCAGGTGGCCGGGGAAGAAGTCGAACGCATCACGGCCCGGCTGGCTGCCCTGCCGGCGGGCGGGTAGGGGCCCGCGTCATGTCATCGCCCGAGCCCACCCCCGACGAGGTCGCCGCGCTGTTGCAGGTCGAGCATCTGCTCGACCAGCGCTGGCCGGAGACCAAGATCGAGCCGAGCACCGCGCGGATCGCGGCGCTGATGGAGCTGCTCGGGTCGCCGCAGCGCGGATATCCCTGCATTCACATCGGCGGCACCAACGGCAAGACGTCGGTGGCCCGAATGGTGGATGCGCTGCTGACCGCGCTGCACCGGCGCACCGGGCGCACCACCAGTCCGCATCTGCAGTCGGCGGTGGAGCGTATCTCCATCGACGGCAGGCCCATCAGCCCGGCCGCCTACGTCGACACCTACCGGGAGGTCGAGCCGTTCGTCGAACTCGTCGACCGGCAGTCCGAGGCCGCCGGTGGACCGCGCATGAGCAAATTCGAGGTTGTCACGGCGATGGCGTTCGCGGCGTTCGCCGACGCGCCCATCGACGTCGCCGTCGTCGAGGTCGGACTGGGCGGCCGCTGGGACGCCACCAACGTGGTCGACGCACCGGTGGCGGTCATCACCCCCATCGGGCTGGACCACACCGACTATCTCGGTGACACCATCGCCGAGATCGCGGCCGAGAAGGCCGGCATCATCACCCGCCAAGCCGACGATCTGATTCCGACCGACACCGTTGTCGTGATGGCCCGCCAGGCGCCCGAGGCGATGGAAGTGCTGCTCGCGCAGGCGGTGCGCGCGGACGCGGCCGTGGCCCGCGAGGATTCCGAGTTCGCGGTGCTGGGCCGACAGATCGCGATCGGCGGGCAGCTACTCGAGTTGCAGGGTCTGGGGGGTGTCTACTCCGAGATCTTCCTGCCCCTGCACGGCGAACACCAAGCCCACAACGCGGTGCTGGCGCTGGCGGCTGTCGAAGCCTTCTTCGGTGCCGGCGCGCAACGACAGCTCGACGTCGACGCCGTACGCGCCGGTTTCGCCGCTGTCACATCCCCCGGACGGCTGGAACGTCTGCGTAGCGCGCCAACAGTTTTCGTCGACGCTGCACACAATCCGGGTGGGGCGGCCGCGCTGGCGGAGGCGTTGCGCGACGAGTTCGACTTCCGGTTTCTGGTGGGCGTCGTGTCGGTGATGGGGGACAAGGACGCCGACGGCATCCTGGCCGCACTCGAACCCGTCCTGGATCAGATCGTGGTCACCCACAACGGTTCACCGCGTGCCCTGGAGGTGACGGCGCTGACGGTCAAGGCCGAGGAGATCTTCGGTCCCGAACGCGTCATCACAGCCCAGACCCTGCCCGATGCGATCGAGACGGCCACCGCGCTGGTCGAGGACACCGGGACCGACGGCGATGCGGTGGGCCTGAGTGGTTCGGGCATCGTGATCACCGGTTCGGTCGTCACCGCCGGCGCGGCCCGGACCCTGTTCGGGAAGGACCCCGCGTGAGCAATCCGAACGCCGCCGGCGCGGCCGCTCCGGATCCGTGGAAGAGCTTCCGTGGGGTGATGGCCGGCACGCTGATCCTGGAGGCCATCGTGGTGCTGTTGGCGCTGCCGGTGGTGGGCGCGGTCGGGCCCGGTCTCACGGGCTGGTCGACTGCCTACGTCATCGGTTTCGCGGTGCTGTTGCTGCTGATGGCGGGGATCCAGGGTCGCCCGTGGGCGATCTGGGCCAACCTGGGCGTTCAGCTCGGCCTGATCGCGGGCTGGTTGCTGTATCCGGGCGTCGGCTTCATCGGCGTGCTGTTCTTGATGGTCTGGTTGCTGATCGCCTATCTGCGTGCAGAGGTGCTGCGCCGGCAGAAGCGAGGGCTCCTTCCGGGGCAGCGACCGGTCGACGACTAGTCTGTGACCCGTGACTGAGCGAACTCTCGTTTTGATCAAGCCCGACGGTGTGCAGCGCCGCCTCATCGGAGAGATCATCAGCCGGATCGAAGCCAAAGGGCTGACGGTCGCCGCACTGGAGCTGAAGAACGTCAGCGACGACCTCGCCCGCGCCCACTACGCCGAGCATGAGGGCAAACCCTTCTTCCCGTCGCTGCTCGAGTTCATCACCTCGGGCCCCGTGGTGGCGGCGATCTTGGAGGGTCCGCGTGCCGTGGCCGCGTTCCGCCAGCTGGCCGGTGGGACCGATCCGGTGGAGAAGGCGACACCGGGCACCATCCGTGGTGACCTGGGGTTGGAGACCCAATTCAACCTGGTGCACGGCTCCGATTCGCCGGACTCGGCCGTCCGCGAGATCGAGCTCTGGTTCCCCGGCCGCTAGCGGCCGACCCGCCCGAGCTAACCCCGCCTTTGCGGGGCACTCCCCGAGATGTGGGATAATGGTCGCGGGTGACCGGCCTTACAACCCGGGTCGGCCACCCGAATGAAGACTTAGACAGCGCGACCACCGTAAACCGCGGTGCGGCGCGGACCGTCCAGCCATCATTCAGACCGGCACCGAGATCGTTCCTCCGGGATCGCTCGGAGCAAGACCATAAGAAGTCCGGGAGTAGGTAGCCCGGGTACACAATCGGAAGCCCTCGCGTGGCCGCGTCGTACTCGACGCGCCCGGGGGCTTGAGGAGAATACGTGGCCGACAATGAGAATTTTCACGCATCGACCGACGACCTCGCAGACGAGCCTCAGCTCGTCGCCGAGCCGTCCAAGGGCGCGAAGGACGCGCCGACGCCCGAACGGCTGAGGGTCCACTCGCTGGCGCGGGTGCTCGGCACCACGAGCAGGCGGATCATCGACGCGCTGATCGAACTCGACGGTCGGGCGCGCAGCGCCCATTCGACAGTGGGCCGGGACGAGGCCGACAAGGTGCGGGAAGCGCTGGCCGCCACAGAGCTCGAGCCGCCGGCGACCTCCGTGCCCGAGGTGCCGCAGGCCCAGACGGACGCCGAAACACGCGAACCCGAGCAGCCGGCCCAGGCGCGGCACGAGGCCCCCGAGGTGGAGCCGACCGCCGAGGTCGAGCCGGCCGCCGAGGTCGAGCCGGCCGCCGAGCAAGAGCCGGAATCCCGGCTGATCCTGGAGACACCCACCGCGTCCGCGGCCGCCGAACCCGCCGACTACCTGCCGCTGTTCGTCGCGCCGCAGCCCGTGCGCTTCGACGACCACCTCGACGATGATGACGACAGCGACGACTCGGATTCCGATTCCGACGACGGCGACGACTCGGATTCCGACTCCGACGACGACCAGTCCGGCCGCCCCGCGGCCAAACGCCGTCGCCGCGGGCGGCGTGGACGAGGACGGGGTCGCGGTGAGCAGAACGGTGACGATGCGGCCACCGATTCCGACACGGACACCGATGCCGACAGTGACAAGGCCGAGTCCGACGACGACACCGACGACGACAGCGGTGACGACGACGGCTCCGGCGGTGACGGCGGCAGTCGTCGTCGGCGGCGTCGGCGGCGGCGCAAGTCCGGTTCCGACGTTGACAGCGAGAACGGCGGCTCGCCTGACGACCCGCCCAACACCGTCGTCCACGAGCGGGAGCCCCGGAAGTCGGCGAAGAGCGAGAAGACGTCGTCGGATTCCGAGATCCAGGGGATCAGCGGGTCGACCCGGCTGGAAGCCAAGCGGCAGCGCCGCCGGGACGGCCGCGACGCCGGTCGGCGCCGACCGCCGATCCTGAGCGAAGCGGAGTTCCTCGCCCGTCGCGAAGCGGTCGAGCGGATGATGGTGATCCGCGACAAGGTCCGCACCGAGCCCCCGCACGAAGGCGCCCGCTACACCCAGATCGCTGTTCTCGAAGATGGGGTGGTCGTCGAGCACTTCGTCACTTCGGCGGCGTCGGCCTCGCTGGTCGGCAACATCTACCTGGGCATCGTGCAGAATGTGTTGCCTTCGATGGAGGCGGCGTTCGTCGACATCGGCCGTGGCCGCAACGGTGTGCTCTATGCCGGTGAGGTCAACTGGGAAGCGGCCGGACTCGGCGGCGCGCAGCGCAAGATCGAGCAGGCCCTCAAGCCCGGCGACTACGTCGTGGTCCAGGTCAGCAAGGATCCGGTGGGGCACAAGGGCGCGCGCCTGACGACGCAGGTCTCGCTCGCCGGCCGCTACCTGGTGTACGTGCCAGGTGCGTCGTCGACCGGTATCAGCCGCAAACTCCCCGACACCGAGCGTCAGCGTCTCAAGGAGATCCTGCGCGAGGTCGTCCCGTCCGATGCGGGGGTGATCATCCGGACCGCCTCCGAGGGCGTGAAGGAGGACGACATCCGCTCCGACGTGGAGCGGCTGCAGCAGCGCTGGAGTGAGATCGAGTCCAAGGCCGCCGACGTCAGCGCCAAGAAGGCCGGCGCCGCGGTGGCGTTGTACGAGGAACCCGATGTGCTGGTCAAGGTGATTCGCGACCTGTTCAACGAGGATTTCTCCGGCCTGACCGTGTCCGGCGACGACGCCTGGAACACCATCCACGACTATGTGACCGCCGTGGCTCCCGAACTTCTTCCGCGGATGACCAAGTACGAGCCGGCGGGCTCCTCGGAGAACGGAACCGCCCCGGACGTGTTCGCGGTGCACCGTATCGACGAACAACTCGCCAAGGCCATGGACCGCAAGGTGTGGTTGCCTTCGGGGGGAACGCTGGTCATCGACCGCACCGAGGCGATGACGGTGGTGGACGTCAACACGGGCAAGTTCACCGGATCCGGCGGGAATCTCGAGCAGACGGTGACGCGGAACAACCTGGAGGCTGCCGAGGAGATCGTCCGTCAACTGCGGCTGCGCGATATCGGCGGCATCGTGGTCATCGACTTCATCGACATGGTGCTGGAATCGAATCGCGATCTGGTGCTGCGTCGGCTGACCGAGGCGCTCGCGCGGGACCGCACCCGCCACCAGGTGTCCGAGGTCACCTCACTGGGGCTGGTGCAGCTGACTCGTAAGAAGCTCGGCACCGGCCTGATCGAAGCGTTCTCCACCACCTGCACGCATTGCGCGGGCCGGGGCATCACGCTGCACGGTGACCCGGTTGATTCCGGCCCGCCGGCCAACGGTCGCAAGGCCGAGTCCGGCGGCGGACGCCGCAGCAAGCGCGGGAAGCGCGGTGGGCGGACCGAGCAGGAGGTGCACGTCCCCAAGGTGCCGGCGCACTCACCCGGCGACCACCCGATGTTCAAAGCGATGGCCGCCGCCAACGGCAAACCCGAAGACGAAGACGACGACGGCAACGCGGTCCCGCCCGAAGAAGTCGCCGAACTGGACGCCGACGCAGCGCTGGTGGCGACCGAGGAGGCCGACACCGAGGACGACGAGCTCGAGGACGACTTCGACGAGGATGACTCGGACGAGGATGACTCGGACGAGGAGGACGTGATCGATCTCGACTCAGACGACGAGGATGACTCGGACGACGAGGACGTGATCGATCTCGACTCGGACGACGAGGACTCGGACGACGAGGACTCGGACGACGAGGACTCGGACGACGAGGACTCAGACGACGAGGACTCAGACGACGAGGACTCGGACGACGAGGACTCAGATGACGAGGACGAAGGCTCAGCCGTGGGCTTCGGGGAGATGCCGGTCGTCACGGCCGCTCCGCGAGGACGGCAACGCAGGCGCGCCGCGGCGCGACCCGCTGGTCCGCCCGCTCAAGACTGAGCGGTTTGACCCTCTACCCGCTGGTCACGTACCCTTGACCAGTTGTCTCCAGGGCCTGCCTACGGCGGGCCGGAGACGGGATGAGATCCCGCAACCCAGACCGCACGCACACTCCGGGTGATGCGCGCCCGCACGCACAGCAGAGGAAGACCAAGCGATGGCAGCCAAAACAGCCACGTACGCGATCGTCAAGACCGGTGGCAAGCAGTACAAGGTCGCCGCCGGTGACATCGTCAAGGTGGAGAAGCTCGATGTGGAGCCCGGTGCCTCGGTGACGCTGCCGGTCGCGCTGGTCGTCGACGGGGCGAATGTGACCACCGACGCGAAGGCGTTGGAGAAGGTCGCGGTCACCGGAGAGGTCCTCGAGCACACCAAGGGGCCCAAGATCCGGATCCATAAGTTCAAGAACAAGACCGGTTATCACAAGCGCCAGGGGCATCGTCAGCAGCTGACGGTGCTCAAGGTCACCGGTATCAAGTAACGACGGGAGCGACAAGACATGGCACACAAGAAGGGCGCTTCCAGCTCACGCAACGGTCGCGACTCCGCCGCCCAGCGGCTCGGTGTCAAGCGGTTCGGCGGGCAGGTCGTCAAGGCCGGCGAGATCCTGGTTCGCCAGCGGGGTACTCACTTCCATCCCGGCACCAACGTCGGTCGCGGCGGTGACGACACACTGTTCGCCACGGCGCCCGGCGCGGTGGAGTTCGGCACCAAGCGTGGACGTAAGTTCGTCAACATCGTCCGCGTCACCCGCGCCGACGCCTGAGGTCCTTGACGTCGAAGTCGACGTTGTGCGCTGACGGCTCCCGGGCTCAGGCGCACCACACGTAGACCTCGTCATGGAAAGGATCGTCGATGCCCCGCTTCATAGACCGCGTTGTCATCCACGCGCGGGCGGGCAACGGCGGCAACGGCTGCGCCTCGGTCCATCGCGAGAAGTTCAAACCTCTCGGCGGTCCCGACGGCGGTAATGGCGGCCGTGGCGGCAGCATCGTGTTTGTCGTCGATCCGCAGGTCCACACGTTGCTCGACTTCCACTTCCACCCTCATGTGGTGGCACCGTCGGGTAAACAGGGCGCAGGCAGCAATCGCGACGGCGCCGCAGGCGCCGACCTCGAAGTGAAGGTTCCCGACGGCACCGTCGTGCTCGATGAACAGGGCCAGATCCTTGCCGACCTGGTCGGTGCAGGGACCCGGTTCGAGGCCGCCGCGGGCGGTCGTGGCGGCCTGGGAAACGCTGCGCTGGCGTCCCGGGCTCGCAAGGCTCCCGGCTTCGCGCTGCTCGGCGAGAAAGGTGAGGCCCGCGACCTCACCCTGGAACTGAAGACGGTCGCCGACGTCGGACTGGTCGGCTTTCCGTCGGCGGGGAAGTCGTCTCTGGTCTCTGCCATCTCCGCCGCCAAGCCGAAGATCGCCGACTACCCGTTCACCACGCTGGCTCCCAACCTCGGTGTGGTTTCCGCGGGTGAGCACACCTTCACGGTTGCCGATGTGCCCGGTCTGATCCCGGGCGCCTCCGAGGGGCGCGGGCTCGGACTGGACTTCCTGCGGCACATCGAACGTTGCGCCGTGCTGGTCCATGTCGTCGACTGCGCGACGCTGGAACCGGGTCGTGACCCGGTCTCCGACATCGAGGCGCTGGAAGCCGAGATCGCGGCCTACACACCGACCCTGCAAGGCGATTCGACGCTCGGCGATCTGGCCGAACGCCCACGGGCGGTGGTGCTGAACAAGATCGACGTTCCCGACGCGCGCGAGCTGGCCGATTTCGTCCGCGCCGAAGTCGCGGACAAGTTCGGTTGGCCGGTGTTCGAGATTTCGACTGTCAGCCGGGAGGGTCTGCGGCCCTTGACGTTCGCGCTCTGGGACATGGTGGCCGGATACCGGGCGGCGCAGCCGGCCGTGGTGCCGCGCCGTCCGGTGATCCGACCGATCCCGGTCGATGAGACGGCATTCTCCGTCGAATCCGACGGGCGGGGCGGCTTCGTCGTCAAGGGCACTCGTCCGCTGCGGTGGGTCGCGCAGACCAACTTCGACAACGACGAGGCCGTCGGCTACCTGGGGGACCGGCTGGCCCGGCTGGGCGTGGAGGACGAGCTGCTCAAACGCGGTGCCCGGCCCGGCTGCGCGGTGACCATCGGTGACATGACCTTCGACTGGGAACCGCAGACTCCCGCCGGTGTCGATGTCCCGCTGACCGGGCGGGGCACCGACATTCGGCTGGAACAGACCGACCGGGTCTCGGCCGACGAGCGCAAGGCCGCCCGCAGGGCGCGCCGCGAGCATGTCGATGAGGAGCTCGACGTCGAGTGAATTCCGTTCACCGGGAAGCTGTCCGAACCGCGCGCTCGGTTGTCGTCAAGATCGGTACCACGGCGCTCACCACCCCGGCCGGGGTGTTCGACGCCGGCCGACTGCAAAGTCTGGCCGACGCGATCGAAGCCAGGATGAAGGCCGGCTCCGATGTGGTGATCGTGTCCTCGGGCGCGATCGCGGCCGGTATCGAGCCGCTGGGTCTCACCAAGCGACCGACCGATCTGGCGACCAAGCAGGCCGCCGCCAGCGTGGGGCAGGTTGCACTGGTCAATTCGTGGAGTGCGGCGTTCGGCCGCTACCGCCGCACGGTCGGGCAGGTACTGCTCACCGCACACGACATCTCGATGCGGGTGCAGCACACCAACGCCCAGCGCACCCTGGACCGGTTACGTGCACTGCACGCGGTGGCGATCGTCAACGAGAACGACACGGTCGCAACCAACGAGATCAGATTCGGGGACAACGATCGGCTCTCGGCATTGGTGGCCCACCTTGTGGGGGCCGATGCGCTGATTCTGCTGTCCGACATCGACGGGCTCTACGACAGCGACCCGCGTAAGGGAAACGCGCGTTTCATCCCCGAGGTCGGCGGACCGGCCGATCTCCAAGGCGTTACCGCGGGCCGCGGCAGTCATCTGGGGACCGGTGGGATGGTCTCCAAACTGTCCTCGGCACTGCTCGCCGCCGACGCCGGTGTGCCGGTGTTGTTGGCCGCCGCATCCGAGGCGGCTGCGGCGCTCGACGGCGCGTCGGTGGGCACGGTGTTCGCGCCGCGCCACGGACGCATGTCGGCACGCCGATTCTGGGTCCGGTACGCCGCCGAGTCCTCAGGCGTGCTGACCCTGGATGCGGGTGCGGTCAAAGCCGTTGTGCGCCAACGTCGTTCCCTGCTGCCCGCCGGGATAACCGCAGTGTCGGGGCGGTTTTACGGCGGTGACGTCGTCGAACTGCGCGACCCGGACAACACGATGGTCGCGCGCGGCGTGGTGGCCTACGATGCCGCTGAACTCGCGACCATGCTCGGCCGGTCCACGTCGGACCTGCCTGCCGAGATGCGTCGGCCGGCCGTGCACGCCGACGACCTGGTGGCTGTCTGACGCGGGACCGGTACCGGTCTGCAACACACGGCAGGTGCGTTCGACCATCACCACCAGCGTGGGCGGTGGTCTCGGGAGATGCCCGTCAGCTGGTGACGGCCGAACCGACGGTGGAGAGCTCGTCGGCCAGCAGCGCCAGCATCGGCGAGCAGCCGTTGTCGATCTTGACGTCGGCGAGTTCGTCCCCCCGGGTCGGGCCTCGATTGATGATCGCGATCGGAGTCCGGGCGGCGGCCGCGTGTCGCACGAACCGGAATCCGGAGTACACGGTCAGCGACGAGCCGGCCACCAACAGTGCGTCCGCCCCGTCGACCAGTGAGTACGCCTGTTCCACACGGTCTTTCGGGACGCTTTCGCCGAAATACACGATGTCGGGCTTGAGCATCCCGCCGCAGCTCGGACAGTCCACCACCTGAAACGATGCGGTGTCGGACACCACGGCGTCGGCGTCGGGGGCGACCGCGATCCCCCCGACGGCCGCGGCGTGGTCGGCGAAACCGGGATTGGCCGCTTCGAGGAGCTCGGCAAGGTGAGCACGCGACATCGTGTGGCGGCAGTCCAGGCAGACCACCCGTGCGTAGGTGCCGTGCAGGTCGATGACCATGTCGCTACCGGCCTTGGAGTGCAGCAGGTCGACATTCTGGGTGATCACCCCCGACACCACCCCGGCCCGCTCCAGTGCCGCCACCGCACGGTGGCCGGCATTGGGGAGCGTGGCATCCATGTGCCGCCACCCGAGATGGTTGCGTGCCCAGTAACGCTGCCGGAAAGCCGGGTCGGACGTGAACTGGCGGATCGTCATCGGATTGCTCGGCGGTGAATCAGGGCCGCGGTAGTCGGGGATTCCGGAGTCCGTCGACATGCCCGCTCCGGTGAGTACCGCGACACGCCTGCCCTGCAGCAGGGCGACGAGTTCGGGTGCTTCCACCCCATCGAATGTAGGCGATCAACCCCCGTGGCTGTGTTCGAGCTGGTCAGGACGGTCGCCGTTGGTGGGATCCGCGGTGGCCCCGGCATGGTCGTCGATCCCCGCGTCGTCGATCTCGCCGTCGGTGTCGGTGTCGTCGATCTCGTCGTCGTCGGTGTCGGTGTCGATCTCGTCGTCGTCATCGATGTCGTCGTCGATGTCGTCATCGTGTTCGAAGGCCATGATCTCCACCACTTCGATGTGGCGCTCGGCCCGATGCTCGTCGGACAGCGGCACCGAGACCGTGAGAATGCCGCGGTCGTAGACGGCGTTCACATCGTCCTCGTCGGCGCCGTCGGGCAGGGCGACGCTGCGACTGAACGACCCGTAGGCGAACTCGGACCGTCCGCTGTGCTCGCCGGTGCGCGACCGCTGCGCGGTGATGGTGACCCGGCCGTCGCGCACCGTCACCTCGATGTCCTCTTCGGGATCGACGCCGGGAACCTCGGCCCGGATCTGGTACACGTCGTCGTACATTTCGTCCTCGATACGGATCGAACGGAAGTCGAACAGCGGCCGTAACGCCACGAAGGCCGGGACGTGGTCGAGCAGTTCGGCGAGGTCGGACAACAGCGGGAACGACGGGCGTTGGGTGGCAACCTTGTTCATGTGCCCACCTTGCGCGCCCCAGGGAAAATCGCGGGATCACCCACGGTGCGCGCCGGGAAACGACAGGCCAATACGCCCCCGGCGCACCATGGGGAACCCTCGGTAAGGCGTACGCGCCGAGGCCGCGTGGGTGGGGCTGTGCATATCCGTGACCGATGCGGGCAACAATGAGGCATGGATTTCTTCTCGGCGTATCAGCAGGGGTTCGTCCGTGTCGCAGCGTGCACACAACAGGTGGCTCTCGCCGATCCGGTCGCCAACGCCGAGTCCGTGCTGGAGGTGGCGCGCGAATGTGACGCCGACGGTGTGGCGCTGGCCGTCTTTCCCGAGTTGACGCTGTCGGGGTATTCGATCGAGGACATCCTGATGCAGGACGCGCTGCTGGACGCCGTGCACGAGGCGGTCCTGCGGGTCGCTGCCGGATCCGGCGATCTGATGACGGTGCTGGTCGTAGGGGCGCCGCTGCGTTTCGGGCATCGGATCTACAACACCGCCGTGGTCATCCACCGCGGCCGGGTGCTGGGCGTGGTGCCGAAGTCCTATCTGCCGACTTACCGGGAGTTCTACGAGCGACGCCAGATGGCGGCCGGCGACGATGTCCGTGGCACCGTGCGGATCGGGGACGTCGACGCGCCGTTCGGCGCGGACCTGTTGTTCGCCGCCACCGATCTGCCCGGGTTCGTGCTGCACGTCGAGATCTGCGAGGACATGTTCGTACCGATCCCGCCCAGCGCCGAAGCGGCGCTGGCCGGGGCAACGGTGCTGGCCAACCTGTCCGGCAGCCCCATCACGATCGGCCGAGCCGAGGACCGGACGCTGTTGGCCCGCTCGGCGTCGGCGCGGTGCCTGGCGGCCTACGTCTACGCCGCGGCCGGAGAGGGGGAGTCGACCACCGATTTGGCCTGGGACGGCCAGACGATGATCTGGGAGAACGGTGAGTGCCTGGCCGAGTCCGAACGATTCCCGGCCGGTGTCCGGCGCTCGGTTGCCGACGTCGATCTCGAACTGCTGCGTGCGGAACGATTGCGGATGGGAACCTTCGACGACAACCGCGTCCACCACGACATCGGCGCCGATCGGTACCGCCGCGTCGAGTTCCGGCTCGATCCACCGGCCGGCGACATCGGGCTGCGGCGGCACATCGAACGGTTCCCGTTCGTCCCGTCCGATCCCACCCGCCTCGAACAGGACTGCTACGAGGCCTACAACATTCAGGTCTCCGGTCTGGAGCAACGCCTACGGGCGATCGGCTCACCGAAGGTGGTCATCGGGGTGTCCGGCGGTCTGGACTCCACGCAGGCGCTCATCGTCGCCGCCCGCGCCATGGACCGGCTGGGCCGCCCGCGCAGCGACATCCTGGCGTTCACGCTGCCCGGCTTCGCGACCGGTGACCGCACCAAGGGCAACGCCGTCCGCCTCGGTGAGACCCTCGGTGTGACCTTCGCCGAAATCGACATCCGCGAGACGGCGCAGTTGATGCTCACCGAGCTCGAGCACCCCTTCGCGCGCGGGGAGAAGGTCTACGACGTCACGTTCGAGAACGTTCAGGCCGGCTTGCGCACCGATTACCTGTTCCGCCTGGCCAACCAGCGCGGCGGGATCGTGCTCGGCACCGGCGATCTCTCCGAGCTCGCGCTCGGCTGGTCCACCTACGGTGTGGGCGACCAGATGTCGCATTACAACGTCAACGGCGGGGTGCCCAAGACCCTGATCCAGCACCTGATCCGGTGGGTGATCTCCTCCGACCAGTTCGACTCGGCGGTCAACGAGGTGCTGCAGTCGGTGCTCGACACCGAGATCAGCCCCGAACTTGTCCCTGCCGGAGAGGACGAGGAGATCCAGAGCACCCAGGACAAGATCGGACCGTATGTGCTGCAGGATTTCTCACTGTTCCAGGTGCTGCGCTTCGGGTTCCGGCCCTCGAAGGTGGCCTTTCTGGCCTGGCATGCCTGGCACGACGCGTCGCATGGTGACTGGCCACCCGGATTTCCGGAAGACAAACGTCCGGTCTACTCGCTCAACGAGATTCGCCACTGGTTGCAGGTCTTCGCGCAACGGTTCTACTCGTTCTCACAGTTCAAGCGTTCGGCATTGCCGAACGGGCCCAAGGTGTCCCACGGCGGATCCCTGTCGCCGCGGGGGGACTGGCGGGCGCCCTCGGACATGTCGGCCCGTACCTGGCTTGACGAGATCGAGCGGTCGATCCCTACCGAGTAGCGGTGCCGACGCCGGGGACGAAGCGCCCGACGGTGGCCAGGTAGTCGCGGTATGTGGCGCCGTGCACGGCCCGCAGGTAGGGCTCCTCGATCGCGCGGACCTGCAGTTCGATCGTGACCACCAGGACCGCGAATCCGAGCACGGCTACCGCGTTGGGGGTTACCAGCATGACGCCGAAGGCGAAGATGATCATCGCGGTGAAGATTGGGTTGCGCACCCGCGCAAACACGCCGGTGCGCACCAGCGTCGTCTTCTCCGACGCGTCGACACCGATGCGCCAGGCATCGCCCATCTCCAGTTGCGCGTACACGGTTGCGCCTATCCCCGCGGCTGCGATGACGATCCCGGCCCCGTGGACCCAGGTGGCGGTCAGCAGTGGCTCGACCAGGCCGGCCCACTGCAACGCCGGCGCCGCCACGGCCACGACGATCGCGGCGAGGAACCCCACTCCGGCGAACCACTCGATCGAGCCGGGCCGCCCACTGATGCCCTTGAACCCGGTGGACCCGGTGCGGCGGCGCTGAACCCAGCTGCGCCAACCGAATCCGAGTGTGGCGAAGACGGCGAACAGCACGATCGCGATGACGGGCATCTCGGTTCCCTTCCCTGGTTTGTCAGCTGCAGCACGGGTCGCCGCGCCACGCGTTGACCCCTTCCCGTGCGGCCAGTGCCGCGATGCCGAGGGCCGCCACCGGATCCGCCCACGTCCATCCGGCGACAGCGTGCAGGACAAGGCCGATGAGCAGCACGGCCGACAGGTAGGCGCACAGCAGCGTCTGCTTGGAGTCGGCGACCGCGGAACGCGATCCGAGCTCGCGGCCCGCACGCCGTTGGGTGAAAGACAGCACCGGCATCACGATCAGGCTCAACGCGGCCACGACGATGCCCAGTGGTGTGGGTTGCGGATCGCGCACACCGAGCAGGGACAGCACGGCCTCGATCGCGACGTAAGCGGCCAACGCGAAGAACGAGAACGCGATGAGCCGCAGCGCAGCCTTCTCGCGGCGCTCCGGATCGTCGGCACTGAACTGCCAGGCCACCGCGGCTGCCGAGGACACCTCCACCAGCGAGTCCAGCCCGAACCCGATCAGGGCGGCCGACGACACCCGGGTGCCCTCGGCGAGCGCCACCACTGCCTCGATGAGGTTGTAGGTGATGGTCGCGGCAACCAGCAGCCGAATCCGGCGGGTCAGAACGCGGCGCCGCTGCGTGCCGGCCGGTGTCAACAGCACGCTTCTTCGTCGGCGGCCGGACAGCACGCCGGATCCACCTCCAGCACCAGGCCGACGAGATCGGTCAGGGCATGCGCGATCCGGGGGTCGGCGAGCTGGTAGCGGCTGCGCCGGCCCTCGGGGCTGACCGACACGAGTCCGCAACCTCGCAGGCAGGCCAGATGGTTGGACAGGATCTGTCGAGACACCCCGATGCTGTCGGCCAGCTCGGAGGGGTAGCCCGGGCCGTGGCGAAGCAGCAGCAGAATCTCGGCACGGGTCGAGTCGGAAAGCGCAAAGCCGAAACGGGAGAGCGCATCGCTGTCGAGGACGGTCGGCACGCCCCAACAGTACATCGATTGCTGTATTCAGAAAAGGCTGAACTATCCCGGCTCTCTGGCGGCTACGGTCTGCACCCGGTCGCCTCTCGATCAGGGAAGGTCGAGGACGTCCTCGACGGCCTCGCGGGTCGGGGCGCAGTCACCGGCGCCGGGAACCAGTGTCGCGAGCGCACCCGCAGCGCAGGCGCGCGACAACGCGTGGGCGACACCGCGTGGCCAGTGCGCCGCGAGCACCCCGGCGAAGACGTCACCCGCTCCGGTGGTGTCCACCGCCTCGACGGCCGGGGCCGCGACGTCGGTACGGGTCGCGCCGAAGTACGTTGCGCCGCGGGCTCCCCGGGTCACGATCAGGTGCGCCACCCGCGGCCGGTCCCCGTCGAGCCAGTCGCCCGCCTCGGTTTCGTTGACGACGACCGCGTCGACCAGTCCGGCCAGCACTGTGATCTCGCGCGGCGCCGGAGACGCGTTGAGCACCACAGTCGCCCCGGCCGATCGCGCCACCCGCGCCACCGTGATCGCTGTCTCGATCGGAATCTCCAGCGACAGCAGCACCACATCGCTGTCGGCGATCACCGCCTGCACACGCGGCGATGTCGCGCTCAGATGCGCGTTAGCCCCGGGAGCGACCACGATGCAGTTCTCCGCGTCTGCGTCGACCAGGATCGCGGCCGACCCGCTCGGCCCCGGCACGGTCTCGAGCCCGGCCAGACCGACGGAATTGGCGCTCAGATGTGCCCGCAGTTGCCCGGCCGCGGCGTCGGTGCCCAACGCCGCGACGAGCTGCACCTGAGCCCCGGCCCGCGCCGCCGCGACCGCTTGATTGCCGCCTTTGCCTCCCGGTGCCTGCGACAGCGAGGACGCCAGCACCGTCTCGCCGGGGCGGGGCAACGCCTGCACGGTGAAGGTGAGGTCGGCGTTCACGCTGCCTACCACGCACAGTCGCGTCGGCATAGCCGTCCACGCTAGTGCTTGCGCGCTCATTGTCGCCGGGTGTCGCCGGTGTCGCCGGGTGCCGCTCGACACGTGTCGAGCCGACCCGGCCGGTTCGATACCCTGGCCAGATGAGTGTGCAGGCCCCTTTCGTCCCCGACCTGCGGCAGCAGGTGCACGAGGCCGCGCGGCGGGCGCGCGTGGCGGCCAGGACGCTGGCCACGCTGAGCACCGACACCAAGAACCGCGCCCTGCGGGTCGCCGCCGACCACGTCCTGATGAACACACGGGCGATCCTGGAGGCCAATGAGGCCGACCTGGCCGTCGCGCGTGGCGCGGGGACCCCGGCGGCCATGCTCGACCGTCTCGCCCTGGACCCGGCGCGCGTCGAAGGCATCGCCGATGGCCTGCGGCAGGTGGCCGACCTGCCTGATCCGATCGGGGAGGTGCTCCGCGGCCGTACGCTGCCCAACGGGCTGCAACTGCGCCAACAGCGGGTTCCCCTCGGCGTCGTCGGGATCGTCTACGAGGGCCGTCCGAACGTCACCGTCGATGCGTTCGGCTTGACTCTGAAGTCCGGCAACGCGGTGCTGCTGCGTGGCAGCTCGTCGGCGGCGCGCTCGAACGCCGCGCTGGTCGGAGCATTACGCACGGCGCTGGCCACCGAAAATCTCGACGTCGAGGCCGTCCAGTTGCTGCCGAGCGAGGACCGGGCCAGCGTCACGCATCTGATCCAGGCTCGCGGTCTGGTCGACGTGGTGATCCCGCGCGGCGGCGCCGGCCTCATCGACGCGGTCGTCCGCGACGCCCAGGTCCCCACCATCGAGACCGGTGTCGGGAACTGCCATGTCTACGTTCACGAATCGGCCGACCTCGAGGTGGCCGAACGAATTGTTCTCAATGCCAAGACGCGGCGGCCCAGCGTGTGCAACGCCGCCGAATCACTGTTGGTCGACGCGTCGATCGCCGATGTCGCGGTGCCGCGGCTGACCGCTGCGTTGACCGCGGCGGGTGTCACGGTGCACGCCGACCCGTCCGAGAACGAGCTGCGCGCGGAATTCCTGTCGATGGACATCGCACTGGCGGTGGTGGACGGCCTGGACGCGGCGATCGCACACGTCAACGAGTACGGCACCGGCCACACCGAAGCCATCGTGACCACCGATCTGGCTGCGGCTCAACGGTTCAGCGAGCGGGTGGACGCCGCCGCGGTGATGGTCAACGCGTCGACGGCGTTCACCGACGGTGAGCAGTTCGGGTTCGGCGCCGAGATCGGCATCTCCACCCAGAAGCTGCATGCCCGTGGACCGATGGGGCTGCCAGAACTGACGTCCACCAAATGGATCGTGTGGGGTGACGGCCACACCCGCCCGGCCTGAACCGAGGAGAGTAATCCCGTGACCGTTCCCGCGCAGACCGTGCCGCTGTTCGCCGACATCGACGATGTCGGCAAGCGGCTCGCCGAAACCGGCTATCTGCCCGACACCGCCACCGCCACCGCGGTGTTCCTGGCCGACCGGCTCGGCAAACCGCTGCTGGTGGAGGGGCCTGCGGGTGTCGGCAAGACCGAGCTGGCCCGCGCGATCGCGCAGTCCACCGGTTCGGAGTTGGTGCGATTGCAGTGCTACGAGGGCGTTGACGAGTCCCGGGCACTCTACGAGTGGAACCATGCCAAGCAGATCCTGCGCATCCAGGCCGGCAACGCCGCCGCCGGCTCCGACGCCGGATCCTGGGATCGCACCAAAGACGATGTCTTCTCCGAAGAGTTCCTGCTGACCCGCCCGCTGCTCACCGCGATCCGGCGCACCGAGCCCACGGTGCTGCTGATCGACGAGACCGACAAGGCCGATATCGAGATCGAGGGTCTGCTGCTGGAAGTGCTCAGCGATTTCGCGGTGACGGTGCCCGAACTCGGCACCATCACCGCCGAGCGCCGCCCGCTGGTGGTGCTGACCTCCAACGCGACCCGCGAGCTGTCCGAGGCGCTCAAGCGTCGCTGCCTTTTCCTGCACATCGACTTTCCCGATCCCGATCTGGAACGCCGCATTCTGCTGTCCCGGGTTCCGGAGCTGCCCGAGCGCCTGGCCGAGGAACTGGTGCGCATCATCGGGGTGATGCGCTCGATGGCACTCAAGAAGCTGCCGTCGGTCGCCGAGACCATCGACTGGGGCCGGACCCTGCTGGCGCTGGGCTTGGACACCATCGACGACGAGGTCATCGCTGCGACCCTGGGTGTGGTGCTCAAGCACCAGTCCGATCAGGTCAAGGCCGCCGGGGAGCTGAGGCTCAACTGATGCCGCCGCGACGCACCCGCCCGGCGCAGCCGCTGGCTCCCCACGGGATTCCCGGCCATCTGGTCGAGTTCGTGGAAGCGCTACGGGGCCAGGGTATTTCGGTGGGTCCGTCCGAAACGGTCGACGCCGGTCAGGTGATGGCCACGCTCGGAGTGGCCGACCGTGCCGTGCTGCGTGAGGGGCTGGCCTGCGCGGTGTTGCGGCGCTCCGACCACCGTGACACCTACGACGCACTGTTCGATCTCTACTTCCCGGTGGCGCTGGGAGCCAGGACGGTGCTCGACGACGCGTCGGAGGCGGGGCGTGCGCCCGAGGACATCGACTCATTGCGTCGGGCCCTCGTCGACATGCTCAGCGGCGAGCGTGGTCCCGACGACGATGCCCAATCGGCCGCACTCGACGAGCGCCTGGCGGCGATGATCGCCCGGATCGTCGAGGCCTACGGCCGGTACGACTCCAGCCGGGGACCGTCGTACTCGTCCTACCAGGCGCTCAAGGCGATGAATCTGGACGATCTGGAAGGCCGGCTGCTGGCCGGACTGCTCGCCCGCTACGGCGAGGAACCGACCCCCACCCAGGAGCAGATCGCCAAGGCTCTCGCCGCCCAGCGCATCGCCCAGTTGCGCACCATGGTGGAGTCGGAGACCAAGCGGCGTACCGCCGAGCAACTGGGCCGCGACCACGTGCAGATGTACGGCGTCCCGCAGCTGGCCGAGAACGTGGAATTCCTGCGGGCCTCGGGGGAACAGCTCCGCCAGATGCGCCGGGTGGTCGGTCCGCTCGCACGGACGTTGGCCACCCGGCTGGCGGCTCGCAGGCGACGCTCGCGGGCCGGAGAGATCGACCTGCGCAAGACGCTACGCAAGTCGATGTCCACCGGTGGGGTGCCGATCGACGTGGTCCTCAAGAAACCGCACCCGGCCCGACCCGAGCTGGTGGTGCTCTGCGATGTATCCGGTTCGGTCGCCGGATTCAGCCATTTCACGCTGCTGTTGGTGCACGCGCTACGCCAGCAGTTCAGCAGGGTCCGCGTGTTCGCGTTCATCGACACCACCGATGAGGTCACCGACCTGTTCGGACCCGATGCGGATCTGGCCGTCGCCGTGCAGCGGATCACCCGTGAGGCGGCGGTGTACACCCGCGACGGACACTCCGACTACGGCCACGCGTTCGTGTCGTTCCTCGACAAGTTCCCGAACGTGCTCTCGCCCCGCAGCTCACTGCTGGTGCTCGGCGACGGCCGCAACAACTACCGCAATCCCGAGACCGACCTGCTCGCGCACATGGTCAACGCGAGCAGACATGCGCACTGGCTCAACCCGGAGCCGCGACATCTGTGGGGAAGCGGCGATTCCGCAGTGCCCCGGTATCGGGACGTCATCACCATGCACGAGTGCCGGTCGGCCAAACAGCTCGCCTCGGTGATCGACGCCCTGCTGCCGGTCTGACACCCGCGTCACGGCCGCCCGGGGGTCGGGTCGGGCCGGACGCGCGTCAACCGGTCCATGCGCCGACCTCAGTCGACTTACGTCGCTACGCTGCAGGGATGCCCGCAGGCACACCGCTGTATCTGACGATCGCCGCCGATGTTCGTGACCGGATCGCCGCCGAACAGCTGGGGCCGCACACCCTGTTGCCCTCCGAGCGGGAACTCGCCGAACTGCACGGAGTCAGCCGCATGACGGCCCGGCAGGCGCTGTCCCTGCTCGAGAGTGAAGGAGTCGTCTACCGCAAGCCGCCCCGCGGCACGTTCGTCGCCGAACCACGGGTCCGGTTTCATGTCGGGAGCTTCTCCGAGGAGGTCGCGCGGATGGGCCGGCGGCCTGCGGCGCAGCTGTTGTGGGCCGACCACCGGGTCGCCAGCCCCGCCGTCCGCAGCGCGCTCGACCTCGCCGAAGGCGCCGCGGTCCACGTCTTCCACCGGCTGCGCAGCGTCGACGACGTGCCGTTCGCGCTGGAGACGACCTACCTGCCCGCCGACCTCACCCCCGGCATCATCGACACGCCCCAGGACGGTTCGCTGTGGGCGGTACTGCGGACGCGCTACGGGGTGGAGCTGGCGCGCTCGACGGCGGTGCTGGAGTCGATCGTCCTCGATGACGCCACCAGCGTGCAGTTGGGGGTGCGGGCGGGATCGGCCGGGACCCTGTTGACGCGCAGCACCGAGGACTGCGCCGGCCGGTGTGTGGAGTACGGCAGGGACGTCTACCGGGCCGACCGCGCGGCGTTCGAGGTGTCGGAGTCCCTCACGACTCCTCGCCTGTCGGCGGTCTGAGCCGGCACTCCCGTAAGCTCGCTATTCGTGCACGCAGGCGGCCGACGGCGGAGAAGGCTGGGGGTGATGGGCGGGACCTTCGATCCCATCCACAACGGCCACCTCGTCGCGGCCAGTGAGGTCGCCGACCGGTTCGATCTCGACGAGGTGGTGTTCGTACCCACCGGCCAGCCCTGGCAGAAGCGCAGCAGGCCGGTCACCGCCGCCGAGGATCGCTACCTGATGACGGTGATCGCAACAGCTTCCAATCCGCGTTTCTCGGTGAGCCGGGTGGACATCGACCGCGGGGGTGCCACCTACACCAAGGACACCCTGCGGGATCTGGGTGCCCAGAACCCCGACGCCGACCTGTACTTCATCACCGGTGCCGACGCGCTCGCGTCGATCCTGTCGTGGCAGAACTGGGAGGAGATGTTCTCGATCGCCCGGTTCATCGGCGTCAGCAGGCCCGGATACGAGCTGGACGGCAAGCACATCTCGGCCGCCATGGCCGAACTTCCCGACGACGCGCTGCATCTGATCGAGGTGCCCGCGCTGGCCATCTCGTCGACGGATTGCCGCACGCGCGCCCAACAATCCCGCCCCATCTGGTATCTGGTCCCCGACGGTGTCGTGCAGTACGTCGCCAAACGTAACCTCTACCGAAGCCACAAACCCGTAGGTGAAGGAGACCGCCCCTGACCGCGTCAGCAGAAGCCATCCAGATGGCCACCATCGCCGCCCGGGCGGCGGCGGCCAAGCTCGCCGAAGACATCGTCGTGATCGACGTGTCCGGCCAACTCGTCATCACCGACTGTTTCGTCATCGCCTCCGGCGCCAACGACCGGCAGGTGAATGCGATCGTCGACGAGGTCGAGGAGAAGATGCGACTCGCCGGCTACAAACCGGCGCGGCGCGAGGGTACCCGCGAAGGCCGCTGGACCCTGCTCGACTACGTCGACATCGTGGTGCACATCCAACACCAGGACGAGCGCAACTTCTATGCGCTGGACCGACTTTGGCGTGACTGCCCGACGGTCCCGGTGGAGCTCGACGCTCCGGCCGATGACGCGGGAGGAGACGGGGAATGAGGGTCCGCCGCCTGGTCCTGCTGCGCCACGGCCAGACCGAGTACAACGCCGGCAGCCGGATGCAGGGCCAGCTGGACACCGACCTCAGCGATCTCGGTCGGGAGCAGGCCGTCGCGGCCGCCGAAGTGCTGGCCAAACGGCAGCCTTTGTTGATCGTGTCCTCGGATCTGCGCCGGGCGCTGGACACCGCTGTCGCGCTCGGTGACCGCAGTGGTCAGCCGGTGAGCATCGACACCCGGCTGCGCGAGACGCACCTGGGGGACTGGCAGGGGATGACCCACCTGGAGGTCGACGCGGTGGCGCCCGGTGCGCGGCTGGCCTGGCGCGACGATGCGCGCTGGGCACCGCACGGCGGGGAGAGCCGCACCGATGTCGCCGATCGCAGCCTGCCGCTGGTGCGGGAGCTGGTGGCCCAGCAGCCCGAGTGGGGCCTTGTCGGCTCCGAACGACCCGTGGTGCTGGTCGCCCATGGCGGGCTGATCGCTGCGCTGACCGCAGCGCTGCTCGGTCTGCCGGTCGACAACTGGCCGGTGCTCGGCGGTATGGGCAACGCGAGCTGGGTGCAGCTGGCCGGGCACACCCGCGCCGACGGCGATCCGGCCTCGTTCACCGACATCCGGTGGCGCCTGGATGTGTGGAACGCCTCGGCGCAGGTCGCCAACGATGTCCTCTGAGGCGGTCCCCGGGCGCCGCACGCTGCTGGTCTTCTGTGATTCGCTGTCGTATTACGGGCCGACCGGCGGGCTGCCGTCCGACGACCCGCGGATCTGGCCCAATATCGTTGCTGCACAATTAGATTGGGATGTCGAGCTGATCGGCCGGATCGGCTGGACGAGCCGCGATGTGTGGTGGGCGGCGACCCAGGATCCGCGCTCGTGGGCAGCGCTGCCCCGGGCGGGCGCGGTGATCTTCGCGACGTCGGGGATGGATTCGCTGCCCTCGCCGCTGCCGACCGCGTTGCGGGAGCTGATCCGCTATGTGCGGCCCCCGCGGCTGCGCCGGTGGGTGCGGGACGCCTACGGCTGGGTGCAACCGCGGCTCTCCCCGGTGTCGCGGGCCGCGCTACCACCGCATCTCACCGTCGAGTATCTGGAGATGACCCGCGCGGCAATCGATTTCAATCGTCCCGGTATCCCGGTGGTGGCTTCGCTGCCGTCGGTGCACATCGCCGCGACCTACGGGATGGCCCACCACGGCCGGGCCGGCACCGTTTCGGCGATCACCGGCTGGGCTGCCGAACATGGTGTGCCGTTGGTCGACCTCAAGTCCGCGGTGGGGGAGGAAGTGATGAGCGGCCGGGGCAATCCGGACGGTATCCACTGGAACTTCCCCGCTCATCATGCGGTCGCCGAACTGATGATCAAGGGGCTCGCCGAGGCGGGCGTCGACGTCGCCGCCTCGGGCGGCTAGCGGCCATGCCGGTCGTGGTGGTCAGCGACTCGTCGTCGCGGTTGGACGCCGAGGAGCGTAAGCGGTGGGACATCCGAGAGGTGCCACTGCACGTCCTGGTCGACGGTGTCGATCTGCGCGACGGCATCGACCCCATCGCCTACGACATCCATGACCGGCCCAAGGTGACGACGGCGGGAGCCACGCCTGCCGAACTGGTGCAGACATATCGCCAGGCGCTGGCCGACAGCGGCGGCGATGGTGTTGTGGCGGTGCATCTTTCGGCCGCCCTGTCCAGTACCTACAGCGCCGCCGCGACGGCTGCACGGGAGTTCGGTCCTGCCGTGCGGGTGGTGAATTCACGGTCGGCGGCGATGGGGGTCGGCTTCACCGCACTCGCCGCCGCGAAGTGCGCCCGGTCCGGTGGTGACCTCGACGCCGTCGAAGCCGCGGCCCGCTCGGCGCTGACCCAGTCGCACGTGTTCCTGGTGGTGCACCGGTTGGACAACCTGCGCCGCAGTGGGCGGATCCGCACCACCGCGTCGTGGCTGGGTACCGCGTTGGCTCTCAAGCCGCTGCTGTGTCTCGACGTCGACGGCCGACTGATCCTCGATCAGCGCATCCGCACCGTGAGCAAGGCGCACGCGGCGCTGGTGGACCGCGTCGCGGAGGTGGTCGGCGACCGGGGAGCCGACGTCGTCGTGCACCACGTCGACAACCATGACGCCGCCGACCAGCTCGGGGCGGCGCTGACCCAGCGGCTGCCGCAGATCTCCTCACTCACCGTGGCCGATATGGGGCCGTTGCTTTCGGTGCACGTCGGCGGCGGTGCGGTGGGGGTCGCCGTGCGAGTCGCGTCCTGACCGTCGGCCGGGACGGTCAGACCGACGAACGACCGGTGATCGGCGGTAGATCGGCCAGCGTCACAATCCCGGGTCGGGCCGCCACCACCGCGGGCACCGCGTTGGTCACCGGCATCGCCGTATAGATCATCCCCAGCCCCATGAAACCCGGTTCGGTCCAATCCCTGGGCGGCAGACAGTGCACCACGGTTCGCATGTTGGGCAGGCCGAACACCTGCACCACGTGACCGTGCTCCAGCGGTTTGGGCGGAGTCACATGCTCGCCCATGATCCAGTTGAAGCCCACGCTGACCACGTTGTGGTCGCCGACCCAGCCGCGGTGGTAGCCGTGTACGCCGGCCACGGTGCCCGCAGGAATCTGCATGAAACCAAGATCGCTGTCCCCGGTCGCGGCGGTGAACGTCACGTCGAAGGTGATGCGGTCCAGCGTGGCGCCGATGGCGTCGGCCATCATCGCCGCGGACTCGGCGAAGACCTCGCTTTCTCTGCGCACGCTCTCGGCCAGGCCCGGGGTGTCCGGGTCCTGCGAGAAGCCCATCGCCGTCTGGGTGCCTGCGGATTCGTAGGTCGAACAGTCGACCGACTCGGTGATGCGGATCTCGTCGACGCGTTCGCAGGCCCCGCTGAGCACCATCCCGACCAGGTTGCTCATGCCGGGATGCGCCCCGCTGCCGAAGATCGTGGAATTGCCTGCTTCGCAAGCCTTACGGATTCGATCCAGGTCCTCGGGTGACTGCTTGCCGCCGGTGATCCAGGCCGCGCTCGAACACACGTTGACCCCGGATTCCAGTAGCCGCACCAGGTCGTCGATGTCGGGCCACAGCGGGTTGTAGCAGCAGGCGTCCGGTGTGAGCGCCAGCAGTTCCTCGATGTCGGCGGTGGCTCGCACGCCGGTCGGCTGCACCAGGCCCGCGAGCTCGGCGGCGTCCACTCCGACCTTGTCGGCGCCATGCGCGAACACACCGACAAGCTCCATGTCGTCGCGGCCGATGATCGCGTGCAGCGACCGGCGACCGATGTTGCCGGTGGTCCACTGGATGACGCGCAGCGGTCGCTCGGTGGTGGTCGGTGGCATCTAGGGTGCTCCTCATCGCTTGTTCTGCGGCGCCGGGTGTCTGCAGTACAAGGGTGTCTGCAGTACAAGAAAGCAAGCTACTGCCTCTAGGGTGGCGGCATGGGCGACATGGCTGCGGTGGCCGTCGTGACCGGAGCCAGCCGGGGCGCCGGTCACGGCATCGCGACGGCGTTGGCGGCGCACGGATGGCGGGTGTACGGCACCGGTCGCACCATTGCCGCCGATCCCGGCTGGGGCATCGGCCTGCAGGTGGATCACCGCGATGACGACGCCGTCGGACGGCTGTTCGAACGCGTCGGTTCCGAGGCCGGCCGGCTCGATCTGCTCGTCAACAACGCCGCGGCCGTCTCCGATGAGCTGGTGAGTCCGAAACCGTTCTGGGAGAAGCCGCTCGGTCTGGCCGATATCCTCGACGTCGGGCTCCGCTCGGCCTACGTCGCGTCGTGGTACGCCGCGCCCCTGCTGACCGCGCAGCAACGGGGGCTTGTCGTCTTCACGTCTTCGCCGGGGTCGGTGTGCTACATGCACGGTCCGGCCTACGGCGCGCAGAAGTCGGGCGTGGACAAGATGGCCGCCGATATGGCGGTCGACTTCGGGGGCACCGGTGTCGCGGCGGTGTCGGTCTGGATGGGCATCCTGCTCACCGACAAGCTGCGGTCAGCGTTCGACGGCAATCCCGCGGCGCTGTCGGCCTTCGCCGAACAGGCCGAGACACCGGAGTTCACCGGCCACGTCGTCGACGCGCTCTACCGTGATCCCGAGCTCGGCGAGCTCAGCGGTCGCACCGTCATCGCGGCGGAACTGGCTGCCCGCTACGGCATCACCGACGAGGACGGCCGAATGCCGCCGTCACACCGCGCCATGCTGGGTGCGCCGAGAGAGCCCAGTACGGTCGTCGTGCGCTGAGGCGTCATGGACAGATCAGGCTCCAGAGCTGTTCGGAACCGGCCTGGATGGCCATCTCGGTGATCCGGGCGTCCCAGTGCCGGACCGATCCGAATTCCGATCGCCACGCCAGCGCTGCGCGGGTGAACTCGGGCAGGCGATGCTCGTCGGTGGTCCCGATGGCACCGAGCACCTGATGCGCGTTGCGTACGACCACGGTGGCCGCGTGCCCGGCGCAGGAGCGCGCCGCGGCTACCAGGAATTCCAACCGGGGTGAGGTCCAGTCGCTGGTGATGGCCACCGACAGGGCCGCCTCGGTCGCCGACCGGGCAAGTGCGGCTTCGGACGCGATGTCGGAGATCAGATGTTGGACGGCCTGGAACTTCGCCAGCGGCCTGCCGAACTGTTCACGCGAGCTTGCGTGGTCGATCGACAATTCCAGCGCGCGGTCCAGCGTCGCACACACCTGGATGGATCGGATCAGCGCCGATTTCAGCGACAGTTGCGCGAGCAGATCAGAGGTCACTGTGGTGCCCCGCAGCGCGGTGAGGTCGGCGCTGACGGTGTCTCTGGGTTCCCCGATCATGTTGGCCCCGGGTGTGATCGTGAGCGTGTCGGCGGCGAGATCGGCTGCCAGATGACCGTCGTCGTGCGGCCATGCCACGACCACCCGGTGCGCGTGCGAAGCCCACGGCACCGCCCGGGCCTGTCCGTGTTCATCGAGCAGGCACACGGTGCGCACCGCGCCGTCGTGGTCGATGCCGAGTGCCTCGAGCAGCCAGCCCGCCAGCAGATCGTTCTCCGCCAACGGGATTCGCACCGCGTGCCGGACCGCCGCCGCGAGCAGTTCGGCCGCTTCGTACCAGCCGGCGCCGCTTCCGCCGGCTTCTTCCGAGCCGGTGAGGCGTACCAGGCCCAACCCGTCCAGGCGGGCCCACAGGTCGGCATCGTGGCCGTGTTCGGCGAACACCGCATCCATCATCTCGGCCAGCGCCGGGTCGACCGTCTGCGTGCTCATCGGATCCCCAGCCCGCGTGCGATGACTCCACGCAGCACCTCGTTCGTTCCGCCGCGCAGGGTGAATCCGGGGCGCTGGTCCACCGCGGCGTTGGCCAGGTCGGTGAACCGCGCTCCCGCGGACTGCGCGACCGACAGGTGCGCGAACTCGGCGATGTCGCCCTCGGTCGTGGTTCCCAGAACCTTGACCACCGCCGCCGCCACGTCGGCGGGTTCGTCCCGCTCCAGCGCACCGGCCACCGCCGACGACATCTGGTGCAGTCCGGCGATCCGGGCCACCAGGCGGCCCAGCTCATCGGTGCGTGAAACATGTTGTGAGGCGACGGCGTGCGCGCAGGCATCGAGGAGAACGAACGTCGACAGGAAGCGTTCGGGGCCGCTGCGCTCGAAGCTCAACTCCGAGGTCACCTGCTGCCAGCCTGCCCCGATGGCGCCGAAGACCATGGCGTCCGGGACAAAGGTGCCGTCCAGGATCACCTCGTTGAAATGGTGCGCGCCGTTCATCGACACGATCGGCCGGATCTCCACCCCGGGGCCGCGCAGGTTCACGATGAACTGGCTCAGCCCGGCGTGACGGTGCTGCGGGTCGACGCGTTCGGTACGCGCCAGCGCGATGAAGGCGTGCGCGCGGTGTGCGCCAGACGTCCAGACCTTGGTGCCGGTCAACACCCAACCGCCGTCGACCCGGTCGGCGCGGGTGCGGACGCTGGCGAGGTCTGATCCCGAATCCGGCTCGCTCATCCCGATGCCGAAAAAGCACTCGCCACGGGCGATCCTGGGCAGGAATTCGTGCTTCTGCTGCTCGGTTCCGTACTTCAGCAGTGCCGGCACGATCTGGCGGTCGGCGATCCAGTGCGCCGCCACGGGTGCGCCGGCGGCCAGGAGTTCCTCGGTGACGACGAAACGTTCGAGGAACGAGCGGCCGTGCCCGCCGTAGGCGGCGGGCACGGTCATACCCAGCCATCCGCGTTCGGCGAGGGCTGCGGTGAAGTTCTCGTCCCACTCGCTCAGCCAGGCATCGGGTGCCGGCGTGAAAGCTCCGGCGGCGCGCTGCGAGGCGAGGAACGAGCGCACCTCGGCGCGCAGGGCGTCGGCCGACGGCGCCTCGGCGGTGAACGGCGGCACCAGGCGGGAAGCAGGCATCAACGACCCCTGTTCTCGGCGGAGTCGGGCTTCGCGGCGGCTCTGGTCTGCTCGGGCGGGTCGGTCTGCTCCGACGGGTCGGTCTGCTCGGACGTGTCGGTCTGCTCGGGCACGGCCTCGCCGGTCGGCGTGCTCGCGGGCTGCACCAAAGCGATACCGAGCGCGAGGAAGAACGCGGCCGTCAGGGTGCCGCCCAGATAGTGGTTCATCGGTCCGCCCGGGGAGATGAAGCTGCCGGGCGGGCCGATGATCGTGATCGTCTCGACCAGCTGCTCGACGGTGAAGACCGCTGCGGCCGTGCCTAGCCAACGGGGAAGGCGATCCTCGTTGGCAGTCAACAGGATTGGGACCGCGACCAAGATGTTGGCGATGGTGGCCACCGGTAGCCACATGGCCGCGATGTCGTCGATGGCTCGCGCGGTGCCGGCGGTCACCTGCCCGGGGCGAAGGGCGGGGCCCGCGACGAACCAGACCGCCACACACAGCTGCGCGGTCAGCAGCGACGAACCGATCGTGAACAGGTGCGCCGGCGGACCGGACAGTCGATCCCGAGCGAACGCGAGGACAACCACCAGAGCGAGGACCGAGGACGCCAGCAACAGGGCCTCGACGCGGGCGATGCCGGCGTCGGGCCCGGGGATGGCGGGAAGCACCAGCACGGCCGTTGCGTAGAGCACCGCGAACGCGACACCTGCGATCATCGGGGCTCGGCTGTTCATACGGCGCCATGCTAGCCACCACTGTCCCCAATACCGACTTCGTCCCCAGGCTGCACCCATCGCCGCGGCTTCGACGCGGTGCCGTCACCGGGCGCACTTACCGTCAGCGCATGTCCACCGAAATGCCCGCCGAGCGGTTGCGTCGGCGTCTGGGAGCCGCCGGTGAGGCCGACGCCGTTCAGTTCGCCGGCGCCGGCACCGCAGACAGGGACGGGGACGAGGACGAACCCTCCGACACACTGCTGTCCCGCTGGCTACCGTCTTCCCCGCCGAGCGGCGCGTCGGCCCTTTCGGCCAGGATCCGCGCCGACCCCGGCCGCGCCGGGGTGATCGCACTCGGTGCCGTCGGTCTGATCGCGGTGCTGGTCACCGTGGTGAGCCTGATCCGGGACAGTCCACCCGCAGTGGTGTCGGCCAAACTCCCGCCGGTCGAGATGGTGTCGTCGGCTGCCCCGAGTGCGGGTCCGGCGCCGCCGACCGAACCCGTGGTGATCAGCGTGGTCGGGCTGGTGCACACCCCGGGGTTGGTCACCCTGGAGCCGGGGGCGAGGATCGCCGATGCACTGGAGGCCGCCGGTGGAGCACTCGACGGTGCCGACGTGCTGGGGTTGAACATGGCCCGCCGCGTCGCCGACGGCGAGCAGATCGTGGTGGGCATCGCGGCGCCACCCGGGCAACCGGCCCAGCTGGGCAGCTCCGTGCTGTCCGAACCCGGACCGACCGGCGCCGAGGTCGGCGGTGGCACGGCCGAGGGCCGGCCGGGTCTGATCGATTTGAACACCGCCACCGTCGAACAGCTGGACACCCTCCCCGGCATCGGTCCGGTCACCGCCGCGGCAATCGTCGGCTGGCGCGACGCGAACGGCCGCTTCGCCAGCGTCGACCAGCTCGGTGACGTGGACGGTATCGGGCCCGCCCGCCTGGAGAAGCTGCGTCCACTGGTCCGGGTGTGACGGCTGTGGACCTGCGCCTGGTGCCGGCGGCGGCCACCAGCTGGGCGGTGACCGCCGCCGGGATTCTCTGGTTGCTGCCCGGTGCCGTTGTCGCGTCCGTGATCGCTGTGGTGTCGGCCGCGGTGGCCGGGTGGTGGGGTGCGCGTCGGCGTACTCCGACGGCGGGCGGGACCGCTGGCGGGCGCAATCCTGCGGCGACGGACCGGCCTATTGGTGGCGCCGGCGGTCACCGCGGCGCACCGACGTTGGGGCTGGCTGCGGTGGTGCTGGTCGGGGTCGCCTTCGCGCTGGCGATCACCCTGCGCGTCGATGCGCTCGGCGATCACCCGGTGACCGGGTACTTCGGTGCCGAGACCTCGGTGGTCGTCACGCCGACGGAGACACCGCGTGTCCTGCAGGGCGGTCGCACGATGATCCGCGGGACGCTGCTGACGCTCGACGGCGTTCCGTCGTCCGGGGATGTCCTCGTCTTCGCCTCCGGCGCCGACTATGCCGCTCTGACGGCGGGACAGCCCGCGCGGTTCCGGGCGCGGGTCAGTCCGCCGAAACGGCGTGATCTCACCGTTGCGGTGCTGTCCGCGCGCGGCGACCCCGCCCGCGGCGAGGCAGCACCCATCCATCAGGCGGCGCATCGGCTGCGGGGCCGTTTCGCCGATGCCGCTCGGCTCGCGCTGCCCCCCGATCAGGCAGCCATGGTGCCGGCCCTGGTGCTCGGTGACACCTCGTCGGTGTCGACCGAGGTGAACTCCGAGTTCCGCAAGTCCGGGCTGACGCACCTGACCGCGGTGTCCGGCGCGAACGTGACGATCGTGTGCGGGACGGTGTTGCTGTCGGCGGCGCTGATCGGGCCCAGGGTGGCGGTCGGATTGGCGGCCGTCACGCTCATCGGGTTCGTGGTGGTGGTGCAGCCGTCGCCGAGCGTGCTGCGGGCGGCTGTGATGGGGTCGATCACGCTGCTGGCCGTGCTGTCGCATCGCAGGAGGCAGGCGCTGCCGGCGCTGGCCGCCACGGTGATCGCGTTGATGATCGGCGCGCCCGAACTGGCCGTCGACATCGGCTTCGCGTTGTCGGTCGCGGCCACCGCGGCGCTCGTTGTCATCGCGCCGGGCTGGTCGAGACGGCTCGTGGCCCGGGGTTGGCCACGACCACTTGCGGACGCCGTGAGCGTGGCCATCGCCGCGCAGCTGGTCACGGCGCCGCTGATTGCCGGGGTCTCCGGTTCGGTGAGCCTGGTCGCGGTGGTGGCGAACCTGTTGGTGGCACCGGTCATCCCGCCGATCACCGTCATCGGCACCGCGGCTGCTGCGCTCAGCGCACTGTGGCCGGCGGGGGCACAACTGTTGATCCGCTTCACCGGTCCGGAGGTGTGGTGGTTGCTTGCAGTGGCGCGACGGACCGCGCAGCTGCCGGCCGCGGCGGTCACCGTACCGTCCGGTTTCGCCGGGGCGCTGACGGTGGCCGGCGTCGCGGTGCTGACGGCAGCGGTGTGGCATTGGGTGGTGTCCCCCCGACGTGACACGATCGTGCCGTGAGCGACGCGACGGGGCTGCACCTGGTGCTTGGCGACGAAGAGCTGCTGGTGGAGCGCGCAGTGGCCGAGGTGCTGGGCGCGGCACGGACCTCGGCGGGCACCTCGGATGTGCCCGTGGACCGCATGCGTGCCGGCGAGGTCAGCGTCAGCGAACTCGCCGAGCTGCTCAGCCCGTCGTTGTTCGCCGATGAACGGGTGGTGGTGTTGGAGTCGGCGGCCGAGGCCGGCAAGGACGCGGTGGCTCTGATTCAGCAGGCGGCCGCCGATCTGCCGCCCGGCACGGTGCTGGTGGTCGTGCACTCCGGTGGGGGTCGAGCCAAGGCGCTGGCCGACCACCTCAAGAAGCTGGGTGCCGAGGTGCACCCGTGTGCCCGCATCACCAAGCCCTCCGAGCGTGCCGACTTCGTCCGCAAGGAGTTCCGCGCCTTGCGGGTCAAGGTCGACGACGCGACGGTGACCGCCGTGCTCGATGCGGTCGGGTCCGATATCCGGGAGCTCGCATCGGCCTGCTCGCAACTCGTCGCCGACACCGGCGGCACCGTGGACGCCGTCGCGGTCCGCCGATATCACTCGGGAAAGGCCGAGGTGAAGGGTTTCGACATCGCCGACAAGGCCGTCGTCGGTGATGTCGCGGGCGCCGCGGAGGCGCTGCGCTGGGCGATGATGGCCGGTGAACCGCATGTGGTGCTCGCCGACGCGCTCGCCGAGGCCGTGCACACCATCGCGCGGGTGGGTCCGCTCTCGGGCGACCCGTACCGGTTGGCCGGTGAGCTCGGGATGCCGCCGTGGCGGGTGCAAAAGGCCCAGAAGCAGGCCCGGCGCTGGTCCCGAGATTCGGTGGCGCAGGCGGTACGGCTGGTCGCGGCGTTGAATGCCGACGTCAAGGGCGCCGCCGCGGATGCCGACTACGCGCTGGAGAGCGCGGTGCGCGCGGTGGCGGAGTTGGTCGCCGACTGAGCGCCCACCGGAAACGCACCGGCGATACCCAGGGCCCGGATAACTACAGGGCCCGGACGAATCCAGGGCCAGAGAACACAAAAATGCCGAGCGAGCTCAGGTGATCACCCGAGCCGGCTCGGCACGTCAGGGAGCCGGAGCTCAAATCTTGTTGAGAGCCTGGGCCAGCGCGGACTTGCGGTTGGCGGCCTGATTCTTGTGGATCACGCCCTTGCTCGCAGCCTTGTCCAGCTTGCGGCTGGTCGCGGCCAGCAGTTCGCCGGCCTTCTCCTTGTCGCCGGCCTCGACGGCCGCCCGGAATCCGCGAACCGCCGTGTGAAGCGACGACTTCACCGACTTGTTGCGCAGCCGGCGCCGCTCGTTGGTGCGGATCCGCTTCTCCTGCGACTTGATGTTGGCCACGCGTGTATGTCCTTCTAAAGCTCGACTGGGTTACTGGAGTCTGTGGGCGCCCGCCCTGGGGCAGCGACTGTTCAGGGTAGCAGCGAGGGGGTAAATGTCCCAAAGCGAGCGTCGTGGCCTGCCGAAACGGCCGCGATGCTGCAGCATGGCATGCGAACGCGCGCTACGTGCTTCTGGGAAAGGGTAGGGGACATCTTGGCGACCGAAACCGTACGTACCGCCCGTACCAACGGGAAACCAGCGAAGCGGCACGACGGGGTCTTCGGTGGATACAACAAGCTCGGGTCCTACAGCCAGGCCTTCGACGAGATGTTCGACGCCCACGGCAACGTCCGCGGTCCCTACAAGGGCATCCACAAGGAACTCGGGCCGTCCGACGTCACCGAGCTGGAGGCGCGCTCGGACGCGCTGGGACGTGCCTTCATCGACCAGGGCATCACCTTCTCGCTCTCGGGGCAGGAGCGGCCGTTTCCGCTCGACCTGGTGCCGCGGGTCATCTCGGCGGCCGAGTGGACCCGTCTGGAGCGCGGCATCCGGCAGCGGGTGCAGGCACTGGAGATGTATCTCGACGACATCTACGGCGAGCAGGAGATCCTGCGCGACGGGGTGATCCCGCGTCGCCTCGTCACGTCCTGCGAGCATTTTCACCGCGAAGCCGTCGGCATCGTCCCGCCCAACGGGGTACGCATCCACGTCGCGGGCATCGACCTCATCCGCGACGCGCAGGGCAACTTCCGGGTGCTCGAGGACAACCTTCGGTCACCGTCGGGGGTTTCCTACGTCATGGAGAACCGCCGCACGATGGCGCGCGTCTTCCCGAACCTGTTCGCCACCCATCGGGTGCGTGCCGTCGGCGACTACTCCTCGCACCTGCTGCGCGCACTGCGCAACGCCGCGGCCAACAACGTGGCCGACCCCACCGTGGTGGTGTTGACCCCCGGTGTCTACAACTCCGCGTATTTCGAGCACTCGCTGCTCGCCCGGCAGATGGGCGTCGAGCTGGTCGAGGGCCGCGACCTGTTCTGTCGCGACAATGCGGTCTACATGCGCACCACCGACGGTGAACGTCAGGTCGACGTGATCTACCGGCGCATCGACGACGACTTCCTGGATCCGATGCAGTTCAAGCCGGACTCGGTGCTGGGCGTGGCGGGAATCCTCAATGCCGCCCGCGCCGGCAATGTGGTCATCTCCAGCGCGGTCGGCAACGGCGTCGGTGACGACAAACTCGTCTACACCTACGTGCCGACGATCATCGAGTACTACCTGGGCGAGAAGCCGCTGCTGGCCAACGTCGACACCTTCCGGTGCTGGCTCGACGACGAGCGCGAGGAGGTCCTCGACCGGATCGACGAACTGGTGATCAAGCCGGTCGAGGGTTCGGGCGGGTACGGCATCGTGTTCGGCCCCGACGCCTCGGAAAAGGAACTGGCGACGATCAGCAAGAAGATCATCGCCGATCCGCGCGGCTGGATCGCCCAACCGGTCATGCAGCTGTCCACGGTGCCCACCCAGATCGGCGACAAGCTGGCCCCGCGCCACGTCGACCTGCGTCCGTTCGCGGTCAACGACGGCGACGAGGTGTGGGTGCTGCCCGGCGGTCTCACCCGGGTCGCGTTGCCCGAGGGGTCGCTGGTGGTGAACTCCAGCCAGGGCGGCGGATCCAAGGACACCTGGGTGCTGGCGTCGCGGACCTCGGCCGCCGACCGCGAACTCGGCGCCGCCGAGGTGGTGCGCTCGCTGCCCAAGGCCGCCACCAGCAAGAGTGCCGGTAAGAACGGCAAAGTCGAGAGCACTCAAGACCAGCAGCAACAGCAGCAGTAGGGGGCGGTTCGAATGTTGGCACGGAACGCGGAATCGCTGTACTGGATCGGCCGCTACGTCGAGCGCGCCGACGACACCGCGCGGATCCTCGACGTCACGGTGCACCAGCTGCTGGAGGACTCCAGCGTCGACCCCGACCAGGCGTCACGCACCCTGCTGCGGGTGCTGGGCATCGAGCCCCCCGACGAAGCGCTCGACGTATGGTCACTCACCGATATCGTGGCGTTCAGCCGGGAAACCGACGGCGCCTGCTCGATCGTCGAGGCGATCTCGGCGGCGCGTGAAAATGCCCGTGGTGCAAGGGAAGTCACGTCGAGCGAGATCTGGGAGTGTCTCAACACCACCTACAACGCGTTGGCCGAGCGAGAGCGTGCCGCCAAACGCCTCGGCCCGCACGAGTTCCTGTCCTACGTCGAGGGCAGGGCGGCGATGTTCGCCGGATTGGCCGATTCCACCCTGAGCCGCGACGACGGTTACCGCTTCATGTTGCTGGGCCGGGCTCTGGAACGGGTGGACATGACGGTGCGTCTGTTGCTCTCCCGGGTCGGGGACAGCGCGTCGTCGCCGGCATGGGTGACGCTGTTGCGGTCCGCCGGTGCCCACGACACCTATCTGCGCACCTACCGCGGCGTGCTCGACGCCGGTCGGGTGGTCGAGTTCATGTTGTTGGACCGGCTTTTCCCGCGATCGATCTTCTACTCGTTGCGGCTGGCCGAGCACAACCTCGACGAGTTGATGAACCGTCCGCACGACCGGCTGGGTGCCACCGCCGAGGCCCAGCGCCTGCTCGGCCGGGCCCGCAGCGAACTGGAGTTCCTGCAGCCCGGCGTGCTGCTCGACTCGCTGGAGCAGCGGTTGGCCGGGCTGCAGAAGACCTGCTTCGATGTCGGAGAGGCATTGGCGCTGCAGTACTTCCACTCTGCCCCGTGGGTGGCGTGGACGGATGCCGGGCGCAGCGCGCTGGTGATCGAAGAAGGGGAGATCTGACGGTGGGACCCGCGCGCGCCGATGAGCCCTCGGGCGCAGAACAGACGACCGAGAGGGGATTGTGATGTGGCGTATGCGTGTGGTGCATTCGACAGGTTATGCGTACAAGTCACCGGTCACTGCATCCTTCAACGAGGCGCGGCTGACCCCGCGCTCGGATTCGCGGCAGAACGTGATCCTCAACCGCGTGGAGACCGTGCCCGCCACGCGGTCCTACCGGTACGTGGATTACTGGGGGACCGCGGTGACCGCGTTCGACTTGCACGCCCCGCACACCGAACTCGAGGTCACCGCGTCCTCGGTGGTCGAAACCGACCGTTCCGAAGCGCCGCAGACGAAGGTGACCTGGGCTGATCTGGGCACCGAGGCGGTGATCGACAAGTACGACGAGGTGCTCGCCCCGACGCACTACGTGCCGGCGAGCAAGCGCATCGAACGGGTCGGCCGACGTATCGCCAAGTACCACGAACCCGCCGAAGCGGTCATCGAAGCCGCGCGGTGGGTGCACGGCGAGCTGAACTACGTCCCGGGCACCACCGGTGTGCACACCTCCGGGGTCGACGCGCTGCGCGAAGGCAAGGGTGTATGCCAGGATTTCGCGCACCTGACGTTGATGTTGTTGCGCGGCATGGGTATTCCGTCACGCTATGTGTCGGGATATCTGCACCCCAAACGCAACGCCAAGGTCGGTGACACCGTCGACGGCCAGAGTCACGCCTGGGTCCAGGCCTGGACCGGGGAGTGGTGGCACTACGACCCCACCAACGACGCCGAGATCAACGAGCAGTACATCAGCGTCGGCGT
This sequence comes from Mycobacterium sp. smrl_JER01, assembly GCF_048513595.2. NCBI lineage: Bacteria > Bacillati > Actinomycetota > Actinomycetes > Mycobacteriales > Mycobacteriaceae > Mycobacterium > Mycobacterium sp. smrl_JER01. Next base: position 3,892,064 of record NZ_JBLXXK020000001.1, on the reverse strand, counting down.
GGGGCGCGACTATTCCGACGTGACCCCGCTCAAAGGCATCTACTCGGGAGAGGGGTCGACCGACCTCGACGTGATCGTCGAGATCACCCGGCTGGCCTAGCTTTTCCGCGCGCACACGCCCGGGTGGACCTCGACCCGGTGCAGATCGTCGCCGATCTCGATCTGCCGGTCGAACACGGATGCGGCCAGGGCGCGCCAGTCCTCCTCCTGGCCGGGCTGGATGGCCGGCACGTAGTGGGTGAGGATCAGGATCCCGACGCCGGCGCGGGCCGCGGTCTCGGCCGCCTGCTCCACCGACGAGTGATAGTCGCAGATGTCGCGGAAACGCTGGATCGGCATCGCCTCGATCAGGTCCCGGCGGATCGCGGTGTGCACCAGCGCTCCCGCGCCGGCGGCGAGTTCGTCGAGTCCCCGGCACGGCACCGTGTCGCCGGCGAGCACCACCGAGGCGCCGGCGTGTTCGATGCGGAATCCGATCGTCGGTGCCACCGGCCGGTGATCGGTGGGGCCGATGCGGATCTGAACTTCGTCGCGCCCCCACACCACCCCGGAGGTGACCTCCTCGACCTCCACCGGCGGTGGGGTGGTCAGGTCGGCGTGATGGGCGATGCGGTAGCCGATGTCGAAACTGAACGCCTTGAGCGTGTTCTCCACCACCTCGGCGGTCCCCGGCGGCCCGATGATCGGCAGCGGCGCCAGATCGGGTGCGAAGTTCGACACCCACCGGGTGATCAGGACGTCGCCGAGGTCGGCGATGTGGTCGCTGTGCAGGTGCGTCAGCAGCAGCGCGGTGATGGTGTTGGCGCCGACCCCGACCGCGGCGGCGCGCTGCAGCACTCCCCGCCCGCAGTCGACGAGAAACGTCTGCCCGCCGGCACGCACCAGCGTCGCCGGCCCGGCCCGGTCCGGGTCGGGGATCGGACTTCCGGTACCGAGCAGCGTCACTTCGATCATGACGGCAGAAGTTACCCGCCGCACCGGTCCCTCGCCGTGTTAGCGAGGTAAACCGCTGCGGCGCAAGGTGATCGGGCCAGACAGTGGAGCGCGAAATGCTTACCCCGATCCGGCCCGCTGGGAACCGGCTGGGGGTAACCTGGAATGATCCAGGTCACCCAGGGAGATGTCGATGCGGATTTCCGACGTGCTACGCCACAAGGGTGCGACCGTGGCGACGATCACGCCCGAGACCTCGGTGGCCGGTCTGCTGACCGAACTGTCCGTGCGCAACATCGGCGCGATGGTGGTGGTGTCCCCGGACGGGTTGCTCGGCATCGTCTCCGAGCGCGACGTCGTGCGTAAGCTGCACGACGTGGGAGCGGACCTGCTGCAACGACCGGTGTCCGACATCATGACGACCCTGGTGGCGACGTGCACACCGGACGATTCGGTGGACAGCCTGAGCGCGTTGATGACCAACAACCGGGTTCGGCACGTACCGGTCGTGGTGGACGGACGGCTGGCCGGGATCGTGAGCATCGGCGACGTCGTCAAGAACCGGATGGAGGAGCTCGAACGCGAACACGAGCACCTGCAGGCCTACATCACCCAGGGCTGAGCGCCGGTGGACGCAATCGACGTCCGCGTCGCGCAGAAGGCGGACGTCCGGGAGCTGGCCGGTGTCCTCGGTCGCGCGTTCGTCGACGACCCGGTGATGGAATGGATGATGCCCGACGACGCCCGGCGCGCGAAGGCGTTGCCGCAGGTCTTCGGCGCGATGACGCGCCATCATTTCCTGGCCAACGACGCCGTGGAGGTGGCGCGCCGGTCCGGCGCGGTGGGCGCGGCGGCGCTGTGGGATCCACCGGGACGGTGGAAGCAGACGCAAGGTGAGGAACTCCGGATGATGCCGAGCTTCCTGCTCGCGATGGGCAGGCAGGTCGGACGGGGTCTGCAGGTGTCCGAGCTGATGAAGCAGCACCATCCGGAAGAGCCGCACTGGTATCTCGGGGTGATCGGCTCCGACCCGGACATGCGCGGTGCCGGCCTCGGATACGTACTGATGCGTTCGAGGCTGGACCGCTGCGACGCCGAGGGGGCGCCGGCCTACCTGGAGTCCACCAAGGAATCCAACGTGCCCTACTACCTGCGGTTCGGCTTCGAGGTGACCGGCGAGCTGACCATCCCGGGCGGCGGCCCGACGATGTGGCAGATGTGGCGCCGCCCCGCCTGAGGGCCCGTCACGCACTTCCCACCGGTTCCGGAACCCGGTCGGCCAGCGAGTTGTCGCTGAACGCGCCGCGGTAGCGCGCCGCCGGATGGGTGTCCGGCAGCCGATCCCCGCGCCCGAGCAGCTTGTGCCGCAACGTGCCGGACTTGTCGGTGCCGATGAGGCCCCGCTCGCGCAGCGTCGGGAACAGCCGGTCGGCCACTTCCCGGAACGACGACGGCAGCGTCGCGTGATAGACGTTGATGCCGTCGACGCCGGCCTCGCGCCATTCCTCCAGGCGGTCCGCGATCTCCGTCGGGGTGCCGACGACACGGTTCGCACCCTCCAGCGCCCAGGCCATGTCGCGGATCGTCGGCTCGTCGTCGCCGGAGATCTCGGCGGCCCAACGCGAGAAGCTCTGGATGCCGGTGAACTCCCCGAGCGCACTGATCGGGGTGTCCAGCGGCAGGTTGCCCGCGTCGATCCCGGCGTCACCGAGGGCGTGCAGGGCAACGCCCTCGACATCGAGATAACGCTTGAGTTCGTCGTTGCGTCGGACCGCCTCGGCGTGGGTGTCGCCGATCACGAAGGACAATCCCTGAGCGAAGGTGATGTCCTGCGGGTCGCGGCCGTTTGCGGCGGCCAGCGCCCGGGTCTCGCTGGTCAGCTTGTGCGCATCGGCAGGGGTCGGGCTGCTGATGTAGACGCCCTCGGCGTTTCGCGCCGAGAACAGCTGGCCGGCAGGGGAGGACCCCGCCTGGAACAGCACCGGGGTGCGCTGTGGTGACGGCGACGTGAAGTGGGGTCCCTCGACGCTGTAGCGCCGGCCGACATGGTTGATCTTGTGGATCTTCGACGGATCGGAGTGCACGCCGCGCTCCTTGTCCTGCACCAGCGCGTCGTCGTCCCAGGAGCCCTCCCACAGCTTGTACGTGACGTCGACGTACTCGTCGGCCCACGCGTAACGCTGATCGTGGGCCAGCGTGCCCTCGTGGCCGAAACTGCGAAACATGTTCGCGTTGAAGCTCGTCACGATGTTCCAGCCGAGCCGGCCGTCGGTGTAGTGGTCCAGCGAGGACATCCGCCGGGCGAAGTTGAACGGATGGTCCTGCACGATCGAGCTGGTGAACACGATGCCGAGATTCTCGGTGGCGGCGGCCAGTGCCGACGCCAGCACAGACGGGTCGTTCACCGGGACCTGGATCCCGCCCTCGACAGCCTTGCGCCAGTTGCCGTTCCACGGTGCCCGCAACCCGAACACGTCGGCGAAGAACAGCAGGTCGTAACCGGCCTTGTCGACCTCGGCGGCCAGCGACGTCCAGTGCCGCAGCGAGTTGAACCGGTGGTTCTGCGCGTCCGGCGCCCGCCACAACCCGTGCAGCACATGGGATGCGGTGTTCATCACGAACGCCGAGTAGTACAGCGGACGCTTTGTCACGAGTTCGATCCCGGCTCCGAGTCGTCCGACGCGCCGATCGGGCCCAGCGTGTCCCGGATCAGTGCGTTGTCGGTGGTCTCCAGGAACTCCGCGATCCTGGGATCTTTGAACGTCTCGATCAGCTTCTGCACGTTGGGGTCGTCGAGGTGCTTGTCGCTGACCACCAGACCGCCCTCGCTGCCCACCGGCGCCGGATGACGGTCGAGGATCTGCTCCTCGGTGAGGCCGGAGGCGTACACGTCGGAGATGTGCACGGTGACGGCGTCGACATCGGCGAGGCTGCGGGCGAGCTGCCCGATCGGCACCTGGACGAACTGATAGTTCTTGGGATTCGACTCGACGTCGGAAAGCTGCGGCAGACCCTTGAGGTCGTCCTTGCCCGGCTTGAGGGTGATCTGGCCGGCTTCGGCGAGATCGAGCAGCGCGATCGCCTGCCCGGCCGGATCGTCGCGCAGGGCGATCTTGGCGCCGTCGGGCAATTCGTCCCAGTTGTCGTACTTGTCCGAGTAGGTGGCCTGGTCCCAGGTGAATGTCGGTGCCGCAAGGGTCAGTTCGAAGCCGTTGGCCGCGATGGCGTCGTTGAGGAACGGCTGGTGTTCGAAGAAATTTCCTGCGACGTCGCCCGCGTCGACGGCACGGTTGATCTCGATGAGGTTGTCGATCTGCACCGGCTCGATGGTGATGCCGTGCTCTGGCGCGACGTTCTCGGCGATATAGGCCAGCAGATTCTCCGCGGCGATATCGGTGCTCCAGGTGGCGACCTCCAGCGTGGTGCCGAACTCCTTGTCCTGGTTGGCGAGTTGGGCGTAGGTCACGCCACCGGCGATGACGACGACGGCCGCCGCCGCGCCGGCGATCCACGGCCAGCGTCTGCGTTTCTTGATCTCGATGTCGACGGCGGGGTTGCTCTGCTCTGCCACGGGTCTTCCTTCTGATTGTTGGGTGCGGGGAGGGTTCAGCGGGTGAGCGCCCGGACGGCGCGGTCGCCGGTGAACTGGACGAGCTGAATGGTGATGATCAGCGCGATCACCGTCGCGATCATGATGTTGTCGTCGAATCGGTTGTAGCCGTAGGTGATTGCCAGGTGCCCGACACCGCCGGCGCCGATGGAGCCGGCGATGGCCGAGTATTCGATCATCGCGATGGTGTTGACGGTGAGCGCTCCGGCCAGCGCGGGCAACGCCTCGGAAAGCTGCACCGACCGGATCACCTGCACGTGCGACCCGCCGGACACCAGGCCCATGTCGGTCACATCGGATCGCACCTCGCGCAACGCATTCTGGACCAGCCGGGCGAAGAACGGGATGCCTGCCACCGTCATCGGGACGATCGCGGCCGCGATACCGATCGTGGTGCCGACCAGGAACCGGGTCACCGGGATGATGGCCGCCATCAGGATCAGGAACGGCAGCGACCGGCCGACGTTCACGACCGTGTTGAGCACCGTGAACACCCGCGGGTTCGGGAACAGCCCGAGGGTCGAGGTGTTGTGCAGGATGATCCCTGCCGGGGTGCCGATGAGCACGACGAGCACCATGGTGACCCCGACCATCACCCACGTTTCACCGTAGGCGGGCAACAGCAGGTCGGGAACCTTCAACCAGGGTGTGCTGAAGTCGTCGAGGGCCAGGTAATTCACGCCGCCGCCTCCGGGGATCTGGCAGCGACCTTCTCGACCGGGCGGACGTGCAGCCCGTGTTCGGTGAGGTATTCCACGAAACCGGAAGGGGCGGAGGGTGTGACAGCCAGGACCGCCCGGCCCACCGCCACCCCGCGGATGGATTCGACGCTGGCGCTGAGCACGCTGACCTGTGCGCCGGACAGGCCGGGCGCGGACTGGATCGAGGTCAGCCAGTCCAGCGGCACGCTGCGGGAGGCATGCGAGACCTCCCAGATCTCCCCGGCACCCTCCAGTGGCGCACTCGGCCGGTCCGGCAGCAGTTCGTGAGCCAGCTCGGAGGCCGGGTCGAGGATGATGTCCTCCACCGAACCGCTCTCGATGATGCGGCCGTCCTCGATCCGCGCCACCGAGTCGGCGATCTCCCGGACCACCTCCATTTCGTGGGTAATCAGGATGATGGACAGACCGAACTCGTCTCGCAAATGACTGAGCAGCCCCAGGATCGCCCTGGTGGTGGCCGGGTCCAGTCCGGACGTCGCCTCGTCGGACAGCAGGTTCGACGGGCCGAGCGCGAGCGCACGGGCGATCCCGACCCGCTGCTTTTGGCCGCCGGAGAGCTGGGCCGGGTAGAAGTCTGCGCGGTCGGCCAGGCCTACCCGGTCGAGCAGTTCGGCCACCCGCTTGCCGACCGAGCCCTCGGTGGCGTGCAGGTACTGCAGTGGCAGCGCGATGTTCTGGGCCACGGTCCGGCGCCGCAGCAGCGGTGCGGTCTGAAAGATCACGCCGACGCGCCGGCGGGCCGCGAGCAGTTCGTCACCGTCGAGTCGGGTGAAGTCCTCGCCGTCGACCCGGACCGTGCCGCTGGTCGGACGTTCCAGAAAGCTCACGCAGCGCGACAGCGTGCTCTTGCCTGCACCACTGGGACCGACGACGGCGAGGATCTCACCGCTGCCGACGGACAGGGAGATGTCGTCGAGGACGGTGCGGTCACCGAACCGCTTGGTCAGGTTCTCGATCTCGATCACGGGGAAGCTCTCTGAGTGGAAAGGGCCTGCGGTGACGCGCAACGAGCACGACGGCGTGCCGATGGCAGGGAAGCCGACAGGGCCGGCTGGGGAGGTGTTCAGACGACGGACCCAACCTAGGCAGGGGCGGGGAGCGCGGCCAGATTACCGATCTGCCTGATCCGAATGCCGGTCAGAACAGCGCCGACCGTCGCCGTTGACTCAGCGAGATCCCACCGCTTCGCAGCTGAAAGGCACTATCCAACAATGTCATTCGCAGACCGCGGCCGTACTGTCGGTCCGGGCCGGTGCCGTGCCCCCGGCTGCCGACGAGGTGGCCGGTGCGCCACGATAGCCAATTGAAGGACGAAACCGATTGGAGTGGAGCGGATTACATGAGCACACAACCGAATTTCGGGGTGATCACCGACGGGCTGAAGTTCCACTGGTATCTGCCCACCCACGGTGACACCGTGACGATCGCCGACAACCGCGGCAGTTCCGCGGCGCGGACGGCATCGCACCTGGAGCCGTCGCTGGAGAACCTGACCGCGCTGGTGCGCACGGCGGAGGATTACGGGTTCGAGGCTGCACTGACTCCCACCGGCTCGCACTGCGAGGACTCGTGGCTGGCCACTGCGGCGCTGGCTCAGCGCAGCCGTCGGCTCAAGTTCCTGGTGGCGTTCCGCCCAGGGGTTCTGTCCCCGACGCTGGCCGCACAACAGGTCAGCACATATCAGCGGTTCACCGGAGACCGGTTGGCGATCAACATCGTCACCGGCGGCGACGACGACGAGATGCGCCGCTACGGCGACGGCATCGACAAGTCCGCCAGGTACCGGCGGACCGCCGAGTTCCTCGCCGTGGTGCGCGGGGTGTGGGGTAGCCCCGAGTTCTCCTTCCGTGGTGAGTTCTACGACATCGACAAGGCTCGGTTGGCCTACCCGGTCGAGGCGGCGCCGATCATCTACTTCGGCGGTTCCTCGCCCGAGGCCATCGAGGTGGCCGCCGAGCACGCCGACGTCTATCTGACCTGGGGCGAACCGCCCGAGCAGGTCGCCGAGAAGATCGGGCGGGTCAGGGCAGCCGCGGCGCGGCGCGGGCGGACCCTGCGGTTCGGATTGCGCGTGCACACCGTGGCCCGGCCCACCGAGGAGCAGGCGTGGCAGCGCGCCGACGAGCTGATCGCCGGCCTGTCCGCCGACGAGGTGCGACGGGCGCACGAACGGTATCTGGCCAGCGGCTCGGAGGGGCAACGGCGGATGGCGGCGCTCACCACCGGCGAACTGGTCGATGCCCGCAGCCTGGAGGTGCACCCAGGTCTGTGGGCCGGCCCGAGCCTGCTGCGCGACGGCGCCGGGACCGCGGCGATCGGCAGCTACCAACAGGTGGCCGACGTGTTCGCCGAGTACACCCGCATCGGAATCAGCGAGTTCGTGCTGTCGGGGTATCCGCAGGCCGAGGAGATCCGCCACGTCGGCGAGGGTGTCCTGCCGCTGGTACGCCATCCGGCACCTGCCTGATCAGGACACGCCCGCCGGAGGCGGGAATCAGGTCCACCTCGCCGGAGGCGGGAATCAGGTCCACCTCGCCGGAGGCGGGAATCAGGTCCACCTCGCCGGAGGCGGGAATCAGGTCCACCTCGCCGGAGGCGGGAATCAGGTCCAGGAGTATTCGGCCCGCAATCGCATCGCCACCACGTCGAACACGTCGCGCCCCAGGATGGCGCCCTCGCGCCGGATACCCTCCTCGGGGACGTCGAGCACCCGGTCCAACCGGACGAAGCTGACCCGCCCCTCATGGTCCCAGGTGCCGCTGCCGATGCTGACCCAGTTCGGGTCGTCGCGGTGATGGTCCCGGCTGGACAGCATCAGTCCGAGCAGGATGTCGCGGTCCCGGCCGACCACCAGCACGGGTCGGTCCTTGCCCCGGTTCGGGTCGTCCTCGAAGACCACCCAGGTCCACACGATCTCACCGGGGTCGGCGCGGCCGTCCAGGTCCGGTGCGTAGGACACCCTGCGGGCGCGGTGTGCGGTGGGAACGAAACGATTGGAGACAGGCCTGCCGGCGGGCAATGCGGGGGCGGTGGCCTCGGCCGGGCCGGACAGCACGTCGCGCCCGATCCGGATGCCCTGCTGGATGCCGCGCTGGAGGGTGTCGGAGTTCTGCAGCTGACGGACGAGTTTGGGGGCCTCGTTGAACACCAGGTTCTCGGTGTTCTTCACCAGGAAGCGCTGAAACGCCTTCAAATACGATGACGATGACGCCATACCCGCCAAGCATAGGCGGTGCCCCGGCGGCCCGATCGTGGCTCGATTGGGCCGTGCAGGGCTGCGCTCGATACTCTGAACAGGCCGGTATCGGCCGTCAGACCCCGCTCACCAGGAGATTCCCATCAGCAGTTTCGCCGACAAGACCTTCACCGCGCCGGCGCAGATTCGGAACTTCTGCATCATCGCCCACATCGACCACGGCAAGTCCACCCTGGCCGACCGGATGTTGCAGCTCACCGGCGTGGTCGACGAGCGCTCCATGCGTGCGCAGTACCTGGACCGGATGGACATCGAGCGCGAACGCGGCATCACCATCAAGGCGCAGAACGTGCGGCTGCCGTGGGTGGTCGCCGACGGTGAAGCGGCCGGACAGTATGTGTTGCACCTGATCGACACCCCGGGCCACGTCGATTTCACCTACGAGGTGTCCCGAGCGCTGGAGGCCTGCGAGGGCGCCGTGCTGCTGGTCGACGCCGCGCAGGGCATCGAGGCGCAGACGCTGGCGAACCTGTACCTGGCGCTGGACCGCGATCTGACCATCATCCCGGTGCTCAACAAGATCGACCTGCCCGCCGCCGACCCGGACCGGTACGCCGGTGAGATCGCCCACATCATCGGGTGTGAACCCTCCGACGTGCTGCGGGTGTCGGGCAAGACCGGCGACGGGGTGGCCGATCTGCTCGACCACGTGGTGCGGCAGATCCCGCCGCCGCAGGGTGACTCCGATGCCCCCGCGCGCGCCATGATCTTCGACTCGGTCTACGACATCTATCGCGGCGTGGTGACCTACGTGCGCGTGGTCGACGGCAAGATCGTCCCGCGCGAGCGGATCAAGATGATGTCCACCGGCGCCACCCACGAACTCCTCGAGGTCGGCATCGTCTCGCCCGAGCCGAAGGCCTCCGACGGGCTGGGTGTCGGCGAGGTCGGCTACCTCATCACCGGTGTGAAAGATGTGCGCCAGTCCAAGGTCGGCGACACCGTCACGACTGCCCGCAACGGTGCCACGGAGGCGCTGACCGGGTACCGCGAGCCCAAGCCGATGGTCTACTCCGGGCTCTACCCGGTCGACGGGTCGGATTACCCGGTGCTGCGCGAGGCGCTGGACAAGCTGCAGCTCAACGATGCCGCTTTGACCTATGAGCCGGAAACCTCGGTGGCGCTCGGGTTCGGGTTCCGGTGCGGCTTCCTGGGTTTGCTGCACATGGAGATCACCCGGGAGCGGTTGGAGCGCGAGTTCAACCTCGACCTGATCTCGACGGCGCCCAACGTGGTCTACCGCGTCATCACAGAGGGGACCGCGCCCGGTGATCCGGGATTGACGGTGACCAACCCGTCGGACTGGCCCGAGGGCAAGATCCGGTCGGTGTTCGAGCCGGTCGTCAAGACCACGGTGATCGCGCCGAGTGAGTTCATCGGCACCATCATGGAGTTGTGCCAGTCCCGCCGCGGCGAACTCGGCGGGATGGACTATCTGTCACCCGAACGCGTCGAGCTGCGGTACACGATGCCGCTGGGCGAGATCATCTTCGACTTCTTCGACTCGCTGAAGTCACGCACCCGCGGGTACGCCAGCCTGGACTACGAGGAGGCCGGCGAGCAGGAGGCCGATCTGGTCAAGGTCGACATCCTGCTGCAGGGCGAGGCCGTCGACGCGTTCAGCGCCATCGTGCACAAGGACGGGGCGGCGGCCTACGGCAACAAGATGACCACCAAGCTCAAGGAGCTCATCCCACGCCAGCAGTTCGAGGTGCCCGTCCAGGCCGCGATCGGCTCGAGAATCATTGCCCGCGAGAACATCCGGGCGATCCGCAAGGATGTGCTGTCCAAGTGCTACGGCGGCGACATCACCCGTAAGCGCAAGCTGCTGGAGAAGCAGAAGGAGGGCAAGAAGCGGATGAAGACCATCGGACGCGTCGATGTCCCGCAGGAGGCGTTCGTGGCCGCACTGTCCACCGAGTCGGCCACGGACAAGCCGAAGAAGTAGACCACGGTGACCCGCGGGTGGTGGCGGACCGGCCCGGTCGTCCTCGGGCTGGCGGTCTCGCTGTGGACCGCCGGGTGCACGAGCACCGTGGACGGTACCGCGGTGCGCGCTGATTCCGCTGTCCGGCAATCGGATTCGCTGCTCACCGAGCAGGATCTGGACGAGATCCTGCTCGACACCGGAGAACTCGGCGATCTGCTGAGCAGCCCGAGCATCGAGGTCACCGACGAGATCGACGAGATGACCGACTCCTCCGCCGACGTGACCGCACCGGAGTGCGTCGGGGCGCTCTACAGTGCCGAGGAACCGGCTTACGCGGGCACCGGGTACACCGCCGTGCTCACCCGTCTGGCCAGCGAAGCGGGGGACGATTACCAGCACTGGGTGGAGGAGAGCGCCGTCATCGTGCCGACCGCCCAGGATGCCGAAATGTTCGTCGAGCGCTCCGCGCGGGAATGGGACCGGTGTGCGGGCACACCGGTCTCGATCAGCGACGGTGAGGACTGGTTCGACTGGGAGCTGAGCGGCGTCGTCCGTGACGGCGGCATCGTGAGCCAGGTGTCGACGGCGATGGACTCTGTCGAATGGCAGTGCGAGCACACGGTGGCGGCTGTCGCCAACGTGATCGTCGAAGCGTCGGTGTGTGCCGAGCGGGTCCGCGACGAGGCCACCACGGTGATCAACGCGATGATCGCGAAGGCTGCCGAGCGGTAGTTTCTCGTCGATCAGGTCGCACACCGGCCCGGGGCGTGCTATCGAAGGGGTATGTCGAAGGTGGCCCGGGCGGCAGGGATCGGGTGTGCATGTATCGCTGTGGCGGGCTGCGCCGCGGCGCCGATCGACGACCGACCCGTGGTGCGCATCGTCGAGGCGGCCCAGCCTTCGGCCGCGATCCCGCTCGCGCCGTTCCTACCCACGGCGGCGGAGTTGGCCACGCTCCTGGCCACCGGCCCCAACGCGCTGCTCGGCACGCCGGTGCAGGGCGATGCCGAGGTGTTGCTGCGCAGCATCGGCGACGCCGATGTGACTCCGGCCGAATGCGTCAGCGCCGCCTACCGCATGCAGGAGATCGTGTACGACGACAGCCCGGTGCAGTCGGTGGCCACCAACACCTGGGCCGGGGGCGGCTTCGACGGCCCTCCGGTGTCCGGCTTCTTCGGCGTCGTGCAGATGGCCGACCCGGGCGCCGCGCAGGAGTTCTTCGCCTCGCTGTCCGCCCAGTGGGGCCGCTGCAACGGGCAGACGGTGGCCCTGCAGTCCGCGCCCCACGGCGCCGACGAGATCAGCATGATCACTGGCGTCGCCTTCGACGAGCGGGTGCTCTCGGCCAGCGTGCTGCACACCTCGGGAGGAACGGAATCGCCCACGGGCATGCGGGCTGTCGGTCTGGCCGGCGACTGCATCGTGGAGGTCGAAGTCGTCGATCCCCGACCCTCCGGCGTCGCGCGGCCCGCCGTGGCCGTCGCGGACGCGATCCTGGACAAGATCTCCGCGGTGCGCTGACGGCACGGCGCCACCGGCGCGTCGGACCGGTCCGACAAGGACCGGGCCCAACCGCCTCGGTCCCGGGCTCACGATGGCGGACAATGGCAGGGTGAGGAGACGCGGCGCAGTTGAGCGCGGTCGCACGGCCGGCGCCGTGTTCGCGGTGTCGGTTCTGCTCGCTGCGTGTGTGAGCACCGTGGACGGTACCGCGGTGCGCGGTCGGGGCGCCGCTCCGCTCGACGTGCCGTTACTCGGCGAAGCGCAGCTGGACCGCGTTCTGCTCAGCATCGGCGAACTCAACACCATCGTCGGGTCCACCCGGATGACGGTCACCGGTGAGCTCGACGAGATGACCGACCACTCTGCCGAGGTATCGGATCCCGAATGTCTGGGGGCGGTGTACGGCGCCGAGGAGCCGGTCTACGCGGGCACCGGGTGGACCGCCGTCCGTGACCAGGTGGCCCGCGAACCCGGCGACGACAACGATCACTGGGTCGAACAGACCGCGGTGCTCTACCCGGCCGCCGAGAACGCGCAGTCGTTCTTCAGAGACTCTGCGACCACCTGGCAGGACTGTGCCGACGCCGCGATCACCGTCGGCGACGGCGCCTATCTGTGGGAGTTCGACGAGGTCGACGTCGGCGATGCGCTGATCAGCCAGATGACGACACAGCAGGGCGCCGACGGATGGGCCTGTCAGCATGCGCTGGCGGTGGTGTCCAATGTGACCGCCGAGGCATGGGCCTGCGGCTACAGCATCACCGACGAGGCCGCCGCCATCGCGACCGCGATGGTGCACAACGCCGCGTCGTAGCGGGTCCTTCATCAACTCTTCATTTGACGGGTGCCAGGTGATTCCCTACCCGGCATAGCTTTCCCCGGGTGACTGCACCGACGACGTCGACCCCTCCGGCACCGGTATCCGACGAATTCCTGGGCACCGACCGCAACTGGCACCTCACCTTCGGACTGATGCTCGCCGTCGCGTTCGGCGCTTTCACGTGGTGGTCGTTCGGCTACGTGGACAGCAGTGCCGACAAGACGATCCTGGTGGTGGCCACCGCGCTGGGCATGTTCATGGCCTTCAACATCGGCGGCAACGATGTCGCCAACTCGTTCGGCACCAGCGTCGGGGCAGGCACCCTGACGATGAAGCAGGCCCTGCTCGTCGCCGCGATATTCGAGGTCAGCGGCGCGGTCATCGCCGGTGGCGAGGTCACCGACACCATCCGCAGCGGCATCGTCGATCTGTCGATCGTGCAGATCTCACCGATGGACTTCGTGTTCATCATGATGGCGGCGTTGTTCGCCGCGGCGTTCTGGCTGTTGTTCGCCACCCGGATGGGTTATCCGGTGTCCACCACGCACTCGATCATCGGCGGCATCGTCGGCGCCGCGCTGATGCTGGGTTTCGTTACCGGGCAGGGAAATTCGGCACTGGACATGGTGCAGTGGGATCAGATCGGCCAGATCGCCGTGTCGTGGGTGTTGTCCCCGTTGCTCGGAGGGCTGGTGGCGTATCTGCTCTACGGCACCATCAAACGCCACATCCTGACCTACAACGAGGCCGCCGACGCGAAGTTGGTCGAGATACGCAAAGAGCGCATCGCGCATCGCAACAAGCACAAAGAGGCCTTCGAGCGGCTCAGCGAGATCCAGCAGATCGCCTACACCGGCGCCCTGGCCCGCGACGCGGTCGCGGCCAACCGCGGGGACTTCGACCCCGAGGAGCTGGAGAGCGAATACTACCGAGAGCTGCACGAGATCGACTCCAAGACGAAGTCGATCGACGCGTTCAAGGCACTGCAGACCTGGGTGCCGTTGCTGGCTGCATTCGGGGCGATGATCATCTCGGCGATGCTGCTGTTCAAGGGCCTCAAGAACATGCATCTGGGGCTCACCACGTTGAACAACTACTTCATCATGGGCATGGTCGGAGCTGCGGTCTGGATGGCTACGTTCATCTTCGCCAAAACCCTCAAGGGCGAGTCGCTGCCCCGCTCGACATTCCTGATGTTCAGCTGGATGCAGGTGTTCACCGCGTCGGGCTTCGCGTTCAGCCACGGCAGCAACGACATCGCCAACGCCATCGGGCCGTTCGCCGCGATCCTCGATGTGCTGCGCACCGGTGGCGTCGAGAGCAAGGCCGCGGTGCCGCCGGCGGCGATGCTGGCCTTCGGTGTCGCGTTGGTGGCCGGCTTGTGGTTCATCGGTCGCCGGGTGATCGCCACGGTCGGCAAGAACCTCACCGAGATGCACCCGGCGTCGGGCTTCTCGGCGGAGTTGTCGGCGGCCGCGGTGGTGATGGGCGCCAGCGTGCTGGGTCTCCCGGTGTCGAGCACCCACATCTTGATCGGCGCGGTGCTCGGTGTGGGCATCGTCAACCGAGCCACCAACTGGGGCCTGATGAAACCCATCGCGCTGGCCTGGGTGATCACCCTGCCGGCCGCGGCTCTGCTGGGTGCCGTGGGTGTGGTGGGCCTGCGGGCGGTGTTCTGACGGTGGGACCCGCCCCGGCGGCCTAGACCGGGGCGTTGCCCGCCTACACCGGGGCGTTGGCCGGCTGGAACACCCCGGAGCTGTCGGCCTCCTCCTCGGCGCGGATCACGTGCACCACGGCGTTGATCAAAGCCAGGTGGGTGAACGCCTGCGGGAAGTTGCCCAGGTGCCTGCCGGTGCGCGGTTCGATCTCCTCGGCGTAGAGATGCAGCGGGCTGGCGAACGACAGCAACCGCTCGCACAGATGCCGTGCCCGGTCGATCTCGCCGATCTCGACGAGCGCGGACACCAGCCAGAACGAGCAGATGGTGAACGTGCCTTCCTCGCCGGACAGGCCGTCGTCGGTCTCCTCGACCCGGTAGCGCAATACCAGGCCTTCCTCGGTGAGCTCCTCAGCGATGGCCAGCACAGTCGCGCGGATCCGCGGGTCGTCGGGCGGCAGGAACCGGGTGAGCACCGCCAACAACAGCGACGCGTCGAGCGCGGGGTGCCCGTAACGCTGGGTCAGCACGCCGCGCTCGTCGACGCCGTGTTCGAGGATGTCGGCTTTGATCTCTTCGGCGATCGTCCGCCACTGCTGGGCGTAGGACTTCTCGCCTTCCAGCTCGGCCAGCTTGGCGCCCCGGTCCAGCGCGACCCAGCACATGATCTTGCTGGAGGTGAAGTGCTGCGGTTCCCCGCGCACCTCCCAGATGCCGCGGTCGGGCTCGCGCCAGTGCTTGATCGCCTCCTCGACCTGTTCCTTGAGGACCGGCCACAACGTCTCCGGGATCTGCTCACGCGACTTGGTGTGCAGATAGACCGAGTCGAGCATGGTGCCCCAGATATCGTGCTGCATCTGGTTGTAGGCCCCGTTGCCGATGCGCACCGGGCGGGCGTTGTCATAGCCCGACAGGTGGGTCAGTTCCTCCTCGACCAGGCTGCGCTCACCTCCGACGCCGTACATCACCTGCAGCGGGTGCCGCTCGCCGTTGTTGGCGCCCGACACGTCGGCGATGAACGCGAAGAAATCGTCGGCCTCGCGGTCCAGGCCCAGCGTGTACAGCCCCCACAACGCGAACGTCGAATCCCGCACCCACGCGTAGCGGTAATCCCAGTTGCGTTCCCCGTGCGGCGTCTCCGGCAGCGACGTCGTCGGCGCGGCCAGCAGTGCGCCGGTCGGCGAGTACGTCAACCCCTTGAGGGTGAGCGCGCTGCGCTGCAGGTACGCCCGCCACGGGTGGTCGGGGAAGTCGCCAACGTTGATCCACTGGCGCCAGCATTCGCTGGTCTTCCACATCTTGTCGGCCGCCTCGTCGTAGTTCTGCGGCGCCGGATGCTTCGACCAGCTCAGCGCCACGAAGACGTTGTCGCCCTCCTTGAGTCGGGTCCGGGCCCGGGCCTCCCGGCCCTCCAGTCCGATGCGCAGGTTGGTGGTCAGGCGCAACGTCGGATGCGAATCCGGGTCCTTGGTGGCGCGTGCGATCGCCTCGCCGTAGGCCTGGGCGGAGTACTCCCAGTGCGCGCTGGTGCGGTGGTAGTCAAACGACGGCTCACAGCTCATCACCAGTTCGACGGTGCCGCTGACGCAGCGCACGGTGCGCAACAGGATGTGCTCGGCATCCCAGTCCATCGGGGTGCGACGGTGTGTCCGGGACCGGGTTTCCAGGTCGTGCCAGGGACCCATCACCAGCGCGTCGCGCACGATCACCCAGCCGGTGTGGGTCTGCCAGGTGGTCTCCAGGATCAGGCTTCCGGGTAGGTAGCGGCGCGCCGCGGGCACCGACACCCCGTAGGGGCCCAACCGGAAGTGACCGGCACCGCGGTCCAGGATCGCGCCGAAGACACTGGGGGAGTCTGGACGCGGCACGCACAGCCACTCGACCGAACCGGCCGATGAGATCAGGCACTGCGTCTCGCAATCGGAGAGAAACGCGTAGTCGGCGATGGGTGGGAACGGATTGCGCAGCGGGCCGGGGTTGGCGTAGGAGGCTGGGGTGGCCAGTGCAAACGCACCCGCTTCGCCGTTGGTGGTAACCCCGTCAGACGTCTCGGATTGCTGCAGCACCATTTGCTCATCATCGACTGCCGGACACCGTGGCGTCTACTCGAACACCCGGTGTTTCCTCCGGTTCCCGCCCGCATAGTCTGGCCTGATGGTCGGCTTCCTCAACTGGTGGGATTCAGTGGAGCTGTGGTTGACCGGGTTGCCGTTCGTTCTACAGACGGTGGTCGTGATGCCGGTGGTTCTCGCTGTGGCGTTCGTGATCGCGCTGGCGCTCGACCGGCTGCTGGGCGGCGGCATCCGGATCCTGCACCGGATCCGGCACGTCGACGAGGACGGAAAGGGCGGCGAATTATGAGCGGGATGCCCCGATCGCGGGTCACCCTGGCGCTGGTGGCGCTGATCCTGCTGGTCATCGTGATGTGGTTGCTCACCCGCTGACGTGCGGACCGGTCCGTACGGCCGACCCGTGGCAACTCTGTTACGCTTCGCGCCATGCAAACGGCGTCCGGCAACAAGAGCGGCCACATCGTGGCTCTCATTGCCGTGGGTCTGTGCGCCGTTGCCGATGTCTGTTGTTGTCGCTGATTCCCTGCCCGTTCGCGGCTCGGCGTCGGTGACGGCTGTGGCGTAGTGGGCCGCAGCACCCACTCCGCCTTCCCGGGAACGGCCGCCACCGATATCCGAAAACCCGGGAAGGCCCCCAATGCTCAAAATGACAAAACCAGCCAGGAGCTGGCGTAGCGCTGTCCTCAGGCGTTCACGCACCGTCGCCGCCCTCGCGCTGTCGGCCACCATGCTCGCCGCCTGCGGCGGCGGCGCCAGCGACGTGGTGGGCGGTGAAGGCGGCAACGCCGACGCCGACACCACGCTCACCCTGGTGGCGTTCGCGGTCCCCGAACCCGGATGGGCGAAGGTGGCTCCGGCGTTCGCGGCGACCGAGGAAGGCAAAGGTGTCGCGGTCACCGGCTCCTACGGCGCTTCCGGCGACCAGTCGCGCGCCGTCGAGTCCGGCAAGCCGGCCGACATCGTCAACTTCTCTGTCGAACCCGATATCACCCGGCTGGTGAAGGCCGGCAAGGTCGACGAGAACTGGGATGCAGGCCCGACCAAGGGCATCGCGTTCGGTTCGGTGGTGAGTTTCGCAGTCCGGCAGGGCAATCCGAAGAACATCCGCACCTGGGATGATCTGCTGCAACCCGGTGTCGAGGTCATCACGCCGAGCCCGCTGAGCTCGGGAGCCGCCAAATGGAATCTGCTCGCGCCCTATGCCTATGCGAGCAACGGCGGCCAGAATCCGGAGGCCGGCATCGAATTCGTCAACAAGCTGGTCACCGAGCATGTTCGGCTGCGTCCGGGTTCGGGCCGCGAGGCCACCGACGTGTTCCGGCAGGGCAGTGGTGACGTGCTGCTCGCCTACGAGAACGAGGCGCTCAACTTCGACCTGGAATACGTGAACCCGCCGCAGACGTTCAAGATCGAGAATCCGACGGCAGTCGTCAACACCAGCCGGCATCTCGACAAGGCGCAGGACTTCGTGAACTTCCAGTTCACTCCGGAGGCCCAGAAGTTGTGGGCCGAAGCCAACTTCCGTCCTGTCGACCCCGGTGTGCTCGCCGAGTACGCCGACAAGTTCCCGGCCCCCGAGAAGTTGTGGACCATCTCCGACCTCGGCGGCTGGGAGAACGTCGACACCGAGCTGTTCGACAAGGACAACGGCACCATCACCAAGATCTACAAGCAGGCCACTGGATGACCCCTCCGGTCGGTGGGATCGACCTCAACCCCGAGGCGATCCGGCCCGAACTCACCGGAGACGGTGACTCGGGCCGGCGCCCGGGTCTGCTCGCAGGTCGGCACGGCTCGACGTCGCTGCGGGTTGGCGCGGCCACCATGTGGCTGTCGTTGATCGTGCTGCTGCCGCTCGCCGCCATCCTGTGGCAGTCCGCCGGGGGCGGATTCGGGGCGTTCTGGTCGGCGGTTACCTCGCCGGCCGCGCTGGCCTCGTTCCGGGTGACGCTGACCATCTCGGTCGGCGTCACCGTCATCAACGGCGTCTTCGGCCTGTTGGTCGCGTGGGTGCTGACCCGGGACGACTTTCCGGGCAAGCGTCTGGTCGACGCCGTCATCGACCTCCCGTTCGCGTTGCCGACCATCGTCGCCAGCCTGGTGATGCTCGCCCTCTACGGTCCCGCCAGCCCGGTTGGTGTCCACCTGCAACACACCAAATGGGGTGTGGGTATCGCGCTGCTGTTCGTCACGCTGCCGTTCGTGGTGCGCTCGGTGCAACCGGTGCTGCTCGAACTCGACCGTGAGGTCGAGGAGGCGGCGGCGTCGCTGGGCGCCAACAATTTCACCATCCTGACCAAGGTGATACTGCCCGCCCTGCTGCCGGCGCTGCTGTCCGGTGCGGGGCTGGCGTTCTCCCGTGCCATCGGCGAGTTCGGCTCCGTGGTGCTCATCGGTGGGGCGGTGCCCGGGGAGACCGAGGTGTCCTCGCAGTGGATCCGCACTCTGATCGAGAACGACGACAAGGTCGGAGCAGCGGCGATATCGATTGTGCTGTTGGCGATCTCGTTCGTCATCCTGTTCATCCTGCGGGCCATCGGGGCCAGGGCCGCCCGGCGGGAGCAGCTGGCCAAGTGACGCTGTCGCCCCTCACCCGCCACCTGCTGCGCTGGATCGCCCTCGGCTACGTCACCGTGTTGGTGGTGGTGCCGGTCGGGTTGATCCTGTGGCGGACCTTCTCGCCCGGCATCGGCGAGTTCTTCGCCTCGGTCGGCACCCCGGCGGCGATCTCGGCGCTCAACCTGTCGTTGCTGGTCGTCGCGATCGTGGTGCCGCTCAATGTCCTGTTCGGGGTTCCGACGGCGTTGGTGCTGGCGCGCAACAGGTTCCGCGGTAAGAGCGCGTTGCAGGCGGTCATCGACCTGCCGTTCGCGGTGTCGCCGGTGGTCGTGGGCGTCGCGCTGATCCTGCTGTGGGGATCGGCCGGACTGTTCGGCTTCGTGGAGAACGACCTCGGCGTCCGCATCATCTTCGGTTTCCCGGGCATCGTGCTCGCGAGCATCTTCGTGACGGTCCCGTTCGTCATCCGCGAGGTCGAGCCGGTGCTGCACGAACTTGGCACCGATCAGGAGGAGGCGTCGGCGACCCTGGGAGCCCAGTGGTGGCAGACGTTCTGGCGGATCACGCTGCCGTCGATCCGCTGGGGCCTGACCTACGGCATCGTGTTGACCGTCGCGCGCACCCTGGGGGAGTTCGGTGCGGTGCTGATGGTGGCGGCCAACCTGCCCGGGTCGTCGCAGACGCTGACGCTGCTGGTCCACGACCGGTACACCCGTGGCGCCGAATACGGCGCCTACGCCATCTCGACCCTGTTGATGACCGTGGCGGTTCTGGTGCTCATCGCACAGGTCGTGCTCGACGCCCGCCGTACCCGGGCCGCAGAATAGGCCGTCAAGGAGCAGACTGACCATGACTCATGCGATCACCGTCACCGGCGCCAACAAGCACTACGGTGACTTCGCCGCGCTGGACAACATCGACTTCGTGGTGCCCGCGGGCTCGCTGACGGCATTGCTGGGGCCCAGCGGATCCGGCAAGTCGACGCTGCTGCGGGCCATCGCCGGCCTCGACGAACCCGACACCGGCACAATCACCATCAACGGCCGCGACGTCACGCGCATCCCCCCGCAGAAGCGCGGCATCGGCTTCGTGTTCCAGCACTACGCCGCGTTCAAACACCTGACCGTCCGTGACAACGTGGCGTTCGGCCTCAAGATCCGCAAGAAACCCAAGGCCGAGATCAAGGCGAAGGTCGATGATCTTCTGGAAGTGGTCGGGCTCGCCGGTTTTCAGGGTCGCTACCCCAATCAGCTCTCCGGCGGCCAGCGTCAGCGTATGGCCCTGGCCCGGGCGCTGGCCGTGGATCCGGAGGTGCTGCTCCTCGACGAGCCGTTCGGCGCGCTGGACGCCAAGGTGCGCGAGGATCTGCGGGCGTGGCTGCGCCGTCTGCACGACGACGTCCATGTGACCACCGTGCTGGTGACCCACGATCAGCAGGAGGCGCTCGACGTCGCCGACCGCATCGCGGTGCTCAACAAGGGCCGCATCGAACAGGTCGGCTCACCGACCGAGGTGTACGACACCCCGGCCAACGCGTTCGTGATGTCGTTCCTCGGCGCGGTGTCCTCGCTCAACGGTGTGCTGGTGCGTCCGCACGACATCCGGGTGGGCCGCAATCCAGAGATGGCGATCGCGACCAGTGACGACTCGGTGCAGGCCACCGGTGTCACCAGGGCGACGATCGACCGGATCGTCATGCTCGGCTTCGAGGTCCGCGTCGAGCTCATCAGCGCCGCGACGCACACCCCCTTCACCGCGCAGATCACCCGCGGCGACGCCGAGGCACTCGGGCTCAAAGAGGGCGACACCGTGTACGTGCGGGCCACCCGGGTACCGTCGCTTCCCGCCAGTCAGCCCGTTCCGGTGGCCTGAGATCAGGCCGTCCCGGTCGGGAGCAGTCGATACAACAGGTCGGTCAGTGTCAGCAACCCGAGGCCGGACGGTCCGTCGATCACCACCAGGTGATTGCGGGTCTCCCGCATGGTGCGCAGCGCCTCGTAGACCGGGGTGTCCTCCGGCACGGTCAGGATCGGCCGCATCAGATCGCGTGCGGTACCCGCACCCGACAGGCTGTCGCGGACGTGGACGACGCCGACCAGCGCGGAGCCGTCGCGAACCAGCAGCCGCAGGTGCCCGGTCGCTCGCGCCCGTTCCCGGACCTGAACGGTGGTGGCGTCGACGTCGACCTCGCTGTGCGCACCGTCGCGGCGCGCCAGCTGTCCGACGGTGAGCGCCTCCAGCTCCAACGCGCTGGCCAGGTTTGCGTGGTAGCGCTCGTCGAGCGTGCCGACGGTTGCCGAGTGCTCGACCAGCTGCCGCAGCGTGTCGGGGTCCTGGGAGTCGGCCAGTTCGTCCACCGGGGTCACCCCGACCCGGCGCAGACACCAGTTCGCCGCCTGGTTCAGCGCCCGCAGCAGCGGCCGCGTCAGGAACATGAAGCCGCGCATCGGCAGCGCGAGCAGCGTCGCCGACCGCTCCGGGTGGGCGATGGCCCACGACTTGGGCGCCATCTCACCGATCACCAGATGCAGAAACGTCACGATCAGCAGTGCCAGCACGAAGCCGCCCACGTCGGCCACCCACCCCGGGGCGCCCAGATCGCCGATCAGCGGTGTGATGGCATGGTGCACAGCGGGTTTGGTGAGCGCGCCGAGGAGCAGCGTGCACGCGGTGATGCCGAGCTGAGCCCCGGCCAGCAGCAGTGAGAGCTCACTGGCGCTGCGCAAAGCGGCCCGGGCGGTGGCGCTGGTGGCCGCCGCGTCCTCCAACCGGCTACGCCGGGCGGCGATCAGCGCGAATTCGACCGCGACGAAGAACGCGCTGAGGCTGATCAGCGCGGTGGTCACCGCGACCACCACCCACGGGTCACTCATCGCCGGCCTCCTCGGAGACGGTGACGAACACCGACGCCGGCACCCGCCGCTCGATCGAACGGACCTGGGCGGTCAGTAGCCGGGTGGGGGGTGCTCCGTCGCCGAGCAGATCAGCCGGTGCGGCGGGAAGCGCGATGACGACCTCGTCGCCGACCGCGGGCAGTCCGGCGGCGTGGGCGATCACCAGCCCGGCCACCGTCTCGTAGTCGCCGGGTGGCAGGGTCAGATCCAGGGTGCGCTCGGCCTCGTCGAGGGGCAGATCACCGGCGAGCAACCAGCCGTCACCGTCGATCACCACATCGGCCGCGGCGACGGCGTCGTGTTCGTCGTCGATCTCGCCGACCAGTTCCTCAGCCAGGTCCTCGATCGTCACGATGCCGGCGAACCCGCCGTATTCGTCGATGACGATCGCCATCTCGTCACCGGCCTGTTCCAGCTGGCGCACCACGTTCGGCAGCGGCATCGTCTCGGGCACAACGACGGTGGGCCGGCAGTGGGTTCCGGCGGTGTCGGTATCGGGCACGGCGTCGAGCAGATCGTGCAGCTGGATGACGCCGACGATGTCCTCGTGGTCGGGTGCGGTGACCGGATAGCGGGTGTGACCGGTCGCCATGCGCTGCAGCACCGCTGACACCGGTTCGTCGGCGGTGATGACGTCCACCCGCGAGCGGGGGATCATCGCATGTTCGGCGGTGCTGGTCGGGAAGTCCAGAATCCGGTCCAGCAACGCCGACAGCTCGCGGGGGATCTCCCCGGCGTCCCGCGACGCCGCGACGATGTGCTCGAGATCGCGCGGGGTGGCCGAATGCTCGACGTCGTGCACCGGTTCGATACGCAGCACGCGCAGCAGAAGGTTGGACGAGGCGTCGAACAGCCGGATCAGCCACCCGAACACCTTCAGGTACAGGGTGGTCGACAGGGCCAGCCAGCGCGCCAACGGTTCGGGTCGGGCGATCGCCAGGTTCTTCGGGAACAGCTCGCCGAACAGCATCTGCACCACGGTCGACACGGCGATGGCGAAGACGCCGCCCACCACGACGGCCAACGCGGTGGGGATACCGGCACCGCCGAGCAACACCTCCAGGCCGCGGCCGATCAGCGGTTCGGCGACATAGCCCACCAGCAGACCGGTGACGGTGATGCCGAGCTGGGCACCGGACAACATGAACGACGTGCGCCGGGTGACAGTCAGTGCGCGGGCCGAGGCGTTGTCACCGGCCTCGGCGCGCGCCTTAAGCCTGGACCTGTCCACCGCCATGTAGGCGAACTCCTGCGCGACGAAGTATCCGGTCAGCGCAGTGATCGCCAGAACGACAAGGAAACCGAGAAAGATACCGAGAACGGCGGTCAACATGTGACCGCCCCGGGTCTATGAGGTTGCATCGAGTCCTTGCTCGGGTGGGGGTGCCTCGCCTCGAGAGCACCGACTGAGAAAAGGGTACCGGCTCGGCAGAAGTGCTGCCGCGTGCTCCTACGCCGCCGTGTCCAACGTCAGCGCGGCGTCGAACCGGTCGAGCACCGTCTCGGCCACCTGCCGGTGCGCCCCGAGCGGCGCAGTCATCGGAATGCGTTGCGCCCGGGCGAATTCCGCGACCCGGTCGGTGATCCGGCCGGGCGCCAGGAACCAGGGGGCGATGACCAGCCGGGTGGCGCCGCGCTGACGAAGGTCATCGACGGCGTCGGCGAGTTTGGGCTGCGGTCCGGTCGCAAAGGCGGTCGCCGCGCACCAGCGCGTGGTGAGCGTCAGCTCGTCGGCGACCGTGGCGGTGCGGTCATTGGCTCCCTGGTGCGAGGATCCGACCGCGGTGACGATGACACCCACCTGCGGATCCAGCCGTGACACCCCGGCCTGTTCCAGGCGCTGCCGCAGCACATGCACCAGGCGGTCGTCCTCGCCGAGCACGTCGGCCTGCCGGACGTCGGCGCCCGATGTGACGATCATCTCCGGGATGTCGACCCGGGCGTGGTAGGCGTCGGCCAGCAGCAGCGGTGCGACGACCGCGCGTCGGCGACCCAGGGTGGCGAGCACGTCGCGCAGATTCGGGGAGTTCTGTTCGCAGAACGCGACGCGGGCGTCCAGATCGGGTCGCAGCCGTCGGACGCATTCGACGATCGCACCCACCGTGGCCGCCGACCTCGGGTCGGCGCTGCCGTGGGCGGTGACTATCAGCGTCACGAGGCGTGCAGACCGCATTCGGTCTTGGACTGGCCGGCCCAGCGTCCGCTGCGGGGATCGGCACCCGCCACCGGCTTGTTGGTGCACGGTGCGCAGCCGATCGACGGGTAGCCCTCGTCGACGAGCGGATTCACCAGAATGCCGTGCTCGTCGATGTAGGCCTGCATGTCCTCGTCACTCCACGCGGCCAGCGGGTTGATCTTGACCAATCCGAACGCTTTGTCCCAGCTGATCAACGGAGCGTTGGCTCGGGTCGGCGCCTCCACCCGCCGGATGCCGGTCACCCAGGCGCGGTAGCCGGCCAGCGCCTTCGACAGCGGCTCGACCTTGCGCAGCCGGCAGCACTCATTGGCGTTGCGCTCGAAGAGGTTCTTACCCAGCAGGGCATCCTGCTCGGCGACCGACTGCTGCGGCCGCACGTTCACCACATTGACGTCGTAGACCGCCTCGACGGCGTCGCGGGTGCCGATGGTCTCGACGAAGTGGTATCCCGTATCGAGGAAGAGCACGTCGACGCCGGGCCGCACCTGGGCGGCCAGGTCGACCAGCACGGCGTCCTGCATGTTGGATGCCACGATGTAGCCCGACCTGCCGTCCGGACCGCCGGCGGCGCCGCCGAAGTTCTCGTCGGTCCACTGCAGCAGATCCCGGGCCGAGGCGTTCTCGCCCAGTTCTGCGGCGCCGCGTTCGGCCAGCTGCTGCAGATCGGTCTCTGTTCTCGTCACTACCGTCACTTCATTCACCTCAAGTCCGCGTCGTCGGCGCGCAACGCCCAGGTAGCGAAACGCTCACCCTGCTCGCGTTGTTTCACGAAGTTGCGCACGACCCGCTCGATGTAATCGCCGAGCTCGGTGGCCAGCACCTTGTGCTGGCGCAGCTTGCGGCCGAAACCGCTGTCCAGGCCGAGGCTGCCGCCCAGGTGGACCTGGAAGCCCTCCTCGGGGCCGTTGCCCTCGTCGATCATCTGGCCCTTGAACCCGATGTCGGCGACCTGGATGCGGGCGCACGAGTTGGGGCAGCCGTTGATGTTGATCGTGACCGGAACGTCGAGCTGGGCGTTGATGTCGTGCAGCCGCTTCTCCAGCTCTGGCACCAGCACCTGGGACCGGCTGCGGGTCTCGGCGAAGGACAGCTTGCAGAACTCGATGCCGGTGCAGGCCATCAGATTGCGCCGCCAGTGCGACGGGGTCGACGGCAGACCCAGCGCGTCCAGCCCGGCGCGCAGCTCGTCGAGCTTGTCGTCCGGCACGTCGAGAATGATCAGCTTCTGGTACGGCGTGAACCGGATCCGGTCGCTGCCCACCGCCTCGGCCAGGTCGGCGACCTTGGACAGGATGGTGCCCGACACGCGGCCCGCGATCGGCGCGACGCCGACGGCGTTGAGGCCGTTCTTGAGCTTCTGCACCCCGACGTGGTCGATGGGCCTGGTCACCGGATCCGGCGCCGGTCCGTCGAGCAGTGGCCGTTTCAGGTACTCGGTTTCCAGGACCTCGCGGAACTTCTGCACGCCCCAGTCCTTGATCAGGAACTTCAGCCGGGCCTTCGAACGCAGTCGGCGGTAGCCGTAGTCACGGAAGACGCTGACCACGCCCTCCCACACATCGGGCACCTCGTCGAGCGGCACCCAGGCGCCCACCCGCTGGCCCAGCATCGGGTTGGTCGACAGCCCGCCGCCGACCCACAGGTCGAAACCGGGGCCGTGCTCGGGATGGTTCACCCCGATGAACGCGACGTCGTTGACCTCGTGCACGACGTCCTGAAGCCCGGAGATCGCGGTCTTGAACTTGCGCGGCAGGTTCGAGTACTCGGGCTTGCCGATGTAGCGCTTGACGATCTCGTCTATCGCCGGGGTGCCGTCGATGACCTCGTCGAGCGATTCACCGGCCAGCGGAGAGCCGAGCACCACACGCGGGCAGTCGCCGCAGGCCTCGGTGGTCTGCAGACCGACCTCGTCGAGCCGGCGCCAGATTTCTGGCATGTTCCGGACGTCGATCCAGTGGTACTGCACGTTCTGCCGGTCGGAGATGTCGGCGGTGTCCCTGGCGAATTCGGTCGAGATCTCGCCGAGGGTGCGCAGCGCCGCGGCGGTCAGCGCGCCACCGTCGGAGCGCACCCGCAGCATGAAGAACTCGTCTTCGAGCATGTCGGTGTTCTCGTCACCGGTCCAGGTGCCGTCGTACCCCGGCTTGCGCTGGGTGTAGAGCCCCCACCAGCGGAACCGGCCGCGCAGGTCGCCTTTGTCGATACTCTCGAAGCCCTGTTTGGCGTAGATGTTCTCGATCCGTGCCCGCACGTTGAGCGGGTTGTCGTCCTTCTTGGACTGTTCGTTGGGGTTGAGCGGCTCGCGGTAACCGAGCGCCCACTGGCCCTCCCCGCGGGGACGCTTGACGGGCTTCCCGCGTGCCGGCGAGCCGGCGGAGGTGTCAGGTGTTGTGGTCATGGGCTGGGCTCCTGGTCGGAGCCGGCGTTCAGATCACGCGTCTCACCGGTGGCTGTCCGGCGGCGCAAATCCGGCGGCCAGCTGATGGATGGAGAGGGGGCTGGGTCCTACAGATCCGCGGTCAGGGCAGACAGCAACAGGAACACACGCGCTTGAAGTCGACATGGCGGCGCGCCACCAGCGAAACCCGGCGTGGGAAGCTGTGGGCTGCAGTCACGTCGCCAATTGTGCCACGAACACCCACATCGGCCCTAACCGGGCGAGCATTGCGCTCACGGTGAGCGAAAGTCTGCTCTGCCACACTGGGCTGGTGGCGACACCCCCCGACGTAGCGCAGCGACCGCGGCTGCCCGACATCTCCGGGTCGGGAGATGAGTCCCACCCCTTCGGGATCTACATCCACGTGCCGTTCTGTGCGGTTCGCTGCGGGTATTGCGACTTCAACACCTACACCCCGGCCGAACTCGGCGGTGCCAACCCCGACGGCTGGCTGGCCGCGCTGCGGACGGAGTTGAGGTTGGCCGTCGCCACGCTCGGGTCGGCGCCCGAGGTGCAGACGGTGTTTGTCGGCGGAGGGACGCCGTCGCTGCTGGGGGCCGCCGGACTGGGCGCCGTGCTGGAGGCGATCCGGGACAACTTCGTGCTGGCGCGCGACGCCGAGGTCACCACCGAATGCAATCCGGAATCCACCTCGCCCCGGTTCTTCGCCGGGTTGCGGCGGGCCGGCTTCACCAGGATCTCGCTGGGCATGCAGTCCACCGCGCCGCATGTGCTGGCCGCTCTGGACCGGGTGCATTCACCGGGTCGGGCGGTCGACGCCGCGCGGGAAGCCCGTGCGGCGGGGTTCGATCACGTCAGCCTCGACCTCATCTACGGCACGCCGGGGGAGACCGACGACGATCTGATGGCGTCGGTCGACGCCGCGATCGGCGCACAGGTCGACCACGTCTCGGCCTACGCACTGATCGTCGAGGACGGTACCGCGCTGGCCCGCCGGGTGCGCCGCGGTGAGATCCCGGCGCCCGACGACGATGTGCACGCACGCCGCTACGAACTGGTCGACCGGCGCCTGTCCGAGGCCGGGTTCAGCTGGTACGAGGTGTCGAACTGGAGCCGCCCGGGCGGGGCGTGCAGGCATAACCTCGGCTACTGGGACGGCGGCCGGTGGTGGGGTGCCGGACCCGGCGCGCACAGCTACGTGGACTCAACCCGGTGGTGGAATGTCAAGCATCCCAACGCCTATGCCGCCGCACTGGAGAGTGCACAGCTGCCCGTGGCCGACTTCGAACAGTTGGACACCGCGACGATGCACGTCGAGGACGTCATGCTGCGGGTGCGGCTGCGCACCGGGCTGCCGACCGCGGCACTGTCCGGCCGGGAACGTCGGCGCGCCGAACGTGCCGTCGCCGACGGGTTGTTGAGCGGAGCAGGGGACCGGTTGGTGCTCACCGACCGGGGCCGGTTGCTCGCCGACGCGGTGGTGCGGGATCTGCTCGTCTGACCGGCGCACGCTCGCTACGTCCGCTGCGACGGCCATCCGCGGCCCGGCGGCGGGGGCTACAGCAGCGCGGCGGCCAACCTACGCCACTGTTCGCGCGGGAACTCGCGGGCATCGGCGGTGAGCACCTGCACGCACACGTGGTCCGCGCCGGCGTCGAGGTGGTCCTGCACCCGACTCCGGACCGCGTCCTCGTCGCCCCAGGCGATCAGTGCGTCGAACAGCCGATCGCTGACCGACGACAGGTCGTCCTCGGTGAAGCCGAGCCGCAACAGGTTGTTCGCATAGTTCGGCAGCGCCAGATAGGCACGCAGCCACTCGGTTCCGATCTGGCGGGCGTGGTCGCGGTCGTCGGTGAGCAACGCGGTCTGCTCCGGCAACAGCAACGGGTCGGGGCCGAGCAGCTCGCGGGCTTGGCGGGTGTGTTCGGGGGTGGACAGGTACGGGTGGGCTCCGCCGGCCCGCGTCGCGGACAGCTCCAGCATCTTGGGTCCGAGCGCGGCCAACACCCGGTTGCCCGGCGGCACCGGCTGCGGTGACGCGTCGATACCGTCGAGGAACGTCCTGGTGGCGGCCAGCGGTTTGCGGTAGAGCCCCGGTTCCTTGGAATCGATCAGCGGAGCGTGGCTGACCCCGATGCCGAGCAGGAACCGCTCGCCGTGCGTCTCGGTCAACGTCGCGTAGCGGGCGGCCACATCGGCGGGCTCGTGCATCCACAGGTTCAGGATTCCGGTGGCGATGACCGTCTTCTCGGTCGCCGAGAGCAGGTTGTCGACCGAGTCCAGCACCGGCCCGCCGACGTCGGGGATCCACAGCGCCGCGAAGCCGAGCCCGTCGAGCTCGGCGGCGGCTTCGGCCGCCTCGTCGGGGTTTCCGTAACGCAGTTGCGAACTCCACAGGCCGACGCCGGACAGTTTCATAACTCCACCTATACCGTGCCCGGTGCCGGGCCGGCGGTCCGGGTCGCCGCGGTGGCCGCCGGATCTCGGGGCACATCCCCCGGGTAACTCCCTGTGAGCAAACCCCCTGTGCCAGGATGTCCGGCATGCCGAAGTTCTGGTTAGGGAAGGCTACCCACACTGCATCGCCGGTCCTGGCGACGTGGAGCTGAACCTCTCGTCGCCCAGCGCGCCGATCGCCATCGTCGGCATCGGCTGCCGGCTGGCGGGCGATATCCGCACACCGGCGGATTTCTGGTCGTTCCTGCTCGCCGCGGGCAGCAATGTCACCGAGGTTCCACCGCACCGCTGGGAGCCCTACCTGCAGCGGGATCCGCGCAACGCCGCGGTGCTGCGCGAGACCACCCGGTGGGGGACCTTTCTCGACGATCTCCCCGGCTTCGACGCCGAGTTCTTCGGGGTGTCGCCGCGCGAAGCCGAACTGATGGACCCGCAGCAGCGCCTGGCGCTCGAAGTGTCCTGGGAGGCGCTCGATCACGCGGGCATCCCACCGCGCTCGCTGGCGGGCAGTGACACCGCGGTGTTGATGGGGGTGAACTCCGACGACTACGGCAAGCTCCTGATGGAGGACATCGCCGGGATCGAGGCGTGGACCGGCATCGGTACGTCGCTGTGCGGGGTGGCCAACCGGGTCTCGCATCTGCTCGATCTGCGCGGCCCCAGCGTCGCGCTCGATGCCGCGTGCGCGGCGTCGTTGGTGGCGGTGCACCAGGCCTGCCAGCTGTTGCGTGACGGCGAGTCGTCGCTGGTGCTCGCGGGCGGGGTCAGCGCGCTGATCGGTCCCGGCCTGACGCGGGTGCTCGACGTGGCGGGCGCGACCGCACCCGACGGTCGATGCAAGACCTTCGACGAGGCCGCCGACGGTTACGGACGCGGTGAGGGCGCCGGGGTGGTGGTGCTGAAACGGTGGACCGACGCCGTGCGCGACGGCGACCGGGTCCTTGCGGTGATTCGGGGTGGCGCGGTCGCCCAGGACGGCAGGACGGTGGGGATCATGTCCCCCAACGGGCAGGCCCAGGAAGCGCTGTTCCGCACCGCCTGCCGCGCCGCGGGAATCGAGCCGGGCAGCGTCGACTACCTGGAGGCGCACGGAACCGGCACCCCGACCGGGGATCCGGTGGAGATCGGCGCCCTGTCGGCCGTCTACGGCCGCGGCCGGTCCGGCAGGCCGTGTGCCATCGGGTCGGTCAAACCCAACACCGGACATCTCGAAGGGGGAGCCGGTGTCGTCGGTCTGATCAAGACCGCCCTGGCCCTGCACCACGAGCACCTGCCGCCCACCGCCGGCGTGCGCACCCTGACCACCGCCGTCGACTGGGACAACAGTGGCCTGCGGGTGCCCACCGAGGCAGAGCCGTGGCCGCGCGGGCCGCGGCCCCGCCGCGCCGCGGTGTGCAGTTACGGCTACGGCGGCACCCTGGCACACGTGCTCCTGGAGGAGGCGCCGCCGCTGCCTTCGGATCGTCAAAGCGGTTCGGCGCCTGCCGCTTTCCTCCCGATCTCGGCTCGCTCGGAGACCAGGCTCGCCGCCCAGGCCGCAGCGCTGGCCGGCCACCTCAGGTCGCAGGACGTCACGCTCGACGAGGCCGCCGCCACGCTGTGGACGCGGCGCACCCACGAACCGGTCAGGGCGGCGGTGCTCACCGACTCTGGCCACGCCGCCGGCGCCCCCGGCGCTCTGGACGCGTTGGATGCGCTGGCCGCCCAGCAGCGGGATCCGAATCTGGTGACGGGTTCGGTGGTTCCGGGCGCCGTCCACGGCGCGGTGTGGGTGTTCTCCGGCCACGGATCGCACTGGGCCGGCATGGGAGCTGAACTGATCGCCACCGAACCGGTGTTCGCCGCTGTCATCGACGATGTCGATCGCGTCTTCGGCAAGGAACTCGGATTCACCGCCCGGCACGCCCTGACCACCGCTGAGCTGGGCGGCACCGACCAGGTGCAGGCACTGACGTTCGCGATGCAGGTCGGTCTCGCGGCGGTGCTGCGCGAGCGTGGTGTGCAACCGGCCGCGGTGATCGGACACTCGGTCGGCGAGGTGGCCGCGTGCGTGGCCGCCGGGGTGTTCGACCTGAGCCACGGCGCGTCGATCGCGTGCTACCGGGCACGCGGGTTCCGGGCAGTGGCCGGTGCAGGGGCGATGGCGTTGGTGCGCTTGCCATTCGACGAGGTCGAGCGAAGACTCGGGGCCCGGACCGACGTGGTCGCGGCGATCAGCGCTTCGACGGAATCCACCGTGGTCTCGGGCACGGTGGCCGCGGTCGACGAGATCGTCGCCGGGTGGACCGCCGCCGGGGTGATGGTTCGTCGGGTCAACACCGATGTCGCGTTCCACAGCCCCGCGATGGACCCGCTCACCGGTGAGCTGGCCCGTCTGGTCGCGGCGTTACCGGCGCCGGGGCAGGCTCACGTGCCGCTCTACACCACGGCGCTGCTCGACCCCCGGTCGGATGCGGTGCGCGGTCCGGACTACTGGAGGGCCAACCTGCGCGGACAGGTCCGTTTCGCCGAAGCGGTACAGGCCGCAGGTCAGGACGGCCACCGGCTGTTCCTGGAGGTGTCCGCGCACCCGGTGGTGGCTCATTCGATCGTCGAGACACTGACCAGCCTCGGCATGGACGACCACGCTGTGGTGCCGGTGTTGCGGCGCGACCAGCCGCAGCGGCTTGCGGTGGGCGCCGCCGTCGCGGCGCTGTACTGCCACGGCGCGCCGGTCGCACACGGGGTCACGGCGTCCATGCCGTGGGCCGCCGATCTTCCGGGCGCACAGTGGCAGCACCGGCGGTTCTGGCGCACTCCCACGGCGCCCCCGAACACCCGGGCACTGCACGATCCGGCCTCGCACACGCTGCTCGGCGGAGTGGTGGACGTGACCGCGGCGGTGCCGGCCCGCGTCTGGCAGACCAGGCTCGACATGGACAACCGTCCATACCCGGGCGACCACCCGGTGCAGGGCACCGAGATCGTGCCCGCGGCAGTCCTTCTGAACACCTTCCTGACCGTGGCGGGTTCCGGAGTGAGCGAGGTCAGGCTGCGCACGCCGGTGCCGCCGGGCCGGGTCCGCGACATCCAGGTGGTTCTGCAGGACCGGTCGCTGCGGATATCGTCGCGGCTGGCCGACTCCGGGGAGGCCGACGAGAACCGCTGGCTCACCCACAGCAGCGCAGTGGTGGCCGGCGATCAGGACTTCGAGGACGAACTCAACCAGTTGGTGGCGGGCGGCATCGACGCGGCCGCCTGGGATCGCTGTACCGAGCGCCTGCCGTCCGGTCATGTCGTCGACACCCTGGCGGCACTCGGGGTGGCGGCGATGGGCTTCGGGTGGAAGATTCTCGAAATACGGCGTGGTGCAGGCGAATTACTGGTCCGTGTCAGCGCCGAAGCGGATGGCTCGGTACCGCGGACCTGGGCCGGCCTGCTCGATGCGGCGACGTCGGCGGCGTCTACCGTGTTCGACGGTTCGCCACGGCTGCGGATGCCCGCGCGCATCGAACGCGTGCACGTCTGTGGCGCACCGCCCGCGCTGGCTCTGCTGCATGTGCGTCTCCGGGAGAACACCACCACCGACGTGGCGATCGCCGATGAGTCGGGGGCGGTGCGCGCCTCCCTCACGGCGATGACGTTCGAAGAACTGGAGAGCACCGCGGGGGCCGATACGTCCCGGATGCTGCATCACGTCGCCTGGTATGCCACCGCGTTCCAGGACGACGACCGGCCCGCCGAGGTGGCAGTGGTGGGTACGGGACCCGGGGTCCATTCGGTGGCACGCGATCTGGTCGACGCCGGGGTGCCGCACAGCGTTCACGAGCGCGTGGCGCAGGTGCCCCCGGACACCGGTCAGCGCTCCGTGGTGCTGTTGCTGCCGCGCGACGATTCGGCCGAAGCCGCCGCCGAGCAGGTGTTGGATGCACTGAAACAGCTCAGTCACAATGGGTCTCAAGCTCGGCTCTGGGTGCTGACCCGCGATGTGCACGAGGGTGGCAATCTGGTCCACGCTCCGCTGTGGGGGCTGACGCGGGTCGCCGCTGCCGAGCATCCGCAGCTGTGGGGCGGTGTGCTCGACCTCGCCGGTGGGGCCGTGCCGGTCGGGGTGCTCGCGTCGCTGCCGGGCCACGGCGTCGTCGTCTTCCGCGACGGTCAGGCGATGACCGCGCGGCTGGCACCGGCACAGTTCGGTGGTGGGGTGCCGATGTCGTGCACACCGGGCGGTACGTATCTGATCACCGGAGGCACCGGCGCGCTCGGGCTGCGGATCGCGCAGCGCCTGGCCGATCTCGGGGCGCGGCGCGTGGTTCTGTTGTCCCGGTCCGGTATCCCACCGCGGCACCGGTGGGCCGAAGAATCGAGTGAGGCGATCCGCGCGGTGTCCGCGTTGGAGGAGCGCGGCGTGTCCGTGCACGTCGCCCCGATCGACATCGGCGCGGCCGATGCGGGTGATCGGCTGCGTGCGGTGCTCGCCGATCTGCCGCCGGTGCGGGGGGTGGTGCACGCTGCCGGGGTGGAAGCCGGTGCACTACTGCTGAACACCGCGGCAGCCGACCTGCGGGCGGCGATGCGGCCCAAGGTGTCGGGAACCTTGACCCTGCATGAGCTTTTCCCGCCCGCGCAGCTGGACTGGATGGTGCTGTTCTCCTCGTGTGGTTACCTCGCGGGATTCCCCGGGCAGGGCGCTTATGCATGCGCCAACGCCTTCCTCGATGCGGCCGCGCGACATCGGCGCAGTCTCGGCGACCGCACCGTCAGCGTCGCGTGGACCGCCTGGCGCGGTCTGGGCATGGGCTCGACGTCGGGTTTCGTCGCCGCGCAGCTGGAGGCACTCGGTATGGGTACGGTCGGGGCCGATGACGCGATGCGCGCCCTGGACTCCGCGATGCGCGGTGAGGAACCGAACGTGGTTGTGCTGCCGCTTCTTCCGGAGGCCGCCGGGGTGCCGATGCTGGCCGATGTCGCACCGGCCGGCGACGACGGCGCCGCTGACGACGCACCCGTAGGGCCCGGCGAAGCGGATCTCGGCGAGTGGGTGACACAACAGGTCGTCGAAGCAGTGGCCGACGAACTGGCGTTACCGGTATCGGACGTCGACCTTCGAATCCCGTTGGTGGAGGCCGGCGTCGACTCCATCATGACCGTTGCGCTGCGGCGTGCCCTGGAAAAGCGCACCGGGCTGTCGCTGCCTCCGACCCTGTTGTGGGAGCACCCGAGCGCCGCAGCCGTGATCGATCAACTTGTCGAACAGCTGGCTGCGCGACCCGAGAAGGCCGACGTGAGTCAGTGAGTAGGGTCCGGGGTTCCGTGTCATGGTCCCTGGTCGTCTTCGGGGAGTAGGTAGCGTTCGGGGTGGTGGTAGCCGTTGATGCGGTGTTGGCCGGTGTCGAGGTGTGGTGGTGGGTGCCATTCGGTGTGGTTTTTGGTGTTGCGAGTGGTGGTCCAGTCGGTCTTGTCGAGCATGCGGTGATCGGCGGGGCAGACGAAGGTGAGTTCGTCGATGTTGGTCTGGCCGTTGTGGACCCAGTCGCTGACGGCGTGGTGGACCTGGCACCAGTAGCCGGGTGCGCTGCAGCCTGGTCGGGTGCACCCGCGGTCGCGTGCGTGCAACACGATGCGTTGGGCGGTGTTGGCGAGTCGTTTGGTGCGGCCGAGGTAGAGGGATTGGCCGCTGTGTTGGTCGTAGACGTACAGGTAGTGGTGGGCGCGGGCGGCCATGCGGATCAGGTCGGGCATCGGTAGGAGGGATCCGCCGCCGGTGACGGCAACGCCTGCGGCCTTTTCCAGCTCCTGGAGAGTGGTGGTCACGATGACGGTGGTGGGGAGTCCGTTGTGATTGCCCAGTTCGCCGGATTCGAGGGCCCGGCGGCCCAGGGTGAGGAACGCGTCGTGGTTGCGTTGGGCGCAGGTGCGCGTGTCCTGGCCGTGTTGTTCTGCGGGTGGGTCGTGGTCGGCTGCCGGTGCGGGATCGAGGCGTTCGATGTCATCGCGCTGACGGTGTTCGCCTCGTTGGTTGCGGGCGGGTGGGCTGTGGCCGGGCGCGGCGGCGCTGGCGAAGATGGCTTGCCAGACGGCGATGGCTTCGGGGGTGAGGGTGCCGGAGATGGTGGCGGTGCCGTCGGGGCGTTGCCTACTGATTCTGATGCCGCGGTGGCGCTCTGGTTGTCGGTCCTCGGGGGGATCGCCGTCGGGGTTGATCATCAGTAGGAGCATGCCGGCGGCTTCGTCGAGGTTGTGTGGGTCCAGTCCCGCGCCGATGTCGGCGAGGTGGCGGTCGGCGTGGGCGCGGGTGTCGGGATCGACCCAGGATGGGAGCTTCTTGTGGAACTGCGCGATGACGGTGACATGTTCGTCGCTGAGGTCGCCCCTGGCTTGGGCGGCAGCGGTGGATTCCCAGAGCGGGGCCAACGGTTCTCCGGTCATGGACCGGCGTGGCCCAAGGGTTTTGGCGCGTTTGAGTCGTTGTTCGGCGTCGGCGCCGCTGCATCGTAGCGTGGTGGTGAGCACTTTCTTCCAGGTCGGTTCGCCGAGTCGGTAGGGCTGGGTTTCACCGATCAGTCGGGCCAGGATCTTGTGCTCCAGTGCCGGGGCACCGCGTTGCAGGGTGGTGAGTGCGCTCAACAGCTTGACCAGTTCACGATGGGACAACTCGTCAGCGGCTTTGGAGACGATCGCCAACTGATCGGCGACCACCCCGAGGGCCTCCGATACCATATCCATGATTCGAACACTAGTTCGAGGGTCTGACATCTGGTCGGTGCTGGGACAGCAGGGTGTAGCCGGGGTGGCCGGTGTGGCGGGTGTGGCGGGTGTGGCAGAGACTGCAGCGCAGGGCTCAGCAGCACGCGACTCCCGCGCTGGTCGACATCCTGTGTCGCTATCCTGCGCCGTCCGACGGTAAGAGCCGCGCGGCCCGGCTGATGATGATGGTGGATACCGCCCTGCGGGCGTCCCGGTGACGCGGCGATGGGCTGGGTCGGTCCGTCATCCGCTCGGTCACGAGGTCAACTGCGCAACCAACCGCTTCTTGTCGACTTTCCCGACCGCGGTCATCGGCAGCGACGGCACCGCAACCAGCACGTCGGGCCGCGCGTGGGTGGATGCACCACGCTCGTCGAGGAATGCGTTCACTTCGACGAGGGTCAGCGGTGCCCCACGGAAAATCACTGCCGCACAGATCTTCTCGCCGAGGAAATCGTCGGGAAGCGGCACGGCGGCCGCGGCGTGGATTGCCGGGTGGGTGTGCAGATGGTCTTCGAGATCTGTTGCCGACACCGTTTCGCCACCGCGGTGGATGACGTCCTTGATGCGGCCGGTCACCTCCACGTAGCCGGCTCGCGCGCCGTCGGCGAAGATCCGCACCCGGTCGCCGGTGCGATAGAAGCCGTCAGGGGAGAAGGATCGCGCGTTCGCGTCGTCGGCCCGGTAGTACCCGTTGAGGGTGTAGGGCCCCCGTACCAGCAGCTCACCTTCCTCACCGGGGGGCACCTCGTCGCCGTTCTCGTCGACCACACGCATCTCGTCATGCGGGGACATCGGCCTGCCCTGGGTGTACACCACCACGTCCTCGGGGTCGCCGGGCCGGGTGAAGTTCAGCATCCCCTCGGCCATCCCGAAGATTTGCGACATACCCGGTGTCAGCCGTTCGAGGACGAACCGGGCATCCTCGGGGCTCATCCGGGATCCGCCGACCTGCACGAACCGCAGCGACGTCGGAAGCACCGGCTCCCACTCGCAGGCCTGGGCCCAGAGCTTCGCCAACGCATTCACCAGCCCGGTCACCGTGATCCGGTACCGGTCGATCAGCGCGAACGCGTTCTCCGGGCTGGGGTCGGCGGTGAACACCGTCGGCGCGCCCACCGTCATTGATCCCAGCAGACCCGGACAGGCCAGCGGGAAATTGTGCCCGGCGGGCAGCGCGACCAGATAGGCGTCCGCACCGGTCAGGTGGCACGCCTGGGCGCACGCGGTGGCGTTGTAGACGTAGTCGTCATGGGTGCGGGCGATCAGCTTCGGCAGGCCCGTCGTGCCGCCCGAGACCAGCAGCAGCGCAGGCA
The DNA here is from genome assembly GCF_048513595.2 of Mycobacterium sp. smrl_JER01. Lineage (NCBI taxonomy): Bacteria > Bacillati > Actinomycetota > Actinomycetes > Mycobacteriales > Mycobacteriaceae > Mycobacterium > Mycobacterium sp. smrl_JER01. The sequence continues at coordinate 3,855,011 of NZ_JBLXXK020000001.1, read as the reverse complement.
ACCCGGGATCGACGGGCGCGGGTGTCACCGGCGGGCCCTCGAAATCGCGGATCGACGACCACGCGGTGAACCGTCCCTTTGCGCCGTCGACGATCACATGGCGCAGCCCCGGGTGTTCGCCAACAAGTGTGGCCGCCATGTCGCGGTGGTCGAACCCGCCGGCCTGGTCGGGGACGATGAGCGCCACCGCGCCGCTGACCTCGGCGAAATGGCCGAGCTCTGCGGTGCGGTGGCCGATGAGGCACATCACCGGCACGGCGCGGGCGCGCAGCAGACCGAACAGCGCCACAGCGAACTGGCACGAGTTGGGCAGCTGCAACAACACCCGTTCACCTGGACCGATGCCGAGGTCGGCGAAGCCGGCGGCAGCCCGATCGGCCGCCGCATCCAGCTCCTCGAAGGTGTACCTGTGTCCGGAGTCGATGATCGCCGTTCGGTGGGGCCACGCTGTCGCCGCGTCGGTCAGGATCGAATCCAGTGACCGGCCGGTCCAGTAGCCCGCCTGTCGGTACACCTCGGCGCGGTCCGCGGGAAACGGTACGAAGCCGCGGGCCAGGTCATCGGCGCGTTCGGCGGCAAATCCAGTGCTCATCAGTCAGAAATCACCACTCGGGGTAGGAGTTTTCGGTGACCCGAATATAGGGTAGCCTCCACGAAGTTAGGGCAGCCTGCACTTAATTCTGAGGTGGGTCGAGGAGGTTCGGTGGGTTCGGCGACGACGACGGCGCAATCGGTCCGTGACGAGGTCGCCGAACTGCTGGGCGTCGACCCGGCCGGGCTTGACCCCGAGGCCGACCTGATCGCGTCCGGTCTCGATTCGATTCGCATGATGTCACTGTCGGGCCGCTGGCGCAGACAGGGCATCGATGTCGGTTTCGCCGCGCTGGCAGCCAACCCCACGGTGGCTGCGTGGACCGAGTTGGTCGCGGGTCGGGCCACGACGGCGATCGCCGGACGGGACGTGACGCCGGAGGCTGCGAAGCCCGTCGACACGGACACCTTCGCGCTGGCGCCGATTCAGCATGCGATGTGGGTGGGCCGCAACGACGATCAGCAGCTCGGCGGTGTCGCGGCACACCTCTACGTCGAGTTCGACGGGGCGGGCGTGGATCCCGAGCGACTGCGGGATGCCGCGGCCAAACTGGCGCTGCGGCATCCGATGCTGCGCGTGGAGATCCTGCCCGACGGAACCCAGCGCATCGGTGATCGCGGTCTGCCGGTCACGGTGTACGACCTTCGTGACCTGGACACCCCGGCCGCCGAACGACGGCTGGAAGAGATCAGGCAGCAGAAATCCCATCAGATGATGCACGACGAGGTGCTGCAGTTCTCGCTGTCGCTACTGGCCGGCGGCCGGACCCGGCTGCACGTCGACATGGACATGCAGGCCGCCGACGCCGTGAGCTACCGCAACTTCATGGCTGATCTCGCCGAGTTCTACAGCGGCGCAACGCTTCCCGAACTGAACTACACCTACCGCGAATACCGTGCGGCACTCACATCGACGACCGCGGCATCCGAAGAGGACCGCAGGTGGTGGGTCGAACGCATCCCCGAACTGCCCGAAGGGCCAGCCCTTCCGCTGGTGCCGAGGTCCGAGCAGGCGGATCCGAAACGGACCAGACGCCGTTGGCACATATTTGATGTCGCCACGCGCGACGCGCTGTTCGCGGCGGCGCACCGGCGCGGGATCACCCCGGCGATGGCGGTGGCGGGGTCCTACGCGGGCACCCTGGCCCGATGGGCGACCAACCGGCGTTTCCTGCTCAACCTGCCGATGTTCGGTCGCGAGCAGTTTCACCCCGACGTCGACAAACTCGTCGGCGATTTCACTTCGTCGCTGCTGCTCGACGTGGACCTCACCGCAGCCGATACTCCGGCCGCCCGCTGCCGGGTGCTGCAGCAGACCCTGCACGCGTCCGCCCGGCATTCCAGCTACTCGGGCCTGTCGGTGCTGCGCGACCTGACCCGTCACCATGGCACTCCGGTGCTGGCCCCGATTGTCTATACGAGTGCACTCGGTCTCGGGGATCTGTTCGCGGGCAAGGTGACCGAGCACTTCGGCAGCCCGGTGTGGACGATCTCGCAGGGACCGCAGGTCCTCCTCGATGCGCAGGCCACCCCGGTGGCCGAGGGGCTGATGATCAACTGGGACACTCGCGAGGACGCGTTCCGGCCCGGCGTCGCCGACGCGATGTTCGCTCACCACCTTGCCGAACTGCAACGCCTCGCCACCGACGAATCTTCCTGGGACGCTGTCGATGTCGCGGCGGTCACGCCCGAACAGCAGTCCGCGCGCGATGCTGTTCTCGTGACGGCCGCTGCGAGCGGAGAGGTACTGCACGACGGGTTCTTCCGCAACGCCGAGGCCCGCCCCGATGCGCCGGCGGTGTGGAGCCGGGCGGGAAACCTCAGTTACGGGCAGCTGCGGGAGCAGGTGCTTGCCGTTGCTGCGGCGCTGCGCGTCGCCGGCATCCGGCCCGGCGACGTCGTCGCGGTGATGGGACCGAAGAATTTCGAACAGATCGTCGCCCTGCTTGCCATCTCCACCGTCGGGGCGGTCTACGTTCCGGTGGGCGTGGACCATCCCACCGACCGGGCATCGCGCATGCTGGCCAACGCGCGGGTGCGGATGGCCCTGGTGTGCGGTGACGATCCGCCGACCACTCTGCCCGGCCTGACCGTCGCGGAGGCGTTACGGGTGGGTCGTCGGGAGAGCGGCTTTCGACGGGCGGTCGTCGACCCGACCGACCGGGCGTACATCCTGTTCACGTCAGGCTCGACCGGCGAGCCCAAAGGCGTCGAGATGACCCACGACGCCTCGATGAACACCATCGAGTTCATCAACGGTCACTTCGGCATCGACTCGGACGACCGGTGCCTGGCCCTGTCGTCGCTGGAATGCGACCTGTCCGTCCTCGACATCTTCGGCACGCTGGGCTCGGGGGGGTCGATCGTCGTCGTCGACGAGCACGAACGCCGCGACCCCGACGTGTGGGCACGCCTCATCGCCGAGCACGGCGTCACGGTGCTGCACTTCATGCCCGGTTGGTTGGAGATGCTCTCCGAGGTCGACGGCGACCTGTCGTCGGTGCGCGTGGTGCCCACCGGTGGCGACTGGGTCCGCCCGGAACTGGTCCGGACGCTGCGCGCACGGGCTCCGCACCTGCGGTTCGCCGGTCTCGGTGGCGCCACCGAGACCGCGACACACCACACGATCTGCGAGGTCATCGGGGACATCCCCGCAGAGTGGACCTCGATCCCGCTCGGTGTTCCGTTGCCCAACAACGTGTGCCGGGTCGTCGGCCCGGACGGCTTGGACTGTCCGGACTGGGTGCCCGGCGAGTTGTGGGTCGGGGGACGCGGTGTGGCCCGCGGCTACTGTGCACGCCCGGATCTGACCGCGCAGCGGTTCGTGCATCATCAGGGCCGCACCTGGTATCGCACCGGCGATCTGGTGCGCTACCGGCCCGGTGGCATCATCGAGTTCGTCGGCCGGGCCGACCACCGGATCAAGATCAGTGGGTACCGGGTCGAACTCGGCGAGGTCGAGTCGGCGTTGCGTCGCGTTGCGGGCGTCGACTCCGCGGTGGCGGCGATGGTGCCGGCCGACGGCGGCCGCGAGGTGCTCGCCGCGCTCATCAGCGGCGACGCCGGCCACCCGGTTCCCGACCCGCACAAGATCACCGAGGCGATGGCCGAACTCGTGCCGCCGCACATGATCCCGCAGATCCTCGTCTCCGCCGACCAGATCCCCTACACCCTCGGCGGCAAGATCGACCGCGCCGCGGTGGCGCGACAGCTCGGCGAGGCGGATGTCCGCGGCGGCTCCGGATTCCGGGCACCTGCGACTGCGCTGGAATCGGCGCTGTGCGCGATCATCGGTACGGTTCTGGGACGCGCCTCCGTCGGCGCCGACGACGACTTCTTCGCCTCCGGGGGCGATTCCGTGCTGGCCACCCAGGTGGTGGCACGCGTCCGAACCTGGCTCGACTCCCCGTCGGTCGCAGTCGCCGATATCTTCGCCGCGCGCAGCGCAGCGGCGCTCGCGCAACGGTTGATCGGCTACGAATCCGACGGCAACCGGCTGACCGAGGTGGCCGAGCTCTACCTGGAGGTCGCCGATATGGACGGTGCCGAGGTGCTTTCCGCGCTGGACACCGGGCGATGATCGGGGAACGGTTCCAGCTCGATCTCGTGCCATGGATCAAGAGGTTCCCCGGGGAGCCGGGGACCTCGACGATCGTGTTCCCGCATGCCGGCGGCGCCGCCGCGGCCTACCGAGGTTTCGCGTCGGCATTGTGCGCCAGAGGGGTCGACACCTTCCTGGTGCAGTACCCGCAGCGCGGAGAGCGGTTGGCCCATCCGGCGGCCGAGAGCATCACCGAACTTGCCGCCGACCTCCTGGCCGCCGCCGACTGGAACCGGCTCGGTCCGCTCCGGTTGTTCGGGCACTGTATGGGAGCGTTGGTGGGCTTCGAGTTCACCCGGTTGGCCGCACAGCGCGGCGTCACCGTCCGCGAATTGTGGGCGTCGGCCAGCCAGGCGCCCTCGACGGTGGAAGGTTCGCGTCCCGAGCCTGTCACAGACCGCGAACTGCTGGCCGACATCGTCGACCTCGGCGGCACCGACGCCCGGCTGCTCGCCGACGAGGATTTCCTCGAACTGCTGCTGCCCGCGGTCCGTGCCGACTACCGGGCGTTTCACCGGTACACCTGTGGCCGCGACGTCCGCATCGCGGCCGACATCCACGTCATCGGCGGCGATGCCGACCACCGGGCCGAGCAAGACCTGTTGCGGCAGTGGCAGCGGCACACCGACTCCGTGTTCACTTTCACGATGATGCCGGGTGGCCACTTCTATCTCGATGATCATCTCGACGAGGTCGCCGAGCTGGTGAGCTGCACATGACCGATGACCCCGTGGTCATCGTCGGGATGGCGGTCGAGGCGCCGGGCGGTGTGGACAGTGTCGACGACTTCTGGAACCTGCTCGCCGAGCAGCGCGAGGCGCTGTCCCCGTTCCCGGACGATCGGGGCTGGTCGCTGCATACGTTGCTGGCCGGATCGCGGCGCGAGGGTTTCGCACCGATCCACAATCTGGGTGGATTCCTGAGCACCGCAGGTTGTTTCGATCCGGAGTTCTTCGGCATCTCGCGCCGCGAGGCCGTCGCGATGGATCCGCAGCAACGCGTCGCGTTGCGGGTTTCATGGCGTGCGCTGGAAAGCGCGCTGATCAACCCCGACGACCTCGCCGGCCACGAAGTGGGTTGTTATGTCGGCGCCTCGGATATGCGGTATGGGCCCGCGATGGACGAGTTCTCGCACCACAGCGGACATCTGATCACCGGGACGTCGCTGGGCGTGATCTCCGGCCGCATCGCCTACACCCTGGGGGTGGTGGGTCCGGCCATGACGGTGGACACGTCGTGTTCGTCTGCACTGTCGGCGTTTCACCTGGCCGTACAGGCGCTGCGGTCCGGCGATTGTGACCTCGCGCTGGCCGGCGGGGTGTGCGTCATGGGGTCGCCCGGATATTTCGTGGAGTTCTCCACACAGCACGCGCTCTCCGATGACGGGCACTGCCGGCCCTACAGCGCGCACGCCAGCGGGACTGTGTGGGCCGAAGGCGCGGGCATGTTCGTCCTGCAAAAGAAGTCGGGCGCGCTACGGGACCGTCGCCGGATCCTGGGCGAGGTGTTGGCAAGCTGCGTGAACTCCGACGGTAGATCCGTCGGGCTCACCGCGCCCAGCAGGCAGGCCCAGTCGCGGTTGTTCGAGCGCGCGCTCACCGTCGCGGGGGTGGAGCCCACCGGTGTCGGGATGCTGGAGGGCCACGGCACCGGGACACGGTTGGGGGATCGCACCGAGCTGCACTCGTTGGCCGCGACCTATGGCGCGGGCGCGCCCGGTCAGGGCCCGCTGCTCGGATCGGTCAAATCCAATGTCGGGCACACCCAGGCGGCCGCCGGTGCGCTCGGGTTGGCCAAGGTGCTGCTCGCCGCCGAGCACGCCGCCATCCCGGCCACCCTGCACGTCGACGAGCCGAGCCGCGAAATCGACTGGGAGAGAACCGGTCTACGATTGGCTTCCAAACTGTCCCGATGGCCGGCCCTCGATGGCACGCGGGTCGGCGCGGTGTCGGCGTTCGGGATGAGCGGCACCAACACCCATGTCGTGGTCGCGGTGCCGGGGGAAGGCAGGGCGGCCTGATGCCGGCCGGCCGGCTACCCGACGGGAGGGTCGCGGTCCCGCTGAGCGCCCACGACGAACAACTGGTCCCCGGCGCCGCTCGCGCGATCCTGGACTACCTGCACCGGAACCCGTGCGATGCCGAGCAGGTCGCCGGGCAGCTGGTACGGACGCGGCGGATGCGGCGCCACCGCGCCATCGTGCGTGCCGGCAACCGTGACGAACTCGTGGCCGGCCTGCAGGCTGTCGCCGACGGCAGCGAGCACCCGCTGGTGGCGCGGTCGGGGGGCCATGGGGGCGCGCGGACCGCGTTCGTGTTTCCGGGGCAGGGCAGTCAGTGGGCCGGGATGGGCGCCCAAACCTACCGCGAGCTACCGGTCTACCGTGCCGAGGCCGACCGGCTCACCGCGGCGATCGTCGGCGCCGGTCTGCCGACGCCGCTACCGTTCCTGACCGCGTGCGGCGCCGGGCCGGTGTCACATGAGGAACTGCACGCAGCCCAGTTCGTCCATTCGGTGGCACTGGCCGCGGTGTGGCGATCGTGTGGCATCCTGCCCGATCTGACACTGGGGCACAGCCTCGGTGAGGTTGCGGCGGCTTACGTCGCCGAGACCGTCACACTCGACGATGCCGTCTCGGTGCTGGCGGCGCGGGCAGCGGCGATCGCGGCGATCCCGGGCGAGAACGGGGTCGCGGTGCTGGGCGTCGACCCCGGCGAGGCGGCCGATCTGATCGCCGGGTGCGCCGGCTGGCTGGAACTCTCGGCAGTGAATTCACAAGCATCGGTGGCAGTTTCGGGGGAGCGGCGCGCGGTGGCCGCGATCGTCGCGGCGGCCCGGGCCCGTGGCCGATTCGCGCGCGAACTGGCGATGAGCTTCCCGGCGCACACCACCGCGATGGAAACCCAGCGTGAGCACCTCAACCGCCGGTTGCCCAGGTCGGTGTTCGCCGAGTCGCCGATCCAGTTCGTCGGGTCCGCGACCGGGCGGCCCGTCGAGCCCGGAACCGACTTCGGCGAGTACTGGTATGCCAACCTGCGCAACACGATCCGATTCGACCGCGCTGTACAGACCGCGATCGGCCTCGGTGCAGGGATGTATGCCGAGATGTCGGCGCACCCGGCACTGCTGTTCGCCATCGAGGACGCCGCTGAAGGTTCCGGTGTCGCACCCGTGGTGGTCGTCGGCTCGGGCCACCGTGACCAACCGGTCCGGGACCGGCTGTCGGCGAACATCTCCGCCCTCGCGGCGGCCGAGCCCGCCTACCGGTGGAGAGACCTGCTCAGCACGGATCCGCCCCCGCTCCACGGCTTTCCTCCGGCCCCCATGCGTGCCGAGCACCTGTGGGCGGTACCCGAACCCCTGCCTGCGGCGACCGGCCTGACCGTGGCCACCGAGTCGTGGCGGCCGTGCTCCCCGCACCCACCCTCGGGTGGTCCGCCCCGGCAGGTCGCCGTGGTGCCGATGGGCGGGAACGTGCACAACGCGGCGACCGTCTCGGCGGGCACCGCCGCACCGCTGGTCGCGGCCCTGCGTGCCGCCGTGGCCGGTCGACCCGATACGGCGCCGGCAGATCCGCGCGAGGCCGACCTCGTCATCGCGGTCGCTCCTGGGTTGCACGGGCGGGATGCCGCCGGGAGCGTCGAAAGGTTGTCCGCTGCCGTCGATGCGGGTGTGCTCGGATATCCCGAGGTGTTCGGCCCCCGGTGCCGTGACGTCTGGCTGGTCACCACCGGAGCCGAGAGTGTGACCGACGACGATCCTGTCGCGGATCTGGCCCAGGCCGGGTTGGCAGCGATGCACCGCAGCATCGGCTTCGAACACCCCGACCAGAGTTTTCATCATCTGGATCTGCCGGTGGGCACCGCAAGCGCACCTGCCGCGGTCGAACTGATGATCGGCGGCGCAGGTGAAGTGGCGATTCGCGGAAACGGTGTGGGCTACCAGCGGGTCCTCGACGAAGAAGTGTCCAACGACGAAGTTTCGCTGGTGTCGCCGTCGCAACTGGACTCCGATGCCCTGGCCAACGTCGTGATCGCCGGCGGTTCGGGTGCCATCGGGTTGAGCTACGCCAGGTTCCTCGCCGATCACGGTGCCCGGCGGATCCTGCTGCTGAGCCGCCGCGGTGTGGCACCGGAACTGTTGGAGCGCATCGGCACCCGCATCGACGCGCCCGCATGCGATCTGCGCGACGCCGCGCAGCTCGCCGACACCGCCGCCCGCTACGCCGGGGAGCCGGCATCGCTGATCATCCACGCCGCCGGGACGGCGACGTTCGCCAACCGCGCCCAGATCACCGGTTCCGCACTGGCCGACATGGCAGGGGCCAAGGTCGTGGGTCTGGAGGCGTTGACCCGCGCCTGGCCGATGCGTGCCGACGCCCGGATCCTGCTGTGCTCGTCGGTGACCGGGGTGTGGGGCGGCAAAGGAGTGGGCGGATACGCGGCCGCCAACCGGATGCTCGACGTGATGGCCGCCCGGCTGCGGGCCGAGGGACGCCACTGCACGGCCATCCGGTTCGGACTGTGGCAGGGCAGCGGCATCGTCGACGCCGCGGAGATCACACGGGTCGAACGCAGCGGCCTCAGGCCGATGCAACCCGAGCTTGCGGTGCAGACCAGCCTCGGTGAGCGCCGGCGGGATCCGCTGGTACTGGCGGGCGACCCCGAGCGGTTGCGCCGGTTCTTCGGCGCCGGCACCGCGCGCAGCGCACCAGAGACCGAGGCTGGCAGGCAACCGCTGGCAGCCCCGGAAGCGGTGCGCACCCAGCTCGCCGCGGTGCTCGGTGTCGACACCGCGTCGTTGGACCTCGACGCCTCACTGTTCGATCTCGGCGTCGATTCGCTGCTCGCACTCGATCTGCGCAAGCGGCTCAAACGCGTGACCGGACAGACCGTTCCGATGGCGACGCTGCTCGGCGGCATCACCGGCACCGACCTGATCGCCGGTCTATCAGAGAAAGTGGACTCTTCGAGTGACTGAGACCGACACCGGCGCCCGCCTCGACGAGCATCGGCTGGAGTTGCTGCGCCGCCGGATGCAGGAGCGAGGACTCGCCGCGCGAACCGATGCCCCCGAAGCCATTCAGGACGGTGCCATGCAGGACGGTGCCATTCAGGACGGTGCCATTCAGGACGGTGCCATGCAGGACCGTGCCGTGCTGACCGAGGGGCAGCTGCGGATGTGGTTCGTCCACGCCGCCGACCCCAGCGGCGCGCTGCTCAATGTGTGCCTGTCCTACCGCATCAGCGGCGACGTCGATGTCACACGGCTGCACGACGCCGTCGACCGGGTGGCGCGGCGGCATCCGGCGCTGCGCACGACGTACCGCGCCGGCGACGACGACGCCGGCCTTCCGGTGCCCTCCGTCCACTCCGACCTGATGCCCGGGTGGTCCCAGCACGACCTGTCCGAGCTGTCCGAACGTGCCCGCCGGCTACGGCTGGAGGTGCTCGCGCAACGGGAGTTCGCCAAACCGTTCGACCTCGGTGCCGAATCGCCGGTGCGGATCACCGTGATCCGCACCGGAGCAACCGAGTTGGTGCTGTTGCTGGTCGCGCACCACATCGCCTGGGACGACGGGTCCTGGGAGGTGTTCTTCACCGACCTCACCAAGGCCTACCTCGGTGAGTCGCTGGGGCCGGCGCCCAGTGCGGCCGCCCCCGTGGTGACCGGCGACGACGAAGATGTCGCGTACTGGCGTGCGGTGATGGCCGATCCACCCGAGCCGCTGGAGCTGCCCGGGCCGACGGGCACGGTCGTGCCGACGAGCTGGCGCTCCCAGCGCACCACCGTCCGCCTCGACGCCGAGGTCGCGGCGCGGATCACCGCGTTGGCCGACGAGGTCGGTGCGACGCCGTACGCCGTGCTGCTCGCGGTGTTCGGCGTGCTGATACACCGCTACAGCCACGTCGACGACTTCCTGGTCGCCACCCCGGTGCTCAACCGCGCCGGTGACACCGAAAATGTGATCGGCTACTTCGGTAACACCGTGGCGATGCGGCTGCGGCCGCGGTCGGCGATGACGTTCCGCGAGTTGTTGATCCAGACCCGCGACACCGCCCTCGGCGCGTTCGCCCACCAGCGGGTCGGCCTCGACCGCATGGTCCGGGAGCTGAACCCGGACCGTCGGCACGGTGCCGAGCGGCTGACCCGGACCAGTTTCGGCTTCCGCGGTCGCGACCGATTCGGCTTCACCCCCGCAGGCGTCACATGTGAAAGAGCCGATCTGCGATCGCATCTGACGCACCTCCCGCTCGGCGTCATGGTCGAGTTCGACCCCGACGAGATCATGGTCGAGCTTGAGCATCTGGTGCAGATCATCGAACCGGCCCTGGCCGGACAGCTCCTCGACCACTACACGGTGCTGATCCGCAGTGCCCTCGACACCCCCGACGCCACATTGAGCACGCTGCAGCTGATGGGTGAACAGGACACCGAGTGGCTGCGCGCGGTGTCGGCGGGCCCGCGCTTCGAGACCGCGCCCGCAACCATCACCGACCTGATCGAGGCGCAGGCCCGACGCAGCCCGGACGGCACCGCAGTGGTCTACGAAGGCCGCCACTACAGCTACCGGGAGATCAACGAGGCGGCCAATCGCGTGGCGTACCGGCTGATCGACCAGGGTGTGGGCGCCGAGGACCGGGTTGCGGTGCTGCTCGACAAGTCGCCGGAATTGGTGGTGACCGCGCTGGGAGTGCTGAAGGCCGGTGCGGTCTACGTACCGGTGGATCCCACCTACCCGAGGGACCGGCTCGACTTCATCCTTGGTGACTGTGACGCGAAAGCGATTGTCCGCCAACCGATCGCCGATATCGACGACCCGCATCCGGGTGTGCGTGCCGACAATCCCGTCGACAGCGACCGAGTGCGTCCGCTGAGTCCCGACAACACCGCGTACCTGATCTACACCTCGGGTTCCACGGGTCTGCCCAAAGGCGTTCCGGTATCGCATCGCCCGGTCGCCGAGTACTTCGTGTGGTTCGCCGACGACTACCGGGTCGACGAGAACGATCGACTGCTGCAGGTCGCCTCGCCCAGCTTCGACGTGTCCATCGCCGAGGTGTTCGGCACCTTGGCCTGCGGTGCTCGGCTGGTGATACATCGCCCCGGCGGGCTGAACGACATCGGCTACCTCACCTCGCTGCTGCGCGACGAAGGCATCACCGCGATGCACTTCGTACCGTCGCTGCTCGGGCTGTTCCTGTCGCTGCCCGGGGTGAACCAGTGGCGGACGCTACAGCGGGTACCGATCGGCGGCGAAGCGCTGCCCGGTGAAGTGGCCGACAAGTTCCACGCCACCTTCGACGCGCTGCTGCACAACTTCTACGGGCCGACCGAGACGGTCATCAACGCGACCCGGTTCAAGGTCGAGGGTAGACAGGGCACCCGGATCGTGCCGATCGGCAAGCCCAAGATCAACACCGCGGTCTATATCCTCGACGACGCACTGCAACCGGTCCCGGTCGGCTCCATCGGTGAGATCTACATCGCCGGAACGCATGTCGCACGCGGTTACCACCGCCGTCCGGCGCTGACCGCCGAGCGGTTCGTCGCGGATCCGTTCAGCCCAGGTGCCCGCATGTACCGGTCCGGGGATCTGGCTCGCCGCAACGCCGACGGCGACATCGAGTTCGTCGGCCGGGCCGACGAACAGGTCAAGATCCGCGGCTTCCGCATCGAACTCGGTGATGTGGCCGCCGCGATCACCGTCGACCCGAGCGTCGGACAGGCGGTGGTCGTCGTCAGCGACCTGCCCAATCTCGGCAAGAGCCTGGTCGGCTATCTCACCGCGGCCGACGGTGCCGGTGTCGATGTGGACCGGATCCGGTCCCGGGTGGCCGCGGCGCTACCCGAGTACATGACACCGGCCGCCTACGTGGTCGTCGACCAGATACCGATCACCGCGCACGGCAAGATCGACCGTGCCGCACTGCCTGATCCGGAGATCTCGGGAACCATCGAGTTCCGGGCCCCGGCGGCAGGCACCGAGCAGCGCCTCGCCGGCATCTACGCCGAACTGCTGGGTCAGCAGCAGGTCGGTGCCGACGACTCCTTCTTCGACCTGGGCGGTCACTCGCTACTGGCGACAAAACTGGTTGCCGAACTGCGCGCACAGTTCGGCGTGGACATCGGGGTACGCGACGTCTTCGACAATGCCACCGTCGCCGGGCTGGCCGCTCATCTCGACATGCTTACCGACGGCGCCGGCGAGCTCAGCCGCCGGCCCCGGCTGGTCGCGGTGCCGGTGGACGGCCCTGCACCGCTGTCGTCGTCGCAGCTGCGGTCCTGGTTCGGGTACCGCATCGAGGGTCGCAGCCCGATCAACAACATCCCGTTCGCGGCGCGTCTGACCGGTCCCTGCGATGTCGACGCGTTCGTCATGGCGATCCGCGATGTCGTCGAGCGACACGCGATTCTGCGCACCACCTACCGCGAGATCGACGGGGTGCCCTATCAGATCGTCAACCCGGTCGCCGACGTCGGCGTCCGCCGGGCGCGCGGTGACGGCGAAGACTGGTTGCAAGCCGAGCTCGACCGCGAACGCAAGCACACCTTCGACCTGGAACAGGACTGGCCGATCCGCGCCGCCGTCCTGACCGTCGGCGCCGGCGGTGCGGCAGCCGATCGCACTCCAGAGCACGTGTTGTCGGTGGTGATGCACCACATCGCCGGCGATCACTGGTCGGGCAGTGTGCTGTTCGCCGATCTGGTGACGGCCTACCGGGCTCGCAAGAGCGGGGAGCGCCCCACCTGGGCGCCACTGCCGGTGCAGTACACCGACTACGGCGCCTGGCAGGCCCAGCTCCTCGGTGACGACGCCGGTATCGCCGCTCCCCAGCGCGACTATTGGGTTCGCCAGCTCGCCGACGCCCCGGTCGAAGCCGGTCTACCGCTGGACTTCTCCCGACCCCGCCTGCCCAGCGGCAGAGGCGACGCGGTCGAGTTCGGCATCGACGGTGCAACCAGGGACAAGATCGCCGCGCTGTGCCGTGATCTCGGCATCACCGAGTTCATGCTGCTGCAGGCCGCGGTGGCCGTTACCCTGTGCAAAGCCGGTGCAGGACAAGACGTTCCGCTCGGGACGCCGGTGGCCGGTCGTTCCGAAGCCGAGCTGGAGCAGCTGGTCGGCTTCTTCGTCAACTTCGTGGTGCTGCGCAACGATCTCAGTGGCAACCCCTCGCTGCGGGAGGTTCTGGTCAGGGCCCGCGAGATGGCGCTGGCGGCGTACTCCAATCAGGATGTGCCGTTCGAACAAGTGGTGGAGGTGGTGAACCCGCCGCGGACACTGGCGCGCAATCCGCTGTTCCAGGTGGTGGTCCACGTCCGGGAACAGCTGCCGCAACGTCAGATGATCGACAGTGACACCGAGTTCACGGCGCTGGAGCCGACCTTCGACATCGCCCAGGCCGATCTGTCGCTGAACTTTCTGGCCGGGCCCGACGGCGAGGGTTATCGCGGCTACCTGATCTACCGTCCCGAGTTGTACGCGCGTCGCACGATCGAGCGACTGGGACGATGGTTGACGCGGGTGGTGCAGGCGTTCGCCGAACACCCGGACAGCCGAGTTCGCGATGTCGACATTCTCTCAGTGCAAGAGCGGCAACGCATTTCGAACGACTGGAGCAACGGGGCCACGGTGCGGGTGCTCGACGGCGACCTGTTGCCCGTTCCGGTCGGAGTATTCGGCGACCTCTACCTCACCGGCGGTCCGTTCGGGGGAGCGCAGTTCTACCGCACCGGTGACAAGGCCAGATGGGACGATGACGGCCGCCTGGAGATCGTCGCCGGTGGATCCACCCGCGGCAGCCACGCGATCGAAGCGGCGCCGCCGGTCGCCCCGGCTGAGTTCGAGGACCCGCAGACCGCCACCGAGCGCGGACTTGCGGCACTGTTGAGCGAGCTGCTCGGTGCCGACGTGGTCGGTCGGCACGACGATTTCTTCGGCCTCGGCGGTGACAGTGTGCTGGCGGTCCAGCTCGCGGCGCGGGCGCGCGACGCCGGGATGGCGCTGACCGCGCGCATGGTCTTCGAACACCCACAGGTCGCCGAGCTGGCCGCGGCGCTCGACAGCGGCGCCGCACCGGCGGCCGAGCCGCAGGACACCGGCCACGCACCGATGACGGTGTCCGGGCTTTCCGAGGACGAATTGGCCGCGCTCACCGAATCATGGGGCCGTGGGCGATGACACAGACCCAACCCGGTGTGCAGGCAGCCGCGGTCGAGGACGTGCTGGCACTGAGCCCGCTGCAGCAGGGGCTGTTCTCGATGGCCACGCTGTCCGACGGCAGCGGCGACCCGTACGTCATCTCGATGGCGGTCGACGTCGTGGGAAGCCTCGACGTCGCACTGCTGCGAGACTGTGCGGCCCACCTGCTCGAGCGGCACGCGAACCTGCGGGCCAGCTTCGTCAAGGGCGATCTCAGTAGGGCCGTCCAGGTCATCCCGAGCCGCGTCGAGGTGCCGTGGCGGCACGTCACCGTCGCCGACGACGGCGAGGTCGAGACGCTGGAATCCTCGGAACGGACAGGGCGGTTCACGCTCGACCGCGGTCCGGTGATCCGTTTCCTGCTCATCGAGGGACCGCGGCGCCGACGGTTCGTCGTCACCGCCCACCACATCCTGATCGACGGGTGGTCACTGCCGCTGCTGATGGGCGAGCTGCTGACCCTCTACCGTGGCGGCGGTGATCCGGCCGCGCTGCCCGGGGCGCCGCGCCCCTACCGCGACTACATCGGTTGGCTGGCCGGGCGTGACGAAGACGTCAGCCGCGCACTGTGGAGCCGTCACCTCGCCGGTATCGACGGACCGACACTGCTGACTCCTGCGTTGACATCGTCGGCCCCGGCGCCGGGCAGACCGCGGCTGACCGAGGTCAGACTCGACGCCGTCGCCACGCGGCGACTTGCCGAGGCGGCCAGAAGTCGTGGCGTCACCATCAACACCCTGATCCAGCTGGCCTGGGCGACCGTGCTGTCGGTGATCACCGACCGGACCGATGTGGTGTTCGGCGTGACAGTCTCCGGTCGCCCAAGCGAGTTGGCCGGTGTCGAGCGGATGGTCGGGCTGTTCATCAACACCGTTCCACTGCGGGTTCGTCTGGATCCGGTTTCCTCGGCCGGGGCGCAATGCCTTGCACTGCAACGCGAAGCGGCGGCACTGCGCGACCACGGATACCTCAGCCACTCCGAGCTGCGGGCGCTGGGAGGTGTCGGCGAGATGTTCGACACCCTGCTGGTCTATGAGAACTTCCCGCCGGGCGGACTGGTCGGGCGCACCGAGTTCGAGGCAGCTGGGGCTACTTTCGTGCCGTCTGCGCTGGAGAGCCTGTCGCATTTTCCGGTGACCCTGGCAGCGCACCTGGCCGACGACGAACTCACCCTGTTCGTCGAGGTGATCGACGGCGCGCTCGGTGTCCTGCGGCCTGCCGACATCGGCGACCGGGTGCTGCACACCGCGCAGCGTCTGATCGAATGCTGGGACGCACCCCTGCGGGCTGTGGGTGTGCTGCTGCCCGGGGAAGATCCGTCCACCCCCCCGGCGTCGGACGTGGTGAGCAGCAAGGGTATTCATCACCGGTTCGCCGACACAGCCGCCGGTCGGTTGGGTTCGCTCGCGCTGAGCTGGGATGGCGGCGGGACGCTGACCTATCGTGAGCTCGACGAGGCCGCCGATCGGATGGCCGCGGCGCTGGCAGCGGCCGCGGTCGGGCCCGAGACCCCGGTCGCGGTGCTGCTGCCGCGTGGCCCCGACTACGTCGTGGCGATGCTCGGCGTGCTCAAGGCGGGGGGCACGATCGTTCCGTTGGATCCGGCCATGCCCGCCGACCGTGTCAGCGACATTCTCCGACAGTGCGGTGCCACTGTGGTCGTCGACGAGACCTTCGCCGCAGCGGCGGCAGGTGTCCAACCTCCCCCGGGATACCGGCCCGCCGAGGTATCCGGCGGGCGGGCGGCCTACATCGTGTTCACCTCCGGCACCACCGGCAGGCCCAAGGGTGTGGTGGGAACCCACGGCGCCGTGCTGGCGTACGCCGAGGACCACGCCGCGCATATCCTGCGACCGGCGGCCGAGAGGCTCGGCAGACCGTTGCGGGTCGGCCACGCCTGGTCGTTCACCTTCGACGCTGCCTGGCAGCCGCTGGTGGCGCTGCTCGACGGCCACGCGGTGCATCTGGTCGGTGACCAGACCCAGCGCGACGCCGAGGCGTTGGTGCACACCATCGGACGGTTCGGCATCGACCTGCTCGACACCACACCGTCGATGTTCGCCCAGCTGTACGACGTGGGTCTGCTGAGCACGGTTGCCCTCCCGGTGCTGGCCCTGGGAGGGGAAGCGATCAGCCCCGCGCTGTGGCAGGCGATCGGTGACCGGTGTGCGCGCACCGGCATGGCGGCGTACAACTGCTACGGACCCACAGAGACCACGGTGGAGGCGGTGGTCGCGGCGATCGACCGGTATCCGCGGCCCTCGATCGGGCGGCCGACGCAGACGATGCGGGCCTACGTGCTGGATTCGTGGCTACGGCAGGTGCCCGACGGGGTCGCGGGAGAGTTGTACCTGTCCGGTGGCCAGTTGACGCGCGGTTACCTCGGGCGTAGCGCCGAGACGGCACGCCGTTTCGTCGCAGACCCGTTCTCGGCCGGCTCGAGGATGTACCGCACCGGCGACGTGGTGCGCCGCGCCGCCGACGGTGGCCTGCAGTTCCTCGGCCGCGCCGACGATCAGGTCAAGATCCGCGGATACCGCGTCGAGCCAGGGGAGATCGCGGCGGTTCTCTGCGCCCATCCGGCGGTTTCGGACGCCCACGTCGTCGTCGGCCGCGGCGACGGAGCTGTGCGGTTGACCGCCTACGTGGCGGCCGGGGCGAGCCCGCCGGCTGTGCCCGAGTTGCGGGCGTTGCTGGCGAAACGGTTGCCGCGCTACATGATTCCGCAGCGTGTCGTGATCGTCGGCGAGCTCCCGCTGACATCGCACGGCAAGGTCGACGAAGCCGCGCTGGCCGGCGTTGCGCCCGCCGAGGGGCCGTCGGTCGAGCCGCAGACGCCGACTGAAGCTGTCCTCGTCGAACTGTTTTCCGAGGTGCTCGACGGTGAACGGGTGGACACGGCCACCGACTTCCACCATATGGGGCTCGACAGCATCGTGGCGCTCACGCTGGTGCAGGCGGCGCGTCGGCGCGGGATCGAGATGCGGGCCCGCCTGATGCTGGAATGCGACACCATCGGTGAGCTCGCCGCCGCGATCGACTCTGCCGGCCCCGACCCCGCACCGGCGCCGGTAGCCGACGCTCGCTTCGGTGACGTCGCGCCGGCCCCGATCATGACGTGGATGTACGAGTGCGGGAACTTCCGCCGATTCACCCACAATGTCCTGGTCGCCCTCCCGCCCGACATCACCGGGGGGCGGCTGGAGCTGATCCTGCAGGCATTGCTCGACCGCCACGACATGCTGCGCGCGACCCTCGACGAGGGCGGCCGCCTTCGCACCCGCCCGCCCGGCACGGTGTCGGCCGGCGACGTGCTGGCGGTCGCCGATAGCGCCGCGGCCGACTCCCTCGGAACGGAAGTCGCTGCCGCACTGGAGCGTATCGATCCCACGTCGGGATCGATGGTGCAGGCTGTGTGGTTCCGACAGGGTCCGCCGGTACTGCTGCTGTGTGTGCATCACCTGGCCACCGACGTGGTGTCGTGGTACGTCATCCTGGGTGCGCTGGCCGCACTCGATGCTGCGCTGTCCGCCGGGCATGCCCCGGACGGGGCCGCCGAGTACACCACGTACCGGGACTGGACCCGGCGGTTGCACGAGCGCAGCCGATCCGAACAGGTGGGCCGTCAGCGTGAGTACTGGGTGCGGCAACTCGCCGCACCGGATCCGGTGCTGGGCCGCCGGTTACCCGACCCGCGCCGCGACACCTGGGCCGAGATGCAGGTGACCGACGTGGTCACCGAGGCCGCCACGACCCGCGCGATCCTTGCCGCGGTGGACGGAGCCGGGATCGAGATGCGCGATTTCCTGCTCGCCGCACTGACTCTGACGTTGGCGTCGTGGCGGGTCGCGCGCGGGCAGCCGGCGCATCACGGTGCGCTGGTGGCCCTCGAGGGGCACGGACGTGAGGACGGGCTGTTCGACGGTGTCGACACCTCGGCCACCGTCGGATGGTTCACCTCGGTGTTCCCGGTACGACTGGGTGCCGGTGCAGTGGCCGTCGACGTGGACTCGGTCCGTCGTGATCCCGCGGCCGGACGGACGTTGTTGCGGGACGTGGTCCGGCAGCTGGCCGACGTGCCCGCCCGAGGGCTCGACTACGGATTGCTGCGCTATGTGCGCCGGGACGCCGGTCTGGCCGCGCTGCCGGAGCCGCAGGTCGAGTTCAACTATGTCGGACGCTACGACCTCAGCGCCGATCAGACGTCGACGGCCTGGACCCTGATCACCGACGAGACCCTGAATGCCCGGCTGCCCGCGGCGGCCGAACCCGACCTGCCGCTGCGTTTCACCTTCGACGTCATCGCCGTGGTGGCGGCCGGCGCCGAAGGCCCGCAGCTGCGGACCAGTTGGCGGTGGAGCCGAGCCCTGTCCAGCGCCGACGAGGTGGACCGGCTCGGCGCGCTCTGGCAGCAGGCGATCAGCGTGCTCGCCGCTGCCGGGCCCGGGGACGTGCCGTGACCGCGCGGTCGACGGCAACCTTGGCCGTCGTCGGTGCCGGGCCCAAGGCGGTCGCGGTGGCGGCCAAGGCCGCCGAGTTGCGCGGCATGGGTGTCGAGGTGCCCGATGTGGTGGCCATCGAACGCAGCGCCGTCGGCGCCAACTGGCAGGCCGTCGGTGGCTGGACCGACGGCCAGCACCGGTTGGGCACCAGCCCGGAAAAGGACGTCGGCTTCCCGTACCGGTCGTCGCTGGTGCCGCGCCGCAACGCCGAACTGGACGAGCGGATGATGCGTCACAGTTGGCAGTCCTACCTGATCGCGAGTGCGCAGTTCGCAGAATGGATCGACCGGGGTCGGCCCGCGCCGACACACGCGGGCTGGAGCCGTTACCTGCGATGGGTTGCCGACAACATCGCGATGACGGTGATCTCCGGTGAGGTCCGGCAGATTTCGACCGACGGCCGGCGGTGGGAACTGGTCACCGACGGGCAGCGGGTGCCTGCCGACGGGGTGATGATCACCGGTCCGGGTCAGGCGCAGCGCTCGATTCTGCCGCACGACCCGCGGGTGCTGTCGATCGCGCAGTTCTGGGAGCGGGCTGCCCGGCAGGATCTGATCGTCGCCGAGCGGGTCGCCGTCATCGGTGGGGGTGAGACCGCCGCGTCGATGCTCAACGAGCTGTTCCGGCATCGTGTTTCGACGATCACCGTCATCTCGCCGCAGGTGACGCTGTTCACCCGGGGCGAGGGTTTCTTCGAGAACACCCTGTTCTCGGATCCGACGGACTGGGCGAGTCTGACCATGGCCGAACGCCGTGATGCCCTCGGACGCACCGACCGCGGGGTGTTCTCCGCGCGGGTGCAGGATGCGCTGCTCGCCGACGACCGCATTCGTCATCTACGCGGTCGCGTCGCGCACGCCGTCGCCAGGGACGACCGAATCCGGTTGACGCTGAGTGCGAATCGGGCCGGTGAGGCGCTGGAGACGGTACACGGCTTCGACCTGGTCATCGACGGCTCGGGGGCCGACTCGATGTGGTTCGAGCCGTTGTTCAGCGACGACGCGCGCGATCTGATCGAGCTGGCGCTGCGGGCCCCGCTCAGCGGCGATTCGCTCCAGGAATCGATCGGGCACGATCTGTCGGTCGCTGCACTGGCGCCGAAGTTGTTCCTGCCCGGATTGTCCGGTCTCACGCAGGGTCCGGGTTTCCCGAACCTGAGTTGCCTCGGACTGCTGTCCGACCGTGTGCTGGGTGCGCGGTACCCGGCTGTGCCCCAACCAGATTCGGGGTCACAACCCCATTCGGTGAGGAGATCCGATGAACATCAACCCGTTCGATGACGACAACGGCACCTTTTACGTGCTGATCAACGACGAAGGGCAATACAGTCTCTGGCCCGTCTTCGCCGACGTGCCTACGGGTTGGCATGTCGTCTTCGGGGAGAGTACCCGTGCCGACTGCCTGGCATATGTCGAGGAGACCTGGACCGATCTGCGTCCGCTCAGCCTCCGATCCCGGATGGACGCCGAAAGCCCTCGGGGGTAGCCGAAGTCGGCTACCCCCGAGGTTGGTCCCGGGTGGAGACCTCTCACTTCAGTGCCGCTCAGTCAGAGCTGTCCGAGCCCGAGCCCGAGTCCGAGCCGGAGTCCGAGTCCGAGCTGGAGTCCGAGTCGGAGCTGTCGTCATCGCCTCCGGCAGCGTCGGCCTCGTCGCTCGCATCGGCCTCGTCAGTCGCGTCGGCCTCGTCAGTCACGTCGGTCTCGTCGCTCTCGTCGGTCCCCTCGGTCTCGTCGACCCCGGAGTCGGCGTCATCCCCGTCGTCGAGGGCGGCGGTGGCGTCGTCCTCCGACCCGTCTTCGGTGTCGACGACCGTGGTGTCGGCCGGGACGCCGGCGGGGTCGGCGACCTCGTCCCCGGCGGGCGCTTCGGACTCCTGAGCGACGGTGTCGATCGTCAGCGAAACCGTGTCGCCGCCGAACGCGAGGTCGGTCGATGTCACCTCGGTCAGCGGGGCGACCGTGTCGGCGGCGCCTTCGGGTACCGGCTGCGGCCGCTGCATGTTCAGCGCCCGGGCGATTTCCCGGGGCAGCTGCACGAAAAAGAAGTCCAGCGTGCCGGTGGGGGAGAACAGCCCGGGGAAGTTCCGTCCCGGGCCGTCCGGCGGGAACGGGCTGTCGGGATCGGTGAGGAACGCCGGCACGTAGCCGTTGAAGAAGGCGTTGGCGATCTTGGCCGGGGCGTTGATCAGCTCGCTGGCCAGGGTGACGATGTCGCCGGAGAACAGCGCGGCCCGAGCCCGGTCCAGGATCTCGACGGTCTGGAAGATCGCGGTGATGGGAGGCGCGAACAGGGCTCGACCCAGGTTGCCGATCACGCCGCGGGACAGCAGCCCGGCGCCGTATCCCGGTCCGGCGGTGCCCTCGTCCATCCAGGACGTGCCGAGGATGCGGGCCAACGGATCCAGGCCGATCGACTCCAGGAAATCGCCCGGAATCCGCAGCGTGTCGAGCAGCCCGGCGCGGTTCTCGGACAGGATGTCGACCAGGAACCAGTTGTTGAGCTGACCCCAGGCCGCCAGGAACTGACCCTGGAACAGGTAACCGGCCGCCGTCACCAGCACCTCGGGCAGCTTCGAGAGCGCTTCCCAGGATGCCTCGGACGCCGCCTGCAGGCCTGCGCCGATACGCCCGCCGTAGGTGAACGGGAACTTCACCGTCTCGCCCAATATCGCCAACGGATTGGTCAGTGACGAGAACAGCGTCTCCAGGATCTCGGCCTGCAGCGCCGGGTTGCCCAGCGTCTCGGCGAGCACCGTCGTCTGCGCCACGATGTTGTGTCCCAGTCCACCCGCGGTGGTGAGCGTGTTCGAGATGGTGGTTCCCCACAGCGCCAGCGGGTTCTCGAATGCCGAGAGCTCGAGGGACGCGGCCCGGGCGTCGGGACGGGTGGGCGCCGCGGCCGTCTCCAGTGCCGGGGTCAGTGCCAGGACGCCGGCGCCGGCCACCGCCACACCGGCGATCAGAGCTTTGCTGCGATGAGCGCCCGCCGGTGCCCGTCTGGGCGCGTACGCGCATCCCACCGGTGGGACGCGAAGATCTGGGTTCACGAATTCTCCCTCGTAGCTGTGTAAATCCTATGTATCTCCTTAGAGATTTCTGGATGTTAGCTGAGGAAAGCGACCGTGACAATAGGTAAGGCTAACCTAGTTTGCGCTGCTGGGGGGCCGTTTCGGAAAGTTCGGCCGTGCGGCAAATGCGCTGCGGCACCACCGACTTCGCCATACGGCTTGCGGTGGGTGCTATTGCTCGTCGCTCCCGCATCGGGACGGTCCCCGTTGCCGGACGGCCCTGCGCTGAAGTCCCGGCGCTAGGTGCCCTGCGGGACCGCCATGTCCATATCGAAGACGCGCGCGTGCAGCACCGTGCGGTTACGCAAGGCGGCCCGCACCGCCCGATGCAGACCATCCTCCAGGTAGACGTTGCCGCGCCACTTCACCGCGTGGGGGAACAGATCGCCGTAGAAGGTCGAGTCCTCGGAGAGCAGCCGGTCCAGCGCCAGCACGGTGGTCGTCATGACCAGTTCGTCGAGCCGGATCTGCCGGGGCGGGATCTGCGCCCACTGACGGTGCGACAGTCCGTGGTCAGGGTAGGGCCTGCCATCGCGAACCCCTTTGAAGATCATCGACGCGCCTTCGCTGCCCGTGCCCCCGCACTGTTTTCGTCTAGCACGTGAGGGTAACCTGCCCAGGCTGACCGTGTCGTGTCGGTTCGCTCGGTCGCCGGCACACCCCGCGATCACCGTAAAATGAACGCGACCAGGACGAGTCTTATTCAGGTGGTGAACAATGGGCAGCGCTGACGAGCGTCGTTTCGAGGTTCTCCGGGCGATCGTTGCCGACTTCGTCGCCACCCAGGAGCCGATCGGATCCAAAGCGCTGGTCGAACGTCACAATCTCGGCGTGTCGAGCGCCACGGTGCGCAACGACATGGCGGTGCTGGAAGCCGAGGGTTACATCACCCAGCCGCACACCAGTTCCGGGCGGGTGCCCACGGAAAAGGGCTACCGCGAGTTCGTCGATCGCCTCGACGACGTCAAACCCATGTCGGCAGCGGAGCGGCGCGCCATCCTGTCTTTCCTGGAAACCGGCGTCGACCTCGACGATGTGCTGCGTCGCGCGGTGCGGTTGCTCGCGCAGCTGACCCGGCAGGTGGCGGTCGTCCAGTACCCGACGTTGTCGACGTCGAGCGTGCGGCGTCTGGAAGTGGTGGCACTGACCCCGGCCCGGCTCCTGCTGGTCGTCATCACCGACTCCGGGCGCGTCGACCAGCGCATCGTCGAACTCGGCGACGCGATCGACGACGGCCAGTTGGGTCAGCTGCGTGACCTGCTCGGCGGGGCGCTGGAAGGCAAGCCGCTGACCGCCGCGTCGATCGCGGTGTCCGATCTCGCCTCGCACCTCAACGGCCAGGGTGGTCTGGCCGACGCGGTCGGCAGATCGGCGACCGTGTTGGTCGAGACGCTCGTCGAGCACACCGAAGAACGGCTGCTGCTCGGCGGAACCGCGAACTTGACCCGTAATACCGCCGATTTCGGCGGCTCACTGCGCCCGGTGCTCGAAGCACTCGAGGAACAGGTGGTGGTGCTGCGCCTGCTGGCCAAACAACAGGAGGCGGGCAAGGTGACGGTGCGGATCGGGCACGAGACCGAGGCCGAGGAGATGGTCGGCACCTCGGTGATCAGCACGGCGTACGGCAGCGCAGGCAAGGTCTTCGGCGGTATGGGTGTGTTGGGTCCCACACGGATGGACTATCCGGGAACCATCGCGAACGTCGCCGCTGTTGCTCTCTATATTGGCGAAGTCTTAGGTAACCGCTGACCCGCCTACCCGCAGGGGTTTAGGCAGGTCGGTCGGGCGGGAAAGGTTGAGCGTGGCACGCGACTATTACGGTCTGCTCGGAGTGAGCAAGGGTGCAGGTGATGCGGAGATCAAGCGCGCCTACCGCAAGCTCGCCCGTGAACTGCACCCAGATGTCAATCCCGACGAGGGCGCCCAGGCCCGTTTCCAGGAGATCAGCGTCGCCTACGAGGTGCTCAGCGATCCGGAGAAGCGGCGCATCGTCGACCTCGGCGGGGATCCCATGGAATCCGCGGCCGGCGGCGGCGCCGGAGGCTTCGCCGGCTTCGGCGGTCTGGGCGACGTCTTCGAGGCGTTCTTCGGTGGCGGCGCCACGGCGCGCGGCCCGGTCGGACGGGTCCGCCCCGGTTCGGATTCGCTGCTGCGGATGCGGCTCGACCTCGACGAGTGCGCGACCGGGGTGACCAAACAGGTCACCGTCGACACCGCGGTGCTGTGCGACCTGTGCCACGGCAAGGGCACCCACGGCGATTCCACACCGGTCACCTGCGATACGTGCGGCGGGCGCGGCGAGATCCAGACCGTGCAGCGGTCGCTGCTCGGCCAGGTGATGACGTCGCGGCCCTGCCCGGTGTGCGGCGGGGTCGGCGAGGTCATCCCGAACCCGTGTAACCGGTGCTCGGGCGACGGTCGCGTGCGCGCCCGCCGGGAGATCAGCGTCAAGATCCCCGCCGGCGTGGGAGACGGTATGCGGGTCCGGCTGGCCGCCCAGGGCGAGGTCGGTCCCGGCGGCGGACCGGCGGGCGACCTCTACGTCGAGGTGCACGAGAAGCCGCACCCGGTGTTCGTCCGCGAGGGCGACGACCTGCACTGCACGGTGTCGGTGCCGATGGTCGACGCCGCGCTCGGCACGGCGGTGACCATCGACGCCATCCTCGACGGCCCGATCGACATCACGATCGCCGCGGGCACCCAACCCGGTGCGGTCACCACCCTGCGCGGCCACGGGATGCCGCACCTGCGCTCGGGTGTGCGCGGCGACCTGCACGCCCACATCGACGTCGTGGTGCCTACCCGGCTCGACCACGAGGGCATCGAGTTGTTGCGGACCTTCAAGGAACGCACCAACGACGCGGCCGAGGTGCGGTCGGCCCAGAACGGCGGGGCATCGTCACACGGCGGCGGATTGTTCTCCCGCCTGCGCGAGACGTTCACCGGCCGCTAGCGTGCCCGGCGCAGGCCGGCCCTTATGCTCCTGGCGTGCGCGCCCTGTTCTTCGTCGACGAGGTTCCCGCGGTGGGCCAGGTCGTCACCGTCGACGGTGACGAGGGCTTTCACGCCGCGAACGTGCGCCGGACCCGGCGCGGAGAGGAACTCGACCTCGCCGACGGCGCCGGTGTGGTTGCCCACTGTGTCGTCGACGACGTCGCGCGCGCCAGCCTCACCGCCCGGGTGCTGCACCGCCGTGTCGTGTCGCCACCCTCGCCCGCGGTGACCATCGTGCAGGCACTTCCCAAATCCGAGCGTTCGGAGCTGGCGATAGAACTGGCCACCGAGGCGGGCGCCGACGCGTTCGTGGCCTGGCAGGCGTCGCGGTGTGTGGCGCGCTGGGACGGCGCGGCCAAGGTCGACAAGGGATTACGACGATGGCGCGCCGTCGCCCGCTCGGCAGCCCGCCAATCCCGGCGCCCGCACATCCCCACCGTCGACGGCGTCGTCAGCACCGGCGTGCTGATCGAGTCGATCCGGTCGGCGCCGTCGGGCACCGCGCTGGTCTTGCACGAATCGGCCTCCCGGTCACTGGTGGATGTGCCGGTGGCGCACGCGGATTCGCTGATGTTGATCGTCGGCCCCGAAGGCGGGGTCGCCGACGACGAGCTGGCCGCGTTCACCGACGCCGGGGCGGTCGCGGTCCGGCTCGGGCCGACCGTGCTGCGCACCTCGACTGCCGCTGCGGTGGCGCTCGGCGCGCTCGGGGTGCTGACGCGGCGTTGGGGCTGAACTGCCATGGATCCGGTGGTACACCCCCCGGGGGTAGCGGCCCGGCTCTGATCTGGATAGGTTAGCCTTCCCTTCGACTGTTGGAAGCCCGAGGGCTGCGCCGATTCAAAGGACCTCGACGATTCTCACCCGTGTGACCCGAGCGTGGATACCGCTGGCTTTGGTGATCGTGCTGGTCGTCGGGGGCTTCGCGGTCTGGCGGCTCCGCAACGTCTTCGGATCCGAGCAGTTGCCGACCTACGCCGGGAGTATGTCCGAGGATTCGAACAGGTCCGATCCGAAGATCGTGCGCTACG
This sequence comes from Mycobacterium sp. smrl_JER01, assembly GCF_048513595.2. Classification (NCBI taxonomy): domain Bacteria; kingdom Bacillati; phylum Actinomycetota; class Actinomycetes; order Mycobacteriales; family Mycobacteriaceae; genus Mycobacterium; species Mycobacterium sp. smrl_JER01. Next base: position 3,829,018 of record NZ_JBLXXK020000001.1, on the reverse strand, counting down.
AGATCTTCGGCGAGCCGGGTGCGACCGCCGATATCAACTACATCGACGCCGAGGGCGACCCGAACCAGGTGGTCGGAGCGGTGCTGCCCTGGTCGATCGAGGTCGAGACCAACTCGCCGGCCATGGTTGGAAACGTGGTGGCCCAAGGTGACGGCGGCTTCATCGGCTGCCGGATCTTCGCCGACGACGCCGTCAAGGACGAACGGACCGCCACCAACGTGACCGCCTACGTCTACTGCTTCACGAAGTCGGCATGAGACAGTCCGAACACCGCGGACGGTCGTTGCGCGACCCCACACCCGTCGCCCGCTGGATCCGTCGTCTGGCCGTCCCGATCATCCTCGGCTGGGTGCTCGTGGTCGCGGCGCTCAATCTGCTGGTGCCCCAACTGGAAGTGGTGGCCGCCCAGAACGCGGTGTCGATGAGCCCGAGCGACGCGCCCGCGATGAAGGCGATGTCGGACATGGGCCGGCTGTTCGGGGAATCGGATTCGGACTCCATCGCGATGGTGGTGCTCGAAGGTGATCAACCGCTCGGCGACGATGCCCACGCCTACTACGACCGGCTCATCGAGAAATTCGAGGCCGCCCCCGACGCCGTCCGCAGCATCCAGGACATGTGGGGCGACCCGCTGACCGAAGCCGCCGCACAGAGCTCCGACGGTCGCGCGGCCTACGTCGCTCTGAGCCTGGCCGGAAACATGGGCGAGACCAGGTCCAACGAATCAGTCGCGGTCGTGCGCGACATCGTCGCCCACTCGCCTCCGCCGCCCGGTGTCCAGGTGCATGTGACCGGACCGGCAGCCCTGACCGCCGATGTCAACATCGCCGGCGAGAGCAGTATGGCGCTGATCCTGCTGGTCACCTTCGCGGTGATCATCGTGCTGCTGCTGTTCTTCTATCGCTCGGTCACCACCGTCGTGCTGTTGCTGATCATGGTCGGTGTCCAGATGTCGGTCGCGCGCGGTGTGGTGGCCGCACTGGGGCACCACCAGATCATCGGGTTGTCCACCTTTGCGGTGAACCTGCTGATCTCACTGGCAGTGGCCGCCGGCACCGACTACGCGATCTTCCTCGTCGGGCGCTACCAGGAGGCCCGGTCCTCCGGCGCGACCCACGAGCAGGCCTACTACGAGATGTTCGGTGGTACCGCGCACGTCGTGCTCGGTTCCGGCCTCACCATCGCCGGGGCCATGTACTGCCTGTCGTTCACCCGGATGCCGTACTTCCAGAGCATGGGCGTGCCCTGCGCGGTGGGCATCGTCGCCGGAGTCGCGGTCGCGCTGACGATGGGACCGGCGATCGTCACCGTCGGCAGCCGTTTCGGCCTGCTCGAACCCAAGCGTGCCATGCGGATCCGCGCCTGGCGCCGGGTCGGAACCACGGTGGTGCGCTGGCCCGGGCCCATCCTGGTGGCGTCGTTGGCGCTGGCGCTGATCGGGCTCGCCGCCCTACCCGGGTACCAGACCAGCTACGACGACACCCGCTACATCCCGGCGTCGATTCCGGCCAACGCCGGACTGCAGGCGGCCACCAAGTACTTCTCGCTGTCGCGGATGAGCCCGGAGGTGCTCATCGTGGAGGCCGACCGCGACCTGCGTAACTCGGCGGACTTCCTGGTCCTCGATCGGCTCGCCAAGCGCGTGTTCGCCGTCGAGGGGGTGGCACGCGTGCAGGCCCCCAGCCGGCCCGACGGCGACCCGATCGCGCATACCTCGATCCCGTTCCTGATCAGCATGCAGGGCGTCGGTCAGCAGCAGAACATGAAGCTGATGAAGGACCGCATCGCCGACATGCGGACTCAGGCCGACGACATCGGCGAGACCATCGCCACCATGAAGACGATGTACGCGCTGATGACCAAGTTCTCCGACATCACCACCGTGATGATCGACGACATGGCCGACATGCGCGACACCGTGCACCAGGTGCGGGACATGGTCGCGAACTTCGACGACCAGTTCCGGCCGATCCGCAACTACTTCTACTGGGAACCGCACTGTTACAACATTCCGCTGTGCTGGTCGTTCCGGTCGTTGTTCGACTCGATGGACGGCATCAGCGTCATGACCGACACCTTCGACAAGGCGGTCATGAACATGGACGAGATGAAGGCGCTGCTGCCGCAGATGCTCGCCACGTTCCCGCCGATGATCGAGACCATGGAGAGCATGCGTCAGATGATGCTGACGACGTATGCCACGATGGGCGGCTTCTACGACCAGATGGACGAGCTCACCCGCAATTCGACCGACATGGGCAAAGCGTTCGACCAGGCCAAGAACGACGACTCGTTCTACCTGCCGCCCGAGGTGTTCGACAACGAGGACTTCACGCGGGCAATGGACAGCTTCTTCTCGCCCGACGGCAAGACGGTCCGGATGCTCATCGCCCACCGCGGCAACCCGACCACCGAAGAGGCGCTGCAGCGGGTCGAGCCGATCAAGATTGCGGCCATCGAGGCGCTCAAGGGCACCCCGCTGGAGAACGCCGAGATCCAGCTCGGTGGCACCGCCGCCACCTTCAAGGACATGTCCGACGGGTCGCGCTATGACCTGCTGATCGCGGTGATCTCGGCGATGTGCCTAGTTCTGATGATCATGCTGGTGCTGACCCGCAGCCTGGTCGCCGCGCTGGTCATCGTGGGTACCGTGACCCTGTCGCTGGGCGCGTCATTCGGCATCTCGATCCTGATCTGGCAGCACATCGTCGGCATCGAACTGCACTGGATGGTGCTGGCGCTGTCGATCATCGCGCTGATTGCGGTGGGATCGGACTACAACCTGCTGTTGGTGTCCCGGTTCAAGGAGGAGATCCCGGCCGGCATCAAAACCGGCATCATCCGCGCGATCGGCGGCACCGGCAGCGTGGTCACCGTCGCCGGGGTGGTCTTCGCGCTGACCATGGCATCGATGGTGGTCAGCGACCTGCGGGTGATGGCGCAGGTCGGGACCACGATCGGGCTGGGCCTGCTGTTCGACACGTTCATCGTGCGCGCGTTCATGATGCCGTCCATCGCCACGCTGCTCGGCCGCTGGTTCTGGTGGCCGCTGGTGGTGCGGTCCCGGCCGCTGCGCCCAGCTGAGAAGCCATAAGCATTGGGCGCTCGTCGCGCGCAGGGCTAAACTGAGACCTCAACGGGTTCCCTCCCGGAACCTCGGCTCCCCCGGATAGCACTCAGGAAGCAGGCAGAAAACCTCACGTGGCGCCCCGCGAGAATGAAGGCTCGGACGGATCGGCACCGTCGGTCCGCAGCAGCAGCAGAATCGATGTTCCTCCTGCACTCGTCATGGGCCTCCTGGGATCCTCGGACGAGAATCTGCGTGAGCTCGAGCAGCTTCTGGCCGCCGACATCCACGCCCGCGGAAACGCGATCACGCTGTCCGGCGAGGTCGCCGACGTCGCACTGGGCGAGCGGGTCATCTCCGAACTGCTGGGCGTGGTCGGCAATGGTCAGCGACTGACGCCGGACGCGGTCCGCCACAGTGTGGCGATGCTGACCGGCGCCGGTGACGAGTCGCCTGCCGAGGTCTTGACGCTCGACATCCTGTCGCGACGCGGCAAGACGATCCGCCCCAAAACCCTGAACCAGAAGCGCTATGTCGATGCGATCGACACCAAGACCATCGTGTTCGGTATCGGTCCGGCCGGCACCGGCAAGACCTACCTGGCCATGGCCAAAGCCGTCAGCGCATTGCAGACCAAGAAGGTCAGCCGCATCATCCTGACCCGCCCTGCGGTGGAGGCCGGCGAGCGACTGGGCTTTCTGCCGGGCACCCTGAGCGAGAAGATCGACCCGTATCTGCGCCCGCTCTATGACGCCCTGCACGACATGATGGACCCCGAGCTGATCCCGAAGCTGATGGGTGCCGGTGTCATAGAGGTTGCGCCGCTTGCCTATATGCGCGGCCGGACCCTCAACGACGCCTTCATCATCCTCGACGAGGCACAGAACACCACCGCCGAACAGATGAAGATGTTCCTCACCCGTCTGGGTTTCGGCTCGAAGATCGTCGTGACAGGGGATATCACCCAGGTCGACCTGCCCGGTGGCGCGGCTTCCGGGCTGCGCGCGGCGATGCGCATCCTCGACGGTATCGACGACATCCACTTCGCCGAACTGACTAGCGCTGATGTCGTGCGGCACCGGCTGGTGTCCGAGATCGTGGACGCATACGCGAAGTTCGAGGAACCCACCTTGATGAACCGGGCGCAGCGTCGCTCCTCCGGTTCGGGACGGCCACGGCGGTAACGACTCTCATGAGCATCGAGGTGTCGAACGAATCGGGTGTCGACGTTTCCGAAGAGGAACTGATCAGCGTCGCCCGGTTCGTCATCCGCAAGATGGACGTCAATCCCGCTGCCGAGCTGTCGATGGTGTTGCTCGACAGCGCGGCGATGGCCGATCTGCACATGCGCTGGATGGATCTGCCCGGTCCGACCGACGTGATGAGTTTTCCGATGGACGAGCTGGAACCGGGGGGCCGGCCGGACGCGCCCGAGCCCGGGCCCTCGATGCTCGGCGATATCGTCTTGTGCCCGGACTTCGCGGCGAAACAGGCCGCCGACGCCGGGCACACCCTGGGACAGGAGTTGGCTCTGCTCACGGTGCACGGTGTGCTGCACCTACTGGGCTACGACCACGCCGAACCCGACGAGGAGAAAGAGATGTTCGCGCTGCAGCGCCAACTGCTCGAGGAGTGGGTGGCCGAGCAGGTGCAGGCCTACCACCTGGACCGGCAGAGCGAGAAGGACCGGCGGCTGCTCGACAAGTCCCGGTACTTCGATGATGTGAACCGCGGCGACATTCCGTGACCCCGGTGGGCCAACTCATCAGTGCCGTCGTACTGATCCTGTTCGGTGGGTTGTTCGCTGCCATCGACGCGGCGTTGAGCACGGTGTCGATGGCGCGCGTGGACGAGCTCGTCCGCGACGAACGCCCCGGTGCGGTGCGGTTGTCCCGGGTCATGGTCGAGCGACCTCGCTACATCAATCTCATTGTGCTGCTTCGAATCACGTGCGAAGTGAGCGCGACGGTCCTGTTGGCCGCGTTTCTGGACGGCATCCTCGGTGTGACCTGGGGTCTGGTGGCGGCCGCGGCGATCATGGCGGTGGTCAGCTTCGTCGTCATCGGTGTCGGGCCGCGCACCCTGGGCAGACAGAACGCATACAGCATCGCGTTGGTGACCGCCCTTCCGCTGCAGGCGATCTCGGTGCTGCTGTTACCGGTCAGCCGACTACTGGTGCTCATCGGTAATGCCCTGACACCCGGACGGGGTTTCCGCAACGGCCCGTTCGCCTCGGAGATCGAATTGCGCGAGGTCGTCGACCTCGCCCAGCAGCGCGGCGTGGTGGCCGACGACGAGCGCCGGATGATCCAGTCGGTGTTCGAGCTCGGTGACACCCCGGCCCGCGAGGTGATGGTGCCGCGGACCGAGATGGTGTGGATCGAACACGACAAGACCGCGGGGCAGGCCACATCGCTGGCGGTGCGCAGCGGGCACTCCCGGATTCCGGTGGTCGGTGAGAACGTCGACGACATCGTCGGTGTGGTGTACCTCAAGGATCTGGTGCAGCGCACGTACCACGCGCCCAATCAGGGCCGCGACACCGCAGTGTCGGATGTGATGCGCACGCCGACGTTCGTGCCGGACTCCAAGCCGCTCGATGCGCTGCTGCGTGACATGCAGCGCGACCGGGTCCACATGGTGCTGCTGGTCGACGAATACGGGGCAATCGCCGGATTGGTCACCATCGAAGACGTTCTTGAGGAGATCGTGGGCGAGATCGCCGACGAGTACGACACCGACGAGGTGGCACCGGTCGAGGATCTGGGGGATCAGCAGTACCGGGTCTCGGCGCGGCTGTCGATCGAGGACCTCGGCGAACTCTATGATCTCGATTTCGGGGAGCATCTGGACGTCGACACGGTCGGCGGGCTGGTCGCCCTGGAGCTGGGACGAGTTCCGCTGCCCGGTGCCGAGGTCACCTGGGACGGTTTGCGGCTGCGCGCCGAGGGCGGGCCGGACCCGCGGGGTCGGGTGCGGGTCGGCACCGTGCTGGTCAGCCCGGTCGAACCGCAGCCGCAGGACGTGGAGGAAAGCTGATGAGCACGCTCAACCCCGAGGACGCCAAGCTGGTGGTGCTGGCCCGAGGTGCGATGGGCCGGGCCGAGGCGAGTAGCGGAGCCGCGGTCCGCGACGCCGACGGCCGGACCTACGCCGGTGCGCCCGTCGCGCTGGCCGCGCTGACGTTGACCGCGTTGCAGGCCGCCGTCGCCGCAGCGGTGTCCAGTGGTGCGACGGCATTGGAAGCCGCCGTCCTGGTGGGCGGTTCACCCGAGGACGCGGGCGTCGCCGCGGTCCGGGAGCTCGCACCGGACGCCGCAGTCGTCGTCACCGATCGTGCGGGCACACCGCTGTGAGCGACGAGGACGAATTCCGTTCGGGTTTCGTGTGTTTCGTGGGCCGCCCGAATACCGGCAAGTCAACGTTGACCAACGCGCTGGTGGGCAGCAAGGTCGCGATCACGTCGAACCGGCCGCAGACCACCCGGCACACCATCCGCGGCATCGTGCATCGCGACGACGTGCAGATCGTGCTCGTCGACACCCCGGGGTTGCACCGGCCCCGCACGCTGCTCGGACAGCGGCTCAACGACCTGGTCAAGGACACCTACTCCGAGGTCGACATCATCGGCCTGTGCATCCCGGCCGACGAGAAGATCGGCCCGGGGGACCGGTGGATCCACGAACAGATCCGCGCGGTCGCGCCGAAGACCACCCTGATCGCGATCGTCACCAAGATCGACAAGGTCTCCAAAGATCGGGTCGGCGAACAATTGCTTGCGGTCAGCGAACTCGTCGGACCGGACACCGAAATCGTACCGGTGTCGGCGACCTCGGGGACCCAGCTCGACGTGCTGATCGAGGTGCTGGCCGCGAAGCTGCCGCCCGGGCCCGCGTTCTATCCCGACGGGGAACTGACCGACGAGCCCGAAGAAGTGCTGATGGCCGAACTCATCCGGGAGGCAGCGCTGGAGGGTGTGCGCGACGAGTTGCCGCACTCGCTGGCGGTGGTGATCGACGAAGTGGAGCAACGGCCGGGCCGCGACGATCTCGACCCGCTGATCGCGGTGCACGCGATCCTCTACGTCGAGCGGGATTCCCAGAAGGGCATCGTCATCGGCAAGGGCGGCGCGCGGCTGCGCGAGGTCGGCACCAACGCACGTACCCAGATCGAGAAGCTGTTGGGCACCAGGGTCTATCTGGACCTGCGCGTCAAGATCGCCAAGAACTGGCAACGCGACCCCAAACAGCTCGGCCGGCTGGGTTTCTGAGGCGGAATCGCCCCGCTCGGCGGGGGTGCGTCCTACCCTGAGTCGGGGCGACCCGATTGCGGGGATCGGTGAGGCGATGGCGGCGGTGACCGTATGCGGGTCTTGCGGCAACGGGCTGCGCGACACCGCGAAATTCTGTGACGAGTGCGGCGCCCCGATGTCGGCGGCACCCGAAGCCTCGGGCTACAAGCAGGTCACGGTGTTGTTCGCCGACGTGGTGCGCTCGATGCACATGGCGGCGACGCTGGACCTGGAGAGGTTCCGGGCGGTGATGACCGATCTGGTGGAAACCGCAGCGGCGGTGCTCAGGAGCTACGGGGGGACGGTCGCGCATACCGGTGACGGGGTCATGGGCCTCTTCGGAGCGCCGATCGCCATGGAAGACCATGCATTTCGGGGTTGCCTTGCCGCGTTGGCGCTGCAGGCGGAAGTGCAGCGGCTGGCGGCGAGCGTGGAGCGCAGCGACAATGTGCTGCTGCAGGTGCGGGTGGGACTGAACTCGGGGCGGGTGATCGCCGGTGAGATCGGCTCGGGATCGTTGGGGTACACCGCGACCGGGGCGGCTGTCGGGTTTGCCCAACGCCTGGAATCGATTGCGCCGCCCGGTGCGGTGATGGTGTCGGAGTCGACCGCGCAACTGACCGAAGACCGCGTGGTGCTGTCCGATCCGGAGTCGGTGCGGGTGAGGGGATTTGACGAGCCGGTATGCGCGCGCCGGTTGTTGTCGATCCGGGGGCGCAGCAGCGTGATGACGAGCACCGAGGCAGGTCTGGTAGGTCGGCACAGGGAGATGGCGGTCCTCGGGACCTTGGTGGAGTGTTCGCTCACCGGCCACGGGGCCATCGGTAACGTCGTCGGACCGCCAGGTATCGGCAAGAGCAGGGTGGTGCGGGAGGCGGCCGCGCCGGCGGCCGACCGCGGCATCGGCGTCATCTGGATCTTCTGCGAGTCACACGCCCGCGACATCGCTTTCGGCGCGGTGGTGCAGCTGCTCCGTGCCGTCACCGGGGTGACCGACCTCGATGACCGTAGCGCGCGCGCACGGATCCGCGATAAGTTCCCCCGCAGCGATGAGCAGGACCTGCTGCTCCTCGACGAACTGCTCGGGATCGCCGATCCGACAGCGCCGCGGCCGCAGATCGACCCCGACGCTCGTCGCCGCCGGTTGACCGCGCTCGTCAATGCCGCGACCTCGGCGCGCACGCAGCCGCTGCTGGTGATCCTTGAAGATGCGCACTGGATCGACGCGGTGAGCGAGTCCATGATCACGGACTTCCTGACCGTCACCCCGGGCAGCCCGACCACAGTGCTGATCACCTCTCGGCCGGAATACGGCGGACCGCTGCGGCATGGCCACGGTGCGCGAGAACTGGTGCTTGCCCCGCTGGCTGACAGCGATATCGCGGATCTGCTGGAAGATCTCCTGGGTTCGGATGCGTCACTGGGTGAATTGCCGGCAGTCGTTGCCGACCGTGCGCGGGGGAACCCCTTCTTCGCCGAGGAGATGGTCCGGGAATTGGTGCAGCGCGGCGTGCTGACCGGGGCGCGCGGGAACTACGTGTGTGACACGGATGCAGCCGAGGTGCACGTCCCGGCCACAGTGCAGGCAGCGATCGAAGCACGCATGGACCGGTTGAGCCCGTCGGCCAGACGGACGCTGAACGCCGCGTCGGTGATCGGAGACCGGTTCGGTACCGACATGCTCACTGCGTTGGGGATCGAACCTGCCGTCGACGAACTGCTCGGCGTCGATCTCATCGACCAGATCAGATTCACCCCGCCTGCGCAGTACGCGTTTCGTCATCCGCTGATCCGGGCCGTGGCCTACGAATCACAGCTGAAAACCACTCGCGCCGAGGTGCACCGTCGGCTTGCCGCCGTCATCGCCGGCGCCGCGACGTCCGAGGACGAGCATGCTGCGGCGATCGCGGAGCACCTGCACGCCGCGGGAGACCTGCGGGAGGCCTTCGGCTGGCACATGCGGGCCGCGACCTGGTCGACCAGCCGCGACATCGCCGCCGCACGGGGTAACTGGGAGCGGGCCAAGGACATTGCCGATCGGCTGGCCGGCGACGACGTCGGCCAGATCGCGATGCGCATCGCCCCCCGCACCATGCTCTGCGTCACCGACTGGCAGGCCCGCCCCGTGCAGAAGGTGTGGGGTCGGTTCACAGAGTTGCGGCGACTGTGCGCGAGGGCCGATGACAAGGTGTCCCTGGCGATCGGAATGACCGGGCTGGCAACGGAACTGCTCTATGCCGGCCGTCCCGGTGAAGGCGCCCGGCTGGCCTCTGAACAGATGGCGTTGCTGGAGTCCATCGGTGATCCCACCCTGACCGCGGGTTTGTCGTTCGTGGCGTTCGCGAACTGGTTCAACTCCGGAGATTTCGGCCAGATCCTGGCCTGGTCACAGCGTGTCGTCGAGCTGACCGGGGGCGACCCGGCCATGGGAGGTGACTTCGGCGTCGGATCGCCGCTGGCGGTCGCGCTGACCTTCCGGGGCATCGCGCGGTGGTGGCTCGGACATACCGGATGGCGCGACGACCTCGACGAAGCCGCGGCGATAGCCCTCCGCAGCGACCCCACCACCCGCGCTCTCGTCATCGCCTGGGCCCAGCTGTCCCTGATCTACGGGGTGTCGCTCGCGGACGAGTCGGTGGTGCGCACGGTTGAGGAAGCAGCCCGGATCGCCGAGATCTGCAGCAATGACTTCGCCGTGATGGGGACCCAATTCACGCTGGGGGTGACGTTACTGCACCGCGAATCCGAAGCCGAGCGGCAGCGCGGCCTGGAGCTGATGGTGCGGGCCCGCGACGAGTTCCTGCCGATGCGCGCCCCCTCGCTGGTGCCGTTGACGGAGGTCTTTATCGCGCGCGAGGTGGCCCGCTCAGGTGACCGTGACCCCGCCATCACGGTGATGCGCAGGGCCGTCGACGAGCTCCACCGGGCACGGCGATTCGGGTGGGCGGTCTGCGCGAGCGACATCCTCGTTCAGACGTTGCTCGAGCGGAACGACACCGCTGACCCGGCCGCCGCCCAGGTCGAGATCGACCGGCTGGCGATGATGGCGACCGGCGCCGATTCGGTCGTCCTCGAGCTCACCGTGCTGCGGTTGCGGGCTCTCATGGCGGGCACACACGGAGACGACCTCACCCACCGCGACCTGGTGCGCCGGTACCGCACCCTGGCGACGACGCACGGCTACGACGGACATATCGCCTGCGCTGACGCTCTGCAGCGACGGTGTCCGTCTGACCCCTGAACCTGCCCGGGGGCGGGTGCGGGCCGTTCGACCCCTCGCTCCGAACGACCGCACCCGAAGCCATCGTCGGACGGACCGCGGCCCGACGCCGCAGTACCGAGGTACCGCACCTGCGCGGGCGCGGCGCCGGTCTACTGAGGTGCGGTGCCCGGCTCATCTCGGGGTCGCAGCAGTGCGGCGAGCTCTTCGCGGGTTGTCGTCCCGGTCTTCGACATCGCCCGGTAGATGTGGCTTTCCACGGTGCGTACCGACAACGTCAACCGCGCGGCGATATCGCGGCTGTGCAACTTCTCGCCGATGAGCATCACGATCTCGCGTTCGCGATCGGTCAGCGGCAGGGGCGCATTGACCCGTCGCAGCAGCGGGGTGCTGGCGCCGGACTTCTCGGCCAGCGCCGACGCCCGTGCCAGACACGCCAATGCCGATCCCCGCAGGCCTCGGTCGCGATACACCAGTGCCGCGTGGGCGTCGGCATCGACGGCGGCAACCACATCGCCCATGCGCTCGAATTCCTGAGCAAGCGAGGACATTTCACCGGGATCACGGTCGTGTACCGCATCGGCGAAGCGCGCGGCCAGGGCAGCCCGCGGCCCCTCCACCAGCGCCGCCAGTTCGTGCAGTCGGGCCGCGCTGGTGCGGTCGCCGAACTGGACCGCGGTCTGCAGACAGGCCACCTCGGCAGCCAACCGCCCCAGGGCCGAGGCTCTCTCGGCGGCCGACAGCAGGATGCCGATCGCCTCGCCCAGGGCGCCCTGGCCGGCGCATACCCATGCCCGGGCCAGGCTCTGCTCGTGGTCAAGCGCCCGGAAGGGGCGCCGTGTGTCGGCGAAGGCGGCGAGGATGTCTGCAGCTTCGTCGACCCGGCCGCACATCGCCAGCACCATCGCGTGGGGATAGTGATACCGGAACCCCCAGCCCAGCGCATGCGTCGCGGCGAAGCCGACTGCGGACTGGTCCAACAGCTCGGATGCCGCGCGAAGCTCGCCGGCCCCCAGCGCCGCCCGACCGGCCACCGCGGCGCCCAGCAGCTGTGCGGCCCCCGGTAGCTCGGCGGACTGTTGCTGCACCCGCTGTGCGACGGCGAGTGCGTCGCGAACCCGTCCGGCGAACAGCAGCGCGGTGACGTGTGCGTCGGCGATGTTGAACCTCATGTGCGGAGCGTCGAACGAAACGTCGGCCGCGCGGTAGCCGGATTCCGCGGCGTCGACGGCTGCGGCGGTGCGCCCCGCCTCGGCATGGACGGTGCTCAGCACCCAGCCGAGTTCCGCGCCGACCACGGCAGGCAGGTGGTCGGGCACCAGCTGCGCCGAGGCGGCCAGGGCCGCCTCGGGAAGGTCCATCGCAAACCAGTACACCGTGCGGAACGCGTCGATGTAGCCGCGGTTCTGGGGCGAGACCCCGTGGCCGGCGCGGTCGACGAGCTCTTTGGCGCGCGGGGGGTCCCCGAGTGCCCACAATGCGTTGCTGGCCCGCAGGAAGGCAAGTCGGGCGCGCTGTTCATCAGGCAGCTCGGGGGAGTCGACGGTGGCCAGCGTCGCGTCGGCCTGTTCACCCCGACCGAGCCAGGACAGCGCATGGGCTCGGATGAACAGGGCTTCCGGCCCGGCCCCCGCCCTCGCGGCCGCCTCGGCGAGTTTCTCGGCGAGACCGAGGTCGGCCAGCCACACGGCGCCACGCGCGGCGCCGGTCAGCAGGTCCGCATCGGCGGGCAGGTCGGAATCGACACTCAGCGTCGCGCGACGCACCAGCACCTGCATCTCATCACGATCGGCGCACCGGGCCAGCTCGGTGGCGACCAGTCCACGCAGCCGACGCAGGGTGGTTTCGGGGGCGGTTCGGCGTCGTACCTCGCCGTAGATCGGGTGCGCCAGCCGCACGTCGATACCGGCGACGGTCCGCGTCAGGGCGAGCAGACCACCGATGTCGGCGTCCTCCACCGCGCCGGGTGCGGTGATGCGGCTCAGCATCGACAGACCGATGGGCTCCCCGACGGCCAGGGTGTCGATCACGTGGGCCACCGCGGTCGGGAGGTCGCCGATGCGGGATTCGATCAGTTCGACCAGGCCGGGTGGCATGGCCGGATCGTCAACCCATCGCCAGGCGCCGTGCCGGAATTCGACTCGCCCGTCGGCGATCTCCTGCTCGACGATGTGGCACAGGTACAGGGCGTTCCCACGGGTCAGCTCCCACAACCGGTGCGCCGACGGCGGATCCACCGGTCCGCCCAACGCCGCCGCCACCAGCGCGAGGGTGTCCTCGCGAGGCAGGGCAGGGAGGTGAAGGCGGTCGAATTGGCCGACCTTGCAGATTTCGTGAATCGCGGTGGGCGCCGGTTTCCTGGCCGACACGGTTTTCCTGGCCGACACGGTGAGGATGACCTTGGCCGCGGCACGCTGGACGATCTGGTGCACGACGAACGCCGACAGATCGTCGAGCAGGTGGGCATCGTCGACGACGATCACAACGGGCGCACCGGTCGGCGTCTGCGTCAGGGCGGTGATGACCCCACGCAGCAGCGCGACCGTCTCGGTGACACCCGGTGGGGTCCATGCCGCGAACGTGGCCAGCGGGACCGATCGTGCTGACGACGTGCCCACCGCGTGGCGGATTTCGCACCCGCGCGACTGCGCGGCCGACATCGCCTCGCGCGCGATGCGGCTCTTTCCCACACCCATTTCGCCGGTGACGAGGACACCGGAGACGTCAGGGGTCGTCAATGCGGCCTCGATGCGCCGCAACTCCTCGGAGCGACCGGTCAGCGGCCACGTCAACCGCACCCCAGAAGCCTAGAAGCGTCGCCGGCGCTACGCCGGGGTTTCGATGGTGCCCGTCGCGCCGCGCGTCCTCGGCACGCCGAGCGTCCTCGCAGCGGTCAGCCCGGCTGACCGTAGACCGCCACCACCACGCTGCGGTCCAGACTGTTCTCCGACCACACCCCGATTTGGGTGTTCGCGCAGTTGGACATGATCGCCATGTAGTCCGGCCGGTAGTACCACTGGTTGAGGATCTCGATGCCGCTGATGGCCAGCGCGGGGTTGATCGCGACCGTTTCGGCGACGGTGCCGACGAAACCTGCCTTGTTGGCGCGGTCCTGCGGAGTGGACCCGTCCGAGCCGATGTCGCCGCCCAGCGCCCGGTTGTGCAGGACGTCGTTGGTGTGCCACTGGGCCGCCAGCTGCAACTGGGGGTTGATCTTGATATCGGTGTCGCAGTCGTTGTTCTGCTGGATCGTGTACACGTTGACCACGACGCTCTCGTTGAGGCGTCGATTGTCGGCCTGGGCCGCGGGCATACCCACGACGGCCGCGGCCACGAGGCCCACGGCGGGCACGACACGCATGCTGTTGCTGACGATCACAGCCCGCAGATTACGCGACCTGACCGGTCACCGAGTCCGGAGCGGCCAGATTGGGGGCGTCGGCCGCGGTCGGCGGCGTCCACCAATCGTCGGGCTGGTGCACCGCCCACCCGTTGATCGCCTCGAGCGCGGCCGCCAGCGAGACCAGCAGCGGTTCGCTGTCGGCCGGACCCATCAGCTGGACTCCGATCGGCAGCCCGTCGGAGGTGAACCCGGCCGGCACGTTGATCGAGGGCCAGCCCAACAGGTTCCACGGCCAGGTCACCGGGCAGGCCTTGATCATCATCCGATCGGTGGCCAGGCCGCCGAGCTGGTCGAACGCGTGCACCTGCAGTGGGGGCAGCGCGGTGGTGGGGGCCAGTACGACATCGGCCAGGTTGAAGATCCAGCCGATTCGCTGCTGAGTTGCGGCTTCGCGGGCACGCGCCTTGCGAAGTACGTTCTGCGACAGCAGCCAGCCCATCCTGGCATTGGAACGGGTGCGTCTGTCCCATCGGACGCCGTGGCCCAGCCGGTCCATCCATTCGGGGATGCCCGCGGTGGAGCGGGCCAGGAAGTTCCACGACATGCCCACGTTGTAGTCAGGGTCGGCGGTCACGATGGTGTGACCGAGCTGGGCCAGCTGATCGGCGACGGCGTCCAGCGCGGCATGGATCTCGGGGTGCAGGGTGGCGCGGAACCCGGTGAACGGCAGCTTCGTGGACTTGGCGATGCGCAGCGGCCCCGGTGCACGCGAGACGTAATCGGAGACCCGCACCGGCGCCGGGGTGTGCAGGTCCCCAGGGGCGTTGCCGGACGCCGCGTCGAGCAGCAGCGCCGCATCAGCCACGGTGCGGGCCAGCACACCGTTGACGGTGATCCCGTTGAACGCCTCACCCAGTGGAGCGGTCGAGATCCGACCGCGCTGCGGTTTGATGCCGACCAGATGCGTCCACGCCGCCGGGATGCGCACGCTGCCCGCGCCGTCGGAGCCGATCGCGGCGGCAACCAGTCCGGCCGCGACGGCCGCCGCGCTGCCGCCCGACGAGCCGCCCGGTGTGTGCTCTCGCGACCACGGGTTGCGGGTGTGCCCGAAGGCCGGACCGCTGGTGAACGGCCACTGGCCGAGCTCGCAGGTGTTGGTCTTGCCGACGATCACCGCGCCGGCCGCGCGCAACCGGCGCACCACCTCGGCGTCGGCGTCGGCGACGCGCATCTCACCGTCGGCGCCGAACCGGGTCGGCACACCGGCGATGTCGACGTCGTCTTTGACCGCGATCGGGATGCCCAGCAGCGGGTGACGCGAAATATCGGCGCCCGCCGCGCGTTTGCGGTCCGCCTCGGCGGCGGCGGCAAGCGCCTGGTCGGTGAGCACCACGCGGAAGGCGTTCAGGGTGGGCTGGCTCGCCTCGATGTTCTCCAGCGACCGCCGGACCAGGTCAACCGAGGTGGCGGTGCCGCTGGCGAGTTGGAACAACTGATTGCCCAACGTGGGAAACCGGCGTCGGGACATGCTGCGGGAGGTGGAGGTGTCGACCATCACTTACGAGAGTATCGGCGATGCGGACACCGAAATCGTCCCCCGGCAGTGGGACACTGGGCCGATGCGTCTGTACCGGGACCGAGCGGTGGTGCTGCGGCAGCACAAGCTCGGTGAGGCCGACCGGATCGTGAGTCTGCTCACCCGCGATCACGGTCTGGTGCGGGCGGTCGCCAAGGGGGTGCGACGTACCCGCAGCAAGTTCGGGGCGCGGCTGGAACCGTTCGCGCACATCGACGTTCAGTTGCATCCGGGCCGCAATCTGGACATCGTCACCCAGGTCCAGGCTATCGACGCGTTCGCTTCCGACATCGTCAGCGACTACGGCCGGTACACGTCTGCCTGCGCGATGTTGGAGACCGCGGAGCGGATCGCCGGCGAGGAGCGGGCTCCCGTCCCGGCGCTGCACAAGCTCACCGTGGCCGCGTTGCGGGCGGTGGCTGACGCCTCCCGCCCCCGCGAGCTCGTCCTGGACGCCTACCTGCTGCGCGCGATGGGGGTCGCGGGATGGGCGCCGGCGCTGATCGAATGCGCCCGGTGCGCCGCTCCGGGCCCGCATCGGGCGTTCCACGTCGCGGCGGGTGGAAGCGTGTGCGTGCACTGCCGGCCGTCGGGATCGGTCACCCCGCCGCAAGGGGTACTGGATCTGATGGCCGCGCTGTACGACGGCGACTGGGAACACGCCCAGATCTCCACGTCGGCGCACCGCAGCCAGGCCAGTGGGTTGGTGGCCGCACATCTGCAGTGGCACCTGGAGCGAAAGTTGCGGACACTGCCACTTGTCGAGCGGCCGGCCGATGCGACGCCCGGGACGGGTGGGCAAGGAATCGACAGGAGCATCAGGCAGGATGTTGCGCATGGCATTGGAACGGACTGGGCGGCGGAAGGGCCGGGCCAGCTACCCACAGCTGCCCCCGGCGCCTGACGACTATCCGACCTTTCCGGACAAGTCGACCTGGCCGGTCGTGTTCCCTGAGTTGCCCGCACGGACCAACGGCAAATTCGCCCGACCGCCGCAGCACACCTCCAAAGAGGCTGCGCCGCAGATCCCGGCCGGTCAGGTGCCCAACCACGTCGCGGTCGTGATGGACGGTAACGGCCGGTGGGCGACCCAGCGCGGCCTCGGGCGTACCGAGGGTCACAAGATGGGCGAGGCGGTGCTCATCGACATCACCTGCGGGGCCATCGAGCTGGGGATCAAACACCTGACGGTGTACGCGTTCTCCACCGAGAACTGGAAGCGCAGCACCGAGGAGGTCCGGTTCCTCATGGGCTTCAACCGTGAGGTGGTGCGTCGGCGCCGGGAGAATCTCAACGACATGGGTGTGCGCATGCGGTGGGTGGGTTCCCGGCCCCGGATGTGGCGCAGTGTGATCAAGGAGTTCGACATCGCCGAGCAGATGACCGTCGACAACGACGTCATCACGATCAATTACTGCGTCAACTACGGCGGCCGCACCGAGATCGTCGAGGCGGCACGCGAGCTGGCGCAGCAGGCGGTGGACGGCAAGATCAACCCCGCTCGAATCACCGAGGCCGCATTCGCCCGCCATCTGCACCGCGCCGACATCCCGGACGTCGACCTGTTCATCCGAACCTCCGGGGAACAGCGGGCGAGCAATTTTCTGCTCTGGCAGGCGGCGTACGCGGAGTATGTGTTTCAGGAGAAGCTGTGGCCGGACTACGACCGCCGCGATCTGTGGGCCGCGTGCGAGGAGTATGTGAATCGCAACCGCCGCTTCGGCAGAGCCGAATGACGGCAGGAGCGGCAGAGCCGAATGACGGCAGGAGCGGCAGAGCCGAATGACGGACCTGGCTGAACGTCTCTCGGTCGTACTGGCCGAGGTTCTTCCGGTGCTCCGCGAGGACGACGGCGCGTTGACCGTGCAGCACGACGAGACGTTTGCCTCGCTGCGCGTCGTCACCATCGCCGAGGGGCTGGACCTGGTGTCACTGACACAGGTGCTGGCGTGGGATCTGCCGTTGAACAGCGCGATCCGTGCCCGGGTGGCCAAGCACGCGCAGGACACGCTGCTCGGCACCGTCTCTCTGGTCGAGAAGATCGGCGCCGACCAGAAGTCCTCGGCCAAGCCGACGAAGACCGGCGACGTGTTGCTGCGCTACAACTTCCCGGCCGCGGGTCTGACCGATGATGCACTGCGCACGCTGGTCCTGATGGTGCTGGCCACCGGTGGTGACGTACGGCGCGCCCTGACCGATTCCGGCGGCTAGGGTCGGGACATGCGCATGGTCATCGTCGCTGTCGGCGTGCTGGTTGCGCTCGCCGGTCTGTTGTTCGCCCTGCAGGGGTTCGGAGCGGTGGCCGGTAGCCCGATGACCGGTACCACGACCTGGTCTGTGCTCGGGCCGATCATTGCGATCGTCGGTGTCGTCGTCGCGGTCGTGGGCTGGCGCAGCGGACGGCGCCGCTAACCCGCGCCGCAGCCGCTGCACACCCCGAAGATCTCAATGGTGTGGCTGACGTCGGAGAATCCGTGCTCGCGGGCCACCTGTGCGGCCCAGTTCTCCACATCGCGGCCCTGGATCTCGACGGTGGATCCGCAGTCGCGGCACACCAGATGGTGGTGGTGGTGCTCCGAACAGCGCCGATAGACGGATTCGCCGGTGTCGGTCCGCAAGGTGTCGACCAGGCCGGTCGCGGCCATCTGCTGCAGGGTGCGATACACCGTGGTCAGTCCGATGCCCTCGCCCCGGCGGCGCAGCTCGTCGTGTAGTTCCTGGGCGGACCGGAAGTCCTCGATGTTCTCCAGCAGCGCGGAGATCGCGGCGCGTTGTCGTGTCGAGCGCACGGCCCCGGTCATTTGTCCTCCTCGGCGGCATGGGTGACGGCGGCGACGACGATCTCGGCAAGATGGTCGTCGACCAAGCGGTACAACACTTCTCGTCCGGATCGCGATCCCTCGACCACCCCGGCCGATTTCAGGATGCGAAGGTGCTGGCTGACCAGGGGCTGCGGCACATCGAGGGCGTCCACCAGTTCGTGCACGCAGCGCGCTTCCTCCCGTAATTGCAGCACGATGGCGATCCGCACCGGAGCCGCCAGCGCTCGCAGCAGGTCGCCGGCGTTGTCGAGCACTGCCCGCGGTGGCAGTTCGGCCGGTGGGGCACCGGCGTGGTTGTGAACGTCCGACGTGTCAGTCGTACTGGAAATCGTTTTCATTAGCATCCACAATACATGCAAGACCGTGCATGTCAACAGGGACGTCGCGTGACCGCCTCCGATGTCTCGCTACGCTGTCACCCCGTGGCGTCCGTCATCGATACGATTGCAAACCTGGCCAAGCGGCGCGGGCTGGTCTTCCAGTCCGGCGAGATCTACGGCGGCACCAGATCCGCCTGGGACTACGGCCCGCTCGGGGTGGAGCTCAAGGAGAACATCAAGCGGCAGTGGTGGCGATCGGTCGTCACCGGCCGCGATGACGTGGTGGGCTTGGACAGCGCGATCATCTTGCCGCGCGAGGTTTGGGTCGCCTCCGGCCACGTCGAAGTGTTCAACGATCCGCTGGTGGAGTCTCTGATCACCCACAAGCGCTATCGGGCGGACCATTTGATCGAGGCGTACGAGGCCAAACACGGCCACCCCCCGGAGAACGGACTCGCCGACATCCGAGACCCGGAGACCGGCGATCCCGGGCAGTGGACCGAACCTCGCGACTTCAACATGATGCTCAAGACCTACCTGGGTCCCATCGAGACCGAGGAGGGCTTGCACTATCTGCGACCCGAGACCGCGCAGGGCATCTTCGTCAACTTCGCCAACGTGGTGACCACCGCCCGCAAGAAGCCGCCGTTCGGCATCGGCCAGATCGGCAAGAGCTTCCGCAACGAGATCACCCCGGGCAACTTCATCTTCCGCACCCGCGAGTTCGAGCAGATGGAGATGGAGTTCTTCGTCGAACCCGATACCGCCCGCGAGTGGCACCAGTACTGGATCGACACCCGGCTGCAGTGGTACGTCGACCTGGGCATCGACCGGGACAATCTGCGGCTCTACGAGCATCCCAAGGAGAAGCTGTCCCACTACTCCGACCGGACCGTCGACATCGAGTACAAGTTCGGCTTCGCCGGCAACCCGTGGGGTGAGCTGGAGGGTGTCGCGAACCGGACCAACTTCGACTTGTCCACGCACGCAAAGCACTCCGGCGTCGATCTGTCTTTCTACGATCAGGCCGGCGACACCCGTTACGTGCCCTACGTCATCGAGCCGGCAGCCGGTCTGACACGCTCGCTGATGGCGTTTCTGGTCGACGCCTACCACGAAGACGAGGCGCCCAACGCAAAGGGTGGCGTGGACAAGCGCACGGTGTTGCGGCTGGATCCGCGGCTGGCTCCGGTCAAGGCCGCGGTGTTGCCGCTGTCGAGGCACGCCGACCTGTCCCCGAAAGCCCGGGATTTGGCCGCCGAACTGCGCCAGTCGTGGAACGTCGAATTCGACGACGCCGGCGCGATCGGTCGGCGCTACCGCCGGCAGGATGAGATCGGCACCCCGTACTGCATCACCGTCGACTTCGACTCCCTCGAAGATCAGGCGGTGACGATCCGGGAACGCGATGCGATGACCCAGGAGCGGGTGGCGCTCAGCGAGGTCTCCGACTACCTGGCGGTGCGCCTCAAGGGCTGCTAGGTTTTGGCGCGAGCGTGCGTGTCTGCGGGCGAAACGCCGTGAGAAAAGCGAACTTTGCGCACCCTCGCGCGGTCTGTATCCGGGTGGTGTGCAAACTTCACGCACGCTCACGCGGCGTGCCTCTGGGTGAGTTCGCCTTCGATGCGGCGCACCATCTCCAGCGGCCGCCGGCGGACGTCGTCGGAAACCACGGACAGCATGCGCCAGCCGACCTCGTACAGTGCCGCGCGTTTCTGACGGTCTTTGATGAATTGCTCGCGGTCGCTGTGCCAGTCGAACCCGTCGTACTCCACGGCGACCTTGACGTCGAGCCAGGCGAAGTCGACGCGCCACGTACGCAGGTCGATGTCGACGATTTCGTGCTGCAGCACCGGCGCGGGCAGTCCGCCGTCGAGCATCGCGAGCCGCGCTTCGCTTTCCATCGGTGACTCGGCCAGTGCATCGGCCAGTGGTATGAGTTCGCGTACGGCGACGATCCCTCGGCGGCCGGCTTGTGCGGTGGCTGCGGCGAACAGCTGACGTCGATCGCAGGTCCTGCTGCGCAGTGCGGCGTCGAGCGTCGCCAGCGCGCGAGGACGGCGCAGCGAGCGTGCCACCTCGACCGCGGTCCATGCGGCGTGGGTCGCGGGTCTACCGTCGGCTCTGCTCAACGGTGCGCCGTAGCGCCGATGGACGATCAGGCCGTCGGAGTTACGGAGTTGATGTCGCGCGGGGTTGAGCGCGTGGATGTCCCTGGTGTCTTCGGTGTCGAACCCGTAGGCGGCCGCGGCGGTCCCCAGGCAAATGGCGACCGGTTCGCCTGCCCGCAGATCAAGTCCACGCAACCTGACCGACACGTCGGGAGCGTCCCGGCTGTACACGCCCGGCCACACCTTGATCAGCCGGCCGTCCCGAATTTCGATGTCGAGACGACTGCGGCTGTAGAAGGTCAGCAACTGACCCGAGGTGGCCACGCCGCCTTGAGACCGGAACACCGCATCGAGATCGGACATGCCGACGATCGTGGAACGGTTTGACGGGCCGCAGTCGTACCGATGGACGGGTCTGGGGATGAACCTCGGGTTGGGGAGCGCGCCGGCAGTGGCGACGTGACGAGCCTGGCGTGTCGCCGACGCTGCCGGGCGTGCGAGAACTCAAGGAGATCAGCGGCGTGTCGGCCTCAGACACGCACGCTCGCGATGGGGTGCGGGTCAGTGCTGGGGTGCTGGGGTGCTGGGGTGCGGGTCAGAAGCGGCCGCCGCCGCCGCTGAAGCCGCCGCCACCGAAGCCGCCGCCACCGCCACCGCCGAAGCCGCCGCCGAAGCCGCCTCCGCCGAACCCGCCGCGTAGGACGCCGGAGAGCACATTGCCGATCAGGATCCCGCCGATGACCGCACCCATCTGCCCGCCGCCACCACCACCGGCGCCACCGTAGGGCCCGCCGAAGTGCCGCTGGGCAGCGGTGACATCGGAGTTGGCCAGCGACTGGGCCTGGGCGGCCAGCATCGCGGCCCCGTTGGCGTGGGCGATGGCCTCGTTCAGATTCGTCTCGCGCTTGTCCCGCGCCGCTTGCAGCTGACGGACCGCCTCGGCCAGCCGGGTTCGCGCCTCGGGCCCGATGGCGCCGCGGCGGGTGTCGATGTAGTCCGACACCGCCCGCACCCGGGACTGCGCGTTGAACAGGGCCTGGTCGAAGGTGCGGCTGAGCCGTTCATGGGTTTCGCGCTCTTCGGCGACCTCGGCGAGCAGCCGGTCCAATTCGGCGTCGGCCTGGGTCAGGCGGGTGAACGCGCCGAGCGGATCGGTGTTGCCCGCGCTCTGCGCGTGCGCGACCGCTTGCACTGCCGCGTCTCTGGCGTCGCTGAGTGCGGTGGCCACCGCGACCTTGCCCTGCGCGAGCTGGGCGCCGGCGGAGTTGATGCCGTTCTGGATGTCGGCGATGACGGCGGGAAGGCCGCTCATCGCGCGGTTGATGTCGGTGGAGGCGCTGTCGACGGCGTCGAGCAGGATGCGGGCCTGGCCGAGGGCGGCCTCGGCGGCGTGGATGGCGTCGACGAGTCCGCCCTGACGTTCGGCGGGCCGGGCCACCAGGCTGCGGGCCGTGGTGATGCTCTGATCGGCGAAGCTCAGCCGCTGCCTGGCTTCGTCGATGTTGTCGGCCACCGAAACCAGTGCGGTCTCGGCGAATTGGGACTTCAGCTGTTGCAGCGTCTGCTCGGCCGGTGTGAGCCGCGCGGTCAGATCGACCATCTGCTGGGTGAGGCTGTCCAGCCGACCCGGCGCGTTGATCACCAGATCACGCAGCCGGGCGAACGCCTCGCGCTGCGCTTCGAGCTCCTGGTCGGCCTTGGCGGCCGCGACGATCACCCGGGTGAGCAGGTCGCGACGCTGCGCCGGGGTCTCGGGCACCGCGTCATCGAGGATGTGCCGGACGTTGAGAGCCTGCGCCATGGTGGTTTTGGCGTTGGCGACCGCCCGGGTGAACGGCGCGGTGTCCTGCTCCCCGAACTCCTCGACTGCCAGCGCCAGTTCGCTTTCGCTGGTGCGCAACTCGTTGTCCACGTCGACGACGATCTTGCGGGACAGGTCGTCGAGAGCTTCCAGCGGCACCGCGGCGAGGGCGTTCGCATCGGCCGGGTCGACCCGCTGTGCGGCCGCGAACTCGGCCTCCCGGCGTTTGCGCCTGCGGCGCCGCTGCCAGACGACGAGCACCGCCAGGGCCAACCCGATCACGCCGAGAGCGATGAGCAGACCGATCCAGCTCACGCCGCCGCCACTGCTGCCGGACAGTCCCTGCGCGGCTGCGACCGCGGCGCCGGCCCAGTCTCCGGTGCGCAGCAATGGCTCCACGTCGTCGCGCCGGACCCGGTCCACGTCGACTCCGCGCACCGCCTCGGTGGGTGCCAGCAGCGCGTAGGCGCGGTCGACGGTCGCCACCGCGAGGATCGCGTCCTGGCTGCCCAGGTCGCTGCGCCGGTAGGTGGTCTGTGCCCAGGTCTGGGCGTCCTGGCCGGAGAAGTCCTCGACGAACACCACCCAGAGCCGGATGCGTTGCTCGTCGTAGAGCCGGTCGATCGCGTCGCGCACCTCGGCCGTGCCGGCCGCGTCCAGCGCGTCGGCGTTGTCGGTCAGGTAGGTCGGCAACCGCAACGGCGGCTCGGCGGCCACGCCCGGCGCGCAGACGAGTCCGAGGGTCACGACGGCGAGCAGCATGGGTAGCAGGCGGGCGACGCGCATGACCGCCAATCTAGTGCGGCGCGCCCGAGAGGCTGTGAACACCAGGTCATCGGCCCTGGCAGACTGTGCGTCGGTGAGCCCACGAGTGCAGGACAGCTACGACGCGTTCGACCGGCGGCGGTTGGTCGCCGAACCGGCCAAGAGCGCGGGCCTGCCCGGGACCGACAGCGAGCACCGCTCCGATTTCGCGCGCGACCGGGCCCGCGTGCTGCACTGCGCCGCGCTGCGCCGCCTGGCCGACAAGACCCAGGTGGTCGGGCCCCGCGACGGGGAGACGCCGCGCACCCGACTGACGCATTCACTGGAAGTCGCCCAGATCGGCCGCGGGATGGCGATCGGCCTCGGGTGCGACCCGGATCTGGTCGATCTGGCGGGCCTGGCCCACGACATCGGCCATCCGCCCTACGGTCACAACGGCGAACGCGCCCTCGACGAGATCATCAAAGGGTTCGGCGGTTTCGAGGGCAACGCGCAGAACTTCCGCATCCTGACCCGACTTGAGCCCAAGGTGCTCGACGAGCACGGTCACAGCGCCGGCCTGAACCTGACCCGGGCGTCTCTGGATGCGGTGGCGAAGTATCCGTGGCGGCGGCAGGAAGGTCGCCGCAAGTTCGGGTTCTACGACGACGACGCGGCGGCGGCCCAGTGGGTGCGCGACGGCGCGCCCGCCGAGCGGCCCTGTCTGGAAGCCCAGGTGATGGACTGGGCCGACGACGTGGCCTACTCGGTGCACGATGTCGAGGACGGTGTGATCTCCGGCCGTATCGACCTGCGCGTGCTGGCCGACACGGATGCTGCGGCCACCCTCGCCCACGTGGGCGCGCAGTCGTTCCCGTCCCTGGCCCCTGACGACCTGGTGGAGGCCGCCGAGCGGTTGTCCCAGGTGCCGGTGGTGGCGGCGGTCGGCAAGTTCGACGGCACCCTGTCGGCGTCGGTGGCGTTGAAGACCTTGACCAGCGAGCTGGTCGGGCGGTTCGCCAACGCCGCGGTGTCGGCGACCCGGGCGGTCGCGGGGGCCGGCCCGTTGCGCCGGTTCGACACCGAGCTGGCGGTGCCCAGCCTGGTGCGTGCCGAGGTCGCGCTGCTCAAGACCCTTGCGCTGCAGTTCATCATGTCCGACCACCGGCACCTGCAGGTCCAGGCCGACCAGCGAAACCGGGTCCATGAGGTGGCGCTGGCGTTGTGGGGGCAGGCGCCGGGCAGCCTGGACCCCCAGTTCGCGGCGGAGTTCGCCGCGGCCGGTGACGACGGAGCGCGCCTTCGTGCGGTCATCGACCAGATCGCCTCCTACACCGAGAGTCGCCTGGAACGAGTGCATGAAGCACGCTCACCCCGGCCTCTAGACTGACCGGGTGGCGGCGGAAGCGACTCGAGGACGGGGCAGGATCCCCGACCGGGACATCGCCGCGATCCGCGAGCGGGTCAGCATCGAAGACGTCGTCGGCGATTACGTCCAGCTCCGCCGCGCGGGTGCGGACTCGCTGAAGGGTCTGTGCCCGTTCCACGACGAGAAGTCGCCGTCGTTCCATGTACGGCCCAATCACGGACACTTCCACTGCTTCGGCTGCGGCGAAGGCGGCGACGTCTACGCGTTCCTGCAGAAGATCGAGCACGTCAGTTTCGTGGAGGCGGTCGAACTGCTCGCCGACCGGGTCGGCTACACCGTGACCTACACCGGCGGCTCCACCACCAACGTCCAGCGCGACCGGGGCAGCCGCAGCAGGCTGCTGGCCGCCAACGCCGCCGCGCAGGAGTTCTACGCCGAACAGCTGAACAGCGATGAAGCCGCCCCGGCGCGTCAGTACCTGATGGAACGCAATTTCGATGCCGAGGCCGCGGCCCGATTCGGCTGCGGTTTCGCCCCCTCGGGATGGGAGACTCTGACAAAACACTTGCTGCGCAAGGGTTTCGAATTCAAGGAACTCGAAGCTGCCGGTCTGTCACGGGAGGGCCGCCGCGGACCGATGGATCGCTTCCACCGCCGTCTGCTGTGGCCGATCCGGGCCAGCGGGGGAGAGGTGATCGGGTTCGGTGCACGGCGGATCTTCGACGACGACCAGATGGAAGCCAAGTACGTCAACACCCCCGAGACGGTGCTCTACAAGAAGTCCTCGGTGCTGTTCGGGCTCGATCTGGCCAAGCGTGACATCGCGAAATCGCACCGGGCCGTGGTCGTCGAGGGCTACACCGATGTGATGGCCATGCACCTGGCCGGTGAGACCACCGCGGTCGCGTCGTGCGGCACCGCGTTCGGCGACAGCCACCTGGCGATGCTGCGCCGGCTGATGATGGACGACAACTGGTATCGCGGAGAGTTGATCTTCGTGTTCGACGGCGACGCCGCGGGTCAGGCCGCCGCGTTGAAGGCGTTCGACGGTGACCAGCAGGTGGCCGGCAAGTCCTTCGTCGCGGTGGCCGCCGACGGAATGGACCCGTGCGATCTGCGGCTCAGATCCGGCGACGGGGCCCTTCGCGATCTGGTGGCCCGCCGCATCCCGATGTTCGAGTTCGCGGTGCGCAGCCTGATCCCGGCCGGCGACGTGCTCGACAACGATCCGCAGGCCAAGGTCGACGCGCTGCGACAGTGCGTCCCGCTGGTGGCCCGGATCCGGGACTACGCGCTCCGGGACGAATACGCGCGCCGGCTGGCGGGGTGGACGGGCTGGAACGACGAGGGCCAGGTGCTCACCCGGGTCCGCGAGGAGGCGACCAAGCGGGGGATGCCCGACCGGGCTCGTCGCCGCGCAGCATCGGTCGCGACGTCACCGGCACCCGCCAGGGCAGCCGCCCCGGTGATGGCCAGACCCGACCCTGCCGACCCCACCCTGTGGCCGCAGCGGGAGGCCCTCAAATCGGCTCTGCAGTACCCGGCGCTGGCCGGACCGGTGTTCGACTCGTTGGCCGCGGAGAGCTTCACCCATCCCGGGTACACGGCCGTGCGGGCCGCGATCGCGTCCGCCGGCGGTACCGCGACCGGCGTGACGGGCGCCGGGTGGATCGAGATGGTGCGCGAGCAGCTGACCACGCCTGACGCGGCCAGCCTGGTCAACGAACTGGGTGCCGAGGCCATCAACGCCGACGATGAACGGCTGCCCCGCTACATCGGCGGGGTGCTGGCCCGGCTCCAGGAAGTGTGGATCGGGCGGCAGATCGCCGAGGTCAAGTCCAAGCTGCAGCGAATGTCGCCGGTGGAGCAGGGTGACGAATACCACGCGCTATTCGGTGACCTGGTGGCCATGGAGGCCTACCGCCGCAGCCTGCTGGAACAGGCCAGCGGTAACGACCTGACTGCATAAAGCCGATAGGCGGGTTATGGTTGTCGCTGTTGAACCGTCGGGGAGAAGGCGAGCTGGGATGCTGGTGGACAAGATCGCGACCAACAAGATTCGGCTGATCGCCGGGGCTATCGCGGCCGCTGCTGTCGCCGTGCCGCTCTACACGTCGGTGACCGGTGTGCAGGCCACCGAGGTCAACGCCGGTCCGGCCTGCCTGGCGTGGTTCGGCAACAAGGAGGACGGCAACTGCCTGTCGTACTCCAACGGCACCGGCGCCACCATCGGTACCCCGCAGTTCGGCTTCGGTGACAACGGGTTCGGCTTCTACACCGGCCCGCTGCTGCCCGGCACCACGATCAGCCAGGGTATCGGCGGAAGCTAGGGGTTCTTCCGCATCATCTGCTCCGGCTCGAGTACCTCGGTGCCGGAGTCGATGCGTGTCAGCTTCACCATCGCCGGGTCCGGGGACACCCGCTCGGCGATCTTGCGTCGCCCGGCCTCGATCACGGCCTTGGCGGCCGGACTGGCCGTGACGGCGCGATACGTGCCCGCGATCTGTTCGTAGCGCCGCCTGCCGGCCTTGGTTCCCAGCACGTAGCCGACAGCCACCGCAGCGACATACCCGATCACAGGGCTCCTCCCAGAGGTCTCGTGGAGAGTTGACGTCTCAGGGTCCATCCTGCCTCACACCGAGCCCTGCGCGCCGAGCCGGGAACACATTGGCACCCTCGCGCCGACGTAGGCTAGAGTGCTCTCTGGCCCGCGGCGCAGACTGCGGGAGGGCAATCCCCTGTAGCTCAATTGGCAGAGCATTCGGCTGTTAACCGAAGGGTTGCTGGTTCGAGTCCAGCCGGGGGAGCCACCGAGTCGCACGCCGAATTCCGGTTCGGTCGTGCGATCTGTCTGCCCGGCGCGATGCGTACTCGGCAGAATGTGAGAAGCCCGTCCCTTCGCTGGGAAGATGCTGTCGCGGAACGCTCGCGGCGCCCCCCGCGGTTACGCTTGTTGCGTAACGCACACGTGGCACACGCTGAGACACAACAGGTTTCGCGTCGGCCAGGTTGCCGCCAGATGGCGGGTGGACTCGTCAGAAGGAGATCTGGGCATGTCGATCAATATCAGGGTCATCGCCGCGGTCATCGGCGCGACCGCATTGCTGGGTGGTGTCGGGATGGACGTCGCGCAGGCGGGCACGTTCCCCAAGGGTGGGTCCTATCACGATGGCGGGGTAGGGGCGACCGTGGAGCCGACGCCCGATCCGACCACGCTGGCCACCGCGTCGTTCAGTCCGCAGGTGCACGCGGAACTGCCGTGCGGCGCCGTCGCGTGGGGCGGCGGCTGCGGCTGATCGCCTGGCGGGCTTAAACGCCTGGACGGGAAGCGCTTTGACGGCAGCAGGCCACCTCCGCCTATTCTGGGCCCATGCGAGGTAGCCGCCCTCAGGGCAGTCACGTGGCGCTGGCGGCAGTACTGGCCGTTGTCGCCGCCGGGTGTGGTTGGAGCCCGCCGGCGCCGGAGCCGACCCGCACCGCGACCGACTGCGGACCGGGTCCGTCTCCGCAGGCCATCGAGTCCGAGCTGACACTGCTGCCGCCGGGGCCGTGGCGCGAAACCGCCCGCGGAGCGGCCGCCGACTGCCGCCTACAGTGGGCGGTCGTCACTGCGGGCGACCAGGACGACAGTCCGCAGCAGGTGTTGTTCTTCGACGGCACGGAGCCGGTCGGATCGCCCACCATGGACCCGCGGCCCTACATCACGGTCACCCCGCAGGGTGAACACGACGCCGTCGTGCAGTACCAGTGGCGGCAGGGCCAGGACGAGCCGTGCTGTCCGACGGGAATCGGGACGGCCCGGGTCACCCTCGAAGACGGCAGACTGACCGTGCTGGATCCGGTACCGGCAGCATGAGCGGACCGGTTCAGATCCTGCCCGCGCTGGTGGCGTCCTGCTCCACGTGCTCGTCGGCGTCGGGGATGTTCTCCGGGTGCAGCATCTCTGCATAGCGGAGCTGCTCGGGGATGCCGAAGCCGTCGACGAGCAGTTCGGCGTAGGGGCGCAGCCGTCGGCAGCGGTCGTTGATCCCGCGCGTGACGGCCTTGGCCCGCTCGGTGGACAGGAACCGATGCTCGACGAACCAGGCCTTATCTTCTTCGATCACCGAGAGCGCGTACAGGTCGCACACCATCCCCAGGATGTCGCGGGCCTCGTCGTCCTCGCAGGCGTCGATGCCCGCCACGAACGCCTCCAGGATGATCCGGTCGATGTGCGCCTGGGCGGTGTGCAGCACGTGGTCCTGCACCGAGTTGAACGCGTCGAACGCACTCATCTCCTTGGACTTGCCCTGGAGCCGGCGCGCCACCGAGGACAGCATGTACTCCTCGCGGTCCTCGAACATCTTGACCTGGGTGCCGCGATTGAAGAGGCTGCCCTCTTCCTCGTTGTCCTGGCGGGTGTCCAGGATGGTCTGCATGATCGTCTGCGCAGCGGTCCGCTTCACCACCCGCTCACCGGCGAAATTGGCTGCGAAGCGCACCCATTCGACGGGGCTCATACCCTTGATGTCGTCGGCGTAGGCGGTCAGCAGCTCCTTGGCCACCAGTTGGGTGAGCACATGGTTGTCGCCTTCGAAGGTGGTGAAGACATCGGTGTCGGCCTTGAGCGCGATCAACCGGTTCTCGGCGAGATAGCCTGCGCCACCGCAGGCTTCGCGGGCCTCCTGGATCGCGCGGGTGGCGTGCCAGGTGTTGGCGGCCTTGAGGCCGGCCGCTCGCGATTCGAGTTCGCGCTGCTCCTCGGGGTCGGGATCGTCGGCGGTCTGCAGCTCGTGACATTTGGCCACCAATTCGTTCTGTGCGAACTGCAGCGCGTAGGAGCGCGCGATCAACGGGAACAGGCGCCGCTGGTGGACCAGGTAGTCCATCAGCAGCACTTCCTGCTCGTCGTCGGGGGCGGAGAACTGCCTGCGCTGCAACGCATACCGGGTGGCGATGTCCAGCGCGACCCGGGCCGCGGCGCCGGCGCTTCCGCCGACGGTGACCCGGCCGCGGATCAGGGTGCCCAGCATCGTGAAGAAACGCCGGTTGGGGTTTTCGATCGGGGAGCTGTAGGTTCCGTCCGCGGCGACGTCGGCGTATTTGTTGAGCAGGTTCTCCCGCGGTACCCGGACGTTGTCGAACTGGATGCGGCCGTTGTCGACACCGGGTAGTCCGCCCTTGTAGTGGCAGTCCGAGGTGGTCACGCCGGGCAGGTCGTTGCCGTCGTCGTCGCGGATCGGCACGACGAAGCAGTGCACCCCGTGCTGGACCCCGTCCGGGGTGATCAGCTGCGCGAAAACCGCTGCGACCCGGGCGGTTTCGGCGGCACCGCCGATGTAGTCCTTACGCGCCGACGGGGTGGGGGAGTCGATCACGAACTCCTCGGTGGCCGGGTCGTAGGTGGCCGTGGTCTCCAGCGCCTGCACGTCGCTGCCGTGACCGGTCTCGGTCATCGCGAAACAGCCGAGCAGTTCGAGGTCGATCAGTTTCTTGACGTAGGCGTCGTGATGGCGCTCGGTGCCCAGATTCTCGATGGCCCCGCCGAACAGCCCCCACTGCACGCCGGCCTTGACCATCAGGGACAGGTCGCTCATGGCGAGCATCTCGATCTGGGTGACCGCGGCCCCGACGTCGCCGTTACCGCCGTGCTCCTTCTTGAACCCGTCCTCGGCGGCGCCGCGGGCGGCCATGATCTTCATCTGCTCACCCACTTTGGTGCGGGCGATCACGGTGTTGGGGGTGTAGTGGGGCCGGAAGATCTCGTTGCTGAGTTCGCGACGCATACGGTTCTTGACGTCTCGGAAGCGGCCGTCCAGTGAGTTGCGCAGATGCTCCGCCGTGGTGGTCATATCCCGACGGTAGCCCGCACAGCGGGGCGGCAAACTGTGATGTCGAAAACCAAGGTCAACCTGATCTGCGGCACCCCGGGAAGCGGGTGTTCAATCAGCTCATGACGGACCCCTCAGAGACGCCGCGGTCGCCCACCGGCACGCCGCATGTGGTCGATCACCGGCATGCGAACGTGACCGGAGGGTGGCTGCGCGCGGCGACCTTCGGTGCGATGGACGGTCTGGTCAGCAACACCGCGCTGATCGCCGGGGTGGCTGCCAGTGCCGACGCGCAGACGGTGATTCTCAGCGGTGTGGCGGGGCTGCTGGCCGGCGCGTTCTCGATGGCGCTCGGGGAGTACACGTCGGTGACCACGGCCAACGAGCAGATCGAATCCGAAGTGCGATTGGAGCGGCACGCGTTCGAGAAATACCCGCAGGCCGAGCGTGCCGAGCTGGTTGCGATGCTCACCGAAATGGGGATGACGCCGGAGACCGCGGCCAAGGCCACCGAGGAGATCCACCGCGACGAAGGCCGGGCGATGAACTTCCACCTGACGCAGGAGCTCGGCGTGGATCCGCGGGAGAAGCCGTCGCCGTGGGTGGCGGCGCTGTCGTCGTTCGTGCTGTTCGCCATCGGCGCGGTGATCCCGCTGGTTCCCTACCTGCTCGGCTATGCGTCGCTGTGGGCCGGGCTGGCCTGCGGGGGTATCGGATTGATGCTGGCCGGGGCGATGGCCGCCCGGTTCACCCGGCAACCGCTGGTGTGGGCCGCGTCGCGGCAGTTGCTGCTCGGCGGTGCGGCCATCGCCGCGACCTACCTGGTGGGTCTACTCATCGGCGCCACCGTCATCGGCTGATCAGCTGTCGCTGCCGACCGTGACTGCTCGGGCCTGGTCGGTGAGCTCGTCGAGGGCAGATTCCTCGGCGTCGATATGCCTGAGGTGTTTTCGTGTCGCCGCGAGCGTGACGGCGGCCAGCAGCACCGCACCGGCGCCGACCCAGAACGGCAGGTGCACGTTGACGTGCTCGCCGAGCACACCGGCAAGCCAGGGCGCCACGGCCGCACCGCCGAACCGCATGAAGCTGTAGGCCGCCGACGCCACGCCGCGCTCGACCGGCGCCGCCTTCATCACGGCCTCGGTGATCAGGGTGTTGTTGATGCCGATCCACAGCCCGGCCAGCACGACGCAGGCGGCGAGCACCGCCTTGTTGTCGGTCGCGAGCGCCATCACCACCAGGGTTGCCGTCATCGCCAGCAGGTTGACCAGCAGGGTCGGCACGGTGCCGAAGCGGTGTTGCAGCCGAGGTGCCACGAACACCGATGTGACGGCCAGCGCGACACCCCAACCGAAGAAGATCACGCCGATCTGGCGGGCACTCATGTCGAGCGGGAACGGGGTGAACGCCAGCAGCGTGAAGAAGCCGAAGTTGTACAGCAGCGCGGTCACGGCGACACCGAGGAGTCCGCGATGTCGCAGCGCGCGGAACGGGTCGGCCAGGCTGGTGGCGCGTTCGGCGGCCGGGGTGGCCGGCAGCAGGAAGAGGGTCACGGCCAGGGCGACGGTCATCAGCACCGAGACACCGAAGAACGGGCCGCGCCACGAGATGGAACCGAGAACACCCCCCACCAGCGGCCCGATGGCGATGCCGACCCCGAGGGCGGCCTCGTAGAGGATGATCGCCTGCGCGACCGAACCGCGAGCGGAGCTGACGATGGTGGCCAGGGCGGTCGCGATGAACAGCGCATTGCCCAGACCCCACAGCGCGCGCCAGCCGACCAGGCCCGTCACCGAATCGCTCAGGCCGGCCAGGCCGGCGCCGGCGATGATGATGACCAACCCGAGCAACAGGGTGCGTTTGGGGCCGATACGACTGGCCACCACGCCAGTGATCAGCATCGCCACCCCCATGACGGCCATGTAGCTGGTGAACAGCAGCGACACCTGGGACGGGGAGGCATTCAGGTTGTCGGCGATGGGCTTGAGAATCGGGTCGACGAGCCCGATACCCATGAAGGCGACGACGGACGCGAATGCGACGGCCCAGACCGCCTTGGGTTGAGAACGGAGCATAGAGAAACTATATAGAAGACCTATGAATTACCTCAACTCGGGAGTGGCCGGAGGCGCCGACATCGGCGCTCGGCGTGCTCGGTTCACCCTGTGCCGGTGGGGTTTGGGCGCGACGGCGCCGTCGCATCCTCGATGATCCGGCGCAGCACGCTCACAGCCTGGGTGAGGCAGGCACGGTCGGCGTCGCTGAGCCGCTCCAGGTAGGGGTCGATCGCCGCACCACGGTCCGCGCGGGCCTGCCGCAACGCGGTGACGCCCGCCGGCGTGATGCGGATGAGCACGGCTCGTGCGTCGTGGGGGTCCGGGGTCCGGGTGACCATGCCGGCGTCTTCGAGGCGGCGGACCTGGGTCGTCATCGTCGGCTGCGAACAGTGGTCGAGCGCCGCCAGATCGGAGATCCGGGCTTCACCCTGGTCTTCGATGGTGGACAATAGGCGAGCCTGGGCGAACGGGACCGGCATTCGCAGTCGTTGGTTGGCGAGGCGGTTGATCCGGGCCACCACGGAGAGCAGGTCTGAGCCGAGCGTCGACGACATGGGACCCATGTTTACATAGGTTTTCTATGTAAATCAAGCATACCGGTGGTGCCGGTCACAGGCCGGGCCGTCGGCCGGCCGACGTGCGACTGGCAGAATCGTGTGATGACATCGGCCGGCCCGGAGAGCGCCTCTCGCCGGACCGGCCCCCTTCGGCCGGTCGAACTCGCGCAGGCCGCGGTGATGGCTGCCCTGTGCGCCGCCATCGCGATCATCGCGGTCGTCGTACCGTTCGCGGCCGGGCTGTCATTGCTCGGAACCGTCCCCATGGGCTTGCTCGCCTACCGCTACCGGCTACGTGTCCTCCTCGCCGCGACGGTGGCCGGTGGACTGGTCGCGTTCCTCATCGCCGGCATGGGCGGCTTCATGACGGTCGTGAACTGCGCCTACATCGGCGGACTCACCGGCATCGTCAAACGCCGCGGACGCGGCACACCGACGGTGATCGCCAGCGCGCTGGTCGCCGGGGCGTTGTTCGGACTCGCTGTGGTGGCCGCTCTGGCGGTGCTCAGCCGGCTGCGGAACCTGATCTTCGACTCGGTCACCGCCAACGTCACCGGTCTGGCCGCGATCATCGAGCGGATCCCCGGGATGGAGCCGCTCGCCGATCGGATCACCCGCGACTTCGCGACCGCCCTGCACTACTGGCCGTTCCTGTTCTTCGCCACCGGCATCCTGAGCATCACGTTCGTCAGCCTGGTCGGGTGGTGGGCCCTGTCGCGGGTGCTGGGTCGCCTGTTCGGGGTTCCGGATGTCCACAAGTTGGAAGCCCCGACCGATGCCGGGCCGATAGCGCCGATTCCGTTGCAGTTGAGCGACATCCGGTTCCGTTATCCCGGTGCGAATCAGGATGCGCTGGGTCCGGTGTCGCTGACCGTCGAACCGGGTGAACACGTCGCGGTCACCGGTGCGAACGGCTCCGGCAAGACCACCCTGATGCTGGTGCTGTCCGGCCGCGAACCCACCGCGGGCACCGTGCAGCGGCCCGGGGCAGTGGGCCTGGGCAAGCTGGGCGGCACCGCGGTGGTGATGCAGCACCCGGAGAGCCAGGTCCTGGGCACCCGCGTCGCCGACGACGTGGTGTGGGGGCTACCCCCGGGTGCGGCCATCGACGTGGATCAACTGCTTGCCGAGGTGGGCCTCGACGGGCTCGCCGAGCGGGACACCGGAGGTCTGTCCGGTGGCGAACTGCAGCGCCTCGCGGTCGCCGGGGCACTGGCCCGGGACCCGTCGCTGCTCATCGCCGACGAGGTCACCAGCATGGTCGACCAGGAGGGCCGCGACGCGCTGATGTCGGTACTGGCCGGCCTGACCAAGCGGCACCGCACCGCCTTGGTGCACATCACCCACTACAACACCGAAGCCGAGGCGGCCGACCGCGCGGTCATGCTCGCCGGAAACGGTGCGGCGGCCAACATGGAGATGGTCGAACAGGCCGACGCGCCCGCGGTCAGCGCGGCCGAGGCGCCGCGTGGCGCACCGGTACTCGAGCTCGCCGGCGTCGGCTACGAATACGGCAGTGGCACGCCGTGGGCCAAGGCCGCGCTGCAGGGCATCGACCTGACCGTCTATGAAGGTGACGGTCTGCTGATCCACGGCCTCAACGGTTCCGGCAAGTCCACGCTGGCGTGGATCATGGCCGGCCTCACGGTGCCGACCGAAGGCAGCTGTCTGCTCGACGGCGAGCCCGTCTCAGAACAGGTTGGCGCCGTTGCCATCTCGTTTCAAGCAGCGCGACTGCAGCTGATGCGCAGCCACGTCGCCCACGAGATCGCCTCGGCTGCGGGTTTCTCGGTGCGTGACAGCGACCGGGTCATCGGCGCGCTGGCCACCGTGGGACTGGATCCGGGGCTGGCGATGCGTCGTATCGACCAGCTCAGCGGCGGGCAGATGAGACGTGTCGTGCTGGCCGGACTGCTGGCCCGTAAGCCACGCGCCCTCATCCTCGACGAACCGCTGGCCGGCCTGGACGCGGAGTCCCAGCGCGGGCTGCTACGTCTGCTCCAAGACCTGCGCCGCCGCGAGCGGCTCACCGTCGTGGTCATCTCCCACGACTTCGCCGGCCTCGACGAACTGTGCCCGCGCACGGTGCACCTGCGCAACGGCGTCCTCGCACCGACGCCCACCACAGCAGGGGGTATGTCATGACGGCTGCGCAGGCGTCGCGAAAACCGCGCCGGCAGGTGGTGTTGCTCCGACCGGTGCCCGGAGACACTGTCATGCATCGGCTGTGGGCCGGCTCGAAGCTGCTCATCGTCGGCGGGATCGGGGTGCTGCTCACCTTCTACCCGGGTTGGGTGCCGATTGCAGCGGTGGCGCTGCTGGTCGTCGCGGGCGCCATGATCGCCCGCATCCCGCGGGGGGTGCTGCCCGCGATACCGGGATGGTTGCTGTTTCTGCTGCTGCTGGGCGCCGTCACGGCGACCTTCGCCGGTGGCAGCCCGGTGGTCGGGTTCGGATCGGTGGAGATCGGATTGGGAGGGCTGCTCAACTTCCTGCGTATCACCGCGCTGTCGATCGTGCTGCTGGGGCTGGGTGCGATGGTGTCCTGGACCACCAACGTGGCCGAGGTTGCCCCCGCAGTGGCCAAGCTGGGGCGTCCGCTGCGTCCGCTGCGGATCCCGGTGGACGACTGGGCGGTGGCGCTGGCCCTGGCGCTGAGAGCTTTTCCGATGCTCGTCGAGGAGTTCAGCGTGCTCTACGCCGCTCGTCGGCTGCGGCCGAGAGACGTCGACCGGCAGCGTCGGCGGGCCCGGGTGCGGCAGTGGGCGTCGGAGTTGATCGACCTGCTGGCCGCCGCGATCACGGTGGCGTTGCGCCGAGCCGACGAGATGGGTGACGCGATCACCGCGCGCGGTGGAGCCGGGCAGATCTCGGCGGTTCCGTCCGGGCCCAAGCGGCGCGACTGGGTGGCGATCGCCGTGGTCGTGGTGGTCTGCGGGGTGGCGCTGGCACTGGAACTGACCATTCTGGGCACCAGCGGAATGCGCCGCTGAACCACTACGGTGTGAAGGCGTGACAGCCCGAACCGTCGACCCGGACTTCCTTGCCCTGCCCCGTCATGCGCTCGCCGATGCGGCCCTGACCGCGGCCACCCAGGCCGGCGCCGACTATGCCGATCTGCGCATCCATGCCATCACCACCGAATCGGTGCAACTCCGCGACGGCGCGTTGGAGACGGCGGTCACCGACTACGAGATCGCACTGGCGGTTCGGGTGATCGTCGACGGCACTTGGGGGTTCGCCTCGCACGCCGAACTCGACACTGCGGCGGCCGCCGAGACGGCGCGGCGTGCGGTGCAGGTGGCCAGGACGCTGGCGCCGTTGAACGCCGAACGCATCGAGCTCGCCCCGGAACCGGTCTACCGCGACGTCAACTGGGTGTCGGACTACCGGGTCGACCCGTTCGGCGTCGCGACCCAGGACAAGATCGCGGTGCTCGACGACTACTCGGGCCGGCTGCTGGCATCCGACGGTGTCGACCACGTGTCGGCCTGGCTGCACACGGCAAAGGAGCAGACGTTCTACGCCGACACGTTCGGGTCGACGATCACCCAGCAGCGGGTCCGCGTGCTGCCGCAACTGGAAGCCGTCTCGGTCGACGCCGCGGCCGGCTCGTTCGAGAGCATGCGCACCCTGGCCCCACCGACGGGGCGGGGCTGGGAAGCGGTGGGCGGTGACGAGGTCTGGGACTGGACGGCTGAATTGGCCGAGCTGCCGGCGCTGCTGGCCGAGAAGATGAAGGCGCCCAGTGTGGTGGCGGGACCGACCGATTTGGTGATCGACCCGACCAACCTGTGGCTGACCATCCATGAGTCGATCGGGCACGCCACCGAGTTCGATCGGGCCATCGGTTACGAAGCCGCTTACGCCGGAACGTCGTTCGCCACCCCGGACAAGCTCGGACGGATGCAGTACGGCTCGTCGGTGATGAACGTGACAGCGGACCGCACCGTCGTGCACGGCCTGGCGACCGTGGGTTTCGACGACGAGGGGGTGCGCGCTCAGAGCTGGGATCTGGTGCGCGACGGACTGTTCGTCGGCTATCAACTCGACAGGGTGTTCGCGCCGCGGCTCGGCGTCGGCCGCTCCAACGGCTGTTCCTATGCCGATTCCGCGCACCACGTGCCCATCCAGCGGATGGCCAACGTCTCGCTGCAGCCCGCACCGGAGGACATCAGCACCGCGGACCTCATCGCGAGGGTGTCCGACGGTCTCTACATCGTCGGAGACAAGAGTTGGTCGATCGACATGCAGCGCTACAACTTCCAGTTCACCGGACAGCGCTTCTTCCGCATCCGAGACGGCAAGCTGGACGGGCAGGTGCGCGACGTCGCCTACCAGGCGACCACGACCGACTTCTGGAATGCGCTGGAAGCTGTTGGGGGCCAATCGACCTGGCGCCTCGGGGGAGCATTCAACTGTGGCAAGGCCCAGCCCGGCCAGGTCGCCGCGGTCAGTCACGGCTGTCCGTCGGCGTTGTTCCGGGGCATCAACGTGCTCAACACCCGCGCAGAAGGTGGGCGGTGATCCGATGATCGGCGCACAGCAGGTGGTCGACGTCGCGCTGGCCGAGGCGCGGCGGTTGGGTAGGGCAGACGAAACCATCGTGGTGGTGACCGACCGGGTCGACGCGTCGCTGCGGTGGGCCAACAACACCATGACGACCAACGGCGAGTCGACAAGCCGCACCACCACCGTCATCTCGGTGGTGCGCACTGCCGAACACGCCCACGTCGGGTCGGTGCGGTCGAGCGCGGTGGACCCGGGCGTCATCACCGATCTGGTCACCGCGTCCCAGTCGGCGGCCGCCGACGCGCCGCCGGCACGCGACAGCGCACCCGCGCTGCCCGCAGCGCAGCCACCCGCCGACTGGGACGCCGAGGTGCCGCGCACCGGTGCCGAGGTGTTCAGCGGTGTCGCCGCCGAACTGGCGCGCGGATTCCGCGGGCGCGACACGCTGTTCGGCTTCGCCCGTCACGAACTGGAGACCACGTTCGTGGCCACATCGACCGGATTGCGGCGACGCTTCACCCAGCCGACCGGCTCGGTCGAGATCAATGCCAAACGCGACGGGGCCAGTGCATGGCGCGGGGTCAGCACCGCCGACTTCAGCGATGTCGCGGTCGATGCGATGCTCGACGACCTGGCCACCCGGCTGTCGTGGGCACACCGGACCGTTGAGCTGCCCGCCGGGCGCTACGAGACGATCATGCCGCCGTCCACGGTGGCCGACATGATGATCTACCTGATGTGGTCGATGGGGGGACGGGGTGCCCAGGAGGGCCGGACCGCGCTGGCCGCTCCGGGCGGCGGCACCAGGGTCGGGGAGAAGCTCACCACCCTTCCGTTGACGCTGTACTCCGATCCCGCTGCGGCGGGCCTCGAGTGCACGCCGTTCGTCACCGCGACGAGTTCGTCGGACCGGTCGTCGGTGTTCGACAACGGGCTCGACATCGGGCGGGTGGACTGGATCCGGGACGGCGTGATCAACGCGCTGGCCTACCCGCGGGCCGCCGCCGCCGAGTTCGACGCGCCGGTGGCCGTCGCCGCCGACAACCTGCTGATGACCGGTGGTGCGGCGCCCCTGTCCGAGATGATCGCCAACACCGAACGGGGACTGCTGCTTTCGACGCTGTGGTACATGCGCGACGTGGACCCGGCGGTGCTGCTGCTGACCGGCCTCACCCGCGACGGTGTCTACCTCGTCGAGGACGGTCAGGTCACCGCCGCGGTGAACAACTTCCGGTTCAACGAGAGCCCACTGGACCTGTTGCGCCGCGCCACCGAAGCCGGCGTCAGCGAAGTGACGCTGCCGCGGGAGTGGGGCGATTGGGCGACGCGGGCCAAGATGCCTTCGCTGCGCATCCCCGACTTTCACATGTCCTCGGTCAGCCAGGCGCAATAATGCGGGGGTGACTGAACGCACATTGCCCGAACGGGTGGCCGCGCTGGCAGCGCTGTCCTGCGGTGACGAACGCGCCGACACCGTGATCCGGTTGACGTGCGGACGGGCGCTGTCGCTTCCTCCGCTGCCCACCCCCTCGGAGGTCCCGCCGGAGTACACCGAGCAGGAATCGGTGCTGGCGGCGTTTGCCGAGCAGTTCGCCGTCGACGTCGCAGGGATCGGCGACAACCAGCGCGCTCGGTTGTTGGCGGCGTTCGGCGACAACGCGTTTCGGGTGGTGGTCGCGATCTTTCTCGCCGATTTCCTGCCGCGGGTCTGGGCCGGCTGCGAGGCGCTGGGTCTGGGCCGCCCGGGCTGGTCAGCCGAGGTACCCATCGACGCTGACACCGACCCGGTGGCAGCGGTGCTCGGCGGCTTCGTCCCCGCGGTGGCGCGGCAGCGTGAGCTCGACCCGGTGACCACCGAGCTGGTCCGGTTGCGTGGAGCCGAGGCGCACAACTGCCGGCTGTGCAAGTCGCTGCGCGAAGGCCATGCCCTGGACGCGGGCGGATCCGAGGACCTGTATCGGCAGATCACCGACTTCGAATCCGCCGACGGGCTCTCCGACGCGCACAAGGCGGCGCTGCGTTACGTCGATGCGCTGATCTGGTCACCGTCGCACATCGACGAGCAGGTCGCCGCCGGTGTGCGCACGCACTTCTCCGAGCAGCAGATGCTCGAGCTGACCCTCGACGTCATGCGCAACGCGGCGAACAAGATCGCGGTGTCGCTGGCCGCCGACGCGCCGCGGGTGGCCGAGGGTACCGAGCGCTACGAAGTCGACGAGCAGGGGCAGACGATATTCGCCTGACCGGACATGTGCGACCATGATGGCCGCGTATCGCGCGCTGGGGCGGTAGCTCAGTTGGTTAGAGCCGGGGACTCATAATCCCTTGGTCGCGGGTTCGAGCCCCGCCCGCCCCACGTCAGTTCCACCTTCCGGGTCGTGACCTGAGTGTTCGCGGTCCCTGGCCCGGCGACGGTTAGAGTTTTGCGGGTGGCCAGTCACCCTCCCGTCGAGGGCTCACCGGATCTGCGCGCGGTCGCCGCACTGCTGCTCGGCGAAGTGTCCACGCTGGCCGACGACATGCTCGAGTTCTTGGCCGCACACATCCCCGAGATCGGTGCCGACGCCGAGTTGCGCGGGCTGACGCTGGGTTCGTGTTCGTCGAACCTGGAAGCCGCCTTGTCGATGGTGCGTCACGGCATCGACGCCGCAGTCGCGGAGGCGCCGGTGACCGCACTCGAACATGCCCGGGCGATGGCGGCCCGGGGCCACAGCGTCGACGTGATGCTGCGGTTCTATCGGCTGGGCCATCGCTACTTCATCGACCGCTTCGCCGAGGAGATCTCTGCCCAGGTCTCCGATCCGGCTCAGTCGCTGAACATCTTCCTCGACATGGAACGGTTCGGGTTCCACTACATCGATCGGATCTCGACACTGGTCGCCTCGGAGTATGTCGCCGCTCTCGACCGGCAACAGCACCGGGCTCGTGCCGAGCGCGACGACATCGTGCGGGCACTGCTGGCGACCGAGCGGGTCAACCTGGGCCGGGCCGAGACGGTACTCGCCCATCCGCTCACCTGCCGCCAGCTCGGGTTTGTCTGCTGGTCGGCTGCCAACAGCGCCGATCTGTCCGGTGTCGCGCAACGGTTCGCCAAGCACGTCGGCGCCGAGCGCGCGCTGGTCCTCTCCGACGGACCGCGCGCAGCGTGGGGCTGGGTGGCTGTGTCCACCGGCACCGCCGCGTCGACCGCGCAGGCAGTCTCGGGGATCAGGCTGGACCCCGATGTGCACCTCGCCGTCGGATCGGTGCACACCGGGCCTGCCGGCTTTCGGACCTCCCATCGTGAGGCCCTGCGCGCCAGGCGAATTGCCGAGCTGGCGAGGTGGTCGGCGCCGTCGGTCACCGCCTACCGTGATGTGGCACTGGTCGATGTGATGTCCCACGACCTGGAGGCCGCCCGTGCTTTCGTCGAGTCGGAACTGGGTGAGCTCGCCACAGATGATCAGCGCGGTCGCGCCGAGCGCGCGGCGCTGCTGGCGTTTCTCTCCGCGCAGGGCAGCCTGAAGGCCGCCGCCGCGCACCTGGGCATTCATCGCAACACCGTCCTGCAACGGGTCCACCGCGCAGAGCAGCGCATCGGGGGGCCGGTGCAGGCCAGGATCGCCGAAGTGCATGCCGCATTG
Organism: Mycobacterium sp. smrl_JER01; assembly: GCF_048513595.2. Lineage (NCBI taxonomy): Bacteria > Bacillati > Actinomycetota > Actinomycetes > Mycobacteriales > Mycobacteriaceae > Mycobacterium > Mycobacterium sp. smrl_JER01. The sequence goes on along the minus strand of NZ_JBLXXK020000001.1, from coordinate 3,787,795 downwards.
CTGATGTGTGACGTGCTGGGAGCCTCGATATTCGAGCACGCATAGTCCTGCTCCAGTGCAGATGGTTCCCACGATGTGCTCTGAGCACATAACTGTGTGCCGGGGAGTCCTTGTCGACGGGTGCGGGGCGTCGGTACTTTTGCCGACATCACGACGAACGTTGCGCGAACAGGACAAGGCCCGTGACACTGACACCGCAGCAGACAACCGCTTCACCTGCGGCGAACCTGCCGCTGCCGGACACCGGCGAACGAGTTCCCCAGGTTTCGTGGCCCACGGTTGCGTTGTTCGCCGGAGCCCTCACCGCCTTCGGTCTGAGCACCTGGGCGGCCCTCACCGCAACGCTGCCCTCGGCGGTTACCATCGTGGCGAGCGCCGCGGCGATCTTCGTGCTGTTCACTGTGCTTCACGATGCGTCGCACTACTCGATCAGCCGTCACCGGTGGGTCAACGTGACGTTGGGGCGTATCTCGATGCTCTTCGTGTCGCCGCTGATCTCATTCAAATCCTTCGCCTTCATTCACATTGAGCACCACCGCAACACCAATGACGGCGACAACGACCCCGATCACTTCGTCAGCGCCGCACCGTGGTGGCAGGTTCCGTTCCGGTTCGCCATCATGGATGTTCCGTACCTGCGTTTCCTGGCCCGAAATCTGAAGAGCCGCCCGCGTTCTGAACTCATCGAGACCGCGGCGCTGATGACACTCACCGGCGTGGCCGTCATCACCGCGGCATCGACCGGACATCTCTGGATGCTCGCGGTGGTGTACCTGATTCCCGAACGCATCGCGATGTTCGTGCTCGCCTGGTGGTTCGACTGGCTGCCCCATCACGATCTGAAGGACACTCAGCAGGGCAATCGGTACCGGGCCACCCGCAACCGGGTGGGCGCGGAGTGGATTCTCACCCCACTATTGCTGTCGCAGAACTATCACCTGGTCCACCATCTCCACCCGTCCATTCCCTTCCACCGCTACATCGCAGCATGGCGACGCAACGAAAACGCCTACCTGGACCGGGATCCGGCGCTGATCACCGCGTTCGGCCAACAACTCGACGCCGGCGAGTATCGCGAGTGGGACCGTCTCAACGGGAAGCTCGCCCGCCTCCTTCCGGTACGTGCCCCGCGCACTCGAGGTGTCGAGGTCACCCACGCGGTCACCATCCGCAACGTCGTGGCGATGACACCCGACAGCGTGAAAGTCACCTTCGCGGTCCCTGCCGAACTGCGGGAACGCTTCGCGTTCGAGCCGGGCCAGCATCTGACGGTGCACCATCGCATCGACGGTCATGACGTTCGGCGCACGTATTCGATCTGCAGCTCGCCGGAGTCGGGCGAGCTGGCGATCGCCATCCGGCAGGTGCCGGACGGGTTGTTCTCGACGTTCGCGGTGACGCAACTGCGTGCCGGCGACACGATCCGGCTCAGCCCGCCCGCAGGGAGTTTCGGTACCGCGTTCACGGCGGCGGCGCAGCGCAACTATGTCGCCATCGCCGCCGGAAGCGGCATCACCCCCATCATGTCGGTGCTGCGCGCAGCTCTACACGTCGAACCGCTGAGTCGGTTCACGCTGATCTACGGGAACAGAACCCCGGAGTCCACCATGTTCGCCGACGAGATCGCTGACCTTAGAAACGAGTTCCCGGAGCGGTTTCACATCGTGCACGTCCATTCCCAGCACATCGCCGATTCTTCGAGTGCGCAGGGGCGCATCGACTACCCGTTGGTGAAGCGGGTTGTCGGTGACGCCGACAGCGTCGACCGATGGTTTCTCTGCGGCCCGCAATCCCTGGTCGTGACACTGCGGGACAACCTGGTCGAGGATGGGGTCGACCCGGCCCGGGTTCATCTCGAACTGTTCCGGGCCGAACGGGCCGGCGGGCGGGAGACGGCCGGTACCGACGCGCAGGTTGCGATCACGCTCGGCGGAATCAGCCGCAGCGTGCGCGTCAGCGCGGGCGAAACCCTGCTCGAGGCCGCGCTGCGCAACGATATCGACGCCCCGTACGCGTGCCTGGGTGGGGCCTGCGGCACGTGCACTGCGACGATCACCCGGGGCGAAGTCACCATGGAGCAGAACTTCGCCCTCAGCGCCGGTGAGGTGCGGGCCGGCCGGGTTCTCACCTGCCAGTCGCGGCCCACCACCGACTCGGTCGGTGTCGATTACGACGCCTGACCCGCCGATGTCGATTACCGTGCGCTAGCCGGTTCTGGCTGTGACCTGCTGCGGAGTGATGCGAAGCGCCACCCGCGGCTTGCGGCCCCTGGCCAGGAGGGCTTCAAGCGTGGTGATGACGTGAAACTGGAGCCCGTACTTGCGGCGGATCAGTTGCTCGACGTGTGACACCGCAGCCGGTTCCTCTTCGACTACGGCAGTGCCGATCAGCTCAGGGTCTACCGGATCGACTTTTCCCATGCGACCCGAGCGGATCACGACCACCCGCGGATCACGCCGCACCCGTTTGACTTTCCATGCCTCGGCCGGGGTCCAGGCGACCAGATCGTCGCCGTCGGCGGCGATCCACATTGCCGACCCGACCGGAGTTCCGTCACGCTTGTAGGTGATCAGGGAGACGAAGTCCGTCTCGCCGAGATCCTTCGCCAGGGCCGCCACGGCGGGGTCGTCGTCCTTCATGGGTCCACTATGCCCCGGCCGCCGCCCATTGGCGGTCCGGGCGCCTATTCGCAGGCGATCCCGTTACCGTCCCGGTCGAGGTCGTAGATGTCGCTTCCGATCACTCGCACCGGACCGGAGACGTACGCGGGGCCGTTGCCACTACCCCCGGCACAGTCGACGTCGCTGGCGATCGGGACGCACGCACCCGAGTAGTTCGGATCGCAGGGTTCCTGCTGCGCGGGTAGGGGTGCGCCGTGAAGGCCCGAGGTCGGCGCCGTCGACAGGCCGCCGGTACCGGCGCCGGCGGCGGGAGCGACCGCCAACATCACGGCAAACACAACTGTCACAAGAGTAAATTTCCCCACGGTGGGACATGATAGGTCGGCACGCTGCGCAGCCCCGCACCGGGGTGCCCGAACATTATTGGGTGCCAACGTCTGTCGCGTCACCATGCAGCGACGGCCGCACCGCCGTTCGTCAGCTGCCGCGGGAGCCGAGCTGCGGCACTGAATAGATCCAGGAAACGATCGGTGGGATCCAGAAAACGAACAACTCGAACCGATCGCGTGGTAGTGCGGGGTTGTGCGCCGCGGCGACGGGGCAGGCAACGGCGCTGCCGGCGGAGCTGAACCGTCCGGCTGGCGGTTGTCGTCACCTACCTACTCGTGGATAAGCCCTGCTCACAGCGTTACTGCGGCAGTCGCGCGCCGTAGCCGGGGCGTGTCCGCGCAGATCCTGGGCGGCGGCTACCCACCTCCGTCACCGTGATCCACCCGATCAGACCGAAGGTCTAGGTTGAGTCCATGCAGCGCGACGAACGGGCCGCCCACGACCAGATGGAAAGGCTGGTTGAGGTGATCGTCGCAATCGGTTCCGACCTGGACCTCGACGTGACTCTGCGACGAATCGTCCAGGGCGCCAAAGCCCTCAGTGCCGCCCGCTACGCCGTGTTGGGAATCCGTGCGGCCGGTGGCGCGTTGGAGTCGTTCGTCTGTGACGGTATCGACGAGATCGCGGCGCATCGGTTCGCCGACTTGACCGTCGGTGACGGTCTTCGGATCGACGACATGTCCGCGCATCCGGGCGTCGCCACCTCGCCGGGTCGGGGTCCGGAGATGCGGGCGTTGCTCGCGATACCGATCAGGGCCCGCGGCAACGACTTCGGAGTGCTCTACCTGCTCGACGATCGGCCGGATCGGGAGTTCTCGGACTCCGAGGAGGGAGCGGTGCGTGCGCTGGCGACGGCAGCGGCCGCCGCCATCGACAACGCGCGACTCTTTGCCCGACAACGTGAATCGGCCAAATGGATGAGAGCCAGCCGCGAGATCACCACCGCGCTGTTGTCCGGCGACCCGCAGACCGGGCCGTTGCAGCTGATCGTGAACCTGGCTCTGGAGTTGGCCGACGCCGAGCAGGCGATCCTGTTGGTGCCGGGGGACTCTGATCTGTCCGGCGGCGGGGGTGAGCGGCTCGTCGTCGCCGCGACCGCGGGCCGCTATGCCGCCGAGGTGATCGGGCGTCAGGTGCCGATGGACGGTTCCACGACCGGTGGTGTGGCACGTCGCGGCCTGCCGCTGATCACCGACTCATTCCAGTATCCGATCGAGGGTTTCACCGATGCCGGTGAGCGTTCGGCGATCGTAATGCCGCTCATCGCCGACGATGCGGTGCTCGGAGTGATCGCGGTGGCACGCCGCCCCCGACAACAGGCATTCGACAACGATTACCTGGAACTCGTCAGTGATTTCGCCCGGCACGCCGCAATCGCTCTGGCGCTCACTGCCGGCCGTGAACATGCGCTGAATCAACAACTTGCAGAAGCGGATTCAGTCGCCTCCGCCTTGGACGCGGCGGCCGAGGAACTGCGCAGGCTGTGGCGGGCGCGCTGCGTGCTGGCCGTCACCTTCGCGACCCACACCGCGTCGACGGAACCCGCGCCCACCGTGGTCTCGGTCGGTCGGCGCACCGGATGGACCGATCTGGGACCGCAGACCCGTCGGGCGATCATCGCGTTACGTGACGGCGATCTGCTGACCCCGAGCGCGGTGCTGCCGGGGACGGCAGGCATCGCGATCCAGCATCCCGAAGGTGTCCTCGTCGTTTGGATCGAACTGTCTGATGACCGGCGGTTCACCCTCGAGGACCAGACGCTGTTGACGGTGCTGGCCGGCCGCCTGGGCCAGGGTCTGCAACGGGTGCACCGGGTCGACCAGCAACGCGAGACCGCGCTGACCCTGCAGCACGCCATTCTCGGCCCGGCCGACTTGCCGCACGGTTTTGCGGTGCGCTACCAGGCGGCGAGTCGTCCCCTGCAGGTCGGCGGTGACTGGTACGACGTCGTCGACCTCGACGACGGCCGCATCGCGATGATCGTCGGCGACTGTGTCGGGCACGGATTGACCGCCGCCACGGTGATGGGACAGGTGCGCAGCGCCTGCCGGGCGTTGCTGTTCGACAACCCGAGCCCCGCGGCAGCCCTGGCGGGACTGGATCGCTTCGCGGCGCGGCTGCCCGGCGCACTCTGCGCCACGGCGATCTGCGTGGTGCTCGACCCGGCCAGCGACGAACTCGTCTACTCCAGTGCGGGACACCCGCCGCCGATCCTGGTCCACGCCGACGGTGGCATCCGGCTGCTCGAGGACGCCCACACCATCGCGCTGGGTCTGCGCGTCGGCCGGCCCAGGCCGCAGGCCCGCGTGGCGATTCCCTCCGGCGCCACACTGCTGCTCTACACCGATGGGCTGGTCGAACGCCGCCGGGCGCTGCTCGAAGACGGGATCTCCCGTGCCGCCGCACTGGTCGGACAGCACCGAACGTCCCCTTTGGAGGAGCTGGCCGATCACATCATGTCGCGGCTGGCGCCGGTCTCAGGCTACGAGGACGACGTCGCGCTGCTGCTCTACCGACATCCCGCGCCGCTGGAACTGAACTTCCCCGCCGACGTGAGCCACCTCGCGCCGACCCGCTCCGCGTTGCGCAGTTGGTTGACCAGAGCGCGAGCTGACCCGGGCCGGGTGATGGACGTGCTGGTCGCCGCGGGGGAGGCCGTCGCCAACGCCATCGAACACGGTCACCGGCACCGGTCGGGGGGCACGATCACCCTGCGCGCCACCGCGCTGGTGGACCGGGTGCGCGTGACCGTCGCCGACACCGGGTCCTGGAAGGCGGCGCAGCCGCCCGGCAACTCGCATCGCGGTCGGGGGATCCCGCTGATGCGCGATCTCATGCACGATGTCGACATCGACCGGGGAGGCTCGGGAACCACCGTTCGACTCGACGTGAGGATCACCTGATGGCCACGCCGCTGACCATTGACGTCATTCGCAGCCCGGCCGAGACCATCACCCTGGCGGCGGCCGGAGAGATCGATCTGAGCAATGTCGACGCGTTCAGCCGGGCCGTCACCGCCGCCACCGCCGAGGCCGCCCGAAGCGGAGCACGGTTGATCGCCGACCTCGCCGCGGTGGAGTACCTCGACAGCGCGGCGATCAGCGTGTTGTCGGTGCGTGCCGACCAGATCGACACCGTCGTCGTGCATCCGCTGCTGCACTCCGTCTTCGTGATCAGCGGGCTGGGAGAGCTGATGACCGTGGAAGCCGCGACCGCCGACTGAGCCGGTTCCCCTAGGGTGGGGACACATGGATGTCTCCCTTTTGGCTTTCGAATGGACGGACACCAGTAGGCACTGGCTCATCGAGGTCCCGATAAGGATCGTCGCCTACCTCACCGTCGTTCTCATCGTCCGGTTCGTCGTGCACCGCATGATCGACCGCGCCACCACCGTCAGGACCCGCAACGATCGCAGCTCCGCTGACAGCGAGCGCTCCAGGACGCCGCCGCTGGTGCGCCGCCTGCGGGACCGGGTGCCGTCGTCGGCGAGCAGCGATCAGGTCGCCGCCCGTAGGCAACAGCGCGCGCAGACGATCGGCTCGGTGTTGAAGTCCACTGTGTCGATCGTGCTGCTGGTGTGGGTGGTGCTCGCGGTGCTCAACGTGCTGGGTGTCAACATCGCGCCGTTCATCGCTTCGGCTGGTGTGGTCGGCTTGGCCATCGGCTTCGGTGCGCAGAACCTGGTGCGCGATTTTGTGACCGGCGTGTTCATGCTGTTGGAAGACCAATACGGGGTCGGTGACACAGTCGACCTCGGCGAAGCGATCGGCGAGGTCGAGAGTGTCGGCCTGCGCATCACGACGGTGCGAGATATCGACGGCACGCTCTGGTATGTCCGCAACGGTGAGATCGCCCGCGTCGGCAATATGAGCCAGGAGTATGCCGTGGCGCGCATCGAGGTGCCGGTCTCATTGAATGCCGACGTGGACCGGGCCGAGCGGGTCGCCGTGGAGGCGGCCGAAGAGGCCGTTGCCGACCCGGCGCTGGCGGGCAAAGTGATCGGCGAACCCGAGATGTTGGGTGTGCAGGAACTCTCACCGGACCTGATCAGGCTGCGGATGACGGTGAAGGTGCGTCCTAACGCGCAGTGGGCGGTGCAGCGCAAACTGCGGCGGGCGATTCTGCGGGCCTACGACGAGCATGGCATCGATCTGCCCTACCCGGGCGGGCGGATGCAGGCGGTCATCGCCGAGTAGCCCGGGAGCTGACTCAGGGCTGACCCGCCTCATCGGCGGCTGCCGCGGTGCCGCCGTCGTCCTGGCCGCCGGCCGGTCCGGTGTCACCGGACCGGGCGTCTAGGCCGGGTTGCCCGTCAGCGGTGTACTCGGCCTGCTCCCCGGTGTCCTCGCCGGCCTCGCCGCTCGCATCCGTGCCGGCCTCTTCATCAGCCTCTTGGTCGGCCCCCTCGGTGCTGCCTTCGGCCCCCTCGGTGCTGCCTTCGGCCCCCTCGGTGGTCCCTTCGGCCCCGTCGTGGCTGGATTCCTCGGTGGTTCCGTCGACGTCCTGCGGATCGGTTTCGGCCGTCGATCCCGGTGCTGATCCCGGTTGAGCTGCGGGCTCCCCGGCCGCGTCGGTCTGCTCGTCGGCGGCCTCGGTGCCGGCAAGCGCCACCGTGGTCGACGCGGAATCCGCGGCGGACGGCAGCGGGAAGTTCGGCAGCGGCGGCAACGGGAACGGGAACCAACCGCCGGACAGCACGTACTGCACTTCGCCGACGATCCCGTTGTACACACCGGTCAGCGCGGTGTCGATGATCCGGCCGATGCCGTTGACCCACACGCTGAGGTTCAGCGGGTCGTTGACCACCGGATCGAGGAAGTCATAGACGAAGCTGTCCACCACCGGCAGCACGAAATCGGGGTACCAGATGTAGATCTGGTCGGAGATCAGGTAGCCGAACGGGATCCAGTTGATCAGCCATGGGCCGAGTTCGAGCGAGACGTAATTGGCCCAGTAGCGCGAGATCGAGTAGACGCCGTTGATGAGGTCGGATGCGGCGTTCTGCGCCTCGGGATCCGCCAGGGCCCGGTCGCTGTCCCGGGCGTCGGCAGACGTGTCAGGGGATGCGGGGCTGCCGCCGCCCGGCGCGAGGGTGTCCCTTCGGATTTCGGGCGCCGGATCGAGGCGGCCGATCAGCTCGAGCGCGGCTCTGACCTCGGCGGGCCCGGTGGTGGCCGGCTCTACCGAGGCGGGTGTGGTGGCGTTGCTGTCACCGCTGAAGGCCACCGGCGCAACGACCTCGATCGTCCTCATCGTGGCAGGCAAGACCGAGGGGGTGAACACCAGCGCCCCGCCGGTGACCGCCACGACGCCGGCCGCCAAAGCCGCGCGTGTTGAAACGTTCATCCGGATCCCCACCTCGATCGACCGACTCAGAAGCTAAAAATACGCTCCTGGCAGCGAATTCACAGCGTTTCGGGCCGCGGCGGGTCGCGGTGGGGCAGCGCTCACCATCCCCTCGAACCGGGTACGCCCTTGAACGGTCCGGCGACACGACTCGTGATCCACCCGCCGTAGAAACCTCCCGGTTGGGCGACCACGTCCTCGCCGTCGACGGTGCACCGGTCCACCGATGCCGGCATGACCGCGACAGCCCCCGCGATCGCGGCGAACGGGGGCGCCGGATGCGGATAGGTCCAGGCGGCCTGGTGTGCGACCGCGGCGGGGGTCACCAGGTCGAAGTAACTCGCCTGCCCTTTCCATTCACACCACGACGAGCCCGCGGTCTTGCGCAGGACGCCGGCACGGAAGGCTGACTGCGGAAGGTAATACGTTGGCGGATGGCTGGTTTCGAGGACCCGCCAGGCCCGGTCGGTGTGGGCGATCTGCTGGCCGCCCAGCTCCACGGTGATCGTGCCGGCGAACTCCTCCAGCCGCGGTGGGCGCGGATAGTCCCACACGGACTCCTGTCCGGGGCGGGGTATCTCGGGGACGGGCATGCAGCCGAGTGTCGGGGACCGCCATCGCGGCGGCAAGGTCACCGCGGAAATGTCACCGACGCGACACCTGGCGAGAGAATGTCGAACGGGACGGTTGGTGAACGGCCGCGCGGAATGCGGCAAGGGTGCACCGTGGACACATGACGATTCGTGAGCAGAAGCACCGGAGCACTGTGTTCGGTCACCCGATCGGGCTCACCAACCTGTTCGGGGTGGAGTTGTGGGAGCGATTCTCGTTCTACGGGATGCTCACCATCCTCGCCTACTACCTGTATTACTCGACGACAGACGGCGGCCTGGGCCTGCCGCAGAGCACCGCCACCGGGATCGTGGGCGCCTACGGCGGCCTGGTGTACCTGTCCACCGTGCTCGGTGGCTGGGTGGCCGACCGGCTGCTCGGCATGGAGCGCACCGTGTTCTACGGCGGTGTGGTGGTGATGGTCGGCCACATCGCGTTGGCGGTCCTTCCGGGCCTGGCCGGCGTCGGTATCGGGCTGGTCTGTGTGGCGCTGGGATCCGGGGCGCTGAAGGCCAATGCCTCGTCTCTGCTGGGAACCCTGTACGACAAGGGTGATCCGCGCGCCGACGGCGGGTTCACGCTGTTCTATCTCGGCATCAACCTGGGCGCGTTCGTCGGCCCGCTGCTCACCGGTCTGCTGCAGACGAGGGTGGGCTTCCACTACGGTTTCGGGGCCGCGGCGGTCGGCATGGCGCTGGGGCTGGCACAGTATGTGGTGTTCCGCCGCAACCTCGGTGAGCACGGACGCGAGGTCCCGAACCCGCTGCCGCGCAGCGCCGTCGGCAGGACGATCGCGATCCTGGTGGTGGGTGCGGCGGTGGTCGGCGCGGCGGTGGCATTGCAGTTCGTCACGCTGGCCAATCTGTCGCAGGTCACCACCGGGGTCATCGTCGTCGCATCGGTCGCCTACTTCGCGGTCATGTTCTCCAGCGCTAAGGTCACCGGGAACGAGCGGGTCAGGCTGCGGGCGTTCATCCCGCTGTTCGTCGCCAACGCGGTGTTCTGGTCGCTGTTCCAGCAGATCTTCACGGTGCTGGCCGTCTATTCCGACGAACGGATGAACTGGTCGATCTTCGGCTGGACCGCACCGGCGAGTTGGATCGGGTCGATCGAACCGGTGTGGATCATCCTGCTGTCACCGGTGTTCGCGGTGGTGTGGACCCGGCTCGGGACGCGGGCACCGACCACGCCGCGCAAGTTCGCCTACGGCGTGATCGGGATGGGGTTGGCGTTCCTGTGCTTCGTGCCGATGGCCGGCAGCACGGGGCCGACAGTGCCGGCATTGCTCGTGATGGCGATCATGGCAGGCTTCGCGGTGTCGGAGCTCATGCTGTCGCCGATCGGGCTGTCGGTGACCACCAAACTGGCGCCCGAGGCGTTCCGGGCGCAGATGATGGCGCTGTACTTTTTCTCCGTCGGCTTGGGGACCTCCATGTCCGGGGTATTGGCGCGGTACTACGACCCGACACGCGAGGTCGCCTACTTCGGCATCCTGGGTGGGGTGGCGGTCGCCGCCGGGGTGATCGTGTTCGCCCTCGCGCCGTGGATCAGCCGGCACATGGAGGGAGTGCACTGACCATCAGTCGGTGAGAGCGACGGTGGCCACCGAGGTCAGTTCGCCCTCGTCGTCGGGTTGTTCGAAGACGACCCGGGCGCTGCGCTTGTGCGCTTGGAAGCTGGCGATGGTGTTGCCGAACAGCGGTCCGCTGAGGTTGCGCCAGGACATCGGCAGGCGCGGGGAGCCGTGGCGCCGGGCCCACCGTCTGGTCAGCCGGGCGGCGCGGGCCGACCAGGCCAACTTGAGGGCCGGCTTCAGCGGTGCCGGAACATAATTGTGCACCGGCGAGCACACCAGTTGGTGGACTCGGGCGCCGGTGGATTCAGGAAAGTCCGCACGTGCGGCGTAACTGTGGTGGACGTCGCCGGAGAGCACCGACACCGTGGCGGGACCGCGGGCGGGATCCGAGGCCGCGGTCCGGAGCAGCTCGGAGAGCCGTAGAAACGAGTTCAGGAACGCCGGCCAGTGTTCGAGGTCCGCGGTCTGGCGCACCTTTTCGGCCAGTGCGCCGCGCACCCCGCCGCGGCCGGCGGCGAACTCGTTGATCGTCTGCAGGTCGCCGAGCGCGGGCGGCAGCAGCCAGGGAAGCGACGTCCCGATCAGCAGGTGATCCACGGCGGGCAGGTCGTCCCGGATCTGCTCTTCCAGCCACCGGAATTCGCGGTCGCCGAGCATTTTTCGGTCACCGCCGTCGAGTATGCGGGCGTTTCGCGAGTCCACCATGACGAGCCGGCTACGGCCCAGATCCCAGCGGAAACTGAACCGCAGACCCTTGTCTCCGTCGACCTCGGCGTCGGCGCGGTCGGCCAGCTCGACCAGATGCGGCCACCGGTCGCCGCCGCCGGCGGCGACCTTTCGGTAGTCCTCGTCGGTGGCGAGTTCATCGGGACTCAGGTTGCCGAGATGCTGGTAGACCCAGTACGAAGCGAGACCGGCATGGATCCGGTCCCGCCACCACGGCTTCTCGTTGACCTTCCGGCGCCACGCTCCCGAGGTGTTCCAGTCGTCGCGGATGTCGTGATCGTCGAAGATCATCGCGGTCGGCAGGGTCGACAGAATCCAGCGGATCTCGGGATCGCCCCAGGTGTGGCGGTACAGGCCTTCGTATTCGCCGAAGCTGACCACTTCGTCGGGTGGGCGCCGGCCGCCCCGCCGGTGCCGCGCCCCGCGGCGGCCGGCGAGTTGGCGGCGCGCGTCGGGGGTGAGTTCGTCGGCGTAGACCTGATCGCCGAGCAACAGCAACGCATCCGGCCACTCGTCGAGCGGCAGCGCGGTCAGCCGGGCGGCATAGCAGTCGAGCGCGTCGAGCCCCAGTTTGCGATCCAGTCTGTCGTCACCGGTCTTCGGATAGCGACACGACCCGAAGATCACCCGCAACCGGTCGGCGCGGTCCACGCCTCGGGTGCGGATGACGCTGGGTGGGAACTGCGAATCGGGCTCCGGCCAGGCCTGGGCACCGTCGATGCGCACCTGGTACTCGACCGTCGAACACGGTGCCAGACCGCGCACCGGCACCAGTGCGTAGTGAAAGCCCTGGACTTCGAACGTGCGCGCCGAACAGCCGAGGATCTCCACCTCCGCCGGTGCGTCGGTCTGCACCCATACCTGCGCGGTCGTTTCGCCGACGTGGCGCAGCACCGGACCGAGAACGAGGCTCACCGGCACAGCTTAGGGGCGCCACCCCGGTGACCTGACCGCGCCGCCGCCGCGGTCACCTCGAGCCTGTGGCGATCCCGATTTGCTGAAAGTGCCGGGCGCGTCAATTCCGAAGAACTTGCCGACGCAACGGCATCGGTGACGTCGCGGGCAAACCCGGCGGGAATGCTCCAGAAGTTTGCTGGGAAGTGGTAGGTTTCGCTGGCTACGTCAACGCTGGGGGTCAACGTGGACCGGTGCCCGAAATCGCGCCCACCGAGTAGTTCGTTGCGCGGTCTGTACTCCGGGGTCGTGCTCCTCGGCATCGGCATGGGCATGGTCGTGGGGCAGGGCGTCGCGGTGGCCAGTCCGGCCGAGTCATCAGAGCAGTCGGGGTCGTCGGGGGCCTCGCAGACCGGTGACACCAACGGCACGACCTCGGGCCCGGTGTCGGGCACCACCGTCGAGCCTGACCGCGACGACGCCGAAGCTGACGACGCGACCACCGGTGATGAGGCCGACCTCGACGCCGACCTCGACGCAGCTGACGGCGAAAGCGCTGATGACGGGGCTTTGGACGGGGCCCTGGACGGGGGAGCCGACGCCGGGGGAGCCGACGCCGAGGGAGCCGACGCCGAGGAGGCGACCGACGAAGCGGCCGACCGCGAGCCCGCCCCGCGTTCCTCCGCACGCTCACAGCAGAGAGCGGAGGCCGAGTCACCGGCGCCCGGAGCGCTGTCGGCCGAAGCGCTGTCGGCCGACGTCATGCAGGACGTGACCGCCGCCTCGCCGCAGCAGGGCGCGGTGACGGAGGCGCCACCGGTATCGGCCGCGGCGACCACCGGTACCCGCACCCTGCGCACCCTCGCCGATACGCGGCCGGTGACCGTGCAGAGCATGGTGACCGACGTGCTCACCTGGGTGGGGCTCCGCCCGATCGGCAGCGACAACCCCGCGCCGGGAACGCCGGTCTCGGCGTTGGTGCAGTCGCTGTGGCTGGCGGTGCGCCAGTTCCAGTACACCTGGAACAACCAGCGGCCCACCGCCGCCGTCACGATCTCGGGACCCGGCCCGGACGGCACCGTCGGCGGGAATCTGAACGCCGTCGACTACGACGACGTGGCACTGACCTACACCCTGGTCGCGGGGCCCACCCGTGGAAGGGTGGTGATGGACGCCGCGGGCGGTTTCGTCTACACCCCCGGCGCTGCCGCGGCGGGACGATCCGATACGTTCACGGTCCGCATCGACGACACCGGCGGCAACCCGTTCCATGTGCACGGCCTACTCGGCTTGCTGGGTATCACCCGGCCGACCGAAGTGACTGTCGTCATTGCTGCGAATCCGGCTGGGCCCCATAGTGTTCTGGCAGCCTTCGACATCGACGAATTGACCGCCCGGGGCGGGGTGGCGGTCCTGCCTGGCCGAGATCGCGCGGTCGGTGTCATCGACGGCCGGTTCACCGATCAGCTGGTGGTCAACGTCGAGGACGCCGCCGTGGTGTTGAACTCGCTGGCGTCAGCGTTGGGTGCCGCCGCGGATTTCGCCGAGCCGTCGGCCATCACGATCTCCACGGTGGGCCGCGGTGCGACCGCCGAGTATTTCTACCGTTATACCGAGAAGGTCGGCGCGGTAACGGTGCTGGGCTCCGAGGTGATCCTGGTGACCGATGCGGCCGGGACGGTCACCAGCGTGTTCAACTACTACCAAGGGCTGGGCGCGGACTTCGACGTCACACCCGACGAGTCGGTCGACGAGCACGACGAGGTGCGACTGGTCGCGCTGTCGGCCTACCTGGGTCCGGATGCCGACACGCGGACCCTTCAGCAGTGGCTTGCGGTCAGCACGTTCGCCCACGAACTGGTCGTCCATCCTCGCGAGGACGACGACACGCCGACGCTGGTATGGCGCGTCACGGTCGTGGTTCCCGACACCGGAGCGCTGACGCCGTCCGGGGCGAGCTACCTCATCTATGCCGACGGAGCGACCGCGGGCACCGTGATGGCCAGCACCTCTCATGTGCATTCGGCCACCTCGACCAGCACTGCCACAGACTGGCTCGGACAGTCTCGAGTCGTGACCATCGACACTCGAAAGGTGTTGTGGTACCGCAGTTATCAGCTCCTCGACGCCGGACGCAACATCACCACCTACAAGACCACCTACGGCTTGTTCGGGCTGGGCAGCCCCAAGCTGCCCGGTTCCGTGGTCAAGCGGGGGCTGTTCGGCTGGGACGCGGCCGCCGTGTCCGCTCACGCCAACATGGCGGTGGCCTACGACTACTTCCTCGACGTGCTGGGGCGGCAGAGTTTCGACGACGACGGTGCTTTGGTCGTGGTGAGCATCCGATACAACCCCCGGACGTCAGCCGGTGGCTACGCCAACGCGTTCTGGGATCCCAGCCGACAGCTGTTCGGCTTCGGTGACAGCGGCTATCTGCAGGCGGGTCTGGACATCGTGGCCCACGAGTTCAGCCATGCCGTGGTGTCCTATGTCGTCGGCAACGGCGGCAGCGTACTGGACTACGCCGAGTCCGGGGCCCTCAACGAGGCTTACGCCGATATCTTCGGCCTGCTGGTCGAGGGTAAGACCGGTGCGGACCGCTGGCTCATCGGCGAGGACTCGGCGCTGGGTGCCGTGCGTAACCTGGCCGACCCGACGTCGATCAGAACGGCCTACGGACCGCACCGCGACCGCTACAGCACCAGGTACACCGGGACCGGTGACGACGGTGGTGAGCACGTCAACAGCACCATCTTCAGCCATGCCGCCTACCTGATGATGACCAACTCCGCGACCGCCGGCGTCAGTGACCAGGCGTGGGCGAAGGTGTTCTATCACTCCCTGGGACGGTTGAGCCGCACCGCCCGCTTCGTCGACGGCCGGGCCGCGGTGCTCAGCACCGCACGCGCACAGGGGTTCACCGATGCGCAACTCGCCGCGATTGCGAGCGCATTCGACACCGTCGAGATCTACGGCGCCGCGGCATCATCGGCGATCGCCGCCTGACCGGTCGACCAACACCGCCCCATCGGGGCGGTTTCCGAGGGTCTGCAGGTCGATCGGGGAGCCGTCGGCCGTGCGCCGGATGATCTCGGCCAGCTGCACGGGCGCATCGCACTGCACGTAGTGGTCGGCGCCCGGGATCACCCAGTAGCGGTTCACGCCCGGTTTGGGTTTCAGGTACTGCTGCCACACGTGGTTGGCCACCCGCAGCGGGGCCACGCTGTCGTGCAGTCCCCAGACCAGCGAGACGTCGACATCGAGGGTGCCGAGCCGCTCCAGCCAACCGGTCTCGTCGGCCGCGCGCTCGTGCAGGTAGCGGACGGTGTCGGGCAACACGACCATTCCGTCGTTGTGCGCGAAACACTGTGCCAGCGCGGCGATCTCATCGTCATCGGACGATCTGCGGGGCATGAATGTGGTCGCCCCCAGGCCGGCCGCCAGCATCTGCGGGGTCGTCGCGGCCGCGGTGGCGCGGCCGGTGGCGTCGTCGAGCAGCGCGGTCTGGAACGCGGTGAGGTTCGCCAGCGGAAGATAGATGTTGGCGTTGGTCATGAACACGTCGGCCGGTGCGACACCGGAGTCGGCGAGCAGACCCAGCGCGATCATGCCCACGCTGCTACCGCGGTCGTGGGTGATCATCCGGTAGCCGTCACCCAACCGCCACACCTCGGTGATCGCATGCACCAGCAGCCGGGCATCGTCGTAGAGCGAATACACATACGGGGACGGCGGTTTCGCCGACAGGCCGTAGCCCGGGAAGTCCAGCACGTAGATGTCGAACCGATCGGCCAGTTCAAGAGTGAGCGCATGGTAATCCAACCCGCAGGTCGGGAAACCGTGCACACACACCAGAGCAGGCGCACCCTCGGTGCCGCAGCGGCGGAAGAACACCTCGACCTCGGTTCCGCCGTTCGCCGGTGTGGTCGAAGCCCAGGTCAGTCGGGTGCCGCCGCGCTGCCACTCGGTGAAGATGTCCACCCGTGGAAAGCTAGCCGCTGGGTTCTCGTCGAGGAGGTGTTTTCCGTGCCGCCCAGTTCGGAGTCCGACGACTCGGTACGAGGTGTCCTGGCGCTGTCCGCTCCCGTCGGGCTGGCCTTCATCCCGTTGGGCACCGCGTTGGGTCTGCTGGTCGTGCATGCCGGGTTGGCGTGGTGGTGGGCGCCGGTGTTCGCCGCGGTCATCTATGCCGGTTCGCTGGAGTTCCTGATGGTTCATCTGGCCGCGACGGCGGCGCCGTTGGCGACAGTGGCCCTGACCACCTTCGTGGTGAATTCCCGGCACGTGTTCTATGCGCTGTCGTTCCCGCTGCACCGGGTGCGCGGGGTCCCGGCGAAGCTGTACAGCACCTACACGCTCTCCGACGAGGCCTATGCCGTCGCCGCCGGTCCGCGAGCACGCTCGTGGACCACCCGTGCGATCCTGTCGATGCAGTTGTGTTTCCACCTGCTGTGGGTGATTGGAGCGACGCTGGGTGGTCTGCTCGGGCAGGCATTGCCGATCGAGCGGCTGACCGGGCTGGACTTCGCACTGACCGCGTTGTTCATCGTGCTGGGTATCGACGCCTACCGGCAACGGCCCGACCGCATCACCGCGGCGACCGCGGTGGTGTGCGCCGCCGCGGCGTGGCTGGTGGTGCCCGGCCAGTTGCTGGTGACCGCGTTCACCGCGTTCACCGGCGCCCTGCTGGCGCGGATGTTGCTGCGGCGACGGACCCAGGATGGCTGACAACGCCCACATCGCAGTGCTGGTGGCCGTCAGCGCGGCGGTCACCTGGGCGCTGCGTGCGCTGCCGTTCGCGGCGCTGGCGCCGCTGCGGCACAGCCGGGTGGTCAGATACCTCAGCGTGCACATGCCGGTCGGGGTGATGTTGATCCTGGCGGTCTACACCCTGCGCACCGTGTCCGGGACCACGCCGGTGCAGCTGATGTGGCTCGGGATCGCCGTCGCGGTCACCGCCGGTCTGCACCTGTGGCGCGGTCAGGCGTTGCTGAGCATCCTGGCCGGCACGTGCTGCTATGTGACGTTGATGTCGTTGTGGGGGTGACTCAGTCGGCCGCCTGCAGATAGGCGACCAGCGCGTTGGTCAGACCCCGGCGCGCGACGTCGAGGTCGGCATAGGAGCCCAGCTGGCGCTCGGAGACCAGACCCCGCATGGCGCCGGGAATCAGCGTGGCAACTTCGTCGACGCGTTGCGGATCGACCCCGAGGCCGGTGAAGGCGTTGCGGCAGATCTGCAGCCATGACTGTCCCCAGGAGTACAGTTCCGCCGCGGTCTGCGGGTAGAGCCGCTCCAGCTCGGCCGGATCCCGGGGCAGGGCCGCTCGCAGGTTCTCGATCGCCCGCGAATCCGGTTCCGCCAGACCGTCATACAATGTGTCGATGATGCTCGCGACCCGCTCGCGTAACGAGGCGTCGCCGGCGATAGCGGCGAACACATCGGCGCGCCGCTCCGCGGTGCGATGCAGTACCGCAGCCCAGAACCCGTCGGCGTCGCCGAACTGATATTGCACCGCACCCCAGGTCGCACCGATGTCCTTGGCGATCCGATTCGCCGAGACCGAACCCGGATCTCCCGAGGCCAGCGACCGCAGGGCCGCCTCCAGCATGTTCGCCCGAGTGGCCTGACCGCGCCGGTTCGGGCGTCGGGCGGAAGCCTCGGTCATAGGTGTCAGCCTACCCAACTTTTCGTAGAACCCACTATGTTTCTCTCGTCGACTGTTCTACTCTTCACGGCATGGCCACACCGCCCCTGTCGATGAAGCCGACCGGCTGGTTTCAGGTCGCCTGGTCCGACGAGGTCGGGGTCGGGGACGTGCGCACCATGAAGTACTTCGGCCAGGAGATGATCGCGTGGCGCGCCGAATCCGGACAGGTCACGGTGATGGACGCCTACTGCGAACACCTCGGCGCACACCTGGGTTTCGGCGGCTCCGTCCACGGCGAGGTGCTGCAGTGCCCGTTCCACGGTTGGCAGTGGAATCAGCAGGGCCGCAACGTCTGCATCCCGTACGAGGACCGGCCCAATCGCGGCCGTCGGATCAAGACCTACCCGGTGGTGGAACGCAACGAGGCGATCTACATCTGGCACGACATCGAGAACCGGCAACCGTTCTTCGAGGCTCCCGACATCTTCGCCGACTTCGGCGACGGCGCCGCCAGCGCCGACTACTACCCGCAGCAGCGGCTGTTCGAGCAGGGCCTGGAGATGCATCCGCAGTACGTGCTCGAGAACGGGGTCGACGTCGCCCATTTCAAGTACGTCCACGGCACACCCATCAACCCGATCTTCACCCGTCACGACTTCGACGGGCCGGTGTCCTACGTGGATTTCACGATCACGTTCGAAGGTGACGACGGACAGCGCATCGAGGACGTCGGCAGCGGTGTGGAGGCCATCAACGGCGGGCTGGGCATCGCGGTGACCAAGAGCTGGGGGATGATCGACAACCGCACCATCTCCGCGATCACCCCGGTCGACGACTCCACGTCCGACGTGCGGTTCATGGTGTACATCGGCAGGCCGAAAGGTGAGGTGCGAAACCCCGACCGCGCCCGGGCCAAGGCCGAAGAGTTCGGCGCCGAGGTGATCCGGCAGTTCCGCCAGGACATCCACATCTGGGCTCATCAGCGGTACTCGGACCCGCCCGCGCTGGCCAGTTCCGAACTCGAAGGGTTCACCGCGATTCGCGAGTGGGCCAAGAAGTTCTACCCCGACGGCAGGGGCGGCAGTGCCGCCGAGCTGGCCGCCCGTCCCGCGCTCTGACTCCCGAAAGGTATTCCCATGACGATCAAGGTATTCCAAGTTGCCACCGGCAATGTCGGCTCCGAGATGATCAAGCGGATCGCTGACCGGCCTGATCTCGAATTGGTTGGGGTGCACTGCTATTCGCCCGACAAGATCGGCCGCGACGCCGGCGAATTGGCCGGCTTGGCGCCCAACGGCGTCATCGCGACCGGCACGGTCGACGAGATCATCGCCGCCGAGCCCGACGTACTGACCTTCCACGGTGTCTTCCCCGACGAGGATCTCTACGTCACGGTGCTCGAAGCCGGAATCAACATCGTGACCACCGCCGACTGGATCACCGGATGGCACCGCGACCGCAACCACCCGCACCCGTCCGGCAAGCCGGTGTCCCAGCTGCTCCAAGAGGCCTGTGAGAAGGGGGCTTCCACGTTCTACGGCACCGGGATGAATCCGGGCCTGAACCAGATCCTCGGAGTGGTGTGTTCGGCCGACGTCGCCGAGATCGAGAACGTGACCACCATCGAATCGGTGGACGTGTCCTGCCATCACTCGAAGGACACCTGGATCGAGGTGGGATACGGGCAGCCCGTGGACGATCCGGACATTCCGGGCAAGCTGGAAAAGTACACCCGGGTGTTCGCCGACAGCGTGTACATGATGGCCGACTGCTTCGGTCTGGAACTCGACGAGGTGACGTTCAGCTACGAACTCGGCGCGTGCACCAAGGACATCGACCTGGGCTGGTATCAGCTGCCCAAGGGATCGCTGGGCGGCAACTACATCAAATACCAGGGCATGGTCGACGGCGTGCCCCGCGTCGAGACCCATCTGGAATGGCAGATGACCCCGCACACCGATCCGAGCTGGGATATCAAGGGCTGCTACATCACCCAGATCAAGGGCGATCCGAACATCTACAACAAGCACATGATCTTCCCGAAACCGGGCGTGGATCTGTCCGATCCGGCCAACTTCGCCTCGATCGGGATGACTGTCACCGGAATGCCCGCGCTGAGCGCGATCTCGTCGGTGGTCGCCGCCAGGCCGGGCGTCATCACCTCGGCCGATCTGCCGCTGCGCGGTTTCGCGGGCAGGTTCAAGCTCTAGCTTTCGGCGTTTCTTCGGCGTTCCTCGTCGATGCGCTGTCGGCGCGCCTGTGCACGGGTCGTGGTGCGCTTCGGCATGGTCAGTCCCGCCGTGTGCTTGGGCGGTAACCCCCGTGGGAGTACGAATTCGGCGGTGGGCACGCAGAGTTCAGGGAAGAGGAGCCTGCTGCCCGGGTAGGTGGTGGAGGTGCTGCCCTCCGGGTCTGTCCAGATGATGGTCCCATCCGGAAACTGCTCGTTGGACCAGCCTGGCCAGAATGTCTTCAGCAAGTGGTGTTCTCTGCAGAGGCAAGCCAGGTTCGACGCGCAGGTGGGTCCGTAGGGGTAGGCAATCGTGTGGTCGATGTCGGTGATGGTGGAAGGCCGCGAACATCCTGGGAATCGGCACGTCTGATCACGGCAGCGCACAAATTCGTCGAGTCGCCGTGACGGCCGGTATCGCGGTTCGGGCGGTGCCTGACCAGGGTGGACGAGAGTTGTGATGGTCGCATGCATCGCAGCCTGCGTGGCGACCGGCGCCGGGATGACCGCGCCTCCGACGATGGCTGCGGGTCCCGCCGGGCACGTCTGCCCGGGGCCGTCTGCGAGGGCAGCGACCAATCCGGCCAACGTGTAGGTGTACCAGGGACGGGGGAGTAATGGCGGGTTCTTTCCGGTCAGTGTGCGACGCAGGGCGGTGAGGTCGCCTGCCGTGTTGGGCCTGGTCGCCACCTCGGCGGGCTTCTCCTCGCGCGGGAGGTCTGGAACTGGGGGGTGGACCTTCGGCTGCCCATCGCCGGGGCCGCCCGTATGAGGTGAGCGTTGGGTGTTTGTCGCGTCCACGATGTCTGGGCGGCCGACCACGTGGATGACGACACCGCCGGCGGAGGGTGTCGCGGCGGCCTCGCAACCGTCGGTTTCGCACAGGCACGGCAGGCGGTCCCAGCCGAAGCCCATCGCACCGACCGCTGCGGCGCGGCGCTGGTCCAGATCGCGAGGGTCACGGGGGCACACTGTGCGTGCCAACGCATCGAGCCGTTGGTCGAAGGCTTCACCATCGGTGGCAGTCACGGTCGCTGTCACATAGGCGGTGCCCGTGGCGTTCTCGGTCGCCACCTCCACGTAGTTGCTGCGGTTGCTGGATTGACTGCGCCGCACTGCGTCGGGGTCGTGGAGCAGCACCAGGGCGTCGATGTCGCTCTGGGTTTGATCGACTGACCTGGCGCCCCAGGTGCACAGCGTGTCGGCCAGTTCGGCATCCAACGCACGCAACGCTTCTGCGTCCTTGACCAGCATCGTACGGGTGCACATCAGATGGACCAGGCGGTAGGCGATGAGGCCTTCGGCAAAGACCGCGGCGACTTTCGGCAGGCGTTCACGCAGCGTGACCGCATCCATCAGCAGTCCGCTGACCACCCCGCTGGTGACGGCGTGCGCAGCGCCGATCTGCGCGCACACGGCACTCCAGTTGTCGCAGCGCCATTGCTCACGATTGGCGGAGCCGGATGCCGCATAGGCGGCGGCGAGCATGTCGGCCATGTATCCCAACCGCGCCGAACAGGCGGCGTTCTCCAGTCGCGCGCACGCCCGGACCCCGGATCCTGGGGTGCGGGCGGCCGAGACGGCAGCGAGGAAATCATCGAACACACTTTCGAATGTAGCGGTGCGGAGCCTGCGCCGCATCGGCTCCGTCCGCGGCTGTGGATCAATCAGGGATTGGGGATAATCGCCCGGTAATCCGCGAAAGTGTCAGAGACTCAGCCGGCGCCCTTACCGTTGTCGACCCGGTAGACCGCGCCGTGGACCGCCGCGGCATCGTCGCTGGCGAGGAACGCGATGGTCTTGGCGACGTCCTGGGTCTCCATGAATCCGCGTGGGGAAGCGATCCGCATGATCAGGTCCCAGTCCGCGTTCTCCGGGGCCTCGAACTCGGTGGTCTGCGCGGTCGGCATCCCACCCGGACAGATCGCGTTGACCCGCAGCCGCTCCTTGGTGAATTCCACGGCCAACGCACGGGTCAGGCCGATCAGACCGTGCTTGGCCGCGCAGTACCCGGCCGAGTACACCTCGCCTTCCACACCGGCAATGGAGGCCACGTTGACGATGTTGCCGCCGGTCTGCAGCAGATGGGGCAGCGCGGCGCGGCACAGGTAGAACGGTCCGTTGAGATTCACCGCGAGGTCGGTGGCCCAGTCGTCGTCGCTCATGCCGACGGTATGGCGCATCTTGTGGAAGCCTGCGATGTTGGCCAGCACGTCGAGGCGGCCGAACCGCGCGACGCAGTCATCCACCGCCTGCGCACATCCGGCCGCCGAGGTGATGTCCACTGACGAAAAGCTGCCGCCGGGAATGTCGGCGAACACCTCACCCATCCGTATCGCATCCCGCGCGATACCGAACACCGTGGCTCCCCGTTCGGCGAACAACCGCGCAGTCGCCGCTCCCAACCCCGCCGATGCACCCGTGACCAACGCGACCTTGCCGCTGAGTTGACTCATCCCACGACTTTCTCATGGGGCGCACGCACCTCAGACGGCGGAGCGTGGCCGTACCGGTGGGACAGCCGCCAACAGGGCTCTGGTGTACTCCTGCTCGGGTACGGCGAAGAGCTGGTCGGCGGGACGGTGTTCCACAGCTTCGCCGTTGCGCATCACCAGGACGTCGTGGCTGAGCCGACGGATGACCGCGAGGTCATGACCGATCAACAGATACGTCAGGCCGAGCTCGCGCTGAAGCCGCGCCAGCAGGTCGAGAACGCGGGCCTGCACCGACACGTCCAGTGAGGCCGTCGCCTCGTCCAGGATCAGGAGATCCGGCTCCGCGGCCAGCGCCCGGGCGATGCTGACCCGCTGCCGCTGCCCGCC
Organism: Mycobacterium sp. smrl_JER01; assembly: GCF_048513595.2. NCBI lineage: Bacteria > Bacillati > Actinomycetota > Actinomycetes > Mycobacteriales > Mycobacteriaceae > Mycobacterium > Mycobacterium sp. smrl_JER01. The sequence continues at coordinate 3,764,930 of NZ_JBLXXK020000001.1, read as the reverse complement.
CGACAGCTCGTGCGGGTACCGGTCCGCGAACGAGGTGGGCAGGCCGACCAGGTCAAGCAGCTCCTCCACCCGGTTCCGCCGCCCCTGCCTCCCGTCGGCCAGTTTGTGCACCGCCAACGGTTCGGCGATCGAACCTCCCACCCGGGCACGCGGATTCAGCGACGAGAACGGGTCCTGGAAGACCAGACCGACACGGCGGCGCATCCTTCTCGCAGCCGGACCCTTGACGTGCAGAACGTCGGCTCCGGCCAGCGTCGCGGTCCCGGCGTTCGGACTCACCAGCCCGGTCAGGCACGCCGCGACAGTGGACTTGCCCGAGCCCGATTCGCCCACCAAACCCAGCGTGGTGCCGCGGCGGATCCGGAACGAGACGTCCTTGACCGCATGCACCGTCGTGCGCCCGACCGGGGTCGACACCGCGAACTTCACGTCGAGACCGTCGACGTCGAGCAAGGTTTCGGCATCCGTCACCGCCGGAGGGCCCGCGGTGTCGAGTACCGGCCGCGCGGCCAGCAGCTCGCGGGTGTAGTCGTCGCGCGGCCGGTCGAAGACGTCCATGATCGGCGCCTGCTCGACCGCCACCCCGTCGCGCAGCACAGTCACCTCGTCGGCAACCTGACCGATGACGCCCAGGTCGTGGCTGATCCACACCACCGCGGTGCCGAAGTCACGCTGCAGGGTACGGACCAGCTCGACCACCTGGGCCTGCGTCGTGACATCGAGCGCGGTGGTCGGTTCGTCGGCGATCAGAAGTTCCGGATCACATGCCAGCGCGATCGCGATCATCACCCGCTGACGTTGACCGCCCGAGAGTTGGTGTGGATAGGCGTGCAGCCGGGTCTGCGGATCGGGCAGGCCCACCGCCTCCAACAGTTCCAGGGCGCGTGCCGCAGCCGCCCGCCGGGTGAGCTTCCGGTGGGTCTCCAGCGATTCGGTGATCTGCCGCTCCAGCGTCAACAGCGGGTTCAACGACGTCCCCGGGTCCTGGAACACGAACCCGATACGCGCGCCGTGCACGCTGCGAAGCACCCGCGGTGACGCGCCGACCAGCTGCACCGGTTCCTCCGACGCCGCGCCGCTCAGCGTGCTGGATCCCGACACGCGGGCCCCCGGAGCGTCCAGCAGGCCGGTCGCGGCCAGCACCGTCATGGTTTTGCCGGAACCCGATTCGCCCACGATGCCGATCGTCTTCTCACGCTCGACATCGAAGGACACGCCGCCGACGATGCTGCGCGCGCCGATGCGCACCTGCAGGTCTTTGACGGACAGGACGGTCATGTCTCCCCCCGGCGAGCCTCGATGGTGGTGCGCTGCTTGGGATCGAGTATGTCACGCAACCCGTCTCCGAACAGGTTGAACGCCAGGACGATCAGGAAGATCGCCGCGCCGGGGAACACCGCCATCCACCAGGCCATCGTCACGAAACCCTGTGAATCGAAGATCATCCGGCCCAGGGACGGCTGCGGGGGCTGAATCCCCAAGCCCAGGAACGACAATGCCGCCTCGGACAGAATCGCGAAGGCCAGCGACAACGATGTCTGCACGATGAGCGGGCCGGCGATGTTCGGCAGGATGTGACGCCGCAGGATGTACAGGTCGCCGGTGCCCAGCGCGCGCGAGACCGACACGTACGGTTCGGTGCGCACGCCCAGGGTGCTGGCCCGTGACACCCGCGCGAAGATCGGGGTGTACACGATGCCGATCGCCAGGATCGTCGTGGTGACCCCGGGCCCGAGAATGGCCACCACCGCCAGGGCGAGCAACAGCACCGGGAACGCGAACATCACGTCGACCACCCGCATCAGCACCGTGTCGAGCCACCCGCCGCGGTATCCGGCGACCACCCCGACCGCGATGCCCACCACCATGGCCAGCGCCACACTGATGACTGCGATCCGCATGGACGCCTGCGTGGCCACCAGAACGCGGGAGAACACGTCGCGACCCAGCTCGTCGGTGCCGAACCAGTGCGACCCGCTCGGTGGCTGCAGGGCGTTGGGGACGTCGATGTCGTTGACACCGTGCGGCGCAATCCAGTTCGCCGTCACCGCGACGATCGCCACCACCGTCAGCACCACGGCGCTGACCAGCGTCACCGGGTTGCGGGCCAGCAGCCCCCACGCAGACAACCGGCCGTCCTCGGCCGTCTCCGAATGCTCTGCCGTCGTCATCCCAGCCGGATCCTCGGGTCCACCACGGCGTACAGCACGTCGACGAGCAGGTTGATCAACAGAAACAGCGCCGCGATCAGCAGTACCGCACCCTGGATCAGCGGGTAGTCGCGGGCCGCGACGGCGTTGAACACCAAGCGGCCCAAGCCCGGCCAGGCGAACACCACTTCCACGACGATCACCCCGCCCAGCAGCGTGGCCAATTGGATGCCGGTGATGGTCAGGATCGGGACCAGGGCGTTGCGCACCGTGTGCCGGAACGTGACGACGCGCGGGGGAAGGCCCTTGGACCGGGCGGTGCGCACGTACCCCATCGCGGCGACCTCCAGCACCGCCGAGCGCACATACCGCGTCATGATCGCCGCCGCCACCACGCCGACCGTCAGGCCGGGGAGAATGATGTGGCGCAGCCATCCCGACGGATCCTCGAACAGCGGACGGTACCCCGAGGTCGGCAGCCAGCCCAGGACGCTGGAGAACAACGCGATCAACAGGATCCCCATCCAGAAATCGGGAATCGAGACGCCGAACTGACTGCTGACGCGGACCACCGCGTCGCTGAACCGTCCTTCGTGCAACGCCGAGTAGATGCCCGCGGGCAGCGCGATGGTCAGGGCGATGAGGATGCCGGCCAAGCCCAGCGACAGGGTGGCGGGCAGTCGTTCCAGCAGGGTCACGGTCACCGGATCGCCGTTGCGGAAGCTGACACCCAGATCGCCGGTGAGCGCCGAGCCGATGTAGCCGAAGAACTGCGACACCAGCGGCCGGTCCAGACCGCTTGCGGCGCGCAGCGCGTCGTAGGCCTCCGGCGTGTAGCGGGTGCCCAACGCGATGCGCACCGGGTCTCCGGGCACCAGGTGCACCAGCGCGAACACCACGATCAGCACGCCGAACAACACCACCGCCGAGTACAGCAATCGCCGGGCCACGAACCGCGCAATCATCATCGTCATGCACCGCCGTCGGCGTTCAAATCCGCACCACGGAATCGGACCGCGCCGTCGCGGCGCGCCTCGTACCCCGAAAGCGCCGGATTCCAGGCCTGGATCACCGACGGGTTGTACAGGTAGATGTAGCTGACCTGGTCGGCGATCCGGGTGGCTGCCTGCGCATACACCGACTTGCGGGCGTTCTCGTCGGTTTCCACCCGGCCGGCATCGAGCAGGCGGTCCACCTCGGGGTCGGAGAACTTCTGCGCGTTGCTGGTGCCGTCGGTGTGGTGTTGGGCGTAGTAGAAGTCGTCCGGGTCAATGTTGCCCAGCCAGCCCATCATCAGCATGTCGAAGTTGCCGGAGTTCTGTTCGTCGAGCCAGGTGGCGAAATCCACGGTGCGAATGTTGACCGAGAAACCGAGCGGAGCCAGGTTGTCGGCGATGATCTGGGCTGCGGTGACGGTCTCGGGATACTCCGTGGTGACCAGCATGTCGAGGGCGCCCGGCGCGGACCCGGCCTCCTGCAACAACGCGCGGGCGGTGTCCAGGCCGTCCGCACCGTCGTCGGCGTAGCGGTCATAGGCGGTGAACCACGGATTTCCCTCGGGTATCGCCAACTGGTTGGCCGCCGCGGTGCCGTAACTGGTGGCCTGCACGATGGCGGCCCGGTCGACGGCGTGGGCGACCGCGCGCCGCACCCGCACGTCGTTCCACGGCTCACGCGCGGCGTTGAGCGCCAGGTACCAGTAGTCGTTGCTCGGGGTGACCGCAAGCTCCAGCGAATCGTCGTCACGCAGCTGCGCGACGCGCTGCGGCGGCACGGAGTCGGTCCAATCCACCTCCCCGGCCTGCAGCGCCGACAAGGCGGTCGACGGCTCGGAGATGAACCGGAACGTGACGCCCGGGACGCCCGGCGTGCCGCCCCAGTAGTCCTCGTTGGCCCCCAGTGAGATCGAGTCACCACTTTTCTGGCCCAGGAATCTGAACGGTCCGGTTCCGATCGGGTGGGTGGCGATCCGCCCGCTCTCGACATTCGCGCGGGACACCACCGCCATGCCCTTGAACCCCCCGAGGTTGGTCAGCATGTTGGGAGTCGGACGGTCCACCCGGATCACCACGGTGTACGGGTCCGGCGCCTCCACGGCGGTCACGGACGCGAACTTGTCCGCGTTGGTCAGCTGTTCGTCGATGATGCGGCGGTAGGAGTAGACGACGTCATCGGCCGTCAGCGGGCTACCGTCATGGAACGTCACGCCCGGCCGCAGCCGGAACGTCCACGTCAACTCGTCGGGGGATACCTCCCAGGATTCGGCGAGCGCGGGACGCATCTGCAGATCTTCATCGGGCTCGACCAGGGTGTCGAAGACGTTCTCCAGCACCTCGAAGGAGAAATAGGCCGAGGTGCGGTGCGGGTCAAGCTGATCGGGTTCGCCCGCGATGGCCGCCACCAGGGAGCCGGCTGCCCCTTGACCCAGATCGACCCGTTGACCGGTGGAACACCCGGCCAGCGTCGCCACCAACGCACATATGGCGAGGACAGCGGTCCGCACCGCCGTCCTCGCCATATGCAACCACCCCGGAACTCGAGCCTGCTACGGGCCGTCTACCCGGACGCGCCGTGCGCGAAACCCGGCGCACGGCGAATCCGTGACTTTGCCCACCGTCGACTGAAATACTGCGGACATGAAATTGCTGCGCGGTCTGGCCGCGGTCGTCATCCTCGCCGGAGCCGGTTTGGGGTTCGCCGCGCCGGCCCAGTCGGCCGAGATCATGCAGGGCGTCTACAACTACGAGTCGGAGGGCCAGTCGGGCACCTGGACCATCTACCCGTCCTGCGTGCCGGTGGTCGGTGATCTGCGCGAACCCCTGTATCTGCCGGTGGGGTGCCGGCTGCACGTGGGCCCGTCGACCGGGCTCACCGGCGGCGACGCCACCCTCGTCGGCGGAGTGTGGGGATTCACCAGTCCCAAGCCCAGGGGCATGCAGTGCCCGGACGGCAGCTGGGAGCCCACGGTCGAGGTGATCAGATTCGACGACGCCACCATGTCGGGCACCCGCAAGATCACTCACAACGGCAATTGCGGTACGCAGCCGGGCATCATCGAGATCCCGTTCACGCTGTCTTTCAAGGAGCCACTGCCGATCCCGGTGGACCAGTACCCGTTGATCTGTGAGCCCGGTGGGCTCCGGCGCTGCTTCTGAGGCGCGGACATGAAACGAGTGGTGATCTGGGGGACCGGGTTCGTCGGCCGGATGGTCATCCCCGAAGTCGTCGACCATCCCGAGTTCGAACTCGTCGGGGTCGGGGTGAGCAATTCCGACAAGGCCGGGCGCGACGTCGGTGACCTCTGTGGGATGGGCCGCGACCTCGGGCTGACCGCCACCGACGACGTCGAGGCGCTGATCGCGCTGAAGCCGGATGCGCTGGTGCACTATGGTCCGACCGCGGCGCACGCCGAGGCCAACATCGAATTGATCACCCGGTTCCTGCGCGCCGGCATCGATGTGTGCTCGACTGCCATGACACCGTGGATCTGGCCGACCATGCATCTCAATCCGCCGAACTGGATCGAGCCGGTCACGGTGGCATGCGAACTCGGCGAGTCATCATGTTTCACCACCGGCATCGATCCCGGGTTCGCCAACGACCTGTTCCCGATGACGTTGATGGGACTGTGCTCCGAGGTCCGCCGGGTGCGGGCCTCCGAACTACTCGACTACACCAATTACGAAGGCGACTACGACCGCGAGATGGGTATCGGCAGGCCGCCCGAGTACCGGGCCATGCTGGAGAATCCCGACATCCTGGTATTCGCCTGGGGTGCAACCGTTCCGATGATCGCGCAGGCTGCCGGGATCATGCTCGACGAGATCACCACCACGTGGGAGAAGTGGGTGACGCCCGACGAGCGCAAGACGGCCAAGGGCATCATCGCGCCGGGAAATGTCGCGGCCGTCCGGTTCACCATCAACGGGGTGTACCGGGGCGAGACCCGGATCCAACTCGAACACGTCAACCGGATCGGCAACGATGCCGCGCCGGACTGGCCGTCGGGCACCGAGAACGACGTCTACCGGGTCGACATCGAGGGCACCCCGAGCATCTTCCAGGAGACGGCGTTCCGGTTCACCGACGGTTCCGGGCGCGACGCCGCCGCCGCCGGATGCCTGGCGACCGGATTGCGCGCTCTCAACGCGGTGCCCGCGGTCAACGACCTCTCGCCCGGCTGGGTCACCGCGCTCGATCTGCCCTTGATCCCGGGCGCGGGCACCATCCGTTAGTCCCGCCCACCGCCGGCGCACTCGGCGAGCCGGCGCTGCAGATGGCGGCGGGTCTGGCCGGCCCGGATACGTTCGATCGCGAGTTGGTACTCGACGGCCGCCTCGTCGAGCCGGCCCGCACGGCGCAACAGGTCAGCCCGCGCCGCGGCCAGCGTGAATCCTTGTGTGACAGCAGGATCGGCCGCGAGAGCATCCAACTCGGCGATGCCGGCCGGGAAGCCACGCGCAAACCCCAGCGCGACAGCACGATTGAGCCGCACCGCGGGCGAGGGCGTCCACGCCAGCAGCTCATCGTAGGCTGCCACGATGCCCGGCCAGTCGGTGGCGGCGAAGGTCGGCGCGGTCGCGTGGGCCGCAGCGATGACGGCTTGGGCGAGATAGGGTCCACGTCCCAAAGCCGCCGCCCGCCGCAGATGGCGGACGCCGTCGGCGATCGACTCGCGATCCCAACGGCTGCGATCCTGTTCCTCCAGCGTCAGTAGCTCGCCCGCCGCGTCGGCACGTTGATTGCGCCTGCTGTCGTCGAGGAGCATCAGCGCCAGCAACGCATGCGCCTCCCCGTGCTCGGGCATCAGCCCGCACAGCAGCCGCCCGAGCCGTACCGCCTCGGCGCACAATTCCCCGCGCACGGTCGGATTACCCGCCGCGGCGAAGTAGCCTTCGGCGAATACCAGATAGATGCAGGCCAGCACGTCGGCGAGCCGGTCTGGCAGGGCTTGCGCCTCGGGCACCCGCAGCGGGATGCCGCAACTGCGTATCCTGGTCTTCGCCCTGCTGAGCCGTTGAGCCACTGTCGCTTCCGGCTGCATGAAAGCCCGCGCAATCTCGGCCGTGCGCAGGCCGGCGACCAACCGCAACGTCAGGGCGATCCGAGCCTCGGGGGACAGCGCAGGATGGCAGCAGGTGAACATCAGCCGCAACTGATCGTCGGGCACCGGCTGCAGCTCCGCGTCCTCGGCCGGGGCTACCTCCGACGTCGCGGCGGTCTCCTTGCCCCGGCGCAGCGACTCGCGGCGAAGCCGGTCCAGCGCGCGGTTGCGGGCTGCGGTGGTGATCCACGCGCCCGGGTTGGCCGGCAGCGTGGCGCCGGTCCAGGTCCGCAACGCGTCGGCGAACGCATCCTGGACCGCGTCCTCGGCCAGTCCGATGTCGCCGACCAGGCGCGCGACCGTCGCCACCGAGCGCCCGAACTCGTCGCGGTAGATGCGGTCGATGTTCATCCGTCCAGATCAACCATCCGGCGCAACTCGACGCCGCCACGCGTCCCGACCGGGATCCGGGTGGCGACGGCCAGTGCATCGTCGCAGTCGGTGGCCGCGATGTAGTACAGGCCGTTGACGATCTCCGCGGACTCGGTGAAGGGTCCGTCGGTGATCAACGACCGGCCGTCGCGTACCCGCACGGTGGTCGCGGTCGACGGCGGATGCAGAGCGCCGCCACCCCGAAGGCGGTCGCCGAAGCGCTCACCGAAAGCGGCGTGCTCGGCGGCACCCGCTTCCCAGTCGGCGGATGCCGGATCCAGGGCGTCGTCCCGAGGTTCGAACAGCAAGGCCGTCCACCAGTCCGCCTGCGCGCCTTCGGCTTGCCCGTACTCGACCATCGGCCACACCTCCACTGCTCCGCCCTCGTCGGCGGCCGCCGGGATCTGCGCGGCGAGCTCGAGCGCGGCGTCGAGGTCCGCGCAATCGAGCACCATGATGCCGCCGATCACTTCGGCCTGTTCGACAAACGGGCCGTCGGTCACCAGCAGCTCCGTTGCCCGGTGGCGGACCGAGCGGGCATCGGCCGCCGGATACAGCGCGCCGCCACCGACGACCGCAGCCCCGGCCTTCTCGTCGAATGCGGCGTACCGGGCGACATCGTCGGCGAACTCCGGCGTCAACGGGTCGGCCGTCCTCGGGTCCTCGCGCCAGTACAGCAGGGCCAAGTAGTACATCGTCGTGATCCTTCCCGGGTGTGCAGGGATGACAGGGTTGTCAGGGGTGGTTACGAGGGGCCGGCGTCGGCACCCCTACCGATACGACGAACACGGACTCCCATTTTCGACATCCGGTGGCTGCATTCTTATTGCTGCTTGACCAGAACCACATGCGCCAGCGGTATCCGGGTCTGCGAGGGAGCGGCGCTGAGCCGTGTGACGATCCCCTTCTCGAGCCGGTCGAAGAACTCGTCGAGGCGAGGATCGGCGGCTCCACCGTTGAGGCTCTGCGCCAGAGCCGGAAACACCGCGGCCCGGGCGAAGCCACCCCACCGCGCGCCGAAAGCCTCCGCATCACGGTCGGTCCGGTAGCGGTCAAAGAACCGGTCGGCGGCGTCGAAGATCTCCAGGTGCTCGATCTCGAGCCGCTCGAACCGTCCGGACGGCGCGAACGGGGCCGCAAAATCGGCTGCACGGCGCGCGAAGGTGGGTATGCACATGCGCGTCAACTCGTCGGCGTTCAGCAGCCCGTCGCCGGCGAGCTCGTCGAGAACCTCGACCATGGCTGCCATCAGCGGGCGGAACCCGCAATCGCCGTCCTCGCCGACCGCCATCGTCATCACCACGAGCCGGCCGCCGGGACACAGCTCGCGGCCGCGGAACGCGACGAACTCGTGCCAGTCGTGTGCGGCCTGTCTGGCGAACGCGGTTCGGACGGCGTCATCGGAGCAGAAGTCGACCTGGATGTGACCCTCGATCGCGCCGGGCACCCGCGTCAACCAGTGGATCGCCCACGCGCTCCACCCCAGGTTGACGCTGTTCGACGGCAGGATCTGGGAGTAGAAGGACCTGCCGACCGCCGAGGCGAAGGTTGCCCTGTCCCGGTGCAGGTAGCTGTCCGGATCGGACTCCAGCGTGTGAAACAGCGCGGTGAAGTCGTTGTCCGCACGGTCGGTGTGCGCCACCAGCACCGAGTGCTCGGGGCGGGTTCGCTTGCGCAACACCGCGATCGCCGCGCCGACCGGCAACAGCGAATTCAGCCCGTTGCCGGCACCGTAGTCGGCGATCACGATCGGCTGGGGCGGGCCGGGGATCGGCACCGCGGCGGCCGCCCCCTCGAACACCGCGATCGCGGGCTGCAGACCGGCGGCCTGCAGGCGCGACGCGGCGCTGTAGGAGCTGCTGTCCTTCGGCTCCGGGCGTACCACGCTGCTGGATTCCGCCATGCCCCGAAACGGTAGTCCTCCCGCAGCCGTCGCGCCGCAAGACAGCAACGTCAACACCGGGTGGTGACAACGCCACTGTGGAAAACTCTGGCCATGAACCGACGGCTCGGACCGCGCATCGCGGTCGTCGTCGCCGTTCTCGCGGTTGTCGCCGGAGCGGTCGGCGTCGTCGTCACGCTGATACTCAACGCGTTCGTCTACGACGAATTCGACGCCTACGGTGAGATTCCGGTCCCTGGATCAGGACAGCTCGCACTGCCCGCCGGGGAGGTGACCATCAGCTTCCACACCGTCGTGGCGGGAGGATCCGACGGCGGTTTCCCGGTGCCTCCGCTGCGACTGGGTCTGCGGCCGGTGGGAGGTGGGCCCGACCCGGTGGTGACCCGGACGACCAGCTCGGTGACCTCGGTCAACAACGACGTCCGCGTGCGCATCTGGGTCGCGCAGATCCCGCGTGACGACGTCTACGCCGTCGAGACCGGCGGCACCGTCGGCGGCTACATCAACCCGCGGCTGGCGTTCGGCCGGGACACCTCTTCCGCGGTACTGCCGTGGGCGTTCGGCGCGGTTCTCGGTGCGGGTCTGATCGGGCTGGCGCCGGCGTTGATGTGGTCGGCACGGACCGCCAGAAGGGTGCAGCCACTGCGCGGGCCCGTGAGTCTGGACGAGCAGAACTGGCCGGGCCCGCTACCCCCACCGGTGACGTCGTACCAGCCGACCGACCACGGGGTGCGCCTCGAGCAGCTCAAGACGCTTGCGGCGCTGCGCGACAGCGGGGCGCTCACCGACGCCGAATTCGAAACCGAGAAACGACGAATCCTCGAAGGTTGATCGGTCAGCTCAGCTGCTCCCGCTTGGGCAGCTCAGCTGCTCGGGTTGTTGGGCAGCTCAGCTGCTCGGGTTGTTGGGCAGCTCAGCTGCTCCGGCGCTTGGGCAGCTCAGCTGCTCCGGCGCTTGGGCAGCTCAGCTGCTCCGGCGCTTGGGCAGCTCAGCTGCCGCGGGCCACCCATTCGTCGTAGTGCACGATCTCGTCGCCGACGGTGGTGGTGTCACCGTGACCGGTGTAGACGACGGTGTCGCCGGGCAGCTTGCCGAGTCGGCCCGAGATGGATTCCAGGATGGTGGGGAAGTCGGAGAACGAGCGACCCGTCGCGCCGGGGCCGCCCTGGAACAGGGTGTCGCCGCTGAACACAGCGTTGAGTTCGGGGGCGTGCCAGCAGACCGAGCCGGGCGAGTGTCCCGGGGTGTGCAGGGCGCGCAGCTCGGTGCCTGCGACCCGCAGGATCTCGTCATCGGAGACCGATCGGAAGTCGCTGTCGGGGTGGGTCATTCGCCACAGCACGTCGTCGGCGGGGTGCAGCAGCACCGGAGCGTCGAGCGCCTGCCCGAGCTGCGGGGCGACGGTGACATGGTCGTTGTGGCCGTGCGTGCAGACCACCGCGACCACGTGGCGGCCGCCGACGGCCTCGATGATCGGGTCGGCGGTGTGGGCGGCGTCGAAGACCACGACTTCGTTGTCGTCGCCGACGAGCCAGATGTTGTTGTCGACCTCCCAGCTGCCGCCGTCGAGTTCGAAGGTGCCGTGGGTGACCAGTCGCTGGATCGCGCTCACAGGACCACCACCGAACGCAGCACGACGTCTTCGGATCCGGCGTGCATCTTGTGGAACGCGTCCTCGATCTGGTCCAGACCGATGCGTTCGGTGACGAACTTGTCCAGCGGGAAGCGGCCCTGCAGGTACAGCGAGATCAGGGTCGGGAAGTCCCGTTCGGGCAGACAGTCGCCGTACCAGGAGGATTTCAACGATCCACCGCGGGAGAAGAAGTCGATCAGCGGCATCTCCAACGTCATGTCCGGGGTCGGCACACCGACCAGCACCACGGTGCCGGCCAGATCGCGGGCATAGAACGCCTGCTTCCAGGTCTCGGGTCGGCCCACCGCGTCGATCACCACGTCGGCACCGAACCCGTCGGTCAGGTCCTGGATGGTTGCCACGGCGTCGAGTTCACCGGCGTTGATCGTGTGGGTGGCACCGAATTCGCGGGCCCACTCCAGTTTCCGGTTGTCCATGTCGACGGCGATGATCGTCTTGGCGCCGACCAGCCGGGCTCCGGCGATCGCTGCGTCGCCGACGCCGCCGCAGCCGATCACCGCCACGGTGTCATCGCGGTTGACCGCGCCGGTGTTGATCGCCGCGCCCAGACCGGCCATCACCCCGCAGCCCAGCAGCCCGGCCGCGGCCGGGTCGGCGGCCGGATCGACCTTGGTGCACTGGCCTTCGTGCACCAGCGTCTTGTCGGCGAACGCACCGATGCCCAGCGCCGGGGTCAGCTCGGTGCCGTCGGTCAGCGTCATCTTCTGCGCGGCGTTGTGGGTGTCGAAACACAGATGCGGGCGACCCCGCTTGCACGCCCGGCACTGCCCGCACACCGCGCGCCAGTTCAGCACCACGAAATCACCGGGTTCGACATTGGTCACGCCCGCACCGACCGACTCCACCACCCCCGCGGCCTCATGGCCGAGCAGGAAGGGGAATTCGTCGTTGATCCCGCCCTCCCGGTAGTGCAGGTCGGTATGGCACACCCCGCACGCCTGGATGTCGACGACCACCTCACCCGGTCCCGGGTCGGGGATGACGATCTCCACCACCTCGACCGGTTCACCCTTCTTCCGTGAGATCACACCGCGCACCGTCTGAGTCATGCTTGAACCCTAATGGGTCGGCGTGGACATAGAACAGTGTCCGGACGGTGGTCCATCCCCCGATCGGCGTTACGGTAGAGGCCCATGCCGACCGACACCCGCATCGATCTGCTGCTCGCGGCCCGAGCGGCCCATCAGCGGCGGGATTGGAGTGCGAGCTATGAGGGGTTTCAGCTCGCCGCCCGGTACGAGGACCTGAGGCTCGACGATCTGGAGGCGTTCGCGTCGGCGGCCTGGCGACTGGGCCACGTCAAGGAATCCAGCCGTGCCGCCGAGCGGGTCTACACGGCGCTGGTCAGGACGGATCCGGCCGCAGCCGCAGTCAAGGCCAACGAGCTGGGACTGGCATGGTTGGTCCGCGGTGACGTCAACATCGGCCGCGGCTGGATGAACCGGGCCCGTCGGCTGCTCGCCGACAGTGAGGAGAGTCCCGCCCACGGTTATCTGACCTATCTGGAAGCCGCGGTCGCCGCCGTCACCTATGACCTCGATGCGCTGGCCGGCCACGTGCGGCGGCTTCGTGAGATCGCGGCGCGCTTGAACGTCCCCGGCGTCTCCGCGCTGGCGCTCATCGCCGCGGGAGTCGAGTCGATCCTGCACGCTCGCACGGCCGACGGTTATGCCTGCATCGACGAAGCAATCCTGCCACTGGTCGCCGACGAGGTCCCGATCGAGTGGGCCGGCGACCTGTACTGCATCGTGCTGCACCATTGCCACAAGCTGGCCGACCTACCCCGGATGCAGTCCTGGACGCTGTCGATGGAGCAGTGGTGCGGTCTGTCCGGATCGGTGGCCTACGGAGGCGTCTGTGATGTCCACCGGCTGCAATTGAAGGTGGCGACCGGCGACTACCGCGGGTTGGAGACCCAGCTGGGCCGGACCAGCCGCGTTCTGGAGGACGTCAACGCATGGGCGGCGGCCGAGGGGTACTACCAGCTCGGTGAGGTCCGGCGGTTGATGGGTGATCTCGACGGGGCGGCAACGGCTTTCGCGCGGTCCCGCACACTCGGGCTGGACCCCCAGCCGGGTGAGGCGCTGCTGGCCTGCCGACGTGGGGACACCTCCGGTGCATGGACGGCCATCAAGGTCGCGCTGTCCGGCCAGGATCGGCTCAGCCGGGTCCGACTACTGCGTGCCGCGGTCGAGATCGCGCTGAGTCGCGACGACCTGACCGAGGCCGAGAAGTACTGCCGTGAGCTGGAGGCCGACGCGGCGGCGTTCGCCACGCCAGGTTTCCGGGCCTGGGCGGCGCACGCCCGCGGCGCCGTCTCGGTACGGCAGGGCGCCTTCGAAGAGGCAGTGAATTGCTTCGCGAAAGCGTTGCAGGAGTATCGAACCCAGCAATGCCGCTATGAAACTGCGGAAGTGTACGAGTGGATGGCCTTGGCGCGGCGAGGATATGGCGATGTCGAGGCGGCGGCCGCCGACGCGGCCACCGCCGAGGCCATCTATGCCCAACTGGGGGTGGATCCGGCGGGGATCTGCGGGGTGCCCAGGCCCGGCGGGTTGACCCGGCGCGAACTGGAGGTCCTCGGCCACATCGCCCATGGCGCCACCAACCGTCAGGTCGCCGACAAGCTGCACCTCAGTGAGAAGACCGTCGGTCGCCATCTGGCGAACATCTACGCCAAGATCGGCGTATCGTCGCGCACAGCCGCGGTGTCCTGGGGGCGTGACAACAACATCGCCTTCTGAAAGGCGTGTTCCGACGGCTCCACCTGATGGGCGTCTACATCATCTGCACCACGGCCGTCGGACCGATCTGCATCATGTGATCGATGCGCGGGACAGACATCGCGTCCTAACGTGGCCGCATGACCACATTGCAGGACCAGAAACCCATTGACACCACCGAGGAATTCGCCGAACGGATCGTCGGCGCGATCGACGCGGCCAGTGTGACGCTGCTGCTGTCGATCGGGCACCAGACGGCACTGTTCGACACGCTCGCGCAGCTCCCGCCGGCCACCAGCACCCAGATCGCCGACGCTGCCGGACTGCACGAGCGCTATGTGCGGGAATGGCTCGGTGGTGTGGCCGCGGCCCGCATCGTCGATTACGACCCGGTCGCCCAACATTATTCGCTGCCCCCGCATCGCGCGGCGGTGCTGACACGTGGCGCCGGGCCGGACAACCTGGCCCGGGTCGCGCAGTTCATCCCGCTGCTCGGCGAGGTGGAGCAGAAGTTGATCCGGTGCTTCTACGCCGGCGGCGGGCTGGCCTACGCGGAATACCCCCGCTTCCACACGCTGATGGCCGAGGAGAGTGGTGAAGTATTCGACGCCGCGTTGGTCGACACCATCCTGCCGATGGTCGACGGATTGCCCGAACGGCTGCGCGATGGTGCCACCGTTGCCGACTTCGGTTGCGGCAGCGGACATGCGGTGAACGTGATGGCGCAGGCATTCCCGGCCAGCAGTTTCGTCGGGATCGACTTCTCCGCCGAGGGTCTGGCGGCGGGTGTCCGGGAGGCTGCCGAGCTCGGACTGTCGAACGCGGCTTTCGAGGCCGCCGACGTCGCGTCCTACTCCGGCACCGAGGCCTTCGACGTCATCACCGCGTTCGATGCGATCCACGACCAGGCTCACCCCGACGCTGTGCTGCGTAACATCCACCGCGCTCTGCGCCCCGACGGAGTTTTTCTGATGGTGGACATCAAGGCCTCAAGCAGGCTGGAGGACAACATCGGTGCGCCGTTCGCGGCCTACCTCTACACCGTCTCGACCATGCATTGCATGAGTGTGTCCCTGGGCTTGGACGGCGCCGGCCTGGGCACCTGTTGGGGCCGTGAACTTGCCACGACGATGCTCGCCGACGCGGGGTTCGGCGACGTGCAGGTGCGTGAGGTCGAGTCCGACCCGCTGAACTTCTACTACATCGCGCGGAAATGACCCGGAGATGACCACGATGACAACCACCGACGTGAGCCACCGCGCCACCGCCACACGGCACCCGCTGCCGCAGTTGCGAGACCGCGCACTGTTCGTCACCGACGGCGGACTGGAAACCGAGCTGGTCTTTCTCGATGGCCGCGACCTGCCCGGGTTCGCCGCGTTCCCGTTGCTCGAGGACCCGCAAGGTCGGGCCCGGCTACGCCGCTACTACGACGGATACCTCGACATCGCGCGCCGCCACAAGGCCGGATTCATCGTGGAAACTCCGACCTGGCGGTGCAACGCCGACTGGGGCGCCCAACTCGGCTACGCACCGCAGCGACTGGCGGAACTCAATCAGGACGCTGTGCAGCTGGCCGAGGCGGTGCGGGCCGCCGCCGCTGTCCGCGGTGTGAGCGCCGTGGTGAGCGGTTGTGTGGGTCCGCGCGGCGACGGCTACGACCCCGGTGAGGCGATGTCGGCCGACGAGGCCCACTCCTACCACCACGCCCAGATCGCGGCCTTTGCCGCCACGTCTGCCGACCAGGTCACGGCGATCACCATGACCAACGCAGCCGAAGCGACCGGTGTGGTGCGGGCCGCCGCTGCGGCGGGCATTCCGTCGGTCGTCTCGTTCACGGTGGAGACCGACGGCAGGCTGCCCACCGGTCAGCGCCTGCACGAGGCGATCGAGGAGGTGGACGCGCAGACCGATTCCGCGGCCGCGTACTTCATGATCAACTGCGCCCACCCGACCCACCTCGCCGGGGCACTCGACGATCCCGGGCCATGGCGGCACCGGATCGTCGGGATGCGTTCCAACGCGTCGGCGAAGAGCCACGCCGAACTCGATGAGGCGACCGAGCTCGACGACGGCGACCCGGCGCAACTGGCCGGACAGCACGTCGCGCTGCGCAGCAGCCTGCCGGCGGTCCGGGTGCTCGGCGGGTGCTGCGGAACCGACGCTCGGCACGTCGCCGCGGTGGTCGCGGCCTGGGGCGCCCTCTAAGCTGCTCAGTCGATGAGCGCACTGGACGCACTGACAGATTGGCCGGTTCCCACCGTCGCTGCCGCGGTGGTCGGTCCGGCCGGGGTGCTGGCCGGCTACGGCGACACCGGCCGGCGGTATCCGCTGGCATCGGTGACCAAGCCGCTGGTCGCCCGGGCGGCCCAGGTGGCCGTCGAGGAAGGCGCGGTGGAACTGGACTCCGCGGCCGGTCCGCCCGGCGCGACCGTGCGTCATCTGCTCGCCCACGCCGCCGGCTACGAGATGACCTCGTCGACGGTGATCGCGTCGCCGGGTACCCGGCGCATCTACTCCAACTACGGTTTCACCGCGCTGGCCGAAGTGATCGAGGCGGAGTCGTCCATACCGTTCGCCGGCTACCTCGGGGAGTCGGTGTTCGCACCGCTGGCCATGGCCGACACCACGCTGGACGGGGGCACGGCGGCCGCCGGCTACGGTGTGACGTCGACCGTCGATGACCTCATCGCGTTCGCCGGGGACCTGCTCAAGCCCGCAACGGTGTCCGAGCAGATGCACGCCGAGGCGATCAGCGTGCAGTTCCCCGGGCTCGACGGGGTGCTGCCAGGGTTCGGTGTCCAGCGTCCCAACGATTGGGGGCTGGGCTTTGAGCTCCGGGGTGGCAAATCTCCGCACTGGACCGGGGGCGCGAACTCCTCGCGCACATTCGGCCACTTCGGCCAGTCCGGGACGTTTCTGTGGGTCGATCCCGACGCTGCGTTGGCCCTGATCGTGCTGACCGACCGCAAATTCGGGGAGTGGGCACATGCGGTGATGCCTGCGCTGTCTGATGAAGTCCTAAGAGAGTTCGGGGCGGACTAGCGCAACACTCGTCCCACAAGGCACAATAGACACGCAAGCCACAACTTCATCGATAGTTTCATCGTTACGCGCTCATATGTTCTGTTCGGCACGCCACCAGGTCGTTGGGGAAGACGTCCCTCGTGGAACCGAAGGAGCAACAGATGCGTGCAGCGAACCAATTCGCCGACGCGACGACTGGCGTGGTGTACATCCACGCGTCGCCCGCCGCGGTGTGCCCGCATGTCGAGTGGGCGTTGTCGTCGACCCTCAACTCGAGGGCGAATCTGAAGTGGACCCCGCAGCCGGCCATGCCCGGTCAGCTGCGCGCGGTCACCAACTGGGTCGGCCCGGTGGGGACCGGAGCGGCGCTGGCGAACGCGCTGCGGTCGTGGTCGGTGCTGCGTTTCGAGGTGACCGAGGATCCCAGCAGCGGCGTCGACGGTCACCGCTGGTGCCACACCCCGCAGCTCGGGCTGTGGAGCGGCGCGATGAGCGCCAACGGCGACGTCATGGTCGGCGAGATGCGATTGCGACATCTGATGGCATCGGGGGCCGACGTGTTGGCCGCCGAGCTGGACTCGGTGCTCGGCACCGCGTGGGACGAGGCGCTGGAGGCTTACCGCGACGGCGGCGAGGGCGCCGAGGTCAGCTGGCTGAGCAGGGGAGTGGGCTAACCGGCGGGGCCGCTGGGGGCCGGCCGAAGGGAGGCATTCACCGCGGTGATCTCGGGACCGCGGCGATGCCGGCGAGTATTCGATCGGCGGACGAAGCGACCCGAACCGACCCTGGCCGCTCCGGGGCGCTGGCTAGGGTCGATGACTCATCGTCCGAATCACGTCGGCGCGTTGGACACTGATCTGGCTCCCGTCGTATCGGCTGCGATAGCGGTAAGCAACAGTTATCCCGCATGGCCGGGGTGGCTCGAACCGCTCTCTGCCCGGCCTGGTCGCCCAGTTAACTATCGTTGCGTAAGCAAATAATTGACGACTCCGCTATAAACGGTCTCTGAACAAGCTCCGTCGAACTCCTGAAGAACCCGAAAGTTGCTTCACGGGTTATTACTTCGCGAATTCTGAGCAGTTACTGTCAGCTCGTTGGTCAGAGGTGTTCTGACAACCGGGACGGGGGTAATTCATGTCGAGCGAACTATCCAGTCGACTTTGCGCGCTGATTTTCGCCTCTGGGCTGGGGGTCACACTGGCTACCGGGTCGGCGACGGCTGCGGCGGACACCGGTTCTGAGAGCTCCCCGCCGTCGGCTACGACATCGTCGTCGCCCGCGCAGGAGACTTCCGACCCGTCTTCCCGTCCCGAAGACGGCTTGTCGTCGGAGCACGCTGCTCGTCCTGACGCTGATGGCGATGACGCTGATGACGATGACGCCGCTGATAACGATGACCTCGGTGCCGAGGGTGAGTCGAATGCTGCGGAACCCGCCGACGCTGCCGGCGACGGTGAAGATGGACCCTCAGCCGAGGAGTTGTCGGATGCTGAGCCGCAGGTCGAGCCGGTCGATAACGAGGGTAGCGGGGGTTTGTCGTTCCAGACGCCCGACGCCGCGGTGGGTCGCGAGAACGACGCCTCCGAGGAGGATCCAGCTGACCCCACGGAATCGGGTTTGCCCTTCCCGGGCGACCTGGACCATCCCGCCATGCCTGTCGACGACGCCGAGGATCTGGCTGCTACGGACGGTGCAGCCGCGGCGCCGCAGGACGCCGTGATCGATCGGGTGGAATTGGGTGGGCCGGAGGGCGCAGCGGCAAGTGCTGTGACACAGCCAGTTTCGGCTTCTATCGGTACCGAACTGGTGCGTCGAGGCCCCCTGGAGTGGTTGGTTGCGGGGGCATTCGCAATCATCGGACTTGCCCCCAGCGATCCGGCCGCACCGGTGGAAAACCCGATCGTCGCTGCGCTGTTGGCGTGGTCGCGCCGCGTCGACAGCTTCTTCTTCGGCCACACCCCGACCGCGGCGCCAGTGCAAACCAATAACGGCTCAGTCGTGGTGACCGGAACGCTCGGCGCCGCCGATGCCGACGGCGACAAGTTGGCCTACCGCCTACAGCGTGGGCCCTCCGCAGGCTCGGTAGTCATCAACGCCGATGGCACATACACCTACACGGCGTCAGCCGAACTAGCGATCGCAGGAGGGACAGACACGTTCGTGGTGGTCGTTCGCGAACGTGGCATACACCTGCACCTCTTGGGTGGCCGGAGCTCGATATCAGTGCCGGTGTCGGTAGTCGTCGCCGCCAACGCGGCCCCTGTGCAGCACGAACCGACCACGGTGCTGAATCCGGGCCAGTCCACCGGTGTAGTCAGTGGCGGACTACACGTCACGGATCCCAACGGAGATCCGCTGACGTACCGCCTTGCGTCGGGCCCCGAGAAGGGGGCGGTGGTGCTGACCGGCGACGGGGGGTTCGTCTACCGGCCCAGGGAGGCGGCGCGCGTACGAGCCGGAGCCTTGGATGCCGATGACCAGGACATGCTGGACAACTTCACGGTGACAGTGAGTGACGGTGTGTCAGCCACCGACGTCACGGTGACGGTGCCGGTTGCGCCACTGCACAACACAATTGTGGGCACCATCAGAGTCGGTGACTACCCACAGGCGGTGGCGGTCGGTGCCGACGGACGTTACCTGTACGTCACGCATCTCGATGGCCGCGTATCGGTGGTCGATGTCGCTGCAGGCAGCGTCGTTGGCTCAATGGGGGGAGGTGACTCTGCTGGCGGACTCGATGACGATCTGGTCGAGGTGGGTGCGTCAGGCATAGCGATCAGTGCCGACGGCAGCCGGATCTTTGTCGCCAACCCGGTCGATGACACAGTGTCGGTGATCGAGGTGGCCAGCAATTCGGTCTCCACCATCGAGGTCGGTGACAACCCGACCGTTCTTGCTCTCAGCGCGGACAATGCCCGCGCTTATGTCGTCAACGCCCATGACAACTCGGTCTCGGTGATCGACACCGCTACCAGGTCGGTGATCGCCACGGTCGTGGTCGGTGCGGGCCCGTCGGCGATGGCGCTCAGCGCCGATGGCGCCAGACTGTATGTCAGCAACCACACCGACGGCACGGTAACGGTGATCGACACCAGCACCTCGGTGGCGTCGACGATCAGTGTCGGTGGCAATCCCTCGGCGTTGGCGGTCAGTGCTGACGGGAGTCGCATTTACGTCAGCGACTCGAGCGGCGGCGTGCTGTCGGTCTTCGACACCACGACCGGAAGAGTGATCGCCTCAGTCGAGGTCGGCCAGAACCCGTCGGGCGTGGCCGTGAGCTCTGATGGCCACCGCGCCTATGTCACCAACGCGGCCGACAACACCGTTTCGATCGTCGATCTCTCATTGAACCGGGTCACCCACACCCTTCGCGGAGTCGGCAGCACTCCCATCGCGATCACCATCAACGCCGACGGCACCCGCGCCTACGTCGCCAGCGCAAACAGCGGCACCGTGACGGTGGTCTCCATCGTGCCCGAGACCGGGCTGAGTTCGAGTCGAGGCTTCAACGTCTACAACTTCACCGACAAGCCGCTGACACTCGACCACTACGTAGACAACCTGCGGCCAGAAGGAGGACCGCCACTCGGTTACGTTCTGCGACCTGGCCAGGGCGTCCACTTTGAAGTCACCCGTTACTTTCCGAGTGACAGTGTCGCTGTGCTGGCATTTCGGGGCGATGATGGCGTCGGGTACGACGTCCGTCTCGGTGTTGACGGTTGGGACGCCGGGAGGTTTGGCGGTTGTTCCTACACCTCGGGCGGTGGCCGCCACTGCGATCCAGCGAGCCTCGGACACAACGACCAGGAGATCTTCCTCCTCGATGCACCGGGTTCCACGATTGTTGTCCCGGCCGGTGAGGGTCAACGACAGGTCGATCTTGTGAACCAGTTGTGTCAAGACGGGCAGGGCAGCGGCCGCATCTCCTGTTCCTTCGCGCATAAGCAGGAGGTCGACACCTACGGGATGGAAAAGCCCGTCGGCAGCGCCGTCCGCAATAACACCGACCTTGAGCAGAGCTACAGCGTTGCCATTACCGACACCGTCTCCGCGAGTGACAGCCTTCAGATCAGCGCCAAAGCCGCGTTCAAGGGGCTCAAGGGTTTCATCGATCTCGAGATTCAAGCCACATACGGGCACACGTGGACCAGCACCCATCAGTTCACCCAGACTCTCAACGTAAAGGTCTCACCCCACTTCCAGGCGGCGATCTATGCGCAGCAACCTGTATGGCGGGTCTACGGGGACCTAACCGTGGTGATGGGTAGCACCACATACGTGCTGAAAGACGTGTACTTCGACAGCCCCAATCCCGAGGGCCTTGGCCTCTATGAGATCAGGGCGACACCGATCCCCGGTCAGCGGGGTAACGCTGAGGCGGTCAGCCTGGAGATCTAGGTCGGCGGCCCTCGGAACAGGTGGACTCCGACGGGCGCCACCGAAACACCTCCGCGTCGGACGTGCGCTCCACGTCGGCAGATCACGGCCGCAGAATCTTCAGCGCCTTCGGCACCACCGAAACCTCGACCGGCAGCCGGCACACGTACTCGCCGTCGGCGTACGCGGTGATCTCCGGGTCGTCGGGGCAGCTGACCGTGACGGTGTGTGCCCGTGCCGTGCGGACCTCGTCGAGCTCGACGTGGGTGCCCTTGAACACGGTGGGAAACAGCCGGATCAACCGACTCCGCGAGGCCGAAGCCACCATCGTCACATCGAGCAGACCGTCGCGCGGATCAGCGCCCGGGCAGATCTTCATCCCGCCGCCATAGCTCTTGGTGTTGCCGAAGGCGGCCAGGGTGAGTGCGGTGTTGACTTCCTCGCCGCCGTCGAAGGTCAGTCGGAACGGCAACAGCCGCAGCTTGGACAGCTCGGCGACCATCGCGAGGTTGTAGCGCATCCGGCCGTGCGGCCAGCGCATCCGGTTGGTCCGATCGGTGACCAGCGAGTCGAAGCCGGCCGCCATCACGGTGCCGAACCATCGCACGGTGCCGTCGGCGCCGACGATGTGGCCCAGGTCGACCGTGTCGACCACGCCGTCGACGATGATGTCCGCGGCGGCCTCGGGGTTTCTGGTGGGTATGCCGAACTCGCGGGCGTGGTCGTTGCCGGTGCCGGCCGGAACGAGGCCAAGGGGGATGTCGGTCTGTGCGAGCACCTGCAGGGCCAGCGAGATGATGCCGTCCCCGCCGACGACGACGAGCGCGTCCATCCCGCGCTCCAGGGCGGCTTCGACCAGTTGCCGGGCGTGCGCGGAGTCGCGTCCGGCGATGGCGACGACGTCCACGCCGCGCTGGTGCAGCCGGGTGATCGCGCGCTCGGCGGCATGCGGTGCGCTGCCGTGCCCGGAGGCCGGATTGGTCAGCACCGTGACGCGCGACCGCGTCACGGAATCAGCTTGCCCGGGTTCAGGATTCCCGCCGGGTCCAGCGCGGCCTTGACCGCCCGCAGCACGGTCACGCCGAGATCACCGACTTCGTCGCGCATCCACGGGCGGTGGTCGGCACCGACGGCATGGTGGTGGGTGATCGTCGCGCCGGAGCGCACCATCGCCTCGGACGCGGCCGCCTTGGCCGTACGCCATTGCTCGATGGGATTTCCGCGCTGGGCCGCGACGACGGTGAAGTACAGCGATGCCCCGGTCGGATACACATGCGAAATGTGGCACAGCACCAGGGCCGGCGTGCCGGAATCGGTCAGCGCGTTCGTCAGGGCCTCGGTCACCGCGGCCTTGAGGGCAGGCACGTTGGACCAGTTGGTGGCCGTCTCCAGCGTCTCGCACAGCGCCCCGGCCGATAGCAGTGCATCGCGCAGATAGGGGGCGTTGAAGCGGCCATGCTCCCACGCCAGCGCCGGCCCCTCACCCAGCGAGGTACCGCCACGGGCAGCCAACAGCTCCCGCGTTTCGGCGTGTCTGCTCGCGACGTGGGCCTCGGTGCCCTCGAACGCGGTGATCGCCAGGCAACCTCCGGTGATCTGCTGGTCGCCGATGCTCTCCGTGGTGGCCAGGTTGACGCCGGTCTCGGCCTCGTCGGACAGCCGGATCACCGTCGGCCCGGTGCCGGTCTGCACCACGGCGCGCAACGCCGCGGCGCCGGTGGCGAAGTCGGGGAACGACCACGCCTCATACCGGGTGCACTCGGGCACCGGATGCACCCGCACCCGGACCCGGGTGATGACGCCCAGGGTGCCCTCGGATCCGAGCAGCAGTTGACGCAGATCGGGCCCGGCGGCCGAGGCCGGTGCCCGGCCCAGATCGAGCACGCCCGCCGGGGTCACGGCACGCAGGCCGCGCACCATATCGTCGAATCGGCCGTATCCGGCGGAGTCCTGTCCCGACGAACGGGTCGCAGCGAATCCGCCGATGGTCGCGAAGCAGAAGCTCTGCGGGAAATGGCCCAGGGAGAATCCGCGCTCACCGAGCAGCCGCTCGGCCTCGGGGCCGCTGAGACCGGCGCCGAGTTCGGCCTCCCAGGACACCTCGTCCAGCGAGTGCAGCGCGTCGAGGCGGCGCAGATCCAGCGACACCACCGCCTTGAAATCGCCGCGCGCCGGATCGAGCCCACCGACCACGCTGGTGCCGCCACCGAAAGGAACCACCGCGATACTGCGGTCTCCGCAGAATTGCAGGATCTCGGCGACCTGATGGTCGTCGGCGGGTAGCAGCACCGCGTCCGGAGCGTCCTGGATGCCGAAATCCCGGCGACGCAGCAGGTCCAGGGTGGACTTTCCGCCGGCGCGCAGCAGCCGCGCCCGGTCCTCGGTGGTCACGTGCTCGGGGCCGACGACCGCGCCCAGACCGTCCCGGTCGGCGGCCGACAGCGCCGACGGGCGCAGCCGCACCTGGTCGAGCGTGGGCTCGTCGACTCCGGTGCCGTCGATGCCGAGGGCCTGGCTCAGCAGCAACCTGATGCCGGGGGACAGGGGCTTGGCCGACGCGGGGTCACCCCACGCGTTCCACTTCATCGGCGGTTCGCTGGCGTGGGCAGGGGCGACAGTCATGCGTTACAGTATTACAGATGATGTCAATCCGTAACTCCGAAGCCAGCGTCGAGCAGCGCATCCTCGACGCCGCCGCGGCGTGCATCCTCGCCTATGGCGTGGAACGGACGACCATGACCGAGATCGCGCGCCGCGCGCGGGTGAGCCGACCGACCATCTACCGGCGGTGGCCGGACATCCGCTGGGTCATCGCCGAACTGCTGACGGTGCGGATCGCCGGCGTGCTGGAAGCGGTGCCCGAACGCGGAGCCGACCGCGAGGCGATGGTGCAACGGGTGGTCGCAGTGGCCGATCATCTCCGTGCCGACGAGATCGTCCAGTCGGTCATCCGCAATGCGCCCGGTCTGGCCATGACCTATATCGCCGACCGCCTCGGTACCAGCCAGCAGATCCTCATCGCGGCGCTCACCGAGGCCATCAAGGCGGGCCAGCAGGACGGCAGCATCCGCGCGGGCGATCCGCAGGGAATGGCGGCGATGTGCCTGCTGATCACCCAGTCGACCATTCAGTCCGCCCAGATGGTCGCCGAGTTGCTCGACAACGCGGCGCTCAACGGCGAACTGGCGCAAACGTTGAACGGATACCTCAAACCATGAGCAGTGCAACGGCTTTGAATGCGACGCGGCGCGCTCGCGAACTTGCCGAGGTAGGAGGCGGGACGCCGGTGGACCTGCTGGTCATCGGCGGCGGCATCACGGGTGCGGGTATCGCGCTCGACGCCGCGACGCGCGGGCTGTCGGTGGTGCTCGTCGAGAAACACGATCTGGCGTTCGGCACCAGCCGGTGGAGTTCCAAGCTCGTGCATGGCGGCCTGCGCTATCTGGCCAGTGGCCACATCGGCATCGCCAGGCGCAGCGCCGTGGAACGCGGAATCCTGATGACCCGCAACGCTCCGCACCTCGTCCACGCGATGCCCCAACTGGTTCCGCTGCTACCACAGATGAAGCCGGCGTCGCGCGCACTGGTGAGGTTCGGCTTCGCCGCCGGTGACGGGTTGCGCAAGCTCGCCGGCACCCCCGCCGCCACCCTGCCGCGGTCGCGGCGCATCGACGCGCGACAGGCGGTCGGCCTGGTCCCGGCCGTCCGCCGTGATGGCCTCGACGGTGCCCTGCTGGCCTACGACGGCCAGTTGATCGACGACGCCCGTCTGGTCGTCGCCGTGGCCCGCACCGCCGCCCAGCACGGAGCCCGGGTGCTGACCCGGGTCGCGGCCTCGGCCGCGACGGGTGACGCCGTGACGTTGACCGATACCGCGACCGGGGAGACCATGCGGGTATCGGCCCGTGCGGTCGTCAATGCCTCGGGGGTGTGGGCCGGGGAGGTCGACGCCTCCATCAAGGTGCGGCCCAGCCGCGGCACCCATCTGGTTTTCGACGCCGAGTCATTCGGCAATCCTGCCGGCGCGCTTACGGTTCCGATACCGGGCGAGCTGAACAGGTTTGTCTTCGCGATGCCCGAGCAGCTCGGCCGGGTGTATCTGGGTCTCACCGACGAGGACGCGCCCGGGCCGGTTCCCGACGTGCCGCAACCGACCCAGGGCGAAGTGGACTTTCTGCTCGATACGGTCAACACCGCGCTGGACACGACGCTGCGCCGTGAGGATGTCAGGGGGGCCTACGCGGGACTGCGCCCGCTCATCGACACCGGGACCGGCAGGACGGCGGACGTCTCCCGTGAGCATGCGGTGACCGAGTCGCCCTCCGGGGTGATCAGCGTGATCGGAGGCAAACTCACCGAGTACCGGTACATGGCCGAGGACGTCGTGGACCGGGCCGTGGCGCTGCGCGGGCTGACCGCGGGCGTCTGCCGGACCCGCAACCTACCGCTGGTCGGCGCGCCGTCGAATCCCGTTGCCTCGCAGGGATCATCGGTGGGGCTGCCCGACTCGCTGGTGGCGCGTTACGGCGCCGAGGCCCCCAACGTGATGACCCGGGCCGCGTGTGCCCGCCCGGCGGATGCGGTGGCCGATGGCATCGATGTCACCAGGGCCGAATTCGAGTACGCGGTGACCCATGAGGGGGCGTTGACCGTCGATGACATTCTCGACCGGCGTACCCGGATCGGTCTGGTGGCCGCTGACCGGGACGCAGCGATCCATGCCGCGGCAGAAGCTTTGGCGACCCTGACCTGACGTGGTTCCGCGACCACCGGCCGCGCCGTCGTCAGCGCAACAGCACATCGCGAACTGCCGACGCCGTATGGCGTTGCCAGAGAGCCTGCACGGGAACCAGCAGCGGTGGTCGTAGTTCGACCACCTGGACACGGCCGTCCATTGCCGGGCCCGCAGGCACGGTGACGAACGCGATGGCGCCGGTGGTCAGCGGAGCGGCGACAGTCGCGGCTCCCTGCACTCGACTCACGACGTAGTCAGGCTCGAAACCCGCTCGGCGACAGGCCCCCAGCAGGAGGTCGCTGTAGTACGACGCACCCGGTGGCGCCCAGAGCGCGATGCGTTCGCCGGCCAGGTCGGCGATGTCGATCTCAGCCTCGCCGGCAAGTGGGTGCTGCGCCGGCACGGCCACGCGCACGGGGTGATAACCGACGACCGCACCCGCCAGGTCATGACTGGGCACCACGCCGCGCCGCAGACCCAGCTGAACTGATCCGCCCAGGATGGCGTCAACCAGTTGATCCGGGTACAGCTGCCGGAAAGTGAAGGAGGTCGACGCATTCGCATCGATGGCAGCCTCCATCACGCTGTACACCTCCGCCCCGCTGAGGGCCGGGGTGTGGCCGACGACGAATATCTCGTCGTCTCCGCTGGCCACCCGTTCGACGTGTTCGGCGACGGTCCGAGCTGCCGCCAACAGCGTCCGTCCCTCGCGGAGCAGCAACGCCCCCGCGCCGGTGGTGGTGACGCGGCGGCCTTCGCGCACGAGAAGTTCCGCATTCAAGTCCTTTTCGAGTTGCCGCACCGACGTGCTCAACGCCTGCTGGCTCAGATGCAGATCGGCGGCGGCGCGCGTGAAGCTGCCCGCCTCGGCCACCGAGATGAAGTGACGCAGTCGGCGCAGATCCGGAGTGGAGCCCATCCACAAATACTATTTGTCGAAATGTCGAAAATCTGGGTTTCTCATTTGTCGATCGCGGCGCTAGCGTCGGGCCCCATGAGCAGACTCGAAGGTAAATCCGCAGTCGTGGCCGCTGGAGCGAAGAATCTCGGCGGCCTGATCAGCACCACGCTGGCGTCCAAGGGGGTCAACGTCGCGGTGCACTACCACAGCGCGGCCACCGAGCAGGACGCCGACGAAACCCTCGGTCAGATCCGGGAGGCCGGCGTGAAGGCGGTCAAAGTGCAGGGTGACCTGACGGTGCCGGCCAACGTCGAGAAGTTGTTCGACACCGCCGTCGACACTTTCGGAGGTGTGGACATCGCGATCAACACCGTGGGCCGAGTGCTGCGCAAGCCCTTCGTGGAAACGACTGAGCAGGAATACGATTCGATGTTCGACATCAACGCCAAGGCGGCGTACTTCTTCCTGCAGCAGGCCGGGCTCCGGCTGAACGACAACGGATCGGTGATCACCGTCGTGACTGCGCTGCTGGCCGCCTACACCGACGGCTACTCCACCTACGCCGGCTCCAAGAGTCCGGTGGAGCACTTCACCAGGGCGGCATCCAAGGAGTTCGGCGCGCGGGGTATCAACGTCAACAATGTGGCGCCTGGCCCGATGGACACTCCCTTCTTCTACCCGCAGGAAACACCCGAGCGCGTCGAGTTCCACAAGTCACAGGCGATGGACAACCGGCTGACCGACATCAGCGATATCGCGCCGCTGGTGGTGTTCCTCGCCGACGATGGCCATTGGATCAACGGCCAGACCATCTTTGCCAACGGCGGCTACACCTCGCGATAGCTGGTTGTCGCCGCCAGCGGGCCGAATCAGCGAGCTCCCTCCAGATGTGCGATCAGCCGGCGGGCAGGGGAATCCGGAAGCTGTGAACATGCTGGCAACAATGGCGTGCAGTCTTACCGAAATTCCTTGGCGGGTTTGTCGTCGGGCCTGATCAGCCCGACGCCGGGGCCGACGTCGTCGACTGGCGGTGCCGGCCACACCAACCGCTCACTGAATCGAAACGGACCTACGATTGTGTGGTCGACCGCGACGCCCAAGGCTTTGGGGCCCATCCCGACAGCACGTCACCGCCGGCAGTCTCGCCCGGCGGGCCGGGCCGCCATTCCCCGATTACGCGTCGATGTTCCTGATGGTGCTCGCCGACGGCGTAGGGCGCACGCCTCCGCTGTTCACCCTCGACAGCTGAATTAGCCCGCCAAGTTCGCGGAACCGGAGGCTACAGCGGGATGTTCTTGTGGCGTCCGCGCCGCATCGGCGCCTCGGCCAGCGCCTGGGTGAGCTTCGAGCGGGTGTGTGCCGGGTCGATCTTCTCGTCGACCACACCGATCTCGATCGCCGAATCGACACCGCCGGCGATCCGCTCGTGCTCGATGGCCAGTGCCTCGTGCAGCGATTCGCGCTCCTCAGGCGCAGCGGCGGCCAGCTTCTTCTTGTGCAGGATGCCAACGGCGGCCTTGGCGCCCATCACGGCGACCTCGGCCTCGGGCCAGGCGAACACCTTGGTGGCGTTGAGCGACCGTGAATTCATCGCGATGTAGGCGCCGCCGTAGATCTTGCGCGTGACCAGCGTGACACGCGGAACCGAGGACTCGCCGAACGCATGCAGCAGTTTGGCGCCGCGGCGGACGACACCGCCCCACTCCTGGTCCACACCGGGCAGGTAGCCGGGTACGTCGACGATGACGACCAGCGGGATACCGAACGCATCGCACAGGCGCACGAACCGGGCGGCCTTCTCGGCGCTCTCGGAGTTCAGGCAGCCGCCGAGGCGCAGCGGATTGTTCGCGATGACACCGACCGACCGGCCCGCCAGCCGCCCCAGACCCACGACAATCGAGGGCGCCCACCGGGACTGGAACTCCTCGAAGGGAACACCCTCGTCCAACAGCGCCTCGACGAGCGGGTGCACGTCGTAGGCACGCCGGGCCGACTCGGGCAGCAGCGCCTTGAGGTCGGTGTCGCCGGCCTCAGCCTTGTTGCGGTCGAAATGTCCCTGCTGGCAAAACAATCCGACCAGACGACGGCCACGTTCGTACGCGTCGAGCTCGTCGTCGGCGACGATGTGGCACACGCCGGACTTCTTGTGGTGCGCCTCCGGTCCGCCCAGGGAGACCATGTCGACGTCTTCGCCGGTGACGCTGCGCACCACGTCGGGTCCGGTCACGAAGACCTTGCTGTCCGGGGCCATCACGATGACGTCGGTCAGCGCCGGGCCGTAGGCGGCACCGCCCGCGGCGAAGCCGACCACCACGGAGATCTGCGGGATGTAACCCGAGGCACGGATCATCGCCTCGAAAACCAGGCCGACCGCGTGCAACGCCTTGACGCCCTCGGCCAGCCGGGCGCCGCCGGAGTGCCAGATACCGACGATCGGGCTCTGCTCCTCGATCGCCACGTCGTAGGCGTCGACGATGTGTTTGCAGCCGTCGACACCCATGGCACCGCCCATGACGGTCCCGTCGGTGCAGAACGCGATCGTGCGCACACCGTTGACGGTGCCCCCGGCGGCCAGGACGCCGGACTTGTCACGCTCGTGCAGCAGCTCGACGCTGCCGTCGTCGAAGAAGGTCGCCAGGCGCAACAGCGGGTCGCGCGGGTCCAGCGATTCGTTGGCTGCGTCGGGGGCCGGTCGGTTCTCGATGGTCGTCATGGTGTCTCCTGCGTTCCGTGTTCAGTACTTGCCGAAGGCGAGTGCGACGTTGTGCCCGCCGAATCCGAACGAATTGTTGATGGCGTACTCGTAGTTGCCCGGGCGCGGACCGCCCGCGACGACGTCCAGGTCGATCTCGGGATCGAGGTTCTTCAGGTTCAGCGTCGGCGGGATCACGCCGTCCCGCAACGCCTGCACCGTCAGGATCGACTCGACGGCACCGACCGCGCCGACTGAATGGCCCAGCGCCGATTTGGGTGCGTAGACCGCGGGGCGGTGACCCCCCAGCGCGGTGTTGATGGCCTGCCCCTCGGCCACATCGCCCACGCTGGTACCGGTGGCATGCGCGTTGACGTGGTCGATGTCGGAGGGCTGCAGACCGGCGAGCTGGATGGCGCGGCTCATTGCGTAGCCGGCCCGCTCACCGTTGGGGTCGGGCGCGACCATGTGGAATCCGTCCGAGGTGATGCTGGCACCCATCACCCGGGCCAGCGGTGTCGCACCGCGGGCCTTGGCGTGCTCCTCGGTCTCGATGACCATCAGTGCACCGGCTTCGCCGAAGACGAAACCGTCGCGGTCCTTGTCGAACGGACGGCAGGCGCCGGCCGGATCATCGTTGTTGGTCGACATTACGATCCGCATCTGGGCGAAGCCGGCGATCGGCACCGCCTCGATGCGCTGTTCGACCCCACCGCAGATCGCGATGTCGGCTTCCCCGAGCACGATGTTGCGCCAGGCCTGAGCGATACCCTCCGAGCCTGAGGCGCAGGCCGAAACCGGAGTCACCACACCGGCTTTGGCGTGGCGCTCCAATCCGACAACCGCCGACGGGCCGTTGGGCATGTACATCTGCACCGACAGCGGGGATACGGAGCGCAGCCCCCGCTCGCGCAGCCCGTCGTAGGCGAAGACCAGTGCCTCGGCCCCGCCGAGCCCGGTTCCGATCGACACCAACAGTCGCTCGGTATCGACCTCGGGTGTGCCGGCGTTCTCCCAGACCCGCCGACCCAGCACCGTGGCCATCTTCTGGACGTAGGACATGCGGCGGTTCTCGACCTTGGTCAGTTGAGAATCGAACTCCTCGAGCAGGTGACCGCCGATCCGCACCGGCAGATCGAACTGCTCGACGAACGGATCCTCCAGCTTGCGAATACCGCTTTTTCCGTCCAGCAGCGATCGCCACGTAGCCTCGGCGTCCGTCGCCAGACTCGTGGTCATCGCGATACCGGTGACCACGACGTCGGGCAGTCCGTTGCCTGTTGTCGGCGAAGCCATACTCAGCCGCGCGTCCTCTCTTGCCTGTTAGTAGCGACCAAACGCCAGAGCCACATTGTGGCCGCCGAAACCGAACGAGTTGTTGATCGCGTACTCGAAGTCGCCGTATCGAGGCTCGCCCGCGACGACATCGAGATCGATCTCGGGGTCGGGTGTCTCGTAGTTCAGTGTCGGCGGGATGACCCCGTCGCGCAGCGCGAGCACCGTGAGCGCCGATTCGAGTGCCCCCACCGCGCCGATCGAGTGGCCCAGCGCCGACTTCGGCGCGTAGACCGCGGCGTGCTCCACACCGGCGACACGGATGGCGTTGGCCTCCGCGGTGTCCCCGATGGGGGTGGCGGTGGCGTGCGCGTTGACGTGCGAGATGTCCTTGGGGGACAGACCCGCGGTCTCCATCGCCCGCTTCATCGCCTGACCGGCGCGTGCACCGTCGGCCGCCGGGGCCACCATGTGGAACGCATCGGAGGTGATACCGGCACCCATGAGCCGGGCCAGCGGCTTGGCGCCACGGGCCTTGGCGTGCTCCTCGGTCTCGATGATCATCATCACGCCGGCTTCGCCGAAGACGAATCCGTCCCGGTCCTTGTCGAACGGCCGTGACGCACCGGCGGGGTCCTCGTTGCGCGTCGACATGGCACGCATCATCGAGAACGCCGCGATCGGCAGCGCTTCGATGCCACCCTCGACACCACCGCAGACGGCGAAATCCGCGTCGCCCATGACGATCTGGCGCCATGCGTGGGCGATGGCCTCCGAGCCGGACGAGCACGCCGACACCGGGGTGATGACCCCGGCGCGGGCGCCCAGTTCCAGACCGGCGACCGCGGCCGCACCGTTGGGCATGATCATCTGAACGGCGAGCGGGGACACCTTGCGCGGCCCGCCCTCGTTCATCGCGTCATAGGTTTCGACGATTTTCTCGCCGCCACCGAGACCGGTGCCGATGACGACCGAGAAGCGGTCCGGATCCACCTCGGGGGTGCCCGCGTTGTCCCACAGCCGACGCGCCAACAGCTTCGACATGCGCTGCACGTACGACATGCGACGCATCTCGATCCGCGTCATGTGGCTGTCGACGTTGTCGACGAGGTGGCCGCCGATCCGCACCGGCAGGTCCCACTTGTCGACGAACTCGTCTTCGAGGATCCGGATACCGCTCTCGCCCGCGAGCAGACCCTTCCACGTGCTCTCGATGTCCGCAGCGAGGGCCGTGGTGGCCTCAATGGCGGTCACCACGACGTTAGGAAAACCGCCGTTAGCAGTGGAAGGTCTGGTCACTTGTCGCCCGTGATCTGTGCGCGGATGGCAGCGGCGGCCTCGGGGTTCTCTTCCTCGAGCTTCTGGATGTAGGCGACGACGTCACCGACGGTGCGCAGACCGGCGAGGTCTTCGTCGGGGATCTTCACGCCGTACTTGTCCTCGGTCTGCACGGCGATCTCCACCATCGACAGCGAGTCGATGTCCAGGTCGTCGACGAACGACTTCTCGGGAGTCACCTCGGAGGGCTCGATACCGGTGACCTCTTCGATGATCTCGGCGAGACCGGCGATGATTTCTTCCTGACTGGCGGGCACAGTGGCTCCTTCTATTTATCGGGTGTTACTCGGAACGAACGTTGATCTGTTCTGTACTTGTGTCAACTGGGCGACGACGCGGGGGCCTTACCAGGCTCCCGCGAGCGCGTCCAGGTCAGCGGGGGATTTGACGGCGTGCGTCGGTACCCCCCGAAGCTCACGTTTGGCGATCCCGGTCAGCGTCCCGGCCGGCGGGAATTCGACGATCGCCGCGACTCCCAGATCCTTCATCGACGCGGTGCACAGATCCCAGCGCACCGGTCGGGTCATCTGGGCCACCAGCTTGGTCATGGCGTCGGCCGCGGAGGACACCGGCCGGCCGTCGGCGTTGGACAGCAGGGTGACCGTCGGTTCGGCAGGCTCGATCCGGCCGGCGACGGACGCATATCCGTCCAGCGCGGAGGCCATGTAGTGGGTGTGGAAGGCGCCCGCGGTGGCCAGCGCGCGGACCCGGGCGCGGGCCGGCGGATCCTCGGCGAGCTTCTCCAGCGCAGACACCGCGCCGGCGGCGACGATCTGGCCGGCGGCATTGCGATTGGCGGCAACCAGGTCCAGAGCCTCGAGCCGGGCGAGCACTTCGGCTTCGTCACCGCCGAGCAGCGCCGACATACCGGTGGGCTCCAGCGCGCAGGCCTTCGCCATCTCCCTGCCGCGGGTCGCCGCGAGCGCGACGGCCTCGTCGGCGCTGATGACTCCCGCGATCGCGTAGGCGGCGAGCTCGCCGACCGAATGACCCGCGGCGACGATGTCCTCATCCCCGGTGAGCACCGCGCGCTTGGTCAGCTCCTCATAGGCCAGCAGGGTGGCGGCGACGACCAGGGGCTGGGTCACCGCGGTGTCGGTGATCTCCTCGGCGGTCGCGGTGGTGCCGAGCGCCGCCAGATCCAGACCGCTGATCTCCGACCATGCCGCTATACGCTCTGCGGCGCCGGGCAGCTCCAGCCACTCGGCGAGCATGCCGGGCGTCTGGGAGCCCTGTCCGGGCGCCAGGAAAGCAAGCACAGTCTTCTGAGGCACGTCTCTAAGAAAACATTGTGAAGACGGATTTGAACGGTGTAAGAGATTATGAACCTCGTCTTAGGTTTTTGTAGGTAGTCCACAAATCCGCATGTGATGGGACTCCATCGTGACCTCACCGCAATCTGTCACTTCTTAAGAAGGGTCTCAGATGTGACGGAGGCAACATCGATGACCTGCCCCGACTTGGGCGCCGGGGCGCTCGGGTGGTAGGCCTGGCGGGTCAGTCTTCCGAGCGACGACGCCACCCGCAGCACGTACGCGTCGCGCGGAACCGTCGGGTCGCGACCGGTGAAATCGGCGATCCGCTTCAAGCGGTAGCGCACCGTATTTGGATGAACGAACAATTTGCGTGCGCAAGCTTCGATGGCGCCGCCCGAGTCCAGATACGCATCCAACGTCTCCATCAGCGCTGGACCGGCGTCGGCGAGCGGTCGCATCACCTCGCCTTCCAGCGCCCCAGCCGCGGTCGCGTCGCCGAGCAGAGCCCGCTCGGGTAACAACTCGCGAGCCAGCACCGGACGCGGCGCACCGGCCCAGCCGGCGACGGCGTTCATGCCGGCGATCGCCTCGGTGGCACTGCGGTGCGCGGCGCCGAGCGTGGGCGCCGTCGGGCCGATCACCACCGGGCCGTCGGCGAAGACCCTCAACAACTCCGACAGGAACCGTTCGGTCGGTGAGAGCCCGCCCGACACCACGGCGACCAGCCAGGTGCCGTGCACGTCGGACAGCGCCGCACGCCCATTGCGATTCGCCACCTCGTGAACGTCGTCGCCGGTGAAGTCCATCCGGTCCGGTCGCGGCAGCCCGACGACAACCGTGGCGGGCGCGGTGGCATCCCAGTTCAGCGCAGCCGCCTGCGACTGCAATTCGGGCCCGGTGTCACCGCGGACGACCGCGTCGACGAGGTTGGCCTCCATCCTGGTGTCCCAGGCGCCGCGGGCCTCGGCCTGATCGGCGTAGGCCGTGGCGGCCGCGAACGCCAGGTCGCGGCTGTAGCGCAGGATGCCGGCCGTCAACGCCGTCAGCTGTTGCTCGGAGCGTGCCAGTAGCGGCACCACTTCCTCGAAAAACTCCATCGTCACCCGCACCATCTCGACGGACTGGCGCAACGCGATCCTTCTGCGCAGGTCCTGCGGCACCACCTCGAAGGCCTGCGCGGTGTAGCTCACATTGCTGCGGGGATCGTGCATCCATTCGACGAAGTTCACCACCGCGGTCTGCACCACGAGTTGGACACTGGCGCGTTGGGACGCCTCCAACGCGGCGAAGAACGGCAGGCGCTCCTCCATCGCATGCACCGCCTGAGTCGCGAGCCGGCCCGAGTACTGCTTGATCCGGCGCAGCGTCGACTCCGGGACGTTCTCCAGCACCTCGACAGTCGAGCGGGGCGGGATGAACCGATTATTGTCGGTCATCCCTAAAATCTACGCCTGGTTTTAGGGATAACCTCCAACCGCCTACGCGACTCCGGATCCGATGTCGTCGCTACGCGACTCCGGATCTGATGTCGTCGCCTACGCGACTCCGGATCTGATGTCGTCGCCTACGCGACTCCGGGGTCCGATGTCGTCGCTACGCGACTCCGGGGTCCGAGGTCTGCTCCGGCGCCGCCATCACGTCGTCGATCTCGTATTTGCGGGCCGCCTCCACCGCCACCGAGATGTCGAGGTTGCCGTCGCGGGCCAGCCCTTCGAGCACTCCGACCACGATCGACTCGGCGTCGGTGTTGTAGTAGCGGCGGGCGGCCGGGCGGGTGTCGGAGAAACCGAACCCGTCCGTGCCGAGCGTGATGTAGGTGCCGGGCACCCACGGCCGGATCTGCTCGGGTACGGCGCGCATCCAGTCCGACACCGCGATGACGGGCCCGGTGGCCTCGGCGAGGGCCTTGGTGACATACGGAGTGGCCGTCGGCCGGTCCGGGTGGCGCAGCTTCTCCTTCTCGATAGCTACACCGTCGCGGTTGAGCTCGCCCCAACTGGTCACCGACCAGACATCGGCAGCCACATCCCACTCCTGGGCGAGCAGCTCGGCGGCCTTGAGCGCCGACGGCATCCCCACCCCGGACACCAGGATCTGCGCGGTGTTGGCCCGCTTCTCGGGCGCCGCCTGATACCGGTACATGCCCTTCAATAGGCCTTCGACGTCGATATCCTCGGGCTCGGCCGGCTGCACATAGGGCTCGTTGTAGATCGTCATGTAGAAGTAGACGTTCTCCGGGTTGTCGCCGTACATGCGGTGCAGACCGCTTTCGATGATGTAGGCGATCTCGTAGGCGAACGCCGGGTCGTAGGCCACCACCGCGGGATTGGTGGCAGCCAACAGCAGCGAGTGGCCGTCGGCGTGCTGCAGCCCCTCGCCGACCAGGGTGGTGCGCCCGGCCGTGGCGCCGAGCACGAAGCCGCGCGCCATCTGGTCGGCCGCAGCCCACAGTCCGTCTCCGGTGCGCTGGAACCCGAACATCGAATAGAAGATGTAGATCGGGATCATCGGCTCGTTGTGGGTGGCATAAGAGGTGCCGACCGCGGTGAACGACGCCGTCGACCCGGCTTCGTTGATGCCCTCATGCAGGATCTGGCCGACTTCGCTCTCCTTGTAGGCCAGCATCAGCTCGGCGTCCACAGCGGTGTACAGCTGGCCGTTGCGGTTGTAGATCTTCAACGACGGGAACCACGAGTCCATGCCGAACGTGCGGGCCTCATCGGGGATGATCGGCACGATCCGCTTACCGATTTCCTTGTCGCGCAACAGCTCTTTGAACGTACGAACGGTCGCCATGGTGGTGGCGACCTCCTGCTTGCCCGACCCCTTCTTCAACGCCTTGTAGGTGTCACGGCCCGGCAGTGCCAGCGTCTTGGATTTGGTGCGACGCTCCGGCAGGAAACCGCCCAACGCACGCCGCCGGTCCAGCATGTAGCGGATCTCGGGAGCCTCGGGTCCGGGGTGGTAGTACGGCGGCAGGTAAGGGTCATTTTCGAGCTGCTCGTCGCTGACCGGGATGCGTTGGGCGTCCCGGAAATCCTTGAGGTCCTGCAGCGCAAGCTTTTTCATCTGGTGCGTGGCGTTACGGCCCTCGAAGTGCTTGCCCAGGGTGTAGCCCTTGATGGTCTTGGCCAGGATCACCGTCGGCTGGCCCTTGTGCTCCATCGCCGCGTGATAGGCCGCATAGACCTTGCGGTAGTCGTGGCCGCCGCGCTTCAGATTCCAGATCTCGGCATCGGTCATCGGCTCCACGAGCGCCTTGGTCCGCGGATCGCGGCCGAAGAAGTGGTCGCGCACGTAGGCTCCGTCGTTGGCCTTATAGGTCTGGTAGTCGCCGTCGGGGGTGCTGTTCATCAGGTTGACCAGCGCGCCGTCCTTGTCGGCGTGCAGCAGGGCGTCCCACTCGCGGCCCCACACCACCTTGATGACGTTCCAGCCCGCGCCACGGAAGAACGACTCCAGCTCCTGGATGATCTTGCCGTTGCCCCGAACCGGGCCGTCGAGGCGCTGCAGGTTGCAGTTGACCACGAAGGTGAGATTGTCCAGCGCCTCGTTGGCGGCGACCTGGATCAGTCCGCGGCTCTCCGGTTCGTCCATCTCGCCGTCGCCCAGGAACGCCCACACGTGCTGTTTCGAGGTGTCCTTGATGCCCCGGTCCTGCAGGTAATGGTTGAACCGTGCCTGGTAGATCGCGTTCATCGGGCCGAGGCCCATCGACACCGTCGGGAACTCCCAGAAATCGGGCATCAGACGCGGGTGCGGATAGGAGGGCAGGCCGCCGCCGGGGTGGCTGTGTTCCTGGCGGAACCCGTCGAGTTGATCGGAGGTGAGTCGGCCTTCGAGATAGGCGCGGGCGTAGATGCCGGGGGAGGCGTGACCCTGGATGAAGATCTGGTCGCCTCCGCCGGGGTGCGACTTGCCGCGGAAGAAGTGGTTGAAGCCGACTTCGTAGAGGGCCGCAGACGACGCGTAGGTCGAAATATGGCCACCCACACCGACTCCGGGGCGCTGCGCCCGGTGCACCATGATCGCGGCGTTCCACCGGATCCAGGCGCGGTAGCGCCGCTCCACATCCTCGTCACCGGGGAACCAGGGCTCCAGCTCGGTCGGGATGGTGTTGACGTAGTCGGTTGAGGTCAGTGCCGGGATGGCCACCCGCTGCTCGCCGGCGCGTTCGAGCAGCCGCAGCATCAAATAGCGGGCCCGCGCGGGGCCGGACCTCTCCACCAGTTGGTCGAACGATTCCAGCCACTCGGCGGTCTCGTCGGAATCGATGTCGGGCAGATACGACGCGACACCCTCGCGGATCACTCGCACGCGATCGTGTTCGGTTGTGCTGCTGGAGTTTTGGGCCAGGTCCTGGCGCACGAACTCGGTGGTCAACTTCCGCTCCTTGTTAGGCGGTTTAAACGACGTGCGCATCGGCTCGGTGGGTTACCTCGCATCCCGCGCACACGGCGCTTCCATCCTCGTCTAATCCTGCCCCATGCGCACTAGCGGGTCTGAAGTACCGGGTGAACCGGCAGGTGACCCGGTAACGTCTGCAGACTGTGCGGATCGGTTGGCGGGGCGCCCGCAAGGTGCGGCTCGCTGCCCTCGTGGCCGGGACGTCGGCAGCGCTGGCGATGATCATCGTCGGATGCACCAACGTCACCGACGGAGGCGGTGTGGCCGCCGAGGGTGAGGCGCCGCTGTATCGGGCGTCGGTGTCGGCCTCGATCGAGGAAGCCGAGCTGAGCTCGGCCGCGCGCGAGTCCGAGCGCCAGGCGTCGCTGAGCGTCGAGGCCGTCCGCACATCCTGCGAGGCCATGAGCTCCAGCAGCGCCGAGGCTGTCGGGGCGGTCAACAGCTACGTCGACGCGTTCAACAGCAACCCGGCCGACATCGCGCGAAGCACGGGTCCGGCCATCGACGCCCTCAACCACAGCGCCGACCTGGTGGCGGGCAGCATCTCCGATGCGCTCACACCCGAGCTGCGCGACGCCCTGAACAGCTGGGTCGATGCGGCCAGGGCCGTCGCAACCGCGATCGCCGGCAACTATCCGACCGACGAATTCAATGCCGCGATCGCCGGGCTCAACGAGTCCAAGACCACCGCTCTGGACCGGTGCGACGCGGCATATCGATGAACCTGCCGCTAGATGGCTTGCTGTCTAGGCTGGGCATGCGACGATAGGTACGAACGTGACCGAGCGCACGGTGCGCAAACACGGCTGAAGGAGGACCGACGGTGGTGTCGGCGGGTGACCCCCCGAACTACGCCCGAATGCTGGGCATCCAAAAAGATCAGGTTGTACAGGAGTTGGGGTGGGATGAAGACGCCGACGACGACATCCGGGCCGATATCGAGGACGAGAGCGGCGGTGACCTCCTCGATGAGGACGCCGACGAGGTCGTCGATGTGGTGCTGCTGTGGTGGCGCGACGGCGACGGTGACCTCGTCGACACGTTGATGGACGCCATCACGCCCCTCGCCGACGATGGCGTCATCTGGGTCGTCACCCCCAAGACGGGGAAGCCGGGCCATGTGCAGCCGGCCGAGATCGCCGAGTCTGCGCCGACTGCCGGTCTGATGCAGACGTCGTCGGCGAACCTGGGCAACTGGATTGCCAGCCGCCTGGTTCAGCCGAAGGCCAACGCCGTCACCAAGCAGCGATGAGCAGACAGCAGCGGTAGTGCTGTCGGTTGGTGAGCAGGCGCCGGACTTCACGCTCAAGGACCAGAACAATCAGCCGGTGAGCCTGGGCGGCTTCCGCGGTCGGAAAAGTGTGGTGCTGGTCTTCTTCCCGCTGGCGTTCACCGGGATCTGC
Source organism: Mycobacterium sp. smrl_JER01 (assembly GCF_048513595.2). Classification (NCBI taxonomy): domain Bacteria; kingdom Bacillati; phylum Actinomycetota; class Actinomycetes; order Mycobacteriales; family Mycobacteriaceae; genus Mycobacterium; species Mycobacterium sp. smrl_JER01. The sequence goes on along the minus strand of NZ_JBLXXK020000001.1, from coordinate 3,725,610 downwards.
CAACGGGAGCTTGACGAGATCAAGGACCACATCGACGATTTCGTCAACGACGGCACGGCGACGTTGACGGTCTCGGTGGGGCCGTCGCCGACGCACAAGGTGTGGGCCGCCGACCGTGGGTACGCCTTTCCGGTGTTGTCGGATTTCTGGCCGCACGGTGCGGTGAGCCAGGCCTACGGCGTGTTCAACGATGTATCCGGGTTCGCCAACCGTGGAACGTTCGTCATCGACGACTCCGGGGTCATCCGGTTTGCCGAGTGCAAGGAACCCGGCGAAGGCAGGGACCAGGCGGTATGGCGTCAGGCATTGGCCGCGCTGCACACCGGTTGAGGGGATTTCCGGTTGGGCTACTGCGCCAGGTAGCCTGCCCGGGATCGGGCGCGTAGCTCAGGGGTAGAGCTCTGGTTTTACACACCAGCGGTCGGCGGTTCGAAACCGTCCGCGCCCACCACAGTTATTGCAGGCACTGTTATTGCAGGTCAACGCTGTAGTTCGCGGCGCTTCGCAGGCGGGGCATGAGCGCTCAGCCCACGGTCGAGCGCCGCGTATCCGCGGGCTGTCGTGGCGCTGACCACCGCCATGACCGGCCTCTGTCGCATCCCCGACGTCACCGGGGTAAGGGTGCGCGGCCTCATCAGCTGGCCTCCGCACGCGCATCCGACCTACTGATTGCGCTGCGTGACGATGCGCCAAGGGTGTCGATCAGGACGCGGGCGAGAGCCCCGCCACGGGTCCGCAGGTGGGATCGCAAGGGCAACTTATGAATCCGATATGAGAGCACGACCGGTCTGGTTCGGACCACCTTAGGCTCGGGGCAGCCAAGGGCGGCTGCCGACCCCGAAAGACGATGACATCTGAGAGGCCTGTCCCGATGACCGAACACCCTGACACCGCGGAGCGATCCGCAGCCGGATGCCCGTTCGCCGTAAATCGCAGAACGTTCGTGGGGACGTCGGCGCTGGTCGGCGGCGCCGTGGCCGGCCTGTCGCTGTTGACCTCGTGCCGGAACTCGTCCCAGGATGAGCATGCGGCGACCACCCGCACAGTGCGGTTGCGAATCAATGGTGAAGACCGCGAGATCGAGGTCGACACCAGGACGTCGTTGTTGGACATGCTGCGTGAACGAGCCGGTCTGACCGGCACCAAGAAGGGGTGCGACCAAGGCGCGTGCGGTGCCTGCACCATCCTGGTCGACGACCAGCGGATCGTCTCCTGCCTGACCCTGGCGGTCATGCACGACGGCGCCGAGCTGCGCACCATCGAAGGTGTGGCCGACGGTGACCGGTTGCATCCGCTGCAGCAGGCCTTCATCGACACCGACGGTCTGCAATGTGGCTATTGCACACCGGGTCAGATCATGTCTGGGCTCGGGTGTATTGCCGAGGGCCACACCGGATCCTCCGCGGAGATTCGAGAGTGGATGAGCGGCAACATATGTCGCTGCGGCGCTTATACAAACATCGTCGCCGCGGTCGCCTCGACGGCGCGGAGCGCGTGACATGGTCCCATTCGAGTTCGCCACCGCCGCTGATGAAGACGCGGCCCTGCGGGCCGGTGCCGACGGCGGACGCTACATCGCCGGTGGAACCACGCTGGTCGATCTGATGCGCGAGACGGTCGAGCGTCCCGAAGCCGTAATCGACATCAACGCGCTGCCGTATCGTGCGGTCGATCTGCGGTCCGGTTCGTTGCGCATCGGTTCGTTGGCGCGAATGGCACAGGTGGCTGCTCATCCCGGGGTGCGCGAGCGTTTCCCGGTGATCAGCCAGGCACTGGAGTTTTCGGCCTCGCCGCAGCTGCGCAATATGGCCTCCATAGGCGGGAACCTGATGCAGCGGCCGCGCTGCCTGTACTTTCGTGATGTCACAGCGGCCTGCAACCGCCGGGTGCCGGGCTCGGGATGCTCGGCGATCGACGGCCACAACCGCACGCACGCCATCCTCGGCACCAGCGCCTCATGTGTGGCCACCCACCCCTCGGATCTCGCGGTGGCGCTGGTGGCCTTGGATGCTGTGGTGCACACGGTGGATCGTGACGGCCCACACGAAACGCCGATCGCCGAGTTCTTCCGGCAGCCGGGCGATACCCCGGATCATGAGCACCGGCTCCGACCAGGCGCATTGATCACCGCGGTCGAGGTACCGGTCACCGCCGTGGCGCGACGATCGGGATATCTGAAGGTGCGCGACCGCGCCTCTTACGAATTCGCCCTCACCTCCGCGGCAGTGGCGCTGGAGATCACCGACGGCCGGATCCGCGCCGCCCGGATCGCCGCGGGCGGCGTGGGCACGGTTCCATGGCGGTTGCCCGCCGTGGAACAGGCGCTGGTGGGTCAGCCTCCCAGTCCCGAGTTGTTCTCCGATGCGGCAGCCCGAGCCGGCCAGGGCGCTACCCGGTTGTCGCACAACGGGTTCAAGGTGGAACTGCTCGAACGGACCATCGCCCGGCAGCTGACCACTGTGGCGGGATTGTCGTGACGATGCTGCCCGGAGCCGCGACGGGTCAGCCGGTGCCCCGCGTCGAAGCTCGTCTCAAAGTCACCGGCGCGGCCACCTACACCGCGGACAACCAGATGCCGGATCTGCTGTACGCGGCGTTGGTCGGCAGTACCGTCGCGCTGGGCTCGGTCCAGCGCATCGACAGCTCGGCCGCGCGTCAACACGCCGGTGTCGTCGAGGTGATCACCGACTTCGCCGGGGTCGTACTTCCCCACACCCCGCCCCAGGTCTCCTACTTCGGCCAACCACTGGCGGTCGTGGTCGCGTCATCCTCCGAGTCCGCCAGGCACGCCGCCGAGTTGGTCGACGTCCGATACGCGTCGCGCTCTGATCTGATGACCGACATCGCTGCACCGCGAGCGGCGAGCACACCGAGTAGCACCGTGCCCGACTATGCGCGCGGCGATGCCGATGCGGCGCTGGCAGCCGCACCGGCGTCCTCTGACCTGAACTACCGGATCGCCCGACACCTGCACAACCCGTTGGAACTGCCCGCCACAGTCGCCTCCTGGGACGGCGATCGTCTGACGGTGTGGGGTTGCGTCCAGCAGAGTGGTGTACGAGTCGGGCCTGATCAGGGTTACCGGCGTGTCGTAGCCGAATGATTGAAGGTCATCGCGTGATTCTTCGAGAGACCGACCAAAGTCACTCGAGCAAAGGAATCGACGCGATGACCACCGCCCACAATATCGACCTGCCCGCCGTGCTGGCCGAACGACTCACCACCGCCCATCCCGACGTGCTGCGCGAGCTGCTGGCCACGTTCATCCACACCCTGATGGGCGCCGAGGCCGATGCCCTGTGCGGCGCCGGGTACGGCGAACGAACGTCTGAGCGCACCAACTCGCGCAACGGGTATCGGCATCGCCAGTTCGACACCCGCGCCGGTTCGTTGGATCTGGCGATCCCCAAGCTGCGCCACGGCTCGTACTTCCCGGACTGGCTGCTGGAACGCCGTAAACGCGCCGAGCGGGCGCTGACCACGGTGGTCGCGACGTGCTATCTGCTCGGGGTGTCCACGCGGCGGATGGACAAACTCGTCGAGACCCTCGGCATCACCAGCCTGTCGAAGTCGCAGGTCAGCGTGATGGCCAAAGAACTCGACGCCGCGGTCGAGGCGTTTCGCACCCGGCCGCTGGACGCCGGCCCATACACATTCATGGCCGCTGACGCCCTGGTCCTCAAGGCCCGTGAAGGTGGCCGCGTGGTCAACGTGCACGCCCTGATCGCGGTCGGGGTCAACGCCGACGGGTATCGGGAGATCCTGGGCGTCGAGGTCAGTACCGCCGAAGACGGGGCCGGCTGGTTGACGTTTATGCGGTCGCTGACCGCGCGTGGGCTGTCCGGGGTCAAGCTGGTCACCAGCGACGCGCACGCCGGGCTGGTCGCCGCGATCGGCGCCACTCTGCCTGGCGCGGCCTGGCAGCGCTGCCGAACCCACTACACGACCAACTTGATGGCCGTCACCCCGAAGGCGTCCTGGCCGTGGGTCAAGACGCTACTGCACTCGGTGTTCGACCAACCTGACTCTGAATCCGTTGCAGCCCAATATGACCGGATCATCGACGCCCTCGCCGACAAACTGCCCAAGACCACTGAACACCTCGAAGCGGCGCGGCCGGACCTGCTGGCCTTCACCGCGTTCCCCAAACAGATCTGGCGCCAAATCTGGTCCAACAATCCCCAGGAGCGTCTCAACAAGGAGATCCGCCGGCGCACCGACGTCGTCGGGATCTTCCCCGACCGCGACGCGCTGATCCGCCTCGTGGGCGCCGTCCTGGCCGAACAACACGACGAATGGGCCGAGTCGCGGCGCTACCTGGGACTTGACGTCCTGAGCAAATCACGCACCGTCAACGGCACCCCAACCGAACAGGAGGACACCCCCGCGGCACTAACCGCCTGAACCATCACGACGAAGAATCACACGACGACGTCGTACACCACGTCCCTGGACTTGACCCGGTGTGGGACAAGGTCCAAGGTGTCACCGCAGCCGCTCAGGGCTACGCGGAGGCGTTCGGCATATCAGCGGGGCAGGTGCGCGTGGTCTCACCGTTTGTCGGTGGTGCATTCGGCCAGGGCGGTTTGGTGTGGCCGCATCAGTTGCTCACGGCGCTGGCGGCCAGGCGACTGGGGTCGCCGGTCACGTTGACGCTCACCCGCAGGCAGCATTCCATGCAGGTCGGCTACCGCCCGGTCAGCATCCAGCGGCTGGCGATCGGCTCCGGCAACGACGGCAGGATCGCGGCGATCGTGCACGATGGCAAGGTCGAGACCAGCAGAGACATCGCTTACGAGGACGACATCACCCCACCGCCGCGGTTCATGTATCGCAGCCCCGATATGCGTTCGACCTTCCGCGTGGTGCCATTGGACGTGAGCCCACCCACCTGGGTGCGCGGGGTCGGCAAGGTGACGTCCGGGTTCGCACTGGAGTGCGGAATGGACGACCTGGCACAGCAATTGGGTATCGATCCGATCGAGATGCGGGTCCGCAACGAACCGGATCGTGACCCCTCGACCGATCTGCCGTTCTCGACGCGACGACTGACCGAATGCCTGCGCCGTGGCGCCGAATCGTTCGGCTGGTCCCGGCGTGACCCGACGCCGCGGTCCACCCGCGACGGTGATCAACTCGTGGGCTTCGGGGTGGCGAGTGCGGTCTACCATTCGATCAGCAGTCCATGCAGCGTATCGGCGCGGATCAACGCTGACGGTACCGCCCAGGTCCGCACCGCCAGCAGTGACATCGGACCGGGCACTGTCACTTCGATGACACAGGTTGCCGCCGATGCGCTCGGGTTGCCGCTGGCTCGGGTCCGATTCGAATTGGGCGACAGCAACTTTCCCGAAGCCCCCATGCACGGTGCGCAGCAGACGATGGCCAGTGTGGGATCCGGGGTCGCTCACGCCGGGACGATGCTGCGTGACAGATTCGTCCGCACAGCTCTGCTGGATCCCGCGTCGCCGCTGCACGGTTCGAGCCCGGACGACGTCCGGGTGGACAACGGCCGGATGTCGCTCACCGACCGGCCGGACCGCAGCGAGACCTATCAGCAATTGTTGACCCGCCGTGGCTGGACGCATCTGGAATCCGAGCACACCTGGACTCCGGGCGAGAATATCGAGGACTATTCGATCTGGTCCTACGGAGCGGTCTTCGCCGAGGTGGCCGTGGACGAGATGCTCGGCACCGTTCGGGTCCGGCACCTGGACGCCTACTACGACGCCGGCAGGATCATCAACCCGAGGCTGGCGCACAGCCAGGCGCTCGGCGGCATGGTGTGGGGGATCGGCATGGCGCTGCTGGAAGATTCGCACATCGACCATCGCGACGGGCGGATCGTCAACGCCAACCTGGCCGACTACCTGGTCCCCGTCAACGCCGACATTCCAACTCTCGACGCCACATTCCTGCCGGCGGAGGACGCCATCGCCAGCCCCATCGGCGTCAAGGGTCTCGGCGAACTCGTCATGATCGGGGTGGCACCCGCCATCGCGAACGCCGTGTTCAACGCCACCGGCCGGCGCCTCACGGAGCTCCCGATCACTCCCGAGCGCTTGCTCTGAATGCCCGAAGGCATTCGGAGGCAAGCTGACTCGGTATCAAGCGGTCGGCGCCCTCGGTGGCCGTGAGGATGCCGACGATGCTCGACTAGTTCGCCCGTGTTCGGGTGGGGTCGGCCGGTGGGGGTTGGAAGGGTTGGTACCACCACCAGTGGGCGCGTTCGCCGGTGGGTCCGGGGTAGGGCGCGGCGGTTGGTGGTGTGGTGGTGGGTGGTCGGGCCAGTGATCGGGGGGTGATTTCTCGGCCGGTGGCGTCGGTGATGGTGAGGGTGGGGGCGGGGCCGGTGATGGTGATCAGGCCGCGGTGGTGGCATCGGTGGTGGTAGGGGCAGACCAGTACGAGGTTGTCCAGTTCGGTGGGGCCGCCGTCTTCCCAGTGGGTGATGTGGTGGGCGTGTAGGCCGCGGGTGGCTGCGCAGCCGGGGATCACGCAGGTGCGGTCGCGGTGTTCGAGCGCGCGGCGCAGCCGGCGGCTGATGGTGCGGGTGGTGCGTGCGGCGCCCAGTGGTTGTCCGTCGCGGTTGAACCACACCTCGCAGGTGGCGTCGCAGCTCAGGTATTGCCGTTGGGCGGTGGTCAGGGTGGGCCCCAGGTGCAGCGCGGCGACCCGCTCGGCGATGTCGACGTGGACGACCACGGTGGTGTGGTGTCCGTGCGGGCGGCGGGTGGCCTCGGCGTCCCAGCCGGCGGTGACCAGTTCCATAAACGCCGCGGCTGCGTCGGGCATCGGGGGGCGCCGCCCGTCTTCGCCGGCATCGCCGTGGCCGGTGGGTTCTTGGCTGTACAGATCGGGACTGTCGGGGTCGGGACTGTCGGTGGTGGGGTGGTCTTCGGTGGGGTGGTCGTGGCGCCATTGGGTGATCAGGGCGTCGTGGTGGGAGCGCAGCGCGGCCTCGAACAGTGCGGCTTCGATCGTCGGGAGGGTGATCTTCCAGCAGGTGAATTCACCGGTGCAGGTTTTGCTGATCGAGGGTCTCGGTGGCGGTGTCGGGGCTGGCCGCGGGTCGTCATCGAGGTCGGGGTCGGGGTCGGGGTCTTCCCGGGTGTCGGGGCGGGGTTCGAGTTTGATCGCGGTGCGCAGTTGCCCGACGGTGGCCACGCTGGCCAGCTCGGCGTAGTGCTCATCGGAGCCGGCCCCCGCGCCTTCGGCGATCACGCCGACCTGATCGAGGGACAACCGGCCCGCCGCCAGTTCTTCGGTGCAGCGCGGGAACTCCGCGAGCCGCGCCGCGATCGCTGCGATGGTCTTACCGTGGCGTGGGGCGGATCCGGTTTTCCAGGCCATCAACCCCGCCAGCGAGCGTGCACCGGTCGCTCCCCAGAGCCCCTCCCGATCGATCTGAGCGGCGATCTGCACGATCTGCCCATCGATCGCATTGCGCTGACCGGTCAACTCCGCCAACTCGTCGAACAACACCTCCAGCCGATCACCACACGACACACCAGGTGCCAAAGACGCTGCGGCCGAACACATGACAACATCCTGACAGAGACCACCGACAACACCCTCCAGGCCAGAAGCGGCCCGATATCAGCCGCGCGTACCACCGTCGACGACGACCACGACCTCGTTGCGCCGGCGGAACGGCAGTGTCCACGGTGGGTCGTAGAACCACGCCATCGGCTCGCCTCGGGGGGTGAACCCGCTGTCGCGCAGACCGTCGAGCAGCTCGGTGCTCTTGGCGGCCACCGCCTGCGGGCTGCGGTCGCCACTGAACCGCAGCACCGCGTACGTCTCGCCCGGTACCTCGACGAGTTCCACCCGCTCATCGTCGGGTTGCGGCAGCAGGTCCATCGACCACTTCGACGGCATGAAGAAACGGATGACCGAGCCCCCGTCGGCGCCGCGCGCCTGGGCCACCGGCGCGGTCATCGCGATCTTCTCGTTCTGCTGGGCCACCGGCGCGGTCATCGCGATTTCGGTCTTACGGTGATTGCCGCCGAAGATGTAGCCCGCCAACCGGCGGAACCCCGCGTTGCGGGCCATTTCCTCGTCTCCGGCAACTGTGGTCTGCGCCGCGATGCGCGGACCGTAGCGGCGGATTTCGATGGCTCCGTCTCCGGAGCCGATCAGCGCTTCTCGTACGTACATGGGTTCCTCGGTGCCGGCGCGAACGCCGACGAGCGCGCCGAAACCCTCGGCGACCTGGGTCGCGGTCTTGGTGATCTTGGCCAACATGCCGCCAAAGTACCCGTCAACCGGCCCGCCGTATCTGACGAATTTGTGTCAGCAACAACCCTTGGCATTGCGTTCAGCCAGATGCGCGTGCGCGGCGTTGTCGGCGCCGCTGACAGCGGACAGGAACCGGTCGAGGTCGATCCGGCGACCGCCCAACCAGGTTCCCGCCACCGCGACGGCACCGGTGATCGCGTCGGCGCCGACCGTCCACGGGTCTGCGGTCAGCTCGACGAAGTCCGCGAGCTTACCCACCTCGATGGACCCGACCAGATGGTCGCGGTGCAGGGTGCGGGCGGCGTCGATGGTCTGCGCGCGCCACGCCTGATCCAGCGTGATGGCCTGATCGGCGCGGTGCACGGTGCCCTTGCGGGTGCGGCGGGTGGCCGCGGTGGCGATGTTGGTCAACGGTTCCGGCGGGGACACCGAACCGTCGTTGTGCAGCGACACGCAGGCTCCGGAGCCGACCGCGTCGGCGAACGCTGCCCACCGCGCCCCGTGCTCGGGGTCGAACATCGCGCCGTCGAGCAGTTCCCCCCAGTAGTAGTACTGGAACGGTGCCAGGGAGACGTGCACCCCCAGCCGGGCTGCCCGGTCGAAATGCGCGCGGGTGCCGGCCCCGCAGTGTTCCAGCCGCCACCGGTGATCGCTGCCGAGCAGGCCGTGCCGGATCAGGGCATCCTCGTAGGCGTCCAGGGCGAGATCCAGCGCCAGGTCGCCGTTGGCGTGGAACGCCATCTGCCACCCCGCCGGTGCTGCGTGGTCGAGGATCGCGTCGAGTTGCTCGCGGGTGTAGTTCATCGACCGGGCTCCGCCGGCCACCGCCGGGTCGATGCCGGCGGTGCGGGTCGCCTCGGTATCGAGGTACGGGAACGAGATCGCGATGTTGCCCACCCACGGCGAGCCGTCGGTCCACAGCTTGACGCCTGCCTTGGTGAGCCAGTTCTCACCGGCCGCGAACGCGGCCGGTTCGGCGTAGGTGTCGGTGACCGACATCTCCCACATGCTGACCCGCAACGGGCACGACGGCGCCGCGGCGAGGGCCTCGTAGCCGGCGGCGAACTTCGGGTCGTAGGTCATGTCCGATGTCGAGGTGTAGCCGCCCCGGGCCATGAGCGCGAAGTAGTTCGCCGCTGACACCAGCGGATCGCCCATCTGCTCCATCAGCGGCATCGTCACGGCGGTGACCGCCGGCAGCTCGAAGCCCTGCCCGTTCAGCGATCCGTCCGGTTTGCGGCCGAAATGACCTGCGACCGGGTCGGCGGGCGGTGTGCGGTCCCAGCCGTTGCGCCGCATCAGTGCCGAGTTGAAGTACGCGCCGTGGCCGGAGTTGTCGGTGACCACGGTGACGCGGTCACCGAAGATCCGGTCGAGTTCCTCGGCGTCGGGCGCCGGGTGACCGTGCAGTAACGCGTCGTAGCCCGCGAACCACAGCGGGGTGTCCGCGTCGCTGGTCGCCAAAGCCTCGGCGAACACCTGCTGGACGTCGGCCCAGGTTGCGCAGTCCCACGGGGCCACCGACCGGGCCGGGGCTTGGGTGGCGACCCCGCTGATGAGCGGGTGGCCATGCGGCTCAACGAATCCCGGTGCCAGCACGGCCGCTCCGGTGTCGACGACGTCGGCCTCCGGTAGCGCCGCGCGGCACTCCTCGACACCACCCACGGCGACGATCCGGTCACCGGAGACCGCGACCGCCTGTGCGCGCGGGGCGGCGTCGTCCATCGTGACGACGGTCCCGGCGGTCAAGATCACCTCAGCCATGGGCACAGTGTGTCATCCGAACCTCGCGGCGTCGGGCGAATGCAGTTGTGAGACGCTGCCGGGATGCTCGCTCGTGGGATCGGCGTGGCCGCAGGGGTGCTGGCCGACATGATGTTCGGCGATCCGCGCCGCGGCCACCCGGTGGCGCTCTTCGGCAGCGGTGCAGCGACTTTGGAGCGGCTCAGCTATGCCGACGACCGCCGCCGCGGGGTGGCGCACACCGCGGGACTGCTGCTGGCCGTCGGTGCCGCAGGCGCGGCGGTGCAACGGGCGGCGCGGCGCCGTTCGGTGGCTGCCGAGGCGCTCTGCGTTGCGGCGGCGACCTTCGCGGCCGCGGGCGGCACTACGCTCAATCGCACCGGGCAGCAGATGGCGAACATGCTCAACAGTGCCGATGTCGACGGCGCCCGCAGGCTCCTGCCGTCGCTGTGCGGTCGCGATCCTTCGGTGCTCGACGCGCCGGGCCTGACCAGGGCAGCGCTGGAGTCGATCGCCGAGAACACCTCCGACGCCCAGATCGGGCCGCTCGTCTGGGCGGTCGTGGGAGGGGTACCGGCGGTGCTGGTGTACCGCGCCGCCAACACGCTGGACGCGATGATCGGCAGCCGTTCCCCGCGCTACGCCAAATTCGGGTGGGCCGCAGCCAGGTTCGACGACCTGGTCAATCTGGCGCCGGCACGGGTGACCGGCCTGCTGGTCGTGCTGTGCGCCCCGGTCGTCGGTGGCTCACCGGTGTCGGCCTGGCGGGCATGGTGGCGCGACGCGGACAAGCACCCGAGCCCGAACGCAGGTGTGGCGGAAGCATCCTTCGCCGGTGCCCTGGGAGTGCGACTCGGCGGACCGACGCAGTACGCCCACGAACTGGAGATCCGGCCGACGCTCGGTGACGGCCGCGTCCCCACCCCCGACGACCTGGTCCGGGCGGTCCGGCTGTCCCGTGCCGTCCAGCTGGTCGCGGCCGCTTGCGCGGTCAGCGCCGCTTGCCGTAGCGGTCGGCGAGCTTCTGTTCGGCGCTCAGCGGGACGGGCTCGTCGCCGGCGCTGACCGCCTGTGCGTCGGCCAGCGCTTTCTCCCGGCGTCGGACCTTGAGCTCCGAGTAGACGAAGTAACCGACCCCGAGCGGGGCGATGATGCCGAACGCGATCCACTGGATGCCGTAGGACAGGAACGGGCCCGCGTTGAGATGGGGGAGCGGAATCACCCCGAGTCCGCCGGGCTGACCGTCGACCAGTTGCAGGTAGGACCCCGTCAGCGGCACTCCGGTGACCGCGGAGATCTGCTCGGTGTTGATGGAGTACACCTGACGCACACCGTCGGCCTCGAACGGAGCCTTGTCCCTGGCCAAACCTTCGGAGTCGCGCAGCCGCGCGGTGATCGTGACCGTCTCGGTCGGCAGAGCGTCCAACGGCGGCACCCGCGACCCCTCGACCGGGCGCACATATCCGCGGTCGACGAGCACGGTCGGTCCGCCGTCCACCGCGAACGGAACCAGCACCTCGAATGCGGCGTCGCCGTCGATCAGGCGCAGCCGGGCCAACACCTGCGATTCGGGCAGATAGCGACCGGTGGCCGTGACGCGCTGCCACTGTTCTTCGGGGGCCGCCGAATCCTGCTGCGGCAACACCGAAGTCACCGGTACCGGATCGGCATCCAGCGACCGCGCGATCTGATCGTTTTCACGGGTGGTCTTGGTGTTCTTGCCCAGTTGCCACGGTGCGAGCACGGTGAAGCACAGGTAGGCGAAGGCCAGCACCACGACGTACAAGGCCAGCCACTGCGGCCGCAACAGGAACGCCCAGCGCCGCATCGTCACACCACCTGTTCCCGGTCGGCCAGCCGTTGGTCGACCCATCCGTGCAGCCCGGGCAACGCGGCGTCGATCACCGTGAAGACATCCTCGAAATCGTCCTGGGTGCCGTAGTAGGGATCCTCGACGTCGAGCACGTGGGCGCCGGATCTGGGGTCGAAGGAGCGCAGCATCCGCAGCCGTTCGGCGGGCACACCCATGTGCTGCAGCATCCGCAGGTGGTTGCGACCCAGCGCCACGACCAGGTCGGCGGCCAGATGGTCGTCGTCGACCCGAGCGGCCCGGTGCGCACTGGGATAGCCGTGGGCCCGCAACACGTGGCCCGCCCGTCGGTCGGCCGGTTCCCCTTCATGCCAGTGTCCGGTCCCGGCGCTGGTCACCCGCACCACGCCGGCGAGTCCGCGTTCGTCGATCTGATGCGCGAACATCTTCTCTGCCATCGGACTCCGGCAGATGTTGCCCGAGCAGATGAACGTCACATGCAACACCTCAGACACCCAGCACCTCACGCAGCGCCTCGACGTCACCGACGTGGGCCAGGGCGCCACCGTCACCCTCGCCGAAGTCGCGGTGACCGTACCCCCAGCCCACCACGATGGTGCCGATGCCATGCGCCGCCGCCCCCTCGACGTCATGGGCGCGGTCACCGACCATCACCACCCGCTCCGGGATGGGGGCCAGCTGGCCGAGCGCACGCGCGACGACGTCGGCTTTGGCCGCCCTGCTCCCGTCGGGACTGGCGCCCGCGATCACCTCGAAGTGCCTGTCGAGACCGAAATGCGCCAGGATGCGCTGCGCGGTGGTCTCGACCTTCGACGTCGCCACCGCAAGTCGCACCCCGGCTGCCTGTAGATCGGCGAGCACGGCCGGGATGCCGGTGAACGGCCGGTTCATCGACCAGCCCCGGCTGGTGTAGTCGGCCCGGTAGGCCGCGATCGCGGCGTCCGCGTGCTCCCCGAGGCGCAGCGACCGCAACGTCACGTGCATCGGGGGCCCGACGATGCGGCTGACCAGGTCCCCATCCGGGACGGCGGCACCCACGGCCTGCAGCGCATGCCGGAAGCTCGCGACGATTCCCTCGGCGGAATCGGTCAGTGTCCCGTCCAGATCGAAGATCACCAGGTCGCCGCGGCCCACGGGAGCCACGCGTTGAATGCCGTCGAGCGTGTCTGTCACGGGTCCATTGTCCCTGAGACGGGACGGTGGGCGCCGGTAGGTGTTCACCGACACCGCTAGCACTACTGTCGTGGGGTGGCAAGTGTCCGGCTGGTCGACCTCATCGACGTGCTCGAAGCGGCCTACCCTCCGGGCCTGGCGCAGAGCTGGGACTCTGTCGGCCTGGTCTGTGGCGACCCGTCCGAAACGGTGGAGTCGGTGACGGTCGCGGTGGATGTCACCCCCGAGGTGGTGGCGCAGGTGCCTGACGGCGGGTTGTTGCTGGCCCACCACCCGTTGTTGCTGCGCGGCGTCGACTCGGTATCGGCCGACACCGCCAAAGGGGCGTTGATCCACTCCCTGATCCGGACCGGGCGCGCGTTGTTCACCGCCCACACCAACGCCGACGCCGCCTCGCCCGGGGTCTCGGATGCGCTCGCCGGGGCGTTGGGCCTGGAGGTCTGCGGGGTTCTTTCGCCCGTCCCGTCGGGCCCGACGCTCGACAAATGGGTGGTGTTCGTGCCGGTCGGCGACGCCGACGCGGTCCGGTCGGCGATGTTCGCGGCGGGCGCCGGCCAGGTCGGTGACTATTCACAGTGCAGCTGGAGTGTGCCCGGTACCGGCCGGTTCCTGCCGGGAGACGGTGCGCGGCCGGCCATCGGCGCAGTGGGCACCGCCGAGCAGGTGGCCGAGGAGCGGGTCGAGATGGTGGCCCCGGCGGGGTGCCGCGGCGCGGTCATCGCCGCGCTGCGCGCCGCCCACCCCTACGAAGAGCCGGCGTTCGACGTGTTGGCCTTGCAGATGCCACCCGGTGACGTCGGCCTGGGACGTGTCGCATGCCTGCCCGAACCGGAGCCGCTCGCCGCGTTCGTGTCCCGGGTCCGCGCCGCGCTGCCCGCCACATCCTGGGGGGTACGCGCCGCCGGCGACCCCACGGCGACGGTGTCTCGCGTCGCGGTCTGCGGGGGTGCGGGCGACTCGCTGCTGGCCGAGGTGGCTGCGGCGGGCGTCCAGGCCTACCTGACCGCCGATCTGCGCCATCACCCCGCCGACGAGCACCGCCGGGTCTCCGGTGTCGCACTGATCGACGCCGCCCACTGGGCCACCGAGCTCCCGTGGTGCAATCAAGCCGCGGCGGTGTTGCGCGGCCACTTCGGCGAGGCGTTGCCGGTCGACGTGTCCACCGTGTGCACCGATCCATGGAATGTCGAGGGATTTTGACGTGAAAGCCTCTGTGGCGCAACAACAGTTACTTGCCGAGCTGGCCGAGCTGGACGCCGAGATCGGTCGGCTCGAGCATCGGACCAAGAACCTGCCGGAGCACAAGGCGGCGCAGGACGCGCAGGCCGCCCACCGTGCCGCCGGCGATCGGGTGGCGGCGCTGCAACTTGCGCTGGCCGACATCGACACCCAAGTCGCCAAGTTCGAGACCGAGATCGACGGTGTGCGGCAGCGCGAGGATCGCGACCGCGCGTTGTTGGAGGGCGGGACCGTCGACCCCAAGCAGCTCACCGATCTGCAGCACGAACTGGAGACCCTGCAACGCCGGCAGGCCAGCCTGGAGGACGCTCAGCTCGAAGTCATGGAACGGCGTGAGGAACTCGCGGCCGACCAGACCGCCGAGCAGACAGCCCTGGACGCGGCGCAAAGCGCACTCGACGACGCGCAGCGGGCGGCCGAGGAGGCCCGCGCCGAGCTGACCCAGGCCAAGGAGCGGTTAGCGGGCCGGCGCGCGGAACTGGTCGCCGCGATCGACGGCGAGTTGATCACACTCTACGAACGTCAACGGGCCCGTACCGGCGTCGGTGCAGGGCTGCTGCAGGGCCGCCGGTGCGGAGCGTGCCGCATCGAGATCGACCAAGGCGAGTCGGCGCGCATCGCCGCGGCTGCCGACGATGACGTCCTGCGCTGTCCGGAGTGCTCGGCGATCCTGCTGCGCGTCAAGGTCTCCCGATCGTGAAGGTCCCCCGATCGTGAAGGTGATCGTCGAGGCAGACGGTGGATCGCGGGGCAATCCGGGGCCGGCGGGCTACGGAGCGGTGGTGTGGTCGTCGGACCGGGGCGCGGTGCTCGCCGAGACCGCCAGGCCCATCGGCCGGGCCACCAACAACGTGGCCGAATACCGCGGGCTGATCGCCGGGCTGGAGGCCGCCGCGAACGTCGGCGCCACCGATGTGGAAGTCCTGATGGACTCCAAACTGGTCGTCGAGCAGATGTCCGGACGGTGGCGGGTCAAGCATCCCGACTTGGCGCCGCTACATCGACAGGCCGGTGATCTGGCACGCAGATTCGCGCGGATCAGCTACACCTGGATTCCCCGGGCGCAGAACAGCCACGCCGACCGGCTCGCCAACGAGGCGATGGATGCGTCCGGCGAGACGGAGCCCGAAAGAGGCTCGATGACAAGGGAAACGACGACCACTGAGGTGCCGGGAAGCGAAGCCACCGCCAATCCGGCGGGCTGGACCGGGGCTAAGGGGGCGCCCACCGAACTGTTGCTGTTGAGGCACGGGCAGACAGCACTGTCGGCGCAGCGCCGGTACTCCGGCCGGGGCAACCCGGAGCTCACCGAACTCGGGATCCGGCAGGCGGATGCGGCGGCGCGCTACCTCGGTCGGCGGGGCGGCATCGACGTCGTCGTCGCGTCTCCGCTGCAGCGCGCGCAAGACACCGCCGCGGCCGCCGCCAAGGCGTTGGACCTGGACGTCGACACCGACCACGATCTGATCGAGACGGACTTCGGCGCGTGGGAAGGTCTGACGTTCCGCGAGGCCTCAGAACGGGATCCGGACGTTCATTCGCGCTGGCTGCGCGACACGTCGGTGCCGCCCCCGGGCGGTGAGAGCTTCGACGCCGTGGCGGCGCGGGTGGTACGGGCCCAGCGCCGCCTGATCGCCGAGCATGCGGGACGGACCATCCTGGTGGTATCGCATGTAACCCCGATCAAGACGCTGCTGCGGGTCGCCCTCGATGCCGGCCCGGCCATCCTGTACCGGCTGCACCTGGATTTGGCGTCGTTGTCCATCGCTGAGTTCTACCCCGACGGCGCGGCATCGGTGCGGCTGGTCAACCAGACCTCCTACCTGTGATCGCTGTGCAGATGCACCCGCTCACCGTGCAACCCGAGCAGCATCAGTGCCTCGACCGGTCCGTCGACCGCCCCGAACCAGTGCGGGGTCCAGGTCGAAAATTCAACCGCCTCACCAGGTTTGATGGTGAAATCGCGGTCGCCGAGCATCAGCCGCAGCTGGCCCGACAGTACATACATCCAGTCGTGGCCTTCGTGGACCGGTAATTCGGCCGGTGGGGTGCGACGGCGGGCGCTGATCCGGATCTTGTACGCGTGCAGTCCGCCCGCCGGGCCCTGTCCGGTCAACGGCCAGAACGTGATCTGGTTGTGGGTGTGCGAGGCGCCGCGGATGCGTGGGTCCTCGATCTCGGGGTTCTTCAGCAGTTCGTCGGTGCTGACCGACAGCGCCGAGGCCAGCCGGGGCAGGTGATCGAGGGCGAGCCGGCGCTTGCCGGATTCGAGCCGGCTCAGCGTGGAGATGTCGATGTTCGACCGGGTCGCGACATCCTCGAGCGTCATGCCCCGTTGCCGACGCAGGTCGCGAAGTCGGCGCCGCACCCGTGCATCGACGCTGTCCTCCTCTTTATTTGCCTTCATGGCAAACAAGCTTGGCATTGTGATCTCGGCGAGGCAAGGTCGAGGCATGGACAAGATCTGGGACTGCGTGATCGTGGGCGGTGGCGCCGCCGGGCTCAGCGCCGCCCTGGTGCTGGGCAGGGCACGTAAACACACGCTGGTGGTGGACTCCGGTGCGCAGAGCAACCTGGCGGCCCACGGAATCGGTGGGCTGCTGGGCTTCGACGGGGTGCCGCCCGCCGAGCTCTACGCCCAGGGGCGCCGCGAACTGGCCAGGTACCCCGGTGTCGAATTCCGCTCCGGTGAAGTGGTATCGGGCACCGCGTCCGACGACGGATTCGTGCTGGAGTCGGCGGACGGCACAGTGATCCCGACGCGGCGCGTGGTGCTGGCCACGGGTATGCGCTACGAGGCGCCGCCGCTGCCGGGGATCGCCGAGCTCTGGGGCGGTCCGGTGTTCCACTGTCCGTTCTGCCACGGCTGGGAGGTCCGCGACAAGCCGCTGGCCGTTCTGGCCAACGGGGAGCGTGCGGTGCACATGGCGACCCTGTTGCGTGGCTGGAGTGACGATGTCGTGCTTCTCACCGGTGGACCGGCCGACCTGAGCGACGAAGACCGGTCCCGCCTGGCCGGTGCAGGGGTGCCGGTGGACGATCGGGCGGTGGCCGAATTGATTTCTGCGGATGGCGATTTGACCGAGGTGGTGTTCGCCGACGGGTCGACTCTGGCCCGCAGCGGGCTGCTGGTCGCCACGACACTGCGCCAGCGTTCGGAACTGGCGGCCAAGCTGGGGGTGAAATTCGCGGCGCCGGGCCCGGTGTCAGCCGACGCCGTCGCCGTCGACGGTCGGTTCCGGACCTCGGTACCCGGTGTGTTCGCGGCCGGGGACGTGAGTACTCAGATGCCGCAGGTGGCGGCGGCGATCGCCGCCGGTTCGGCGGCGGCAGCATCAGTCGTGGCGAGTTTTCAGGAGGAATCATGACATCTGAGGTGAAACAGCATTGGGAGGAGCGGTACGCCGAGCGGGACCGGATCTGGAGCGGTCGGGTCAACCCCTGGCTCGCCGAGGTCGCCGGTGCGGAGGGGCCCGGCCGAGCACTCGATCTCGGGTGTGGTGAGGGCGGGGACACCGTATGGCTGGCCGAGCACGGTTGGCATGTGGTCGGCGTCGACATCTCCGAAACCGCGCTCGGGCGGGCCGCGGCAGAGGTGGCTGCGCGGGGTCTGACCGATCGGGTGCAGTTGGTGGCGATGGACCTGTCGGCGGACTTTCCCGACGGCACGTTCGACCTGGTGTCGGCCCAGTTCCTACAGTCCATGGTGCACCTGGACCGGGAGCGGATCTTCGCTGCGGCCGCGCGGGCCGTCGCCGTGGGCGGACTGCTGGTGGTCGTGGACCACGGTGCGGCGCCGCCCTGGGCCGAACACGTCCGCGACCACGTGTTCCCCGGCGTCGACGAGGTGCTTGCGTCGATCGATCTCGGGGACCGACGGTGGGAACACGTGCGGGTCGAAGCGGTGGAGCGCGAGGCGGTGGGGCCCGACGGGCGGACCGGGGTGCTCATCGACAACCTCATCGTGCTGCGGCGGCAATAGGGTGATCGGACCAGGACGCGGGGGCGCCGGCTGCCGCATGAGCAGCCCGGCGAGCCCGTCGGATCGGGTGCCGACGCCGCTCCCGACGAACTGGTGATGCTTCATTACCGGAATCCGGGGGCGAGCCAGTACCTTGTTAAGGCGGATGAGCTGGCCGGGCGGCCGCGGCACCGTGGTGTCGAGGAAAGTCCGGACTTCACAGAGCAGGGTGATTGCTAACGGCAATCCGAGGTGACTCGCGGGACAGTGCCACAGAAAACAGACCGCCACCCTCAGGCTTTCGGGCCGCGGGGAGGTAAGGGTGAAAAGGTGCGGTAAGAGCGCACCAGCACCCCGGGTGACCGGGGTGGCTTGGTAAACCCCACCCGAAGCAAGGCCAAGAAGGCCGCAACCTGGTTGCGGCCGCGCAGACGTTCGAGGGTTGCTCGCCCGAGTCTGCGGGTAGGCCGCTTGAGGCACCCGGCGACGGAGTGTCCAGATGGATGGTCGCCGCCTCGCCGCCAGACATGGCGCCGAGGAACAGAATCCGGCTTACAGGCCAGCTCATCCGCCCCGGGCCGCTGAGCTGCACGGTCAGCCTGTTTGTGTGACCGTCGTCCGCAGTGCGTCCGCAGTAGATCGCACTAACCCTCTAACGCACTCGCGCAGCGGTCGAGGATCGTTCGGAAGTTCCAAGGGAAGAGCCGAGAGGTCACAGCTTCCAATGCCTTCCCACCCGAGTGAGTTGGGTGGGAATACGTTGTCGCCCAATTCACGCGCGTTCCGTCGCCTGAGGGAGTCAAAGTGAGCGTCCCGCCCTCGTGGGCAAATATTGGAAAGGAACGAGTAATCCGATATGAGTAACTTCGCGGCGGGTCGTAGGCAGTGATTTCCTCTCGAAGCCACATGCCGACAGCAGTGGCTTCCCGAAGTGCGCCGACGCCAGGTTCCGAGGAATCCTTCGTCCAACCGGCTCTTAGAATCAGCGGCGCGGTTTCCAAGTTTGCGGGGTCGGCAAGCCCGTGGAACACACGTTCCGGAGAGGCTCTGATTGTGCGCTCTACGTTGATCGTGACCATGGTGCCTCCTGCTCGACTACGTAGACCTTCCAGGATGCTAGGCCTCAAGTGTCTTCTAGTCAGGCGCGCCGCTGGGCCGATTCCTCGCATGAAGGGCAATGCGGCCATTTAGTGTCAGAAGTGAGTCAAGACTGGTTAGGACTCACTAGGCCAGTCTAGTACCGCGTAGGCCGCTGGGTTGACTGCATGACCCCTGGGGCATTGCGGCACAACTGTTTTGAATCGTCACCCGCGCGCAGCGTGTCACTGCCATCGGCGGATCGCCACGGAAGTTCCGCCACGCAGTGGCTACGCACAGAAGCACTCTGCGCCCACTGTCGGCAGCTTGAGGGAGGCTGACACATCGGCTTTCGCCTCCATGGATATCCCGCTGGCTGCCATGCGCCACCATTGACACCAACTTGCGCTACCCGCCGTAACGCCGAAACTCGATATCCGTCTTAAGGGCCGGCTCATCCGCCCCGGACTGCGGTCAGGACTTCCCGGCGGCCTTGTCCAGCCGCCGCAGCGCGTCCTCGATCTGTTCTTCACACCGCACGGCCAGGTCGTCTTCCTGCTGGTAGAGCAGGCCGTAGGTGAAGGTGTCCTCGCCCGCTGCATGAGCAACCTGCGCCTGCCGGCTCAGGTGCGCGCGGCTGACCACACTGTCCTGATGATCGCCCAGCAGCGTCTGGATGACCTTCGCGCGGTCGGCCACCTTGGTCTCCCCGGTGGCCGCGGCGGTGTATCGAAGCTGTTTGGCACGCTTGCGGATTCGATGCAGTGCCTCGTCGGCATCCTCGTCGGCTTCCCCGGCGGCGGCGCGAGCCGCCTTGGCCGCCTTGCGCACCCGCCGATACGCCGAGTCGATCGTCAACTCTGCCGGGGCGTCCCCGCCCGCCGCTGCGGTGGGCTCGGTGGCGACGAGCTCTTCGAGGGCATCGAGCAACCGAAAGTAGCGCTGCGAGCGCATCGCGGTCAGCGACCGCTTCCATCCCGCGTGGTATCGCTTCTTGGCGCCCTCGACCAGCCGTTCGCGCACCGGCCCGCGCACATTCGCCTCGGGCAGGCCGTCGATCGCGCGCTCGTAGCGTTCAGCGAGCACCTCGGCGTCACGGGCCACACCGAGTACCGCGGCGAGCTCCCGCAGCTCGTCGAGGACCCACTCGTGTCCGGCGACGTCGAACGAGCCCGCCGAGGATTGCAGCAGGCTGCGGATCTTGCGCGTCGCCACCCGCATCTGGTGCACCGAGTCCCAGGTGTCGGAGCGGACGGCGCGATCCCACTCGATGAGCTCGGCGAGGTGCTGGGCGACGGCGCGCCGCGCCGGATCCGCCGGCGGGGTGACCGTCCCGGCGGTTTGGTCGGCCGGCGTGCTGTCGGCCAGCACCCGCGCCAACTTCGAGCCGTGCCCGGCGGCTTGTGCGCCGGCGTCCAGCAGCCGATTGGTCAGACGGTCGAACACATCGTCACCGGCGCCCGGGTGTAACTCGAGCTCCCACTCCCGCCAGCGCTGCTCGTCCCCGCCGACCGCGCTGGCCGTCACCTGGTCGTCGCAGAACTCGGCGACGGGGTCGCCGGACAGCCCGTACAGCACCTCGACATTCCTGGTGGTGCTGATTCGTGCCACGGGTTCCAGCGGACGGTCCCGCACGATCGCGAGCACGATGTCGCGCAGACTCTCCGGAACGGCATACACGTCGGCAGCACTGACGTCGGCAGCACCCTCATCGGACAGCGGCGCGTGCACCTCGGTCCGACTGTCCGGGCCGGCGGGCAGCTTCAGGTGCCAGGCGGCGTCCGGCCCGCCGGTGCGGCGCCGCAGGGTGATGCGATTGCGGGCCAGGTCGCGGTTCGGTGTGTCGAAGTAGACAGCATCCAGGGACTGTGACGGTGACCGCTCCACTCGGCTGACCGCCGAGAGGCCTTCGAAGGAGGGGGAGACGGTCGCCTCGACCACCTCGAACTTGCGCTCGGTCTCCGTGTACCTGGAGGTTTCGCGCGATTTGGCCGCCATGGTCACCTTTGCTCTGGGATTTGTGTGGTCTGTTCTGTGGGCTCGATGGAGGGACCACAGCGTGCCATATCGAGGTGAACGGGCCACTCCGATCCTCGCCGGTGTCAAACCGTGATCCGGCACGCCCATTTTAGATGCGCACTTTTGGCCAGAGTTCTCTTAGGATTGTCTTATGAGTCCAGCGATGCGGCTCGACGACTACCTCGACCGCGAAGGCAACATAGCGATCCCGGTTGGCGTCACGCTGACCTCCTTCCTCGACCGTAACGTCGCGGAGCTCGGTGACGAGCCCGCGTACCGGTACCTGGATTTCGACCGTGAGCGCACGGTCGAATTGAGCTGGCGTCAGCTTGACGTGCGATTGCGTGCAGTCGGAGCCCGCCTGCAGCAGGTGACGCGACCCGGTGACAGAGTCGCCATCCTCGCGCCGCAGGGCGTCGACTACGTCGTCAGCTTTTTCGCCGCCATTCTCGCCGGCGGCATCGCGGTGCCGCTGTTCGCTCCCGAGCTGCCCGGCCACAGCGATCGGCTGCACGCGGTGCTGACCGACGCCGAACCTGCGGTACTGCTGACCACCACGGCCGCGGCGCAGTCGGTGCGTGACTTCGTCCGGGTGCTGCCCCGCGACCGGCGGCCGCGGATCATCGCGGTGGACGCCGTGCCTGACAGTGTGGGCGCGGCGTTCGCGCCCGCGCCGCTGCATACTGACGACGTCGCCTACCTGCAGTACACCTCGGGCTCCACCCGCGCGCCGGCCGGCGTGGAGATCACCCACCGCTGCGCCTGCACCAATGTCGTCCAGATGATCGAGTCCGTCGGCCTTGATCCCAACATCCGCAGTGTCAGCTGGCTGCCCCTGTTCCATGACATGGGCCTGCTGATGATCATGTTCCCAGCGTTGTGCGGCGGCCACATCACCTTGATGTCGCCGGTGTCCTTCGTGCGCCGCCCGTACCGGTGGATCAAGGAACTCGGCGCCTCGGACGCGCCGACATTCGCGGCGGCGCCCAACTTCGCCTTCGAACTGGCCGCCCAGCGCGGGCTGCCGCCGGCGGGGGACACCCTCGACCTGAGCAACGTCGCGGGTCTGATCAACGGCTCCGAGCCGGTCAGCATGGCCTCCATCGAGAAGTTCCACGCCGCGTTCGCGGCGTACGGTCTGCCCGCCACCGCGGTCAAGCCGTCCTACGGGATGGCCGAGGCGACACTGTTCGTGTCCACGACCGGACCGCAGGCTCGGCCCGAGGCCACGTATCTCGACCGCGAGCAACTCAGTGTGGGCCACGCCGTACCGGTCGGCGCCGACCACCCGAACGCGGTGGCGCAGGTGTCGTGCGGCACGGTCGCCCGCAGCCAGTGGGCGGTGATCGTGGACCCCTCGACAGAGGCCGAACTGCCCGACGGCAGGGTGGGCGAGATCTGGCTGCACGGCGACAACGTCGGTCGCGGCTACTGGGGGAGGCGGGAAGAGACGGAACTGACGTTCCAGAACAAGCTGCAGTCCCGCCTGCTCTACGACAGCCACGCCGAAGGTTGCGCCGAAGACGCACTGTGGCTGCGCACCGGTGATCTCGGGGTTTACCTCGGGGGCCAACTGTTCATCACCGGCCGGGTCAAAGACCTGGTCATCGTCGACGGACGCAATCACTACCCCCAGGACATCGAAGCGACGGTGGCGGCGGCCTCCGCGGCGGTGCGTACCGGATTCGTCACGGCATTCTCGGTGCCCGGCGACGGCCGCGAAGAGGTTGTCATCGTTGCCGAACGGGCCCCGGGCGCGGGGCGTGCCGACGCCGCGCCCATCCAGGAAGCGATCCGTGCGGCCGTGTCGCGCCACCACGCGATCCCGCTCAAAGAGGTCAAACTGGTGGCAGCAGGCGTGATTCCACGGACCACCAGCGGCAAGCTGGCGCGCCGGGCCTGCCGCGCCGAGTATCTCGACGGCGCACTGTAGCCGCTACAGTCCGGGCGTGACCGAATACCAGACCATCACCCTCGCGCAATCGGGCGTCATCGCCAGGATCACGCTGAATCGGCCCGACGCCGCGAACGGCATGAACGCCACCATGACTCGCGAGCTCGCGGATGCGGCCGGACGGTGCGACACCGCGCAGACCAAGGTCGTGGTCCTCACAGGCGCCGGCCGATTCTTCTGCGCCGGAGGTGATCTGAAGGATTTCGCCTCGGCGCCGAGCCGGGGGCGCCACGTCAAGGGGGTGGCCGACGACCTCCACCGCGCCATCTCGACGCTGGCACGCATGGATGCGGTCGTGATCACCGCCGTCAACGGCACGGCGGCGGGGGCAGGCTTTTCGCTGGCGGTCGCTGGTGACCTGGTGCTGGCCGCCGAATCGGCGTCGTTCACCATGGCCTACACCCGGGTCGGACTCAGCCCGGACGGCAGCGCCTCCTACCACCTCCCCCGACTGGTCGGCATCGCCAGGACCAAACAGTTGATGTTGACCAATCGCACCCTGACGGCGCGAGAAGCGCTGGACTGGGGGCTGGTCGGTGACGTTGTCGCCGACGACCACCTCGTCGTGCGCACCGACGAACTCGCCGAGCAGATGGCCAGGACCTCCGCCGGATCCAACGGCGCGGTCAAGGCGCTGCTGTCCGACACGTTCGCCAACGGCCTGGAACAGCAGATGGAGCTGGAGGGGCGGTTGATCGCCGTGCGCGCCGAATCCGCCGACGGACGCGAAGGTGTGGACGCGTTCCTGTCCAAACGTCGGGCCCAGTTCGGCCCCCAGGCCTAACCAGCCGCCCGGGCGGTACCCCGGGGTCAGGCCCCGGGGGTCAGTAGGAGTGCTCCTCGGCCGGGAACGCACCGGTGGCGACCTCGGCGGCGTAGTCGGCCGCGGCGCGGCGCAGCTCGTCTCCGACCGATCCGAAGCGTTTGACGAACTTCGCGGTCCGCCCGTTGGTCAGGCCCGCCATGTCCTGCCACACCAGCACCTGCGCATCGCAGTTGGGGCCGGCACCGATACCTACGGTCGGGATGGTCAGCTTGCCGGTGATCTGAGTGGCGAGTTCGGCGGGCACCATCTCCATCACCACCGCGAACGCGCCGGCCTCCTGCACGGCGATCGCGTCGTGGATGGTCTGCTCGGCGGCATCGCCGCGGCCCTGAACCCGGAAGCCGCCGAGGCCGTTCACGCTCTGCGGGGTGAAACCGATGTGGGCCATCACCGGGATGCCGGCGGCGCTGACCGCGGCGATCTGATCGGCAACCCGCTCGCCGCCCTCGAGTTTGACCGCATGCGCACCGGTCTCCTTGAGCATCCGCGTGGCGGTGGCCAGCGCCTGCTGCGGTCCGGCCTCGTAGCTGCCGAACGGAAGGTCGGCCACGACCAGCGCGTGCGGGGCTCCGCGGACGACGCCGCGCACCAGCGGGATCAGCTCATCGAGAGTGACCGGCACGGTGGTGTCATAGCCGTAGACGACGTTTGCCGCAGAGTCGCCGACCAGAAGCACCGGAATCTCGGCGTCGTCGAACACCGCGGCCGTGGAGTAGTCGTATGCGGTCAGCATGGCCCACTTGTGGCCCTCGGCCTTCCACTTGTGCAGATGGTGCGTCCGGACTTTGGTCCGCGGAGCGGACGATTCGGGAGAGGTCCGCGGAGCGGACGATTCGGGAGAGGTCCGCGGAGCGGACGATTCGGGAGAGGTCCGCGGAGCGGACGATCCGGGAGAGGTCCGCGGAGCGGGAGTGGTGGCGACAGCACCGTACACAGACTGTTCAGACATCGTTGTCCCCCAGGTGGGTGGGTCGTTGTGAAATCCTCGTGGCCGAACTCGGTCCCCGGGTTTCGCTGACACGACCAGTCTGCCACTTCTGTCACCAGAAGTTGAACGGCGCGTTAAGTGGATTTGCTCACACCCGCGCCGCTCGGGCATACGATCGGCGGCATGCAACGGCTCAGCGGCCTCGACGCCAGCTTCCTGTACCTGGAGACCGCGGCACAGCCACTGCACGTCTGCTCGATCCTGGAGCTCGACACCTCCACGATGCCCGGCGGTTACACCTTCGACCGGCTGCGCGACGCGCTGGAGCTCCGGATCAAGGCGATGCCGGAGTTCCGGGAGAAGATCGTCGACAGCCGCTTCAACCTGGATCACCCGGTATGGGTGGAGGACAAGGACTTTGACGTCGACCGGCACCTGCACCGGATCGGGCTGCCGTCCCCGGGCGGCCGGGCCGAGCTCGCCGAGATCTGCGGCCACATCGCGTCACTTCCGCTGGACCGCTCCCGCCCGCTGTGGGAGATGTGGGTGATCGAGAACGTGGCCGGCACCGATGCGCACGCCGGTGGCCGCATCGCGGTGATGACGAAGGTGCACCACGCCGCCGTCGACGGTGTGACCGGTGCGAACCTGATGTCGAAACTGTGCACGACCGAACCCGACGCGCCACCACCGGACCCGGTGCACGGCCACGGTGGCGGGACCGAGCTCGAGATCGCCGTCAGCGGCGCCGTGCGTTTCGCCACCAGGCCGTTGAAGCTGGTCAACGTGCTGCCCAACACGGTGTCCACGGTGATCGACACCGTCAAGCGGGCCCGTAACGGTCTGACGATGGCGCCGCCGTTCGCCGCGCCCAGGACCGCCTTCAACGCCAACGTGACCGGGCACCGCAACGTCGCGTTCGCCCATCTCGACCTCGACGACATCAAGACGGTCAAGAACCACTTCGGTGTGAAGGTCAACGACGTGGTGATGGCGCTGGTATCCGGAGTGCTGCGCACATTCCTCATCGAACGCGATGAGCTGCCGGAGAGCTCACTGGTCGCGATGGTGCCGGTGTCGGTGCACGACAAGTCCGACCGGCCCGGGCGCAATCAGGTATCGGGCATGTTCTCCCGGCTGGAGACCAACATCGAGGATCCGGTTGAGCGACTCAAGGCCATCGCCGAGGCCAATTCAGTTGCCAAACAACATAGTTCGGCGATAGCGGCAACCTTGCTGCAGGATTGGACCCAGTTCGCCGCGCCCGCGGTGTTCGGTGTCGCGATGCGGGTGTACGCGAGCAGTCGGCTCAGCGGTGCGCGGCCGGTGCACAATCTTGTGGTCTCCAATGTGCCGGGGCCGCAGGGGTCGCTGTACATGCTCGGCTGCGAGGTCAAGGCGATGTACCCGTTGGGTCCGATCTTCCACGGTTCGGGCCTGAACATGACGGTGATGTCACTGTCGGGCAATCTCGACGTCGGGATCGTGTCGTGTCCAGAGCTGCTGCCCGACCTGTGGGACCTGGCCGATGCGTTCGACGTCGCCCTGCAGGAGTTGCTCGCAGCCACCCGATAGGGCGGCTCTTCCCGCGCCGTGCCAGCGCAGATGCCGGTTCATGGCAGCATGTGGTGCCATGACGCTCAAGACCGGGGTCGCCCGATCCGGCCTGCTCCTCACCCTGGCTGCGCTGCTGGTCGCCGGCTGCAGCCAACTGGTGTCCGGACGCGCGCTGATCGCGGTACCCCGGCCCGGCACACCCATCGAATGGGGTCCGTGTGAAGCCGGACCGTCCGATCAGGTACGCATCCCTCCGGGTGCCGAATGCGGCATGCTCTCGGTGCCCGTCGATTGGGACAATCCCGACGCTCCCGACGGCGAGGTCGCTCAACTCGCACTGCTGCGGATCAAGGCCGGAGGGGACAAGATCGGATCGCTGATCGTCAACCCGGGAGGGCCGGGCAAATCGGGTAAGGAAGCCGCCGCCGCGATGGCCGCCACACTGCCCGAAGAAGTCCGCCAACGATTCGACCTGGTGGGTTTCGACCCGCGCGGAGTGGCCGAGTCCACCCCGGCGGTGTGGTGCAACAGCGACGCCGACCACGACCGGTTGCGGGCCGACAACGTCGTCGAGTACACCCCGGAGGGGGTCGCGCATCTGGAGAAACTCACCCAGGAGTTCGTGCAACGCTGCGTCGACAAGATGGGGCTGGACTTCCTCGGCAATGTGGGAACCGAGAGTGTCGTCAAAGATCTCGACGCGCTGCGGGCCGCGCTGGGCGACGAGCAGCTGACGTTCCTGGGCTACTCCTACGGCACCCGCATCGGCGCCGGCTACGCCGAGGAGTACCCGCAGAACGTCCGGGCGATGATCCTCGACGGCGCCATCGACCCCAACGCCGACCCTGTCGAGGCCGACGTGCGTCAGGCGGCGGCGTTCCAGCAGGCGTTCGACGACTACGCCACCGACTGCGCCATCGATGCCGACTGCCCGCTGGGCACCGACCCGGACAAGGCCGTCGAGGTGTACCAGTCCTTGGTGTGGCCGCTGGTCGACAACCCCGCGGACACCACCGATCCGCGCGGCCTCAGTTACAACGACGCCGTCGTGGGCACCATCCTGCCGCTGTACTCACCGGGCCTGTGGCGCCACCTCACCCAGGCGCTGTCGGAGATCGAGAAGGGGCGGGGCGACACCATGCTCGCGCTGGCCGATCTGTACATGGGTCGTGACGCGCAAGGGCATTACAACAACGGCACCGATTCGCGTATCGCGGTCAACTGCGTCGACAAGCCCCCGATCACCGACCGCGCCACGCTGGTCGAACAGGACAGACGGCTCCGAGAGGCCGCGCCGTTCATGTCCTACGGCGAATTCACCGGTCTGGCCCCGATGTCCACGTGCGGTTTCTGGCCCATACCCCCGACCAGCACCCCACACGAGATCGACGTCGACGGGCTGCCGCCGATCCTGGTCATCTCGACCACCAACGACCCGGCCACCCCGTACCAGGCCGGTGTCGACCTGGCCCGCCAGCTCGACGGCACGCTGGTGACCTACGAGGGCACCCAGCACACCGTTGCGCTGCAGGGGGACTCGTGCATCGACGAGATCGCGACCCGATACCTCGTCGACCTGACCGTTCCGCCACCGGACACCCGCTGCTGACGTCGCCTGATAACAGCCCGGTCACCGTTGCCTCCCAGAGCAGACCGGCGCCGCGGTCGCGTGCGACGATTGCTGCCATGTTGCGGGCCGCCCGATTGATCGCAGCGCTGGCCCTGACTGCGGCCGCGCTGTGTCCACCGGCGGCCGCGACACCGGGCGCGGTCGACGAGCCCTACACCGCCACGCCGGTGTGGGGCTCGTGTGCGCCGTGGATCGCCGATCCGTCCCGCATCCCCACCGCTCAGTGCGGAACGGTCGCGGTGCCGGTCGACTACGCCAAACCCGAAGGCGCACAAGCACAGTTGGCGATCATCAGGGTGCCCGCGTCTGGCTCCAGGATCGGCGTCCTGATGGTCAACCCCGGCGGACCGGGTGCGTCGGCCGTCGACACGGTGGCCGGGATGGGGGCCGCCCTGGGCGACAGCGAGATCGGACGTCACTTCGACCTGGTCGGCATCGATGCGCGCGGCGTCGGACATTCGACGCCGGAGCTGCGCTGCCGAACCGACGCGCAATTCGACGCGTATCGAGCGGAGCCGATGGCGGACTACAGCCCGGCCGGCGTGGCCCACATCGAGGCGTTGATGGGCGAGTTCGCCGCGCGATGCCTGGACCGGATGGGTGCGGACTTCCTGGCCAATGTCGGCACCGCGAACGCCGCGCGCGATATGGACGTGGTGCGCGACGCGTTGGGCGAAGACCGCATCAACTATCTCGGCTTCTCCTACGGCACCCAGGTGGGCACCGTCTACGCCGCCCGCTATCCCGACCGGGTGCGGGCGATGGTCCTCGACGGCGCGGTCGACCCCAGCCTGGACCCCATCTCCAAGAGCATGAACCAGATGGCCGGTTTTCAGCGTGCGTTCGACAAGTATGCCGGCGACTGCGCGAAGTCGCCCGGTTGTCCCCTGGGCACCGACCCCGCGCAGTTCGTCGCGCGTTTCCATCAGCTCGTCGACCCGCTGGTGACTCGACCTGCGGCGACCGCCGACCCACGCGGGCTGAGTTATCAGGACGCCATCACCGGCACCGTGAGCAGTCTGTACTCACCGCGCTACTGGCCCTACCTGACCAGCGGGCTCCTCGGGTTACAGCGCGGCACCGACCCCGGTGATCTGTTGCTGCTCGCCGACGACTACCAACAGCGCGACCGAGACGGGCACTACAAGAACCGCCAGGACGCGTTCAACGCGATCCGTTGTGTCGACGCGGTGTATCCGACCGACTCCGCGCCATGGGTGGAAGCCGACCGGCGAGCGCGTGAGATCGCGCCGTTCCAGGCCTACGGCCAATTCACCGGGTACGCCCCACGAGACGTGTGTGCGCAATGGCCGGTCCCGCCCACCCCGGTGGTCGGAGTGGTCGGCTCGCCCGGGCCCGGGAAGGTGATCGTGGTGTCGACCACCGGCGACCCGGCCACCCCCTACCAAGCCGGGGTGGACCTCGCGCGCCAGATGGGGGCCGAGCTGATCAGCTTCGACGGGGCCCAGCACACCGTGGTATTCAACGGCGATCAGTGCGTCGACACCGCCACCGTCGAGTTCCTCGTCAACCTGACCCCGCCGCCCTCCGGTTTACGCTGCTAGCAGCGCCGTAACACAGAATTAACAGGCGGAACCTAGGCTTCGGGCATGGATCGGCAGAAGGAATTCGTGCTGCGCACACTGGAGGAGCGCGACATCCGCTTCGTCCGGCTGTGGTTCACCGACGTGCTCGGATACCTCAAGTCGGTGGCGATCGCCCCGGCCGAACTGGAGGGCGCGTTCGAAGAGGGAATCGGCTTCGACGGCTCCTCGATCGAGGGTTTCGCCCGGGTGTCGGAAGCCGACATGGTGGCGCGTCCCGATCCGTCCACCTTCCAGGTGCTCCCGTGGTCGGACAGTTCCGGTAAGCACCACTCCGCGCGGATGTTCTGCGACATCACCATGCCCGACGGTTCGCCGTCGTGGGCCGACTCCCGCCACGTGCTGCGGCGTCAACTCTCGCGGGCCAGCGATCTGGGTTTCTCCTGCTACGTGCACCCCGAGATCGAGTTCTTCCTCCTCAAACCCGGCCCGGATGACGGCACGCCGCCCGTGCCCGCCGACAACGGCGGCTACTTCGACCAGGCCGTCCACGATTCGGCGCCGAACTTCCGTCGCCATGCGATCGACGCGCTCGAGCAGATGGGCATCTCCGTCGAGTTCAGCCACCACGAGGGTGCGCCGGGCCAGCAGGAGATCGACCTGCGCTACGCCGACGCGCTGTCGATGGCCGACAACGTCATGACGTTCCGCTACCTCGTCAAGGAGGTGGCGCTCAGCGACGGCGTCCGTGCGTCGTTCATGCCCAAGCCGTTCGCCGAGCATCCGGGTTCGGCGATGCACACCCACATGAGCCTTTTCGAGGGCGAGACGAACGCCTTCCACAGCCCGGACGATCCCCTGCAGCTCTCCGAAGTCGGAAAGTCGTTCATCGCAGGCATTCTCGAGCATGCCAACGAGATCAGCGCCGTCACCAACCAGTGGGTGAACTCCTACAAGCGCCTGGTCCACGGTGGCGAGGCGCCCACCGCCGCCTCCTGGGGCGCGGCCAACCGCTCGGCGCTGGTCCGTGTCCCGATGTACACACCGCACAAGGTCTCCTCGAGGCGGGTGGAGGTGCGCAGCCCGGACTCGGCGTGCAATCCGTACCTGACCTTCGCCGTCCTGCTCGCCGCCGGTCTGCGCGGGATCGACAAGAACTATGTGCTCGGACCCCAGGCCGAGGACAACGTCTGGAGCCTCACCCCCGAGGAACGGCGCGCCATGGGCTACAAGGAGCTGCCCGGCAGCCTCGGCGTGGCACTGTCGGAGATGGAGAACTCCGAGTTGGTCGCCGAGGCGCTCGGCGAGCACGTGTTCGACTTCTTCCTGCGCAACAAGCGCAGCGAGTGGGAGAACTATCGCAGTCATGTCACGCCGTTCGAGCTGAAGAACTACCTGTCGCTCTAGCCGGGGCGCGGCCGCGCTACCTTGATGGGCGTGGCCAAACCCGCGACGCAGCGTCCGAAGCTGCCCGGCGTCGGACGGCTCGGGCTGGTGGAACCCAGGGCGCAGGCCGATCTCGACTCGCTGGGCTGGAACACCGAAGCCCACGTCGAACTGCTGTGGTCGCTCTCCCGCGCCCCGGACGCGGACACCGCGCTCAAGGCACTCGTTCGGCTGTCCGAAGCCCTCGGACCCGGCTGGGGCGAGCTCGACGGCGCGGTGCGTAAGGACCGTGGTCTGCGGGGCCGGCTGTTCGGGGTGCTCGGGTCCTCACTGGCGCTCGGGGACCATCTGGTCGCCAACCCCGACTCGTGGCACCTGCTGGCCGGCGACGTCAGGTTGCCGCTCCCGCATCAGCTGCGGGACATGTTCGCCGCACACGCCGACAGGGTCGACAGCGCTGCGACCGCCGCCGCGCCGCTGCGGACGTTCTACCGCGACCGTCTGCTCGTACTGGCCGCGCTGGACGTGGCGTCGACGGTGGAGAACGAACCGGTGTTGCCGTTCACGGTGGTCGGGGAGCACCTCTCCGACCTGGCCGACGCCGCGCTGACCGCGGCGCTGCGGGTGGTGACGGCCTCGGTGTGCGCAGACAAACCCGCGCCCGCGCTGACCGTGATCGCGATGGGCAAATGCGGTGCGCGGGAACTGAATTACGTCAGCGACGTCGATGTCATCTTCGTCGCCGACGACGGGTCCCACAGCAGCCTGGCATTGGCCACCCGGATTGCCGGTGAGATGATGCGGTTGGCCTCCGACGCGTTCTTCGAAGTCGACGCCGCGCTGCGACCGGAGGGTAAACAGGGGCAGCTGGTGCGGACCCTGGATTCGCACGTCGCGTACTACGAGCGCTGGGCCAAGACGTGGGAATTCCAGGCGCTGCTGAAAGCGCGGCCGGCCGCCGGCGACATGGAACTCGGAGACCGCTACATCGCGGCGCTGATGCCGATGGTGTGGACCGCGTCCCAGCGCGACGACTTCGTGCCCGAGGTGCAGGCGATGCGCAGACGCGTCGAAGAGCTCGTGCCCGCCGGGGTCCGGACCCGCGAGATCAAGCTCGGCACAGGTGGTTTGCGTGACGTCGAGTTCGCGGTGCAGCTGCTGCAGCTCGTGCACGGCCGCAACGACGAGTCACTGCACGTCGCGTCGACCGTCAACGCCCTGGCGGCACTGGGCGACGGGGGCTACATCGGCCGCGACGATGCCGCCAACATGACGGCCTCATACGAGTTCCTGCGGCTGCTCGAGCATCGGCTGCAACTGCAGCGACTCAAACGCACCCACATGCTTCCCGAGGCCGACGACGAGGAATCGATGCGCTGGCTGGCGCGGGCGGCGCATATGCGGCCCGACGGCAGGCACGACGCACTGGGCGTGCTTCGTGAGGAGCTCAAGCGTCAGAGCCACCGGGTGTCGCGTCTGCACGCCAAGCTGTTCTATCAACCGCTGCTGGAATCGGTCGGGCAAGCGTCGCTTGGTCTTTCGGCCGGAATGAGCACCGACGCCGCTGAACGTCAGCTTGCCGCGCTCGGTTACGAGGGCCCGCAGAGCGCCTTGACCCATCTGGCAGCCCTGACCTCGAGTTCAGGCCGCAGGGGTCGAGTGCAGCAGGTCCTGCTGCCGACGCTGCTGGATTGGTTGTCGGACACCCCCGATCCCGATGCCGGGTTGTTGGCCTACCGCAGGATCAGCGACGAGCTCGCCGAACAGCGTTGGTATCTCGCGACGCTGCGTGACGAGGGCGCGGTCGCCAAGCGGCTCATGCATGTCTTGGGCACCTCGGCCTACGTGCCGGAGCTGCTGATGCGGGCACCGGAGGTGATCCAGCTCTACGCCGACGGTCCGGACGGTCCGAAACTGTGCGATGTCGACACCGAGGGCGTCGCCCGCTCGCTGGTGGCCTCGGCAGCACGCCACAGTGATCCTTCGCGGGCGATCGCGGCGGCGCGTTCGCTGCGGCGGCGCGAACTGGCCCGGATCGCCTCGGCCGACCTGCTCGGCATGTTGGACGTGACCGCGGTGTGCCGACAGTTGACCCTGGTGTGGGTCGCAGTGCTGGAGGCCGCGCTGGATTCCGTCATCCGATCGAATGCGCCGCAGGGCAGGGCTCCGGCCCGCATCGCGGTGATCGGCATGGGCCGGCTCGGTGGTGGGGAACTCGGCTACGGTTCGGACGCCGATGTGCTGTTCGTGTGCGAGCCCAACCCGGGTTTCGAAGAGTCCACGGCGGTCAAGTGGTCGGTGACGGTCGCCGAGCAGGTACGGGCACGGCTGGGCACCCCGAGCGCCGACCCGCCGCTGGAAGTCGACGCCAACCTGCGGCCGGAAGGCCGCAGCGGTCCGTTGGTCCGGACGTTGACGTCCTACCAGGCCTACT
Organism: Mycobacterium sp. smrl_JER01; assembly: GCF_048513595.2. NCBI lineage: Bacteria > Bacillati > Actinomycetota > Actinomycetes > Mycobacteriales > Mycobacteriaceae > Mycobacterium > Mycobacterium sp. smrl_JER01. Next base: position 3,692,067 of record NZ_JBLXXK020000001.1, on the reverse strand, counting down.
ACCAGCAGTGGGCGCAGCCGTGGGAGATCCAGGCGCTGCTGCGCGCGCACCGAGTCGCCGGTGATCTTGAGCTGGGGGAGCGGTTCCTGCTGATGGTGGACAAGACGCGCTACCCGCAGGGCGGGGTGTCGCCGGAGACGGTGCAGGAGATCCGGCGGATCAAGGCGCGCGTGGATGCCGAGCGGCTGCCCCGGGGTGCCGACCCGAACACCAACACCAAGCTGGGCCGGGGCGGGCTCACCGACATCGAATGGACCGTGCAGCTGCTGCAGCTGCGGTTCGCGCACAGGATCCCGGCCCTGCACAACACCTCGACGCTGGAGAGCCTCAACGCGATCGGGGCGGCCGAACTGATCGCCGAGGGCGACATCGAACTGCTGCGTGAGGCGTGGCTGACCGCGACACGGGCCCGCAATGCGCTGGTGCTGGTGCGCGGTAAACCCACCGACCAACTACCCGGCCCGGGCAAACTACTCAACGCGGTCGCGGTCGCCGCGGGCTGGCCCGGCGGCGACGGTGGCGCCGAGTTCCTGGACAACTATCTGCGGGTGACGCGGCGGGCGAAGGCTGTCGTGCTCAGGGTTTTCGGCGGCTGAGGAGGCCTGGTGGACTTCACGTTCGACGCGATCAGCGCCGAGGACTACGACCGGCAGCGTGCCAGCTACGAACCGCTGACCGACGCACTGCGCGAACTCATCGATGTCGGCATTCACACCGAGGTCGACGACGCGACGGTTCGGCAGGCGCTGACGCATCTGGAGTCCGCGAGCGCGCTCCTGCGTCGGCAACAGCGGGACGGCAGGCCGCATTTGCGACATGCGGACACGGGTCGGGTCATCGACTGGGCGAACCCTGCCGTGGGACTGCGCAATGCCATTGCCCCTCCGATGCGCATCGAGCACGAGGCCGATGGCGGCTGCTGGAGTGAGTTCACGCTGGGTCCCGCCTACGAGGGGCCGCCGGGCTGGGTGCACGGTGGGATCTGCGCGCTGGTGCTCGACCATCTGCTGGGTGAGGTTGCCAGCGAGGGCCTTTCGAAGCCGAAGTTCACCGGCACGATCAGCCTGCGGTACTTGCGGGGCACACCGCTGGGACCGCTGCGCGCCGAAGGTCGCATCGAGCGATCGGAGGGCGTGAAGACCTACGCCCGCGGCTTTTTGATGGACGGCGACGGGGTGACGGTGGAGGCCGACGGGGTGTTCATCGAGCCTGCCTGGGCGCGTGACGCCGGATGAAGTTCTATGTCAGCACGGCATTTCTGGACACCCGAGAAGCTATCGAGATCGCCAGGGCGGCAGACGATCTGGGGTATCACGGGATGGCGATTCCCGACCATGTGATCAACCTGGAGACGCTCACGACGCCCTACCCGTACACCAAGGACGGTAACCGGCGCTGGGAGCCGTTCACCGACTGGCCCGATCCCTGGGTGATGATCGGCGCCGTCGCGTCGGTGACGTCGCGGCTGCGTTTCGTCACGACGGTGTATCTGCCCGCGATGCGGGATCCGTTCTCGGCGGCCAAGGCAATCGGCACCGCGGCGGTGCTGGCCGGCGGCCGCCTTGAGCTCGGTATCGGGGTGGGCTGGTGTCGGGAGGAGTTCGAGCTGCTGGGTCAGCAGTTCGAACGGCGCGGCAAGCGCACCGACGAGATGATCGAACTGATGAAGGCGTTGTGGTCACCGGGTTGGACGGAGTTTTCCGGCCAGTTCTACACGGCACCGCGGATGGAGATGGAGCCGACGCCGCCGCCGATCCCGGTCTACGTCGGCGGCCTGTCGGACGTCGCGCTGCGTCGCGCCAGCCGTCACGACGGCTGGATCGGTGACCTCATCACCACCGACAAGGCGCTCGAGCGCGTCGCCGCCCTGCGGCGGCTGCGGTCCGAGCGCGGGTTGGACATGGCCGGATTCGAAGTGATCACGCCCCTGACCGATGCCTTCACCCGAGAGCATTTCGACCGCGTCGAGGCGGCCGGCATCACCGGGATCATCACCATGCCGTGGATGTTCTACAGCGGCCCCGACGCGTCGCTGACCGACAAGATCGACGGGATGCGCAGGTTCGGCAAGGACCTGGGGGTGGACTGACGGCTTCGGCGGTCAGGCCCGCGCGGTAACCCTTCCTCGACCCCGGATGCCGTCGATCGACCAGGCGCCGGCACCCATGGCGACCAGGAGCAGGAACCCGAAGCAGAACAGGATGGCGCCTTCGCCGCCGTTCTCGATCGGGAAGAACGAGGCGGGCAGATGCTGCCAGAAGTAGGCCACCGCCATCTGGCCGGCCGCGATGAAGGCCGCGATGCGGGTGAACAGGCCCACGGTGATGAGAAGCCCGAGCACGATCTCCAACACGCCGGCCCACCAATACGGCCAGGTGCCCACCGGGACGGCCGGGCCGGTGAACCCGCCCGCGCCGTCGGCCATGCCCGTCGGCCAGGCAAGGATCTTCTGGGTGCCGTGCAGCGTGAACAGCAGCCCGAACACGATGCGGAAGATGCTCAGTACGGGGGAGGAGTAACTCGCCAAGCGTGCGTCCAAGTTCGAGGTCATGCCCTTCAGGGTACTTAGTGGACCGCAGTCCGGATATCGTCGGGTACCGCCGGCGGCACGACCGGCTCGACGCTCGATCGGCCGCGTCGCGATGCGCGATACTGAGTCCCATGGCGGGGGTCCACCGGTGAACGCGATCGACGCGTTCTACGCGGTGTGGACCGATGCGCGGCGCACGTTCGGGGCGGGCACACCCGTGGACGGAGCGCCGTTCGATGCCAGCGCGCCGCTGCGGCAACTGGGCGCCGAGGTCGGTTCCGCGGCGCCGACCGGGTGGTGGTCCGGTGGTGCCGCCGACGCCTACGAGGCGAAGAACGCCGAGCATCAGAGGCTGTTCGGTCGGCTCGCCGACCTCGATGAGCGGCTCGGGCGCACCGTCAGTCGGTCTGCCCAGGTCGTGACCGCGGGCCGGCAGGATCTGGACGCGCTGCGGCAATGGGTGACCGATGCCGCGAACACGGTGCCTCCGGGCGCGGGGCGCGACGCTCAGCTCGCCCGGATCGTGAGCGCCGGACTGGAGCGCCTCAGCGAGATCGTCACCGGTGCCACCGAGGAACTCGGCGACGTCGCGAGAAGCATCGGCGGCATCAAGGACGAGTACGACGCCCTGGCCGGGAGGGAGGAGCTGCCCGTCCACAGTCCCGACGGCGGTGGCCCTCACGGCGATGAACCCGACGAGAAGGCCGATGGCGACAGGACCGATATGTCCTCCGGCGACATCGCCCAGGTCGATCAGGCCAACCGCGAACTGCTGCAGGAGATGCTCGAGGAGTACCGACAGCTGCCCGACGGTCAGGTCAGGGCCGATCGGCTCGCCGACATCGCCGCGATCCAGGAAGCGCTCAAGATGCCCGACTCGCACCTGGTGTACCTGGAAAAGCCTGAGGACCCGTCGCAGATGATCCCGGCTGCCACCTCGGTGGGCGACCCGTTCACCGCCGACCACGTATCGGTCACCGTGCCCGGGGTCAGTGGCACCACCCGGGGCACCATCGCCGGGATGACCGGGGAGGCCGCCGAGTTGCGCAACGAGGCCGTCGACGTCGCCCAGCAGGTCGGCGCCAGCACCGACGTCGCGACAGTCGCATGGGTCGGTTACCAACCGCCGGCCAACCTGGGCCAGAGCTCCGTGCTCAACGATGATCTCGCCCAGGCCGGCGCGCCCAAGCTGACCGCGTTCCTGGGCGAACTGGACGCCGCATCACGCAACCCCGGCCAGACCACCGCGCTGTTCGGCCACTCCTACGGGTCGCTGACATCGGGTATCGCGCTCGGCGACGGCGCCGGCCGGTACGTCGACAATGCCGTGCTCTACGGTTCCCCGGGTTTCCAGGCCACCACCCCGGCGGATCTGGGCATGACCGACGACAACTTCTTCGTCATGGCCACCGCCGACGACCCGATCAACTACATCGCGGACCTGGCACCGCTGCACGGCTGGGGTTCCAGCCCCAACGACATCATCAGCGACGACGGGCGACTGCGGTTCCGGTTCGAACACCTCGACACCTCCGCCGGAGACACACCCATTCCGGGGTACGAGTCGAAGACTGCGGCCTCGGGGCACTCCGATTACGGCCGCAGCGCCGGGGAACGCATGACCGGCTACAACCTGGCCGCGATCCTGCTGGACCGTCCCGACCTCGCCGTGCGGGAAACACCGTACTCATGGAGCCGATGATGCCGACCCGGATGCCGTTCGGCCCGATCCCCGCCGCGCTGCTGTGTACCTCGATTCTGATTGGTGGCTGCTCCTTGACCGAAAACCCCTATGAAACACAGACTGTCGCCGGAGACGAGGCCATCGCGCTGATCGACAGCATGCGAGCCGACGGCAGCTACGAACAGGCGCGGGCGAAACTCAACGACGCCGCGGCTGCCATCGCCGAACGGATCGCCACCGCCACACCCGGCCAGACCTGGCGCTTCACCGATGATCCACATGTGCTGAGAGTCAAGGAAGCCGGGCTGCCCTGCGAGAAGCTGACCGGGGACATCGCCCGCCGTCCGCTGGCCGATTCGGTCACCTTCGGCCGCACCTTCAGCGCCGACGAGTTCGCTGCCGCCAACGGCATCGTCGCCGACGAGGCGGCCAAGTTCGGTGCCACCGACAAGACGTCGCTGTTCGACGACCAGACCAAACGCGATATCGCCATCTCGGGCAACGGCTACGAGTTCACCCTCAGTCAGATCGACAACGCCATCCTCAACATCACCGGAGACTGCTTCCTGATGCAGTCGGTCGTCGATCTGCCGCCTGGACAGTTGCCCCCGGAACCGCCGATCGTGGCTCCCACCACCCCCTCCTGAAGGGCGGCACTGTGGAAACGCCGACCGGCGCACCCGAGCAGGCTCGGATGCGCCGGTCAGCGCGTCGGCGACGTACGACTTACACGTCGTAGTACAGCGAGAATTCGTACGGGTGAGGACGGATCTGGATCGGCATGATCTCGTTCTCCCGCTTGTAGGAGATCCAGGTCTCGATCAGGTCGGTGGTGAACACCCCGCCCTCGGTGAGGTACTCGTGATCCTCTTCGAGCTTGTCGATCACCGATGCCAGTGACGTCGGCGCCTGCGGAATGTTGGCGGCCTCCTCGGGCGGCAGCTCGTACAGGTCCTTGTCGACCGGGGCGAGCGGCTCGATCTTCTTCTTGATGCCGTCGATACCGGCCATCAGCATCGCCGCGAACGCCAGGTACGGGTTGCCCGAGCTGTCCGGGCAGCGGAACTCGAGGCGCTTGGCCTTCGGGTTGTTGCCGGTGATCGGGATACGGACACACGCGGACCGGTTGCGCTGGCTGTACACCAGGTTGATCGGCGCCTCGTAGCCCGGAACCAGACGCTTGTAGGAGTTCACCGTCGGGTTGGTGAACGCCAGCAACGACGGTGCGTGATGCAGGATGCCGCCGATGTAGTGGCGCGCCAGATCCGACAGGCCCGCGTAGCCCGCCTCGTCGTGGAACAGCGGCTTGCCGTCCTTCCACAGCGACTGGTGGGCATGCATGCCCGACCCGTTGTCGCCGAACAGTGGTTTGGGCATGAACGTCACGGTCTTGCCGTTCTGCCACGCGGTGTTCTTGATGATGTACTTGAACAGCAGCACATCGTCGGCCGCGTGCAGCAGCGTGTTGAACTTGTAGTTGATCTCGGCCTGGCCGGCGGTGCCCACCTCGTGGTGGCCGCGCTCCAGCACGAAGCCGGCGTTCTGCAGATTGGTGGCCATCTCGTCGCGCAGGTCGACGTAGTGGTCGTAGGGGGCGACAGGGAAGTAGCCGCCCTTCGGGCGAACCTTGTATCCCCGGTTCGGACTGCCGTCGGCTTCCAGCGGCTCGCCGGTGTTCCACCAGCCGGATTCGGAGTCGACCTCGTAGAAGGTGCCGTTGATCCGGGAGTCGAAGCTGACCGAGTCGAAGATGTAGAACTCGGCTTCGGCGCCGAAGTAGCAGGTGTCGGCGATGCCGGTGCTGGCCAGGTAGTTCTCTGCCTTGCGGGCGACGTTGCGCGGGTCGCGCGAGTAGGCCTCGCGGGTGAACGGATCGTGCACGAAGAAGTTGAGGTTGAGCGTCTTGGCGGCCCGGAACGGGTCGATGCGCGCGGTGGCCGGATCGGGCAGCAACATCATGTCGGACTCGTGGATGGACTGGAATCCGCGTACCGACGAGCCGTCGAAGGCCAGTCCGTCCTCGAACACGCTCTCGTCGAATGCCGATGCCGGGATCGAGAAGTGCTGGACGACGCCGGGCAGGTCGCAGAACCGAATGTCGACGTACTCGACACTCTCGTCCTTGATCAGCTTCATGATGTCGTCGGCGGTCTTTTCTGCCACTGAATGATCTCCTTTGACTTTGGTAGCCCGCCGGTGACGCTATGGACACGATGTTGCGCGGCAGTCAACCGCATGTTGCGTAGACGTTACGCATCCCGCGTGCGGCAGTGAATGAACACTATCGGCCGCCGCCTATCCTTACGTCATGGCCCGCACTATTGGGTCCTGGCTGTCGGGACCGTCGCAATCGGATGACTCCGGCCAACGGTCCACCTATCCAGGCGAACGCCTCGGTCTTCCAGAGACCGGCCCTGGCTCGATCGCGCGATTCGGTCGCCGCATCGGCGCGCTGTGTACCGACTGGCTGGTCTGTTACGGGCTGGCTGCACTGGCGATGACGTTCGGATGGGTGAGTATGGCGGGGTTGTCGACCGCGGTGCTTGTCGTATGGCTCGTGCTCGGTGTGACCTCGGTGCGGTTGTTCGGGTTCACGCCCGGCCAGTTGGTGCTCGGCGTGAAGGTGGTACCGGTGGACAACCGGATGCACGTGGGCACCGGCCGGGCGTTGGCGCGGGGTCTGCTCATCACGCTCGTCATCCCGGCCCTGTTCACCGACGCGGACCTTCGCGGTTTGCACGACCTGGCCACCAAGACGGCCGTGGTGCGCCGATGAGTAGCCCTGTGTCGAGCGGCGCTTGCGCGAAGAGCGATGGACCCGATGAGCGCTTGCGCTCAGCTCTGATGCCGGATCTGTCCGTTCATCATCGTCATGGTGACCGTCGTGGCATGGATGTCGTGTGGGTCGATGTCGAAGATGTTGCGGTCCAGCACGATCAGATCGGCGAGCTTGCCGGTCTCCACTGATCCCACCCGGTCGTCGAGCCTGATCTGATAGGCCGCACCCAGGGTGTTCGCGTGCACTGCCTCCTCGACTGTCAGCGCCTGATCGGCCGGTGCCAGCACGGCCGCCTCCGGATCGCCGATCAGTCGACGGGTGACCCCGATCTGGACGGAATCGAGCGGTTTGTAGGTGGAGAAGTACCCTGCTGCCGGCCAATCCGTGCCCAGTGAGATGCGCCCGCCGGTCCGCAACACATCCTGTGCGCGGTACATCAGGTCCTGCCGGGGTCTGCCGTAGCGGGCCGCCATGTTGATCAGGGTGTCGGGATCGGCCGACATCCAGTTCGCCGAGAATTGCGCGACGGCGCCGAGCTCGGCGAAACGCCGGTTGTCGGGGTGCTCGACATAAACCAGGTGCGCCACGGTGTGCCGGCGATCCCGGGGCGGATTCGCCGCGGCCGCGGCCTCGATCGAGTCCAGGGCGGTCCGCACGGTGCGCTCTCCGCAGGCGTGGACATGCACGTCGAACCCGGCGGCGTCGACGTCGCCGACCAGTCGCCGCCATTGCTCTTCGGTGAACGGGGACGCGCCGACGGAGTCCGGTCTGTCGGCGTACGGTTCGAGCAGCCACGCGGTGTAGCCACCCTGGGTTCCGTCACCGATGATCTTGACGACGCCGACCTGTACCAGCTCGGTGGAGATCCGGGCGCGCAGGTCGCTGAGCTGCGCGACGACATCGTCGACCGGCGGCGATTTGACGCTGTAGGAGGCGACGACGCGGAACGGCAGCGCGCCGCGCGCTTCGACGCCGGTGTACAGGTCGATCAACGCGCCCTGGTCGTCACCGATGGGTGGGACGCCGGCATCGAACACCGAGGTGATCCCGGCAGCCGACGCCTTCGGCAGCCAGCCCTCCATCAGCTCGCCCATCGACTCGGGGGTGATCGGCTCGATCGCGTCGACCAGGCCGAGCACCGCCGCGACTTCGAGCACGTACCCGGTCGGCTCGCCGTCGACATCGCGGACGTAGTAGCTGAACCCGGGGATCGGATCCGGGCTGTCGCGGGTGACACCGGCGATCTGCAGTGCGACGCTGTTGGCCCACAAGCTGTGGCCGTCGATCGCGAAGAAGAACCCGGGCCGATCGGGGAGCACCGCGTCCAGGTCGGCGCGGGTCGGGCCGTTCGGTCCGAACATGTCCACGCGCCAACCGAATCCGCGCACCGGCCCGACCGGGTTGGCTCGCGCGTAGGCGGCGATCGCGTCGAGCGCATCCTGCCCGGTCGGTACCTGCAGATCGACTCCGGTGGACAGGAAAGCCCCGAGAAACGGGTGGATGTGCGCCTCGACGAAACCCGGCATCAGGAGTTGTCCCGCCAGATCGATCACCCGGGTATCCGGTCCGGCCAGGGCGAGCGCACCGGCTTCGTCGCCGACGTAGGTGATGGTGGCGCCGGTGACGGCGACGGCGTCGGCCCACGGGGTCGCGTCGGCCACGGTGTACACCCGGCCGTTGTGGAACACGAAATCGGGATCGGCCGCGGCGTCGGCGTTGTCCTGGCCGCCGGACTCCGGCCCGGTCGCGCAGGCGGCCGCGGTGGCAGTGGCGGCGGTCGCCACCGCCGCCACGCGCAGCATGGCCCGGCGCGACAGTGAGCCCCGGCGACCTAAGGCGGCGAAATGCGGTGCCCACTCGCAGGCGGTGCACACCCGCCGGTCAGCGTCTCCGAACGGTGCGCTGTACCCCGCGCATCTTGGCCTGGGCGGGCAGCGGTCCCTTGGGCATCGCGGCAGGCCCCATCTTGGTGCCCAGCGCGGCCAGCCGGGACTCCAGCGCGTCCATCTGCTTGACGGTGATGTTTGCGGGCAGCTTGGTCAGGTGGCGTTCCAGCTTGGACAGCGGCACCTCGCCTTCACCGTTACCGATGATGACGTCGTAGATCGGAACGTCACCGACGAGCCTGGCAGTACGTTTCTTCTCCTGGGCCAACAGTGGCTTGACCCGCGCGGGTGCCCCCTCGCCGACGAAGATCACGCCCGGGCGGCCGATCACCCGGTGCACGGCGTCGAAGTGGCCGGTCGCAGCGACGCCGGGAGTGACCCGCCATTTGCCCCGCAGGTTGTCCAGCGCCCACGCGGCCGCGCCGGTCTGCCCTTCGGCCTTGCGGTAGACGGACTTCTGGGCGCGCCTGCCGAAGATGATGAAGGCGACCAGCGCACCGAGCACGACGCCGAGTGGGATCAGCATGTACGTCGTGTATCCGCCGGCGTACACGCCCGCGGCGACGGAGACCCCGACGATCAGCACGAACGCGCCGATCATGTACGGCAGCAGCCGCTTGTCCTCTTTGCGCTGGATCTGGAACGCCTGCCACAGCTGACTGCGCCGCTGCTTGGACGCCGCCTTGCGGGCGGCCTTCGCCTCGGCCTTGGCCGCCTTGGCCTCGGCGGGGTTACGCGATTTCGCCATTGGCTCAGGATACTTGCGCAGAGGTCGCCGCCGGAGCGGCTCCGGCCGACCGCGACGCGACCGTTTGCGCGTACAGTTTCCCGGCTCGGTAGGACGACCGCACCAGCGGCCCGGCCAGCACACCGGCGAAGCCGATCTCGGTGGCGTAGCGCTCGTGGTCGACGAACTCCTCCGGATGCACCCAGCGCTCCACGGGATGGTGCCGTGCCGACGGGCGCAGGTACTGGGTGATGGTGACGATGTCGCAACCGGCGTCATGCAGGTCGTGCAGCGCGGTGCGGACCTCCTCCGGCGTCTCACCCAACCCGAGGATCAGGTTGCTCTTGGTGACCAGACCGAAGTCGCGCGCCATCGTGATCACCGACAGGCTGCGGTCGTAGCGGAACGCCGGCCGAATCCGCTTGAACACCCGGGGCACCGTTTCGACGTTGTGCGCCAAGACTTCCGGACGCGACTGGAACACCTCGTCGAGTTGCGCGGGGATGGCGTTGAAGTCGGGGATGAGCAGCTCGACGCCGGTGTTCGGGTTCAGCGCCTTGATCTGGCGGACCGTCTCGGCGTAGAGCCACGCGCCACCGTCGGGCAGGTCGTCGCGAGCCACACCGGTCACCGTCGAGTACCGCAGACCCATCGCGGCGACGCTCTCGGCCACCCGGCGGGGTTCGTCGCGGTCCAGTTCGGCGGGCTTCCCGGTGTCGATCTGGCAGAAGTCACAGCGCCGAGTGCACTGCTCACCGCCGATCAGGAAGGTGGCCTCGCGGTCCTCCCAGCACTCATAGATGTTGGGGCAGCCGGCTTCTTCGCACACCGTGTGCAGACCCTCGCGGCGGACCAGGTTCTTGAGGTCCTTGTATTCCGGGCCCATCTTGGCCCTGGTCTTGATCCACGGCGGCTTACGCTCGATCGGCGTCTCGGCGTTACGGACCTCCAGGCGCAGCAGCTTGCGGCCTTCGGGGACCGCGTGGCCGGCGGCCGGGGATGCCCCCCGCTTGTCGGGGGTGGACCCAGGGGCGATAGTCACTGGGCCGATTCTACGCCCGCCGCGGACGTCACACCGACGGCGATACGGCCGTCGAGGGCGTCGACAACAGCGACCCCGACCCGGTCGATGACGTCCTCGACAGCGACGATGCGCCCCAGCTCGGCGGTCAGCGACGTCACCCCGGCATCACGGATGCCGCAGGGCACGATCGACCCGTACGCGTCGAGATCGCAGTCGCAGTTCAGGGCGAACCCGTGCAACGTGGTGGCCTTGGCCACCCGAATGCCGATTGCGGCGATCTTGCGGGCGGGCCGCAGCCCGTCGCCGGCCACCCACACCCCGGAACGGCCGTCCACCCGGCCGGTCCGCACACCCAGCTCTGCGCACACCGTGATCAGTGACTCCTCAAGGCGCCGAACGAAATTCACGACGTCGAGCGGCTCGGCCAACCCGATGATCGGGTAGCCGACCAGCTGGCCGGGCCCGTGCCAGGTGATCTTGCCGCCGCGGTCGGTGTCGACCACCGGTGTGCCGTCGGTCGGCCGCTCCTCGGCAAGGGTGCGGCGGCCCGCGGTGTAGACCGGCGGGTGCTGGAGCAGCAACAAGGTGTCGGGTCCGCCCGCCGCGCGCTCGTCGGCGATCACGCGCTGAAGATCCCACGCTGCCTGGTACTCGACACTTCCGAGCTGCCGTACCTGCACCGGTGCGCTCTGCGCCCGGATCGAAGCCGCCATGAACTCGACGTTACTCACGGCTGGGCGCGGTGGCGAACGCCAAGGCCTCGCCGATGGTGTGGTGGTGGAAGTGGAAGCCGGCCTGCTCGAGGGCCGCCGGGATCGCGCGCTGACCGCCTAACACGCCTTCGTCGGCGAACTCCCCGAGCGCGATCCGCAATGCGAAACCCGGCACCACCAGTGCGGTGGGCCGGTTCACCGAACGGCCCAGCGCGGTGGTGAACTCGGCGTTGGTGACCGGCGCCGGGCCGGTCAGGTTCACCGGCCCGGAAAGTGCATCGCGCGACACCGCGAACAGCAGCGCCCGCACCTGGTCCTCCAGGCTGATCCAGGACAGGTACTGGCGGCCGTTGCCGAGTCTGGCGCCCAGTCCCAGCGAGAACAGCGGCTTGAGCCGGCTCAGCATGCCCCCCGCCGGCGCCATCACCAACCCGGTGCGGGTCAGCACCACCCGCACACCGGCCTGCACCGCCGCGGTTGTCGCGGCCTCCCAATCGAAGGCGAGCCGGGCCAGGAAATTGTTGCCGGGGCCGGCGGTCTCGTCCACCGGGGTGCTGCCGGTGTCGCCGTAGTAGCCGACGGCGCTGGCGTTGACCAGGACCGGCACCCCGGCCTCGACGACGGCGTTGGCCAGCACCTCGGTCGGACCGATCCGACTGTCCCGCAGGCTCTGCTTGAACGCGCCCGACCACCGCTTCTGCCCGACGTTGACCCCGCACAGGTTCACCACGGCGTCCACACCGCGCAGCGTGTTCGCATCGAACTCACCGGTGTCGGGGTTCCAGAACACCTCGTCGGCGTTCGACGGTGCCCGCCGAACGATGCGGATCACCCGGCGGTCGGTGGCGCGTAGCGCGTAGACCAGCGCCGTACCGATCAGACCGGATGATCCCGCGATTGCGACGACCGAATCTGATGGCATCGACACTGCTGTCTACAGTCCCAGGTCGGCCTCGAAGGCGCCCTCTTCCAGCCGGCGCTTGATCGTCGTCACGAAGCGTCCGGCGTCGGCGCCGTCGATGAGGCGGTGATCGTAGGTCAACGGCAGGTAGCTCACCGACCGCACACCGATCGACTCGTTGCCGAATTCGTCGACGATGACGCGCGGGCGCTTGACGATGGCCCCGGTGCCCAACATCGCCGCCTGCGGCGGAACCAGGATCGGGGTGTCGAACAGCGCACCCTGACTGCCGATGTTGGTGATGGTGAACGTGCCGCCGGACAGCTCGTCGGGTTTGAGGTTGCCTGACCGTGCCCGTGCGGCGATGTCGGCGATCGCCCGGGCCAGTCCGCCCAGCGACAGGTCACCGGCATTGTGGATCACCGGGGAGAGCAGACCCTGCTCGGTGTCGACTGCGAAGCCCAGATGCTCGGCGTCGTAGTAGGTGATCTCCTTGGAGTCCTCGTTGTAGCTGGCGTTGACGTTCGGATGGATCTTCAGCGCGTCGATCACGGCCCGCGCGATGAACGGCAGGTAGGTCAGGTTGACGCCCTCCCGCTCGGCGAACTTCGCCTTCGCCTTGGCGCGTAGGGACACGATCTTGGTCATGTCGACCTCGTGAACCTGGGTCAGCTGCGCGGTGGTCTGCAGCGATTCGCGGGTCTTCTTCGCGGTGATCTGCCGGATCCGATTGGCCTTCTGGGTGGTGCCGCGCAGGTGTGCCAGTGCGCCTTCGGGAGCAGGCGCAGGAACCTTGGCAGGCGCCTCCGCCGCGGGCTCGGCCTTCGCCGACTCCTTCGGCGCCTTGCTGGCCTCCGCGGCGGCCAGCACGTCCTGCTTGCGGATCCGTCCACCGACGCCCGTGCCCTTGACGGTGGCGAGGTCGACGCCGTGTTCACCGGCGAGCTTGCGCACCAACGGGGTGACGTACGGGCTGGACTCACCCGACGGGGCTTCGGCTGCGGCGGGTTTGGGCTCCGGCTGGGATTTGGGCTCGGGCTGGGATTTGGGCTCGGGCTCGGCTTCTTCGGCCGGTTTTGCCGACGGCTTGGTCTGCTTCGGTTCCGGCTCGGGCTCGGGCTCGGGCTCGGGCTCGGGCTCGGGTTCGGGCTCCGACGAGGACTCGGCGCCCTGGTCGCCGATCTTGGCCAGCTCACCGCCGACCTCGACGGTGTCGTCCTCCTCGGCAGTGATCGAGAGCAGGGTGCCCGCGACCGGCGACGGGATCTCGGTGTCGACCTTGTCCGTGGAGACCTCCACGAGCGGCTCGTCGACCTCGACGGTGTCGCCGACATTCTTCAGCCAGCGGGTTACCGTGCCCTCGGTGACCGACTCGCCCAGCTCGGGCATCAGCACCGGGGTTGCCGAACCCGATGATCCACCGCCCTCCGACTTCTTGGGCTGCGGTTCCGGCTCGGGCTCGGGCTCGGGCTCGGGCTCTGGTTCTGGTTCGGGCTCGGCTTCGGGCTCCGGGGTGGAGTCCTCGTCGGCACTGCGGTCACTCTCGCTGTCGCTGTCACCGCCGCTGTCGCTGTCACCGTCACTGGCATCGCCGATCACCGCCAGTTCACCGCCCACCTCGACGGTGTCGTCCTCCTGCGCGACGATCTTCTGCAACACACCCGCTGCGGGCGACGGGATCTCGGTGTCGACCTTGTCGGTCGACACTTCCAGCAAAGGCTCGTCCTCTTCGACCGTGTCTCCCTCCTGCTTCAACCAGCGGGTGACTGTCCCCTCGGTAACGCTCTCTCCGAGTGCGGGCATCTGGACGGAGATGGCCATAGTGTCGTGGCTCCCTTGCACGGTCGTTCGCAGTCTCTGAGCTGTCGTATCCCATCCTGTCACGTCGGCCCCGACGTTTCGCCGCGGACAGGCCTACTCGCCGCTCTGGCACTATCGAAATAGGGCATGACGTGACAGAGCGCGACACGCGGCGGCCGGAAGGAGCGAATCCAGGTGGGCCTGTTCGACAGATTTCGCGGTCGACGCCGAACCGGCAAGGCGGCCAGCGATCCCGCAGCCGACTTGCGCTACCTGCAGGCCTGGGTCGCCGAGCACCACGGAGTGGAAGCGTTCGTCGAACCCAAGACGACCGTCACCGAGGTCACCGTTGTGCTGGTGGCCGCCGACGGCGAATGGACCCGACGCAAAGCCGGCGGCGACGCCGGAGCCCGCAGACTCTCCGACCGCCTGAAGATCCCGGTCTACGACGTACAGAAAGTCGGCTACCCGCAGCGCATGCGCGATTACGACGCCCGCAAACGAGTCGAGCGCAAGCGTGCCGCACGCGAGGAACTCGACCGCTGACCGGCGGGTCGTCCGCTCCGGCTCCGGTACTGTCCGCTCGTGATTGAGCACCGCTTCGTCGACAGCAGCGACGGAATCCGGATAGCCGTGTCCGAGGACGGCGACCCCGACGCGACGCCACTGGTGCTGGTGCACGGGCACCCGGACGACCGGCGGGTGTGGGACGCCGTCACCGCACTGCTGGCCCACCGCTTCCGGATCGTCGCCTACGACACCCGGGGAGCCGGCGATTCCGACGCTCCCGACCGGACCTCGGCATACACGGTGCGGCGGTTCGCCGACGACTTCGCCGCGGTCATCGACTCGCTCGACGGTGCGCCGGTCCATGTGCTCGCACACGGATGGGGAGCCGCCGGGATCTGGGAGTACCTGCAGCGCGCCGACGCCGCCGGACGGGTCGCCTCGCTGACGGCGGTGTCGGGCCCCGGCCTGGCCGCCGGCTACCTGCGCGGCACGGTGACCAAGCTCGGTGGTCCGCGCCGGTTCGGTCGCGGCGTCGGCCAGTTCGCCCGCCTGGCGGCGCACGCGCCCCGCCTGTTGACCGCCAAGCCGTACCGGGCCAACCTGCTGCCCGCCGCGTCGACCGGCGCCCCTGTCGACGTCCCCGTGCAATTGATCGTGTCGGCGCGCGACGAGTCCGTGCCCGAGGACATGGGGGCCTGGGCCACCCGACTGTGGCGCCGCGACATCAAGACCGGCCCGGTCGCGCCCGGGACGCACCCGCAGATCCTCGCTCGGGCGGTCACCCAGCTGGCAGACCACCTCGACGGTGCGCCGGCCGCGCGGGAACTGCTGCGCGCACAGGTCGGCCGGACCCGCACCGCGTTCGGCGACAGCCTGGTGGTGGTGACCGGCGCTGCCAGCGGCATCGGCCGGGAGACGGCGCTGGCGTTCGCCCGCCACGGCGCCGACCTGGTGCTCGGCGACATCGACACCGCAGGTCTGGACGAGAGCGCCGCACTGGTCGCAGCCACCGGCGCTGCGGTCCACAGCTACACCGTCGACGTCGCCGACGCCGCAGCGGTCGAGGCGATGGCAGAGCGGGTCTGTGCCGAGCACGGCGCGCCCGACGTCGTGGTCAACAACGCCGGTGTCGGGCACGCGGGGTTCTTCCTCGACACCCCGGCCGAGGAATTCGATCGCGTGCTCGACATCAACTTCGGCGGGGTCGTCAACGGATGCCGGTCCTGGGGCAGGCGCATGGTCGACCGCGGCAGCGGCGGGCACATCGTCAACGTCGCGTCGATGGCGTCCTACACGCCGGTCAACGTGATGAACGCTTACTGCACCTCCAAGGCCGCAGTGTTCATGTTCTCCGATTGTCTACGGGCAGAACTCGATTCGGCCGGAATCGGGGTCACCACGATCTGTCCGGGCATCATCGGCACCAATATCGTCGACGCCACCAGATTTTCGCTGCCGCAAGCCCGCAGTGCCGAGGCGGAGACGATCCGGCGCCGGGTGCGCAAGGGCTTCGCGGTGCGGCGGGTCGGACCGGACAAGGTCGCCCGCGCCATCGTCGCAGCAGTCCAGAAGAACAAACCCGTACGCCCCGTCACCGCCGAGGCCTACCTCGTCTACGGCCTCTCCCACGCTCTGCCCCAAGTCATGCGAAGTACGGCCCGCGGCGGAAACATCATCTGAGGCAGCGAGTTTCGCCAGCACCCGACCAGCCGCTCGCGGCTGAAGCCTGATTAGCCGCTCGCGGCTCACGCTCGATTAGCCGCTCGCGGCTCACGCTCGATTAGCCGCTCGCGGCTGAAGCCTGATTAGCCGCTCGCGGCTGCGCCTGATTAGCCGCTCGCGGCTATGTCCTCCAGGACCGCGAACATCGTCCGGGTCGGCACCCCGGTACCGCCCTTGGGGGTGTAACCCCACGGTCCGCCGGAGTTGTAGGCCGGTGCCGCGACGTCGATATGGGCCCACTGCACGCCGTCGGCGACGAACTCCCGCAGGTAGGTCCCGGCGACCAACATGCCCGCGAAACGCGAACCGCTCACATTCGCCAAGTCGGCGACCGTCGACTTCAGGTCGTCCTTGAGTTCTTCGGGTAGCGGCATCGCCCACGCGTTCTCGCCGACCTGCTGGGAGATCTCGGCGACTCGGTCGCGGAACTCGTCGCTTCCCATCACCCCCGGAGTCCGGGCGCCCAGCGCCACCGTCTGCGCCCCGGTCAGTGTCGAGGTCTCGATGAGGTAGTCGGGCCCGTCCTCGCATGCCCGCGCTATCGCGTCGGCCAGGATGAGGCGGCCCTCGGCGTCGGTGTTGAGCACCTCCACAGTGGTTCCGCCGTACTGCGTGAGCACATCCCCGGGACGCTGCGCGGTCGACGACGGCATGTTCTCGGCCATCGGGACGTAGGCGATCACGGTGATCGGCAACGACCGCCGGGCCGCGAGCACGACGGTGGCGATCACGGCTGCCGCCCCGCCCATGTCGGAGGTCATGTGGTGCATATTGGCCGCCGGCTTGATCGAGATGCCGCCGGTGTCGAAGGTGATGCCCTTACCGACCAAAGCGACCTTCTTGGCCTTGCGGCCGCCCCCGCGGTGCACCAGCCGCACCAGCCGGGGTGGGCGCGACGAGCCCTGACCCACCCCGACGATGCCGCCGTACCCGTCCTTGGCCAGTGCCTTCTCGTCGAGCACCTCGACCTCCAGCCCCGCAGCCTCGCCGAGAACCTTTGCGCGCTTGGCGAATTCGGCGGGATGCAGGTGGCTCGGCGGGGTGTTCACGAAATCCCGTGCGGTCGCCACCGCGGTGGCGATCTCCTCGGCGTGCGTGGCCGCGTCCTTGGTCGCCGCCTTCGTGTCCGAGGCCAGCACGGTGATCTTGCGCAGTCCGGCGTCCTTGGGTGCGGTCTTGGCGCTGCGGAACTCGGAGAACCGGTAGGCGCCCAGGATCAGGCCCTCGATCGCCGCCTGTAGGTCCAGTTCGGACAGCGTGGTGATCACCGACTCCACCCCGGTCAGCGACCGGGCAGCCGCGCCGGCGGCCCGTCGCACCGTTTCGGCCGGCCAGTCGTCACGGTCCTTACCCAATCCGACGGCCAGCACGCTGCCCACCGGTAGTGACGGCACCACGATTCGGCTCACCTGCTCGCTGCCGCCCTTGGCGCCCAGCGCCTGTAACGCCGCCTCGATCGCGTTGACGGCGTCGGCGTCCAGATGTGCGGTGGCGATTACCGACGCCCGGGAGTCGGCGCCGTCTCCCTCGCTGACGACGGGCACGATCAGTACCGATGATTCGGCGCGGCGCTTGGGCAGCGCGCCGGCAACGGTGACGACAGGAGACTGGTAACCCGCTGAGGTGCTCACGGGGATTCACCCTAGCCATCGGTTCGAACCCCCAGCCATCGGTTCGAACAGCGTCGCGCGACTAGTGTGGTTCGCCGTGAGTGACAACTTGTCGGCTGGCCCTCTGGAGAACCGTCACCGCGAGCTCGGTGCGAGCTTCGCCGAATTCGGTGGCTGGCTGATGCCGGTGTCCTACGCGGGCACAGTCGCCGAGCACACCGCCACCCGCGCCACCGTCGGTCTGTTCGACGTCAGCCACCTCGGCAAGGCGCTGGTCAAAGGGCCCGGTGCGGCCGACTACGTCAACTCGGCGTTCACCAACGACCTGCGCCGGATCGGACCCGGCAAGGCGCAGTACACACTGTGCTGCACACAGGACGGCGGCGTGATCGACGACTTGATCGCCTACTACGTCTCCGACGACGAGATCTTCCTGGTTCCCAATGCGGCCAACACCGCGGCCGTGGTCGCCGCACTGCAGCACAGCGCCCCGGACCAGCTGACGATCACCGACGAACATCGATCCCGTGCCGTGCTCGCGGTCCAAGGGCCCAGATCGGCCGATGTCGTGGGCGGGCTCGGGTTGCCGGTGGACATGGACTACATGGGCTACGCCGACGCCGAGTTCGGCGGCGTGCCGGTGCGGGTGTGCCGCACCGGATACACCGGCGAACACGGCTACGAGCTGCTGCCGGCCTGGGAGCAGGCCGAAGTGGTGTTCGACGCGCTGGTCGAGGCCGTACGGGCAGCGGGCGGTGAACCGGCCGGACTCGGCGCGCGAGACACGCTGCGCACCGAGATGGGTTATCCGCTGCACGGCCACGAGCTGTCGCTGGACATCTCCCCGCTGCAGGCGCGCTGCGGTTGGGCGATCGGGTGGAAGAAGGACGCGTTCTGGGGTCGCGACGCGCTGGTGGCCGAGAAGGAGGCGGGCCCGCGGCGCACCCTGCGCGGTCTGCGCGCGGTGGGCCGCGGCGTGTTGCGGCCGGACCTGACGGTGCTCGACGGCGACACCCCGATCGGCCTGACGACGTCGGGAACCTTCTCTCCCACTTTGAAAGTCGGGATCGCACTGGCCCTGATCGACACCGCCGCCGACATCGCCGACGGCGCGCACGTGGCGGTGGACGTCCGCGGACGGCAGGTGGAATGCGAAGTGGTCAAGCCGCCGTTCGTCGACACCCGGACCCGCTGAGACCGCACCCCAAAAACCGTTGGCCAGCGGGTTATACAATCGCCTGCATGACTGATCGCCTCGAGTTCACCGTCGATCGCAACGCGAATCCGGCGAGCGACGAGGTACGCGCCGAGATCCTGGGCAACCCCGGTTTCGGGAAGTTCCACACCGACCACATGGTGTCCATCGACTACACCGCGGGCCAAGGCTGGCACGACGCCCGTGTCATTCCCTACGGCCCGATCGAGCTGGACCCGTCGGCGGTCGTTCTCCATTACGCGCAGGAGATTTTCGAGGGACTGAAGGCCTACCGCTGGGCCGACGATTCCATCGTGTCGTTCCGGCCCGAGGCCAACGCCGCGCGGCTGCGGAGCTCGGCGCGACGGCTGGCCATCCCCGAACTGCCCGAAGAGGTCTTCATCGAGTCGCTGCGGCAGCTGATCGCCGTCGACGAGAGGTGGGTGCCACCCGCCGGCGGCGAGGAATCGCTGTATCTGCGGCCGTTCATCATCGCCACCGAGCCGGGACTCGGCGTCCGCCCGGCCAACTCCTACCGCTATCTGGTCATCGGCTCACCCGCGGGCGCCTACTTTCCGCGCGGTATCAAGCCGGTCAGCGTGTGGCTCTCGCACGAGTACGTGCGCGCCTCGCCCGGCGGCACCGGGGCGGCCAAGTTCGGGGGCAACTACGCCGCGTCGCTGCTGGCACAGGCCGAGGCCGCCGACCACGGGTGCGACCAAGTGGTGTGGCTCGATGCGATCGAGCGCCGCTATGTCGAGGAAATGGGTGGTATGAACCTGTTTTTCGTCTTCGGCAGTGGCGGCACCGCGCGTCTGGTCACCCCCGAGCTGTCCGGTTCGCTGCTACCGGGGATCACCCGGAACTCGTTGCTGCAGTTGGCCACCGATGCCGGGTTCGCAGTCGAGGAGCGCAAGATCGACGTCGATGAATGGCAGAAGAAGGCCGCCGCCGGCGAGATCACCGAAGTGTTCGCATGCGGGACGGCCGCGGTGATCACGCCGGTGTCCCATGTCAAGCACGGGGACGGCGAATTCACGATCGCCGACGGAGAACCGGGCGAGATCACCATGGCGCTGCGCGACACGCTGACCGGAATCCAGCGCGGTACGTTCGCCGACACCCACGGCTGGATGGCCCGGCTGTCCTAACGGATCGCCAGACCGATGGCCGCGATGGTCGTCGTCACCTCCACGGTCGCGCCCAGGACATCGCCGGTGATACCGCCGAACCTGCGGACGCAGTGCGCGACGAGTACGGTGCTGGCCGCCAGCGCGAGCAGCACCACCAGCGGTCCCTGCCACGGTCGCACACCCGCCAATGTGGCCAGGCCGGTGACCGCCACGATCCAACCCGCGACCACCCAGCGCGGCTGGGTGCCTGCGACCAGGGACCCCAATGTGCTGCCCGGCGCGGCCGGCACCCCGCCCCGGCACGCGGCGACCACGGCCACCCGCCCCGCCAGCACCGCGACAAGCACCGCGAGCCAGCCGGCATGCGCGAACGCCAGCGACTGCACCACGATCGTCACCGTCACCGCGGCGGTGCCGAACGGGCCCGAGCTACCGTCCCGCATGACCGCCAAGGCCCGCTCGGGCGGTCCGTAGCAGCCCAGGGCGTCGACGGTGTCGGACAACCCGTCGATGTGCAGTCCGCGGGTGGCCAACAACAACACCGCGACCGCCGACGCGCCGGCCAGCGCGCTGTGACTCCCGAAGGCCCAGAAGCCGGCCCACAGCACCGCGGCCGCCAACGCGCCCAGTGCCGCGCCTGCGAGCGGCAACGCCGACAGCACCCCGCGGCCCGCGCCGACCGCCAACCTCGACGGCGTGGGCAGTATCGTCGCGAACGCGAAAGCGCCCGCCACAGAACGCATCACAGCCCTAGGCCTCGCTGATTCCGGCTTCCTCGAAGGTGGCCATCGACCCGAGGGTCGCGACGGCGGCCCGCAGCACCGGCAGTGCCACCAGCGCGCCGGAACCCTCGCCGAGTCGCATTCCCAGTTCCACGATCGGCTCCAGCTCCAGCTGTCGCAAGGCCAGCGTGTGCGCCGGTTCGGTGGATCTGTGCCCCGCCTGCCACCAGAGCCTGGCGCCCGGCGCCAGCCGGTCGGCGGCCAGCGCCGCGGCCGTCACCACCAACCCGTCCAGCAGCACCGGGGTACGGCGCACCGCGGCCTGGGCGCAGAACCCGGTCATCGCCGCCAGGTCGGCACCGCCGCAGATGCGCAGCAGCGCGATGGGATCGGCGGAGATCCGCCGGGTGCGGTACAACGCGTCGCGGATCGCGGCGGTTTTGCGCGCCCACCCGGCATCATCGATCCCGGTGCCCCGGCCGACGACCGCCACCGGCTCCGAATCGGTCAGCGCGGCGACCAGCGTGGTCGCCGGCGTGGTGTTTCCGATGCCCATGTCGCCGGCGACGAGCAGATCGGCTCCGGCGTCGACCTCTTCGTCGGCGATGCGCCGCCCCGCGTCGATCGCCTGCACCACCTCGTCGGGCGTCAGCGCATCCTCGACGGCGATGTTGCCGCTGGAGCGCCGAATCTTGTGGGCGCCGACCTCGGCCGTCCACGGCTCGTCGGTGTCGACGGCCATATCGGCGACCCGCACCCCCGCTCCGGCGATCTCGGCCAGCACGTTCACCGCGGCGCCACCAGCAGCGAAGTTGGCCACCATGGCCGCGGTCACCGCCGGCGGATAGGCCGACACGCCCGCGCCGGCGACACCGTGGTCGCCGGCGAACACCACCACGCGGGCCCGCTCGAACTGCCTGGGCGGGCATTCGCCCTGGCACGCCGCGACCCACACCGAGAGGTCCTCGAGGCGTCCCAGCGATCCGGCCGGTTTCGTCAGCGCCGTCTGCCGTCGCCGTGCGGCCGCCGCCGCGTCGGCGTCGGGTGCGGCAATGTCAGGAAAGTACGCCACCTGCGGCGTCACGCCACGCGGGTGCCGCGTTCGACCTGTGGCCGCGGCGCCCGCATCCGGCGCAGCTGCGAGGCGCGGCTGGCCGCATAGAAGCCGAGCTTGAAGCCCGTCTCGGTGTTGCCGGGGAACTTCTCGTCTGCCATCCGGTTCACCTTGCGACCCAGGAAGAAGCCGTCGAGCACCATGACCAGCACCAGCACCAGCATCGCTGGTGACAGGAAGGCCTGGACCTGCACCGACGGTGCCGCCAGCATGACGAAGATCAGGAACAGCGCCGACGGCATGAACAACCCGAGCAGGTTGCGCCGCGAATCCACCACATCGCGGACGTAACGGCGGACCGGGCCGCGGTCACGGGGCAACAGGTAGGCGTCCTGGCCGGCCATCATCTTCTCGCGCCGTTCGGACATCTCGGCCCGGCGCACCAGACGCTCGGCCTTGCGCTCCTCCCGGGACAGCTTCGGCCCGCGCATCTCCTTGCGTCGCTTGCGGGCCTCGGCGCTCGTCATCGGCGCGGGCGCCACCGGGCCACGCCGGCGGGCGGCCTCACTGCGCTTGGGAGTCGGCTTGCCCTTGGGTGGCGTCGTCGTCGGCCGCTCACCCGCCGCGGCCGAAGGGGCCGCCGCCTTGTCGTCGGTAGCGGACTCGGAGTCACCCGAGTCCCCGGCGTCGTCGTTGTTACGGCCCAGCAGTTTCACGTCTGCCAGATTACTTTGCGGTCGGCGGCCGACCAATCCGTGCCGCTCTGCGCCCCGGCACCCCGACGTCATAGTCTGCCGGGGTGGCCGCCACCGACACCGACGCCAGGAACATCCTCATCGCCCCGGATTGCTTCGGGGACAGTCTGACCGCCGTGCAGGCCGCGCGTTGTATCGCCGAAGGCTGGGAGCGCGCCCGCCCACGAGACGTGCTGACCCTGGCGCCGCAGTCTGACGGCGGACCCGGATTCGTCGACGTGCTGGCGACTCGACTGGGGGAGGTGCGCACGGCGACGGTCAGCGGCCCGTTGGACACCGACGTCGAGGCCCGGTGGGTGTTCGACGCCACCCCGCCGGGCACCGCCTACATCGAGTGCGCCCAGGCGTGCGGGCTGGCTCTGCTCGGCGGACCGCCGACGGTGCGGACCTCACTGGAGGCGCACAGTCGCGGGGTGGGTCAGCTGATCGCGGCTGCCCGCGCCGGCGGAGCGCGCCGGATCGTCGTGGGGCTCGGTGGCAGTGCCTGCACCGACGGCGGGCGCGGCATGGTCGAGGCGCTCGGCGGACTGACCGCAGCGCGGGAACTCCTCGACGGTGTCGAGCTGATCGCCGCCAGTGACGTCGAGCACCCGTTGCTCGGTCCGCGGGGCGCCGCGACGATTTTCGGGCCGCAGAAAGGAGCCGACCCGGACGCGGTCGCCGTGCTGGAACAGCGGATGACCGCCTGGGCAGAGCAGCTGAGGGTGGCTGCCGGCCGGGTGGTCACCGACGACGCGGGGGCGGGCGCCGCCGGCGGTATCGGGGCGGCGTTGCTAGCCCTGGGCGGTAGGCGCGAGTCGGGCGCGGCCATCATCGCCGAGCACACCGGCCTCGACGCCGACGTCGCCGGGGCGGACCTCATCATCACCGGTGAGGGCCGATTCGACGACCAGTCGCTACACGGCAAGGTGGTCAGCGCCCTGGCCGCGGGCGCACGGTCGAGGCGGACGCCGGTGCTGGTGCTGGCCGGTCAGGTGACCCTGGACACCCAGGCGCTGCAGGACGCGGGTATCGCGGCAGCCCGTTCGGTCACCGATCGGGCCGGATCGGTGCAGCGTGCCATCGAAGATGCCGCCGAGCAGCTGACCGGCCTGGCCTCCGACGTCGCCGCGGACTGGGGATAGCTGGGGGAATACCGCCGCGACGGGGTACCGTTGAGGCAGTGGGGCCAACGTCGTACGTTCACGCGTACAACCCGTCGTAAGCCCACCGGCGGTCCCACCCACGTACATCCACACGGGAGATTCCATGACTGTTCAGGACGAGTCGGCAGTGCAGGCAGGTCAAGCCACCGACGCCCAACACGGTGTGACCCTGACGGATGCCGCTGCCGCCAAGGCCAAGGCTCTGCTCGACCAGGAGGGTCGCGACGACCTCGCGCTGCGCATCGCCGTTCAGCCGGGCGGGTGCGCGGGTCTTCGTTACAACCTGTTCTTCGACGACCGCTCGCTCGACGGCGACCTCACGGTCGACTTCAACGGTGTCGAGCTCACTGTCGACCGGATGAGCGCGCCCTACGTCCAGGGCGCCACGATCGACTTCGTCGACACGATCGAGAAGCAGGGTTTCACCATCGACAACCCCAACGCCACCGGTTCGTGCGCCTGCGGCGACTCGTTCAACTGATCGAAGCAGTTCGCCGCAACCGATCGGGGCGTTTCAACCGGTCGGTTCGGCGGGCTGTCGGGTCGGCGACTCAGTACTGACCGGCCGTGCGCGGCAGGTAGGAACACACCAACACCTGATCGTCGATCGACAGCACCTGAGCGACGGCCTGCTCCTCGGCCTCGCTGGGCCGGTTACGGGACGAACCGGTGGCCGGCTCTACGCGCATCGTGAACAACACCTGGGCCTGGGTCGGTGAGGACAGCACCATCTTGTCGATCGACGTGACCTCGGCGCTGTCGTACTGCTTACGGAACGCATCGCTGGACAGGCTCGCGAGCGCCAGATCGGAACGGCGCTCCTTGACCGCATCGAAGAGGCCGCACAACGTGTGGCGGGCCACCGCCTCCTCATCCCCGTCGGTCAGCGCATCGAGGTAATTCTGAATCGCGGCCTGCGCCGACGTCTCCGTCAGCGCACCGGTCGCGACCGCGCCACCGCGCCCGCCGGTGAGCGCCACAGCGGCGATCACGCCGGCCAGCACGACAACCGCGACGACGATGACCGCGGCGACGATCCAGGGTCGCTTGCGGTTCGGGTACTGCACCGGCGGGGGCAGTGGCCCCGGATACGCGGCAACCGGGCCGTCTTCCGGATAGGGCGTGCCCAGCGGCGGATAGGTCTGCGGGGGATAGGGCTGCGGGTACATCTGCGGGCCGGGTGGTCCTGCGCCATAGGGAGGCGGGTAAGGACCGGTCATAGATTAGCTCCCGGGGAAGTCGATCGGATCCTGCGGCATCTACAGTGACCGGGCAGGCATTTATAGGCAGGTTAGCGCACAGGCCGGCGGTGACCCCGTCGGCAGCGCTGCCGAAGCGGGCCCGACCTGGCGCCTCGAAAGGTCCACCGGCCCGGCCGACACTAGGCTGAAACGCCGAAACGACGAAGGGTGAAACTGCGTGACCATTGCGGTGACCGGATCGATAGCAACTGATCATCTGATGCGCTTTCCGGGGAAGTTCTCCGAGCAACTGCTCGCAGACCACCTGCAGAAGGTGTCGCTGAGCTTTCTCGTCGATGACCTCGTCATGCATCGCGGCGGCGTCGCGGGCAACATGGCGTTCGCCATGGGCGTCCTCGGCGGCCGCCCGGTGCTGGTCGGAGCCGTCGGCGAGGACTTCGACGACTACCGCCAATGGTTGACCTCGCACGGCGTCAACTGCGACAGCGTGCTGGTCTCGCAGAGTTCGTACACCGCGCGGTTCGTGTGCACCACCGACGAGGACATGGCCCAGATCGCGTCCTTCTATCCGGGCGCGATGTCGGAAGCCCGCAACATCAAGCTGGCTGACGTGGTGTCACAAACGGGCACACCGAATCTCGTGATCGTCGGGGCCAACGATCCGGAGGCCATGTTCCTCTACACCGAGGAATGCCGGAAACTCGGACTCGCCTTCGCCGCCGATCCCAGCCAGCAGTTGGCACGTCTGTCCGGGGAAGAGATCCGCAGGCTGATCGGCGGAGCCACCTATCTGTTCACCAACGACTACGAGTGGGATCTGCTGCTGCAGAAGTCCGGTTGGTCGGAGGCCGAGGTGATGAACCAGATCCAGTTGCGGGTGACGACGCTGGGGGAGAAGGGCGTCGATCTCGTCGGACGCGACGGCACCTTCGTCCACGTCGACGTGGTGCCCGAGACCCACAAGGAGGACCCGACCGGCATCGGTGACGCTTTCCGGGCGGGCTTCCTCACCGGCCGCGACGCCGGCCTGTCGCTGGAGCGCTCTGCTCAGCTGGCCTCCCTGGTGGCCACACTGGTGCTCGAAGCTTCCGGGCCGCAGGAGTGGACCTGGCACAAGGAGTCTGCCGTGGAGCGCCTGTCCGGCGCCTACGGGGCCGATGCTGCCGCGGAGATCGCCGCCGCCCTGTAGTCGGCGACAGTCACAGCTGCACCGGGTAGGTCGGCTCGCTGATCTGCGGTGTGATGCTCCTGTCGACGAAGATCGCGTACCAGAGCATGAAGATCAGCACCGTCCACAGTCGGCGGCTGTGATCGCCGGCGCCGCTGCGATGCTCGTCGAGCATGGCACGCACCGCGGTCAGGTCGACGAGTTCACCGGCGCCTGACGTCCCGATCATGGCGTAGGCCCAGTCGAGCAGTTCGCCCGAACGCAGCCAATGCCGGATCGGCACCGGGAAACCGAGCTTCGGCCGGTTGAGCACGTGGGCGGGAACGATCGGCTCCAGCGCGCGGCGCAGCGCGTACTTGGTCGTCGACCTGGTGATCTTCTGGTCGTAGGGCAGCCGGGACGCCACCGCGAACACCTCGGGGTCCAGGAACGGCACGCGCAACTCCAGGGAGTTGGCCATCGTCATCTTGTCCGCCTTGACCAGGATGTCGCCGCGCAGCCAGGTGAACAGGTCGATGTGCTGCATCCGGGCCACCGGGTCCCAGCCCTGCGACCGCGCGTACAGCGGGGCAGTGACGTCGGTGTGCAACCACTCCGGCCGGAACCTGGGCAGGACCGCGCGCAGCTGCGCGTCGGAGAAGCTGCGCGCGTTTCCGTAGTAACGCTGCTCGAGGGTCAGTGAGCCTCGGTGTAACAGACTCTTGCCCCGCATGCCCTCCGGCAGCGGACCGGCCATTCTGCCGACCGATCTGCGCAGGCCTCGGGGCAGATAATCGAAGGGCTTCAACGACAGTGGTTCACGGTAGATCGTGTACCCCCCGAAGAGCTCGTCGGCGCCCTCCCCGGACAACACCACCTTGACGTGCTTTCGGGCCTCTTTGGCGATGAAGTACAGCGGCACCAGCGCCGGGTCGGCGACGGGTTCGTCGAGGTACCAGACGATCTCGGGGAGTGCCGCGACGAACTCCTGCTGGCTCACCACTTTGGTGACGTGCCGCGCCCCAATCGCCTCGGCCGAGGCGACAGCGACGTCGACCTCGGAGAACCCTTCCCGCTCGAAGCCGGTCGTGAACGTGATCAGCCGCGGGTTGTGGCGCATCGCGAGCGCGGCGATCGCGGTCGAGTCGATACCCCCGGACAGGAACGCACCCACCGTCACGTCGGCGCGCATGTGTTTGGCCACCGAGTCCTCCAACACCGCGGTGATCTCGTCATAGCGGGCCTGGTCGGCGCCGGACCGGCTGGAGAACGGCACCGCGTCGAAGCGGGGCTCGAAGTAGCGCGTCACCACCGGGGGGTTGCCCGGGCGGACCCGGGCGAAGCTGCCGGATTCCAGTCTGCGGATGCCCCGGTGCAGGGTCTCCGGTTCCGGGACGTACTGCAGCACGGTGTAGTGCTGGACGGCGCGCTCGTCGATGCCCGGGTCGATGCCGAGACGGTCGGCCACGTCGAGCAGACATTTCTTCTCACTGCCCACCGCGGTGCCCCCCGGTCCGGTGGCCAGATAGAGCGGCTTGATGCCGAACGGATCTCTGGCGCAGAACAGTTCCTGCTCCACGCTGTCCCACAGCGCGAACGCGAACATCCCGCGCAGCCGGGTCAGCGAGTCGGCCGCACCCCAGTGGTGATAGGCCGCGACGATCGCTTCGCCGTCACCGTCGGTGTGGAACTCGGCGCCGAACTCCCTACGCAGGGCGTCACGCAGCTCCAGGTAGTTGTAGATCTCTCCGTTGAACACCAGCGAGTAGCGGTTCGGCGCGTCCGGCGGCCCCC
Organism: Mycobacterium sp. smrl_JER01; assembly: GCF_048513595.2. Classification (NCBI taxonomy): domain Bacteria; kingdom Bacillati; phylum Actinomycetota; class Actinomycetes; order Mycobacteriales; family Mycobacteriaceae; genus Mycobacterium; species Mycobacterium sp. smrl_JER01. The sequence continues at coordinate 3,664,034 of NZ_JBLXXK020000001.1, read as the reverse complement.
ACCGCAGCGGTTGGTGACTGTGGGCGATGTCGATGATGGAGAGTCGGTTGAAACCGAGCACCACACGGTCGTCGTTCCAGGTGCCCGGCTCGTCCGGGCCGCGATGGCGCATCTGGGCCGTGGCGGCCGACACCGCGTCGACGGTGGTGGGGGAAAGGTCAGAGGAAGGGTCGGTGACCAGCGCCAGCAGTCCGCACACCGCGCCAGTATGCCTAATCCCGCGGATGGGCCGGGACCGGCACTCGCGCGCATTCGCCGGTCGCTTCGCATCACATCCACGGCGTGGTCTACGCTGCGTAGTATTCGATGCAGCGGTCTGACCGCCCACCGGTCAATCGACTTAGTAGGAGGCGCCAACGTGTCCGCTCGCGGCCCTAAGTTGGTGGCATTGTCCCTGCTCTTGGGCGGGACGGCGGTGCTACTCAGCGGATGCAGTTGGTCGGAGGTGCTCGGCCTCGGCTGGCCCACCGGCATCACCCCCGAGGCCCACCTGAACCGTGAGTTGTGGATCGGGTCGGTGATCGCCGCGCTCGTCGTCGGTGCGATCGTCTACGTGCTGCTGTTCTGGACCATGGCGTTCCACCGTAAGAAGAAGACCGACACCGAACTGCCGCGGCAGTTCGGCTACAACATGCCCCTTGAGCTCACGCTGACGGTCATCCCCTTCATCATCATTTCGGTGCTGTTCTACTTCACCGTCGTGGTGCAGGAGCGGATGCTGCACAAGGAGGACAATCCCGAGGTCGTGATCGACGTCACGGCCTTCCAGTGGAACTGGAAGTTCGGCTACCAGCGAGTCGATTTCGCCGACGGGACGCTGACCTACGACGGTGTGGACGACGAGCGTAGAGAAGCCATGGCGTCGCGTCCCGAGGGCGGCGACGGGCACGGCGGGGATCAGGTCGGTGCGATCTACGGCGCCAACCCCGAGGACCGCTCGTACCTGAACTTCAACGAGATCGAGACCCTGGGCACGTCGACCGAGATCCCGATTCTGGTGGTTCCCGTCGGCAAGCGCATCGAATTCCAGATCGCCTCGGCCGACGTGATCCACGGATTCTGGGTGCCGGAGTTCCTGTTCAAGCGGGATGTGCTGCCCAACCCCCGGGAGAACAACTCCGACAACATCTTCCAGATCAGTGAGATCAACCAGACCGGCGCGTTCGTCGGGCGGTGCACCGAGATGTGTGGCACCTACCACGCGATGATGAACTTCGAGCTGCGGGTCGTGGAGCCCAACGACTTCAAGGCGTATCTCGACCAGCGCAGCGCAGGCCGGTCGAACGCCGAGGCGCTGGAGGCCATCAACCAGCCGCCGCTGGCGGTCACCACACAACCGTTCGACACCCGTCGCGGAGAGCTGGCGCCCCCGTTGCCCCAGGCGAGCAGGTAAGGACAGCAGATGCATATCGAAGCCAGGTTGTTCGAGTTCCTGACGGCGTTCTTCGCGCTGTCCACCGTGGTTTACGGCGTGCTGACGCATATGTTCGCCAACGGCGTCATCGAGTGGGCGGGCACCACAGCGCTCGCACTGACCACCGGGTTGACCTTGATCACGGGCACGTTCTTCCGGTTCGTGGCCCGCCGCCTCGATACCCGGCCCGAGGACTACGAGGACGCCGAGATCGCCGACGGCGCCGGTGAGCTCGGCTTCTATCCGCCGCACAGCTGGTGGCCGATCTTCATCGCGCTGGCCGGTTCGATCACCGCGGTCGGTATGGCGATGTGGCTGCCGTGGTTGATCGTGGCTGGTGTCTGCATGGTCCTGGCCACCGTGAGTGGATTGGTGTTCGAATACCACACGGGACCTGAGAAGCACTGACCCGGTGCCGGCGCCGTGACGCGAACAAGGTCACAATCAGGGCATGAGTTCGTCGTCATGGGGCTTCGAGCCGTCCGATCGGGTGCTGGCGTTGGGTAGTGTTGCCGAGGCGCCATGAGCCGCTGCGGCAACCGCCGGCGCCGAGAAGCAGTCGAGAAGGATAGACGTAGATGAGCGGGCCGAATCCTCCCGGGCGGGACTCTGGCGACTCCGGTCTCCCGGACGAGGAGCCGGCTGGTCGGCAGGCCCCCGATGACGCCACCCAGGCAGCCGACACCCCCGACACCGGTCAAACCGACTTCTACTCCCGCGCCTACTCGGCACCCGAGTCCGAGCAGTTCGTCAGCCCGCCCTACGTACCCGCCGATGCGGCTCTGTTCGACTATGACAGCTACGACGCCGGCACCGCTGATCCGGTCGATAGCGGCCCTCCTCCGCGCTGGCCGTGGGTGGTCGGTGTGGTCGCCATCGTCGCCGCGATTGCCCTGGTGGTGTCGGTGTCGGTGCTGGTGACGCGCTCCGACACCGACAACCTCGCCACCCCCGAGACGACGACCAGCAGTCCGGTGCCGCCTGTGCAGGACGCGATCACCACCACGACTCCACCGCCTCCACCGCCACCCCCGACCACCGAGCCGCCGCCACCCCCGCCGCCGGAGACTGTCACCGTGACCGAGCCGCCTCCTCCACCGCCGGAGCCCACCGAGGCGCCTCCTCCGCCGCCACCACCCGCCACCACCGAGCCGCCGCCACCACCGCCGCCGACCACGACGACGCCGGCCGGCCCGCGACAGGTCACCTATTCGGTGACCGGCACGAAGGCGCCGGGCGACATCATCACCGTCACCTACATCGACGCGTCGGGACGCAGCCGCACCCAGCGCAACGTCTACATCCCGTGGTCGCTGACGGTCACCCCGATCTCTCAGTCCGAAGTCGGTTCGGTTCAGGCCTCCAGCCTGTTTCTGGTGAGTCGACTGAACTGCTCCATCACCACCAGCGACGGGACGGTGTTGTCCTCCAACACCAGCAATTCCGCGCAGACCAGCTGTTAGGCACCGACACCGCCGATGTCGAATCGCAATGACACGTCCGCAGCGCCGGTGGGCTTCGAGATATCCGCGCTCGACCGCACCGACCGCATCCTGCTCGGTGGCTGCATCGTCGCCTGGCTGGCTGCCCTTGGTGCCGGCGTCGCCGCGGCTGTGGCGCTGGTCGATCTGGCCCGCGGGCACACCGAATCAGCCGCCGACTCCGGTACACCGTGGGTGCTCTACACCATCATCGGCGTCTCTGCCGCGGTGATCGTCGTTGCCGTACCGCTGCTGCTACGTGCCCGCCGCGCCGCGGACCGGGATGTCGCCCCGTCGCCGCCGGCGGCGGCCGACCAACCGGTGCCGCCGGCGGCGGCCGACGAACCGGTGCTGCCGGTGCGGGGCGTGGACGCGCCCACGGAGAAGCTGCGCGCCGCGCGCCCGACCGAGGTCAGCGGTCCGTTGCCGCGTCCGCAGCGGACACCTGCAGCAGCGGTGTCGCCGGTCACCGACCGGGTTTGGTTGCGCTGCACCGCGTCCCTGGTCTGCGCGATGGGGGTGGCCACCCTGCTCATCGCGGTGGCCACCTACCTGATGGCGGTGGAGAGCGACACCGTCGCCTGGGTGCTCTACGGCGTTGCCGGAGTCGTCACGGTCGCCATGGGTGCCATCCCGTGGTATTACCTGCGTGAATTGCGCCCGGACACCGAAGACTGAACCTCGCGGCCGGCAGCACCGATTGCCGGGTCGATTGCCGCAGGACGCGTGGTCGCCCCCGGCGTGCCTGCGGGGGAGGGCTGGCCGTCCGGGGGCTGCCGCGTCAGCGTGGTGGGCCCGCCGTACACGCGATACCCGCATCGAGCCCCAGCGGTACGCGCCTTGAGACGGCCCCAGCGGTGCACACGATGAGACGGCCTGGTAGGCGCGACGAGGCCGCCCGGGGCATGCCCACAAAGAAATGATCCGCCCCGGCCAAGCCGGCCGGGGCGGATCATTTCCGATCTGATCTACCTGTCAGTGGTGTCCGTTCCCGTTCGACGAACCATGCCCATTGGACGAGCCGTTCGTCGCGCTGCTGCGCTCCTGGTGCTCGCGCAGGGCCGTCAGCGCCCGGTGCTCGGCGGCGTGTGCCGCATCGGTGAGCGCCTCGTGCTCGGACAGCGGGTCGCCCTTGAGGAAGCTGCCGGTGCCCGGGGCGCCTGCCGAACCCAGCTTGTTCATCCGCTTGGGCAACGCTGCGCCCTGGTACTCCAGCGGGATCGCGTGACCGTGCTCGTCCACAGGGCCGAGCGGCTGGTGCAACTCGACGTAGGCGCCGTGCGGCAACCGCTTGATGATGCCGGTCTCGATTCCGTGCTCCAGCACCGCGCGGTCACTGCGCTGCAGGGCCACCGCCCAGCGGTAGGTCACGAAATAGACGATCGCGGGCAACAGCACCATGGCCACGCGGCCGATCCACGTCGTCGCGTTGAGCGAGATGTGGAACTTCAGCGCGATGATGTCGTTCATGCAGGCGAAGGTCAGCACGATGTAGAAGGCGATCGCGGCCGCGCCGACCGCGGTGCGGGTCGGAGCGTCACGCGGGCGCTGCAGCAGGTTGTGGTGAGCGTCATCACCGCTGAGCTTCTTCTCGATGAAGGGGTAGAGCGCCAGCAGGGTGAAGATCAGGCCCATCGCCACCGCGACCCACACGCCCTGCGGAATGGTGTGCCCGAATGGGTAGAACTCCCACGCCGGCCACAATCGGATGAGGCCGTCGGTCCACATCATGTAGAAGTCCGGCTGGCTACCCGCGGACACCTGGGACGGTTTGTACGGGCCGATCGTCCATACCGGGTTGATCTGGAGCAGACCACCCATCAGGCCGAGAATGCCGACCGTCATCGCGAAGAACGCACCCGACTTCACCGCGAACACCGGCATGACGCGCACGCCGACCACATTCGTCTCGGTGCGGCCCGGGCCGGGGAACTGGGTGTGCTTCTGGAACCACACCAGCGCCAGATGGACGCCGATGAGCGCCAGGATGATCCCTGGGATCAGCAGGATGTGCAGCGCGTACAGACGCGGAATCAGGATCTCGCCGGGGAAGTCGCCGCCGAACAGCGCCCAGTGCAGCCAGGTGCCGACGATCGGGATACCCATCGTGATGCCGGACAGTGCGGCACGAACACCGGTACCCGAGAGCAGGTCGTCGGGCAGGGAGTATCCGAAGAAGCCCTCGAACATCGCCAGGATCAGCAGCAGCGAGCCGATCACCCAGTTCGCCTCGCGGGGGCGGCGGAACGCGCCGGTGAAGAAGATACGGGCCAGGTGCACCATGATCGACGCGGCGAACAGCAGGGCCGCCCAGTGGTGGACCTGACGGACGAACAGACCGCCGCGCACCTCGAAGCTGATGTCGAGTGTCGTCTCGTAGGCGCGTGACATCGCCACCCCGCGCAACGGCTGATAGACGCCGTCATAGGTGACGTGGGCCATCGACGGATCGAAGAACAGCGTCAGGTACACGCCCGTGATGAGCAGAACGATGAAGCTGTACAACGCGATCTCGCCGAGCAGGAACGACCAGTGCGTCGGGAAGACCTTGTTGAGCTGCCGACGCACCGCAGCCGACGGGTGGTATCGCGAGTCGATCGCGTCGCCCTGTTTGGCCGCGATCTCGGCTGCGTCTAGACGTGGGCTCATGACTTCCGCTCCCAGAATGCCGGTCCGACGGGTTCGATGAAGTCGCCGTTGGCGACCAAGTAGCCGTCCTGGTCGATGGTGATCGGCAGCTGCGCCAGCGCGCGTGCCGCCGGACCGAAGATCGGCTTGGCGAAGTGCAACGCGTCGAACTGCGACTGATGACACGGGCACAGGATGCGGTAGGTCTGCTGCTCGTACAGCGAGGACGGGCAGCCCAGGTGCGAACACACCTTGGTGTAGGCGAACAATTCACCGAAGTTGAAGCTCTCCTGGCCGCGGCGCTTGACCACTCGCGACATGTCGCCGGGCTTGATGCGGATCAACATGACCGGGTTCCGCACGCCCATCGAGATCTCGAAAATATGGTGCTCGGATTCGACCGTGGTTCCGTCGCCGTCGGATTCGCGCCACGGGTACACCGTCTCCATGCCGCCGGCGTCGATGTCCTCCGGGCGCATCTTGATGAACGGGGATTCGCCGGGCTTTCCGGTCGCCCGGGCCAGGAAGATGGTCTCGCCTTCGAACCGCGGGGTCCATCCCGAGGTCCACAGCTCGGCCTTCATGCCCTCGGCGGTCGGGACCACCGGCTTCCACGGGTTCTTGATGAGGCCACCGATGAACGCGACCGCGGTACCGAGGCCGAACGCACCGAACCCGATGCCCAGCGAAAGGCCGATCATCTTGCGCCGCTTGAGCGTCGAGCCATCCAGGGCGTTACCGAGGTTGGCCGCCACGGTCTTGCGGTGCAGTTCCGGGGAGGCCCCGTCGTGGCGGTCCTGGATCGAGATTTCCTCGGGGATGAACTTCTTCTGGAACAGCACCGCGCCGACACCGATGGCAAGCACCGACAGGCCGAAGGTCAGACCGTAGAGCGGGGTGGTCAGCGAGTACACGAATTCGCCGCCGGAGCCGAACGGCTGGTACTCCCAGGGCCAGAACAGGAAGATCAGCAACAGCGCCAGACCGGAGAAACCGGCGAGCAGGAACCAGTACGCGACCGCACGCTCGGCGCGCTTCTCGGCTTTGGTGCCCGGCACCGGCCAGCGCGGTTCCTTGTAGACGATCTCGACGCCGTCGAGTTTGCCGCCCAGCTCCAGAAGCTCTTCCTGAGACATCTGCGCCAGCTCGGCGTCGGTGGGCTGTCCCGGTTCGCCCTTGTGGCCGGGAACGTCAGTGCCCTTCACATCACCCGTCGCACCGCCGGTCGCACCGCTCTTCGCGTCGCGGTTGGCGTCGTCGTGCCCGTCACTCATGCCCGTGCTCCGATCCAGAGAGCGGCGGCGATGATAGCCACCATACCGACGATCCACGCGACCATGCCTTCGGACGTCGGTCCGAAGCCACCCAGCCCGAGACCTCCGGGCGTGGGCGTCTCAGCCGCTTCGCGCACGTAGGCCACGATGTCGCGCTTCTCTTCCGGAGTCAGCTGCCGATCGGAGAACTTCGGCATGTTCTGCGGGCCGGTCAGCATCGCGGTGTAGATCTGTGCTTCGTTGGCGTCGCCGAGGTCGGGTGCGTACTTACCCGACGACAACGCGCCGCCCTTGCCGGTGAAGTTGTGGCAGGACGCGCAGTTCAACCGGAACAGGTCACCGCCGCGGGCGACGTCGTTCCCGATCAGCGACTGGGAAGCGATCTGCCCGTTCTCGTCGCGGGGGACGACCGGGCCGCCGCCGTTGGCCTGGATGTAGGCGCCCAACGCGTCGGTCTGGGCCTCGTCGAAGTGCGGTGGCTTGGCCGGGGCCTGCGCCTCACCGCGCATCGCGGGCATACGTCCGGTGGACACCTGGAAGTACACGGCTGCCTCGCCGACGCCGATGAGGCTCGGGCCGCGGTCCGCGACGCCTTGCAGGTTCACTCCGTGGCAGGTGACGCACGAGGTGTCGTACAGCTCCTGACCGGTGCGCAGCATCGCCGACGCCGCTTCGTCGGCGACCGCGACCTGCGGTGACGGAGTCAACGTGGCCGCCAGTCCACCGGCCATCACCAATCCGCTCAGCAGCAGCAGGGCTGCCGTGACACGGCGGCGTAACCGTCGGCGCGACTTGCTGGTCATTGAACCCCTTCTCATCGCTTGGTTCCCGTGGTTTTCCGGTCAGGTCGAGTCATCGCACGAAGTAGATGACGGCGAACAGCGCGATCCACACGATGTCGACGAAGTGCCAGTAGTACGACACCACGATCGCGGCGGTGGCCTGCGCGGGCGTGAATTTGCTCATCCGGGTGCGGATCAACAGCAGGACGAACGCGATCAGGCCACCGACGACGTGCAGACCGTGGAAACCGGTCGCGAGGTAGAAGACGGTGCCGTAGGCGCTGCTCGAGATGGTGGTGCCGTGATCAACCAGGTGGATGTACTCATAGGCCTGACCGCAGACGAAGAAAAAGCCCATCGCGAAGGTCAGCGTGTACCAGCGGCGCAACCCGAACACGTCGCCACGCTCGGCGGCGAACACCCCCATCTGGCACGTGAACGACGAGGCGATCAGCACCAGCGTGACCGGCACGGCCAGCGCGAGATTCAGCTCGGTGGGTTCCGGCGGCCAGTCACCATGGGCCTGCGCGCGCGCCGTGAAGTACATCGCGAACAGTCCAGCAAAGAACATCAACTCGCTGGAAAGCCAGACGATGGTGCCGACACTGACCATATTTGGCCGATTCAGCGAATGCACGCGCGACGTGATTGCGGTTCCCGACGTCCCTACAGCGCTCGTCACAGGAGCAAGTATGACGCTTTGTAGTTGTTGAACTCCACCCGGGTCGAGCAATTCGTCATAATCGTGTCCGTGCCTACCCCTTCGCCTCAGTCCCTTTCGCCGCAGAACGCCGCTGGAACTGTTCCCACGTGGCCCCAGATTCTCGGCAGGCTGACCACCATGCAGGGGTTGCTGCCCGGTCAGGCCGGGTGGGCGATGGACCAGATCATGACCGGGTCCGCCACACCGGCGCAGATCGCGGCGTTCGGCGTGGCGATGAAGATGAAGCGCCCGACCTCGGCCGAGGTCGCCGAGTTGGCCGACATCATGCTCAAACACGCGCGGCGGGTGCCGACAGAGGGCATCGGTACCGCGACCGTCGACGTGGTCGGGACCGGTGGCGACGGTGCCAACACGGTCAATCTGTCCACCATGGCCGCCATCGTGGTTGCCGCGGCCGGTGTGCCCGTCGTCAAGCACGGTAACCGTGCCGCGTCCTCGTTGTCCGGTGGCGCAGACACCCTGGAAGCACTGGGGGTGCGGATCGATCTGGGCCCCGACGAGGTCGCCCGGTGCGTCGCCGAGGTCGGCATCGGCTTCGCGTTCGCCCCTCAGTTCCATCCCTCGCTGCGGCATGCCGGCGTGGCGCGTCGGGAGATCGGTGTCCCGACGGTGTTCAACCTGCTGGGTCCGCTGACGAACCCGGCGTCGCCGCGGGCGGGCCTGATCGGCTGTGCGTGGAGCGACCTGGCCGAGGTGATGGCCGAAGTCTTCGCCACCCGCGGTGCGAGCGTGCTGGTCGTCCACGGTGACGATGGGCTCGACGAGCTGACCACGACGACGACGAGCACGATTTGGCGGGTTCAGGCGGGTACCGTCGACCGGCTCAGGTTCGACCCTGCAGCGTTCGGGTTCGCCCGAGCCGACATCTCCGAACTCGTCGGTGGCGACGCCGAGGCCAACGCCGAGTCCGCCCGCGCGGTGCTCGGCGGCGCCACCGGCCCGGTGCGTGATGCGGTGGTGCTCAACGCGGCGGGTGCGCTGGTGGCGCATGCCGGGCTATCCAGCGACGCCAAGTGGGTCCCGGCCTGGGAGTCCGGTCTCACGCGGGCCAAGGATGCGATCGACTCCGGGGCGGCCGAACAGTTGCTCGCGCGTTGGGCGCGGTTCACCCAGGACCTCTGAACCGTCGCAGTGTTCGGCGAGTTGCTCGGCAGCCACCCGCGCCGAGCGTGCGGTCGCGGCCCATGTCGAGAATCTCCCCGCGGCGCCGACCGGAGAGCAGTAGCCGGTGTCGGCGCGCACGATCCGTACGCCCGGCTGTGCCAGCCAGCGCGCGATCAGGGCGGTCTCCTCGACCAGTGCGCCGCCCAGCGGGCCGGTGGTCGGCAGCACCGTCTGCGCCGCGACGGTCAGGGCGTCGACCACCGGCATGGGCGGTACACCGCGGGCCGCGTTGCCGGCGGCCGCCAGCTGCCCGTGCCGGACGACCGCCAGCCGCCAGCCCCGGTTCCCGTCGGGTTTGGCGGCCACCAGTTCCGGGATCGCCGACAGCGCCCGAAGCCGCTGGCCCCGCCACAGCACATCGATCGTGGCGGCCGTGCGGTCGCGCAGCCGGGCGGCGCTCTCGTACCGGTTGCGCTCGGCGAGGTCGGCGATCTGGGCCACTGCTGCCGAGAGCGGCCGGCTGCACCGGCCGTCGATGAGCGCCAGCGCGACGTGCGCGGCGGCGGCGTACGCCCCGGCATCGGCTCCCCTAACGGCCGGGCACGGCGAGACCTCACGTTCCGGGCAGGCCGGTCCGTGGACCGCGGACCGGCCCAGCCGGTTGGTGCAGGTTCGGATACCGGTGAATCGCGCCATCAACGCCGCGGCTTCGGAGGCATCGGATCGGGTCCGGAACGGGCCCACCGCGCTGTCGGTGGCGGGCGAACGCACCGTCGAGAACCGCGGGAAGGCTTCGGCGGTCAGGATCACCCACCACCAACGGTGCGGAAACTTCGACCGACGGTTGTAGGGCGGTGCGTGGGCGGCCAACAACCGCAGTTCCCGGACGCCGGCCTCCAGGTCATGGGCACACTCCACGTGCTCCACCGCGGTGGCCAGCGCGGTCATCTCCTTGATGCGGGTGCGGGGATCGGCGCCGTTGAAATACTGCGAGACCCGACGCCGCAGGTCGACCGCCGTGCCGACGTAGAGCACCTCCGCGGACGGGCCGCGGAACAGATATACACCCGGGGTGCGCGGCAGAGCCCGGGCCAGGTGACGCTTGCCGCGCTGCGCGGGTGTGACATCAGGCAGATACGAGCGCAATTCGGCGTAGGTGTGCACCCCCTGATTGCCGACCCGCTCGATGAGCCCGTGCAGCACGTCGACAGTGGCGCGGGAATCGTCGAGGGCGCGGTGGGTCGGGGTGGTGGAGGCGCGAAACAATCGCGCCAGCGCCGAGAGACGCACGCTGGGGGCCTCGTCACGGGTGAGGACCCGGCGGGCCAGCGTGACCGTGCACAGCACCGGAGGTTTCGGCCAGGGCAGCTGATTGCGTTCGGCGGCCGCGCGCAGGAACCCGATGTCGAAGCCCGCGTTGTGGGCCACCAGCACCGCGCCCCGGCAGAACTCCAGGAAAGCGGGGAGCACCGCGTCGATCTTCGGGGCGTCGTACACCATCGCCGAGGTGATGCCGGTGAGCGCGACGATCTGCGGTGGTATGGCGCGTCCGGGGTCGACCAGCGTCGCGAACTCGCCGAGAATCTCGCCGCCGCGCACCTTCACCGCGCCGATCTCGGTGATCGCGTCGTGCCGCTCGCCGGAGGCCCGTCCGCCGGTGGTCTCCAGATCGACGACGACAAACGTGGTCTCCCGAAGTGTGGGGTCAGCCGAGGCGTCCACGTCGGCGAAGCTGAGCTGACCCATGCGCCGAAGGTAAGCGCCCGCGGTGACAAGTCCGCAGAGGCGGCGCCGAACGCCGTGAGGCCGTGTCGGGTGCCGTGTCCCAGCCCGTGTCCGATGCCGCTGTCGGTGGCCGCGGTTACCGTGCGCCTGACTGCGATCGAGAGGAACAGGTGCGATGGCACAGGACCAGGGCCCGGCGGGCGAACGTCCCGATACCGGGACTGTGAGGATCGACTGCGACGACTGCGCCGTCCGTGGGCCGGGCTGCCGGGATTGCGTGGTGAGCGTGTTGCTCGGAGTGCCGGAGACGTTACGTGTCGACGAACGCCGTGCGCTGGAAGTGCTGGCCGAAGTGGGTCTGGCGCCGAAGCTGCGGCTGGTCCCGATCCACCGGCGGGGCGACTCCGGGGTGGCGTGACGACACGCGGCCGCGCTCATTTGGGCGTGTCCGGGAGGCGACTGTTAAATTTGCGTCTTCTGTTGGACAAGGCCGATGCCGTTTCGTAACCTATCTGAGACCTAAGAGAGTTCGAGGCGGCTCGTTACGGCAGTTGAAGGACACATAGATCTTGAGGCTCGACCGCGCGCACAGGAGCACCAGTCTTACTCGGCAACTCTTCATCAGTGCGATAGCCGGCTTGGTCGGTATCGGTGTCATGCTCACCGGACATGCGTATGCCGACCCTGCCGAAGATGCGCTGGCCAAGTTGACCGAGCTCTCACGGCAGGCCGAGCAAACCACCGAGGCGATGCATTCGGCCCAACTGGATCTCGACAACAAGCTGGCCGTCCAGCAGGCGGCGGACGCCAAGCACGCCAGCGATATGGCCGCCTTGGAGGCGGCCAGCAGCCGGCTCTCCGACTTCCAGGGCAAGGTCGACAACCTGGCCGCCGCGCAGTACATGGGTGGACGGCCGTCGGGCTTCGAGGCCATGTTGACCGCCTCTTCACCGCAGGGCCTGATCGATCAATTGTCGATCCAGCGGGTGATGGCAACCGAGATGCAGGCGCAGATGACCAGCTTCCGGGAGGCCGGCCGGCAGGCCGAGGTCGCCGAGCAGGCCTCGGCCGCGTCGGCTGCCGAGGCCAAGACCGCCGCCGAACAGGCCGCCGCCGTTCGGGCCGATCTGCAGTCCAAACAGAGCCAGCTGCAGGTCCAGATCGCCATAGTCAAGGCCCAGTACGAGGCACTGACCCCCAACCAGCGCGAAGCGCTCGCCGCGGCCCCGCCGCCGCCCCCGGTGCCCGCCGCCGCGCCCGGTCCGCCGCCGCCGGGCGAGGATCCCGCCGTCCTGGCCGCGCCGCCGGCGCCGCCCCTGCCCGGAGCCATCCCGCCCGGAGATGTTGCACCGCCCGGATCGCCGGTGGCCACGACGGTCATCCAGGCCGCGCTGAGCCGTATCGGCTCTCCCTATTCCTGGGGCGGCTCCGGTCCCGGCGCGTTCGACTGCTCCGGTCTGGTGATGTGGTCGTTCCAGCAGGCCGGTATCGCGTTGCCGCACTCCAGCCAGGCGCTGGCCCGTGGTGGACAGCCGGTGTCCAGGGAACAGATGCAGCCGGGCGACCTGGTCACCTACTACTCCGATGCATCCCATGTCGGGATCTACATCGGCGACGGCATGATGGTGCACGCGTCCACCTACGGCACACCGGTGCGTGTTGCGCCGGTGGACAACGCGCCCATCTACAACGTCCGCCGGTACTGAGCGCTGTCCGTCAGCTCTGAGCACTCTCGCTCCGCGGCACGACGCCGGGTGGGCGTCGTGCTCGGTGCCGAGTTCATCTGCGCCGCGCTGCTGGTGGCGGGCCCCGGTGCGGGACCCGCCGGTCCCGGCGTCGCAGCAGTTCACGACGCCCAGGCGTTCCAGACGCACCCGTCCCAGACCCAGGAGACGTCCCCGGCAGTCGCGCACACCGTGCGGACACCGGACGGCCGGTCGGCACAGTTGATCGATCTGGGCGCCCCCGGTGGGGACGCATTGCTGGAGCGCATCGCCACCGAACTGCCCGCGGCGACGTCGGCGGTCACGGCGTTCTGGGGACCGCGGTGGCGAGAGGACATCGCCATCGTCGTGGCGGGTTCGCCCGAGCAGTTCGCCGTCCTGGCGGGTGGGGATGCCGACATCGCCGCCACCACCACCGTCGATCGAATCACGTTCTCGCCCAGGGCGGCCGGGATGAGCCAAACCGATCTGCGGACGGTACTGCGCCACGAACTGTTCCACTACGCAGCCCGCGCCGACACCGCCCCCGACGCGCCGGTGTGGCTCACCGAGGGTGTCGCGGACTTCGTGGGCAGACCGGCGCCGGCCGTGCCGCCGACTGCTCCTCCGACACCGCCGACGGACGCCGAGTTGGCCACGCCCGGGCCCGGACGGTCGGCCGCCTACGACAGGGCATGGGAGTTCGCGACCTACATCGCCCACACCTACGGTGTGGACAAGCTGCGTGCGTTCTACATTGCCGCGGGTGGTCACGACCGCACCGACGCCCGCACCGCCGCCCGGGACGTGCTGGGCGCGGACCTCGTCGGATCCCGGGGTGCCGCCCGGTGACCCGGACCTTACTGGTGACCAACGACTATCCGCCCCGGCGCGGTGGTATCCAGTCCTACCTGGAAGCCCTGGTCGGGAATCTGGTGGCGTCGGGCGCGCACCACCTGACGGTGTACGCCCCGACGTGGAAGGGAGCCGAGGACTACGACTCGGTGGCCGCGGACCTCGGTTACGAGGTCATCCGGCATCCGGGAACATTGATGGTGCCCGAGCCGACCGTGGCGATCCGCATGCGGCGGCTCATCCAGGACCGCGACATCGACACCGTGTGGTTCGGCGCCGCGGCACCGCTGGCACTGCTGTCCCCGTTGGCCCGGGCCGCAGGCGCGGACCGGGTCATCGCCAGCACACACGGCCACGAAGTCGGCTGGTCGATGCTGCCGCTGGCGCGAACCGCGTTGCGCCGCATAGGGAACGACACCGATGTCGTCACCTACATCAGCTCCTACACGAGGGGACGGTTCGCGGCGGCGTTCGGTGCGAACGCGGCGTTGGAGCATGTGCCGCCAGGGGTGGATACCGACCGTTTCGTCCCCGACGAGGTCGCCAGGGCCGAACTGCGTGCCCGGTACCGCCTCGGGCAGCGCCCGGTGGTGGTGTGTGTATCACGACTGGTTCCTCGCAAAGGCCAGGACATGTTGATCAGGGCGTTGCCGGCCATCCGGCAACGGGTTCCCGGAGCCGCACTGGTCATCGTCGGAGGGGGGCCGTACCGAACCTCGTTGCACCGACTGGCCCACACCTTCGGCGTGTCCGAGGATGTGGTGTTCACCGACGGTGTTCCCGCCGACGAACTGCCTGCCCATCACGCGATGGCCGACGTGTTCGCGATGCCGTGCCGCACCAGGGGTGCGGGGCTGGACGTCGAAGGACTCGGGATCGTCTACCTGGAGGCCTCCTCGACCGGGGTTCCGGTGGTGGCGGGTCGGTCCGGTGGAGCCCCGGAGACCGTCGTCGACGGCGAGACGGGCCTCGTCGTGGACGGCTGGAACGTCGGTGCGATCGCGGCCGCCGTCACAGACCTGCTGGCCGACCCGGCCCGTGCCGCCGCGATGGGCGCGGCCGGCAGGCAGTCGGTGCTGGACAACTGGAAGTGGAGCAGGCAGGCCGAGAAGCTGGCCCGCCTGCTCTAGCCCGTCTCAGTCCTTGGCGTAGAGACCCTCGATCTCGGCGGAGAACTTGTCGGCGACGACCTTGCGCTTGACCTTCAGCGTCGGTGTCAGCTCACCGGTGAGAACGGTGAAATCGACCGGCAGGATCCGGAACTTGCGGATCGCCTCCGCTTTGGACACCGCCTGGTTGGCGTTCTTCACGGCCAGATCGATCTCGCCGACCAGGTCGGGGTCGTCCATCAGGTCCGCGACCGAGGCGGCCGCCGACTTCCCGTGGTGCTGTTTCCACACCTCGAAGGCTTCGGGGTCGATCGCGATCACCGCAGCGATGAACGGTTTGGCGTCACCGACAGCCATTGCCTGACTGATCAACGGGTGGGCACGCAGCTGATCCTCCAGGATCGCGGGGGCGACGTTCTTGCCTCCGGCGGTCACGATGATCTCCTTCTTGCGGCCCACGATGGACAGGAATCCCTCGTCGTCGACGCTGCCCAGGTCACCGGTGTGGAACCAGCCGTTGACGATCGCCTCGTTGGTGGCGGTCTCGTTGCGCCAGTAGCCCCCGAACACCACACCGCCGCGGACCAGCAGTTCGCCATCGTTGGCGATCGCCATGCTGTTGCCCGGCAACAACTTTCCGACCGAGCCGACCTTCAGCTCGCCGATCCGGTTGGCGGTGATCGCGGCGCTGGTTTCGGTCAGGCCGTACCCCTCGTAGATGGTCAGGCCGATACCGCGGTAGAAGTGTCCCAAGCGGGCGCCCAGCGGCGCCCCGCCCGAGATGGAGGCACGGCAGTCGCCGCCGGTGGCCGCCCGCAGCTTGGTGTAGACCAGCCGGTCGAAGACGGCGTGCTTGATCCGCAGCAGCAGCCCCGCACCGCCGGTGTCCTGGGCCTTGCTCCACTCGATGGCCGTCTGTACCGCCCGGGTGAAGATGGCACCCTTTCCGGCGTCTTGTGCGTTCAGTTCGGCGGTGTTGTAGACCTTCTCGAACACCCGGGGGACCGACACGATGACCGTGGGTTTGAACTGGCCGAACATCGGGACCAGGTTCTTGATGTCGCTGGTGTAGCCGATGGTGACCCCGTTGGCGAACGCGGTCATCGACAACGCGCGGGCCAGCACGTGCGCCAGCGGCAGGAACACCAGCAGCCGCTCGCCTTTGCGCAGCAAGCTCGGGAAGCAATCCGTCGCCCCGCGGGTCTCGTAAAGCAGGTTCGAGTGTGTCAGCTGGCAGCCCTTGGGCCGTCCGGTCGTGCCCGAGGTGTAGATCAACGTGGCCGGATCGGCGCTGCGGATGGCCGCCAGCCGGCGGTCCACCTCGGTGGGGTCCACGGCGGCACCGGCGATGGTCAACTCATCGAGGGCCGCCGGCGCGGTGGTGTCGATGACGGCCACCTTGCGCAACGCAGGCAACTCAGCGAGCAGTTCCTTGACCATCAACGCGTGCGCCTCGAGTTCGACGAACGCCAGCACCGCGCCCGAGTCCTCCAGCACCCAGCGCACCTGCTCGGGCGAAGATGTCTCGTAGATGGGGACCGTCACCGCACCGATCGACAGGATCGCGTAGTCGAGGATCACCCATTCGTAGCGCGTCGCCGACAGCAGTGCGACCCGGTCACCCGGCTGCACACCTTCGGCGATCATCCCCAGCGCCGCCACCCGGATCTGCTCGGCGGCCTGCCTGCATGTCACATCCACCCAGGCACCGTCCACCTGGCGCTGGAAGATCACGTGGTCGGGGTTGTCGCGCTCGTGGGAGTAGACGACGGCGGCGACATTGTCCAGCTCGCCGACGGTGAAGGATGCGGGAACGCTGAACTCACGCACGATGGTGCCCCTCTCGAGATAACGGCGGCAGTGCCGCGTACAGCGTAGACGGCCAAGGTGGGCCGGTGCCGCGGCATATGTGAAGCTTGTCAGCCATGAACAGCATCCAGATCGCCGACGAGACCTTCGTCGCCGCCGATCCCGTCGCCGTCGGTGAGGCCGTCGCCGACAGGGCGAGCTGGGCGCGTTGGTGGCCGGATCTGCGGTTGACGGTCGTCGAGGACCGCGGCGAAGCCGGACAGCGCTGGACGGTGACCGGCGCGCTGACCGGGACCATGGAGGTCTGGCTGGAGAAGATGCTCGACGGCGTGATCCTGCACTACTTCCTGCATGCCGAGCCGTCCGGTGCGGCGGCCCGGGACCTCGCCCGGATGAATCTGCCGAAGATCAATCACCGCAGGCGAGTGGCGGGCAAGGAGATGGCGTTCGAGGTCAAGCGGCGGCTGGAGGCGCATCGACCGGTCGGAGTGTCCCGGCTGGCCTGAAGTATGGCGACCTCACCCGGCGCAGAAGAGTAGATTTCTGGCCAGCGACCAGACCATAGCGGGGAAGGTTCCAGTGGCGGACAAAACGGCGCAGACCATCCATATCGATGCCGATCCCTCGACAGTGATGGACGTCATCGCCGACATCGGCTCCTATCCGGATTGGGTCGCGGAGTACAAGGAAGCCGAGGTCCTCGAGGTCGATGATCAGGGTTACCCGAAGGTGGCCAGGCTGGTTCTCGACGCCGCGGTGCTCAAAGACAGTATGGTGCTGGCCTACCAGTGGCCCGCCGATCGCAATTCGGTGACCTGGTCATTGGTCTCCAGCAACTTGCTCAAAGCGCTCGACGGTGCATATCGCTTGGCGCCGAAGGGATCTGGCACCGACGTGACCTACGAGCTGTCTGTCGACCTGATGATTCCGATGATCGGCCTGCTCAAACGCAAGGCCGAACGGCGTCTCACCGACACCGCACTGAAGGATCTGAAGAAACGAGTCGAGGCTGACTGAGCGTAGAGCCGTCGCGGACGCGGACGCAGCGCCCCCCGAGGGGACCCGGATCAGTCTGTTCGTCGGCAAGGGCGGCGTGGGCAAGTCGACGCTGGCGGCGGCCACAGCCGTGCGCGCCGCGCAGGCCGGGATGCGGGTCCTCGTGGTGTCCACCGATCAGGCCCACTCCACCGGGGACGTGCTGGGTGTCGACCTGGTTCCCACCGGACGGCGCGAACCGACGCGGGTGCTGGCCGACCTGCATACCGAAGGTTCCGGTGGTGGGTTCCTCGACGCGCTGGCGCTCGACACACTGGCCCTGCTCGGCGAACGCTGGCGTGCGATCGCGCGTCCGCTCGCCGAGAAGTTCCCCCAGTCCGATATCGGAGATGTTGCGCCAGAAGAGCTTTCGGCGTTGCCCGGGGTCCAGGAGGTGCTCGGCCTGCACGAGGTCGGTGAGCTCTCGAGGTCCGGGCAGTGGGATCTCGTGGTGGTCGACTGCGCTTCGACGGCGGACGCGATGCGCATGCTGACCTTGCCGGCGACCTTCGCCCTGTACCTGGAACGCGCCTGGCCCAGACATCGCCGACTGTCCGGAGCCGACGACGCCCGTTCGGCGGCGGTGGTCGATCTGCTCGAGCGGATCGCGACGGGAACCGATCAGCTGGGCACTCTGCTCACCGACGGGTCGCAGGTCGGCGCACACCTGGTGATGACGGCCGAACGGGTGGTCGCCGCCGAGGCCGCCCGCACCCTGGGCGCGCTGTCGCTGATGGGAGTCCAGGTGGTCGAGCTCATCGTCAACCAGCTGCTGGTGCAGGACGATTCGTTCGAGTACCGCAATCTTCCCGCCCATCCGGCGTTCGACTGGTACTGCGAGCGGATCTCCGAGCAACAGGCGGTGCTCGATGAGCTCGACCGGGTGATCGGCGATGTGCAACTGGTCATGGTGCCGCATCTGTCCGGCGAACCGATCGGGGCCAAGGCGCTGGGCGAACTGCTCGAATCGGCGCGCCGCCGGGACGGGGCACCGCCGCCGGGCCCGTTGCGGCCCGTGGTGGACCGGGAATCGGGCAGCGGGCTCGAAGCCGTCTACCGGTTGCGGCTCGACCTGCCACAGGTCGACTCGTCGGCGCTGTCGTTGGGTAGGGTCGATGAGGACCTGATCATCGGCGCCGGCGGGATGCGGCGCCGGGTTCGCCTCGCATCGGTGCTGCGGCGGTGCATCGTCCTCGATGCCCAGCTGCGTGGCAGCGAGCTGACGGTGCGATTCCGACCGAATCCGGAGGTGTGGCCGCGTTGAGTGGGGCTCACTCGGACCTGGGTCCGGAACTGCGCCAGCTCGCCCAGTCGATCCTGGACAAGCTCGACCCCGCGGTCCGCCTGGCTGCGGCCCGCGCCCAAGGGGCCTCCGACGGTCCTGGACGGTGTCAGCAGGTGTGGTGTCCGGTGTGTGCGCTCGCGGCTCTGATCTCGGGGGAGCAGCATCCGCTACTCACCGTGGTCGCCGACCACAGTGTCGCGCTACTGACGCTGGTCAAGGCGATGCTCGACGATATCGACACCTCGGGTGGTCCACCCGGCCCAGACCACCCGGATCCCCCGGATCCCCCTCCGGACCGGCCGGGTCCGGGCGGCCCGGACAGCCCGACCTCGCCCCCGGGTCGCTACCAGCACATTCCGGTGAGCGTCGAAGAATAGGCGCAGCTGTGGTCGCAGGCACAGCACGTGGGTAAAGTTGTCGCAGAGCATATTGACCGCGCCGCGGTCGGTTGATCCGGAGGGTCCATGTGGTACTGGCTGTTCAAGTTCATCTTCATGGGACCGTTGCTGACCCTGCTGGGGCGACCGAAAATCGAAGGGCTGGAGCATGTTCCGCAGTCCGGCGCGGTGATCTTGGCCAGTAATCACCTGGCCGTCGCGGACAGCTTCTATCTGCCTCTGGTGGTCAGTCGGCGCATCACCTTCCTGGCGAAGGCAGAGTATTTCACCGGCACCGGCATCAAGGGCTGGTTCACCCGCTGGTTCTACACCGTGGCCGGTCAGGTGCCGATCGACCGCACCGACGCAGACAGTGCGCAGGCAGCATTGACCACGGCCGAACGGATCCTCGACCAGGGGAAGCTGCTCGGGATGTACCCCGAAGGAACCCGGTCGCCCGACGGGCGGCTCTACAAGGGCAAGACGGGGTTGGCCCGGCTGGCGCTGCAGACGCAGGTCCCGGTGATTCCGGTGGCGATGATCGGCACCGACGTGGTGAACCCACCCGGCAGCAAGATGTGGCGGTTCGGACGTGTCCAGGTGAAGTTCGGCGCGCCGATGGACTTCAGCCGCTTCGAGGGCCTGGCCGGAAACCGCTTCATCGAGCGCGCGGTGATCGACGAGGTGATGTACGAGCTGATGCGGTTGTCAGGTCAGGAGTACGTCGACCTTTATGCGGCTGACGTCAAAGAGGGAAAAGCTGAGGCGGCCGGGATGCCGCCGACTCGTATGCCCGAGGCAGCCGCGGGCTGAGACCCGCCGGGGGTCCTCGGTGGAGGGGCCGGTAGAGGGGCTTACGCCTGGACCGCACCGGCGGGGGTTTGCGTGGAGTCCTGGTCTGGTGTGTCGGGTCCGCGGCGAGTGGCCACAGTGCCGGCGACGACGATGACCGCCAGCGCCCACCAGAGGTAGGAGCCGCCGGCCAGCTGACGCCACAACGGGGCCGTGGTCTCGCGGTGTTCGGGCAGCAATGTGATCGGCGTCCACACCATCAATGCCAGCCCGGCGGCCGACACCACCCCGAGCGCGACGTGTCGCAGGCGTACCGCGAGCACCGCGGTCACCAGTACGGCGGGCAGCGCCCACACCCAGTGATGGGACCAGGAAACCGGGGAGACGACGAGTCCGAACATGGCCACGCAGATCAGCGCCAGCACCGGCTGTTGGGCGCGCAGAGCACGCTGGGCCGCCCACACCGTGCCGGCGAGAACCGCGAAGCACAGCGCCACCCACAGCACGAAGCGCGCATCCTCACCCAGACCGAGCCGGGCCAGCGCACCGGCGATGTTCTGGTTGGTGTTGAGGGTCGCGGTGCCGATGCGGTCGGTGTTGCGCACTGTCTCGGTCCAGTACTCCCACGAATCCCGCCAGGCAAGGGCGAACCCGGCCAGCGTCGCCACCACCGTGGATGCGGCGGTCACCAGCAGCGCCCGGGTGTCCCGACGCAGCAGGAAGTAGAGCAGGAACACCGCCGGCGTCAGCTTCACCGCGATCGCCACACCGAGCAGCATCCCGCGCGGCCACGGTGTCCGCCGCGGCACGCAGTCGGCGATCACCAACGTCATGAGCACGACGTTGATCTGGCCGAAGTCGAAATTCGACCGCAGCGGCTCCAGATACAGCACCGCGGGCGCGACGATCGCGGCTGCCAGCCAGCACCGGCGTACCCACGCCGGCTCACCGCTGATCCGGGTTTGCGGCCACACGTCGAGGCGGGTCAGCACGATCACGGTGGAGACCACCAGCAGGATCAGCGTGGTCACGGTGATGGCCACGCTGGCGGCCTCCAGTGAGAGCAGCGCGAACGGCGCGAAAGCCGCGGCAGCCAGCGGCGGATAGGTGAATGGCAGCTCCAGTCCGCCCCGGGTCTGGAACATGGCCCCGTCGGCGTAAAGCGGTTGACCGTCGAGCCAGGCGCGTCCGCCCATGCGGTAGACGTCGATGTCGATTCGGTAGGGGATGTGACCGAGGAGGCGCCACCCCGCCGCGATCAGGGCTGCCAGGGTCAGGAGCTGGAACAGCCGCCACGCCAACGTGGGCATCCAACCGGCCCCGCTGGGCGAACGCCACTTACTCATGTCGGGGAACAGACTATCGGGGCCGACCGGCGCGTCGGCAGGTATCCCGGGCTCGACACCTGCAGGTCGGCGTAAGTTTTCTGAGTGCCTCCGGACCTCGACGTCGATTTGGCCCTCTCGACACACATCCCGCCGTCGCGCCTACCGCTGGTCTGCTGCCTGGTCGCGTTCATTCTGACGTTCTTCATCACCCGGACGATCGTGCGGTACATCCGAAGCCACGCCGACAGCGACGCACCCCGGAAATGGTGGCAGCCGCGCAACATCTCCGGCGGGGGTGGACTGCACATCCACCACGTCGTGATCGGTGTGATTCTGGTCATGGTCTCCGGGGTGACGATGGTGACGCTCGCCGTCGACGGTGGGGTACCCGAGTTCACCGTTGCCTCGATCCTGTTCGGGATAGGTGCGGCGCTGGTGCTCGACGAGTTCGCCCTGATCCTGCATCTGTCGGACGTGTACTGGGCCGAGGACGGTCGCACCTCGATCGACGCCGTGTTCGTCGCGGTGGCCGTCGCGGGTCTGCTCATCCTCGGTTTCAATCCGTTGTCGTTCTTCGACGTCGGCATCTGGCAGAGCGACCATTCGGTGGTCGCCCGTGCCGTCGTCGTCGGGGCAGCGGTGCTGACCCTGGCGCTGGCAGTGGTCGTACTCCTCAAGGGCAAGGTGTGGACCGGGCTGATCGGTATGTTCATCACGCCGCTGCTGATCGTGGGTGCGATCAGGCTGTCACGCCCGCACGCCCCGTGGGCACGCTGGCGCTACACCAAGCGCCCGCGCAAGATGCATCGGGCACTGGAGCGGGAGCGGTGGCTGCGCCGCCCGGTGGTGCAGGCCAAACTGTGGCTGCAGGATGCGATCTCGGGGATGCCCAAGTTCCCCGACGACGCACTGGTCGATCAGCAACTCGACCGCGAGATCCATGCCGCGCCCGCACCGGGCGATCCAGAGCACGCTGCACAGAAAGCCTCATGACTTGCGGTACTTCTACGACACGGAGTTCATCGACAACGGCCGCACCATCGAGTTGATCTCCATCGGGGTCGCCGCTGAGGACGGCCGCGAGTACTACGCGATCTCCACCGAGTTCGATCCGGAGCGGGCGGGGCGGTGGGTGCGCAAGCATGTGTTGCCCAAGTTGCCGTCGCCGGCGTCGCCGCTGTGGCGTTCACGGCGTCAGATCCGCGCCGAACTGGAGGATTTCTTCGGCATCGACGGTGACGAGCCGATCGAACTGTGGGCCTGGGTGGGGGCGTACGACCATGTGGTGTTGTGCCAGTTGTGGGGTCCGATGACGGATCTGCCGCCCGCAATTCCGCGGTTCACCCGTGAGCTGCGCCAGTTCTGGGAGGAACGCGGCAGTCCGCGGATGCCACCTCGGCCGCGCGACGCTCACGACGCTCTCGTCGACGCCAAGCACAACCTGTTCCGCTACCGGTTGATGACCGGGTCGCCGCCGCCCGGACCGGCCGGTGGCCGGCCGCCCGCATCGTGAAAAGCGGGTGTGCGGCGCGGTTACCATAAACGGGTGAACTGGACCGTCGACGTACCGATCGACCAGCTGCCCGCGCTGCCGCCGCTGCCCGAGGATCTGCGGCGGCGGCTCGACGCGGCGCTGGCGAAGCCGGCTCTGCAGCAGCCGTCCTGGGACGCCGGACAGGCTGCGGCGATGCGCAAGGTGCTCGAGAGTGTGCCGCCCGTCACCGTTCCTTCCGAAATCGAGCGACTCAAGTCTCAACTGGCCGACGTGGCCCGAGGGGAGGCGTTCCTGCTGCAGGGCGGCGACTGTGCCGAGACGTTCGTCGACAACACCGAACCGCACATCCGTGCCAACATCCGCACGTTGCTTCAGATGGCAGTGGTACTGACCTACGGCGCGAGCATGCCGGTGGTCAAGGTGGCCCGGATCGCCGGGCAGTACGCCAAACCGCGATCCTCCGATGTGGACGCGCTGGGCCTGAAGTCCTACCGCGGCGACATGGTCAACGGTTTCGCTCCCGACGCCGCAGTGCGCCAGCATGATCCGTCGCGTCTGGTACGTGCCTACGCCAATGCCAGCGCCGCGATGAACCTGGTGCGGGCGTTGACGTCGTCGGGGATGGCGTCGCTGCACCAGGTGCACGATTGGAACCGGGAGTTCGTCCGCACCTCGCCGGCGGGTGCCCGCTACGAGGCGCTGGCCGGTGAGATCGACCGCGGACTGCGCTTCATGAGCGCCTGCCGGGTCGACGACCGCAACCTCGACACCGCCGAGATCTATGCCAGCCATGAGGCTCTGGTGCTCGACTACGAGCGCGCAATGTTGCGCATGAACATCGCCGACCCCGCCGATCCGGCGGCCGACGGCCCACCGAAACTGTATGACCTGTCGGCGCATTATCTGTGGATCGGTGAGCGCACCCGGCAGCTCGACGGTGCGCACATCGCGTTCGCCGAGGTCATCGCGAACCCCATCGGCATCAAGATCGGGCCGACCACCTCGCCCGAACTGGCCGTCGAGTACGTCGAGCGACTGGATCCCAACAACGAGCCGGGCCGGCTCACTCTGGTCAGTCGGATGGGCAATCACAAGGTGCGCGATGTGCTGCCGCCGATCATCGAGAAGGTGCAGGCCTCGGGCCATCAGGTCATCTGGCAATGCGATCCGATGCACGGCAACACCCACGAATCGTCGACCGGCTACAAGACGCGCCACTTCGACCGCATCGTCGACGAGGTCCAGGGATTTTTCGAGGTGCACCACTCGCTGGGCACCCATCCCGGTGGGATTCACGTCGAGATCACCGGTGAGAACGTCACGGAGTGTCTCGGTGGGGCACAAGATATTTCCGACACCGATCTGGCCGGGCGTTACGAGACCGCATGTGACCCGCGGCTGAATACGCAGCAGTCGCTGGAGTTGGCGTTTCTGGTGGCGGAGATGCTCCGCGGTTAGACAGGGGCGGAGATGCTCCGCGGTTAGACAGGGGCGGAGATGCTCCGCGGTTAGGCCGGGAGCAGGCTGCTGAGGTTGCTGCCCAACGTCCAGGCCCCGGCGGCGGCCAGACCGGCCAGGGTGATCACCGCGACCACCCAGAAGAACAGCATCCGTCTGGAACGTTGCCGCGCCCAATAGAACTCCGCGAGGTCGATGCCGGCGAATCGTCCGGAGGCACCGCGGTATTCGCCGTCATGATCAGCGCCGCCGTCATCAGCGCTGCCGTAATCTGCACCGTCGAAGTCGCCGTCCGTGACCGGCGCCGGGAGTTCGTCGCGGGTGAAAACCTTGGTGTCGCGGCGCCCCGGCGCGGCTGGGACAGGTTTGCCGAGCTTGGCGGTGGTGTCGTGCCCGGATCTGTCCGTCGGGGTGCTCGCGGAATTGTGCGCTGCCGAGTTTCGGGGCGCGGGCACCCGGAAGTAGGGCAGGTCGAGTTCGCGGACGACCGTCTCGAGCTGGTCGGCCATCTCGGCGGCGTCGGCGAAGCGTCCGCTCGGGTCGCGCGAGGTGGCACAGCGCACGAGGTCGTCGAATTGTCTTGGCACACCCTGGATCGCGGCGCTCGGTGGCGGGACGTCGCGGTCCATGCGCTGATACGCGACGGCAAGCGCGCTGTCGCCGGTGAACGGTGTGCGCCCGGTCAACAGTTCGTAGACCAGGACGCCGACGGAGTAGACGTCGCCGCGCGAGTCCGTGTCCCCGGTGGCGACCTGCTCGGGGGACAGGTATGCGGCGGTACCCAGGATGACGCTGGTGGAAGTGATCTTGGCTTCGGCCACCGCGCGCACCAACCCGAAGTCGGCGATCTTGACGTCTCCGTCGTCGCTGATCAAGACGTTCTCGGGCTTGATGTCGCGATGCACCAGACCTGCGGCGTGGGCGGCCGCCAGGCCTCCGAGCACCGGGCGCAGTACCGCGGCGACGGCGTGGGGGGGCATCGGGCCGCGCTCGCGCAGCAGTTCGCGCAGTGTCCCACCTTCGACGAGTTCCATCACCAGGTAGGGCGGTTGTCCGGCCGGGGTTCCGGGGCCCTGGTCGTACACCGCCACCAGACCCGGGTCTTTGAGCCGGGCCACGGCGCGGGCCTCGCGCTGGAACCGGGTCAGAAAGTGTTCGTCGCCGGCGTAGCGCGCATCCATGATCTTCAACGCGACCGGACGGTCGAGTCGCAGGTCCAGCCCCCGGTACACCCCGGACATGCCGCCGGTCGCGATGAGCGAGTCCACCCGGTATCGACCGTCCAGCACGGCCCCGGTGAGCGGGCTGGCTTGCTGGTAGGTCTCCATCGGCTTCATGGTACGAGTCACCGAGGGCGGTGCCGGTTCACTGTCCTGCGACCTGCCGTCGAACTCGTCCCACTGGTCCTAGACTCTGTGCGATGAGCAGCATTCCGACTGCCGACGATGTTCTGGACCCCGGCGAGGCCGTCTACGATCTGCCCGCGGTGTCGCAGCTTCTGGGCATTCCGGTGACCAAGGTTCATCAGCAGCTTCGAGAAGGCCACCTGGTCGCGGTGCGCCGCGACGGGATCGTGGTGGTGCCGAAGGTTTTCTTCGATTCCGGACATGTGGTCAAGAGCCTGCCGGGCCTGTTGATGGTGCTGCACGACGGGGGCTACAGCGAGACCGAGATCGTGCGATGGCTATTCACCCCGGATCCGTCGCTGACGATCAGCCGGGACGGCTCGACCGAGCGGCAGGCTAACGCCCGCCCGGTGGATGCGCTGCATTCGCATCAGGCCCGTGAGGTGGTTCGCCGCGCCCAGGCGATGGCGTACTGACTGCTCGGGTCAGGGTGTCGGGCGCCTTGTAGAGCCAGTACCAGGCTGCTGCGGCGCACACGGACGCCAGCAGCACGTGTGCCCAGGAGTACATGCCGTGCGCGCCGTCGGGCCGCCAGATCACAGTTATCCAGGTCGAGAAGCCGGCGATCAGGGCGATGGAACGCCGCGACGTCGCCAGCGCGGCGACGACGGCCAGCGGCCAGGTGTAGTACCAGGGCAGCGCGGCGGGCACGAACAGGACGACCACGGCCATCAACAGCGCGATGCCCACCAGCGCGTCGCGGTCGGTGTGGCGATAGCGCCACCACAGCAGCGGCGCCGAGACGGCGATGATCGCGATCCCGATGATGCGGGTGATCTCCAGTACCGCGTAGAAGTTGACCGGAACGACCAGTCCGACGACGGTGTTGGTCAGGTTCGCGACGGCGGTCGGGATGGTGAGCCAGTTGATGATCTTCACCGAACCCGCCAACGCGGTCAGCCAGCCGAGCCCGACCCCGGCGGCCAGCGACAACACCGCGAACACCGCGACGAACACCGCCACCGATGCCGCTGTCGCCGCGCAGAAGGCCTGCGCGGGCGAATAGCCGCGGCGCTCACGCAGCCGGCGCGCCCACACCCACACCATGAACGGAAGCGCGAGGCCGGCGGTGGCTTTCACGGCGACGGCCACCGCGATCAGGGTGACACCGGCGATGTTGCGTCCGGCGAAGCACAGGGCGATGCCTGCCATCATCAGCCCGACCATGAGCATCTCGTTGTGCACGCCGCCCATCAGGTGGATGATCACCAGCGGGTTCAGCACGCAGATCCACAGTGCGCAGGCGCCGCTCGCCCCGACATGGCGAGCCACCCGGGGCGCCGCCCAGATCAGCAGTGCCAGTCCGGGCAGCATGCACAACCGCAGCAGCATGGTGCCCGCGACGACGTCGTCACCGACCAGGATGGTGACGAACTTCGCCACCAGGATGAAGGCCGGACCGTAGGGGGCGGTCGTCGTGGTCCAGATCGGACTGACGTTGTCCAGTAGGGAGTTGGGATTGTCCACCGGGCCGACGACGTAGGGGTCGAAGCCGTCGCGCAGCAGCGCCCCCTGGGCCAGGTACGAATAGGTGTCACGGCTGAACACCGGGACGCTGAGCAGCAGTGGCGCCAGCCAGAATCCGGTGGTCGCGATCATCGTGTGCTCGGTGGCGGTGCGGTCGATGACCCGACGGCCCAGCCACAGCCACGCCATCAGCATCAGCGACACACCGCTCCACAGCAGCACCGAGGACACCACCAGGCCGTGCCCGAAACGCAGCCACGACAGGTGCAGCGATTCCAGCACCGGGTCGTGCAGGCGAGTGCTGCCCGCGCCGAGTGCACCCGCGGTGATCAGCATGGCGCCGAGCGCGCCGACCAGCGCCGGGCGGCCCTGCGGGGCCACAGCGAAATCCTTGAGGCGCCGCAGGTGGTCCGTCGGACCGGTTCGCGGGGACTGGGGAGGTGCGGGTGTCGTCATGCTCCTAGGCGGACCGGTTCGCGGCCAATCTGGCGAGTTCGGCCAGGCCGGACCTGGCCTGCACGTCGACGGGGGCGGCGTCGAGGATCTCCAGGGCCCGCCGGGTCAGGGTGTCGATGCGGTGCTCCACGGCGGCCAGCGCGCCGACCGATTCGATGACCTGGCGTACCTCGGTGACCTGGACGTCGGTCAAATCGGTGCCGATGCTGGTGCGCAACAGTTTGGCCCCGATGGGGTCGTGCTTCTCGGCCAGCTCGACCGCTTCGGCCAGCAGCACGGTGCGCTTGCCGGACCGCAGGTCGTCGCCGGACGGTTTGCCGGTGACCGTCGGGTCCCCGAACACCCCGAGCACATCGTCGCGCAGCTGGAACGCCACCCCGAGGCTGGTCCCCAACTCGTGGAAAGCCGAGAGCACCTCCGGGCAGTCCGCGGCGGCCGCGGCGCCCAGTTGCAGTGGGCGCGAGATGGTGTAGGACGCCGTCTTGTAGATGTTGACGGTCAGCGCCGACTCCACGGTTTCCGCGCCGCTGGCTTCGTTGACGATGTCCAGGTACTGGCCGCCGAGGACCTCGGTGCGGATGGCGGCCCACACCCTTTGCACGCGCCGGTGCGCATCGACGTCGATCTGGGCGCCCGCGACGATGTCGTCGGCCCACACCAGTGCGACGTCACCGAGCAGGATCGCCGCCGAAAGGCCGAATTGTTCCGGCGAGCCGAGCCAGTTGTTGCTGCGGTGGCGTTCGGAGAAGATCCGGTGCACGGTCGGCAGCCCGCGGCGGGTGGCCGACGCATCGATGACGTCGTCGTGCACGAGCGCGCACGCGTGCAGCAATTCGAGGGCGGAGAACAGCCGCAACACCTCGGGACCGGGTTCGGACCCGGCGACCGCGCGGAAGCCCCAGTAGGCGAACGCCGGTCGCAGACGTTTGCCGCCGCGTAGCACGAATTCCTCGACGGCTTCGGTCAACACCGCGTAGCCCGCGCCGATGTACGCGGCGTCGCGGCGGCGTTCCCGCAGATAGTCACGCAGCTGTTCGGTGACGGCCGCTGCCAGCTCCACGGCTGACGGTGCCCCTGCATCCACGCTCAGCGGGCGCCCCTTTCTCCTCGTGCACTCGTCCCCGAGTGCTCAGAGTAGAGCCTGCGGGCCGGATGTGAGTACGTAAGGGCTACCGCGACGGTTCCTGCGCCGCGCCGGGACGCGGGGATCGGTCACGGGTGGTGTAGGCCAGCCAACCGACGATGCCGGCGACCACCAGTGATGCGATGCCCAACCAGATCGCCGCGCCGGTGAACGAGCGTGCGCTGGGGTCGGTGTAGCGCGCCTGGGCGTTCATCGTGCTGACCACGCCGGGCCGCAGCTTCCATTCCACGACCGATGACGAGACCTGCTCACCGTTGGTGGAGGTCACCTCGCCGGGAAAGGCCACCGACAGCGACACGTCGGCCTCCGGGTCGCTGAGCGAGGTCAGATCGGCCCTTCCCTCCAGGATCACCAGGTCGCCGGCGCGCCGCAGCGAGATATCCACGCCGGCGGCGTCGCGGCTCATGCTCGCGAGTTGGGGCAGTTCGGCGAAGGTGAGGTCGGAGAACACCGCCTGGGAACCCACGTAGTCGTCGCGGCTGTACTCGGACACCGCGACCTTCTGGGTGAACGGCAGGTTGTTCAGCAGCTGCGGGCCCTTGTCGTTGTCGTCGCGCGGAATGGCGGCCGCGACGATCTGACCCGACACCCGGTCGTCGGGGGAGACGGTGATCGAGGCCCGGACGCGCACGCAGCCGATGAGCGAGGGCGCGACGACCAACAGCAACAGCACCAGCGCGAGGAGTCGTCGACGGGTGCGGTGACGGGTCAGCACCCGGTCATCGTGCCAGATCAAAGCGCCGAGATCACAGCGGTAGGGATCGGCCGAGGATCGCGAACGGGCGCGGATCTCCGGCGAAGTGGTAACCGCGGATCACGTCGGTGAAGCCGAGGCGACGGTAGAGCCGCCAGGCGCGGTTGTCCTCTCCGTTGATCTCAGGGGTGGACAGCAGTACCTGCTGTTCGGTGCGGCTGTCCAGCAGGCGCCGGATCAGTGCCTCGCCGAGTCCGCGGCCCTGAGCCCGCGGGTGAATGTGCAGCTCGGTCAGCTCGAAATAGCTGGTCATCAGCTCGGCGATGCGCCCGCGGTCGGTGCCGCTGCGTTGCAGCCCAGAGACCACCTGCTGCTGCCACCACTGGTCGGGGGCTCCGCAGTAGCCGTAGGCGATGCCGAGCATCGGCGCATCGGCGGGCGGTTCCGCGGGGTCGGTGTCGTCGGGGACCTCGATGGCCGCGACGGCCTTCCATCCGCGCCTACGGATGTGTTCGAGCCACATCGACGCGCGCTGGTTCTCGGTGCCGCGGGGGTAACGCATGGCGTCGACGTAGATCGCCAGCGCGTCCCGGAGGCGCTGCTGCATATCGCCCGGCGACAGATCGATCAGACGTGTCGCCAAGTGTCCGCCCCTCCTGAAGGTGATGGTGTGACGACCCCCATTATCGGGCGGGCCACCCGATGGGCGAGGCCGTGGCCGGGGCGGGGCGGGGTACGTCATAGAATCGGGCAGTGAACTAGGTGGTACCGCTCAGATTCAGCTCGTATCATTACTGTTTAAGTACCCGTCCACACGGGCACCGAGGATTTTGTACCGGACTTCGAACGACTGCGACGCCCCCACGGCAAGAGGGAGGGACGAATGCCACTCTCCGATCATGAGCAGCGCATGCTCGACCAGATCGAGAGCGCACTCTACGCCGAGGACCCCAAGTTCGCGTCCAGCGTTCGCGGCGGGAATCTCCGGGCCCCGTCGACCCGGCGGCGCCTGCAGGGTGCCGGGCTGTTCGTGGTCGGGTTGGCGATGCTGGTTTCAGGCGTCGCATTCAAGGCCACCATGATCGGCAGTTTCCCGATCCTGTCGGTGATCGGCTTCATCGTGATGTTCGCAGGCGTGGTGTTCGCGATCACCGGGCCGCGGGTGGCCAAGGGTGGTGACCAGCTGGCCGGAGAGAGTGGGCCGGCCCGGCAGAAGCGTGCCAAGGGCGGCGGATCGTTCACCAGTCGGATGGAGGACCGTTTCCGTCGTCGCTTCGACGAGTAGCGTTCGGTTCTGAGTAGGGGCAGCCCCATGGGCTGCCCCTTTTTTTGACCCACGGCCACTTTTTCGCCCCACAATGCCCCACCACGCCGCGGGGCTGCACACGATCTGCGCTGAGCTGGGGTTTCATCCTGTTCGGCGGGACACGATGCGGTCGAGGCGTCGTGGTTGGCCGGCGCCGGCACCGTTACTTGCGGCAAAAGTGGGGGACGGGGGGAAACTCGCGAGAGCAATTGGAGCAAAGTGGGGGATTGTGGGGTAAAGTGGCGGACAACGGAGCGACCGGGGTTCCGTTCGAGGCAAGGCTGAGCAAGGTCTGCGAGGTGACGAGATGTTCTTCGGCACCTACACGCCAAAGCTCGACGACAAGGGGCGACTGACGTTGCCCGCCAAGTTCCGCGACGCGCTGGCAGGAGGGTTAATGGTCACCAAGAGCCAAGATCACAGCCTGGCTGTCCATCCGCGGGCCGAATTCGAGGAGATGATCTCCGAGATCTCGAACAAAGCCAAGCGCGGTAACCCCCAGGCTCGCGCTTACCTGCGCAACCTGGCCGCCAGTACCGACGAGCAGTACCCGGATGCACAAGGCCGCATCACGCTGTCCGCCGAACACCGCCGCTACGCGAACCTGACCAAGGACTGCGTGGTGACCGGGTCGATCGGGTTCCTGGAGATCTGGGACGCCCAGGCGTGGCAGGAATACCAGGAGCTTCACGAAGAGAACTTCTCCGCGGCCAGCGATGAAGCACTCGGCGACATCCTCTGATCTGGCCACCGGCCCGCAGGCCCGTGCAGTGCGGCCTCTGCCCGAACCGGCCCTGACGTACTTCCCCGACGTCAGGTCCGCGATCTCGGACAGGGACCCCACTGCAGGGGCCGCCCCGATCCCTCTGAGTGCAGCGATGGTGGATGACCAGCCTCATATCCCGGTCCTGCTCGACCGATGCGTCGAGTTGTTGGAACCGGCGCTCACCCGTACCTCGCCCGACGGTGCGGGGGCGACTCTGATCGACGCGACCCTGGGCGCCGGGGGGCATTCCGAGCGCTTCCTCACCCAGTTCCCCGCGCTGCGACTGATCGGTCTGGATCGCGATCCCGACGCACTTCGGCTGGCCGGTGCGCGACTCGAACCCTTCGGCGAGCGCGTCGAGCTGGTGCGTGTCCGCTATGACGGCATCGAGCAGGCGGTTGCCGAAAGCCGATGCGCGGCAACCGGAGTCGATGCCGTTCTGTTCGACCTGGGAGTGTCCTCGATGCAGCTCGATCAGGTGGAGCGAGGGTTCTCCTACTCGATCGACGCGCCGCTGGACATGCGGATGGACTCCGGCTCGGATCTGACCGCGGCGCAGATCCTGAACACCTACGACGAGAAGGCCCTGGCCCGGGTGCTGCGAGAGTACGGCGAGGAGAAGTTCGCCGGCCGGATCGCCGCGCACATCGTGCGCCGTCGTGCCCACACTCCGTTCTCGACGACCGGTGAACTCGTTGAGCTGTTGTACCAGGCCATCCCGGCGCCGGCACGACGTACCGGTGGACACCCCGCCAAGCGCACCTTCCAGGCGCTGCGCATCGAGGTCAACGCCGAGCTCGAGTCGCTCCGTCTGGCGATCCCGGCCGCCTTGGGGGTGTTGCGTCGACACGGTCGCATCGCGGTGATGGCCTACCAGTCGCTGGAGGACCGGATCGTCAAGACCGAGTTCGCGGCGGCGACCGCGTCCCGTACCCCGCCCGGGTTGCCCGTCGAGTTGCCGGGGCACGGACCCAGGTTCGTCGCCTTGACCCGCGGTGCCGAGCGTGCGGACGCCGAGGAGATCGAACGCAATCCGAGAAGCGCTCCGGTCCGGTTGCGCGCGTTGGAAAAAGTTGGGGGACAGTAGCGATGAAGGCGAAGAAGCCGACACGCAAGACCGCGGTGGCCGCGGGACGCACCCGACAGAGGACGCAGCCCCGGGACAAACGCCGGGCCCGCGAGAGCAACCGGGTGCCGGCCGAAGCGCAGCCCCGCGGCCGCAAACCGACGCGTGACCCGCGACCGCAACGTTCGGCGCCGCGCACCACACCGATCGCCCGTCCCAAGGACGTGCCGGCCCGTCCGAAGAGCGCGAGCCAGGCAAAGGCCCGCGCCAAAGCGCGCAAGGCGAAGGCGCCCAAGGTTGTTCGGCCACCGCTGCGTCAACGGATTCTGGTACGGCTGGCGTCGATCGACCTGAGCCCGCGGCGGTTGATCGCGCGGGTGCCATTCGTCGTCCTGGTGATCGGGTCCCTCGGGCTCGGTCTCGGGGTGACGCTGTGGCTGTCCACCGACGCCGCCGAACGTTCCTATCAACTCGGAAGCGCACGTCAGGTCAACCAGGCGTTGATGCAGCAGAAGGAAGCCCTGGAACGCGACGTGCTGGAGGCGCAGGCAGCTCCGGCGCTGGCCGAGGCCGCACGTAACCTCGGCATGATCCCGTCGCGTGACACCGCCCATCTGGTGCAGGACCCGGCCGGTAACTGGGTGGTCGTCGGCACTCCGAAGCCGGCGGAAGGGGTTCCGCCGCCACCGCTGAACGCACCGCTGCCCGAACCGGCGCCACCGGCGCCGCCCGCACCCCGCGTCGTCGAACCTCGTGAGGTTCCGGTCCGGGTGCCTTCGGCCGCCGTACCGCAGCTGGTTCCCGGTGCGGTCCCGGTGCCGGGGCCGTTGACTCCCGGCGTGGTCACCAACGCCGAGGTGCCGCACGCGGTGTCGGGTCAGTTGCCGGCGCCCGGCCCGGTCACGCCCCCACCCGCGGTAGCGCTGGACACCGTGCCGCAGGCACCGATGGACACCGTGCCGCAGGCACCGATGGACACCGTGCCGCAGGCACCGATGGACACCGTGCCGCAGGCGCCGATGGACACCGTGCCGCCGGTGCTGACACCTGACGCTGTGCCTGCGCCCACGGCGCCCGGACTCGAGCAGACGGCGCCACTGGCGCCCGTGCCCGGGGCTCCCGCGTGACCCGCGACAAGCGACGTTCGTCCGGGAAGGCGCTGGCGAAGGTGCCGACTCAGGAGCACTCGGCCCGGGCCCGGCGTACCCGGCAGGCGACACCCCAGAACGGTTTGCGCAGTGCGTCGTTCGTGTTCCGGCACCGCGCCGGCAACGCGGTGATCTTCCTTCTGCTGGTGGTGGCTTCCGCACAGCTGTTCACCCTGCAGGTGCCGCGCGCCGAGGGGCTGCGCGCCGAGGCCGCCGGCCAACTGAAGGTCACCGATATCGATCCGGCGCTGCGGGGTGCGATCGTCGACCGCAACGGCGACAAGCTGGCCTTCACGATCGAGGCGCGAGCGTTGACGTTCCAGCCGGTCCGGGTGCGCAAGCAGCTGGAGGAGGCGTTCGAGAAGAGCAAGGAGCTCGCGTCCGCGGAATCGCCCGACCCCGACGCCCGGTTGCGTGACATCGCTGCCGAGGTATCGGCACGGTTGGGCAACAAACCCGACACCGCAACGGTTCTGAAGAAGTTGCGCAGCAACGAGACGTTTGTCTACCTCGCTCGCGCGGTGGACCCGGCGATCGCCGACGCCATCACCGCGAAGTTCCCCGAGGTCGGCTCCGAGCGTCAGGACCTGCGCCAATACCCCGGTGGTGTACTGGCCGCCAATATCATCGGCGGCATCGACTGGGACGGGCACGGGTTGTTGGGCCTGGAGGATTCCATGGACTCGGTGCTCGCCGGCACCGACGGGTCGGTCACCTATGATCGCGGCTCCGACGGTGTGGTCATCCCGGGCAGCTATCGCAACCGCCACGACGCCGTCAACGGGTCCACCGTCTCGCTGACCATCGACGACGACATCCAGTTCTACGTGCAGCAGCAGGTGCAGATGGCCAAGGACGCCTCGGGCGCCAAGAATGCCTCGGCAGTGGTGCTCGACGCCAAATCCGGTGAGGTGTTGGCGATGTCGAACGACAACACCTTCAACCCGGCGCAGGATCTCGGCCGTCAGCAGGATCGGCAGTTGGGCAACCTGCCGGTGTCCTCCCCGTTCGAGCCCGGCTCGGTGAACAAGATGATCACCGCCGCAACGGTCATCGAGCAGGGGTTGTCCACCCCCGACGAGGTGCTCCAGGTTCCCGGTTCGATCAACATGGGCGGCGTCACCGTCCGCGACGCCTGGGAACACGGCGTGATGCCCTACACCACCACCGGCGTCTTCGGGAAGTCCTCGAACGTGGGCACCCTGATGCTGGCGCAGCGCATCGGCCCCGAGCGCTATGCCGAAATGCTGAGGTTGTTCGGTCTCGGTCAGCGCACCGGCGTCGGTCTGCCCGGCGAGAGCTCAGGTCTGGTTCCGCCGATCGATCAGTGGTCGGGCAGCACCTTCTCCAATCTTCCCATCGGACAGGGTCTGTCGATGACACTGCTGCAGATGACCGGCATCTACCAAGCCATCGCCAACGACGGGGTGCGTGTCCCGCCGCGCATCATCAAGGACATCGTCGCCGCGGACGGCACCCGCACCCAGGAGCCCCGCCCGGAGGGCATCCGGGTCGTATCGGCGCCGACGGCGCGGACCGTGCGTGACATGTTCCGGTCGGTGGTGCAGCGTGACCCGCGCGGCATCCAACAGGGCACCGGCCCGCAGGCCGCCGTCGAGGGATATCAGATCGCGGGCAAGACCGGCACGGCCCAGCAGATCAACCCGGCCTGTGGCTGTTACTACGACGATGTCTACTGGATCACCTTCGCGGGCATGGCCCCGGCGGACGAACCGCGGTATGTCATCGGCGTCATGCTCGATGCGCCGCACCGCGCCGCCGACGGGTCGCCGGGCTCCTCGGCCGCGCCGCTGTTCCACAACATCGCGTCATGGCTGCTGCAGCGCGAGAACGTACCGCTGTCGGCGGACCCGGGGGCGCCGCTCACACTTCAGGCCGGTTGACATCCGGCGTCGGCCGGCGCGAATGCGAAGGCAGCCCGGCGAGATCGGTACTGTGTCATGGCCATGAACCTGCGCCCGAGCGATCCCACCGGTGTGCCCCTCGGCGTGCTGGCCGATCTGGTCTCTGCCCGTCGGGTTGACGGCAGCGCGGTGCGTGACGTCCGGATCACGGGTGTGACGTTGCGGGGACAGGACGCGCGCGGCGGTGATCTGTTCGCCGCACTTCCGGGTTCGCGGGCTCACGGCGGCCGGTACGCCGCCGATGCGGTGGCGCGCGGCGCGGTCGCGGTGCTGACCGACGACACCGGCGTGCACGAGATTGCCGCGCATTGTCCAGGCGGCGACCTCGGCGTACCGATCCTGGTCCATCCGCATCCCCGGGCTGTGCTCGGCGAAGTCGCCTCCGTGGTCTACGGACGACCGTCGGAGCACCTGCAGGTCATCGGCGTCACCGGTACGTCGGGCAAAACCACCACCACCTACCTGGTGGAGGCGGGCCTGCGGTCGGCAGGGCGTGTCGCCGGGCTGATCGGCACGGTCGGGGTCCGCATCGACGGGCGTCAGCTTCCTGGCGGCCTGACCACACCGGAGGCGCCGGAGCTGCAGGCGCTGCTGGCGGTCATGCTCGAGCAGGGAGTCGACACCGTGGTCATGGAGGTGTCCAGCCACGCGCTCACGTTGGGCCGGGTCGACGGGGTGTCGTTCGCGGTCGGCGGGTTCACCAACCTGTCCCGGGACCATCTGGACTTCCACTCGACGATGCAGGACTATTTCGATGCCAAGGCGCGGTTGTTCGATCCGCTGTCGCCGACCCGTGCAGCGCGCTCGGTGGTGTGCGTCGACGACGAGTGGGGACAGGCCATGGTCCGACGCGCTCACCGACCGGTCACTGTCAGCGCGACCGGTCCCGCCGACTGGCAGGTGGAAAAGATCCGGGCCGCCGGGGGTGGCGCGCAGGATTTCGTGGTGGTCGACCCGGCGGGCGTGCATCACGGCGTCGAGATCGGGCTGCCGGGCGGATACAACGTGGCCAACGGCCTGCTGGCGATCGCGCTGCTGGACGCCGTCGGTGTGTCACCGGAACAGGCCGCCCCGGGCGTGCGGGAAGCTTCGGTTCCGGGTCGGCTGGAATCGGTGAACAGGGGTCAACAGTTCCTCGCCGTGGTCGACTATGCCCACAAACCCGGGGCGCTGGGTGCGGTGCTACAGACCCTGCGCCAGCAGTGCACCGGCCGGCTCGCGGTGGTGTTCGGTGCCGGCGGTAACCGTGACCAGGGCAAGCGTGAACCGATGGGGCGGGTGGCTGCCGAGTTGGCCGACCTGGTGGTCGTGACCGACGACAACCCGCGTGACGAGGATCCCGCTGCCATCCGGGCGGCGATTCTGGCCGGCACGGCGGATGCGTGCGGCGAGGTCGTCGAGATCGGCGACCGGCGAGCCGCGATCGAGTACGCGGTGGCGTGGGCGGCAGCCGGGGACGTCGTGCTGATCGCGGGTAAGGGGCACGAGGCCGGACAGACCAGCAAGGGTCAGACGCATCCGTTCGACGACCGCGTCGAACTGGCCGGCGCGTTGGAGGCACGGGAGGTACGCGGGTGATCGAGATGTCTTTGGCTCGGGTCGCCGAGATCGTCGGTGGCCGGCTGGCCGACGTGTCCGCGCAGGACGCGAGCCGGACGGTCGTCACCGGAACCGTCGAATTCGACTCCCGCGCCGTGACGCCGGGCGGGCTGTTTCTGGCGCTGCCGGGAGCGCGCGCCGACGGACACGATTTCGCGGCGAAGGCGGTCGCGGCGGGAGCGGTCGCGGTACTGGCGGCCCGCCCGGTGGGAGTCCCGGCGGTCATCGTCGATCCGGTGGCCCCGGACTCCGGCGCGACCGGGACCTCGAGTGTTCTCGAACACGACGCCGACGGCTCGGGCGCCGCCGTGCTCGCCGCGCTGGGCCGGCTGGCGGCCGCGGTGGCCAGGGAGCTGGTCGCGAGCGGGCTGACCATCGTCGGCATTACCGGCTCATCGGGAAAGACGTCGACCAAGGACCTGATCGCCGCGGTGCTGGCACCGCTCGGGGAGGTCGTCGCCCCGCCCGGGTCGTTCAACAACGAGCTCGGCCACCCGTGGACGGTGTTGCGGGCCGGCCCCTCGACCGACTACCTGGTGCTGGAGATGTCGGCGCGTCACCCGGGCAATATCGCCGCGCTGGCCGATATCGCGCGTCCCGCGATCGGGGTGGTGCTCAACGTCGGGACCGCCCACCTGGGGGAGTTCGGTTCGCGCGAGGCCATCGCGGCTACCAAATCCGAACTGCCGCAGTCAGTTCCGGAGTCCGGTGTGGTGATCCTCAACGCCGACGATCCGGTCGTCGCGGCGATGGCGGCCAAGACGGTCGCCCGGGTGGTGCGGGTCGGTCGCGGCGCCGACGGACTCGACCTGCGCGCCGACAACGTCGTCCTGGATCCGCTGGCGAGGCCGAGCTTCACCCTGCATGCCGGCTCCGATGAGGTTTCGGTGACGCTCGCGGTGCACGGTGATCATCAGGTGTCGAATGCGCTGTGCGCGGCTGCGGTCGGACTGGCCTGCGGGGCGACGGTGGAGCAGGTGGCCGCCGCGCTCGCCGCGGCGGGTCCGACGTCGCGGCGACGGATGCAGGTCAGCGAGCGGGCCGACGGCGTGACGATCATCAACGACGCCTATAACGCGAATCCGGATTCGATGAGCGCCGGGTTGAAGGCACTGGCCTGGATGAGTCGCGGGGGTACGCCCAAACGCCGCAGCTGGGCGGTGCTGGGGGAGATGGCCGAGCTCGGCGACGACGCGATAACCGAGCATGACCGCATCGGACGGCTGGCGGTGCGCTTAGATGTCTCTCGACTCATCGTCGTCGGATCCGGGAGGCCTATGAGCGCCATGTTGCACGGCGCCGTGATGGAAGGGTCGTGGGGATCCGAGGCCACGCCGGTGGCCGACGCCGCGGCCGCGCTGGAGCTCCTGCGCGCCGAGCTGCGCCCGGGCGACGTGGTCCTGGTCAAGGCGTCCAATTCCGCCGGGCTGGGCCCGTTGGCCGACGCGCTGATGGATGCACCGGTCGAGGATGTGGCGACCCGAGACGGTGACCGATGAGACAGATCCTCATCGCGGTCGCCATCGCGGTGGCGGTGTCGATACTGCTCACACCGGTGTTGATCCGGTTGTTCACCCGGCAGGGGTTCGGCCACGAGATCCGCGCCGACGGCCCGCCCAGCCACCACAAGAAGCGCGGCACCCCGTCGATGGGCGGTGTCGCGATCGTCGCCGGGATCTGGGCCAGCTACCTGGGCACGCATCTGGTCGGGGTGCTCATCGACGGGAAGGGTCCGTCCGCGTCCGGATTGCTGGTCCTCGGGCTGGCGACGGCGCTGGGCGCCGTCGGCTTTCTCGACGACCTGATCAAGATCCGCCGGTCCCGTAATCTCGGCCTCAACAAGACCGCCAAGACCGTCGGGATTCTGGTCGCAGCGGTGCTGTTCGGGGTGCTGGCTCTGCAGTTCCGCAACGCCGACGGGCTGACCCCGGGCAGTCCCGACCTGTCCTATGTGCGTGAGATCGCCACCGTCACGCTCGCCCCCGCGGTCTTCGTGCTGTTCTGCGTCGTGGTGGTCAGTGCCTGGTCGAACGCGGTGAACTTCACCGACGGTCTCGACGGCCTGGCCGCAGGCGCGATGGCGATGGTGTGCGCGGCCTATGTGCTCATCACGTTCTGGCAGTTCCGCAATGCGTGCGCGACCAGCCCGGGGGTCGGCTGTTACAACGTGCGCGACCCGCTGGACCTGGCGATCATCGCGGCTGCCACCGCCGGTGCCTGTATCGGCTTCCTGTGGTGGAACGCGGCCCCGGCGAAGATCTTCATGGGCGACACGGGGTCGTTGGCGCTGGGCGGGATCATCGCGGGGCTGTCGGTCACCAGCCGCACCGAGATGCTCGCGGTCGTGCTCGGCGCGCTGTTCGTCGCCGAAGTCACCTCGGTGGTGGTGCAGATCCTGGCGTTCCGCACCACGGGGCGGCGGGTGTTCCGGATGGCGCCGTTCCATCACCACTTCGAGCTGGTCGGGTGGGCCGAGACGACCGTGATCATCCGGTTCTGGTTACTCACCGCCATCGCGTGCGGGTTGGGTGTCGCGCTCTTCTACAGCGAGTGGCTGACCACCGTCGGGGCCTGACGTGGAGCCATTGCACCCCGGGGCGAACGTCCTGGTCGCCGGCGCCGGCATCACCGGCCGCGCGGTGCTGGCCGCGCTGACCCCCCTGGGGGTCCGGTCGACGCTCACCGATGACAGCCCGACGGCGCTGACGGCGCTCGCCCAGCAAGGGGTCGAGGTGCTCGATGCAGCCCACGCCGTCGACCGCATCGCCGATTTCGACCTGGTGGTCACGAGCCCGGGATTCGCACCCACCGCTGCGGTGCCGGCGGCGGCCGCTGCGGCGGGTGTTCCGATCTGGGGCGATGTGGAGCTGGCCTGGCGGCTGGACCGCGCGGGACGGTTCGGCCCGCCGCGGCAGTGGCTGGTGGTGACCGGCACCAACGGCAAGACCACCACGACGTCGATGCTGTACGGAATGCTGGTGGCCGCCGGGCGACGGGCGGTGTTGTGCGGCAACATCGGCGACCCGGTCCTGTCCCGGCTGCACGAGCCCGCCGAGGTCCTTGCCGTCGAGCTGTCCAGCTTCCAGTTGCACTGGGCCCCGTCGCTGGCCCCGGAGGCGGGTGTGGTGCTCAACGTGGCCGAGGATCACCTGGACTGGCACGGCTCGATGGCCGCGTACGCCCAGGACAAGGCCCGGGCGCTGACCGGTCGGGTTGCCGTCGCCGGCCTGGACGACGCGGTGGCCGCTGCCTTGCTGGATAGCTCTCCAGCCTCGGTCAGGGTGGGCTTCCGCCTGGGGGAGCCCGCGCCCGGTGAGTTGGGTGTGCGCGACGGGTTGCTGATCGACAACGCGTTCGGTGATGCCGTGGCGCTCGCCCGCGCCGACGCGGTGCCGGTGGCCGGCCCGGTGGGTGTGCTCGACGCGCTGGCCGCGGCCGCGCTCGCCCGGGCGGTCGACGTTCCGCCGGCGGCCATCGGCGCTGCCCTGGCGGCGTTTCAGGTAGGGCGGCACCGCGCGCAGGTCGTCGCGGTGGCCGGCGGCGTCACCTACGTCGACGACTCCAAGGCCACCAACCCGCACGCCGCGCAGGCCTCGGTCACCGCGTACCCGCGGGTGATCTGGGTCGCCGGTGGAATGCTCAAAGGGGCCTCGGTCGACGACATGGTCGCCGCGACCGCCGACCGCCTGGTCGGAGTGGTGCTCATCGGCCGGGACCGCGCGCTCGTCGGCAAGGCGTTATCGCGACACGCACCCGATGTCCCCGTCGTGGAGGTTGTGACGGGGGAGGATTCTGTGGTGCTTGAGAAGGATGAGTCAGATGTTGCTCGTGTGACTCGAGTGGTTCAGGCCGCCGGTCAGCCCCTGGCCGACGCGGTCATGACCGCCGCGGTCGAGGCCGCGCGCGGCCTCGCCGAGCCCGGAGACACGGTGCTGCTCGCTCCGGCGGGCGCGTCGTTCGACCAGTTCACGGGCTACGGCCACCGCGGCGACGCGTTCGCCGCCGCGGTGCGCGCCGCCGTCAGGTGACGAGCAGACGCCGATGACCAGCATCTTGCACCGGCTGCGCAACCGTCGCGCCAACCCGGCGGCCGATCCCGAGGCCGTCACCGCGGCCAAGAGCGCCTCCGACGCGGCGGTACGTATCCCACGGACCCGGGTGGGCGCCTGGCTGGGCCGTCCGATGACGTCGTTTCACCTCATCGTCGCGGTGACCGCGCTGCTGATCACCATGGGTCTGACCATGGTGCTGTCGGCGTCCGGGGTGTACTCCTACGACCAGGCCGGTTCGCCATGGTTGGTGTTCGCCAGACAGGCGATGTGGACGCTGAACGGGCTGTTCGCGTTCTACGTCGCGTTGCGCACACCGGTGGCGGTCATGCGCCGGTTCGCGTTCGCCGGTTTCGCGTTCACGATCGTGTTGCTGATCCTGGTGCTGATCCCGGGCATCGGCACCCTGTCCAACGGATCGCGCAGCTGGTTCGTGGTGGCCGGTTTCTCCATGCAGCCCTCGGAACTCGCCAAGATCGCGTTGGCCATCTGGGGTGCGCACCTGCTGGCCGCGCGCCGGATGGAGCAGGCCACGCTGCGCGAGATGCTCGTTCCGTTGGTGCCGGCCGCGGTGATCGCGCTCGCGCTGATCGTCGCGCAGCCTGATCTCGGGCAGACCCTGTCGATGGGCGTCATCCTGCTGGGGCTGCTCTGGTACGCGGGCCTGCCGCTGCGGGTGTTCCTGAGTTCGCTGGGCGCGGTGCTGGTGTCCGGTGTGGTGCTGGCACTCGCCGAGGGGTACCGGTCCGCCCGCGTGCAATCCTGGCTCAACCCGGCCGCGGATTCGCAGGGCGCCGGGTATCAGGCTCGCCAGGCCCGGTTTGCTTTGGCCAACGGCGGCGTGTTCGGCGACGGCCTCGGGCAGGGCACCGCGAAGTGGAACTACCTGCCCAACGCCCACAACGACTTCATCTTCGCCATCATCGGTGAGGAACTCGGATTCGTCGGCGCCGTGGGGCTGCTGCTGTTGTTCGGGCTGTTCGCCTACACCGGTATGCGCATCGCACGCCGTTCGGCCGACCCGTTCCTGCGGTTGGTCACCGCGACGGCCACGCTGTGGATTCTCTCGCAGGTGTTCATCAATGTCGGCTATGTGGTGGGTCTGCTGCCAGTCACCGGTCTGCAGCTGCCGCTGATCTCGGCCGGTGGTACCTCCACCGCCACGACGCTGCTGATGATCGGCGTCATGGCCAACGCCGCCCGCCACGAACCGGAGGCCGTCGCCGCGCTGCGGGCGGGTCGTGACGACCGGGTCAACCGGTGGCTGCGGCTGCCGCTGCCGGCGCCGTACGTGCCGTCACGCACCGAGGCGCTGCGCGACCGGCTGCGCAAGCGTCCCGGCCGGGCTGCCACACCGGCCGGCAAGAGGGCTGCCGAGAGAAGAACGGCCGCCGACAAGAAGACGGTTGCCGACAGCAAGAGGAGAACCGGCACGAAGACGAGGACCCCGGCCGCACGAGCCGGGGGTGCCCGGTCCCGGCGTGCCGATGGCGACCACCCGGTGCGCTCCGGCAGGCCGTCCGCCGGTTACGGTGAAGCACGGCGTGATCAGGGCCGGCGAGGTCGAACATTGGAAGGTCAGCGTTACGGGTGACGGGTTTCTCGGTCCCGGCGGGGCAGGAGCGCACCGTATCTGTCGTGCTTGCCGGCGGCGGCACGGCGGGCCATGTCGAACCCGCGATGGCGGTCGCCGACGCTCTGGTGGCACTCGACCCGACTGTGCGGATCACCGCGCTGGGCACCCAGCGGGGCCTGGAGACACGGCTGGTGCCGCAACGTGGCTATGACCTGGAGCTGATCACCCCGGTGCCGTTGCCGCGCAAGCTTTCCGCCGATCTGTTCCGGTTGCCCGCACGGGTATGGCGCGCGGTGCGGCAGACCCGCGCGGTGCTCGACGATGTCCGCGCCGACGTGGTCATCGGCTTCGGCGGCTACGTGGCCCTGCCGGCCTACCTTGCCGCCCGCGGGCCGCGTCGTCGGGTTCCGGTGGTGGTGCACGAGGCCAATGCCAGTGCCGGGTGGGCCAACAAGGTCGGCGCACGGGTGGCCCGGCGGGTGCTGGCCGCGGTGCCCGACCCCGGTCTGGGGCGGGTCGAGGTCGTGGGAGTGCCGGTGCGCGAGACGATCACGTCGTTGGACCGGATGGCGTTGCGGCAGCAGGCGCGCGCTCATTTCGGGTTCGCGCAGGATGCCCGGGTGCTACTGGTGTTCGGCGGATCCCAGGGTGCGCAGTCCCTCAACCGCGCGGTCTCGGGTGCTGCGCAAGCGCTTGCCGCGCAGGGGATTTCGGTGCTGCATGCGCACGGTCCGAAGAACGTGCTGGACCTGCCCACACCGCGGCCCGCCGACCCGCCGTATGTCGCCGTGCCCTATCTGGACCGGATGGACCTGGCATATGCCGCCGCCGATCTCGCGGTCTGCCGGTCCGGCGCGATGACGGTCGCCGAGGTCAGTGCGGTCGGTCTGCCCGCCATCTACGTCCCGCTTCCCATCGGTAACGGTGAGCAGCGGCTCAATGCCCAGCCGGTGGTGGCGGCCGGAGGCGGCCTGGTGGTCGACGACCGGGCGCTCACCTCGGAATTCGTGGCCGGAACGGTACCCGGCCTGCTCAACGACGCGGAGGCGTTGAACGCGATGACCGCGGCCGCGAAGCTGGCCGGCCACCCTGACGCGGCCCGACGGGTGGCAGAGGCCGCGCTGGAGGTGGCGCACTGCTCCGACGCCGGGCGGAGACGTCGATGACGCACACGGATCTACCCGCCGACCTGGCGCGGGTGCACATGGTCGGTATCGGGGGGGCGGGCATGTCGGGCATCGCCCGCATCCTGCTCGACCGCGGCGGGCAGGTCTCGGGATCCGATGCCAAGGAATCACGCGGGGTGATCGCCCTGCGGGCGCGCGGCGCCCAGGTCCGCATCGGGCACGATGCGTCCGCGCTCGACATGCTCCCCGGCGGTCCCACCGCGGTCGTCACCACCCATGCCGCCATCCCGAAGACCAATCCCGAACTCGTCGAAGCGCACCGGCGGGGTATCCCGGTCATCCTGCGGCCCGCCGTGCTGGCCAAGCTGATGGCCGGCGACACCACGTTGCTGGTGACCGGTACCGCCGGCAAGACGACGACGACCTCGATGGTGATCGTGGCGTTGCAGCACAGCGGTTTCGACCCGTCGTTCGCCGTCGGCGGCGACCTGGGAGAGCCTGGCACCAACGCCCACAACGGCAGCGGTGCCTACTTCGTCGCCGAGGCCGACGAGAGCGACGGGTCACTGGTCCAGTACGAACCCGACATCGCCGTCGTGACCAATGTGGAAGTCGACCAC
This sequence comes from Mycobacterium sp. smrl_JER01, assembly GCF_048513595.2. Lineage (NCBI taxonomy): Bacteria > Bacillati > Actinomycetota > Actinomycetes > Mycobacteriales > Mycobacteriaceae > Mycobacterium > Mycobacterium sp. smrl_JER01. Next base: position 3,619,307 of record NZ_JBLXXK020000001.1, on the reverse strand, counting down.
CTCGACTTCTTCGGTAATGCGCAGGCCTACACTGCGGTCTTCGACCAGTTCGTCGAACGCATCAAACCCGGTGGCACGCTGGTGGTGTGTGCCGACGACCCAGGCGCGGCGGCATTGGGGGCGCGCGCCGAGGCATCGGGCATCCGGGTGTTGCGGTACGGCAGCGCTGCCGGTGTGGATGCCGGTTTGGTGGAGTGGGAGCAGCGGGGTACCGGCGCGGTGGCCGAGATCCGTTTGGCTCGCGAGACCCGGACGCGCAGAGTGCGGCTCGGGGTGCCCGGTCGGCACATGGCGCTCAACGCGCTTGCGGCGCTGCTGGCAGCGGTGCAGGCCGGCGCCGCGGTGGACGCGGTGCTCGGTGCGCTCGCCGAATTCGAAGGTGTGCGGCGCAGATTCGAGCTGGTCGGTACTTGCGCCGGAGTCCGTGTCTTCGACGACTACGCTCACCACCCGACGAAGGTGTCGGCCGCGCTGACCGCGGTGCGCACGCTCGCCGAGGAATCGGGCGGTCGGGCGATCGTGGTGTTCCAGCCGCATTTGTACTCGCGCACACAGGCTTTCGCGGGGGAGTTCGGGGCGGCGCTCAGTGCCGCCGACGAGGTCTTCGTCCTGGACGTCTATGCCGCCCGCGAGCAGCCACTGGCCGGCATCAGCGGCGCCACGATCGCCGACGCGGTGACCGCCCCGGTGACCTACGTCCCGGACTTTTCCGCGGTGGCCGCCCGTGTCGCCGCCGCCGCGCGACCGGGCGACGTGGTGGTGACGATGGGCGCCGGAGACGTCACCCTGCTGGGCCGCGAAATTCTGGCCGAACTCGGCCTCGGAGCGAACCCGGGGCCCGCGGGAGCGGCGGGTTGATGACGGGGCCGACCGAGGACACGGGGCCGACCGAGGACACGGGGCCGACCGAGGACACGGGGGTGCCGTCCGACGCCGAGAGTCCGAACCCCGAGATCCTGAACGACGAGACCTCCGATGACGAGGCCGCCGCCGACGAGGATTTCGAAGGCCCGCGGCGACGGGCCCGTCGCGAGCGCGAGGAGCGCCGGGCCGCGCAGGCCAGGGCGACCGCGATCGAACAGGCCCGCAGGGAGGCCAAACGCAAGGTGCTGGGTGCGCAGGCGCCCCAGGCCGCGACGCTCGGCCGCGGCACGGTCCGCGGACTGAAGGTGCTGATGTGGACCGCCGTGCTCGCGGTCGTGGTGGTCGGCCTCGGGCTGCTGCTGTACTTCACACCCATCATGTCCGCGCGCACTGTCGTGGTCACCGGATTGGGCGCGGTGACCCAGGAGGAGGTCGTCGCCGCGGCGGAGGTGGCGCCCGGTACGCCGCTGCTTCAGGTCGACACCGATGCGGTCGCCGAGCGGATCGCCGGAATCCGGCGGGTGGCCTCGGTGCGGGTGCAGCGCCAGTACCCCTCGACACTGCGGGTGACTGTGGTCGAACGGGTGCCGGTGGTGGTCAGGGACTACGCGGACGGGGTGCATCTGTTCGACAGGGACGGCGTCGATTTCGCGACAGCGCCGCCCCCGCCCGGGATCCCGTATCTGGATGCCGACAATCCCGGGCCCAGCGACCCGGCGACCATGGCGGCGCTGGAGGTCATGACATCGCTGCGCCCCGAGGTGGCCGCCCAGGTCGGTCGGGTCTCGGCGCCGTCGGTGGCGGCCATCACGCTGACCCTGGTCGACGGCCGCACCGTGGTGTGGGGGACCACCGACCGCACCGAGGAGAAGGCGATCAAGCTGGCGGCGCTGCTGACCCAGCCCGGTCAGGTCTACGACGTGTCCAGTCCGGATCTGCCGACCGTCAAATGACCGGCCCCGAATTTTGTCGTGTCGTATCGGCGCGCCTGCCCGGTTGGCGCGTGGAGCACCCCTAACGTTCTGGTTGCGCGGAACAACTTGACATAACTCTAAGCCTCTTGTTGAGGTTGAGGGTTTGCTTCAGCGGTTATCCGTTACCAGACAGGCAACCAGGCAGGAAGGGCACCCAATGACCCCCCCGCATAACTACCTCGCTGTGATCAAGGTGGTCGGCATCGGCGGCGGTGGCGTCAACGCCGTCAACCGGATGATCGAACAAGGTCTCAAAGGCGTCGAGTTCATCGCGATCAACACCGACGCCCAGGCGCTGCTGATGAGCGACGCCGACGTCAAGCTGGACGTCGGTCGCGATTCCACCCGCGGTCTGGGTGCCGGAGCCGACCCCGAGGTGGGTCGCAAGGCCGCCGAGGACGCCAAGGACGATATCGAGGAGCTGCTGCGCGGCGCCGACATGGTGTTCGTCACCGCCGGTGAGGGCGGTGGCACCGGCACCGGTGGCGCGCCCGTCGTGGCGTCGATCGCCCGGAAGCTCGGAGCGCTGACCGTGGGCGTGGTGACCCGGCCCTTCTCGTTCGAGGGCAAGCGGCGCAGCAACCAGGCCGAGAACGGCATCCAGGCGCTGCGTGAGAGTTGCGACACGCTGATCGTGATCCCCAACGATCGTCTGCTGCAGATGGGTGACGCCGCGGTGTCGCTGATGGACGCGTTCCGCAGTGCCGACGAGGTGCTGCTCAACGGCGTGCAGGGCATCACCGACCTGATCACCACTCCGGGCCTGATCAACGTCGACTTCGCCGACGTCAAGGGCGTGATGAGCTCTGCTGGGACGGCGTTGATGGGTATCGGCTCGGCGCGGGGAGACGGCCGCGCCCTCAAGGCCGCCGAGATCGCGATCAACTCACCGCTGCTGGAAGCGTCGATGGAAGGCGCCCAGGGCGTGCTGCTGTCGGTCGCCGGCGGCAGCGATTTGGGGTTGTTCGAGATCAACGAGGCCGCCTCGCTGGTCCAGGACGCCGCGCATCCGGATGCCAACATCATCTTCGGCACCGTCATCGACGACTCCCTCGGTGACGAGGTCCGCGTCACCGTCATCGCCGCGGGCTTCGACGCGGCCGGTCCGGGGCGCAAGCCGGTGACCGGCGAGGCGACCGCCGCGGCGACGTCGGCGCAGCAGATCGCGCCTGGTAAAGCGGGTCGAGTCGGCTCGTCGATGTTCGAGCCGGCCGATCCCGCCAGCGTTCCGGCCGGGCACACCAACGGCGCCACGGTACGCATCGGCGGCGGCGACGACGGGGGCATCTCCGACGATGACGTCGATGTGCCTCCGTTCATGCGCCACTAGTCCGCCCGCGGTCGTGGCCTTCAGGGTCAGGCGGGTGAGCACCACCCGCGCCGGGGGTGTCTCCAAACCACCGTTCGCGACCTTCAACCTCGGTGATCACGTGGGTGACGATCCGCATGCGGTCGTGGCCAACCGGAGGCGCCTGGCCACCGCGATCGGCCTCGATGGCGGCATCGTCTGGATGAACCAGGTGCACAGTGCGAACGTCGCTGTCGTCGAGCGCGGCGATACGACCGTGGAGGCCACCGACGGGCTGGTCACCACCACACCCGGCCTCGCTCTCGCGGTGGTGACCGCCGACTGTGTGCCAGTGCTCATGGCCGATGCTCGGGAGGGGGTCGTCGCGGCGGTTCACGCGGGCCGGGTCGGCGCCGCCGCCGGCATCGTCGCGCGCGCACTGGAGACCATGACCGCCGCCGGAGCCGCTGTCGAAGACGTGTCCGTGCTGCTCGGGCCCGCGGTCAGCGGCCGCAACTATGAGGTGCCCGAGGAGATGGCCGCCGAGGTCGAACAAGCGTTGCCAGGCAGTCGCACCACCACCGGTCGCGGCACGGCCGGCCTCGATCTGCGTGCCGGTATCGCGGCGCAGTTGCGCTCGCTGGGGGTGCAAGCCATCGACGTGGATCCGCGGTGCACGTTCGACGATCCCACTCTGTTCAGTCATCGGCGCGACGCCCCCACCGGAAGGTTGGCGTCCCTGATCTGGTTGGAGCCCCGACAGTGACCGCCGAACGGGACGCCGAATTGAGCCGGGCGCTGGCCGCCTTGCGGGCCCGGGTCGCGCGCGCCGCCGAGGGCGCCGGTCGTGATCCTGCCGACATCGAACTGCTCCCGGTCACGAAGTTCTTTCCCGCGACTGACGTGGTGAGCCTGCACCGGCTGGGCTGTCGGGCCTTCGGCGAATCACGCGATCAAGAAGCGGCCGCGAAAGTCGAGGAGGTCGCCCGGGCCGTCGGCGACGCGCCGATCCGGTGGCACATGGTCGGACGCATCCAGCGCAACAAGGCGCGATCGGTGTCTCGGTGGGCCTACGCGGCTCACTCGGTGGACAACCCGAAGGTCGTCGCAGCGCTGGACCGAGCCTGCGCCGAGGCGCTCGACGACGGGGTCCGCACCGATCCGCTGCGCATCTATCTACAGGTGAGCCTCGACGGCGACGAGGCCAGGGGTGGTGTGGATGTCGCGGCGCCGGAGCGCATCGACGATCTGTGCGCAACCATCGACGGTGCCCGTGGTCTGACACTCGTGGGGCTGATGGCGATTCCGCCGCTGGGCGCCGATGCGGGCGAAGCATTCCGGCGGCTAGAGCAGGAGCGTGACCGGGTACAACGCCGATACGAGCAACGCCTGGGGATCTCGGCGGGGATGTCAGGCGACCTCGAGATGGCGGTGCGACACGGATCCACTTGTGTGCGTGTCGGTACCGCGCTTCTGGGATCGCGACCGCTAACGTCACCGGAAGTAGTCACACCAGTCACACCTTCATCACAGACACCAGATTCGCCGGAATCAGCTGAGTCTTCACCGCCAGAAGGGTCCTCACAATGAGCACACTGCACAAAGTCAAGGCCTACTTCGGTATGGCGCCGATGGACGACTACGACGACGACTACTACGAGGACGACGACCGCGTTCCGGCCCGGGGTTACCGGCGTCCCCGCGAGGACCGCTTCGAGGATGAGGGCTACCCGCGCGGCTACGACAGTCTGGGGGATGAACGCCGTCGAGACTACGACGAACCGCCGGCCTACCGGGGCGGTTTCGACGACGCCCGCTTCGAGGCGAGGATGCGCCCTCCGCGCGAATTCGACCGCACCCCACCACGTTTCGGTGCAATGCGTGGTTCGACTCGCGGCGCCTTGGCAATGGACCCACGGGGCATGGCCGAACTGTTCGAGGCCGGCAGCCCGCTGGCGAAGATCACCACGCTGCGGCCCAAGGACTACAGCGAGGCGCGGACCATCGGGGAGCGCTTCCGCGACGGCACCCCGGTGATCATGGATCTCGTCTCGATGGACAACGCCGATGCCAAGCGTCTGGTCGACTTCGCCGCGGGGCTGGCCTTCGCGCTGCGGGGCTCGTTCGACAAAGTCGCCACCAAGGTCTTCCTGCTCTCACCGGCTGACGTGGATGTGACCGCCGAGCAGCGTCGGCGCATCGCCGAAGCCGGCTTCTACGCCTACCAGTAAAACGCCGCCTACCAGTAAAACGCCGCCTACCAGTAGAACGCCGCCTACCAGTAGAACGCCGCCTACCAGTAGAACGCCGCCTACCAGTAGAACGCCGCCTACCAGTAGAACGCCGCCTACCAGTGGCGGCCTGTGACGCCGCGGGTAGGCTGGCGTGGTCGCGCGGGCGTGGTCGGCTCGAAGCGACTTCAGGCTTTTCAAGCCTGTAGTCAAAGTCACACATCTGCCTGAGTGAGGTCGGCTTAGTTGGCGCTGTTCTTCGAGATCCTGGGTTTTGCGCTGTTCGTTTTCTGGCTGCTGCTCATCGCCCGGGTGGTGGTCGAGTTCATCCGTTCGTTCAGCCGGGACTGGCATCCACGCGGAGCCACCGTGGTGATCCTGGAGATCATCATGACGGTCACCGATCCGCCGGTGAAGCTGCTACGCCGGATCATTCCGCAGCTCACGATAGGTGCGGTGCGTCTCGATCTGTCGATCATGGTGCTGCTGCTGATCGCGTTCATCGGAATGCAGCTGGCCTTCGGCGCGGCCGCCTGACGCGACCGCCGGACCAGGGCCGATCGGCGAGACGGGTGATTCTCAGGCGCGACCGCAATGGTGAATTTCGGTATTAATTATCGACCTCGCCTGCAACCGCCGGGTCTGGTGTGACAGGATGGACGCCAGTTACGTTCCAGCAAGGCTCTACACTCCGAGATCAGTTGACGGTCCAGACTTCAAGGGGGCAGACAATGCCGCTCACTCCTGCCGACGTGCACAACGTGGCATTCAGCAAGCCACCCATCGGTAAGCGCGGCTACAACGAGGACGAGGTCGATGCGTTCCTCGATCTCGTCGAGAACGAGCTGTCCCGCCTCATCGAGGAGAACAGCGACCTGCGTCAGCGGGTCGCCGAGCTGGATCACGAGCTGGCGTCGGCCCGCGCCGGCGAAGGGGGCGGGCAGCCGACCCAGACGCTGCCAGTCTACGAGCCCGAGCCCGAACCCGCACCGGCGCCGGTGTACGAAGCTCCGCCCGCGCAGCCCGCAGCGCCGGCCACCGAGGATCAGCATCTGCGCGCGGCGAAGGTCCTCAGCCTGGCACAGGACACCGCCGACCGCCTGACCAACAGCGCCAAGGCCGAGTCGGAGAAGATGCTCGCCGACGCCCGCGCCCAGGCCGACGCGATGGTCACCGAGGCACGCCAGACCGCCGAGACCACCGTGACCGAGGCGCGCCAGCGCGCCGACGCCATGCTCGCCGACGCTCAGAACCGCTCCGAGACCCAGCTGCGCCAGGCACAGGAGAAAGCCGACGCTCTGCAGGCCGATGCCGAGCGTAAGCACTCCGAGATCATGGGCACCATCAACCAGCAGCGCACGGTGCTGGAAGGTCGGCTCGAACAGCTGCGCACCTTCGAGCGGGAGTACCGGACCCGCCTCAAGACCTACCTGGAATCCCAGCTGGAGGAGCTCGGCCAGCGCGGTTCTGCCGCACCGGTCGATTCCGGCGCCAACAGCGACGGCAGCTTCAACCAGTTCAACCGGGGCAACAACTAGTCACGTGGCCCTTCCACCTAGGCTCGGCCCATGCTGATCGTCGCGCTGGTGCTCGCCGTCATCGGATTGGCGGCGCTGGTGATGGCCGTCGTCACCAGCAACGAGCTGATCGCGTGGGTCTGTATCGCGGCCAGTGTCGTCGGTGTGGTGCTGTTGATCGTCGACGCGTTGCGCGACCGATCCAAGCAATCCGCACCGGTGACAGCGGAGTCCGATGAATCGGAGTACGTGGAGGATTACCCGGACGAAGCGCCCATCGCCGGGGACTACACCGCCGAGGCCGACACCGCCGGGGACTACGGCGCCGATGAGTACGGTGCTGATGAGTACGGTGCCGATGAGTACGGGGCCGAACGCGCCGACGACCGCGTGACCGCGGAGTCGGTCCCGGCCGGGGCGCAACCGGTGGACCCGGTGGACCAGGAACCCGCTGCTGACGACGCCGCCGACCTCAAGCTGGCTGATGAGGACTCGGCCGAGCCCACATCCGCCGACGGAGACACCTCCAAGAACTGATCTGCCGTAGTCACCGGGGCGGAGCTGACCCCTGGGTGGGGGTGGCGAGCAGCCTCCGGACCTCGTCGTCGCCGACCTGGTGAAAATCCACGTACACCTGCCCTACCGCATGGAAGTCCGCCGGTGCTGTAGAGCACACCACGTCATCGGCCGCGCGGGCCAGTTCGCGGCACACCGCGGCAGGGCCGACCGGAACGCCGACGATGACCTGCGCGGCGCCGGCCTGCCGCACGGACCGGGCGGCGGCGAGCATACTGGCCCCGGTCGCGATCCCGTCGTCGACGAGTATCACGGTCTGTCCCGTCACCGACAGCGGACCACGGTCGCCACGGTAGGCGTCCTCGCGCCGGTGCAGCTCGGTGGTTTCTCTGGCGATTGCCTCGTCCACCTGGTCATCGGTGACGCCGAGCGCGCGCAGCAACGTTGTGTTGAACACCATCCCGCCACCGGAGGCAAGCGCACCCATGGCCAGCTCCGAGCGGCCGGGCGCACCGAGTTTGCGTACCAGGCATACGTCGAGCGGGGCATGCAGAGCGTGTGCGACCTCCCACCCGATCGGCACCCCGCCGCGCGCCAGCCCGAGAACCAGCAGATGCTGCCGTCCGCGATAGGCCATCAGATCGTCGGCCAGCACCTGACCGGCCTCGTGGCGGTCTTGGAAAGTTCTGCTCGTCTCAGTCATGACACCGTGAGCCGGGAGTACCCGTGTCTACGGTGGGGCAATCCAATTCTGTCAGTGCACCGAATGACTGCAAATGCTGCGCGACGAGAGGGCCGGACCGCCATGGGCATCGAGTACGAATGCGTCGTCGACCACCCGCGTGAGGAGGTCTGGCAGTGGCACACCCGCCCCGGAGCGATGCGCAGGCTGGTCCCGCCCTGGCAGCCGATGTCGGTGGTGTCCGAATCTGCCTCGCTGGCCGACGGGGTTGCGGTTCTGGGGCTCCCCGGTGGATTGCGCTGGGTGGCGCGTCACGACCCGGCGGCGTATGTGCCGGGCTCTCGGTTCGCCGACGAGCTCTCCTCGCACGGACTGGCATCCTGGCCGCCCCGGGTGATCGGCCGGTGGCGCCACACCCACACATTCAGCGACGCCGGCGCAGCGACCAGGGTGCACGACAGCGTCGACGCGGTGGTGCCGGCGGCCGCCCTGCGCGCCACCTTCGCCTATCGCCACCGCCAACTCTCCGACGATTTGGCCGCGCATCGCCGGGCGTCGGTCGCCGGGGTAGAACCGCTGGTCATCGCGATCACCGGCGCCACCGGGCTGGTCGGCTCGGCGCTGAGTGCATTCTTGACCACCGGGGGCCACCGGGTGATCCGGTTGGTCCGCGGCCCGGCGCACGGCGGGGACGAACGGCGGTGGGATCCCCGTGATCCGGCGCCTGACCTGCTCACGGGGGTGGACGCGGTGGTGCACCTGGCCGGCGCCTCGATCGCGGGCCGCTTCACCGATGCGCATCGCGCCGCCATCCGTGACAGCCGCATCGAGCCCACACGTCACCTGGCTGCGGTGGCGGCGTCAGCCCCCGACGGACCCCGGATCTTCGTCAGCGCGTCGGCGATCGGGTACTACGGTTTCGACCGCGGTGACACCCAATTGACCGAGGACAGCAGTCGGGGTGACGGTTTCCTGGCCGACGTCGTGACGGATTGGGAGGCGGCGACCGCGCCGGCCGCCGATGCGGGACTGCGGGTGGTCATGGTGCGAACCGGCATCGTGCAGTCCGCGGCGGGCGGCACCCTTCGCCTGCTGCGCCCGCTGTTCGCGGCCGGCCTGGGCGGCCGCCTCGGCAGCGGCAGGCAATGGTTGTCCTGGATCGATCTCGACGACCTCATCGACGTCTATCACCGGGTGCTTTACGACGACCGGTTCAGCGGACCGGTGAACGCGGTCGGGCCGGACCCGGTGCGCAATACCGACTACACCAGGGAGCTGGCCGGGCTGCTGCACCGGCCGGCACTTCTTCCGGTTCCGGGGCTGGGACCCCGGGTGCTGTTGGGGCAGCAGGGTGCCAGGGAGCTGGCCGAGGCCAGCCAGCGCGTGGTGCCTTCGAAGCTGTTGGCCGCCGCGCATCCGTTCCGTCACCCGCACATCCGCGACGCGCTGGCCCATCAGCTCGGTCGGGAGTGACCAGCCACGTGGGTCAGGAAGCCACGCACCAGAGCCCGGATGCGCCCCGCCGTTTCCTCTGCCAGTTCTGTTGTGCGCGTGAGTAGTTCGTCGTGATCCAGTCCAGCCGCGACGATGTCGCCGTCGCGGTCGGCGGCCAGCCACCGTTTCAGCAGGTCGGTGTCCACCTCCGGGTGGAACTGCAGGGCCAGGGTACGGTCCAATACGAAGGCCTGCGACGCATTGGGTGTCCTCGCAATCTCGGTGGCCCCCGGTGGCAACGTCCACCGATCGAAATGCCACTGGAACCACGGTCCACCCGGCACCACCTCGGGTCGCTCGCTGAGCACGTCGTACCAGCCGATCTCGGGCCGCGGTGACCGCGATACCGTGCCACCGAACGTCTGGGCCAGGATCTGACCGCCGAAACATACTCCCAGCAGTGCGATTCCGGCGTCGGCGGCGTCGCGGAGCAGTTGCATCTCGGCACCCACCCAGGTCCTGCGCAGCGCGTCGTCATACACCGGCCACGATGCGCCCAGGGGGACGATGACGTCGTAGGGGTCCGGCTCGGGGAATGTCACCTCGCCGGCGGGGTTGTCGGAGCGCTCGGCGGGGACGACCTCGAACGTGTCCACGTCGAAGCCCTGCTCGGCGAATGCATCGCCGAGCAGGGCTTCGGTCGCCATGTGCTCATTGACCAGGAACAGCACCTTGGAACTCACCCGGTCATTATCCCGCGGCTGCGGGGGCGCGTCCGCGCGGGGCATTTGACTCTCCCCCTGGGGGAGACACCACGGTGAGGGTATGTCGATCACACCACACCGCGCCGCAACAGCGGCCACCCTGCGCGGCTCGCGCTGGGCGATGGTGCAACGCAGTGCGGGCCGAACCGCACGCCTCCCTCAAGATTTCGATGACAACCGATCACCCTCTCGCGGTGCCGATTTCCTGAACAACAGCTGAACAGTCGGTGCCGGGGTGGGCATTCGGCAGAACCGCTTTACTCAAAATGCAAAATGCAATATATTACAAGAAGTCGGATCGACCCCCGGAGGGCAACATGAGAATCAGACAAGCCGTCACGACGATGATCGTCGGTGCCGCGGTGACCGCGCTCGCAGCCGGTTGTGGCGGCGCGGCGGCCCAACAACCCGACTCGACGCCCAAACCCACGGTGGTGTTGGTGCACGGCGCGTTCGCCGACTCGTCGAGCTGGAACGGAGTGGTTCAGATCCTCCAAGAAGAGGGGTATCACGTTGTGGCGGTGGCCAACCCATTGCGCGGTCTGGCCTCCGACGCCGACTACGTCCGAAGCGTCCTGGACAGTGTGGGCGGTCCGGTGGTGCTGGCCGGGCACTCCTACGGAGGCACCGTCATCAGTGAGGCGGCCGATGGCCGGGCGGACGTGAAAGCCCTGGTGTACGTCGCCAGCTTCATCCTCGAACCGGGAGAGAGCACCTCGCAGCTGGCCGGGAAGTTCCCCGGCGCCGAACTGGGCACAGCGCTGAACGCGGTGCCCTACCCGCTTCCCGACGGACGCCAGGGCGAGGACCTGTATATCGAGCAGGGCCAATTCCAGAAGGTGTTCGCCGCCGACGTCTCGGCCGATGTCGTGGCACTGATGGGTGCCACCCAGCGGCCGATCGCCGCGGCCGCGCTCGAAGACCCGGCCACCAGGGCCGCATGGAAGGTCATCCCCTCCTGGAACCTGGTCGCCACGCAGGATCTGGCCGTTCCGGCCGCATCGCAGCGATTCATGGGGGAACGCGCCAACGCCCACACCGTCGAGGTCGAGGCGTCGCACGCGGTCACGGTCTCGCAGCCCGCGGCGGTTGCCACCTTGATCGGACAAGCCGCGGCGGCCGGCGCCGGGTGACGAATCGGAGGTCAACTCCCGCCCAGGCCGACGACCGGCCACCCGAACACATCGATCTATCTCTGAGTTGGAGACTCGCGGCCCGCGACGCGGTCCGACAAGCAGAAGGTGAGCACGTGCATGAATACCGATAGGGCTCGCACTTGCGAGCCGGCTGCCTACGACTACATCGTGGTCGGAGCCGGGTCGGCGGGCTGCGTCATCGCCACCCGGCTATCCGAAGATCCCGACGTGCGGGTTCTGTTGCTGGAGTCTGGTTCTGAGGACACCAGACCCGAGATCGCGAGCCCGCCGGCGTGGCCGGCACTGTGGGGATCCGATGTCGACTATTCCTATGACACCGTCCCACAGGCGGGGACGGCCGGGCTTCGGCACAACTGGCCGCGAGGCCACACGCTCGGTGGGAGCAGCAGCATCAACGCCATGGTCCACCTGCGTGGGCATCCTGCCGACTTCGATGGCTGGGACTGTCCCGGTTGGGATTACCGGTCGGTGCTTCCGTATTTCATGCGGATGGAGACGGTCGCGGGTGCCGACACCTCTGTACGCGGTGCCGACGGCCCCATGCGTCCGCGCCCCGTCGATCCGGCGGAGGCCAATCCGCTCTCCGAGGTGTTCCTGCGCGGTGCTGTTGCTGCCGGTCATCCGTTGACCGACGATTTCAACGGGTGGTGCGCCGAGGGCGCGGGTTGGCACGATCTGTCGATCCACGGTGGTGTCCGTCAGAGCGCTGCCAGCGCCTACCTGCATCCGGTACGCGGCCGGAGGTCCAATCTGACCGTCCAAACCGGTGCGCGGGCCACCCGGCTGGTTATCGACGGAAATCGTTGCCGAGGAGTCGAGTTCGTGAGCCAGGGTGGGCGGGCGATCGCGCATGCCGACGCCGAGGTGGTCATCAGCGCGGGAGCGGTGGACTCCCCACGACTGCTACTACTCTCCGGGGTGGGGCCCGCCCACGACCTCGAAGCGGTCGGTATCGAGGTGGTCCACAACCTGCCAGGGGTGGGTCGCAACCTGCACGACCACCCGTTGTGTGGTGTGGTCTACGAGGCGAGGCAACCCATACCGCCCGGGCGGGCCAACCACGCCGAAACCTCGATGGTATGGCGCAGTGACGGATCGGCTGCGGGGCCGGACATGCAAATCATGTTTATCCATGTGCCTTTTCACCCGCCGCATCTCTACGCGCCTGCGAACAGTTTCACGATGGCGATCGCCACCGTGCCCGAAGCGCGCGGTTCGATCCGTGTGCCGGGACCGGATCCGACGCTTGCGCCGCTCATCGACCCGAACTACCTGGGGGCGGAATCCGACGTGCGCAGGTTGCTCGACGGCATCGACGTGGCACGAGCGATCGCTGCCACCGAGCCGTTCACTGCCTGGCGTGGCCGCGAGGTGATGCCCGGAGCGGCTGTGCAAGACCGAAAAGCTCTGCGCAGCTTTGTTACTCAGGCGACCAGCACCTACTACCACCCGGTGGGGAGCTGCATGATGGGCGTCGGCCCCGACGCGGTGGTGGACACCGAACTGCGGGTGCACGGTCTCACAGGTGTGCGTGTCGCGGACGCATCGATCATGCCCAGGGTGGTGACGGTCAACACCAACGCGGCGACGATCATGATCGGGGAGAAGGCATCCGACCTGATTCGCCGAGGCTGACCGCTGATATACGATACGTTGCATGCCAGTTCCGGTGGAGCGGGGAAAGCACCGCCGATCGTTGTTGCGCGACCAGGCTTACCTGTCCATTCGCGATGCGATCATCAACGGAACCCTGGCTCCGGGCGAGAAGCTGCGTGACCCCGACCTCGAAGAGTGGTTGGGCATCAGCCGAACTCCGATCCGCGAAGCGCTGGCCCGCTTGGAGGCAGCGGGATTGGTGCACACCATCCCCGGCCGTTCGACCGTGGTGTCCGAGATCGAACCGCAGTCGGTGCGCAACGCCCAGGACGTGGCCGCGGCGATGCACGCACTGGCGGTGCGAACGGCGGTGCCGCTGATGGGCCGCAAGGAATTCGACGCGATGACGCGGGCGAACAAAGAGTTCGCCGAGGCCGTCTCGTCCGGGGATGCCGACGCGGCGATCAGCAGCGATGACGATTTCCACCAGGTTGCCGTGCAGGCAAGTGGTAACACGGTGATCGCCCAGGTCCTTGAGCAGGTTACGCCGGTGCTGAGACGGTGCGAGTATCTGCGGTTTTCCTCGTTGTCCGGCCGGGAGTCCATCGGCCAGCACAAACAGATCATCGCCTTGTGCCGCAAGGGACAGGCGGAGGAGGCCGCCGCGGCCGCCGAACGCAATTGGCAGACGTTGTCGCGGCTGACCGGTCAGCCGGAGCCGTGAGCGGTCAGTAGCCGTTGTCGAATGCGATCGGAAGTGATGCGGGCCCGCTGATGCCGGTGATCGGCTTCCACGTCGCCGGACCGTCACGCCGCATCCGTGGCATCCGTCGCGCCATCATGGTCAGCGCCTCGGCGAGCTCGATCCGTGCCAGGTGTGAACCGAGACAGTAGTGGACACCTCCACCGAAGGTCAGCATCGCGGGCGCGCCCTGCCGGGTGATGTCGAAGCGGTCGGGTTCGGCGAAGACGGCCGGATCGCGGTTGGCCGAAGCGGTGTTCGCGATCACCAGGGTGCCGGCCGGCACCAGGTACCCGGCGAGTTCGACGTCCTCGACCGCGACGCGCAAGGTGGTGAAGATGACGGGGGAGTACCGCATGACCTCTTCGACCGCCGCGGGTACCAGCTCAGGGCGCGCTGCGAGTAGCCGCCATTGCTCGGGGTGATCGCAGAAGACCTCGACCGCTGCGGCGAGCTGATTGCGTGTGGTGTCGGTACCCGCCATGAGTAGGGTCGCGGCCAGCGTGAGCAGCTCCTCATGCGTCAACCGGTCTCCCTCGACCTCGGCCCGCATCATGTCGGACAGCAGATCCTTGGTGAGCGACTCTCGTCGACTGGCCACCATGTCCTCGAGGTAGGCCTCCAGTGCCCGCCAGGCGCGAACGATGACGGGGCCATCCTCGACGACGTTCCAGTCGAAAACCTTGAAGATGTCATCAGCCCACGCCGACAACAGATCCCAATCTTCGCGCCGGGTGCCGAGCAACGCGCAGATGACCGGCACCGGGTACGGCCTGGTGAGGGCAGAGACCGCGTCGCATCGGCGGTCGGCGGCGACTCGATAGACGAGCTCGGCGATGACGTCGGCGCAGGTGTTGCGGAGACGACCGGCCGCCCGCGGGGTGAATGCTCTGGCCACCAGCCGTCGTTGGCGATGATGTTCCTCACCGCTGAGGCTCAGTAGCCCCGTGACGACGATGTCCCACAGCTCACCCGAGGTCACTCCCTGCGCGGTGAGAGCAACACCCTTGGGAATCTCGAACCTGTCGTCGCGCAGCACCGTGCGGACAGCGTCGTAGGTCAGTGCCTCGGGACCGTGTGGCCCAAGAGCAATGGGTGCCCGCTCGCGCGCAGCACCGATGAGGCGATGTGCTGCCGCGGGTCCCTCGGCGTGCTCGTAGGCGATGGTCGGCAGATCCGCGCCGAAAACGGTCGTGGCGGTGGCGTCCACGGTCATAGTCGCTCTCCTCACGCTCGGTGTGATACCGGTGGTGACGAGTTTTCGCTGCGAGGCCCTGGGCGGACAGCGTGGTCGACTACCTAACTTCACGCCGTCCGCCCGGCGACTACTGAGGTGCCATGTCTCCGGACAACGAACGCCTGCGCAGCGGACCGAAGCTGTCTTGTCCGCTCAGCGGACGTCGACGTAGTAGACGCTGGCGCCGGTCTTGGTGTTCTGATACGTCCGGTCGTAGCGGAAATCGCGGATGGTGGAGCGGATATCGCCGCCCTTGTTGACCCCGACCACGGACGCCTCGCTCAGCGGGGTGTCGGAGAGCCGGTTGACCACCACGCGGTGGCCCTGGGCCTCCAGCTCGGCGATGGTGGCATCGGCGCCCCCGGCGGTCGGCGCTGCCAACGCCGGAGCGGCCAACCCGAGAGCGACAGCCGACAGTCCGGCAGCAGCAGCGGTGGCAACGGTGAGATTCTTCATGGTGGTGTCCTTGTCAGTGGTATTTCTCCGGGTGGTCTGACTGGTAGAACCAGCCGCCCCGCACAAACCATGTCGTTTGGCAGAAATTCGACCCCGAGCTGGCAGAACAGTCACGCCCGCGGCTCATGAGAACGTCGCCGACCGGGTGGACCCACCCCAACTCATTCAACGATTTGTTGAGACGACTTCAACATTTTGTTGTAGCTTTGCGGACATCACACCGGGAGGACATATGCGATCACGTTCGTCACACCGCCATCGGATCAGTGCGCTGTGCACAGGGGTTCTGCTCATCGGACTCACCGCGTGCGGAGGGGGTACGCCTACGCCCGGCGGCAGCGAACCCGATGCTGCGGGCGGCCGGTCCGCGATCCCGGACAACGCCGCACTCATCGCCGAGATCGAACCGGATCCGGCGTTGTCGGCGGGTCTCCCGTCGGCCATCGCGGAGTCAAAAACGGTGAACCTCGGTTCCAACATCCAGTCCGCACCGAACAACTTCTATGCCGGGGACGGCACCACGCCGATCGGATACGAAGTGGATCTGGCCAAAGCCATCGGGTCCAAACTCGGAGTCGAGATGGCCTATCAGGACATGGCGTTCGGATCGCTGATCACCAGCCTGCAGTCGGGTCGCATCGACATGACGATGGCCGCGATGAACGACACCAAGGAGCGGCAGCAGCAGATCGACTTCGTCGACTACTTCTCTTCCGGCATCACGATCATGGTGCAGAAGGGCAACCCCGAAGGGATCACCGGTCCAGAAGCGCTGTGCGGAAAGAACGTTGCGCTGGTCCAGGGAACCAGCCATCAGAGGTTCGCCACCGCGCAGAGCGAGAAATGTGTGCAGGAGGGCCAGCCGGCGATCAACATCACCGCCACCGACAGCGACACCCAGAACCAGAATCAGCTCCGCACCGGCCGCGTCGCTGCGATCCTCAACGATCTGCCCAGCGCGGTCTACATCTCCCGAACCGCCAATGACGGCAACGCGTTCGAAGTTGTTCCCGGGCCCCCGATCGAGGGCGGACCGTACGGTATCGGGTTCGCCAAAACCAACACCGCGCTTCGTGATTCGGTCAACGAAGCGCTGAGCGCACTGATGGCGGACGGTACCTACACCCAGATCCTGGAAAGCTGGGGCGTCGAACAGGGAGCACTGACGGAGACGGCTGTCAATGGGGGTTAGGCCCATGATGGGGCCGGGCATCGATCCGCTGCCCATCGTCCGTCTCCGACATTGGGGTAGATGGGTCAGTGCAGGCGTCATCGCCGCTGTGCTCGTGGTGGTCGGCATCACTCTCATGCGCGCACAGATTCAGTGGGCGTCGGTGCCGGACTTCGTCGTCTACCGCGTGATGCTCGTCGGTCTGGTGAACACGGTGCTGCTGGCGGTGATCGCGCACGCGATCGCCATCGTGATCGGTGTGGTCATCGCTCTGATGCGGCGCAGTGCGAACCCGGTCTCCCGATGGTTCGCCACCGCCTACATCTGGCTTTTCCGCGGCCTACCGGTGCTGTTGCAGATATTGATCTGGTACAACCTTGCGCTGGTGATCCCGACCGTCTCGATTCCGCTGCCGTTCGGCGGTTACCTGGTCGACGAACCCACCAATGTCCTGGTCAGCGCTTTCACCGCCGCGCTGCTCGGGCTGGCGCTCAACGAGAGCGCGTACATGGCCGAGATCGTGCGCGCCGGGCTGAACAGTGTGGACACCGGGCAGGTCGAGGCTGCCAAGTCGATCGGTATGGGTCCGGCCATCACCCTGCGTCGGGTCGTTCTGCCCCAGGCGATGCGGGTGATCATCCCGCCAACCGGCAACGACTTCGTCGACATGCTCAAGGGCACATCGATCGCGTCGGTGATCGGCGTGACCGAACTGCTGCACGCGGCGAACAACATCTCGTCGCACAACCTGCTGGTGATGGAGACACTGTTCGCCGCCGCGGTCTGGTACATGGTGGTGGTGACGATCGCCAGTGTCGGCCAGCACTATCTGGAGCAGAGATTCGCCGGGAGCGAGCGCAGCGTGGCAGTTCAGGCCGGGAGAGCGTTACGCGCCATCCCCCTGATGAGGAGCTCCCGTGTCTGATCCGCTGTTGAAGGCCGTCGGGGTACGAAAAAGCTACGGTCACCACGAAGTTCTCAAGGGCGTCGATCTCGAGGTACGACGCGGTCAGGTGGTGTGCCTGCTCGGTCCGTCGGGAGCCGGTAAGAGCACTTTTCTGCGTTGCCTCAATCATCTCGAAACGATCGATGCCGGTGAGGTCTGGGTCGACGGCAGACCGATCGGTTTCGAGCTGCGCAACGGCAGACTCTACGAGCTTCGCGAACGTGATGTCGCCAAACAACGCCGCGACATCGGGATGGTGTTCCAGCGGTTCAATCTGTTCGGCCATCGCACCGCGTTGGAGAACGTCACCGAAGGTCCGGTCCGGGTGCTCGGTGTCGCACCGAACGTCGCCCGTGAAGAGGGTCTCGCGCTGCTCGACCGGGTCGGCCTGGGCGATCGCGGCGACGCCTATCCGGCCCAACTGTCGGGAGGCCAGCAACAACGCGTGGCGATCGCGCGCTCGCTGGCGATGAAACCCAAACTGATGCTGTTCGACGAGCCCACTTCCGCGCTGGATCCCGAGCTCGTCGGGGAGGTGCTGGCGGTGATGAACACGCTGGTCGACGACGGGATGACGATGGTGGTCGTGACACACGAGATCGGGTTCGCCGCCGAAGCCGCCGACGAGATCGTCTTCATGGCCGACGGTTCGGTGGTGGAAACCGGTGCACCGGAACGCATTCTGAAGACGCCCGAACATGATCGCACGCGACAGTTCCTGGCTCGGGTACTTGCGTGAAGCCGATCTCGCCGCGTTACCGGCTGCAGTTCTCCGAGTCCGAGGGTTATCTGGACTTCGCCCGCTTCGGCCCACCCTCGCACGCGGTGCTCGACACCACCGCCCGGCTACTGGAAAAAGCCACCCACGCCGGTGCGGCCACCGTCGACGAGTTGATGCGGGAAGAGACCAGGGTCAAAGCTGCCGCAGCTCGACTGTGCCGCAGCGACATCGACCACATCGTGCTGGCGCCGCACACCAGTCTCGGACTGATGCAGGCGGCGTTCAACGCCCCGGGCGGAACCGCGTTGGTCTCCGCCGCCGAGTTTCCGGCGAATACCTATCCATGGGCGCGCGCCGAGCAGGCGGGGCGGTTGACCGCACGCTACCTTCCGGAGGGTCACGTCACCGCCGAGCGGCTGGCCGCAGCATTGACCGACGACGTCACCATCGTGTCGGTGAGCGCGGTCGACTTCCGCACCGGCTACCGCGCGGACCTGGCGGCGCTCCGCGACGTGGTGGGTGACCGCCTCCTCGTCGTCGACGGCATCCAGGGATTCGGGGTGATCGACGAGCCCTGGGAGGTTGCCGACATTCTGGTTGTCGGCGGACAGAAATGGTTGCGGGCCGGCTGGGGCACGGGATTCGCGATGCTGTCGGACCGCGCCTTGGAACGGATGGATCCGGTGCTGTCGGGGTGGACCGGGGCCCGCGACCCCGGGCTGTTCGACAACACCATCCATCCACCCGAACGCACCGCCGCGGCCTGGTCGATCTCCAATCTGAGCCCGGTGACATCCGGGGCATTCGCCGCTGCCCTGGAACTGGTCGAAGAGGCCGGGGTCGGCGAGATCGCCGCGCACATCGCCGAGCGCGTCGGGGCGTTGGAAGAGGTCCTGGTCGCCTGCGGGGCCGACATCGTCTCCGAGCGCCAGCGGCGAGCCGGGATCCTTGCCTTCGCGCTACCGGACTGTCCGGCCGAGCAGGTCGGTGCGGCACTGAACGCCGCCGGCATCGCGGCCACCGTGCGGCCCGACCACATTCGGCTTTCGCCGCACGCCTCGACTACGCTGGACGTGCTCGAACAGCTCAGGGCGGCACTGGGATCGTTGACCCCCCAGCAGCGGTCGGCGCCGGTGCTGACTCCGGCTCCCGTGGGTGCCGCCACACATGACGTGCTGACCTCCTTGATTCCCGCGGTGCACGGTTTGGCCACGATGCTGGGCCCGGGTAACGAGGTGCTTCTGCATGATCTCTCCCGTCTTCCCGACTCGATCGTCGCCATTGCCGGGGATCTGACCCACCGTGCCGTCGGCGGACCGATGACCGATCTTCTGCTGGGCCTGATCCGCCGGGGCACCACCCAGGATCTCATCAACTATCGCACCAACAACCCCGACGGGCGGCCCATCCGGTCCTCGACGTTGTTCCTGCGCGACGCCGCCGGCGCCGCCATCGGCTGTCTGTGCGTCAACAGTGAACTGCCCGAGACGGTTTCGGATACGGTCCGGCCCCGAGACGAGAGTTTCCCTCCCGACGTGGACAGTCTGCAGAGGTTCCTCGTCGACACCGCGATCGCCAAGGTGGGTTGTCAACCGTCGGAGATGAAGAAGCAGCAGAAGGCAGCCGTGGTCCGTGAGCTCGATGAGGCCGGCTTCTTCCTCATCCGAGATTCCGTCGATCACGTGGCCGGACGGTTGGATGTGACCCGCTACACGATCTACAACTATCTCAACGAGATTCGGGGCTGACCCGCCCGGGTTGCGGCATGGGCTGGGTCAGGCGAGGACGAGTCTGCTGATCAGCTGCGGTCAGTGGGCACTGCCGCCGCGGCCGATCTGATCGATGCTGTCGACGACAGTGACTCGCCCGCCGTCGCCCGGGTCGGGGGCGGGCAGGACGGACTCCGGGTCGATCAGGTACACCTCGTGACCGTCGAGGGTGAGGCGGCGGACGATCTCCAACAGGATGCGACGGGCGACGTCGTCGATCGAGTACACCATGGTGATATCCAGCGCCACTTTGGCTTCCGCCGGTGTGGCCGCTGTGACCTCGCGGACAACTCTTTCCGCGCCGGCGAAGCGGATCCCGCCTTGCAGTCGGAGGACCCGGACCGCGTTCGGTCCCGTGCCGACGACCTGATCGGACCGCACGACCGCGCGCGCCGCGGCCGGAACCTCCATCACGTGCAGACCCATGTCGGAAGAGAATCGTTCGAACAGCGCCACTCCGCGCACGCTGTTTCCGTGCGAGTCCAGTCGCGGTGAGAACGTGGCGATCCCGATCTGGCCGGGAAGGGCGCCGATCAGGCCCCCGGCCACACCGCTCTTGGCCGGGATGCCGACCTGAGTCGCCCAGTCGCCGGCTGCGTCATACATTCCGCAGGTGAACATGACACTCAACACCTGACGAACCACCGGCTCGGGCACCACCCGCTCACCGGAGAGCGGATTGACTCCGTGGTTGGCCAACGTCGCGGCCATCACGGCCAGATCGCGGGCGGTGACGAGCAGGGAGCACTGCCGGGTGTAGCCGTCGACGACGGTGGCCGCGTCCTCGGTGAGAATGTGGTGGCTGCGCAGCATGTGGGCGATCGCCAGGTTGCGGTGCGCGTGCTCGATCTCCGATGCGCACACCGATTCGTCGATCGTCAACCGCCGGCCGGCGAACGCCGAAAGGCCGTCGACCACCCGCTCCAACCGCTCCGTCGCCGGCAATGGCCGGGCCCCGACAAGCGAATGCGTGGTGATGGCACCGGCATTGATCATCGGGTTGAGTGGACGCCCGGAACCGCCCTCCAGTGAGATCTCGTTGAACGCTTCGCCGGACGGTTCGACACCGACCTTGGCAAGCACCGCGTCGAAGCCGCGATCGGCGAGGGCCAGCGCGTAGGCGAACGGCTTGGAGATCGACTGGATCGTGAACTCGACATCGATGTCGCCGGCGCCGTAGACCGCGCCGTCGACCATGGCGAAGACCGCACCGAGGCGCTCGGGATCGGCGACGGCCAGTTCGGGAATGTAGTCCGCCGGCGCGCCGGAGGTCTGCGGTGCAACAGCCGAGAGCTTCTCGGTCAGATAGTCAGGAATCGGTGACAGCATGCCACTCCTTGCGCGCAACGCGGGCCGGCAAGAAGACCGTCCCGTTCCGGTCGGTCAACGTTGCAGTTCCGCGTCATCGACCGGACCCCACATGTTGATGGTGGCGATGTCGACCTCCCAGGTCCGCGGGTACTGCGGGCACTGCTCGTGCCAGGGCCGGGGTTCGAAGTATCCCTTGGACTCGTCGTGAATGACGTCGAGCTGGGTGAACAGCTCGACGGTGTTGCCGTCAGGGTCCCTGTGATAGGTGAACAGGTTGTGGCCCGGGCCATGCCGGCCGGGGCCCCAGTGCAGTCGAAAATCGTTCTTCGCCAGATGATCGAGCATGGTGATCAGATGATTCGGATCCCGCATCTCGTAGGCGACGTGATGCATCCCCGTCCTGGCGGTGCTGCGCAGGAAGTTGGCTGCGTGGTGGTCGGCGTTGCAGCGCAGGAACACGAAGAAATCGCCGATGGTGTCCGACCATCGGAAACCCAGGAGATCCTGATAGAAGCCCTGAAGCTGTTCGAGTTCGGTGGTGAACGCGGCGACGTGACCGAGCTTGGTCGGCCGCAGCAACGCCCGTCCGTCGGCGCCGCTGGATGCCTGACCCTCGAACAGATGGAGCTCGGCATCGGTGCAGGGTTCGCTCATCACGAGCACGTCGGGGGTTCCCGGCGCGAAATCGGATCGGCGCTTGGCCTGGTAGCCGGAGTCCTGCAAACGCCGGTGGGCATCGGTGAGCGAGCCCCACACCTCGTAGCCGACCGCGGAGCGCGAGCGGGACTGCTCGGCCCTTCGGATGACGACGCAATGGTGGTCGGAACCGGTCGTCAGATAGGCGTACTCCTCGCCCTGTTCGACGATCGTGAAATCGAGGACCTCGCTGTAGTACCACGCCATTCGCGCGACATCCGGTGTGTCGAAGGTGACGTAGCCGAGCTTGGATACCGCAGCTGCCGGTTCGGCTGTGGGCCTTCCCGGCGGTGGTGTTGCAACGCCCATTCGGGTGCCTTTCGAGGACGGAGGGGTCACGCGAGGGGTCACGACATGGTTCCGGTGAGCAGGGCAACCCGACCGACACCGGCGCCGGACTCGACGTACTCGTGCGCACGGGACGCCTCGGTCAGGGCGAAAGTGCGGTCCACGACGCTGCGGAAACCCGTGGCCGCCTCCTTCCACATGCGCTGGGCGGCGGCCATGTTTCCGGTGCGCACGCCGATGACCCGTTGCCCCAGGGTGTAGAGCCGTTGCACGTCCACGGTGACGGTGCTGCCGACGAACGCGCCCGATGACACCACGGTGCCGCCGACGGCCAGTGCGCGCATACCGTTGGACCACAGGCGCTGATCGCCGAGGTTGTCGACCACGACGTCGGCGCCGTGGCCGTCGAAGACGGCGCGGGCATCGTCGGCGAAAGTCGAGGAGGTTCCGTCGAGCACGGCGTCGAAACCGAATGCTTGTAGCGTGGCCCGCTTGTCCTTTCGGCGTGACGTGACGATCACGCGTGCACCGAGGTGTCGGGCCAGCAAGGCGGTGGTCGATCCCAAAGCCGAGGAGGCTCCTTGCACGATCACCCGCTGGCCCGGTGTGAGCCCGGTCCGGAAGAACTGGTTCATTGCCACCGCTCCGGCGAGCGCAAGCGCGACTGCGTCGGCCGGGGTGATGTCGGCGGGTACGACCGACACGTTGGTGGCGGGTACGGCGATGTAGTCGCAGTAGGCACCGGGTAGGTGCGTGCCGATGATCCGGGCCGTGGGCGACAACTCCGGGTAGCCCGCCGCGACGTACGGGCAGCTGGGTTCGGTCAGCAGCGGGAACGTCGCAACCCGGTCGCCGACGGCGAATCCGGTCACGGTGTCTCCCACCGCGGCAATGACTCCCGCGTGCTCGGCGCCCAGCACGTGCGGGAATGTGTACTTGGCGTACGGGTGGTGACCGGACCGCGCCACGACATCGAGCAGTCGACCGACGCTCACGGCGGCGATGTGGATGAGAACTTCACCGGGACCGGGCCGGGGAGTGGGGATCTCTTCGACGCGCAGCACTTCGGGACCGCCGAACCGGTGCAGGGTGACCGCACGCATCGTCGCGGGTATCGGGGTCGGGGGAGTAGGCCATGCCGGGGTTGCCGTGTCTGCCGGTGGCTTCACCTGGCCGCGACTTTGTTCGAGATGCGTCCGACGCCTTCGATTTCCACTGTGACGATGTCCTCGGGACGCAGGAATTCCCCGCGCGGCGAACCGACACCGGCTGGCGTACCGGTGAGAACGACGTCACCGGGTTCGAGGGTCATGACTCGGCTGGCCGCAGCGACAAGGCCGTTGACCGGCACCGCCATCTGCGCGGTGCTGGAGCGTTGTTTGACGCTGCCGTTGACGGTGAGTCGGATCCGGAGCGACTGGGGATCGGGGACGAGCCAGGCGGGGACCATTCCCGGACCGAGTGGGCAGAATCCGTCCTGGCTCTTGTGCCTGAGCCAGTCCCAATCGAACGGGGCCGCGACCGAGTCGTTCCGGTGGAAGGCGCTGCGGTCGGAGATGTCGTTGGCTACCGTGTAACCGGCGACGACGTCCGACGCTTCGGCGGTGTCGATGTCGCTGCAGCGGGTGCCGATCACCACGGCCAGCTCAGCCTCCCAATCGACCTGCGAGTGCGCGTCGTCGCGGATCGCGATGGTTGCGTTCGGGCCGATGATCGTGGTGGTCGGTGCCGTGAGGAAGAAGAACGGTTCGGCCGCCGGGTCCGGTCGAGCGACCCCCATCTCGTCGGCGTGATCGTAGTAGTTCGCGCCTGCGCAGATCACCTTACCGGGATACGTCAGCGGCGGCATGAGATCGGCATCAACGGGTGCCAGGGTTCCCAGATCGATGTCGCGCAGGGTCTGCGACCAACGGGCCCAGTCCTGGAGCAGTTCCATGACGGTGCGCTCGCCGAGAACGGCCGGCGCGCTCAAAATGCGGTCCTCGTGCAGGATGCCGGTCGCGACGCGGCGTGCGGTGCGGTACTGGGCGAGAGCCCATGGGGCGCCGGACATCCTCGGCTCTACCCGCATCGTCGGCCTCGTCGGCCGATGCCAGCCTTTTCGAGCGTTCGCCGCGACACGTGGCGAACATTACCGACAAAATCGCGAGAGAACAATAAATATCGATAAAAGGTTGACAAATCGACGATCTGCTGTTTGGCTGGCCGCACCGACGTCGGTAGTGGAAGCTCTCTCGACCCGCTCGGTGACCGCAGGGCGGCGCCCCGTCAACACCGGTACTTGCCGGTGGCCCTGACCATGTCGGCCCGATCGCCGGCGCCTCGCTCGTCATCTGACCACAAGGAGAATCGCCATGCCCAAGACCGGACTCGATGCACTGCTGCGGCCACAGGACAGCATCGTGGTGCTGATCGACCACCAGCCGTACCAGTTTGCCAACCTGAACAGCCACGAGCCCTCACAGATCGTCAACAACGTGGTGGGTCTGGCCAAGGGAGCGAAAGCCTTTGAGGTGCCTACGATTCTGACCACGGTCCTCGAGGAGCGGGGCGGGTACCTGATCAAGCAGCTGCAGGATGTCTTTCCCGACCAGAAGCCGATCGACCGGACGCTCATCAACACCTGGGAGGACGAAAAGGTTGTCGACGTCGTCAACGCCTCCGGCCGTAAGCAGCTGATCCTCGCCGCGCTGTGGTCCGAGGTCTGCCTGACGATGCCGGCGATCCAGGCCCTCTCCGAGGGGTATGACGTCTTCGTCGTCACCGACGCCTCCGGCGGCGTATCGGCCGAATCCCACGACATGGCGGTGCGGCGCGTCGTTGCTGCCGGCGCGGTCCCCATCACCTGGCTTGCGGTGTTGTCCGAATGGCAGCGGGACTGGGCGCGTGAGGAGACGGCGGTCGCGTTCACCGACGTGGTGTTGGAGCACGCCGGCGGCAGTGGGATCGCATACGCATGGGAGACACAACTTCTCAAATCCCGTGGCGGTGTCTAGATGTCCGCGGTACCGGGCCCGATCCGCATCGGGTACTGCATGTCGCTGACCGGTCCGGTTGCCGGTAACACCGCGTCGGCACGACTCGCCCACGACATCTGGTGCGAGGACGTCAACAGCCGTGGTGGCCTACTGGGACGGCCGGTGGAGTTGCTCTGCTACGACGACCACGCCGACGCGTCGCAGGTCCCCGGGCTCTACCAGCAGTTGCTCGATGACGACCGTGTCGATCTGGTCGTCGGCGGCTACGGCACCAACTCGCTACTTCCCGCGATGCCGCTGATCGCAGAGCGGCAGCGCTTCTTCGTGGGGTTGATGGGGCTGGGTGTCAACAACGTGCTGGGGTATCCGAACTACTTCGCGATGATCCCTACCGGACCGGACCCCAACGCCGCGCTGACCGAAGGGTTCTTCGCGCTCGCCTCCGCGCAGCAACCGCGTCCGGCATCGGCCGCTCTGCTGTCGGCGGACGCCGAGTTCTCCCGTAATCCCGTCCTCGGGGCCAAGGCCAACGCCGAGAAGTACAACATCGAGATCGGCTACGAGGCGACCTATCCGCTGGACACGAAGGACTTCGTGCCGGTCATCGACGCTGTCGCCGACAGCAACTGCGATGTGCTCTTTCTGTGCTCCTACCTGGACGACTCGGTCAGCCTCGTACGCACGATCAGTGCCCACCGGTATCGTCCGAAGTTGGTCGGTGGCGCCATGATCGGCCCTCAGAACACCGCGGTGAAAACGGTGCTCGGGCCGCTGCTCAACGGATTCGTGAACTACGAATACTGGGCGCCGGTCGCCACGATGGCGTTTCCGGGTGTTCAGGAGCTGCTCGCCACCTACCAGGGGCGGGCCGCCGACGCCGGCGTCGATCTTTTGGGGCACTACATGGCGCCGCTGGCCTACGCTCAGCTGCAGGTCGTTGCCCAAGCCATCGAAGCCACCGGCGGTGTCGATGACGCCGGCCTCTCCGAATACGCCCGAAGCGCAACGTTTCACACCGTGATGGGCGATGTCCGGTTCGGGGTCAACGGCGAGTGGCGGCATCCGCGGGTCCTGCAGGTCCAGTTTCAGGGCATATCCGGTCACGATGTGGCCCAGTTCCGCGACGGGTCCAGACAGATCGTGGTGGCACCGGCGAATGTCGCCTCCGGTCACCTCGAGTTCCCCTACGGTGGGACTGTGCCTGCCGGACGAGCGAGATAGTCGATGGCGGGACAGATGATGCAGATCCGCGGTTGCCTGAGCGTCGTGTTCCGTCCGGCCCACCGATCGAGAGGTTGACATGACCCGTTCTCTGTCCGACGGCGGCTGGCCGTCCCTGCGTGTCGACGATTGGGAACCGACGCGCCGATCCTTACATATGTGGACCCAGATCGTCGGCAAGGTGCGGTTGGCCTACGCCCCGATGCTCAATCACTGGTGGCAGGTGCCGCTGTACGTCACAGCCCGGGGGCTGACGACGTCGGCGATCCCAGTGGGCACACGTGTTTTCGACATGGAGTTCGACTTCGTCGACCACGCACTGGCGGTCCGGGTGAGCGACGGTGGTGCCGACTCAAGGGATTTGCGGGAGATGTCGGTGGCCCAGTTCCACGACGACCTGATGGCAACGCTCGACCGGCTCGGTATCCCGGTGCGGATCTCGGCCGGACCCAACGAGGTGGACCCCGCCATTCCGTTCGCCGAGGACGACCATGTGGGCTACGACCCCGCTGCGGCCGGCGCATTCTGGCGACAGTTGGTGCAGGCCGACCGAGTGATCAATCAGTTCCGTTCCCGATTCATCGGCAAGGTCAGTCCGGTCCATTTCTTCTGGGGCTCATTCGATTTGGCCTGCAGCCGATTCTCCGGTCGCCTGGCGCCCCCGCATCCCGGGGGTGCGCCGAACTGTGGTGACTGGGTGATGGTGGAAGGTTACTCACACGAGCTGAGCAGCTGCGGATTCTGGCCCGGTGGTGCAGACGAAGGCGCGTTCTACTCGTACGCTTACCCTGAGCCCGAGGGCTATGCCGACTTCGCCGGCCGTCCTGAGGGAGTCTTCTACCATCCCGAACTACGCCAGTACCTTCTTCCCTACGAGACGGCGCGCACATCGCAGGATCCGGATCAGTGCGTGTTGGACTTCCTCGAGTTCACCTACCGTGCGGCCGCCGACCTGGCCGGCTGGGACCGCGATGTGCTGGAGATCGATCCGAACCGATGGTCGTCACGGTAAGAGGGTCGTCCAATCGTCTGCGGTAATCGTCAGTCCCCGAAGCTGTCGATGCCGTGTTCGGTTGCGTGCGCGATCAATTCGCGGGGCGCCCGCTCGATGTGTTCGGTGAGCAGCGCGACCGCGGCATCGGCGTCTCGGGCGAGTGCGAGATCTTTGAGCTGGTCGTGTTCGATCGCGAAGTTGTGCGGCCGGCCGTCGGCCAACACCAGATACCAGCGTCGGTAGAGCTCGGCGTTGTCACGCATGGCCTGCGCGATCCTGTCCAGCCAGGGGTTGTTGCACCCGGCCAGTAAGGCGCGGTGGAACTCACGGTGTCGCGCGTTCCACTCTTCGTTGACGGTACGGTCCGCATTGAAGAATGGGGTCTGACCCAGCAGATGATGAGTGGTGAGAACGCCTGCCTCCCAGTGCACGTCGCCGCGCGCGATCGCCAGCCGCAGCGCGGCCGTCTCGGTCTGTACCCGAGCTTCGGTCAGGCACTCGATGTCCTCGACGGACAGTTCCCGTACCCTGAAACCGCGCTGCGGCGTCGCGACAACGAAGCCTTGTTCGGCAAGTCGGGTCAGCGCCTCGCGAATGACGGACTGACTGACTCCGAAGCGCGCGGCGATCGCGACCAACGGGAGCTTTTGCCCCGGGGCGAGCTGTCCGTCGAGCAGTTCGGCGAGGATCACGTCGTACACCTCTGCGGTCCGAGTCACAGCGACCAACTCCTGCCTCAGATCGTGGATGACGCGGGTAGCATATCGAAATTCTCAGTGCTTAACGCTATTGACCAGCCGTGCGTCGCGTCGGCGGCGCCTTCGTGAACACTGCGTCGGTAGCGCGGTTGCACCACAACGCCCGCGACGGCGTGCGCGCGCAGATTACGGCAGCACCACGATCTTGCCGCTGAGGTGGGCCGCCATGCTGGTCTGCAGGGCTGCGGCGGTCTGCTCCAACGGGAAAGCGCGCCAGATCGGGACGGTGAGCGATCCGTTCTCGATCAGCGCGACGATCTCGCGCAGGGCAGGACCGCGATCATCGCCGGTTCCGCCGACGAAGATCTGGATCCCGCTGTCGGCGGCATCGAACGCCACCAGGGTCAGCACTCGCTCGGGCCCCCCGGCGAGTTCGATCGAGAGCGGGATCTCCCCACGGCCGGAGGCATCCAGTACCGCGTCCACTCCCTCCGGTGCAGCGGCGCGGACACGCTCGAGAAGTCCGTCGCCGTAGCGGACCGGTTCGGCGCCGAGGGATCTCAGGTATTCGAAGTTGCTTTCGCTGGCCGTACCGATCACCCGCGCTCCGCGCGCGACGGCGAGTTGAACCGCGAACGTGCCCACCCCGCCGGCCGCGGCGTGGACGAGCAGGGTTTCGCCCGCGCGGATCTGGAGACGCTCGAGTACCGACCATGCGGTGCCCCCCGCACCGGCGACGCTACCGGCCACGTCCCAACCGATGTCGGCAGGTTTGATGATCAGATTGGCCGAATCCGCCAGTGCGTACTCGGATATCGCGGGTGGCAGCGAACTCCCCATCACCTCATCGCCGATATGGAATGCGGTGACGCCCGCGCCGACCTGTTTGACGACTCCGGCCACATCCGATCCGAGCCCGGCGGGCAGGGTCAGTGGCATCACCTCGCGCATGAAACCCTGCATGATCTTCGCATCGATGGGGTTGACGCCGGCCGCCCGCACCGCCACCTGCACCTGGCCGGGCCCGGCGTCCGGGATCGGTGCATCGACCACGCGGAGCACTTCGGGGCCGCCGTATCCGGAGAACTCGATCGTCCGCGCCATCTGTTGCTCCCGTGTCTCACTCGAAGTGTCCGTAGGTGTTCGGCTGTCGTCGTGGTGTTCTGTCGCGCGGGTTCATGCGGCAGGAGCGGTGTCGAACCGGCCGCCCTGACAGTCCTCGCAGACTCAGCCGACCCTCTCGTTGCTCAGCACAAGCGAATTCGGTCTGGCCGCGCTTCGTGGCCACGTATCGCCGCTTCTCGTCAACCTAACACTATGCGGCGATATCCGTCAGCTATATCGATATTTTGCGCAGGTGATCGTCTCCACCGCACCTGCCCGACGGTGTTTCATGCTGCGCGCCGCATGCGACCTAACCGGCGATCCGGTACCGGCGTTCGGGTCTGCCCACGCCGTACTGCAGGCGTAGCTCCAGAACGCCTTCGCTGAGATAGTGCTCAAGGTAGCGACGGGCGCTGACCCGCGATATCCCCACAGCGTCCGCACATTCGGCTGCCGAGACCTCGCCGGCGCCGTGCACGGCGGCCAGCACCAGCTCACCGGTCTCGGCTCCCAGGCCCTTGGGCAGCACCTTGGCGGGGGTCACCGAGGGCCCGCCGAACAAGGTGTCGACCAGACTCTGGTCGACGCCGCCGCCCGCCTGCAGTGCGTCGGCGCGGGCGGCGTAGGCCTGCAGTTTGGCCTCCAGGTGCGCAAACTCGAAGGGTTTGATCAGATAGTCGGCGGCCCCGCCGTCGAGTGCGCCCCGCACCGTGTCGAGTTCGCGCGCGGCGGTGATCATGATGACGTCGACACGGTCACCTTCGGAGCGCAGGCGTTGCAGGACATCCAAACCGGTCATATCCGGCAGATAGACGTCGAGCAGGATCAACTGCGGCCGTAGATCGCGTACTGCGGCCAGCGCCTCCGCTCCGGTGCGCGCGACCCCGACGGCCCGGAACCCGTCCACCCGGTCCACGAATCGACGGTGGATCTCGGCGACCATGAAATCGTCGTCGACGACGAGCACTTCACGCATGATGCGACGCCCCCGTCAGTCGCACCTCGAACCGGGCGCCGCCGCCCGGGGCGTCACTGACCTCGATGGTGCCGCCGTGCTGTGCGGTCACCAGCCGCACCAACGCCAGCCCGATGCCGCGTCCACCCGGCACATCAGGTTTGGACGTCACCCCGCGGGCGAAGATGGCCTCCCGAAGATGTTCGGGCACACCGGGTCCGGAGTCCAGTACCGAGATGGTCAGCCCGTCACGGTCCTCGATGTACACGGTGACGCGTGCATCCGGGGCGCCGACCGACACGTCGACGGCATTGTCGATCAGGTTGCCCAGCAGCGTGATCACATCGGTCGCCATCGCAGGTGGCAGCGCGGCCAGGTTGGACCCCTGGTGCAGCCGCAGCGACACACCGCTCTCGGCCGCCAACGAGGTCTTGGCGATCAACAACGCCGCCACCGCAGGGTCGGCGATCCGCTGGGTCACCGCATCGCTGATCTCGGCGCGCCGACGCGTCAACGTGCCCACCAGGTCACGCACCGCATCGTACTCACCGAGCTGCACCAGCCCGGAGATCGTGTGCAGCTGATTGGCGAATTCGTGCGTCTGGGCCCGCAGAGTGTCGGTCACGCTCTTGTGGGACGACAACTGTCCCTGCAGTGCCGCCAATTCCGTGCTGTCGCGCATGGTGGTGACAGTGCCGAACCGCCGGCCCTGACTCGTCGCGGCGCGGCGGCTGAGCGCCAGCACCCGCGTTCTCGTCGCCACCACGGCGTCATGGGCGGCGTCATGGGCGGCGTCATGGGCGGCGTCGTGGGTACTGTCGCGACCGTCCTCGCCGGAGGTGAGGAACGCCACCACCGCCGGGTCGATCCCGACACTGTCGACTCGGCGCCCGACCGCATCGTCGGGGACCCCGAGCAGATCCTGGGCGCTGTCGTTGAGCAGGGTGATCTCTCCCTCGTTGTTCACCGCGATCACGCCTTCCCGGATGCTGTGCAACAGGGCCTCCCGATGGTCGGCCAGGGTAGCGATCTCGGCGACCTCGAGTCCGCGGGTGTGTCGCTTGATGCGGCGGGAGAGCAGCCAGGAGGCGACCAGACCCAGCGCGGCGCCCAACCCCAGGTACACCAACAGGCTCTCACCGGCTCTGCCGAGTAAGGCCCACATCGACGGGTAGACCTCGCTGACCGATGCCACGGCCAGTACGTCGCCGTCGGTCGACAGGATGGGAACCTGGCCGACCAGGCTGTGTGTGCCGTCGATGTCGATGTCTCCGAACCAGGCACGTCCCTCGTCGGCACGGCTGGCGCCGAGGTCCACCCGCACGCCGACCCGTGACGGGTCCGACGATGCGCGCACCGTGCCGTCCGGGTTCAGAATCTCGGCGAGGCTGGCACCCGACAAGGCGACGGCGCGGTCGACTTCCGGTGCCAAGGTGCGGGCGAGGAACGGGTCGGGCGGGGATTGTTCGGTCCGCTCGCGCACGATCGGGGTGGACGCCATGTTCTCGGCGACGGTGATCATCCGCTGGCCGCGGATCTCACGGAACTCACCTTCGGACTGTGCCACCGACACCGCCGCCACCGCGACGAGCACCACGGCGACCACCACCAGTTGGAAGGCCAGGAACTGGGCGGCCAGGCTGCGCCCCCGCAGCACACTCACCAGGGCAGAGCGCGTGTTCTTAATGACCAATACTTCCTTTGCGTCCACATCGGTGACGTGGGTCACTGTGGGGTCCAGTATTACTCAGCATCACAATCAACCGATCGGGGACGACATGTTCGCATCCAGCCGGCGCGGCACGGTCATCGGCCTGACCCTCACCGTGATCGTCGCGCTGCTGCTGTCCGGCTGCGGGGTCACCCGCGGTGAGCAGACCGGCCTGCACCGTCTGCGGATGATGGTGCCCAACAGTCCCGGCGGTGGCTACGACCTCACCGCGCGCACCGCGGTCAAGATCATGGAGGACGACGACATCACCGGGCGCGTGGAGGTGTTCAACGTCATCGGCGCCGGGGGAACGGTCGCGATGGCCCGGCTGATGAACGAGCACGGCAACGGCGACCTGATGATGATGATGGGTCTGGGCGTGGTGGGGGCCACCTACACCAACGGATCCAAGGATCGCGCCTCCGATGCGACCGCGCTGGCCAAGGTCGTCGAGGAGCAGGAGGGCATCCTGGTCCCGGCCGACTCGCCGTTCCAGACGGTGGGGGATTTCGTCGCGGCATGGAAAGCCGACCCGGCCCAGGTGACCATCGGCGGCGGCTCCAGTCCGGGTGGTCCCGACCACCTGTTCCCGATGGAAACCGCCAAAGCCGTCGGCGTGGACCCGACACAGGTCAACTTCGTGTCCTACGACGGCGGTGGTGACCTGCTCACCGCCCTGCTGGGGAACAAAATCGCCGCCGGGACGTCCGGGCTGGGGGAGTACGTCGACCAGATCGAGTCCGGGCAGGTGCGAGTGCTGGCGGTATCCGGAGACACACGGGTCGAAGGGGTGGACGCGCCGACGCTGACCGAGGCCGGTATCGACCTGACCTTCACCAACTGGCGTGGAGTGCTTGCGCCGCCGGGGATTTCAGATGAGGACCGGAGTCGACTCGTCAAGGTCCTTGAAGAGTTGCATGCCACGGACGCCTGGAAAGAGGCGTTGGTGAAGAACGGATGGAGTGATGCGTTCATGACAGGTCAGCAGTTCGAGGAGTTTCTCACCGAACAGGACCAGCGCGTCGAGACGACGCTGAGCGATCTGGGGTTGCTGTGAGCACCGCAACCGACGCGTCGGATGTCCGGGCGCAGCGCCCCGACTATGCGCAGTATGTCGTCTGCGCGGTGATGGTCGCCGTCGGGGCATTCCTGATCGTCGACGCGGCATCGCTACCGGGCGGTTACGCCAAGGTCGATCCCGTTGGGCCGCAGCTGTTCCCGATTGCCATTGGGGTCGGACTGCTCGTCATGGCGGTGGTCCTGGCGATCGCCATCCCGCGCGGATCGCGCGGTGAGGCCGACGCCGGTGAGGACATCGACCCCGACATGCCCAGCGACTGGCGGACGGTCGGCCTGCTGATCGGACTGTTCGTCATGCTGATCGTGCTGGTCGAACCGCTGGGTTGGGCCATCGCCGGGGCATTGTTCTTCGCCGGCTGCGCCACCGTGCTGGGGAGCAGGCACTACGTCCGCAACATCGTGATCGGCGCCGTGCTGGCGGTCGGCAGCTTTTACGCGTTCTACTCCGGGCTCGGAATCCCGCTGCCCGCAGGCATTCTGGATGGGATTCTGTAGATGGAGAATTTCGACTGGCTGATGCAGGGGTTCGCCGAGGCGGCCACCCCGATGAACCTGCTGTACGCCGTCATCGGAGTGCTGCTGGGCACCGCCGTCGGCGTGCTGCCCGGTATCGGGCCCGCCATGACCGTCGCGCTGCTGTTGCCCATCACCTACAACGTCAGCCCCAGCGCGGCGTTCATCATGTTCGCCGGGATCTTCTACGGCGGCATGTACGGCGGCTCCACCACCTCGATCCTGCTCAACACACCCGGTGAGTCGTCATCGGTGATCACCGCGATCGAAGGCAACAAGATGGCCAAGGCGGGCCGGGCCGCCCAAGCGCTGGCCACCGCGGCGATCGGTTCCTTCGTGGCGGGCTCGATCGGCACCACCCTGCTGGCGGCGTTCGCACCGATGATCTCGCGCTTCGCCGTCACCCTCGGCGCTCCGTCGTATCTGGCGATCATGGTGTTCGCACTGGTCGCGGTCACCGCGGTGCTCGGCTCGTCGAAGATGCGCGGGCTCATCGCTTTGCTGCTCGGCCTCGGTATCGGCATCGTCGGTATCGACTCGCTGACCGGTCAGCCACGGGCCACCTTCGGTATCCCGCTGTTGTCCGACGGCATCGACATCGTCGTCATCGCGGTTGCGGTGTTCGCCGTCGGCGAGGCGCTATGGGTTGCGGCGCACCTGCGACGTCGTCCGGCCGACGTGATCCCGGTCGGCCGGCCGTGGATGAGCAGGCAGGACTGGGGCAGGTCGTGGCGGCCATGGCTGCGCGGCACCGCCTTCGGCTTTCCGTTCGGCGCGTTACCCGCAGGCGGCGCAGAGCTGCCCACGTTCCTGAGCTACATCACCGAGAAGAAGCTGTCCAAGCATCCCGAGGAGTTCGGCAAGGGCGCCATCGAGGGTGTGGCAGGACCGGAGGCGGCCAACAACGCCTCGGCGGCAGGCACTCTGGTGCCCATGTTGTCACTGGGGTTGCCGACCAACGCGACCGCGGCGGTCATCCTGACCGCGTTCGTGTCTTACGGCATCCAGCCCGGGCCCACGCTCTTCGACAAGGAGCCGCTGCTGATCTGGACGCTGATCGCGAGCCTGTTCATCGGCAACTTCCTGCTGCTGGTGCTGAACCTGCCGCTGGCACCGCTGTGGGCCAAACTGCTGCGCACCCCGCGGCCGTACCTGTACGCGGGCATCCTGTTCTTCGCCACTCTCGGTGCGTTCGCGGTCAACCTGCAGCCGCTCGACCTGGCGCTGCTGTTGATCTTCGGCCTGATGGGCCTCATGATGCGACGCTTCGGACTCCCGGTGTTGCCGTTGATCATCGGTGTCATCCTCGGTCCGCGCATCGAACGTCAACTCCGGCAGAGCCTGCAGCTCGGCGGGGGAGACTGGGGCAGCCTGTTCACCGAGCCCGTCGCGATCGTCACCTAT
The DNA here is from genome assembly GCF_048513595.2 of Mycobacterium sp. smrl_JER01. NCBI lineage: Bacteria > Bacillati > Actinomycetota > Actinomycetes > Mycobacteriales > Mycobacteriaceae > Mycobacterium > Mycobacterium sp. smrl_JER01. The sequence goes on along the minus strand of NZ_JBLXXK020000001.1, from coordinate 3,584,289 downwards.
GTACTGATGGCGGTGCTGCTCGCGGCGCCGTTGGTGCTGCGGCTGATGAATCGCAGCGAGGAGACGCTGCTGGTGGTCGAGGCCGACAAGGACCAGAAAGAGAAGGCGGGGCAGGCATGATCGTCATCGGATACACCGCAGATCCGTTCGGCCACGCCGCCCTGGAGCACGGCATCGCCGAGGCCAAGCTGCGGGGGACCGATCTGCTGGTGGTCAACGCCACCTCCGGGGAGTCCTACGTCGACACCCGGTTCGCCGGGGCAGACGAAGTCCAGGACGTGCAGGCCCGCCTCGCCGAATGCGGTGTGGCCTATGAGCTCGTCCAGCCGGTGGGTGTCGACGCGGCCGACGAGTTGCTCGCCGCGATGGACCGTCCGGGCGCGCAGCTGCTCGTCGTCGGGATCCGGCATCGCAATCCGGTCGGCAAGCTGCTGCTGGGCAGCGTCGCGCAGAAGGTCATCCTGGAGTGCCCGAAACCGGTGCTGGCGGTCAAACCCGACTGATCGATCCGGACGTGTCAGCCTGGCTCACACCGATGTCGGTTGAGTGGGTCCCGGTGCGGAGGCGGTGGTCAGACCGCGCTCCCGCTGAATCGTGTGGACGGCGTGCTGGGTGGCGCGTCGGTAGTTCAGCGTGTAGATGTCTGCCGGCGCCGAAACTTCAAAAGCCTGTCCCGCCAGCGGTACCTCTTTGGGATCCAGACCCTCCAGAATCGGGTTGTCCTCGAGAAACACGGTCGACTCGATCCCGGCGATCTCGTCGAGGCCGGGGCCGTGGAAGTCGCGGTCCACGGCCACCGCCCAGTAGATCACGCAGCGGTCATAGCTGACCGGCGACGGCAGATCCATCAGATATCGTTTACCGACCTGCGGGCCGTAGTCGTACAGAATGGTCGCTATCCCGGGAGCATAGGTACGGTAGTTCATCCATGCGTCGCCGGTGCCGGAGAACGTGGAATCCCGCACCTGACGGTAGAAGTACGATGCAGTGACTTCGTGTCCGTCACGATTGACCTCGAACTGCGACACCACAGGATCGACGGCGCCCATGGACGGTGCGTGGACGAACGGAAAATGGGACATATCCCGAAAGTTCTCGGTGGCGGCCATGAATCCGCACCTGACCTCCATCGGATCCCCGGCTCGCCACTGCAGGTCCAGACCGGCGATCTCGGGTGGCTGCGGCAGATCGAAGACGGGATCGCCGAGACACGTCCAGACGTGCTCAAAACGCTCTATCACAGGGTAGGAGCGGACGGCAGCACGTGGTGGGATGCGACCGCCTTCGGTGAGCGAGGGTACGTGCATGCACCGTCCGGTCTTTCCGTTGAACTGCCAACCGTGGTATGGGCATTGAATTGCGTCGCCGATCACCACTCCGTTGGACAGGTTGCCGCCGCGGTGGATGCACCGCTGATCAGTCACGCGCGCGGTGCCCTCGGCATCGCGGAACACCGTGAGCTTGTGGTCCAGTAGCTGTGCGCCACGCGGGGTGCTGATGTCGTGCGATCGTGCCACGATGAACCAGACGTGCCGGTATGCCTCGTGAAGTTTGTCAGGGGTCAATGAGTCATGTGCCATGGCAGGTCCTCTCGTGATCGATGGGCGTAAGGTTCCTGGAATGCGTGAACCGGTCGGGTCGCGATGTCAGGCCCGCACTTCGAAGAGATCGCGGGGAGTCGAATGCAGAATCTCACCACCGGTCTCGGTGACGAGGATGTTGTATCCATAGATCATCGACACACCGTTGTAATGGGCGATTGATGGTTCCATCGAGAACACCATGCCCGGCTCCAACACATGCTCGTCACCATCGAGGATGTCGGGGTAGCCAACCCACACCGGTGGATATGCGAGCCCCATACCAAACCCGGTCCTGGCCGGGATGTAGCGCTCGTACTCGGCTCGCGCTCTGCGACTCTCGCGGTCCAGTTCAGCGACGGGTGTACCGGGTTTGACCATCTCGAATGGCCGCCAAAACGCCTCCAGGACGACTTCCCACAGCGTCGTGAGTTGTGGGGAGGCCACCCCTGCCACCAGGGTGCGCACAATGTTGCTGTTGTACCGGGCGGCCACTCCCGTGATCTCGAACATCACCGGCTCACCGTCACCGACGATCCGCGCGCTGGGGGCGGCATGGAAGAGCCCACTGCGTTCACCGCTGCCGATGATCATCGGCAGCGCGGCGTACTCGGATCCGGCTTCGGCCATGGCGGCCAGGACTTTCGCGTTGAGTTCGCGCTCGGACACTCCTGGTCGCAGCGCCGTGATCGCCGTGCTCAGGCCTAGGTCCGCGAACGCCGCAGCCTGACGAATCAGCTCGATCTCCGCCGGTGACTTGATCATTCGCACACGCTGCCCGATGTCAGTACCGTCGACGAACACCGCCGTGGGGAGCGTCATGCGCAACTGTTGATACCACGCCGCATGTAGGTACCAGTTTGCCATCTCCATCGCCACCCTTGCGCCGGCGGCGAGGCCGATCTCGCGCAGGACTTGTGCGGTGAACTCGATCGGATCCTGTCCGTGTGCCCAGATGCGAATGTCGCGAATCCAGCACTGGCTGTAGGCAAGTCCCTTCTCGCACTTGTGGGTGATGAGTACCGGCTCCGCAGCGTCTTGGCTCACAATGACCGCAGAGTAGAGGTATATCCCGAGGGGGTCGAAGCCGGTCAGATAGTTCAGGTGTTCCGGCATGGTGACCACCAGAACATCGATGTCGGCACGCAGCATCGCCTTCTGGAACTCGGCGAGGCGGCGCCGGTACTCCTCAGCGGTGAACGGTCGCGGATCTTCGCTGAATCCGTGCCGATCGATCCTGCCCTCCGTCGACGGGGTCACAGTGCTGGTCATATGGATGCCCTTCTGGTGATTGTGTCGATCGCAGGCGCGAGCGCAAGGCTGCCGTCGAGACCTTCGTCAAGGACGAGAGCCTTGAACGAATGCCCTCGAATCGAGGCCGGTTCGGGGAACAACGCCAAAAGCACGGCGTAGGCGATACCGGCGACGGCGCCGGACAACAGGAATGACAGATCGATGCCTCCGGCCAGTTGCGCGAACGGACCACTGAATGCAGTGGTGGTGGTGAACATCAGTCCGACAACCACTCCGGGCGCCCAGGCGCAGACCGCGCGGTAGTTCACTCCTGCGGTGAACCAGTACCGTCCACCACGCAAGCCCTGGTTGAAGACCTGGAGATCGGCCGGATGGAACAGGCCACGGCGGTAGACGTGGCCCTCGATCATGATCACCATCCACGGTGTCGTGATGACCAGGAGGATCACCACGAACGCGTTGATCATCGCCACCGCATCGAAGGCGAACGTGCCGAGGTATACCAGTGCACTCGCCACGGCCGCGATGGTCAGGGTGGCTGGAACCCGGCCCACCCGAGGTACCAGCGAGGAGAAGTCGAGTCCGGTGCCGTAGAGCCCGATGGCTCCCTGTCCGCAGCCGCCGACGAGACCTATGATCAGTATTGGCACGACATACCACATCGGCGCGATGTCGGTGAGACCGAGAACGTAGTCGGTGGTGGGATCATTGAACATCGACGCGGTGAACGCTCCGAAGAGACACACCGTTGTCATGCCGATGAAAGCGCCGAATCCTGTTGTCAGCAAGAGGGTTCGATTGGACCGCCGCACTGAGATGTATCTGCTCCAGTCGCCGAGGAATGGACCGTACGAGATCGGTACGGAGGCAACCGTGATAGTCGAGAGCACCCAGGTAGGCCAGAAGCCGCCGAGAAGGTAGTCGGAGCTGGTCCCACCGTCGAAGCGGGGCGCCAGGACGATAACACCGAGAAGCATCAGTAGACCGACTGTGGGCACCATGAACTTGTTGGCGGCCACCAGGTTCGCGTGGCCCAGGACGGCGATCAGGATCACCACGGCAGTGATGACGCCGTAGCTCCCCGCCAGCATCCAGGTCTGCACCTCGGCCCCGGCCAACTTCGCCATACCGCCCGCCATTGCCTGACCGCCGGTCCATACGGCTAGTGCGATGAACCCCAGTGCCGAGAACAGCGCCAGGGCAGAGCCGATGATCCGTCCAACCACACCGAACACTGCGCCGCTGCTGACTGAATTGTTGGTGCCGGTTCGGGGGCCGAACAACGCCATTGGCGCCAACATCATCGCGCCGACCGCGTTTCCTACCGCGATGGCGTAGGCCGCCTCCTCGAAGTTCAGCCCGAAACTGATGGGTAGCCATCCGAAGATTATGAGGCTGAACGCGAAGTTGCCGCCGATGAGGATCCAGAACATATTCCAGGGGGAGGCGTGACGCTCAGCCTCCGGGATGTAATCGATTCCGCGCGTTTCGATCCTGCCAACGGCATCTGTGGCTGATTGCATACGAGGTTCCACTTCCTACGGTGTCATTCAGCGTCGTAGCGGATGGTCATCCCGCCGTCGACTACCAGGTTCGCTCCGGTGATGAACTGTGCCCGTGAGGAACACAGATAAACGACTGCCTCGGCGAGGTCGTCGGGCTGTGCGATACGGCCGAGAACCGACAGCTTGGCATGGAAATCCATGACCTCCTGAGGGTTTCGACCTTCGGAAGAATACAGATCGTGCAAGCCCGGCGTCTCGGTCACACCCGGAGTGACGATGTTCGAGCGAATCCCTAGTCCTCCGAAGTCGACGGCGATGGAGCGGGCAATCCCGATCACCGCGTGTTTGGTGGAGAGATAGGCGGGGCAAGCTCGGCTGGTCCGCAAAGCGGTGTCCGATCCGGTGAAGCACAACGATCCGCGGGTGCCGGTAACCACCATGTTGCGCAGCACCGCGCGGGCAGTCATGAACGCGCCGCGACAGTTGATGGCGAAAGTCCGGTCCCAATGCTCTACGGGGATCGCCAGCGCGTCACCGCCGGGAATCATGATCGAGGCGTTGACATGCGCCGCGCTGATCGGACCAAGGCGTTCAGCCACTGCGGCCACCGCACGTTCGACGGAATCGTCATCAGCGACATCGCACTCGAATGCGTGGGCGCGGTAACCCTGTGCAGTGAGCTCTGCGGAAACAGATTGCGCCCCTTGCAAATCGACGTCGAGAATAGCGACCGTCGCACCGGCTGCCGCGAAGCGGCGCGCGCTGGCCGCGCCGATTCCCGATGCCGCGCCTGTCACCAACGTGACGGTGCCGGCGAATTCCTGGGAAGGCGCGGGTGCAGTCATGGTGTGCACTCTATCGCCGGGATTTTCCGATTCGTGCGCTGAATGCGGCCCGGGCGGCTGATGTGTAAATCTCAGCCGCGCAGATCCGTAGGATAGGCTCGCTGGTGACACTGTATGCCGTCGATTCGTGCGGAAAGTTGCATGAAGCAAAAGGTGCAAGCTGAGGGGCCATGGACGAGATCGATCGGGCGATTTTGCGAGAGTTGCACTGTGATGCGCGAATGACCACCGAAGAACTCGCGCGCCGGCTGCACGTGTCCCGCCCGACGGCGTCGCGGCATCTGAACCGCCTGTTGGCCGGCGGTGGGGTCAAGGTGGTGGGAGTCGCACATCCGACCGTGCAAGGGACCACGGCCATGGGCCACACCGCCGTCGTCACCGACGGCCGCGCCGAACAACTCGCGGGCGAGCTGGCCGAGTTCCGTGACGCCGTCTTTGTGAGCGTCACCCTGGGAACTATGTCGCTGATCGCTGAGATCAGAGCGCGGACCGGTGACGATTTCCAGAACGCGCTCGACCGGATCCGAGCCCATCCCGGCACCGTGTCGACCAATACCGTTCTCTACAGCGAGATCCTTCGCGATGTCTTGCAGCCGGCGCCGCTGCTGGCGGCATCCGTCGACCAGATCGACCTCGACTTGATCGAGGCGTTGCGCCGCGACGGCCGTTCCTCGTATGCCGATCTCGCGACGGGTGCTGGAATTTCGGTGACCACGGCGCGAACACGGGTGCGCCGGTTGATCAGCGGCCGACTGATCAACATCGGCATCATCCAGGAGAGACCTAGCGAAGACAACCTGCTCAGGTTCGGTGTCGGTATCCGAATTCGAGGTGTCGCAAGGGCGGTGGACGCATTACTAGACATGCCGGAGTTGCACTTCATCACGACGGCGGTCGGGCGTTTCGACCTCATCGTCACGGTGGACGGCGTGACACGAAGCGAGGCAAAGGATGTCCTCGCCCGAATTGCCGCGCTGCCGCAGGTTTTGTCGACCGAGAGCTGGCTTCACCTGCAAGTCATCAAGGAACAGTACTGAGTCAGCGCGGGTGGATAGCTCGATGACTTCGACGCAGACTCCATGGTGATCCGCCAGGGGGTCGCCGATCAGCCGCGGTGTTGACTCACCGACCGACAGTTCCTGGCGATACCAACGGGTAGTGCACCTCGCCCCGGAGTTCTTCAAAGGCAGCCGCCACGGAGATCACCGTAGAGTCCCTGGCGTAGGGGCCTGCAATTTGCAGTCCGACCGGCAGGGTGCCATCGGCAACCGCGCACGGCACCGAGATCGCCGGCCCGCCGGTGATGTTGAACGGCCACGTGAACGGGGTCCAGGTTGCCCAGTCCTCGCTGTACCACCCGTCCGGCACGTCTCGCTGCACGGCAAAGGGCAGAATCGGTACGGTCGGTGTGATGACCACGTCATAATCTTCGAAGGTTTCGTTCATCGCCCTGATAAAGGACTCACGCGCCAGGATTGCGCGGTGGTACTCGACGGCTGTAGTCCGTTGGCCGATGTCGACGATTCGGCGTAAGCCGGGATCCAACCGCTCGAGCGATGCGCCTGACTCAGTGGCCGCAGCGGCCCCGACGTACCACAAGGTGGTGAAGACCTCGCTCAGGCCAGACAGCGGCAATCTCAACTCGGCGAGTCGGGCGCCGGCGTCTTCGAATGCCGCCAGTGCGCCGGATACTGCCGTCCTGACCTCAGAGGCTGTGGCCAGGTCCGGGTGGTCGATCAAGTAACCGACACGCAGGTCGGCGATCTCGGCCGCTTTGACGATCGGTGCCATGGTTCCGTGCGTCCGATGGTCGAACGACATGTCGCGGTGGTCGGGGCCGCCGACGATGTTCATCGACAGCGCAATATCGGGCACTGTGCGGGCAAGGGGCCCGACATGAGACAGCAACCCGAAGGGACTGGCCGGCCACAGCGGTACCCGGCCGCGTGTCGGTTTGAGTCCGACCACGCCGGTGAACGCCGCCGGAATCCGGATCGAACCGCCGCCGTCGCTGCCGATCGCAATCGGAGCCATACCGGTGGCAACGGCCGCTGATGCGCCTCCGCTGGATCCTCCCGGGGTGAGGTCGCTGTCCCACGGATTCCGGGTGATCCCGTCCAACGGACTATCGGTCACAGCCTTCCAGCCCAGCTCCGGTGTTGTGGTCTTGCCGACTACCACCGCGCCGGATCTTGCCAGAGCCGCCGATACCGGCGCATCAACGCCTGTTGGTTCTGCAGGAGCGAAAGCAGCCGAACCTCGTCGGGTGGGCCAACGGCTCGTGAGCACGACGTCTTTTATGGAGACCGGAATCCCGTCGAGCAGTCCGATCGCAGTGTCGGTGTCGAATCGCGACGTGGCCGCTGCGGCCGCCTCGCGGGCAGCGTCGTGGTCAACCGTCACATAAGCGTTGATGGTGGGATCGACGGCGGCGATCGTTGCCAGGACGGATTCGGTCACCTCGGACGGGGTGAACCGCCGATCGCGGAAACCTCGGGCCATCTCGGTCGCGCTGAGCGATGACAAGGACATGGGACGTAGACCTGCTTCTTGGGTAACGGGCGTGGATGCGGCTGGGTACGCGCTGTGCGTCGGCGTTACATCACCGCGAGTAGGCGGTCGCGTACACCTTCGATATGAACGGTGAGCAATTCCTGGACGCGAATCTTGTCGCCGGTTCTGATCCGATCAAAGATCGCGCGATGTTCAGAAATCAGTTCCTCAGGCTTGAAGCTGTAGCTGAGCTCGTCGACGTGCAGTAGAACTGTCACGGTCTTGGCCTGGGTGGTGAACACCGAATACAGCACCTGATTGCCGCTGGCGGCGCATATCGCATCGTGAAAAGCCAAGTCGCGGTCACCGATCGCGCGCAGATCTCCGGAGCCGATTGCGGTGATCAGAGCATCGAGTGCGCGCTCGATCGCCTGCAACGCAGTCGAATCCCCCCGCTCGATGACCAAGTGAGCGGCGCGCACCTCCAGAGCCAACCGAAGATCCAGCGCGTCGCGGACATCTTTGGGAGCAGGGCGTCGCACAAATGTCCCCCGCCGAGGTTCGTCGAATACGAGACCTTCAGCTTTCAGCTGGTTGAGAGCTTCGCGCACCGGCCCGCGGCTCACTCCCAGCGACCGCGCCAACTCGGCCTGCACCAGCTGATCACCCGATTGGAAATGGCCGCTGAGGATATGCGAGCGCAACACTGACACGACTTCGTCGGTCAACGATTTCGGGGCGCTGAGTGGGGGGAGCGATGTTGCCGGGCTTGCTGCGTCACGCGTGGACATCGATACCGCTCCTGCTCGCTCATCGAGGGCCTTCACGTGCGCACCACTTCGAAGATCGTGGTGGGCGCTTGCTGCAGCACCTCGTGCCCGGTTTCGGTCACAAGGACATTCTTGCCATAGATCACTGAAATACCGCGGTATTGCGCAATGGAGGGTTCGAGTGACACCACCATGCCGGGTACGAAAACATGTTCATCGCCTTCAAGTAGGTCCGGTAAGCCCAGCCATACCGGCGGATAGGCCAACCCCATGCCGAAGCCGCAGCGTGACGGGATGTAGTCTTCGTAGCCCGCCCGCACCCGACGCGTGACTGCGTCGACAGTGCCCACCGGTTCGCCGGGGCGGATAGCTTCGCACCCCCGCTCGAAAGCCTCGGTCACGATGCGGTACAGATCGTGGAGTTCGGCCGAGGCTCTGCCTGCGACGACGGTGCGCACGATATTGCAGTTGTACCGGGCTTTTACGCCCGCGAACTCGAGCATCACCGGATCATCCGCACCGATGACATTGTCGGTCGGCACACCGTGGAACAATCCGCTGCGGGCACCGGCGCCGATGATGAAGGGCAATGCCGGGTACTCGCTGCCTGCGCGCGCCAGCGCGATCTGCACGGCCGCGAGCACCTCATTCTCTGTGGTGCCCGGTGCTATCGCGTCCACAGCGGCCTCGAACGCGATATCGGACATGTGTGCAGCTGCGCGCATGTACTCGATTTCCGCGGGGGACTTGACCATCCGCTGTTCCAGGCCGAGCTTGGTGACATCGACGAATTCGGTGTCTGGTAGACGGTGCCGCAGAGCTGCCACCGTCGCGGCTTTGAGGTACCAGCTGTCCATGTCGAGGCCCACGACGCTGCCCGGTGCGACGCCGGCCTCGGCGAGCAGTGCGAGGGTGCGCTCAATGGGGTCCTCACCGTGCTGCCAGAGCCTGATGTCATTGATCCAGCAACCGGTGCGTGCCAACTCGGCCTCGCACTTGTGGGTCAGTAGTGTCGGTTGCTCGTCGCCGGCCCGCAGTACCACTACCTGAAAGAAGTACAAGCCGAGCGGGTCGAAGCCGGTGAGGTAGTTCATGTGTTCAGGGCTGGAACCAAGGTAGACATCGACCCCGTGCTCGCCGAGCAGTCGGGAGTAGCCGGCAACTCTGGCCTGGTACTCGACGACGTCGAACCGCAGTGTCCCCGCAGTGGCGATGGTCTGCATCTACACCTCTCATGGTGAGTCGAAGGCTGAGTCAAATCGAGCTGCAATCTGTCGACAGTAAGCATGTGGTCTCGACACGGTTTTTGCAACCGCCTGCGCCGCGCGGGCTGTAACGAGCTTTTTACACGGCGACTAAGCCCCTGATCAGGGACAAGATGTGCGGTACGCGGAGCTGTGATGTTTCATCGGAAATCACTTGTTGACGGTACGCAGTGGTGGATGCTGTGGTTTCATGGGCTTCTGCCAGATGCCAACTGCCAACTGTTAACAGGAGACGTGAGTGTCAAACCTGAGCGGTCGATCCGTCCTAGTCACCGGCGCCGGCCACGGCATGGGACGGGCCCACTGTATTGAGCTCGCCCGCCGGGGTGCGATCGTCGGAATCAACGACCTCGATGAGCAGGCCGCCGAGGACACCGCCGAGGCGGTACGTGCCGAAGGCGGTACCGCCATTTCTGTAGTCGGAGACGTGTCGGACCGTGCCGTCGTCGAGGGCTTCGTGCAGTCATTCGCGGACTTCGCTGATGGCATCGACTGCCTGGTCAGCAACGCTGGGACCATCCATTCCAATACCGGTCTGGCCGACACCGATGACGCAGACTGGTGGAGGACCTTTCATGTGCACGTCGGTGGTGCACTGAACACCTCACGCGCCTGCCTGCCCTGGTTGCAGCGCAGCGAGGCCGGACGCATCGTCATCATCTCGTCGATGTGGGGCCAGACCGGCTTCCGTCACTCCCACGCCTACGGCGCGGCCAAAGGCGCCCTGATCGCTTTCAGCAAGGGATTGGCCAAAGAGCTTGGGCAGTACGGGATCTGCGTCAACAACATCGCACCCGGTGGGGTTTACACCCGGATGACCGCACCGCCGGCCGTGAGTCAGGAAGAGATAGACGACGAGTGCGCTCGCGAGATACCACTCGGGCGATATGCACAGCCCGAGGAAATCTCGCACATGTTGGCGTTCCTGGCTTCCACGGAATCCGGCTTCGTGACCGGACAGACCCTGGCGGTCAACGGGGGACAGGCCATCGGCGGCTTCTGATCCCGTCCCACTCTTCGAAAGGACTTTCATGAGCGTCGTCAACTCTGATGGCGGTGTCGATGCCGTCGGACACTTCGAGACCCGCGGTGTTGAAACAATTCCCGAATCGGAGCGCCATTCCAGCCCGTCAAAAATCTTCCGGATGCTGATCGGGGCCCAATTCGCCTTCAGCATAATATTGTTCGGCTGGCTGCCGATCGCATTCGGCCTGGGCTTCTGGCAGGCGGCCAGTGCGATCGCGGTCGGGGCCGCCATCGGCTGCCTGGTGCTCGCCCCCATGGGCCTGTTTGGGCAACGCGCAGGAACGAACAACGCCGTCGTCAGCGGAGCGCATTTCGGCGTGCGAGGCCGACTCCTGGGTTCGCTACTCGGGTTGTTTTCTGCGTTGGGCTTCACCGCGCTCACAGTGTGGACCAGCGGTGACGCGGTCGTCGCAGCTGCCCACGAGCTGTTTGGATTGCCGGTCACCGGAATGACGCGGGGCATCGCATACGCGATCGTCAGCGCGGTGCTGATCACGGTGGCTGCGCTGGGCCACGCAAACATGATGGCGATGCAGCGCTTGATGATTCCGACAATCGGGATCGTCATGGTGATCGGACTCGTCGCCCTGGCCCCCGACATGGACCTGTCCTACGCCGGGGGTGAATACATTCTGGGTTCGTTCTGGCCGACGTGGGCACTGGCCGCGATCACCTGTGCATCGGTACCTGTATCTTACGGTCCGTTCGCCAGTGACTGGGGACGCTATGTACCGTCGACAGGGTGTTCGGCGAGGTCGATGATGGTGGCCTACGCGTCAGGATCGTACATCGGTCTGGTGTTCGCCTACCTCTTCGGCGCCTTGGTCGCCACCGCCTTTGCGGATCCTACCGGGGATCTCGTGCTCGGGTTGGCTGAAGCCTCGCCGACCTGGTTCGTGATCGGGGTGATGCTCATCGGGCTTGGTGGCGGCTTTGCCCAAGGGGCTCTGGGGCTCTACGGCATGGGCCTGGATTTCTCATCGGTGTTCCCCGTGCTGAAGAGAATTCCGGCGACGCTGATACTCGGGGTGATCTCGGTCGTCATCGTCTATCTCGGCACATTTGTGTTCAACGCAGTGGACAGCATCAACGCGTTCGCGACCATCCTGATCGTGATCACCACACCGTGGATCGCGATCATGATCGTAGGCTTTGTGTACCGTCGTGGCTTCTATCTGAGCGACGACCTGCAGGTGTGGAACCGCAGACAGACCGGCGGCGCGTACTGGTTCACCGCCGGCATCAACGTGCGGCCGTTCATCGCTTGGGTCCCGGCGGTGGTGCTGGGAATGATGTTCATCGCTACCAGCATCTATACCGGGCCGCTGGCTGGGGCTGTCGGCGGAATCGACGTGTCCTTCTTGATCGCGGGCGCCAGTGGCGCGCTCATCTATGTCTTGACGCTCGTGATCGCTCCAGAGCCCGACTCCCTCCGTGGGGGTACTTCACAACCGAGGTCAGACCTGGCGAGCACGCCGGTAGGAGGAATGTGATGACCGCGCACGACGGATCGATCTGGCCCGCGGGTTACGTCGCTGCCGCATCACTGACATTCGACGTCGATGCTGAATCAGCGATCCTGAACATCGACCCGAAGTCGGCCGATCGCATGACGGTGATGTCCCATCAAGCGTACGGGCCCACGATCGGAGTGCCCCGACTCCTCGAGTTACTCAAGCGCCGACAGATCAGGGCCACGTTCTTCGTTCCCGGCTATACCGCTGAACGCTATCCCGATGTGGTGAAACAGATCGTTGACGGAGGTCACGACGTTGGTCACCATGGTTACCTGCATGAGAACGTTGCCGGGTTCTCCCGCGACCGCGAAGCCGAGGTGCTCGACCGCGGGCTCGAAGCGCTGGACCGCGTAGCCGGAATCCGGCCGGTGGGCTACCGGGCACCGATGTGCGAGTTGAACTTTCACTCTCCGCAGCTCCTGCATGAGAAGGGGTTCCTCTATGACAGCAGCTTGATGGATGCCGACACGCCGTACGAGCTTGCTGTGACGCCGGGTTCGGAAGACTCCATTGTCGAGATCCCGGTCAGTTGGTCGGCAGACGACTGGGGACAGTTCTGTTATCTCCCGGAGCTCAGCGGTACCGGTGTCGTTGAGAGCCCGATGAAGACACTCGAGATGTGGACGGGTGAAGCGTCGGCGCTACACGAGGTCGGTGGCTGCTTCGTGCTTGTCAATCACCCTTTCCTGTCCGGTCGCCCGGCTCGCGCCGCCGGGATCGGAGAGCTGATCAGCCGGTTGAACGATCTGCCCGGCTTGTGGCTGACCAGTTTGGCCGACATTGCACAGCATGTCCGCTCACTCGGACTGCCGCCGCGAACGGTGACGCGTCCCCAAACGAGTGGATGAGCGGGGCGCTCGATCGGGATCGATAGACAAAGGGAGGGAAGATCTGTTGATACAGATCAACGACGACCATAATTCGTTCGTAGACGAAGGCGGTCTGACCGCGACGTTCGTGAGCATGAGCGACGAGGAGGCCGCCGAACTTCTGGAGCAGCAGTACGGCCGCATCGGACGACTGACGCGGGTCGCTACCGAAAAGGATGACACTTTCCTCATCGATACCGACGATCACGAGCCGTTGGTGCTCAAAGTCGCCAACCCGTCGGAGAGCATTGAGGAGATCGACTTCCAGACCAAGCTCATTCAGCATGTTGGACAGCGGGATTCGAAGATCCCGGTACCGAACGTCCTTCTCGACTGGCACGGAGAGTCGATCCCGCAGGTTGTGGATCGTGCCGGACAACTGCGCACGGTGCGACTGCTTTCACGCATGCCGGGAGTTCCGTTGGATCGTAGTACCAGCTCGCCGAAGCAACGGGAGAAGATTGGCGCCGTGCTGGCCCGCCTACGTCTGGCAACGGCCGATTTTCGCCATCCGAGCGACTCGCGTCTGCTGGCATGGGATGTGCGGCACGCCCCGAGACTGGCCGGACTGATGGAGTACATCGACGACAGCAGGCGCCGTGAACGATTGGCTGCCGGGATGGCTCGCATCGCTGAACTGCAGCCCCGGGTCGATCGGCTTCGCACCCAGGTTCTGCACAACGATTTCTCCAAGTCCAATATCATCGTCGACCACTTGAACCCTGAATTCGTCACGGGGATCATTGATTTCGGCGACGCGGTGCGGACCGCGGTCGCTGTCGATGTCGCCACAGCCCTGTTGAACCAGCTGCCCAGTGACGTCGGCGAACGGAATGTCGAAGATCTGTTCGCCGAAGGTCGCGACATTCTCCGCGGGTACCTGCAAGTCGCCGAACTGACCGACGAAGAACTGGCAATACTGCCGCATCTTGTGATGGCGCGCATTGTGGTCCGAGCACTGATAACGCATCGTCGAGCGGTGTTGTTCCCCGCCAACACTGAGTACATCATGCGTAACACCGAGCAAGGTTGGGGGCAATTGGAGTGGTTCCTCAGCCGATCACCAGAGGAATTGTTTGCGATCCTGCGCCTCGATTCCTGCCGGTCTTTGCAGTCAGGAGCCCGACACACAGGTAAGGAGACCACTATGGACGTCACTCCGCGTGGAAAGATGAACAACGCCTTCGACCCTTCACGCACAGACGGTGTGAATGAAGAGAGTCGGCAGATGATCAAGCGCAGAACCGAGCTACTCGGCCCCGCTTATCGCTTGTTCTACCAGAATCCGGTGCAGGTCAGTCGCGGCCAGGGAACCAAGCTCTACGACCGGAGCGGAAACGAGTATCTGGACGCCTATAACAATGTCGTCTCGGTCGGCCACGCGCATCCACGGGTGGTGGCCGCAGTGCATCAGCAGATGGAAACCCTGTGCACACATACCAGGTATCTGCAGGACGGCATCCTCGATTACGCCGACGACTTGTTGTCGACAATCTCGGGGCCGCTCGCCGCCCGAGGTCACACGATGTTCACCTGCACGGGCTCGGAGTCCAACGACCTTGCGATTCGGATCGCACGGCATCACACCGGCAAGACCGGAGTAATCGTCACCTCGGAGGCCTACCACGGTAATTCACATTTGACGGCCGGCTTCTCACCCGCGCTCGGCCGACATTCGCCGTTGGGTCCCATGGTGCGGACTGTGCTCACACCCGACTCGTATCGAATAGCTCCTACTCAACTGGTGCAGATGTTCACCCAAGCCGTTGAGCGTCAGATCGAAGACCTCGAGAGGCACGGCGACGGGCTGGCCGCGTTCGTGGTCGATTCGTTGTTCAGTTCCGACGGCATCTTCGCCCAGCCGACAGACCTACTGCGACCGGTGATCGACATGGTGCACGCGGCCGGTGGCGTCTTTGTCGCAGACGAAGTCCAGAGCGGGTTCGGTAGATCCGGCGATGAGTTCTGGGGATATCAACGCCACGGCATCGATCCCGACATTGTGACGATGGGCAAACCAATGGGGAACGGTTTCCCAGTAGCCGGAATCGTGGTTCTCGACGAACTGGTGAGTCGATTCGGTTACGATACAAGATATTTCAATACTTTTGGGGGAAACTCCGTTGCCATGGCCGCGGCGCAGGCAACTCTGGACGTGATCCGCGACGAGAAGTTGCTGCAGAATGCGCGGTCGGTGGGCGCAGAGCTTCGCCGGGGACTGGAGCAAATGGCGGCCCGGCGTCCGCAGATCGGCGACGTCCGGGGCGCCGGACTGTACATCGGCGTCGAGATTGTCGCCGATAGCGAGACCCGAAAGCCCGACTCTGACTTCGCGACCATGGTGGTCAACGGTATGCGTGAACGTCGCGTGCTCATATCCAGCACAGGACCCCACGGCAATGTGTTGAAAATTCGTCCTCCGCTGGTTTTTTCGAGTGCCGACGCGGACAGATTCCTCACGGAGTTGGAGATCGTGCTGGATCGTTGCTAGCGGCACCCGGTAGGAAGGCGTGCGCGAAAGCGCCTCCGTCGTCCACACAGGATCATTACGTTGAAGGCGAGTTGTTCAGGCCGGCAGCTGAGCGCTGAATCATCCGGCTTGTCCGATTGCCGAGTAGGTCGGGTCGTCGGCTGATCCCCATGTGGCAGCCTGGAGGCATGGGACGGTACGCCAACGCATTCGGTCCGCACACCCCGGACGCCACTTATGTGCCTCACAGCTATCGCGAGCGACTGTTCGACACCGGTGAAGTGCGGCTCAAGTACGCCGTCGCCGGACACGACACGCATCCGCCGCTGCTGTTGATCCCCGGACAGTCCGAATCGTGGTGGGGCTACCAGGAGGCGATGGGACCGTTGAGCGAGCACTTCCACGTGCACGCGGTGGATCTGCGCGGACAGGGCCGCTCGACCCGGACGCCCCGCCGGTACACCCTCGACAACATCGGCAACGACCTCGTCCGCTTCATCGACGGCGTGATCGGTCGGCCCACCGTGGTCAGCGGGCTGTCGTCCGGTGGTCTGGTCAGCGCGTGGTTGTCGGCCTTCGCCAAACCCGGGCAGGTCATCGCGGCCTGCTGGGAAGATCCGCCGTTCTTCAGTTCGGAGCCCGCGCCGACCGTCGGCCCTGGACTCGGTGACACCGTCGGACCGGTGTTCGCACTGTGGTCCACCTACCTCGGTGACCAGTGGAGCAGGGGCGACTGGGACGGACTGGTCGCCGCAGCGCCGCGCGAGATCGGCGGCTGGCGCGCTCTCGTCGCGGTCGCCGGCGGCGCCGGTGAACCGCCCCAAGGCATGCGCGAGTACGACCCGGAGTGGGGTAAGGCCTTCGTGTCGGGCTCGTTCGCGGCGAGTTGCCCCCACCAGCTCATGCTCAGCCAGGTCAAAGTCCCGGTGTTGTTCACTCATCACGTCCGGATGCCCGACGAGGAGAGCGGCGGGCTCATCGGGGCCTGTGCCGACGAGCAGGCCGGGCAGGTGGTCGACCTGGTCCGAGGCTGCGGTCAGGACATCACCTACCTGTCCTTCCCGGACATGGGTCACTCGATGCACGGGCAGGATCCCGCCTTGTTCGCCGAAACCCTCATCCAATGGTCGGCGGCGGTGTTGCGCTGACGTTCAGAGCCTGACGCGGATCACGCCTTCGACGGCCTCCACCGGGTAGCTGCGCACCGCCATCTCCGCCCCGGAAACCTCACGGCCGGTGCTCATGTCGAAGGTGTGCCCGTGCAGGGGGCACACCACGACACATCCGTCGGCCAGACCGTCGGCCAGCGGCCCACCCCGGTGTGGGCACACCGCGTCGATGGCGCGCAGCGAGCCGTCGCGCAGCCGGAACACCGCGATCTGGGCTCCGTCGATCGCGAACGTCCGCCCCTCACCGACCGGGACCTCGTGCACCTGCCCGATGTCGACGCCACCGAGGTCACCCACCGGTACCTCCCCGTGTGGGCCGCTCATTGAGACTGCGGCCACGGCGGGGTTTTGGCCAAAAGTGCCGCCGTGAGCGCAGTCTCAACGTGATCTGAGCGCTCATCGCTGCCCTCGGCTCTTCGCGCGAGCGCTCATCGCTGCCGCCGGCTCTTCGCGCGAGCGCTCATCGCACGGGCACCTTGGGCAACGGCAGCAGCGGCAGCGACGACCGGAACTGGCCCTCCGACACCGGTTCACGGCCGTCCCGCCACGGATCACGGTAGGCGTCCACCGACTTCTGCATCCGTGCGTCCAAACCGGCAGCGAGCCCTTCGGAGTCGTCGACGATCACCGCCCGCAGCTGCTCGATACCCATCCTGGGCACCCATTTGTAGGTCCGCTCAAGCCAATTGGCGCTTTCCCGGTAGTATTGCAGGAACCGGCCGGTCAGCGTGATCGCGGTCTCTGGATCGTCGACGGTGGCCAACAGATCGCCCTTGCGGATATGCGCCCCAGCGGCTCCTCCGACGTAGATCTCCCACCGGCCCCCGTCTATCGCGACGATCCCCAGGTCCTTACACAACGCCTCGGCGCAGTTGCGTGGGCATCCGGTGACGGCCAGTTTCATCTTGGCCGGGCTGGCCAGACCCTGATAGCGTTCCTCGATCGCGATCCCCAGTGCCGTGGAGTCGCCCACGCCGTAGCGGCAGAAGTCGCTGCCCACACAGGTTTTCACGGTCCGGAAACTCTTGCCGTAGGCGTAACCGGACGGCATGTCGAGATCGGCCCAGACCGCGGGCAGGTCTTCTTTGCGCACCCCCAGCAGATCGATGCGTTGCCCGCCGGTGAGCTTGATCATCGGAACCTCGTACTTCTCTGCCACATCGGCGATCCTGCGCAGCTGCGCGGCGTTGGTCACCCCACCCTTCATCTGCGGAACCACCGAGAAGGTACCGTCGCGCTGAATGTTGGCGTGGACTCGATCGTTGATGAAACGCGCATCGCGCTCGTCGACGAACTCGTCGGCCCACATGGTCTCCAGCAGCGACGCCAGCGCCATCTTCGAGCCGGCATCCTCCCTACCGTCCGGGGCGAGGGCGGCAAACACCGAAGACACCGAATGCAGTTCGAGGTCACGGATGTGCTGCATCAGCGTAGGTTTGTCGTAGGGAATGCCGGGCACATACCACGACGCCGACGGATCCTCGGCGACCGAACCGCCGGCCGCCCACTCCACCACCTGACAGACCAGCTCCTTACACGAGCCGCAGCCCTTGCCGGCCTTCGTCTTCGCCATCACCGCCGCCACGGAAGTTTCGCCACCCTGTACGCAACCGACCAGCGCACCCTTGGACACCCCGTTGCAGTTGCATACCTGCGCGTCGTCGGCGAGCTCGGCAACCCCGATGCTCACCTCCGGAGTGCCGATGTCGAACATCAACGACACCCGGTCCTCGGGCAACGGTAGTCCGCTGTCGAAGGCCTGGGTCAGAAACGACACCTTCGACACATCACCGACGAGAGTTGCTCCCACCAGCTTGCCGTCCCGGATCACCACCGTCTTGTACACACCGTGCTTGGGCTCGCAGTACTGCACGAACTCGTCATCGGGGTGCTCGGGGGCTTTGACCCCCATTGCGGCGACGTCGACGCCTGCCACCTTCAGTTTCGTCGCCACCCGGGAACCGTGGTAGGCCGAAGCCGGGTCGGAACCTGTGAGGTGGTCAGCCAACACCCTGGCCTGCTCCCACAGCGGCGCGACCAGTCCGTAAACCTGTCCGCGGTGCTGGGCGCACTCACCGACGACGTACACATCGTCGTCGTCGATCGAGCGCATGTGGTCGTCGGTGACGATCGCGCGCTCGACGGTCAGCCCGGCCCGTTGCGCCAGACCGACATTGGGACGGATACCGGCCGCGACGACCAGCATGTCGCAATCCGCCCGGGTGCCGTCGCCGAACAGTATCCCGCGCAACCTGCCGCTGTCGTCGGTGATCACCTCGGTGGTGCGCTTGTCGGTGTGCACGCCGATGCCCAGATCTTCGACCGACTTGCGCAGGATGGCGCCGGCCGGATCGTCGAGTTGGGCATTCATCAACGTCGGTCCGGCATGCACCACGTCGACAGCCAGCCCACGGTTCTGCAGTCCGCGCGCGGCCTCCAGGCCCAGCAATCCGCCGCCGATCACGACCGCCTTGGTCCGGTTGGCGGCCTCGGCGATCATCGTCGCGGTGTCATCCAGGGTGCGGAAGCCGAAGACCCCGTCGGCCAACGTCTTGTCATCGGACCACAATCCCGACATCGGTGGAAAGAAGGATCGGCTGCCGGTGGCCAGGATCAGTTTGTCGTATCGCAGGGTGGTGCCGTCGTCGGCATGGACCAGATGCGCGAACGTGTCAAGCCGGACCACCCGAACCCCGGCTCGCAGATCGATCCCGTTGTCGGAGTACCAGTCCAGGGCGTTGAGATAGATCGCAGTTGGATCATCTACTCCGGCAAGCACGTTCGAAAGCAGGATGCGATTGTAGTTGCCGTAGGGCTCGTCGCCGAACACGGTGATCTCGAAGTGGTCACCGCCGCCGCGGGCGAGCACCTCCTCGATGGCACGGATTCCGGCCATCCCGTTGCCGACCACCACCAGGCGCTGCGTCACCCCTAGACCTCCACCAGACCGAGGTCGACGATCACCGTGCCCCGGACCCCGGCCGGGGCGGCGACACGCAGTTCCAGCTCCGTGTCGGCGAGCAAGTCCTCGACCACCCGCAACGCCACGTGGGTGGCACCTTTGGCGGCGATCGGGAAGTACCGCATCGGAGCGCCGTCGCGGTACAGCACGACGGTGATCATCTGCTTGGAAGAGTGGTCAAGTCCACGGACGTGGTGTACGACGTCGTCGTGTGATTCTTCGAGGTGATGGTTCAGGCGGTCAGTGCCGCCGGGTTGGCCTCCTGTTCTTTTGGGGTGTCGTTGACGGTACGTGATTTGCTGAGAACGTCGAGGCCGAGGTAGCGGCGGGATTCGGCCCATTCGTCGTGTTGTTCGGCCAGCACGGCCCCGACGAGGCGAATGAGGGCGTTGCGGTCGGGGAAGATGCCCACGACGTCGGTCCGGCGGCGGATTTCCCGATTGAGCCGTTCCTGGGGGTTGTTCGACCAGATTTGGCGCCAGATCTGCTTGGGGAACGCGGTGAACGCCAACAGATCTGGCCGCGCCTCCTCCAGGTGATCGGCGACCGTGGGTAGCTTATCGGAAAGTGCATCGACGATCCGATCATATTGCGCCGCAACTGATTCCGCATCGGGCTGGTCGAACACCGAGTGCAACAAGGTGCGGACCCACGGCCACGACGATTTCGGGGTGATCGCCATCAGGTTCGTCGTGTAGTGGGTGCGGCAGCGCTGCCAGGCTGCCCCGGGCAGCGTGGCGCCGATCGCGGCCACCAGCCCGGCATGAGCGTCGCTGGTGACCAGTTTGACCCCGGAGAGGCCTCGGGCGGTCAGCGACCGCCAGAACGTCAGCCAGCCGGCCCCGTCCTCGGCGGTGGTGACGTCGATGCCCAGGATCTCGCGGTGGCCCTCGGCGTTGACGCCGGTCGCGATCAGGGCGTGCACGTTGACCACTCGGCCGCCTTCTCGGACCTTGAGGACCAGCGCGTCAGCGGCGACGAACGTGTACGGGCCGGCATCGAGCGGGCGGGTCCGGAAGGCCTCGACGGCGGTGTCGAGTTCCTTGGCCATCACCGACACCTGCGACTTCGACAAGCTGGTGATGCCCAGGGTCTCCACCAGCTTGTCCATCCGCCGCGTCGAGACCCCGAGCAAGTAACACGTCGCCACCACCGTGGTCAGGGCCCGCTCGGCGCGTTTACGGCGTTCCAGCAGCCAATCCGGGAAGTACGAGCCCTGCCGAAGCTTGGGAATCGCCAGATCCAATGTGCCTGCACGGGTGTCGAACTCGCGGTGACGATACCCGTTGCGCGAGTTCGTCCGGTCGGAGCTGCGCTGGCCGTAGCCGGCACCGCACAGTGCGTCGGCTTCGGCACCCATCAGGGTGTGGATGAACGTGGCCAGCAGCTCACGCAGCACGTCGGGATGGGCGGTGGTGAGTCGTTCGGCCAGCACGGCAGGCAGGTCGATATTGTGGGCAGTGGTCATCGCGTTGATTCCTTTGCTCGAGTGACTTTGGACGGTCCCTCGAAGAATCACGCGATGACCCTCAATCATTCGGCTACGACACGCCGGTACCGCTGATCAGGTCCGACTCGTACACCACGCTGCTGGACGCAACCGGAAGAGTTCCCGCCCCGGAAGTAGACCGGTTGCGCGGTGGCCCCCGCCGGTACGACATAGCGCGACAGATCGGACAGCGGCACCGGTGTGCCATATCCGCTTCCGTCGAACTCGAACGCGCCCTGCAGGAAACGGGGACTGCTGCCGTCGCTCATTTCGGCTCCTCGCGCAAGCGCTCGTCGGTCATGTCGGCTCCTCGCGCAAGCGCTCGTCGGTCATACCTCGAAGCTAGGAGCAGCGTGTTTCCGGCCCGTTTCGTCCGCAAGTCACCCGTGCATCCCACCCATCACATCCGGTTGGCCTCACGGTGAGCCGCCCGGCGATGTGAGGGTGAGTTTTCACCCAGGTCATCGATGCGCAACCGATGCGGAATGACCTGAGCCTTCACTGAGCCCATGGCAAAAACCGCGGCCCGCAGCCGGGACATCGACCACTGGGATCCCGAAGACGTCGACGCCTGGGAAGGCGCCGACGGCGCACCGGCCGGCAAAGACGTGGCGAAGCGCAATCTGATCTGGTCCATCGTGGCCGAGCACGTCGGCTTCTCCATCTGGTCGATCTGGTCGGTGATGGTGCTGTTCATGCCCCAGGATGTCTACGGAATCGACGCGGCGGGCAAGTTCTACCTTGTCGCGGTGCCGACCCTGGTCGGTGCGTTCATGCGCATTCCCTACACGATCGCCCCGGCCAAGTTCGGGGGTCGCAACTGGACGATCGTCAGTGCACTGTTACTGCTCATCCCCACGGTGCTCACGCTCTATTACATGAAAAACCCGGCGTCCTACACCACCTACCTGGTGGTCGCGGCGTTCGCGGGCTTCGGTGGCGGCAACTTCGCATCGTCGATGACAAACATCAACGCCTTCTACCCGCAGCGGCTCAAGGGCTGGGCGCTGGGCCTCAACGCCGGGGGCGGCAACATCGGGGTTCCGGTGATCCAGTTGATCGGTCTGCTGGTGATCGCGACCGCCGGCAACACCCGCCCCGAGATCGTCTGTGCCATCTATCTCGTCGCGATCAGCGCGGCCGCGGTGGGTGCCGCGGTGTACATGGACAACCTTCGCAATCAGAAGTCGAACTTCGGCGCGCTCGTCGAGGCGATGCGGTTCAGGCACTCCTGGGTGATGAGTTTCCTCTACATCGGCACGTTCGGATCGTTCATCGGCTTCTCGTTCGCCTTCGGCCAGGTGCTGCAGATCAACTTCCTCGCCGGGGGCGACAGCCCCGCGCAGGCGTCGTTGCACGCCGCCCAGATCGCGTTCCTGGGACCGCTGCTCGGCTCGATCTCGCGGCCTTTCGGCGGCAAGCTCGCCGACCGTGTCGGCGGTGGCAGGGTGACGCTCTACGTCTTCGTCGCGATGATGTTCGCCGCGGGGATCCTGGTGGCGACCGGGGTGCTCGACGACAGCGCCGCGGGCGCGCCGACGAGTGCCCAAATGATAGGATACGTCGCCGGTTTCATCCTGCTGTTCATCCTGTCGGGACTCGGCAACGGATCGACCTACAAGATGATCCCGTCGATCTTCGAGGCCAAGGCGCAAGGCCGTGATGACCTCGATCGGGACGAGAAGGCCGCGTGGTCACGCGCCATGTCGGGCGCCCTGATCGGCTTCGCCGGGGCGGTCGGAGCACTGGGAGGCGTGTTCATCAACGTCGTCCTGCGCGCGTCCTATGTCAGTGATGCCAAATCGGCCACCATGGCCTTCTGGGTGTTCCTGGCCTTCTATGTGGTGTGCGCATTCGTGACGTGGTTCGTGTTCCTGCGCCTTCAGGAACATCGCACCCACAGTGGCGAGCACATCGGGCGGACGTCCGCGCCGCCGGTACCCGTCAGCTAGGCAGCATGATTCGCAGCGCGTGCTCGTATTGCGGTGTCGGGTGCGGGGTGTCGGTCGAAACCCGTACCGACAGCGCGACGGGTGCACCGGTGATCGCCCGGGTGTCCGGAGACAAACTGCACCCCAGCAACTTCGGACGCCTGTGCACCAAGGGCGCCACGCACGCCGAGCTGATGGCGTCCGCCGACGGGCGGCTCGCGACGGCATTGTTGCGACCGTCCCGCGACGCCGAACCGGTCGCGATCGACGTCGACGACGCGCTGGCCCAGGCCGGTGAGCGGCTGCGAGCGATCGTCGACGAGCACGGCCCCGACGCCGTCGCGCTCTACGTGTCGGGTCAGATGTCGATCGAGTCGCAGTACCTGGCAACCAAGCTGGCCAAGGGCTTCCTGCGTACCGTGCACATCGAATCCAACTCGCGGTTGTGCATGGCCAGTGCCGGCACCGGCTTCAAGCAGTCGCTGGGCGCCGACGGTCCACCGGGGTCCTACACCGACTTCGACTGCACCGACTTGTTCTTCGTCATCGGATCGAACATGGCCGACTGCCATCCGATCCTGTATCTACGGATGGCCGACCGCCTCAAGGCCGGCGCCAAGCTGATCGTCGTCGACCCACGCCGAACCGCCACCGCCGAGAAGGCCGACCTGTATCTGCCCATCCGGCCCGGCACGGATCTGGCTCTGCTCAACGGGATTCTGCACCTGCTGGTCGAGAACGAGGCCATCGACGAGGAGTTCATCGCCGAGCACACCGAGGGCTGGGAGGCGATGCCGGAGTTCCTCGCCGACTACCCGCCGGCCCGGGTGGCCGCCCTGACCGGGGTCGACGAGGCCGACATCCGCGCCGCCGCCGATATGATCGCCGCGGCGGGGGAGTGGATGTCGTGCTGGACGATGGGTCTCAACCAGAGCACCCATGGCACCTGGAACACCAATGCGATCTGCAACCTGCATCTGGCCACCGGCGCCATCTGCCGTCCCGGCAGTGGCCCGATGTCACTGACCGGACAGCCCAACGCCATGGGCGGACGCGAAATGGGCTATATGGGGCCCGGTCTGCCAGGTCAGCGGACCGTGCTGTCGGCCGCGGACCGCGCGTTCGTCGAAGACCAGTGGGGACTGGAACCCGGCACCGTCCGCACCGACGTCGGTCCCGGAACCGTCGAGCTGTTCCGGCAGTTGGCCACCGGTGACATCAAGGCAGTGTGGATCATCTGTACGAATCCTGTTGCCAGTGTGGCGAACCGAGATACCGTGATCGCCGGGCTACGGGCCGCTGAGGTGGTGATCACCCAGGACGCCTATGCCGACACCGCAACCAACCGCTACGCCGACATCATGCTGCCTGCCGCGCTGTGGGCTGAAGCCGACGCGGTGATGGTCAACTCCGACCGGAACCTGACCCTGCTCCAGCAGTCGGTCCCGGCCTTCGCCGACGCGCGGCCCGACTGGGAACTGATCTGCGGTGTGGCCCGGTATCTCGGCTTCGGCGATGCCTTCGACTACAAGTCCAGCGAACAGATCTTCGACGAGATCCGACGCTTCCACAATCCCCGCACCGGTTACGACCTGCGCGGCATCAGCTACGAACGACTGCGCGAGACGCCGGTGCAGTGGCCGTGCGCATCGGAGGACGCGTCCGACCGCAATCCGGTCCGGTACCGCAACGACGGCGTCTCCCAGGAGCTCTTCGTCGACGTCGACGGTCACCGCCCACAACTGGCCTTCCCGACCCCGTCCCGGCGCGCGACCTTCCATCCGCGACCACATCTGGATGCCGCCGAACTGCCCGACGACGACTATCCGCTGGTGCTCAACACCGGCCGGCTGCAGCATCAGTGGCACACCATGACCAAGACCGGAAGGGTAGCCAAGCTCAACAAACTCAACCCTGCTCCGTTCGTCGAGGTCCATCCCGATGACGCCGCCGTCTCGGGCATCACCGACGGGGGTGAGGTGGAACTGACGACCCGCCGGGGTCGCGCTGTGCTGCCCGCGCTGATCACCGACCGGGTCCGGCCGGGCACCACGTGGGTGCCGTTCCACTGGAACGACGAGCAGGGCGAGAACCTGGCGGTCAACGCATTGACCAATGACGCGGTCGATCCGGATTCGCTGCAGCCGGAGTTCAAGGTGTGCGCGGTCCGGCTGACCCCGCTGCCGGTCGCCAGCGGCGCTCCCGAGTTCACCGCCGACGAAAAGCTCTACCTGGATGGTTTTCTGGCCGGTGTCGATGCGGGCCTGCCCGGCGTCCCGGTACTACCGGCGAGCGCACCGGTCGGGGCTCGGGCGCGGCTGTGGGTGAACGGGCTGCTGGCCGGACGCTACTCCCGACACGCGGCACCAGCACCGGCCCACACCGTCGACAAGCCGACGACCGGTCCGCTCGTGCTGTGGGCCTCCCAGACCGGAAACGCCGAAGAGTTCGCCGGCCACCTGGGCGAGCGGCTGCCCGGTGCCCGGCTGCGAGCCATGGACGACGTGGAGCTCGACGAACTGCCCGGGGCCGGCGAGGTGCTGATTGTCACCAGCACCTTCGGCGACGGCGGACCGCCCGACAACGGAGCGATCTTCTGGGAACGTCTGCAATCTCCACACGCGCCGAAACTGGACGGGCTGCGGTACACGGTGCTCGGCATCGGGGACCGGTCCTACGACGACTTCTGCGGTCACGCCAGATCCCTCGACATCCGCCTGGCCGACCTGGGCGCCACCAGAATGCTCGACCGTGCCGAATGTGAAGCCTACGAGAATGAACCGCGGGCCCTATGGGCGGACTCGGTGGCGCAGTTGGTCGGCGCACCCGGCGTCCCGCCCGGTCCTGCGACTCGCGCGCCGATCCCGTTCTCCCGCGCCGATCCGATCGCTGTTCCGTTGTGCCGCAACCTGCGGCTGACCCCCGAAGGCACTGCCAAAGAGGTGCGCCAGATCGGTTTCGACATCAGCGCCCACGACGTGAGCTACTCGGTCGGCGACTCGCTCGGGGTTTGTGTCGTCAACTCCGATTTCGTGGTCGACACCTGGCTGGCGGCAGCGGGTTTGCGTGGTGACGAAGCGGTGGTCGTCGACGGTGTGCAGCAGGGGTTGCGGGATGCACTGCGATCGCACTACGACATCTGCAAGGTGACGTCGGATCTGGTGCGTTTCGTCGCCGAGCACCACCCGGACACGGCGACGACCAAACGGCTGCGCAGTGATCGTGGCGAGCTCCGCAGGTGGCTGGTGAATCGCAACGGCCTCGACCTGGTCCGCGAGTTCCCGGTGCGCGCCGAACCGCACCTGTGGCAGGAAGTACTGGTACGGCTGACCCCGCGGCAGTACTCGATTTCGTCCAGTCCGCTGGCGAGCCCGCACGAGGTGCAGTTGACCGTCTCGGTGGTGCGCTACCAGGGCGTCGACGGCGGCCCGCGCGGCGGTGTCGCGTCAACCCACCTGGCCGACCAGCCGGGCGGCACGCCGGTACCGGTGTTTCTGCAGAGCTCTCCGCATTTTCGTCCGCCCCAGGACGCGGGTACTCCGATGATCATGGTCGGACCCGGCACCGGTATCGCCCCGTTCCGCGGCTTTCTGCAGGAACGTCGCGCGCTGGGGCATCGCGGCCGCAACTGGCTGTTCTTCGGCGACCGGCATCGCGCCGAGAACTTCTACTACCGCGAGGAGTTGCAGGGCATGGTCGACGACGGTCTGCTCAACCGGTTGGACCTGGCGTTCTCCCGTGACCAGCGCGAGCGGGTCTATGTGCAGCACAAGATGCTCGACTACGGCGCCGACGTGTGGCGCTGGCTCGAGGAGGGTGCGCACGTCTATGTCTGCGGTGACGCCACCCGGATGGCCGCCGATGTCGACGACGCGCTGAGCGCCATCATCCGCACTCACGGCCGGATGAGCGCGGATACCGCCCGCGACTACAAGCGGGCGATGGTCGCCGACAAACGCTATGTGCGGGACGTGTACTAATCCCGACGGGGCGCCGAGGTGACCGGCAACGTACGGGGCTGTGCCGCGACGAGTAGTGCGCCCCCGGCGAACAGCGCCGCCGCCACCCCCGGCAACCGGCCGTCGGGCGCGAATCCGTTGGCCGACAACAACGCGAGGGCGAGCGCGCACGCCGCCGTCCCGGCGTAGAGGATCGCTTCACCCGCGGGCCGTGGCAGCGGCACCGCGACAATCGGGAGCGGCGCGGCGAAGATCTGGCGCTGCCAGAACAGCAGGCACAACAGGGCCGCGGTGACCACGGCCAACACCAGCTCCCACTGCAGACGCGCCAGCCACCAGGCACCGGAGCCGAGTTCGGGTTGGGGCAGCAGACCGGTGGGATAGCCGATCAGCGTCACGATGACCACCGGCAGCATGTGCCACAGATAGAGGGCCATCACGTTGTCGTTCGCGATGGCGATGATCCGTGGCCACCGGCCGCTGACGAGTGCCCTGTTGAGGACCGGCACCAGCGTGAACAGCACCCCGATCTGCACGGTCGCCAACGCCAACAACACCACCGACGGTGGTGCGGAGTTCTCCACCTGCACCCCCGGCACCCCGATCATCGCGACGGGGTACGGTCCCCAGGTCACCAGCAGTGGCAACGCGACCGCCGCGACCAGGGCCATCGCCGCCAGCACTCGCCTGCGCAGAAGTGCGCCGTGCCAGGCGATTCCGAGCTGATAGATCGCAGCCCAGCAGAAGAAGTAGTTCAGGGTCCGGATCTCGGGATGACCGGTGCCGATGCCGATCACGTCGACGACGACCAGCCCGGCGGCCAGTGCGGCGGGGGCGGCCAGACCGAAGCGGCGGTGCGCGGCGACCGCCACCGGCGTCAGCGCCACCACCATCAGATACACGGCCAGGAACCACAGGTGCATGGCCACCGCCCAGCCACCCAGTGCGAGCACCGTCCCGTCGATGCCCGCGAGCATCAACGCCGCCATCACGGCGAGCACGAAACCGACATAGACAGCCGTGGGCCCGAGAGTGCGCGCGACGCGCCGGCGGATCCACTCCTGGCGGGTGGTGCCGGTGTCGCGCCGGGCCCACGACACCGCGCTGGCGTAGCCGGCGACCGCGAAGAACACCGGGACCACCTGGAAACCCCACGTGATCCACTGCGTCCACGGCATCAGGACCAGCGGATTGTCGCGGCCGAACGCACCGTCGCGGTAGGTCATCACCGACAACAGCCAGTGGCCGATGACCACCAGCATGACCGCGCAGGACCGGTACAGATCGAGCGCGAGCTCGCGTGCGGGTGCTGAGGCTCTGGTGTCGTCCATCCCTGCCCTTCCGCTCCTGGCTCTCAAAGGCACGGTAGCGGAGGCCGGCATCAGATCTGCCGGGGTAGGCCTCGCGGCAGCCAGTGGATCAGGTCGGACACCGGCTGCAACGACCGGCGCAACGCATCCTCGCGTTCGCTGAAGTGCGACCAACCCTCGTAGTGCACCGGGACGGCTACCCGCGGACCGACTGTGGCGATCAGCTCCGCGGCGTCGCGGCCCGACATCGAGTAGCGGATCGGGCCCGTGCGGCCGAACCGCACCGCTCCGCAGTGCACCAGCACCACCTCGATGTCCATCTGCGCAGCAACCGAACGGACGCCGTCGTAGAGCACGGTGTCACCGGTCATCCACAGGGCCACCCGCTGCTGAGCGCCGACGCGCACCGCGAAACCGTTGACCGTGCCGGTCACGGGTCCGCTGAAGCGCGGGCCGTGACGGCACGGCGTCGCGGTCACTCTGAGCGGGGGTCGTGCGTCGCCGGTGACGACGGTAGTCTCCCAGTTCTTCAGTCCCACAGCGTTCGGTGACGAGAGGCGTTGAGCTGCAGGAGTTGTCGTCACCACAGTGGCGGCACGGTTCAGAACGGATCGTCCGCTGTCGTCGAGGTTGTCGGCATGGTGATCGTGGCTGAGCAGAATAAGGTCCACCGGCCCGATGTCATCGGCCCCCAGCGCCGGACCGGTGACCTTCCGTGACGACGTGCCCCACCCGAACCGGTACGTGCGGCCCGCATCGTCGAACGTCGGATCGGTGAGTATGCGCCAGCCGGCTATCTCGATGAGCACGGTGGGCCCACCGATGAGTGTCAACCGCACGGTCTATCGCTGATGCTCACCGCGCGGGGCGAGGTCGGCGTAGCCCACCGCCCAGTTCAGGGCGTGATCGGCCACCTCCTCCCACCCCGGCGCACCGCAGGTCCAGTGATCGCGGCCGGCGAACTCGACGTATTCGGTGACCGCCGGCGAGTGCCGGTAGTGCCGGGCGTTGGACTGGTTCACCGACGGGGGCATGATGTGGTCCTTCTCGCCGGCGATGAACAGCAGTGGGGCGCGGTCGGCTGAGTAGTCGACCCAGGTGTCCTGGTGGCCGGGTGTCCAGTTCGCGAGCAGACCGTAATGCCAGATCCAGCTGCCCGGCGCTGCGATCGCATACCGCTCCCACACCCGGTCGGATTCTTCACGGGTCAGCGTGTTGGTGAATGCGTAATGGAATTCGGCCTGGGTGAAACCCACCGCCTTGTGGATGTTCGCCGGGTTCTTCAGCGCCGGGAACAGCGATCTGGCCTGTGACAACGGGGTCACCCGGACTCCTTCGGTCGGAGCGGAATCCACCACCACGGCCGCTGCGCCGAGCCCACGGGCGAGCAGCAACTGGGTGAGCGTGCCACCGAAAGAATGTCCGATGATGATCGGCGGACTCTCAAGCGATTCGATGACGCCGGCGAGGTGATCCACGGTTCGCGGCACTGTGAGGTCCGCGATCACGTCGGGATTCTCGCGAAGCGCCTCGACCTCGATCTCGAAACCGGGGTATGCCGGGGTCAGCACCCGGTAGCCCAGGGACTCATAGCGGGCTTTCCAATCCTCCCAGCTTCGCGGGGTCACCCACAGTCCGTGGATCAAAACGATGGTGTCACAGCGCGTTTCAGTCATCTCAGTGGTGTCTTTCGGTCGGTTGTCGTAAGGAAGGACAGGATGTCGGAGTGCAGGCGATTCCGGTCGGTGTCCGGGAGACCGTGGCCGCGATTCGGGTAGACGATCAGGTCGGCACCGGCGATGAGCTGCGCGGAGCGTTCCCCACCCACTCGCAGGGGAACGATCTGATCGTCGTCGCCGTGGATGATCAGCGTCGGCACGTCGACCTTGGCGAGGTCGGGCCGGAAGTCGGTCGCTGAGAACGCGGCGACGCACTCGTAAGCGGCGCGGTGGCCGCACGCCATGCTCTGCAGCCAGAATGCGTCGCGAATTCCTTGGGACACATCACCGGAGCGGTTGTGGCCGAAGAACGGTCCGTCGGCGAGGTCCCGGTACGCCTGTGCACGGTCGGTGCGTTCACCGTCACGGATGGCGTCGAACGTCGCCATGGGCAGGCCGGCGGGATTGTCCTCGGTGTGCACCATCAGAGGAGGAACCGCAGAGACCAGGACAAGTTTGGCGACTCGGCCACTGCTGTGTCGTCCAAGGTAGCGGACGACTTCACCGCCGCCGGTGGAGTGGCCGATCAGGACGACATCGTGGAGGTCGAGCACGTCGATCAGGGTGGCCAGGTCGTCGGCATAGGTGTCCATCTCGTTGCCGTGCCAGGTTTGGTTGGACCGGCCGTGGCCACGGCGATCGTGGGCGATCGCGCGGAACCCGTTGCCGGCAAGGAACAGCGCTGCGGCGTCCCAGGCGTCGGCGTTGAGCGGCCAGCCGTGGCTGAGGATCACCGGCGGTCCGCTGCCCCAGTCTTTGTAGAAGATCTGAGCGCCGTCTTCGGTGGTGATGAAGGGCATGGGGCCAGTGTGTCGCCCGGTGTCGGTGGTCCGGACCACGTGCGGCACGTAGTGATGACACTCAGCGCGGGGTGGCGAACCGTTCCGCGAGCTGGCGGCGGGAGGAGACGCCGAGCTTGCCGAACACTTTTCTCAGGTGGTAATCAACGGTGTTGGTGCTGATGAACAACGTGGCGGCGATCTCGGCGTTGGTGGACCCTTCCGCCGCCATCCGGGCGACAGCGGCCTCCTGCGGTGACATCTCCACACCGCCGACCACCGCGTGTTCACCGGGCTTCTCGCCGGTCGCCGACAGTTCCGCCTGGGCCCGGTCACGGAACGCTCGCGCATCGACGCGCTCGAAGATCTCGATGGCCGACCGGAGTTGTTCTCGCGCGTCGCGCCGGCGTTTTTGCCGCCGCAGCCACTCGCCGTAGAGCAGATGTGCCCGGCCGAGCTCGCCCGGGACGTCGACCATGGCGAGATGCTCGATGGCGCGGCGGAAATAGCTTTCGGCGTCGGCATTTCCGGCGAGCAGCGCGCGACAGCGCGCGTCGAGGCCCACAATCCACGGAGCGCCGGTGGCCTCAGCGAGATAGGTGATCCGCTCGCCCGCGGCCCGTGCGTCTTCATGATGGCCGCTGCGCGCCGCAGCCTCAAGATAATCGGCCAGCATGTGGTCGGTCACCTGCAGGAAGGGCTGTGCCACCCAGGGTTTGAGTCGGTGGTGAGCATCGAGATAGTTGCCTTCGGCGATCTCGCGGATCGCGAGCGCCAACTGTGCGGCAGACTCGACACCGCCGAACCCGGTGCGTCCGATCATGTCGCTGATCGCCTCGACCTGCTCGGTGGGAAGCCCCGTCCACACCAGATAGGACATGTTGACCACGTTCTCTGCGTCATACCCGCTCGCCCGACGCAATTCTCGCACCTGGTCTACGAAAACACCTGCTGCCGAGGGATTTCCGCAGTATATCTCGAACAGCGAGCGCACCCAGAGCGCGGAGTCGAGTACGCGCATTGCGCCGCGGTCCCGTGTGGCGACGGTCAGTTGCGCGAGGTACCGCTTCGCCGATTCCACATCGAACAGGGCCGCGGCGAAGACGATCCCGATGACGCCGCACTCGATGAGGTCCTCGTCGTCGAGGGCCGACAGCGTGTCCAGCGCGGTCCGCATGACGGGTGCGGCCTCGTCGAATGGGAGCAGGATCAACGCAGCCAGGCCGCGTAGCAGATCTCCTCGGAACCCGGTGCCCGCACCGTCGCGGAGGCGGTTGCCCATGTCGGTCAGCGTCGTACCCTCGGTGCGACCCTCGGAGACCAACATGATCTCGAAGGCCTGGAGCAACGCCCGCTGCTCGCTGTCGGGGTCGAGACCCCGGAAGTGGCTCGCGGCGCGCAACGTTTCGCTGGCAGCGTGGACCAGCAGGTCCGGGTCGGCGAGAAACAACGCCAACGACGACCGGACCCGCGTCAGCCTGCCCTGCTGGACCGAATCGAGATGACCCGGATCGACACGATCGAGGTACTGGAGGGCCAACTGCGCCGCGCCCGCATCCTCGGCCGCCTCCGCGGCGGACAGCAGGCGGCCGTTACGAAACGAACCCGATGCAGTCAGCTCCGCGGCCCGGGCCAGCAACCGGGCCGCCGATAGTCGGCCACCACGGCGGCTGGCTCGGCTCGCCGATCGGTCCAGACGGTCGGCCACGTCGTCGTCCAGGCCCGTCGTGGCTTCGGCGCTGTGCCAGGCTGCCAGATCGTCGGATCCCAGCGCGGCCGATGCGCGGGCCAGCTCAGTATGGATGCGGCGTCGTTGGTCGCCGGGAGTGGCCGCGTAGACCACCGAACGCACCAGCGGGTGCCGGAACTGCACGGTCTCGCCAACGCTGACAAGGCCGGCCCGTGAGGCTTCGGCCGGGCATCCGGCGGGCAGCCCTTCGGCTTCGGCAGCCAGCGCGATCAGTCGCAGGTCCGGGCTTGCTGCTGCGGCGGCGATGGCGAGCCAGTACTGCACCGACGTGTCGGTGGCGCGGATCTCGCGCAGGTAGTGGGTCTCCAACCGTCGTCCGACCGGAATGAGATCCTGCACCGACGGGTCGGCGTGTCGTCGGATGTCGAGTTCTTTCGCCAGATCGACCAACGCCAGCGGATTTCCGCCGGTGGCTTCGACGATGTGAGTGGCCACCACCGGGTCGACGATGTCGGGTGCCGACCGGCGCAGCAGCGCCACCGCGGCAAGCTTGTCCAGCCCGGACAGGACCATCCGGTCGATCCCGGCGAACTGCATATCGGTCTCCGGCGACTCACGGCTGGCCAGTACCAAGCCGGTGGACTCCGCCTGCAACCGGCGTGCGACGAACGCGAGCACGGCAAGTGACTCGGGGTCGAGCCAGTGCGCATCGTCGACCATGCAAAAGATCGGCCTCTCAGCCCCGGCGGCTGCGAGCAGCGAAAGCGTCGCCATGCCGACCAGAAACCGGTCCGGCGGCGGGCCGTCGTCGACACCCCAGGCGACCCGCAGTGCCTGTTGGTGCCGTGGTGACAACGCCTCCAGATGACTGCTCAGATGCAGGCCCAATCGTTGCAACGCCGCGTAGGGGATGGTGGATTCGGCCTGATATCCGTCGGTGCGCAGCACCTGCACCCCCGCGGCATCCATGGCGACAGAATTCAGCAGCTCGGTTTTTCCGATGCCGGGCTCGCCGAGGATGGCCACAGCGCCACCGGCACCGTTGCGTGCACTCGTGAGCAGCGCGCCAAGTCGTCGCATCTCGGTCCGGCGACCGAGGAGCGCTGAGGTGTTGTCGCAGATGCGAGGAGCTTAAGCCACGTACGGGTCCTGAGCAGCGGAGCAGACCCCGGCGGCGGGGGAAAGAGTGTCCGAGGGGGGACTTGTCCGTCTACGACACGGATCGTGGTCCTGCGATTGGGGCGCTGACCGCTTCGGTCAAGCATCGCTCCACGTTTTCGCTCAATCGCCACGCCGAGGAGCTCGCCCATCGGGCGGCCAGCCGTCGGTTCCGGACTCAAGCGGAATATTCAGGGATCGAAGCAGGATCGAAAAGAGCCGCCAATTGGCGATTGCTCCGACAAGTTCGACCAACACCGCGTGATCGCTATTGAATGCCTTCTGGCACCCAGCCCAGTTTTCCTCGGAGATGACCCCGTCGCGCACCACATCATCGGTCGCTGCGAGGACCGCAGGCACGCCGAGCAGTGTGGCGATTCGCCAATGTTGAGTCCATTCGTATTCGGAGCCAGTGATCCAGCCGAGTCGCATGATGATCAGCTCGCGTAGCCGCGCGTCAAGGGAACCGCGGAAGAGTAACGCGTCCAGCAGCCCATACAGCGCAACCGCCACACGCGGCTGATGAAGTGCCACGCGGAATACCGACAGCTCTGCCAACTCTTCGGGCAACCCACATTCGGCAGCTCGCAGCTGGGCCTGCTCACGGTCTAGCATCGGTACGCGTTCCGCCATGGTCACGGGTGGCCCTCTCTGTGGAACCTCTGCACGCCGTTAGGGCGTGGGCAAAAAGACGTTGTGCAGGGCCCCACTTGATCGGGCACTTTCATCTGCAAGCGAAGTGAGCAGCTGCGCGAGCCCAGCGAATCCGGTTGATTCTCTGGTGATCCGGTCGAACGGCCAGCGGCCCATGGCTAGAATCTCGAGGGCTGCCCGGTAGGCGGGATACTCCACGCCGAGTGCACCTACGACGTGTAATTCTTTATAGACCAACAAGTCTGGTTCAAACCAGGGCGCGCCGCCTCCTCCGCGGGTGCCGGCCACCACAACTGTGCCGCCGGGCCTGGCAAGGCCGACGGCATCGGCGAATGCGGAGGGTGCTTTCGCGGTGACGTCGACGACCACGTCGGCAAGCCGTCCGCCTGTCTCACGCTGGAGCGCGGTCGCTGCATCGTCCTTCGATACATCGATGGGCAGGTCGACACCGAATGATCTGGCTATCGCCAGTCGTTGTTCGTCGCGTGGGCCGACGCCGGTCATCGCGACGAACGCGGCTCCCGCCTCTTTGGCCGCCACGGCCGCACAGATTCCACGGATGCCGGGTCCCAGGATCGCTACGACGTCCCCCGCCTTGGTGTCGGGAAGACTCGCCCCCCATTGGATACCGGCCCCGAGAGGGTTGAACAACGTGGCGAGAACGGGGTCCATGTCTTCGGCAATCGGCAGTAGCATCGCGTCCCAGGGAAGCTCCACATGGGTGGCGTATCCGCCCCATAACCCCGCACCGATCTCCACGTCGACGAAGCCGAACATGGTGGCGATGCCGTTGACCGCACACCGCCGGTATTCGCCGCGGCGGCACTCGGGGCAGTCTCGGCAGGACCGGAACACCTCGACGGCCACGCGCTGGCCCGCCTGCACCCCCCAGCGTTCGCCGGCCGCGGCGCCGACCCGCTCGACGATGCCGACGATTTCATGCCCTGGAACGAATGAAAAGCCGGCAGGCAGGTGTCCGGTGAATTGTTCGTGATCCGTACCGCACAGACCACACGCTTCAACTCGCAGTATCGCACCCCGGTCACCGACGTCGGGAATGGTCATCCGGCGTCGCTCCAGATTCCGCGGTCCGGTCAGCACCATCGCCTCGGCGATCATGGAAGCTCAAACCCGCTGAACGATCCTCTTGTTCGGAGGCTGACCGTTCTGCCGACGTACATCTCACTCGCCATCGCCTCGGCGATCTGCGGATCGTCGCTGCGTGCGACAACTCTTCGCCCGTCAGACAGGTGCGCGATGATCGGAGTCCATCGAGGTTGCCCGTCTCGGTCGTAGACGACGGTGTATCCGTCCACTGTCGCGCAACCGGTCGACTCGTCGACGCCTGCGACACCCAACCTCAATGAATCGATCTGAGCTTGTTCGACCGCCGTGTCGAGCAGTCGCCACCCGGTTGGTGGCGGGGTGGCCGACCACAGACCGACCGAATGCTTCGTGGAATACCACCCGAGGCCGGTGACGAGTCCGACATCGGTTGGGTCGCGTCTACACCGTCGGACCATCTCAACGATCGAGTGGCTGACGTAATTGTTTCCGGGACCGCCGTGATAAGGCAGGCCGCCGGTTACTGTGAGGCCTCTGTCGTCGAGCGGGTCCACGTCGAGAGCCTCGGCGGCCATCTCAACTGCCGACGGGAAGCAGGAGTAGAGGTCGAACCACCGAATGTCGTCGGTGGTCAACCGGCCCGCATCGAGAGCCTTCCGTGCCGCTACCTCGATACCCGATGAGCGACTGAGGTCCGGCCGTTCCACGGGGAAGTACACGTCGTTGCAAGTCGCTGCTGACCAGGGAAAGACCCAACGATCGCGCGCGACGCCCAATTCGTCGGCCACCTCGGCCGCCATGAGAATGAAGGCGGCAGCCATGTCGACGGACATGATGCTGTCGAGCAGCTGGGGATAGGGCAAGCAGACCATGCGGTTTTCCGCGGTGACTTCGCTGAGTTCGGTGGCACTTCGTGCGCGCGGGAACCAGGCCTGCTCGGGATGGCGTGCCGCCTCGGCTGTCAACGGTGCCATCAGCGTTCCCAGCCACTCCCGCTGGGCAGCGAAGTCACGGCCGTGGCGCGCGGCGATCGCGGACTCGAAGATGGGATACACCTCGTGCGGCCAACTCAGACCCACCGACAGCTCGGCTTGACTCAACCCTGGGCGGGCGTCCCCCAGGGATTCGTCGCCGGAGCGGGGCGGGGGCGGCGAGTTGAGAAGTGCCCCGCCCTGGAATTTGCGCGCGGAATGCCCGCTCTCCGCACCGACGACCAGGACGACATCTGCTCGGGCCTTGGCTATTTCGCCACTCAACACCTCGACGAGATACTGCGGGGTGTTTCCGCCGACTGGACAGCTGATGCGGCGGGCGGGACCGATGCGCAACGCTTCGCCGATCCTGCTGGCGGGATTGTCCCGCGGGATGACCAGGATGCCGGGAGTCGCGACGGTGTCGATGCGCCGCTCGACCGCGCGACCTGCGTCTTTAACCGCACGGCGTGCGGCCTCCACCGCCAAGTTGATCGGGTCCACGAAGTCGTCCCCGCGATGGGTGACTTCGCCCACGCCGACGACAACCGGGGTACGCGTTTCTACCGGCATCGGCACCCGCTCAGGGCCACGGGGCTGACTTGAGACATAACTGCGATGGTGTCATGTCCGTGGGCGAGTCACAATGGTGCGCGATCGCGGCATACTGGCTGTGTGTCGACGAAGTTGTTGCGATGGGGCGCCGCCGCGCCGACAGATCCTGGGTCCGCTCGCGACCGGTTGCTCGATGCTGCCGAGCGGTGCCTCGAGGGTGGGGGTGTGGTGGGCACGACCATGGAGGACATCGGCAGGACAGCGGGTGTGTCCAGGGCAACGGTGTATCGCTACTTCCCCAGTCGGGAGGCGGTGATGTCGGGCGTCATCATTCGCGCCGCCGAGCGTTATCTTGACCGCATCAGCCCGCGGATCGCGGCGCACGCCGACCTGGGATCCGCGCTCGTCGATTTCGTGGATTACACAGTTGACGCCGCGCGCCGCGAAGAGATCATCGGATTGTTGTTCGGCAGCGACGAGGAACTCGCCGGCGTGGGTCTCGCAGCGGGGACCTCGACGTCCCTCTTCGAAATCGTCACCGAATTTCTGCGTCCCATCTTCACCAGACACTGGAGTTGCGTGGAACCGGGCGTCTCCGTCGACGACGCCGCCGAGTGGGTTGTACGCACGATACTGAGCCTGCTGACTGTTCGAGGGCCGCGGGATCGCAGTCGTGACGGACTCCGGGCGTTTCTGTCGAGGTTCCTCCTTCCCGCGATCTTGGCGGGTGACCACCGTCGACCGGTGTGACAAGTATAGCGTAATGTCTCAACCGCAGCTGAGGTAGGAGGCCGGAAGTGTCTGTGCAATTCACCATGTTCAACGGACAGGTCGCTGAGCAACTGAAGAGTGCAGCAGAAACCACGGGCGGGTTGGCCGGTTACCTCGGCTTCCGGCACACGGAATTCACTGCGGGACGGCTCGTTGCGGAGATGGACGCACGCGACGACCTGAAGACGCCTTTCGGCAACTTGCATGGGGGCTGCTTATCGGCCATGGTCGACCACTGTCTCGGAGTGGTGTTTTATCCCGTGATTCCGATGGGATCCTGGGTCGCGACGACGGAGTTCAAACTGAATTTACTTCGTCCTGTCTCCAGTGGCACCTGTGTAGCCACGGCGGAGATCATCTCGCTGGGCAGAACTAGCGGTGTGGCGCGGATCGACATCTGCAACGGCGGCAGAGCCGTGTGTGCGGCCCAGGGCACCGTCACCGTCGTCGCACCGAAGACGAACTCCTGATGTCTGCACACAGAGCAGGTGATTCGTCGGCCCCTGTCGTCGGGCGCGTGCCCACGGCGGATGGACTGTCGCTAGCGGTCGACCTCTACCGGTGTGACGCGCCGCGGGCGGTCGTGTTGCTCCTTCACGGCGGTGGTCAGAGCCGACAGGCCTGGGATGTCACCGCCCAACGCCTGCACCAGCGGGGCTACACGGTTGCCGCGTACGACACCAGGGGACATGGGGACAGCGACTGGGATCCGGAGGGATGCTATGACATGGACCGACTCGGGTCCGACCTGCTGGCCGTGCGCTCATACGCCGATTCTGGCCGCCCAGTCGCCGCGATCGGGGCTTCGTTGGGCGGTTTGACCATTCTCGGCACACACTTGCTCGCCTCGCCGGAGCTATGGCGGGCCGTCGTGCTGGTTGACGTCACTCCGCGAATGGAGATGCAGGGCGCCCGACGAGTCGTGGCGTTCATGGCGGCACATCCCGAAGGCTTCGACAGCCTGGAGTCGGCCGCTGACGTGATCGCCGCCTACAACCCGCACCGTCCTCGCCCCGAGAACCTCGACGGCCTCCAAAAAGTTCTCCGGCTACGGACAGACGGTCGCTGGGTCTGGCGATGGGACCCTGCGTTTGTGACGTCGAATTTCCAGTTCCTCCAGGGTGATCCAGACGAAGGCGCTAGAGACTTCGAAATGATGAGCGCGTTCCTTCTCGATGGTGCGCGGCAGGTGTCCGCGCCGACGCTGCTGGTCCGCGGCCTGCTATCCGACATCGTCTCCGAAGAGACAGTGAAGGACTTCCTCACCTTGGTTCCCCACGCGCAAACCGTCGACGTTTCGGGCGCAGGCCACATGGTTGCTGGCGACAACAACGACGCGTTCTCGACGGCGGTCGTCGAATTCCTCGACAGGACCATATGAACCCTGCAGTCGGTTTACTGCCCTTTCAGGGCTGGCGCCTATCCTGCTTCTATGCCAACTGAACCAGTTCGGATGTCTTTCCGCCGGCATGTGCGCGAACAGGTTCTGAGGGCGACACGAGAACTCACCATTGAGAAGGGCTGGGATCAGGTCCGGATGAGCGAGGTTGCCGAATCGGTCGGCGTCTCCCGCCCGACGTTGTACAAAGAGTTCGGCGACAAAAAGGGGCTCGGTGACGCGCTTGTGGTGTCAGAGGGCCAGCGCTTTTTGGAGGGCATTCGTGCCGTGCTTGCCGAACATGTGGGCGATGTGCAGGGCGGCATCACCGCAGCGGTGCAGTTCACCCTCTGTGAAGCAGAAGACAGCCCGCTCCTCAAGGCAGTTCTGACGTCCAACCCCTCGGGGAATGATGACGGTGGCTCGTCGTCTACGGGGGTCCTTCCTCTTCTGCCGACCTCGGCTTCCCTGCTTGCGCTCTGCTCTGGGGCTCTGACCACGTGGTTTAACGACCACTTCGCCGATCTCGACCCCGAAGACGTCGAGGACGTCGCAGATGTTCTGGTGCGACTGACCGTGAGTCATGTTGTACTCCCAGCCGCGGACATCGCCACCACTGGTGAGCGGATCTCCCGCGTAGCACTCCGGTACCTGGAAGTTGTCCACAGTTTGTGACCAGCAAGCTTTCGCGACCTATGCATCTGACCAGACGGCAGAGTCTGCGGAGCTTCGAGCGCATGGTTTTGCCGTCGCAGGATGTCAGATCGAGCGGGCGAGGAGGTCTGAGCGGTCAACCCGAAGTTGCTGGGTGATGGCCCGCTTACTGGACATGAAATCGCGAGGACGATTGACGCAGTCGGCGGCGATGAGTTCGCCCTCGCGGAAGTAGAAGCAGCTGAAGTCACGGTCGCGCGACGGGTCACCACTGAGCAACACTTCGTCGTATCCGGCGTTGAGACCGGCAATTTGGAGTTTGAGATCGTACTGGTCGGACCAGAACCACGGAAGCGCAGCGATCGCGCTGTGTTTTCCGCAGATTGTCGCCGCAGCGATCTTGGCCTGCTCGCCGGCGCTCGGTACGGATTCCAAACGAATGCGCGAGCCGTATCGAGCCATGGCGTGGCTGGTGCAGTCGCCGGCGGCCACGATGTCGGGGTCGCTGGTGCGGGCCTGGTCGTCAATCACGATGCCGTTGTCGACGGATAATGCTGCGGCTGCGGCGAGTTCGGTGTTCGGCACCACGCCGACGCCGACGATGACCAGGTCGGCGGGGATCGATTCGCCGTCAGCCAGCACGACCTCCTGCACCCCACCGTTACCGGAGAAGGCGTCGACGAGAGCGTGTGTCCGGATGTCCACTCCCTCGCCGCGGTGGATTCGCGTGTAAAACGCGGAAACCTCCGGCGCGGTGACCCTTTGGAGTACACGCTCGGTTGCCTCGAGGACAGTGACGTTCATGCCGAGCGAACACAGCGAGGCCGCCGTTTCCAGGCCGATGTAACCGCCGCCCACGATCACAACCCTCCGACCCGGTGTAGCGGCGGCACGGATCAACTCGACGTCTGCAGCGGTACGCAGGTAGCGAATTCCGGGAAGATCCACCCCTGGTGTGGGGAGTTGTCTGGGCCTTGCGCCGGTGCACAACGCGAGCTTGGTGTAGGCCAGCGTGTCGCCGGTGCTCAGAGACACACGCTTGGCACTCCGGTGGACCGCCTCCACGGTCGCATTCAAGAGTCGAATGTTCTGCTTTTCGTAGAAATCAGCGCCGCGAATCAGGAGGTCCTCGAGGCCGTTCTTGCCGGCCAGGTAGGCCTTCGACAACGGAGGCCGGTGGTAGGGCAGTCCCTCCTCGTCGCCGATGAGCACGACCTCCCCAGCCCACCCCTCCCTCCGAAGATTGGCTGCCAACTGCGCGCCGGCGTGGCTCGCGCCGACGATCACCGCTCGTTCGGGAGTCATGCACTCTGCTTGGGAGTGAGGCGAACCATCAGCTTGCTGATACCCCTGACGAAATTCGATTGCACATACTCGGGTTCGCCGACTACCTCGATGTTCTCAAAGCGAGGGAGCAATTCCTCCCACAGGATTCGAAGCTGCAACTCAGCAAGTCGGTTTCCCATACACCTGTGCACGCCGAACCCGAACGAGATGTGATTGCGGGCGTTGCTCCTATCGATGATCAACTCATCGGCCCGCTCGAAGACACGCTCATCGCGGTTACCGGAGGCGTACCACATCACGACCTTGTCGCCCTTGCGGATGAATTGCCCGTTCAACATGATGTCTTTTTTCGCGACTCGGCGCATGTACGCCAACGGGGTCTGCCAGCGAATGATCTCGGATACCATATTGGGAATCAGGTCAGGGTTCGCCTTCAACTTCTCGAACTGATCGGGGAACTGGTTCAAGGCGAGAACCCCTCCGCTCATCGAGTTGCGAGTCGTGTCGTTTCCGCCGACGATCAGCAATACCAAATTGCCAAGGAATTCCATCGGGCGGTTGATGAGATCCTTGGTGTCCTCGTTGGCCTGCAGCATCGTGATCAGATCGAAGCCCGGTCGCTCCCCGTTGGCGGTACGGGCCGCCTTGTCATGCCAGAGAGCGCTGAGCCCCTTCGCCATGTCGACCATGCCACGAAACACTCTGTCGTTGTCGGAGGGGCCACCATTGGCTTGCTCCATGGAGGTGGCGAGGTCCGACCATTCCACGAGCTTGTGCCGCTGCTCGTACGGGAAGTCCAGCAGGGTCGCGAGCATGCGCGCTGTCAGTTCGATGGAGACGTGGTGCACCCAATTGAACGGCTGATCCACCGGTAGATCGTCCAGCACTTCCTGGACACGCGAGCGGATCAGCCCCTCCATCTCGCGCAGGTTCTTCGGCGCGACAACCCCTTGGACGGAAGCGCGCTGCAGGTCGTGTTGTGGCGGGTCCATCGCGATGAACATGGCGATGTCCATAAAGCGGGGCGGTCTCCCGATGATGATGAACGGCTCTGCGGAGAAGGCCTCGTGGTTTTTGTCGACGGCGATGATGTCCGCGTGGCGGGTCACCGACCAGAACGGGCCGAACGGACTGTGAGCCTGGTAATGCACCGGCGCCTCGTTGCGCACGCGTTCGAAGTAGGACTTCCAGCGGCCTTGGCGGTAGAGGAACGGGTTGCTGAGATCGATGTCGGCGATATCGACGTCCTCGACCGGAGGAATGGGCGTCTCGGTGAAGATCTTCTTACCATTGGTTCCGGTTACCCACCGGCGTGTCTTGTCGTACACGTGCGCGCCGCGGATTTGCAGCTCCAGAGGCACGGCAGACTGGGCTTTGGCGGCCACTGCCGCGGGAATACTCATTATTGTTTTCTCCAAATCGACGACGTTGTTTCAGAGCTGGAACTCAGGTAGCTCGACCGTCAAGCCATCCCATGCCTCGGAGGCGGCCATCTGGCAGGACAGCCTCGACGTCCGCTGACGCTCGGGATTCATCGCGAGCATTTCCTCTTCGTTGGCGCCGCAGAGTCCCACCGTGTCCGACCACTCGGGAGCGACGATCACGTGGCACGTTCCGCATGCGGCTTCCCCTCCGCAATCGCCGTCGATGCCGGGCACCGCGTTATTTACCGCGATCTGCATCAAAGACTGCCCTTCGGTCAAGGGGGCTTCGTACTTCTCGCCGTCGTGAGAGACGAAGGTGACGACTGCCATGGTTAACTCTCCTCAATTTGGAACTTCGCTTCACTAGTGTTGTCGCGTGTGACCAGCGTCGCTAGGCTCGCAGGAGTCAAAGAGTTGTGTTATTAGCTCACACGCAGGGAGGCACGTGAAACTCGACGACTCGGGTATGCCAGCGTTGGCTTTCCTGCAAATGCTGGACAGTGAGGCGCTGGGGCATGACGCCAGCACTGCGCTCCGCAGCATCATGGTTCGCGAGCACGTCACCGAGTCGATGCTGGTGGGCCGCGACGCGCAGGTCCCCTTACGGTGGTTCAGGGAGATATATTCCGATTTCGATTATGACCAGGGAACCCGTCTGGGTTTCGCGTTCGCCGAACACGCCAAACTGACGTCCTTTGGGGCACTCAGCGTTCCCTTGGTCAGCGCGGGCTCGGTAGCCGAGGTTGTCGAGTTGCTTGCTTATCTGCCGGTGATCACCACCGCCCTCAGCCCGTCGTTCCATTCGACGGAACGCGGCCTCACGATCGGGCTGACCGGTCGCACCGGTGACGCGGGCCTGAACTGCCTGGCCGTCACCTACGGTGGGCTGGCGCTGCTGCGTCTGCTCGACATGCTCGCGGGTGCCGTACCCAATATTGAACTGCATCTGAGTCATTCAGCGCCGGAGTCGTGGGGTGTTCATGACGAAGTGTTGGCGGGTCGGATCTTCTTCGACGCCCCTAGCTCGTTCGTCTACGTTCCCGCGGCTACGCTCGAGGAGGTTTGTCGATTCTCCGATCCTGTTGCGTATCGGATTGCTGTCACCGATTTGCAGCGAACTCTCGATCAACGACGTGACACGTCGTTCTCCGAAAAAGTGACAGACCTGCTGGAGAAAGATCCCGGAGAAACGAACATTAGCCGGACAGCGGGCGAGCTCTCGATATCCCCGAGCACGTTGAAGCGACGCCTCAGCGAAGAGGGGACCACCTTTCGCGAATTACGTCAGTCGTTCTTGCAGGAGCGAGCGATTCTGCGACTTCTCGACAGCTCGGTGTCTGTAAGCGAGATCGCGGCAGAACTCGGATACACAGACCTCACGAACTTCACACATGCCTTCAAACGGTGGACCGGCCGTTCACCGCGCCACTTCAGAAAAACGCGCGACTGAGCGCGCATCGATCCACTCCGGCGCGCCGGGCGCCCGCCGGAACCAGCGGGCTTCACGATTCGGCCGCATCTGCCACCTGGACAGCGTCGAGAAACGACAATTGCGGCGCGGGAATCGGTCATCCCGGCGCCCTCTTGGGAAGAGGCGCAACGGAATTCCAGATTATTCATCCCGCGCCAGCGGCGAGTGCGGCAGGGGGGTGACCCGGGCCGCTGGGCACGCTATGATAACCGTCGTTCACATCGGGACCGGCGCTGAACGCGCGGTCGAGAGGAGCGTGGATGCCACACGACCAGCCGGCCATCATCGGTGCCGCCGAACTCACTCCCGGAAAAAACGTTCCGTACACCTCCACTGAATTGCATGTGCGCGCCGCGGTCGCGGCTCTCGCCGACGCAGGGGTGGCCCCAGACGAGGTCGACGGTCTCGTGTGTGCCGGGCCGATGACGAACGAGGGCTCGGTCTTCCTGTCCGAGGACCTCATGGACTACCTCGGGCTGCACAACCTGAAACTTCAGATGACCTGTCAGCTTGGCGGCGGGACCCATCTGGCCATGACGCGCATGGCGAGTAACGTCATCGCCCGAGGCGAGGCCGATACGGTGCTGGTCGTGTCGGCGGGCAAGTTTCCACCGATCCGCGATGGCGGGCGCGAACTGATGGCGCTGGTATGTGACCATGCGTTCGAGATGCCCTACGGACCGTCCGTGCCGGCGCTGTACGGCTTGATCGCGCAGGCCTGGATGTACGAGACAGGACAGGGCAAGGCGGACATCGCCGAGGTCACCGCGTCGCAGGACCGGTGGGCCGCGCTGAATCCCGCGGCGATCGCGCACCGCTCACAACGCCTGAGTGTGGAGGACGTGCTGGCGTCCCGCCCGATCGCCGGGCCGTTCCACTTCTACCACTGCTCGATTCCCTGCGAGGGCGGTGGCGCGCTCGTGCTGGGCTCTTCCCGCCGGGCTCGCGCGGGCAAGCACCGACCGGTCCACCTGCTCGGCTTCGGAGAGGGTCACA
Source organism: Mycobacterium sp. smrl_JER01 (assembly GCF_048513595.2). Taxonomy (NCBI): domain Bacteria; kingdom Bacillati; phylum Actinomycetota; class Actinomycetes; order Mycobacteriales; family Mycobacteriaceae; genus Mycobacterium; species Mycobacterium sp. smrl_JER01. Next base: position 3,539,304 of record NZ_JBLXXK020000001.1, on the reverse strand, counting down.
CCCACGGCTTCCTGACCTCGCTGGCCCGGCCGGGTCGTACCGGGGCCGCCCGTTCGGGTCCGATGGCCTTCGAGCGCTCCGGACGGGCGCCGGCCGACATCGACATCGCCTTGCTCTACGACGCCTTCGCCTCCAACCCCGCGATGATCCTTGAGGAGGCGGGTTTCGTGAAGCCCGGCGGGGCAGGCGATTTCTACCGTGACGGCCGCGCCGATCCGGGCGGCGACCTTCCGGTGAACACCGACGGCGGCCTGATCCGGTTCGGGCACACCGGGACCTCCTCTGGCATTTCGCAGATCCTTGAGGGTTACTGGCAGCTGTCCGGTCGCGCCGAGGGCCGTCAGGTCTTAGCGGCGGACACCGCGTTCGTGCACAGCTACGGCTCGATGCTGTGCAGTCACGTCAGCATGGTGATGGAGGGAGCGTCATGACCGCAGCTTCGAGTTCCCTCGACGGTCTGCACGATCCTGAGGCGCTGCCGCCGCTGACCGATGTCAACGGTCCCTACTTCGCAGCAGCGGCCCGCGGCGTACTCGTCTTCCAGCGGTGCGCGAACGGCCACCCGTTCCTCTACCCGCGGCTGGTGTGTCCCGTCTGCCATGACGGTGAGTTGGCCTGGGAGACCGCGGCGGGTACTGGTGAGATTGTCAGTTTCGCGCCGGTGTACCGCGCCCCGTGGGACTCGTTCCCGCGCAGCGCGCCGTACGTCGTCGTGCTCGTTCGTCTGGACGAGGGGCCGCAGTTGTTGGCCAGTCTCGAGGGCGTAGCCCCCGATGACGTCGTCATCGGCGCGCGAGTGCGCGCAGTGTTCGAGCGGGTGAACGAGGACCTTGGGCTGGTCCGATTCGGGCCGGCGGCGTCGTGAGCACGTACGGCGTCTCGGTGCTCGGCGGGGACTTGGCCACCCTTGTCGATACGGCCGAGGCTGCCGACCTCGCCGGCTTCGACGCCGCCTGGGCCTCGGAGTTCTACTCACGCTCCGGCTCGATCTCGATGGCCGCGATGGCCGCGCGCACAAAGCGCTGCCGCATCGGGTCGTCGATCCTGTATGGCGTCGGGCGCAGCCCGCTCGTGCTCGCCACAGAGGCGCGTGACCTCGACGAGCTTTCCGGCGGGCGCGTCGTGCTCGGGCTCGGCAACGGCACACGCCGCATGATGAGCGACTGGCACGGCGTGGAGGACACCTCCGCTCCCGCTCTGCGCATGGAGGAGCTGGTCCCGCTCGTGCGTCGGATCTGGAACCTGCACGAGGGCCCCGTGCACCACGAGGGGCGCTTCTACCGGATGAATCTCGTCCCGACCGGCGACGTCGCGCCGCCGAAGCGAGCGATCCCGATCATCACCGCGGGCGTGCGTCCGCGGATGTGCGAGGTGGCCGGGCGCGTGGCCGACGGGTTGGCTGGTCATCCGCTTTTCACCACGGCTTACGTCGAGGAGGTCGCCCGCCCAGCCGTCGTGCGCGGTGCGGAGCGAGCCGGACGCGATCCCGCCGACGTTGAGATCGTCTCGATGGTCATCTGCGCGGTGCACGACGACCCGCAGATCGCGCGTCGTGAGGCCGCGCAGCAGATCGCGTTCTACTCCTCGGTGAAGACCTACGAGCACGTTCTCGATGTGAGCGGCTTCGCCAGGCAGGGGGCGGCGATTCGCGAGGCGTTCGCACGGCGCGACCTGCCGGCCATGTTCGCAGCCGTCACCGACGACATGATCGACTCGATGGCCGTGGCCGGTACCGCCGCCGAGGTCCGCGACGGGCTGCGCCGCTACGAGGGCGTGCTGGATCACATCATTCTCTACTCGCCCTCGATAGGGGTCGCACCCGAACGCATCGCCGAGAACCTCGGCGACCTCATCCGCGATTGTGCGCCGGCTCTCGCCAGCGGGAAAGGTGACCAGAGTGGCTGACGCCTCGCTTATCGGGACGCAACTCGGGAGCACCACATTTCCCGTCGACCGGTCCAAAGTGCGCGAGTTCGCGATTTCCCTCGACGACCACGACCCGATCTACCAGGACGCCGCAGCCGCCCGGGCCGCCGGCTTCAGCGCGATCCCCGCTCCGCCGACCTTCGTCGTCTCCTCGGCTCACTGGCGCGCAGACGACGACATGTTCGGCGGCCTCGGCCTCGACCTGCGCCGCGTACTGCATGGCGAGTGCGGCTGGGAGTATTTCGCGCCGGTGTTCGTCGGTGACGAGCTCACCGAGACGCGCCGGGTGTCGAACGTGACCAGCCGTGAGGGCAAGCGCGGCGGCACCATGACAATGGTCACGATCGAGACCGACTTCACCAATCAGCGCGACGAGCTCGTCGTGCGCCAGACCGACGTCTTGATCGAAACCGGAGGCTCCACCCAATGACGACATCCTCCGCACCGGTGGCGTTGGCCGCTGGCGACGAGATGCCGACCTCACAGTTCGGCCCGCTGACGCGCTCGCACATCGTCCGCTACGCCGGCGCCGGCGGCGACTTCAACCCGATCCACCACGACGAAGAGTTCGCCCGCGCGGCCGGCATGCCCGGTGTGTTCGGCATGGGACTGCTGCACGGCGGCTTGCTCGCCCAGCGGCTGACCGCCTGGGTAGGCCTGGCCTACATCCGCTCGTTCCGCATCCGTTTCACCGGTCAGGTATGGCCTGGTGACCTGCTCAGCTTCGCCGGCACGGTCACCGGCGTGCGCGAGGCCGGAGGGCAGCAGGTGGCCGACCTCGAACTTGTGGTCACGCGCCAGACCGGCGAACCCGCGATAAAGGGGAGCGCCGTCGTGCAGGTGGCCCGGTGAGCGCGCCAACGAGCGACGTCACCGGCCTGGGCATGACGTTCGGGACCTTCGACGAAGGCCAAGCGTGGGTCGGTCATCGCTCCGAACCGCGGCGTGCGTGGTTCCCGATCGACCGCTCGATGGTGTTGTACTACTGCTCGCTCGTCGAGGACGCGAACCCCCGCTACTGGGAGGGTGAGGACTGCCCGCCCGGACTGCTGATGACCCTCGGCTTCGCGCCGCAGTGGGTGCCCGAGTACCTAGCGCGTGCCGACATGATGTTCGCGCTCAGCGTCCCGTTGCCCGGCCACCACATCATCAACGCCTCAACGACGACCGAGTTCGAACGCCGGCCCCGGGTAGGCGATCACGTGTCGATCGTGGAGGAGATCGCCTCGATCTCCGAGCCGAAGACGACGCGGGTGGGCACCGGCGTGTTCATCACCACGGTGAGCACCTTCTCCGACCAGCACGGTGAGGTCATCGGCCGCAACACCAACGTGCTCTTCCGATACGACACCGCCGATAGTGAAGGCGCATCATGAACGAATCCACCGAGCACAGCATGGTCCGCTTCCCCGTGCGGTTCGAGGACATCGCCGTCGGCGACACCATGACGTCCCTCTCGATCGAGATCAGCTACAAGCGCATCTGCATGAACGCGGCTTCGACATGGGACTGGTTCCCCGGTCACCACGACCCCGACTATGCGCGCAGCCAGGGCCAGCGCACGATCTACCTGTCAACCCTCTTCTTCCATGGCTTCATCGACCGCGGCCTCAACGAATGGGCCGGACCCGACGCGCTCATCCGACGCCGCAAAATCTCAATGATCCGGTCGATCTACCCGGGCCAGACCGCGACCCTGAGCGGCAATGTCGTGGCCAAACGCGACGATGGCGGACGGCGCCTCGTCGACCTTGAACTGCTCGTCTCGAGCGAGGACGGTCCCTGCGTACCGAGTGAAGCCACCGTTGAGCTGGCCGACCCGTTGGTCGAGGTGCCCGGGTGAACTGCCACTCACATGCGAGGCGACGGTGAGGGACGGAGGCTCGGTGGCCGAGCAACCGATTCGCTACGAGGTCGTCGACAGCGTCGCGTGGCTCACGATCAACCGGCCCGAGGCGCGCAACGCGCTCAACAACGCTGTGCGCACGGGGCTTTTCGACGCGGTACGCCGCTTCAACGACGACGACGCGGCGAAGGTGCTCGTCCTCACCGGCGCGGGCGATAAGGCGTTCTGCGCCGGCGGGGACTTGAAGGAGATGGCGCAGAACGCGCTCAAGGTGCCCCCGAAGGACTTCGCTCCGCAGTTCGGCCGCAACATCGACGTCGCGAAGCCGACGATCGCGGCCGTCAACGGTGTCGCGTTCGCCGGGGGCTTCCTGCTCGCGCAGCAGTGCGACCTGGTCGTGGCTGCCGAACACGCGACCTTCGCCGTCAGCGAGGTCAAGGTCGGCCGCGGTTCGCCGTGGGCAACACCGCTGTCGTGGCTGGTGCCCCCACGCGTTGCCATGCAGATCCTGCTTACCGGCGACCCGATCACCGCCGAGCGCGCCCACCAGGTCGGCTTGGTCAACGAGGTGGTGCCGGCCGATCAGTTGCGCGAGCGTACCCAGCGGTTGGCGCTCAGCATCGCCGCGAACGCTCCGCTATCGGTGCTCGCGTCCAAGCGCACCGTGCACCTCTCGGCACAGCACCACCTCGCCGCCGCGTACGACCTGGCCGACGAGATCTGGGAGCCGGTCTATCTGAGCGACGACGCGCAGGAAGGCCCGAGGGCGTTCCGCGAGAAGCGCGCGCCGCAGTGGAAGGGATGTTGACGTGGCGGTGAGCATGCAGCCGGTCATCGCCGACATCGAAGCGGAGACGGCAGCCCTACGCGGATTGGTCGCGCCGCTGACCGAAGGTCCGCGCGGCTGGGACGCGCCGACGCCGGCCGTGGGCTGGACGATCCGCGACCAGATCAGCCATCTGGCGTTCTTCGACGACGTGGCGGTGCGCTCGACCACCGACCCCGACGGGTTCAGCAGCGACTACCTGCCGATGATGGCCGACGGAAGCATCTCACCCGACGTCATCGCCGAGCGCTACCGTCAAATGCCGGCTGCCGACCTGCTCGCGTGGTTCGACACGTCGCGTGCAGCCCTCGTTGCGGCGTTCGCGGACATTGACCCGGCGACCCGCCTGCCGTGGTTCGGGCCGCCGATGAGCGCGGTCTCGTCGCTGACAGCGCGACTCATGGAGACCTGGGCGCACGGCCAGGACGTCGTCGACGCGCTCGGCGGGACCCGCGCGGCCACGGCACGGCTGCGTCACGTAGCCCACATCGGGGTGGGTGCGCGCGCGTTCAGCTACCTGGCCAACGGTCTGGACCTGCCCGCGGACCCGGTACGCGTTGAGCTGACCGCTCCGGACGGCAGCGTCTGGACGTGGGGGCCAGCCGACGCCACCAACCACGTGAGCGGGCCGGCGCTCGACTTTTGCCTGTTGGTCACCCAACGCCGCCACCGCGACGACACCGCTTTGGTCGCCGACGGCCCGCTGGCCGACCAGTGGCTCGCGATCGCCCAGGCCTTCGCGGGGCCCCCTGGCGGCGGACGCGTGGCGGGCCAGTTCGCAGGGGGTCAGCGGTGAGCGTCCCGGTCCGCATCGGCAACTGTTCCGGCTTTTACGGCGACCGCATCGCCGCAGCCCGCGAGATGGTCGAGGGCGGACCGATCGACGTCCTGTGCGGTGACTATCTGGCCGAGCTGACCATGCTCATCCTGGCCAAGGCCCAGGCTAAAGACCCGTCCGGCGGGTACGCGCGGACTTTCCTCACCCAAATGGAACAGGTGCTGGGCACCTGTCTCGATCGTGGCATCAAGGTCGTCGCGAACGCGGGCGGGCTGAGTCCCGCCGGCTTGGCCGCCGCGTTGCGCGAGCTGTCCGCACGTCTCGGCCTCACCGCGCGCGTCGCGCACGTCGAGGGCGACGACCTACGTGGCGACCTCCACGCAATCACGCCGCCCGTCGGCGACATCAAACCGGTATCGGCCAACGCCTACCTCGGCGCCTGGGGCATCACCGAGGCGCTGCGTTCGGGCGCCGACGTCGTCGTGACCGGCCGGGTCACCGACGCATCCCTGGTCGTCGGTCCAGCCGTCTGGTGGCACGCTTGGGCACCCGCCGACTGGGATCGGCTCGCGGGCGCGGTCGTCGCCGGGCACGTGATCGAGTGCGGCCCTCAGGCGACGGGCGGCAACTACGCGTTCCTCGACGAGATCACCGACCGCCGCTACCCGGGGTTTCCGATCGCCGAGGTCGCCGAGGACGGCTCTTCGGTGATCACGAAGCATCCCGGCACCGGGGGACTGGTCTCAGTCGGCACGGTCACCGCCCAGCTGCTCTACGAGATCGCTGAACCTGCCTACCTCGGCCCCGACGTCGTCGCCCACTTCGACACCATCCGGCTGGCTCAACAGGGTGAGCACCGCGTCGCGATCAGCGGTACGAAAGGCAGTCCGCCGCCGGACACGTTGAAGGTGGCGCTGAATGAGGTGGGCGGCTTCCGTAACACGATGACCATGGTGCTCACCGGCCTCGACATCGAGGCCAAGGCGGCTTTCGCCGAACAGCAGCTCTTCGACGTTCTCGGCGGACGCGACGCCTTCGACGAAGTCGACGTGAGGCTGTTGCGTTTCGACTTCTCCGACGCACCGACGAACGAGCAAGCCTGCGCGCACCTGCGTGTGACGGTGAAGGACGCCGACCCGCGCAAGGTGGGCCGAGCCTTCTCCGGGGGGGTCATGGAGATCGCCCTGGCTGGTTTCGCCGGCTTCCACACCACCACGCCACCGTCCTCGGAGACCGCCTTCGGCGTCTACCGGCCGGCCTACGTAGCGCGCTCGGCTCTCACGCACGTACTCGTCGACGCCGACGGCACACGGCACGAGATCCCCGACCCGCCGACCGGTGCCGTCCCGCCGGCTGGGATCGCCCCGCCCGCGAAGCTGCCGGTGCCGTCCGGGCCGACACGTCGCGCGCCGCTCGGGTCGGTACTCGGCGCGCGGTCCGGAGACAAGGGCGGCAACGCTAACCTCGGCCTGTGGGCACGGGATGACCCTGGGTACGCGTGGGCGCGCGACTACCTCAGCGTCGAGCGGCTGCGCACACTGCTCGGGCCGGAGACGGCGCACCTGCGCATCGAACGCTTCGAACTGCCGAACCTGCGCGCCCTCAACGTGGTGGTGCACGGCTTGCTCGGTGACGGGGTGGCCTCCTCGACCCGGCTGGACGCGCAGGCCAAGGGGCTCGGGGAATACGTGCGGTCCCGCATGGTGGATATTCCCCAGTCGCTGCTCGACACACACTGAATCCGGTGCGGGGCGCCGTCTACCTTGCTGTGTAACCCCGAATCGACTACGTCAGCGGATAGGTCGTGCAATGCTGGGGCGGCTTCAACTCCTGAAGGGACTCGACTCAGCCGACCGCCACGCGAATCCGGTCACGGCGCGCCGCTGAACAGTGCCGCAACGGCCGCGGCGACCAGCATCGCCTCAATCGTCGCGTCGTCCAGCGACGCCGGCATGTGCGCGGACGCGTTGAGCAATGACAGCACGGCGGCGACCAGGCCCTGTGCGCGCTCACGGTCCAGATCGCCCCGTGCTCGTACGAGCGCGTCGACCCAGAAAGACTCGTAGCTGTGCTGTCGGCGTCGCAGGGCACGGGTCGCCAGCGGCGACAGCGAGCGGTGCTCGCGGGCGTAGACGGCCAACAGGCCGCGTCGTCGCGCGCCGAAGGCCGCATGTAGGTCGACAAGGGCGTGCAGGACCTCCGTCGGTGTGCCGGCGGTGGTGGCACGCCGGGCGCCGGCCAGCAGCTCAGTCATGGCGGCGTCGCATAACTCGCGCAGGATCGCGTCCTTGTTCTGAAAGTGCCGGTAGACGGCCGGCCCGCTCACCCCTGCTGCGGCACCGATGTCGTCGATGCCCACGGCGTGAAAGCCTTGCCGCGCGAACAGGTCGGCGGCGGCCTCGAGGAGCAGTTTGCGGCGCAAACCGGCCACTTTCTGTCCTCCTGTCAATTTGTGGTTGACGTTGTTCGCCGTCCGACCCGCTGGGCTGGGATCCTGCCGACGCTGACGTTGCCTGTGTCGGCGCCCGCGCACCACATCGAGGGAGGTGAACGAAACCGCTAGCCCCCCCGATGCTGTCGCATCCTCTTCTCAGTTCATGATTTAGGGGCTCTGCTTCGAACCCGCGATTGCAGCGGCACGACTCAGCGCAAAACGACTCCGCCCTCGATGCCCGTGAACTGCGCGCGCAGCTCGGTCTTGAGCAGCTTGCCAGTGGCGTTGCGCGGCAGTTCGGCGACGAAGTGCACGTCACGCGGACACTTGAAGTGCGCCAGCCGCTCCCGGCACCACGCCACGATCTCCTCGGCGCTCGGTGCCTGTGTTGCCGGGTCGGCGACGACGATCGCGACGACGCGTTCGCCCCACTTTGAGTCCTTGCCGCCGATCACGGCGGCGTCGAGTACCGCCGGGTGGCGGAAGAGAACTTGCTCGACCTCGATCGGGTAGACGTTCTCGCCGCCGGAGATGATCATGTCCTTCTTGCGGTCGACGAGGGTGATGAAGCCCTCGGCGTCCATGCGCCCGAGGTCGCCCGTGTGGAACCAGCCCCCGCGTAACGCCTCGGCGCTCGCCTCGGCCTTCATCCAGTAGCCAGTGAACACATTCGGGCCGCGCACGATCAGTTCGCCCACGGTGTCGGTCGCGACGTCGCGGTCGTCGTCGTCGACGATGCGGGCGTCGACATGCATTGCGACGCGGCCGATCGACCCGGCCCGCGTGCTGATGTTGTCGGCGTCGAGGACGGTCACCAGGGGAGCGGTCTCGGTCATGCCGAAGCCCTCGGTGAAGGGCACGCCTCGCTGGCGCATGAAGTCGATGACCGTGAGGGGGACGGGCGACCCGCCGCCCATGGCGAAACGCAGCGCAGACAGGTTGAAGGAGTCGAAGTCGGACACCTGTGTGAGAGCGGTCCACATGGCCGGCACCATGAACTGAACCGTGACGTGGTGGTCGGCCATCGCCTGCAGCGTAGCTCGCGGCTCGAAGGACGGCATGATGACGCTGGTGCCGCCCACGTAGAGCAGCGGCAGGGTGTGTACTCCCAGCCCGCCGATGTGGAACATCGGCGCCACCGCGACGGTGACGTCCTCGCCCCGCAGGCCGATGTCGGTGCCGAGGACGTTGATCGCGTTCCATAGCAGGTTGTCGTGGGTGAGGATCGCGCCCTTGGGTCGTCCCGTCGTCCCCGACGTGTACATGATGAACGCGGGGTCGCGGCCGTCGACGTCACCGTTGAGCGGTTCGGGCGCGGCGCCCGAGACGACGTCTTCGTAGCCGAGCTCGCCCGGCGCCGGCACCCCACCGGCGCGCACGACATGGCGCACGCGGACTCCGGACTCGGTGACGGCGCTCCTGGCCTGCGCGGCCAACGGCTCATAAAAGACCAGAACATCGGCGCCTGAGTCGGCCAGGATGTAGCCGATCTCGGGTCCGGCAAGGCGCACGTTGAGCGGAACTGCAAGTGCGCCGATTTTGGCGCAGCCCAGCAGCACCTCGATGAACTCGGTCGAATTGACCAGCTGCATCGCGACCCGATCGCCCCTGCGCACGCCGAGGGCGATGAGTGCGGCGGCGACCTGGTTGGTGCGCCGATCGAGGTCGGCGTAGGTGATGTGCGCGCCGTTGCTGATCAACGCGGTGCGCCCGCCGTTGAGGAAGGCGCGCCGGGTCACCCACTGACCGATGCCGAGTTGCATGCGATTCCCTTTCATTCCGCGGCGACTCAGTAGGACGCGGGCAGTTTCAGGCTGTGCTGCGCCACGAAGTTGAGGATCATTTCGCGGCTGATCGGCGCGGTGCGCATGAGCCGGGCCGGACCCCACAACGTGGCGAGGCCGTACTCGGTGGCCATGCCGTTGCCGCCGTGGGTCTGAATCGCCTGGTCGAGCGCCAGGATGCCCGCCTCGGCTGCGGCGTATTTCGCCATGTTCGACGCCTCACCCGACCCCGGATCGCCGGCGTCGTGCAGGGAGGCGGCACGCTGAGTCATCAACCGGGCCAGCTCAACCTGGATCTTGGCGTGGGCGAGCGGGTGCGATACGCCCTGGTGCGAGCCGATCGGCGCTCCCCACACGTGGCGCTTGCGGGCGTAATCGGCGGCTTTATCCAGCGCGTAGCGACCGATGCCGTTGCCGAGCGCCGCCCCCATGATTCGCTCCGGGTTCAGGCCCATGAAGACCTGGCGCAGGCCCTCGTTCTCCGTGCCGACAAGGTTGGCGGCCGGCACGCGGACGTCATCGAAGAATAGAGTGAACTGCTTCTCTGGAGTGACCGCCTGCACCGGGATGAGTGACTTGGTCAGCCCGGGGACATCGGTGGGCACGACGAGCAGGCTGAGTAGTCCGCGACCACTGTCGTTGGTAGACGTTCGGGTGACCACCAGGATCGCTTCGGCTTCATCGACGCCAGAAATGTAGTACTTGGTGCCGTTGATGACCCAGTCGTCACCGTCGCGTTTCGCGGTCGTGGAGATGTTGTGCGAGTTCGAGCCCGCGTCCGGCTCGGTGATCGCGAAGGCCATGATCGTCTCGCCGCTGGCGATGCCCGGCAGCCACTGCTGCTTGAGTTCCTCACTGCCGAATGCCTGGATGATCGTGCCGCAGATGGTCGGCGAGACGACGGTCATCAGCAGCGGGCAGCCCGCCGCGGCGAGCTCCTCACCGACGATCTGCATGTCGTAGATGCCGCCGCCGCCGCCGCCGTACTGCTCGGAAAGGTTCACCCCGAGGAAGCCCTGTTTGCCCACGGCCTGCCACAGCTCGGTGCTCTTCCCGCCGGCCAGCGACTTTTCCAGGTAGTACTCGTGTCCGAAGTCCTTGGCGATCTCGGCGACCGCCTTGCGCAGGTCCTGACGTTCCTCTGTCTCGTGCAATTCCATGACACTCCTCACATCGGTATCGACGCGCCACCGATCGGGAGCGCGCCGGCTTCATTAGAGCTCCGTGGCGTCCGACGCCACTTCACCGCCGTCCACCGCCTCGACCACGGCGAGGACGTCACCGCTCGAGACCTGATGGCCGACCTGGACCGGCAGGGCGCTCAGCACCCCGTCAATCGGGCTCGCGACGGTGTGCTCCATCTTCATCGCCTCCAGGACGACTAGGGTTTGGCCCGCCGAGACCGTCTCGCCCTCGGCGACCGGCAGTCGGACCACTGAACCCGGCATCGGCGCGGTGAGCGACCCGGGCGGGTGCAGAGCGCTCGGGTCGACGAAGCGTGGCGCCAGCCGCAGGGCGGAGTAGCCGGCGACCGAGTCGACGTGGGCGATATCGCGGTCGAGGACTATGTCGTAGGCGCGGCGCACGCCGTTCACGCGCAGCACAACACGCTCGCTGCTGCCGGCGACAAGCTCGACGTCGGCCAACGCCTCGTCATCGACGCGCAGGCAGGTGTCCGTCAGACGCAACGTGTACCCGACGCGCACTTCGCGCCCGTCCTGGGTCTGCCATGTCGTGATCTGCGATTGCGATGGGTTGTTGCGCCATCCAGCGGGCAACGTGGCCTGGACCGTCGCCGCGGCACGCCGCGCGGCCACGCTGGCCACGGTCGCCGCGACGGCGTGCAGGCGCTCTGCCTGCGTGTCAAGGAGGGCAGCGCCGAGTTCGGCGACGTCGTGTCGGTCAAGGAAACCAGTGTCGGTGCCCCGCCCGGCGAACTCGTCATGGCGCAGGACGCGCACAAGCAGGTTGCGATTGGTGGTCACGCCGTGAATACGGGCGCCGGCCAGCGCCGCCGAGAGGCTGGCAAGTGCCTCGTCGCGCGTTGGTGCCCACGCGATGACCTTGGCCAGCAGCGAATCGTAGTAATGACTGATGACCGAACCGGCACGAAAACCCGAGTCAACCCGCACGCCGGCGAGCGCCGGGACATCCATGGTGCGCAGGGTGCCGGTGTGGGGCCGGTAGTCGTCGGCCGGATCCTCGGCGCACAGACGGGCCTCGACCGCGTGACCGCGAATTCGCGGGTTGTGCATCTCCTCGGGCAGCGGGCGGCCCATGGCTACGAGCAGCTGGGCACGCACCAGGTCGAGGCCGGTGATCAGCTCGGTAACCGGGTGCTCGACCTGCAGCCGGGTGTTCATCTCGAGGAAGGCAAAGGAGCCGCCCTTGCCGTCCTGGTCGGCGTCGTAGACGAACTCGACCGTCCCGGCGCCCACGTAACCGACGGCGCGTGCGGCGGCGATGGCGGCCTCGCTCATCCGAGCGCGCAACGCGTCGTCGACGACCGGTGACGGCGCCTCCTCGATCACCTTCTGGTGTCGACGCTGCACGGAGCACTCGCGCTCGAACAGAGACACGACGTTTCCGTGCGTGTCGGCCATGACCTGGATCTCGACGTGGCGCGGGCGGTGGACGTAACGCTCGAGGAAGACGGTGCCGTCGGCGAACGCGGCCGCGGCCTCACGCGAAGCGGAGGCGACCGCCTCGTCGAGCTCGTCCGGCGACGCGACAACGCGCATGCCTCGGCCACCGCCGCCGGCGCTGGCCTTGACCAGCACCGGGTAGCCGACGTCGGCGGCCAGCTTCGCCAGCTGCTCGGCCGACAGCCCCGTCGTGTCGCCACCGGGCAGCACAGGCACCCCCGCGTCGGACATCATCTTCTTGGCCTGCAGCTTCGAGCCCATCGCGTCGATCGCCCCGGGCGGCGGACCGATGAAGACGAGGTCGGCGGCGACACAGGCACGCGCGAACCCGGCGTCTTCCGAAAGGAAGCCGTAGCCGGGGTGTACTGCGTCCGCGCCGGTGAGCGAGGCAGCGGCGATGATCCGGTGGATGTCGAGGTACGTCTCGGCGGCAGACGAGCCGGGAAGGTGCACGGCCTCGTCGGCGTCGGCGACGTGCCACGCGTCGGCGTCGGCGTCGGAATAGACCGCCACGGTGGCGATCCCGAGGTCGCGGCAAGTGCGGAACACCCGCCGCGCGATCTCGCCACGGTTGGCGACCAGGACCTTGCGGATCTTGGGCATCGCCATCACATCCGGAACACGCCGTAGCCACGCTGGCCACGGACCTCGCCGTTGTGGATCACAGACAGGCAGAACCCGAGAACGGTCCGCGTGTCGCGGGGATCAATGATCCCGTCGTCGTAAAGGCGGCCGCTGTTGGCCAGTGCGACGGATTCGCGCTCGATCTGTTCCTCGACAGCGGCGCGCATCTGGACGTCGGCCTCCTCGTCGAAGGGCAGCCCGCGGTCGGCGGCGGACTCGCGCGCCACGATGGACAACACTCCGGCCAGTTGCGCCGGACCCATCACGGCCGACTTCGAGTTAGGCCAAGCGAATAGGAAACGCGGTGAGTACGACCGCCCGCACATGCCGTAGTTCCCGGCACCGTAGGACGCACCCATGGTGATGGTCACGTGCGGGACTGTGCTGTTTGATACGGCGTTGATCATCTTGGCGCCGTCCTTGATGATGCCGCCCTGCTCGTACTCGGCACCGACCATGAAACCGGTGGTGTTCTGAAGGAAGATGAGGGGGGTGTCGATCTGATTTGCCAGTTGGATGAACTGCGAACCCTTCTCGGCCTCCTCACTGAACAGGATGCCGCGTGCGTTTGCGAGGATGCCGACCGGGAAGCCGTGGATCGAGGCCCAGCCAGTGACGAGTGAGGTGCCGTAGAGAGGTTTGAACTCGTCGAAGGCCGACCCGTCGACCACTCGGGCGATCACGTCGCGGGGGTCGAAGGGCACCTTCGGATCGACGGAGGCGATGCCGAGTAGCTGATCGGGGTCGTGCACCGGCGGGTGCGGCGGCGTGGTGGGTCCGGGGCCGTTCTTCCGCCAGTTGAGCCGCGCCATGATGCGACGGCCGATTCGGATCGCGTCCTGCTCGTCCTCGGCCATGTAATCGGCCAGCCCCGAGGTGCGGGCGTGCATGTCGGCGCCGCCGAGCGATTCGTCATCGGAGACCTCCCCCGTGGCCATCTTGACCAATGGCGGACCGCCGAGGAACACCTTGGAACGGTTGCGCACCATCACGACGTAGTCGCACATGCCCGGGACGTACGCACCTCCCGCGGTCGAGTTGCCGAAGACCAAGGCCAGTGTCGGCAGCCCCGCTGCGCTGTGCTGTGTCAAGTCGTGGAACAGCTGCCCGCCGGGCACGAAGATCTCTGCCTGTGTGGGCAGGTCGGCGCCGCCAGACTCGACGATGTTGATGATGGGCAGTCGGTTCTCCCGCGCGATGGCCATGCCGCGGAACACCTTGCGGAAGGTATAGGGGTTCGATGCGCCGCCGCGGACGGTGGGGTCGTGGGCGATGATCATCGACTCGATGCCCTCGACCACGCCGATGCCTACCACCACGCTACCGCCGACGGGGAACTTATTGCCCCAGGCGGCGAAGGGGCATAGTTCGAGGAACGCTGTGTCGGAGTCGAGCATCAGCTCGATGCGCTCGCGGACGAGTAGCTTGCCCCGCTTGCGGTGGCGCGCAACGTATTTTGCGCCGCCGCCGCCGTTGACCAGCGCCAGTTGCTCCGCGATGGTGTCGAGTTGCGCGCTCAGTCCTTCGCGGTTCTTGAGATAGCTGGGCGCGGTGTCGTCGACCCGATCGGACAGGACCTGTACCAAAGTTTTCCCTCCGGGCGAGCATCGACGTCGATCTGCTAGGCGCTGATGTTAGCCGCAATTAACATCAGGTGACAACGGCGCGGCGTGCCTCACCTATTTTGAGCGCGTATCGCGGATGGCTTGCCCGGTGTGGAGGGCAAGGTCGAGATGGCTGCAAGACGGCAGGTGACGAACAAACTGCGTGGTCAGTACCGCAAAGCGTCAAAGGCGGGTAAGGGCGAGATTCTGGATCGGGTGGTGACCCTCACGGGGATGGGCCGTTCGACGGCCCGGCGGATGCTGGGCGGCCCGCAGCTGCCCGACCCGGCCACTGGGGTCGATGGGCGCACGCTGCGGGCGCGGGGCTTCAGCGACGATGCCACTGCTCCTTGTCGTTTGGTTTCGCGGGCATATCTTCCTAAGTGGTCTGGCTCGTAAGTTCGTCGGGGGTCAGATCCAGGCGGTTGGGTCGCCGAGGTAGAGGCCGCATGCGGTGTCGAGGGCGTCTTCGGGTGCGCCGGCGAATTGGCCGGTCTGCAGGACTGAGTCTCGGTAGCCGTTCTTGCTGGCCAGCTACATTGCGAAGCCCCAGCGGGCGGCGGATCCGCCGTAGCGCAGCCGCATCAGCGGGATGTTTTCGCCGGCGGGTAGACGTCCGCTGACATAGGCGAACGCGCCGCGGAAGCGCACGTCGATGCCGTCGAGTTGGGGCCATCGTTGGCGGGCGCGGGCGCTGAGCCGTTGCTGCAGGGACGTTTTCGTCGATGCTGGAGGTGCGGCCATGGTCTTTGATCGTGCCTCACGGCGTGTCGTTGAGCAATGAGACATCCGTGATGGGTGAGGCTGAAGTGACCAGTGTGAACTTCGCCTCGTGGAGCAGACGCCGTGGCACCCGCCGACCGGATCATGTTGACCGGGGCGCAGCGCCGCGAACTGCGGCGTCTGGTCCGGTCCGGGCGCACCGAGCAACGCCTGGTTACGCGAGCGAAGATCGTGCTCGCCGCGGCCGAGGGCGAGCCGAACGCGCAGATCGCGGCGTCGCTGCGGGTGTGTGAGGACACCGTGCGCAAGTGGCGGAACCGCTGGTGCGCGGCGCCGGGTATCGCGTCGCTGTCGGATGCGAAACGTTCCGGACGGCCACCGGAATTCAGCCCGGTGCAGGTCGCCCAGGTCAAAGCGGCGGCGTGTACACCACCGGCGGACAGCGGGCTGCCGCTGGCGCGGTGGCCGTGCCCGGAGCTGGCCCGCTACGCCGTCGCGGAAGGGTTTTGCGAGTCGATCTCGCCCGCCACAGTGCGCCGCTGGTTGTGCGAAGACGCGCTCAAACCCTGGCAGTACCGGTCGATCTTCGTCACCGACCCCGACTTCGCGCTCAAAGCGGGCCGGGTGCTCGACCTCTACGACCGGAAATGGGAGGGAGAACCGCTGGGGCCGCGAACGACTTTGTAATCTCCGCCGACGAGAAGACCTCCCCATCCAGGCCCGTTGCCGCTGCCACCCCACGCTGCCGCCCGGCGTCGCCCGGGCGATGCGGGTCAACCACGACTACGACCGCGGCGGCGCGGTGGCCTACCTAGCCGCCTACGACGTGCACCGCGCGCAGGTGTTCGGCCGCTGCGAGGACACCACCGGCATCGAACCGTTTCACCGGCTCGTCGAACAGGTGATGGCCCAGGTACCCTACAAATCCGCCAACCGGGTGTTCTGGATCGTCGACAACGGCTCCTCCCACCGCGGGCAGGCCGCGATCATGGTGCACACCCCGGTGCACGCGTCCTGGTTGAACCAGATCGAGATCTACTTCTCCATAGTGCAGCGGAAAGCGCTGGCGCCCAACGACTTCACCAACATCGACGAGGTCATCGACCGGCTCAACGACTTCGAGACCCGCTACAACCAGACCGCGCGGCCGTTCAAGTGGAAGTTCACCACCACCGACCTGAACGCACTGCTGACCAGGCTCGACGCCCGCGACTCCGAGCACAATCCGATCCAGCCTCGGGCTGCCTGAACGCGACCCCCGACGAACTTACGAGCCAGACCACTAAGCTAGGGCATTACGGATCGCCAAAGATCATCGTTCGGTGGCCTTTAGACCGCGCGTCCTTTACAGTCGGTTTGCTGCCTTTCCGTTTTGGGAGTGCAGCCACAGCAGTACGGCGAAACAGGCAAGGAGTGTGCGTGGCGCAAGAGTTCCTGTTACATCGCGACATAGAGGGTACCGTCAGGGAAATACGCCGGTGAGCACGGCATCCAGCGGTCTCACTGCTTACGTAACGGATCAGGTGAGGCCGGTTCTGGAAGCCGTCGGCGGCTTCGTTCGGATGTGCGTTCTAACCGCGAGGGCTCTATCGCGTCCATTCCAATGGCGCGAGTTCATCCTCCAGAGTTGGTTCCTTATGCGTGTGGCGTTCCTGCCCACCATCGCGGTCGCGATCCCGCTGACCGTGCTCATCATCTTCACGCTCAACATCCTGCTCGCCGAGTTCGGTGCCGCGGACGTCTCCGGGGCCGGCGCGGCGCTCGGCGCCGTTACTCAGCTCGGCCCGTTGGTGACAGTGCTGGTGGTCGCGGGCGCGGGATCGACGGCCATCTGCGCCGACATCGGTGCCCGGACGATTCGCGAGGAGATCGACGCCCTCGAGGTGCTGGGGATCGACCCGATCCACCGGCTGGTGGCGCCGCGAGTCGTCGCCTCCACGTTCGTGGCCTTCCTACTCAATGGCGCGGTCATCACCATCGGCTTGGTCGGCGGGTTCATCTTTGGCGTGTACATCCAGAACATTTCCGCCGGCGCATACGTGTCGACGCTGACGCTGGTGACCGGGTTGCCCGAGGTGCTCATCTCGGTTGTCAAGGCACTCGCGTTCGGTTTGATAGCCGGGTTGATCGGCTGCTATCGAGGTCTCACGGTGTCCGGCGGCGCCAAGGGCGTCGGAACTGGCGTGAACGAGACGCTGGTGCTCTGCGTGATCGCACTGTTCGCCGTCAACGTTGTGATGACCACGATCGGCGTCCGCTTCGGAACGGGGCGCTGATATGGCGACAAAGCCGGGTACCGGCACGGTTCTCCGGCAACGCTTTCCGCGGGGCTATGCCCGCGGGGAGCGCCTCGTCGGCGCCCCCGCGCGCGGTTTGGACAGCGTGGGTCACGTCGCGTGGTTCGTGGTTACCGCGATCGGGTCGATCGGTCACGCGCTGCGTTTCTACCGCAAGGAGGTGCTGCGCCTGATCGCCGAGATCGGTATGGGCACCGGGGCGATGGCGGTCATCGGTGGCACCGTCGCGATCGTCGGCTTCGTCACGCTCTCGGGCGGTTCACTGATCGCGATCCAGGGCTTCTCCTCCCTGGGCAACATCGGTGTGGAGGCGTTCACGGGCTTCTTCGCCGCCCTGGTCAACGTGCGCATCGCGGCACCCGTGGTGGCCGGTGTGGCGCTGGCGGCGACGGTCGGCGCGGGTGCGACGGCCGAGCTGGGCGCCATGCGCATCAGCGAGGAGATTGACGCCCTCGAGGTGATGGGGATCAAGTCGATCTCGTATCTGGTGTCGACGCGCATCGTGGCCGGGTTCATCGTGATCATTCCGCTTTATGCGATGGCGATCATCATGAGCTTCCTGTCCGCGCAGGTCACCACGACGTTGTTCTACGGTCAGTCGATCGGCACCTACGATCACTACTTCCGGACGTTCCTGCGGCCCGACGACGTGGCCTGGTCGTTCGTGCAGGCGATCATTATCTCGCTGATCATCATGCTGAACCACTGCTACTACGGCTTCTTCGCCAGCGGCGGTCCGGTGGGCGTCGGTGAGGCCGTCGGCCGGTCGATGCGGGCATCGCTGATCGCGACCGTGCTGGTTGTCCTATTCGCTTCGTTGGCGCTGTACGGCACCGACCCGAACTTCAACCTGACGGTGTAGTCATGACGTCGCCTCAAGCACCGGTGAACAGCCCGAAGCGGCCGCCGTACAAGCTGGCCGGTCTCGTACTGCTGTTGGTACTGGCCGTCGTCGTCGCCCTAGTGTGGTTCCAGTTCCGCGGCGAATTCTTGCCGCGCGAGGAGCTGACTATGAAGACAGCGCGCGCCGGCCTCGTGATGGACCCAGGGTCTAAAGTTACCTACAACGGCGTCGAGATCGGCAAGGTCTCCCAGATCGAATCGGTCACCGTCGGCGACGAGCCGCAGGCGCTGATCAGGCTCGAAGTGAATCCGAAGTACATCGACCTGATTCCGCGAAACGTCGATGCCGAGATCAAGGCAACCACGGTGTTCGGCAACAAGTACGTGTCGTTCTCGTCGCCGGAGAACCCGACCGAACAGCGCATCACGAGCTCTGACGTGATCGACGTGACCAGCGTGACCACGGAGTTCAACACGCTATTCCAGACCGTGGTGTCGCTGGCGGAGAAGGTGGACCCGGTTAAGTTGAACCAGACCCTGACCGCGACCGCACAGGCCCTCGACGGGTTCGGTGACCGGTTCGGCGAATCGCTGGTCAACGGGAACACGATCCTTGCCGACCTCAACCCGCAGATGCCCCAGCTCCGCCGGGACGTACGGGCACTGGCCGACCTCGGCGAGGTGTACTCCAACGCCGCACCCGACCTGTTCGACGGTCTGGAGAACGCGGTGACCACCGCCCGCACGCTCAACGAACAACGCGGAAACCTCGATCAGGCGCTGATCGCGGCGGTCGGCTTTGGCAACACCGGCGGTGAGGTGTTCGAGCGCGGTGGCCCGTATCTGGTGCGCGGCGCCGAGGACCTCATTCCGACGAGCGAACTGCTTGACGAGTACAGCCCGGCGCTGTTCTGCACCGTCCGCAACTTCCACGACGTCGCCCCCGAGGTCGCGGCCGCAGTCGGCGGCAACGGTTACTCGCTCGACACGAACTCCACCATCAACGGCGCCGAGAACCCGTACGTCTACCCGGACAACTTGCCTCGGCTGAACGCCAAGGGTGGCCCGGAGGGGCGGCCCGGCTGCTGGCAGCCGATCACGCGTGACCTGTGGCCGGCGCCGTACCTGGTGATGGACACCGGTGCGTCGATCGCGCCGTACAACCATTTCGAACTCGGTCAACCGCTCGCCCTCGAGTACATCTGGGGTCGCCAGGTAGGGGAGAACACGATCAACCCATGAGAATCACCGGTACCGCCATCAAGCTGGGCGCCTTCTCGTTGGTGCTGCTGCTGTTCACCGCGGTCATCGTCGTGGTGTTCGGCCAGATGCGGTTCGACCGCACCACCGGCTATTCGGCGATCTTCAGCAACTCCAGTGGCCTGCGGCCCGGACAGTTCGTCCGCGCCTCCGGCGTCGAGGTCGGCAAGGTCAAGGACGTGAAGCTGATCGAGGGCGGCTCCAAGGCGCGCGTCGATTTCGATGTCGAGCGGTCCCTGGAGCTGTTCGAGGAGTCCACCGCTTCGGTGCGCTACCTCAACCTCATCGGCGACCGCTATCTGGAGCTCAAGCGCGGTGACAGTGATCGCCGGATGCCCTCGGGCGGCACCATCCCGGTCGAGCGCACCGAACCCGCGCTGGACCTCGACGCACTGATCGGCGGCTTCCGGCCGCTGTTCCGGGCGCTCGATCCGGAGAAGGTCAACAACATCGCACAGTCGATCATCACGGTGTTCCAGGGGCAGGGCGGCACCATCAACGACATCCTGGACCAGACCGCGTCGCTGACGTCAACGCTGGCCGATCGCGACCAGGCGATCGGCGAGGTGATCCGCAACCTCAACACCGTGCTCGACACCACCGTCAGGCACCAGGAGCAGTTCGACGAGACGCTGGTGAACTTCGAGAGGCTGATCACCGGGTTGAAGAACCGCGCCGACCCGATCGCCTCCTCGGTCGCCGACATCAGCGACGCCGCGGGCACGGTGGCCGATCTGCTCACCGACAATCGGCCGGTTCTGCAAGACACCGTCGGCTACCTCGACGCCGTACAGCAGCCGCTGGTTGACCAGAAGGACCAGCTCAATGACATCCTCGTCCGGTTGCCGGACGCGTTGAAGATCATCGGCCGCGCCGGCGGCGTGTACGGCGATTTTTTCAACTTCTACCTGTGCGACATCTCGCTGAAGCTGAACGGTCTGCAGCCAGGTGGTCCGGTACGCACGGTGAGGGTCACCTCGCAGCCCTCGGGTAGGTGCACGCCGAAATGAGAGTCCTTGAGGGATCAAACCGGGTCCGCGTCGGGCTGATGGGCATCATCCTGCTCGTCATCGTGATCGGGGTGGGTCAGAGCTTCGCCAGCGTGCCGATGCTGTTCGCCAAGCCGAAGTATTACGCACAGTTCGGCGATACCGGCGGCATCACTCCCGGGGACAAGGTGCGCATCGCCGGCGTCGACATCGGCGAGGTGCTCAAGACCGAGATCGAGGGCGATAGGGTCGTCGTCGGCTTCACGCTGGGCGGTACGCAGATCGGCACTGACAGCCGCGCGGCGATCCGCACGGACACGATCCTCGGCCGCAGGAACATCGAGATCGAGCCGCGCGGGTCGGAGGAGCTGCAGGCCAACGGTGTGCTGCCGCTGGGCCAGACGACCACGCCGTACCAGATCTACGACGCCTTCTTCGATGTCACGAAGTCGGCGTCCGGCTGGGACACCACATCGGTGCGCGAATCGCTCAACGTGCTGTCGGAGACGATCGACCAGACGTATCCGCACCTGAGCTCCGCCCTCGACGGGGTGGCCCGATTCTCCGACACCATCGGCAAGCGCGACGAGCAGATCAAACAGCTGCTTGGCAACGCCAACAACATCGCCGGCGTCCTCGGTGAGCGCAGCGGTCAGGTGAATGCGCTGCTGGTCAATGCGCAGACGCTGCTGTCGGCGATCAACGAGCGCAGCTACGCCGTTGGTCAGCTGCTGGAGCGGGTGTCAGTGTTCTCCGAACAGCTCAAGGGCTTCATCGACGACAACCCGAACCTAAACCGGGTACTCGAGCAGCTGCGCACGATCAGCAACATCCTGGTAGAGCGCAAGTTCGACCTGGTCGACGTGCTGAGCACGCTTAGCAAGTTCCTCACCGCGCTGAGCGAGTCCGTCGCCTCGGGCCCCTATTTCAAAGTGCTCCTGTCCAACTTGCTGCCGTACCAGATCCTGCAGCCGTTCGTCGATGCCGCGTTCAAGAAGCGCGGGATCAACCCGGAGGAGTTCTGGCGCAACGCCGGCCTGCCCGCCTTCCGGTTCCCGGACCCCAACGGCACCGGCTTCCCGAATGGCGCCCCGCCGCCGTCGCCGACGCCGCTGGAA
The DNA here is from genome assembly GCF_048513595.2 of Mycobacterium sp. smrl_JER01. NCBI lineage: Bacteria > Bacillati > Actinomycetota > Actinomycetes > Mycobacteriales > Mycobacteriaceae > Mycobacterium > Mycobacterium sp. smrl_JER01. The sequence goes on along the minus strand of NZ_JBLXXK020000001.1, from coordinate 3,517,607 downwards.
GGCACGCCGGAAAATCCCGGTCCGGCCGTCGTCCCTGGCTCTCCGTGCTCGTACACCCCGCCCGCCGACGGACTGCCCCGGCCGGGGAACCCGCTGCCCTGTGCGGGCCTGTCGGTCGGCCCCTACGGCGACAACCCGTACGGCCCGAACTACGAGGGGCAGAGTCCCAAAGTCGCGACGTCGGCGCCGAACCCCAACGGGCCGCAGCCCGCACCGGGCGTGCCCGCTGCTGCGATCCCGGGCCAACTCTCGCCAAACGTGCCGGGCGCGATGCCGCCGTTGCCGCCCGCCCCGCCCGGTGCGCGGACGGTTCCGCTGGAGCCGCAGCCCTCGGCGCCCGACTTCACTCCCGGCATCGCGCCTCTGCCGCCGGCCCTCAACGGTCCGCCGCCGCCGCCCGGACCGGGTCCGCAGCTGCCACCTGCCGATTCGGCTCCGCTGACGGGCAATCCACCGTTCCTCCCGCCGGGTTCACAAGGTTAAGGGGAGAGCTAGATGTCGACGATCTTCAACGTGCGAAACCTCAAGCTGCCGGGCGTGTCCCGGGCGGCCCTGGTGGTCGGCACGAGCGTGCTGATCGGTGCGATAGTGGCCGCGTTCGTGGGCTGGACGGCCTATCAGCGGCTGACCACCAACACCGTCACCGCCTACTTCACCCAGACCCTGGCGCTGTACCCCGGGGACAAGGTGCAGATCATGGGCGTGCAGGTCGGCAAGATCGAGAAGATCGAACCCGACGGCGACAAGATGAAGGTGACCTTCAACTACGACAAGAAGTTCAAGGTCCCGGCCAACGCCACCGCCTCCATCCTGAACCCGAGCCTGGTCGCGTCGCGCACCATCCAGCTGGCCCCGCCCTACACCGGCGGCCCGCTCATGGAGAACGACGCGGTCATCCCGATCGACCGCACCCAGGTGCCGGTCGAGTACGACGACCTGCGTGACTCGCTCAACCGGATCCTCACCGACCTCGGACCGACGCCGCAACAGCCCAAGGGTCCGTTCGGTGACGTGATCGAGTCGTTCGGCGACGGGCTAGCCGGCAAGGGCAAGCAGATCAACACGACGCTGAACAGCCTGTCGGAGGCGCTGACCACCCTCAACGAGGGCCGTGGAGACTTTTTCAGCGTCGTCAAGAGCCTCGCGCTGTTCGTCAACGCGCTCTACCGCAGCGATCAGCAGTTCGTCGCCCTCAATGACGACCTGGCGCAGTTCACCAACTCGTTCACCAACACCGACCGCGAGCTGGCGACCGCGCTGCAGGACCTCAACGAGCTGCTCACCACCACACGCGGGTTCCTCGACGAGAACAGTGAGGTCTTGACCGCCGACGTCAACAACCTGGCCGACGTGACAAACGCGATCCTGCAGCCCGAACCGCTCGACGGTCTGGAAACGGCCCTGCACGTGCTTCCACACTTCGGTGCCAACGTGGTGAACATCTACGAACCGACACGCGGCAATCTTTCAGCCGCACCGGCGATTGCATCGTTCGCCAATCCGATGCAGTTCATCTGCAGCGCGATTCAGGCAGGCAGCCGGCTCGGCTACCAGGACTCGGCGGAGCTATGCGCACAGTATCTAGCACCGATTATGGATGCGATCAAGTTCAACTTCCTGCCGTTCGGCGTGAATCCGATCAACACAGCGAGCACGTTGCCGAAGCACATTGCGTACTCCGAACCGCGGCTGCAGCCGCCGCCGGGCTATAAGGACACCACCGTGCCTGGCATCTTCGCCCGGGACACGTTGTTCTCCCACGGCAACCATGAGCCGGGCTGGGTCACCGCGCCGGGGATGCAGGGCGTTGACGTGCAGCCGTTCACCGCCAACATGCTCACCCCGGAGTCGCTGGCTGCCCTGCTGGGTGGGCCGGATGCACCGATCCCGTCCGCGCCGCCAGCGTTCGGGACTACGCGTGGCGGGAACCTGCCGGGGCCGCCGAACGCCTTCGACGAACGCAATCCGTTGCCGCCGCCGTGGTATCCGCAGCCCGGTCCGCCGCCGGTGCCCGCGCCGGGTGTTGTTCCTGGTGATCCGGGAACGCCACTGACGGCTCCGACACCCGGGCCCGGCGCGGCGCCTGCCCCACCGGCACCGGCCGCACCGCCTCTGCCCGCCGAAGCCGGAGCACCGCGATGAGCCGGATGCGCAAAGAACAGCAGGTAGGGATGAGTCGCAGATTCTCCAAGATCGCACGCCGCGCGTCCGCGCTGGCCGTAAGCGCGGTCGTGCTCACGTCCTGCGGCAGCTGGAAGGGCATCGCGAACGTCCCGCTGCCCGGCGGTCCGGGCACCGGTGGCGACGCGATGACCATCTACGTGCAGATCCCGGACACGTTGGCGCTCAACGTCAACAGCCGGGTCCGGGTAGCCGATGTGTTTGTCGGCACCGTGCGGGCGATCGAGCTGAAGAACTGGGTCGCGACGCTCACGCTGGGGATCCAGCCCGGCATCGATCTGCCGTCGAACGCCCTGGCCCGCATCGGGCAGACGAGCCTGCTGGGCTCCCAGCACGTCGAACTGGAGGCTCCACCGGACCCGTCACCGCAGCAGCTGCGCGACGGCGATACGATCCCACTGAAGAACGCCTCGGCGTTCCCGACCACCGAGCGAGTGCTGGCGAGCATCGCCACCATCCTCACCGGCGGCGGCATCCCGAACCTCGAGGTGATTCAGACTGAGGTCAACAACCTGCTGACGGGACGGGCCGAGCAAATCCGCGACTTCCTCGGTCGGCTCGACGTCTTCACCGACGAGCTCAACCAGCAGCGCCAGGACCTGACGCGCGCCATCGATTCGACTAATCGGCTGCTCAACATCGTGGTGGATCGCAACGACACGCTCGACCGGGTGCTTACCGAATTTCCGCCCCTGATCGAGCATTTCGCCGAGACTCGGGATTTATTCGCCGACGCGGTGGTGGCCCTGGGGCGCATCAGCACCTCGGCGGACGAAACGCTTTCGGCCGCCGATGCGGACCTGCAGGCCAACCTGAACAACCTCCAGCGGCCGCTCAAGCAGCTCGCGAAGGCGTCGCCATACCTGACCGGTGCACTAAAACTTATGTTGACAGTCCCGTTCAATATCGACACCGTCCCCAATCTGATCAGAGGCGACTACATCAACGTGTCGGCAACAATCGATTTGACGTTGAGTATGGTTGACAACGCAATTCTTACCGGTACCGGACTGTCTGGTTCGCTGCGGGCGCTGGAGCAGGCTTGGGGCCGCGATCCCGCGACGATGATCCCAGATGTGCGGTTCACCCCGAACCCACACGATGCACCGAACGGGCCGCTGGTCGAAAGGGGTGAGTGAACGGTGCTGACTCGCTTCATCAAAATCCAGCTGATCATCTTCACGATCCTGACGCTGATCGCGCTCGTCGCGCTTGGCTGGTACTTCCTGCGGCTGCCCAGTCTGGTGGGCATCGGGCAGTACACCCTCAACGCCGAGCTGCCCCGCTCGGCCGGGTTGTACACGACGGCCAACGTCACCTACCGCGGCACCACAATCGGCAAGGTGACCGCCGTCGAACCGACAGAGACCGGCGCCACGGCCACGATCAGCATTGACAGCCGCTACAAGATTCCCGTCGATGCCAGCGCCAACGTTCACTCGGTCTCCGCGATCGGTGAGCAGTATCTCGACCTGGTGTCGACGGGCAATCCAAAGCAATACTTCCGTGACGGCCAGACCATCACAAAGAGCACGGTGCCCACCGAGGTCGGCCCGGCGCTCGACGCCGCAAACAACGGTCTCGCGGTCCTGCCCAAAGAGAAGATCGACACGCTGCTGACCGAGACCTCCGAGGCGGTCGGCGGCCTCGGGCCGGCGTTACAGCGACTTGTCGATTCGACCACCAACATCGCGCAGGACTTCAAGGACAACATCGACCCTGTCAACGACATCATTGCGAACTCCGCGCCGATCCTGGAGAGCCAGGTGACCTCGGGCGACAACGTCGCGCAGTGGTCGCGCAATCTGAATATCCTCGCCGCGCAGTCGGCCGAGCAGGACGGCGCGCTGCGCAGCGGTCTGCAGCAGGCCGCGCCCACCGCCGACCAACTCAACACGGTGTTCAGCGACGTGCGCGACACGCTGCCCCAGACGCTGGCCAACGTGACGGTGGTCGCCGACATGCTCAAGCGCTACCACAAAGGCCTCGAACAGACCCTTGTCATCCTCCCTCAGGGGGCCTCGGTCGCTCAAGCCGTAGTGGCACCGTTCGACAACGCCAGAATCGATTTCAATCTGACGCTCAACCAGCCGCCGCCGTGCCTCACCGGCTTCCTACCCGCGTCGGAATGGCGGGCGTTTGCCGACACCAGCGCGGCGCCGGTGCCGTCGAACCTTTACTGCAAGATCCCTCAGGACTTCCAAGGCAACGTGGTTCGCGGTGCGCGCAACCTCACTTGCGTCGACGCGCCGGGTAAGCGTGCGGCCAGTCCGCGCGAGTGCCGTAGCGATGAGCCGTACGTTCCGCTAGGCACCAACCCGTGGTACGGCGACCCGAACCAGATCCTGTCCTGCCCTGCGCCCGGCGCCCGGTGTGACCAGGGCGTCGATCCCGGCCGGGTCATTCCGGCGCCGTCGGTCAACAATGGTATGAACCCGTTGCCGGCCGACCAGCTGCCACAGCCGCCCTCGCCGATCAGCGATCCGCTGAGCCCGCCCGGGCAGGGCCGCGTCCAGTGCAGTGGACAACAACCCAACCCATGCATCTACACTCCGGCATCGGGGCCACCCGGCACTGCGGTGTACAGCCCAGGCAGCGGCGAGGTGGTCGGACCTGACGGCGTCAAGTACAACGTCAGCAACTCGAGCAACCCAGGAGACGACGAATGGAAGGAGATGCTGGCACCAGCCAGCTGAACCCCACCGATGCTGAGGACACGCCGGACAAACCGGTAGCAGTATCCCCGGACGACACAACCGAATTCCACGACGAGACCACGCCGGGGCCGGACTCTGTCGAGGAGTCCGCCACGACGGCCGTCGGAGCCCGCCCATCACGGCTCGGCCGAGGCTGCTGGCTCACGATTTGCACCGTCCTTTTGCTGCTGACCGCGGGCGCCACGGTGGGCAGCTACCTGGCATTGCGAGCCCATTCCGAGAGCGCCGCGACCGAGGTCGAGGAGGCCAGGGCGCTGCAAGCGGCCAAGGAGTGCGTCACCGCCACCCAGGCGCCGGACACGTCGGCGATGACGACGGGGCAGGCGAAGATCATCGAGTGTTCGACCGGTGACTTCGGTGCCCAGGCGGCGCTCTACAGCGGCATGCTAGTCGACGCCTATCGCTCTGCCAACGTCCAGGTGAAGGTCTCCGAGATGCGGGCCGCCGTCGAGCGCCACAACGACGACGGCTCGATCGACGTCCTGGTCGCGGTGCGGGTGAAGGTCACCAACTCCGAGGCCGTCGACCAGGAGCAGGGCTACCGGTTGCGGGTTAAGATGGCGCCAGCCGACGGTACCTACAAGGTCGCCAAACTCGACCAGGTCACCTCGTGACCGCGATGCTTGACTTGACTCCGGACACCCCCGTCCTCGACAACCCCGCCGAACCCGTCGCGGCGTGGCACACCCGCGCGGTCGCGTTCGCGGTCGACGTGCTCCCCGGGGTGGCGGTGCTTGCCACGACCGCGCCGTGGCTGCTGGCCGGACCCGAACTCGGGTGGGTGTGGTGGACGTTCGTCGTGGTCACCGGACTGGTGGTCGTCGTGCTGGCGGGCAACCGCTGGTTGTTGCCGTCTATGCACGACTGGACTTTGGGGCGGGCACTCGTCGGCATCCGGATCGTGCGCCGCGACGGGCGACCACCCGGATTCGGGCGACTGCTCCTGCGTGACCTCGCGCACCTGCTGGACACCGCCGCCCTGTTCGTCGGGTGGCTTTGGCCTCTGTGGGACCGCCGGCGGCGCACCTTCGCTGATCTGGTGCTGCGCACCGAGGTGCGTCTCGCCACGCGGCCCGACCGGGACATGCGCCGATTCACCGCGAAGGTGTTGGTGGCGGCGGTTGTGGTGAGCGCGCTGTCGGTCGGGCTGAGCTATCTATTGATCTACCGCCACGAGCAGGTGGTCGACGAGGCGCGCGCTCAGGTCACCGAAGAGGGCCCGCGGACTGTCGAGCAGATGCTCAGCTACGGCGTCGACACGCTCAACGACGACTTCACCAGAGCGCAGTCGCTGGCGACCGACAACTACCGGCCCCAGCTAGTGGCCCAACAGGAGGCCGTCCGCAAGTCCGGCGCGTCCACCAACGAGTACTGGGCGGTCAGCAGCGCCGTTCTGTATGTGTCGAAGGACAAGGCGGCAATGCTGCTCGCGATGCAGGGCCAGCGCGGCACCAAGGTCGAGGAACTCAAGTTCATCACCGCGACCGTCCGCGTGGACTTTGACAAGGTCGGCGACAACTGGAGGGTCAACAACCTGACGGTGCTAAAGGCGCCCCTGATGAAGGCGGCCGGCCCGTGAGCCCGCGCCGCAGGACCTACGCCGACGAACGCGACTACTTCACCTTCGAGCCCACACCGCCGCGTCGGTGGGGACTAGCGATCGTCTCGTCCGTGTCCGGTCTCCTGCTCCCTGCCACCATCACGGCCAGCGCTCTGATGCTGGTGTCCCACGAAACCGACCGCCGCGCCGAACTCCGCGCCGCCGCCGCGTTGAACTATGTGCACGGATTCATGACCGCCTACACCACGTTGGATCCGTTCAACGCGAACGCGTACGCCGACCGGGTGCTGGCGCAGGGGACCGGCGACTTCGCGAAGATGTTCCGCGAGAAGATGAACGAGATCGTCATTCAGGTCGCGCGGGCGGAACCCACTCAGGGCACCGTGGTCGAGGCAGGCGTGCAGCGCTGGAACGACAACGGCAGCGCCGACGTCCTAGTCGCGACGAAGACGACCGCCAAGACCCCTGATGGCAAGTCGACGATCGAGAGCGGAAACCGTTGGGTGGCAACGGCGATTCAGGAAGGACAGCAGTGGAAGATCAGCCAGCTGATTCAGGTGATCTGACCACGGAGACCTCTGTCGGCTCGACCGCGCAGCAGGCAGCAGGCCGTCGCGGCCGGCTTGCGTTGACGCGGAAGCGCGTTGAAGATCCGGTCACCGAGCCGGGGGCCAAGGCCGAAGAAGTGCCTGCTAAAGGGGCGACCGGCGAGGTCACAGCCGAACTGGTGGGTCAGGAGAGCGAGGAGCCGGACGCAATCGGTGCACTGGCGTCTCGGCGTCACTGGCGGCGGCCATGGCGCCGGTTGAAGCCCGGTGTGTCTGAAGCGGGCGCTACCGATGACAGCGTCGCGGAGGATCCGGTGGAGGCTCCGCCAGAGCGCCGCGTCCCGACCGGGAAGACGCGCCGAACAACGAAGGATCTGGACGTTGCCGCCGCCCGGCCGCGGGCGGAGGACGAACGACTCACCGGGCTGGCCAAGGCGCCCGGGGTTCCGGAACTTCAACCTGACGGCTCGGCGCAACTGGACGACCGAGCGCATCAGGACGACCGAGCGCATCAGGACGACTCGGCGCAACGTAACGGTGAAGCCGAACCGGATGTCGAACCCGAGCCGGTCGTGCTCGTCTCGGACCGGTACGCGGGCAAGTACCTGCTGATCACTGCGTCGGTCGCATCGACGTTGTTCGTCGCCGCCGGTGCGTTCGCCGGGGCCACGCTGCAGCCATATTTGTCGGACCGTGCCGCGGTGGTCACCAAGCTGGACGTTGCGCGGACTGCCGCGGACGCGATCACAACGCTGTGGACATACACCCCGGACGACATAGCGTCGCTGCCGGACCGCTCGTCGCAGTACCTCGCCGGTGAGTTCGCCAGGGAATACCGCCGCTTCATCGACGCGATCGTTGAACCGAACAGGCAGGCGCAGGTCACCAACACCACGCAGGTGATGGGCACCGCCGTCGAATCAATAGGTCCGTCTGAGGCGACGGCACTGGTGTACACAAACTCGGTGTCTACGAGTCCGGTTAGCAAGAACATTCCTTCGCTTCGTTATCTGTCGTATCGCCTTACGATGGAGCGTCACAACGCCGACTGGTTGATCACGGGCATGAACGCCACGACCAAGCTGGACCTCACACCGCAGCAATGAGAACGCTCGCCAAGTGAACAGGGCTGTAGACCAAGTTCAGATCCGCCGGTTTTCCGAAACTCGCCGCGCGGGTGGTGGGTAAACCGGGATGATCTTATCTGTTCATGGCGCCGCTGCGGATGGGTGGGGCGGCATGCGATCCACCCTCTCACCTTCGCGCCGCGACCGCAGGCCGAAAGTTGTCATAGCACATGTAGCTACGTCGAATACTCGACTGACACACGTTTCAGGACCGAGTGACCTGTGTGAAACAGCCCGTCTTTCAGCGGGAACTTGACACTATTCAACGCTTGAGGGCTTTGACTGGCCGCTCAAATTTGTGCACTATATCGCTATGGGCGAACCCATAGGTCTTGGTCAACTCCGCAGCGACACGTGCGGTTTCATTGAGCGGGTAACGTCCGGGGAGGCGCTTGAGGTAGTTCGTCGTGGTCAGTTGGTGGCTCGGATCGAGCCAGTTTCAGCGGTTCCAGATGGACAGCCCGACGACAGACCGGTCGGGGTAGATTGGGCTTCTGTGCGACCAGTTTCGCTCGATGATCTGCGTACTCGCGCAGGTCGCTGCTTCGATCGCGTTGCGGCAGGTCAGTTGGTCACGATCGTATGGCGCGGCCGGTCGGTGGCCAGGATCGTGTCAGTGACGGCCTCTGCTGAGGCCAGTTGTGGTCCGACGAAATGCGAGTCACGCGACGCTGGCGGCCGGATCGGTCTCACCGAACTGCGAACCCACGGAGGGTATTACTTTAAACGGGTTGCGGCAGGTGAAACGGTTGAGGTTTCCCGTCGCGGCAGGTTGGTAGCTCGAATCATTACCGCAACGGACGACCCCTTCGAGCCGTCGTAGTTGCACGTCCCACCCTGGAGAGCCTATCGTAAGCACCCCTGGCCGGGTGGAGACCTCGGTTAGCGAGGTCGTATCGAGTTCTTCGTCCGGCGCGCGTGGAGTCTAGGGTACGCGACCTCGGGTGAACACCCGCAGTGATTGTCGTGTCGCGCCATGCCCTTCAGTCAACCGAGTAATGTATGACGCCGGGCCGGCCAGGGTCTATCGGGTCTCCTGAGCTTTGGCCAGTCACGGACGGCCCTGATCAGGCGCCTGTCCGAGAGTATATAGGCCGAGACTGCCGAGAAAACCCGCACCGTGCTCGATAAGCATTTCAGTCGAGTGGTTCAGTTGTCCGTCTATCCAGCGACGGAGTATCTCGAACAGGCCCCCGACACCGTAGGTAGCGGCGAGATCTGCGACTTGGAGCACATCGCTGGGTATTTCGAGGTGCAAACGGGCCTCTCTGAGGACCAGCTCCGCAAAATCGGTCATCAGTTCGCTTCGCAGTTGCCGAAGGAGGGGTTCTGCGCCCGATTCGACAAACAGTATGCGGGCCATGCTGGGATCGTTCTCGATCACCTGAACCAGGGCCTTGATCGGAGCATAGGCGAGTTCTTGAGGAGCAACCGTGTCGTCCGGAATGGCGCTGGTTATCACCGCCTGGTGTTGGCCGTCTTTCGGGATGACGACCATGGGGTAGTGGATCGTCGTTGAGGTTGCCGATCTGGAGGCCCGGATTGTTGCGGAGTTGCTGGTGTTGGTGTGCACCGTCAGGGTGAGGACGTACTGATGGGTCGCGCGGCACCCCGCTGAAGTCTTGGCGGGCTCGCAGGGTGCCGCGCTGTAGTGCACGGAGGCACTCATGGTGACGGTAGAGGCTGATCTCGTTCACGTCGAGTCCCGGCTGGCGTCCGGGCAGATGGACTGCCCGTCCTGCCCCGACGGCGTATTGGCCTGCTGGGGTTTCGCCCGTGTCCGCCGTGTCCACGGCGTCACCGGCCCGGTGCGTCCGCGGCGGGCTCGATGCCGGTCATGCCGAGTCACACACGTGTTGCTGCCAGTGATGGCACTGTTGCGCAGGGGGTATGGCGCACAGACTATTTGGAACGCGCTGGTCTTGCGGTCCCGTGGTTGGGGGCATCGCCGAATCGCAGAGAACCTGGGGGTGCCGGCGAGCACGGTGCGGGGATGGCTGCGCCGGGTGACCGGGCGTGTCGAGTCGATGCGGGCGTGGTTCCTCCAGGTCGCGGTGGGCACCGGGATCGACGTGGCAATCCCAGATGGGTCTGGCTGCGGCTGGAGTGACCTGGTGGCCGCGATCGCCACCGCCGCCGCGGCGATCGGTGCGCGGTTCGGCCCGGCTGGGGTGCTGGGCGTGATGACGCCACCGCTGGTGATGGTGGCGGTCAGCGGCGGCAGGTTGTTGGCGCCGTGCTGGCCGCCGGCTGCCCGGCGCATCTGAGCAACACCAGTTGCCCCTGACGTGGGGCTCACGTGATCGGTGATCCTCGCCAAGGCACCTGCCCGACAATCGGTTTCGGGCCGGGCCGTCAACAGTGTGAGGAGAACGTGGCGGTGTCGTTGGAGGACCACAAACGTCGGGAACGGGCCCAGGCGATCGGGCTGTTTCGGTATCAGCTGATCTGCCCCGCCCTCGAGCAAGGGCTGTCGACCAAGCAGCGCGGGAAACTGGTCCGCGAGATCGCTGATCGCCGGCATATCGATCCGTTCGGCGCCCAGGTGCAGGTGGCGCGGGCGACGCTGGACCGTTGGATCCGCCGCTACCGGACGGGCGGGTTCGAAGCGCTGGTGCCTGAGCCGCGGCGGCTGGGCACCCGCACCGACACCCAGGTGTTGGAGCTGGCGGTCTCACTGAAGCGGGAGAACCCGGCCCGCACCGTGGCTCAGGTGGCCCGGATCCTGCGGACCGCGACGGGGTGGGCGCCCTCGGAGTCGACGCTGCTGCGCCACTTCCACCGGTGTGAGTTGATGGGCCCGACCGCCGGTCAGCCAGGCGAGGTGTTCGGCCGATTCGAAGCCGCTGATCCCAACGAACTGTGGGTCGGCGATGCCCTGCACGGCCCGCGGGTCGGAGACCGCAAAACCTACTTGTTCGCCTTCCTCGACGACCACTCTCGGCTGGTGGTCGGGCACCGCTTCGGGTTCGCTGAAGACACTGTGCGCCTGGCCGCCGCCCTGAAGCCGGCGTTGGCGGCCCGCGGCGTTCCCGCCTCGATCTATGTCGACAACGGTTCAGCCTTTGTGGATGCGTGGCTGTTGCGGGCATGCGCGAAACTCGGGATCCGATTGGTGCATTCAGCACCCGGGCGCCCGCAGGGCCGCGGCAAGATCGAGCGGTTCTTCCGCACCGTGCGCGACCAGTTCCTCGTTGAAGTCACCGACACCAGCGCCGAGGACCTTACCGCCGCGGGGGTGGACCACCGTGGGGCTCTGTTGGAGCTCAACCGACTGTTCATGGCCTGGACCGAAACCGAGTATCACCGCCGCACCCACTCCGAAACTGGACAGTCCCCGCTGGATCGGTGGGAGGACGGCTGGGACCGCCTCGGCGGGTCGCCGGCATTGCCGACCGCGGCGGATCTGACCGAGGCGTTCTTGTGGTCGGAGTTTCGGGTGGTCACCAAGACCGCCACGGTCTCGCTGCATTCCAACACCTACCGAGTTGATCCCGCCTTGGCCGGGCGCAGGGTGGAGCTGGTGTTCAGTCCCTTCGATCTGGAGTCCATCGAGGTCCGCTACCGCGACCAGAGTTTCGGTGCCGCGGTCGCTCACACCATCACCCGCCACGCCCACCCGAAAGCCCGACCTGAAACCCGTGACGATCCGACACCGGCGACGGGGATTGACTACCTTGCGCTGACCGCCGCGGCCCATCATGAGCAGCTGCGCCATGACGAACGTATCGGCTACCACGCCCTCTACGGAGCGGACGGTCAGACCACGATCGGCACAGCTGAACAAGACGGTCAGATTCCCGGCCAGCTCTCCATCACCGACCTCGGCTCCGACAGCGCTGCCCATGAAGATGGGATGTCGGCATGAGTATTGAACGGCTGCAGTCACATTGGGGGTTCAGTCGGATGCCGTTCGGGCGCAACCTGGCTCCGTCGATGCTGCACCGCCACCCCGGCCACAGTGAAGCCATCGCCCGGATCAGCTGGTGTGTCAATCAGTGCGCCATCGGGGTCATCACCGGCGAAGTCGGCGCCGGCAAGACGGTGGCCATCCGCGCCGCCGCCACCGCCCTGGACCCGGCTCGCCACGTCATCATCTACCTGGCCAACCCCACCATCGGCGTTCGCGGCATGCTCACCCACATCGTGGCCGCCCTTGGGCACACCCCGGTCTTTCACACCGCCCGCCTCGCTCCTCAGGCCGCCGAGGCCCTGGCCGCTGAACACGCCGAACGGGGCCGCAACCCAGTGCTGGTGGTCGATGAAGCACACCTGCTCGACAACCATCAACTCGAAGCGATCCGACTTCTCACTAACCACGACATGGACTCCGGATCCCCGTTCGCGGTCGTGCTGGTCGGCCAACCGACCCTGCGGCATCGGCTGCGCCTGGGTGTCTTGGCCGCCCTGGATCAGCGCATCGCGGTGCGCTACGCCCTGCCTGGGATGAGCCCGGCCGACACCGCTGACTACATCAGCCACCACACCAAGATCGCCGGCCGCTCCGACACCCTGTTCGCCGACGACGCCGTCACACTGATTCACAACGCCTCGCGCGGGCACCCCCGCGCGGTCAACAACCTCGCCTTGCACGCGTTGACGGCCGCGTTCGCTGCCGGTCATTCCATCGTCGGGGAGAAAGCTGCCCGCATCGCGATCAGCGAAACAGCTTCAGACTGAACGAAACTCCCACCACCACGACCACAACTGCATCACCGCGGCGACGATTCCGTCACCGAGACCACCACGGCCCCGCTCACCACACCGAGCGGGGCCGTTCTCATCACAGCATCATCACCACCATCGGTGACGCCGACATGGTCACCGTCGACGACGCACAACAGCCTGGAAGGTGGCGGAGATCTTGGCGAATACCGCGCGCAAGAGCGCGTCTCGGTCGCGAAACTGCTGGTAGAAGTACCGGCTCGTCACGCCTGACTTCGCACACACGGAGGTCACGGTGCACGCCGCAGCTCCGTGGGTGCCCACAATTGAGATTGCGGCATCAATCAACATCACACGGCGCTGCGCATCGCGTTGAGCTGCGGACAGCCCGCCATAAACACGTGCTGGACTCATGTCCTACAGTCTGGCAGTCTTATCTGACAAGGCATAAAGTCAGATGCAACTTCGAGGAAGGACCTCACATGTCGGAAGATCAAGCCCGGACCAGGACCCGCGTGCTGCCAAAGCCCAGGCGTGTTCGTTTTCCGATGCCGACCTCCACGAAGCGGCAGCACTTCGTGGATGGCGACCTGGTGATGAGCCATTTCATCTCGGTGCTTTCTGCGACGTTCCCGGAAGGCGAGGATTTCTTCATTCGCTCGGTCAGGAACTTCCAGAGCTCCATCGACGATCCCCAATTAGATACAGCGGTTAAGGGTTTCATCGGACAAGAGGCCACACATCGACACCAGCATCGTCTCCTCAACGAGCGACTCCAGGTCATGGGGTATCCGACCGCGCGAATCGACCGTCATATCGCACGCCTGATCAAGCGATTGGAACGGCGCTTTTCGCCGGAAATGCGGCTGTCCATGACTTCGGCGTTGGAGCACTACACCGCTACGCTGGCAGAAATCATTCTTACCAGCGAAGACGCCCAGAAGCTCATCGGACAGTCAGAGGTTCGGCCGATTCTGCTGTGGCATGCCTTCGAGGAGTCGGAGCACAAAGCGGTTGCCTTCGACGTCTATCGGCTCGTGGGAGGAACCGAGCGCGCCCGTGTACGGGGCATGCGGATCGCTTCAGTAATTCTGTTCGGCGAACTCATTCTGCAGACTGCCCTGTCCATGGCCGCTGATAGAGCCTCGTATAACCCGGTCACGTTGGTGCGCAGTCTGTACCGCTTCAGCCGCACCCCGATGTTCACCGCCGATGCGCTGCGGCGATTCCGTTCCTACAACCGCCCGGGTTTCCATCCTGATGATTGGGACAGCGCCGCGGTCCTGGAGCGTTGGAGCAAAGAACTGTTCGACCAAGACGGTTCACAGAACGTTATCGCTCAGCCGGGATAGCGAAGGTACGGAAGTTCGGCGACGCAGGAGCGCCGTTCCTGCGTCGCTCCTTCCGAACAGGGTGTGACGCGCCGGTCAACTCACGGATTCGGTGCTCGGTAGCCGGGCGAGACGGCGGTCGGACCCGCAAAATGCGGTTCGCAGCGATCGCCACGGGGCTGGCTGCCCCTGTTGTGAGCCTCGATCAGTCGCTGACGACATAGCGTTGAGCCAAGGTTTCAGCAAGTCTGCTGGTGTGCGCGACCACTTCCTTCTCGGTCACCTCAAGCAGACCCGAGTGCCAGGCGGTGATGACTTCGACGAACCCCCCGACTGCGATGAGAGTGTCCATGCGAAGGGCCATCTCGTCGGCATCTTGTCGGAGGTGTGGTCGGCTTGCCTCAACGACTAACTGCGTTGCTTCCTGTAGTGCCACGGCGCGGCGGTCTTGCAGCGGTGAGCTACCGACGTGCTGAGCGAGGAGGATGTGTGCTCGGCCGGGATCGCGTGCGATCCCATCGACCACGATGGTGATCGCTGCGGTAATGGTTTCGATCGGCGGCCGATTCGCACGCTCGGTGAAGAGCGCAGCGACCTCGCCGAGCATGTCGTTGCGGACGCCATCCCACGCGGCAACGAGCAGCTCATCGCGCGTCTTGAAGTCCTCGTAGAAGTATCGATCGTTGAGCCCTGTGCGGGCGCACACTCCGCGCATAGTGACTGCGGCCCAACCGCTCTCACTCCAAATCTCGGTTGCGGCCTCGATCAATTGCTGCCGTCGCTCGGCACGACGCTCGGCCCCAGTCCGACCACCCCAGCGCTTATTTCTCGACCGCACCTCTCCATCTTGACAAAGCGCTCGGTCCACGACAAACTGGTGGCATGCGACACCAATGGTGGCTGGCGCCCCCAATTGAGAGTTTCCCCATAGCAGACGTCAATGTCGCGACCCGAAAAGCAGACAGATGAGATTGCTGCCGTTCGGCGGCGCACCGGGCAGAACGCACCGAGCCGATGCAGTCGTTACGGGCGCAGGAAGCGGTATCGGCCGCGCATTCGCCGTGGAGCTTGCGCGCCGAGGCGGACGCGTGGTGTGCGCCGACAGAGATCCCGTCACTGCAAAAGAGTCGGCAGAGTTGGTGAGGCAGGCTGGCGGCGAGGGTTTCGACATCGCATGCGATGTCACCGATCTCGAGCAGATCCGCAACCTGGCTGATGTGAGCGAAGACTGGTTCGGGAAGGCTGCGAGCCTCGTCATCAACAACGCCGGAATCGGCGCGGGCGGCAACCGTATCGGTGCGACGTCGATCGAGGACTGGAAGGCGGCGATTGCTGTCAACCTCTGGGGCGTTATCTACGGCTGCGAGACTTTCGTGCCTCGGCTCCGCAGCAATGGGCATGGCGGAGTCATCAATGTGGCGTCCGCAGCGAGCTTTGGCTCGGCCCCTCGGATGGCGGCTTACAACGTGAGCAAGGCCGGAGTGCTCGCTCTGTCGGAGACATTGGCGGCCGAACTGAGCGGTACTGACGTCAAGGTCACAGTGCTTTGCCCCACCTTCGTGAAGACGAACATCGCCAACAATCCTCAAATCGACGAGGCGGCTGCAAGGCTCGCGACCAACCTGATGAAATGGACCGGCATTTCGCCACAGCACGTTGCTCGCACGACGTTGAACGCGCACGATCGCGGACAAATTTATGTAGTACCCCAACTCGATGCCAAACTCTTGTGGCAACTCAAGAGAGCCCTACCCGGTCCCTTTACACGCACGCTGGGCCTCGTGGAGCGCATGGCCTCGTGGAACGATTCAGCCGAGTAGAGGAGCAAGGGAAATGGCTTTCGCATACAGCGACATGCTCGAGACGATCAAAAATAAGCAATGGGCTCTCGCCGATATCGATTGGAACGCCCCTGGCGCGGAACTGATCACCGATGAACAGCGTCCCACACTCAAGCAATTCATGTCCGACGTGGTGTGGATTGAGCATGTTGGAGCACGTGCCTTCGCCGCAATGGCTCCAAAGGCGCCATTCGAAGCGCTCGGAGACATTTACCGGTACTTTCACGCCGAGGAGCAGCGTCACGCCAATGCCGAACTTGCCCTGATGCGCCGCTGGGGCATGCTCGAGGAAGGCGAGAAACCGGTCCCGAACAAGAATATCCGGCTGGTCATCGAATGGCTGGACCGTTATGCTGAAGCCCTTCCCCTGACCGTCATCGGGGCCGCGATCCCGGCACTGGAGACTGCGCTCGATGGAGCGCTGCTGAAGTTTCTCCTCGATGAGGTTGACGACCCCGTGTGCGGGGAGGTGTTCAATAAGGTCAACAGCGACGAATCAAGGCATCTCGCGGTTGGCTTCCAGGTTTTGAACGACCTGGGCGCCAGCCCGATGCGAATCCACGCCATTCAAACTGCGGGCGCTCTGGTCGACCCGCGTATTCTCACCGGCGCGTTGCTGTATATCCCGCTGTTGACGCGCATGTTGATGAATCTCAACGCTATGGGTCTGTCCGAGGAGAAGTTATACAACGCAGTGACGCGGTACGCCAATGTCGGCGATCGCAGTGAGCACACGCGTAGGGTGCCCGGCTATCACATCTTGAAGGCGCACATGTCGTCTTCCATCAAGCGGTCCCAGCCTCTGCACTTCGTGTCTCAGCGCCTTGGCAGTGCGATCGATGTTTTCCCTGTTCAGATCTTCGGCCGGCCGCCATCGTGGACGGACGAACTGACCTACGAACCGGTTGCCAAATGACAGGCACCACGACGACGTTGATTGTCGGCGCCGGGTTCGCAGGTATCGGTACGGCGATCAGACTGCTTCAGGAGGGCACGGATGACTTCGTCATTCTGGAACGGTCAGACCGCGTCGGAGGCACCTGGCGAGACAACACCTATCCCGGAGCGGCCTGCGATATTCCCTCGCTTCTCTACTCCTACTCGTTCGAGCCGAATCCGGGCTGGACTCAAACCTACTCGGGAAGCGCTGAGATCCTCGGGTACATCGACGATATGGTCGCCAAGTACGACCTTGCCCGGTTCATCCGGTTCGATACCGACGTGACTTGCTTGGAATTCGACGAGGATGCCGGCATCTGGGTGGCCGACACAGCAGAGGGAAAGCGGTATCAAGCCCGGTCAGTTGTAATGGCCGGTGGACCACTTGCCAACGCCAGCTTTCCCGATGTTCGAGGAATTGATTCGTACGAGGGAAAGAAAATTCACAGTGCTCGATGGGATCACGGCTATGACCTCAGCGATAAGAGGGTTGCGGTCATCGGAACCGGCGCGAGCGCGGTGCAGATCATTCCTGAGCTCGTGAAGTCGGCTGCGTCGGTCAAAGTTTTCCAAAGAACGCCCGGCTGGGTGCTACCGCGGGTGAACTTCAAGCATCCGGCCTGGGCGCGTTCGACCTTCAAACGACTGCCGATGAGCGAACAAGCGCTCCGCGACGCCTGGTTCTGGACCCACGAAGTGATGGCCGTGGGTATGGTCTGGAATACCGCCGCGACATCGGCGATACAGCTGGCGGCGAAGGCTCATCTGCGTCGGCAGGTGAAAGACCCCTGGTTGAGACGTCAGTTGACGCCCCATTTCAGACCCGGCTGCAAACGTATGCTCATGACCAGCGATTATTACCCGGCGTTACAGGCGGATAACTGCAAGCTGATCAGCTGGCCGATCGCCACATTGTCACCCAACGGGATCCGAACCGCCGACGGTGTCGAGCACGAGGTGGACTGCATCGTGTTTGCCACCGGCTTCGATGTGTGCAAACGCGGCACCCCGTTCCCGATCAGCGGCCTCGGCGGTCGGAAGCTCGGCGATGAATGGTCTCAGGGGACATTCGCGTTCAAGAGCGTGAGCGTGGCCGGCTATCCGAACTTGTTCTTCACTTTCGGACCGAATTCCGGGCCAGGCCACAACTCGGCGCTCGTATATATGGAGGCCGCAATCGACTACATCGTCAAGGCGATCAAGCTCCTTCAGCAAAATGACATCAGCACTTTGGATGTGAGAGAGGATCGCCAGGACCGCTATCACTCCAGTATTCAGCGACGCCTTCGACGAACGACCTGGAATTCGGGGTGCAGCAGTTGGTATTTGACCGAAGACGGCTACAACGGCACGATGTACCCAGGTTTCGCGACCCAGTTTACGAGAGAACTTTCCCGCTTGAATCCTCATGATTACGTGATAACTCGGCGCGACGATACACACCAGCTGACGCAATCACTCTGAATTCTAATTTGCACGGCTGACCGTCAGAACGGTGACATACAAAGCAATGGATCGCAAGTCCGACCGTAATTACGAGATAATCATCATAGGAGCTGGATTTTCCGGCATCGGGTCTGGCATCAGCTTGATGAAGGCGGGATTTACCGACTTCTCGATGATTGATGACGCCGATGGCGTAGGTGGTACGTGGCACTGGAACACCTACCCGGGTATCGCTGTCGACATACCGTCGTACAGTTATCAATTCTCATACGAAATGCGGCCCTCTTGGTCGCGCACGTACGCCCACGGCAATGAGCTCAAAGCCTATGCCGAGCGGTGTGTTGAAAAGTATGGGCTCCGGGACCATATTCGTTTCAACACAACCATTACCGAGGCTTGTTTCGACGAGAACGCAACACGGTGGCGTTTGACCAGCGCCAATGGTGAGGAGTTCACGGCACGCTTCGTGATAAATTGCTCCGGCGTTCTCAGTCGGCCAAAGTGGCCTGAAATCAAGGGGGTGCGAGATTTCGCCGGCGTTACACTCCACACGGCGAGATGGGACGATACCAAAGATCTCAGCGGGAAGAGGGTCGCAGTAATCGGTACCGGTGCGTCGGCGGTGCAACTGATACCCGAAGTCGCAAAGAAAGCAGAGAGTCTGACGGTCTTTCAGCGAACTCCAATTTATTGTCTGCCGAAGCCAGACTTCCCCATACCGACGTGGGGTGGAAGGCTTCTACGTTTCCTGCCGGGGGCGCAATTGGCGACCCGGGCCGCGAGCCAGGCGTTCGTGGAAATCACTTTCCCAATCGCCGCTCACTTTCATACGGTGATGCCGTTCGCCGATGTCATGGAGAGCGCCGCAAAGCGGTACATGCGGCGTGAGGTCCATGACCCGACGACGAGAGAACAACTCATTCCGCGCTACTCGTTGGGCTGTAAACGACCCAGCTTCCACAATTCCTATCTCACAACGTACAACCGGTCCAACGTATCGCTCGAGACGAGCGGCATAACCCATATCGACCATGCATCCGTCCATACTCGAGACGGCAAAGCTCATCCCATTGACGTCTTGATCCTGGCCACCGGCTTCAAAGTGATGGAGTCGGGCAACATGCCCACTTACGTGCTGAAAGGACGCGGCGGGCTGGAGCAGGCTACATGGTGGGACGAGCACCGACTGCAGGCCTTCGAAGGGGTGAGCGTCCCGGGATTCCCGAATCATTTCAACATCTTCGGCCCGTACGGCTACAACGGTTCCTCGTACTTCACGCTCATCGAGGCGCAGAGTCGGCACATCGTCCGGTGTCTCCGCCGCGCGCGGGCGCTGGGTGCTAACTGCGTGGAGGTCAAGAAGGAGGCGAACGACCGTTATTTCGCCGAAGTGCTACGGCGGCGTCACAGGCAGGTTTTCTGGCAGCCGAGCTGTTCCAATGCCAACAGCTACTACTTCGACAAGCACGGTGACGTTCCACTCCGTCCATCAACGACTCTGGAGACCTATTGGCGGAGCCGCACCTTTCGCCTCTCGGACTACCGATTCGAGAATCGGCCCGGGGAGGTGTGTCCCCAATGACCAGAATGGATGCCCCTGACTGGCAGCCCAGTCTTGCCAGTCATCTCGTCGCGATGTCCTCGCGAACTACGCTGCGGCCACTGGCGCAGCTGATGCCATCAAACGCCTACGGACTTGCGGTGATGGATCGCGCGCTACGAACAGCGCTCGTCGCATCGCGGCCCCGGCGCGGCGTCACAGTGCGCAAGGTTGACACGGTATTCGCCGGAGGCCCGGTTCGTGGGGACTGGATCACCACACCTGTCATTAATCCGCATGCCAACCCATTGCTCTATATACACGGTGGCGCATATTCAATGTGCTCTCCGGATACGCACCGCGGTCTTCTCGGCGAACTCGCCTCTGCAAGCGGACGCCCAATCTTCGCCGTCAAGTACCGACTTGCGCCACGATATCCCTATCCCGCGGCCGCGGACGATGCACTGAACGCGTATCGCTGGCTTACCAGCGGAGGGTCCCCGGGTTCTTGCCAGCGCACCGTCGCGGTTGCCGGAGATTCGGCGGGCGGTCAGCTCACGATGGCCACGGCCTTGGGCGCACGTGCGGCTGGATTGCCGCTCCCTGATGCGATGCTGCTGATGTCTCCCGTCCTGGATCTCAGGTGCGAACTCGCCAGGGCGCGTGAACTTCGCCGCCGGGATCCTTTTGCCTCCGCTCAATCAGCGGCGCGCGCTCTTGACCTCTACGTAGGGGGTGCAGATCGCGACGATCCGCGCCTCAGTGTCCTTGACGCGGACCTGACCGCGATGCCGTCGATCCTCATTCAGGTGGGCGGGAGGGAAATGTTGATCGATGACTCGCGGCGTCTCGCCGAGCGACTTCAATCGGCTGGATGCCACGTCGAGATCCAGATATATCGGGGACAGATCCATGTATTCCAGGCTATGTTCCGGATCCTTCCCGAAGCCCGCGACGCGATTCATCGAGCGGGACGCTTCCTTGAAGCCTCGGGAGTCAGGTGAAAGTGTTCGAACAGGCGATGCCCCTGCAGTCCCGCAGCGTCAAGTCAGCCTTCTCTGTCTCATGAGCAGCGACTTCGCGACAGCCCGTCGCGCGTACGATCCGTCGATCGTGATCATCGGGGCCGGCTTTGCTGGGGTTGCGATGGCTCACCGGCTGATGAAGGACGGTTTCACGAACTTCGTCATACTGGAGAAGGATGCAGACATCGGGGGTGTTTGGCGTGACAACACCTACCCGGGAGCGGCCTGTGACGTGCCGTCTGCGTTGTACTCGCTCTCCTACCAGCCCAATGCCCGCTGGTCACGGCGATATGCCGAGCAACCCGAGATACTCGAGTACCTCCAACGACTCGTGAAGAGTGGCGGACTGGACGCACATCTACGCACAGAGACCGAAGTTGTCGACCTGAGCTTCGATGAGCAGTTCGGGCGTTGGACCCTGGCTACGAACTCGAACGAGACAATAACCTGCGATGTCGTCGTGTCGGCTGTGGGTCAGCTCTCCTTGCCCTACATACCCGAT
This sequence comes from Mycobacterium sp. smrl_JER01, assembly GCF_048513595.2. NCBI lineage: Bacteria > Bacillati > Actinomycetota > Actinomycetes > Mycobacteriales > Mycobacteriaceae > Mycobacterium > Mycobacterium sp. smrl_JER01. The sequence goes on along the minus strand of NZ_JBLXXK020000001.1, from coordinate 3,496,184 downwards.
ATTGCCGACGCAGACTCCTTCCAGGGGCCGCGCTTTCATTCGGCACGTTGGGACCGATCGGTGTCGCTTCGCGGCAAGCGAGTCGCCGTCATCGGCACAGGAGCAAGTGCCATCCAATTCGTGCCACACATCGCCCGGGAGGCGGAGCATGTCACGCTGTACCAGCGTACGGCTCCGTGGATTCTCCCGAAATGGGACAGCACATATCGAGGCCGTCACCACAGGGTGAGCGAATTATTGCCGATGGCGCTGCGCCTCGAGCGTTTCGCGGTATGGCTCATTTTCGAGTTGCTCGCTGTGACGCTAGTCGACGCGAAGCCCCTCTCACGGGTCCTCGGTGTGATCGCGCGCCACCACCTACATCGGCAGGTCGCCAGCCGCTCTCTGCGCGAGCAATTAACGCCTTCCGACGCGCCAGGGTGCAAGCGAGTGCTGTTCTCGAATGACTACTATCCAGCAGTCGCGAGTGATCGCGTGTCGTTGGTGCCGAACGCGATTGCAAAACTCTGCGACAAGGGTGTCACGACCGAGGACGGCGAATTTCGTCCTACAGATGTCGTGATCTACGGAACCGGGTTTCGCGCCACCGATTTCCTCGCCCCGATGTCCGTGCGCGGCTCCCACGGAGTCTCCTTGGCCGAGGTGTGGAAGGCCCAGGCGTACGCATATCTGGGCATCGCTGTCCCCATGTTCCCGAACCTGTTCCTGCTTTATGGTCCTAACACGAATGTGGGCTCGGGGTCGATCCTCTACATGATCGAGTCACAAGTTCGTCACATCGCAACGCTCATCAAGGTCGTGGCTGCCCATCCAGGTCATGCGATCGATGTGAAGTCAGAGATTGCGCAGCGTTACAACACGCGCTTGAAACGGCGACTAGGGAGGTCGGTGTGGGCGCTCTGTGCGAGCTGGTATCGGACCTCGAGTGGGGAAATCCCGACGAACTGGCCGGGCCCTACCTTCATCTACCGACTCCTCACCCGTAATCCGCGAAGCAGCGATTACGTCTTGAGAAAGGTTGGGCCCCTAGCGGTAAAAGGCAGTTCCGAATGGAAGCTGTTGCGTCGCCGCAGCGCTCAGGGCCCCGAGGCGCAAACTTGACCACTTAGATCGAGATTGTCCAGATCTTGACATTAATCGAACACTTGTAAAGACTAGTGGCAACGCCTGTCAGAGCGGCCAAGTGTCCAGGAGGAGCAACCATGACGAATCATCTTCTCGCGCCTGCGCGCCACACGAAGGAGCGGTTGTCCTCTGTGATCATGGTTCCCGCGCCTGACGCCGTCGACGACAGATGGCGTCGATGGAGCCGTGGTTGGCCGGTTCGTGAACTGTCACCAGTACCCGCGGGAAGTGGGTTGAAAGCTATCCGGGGGGACGCGGGACTGCCCTTGGTGGGTCACACACTCGACTACATCCGATTCGGCTCGGATTTCAGTCGGGAGCGTTACGACCGTCTGGGTTCGGTGTCGTGGATGGGCGCGTTCGGCACCAAGATGGTGGTCATCGCCGGCCCGGACGCTACTCGCGAGGCATTCACGAGCGAATCCAAGGCATTCTCTCAGGACGGCTGGTCCTTCCTGATCGACGCCTTCTTCCATCGCGGTTTGATGCTCATGAGCTTCGACGAGCACCTGATGCACCGGCGCATCATGCAAGAGGCGTTTACGCGTCCCCGCCTGACCGGATATGTCGAACAGGTGACCCCACGCGTTCGCACGGCAGTGCCCGCGTGGCCGGTGGGTCCGTCGGTTCGCATCTACCCACTGCTGAAGGAACTCACCCTCGACATAGCCACTGACGTCTTCATGGGCGGCCGCGGTAAGGACGAGAGCGATGCTGTCAACAAGGCGTTCGTCGCCACGGTCCGGGCGGCGAGTTCCCTTGTGCGTGTTCCCCTTCCGGGAACCAGATTCCGCGCTGGTGTGCGAGGCCGGCGCGTCTTGGAGGACTACTTCTTCCGGCATCTGCCGGCCGCGCGAGCCGGCGAGACGAACGATCTGTTCGCTGCTCTATGTCAAGCCACCACCGAGGACGGGGAGCGGTTTTCCGACGAGGACGTGGTGAATCACATGATCTTCCTGATGATGGCGGCCCACGACACATCGACGATCACCACCACTGCGGTTGCCTATTTCCTTGCCAAGTATCCGGAGTGGCAGGAGGCAGCGGCTGCGGAAGCCGAGGCCGTCGGTGACGGGTTGCCAGACATCGAAGCCCTGGAGAAGATGACGGTTATCGACCTTGTGCTCAAGGAAGCGCTCAGACTGCTTGCACCTGTTCCGCTGGTGATGCGCAAGACGGTTCGAGATGTCGCCATCGACGGATATCACATCCCCGCGAACACGTTGTGCGCCATAACGCCCGCCGTGAATCACTTCGATCGGAAGATCTGGAGTGATCCGGACCGGTTCGATCCCTCACGTTTTGGCGAGCCTCGGCGTGAGGACCAACACCACCGATTCGCCTGGGTACCGTTCGGTGGTGGAGCGCACAAGTGCATTGGCATGCAGTTCGGGACCCTCGAGGTCAAAGCAATCCTGCACAGGATGCTGCGTTCGTTCACCTGGACGGTTCCGCAGAACTACCACATCCGGTGGGACAACACCTCGCTGCCCATTCCGGTGGACGGACTTCCGTTGGAGATGAAGCGCCGATGACCTTTGGCCACAGGCGCTACCTCGATCCCACGGAGTTCCTTGACTGGCAACACGATTCGGTGCGTGACTTCACATCATCGGCCATCCGTGGTGCCTGCGGCGACACCGAGAAGGCGATGGCCATCTTCACCGCGGTCCGTGACTCCATTTGGTACGACCCGTACACGGTGACCGACAACCCGCACGCCTATCGCGCCAGCACCGTCGCAACCGCAGAACGAGCCTACTGCATCCCGAAGGCCGTGCTCCTGACTGCAGCGTGCCGAGCGGCGGGAATCCCGGCGCGGCTGGGGTTCGCCGATGTCCGAAACCACTTCCAGACCAAGACATTGCGCGAGCGTATGGGTGGTACCGACGTTTTCGTCTATCACGGTTACAGTCTCATGCTTCTCAACGGTGCATGGGTCAAGGCGACCCCGGCGTTCAATCGGGAGTTGTGCGCACGGTTCGGTGTCTCGCCCATCGACTTCGACGGGCGTAGCGACGCGCTGCTGCACGGGTTCACCGGGGACGGCACCCAGCACATGGAATATCTCCGTGACCGTGGAGCCTACGACGATCTACCCCTAGCGGACATCGTGCAGGCTTTGAGAACGCACTACGGAACATTCATCGACCAGCCGAACAGCCGTCCCGACCTCTTCGCCTGAAAGGGCCCTTCACCATGCAAAGCACCATGCAAAATGTTCCTCTCACGGTGTCGGCGATTGTGCAGCATGCGGCAGCCATACACGGTGACAGCGAGGTCATCACTCCGACCGGAGATGGGTATCGCAGAACGCCCTACCGTAGTCTGCTGGCGCGAGTGGCTCGCCTTGCCAATGCGCTGCGCAGCCTTGGCATCACGGCAGACCAACGCGTGGCCACCTTCCAGTGGAGCAACCAAGAGCATCTGGAGGCCTACTGTGCGATTCCGTCCATGGGAGCGGTCCTGCACACGCTCAACATTCGTTTGGCCCCGGAGCAACTCGCGTACATCGCCAACCACGCGTGCGATCAGATCGTCCTCGTCGACGCTTCGGTTGCCCCGTTGTTGGCGCGCGCGCTCCCAGCGATGGCGTCGGTGCACACCGTCATCGTTACCGGAGAGGGCGACCTTGCCCCGCTACAGGGATGCGGGAAGACGGTTCTGCGTTACGAGGAAGTGCTTGCCAGTCAGGAAGAGTCATTTGACTGGCCTGAGCTCGACGAGCTGTCGGCCGCGGCCATGTGTTACACGAGCGGCACCACCGGAGATCCCAAGGGCGTCGTCTACAGCCACCGTTCGACGTACCTTCACTCCCTGGCCGCCTGCACAGCTAACGCGTTGTCAGTCAGCGAGGCCGACCGTGTGCTGGCCATCGTCCCGATGTTTCACGCCAATGCCTGGGGGCTTATCTACGCCGCGTTGATGTCCGGCGCGGATTTGGTGCTTCCCGACCGGTTTCTCCAGGCCGAGCCGTTGGTGTCGATCATCGAAGACACCAGGCCGACCGTAGCCGGTGCAGTGCCGACGATCTGGAACGATGTCGACCGATATCTGGATTCGCACCCTGGGCGGGACATTTCTTCGCTACGGCTGGTGGCGTGCGGGGGATCTGCTGTTCCGCTTTCCTTGATGCGGGCGTTCGAAGAGAAGTACAACGTGCCCATTGTGCAGGCATGGGGGATGACCGAAACCTCTCCGCTGGCGACCGTTGCACGTCCGGCTCGCGGAGCCGACACGCGACGATGGGAGATGCGCGCATCCCAGGGCCGGCCGATCTGCGGTGTCGAAATCCGGTTGCGGGACGACGACGGGAAACCCGTGCCGTGGGACGGTCGGTCAGTTGGGGAAATTCAGGCGCGCGGCCCTTGGATCACCGGTTCTTATTTCGGAGACAACGATACGGAGAAGTTCGACGACGGATGGTTGCGTACCGGTGATGTGGGCAGGATCGACGCCGAGGGCTATCTGACCCTGACCGACCGCTCGAAAGACGTCATCAAGTCAGGTGGCGAATGGATCTCCTCGGTCGAGCTGGAGAACGCGCTGATCGGGCACCCTGCCGTGTACGAAGCGGCGGTGGTCGGCGTCGCGGACGATAGGTGGCAGGAACGGCCGTTGGCGCTTGTCGTCATCCACCCAGGAACCGACGTTGACATTGACCAACTCCGATCGTTCCTTTCGGGCAAAGTCGCCAAATGGTGGGTTCCTGAGCGATGGAGCTTCGTGTCCGATATTCCGCGGACGAGCGTCGGAAAGTACGACAAAAAGGCCATCCGTGCGCGCCACGCTGCCGGCGAATACCTCATCAAAATCGAAACGCAATAACGTCGAATCCCTGGAATTTCAACAGTCGGAAGGTAATCATGTCGTCCCCAATCTCTCCCTGGATGAATGCAGAATTACTCGAGCTTCGTGATCTCGCTTCGAAGTTCTTCTCGGCCGAATTGGCGCCGCATGCGCAACGCTTTGCCGACCAGCACCACGTCGACCGAGAACTGTGGAACCGAGCGGGCGAGCTGGGATTGCTCTGCATGTCCGTACCCGAGGAATACGGCGGAGGGGGCGGAACTTTCGCGCACGAAGCGGTCGTGCTCGAAGAGCAGGCCCGCATCGGTGACAGCTCATGGGGTGCGGGACTGCACAGCGGAATCGTCGCCCACTATATCCTGCATTACGCGACTGAAGAGCTGCGCGCGCAGTGGCTTCCCAAGATGGCGTCCGGTGAAATGATCGGGGCGATAGCCATGACGGAACCGGGGACTGGGTCCGATCTGCAGAGCGTCAAGACAAAAGCCATCCTGGACGGTGACGAGTACGTAGTCACCGGCTCCAAGACTTTCATCACCAACGGCCAACAGGCCGACCTCATCATCGTTGTTGCCAAGACAGATCCGAGCCAGGGCGCTGCGGGCATCTCTTTGATCGCCGTCGAGGCTGACCGGCCCGGATTCCGGCGGGGCAAGGTTCTCGACAAGATCGGCCAACGCGGCCAGGACACCTCCGAGTTGTTCTTCGACGACGTGAGAGTTCCGCGCTCGCATCTACTGGGCCAGGCTGAGGGACAGGGCTTCATTCAGCTGATGACGCAGCTGCCACAAGAGCGACTCATCGTCGCGGTGGGAGCTGTCGCATCGATGGAACTCGCCCTGGAGCAGACGCTCAAATACACGCGTGAGCGGGAGGCGTTTGGTCGGCCCGTCTTCGGCTTCCAGAACACCAAATTCACCTTGGCGGAAGCTGCGACTGAAACGCGCATCGCGCGAGTATTCCTCGACTACTGCATCGACCTGCACCTTGCGGGTCAACTCGACGTGCAGACCGTCGCCATGGCGAAGTGGTGGACCACGGAGCGAGCGATGAAGGTGCTCGATGACTGTATGCAGCTTCACGGCGGATATGGCTACATGACCGAGTACCCCATCTCCAGATTGTGGGTGGATCAGCGCGTGCAAAAAATTTATGCCGGCACGAACGAGGTGATGAAGGAAATCATCTCGCGTTCCCTATGACTCAGATAAGTTGCCGTCTGCACGTTAGTCACTTGGAGGAGGATTGATGGCATCGATAGTGGTGCCGTATCGCCACGACATGGGCGGCCATTGCGGATCGGGCGCTCTTCGGGATTTGACCGAATGGGCGGGGGTCCGTTGGGGTGGACACACCCCGGACGAAGGTACCGTGTTTGCGCTCGGCGGGGCCCTCGACTTCTCGTATGTTCGCTCGGCGCACCTAAATCCACCGATCTACCTCGTTGGACGCAGCGCGGACCTCGAAGACGAATACTTGACCCGGTTGGGTGCGCGCTTCGAGTGCCGCTCGACAGACGACCCCGATCTCGGTTGGAAATGGGTGACCGAACAGATCGATGCCGGTACCCCGGTCATGGTGTGGACTGACATCGCCGAATTGCCCTATCTGAGAACGCGTCTGAGTATGAGCCGACACGATGTCGTGATCGTCGGGTACGACGACGACGAGGAACTCGCGTTCGTAGTCGATAACGATCGCGATGTACCTCAAGCCGTGCCTTATGAGAATTTGCGAAAGGCACGCGCATCGACGGGATTTCCCGTCCCCACGCGGCACACCACCTACGTGGTCGAGTGGCCCAGCGCGGCACCAGATCTCGGCAATGCTGCCCGGTCGGCCTTCCGTAGGTCTGCGGACGCGATGCAGGGTTCGTTTGTGAGCGCGCCGATTACCGAGGGCTCCGATTGTGAATCTCAGGCGCGTGGATTATCAGGTGTGTCGACGTTTGTGGAGGACCTCAAGGGGTGGCCGGAGATCTTTGACGACGACACCCTCGACGGTGCCTTGTTTGCGCTGAGCGCCTTCATCGAAAAGGCCGGAACCGGAGGCGGTCTTTTCCGAGATCTGCAGGCACGCGGATGTCGGCGCGTCGCTGAAGAGTTGGGTTTCGAACCTGCGTTCCGAGCAGCGGAGGCTGCGAAGACCGCATCTAAGCTGTGGACCGCTGTCGCGCGAACGGCTTACGAACGCGGTGCACATCCGCGCCGGCGAGCGAGTGGCGCGGCCTGTCTCGCTGCGCAGTTGCCGCAAGCCGAACGTCGACTCGCGCAGGCGCTGAGGGAGGCAGGAAATCTACTCCTATGAATGCAGGTTACCTGCGGTGGAAATCAAACTGGGTGCGACCCAACGGAATTTTTCTTGAGTGCTTGGACTGCGTCAACCAGAATGGAGATTCACGATGGCTGTCTTCGCTGATGCGGAAGAGGTTTACCGCTACCTCGCCGGAATCTTTCGACGAGGGTTGGAGAACGAAGACCTTGCGAACAGACTTGCCGGGTCCGGGGTGGTGTTGCGGATTCATTACACCGATCCAGATGCGGTAGTAACCGTGGATATGCCGAAGAGGGTGATAGAGACCGGCGCGGACAGCGGCGTTACACCGAATGTCGAATTGTTCATGTCCGCGGATACCGGTAACAGGTTCTGGTTGGGGAAGGTGAACTTGACCATGGCGATGGCCAAAGGAACGGTACGAGCGAAAGGTCCTGTCACGAAACTGATCAAGCTAATTCCGCAGGCGAAAAACCTTTTTCCAGAATATCGGGCAATCCTCGAAGCCGACAAGCGTCACGACCTGCTCGATGTGTGATGCCAGTCCGGTACGAGCCCGGGTGCGGGCGAGTGGTCGCCGCGGCCTACGGCGACATGTCGGGAGACATACAGGACGAGTTCTTGTGACCGTGCGCAGTCGGGATAACTACTTCAGAAGCGTCATTAGATAGAAGGGACTTCAGCATGAAGACACGTGCCGCTGTTTTGTGGGGCTTGGAGCAGAAGTGGGAGGTCGAAGAAGTCGAGTTGGATCCGCCAGGTCCCGGGGAGGTCCTCGTGCGGCTGGCGGCCACCGGCTTGTGTCATTCCGACGAACATCTGGTCACCGGCGACCTCCCGATCCCATTGCCGGTAGTAGGGGGCCATGAGGGTGCTGGCACAGTCGCGGAGTGCGGCGAAGGGGTTGAGGATCTGTCCGAAGGTGATCCTGTCATCTTGACCTTCCTCCCCTCGTGTGGGCGCTGCTCCTACTGCGCGCGCGGCATGGGCAATCTCTGTGATCTGGGAGCGGCGCTGATGATGGGACCGCAGGTCGACGGCACCTATCGCTTTCACGCACGAGGCGAGGACGTCGGGCAGATGTGTTTGCTCGGAACGTTTTCCGAGTACACAGTGGTGCCGCAGGCATCCGTGGTCAAGATTGACGGCGGAATCCCTCTCGATCGGGCAGCGTTGATCGGTTGCGGCGTCACGACCGGCTACGGATCTGCGGTGCGGACTGGGGAGGTGCGCGCCGGGGACACCGTCGTGGTAGTGGGAGCAGGCGGAATCGGAATGAATGCGATTCAGGGCGCGCGAATCGCGGGGGCGCTGGCAATTGTGGCGGTCGATCCGGTGGAGTTCAAACGAGAGCAAGCGAGCGGGTTCGGCGCGACGCATACCGCCGCCTCGATGGATGAAGCTTGGTCGCTAGTCAGCGATATGACGCTGGGCAAGCTGGCCGATGTCTGCATCCTCACCACTGATGTGGCTGAGGCCTCTTATACCGCCGAAGCGCTGGCCTTGGTCGGAAAGCGCGGACGCGTCGTGGTTACGGCCATCGGGCATCCCGACGAGTCGTCGATCTCAGGGTCACTGCTGGAGATGACGCTTTACGAAAAGCAGATTCGTGGCGCCTTATATGGCTCATCTAATGCGCCACACGATATTCCGCGGCTGGTCGAGCTTTACTCGGCCGGGCGGTTGAAGCTCGACGAGTTGGTCACCCGCGAATACTCCCTCGACCAAATCAATGAGGGCTACCAGGATATGCGTTCAGGAAAAAACATCCGAGGGCTCGTCCGGTTCTGAAGAGAACCATGCTTCACTTCTCATGTTCACGTCCTTGCGCCGCTGCAGATTACACGCCGCCGGACCGCTTAGGCTGCTGCGCGTCGCGTCCTCCTTGCCCATCCTGAGGACGGCAAGCATCAGCCACCTTGTAATCAATCCATCAAATTCTCGCGGAGGCTGAGATGACGGACGCAGGCACGACCACGGCATGCGAGGATGGGGCAGCTCGTTTCGTTGTCGCCCCGAAGGTGTGGACTACGCCGGAGCGACGAGCGCTGAGTCAAATGGCGCGGTCTTTCGTCGAACGTGAAATCGCGCCGAAGCTAGCGGAATGGGAGCGGGTGGGTGAGATCCCGCGCGACCTGCACCTCAACGCTGCCGAGGTCGGGCTTCTCGGAATCGGGTTCCCGGAAGAAGTCGGCGGCAGCGGCGGCAACGCGATTGACTCTGCACTGGTCACTGAGGCCATCCTGGCCGCAGGTGGGTCCACTGGCGTCTGCGCCGCCTTGTTCACCCATGGCATTGCCCTTCCCCACATTGCCGCCAATGGCTCCGAAGTCCTGATTGAACGATATGTCCGTCCGACGCTCGCAGGAAAGATGATCGGCTCGCTGGGCGTTACCGAGCCTGGGGCAGGCTCAGATGTCGCGAATTTGCGCACACGCGCAGTGCGCGATGGCGACACCTACGTGGTCAACGGAGCAAAGACGTTCATCACCAGCGGAGTTCGGGCGGACTTCGTTACTACGGCGGTACGCACCGGCGGACCGGGTTACGGGGGAGTTTCATTGCTCGTGATCGACAAGAATTCGTCTGGATTTGAAGTGTCCCGCCGGTTGGACAAGATGGGGTGGCGATGTAGCGACACCGCCGAGTTGTCTTTCGTCGACGTTCGCGTACCGGCTGAGAACCTGGTGGGGGCAGAGAACAGCGGGTTTTTGCAGATCATGCAGCAATTTCAGGCTGAACGGCTCGGCATCGCTGTCCAGGCGTACGCGACGGCGGATAGGGCTCTCGATCTCGCCAAGAGTTGGGCGCGGGAGCGTGAAACGTTCGGTAGACCGTTGACGGGGCGCCAGGTCATTCGCCATAAGCTTGCCGAGATGGCTCGACAGGTCGACGTGGCGTGCACCTACACCCGTGCTGTCATGCAGAGGTGGCTAGCAGGGGAGGATGTCGTTGCCGAGGTGTCGATGGCCAAGAACACCGCTGTGTATGCGTGCGACTACGTGGTCAACGAGGCGGTTCAGATCTTCGGTGGGATGGGCTACATGCGTGAGTCTGAGATCGAGAGACACTATCGAGACTGCCGGATTCTCGGAATAGGCGGCGGCACCAACGAAATCATGAACGAGATCATCGCCAAGCGTATCGGACTCTAGTTACTTGATCTCAGTAAAGAAAGTTCTCACATCGCTGGCAGTGAGCGGTCTGCTGTTCCGGCCGGGGAGGCGCGAGCGCCGGCATGGTCGAGGCTAGACCTGACTCGTTTGCCCACGGTGAGGTCATCGATTGTGTACGAGTGGGCCAGCAAGTCAGCGCCGGCCGCGACGGTCGATCGTATGTGTGGCCTGGACTTCTTGGGGGCGGCGGACGGGAGCGCCAGCGGACGGTAGCCGTCCCCGGTTGATGTCGCGGAAACGCATTTGGCGGCTTGACCGTCGATTTGACTCGCGCTCCACCGCTTCGTCAGTCGACTCGTAGGCTGATGGTATGAGCGTCGCAATGGTGGAACGTGCGCGGTCGTTGGCCGAGGAGCAGATTGCCGGCCTTGGGCGGCGCTGGGAGCATGTGCAGGCTGTCGCGGCGACAGCGGAGAGGATACGGCCGCATCTGGACGCGGAGGCCGGTGATTGTCTCGTGGCCGCGGCATGGACACATGACATCGGTTACGGGCCGGATGTGCGGGCAACGGGATTTCACCCGCTGGACGGAGCACGGTTTCTGCGCTCGCAGGGCTTCCCGGAACTGGTGGTGTCGTTGGTGGCGTTCCATTCCGGCGCTGCAGTGGAAGCAGTGATGCGAGGCATTGATGGGCTGGCTGAGTTCACTGAGCCAGCGGCCGAGGTGCTGGATGCGTTGACGTTCTGCGATTTGACGAGCGGACCCGACGGTTCGCCGGTGTCCGCTGCTGTACGTCTAGACGAGGTGGTCAATCGCTACGGACCCGATGATCCGGTGCACCGTGCGGTCAGTTTGTCGCGTGAGGACTTGCTGGCCGCGGTGCGTCGCGTGCAATCGTGGCAGTGAAACCGGCCTGTCTACCCGAGGTAGGGCGTGGGCCGCTGGTCCAGATAATGGGTGATGCGTAGCCGCATCGAGGGGTGCATGTCCAAAGCCGCGATATCGACGGGGTCGGTCCAGGCGATGTCAATGCTTTCGTGGTCGATGGCGAGCTGGCCACCTAGTACGGTCGTAGTGAAGCACAGCGAGAACTGTTGACGTACTTCACCATCGGTGAACGCAACGACGTGCGCAGGGTCGGTGTAGATACCGCTCAAGCCGGCGACGGCCACGTCCAGACCGGTCTCCTCTTTGACTTCACGTACTGCGGTCTGCTCGATCGTTTCACCGATGTCATGGCCACCTCCGGGCAGTGCCCACAACGTGTTGTCACGTCGCTTAACCAGCAGGATGCGGCCCTGTTCGTCGGTGACGATCGCGGACGCTGACGGAACGACGCTGTTGGGGGTCGGTGCGTCGGGATCGTTGTAGTAGTCGGTGCGCGCCATCAGCAGTCCTTTCTTCTTACGACGTGGGTAGTGGCTCTGCCTGGTCCCAGACTCGGGTGAATGCGTCCTCAAATGTTGTCCAGAGTCGTGGTTCGTCGGAGCGGGAGAAGACCATAACCGGGTTGTTGCGCCCCGGTGAGTGAACCGTCCCGGGTTTCATGCACCCTCAGGTTTCTGTGATCCGGCCGGTCTACCGGTCACGAGTTGGGAATAGTAGCGGGCTTCGGCTTCGGCCGGCGGAATGCGTCCGAGGCGGTGCATCAGGCGCTGCTGGTTGTACCAGGCGACGTAGTCGGCGGTGATGTATTCGACGTCGCCCACGGTGTTCAGTGGGCCGCGGCGAAACGGGGAATCCGCCCGGACACATTCGTTCTTGTACAGGCCGATGGTCGTCTCAGCCAGCGCGTTGTCGAAGGCATCCCCAACACTGCCCACAGACGGGCGAATTCCCGAAAGGCTCAGTGTCTCACCGAATCTCACACTCGTGTACTGCGAGCCGGCGTCGCTGTGATGGATTGCGCCGTCGACGGGATGGCCTTGGCGGGCACGCAGTGCAGCGGCCTGACGCAGCGCGGATTCGACGAAGCGGGTGTGCTTGGACGCCGAGGCTTCCCAGCCCACGATCGACCCGGCGTAGACGTCGATGACGAACGCGACGTAGACGAACACGCCGGTGACGAGCTTGACGTAGGTGAAGTCGGCCACGAGCAGCACGTTGGGTGCGGCCACCCCGAACTGGCGGTCCACCAGGTCCGGCGGTCGCACCGCCTCCGGGTCGGGGATCGTGGTGCGGACCCTCTTCTGGCGGCGCACGCCTTGCCAGCCGTTCTTGCGCATCAGGCGTTCCACGGTGGACTTGGCCACCGGGATGCCCTCACGCTGCAGATGGGCCCACATCTTCAGCGACCCGTACAGCGACTCGGGCCTGCGGCGTCCGTGCTCATCAGGCTCGTAGTAGCCGGCTAGGATCTCGGTGATCGTGGCGTCCCACAGGGCCCGTTTCGAGGGCGCCCGCACCGCCCAGGCATGAAATGTCCGCGGGGCGATCGGCACGGCGTGCTCGGTGAGCACGCGGCAGATCGGAGCGACCCCGAAACGGTCCCGGTGGGCGGCGATGAACTCGCAGACCGTAGCGGTCAGCGGCGGTTGCGCGAGTCGCTCTCCCGCACGAAGAAAGACGTTGCCGCCTTGAGGATTTCGATAGTCTGCTCCAGCTCGGCGTTACGCCGTTTCAACGCCCGGATCTCCGCAGCCGCCTCCGAAGAGACCCCGTCTCGATCACCGTCATCGACCTGTTGCTGGCGAATCCAATTACGCAGCGTCTCGGCGTTCATCCCCAACCGTTTGGACACCGCGGTAATCGCCGCCCACTCGCTCGGATAGTCCTCCCGGTGCTCGCGCACCAGACGGACCGCCTTCGCTCGGGTCTCCGGGTCGTACTTGCTCGGCATGACATGCACCTTCCCAAGGAAGGAGGTGCGCATCAAACGCGGGATGGTTCAGAGCCGTAGACGTGGAAGTTGACGATCATGTCGTCATCGACCCGGAAGATCGACGTATAGAGGGTCGTTTGATGCGTTCGCACCTGCAGACCCGACGTCTGCAGGTGCGGTGTGAGCAACTCGACAGAGTTGCGGCTCCGAGCGATCACGGAGTTACCGATTCCTTCCTCTTGACCCCGGAGGACCATGTTTTCCCCTCTCGGGTCACCTACCAGAAAGCGCACCTGTGCGCCGCGCTTCGCGGCGTCGACCAAGGTGGTCGTGAATCCGTCGAGGGTGTCGAACAAGAATGTGGCCGCGAAGACGAGGATATCGATTGACGTCCTGGCGCTGGCAAAGTGATTCTGCCACAGGGTAATTGGTACTTGCGTGCGAGTGGCGTAGAACGTCGGCCTGAAGGTGATCGCAGTCGCCGAGGCAGAGCGACCACCAGTCAGGTCGGCCGGGAATTGCGTTGGCCACAGCTCGTGTGGCGTGCATTCCAACACGTCAGCGGCAGCCTGTGCATTGACGCGTTGAACTTTCCAGTCAGCATCGGCCAGCCAGCGTCCCACCGTCTTCTCGGTGACGTCGATCAGTCCGGCGAGTTTGCGTGCATTGATGCCTTTGACACGTATCGCTCGTTCCAACGCGATATTCCGCACCGTGGTGGCTGCGGCGTCGCCGTCATCTGCGTGCACCACCCGATTCCCCTCCCTGTGCTGGTCAACTGGTCGGTTGAGCCTGCATGGACACGATTTTTGCATAAGGCCATGTCAGAGGTCGGCGCAACCGATGCAGACATGGACCGGTCACGAACGTGCCCGTCGATGTCCGAGGCCGTGTCCGACATGTCTGAGGTGTCCCGCGGTGGCCCTGTCGGTGTCCGTCGTGTCCGCGTGTAGTGGTGCTAGCGCTCACCTGGGCGCGACTCAACCACAGGAAAAGGACTGAGAATCAATGAAACTCAAGATTGACACCGCGGCGGTGTCATGGATGTGCACGAAAACCGCTGAAGCACGTACAGATTTCGAGACCGGTCAACCCAAGGTCGATAAGACTACCGGGTTGGTGCTCTGGCAGGTCCAGTTGATGGCCCTGGATTCGGACGGTGCAGAGGTGTTGACGGTGACCGTCCCGGGTGAACCGAAAGTCACTGTGGGACAGCAGGTCACGGTCGTCAACCTTGTGGCGACACCGTGGAATCAGAACGGTCGGGCGGGTGTCGCGTATCGGGCTGATGCGATCACCGTCTCTGAGGGCAAGTCCGCTGGACCGCGCCAGTAAATCTCCGCCGTGCCCGCCCGGCCATCCGTGCCGATTGGTTGAACCGCTCTCGGAATGAGATGGCCGGTCGGGTTTCCCGCTCCCCGTATTACTTTTCGTGAGAGTCAGGACACGATGTCGAACACTTCAAATAGTAAGAACAGCAACAAAAATGATGGATCAGACGACTGGATCGGCGAACTGCTGGTCGACATCGTCACCGGTATCGCGCATCTGCTGGGCTGGGGACTGCGTTTCCCATTGCTCGGCGTACCGGTCGTGATCACGTGTGGTGTTGGCATCTGGCAGGGCCTGAACATCGCGATGTTCACCTTGGCCGGATTCATCGCCGCCAACATGGTCTGGGCGGTCCTGGATGAGACGACGTTTGAGCAGTACGTGATCAACCCGCCGTATCACTATTTCCAGCGCTGGTCTCGCTACGAACGGTCCTGGTCGCGGGTCTGCGCCATGCACGGACTTACCGCGAAACATGGTGACCGCGAGCATGTCCCGGCGCTGCGGACCATCGGCATCGGCCACGACGTCGACGTTCTCGATGTCACGATCGTGACCGGCCAGTCAATCACCCACTGGCACAAGCAAACCGAAGCCCTCGCTGCAGCCTGGCGCGCACAACGGGTAACAATCACCGCTACCACACCCGGTCAGATTCGGGTCACAGTGATGCGTGCCGATGTGCTGGCCGAGCCGATCGCACTGCCGCTGCCCACACCGACCACACCCGTGGAATTGGCGGCAATCGGTGCAGGTGCCACCGAAAGCGGCGACCTGTGGCAGGTGCCTGTACTCGGTCATCACGTCCTGATCGCGGGAGCCTCCGGAGCCGGCAAAGGGTCGGTGCTGTGGTCGCTGATCGCCGGCCTGGCCCCCGACGTGCGGACCGGCAAAGTGCGGCTGTGCGTGATCGACCCCAAAGGGGGCATGGAACTAAGTGCGGGGGCACCCATGTTCACCGCCTTCACCCACGATGCCACCGGCACCACCGTGGAGCTGCTGCGCACCCTGGTCGACGTGATGAACGAACGAGCGCACCGCCTCCGCGGTCGCACCCGCCTGCACACACCGACTGTGGCGGAGCCGTTGTTCGCGGTGGTGATTGACGAACTGGCCGCTCTCACCGCCTACGTCACTGACCGAAAAATCCGGATCGAGATCGAGCACCTCCTCGGACTGCTGCTGTCACAGGGCCGGGCCGTCGGCATCTCGGTGATCGCGGCGATCCAAGACCCCGCCAAAGACACCCTGCCGGTACGCCAGCTCTTCACTGTCCGGGTCGGCTTGCGGCTGACCGAGGCCACCCAAACAACCATGGTCTTGGGCCAGGGCGCGCGTGACGGCGGGGCGGTATGCGAGGACATCGACGACCGCACACCCGGCGTGGGCTACGTGATGATCGACGGCACCGCACAACCCACACGGGTGCGGGCCTTCTACGTCACTGATCCTGACATCGCCGCTCTGGTCCGCACCTTTCATGCACCCCGGCCGCGTCGACGCAACGCGACGGGCAACGACAGCACCGGCACCGAGGACCAGGGGTAAACGATGGCCACCCCAGATGCTCTATCGAATGGACAGGATTGGTACCCGGCCATCACGCTGCCGGGTATCCCGACAACGCCCGGCATCGCCATCGACGTCGATGCGGTGATCAGTCAGATGGTGCGGCGCGCTTCCACGGCAGGGTTCGATCAGTGGTGGCGGCGCGCCGAATCGGTCGGGTTCTGCGCCCACCCCATCCAACTGGCCGGCGTTGACCGCTTCGGGCGTGCGCAGGTGGTGTGGACCCGCTGCAACAACCGCCGCGCCCACATCTGCCCATCGTGTTCGGACCTCTATGCCCGGGACACCTGGCAGCTGGTGCATGCCGGCGCCGCCGGTGGCCACCACCACGTCCCCGCCAGTGTCAGTGCCCGTCCGCAGGTGTTCCTGACCTTGACCGCGCCGAGCTTCGGGCCGGTGCATGGCGCTACCGGCACCGTCTGCCGCGAGTACCGCAACGCCGGCCAATCCGAACGGTGCGCGCATGGGAACCTGTTGTGGTGCAATCACATTCACGACCGCACTGATTCACTTGTCGGGCAGCCCCTGTGCGGACCCTGCTACGATTACCTGTCCCACGTGCTGTTCAGCTGGCACCTGCCCGAACTGTGGCGACGCTTCACCATCTCCCTGCGCCGCGCGGTTCGGCAGGAACTAAATGCCCGAGGTCTTGATCCGGATTCGGTGCGAGTCAGTTTCGTCAAAGTCGTCGAAATGCAAGCCCGCGCTGTCCCGCACATCCACGCCCTCATTCGCCTCGACCCCTCCGACGACGACACGACGTCATCGGGTGAGCCGAAGAGTTACGGCCGCGCCGCCTCCGGTGGTGCGGAGCCCCGTCATCTGACCGGACCCCGATGGCAGTCACCGATCACGGCCACGGCATTGGCGGGCATCATTCATCGCGCCGCCGGCGGCATCGCGATCACCGTCCCAGACCCGCACCGCGCGGTTGCTGGTCACATCATTCACACTTCCTGCGATGAGGACACCGCCGGGGTCGCCGTGCGGTTCGGCAGTCAGATCGACACTCAATCGCTGGCCGCCGAATCATCCGTCATCCATGATGATTCAGATGCCGGCCCGGCCAGCGGGTTGTCTGCGCGCCGCGTGGCCCGCTACCTCGCCAAATACGTCACCAAAAGCCTGCAGGACTTCGGGATCGCCGCCCGCCGCCTGTCTACCGAAGCCATTGCCGCCCTTGATGTTACCGAGCACATCCGGTCCATACTGTTCGCGATCGCCGCTCTCGATCACCACGCCGCCACCAATACCACGCGCGAGTCGCCGTGGACCGGGATAGGCCGCTGGCTACACACCCTGGGCTACCGCGGCCACATCACCACCAAATCCCGCCACTACTCGACCACCATGACAGCACTACGTATCCACCGTGCCGAATGGACCCGCGCCCAAAACGCCAAACCCGCAGCAGCGCAACATGATCAGACGGACATCGCAGACCAGATTGGATGGGAATTCGATCGTGCTGGTCATGCTACGACGGGCGACCGAGTCCTGGCTGTTTCAGCGAGCCTGCGACATATCGAGAGCAGACGCACCGGATTGGTGGAGGTCCGCGACCAGCAATCGGATCGACGGAGGCGCCGTGATGATTGACAGCTCCACCACCGGGCACCCTCATTCTGAAGGCGGCGACCAAGTCAGTGCTCGGATTTTGTCAGAGGGAGGTGCTGAAATTGTGGTGCCCGAAGACTATGCCCTCCCGTGCGAAGCCAACCGCGCCCTGATCCGCGTAATACTGGCCGTACGGGACCGGACGCTCGGAGGAGACAGGGGAGTCGCGTGACCATCAGGTTCGCCTTTTATGGCCGAGTAAGCACCGAGGACGCTCAAGATCCGGAGGCGAGCCGTAGTTGGCAAAAGCGACGGGCAGTCGATCTGATCGCTCCGCACGGGGGAGTTGTCGTTGCTGATTACTTCGATGTGGGCCAGAGCCGTTCTCTCCCGTGGAAGCGCAGGCCTGAGGCCTCGCGACTCCTCTCTGATGTCACGACCAGAGACCGTGGCTTCGATGCCGTGGTGATCGGGGAACCGGCCCGTGCCTTCTATGGGCCGCAGTTCGCGCTCACTTTCCCGGTGCTCACGCACTACGGCGTGGGCCTATGGGTGCCGGAGGTCGGCGGCGCGGTTGATCCCGGCTCCGAAGCGCACGACTTGGTGATGACGCTTTTCGGCGGGATGAGCAAGGGCGAGCGTGCACGAATCCAGGTGCGCGTCCGTACGGCGATGTCCGCTCTCGCGCAGGACACGTCCCGATATCTCGGTGGTCGACCACCGTATGGTTACCGGCTCGTCGACGCTGGCCCGCACCCGAACCCTGCAAAAGCGAATCTTGGCCAGCG
Organism: Mycobacterium sp. smrl_JER01; assembly: GCF_048513595.2. Classification (NCBI taxonomy): domain Bacteria; kingdom Bacillati; phylum Actinomycetota; class Actinomycetes; order Mycobacteriales; family Mycobacteriaceae; genus Mycobacterium; species Mycobacterium sp. smrl_JER01. Next base: position 3,477,791 of record NZ_JBLXXK020000001.1, on the reverse strand, counting down.
CCTTCACCGCCTCGAACCCGATCCGGTGACCGCTCCGATCGTCGAGCGGATCTACCGCACATATGCCGATGGCGCTGGCCTGCGGTACATCGCGCAGCAGCTCACCGACGATTGCGTACCGTCGCCGAGCCAGTATGACCCGGCCCGGAATAGTCACCGCGATCCGCGCGGATGGTCCCATTCGGCGATCCGCGCGATTCTCGACAACCCTGCCTATCGTGGTGTCCGCGTGTGGGGCAAGCAGGAGAAGTACGAGGTCCTGGTCGACCCCGATGACGTCGCCGCGGGGTATGACACGCGAATGCGATGGCGGAACGAGGGGGACTGGATCACCCCGGACCGGCGGACGCACGAGGCCTTGGTTTCCGATGAACTGGCGGAGGCGGTTCGACTTCGGATGCAGAGCCGGCGGGGTCCGGGACTTGTATGCAGCAGGGAATCGACTGTGCCGTACGCGCTGCGTGGGCTGCTCTACTGCGCCGCGTGCGGAAGGCGTATGCAGGGCGCAGCCCGTCCAGGGAAGCAAACAACGCGCATTCTCTATCGCTGCGAGTTCGGTAAGTCGCGTTCGGTACCTGTCGATCTGAGCGATCACCCGCGCACTGTCTACCTTCGTGAGGACGCGTTGACGCCTCGGCTCGACAGCTGGATTGCCAGTCTTGCAAATCCCGATGACCTGGCGCGGGGGCAGGACATGCATCCGACTGCAGGGGCCGGCTACGCGGCTCTGCAGCGCCAACTAGGCGAGGTGAATCGCAAGATCGCCGCCTTGGTCAGCGCGGTGGAATCTGGTGTGGCGGTTGAGGATTTGAGTGCGGCGTTGCAACGGCGCACCGCTGAACGTGACGAGTTGAGGGCCAGTCTTGAGCGAGCAGAGCGGCCGAGTGTTATGTCGGCAACACAGATCAGCGAGCTGGTCGAACAGCTGGGTGGGTTATCGGCTGTGCTTGGCGAGGCTACCGGGGCCGAACGCGCCGAGGTGTACGCGAGCCTGGGGCTCCGCCTTGATTACGATCCGCATCTGCGACAAGTCAAGGCGACGGCCGATCTGAGTCGTGTCGCCGGATGTGTCCGAGGGGGGACTTGAACCCCCACGCCCGTTAATAGGGCACTAGCACCTCAAGCTAGCGCGTCTGCCATTCCGCCACTCGGACCTGCTGTGGGCAGCTAAGGCTAACGGATGAGCCGCCCCGGGCCCAAACCAGGAAAGCCGGGCAGTGTTAGAAAGGGACTTGTGACTGGACTGGGGAGTGCTGCGACGCCGAGTGACGAAGTGGTCGATCTGGTCAGCACGCTGATCCGGTTCGATACGTCCAACACCGGGGATCCCGCCACCACCAAAGGTGAGGCCGAATGCGCCCGCTGGGTTGCCGACCAACTCGCCGAGGTGGGTTACGTCACCGAGCACATCGAAGCCGGTGCGCCGGGCCGAGCCAATGTCTTCGCCCGGCTCGAGGGCGCCGACCGCTCGCGGGGTGCGCTCATGCTGCACGGACACCTCGACGTGGTGCCCGCCGAAGCCGCCGACTGGAGCGTGCACCCGTTCTCGGGCGCCGTCGAGGACGGCTATGTGTGGGGGCGCGGTGCGGTCGACATGAAAGACATGGTCGGCATGATGATCGCCGTCGCGCGGCATTTCAAACGTGCCGGCATCGTGCCACCCCGCGACCTGGTGTTCGCGTTCGTCTCCGACGAGGAGGCCGGCGGTAACTTCGGCTGCAAGTGGCTCGTCGACAACCGCCCCGACCTGTTCGACGGTGTGACCGAGGCCGTCGGTGAGGTCGGCGGGTTCTCGCTGACCGTGCCGCGCCGCGACGGTGGGGAACGCAGGCTGTACCTGATCGAGACCGCCGAGAAGGCGATGTTGTGGATGCGCCTGACCGCGCGCGGCCGTGCCGGACACGGGTCGATGGTGCACGACGACAACGCCGTCACCGCCGTCGCCGAGGCGGTCGCCAAGCTGGGCAAGCACCGCTTCCCGATCGTGCTGACCGAATCGGTCGAGCAGTTCCTCACCGCCGTCGGGGAGGAGACCGGATACACCTTCGACCCCGCCGCACCCGACATCGAAGGCACGGTGGCCAAACTGGGCGGGATCGCGCGCATCGTGGGGGCCACGTTGCGCGACACCGCCAACCCGACGATGCTCAAGGCCGGGTACAAGGCCAACGTCATCCCGGCCACGGCCGAGGCCGTCGTCGACTGCCGGGTGCTGCCGGGTCGGCTCGCGGACTTCGAGCGCGAGGTCGACGAGATCATCGGCCCGGACGTCAAACGCGAGTGGATCACCAACCTGCCCTCCTACGAGACCCCGTTCGACGGCGAGTTGCTCGCGGCGATGAACGCCGCGATCGTGGCCACCGACCCCGAGGCGCGCACGGTGCCCTACATGTTGTCCGGTGGCACCGATGCAAAGCACTTCGCACGCTTGGGAATTCGCTGCTTCGGTTTCGCCCCGTTGCGGCTGCCGCCGGATCTGGACTTCGCCGCGCTGTTCCACGGCGTCGACGAACGGGTACCCGTGGATGCATTGAAGTTCGGTGCGCAGGTCCTCGAGCACTTCCTGCTGCACAGTTAGAAATCCGACACGAGAAGGAGTGGCGCAGTGCCCTTTCCCTACAACCCGTACGACTTCCTGCCCGAGCTGCCCAGCTTCACGGTGACGTCGCAGTCGTTCAAGGACGGTGAGCCGTGGGGTAACGACCAGGTCAGCGGCATCATGGGCGCCGGAGGATCGGACATCTCACCGCAGTTGAGCTGGTCGGGGTTCCCCGAACAGACCCGCAGCTTCGCAGTGACGGTGTTCGATCCCGACGCCCCCACGGCGTCCGGGTTCTGGCACTGGGCGGTGTTCAATCTGCCCGCCACGGTCACCGACCTGCCCGCCGGAGTCGGTGACGGCAGCGCGAGTGGGTTTCCCGGCGACGCCGTCACACTGGCCAACGACGCCGGGCTCAAGCGGTTCATCGGTGCGGCACCTCCGGCCGGACACGGGGCGCACCGCTACATCGTCGCCGTGCACGCCGTCGACGTGGAGAAGCTCGACATCCCTGCCGAGGGCACCCCGGCATACCTGGGCTTCAACCTGTTCAGCCACGCGATCGCGCGCGCGTTGATCACCGGGACCTACGAGCAGAGCTAACGCGCCGCCGACCCGACCGCCGCCGCGAGGCTGGAGAACCCGTTCGCGCGGAGGTGGGCGGCGACACCGTCGTTGATCGTCTTGGCCCACAACCCGCCGCCGTAGACGAACCCGGTGTAGCCCTGCACCAGCGAGGCGCCCGAGACGATGCGCTCCCATGCGTCCTCGGGTGTCTCGATGCCGCCGACACTGATCAGGACCAGCCGGTCGCCGACCCGGGCGTAGAGGCGGCGCAGCACTTCCAGCGCGCGCCGGGCAACCGGGGGACCGGAGATGCCGCCGGCGCCGAGCTCGGCCACGGCCGCGGTGGTCAGACCGGCACGGGAGATCGTGGTGTTCGTCGCCACGATCCCGGCCAACCCCAACTCGGTTGCGAGATCCGCGATCTGGTCGATGTCCTCGTCGGCGAGGTCGGGGGCGATCTTGACCAACACCGGTGTGGTGGTTTCGGCCAGGACGGCGGTCAGGATCGGACGCAACGATTCGACGGACTGCAGATCACGCAGGCCGGGGGTGTTGGGCGAGCTGACGTTCACGACCAGGTAGGCGGCGAGAGGCCCGAGCAGGCGGGCACTTTCGGCGTAATCCTCGGGCGCCTGCTGCGGCGGTGTCACCTTCGTCTTGCCGATGTTGACGCCGATCGGTATGTCCGGCACCTGACCCGCCAGACGGGCGGCCAGCGCCGCCGCGCCGTGATTGTTGAAACCCATACGGTTGAGCAGGGCTCGGTCGGCGGGCAGCCGGAACATCCGCGGTGTCGGATTGCCCGGCTGCGGCTGCGCGGTCACGGTGCCGATCTCGGCGAATCCGAAACCCAGTGCGCCCCAGGTGTGTACGCCGAGGCCGTCCTTGTCGAAGCCGGCCGCCAGACCCAGTGGGCCGGGGAAGCGCACGCCGAATACGGTGCTGGCCAGGATCGGATCGTGCGGAGCGAGCCGACGCGCCAGGCGGGTGCGCAGCACCTCGGGTTTGGTGACAGCCCGCAACCCGGTGAACACCCAGGTGTGGATCCGCTCGGGCGGCACCAGGAACAGGGCCTTGCGCAATGCGGCGTACATCTACAGTCCCGGCTGTTCGGGATCGGGCACGGCGCCGGGGCGCCTCTTGCGCCGCAACAGCACCCGCCTCGATCCGTCGGTGTAGAGCCGCACCCGGGTCAGCTCCCAGCCGCGGTACTCGGCTTCGATGGACAACCGGATCGAGGCGTTGAGGCGGGTGACCTCGGGGGGCAGCCGAAGTGGAATCCACTCGTACTCACCCGCATCCTCGGCGACGACCGCGTCCCAGGCGGCCGGCATCCGGCCGCGCGCACCCCTCACCTGGCAGCCTCCGGGATCACCTGCACGCCCGCACCGGCCCCGGACACCACGTAGAGGGTGCCCGACGTGTCGTCGTATGCCAGCGAGTTCGGTTGCTGCACGGTTCTGTATCGCACCTTCTCGACGGGGGTCCCGGTCGCCAGATCGTAACCAACCACGGTGTTGGTCGCCGTCTGTGCCACCCAGGCCAGCCCGTCGGGTGCCGCGGAGCCCGCCACGCCGTACGGAGCGTCCGGCACCGGGTAGCGCTGGCGCAGGATGAGCGGGTTGACCCCGTACACCAGCAGCTCGCCGCCACGGGTATCGGTGACGAGCACCCGGCCCGCACCGTCGGTGGCCATCGTGGTGGCGCCCTTGCCGGCGCGCAACGCGTGTTCGGATTTGGTGCCTTCGGCGTTGAGGCTGGTCACCGAGGTCTGACCGCGGTCCAGCACGACCACGGTGTCACCTTGTGCGACAAGGCTGTCCACGCGAGCGAAGATCTTCAGCTGGGCGCCTACCTCGGTCTCGGTGGCCAGCGTGTACACCGTGCCGTCGGCGCTGCCGAGGACCAGCCGGCCGTCCGCGCGCCGGGTGATCGCGGTGAAATCCACCTCGTCCTGGTTCTCGACGAGCACCTTGGTCGGGTTGCCGGACGCGATGTCGAAGCGGTAGTAACCCCCTCGGGTGGACAGGTACGCCACGCCGCCGCCGTCGCCGGCCATCGCCGTCACGGGGTCGGCGAGGGGTACCTGTGTCTGCGCCCCGGCTGCCCCGACCACGGTGAGCGCCGCGCCCGCAGCCGAGGGAGCGAGCACCAGCAGCGACTGCGTCGCCGTGTCGTACACCGCTGCCTGGGCGTCGCCGCCGAGAGGCCACACCATGCCGTCCGGCGGTGTGGCGGCCGGAGGGGAGTCCGCGGCGCGCGCGGCTTCGATGGTCGGTGGCGGCGCGTCCACCGGACTCGACGAACACCCGGCGATCAGCGTCAACACCAGCGCCGCGACTCCGACACGGACCAGCTGAGCCGGCGGGTTTATGTGCTGCGACAACGGGTAGCTCTCGGTTTCCAGTTCGGCGGGAATCGATCGGAGAGCCAGTGTATGCAACGTCGTCACGGTGGCCCGGCCGCGTCTGGGCAGCCCGATGCTCGAGGCGGAGGTATGGTACATACCATGACCCTCACGGCTGACAGCGAAGTCGCAGGTCGAGGCTTCACCATGGAGGACATCACCACCGGGGTGCATGCCAGCGGTTTCGGCGAACTCGGCGACGGCCGGAGCTTCTCCTTCCATGTGGAGCGCCAGGCGTTGCACGTGGAGGTCTACCGGCCGCGGCTGCGCGGTCCGGTGCCGCAGGCCGAAGATGTGGTGGCCACGGCCACCCGCAGCCTCACCGATATCGACATCTCCGATGAGCGCAGCGTGACCGCCGCCGTGCGCGATGCGGTCGCCGACGCCCAGCCGGTTTCCCGCAGCGGGCGCTAACCGCCGCCCGGGCCCTCTCGCGGTACGGTCTTCGTCGTGACCGGGCTGCCTGAGATGTCGTGGTTGCAGGTCGTCGTTCTCTCGGTGCTGCAGGGGTTGACCGAATTCCTGCCGGTGTCCTCGTCGGGCCACCTGGCGATCGCATCCAAAGTGTTCTTCGACGGCGATGCCGGTGCGTCGTTCACCGCCGTGAGTCAGCTCGGCACCGAGGTCGCGGTCCTGGTGTATTTCGCGCGTGACATCGTGCGGATCGTGCAGGCCTGGTTCGCCGGGCTGTTCCGGTCCGGCCGACGCAACGCCGACTACTGGCTGGGGTGGTGGGTGATCATCGGCACCATCCCGATCAGTGTGATGGGACTGCTGTTCAAGGACGAGATCCGCACGGGCGCACGCAATCTCTGGCTGGTGGCCTCGGCATTGATCGTGTTCTCGTTCGTCATCGCCGCGGCGGAGTATTTCGGGCGACAGCGCAGACGGGTTGAACAGCTCACCTGGAAGGACAGCATCATCGTCGGTCTCGCGCAGTGCCTGGCGCTGGTGCCGGGCGTCTCGCGTTCCGGTGCGACGATCAGCGCCGGCTTGTTCCTGGGGATGGAACGCGAGCTCGCTGCGCGGTTCGGCTTCCTGCTCGCGATCCCGGCGGTCTTCGCCTCCGGGCTGTTCTCCTTGCCCGATGCGTTCAATCCGGTCGGCGAGGGCATGAGCGCCAGCGGCGCCCAGCTGTTGGTCTCCACGGTCATCGCCTTCGTGGTCGGTTACGCCGCGGTCGCCTGGTTCCTGCGGTTCCTGGTGCGCCACAGCATGTACTGGTTCGTCGGTTACCGGATAGTGCTGGGCATCGTGGTGCTGATTCTGCTGTCGACCGGAGTGGTGGCAGCATCGTGACCGACCGGGGGGTACCGCACGGCCGAAGGCGAAAGGGAGCGGGTTCATGACCGTTCTGTTGGTGCGGCACGGCCGCTCGACGTCGAACACCGCCCACACGCTGGCGGGCCGATCCGACGGTGTCGATCTCGACGACCGGGGCCGCGAGCAGGCCGCGGCTCTGGTCGACCGCCTCGGCGAGCTGCCGGTCCGGGCAATCGTGCGGTCGCCGCTGCTGCGGTGCGAACGCACCGTGGCACCGCTGGCCGCCGCGCTGGGCGTAGAGCCCGTCGTCGATGACCGGATCACCGAGGTCGACTACGGGGCCTGGACCGGCCGTGCGCTCGGCGAGCTGGTCAAGGAGCCGTTGTGGGCGGTGGTCCAGCAGCAACCCAGCGCAGCGGTGTTCCCCGAGGGGGAGGGCCTGGCCGCGGTGCAGGCACGCGCCGTCGCCGCGGTGCGCGAGCACGACCGACGACTCGCCGACGAGCACGGCGCGGACACGCTGTGGATCGCATGCACCCACGGCGACGTCATCAAATCCGTCCTGGCTGATGCGCTCGGCACGCACCTGGACAGTTTCCAACGCATCAACGCCGACCCGGCCTCGGTGTCGGTCGTCCGCTACACCCCGCTTCGTCCCTTCGTCATCCACGTCAACCACACCGGTGTGGCCCTCAATGCCGCGCTGTCGGCCCCGCCGCCCGCCCCGAATGCCGAGTCGGGCGATGTCCCCGGCGGCGACGCGGTCGTCGGCGGTTCGACCGGCTGACGCCACCGGGTGCGTTGACGGTATTTTGGAAGCTGCCATGTCCCGCGAAATCCACGTCTTCCGTACACCCGACCGCTTCGTGGCCGGGACGGTCGGCCAACCGGGAAATCGGACGTTTTATCTGCAGGCCGTCCACGACAAACGGGTCGTCTCGGTGGTGTTGGAGAAGCAGCAGGTGGCCGTGCTGGCCGAGCGGATCGCCGCACTGCTGTTGGAGATCAACCGGCGCTTCGGCACCCCGATCCCGCCCGAAACCGGAGACGTGGACGATCTCAGTCCGCTGGTCACCCCGGTCGACGCCGAGTTCCGGGTCGGCACCATGGGCCTGGGCTGGGATTCGGAGGCTCAGACCGTGGTGGTGGAGTTGCTGGCGGTGTCGGAGACCGAATTCGATGCCTCGGTGGTGCTCGACGACGCCGAGGAGGGCCCCGATGCGGTGCGGGTGTTCCTGACGCCCGAATCGGCACGTCAGTTCGCGGCCCGGTCCAACCGGGTCATCTCGGCCGGCCGGCCGCCCTGCCCGCTGTGTGACGAGCCGCTCGACCCCGAGGGCCATATCTGCGTCCGGACCAACGGTTACCGGCGCGGCGCGTTCTCCGGGTCCGACGATGACGAGATCTGAGGTCCTCCAGCGCGGCGACCTGACCGTGATCGGGCGGATCCGGTCGGCGAGCAACGCCACCTTTCTGTGTGAGGCGACGCTGGGTGAGACCGTGCAGCACTGCGTCTACAAACCGGTGCGCGGAGAGGCTCCGCTGTGGGACTTCCCGGACGGGACCCTCGCCGGACGTGAGCTCGCCTCGTATCTGGTGTCGGCCGGGTTGGGCTGGGATGTGGTGCCCTACACCATTGTTCGGGACGGTCCGGCCGGTCCGGGCATGGTGCAGCGCTGGGTCGACCAGCCAGGGGACGACGATGCCACCGAGGCCGCTGCCGGCCCCGACCTGATCGATCTGCTGCCCGTCGGCCGCGTTCCGCCCGGCTTCCTGCCGGTGCTGCAGGCCTACGATTACGCGGGCAACGAGGTCACGTTGGTGCACGCCGACGACGACCGCCTGCGCCGCATCGCGGTGCTCGACGTCCTGATCAACAACGCCGACCGTAAAGGCGGGCATGTGCTGCAGGCGGTCGACGGCGGCGTGTACGGGGTTGATCACGGTGTGACCCTGCACGTCGAGGACAAGTTGCGCACGGTGCTGTGGGGTTGGGCGGGTAAACCGGTCGACGACGACACCCTGGCCGACGTCGCGAAGCTCGGCGACGCGCTGGACGCCGACCTGGGGGCCGAACTGTGCGGGCTCATCACGCCCCGCGAGGTGGCCGCGCTGCGGGCCAGAGTGGTTGGCCTGCTGCGCAATCCGGTGATGCCGACGCCGGACCGGCATCGGCCGATCCCGTGGCCGGCATTCTGACGTGATCTACTTGCCGAGTGACCCTCAGCGATGCAGCACTGGCCGCCGCGGTGGCCGAGGAGGCTGGTGAGCTGCTGCTCGCGATGCGCCGGCAGCTCGGGCACGCCGATTTCTACGATCCTTACTCCCTCGGCGACGCCGGTGACAAACGCGCGAACACCCTGATCCTGGATCGGTTGCACCGTGAACGTCCGCACGACGCAGTGCTGTCCGAGGAGGCCGTCGACGACGGTTCGCGGGTGGACGCCGACCGAGTCTGGATCGTCGACCCCGTCGACGGCACCCATGAGTACTCGATGCCGGGCCGGGCGGACTGGGCGGTGCACATCGCGCTGTGGCAACGTGCGCCCGGCGGTGCGGCCCCGACGATCACCGACGCCGCTGTCGCGTTACCCGCCCGCGGCGAGGTCTACCGCACCGACACCGTCACCGCGCCGCCGTCCCGCGCCGACGGGCCGATCCGGGTGACCGCCAGCTCCAACCGGCCCCCGGCGGTGCTGTGGCGGTTGCGCGAGCATCTCGACATCGAGCTGGTCCGGATCGGCTCTGCGGGTGCCAAGGCGATGGCGGTGGTGCGCGGTGACGTCGATGCCTATCTGCACGCCGGCGGCCAGTGGGAGTGGGATTCGGCGGCGCCGGCAGGGGTGCTGTGGGCCGCCGGGATGCATGCGTCCCGCATCGACGGCTCCCCATTGATCTACAACCGCCGGGACCCTTATCTGCCGGATCTGCTGATGTGCCGGCCCGAGTTCGCCGGGGTGCTGTTGGAGGGCATCTGGTCCGCATACCGTTAGCACCGGCCGAACCGGCTGCGAGCGGGAATGAAACGGCCGTCGAAGTTGTCGCACACGTCGATGTCTAGAGTCGAGGCTATGCAGTCGTGGTCCGCGCCGAACGTGCCGGCGGTGCCTGGGCGGGGTCCGCAGTTGCGGCTCTACGACAGTGCAGATCGCCAGGTGCGGCCGGTGTCGGCCGGGGCCACCGCCACCATGTACGTGTGTGGCATCACGCCCTACGACGCCACCCATCTCGGTCATGCGGCCACCTATCTGACGTTCGACCTGGTGCACCGACAGTGGCTGGATGCCGGCCATGACGTGCACTACGTGCAGAACGTCACCGATGTCGACGACCCGCTGTTCGAGCGCGCGCACCGTGACGGCATCGGCTGGCGCGAACTCGGAAACCGTGAGACCGACCTGTTCCGCGAGGACATGGCCGCCCTGCGGGTGCTGCCGCCGCGCGACTACGTGGCCGCCACCGAAGCCATCGCCGAGGTCATCGAGCTGGTGGAGAAGATGCTGGCCTCCGGTGCGGCCTACGTCGTCGACGACGCCCAGTTCCCGGACGTGTACTTCCGTGCCGACGCGACGGTGCAGTGCGGTTACGAGTCGGGCTATGACCGCGACACCATGCTCGCGCTGTTCGGCGAACGCGGCGGCGACCCCGACCGGCCCGGCAAGAGTGATCCGTTGGACGCCCTGTTGTGGCGCGCCGAACGGTCGGGGGAGCCGAGCTGGCCGTCGCCGTTCGGTCCGGGGCGTCCCGGGTGGCATGTCGAATGCGCCGCGATCGCGCTCAGCCGCATCGGGACCGGACTGGACATCCAGGGCGGCGGCAGCGACCTGATCTTCCCGCACCACGAGTTTTCGGCGGCACACGCCGAATGTGTTTCCGGTGAGCGGCGATTCGCCCGCCATTACGTCCACTCGGGCATGATCGGCTGGGACGGCCACAAGATGTCGAAGAGCCGCGGAAACCTGGTCCTGGTGTCTCAGCTGCGCCGCGACGGGGTCGATCCGGCGGTGATCCGGCTCGGGCTGTTCGCCGGGCACTATCGGCAGGACCGTTTCTGGAGCGCGGAGGTGCTCGACGAAGCGCTGGCGCGGTTGCACCGGTGGCGCAGCGCGACTTCGCTTGCCGGGGCACCCCATGCCGGCGATGTCGTGGCCCGGGTGCGGCGCTACCTCGCCGACGACCTCGACACGCCCATGGCGCTTGCCGCGCTGGACGGTTGGGCCACCGACGCGTTGTCCTACGGCGGTCACGACGAGACCGCCGGGGCGACGGTCGCCACGGCCGTCGATGCCCTTCTGGGCATCCGGCTCTAGCCCCTCCACCCGGGCCCCACCCCTCCTCGGCGCAGGCCCCCTCAGCGCAGGCCCCCCCAGCGCGAGCGTGCGTGTCTGCGGGCGACACGCCGACAGAATGCCGAACTTTTCGCACGGTCGTCGCGAGTGTGGCTCCGGGATCGACGCACACTCCCACGTTCCGCGGTAATGCGGTCTTCGTGGAGTAGGTTTCGGCCATGAATTCGGCCATGGAGTCGGCCATAAGGCCGAACAGGCAATCGACGTCCGGACAGAGAGTCGGGGACCACTGATGCGGTCGTTGCGTCGCTTAGTGGCCGCAGCCACGGCGCTGTCGTTGTGCGCAGGCTGCAGCAACGGTGGGCCCGCGCCGGTGGACACGTCGACCTCAGCGGCGCCGGACACCGCCGCCGTGGTCACCCCCGAGGAGGCTCGCGCCGTCGCCAAGGAGGCCTACATCTACGGCTTCCCGTTGGTCGACAACTACCGCGTGCAGTACACGTACTTCGTCGACAAGCAGAATCCTCAGTACAAAGGCGGCTGGAACGAGGTGCACAACTCCGCTCGGGTGTTCACCCCGGCGGACACCACGATCCAGACGCCGAATTCTGACACGCCGTATTCGACGGTCGGTGCCGATCTTCGTACCGAACCGCTGGTGCTCACGGTGCCGCCGATCCAGCAGGACCGCTACTATTCGCTGCAGTTCGTCGACGGCTACACCTACAACTTTGCCTACGTCGGCAGCCGTACGACCGGCAACGGTGGCGGCAGGTATCTGCTGGCGGGACCAGGCTGGCAGGGCGACAAACCCGAGGGTGTCGATGAGGTGATCCGTTCGGACACCGACCTGGCCCTGGTGCTCTACCGCACCCAGTTGTTCGGTCCGTCCGACATCGAGGAGGTCCGCAGGATCCAGGCGGGCTACCAGGTCGCACCGCTGTCGGTGTATCTCAACCAGCCGTCGCCCGCGCCGGCTCCCGCGATCGATTTCGTCCCGCCGCTCACTCCGGAACAGCAGCGCACGTCGCCGCAGTTCTTCGAGATCCTCAACTTCGTCCTGCGGTTTGCCCCGGTGTTACCCGAGGAGACGCAGCTTCGGGAGCGATTCGCCCGGATCGGCGTCGGTCCCGACGGTGATTTCGACGTCGATGCGCTGAGCCCGCAGATGCGTGAGGCGATCGAGGCGGGGATGGCCGACGGCAACGCCGAATTCGAGGCGTTCAAGAAGGACGAGATCGACACCGGGAAGGTGACCTCGGCGCAGCTGTTCGGCAGCAGGCAGGAACTCGGGGACAACTACCTGTTCCGGATGGCGGGCGCGGCGCTGGGGATCTACGGAAACACCGCAGCCGAAGCCATCTATCCGAACTTCACCAACGACGCGGCCGGTCAGCCGCTCACCGGCGCCAACCGCTACGTCTTCCGCTTCCCGCCCGGGCAGCTGCCGCCGGTCAATGCGTTCTGGTCGTTGACCATGTACGAGCTACCCGCCAGCCTGTTGGTGGAGAACCCGATCAATCGCTACCTGATCAATTCGCCGATGCTGCCCAGCTTGGTGCCGGACCCTGACGGCGGATACACGTTCTACGTTCAGAACGAATCTCCCGGCATCGACAAGGAGTCCAACTGGCTGCCGGCGCCCGAGGGTCCCTTCGCGATGGTCCTCCGGTTGTACTGGCCTAAGCCGGACGCGCTCAACGGCACCTGGAAGTCTCCACAGCCCGAGCGCGTCTAGACACCCGCGGAACCCCCTCCACTTCAGTCGCGAGCGAGCGTGTCTGCGGCCGACACGCCGTGCAGAAACCCAACATCATGCACGCTCGCGCGGGGTTGGACGGTCTCGAGCGGGTGGTTGGACAGGCTCGTTCAGGCTGGGCACGGCCGCGGTGCGCACCAACCGTCGTCAACATCGGTGCGGCCGCTGCGCCGCGAGCGTGCGTGGACTTCCTGTTTACGCCGGCGTGTCCGCCGCAGACACGCACGCTCGCGCAGATGGGGAGGCGCACTAGCCGCGGTAGCCGGGTCCTCGCCTGCGCAGATATCGCTCGAACTCCGCGGCCAGCGCGTCACCGTCGATCTTGCCCAGGGCGTCGGTCATGTCGACCTCGGCGTCGCCACGCTCCTCCAGCGACTGCACGTACTCGGCGATCTCGTCGTCCTCAGAGGTCATCTCGGTGACCGCCTGCTCCCACTCCTCGGCTTGAGCGGGCAGATCGGCCAGCGGCACCTCGACGTCGAGTACATCCTCGACGCGGCGTAGCAGGGCCACCGTGGCCTTCGGGTTCGGCGGCTGCGACACATAGTGCGGCACGGCGGCCCAGAACGTCACCGCCGGGATTCCGGCCTGGACACACGCGTCCTGGAACACTCCGGCGATGCCGGTCGGCCCCTCGTAGCGGGTCTCTTCCAGGCCGAACGTCTTGGCCGAGTCGGCGGAGTAGGCCGCGCCCGACACCGGGACGGGCCGGGTGTGCGGGGTGTCGGCCAGCAACGCGCCGAGGATCACCACGGTCTGCACATTGAGCTTCTCGGCGATGGCCAACAATTCCGCGCAAAAGGTACGCCAGCGCATGTTCGGCTCTACACCGTGCATCAACACGATGTCGCGGTCGCTGCCCGGCGGGCGACAGTGCGAGATCCGCATCGAGGGCCACACCAGCTCGCGGGTGACCCCGTCGATCTGGCGGATCACCGGCCGGTTCACCTGGTAGTCGTAATAGGCCTCGTCGTCGATGTCGACGATGGTCTCCGCCTCCCAGATCGCATCCAGGTGCTCGAGCGCATCGCTGGCCGCGTCGCCGGCGTCATTCCAGCCCTCGAACGCCGCGACGACGATCGTGTCGTGCAGATCGGGCAGGTCGGATCGCTTCGGACCGCTGAAATCCGAGGGGGTCACCAGGCCAGCGTAAGCCCTGCCTGGACTCGATGGCGGGCATCGACCCGCCACCGAGTTTGTGCACCCGACTTACCCTGGCTGTGTGAATGGCGCACACCACCGTGATAACGGCAGCGACGTGTCCGACCCACCGTTGACGCGGGCCATGGTCGCGAGCGGCGCGATGGGAACCCAGCTGCCGCCGTTCGCCGCGCGCGGGACGAAATACGCACGGCGGCAATCTGGTTAACCGTGGTGACGACGACATTGCCGGCAAGATGCGGGTCAGGGTCGATCGCAGCGACAAGACGGGCGTCCAGACGTCGATCGGGTGACGACGTAGACTTTTCTGGTCGAGAGGCGTTGCAACGGTCTCCGGGGTGGTCTGAGTCCCCCGGTATCCGCCACGCTCGGCAGAGTCAAGGACGCCTTCCGCTGAGGAAGGAATGCACGTGAACGCCTCTGAACAGAAGGCCCCTGCACCGATCAGTCCTGGTGAGCGCACGTTTGAGCCGAACATCCGCCCTGACTGCACCGACGAGCTGAAAGGTGCGCTGAGCCGGCGCATCATGGTCATCGACGGCGCGATGGGCACGGCGATCCAGCGGGACCGCCCGGACGAGGCCGGCTACCGCGGTGAGCGCTTCAAGGACTGGCCGAGTGATCTGGTGGGCAACAACGATCTGCTCAACCTCACACAGCCGCAGATCATCGAGGGGATCCACCGCGAGTACCTTGAGTCCGGCGCCGACATTCTGGAGACCAACACCTTCAACGCGAACGCGGTCTCACTTTCCGACTACGGTATGGCCGAGTTCGCCTACGAGCTCAACTACGCCGGCGCGGCCCTGGCCAGGGCGGCCTGCGACGAGTTCACCACTCCGGAGAAGCCCCGCTACGTCGCCGGCGCGCTGGGCCCGACGACGCGGACCGCGTCGATCTCTCCCGACGTCAACGACCCGGGTGCGCGCAACGTCTCTTACGACCAGCTGGTCGCCGCGTATCTGGAGGCCGCCAACGGACTGGTCGACGGCGGCTCCGATCTCATCATCGTCGAGACGATCTTCGATTCGCTGAACGCCAAGGCAGCGGTGTTCGCCATCGAGACGTTGTTCGAGGAACGCGGACGCCGGTGGCCGGTGATCATCTCGGGCACCATCACCGATGCGTCCGGGCGGACGCTGTCGGGGCAGGTCACCGAGGCGTTCTGGAACGCGATCCGGCATGCCAAGCCGCTCGCGGTCGGGCTGAACTGCGCTTTGGGCGCGCCGGAGATGAGGCCCTACATCGCCGAGATGGCGCGGATCGCCGACACCTACGTCTCCTGCTATCCCAACGCCGGACTACCCAACGCCTTCGGCGAGTACGACGAGTCGCCTGAGCGCCAGGCGAGCTACATCGCCGAGTTCGCCGAGGCCGGCCTGGTCAACCTGGTCGGGGGCTGCTGCGGAACGGCTCCGCCGCATATCGCCGAGATCGCCAAGGTGGTCGAGGGCAAATCGCCGCGCGAGCTGCCGCAGATCGAGGTGGCCACCCGCTTGTCGGGCCTGGAACCGCTCAACATCACCTCCGACTCCCTGTTCGTCAACATCGGCGAGCGCACCAACATCACCGGCTCCGCCCGGTTCCGCAACCTGATCAAAGCCGAGGACTACGACACCGCGTTGTCGGTGGCGCTGCAGCAGGTGGAGGTCGGTGCGCAGGTCATCGACATCAACATGGACGAGGGCATGATCGACGGCATCGGCGCGATGGACCGCTTCACCAAGCTGATCGCGGCCGAACCCGACATCAGTCGCGTCCCGGTGATGATCGACTCCTCCAAATGGGACGTCATCGAAGCGGGCCTGAAGAACGTGCAGGGCAAGCCGATCGTCAACTCGATCTCGCTCAAGGAGGGCGAGGAGAAGTTCGTCCGTGAGGCTCAGCTGTGCCGCAAGTACGGCGCCGCCGTCGTGGTGATGGCCTTCGACGAGCAAGGACAGGCCGACAACCTGGAACGGCGCAAGGAGATCTGCGGGCGTGCCTACCGGATCCTGACCGAACAGGTCGGTTTCCCGGCCGAGGACATCATCTTCGACCCGAACTGCTTCGCGCTGGCTACCGGGATAGAAGAGCATGCGACGTACGGGATCGATTTCATCGAAGCCTGCGCGTGGATCAAGGAGAACCTGCCCGGGGTGCACATCTCCGGCGGAATCTCCAACGTGTCGTTCTCGTTCCGCGGCAACAACCCGGTCCGCGAGGCGATCCACGCGGTGTTCCTGTTCCACGCCATCAAGGCCGGTCTGGACATGGGCATCGTCAACGCCGGCGCACTGGTGCCCTACGACTCGATCGACCCCGAGCTGCGAGACCGGATCGAGGACGTCGTGCTCAACCGTCGCGAGGACGCGGCGGAACGACTGCTGGAGATCGCGGAGCGGTTCAACAGCAAGGGCGATACCGGAAACGATGATGCCGCGGCGGCCGAATGGCGCAGCCTGCCGGTCCGGGAACGGATCACCCACGCCCTGGTCAAGGGCATCGACGCGCACGTCGATGACGACACCGAGGAGTTGCGTGCCGAGATCGATGCCGCCGGCGGGCGGCCGATCGAGGTGATCGAGGGCCCGCTCATGGACGGGATGAACGTCGTCGGCGATCTGTTCGGCTCCGGGAAGATGTTCCTGCCCCAGGTGGTGAAATCGGCGCGGGTGATGAAGAAGGCGGTGGCGTATCTGCTCCCCTTCATCGAGGCGGAGAAAGAACAGAACGCCGACACCCCTGGCGCGTCCAAAGCCAAGGACACCAACGGCACCATCATCATGGCGACCGTCAAGGGCGACGTTCACGATATCGGCAAGAACATCGTGGGGGTCGTCTTGCAGTGCAACAACTTCGAGGTGATCGACCTCGGAGTGATGGTGCCGGCGGCCAAGATCCTGGACGCGGCAAAAGAACACGACGCCGACATCATCGGGTTGTCCGGTCTGATCACCCCGTCCCTGGACGAGATGGTCAATTTCGCCGTCGAGATGGAACGCGAGGGCTTGCAGATTCCGCTGCTGATCGGCGGCGCGACCACCTCGCGCGCCCATACGGCGGTCAAGGTGGCGCCGCGCCGCTCGGGTCCGGTGGTCTGGGTCAAGGACGCGTCCCGCTCGGTGCCTGTCGCGGCGGCACTACTGGACGACAGGCAGCGGCCTGCGCTGCTGGAGGCTACCGAGGCCGACTATGCGTCGCTGCGGGAACGGCACGCCCAGAAGAACGAACGTCCTATGCTGACGCTGGAGAAGGCCCGCGCGAACCGGACGCCGATCGAGTGGGACGGGTATCGGCCCCCGGTGCCCGCCCAGGGTCTGGGGGTCCGGGATTTTCGTGATTACGACCTGGCAGAACTGCGCGAATACATCGACTGGCAACCGTTTTTCAACGCCTGGGAGATGAAGGGCCGATTCCCCGACATCCTGAACAACCCGGCATCGGGGGAGACCGCCCGCAAGCTCTATGACGACGCCCAGGAAATGCTCGACACACTCATCAAGGAGAAGTGGCTGACGGCCAACGGCGTGATCGGGTTTTTCTGCGCCAACGCCGTCGGTGACGACGTCGAGGTCTACACCGACGAGACCCGCAGCGAGGTGCTCACCACATTGCACAACCTGCGCCAGCAGGGTGAGCACCGGCCCGGCATCCCGAACCGGTCGCTGGGGGACTTCGTCGCGCCCAAGGAGTCCGGGATTCCCGACTTCATCGGGGGGTTCGCCGTCACCGCCGGGTTGGGCAGCGCGGACAAGATCGCCGAGTTCAAGGCGGCCCACGACGACTACAACGCGATCCTGCTGGAGTCGCTTGCCGATCGGCTGGCCGAGGCTTTCGCCGAGCGGATGCACGAGCGGGTCCGAACCGAGTTCTGGGGATACCAGCCCGACGAACAGCTGGACAACGAAGCACTCATCGGCGAGAAGTACGTGGGAATCCGCCCGGCGCCCGGGTATCCGGCCTGCCCCGAGCACACCGAGAAGACCACGCTGTTCGAATTGTTGGACGTGCAGAAACGCACCGGCATCGAGCTGACGGAGTCCATGGCGATGTGGCCCGGTGCTGCCGTCAGCGGTTGGTACTTCTCGCATCCGCAGTCGCAGTACTTCGTGGTCGGTCGGCTGGCACAGGATCAGGTCGCCGACTACGCCAAGCGCAAGGGTTGGACTCTCAAGGAGGCCGAGCGGTGGCTCGCTCCGAACCTCGGCTACAACCCTGAGGACTGAGGGCAACCCTGAGGACTGAGGGCAACCCTGAGGACTGAGGGCAACCCTGAGGACTGACGGCAGACCCGGTCGGCCCAAGGTCCCTCACCAGCGCCGTTCGCACGTGGTCCGATTAGCGTCATGTCGCGAGCTCGTGACAGAATGGGCTGCGTGCGAGCGGTGCTGTGGGACATGGACGGTACGCTCGTCGACTCCGAAAAGCTGTGGGATGTGTCACTTTCCGCGCTGTATGAGAGTTTCGGCGGAGCGATGAGTAGCGAGACCCGGACAGCCCTGGTGGGCGCCTCGGCCGAGGAGACCATGGTGACCGTCTACTCGGAGCTGGGTCTGGAGCTCGATCCGGGAGCGATGGCCGAGTCCATCCGCTGGCTGCACGATCACACCGCCGAGCTCTTCGACGAAGGTCTGCCGTGGTGTGCCGGAGCCCGCGAAATGCTGGAAGCTCTTGCCGCGGAACGTACTCCCACCGCTCTGGTGACGAACACGAAACGCGAACTCGCTGATCGTGCGCTCAATACCATTGGCCGCCACTACTTTTCGTTTACGGTCTGCGGCGATGAGGTGCCCAACGGCAAACCGGCGCCCGATCCCTATCTGCGTGCGGCGGAGCTACTGGGGCTCGACCCTGCGGACTGCCTGGCCGTTGAGGACTCGGTGACCGGAACCGCCGCCGCGGAGCGGGCGGGCTGCGCGGTCCTCGTCGTCCCCAACGATGTGCCGGTGCCGGGTGGGCTGCGCAGGCGCCACGTCGAGTCGCTGGCCGATCTGGACGTCGCCGATCTGCGCCGCATCTACGGCGAGATCGATCGCGAGCTGCGCGACCGCACCGCCTGAGAACCCTGATCGGGTCACCCCGGGCGCCAGGCGTGCGCCGGGGTTTGTCGCCCTTGTCACCGTCGAAGACGAGTAGTGAGCTTCGCGGGTGGGAATAGCTCCGGCCGGAAGTGGTTGGTGCTTGAATGTGATTCTCATCACGCAACGGGGCGGAAAGGTCGTGACATGGCCGGTCAGGGTGGTCCAGTCGGGGAGGGCCCGGAGATCTTTGACGAAGACCAGGACTTCTCGTCCGGTAAGACCGCGGTTCGGATCGCGTCGGTAGCCGCCCTCGGGGGTCTGCTGTTCGGCTACGACAGCGCGGTCATCAACGGTGCCGTGGACTCCATCCAGGAGGACTTCGGGATCGGTAACGCCGAGCTCGGCTTTGCCGTGGCCTCTGCCTTGTTGGGGGCGGCGGTCGGCGCGATGACGGCCGGGCGCATCGCCGACAAGATCGGCCGCATTGCCGTGATGAAGATCGCTGCGGTGCTGTTCCTGATCAGCGCGTTCGGCACCGGGTTCGCTCACGAAGTGTGGACCGTGGTGCTGTTCCGGATCGTCGGCGGCGTCGGGGTGGGGGTCGCATCGGTGATCGCGCCCGCATACATCGCCGAGACCTCACCGCCGGGCATCCGCGGCCGGCTGGGGTCGCTGCAGCAACTGGCCATCGTCAGCGGAATCTTTCTGTCCTTCGCGGTCAACTGGGTACTGCAGTGGTTGGCCGGCGGCGCGAACGAGCCGCTGTGGCTGGGCATGGACGCCTGGCGCTGGATGTTCTTGGCCATGGCGGTGCCCGCGGTGCTGTACGGCATGCTGGCCTTCACCATCCCCGAGTCGCCGCGCTATCTCGTTGCCAGCCATAAGATCCCAGAAGCCCGCCGGGTGCTGAGCATGCTGCTCGGGCAGAAGAACCTGGAAATCACCATCACCCGGATCAAGGAGACGCTGGAACGCGAGGACAAGCCGTCCTGGCGGGACCTGCGCAAGCCCACCGGCGGCATCTACGGCATCGTGTGGGTCGGCCTGGGCCTGTCGATCTTCCAGCAGTTCGTCGGGATCAACGTGATCTTCTACTACAGCAATGTGCTGTGGCAGGCGGTGGGGTTCAGCGCCGATGAATCGGCGATCTACACGGTGATCACCTCGGTCATCAATGTCCTGACCACCCTGATCGCCATTGCCCTGATCGACAAGATCGGGCGCAAACCGTTGCTGCTCATCGGCTCGTCGGGTATGGCCGTCACGTTGATCACGATGGCGGTGATCTTCGCCAACGCCACGGTCAACGCCGACGGCACCCCGAGCCTGCCGGGTGCCTCCGGCGTGATCGCGCTCATCGCTGCCAATCTGTTTGTCGTCGCATTCGGCATGTCGTGGGGTCCGGTGGTGTGGGTGCTGCTGGGCGAAATGTTCCCCAACCGGATCCGCGCGGCCGCGCTCGGCCTGGCCGCCGCCGGTCAGTGGGCGGCCAACTGGCTGATCACGGTCACATTCCCGGGCCTGCGTGACCACCTCGGCCTGGCTTACGGTTTCTACGGGCTGTGTGCCGTGCTGTCGGGTCTGTTCGTGTGGCGATGGGTGATGGAGACCAAGGGAGTCTCGCTGGAGGACATGCACGGTGACATCCTGCGCGAGCACAAGACGGCCTCCCGCTGATACGAGTGGCGCTGTGTCGTCGCGGCCCGGCCGATCAACGCGGTGCAGGCCTGACGTGACAGAATCGCCAAACGTGAAGACCTTCGATGCGCTGTTCGCCGAACTGAGCGAACGAGCCCGCACCCGGCCGGCAGGCAGCGGCACCGTCGCCGCACTCGACGGCGGTGTGCACGGCATCGGCAAGAAGATCCTCGAAGAAGCCGGCGAGGTGTGGTTGGCCGCCGAACACGAGAGCGACGACGCTCTGGCCGAGGAGATCAGTCAGTTGTTGTACTGGACCCAGGTGCTGATGCTCTCGCGCGGGCTCTCGCTCGACGACGTGTACGGAAAGCTGTGATGAAGGCTCCTGCGGTCGACGGTTCGACGCGCGACATGCTGCGCGTTGCCGTGCCCAACAAGGGAACGCTGAGCGAGCCCGCTGCCGAGATCCTGTCGGAGGCTGGATACCGCCGTCGCACCGACTCGAAGGATCTGACCGTCGTCGACCCGGTCAATCAGGTCGAGTTCTTCTTCCTGCGTCCGAAAGACATCGCCATCTACGTCGGCTCCGGGCAACTGGATTTCGGGATCACCGGCCGTGATCTGGCCCGAGAGTCCGATGCGCCCGTGCGGGAGCGGCTGGCGTTGGGCTTCGGCAGTTCGACGTTCCGCTACGCCGCACCTGCCGACCGCAGCTGGCGGGTCGAGGACCTGCACGGCAAACGCATCGCCACCGCGTTTCCCAATCTGGTTCGAAAAGATCTAGCCGCCAGGGGAATCGAGGCGACGGTGATTCGCCTCGACGGAGCGGTGGAGATCTCGGTGCAACTCGGGGTGGCGGATGCGATCGCCGATGTCGTCGGGTCCGGGCGCACCCTGGGCCTGCACCGACTGGCAGCCTTCGGTGAGCCGCTGTGTGATTCTGAGGCGGTGCTGATCGAGCGCGACGACAGCGGCCGGTCCGACGGCGAAAAGGCTGCAGCGCGAGAACAGTTGGCGGCTCGGGTGCAGGGCGTGGTTTTCGGCCAGCAGTACCTGATGCTGGATTACGACTGCCCCCGTTCGGTGCTGGAACAGGCCACCGAGGTCACCCCGGGGCTCGAATCGCCGACGATCGCCCCCCTCGCCGATCCCGCGTGGGTTGCGGTGCGCGCGCTCGTGCCGCGGCGTGACGTCAACGCCATCATGGACGAGATTTCGGCGATCGGCGCCAAAGCGATTCTGGCTTCGGACATCCGCTTCTGCCGCTTCTGATCCACACCTCTCACCGGCCCGCGGGTCGTGTTAGCGTCCGGATGTCCATCCATGGCGGGAGGTCCGGTGACCCAGGTACTCGTTCTCGTTCTGGCCCTGTTCATCGGCGTCATAGCCGGTGCGCGAGCGATGACGGCCCCGGCCGTGGTGGCGTGGGGGGCGATGTTGGGTTGGATCGACGTCGCCGACAAGTGGTCGGAGTGGATATCCCACCCGATCACCGTCACGGTGCTGACCATCTTCCTGGTCGGTGAACTGGTCACCGACCAGCTTCCCAGGACACCGAGTCGCAAGGTGCCCGCACAGTTCATCGCCCGATTGATCACCGGCGGGTTCTCCGGCGCCGTGATCGGCAGCGCTTTCTTCCACACGTTCAGCGCCACCGGCGCCGGCGTGGTCGGCGCCGTCCTGGGTACCCTCGCCGGTGCCGAACTGCGTAGCAGACTGGCCAAGGCCAACAACGGCAATGACAGGCCCGGCGCGTTCATCGAAGACGCCATCGCCGTCGGCGGCGGACTCCTCGTGGCTTTCCTCGTCAGCCTGGTCTCGTAGGCCGGGCCGTCATGACCACGTCAACCCCGCAGCGCTTCGACGCGATCATCGTGGGTGCCGGTCAGGCCGGGCCGCCGTTGGCCGGGCGGCTGACCGGGGCCGGGCAGACCGTCGCGGTGATCGAACGCAAACTGGTCGGCGGGACCTGTGTGAACTACGGCTGCATCCCGACCAAGACCCTGGTCGCCAGCGCGCACGCCGCCCACCTGGCCCGCCGGGCCGGTGACTTCGGCATCGGCACCGGCGCCGTGACCGTCGACATGGCTGCGGTCAAGGCGCGCAAGGACCGCATCAGCATCGGGGACCGCGAAGGTGTCGAGTCCTGGCTGGAAGGTATGCCGGGGTGCACGCTGATCCGCGGGCACGCCCGGTTCGAGAGCCCGCGCACCATTCGGGTAGACGGCCAGCTGCTGGAAGCCGACCGGTTCTTCCTCAATGTCGGCGGCCGTGCCGTGGTGTCCGACATGCCGGGTCTGGCCGACATCGATTACCTGACCAACGTCGGCATCCTCGATCTCGAGGTGGTGCCCGAGCATCTGGTCGTCATCGGGGGCAGCTACATCGCGCTGGAGTTCGCCCAGATGTACCGGCGGTTCGGGGCGGCGGTGACTGTCATCGAGCGGGGGTCGCGCCTGACCGGCCGTGAGGACGAGGACGTCTCGGCAGCGATCAAGGGGATTCTGGAAGCCGAGGGCATCGACGTCGTCCTCGACGCCGACGCGATCAGTTTCGCCAGGCAGGGCGACGGCTTCACTGTCACTCCACGCCGCGGTGCGCAACCCATCGCCGGAAGCCATCTGCTCGTCGCCGTGGGTCGGCTGCCCAATACCGACGACCTCGGACTGGAAACGGCCGGGGTGCAGACCGACAGCCGCGGCTATGTCGTCGTCGATGATCAGCTTCGCACCACCGCCGACAACATCTGGGCGATGGGGGACTGCAACGGGCGCGGCGCATTCACCCACACCTCCTACAACGACTTCGAGATCGTGGCGGCCAATCTGCTCGACGACGATCCGCGCCGGGTCAGCGACCGCGTCACCACCTACGGCCTCTACATCGACCCGCCGCTGGGGCGGGCCGGGATGACCGTTGACGAGGTCCGCCGATCCGGTCGAAAAGCTCTGGTGGGCAAGCGCCCGATGACCCGGGTCGGCCGTGCGGTGGAGAAGGGCGAAACGCAGGGGTTCATGAAGGTGGTCGTGGACGCCGAGACCGAGGAGATCCTCGGCGCGGCGATCCTCGGTGTCGGCGGTGACGAGGTCGTACATCTGATTCTCGACGTGATGACCGCGAAGCTGCCCTACACCGCCATCTCGCGGACCATGCACATCCACCCGACGGTCAGCGAACTCGTCCCGACCTTGCTGCAGGACCTCAAGCCACTGGACTAACCGGCGGAGCGCCACGCCTCTTGACTGTGGCTTGGGTCACAGTAATATGACCACTGGTCACATCAAGCGTTGGAGGCGCGATGCCGACAGTGACGTGGTCTCGACTCGGTGCCGAGCGTCGGGCAGCGGTGGTATCCGCCGCGGAGGCGGAGTTCGCCGCACACGGATTCTCCGGCGGCAGCCTCAATACCATTGCGCGCCGGGCCGGGGTGGCCAAAGGAAGCCTGTTCCAGTACTTCGCCGACAAGCGCGACCTATACGCCCATATCACCGAGGTGGGCAGCCTACGGGTGCGGTCCTACATGGAGCATCAGATTCGGCTGCTCGATTCCCGCCGGCCGTTCTTCGAGTTCCTCACCGACCTGCTCGACGTGTGGGTCGCCTATTTCGCCGAGCATCCCCGGGAACGTGCGCTGCACGCGGCGGCCAGTTTCGAGGTCGACACCGATGCTCGGGTCAGCGTGCGGGCGGTCGTGCATCGGCACTATCTGGAGGTGCTGCGACCTCTGGTGCACGACGCGCGGGACCGCGGCGATCTGCGCTCCGACTCCGACATCGACGCGCTGCTGTCACTACTGCTGATGTTGCTGCCCCATTTGGCGCTGGCGCCCTACGTGCGCGGGATGGACCCGGTTCTCGGACTCGACGAACTCTCACCTGATCAGCCGGCGCTCGTGGTCCGCCGGTACGTCGCCGTGCTGGCCGCGGCCTTCGCGCCCCAGCCTCTTACAACCGCAACCCCCGGAGGAGCACAGTCACATGGCTAGAACACGTTCGGACTCGCTGGCCGCAGGCGGCCTCAACTGGGACAGCTTGCCTCTGCGCCTGTTCGCAGGCGGCAACGCCAAATTTTGGGACCCGGCCGACATCGACTTCTCCCAGGACCGGGCCGACTGGGAGTCGCTGACCGATCTGGAACGCGACTGGGCCGCCCGACTGTGCGCGGAGTTCATCGCCGGCGAGGAAGCGGTCACCCAGGACATCCAGCCGTTCATGGCGGCGATGCGGGCCGAGGGCCGGCTCGGCGACGAAATGTATCTGACGCAGTTCGCCTTCGAAGAGGCCAAGCACACCCAGGTGTTCCGGATGTGGCTCGACGCGGTCGGGATCACCGAGGATCTGCAGGGGTACCTCGACGAGCTTCCCGCCTACTGTCAGATGTTCTACGAAGAGCTGCCCGCCTCGCTCGACGCGCTGGCCACCGACCCGTCGCCGGCAGCTCAGGTCCGCGCCTCGGTCACCTACAACCACGTCATCGAGGGCATGATGGCACTCACCGGATACTATGCGTGGCACCGCATTTGCGTGGACCGCGGAATTCTGCCCGGCATGCAGGAGCTGGTGCGCCGAATCGGCGACGACGAACGGCGCCACATGGCGTGGGGCACCTTCACCTGCAGGCGCCACGTCGCCGCCGACGACGCGAACTGGGCGGTGTTCGAGTCGCGGATGAACGAGCTGATCCCGTTGGCGCTGCGCAACACCGAGGACGGGTTCGCCCTGTACGACGAGGTTCCGTTCAACCTGAAGATGGAGGAGTTCCAGCAGTACGCCGCGGACAAGGGGATGCGTCGCTTCGGAACCATCAGCAGCGCCCGCGGGCGACCGCTGGGCGAGATCGACGTGGACTACTCGCCGCTGCATCTGGAGGACACCTTCGCCGACGAGGACAGGAAGTCCCTGGCCCACTCGGGGTGATGACGCCGGCGGGTCAGGCCCCGGCGGCGCGTAGCAGCCGCAACTGGCCGATCTCCGCGGCGTTTTTGGTCAGTTCGACGGTCACCCACAGCACCGAGTCGCCGACCGTACGGTCCTCGGCCATGCCCCACGGAAAGCCAGCCGGTTCGGCCAGGCGCTCAACAGTGGTGGCCGCCAACACCTCTCGCCATTGGGCTGAAAGCTCGTGCAGGCGTGCCACCGCGGCGGGCCCGTTTCCCGGCCAGAGCACCTCGGTCGGGGCGGGAAGCGGCCGCGCGTGCATCGAGGCGAGCGCAGCGCTCCACCAGTAGTCCATGTGCCATGTCAGCCACGCGATCGTCGGCACCGGAACGGGATCGGGTTCGACCTCGGCGAAATCCGCGCGCCACTGCCCGCCGGGGTCAGGCCGCACCGTCCAACACAATTCGGCAGGCTCCCAGAGGAAGTCGGCCTCGACCAGAGACGCCAGGTGCAGTGCGGTCAGCGCCCAGCCGAGCTCGAACTGGCGGCGGATCTCGTCGATCATCCGCGCCGCTGCACCAGCAGCGTCTGGGCGCTCGTCCCGATGAAGCCGGCGCGGTCGAAGATCTCGGCCGTCGTGACGCCGACCCCGTCCGGGCCGATCGACCCGCGGGCGCGCAGCGCGAAGTCGTTGCCTTCGGGCAGTCGGTGCAGGTGCACCACCGTGTCGGTGTTCATGAACACGAACCGCCCAGGATCGACCGCGGCGCCGATGCCGTTCGCCGAATCGACCACCATCGCCAAACGCTGCAGCGGCGTCGTCGGCTCCGCATCCACCAGCGGCACCAGCGGGGAGAGCCACGAGACGGCGGCGTCACCGTCCGCGCTGAACTGTCTGCGCCAACTGACCGTCTCCAGATAGCCCGGCGCACCCTCCCACGGGTGCGCGACCGTCATCGCCTCGCCTTCCACCAGCGGCGGGTACCGGTCGGTCGCGGCGTCGCTGGTGTCGCTGGGCGCCAACAACCAGGCCGTGACGCGGGCGACGGCGCGGCGGGTGCCGTCCGGACGGTCGGCGAGCATCTCAGCAATCATCATCGAGATGCGCGCGCCGGGACGCTCCACCCAGGCCCGGACCCGGACCGTCGAAACCGGTATCGCGCCCAGGATGTCGAGGGCGAGCCGTCCGACACGCAACCCACTGCCGGCGGCGAGTTCCTCGACGGCCCTGGTCAACAGTGCCAGCGGCGGCGAGCCGTGCTGAATCTGCGGATCCCAGTTGCTGCGGGTGCCGTCGGTCGACCCGAAGACGGTGAAGCCGTCCTCGAGTGCCGCGCCGGACAGCCGGCGGAACAGGCATTCGATCACGCGGCCGGGTCCACTCTGAGCACCGCGTCAGGGTCCCCGTCATCGAAGATCTCGGGCCAGCCGGGGTAGGGCGGGGGAGTGCCGCCAAACGCCGGGCAGTGCGCTCGGTGCGCGCACCAGTCGCACAGCCGGGACGGATTCGGCCGGAAGTCGCCGGTGGCGCCCGCGGATTGAATCGCCTTCCACATTGCCATCAATGTCTTTTCGAAGCGCAGCAGCTCTTCGAGCCCCGGGGAGTAATCCAGCACCTGGCTGTCGGCGAGGTAGAGCAGCCGCAGCCGGGTCGGCAGCACACCGCGCGACCGCAGCAGCGCCACCGCATAGAACTTCATCTGGAACAGGGCCTTGAACTCGGCCAGGGCGCGGGCCGCCGGCGGAGCCACGCCGGTCTTGTAGTCGACGACCCGCACCTCGCCGGTCGGTGCGACGTCGATGCGGTCGACGAACCCGCGCAGCAGGGTGCCGTCGGACAGCTGCACCTCGATGCGCTGTTCGCAGCTTTGCGGGTCGAAGCGGGTCGGATCCTCCAACCGGTAGTAGCCCGACAGCAGCGCCCGCGCCTGCTCCAGCAGCTCGGCCCGTAGGCCGGGCTCGATGTCGTCGGCCAGCCCCGGGCGCTCGGCCAGCACCCGCTCCCACGCCGGAGTGACCAGCGACGCCGCCGTCTCCGGTACCCGGTCGGCGGCGGGCAGCCGGTAGAGATCTTCCAGCGCGGCGTGGACGAGCGTGCCGCGCACCTGAGCGGCCGACGAGGGCTCCGGCAGCCGATCGATGGCGCGGAAGCGGTACAGCAGCGGGCACTGCTTGAAGTCACTGGCGCGCGACGGCGAGAGTGCGGGGCGGCGCACCGGTGTCGACGGCTCGGTCATGCAATCGAGACTAGGGCTGCGGTCGGACAATTGCGGGCAACCCGGACGTCGGCGGCGGCGCGTCTGCTGGCAGGCTGATCAGCTGTGCGCAACACCGGCCCGTTCGACGTAGGCGATCGAGTCCAACTCACCGACGCCAAGGGCAGGCGCTACACCATGCTGCTCACACCCGGTGGCGAGTTCCACACACACCGCGGGATCATTGCGTTCGACGACGTCATCGGGCTGCCCGAGGGCAGCGTCGTGAAGTCCACCAACGGTGACCAGTTCCTGGTCTTGCGGCCGCTGCTGGTCGACTATGTGTTGTCCATGCCGCGCGGCGCCCAGGTGATCTACCCCAAGGACGCTGCACAGATCGTGCACGAGGGCGACATCTTCCCGGGTGCACACGTCCTGGAAGCCGGCGCCGGTTCGGGCGCGCTGACCTGCTCGCTGCTGCGCGCTGTGGGTCCCACCGGGCGGGTGACCTCCTATGAGGTGCGCGACGACCATGCCGTACACGCCGAGCGCAACGTCAGCACGTTCTTCGGGGAGCGCCCCGACAACTGGGACCTGGTGATCGCGGACCTGAACGTATGCACCGAGCTGCAGGTCGACCGGGTGGTGCTCGACATGCTGGCGCCGTGGGAGGTGCTGGGCACGGTCGCCACCGCGCTCATCCCCGGCGGGGTGCTGATGATCTATGTGGCCACAGTCACGCAGCTGTCGAAAACCGTCGAGGCGCTGCGGGAGCAGCAATGCTGGACCGAGCCGCGTTCCTGGGAGACGCTGCAACGCGGCTGGAACGTCGTAGGCCTGGCGGTCCGTCCCGAACACAACATGCGGGGACACACTGCGTTCCTGATCTCGGCGCGACGGCTGGCGCCGGGCACCATCACCCCGACCCCGCTCAAACGCCGCAAACAGCAGGTCTGATCCAGTCGGCAAGCAGCCGCGCTCAGTCGTCGCTGCGCGATAGTCCGCGGCGCACCGACAACAGTTCGATCTCCGGTCGCGCCGCCACAGACCGTTCGGCGGCGTCGAGGATCTCGACCACGTGGGCCCGGTCCCCGGCGACGGCCGCGCACCCGATGCCGGCCCGCCGGTGCAGATCGGTGTTGCCCACTTCGGCAGCCGAAACGCTGAACCGGCGGCGCAGCTCGGAGACGATGGGGCGAACCACCGAACGCTTCTGCTTGAGCGAGTGCACGTCGCCGAGCAGGATGTCGAACTCGAGCCAGCCGACCCACATGGTCAACGCGGTGGTGCCGGCCGGGCGGTGTCGTCGGGTTCCAGCAGCAGACCGGCGGTGTCTCGGGTGAGCTGCCAGCCTCCGGCCGCCGGTGCGAACTCCATCGGGAACGTGAACTGGCCGCGCCCCGGTTGAGCAGGGGTGATGATCACGGTGGCGACGACATTGCCCGGGGCGGACGGTGACCACGCGAGGTCGCGGGCCTCGAAGGCCAGCGGTAGCGAACCGTTGTCCCGCAGCGCCGCCACGAAGCGATCCAGTCCGGCGGCTTCGCCGGGGCCGGCATTTTCGATCAGTGTGATCTTCTGGTCACCCGGGACGGCCGGGTCGGACAACCGGGCCATCACCTCGATCAGCGCGCCCGGCGCGGGCAGCGGAGGTCCGCCGGGGGAATCGGGGATCGGGACCGCCGGCGCAGACGTCGCCTCGGCCACCGTGGGCGGCGGCTGGGTGGCGGTGACAGCCGGATGCTCGGCCTGATTGCACCCACCAAGCCCGAGCGCCGCCACGATCGTGGCGGCGCTGCGGGTCAGGAGAGGTCTGGGAATCAACCCACCGCGGACATCAGCGCCAGCGCGGACTGCTTGGACAGCTGCCATCCGGTCGGGCTCGGGCCGGCGATGAACGTCAACGGCTGGGTTGCCACCGCGCCCGTCGGAGCCGCCGCGGTGACGTTGGCGGTCACCACCGGTCCGTTCTGGTCGATATCGGCGACGGTGAAGCTCAGCGGAAAGTAGCCCTTCGCGGCGGCGTTGTTGTAGCCGCTGTCGGCCACTCGGGCCTCGATCCGGCCCAGACCTCCCTGGACGTAGGTGGCCTTACCGCCGGCGAAGGAACCTGGTCCGGACAACGCGCTCAACGTCGACACCAGCGCACCTTGCAGTTCGGGCGCCGGTGCGGCAGGCAGCGGGGCGCCCAAGCCGGCCGGCGACGCCGCGGCGACTCCGGAACCGACTGCAATCGAGGTCACACCCACGGCGGCAGCGCCGAGTGTGGCGGCCGCTGCTGCCCCAGCGGTGAGGCTGGTGACGAGGGTTTTCAGGGTCACGGCTGTCCTTCCGTTCGGCCGACTGATCTCCAGAGGCTAACAGTGTTGCTGGTGTGTCGAATTCCTACAGCGCACACAATGACTGAATCGCCGGTAGCGTTGAAGTTGTTACCGCACCAACATCCGGTGTGGGAGAGGAGCGCAACATGAGTGAGTCCGAGCGTTCTGAAGCCTCTGAAGTCTTTGGGACATCCCCCGAGAGCAGACTGTCCAGAGAAGATGCGGCAGAGCTCGAACAACTTCGCCGGGAGGCGGCGGTCCTGCGCGAGCAGCTGGCGAATGCGGCCGGCTCGACGGGCGCTGCGCGCAGTGTTCGCGACGTGCACCAGCTGGAGGCGCGGATCGACTCGCTGGCCGCCCGCAACGCGAAACTCATGGACACCCTCAAGGAAGCGCGTCAGCAGCTGCTGGCCCTGCGCGAAGAGGTGGACCGGCTCGGACAGCCGCCCAGCGGCTACGGGGTGCTGCTCTCCGTGCAGGACGACGAGACCGTCGATGTGTTCACCTCCGGCCGCAAGATGCGCCTCACCTGCTCGCCCAACATCGACACCAAGGAACTAAAGCAGGGTCAGACGGTCCGTCTGAACGAGGCCCTCACCGTGGTCGAGGCGGGTCATTTCGAGGCGGTCGGCGAAATCAGCACGCTGCGCGAGATCCTGTCCGACGGGCACCGCGCGCTTGTCGTCGGCCATGCCGACGAGGAGCGCATCGTGTGGCTGGCCGAGCCGCTGGTGGCCGCTGAGCATCTGCCCGAGGGGTCCTACGCCGACGACGACGATGCGAATGACGACCGGCCCCGCAAGCTGCGCCCCGGGGACTCGCTGCTGGTCGACACCAAGGCCGGCTATGCGTTCGAACGCATTCCCAAGGCCGAGGTCGAGGATCTGGTGCTCGAGGAGGTGCCCGACGTCAGCTACAACGACATCGGCGGCCTGGGTCGTCAGATCGAGCAGATCCGGGACGCGGTCGAGCTTCCGTTCCTGCACAAGGAGCTCTACCGGGAGTATTCGTTGCGCCCGCCCAAGGGGGTGCTGCTCTACGGCCCGCCCGGATGCGGCAAGACGTTGATCGCCAAGGCCGTGGCCAACTCGCTGGCCAAGAAGATGGCCGAGGTTCGCGGCGACGACGCCCGCGAGGCGAAGAGCTACTTCTTGAATATCAAGGGTCCGGAGCTGCTGAACAAGTTCGTCGGTGAGACCGAACGGCACATCAGGCTGATCTTCCAGCGGGCCCGAGAGAAGGCCTCCGAAGGTACCCCGGTGATCGTGTTCTTCGACGAAATGGACTCGATCTTCCGCACCCGCGGGACCGGCGTCAGCTCGGACGTCGAAACCACGGTGGTGCCACAGCTTCTCAGTGAGATCGACGGTGTGGAGGGGTTGGAGAACGTCATCGTGATCGGCGCCTCCAACCGTGAGGACATGATCGATCCGGCGATCCTGCGACCCGGCCGGCTGGACGTCAAGATCAAGATCGAGCGGCCGGATGCCGAGTCGGCGCAGGACATCTTCAGCAAGTACCTCACCGAGGATCTGCCGATCCACGACGACGATCTCGCGGAATTCTCCGGTGACCGCAGCCTGACGATCAAGGCGATGATCGAGAAGGTCGTCGACCGGATGTACGCCGAGATCGACGACAACAGATTCCTGGAGGTCACCTACGCCAACGGTGACAAAGAGGTCATGTACTTCAAGGACTTCAACTCCGGCGCGATGATCCAGAACGTGGTGGACCGAGCCAAGAAGAACGCCATCAAGTCGGTGCTGGAAACCGGGCAACCGGGTCTGCGCATCCAGCACCTGCTGGACTCGATCGTCGACGAGTTCGCCGAGAACGAGGATCTGCCCAACACGACCAACCCCGACGACTGGGCCCGGATCTCGGGCAAGAAGGGCGAGCGGATCGTCTACATCCGCACGCTGGTCACCGGCAAGTCCTCGAGTGCCAGCAGGGCCATCGACACCGAGTCGAACCTGGGTCAGTACCTGTAGCGAGGAGCGCTCACACGTCGAGAACATCGACGATATGCACCCGTACGCCGTACTGCGCGATGCGTTCCAGTTCGTCCGGGTCGGCGGTGGAGTCGGTGACAAGATGATCCACTCGATCCAGGGTGGCCATCTTCGCCAGCGTGACCTTGCCGATCTTCGAGCCGTCTACCGCGACGACAACCCGTTGGGCGTTGGCGGCCATGGCGATGGCGGTGCGCGCCTCCGCTTCGTCGAACGTGGTCGCGCCCACACCGGCGGACATGCCATCGGCGCCCAGAATCGCGGTGCCGACCGTGATGACCTGAAAGGCGTGTTCGGACATCGGGCCCACCGCCTCCAGGGAGTTGGCGCGCACCAGACCGCCGGTCATGATGACCTTGATATGGGCGTCGACCGCGCAGTCTGCTGCAATCGTGAGCGAGTTGGTCACGATGGTGATATTCGGTCTGCCTTTCAACGACCGCGCCGCCTCGCCGGTGGTCACCCCTCCGGTCAGCGCAACGGACTGAGGGCCGGGAGGTACCAAAGCCGCGGCATGTTGGGCGATGCGCCGCTTGATGGCAACCGTCCGGTGATCGCGTAAGCGGACCGGGATTTCACTGCTGCCCGGGTGGCGAGCGCGGGCCCCGCCATGGGTCCGCACCAGCAGTCCCTGCTCTTCGAGCTCGGTCAGATCGCGCCGTAACGTCGCCAGCGAGACGTGGAGATCGTCGCGCAGTTCGTTCAGCGCGACTTCGCCGCGATCCCGCAGGATGGACAGCACTTCCCGCATGCGGTCAGTGCGCTTGATCGACGACATCTCACTCCTCTGACTCCGCAAAAACGATCAGTTTTGATGATCGCTTCGGGCGCTTCTGTTGCGCGGTATGAGCGATCTTCCCATGATCGACGAATGCCGGATGTGACCACCGTCGCTCGAGCGACACGATGACCGTCGCCAGCACAGCCGATCTCGTCGCCCAGGCTGCTGCGGACCGAACCGCGACCTTGGCGTTCAACGTCATTACGCTCGAACACGCCGAAGGTGTCGCCGAAGGTGTCGAACAGGCAGCTGCGGCAGCGGTTTTGCAGATCAGCGAGAACACCGTGCGGTTCCACGGAGGCCGGATCGCGCCGCTGGTCACCGCATGCGCCCAGATCGCTGCCGCTTCGTCGGCGCCCCTGGCGATCCACCTGGATCACTTCCAGGACGTTGCTCTGCTTCATGAGGCGATCAACACAGCGGCCGGGCTGGGCGCGAGCTCGATCATGATCGATGCGGCCCACCTGCCTTACCGGGGCAATGTCGAGCGAACCCGCGAGCTCACCGCCGCCGCACACGGCGCCGGGTTGTGGGTGGAGGCCGAACTCGGAGAAATCGGTGGCAAGGCCAACGCCCACGACCTCGGTACCCGAACCGATCCCGACGAGGCCGCCTCGTTCGTCGCGGCCACCGGCGTGGACGCGCTGGCGGTGGCTGTGGGCAGCTCCCACGCGATGACAACCCGAGCCGCCCGCCTGGATCACCAGTTGATCGGCCGACTGGCCTCGAAAGTGCCTGTGCCGCTTGTGCTGCACGGCTCATCCGGGGTGTCCGACGATCAATTGTGCGCAGCCGCCGAAGCGGGTATCCGCAAGCTCAACGTCGGTACCGCACTCAACATCGCATACACCGGGGCGATCCGAGAGGTTCTCTGCGGCGCCGAACCCTCGGTCGATCCGCGACCGTATCTGAGCGCAGCCCGGCACGCGATCGGTGGTGCGGTCGAGGCGCTCTGCCGAACGGTCTCCCGATCGCCGGAACCGACGTCGAGGACGGGCGCATGATGCGGGCGTCGGCGTACCCCGAGGCCCGGTCGGGGCACGAGTTTCCTGCCGCGAATCCGCTGCTGCGGACCATCCAACGACATAAGTCCGGAGAGCCTGTCGGAATCTATTCGGTGTGCTCGGCCCACCCCACCGTGGTCCGAGCTGCCATCGAACAAGCCGACGCGGATGGCACCGCCGTCCTGATCGAGGCGACGTCCAATCAGGTCGACCAGTTCGGTGGATATACCGGGATGCGTCCGGGTGATTTCCGCGATCACGTTCTCGCGATCGCCGACCAATGCGAATTCCCCAGGGACGGCGTGGTACTCGGCGGCGACCATCTCGGACCCAACCGGTGGCAGAGCCGGCCGGCCGAAGAGGCGATGGCACACGCCGAGGTGCTCGTTGCCGCCTACGTCGAGGCCGGTTTTGCCAAGATCCATCTCGACTGCAGTATGCCCTGTGCCGACGACCCACCGAGGCTGTCCGACGAAGTGGTGGCGCACCGGTCGGCGAGACTCCTGCGTGTCGCCGAGGACTCCGCGCGGCGCGCCGGTGCCGGCGGTCCGGTTTATGTGATCGGTACCGAGGTGCCCGTCCCCGGTGGCGCACACGAGACGCTGAGCTCATTGACTCCGACTTCGGCCGATCACGCGCGAAGGACCTTGGGCGCGCACCGATCGGCGTTCGCCGCACTCGGACTCGACCGTGTCTGGCCGCGGATCATCGCCCTCGTCGTACAACCCGGGGTGGAGTTCGACCACCTCTCGGTCTTCGACTATGACCACGGCGCAACCGTCGACCTCAGGCGAGTTCTCGACGACGAGGAAAACCTCGTCTTCGAAGCGCATTCGACCGACTACCAGCGCCCGGCTCAGCTCGCCGAACTCGTCGAAGGTCACTGGGCGATCCTGAAGGTCGGACCGGGACTGACCTTCGCGATGCGGGAGGCGCTGTTCGCCCTGGCCGCGATCGAAGCCGAGATCGTCGCACCATCTGCTCGCTCAGAACTACCCGATGTCATCGAACGCCGGATGCTCGCCGAACCCGCCCACTGGGAGTCTCACTACCGGGTCGACGGGGAACCGCAGGCCACACGCACCGCCCGGCGGTACAGCTATAGCGATCGACTCCGCTACTACTGGCCCGATCCCGAGGTCGAAGCGGCCCGGGTTGCGTTGCTGACCAACCTTCGACGGACCGGTATCCCGATGCCCCTGCTCAGTCAGCACCTTCCCGTTCAGTACCAGCGGGTGCGTGCCGGCCGGCTCGACGCCGACCCGCATGGACTTGTGATCGACCGGGTCCGCGATGCCCTCCGCCCCTACGCCCGAGCTTGTCTGAACAATGAAGAGGCCCGATGACCACCTCCATTCCCGCCCAAGACCGTGGCGGCGCAACGATTCACGAGATCGCGCAGCAACCCGACGCGTGGCGTGAGATCGCCGCCGGGGAAGACAACGAGACCACCCGGTTCTTGCAGGGCATTCTGGAACAGCCGGATCTCAGGGTCATTCTCACCGGGGCCGGCAGCTCGGCCTTCGCAGGCAGCATCGTAGCGCCGGCACTGCGTCGGCACCTCAAGCGTCGAGTGGAGGCCATCCCCACTACCAGCATCGTCGCCGGCCCGCTCGATCATCTGGAGCGCCGAACGCCGACGTTGCTGATTTCATTCGGCCGCTCGGGCAACAGCCCGGAGAGCACCGCGACAACCGAACTCGCCGACGAACTCATCGATAGCGTGTGGCATCTGGTCTTTACGTGTGACCGGGACGGCCGGCTCGCCCGCGCGCACACCGGCCGGGGGCAATCGCGTGTCGTGTGCATGCCGGAGCGCACCAACGACGCCGGGTTTGCGATGACGTCGAGCCTGACATCGATGATGCTGTCCTGCCTTCTGTTGCTCGGTGACACCGAAACCTGCGACGCCGAGGCGCTCGCGCAGGCGGCGCAGAGCGTCATCGACGGCCAGGATGCCATTCGATCTCTGGCGCAGGCGAAGAAGCAGCGCATCGTCTATCTCGGCAGCGGTCCCCTGACCGGTCTGGCGCGCGAATCCGCCCTCAAACTTCTCGAGCTGACCGCGGGGGAGGTGGTCACCTACTTCGACTCCCCACTGGGCTTCCGGCACGGACCCAAATCCGTACTCGACGCTGACACCCTCGCTGTGGTGTTCCTGTCCGCCGATCCCTACACCCGCCGCTACGACCTCGACATCGTCGCCGAGATCCGCGCACAGCTGGGCACCGAAAGCGTCGTGGTGCTGGGTGTCGAGCCGGCGCCCGGAGACCATGGCCCCGCTATTGTGCTGCCAGGCCTGACCGGCCTCGACGACTCGACGGTGGCTCTGGCCTACCTGGTATTCGCCCAGTATCTGGCGTTGTTCACCGCGCTGGAGTATGGCAAAGCGCCGGACAACCCGTTTCCGGCAGGCGAAGTGAGTCGAGTCGTGCGCGGTGTGACGATCTACCCGATGGGCAGGTGAGTTGAGATGGCCGTATATCTGGGAGTAGACGGCGGGGGATCCAAAACCGCGTTCGCGCTGATCGATCATCACGGCGCAGTTCTGGCGCGGGCCACAGGAGCGAGTAGCTACTACTTCGGGCACGGCATCGATGTCGTGGAAGACGTTATACAGCAAGGCATTGCCCAGGTCTGCGGCGAGGGCGGCTTAGCTGCTCGCGACATCGACTTCGCCTTCATCGGGCTTCCCGGGTATGGCGAAGCCAGCGCCGATCTCGAGCAGTTGGATGCGGTGCCCAGCCACGCGCTCGGCCACGAGCGGTACCTCTGCGCCAACGACATGGTATGCGGATGGGCGGGTTCGCTGGCCGGTGAGGACGGCATCAACGTCATCTGCGGTACGGGATCGATGACCTACGGCGAACTGCGCGGCACGGGTCGGCGCGTCGGCGGCTGGGGCGAGCTGTTCGGTGACGAGGGTTCGGCGTACTGGGTTGCCACGCAAGGCCTCAACGCGTTCAGCCGGATGAGTGACGGCAGGCTACCGCGCAGTCCCCTGTATGCGCTGGTCAGAGACCGCCTGTCGGTGACAAGCGATCTGGACGCGGTGGGCTTGGTCATCGAACAGTGGGGCGGCAACCGGGGCTCCATCGCGGCGCTGGCGACAACGGTGTGTGCCGCCGCTGCCCACGGAGATCGCGTTGCGCAGGGCATCGTCGCAGCCGCCTGCGACGAGCTGGCGTTGCTCGTCGACACGACGCGCGTGTCGATCGGCTACGACGAGAACGACCGCGTCCCGGTGTCCTACTCCGGCGGCATGTTCTGCGATCCCGGATTCCTCCAGATGTTCCGGCGAGCTCTGGAGCAACTGCCCGCCACATTCGACCTGCAGTCGCCGCTTCTGGATCCGGCTGTCGGCGCAGCCCTATATGCCGCAAAGCGCAGCGGCAGTCCACTGCCCACCACTGCTGTTGCACGACTCATATCCTGCGAGGCGATGTCATGACGACCGATCCCAGCGTGAAGACCAGCCGTAGCTGGATCTTCTACGCCGCTCTGCTGATCCTGTTCTGGGGCGTGTGGGGAGCGTTCTCCGCACTGCCGGCGACCAAGTACGGCTATCCCGACGAGATGATCTACAGCGTCTGGGCGCTGACCATGATCATTCCGGCGCTGTTCGCGCTACGCGGTCAGCGATTCGACCGCCGACCGCAGGCAACGATCTACGGACTGCTGATCGGTCTGACCGGCGCAGGCGGTCAACTCCTGTTGTTCCAGGCGCTGACCTTGGGTCCGGCCTACCTGATCTTCCCGATCGTGTCGATCTCGCCGGCGATCACCGTCATCATGGCCATGGTGCTGCTGCGCGAACGTGTTTCGAGGCTCGCCGGCGTCGGCCTGGTCGCCGCGCTGGCGGCCATAATCCTGTTCAGTGTCACCGACGCATCCCCCGACGGGTCCACCGGTCCGTGGTTGCCGCTGGCGATCCTGATCTGCTTCGCCTGGGGAGTGCAGGCGTACTTCATGCGAAAGACCGCCACCATAGGGGTCAACGAAGCGACCACGTTCGGATGGATGGCGATCAGCGCGATCGCCCTGATCCCGGTCGCGCTGTGGTCGCTCGGCGGCATCCCGTTGGACTTTCCTTGGCAGGCACCGGTATTGACCGCGGGTACGCAACTGCTCAATGCCGTCGGCGCTCTGTTCCTGGTCATGGCGCTGAGCCGGGGCAAGGCCAGCGTTGTCGCGCCGACCACCAACGCGCTGGCACCCGCGCTGACGATCGTCGTATCCCTGGCGGCCTATCAGACGTTACCGTCGCCCTACGGTGCGGTCGGGATCGTGCTGGCGCTGGCCGGGTCAACGCTCATGGTCTACAGCGACGAGAAGTGTGGAGAGGCCCCTACACCCGCGGTCGGCGCCCCTTCGGCGTCGGTCGGGATGGAGGCGAAGTGAAACCGACCATCGTCATCATCGGCGCCGGAAGCGTCGAGTTCACCCGCGAGCTTCTCGGTGACATCTTGTCGTTCCCCGAGCTCGGGTCGGTGCGCGTGGTGTTGCATGACATCGACGCCGAACGCCTCCGGACCGCGGAGGCGATCGCCCACGCCACGGCGCGCCAGACCGGGACCAACCCCCGGGTGGAAGCCTCGCTGGACCGGCGCCGGGCTCTCGAAGGCGCAACATACGTCATCAACGTGATTCAGGTCGGTATGCATGAGGCCACGGTGCGGGATTTCGCCATCCCCGCGACGTACGGGCTGAACCAGACCATCGGCGACACCATCGGCATCGGCGGGATCTTTCGCGGGCTCAGGACATTTCCGGTGCTCGAGGCGATAGCTCGTGACATGCAGGACGTCTGCCCGGATGCGTGGCTGCTGAACTACACCAATCCGATGGCCATGAATGTCACCTATCTTCACCGAATTGCCCCGGACATCAAGGTGCTCGGACTGTGCCATTCGGTGTACTGGACCATGGTGGGCCTGTGCGAGATCATCGGTGTCCCCTATGACGAGGTGTCCTACTGGTCGGCCGGCGTCAATCATCAGGCGTGGGTGCTGAGGTGGGAGCGTGGTGGACAGGATCTGTACCCGCTGTTGGATGAACGGATCGCTGCCGACCCGGAGTTGCGCCGGCGCGTCCGGGTCGACATGTACCGGCGGCTGGGCTACTACCCGACGGAGACCAGCGAGCACAGCAGCGAGTACCTGCCCTGGTACCTGCATCATCGCGACGAGATCGAACGGCTCCGGATCAATATCGGTGAATACGTCGCGATCAGCGAAGCCAACCTGGCCGAGTACGAACGAGTGCGATCGGCGCTGACACACACCCAGGAGTTGGCAATCGACACCGGATCCACCGAATACGCACCCCAGGTGATCCATTCGTTGGAAACCGGCACCCCCCGCGTGATCGCAGCCAACATCGTCAACAACGGCCACATCACCAACCTGCCTGACGGGCTTGCGGTCGAGGTCCCCACACTGCTCGACGCGTTGGGGGCGCACCCGATGCTGGTCGGGGATCTGCCGCCGCAGTGCGCGGCGCTCAACCGCAACTTCTTGGGGCCGGTGGATCTGACGGTGCGGGCTGCGGTCGACGGAGCGCCGCGACTCGTACGGGCGGCAGCCATGGTCGACCCCAACACCGCGGCGACGCTGACCGTGGACCAGATCTGGCAATTGTGCGACGAGTTGACCGCCGCGCACGGAGGTTTGTTGCCCGAAACCCTGCGTACCCCGTCCACGAAGGAGAATCAGCCATGACGAGACCCCGCCTGATCGTTGTCTTGGGGGCCATCCTTGCCCTCGTTCTCACAGCATGCGGCGGTGGTGATTCCGCATCGTCGGGTCCGACCGAAATCGCGGTCTGGCATGGCTTCCAGGACACCGAGGGGGAGGTCTTCACGTCGCTGATCGCGCAGTACAACACCGACCACCCCGACGTCAGGGTCAAAGAGCTCTATTCCAGTAACGATCTGGTGTTGCAAAAGGTACTGACCGCCGTCCGCGGCGACAGCGCACCCGATGTCGCGTACATGTTCGGGTCGTGGTCACCGAACATCGCCCAGATACCGCAGCTGGTCGACATGTCGCCGTACGTCTCCGATCCGGCATGGCAGTGGGAGGACTTCTATCCCGGCGAGCGTGCGGCGGCCACGGTCGACGGCAAAGTGGTCGGGGTGCCGGCGCTGGTGGACAATCTCGCCATCGTGTACAACAAGCAGCTCTTCGCCGAGGCAGGCGTCGAGCCTCCGACACCTGACTGGACGTGGGACGACTTCCGTTCCGCAGCAGCCAAGCTCACCGATCCCGGCAAAGGCCAGTACGGTTGGCTGATTCCCGCTGACGGCAGCGAGGACACCGTGTGGCACTACGTTCCGATGCTGTGGGAGGCCGGCGGTGACCTGCTCTCGCAGGACAACGAGCAGGCGGTGTTCAATTCCGAAGCCGGCGTGAACGCGCTCACCCTACTGCAGCGGATGGCTGTCGACGACAAGTCGCTGTACCTGGACACCACGAACGAGAACGGCACCAAGCTGATGAACAGCGGCAAGATCGGCATGCTGGTCACCGGTCCCTGGGACCTGAGCTCGCTGCCGGACATCGATTACGGCGTGCAGGTGATGCCCACCTTTGCCGGCTCCCCAGGCGGACACCAGACGATATCCGGTCCTGACAATTGGGTGGTGTTCGACAACGGCGACGAGCGCAAACAGGCAGCCGTCGACTTCGTGCAGTGGCTCACCGCCCCCGAACAGGTCAAAGCGTTCTCCCTCGGCACCGGCGACCTGCCCACGCGAATGTCCGTCGGTGACGATCCGGCCTTCGTGGCCCAACTGGACGAAAAGCTGCCCGGAGTCGGTGTTTTCGTGGAGAATCTCGCCAATGTCGAGAAGGCGCGACCGACGGTGGAGCAATACCCGGTGATCTCCGAAGCATTGGGACACGCCATCGTGTCGGTGATGCTCGGCGGGGAGCAGCCGAAAGCGGCACTCGACACCGCGGCGAGGACAGCGGACGACGCGCTCGCGGGCAAGTAGGGAAGTTCCGATGCCGAACCTCGTCGACCGGCTCGGCCGATCGGAGAGCATCAGCGGCTGGACGTTGGTGAGTCCTGCGGCGGTGCTGATCGGGATTTTCGGACTGCTGCCGGTTCTGATGTCACTGCAGTTGTCCTTTCAGGACTCCGATCTGCTCACCGACAAGACCCCGTGGGTCGGATTCGCGAACTACCAGAAGCTGGCCGAGGATCCGATGTTTCGGGAGTCGGTCAAACACACCATCGTCTACACCGCGCTGTTCGTACCGGGCACCATGGTCGTCGGTATGTTCATCGCCGCCGCGATGAACCGGTCGCTGCGGTTCATCTCCCTGTACCGGACTGCCGCTTACATCACCATGGCGGTGTCGACGATCTCGCAGGGCATCATCTTCCTGTGGTTGACCGACCGTGATTACGGACTCGTCAACGCAGCGCTGAATGCCCTCGGGGTGCCCTCGCAACCCTTTCTCGCCTCGCCGTCGCAGGCCCTTTTCGTCATCGTCGCGATGACGATCTGGGGGTGGACGGGGTTTTCGGTGATCGTCTATCTGGCTGCGCTGCAGGGGGTCCCGGCGGAGTTGCACGAGGCGGCCGCCATCGACGGCGCCTCGGCCGGCACCCGGTTCCGCACCATCACAGTGCCGCTGCTGGGTCCGGCCAACCTCTTCCTGCTGGTGTGGCTGACCATCAACGCCTTACAGCTTTTCGACGAGGTGTACGCCACCACCCGCGGAGGCCCGCTGAGGGCCACCACCGTCATCGTCTACTACCTCTGGGACCGGGCCTTCGTCCAGTTCGACGCCGGCTACGCCGCCGCCATGGCCTATGCGCTGTTCGTGGTGATCCTGGTGATCACCGCAGTCCAATTCCGCCTCGCACGCAGATATGTGCATTACTCATGACAAATCAGAAACTCTCCGAAGTCCCGCCGCTGGTCTCGGTGCCGCCCTCGATGCCCGCGGCCGTGCGGCACCGCCGGCCGCCCCGGATTCGTCTCGGGTTCAGCCCATGGCACTTGGTTCTCATCCCGGTGTCGTTTCTGTTGATCGTTCCGCTGCTGTGGATGGTGGTGACGTCTCTGCAGACCGAGGGGGAGGCCAACCGATTCCCGCCGGTCGTCGTCCCGAACAGTCCGCGCTTCGAGAACTATTCCGAAGCCTGGGCAGCGGCCCCGTTCGGTCACTTCTTCCTCAACAGCCTCACCGTGACCGGTGTGGTGTTGGTCAGCAACCTCGTTGTGTGCAGTCTGGCCGGTTACGCGTTCGCCCGCATCAGGTTCCTGGGCCGCGGCGCGCTGTTCGTGACGCTGATGGCGACCTTGATGGTGCCGTTCCAGGTCACCATGATCCCGGTGTTTCTCATTGTGAAATGGTTCGGCGACAACGTCTGGGAAGGACTGGGCATCGACCATATCGGAGCCTTGATGTTGCCCAATCTTGCCACGGCGTTCGGAATCTTCTTTCTCCGGCAGTTCTTCATGACCGTTCCTGTGGAGCTTGAGGAGGCTGCACGGGTCGACGGCACCTCACGCTTGGGCGTTCTGGTGAAGATGGTTCTGCCGTTGTCGCTGCCCGCACTGTCGACGCTGGCCGCACTGACCGTACTCACCTCCTGGAACGACTTTTTGTGGCCGCTGATCGTGATCACCTCGCAGGACCAGATGACCGTTCCGTTGGGGCTGAGCTATTTCCAAGGTGCGCATCGTGTCAATTGGCCGCTGTTGATGGCGGCCAACGTGATGAGCCTGCTGCCCATGCTGCTGGTGTTCATCGGTGCCCAGAGGTACTTCGTCCAATCGGTGGCCAGTGCCGGAATCAAGGGTTGAGGGGGGTCAAATTGGCTGAGGTCGAATTCCGTGACATCACGCGACGCTATGCCGACGACGTGGTCGCATTGGAGAATCTCAATTTGACCGTGGCTGATGGGGAGTTCCTCATCCTCGTCGGGCCCAGCGGATGCGGGAAGAGCACCGCGCTGCGCTTGTTGGCCGGCCTGGACAAGCCGTCCTCGGGCGAGATCCGGATCGGCGGCGCGGTCGTCAACGCCCTGTCGCCCGGTCAACGTGACATCGCGATGGTGTTCCAGAACTATGCGCTTTACCCGCACATGTCGGTGTACCGGAACCTCGCCTACGGTCTTCGTCAGCGCCGGACCCCACGCAAGGAGGTCGATCGGCGGGTGCACGCCACCGCGGAGTTGCTGCAGATCAGTGCCCTGCTCGACCGCAAGCCGGGCCAGCTCTCCGGCGGACAGCGGCAACGGGTCGCCATGGGTCGAGCCCTGGTGCGTCAACCGCAGGCATTCCTGTTGGACGAACCGCTGTCCAACCTGGACGCGAAGCTGCGAAACCAGGTCCGTGGTGACCTCAAGCGGCTGCACCGCGAGCTGCCGGTCACCTCGATCTACGTCACCCACGACCAGGTCGAGGCGATGACGCTGGGTGACCGGTTGTGTGTCATGTCGGAGGGCAAGGTGCAACAGATCGGAACCACCGACGACATCTACAACCGCCCCGCCAACACCTTCGTTGCCGCGTTCATGGGGAGCCCGCCGATGAATCTGATTCCCGCCGACGTCCGCGACGGTGTGCTCACCGTCGATGGTGGCGCGGTGGCGGCCGTGTCCGAACCCGACGGCCCGGTGATCGTCGGGGCGCGGCCGGAACACCTACAGCTGTGCTCGGTCACTGAAAACGATGCGCTTCGCGCCCGTGTCGATTTCGTGGAACCGCTCGGAAGCCACTGCCTGGTCACTGCCCTCGTGGGTGAGACACGGGTCGTCGCCCATTCCCAGCCCGGGCTCGCGCTGGACAGCGGCACGCGAATAGGCCTTCGGTTGCCACCGGCACATCGCTACTTTTTCGACCCCGTCACCGGGGATGCTCGGCGCAGCTGTCGGCGTGTGACGGTCTGAACACGAGGCGGGCTCAGTTCACCAGCGAATAACTGTTGGCCAGATCGTCTTGCAGCACACTGGCTTTGCGCTGCGACGTGTCGATGG
Source organism: Mycobacterium sp. smrl_JER01 (assembly GCF_048513595.2). NCBI lineage: Bacteria > Bacillati > Actinomycetota > Actinomycetes > Mycobacteriales > Mycobacteriaceae > Mycobacterium > Mycobacterium sp. smrl_JER01. Next base: position 3,433,973 of record NZ_JBLXXK020000001.1, on the reverse strand, counting down.
TCAACGGCTCGTCGAGCCTGCGTGTGCGATAGGCCCAACCGGGCGGCAGACGCAGCCGTGCCTCCAGGTCGGGAAGGTCGTCGAGGGCCAAGGTGGGATCGACCATCTGACTGTAGGTCTGCATCACCCATCGGCGCCCCTGGTCGTCGACCAACTCGAAGATCGGGTTCACCGGATCGAAGACGAAGACCGCGCGCCGATCGACCTCGTTGACGGAGTAGGGCGCCGGGTTCATCGACGAGAGCGCGACGGTGGCCTGCCGCAGCATTTCCAGGCCGCCGAACGTCTCCCGCTCGGTCTGGGTCGCGCCCTCCTTCTCGATGGCGCTCATCAGCCAGTACCGGGGACCGTTCAGTACGGCGGCGGCGGCCCGGTGTTCGGCGGCGATCGCCTGCGCATCGAGCCCCGACCACAACTCGGCGGGGCAATCGTTGAGTGGAAACGTGTTGTACACGGTCGCCTGCGGACCGGAATCGGTGACGTGCACAAGAAGCACCTCGCCGTAGCGTTTGCCGAAGATGTTGGCCACGGCACGAACCTAGCCCTTGGGCACGCCGGCGCGCATTGTTTGGGTGAACCCCGGGTCCGGTCAGGCGCGGGTGTGCTCCGCGTGGAGGTAGGCGTCGCGGCCGGCGAGGCTGACCGCGACGTCGGCGATCAACGGTTCGAAGAACCGCTGCCGGTACAGCGGGTCGACGCTGGTGCTGACCGTGAAATAGAGACCGGACAGCACCGCCACGAACAGGGAGGTGTGCACCACGGTCTGCGGCACCGGGACGTTCACGCCGAACCATGTTCCCGCGCAAGGAGGTTGGCCCGCCGTGCAGCCCTTCTCTGCCGACCAGAGCACCGTCACATCGTCGGGTATCGCGATGACGCCCAGCGCCAGGAAAAACGCGAACAGTCCGGCGGTGAACAACACCACCTGGATCGCCTGCGCGACCACCATCACCGCCACCACGTTGACCTGTTCGGCGGTCGACAGGGAGGTGCGTTCGGCGGGACCGGCCAGGTTCTCCAGCGGTGTGCCGGCGAGCATCGTCGACGGATCCTGCTGTGCCGAGCGGTCTCGTCGCAGTGCGCTGACCTCGTCGCGGATTGTCGCAACCATGAACACCAACGCCACCAGGCTGAGGAAACCGATTGTCTGCCAGAGCCTTTCGCGGGACATGCGGGCCGCCAGCTGCCACAGCTCGCCGGTGAAGTACACGACGACGGTCAGCATCAGCAGTGGGAGCGCACGGCTCATCAGGGTGCCCAACGCCCCCAACTGCGTCCAGGCGAACCGGAACGCCCACAAGGCGATGGACCCGAATCCCAGATAGGTCATCCAGATCGCCGTCAGCGAGATCAGAATGAACACCGGTGCCTCCGCGGCCGCTGCGGCGGACCAGCCACTGACCGTCAGAGGCATGACGATGACGAAGATCGCCATCACCAGGACGGCGGCCCACCGGCGCAGCGCTTCTCCGACCCGGGTGCCGAGCCGGTGTAGGAGCTCCAGCGCGATCGGTGCAGCCACCAGCACCGCGGCGATCGCGGCCAGTCGCGCCGCATAGCCGTAATCAGGGGCGTCTCCCGTCACGTCGGCGAGCAGCATGGTGACCGCGGTGAGGGCACCGACCGCGCTCACCATCGGCGCCGAGCGTGCCACCAGCTTGCGCGCACGGACCCGCCGGGTCAGCACCAGCGGCAATCCGCGGTGCAGGAACCAGTCGTGAACCCGCCGCATGTCGGACACGGGCACATTGTGCTCGATCGACGGGCCTCGATCGGGTCAGCGCGCCGTGGGCGCCGGCGGCGCCAACGGAATCAGCGTGAGCGCCGGACTGCGGGCGAGGTCGGTCACCGTATAACGGTCGAGTTCGGCGTAGAAGGCCTCCTTGGCGGTGTGCAGAGCCCGGCGCAGCCGACAGCCGGCCAGCAACGGGCACGGCGAATCGCCCTCGCAGGTGATGACCTCCCGGTCGCCTTCCAGCTGCCGCACCAGCCGGCCGACCGAGGCGGTCCGTCCTGCCTCGGTCAGCGACAGCCCGCCGACCCGGCCGCGGCGAGCCTGCACCAGGCCGAGCTCGACGAGCCGGGACACCGCTTTGGCGATGTGGTTCTCGGATGCTCCCGCGCCGGCCGCAATCTGGCGGGTGGTGACGCGATGATCGTCGAATTCGCCGGCGCTGAGCAACATCATGGTCCGCAGTCCCAGATCGGTGAACCGGGTCAGTTGCATGCCACCACGCTACTGACGCGGCACCATCTCACCCGGGAGCAGGCGTGAATTTTCTCCGTGGGCGATCGGCGGTCACGGTGCGGTACCGGTCGCGGGCCACCAGCGTCAACCGCAGGTCCTCGATCAGCGGGTCGAGGAACTGAGCCCGATACTCTTTGTCGGCCACGGTCCGCGCGGCCAGGTACATGAACGTCAACGCGATCAGGAACATGGTGATCTGAATCAAGGCCTGGGGGACAGGCAGGGTCATGCCGAGCAACTGACCGTCGGGAGACCCGTTCCTGGTCAACGCCGCCAGCAGTTCCGGGCTGATCAGGATCAGCCCCAGGACGAAGAACAGCAAGCCGGTGACGATGGAAACCATCAGCACCTGGACGATCTGCGACATCGCGAGCACGAACACCACGTTGAGCCGTTCTGGCTTCGACAGAGCCACCCGGCGCGGTCGGTCCGGCATGGCTTCGAACGGTGTGCCGGTCAACTGTGCGGCATCCTCGGGCCGTTTGGCGTCCGGTGCCAGGATGGGCCGAACCCGGGCGAGGGTGTTCGACACCATGAAGGTGACCGCGATGAACATCAGGAAGAGCAGGCCGGCCCACAGCCGGGGTCGGCTGATCGTGGATGCCATGGTCCACACCGGACCGTTGAAGAACACCAGCACCGTCAGCAGCATCACCGGGAGCGCACCCAGCAGCAGGTTGCCCACCGACGCCAGATTGGCCAGCATCATCCGGACCGCCCAGCCGAGGATGGCGCCGACTCCCGTTGCGGTGCCGACGAAGATCAGCACGACCAACACGATCTCGGTGACGACGTCGACGAAGACCCGGGCGCTCGGTCCGCCGAAGATCCCCCCGAGCGTGGCGATGGCCAGCGATGCGGCCGACACGACGCCGCGCAACCGCTGATCATCGGTCCGCGACACCAGCCATCCCACCGTTCCCGCCGTCGGCAGCACCAGCACCACGACGCCGAGGATGAACCACTCGGTCCGGGTCGGAACGCCGTCGATGTCGATGGTGTGCTCACCGGTCACCCCGACGATGATGATCGAGTACGTCATCAGCACGGCCAGCCCGGCCAGTGCCGGGGCCGAGCGCGTCCACACCCGCCGCGCCAGCACACCGGGCCGCAGCACCGCGGGCAGGCCGTGCTGGAGGAACCACCGTTCGGCGGCTCGTCGCTGCTCGGTATCAGAAGGCATCGAGGATAAATCTCACCACGGACCCGGATGTGGCGCGGCCGATCGCCACAGGCAGTGGGCTTGCCCCGATCGTCGACCTCTACGCTGGTCGGTATGCAACGGATCATCGGAACGGAGGTCGAGTACGGCATTTCGTCGCCGTCCGATCCGAGCGCGAATCCGATCCTGACGTCAACCCAAGCGGTGCTCGCGTACGCGGCGGCCGCCGGGATCCAGCGCGCCAAGCGCACCCGGTGGGATTACGAGGTGGAGTCCCCGCTGCGGGACGCCCGCGGATTCGACTTGAGCCGGACGTCGGGGCCGCCGCCGGTCGTCGACGCCGATGAGGTCGGCGCGGCCAACATGATCCTGACCAACGGTGCCCGGCTCTATGTCGACCACGCCCACCCGGAATATTCGGCGCCGGAGTGCACCGATCCGATGGACGCGGTGATCTGGGACAAAGCCGGCGAGCGGGTCATGGAGGCGGCCGCCCGCCACGTCGCCAGCGTGCCCGGCGCGGCGAAGCTGCAGCTGTACAAGAACAATGTGGACGGCAAGGGCGCGTCCTACGGGTCGCACGAGAACTACCTGATGAGCCGACAGACCCCGTTCTCGGCGGTGATCGCCGGGTTGACACCGTTCCTGGTGTCCCGGCAGGTGGTCACCGGATCGGGCCGGGTCGGCATCGGCCCGTCCGGCGACGAACCCGGGTTCCAGCTGTCGCAACGCGCCGACTACATCGAGGTCGAGGTCGGCCTGGAAACCACCCTCAAACGGGGCATCATCAACACCCGCGATGAACCCCACGCCGACGCCGACAAGTACCGCAGGCTGCACGTCATCATCGGCGATGCCAACCTCGCGGAGACCTCGACCTACCTGAAGCTGGGAACCACCTCGCTGGTGCTCGACCTGATCGAGGAGGGTCCTCAGATCGGAGCGGACCTGTCCGATCTCGCGCTGGCGCGGCCGGTCCACGCCGTGCACGTGCTCTCCCGGGATCCGTCGCTGCGCGCCACCGTCGCACTGGCCGACGGCCGGGAGCTCACCGGTCTGGCGCTGCAACGGATCTACCTCGACCGGGTCGCCAAGTTGGTCGACAGCCGCGATCCCGATCCGCGTGCCACCCATGTGCTCGAAACCTGGGCGCACGTGCTCGACCTGCTCGAGCGTGACCCGATGGAGTGTGCCGATCTGTTGGACTGGCCGGCCAAGCTGCGTCTGCTTGAGGGTTTCCGCAATCGCGAGAACCTCGGATGGAATGCGCCGCGGCTGCACCTGGTCGACCTTCAGTACTCCGATGTGCGGTTGGACAAAGGTCTGTACAACAGGCTGGTTGCCCGGGGGTCGATGCAGCGCCTGGTCACCGAGCAACAGGTGCTCGATGCCGTCGACAATCCGCCGACCGACACCCGCGCCTACTTCCGTGGCGAATGTCTGCGGCGTTTCGGCGCGGACATCGCCGCCGCGAGCTGGGATTCGGTGATCTTCGATCTCGGTGGCGACTCGCTGGTGCGCATCCCCACCCTCGAACCGTTGCGCGGTAGCAAGGCACATGTCGGCGCCCTGCTGGACTCGGTGGACAGTGCCGTGGAACTGGTCGAACAGCTGACGACCTGAGAGGGCTATGCCCGGCATTCCGGCAGCCGACCGGTACTGTGGAGAGACCGACGGGCAGCAGGTCGGGTGCCCGCACTGGGTGGGAGAACTTACGCAGGAGGCAGCGATGGCTCAGGAGCAGACCAAGCGTGGCGGCGGAGGCGGCGAAGACGACGACCTCACCGGCAGCACTGCCGCCGGGCAGGAGCGCCGCGAGAAACTGACCGACGAGACCGACGACCTGCTGGACGAGATCGACGACGTCCTGGAGGAGAACGCCGAAGACTTCGTGCGTGCGTACGTACAGAAGGGTGGACAGTGACCTGGCCGGACCGCGATAACTCGGCGTTTCCGACCCCTCAACCCGGCGCGTTCCGTGATTTCTCTGCCATGCCGCGCGGACTGTCCCACGGTGGCGTGAACCTGTCGTCGTTCTCGGACTTCCTGCGTCAGCAGGCCCCGCAGCTGCTGCCGGGTGGCGGTCCCATCCCCTCTGATGCGGTACCGCATGGGACGACGATTGTGGCGCTGAAGTACCCGGGTGGGGTGGTGATGGCCGGCGACCGTCGCGCTACCCAGGGTCACATGATCGCCAGCAGGGATGTCCAGAAGGTCTACATCACCGACGACTACACGGTGACCGGCATCGCCGGCACCGCGGCGATCGCGGTGGAGTTCGCCCGGCTCTACGCCGTCGAACTCGAGCACTACGAGAAGCTCGAAGGTGTGGCCCTGACGTTCCCCGGCAAGGTGAACAGGCTGGCGACCATGGTGCGCGGCAATCTCGGTGCCGCGCTGCAGGGCTTTGTGGCGCTGCCGCTGCTGGCCGGCTACGACCTCGACGATCCGAACCCCGAGGGCGCAGGACGCATCGTGTCCTTCGACGCCGCGGGCGGCTGGAACTTCGAGGAGGAGGGCTACCAGTCGGTCGGCTCTGGATCGATTTTCGCGAAATCGTCGATGAAGAAGTTGTACGCACAGGTCGCCGACGCCGAGTCCGCGCTGCGGGTGGCCGTCGAGTCGCTCTATGACGCCGCCGATGACGATTCGGCGACCGGCGGTCCGGACCTGGTGCGCGGCATCTATCCGACCGCGGTGATCATCGGTGCCGACGGCGCTCACGAGGTGCCGGAGGAGAGGATGGCCGCGGTGTGCCGCGAGATCATCGAGAACCGTTCGCGGACAGATACCTTCGGCCCCGACGCCCGGCCGACACGAGGTGACGAGCTGTGAGCTTCCCGTATTTCATCTCGCCCGAACAGGCGATGCGCGAGCGGTCGGAGCTCGCGCGCAAGGGCATCGCCCGCGGGCGTAGCGTGATCGCGTTGGCCTATGCCGACGGAGTGCTGTTCGTCGCCGAAAACCCGTCGCGGTCCTTGCAGAAGGTCAGCGAACTCTACGACCGGGTCGGGTTCGCCGCGGTAGGCCGCTTCAACGAGTTCAACAACCTCCGCAGCGGCGGGATCCGATTCGCCGACACTCAAGGCTATGCCTACTCGCGCCGCGATGTGACCGGCCGCCAGTTGGCCAATGTGTACGCCCAGACCCTCGGCACCATTTTCACCGAGCAGGCCAAGCCCTACGAGGTGGAGCTCTGTGTGGCCGAGGTCGCGCACTACGGCGAGACCAAAGCCCCTGAGCTGTACCGCATCACCTATGACGGCTCCATCGCCGACGAACCGCATTTCGTGGTGATGGGCGGGACCACCGAGCCCATCTCGGCCGCGCTCAACGAGTCCTACACCGAGAACGCGAGCCTGGCCGACGCCGTGTCGGTCGCGGTGAAGGCACTGGGTGCCGCTGGTAACGGAGCTGAACCCCGCACCCTCGGGCCGGCCACGCTGGAGGTGGCGATCCTCGACGTGAACCGCCCGCGGCGCGCATTCCGCCGTATCACCGGTCCCGCACTGGAGGCGATGCTGCCCCAGTCGGAATCGGGCAGCGACGAGAAGACGGCCGAGGCGCCCGAACCCGGCGCCTGATCTGGGTGATGCCCCCTGGGGCCGGTTCGGTGCCGGGCCCGGTTCTGCCGTCTCGTGCCACGGTGTGAGCGTGCGGTGACCTGCGCGTCGACTGCGCCCGCATTCACAGCAATTCCGAAGGTGTGTTCACCTTGCGCGGCCCCGGCACAGGGTGGATGATTTGTTGCGTATAACGCATCACGTTGCGCAATAGGCAACACTTAGTCATCAGCAGCACTGTGTCGGGGGGCGGTCCGGGTATGCCGAAAGTCGTCGTGATCGGAGCCGGCATCGTGGGGACGTCGCTCGCCGACGAGCTGACTTCGCGGGGCTGGACCGACGTCACCGTGGTCGACCGCGGGCCGCTGTTCACCACCGGCGGTTCCACCTCCCACGCACCGGGTCTGGTCTTCCAGACCAACCCGTCGAAGACGATGACTGCTTTCGCCCGATACACGGTGGGCAAGTTCGGCGCGCTGACCCACCCCGGCGGCTGGGCCTTCAATCCGGTCGGCGGGCTTGAAGTGGCCACCACCCCTCAGCGGTGGGCCGACCTGCACCGCAAGGCGGGCTGGGCGCAGTCCTGGGGTGTCGAGGGACGGCTGCTGAGTCCGGCCGAATGCATACGACTGCACCCGTTGGTCGATCGCGGGCGCATCCTGGGCGGTTTCCACACGCCGGACGACGGGCTGGCCAAGGCACTGCGGGCCGCCGAAGCACAGGCCCGCCGGGCCGAAACCCGGGGCGCGGTAATGCGGCCCCACACCGAGGTGCTCGGTGTCGTCGACGACGGACGGCGGGTCACCGGTGTCCGTACCGCCGACGGTGTACTTCCCGCCGACGTGGTGGTCTGTGCCGCAGGGTTCTGGGGTGCGGAGTTCGCTCGACAGGTCGGACTCGTGCTGCCGCTCGTCCCGATGGCGCACCAATACGCGCGTACCGGTCAGATCGCCGAACTGGTCGGGCGCAACACTGAACTCGCCGAAGCGGGACTGCCCATCCTGCGCCACCAGGATCAAGACCTCTACTTCCGTGAGCATGGAGACCGCCTCGGCATCGGCTCCTACAGTCATCGCCCGATGCCGGTCGACATCTCCACGCTGATGGCAGACACCGCTGGGGAACCGATGCCGTCGATGCTGCCGTTCACCGACGAGGACTTCGCCCCGGCATGGGCCGCCGCAGGCGAACTTCTTCCCGCACTGCGAGATTCGAAGGTCGAGGAAGCCTTCAACGGCATCTTCTCGTTCACTCCCGACGGTTTTCCCCTCATCGGCGAGCACCGTGAACTGGCCGGATTCTGGGTGGCCGAAGCGGTGTGGGTCACCCACTCGGCGGGCGTGGCGAAGGCCACCGCCGAGTGGATCATCGACGGCACCTCCTCGACCGATACCCACGAATGCGATCTGTACCGCTTCGAGGCGGTCGCGCGCAGCCCGAAGTTCGTCCAGCAAACCAGCTCGCAGGCGTTCGTCGAGGTCTACGACATCATCCATCCGCATCAGTACCGCACCGCGCTGCGGGGACTGCGAACCAGTCCTTTTCACGCCCGGCACACAGCACTGGATGCATACTTCTACGAGGGCGGCGGTTGGGAGCGCCCCGCCTGGTTCGGATCCAACGCCGCGCTGGCACAACAACTTTTCGCCGCAGGCTTGAAGGTCCCACAGCGCGACGAATGGGCGGCGAAGTTCTGGTCACCCATTTCGATCGCCGAAGCGCACTGGACCCGCGAGCACGTCGCCATGTACGACATGACCCCGTTGACCCGGTACGAGGTGTCCGGGCCCGGTGCCGCGACGTTCTTGCAGCGCATGACCACCAACAACATCGACAAGACGGTGGGTTCGATCACCTACACCCTGCTTCTCGACCAAACCGGCGGAATTCGAAGCGATCTCACCGTCGCCCGACTCAAGCCGGAGGTCTTCCAGGTCGGGGCGAATTCACCACTGGATTTCGACTGGTTGGTTCGACACCGACCCGCCGACGTGACGGTCCGCGACATCACCGGCGGGACATGTTGTCTCGGAGTCTGGGGGCCATCGGCGCGAAAGGTGGTCGCGCCGCTGTGTCCCGACGACCTGTCGCATCGCGGGATGGGATACTTCCGCGCCCTCGACACCTACCTGGGAGCCATTCCGGTCACCCTGATGCGAGTCTCCTACGTCGGCGAACTCGGATGGGAGATTTACACCAGCGCCGAATACGGGGCCGCGCTGTGGGATCTGGTCGCCGATGCCGGTAGCTCGCATCACATCATCGCGGCCGGGCGTATCGCCTTCAACAGTTTGCGCATCGAGAAGGGCTATCGCAGCTGGGGTGCCGACATGACCACCGAACACCTACCCGCCGCAGCCGGACTGGATTTCGCGGTGCGGATGGACAAGCCCGTCGCATTCGTGGGCAGGACGGCCCTGCAGCACGCGGCCGTTCCGAACATTCTGCTGCGCAGCATCGTGTTCGACGATCCCGACGCGGCCGTGCTGGGGAAGGAGCCGGTGTCGGTCCGTGGCGCCCCGGTAGGTCATGTGACCAGCGCCGGATACTCGGCGACCATCGGCCGCACCATCGCCTATGCGTGGCTGCCCGCCGAGATCCAGGTGGGCGACCGAGTCACCGTCGCCTACCGGGGTATCACGCACTGCGCGACGGTGCACGCCGAACCGGTCGTGGACCCCGAGATGGCCCGGATCAAGAGGTAGCCATGGCCTACGACGTCATCGTGATCGGTCTCGGCGGTATGGGCAGCGCCGCGGCCTACCACCTCGCAGCACGCGGACAGCGGGTGCTCGGACTGGAGAAGTTCACCCCGGCGCACGACCGGGGATCGAGTCACGGCGGGTCCCGGATCATCCGCCAGTCCTACTTCGAAGACCCGGCCTATGTCCCGCTGCTGTTGCGGGCTTACCAGCTGTGGGATCAACTGGCCCGAGACAGCGGCCGTGACGTGTACCGCATGACCGGCGGTCTGTTCCTCGGACCACCGGACTGTCTCACCGTCGCGGGCAGCCTGCGGGCCAGCCGACAGTGGGACCTTCCGCACGACGTGCTCGACGAGCATGAGATCCGATCGCGGTTCCCGAACTTCAGTCCGCAGCCGGGTGACATCGCGCTGTTCGAGGCCAAGGCCGGCTTCGCCCGTCCGGAGTTGACCGTGCAGGCTCATCTCGATCTTGCCGAGAAGGCCGGCGCCACCTTGCGGTTCGGGACGGAAGTGCTCGACTGGACGGAAACCGCGGGCGGCGTGACCGTGCGCACCGCCGACGGAGTCCACCGCGCGGGACAGTTGGTGATCTGCCCGGGTGCCTGGGCCCCGCAACTGCTCGCCGAATTCGGTATCCCGATCACTGTCGAACGGCAGGTGCTGTACTGGCTCGATCCGCTCGGTGGCACCGCGCCGTTCGTCGACCAGCCGATCTTCATCGACGAGAACGCCTCGGGCATGCAGATCTACGGTTTTCCCGCCATCGACGGCCCCGGCGGAGGTGTCAAGGTCGCGTTCTTCCGCAAGGGGGTGGAATGCACGCCGGAAACCCTCGACCGCACCGTGCACGACCACGAAATCGGTGAGATGCGGCAACGGGTGAGCGAGCTGCTGCCTGCCCTCGACGGACCTTGCCTGCGCTCGGCTACCTGCATGTACTCCAACACCCCCGACCAGCACTTCGTGATCGCACGCCACCCCGAGAGCATGAATGTGACGGTGGCATGCGGCTTTTCGGGACACGGATTCAAGTTCGTGCCCGTGGTGGGGGAGATCCTCGCCGACCTTGCCACCTCCGGTGCGACGGCGCACCCGATCTCGCTGTTCGACCCCCGCAGATTGGTGCCCGCATGACCGGAAATCTTCCGCCCGCGTTCCCGCCCGCACTCGAACGGCCCTCGGCGCCGGCATTGCTGGCCACTCTGGGCGGCCATTACTACACCAGCGCCGAAGTGTTCGCGGCCGAACAGGAACGGATCTTCGAGGCCACCTGGTTCTGCGCCGCGCGGTCCTCCGACCTCGCGACACCGGGTAGATTCAAGAAGGTCCAGGTGGGCCGGGAGAGCGTGCTGTTGGTCCGGGGACGCGACGGGCTGTTGCGGGCGTTCCTCAACGTCTGTCGACACCGCGGAGCCCAGTTGTGCACCGAACCCGAGGGTGAGATCACACGTACGCTGCGCTGCCCCTACCACTGGTGGACCTATGCGCTGGACGGCAAGCTGGTGGCCGCGCCCAACATCGCCGCGCTCACCGACGACGCCGGCGCACCCATCGACCGCTACCGGTTCGGACTGATTCCGGTGGCGCTGACCGAATGGCTCGGCTACGCCTGGGTGTGTCTGGCAGATACTCCACCCCCATTCGAAGGCGTGGTCGCCGAGGCGACGCGAACGCTGGGTGACCCCGATGCCGTCAATCGTTACGGTATCGGCGGCCTCGACGTGGGCCACCGTGTGGTCTACGACGTCAACGCCAACTGGAAGCTGATCGTCGAGAACTTCATGGAGTGCTACCACTGCAGTTCGATCCACCCCGAACTCGTCGGCGTCATCCCCGAGTTCGCCCGTGGCGTCGCAGCTCAGGCCAACATCGGTGCCGGCGCCCGGTTCGGCGACGAGGTAGCGGGATTCACCATCGGCGGCGGCGCCGGTTTCGACCGCCTCCCCGGCATCACCGACGAACAGGATCGCCGCTATTACGCGATCACGGTCAAACCGACGGTGTTCATCAACCTGGTGCCCGACCACGTCATCTTCCACCGCATGTACCCGCTGGCACCGGATCGCACAGTGGTGGAATGCGATTGGCTCTACGCCGGTGACGTAGTCGGTTCCGCACCGGACCTGGCACGCTCGGCCGAACTGTTCCACCGGGTGAACCTGCAGGATTTCGAGGCCTGCGAACGGACCCAGCCCGCGATGTCCTCGCGTGCCTATCGCGGTGGCGGGGTACTCGTTCCTGCCGAACACCACATCGCGGAGTTCCATTCGTGGGTAGTGTCCCGCCTGGCGGATACGGCGTAGACGACGCGAGGGGGCCGGACGGTCGTGAACGGCGAACCCGATCTCTACATCAACGGCGACTGGCGTCATGCCTCCGACGGCGGCACCCGTGAGATCGTCAACCCGGCCAACGGCGAGACCGCTGCCGTGGTCGACGAAGCCACTCCCGATGACGCGCGCGCTGCCGTCGCCGCTGCCAGGGCGGCCTTCGACGATGGTTCCTGGCGTGCCACCGCGGTGACCGAACGCGCTGCGCTCCTCGAGCGGGTCGCCGAGCTGCTGCAACGCGACAAAGAAGAGTTGGCGAGGCTGGAGACCGTCGACACCGGCAAGACGCTGGCCGAGAGCCGGATCGACATCGACGACGTCACGGCGGTCTTCCGCTACTACGCCCATCTGGCGGCCGCCCAGGCAGACCGGGTGATCGACGTCGGCGATGCTGCGGTGATCAGCCGAGTGGTGCACGAGGCAATCGGAGTGTGCGTACTGATCACCCCATGGAACTACCCGTTGCTGCAGATGTCCTGGAAAGTGGCCCCGGCGCTGGCCGCGGGTTGCACGATGGTCGCCAAACCCAGCGAGGTGACCCCGCTGACCACGATCGCCTTCGTCCGGTTGCTGGTCGAGGCCGGGGTTCCACCGGGTGTGATGAACCTGGTGCAGGGTGGCGGCGCCTCTGTGGGCCCCGCCCTGACCGACAACCCGGCCGTCGACTTCATATCGTTCACCGGTGGGCTGGCCACCGGGCGCGCGATTGCCGGCGCCGCGGCCGCCCACGTGACCAAAGTTGCGCTCGAACTGGGCGGAAAGAACCCGCACATCGTGTTCGCCGATGTGGCCGACTCGGACTGGGAGGCCGCGGTGGACCATGTCCTGACCGGGGTGTTCCTGCACTCCGGTCAGGTCTGTTCAGCCGGGACCCGGCTGATCGTCGAGGAGCCCATCGCCGCCGACTTCGTCGCCGACCTGGCCGCCCGCGCCGCGAAGATCACCCTCGGCGACGGTCTGGATCCGGCCAGCGAAACCGGGCCGCTGGTGTCCGGAGCGCACCGCGCGAAGGTCGAGGCGTATGTGCAGCTGGGCATTTCCGAAGGCGCGCAGCTGATTTGTGGTGGCCGCCGGCCGGAGCGGCCGGCGGCGGGATACTTCTATCTTCCGACGATCTTCGATCGGTGTGAGCGGTCGATGCGAATCGTGCAGGAGGAGACCTTCGGCCCGATCCTGACCGTCGAGCGATTCACCGCCGAAGCCGAGGCGATCGGGCTCGGCAACGACACGGCCTACGGTCTGGCCGCCGGGGTGCGTACCTCCGATGCGGCGCGAGGCGAACGGGTGGTGCGGGCGCTCCGGCACGGCACGGTGTGGCTCAACGATTTCGGTTACTACACCGTGGCCGCGGAGTGGGGTGGATTCGGCAGCTCCGGCAACGGACGCGAACTGGGGCCCACGGGTCTCACGGAATACCAGGAGATCAAACACATCTGGCACAACACCGCCCCCGCCGCCGCGGGCTGGTTCAGAGTTTAGGCCGGCCGGGCGAGGACAGGCGCTGCACACCGTGAGCGAAGATCCCGCGGCATCACCGCGGTGCGGTGCCGGGTCGGCAGCGCCGGGCGTATAGGCTGACTGACCGATGGGCGGGCGCGACGATCACACAGCGAAAGATCCGCGGGCTGCCGTGCAATCTGTCGATCGGGCGTTGCGGGTGCTGGAGATCGTCGCCGACCTCGGGCAGGCCGGGGTCACCGAAATCGCCGTCGCGCTGGGTGTGCACAAATCAACGGTGTCGCGGCTGGTCGCAGTGCTTGAGTCACGCGGATACGTCGAACAGGTCTCCGATCGCGGTAAATACCGACTGGGTTTCGCGATAGCACGCCTGGCGCACGCCGCCGGGGGGCAGATCGATCTGGTGAAGGTCGGTCAGGAAGCCTGCGACGCGCTCAGTGTGGAGGTCGGGGAGACCGCCAATCTCGCGGTGCTCGACCAGGATCGCATCGTCAACATCGTCGAGGCCATCGGCCCCGCCGAGATCACGTTGCGGACCTGGGTGGGGCAGAGCTGCCCCGCGTATGCCACATCCAGCGGAAAGGTTTTGCTCGCGGGTCTGGATCCCGCCGAGCTCCGCTCGCGGTTGCGGCCTCCGCTGACGGCGTTCACCGACGCCACCGTCGGCGACGTGGATGAACTGCGCACCCAGTTGGCCGCAGTGCGGCAACGAGGATGGGCCAGTGTCTGTGAGGAACTCGAGGTCGGGCTGAACGCAATAGCCGCACCGGTTTACGATGCGCATTCGCAAGTCGTTGCGGCGCTCAGCGTTTCGGGTCCGTCGTACCGACTCGCGGCAGATCGCTTCGACGAAGTGGCCAAACAGACCGTCGCAGCGGCCGACCAGATCAGTCACCGACTGGGGTGGACAGTGCGCGACCGAGAACCAGCCGGGCGAACTGCTCAGGACACTCCAGCGGAGTGAAATGTCCCGCTCGGTCGGCGAAATGCAGGCGGAAATCGGTGAAATAGTGCTCAAGCCGGTCTGCCCACCCAGGTGGGAACAGCGGATCCTGGCGCGGCCACAACACCTCGGTGGGTGCGTGGATCTTGATCGCCCGCTCGGGCGGCAGCTCGCTCAACGACTGGGCCACGGTCCCGGCTCCGGCCCGATACCAGGCAATCGAAGCCGAAAACGCGCCGGGAAGGCCGTAATCGGACACCAATGCTTCCAGATCGTCCTCACCGACCTGAAAGTCAGGTCCTGACCAATGATTCCAGAAATGCCGCAGGTACTCGCGGACGGCATCGGGGTCGCCGTCGACCAGATGGGCGGCCAGCGGGAGTTGATGGAATGCCTGGTACCAGAACTCGCCCTGAGCCTGCGCGGTCAGCACCCGGTCACCCGCGCCCGGCAGTGGCGGCGAGAGCACCAACGCACGGACCAGCTCGGCGTGCATCCGCGCCACGCTCTGCGCCACCCGGCTTCCCACGTCGTAACCGGCCACCAGCACCGGACCCAGTTCGAGTTCCTTGACCAGCCCGATGATGCTGGCCGCCTGCGCCGAAGCGCTGTAGAAGTGGCTGACCGACACGTCGTGTTTGTCCGAGCCGCCGAAGCCCCGCAGGTCAGGGACGATGAGGTCGAGATGCTCGGCGAGCAGTGGGACCATCCGGCGGTAGTCGTGGCGCGAACCGGGCCAGCCGTGCAGCAGCACTGCGGGCGCAGCGCCGGGCGTGCCGAATCGGTCGTAGGTCAGCCGAAACCCGTCGACGGGCGCGCTGCGGGAGGCCCGTGAAACCATGGCCTCATTGTGACGCGTCGACGACGGCGCGACGCACCGTTTGACGATCCCCTGTGATGATCGCCAGGATCGTCCGCCACGCATCCGAGGGTCGATTGAGCATTCCGCTGTGGGCCTCCCAGCCGACTACCGGGCGCCCGTCGTCGTAATTACCTGTGCCCAAACGGATTACGCCGGGCATGTGGTCAGGGTCGGCGCCGTGAGGTCCACCGGGTATGCCCTGCACGAGCTCGATGAAGTCGCCCGGCGCAGTCATCGAGTAGCGCTGCACGGCGGTGTTGCGATTGTGCCAGTCGCCGGGGTCGTCGACGCCCACGCCCGCGCCCGCCGCTGCCAGAAACACCGTGCGGTCCGACGTCAGCCCGAGCGTTTCGGCGGTCCCGACGATCGAACCGCCGTAGGAATGGCCCAGCACGGTCACCAGCACCCCGTCGGGCACCTGACGGTCGACGTCTTCGCTGAACGCCACCAGCCGCGGCGCCATATCGAGAGCGAAGCGGGGAGCCGTCGCGTCGAACAGCACATCGGCGGGGTTGTGCACCTGAGGGAACGGTCCGCCCAGATAGGTGATCATCGCGACGTCCCCGCCGGTTGCCGAGACGAACCGCCGCGCGGTCGCGGTGTTGGCGGCCGAGCCCTCCATGGTGGTGTTGACACCCGGCACCAGGACCGCGACGCTGCGGGCGGTCGCGAGGTCACCGTTGAGCTCGACCAGTGCGCCCCGACCGGGGTCGAAGGCCACGATGGTGCGCTGGATCCGACCGCCACCGGCCGGATCGTCGACCTCGGCGAGCAGAGTGCGATAGAACGCGATCCGACGCTGCGAGGTGTCGTCGGAGCCGCTCTCGGCCAGGATCGCCGCCGCGATATTGAGCCGATTGGCCGCGGCGCGCATGTTCCACGGCACCCCGTCGGTATTGCCCACCTGCGCAGGGAAGTCCGCGACGAGTTGGGCCTGCTGGTGCGGAGCCATCGCCGCGATCTGCGCGGCGATGCGGTCCTGGCTCATGTTCGGCCACGCGTCGACCACGTCGGCGGCCCGCACCGGCCAGGCGCCGGCCGGCACCGTCGCGGGCGGCCCGGGTCGCAGCGGGGCGCCGGCGTCCAACGCCGCTGCGATGTCCGCGGCGGCGTCGGCATCGGCATGGCCGAGCCGCCGCAATGCGGCACCGATGCGGTCACTCAACGCGGCGGCCCGCAGCTGCAACATGTCAGCGGCGAGGGTGTCCTGGCCGCCGGCCAGCAGCACCAACAGCGCCGACGGATCGGCGCCGACGCTCACCGCGCCATCGTCGGCGACGACGAAGCCGTCCCGCCCGGCCTGTTCGACCTGCGCCAGCACATCGTCGCGGGCGCCGGCCAATTGGGCGGCGCCGTCCCGGGCCGCGACCGCGGCCGTCACGAGGCGGCGGGCCACCTCGGCGGCGCCGGCGGCAATCACGTGGGCCCGGTCGCGCGCCGCCTCGGCCGCCGCCCCGTCCCAGTACTCCCTGCTGGCGTCGGCCTCGTCGACGGTGCTGTCGGTGTGCGCGGTGAGCCCCCGGGCGGTCTCCTCCCAGCCGGCGGCCGTACCGAGCAGAGCCTCCGGGCGCCACCGCAGGGCCGCGGCGACAGTCGGCAGGATCACCGCAGCGGGAACCTTTCACCGTTGACGGTGTCGGTCTGCCGGAACATCTCCGCGCTCGCGCGGGCGGCTGCAGCCCACCCGGTCAGGCCGCCGACCACGGCCTGAATCTGAGTACCGATCAGTTCGGCCACCGGCGTCGCCGACACTGCCGAACCCGGCAGCGCGCCGGGGTCGACCCCGGCGCGGTCCAGCGCGGCGACGTCGCCGGCGATGCTCTCGAAGCGGCCCGCGAGAGCGTGCAGACGGTCCACGTCGACGTGTGCGATTTCCCCCATGGCTCATGCTGACAGACCGCGGGGGACACCCGACCTGGTTATCCACAGGGGCTCGGCTCGAGTGTCCGGCCGCCACGGAAGCCGCCAGCTTGTAGTCTCGATGAGGTGCAGCGACGAATCATGGGCATCGAGACCGAATTCGGTGTCACCTGCACGTTCCACGGCCATCGCCGGCTGAGTCCGGACGAGGTCGCCCGCTATCTGTTCCGTCGGGTGGTGTCGTGGGGCCGCAGCAGCAACGTCTTCCTCCGAAACGGCGCGCGACTGTATCTCGACGTGGGCAGCCACCCCGAGTACGCGACGGCCGAATGTGACAGCCTCACCCAGCTGGTCACCCACGATCGGGCCGGTGAGC
Organism: Mycobacterium sp. smrl_JER01; assembly: GCF_048513595.2. Classification (NCBI taxonomy): domain Bacteria; kingdom Bacillati; phylum Actinomycetota; class Actinomycetes; order Mycobacteriales; family Mycobacteriaceae; genus Mycobacterium; species Mycobacterium sp. smrl_JER01. Next base: position 3,416,464 of record NZ_JBLXXK020000001.1, on the reverse strand, counting down.
GCGTCCTGGAGGACCTGCTCATCGACGCCGAACAACGCCTGGCCGACGAGGGGATCGGCGGCGACATCTATCTGTTCAAGAACAACACCGACTCTGCGGGGAACTCCTACGGCTGCCACGAGAACTACCTCATCGTGCGCGCCGGCGAGTTCTCTCGTATCTCCGATGTGTTGCTGCCGTTCCTGGTCACCCGCCAGCTCATCTGCGGTGCGGGCAAGGTGCTGCAGACGCCCAAGGCGGCGACGTTCTGCCTGAGCCAGCGCGCCGAACACATCTGGGAAGGCGTGTCGAGCGCGACCACCCGGTCCCGGCCCATCATCAACACCCGCGACGAACCCCACGCCGACGCCGAGAAGTACCGGCGTCTGCACGTCATCGTCGGTGACTCCAACATGTGCGAATCGACCACCATGCTCAAGGTCGGTTCGGCATCGCTGGTGCTGGAGATGATCGAGGCGGGGGTCGCGTTCCGGGATTTCTCGCTGGACAACCCGATCCGCGCCATCCGCGAAGTCAGCCACGACCTGACCGGCCGGCGACCGGTGCGGCTCGCAGGCGGCAGGCAGGCCAGCGCGCTCGACATCCAGCGCGAGTATTACGCCAGAGCCGTCGAATATCTGCAGACCCGGGAGCCCAACACCCAGATCGAGCAGGTCGTCGACCTGTGGGGGCGTCAGCTCGACGCGGTTGAGAGCCAGGACTTCGCCAAGGTCGACACCGAGATCGACTGGGTGATCAAGCGCAAGCTGTTCCAGCGGTATCAGGACCGCTACAGCATGGAGCTCTCGGATCCGAAGATCAGTCAGCTCGACCTCGCCTATCACGACATCAAGCGTGGTCGTGGCGTGTTCGACCTGCTTCAGCGTAAGGGACTCGCGGCGCGCATCACGACCGACGAGGAGATCGACGCCGCGGTCAACACCCCGCCGCAGACCACCCGCGCCAAATTGCGCGGAGAGTTCATCAGCGCCGCCCAGGAGGCGGGACGCGATTTCACCGTCGACTGGGTGCACCTCAAACTCAACGATCAGGCGCAGCGCACGGTGCTGTGCAAGGACCCGTTCCGTTCGGTGGACGAGAGAGTCAAGCGGCTTATCGCGTCGATGTGACGACACCTTCACGCTCGCGCCCGAGGGTGACGACACCTTCACGCTCGCGCCCGAAGTCACACTCGCGCCCGAGGGTGACGACACCTTCACACTCGCGCCCGACGGTGACGACACCTTCACACTCGCGCCCGGAGTCACCCGCTCGCGCCCGATGTGACGACACCTTCACACTCGCGCCCGACGGTGACGATAACTTCACGCCGGCGGGATTTGCGGCGCGCCGCGGACGGCCGTCCGGGGCGATCGGCGACGCGCCTTAAGCTCTAAGCCGTGGGGATCTCGAAAGTCGAACGCTTGATGAACCTTGTCATCGCGTTGCTGTCCACGCGGTCCTTCATCACTGCAGACCGGATACGTGAGACGGTCTACGGCTACTCCGACGGCGCCAGCGACGAAGCGTTCTCGCGAATGTTCGAGCGCGACAAGAACGAACTTCGTGACCTCGGCATCCCGCTGGAGACCGGGCGAGTGTCGCCCAGTGATCCCACCGAGGGATATCGCATCAACCGCGAGTCGTACGCGCTTCCAGCTGTGGAACTGACCCCCGACGAGGCGGCCGCCGTCGCCGTCGCGACCCAACTCTGGGAGTCGCCGGAGCTCATCACCGCGACCCAGAGCGCGCTGCTGAAGCTGCGCGCCGCAGGTGTGGACATCGAGGCCGCCGACGACGATGTCGCGATCACCTCGACGGCTGCCCTGCCCGGCCTGCGGGGATCCGAGGAGGTTCTGGGCGTCTTGCTGTCAGCCGTCGATTCCGGCCGTGCCGTCCAGTTCCGGCACCGGCCGTCGCGCAGCGAACCCTATGTGACCCGCACGGTCGAACCCTGGGGCGTGGTCACCGACCGGGGACGGTGGTACCTGGTCGGACACGACCGCGACCGGGACGCCGTCCGGACCTTCCGGCTGTCCCGCATCGGCGCGGATGTCACACCGATCGGACCAGCGGATGCCGTCAGCAGACCCGCCGGGACCGATCTGCGCGAGATCGTCAGCCGGGTGGTGGGGGACTGGCCGGCAGCCGGGCAGGCCAGGGTCTGGGTGGCGCAGGGGCGAGCGACCGCGCTGCGCCGGCGGGGCACCCTGCAGGGGCCGATGGCCGTCGGTGGCCGTTCCGGCGACGTGATCACCGTCGACATCGGGATGTTCGACCGGCTGGCTCGAGAGGTGGCCAGTTACGGCGCCGACGCGCTCGCGCTGGATCCGCCGTCGCTGCGCGACGACGTCATCCAGCGGCTGCAGGCTCAACTGGTTCCGGTGGACGGTATCCCCGGGCACGTCACAGAGCAGGGTGCACGGTGACAGCGGTCAGTGCACGGCTGGTGCGACTGTTGAACATGGTGCCGTACTTCCAGGCCAACCCGAGGATCACCTATACCGAGGCCGCTTCTGATCTCGGCGTCAGTGTGGAACAACTGCGCGAGGACCTCAACCAGTTGTGGATGTGCGGGCTTCCGGGTTACGGACCGGGTGACCTGATCGATTTCGAGTTCTCCGGGGACACCATCGAGGTCACCTTCTCCGCCGGCATCGATCACCCGCTGCGGCTGACCTCTCCCGAGGCGACCGGGGTGTTGGTGGCGCTGCGGGCGCTGGTGGACGTCCCCGGGATGGTCGATCCAGAGGCCGCCCGCAGCGCCATCGCGAAGATCGAGTCCGCCGCCGGGACGGTCGGCCACGGGGTGGAGGGCGCCGCAGTCGAGGAGCCCGCACCGGTCGAGAGCGACGCCGCGGCGGCGGTGCGTACCGCGGTGCGTGACGACCGCGCGCTGGCGATCGAGTACTACGCGGCCTCCCATGACACCCTGTCGAGCCGCGTCGTCGATCCGATCCGGGTGGTCCTGGTCGCCGACCACAGCTACGTGGAAGCCTGGTGCCGCACCGCGGAGGCGGTACGGCTGTTCCGCTTCGACCGCATCGTCGACGCCCGCGTGCTCGACGAGCCGTCCGCGCCGCCGCCGCCGGCGGTGCAGGCCGGCCCCGACACCTCGCTGTTCGATCCCGACACCGCCGATCCGGCCCTGCCGACCGCGACTCTGCTCATCGATCGGTCGGCGTCCTGGATGTTCGACTACTACCCGCTGCGCGTGCTGCGTGAGTTCGACGACGGCTCCTGCGAGGCGGCGATGACCTACGCGTCCGACCAGTGGATGGCGCGATTCGTGCTGGGGTTCGGATCGGCAGTGCGGGTGCTGACGCCGCCGCAGTTGGCTGACCGGGTCCGCGACTCCGCGGCGGCGGCGCTGGAGGCCTATCGGGTCGGCATCCGCCCGCCCGGCGGGTAAACTCGGCGCAGACGTCTGGAGGTAACCAAATTGGGTGGTCTACAACCCTGGCACTGGGTCATCGTCATCGCCGTGTTCGTTCTGCTCTTCGGTGCCAAGAAGCTCCCGGACGCTGCGCGTTCGCTGGGCAAGTCGATGCGGATCTTCAAGTCCGAGATCAAGGAGATGCAGGCAGAGTCGAAGTCGGACAAGCCAGAGACGCCGACACAGATCACGTCCGAGCGGGTCTCGGAATCCGAGCCGTCGCCTGAACCTGACAAGCGCTCGGCCTGATCGACCAACTCGTGATGCGCGGCGCCCGCCGCGCTCGTGACCTCGCGCCTGCGCGCAGCATCTAGGCAATCACCTCGTGCAGATTCCCGGCTTTTTCCACAAGCTCGATCCCCGTCGGCGGCGGGCCCGGGTCAACCCTGACGGCACGATGTCGTTGGTCGACCACCTCACGGAGTTACGCAGCCGCCTGCTGATTTCGGTGCTGGCTGTGCTTCTGACGACTGTGCTCGGCTTCCTCTGGTACAGCCACGGCGCGTTCGGGCTGCCGAGCCTCGGTGACTGGCTGCGCGGACCGTACTGCTCGCTGCCGGACTCGGCGCGCGCGACGATCGCGCCGGACGGGGAGTGCCGGCTGCTGGCCACCGCGCCCTTCGACCAGTTCATGCTGCGGCTCAAGGTGGCGATGACCGCGGGCATCGTGATGGCCTGCCCGGTCTGGCTGTATCAGGTGTGGGCCTTCATCACGCCCGGGCTGTACGCCAAGGAGCGCCGTTTCGCGGTCGCGTTCGTGACGGTGGGTGCGGCGCTGTTCGTCGCCGGCGCGATCCTGGCCTACGTGGTGCTGTCCAAGGCGTTGGGATTCCTGCTGACCGTGGGCAGCGACGTGCAGGTGACCGCGCTCTCGGGTGACCAGTATTTCGGGTTCTTGATCAACCTGCTGCTGGTGTTCGGCATCAGCTTCGAGTTCCCGCTGCTGATCATCATGCTCAACCTCGTCGGGGTGCTCACCTACGAGCGGCTCAAGGCCTGGCGACGGGGCCTCATCATGGGCGTCTTCGTGTTCTGCGCGTTCGTCACGCCGGGGTCGGATCCGTTCTCGATGTTGGCGCTTGCGCTGGCGATGACGTTGTTGTTGGAGGTGGCCATTCAGGTCGCGCGGCTCAGCGACAAACGTAAGGCCCGTCGCGCTGCGGTCGATGCGGTCGATGACGACGAGGCGGCGCCCATCGGATCCGTCGAGACCATCGAGGCGCCGTCCGCGGTACCTGCACCGTCGCGGCTCGTGGTCGATGACGACGCAACCTGAGCCGGGTCCGGCAGCTGACAGCGTGGCGGCGTTCACCGCGCTGCTGCCGTTCGAACTCGATGATTTTCAGCGCCGCGCCTGTGCCGCGCTGGCCCAGGGGCACGGCGTGCTGGTGTGCGCCCCCACCGGTGCGGGCAAAACCGTCGTGGGTGAATTCGCCGTGCACCTGGCGTTGGCGGCGGGCCGTAAGTGCTTCTACACCACCCCGATCAAGGCGCTGAGCAATCAGAAGCACAACGATCTGGTGCGCCGGTACGGACCCGAGCGGATCGGCCTGCTCACCGGTGATCAGGCCGTCAACGGGGACGCCGACGTGGTGGTGATGACCACCGAAGTGCTGCGCAACATGCTCTACGCGGATTCGCGTGCACTGCAGGGTCTTTCTTATGTCGTGATGGATGAGGTGCACTTCCTGGCCGACCGGATGCGCGGCGCGGTGTGGGAAGAGGTGATCCTGCATCTGCCCGAGGATGTCCGGTTGGTCAGCCTGTCGGCGACGGTCAGCAACGCCGAGGAGTTCGGTGGTTGGATCAAGGCCGTTCGTGGCGACACCACGGTGGTGGTCGACGAGCACCGCCCGGTGCCGCTGTGGCAGCACGTCATGGTCGGCAAACGGCTCATGGACCTGTTCGACTACCACGCCTCCGCTCCGGGGACGCGACGCGATCTTCTCGTCGATCCCGAACTGCTGCGGCACATCGCGCACCGGCGGGAGGCGGAGCGGCTCGTCGACTGGCAACCGCGCGGGCGCGGCCGGGGAGGGCGCCCGCCGGGCCTGTACCGCACCCCGGGACGCGCCGAGGTGATCGGTGTTCTTGAGAACGCCGAGCTGTTGCCCGCCATCACCTTCATCTTCTCCCGCGCCGGCTGCGATGCGGCTGTCAAGCAGTGTCTGCGGTCCTCACTTCGGTTGACCACCAACGAGGAGCGGGCGCGCATCGCGGAGATCGTGGAGCGGCGCACCGCCGAGCTCAACGATTCGGACCTGATCGTGCTCGACTTCCACGAGTGGCGAGAGGGGCTGTTGCGGGGCATCGCGGCCCACCACGCGGGAATGTTGCCGACGTTCCGCCACACGGTCGAGGAGCTGTTCACCGCAGGGCTGGTGAAGGCCGTATTCGCCACCGAGACACTGGCGTTGGGGATCAACATGCCCGCCCGGACCGTGGTGTTGGAGCGGTTGGTCAAGTACAACGGTGAGCAGCACATGCCGCTGACGCCGGGGGAGTACACCCAGCTCACCGGCAGGGCGGGACGTCGGGGAATCGATGTCGAAGGTCACGCAGTGGTGCTGTGGAATCCCGACGTGGACCCGGCCGAAGTGGCGGGTTTGGCGTCCACCCGCACGTTCCCGCTGCGCAGTTCGTTCGCGCCCACCTACAACATGACGATCAACCTCGTTCATCAGATGGGCCCCGCTCAGGCGCATCAGCTGCTGGAACGGTCCTTCGCCCAGTATCAAGCCGACCGCTCGGTGGTCGGCTTGGTGCGCGGGGTGCAGCGGGGCGAGCGGATGCTGGACGAGCTGGCGGCCGAGATGGGCGGCCACAGTGCTGCGATCCTCGATTACGTCCGCTTGCGTGCGCAGGTCTCCGAACGGGAACGGGCGCAATCGCGGGCGTCGCGGTTGGAGCGCCGCCAGGCCTCCAACGATGCGCTGACCGCCTTACGGCGCGGCGACATCATCACGATCACGGCGGGACGGCACGGCGGGTTGGCGGTGGTGCTCGAACCCGCGCGCGATGAGGACGATCCGCGGCCGCTGGTGCTCTCCGAGCATCGTTGGGCCGGCAGGATCTCGTCGGCGGACTACAGCGGGGCCCCCGGCCCGATCGGGAAGATGTCGCTACCGAAACGGGTCGAGCATCGCAATCCGCGGGCCCGCCGGGATCTGGCGTCGGCGCTGCGGTCGGTGGCTGCCGGCCTCGACGTCCCGTCGTCCCGACCCCGCAGAAGCGGACCCCATCAGGTGCGCGACGTGGACCCGGAACTGGTTGCGCTGCAGGACCGGATCCGGTCCCACCGCGCGCACGGCCTGCCCGACCGGGAGGAGCGGGCGCGGGTCGCCGAGCGGTATCTGCGGATCGAACGTGACAATGAGGCGCTGCGCAAAAAGATCGCCGCGGCGACGAACTCGTTGGCGCACACGTTCGACCGGATCGTGCTGCTGCTCACCGAGCGCGGGTACATCACCGTCGACGGGGGTGCAGAAGTCGACGGGGGTGCAGAAGTCGACGGAGTCGACGGGGGTGCAGAGGTCGAGGGAGCAGCGCCCGTGGTCACCGAGGCCGGTCGCCTGCTGGCCCGCATCTACAGCGAGAGCGATCTGCTGGTGGCCGAATGCCTGCGCGCGGGTGTCTGGGAGGACCTCGATTCCGCCGAGTTGGCCGCGGCGTTGTCTGCGGTGCTCTATGAATCGCGCCGCGACGCGGGCAATCGGGGCGGTTCGGGCGACGGGCCGGACATCCCGACCGGGAGACTGCGCCGGGCCCTCAACCAGACCCGTCGGCTGTGGAGTGAGCTGCGGGCCGACGAGCAGCGGCACCGCATCGCGCCGAGCCGCGAACCCGACGAGGGGTTCGCCGGCGCGGTACACCGGTGGGCGAGCACCGGTGACCTTGCCGCGGCGCTCACCGCATCGGACACCGGGGGCACCGGGGTGTCGATGTCGGCCGGCGATTTCGTGCGCTGGTGCAGGCAGGTGCTCGATCTCGCCGACCAGGTGCGCGCAGCTGCCCCGTCACCGGCTTTGCGGGCGACGGCGAAACGCGCCATCCGAGACGTTCGGCGCGGCGTCGTAGCTGTTGATGCCGGGTAGTGTGTTGAGCCAGCAGAGCCCCCACCGACAGGCGCAGGAGCCGGCACATCAGCCGCGGAACGACCGAGGAGAGAAATGAGCGGACCGCAGGGATCCGACCCGACGCAGCCGTGGCCGGGTCAGCAGCCTGAGCAGGGTACGGACCAGCCGGCGGGCGATTCGGCGGCCAATCAGGGCTGGCAGCCGCCGACACCGGGGGCGGGTCAGCAACCCGAGCAGCAGTCGTGGCAGCCGCCGGCCTACACGCCCCAGCAGTATCCGCAGTACCAGCAGCCGACCCAGCCTCCGACGTACACGCCGCAGCAGTACCCGGGTGGTGACCAGTACGGGCAGCAGCCCTCCGAATACAACCCTGCCGGTTACCCACCGCCGGGCCAGTACGGTCAGCCGGCCGGCTACGGCCAGCAGTACGGTCAGCCGCCCGCGTACGGTCAGCCGGGCCAATACGGCCAGCAGCCCGGCCAGTACGGCCAGTATCCGGGTGCCCCCGGTTATCCGGGGCAGGGCCCGGAAGACGGGTCCAAGCGTTCGATGGCGGTGATCGGTGGCGTGGTCGGTGTGCTCGCCGCGGTCATCATCGCCGCGGTGCTCGTGCTGGGCTTCTGGAAGCCGGGGTTCTTCGTCACCACGAAACTCGACGTCAATGCCGCCCAGGCCGGCGTCGAGCAGATTCTGACCGATGAGACCAACGGCTACGGCGCCACCAATGTCAACGACGTGAAGTGCAACGACGGGGTCAGCCCGGTGGTCAGAAGAGGCGACACCTTCAACTGTGAGGTGAGTATCGACGGCACCAAGCGCCAGGTCACCGTGACATTCCAGGACGACAACGGCACCTACGAGGTCGGTCGCCCTAGGTAGTTCGGGGCCAGGTAGTTCGGGGCCAGGTCGTTCGGACCCCGGTAGTTCGGACCCAGGTCAGGGCAGCGCGTCCAGTGCGCTCTGCAGCCGTCCGATCGACGACGACACGCCGTAGCGTTCGGCCAGTTCGGCGACTTTGCGTGGATGCCGGGCGGCCAGCGGCAGTTCGTCACCGTCGGTGGAGAAGTCGACCTCGGCGTCGGTGGCCACCCGGACGACGGGACCGGCTTTGTCGATGTAGTCCGAAGCCGCCAGCAGTTTGGTGCGATGTGCCTTCGCCAGCCTCGACCCGGGGTCGTGAGCCGCGGCGATGATCCGTTCCAGCGACCCGTGCTGTGCCAGCAGCGTGGCCGCTGTCTTCTCCCCGATGCCGGGGACGCCGGGCAGGCCGTCGGACGGATCGCCACGCAGCAAGGCAAGCTCGGCGTAGGCGGGTCCGGCCCGTTCGACGGGCACGTGGTAGGTCTCGGCCACTTCCCGTGGACCGAGTTTGGTCGCCTTGGCCAGTCCGCGGCCCAGGTAGAGCACCCGTACCGGAACCGGTTCGTCGCGGACCAGTTGGAGCAGATCGCGGTCCCCGCTGACGACGACCACCGGGTCCCGGTTCTCGCGTTCGGCGAGTGTCCCCAGGACGTCGTCGGCTTCGCACTGTTGGGCGCCGGCGGTCGCGATACCGAACGCGTCGAGAATCTCCATGATCATCTCGACCTGCGGCGTCAGCTCATCGGGCACTTCCTCGATGTCGGGTTCGGCGCCCGGATTCTCCTCGACGACGCGATGTGACTTGTACGACGGAATCAGGTCCACCCGCCATTGCGGCCGCCAGTCGTCGTCCCGGCACACCACCAGCCGGTGGGGTTGTTCGCGGCTGATCACCGTGGCCACGGCGTCGAGGAACCCCCGCAGCGCGTTGACCTGACGGCCGTCCGGCGCGGTGATCGACGACGGGACACCGAAATACGAACGGAACCACATGCTCGCACCGTCGAGCAGAACCAGCGGAGGCGTGTTCATGCGCGTCATCCTGCCAGGTCGCTGCGTGGTCCCGGCCCGCACTAGCCTGGGTGACATGAGCGATGGTCGTTGCAGTGCCCGATTCGATACCGACGTCTACGCCCGGCGACTGCGCGCGGCAGCTGCCGCCGCCGATGCCGCGGGCCTGGCGGGCCTGGTCGTCACACCGGGCTACGACCTGCGCTACCTCGTCGGTTCCCGCGCCCAGACCTTCGAGCGGTTGACCGCTCTGGTGCTACCGGCGACCGGGGATCCCACCATCGTCGTGCCGCGGCTGGAGCTTGCTGCGCTGAGGGATTCGGCTGTCCCCGAACTCGTTGTGGCCGTGCGTGATTGGGTGGACGGCGATGACCCGTACCGCCTCGTCGCCGATGCCATGCCCGGAGGCGTCCCGCTCGACGTCGCGGTGACCGACTCGATGCCGGCGTTGCATCTGCTGCCGCTGGCCGATGTCCTGGGCGCGGTACCGGTGCTGGCCACCGATGTGCTCCGCACGTTGCGGATGATCAAAGACCCGGCGGAGGTCGACGCGCTTCGAAAGGCCGGCGCGGCGATCGATCGGGTACACGCACGGGTCCCGCAATTCCTGGTACCCGGCCGCACCGAGGCCGACGTCGCGGCCGACATCGCCGAAGCGATTGTCGCCGAAGGGCATTCGGAGGTTGCGTTCATCATCGTCGGATCGGGTCCGCACGGGGCGGATCCGCATCACGAGTGCTCGGACCGCGAACTGCGCGCCGGGGATGTCGTCGTGGTCGACATCGGCGGACCCTACGATCCGGGTTACAACTCCGACTCGACCCGCACGTACAGCATCGGCGAACCCGACGCGGAGGTGGCACGCCGGTACGCGGTGCTGCAGCGCGCGCAGCGCGCAGCGGTCGAGATCGTGCGCCCGGGCGTGACCGCCGAGCAGGTCGACGCCGCGGCCCGTGCGGTGCTTGCCGCCGAAGGCCTGGCCGAGGCGTTCGTGCACCGGACCGGACACGGAATCGGGTTGTCGGTGCATGAGGAGCCCTACATCGTCGCGGGCAATTCGCTGCCGTTGCAGGAGGGGATGGCGTTCTCCGTGGAGCCGGGCATCTATTTTCCCGGCCAGTGGGGGGCGCGCATCGAGGACATCGTCATCGTGACCGCCGATGGCGCCGAGTCGGTCAACAACCGGCCACATGACCTCGTTGTCGTTCCGGTGCGTTGAGCGCGGACTACTGCTGTCCGCGGTCGAGCAGGCTCGACGAGCCCAGCACCCTGGCGATACGGACCTCGATCACCACACGTTTGGGGTTGGGCCGGGGAGTGCGGTACCGCTGGGCGTATCGCAGCTCGGCGTCGCGGACGGCGTCGATGTCGGTGTGCACCGTCGACTTGCCCTCCAACGACAGCCAGCGGGCACCGTCGACCTGGCTCAGCACGGCGACGCCGCGCTGTTCGGCGTTGACGGCCTTCTGCGAACCACCCGAGGTGATGACACGCGCGATGTGGGTGGTGGGATCGAAGGTGAACCCGACCGCCACCACGTGCGGCGAACCGTCCGCCCGCAGTGTGGTCAGCATCGCCAGGTGGCGTTCGGAGAGGAACGTCAGTGCGTCGTCGGTCAGTCGGGTCGTTGCCTTGGCCATCGGGTCCACGCTAGCGCAGGCGATAATCGGCCCCGTGGAGGACACGAATGCAGGCCCGGTGGTGATCTTCGGTGGTCGCAGCGAGATCGGTCTCCAAGTGGCGTGCCGGCTCGCGCCGGGTGCGACGGTGGTGCTGGCGGCGCGCAGGCCGGATGAGCTGCACGACGAGGTGGCTGCGCTGCGCCGGGCGGGTGCGGCCGCGGTGCACACCGTCGACTTCGACGCCGACGACCTGGCCTCGCACCGGGCGCTCGTCGACGGTATCCGCGCCGAGCACGGATCGATCGGCACCGCGGTACTGGCCTTCGGCATCTTGGGCGATCAGGCCCGCGCCGAGCACGACGAGGCACATGCCGCCGCGATAGCCCACACCGACTACGTGGCGCAGGTGAGCCTGCTCACGGTGCTGGCGGCCGCCATGCGCGAGGCCGGGTCGGGGACTCTGGTGGTGTTCTCGTCGGTGGCCGGTGTACGGGTGCGCCGGGCGAACTACGTCTACGGGTCGGCGAAGGCAGGTCTGGACGGCTTCTGCAATGGGTTGTCCGACGCCCTGCACGGCACCGGAGTGCGGCTGCTGCTGGTGCGGCCGGGTTTCGTGATCGGCCGGATGACGCAGGGGATGGCGCCTGCGCCGCTGTCGAGCACCCCGGCGCAGGTTGCCGATGCGACGGTGCGGGCGTTAGGCAGGCGACGGGACACCGTGTGGATCCCGGGGTTGCTGGCGGTGCTGGCCTTTGCCTTCCGGCTGATGCCGCGGAGGGTGTGGCGTAGGTTGCCGCGATGAGCGCTTGCGCGAAGAGCAGAGGGCACCAGTGAGCGCTTGCGCGAAGAGCAGAGGGCACCAGTGAGCGCTTGCGCGAAGAGCAGAGGGCACCAGTGATCGTCGTGGTGGGCATCGGAGCCGACGGGATGGCCGGATTGGCGCCCCCGTCGAGGGCCGAATTGGCGAGGGCAACAGTTATTTACGGCTCCAGGAGGCAACTCGAGCTGTTGGATGGAACCGTGACTGCGACGCGGCGGGTATGGCCGAGCCCGCTGCTGCCCGCCCTGCGAACCCTGCCCGACGACAGTGCCGGCGACGTGCACGTGGTGGCCAGCGGCGACCCCCTGCTGCACGGAATCGGCGGAACGTTGATCCGGCTGCACGGCGCGGACCGGGTTGCGGTGTTGCCGCATGTCTCGTCGGTGACGCTGGCCTGCTCGCGGCTGGGATGGACTGTCCAGGACACCGAGATCATCAGCCTGGTCTGGCACGAGCCGCACACCGCTGTCCGGCGTGGCGGACAGGCCGTCGTCTTGTCGCGTGACGGGTCGACCCCGGCGGAGCTGGCCCGGTTGCTCACCGACACCGGGCGCGGCGATTCGGAGCTCACCGTCCTCGAACAGCTGGGTGGACCGAAGGAACTGCGGCGCACATCGACGGCCAGGGAGTGGGCGGCGCGCCCCCCTGGGGACGTGGACGACCTCAACGTGATGGCGGTGCGGTATCTGCCCGACGACCGCCGGTTCGGCGCGCTGCCCGACGAGGCATTGGCCCATGACGGGCAGATCACCAAGCAGATGATCCGCGCGGCCACGCTGGCTGCGCTGGCGCCTCGGCCTGGGGAACTGCTGTGGGATGTCGGAGCCGGCTCCGGAAGCGTCTCGGTCGAGTGGTGCTTGAGCGGGCCCGGTTGCCGGGCGGTCGCGTTCGAACGCGATGAGGTTCGCCGCGCCCGGATCGCCGAGAACGCGGTCGCCTACGGGGTTGGGGTGGAGGTCACATTCGACGCACCGGCGTCATTCGACTTCTCGCCACCGCCGTCGGCGGTCTTCGTCGGCGGGGGCGTCAGTCAGCCAGGGTTGATCGACGCATGCTGGGAGACGTTGCGACCGGGTGGCCGTCTGGTCGCCAATGCCGTCACTGTGGAGTCAGAAGCGATTCTCGCGCAGTGGTATTCGCGTGTCGGTGGCGAGCTGCGTCGGTTCCAGCACTACCGCGGTGATGCGGTGGGGGCGTTCACCGGGTGGCGTCCGGCGATGCCGGTCACCCAGTGGGCGGTGACGAAGCCTGATACGACCTGACCAGATCGATCGCCGCGAGCTCGCGGACGGCCCGGCAGCCACGGTGCAGCATGGTCAGGATCATCTCGTCGCCACGCTCGGTGGACGCCGCGAACGCATAGCCGAGGGTGGTGATCAGCGGCGCCTGCAGCACCCCCAGCCGGTAGTCGTGCCAGCAGGTCTCGAGGTGATAGCCGGTGACGCCGTGCTTGAGCAGCGCAGCGTGGTAGTGCTCGACGAGTCCGCGTTCAGCGGCTGAGCGGATCTCGGGCAACAGGCTGGTCGCGGCGAAGTAGGCCAGGTCGCGCGTCGGCAGACCGATTCCGATGGTCTGCCAATCGACGACGGTGACCTTGGTGCGCTCGGGGTCGTAGAGCAGATTGTCGAGGCGGTAGTCACCGTGCATCAACGAAAAGCGGTCGGGTACCGCGAGCAGCCAGGGCGTGACGAGGCTCATCGCGGTCAGGAGGGTGTCGCGGTCCTGCTCGGTGACCGACGCTCCCAGCTTGTCCAGCGTGATCTCGGCCGCCATCACCGCAACATCGCCCAGTCCCTTGGCGGCGGCCTCGTCGCCCGGCTTGGGCATCACGATGCAGGCAAGGTCGAAGAACCGCCGGTCGTTCCAACTCGGCCCGTGTAGACCGGCCAGGGCCTCGGCGGCCAGTTCGGCTTCGGCGGGAGTGCAGCCGCGGATCTGGTCACCCTGCACAGCAGGTGCCATGTCCGCCAAGAGGAGGACGAAATCCTTCCCGTCCGAGGAGATCTCGCTGTGGTAGCAGTCGGGAACAGGGATTGCGACTTCCGTGGTGACCGCGGTGTAGAACTCCGCTTCGGACAGATAGGCCAAAGCCACCCGGTCCCGCACCGCGTCGTCCTGAGCGGGCAACTTCAAGGCGAAAGTCGAAGGCGCCGGGGGGTTCTCGGCGTCGACATAGGTAGCCGCCACCCGGTAGGTGGCCCCGGTCTGACCCGTGCCGATCGCGCTGACGGCCACCGTGCTGACGTCGGTGCCCAGCACTGACCCCAGCCAGGCCGGCGTGATGTCCTCGGGGCTGCGGGGGGTGGTCACGCGCGACCCTAACCGTCCATTCCGAGCACTGTCAACGAAATCGGCCGGGCGCCGACAGGCCGTCAGTCCTCGGGATAGCGGCGCGGCGTGAAGACCCGATCGGCACTCTCAGCGCCCGCGGTGCTCCACCGGGTCTGGCTGGAACCGATGATCAGCAGGCAGCGCATGTCGACGTCGGCGGGTTCCAACTCGCCCAACGGCACGACCCGCACCGATTCGTCGGGCCCGGCCACGTCACGGCCGATGACCACCGGTGTGCCGGGATGGCGGTGTTCCAGCAGGAGGTCCCGCATCGCGGCGACCTGCCAGGTTCGTGATTTGGACGCCGGGTTGTACACGGCCAGCACCATGTCCGCGCCGGCCGCCGCGGACAGGCGCCGTGCGATGATCTCCCACGGTTTGAGCCGGTCGGACAGCGAGATCACCGCGTAGTCGTGCCCGAGCGGCGCCCCGACCCGGCTGGCCACCGCCTGAGCGGCGGTCATGGCGGGCACCACCCGGACCTCGACGCCCGGCCACCGCTCGGCCTCTTCGAGCACTGCGGTCGCCATCGCGAACACCCCGGGGTCTCCCGAGGACACCACCGCGACCGCGCGGCCCCGTTCGGCGAGTTCACATGCCAGCTTCGCCCGCGCGGGTTCGTCGGTGTTGTCACTGGGGTGCCGGCATTGCCCGTCGCGCAGCGGTACCCGATCCAGGTAGGGCCCGTAGCCGATGAGATCGGTCGCCGCCTCCAACTCGCGCCGACTCTGCGGTGTGATCCACGCGGCGTCCCCGGGGCCGAGTCCGACTACGGCGACCGATCCCGGTCGCAGGGCCTTGCGTCTGCTGCCGGGAAGTATCGTGAGCGAGAAGTAGGGCACCGATCGGTCATCGACGTCGCCGGCGGGCAGCACGCGCTGCTTCTCGGTACTGGCACGCTCCACGTAAAACGCGTCGTCGATCCGTCCTGCTGCTGAAAGGGCCTGCCGCACCGCCGGATACGATCGCCCCAGTTTCAGGATGACGGCGGCGTCGGTGTCGGTCAGTCGCCGCTGCAGCTCGTCGGCCGGCAAGGTGCCGGGCAGGATCGTGAGTACCTGGTCGCCTTGGACCAGTGGCGTCGACACGGCGGCCGAGGCTGCGCTGACCGAGGTCACCCCGGGCACGATGACCGCGTCGAAACGCTCCGTCAGTCGGGTGTGCATGTGCATATACGAGCTGTAGAACAGCGGATCGCCCTCGGCGAGCAACGCCACGTCACGTCCGGCGTCCAGGTGCGCGGCGATGCGGTCGGCCGATTCGCGATAGAAGTCCTCCATGGCTCCGGCGTATCCGCCGGGGTGATCGGAGGCCTCGGTGGTGACCGGGTAGACCAGATGTTCCTCGAGTTGGCCGGCGCGCAGGTATGGCTCGGCGATCGTACGAGCGATGCTCTGCCCGTGCCGGGCGCTGTGGTAGGCGACGACGTCGGCGGCTCCGATCACCCGGGCCGCCTTCACAGTGACCAGTTCGGGATCACCCGGGCCCAGCCCAACCCCCCACAGGATTCCCTGTTTCGGCCTCATTCTTGCTCTGTCGCAATCGAATTCACTGCAGCGGCGGCCATCGCGCTGCCGCCGCGCCTACCGGTCACCACCAGATACGCCATACCGCGAGGGCGGTCGATGAGCTCCTGCTTGGACTGCGCTGACCCGACGAAGCCGACCGGGCCGCCCAGCACCGCCGCCGGGGGAGCAAGCCCGTCGTCGACGAGTTCGAGGAGCCGGAACAAGGCGGTCGGGGCATTGCCGATGGCGACGACCGCGCCCGGGATCTGCTCCGCCCACAGTTCGACGGCGGCCGCCGAGCGGGTGGTGCCCTGTTTGGCGGCCAGCTCGGGCGCGCGTGGATCGGCCACCAGTGACACCACCTGATTTCCGGCGGGAAGGCGAGCACGGGTGATCCCCGCGGCGACCATCGAGGAATCGCACAGGATCGGTGCGCCCGCGGCCAGCGCGGCATGCGTGCGGGCCGCGACATCGGGGGTGAACGCGACATGTTCGGCGACGTCGACCTGGCCGCAGGTGTGGATCAGCCGCACCACCACTCGGGCGACGTCCTCGGGGAACCCGGACAAGTCGGCCTCGGCGCGGATGGTTGCGAACGACTGGCGGTAGATCTCGGTGGCGTCGCGGATGTAGTCGAGCACCCGATCACCCTACGGGTGGGGTCGGCGGAGCCGGTAGCCGTCTCCGGTCGCGATCAGCACCGCACCCTCGGCCGGGCTGCCGCACGCCCGCTCGCACCCGACGAAATGCCGATGATCAGCGGCGACCTCACCCCCCACGGCGGCGGTGAGAGCGGCCGCGGCATCGGCGCGCACGTCGGCCAGGGAGCGTGCGCACCCCGGGCTGCCGGTGCAGGCCGACACCGACAGCCACGGCGAGTTCTCATCGAAGACCAGCCCGAGCGGCGCGAGGACCCTCAGGGCCACGTCGGCGACCCCTTCGTCCAGATCGAACACCAGCACCGAACGCCAGGGGGTGACCGCCAGCGGCGCATCGACGGCGGCGAGGTATCGCGCGACCTGGGCGTCGAGGACGCCAAGTGGCACGGCGGCGCCGAGCGCGATGCGCCCGTCCTCCTGCTCGATCCAGCCGACCGGCGGGCGGATCTGCGCCGGCCACCTCGCACCGCCTGGTTCGGTCGGAGCCAGATCGCCCAGAAGCAGCGCAGGCTCATCGAGTTCATCGACCCGCCAAGCGGTTTGCCGTGTGTCGACGAAACGTTGTGCCACCGAGAGCAGCTCGTCGACCGCATTCGGGAGTGGTAGGCGAACACCGGTGTCTGTGCCGGCGAGAAGCAGTGCTGCGCAACGACTGTCGATGATGTGTAGGCCCACGTCGGCGCCCAGGCCGGAGATGTCGCCACGACCGTCGTCGATCCCGAACAGAAACCGGCCCGGCAATCGAGCCAGTCCGGGGTCGCTCTGCAGAGCCGAGTCCAGGGATCGGACCAGATCTCGAATGTCGTGGCCACCGCCGCGACGTCCCGACAGCGGTGAGGCGACGATATTGCGGACGCGCTCGTGGCTGGTGGAGGGCAGCAGTCCGGTCCGTCGCAGCAACTCGGCGACGGTACCCGGGTCGCGTAGTCCGCGGATCTGGACGTTGGCTCGCGATGTCAGCTCGAGTGCCGAGTTGCCGAAATCGAGGGCGGCCTGCGCGAGCGCCTCCAGCTGCGCAGCCGTCAGCACGCCACCCGGCAACCGGATCCGGGCCAACTCACCGTCGGCGGCCTGGTGGGTCTGCAGAGCCCCGGGGCACGCGTCGTCATCTCTGACCCTGGCCACCCGACCACGGTACCCGGCCGGCGGCGGGCGCCAACCGGGCTGCGGGTCCGCCGCTCAGCTCGCCAGGCGCACCCGCGGTGTCACCACCTCGGAGTAGGACGAGGCGTCGCCGGCGACGACCCGACTGCGTTCACCGTGGACATCGACCGGGATGTCTCCGGCGAGGGTGACCCGGCTCAACCGGCGGAAGTGGTCGTCATAGTCGGCCACGGCATAGTGCTGGGTGGCCCGGTTGTCCCAGATTGCCAGGTCGCCGAGTTCCCAGTTCCAGCGGATGGTGTTCTCCAACTTGGTGATCCGATTCTGGATCAGGTGAAACAGTGCTGCGGACTCGGTGTGCCCCAGGCCCACGAACTGCTTGACGAAATGGCCGAGCAGCAACGTTCTGCGGCCGGTCTCCGGGTGCACCCGTACGACGGGGTGCTCTGTCTCGTAGTAGTCCGAGACGAACTCGGCTCGGTACTGACGTTCGGTGTCGGCCAACTGCTCGCGCCGTGCGTCGACGTCACCGGCGTAGTCGTAGGCGTTGGTGTGCACTGCCCACAGGTTCTCGACCAGCGCGCGCAGCGCAGCCGGTAGCTGATCGTAGGCGGCCTCGGTCGAGGCCCAGGTGGTGGTTCCGCCATACGGGGGCAAGGTGACCGCTCGCAGCAGCGAGGCCTTGGGGATGCGATCGACGAAGGTAACATCGGTGTGCCAACTATTGGCTTTGTCGTAGCGCGAATCGATGGGCAGTACGGCCGCGCCGCGGGAGGTGACGGTCGGATGCGCGGTGGTCGGCGTACCCAGGGTGCGGGCGAACTGCAGTTGGCCTGCATCGTCGAGATCACGCTGCCCGCGGAAGAACACCACTTTGTGCTCCAGGAGCGCGGCATTGATGCGGTCGGCAGTGTCGGTGTCCACCCCGTCGGAGATCTGCACGCCGTCGATGCGTGCGCCGATCACGGCTCCGAGCTTGACCACCCGTAGTGCTGCTGGCGACATCCGAACCCTTCCGCGACGTGGTGAGGTGAGTCTGTCGCCGTCGGCGGCGGAAGCCGATCCTTAGGTTCACCGCGAATCAAAAGGGTGCCTCGGTGCCTCGGGCGACCGCCGATGTCGCGTTCGCCACCCCGTTGTGTGATCGGCATCACTTCGCTGACTGGACAGTTCGCTCCGGCACAGCAGGGCCTGCCGCGGCGCTACCGGCGGTACCGTCTGGCTTACTGAACCCGTGTCTAACAAGCGGGCAGGAGGAAAGGAACGACGATGTTGACATTCCTCGTTTTTGTGGCGGTCCTCGTCCTGCTCGTCGCGGCCGTCGGGTCGCCGTACGGTCAGACCTGGTTCAAGCGCTGGCACGGCTGAGCCGACATCGTCGGCGCGACAGGGGGCTGCACCGGCGGAGCCGACGATCCGGTACGAATGTGGGGTGAGTGAACCCCTCGCCGCGCCGACCGTGCTCCTGCTGTCGACGTCGGATACCGACCTCATCACGGCGCGCGCCAGCGGAGCGCGGTACCGGTGGGCCAATCCGGCCCGGCTGGCCGACGGTGAGCTCGACGAACTGCTGCGCGACGTCGACATCGCGATAGTCCGGATCCTGGGCGGTTACCGCGCTTGGGAGGAGGGCATCGACACCGTCGTGGCCAGCGGTATCCCGGCGGTGGTGGTCAGCGGGGAGCAGGCCGCCGACGCCGACCTGATGAACTACTCGACGACGCCCGCGGGTGTGGCGCTACAGGCGCACATCTACCTGGCGCATGGCGGCACGGAGAACCTGGCGAATCTGCACGCCTTTCTGTCCGACACCCTGCTGATGACCGGATTCGGCTTCGCAGAACCGGTGGCGACCCCGAACTGGGGAATCCTGGAGCGTCGTCACCGCCGTGTGGCCGGCGGTCCCACCGTGGCGGTGCTGTACTACCGGGCTCAGCACCTGGCCGGCAACACCGCTTATGTCGAGGCACTGTGCGACGCGATCGACGCCGCGGGTGGCGTCGCACTGCCGGTGTTCTGCGCGTCGCTGCGGACCGCCGACGATGCGTTGATCGAACTGCTCGGCACCGCCGACGCTCTGGTCACCACCGTCTTGGCTGCCGGGGGTGCCGTGCCGGCAGCTGTCGGTGCCGGGGGGGAGGACGACACCTGGAACGTGGCCCACCTCGCCGCCCTGGACGTTCCGATCCTGCAGGGTCTGTGCCTGACGAGTTCGCGCTCCCAATGGGACGCCAACGACGACGGCCTGTCACCGCTCGATGTCGCCACCCAGGTGGCTGTTCCGGAATTCGACGGTCGGATCGTCACGGTGCCGTTCTCCTTCAAGGAGATCGACGACGAGGGCCTGATCTCCTATGTCGCCGACCCGGAACGATGCGCTCGGGTGGCCGGGCTCGCAGTCCGGCACGCCCGACTGCGTGCGATTCAGCCGGCCGAGAAGCGCATCGCGCTGGTCTTCTCCGCATATCCGACCAAACATGCCCGAATCGGCAACGCGGTCGGGCTGGACACCCCGGCCAGCGCCATCGCCGTGCTCAGGGCCCTGAGCGAACGCGGTTACGACCTGGGCGATCCGGGGCAGATACCCGGCCTAGCAGCCGGCGACGGGGATGCGCTGATCCACGCGATGATCGAACGCGGCGGTCAAGACCCCGACTGGCTCACCGAGGGGCAGCTGGCCGGTAACCCGGTCCGGGTGCCGGCCAAGGACTACCGGGCGTGGTTCGAGACGCTGCCCGCTGAGCTCACTGACGCCGTCGTCGAGCACTGGGGCCCGCCACCGGGGGAGTTGTTCGTCGATCGCAGTGCCGATCCCGATGGTGAGATCGTGATCGCCGCCATGCAATTGGGCAATATCGTAGTGATGGTGCAACCGCCGCGCGGGTTCGGGGAGAACCCGGTGGCGATCTACCACGACCCGGATCTGCCGCCCAGCCACCACTACCTGGCGGCCTATCGCTGGCTGGACAACGGTTTCGAGGGCTCGTTCCGTGCCGACGCCGTGGTCCATCTCGGCAAGCACGGCAATCTCGAATGGCTACCCGGCAAGACGCTGGGGATGTCGGCGGCCTGCGGAACCGACGCCGCACTCGGCGACGTACCGCTGATCTATCCGTTCCTGGTCAATGATCCCGGAGAGGGTACGCAGGCCAAGCGGCGCGCACACGCCACCCTCGTCGATCACCTCATCCCTCCGATGGCCAGGGCGGAGACCTACGGTGACATCGCACGGTTGGAACAACTGCTCGACGAGCACGCCAACATCTCTGCCCTCGATCCGGGCAAGCTGCCCGCCATCCGCCAACAGATCTGGACGCTGATGCGTGCGGCGAAGATGGATCACGATCTCGGTTTGCAGGACCGTCCCGACGAGGACTCCTTCGACGACATGTTGCTCCACGTCGACGGCTGGCTCTGTGAGATCAAAGACGTCCAGATTCGAGACGGTCTGCACATCCTGGGTGAAACCCCTACCGGCGAGGCGCAACTCGATCTTGTGCTGGCGATCCTGCGGGCCCGCCAGTTGTTCGGCGGCGAGCAGACGGTCCCCGGTCTGCGCCAGGCGCTGGGTCTGGCCGAAGACGGGAAGGACGACCGCATCACCGTGGACGCCGCCGAGGCCCGCGCCCGGGAGCTGGTCACCGGGCTGCGGGACAGCGGCTGGGACGAGGGTGCCGTCGCCGGTCTCACCGACGACGCCGACATCGCCGCGATCCTGCGGTTCGCTGCGACCGAGGTGGTTCCGCGGCTGGCGGGCACCGCCGGCGAGATCGACCAGATCATGCGCGCGCTGGAGGGGAGGTTCATCGCCGCGGGACCGTCCGGATCGCCGCTGCGGGGACTGATCAACGTCCTGCCCACCGGGCGCAACTTCTACTCGGTCGATCCCAAGGCCGTTCCGTCCCGGCTGGCCTGGGAAACCGGTGTGGCACTGGCGGATTCGTTGCTCGAACGGTACCGGAGCGATCACGGACGGTGGCCGGAGTCGGTGGGTCTGTCGGTGTGGGGCACCTCGGCGATGCGCACCTCCGGCGATGACATCGCCGAGGTCCTCGCGCTGCTGGGGACCCGGCCGATCTGGGACGACGCGTCGCGCCGGGTCGTCGACCTGGAAGTGATCCCGCTCGCCGAACTGGGCCGGCCGCGCATCGATGTCACCGTGCGGATCTCCGGCTTCTTCCGGGACGCCTTCCCGCATGTGGTCGCGATGCTCGATGATGCGGTGCAACTCGTCGCCGGTCTCGACGAGCCGGACGAGGACAATTACGTGCGGGCGCACGCACAGGCGGACTTCGACGAACACGGCGACCGACGCCGCGCCACCACCAGGATCTTCGGATCCAAACCGGGCAGCTACGGCGCGGGTCTGCTGCAGCTGATCGACAGCCGCAACTGGCGTGACGACGAAGATCTGGCGGCGGTCTACACCGCCTGGGGCGGCTTCGCCTACGGTCGCGGCCTGGATGGCGCACCGGCGAGCGAGGAGATGACCCGCGCCTACCGTCGGATCGCGGTGGCGGCCAAGAACACCGACACCCGCGAGCACGACATCGCGGACTCCGACGACTACTTCCAGTACCACGGGGGCATGGTTGCCACGGTGCGCGCGCTGACCGGAAAGGACCCGGCCGCCTACATCGGTGACAACACCCGCCCGGAGGCGGTGCGCACCCGCACGTTATCCGAGGAGACGACCAGGGTGTTCCGGGCCCGGGTGGTCAACCCCCGTTGGATGACCGCGATGCGCAGGCACGGCTACAAGGGCGCCTTCGAGATGGCCGCGACCGTGGACTACCTCTTCGGCTATGACGCCACCGCCGGTGTGATGGCCGACTGGATGTACGAGCAGCTCTCGCACAACTACGTTCTCGATGACGAGAACCGCAAGTTCATGGCCGAGTCCAACCCGTGGGCCTTGCACGGAATGGCCGAACGGCTCCTCGAGGCGGCCGGCCGCGGCATGTGGGCGGCGCCGGAACAGGCGACGCTGGACGGGCTGCGCCAGGTGCTGCTGGAGACCGAGGGCGACCTGGAAGGCTGAATCTGATTAACCTGTCACCCATGACCGTGACGTTCGCCGATGTGGCAAAGTCCGAGTACATCCTGCTGACCACATTCACCAAGGACGGCAGACCCAAGCCGACCGCGATCTGGGCCGCTCCCGCCGGCGAAGCGTTGATCGCGATCACCCAGGAGAAGTCCTGGAAGGTCAAGCGCATTCGCAACACCCCGAGGGTGACCATCGCCGAATGCGATCGCCGCGGCAACCCCAAAGGTGACGCCGTCGAGGCGACCGCTGCAATCCTGCCCAAGGCACTCAACGCCAAGACCTACGACGCTCTCGGCAAACGCTACGGTCTGCTGGGCAAGACGTTCAATTTCTTCTCCAAGCTGCGTGGAGGCCTGGAGAAGAACGTTTCGATCGAGATCAAATCGGTCAACTAGACGGTTCATGGCGAACTCCGCGACTGCGCAACCGACGTTCGAGGACGTCTATTGCGAGAAGTATCTGCTGCTGACGACTTTCACCAGGGACGGCCGTCCCAAACCCACCCCGGTGTGGGGTGTGCCCCATGAGGGCAAGCTGCTGATCAGCACCGACGACGGTTCCTGGAAGACGAAGCGGATCACCAACACCCCGCGTGTGACCATCCAGAAGTGCGGAGTACTGGGCAAGGTCAAGGGCGAACCCGTCGAGGCGGTGGCCCGCAATCTGCCCAAATCCGAGACTCGGCGGGTGTTCGACATGGTGACCAGGCGCTACTGGTGGCATGCCTGGTGGTGGATTCCGCAGGCCTTCATCCGGGGTGGAGTGGACAAAGTGCACGCCGCGATCGAGGTCGAGCCCGGGCCGTCACCGTAGACACCGCGGTTCGGGCGGATACGGTGCCCGAGGTCCCCGGCAGTTGTGGAACCGGCGGCGCGTCCCGCGCGTTGACACACCATGGCGATGAGGCTGTTCCTGATCTACGCGGTCGTCGAACTGGCGGTACTGGTCGCGCTGGCATCGACGATCGGGTTCGGCTGGACGGTGCTGCTACTGGCCGGCACGTTCCTGCTCGGACTCGTGTTGGCAGGCTCTCAGCTGCGCCGCCACATCCGTCGGCTGCGGTCCGGACTGACCGTCGCCGACGCCCAGGGGGCGGTCACCGACAGTGTCCTGGTCGCGCTCGGTACGGTGCTCGTCGTGATTCCCGGTCCTGCCAGCTCGGTTCTCGGTGCGTTGCTGCTACTGCCGCCGACGCGCGCGGCGGCGCGTCCCGTCCTCACCGCAATGGCGGCGCGGCGCGCGCCCCTCATCGTCGGTGTGAGCACTGTCGGCTCCACCGCGGCGCGCCGCGCCCGCCACGGTGACTACATCGACGGGGAAGTGATCGACATCGACGCGGACGTGATCGACGCCGACGCGGACGTGGTCGACGGCGACGCGGACGTGATCGACGGCGAGGGGCGCACGGCACGCCGCACCGACGATGTGCCCCCGACGCGCGTTCAGCTGCCCCGCCTGCCGGAGTGACGACCGCCCTCCTGCTCAACGGCCGCGTCCACAGCCCCGCGTTGCCCGACGCGACCGCGCTCGCGGTGCGTGACGGGGTCGTCGCATGGCTGGGCAGCGATGACGTCGGCCGGGCCCAGTTTCCCGATGCGACCGTCACCGACCTCGAGGGTGGCTTCGTCGCGCCGGCGTTCGTCGACAGCCACGTCCACACCACCGCGACCGGGCTGGCGCTGACCGGCCTGGACCTGCGGCCCGCGACCTCGCTGAGGCACTGCCTCGACATGCTCGTCCAGTTCGTTCGAACCCATTGCGACGACGTCGTGTGGGGTCACGGCTGGGACGAATCACGCTGGCCGGAACGCCGCCCGCTGACCTCGGCCGACATCGACGCCGTCGTCGGTGACCGGCTCGCGTATCTGGCGAGAGTCGACGTGCACTCGGCAGCCGTGTCGACGCGTCTGCGCCGGGCAGCGGGGATCGAGGCCCAGGAACCGGTGACGGGAGCTGCGCACCATCGCGTGCGGCGGCTGGCGCGCGAGCAGTTGAGCGCGGCGCAACGTGACGAGGCCCGTCGGGCGGCCCTCGACGCCGCGGCAGCGCACGGGATCGCGGCCGTGCACGAGTGCGCCGGCCCCGACATCGGCGGTCTGGACGACTGGCAGGAGTTGCAGGCCCACCAGCACGGCGTGGAGGTCGTGGGCTACTGGGGCGAACCCGTCGAGACCGTCGAACAGGCTCGTGCGCTCATGGCGTCGACTCGGGCCCGCGGTCTGGCCGGTGATCTGTTCGTCGACGGCGCCCTCGGATCACGCACCGCGTGGCTGCACGAGCCTTACGCCGATGCGCCCGCCGACTGTGCGACGCCCACGGGCAACAGTTACCTCGGCGTGGACGAGGTGTCGGCACATCTGGCCGCCTGCACCGAGGCAGGGGTGACGGCCGGCTTCCACGTCATCGGAGATGCCGCGGTCGCGGCGGTGGTCACCGCGCTGCGCACCGTCGTCGACCGGTTCGGCGTCGCGGCGGTGGCGCGCTGCGGGCACCGGTTGGAGCACCTGGAAATGGTCAGCGAAGAACAGGCGGCGCAGCTGGGTAGCTGGGGTGTGATCGCGAGCATGCAACCGAACTTCGACGCGCTGTGGGGCGGTGCACACGGTATGTACGCCCAACGCCTCGGCGTCGAGCGGGCCGCACAGCTGAACCGGTTCGCGCTGTTAGCATCCCGAGGCGTGCCACTCGCCTTCGGCTCCGATTCACCGGTGACCGGCGTGAATCCGTGGGCCACCATCCGTGCGGCAACGATGCACCACACTCCGGGCAGCGCCATCTCCGCGCGCGCCGCGTTCGCCGCGGCCACTCGCGGGGCCTGGCGGGCCGGCGGGGTCCGAGACGGGGTCACCGGCACACTCGTGCCGGGCGCCCCCGCCACCTACGCAGTGTGGGACGCCGAGGACTTCGACATCGCTGCGCCCGCCGACGCGGTGCAGCGGTGGTCCACCGATCCGCGGGCCCGGGTGCCGGTGCTGCCCCGCCTTGACGGCGAGCTTCCGCGGTGTCGGCAGACGGTGCACCGAGGTCGCGTCCTGTATGGCTGAGACGATCCCGGCGAGGGCGAGCACGCCCCGGATCGCCCGACTCGTGCGCGCTGTCGTCGACCGCTGGCACCTGGTGACAACTGCGATCGCGGCGGGCCTGGCGCTGTGTGTCAGCTTTCCACCCTTCGGATGGTGGTTCGCCGCGATCCTGGCATTCGCGCTGTTCGGATGGGTACTGTCCCGTGGCGCCACCACTGTTGCCGGTGGAGCCGGCTACGGATTGCTGTTCGGCCTGGCGTTCTACGTGCCTCTGTTGCCGTGGATCAGCGGCCTGGTCGGCGCCGTGCCCTGGTTGGCGCTCAGCGTGGCGCAGGCGCTGTTCCCGGCCTTGTTCGGATCGGTCGCGGTGGCCGTCCGAAAGTTGCCGGGCTGGCCGTTGTGGTTCGCCGGGCTGTGGTCGGCCCAGGAATGGCTGAAGTCGACGGTGCCGTTCGGTGGCTTTCCGTGGGGAGTCGTGGGCTTCTCGCAGACCGACAGTCCGCTGTTGCCGCTGGCATCCCTGGGTGGCGCACCGCTGGTGTCCTTCGCCACCGTGCTGCTCGGTTTCGGTGTCGCGGGGTTGCTGCAGGAAATCGCCGGCTGGTGGCGCCGGGACGCCGCGGCCCGCGCCGCCGCCCCGCCGGCCGTGGTGTTTCCCGGTGTGTGCGTCACGCTGGTGTTGCTGGCCGCGACGCTGGCGTGGCCGAACGTCCGGACGGCCGGACTGGAGGCCGGGGACGAACCGGCCGTCACCGTCGCGGCGGTGCAGGGCAATGTGCCGCGACTCGGCCTGGACTTCAACGCCCAGCGCCGCGCCGTGCTGGACAACCATGTGCGGGAAACCCTGCGCCTGGCCGAGGACGTTCGGGCCGGACGAGCGCCCCAGCCCATGTTCGTGGTGTGGCCCGAGAACTCCTCGGACATCGATCCGCTGGCCAACCCCGACGCGGCGCAGCAGATCTCGACGGCTGCGGCAGCCATCGGCGCCCCGATCCTGGTCGGCGGCGTCGTCGCCGCGCCGGGGTTCAGCCGGGACAACCCGGTGTCGAACAACACCGTGCTGGTGTGGAACCCGGACACCGGTCCGGCGGATCGGCACGACAAGCGCATCGTGCAGCCGTTCGGTGAATATCTGCCGTGGCGCGACTTCTTCCGGCGGTTGTCGTCCTACGCCGATCGTGCCGGCTACTTCGTCCCCGGGGACGGCGACGGTGTGGTGCAGGCGGCCGGCGTGCCGGTCGGTGTCGCCACGTGCTGGGAGGTCATCTTCGACCGTGCACCGCGGGAGTCGGTGCGGGCCGGGGCGCAGTTGCTCACCGTGCCCAGCAACAACGCCACCTTCGACCAGGCGATGAGTGAACAACAGTTGGCGTTCGGGCGGTTGCGGGCCGTCGAGCACAACCGGTTCGTCGTGGTCGCGGGCACCACCGGCATCAGCGCCGTGATCGCACCGGACGGTCGCGAGATCGCCCGCACCGGATGGTTCGAACCGGCCTACCTGGACCAGCAGATCAGACTCAAGACCGCCCTGACGCCGGCCACGAGGTTCGGGCCCTACCTGGAGGGGGTGCTGGTGGCTGTCGGCGTTTCGGGAGTTCTCGGGTCCATGCTGCACAATGGATCATTCGTGCCCGCAAGATTGAGGCGTCGGCGATCGACCGCAGACGACGGTAAAGGAACCACATGAGCGTCCCCGGTGGCATGGCTGACGGCCCCGAACCCGGCGTGCGTCCCAGCGACCGCACCCTGGTGATCATCCCCACCTACAACGAGCGGCAGAACCTCGGGTTGATCGTCGGGCGGGTCCACGCGGCGCAGCCCGACGTCGACATCCTGATCGTCGACGACGACAGCCCGGACGGTACCGGTCAGCTGGCCGATGAGCTGGCGGTGGCCGACCCTGACCGCATCCACGTCATGCACCGCACCGCGAAGGAGGGGCTCGGCGCGGCATACCTGGCCGGCTTCGCGTGGGGTCTGGGACGGCAGTACGCCGTACTGGTCGAGATGGACGCCGACGGCAGCCATCCGCCCGAGCAGCTCGACCGGCTCCTCGATGCGGTCGACGCCGGCGCCGACGTGGTCATCGGGTCGCGGTACGTCGACGGGGGAGAAGTGGTGAACTGGCCCCGTCGCCGACTCGTGCTCTCGCGCACGGCAAACGGCTATTCGCGCATCCTGCTCGGGGTGGGCATCCATGACATCACCGCCGGATACCGCGCCTACCGCCGGGAGGTGCTGGAGAAGATCGATCTCGCCGCGGTCGACACCAAGGGCTACGGGTTTCAGGTGGACCTGACGTGGCGGTCGATCAACGCGGGATTCACCGTCGTCGAGGTACCCATCACCTTCACCGAGCGTGAGCACGGTGTCTCCAAGATGGATGGCTCCACGATCCGGGAGGCGATCGTCAAGGTCGCCCAGTGGGGTTTGCGCGCCCGGCTGGACCGGGCCCGGGGAGTCGCCCGCTGACGCGGGCGAACCGTCAGTTGCCGCGGCGGCGGGTCTTGACGATCTCCAGCCGCTCTTTGAGCAGCTCCTCGAGCTCCTCCACCGAGCGCCGCTCCAGCAGCATGTCCCAGTGGGTGCGGGGCGGCTTGACCTTCTTGGGTTCCGGGACGTCGCCCTCGATCAGGGTGCCTTCCAGGCCGTTGCGGCACAGCCAGGTGCCGGGGATCTCGGCGTCGTCGGCGAACGGGACGTCGAATTCCTCGCCGTTGTCGGTGCGGTAACGGGCGACCTGACGTGGCGCCAGGTCGTGATTGCGGTCCGTCTCGTAGCTCACAGCTCCGAGGCGGCTGCCCCTCAAGACACGATCAGCCATCGTCAACTCCTCTTTCCGTACATCTGGTCTCGGGCTTGGCCGGGAGGCGAGCCGAATGTCATCTCACCCAGCGAGCCGAGCCGAGCACCACTGTCAACGCCTGTACAGACCGTAGAGTTCCCGACTCGACCGGAAATGATACCGGGATATCGTCGGGTGCCGGTCTACAGTCGGGCTCGTGACCTCGCTGACCGTCCCCACCAGCACCCGCCGGCGCCCGCAGAGCTGCCGTTGGTGCGGACGTGAGGTCGCCGACGCCGGGCTGGGACGGCGCCGCCAATACTGCCGCCAGTCGTGCCGGCAGCGCGCCTACGAGCAGCGCGCCATGGTCAAAGGCACATCTGTGCCCGCGGATGCGGTGGTGTTGTCCGCCGAAGAGGCCTCCGAGCTGTCCGACCGGGTCTATCAAGTCCGCTGCGCCGCCGAGGACATGGCCACCGCGCTGGCAGAGGGAGCGGGACCCGAGGAGTTGCGCGAGCTGTGCGAGTCGGTGCTCCAAGCCGCCCGGGCCGCCGACGGCTGGCGCTGATCAACCGCCCCGGGCACCACATCTAGGCCAAGCTGTCGGGCGTGGACGGATGGTTCGAGCGCAGCCCATTCATCGGTTTCATCCCCTGGATCATCTACTGGGTGGTGGCCGACGGTCCGAGCACCTGGATGTTCGGAGCGATCTGCGCGGTGATCGCGACACTGATCCTGGGTATGTCGGCTGGGTTCGCCGGCCTGAGGATGCTCGACGTGGTCACCGTCGTGTTCTTCACCGGCGTGACGATTGCCGGGCTGGTCCTGGGCGCCGCCGACCGCGACTGGATGGACATCTACGCGACCACCCTCTCCAGTGGGGTGTTGGCGGTGATGGCGCTGGCTTCCCTGGCATTCGAGCCGTTCACCGCGCAGTACGCCCCCTCGGGCGCGGCTCGCGATCACGCGGAACAGGCCGCCTTCCGGCGCGCCAACCAGGTGTTGACGCTGATGTGGGCGCTGGTCTTCGCCCTGATCGCCGTGCTGGGTTTCCTGGCGGCGACGGCTCCGTCGACCGTCCACCTGACGAAGGCCGTGATCCCGGTCGTCGTCATCGTCGGCGCCGTGGGGATGACGCGGATCTACCCGGACAGAGCCAGGGACCGGGCCCGTCGCCAAGCCGGTTGATGTTCTCAGCAGCGGTATGAAACCGCCGACTGCGGTGGCGCCGGCACCTCGGCCAGACATCCGAATGCCACCACGCCCTCGGCGGCGAGGCGCACCGCCGACCGGTGGGCGTAGTTGACGCAGAACAGCCCCGCCATATCGCTGCGGCAGCGATTGTCGCCGAACATCAGTGACTGCCCGGCGGCCAATTCGGCGCCGGCGCCGGTCGCGAACGGTCCGGGATCGCCGCGCAACGAGCCGACGGACAACTCCGTGCCGGAGAAGTCCACCCAGCCAGGCTTCCACATGCCTTCGGCCTGCGCCGGGCGCGGCGGCGGTGCGGCGAGCTCGAGCAGGCATGTCAATTCGCCGTCGGACGCGGCGTCGGTCATGCACTGCGTGCTCGAGTGCGGCGCCCCCGACGCTGCCGTGAACGCGATGTCGTCACCGAGGCGCGTGGTGACGCCGTCGCGGAAGGCGACGTGAAATCCGGCCGGATCCACTGGGACACCCGCCTCGATCCAGCCGATGACCTCGTCGATCGCGGCGCCGGGTCCGGGCACGTCCGATGTGTTCGGCGGGGACGGTGACGGGCTCTGGACGGCCGAGGTGGTGGAAGGTGGCCCCGCAGGCGGCGAGGTGAGCGGGGGCTGCGCCTCACCGCCCACCGACTGGGAGCAGGCCGCCACCAGGGCGCTCAACGCGATCACGGCGGCTATGCGCATTCGGCCAGGCTAGCGACCCGACACGCTGGTTCCGGCGAGGCAGGCCGTGTGCGAGTTCGCTACCGTCGAAAGAATGCACGAGCATCCGGTCCGGCGCACGGTCGCCGCGGGAACCGTGGAGGGCTTCGCTCGCGACGGTGTGAACCGCTGGCGGTCGATTCCCTACGCGCGTCCCCCGGTCGGTCGACTGCGCTACCGCGCGCCGCAACCGGTGCAACCGTGGCCGGGGGTGCGGTACTGCCACGGGTTCGGGTCGTGTGCGCCCCAACAGCGGATGTACACCATGCTGGCGCCGGGAAGGTACCAACCGACCAGCGAGGACTGCCTGACGCTGAACGTGGTCACGCCCAGGCGCGCCGAACCCGGAGACGCCCTGCCGGTGATGGTGTTCATCCACGGCGGCGGCTACCTGCTGGGCAGCTCGGCAACCCCGATCTACGACGGCGCCTCGCTGGCCCGGAAGGGCTGTGTCTACATCTCGGTCAACTACCGGCTCGGGGCGCTCGGCTGTCTGGAGTTGTCGTCGCTGTCCAGTGACGACGTCATCATCGACGACAACCTGTTCCTGCGCGATCTGGTGATGGCATTGCGGTGGGTGCGTGAGAACGTCGAGGTGTTCGGTGGCGACCCGGACAACGTGACCATCTTTGGTGAGAGCGCAGGAGCCCACGCCGTCGCGACGCTCATGGCCACTCCCGATGCCGAAGGGCTTTTTGCACAAGCGATTTCACAAAGTCCGGGCAGCGGCATGATCAGCGGCGCCGACGTCGCGGCGGACTATGCGGCGCGCT
Organism: Mycobacterium sp. smrl_JER01; assembly: GCF_048513595.2. Lineage (NCBI taxonomy): Bacteria > Bacillati > Actinomycetota > Actinomycetes > Mycobacteriales > Mycobacteriaceae > Mycobacterium > Mycobacterium sp. smrl_JER01. The sequence goes on along the minus strand of NZ_JBLXXK020000001.1, from coordinate 3,385,516 downwards.
TCGCCCGCCAACTCGGCTCCACCGAAGCCGACGCCGCCCGCGTCCTGATGTCGACGCGTCCAGCCGAACTCGTCGAAGCCCTCGACCGGCTCGTCGTCGAAGGGCAACGAGAGATGCTCGGGGCGTTCGCGATCGGACCGACCTACGGGACGCCCTATCTGCCCGAAGATCCCGTCGAGGCGATGCGCGGCGGAAAAGCCCACCGGGTCCCGCTCATCGTGGGCACCAACGCAGACGAGGGGCGCCTGTTCACCCGCTTCCTGAAGTTGCTGCCCACCGACGAGCGGGCTATCGAACGGATGCTCGCGCATGTGAAACCGCATGCGCGGGAACGTATTCTGGCTGCATATCCGGAGTATCCGCGCGCTGATGCCTGTGTCCGCTTCGGCGGTGACTTCATCTTCGGATCCGCGGTGTGGCAGATCGCTCAGGCGCACTCGGCGCACGCCCCGACCCATGTGTATCGCTACGATTACGCGACGCGGGCTCTGCGCTGGTCGGGTATGGGCGCCACCCACGCGACCGAGCTGCTGGCGGTTTTCGACGTGTACCGGTCCCGATTCGGCCGGCTCCTGGCGGCCGGCATCGACTCGCGGGCGGCTCAGAAGGTGTCCGACGACGTCCAGCGGCGTTGGTTGGGTTTCGCCGCAGAGGGTGTGCCCGGCTCGGACTGGCCCCGCTACAGTCGTGACGAACGGGCGGTCCTGGTACTTGACCATCGCCGCCGCGTGGAACTCGACCCGCACTCCGAACGCCGCATGGCCTGGGAAGATTTTTTCGAGGCTGCCCGCTAGAACGCCCCGTTTTGACTCGATTCGGCTGCCGGCCGGCGGTGAATATGGTTGCGTTGACGGGTGTCGCAGCCCAGTGATCCGCCCTCGGCGGGTGCATTTCCCCTCGACCCGCTCAGCGCTGACGAGTTCACCGCAGTCACCGAGATCCTCCGTCGCGACCGCGGCGTCGAACCACGACCGGGATCCGGGGACGCGACCGCGAGCCGGGGCTGGCGCTTCGCCTCGATCGAGTTGGCCGAACCGGGTAAGCCGGAGATCGTCGCGTTCGAGAACACCGGTTCTCGGCCCGCGCGCCGAGCCGAGGTGATCTGTTTCAACCGGGTCGACAACGCCACCTACAAGAGTGTGGTGTCGCTGACCGAGAACCGCGTGGAATCGTTCGAGCACATTCCCGGCGTGCAGGCGAACTTCACCGTCGATGAGTTCGTCGAGTGCGATGAGCTCCTGCGCACGCATCCCGATGTCGTCGAGGCCCTGCGCGGACGCGGCATCACCGATATGAACCTCGTCTTCTTCGACACCTGGACCTACGGGGACGCCGTCGCGCCCCCGGAGTACCGCGACCGGCGGATCGGCTGGTCCGACAGCTGGGTCAAGGCAGCCCCGGGTGCCAACCCCTACGCGCGACTGGTCAGCGGGCTGCACTGCGTCGTGGATCTCAACGCGATGGAGCTGCTTCGCGTCGAGGATGAAGGGCCCTTCGCGGCGGGAGAGCCCGCCCCCGATGTGATGGGGGAGTACGTTCCCGCGCACATTCCCCAACGCATCCTGGCCTCCGCGCGCCGCGAACCGCTCACGCCGCTGCACATCACCCAGCCGCAGGGGCCGTCCTTCAGCATCGAGGGCACTCTGCTGCGCTGGCAGAACTGGTCGCTGCGGGTGGGTTTCAACCATCGCGAAGGGATGACGCTTCACACCGTGCGTTACCGCGACGCCGGTCGCGATCGCTCTGTCGCGCACCGGATGTCGTTCGCCGAGATGATTGTGCCTTACCGCGATCCGTCTGCCGACCATTACCGGCGTACCGCATTCGACATCGGCGAGTGGGGCCTTGGGTTCATGACGACGTCGCTGGAACTGGGTTGCGACTGCCTGGGCGAGATCCGTTACCTGGACGCCGTTCTGCACAACAGCAGAGGGGAGCCGTACACCATCACCAATGCGATCTGCATCCACGAAGAGGACAACGCGGTGCTCTGGAAGCACGTCGACCACGAGATCGGCGCCGAAGTGCGCCGCATGCGCAGGCTCACGATCTCATTCCACGTCACCGTGGCCAACTACGAGTACCTGGTCTACTGGCGGCTCTATCAGGACGGCAACATCGAATGTGAGGTGCGCGCGACCGGCATCATGGTCACCACCCCGCTGCCCGCCGGGGCGTCGAATCCCAACGGCACGCTCGTCGACGAGCGCACGTATGCCCCTTTCCACCAACACTTCCTGGTCGCCCGCCTCGACATGGACATAGACGGCCCGGACAACACCGTGGTGGTTTCGGAGTCTTTCGCCGAGCCCATCGGCCCGGATAATCCGCACGGTCTGTCCTTGGTGGTGCGCAACACCCCGTTGCGCACCGAGGGTGAGGCCAGGCAGGACGTGAACTTCGCCACCCAGCGGGCGTGGAAGGTGGTCAATCCCAACGTCGTGACCGGCCTGGGCACCCACCCGGCGTACAAACTGGTTCCCACCGGTGCGATCCCGTCGATGTTCGAGCCGGGCTCGCCGGTGCTGGAACGGGCCGGGGTCATCGCCCATACTCTCTGGGTCACGCCCAACCGGCCCGATGAGCGCTGGCCGGCAGGAGAATTCGTCAATCAGTCGGTACGTGACACCGGTCTGGCCCGCTGGACTGCGGCTGACCGTTCGATCGAGAATACCGATGTGGTGTTGTGGTACGTCTTCGGTATCCACCACATCACCCGCCCGGAGGACTGGCCGGTGATGCCGGTCGATATCGTCTCGTTCTGGCTCAAGCCATTCGGATTCTTCGATCGCAACCCGGCCCTCGACGTGGTCGGCACCCCGCCGGACGCCTGTCACACCGAGGCGACAAGCGCGCATCACTGATGGCACGCTGTGACGCGTGGTCGTCAAATCCGTGCTGCTGTTCGTCCTGGCCGCGATCCTGGAGATCGGCGGTGCCTGGCTGGTGTGGCAGGGCGTCCGTGAGCACCGCGGTCTGCTGTGGGTGGGCGCCGGGGTGCTCGCACTCGGAGCCTACGGTTTCGTCGCGGCCTTTCAGCCTGACGCCAACTTCGGCCGGGTGCTCGCCGCCTACGGCGGGGTGTTCGTCGCCGGTTCGCTCATCTGGGGCATGGTCGCCGACGGTTTCCGGCCGGACCGGTGGGATGTCACCGGCGCGGCGGTGTGCCTGGCCGGCGTCGGCCTGATCATGTACGCGCCGCGGTGAGTCCGCTCAGTTCACATACGCGCCGGCATCGTCGAGATCGTCACGGTTCAAGCCCATCGGAGTCGCCGCCGGGACATCCCCGGCCGCGATCACCGTCCGCGCGATAGGGGTGAGAGCCCGGAACAAAGACTCGATCTCGTCGTCGTCGAGGGCGTCGAGGATGGTCAGCGCCGCCGCGTCGGTGCGGTCTTCGATGCGCTGCTTGAGTTCACGTCCGCGGCCGGTCAACTCACCGGCATCGTCGAGCAGTCCACGGCCCCGCAGTGCGTCCTGATGAAGCGCCCACTGTTCGTCGTCGTAGTCACGGGCCCGCCTGATCATGTCCTCGGGAACCCCGCCGGCGGCGGCGTGCAGAATGTTGCATTCCCGCCCGGAAACCCGCTCGGCGACGAGCACGGCGACGTGCCCGTCGCCGCGGTATTCGCGCAGCAGGGTGCTCGCGTGCCACAGCCGCGCCAACGGCTCGTCGGGCCAGGGGAGTGCCTGGTTGGCCGCGAACAACGGACGGCCGCCGACGTCGGCGGCGGCCGCTGCCTTGGCGGTCAGGTCGGCCACGACCGCCGCAGCGTCTTCGCCGACCCCGCAGCGCCGCAGCGCCGCCACCGCCGCCTGCTGCCGGGCCGCCAGCGCGGCGGTCGGTGACGCGACCTCCCACGCGGCCGGCAACGCCCTGGCGACCCGCGCGGGCGCGAAGTTGTAGAACATGGCGCTGACCACCTGGGCGGGGACCGGACCCAGCGGTGCCGAACGCGCCGCGAAATATCCCATCCAGAATCCGCGGTAGCCGAGGTCGTCGAGCGCGGATCTGGCTTCTGGGGCGAAGTAGGTGACCGCGTGCACCGGCTCGGCGCGGTCGTGCAGGCGGCGGGCGAGGGTGTGGTCTCGAGGCATCCCCGCAGTCAACCACTGCCGTGCTGAACGTCTGCTAGGGTCCGCTGCAAACGTGCCACGGGACGGGACGGCACGCCCGGGCACCGTGACGGTACGGCGCCCCTTGGGGCACCGTGACGGCACGCCCGGCGCGCCGTGACAGGACAACAGATATGAAGCAGCCGATCGGTCGACTGGTCGGCCCCTTCGCGGGCGCGGTGGTGGCTTTCGCGGCGGTCGCTTGCAGTGTGGACGCCGGCGATGGCGTTCCGGTCGTCGCGCCCGAGGATCTGCAGGCCGACATCACCACCCAGCTCGAGGCGGCGGGGGCGCAACCGCAATCGGTGTCGTGTCAGGGCCCCCTGGTCGGTGAGATCGGCCAGAGTACCCGTTGTGATGTCGTCCTCAGTCCGACGAACAGCTTCGAGCCGATCGTCACCGTCACGGCCGTCAGCGGCGGGACCATCGATTACGAGTTGATCCCCGCCCTGTCGGCGCAACAGCTGCAGCGCGCTGTCGCTCGACTGGCCGGCGACGACACCGGATCCGACGTGCAGGTGAACTGCCAGGCAGGGTTGCTCGGGCGGCTCGGCGAGGAGACGCGCTGCGACGTCACCGCCGAGGGTGTCACCCTGGCCCGTACCGCGCAGGTAACCAGCGTCGAGGGTCTGATGATGAACTTCGACCTGGTGCCCGTGCTGACCAAGGACGAGGTCGAGGCGTCGCTACTCGATGAGGTCGCGCGTCACCTCGGCCGACGCCCGGATTCCGCCCTGTGCACCGGCGAGCTGGAGGGACGCCTGGGTAACACCGTCGACTGCGCCGTCGCCGACGGTGACGAGCGTGCCGTGTTCATCCTCACCGTGACCTCGGTGGATGGGGACAACATCGACTACAGCTACGCACCGCGGGGCTGATCCGGCCCGCGGTCAGCGCAGCCGGCGCTTCTGCTTCTTGGCCTCGGCGCCGGCGACATCGGCCAGTGCGGCGGCCCGGCTGCGGGCCACCTCGGCGCGGTCGCGGGCGGCATCGGCCAGTTCTGGGGCGCGGTCGCGCGCCGCGTGGGCCAACTCCTCGCCGCGTTCGCGCGTCAGGTGGGCGAGTTCCTCGCCGCGCTCACGGGCCACATGGGCCAGTCCGGACGCCCGCCCGCGGGCGGCTTCGGCGAGCTCCGGCGCTCGGTCGCGCGCCGCTTCTGCCCACACCTCGCCGCGCTCTCGGGCCACTTCGGCCAGCTCCCCGCCCCGCTCACGGGCCACATGAGCCAGTTCGCGTCCGCGCTCTGCCCCGACGTGCAGGCCGTGGCCCAGCTTCTCGGCGAGCGCGCTGTCGGACAGAGATCCGCCCGCGGCCGCTCCCGCCGGCATAGCAGACGCGACGGCGCCGGACACCTTGCGGGCGGCGCGGCGACCGCGCCAGCCCAGCGACGGCCTGCCCTCGGTGTCGACGGCGGCGATGATCAACCCGCCGATCAGGCTGACGTCGGTGACGAACGCGCGCCGCTCGTCGGCTTTGCGCTCGGGATCCGTTTCGTTCCAGAATGCGTGACCGCCAAGGGAACTCGGGACCACGCTGAGTGCCAGCGCAGCCGACGCGACCCGCGGGAGGCGACCGGTCGCCAGCAGCAGCCCGCCGCCGATCTGGACGGCGGCGGTCACCTTGGCCACGGTCTCGGCGTTGGAGGGCACGTTGGTGCCGACCGGGTCGGGCAGCTTGCTCAAACCTTCCAAGGTCTGCCGGGTCGCATCGGTGGCGGGTTTCGGGCTACGCAGTGCTTCGATCCCGCGCGAGATGAACACTGCGGACAGCATGGGGCGCGCTACACGTCGGATCAACATGCGGGCTGTGTTCCCCGGCCGATGGGGCGGCAAACCCGCCCGCAGAGACCCGTTGTGCGGCCCCGCAAGACCCCCGGACATGGTCAGCTGCCGGGCTGCGGGCGGGGCCACCGCGGCTGGGCCAGGACACCGTCGGGCGGGCACATCCGATCCAGGATGGCCCGCAGCGGCGACCAGGCGGCACGGCCCCTGCGTGTCACCGCGTACGCGGTGAGCGTGACGGCAGGATCGTGGAGCGGAAGCACCGCCACGCCGCTCGCGGTCGGTCTGTCCAGGGGCAGCAATCCGACGCCGAACCCTCCCTCGATCAGGTCCTCGACCAGATCGAGGCTGTCGACCTGATGTGCGATCCTGGGTGCGAATCCCGCCAGTGCGGCCAGCGTGCGGACCGCGGTCTCGTCTGCGGTGTTGCGCGAGTTGACGATCCAGGTCGCGTCGGCGAAGGCCGACAGACCGGTTCCGGCGGTTCCGGCAGTCCGCCTCGACGGCACGCCGAGTCCCCACCCGGCCGACCACAGCGGTGTGGCCTGGAGATGGGCGCCGGGCGAGGCCGGGGCGAGGTTGTAGTCATAGGTGAGGGCGAGATCCAGATCATCGCCGGTCAGCAGTGAGAACGCCTCGATCGGCTCGTGCTCGCTGATGACGACGCGCACCTCGGGGTAGCGGCGGGCCAGGCCGGCGATCATGGGCAGCAGCGACACCCGGATACCGGTGGCGAAGCCGCCGACGCGCACGGTGCCCGCCGGTTCGGCGTCGGGGTCCAGGTCGAGCCGTGCGCTGTCGACCGCCGCCAGGATCGTCACCGCATGGTCGGCCAGCCGGCGGCCTGCCGGAGTCAGGCGCACGCGACGACCCTCAGGTTCGATCAGCTGCGCACCGGTGTCGCGAGCCAGGGCGGCGATCTGTTGGGACACCGTCGAGGTGGTCAGATGGTGCTCCTCGGCGACGGCCCGCATCGAACCGAGCCGGGACAGGGCCAGCAGCAGTTCCAATCGCCGTGTGTCCATATCTGGATTGTCTCCGGCGGACCGACGCAAGGTCGGTAGGTTTGCCTCATGACCGACCTGACCGTCAGTGTCGGGGACGGTGTCGCGGTGCTCACCCTGAATCGTCCCGATCGCCGCAACGCCTATACCGAACAGATGGGGGAGTTGCTCAGCGCCGCCTACCGGCGGTGTGACGACGCCGACGACGTCCGCGCCATCGTGCTCACCGGTGCCGGCGACGCTTTCTGTGTCGGCGCGGACCTCGGTTCGCAGACCGGGCCGTTCGGGTCCACCACCGACGGGTTCACCGCTTCGCCGATCGAGCCGGCAGCATTCGAACTCCGCACTCCGGTGATCGCCGCGGTCAACGGTCACGCCATCGGCATCGGGTTGACCCTGGCGTTGCAGGCCGACATCCGGGTGATGGCTTCCGACGCCAAATATGCTGTGGCACAAGCACGCCGCGGCGTCATTGGTGACTGCATGTCGCATTGGACCCTGCCGCATCTGGTCGGCGGCGCGGTTGCGGCGGATCTGCTGCTGACCGGTCGCACATTCGACGGCGTCGAGGCGGCGGCCATGCGTGTCGCCACGCGGTCGCTACCCGGGGCCGAGGTGCTCGACGCAGCGATGGCGATCGCCCGCGACATCGCTGTCAATGTCGCACCGATGTCTGCCGCGCTGAGCAAGAGGCTGCTGTGGGACACCCAGATTCACGGCTACCCGGCCCGGCATGTCGCCGAGTTGGAGACCGCGCTACATCATCGGGTGATGGGCAGTGCAGACGCGCGCGAGGGGGTCAGCGCATTCATGCACCGCCGCCCGCCGCGGTGGAGCGCATCCGTCTCGCGGGAGTGGGAGCCGTTGCCCGACCGCTGAGTGGACCGGTTGAGCAGACAGATCAGGGAGCAGCCGACCCGAGACCTCGTTTACGCAGCCGCCGGGGCCGGCTGCGAGCCGCGTCGGAGTCGCCCATCCGGCGGGTAACCGTCCGTAATTCGTGAACGATGTGTCGTGAAAAATCACGTGGACCGCAATGGTCGGGATCCCGTTGAATGCCCCTCATGGGGACGGATCAGGCGCGCGCCGGAGCTCTCATGGCACTGGGATCGATGGTGTGCATACAGCTCGGCCTGGCAATCGCCGTCACGCTGATCGAGCAGATCGGGGTCGAAGGCGCCGCGTGGTTGCGGTTGGCGTGGGCGGGTGTTCTCTTCCTGCTCATCCTCCGTCCACGCCGGGAGGCGTTCACCCGTACCAGTTTCCTGATGTGCGTGCTGCTGGGCATCGTCACCGCGGCGATCACGCTGCTGTTCATGGCGGCGTTGGCCCACATCCCGCTGGGGACCGCGAGCGCCCTGGAGTTCCTCGGTCCGTTGGGCGTGGCGGTGGCACGTGGTCGCGGCCGCGCGCGCTTTGTCTGGCCGGGGTTGGCCGCAGTCGGCGTCCTGCTATTGACTCAGCCGTGGAGTGGGGAGGTGGACCCCGTCGGAGTGGGATTCGCGCTCGGGGCTGCGGTGTGCTGGGCGGGCTACATCCTGCTCACCCAGAAGGTGGGGGACCAGGTCGCCGGCATCAACGGGTTGGCGGTGTCGATGCCCGTTGCCGGATTGGTGGCCACGCTGACGGTGGGGCCCGCCGTCTTCGACCGGATGACACCACAGATCCTGTTGATCGGGATCGGACTGGCCGTCCTGCTTCCGGTGGTCCCGTTCGCATTGGAGCTGGTGGCCCTGCGACGTCTCACCGCGGCGGCGTTCGGCACTCTGATGGCTCTGGAGCCGGCCTTCGCGATGCTGCTCGGATTGCTGATCCTGCACCAGGTGCCGGGACTGCCGGGGGTGGTCGGTATCGCTTTTGTGGTCGCGGCCGGGGCGGGCGCCGCCCGCACCGGTGCCCGCACCCCGCCGGTGCCACTCGAAGTCGGTTGAATCCGGATAGCGTGAAACGTATGGGCAGAGGCATCTTCGATTCACCCGTGGTGGGAATGGTCAACGCGGGCGCGGCACGGTTGATCAACGCACCCGTCATCGGTCCGCTGATCCGGCGGAACACGGTACTGATCCGTTACACCGGCAGACGTTCCGGACAGCGGTTCCAGACCCCGGTGAGTTACCGCAGAGCCGGTGACACCGTGGCGATCCGGGTGATGGCGCCGGACAAGAAGACGTGGTGGCGCAACTTCACCGGTGCCGGTGGTGCGATCACGCTGATGAACCTCGACGGTGCCGACCGTACCGGCCACGCGGTCGCCGAACGCGACGAGCGCGGCCGGGTCACGGTGACCGTGACACTCGACGGCTGACCCGGCGTCGCGCTCTCAGCCGACGAACTTCTTGCGCCGGTACAGGGTGCTTCCCGCGAGCAGGATGAGGCTCACCAGCAGGATCGCCGTGGCCAGCACGTTGATCTGCGGCGGCACCGCGGCCTTGACCGCCGCGTTGACATAGAGCGGGTAGGTGACCTCGGCGCCGCTGACGAAGTACGTGATGATGAAGTCGTCGAGCGAGAGTGCAAACGACAGCATGGCCGCGGCAACAATGCCGGGGACTATCAGTGGCAGCGTGACTTTGAAGAAGGTACGCACCGGCCCGGCGCCGAGATCCAGTGACGCGTCCTCCAACGTCCAATCGAATCCGCGAACCCGGGCCCGCACCGTCATCGCGATGAAACTCACCTCGAACGCGATGTGCGACAGCACGATCGTCAGGTAGCCCGCGGCGGTGTTGAAGTCCAGGAACAGGGTCAGCAATGCCGCGCCCATCACGACCTCCGGGGCGGTCAGCGGCAGCACCAGAAAGGTGTCCACTGCGCGTTGCCCGCGCCACCGCTGACGGACCAGCGCAATCGCCACCAGCGTGCCGAGCACCAGTGCGATCGCGGTGGACACCGCGGCAACGTTGAGGCTGAGCTTGAGTGCTGCGGTCAGCGGCGGATACTTGAACGGGTCCAACCAGTTCTCCAGCGTGAAACCCTGCCAGGTGTAGTTGAACTTGCCCACGGGTTTGTTGAAGGAGAACAGCACGATCACGAAGATGGGCAGAAACAGGTAGAGCAGAACCAGGCCGGCCGCCAGTCGCAGCAGCGCGTCACCCCAATTGCGGCGGGCGCGAACCTTTTTGGGTCGCGGATCCTGCCCCGCCGCGGTTGCTATCGCCGCCCCGGCCTGGACCGTCATACCAGGTCCTCCGAGCCCAGGGCGCGCGTGTACAACAGCACGCCGATCAGTATCAGCAGCATCAACCCCAGGCTGAGAGCCGCCGCCGCCGGATAGTCCTTGACCACGAGGAATTGTTTCTGGATGACGTTGCCGATCATCGTGGTCTGCGTACTGCCCAGGTAGTCGGCGTTGATGAAGTCGCCGACAGCCGGGATGAACACCAACATGCTCCCGGCCAACACACCCGGAATCGACAGTGGCAGGATCACTTTGCCGAAGCTGCGCGGTGCCGAGGAGTACAGATCTTTGGAGGCCTCCAACAGCCGCGGGTCGATTTTCTCCAGGCTGACGTACAGCGGCAGGATCATGAAGATGATCCAGTTGTAGGTGAGCCCGCCGATCACCGCCCAGCTGGTGGACAGCAGCCGTCCCTCGCTGGGCAGCAGACCGATCGCGCCGAGCGCACTGACCACCCAGCCCTCGTCGGCCAGGATGGTCTTCCACGCAATCGTCCGGATCAGGAACGTGACGAAGAACGGCAGGATCACCAGTCCAAGGATCAGGTTCTTGAACCGTCCCGCTTTGAACGCGATGACGTAGGCGAGCGGAAAGGCCAGGAGCAGGCATAGCACCGTCGCGACGAACGCGTAGCCGAACGACCTGAAGATCTGATCGCGGTACAGGGTGAACGCGTCGACATAGTTGCCGAAGTCCCACGCGAACGTCAGCGTCGGCATGAACACCGACCCCGCGGTCTCCGACAACGACGTGCGTGCCAGCGAGAAGAACGGCACCACGAAGAAGATCGCGAGGTACGCGAGTGCAGGCAAGACCATCAGATACGGGGCGATCTTGCTCCGTTGCCGGCTACTGGTCGCGACACCTGCCATCTACGTTCCCCGCGTCGCAGGTCGGATAGACGCGTCCCGCGTCGCAGATTGGATCGACGCCACCGCGTCAGCCGCCGGTCACAGCGGCGTACGCGGTGTTGTATTCCTGCGTCTGCTCGTCGGTCAATGCGGCCCAGCCCTTGGACTTCTCCAGGACCTCGGCCGGCGGGTTGATCAGCGGATTGGCCGCGGCGGCCGGATCCACCTTCTCCAGTTCCTCGGTCATGTCGGACAACACGGGGACGAACTGGGTGTAGGCCACCAGCTTGGCGTAGTTGGGCCGGTCATAGACGTAGTTGATCCACGCCTCGGCCGCCTTCTGATTCTGAGTGGTGTAAGGGATCACCATCGTGTCGACGAACGTGGTGGCGCCGGACTCCGGGACGACGAACTGCAGATCGGGATTGTCGGCCTGCAACTGGACCACATCGCCCGAATACGCCTGCGCCACGGCGATGTTGCCCGCGGCCAGATCGTCGGCGTAGTCATTGCCGGTGAACCTGCGGATCTGGCCCATGTCGTTCTGCTGCCGTACCAGGTCGATGGCCTGCTGGACCGATTCGGTGCTGGGGTCCTCCGGCGAGTTGCCCTGCGAGAGCATGATCATTCCGAGTCCGTCCTGGGCGTCGGAGAACAAGCTGACCCGGCCCTTGAACGCCGGATCCCAGAGGTCGTCGATCGTCCTGATCTCGCGCCCGGTGGCCGCTCTGTTGTACGCGAGACCGACCAGGCCGGACATGTACGGGGCACTGAACTTGCGTCCCGGGTCGACACTGGCCTCGATGAGGTCGGGCCGGATGTTCGATTTGTTCGGCACCCCTTCGTCGCTGATGTCGTTGAGCCAGCCGAGCTGGTGCAGACGCACCGCGAGGAACGTGGTCGGGATCGCCATGTCGGCGCCGATGTCCTGCTTGCGCGACAGCGGCTCCTTGACCTTGGCGAACCACTGCTCGTTGTCGTTGAGGTCCTCCTTGTAGTCCACCGTGATGCCCGACGCCGTCTGGAACGCGGCGATGAAACCGTCGGCCATGTACAGCGGCCAGTTGGAGATCCGCAACGTGCCGCTGGCAGGGCCACCGTCCTCGGCAGTGGTGCTCGATGTGCCGCTGTCGGACCCGCAGGCCGCCAGGAACGACGAGCCGAGCGTCAGGCCGGCTGCCGCGGCCGCGCCACCACCGATGAAGCGGCGGCGGGACGTCCGGCGTGCGGTCAACCGGGCCAGCAATTGGGGATCGATGTCACGGGACATGGCGTGGCGTGCCTTTCGTCGGCTGCGGGGAAGGGGAGGGGGTCGATTGGGGCAGGATGTCTGCCCGCGACGGACGCGCGTCAGGAATCGTCGAGCATCTCCTCGAGATCTTCGGTGGTCGGTATGTCGTCACCGGGCAGCACCAGCGACGCAGCGGGCGACCAGCTGACGTACACCTGATCGCCGGGGCGCAGCATCGGCAGGTCCTGCTCCGGTCCCACATGCGCGATCACCGTCGACTCGTCGGGAGCCGCGAGGGACAACCGCACCACCGGGCCCTGAAAGGTCAGATCCGAAACCGTGGTCCGCACAGCGGCGACGTCGCCGGTGGGTTCGTCCATCGACACCTGGATGCGTTCGGGGCGCACCATCAGGGTGGCGTGACCGCCGGGTTCGATCGTGGTCTCGCCCGGGCGGGCCTTCAACGTCGACCCCAGAACGTCGACCTCGACGAAGTCGCGATTGGCCCGGCCGGTCTGGCGCCCGGACCACAGGTTGGCCTGCCCGATGAAGCTGGCGACGAAGACCGTCGACGGACGGTCGTAGATCTCGGTGGGGGTGCCGATCTGTTCGACGTTGCCGGCGTTCATGACCGCGATGCGATCACTCATCGTCAGCGCTTCCTCCTGGTCGTGGGTCACGTAGATGAACGTGATGCCGACCTCACGTTGGATGCGTTTGAGCTCGAACTGCATGACGTGCCGGAGTTTGAGGTCCAGCGCACCCAAGGGCTCGTCGAGGAGCAGGGCGCTGGGGTAGTTCACCAGCGCTCGGGCCAGTGCGACGCGTTGCTGTTGTCCACCGGAAAGCTGCGCCGGACGGCGTTCGGCGAAATCGGTGAGCCGCACGATCTCCAGCAATTCATCGACGCGCTTGCGGATCTCACCCTTGTCCAGCTTCTTGCTGCGTGGGCCGTACGCGACGTTGTCCCACACCGTCATGTGCGGGAACAACGCGTAGTGCTGGAACACCGTGTTGACGTTGCGCTTGTTCGGCGGCGTCTTCGAGACATCGGCGCCTTCAAGCCGGATCGCTCCCTCGGTGGGCGTCTCGAAACCCGCGATCATCCGCAAGGTGGTGGTTTTGCCACATCCGGACGGCCCGAGCATGGAGAAGAACTCGCCCTGAGCAATGGAGAAGTCCGCGTCGGCAACAGCGATGTAGTCGCCGAAACGCTTCGTGACATGGTCGATCTCGATGACCGGACCGCCCTTGGCGTGGGCGCCCGGTCCCGCCGTCTGTTCTGCAGCGGTCAAATGTGTGCCGGTCAGGGCAGGTCCTCCTCTGGTCAGCCGTCGTGGCTGTGGGTAAACCATCGCGGATCGCGCCGACCTTCGCAAGCGATTCCGCAACGAATTTACATTTCCACAATGGAATCCCTCGTCTGTCGCGGGCTCGACTGCGTAAACCCGCGGCGAAGGGCGCGCTGCACCGATGCCTGACCAGTGCCGGCCGGCAGCGTCGCGTTGCGGATCGAGTCGAGTTTGGCAGCTCGACATCACGAAATGGCACCGTTTACCGCCATGTCGGGGCGGGGTAGTGAACAGCCATGGCGAGAGTCGATGTGTCCGTAACCTCCGATCTGAGCCCCGAAAACGCTTGGGCGCTGGCGTCGGACCTGAAACGGTTCGACGAGTGGTTGACGATCTTCGGCGGATGGAAGAGCCCCGTGCCGTCGCAGATTGATGTCGACACGCAGGTTGCGTCCCTGATCAAGGTCAAGGGCTTCCGCAACGTCATCAACTGGCGGGTGACGCGGTACGACGAGCCCAAGGAGATCGAACTGGTCGGAACCGGTCGGGGCGGGGTCCGCATTGCGCTCTCGCTGCAGGTGGAACCGGCTCGCCGGGACGGTTCGGCGTTCGGGGTGACCGCAGACCTGTCCGGCGGTCTGCTCTCCACACCGGTCGGAAATGTGGTTGCGAAGGTCATCAAGGGGGATGTGCACCGGTCGGTGTGCAACCTGGCGGAATTGCGCTGACCGCCGAGGCCCGCCCGGGTCGGGTCAGCCCCACTCATGATTCATGGCGCGGGATTGGTAGCGGGCCTCGTCGGAGGCTTCGGCGCCCCACGGTGTGTCGGTCGTGGTCGCTCGGGGGCGTGAGAGCGCGATCAGCAGCATCGCCATCAGGGCCGTCACCGCGCCGCCGAGGAAGATGAGGGTGAAGCTGCTTTCCGCGGGCGTGCCCGCCGCAGTGGTACGTCCGAGAAGCACGGCGACCAGCGCGGCCGCGGTCGAGCTGCCGATCGTGCGGGCGATGGCGTTCATGCTGGTTGCCACCCCGGTTTCGGCGGCATCGCTGTCGGCGACGACCAAAGCCGGCAGGGCGCCGTAGCCGAGGCTGATGTAGGCGTTGGCAAGGATGCTCGCGGTGATCACCTGCCACGGCGAGGAATGCGCGAACGCGATGAACAGGAAGCCGGCGATACCCGCGCACGCGGCGACGATGAGCACCGGCCGCGCGCCGAACCGGTCGATGAAACGCCCGCTGACCAGCGCGACGAGGAACCCGGTGACGGCGCCGGGCAGCAGATACACCACGCTCGCCTCCAGCACGGTGGCCCCGAACCCGTACCCCGCGGCGTCGCGGTCGACCTGGACGAATTGGGTCAGACCCAGGAAAGCGAAGTACAGGCCCATACCGACGAAGACGGTGGCCAGGTTGGTGAACAGCATCGACCGCCGGGCCAGCATCCGTGTCGACACCAGCGGGCGTTTGGCCCGGCGCTCCCAGAACCACCAGGCGATCAGGACAGCGATCCCGCCGCCGGCACACCCCACGGTGCGCGGGGAGTGCCAACCCCAGGCATTGGCCTGGGTGACCGCCAGCAACAGTGATGACAGGCCCACCGCGAGCCCGACCGCGCCCAGCCAGTCGATCGACCCGGTCGCCGTGCGGCGCCGGTCGGGCACCAGGGTGACGACGATGACGATCACGAGGACCGTGAACGCGGTGGTCAGCCAGAACACCCGGTGATAGCCGGCGTCTCCGCTCATCAGCAGGCCGACCACGACCAGCCCGGCGCCGCCGCCGAAACCCAGCGTGCCCGACAGCACCGCCATCGCTCGCACCATTCGATCGGGGCTGAGTTCTTCGCGCAGGATCGCGATGCTGATGGGGTACAGCGCGAAGGACGCAGCCTGCAGGACGCGCGCCAGGATCAGCAGCGCCAGCGACGACGTGACGGCCGCCAGCACCGATCCGGCCAGCACGACCGCGAGCACCCAGAGCAGAACCCGCTTCTTGCGGTGCAGGTCGGCCAGCCGGCCGATCAGCGGCGTCGCGGCGGCCGCGGCGAGGAGATTGGCGGTGACGGCCCAGCTGACGGCCACCAAAGAGGCGTCGAGTTGGTCGGCGATGACGCCGAGCACCGGGACCACGGCGGTCTGGAGCACCGCGACCGTGAGTACCACGACGCTGAGTCCGACGACGAGAAGACGGGGACGCGCCACGGGAGCATCGGCGGCAGCGCCCGGTACTGCGATGCCCGTCCGCCGCACATCCGCTCCGTTCGTTAGCTGATCTTCAGTTCTTTCCGATTATGGTGCCCCACCCAGCAGAACCGGCAAGCGGTCGATGGGCAGCCGGGGTGACCGATGTCCGTCCCGTCCGGTCATCTCGGAGTTGACCACCAGGGCATTGAGCACGGCTTCCTCGACGCACTGAACGACCGCGGTGAACAGCTCGTCCATCCGGCCCCACGGCAGGAAGGTGATCGATCCGAATTCGTCCTCTCCGACCGGGCCGAGCGGAAAGGTGCTGGCCAGGTCCGGAACGTCCGCGGTCGAGAAGGCCAGGAAGATGTCACCGGAGAAGTGGCTGCCCGCGGTACCGGTGCGGGCCAGTCCCAACGGCACCCGGCGGGCCAGTGCCTTGCACTGTCCCGGCAGCAGGGGCGCGTCCGTCGCCACCACGGCGATGACCGATCCGGCGCCGGGCGGCGGCGCACCCGACAGGTCGCGGGCGAACCAGTCACCGTCGAGCGGGTTGTCGGCCAACAGGTGCGGCCCGACGTGACGTCCGGCGATGGTCAGCTCCTGCCGCGAGCCGAAGTTGGCCTGGACGAAGGCAGCCACGGTGTAGGTGTGCGAGCCGTAGGGCACCAGCCGTGATGCGGTGCCGTTTCCGCCCTTGAAGTCATAACAATTCATGCCGGTGCCGCCGCCGACCGACCCCTCGGGGACCGGGCCGCCGGTGGCGTTGTCGAGCGCCGCTTCGACATGCTCAACGCGGACGTGCCCACCGTTGATGTCGTTGAGATAGCCGTCCCAGGTCTCGGTGCACACGGGCAGCAGCCACTGACGGCCCAGTCGCGGTACGACGCGGTTGGCCCACTGCACCACCCCGGTGTGGCATACGCCGATGGCGTGCGTATTCGACAGCACCACAGGAAGATTGAAGGAGCCCACCTCATCGATCCAGGTGGTGCCGGTCATCTCGCCGTTCCCGTTGAGCGAGTACCAACCCGCCGCACACGGCCGCCCGACTCCCGACCGCCCCCGCGGCAGGATCGCGGTTACGCCGGTCCGCACCGGTCCCCGCCCAGGTACCAGCGGGCCGTCCCCCTCGACGAGCGTCGTGACCCCGATCTGTACGCCGGCGACGTCGGTCAGCGCGTTGAAGGGACCCGGTGTGCCCGGGAGTTCGATACCTGCGCCGCGGGCACGGGGCCGGCCGTCGGCGGCATGGGTGGTCGGATTTATCGCAGTCACGTGACGATCATGGCGGAAGAGTCCTCGCCGATCGCCTGGTGCGACCTGGCCGCGGTCGCGGTGATCTACCGTGGTGATCGCGTCCTGCGACGTGCTCGGCCCGCGCCGGGTTCGGTTGGGTGTCTTTGGATCGGGTACTGACCGGGATGCGCGGCGCACGGTGCGCCGCAAACCACCGGAAGGGTACCTATGCGTCCATTGACTCTCGCCAAGACCGCAGGCGCGGCGTTCGCCGCGGCCGCAGTCGGAGCGCTGGCCACCCGCCCCGCCGTCGAGTCCAGCTGGTACCGGCGGCTGAACAAGCCGGCTTTCCAGCCGCCCAGGGCGGCGTTCCCCATCGCGTGGAATCTGTTGTACAGCGACATCGCCGCCGTGTCGGCGTCGACGATCGACACCCTCAACGAGCGGGGTGACACCGAACAGGCCCGCGCGTACTCGCGGGCTCTGGCCGTGAACCTGGTGCTGAATGCGGGGTGGAGCTGGGTCTTCTTCAACCGCCGCATGTTGGGTCCCGCAGCTGTGGGCGCGGCGGTCCTCACCGCCAGCAGCGCCGATCTGGCCCGACGGGCCGGCACGGTGAACGGCGTCGCCGGGGCGGCGCTCGCGGCGTATCCGTTGTGGACCGGGTTCGCGACGGTTCTGAACACGCGGATCTGGCAGCTCAACCGCTGACCGAACGACGTCGCATCGCACTGCGGCCACCCCGGTGCCGCGGACGGGTCGAGGCCGGGGTCTACTGAATGCGTGCAGCACACCACCGACGTCCACCCCGCGGCACACTTCGTCACCGTCGACGGGGCGTTTCTGCCCACCAGGTATGCGCAGAGCCACTGGGGTGACGATCACCTGAACGGTCCGGCGATCGTGGGGTTGGTCGCCCGCGGACTCGAAAATGAATGCGGTGGTACCGAATTCCATCCGACCCGATTGACGGTTGACCTGTTCCGGGCCGCCCGCAATGCTCCTACCACCCTCGATATTCGGGTGGTGCGGGACGGTCGCAGGGTCCGCAGTGCCGAATGTGACGTGGTGCAGGACGGTCGGAACGTGGCCCGCGCGACACTGATCCAGTATCGGCCGTCCGCGCCACCGCCGGGAACGCTGTGGCAACGGGCCGGGAAACCGCCGCAGTGGCCGGAGCCGGACAGCTCGGTGCAGCCGTTTGTCGGAAGCGATGATGGGGGCTGGACGCGTTCTCCCGCCGGGCATCAGGACGCTTCCCGGAAGCGGTTCTTCAACGACGGCATCCGAGTGGTGACCGGTGAGAGCAACTCACCGTTCGTGCGTTCGGCGATGGTCGCCGAAGCGACGAGCCTGGTGACCAACCTCGGTACTGCCGGAGTGGGCTACATCAACGGCGACCTGACCGTAGCGCTGGCACGGTTGCCGGTGGACGACTGGATCGGCCTGGAGGCCGACGCGCACCACGCCGCAGCCGGACTCGCGGTGGGCACCGCGACCCTCTACGACAGCCTCGGGGCGTTCGGCGCCGGACTCACCACGGCCATCGCCAACCCCGCTGCCCAGATCGACTTCTCGACCCGAAGTTTCAACCCCGGTGACATCAGCTACGAGTAGGGGTTCCTCGGCGAAATGGCGCCCAGCGACGGGATTTGCGCGTGAGGCTGCATCACCGGCGGTGGTGTCGAGTCATCGCGATCGCCACAGTGGATCGGCAGACCTACGATCGGCTGTCCCAGATCGCCCCGACTGTCATTCAGTCCGATGACTATGCCGACGAGCAGACCCCGTGGGACGTTCAGCTGCTCACCACCGGTAAGGCGCTCGGCAAACAGGACGAGGCCGAGAAGCTGGTCGCCATCGTGCAGAGGCGCATTGATCAAGCACGACAGGCGAATCCGGAGTTCGAAGGAAAGACGCTCGTCGTCGACTTCGGGCCGCAGGACGGCGGGCACCACCTGCTTGCGGCCAACGATCCGCGCCGCTCGCTGTTCACCGCGCTCGGCTTCCGGGCCCAAGAGGTCGACGGAGACGTCAGCGAGGAGAACCTCGATCTGCTCGATGGAGACCTGTTGTTCGTCAACGGCGCCACCCAGGAGCAGATGTCGGCCTCACCCGCATTCACGCGGTTGGGGGTGGTTCGCCATGAGCGCACGCTGTACACGACGTTCGAGTCGAATCTCAGCGGGGCGCTCACCTACGGCGGCCCCGACGCACTGCTCTACGCGCTGGATGTGCTGACCCCACAGCTGGCCAACGCGCTCAACGGCAGACCCGTGGCCGATCTCGCGACCGCCTGACGTGTCGATCGTCCCGGTCGCTCGCCGGTACCCGGTGTTGTCGCGCCGGGTTTCATCATCGGCTGCGTTCGACGGCTTCACGCTGTATTCGATCGAACTGTGCGCCCATGGCCTCGGCCAGCGCTGTGGCGCCGGAGAGTGGCCGCACCATCACCATGAAGTCGTCGATCAATCCGTCATCGCCGATGTGCATGAAGTCGCATCCGGTCACCTGTTTGCCGGCGACGGTGGCCTCGAAAATCAGGGCGTGGTCGCGGCCGTTGCGGTCGGCGATCTCGCGTACATACCGGAAGTCTTCGAACACCCGCATCACCCCCCGGATGATCGCGGCGGTGATGGGCTTCCCGACATACGGCTTGTGCGCAATGGGGCTGGTGAACACCACGTCGTCGGCCAACAATGCCTCGATGGCGGCCTCGTCACGGGCCTCGACGGCCTGCCGGAATGGATGCATCGAACACCTCGTCGCCTCGGGTCGGCACCGTTGCCCACCGACTGCTCAAGACGTTAGCGCCTGACCCTCGGCCCGGCGCAATCCGGGGCGGCAGTACGACGCGACGCGCGTGCTGTCGGCCGCCCCTGCTCGCCGGAACCGGAACCCGGTCCAACGCCAAACAGGTTGTGCTGTGCTGTTTCTTCGGGCTTCGCCGGTTCCGGTCGGCGACCTGCAGGCGCCGGAGGTAGCGCCCTACGGATCCGCAGTAGCGCTTAACGTGACGGCATGACACGCAAGCTCGATGCGGCCCTGGGGCTGTTCATCTTCCGGATCGTGGTCGGTTTTCTGTTCGCTGTGCACGGCACGGTGAAGCTCTTCGGGTGGCCTGCCGGGGCGGGCAGCGCTGCGGCGGTGGCCGCATGGCCGTCGTGGTGGGCAGGGCTCATCGAGCTGGTCACGGGTCTGCTCGTGATGTCGGGACTGTTCACGCGGGCAGCCGCTTTCTTGGCATCCGGCACGATGGCCGTCGCCTACTTCTGGAAGCATCAGCCAGACGGCCTGATGCCGATTCACAACAACGGCGAATCGGCGGCTCTGTACAGCTTTGCCTTCCTGCTGCTGGTCTTCACCGGAGCGGGTGCGTGGGCAATCGACAACGTCAGGCGGAGAGCGTCCGCGCCGATCGACCGAGCCGACACCCTCTCGCTCGGCCGCCGAACCGCGGTCTGACCCGGCACGGGCCAGATGTCGAATTCCGCAGAGGACGGTCACGGAGGTTCGGAGTAGAGCCCGAAGACAGGTGGTCGGAAAGAGGTGGTCGGAACGAGGTTGTCGGAAGTGGTTTAGGCCGTCGCTCCCGGGTATCTCGGTCAGTGCCGCTGGCTGAGCAGATGCCCCCGGTTCCACAATCCGCGCCTGCCTTTCTGGAGATGTGAATGTTCCGCCATACCGATTACATGCAGTTCGACGTGAAACCCGAGAAGCCAGACCCCGTCTATGCACGCAAACTCCAGGAGTTGCTCGGAGGAGCATTCGGCGAGATGACGGTGACCATGCAGTACCTGATGCAGGGCTGGAACTGTCGCATGAAAGGCAAGTACAAGGACCTCATCATGGACGTGGCCACCGAGGAGATGGGCCACGTCGAGATGATCGCCACCATGTGTGCCCGGCTCTTGGAGGGTGCGCCGGCCACCGACGCCACCCAGAACGCTCTCGGGGACCCGGTCGTCGCGGCCGTGATGGGCGGGATGGACCCGCAGCAGGCCATCATGTCCGGTGGAGCGCCCACACTGTCCGACAGCCAGGGTTCGCCGTGGAACGGCAAGTTCGTGGTGGCATCGGGCAATCTGCTGGCCGACTTCTACGCCAACGTCGCTGCCGAAGCCCAGGGTCGGGTGCAGACCGCGCGACTGTGGCACATGACCGACGACCCCGGCGTCAAAGCGATGCTCAAGTTCAACCTGGCTCGCGACACCTATCACCAGAACATGTGGCTGGCAGCGATCGAGGAACTGCAGGCCGATGGGCTCGAAGGTGTGATCGCGCCCAACGACCTGTTCGACGAGGAGTTCGACGAGCACGCCAGCACGTTGTGGCACCTGTCCGACGGCGTCGACTCCGACAAGGGACGGTGGGCCAACGGGCCGCTTCCGGACGGCCGCCACACCGGCCGGTTTTTGGCCGACCCGCAGCCACTCGGGGATCTGCAGTCCGGACCGCCGCCGGATCCGAAGCTGTACTGCACGTATGACGGCGCCATGGGTGAGCCGCGTACGCCGGCATTCGGCACCGAGAAGGGCCTCGTCGGCAAGCTCAAGGACGCTGTCGACCCCGACAAGACCTGACCGTCCGGCGTCCGCGCGGGGCGGGGCGTCGTCGCAGCGGCGGCGCCGCGCCTCGCGGGTCGGTGGTCACGGTGTGAAAGTCGCCGTGCGAAAGGAAGCTGCCCATGAAGGCGATGACCTATCGGGGTCCGTACCGAATCCGGGTCGAACACAAGGACATCCCGCAGATCGAGCACCCCAACGACGCGATCGTCCAGGTCCGGCGCGCCGCGATATGTGGTTCGGATCTGCACCTGTATCACGGTCTGATGCCTGACACCAGGGTCGGCCACACCTTCGGCCACGAGTTCATCGGTGTGGTGCACGAGGTGGGTCCGTCGGTGCAGGACGTGAGTGTCGGTGATCGGGTGATGGTGCCGTTCAACATCTTTTGCGGATCGTGCTACTTCTGTGCGCGCGGGTTGTACTCCAACTGCCACAACGTCAATCCCAACGCGACCGCGGTCGGCGGGATCTACGGCTACTCCCACACGTGTGGCGGCTACGACGGGGGACAGGCGGAGTTCGTTCGGGTTCCGTTTGCAGACGTCGGACCGGTGCAGATTCCGGACTGGCTCGGTGACGACGACGCGGTCATGCTCACCGACGCACTGCCGACTGGCTACTTCGGTGCCCAACTGGGCGACATCGCCGACGGAGACACCGTCGTGGTCTTCGGGGCGGGTCCTGTCGGTCTGTTCGCCGCGAAGTCAGCGTGGCTGATGGGCGCCGGCCGCGTCATCGTGGTGGACCATCTGGACTTTCGGCTGGACAAGGCCGCCACCTTCGCCCACGCGGAGACGTTCAATTTCGTCGAGTACGACGACATCGTGGTCGAGATGAAGAAGGCGACCGGCTACCTGGGGGCCGATGTCGTGATCGACGCGGTCGGCGCCGAGGCCGACGGCAATCTGCTGATGCACGTGACCTCGGCCAAGCTCAAGCTGCAGGGCGGGTCGCCCGTCGCGCTGAACTGGGCCATCGATTCCGCGCGCAAAGGCGGAACGATCTCGGTGGTGGGCGCTTACGGCCCGATGTTCAGCGCGGTGAAATTCGGGGATGCCATGAACAAGGGGCTCACGATCAACACCAACCAGTGTCCGGTCAAACGGCAATGGCCGCGTCTGCTCTCCCATATTCAGCAGGGCTATCTGAACCCCAGTGACATCGTCACCCATCACATTCCGCTGGAGGACATCGCCGAGGGCTATCACATGTTCTCCGCCAAGCTCGACAACTGCATCAAACCGATAGTCGTCGTCAACCCGACTGAATGACCGGAGTTTTCATGGCCACCCCCTCCGACAACGTGCCTGTCTATACCGCTGCCCATCCGCCCACACCCGACAGCGCTGTGCTGCGCTCCCGAATCCCTGGATGGGGCGCTGATCTGGACCCTAGCGACCGCCCGTCGGGCCGAAAGCTGCGTCACGACCTGGAATCCGGAGCCCACTGGGACTTTCCGGAACGTCAGCGCGAGCTCGCAGCACGCGAGCGATCGCTCGAACATCGCATGCTCACACCGGTTTTCGGGACCGCGCAGCCGTTGCGCGGGCTGTCGGGAGCGCTGCGGCGGGTGGCGTACCACCGGTTCAGTGAAGGGCGGGCCGCGCATTGGCTGATCCTGTTGTACGCCGATCGCATCGATGTTGTCGAGCACCGCGTCGCGGGGCTGCTGTCGCTGAAACCGGACAGGCCGATCGCCGAGACCGGTGTGCGTGCTGAATGGACGCGCAGCGGACCGGCTTCGCGGTTCGGGCGCGGCCGCACCGACACCAAGCACATGTGGATGGACCCGCTCATCGCGATGGGACCGTCGCTGCTGCTCGGTGTCGTGTTGATGCGCGCGGTGATCCGACGTCGCAGGGCAAGCGCGCCCATGTCGCGCTGACCGGTCGGCGCCGCGCCGGGCTCAGACCGCGCCGGGGACGTCTGACCCCAGAATCTCTGCGGTGCGGCGACCGGTCCATGCTCGCGCTTGACTGTGCCGCAGCGTCCGAGTGTGTCCTTGACGGCATGGCAGCACCGACACGCATCCCCGTCGAAGACTTCTTCCGACCGCCCACCCGCGCCTCCGCGACGATCTCACCCGACGGCGCCAGGATCGCCTACCTGGCACCGTGGCGCAACCGCCTGAACGTCTGGGTCGAGGATCTGGACGATCAGCATCGATCCGCCGGCGAACCGCGTTGCGTCACCGCCGACGGCATCCGCAGCGTCATCAACTATGAGTGGACCGACGATCCGCGCTGGTTGCTCTACACCCAGGACCGCGGCGGCGACGAGAACTGGCACATCTATCGCGTCGATCTGGACGACCCGTCGGCGCCGGCCGCCGACCTCACGCCTTTTCCCGGGGTCAGAACCTATTTCGAGCTACTGGGTGACCGACCCGGCAAGGCCATGGTCGCCATGAACAAGCGGACGCCCGAACTGGCGGACGCCTACGAACTCGACATCGCCACCGGGGAACTGACCTTGCTCGCCGAAAACCCCGGAAAGGTCGCCGGCTGGTTCTCCAGCCGTGCCGGGGATCTGTTCGCCTATTCGTTGACGGGCGACGGCGACGTCGAGTTGTCGGTGTGGGAGCCAGGGCAACAGGCGCTGCGTTCGATCGCGGTGTATGACGGTGCCGACTACACCCTGAGCATGTGGCCGATGTCGGTCACGCCCGACGGCAAGGGTTTATGGCTCGGTTCGAACCGTCACCCGGACCGGACGACGCTGGTACGGCTGGACGTCGCCACCGCCGAGGAGACCGACGTCGACGACCACCCGACCCTGAGCATCGACCCGAGGGGCGGCGCCGACCCGACGTTACCCCAGCCGCTGATCCTGAGCCGGCGGACCGGAGAACTGCTCGGCGTGCGTTATCTGGGTGAGCGGCAGGTCATTCAAGCAGTGGATCCGCATTTCGCCGCGGTGCTGGAGAACGTGGAGAAGCTGTCCGACGGCGACCTCGCGAAGATCTCCTCTGACGACACCGGGCTGCGGTGGATCGTCGGCTTCGACCACGATCGGGAGCCCGGGGTGACCTACTTCTACGATCACAGCACCGGGCAGAGCCGGGAACTGTTCCGGCCGCTACCGCATCTGGACCCCGAGCAGCTGGCGCCCATGACGCCGGTCACCGTCCCGTCCCGCGACGGGCTGAAACTGCACTCCTATCTGACTTTGCCGGTGGGCATGACGGACCTGGCACCGCTGGTGCTGCTGGTGCACGGCGGCCCATGGTTTCGTGACAGCTGGGGATTCCAACCCGACGTGCAACTTCTGGCCAACCGCGGCTATGCGGTACTGCAGGTCAACTTCCGCGGGTCCACCGGTTACGGCCAGGCGTTCGTCAAAGCGGCGATCGGCGAGTTCGCCGGCACGATGCACCACGACCTGATCGACGGGGTGAACTGGGCTGTTGAGCAGGGCTACGCCGATCCCGATCGCGTCGCGATCTTCGGCGGCTCCTACGGCGGGTATGCCGCGCTGGTCGGGGTGACCTTCACCCCGGACGTCTTCGCCGCGGCCATCGACTACGTCGGGGTCTCCAGTTTGGCGAACTTCATGCGGACCCTGCCGGTCATTGCGCGGCCGCATCTGGCCAACAACTGGCACCTGTTCGTCGGTGACCCTGCCGACCCGGAGCAGGAAGCCGACATGCTGGCGCGGTCTCCGATCACGCGGGTGGACCAGATCCGCACTCCGCTGCTGGTGGTCCAGGGCGCGAACGACTCTCGGGTCGTGCAAGCCGAATCCGACAATCTGGTGGAGGCGCTGCGGGCCCGCGGCGTCGAGGTCGAGTACATGGTCAAGCCCGACGAGGGGCATGGGTTTCTCAATCCCGACAACGTGATCGACATGTACCACGCCGTCGACCGGTTCCTCGCCGAGCACCTCGGCGAGGCGCGTGACGAGAGTCGGTAGACCGCAACGCCGACGCCACGACCTGCGCGGGTTTAGGCCGCGCCCCGACGGCTATGGGTTGGTCAGGGCGTCATGCCGCGGGTATGGCTTCTGAAGAGATCGCCTGGCGAAGGGAGACGACCGTGAGTACCGATGACGTGGGCGCCACCACGGCCAATGACCTCGGCGGGGCCGACGACATGCTCAGTCCGATGGAGGCCACCGACTCCGATGAACTGCGTAACTCCGACGGCGACGAGGTCGTGGACCCGCCGGAGAGTTGGAGCGCAGCCGACAGGTACGGAGTGTCTTCGGAGGAAGAGCGCCTGGGCGAGACTCTTGACCAGCGTCTTGCCGAGGAGGTTCCCGATGTGGCACCGGCGGACATCGATCCGAAGCCACGAGAAAGGCCGTACCAGTGACGAACCCCGCGGACCTGCCGATACCCGACTTCGACCAGCTGACCCTGGGCGATCTTGCGCACCGCATCCGGTCCCTCGACAAGGCCGAGTTGCAGACAGTGCTCAACCACGAAGCCGGTCACGCCGCACGGGTTCCGGTCCTCGAGATTCTGGAAGCCCGAGCGCGCGAACTCGATGACGGTGCGCTGCCGTCTCCAGGCGATCCGCGCCGTGCGCCGCGGGTGCAGTCGACGCCGGGAGGCTCTCCGGTGCAGGAATCGACAGCCGCCGAGGCCAACAGCCCCCTGCGTCACGGAGTGGCAGACCAGACCCCCAAGAGAGGTCGTCCTTGAGCCACTCCGGGATCGCCGGTCCCGGTTGCCCCAACCAGATCGACCCTGTCGGATCGGTAGCCTGCAGGTCAGTCGCCGAGTTCCGCGACGCGGCGTTCGGCCATCGCGGCCAGCCGCCACGTGGTTTCGCGATTGCGGGGAAAAGCAATGGCCAGCGCAACAGAGTGGGGCAGCCAGCTCAATGGCGGCGACACCGGCACCTCGGCCATCTCGATCAGGCATCCGCCCTGTGGAAGATCATATCCGCCGTGTGGAAGATCATATAGCCGCAAGGTGATCCGGGCTTTTCCGAAAGGCCGGCCGTTGGCGACCAACACGAGCTCATGCTCGGGAACCCAGGATTCGACCAGGGTGCTGTCGTCGATGACGGCAGGCCACACGCCGATCGAATGGTGAATGGTGCTGCCGGGTTGCGGCCACTGCGGATCCACCGCGCGCATGCGGCTGTTACCGACAACCCACTGTGAGTAGGTCCAGCCGTCGGCGAGCACGGCCCACACCCGCTGCCGCGACGCCGAGGTCTCACGCCGCACCAACGGCGAACTGGTGATCTCATCAGGTTCTGACGCCACCCTCAGCGACTACCCCGGACGCACGGGGACAAACGTTCCGGCCGGCCTTTCGATCCAGCCGGGGCGTCCTAATCTGGAAGCAGACTTCCTTCATGAACGTGTGGCTGTCGGAAAGGTGTCATCCATGCCGCAGACCGCCGGCTGGCGTGGAGACCCGCTCTGGCTGCCTGACGTGCTACGAGCCGAGGGCATCGACGTCGCCGAGTTCCCTGGTTGGCGCGAGCGCGGGCACGGCGATTTCAAGGACATCAGGGGGGTGATGGTGCACCACACCGGTTCTGACAGTGCGTCGGCAGCATCGATCGCCTTCGGCCGTCCCGATCTGGCAGGTCCGTTGTCCCAGTTGCACATCGCACGAGGGGGCACGGTGACCGTGGTCGCGGCGGGGGTGGCCTGGCATGCCGGTGTCGGGATGTATCCGTGGCTGCCGGTCAATATGGGCAACTGGCACACCATCGGCATCGAATGCGCCAACTCGGGGACCAGCCCGACTGCCCCGCATCGGCGGAACTGGCCTGACGCACAATATTTCGCGTTGGTCGCCAGCTGCGCGGCGATCAACCGGCGGCTCGGCCAAACCGCCACCCGCACGATCGGTCACAAAGAGTACGCCGGCCGCGCCCAGGGCAAATGGGATCCGGGCGCGATCGACATGGATCGGTTGCGCCACGACATCGCCGCGCGCATCGGCGCTGTGCAGGGTGGCTCGAACCCGAGACCCCCCGTTCCGGTCGGCGAGTACGCCGATGTCCTGCTCTACCCCGGGTCTTCGGGCCCCCAGGTCGCAGAACTGCAACGGCGTCTGAAGCGCGCGTATGCGGCGTATGCCGGGGAGCTGGCCATCGATGGCTTTTTCGGTCCCGAAACGGAGTCCGCAGTAAGGGAATTCCAACGGAGAACGCCGGGACTGAAGGTCGACGGGGTGGTTGGTCCGGCAACCGCGGCTGCGCTGCGACTACGTCGGGTCGACCCCTGATCGATCAGCTGCGCTGACGGTGACCGGTATGCCGTTGAGGGCGCCGTTACCTGACGGTTGGTCGAGGAAATCCGGTGGGGACAGCACATTGATGTTCACGCCGGGAGACTTGTTGGCCACCGAGAGTCGCGTTCCCGCCATGCCATGACCCCAACCGTGCGGCAGCGACACCACCCCAGGCTTGATCGCATCGGTCACCTCGACCGCAACCTCCAGCTGTCCGGACACCGAGCGCACTCGCACCCTCTGCCCGTCCGATAGGCCCCTGCGACGCGCATCATCGGTATGCATCAGCAGGGTGCAGCGGTCTCGCCCCTTCATCAGCGGACCGACGTTGTGCAGCCACGAGTTGTTGGAGCGCAGGTGTCGTCGACTGACCAACACCAGGTCCCGGGGTTCGCGGGTGAGGCGGCGCGCCAGCCTGGGCAGGTCATCGAGCAGATAGTCCGGTGCCATCCGAATCTTGTGATCGGTCGTCCCGAGGACCTCGGGCACCCGGGGCACCATCGGGCCGAAGTTGACCCCGTTGGGCAGCGTTTTGAGCTTGTCCAGCGTCAACCCGTCGGGCTTTTGCCCGTACCGGTCACCGAAGGGGCCGGTTCGCAGTGTGAGATCCAGGATGCGTTCGGGACCGCCGTGGTCGTAAAGTGCGCGGATCTCGGCGCCGTCGAGGCCCTGGGTGAAGCACAGGTAGTCGAAGAAGCCGTCGTCGAGCGCGGTGACGTCGACGTCCTCGGCCGGCGTGCCGGTGCACAGTCCGGTCAGGCGGATGAGGATCTCCCATTCTTCGGGGGCGCCGGGATCGGCCCTGGTGAATACCGGCGGGGAGTAGTTCGCGATGCTGTTGACGGCGAAGTTGAGGATCAGATCGTCGTGATGCGGCTGTTCCAGCGGGGATGGGCCCGGCAGGATGACGTCGGCGTGTCTGGTGGTTTCGTTGAGCCACAGATCGATCGAGATCATGGCCTCCAGCCCCGGCAACACCCGGTCGAGTTCGTGGCCGGCCGGGGTGGACAGCACCGGGTTGCCCGCAACGGTGATCAACGCCTTGATCTGGCCCTCGCCCGGGGTGGCGATCTCCTCGGCCAGACACGACGCCGGGACCTGGCCGAGTACCTCCTTGGCGCCGCGCACCCGCGTGCGGTAGCGGCCGAACACCGGGGCGCCATCTTCCAGGCCCGGGATCGGCTGGGTGGTGATGGTCCACGCGGCGGGGGTGGGGAACATCGATCCGCCCGGGACGTCGAGGTGGCCGGTGAGGATGTTGACAACATCGACGAGCCAGCTGGCCAGACTGCCGAACTCCTGATTGCAGGTTCCGATGCGGCCGTACACGACAGCCCTCGATGTTCCGGCGAGCTCGCGGGCCAGTCGCCGGATCCGCTCGGCGGGGATTGCGGTGACGTCGGCCACCCGCTCGGGTGGCCAGTCGGTGGCCACGGCGCCCACGATGTCCAGGCCGTCCAGGTACGGTCCCACCGCGCCTGGATTCACCAAACCCTCATCGAACAGTGTGTGCGCGACGCCCAGCAACAGGGCGGCGTCGGTTCCCGGGGTGATCGGCAGCCATTCGTCGGAGCGATCAGCAGTGGCCGTCCTGACCGGATCCACCACGATGACCTTGCCGCGCGTGCGGATCGCGCCGATCAAGGACATCACGTCGGGGGCGGCAAGCAGCGATCCCTGCGAGGCGGCCGGATTGGCGCCCATGATCACGAGCAGATCGGTTCGTTCGATGTCGGGGACCGGGAAACTCCACCAGCCGCCGTACATCAGGTGTGACGACAGGTTCTTCGGCCACTGGTCGACGGTGCCGGGGGAGTAGCTCAGCGGTATCCCGGACAACCCCAACAGAACGCCGCTGTAGCGGGCCAGCGAGAACGAGTGGGCCAACGGGTTGCCCGTGTAGGCCGTCACCGCCTCGATCCCGTAGTGCTCGATGACGGGAGTGAGCAGTTCGGTGCAGCGCCGAAATGCCGTCGCCCAGTCCACCTCGCGCCACTGGCCGTCGACTTTGATCATCGGGTGGCGGATGCGATCCGGATCTTCGTGAAGCGCCCCCAGCGAGGCGCCCTTCGGACAGATGTGGCCGCGACTCCACACGTCGTCCTTATTGGGACGAACCGAGCTCACCCGGCCGTCCCGGACCTGAATCGCGAGCCCGCACATCGCCTCACACAGTGGGCAGGTATAGAGGTGCACCCCGTCCGCTCCGGTCGGTGCCGGTGTACTGGTCGTTTGCGTCATCGGGGGTGGGCCACCTTCCGCCGGAGCCATTTGTCGTGCGGCAATGTAACGACAACTCGACGTGACACACTGTAACGACAGATCGCGTCGGAGGGAATGACATCGATGAAGGACGCTGCGCCCCGCCCGCGCCGGCACCACGGGTCCCGTCGCGACCCGGCGATCGATGACGCCGTGCTGGCGGCCACCCGCACGCTTCTGGTGACCCATGGCTATTCGGCCACGTCGATCGACTTGATCGCAGCCACCGCGAAGGTGAGCCGCCCGGCCATCTACCGCCGCTGGCGTTCGAAAGCCCACCTGGTCCACGAGGCGGCGTTTCCCGACCTGGGGCCAGCGCGCCGCGAGGACGACGTCGCCACGGAGATCGTCCGACTGTGTCGTGGCGCCCTGGCGATGTACGCCGACCCGGTTGTGAGCGAGGCGGTTCCGGGCCTTCTGCACGACCTTCGGCTTCAGCCGGCGATGCGCAGGCTGATCAACGACAGGCTGGAAGCGGTGGCTCGGCGTCAGCTTGCCGACCAGCTCACCGAGGGGATCGCCACCGGGACGGTTCGTGCGACCGCGGACGCCGACACCGTCATGGATGTGGTCGCCGGCGCGGCCTGGTACGCCGTGTGCGTGCGCCGGGTCACCGATATCGACTCTGCCGCAGCCAGACTGGCAGACCTGGTGTTACGGGGTGTCCTCGCGTCAGGCCAAGGTGACTAGAGGCGGCCGACCTGCCGGAGTCCCTCGACGGTGTCGGCAATGGTCTCGGCGGGTTCGCGCTGAGTGACACCGAGGTCACGACGCGCCGGCTCGTCGTCGGATTCGGGCATCTGGGTGTAGTACTGCATCGCCGCGGAGTTGATCGGTGTCTCGAACGGCAGGAAGGGCCCGACCACGTCGAGCAGCCTACCGGCGGTACGTAGCGCCACGTCGGGAACCGGATAGACCACCAGCGACTGTCCGGCCGCCGTGCCGATCATCGATGCCAGCTTGTCGACCGGAACACGTTGCCCGCCTGCCATATAACGCCGCGGACCACGGCCGGGCTCGAGCAGCGCCACATGAAGGTCGGCGAGGTCACGGACGTCGATGACGATCCAGCCGGCGCTGCGCCCGGGGACTCCGCGCATCTTCACCGACGCCTCGACGCCTTCGGCGGCCTCCCCGAACTGATTGCCCGCGGGCGGGCCGAGCACCATGCCGGGATAGGTGATGGTCACCGAGGCGCCGCCGTCCTGGAGGCCGCGGGCGTACGCCTCGACCGCCGCCTTGGATCTGCCGTAACCGTCGCTGCCACCGACCACCGGAAGGTCCGCGTGCAGCAGCTTCAGGTCCGGCCGGAACAGCGCGGTGAAACTCGATACGTGGACGATGGGATCGATGCCGGCGTGCGCGGCGCCGCCCAGAACGTTGCGTGCCCCCTCCAGGTTGGTGTGCAGCATCTCGTCGGCGCGGTCCGGGTCGGTGGAGACCATTGCGGCGCAGTGAATAACCGCGTCACAACCGCTCAGCGCGGCCTTGGTGGCTTCGGAATCGGCGATATCGCCGACCACGTGGTCGCTGACGTCGACGCCGATCCTCTCGGCACTGGTGGTGAGCCGCTTCGGGTTGCGGACCAGGAAGCGCACGTCGTGACCGGCTGTTTGGGCGGCTTTTGCAGTCCATGCTCCGACGAATCCGGTGCCACCCGTGACAAGTACTTTCATATGCCCCTCCGCGCGTCGCTTGGGCGGACGCTACCGTCCGGCCCCGCCCACAGTACGGACGGTCCGGTCCGGGCGACGCAGTCGTGTCGGGTGACATCGGTGTCCGCGGTCGGCGCACCGCCGCTGATGACACCTGGTTGACATCCGTCAAGAGATTTCGTCGATCTGCCCGTCGGGCTGTCGACGCTGCTATACGTTGGCGCGGTGCACTCCTCGTTGCATCCACAACTGATCGAAGGTCCCGCCGACCTGACCCCCGAATGGCTCACCGGCGCGATCGGTCGGGGCACCGTCAGCGATTTCACCGCCGAGCGCATCGGCACCGGTCAGATGAGCGAGTGCTACCGCGTGGCACTGCGGTACGCCGACGGTGAGGGCTGCGGCCCGTCGTCGGTGGTGCTCAAGGTAGCCGCGGCGGACCCCGCCAGTCGGCAGACCGGGCTGGCGATGGGTCTCTACGAGCGCGAGGTGCGGTTCTACTCCGATATCGCACCGGGCCTGGACGGCCCGGTGGCGCCGTGCCTTCACGCGGCGTATGACCCCCGGACCGGTGCCTTCGACCTGCTGCTCGCCGACGCTGCTCCCGCGACGGTGGGTGACGAGATCTCGGGTGCCACAATCGATCAGGCGAGGTTGGCGTTGACGCAACTGGGTCTGGTGCACGGGCCGC
This sequence comes from Mycobacterium sp. smrl_JER01, assembly GCF_048513595.2. NCBI lineage: Bacteria > Bacillati > Actinomycetota > Actinomycetes > Mycobacteriales > Mycobacteriaceae > Mycobacterium > Mycobacterium sp. smrl_JER01. The sequence goes on along the minus strand of NZ_JBLXXK020000001.1, from coordinate 3,353,266 downwards.
TGATGGGCAATGAGGCCCTGGCGGGCGCCGATTGGCTCAACCGTCAGTCGCCGGTGAACCAGGGGCTGATCACCACATTGTTCGCCGGCTATCGTGAGCGCTACCGCGACCACATCGCACCCGAGCACCGCGGTGTGTGCGAGCAGTTTGTCGGATCGTTCGACGCGTACCTGGCCGCTGAGAACGACGCCGGTGGACCTCGCGGACTCATCCACGGTGACTACCGGCTCGACAACATGCTCTTTGGTGCGCCGGGCGCGGACCGACCGCTGACCGTGGTCGACTGGCAGACCGTCACGTGGGGTGCCGCTTTCACCGATGTCGCGTACTTCTTGGGCTGCGCGCTGCCCGTCGAGCGCCGTCGCGAGAACTACGACTCGCTGCTCGCGGCGTATCACACCGCGCTCGGCCCGGGGCCAGCGGTGACCATCGGCGAGGTGCGCGAGGGTGTGCGTCACCAAAGCTTTTTCGGCGTGTTGATGGCGATCGTGTCCCCGATGCTGGTCGAGCGGACCGAACGCGGTGACGAGATGTTCATGGCCATGATCGCCCGGCACTGCCAGCATGTGCTCGACACCGAGGCGCTGTCCCTACTGCCTGCGCCGAGCGTGCCGGAACCGTTGCAGCCCAACGTCGACGATGAGGGCAGGCATACGCCGACCGACGAGGCGCTGTGGAGCGAGAGCTGGTATTTTGACTTCGCGGATCCGCACCAGCAGGCCGGGGGGTGGGTACGGCTGGGTCTGATCCCCAATCAACGCCGTGCCTGGATCAACGGTCTGGTGTGCGCGCCGGGCGCGCCGACCATCGCGCTGCTCGACTTCGACGCCGCCCTTCCCGACGACCACACCCGGGTGCGTGCCGACCACGCGGAACTCGACATCGACGTTACGGAGCCGCTGCGCATCTGCCGGGTGGCTGTGCGGGGCCGAGGAGAAGCCCACGACGATCCCTCGGCCTTGCTGCGCGCAGAATCGGGGCGGCCCGTCGAGGTGTCGATGGACCTCACCTGGACCACGGTGGGTCAGCCCTACCGGTACCGAGTATCCCCTCGATACGAGATCCCCTGCACTGTATCGGGTTCCGTGACCGCCGACGGGCGCACCTATGAGATCACCGATGCCCCCGGACAGCGGGACCATTCCTGGGCGGCGCGGGACTGGTGGAGTATGGACTGGGTGTGGAGTGCGCTGCACCTCGACGACGGGACGCATCTCCACGCGGTGGAACTGCGCATTCCCGGTGCGGCCCCGCTGGCCATCGGGTACGTCCAAAAGGACGACCGGCCGCTGGTCGAGCTGAGCGCGGTCACCGCCGGCACGACGTTTGCGGACAACGGTTTACCCCTATCGGCAGAGGTAGATTACGGCCCTGCGGGCGTCACCGCCGCCATCGAGGTCCGCGGGCACGCACCGGTGTTGCTGACATCTCCGGACGGCCGGTTGAGCCGATTCCCGCGAGCGTGGGGATCTGTGCAGACTGCCGACGGCCGTACCGGGGTGGGCTGGATCGAGTGGAACCGTAGTCAGTCCTGACGATTTTCGGGTTCTCGGCTCGTCGAGAAGTTCGCAGCGCGGGGCCCAAAGAGGCCTTCGCCATGTCGCTCTCGATCCCGACGATGGCCAAGCAACGGTGGCCACGCGATCACGTGCATGTCATACCCGGCGGCGGGCGCCGCGGGTGCTCCGGTGTGCGACACCGCGGTCCCGACCCGGTCAGCGCGGGCCGGAAACGTTGACGACAGATTAAATGTGTGATGCCGACGCAAAAGCCCATAGTTAGCTGGAAACGCGGAAGTGCGGATTGGCGAGACCAGCGGTAGCGCTACCGCGTTCCTGCCACCGTCTGATGGCGCCATTCCGATACAGCCAGTATTTCGCCGCCAAAGTAATGTCGAATTCAATAGATGCCATCGCAGAATGGGCGCAAAAGACCACCATGGTTACGCCTATGTATCTAATTACAAGATCATATTCTGCGATCATCGCCATTTCTGGTTAGCGACGGCACAGTGTTTAGCTGAGCTTTATGTTAATTGTTCAAGCGATGCGCCATTCACAATTGCGGGTTAGCCACGGCGCTGGTAGCGTTCGGCGCCGTAAGGCTTCGGAATGGGGGCCGAACAGTTCCATCAGAAACGCAGACTCTTTGCCAAAGTTGCGTCTATCCGCACGATGAACCGATTGCAGCGCTTCGGGGGGAACGCCAATCCACGGCATCCGGCCGGTATCAGGACGGTGTCAAGAACAGCGGAAACGGGGGATCAACAATGAGGAATTCGTCGACCGACGGCACCGGTGGTGCCGACCTCGGCCAAGCTCCGGCCATCATGTTGGCCGATGATGCGGGTCGCGCACACATCACCGCTGCCGGCGCGCGCATCCAGAACACATCCACGGTCAGCCTGGTGATTCCGGTGCGCAACGAGGCGCGCAATGTTGCCTGGGTGCTCGAGCAGATCACCGACGACGTCGACGAGATCATTCTGGTCGACGGGGCGTCCACGGATGCGACGCTGATCACCGCACTGCGATACCGTCCCGACATCACGGTGGTGCCGCAGGAGGGTGTCGGCAAAGGGAGCGCGCTGCGCACCGGTTTCCTCGCAGCCACCGGAGACATCATCGTGATGATGGATGCCGACGGCAGCATGGCGCCGCAGGAGATTCGGCACTATGTCCACTTCCTGCGTAACGGCTATGACTTCGTGAAGGGTTCCCGATTCATCGGCGGCGGTGGATCACTGGACATCACGCCCTTCCGCAAGCTCGGCAACCGCTTCCTGCTCGCGGTCTTCAACTCGCTCTACGACTCCGATCTGACCGACCTGTGCTACGGGTTCTGCGCGTTCCACCGTCGCTATCTGGAGTTACTGCAACTCTCCGCGACAGGTTTCGAGATCGAGGCCGAGATGACCGTCCAGGCGATGCAGGCAGGTCTCCGCATCGCCGAAGTGCCGTCTCTCGAAATGCCCCGCCGCTCAGGCAAGTCCAATCTGCGTGCGGTCCGTGACGGAACCCGGGTGCTGCGGACGGTGCTACGCGGCCATCGCTCCGGGGTCTCCGGTCACCTTCTAGAGGCGATCGCCAATCGGCGCGGGGTCGGCCGACCCAGCCCTGCTGCCGTCAAAGCCGGCTGACGAGCACGTACCCGGCGTCGACCACCGTCGGCGCCCTCAACTCCGGTCGGTGCCGCCCACGGCGCCAACGACGAGCTCTTCCGGCTACATCCGGATAGCGCCCCATTCATCCCATCGCCGGTGCCTTGCGTTCACCGGAAATCGAAACCACCCAGGAGCCATAGTGAAAGCTGTCATCCTCGCCGGCGGGCGAGGCACCCGCATCAGCGAAGAGTCCGAAAGCCGTCCCAAACCGATGGTCGAGATCGGCGGACGTCCGATTCTCTGGCACATCATGAAGATCTACGAGAGCGCGGGCATCACCGACTTCATCGTCCTTCTCGGTTACAAGGGCTACATGATCAAGGAGTATTTCACGAACTACTTCCTGCACACCTCCGATGTCACGATCGACCTTGCCACCGACAGTGTTGCGACGGTCCGCTCATCCACCGAGCCCTGGACCGTGACGCTACTGGACACCGGCAAACAGACGATGACCGGCGGACGGCTGCTGCGCGCCCGGCGGCACATCGGTGATGACACGTTCTCATTCACCTACGGCGACGGTGTCACCGATCTCGACGTGCGCAAGGTGATCGACCATCACCGCGGTTCCGGATCGATCGCAACTGTCACCGCCGTTCAGCCGCCCGCCCGCTACGGCACGCTCGAGTTCGACCGCGACCGGGTCTCGTTCCAGGAGAAGCCCATTGGCGACGGAGGTTGGGTCAACGGCGGCTTCTTCGTCGCACAACCGTCGCTGCTGGACTACATCGAGGGCGACGAGACCGTCTTCGAACAGGCGCCGATGCAACGTCTCGCGAAAGACGGTGAGCTTTCGGCCTACCGGCACAACGGATTCTGGCGTGGAATGGACACGCTCTGGGACAAGATCTATCTCAACGATCTGTGGGAGCGCGGAGTGGCCCCCTGGAAGATCTGGGCCGATCAGTTGGTGTAGCGCAGCGTCTGGCCGTTCACACTCCATCACGACCGAAAGAAGAACACCATGAAGTGTCGCCTGTGCGATTCGGACCGCCTGATCTCCGTGCTGGACCTCGGTGCGAGCCCACCGTCGCAGAGCTTTCTGACCGCCGATCGGCTCGACCTGCCGGAACCCACATACCCGCTGCATCTGCGGTTGTGCCAGACGTGCCTGCTGCTACAGATCCCTGCCATGATCACCTCGCAGGACACCTTCACCGAGTACGCGTACTTCTCGTCGTACTCGGACAGCTGGGTTCAGCATGCCCGCAGGTTCGTCGACCACGTCGTCAATCGGCTTCGGCTGAACCAGGATTCGCTCGTCGTCGAGGTCGCCAGCAACGATGGGTATCTGCTTCAGCATGTTCAGCAGCGCCGGATCCCGTGCCTGGGAATCGAACCGTCGGTGAATGTCGGAGCGGCAGCGCGCAAACGGGGGGTGCCCACCCAGACGGCGTTTCTCGATGAAGGTGTGGCGGCCGCCGTGCGCGCCAAACACGGGCCCGCCGACCTGGTCGTCGCCAACAACGTGTACGCGCACATCCCCGACCTGCGCGGGTTCACCCGGGCCCTGCGCGGGCTGATGAATGACAACGGCTGGCTCAGCATCGAGGTGCATTACGCGCTGAACCTGTTGATGCGCGGCCAGTTCGACACCATCTATCACGAGCACTTCCAGTACTACACGGTGCTCTCTGCGATGCGGGCACTGGCGGCCGGGGGGCTCTCACTGGTTGACGTCGAGATGCTGAGCACGCACGGCGGGTCGCTGCGGCTGTGGGCGCGTCCCGACGGCGTCGCCGCACAGCCCAGCGAACGGGTGACCGAGGCACTGTGTGTCGAGCGGGCAGCAGGCCTGCACAGCGTCGACGGTTACCTGCAGCTGCGGGACCGCACGGAGGCGATCCGCCATGAGCTACTACGGTTTCTGCTGGACTGCCGGCGGGACGGCAGGCGGGTCGCCGGATACGGGGCGCCGGCGAAAGGCAACACGCTGCTCAACTACTGCGGTATCCGCAGCGATCTGCTGGAGTACACCGTGGACCGAAATCCCTACAAACATGGGTGTTTCACCCCAGGCACCCGGATTCCCATCCACGACGTCGGCTACCTCGACGACGACAGGCCCGACGTCGTGCTGGTGCTGCCGTGGAACCTGGAAGACGAGATCACCCGGCAGCTACGCCATATCGCCCGATGGGGTGGCGAGCTGGTCTACCCGTTGCCCACCCTGCACGTCGCCGAACTGCCCGCAACGACACTGTCGACTCGGGTGGGTTAGCGCCATGAAGGTTCTCGTCACGGGCCATCAAGGCTACCTCGGCACGGTGATGGTGCCCGTCTTGCAGGCGGCTGGGCACCAGGTCACCGGCCTGGACGCCGGGCTGTTCTCCCAATGCGTGTTGGGGCCGGCCCCGCAGGATCCGCCTGGGCTGCGCGTAGATCTGCGCGATGTCTGCGTGGACCATCTCACCGGGTTCGACGCGGTCGTGCATCTGGCAGCGTTGTCGAACGACCCCCTGGGTGCGCTGGCGCCAACGATCACCTACGACGTCAATCACCATGCGTCGGTGCGGTTGGCGCAGCTGGCGAAAGAGGCCGGTGTTCGAAGGTTCCTGTATGCCTCGACCTGTTCGGTGTACGGTGCAGCCGGTGATGCGCCGGTCACCGAGGACGCCCCGCTGCGGCCGCTGACCCCGTACGCCGAGAGCAAGGTGAGGGTGGAGGACGACCTCGCGGCGATCGCCGACGAATCGTTCTCACCGGTGTTCCTCAGGAATGCGACGGCTTTCGGTTTCTCGCCGCGACTGCGCGCCGACATCGTGGTCAACAACCTCGTCGGTCACGCGATGCTGCACGGTGTCGTACGGGTTCTCTCCGATGGCACCCCGTGGCGTCCGTTGGTGCATGTCAGAGATATCGCCGGTGCGTTCCAGAGCGCACTGGAGGCGCCGGTCGAGACGATTCACTGCGCCGCCTTCAATGTCGGCACGGAGTCGAACAATTTGACGGTGGCCCAGATCGCCGCCGCTGTCGTGGAGGTGGTGCCGTACTCGCATGTGGAGATCACCGGCGAGAGCGGTGCCGACCCGCGCTCCTACCGGGTCGACTTCTCGAAGTTCCGGCAGGGGCTGGGGTTCGAGGCGGCCTGGCCGGTCCGGGTGGGGGCCGCCGAGCTCTACGCCGCATACCTCTCGCATGGGCTGACCGATGCCGGCTTCGCAACGAAGTTCGTCCGGCTTCGGCATCTGGAGGCACTGCAGTCCGGCGGGCTGCTCGATGAGTCGCTGCGGTGGGTCAGGGCAGCCGCGTGAGCGCCTCGGACCAGCGCGGTGCCGCCGCATCCTGGGCAGACACCATGGTGACCGCAAGCGGCCAACCGATGGCCAGATCCGGGTCGTCGTATGCGACCGAGAGGTTCTCGGAGGGGTCATGCGCACGGTCGATGCGGTAGCACACGTCGGCGGTAGGGGTCAGTGCCTGAAAGCCGTGCAGGAATCCCGGGGGGACGAAGAGATGGCGAAAGTGCTTGTCGTCGAGCAGAAAGGACTGCGTGCGGCCGAACGTGGGGGACCCGCGCCGGGTATCGACCAGCACATCGTGGACGGCGCCGTGCGCGCACCGGACCAGTTTGGCTTCACCGCGGCCCAGCCGTCCGTGCATGCCACGTACCACACCCTTGACCGTACGGGACTGCGAATCCTGGATGAACCCGGCGGCGGCGCCCGGCGATCCGAGATAGTCGTCGAAGATCTCCGCGTCGAAGGTTCGCGTGAAGAATCCGCGCTCGTCACGGAACGGCGTCGGGGTGAGCACCAGAACGTCGGCCAGCTCGGCGGTTTCGATTCGCATGAGGGAATGGTGCCATGAAACTGTGCCGCGGATGTGGCCGAGAAGAGCCGGTGTCAGTACTCGACTTCGGCAATGTCCCTGCACCCGACCAGTTCCCGGCGGCGCACCGCCCGGTAGAAGCCGACGAGGCGTGTCATCGATTGGCCATCGACCTGTGCACCCGGTGTGGCCTGGTGCAGCTCGGTGAGGACGACACCGGTGAGGAAGAGGCGCACGGTGTGGAGCCCCGCGCGCTGCGGGACCAGGCTCGCGCCGCCCTCGAGCGGGTAGCTGCGGCCGGGTGGCTGCGCGGTGAAACCGTCGCGGAGTTCGACAGTCCGCACAGCGGCAGCTGGATTCCCTACGTCGACGCGTACGGTCTGCAACCGACCGACGGAGCGGATGCCGACGTAGTGCTGGACTGCTTCGGCATCATGCACGAACCTGATCAGCGGAGCTCCTTCGCGCTGCGTGCCCAGCGCACCCGGCCCGACGGCGTTCTGCTGCTCCAGTACCAGTCGATCGGCACCATCGTCGAACTGGGTCAGTGGAACGCGCTGCGACACGGTCATTTCGCGTACTACTCGCTGACGTCGCTGACGCATCTGCTCGCCGATGTGGGGATGAGTGTCGCCACGCTGTGGGAGTTCGACCTCTATGGCGGCACGGTCCTGGTCGCGGCCGTGCACGGACAGGTCGCACCCGATGACGCGGTGCGCCGGCTGTTGGCCAAAGAGCAGCGGCTCGGCCTCACGACTCCGGCGGGCCTGTCGGTTCTGCAGCGCTGCGCCGACAGCGATGTGCGCACGCTGCGAATCTGGCTCGAAGAACAGGCGACGGCCGGGCGTGCGGTGTACGCCTACGCCGCCGCGTCCAAGGCGGTGTCCCTCTTCAGCCGGGCCGGGATCACCACCGAACTGGTCAGGGGTGTGGCCGACGCGTCAGCCGCAAAGCAGGGCAGACGCATGCCGGGAACCAACGTACCGATCATCAGTCCGGAGCAACTGCTCGCCGCCGACCCGGACCTGGTGCTGCTCACCCTGGAGGACCTGATGCCCGAGGTATCGGCGCGGTACCCGCAGCTGGCCGGACGCTGGAAGGCGCACAGCTGATGACGATCACACCCGCTCGCGGTGACTGCCGGTCGATCGACGCCGACGCACCGGCACCCAAGGTCTCGGTGTGTATACCGGCGTATCAGGCGCAGGGATATATTGCCCGGCTGCTCGACACCGTCCTCGGCCAGACGTTTCAGGATTTCGAGGTTGTGGTCGTCGACAACAACAGTTCGGATGACACCGCGGGCGTCCTGGAGACAGTCGACGATCACCGGCTGCGGGTCATCAGGAATGCCGTCACCCTCCCGTTCACCGAGAACTTCAACTTCGCGGTGGGCCAGGCTCGGGGTCGATACGTGAAGTTGATCTGCGTCGACGACCTGCTCAAACCGGACTGCCTCGCGGTACAGGCCGCCGTACTGGACAGCCGTCCCGATGTCGCCCTGGTCTCGGTCAAGTGCGACTTCGTCGACGAGCACGGTGCGCTGATTGCCAGTGCCCGTGGGCTGCAGGGGATAGCTGGACACGTCCCCGCCCGTCAGGCCGTGCGCACGATCGTCCGCAGCGGGGGAAACCCTGTCGGCGCACCGGTGGCCGGAATGTTCCGCCGTGATGATTTCGACCGGGTGGGCGGTTTCACCGATTCCTTCCCGTTCGTCAGCGACCTGGATCTGTGGGTGCGCCTGCTCGACTGTGGCGACTTCTACGGGGTGCCGCAGGCGCACGCGGCCTTCCGGGTCCGTCCCGGATCGCTGAGCGGGTTGGCGTCGTCGCGCGCCCAGCTCCGTCAATCCCTGGCATTCGAGCGGACCGTCAGCCGCGACCCCCGATGGCACATCCCACCGGTGGACCGGGCTCGCGGCGCGCTGCGGTGCCACGAGCACACCCTCCGCCGGATGGTGCTGTTCGGGCTGGCCAACCGGCGCGTGGATCACCGAGACCATGCGACCGCGGCCATGGCCTCGGAGCGATCAGACATCGATGTCCACCATCTGCCGCACCCCGAGCCGGGCACCCTCACCACGGTCATCTGCGCCTACACCACGCAACGGTGGGTCGACCTGTGCGGTGCGGTGGAGTCTGCTCTGGACCAGGATTTCGCCGCCCACGACGTCGTCGTCGTCATCGACCACTGCTCGCAGCTCCTCGCGCTGGCCGAGGAACGTTTCGGTTCACACGACCGGGTGCGGGTGGTGGAAAACGACCGAGAGCCGGGCCTGTCCGGGGCCAGAAACGCCGGGGTGGCCGCCGCACGAGGCGACGTCGTGGCCTTCCTGGACGACGATGCAATCGCACAGCCCGGTTGGGCCCGGGCCCTGATGCGCCACTATCGCGATCCGCTGGTGGCCGGGGTGGGCGGTCATGCCGCGCCGGTTTGGCCGGCCGACTGTCGGCCGGCGTGGTTGCCGACCGAGTTCGACTGGGTGGTCGGTTGCAGCTATCGAGGACAGCCGACATCGCTGGCACCGGTGCGAAATCCGTTGGGCTGCAATATGTCGATTCGCAGGGCAGTCCTGGAGCGGGTCGGTGCATTCCGTTCGGAGGTGGGACGCGTGGGCGCGCATCCGGTCGGCGGTGAGGAGACCGAGCTGTGCATCCGCATCAGCGCCGACGATCCGTCGGCGCGCATCCTCTATGACCCGGACGCCCGCGTCCGGCACCGCGTCACACCCGACCGCGCGACGCTGCGCTACTTCCGCCGCCGCTGCTACCACGAAGGGATGTCCAAGGCGGTCGTCACCGAACTCGCGACCGTTGCGCAACCGCTGAGCGCCGAACGCTCGTACACGCTGCGGGTGCTGCCGGGGGGCATTCTGCGCGAGTCCGTGTCGGGGGGAACCGCGGGTCTGGCCCGCGCCGGTGTCATCGTCTTCGGGCTCGGTATGACCACCGCCGGATATCTGCACGCCAAGGCGCGGCGACGGGTGCAGGCCCGGCGCGCGCGGCGCAGCCGGTACGGCCGGACATGAACCCCGGCGGCAGGCTGTTGCACCGACCGGGCCCGCGCCGGGACCTCGCCGCCGAGGCGAATCTCAGTATCAACACCATCTCGCTGATCCTGTCGAACGCGGTGACGTGCGTCCTCGGTCTGTGTTTCTGGGGTGTGGCGGCCCGGATTTTCCCGGCCGGCGACGTCGGTGTGGCTGCCGCACTGATCAACTCGGCCTTGATGCTGTCCACCCTGTCGATCCTCAGTATCGACAGCGTCTACGAGCGTTTCCTGCCGCTCGCCGGACTCCGGGCCGGCGCACTGCTCAAACGCGGCTTCCTCATCGTCGGAGCCGTGGCGATGGCGGGAGGAGTCGGGCTCATCCTTGTCGGACCACGGGATGCGTTGTTCACCTCGGCGTGGGTGATGGCGGCCTACCCGGTCTTCGTCGCCGTGACGGCGGTGTTCATCCTCCAAGACAAGGCGCTGGCGGGGCTGGGGGTGGCGCGCTGGGCAGCGGCGAAGAACTCCGTCCTGGCAGCCTCGAAGTTGCTGGTGCTGCTGGTGATCGCACTGGTGGCCGGTGCGGGTGGCCTGTCAGGCACCGCCGCGGCGTCGACCGCGATCGTGGCGGCCTGGGGCGGTACGGCGGGGCTGATCGCCGTCTGGGTCTTCGTCGTACTGGCCCGCCGGTGCCGTCACCACCCGAGATTCCTGCTTGCACCGGAGCTGCCGGCGTGGCGCGAGATCCGCTCGTACTTCGGTTCGTCCTTCGCGATCACCATGATGCTGTCGACGGGCGCACTGATGGTTCCGCTCATCGTCGTCGCGGAGGTCGGTCCTGCGGCGAACGCACACTTCCAGATCGCCTGGCAGTTCGTGACGGCCCTTTACCTGACGATTCACCTCGTGGTGAGTCCCTACGTCGCGGAAGCGGCCGCACATCCCGACAAGATCCCCGCGCTGTCGTGGCGGATGGTTCGAATGCTCCTCGCCGTCGCGGGTGTCGGAAGCGCAGGCCTTCTCCTGGTGGGCCCGTCGATGCTCAGCTTGGTGGGCACCGAATACCGCACCGGCGGCGAGGAACTGCTCCGCCTGGCGGCTGCCTTCATTCCGCTGTCGGTGATCAGCGCCGCCTATGAGGGCTTCGCCCGGGTGCGGCGTCGGTTGCGGTTGCAGGTGACGATGACGCTCATCTCGACGGCGATCATCATCGTGGGCTCGGTGCTGGCGACCCGGCAAGTCGGGCTCACTGGTGTCGGCTGGGCCTATCTCACAGCCGAATCGGTGTGTGCCGCAGTCCTGATCGGCCCTTCGGCGCTCTGGCTTGGCCGCCGCATGTACACCACGAGGCGACCGGAACCGTTGCCTGCCGACACTGTGGGGACAGTCGATGCGTGAGCCGGTACGGATTCGTGGCGCGGTCCTCGGCGGCGTCCTATGCCTGGCGATGTGTGCCTGTCCGGCACCGACTTCCGCACAGCAATCGCAGTGCCCGACAACCGCTGCCGACACCCTGCGCTGGGGCGCACCCATCCGCGAGGACGATTTCCAGAATCCGTCGTCGCTGTCGGAATGGACGGTGTACGACGGACTCGGCCACGCCGGTAACGGGCGGCGCACGCCCGGCGCGGTGTCGGTTGCAGACGGGATGCTGACGATCGCCGCCGACGGCGCCGGTAACTCCGGTGGGATGGGCTGGCTACCGGGGCGCATGCACGGCCGCTGGGAGGTTTGCGTGAAGTCGTCGACCGCTCCGGCGGCCTACCACTCGCTGGCGCTGCTGTGGCCGGACGCCGAGGACTGGCCGGCCGGCGGGGAAGTCGACTTCATGGAGATCGTCGACCCTACCCGCCAGGTGGTGGAGTTCTGGCTGCACTGGGGCGCCGGCGGAGCCAAGGAGACTACCTCGACACCGGTCGACGCCACCCAGTGGCACAGCTACGCCGTCGAATGGACCGCGTCACATCTCACCTATTTCGTCGACGGTGTCGCGAAATGGACGATCACCGATCCGTCCAGGCTACCGCCGCGGCCGATGCACCTGTGTCTGCAGCTGGACTACTTCGGCGGTGACCCCGGAGCAGGAGCGCACCAATGGGTCGATTGGGTCCGCGAGTACCAACTGGAGGGGGATACCACATGATGGCGGTCGGTCGTCTGCGCCCGGTTGCGCTGCGTGCACGTGCCGTCGCCGTGACGGCAGCGATCTCGGGTGGCTGTGGACTGCTGTCCGTGGTGCCGGTGCTGCCGGCGCTGCAGGCGGTGCTCTTACTGGTCTTCATCCTTTCCGGTGTCGGCAGCGCGGTGATGTGCTGGGTCGAGTTGCCCCCCGCGGCAACCATTGCCGCGGTGGTCGGCCTGAGCATCGCTGCCATGATGGCCGTGGCAGTCACGATGGCGTGGCTGCAGGTCTGGTACCCGGTGCCGTCGTGCCTGGTGATCGGCGCGCTGGTGTCAGCCAGCGGGGCGGCCCGGCTGAGATTGCTGCACAACCTGATCTCCGATGGGGCACGCTGATGGTGGCCGTAGACAGCCTGGCCACCGACACCGAGACGGTCCGGACACCGCGGGTCGGTGACACACGCTCACGCGACAGACGTCTCATGTGTGCGCTGTTGATCGTCGCCGCTGTGGCGCTCTGGGTCGGTGCGCTGGACCTGCTGGGCGACGTGCCAGCCGGCCAGTACGGTTTGCTCGCAAGTCGGGGTGGTGTTCTGCTGCTGGCAAGCGCCGCGGCAGCGAGCCTCGCGGTCATCTGGGCCGTCGCGGACGACCTCACCACCTGGGCGGTGTGCGGTATCGGGGTGATAGTCCTGGTGTCACGGATGACGGCCACGCTGTTGACCGAGATGCCCATCTACGTGTGGACCTACAAGCACATCGGGATCGCCGACTACATGATCGAAGGACATGCGTCACCGAATGTGCAGATCTACGGCGATTGGCCGAGCTTCTTCGCGCTGATGGCCTGGTTCAGCTCGGTGTCCGGACTGGATCCGTTGATCGTGGCGCACTGGTTCGCGCCCGCCGCGTCGGCGCTGATCGCACTACTGACCGCCACCCTGGTCGTCTGCGCCGGGTACGGCCGCCGACCGGCTCTGATCGCCGCGATGCTGGCGGTGATCGTGAATTGGACTGGGCAGGAATACTATTCGCCGCAAGCTGCGGCGCTGATCCTGGCTCTGGCGATTTTGAGCCTGGTCCTGCATTCCAAGCTGGAGCCGCTGTCCGGGTATATCGCGCTGCCGCTGTTGGCGGTGCTGGCCGCGACCCACCAGCTGACCCCGTTCTGGTTGGTCTTCGTGTTGGCCGGGATGGCGCTGTTCAGGCAGCTGCGGCCGAGATGGCTGCCCGTGATGTATGTCGCCATCCTGGCGGTATACGTGGTACCGCGTCTCAACCGCGCGGCGAAGTTCGACTTCTTCAGCGGTTTCAACCCGCTGCAGAACAGCACCACCGTCGCGGAGCCCCGCGGATCGGACGGTCGCGAGTTCACCATCCTGGTGGAGCGGGGCCTGTTCGTCGCGCTCTGGTTATTGGCCGCCGTGTGTTTTGTCGTCATCTGGCGCCGGCACCGCCCTCCATGGGGTCTGGGCGTGATGGCGTTCTCACCGGTGTTGATCCTCGCGGGTCAAGATTATGGGGGCGAAGCGATCATCCGGGTCTTCCTCTACTGCATCGCCGGGTGTGCCGCCCTGGTGGGCGTGGTGACGGTATGGGTGATGGACTTGAGCACGCCGTGGTTGCGCAGAATCAGCTGTCTGGCATCGACTCTGGTGATACTCGCGTTCGGGGCAGTCGGACTGCACGGCTACTACGCAGGCTGGAGTTATGTGACCGTCAGCCGCACCCAGGTCGAACACAGCCGGCAGTTGTTGGCGTCGACGGAAGGCAAGTACGTCATCGGTACGCTCGCGCAGAACGTCGGATGGCCCGAGGGCTCCACAGCCGCCGCCGTTCGCGTTCGACTTCAGGACCCCGCCTACGATTCGGTCTTTGACGGGGTGAAACCGTCACTGTTACATCGGGACTTCGCGACTCCGCAGGATGTCACCGCCATCGAGGCGACACTGCCGCGCAACGGGCGCGCGCGGGCCCTCTACGTCGTCATACCCCGCCAGTTGGAGGCCTACGGCGAGTATCTCGGGTGGTTTCCGCCGACCTACGTGCCGAGCCTGGTCGACCTACTTTCCCACACCCCTCAGTGGACCACGGTCGTCGACGACGACGACACCGTGATCTTCGAGTACAAACCCCCGAAGAGGTGACCATGAGTAGATCAGCAAGACGACACCGCACCCGGGGGCCCCGCCGCTGGCGGCTTGTTCTCGCCATCGCCGTGCCCACCGTCATGTTCGTCGCCATCGGGCTGCAGGGCGGAATCAGTACGGGTAGCAACCGTCCTTTGCCGATCCCGACTCTGGCCGTCAGCGAGAACTCGCGATACTTCGTCGACGCCGCGGACGACCCGCTTTTCTGGATAGCCGACACCGCGTGGAGCCTGCCGCTGAACCTCACCAGGGACGAAGTATCGGCCTATCTCGACAAGCGGAAGGCGCAGCGGTTCAATGTGGTTCAGATCGTTGCCGTCTTCAATCAGGCCGGTGGACCGGGCCCGAACAGATACGGTGACTGGCCGTTCGACCGATCATTGCCCAATCTGTCGCTCACCGATGGCGCAGACCCCGACAACGCCGCGCAGTACGACTACTGGGATCACCTCGATTTCGTCATCGACCAAGCCAACGTCCGTGGTATCCGGGTGGCGTTGGTTCCGATATGGGCGCACGGTCAGGTCGATGGACTGCTCAACCAGGACAATGCGGCCCCGTTCGGACAGTTCATCGCCGAGCGCTACCGGGACAGACAGGTTATCTGGGTTCTCGGTGGAGACTCGGGCGCCGACGGCGACGAGAACATCTGGCGGGCCATGGCGCTCGGCATCGCCAAAGGGGTTGCAGGTCGCGAGAACTATCAGGCGGTGATGATGACCTATCACCCGATTGGGGGTGCGAGCAGCACACACTGGTTCCGCAGTGACCCGTGGCTGACCTTCGACATGATCCAGGGCGGGCATTGCCTGCGCTACAGCGAGCGCCGCGACCTGCTCCGCGCGGCATACGAGTCGGCGCCCACGCGGCCTTTCCTTGATGGTGAACCCATCTACTCGGGGCACCCCTACTGTTGGGACCAGCCTCCGGAGGGTTACTCCGCACCGATCGACATCCGACGGGACGCTTACTGGGCGGTGTTCGCGGGTGCTGCCGGACACACCTACGGCGACCACGCCGTCTGGCAGTTCGCAGGTGCCACGGACCGGCCAAGCGAACTCGGCGCCCTCGGAGACTGGCGTAGCGCGATGGAGGACGAGGCTGCCTGGCAGATGGGTCATCTGGTGGACCTCATGGAGACCTATCCGTGGTGGAAGGGGGAGCCGGACACGGGCAGGATCGTCGGCCCCGCACGCGGGGGACCGGCCAGGCTTCAGGCCCTGAACGCCACCGATGGCTCCTACGCGCTGGTCTACAGCCCCGACGGTGCGGGCTTCTCGGCAGATCTGTCGGCGGCGGTGCGACCCGGCTCCCCGCTGTCCTGGTTCGACCCGCGTACCGGCGAGACGACCACTGCCGGCATCCTGCAGCAGGGGCCCGTCGACTACATTCCGCCTACCTTGCAGGACTGGGTACTGGTGGCCGCAACAACCGCCGTCCGGGCGACACCGCCCTAGCGCAGATGGGCGATGACACGCGCTGCGGCTTCGGTGTTCTGGCCGAGGTGCCAGTAGTCGAACCCAAACCGATGACTGTGATCGCGCAGTCGTTCTGCGCACTCGGCTGCGGTACCCACGAGCACAGCAGGAGAGTCTCCGAGCGTGTCCATGTGTGCCTCGACCGGGTCCGTCCACGTCGACCGGCCCCCGGTCTGGGTGTCCGCATCGGTGACCTTCAAGTATGGGACGCTGAACTGCAGGCGCGGTGTGTCACGACCCGCGCGCTCGGCCGCTTCGCGAACGCGGGTGACCTTCGCGCGCAGGGCGGTAGCCGCCAGGTCTGCGACTGCGCCGCCGTCGATGCGGCCGCGTGCCATCCTCGGCTGGATACCCACGATATCGGCGTGCTGGCCGGCGAGATCGAGCATCCGGGGCCCGGCAGCGCCGACCAGGACCGGTGGGCCGGGCCGCTGGACGCACGTGGGCAAGCCCTCAAGGCCGCTGATCTGATAATGCTCGCCGCGGAAATCGACGCAGCTCTGCGTGAAGAAGGAGCGGATGATCTGCAACGCCTCGGCGAACTGGGCAACCCTGACGGGTCCGGCATCCAGCGTAAGCCCCAGCGCCGCATAGTCTTCGGTCAACCACCCAGCACCGATGCCGAGTTCCACGCGTCCGCCGGACAGACGGTCGATGGTGGCGATGTCCTTGGCCAGCAACGCGGGATGTTGCAACGGGCTCTGCACGACCAGGGAAAGTACCCGCAACCGGGTGGTACAGGCCGCTGCGAATGCCATCGCCGGTATCGGTCCGAGCTGCCAACCGCCGGTGACGTGGTGGGAGATCGCGGCCGAGTCGAAACCCAGATCCTCCAGGCGGCGCAGTTCCCCCATCCACGAGGCACCGTCGCCGCGCAGGATCGGCATCGGAGCGATGAAGCGGAGCTGTCCGTCAGCGGGCACGGGCGTCCTCTCGGCGGGATATGGCGGGAAAACGGGATATGTTGTCGATGGCGCTATGTCGATGCTATTCCACACCGGACGGATCACGAAGGGGCGATGATCAATTATGGCCAATCGTCGAGTTGCCGTGGTGGGCGGCGGAATCATCGGCCTTGCGGTCGCCAGAGAGCTGTCGCGCTCGATCGACGCCGTCGATGTCGTTGTCTTCGAAAAGGAGTCCACCGTCGGGCTGCATCAGACCGGACGCAACAGCGGTGTGGTGCATGCGGGTCTCTATTACGCGCCCGGAAGCCTGAAAGCAAGGCTGTGCCGGCGGGGGGTCCTTCTGCTACGGGATTACGTGGCGCAACACGATATCGGGTTTTCGGAGTGTGGCAAGCTCGTGGTGGCACTGACCGAGGAGGACGTGCAGCGGCTCAACGGAATCCACTCCCGTGCCGTTGCCAATGGAGTGCCGGGTATCCGGCTGCTCGGTGCAGAGGAGATCACCGAGATCGAGCCCAATGCGCGCGGCCTGCGTGCACTGTATTCACCGTCGACGGCTATCGTCGACTATCCGGCCGTGGCGCAGGCATTGGCGGCCGACGTCAGGATCGCGGGAGGCAGTCTGCGGATGGATCACGACGTCGTGAGGGTTTCCCGGCGCAGGAACGAGGTGACGGTGTCGACCGCGCAGGCGACCGAAGCCTTCGACATCGTGATCACTTGTGCGGGACTGCAGTCCGACCGGTTGGCGCGCAGCTCCGGTGACGACCGGTCGCCGCGCATAGTGCCGTTCTTCGGGGACTACTATCTGCTGAACCGGCGCGAGTCGGGGCTGGTGAACGGGTTGATCTATCCGGTGCCCGATCCGCGGTACCCGTTCCTCGGTGTGCACCTGACCAAACAGCTCGACGGCCGAGTGACTTTGGGGCCGAACGCCTTTCTCTCACCGGGTCGCGAGGCGTACCGGCTCGGCCGGATTTCGGTGCCAGATGTGGTCGACGCCGTCGGCTTCCCTGGATTCTGGCGGTTCGCCGCACGCAACGTGGCCGCCGGGGTCCGGGAGGTGCGCACTGTGCTCAGCACCGGCGCCTTCGTCAGGGAGGCCCAGAAGTATGTACCGGCGGTTTGTCGCGAGGAGGTGGAACGCGGCCCACGTGGCATCCGCGCGCAGGCGATGAACACCGACGGCAGCTTGGTGGACGACTTCGTGATCACCGGCGGCGGGGGGATCGTGCACATCCGTAACGCGCCGTCGCCGGGAGCTACCTCCTCCCTGGCGATCGCCGAACACATCGTGCACGAGGTGCTGCCCGAGCGGCTCGGAATCTGAGTTGCCCTGGGCAATCCAGGCGGAGGTCCGTCGGCGGGCCTGCGGATTGTTCCCCCGGTCGCTGCGCTCGCCCCGCGCTCAGTCGACGTGGTTCCAGGGCGAGTCCGCCAGCGCTGGTTCTGGAAGCGTCGGTTTAGGCAGCGGCGCGACGTGTTTGAGTATCGGGTTACGGTCGCGCAGCGTGCCGGCGGTGCGGCCTCGACCCCATCCGATCAGCTCGCGGTAGCCTCCGAACAGACCGTGCTGCTTGAGGGCGTCCTCATCGGCGTGTGGACTACCGGCATCGACGGGGGTGGAGACCGGAGAGACGTACAGCGCGTCTACGGGGCAGTACGCCTCGCACATGAAGCAGGTCTGACAATCGGCTTGGCGGGCGATCACCGGGATGCCGTCGTCGCCGCGCTCGAACACATCGGTGGGGCAGACCTTGATGCAGACATCGCAGGCGATGCACGCCGACGAACTGACGATCTCGATCATCCCACTGCTACCGAGGCGATGAGGCGCGGCGGAACGGGGTCCGAGGCCGTCCAGATCTCGTCGAGCCCGCCGACAAGCATCCGGTTGTTGAGGCGGTCGTCGACGTCGGGCAGATCCTCGCGGCGGTGCAGTCCCCGGCTCTCGGCGCGTGCCAGCGATGCGGCGGTGATCCACCTCGCCGCGGCTACCAGTGCGACCGCTTGCCGTTGTTTGTACGCCTCCCGAGCCGGCACCGGTGCCAGTCCGTCACCGATGTCACGCCACAACACGGCAAGTGCGCGGGCGGAATCGAGGAGCCGATGACGGGACTTGAGGTGACTGCGCCGCGGAGGGAGAACGTGGTCCTGGACGGCGTGAACGACTTCGTCGACGGTCGGAGCGTCCCGCGTTCCCGGTCGCGAGCCCGGAGTGTCGATTCCGGCCGGGCTGCCGGGTGTGCGTCGACGGCTGAATCGCGCCGCCCCGCGCCCGGCGAACACGCCCGAGGCGATCGCCCACGACCCGTTGTGGCTTCCGCCGCCGCTGATCGACCCCGTGATCAGTTCCCGGGTGGCGGCATCCCCGGCGGCGTAGAGCCCGGTGACGGTGGTGGCGCACTCCGGTCCCGTCAGCCGAAGACCGCCGGTACCGCGCACCGACCCCTCGTAGACCATGCGGATCGGATAGGCGGTGACGAACGGGTCGATGCCTGCCTTGTCGAGCGGAAGAAAGTAGTTCGGCTGCGCGTCGCGCATGATCTGGTGCATCGATTCGGGGGCTCGATCGAGGCGGGCGAACACCCGCTGTCCCCGGGCGAGTGCCCGTTGGGCGTCGACGCGTCCGCCCAGGCCGCGTTCGGTCGCGAGCCGTCGGCCGTGCTCGTCGTAGAAGCTGGCCCACTGCAGCATGCGGCCTTTGGTGTGGGTGCCCCACTCCGGTGACAGCGCGTATGCGGAGCAGAACTCCATGCCGGAGAGGTCCGCGCCGACCTCGGCCGCCATCAGCAACCCGTCGCCGGTGTTGACGTTGGTGCCGAACGTCCCGGACAGAAACGCGGTTCCGCCGGTTGCGAGGACCACCGCGGCCGCCGAGATGTGCCAGGGCCGCCCGCCGTCCTGTCGGGCGATTCCGTTCGCCCCGTTGACGATTCCGTCGGAGTCGGCGGTGAGCGCGGTGGCCGGGTGGTGGTCGAGGATCCGCACGCCGCTGCGATGGGCCTTGCGGCGCATCCGGCGCATATACTCCGGACCCTGCAGGCTGCTACGCAGTGGCCGTCCGTCGTCGCCGACCGGGAACGGATAGCCCCAGTCTGCGAGCTGCTCGATCCGGTCCCACGATTCCGAAAGCACGCGCAGCATCCAATCGGCGTCGGTCAGGCCGCCCGCGGCGGACTCGCGTTCCAGAACCGCCTCTTTCCGCCGGTGGCCGGGTGGGATCAACCAGAGGTTGTTGCCGCCGGCCGCGGTGGCTCCGCTGGTGCCGCAGTATCCTTTGTCCACCAGGGTCACTCGGCGGCCCATTTCGGCGGCCGAGATCGCAGCCCAGGTAGCCGCCGGGCCACCGCCGATCACCAGGACGTCGGTGGCGTGCGTGTCGACCTCACCGGTTGCGGTCATGTCCGACCTCTTCGGTGACGCCGAGTTCGGCGAGCAGTTCCCAGCGCAGGTCGTCGAATCCGTCGTCACCGCGGCTCCGCGGGAACGGCAACGCCACCCGCCGGCTCAACGACACCCGGCCCGCCGCGAGCACGACGACCCGGTCGGCGAGCAGGATGGCCTCGTCGACATCGTGGGTGACGTGCAGGACGGCCATGTTTCGGCGCGCCCACAGGTCGTGCAGCAGGCGATACATCTTGAGCCGCGTCAAAGCGTCCAGTGCGCCGAAGGGTTCGTCGAGCAGCAGCAGATCGGGCTCCCGCACCAGCGCTCTTGCCAGCGAAACCCGTTGGGCCTCACCCCCGGACAGGGACAGCGGCCACGACCGGTCCTTGTCCGCAAGGCCCACCTCCTCCAGCGCGGCCCGAGCGCGCGCGCTGGCGCCGGGGGTGTCAGCGCCGCCAGTGGGCAAGGCGAAGGTGACGTTGGCCAGCGCCCGGCGCCAGGGCAGCAGACGAGGATTCTGAAACACCACGGCGCGCGATCGCGGGACGATGACCGAGCCCTCCGCACGGCCGTCGAGTCCGGCGAGGATGCGCAGCAGCGTGCTCTTGCCCGATCCCGAGCGGCCCAGCATCGCCACGAACTCACCGTCGGCGATGTCCAGATCGAGGCCGGCGAGTACCTGCTGGGTGCCGAAGCCGCGACGCAGGTTACGGACGGTGACGACCGGGACGCTCATGCGGCGCCGTTGAATCCGGTGTCGAATCCGGTGAAGCCGTTGCGCCAGGACAGCAGGACACGCTCCAGCACGCGCACCAGCGCGTAGGAGGCCAGGCCCGCCACCGCGTAGATCACGATCACCAGCAACGAGACGTCGAACTGCAGGTTCGTCTGCGCGCGCGACATCAGGAAGCCGATGCCCTCGGTGGTGTTGATCATCTCGGCGAAGATGAGACTCAGCCATGCGCTGGAAAGCCCCAGGCGCAGTCCGACAAGGAAATTCGGCATCGCTCCGGGAAGGATCACGTGGGTAATCAGGGTACGACGGCGCGCTCCCAACGTCTGGGCCATCTCGACCAGTTGCTGGTCGACGCCGCGGATACCGGAGTAGGTGTTGATGTAGATCGCGATCGCCACACCCAGGGTGATCAGGACGATCTTCGGGCCCTCGCCGATACCCATCCAGATGATCAGCAGCGGGGTGAGCGCGAAATTGGGGACCGCTTTGAGGATCTGCATCGTCCAGTCGAGCAGATCCTCGCCGGTGCGGGTCAGCCCGGCCAGCACGGCGAGCAGCACACCGAGAGCGATGCCCAGGATGGTGCCGGTCAGCACTCGGGTGGCCGAAGCCCCGACATGCAGGGCGAGCTGACCGTCGCCGAGCAGTCGCCACGCGGTGGTGGCCACAGCGGATGGCGGGGGAAACAGGTCGGGATTGAGTGAGCCGGTCGCCGATCCCACGGCCCATACGGCCACGATCAGTGCCGGTCCCATCATCCGGCGCACCGGCCGCGGGATACGCGCCCACACGCTGCGCCGGTGGCGGTGTCCGGCGGCGACGTCGACCAGCTCCGGAGCCGGCGGATCGGTGCGCACCGCTGGGACCGCGATGGTCACGACTGCGCTCCAGCCCATTCGGTCACCGAATACTCACCCTGCAGGGATCCGTCGGCCGCGAGGAAGGAGTAGGCGTCCTGGAGCTGTTCGACGCCCTGCCTCGGGAAGGGTTCGGTGTTGAACTCGTCGGGCTTCGTCGAATCTTTGACGAACTCGACGTCGGTGCCGTCGGTGTGCGCGACCCACGTCGCGTACTCGTCGAAGTTGTGCCGGATGTCGCGGTTGACCGCGGTGACGGCCCGGCGCCACGCGTCGGCGAATCCGGGATGCTCATCGGTGAACGTGGTCAGCGCGATATTGGTCCCGGTGCTGCCCAGTCCATGTCTGGACAGGCTGTCGATGATCGGGAATCCGTTGTCCTGCAGTTCGATCGCGCTCGCGCCGGTGACCACGGTGGCGTCGATCCGGCCAGAGCTGAGGCCGGCGATCGATTCCGGTGTCGGGACGTCGCGGACCTCGATGTGACCGTTGAGTCCCGCGGCTGCGATCAGTTGTCGGGCGGCGCGGTCCCGGATGGTGCCCTGGGGGGCGGTGACGGATCTGCCGACCAGTCCCCGGATGTCGGTCGGTCCGCCCTTGGCTCCGACCAGCCAGGCATCGCCGTTGATCGAGTCAAGGCTCAGCAGAACGACTTTCGGGTCACGGCTGCGGGCGCGCAGTGCGGGGTTGTCGCCGATCGCGGCGACGTCGACAGCCCCGGCGAACAGGGCCGAGGCGACGTCAGTGCCGGATTGGAAGTACGCATACTCGATCCTTTCCACACCGGCGTCCCTGAGTTTCTCGGCGAGGATGCCTTGCTTGTCGCCCCAACCCAGCGATCCGGCGGGGGTTCCGGTCGGCGAGGTTGCGCCGATGCGCAGTGTGTAACCGGCGGAGCCGTCGGTGTTGCCGCCGGAGTCGGCACTGCCGCACGCGACAGCCGAACCGAGCACGGTGAGGGTCAGTGCGGTGCGCACGAGATGGCGAAGCAAAAGATGGCCTCCGGGTTTTTCGCGGTGGTGGATCGCAAATCCCACCCAGTAGACGTCAATCGCGCCCAGGGAGGCGATCGTTGCGATCAGGCTGACCCGAAGACCACGCCGGACACCGGTGACCGGTTCGGGACTCCGGTCAGCGCCCCCGCCACTGTGGCTTACGCTTGTCCCGCCACGCCCGTATTCCCTCGGTGACGTCCTCGGTCGCCGCGACGACCTTGCGCATGGTTTCCCCGAACCGGACCGACTCCACCCAGCCCATGTCGGCGCTTCGCCACGCCACCTCTTTGGTCGCTCGTTGGGCCAGCGGAGCGGCGTGTGTGAGCGTGGTGGCCCAGGCGCGTGCCGACGCCTGTAGGTCGGCGGGCTCGACCACCTTCCACACCAGCCCCACCTCCTCGGCGCGCTCGGCGCTCATCGGCTGCCCGGTCAGCAACAGTTCCATGGCGTCGGCCCAGCGCAGCCGTTGCGGGAGCCGGATGGCGCCCACGATGGTCGGGGTTCCCAGCGTCACCTCCGGGAAGGCGAAAGTGGCTTCGGTGCTGGCGATCACGAAGTCGCAGAACAACACCCCGGTGAGGCCGTAGCCGATGCACGGACCCTGCACGGCAGCGATGGTCGGCTTGAAAAGCTCCATCCCGGATTCGAAGGAGTTGATCGTTGGCTTCTCCCAGAACGTGCCCTTGAACGTGCCCACGGCGCCTTCGCCGTCCCGCAGGTCCGCCCCGGCGCAGAATGCGCTGCCGTTGGCGGTCAGGATCGCCACCCACGCGTCCTCTTCGTCGCGGAACCGCTCCCAGGCGTGGTTCAGCTCGTCGCGCACGGCGCCGTTGATGGCGTTGCGCGCCTCGGGCCGGTTCAGGGTGATCGTCGCGATGTGGTCGCGCAGTTCGTAGGTGACGAGGCTCATCGCTGCACTGTAGTGAGCCGTCCGGGGCCGGCTTTGGTGGGCCGGTCAGAGCATTACTTGGGCGGCATCCGGATTCCGCCGTCGACGCGGACGACTTCGGCGTTCATATAAGAGTTGGTGATCAGTTCGACCACCATCGACGCCAGCTCCTCGGGTTTGCCCAGCCGACGCGGGTAGAGCACCGATTCACCGAGCTTTGCTTTGAAGGCCTCCGACTCCGGTCCTTCGCCGTAGATCGGGGTATCGATCAGGCCCGGGGCCACCGTGTTCACCCGGATGCCGACGGCCGCCAGGTCACGGGCGACCGGCAGGGTCAATCCGACGACGCCGCCCTTCGACGACGAGTAGGCGGCCTGGCCGATCTGTCCGTCGAAGGCCGCCACGCTGGTCATGTTGACGATCGCGCCGCGTTCGCCGGAGTCGGTGAGGTCAAGTCGGCTCATCGCGGTCGCGGCGAGCCGGATGCAGTCGAACGTGCCGACCAGGTTGATGGCCAGCACCTTCTTGTAGGCGTCGAGGTTGTGGGCTGACGCGAACTCGCCGTCCTTGCCGATCGTCCGTTGGGCCCACCCGATCCCCGCCGAGTTGACGAGCACGCGCAGCGGGCCGAGGTCGATGGCGGTGTTGACCGCGTCCTCGATCTGCGCGGTGTCGGTGACGTCGACGCTGACGAACACACCACCGATCTCGTGTGCGAGTTCCTGTCCGCGTTCTGCCTGCAGGTCGGCCACGACGACGCGGGCCCCCTTCGCGGCCAGGAGTCGGGAGGTCGCGGCGCCGATGCCCGATGCTCCGCCGGTGACGATTGCGCTGGTTCCTGTGACGTCCACAGCGTGAGTCTAGAGCAGGGGTGGATCACCTGGTCCCGGCCCACTCAACCGGTCGCCGCGCAGGTCGGCGCACCTGTTCAGGATGCGCCGCGGCTGAGTCGTAGGGTTGTGTCGTGGACTTGCTGCTCGGAATCGACATGGGCACGGGAAGCACCAAGGGCGTCCTCGTCGACACGAGAGGCACGGTGATCGCATCCCAGACCATTCCGCACAAGATCGATCTGCCCCGCCCGGGGTGGGCCGAGGTGGATCCCGAAGCGGTCTGGTGGCGGGAGGTGTGCGCCCTCAGCTCCGCGCTGGTGGCGCAGGTGCCCGCGAACGCGAGGCTGGCCGGGATGTGTGTGAGCGGTGTGGGGCCGTGTCTGGTGCTGTGCGACACGGATCTGCGTCCGTTGCGCCCGGCCATCCTGTACGGCATCGATACCCGGGCGCACGCCGAGATCGAATCCCTGACAAGAGAACTGGGCGAGCAGGCGATCCTCGACCGGGCCGGAACACTGCTGTCGAGCCAGGCTGTCGGACCCAAGATCGAGTGGGTGCGCACTCACGAGCCGCAGGTATTCGAGGCGGCGGCCGGGTGGTACGGCTCCAACTCCTATATCGCGGCCAAGTTGACCGGTGAATACGTGATGGACCATCACACCGCCAGCCAGTGCGACCCTCTCTATGCCATCCGGGACTTCGACTGGAACAACGAGTGGGTCGCGCGGATCTGCGGCCACCTGCCGCTTCCGCGGCTGGTGTGGCCCAGCGAGATCGTCGGGCAGGTCTCGGGTGCGGCCGCCCGCCAAACAGGGCTGCCGGCGGGCTTGCCGGTGGCCGCGGGCACGGTCGACGCCTATTCCGAGGCCTTCTCGGTGGGTGTGCGCCGGCCAGGCGATCAGATGTTGATGTACGGCTCCACCATGTTCCTGGTACAGGTGATCGACGAGTACCACAGCGACCCGACGCTGTGGACGACCGCGGGTGTGGAACCCCGCAGCCTGGCCCTGGCTGCCGGCACCTCGACCGCGGGAAGTCTGATCGGCTGGATGCAGAGCTTGACCGGCGACACCTCCTTCGACGACCTCACCGAGGAAGCCCTGCAGGTTCCCGCGGGCAGCGAAGGTCTGCTGATGCTTCCCTACCTGGCCGGCGAGCGCACCCCGGTGTTCGATCCCCAGGCCCGCGGCCTGCTGGCCGGATTGACTCTGCGGCACGGCCGGGGGCACCTGTTCCGAGCGGCGTACGAAGGGATTGCGTTCGGGATCCGGCAGATCCTGGAACGCTTCGACGACGCCCATTCGGGCACCCGCACCGTCGCCGTCGGTGGGGGACTCAAGAGTCCGGTCTGGGCACAGGCGGTCAGCGATGTGACGGGGCGCTCGCAGTTGGTGCCCGAGCAGGCGATCGGGGCGAGCTACGGCAACGCGCTGCTGGCAGCCATCGGTGTCGGTCTGGTGCCTGCCGACACGGACTGGGCCAGGATCGCGCGCGAGATCAGACCCGATCCGCGTAACCAGGAGAGGTACGAGCAGCTGTACGACACGTGGGCGCAGCTATATCCGGCGACCCGTGACCAGATGCACCGCCTGGCCGGCATCGATCCGCGCTGACCGGTCAACCCATGGTGTAGCCACCGTCGAC
Source organism: Mycobacterium sp. smrl_JER01 (assembly GCF_048513595.2). NCBI lineage: Bacteria > Bacillati > Actinomycetota > Actinomycetes > Mycobacteriales > Mycobacteriaceae > Mycobacterium > Mycobacterium sp. smrl_JER01. Next base: position 3,327,337 of record NZ_JBLXXK020000001.1, on the reverse strand, counting down.
GGCGATCTCGACGCCATTGATCATGCTGGCTGCATCCGAAGCCAGGAATACCACGGCGTCGGAAACCTCGTGCGGAACCGCGAAGCGTCCCAGGGGAATTCGATTGATCATCGGCGCAGCCTTGGCCGGTTCGCCCCAAACCCGCTGTCCCATCTCGGTGAGTACGACCGTCGGGCACACCGAGTTGGCCCGGATACCGTGTGGGCCGAGTTCACGAGCCAGCACCTTGGTCGCCATCACCAGGCCCGCTTTGGAGGCGCAGTACGCGTAGTGGTCGGGCAGCGGCGCGAGTGCGGCCGCCGACGCCACGGTGACGATCGCCCCGCCGGTGCCCTGGTCGACCATCTGCGCCCCCACCCGTGCCGCCAGAAGCGCCGGAGCCCGAAGATTGACCGCGAGAGTGGCGTCGAAGAGCTCCGGATCGGTGTCGACGACCGGTTGAGGGTAGGAGACGCCCGCGTTGTTGACCAGGATGTCCAGGCCCCCGAATGCGTCGGTGGCCCTCCTGGCGAGGGTATCGGGGCCTTGTGCCTCGGCCAGATCGACTGCGGCGGTGTGGGTCTGGATGCCGAACTCGTCGCGCAGCTGCGCACCCGCGCAGTCGAGTTCGATCTCGTCTCGGCCGCCGAGCACCAGGTTCGCGCCCGCCGACGCGAACGCGCGGGCGATGTCGGCACCGATTCCCTTGCTCGCGCCGGTGATCAGCGCCCGCTTGCCGTCCAGTCGTTGCGCGCCGGCATATCTGGCTTGCGCAGCAGTCGTCACGGAGCCTCCTTGGCAGAGTCGATGTCGTTGACCAGCGCCTCAGCGGTGGCGGGATCGGTCACCAGTCGGTTGAAGTAACCACCGCGCGCACCTGCGGTGATGGAATCGAGCTTGTCACGTCCGATGGCCACCGCGATGGTCACCGGAATGTGCCGTAGAACGTCGAGTTCCAGCGCGATGAGGCGTTCGGCACCGTCGAACTCGACCGGATCGCCGTTGCGGTCGTAGAAGCGTGAGCACACGTCGCCTACGGCGGCGCGCAACGACGACGACGCGGTGGGGACGAACTGCGGCACGTCGGAGCGGGTGAGGGGAGGGGCGCCGACCCCCATCAGCGCGCACCTGGCGTGCGGCCACTGGTGGACGACGCGCTGGATGCTCGGATCCTCGAGCAGGGATCGGTACAGCGCGGGGCCGGGGAGCGCCGGCGCGAACAGGTAGTTCGCCCGGCCACCCACACGATTGGCGACCAGCCGGGTGATCTCGTTGGTCTGATACCACTCATACGGTTGGTCGTTGCCGCCGACGGTGGGTGCCACCACGACACCGGGCAGCGGGGTGAGTTCATGTTGGGCCAGTTCGTAAACGGTGCGACCGGAGGACACCAACAACACGTCCCCCGGAAGCAGGCCCGCTTCGCTGAGGGCACGACCCGTGACGGGCGCCAATGCGCGGCCCATCACGTCGATGGTGGTGCGTCCCGGCCCCGGCGCCGGCAAAGGTGCCGACAGATACACGGTATGCAGGTTGAGGGCGCGCGCAAGCCGGTCGGCCAACTCCGTGGGCCGCGCCTGGGTAGGCGGCACGACTTCGATCCGGACGATCCCCAGCCGCTTGGCCTCCGACAGCAGTCGGCTCACCGTGGCCCGGCTCGTCCCCAGCTGTTCGGCGATCTCGGCCTGTGTCGCGTCGTCCTCGTAGTACAGCCGAGAAGCTGTGTACAGCAACGACGGTGGGAAATGGCTGCCTTCCGAGTCGGCCGCGGCAGCACCGTCCGCACTGGCTGTGGTGGGGGTGGGCGGGGCCTGCCGGGGCATGCACAGAGTATGGCACTGAACATCTGTTCTGGAAAGAATTCTGCTGAACATCCGTTCTGGACAGATGTGCACACGCTCCGCTACTGTGACTGCGACCACAGATGGAGGTATGCGCATGACCGCTGGTGTTCCCGAGAAGATGCAGGCTGTCGTCTGTCACGGGCCCCATGACTACCGGCTGGAGGAGGTGGCCGTCCCGCGACGCGGCCCCGGGGAGGCACTCGTCAAGGTCGAGGCGGTCGGCATCTGCGCGAGCGATCTCAAGTGCTATCACGGGGCGGCGAAGTTCTGGGGTGACGAGAGCCGGCCGGCCTGGGCCGAGACCATGGTCATCCCGGGACACGAATTCGTGGGTAGGGTCGTCGAACTCGACGACGAGGCGGCGGCCCGCTGGAAGATCGCCGTCGGTGACCGGGTGGTCTCCGAGCAGATCGTGCCGTGCTGGGAATGCCGGTTCTGTAAGCGCGGCCAGTACCACATGTGCCAGCCGCACGACCTGTACGGTTTCAAGCGCCGCACCCCGGGCGCAATGGCCAGCTACATGGTGTACCCGGCAGAAGCTCTGGTGCACAAAGTTTCCGGCGATGTGGCGCCACAGCACGCGGCCTTCGCCGAACCGTTGTCGTGTTCGTTGCATGCCGTCGAGCGCGCCCAGATCACCTTCGAGGACACCGTGGTGGTCGCCGGATGCGGTCCGATCGGGTTGGGCATGGTGGCCGGCGCCCGCGCCAAGAACCCCATGCACGTCATCGCGCTGGACATGGCGCCGGAGAAGTTGCAGCTGGCCAAGGGATGCGGCGCCGACATCACCATCAACATCGCCGAGCAGGACGCGGTCGCGATCGTCAAGGACCTGACCGGCGGCTACGGTGCCGACGTGTACCTGGAAGGCACTGGGCATCCCTCGGCGGTGCCGCAGGGACTCAATCTGTTACGCAAGCTGGGTCGCTACGTCGAGTACGGGGTGTTCGGCAGCGACGTCACGGTGGACTGGAGCATCATCAGCGATGACAAAGAGCTCGACGTCCTCGGTGCCCATCTCGGGCCGTACTGCTGGCCGGCCGCGATCAAGATGATCGAATCCGGGGTGCTGCCCATGGATCAGATCTGCACCCATCAGCTTCCGCTTGCCGAGTTCCAGAAGGGGCTGGACCTGGTGGCCAGCGGCAAGGAATCGGTCAAGGTCTCACTTATCCCCGCGTGAACGAAGGGCGGCAGATGAATTTCTCGAACGCAACACGCGGGCAACAGCTCTCGCGCAGGAAGATGCTCGCGGCGCTGGGGGTGGCCGGGGCTGCCGCGGCCGGCGTGCCAATGCTGAGCTCATGCGGGGTCGGTGGCGGTAAGAGCGCCCCCAACGGCGCGGACGCGGTCACCGGTGGCTTCGACTGGCGCAAGGCTGCCGGATCGACGATCAACATCCTGCAGACACCACATCCCTATCAGCTCTCGTATCAACCGCTGCTGCAGGAGTTCACCGAACTCACCGGCATCAACGTCAACATCGACCTGGTGCCCGAGGCCGACTACTTCACCAAGCTGAACACCGAGTTGGCCGGCGGATCGGGTAAGCACGACGCATTCATGCTCGGCGCGTACTTCATCTGGCAGTACGGTCCGCCGGGGTGGATCGAAGATCTCGACCCGTGGCTGCGCAACAGCTCGGCGACGAGTGCGGAGTACGACTTCGAGGACATCTTCGAAGGGCTGCGCACATCCACCCGGTGGGATTTCACGTTGGGCAACCCGCTCGGGACGGGCGGACAGTGGGCCATCCCCTGGGGCTTCGAGAACAACGTCGTCGCCTACAACAAGCGGATCTTCGACGAGAAGGGCATCACCCGGCTGCCGGACAATCTCGACGACTTCATCCAGCTGGCCGTTGATCTGACCGACCGCTCGGCCAACCGCTACGGTATCTCCACCCGCGGGTCGAAATCCTGGGCCACCATCCATCCCGGCTTCATGACGCAGTACACCCGCCAGGGCGCGGTCGACTACAGCTGGAACGGCTCGGAACTGGTCGCCGAGATGGACAGTGACGAAGCCATCGATTTCACCAAGAAGTGGATCGAGATGCAGCACCAGGCTGGTCCGACATCGTGGACGACCTACGACTACCCCAATGCCACCGGCGATCTCGGTGACGGCACGGCGATGATGGTCTTCGACGCCGACAGTGCCACCTACCCGAAGAACAAGCCCGGAGCGAGCAAGGAGGCCGGCAATCTGGCGTGGTACGCCGGCCCGGCCGGGCCGGACGGCAACTACAAAACCAACCTGTGGACGTGGAGTTGGGCGATGAGCGCCAACTCGCGCAACAAGCTGCCGGCGTGGTTGTTCATCCAATGGGCCACCGGCAAAGAGTCGATGAACAAGGCCGTCGAGGGCGGCACCTACGCCGATCCGGTGCGGCAGTCGGTGTTCGACACCACGTTCAAGCGGGTCGCCGCCGACCAGTTCGGCTATCTCGAAGCGTTCGAGACCGTCATCGGCGAATCCAAGATCCAGTTCACGCCGCAGAAGAAGTTCTTCGACACCACCCAGAACTGGGCGGTCGCGCTGCAGGACATCTACGGCGGAGACGATGCCGCGACACGCTTGCGCAGCCTCGCCAAGACCAACACGTCCAAGGTCAATCTCTAGGAGCCGCGGAACTCATGACAACTCAGACCTCCAAGGCCCCGTCGACGTCGCCGGACCGGCCGCCTGCAACGCGCCGGGCCGACCTGCCCGAGGTTCCGACCTGGCGGCGCAGACTGCGTCCGTACCTGCTGTCGGTTCCGGCCGTCGTGATCGTCATCGGCATCCTCTACCCGTTCGCGGTCGGTGCCTACTACGCCTTCCTGAACTACGCCGCTGTCAACCCCGATCCACACCTGGTGTGGTTCGACAACTTCGCCTCGGTGCTCGGCGATCAGGTGTTCTGGAAGAGCGTCCAGGTGACGACGACCTTTGCCGTGGCGGCCACCTTCATCGAGACCGTGCTCGGTGTCGGGCTGGCACTGCTGCTCAACCGGTCGTCGATCATCGGCAAGATCTTCGAGAAGGTGCTGATCCTGCCGCTGATGATCGCGCCGGTCATTGCCGGTGTGATCTGGAAGCTGATGTTCAACCCACAATTCGGGGTCCTCAACCACGTTCTGGGACTGGGCAACACATTCGACTGGCTGTCGGCGCGCAACGCGCTATTCTCGGTGATCCTGGTCGACATCTGGATCTTCACACCGTTCGTCGCGATCCTGGTGCTCGCCGGTATCCGTTCGTTGCCACGCGAGCCGTTCGAAGCGTCCGAAGTCGATGGGGCCTCGTGGTTCTACATGTTCCGTAAGCTGATGCTGCCGATGCTGTGGCCCTACATCCTGGTCGCGGTGATCTTCCGATTCATGGACAACCTCAAGGTCTTCGACCACATCTATGTGCTGACCGCGGGCGGACCGGGTGTGGCCACCCGGACATTGCAGATCGGCGCCTTCGAGGACTCCATCATCAACCTGGACTACTCACGCGGCAGCACCTACATGCTGCTGCTGTGGGTCATTGTGTTCATCACCGCGCGCTACCTGGTCAGCGTGCTCGGAAAAGCGCAGCGCCGCGCTGCCGGAGCGGAGTCGTAACATCATGGCACTCAAGCTTTCCCGCCCTGAGCTCCAGCCGGGGCAGAAGCGGTGGTCCATCGGCGCGGTCGCCGCCGACGTCGGGCTGGTCTTCTGGTTCGTGTTCTCCTTGTTCCCGATCTTCTGGATGCTGATGCTGGCCCTGAAGAACGCCGAGCAACAGACCACCACCTACTTCTCGTTCAGCCCCACCTGGTCGAACTTCGCGACGGTGCTCTCCGACCGCGGCACCCAGATGACCAGCGTCGACTTCAAGGCTTCGCTGCTGACCAGCCTGCTCAACTGTGGGGGCGCAGTGCTTGTGTCGCTGCTGATCGGTATCCCGGCCGCCTACGCCGCCGGTCGCTGGCAATACAAGGGCTCCAACGACCTGATGTTCACCATGCTCTCGTTCCGGTTCGCCCCGGAGCTCATGGTCATCGTGCCGTTGTTCGTGATCTACAACCAGATCGGGCTGTTCGACACCAAGGTCGGGATGATCTGGGTTCTGCAGCTGGTGACCATGCCACTGGTGGTGTGGATCCTACGGTCCTACTTCCAGGATCTGCCGGAGGATCTCGAACAGGCGGCCTTGCTCGACGGGTACACCCGCCGACGGGCGTTCCTGATGGTTGCCTTGCCGATCGTGCGGCCCGGAATCGCCGCCGCGGCGCTGCTGGCGTTCATCTTCGCCTGGAACAACTACGTGTTCCCGCTCATCCTGGCCGACAGCAACGCCGGCACGGTCACCGTCGCCATCACCAAGTTCCTCGGCGGCGGCGGGCAGGCGTACTACAACCTCACGGCCGCCGCCGCGCTGATCGCGGCGCTGCCACCACTCGTCCTCGCGCTGACCATCCAACGGTATCTGGTGCGGGGCCTGTCATTCGGGGCGGTGAAGGCCTGATGGCCACGGTAACGATTGAAAACGTCACCAAGACCTACGGTACGGCGTCGAAGAAGGTCACCGCGGTCGACGATCTCTCGCTGGAGATCGCCGACGGCGAGTTCTTCGTCATCCTCGGTCCCAGCGGCGCCGGCAAGACCACCACGCTGAAGTCCATCGCCGGACTGGTCGACGTCGACTCGGGGACGGTGTCGATCGGTGGCACCGACATGACGGCGGTCGAGCCCTACCACCGTAACGTCGCGATGGCGTTCGAGAGTTATGCGCTCTACCCGCAGAAGACCGTGGCCGAGAACCTCGCCTCACCCCTCAAATCCGGTCGCACCGGCAGGTACTCGGCCGCCGAGCAGGCCGAGAGGATCGATCAGGTCACCACCACCCTCGGCATCAACCCGCTCAAGAACCGACTGCCGCGGGAGCTGTCCAACGGGCAGCGCCAGCGGGTGGCGCTGGGTCGGGTGCTGGTCCGGCCTGCCGATGTGTACCTGCTCGACGAACCGCTGAGCCATCTCGACGCCAAGCTGCGTGCATCGATGCGTGCCGAGCTCAAGCAACTCGGCGCCATGTCGAACACCACCACCGTCTACGTGACCCACGACTACCAGGAGGCACTGGCCCTCGGCGACCGCATCGCAGTGCTGCGGGAGGGTCGGCTGATGCAGATCGGCACACCAGAGGAGATCTGGCGCCGGCCGGCCGACACCTTCGTCGCACGCTCGCTCGGCCAGCCCGAGATCAACCTGCTCGACGGGGTGGTCGACGACGGCCGGATCCGGCTCGGTGACGGCTCGCTGGACGTTCCGGTGCCGGCCGGGGTGCAGTGCACCCGGGGGGATCGGGTTCGAGTGGGTTTGCGTCCCAGCGACATCCACGTCACCAGCGGACAGGGATCATTGCGCGGGCGGGTCGTGCTCGCCGAACGTCTGGGCCGCAACATCGAGTTGACCGTCGACGTCGGTGGTGCGCAGCTGATCGCGCTGACCTCGGGGCGCCACGGCGTCGGCGAGGGCGACAACGTGACGATGCGCATCGCCGAATCCGATGTGCACGTGTTCACGCCGGGTGACGGGGACACCGCCAGGCTCGGCGAACCGACTTTGGAGGCAGTGCAGTGAGCGTCGTGACCGAGAAGAAAACCCAGCAGACCGCGCAGAGTCTGACGCTGAGCGACCTGGTCAAGACCTACGCGTCACGCAGCCGGGACAGCGTGACGGCGGTCAAAGGCATCAACCTGGCGATCGAGCCGGGCGAGCTGGTGGCCCTGCTTGGGCCTTCGGGGTGCGGTAAGACCACCACGCTGCGGATGATCGCCGGCCTGGAGACCGTGACCAGCGGTTCGATCAAGATCGGTGATCGGGAGGTCTCCCAGCTCCCCGCGGCCAAACGCGGGATCGGTGTGGGTTTCGAGAGCTACGCGCTGTACCCGCCGATGTCCGTCCGGGACAATTTGCTCTACGGGCTGAAAGCCCGCAAGGTCAAAGGCGCCGAGAAGATGGTCGATTCGATCTGCGAGCGTTTGGAGATGAACGACCTGCTCGGTCTGCGTCCGGCGGGACTGTCGAGCGGTCAGAAGCAGCGGGTCGCGCTGGCGCGGGCGTTGGTCCGCAATCCACCGGTGCTGTTGCTGGACGAGCCGCTCAGCCATTTGGACGCTTCGGCGCGTAACCGGGTGCGCCGCGAGCTCAAGGTGCTGCAGCGAGAGTTCGGCTACACCACCATCGTGGTCACCCACGACCAGGTCGAAGCGCTGTCGCTGGCCGATCGGCTCGCCGTGATGGACGGCGGTGTGGTGCAGCAGTTCGGCACTCCTGACGAGGTTTTCGACGATCCGGCGAACCTGTTCGTCGCCGAGTTCGTCGGTGAACCCGCGATCAACGTGCTGCCCGGCACGGTGCGCGTCCACGGTGGCCGGGCACGGGTCGAGATCGGTTCCGGGGCCGGGGCGCTGGAGACCACCGTCACCGGTGTGCCCGATGCCACGCGGGTCACCGTCGGGATCCGACCGCAGGATTGCGCACTGTCGGCGCACGGCGGCGACGGCATCGCCGCGACGGTGGCCTATTTCGAGCATCTGCTGGAGTTCGGTCTGGCGACCAGCACCGTGCCCGGGATCGAGGCGGGTGTCGTGGTTCAGACTCCCGCAGAACAGGACTATCAGCCCGAGCAGCAGGTGGTGGTGACTGCGCCGGCCGAGCGGGTGTATCTGTTCGACGCCGACACCGGAGAGCGTCTGCGATGACCAAGCTCTACAACGATCCCGCCCGATTCACCGAGGACATGCTGACCGGGTTCCTGGATGCCAACGCCCGCTATGTGGTCGGGGTGCCCGGAGGTGTCGTCCGTGCCCACCGCACCCGACCCGGCAAGGTGGCCGTCGTCATCGGCGGCGGGTCGGGACACTACCCCGCCTTCTGCGGCACGGTCGGCTTCGGATTCGCCGACGGAGCGGTGGTCGGCAACATCTTCACCTCACCCTCGGCAGAGGAGGCGGCCTCGGTGGCCAGGGCCGCGCACGGCGACGCCGGGGTGTTGCTCACCACCGGCAACTACGCCGGCGACGTGATGAACTTCGGCCTGGCGGTGACCCAACTGCGCGGTGAGGGTATCGAGGCGCACTATTTCGCGGTCACCGACGACATCGCCAGCGCGCCCCGCGGCGAGGAGACGAAGAGGCGCGGTATCGCCGGTGATTTCACGGTGTTCAAGTGCGCGAGCGCCGCGGCCGAGGACGGTCTCGACCTCGCCGGGGTGGTCCGGGTCGCCGAATCGGCGAATGCCGCGACCCGCACGCTGGGCGTTGCGTTCGACGGCTGCACGATGCCCGGGGCGGACCACCCGTTGTTCACCGTTGCCGAAGGCATGATGGGGGTCGGTCTCGGCATCCATGGCGAGCCCGGGGTTGCCGACGAGCCGATGCCGTCGGCGGCCTCGCTGGCGCACAAGCTGGTCGACGGGGTGCTCGCGGACCGTCCGGCAACGGAGTCGACGCGGATCGCGGTCATCCTGAACGGATTGGGCCGCACCAAGTACGAGGAATTGTTCGTGGTGTGGGGGACGGTCGCGGCACTGCTGCGGGAGCACGGCTACGAGCTCGTCGAGCCAGAGGTGGGTGAGCTGGTCACCAGCTTGGACATGGCTGGTTGCTCGCTGACGGTGATGTGGCTCGACGACGAGTTGGAACGGTACTGGACCGCTCCCGCCGACACACCGGCCTATCGCAAGGGGGCTGCGGCGCCGGCACGTGACGACAGTGTGGTCGAACTGCGAACGGCCGACGAGTTACGCACCGGCACAACATCTCCGGCGCTGGCCGAGCTCTCCGACGAGGACGGGCGGCGCGGCGGCCGACTGGTGGCGCGGATGCTGGCTGCGATGGCCGCGATGCTCGCCGACGCCGAGGCCGAACTCGGCCGCATCGATGCCGTCGCCGGGGACGGCGACCACGGCAGAGGCATGGTCAAGGGATCCGCCGCGGCATCCGAGGCCGCCGCAAAGGCGGTCGAGGCGGGCGGGGGACAGGGTTCGGTGCTCGCCGAGTCGGGTAAGGCGTGGGCGGCCAAGGCCGGCGGCACCTCCGGGGTGCTCTGGGGTGCGTTGCTGTCGGCGATCGGTGCACGGCTCGGCGATACCGGACAACCCGACTCGGGCGCCGTTGCCGCCGGAATGCGGGACGGCTATGACGCGTTGATCACTCTCGGCGGGGCGAGTCCGGGCGACAAAACCATGCTCGACGCGTGTCTGCCGTTCGTCGAGGACCTGCAGCGGCGGGTCGCCGACGGGCAGCAGTGGCAAGACGCGTGGCAGGCCGCGGCCGACGTCGCGGCCGAGGCGGCACGGGCCACCGCCGAACTGCGACCCAAGGTGGGTCGGGCGCGACCGCTCGCCGAGCGCAGCGTCGGGACCCCGGATGCCGGTGCGACCTCGCTGGCGATGTGCCTACGAACGGTCGCCGAGACCTTCGCGGCGACCCCGAACACAGCGAAAGGGAAGTGACACATGCCTTCTGGGCTGCGGATCGTCGTCGGATCCGACGACGCCGGTTACGAGTACAAGGAAGCACTCAAAGGCGACCTGCGCGCCGACGATCGGGTCGCCGATGTGATCGATGTCGGGGTCGGGGCCGATGACGACACCGCCTACCCGCACGTCGCGGTCGCCGCGGCGCGCATGGTCGCCGAGGGTAAGGCCGACCGCGCATTGCTGGTGTGCGGTACCGGGCTCGGGGTTGCGATCAGCGCCAACAAGGTGCCCGGAATCCGCGCGGTGACCGCGCACGACGGCTTCTCCGTCGAACGTTCGGTGCTGTCCAACAACGCGCAGGTGCTGTGCTTCGGGCAACGCGTGATCGGGCTGGAGTTGGCACGCCGTCTTGCGCGCGAGTGGCTGCGCTACGAGTTCGATCCGCAGAGCGCCTCGGCGAGCAAGGTCGATGCCATCGACGAATACGAGTCTGCCTCGGCCGCTGGGTAACTGGCGCCGACGATTTGCGGCCCTGGTCGCGGGCAGCGCGGATCAGGGTTCGAGCGCCCGGACTGCACGGTACCTCGACCCGGATTGCTGGTGCAGTGTTCGACAGCGTCTCATCAGGCGCGGCGGGCGGTTCCGCGGCAGCAGCCAGGGGCGGCACACCAGGACCAGAAGCGCTATCTCTATCGGTGCCCCGACGTAGTACATGAACTGCGCACCTGCTTGGGCCTGCTCCACAGGTACACCCTCGGGCGGGTCGGCGTAAATCGTCTTCGCCAAGACGTTGTGTGCGGCGATGGCCAGCACCAGGGCTGTGACGCGCCACGGTGGTGAGGGGCGGTGGGGTGCCGGGTCCGGTCCGCCGAGAACCGCGAACGTGAAAAGGTAGCCGGCGGCAACGACGTGCACGTGGACCAGTGCGTGCAACAGGGGCTCGGTGTGCATGGCGGCGTAAAGCCCGGACCGGTACAGAATCCATAGGCTTCCGATGTTCAGCACGCCCGCGACGAACGGGTTGGTCAGCACCGCCACCGGCGCCGATGCGAGCACCCGTGCCACATGCCGTGCCGCGGCGACCGGGAGCACCCGCAGAGCCAGTCGCCCGGGGGCTGCCAGCACCAGCAGCAGCGGGCCGAGCATGCCCAACAGGACGTGGCCGGCCATGTGCGCGACGAAGTCGTCGTGGGCGCGGATGGCCAACGGGCCGACGAGCGCCAGACCCACGGACAGGCATCCGAGCGTCCATGCCGTCATGCGAAGCTTCGGCCATCCGACATCGCGACGGTGCAGGCGGAATACGGCGTAGGTGTAGGTGGCCACTGCGCCGAGGAGCAGCAGCGCTGTCGTCCAATCACCCGGCCCGAGGAGCACCACACCCGTCTCGTGGTGCTCGCCGTGGTCGTGGTGGGTCATCGTCAGGTGTGGACTTGGTGACGCTCACGGTGGTGTCGCGCAGTGCGTGCGGTCACCGCCGACAACACCAGGCCCGCGATGAGCAGACCGGCGGCGACAATGTTCCACGTCAGGTCATAGGGGAGCAGGTCGACTCCGTAGCGGATCTGGTGAATGCCCAAGACCTTGTGCTGGAAGAGTCCGTCATAGAGCTGGAAGAAGCCCGCCCCGGTGAGCCACCCGGCAGCGAATGCCAAGCCCCAGAAGGCTTTGTCGCGAACCAGTCTGACCACCATCAGCAAGGCGGCGACGGTGGCGAACCAGCTGAACGCGTGGAAGAGTCCGTCCGAGATCAAACCCACCTCGGTGGTGGACAGATCGTAGAAGTGGTGCCAGTGCAACAGCTGATGAAACACCACCTCGTCGACGAAGGCCACGGTGCCCAGTCCGAGCAGGATTCCGGCGACCAGGTTGCCGCCGTGCCGTGACCGGCGCGCTGGCCGAGTATCCATCAAACCCCCGCACCTCCTGTCCGGCCGCGGCCGGTGCCGCGTCGATGCGGCGGCGATACCCCGAAGCGTTTCGCCTAAACGGCGGGTCTGGTCCGACGCCGTCGGCGGGTAAGGAGTCCGTGGCTGGGGCTCACGAGGTAGGCCAAAGCGAATGCCGTGCCGTTGGCGAGGACGACCATGGGACCGGATGAGGTGTCGAGATAGTAGCTGGCATACAGACCTGCCAACGCGCACGCGGTGGCGATGGTGGGTGCGATGAGCAGCATGCGGCCGAATCGATCGGTGAGCAGGTAGGCCGTCGCGCCCGGGGTGATGAGCAGTGCGACGACCAGGACGACCCCGACAGCCTGCAGCGCCACGACGGCGGTCATGGCGAGCAGACCGAGCAGTGCGGCGCCGAGTATGCGCGGGTTGAGCCCGATCGCCTGGGCATGATCGGGATCGAATGCGTAGAGGGTGAAGTCGCGGCGCTTGTAGATCAGGACCGCCGAGACGATGGCGCCGAGTATCACGACCTGAACCATGTCGGATCGAGAGACACCGAGCAGATTGCCGAACAGAATGTGGTTGAGGTCCACCTGGCTGGGCGTGACGGAGATCAGCACCAGGCCGAGGGCGAACAGGGTGGTGAACACGACGCCGATCGCGGCGTCCTCCTTGGTTCGGCTGGTGTCGCGGACGATGCCGATCAGCGCCACCGCGGCGAACCCGAACAGGATGGCGCCCAACGCGAATGGTGCACCCACGATGTAGGCCAGGACGACTCCGGGCAGCACGGCATGCGAGACGGCGTCCCCCATCAGCGACCAGCCGATCAGCACGAGCCAGCAGGACAGTATCGCGCACACCACGGACGCGATCAATGTCGTGATGGTGGCGCGGACCATGAACTCCAGCCGCAGCGGTTCGAGGAGAAACTCGAGGATGCTCACCGCTGTCCCGGGGTGTCATCGAGGACGTCGAGACCGAAGGCGCGGGCCAGGTTCTGCGGTTGCAGGACGGTGGCGGGCTCATCGTGGAGGAGCACGGTCCGCATGATCAGAATCGCTTCGTCGGCGAGGGTGGGCAGGGCGGTCAGGTCGTGGGTGGATACCAGGATCGTCGAGCCGCCGTCGGCGAGGTCGCGCAGCAGTCCGGCAATGGTGGCTTCGCTGCGCTTGTCGACCCCGGCGAAAGGTTCGTCGAGCAGCAACAGGTCGGCCCCTTGGGCGATGCACCGGGCCATGAACGCGCGCTTGCGTTGACCACCCGACAGCGCTCCGATCTGACGGTGCTGGTAGTCGACGAGATCGACACGCCTCAGCGCGTCGTCGACGGCGCTGTGGTCGGCAGCGCGGGCCCGCCGGGCGGGTCCCATCTGTCCGTAGCGACCGGTGAGCACGACATCGCGCACCGACAGCGGGAACGCCCAGTCGATGGCTTCGCTCTGAGGCATATACGCGACACGTCCCGCCTTGCGGGCTGCCGCCGGGTCCGAGCCGTGGATGCGCACGGTTCCGGTGTCGGGACGCACCAACCCCATGACGGCCTTGAACAGGGTGGATTTGCCGGAGCCGTTCATGCCGACCATCCCGCAGACTCGTCCCGGTTGCAGGGTCAGTGTCGCGTCGTGCAGGGCAAGTACGCGGCCGTAGTGCACGGTGACCGAGTCGACCTGCAGCGCAGGATCGGTCATCGGGAGCGGCCTGCCGTCAACGCCGTTGCGATGGTGGTGGCGTCGTGGCGGATGAGGTCGAGGTACGTCGGCACCGGACCGTCGGCTTCAGAGAGCGAATCGACGAACAGCACCCCGCCGAAACGGGCGCCGGTGGCTTCCACGACGCGCTGCATCGGCGCATCGGAGACGGTGGATTCACAGAAGACCGCGGGCACGTCGTTGGTGTTGACGAACTCGATGACCGACGCGATCTGCTGGGGGGTGGCTTGCTGTTCGGCGTTGACCGCCCAGATGTACTTCTCGGTCAGCCCGGCGTCGCGCGCCAGATAGGAGAAGGCGCCTTCGCAGGTCACCAACGCGCGGTGGTTCGAAGGTAGGGCTTGGAGTTCGGCAACCAGGTCGTCGTGAACCTGCTGGAGCCGACCACGGTAGGCCGCGGCGTTGTCGCGGTAAGCCTGCGCGTGGGCGGGGTCGAGTTCGGCGAATGCGCCGGCCATGTTGTCGGCGTAGACCTGCACGTTCAGCGGTGACATCCATGCGTGCGGATTCGGCGCGCCGCCGGAGCTGTCCCCGGTGATGTTCAGGGGCGCCACGCCCTCACTGACCACGACGTGGGGAACGTCAAGGCCGTCGACGAACTGGGCGAACCACGCTTCCAGGCCCAGGCCGTTGTCGAGGATGAGATCAGCCGTGGCGGCCTTTCTGATATCACCGGGGGTGGGTTCGTAGCCGTGGATCTCGGCTCCCGGTTTGGTGATCGATTCGACCAACAGGTGTTCACCGGCGACGTTGGCGGCGATGTCGGCGAGCACCGTGAAAGTGGTCAACACGGTGGGTTGTTCGGCCCCTCGGTCACCGCCCTCGGAGGTGCAGGCCACCACGATCGCCGCGACACCGACGATCGCGACGGATTTGGCCACCGGCCAACGCCCGCCTCGTCTCATTCGTGTCTCCCGCCGATTGTCGACAAGCGCCCCCGATTTTCGGGTTGCCGAAACCATAGTATCGACGGTCCGAATCAGCAACGGTGCATATCGTTGCCGCTGGTCGGTGTCATCCGAGCCGGCGTTCGATCCGGTACACCGAGGCGGGCGGGAGGTTGCGTGGCGTCCAGCCGATCCGCGTGGCGCTCAAGCGCAGTGTCCCAAGCAGAGTGGCGCGAACAGGGCAGGTGGGGCCGTAGGTGAACTGGTAAAAGCCTCCTTGCGGATGAAGTACTGAGAGCGCCGTGGAAAGCACTCCTGCGACCGAGTCGATGGGCATGGACAACAGTGGCAACCCACTGACCACGGCATCGATCTCGGTGTGCTCGGACAGCTGCCAGGAGTCGGTGGCGGCGTCGGCGCACACCACGTGGACGTCCGGGAATCGTGTGCTGAGCAAGTCGGCGAACTCTGGGTTGGCTTCGACGACCGTCAAGCGGGAAGACGGCACGCCGCGGTCAACCAGTGCTTGAGTGAACACGCCGGTGCCGGGCCCGAGCTCCACCACGCGATCAGAGGCGGCGATGTCTTTGGTCATCAGTCGAGCCAGGGCCAGGCTGGACGGCGCAATCGCCGCTGTGCGCAGTGGGTGTCGCAACCACGCCCGAAACAGGGTGATCGCGTCACCGCGGCGGGTCCTGCCAACCGAATCCGCCGGGCGGGGCGATCCGCCATCCGGCCCTGGGTCGAGAATGGTTGCACCACAATCAATCGCGCGATTCTCCCTGAGGTGAGCAGACGTGGTTTCATACAGTGTCATGTCGCTCATGGAACCTGCCTCGTGCGGGGGCTACCAGGACCGGTGAGTCCGGGGATATCGTCTCCCCGTCCGATCCGGCCGCCGTGTGATAGTGACCACGTCGCAGGCGGGGACTGAAGCGAGGGCGTTACATCGCCTGCTCTTCGACGGCTTGGTAAATGGTGCGTATACCCGGGCGAAAGCCGATCCGCCGCGCCAACGCTCCGTCCATCTGCAGGTGCCAAGGGTGCTCCAGCGCTTTCGATGTCGGCTCGACGGTGCCGCCGGCGAATTTGACAAGCTCATACAGTGAGGTGGGGGCTTCATCGGTGATGTTCACGATGCGTCCGTCCATCACACCGGAGAGTGCCAGTCGCGTGGCAACCGCGATGTCGCGGTGATGAATGAGGCTCATTCGCTGCGCGGGATGGAATCCGGCACTTGTGACGAGCTCGGGCAGTGATTCGACATGACCGTCGCCGTCGCCGTAGACAAAGCCGTAACGTTGGATGGTCCAGGTGAGAGTGCTTTGCCGCAACGCATTTTCGGCTGCGAGCTTACTCGCTGGATACGCGTGCCCCGGCTCGGCCGGGTCATCCTCGCAACTCGGGCGGGTGGCGTCGGGGTTGTAAATGTGCGCGGTGCTCGCCATGATGAACCGCGCATCCGGTGCATGACGCTGTGCCGCCGAGATGAGGTTGCGGGTTCCGTCGAGGTTCGCCTTCCAGATCGTGTCGGTGTCGGTTGTACGGAACACCGCGGCGAGATGAACGATCGCTTCGACGCCGGTGACGGCTGATGCAAGCGAATCGCCGTCGGCGAGGTCGCCTATCACCTCCGTCACCCCGGAAGGCGCCGCTCCCGCTCGGCGCACCACGGCGCGGCAATCGTGGCCGTCGTCGACGAGGCGCGGCAACAGTCGTGCTCCTACCAGTCCGGTCGCCCCCGTCATGAGGATCTTCATCGGTCTTCCTTTCTCAGGTGACTTTCGAGTCGCTCCGTCGCGGCTTGTAGCACCCGTAGGGTTATCTCGAGGTCGTTGGCGTCGATGTCGCCGAACGCAACGGCGTGTATTCGAGTCAGGTCTGGCAGGTCGTGCCACAGCGCATCCCCGAAGGCGGTGAGCCTCAGCAGTTTCTGTCGCTGGTCGGTGGTGTCGGGTATCTGTTCGATCAGCTGTTTGCGGACCAAGGCCCCGACGACCGAACTCAGGGTCGCGCGTTCGACGTGCAGGGTGCGTTGCAGTTCGCGCTGCCGCGTCGGCCCCGTGTGCGCGAGTTGATAGAGCACGTACCACTGCGTGGCACCGAGGTCGTAAGGTCGCAGCGCGTCGTCCATGACCGCGCGGGCGGCCAGGTAGCACCTTTTGGTCCACGCGCCGACCGTGTCGTGTCCGGGCGGCTTTTTGTCAGGCACCAGACAATAATGTCTGCTAGCAGACTAAAAGTCAATCGCGGGGATGCCGAGTGTGCGAAATCCGCGGCATGCGAGGCGGGGGTCCGGCTGTGAACGAGATCGCA
The DNA here is from genome assembly GCF_048513595.2 of Mycobacterium sp. smrl_JER01. NCBI lineage: Bacteria > Bacillati > Actinomycetota > Actinomycetes > Mycobacteriales > Mycobacteriaceae > Mycobacterium > Mycobacterium sp. smrl_JER01. Next base: position 3,310,263 of record NZ_JBLXXK020000001.1, on the reverse strand, counting down.
TCGCGGTCTCAACCATCGCAGAGGGCAACGAGATTCGCCAGGAAACCCAGGATGGACACGTTCGATGATCCGGGGTCTGCGAGTCCCTGGATGTTCGTCCCTATCGCGGTGAGGATGGGCGAATGGATCAACCTCAGCTCGCCGAATTCCTCCGTAACCGGCGCATGGCGCTGACTCCTGAAGACGTCGGGATTCCCGGAGGACCACGGCGCCGAACCAGTGGCCTGCGCCGCGAGGAAGTCGCGTCGCTGGCAATGATCTCCACTGACTACTACTGCCGGATGGAGCAGCAACGCGCCTCGCAACCTTCGGTCGACGTCGTGGCTTCGTTGGCGAAGGCACTGCGCATGTCGCCGGACGAGCGTGATCACCTGTTCCGACTGGCCGGACACAATGCCCCTGCGCGTACCCCGGTCGGCATCGAGGTCAGCTCCGCGATGATGCGCATACTGGATCGCCTAAAAGACACACCCGCGCAGGTGATGTCGGCGCTGGGGGAGACTTTGGTTCAAACGCCGCCTGCGCGCGCACTCCTGGGCGACGAGACCAGCTTCGAAGGACTCTCCCGCAGCGTCCTGTACCGGTGGTTCACCGACGAGCAGGCGCAGCGCACGTATCCGGTCGAGGATCATCCCAAGGTCGGACGTTCGTTTGTTGCCGGCGCTCGTGTCGCATACGTGCGCGATGGGGCGACTTCGCGTGCAGCCCAGGTGATCGACTCGCTATTGGAACTCAGCCCGGAATTCGCGCAGCAGTGGGCGCAACACCATGTCGACCAGCCTCACGAACTGGATAAGCGAATTGTGCACCCCCGGTTGGGCGTTCTCGATGTTCAGTGTCAAGTTCTGCACGACGTGACGCGACTTCACACATTGCTCGTGTTCACCGCGGACCCCGCGACCGAAAGTCACGCCAAGTTGGCAGCACTGTGCACCGCGCCCCACGAATACCAGCGCGACGCTCCTGTCGACATCAGTCCCGCCCAGGCGCCGGTCATACGGCCGGATCTGCACAGGTGCTAGGCATTTTGGGCGTCAGCTGTTGAATCGATGCTGGCCGATGACCGACAACAGCTGCATGGTTGTGTCGTCGGTTGTACCTGGAATCGCGTGGTAGACCACGACCCGCTGGCTGCGGTCGGCCGCCGTGAGAACCTCGCGCTGCAACTGCAGTGGACCCAGAGACGGATGGATGAAGGTGCGCGGCTCAATGGTGAACGGCTCTTCTCTCAGGTCCTGGCTTTCCCACAGTGCAGCGAACTCCTCACTTCGACTCAGCAGTATCCCGACGAGATCTCTCACTGTGCGACCGGCTCGCGTGCGCGATAGCGTGTGCCGCAGGTCCGCGGTGATCTCCGCGCTGATAGCGCGGTGATCGGTAGGCGCGTAGCGTTGCCGCTCGCAGGAGTCGATGAACCACCGGTAGTAACCGCTGCGCGCCCGCCCGGTGTGTCGGCTCAGGTCGCCGATCAGCGACTTGGAAGCTCTTGTCTGCCAAAGCGCCTCGCCCAGCAGACCGACTGAATGAGCAGGGGTGTCGGCGAGCCTGTCGAGCAGCAGCATCACTCCCGGATCAACGTGCGTGTACCCCTCATCGTCCCCCGCGGCATAGCCGGCAGCCGCGAACAGCGTGTCGCGCCCCGCGCGGGTGAGTCGAAGCCCCCGTGCGATGCCGGCCAGAGTGGCGGGCGACGGACGAGGTCCGGTCGCTTCGGCGCCTCGGGTCCGCTCCAAGCGGCTGTAATAGGCGGTCGATATCGAACAGAGCGCCGCGACTTCTTCGCGACGAAGCCCGGGCGTTCGCCGACGCCTGCCACGGGCGAACCCGACGTCCTCGGGCTGCAGTGCTCGGCGCCGAGTTCGTAGCAGCTCCGCTACGCGGCCGAGATCGAGTTCTGGGGAGACCACGTCTCGATGATGCGTGTCCACTGCGGCCGGTGGAAGGACGTGGGCATCCGCGGACCCGTGATCCGCGGACGCGAACCGGGGACTGCCGGTCAAGCGCCACGTCGTATCCGTTCACCACTGCGAGTACACACCGATCACGACGACAGTTGCGGCGACGAAAGGCGCGAGCAGCGAAGCCAGGCGCAGTACCGCGGAACTACCGTGCCGAAGTGCCCGCAGATACATCTCCGCGATGACGAGGTTCGACAGGTTCGGCACCGAGCAACGGTCCCAGATATCTCAGGGCGATGTAGAGACAGAACTGAAGGCCGCTCAGGCACAGCAACACCGTGATCCCGAGGGCGAGCCACCAGTTCATCGAGCCGAGCAACCCGGATGTGCTTCTCGGGTTCCTATCTCCATCGTCTCGATGCGGGTTCTGGTCATGCCCGCCGTCGAGGTGGGGTACCAATGTCTTTGTGCGCGTGTCATCATCCGCGCAGCCGACCTGCGGCGAAGTCGGCCGCCTGGGATGCCATACCGTTACCGACATAGGCACTATGAGCCAGCCGGTCCAGTCCGCCGGCCGCGCATATTGGGTCCCGCTCAGCACAGAGGTCCAGCGTTCTGCCCCGGTAGGTGGGGCCGATGACCATGGGCGGAGCGTCTTTGACGGCGAGGTTCGTCACGAAGTCGGATGGACGTCCGAACAGGACGACCGCGGACACGCGGTCGGCGACCGCGCCGGTGAGCGGACTGGGCATGGGCAATGGGGGCGTGTAGCCGGCGGGCATTGTCTCGCTGGTGGCGTAGGCGGTCACGGCTGCACCTTGTGAGTAGCCACCCAGGATGATGTCGGTGGTGGCGCAGCGTTCGGATATCGCGCGGACCCGGTTGACGACGTCGACGACGCCGTCTGCGGCACGGGGGAAATCGAGTGATGCCGGGTAGTCGACGGCGTGCACGGTGAGGCTTTGATCGGGGAGGCGGGCGCGAAGAGCGTCGATGAATCCCTGGCCTGTCGCACCGATTCCCGGTGGCTCGAAAGTACCGCGGGCGAAGATCACCTCGACGTCGGCGCACTCGTCGACCGCGGCGGCAGCACCGGGAACGGTCAGAACGACCACTACCGAGCACAGTATTGCGACCAGAGTTGCAGCGCCCAGCGCTCGTACGATCCAGCGCAGGGCCGTACGCGTGCGTTTGTTGCCGGCCGGTGTCGGCGACTCGCGGTCCGCAGCGGTGAACAGCAGGGTGACGTCGGGGGTGGTCCGTGCCGTCACGGCGCCTCCTCGGTTTCGGATCGTTGGGATGCATCTGTCATGCGGCGCGGGTTCTGTGGAACACCGGCGCCCTCACTGGTCGAAAGGTTCAGCGCAGCAGGGTTTCTGGATGAATCGGTAGATCACGGATCCGGATGCCGGTGGCGTTGAACACAGCATTGCCGATCGCCGCGGCTGATCCGACCGTTCCCAGTTCGCCGACACCGCGGGCCCCGACCTCGCTGAAGTCGGGGTCGTCGCCGTCGAGACAGACGGCGTCGATGAACGGCACATCGGCGTTGACCGGAACGACGTAGTCGGCCAGATTGGCAGCCGCCAGCCGGCCGGAGGGTTCGATCGGATCGGCTTCCAGCAACGCGTGTCCGATGCCGAAAATGACGCCGCCGACGACCTGGCTTCTGGCGGCCTTGGCGTTGATCACCCGACCGATGTCGACGACGGTCGTGAACCTGGAAACGCGAGTTTCACCCGTGAACGAGTTGACCCGCACCTCGCAGAAGTGTGCCCCGAACCCGTGTGCCGCGAACTGCGGAGAAATGGTGTCCTCGCTGCTGTGGACGGCGACGATCTCCGGGACTCGCATCACACGCAACAGGTCGGCGAATCCGATGCGCTCGTTGCCCGTTCGCAACGTACCGGCAGCGTAGGACACCGGTGCCTCCGAACCGGCCAGCGGCGAGGCCGGGTTCGTCGAAGCGGCCCTGGTGAGGTTGTCGATCGCGGCCCGTGCGGCGGTCCGGGCGGTCGGCGCCATGCTGCCAGTGGCGCGGGAGCCGACGGCGCCAGGCCCGGGCGGCAGGATGGTGTCACCTACTTCGGTGACGATTCGGTCCATCGGCAGGCCCACTGCGTCGGCGACCACGATCGCCAGCGCGGTGGCAGCACCTGTGCCGATGTCCATGACGCCGGTCGATGCCAGCACGGTGCCGTCGTCGCGGAAGCGCACCTCGACCGCATTGCCGGACCGGCCGGCGGCCGGGTAGATCGCGGTAGCCATCCCCACGCCGATCATCCAATGGCCGTCGCGGTTCGTCGCCGGGGTTGCCGTGCGGCGTTCCCAGCCGAATCGGTCGGCACCAACTCGGTAACATTCGTCGAGTCTCTTGCTGGTCCACCGGCGATTGGTGCCGGGCAACGTCGTCGCGTAGTTGCGCAGCCGCACCTCCACCGGGTCGACGCCGGAGGCCACCGCCAGTTCATCCATCGCCGTTTCGATGGCGAACGCTCCGGGCGCCTCATTGGGCGCACGCATCGCCCAGGTGGGCGGGGTGTCCAGAATGACTTGGCGCTGGTCTACATGCAGATTCGGGGTGCGGTACAGCGCTGCGGTGGTCTCGGCGGCGGTGCGCATCGGCCATCCACCCACGGCAGGAGCTTCGGCGTCGGACTCGTGGCTGACAGCGGTGAGTGTTCCGTCGGCGCGGGCGCCCAGCCGCACTCGTTGCCGCACCGCAGAGCGGTGCCCGACGATGCTGAAAACCTGGCTGCGGTTCAAGATCAGTTTGACCGGACGGTTTAGTTCACGGGCCGCTGCTGCGCCCAGAATGACGTCCGACCAGGGCAGTACGCGACTACCGAATCCGCCTCCGACATATGTCGAGACGATTCGCACCTCTTCGGGTGCCAACCCGAGCGCGCCGGTGATACCGACGATCGCCCGGCCGGGAAACTGTGTCCCGCTGTACAGAGTCAGCTGGTTGCCGTGCCACACCGCCACGGACGCATGCGGTTCCATCGCCGCGGCATGCTGTGCCAGTTGAGTGACCGTGGTCTCGATGGTGATCTCGCTGTCGCGCAGCGCGTCGTCGATCGAGGAAACCCCGGGCGCCAGTAGGGTCCTGTTGCCCGATTCCGGCATCGCAATGCTGGTGCCCTCCCCGGCATCAGCAAGAGCGGTCCTCGGAGTGCGGCTCTGGTAGTCCGTGGTGATCATGGCTGCCGCATCGCGGGCGTGTTCGAAGGTGTCGGCGACCACCACTGCGATGGCTTGGCCGAAGAATCGCACCTCGCGGTCCTGCAGCGGACGGTAGTTCTCTCCGAGGGCATCCTCGGCGACGGGCTGGAGCCGCAGCGGTGCGAACGGCGTGTAGACCGCTTGAACACCAGGTGCACGCTCCGCGGCGTCGGTGTCCATCGCGTTGATTCGGCCCAACCCGATCGTGGCCGACACCAGGACGGCGTGGACGAGAGCCGGTTCCCGGTAGTCCGCAGAGTAGCGGGCGGCACCCGTCGTCTTGGCGCGACCGTCGACGCGGGAGATGTCGCCGCCCAGCGGTGACGGATTCATGCGATGTCCGTAACGTCGGTCAGGGCGCGCACGATCGCTCTGCGTAGCAGATGAGGCTTGAAACTGTTGTGCCGCAGCGGCCGGGCATCGGTGGCCGCCGCGGCGGCAGCTGCGTCAAAGGTGGCAGCGGTGGCAGGTCGGCCGGCCAGTAGGGATTCCACTTCAGCTAACCGCCAGGGCACGGTGCCCACTCCACCGGCGGCCAGTCGTGCCCGGGCGATGACCCCGCCGCGCAGTGTGACCGCGACAGCGACAGAGGTGAGCGCGAACTCGTAGGATTGACGGTCGCGGACTTTGAGATAACCCGTTCGGGTTCCTGCAGGGAACCGGGGTGCGGTGATAGCGGTGATCAGTTCGCCGGGCCTCAACTCGTTCTCCACATCCGGTGTCGATCCGGGCCTCCGGTAGAACTGCTCGAGGGCGACACTGCGGTCGCCTGCCGAACTGCTCAGTTCCACCGCTGCCTCGGCGGCCACGAGTGCGACGGCGACATCACTTGCGTGGGTGGCCACACAATCGTCGCTGGTGCCAAGCACTGCGTGGGCTCGGTTGTAGCCGTCGATGGCCGAGCAGCCGGTACCGGCGCTGCGCTTGTTGCACGGCATCGCCGAATCACGGAAATAGCTGCATCGGGTGCGCTGCAACAGGTTTCCTCCCATGCTCGCCATGTTGCGCAGTTGAGGGGAGGCGCTCAGTTCCAACGCTTGGCTGACCAGAGCGAAGTCGCTACGGACCGTGGGGTTGTCTGCGACATCGCTCATGCGTTCCAGCGCGCCGACGCGCAAGCCTGCGGCTCCGACGCTGATGCCGGTCAGTGGCAAACCGTTGATGTCGATGACGTGCTCGGGGGTCAGCACGTCCAATTTCATGAGGTCGACCAGAGTCGTGCCACCGGCGAGGTACGCGTCGGCGGAACCGGTGTGGGCGGTGGCCGCGGACACCGAGTCGGCCACAGTGTAGGTATAGGGTCGCATATCAGGACATCCGATCACGGGCCGCCTTGACGGCCTCGACAATGAACGGGTAAGCGCTGCAACGGCAGATGTTGCCTGACATGTTCTCGCGAATTTGCTCGTCGGTGCGGGTGCGACCGCCTTCGATGACCGCCACGGCGGACATGATCTGGCCGGGTGTGCAGAAACCGCATTGCAGCGCGTCGTTGTCGATGAATGCCTGTTGTACAGGATGTAACTCATCGCCGTCCGCGAGGCCCTCGATGGTCATGACGGCGCGGCTGTGTACGGTCGGGGCCAATGTCAGGCACGAGAGCACCCGTCGGCCGTCGACGTGCACGGTGCAGGCGCCGCATTGACCGTGGTCGCATCCCTTCTTGGTGCCGGTCAGGCCGATCTGATCGCGCAGTGCGTCCAGTAGGGTGGTTCGCGGGTCGAGGTCGAGTGTGTGCTCAGTGCCGTTCACGAGCAACACGACCGGAATCGCGCTCGCAGAGGTATCGGAGTCCGCGTCGCGGTCGGCCAACCGTGAGATCACGATGGTGCCGCCGACCGATACCGCGACAGCGGTGCCGGTCCATCCGATGAAGCTGCGGCGCGACACCCCGGATTGGCCAGCCGTGGCCGATGATTCGGGTCCAGCTTCAGTCGGCATGTCAAAGGGGTTGTCTGGCATACTTTCTCCGTCGTCGGCTGCGGCTGGTCAGTGCATGATTCACGATTCCAGTCTCATGTGCTGTCGTACAGGGACCGGTTGTCCCTGGATGGCCGGTCCTGCGATGGGGCTCGGACGGTGCGAGTGTTTCTCCGATCGTGCGGGCCAGTGCCCCCTCGCTGTCTGAACGTTAAACGGAGCTGAGTTGGGTCGGGCGGGATGCATAGGAACCTCATATCTAATCCCGCGCGATAACGCCAAGACGCAGCGTCGTGCCACCACGTGCGGAGCCGAGCGACGTTCGCACGAAGCGCGTTAATCCGTGGCCCACCACATGCGGTCGTCGCCTGAGGGGCGGGCCCGACAGGGAAGGTCGGGTGCGCGTCGGATGATGCCGGACTGGTCCACCCAGCTGCGCGTCTGGCCGACTAGTTGTTCGTGACGCGTTCGAAGACGATCTGGATCGCCGTTCCATCGGGGCGGGTGAAGTTCTCGGTCATACGATCGCCGTCGACCGTGATGCGGAGATCCTCTGTTGTCCGTACGTCTCCCACCCAATTGGGAAACGTCGCCCCTTCCACCCGGTTCCCGCTGAATTCCCCGTTTTCGTCGACGGTGTATGTGCCGAACATGCCGATGCCGCCCGCCATAGCGGCCCGGTTTTCGGCATCGGTGCCCTCGCCTCGCACGTCAGAAGTGAAAGGGGCCACCGTGGAGTCGGTGAGGACTTCGACGTAGCGCATCTCCGGGGTGAATGTGAGTAGCCCGCTGGGCCTTTCACCGTATGCGGGAACGGAGGTCCCGTCTCGCTCGATCGTCGCGGAGACCATCCGCCAAGTACCGACCACCTGATTGGGCGGTGCCGCGGGAGCCGAACAACTCGACAACAGCACTGCCGAGGACACAGCGAGGATGGCTGCACGCCCGATCATTGGTGGTTCTCCTTCGGTATCGATGTTGGGGGAGAGCATGTTTGACGGTCAGGCAAGGAAGAGTTCCGTCGGCATGAGGTTGTCATCGATCGTACGCGGGCGTTCTTGACGCATTGCCGGTCCAAGCGCGCTCGACGCGTTCGGTAGCCGGGCGATGCGGATCTTCCCCTGTCGGATGACTCAACGCAGTCCGCAGGGTCTGCGTTCGCTCCCGGTGTGCACTGCGCTCAGGCGGGGCGGACCGCGAGGCGCTGCAGAGCGTGCCATCGACCGTGGTCGACGTCGCGCTACGCCACTGGCCGGCTCGCTGAGGTTTCTCACAAGGCCGGTGTCGTCGGTTGCAGCACCGCGGTGGTAACCGCCCCGGCGCGTAGATGTTCGAATTCCTGGTAGTCCGGGTCATTGATCATGGCGACGAAGTGTTGACGGCTCGGGTAGCGAAACAGCCCCACCATGTCCCAGTCACCGCCCTCGGCCGCAACGAGTGAAGGGTGACCGGCACCGACGTAGAGAACCGTCACGCCGTAGCGCTGGTCAACCCCGGAGGAGCGGAAACGCTCGAGGTATTGGCGGTAGATTTCCGCTCCACCGGGGGCGAACCGGATGAGGTTCAACATCACCACCGGACCCTGGGGGTCGTCGGCGACGAACTGGTCGAGCTCAGAGGTGCTGAAGACTGGCATCAGTGCTCCTGTAACTTAGTTGTTGGACAACACGCAAGTTACATCGGCCCACCGACAAGTCCATCCGAGACGACAATGAGCGCATGACTTCGGCCCGCGCGACCCGGCGTACGCAGGCCGAGCGCCGCGCCCAGACCAGGCGCCGGGTGCTGGAGGCGGCCACCTCCCTGGTGGCGGCGCACGGATCGCGCGCGGTGTCGCTGGCAGCCGTCGGCGAGGCAGCCGGCTACAGCCGCGGCATCGTCACCCACCACTTCGGCAGCCGGGCTGCACTGCTGGAGGAGCTGATCAAACACACCCAACAGTTCGACGTGCCGTCCACCGCGTCGACGGGTCTTGGCCGCCTCGCTGAGTTCGTCGAGACGTACCTGGGTGGGATGCGTGACCGTTCACCACGTTCAGAGGCGTTCTTGAGGCTGTGGGCAGAGTCGGCGGGATCGGAGCCGTCACTGGCACCGCTGTTCGCCGAGCGCGACGCCCGGTTCCGGGACCACATCAGTGAGCAGGTGCATGACGGTATTCGCGACGGCTCGATCGACGCCGCAGTCGACGCACAGGTGGCCGCCGTGGCCATCATCGGTCTTCTGCGAGGAACGGCGATGATGGCGTTCTCCACGGCCCGCGAGGTCACCGTCGGTGAGCTCGCCGCCGAGGTGACGCGCGGCCTCACACGAAGCCTTGCGGCACCGTGACGCGCGCCGTCGGGCACCGGTGCACCGACGGTCCGCCGGCGTGCCCAGCGGTGCAGTCAAGTCTCCGAGATGCCGAAGTCCTTCGCAGCAGTCTCCTCCTACGGTTCACGCGCCATGTTGCGATACTGGCTAGGTGAGCAGCCGATTTCACGCCGAAAGGCTGTGCTGAAGGCGCTTTCGGACTCATAACCTATTGCAGCTGCCACCTCGGAGTTAGACAAATTGCTGCCGCGCACAGCCTCGCGAGCCAAGGTCATCCGCCAATTGATCAAGTAGGTCAACGGAGCTGTGCCCACGATGGCCTTGAACGCTGCCGCGAACGCCGAACGTGACATTTGGGCGATCTCAGAGAGGTCGGCGAGGGTCCATCGGCGGCTTACGTCGGCGTGCATCGCCCGCAACGCCGCCCCCACGCCATTGTCGGCCAGCGCTGCGAGCCAGCCGCTGGGTCGTCCGGTATTGCCGGAATGCGCTCGCAGCATGTAAACGAGGATGATCTGCGCGAGGTGCTCCAGCACGAGAGATGTCCCTGCACTGGGTGATTCGATCTCGCAGACCAGTAGGCTGGCGAGGTGCATAAAGACCCGTCCGCACGGGTCGTGAGCACGGATGACGAGCACTGGGGGGAGCACCTCGAGCAACGTCAAGGCCTCGCTGGAGTCGAATGTGAAGTCGATGCTGCACGTGTAGGAGTCCTCGTCTGCCTCGGTTCCGATGCGAAACCCTCGGCCGATCGCGTTGTGGGGCAACGTGTTGGCCGGACGCGCAAGAATACCGTCGAGCGAGCTGCCCAGTACGTAGGGTGGAGGGTTACCGAGCAGGTAAAAGTCGCCTTCGTGTAGCAGCACCGGCTCAAGACCGTCGAGGCTCAACCAGCATTGGCCCTCGACAACAACGCCGAGCTTTACGTGGGGGAAGGGATCGAACCGCACCGCCCACGGACTGGCGGCGTGCAGCGGTGCTGGAACAGCCGTACGTGGACGCAGAAGTGCGATGACGTCTGCGATCGGGTCTTGCGACCCGACGACGGTGGGTGTCGTAGACGATATGTAAAGAACTTCGGACTCCACATTATGGACCGTATCGGATGAGTCCCGCATCGTGAATATCGATGCAGTGCTCGTACGTCTGCTTGTGATGGGGCGCTCGGCGCTGACAGGACATCCCCGATTCAAGGAGCGAACTGTGCGTTATCGATATCTGGGCCGATCAGGATTGCGTGTCGCAACGATCTCTCTGGGAACTGGGAACTTCGGAGGCGGTTGGGGACACGGCGCGAGTGTTACTGAGGCGCAGGCCATTTATGATCAATATCGTTCAGCCGGCGGGAATCTCGTCGATTCTTCCAGCAACTATCAGTTCGGCGATGCCGAAGTCTATCTCGCAGACATGATCGCTTCCGACCGCGACGAAATCGTACTGGCCACCAAGTACTCGACGGGCACGACGATGGATAGCGGCCTCCAGATGACCGGTAACGGCAGAAAACCGATGATCCAATCGCTGGAGGCAAGTCTTCGGCGACTGAAAACAGAACGGGTGGACCTGCTCTGGGCGCACGCCCCAGACAACGCGACGCCGATCGACGAAATCATGCGCGCATTCGATGACGTTGTTCGCTCCGGCAAGGCGCTCTACGTCGGCCTTTCCAGCTTCCCTGCCTGGCGGGTAGCGACAGGCGCGACGCTCGCCGCGGCGCGGGGCTGGGCACCCTTGGCCGCCATCCAAGTGGAGTACAGCTTGGTCGAACGGGCAGCCGAACGTGATCTTCTGCCGATGGCGAAAGCCTTCGGGCTGGGTGTGCTGGGCTATTCGCCCCTCGGCGGAGGCCTGCTTACGGGAAAGTACCGTCGAGGAGAAAGTGGCCGCGCGCAGAGCTCGATCAGCCAGTTCCTGCACCGTGAAGAAGACGGGAACAAGTCCTCCACACTGGATATTGTCGAAGCGGTGGCCCAGGAAGCCAATGCCACTGCCGAGGCAGTTGCGCTCCGCTGGTCGATGACCAAGGGCGTCATCCCGATCGTCGGCCCGCGAACCACAGAGCAGTTGAGCACCAATCTTGCGGCGGAACAGCTTCATCTGACCCGTGCACAGATCGACAGACTCGACGCCGTCGGCGCAATAGAACTGGGATATCCGCACAACATGAGGACCGATCTGGGCGCTTTGAACGCCGCTACAGGCGGCCGGGCGGACTTACTCGACGCACCAACCTCCCCGATCTTCTAGGTAGGCGTTCCACACGCTTCCGTTCGCGGGCGAAGCAGCTCCGGGGGTGGTCATCGACAAGTGAGTGGACATCGTCGAACCCGTTGTGCCGGTTGGCGTCCAGCCGGTGCCGCCACGTCCGCTCGCGCGCTACCCGCCCATCGGCGATGTGACCGAGCTCTTGTGACCTCCAGGTAGACTCAATCGCCTGACCCGAATCGGTTTCATAACGAGCGGCGGTGGCCGTGGGGCGCGGATGACATGCCTGGTTCTCGGGTCGCAGTCCCTCCAATAAGGGACGTCGGGCCGAGGCAAGCCACCCCCTACCTGGGGCCTCCTCGCATCACACCAACACACCTGCTACCAGCGATCTGTCCCCGTACATCTACGACCACGCCGCGAAAGACATGACGCGGACGCCACTGCACTGTGCGTTTCGCAACCCGACCTACACATCAGTTATGGGGCCGGGTCGAGAACAACTACCGGAATGAGCCGACTGGAGTTTGCGGCGATGTCGTCTATCTCCGGCATCACTGCCCTTTGGGCATCCCAAATACTTTGTCGTTCAACCATGTCCGCCACCCGGGCGAGAGCTCTGTGGGTCGCGCTACCGACTTCGATCTCGACATGGGGATTGGCGATGATGTTGTGGTACCACGCCGGGTGGGTCGAGGCTCCGCCGTTGGAGGCGAAAACCGCCCAGCTCCCGCCCAGGTCTTGATAGATCAACAGCGAGACCCGCTTGCGTCCACTCTTGGCTCCGGTGGTGTGCAGCACCAGCAGGGGCATCTCGCCGTTGCCGAAACTGGCGACTTTGCCGTCGTTAGCGCGGAATTCCTGGATCAGTTGCGTGTTCATGTCTTCCGGATCAGTCATGTCCTGCCTCTTCTCTCGGAGGGGCGGCGGTTTGCCGCAGGGTCATGTTTCGATGACGATCTTGCCGATGGTGCTGTGGCTTTCGAGCAACGTGTGCGCGATCTTCATGTTGTGCACGGTCAGACCGTCGAGTTGTGTCGTAACGATCGGACGCACCTGGCCGCTGAGAACATAGTCAGCGACGGTTCGCAGAATTTCTCCTTGGCTGCTCGGGTCCGTGCCGACCGTTGTCTGGCTGAACACCGTTTCGGTGTGTAGCGAAGCGGACTTCTGAACCAGTGGAGCGAGGTCGAGCGGGGCTCCGGGATCGGTGGTCGATACGTGACCGAAGGGTCGTATGAGCGCGCCGACCCAGGCGAGGTTGCTCGCGGTCCCCGCGGTCGACAGCACCATGTCGACCTGATGGATACCAGCCTGTTCCAGTTGCCCGCAGACATCTGCAGTGTGGTCGACCACGAGATCGGCGCCCATCTCGCGACACCACTCCTGCGACTGCGGACGGGAGGCGGTGGCGATGACAAACGCTGAGGTTCTCGCCTTGAGCAGCTGCGTCGCCATTGATCCGACTCCGCCGGCGCCGCCGACGACGAGCACCCGTTCCACTCCTGGCGGGAGGTTCGGCTGATCGCGGAACATCGCCTCCCAACTGGTCAACGTACCGATTGGCAGCGATGCAGCAGAGGCGAAGGAGAGCTGGTCCGGGATCTTCGTGACCACTCGGTGGTCGACTGCAAGCCGTTGCGCCCAGCAACCGTCGCGTGTGACGTCGCCGGTACCCATCACCCGATCACCGGTTGTGAATCCGTTGGCCGCGGTGCCGGTCTCGATGACGACACCTGCGAACTCCCAGCCCAGGATCACCCGCCCGCCCGGCTTAGCGCTGCGTATGGAACGGATGAATGCCTCTCCAGGGTTGACCGCGATGGCGCGGATCTCAACCAACAAATCGCCGGCACGAAGCCGAGGCTCGCCGACGTCGACCAAATCCAAGGCGAATGCGTCCAGCGAATGAGCCCGCTCGTAAGCGAGTGCTTTCATTGCGCCCCCACTAGTTTCTGTCCTGATTGGCTCGTGGGGTTGGTCAGCCAGGTAGTGCACCGGACTGCACGATGGTCAGTCCTGTCTGAGCACATGTAGGGCCGAGAGTGGGCCGCCGCCGACCTGCATCAGTCGGCCGCCGTCTCGCAAGCCTCCGATGTCGACCGGGGCAAAGCCGAAACCGTCGACCACGTTGCGAAAGGTTGCCTTTGCGGCGGCGTCGTCGCCGGCGTAGAACAACACTTGGCGCCCGGCAGGGTGGCGCGGGTTGGGTGCAATGTAGCGGGCGTGAAGCGTGTTGAATGCCTTGATCACACGAGCATCCGGCGCGAGGGCAGCAACCCATTCGCTTCCCGTCTGATCACCGAGGTCGGCGACCTCGACCGGGTCCAGTCGCGCGAACTGGTTGGTGGTGTCGACCAGGATGCGGCCGTTCCACGGCGGCAGGTCAGCCAAGGCGGCCGAGATATCCGGCCACATCACTGCGAGAAACACCATGTCCGCCTGTGCGGCTTGCGCGACCGTACCCGCCGAGGCCGACGGCCCCAAGTTGGCTACCACCTCGCGAAGAGTGGACGGACCGCGACTGTTGCTCAACGTCACGGGGTGCCCAGCGGTCACCAGATGATTCGTGAGGGCGCGGGCGATGGTGCCGGCGCCAATGATTCCGAAGTTCATGGGCTCCCGGTCCTTTCGGGTGGTTTGATGACGATCCACATCATTAAATTAATGCTGTCATGCGTCATCGATAGTCGTCAAGCGGACCCAGGTTGCACGAGATGGTTGCAAGTTGTCGGCGCCGGTCAGCCAGCCGAGCTATCATGATTTTTGATGACGGACGACATCGATGGTCGGGCCAGAGACGGCTCACATGCACGTCGGGGAGGAGTGTCTGATGCCCCGTGTTTCACGGCAGCAGAAAGAACGTAATCGCGAGCGCATCGTGGCCGCTGCGGGCCAGGGCTTCAGGGCACGCGGAATCGACGGGGTGGGCATCGACGAGCTGATGAAGGCGGCCGGGATGACCCACGGCGGGTTCTACAACCACTTCTCGTCCAAGGAAGACCTCGCCCTGGAAGTCCTCAACCAGGGCTTCACCACCTCTCTGGGTCACGTCGATTCCCTGATCAGGGCCCATCCCCGCTCCAGTCGGGCGGCTCTGAATGCCCTCATCGACAGCTACCTGAGTACCGACCACCGCGATCACCCTGAAGATGGATGTGCCTCCGCAGCGTTAGCGGCCGACGCCGGACGGCACGGTCTGCCGGCTCAGAAGGAGTACTGCCGGGGCCTGCACGGTTACCTCGCTGCGATCACCGAGCTACTCCAGGGCGGCGCGAAGCAGACCGACACCCGACTCGATGCACGCAGGGCGCGGGAGCAGGCCATCGCTCTGTTCAGCCAGTTGGTCGGCGCACAGCTCATCGCCCGCGCCATCGCCCAGGCCGACCCCGAAATGTCCGATGAAGTGCTGGCCGCCAACAACAAAGACCTCAAACGGCGTTGACCCCGCTCCTGATACCAGCCGCCCATCAAGTCGTTGTGCCAGCGGGGAGGCCTGGGGCCATGCTCGCGGCCTATCAGGGGGGTTGCTCCTGGCCGCTGTGAACAAAGACGTGCGTCCGCTACGGCGCGCGCCGCGCGTCGTGACTGCTGGAGTACTGAGCGTTCGCACGACGGAAGCGTCGGCCGGAGAGCGGGACAGTTGCCGGTCAGGTCATTGTGGGGCCGCCGCACCGGTCTCGGCGCGGAAATGGCGGATAATCGAGTGGAAATCCGGATCCGCTGTCAAACCCAGTCTTTCGGCGCGTCGACTGCCGATCTTGGCGGGCCAGCTCTCCACAATCGCTGCGATGGCCGGATCGTGATCCCAGTCGATCAGATTGCTGGTACCCGCGCCCGCAACCGCATCGAGCGCGGCTGCCATGTCGCGGGGAGTGGTGGTCAAGGCGGGCAGGTTCACGGCCGTGGTGCTGCCCCAGTCTTCGTCGGATGCGCGGGCTGCCGTCATGATGCCCGCGACGGTGCGAATGGGGGAGGACAACGCGATGGGTGTGTCGGGATCCACGGGGCACCGAGCACGCGATCCGGCCAGCGGTTCACGGATGATGCTCGACAGGAAGCTGGAGGCGGCGGCGTTCGGCTTTCCGGGTCGCACGGAGACCGTCATGAGTCGAACTGACCGGCCGCGCAGAAATCCTCTTCGGGTGTAGTCGGCAATGAGCTGTTCGCCGATGAATTTCTGTATGCCGTAACTGGATTGAGGACGAGGTAACGTGTCATCGTCGACCCCGTCGAGCGGAGGGAAGGCAGGGTCGTTCCCGAAGACGGCGAGCGAGCTCGTGAACACCACCACCGGCGGCCGGTCCATTCGTCTCGCGTACTCGAGCAGCGCGCGGGTGCCGTCGACGTTGGTGCGCATGCCGAGGTCGAAGTCCTGCTCAGCTGCCGAGCTGACAACTCCGGCAAGGTGAAAGATTACGTCGGGATCGTCGAGCTGATCGACGCTCGCCTCGAGCTCGCCGACCAACAGCCGCACTCGAGGATGCTCTGCCAGATCCTCGGCGGGAGCGACCAGGTCGAGCAGGGTCAATCGGGTGACATCGGTAGGCGGACGGCCGGCAAGGGAGACCGGCTCGGACAACAGCCGATGCGCAAGGCGGGTGCCGAGGAAGCCGGCGCCGCCGGTGACGGCCACGTGCAGTGTCATTGACTTTCCAATCTCAGAACGACTTCGGCGAGGACGGTGTCGTCACCGACATTGCCCGGGAAGACGGTGTAGACGGGTTGGTTGGGTTGGTCTGCCGGTTCCCAGAGCGACACGATGCCGTCGAGTACGGTCCCACGGACCCAGGCCCGGGTGATCCCCAAGCCCTCGGTCGCGACATCGGACGAGGTGATCTCACCTTTGGCGACGACGATCGTGTTGAGGCTGAGGCTGAGGCTGAGGCTGAGGCTGAGGCTGAGGCTGAGGCTGAGGCTGTTATCGCTCGGACCATGGCGGTCAAGGTAGCGCTGTTCGCGCGTGCAATCGCCAGGCTCGACGCCTCGTCGGCACCTTTTCGCAGGGTCCGTGTCGTGCTCAGCACTACGGTGCTGCGCTCCAGCGCGGCCGCCGCGGCGGCGGCGACGTCTCGGATGTGCTCACCAGAGGACTTTTCGGCGAGGATGGTGTCGACATCGAGCTCCACCGACGCGCACTCACGAGAGTGGGTCAGCACAGCGAGCTGCCGCGTGGTCAGACCGACATGGGACCCCACGACGACGAGGCCGTTGGTCTGGGTAAAGAAGCCGGGAGTGTCTTGGCCGAGCGCCCACGACACGTCTCCGTGCGTCCAGCGCGTGAGGACCGGCGGGTCGCGAGCGGTTTGAGTGCCGGTCGGACCGTCATCGAGGAACACGACCTTCGGCGCGCCGGTCAACGCGTCGCGCACGGCTTGGGCCGGGATTGTCACCGCCTCCGAAAACGAACCCAGAGAGGCGTTCACAGCGCACCGTCATCGAACATGAGAAGGGGGTAGCCGAGATGTTCGGCGGTGTAAACAGCTGGACCGACACTCCGCCGATCGATTCCGGTGGTGGCTGCACAGGGGTGCCGGTTTTATCTGCAGGCGGAGCACGTCGACCTCGTCGGCGGCGCGCAGCGCGAGCCCGGTACAGCGGCCCTGCCGCCCACGCCGAACGATGACGCAGTGTGCACCGGTCTTGGTCCCTCGTAGGTGCAATTCCTGCGGGTCGCGCAGCGCGATCCCGAACCCGAATGCCCAGGCGAACGCTTCCGCGCGCACGAGGTCGGGCTTGTCGAACTTCAGCCACGCGATGTCGTCCACCCGAATAATCGGATCTTTCGACCGACCGGGGTGGTCACCACGCAGGGCGCCGAAGGCCAACGTCAGCCTAAGAGGTCCGGCGGTTCATCCGGTCGATCACGTCACCCGCCCACAACCCCACCAGCAATGCCGGCACCGCAGTGGCCGTCGATAACGACATCACGGCCGAGTCAAGCCTTGACTGTGCCGCGGCGGCACAGTGTTGCATACAGACATGACGTCCGACGACACGATCTTGCCTCTGACGGACGCCGACTACCCCCGCGCTGAGCAGATGCTCCTGCTGAACAGGGCGCGCCTGGTGCCGGGCGCAGCCGTGCGCCAGCACTGGCTCTCGGCCGGCAAGCGGTTCTGGTACCAGACGGGCACGCGGTTCACCGTGGTGGATCCCGCCAACAAGAGCCGCGAAGACGCCTTCGACCACTATCGGCTGGCCTCGGCGCTCTCACTGGCCTCGGGCCACGCGGTCACGGGCGACGATTTGCCGCTCGCCGCTGTCGACATCAGCGACGACGGAACCGTCCGGTTCAGCGCCGTCGATGCGCGCTGGGAGTGGTCGGACAGCGCGGGCACGTGCGTCAGCAGCGACAGCACGCCGTCGCTGCCGTGGGAGGTCGAGTCGCCGGACAGGGCCTGGGTCGCCTTTCGCCGTGACGGCAACGTCTGGGTCCGCTCCCGTAACGGCGAACAGGAGTCCGCGCTGACCGATGACGCCGAACCGCAGTTGGAGTACGGCGGCTTGGCAGACGCGACCGGTGCGCGTGCCCTGATGCGGGCGGTAGGGCTGCCGCCGCCGTTCGTCGTGCAGTGGTCACCGGACTCGACGCGCCTGCTGGTGCAGAAGATCGATCAGCGGAACCTGCCCGAACTTGTCCTTGTCGAATCGTCGCCCGCAGACGGCGGCCGCCCGGTCGAGTACCGGACCCGCTACACCATGCCCGGTGAAGAGGCTCAGGCCATGATGACGTGGAACGTCCTGCATGTCGCCGACCGCACAGTGGTGCGTCAGCAGGGCGAACCCGCCCCGATCATGCACGCGACCGCCGTCGTCTACGCCTGGTGGACAGGCGAATCCGGCCACAGCGTGCATTTCCTGCACCATGAGCGCTACGCTCGGACGCTGGAGTTGCGCCACCTCGACCCGGGCACCGGCGCGGTCACCACCCTGATCAGCGAGACCGGCGAGACGCGGGTGGACCCAACCGCGCAGCTGGGTGACCCGCCGATGGCGCGGGTACTGGAGACCGGCGAGATGCTGTGGTGGTCACAGCGCGACGGGTGGGGGCACCTGTATCTGTATCCGGCTGATGGTAAGCAGGCCACTCAACTGACCCGCGGGCAGTGGCAGGTGCGCAAGGTGCTTTGGCTGGACGAGGACTCGCGGCAAGTGTGGTTCGTGGCCGCCGGACTGGTCTCCGACGATCCCTACGTTCGGCAGATCTGCCGCGCCAATCTGGACGGCTCTGGCTTCACGCGGCTCACCGACGACGATCTGGACCACGACGGCATCAGCCCCCCACAGGGCGGCTACTTCATCGACCGGGCGTCGTCGCCGTCGCTGCCGCCGCAATCTGTGGTCCGCGATGGTGCCGGACAGGTGCTCACCGAGCTGGAGGCACCGGACACCGCCGCGCTGATGGCGGCCGGCTGGAGCCCTCCCGAACGGTTCTGCACCCTGGCCGCAGACGGCAGGACACCGATCTACGGATTACTCTGGCGTCCGTACGGTTTCGACCCGCAGCGGCGGTACCCGGCGATCGAGCACATCTACCCCGGACCGCAGAACTACAACGCCGGGGCCGCGTTCGACTCGCCGCACGTCGGGCATCCGGAGCCGCTCGCCGCGCTGGGATTCGCGGTGGTGGTCATCGACGGACGCGGAACGGCGGTTCGCAGCAAGGCCTTTCACGACCATTCGTATCGAGCCATGGGTAACGCCGGCGCCTTGGACGACCACGTCGCCGCGATCCGCGAACTGGGCCGCCGCCATCCCTGGCTGGACACCGCGCGGGTGGGCATCACCGGGCTGTCCGCGGGCGCTTTCGCCGCCGCCCGCGCCATCTTGACCTATCCCGATTTTTATCGGGTGGCCGTCGCGGTCTCTGGAAACCACGACAACAACGTCAATCTGGCGATGTGGGCCGAAAACTACCACGGCGACCTCAGCGACGAAGGCCGTGCGTCCATCTCGAATATTCCACTGGCCGCCAACCTCACGGGCAAACTCCTGCTCATCCACGGCGAGCTCGACGACAACGCCCATCCGTACATGACTATGCGACTGGCCCATGCGCTCATCCAGGCCGACAAAGATTTCGACATGATCCTCATTCCCGGGGCCGAGCACGCTCTGCTTGGCTACACCCACTATTCCTACCGTCGAACGTGGGACTATTTCGTCAGGCACCTGCACGGCACCGAGCCGCCTACCTATCGTCTGGCGCCGATGCCGCTTCCTGCTCTCGGGCTCTGAGGACGAGCTCCCGATTGAGGCGCAACGTGTCCGGATGCGCCTCGTTGTGGGTTCGGTGAATGCCAGACGGTCGAGGAGCCGCGAACCAACGCGAGTCCGACCTGACGTCAACGAGAGGTGGGGCTACTCGGCGCCTATCGGCCGAGGTAAAGATGCTGCTGCACGGTGGGACGACCATGCACGCCGTCAATCGAGGTTCTGATCGACGTCCATGCTCTGGTGGAGCACGCGGACCACCACGATGAGATCCGAGGCCCCGACTCGGTAGTACAGGGTCTGTGAGCCCACTCGGTGTCTGCGATACCCAGGGCGGACTTCCTCGCAGGAGCGTCCGATGAGCGGATTGTCGGCCACGAGCTCGATCCCACGTTGGATCTCGCGGATGTAACTCTCGGCCTGATCGTCATTCCACAGGTCGCAGGTGTAATCCCAGATCTGCTCGAGGTCGGCCTGAGCAGCCGGCGACAGTACGAACCGGTTCACTGAAAGCGTGGTTCCGCCCGTTTGCGTCCGATAAAAGCATCGAAGTCGAATGACGTTGCCTGACCGCTATTTTCGCCGTGAAGTAACGATTGACGCAGGGCATTCAGTCGCGTTTCCCGGTCCTCGAGGAGTCGCAGTGCAGCACGCACCACCTCGCTGGCGGAACCGTACCGCCCAGAGGCGACCTCGCCTTCGATGAAGGCGTTGAAATGCTCGTCCAGGCTGAACGATGTGTTCCTACCCATGCAACCAAAAGTACCAATTATTGGTACTATGCGGTAGGGGTCATCCTGAGGTGCAGCGGCACATGATGCTGAGGTCCGCCCGGCGTGGCGGAGGGCGCCCCGCACAGTAAGTGGAGGACCCCAAGTTCCGCTAAGAGGCTTCGCGAGCCCGGTGCCGAAGCGCCCGACTCGACATTAGGCAACAAATATTGCGGGCTCCTTGGCGGCCTACGAGCGCGCCGCTTGCGGCCACGCACACAGCATCGCCGACGGCATAAAGGCGGGTCTAGCGGCGCGCGAATGCGGATGGGTCGTTCGTTCATGCGCGAAGGCTTCGCCGGCACACTCCGAGCCGTGGAAGGTGCCCATACCAGCAACCAACGGCCAAAGAAAGCCCACCGGATATTCGTCACAGTGACATAATGTGTTGAAAGGCAACTAATCTCACGTCCGCGCCGAGAGTCGCAAGGGCACATGATCGCTTCGTTCTCAGCTGGTCCCATCGTCTTCCCGCTGTTCGGTCAGTAGGGAGTAAAGCTGATTTTGCGCTGCTGCACTTCGTGTTTCAATCCCCGCCGCCGTAACGTACCGCTGCGATGTCGTCATCGACTCATGTCCGAGGAGTTTCATCAGTGTGTAGACGCTGACATTCGAGGTCGCGAGCTCAGTTGCATAGGTATGGCGAAGTCCGTGCACCAGGGCGCCGGGTACGGGGCGCGCGTCCGGTCCTGCGCGTTTGAACGCGCGCTTGATACGTGACTGTAGGGTGCCCCGCGTCATCCGTTCACCGTCCCGACCGACGAATAGCGGGGCGGAATGCGGCCAGCCCGACAATGGTCTACTCGTCGGCGACGATGTGCGCTTCTTGCTCTGAGGAAACCGTCCGGCACGACTATCCAAATAGGTTCCGATCATCTCCAGCAGGGGTGCCTCGATGGGGACGTTGCGTTCCTTGCCGCCTTTGCCTTTCACGTTGATCACTGCGGAGCCGTCGTCGAGCGTTCGTATGTCGCCAACATCGACCAGGCGCAGTTCTTCGGCCCGCAGTCCCGCGAGGAGTGCAGTGAGGATGAGCGCGAGATCTCTTTCTTTCCAATCTGTTCGGCGAGTATCGGACTCCTGCGTGACAGCAGAGAGCAGTGCTTCCACAGCGGTTCGGGGGAGCGCTTTCGGCAGCGGCTTCTTCAGCTTCGGTCGTCCAACGAGCTGCATGGGGTTGGCCGCCAAAAGTTCGTTGGTATAGAGGAAGGTGCACAACACATTCCAGGTTGACCAACAGCGTCGGATCGATGCCGCCTCGTGGTCGGCTGCAAACGCCGCGAACGCAGCCCGCATCGAATCGCGAGTTATGTCAGCTGGACTGAGACGGGCCGGCTCACCACCGGTAAGCAGATTGGCAATGGCGACGAAGTCGCGGCGATAGGCCTTCATGGTGTGCGCCGAGGGTTTACTTGCCTGCCGGTGATCCAAGAACTGCTGGAACCACTCGGGGATCTCATCGACGGCCGGCGCGACGGCACCAGCTTCAACAACGCCTTCGATGACGGAGTAGCCGGGATCGGTTTCATGCGACACACGGTCAGCCTCGCAGATACAAGATGGATAATCAACGTTATCCATTTTATTGGGTGTTGCCCGGCTCTAGCCTGCGCAAACAGGGGACGCCGCATCGCGGACATAACGTCACAGTGACGAATTAAACGGTTCACGCTGGACTTCGAGGGCGCGGAGTGTCCGCCACTGTCAGGTAGATCTGGACTGCCAGTCGTCCCGTCCTGCGCTGTCAGATAGTCGTGGATTCAGACTCAGCGCCATGATTGCGCTGGCCGAAGATTCGCAGGTGCATGGGCAGGACCCGGGCGGGAGTCACTCTCAGATAGTTCTGGAACGGAGGGCGGGAAATCGGACAGCTGCCAGGTCTTCCCGGATTACTCCCAACTAGTTCCGGATCGGATGTCAGTTTGCAAAGGACTAAGGCCATGGGAGGGCGCTGAACTGAACCATCCCGCGTTTGATGCGCACCTCCTTCCTTGGGAAGGTGCATGTCATGCCGAGCAAGTACGACCCGGAGACCCGAGCGAAGGCGGTCCGTCTGGTGCGCGAGCACCGGGAGGACTATCCGAGCGAGTGGGCGGCGATTACCGCGGTGTCCAAACGGTTGGGGATGAACGCCGAGACGCTGCGTAATTGGATTCGCCAGCAACAGGTCGATGACGGTGATCGAGACGGGGTCTCTTCGGAGGCGGCTGCGGAGATCCGGGCGTTGAAACGGCGTAACGCCGAGCTGGAGCAGACTATCGAAATCCTCAAGGCGGCAACGTCTTTCTTCGTGCGGGAGAGCGACTCGCGCAACCGCCGCTGACCGCTACGGTCTGCGAGTTCATCGCCGCCCACCGGGACCGTTTCGGGGTCGCTCCGATCTGCCGCGTGCTCACCGAGCACGCCGTGCCGATCGCCCCGCGGACATTTCATGCCTGGGCGGTGCGGGCGCCCTCGAAACGGGCCCTGTGGGACGCCACGATCACCGAGATCCTAGCCGGCTACTACGAGCCTGATGAGCACGGACGCCGCAGGCCCGAGTCGCTGTACGGGTCGCTGAAGATGTGGGCCCATCTGCAGCGTGAGGGCATCCCGGTGGCCAAGTCCACCGTGGAACGCCTGATGCGCAAGAACGGCTGGCAAGGCGTGCGCCGCCAGAAGAGGGTCCGCACCACGATCCCCGACCCGGAGGCGGTGCGACCGCCGGACCTGGTGGACCGCCAGTTCGGGGTGGCCGCACCCAACGTGCTGCTCGTGGCCGACTTCACCTACGTCAAGCTCGTCACCGGCGTGTTCGTCTACGTCGCGTTCGTCATCGACGTCTACGCCGGGTCGATCGTGGGCTGGGAAGCCTCGGCGTCCAAGCACACCCGCTTCGTCGAATCCGCGCTGCGTCAGGCCGCTGCACTGCGTGCCCGCCAAGGCCATCCCGTCGACGGCGCAATCCATCACAGCGACGCCGGCTCGCAGTACACGAGTGTGAGATTCGGTGAGACACTGAGCCTTTCGGGAATTCGCCCGTCTGTGGGCAGTGTTGGGGATGCCTTCGACAACGCGCTGGCTGAGACGACCATCGGCCTGTACAAGAACGAATGTGTCCGGGCGGATTCCCCGTTTCGCCGCGGCCCACTGAACACCGTGGGCGACGTCGAATACATCACCGCCGACTACGTCGCCTGGTACAACCAGCAGCGCCTGATGCACCGCCTCGGACGCATTCCGCCGGCCGAAGCCGAAGCCCGCTACTATTCCCAACTCGTGACCGGTAGACCGGCCGGATCACAGAAACCTGAGGGTGCATGAAACCCGGGACGGTTCAAACTGCCGCGCAGCGATCAACTGAAAAGGTGCATCGCCGCCAATTTCGGTTTACCTCCGTCGACGAGCCGTCTTGATCTCAGGACTATGTCTCGACGGTTACAGAATCAGATAGATCACGCAGCACCCTACGAATCCCTCGCGGTGGGTCGCCACGACGGTAGAGTTGCCAACGAACTGGTCCGAAAAAATGCTCGGGGAGCGGGGTGCCTACGTTCGAGTTTGACGTTCCGGCCGAGCCGAACGAAGTGACCTACGCCGAGGGGCGATTGACAACGCGTACGTATGCGACTCGGAGCTTCCTCGCACAGTTTGGGCGGGATGCTGGCCATCCATCCCGCTACATATACCGCGTGTTTGACGAGGTGCAGCAAGCTGACGACGAACATTGTGAATGGACAAGGGAAGTGGTGTACGAAACGCCCGGTGGGCGAAAGCAACTACAACTTCAAATTGCTCGTGAACAGGGCGCGGTTCGAAAGCTGCGCGTCCAAAAGGTTCCGACAAGCGGCGATGCCACGCGGTTGGAAACCGTGCTCGAACTCGATCGGGATCAAGCCACTCGTCTCATCGACATGCTGCGTGCGATCGAGATGGTCCCCGTTGAGGGTGACAGTTCGGTATACGTCGACGACCAACTTCTTCGTGACCTCTTCGACGACCCGACTGCCTTCCACAACCTATATTCACGAGACCCAGAGCGGTTCCGCGCGCTCATCGAAACCGATGCCGAAGCCGACGATGTTATTGCTCTTCAGCGTCGAAAGCACGTGGCCGAAACAATGCGGCGCTGGTTAAGCGACGATGCCGCTTTCGATTCGGCGGCAGAGGCAGCCGGCGGCCCCGAACGCGCGTGGCAGAGCCTTCTCGAGGAAAATCCTTGGGTTCTCGGGATCGGGTTGGGCGGCCAACTTCTGACTTCATGGGACAACGACCGACTGGAACAAACCGTAGTCGGCCGGAGCGTCAGTGGCGTCGGTAAGAGGGTTGACGCATTGCTCCGCACGGCCGGCGTCATCCGGTCGCTGGCGTTTGCTGAGATTAAACACCATCGCACTCCGTTACTTGAAGGCGAGTACCGATCCGGATGTTGGTCTCCCGCAAAAGAACTTGCAGGTGCTGTCGTGCAAGTTCAACAGTCTGTACACCTGGCGTGCCGCGATATAGGTGAATACCTTCGGGACACATCAGCCGACGGTGAGCTACTGCCCACGGGCACCTTCCTTCTCCGCCCGCGATCATTCGTGATCGCAGGAACGCTCGAGCAACTCACTGGTGCTGCGGGAGGGCCGGTTCCCGACCAATTTCGGAGTTTCGAGCTATTCCGGCGAAACCTTCATGACCCTGAAATCATCACGTTCGACGAACTCGTCGCTCGCGCGGAATGGCACGTCGAGGTTGCAGTTCGCTCAGCGGGAGACGTCACTTAATCGTCTAGACCGAATTTGCTCGAATAGCTGCGCGGCTGCTGACAAGCCCGGCACCCCCAGCCGTCGTGAGCGCGAGAGGATAGTCCACATGGCAAAGCGATTTGGGCGATGGGAGACAGTCGAGACCTTGGGAGAGGGTGGCCAGGCGCATACATTCCTGGTCCGTAATACCGACGACGGGTCTACAGGGTGGGTACTCAAGCGACTCAAAAACCCCAAGCGGATCGACCGGTTCAAACGCGAGATCGAAATGTTGACCCGGTTGCAATCGCCTCATATCCCCGCCGTCGTGGACGCCGACATCGGTGAGAAGGACTCTTACCTCGTGACGGCCTACGTAGGTGAGAATCTCACCGCGCTTCCGGATCTTGTTGAACCCCGGGCCATCTTCGAACGCTTCCGAGGAGTGGTAACCGCCGTCCATGATGCGCATGCGCAGGGGGTGGTACACCGCGATATAAAGCCCGACAACATCGTTGTCGATCAGAACGGCAAGCCGTACTTGATCGACTTCGGGATCTGCGCGGATATGGGGTCTGGCGTGATGCTCACGACAGTGGAAGGGTTCGGCAATGCGGCGTTCGCAGCGCCAGAGTGCGGTGCGGGAAGTCTCGATGCGGCTCAGGAAGCGAGTGACGTTTACAGCCTCGGAAAAGTTCTCCACTGGATGACAAGCAGGAGAACGGTTTTCGTGAGAGAACGGTTCGAACACGGTTCGTTAGCCGTCGCAGATCCTCACGTCGCACAATACATTTCAGCTATCATTGACCGCACCGTTCGAGAGGATCCAGGCTCACGCTGGACGTCAACGGATCTATTGCAGGGCGTCGAATGGGTGCTGGCGAAGATTGGTGAGCATTCCGCCTTTAAATCGAGTGGCATAGAAGTAATCACTGACGGCTTCGGACCCCGCGACGAGTGCGATCCGGGTGGATCACGCTCTGCGACGGGAGCCAAGCGTGGCAACCCGCCCGCGGAACACCACGTCGCCCAATCCTTCTTTGTCCGCGACCCAGTCGACCTTGATGAGATCGGCGTCGGCTTGAGACTGCGGAATGGCAGCACCGGTATGGCCGAGGTGCGTCTGACGAAGGGTGACCTTGCGACTCCTTCCGACCATGACAGTGATGTGCTCGAACGCTGGCCCGTCAGTGTTTGCGACTCGGACACCGTGGAGGTGCTTCGGCTGCAATCAGCTGGCACGCCGACGCTGGGACCGCACGAGATCTACTGGGTCATCCTCTCGGCGACAGATGAAAATAGCGACGTCGAGTGGATCTCCGCAGCGCCGCAACTCCGTCCCCGCGCCGTTTGGATCGCAGAACGACACGGCGCCGAGGACTGGGAGGGTGTTGAGTCCGTCGGCGGACCCGGCATGGCATTTCGCGTTTTGGCCAGACCCACCAAGTTGGGCCATTAGGTCGAGGTTCGTCCACGCAGTCGCTCCTCGAACTCGCCGGTCAGCAGTGTTTAGGGTTTCCCACCCGATCGGATCCGAGCCCATGGCCCGCTGGAGGCGAAGGCCGCATCGACGTCAGTACCCAGATGCATACTGGATGCGTGCTGAAAATCACCGCGGTATGTGGCGACATCACCCAGCAAGAGGTCGATGCCGTTGTCAATCCAGCGAACACTGGTATGCGCGGGGGTGGCGGCGCAGATGGCGCGATTCATCGCGCGGGAGGCCCCGCCATCCTGCGCGACTGCATTGAGCGCTTCCCCAACGGGCTGCCCACAGGTGATGCCGGCTGGACGACAGCAGGCGACCTACCTGCCCAGTGGGTCATCCACACGGTGGGACCGAACTACAACGCCGGCCAGCGAGACCGTTCGCTCTTGGAGTCCTGCTATCGGCGAGCCATGGAAGTTGCTGACGAACTCGGTGCTCGAGTCGTTGCCTCTCCGCTTATCAGCACCGGCGCCTTCGGCTGGCCGCGCAAAGATGCAATAGCCGCCGCGATCGAGAGCATTGCCGCGGCCAATTCTCGTGTCGAGGAGGTGCGCCTGGTGGCTTTCGACTCCGAGATGCACGAGCAAGTGAGCGCAGAGTTGGCGTCGTCGACACCGATCCGGATCTTGCAAGGCGTCCGCGTGCTGCATCAACGCGGCTACCATCGGCTGCGCATCCTGCCGGGAGTAAGCCCTTCAGGGATGTATTGGCGAGTTGCAATCACACTCAGCGACAATCTGATTGACGATGCGGCTTACCCGGACGTCACCGACTGGGACATCGCACTTCGGTACTCGACAGGCGGGCTCACCGAGTTCGCCGGCGGAGAGGTGACGGTGACGACGACACCCGAGAGGGTCGCTGATCTGATTTTGAGCGCGTTGCCCGAAGTCACTCCTACCCACGACGACCCCGCATACATGGCCTGGTTCGCCGAGCTCCTTCGTGTTGTTGAGCGAACCAAGGCGCTACCTGTCGCGTACGCCGACTATTTCGACGCCGGCGAGGGGTGGGAGGTCGGTTGGGGCAGTGGCGTAAAGCATCCGCGACCACCGCGGCCGCCGGCTTTTGCCCAAAAGGGATCCAGTTCGATGCCATCGACGTTAGATACCGGTGACACTCTAATCGTCCTCGACCGACTCGGTACGGTCCTGCAGTGGGCGACAGGGCTTTCACCGAAAGCCAGCGCGGTGGAAGGAACCCTTGCTCCGCGCGGGGACACGCTGTCGCCTGGCGTCACAATCAAATTCGCTGCCAAGGATGTTCGTGGTGCCGACCGCGCTGCACTCTTTGCCGATGGCCAGTTCGTTCATTTGGGTGTCTGGCCGGCGGAGCTCCAACCCCAGTACACGTATCTCTACTCAGATCGGGGCAGAGTCGATACGCTGCTTGAACTCGACGCTCACGCCGGTTTCACGGTCGAGCCCAACTTCCAGCTTGCCCATCGGTTCGCCCAACCGCTTCAACGCTGGATTCCGACCAGACTGCTGTCGGCGGAAGAATACCTAGGCCAGTGGATCGACGACTTCCAGAGCGGTCGCGCCGGCGGTCGAACCCGCGATGAGATAGCTGATCCGGATTTCTTCGGCTGGCTGGTAGACCGCCGCTACGCTCGTGCCGCGGAGCAGGAAAGCCTTCACCACTGGTTAGACGGCAAGAAGGCTGGCATACAGATTCATATACGCCCCGGCGTCCAGATCCGCAGAACCTGGTCGTACGCAGAAGCATTCGCGGTTGACAACCAGCATGAGTTCGCCGCGCAGGTGCGGAAAGCAGCGGATCAGGTATTGATCGCACTCGGCCAGACGAACCCGAGCTCCGCACGTTGAACTGCGCCTTCCCCCGCGGGTGTTTCAGCTGAATGTTCGCACGCTCCGGGGCCGGCATTCAATCGAGACTTCGTGGTCACCACGCAGGACCACGACTGCTACTCTGCGATTGGCGACGTCGCGGCGCAACGCGCGCAATAGGTCGTTCTGGGAGTGGATGTCGCGATCCCCGACAGCAACGATCGCATCGCCGGGCTCAAAGGGGCCTGCTGAGTTATCGCGAACAGCCGTCACCACAAGGGCATGCCCTCCCGGTGCTCTATCGACGGATCGGCGTGCGACGCTGACGCCCAGTGACGCGCGTTCAACAGCTCCGTAGGTGATGAGTTCCTGGACTACCTCCGCGACGGTGTCGGCCGGGACCGCGAAGCCAATACCGTCGGCCTCAGGGATAGCTGCCGTATTCACTCCTATGACAAGGCCATCGACGTTCACCAATGGTCCGCCGGAGTTTCCGGGGTTGATCGCCGCATCCGTTTGGATCACGTCGAAGATCGCTTGCTTGTCCCCAGCAGGAAGGCTTCGCTTCAATCCGCTTACGATGCCAATGCTGATGCTCTCCGGAAACTCACCCAGGGGGCTGCCGAATGCAAAGCAGATTTCTCCGAGCCGTGCCCCGCGAGCCGAAATCAAAAGCGGTTCAGCGGGTTGTGGATCAACTCGCAGGACGGCGAGGTCGGTCAAGGGATCCCGCCCCACGACCCGTGCCTCGGTCTGCCGAGCGGCGGGCAGCTGGACGTGGATAGGGTCGACCATTCCTTCGACCACATGATTGTTCGTGACAAGGTGTTCGACATCGTAAAGAAACGCTGACCCGCTACCTTCGTCGAAGTCACGCGTCTGCCCTTTGACAATGGCAGTAGAGAGCACAACGCGCTCGGCCAGCTCGATAATCTCGTCGCTGAACTGCCGAAGCAACCGTCCCGATGTGTTAGACATCGAATTCGTCGCCTTCATCATCATCGAGCATGGTCTGTCCGCCGAATCGCTTCTGCAGCCGAGTGTCATAGTGGTCCGCGCGGTCTGCAATGAGATCAATGGTGGCCATGAGCTGCTCGGGCGAAAGACCATCGAAAATGTGGAGCTCCGCCGATAGCACAATTTGTGGACCATCCGGATCGACGGTCGCTTTCGCGAACGGCGTGTTCCGATTGATCGCATTCACCGCCTCGGGGCCCTGACCCCAGGTGTTGGACACGCTGAATCCCGCAAGATTGGCGGGGGAAGCGAGATGATCGACACCGATGGCAAGGAAAAATTATCCCGAAGAGTTCAAACGAGACGCGGTAGCGCTGTACCGGGATACCGAGGGCGCGACGGTCACCGAGATTGCCGCCGAGCTCGGTATCAGTGGGGTGACGTTATCGGCGTGGTGCAAAGCGGCCGGGGTGCCGATCCGGCACCGCAACCTGACTCCGGCAGGACAGCCGGCGCCGGGTGCGGAAACCCCTGATCAGGAGCTGGCCCGGCTCCGAGCCGAGGTGCAGCAGCTGCGTGCCACACAGACTCGGTTGTCGACCGAGCGTGACATTCTGCGGTCGGCGGCCAAATATTTCGCCGGGGAGACGAACTGGTGAGCCGCTTTCAGTTCGTCGCCGACCACCTCGACGCCTATCCGGTGAAGTGGCTGTGCGCGGTCGTCGAGGTCGCGCGTTCCTCGTTTTATGCCTGGTTGGCCGGCGCTGGCGGCCGTGCTGCGCGTCAGGCCGCGGACGAGGCACTCGAGGCGCGTATCCGCACTGTGCACGATGCGGATAGCACCTATGGTGCGCCGCGGATCACCGCTGAGCTCAACGACGGTGTCCCCGACCAGGAGCGGGTCAACCACAAGCGGGTGGCACGGGTGATGCGCACCGCCGGGATTGCCGGCTACCGCCGCCGACGACGGGTGAAGACCACGACGCCGGATCCGGCGAACCAGAAGGTTCCGGACCTGCTCGGCCGGGATTTCACCGCAGCGACACCGAATGAAAAGTATGTCGGAGACATCACCTACCTACCGTTGGCGACCGGGTCGAATCTGTATCTGGCGACGGTGATCGACTGCTTCTCCGGCCGAGTCGCCGGGTGGGCGATCGCTGAGCATATGCGCACCGAACTGGTCGAAGATGCACTCAAAGCCGCCGAGGCGCTGCGCGGCTCGCTGGCCGGTGCAGTGTTCCATTCCGATCACGGAAGTCAGTACACCTCAACCGATTTCGCCGAACTCTGCGCAGATCTGGGCGTCGTCCAGTCTATGGGCGGGGTGGGGTCAAGTGCCGACAACGCACTCGCTGAGTCGTTCAACGCCTCCCTCAAACGCGAGATCCTGCAGGACCGCAGCAACTGGCCCGACGCGCCCACCTGCCGCCGCGAAGTGTTCTGCTGGCTGGTCCGCTACAACCTGAAACGGAGGCACTCCCGCTGCGCCTATTCCAGCCCGGCCAGCTACGAAAACACCCACACATCCACTACGCTGCCACAAGCCGCGTAACCACAAATCCCGTGTCCACTACACGGGGGCAAGGCCCTCGTACACCTCAGGCCGCATGGCGAAGTCCTCAAGCAGCGGAGAGAAAACTCCGATCCATGGCGTTCCGTCGTCCCTCGTGCTGACGTACACGACGGCGCTGCCTGATACGAGCACGATGTCGCCGTCATCGTCACGTTCGATCGAGTCGAGCTTAAGCTCACGCTTCAGCGTGCTCTCCAACCACTCATCAAGGTCGCGGCCACCATTATCCACAGTGGAGCCGAAACCTTTTTTGAAGAACGAGGTCGACTGCGGTCGTGGAACGAATCGCGACACTTCTACAGCTTCTCTTCTAGGGCTTGGCTGCAGTCGATCATTCCGACTCAAACCCCGACTGATCGAACTTCAACGTTTTTGCGTTCTCCGAGACGGTACGAATTTTGTTCTCGTCAAAGCCATCTGAGTCCACCGCTTCGATCTCGATCTTCACGACGAGGTTGATGCCTTGTTCACGGAGATTCGCGATTACCTCATCTGCGATGTTCTTGAAGTCCATCGCAATCTTGTCCGAGCTGAGCGTTTTCACGCCGTAGAAGCGCGTGAACGCGATATCGATCGGACCAGGTCTCGGCCCGGGCGCAGGACCAGGGACGGGTCCGGGCTCCGGACCGGGACCAGGAGAAGGTTCAGGGGGTGCTTCGTGGCTCCGTTGTTCTACCGCGACGTCAGGGCGCACCAAGAGCAGCGAGTCCGCTGGCGTGGGAGCTGAATTGGTGTCCCCGGGGATCCAGAGTCCGACGTATCGCCCAACGTCATCCAGCCCGGATGCAAGAGCAAACGCGTCGGTTTCCCAGATGAGCGGTAGGTCGAGGACGCCCTCGTCCAGCACTCGCCGTTCTTGCAGCCGCGGCATGTACGGGTACTGGCAGTACAGACCCCATAGGGTCCCCAACGAGACGTGGCCGTCCTTCCAGATCTGCGGCACTTTATTGATGGCGAGCCGAACTGTGACGGCCGCCTGCCGATTCGACAGCTCACCGTCGCTACCCAGCCTTCGAGAGGCCCGTTCGGCAAGCGATTCCGACTGGCCCTCAACCTTCGTCTCGCGGACAATGAATGGTGCGCTCGCATTCGGCTGCGACGGCACAAGCGCCCACGTAAATGTTTGCAACAGACGAGACTTCACGGTCTGGTCGGCCTGCGCCTGCCGTTGGGCCGCTTGTTTCTTCTGATTGTCGGTGAGGTCGAGCGCAGCTTCGCTGGCAAGTACTAAAGTCCACCCCAGATAGTCACGCGTGGCAATGTCTAGTTCTTCCAGTCGTGCCTCGTCAGCAGCCAGATACACCAGCATGTTCCTGTTTGTACGGTTCGCGGTGCCGCGCTGCTCGGTGGCCTTATGCGCGAATGCTTTGGCCGGCGAGTCGGTTCCACGTTTGTGCGCGACTTTGGGGTGCAGGATCACCAACCGCGCTTCGTCAGTATCAGGAATATCGGCATTCGACTCGGGGCAGACGTGGACGCCAGCGAAATCCCCGCGCGTACGGGCTTGGACCTGAAGTCGGCGAACGATCTCGGCCCAGACATCCTCCTTATGGAGACGCTCCGCCTGGTCCTTCGCCGTGCGCGTGATGTTGGCCTGCAGGTCGTACCAGTACTTGCCAGAGCCGGAGTAGAAGTACGTCGCACGATCGCCGAGCTGGGTCAGCGCGGAGTGGAAGTTCCCCGGGACATCACCCGGGACGGCGGTCCCGATAAATACCCGTTGGGTTTCGAGGCCCTTGTGGGCGGACCCTATGGTGGGTGCGGCACCGAAGAAAACCGTGCGGGCAAGGCGTTTGGTGAGCGAGCGCTGTCCGAAAAGCGGCTTCTCCTTATCGATCCGCGCTGGCTCGGAGTTGGGTCCGTCGACATCAGCGTCGATGATCGCCTTCCACGAGTCCTGAAGGTACTGAGTGAGTTCAGCATTCACGTTCGCGGTAGCCAACGGGATCGACCCTGGCATGATCAACGGTGAAGCGTCCTCACCGGTCCAGAGTGCGTGGATCACCGTGCTCATCAACCGCAGCACACCGCGGGTGCGCTGGAATCGCTCTAATGACGACCACTCTTCGTAAAGTCGGTCAAACAGCTCTGGGTGGATGGGGTAGGTACGTTTGATGCGGTCTTCGTATGCGGTGTCGCGGGATTCGCGGGGGAAGTCGTCGGTGTACTTGCGGTACATGTCGACGTAGGCCCGCGCAGTAGCGCCGATCGAGGCTAGTGCGGCCCCGCGAGCCGGATGCCGACATCGAACGGCGTGGTGTCGATCTGCATCCACTCACCGGGACGGCTCGCGACGACCTTACCGAACACACCCTCCGGCTGATGGCTCTTCGTCTGCCGGGTTCGAGCGGATCCGGTGGCGTGACGCGCCTGGGGGAGCTGCTTCATCAGCCGATGAAACGTGGTGTGAGAAGGCAGTTTCACGCCGTCGCCGAACTTGTCAACCACTCGCCGGTCCACGTGCCATTTCAAGGCGATCTCTGTGCGCGTCGACTGCAGTTCGTTTTCGTTCAGCACCTCCACCAGCACGCCCACGTAGCGACTATCGACCCTCCGGTTTGGCGAGCGCCGACGGTGAAGACGGCCGTCAACCAGCCCGGCAACGCCGGATCGTTCGTAACGGCGACGGAGTTCTTGAAGGTACTTCAGGCCCAATGGGGTTCCAGCGGCATCAAGTTCGGAGCATTTGTTGCGTTCTCGCTGTCCGAGTGATGTCGATCGAATGTCGTATCCGTTGCGCGGAGTGGTCTGAGGCGGAGACCCGACAGGCATCCCGTCGACCACTTCGGAGATGTGGTGCTCTAGCCAGAGAACACGCTCCTGGACCGGGCTCGGCAGCGCGGAGAAGTAGTCGGGTGGGATTGGGCGGCGACGAACGCTGGGGGACAGGACGTCGAATGAACTGTCCGCGAACAAGTCCGCAATCTTGACTGCTGCGAGCTGACCGTCCTCGCGACGTAGCTTCGCTATCATTCCGTCGATCGCCACCAGCTCGCAGAACTTGCCGTCGTAGCGACAAAAGTCGCCGATGGCGATTTTGGCGGGCTCAGCAGTCATCGTGTGGCCAATCGGATCAGCGTATGTTCACCGATCGGCGCCGAGTCGACATCGACGTCGATCACGTGGGTCCAGAGCAGGTGATAGAGAGTGGGTAGTACCAATATCGGTTCGCCCGCCGCGAGGGCGGTTGCGCCGATTGTCGTCGGGTTGTGGGCCAGTAGCGAGGTCAAGTTGGTAACGACGTCCTGCCGTCGATTTCGCGGGTTCCGGTAGCCGGCGAGCCAACGCAAGTTCGCGGCTCGGATCGGCGGCTGATCTCCAACACAGCGGTAGGTCCACCCGGCACGGTCGCATAGCGCAACGGTCGATTCGAATGCCTCGCGAGCGTCACCGTCCACGAGTCGGTCTGGTCGAACATCCACGACGATGCCGTCGCCGGATCTGGTTCGGAGGAACACATCAGGTGTGTGCTGCCGCTGTTTGCCTGCGGTCGAAACGAAGCGAAAAGCGAAGGGCTGTACTGATATTCCAATTATGTCTGGATCGAAGTCGGCTGCGATCAGAAAATCACGTTCAACCCACGATTCGAATGAGATGTGCGACTCTGTGGTCGAGCACCACTACTCGCCGGTGAAGTTTTTCTGACCCTTGTACGTCGAGGCTTTGCGGACCGGCGCACATCTCTCGAACGGCACCGACCACAGCTCGTCGACCGGAATTTGAGCGACAGATTCACCCTCAGCGGGCCGGTAATCAATCAGCTCGCTGTTTCGAATCTGCGCCGCCGCGCGCCCATGGGTGGGCACGTCTCTGATGGTATGGCCGCCGACCGGGATGACCCTGCCGGACACGCCCGGTGTGGTCCCGTGCAATGACGGTGGCGTAGCGAGGAACCTGGAGACTGGATACGCGCTGATGCCGACACGGACCGCCGAGCTGAGGCGTGAGCGCAGCATCTTGACCAGCACGGCCTATCCCATGTCGGTGGCGATGTACGTGCCGCGTCAGTGTCGGCGTGCATTCCGGGTCCCGTCGATCGGGCAGCAAAGGCTTCGTGGCGGCGTGCCGGCGGGCACTCGCGGGCGAACGCGCCCTCGTCCTGAGCGCCCGATGTTGTCGGACCGCACAGTTACCCTGATCCGTCACTGGCAAGCAGGGGAGGGACCGCCATGAACAAGGCCGAGCGGCTGTGGAATCTACGGGACGGCGTGCTGGCGTGGCTATACGAGCTGCGGCTCGAAGGAGCCACCATTGCAGAGGCGAAACCGGCTGACTTCATGGAGGCAACTTCTTGGTCTGGCTCTGAAGTCACTCGCGAGGAGGTGAACGCCGCGCTGGAGTGGCTAATGGAGGAGGGCTACGTCGGCGGCACCGGCACAATGCAGAGGATCGTCCTTAGGCCGAAGCTGACCCCCTATGGAGAGAGGTACGCGGCGTCGGGCAAGTCGGTGCGGGACCTTCCCGGCGTCGCCGAGGTGCAGAGCCCGTACCTGCACATCGAGGGCAGCAGCGGTGTCGCCGTCGCGTTCAACAGTCCCGGCGCCACGCAGACTGTCAACGTCCGACAGAAGGTGGAACAAGCGCGAACCCTCGCCGATGCGATCGAACAGGTCCTTCCCGCGGTCACAGATGAACAGGCCCGCGCCGCCGCCGAAGAGCTAGTGTCGGACATCCGCGGTGAATCGAACTCTGATTCCCCGTCCCCGGGTCGGCTCAAGACGTTGGCTACCGCTGCGATGACTTCGATCGCGACCGCGGCCGGCACCGAAGTCGGGAAGGTGATCATCGAGGCAGCGCTTCCCCTGATTTCCTGACACCAGATGCATGCGGCTGCCGCTGCGGGAGCGCCGCGAGCAGCCGTGGATCCTTCCTTCGGCTTGATGCCGCACAGACTTATTCGGCCAGGTATCGGCTTTGCACCCAGCGTCAGACCGTACGATCTACGCTACGCAGCACATTCCGCCAGAAGGGAGGCGTCATGGCTGGCCTCGGCGAGCACATCACGGCGATGGTTCGCAACCACGCTGCCGGCGACGACGCCGCCTTCTATTCCGTCGCACTGCAGATCGCGGCACGCGAAGCCCGGCAAGGGCACCACGTCCTGGCCGACAACATAAAGAAAGCAGTCGACGCGTCGCGTGAACGCGCCCCCCTTGCAAACGTCACCGCACTTCCACGAGTTCGTGGCGAGTTGGCCGAGCTTGTCGAAGCATCGCATCCCCAGGTTCACCTGCGTGAACTGGTGGCGCCGTCGGAACGGACTGCTCAGATCAAGCAGTTGCTCGCCGAGCAGCGTCAGCGGAAGAATCTCCTTGAGCATGGGTTCGCGCCATCGCACCGCCTACTCTTGGTCGGGCCGCCGGGAACCGGAAAGACGATGACCGCATCGGTCCTCGCCACCGAGCTGTCCCTGCCGATGTACACCGTCCGTTTGGATGCCCTGCTCAGCAAGTTCATGGGTGAGACTGCGGCGAAACTGCGCATCGTATTTGATGCCGTTGCTGCGGAACGTGCCGTCTACCTCTTCGATGAGTTCGATGCGCTCGGCGCGGACCGCTCAGGAAACGACGTCGGCGAGGCCCGACGAATACTGAACTCGTTCCTTGTGTTCCTCGAGAACTCCAGCCCCGAATCGATCGTAATCGCAGCGACGAACCACCGATCGATCCTTGACAAGGCGCTGTTCCGGCGCTTCGACGCGGTGCTGGATTACACACTCCCTGACGCTCGGCAAGCCACTGCGGTGATGCGTGCCCGGCTGGGCTCGCTGGTTGAGCGCGCAAGCCTAGCCAAGCTTGGCGAGTACACGGATGGACTAAGCCATGCAGACCTGGTGAAGGCTGCGGAATCGGCGGCCAAGGCGGTGCTAATGCGAGGTGATGCGATGGTGGAGCGTGACGATCTCGTCGCAGCGTTGAACGCGCGGCGATCGGCCACTATTGCCTGACCAGGACCAGGCACTCGACCACCTCTATGTCCAGGGGTACGCCACTGCCGAGAGTTTCGACCGCTACTCCGGAGACAGCGGCGGTGGCGGATTCAAACGCCGAACAGTTAACCGCGGTACTCATGGAGCTGCGCGTAACCAGGAGCTATCCGATGCGTTCGGTGAACTTGATGGCGAACGTGGGGACTTTCAGCTCGCTGACGATGAGCTCGCAGCGCAGGGGACGATTATCGTCCTCGAAGGCGAGGGCGCGTCGTATCCCCTGAAACTCGAGTCGCTGAACCGAATGACTGCCCACCGGAAACAGCCGAAGCAGCCCCGCTGGCTCCTGCTGTCGGTCCGGCCAGCGACAGAGACCGATCCAGAACGGGCGACGGTGTGGGTTGCAGACGCGCACCGCGCCGCGTTCATGAAGCTGTTCGAGGACTACCTCAGTGGCCTCACCACGACAGGGCAGCCGCCGAACCAAGACCTCGTCGCCAACATCTCCCGGATCCGCAAAGCCGTTCTCGCTGATCTCTGGACGTCTGACGGTCACCCACCGCAGCGGGGACAGCACTGGTGGGAACTCTGGCTGGACACCTCGGGTGGCGATCTTGGCGCCCTCAATGGGTTCGTGGACGCTTACCAGCTTCGGATGCTGCCTCGGTCGATCCAGTTCCGCGATCGCTTCGTGGTGTGGGTCGAGGCTACCTGGAGCGAACTCGAACCGCTGCCGTTCACTCTCGTGCCGTTGGCGGAGATCCGCAGGCCAGAGTTCATCGAGACGATCGAGGACCTTCCTCCCGCTGAACAGGACGAATACGTCCAAGACTTGGCCGAACGCTTGATTTTCGCCGACGGTAGCGCACCAGCAGTGTGCCACTTGGACACAGGCGTGCTGCGTAGCCACGTCCTGATCGAGGCATCCCTCGCGCCAGAGGACCTACACACCATCGTCGGTGCTTCGGGAGCGGACATGGATCCGCGCGGGCACGGTACCTCGATGGCCGGCCTCGCGCTATTCGGTGATCGGTTAGACGCGGACCTGCAGAGCAATGACCCCGTTCAGCTCCGGCATCGCCTGGAGTCCGTGCGCATGAAGCCGGGTCCCGACGAGGCGCCGATCGATCCTTTGGACTACGGAAGCGCCACGATCCAGGCGGTGGCACTCCCGGAAATCACTGCTGCACGTCGGCGCGTATTCGCCCTCACGTTGAGCACCAAGCCTGACAACCCTGGGGACCCCACGCTGTGGTCCGCTGCCATCGATGCCCTTGCTGTCGGCACGGAAATTACTCGCGACGGTGACCAATTCCGACTGATCTCGGAGCCGGATCCCGATGTCGCACGCCTCATCGTCGTCGCTGCGGGCAACGTCGACTCCTACATGTTGGAACACGCCGACAACTCCGACCTTGCTGCGATCGAGGATCCCGCTCAATCATGGAACGCGTTGACGGTTGGCGCGTTCACCAACTTGACTGAAGCGCCGCAGCATCCTCAGTACACAGGCTGGACACCACTCGCAGAGCCTGGTGATCTGTCGCCCCACAGCCGAACTTCGATGTTGTTTCGACACCGTAGCGCGCCCATCAAGCCTGACATCTGCATGGAGGGCGGCAACGTCCTCACCGACGGCGCCCAAATGTTCGAACCCAAGCTCCCCAGCCTGTCTCTGCGGTCGACTGGGAACAGCAACAACGTCGCACTGGCCTCCGCCAACGCCACGAGCGCCGCGACGGCTCAAGCGGCACGTCTGGCGGCACTGGCCATGGAGCGATATCCCGATTACTGGCCGGAGTCGATCCGTGGCCTACTGACCCATGAGGCGGAATGGACTCCGGCGATGGCTCATAAAGTCCAATCTGACCAGAAGAAAGCCATTCGCCTCGAACAGCTCCGGCGCTACGGGTGGGGCGTCCCGGCAGAGGACTCCGTTCTTAATTCATCGCGGCGCGCAGTCACCCTGGTCACTCAGGATCAGTTCGTGCCGTTCGATGGCAGCAACTACTCGATGCGGCGCTTCCGACTGCACACGCTTCCGTGGCCTACAGAAGCACTTGAAGAACTTGGGTCTGCGCCGGTTCGGCTACGAATCACGTTGTCGTACTTCATCGAGCCGTCTGCGTCGCGACGCGGGTGGCGGCAGCGGTATGCCTACGCGTCTCACATGCTCCGGTTCGACTTGCAAGGGGAGTTGGAGACGCGTCAGCAGTTCGTCGCTCGAATCAACCGAAATGCTCAACTTCAGGAGGACGGCAGGTCGGGTGCGGCAACAACCTCCGCGAGATGGCTCCTCGGGGAACGTCAGCGCCATCTCGGATCGCTGCACCAAGATGAGTGGCACGGCACCGGAAGTGAACTCGCGCACTGTAATTTAGTGGCCGTCTACCCCGCGGGCGGGTGGTGGAAGAACAATAGGCGGCAGGATCGGATTGATGTGCCTGTGCGCTACTCGCTGATCTTGTCGCTCAGAACCCCCGAGCAGGGTGTCGACCTATACACGCCGATCGCGACCCAACTGCGGATTCCCATCGAGACCGAGATCACCACCGAGTGAGAATGGCGCACGCGTTGAGAAACAGGAGCACGAACCACGAGAGCACGTCACAGAGCCTAAAGTGTCACAGTGACAAAAGGATTACGCTGGGCCCCGTCGAACGTAACACGGAAGAATTTCGGATTTCTCAGGATGTGTAACCAACCGCCGGCAACGAACCACGATTTCTCGGATCCTTCCGAACAGAAGGGGGTGGCAGCGGGGCAGGCCAGCGATGAACCGGCTACAGCCTCAAAGCCGCCGGTGCGAACATTTGGACAGCTCCCAGGTATCTGCTTCTCAGACGAGTTCGATGAACCGCTACCAGATGCAGAAGTCGCTCTCTGGGAAGCTGATTCAACAGACTGACTCGACTCGAACGCGCGCGAACTATTGAGGGCCAAGCAGGGTCATGCAATCGCCAATATGTCACAGTGACGAAATAGGTCGGCAGCGGGGAGGGTTGGGCAAGTGCGCCGAAAATGAGCGTGCTGTCGGACTCGGCACGAAAGCCGGTTACGCCACGAGCGCGGAAGCGTCACGAGACGCGCAAGTTGGTAGGCGAAAGACTGGAAAGCTCCATGAGATGGTTGGCGGACTGGTGAAAAAGTCGGCGATCAACTGCAAAACGACATCGGACAATCGGACAGGCATCGCGCACTTGTTAATCAGCAGGGGTAAACAGTACTGGCATGTATACCGATAAGCCACATTATGTCAAGTAAACGACTGCATATTGCACAGGCGATAAACACGCCGTATTGTCCTGCTGCCCAACCATTCTCGTTACCGCGCGAGGCCGAGAAATGCCATCATCGCTCGCTCGACTTCGACGACTTGTTCCGCAGTCAGTCGACCGACTCGAGCGTGGACGTTCGATCTCCTGACAGTTGTGAGCTTGTCGATCATCACGTCACTGTCGTCGTCGAGTCCGGATAATCGACCGTCTCCGCCGGCTATCCGAATGCGCATTAGCGGAGCGTCCAGTAACGCGCTGGTGATCGGCGCAACCGTCACCGACATGGTGGCATCGAACAGGTCATCCTGGACAATCACCGCGGGACGCGGTTTCGTCGCGTACACACCCCCCGCTACGGTCCAGATCTCTCCTCGGTTCACTCCTCGTCCCATGGCGTCGAAACGGCCTCGATGAAGTCCTGGTCATCGCTGCCTTCATCCGCCCGCGCCACCAGCGAGGACTGGCGGTGAGCCTCGGCGGCAAAGCTCTCGGTGCGGACGTCAGGCACCCAGACCTGCAGCGGGCGCAGGCCCCGCTCCCGCATGCGCCGTCGGTACTCGCTGACTCTTTCTCTCACCGCCATGGCCACATGTTACATGTAACACTGGATCGAGGTAGCCGGATGGGCAGATTGGCCGGGATGGCAACCAGAATACTGACTGGCTGTTAATACATTGCATTGCAGGGCACTTCAATCTTGGCAACCAGTCCCCTGTGGTCGCAGGCGTCCGACTCTCGCGACAATCAAGCACACCGATGGCCTGCTCCCCCGCCTGGTGGCTTGGGATTACGACGCAATAGATATGGCTGGTCACCAGGAACCTATTGCATATCGCAATTCCGCTCAGCGGAAATAAGGTTCCACCGTGCCGCTGAGCTTGACGACCATGGGATTTCCGCGACGATCCTTCGCGGTAGGGACTTCAACACGCACCCAACCCTCGGCCACGTCATATTCGTGAACATTGGTTTTCTCAACGCCGTTGAAGCGAACACCCACGTCGCGGCGAAGCACCTCTTCGTCATAGAAAGCGCTGCGCGGATCGATGGAGAGGTGATCCGGTGGAACGTCTGTGCTCTGATCGTCGGACATGCTGGCCTTCGTTAAATGCTGCGTCAAGTGCTCGGACTGTTCTCAAGGAATCTACGTCACCCAGGAGTAGCCCGGCGCGCAGGCCTTTGCAGGCTGGCCGTACGGCGAGTTCGTCAAGCGCGCCCGGACCGCGTGGCGGTGACCTGTCGAAACTGTCAGACGGCGCGATGGTTCCGGTCGCGCCGTAGGCTTACTGCGTGACCTTCGCCAGCGCCGGCGCAGCGGCGGCCCTAACGGTGGGGCTGGCAGGCTATGCAGCGTTGATCTTGGCCGGCATTGCGGTGGCGATCTACGACGTGCGCCGGCGTCGCCGGGGCCGGGCGATCGCCGCCTCGGTAGTGGTCGGGGTGCTGACCCTGATCGGGCTAATCACTGCGATCGTCAGCAGTGTCGCGTGAACAGACACAACGCGGTGGGCATGACCACCGGATGGTTGGGCGGCGTCCGGCAAAGTTGCTCCCTGCCGTCGTTTCGGCTGCGGTGCACGACGTTCCCCCACGACCCGGTGGCCGCTGCGATGTCCGCGCCAAGCTCGTGTCGGCTGGTGCGCCAGCTACGCGCGTCGCTCACGCGGGAGCTAACGTGAACCGCGTCTCGCCCACCGGGCCGCTGGTTCCGCAGGGATTGGGACCGTTGAGCGTGTAGAGCCCGTTCGTACCGTCGAGGTTGAAGGTGGAGCGCGTGACCACATCGACCGGACGGCCGTCGGGGCAGAACGCGCCACTGGGAACGAACTGGTCGAGCACGTACTGGTTGCCCTGAATGTGCGCCTGGCCCTGGTCGGTGTTGGACGTGAGGTTGAAGATCGTGATGCAGCCGGGGCCACAGCTCGTCACCCGCACCAGGTTGTCCGTG
Organism: Mycobacterium sp. smrl_JER01; assembly: GCF_048513595.2. Taxonomy (NCBI): domain Bacteria; kingdom Bacillati; phylum Actinomycetota; class Actinomycetes; order Mycobacteriales; family Mycobacteriaceae; genus Mycobacterium; species Mycobacterium sp. smrl_JER01. Next base: position 3,268,042 of record NZ_JBLXXK020000001.1, on the reverse strand, counting down.
ACGGTCCCGTCGGCCATGATGCTGCGGTAGTGGTAGTCGCCCGGAGCGAGATCCGCATTCGCCGGTCCCGCCAGGCCGAGGCCGGCCGCGGCGAAGCCTGTCGCGATCGCGCCGACGATGATGAGGTTCTTCATGGCTTCAAGTGAACACCGTCACGGCGCCAACCGGTCCCACTTCGCAGTACCGATCCGCGTTGATCAGCGGGCGCGCTGACGGCCTCGGCTGCCTTGCGGTCGGGAAGTTGGTGCATCCCGGACGAGTAGACAAGTTGTTCTTCCTCCGATGCCCTCGGCGTAGCTATCGGCATGATCCGTCCCGCCAGCGTTGAGGAACATGCAGGGATAGACCACGCAGAGGTGCCGGTAAACTACGCCGTGACCATCAGCTGAATCACTCTGCGCCCGAAGTGTCCGCGCCTACTGCCTCAGCTGGATAGGACCAAAGCGCCTTAACGCCAACGGCTTACGGCAGGTTTATGCCCCGGCGGCTGACCTGCCTACTGGCCGTCGGTGCTGAACAGGTACCACCCGCCGTCGCCGGGGCCGCAGAACCAATACGGGAAGGCCCGGTCAAAGCTCGGATCGTTCCAGACAAGCGGGGCATCCGATTGACATTCGGCCTCGGAGGCCCAGAACCACGGGACCCCGTTGGAATCGGTCTCCAGGTAATCAGTGGCATTGGCTGTGCCCGCTGCGCCCATCAGGCCCGCGAATGCCAGTGCAGCGGCCGCAATTGCCCTCTTCATGTTCCCCACCCCGTCCAGCCGATTGAATTGTTGAGCGGATGCTAACACCGCACGGCCCACTGATCCATGCGGATGCAAAGAAAGATGGTCACGAACGTTGTGTGGGTCGGCATTCCCTCAACTGCCCGGTTCGCGCGCCGCCCACCAGGAACAGGGGAACGGCCTCCACCTGGCTTAGATCCTAAAAGCATTGGGCTGCTGGTGATGTGGCTGCCGTCCGCGACGCTTCGAATGGTCATCAGCGGTGGACGCCATTTCGATGGTGGCCGAGAGCTTTGAGGGTCCGTCCCCCATCCTCGTAGCTGGCCTCCGTCAGAATCGACGGAATGGATCCCGGCCATTCCAGGCGACCAGTTGCTCGATGGCGGGCGCATCGTCGGGTATGGGGACAACCTCGGCGAACGGCACGGCGACCTCGCCGAAACCCCTCGCCGCCGAGATCTCCTCGTAAAGTGCTCGGCGGTTCTCGGCCGGTAGCATCTGGCGGGCTGCGTGGAATGCCGCGGCCACGACGGTGTCGTCCCAGTGCGGCTGCTGACCGGTCGCCGTCGCAAGGTCCCAGGTGTGGACGGTCAGCTCGGAGAAGTAGGACGCCAGCACCTCGGCTCCGCTGCCTTCGATCCACGGCAGTGCCATAGGTCGTTCGAGCACGCCGTCATCGCTCCAGGCATCGGTGGCACGTCTCCCCGATTCCCACCACGCATCGATCCAGCGATCGTCGGCGACAGGGGTTTCGTTGACCGCGAAGGGGTTATCGCCGTTGCCGAGCGCGGCAACTCGGTCAAGCACGCCGATGAGGTGGGCCAGCAGTGCCCGCACGTCCATGTCGGTGCATGGCGTCGGGTCGCTGAGTTGCTCGGACCGAATCCCGGCAATGACGACCCCGGCGATGGTGATGGCGCGGTCGAGGATTGGCCGGGGATCCTTGCGGTGGTCCGGGGTCGCGTTGGTCGATGTGATCATGGCGCCATAGTGCCCACCTAAACCGGTCACCTTGTGACCGGTTTAGGTGGCAGTGTGGGTGCATGCGAGCCGACCGGCTGATCGCCATCCTGCTGCTGCTGCAACATCGTCAGCAGGTGACAGCATCGGAGGTAGCCCTGGAGTTGGAGGTGTCTGAGCGCACCGCCCGCCGCGACCTCGAAGCGCTCAGCAACGCAGGGGTGCCCGTGTACGCCGTGCCCGGCCGAGGAGGCGGGTGGCGCCTCTTGGGCGGCGCGCGCACCGACCTGTCCGGGCTGACTGCGAGCGAGGCTCGCGCGCTGTTTCTGGTAGCCGGGCCAGCCTCGACGGCCACGCCGAGCGTGAAGGCCGCTCTGCGCAAGCTCCTACGCGCGCTGCCCGCGCCCTTCCGGGAGCAGGCCGAGGCTGCCGCGTCATCGGTCGTCGTCGATCCACGACACTGGGGATCCAACCTGCCCGAACCCCGACCACCCCGGTTTCTCGACGAACTTCACGACGCGGTGATCCGCGGTGTCCAGGTACGGCTCGACTACGTCGACCGTTGGGGGCGCCGAGACCGAGCGGATCGTGCACCCACTGGGCATCGTCGCCAAGAGGCCCACGTGGTACCTGCTCTCCCACACCGACGCTGGACGACGGACCTTCCGGATCGACCGCGTGTCCTCAGTCGAGTTGACCGGCGACGCCGTCGAACGACCCCAGGGATTCGACCTTGCCGCGAGTTGGCGCGAGATCGCCGACGAGGTCGATCGACAGCGCACTCCTCTGGAGGCCGAGGCCACCTGCGCTCCCGACGGACTCGGCCTGCTCCGGAGGGTATTCGGGGGTCGTCTCGACGTTGGCGGTTCCCGGCCGGACGGGCGAATCGAGATCGTGATCCGCGGCCGCGACGAGTTCGCCCTCGCAGGCGAACTGGCGTGGCTCATCGATTGGGTCGAAGTCACCGGCCCGCAGGGCGTGCGCGACCATCTCGCGTCGATCGGCGGGGCGCTTGTGGCGCGGTACAGCTGATTGTGCAGTGGGCGCCCGGCCGTCCTCGTCCCCCGGCATCGAGATCGCCGTGCCGAATCGCGCGTATGCTATTAATGAATTCACATTAACTACGATGTCTTCGTGGAATCGAGGGGTTGGGAATGGGCACATCCGACGTAGCCGCGCGTCTGGGAGGCCCGAACGTGGTCATGATCGTGCTGGACGATCTCGGCTACGCTCAGTTCGGCTGCTACGGATCGGATATCCAGACCCCAGCCATCGATCGTCTCGCTCGAAACGGGCTCAGATACAGCCGCTTTCACGTCACCGGACTGTGTTCACCGACGCGAGCCGCATTGCTCACCGGTCGAAACCACCACGCGGTGGGAATGGGCTTCCTCGCCGACATCCCGACGGCCCATCCGGGCTACACCGGGAAGATCCCCGCCTCGATGCCGCGCGTACTGCGGGATTCCGGCTGGAGCAACCCGAGTGGAAGCGGTCATCGACGACATCGTCGGCTGCTCTGCGGTTGCCCCGGTGACGCTGCCCCACGTCTGGCAGCACGGCGGGACATCGCTGCTCCTGGGTCGAGACCGAGGGCTGCCGGTGTGCGACGATTATCGACCACCGTTCTCGTGGAACGGTCACTTGCATTCGGTGACAGTAGAATCCGATCTGGACTCGCTACCAGATCAGGAACTACTCAGGGCCGCGCTCAAGTCTGACTGATCGGACTCCGTCACGCGCGCAACGCGTCAAGGGTTTCGGCTGACGCCGGCGCGCGAATGACCGCAATCAGCGAATCGATGAGGTCCGACACGAACACCGCCGTGGGCGGCGCGTCGGAGGCGGTTGCCCGTTGCCGCTGGTGGTCGGCCATCGCATTCAGGCAACTACCGTAGACGAAGCGAAGCCGCGCCGTGGCGACGGCATCAGGGAGATGCGAAAGATGCTCCCAGATCAGCTGATTGAGCCTTTGCCCGTGCCCGGTCAACGGGGGATCGGCCAAGACCCACGCGTGCCCGCCTGGTTCGCCGTATCCCTGAAACAGCAGCTGAGCGACCAGCTCGACGTGTCGCTCCCCCCGTTCGATGCTGCTCACCTGAGGAAGGATCAAGGCCGCAAGAAGGCGTCTGAGCTCCACCGGGTCACCGCCCGACAGCGCCTGGTCGAGAATCCGTTCTCGATCTTCATCGATGCGTTCGAGACGATCTTCCAGTATGGCCTTGATCAGGTCCTCTTTGGATCCGAAGTGGTAGTTCACCACCGCGGCGTTGCTTTGTCCGGCGGCAAGTCTGATTTCGTTGAGGCTGACGGCGGCGATCCCCCGGTCGGCGAACATCGTCTCCGCGACGGAGATGAGCTTGATACGTGTCGCTTCTCCGCTGCTGTTGCGGCCGCGTGTGCGCGCCTGTTCCCGAATGCGATCCGACTCCGAGGGCATCGCCTGATCGTACGCATTTCCGCCAATCAGTATATAATGAAGCCTCATTATTTATATCGACGGTGACGAGAAAGCTGGGTGCGCGATGTGGGTGGAGCTGGCGTCCCTGGCGCTGGTGATCGCCGTATCCGGCCAGTTGCCTGACGCCGGCGGTCCCCCGCCGCAATGGATTCGACCCGCGACGATGGCACTGGCAGTGCTCCTGATCTTCGCCGCCCTCCTCACCTGGCTGCGCCGGGGACGCAGCCAACGTGCGCCGGTATGGCTGCAGGCGCTGGACTCCGTCACTCCACGGCGGGCGCCGGCAGTCGCGCCGGTTCTGGCGGCCGTGAACCCCAAGGTGCTCTCGGCCTGTGCTGCAGCAGGTTTCAGTGTCGGCGCCACCGTGCCGACCAGCCTGGCCCAGTGGGTTGATGTCACCGGTTTTGCCCTGCTCGCCAGCGCGACAGTGATGCTGCCGGTGCTGAGCTATGCCATCTGGCGCGAGCGCATGAACGAACCCCTGCGACGGCTCAAGGTCGCGCTGGATCGCCAAATTCGGCGATCCTCACGGTCGTTCTCCTTGCCGTGGGGCTGATGTTGTTGTTGCACACAGCGTGAGGGCGCTGCCCGCGATGTGAAGGAGAAGGTCGTGTCTGTACCTGATTCTCACCGTCCGAGTCGGCGGCTGCTCGCTCTCCAGAAGCTCATGCTGTTGGCGGCATCGCGATCAGCGGGCGTTCAGGATGTGGGCGCGACGCGCACAATCACCCGAGCAATGGAGTCGTGCCAGCGGCGGGTACGGGGAGTCGAGGTATCCACGGCCATGGTGGCCGGGGTGCCGGTTCGGTGGTTCCGCCCGGCCCGGACGGACGCAGGGTTGATCTTTCACGTACATGGCGGGGCGTTCGTAGCCGGTAGTTCGCTGGCCGCCCGTGCCCCACAGCGGGCTGGCCCGGCGCCATGGCGCCGAACTGGTGAGTGTCGATTACCGACTTGCGCCCGAGCATCCGTTCCCCGCGGCGCTGGATGATGTGTGGGCGGTCTACCTCGTGACAATGCTCCCCTGGGCAGACCTCACCAACAGTTCCGACAGCTTCAGGCGGAATGAACATCGAGATCTGCTCTCCCGCGCGGGTCTGTCGCGCAGTGCGGCGGCCTATGCCGGTGACTGCGATCTGAGGACGCCGCTGCTGTCGCCGCTCCACGGCTCGTTCGCCGGCTTTCCGCCCACATTGATCACCGTGGGTACTCACGACTGTCTGCTCGATGACTCCCGCAACGTCTCGGCCCGCTTGCGCGCCGCCGGCGTAGACACGACACTTGTCGAAATAGCCGGCGGATTCCACGGTTTCAGCCTGTTACCGGCTCCGGAATCGAAAGAGGTCAGGCGGCAGATGTCGTGCTTCGTCGGTGCCGTCCTCAACGATCGGTGAGGTCTCCCGGTCTCCACCGCCGGTGTTGTCCACCGGGATACCCCTTCTGTCCTGTCCTCCGGCGCGGGACGCTGTCACCAGGCTGAATCTGAAGGGTAAGTGCGAAGGGGCTTCACGACACGCCGCGCCGGAATAAACCTCGCACTCGGTGAACTTGGCTCAAGAGTCGCCCGTTCCCCCGACTCAGGAGATTCCATGACCCGTCCCATCCGCGTCGCCGTGCAGATCCAGCCCGGCGGCGCGCCCGACTACCGATCATGGCGCGACGCCGTCCTGGCTGCCGACGACCTCGGAGTCGACGTGATCTTCGGCTACGACCACTTCCACCGCCCGGCGGTGGAGGCCCTGGTCGACGGCAAGCCCATCATGGCAGCCGAGCAGCTCGACGTTTCCAACTTCGAGGGCTGGACTGCGCTCGCGTCGTGGGGTGAGATCACGTCACACGCCGAGATCGGGCTGCTCGTCACCGGCGTCGGTTACCGCAACGCAGACCTTCTCGCCGACATGGCGCGTACCGTCGATCACATCAGCGGCGGCCGTCTCATTCTCGGCCTCGGCGCGGGCTGGTACGAAAAGGATTACACCACTTACGGGTATGACTTCGGCACCTTCGGCTCCCGCTTCGACCTGTTCGACGAGAGCCTGATCCGTATCGAGAACCGGCTCGCGGCACTCATTCCGCCGCCCGTGCGCAAGCTGCCGATCCTCATCGGCGGCACGGGGCCCAAGCGCTCATTGCCCGCGGTGGCCCGGCACGCCGACATCTGGCACGCGTTCCAGGAACTCGACGCGTTCCGCAGGTCCAGTGACCGCGTCGACGAGCTCGCAGCGACGTTCGGCCGCAACGGCGCCGATATCGAGCGCTCGACGTTGTGGCAGAACGCCGACAGCGCCGACGACTTCCGCGAGGCCGGGGTCACCCTGTTCCAGACCGAACTCACCGCCGACAACGATTACGATCTCGCATCTCTCAAACAGGTGCTCACCTGGCGGGACAACGGATGACCACGCTCGGCCCCGCGGTGTCCGCGCTGGCCGACGGAACGGACCCATCCACTCCCCCTCGGGTGGAGACAGTCTGGGACCGGTAACCGATGTCGTGTTGATCTGATGGGTGATCTGCCCGCCCGTGGGCCTTCGTCAGGATCTGCTCTTGATCAATACTAGAACGTGTTCTAATTCGTTGTATGTTCAGTTCAGCGGCGGGGCACGCTGACCCCGCGTTCGCCGGAGTGAAGGCGGTCTTTGAAGCAGGTTTAGCCGACGGTGACGACCTCGGCGCGGCGGTGGCGGTGTTCGTCGACGGTCGTGCGGTGGTGGACCTATGGGGAGGTATTGCGGACCGGCGGACCGGACGCCCGTGGACGCGCGACACCGTGTGTCCGACCTTTTCTTGCACCAAGGGTGTGACGGCGACCGCGGCCCTCATGGCCGGTGAGCAACGCGGCCGCGGCGTCGACGAACGGGTGAGCGCGTGGTGGCCGGAGTTCGCGCACCACGACAAACACGAGATCACATTGAGCGACCTGATGACCCACCAGGCCGGCTTGCCCATCTTGGAGTGCCCGGTGTCGGTGGCACAAGCCGCCGATCCCGCGGCGATGGCCGACCTGTTGGCGCGCCAACGCCCGCTGTGGCGGCCGGGAACCGAACACGGCTATCACGCTTTGACTTTCGGATGGCTGGTCGGTGAATTCGTGCGCCGCCAGACCGGTATGACAGTCGGCGAGTTCACCCGGCGTCGCGTGGGCGATGGGCTGCTCATCGGCGTTTCTGGTGCGGCGGTGGGTGAGGCTGCCCGGATCAGTTCGCCCGCGCCCGAGCAGCGGGTCTGGAGTGCTGAGAACGCACCGCCGATACCGGACGACACCGTCGCGGAGATGGTGGCCGCGCTCGCCGATCCAGAATCGCTGTTCATCAGGGCATCATCGAATCCCATTGCAAACTACAATGATCCAGAAGTACTGGCGGCCGGCTGGCCCGCGGCCGGCCTGGTCACCACCGCTCGCGATCTGGCCAGTTTCTACGATGACCTGATCGGCGGGACCCTAGTGTCACCGGGGCATCTGCGGGAAGCGATCACAGAACGCGTACGCGGCCGCGACCGGGTGCTGCGGCTGGAAAGCGCATTCGGCCTCGGCTACATGCTGCCGTCGCAGAACTTTGTGGTGCCCGAGCCTGCGCACCAGACAGTATTCGGTCATCCGGGGGCCGGAGGCTCGGTGGGATTGGCAGACCTCGAGCACAAGGTCGCGTTCGCCTTCGTGCCCAATCTGCGCCGTGACTGGCTGGCCGGCGACCGCCGTGCCTACCGGCTCATCGCTGCGGTGTACGACGCGCTGTGACGTCGCGGCGCATCTGGTGCGCGCGGGCGCTTTATCCCGTGCGCCGGGTCCGTACATGGTTGGTCGCGATCAACCGATGGGTCCGCTCGCTCCCCCACTGCGACGCTCCCATTCCTGGCACGCTGGTGTCCGCCCGGTAGCACCGGCATTCTTTTTGATGCGGTTGTTGCGGGCTAAAGGAAGACGTCACGGTTGTTGATTGCCCAATCGCGGTAGCTGGTTGGCTCACGGCCAGTGATCTCACGAACCGCCGGTGTGACGACGGCTTGCTCGGTCGTCTCGAACTCCCATTGGCCCATGAGGAGGTCGAGATACTCCGGTGGCAGCACCTGCCCGTACAGTTCGCGCGCTTGCGAGGCCGAAAGCAGGGTGATGCCGATGGGATCAGCGATGGCTTTGCTGATGAGGCTAATCTGCTCCCGCATCGTCAAGGAGTCCGGCCCGGTGAGGACGATCCTGTCGCCGTCGAGTTGAGGGCTGGTGATCGCACGTACGGCGACAGCAGCGATGTCCTCGTCGGCTATCGGGGCCTGCTGGGATTCCGGGAAGGGTAGGCCAACATTGCGATGTTCGCGGATCTGTTTGCCCCAGAATCGGACGGCATTACGGGCGAATGCGCCTGGACGCAAGGACACACTGGTGAATCCGGCGGTGGTGACCGCGTTTTCGACGGCGAGGTGACGCTGCTTGTTGTAATCGACGAATGGTTCCTGGCGCGTGGTGTCGATCGTGGACAACGTGACCACCTTTTCAACATGGGCAGCTTTCATCTCGTCCACCAGCTCCGGCAAGGTGTCTGGTTGGGCAAAGCTGTAAAGGAAGACGGTGTCGACGCCTTCAAGGGCCGACCGCATTGTGTGTGGCTGGCTGAGATCGCTTTCAAACGTCTGCAACCATGGCCACCGCTGTGGATCGGGCCGGCGGCATGTCGCGCATACCTCGATCCCGGTGTCGGTCAGCTGGCTGATGATGTTCGAGCCGATCCCCCCCGTGGCCCCAGTGATCAGTACCCGCATCGTCGTGTCCTTTCTCGGGCATCGGACTCGACTGTAGGAACCCACCTAGTATCAGCGCCAATCATGATCCACTATGTGCAACATTCATGACGTGAATCTTGTCGGGGTCGACCTCAACCTCCTCGTTGTCTTGCACGCAGTTCTGCAGGAACGCAGCGCTACGCAGGCAGCAGCACGGCTGCACCTGACTCAGCCTGCGGTCTCGAATGCGCTGGCCCGTCTGCGCGTGCTGTTGGGCGATCCGCTTGTCGTGCGCGCCGGGAGGGGCCTGAGTCCCACGCCTGCCGCGCTGACCATCGAGCCTCGCCTCGACGCGGCACTGCGCCTCCTCGAGGGCATCGTGCGGGATCTCGACGACTTCGATCTGGCGACGACGACCCGCGAGTGGGTCATCGCCTTCGCCGATCTGTACGGCCCACTCGTTCTGCCCGGTCTTGACCTCCGGCTACAGCAGAGAGCCCCTCGGTGCAGCTTTCGCGTGCAAGCGCTGGACCGCATCAGTGTTGTCGATGCTCTGGCCACCGGCGAGATCGATCTGTACCTGGGCATCCCCACCACAGTCCCGTCAGCGTGGCACTCGGAACCCGCATTCAGCGACGACCTCGTCGGTGTCATCGCTGTCCACCATCCTGACGCCAACGGCGTCATGACACTCGACCGTTTCGTCGAACTGCCCCACGCCCACGTCCAGATCAGCCCGGGGCGGGGCCGCGAGGTCGACGATGCTTTAGCCCGCCTCGGGCACACCCGACGCATCTATCTCACCGTGTCGCACCACAGCTCGTTGTTCCCGGTCGTCGAGAACGGACACTGCATCGCCGTTGCACCCCGCCGCCTTGCCGAATACCACGCACGCAACTCGGGGATCACCCTCTTTGAGCTACCGCTTGATCTACCGGCATACGACGTCCGACTGTTCTGGCACGAGCGGGTCGACAACGACCCAGGGAATGCAGCCTTGCGTGAGCTTGTGCGGGACGTCCTTGTCGCCGGGCCTTCCGAGCCGAGACCCCGCACCGGCTCGATTGATTGGAAGTGATGTCAGCACCTCATCTCGGGGCCACGACCGTGTCGTTGTTGGCGTGGTGAGATACCGCCACTCTCAGATCACGCCTCCAAAAGAGTAGGGACGGAGGTCTGTTCACCATCGAGCGGTCCACGATCTGAGGCTCAGAATGTGAAGGGCTGCGGCGGCCCGGTGAGTGTGGCCTTGGCCCGTAGCCCGATCGCATCGACGATCTCGGTATCGCCCGCCTCGAGCCCGTCGAGGGCCAGTTCGACGAGTGCGGCCGGTTCGGTCACCGCGCCCTCGGGAAACTCGATCCCAGCCCTGTCGGCGAAATCGAAGAGCGTCTGGGTGCCGACGAGCCCGGGCATGAGACCGACGACATGTGTTCCCTGGCCGGCCAATTCAATTCGCACCCCGTTGGTGAGCCCCCACTCGGCCGACTTCGCGGCAGCGTAGGCGGTGTTGCCGTCCACCGTGAGCCACGCGGCTGCCGACAACACGTTGACGATGGCGCCGCCACCGTTGCGTGCGAGGACCGGCGCGAAGGCCCGGATGACATTCAGCGTGCCGAAGTAATTGGACTCCATCACCCGCCGGATGGCGTCCAGCTCGCCGGTCACCAGGCTGCCACCGGCGGTGTCGGCGGCGTTGTTGATCACGATGTCGACGTCATCGGCGATCTCGGCAGCGACCCGTGCCGAGTCCGGATCGAGGATGTCCAGGCGCAGCACCTCGGCCCCTGGGATGTCGACGAGCTCGGGTCGTCGCGCCGTCGCGTACACCTTGGCCCCGCGACGCAGCAGTTCGGACGCAAAGTGGGTGCCGATACCGCGGTTGGAGCCGGTGACCAAAGCCGTCGCGCCTGCCAATTTCATCTGTCCTCCACAGTGTTCCGGACGAGCCATAAAAGATGACCGTGTGGTCATCTTGACTCCGCCACTGTAAGTGGAAGATGACCGTGCGGTCAACTTGGTAGTGTGCGCAGGTGACGTCCTCTCCTCGTGCCCTGCGTGCCGACGCCGCACGCAACCGCGAGTCATTGCTGGCTGCGGCCGAGGAGGTGTTCGCCGAGCGCGGTGTCGAGGCCTCGGTCGCGGATATCGCGCGACGCGCAGGAGTGGCCAAAGGCACGGTGTTTCGGCACTTCGCCTCCAAAGACGATCTGATCGCGTCCCTTGTCTGTGAGCACCTCGTCACCCTCACCGACGCCCTACGGCGGCTGGCGGATGCTCGTGACCCCGGTGCGGCCCTGCTGGAATTCCTGACCATCGCCGCCGACCAGCGACGTCAGCACGACATGACCTATCTGCAGACGTACAGCGCCAGTGACGCCAGGGTGGTGGCGATCCGCGATGAGGTGCACGCCGGCGTCGAGACGCTGGTGGCCAACGCCCGCGCCGCCGGTGCGATCCGCCCCGATGTCACCGGGACCGACGTCTTCTTGCTGATGTGCGCACCGGTGCACGTGATGGACGGTCTCTCTGATCCGCCACCGGACTTGTGGCGGCGCTACCTGGCGATCATCTTCGACGGGTTACGCCCCCAGGGTGCGAACCCGTTACCCCGGCCCGCACCCGAATTGTCCTGAGCCGCGCCGGCCCGACTGTTCTTCTGCCGGGCCGTCGTCGCGCACACTAGGACGCGCATCCGATGGCAAGGGAGGAACGGTGCCGGAAACGAGCCCTGTGGCCGAGTTCGATTTCATCATCGTGGGCGCAGGCAGCGCGGGCTGCCTGCTCGCCAATCGGCTCAGCGCCAACCCGGATCACCGGGTGCTCCTGATCGAAGCCGGCGGCAAAGACGACTGGTTCTGGATCAAGGTGCCGGTGGGCTACCTGTACACCATCGCCAACCCTCGCACCGACTGGTGCTTCACGACCGAGGCTGATCCGGGGCTGGCCGGACGCAGCATCATCTACGCGCGGGGTCGTGTGATCGGCGGCTGCTCGTCGATCAATGCCATGATCCACATGCGCGGGCAGGCCAGCGATTACGAGCTCTGGGCGCAGGCCACCGGCGACCAGCGGTGGCTGTGGGGTGGCCCGGACCGTCCGGGCGAGACGCTGGCGATCTACAAGGAGCTGGAAGACTACTTCGGCGGAGCCGACCACTGGCACGGCGCCGGCGGTGAGATCCGAGTCGAGCGGCCGCGGGTGCGCTGGAAGATACTGGACGCCTGGCAGGCCGCCGCCGCCGAGTTGGGCATTGCGCCGATCGATGAGTTCAACCGCGGCGACAACTCCGGCAGTGCCTATTTCCATGTCAATCAACGACGTGGTCGGCGCTGGTCGATGGCCGACGCCTTCCTGCACCCGGTCACCCGCCGCAACAATCTCACCGTCTACACACAGACTCAAGCGTTGCGGCTGCTGATGGACCATCAGGTCGGTGAGGACCAGCGCCGCGGCGCCTGGACCACCGCGCAGCACCGCGTCGCCGGCCTTCAGGTACTCAAGGACGGTCAGATCCTCGACATCCGGGCCCGCCGGGAGGTGATCCTCAGCGCCGGAGCCATCGGGTCACCGCATCTGATGCAGGTCTCGGGTCTGGGCCCGGCCGCGCTCCTCACCCGACATCAGGTGCCGGTGGCTGTCGATATACCCGGCGTCGGCGAAAACCTTCAGGACCATCTCCAGCTTCGGACGGTCTACCGCGTCCGGGGCGCGCGAACCGTCAACACGCTGTACCGGAACTGGATCACCCGTGTGGGCATGGGAATTCAGTATCTGGCGCTGCGCTCGGGGCCCCTGACGATGCCGCCGTCCACGCTGGGTGCTTTCGCCAGAAGCGATCCGGCGCTGGCCAGCCCCGATCTGGAATGGCATGTGCAGCCCTTGTCGTTGCCGAAATTCGGCGAACCGCTGCACCCCTACGCCGCCATCACTCCCTCGGTCTGCAATCTGCGCCCCACCTCACGCGGGCATGTGCGGATGGCCGATGCGGATCCGCTGACCCACCCGAAGATCCTGTGCAACTACCTGTCCACTGACTCCGATCGTGAAGTCGCCGTGCGGGGCCTGCGGATGACCCGGCAGATCATGGCCGCGCCGGTCCTGGCCCGCCACCGCCCGGAAGAGTTGCTTCCCGGCCCGCAACTGGTGAGCGATGAAGACCTGCAGGCGGCGGCTCGTGAACTGGGGACCACCATCTTCCATCCGGTGGGCACTTGCGCGATGGGTGCCTTCGACGACCGTGGGCTACCGCGGTCGAGCGGCACGGTACTCGACACCGACTGTCGGGTGTTCCGCGTTGCCGGACTGCGGGTCGCCGATGCTTCGGCGATGCCCACCATCACGTCCGGGAACACCAACGCACCGGTCATGCTGATCGCGGAGCGCGCGGCGCGGGCCATCCTGGAATGAGTCGGTGCGCCGAATCGCCGATGCCTGGTTTCCGCAGAGCCGTCAGCCGCTGTCCTACCGCCTGGTCCTGGTCCGTGGACGTCTGGTGGGAGTGCGTCCGCGGTTGATCAAGCGCAGAATCATGGTGACGGCCTCGTCCGTCTGAACCTGTGGGGTAAGAACCTTCTGCAGCAGCAGGCCCCGAATCGCGGCAACGGCGACGGTCGCCATGCTCAGCGCCTCCTCGGTGCCGTGCCCTTCGCGTTCGGCCAGTGCGGCCAGCGTCGTGGTGAGGTCGCCGAGCGAGTCGATGAACTCACCGAAGTCGTCCGGGCTGTACGCGGCGAGTCCCACGACGTGGAAGAAGCCGCGGATGCGCGACAGCTGCTCGGGCCGGGTGTAGGCCCGCCAGATCGCCACGACGAAGTCGTCGAAGGTGCCGTTGCGGGCGAACTGTGAAAGTGCCTCGTTGTCGCGGGCCCGCTGCACCGTCAACATGGCTGCCAGCACCCCCGTGAGTGACCCGAAGTGATACCGCAGCAGCGCGTGGCTGGTTCCGGCTCGGGCGGCGACCTCACGCAGCGACACTTCCGGCGAGGGTAGCTCCTCCGCGAAGGCGTCGAAAAGCCGAGCCAGCAGACGCTCGCGTGCGTTGCTGCTACCCGCCGCGCGTGACACGACCATTCACCTATCCTATCCATTGGATAATAGTTTTCCAATGGACAATACCGTCAAGGGCGTCGTGCTGCGGCGTCCGTCGAGTTGTGAAGGACCGTTCCGATGAACTCCATGTGGCAAGGCTGTCTCGCCGACACCGATTATTTCGAGATGCGTTCGCGCGGCGGGTACGACTACGGCGTCTGGGTCACCACACCGCCGGGGTTCGACCGGATCGCGACACCGGCGCCTGTCGTGTATGTGCTCGACGCGAACTTCGCCGTGGGCCTGACGGCTCCGCTGATCGTCACCCAGATGGACCCCATGCAGAAGATCCAGCCCTACATCCAAGTCAGCGTTGGTTACGCGGGCGAGGAAGCGCTGGACTGGGATCGGCTGCGCAACAGAGATTTCGTGCCGCCGGGCGAACCCATCGCCGAGGAGCTCATCGATGCCGTGGAGATGGGGTTGGAAGCGGGTGCGAGAACACGCGAAGAAGCAGACGCCTACCTCGCCGAACTATGCGACACCCACGCCGACGTGTTCCTGAGCTTTCTCACTGCAGAACTCCATCCGCGGATCGAACACGAATATCGAACGGCCACAAGCGGTCACGGTCTATTCGGCTACTCCTACGGCGGACTCTTCAGTCTCTACGCCTGGCTCTCGGGCAGCGCGTTGTTCGAAAGTATCGGTGCGGGCAGCCCCGGCGTCATCGCCCAGGACAGTCAGATCTTCACCGAGCTCCAGCAGATGGGTGGCAGCCGGCGCGCCGCCAGACTTCATGTGACCATCAACGACCGAGAGCTTTTCGGGGACCTGGCCGTCTACCGAAACCTCGCGAAGAACGCGGCTACGGTCGTTCATCACCTCTCGTCGCGCGGCGAAGCGGTCACCAGTGAGATCCTGCGCGAAACACACGTGACCGGCCTGCAGGCCTCGTTCCTCAGTTACCTGCGAACCTGCCGCCCACGGTGAACGCGGATGTCGTGCGCGCCCTGCGCCCCGCTGCGCTCGACCGCCTCAACCCCGCTGCGACCACCCATCCCGGCAGGTCCTTTCTGAAACTGGGAGCCGCACTTATCCGGCTTTCGCCCCCGAAGGCTGACCGGAGGCGGAGGATCGATCCATGTCCACCGTGCTCTGGATCGTCATCGCAGTGCTCGCCGTCGGCACAACGGCCGGTGGGCTGTTACGGATGCGAGCGTGGTTGCGGAAGCCGGCTCCGCCGGAGGTGATCGAGGCGGCGCGCCGCCGGAACGACGAAGAGGCACGCCAGGACGGCGAGAACGACTGACCGACGTCCAGATGGGCCGTGCAGATGGGCCGTCCAGATGGGTCGTCGCACGGCCGGTGCACGGACGCTCAGCGTGCGGTGCAGGTGTGGGTCACGGGGTCGGTCACTGTTGCCGGCGATGGGCCGTGCAATTGCGGCCCATCGCCTTGGCATCATAGAGCGCACGGTCGGCGGCATCCATCAGCTCGGGCAACGAGACAGGCTCTGTCGCGGTCGCGACGCCGAAGCTCGCGGTCAGTGACACGTAGACGCCACCATATGAGATCGTCGTCGCGGCGAGCCGGGCACGTAGGGACTCCGCGAAGGTGAACGCCTCACGTGAGCCGGCATTCGGTGCCAGGACGGCGAACTCCTCTCCCCCGACTCGACCGGTCACCTGCCCGATATCGGGTGCGCTGCGAAGCACCTCGGCGAAGGTTGCCAGCGCGAAATCGCCGCCGGCGTGGCCGAGTTCGTCGTTGACGTCCTTGAAGAAGTCGAGATCTGCCAGGATCAACGCCCCCGAGGCCGCACTGCGCAAGGTGAGGTCGGCTTGTTCGGTGAAACCGCGTCTGTTCAGCAGGCCGGTGAGCTCGTCGCAGTCGCGCTCGCGACGGAGGTCGGCCACCATGTCGACAGCGATCGCAGCGAGCAGGGCCGCCATGGTGATCGGAATGATCGCCACGCTCACCATGGTGATCCCGAGCCCGACCGGGGAGGCGGCGAACTGGTCCATCGCGGTATCGGTGGTGAGCTCACTGGGCAGGCCGGAGACCAGAGCAAGGACGACGTTGACGACCAGGCCGGTCGCCAACAACAGAATGGTGCTCACCATGAGTCGGTCGAAGGGTCGCCGCCGACAGGCCTTCCACACCCGGGCCGCCGTGACAAGCAGCAACAAGCCGAGGCAGAGGTTCTGGATGACCACACGCCCGACCAGCGCCGGCGCCACATACGCGAAGTACCACGTCCCGACCGACAGTGCGCCGACGACCGTGATCGCGGCCAAGCACCCGAGCCGCTCACCGGCTTGACGCAGCATTCCGTCGGCGAGCAACACGAACCCGGTCGAGACCAGGATCGCGTGTATCGACGATGCGAGGGCGATGTCGGCGCCCAGCGTCAGAACCCAGTTCGAGGCGAAAAGGAGCACGATCGTCGCCGCGTAAAGCAAGGCGTGGATGCGACCGCGATCGATCACCCAGAGCACGACGAATCCGAGTGCGAGTCCGATCAGGGTGAATGATGCGAGGTCGATCAAGCCGAACAACCCCCTGCTCATCGCCGGCGCCCCGAGAACGGATTCGAGCGCATCACGTTCGGCGACCTCTGCCGATCGGGCGACGGGTGCCACGCGACGCAACGGTCCAGGTCGGGACGAATTTCGCGGGCACGACCATAAGCCTTGCACAGACCTCGAGGTCGGTGCCGAGCAAACTGAACGACTCGGGCATTGCAGGGTGGACCGAACAGTTCTCCGGCCGAGCGGCGGGGTCCGCGGCGTGCCCAACACCACAGCGGTTAATGTCAGGCTCATCGCACCGCCATGCGCGTGAATGCCACGACGGTGTGAACCTCACCGCCACCTCGATGGCACCTCGATGGCGTCTCGATGCGATGACGGCTCCGGATGTCAATCGCACAACTGAAAGTCACGAGAAGACCGACCCATGGCCGACACGAACATCGACCTACCGCTGGCCGCACCGGGACAGACCCCGCGCCGAGTGATGACGATCGCCGGCTCGGACTCCGGTGGCAGCGCCGGTCTGCAGGCCGACATGCGTGCCTTCGCGATGCTCGGCGTGCACGGGTCTGCCGCGATCACCGCCGTCACCGTGCAGAACTCGTTGGGTGTCAGAGCATTTCATGAGGTGTCGGTCGACGTTGTCGCCGGTCAGATCAGCGCGGTGGCCGCTGACATCGGGATCGAGGCGGCCAAGACCGGGATGTTGGCGTCCACCGAGATCATCAGAGCCGTGGTGATGAGCTGGCGCGACGAAGGGCTCGCGGGCAGTGTCCCGCTGGTCGTCGACCCGGTATGCGCGTCGAACGCCGGCGAGCCGCTGCTGCGTGCCAGCGCACTCGACGCCATGCGTGAGGATTTGATCCCGCTGGCGACACTCGTGACGCCCAACCTCGACGAAGTACGACTGCTGGTCGGCATCGACGTCGTCGACGATGAGACCCAGCGCGACGCCGCTCGGGCACTGCACGCCCTCGGGCCCCGATGGGCACTGGTCAAGGGTGGTCATCTGCGCACCTCACGGACCAGTGCCGACCTGCTCTTCGACGGCTCCGAGTTTCACCAGTTCGCCGCGACTCGGGTGGATACCCGGCACGATCACGGCGCCGGTGACACCCTGGCCGCGGCGATCACCGCCGCGCTGGCACACGGGCGCCCGGTCCCCGATGCGGTGGCATTCGGCAAGCGCTGGGTGACCGAATGCATCCGGGCCGCCTATCCGTTGGGGCGCGGACTCGGGACCGTCAACGGGATTGCCGGCCTACACGGCTGAGCTCAGTGTCGAAGGCTCGCGCGGTCGATTTCCGTCGGCAAAGGAACCATCTTCGCGGAGTCAACACGACGCCGCCGGGTGACGATCTGCGCCTTCTGCGCCGAGATCCCATGCCCGGCCCCAGATCCGGGGCGCCGCGAGCCGCCGCGTCTACTTCAGGTGCGTGTTTGTCGGCGTCGAACCGGCGGTCGCTGTTATCTTGCATAGGTCCCGCCCCGGGCCGGAGTGAGCGCAACGCGTGCTGCAGGACCACTCATGGTGGCCACTCCGCAGTAGGTGCCGTCGCCGACGACCCTCATCCGGGGTGACGCTGGTGTGGGGGTGACGCGCGATGCTTGGCGGTGGCCGATCTCGATCCAGGTCGTGCCGCGGCATGTCTGGCAGCTGAGTTCTGCGGCGCATCGTGCAGAACCTCATCACCGCCGTCAACGCCTCGATCGATCCTGCGGCGATGATGCACAGGATCGCCGAGCAGATGTGCCTGCTGACTCCGAAGGCCGACGGGGCAGCCGTCAGCATCCTCACCCCGGAGGACACCTTCGTCGTCGTCTCGGCCCACGGCCTGGTCGAATCCCTGCTCGGTCTCACGCTGCCCAGGGAAGGCACATTTCAAGGGCGCGCGATCGCCACCGGTCGGCCCCAGGTCAGCGGGAACGCCCTGTCCGACCCGACGCTGACCGACACCGTTCGCGCCGTCGGCGCGCAACTGGGGATCCAGTCGCTGGTGGTGATCCCCTTGCTGCACCGGGGCGTCGCGATCGGAGCGCTGTCCCTGACGGCCGTCGACCGTGACAAATTCGCCGACCGGGACATCGCCGCGATGGAGGCCACCAGCCGGTTTCTGTCCGCGTTGATCAGCTCTCACACCGAACTCTCGATGCTGCTCGACGATTTTCTGCACGACCCACGTCATGAGGGCCGCGACGCCGCCGCACAGTTTCTCGCCTCGGTGCTGCTGCCGGACATGGCGCGCCAACGCGAACTCCATCTGCGCTTGACCGAATTGCTGGCCGCGCCTTCGACGCTGACGGCGGTGTTTCAACCCGTGGTCGATCTGGAGACGGAGGCCGTTGTCGGCTTCGAAGGGTTATGCCGTTTTCCGGTCGATCTGCAACGTTCGCCCGCCTACTGGTTCGACGTCGCGCGTCGTCTCGGTCGTGGCGTTCCGCTCGAGCTGGCGGCGCTGCGCCGGGTGCTGTCCCACGTCGATGACATTCCGGAAGACTGCTTCACGGCGGTCAATCTCAGTCCGTCCTCCGCCGTGGACCCTGGTGTCCGCGATGAATTGTTGGCAGCACCGCAACCGCTGGTGCTCGAGATCACCGAACACGAACCCTTTCCGGACGACCTCGCGGAATGCCTGCAACCACTGCGTGAGGGCGGTGTCCGACTGGCCATCGACGACGCCGGTGCTGGATACGCCAGCTTCGACCAGATCCTCAGGCTCCGGCCCGACCTCATCAAGATCGACGGCAACCTCATCTCCGGCATCGACACCGATCCAGCCAAACGCGCACTGGTCGCCGGCATCGTCCGACTTGCCGCCGAGATCGGAGCCGTCACCGTCGCCGAGGCGGTGGAAACCGCCGCTCAGCGGCGAACGCTGCGACAACTGGAAATCGTTCTGGGTCAGGGCTACCTCTTCGGACGGCCGGGCCCACTTCCTCAGGCGAAGTAATGCCCCGCGTGCAGGTCGTCGAGCAGGGTCGGCTGCCCGGGGGTCCAGCCCAACAGCTGCCGGGTGCGGACACTCGACGTCGGATTGTCCAACGAGGCAACCCAACCGATGAACCCCAGCTGTGCCGAGGCCTCCTGCGGTGACACGCTGACCGCGGGAACGTCGAGACGCTCGCCGATGGTTTCGGCGATGTTGCGGAACGGGATCCCCTCCTCGGCGACACCGTGCAGCCGGGAGCCGGCCGGTGCGGACTCCAGCGCCAAGCGGTACAACCGTGCCGCGTCGAGGTTGTGGACCGCGGGCCAGCGGTTGGTTCCGTCGCCGACATAGATGGCCTGCCCAGTCTTTCGGGCGTTCTCGATGAGCGCCGGGATGAATCCGCGTCGATCCGTGGGGCCGTGCACTGTAGGCGCCAGGCGGATGACGGCGGAGCGCACTCCCTCGTGAGCCAGGGCGAGGGTAACGTCCTCCGACGGCACGCGAGCGCCGCGAGGGTCCGGTGCGGTCTCCTCGGTGCCCAGCTCGCTGCGCGAGCCGGTGGCCAGCATCGCGGTGCCGGAGGTGTTCAGAAACGGCTTGCCGGAACCCGCGAGCGCCGACCCGATGGCTTTGACCGCGGTGAGATCGGTTTCGGCGGCGCCGGCGTAGTCGCCGAAGTCGTGCTTGAACGCCAGATGGACGACGCCGTCGGCCGCTGCGGCGGCACCGGCCAAGACGTCGGAATCGTCCAACGTGCCCAGGATCGGCCGACCCCCGGCCTGTGTGATCGCTTCCGCGGAGGCATCGGAACGAGCCAGGCCGGAGACATGATGACCGTGGTCGAGAAGCTCACGGACCACCAAAGTTCCGATGTGTCCAGAGGCGCCGGTGACGAAGATGTGCATTGCGGGTTCCTTCCGTGTGCATGTCAGCGAGTGACATCGCTCTTTCCGTGTGATGTCAGCACCTGACATCCCCGTAGTATTCCCCCATGGGCCGATGGGAGCCGGATGCGCGGGGCCGCCTGGAGCGTGCCGCGCTGGAGCTCTACGCCGAACGCGGCTTCGACCGCACCACCGTCGCCGAGATCGCCCAACGGGCCGGCGTCACGGAACGGACGTTTTTCCGCCACTTCACCGACAAACGGGAAGTCCTCTTCCGCGGCGACGAACTCGCCCGAAGCATCGTCGATGCACTCAAGGCCGTGCCGGAGTCTGTGGCACCGTTGGAGGCCGTCGTTGCCGCATTCGAATCGACCGCAGAGTTCTTCGACGAGCGCAGGCCGTACTCGATCAAACGTCAATCAG
Source organism: Mycobacterium sp. smrl_JER01 (assembly GCF_048513595.2). Lineage (NCBI taxonomy): Bacteria > Bacillati > Actinomycetota > Actinomycetes > Mycobacteriales > Mycobacteriaceae > Mycobacterium > Mycobacterium sp. smrl_JER01. The sequence continues at coordinate 3,247,373 of NZ_JBLXXK020000001.1, read as the reverse complement.
TCATCGACGCCAATCCTGCCCTGCAGGAACGAGAATCGATCAAGCTGGCCTCGATGGCGGCCCTGGTCGGCGATGCGCTTCGTCGTCGTGGCGTCCCCGAACCCGCGGCCAGCCTGACCGCGGAAGCCGGAACCGCGATATTCAAAGTCGCGTTCGAGCGATGGCTGACCGACCCCGCCGATCGCAGCATCGCGCTGCACATTCGCGAATCGCTGGCTCTGCTCAGATCAGTGGCGACCCGCTAGCGACGGGACGTCGACGTGCCCGCTGCCACGGCCACGTCATCAACGCCCACACGACGAGGACCAGCGCGGCGGCGGCGAAGATGTACACCGGCCAGGGGCCGAGCACATCCAGCAGCGTCGCGGTGGACGGCTTCTCGTTGAGGAAACCGTAATTCGCGCCGGTCATCGTGTTGGCCAGAAAAGTCAGCAGAGCCCACGCCATGGTGACGCCGACCACCAGCCGGTAGCTGCGCCACGTCGGGCGCATCCCACGCCCCCAGGTGAGGTAGACGGCAGCCCACACCACCAGCAGGTGAATAGCCCAGAACGCCAGATATTCGACACTGGGAAAATCGGGCCCGTGCAGCACCGGTGAGACCAGCGCCTGTGCGCTGAGCACCAGGCCCCAGTAGTAGGTGATCGCAAACGCCCAGTGCCGCTGTGACCACCAGGCGACGGCGGCGACAACCGTGGCGATATCGGTCAGGCGCAGCGGAATCGCGTCGGTGACTTCGGGGTCGAGCACCATGTAGACCAGCACCGCGGCGTAGATCAAACCTGTCAGCGCCCCGACGACCCGGCCGAACGTCCGGGCCTGGTGTTCGTTCTGACGGCGGCCGAGCCAAATCAGCCCGGCTGAACCGGCAACAAACAGGGCGATCATCGCCCAGTGCGACGGCCCGTACAACGTGAACTCCTGGTGCGCGGGCATCATGCCGTGTTCCCCGCCGGGTCCACTCGAAACCGGTGCGCAGGGGCTTGCCGTCGGAAAATCGACGAAAAGCTCCGCGATCAGGATGCGGTGGGGTCAGGACGCGGTCTCGGCGGCGAGTCGCGCAAGCGTGTCCGCCAGCTGATCCTCCGTCACGAGCGGGAACTTCACCTTCTCCAACAACTTCTTGTCGGTCACCTTCGACCAGTCGTAGGTGTGGCGGACCAGCGTCTCGTTGGGGCTCTGAGGTTCCAGCTCCCACAACCACTCCCAACCCGGCGGCTCGGTTCCCGCGGGCGCGGTCTTCCACGCCAACAGCTTGTCTTTCACATACCCGGAGACGTGGTTGTCGGTTTTGTATTCACCGCCCATGTGCTCGCCCTGCATATTCATCGTGAATACCTCGCCGACCTTCTGAATCCGGTCGGCGTGGTCCACACTGCGGACAAACCCGGAACCGTCGAGCGCCGGATGTCGCGCGGGATTGGACAGGACATTGAACACTGCGTCAGCGGACGCGTCGATGGTCCGCTCGACGGTGACCTTGTTGTCGTGGACCTTGTTGTCGTGGCTCATACCGTGTCATTGCCCGCACCGACCCGCGGCCCAAACCTGTGTGATCGGCACAACCGAACGCGCCGACTCCCCCACCGCCGCTCGGTTCACGGGCAGCACCGACTCGACCGCAGGGCGCCAAGCAGGGATGTTTGCACTGACAGCGACTCTTCAGGAACATCGCAGTAATGACCCGGATGGCACTGGCTGCGGCGCTCGCCACGGCGATCGCGCTGACCGGGTGCGCGACACCTCAGCGACAGGACGCCCCCGCAGACTCGGGGGCGGCGGCGGCCGAAGGTCTGCCGGAGTACACCCGGGCGCCCGGTGTCATCACGCAGGAGGATCTGGAGGAGAGCGCGGACCCGTTGGCCGCCTGGTTCGACCAGACCGACGTCGAGCAGATCAGCGTCGTGTCCACACTCGACGGTGCCGAGCAACCTGCGCTGTTCGCCCCACCTGCGGAGCCCGGCGGAGCGCTGCTGGTCGAAGTGCATTCGTGGAGCGACGACTACACCCAGGAGTACGGCATCCCGCCGGCGCAATGGGCTGCGCAGGTCGGCTGGGGCTTCTTGCATCCGGACTTCCGCGGCCGCAACGACAACCCGGACGCGACCGGCTCTGAGCTCGCCGTCCGCGACGTCGTCGACGCGGTCGACTACGCGATCGAGACCGCCGGGGTCGACCCCGACCGGGTCTATGTGATGGGTTTCTCCGGCGGTGGGATGATGTCGCTGCTGCTGGCCGGGCATTACGGGGACCGGTTCGCCGGCGCGGTGTCCTGGGTGCCGATCCATGACCTGGCGCAGTGGTACGCCTACAACCGCGACGAGCAACCCGACCGGGCCTATGCGGGCGAGATCGAGGCATCCTGCGGGGGCGACCCGACCGTCGCCGGCCCCGCGGCAGAGTCCTGCGCCGCCCGTAGTCCGTCGTCGGTCCTCGGAGAAGCCGCCGATGCCGGAATCCCGGTGTATATCGGCGCCGGGATCGATGACGACATCGTCCCGGCCTCCCACGCCCTGCAGTCGTTCAACGCGCTGGCCGCCGAGGCTGATCGGCTGCCTCCGGAAGCAGTCGAGGCGGCACGGTCCGCGCGCCTTCCCGAGGAAGCCGCGCACTCCGAGGTCGACACCTTCTTCACCGACGCCGAGCCGGAAGTGCTGTGGGCACGCACATCCGGCCCGGTCACCCTCGCGCTGTTCGACGGGGGCCATGACTACGTCTTCTATCCCGGTCTGGACTGGTTGGCCCGACTCGACGCCAACCGCTGACCACACTTGCAGGACCGACCGCCCACTGGATGACCCATGACTTCTGCGCGCTTTCTGAATCGGCGAACAGCCCTGATCGCCGGGGCCGGCTGTCTCCTGGCCGCCTGCGGTGCCCGACCGTCACCGGCGGTCAGCGGAACCGCCGTGCCGCCGCCGGCGCCGGAGTCGGTGCGTCCGCCCGAGCCGGCCCCTCTGCTCGCCGATCCGCCGCCCTACGTGCTGCGGACGGGGGAAGTCGAACCGGCCTGTAAGGCTGCGGCGGTGGCCTACGTCAGCACTGCGCTGACCGTCGGCACCGCGTCCGCCCGGACCAGCCCCGGACAGCGCCTACAACAGGCCGGCCACGACCCGTCCGCGGCCAGTGCCCTCGCGCCGTTGCTGCCGCCTTCCGGCGCCTCCACTGTCGAGGTGGTGTATCCGCAGTACGGCGGCCTGGTCACCGGCCGCAATGCGTGCGTGATGCTGGTGGCCGAGCAGAGCACGGTGACCGCGCCGGGTGCACCCGTCGCCCGGCGCACGCTGACCCTCGATGTACGACTGGTCGCCGACCGTGGTGCCTGGCGCGTCATCGAGGTCATCCCCGCGGTCGACCCGGTTCCGGCGTCGGCCCTGTCGGCGTCGGTGCTGGCAGTCCTCGCCGACGACCGCATCGTGTTGCCCGATGCGGCACGAGCGGATCTGCGCGGCGGCACCATCAGCGATGCGGTCGCCGAGTCGCTGCTCGCGGCGGCCGACCGCTGGCAGGTGCACGTCCTGGTACTCACCGGTGGTCATCCGCCGAATGTATGGAACACCAATCGGGTGTCCAATCACACCGGAGGCCGCGCGGTGGACATCTGGGCGCTCGACGACATCCCGGTGATCGACGGGGATCGGTGCCCGTGGCAGGAACTGGCGCGGGTCGGCGCGGCCTCGGGTGCCCGAGAGATCGGCACCCCGTATTCGGTCGGCGTCCGCGGCGGGTTCAGCGATCGCGTGCATCAGGATCACATTCATCTCGGTTTCTGACCTCCGACCTGCGATGGTCCGGGGCGGCTGCCTTGACTGTGCGCGAAATGGCAGGCGCGCAGCGACATTCGGCTCCGGACCGATCTCCGATGACAGATCCTCAGTCGTAGATGACATCGAGTCCGCGCTGCGCCAAGCGGGCTATCGCGTTCCGCATGGCGCTCAGTTGCTCGGGCGTGTGCCCCACCCAGTCGACGACTTCCCCGATGATCCGTACCGGTTCGCGGGTGCGGTAGGAGCGGGTCGGATTCCCGGGGTACTTCGTGTCGGTCACGTTGGGGTCGTCCTCGAGCGGACCCAACGCCTCGACCAGGTAGACGCGACCCGGCGCGTCGCCTGAGGCCAACTCGGCCCCCCATACCGCGGCGTCGAGGGTACGGGTCACGTACACGTGGTTGGCGATGCGCTTCTCGTCGTAGTTCATCGGTCGACCTGGTAGCAGCAGATCGCCCACCGCGAGATCAGCCTTGGTGCCGTGCAGCAGCGCACCGGAGACGTGCACTTCACAAGGCTTCGGAACACTCATATTTCTCCCCCTTCGGTATCCCCGACCGCGTCTCCGGTCGGGGCGGCCGAAAGATTGTGCGGCACCCTCGGGGGCTTGCCGCAAGGCCCCCCGCTGCACGTATGGTGAGGACGGGATGCGGTGACGGTAGCGTGGCGACGGTGAACTCCCTGCGCCTGCGATCCTCCGTCGTTCTCGCCGCGGCCGCCGTCATGGCATTGACGGCCTGCAGCTCATCTGTGCTTCCGTCGTCTGTCGCCCAGACGCCGGGGTGCCCGACGGCCCTTCCCGACAGCGGCGGCACGCCTGAGTGGACACTGCCCGGCGCCACCGGCAGTGTCGCGGTGACGGGATCCACCGACACCACAGCACCGCTGGTCAGCGTCGCGCCGCCGTTCAGCGTGACCGAGACGCAGGTGCAGACCCTGCAGCCGGGCGCCGGTCCGGTCGTCACGGACACGGCCACGGTGTCCGTCTGCTACATGGGGGTCAACGGGCGGGATGGCACCGTGTTCGACAGCAGCTACCAGCGGGGTGCGCCGGTGGAGTTCCCGCTCGACGGCGTGGTGCCGGGATTCCAGAAGGCCATCGCCGGCCAGAATGTCGGATCCACCGTCGCGGTGGCGATGACGTCGGCCGACGGGTACCCCAACGGGCAGCCCGCCGCGGGCATCCTTCCGGGTGATTCGCTCGTCTTCGCCATCAAGGTCCTCGACGTCACCGGCTGACACCCCGGCGGGGCTGCCCCGGGGAGGGCCGCGCCTGCGGTGTGACTCGGCCGGCCGGGCCGTGGCGCTTCGCCACAGGAGCAGACAGCGCGGGTACCGATCCCGTCAAATGCTGAGGTGAGTGCAGCTCTCGCCCGCCCGGGCGTCATGATGGCCATCACCGCGCAGGTTTCCATCCAGTTGGGCATGGTCGTCGCCGTCGGGCTGATCGACCGGATCGGGTCCGATGGCACGGCCTGGCTGCGGCTCTCGCTGGCAGGTGTGCTGCTGCTGGTGGCGGTCCGGCCCCGCCCCTCGGCGTTCACCTGGCACACCTTCGGGATGTGCGTTGTCTTGGGCTGCGTGACGGCAGCGATCACGCTGTTCTTCATGGCGTCGCTGGATCGGCTGGCGCTGGGCACTGCCACGGCACTGGAGTTTCTGGGTCCGTTGGCCTTGGCGGTGACGCATGGCCGCGGCCGTAACCGGCTGCTCTGGCCGGGACTTGCCGGCGTCGGCGTGGTCTTGCTGAGCGAGCCGTTCACCGGCGGCATCGATCCGAAAGGCGCGCTGCTCGCGGTTGCCGCGGGCGTGTGTTGGGCGGCCTACATTCTGCTCACCCAGCGTGTCGGAGATCAGGTCGCCGGGGTGAACGGGCTTGCGGTGTCGATGCCGATCGCCGGCGTGGTCTCGACGTTCTTCGTCGACAGTGCCGCGTTCTCGAAGATCACCCCGCAGCTGCTGTTGATCGGATTGGGCATGGCGTTGCTGCTGCCTGTGGTGCCCTACGTGCTGGAACTGTTGGCTCTGCGCCGGTTGACCACCGCCGCATTCGGCATCCTGATGAGCCTGGAACCGGCTTTTGCGTTGTTGATCGGATTTCTGTTCCTCGGCCAGGATCCCGGACCGGTCGGCATCCTGGGCATCATCGCGGTGGTCGCCGCCGGCGCCGGCGCCGCGCGTGCCGGCGGCCGGGAGATGGCCGTCCCGGTCGAAGTGGGCTGAAAAGGCCGGCCCGGTCGGGGCCGAGCAGGGTCGGGAAACCGGGTGTGACGAGCGACCGGGGATCGCCGATGATGGTGGCATGGAATCGACCCGGGTCGACCGCTGGCTGTGGGCGGTGCGCCTGACAAAGACCCGACCGGACGCCGCGTCGGCGTGCCGTGGTGGTCAGGTCCGGGTCAACGGCCGTGCTGCCAAACCGTCGACGTTGGTGTCTCCCGGCGACGAGGTGCGGGCCCGCATCGGTGAGACCACCCGCGTCGTCCAGGTGGCCCGGATCATCGCCAAACGTGTCGGGGCCGCCGACGCGGTCACCTGCTACCTGGACCGCACACCACCGACGCCGGCCGTGTCCATCCCGGTCGCGGTCCGCGATCGCGGCGCCGGCCGTCCGACCAAACGGGACCGTCGGATGCTGGACAAGTGGCGCGCCCGCCAGCAGGGTTGAGCAGAATCCTCGGCGGCGCGAAAACCGGCCGTCGCGAACACGAGGAACGGCATGACCGACGTCGGTTTGGTCGACACACGTGCTAGATGGGCGGCTGGTCGCAACTCGACCAGGTGTAGCGCTGTTCGGGAGCGCTGACACTTCCGAGCATGAACGTCCGGTGGTAGCGGCTGGCACGGGCGATGGTGGCCAGCCACGTCGTCACGGTGCTGACGCGGTTGCGCACACCGGTCAGGAACGCGATGTGGAGCAGTCCCCACGCCAGCCACCCCGAGAACCCGGCGAGCCGGACCGGTCCGACCTGCAGCAGCGCGTTGCCGCGGCTTATGTAGGCCGCAGCGCCCAGATCCCGGTACCGGTAGTCGCGGCGGCGACGTCCGGCAAGGTCGCGGCGGATACAACGTGCAGCATGCAGACCGCCCTGCATGGCGTTCTCGGCGACGCCGGGCAGATCGGCACGGCCGACGAGGTCACCGATGACGAAAACCTCCGGATGGCCCGGCACGGACAGATCGGGTTCGACCACCAGCCGTCCCGCGTGGTCGGTTCGGGTTCCGAGGACCTCGGCCAGATGCCTGGCGAACGGCACCGCCTCGACGCCGGCGGTCCACAACGCGGTGCGTGCCGGGTACTGCTGCGGTGCACCGCCGGCCTTCGGTGTGACGGTCACCCCCTCCCGGTCCACCTCGGTGACATGAACTCCGAGGTGGATCTCGACGCCGAGTTTCTGCAGCGTTTGCGTCGCCTTCTCGGACAGGCCCGGCGCGAAGCTCTTGAGAACGCGGTCCCCCCCGTCGAAGAGCAGCACCCGGGCGTCCTGCGGTTCGATGCTGTGGAACTCGTTGGCCAGCGTGCGGGTCGCCATCTCGCGGATCTGACCGGCCAGCTCCACCCCCGTCGGGCCGCCTCCGGCCACCGCGAATGTGAGCCAACCGTCCCGCTCGGGTCCGGCAGGCACGGTCTCGGCGATCTCGAACGCCGTGAACACCCGCTGTCGAATGCTCAGCGCATCGTCGAGGGTCTTCATCCCCGGGGCCCACTGCGCGAAGTGCGGCTTCCCGAAGTACGACTGCTGCATCCCAGCGGCGACGACCAGGACGTCGTAGTCCAGGGTGAACGTCGTCGCGTCGGGCCGCAGCGCCGTCAGCGTCCGGGCTTCCGGATCGAGTTCGACCGCCTCGCCGAGCAGTGTGGTGATGTTGCGGTGGCGGGCGAACTCCTCGCGCAACGGGCGACTGATGTGGGCGATGCTCAACGTTCCCGTCGCGCACTGATACAGCAACGGCTGGAACAGGTGGCCGGCCGACCGGTCCAGCAGCGTTACGTCCACGTCTGCTGCGGCGAGTCTGCGGGCGCAGAACATTCCGCCGAATCCGCCTCCGATGATCAGCACCCGGGGACGATGACGGCTCACCCCGTCGAGGCTAGTGCCTGCGCCGGGTAGGCCGGAGACCGCCACAGGTAACGACGAATCGTCACATGACGAAGTAACGGGTGCGGCACGGCGGCGGATGCGAAGCAACGGCTTCCGTTCCCGTGCGTATCCAGGCACGCGCGTCCGGTGGGCGCGCCGAGAGGACGGCGGTAAAGAATGCAATCGATACGGAGCGCGACCCGACGGCTGTCGGTCAGCGCTGTGGTCACACTTGTCTTGTCAGGCCTCATCGCGGTGGCCGGCGGGTCGGCGACGGCAGCGGCGTACTCGCGGCCAGGACTTCCGGTGGAGACCTTGATGGTGCCGTCGGCGGCGATGGGCCGTGACATCCCCGTCAAGTTCCAGGGCGGCGGTCCGCGGGCGGTGTACCTCCTCGACGGCCTACGCGCCCGCGATGACAACAGTGGTTGGGACATCGAAACGGCAGCCTTCGAAACGTTCTTCGAGTCGGGTCTGTCGGTGGTGATGCCGGTCGGCGGAATGTCGAGCTTCTACACCAACTGGCAGGGTCCGGCGGTCGGTAACGGCAGCACCTACAACTACCAGTGGGAGACCTTCCTGACCTCCGAGCTGCCCGCCTACCTCGCCGCCAACAAAGGCATCTCCCCCAGCGGCAACGCCGTCGTCGGGCTGTCGATGTCAGGCAGTGCGGCGCTGATCCTGGCGGCCTACCACCCCGGTCAATTCAGCTACGCGGGCTCCTTGTCGGGCTACCTGAACCTCTCGCAGGGTGTCTGGCCGTTGCTGGTCAGCATCGCGATGCGCGACGCCGGTGGTTTCAGCTCCACGGCGATGTGGGGACTCGGCGGCGGCCCGACATGGCAGCGCAACGATCCGACGGTCAACGTGGGCCGTCTGGTCGCCAACGGCACACGCATCTGGGTGTACTGCGGAACCGGTCGGCCAGGTGAACTCGGCGGTGGAGGCGACGTCCCCGGACAGGTTCTCGAGGCCATCACCTTGGACAGCAACAAGAACTTCCAGCGCCAATACCAGGCGGCCGGCGGAAGCAACGGGGTGTTCAACTTCCCGGCCAACGGCACCCACGGTTGGGGCTACTGGGGTTCCCAGCTCAACGCGATGAAGCCCGACATCCAGCGGGTGCTGGGCGCCTGAGCTCGAGCGGGCGGTGACGCCGACGGCCGCCGCGGACTTCGATGTCCGCGGCGGCCGTTGGCGTCTGCTGCCTCTGTTGTCAAGTGCCTCTGTTGTCAGGTGCCTCTGTTGTCAGGGCGACCGCTCGGCAATCAGGGGGTCAGTAGGTGGGGACGAACACGCCGTTCAGCCAGACGCCCCAGTGCTGCCAACCTTCGTCCCAGACCTGCGGCTGACCGGCTGCCCACAACGGATCGACCGGCTTCGGCGGGGCCCAGGCCGGCGGCGTGCCCTCATTGGGCCCGGCCGGCGGCGCGGGCGGCGGGGTCCAGCCAGGCTGGGCTCCAGCGGTCGCGGCGACTCCCATCGCGCCGGCCGTGAGCCCGCCCAAAACGGCTGCACTTGCGAGAACGTGGTTCAACTTCATCGTGAGAACTCCAATCCCGGGTGGCGACCCGCATTCGTTTGGGAACAGCTGTCAACTATCCGCATACCGTGCGTGGTAAACGCATCGGCCGTTCGAAATTTCGCGGGCTTACCGATCCGTCCTGTTCAGCCGCTACGGCTGTGGTCTAGGGCACACTGAGCGGATGTCCGAGCAACGGCGCGCAGAGCTCGACCGGATCGCCGAGGGCGGTGGTGCGGGGGCCGCCCAGGCGCGCACCGCCCTCGGCGAGGGGCCGACCAGACAGCGGCTCGGTGCAGCCATACGGGCGTTCGCCACGCACCGGGGCCCCGCCAGCAGCACCTGCCCGTCGGACGCCGCCCGGGTGGTCGGCGGCACCGAGTGGCGACACCTCATGGACGATGCGCGTGAGATTGCGCGCGAGCTGGCGCGCTCCGGTGAAGTCGAGATCACCCAGCGCGGGACGGTAGTCGATCCGGACGTGGATTGGCGCGGCCCGATCCGCATCCGGGCACGCCCGTGACCCGCGACGACCGGGACCGCTGGGACCGGCGCTACGCCGAACGCGGGCCGCTGCCAGTCGAGGCCGCAGCATTGCCGCCACGCCTGCAGCACTGTGCCGACGTCTTCCCGACCGCCGGCCACGCGCTCGACCTCGCGTGCGGCGCCGGCGCGGGGAGCGTCTGGCTGGCCCAGCGCGGACTGAACGTGCGGGGCTGCGACGCGTCGCCGGTGGCGATCCAGCAGGCGAGGGACCTCGCGCGGCGCTGCGGGCAGATCCGGCGCTGCCGGTTCGACGTCCACGATCTCGACGCCGGACTGCCTTCCGGCCGACCGGTGGACGTGGTGCTGTGCCACAAGTTCCGCGACGCCCGACTCGATTACGCGGTCGTCGACCGGCTCACCGCCGGTGGCGTGCTGGCGATCTGCGTGCTCAGCGAAGTCGGAGCCGCACCCGGACCATTCCGTGCCGCACGCGGTGAGCTGGCCGCAGCCTTCGCAGCGCTGCAGATCGTCGACCACGGCGAGCGCGACGGGGAAGCCTGGTTGGTGGCTCGGCGCCGCTGAGGCGCCGAGACCGTGTTACCCGGTGGGTCCGGAGGACGAGCGGGGCGACCGGACCGCACCCCACAGCCCGACGCCGATCCCGACGACGGCACCGCCGAGTCCGATCAGCTTCTGCGACCGTCTCATCTGATCGTGCACACTCATTCCGCCCAGCAGATCCGAGGCGTCCGCGCCGCCGGAGGCCAGAAACCACCATCGGGTGTCCTGCCCGCGCAGTGCGGTGGCCAGCAGCATCCCCCCGATCAGCGCGTCGCGGTACCCCATGGACCGCAGCAGCAGACGGGCGGAGGGTGGCGGCTCGTCGGGATCGCCCCACCACTTGTTGGCACGGAGGGGGTCGACGAGAAATGAAACCCCCGACGCCAGGCGGATGCCGCCGGCTACCAGGGCTGCGCGGTCTGCGGCCATGACGTCAGTGTGGCATCAAACACCCGTCACGCCGTCGATTCGCTCGCGGATCAGGTCGGCATGTCCGTTGTGGCGGGCGTACTCCCCGATCATGTGAATGTAGATCCACCGCACCGACACCTCGGATCCCACGAACGGTCTGGTCTCGTGCAGATCGCAGGTGCGGCAGACCGTGCGGGCGGCGTCGACCTCGGCCTGCCAGATGGATACCGCCTTGTCGAACGGAATGTCATCGGTGACCTCGAAACCGCCATCGTGGCCGTCGGTGTCGGTGTCGGTGTCGGTGGCCGGGTCGAAGATGGGCGCAGCGACCTGGCGGCCCACGATGCGGCGGAACCAGTTCCGTTCGACTTCGGCAAGATGCTGAACAAGACCCTGCAGCGTCAACGCAGACGGCGGTACCGCCGCGAAACGCACTGCGGCCTCGTCCAATCCGTCGCATTTGAGCAGCAAGGTCTGGCGCTGGAAGTCCAGCCAGGATTCCAACATCGTGCGTTCGTCACTGGCCATCGGTGGTGTCGCGCGCTGCATACCCGTCATGGCCGCAATCCTGCCATCGCCGACACCTACTTGCCTCATCGTCAATTCTGGCGCGGCAGAAGCTCTTTGACAAAAGTATCGATGAAGGCGGTCATGTCGGCCTCACCCGCCGGTCTGATCACAAACTTCGTCAGGCCGGCGCCGGTGTACTCGTCTATCTGACGGTGCAGCCGCGACCAGTCCGAGGCCACCACATCGGCGGGATCGAGGTCGGGACGTCGCCTGCGGATCGCGGCAATAACCGGTTGGGGGAGTGTGCCCTCGCCAACCGCCAGATTGATCCCGAAGTGATCCTCGGGAACCACCCTGCCGGCGCGGTCGGCAGCTTCGGCGATCGCCGACCGGGCCGCCCCGGCCTCTGCCGGGGTCACGAAGCTGCCGAGCCAGCCGTCGGCGAGTTCGCCGATGCGCCGATAGCCGGACTGAGATGACCCACCGAGCCAGATATCCACGCGCGACGTCGGTTTGGGCTGCACATTCACCTGTCGAACCGCAAAATGTTCGCCGCTGAAACTGCCTCCCTCCTGTTCGAGCGCGACCCGTAACAGGCGCAACGACTCATCGAATACGGCAGCGCGCCGGCCCTCGGGTACTACGAAGGCGTCCCGTTCGGCCGGCAGCGCCGAACGCAGGCCGAACACCGGAAGGACTCGTTTCGGTGCCAGCGCGGCCAACGAGGCCAGTTGCTTGGCCACCAGCACCGGATGTCTGCCGGGCAGCACCGCCACCGACGTGCCCACCTTCAACTGCGTGGTCCTGGCCAATGCGTATGCCATACCGACGAACGGCTCCACCGCGGGCGAGTACACCAGTTCGGAAAACCACAGCGAATCGACGGAGTCTGCCTCCAGCCGGTCGACGATATCGCCCAATTGCCCAGGCGCCACGCCGGCGCCCAGACTCACTCCGAATCGAATTTTCATCCTCGCCCTTCGCTCGATCGACACCCTCGCTGGATCACCCGGATCACCCGGATCACCGGAACGCCGCCGGGGCCCTCTTTGTGCCCGCCGGTTCAGGGTCCCGGGTGACAGGATGGGCCGGTGGCAGAACGCGTCAGGTTCCCCAGCAGTAGCGGACCCGAACTCGCCGGACTCATCGACATACCCGAAGAGCCCGTTCGCGGGTGGGGGGTCTTCGCCCACGGATTCACCCTCGGCAAGGACAGCCCGGCGGCGAGCAGGATCTGCAAACACCTTGCCGGCGAGGGGATCGGCATGCTCAGATTCGACAATCTCGGACTCGGCGACTCCGACGGCGACTGGGGCGACGGGTCGTTCTCCCACAAGGTCGCCGACACCGTCCGCGCCGTGGAGTTCATGAACGGCACCGACCGCCAGGTTCGACTTCTGGTCGGCCATTCCTTCGGTGGGGCCGCGGTGATCGCGGCGGCACACGACTGTCCCTCGGTGGCCGCACTGGCCAGCATCGGGGCCCCGTTCCAGCCCGCTCACGTCGAACACAACTACGACGCGCTGGTGACCTGCATCGAAGCCGACGGTGAGGCGCCGTTCCTGATCGGCGGAAAGGCCCTCACCCTGAGGCGGCACTTCATCGAAGATGTCCGGGCCGCCGACCTTCGGGAACGGATCACGACGCTGCGTCGCGCACTGCTGGTGATGCACTCGCCCACCGACAACACGGTCGGCATCGAGAACGCGAGTGACATCTTCCGCACCGCGCGCCATCCGCGCAGCTTCGTCTCCCTCGAAGGTGCCGACCATCTGCTGACGGGAAAGAACCAGGCGGCGCGCGCGGCGCGCATCATCAGCGCCTGGGCCGACCCGTACCTGTGAGCCGGGCGGCAGAGCATCCGGCACGTCATCGGCGAGGTCGAGCGAGGATCAGCCCCCCTCGCTCGCCTCACCTCCCACCTCGGCGGGCAGCGGCGGCGGCAACGGGGTGGGACTGGTGGTCGGTGTCGGGCTCGGCGTGGACGGAGTCGGAGAGGCCGGCGCCGGGCTTGAGGTGCTCGACGAGGCCCCGCGGTGGAAGTCCAGCATCGGTTCCTCGCGCAGCACGCGCTGCCCTGCGCTGATCACCAGCGCGGCCGATGTCACCCGGTACTCGATTCCGTCGTTGTCGGCGGTGAACGAGCCGTCGGACGAGCGTGTCGCGGACACGATGAGCCTGGCCCCGTCACGGACCCGCACGCCGCGATACTCGTAGTCGCCGTCCGAGTCCCGGCAGATCGCGACCCGCGAGCCGGCAGTGCTGCCGAACACCACCATGGTCGCGGGAGCGGCGCAGCGGGCCGTCGAGTCGATGTAGCCACGATCGTCGGATGGAGGCGCGCCGGAGGCGGCCGGGGCCGCCGCGATCGTCAGCGGTACCCAGGTGAGCGCGACCGCGGCGAACAGGGCCACGCGACGAGACGGAAAGCGTTGGGATGCCATCACCTTCCACCAGACCACGAGACAGCAGAACATGCGAACACCGACCGCGGGTGAGCATGCATCGTTGGCGATTCGAGACCGCACCGTAATGACTTCGCCCGCCCCGGCGATGAACCCGATGATGACTCAACGACCTATGCAGGCGCTCGGAGTTCCGGCGGCCCGATTGAGCGCCGTGATCGGCGCCCTGGTGCTGGCGGTCGCCCTGCTCGGCGGCACCCCCGCCGCGGGCACCGCCGCCGCGGCTCCGCCTTTCGTGGTCAAGGACTTCTCCAAGCCGGCCATCGTCATCCTGGGTTACGGACTCAAACCCAACGGCACGATGCGCACGATCCTGCACACGCGCGTCCTGGCGGGCATGGCTGTGGGGCACATGTTCCCGCAGTCGCCCATCATCGTGACCGGCGGTAATCCCCGCAACGGCAACACCGAAGCCGGGCAGATGCGCAAGATGCTGCGGCTCTACGGCATTCCCGAAGAACGGATCATCGTCGAGGACAGGGCCAACAGCACGGTGCAGAACGCGGCGTTCTCCGTGCCGCTGGCGAAAAAGGCAGGCACCTCGGGCATCATCCTGGTGACATCGTCCTCGCACCAGGACCGCGCCGACGGAAACTTCGCCGACGCGGGCGGCAATGTGCTGGCAACGGTCAGCTTCCCCGACGCGAATCCATCGATCAACGTCACCCAGTTCGTGCGCGACGTGCTCAGCCCGTTCATGACCATCACCTGAGCGGTCAACTAGCGTTTGGCTGTGGTTGTCGCACAGCAGACCTCCCCCCGCCATCGCTGGGGCCTGGGCGCCTTCGTCCTCGTTCAGGCGGTCTACCTGGCAATCTCTGTGCTGCTGGCCTTCGCTCTCGGCGGTTCGGGGACGACGCATGTGTCGACGATCCTGGTGGCCGTCGGTGTGCCGAGCGCATGCGCAGCCGTGCTGGCGATCGTGATCACCCGCATCCGCGGCAACGGGCCGCGCGTCGACCTGTGCCTGCAGTGGTCCTGGCGGGCGGCGGCCACCGGACTGCTCTTCGGTGTCGTCGGTCTGTTCGTCACCATCCCCGCGGCACTGCTGTGGCTTCAGATCGTCGGCGCGGACGCCAACTCGGCGGCCGGTGAGGTGTTCGGCGGGGTCCGCGCGGGCTGGGCCTGGGCGATCGCGGTATTTGTGCTGATCGCCATTCTGGCACCGATCTTCGAGGAGGTCGTCTACCGCGGCCTGCTGTGGGGCGCCCTGGAGCAGCGCTGGGGACGGTGGGCGGCGTTCGCGGTCAGCACCGTGGTGTTCTCCGTGGCCCACCTGGAGTGGAGTCGGACGCCGCTGCTACTGGTCGTGGCGATCCCCATCGGGCTCGCCCGGCTCTACACCGCCAACCTCACCGCCAGCATCGTTGCGCATCAGGTCACCAACCTGCTCCCCGGCTTGGTACTGATGTTCACCGTTGCCGGGGCGCTCCCCCAGGTCTGAAGCAGGTCAGTCGAAGGCGCCGCCGAGGTACTCCTCGCGGCATGCGCGTCGCGCGAGTTTACCGCTGGTCGTCCGCGGAATCGCACCGGCGGGAACGACACGGACGTCGGCGACGGTTATCCCGTGCCGCTCACGCACCGCCGCCGTGATCGCCGCAGCGGCGGGCGCCGGATCGACTCGGGCGGTTCCTGCCGCGCGTTCGGCAACGACCACGGTCTGGCCGTCGGTGGTGAAGGCGGCGACATATCCGCGCCGTACGATCGTCGAGGCGTCGGCCACGGTGGCTTCGACATCCTGCGGATAGAGACTGCGCCCGTCGATCGACAACTGGTCGGCGATACGGCCGGTGACATACAGCTCGCCATCCAGATAGAACCCGAGATCGCCGGTGCGCAGCCAGCTTCGGTCCGTTGCGGCGCCCAGCGCGTGGCTTCCTGCCGCGAGCGTGCGGCCCATCCTGGCTCCGAAGGCGTGCCTGGACAGCGCGGGCTGGTTCCAATACCCGCGGCCGATGTTGTCGCCTTGCAGCCAGATCTCTCCGACGCAACCGTCGGGCGACTCGTCGCCGTTGTCGTCGACGATCACGCACCACTGGCTGCGGGCGACCTGACCGCACGAGACGTGCGGGACCGCCTGCGGATGATCCGCCGTCACCGGCACCGCGCGGCCCTCGGAAAGCTCCCGTCGGTCGAGGTGGAGCACGTGCGCCTCGGCAGCGGGCCGGATGGTCGATACGAACAGCGTGGCCTCGGCCAGACCGTAGGACGGCTTGAAGGCGGTGCCGGGCAGGCCGAACGGCGCGAACGCGGCATCGAACGCGCGCATCGCACCGATGCTCACGGGTTCGGAGCCGATGATCATCACCACATTGCGCAGGTCGATGTCGGAGTCCGCAGGCGGGACTCCCCGCTGTGCGGCCCACTCGTAGGCGAAATTGGGTGCGGCGGTGACCACCCGGCCGGTTCGTGAACCGGCCGACAGTGCCTCGATCCACCGCAGCGGTCTGCGGACGAACGCCGTCGGCGACATCAGCGTGGAATGACCGCCGTACACCGCGGGAAAGCCGATCATCGACAACCCCATGTCGTGATACAGCGGTAACCAGCTGACACCGTGGGTGTTCCGGTCGAGAAGATCGATGGACAGGATCATCTGCAGCAGATTGGTGCCGACGGCGCGGTGGGTGATCTCGACGCCGACCGGCGGGCGGGTCGCGCCGCCGGTGTACTGCAGGTGGGAGACGTCATCGACATCGATGTCGACCGCGGCGAAGTCGGTGGCCGCGGCATCGGCGATCTCGTCGACGCTGATGACCGCCGGCCGCTCGATCGTCGTCATCGCGGACAGGAACTCCTCGACCGGACCGCGTGCCGCCGAGGTGGTCAGTACCGCGGTCGGCCGGGCATCGCGCAGCGCGACGTCCAGGCGTTCAGCGTGACCGGGCAGCTCCGGCGCGAACAGCGGTACCGCGACGGTGCCCGCTTTGACCGCGCCGAAGAATCCCGTGACGTACTCCAGGCCCTGGGGCGCCAGGATGGCCACCCGGTCACCGCGGCTGGTCACCCGCTGCAGGTGCGTCCCGATCGCCTGCATCCGGACACCGAGGCGGTTCCAGGTCATCTCGACGGGGTGGCCGTCGGCGCCGCCGGAGAAGTCCAGATATCGGTAGGCGATGGCCTCACCGACGTTGGCGATGTTGCGTTCGATCAAAGAGATCAACGTCACGCCCGGAGGCAGGACGATCCCGCCGTCCGCGTCGAGGCAGTCCTCGATCTGCAGCAGACCCTCGTGGATCTCGACCTCCCGGCCCCGGTCGCGGTGCATGCCGTAAGTGTAGGCAGCGCCGCGACAAGATGGTCAATCACCCTGCGCGGCAACGCATGTCGATGGCTGGAAACTACTCGGACGAACTCTTGGAGTCGCTGTTGGTTTCCGGATCGCCATCGGAGTCGGTCCCGTGATCGGATCCGGCGCGGTCGGTGGCGGTGGCGGGTTCACGCTGCTTGTCCTCATCGGGGTCCGACTGGGTCGCCTCGCCTCGGTCGTCCGCCTCGTCCGCGTCGTCTGCGTGGTCCGCGTCGTCTGCGTGGTCCGCGTCGTCCGCCTCGTCCGCGCCGTCTGGGTGGTCCGCGCCGTCTGCGTCGGTGCGTGTGTCATCCGGCGCCTCCGCGGCGTCGGCGTTCGGCTTGTCGTCGCTCTGCCCCAGGTCGATTCCGGCGTCGGTCGCACCGGGATCGACTGTCACCGCCTCGTCCTCGGCGGCCGCTGTGGTCTCCGGTGCGCCGAGCCCCTCCGCGGCCGTCGTGGTGGACGTGTCGCGCAGCCCCGCGGGCTCCCGTTGGCTGTCGTCTGCGGTATCACCGGTCCGGCCCCAAGTGTCATCCGGAGTCGCCCGGGCAGTGGTATCGATCAGGCCGGGATAGTCGCGGTCGTAGGCGCTGTCGATGATCTCCTTGAGCGGTCCGTTGAGTTGGTCGGCCAGCTCGTCGAATCCGAGGCGGCGCAACGGTTCGAGCAGCGGGATGTTCTCCCGCCGGATCAACACGTAGGTGGTGTTGCCGTCACGCCAGACGAGTTTCTCGTCGTGCTCGAGGTCCACGTCGGCGTAGCCGAAGATGTGCACATACTGAAACCCGGCGACGGCGTTGGCGACCGCGAGGAGATTGAAAGGGTTGTCGGGAAAATCGGCCACCCCGTCGTACTCGATCGCGATGTCGGTGACGGGATAGTCGGTGTCCGGCGTCGCGGAGTCCATGCCCGAGGCGGCACGCACGCCACCGTACCTGCGCAACGGATTGGCCGCGAGAACAAACGAGAGGTTCTGGGGTGCAACAGCATCGACGGTGTCGACCTGCTCCCGGAGCCAGTACGTCGCTATCGTCGCGCCCTGCGAGAAGGCGACCACCGTGGTCGGTGCGGCACTGGCCGCGATGGCGGACCGCAGCGCCCGTAGACCGTTGGGTTCGGCGATCTCCCCCGGCCACCCGGACAGGTATTCGACCGGGGAGCACGTGTTGCCCGACGCGGAGTCGCAGTAACTTCCTAAGAAGATCTGGCTCATGTCCCATTCGAGCAGTCCGCCCGCGGTGTAACCGGTGACTGTCAACACGTTTGCTGACAAGGTGTACGACGGAACCGGTGTGATGCTCATTACAGCAACTGATACGGCGCCGGCTGCGGCGAGGATTCCGCGCACGTGGGGTCCTTCGTGTGGGGTGTTCCGAGGATTCCGGACGGTGACCGATCCGACCAGACGAGGTTAAACGACACCCGTCAACCCCACAATTTGAAAACAGAACTCGGCGTTGGTCGCCGCAACGGCCAGGCGTCCGCGATGGCGAGGCGGTGCACCCGCGCGCTGGGATGGGCGGGGTGGCCACGCTGTCGTCCAGCGGCCCGGTGTTCCCGTCGCCAGCGAAAGGTCCACCCCCCGGATCCGGTGCCGTTAACCCGTCGGCAATCTGTTTGCTACACAGGGGTGGCCCCGGTGTCGTCCGGCCATTGAACGCTTCAGGCGATGATGCGTACCAGATACGGGGTCATGCCATTGGTACGCACCGGAGACACCGCGACACCGGTATCGGTGGTCTCGACCATCTGTCCGTTGCCGGTGAACAGCGCGACACTCTGCGTTCCCTCGGGGCCGTAGAAGATCAAGTCGCCGGGCAACGCCTGTGCCGGCGCCACCTTCTGTCCCACTTTGTACATCTCGCCCGACGAACGCGGAAGTTTCACCCCGACACCGGCGTAGGCGTACACCATCAGGCCTGAGGCGTCGAAGCCCACCACCTCGATGCGCGGCGCCGGGGCCGGGGCGGGTACGGCGACGTTCGGGGTGACGCCGGGCAGATTCAGGCCCGGCGCCAAGTCCAGGGACTGGGCATCGATCTCGGCCTCGTCCGGGCCCGCAGCCGCGGGTTCGGGGAGAGCGACGGTGCCCTTGCTCGGGCCGGAGGCGCCGCCACCGCCGTAGGCGAACGGCACCCCGCGCTGCGACAGCGCCCGCGCGATCACGACGTCGACTGCTTTCTGGTTGGTCGCCGAACGCGCGGGCTGCGCCGACGCGAGGCCCGGTGTCGCCAGCACCAGGGCGAGACCGATCACGAAGACGAAGACGCGTCGCATTGCACTTTCACCGCTTTCCCGTGCAGCACCACATCGGCGCTGATTTCAATTCACAACAGTCACTATGACCACTTCTACACCACGTGACGTGGCGATTTGACGTCGTCGCAGGACAGTGAACCAACCAGATGCGGTACCGGAACCGAACAGTGACCTATGCCGACGCAGCGCCCTCTATGGTGTGGCGCGCGTCACGGCGGCTAGGACGAGAGTGCGGCCAAAGCGGTGTCGTAATCCGGTTCCTGCCCGATCTCGGGCACCAGCTCGGTGTAGGCGACGTTGCCGTCGGCGCCGACCACCACGACGGCGCGGGCCAACAGACCGGCCATCGGTCCATCGGCGATGGTGACGCCGAAGTCGTCGCCGAAGCCGTCGCGGAACGCCGACGCCGTGGTCACGTTCTCGATGCCCTCGGCGCCGCAGAACCGCTTCTGTGCGAACGGCAGGTCCTTGGAGACACACAGCACCGAGACGCCGCCGGCGGCGGCACTCTCGTTGAACTTGCGGACGCTGGCCGCACACACCGGGGTGTCCACCGACGGGAAGATGTTGAGCAGCAGGGGCTTGCCGCGGAACTGATCGGCGCCGACCGTGCCGAGATCGGTTCCCGTGAGGGTGAAGCCCGGCGCCGGGGACCCGACTGCGGGCAGCTCACCAACGGTGTTGATCGGATTTCCACGCAACGTTATCTGTGCCATGGCCACAGTCTGCCAAGCGGCACCCCGTCCGGCGCGCTCGGGTTACTCGCCGTAGAGGCGCGCGATGTCCGGGGAATCCAGCCAACCCGAGTAGGTCGGTCGCTTGGGCCACCCCGCCGGCGAGTCCTGCCACTGCTCCTGGCGGCCCCACGGCAGCACATCGAGCAGCGGGAAGACGTGGCTGAGCTGCTCGGTTCCCCGACCGTTGGTGTGCCAGGTGCGGTACACCGTGTCACCGTGTCGCAGGAAGACGTTCACCGCGAAGCCGGTGTTGGGGGCGGCGTCGACGTCTGCGGCGAACGGGCTCCCCGAGGACGAATACCAGTCCATCGCGTTGCCGACCTTTCTGCGGTAGGCGAGTGCCTCTTCGATCGGCCCTGAGGTGACGATGACGAACCGCGCGTCGTAGTTGTCGAGGAACTCCAGCCGGGTGAACTGCGAAGTGAACCCGGTGCAACCACCGCACTGCCACTCGGCGCCGTCGGACCACATGTGGTTGTAGACGATTAACTGCGAGCGTCCCTCGAAGATGTCGGCGAGTCGGACCGGGCCCTCGGCGCCGGTCAAGGTGTACTCAGGCAGCTCCACCATCGGCAGGCGGCGGCGCTGCGCGGCTATCGCATCGAGCTCACGCGTGGCCGCCTTCTCTCGTGCGCGCAGCTCGTCGAGAGCGTGCCGCCAGGTGTCGTTGTCGACCACAGGCGGCATGGCGGTGGTTTCGGTCATTACAGTCAGCCTCCGGACGGTCAGTCGATGTCGGATCGAGGTCGGATCGGGTTCGGTATCGGATCGGATTCGGTCGTCTGACGGTGTTGACCGGCCGGCCGCAAAGAACTCATCGCTGAAAGGACTTCCGGTTTTGATGATGTCCCCCACGTCACCCCCGAGCATCGGACCCAACGAACCCGGGTCGTGGACCACGAGCCTGTGGACCGACATCGCGCCGACCTTCGAGGCCATCCTCGCCCACCCGTTCATCACCGGCCTGACCGACGGCAGCCTGGACCCCGATGCGTTCGCGGGGTATGTCGCGCAGGATGTGCACTACCTGCGGACCTATGCCAGGGCGTTGGCAGTGGTGGGCGCCAAGGCACCGGGGCTGGCCGACACCGCGATGTTCGCCCGGCATGCCGCTGAGGTCTTCGACGTCGAACTCTCGCTGCACGGCGAGCTGTTGCCCGCGCTCGGCCTGTCGGTCGACGCCGTCGACTCTGCCCCGGTGTCGCCGACAACGCAGGCCTACAACAGCTATCTGCTCGCGACTGTCTACGACGGAACCTTTGCCGACGGTCTGGCAGCGGTCCTGCCTTGCTACTGGATCTACGCCGAGGTCGGCGCGCAACTGCTGCGCCGCGGTTCCACCGATCCCCGCTACCAGCGGTGGATCGACAGCTACGGCGGTGACGAGTTCGCCGCCACCGTCACCGAGGTGCTGACGCTGGCCGACCGGACCGGCCCGGCGCTGACCGCGGCTGACGAGGCGAGCGCCCGCGCGCACTTCGTCACCACCGCACGCTACGAATGGATGTTCTTCGACGCGGCCTACCGGCGCGAGCGGTGGCCGGTCTGATCGTGGCGGACGGCGCCGCGGGCGTCCACTGACTATGCTGGCGGCTTCCTGTTGAGCGAGCAGTTCGCCGAGGAGGACGATGTCCGCCGATGCCGCGCCACCACCCGCCAAGTCCACCGGCGGTCACATCCGGCTGACCTCGCACAGCGGCGGAGGTGAGGCACCGGAACTGCACTGGGGCGCTCCCGGTGCCGCGCAGCGCGGACCGGTCGTCGGCACCACCACCAGCCGGGCGCACCGAAACGTCATCGGAACCCACAGCGGCGCCTACGGTGTGTACCGGGCATTGGCCGTCGCGGCAGGCCAGCTCTCCCGTGCGCACCGCGCCGATCTGACCGACACCGCGCCGACCGATGTCATCGGGCCGCATCCACAGTGGGCTGACCCGGCGGCGATCGTCAGCCTCGACCCGTGGGGGGCGACGGTCGCCGATGTCTTCGCCCGCGAGCTCGCCGACGGTATCGACATCCGTCCGACCATCGCTGTGACCAAGGCGCAGGTGGTCCTGCCCGAGGTGCACGACGCCATCCTCAGGGGCCGGCTCAGTCCCGACGGGCGGGTGCTGCTGGCAACCGGTGCGGCGCAGGTGACCAAGGCTGCGATCGAGCCCGTCTGGCATCTGCCCGGGGTGGCCCAACGGTTCGGTTGCAGCGAAACAGATTTGCGCCGAGCGCTTTTCGAAGAGACCGGAGGCATGTACCCGGAACTGGTCACGCGCTCGGACCTTGAGGTGTTCCTGCCGCCGATCGGCGGGCAGACGATCTACATTTTCGGTGACCCCGGCGCACTGGCCGATCCCACGGTCGAGCTGACGGCCAGGGTCCACGACGAATGCAACGGGTCCGACGTGTTCGGGTCCGACATCTGCACCTGCCGGCCGTACCTGACCCACGCGATCGAGGAGTGCATCCGGGGGGCCCAGCGTGGCGGCGTGGGGCTGGTCGCGTATTCGCGCAAGGAGGGCCGCGCACTGGGCGAGGTGACCAAGTTCCTGGTCTACAACGCCCGGAAACGGCAGGCGGGTGGGGACACTGCCGATCAGTACTTCGCGCGCACCGAATGTGTGGCCGGTGTGCAGGACATGCGTTTCCAGGAACTGATGCCCGACGTCCTGCACTGGCTGGGGATACGCCGGATTCACCGACTGGTGTCGATGAGCAACATGAAGTACGACGCCATCACCGGCTCGGGAATCGAAGTGGGAGAACGGGTATCGATCCCCGACGAGCTGGTCCCCGCTGACGCCCGGGTCGAGATCGACGCGAAGACAGCCGCCGGCTACTACACACCCGGAGCGGTTCCCGACGCCGCAGAACTGAAGAAGGCCAAGGGCAGAGAGCTGCATCGATGACCGGCCAGACGCACGCCGCTGTGGACGCTCGACGTCCTGCCGACGCCGCGGCGCTGCTGCGGACCACTCAGGCGGTGCGGGCCCGTGCCGCCCAGCTGTTGGACCGGGCCCGCTGCGGGCAGTCGCGATGGTTCAGCGTCGACGACGACGCGCTCGACAGCGCGGCCCACGAGGTCGCGTCCGTCACCCGGCAGCGGTTCCCGGATCTACAGATCCCGTTCCACAGCAGGTGGCGTCACTTCGAGGCCGGGGGTGTCGACCGGCGCGCCGAGCTGGACGCGCTGCTGGACGCCGCGGACGGAAGCGAACGCGCGCGGGCCATGATCGACCTGACCGTGGTGAGCGTGCTCCTCGACGCGGGGGCCGGTGCGGACTGGGGCTACGTGGAGGTTCGCGACGGCATCCCGACGCGGTTCACCCGCTCCGAGGGGTTGGGTGTGGCGAGCTGGCACGGCTTCGTCTCCGGCGCCTTCTCCGGTGACCCGACGCGCCCGTTGCAGGTGGACGCCATCGGCCTGCGTGCCCTCACCGCGGCGAACCTGCGCGAGATGTTCCAGGTCG
This sequence comes from Mycobacterium sp. smrl_JER01, assembly GCF_048513595.2. Classification (NCBI taxonomy): domain Bacteria; kingdom Bacillati; phylum Actinomycetota; class Actinomycetes; order Mycobacteriales; family Mycobacteriaceae; genus Mycobacterium; species Mycobacterium sp. smrl_JER01. The sequence continues at coordinate 3,223,820 of NZ_JBLXXK020000001.1, read as the reverse complement.
CGCCCGGCAACCAGCTGGTGGGGTTGACGGGCCGCGTCGCGTTGATGCACCGCCTCGGAGCGGCGCTGGCCGCCCACCCCGAGGTATTCGGTGAGCAGGGCCGGCCCGGCGTCGTGTTCGACCACCTGGCCGCCTCCGGACAGGTGCACGCACACGACATCCTGACCCGGCTGCTCGCCGTTTTCGCCCCGATCTGGCCGTCGGGCAACGTGATCGGTGACGAACCGCTCGGTGATTGTTGGCACCACCGCGCGGTGACCGGGCCGGGGCTCACCGACGGCTGGTTGCCGCTGCACAAACTGTCGCAGTGGCTGACCTATTCGCTGCTCGAACCGTTCAGCTGGGCCGGTGTCGAGGTGGTGGGTGTCGACTCCTTGACCGGATTGCCGGAATACCGCAACGGCGGTCTGCTGCTCGACACCGGAGTGCTGCGCCTCCGTGATCCCGGCTTCGCCGCGCGTACCTGGGAGCCGGCCGACGAGCTGGTGGTGGAGTGGCGCGCACTCACGGTGGCCCTGCTCGACGAACTCGCTCCGCTGGTGCGCGCCCGCCTCGATATGGACGCGGCCGCGATGCCGCTGGCCTGCGTGCTGGAGGGTGGGACGTGGGCGGCGGGCCGCGCATCGGCCCGCCGCCTGCGCGGCGGTCTGCCACCGCTGTCGGTGGCCAGTGACGGGACGGTGTTCTGATGACCGCCAGACCGGACCGGCTGCACCTCGTCGACCATCCGCTGGTGCAGCACAAGATCACGTTGATGCGCCGAAAGGAGAACTCCACAAACAGCTTTCGTCGTCTGGTGCACGAGGTTTCGGCGCTGATGGCCTACGAGGTGTTGCGTGACATCGCATTGCACGAGGTGCAGGTGGAAACACCGATGGAGACCACCACCGGAAACGTGATCGACGGCAAGAAACTGGTGTTCGTGTCGATTCTACGGGCCGGCACCGGCATCCTCGACGGGTTGCTCGAGGTGGTGCCATCGGCGCGGGTCGGGCATATCGGTCTGTACCGAGACCCGAAAACGCTTGTCGCGGTGGAGTATTACTTCAAGATGCCGGGTGACTTGCAGGAGCGGGATGTCATCGTGCTCGACCCGCTGCTCGCGACGGGAAACTCGGCGATCGCCGCGGTCGACAGGTTGCGCGAACACCATCCCAAGTCGATCAAGTTCATGTGCCTGCTCACCTGCCCGGAGGGCGTCGCGGCGATGACCGCGGCCCACCCCGAGGTACCGATCTACGCGGCAGCGCTCGACCGCGAACTCGACGCCCACGGCTACATCCTGCCGGGCCTCGGCGACGTCGCAGACCGCATCTTCGGCACCAAGTAGCCCGACCATTCCACCGCCGGCGGTAGTGCCCACCGCCGGTGATGGAATCGACCCACCGTCGGGCGTCGACGCCTTAGGGTGGGTCATGGCCATCATCGAAGCTGACGCCCTCCAGCCCCACACAACCGGCGAGCCCTTCGAGCGCGATGTCGCCGAGACGCAGCGCTATTTCGACAGCCCCCGCTTCGACGGGATCATCCGCCTGTACACCGCGCGGCAGGTCGCCGAGCAGCGGGGCACCATCCCCGCCGACTATCCGGTGGCGCGGGAGGCCGCGACCGCGTTCTACCCCCACCTGCGGGAGCTGTTCGCCAACGGCCGCAGCATCACCACCTTCGGCCCGTACTCCCCCGGTCAGGCCGTGGTGATGAAACGAATGGGCATCGAGGGCATCTACCTCGGCGGCTGGGCGACTTCGGCGAAGGGCTCCATCTCCGAGGATCCGGGACCCGACCTGGCGAGCTATCCCCTCAGCCAGGTGCCGGAGGAAGCCGCCGGTATCGTGCGCGCTCTGCTGACCGCCGACCGCAACCAGCAGTACTTGCGTCTGCAAATGTCAGAAGAGCAGCGTGCCGTGCAGCCTCCGGTCGACTACCGCCCGTTCATCATCGCCGACGCGGACACCGGCCACGGCGGGGATCCACACGTGCGCAACCTGATCCGGCGTTTCGTCGAGAACGGGGTGCCGGGCTACCACATCGAGGATCAGCGTCCCGGCACCAAGAAATGCGGCCATCAGGGCGGCAAGGTGCTGGTGCCGTCCGACGAGCAGATCAAACGTCTCAACACCGCCCGGTTCCAGCTCGACATCATGCGGGTGCCGGGCATCATCGTCGCGCGCACCGACGCCGAGGCCGCCAACCTCATCGACAGCCGTGCCGACGAACGGGACCAACCGTTCCTGCTCGGGGCCACGAACCTGAAGATCCCGTCGTACAAATCGTGTTACCTCGCGATGATGCGGCGCTTTTACGACAAAGGGGTCACCGAGCTCAACGGACACCTGCTGTATGCGCTGCCCGACGGGGAGTACGCGACCGCCGAGGCGTGGCTGCAACGGCAGGGGCTGCTCACGGTGATCGACGAGACGGCCACGGCGTGGCAGGACGGGACCGAGACCTCGATCGACGCGGCGTTCGACAGGGTCGAGTCGACGTTCGTCGACGCCTGGCAGGACGACGCGGGTCTGAACACCTACGGGGAAGCGGTCGCCGAACTGCTGGAGTTCCGGGAGCGCGAGGGTGAGCCGTCGTCGATGAGCGTCGCCGAATGGCGAGCATTCGCCGAACGTGCGCCGCTGTACACCGCCCGAGAGAAGGCCAAGCAGCTCGGCGCGGACGTGGCGTGGGATTGCGAGCGGGTCAAGACCCCGGAGGGTTACTACCAGGTGCGTGGCGGTATCCCGTACGCGATCGCCAAGTCGCTGGCCGCCGCACCGTTCGCCGACATCCTGTGGATGGAGACCAAGACGGCAGACCTGGCTGACGCCAAGCAGTTCGCCGACGCGATCCACGCCGTCTACCCGGACAAGATGTTGGCCTACAACCTGTCTCCCTCGTTCAACTGGGACACCACCGGAATGTCCGACGAGGAGATGCGGGCCTTCCCCGAGGAGATCGGCAAGATGGGGTTCGTCTTCAACTTCATCACCTACGGCGGCCATCAGGTCGACGGCGTCGCATCCGAGGAGTTCGCGACCTCGCTGCGCCAGGAAGGCATGCTGGCGCTGGCCCGGTTGCAGCGCAAGATGCGGCTGGTCGAATCTCCCTACCGCACCCCGCAGACCCTGGTCGGCGGGCCGCGCAGCGACGCCGCGCTGGCGGCGTCGTCCGGCCGGACCGCGACGACGAAGTCGATGGGCAAGGGCTCGACCCAGCATCAGCACCTGGTCCAGACCGAAGTGCCCAAGAAGCTGCTGGAGGAATGGCTGGCGTTGTGGAGTGAGCACTACCAGCTGCCGGAGAAACTGCACGTGCAGCTGCGCCCCCGCCGCGCCGGATCCGATGTGTTGGATCTGCAGATCCTCGGAGACAGCGAGGATCCGCTGGCCAACGTGGTGGTCGACCCGATCAAGGACCGCCACGGTCGCAGCATCCTGACCGTCCGCGACCAGAACACCTTCGCCGAACAACTGCGGCAGAAGCGGCTGATGGATCTGATCCACCTGTGGCTGATCCACCGGTTCAAGGCCGAGATCGTCTACTACGTGACGCCGACCGAGGACAACATCTATCAGACCGAGAAGATGAAATCGCACGGCATCTTCAGCGATGTCTACCAGGAGGTCGGTGAGATCATCGTCGCCGACGTCAACCAGGCGCGCATCGACGAGCTGCTCGCGCCCGACCGGGAGGCCTTGATCCGCCTGATCAACAAGCAGGACTGAGTCCGCGCGGCGCAGGCGGTTCGGTTGTTCCCGCGCGCCACCACGACAGGCCGGCCGTCACAGTAATGCCGCCGCCCGGCGCAGCAGAGCGCGCCAATGACCCACCGTCACGGCGTCGGCGACCGCGAACCGGGCCAGCTGGGATGAGTCCGGTGCCGCAGGCATGGGTGCCGCGGGCAGGTGGCCGTCCGCGGGTACCAGGGATCGGGACTCCGAGACCACATCGGACCGACACAACCACTCAGGCACCGGGCCACACGCGAACGGCAGCGCGGGCAGCGCGGCGGCAAGAGCGACATCGGCAGCCAGTCCGATGCTGGTTGCCCCGGTGAAGGCCACCACTGCGGGCAGATCCAACCGCTCCGCGCGGCGCAGCGCGCGACGCACTCCCCCGAGCGGGCCGCAGCGCAACACCGCGACGTCGGCGCACGCGGGATCGACCGACGCCAGTTCCGCATCCACGGCGACCGGGACGTCGACCCGGCGCCGCACGCCGGCCGCGTCAGCGGCGTTGCGGCAGACCAGCTCCACCAGCTCGATACCGACCGGCAGACGCGCGATTTCGGCGACGGCCGCGTCGACATCGACGACCTCGACCACAGCACGTGATGCACCGGTGGCGACCGGCACCCGACCCCGGACGGGGTCGGGCCAGCCGACGGTGCTCGGTTCCATGGCCGCGGTCAGCCAGCGGGCGGCGAGTACGTCGTCGGCGTCGGCGGGCGGGCTGAACTCCCCCCAGCCCTGCGGTCCGTCGAGCAGCACCCCGGCGCGAACGCCGACGGCGGTCGGCAGGGCGAACACCGCAGTGTCGTCGAGGTCGATGAGTGTCTTCACTGTCCGACAAGCTAGCCCGTCGCTAATCTGACGCGGTGGCCGACGCTCCTTTTCTGTTGTTGTCGATACGCGGCGAGGACGAGGCCGCCGACGACGAATACGCGGCGATGATGCGGTTCGGCGGGCTCGACGAGACCGGGTTGCACCGAATCCGGCTGACCGAGCGCCCGCTCGGGCGCGTCGACCTGTCGGACTGGTCCGGCATCGTCCTGGGCGGCGGACCGTACAACGTCAGTGACGATCCGGCGGCCAAGTCGCCGGTTCAGATCCGGGTCGAGAGTGAACTTTCCGGACTGCTCGACGACGTCATCGCCCGTGACTTCCCGTTTCTGGGTTGCTGTTACGGCGTGGGTACGGTCGGCACCGCCGTCGGTGCGGTGATCGACCGTTCCTACAGCGAGCCTGTCGGTGGGGTCACCGTGCAGCTGACCGACGACGGGCGCAGGGATCCGTTGTTCGCCGGACTGCCGGCGACGTTCGACGCCTTCGGCGGACACAAGGAGGCGGCGTCACAGCTGCCCCGGCACGTGGTCAGGCTCGCCGGCTCCGCCGATTGCCCGGTGCAGGCTTTCCGGGTGGGTGCCAACGTATACGCCACGCAGTTCCACCCGGAGCTCGATGTCGAGGGCATCTGCACCCGGATCGACGTCTACAAGCACCACGGCTACTTCGCCCCCGAGACCGCCGAGGCCTTGAAAGACGATGCCCGCCAACGCAATGTGCGGCATCCGACCGCGCTACTGCGCGGCTTCGTCGAGCGTTACCGCGCCTGATCCGGGGCGCCTCAGGCCGAGGCGATCTCGAACTGCGCGCGCGCGATCTGCTCGATGAACGGTGCCAGCCGGGCCCTCAGCTCGTTGTGCCCGGGGTCGGCGTCGTAGCCGCGGTAGGAATCGACGTCTGCGAAGTCCGCCACGATCACGAAGTCCCAATTGCCGTCCCGCAATCCGGCGTCGCTGCCGACCGTGTACCGCACAGTGCCCGGACAGTTCAACCCGCGAAGCCCGTCCTGGATGCGCTCCACCTCGGCGACGTCGAAGCCCGTCTTCAACTTGGCCAGAACCACGTTTCGGATCACGCCGGAACCCTAACAGGGCTTGACCGGCGCCGGGACGCTCAGAACGGGTGCAGTGTGGCGCTGATCAGCGGTGCGATCTTGGCGGCCATGTAGGTGTGTCCGGCGTCGGTGGGGTGCACACCGTCCTTCCCGATCAACTCGGGCCGTCCGACGAACCACCGTGCCGCTATCGGGTCGACGAAGGTGGCGCCGGCGAGGTCGGCCTGGTACTTCAGCACGTCACGGATGCGCAGGATCTCCGCCGGCGGATCCGCCGTCGGCCAGGGCGGTCCGATCACCAGCAGATCGGCCGACCGGGCGATCCGGCGCGCCAGGCTGAACGTGCCGTACATCGCGATGGACAGCCGCGTCGGGTCGACGTTCATGTCGTTGCGGGATCCGAAGAACACCACCAGTACGTCGCTGGGCTTGACTGCCCGCACCGTCAGGTCCTCGAACACACTGCCCCGGTTGCCGCGGGTGCAGTAGCCCGCGCCGCCCTCGGCGGCAACCGTGGGGGTCACCGCGATCCCGTGGTCGGTCAGCGCCGCCCATACCTGTGGCGTCCAGGAGTTCGGCCCGTTACCGCCCTGATCGCTTCCGGTGGTGTAGGAGTCGCCGATCACCGTGATGCGGTTCACGGCGAAATCCAGGTGACGCACTTCCCGATGCTGCCGCTGTGGAACGGGGGCGTACGCGGAGGCGAACAGCACGGTGAGGGAAAGCACCACTGTCAGAAGGCGACTCACTGCATCAGCCTAGATTCGCCGGCGTGCGGGTGCCGGTCGACGCGCCGTGTCCGCCGCCGAACCGGCCGTCACCCCGCTCGTACCGCTACCGGCCGCGGCCGGCTCGCCGGTGGGTCCGCAGGCCGGGCGCTGCGCGGATGCCCTGGTTCCACCATGCGCCGCATCCAACGCCGCGCGGGCTCCTCGACCAGGTGATACAGCAGGGCCGCCGCGATCCCGGCGACCACGATCAGGCCCAGCACCGCCGATTTGGACCACCAGCTGACCGTCAGCTGGATGTCGAACTGCAGGATGGCCCAGTTCCAGACGGTGTGGACGATCTCGTGGACCATGTAGAGGCCGAACGAGATGTGGCCGAGGTACACCATGACCGGCGTCGACAACAGAGCCGGGAGGGTGCCGGTGCCGATGGACAGCGCGATCACCAACGGCACGAACAGGACGTCGACCAGACCTCCGGCATCGAGCATGTCACCGGGTGGGTAGGTGTCGAGCGCGTACAGCGCGCCCACGATCACGGCACCCAGGACAAGCGACGCCACGCCGGCGGCAGCCCTGGTGCGGTCGGTGAGCACCAGTTTTCGGACCGCGGCACAGGCCAGAGCGCCCGCGGTGAACTGCATGATGATGCGGGGCAACCAGCTCCACGGGGTGTAGAAAACGCCGTGGGCCAGCAGCAGCAGTGTCGGCGCCAGCGCGGCGGCCACCGCCAGCCATATGAGGCCGCGCGCCCGAGTGGCCGACGCGATCCGGAAGATGATCAACACCAGCCCGCCGAACAGGAGGTAGGCCAGCCATTCGGCGCTGATGGACCAGGCCGGCCCGTTCCAGCTCGATCCGTCGAAATACGGCTGGAACCACAGCTGGGTCAGGGTGACCTGCTTGAGCCAACTCAGCGCGTTGAGCGACTCGATCACCGGTGGCGGCAGCGGAAAGCCGCCGACGTACAGGGTGAACACGGCGAACGCCGCAGCGAGATGCATCGTCACCAGGTACACCGGCCAGACCCGGGCCAGCCGGAGCCACAGGAAACGCAGTGTCGATCGGGTCGACCAACTCTCGCCCATCCGGTCGAGATAGTTCCAGGCCAGGACGAAACCGCTGAGGATGAAGAAGAGGTCCACCCCCTGTGCACCGGCGTTGAGAAGCGGAGCCAGTGCGGTGCTGAATGCGGGCGAGGCTTCGGCGATCAGCGGACGAAAGTGGAACAGCACCACCCACAGTGCGGCGACGATACGCAGGCCCGACAAGGCTCTGATCTCACCGGTGCGCACGCGACTCATTTCGTCAAGATTCCCAGCGGTTTCATGCGGTTTGCGGGCAGTGTCGGCACTGACGGTCGGCGCCGATCCCCCGGATCCGGATCGTCTCGGTGCGACCTGTTCGGATCCGATGCCGCACAGGACGGCGACACCGCCGGGATCGCCCCCGGGTGCGGACAACCGACGACCGGTCGCAGATTACCAGCGGCCGCGGCAGCGGGCGGCGCGCAACGCCGCGGCCCTGGACGGCGCAGGGCCCTGGCCCGGGTATCCTCCAGGAATTGTCAATCGAACAGATCGGCGTGCGCGTTCCGCGCCTGCCAACGGGGGTGCCGGGTCACATGCTTGCCCCGAGTGACGGCGACGCGTTGTCGTTGCTCCTGGTGGAGGACGATCGCGCCGACGCGATCCTGGTGGAAGAGATGATCGCGGACGCGGGTCTCGACATCCAGGTGCTCTGGGCCGAATCGATGGCCAAGGCCGAACATGAGATCGCGATTGCGCGTCCGGACTGCATCCTGCTGGACCTGCACCTGCACGACACTGACGGCATCAACGGTGTCAACCGGATCGCCAGCCACGACGGGACCGTCCCTATCGTGGTGCTGACGGGTCTCAACGACGAACACGTCGGGGTGGCGGCGGTGTCGGCCGGTGCTCAGGACTATCTCGTCAAGGACCGGGTGGATCCCGAGGTGTTGCGCCGGGCGGTGCTCTATGCGATCGAGCGTAAACGTGCCGAACTGACCGCGGTCGATCTGCAGGCGAGTCAGCTTCGGGCGCGGGAGAACGCGCGACTGGAGCGGGGTCTGCTCCCGTCGCCGCTGTTGCTCGACGATCCGGGCGTCGAGATCGTCACCCAGTACCGCCCCAGCCGCGAGAACGCCTTGCTCGGCGGCGACTTCTACGACTTCGTGCAGACGCCGGACCGAACCGTACACGTGATGATCGGCGATGTGGCGGGACACGGTCCTGACGAGGCGGCGCTCGGTGTGGCGCTGCGCATCGCGTGGCGCGCTCTGACCTTCGCCGGGTTGCGGGGATCGGAACGGATGAACCAACTCGAACGGGTGCTGCGTGCCGAACGGGCGGGCCGGGGCATCTTCGCGACGGTGCTCAGCCTCGCGATCCCCCCGGAAGGGCCGCTGATCACCGCGGTCCGGGCCGGGCATCCCGGGATGCTGTTGCACGGTGGTGGGACGGTGGACTGGGTGGAACCCCCCGGGGGGCCCGCGCTGGGATTGCACGGGCGGGACTGGGAGCCACAGCCGGTCGAGCTGCCGGAGGGCAAAGGGCTGGTGTTGCTGACCGACGGCCTGTTCGAGGGCCATGTCGGGCGCGGCAACGAGCGCCTGGGCGAGCAGGGTCTGCTCGAGCTGGCACGGTCGCTGGCCGCGCTGCCGGGCCCGGCATTCGTCGATGCCCTCATCGACGCCGTCGAGGAGCGGGCCGCATCGCAGGGCGGGATCAGCGATGACATCGCCGTGGTGCGGGTCGAGCGGACGGGAAATCGATGACCGAAGGGCAGCGGCGCCGCGACGTGGCGGCCGGGCTGACGGTGCAGGGTTGGCAGTATGTCGTGCTGACCGTCATGGGTGTCGCCGTCCTCGTCGGTGGGGTCACGGTGGCGGTGCTGCTGCACCGAACCGACCAGGTGTCCGGCCAGCTCATCGAGAACATCCAGCCGGCGCGGGTCGCGGCGTATCAACTGCAGGCCGCGCTGCGGGACCAGGAGACCGCGGTCCGCGGCTATCTGATCGCCGCGGACCGCCAGTTTCTCCTGCCCTATGACCAGGGACGTGAGGTCGAGCAGGAGGCTGCCGCGGCGATTCGTCAGCTTGAGCAGGACCGACCCGATCTGCTGCAGGATCTCGACGCGATAGAAGAGGCTTCCGGAGCGTGGCGGACCGGCTACGCCGAACCCATCATCGCCGATGTGCTTCCGGGCAACCCGGCCGCGGTCGATCCGGCGTTGACCGAGCAGGGCAAAGCCGCCTTCGACCGGCTGCGTGGACTGTTCGACACCCAGAACGAGCACCTGTCCCAAGCTCGCAACGACGGTCTGGCCGAACTGGATCGCTTCCGCGCCCTGCGTAACGTCGTGCTGGTCACGATGGCGGGCATCTTCGTGGTGACGATCGTGCTGCTGGCGCTCATGCTGCGCGCTGCGCTGGTCCGCCCGCTGGGGGCGCTCGCGCAGGCGTGCCGACGCGTCGCGGAGGGCAGCTTCGGTGAGCGCATCGTCGCGCGGGGGCCCAGGGACATCCGGGGGATCGCCGTCGACGTGGAGAACATGCGGCAGCGCATCGTCGAGGAACTCGACGCGTCCCGCGCGGCCACCGAAGCGCTCGACGTCCATGCCGAGGAACTCCGCCGATCCAACGCCGAGCTGGAGCAGTTCGCCTACGTGGCCTCTCACGACCTGCAGGAGCCGTTGCGCAAGGTGGCCTCGTTCTGTCAGCTGCTGGAAAAGCGCTACGGCGACAAGCTCGACGAACGCGGCGTGGAGTACATCGGGTTCGCCGTCGACGGCGCCAAGCGGATGCAGATCCTGATCAACGATCTGCTGACCTTCTCGCGGGTCGGACGCTTGAATACCACCGAAAGCGACGTCGACCTGGACTCGGTACTCGACATCGCGTTGTCCAATCTGGCGACTGCGGTCGAGGAGTCCGCCGCGGTGATCGACCGCCCCGCCGATGGTCTGCCGACGGTCAAGGGGGACCCGACCCTGCTGACCATGCTGTGGCAGAACCTGATCGGCAACGCGGTGAAGTTCCGGGGTGAGGGCGAGGCGCCCAGGGTGGTGATCGACGTGGTACGGGGATCAGGGGACGACGCCCACAGTTGGTCGTTCTCGTTGACCGACAACGGGATCGGGATCGCGCCGGAGTTCGCGGAGAAGGTCTTCGTCATCTTCCAGCGCCTGCACGGTCGCGACGCGTACACCGGCACCGGCATCGGGCTCGCGCTGTGCAAGAAGATCGTCGAGCATCACGGCGGCATGATCTGGATCGACACCTCCTACACCGGTGGTACCCGCTTCCGGTTCACGCTGCCGGTGTCGGTGGATGACACGGCCGGCACTCTCCTGGAAGGATCGGCCTCATGACACCGGCTGAACGCGCCATCGACGTACTGCTCATCGAGGATGATCCCGGGGATGAGTTGATCACGCGGGAAGCATTCGAGCACAACAAGATCAAGAACACCCTGCACGTGGCCCATGACGGTGAGGAGGGCCTGGACTTCCTCTATCGGCGCGGCCCGTACACCGATGCGCCGCGGCCCGACCTGGTGTTACTGGACCTGAACCTGCCCAAATACGATGGACGGCAGCTCCTCGAGCAGATCAAGTCCGACCCCGAGCTCAGCCACATCCCGGTGGTCGTGCTGACCACGTCGTCGGCCGAAGAGGACATTCTGCGCAGCTACAAGCTGCACGCCAACGCCTACGTGACCAAGCCGGTCGATCTCGACCAGTTCATGAACGCCGTCCGGCAGATCGACGAGTTCTTCGTCCAGGTGGTCCGGCTCCCGCAGTTCTGAGGTGGAACTCCCCCGCCCCGATCCCGCACTGCCCCACCTGGCCGATGTGGCCCCCTCGGTGCTGGCGGCGATGGGCGTCCCCGGTTTCACACCGACGATCGAGCTGCCCCACGACGTGGCCGGTGCGTGTGTCCTGCTCATCGACGGTCTGGGCGCCGAACTGCTGGACGCACACGCTGCCGACGCTCCGGTGCTCGCCGGGTTACGCGGCCGGACCCTGCAGGTCGGCTTTCCCGCAACCACCGCCGCCGGCCTCGCCGCGGTGGGTACCGGGTGCCGCTCCGGGGAGCACGGGATGGTGGGGATGTCCTTTCGCCTTCCCGACGTCGGGGTGATCAACGCGCTGCGGTGGAGCCCGCACCCGTTCGGCGCGGACCTGCGCGACATCGCGATTCCGGAGTCGGTACAGCCGCGGCCGACGGTGTTCGAACGGGCTGCCTCGGTCGGCGTCGCGGTCAGCGTGATCTCCGCGGCCCAGTTCGCGGGTTCGGGCTTGACGCGCGCGGTGCTGCGCGGCGGATCCTATGTCGGGGTGCACGCCATGGGAGACCTGGCGGCCACCATCGGGTCCGCGGTGGGGCGAGGCTTCTGTTACGGCTACCACGCCGATCTGGACCTGGTGGGCCATCTGCACGGGCCCGGGTCGCGGGCATGGCGGCTGCAGCTGCGCCAGGTCGACACCATGGTGGGATCGATCATCGAGGGACTACCGTCCGGCACTCTGTTGGCTGTGGTCGCCGACCACGGCATGGTGGCCCTCGACGACAGCGCCATCGACATCGACACGGTCGGTGCGCTCGCCGACGGCGCTGAGGCGGTCGGCGGGGAGGTGCGGGCCCGGCACATCTACACCCGCGCCGGCGCCACCCCCGATGTGCTTGCGGCGTGGCGCGGCGTCCTCGGTGAGCGGGCGTGGGTGGTCACCGGTGAGGAGGCGATTTCGGCCGGCTGGTTCGGCGAACACGTCACCGACGATGTCCGGGCGCGAATCGGCGACGTGGTGGCCGCCGCGCGGGGCGCCTCGGGCATGCTCCGGCGGGCAGCCGAACCGATCGAATCTTCGCTGGTAGGCCAGCACGGGTCGGTGACCGACGCCGAGCAGCGCATCCCGCTGCTGCTGGCCTACGGCTGAGCGATCGGCAGGCCGCCACCGACACCCGAGCGGCAAACCTGTCGTGGCACCATCCCGCCGGTCGTCCGGAGCCGTCGGTGTCGCCGTATAACTCTGGAAAGTCTTTAAAAACAAGGGATTTCGCCACCTCGCAGAGGTGATGAGTGTCAGTTCTCAAACGGTAGTGCGCACAACGTTTTTGGTGATCTCAGTCAGTTCCGGTCGCGTATTGTGCCTGCCGTCACAGATTTTGGTCGTTTTAGAGACCCTCTGTTAACGTCCGGCCGCATGTTTGCTATCGCTACTCTCTTGACGCTTGTCAACCAAGTGTCGGGGACTCCGTACGTGGTGGGCGGTGACTCGCCCGCCGGCACGGACTGCTCCGGCCTGGTGTCCTGGGTGACCAACGCCGCGACCGGCAGGCCGATCTACGGCGACAGGTTCCACACCGGGAACATCGAGAGCGCGCTGCTCGCCCGCGGGTTCAAGCACGGCACCCAGCCCGGCGCATTGGTGGTGGGCTGGAACAGCGGCCATACCGCGGTCACCCTGCCCGACGGCACTGCGGTGTCCTCCGGTGAGGGCGGTGGCGTCAAAGTCGGTGGCGGTGGCGCCTACCAGGACCAATTCACCAAGCACATGTTCCTGCCCGCACCCGCCGACGTTCCGCCCGCCCCCGACCCGATGCTCGCGCCGCCGATGGAGGCCTTCCCGCCCCCGCCTCCGCCGCCCGGTGCGCTGCCTCCGCCGGGAGACCTGCCGCCTCCGCCGGGTGACCTGCCTCCTCCGCCCGGTGTGCTGCCTCCTCCACCGGGTGACCTGCCGCCTCCGGGTGCCGAGCCGATGGCGCCGGCCGGCCCGGTCGCGTTGATGGGCCAGGACGCGCCCCTCGCACCGTGAATCGGTCCCGGCTACGCGGGCGGCTAGCCTCTACGCGGTGATCGTGCTGCTGCCGCCCTCGGAGACCAAGCGAACCGGCGGCGATGGTCCTGCCCTGATGCTGGATGCCCTGAGCTCGCCGGAACTGCGCGGCCTGCGCGTCGAGCTCGTCGGCGAACTGATCGAGCTGGCTGCCGACCGGCCCGCCAGCCGCAAGGCGCTGGGCCTCTCCGCGGGCCAGGACACCGAGATCGACCTCAACGCGGTGCTGGGCACCTCCCCCACCCTGCCTGCAATCCGCCGATACACCGGCGTGCTCTACGACGCGCTGGACGTGGCGTCGCTCACCGGTGCGGCCGCACACCGCGCGGCGGCGCGATTGTCGGTGGTTTCGGCCTTGTTCGGGCTGCTACGGGCCGAAGACCGCATCCCGGCATACCGTCTCTCGGCAGGTTCCAAACTGCCGGGGCGTCCCACGCTGGCGGCGCGGTGGAAACCGGTTCTGGAGCCCGTGCTGGCCGACCTCGCCCGACATCAGCTGGTGGTCGACCTGCGATCGGGTTCCTATGCGGCGCTGGGCAAGGTGCCGGGCGCGGTGACGGTCGAGGTGGTCGCCGAACGACCCGACGGTCGGCGCCACACCGTCAGTCACTTCAACAAGGCCCACAAGGGCCGGCTGGCCCGGGCTCTGGCGGTGACCCGGTCCGATCCCGCCGACGCGACAGCCGTCGCAGCCGTGGCCCGGCGGGCCGGTATGCAGGTTGAACGCCGCGCCGACCGGCTGACCGTGGTGGTGCCCGCGTGATCCGGGCCGGCGACGGGCCCAGCGGTCAGAACGCGACGACCAGGTCGGTGGTGTAGAACTCCGCGGGTGTCTGTGAGTACGCGCTGGGCCGCGTCACCGCTGCCCACACGCCCGTGGCTCCGGAAACGATCGGACCCCGTACCGTAGTGGCCCCCGCACCTGCGGCGTCGGTGAACAAGACCGTCCCGGACACGCCGGGATCGCCGATAGTGCAGCTCGCGGCCGAGGATCGGGGTACCTGGATCAGTCGCACGTCGTAGCGCGTGTTGGGCACGGCCGTGGCTATCTGGATGTCGGCCACCATTTCCCGGCCGTCGATGCGCACCGTGCCGGTCGGTCGGGCGTACCCGCTGCCGCCCACATAATTGAACTCGGTGAAGTCGCATCGGCGCAGGGTCTGGGCGAAGGGCAGCGTCACGGTCCGCGCAGACGCCGCCGGTTCGGCGGTAGCCGCGCCCCCGCCGAGGACGCCGGTACCGGACGCGGCGAGGACGGCAAGTGCCGTCAGGGCGATTCGGGCCATTCGATGCATCAGCGTCGGTTCCTGTCCGTTGAGCGGTGCGGGCTGCAGTGATTGTGACGTCCCCGGCAAGGTTAGGAGGGCTCACCAAACGGGACGCCACGGCCCCCGGCGCCCGGGTCGTTGACGACCTGACCGGGACCGGGAAGACTTCGGCCCGATGTCAACACCGAGCCCGATGTCAACACTGTGGCTGTACGCGCGCATCCAGCTCATGACATTCGTCTTCGGCATCATCGGACCCATCTTCCTCATCATCTACTTCGGCTCCCAGCCCGATCCGGAGCTGCGCTGGATGTACTGGTGGGGGCTTTTCATCACAGCCGCCGACATTCTCATCGCACTGTCGCTGACCGATTCGATAGCGAGCAGGGGCCGGGGGCATGGCGCCGCGAGCGCTGCTGTGCGCCTGCGCCGGGACGGCTGACCACGATGACTTATCCGGTCCGACCGGTGCCATCCCCACCGCGATGTTCCGGTGCCGACGTGGGGGTCTCACTGGCGCTGCTGGCTCTCACTGTGCTGTTCGGCGCTGTCGCCGCGACCTTCGGCGTGTTGTCGCTGGCCTTCCTCGACCACTGTCCGCCCGCGACCTGCAGCGTGGACGGTGCCGTCAACGCCGTGTTCACCGCACTGCTCGCCGCGGCCGGTATCGGCCTGACCGGACTGGTGCTGACCATCGTCCAGCTGGCCCGCCGCAAGACCGCTTGGCCGTTCGCGCTCGGCACCTTCGTGCTCTGTGTTTTCGCGGTGCTGCTCGGCCTCGTCGCCTATTCCGCCGCAGTGAGCTGATCGCCGCTGATCGGGCACCTGTCGGCCGGAGCCGGCCAACGCCGCGGAGTCCGCGTGCGACACTTTCGGCCATGGCTGTCGACATCGCACGTCCCAAGCTCGAAGGCAAGGTCCTGGTCGGTGCGCACCGCCGGCTCGGATTCGCCGAATTCGGCGATCCCCAGGGCCGCGCGATGTTCTGGCTGCACGGCACGCCCGGCGCCCGTCGGCAGATTCCGGTCGAGGCGCGGGTCTATGCAGAACAGCACAGTATCCGGTTGATCGGTGTCGACCGGCCCGGCATCGGATCGTCGACCCCGCACGAGTATTCGAAGGTCATCGACTTCGCCGAGGACCTGCGCACTGTCGCCGACACGCTCGGTATCGACCGGATGCAGGTCATCGGCCTCTCGGGCGGCGGCCCTTACACGTTGGGCTGCGCTGCGGCGATGCCGGAGCGGGTGGTCGCGGTCGGAGTCCTCGGCGGAGTCGCCCCGACGCGCGGATCCGACGCCATCGCCGGTGGAGTCATGGGCAATGTCGGTCTACCGGTCGCCCCGGTCCTCGAACGCGTGGGGACACCGCTGAGTGCGGTCGCCGCCGGGTTGATCCGGCTGGTCAGGCCGGTCGCCGAACCGGCCCTTCATCTGTACGCGAGCATCTCCCCCGAAGGTGACCGGCGGCTGCTGGTGCGTCCGGAGTTCAAGGCCATGTTTCTCGACGATCTGCTCAACGGCAGTCGCCGGCAGCTGGCAGCGCCGTTCGCCGATGTGGTGGTTTTCGCCCGCGACTGGGGTTTCCGGCTCGACGAGGTCAAGGTGCCGGTCCGCTGGTGGCATGGCGACTGCGACCACATCGTGCCGTTCGCGCACGGCAAGCACGTGGTGGCGCTGCTACCGGATGCGGAGTTCCATGCGTTGCCCGGGGAGAGTCACCTCGGCGGTCTGGGCGAGGCGGAGGCGATCCTGCGCGCGATGAGCGACCTGTGGGACGCGCACGACAAGCGTTGAGCGGGGCTCAGCGCTTCAGCCAGCCCCGCACCGTGCCCAGGTCCTTGCTGTAGGTCTGCATCAGGTCGTCGTGGTAGAGGGTGCCGCCGGTGATCACGGCATCGCCCTGCCACACCACGTGGATACGGACCACACCTTTGTCGAAATAGTCGCTGCGATCGGCGACGCGGTGATGCCAGCCGGCCTCCTCGGCCAGCTCCGAGACCGCCTGCCGCTCGTCGGTGTCAACCATCGGTGAGTTCTCCAAAGTCTTTGCGGGTGAGTGCCGGGGGCGCCGGTGTCCTGGATGCTGTCGCGACCCACCCTAGCTGGCTGCAGACAGCACCCGGCGGAGCAGATGCAACGCCACCGTCGTGGATCTCTCCCGGATGTCGGAGCGCTCGCCCGGCAGCAGGATCGTCCTCGTGACGGTGGCACCGTCGGCAGTCGCCACGGCGAAGCACACCGTACCCACGGGTTTGGCCGGTGTTGCGCCCCCGGGACCGGCGATACCGGTGATCGCGACCGCGACGTCGGCGCGGAACCGCCGCAGCGCTCCGCCGGCCATCGCGTCGGCGACCGGCTCGGACACCGCGCCGTGTTCGTCGATCAGCGCGGCGTCGACATCGAGCAGGTCGGTCTTCGCCGCGTTCGAGTAGGCCACCACGCCGCCGGCCACATACTCCGAGGATCCGGGCCGCTCGGTGAGCCGGGCCGTCAGCAGACCCGCGGTGCAGGACTCCGCGGTCGCGACGGTACGCCCGGCCAACAGTCCGACGATCTGCTCGTCGACGAAAGCGCCGTCCTCGGAGAACATCTCGCGAGCGTGACGCTGACGCAGCACCCCCACCAGATCGGAGTACGCCGGGGCATCCTGCGGCTCGAAACGTGTCACGATCTCCAGTTCGCCGCGCCGCAGGCAGGTGGTGATCTCGAGCCGATCGAACCCGGCGACCAGTCGTTCGGCCTCGCGCAGCGTGTCGGCCAGCCCGGATTCGGGCAGTCCGAACATGCGGATCGTCTCCTGCCGGTACTCGGTGCGCCCGGCGATCGCGGCCTGCACCGCATCGGTGGCAACCGCCGCGCGCCACATCGGTTGCAGCTCGCGGGGCGGACCAGGCAGCACGACCACGGTCGGGGTCCCGGCGATCACGACACCCGGTGCGGTGCCGACGGGGTCGAGGATCACCGCGCCGGCGGGGACGAGGGCCTGCTTGCGGTTGGCCGCCAGCACCGCCTCGGCGTCGACTCCGGGGAACCTGGCCGTCATCCTGTTGACGATCGCCCCGATGGTGGCTTCCAGCCCGGCGTCGAGGACCAGTTCCCGGCCGCAGAAGCGCGCCACGATCTCGACCGTCATATCGTCGGCCGTCGGACCGAGTCCGCCACTGGTGATGATCAGATCGACCCGTTGATCGGCCAGGAACTGCAGCTGCGCCTCGATATCGGCGGCGCGGTCACCGCACAGGGTGATGTGCCCGAGCTCCACACCGAGTTCCAGCAGACGGTCGGCGAGCCAGGGACCGTTGCGATCCTGGACGCGTCCGGTGAGGACTTCGGTTCCCGTCACCACGATCCCGGCTCGCGCGCTCACGAGATCTGACCTTACGCACCGGCCGTCGAGCCGGGCGGGGCGGCTACTTGTGCGGGACGTCGTTGACCAGGCCACCGTCCATGACGAATTCGGCGCCGGTGGAATACCGTGACTCGTCACTGGCCAGGAACACCACGAACGTGGCGACCTCTTCGGGCTGGCCCGGCCGACCCAGCGGGATACGCAGCATGTTGTCCGGGAAGTGCTTGGTCATCGGCGTGCGGATGAAGCCCGGATGCACCGAGTTGACCCGGATGTTGTGCGCCCCGAGCTCCAGGGCGGCGGACTTGGTCAGGCCGCGAACCGCCCACTTGGACGCCACGTACGGGTGCACCATGACGGCGCCGCGCAGACCCTCGATGGACGAGATGTTGATGATCGAGCCGCCCCCGGCGGCCTTCATCGCCTCCACGCTGGCCTGCATGCCCAGAAACGTGCCGGTCAGATTGACGTCGATGACCTTCTGCCACTTCGCCATATCGAATTGGCCGATCTGGCCCAACGCGACCGTGCCGGCGTTGTTGACCAGTACGTTGAGCTTGCCGAATGCGTCGACCGCGGTGGCCACGGCGGCCTCCCACTGGTCGGCCTGGGTCACGTCGAGATGCACATAGCGGATCGAGTCCGGGGTCTCGGCGTTGATCTGGTCGGCCAGCGCCTGGCCCTTCTCATCGAGGATGTCTCCGATGACGACCTTGGCGCCCTCGGCGATCAACGCCCGGGCATCCTCGGCGCCCATCCCCTGCGCGCCGCCGCTGATGAGTGCCACTTTTCCGTCCACGCGTCCCATGGGGCGTCAGGTTACCGCACCCGGCGAACACGAATTAGAACCTGTTCCAATTTTTGCCGCTTGCCCGCATACTGCTGGCCATGGGTATTCGGGTGGCGCTCATCGGAACCGGGAACTGTGGCAGCCTGGCGTTACGTCAGCTCGTCGAGGACAACAGATTCGAGCTCACCGGCGTCTGGGTCTCCACGGCGGCCAAGGTCGGCAAGGATGCCGGCGAACTGGCCCACCTCGATGTGCACACCGGCGTCACCGCAACCGACGACATGGCGGAGATCATCGCCGCGGCGCCCGACTGTGCGGTCTACTGCGCGATGGGCGACATCCGCCCCAAGGAGGCGCTGGCCGATGTCCGCGGTCTGCTCGAGGCCGGGATCAACGTCGTCGGGTCCTCCCCGGGGTTTCTGGCCTACCCGTGGGGCGTCATTCCTGATCGCGCTGTCGAGCGGGTGGAAGTTGCTGCGCGCCAGGGGAATGCGAGCGTCTTCATCACCGGCGTGGATCCCGGCTTCGTCACCGATCTGTTGCCGCTGGCCCTGGCCGCAACGTGTCAGAGCATCAGCCAGATCCGGACCATGGAGATCGCCGACTACGCCACCTACGACGGTGCGACCGTCATGTTCGACGTGATGGGATTCGGCAACGCAGTCGGTGACCTGCCGTTTCTGTACCAGCCGGGCATGCTCAGTGCCGCCTGGGGCGTCGGGATCCGCCAGCTCGCCGCCGGGCTGGGCGTCCAGGTCGACGAGATCCGGGATTCGGTCGAGCAGGAGCCCGCGCCCGAGGACTTCGACGTCGCGGTGGGAACCATCAAGAAGGGCACCGTGGCGGCGGTGCGGTTCCTCATCGAGGGCATGGTCGACGGCGTACCCGTCGTCGTGGTCGAGCACATCACCCGCCTGCGCGGCGACCTTCGTCCCGACTGGGCCCAGCCGGCCCAGGAGGGCGGCTCCTACCGGGTCGAGATCGCCGGAGAACCGTCCTATGTGATGGACATCTGCCCCACCAGCGACAACGGTGACCACAACTACGCCGCGATCCTGGCCGCTGCCGGACGTATCGTCAACGCGATCCCCGACGTCATCGCCGCGCCGGCCGGCATTCGCAGCACTCTGGACCTGCCGCTGGTCACCGGTGGCGGCACCTACCGGCCCGCCTAGTTGCGGACGACGCCACGCCACTGCAGCCGGACAGTGGTCCCGCCCGCCGACGGCTCGATCATCGCCTCGTCCGACAGCGTCTCCATCAACGGGATGCCGCGACCGCGGGTGCGCGGCGCGGGTTCGGTCTGCCGCTGGCGCCACCTTCCACGATCCTCGACGCACACCGTCAACGTCTGCGCGTTCACCTCGTAGATCGCCTGGATGTCGATGGTGCCGGGTCGGTCGGCCAGTAGATAGGCGAATTCGGCGGCGTTGGCCAGGGCCTCGTTAATGGCGAGCACCATATCGCTACGGCGCACGTCGTCGATGGCGAAAAACCGCGTCAACCAAGCGGTGAAGTCCTGTCGCACCCGGGCGACCGCGCCGGCGTCGGCATCGAGGCCGAAGCGTCCGAAGCACTCGGCGTTGTCTACCTCGGCCGGAGGCATGGAATCGATCATGGCAGTCGCTGGCTACCCCTCAAAGCAGGTTCCTAAGCGGTCTTCCTAGGTGTCGCGGGCGGCGAGCGCTTCGTCCAGGCTCGGGTACAGCGTCACTATGTCGGCGATCCCGACGAGCTTGAGGGGACGGCTGGTCGCAGGGCCGTCCGCCACCACGCTGATGGTGACGCCTTCACCGGCCTTGTCGTGCGCGGCGACCAGTACGCCCATACCGGCCGAGGCGAGGAACTCCACGTCGGTGAAATCGATCACCACCGCCGCGGGCTGTTCCTTGAGGGCGGCGTCGATCGCGGTCTCCAGTTGCGGTGAGGTGAGCATGTCGACGACCCCGGACACCCCGACGACGGCCGTCCGATCAACCCATCGCTGTGTGACCACACACGTTGAGGAGGATGCCGCCCCGCCGGCTCCCGTGCCTTCGGCTGCTTGCTCGTCCAAGGTTCACCTTCCATGTCAGGCCGCTCATCGCATCTGCGAGGGCACGCAACAGTGCTACTCACGCAGGCTGCATCCTGAACCCGGCAAGACCAAACTACCCAAACCGCCCGGCCGTCTGCTGCGACCAGGCCACAGATTAAACCAGGAGTCGTGGCCGCACCCGTAGCATGGCTAGTCAGTGCCGTCTCAGTGCCGTCCTGGCCCTTGATGAGGAGCGGAATAAGTGACCGCCGACGCCCAGGCTCCGGTGGACCCGGTGTCCGATATCGACGCCAGCCCGCCGGGACCCACGGTGGGCGCGTTCTTCGACCTGGACGGAACACTCGTCGACGGTTTTACCGCGACCGCGCACGCCGGTGACCGGATCCGCCGCCGGCAAGCCCGCATCGGTGAGGTCACCGGGGTGATCGAAGCCGCCATGCGCTACCGGTTCGGCCGGGTGCAGTTCGCGAAGCTGCTGGAGCGCGCCGCGGGTTACCTGCGCGGAGAATCCCTGGCCGAACTCGACGTGGTCGGTGAGCGGTTGTTCGCCGAACGCGTGCGGTCGCGGCTGTTCCCGGTCATGCACGATGTCGTGCTGGCGCATCAGAGGCGCGGACACACCGTCGTGATGAGCTCGTCGGCGCTGACCATCCATGCCGAGCCGGTGGCCCGGTACCTCGGGATCGACCACGTGCTGTGCAACCACTTTGACGTCGACGAGGTGGGCCGTCTCACCGGACGGATCGCCCGGCCGGTGATCTGGGGTGAGCGCAAGGCAGCGGCGGTGCAGGCGTTCTGCGGCGACCGGGGTGTCATCCTGCAGAAGAGTTACTTCTACGCCGACGGCAACGAGGACATCGCGCTGATGAGGCTGGTGGGCCACCCTCGCCCGGTGAATCCGCGCCGGGAGCTGGCGGCGGTGGCCGTCGCACAGGGGTGGCCGGTACTTCGGGTCAGCACGCCGGGAAAGGGCAACGCGGGCGGCCTGCGCGGTGTACTAAAGTAGAACACGTTTCAGTTTTGACCCCTTGCGCCCCCGTGGCCATATCAGGAGCGGACTATGCATACTCCCCTGTGCGACCAGCTCGGCATCGAGTTTCCGATCTTCGCGTTCACCCACTGTCGTGACGTCGTCGTGGCGGTGAGCAAGGCCGGCGGCTTCGGCGTGCTCGGCGCCGTGGGCTTCACCCCCGAGCAGCTCGAGATCGAGCTGAACTGGATCGACGAGAACATCGGCGACCATCCGTACGGCGTCGACATCGTGATCCCCAACAAGTACGAGGGCATGGACGCCACCGATATGGATCCCGAGGTCCTCAAGAAGACCCTCAACGAACTGGTTCCCGACGAGCACATCGAGTTCGCCAAGAAGATCCTGGCCGATCATGGGGTTCCGGTCGACCACAGCGACGACGACGCGCTACAGCTGCTCGGTTGGACCGAGGCGACCGCCACCCCACAGGTCGAGGTGGCGTTGCAGCACCCGAAGGTCACGATGATCGCCAACGCGCTGGGCACGCCGCCCGCCGACATGATCACACACATCCATGAGCAGGGCCGGGTGGTGGCGGCTCTGTGCGGTTCGCCGTATCAGGCGCGCAAGCACGCCGACGCCGGCGTGGACATCATCATCGCCCAGGGTGGGGAGGCCGGCGGGCACTGCGGCGATGTCGGCTCCATCGTGCTGTGGCCTCAGGTGGTCAAGGAGGTCGCTCCGGTGCCGGTGCTGGCCGCCGGAGGCATCGGTAGCGGCCAGCAGATCGCCGCGGCCCTCGCGCTCGGCGCCCAGGGGGCATGGACGGGTTCGCAATGGGTGATGGTCGAGGAGTCCGAGCACACCCCGGTGCAGCACGCCGCCTACGCGAAGGCCACCAGCCGCGACACCGTGCGCAGCCGATCGTTCACCGGCAAGCCGGCCCGGATGCTCAAGAACGACTGGACCGAGGCTTGGGAGAACCCCGAGAACCCGAAGCCGCTCGGCATGCCGCTGCAGTACATGGTTTCCGGAATGGCGGTGGCGGCGACGCACAAGTACCCGAACGAATCCGTCGACGTTGCGTTCAACCCCGTCGGCCAGGTGGTCGGGCAGTTCACCAAGGTCGAGAAGACGGCGACGGTCATCGAGCGGTGGGTGCGCGAGTACCTGGAAGCGACCGGTCGGCTCAACGAACTCAACGAGGCTGCCAGCGTGTGATCACGACGTCGCCGGTCGCGCGCAGCATGGCCGGCGACACGTCGAGGTCGCCAGGCCGGACTCAGGTGAGCTGCTGGATCCGCACCGTGTTTCCTGCGGGGTCGCGGAACGCGCAGTCGCGCGCACCCCACGGCTGGTCGGTGGGCTCCTGCATGACCTCGGCGCCACTGGCCTGCACGCGCTCGAAGACGGCGTCCAGTTGGCGGGTGGCCAACATGATGCTGGCGTAGGTGCCCTTGGCCATCATTTCGGCGATGACCCGACGTTCCTCGTCGGTGACGCCGGGGTCGGCGGCCGGCGGGGCCAGCACGATGTTCGTATCGGGCCGGTCCGCCGGACCGACGGTGATCCACCGCATGTCGCCGTGGCCTACGTCGTTGCGGACTTCGAGTCCCAGGGCGTTGCGATAGAAAGCCAGCGAGGCCTCCGGGTCGGTGTGGGGCAGGAAGCTGGAGTGGATCGTGATGTCCATGGCTGTCACGGTAGCGACGGATTAATGGCCGGCGCTTCTCGATTCCTGACCGGTCTGGTGACCTGTTTGACCATGCAGGACGGGATCCCGGGTGCCGGTTCCGGGGCTTGATCGCGGTAAACGCTGGGTGGAACGCCGACCAGTTCGGTGAACCGGGTGCTGAAGGTTCCCAGCGAGGAGCATCCGACGGCGAAACACACCTGCGTGACGTTCGCATCGCCGCGGCGCAACAGCGCCATCGCACGCTCGATGCGCCGCGTCATCAGGTAGGAGTACGGCGACTCGCCGTAGGCCTGCCGGAACCGCCGGGACAGGTGCCCGGCCGACATGTTCACGCCGCGGGCCAGGAGTTCGACGTTGAGCGGCTGCGCGTATTCGCGGTCGATCCGGTCTTTCACGCGTCGAAGCAACGCCAGGTCGCGCAGACGTTGCTCGGAGGGCAATTCGGCCGGCACCGCGCGAATTCTACGGTCTCCGTCTGGGTCGGGGTCGGAATTATGTAGAGTCACATACATAGTCCGGATGCCGTCGAGAGGAGTTGCCGTGCCCACTCCGCGTGAGCGGATGGTCATCTCCGCCGCCTTGCTGATCCGGGAGCGTGGGGCGCATCCGACCGCGATCGCCGACGTTCTCGAGCACAGCGGGGCGCCACGCGGGTCGGCCTACCACTACTTCCCCGGCGGTCGCGCGCAACTGCTCCGCGAGGCGGTCGACTACGCAGGCAGTTACATGGCCGACCGGCTCGCCGAGGCTCGCAGCGGCCTCGGTGCGCTGGACGATCTTTTCGAGGGATATCGGGACCAGTTGCGCGACAGTGACTTTCGTGCCGGATGTCCGGTGGTGGCGGTGGCGATCGAGTCCGGTGATCCCGATAAGCGAGAGCAGTCGACCGGTGTGCGTGAGCGTGCCGCGGTGGCCTTCGCCCGCTGGCTCGAGGTGATCACACAGCGGTTGACCGACGACGGCGTCGCAGAGGCCGATGCCGCCGCACTGGCGATGCTCATCCTCACCTCTTTCGAGGGCGCCGTCGTCGTGGCGCGCGCGTCGCGCAGCGTGGAGGCCCTCGACCTGGTCCACACCCAACTACGGGAGCTGATCCGATCCCGAGTCGGCCCCGCCCGATGAAAGCGAGGCCCCGATGATCGAGCACGGCGACGATGGCTGGCAGCCCACCGCCTGCATCCTGTGTGAGTGCAACTGCGGCATCGTGGTTCAGGTCCGGGACCGCACACTGGCGCGGATCCGCGGCGACCGGAACCACCCGGCGTCGCGCGGATACACCTGTAACAAGGCGCTGCGTCTGGACCACTACCAGAACGACCGGAACCGCCTGAGCGCGCCGATGAGACGGCGTTCCGATGGCAGCTACGAGCAAATCGACTGGGACACTGCGATATCGGAGATTGCCGCCGGGTTCGTCGAACTGGCCGGCACCTACGGTGGTGACAAGATCCTGTACTACGGTGGCGGTGGACAGGGTAATCATCTCGGCGGCGCATACAGCGGCGCGTTCCTCAAGGCGCTCGGTTCGCACCACCGGTCCAACGCACTGGCCCAGGAGAAGACCGGGGAGCACTGGGTCGACGCGCAGCTCTACGGCAACCACACCCGGGGTGAGTTCGAGCATGCCGAGGTTGCGGTGTTCGTCGGCAAGAACCCGTGGATGTCGCAGAGCTTCCCGCGCGCCCGGGTGGTGCTCAACGAGATGGCCAAGGACCCGACCCGTTCGATGATCGTCATCGACCCTGTCGTGACCGAGACGGCCAAGCTGGCCGATTTCCATCTGCGGGTGCGGCCGGGGACGGACGCCTGGTGCCTGGCCGCGTTGGCAGGTGTGCTCGTCGGGGAAAACCTCTGCGACGAGGCGTTTCTGGCCGATCACGTTGTCGGGGCCGACGCGGTGCGCGACGTACTGGCCGGGGTTCCGGTGACCGAGTACGCGCTGCGCTGCGGCGTCGACCCCGAACTGGTGCGGGCGGCCGCGCGCCGGATCGGAACCGCGGGCAGCGTGGCAGTCTTCGAGGATCTCGGCGTCCAGCAGGCCCCCAACAGCACCCTGTGCTCGTACCTGAACAAGATGTTGTGGATCCTGACCGGCAACTTCGCCAAACGCGGTGGACAGCATCTGCATTCCTCGTTCGCGCCGCTGTTCCGGCCCGGCGGGGTCGGACGCACCCCGGTGACGGGGGCACCGATCATCGGTGGGCTGATGCCGAGCAACGTCATCCCGGAGGAGATCCTGACCGATCATCCCGACCGCTTCCGCGCCATGATCGTCGAGAGCAGCAACCCGGCACACTCGGTGGCGGACTCGGATGCGGTGCGGCGAGCGCTCGCTGAACTCGACCTGCTGGTCGTCATCGACGTGGCCATGACCGAGACCGCGCGACTGGCGCACTACGTGCTGCCTGCGGCCACCCAGTTCGAGAAGGTCGAGGCGACATTCTTCAATCTCGAATTCCCCCACAACACGTTTCATCTCCGTCACCGGCTGATGGAACCACTGCCGGGCACGTTGCCCGAACCCGAGATTTGGGCACGGTTGACGCGCGCGCTCGGCGTCGTGGACGACGCCGAACTCGCACCGCTGAGGCGGGCGGCGCGGCAAGGCTATGTGTCCTTCACCGAAGCGTTCCTCACGGCGGTCGGCGCCCACCCCAGCTGGGGGAAGGTGCTGCCGTTCGTGCTTTACGAGACCCTCGGACCGGCACTGCCCGACGGCCTCGCCGGAGCCGCTGCGCTGTGGGGGCTGGCCCACAAGGCCGCATCGACATACCCGGACGCAGTACGGCGTGCCGGTCATGCCGACGGCAACGCGCTGTTCGAGGCCATTCTGGAGGGTCGGTCGGGGGTGAAGTTCACCGTTCACGAGTACGAAGAGGACTTCTCCCTGATCACCAACCAGGACCGAAAGATCGCGGTGGAGATCCCAGAGTTGCTCGCCGAGATCCGCGCGCTGCGCACGGCGCAGCCCGATTTCACCTCGGTGGACTATCCGATCGTGTTGTCCGCCGGCGAACGTCGCGCCTACACCGCCAACGACATCATGCGCGACCCGGCGTGGCGCAAACGGGACGCCGAGGGCGCGCTGCGGGTCAGTGTCGAGGACGCTGCCGCACTCGGTCTGCGCGACGGCGGCCGGGCCCGCATCGTCACCGCGGCGGGCAGCGCGGTGGCCGTCGTGCAGATCAGCGCCGCGATGCAGGCCGGCCACGCATCGCTACCCAATGGTTACGGCCTGGATTTCGCCGTCGAGTCCGGGGGTACGGGGGTGGCCGGCGTCGCGCCCAACACGCTGACGTCCAGCAGATGGCGCGACGCGTACGCCGGGACCCCCTGGCACAAGCACGTACCCGCGCGGATCGAGAACCTCGTGGTCGCCGACGGCCCGGTGCTACCTGCCGTCTAAGGCGTGACCGGGGCGGGCGCGGGCTGTGCAGGCGGCGCCGGCTGTGGCCCCGCAGGCATTCCGGCCGACGGCGTGGCGCTCAGCGGTCGCTGCGTCAGCAGCAGCAGGGCATTGCTTCCGCTGACCTCCTGGGTCTGCATCGCGTGCCAGAGGTCACGCAGATAGCCCAGCCGCGTCTGCTGCGCGGGTGTGGCGGATGTGCCCGGTGGCAGATTCTCCGGGCTGGCCAGGTGCGGCACCTCGGCGGCGGCCGCCCCGGCGGCGAGCGGCTGCAGGGCAGCCTCTCCCGGCGCGGGTGCAGGCGGTGCCGCATCGGGAGCGGGCGCGGAGAGTGGCACGCCAGGCGCGGAGAGCGGAAGCGGCGCGGGGGCCGGCACGGGAGCGGGGGTCGGCACCGGGAGCGGGTCGGCGGCTGCCGAAGGGGCGGCCGCGAACAGCGTCGCGAACGCCGCCGCGCCGGCGATGGTGGCGGCGGTCCTGGCACGAAAACCGAACTTCACGATGCAGCCTCCCGGATTCTTGATGGTCCCGGTTTATTGATGGTCACAGGATCCATCACTGTTCGCGGCGATTTCGTTACAGCAGATCTCAAGGGCTCGGCTTTTCGGCCCACTTCGCCGAACTCGGCTCGCCGAGGGCGTGCGTGGTGTAGCAATGCAGGAGGGCCGTTTGACGTTTAGGAGCCACCGTCGTTTAGGAGCCACCGTATGGCCATCCCGACCCTCCCTCCCGGATTCGACTTCACCGATCCCGACCTCAACTGCGAGCGATTACCGGTCGAGGAGCTGGCCGCGCTGCGCCGCAGTGCACCGGTCTGGTGGAACGAGCAGCCCGTCGGCAACGGCGGGTTCGACGATGGTGGCTTCTGGGTGGTGACCAAACACCGTGATGTCAAGGAGATCTCCAAGCGCAGCGACGTGTTCTCCAGCCTGGAGAACACCGCACTGCCCCGCTACCCGGCGGGCTCCACCCAGGAGCAGCGCGAGACCGGCAAGTTCGTCCTGCTCAACATGGACGCCCCGCACCACACCCATCTTCGCAAGATCGTCTCGCGCGGGTTCACCCCGCGTGCCGTGGAGCGGTTACGCGAGGACCTTGCCGAGAGGGCCCAGAACATCGCCAAGAGCGCGGCCTCGCAGGGGTCCGGCGACTTCGTCGAACAGGTGTCCTGTGAACTGCCCCTGCAGGCCATCGCCGGGCTGCTCGGCGTCCCGATCGAGGACCGCAAGAAGTTGTTCGACTGGTCCAACCAGATGGTCAGCGACGATGATCCCGAGTTCGCGCACTACGACAACCGCAATGCGGCAACCGAACTGATCATGTACGCGATGCAGCTGGCGGCGATCCGGGCCGAGCACCCCGGCGAGGACATCGTCACCAAGCTGGTCGAGGCCGATGTGGAGGGGCACAAGCTCTCCGACGACGAGTTCGGCTTCTTCATGGTGTTGCTGGCCGTGGCAGGCAACGAAACGACCCGCAACTCGATCACCCACGGGATGATCGCCTTCACCGAGCACTCCGATCAGTGGGAGCTCTACAAGCGGGAACGTCCGCTGACCGCGGTCGACGAGATCGTGCGCTGGGCGACACCGGTCACGTCGTTCCAGCGCACCGCCCTTCAGGACTACGAGCTCTCGGGTGTGCCCATCAAGAAGGGGCAGCGGGTCGTGATGTCCTACCGATCAGCCAATTTCGATGAAGACGTCTTCGACGACCCGTTCACCTTCAACATCCTGCGCGATCCCAACCCGCACGTCGGCTTCGGCGGCACCGGAGCGCACTATTGCATCGGCGCCAATCTGGCCCGGATGACCATCGAGCTGATGTTCAACGCCATCGCCGACCACATGCCAGACCTCACCTCCGTCGGCACCCCGGACCGGCTCAGATCAGGTTGGCTCAATGGCATCAAGCACTGGCAGGTCGACTACACGGGCACCTCGGGTTGCCCGGTGGCGCACGAAGGGGCTCCGCTCAACGGTTGACGCCCGGATAGTCGAGCAAAGACCGCCAGTAGTGCTCCGGTATCTCGGTGTTCGCGCGCAATGCGAGTGCCAGGCCGGTTGCCATCGCGACCCCGAGCAGGCCCAGCCACAGGCCGGCGAGGGCGATGAGCATCCACAGCGCCGCGGTCAGCGTCGGCCACGGCGACACCAAGGCGAGCACCGGCGCGAAGAAGAACCCGGTCCCGATGTACCACGATGACCCGGCCCGATCGCAGATCAGGACGGTGCGCAACCATCGCGGGATCGGCGCACCGGGGTTCGACGTCTGATTTGTCATGTCGCTGCCTTTCTCGTCCAGCTGTCTTCACGGTGCGCCGTCGAGGTAATCCTGGCAATTACCCGTGAGGTAATGGCTCGACGCCGAGTCGACGGTCAGACTGGGGTCGTGACGAACACCGCGCCGCCGACCATCGCCTTCGGCGAGATGATGCGGGGCTGGCGCCGGCGTCGCGGACTCAGCCAGCTCGATCTGGCGCTGGCCGCCCGGGTGTCGGCGCGTCACGTCAGTTTCATCGAGACCGGCCGGTCGGCGCCCAGTCGGGCGATGGTGCTCCGGCTGGCGACGGCTCTCGGTGTGCCACAACGGGATCGGAACCGGTTGCTGGTCGCCGCGGGGCTCGCCCCGGCCTATGCCGAACGAGCGCTGGACGCGCCGGACATGGCCGCCGTGCGTGACGGCATGCAGATGGTGTTGACGGCCTACCACCCCTACCCCTGTGTGGTGCTCGATCGCACCTGGCGGATCGTGCAGGCCAACCCGGGGGTGGCGGTCCTGCTCGACGGCGTGGCTGCGCATCTGCTCGACGAGCCCAACGCGCTGCGCCTCACCCTGCACCCCGACGGGCTGGCTCCGCGGATCCGCAACCTCGCGCAGTGGCGAACCCATCTTGTGGAGCGGGTCCGCCGCGAAGTGGCCTGGTCAGGTTCGGCTGAGCTGGATCGATTGTTGTCCGAAATTGAGTCCTATCCAGGCGGATTCGAGGAAGCCCCCGATCTCGGCGGGGTCGCGGTGCCGCTGGAGCTGGAGATGTGCGACGGTCGGCTGCTGCGATTCCTGAGCATGGTCACCACCTTCGGTACCGCGCTGGACCTCACCGCGGCCGAGCTCAGCATCGAAGCATTCCTGCCCGCCGACGAGTCGACCGCCAAAGCACTGCGCTGACACCCCGGAGAACGTGTCGGGACGTGCGGTCGGCGATAACCCCGGCATTTCGGCCGGGAGGAGGGGTCGACCGCATAGAGTCGGGGCCCATGGGGACACGACACTTCGCGGCCGTCGTCGGCGCGATCGCCGTTTTCGGCCTGGCCGGCTGCTCGACGCCCGAACCTGCGCTCGGTGGCACCACCGCCACCGTGTCGATCGACGGCGACGACGCCGGCGGGACGCATGCGGTGCAGTGCCGGCAGTCGGGTTGGTCGTGGTACATCCAGACCCCGGACCAGGAACCAGGATTCACCGCCGTGCTGTCGACCGGCGACGGGGTCAGCGCGGAATCCGTCGATTTCCGGGGGTTGGGGGGATTCACCGGATCGTACTGGGCCGACAACATCGGCGAGGCCGAGGTGACCGGGGCCAACGGCAGCTACACGATCACCGGAAGTGCCGATGGCGCCTTCGACGACAATCCCAGCGACGCGGTCACCGCCGAGTTCCGTATCCAGGCCAACTGCTGAGCCCTCCTGGAAACGTCAGGCCTGCACGATGATCGGATCGCCGACGCGTACGGTATCGAAGTACCATGCCGCGTTGTCGGGGCTGAGGTTGATGCAGCCGTGGCTGACATTGGCGTAGCCCTGCGATCCGACCGACCACGGGGCGGAGTGCACGTAAACGCCACCCCAGGTCACCCGCACCCCGTACTCCCCCTTGATCAGGTAACCCTCGGGATCATCGAGCGGGATGCCGATGGTGCGGGAGTCGAACGTGACGTTGCGTTGTTTCTCCAGTGCGGTGAACCGGCCGATCGGCGTGGGGAACTTCGCCTTGCCCATCGACGCCGGCATCTGGCGGGCGACTTCACCGTCGATGCTGACGGTGAAGGTGTAGGCGCTCAGATCGGCGACGCTCACCACTGCCGAGCCGGTCTGGAATCCGGTGGCAAACCCACCCACCTCCACGCTGACCGGTGTGTGCGCGGGGAAGAACTGTGCCGGCGTCCACTCCACGACCCGGTTGTCCAGCCAGGTGAAGGAACCGGCCGCCGGCGCGGGCGCGCCCGCAGGAACGACCGAGATGGATCGCTCGGCGGCCGGTCGATTCGGCACGTCGGCGACGAAGGTCACGGTCACCGGGTGCGCGACACCGACGGTCTGGCCGGTCCCGGGCGACACGCCCGCGACGGCGGGTCCGACGGTCGATCCGGCGGCTCCCACCGGCAGCGGCGCACTCAGGACATGGCCGGTGAACAGAGCGGCGCAGCCGATCACGGCCACCAGTAGTCGGGCCCTCGCAGGTGCGGAACGTCTTTGCTGCCGACTCCGTCTCAGCACGTTGCCATCCTAGTTCGTGGTGGACAGTCCGTAATGGCTATCGACCTTCGGTGCGGGATCGTTTCGGGGCCGCATTCATCCGGTGCCGCATTCTTCCGGTGCCGTCCTCTTGAGGTGCCGCATTCTTGAGGTGCCGCGTTCCTCAGGCGCCGGAATGTTCCACGCGGCTGGGATGCGTCACCGGCGGGGCACCGACGACGGCCTGCGCCCCCCGATGGGCCGCCAGCAGGATGTAGCCCAGTGCCAGCACACAGGCCGCCAGCGCCCCCACATTCATCGCGACGGTGGCAGCGCCGACGATGTCAGGATCGAGGAAGTAGTACGGCGCCCGCCTGCCGGCATTGTTGAGGACGAGAAGGGCCAGCACCAGGTATGCCGCCGGGTAGCCCAGCCATGCCACCGGTTGCCACCACGGCACCCGCACCGCGCCGCGGCCGACCAGCAGCCAGTCGCCGAGCGCAAGCAGCGGAACGGCGACGTGCAGAAGGAGATTCGCCGGTGTGTAGCCCATGCTGTGGTCGGTGAGGAACACGTTCCACACCACGCCGGCCATCACCACGTAGAGAACCATCGCACCCCGCACGCCGGCCCGACTGTCCGCGCGCGGCGACACCAGAGTCCACACGTAGTACCCGGCGGCGAGCAGGTTGGCCTGATAGGTGAACGTGATCAGGCGCCATGCCGCGCCCCGGCTGGAGGTGAGTTCGACCAGCAGCACCGCGGCCACCACACAGGCGACGATCGCGATCCGCAATCCGAAACGCAGGTAGGTCCGTGACGACGGGCTGGTGGGCGGGCTCACCCCAGCGAGGGTATGCGTTACGGCTGCGGTCCGACGGCAGGCGGCGGAGCAACCGGCTGCACATCGTCGCCGTCGGCATTCGACAGGCGGTCGCGGATCCGCTGCAGGATGCCCGGGCGCTCCTGCGGTACGGGCGGCGCCTGGTCCGGGCCCGCCACCGGTTCGACCGGTAGGGCAAGGTCGGGCGGTACGTCGGTGTGCGGCGGGAGTGCGAGCTCGGGCGCCACGCCGGGCACGCCGGGGTCGGGCATGCCGGGGTCGGGCATGCCGGCTTCGGTTAGGGAAGGCTCGATCGCGGAGACCGGCTCGGGCGCCATGACGTCGGCGACCGCGGGCGGCGGCGCCGACGGCGGGGTCGGCTCGGCAACGACGACCTCGGCGGCCGGCTGCGGATCGGCGCTCGGTGCGGCGGGCGGTGGGGCCGGGCGCGGTGCGGCCGGCGCCACTGCTGCGGTGTCGGCCGAGGGCCGCGGTGGCGCCGGCTGTTCGGGAGTCAGCGCCACCGCCACCGCAGCCGATACCGAGGCCACGAAGGTGAGCACACCGGCAGCCAGCAGTGCGGCGGGTCCGACTCGCGCCACCTGCTTTGTCGCCGTGGAAGTTTCCCGCGCGTCGGCGGGTTCCGGTCCGAGGTCCAGGTCGCCGGTACGTGCACAGGCAAGTGCGGCTCCACGGGCCAACGCCAACTGCGCGGCGGCGGGCGAGACCACCGGGACCGCGAGGGCGTCCTCGAGAATCGGTGCCAGCCCATCAAGGTCCTCGGCGGAGCCGACGAGCACCAGTGCCTCGGGCTCCCAGTCGGCGCGAGCGAAGACAGCGGACAGCCAGCCCACCAGATCCTGTTCGGTCACCACCGAATGGTTCACCGCGGTCTGTACGGCTCCGGCTTCGGTGGCCACGAGTGCGATGAGCTGTCCGGGTTCCACGACGCACACCGCGGTGGTGCGCAAGCCCATCACCTGCGCGATCCGCCGCGCCAGCGCGTCGGTGGCTTCGGAGAGCCGGACCGCGACGATGTTGTCGAAGCCGGCCGCGCTGAGCGACTTCAGCAGCAGCGTGGCCTCGGCGTCGGCCTCGTCGCTCCATGTCACGCCGATGGAATGCACCCGGCGGCCCAGATCGGCGGCCACCGCCTCACTGCGGCGGACGGCGGCGGTGGCCTGCTCGGAGGTCCGTGCGGCATCTGCCGCGCCGTTCCCGCCGACGGCGAAGCCGGCGCCGTCGAGCGTGGCGCCGTCGACGTCGTGGCCTTCCACCAGCACCACACCGACGGCTGACGGTGTCACCGACAAGCCCAGAACCGCGTCCACTCACACTCCTTCGCAAATCCCCGGTGGACCCTACTCCTGCCCACCCGGTCATTGCACAACTGTCTAATGAGCGCACACGGTGACCGTGGCCTCAGCCGGTGAGAATCTGCTGGAGCAGGCCCGGTTCCACATTGCCGCCGGACAGAATCAGCACCGTGTCTCCCGGCGGCGTGGCGCCCAGCCGGTAGGCGGCCAGGGTCACCGCCCCACTCGGTTCACTGACCAGGTGGGCCCGGTGCGCGAGCTCGCGCACGGCCGAGCGGATTTGGTCCTCGGACACGGTGATGACGCCGTCGAGTACATGTTGCAGGTGGGTGAAGGTCAGTTCCGAGGGCTGCGAGCGCAGACCGTCGGCGATGGTGCGGTTACGGTCCGCGATCGGCCAGTCGACGCGGTGGCCCCGGCGTAGCGCCTCGGCGGTGTCGGCGGCCAGTTCGGGTTCCACGCCGAAGACCCGCACGTCCGGGCGCAGCGCTCGGATCGCGGTGCCGATACCCGAGGCCAGGCCGCCGCCGCTGACCGGGACCAGCACGTTGCGCACCGATGGCAGGTCCTCTGCGATCTCGAGGCCTATCGTGCCCTGCCCGGCGATCACAGCGGGATGGTCGAACGGCGGGATCAGCACCGCGCCGGTTTCGGTTCGCACCTGCTCGGCGACCGCTTCGCGCTGCCCGGCCGCACACAGCACCACGCGTGCGCCGAGGTCCCGCGTTGCCTGCACCTTGACCGTCGGCGTCTCCTGCGGCATCACGATGTGGGCGCGCAGGCCGAACACCGCCGCGGCATAGGCCACCGCTTGTGCATGGTTACCGCTCGAATACGTGACGACATCGCTCACCGTCGCTCCCCCGGCTTCGGTGAGCGTCGCCATCGCGTTGAACGCTCCACGCACCTTGAACGCGCCGATGGGTTGCAGGCTTTCCGGCTTGATCCACAGCGGACGCGCCCGGTCGCCCCAGCGTGCGGACAGCAAGGGGGTGCGCACCACGTGGGGGCGGATCCGTTCAGCCGCCGCCCGAACGTCGTCGATCGTCACCATCTTCATGCGGCCAAGTCTGGCCCAGGGACCCCGGACCGACACGACCGCACCGTGTCTAGGGTGATGCGGGTGACCGAGTTCTCGATGGCCGTCGTGCCGCGGTATGCCGAGATCGATCAGCAGGGCGTGGTGTTCAACGGCCACTACCTGACGTGGTTCGACGAAGCGTGCACCGGTCTGCTCGACTCGCTGGGCACCGAGTATCCGACGCTGATCGGCCGCGGGTACGACTTTCAGGTGGTGCATTCGGAGATCGATTTCGCGGCCCCGGTGCGCTGGCGCGACGAGGTCCGCGTGACCGCGCGCTGCAGCCGGGTCGGGACAACGAGTTTCACCGTGGCTTTCGGCGTGCAGGCCCGAAGCGGCGCGGGCCAGAAGCGGCTCGCGGTGCGCGCACACAACGTCTACGTGGTGGTGTCGACCGCCGACTGGGCCAAGCGGCCGATTCCCGACGGGCTGCGCTCAGCGTTGGGCCGTTCAGCGGCCGGCTGAGCGGTACCGTCAAGCCCATGGGCGAGGACCAGGACGATCTCCGCGGGGGTCGGCACCACGGGGGCGATCACCGGCACCTTCCACCGGGCATGGCCGAACAGCTGGACCTGGCCTACGCCGGGGTGGCCTCGTTCGGTCACCGACCCTTCCTCACCGAGGTCGAGCAGCTCGACACCTGGAAACCCGATGCGGCCGTCGTCGGGGCGCCGTTCGACATCGCCACCACCAACCGGCCGGGCGCACGGTTCGGGCCACGCGCGATCCGTGCCACCGCCTACGAGCCCGGCACCTACCACATGGACCTCGGCCTGGAGATCTTCGACTGGCTCGAGGTGGTGGACTTCGGCGACGCCTACTGTCCGCACGGGCAGACCGAGGTGTCGCACCGCAACATCCGGGAACGCGTGCACGCCGTCGCCAGCCGCGGCATCGTGCCGATCGTGTTGGGAGGCGACCACTCGATCACCTGGCCGGCGGCGACCGCGGTGGCCGACGTGCACGGCTACGGCAAAGTCGGAATCGTCCACTTCGACGCGCACGCCGACACCGCCGACGAGATCGAGGGCAATCTCGCCAGTCACGGCACCCCGATGCGCCGGCTGATCGAATCCGGCGCCGTGCCCGGATCGCACTTCGTCCAGGTCGGCCTGCGCGGGTACTGGCCGCCGCGGGACACCTTCGAGTGGATGCTCGAACAGCGCATGACGTGGCACACCATGCAGGAAATCTGGGAACGCGGCTTCAAAGCGGTGATGGCCGACGCCGTCGGCGAGGCGCTGGCCAAGGCCGACAAACTGTACGTGTCGGTGGACATCGACGTGCTCGACCCGGCGCACGCCCCCGGAACCGGAACACCGGAGCCCGGCGGCATCACCAGCGCCGACCTGCTGCGCATGGTGCGGCAGCTCTGTAGAGAGCACGACGTCGTGGGGGTGGACGTGGTGGAAGTGGCGCCCGCCTACGACCACGCCGAACTGACCGTCAACGCCGCCCACCGGGTGGTGTTCGAATCGCTCGCCGGGATGGCGGCGCGCCGTCGCGACGCCGCCGACGGCGCGGTGGGACAGCCGGCCCGGTCCTACCGGGACCGGGACGTCACTTCTGCAGAGTGAACTGGCAGATGTCGGTGTAGCCGCCGCGGAACAGGTCCGCGCAGCCGGTGAGGTACTTCATGTATCGGTCGTATACCTCGCGGGACTGGATCTGCACAGCGTCGGCCTCACGCTTCTGCAGCGCTTCGGCCCAGATGTCGAGGGTCTTGGCGTAGTGCTCGCGCAGCCGTTGCTCGCGGGTGAGCCGGAAACCCGCCTTGGCCGCATGGTCGGCGACCGTGGTGGGCTTGGGCAAGTCCCCGCCCGGGAAGATCTCGTCCATGATGAACTTCGAGAACCGCACCAGGCTCATGGTCAGCTTCAGGCCTCGGTCGGCGAACTCCTCGTCGGTGGGCTTGATGATGGTGTGCAGCAGCATCACGCCGTCGGCGGGCAGGATCTCGTAGGCCTTCTTGAAGAATTCGTCGTAGCGGTCGCGGCCGAAGTGCTCGAAGGCGCCGATCGACACGATGCGATCGACGGGCTCGTCGAACTGCTCCCACCCGGCGAGCAGTACCCGCTTGGTCCGCGGACTGTCGTCGGCGTCCATCCGCTGCTGCACATGAGCCTGCTGGTTGCGGCTGAGCGTCAGCCCGATGACGTTGACGTCGTACTTCTCCAGTGCGCGCAGCAAAGTCGCGCCCCAGCCGCAGCCGATGTCGAGCAGGGTCATCCCGGGTTCGAGACCGAGTTTGCCCAGTGACAGGTCGATCTTGGCGATCTGCGCTTCTTCGAGGGACATGTCGTCACGCTCGAAGTAGGCGCAGCTGTAGGTCTGCGTCGGATCGAGGAACAGTCGATAGAAGTCGTCTGACAGGTCGTAATGCGACTGAACGTCCTCGAAGTGAGGCTGCAGATCCGCAGAGCCGCTCGTGGTTTCTGGCAAAGTACAAGCCTTTGAGAATCGAAGAAACAGTTCGGTTGGCGAGGCCCCACCGGGCTTGAGGGCCTATCCCGTTTTCGCGGAGTGCACGCAGCCTACCCGAGGGTCCCCGGAACCAGTGAATCACCAGCGCGTACTCGACAGCAACGACACACCCCGGCCATGACCGCGGCGCCCACCGATGCGTGCCGTACCGGGGAATGGGTACCCGGACGCGTCAACCGGACCGCGCCTATCGTAGAAACTGCTGTCCGCACGCCACCGACCTTCGGAGGAAACGCCGATGACGACCCCCGACCGCGACCCGCTCGGAGACGCCGCCGAAGCCGACGTGGCTGAACAGCTTCAGCCGGTCGCCGACGCCGACGAGGACACCTGGCGTGACGCCGAGCGCGTCAGTGGAGACCGCGACTGGCAGGCCAGCGAGGCCGATCTGATCGAACAGGCGATCGAGGTTCCCGACGACGAATCCGAGTTCGATCGCTGACCCGATCGGCGATCTGCACCTCCGGGTGTCGGACGTGACCCGGAGGTGCCGGTGCCGCGAATACGCTGGCGCGATGACCGCCCGGCTGGTACTCGTGCTGCTCGTCGTGGTTCTCGCCGCATCGGCGTGTGCCCAACCGAGCGTGGACAGCACCCGCACCGCAGAGCCGACCGGCCCTACCGCACCCGCGGCGACGATGGCCGCCGAGGTGACCGGCCGACTTGACGGGGCCATCGAACGGGTGATGGCCCAGGGCGGCATCCCGGGCGCCGTCATCGGGATCTGGGGCCCCGACGGGGACTATGTCCGCGCCGTGGGCGTGGCCGACACCAAGACCCGCGCCCCGATGAAGACGGATTTCTACAGCCGCATCGGGAGCCAGACGAAGACGTTCACCGTCACCGCGGTTCTCCGACTCGCCGAACAGGGCAGGCTCGGCCTGGATGACCCGGTCTCGTCCTACGTCGACGGTGTACCCGGCGGTGACGGCATCACCCTGCGTCAGCTTGCGCGGATGCAGAGCGGGCTGCCCAACTACTCGGCCAACCCCGAGTTCGTGAAAGCTCTCTACGCCGATCCCCGCCGAGACTTCACGCCCCGGGAGTTGCTCGACTTCGCGTTCGCCGAGCCGGCGACGTTCGCCCCCGGTGCCGGATTCGAGTACTGCAACACCAACACGGTGCTGTTGGGGCTGGTGGTGGAGAAGGTCAGCGGCGCTCCGCTGCCGGACTACATCCGCGATCACATCAGTGTGCCGCTGGGCATGGCCGACACCAGCTTTCCGACCGGTGCCGCCTTCCCCAGGCCGCACGCCACCGGATACACCGAGCAGACCGCCGACGGCCGCAACGCCACCGCCACGGACTGGAACCCGTCCTGGGCGTGGGCCGCAGGCAGCATGATCTCCACCCTGCACGACATGCGCATCTGGACGCACGCGCTGGCCACCGGCTCCCTGCTGACCCGACCGATGCAGGATCAACGGCTGCAGACCGTCGACCGGTCCGGACGGCCCGCCCCACACGGCTACGGTTTGGGGCTTTTCAACCTGGCCGGCTGGATCGGCCACAACGGCAGCCTGCCCGGCTATCAGACCGTCGCCGTGTATCTGCCGCAGCGGCAGATCGCGATGGTCATCTTCGTCAACACCGACATCCCGGTGCGTGGCGCCGATCCGGGCACACTGCTCGCCACCGCCCTGACCACCGAGCTGACACCCGACCACGTGTACCAGCTCGCCTGACCTCGACCGTCGGAGCCCGAACCGGGTGCGATTGCCGGTGCCGTCCGGCGGGTATCTGAGCAGGGTGACTGACGCGAGTGACGCCACCGTGGAGGCGGTCGGCAAGGTGAGCGAGGCCCTGGAGTTCGTCGAGCGGGCCAGAGGGCAGCTGTATTCGTTTCACCAACTGATGGGTCATGCCGATCTGCTGCTCGGCGAAGCGTGCGAAGCGCTACGGGAAGCGGGTCACGACGCCGTGGCCGAACGGCTGGAGACCGACATGGTGGGCCGCAATGTGCTGCACGGGCGGTGGACATTCCAAGTGGTCGAGGAGTTCGACGACGGCTACTGGTCGGTGTTCCGTGACCACGAGCGCCGCGTCCGGGATGAGCTGGTCGGCGGCGAGCGTCACCTCCACGAAGCGCGGATGAAGGAAGATCGCCGGACCCACGGCAGAACGGGGCACGAGCAC
Organism: Mycobacterium sp. smrl_JER01; assembly: GCF_048513595.2. Lineage (NCBI taxonomy): Bacteria > Bacillati > Actinomycetota > Actinomycetes > Mycobacteriales > Mycobacteriaceae > Mycobacterium > Mycobacterium sp. smrl_JER01. The sequence continues at coordinate 3,184,802 of NZ_JBLXXK020000001.1, read as the reverse complement.
CGCCCCTAGGGCTACGCTTGGACTGCATGAGCCTGGGCGTCGACAAGTCACCCGTCACGCGCACCAACGGCGTCGCTCCCCCCGACGTGCCGCTGGCAGATGTCGATCTCGGATCGTGGGACTTCTGGGGTCGCGACGACGACTTCCGGGACGCGGCGTTCGCGACTCTGCGCCGGGAGGCGCCGATTTCGTTTCACGCCGCCTACGTCGCCGACCCGGATACCGAGATCGCCGGCCATTGGGCGCTCACCCGCTACGACGACGTGTTTTTCGCGAGCAGACATCCCGAGATCTTCAGCTCGGCGCTCGGCATCACCGTGGGCGACCAAACCCCCGAGCTCGCAGAGTACTTCGGCTCGATGATCGCGATGGACGACCCGCGGCACACCCGGCTGCGCAACATCGTCCGTAGCGCCTTCACCCCGAGAGTGCTGGCGCTGATCGAGGATTCGGTGCGTGCGCGAGCCCGCGGCTTGGTCCGAGACATGGTCGCCGCGCACCCCGACGGTCATGGCGAGCTGGTCTCCGAGCTCGCCGGACCGTTGCCGCTGCAGATCATCTGCGACATGATGGGCATCCCCGAGCGGGACCACCAGAAGATCTTCCATTGGACCAACGTGATCCTCGGCTTCGGGGATCCCGATATCGCCACCGACTTCGACGAGTTCCTTTCCGTTGCAATGGGTATCGGTGCCTATGCGACCGAGCTCGCCGACAGTCGCCGCGACCACCCGGGCGAGGATCTGACGACCAGCCTGGTACAGGCCCAGTTGGACGGAGAACGCCTGACCTCCGCCGAGGTCGCGTCCTTTTTCATCCTGCTGGTGGTCGCAGGCAACGAGACCACCCGCAATGCGATCAGCCACGGGGTGCTGGCGTTGAGTCGTTACCCCGACCAGCGCCTACGGTGGTGGTCGGACTATGCCGAGCTGGCCCCCACCGCCGTGGAGGAGATCGTGCGATGGGCTTCCCCTGTAGCGTACATGCGCCGCACCGCGACGCGCGACATCGAGCTCAGCGGTGTCGAAATCGCTGCCGGAGACAAGGTTTCGCTGTGGTACGGATCCGCCAACCGGGACGAGTCGAAATTCGCCGACCCCTGGATGTTCGACATCGGCCGGCATCCGAATCCCCATGTCGGTTTCGGCGGCGGTGGCGCGCACTTCTGCCTGGGTGCCAACCTTGCCCGCCGCGAAATCACGGTGGCCTTCGAGGAGCTGCACCGGCTGGTGCCCGACATCCAGGCCGTCGAGGAACCTGATCGACTGCACTCCGCCTTCATCCACGGGATCAAGCGGTTGCCGGTGTCCTGGAAGCCATCCCGCTGACGGGTCCGCGTTCAGCGGGACCGGACGTCCGGACGCATCCCTTCGGCGGGTCCGTCGCGCCGGTCGCGATCGGTCACCGGACCGGGGTCCGCGGCACGCGTGGGAGTCCCCGTGGCACGCGTGGGAGTCACTGTGGCGGGGCTGTTTCCGGAGACGTTCTCGGGGGCGTAGGCGACGTTGTCGGCGGGGTGGCGCTCAGCCTCCCGCCCGCCGCGCGGATCCAGCTTGTCGGCGTGCTCGCGACGCGCCTCGATGTGCTCCTGCGAGCTGGTCAGCGCATCCCGCCGGCTGGCCGCGGTGTCGGCCAGCCGGGCAGCTTCGGCGGCCTTGGCGTCTGCTTCGGCCTGGGCGGCCCGGGCTTTGGCCTCGGTCTCCTCGACGATCGAGGCCTGCCGCTGCACGCGCTGTCGGTCGTGCTGCACTTCCTCGCGGATGCGGTCGGCCTCCTCGGCGCGCCGACGGGCCCGGTTCCTACGCGCCAGGAACACGACCGCGCCGATGGCGACGATCGCGACGACGGCGATCACGATCCAGACCATGTTGTTGCTGTCCATGCCGGCTCCTTCGTTCGCGGGGGCGGTCACGGCTGACGACCCCGTTGATTCGGCGGATGCCCGGCCGGAAGTTACGCTAAACCGCGGGGGTTCGGTGCGGCCGACGGCCTGTCACAGGACCGAGCTGTACGGCCCGCTCTCCTGGCAGTACTTCTGCGGCGGGTTGCCCTTGGCTGCGCAGCCGCGACCGGTCGAGGTGTAGGTGGCGCCGGCACGGTAGGGCTGGAAGAACACCTGGGCGGGCAGGATGCCGCGGCCCTGCGAGCACTGACCCGGTCCGCCGGCACCGTCCATCTGGATGCATGCGGTCGTCGAGTAGGTGACCGCCCCGTCGCAGGCCCGGGTGGTCACGGTGGCGGTGACCATGTCGGTACCCGACACATTCACGACCCGCGGCGCGGTGAGTTCATAGCTGCATGCGGTCGCGGGAGCGGGTTGCGCCCCGGCAGTCGCCACGGTGGACACGACAGTGGATCCCAGCAGCGAGGCAGTGGCGGTGAGCACGGCGAACGTCCGGAACATCACTGGATGGTAAGCCACCGCTGAGGTTGCCGACCGGCGATGGGCAGCATTGGCCGCTCGCCGTTCAGTCAACGCCGAGCGCGGAGAGCATTCCGGTCGCCGAACGGTGCCAGGTGAACTGCTCGGCGCGCCGGCGCGCGTCGTGCCGGCGCTGCTGCTCGGGACGGGTCAGCACCGTGCTGACAGCGCTTGCGATGGCGCGTGGGTCGTTGTCGGCGGCAGCGCCGCTGTCGTGCGTGAGGATCTCGGCGAGCGCCGACGTGCGTGACACCACCGCCGGGGTGCCGCAGGCGAGGGCTTCCAGCGCAGCCAGCCCGAAGGTCTCGTGCGGACCCGGAGCCAGCGCGACGTCGGCGCTGGCCAAAATCGCCGCGACGGTGTCACGGCAGCCGATGTATCCGGTGAAGTCGACCGGTAACCGGACCGCCTGGCGCTGCAGCCGGGCTCGCAGCGGCCCCTCCCCGACCACCACCAGCCGGGCGTCGATGCCCGAACTCCGAAGGGCGGCAACGGTGTCGATGCTGCGATGCGGTTGTTTCTCCACCGAGAGCCGTCCGCAATGGACCAGCAGCAGCTGGTCGGGACCTGCCCAGCGGCGACGCACTTCGGCCGACCGATGGCGTGGGTGGAACTGGTCGAGGTCCACGCCCAGCGGCACGGTCGCCACATTGCGGGCGCCGATCCGGTCGAACTCCGCACGGGCGAACGCCGTGGTGCACACCACCGCGTCGTAGTTCGCCGCGGTTCGGCGGTTGGCGAAGTCGGCCACCGCTCGCGCGATGGGCACCGGAAGAATCTGCCCGACCAGGCGGTCCAGGCGCTCGTGGGAGATCATCACCGTCGACACACCGTTGCGGCGCCCCCAGGGGCCCAGTGAGCGCAGGGTCAGCCGGTCCGACACCTCCAGTGCGTCGGGCTGTAGTTCTTCCAGTTGGGCGATCACCGGACGAGGATGCACGGCGCGATACCCGCCGGTGCACGGTATCAGCCTGGCGGGCAGGCAGATACGGATGACCCCGGAGGCGAGTGTGGTCCACTCGGGTCGCGGCCCCGGCACGATGAGGAACACGGTGTGCCCGGCAGCGCAGTATTCGGCGCCGAGCCGGTCCACGGCGGTGCGCAGACCGCCGGAGCGCGGGCCGTAGAAGTTCGCCACCTGCACCACCCGCATGGCTGCATCAGAACCTGCGGGCGTGTGCGAAGCGCAACGACTGGTCGGCCGGATGTCGAACAGCAGGTGTCGTGTCGGTGCCCGTTACCCGACGTGGACGGCCAGCCAGTCGAGCATGCGGGTCCACGCGTCCGCCGCCGCGGCCGGGTCGTAGCGATCGCCGGTGTCGTTGAAGAAGGCATGGTTGGCACCGGGTTCGGTGACGAGTTCGTGCACCAGACCGGCGTCCTGCAGGGCGGCAGCGGCGACCGGTTCGGTGGCGTTGACCCGCTGGTCGAGTTCGCCGTAGAAGCCGAGTACCGCAACGTCGCGCGACCCGGTGAAGTCCGGGTCGTCCGGCGCGGGTCCGTAGAAGGGGAATGCGGCCGCCAGTTCGGGCGCGCCCGCGGCGAGCAACTGCCACACCAGACCGCCGCCCATGCAGAAGCCCACCGCGGCGACGGTGCGCCCCGGGGTGCGCCGCTGCACTTCGGCGATACCGGATCTGAGGTCGGCGACCATGTCTTCGGGTGTGCGCGTGCCCAGCGCCGCTGTCGCCTGCGCGGGATCGTCGAACGTCGCGGTGCCGCCTTGCGCGGAGAGCAGATCGATGGCCAGGCTGGAGTACCCTGCTCCGGCGAGTCTGGCGGCCACCGAACGCACCCAGTCGTTGAGTCCCTTGTTCTCGTGGATCACCAGGATGCCGCCGCGGGCCTCGGTGGACGGCGCATCCGCGTTCCCGGGTCCCGCGCCGTCGGCCCATGCGCCCTGCAGCTCACCGGCAGGACCCGGCCACGTGATGGGCACGGTGGGCCGCGCTGAATCCATGCCGGGCGGCGGTGACGCGGACTCGGGGCCGGACGGCGACGGGTCCCCGGCGTTCTCGGCAGAACTCCCGGGCTGCTGGGTGTTCTGGCCGCAGGCGGCGATCAGGGCGGTGGCGGCTGCGGTTCCGACCCCCAGCAGCGCCAGTCGGCGCAGCGCTTCCCGCCGGGACAGCAGACCGTCCACGTGGTCGGTGGCGATCTCCTCGGCGATGTATCGCTGCAGCGGCGTCACAGCCACCGATTATGCGCGTCGGACCGGTACGCCGGTCCGAGTAGACACTCAACAGAATCTGTTCACCATTTTCGTTGACACTCGCGTCGGCGCGCTGTTCGATGAGCACTGTGACCGATGCTGTGACCTACGACACGATCATCCGCAACGGCCGCTGGTTCGACGGCACCGGCGCGCCCTCTGCGGTGCGCACTATCGGCATCCGGGACGGGCACATTGCAGCCATCATCGACGGCGACCTCGACGACGCCGGATGTTCGCAGGTGATCGACGCCTCCGGGCAGTGGGTGCTGCCCGGCATGCTCGACATCCACACCCACTACGACATCGAGGTGCTCGACGGGCCCGCGCTCGCGGAATCGTTGCGGCACGGCGTCACGACGGTGCTGCTCGGATCGTGCTCGTTGTCGACCGTGTACGTCGACGGTAGCGATGCCGGCGACATCTTCGGCAGGGTCGAGGCCATCCCCCGGGAGCACGTCATCGCCGCGGTGGACCGTCACAAGAGCTGGTCGGACGCAGAGCAGTACATCGCTGCGCTGGAGGCGCGACCGCTGGGCCCCAACGTCGCGGCGTTCCTCGGCCACTCCGACATGCGGGCGGCGGTGCTCGGTCTCGACCGCGCCACCCGCAAAGATGTGCGACCGACGAAGCACGAGCAGGCCCAGATGGAGCAGATGCTGGCCGCGGCGCTACGCGCCGGATTCGTCGGAATGTCGTCCCAGCAGTTGCTCTTCGACAAGCTCGACGGGGAGGTCTGCCGCTCCCGTACGCTGCCGTCGACCTATGCCAGGCCCCGGGAGCTGCGCAGGCTGAAATCCCTGCTCCGCCGTAGTGGGCGGGTCCTGCAGTCGGGCCCGGACATCACCAACCCCGTCAACGTCGGCTCCCAGCTTGCGCAGTCGCTGGGTGTCATACGTAACCCGCTCAAGACCAGCCTGCTCTCGGCCGCCGACGTCAAGTCCAACCCGGCAGCCGTCACACTGCTGGGCCCGCTGGCGCGGCTGGTCAACCGGCTCGGCGGCAACTTCCGATGGCAGCACCTGCCGGTGCCCTTCGAGGTTTATGCCGACGGGATCGACCTGGTCATCTTCGAGGAGTTCGGTTCGGGCGCCGCGGCGCTGCACCTGGCCGACGAAGTCAAGCGCAATGTGTTGTTGCGCGACGAGACCTACCGGCGCCGGTTCCGCAAGGACTACGACGCCAGCTTCGGGATGCGGGTGTGGCACCGCGATTTCTTCGACGCCGAGATCGTGGCCTGCCCCGACGCCTCCACCGTCGGCAAGTCGTTCGGCGAGGTGGGCCGGGATCGCGGCGGTCTGCATCCGGTGGACGCATTCCTCGACCTGGTCGTCGAGTACGGCGCCCAGTTGCGCTGGCGCACCACGATCTCCAACCACCGTCCTGAGGTGCTCAAGAAGCTCGCCGCCGACTCCGGGATCCAGATGGGGTTCTCGGACGCGGGGGCGCACCTGCGCAACATGGCGTTCTACAACATGGGGTTGCGCTTGCTGCGCCACGTTCGGGACGAGGCACGAGCCGGGCGGCCTTTCATGACCGTCGAACATGCCGTGCACCGGCTCACCGGTGAACTCGCCGACTGGTACCGCATCGACGCCGGACACCTGCGGCTCGGGGACCGCGCCGACGTGGTGGTCATCGATCCCGAGCGTCTCGACGACTCGTTGGACCGCTACGCCGAGGACCCGGTGACGCACTACGGCGGGCTTTCGCGCATGGTCAACCGCAACGACGAGACCGTCACCGCCGTGTTCGTCGGTGGCCGTGCGGTGTTCCTTCAGGGCCGGCCCACCGCGCTCGTCGGCGCCGAACGCACCGGTCGTTTCCTGCGCGCCGCGCACCGGTCCCCCGCCGTCGCGACAGCAAAAAGCGAGTTGGCACATGCCGGTTGATCAGCGAGCCGACCCAGGTCAGGCCGAGGCCACCGTGGAGGCCATGTGGGCGGCGCTGTCGGCCCGCGACTGGGACGCGGTGGCGGGTTTGCTGTCCGCAGGCTGCATCTATCTGGACATGCCGGTCGGTCCCACGGCCGCCGCCCGGGGGCCGGCGGACATCGTCAAGCGTTTGAAGATCGGTCTTGAACCGCTGGCCGGTTACCGGAACTTCCCTGGCCTGATGGTCAGCAACGGCACCGATGTGATGTACGAACACAGCGAGGAATGGCTCTGGGGCAGCGGCGAATCCGCACTGCTGAAGTTCGTCACCGTGCACCGGGTCGAGGGCGGCTTGATCACCTTGTGGAAGGACTACTGGGACATGGGCGCGCTGACCGCTCATGCCCCGCCGACCTGGATGGATGACTTCGCCAACGCCGACATGTCGTGGGTGTTCGACGCGACCGGCCTGGTCTGAGGAGCGACTCATGCTGGATCTGAAGATCACCGGCGGCACGGTCGTCGACGGGACGGGCGCCGAGCGGTTCCGGGCCGACGTCGGCATCCGGGACGGCCGCATCGTCGAGGTGCGGCGCCGCGACGGCGACGATGCGGGATTGCAGACCGAGGCCGCCGAGGAGATCGACGCCACCGGCCGGATCGTCGCGCCGGGGTTCGTCGACGTGCACACCCACTACGACGGTCAGGTCAGCTGGGACGAGACCTTGGAACCGTCGAGTCTGCACGGCGTCACGACCGTGGTGAGCGGCAATTGTGGTGTCGGTTTCGCCCCGGTGCGGCCGGGCCGCGAGCAGTGGCTGATCGAGCTGATGGAAGGTGTGGAGGACATCCCCGGCTCCGCACTCGCCGAGGGCATCACCTGGCAGTGGGAGAGCTTCCCGGAGTACCTGGACGCGATCGAGAAGCGCAGCTTGGCAGTCGATTACGGGACCCAGATCGCCCACGGCGCGGTCCGTGGCTATGCCATGGGCGAGCGCGGGGCCGACAACGAGGAAGCCACCGCCGATGACATCGCGGCGATGGCGCGCATCGTCCGGGAAGCGATCGAGGCGGGCGCGTTGGGCTTCTCGACCTCGCGCACCGAGGCGCACCGCGCAATCGACGGGCAGGCGGTGCCGGGTACCTATGCCGCCGAAGCCGAGCTGTTCGGGCTGGGTCGTGCGATGGCGGCCGGAGGCCGGGCGGTTTTCGAGGTGGCTCCCCAGGGCACGGCCGGCGAGAGCCCGGCCGAGGCGTGCATGCGTGAGATGGAGTGGATGGCGAAACTCTCCGACGACATCGCCCGGCCGGTCTCGTTCACGTTGATCCAGGCCTCGCATGCCCCCGACCTGTGGCGCCGCCAGCTCGACCGCGCCGAGAAGGCGCACGAGAACGGTATCGAGCTCTATGCGCAGTTTGCGGCTCGCCCGTTCGGCATGTTGCTGGGCTTCCCGGGATATCACGCGTTCACCCATCGACCGACGTTTCGTTCGGTGTCGGCCGCTGCCGCCGGTGACGGGCTCGCAGCTCAACTGGCCGACCCGGCGGTCAGGGCGGCGATCCTCGCCGAAGAGGATCTGGCGCCGAGGCCGGGTGCCCTCCTCGATGGTCTGTTCGCCTTGGCGCAGTACAGCACCGACCGCATCTACGCCATCGGTGACCCTCCGGACTATGAGCCCACCCCAGACAAGACGGTGGCCGCCATCGCCGCGGACCGCGGCCAGAACCCGCTGGAGACGATGTACGACCTGATGCTGGAGGACGACGCCGGCGCCATGCTGATGTTGCCGTTCTTCAATTACGCCGAGGGCGATCACAGCGCGATCTACGAGATGATGCAGAGCCCTGCGGCGGTGTCCGGGCTCTCCGACGGCGGGGCTCACTGCGGCCTGATCTGCGACGCCTCCTACCCCACGTTCCTGCTGACGCACTGGGCCCGCGACCGCCACCGCGGCCCGAAGTTCTCGCTGGAGTACGTGGTGCGCAAGCAGACACTGGACACGGCAACGCTTTTCGGGTTGTCTGACCGCGGCGTCATCGAGGCCGGTAAGAAGGCCGACATCAACGTGATCGACATGGCCACGCTGCGGTTGGGTGTGCCGCGGATGGTCCATGACCTACCCGCCGGCGGGCGTCGGCTACTGCAAGGGGCTTCGGGGTACGACGCCACGGTGGTCAGCGGCGTGGTGACCCGGCGTCACGGCGCCGACACCGGCGCCAGACCGGGCCGGCTGCTGCGTGGTGCGCGCTGACCTGCTGTACCGAGATTGTGTGCCGCGCGGCCATTTCGGCCAACGGCCGCGCGGCCCGTTGTCGGCGTCAGTCGGCGAGCAGGCCGTCGATCTGGTTGATCGCCGAAGACGCACCCTCGACCACACCCATGTCGAGCACCTGCTGCAGGGCCTCGGCGGACTGGTAGGTACTGACGAACGTCGACCGGGTGCGACCGTCCTGCTCGGTGAACGTGAAGACGTTCTTGGAGACGGGCAGGTTCGGGTCCGGGTTGAAGTCCAGGTCGGCGAAGCCGTCGTCGAAGGAGAAGCTGCTCGGTTCATCGACGGCGGTCACCCGCCAGTACCCGGCGTACTTCTCGCCGTCCGGACCGGTCATGAAGTAGGTCACGCGCCCGCCGGGCCGTAGGTCGTGGTCGACCACTGTCGCAGGGCATCCCGGTGGGCCCCAGATCTTTTCCAGCTGACGAGGATCGGCGTAGACCTGCCAGACTCGTTCGACCGGGGCGGCGAACTCGGCGACGATCGTCAACGTCCGATTCTCCAGGTCCTGCTGGACATCGGTCACGGGCATGGTCACTCCTTGAGGTCGTGGTTCTGATTGTTCGGATCTGTACTGATGAGCTCGTCGATACGCGACACCCGGCCACGCCAGATCTGCTCGAGTTCGGTGAGCATGGATGCCACCGACCGCACTGCTGCCACGTCGCCGCTGGCCAGCTGCTCACGGCCGTTGCGCCGCTTGGTGATCAGACCGGCCTTGTCGAGTACCGCGACGTGTTTCTGGACCGCGGCGAAGCTCATGTCGTACTTGGCCGCGAGCGTGGAGACCGAGTGCTCCCCGGCGAGCACCCGGCGCATGATGTCGCGCCGGGTCCGGTCGGCGAGGGCGTGGAACAGCGCGTCAGCCCTGTCCTCGTCCTGTTCGATCACCACCTAAACATACAACCAAACGGTTGTATGTTGTCAAGGGTTTTTGGTCCACGGGTCGGTGGGTCAGTCCAATTCGTAGACGCGCCTGGCATTTTTGTGGGCGATCAGATCGACCACGCGGACCGCGTCGGCTTCGCTCCACTGGCCGTCGTCGACGAATCGTTGCAACGTGGTCGCCATGCCGCGGCGCCACAGGCGGGCGCCGAGGTGGTGCAACTCGGACGGGCCGAATCCGTCGGACGAGTACAGGATCTTGCGGAACGGGGCAAGCTCGAGCAGGCGTGCGATGAACGCGCTGGAGCGTGCGCCCAGATGGTTGATCGCCAGCCCGCCGTCGAGGTAGACGTTGTTGAACGCCTGCGCCAGGTAGCCGGCTTCACGTTCGTAGGGATAGCAGTGCAGCAGCATCACCGGTGTCTGGCCGCTCATTCGCAGAAAGTCCAGCAGATGAACGGGATTGGTGGTGTGCAGGTCGCAGTCGCGATCGCCGAAGCCGGTGTGCAACTGCAGCGGTTTGCCGATCCGCAGGGCCCGGTGCAGACCGAAGCGCAGCAGCACACGATCGGTCAGCCGGGTTGCGCCCGCGTCACGCCAGCGGGCGGCTGCCTCGGCGACCTCGGCCGCAGACGGTAGGCTCAGATCTCCGATGAACCCGCCCCGGTAGGCCAGAACAGACTTGGTGCCCACCGCGGTGCGGGTCTGCTCCTCGAGCAGTTCGTCGAACGCCGCGGCGTAGTCCCCCGGCACCGCGGCGGCCTGCTCGGCGACCGACTCCAGCCGCACGATCTCGTGAACCCGCCCTGCGCCGAGGTCGGCCAGCTCGTCGAGATCGGCGACCCCGGCGGCGAAGCCGGTGTCCACCAGCCAGTCCGACACGCCGGCGGCACTCAAGAACTGCTGCGCCACCACGGATTCGGCGATGCTCGAACGGGCGGACCAGTAATGGTCCGGATCGGCGTGTGGCTGAAGGCCGAGCAGCTCGGCGCAATGTGCGCGCACGGCGAATCCCAGTTGGGAGTCGAAGCCGGAGTCGAACTCGGCGAGCGGTTCGGTGTTGGCCTCGTTGAGCGCGTTCTCGAACCGCACCCGATCACCGCTGGTGAGCCAGCAACCGTGGACGTGGTGGTCGACGAGCCGGACGGCCTCGGCGTGCTCGCGCAGCGCCGTCATTCACACGCTCCAGGCGAGCCGGAACTTCTCAGTGAGTTCCTCGGCGCCCAGTTGTCCGTAATGCTGTTGTTCGTAGCGCCGCACCGCGACGACGGCGTCCACCACCGCGTCACCGAGGATCTCGCGCATCCGTACCGAACCGTCGAGCGCGTCGAGAATTGCCGACTGATCGGTGTCGAGCACCGTCACCCCGGCCTGGGCGCGGACCTCGTCGGAGAGGGTGGACGGATCCACGGTGACCTCGCCGGGCAGGGTGAGATCCCGTTCGATGCCGTCGAGGGCCAGTCCCAGGATCGCCGCCGACGCGAGATAGGTGTTCGCGGCGGGATCGATCACCTTGACCTCGACGTTGGCGCCGTGCGGATTCGCTTCCCCGCCGGGCAGATAACGTATTGCGGCTTCCCGGTTCTCGGTGCCCCAGCAGGCGAAGGCGCCCGACCAGTGTCCCGGCTGCATCCGCAGTCCGGACAGGATCGATCCACTGAGCAGGCCCTGGGACTCCGGTAGTCCGGCGAGCAGACCTGCGATCGCCGATGCCCCCTGGGTGGTCATGCCGGCCGGCCCGTCGCCACCGGAGAACAGCGGGGCGCCCTCGCGGCGCAGCGAGAAATGTTGGTGGGCACCCGATCCCACACTACCCGCGAAGGGCACCGGGGACAGGCTGGCCCGCATCCCGTACTTGCGCGCGACGCGGCCGACGATGATACGCATCAGCGTGGCGTGGTCGGCGGCCGCGACGGGTGGTTGCGGCGCCAGCGAGATCTCGAATTGGTTGGCCCCGTACTCGGGATGGAACTGTTCGATCGCGACGCTGGAGGCGTTTGCCGCCGAGGTCACGTCCCGCACGAAACCCTCGTATTCCAGTACCCCCGCCAACCCGTACTGGGCCCACAGGTGGGTGGGCAGTGCCGAACCGTCGGCGCCGACCAGGACGAACTCGAGCTCGTGGCCGACCAGCGCGTCGATACCGGCTTCGGTCAGCCGGTCCTGCACCCGGCGCAGGGCGCCGCGCGTGCAGTAGGGGTCGGGGGCGCCGTCCTGGCCGAAGAACGACCCCGGCGCCCACGCGAATCCGTCACCCAGGATGCGCAGCGCGCCGAGGTCGATACGGATTCGCTGATCGCCGACCACACCGGTGGCATCGCCGAACACGATGCCCGTCTGGTCGACGGCGAAGACGTGCCAGACGGGGCTGGCGCCCAGGCCGGGATCGGCGAACGAACCCATCCGGCGCAGCGGAACAGTCTTGGCGTGGATCAGTCCGGCCGGGTTGACGACGGTGCCGATGAGGGTCGCGACGCCGTCGGCCTCCAGTTGTGCGATGGCCGCGGCGGCGAGCGGTTTGGCTGCCATGTCAGCCATTCTGCCGTCACCGTCGGCCGCTCACAGCGTGATCTTGCAGGCCTGACCGATGTCGAGGGTGCGCAGTACCCGTCCCATGCCCACCCACATCGCGCAGGAGATCGCCAGATCGGTGAGCAGTTCGTCGTCGAAGTGCGCTGCGGCGCGTTCCCAGAAGTCCTCGTCGTCGCGCAGTCCGGTGTGATCGGTGGCGAACCGGTGCGCGAACTCCATCGCGATGCGCTCGGCGTCGCTGTAGCCGGGCCAGGTCCGCCACTGTGCGGCGTAGTCGTAGAACTCCTCGTCGATGCCGTTCGCCGGACCCTCGGAGTCCCGGGTGTTCTGGCAGGTGACACATTCGTTGGCCGCGGCGATCACGATGCGCGCCGCCTCCCGGACCCGCATCGGCAGCCGGTTCTTGGTGTAGACGGCATTGCTGAACTTCGCCATCGCCGCTCCCAGTTCGGGTGACGTGACCGCGAAGCCGGTCACGTCGTCGTCGGCGAAATCTCCGATTCGGCTCATGGCCGGATTGTAACGTGTTTCAGTTTTGGGTCGTGGCGAGTTGGGACGGCTCGTCGTCCCAATCCCGCTGCACCAACAGCCGTTGTGCGATGCGCTCCAACGCCGCCTCGACCTCCGCGCGGTCGGGGCTGCCCTCGAACGTCGGTGAGTTGGCCAGCTTGTCCACGATCCGGCTCACCAGAGCCGCGGATGCGGCGTCGACCTGGCGGGCGCCGGACTGGGTCAGCCAGAGCTGATCGCCGGTGCGCAGCGCGTGGCCGCGCTCCACCAGGCGCAGGAACGTCGGTTCCAGTACCTCGGTGGGCACCCGCAGCCGCTCGGCCATCTCGGTCAGCCGCGCCGAGCCGAACACCTGACTGTGGCGGTAGATCTGGATCACGGCCCACAGCAGCGCGACGTCGGATTCGCAGCCCCGGGTTCCGGCGATGCTGCGCAGCCGGATCTCCGGGGACTGGCGGATCAGCCGGCCCACCGCCGTCTCCAGCATCTGCTCCGGTGTGTCGGTGGAGGGCATGCCGAATCCCTCCCCCAGGTCCAGCACGCCGGTCGCCTCGAGCTCCTGCAGCGGTACCTGTTTGAGCGTCAGCGCGACCAGGAAACCGATCGCCGCGACCGGGGCCGCGCACAGGAACACCAGGCCAAGGGAACTCGAGTACGCCTCGACGATCGGAGCGGCGACGGCATCGGGGAGCCGGTGCAGCGCCTGCGGGGACGCTGCCGCCTCCGGCGGCGCGCCACCGGAGGCCAGCGCGGAGACGATGCGGGCGTTGAGAAAATTGGCGAACAGCGAACCGAAAATCGCTGCGCCGAAGGAACTTCCGATGGTGCGGAAGAAGGTCACCCCCGATGTCGCCACGCCGAGGTCGGAGAACTTCGCGGTGCTCTGCACAATCAGGATCAGCACCTGCATGCACATGCCGATGCCGGTGCCGAGGATGAACAGGTAAAGGCTCTGCTGCAGCATCGGCGTGGTCTGGTCCATCCGCGACAGCAGCAGGAATCCCACGGTCATCACCGCGGTGCCGGCCACCGGGAAGACCTTGTAGCGTCCCGTGCGGCTGACCAGCACGCCGCTGCCCATCGAGGTCAACAGCAGGCCGCCGACCATCGGCAGCGTGCGCAACCCGGACTCGGTCGCCGATACGCCGTCCACGAACTGCATGAACGTGGGTAGGAAGGTCAGCGCCCCGAGCATCGCGAAACCCACGATGAACGACAGGACGCAGCACACCGTGAACACCGGGCTGGCGAACAGCCGGATGGGTAGCACCGGTTCTGCGGCCCGCATCTCCACGCGCACGAACAGGATCAGCGCCACCACCGACCCGCCGAACAGGCCGATGATCACCGGCGAGGACCAGGGGTAGGTGCTCCCGCCCCAGCTGGTGGCCAGGGTGAGCCCGGAGGCCCCGAGGCCGATCAGTGCGATGCCCGCATAGTCGATGACCGGTCGGGCTCGGCGGCCCAGTGCGGGGATCGTCATCAGCGCGACAAGGAGCACGATGATGCCGATGGGCACGTTGATCCAGAACGCCCAGCGCCAGGTCAGGTGATCGGTGAAGTAGCCGCCCAGCAGCGGGCCGACCACGGTCGTGACTCCGAAGACCGCGCCGAGGGCGCCCTGGTAGCGCCCCCGGTCACGCAACGGGATCACCTCGCCGATCAGCGCGGTCGCGGTGACCATCAACGCACCGCCGCCGACGCCCTGCAACGCGCGGGATGCGACCAGCATCTCCATCGACCACGAGATGCCGCACAGCACCGACCCGGCGAGGAAGAACAGGATGGCCACCGCGAAGACCGCCTTGCGGCCGAACAGGTCGCCGAGCTTGCCCACGACAGCTGTCGCGATCGTCGACGCGAGCAGGTAGCTGGTGACGACCCACGCCTGGTGACCGGCCCCGCCGAGGTCGGCCACCACGGTCGGCAGGGCTGTCGCGACGATGGTCTGGTCCAGCGCCGCCAGCAGCATGCCCAGCACCACCGCGACGAAGATCAGGTTGCGGCGGCTGACGCTGACCGGCGCCGGTTGTGCCGGTGCGGTCGTCTCGGCGTGCGCTGAGGCCGGCGACGTCATATCTGCCTCCCTGGTCGATCGTGCACTCACCACAGCACATCGTTAGATAAGCTATGAAAGTTACACGCTCCGGGAGGCTTCATTCCCGCGGGTGCGGGTCCGGAACCCTCAGTGCGGCGGCCTGGCCACGCATTGGGCCAGGTACAGCTCCTCGCCGAGGCGGTTCATCAACTCCAGCTGCGTCTCCAGGTAGTCGATGTGCTGCTCCTCGTCGGCCAGGATCTTCTCGAACAGGTTCGCCGACGTCGCGTCGCCCTTCTCCCGGCACAGCACGATCCCCGGTTTGAGCCGGGCCACCACCTCGTACTCGATCGCCAGGTCGGCCTCGAACTGCTCGCGCACCGTCTGGCCGACCCGCAGCGAGAACAGCCGCTGGTAGTTCGGCAGGCCGTCGAGAAGCAGGATGCGATCGGTGATCTCCTCGGCGTGAACCATTTCTTCGAATGATTCTTTCCGGGTGTGCTCGGCCAATTCGGTGAAGCCCCAATTGTCCTGCATCTTGGAATGCAGGAAATACTGATTGATCGCCGTCAATTCGCTCGTCAACTGCTCGTTGAGCAATTTCAGAACTTCGGGATCGCCTTGCATGACTGGCTCCTCAACGACTAGGGGGCTGATGGCGTGCGATATGTGCACGGGTCGTGCGCATACACGTCCGTTGTGGGTGCGAGCACTTTCCAATCTAGTCGACTCGGGGTGCGGAGTGGGTTGTGCGCCGCACCCTTTTCGTGCCGATTGATCGAGTCCCGCCCCAGATCAACGCCATAGTCTGGACTGCCTAGGCTAAGTAAGGTTAGACTGCGCTAACCAAAATGGCGGTTCGATAGGTAAGGGTAACCATATGGGTGGGTACGATCTGCACTCATTCATCCTCGCCTGTGATTTCCGCGTCGACGACGTCGATCGGATGTGGAAATGGCTGACCGGCCATCGGGATGAGCTCTCCGCGATCGGTGCCCATCATGTAGTTCTGTACGAATCGATCTGGGAATCGCGTCGGATATTGGTCACCATCGGCATACGGAATCCGCATTCCATTCGTGAGGTATTGCGGTCACCGGCGCTCTTCGAATGGTTCGACATTTCCGGTGCCGACGATATCCCCCCGATTTTCGGCGGCGAGGTCGTCGAAAAGATCGATCTGGACGGAACGGCGCCCGGCGCTCACGTCGGACGGGTGGTCGTCGGCGTCATGTCCGCGGTCGCCGATGTCCCGGAATTGATGGTCAAGCTCCACGACGGCCTGGACCGATTCCGGCGCGGCGGAGTGAACAAGATCTGGGTCTACCGTGCCCTCGACGACGGTCAGGAGGTCCTCATCCTGCAGGAGATCGCCGACGAGGCCAGCGCCCGGCAGTGGATCGAGCACCCCGACGCCGCGGCTGAATGGATGAGCCATGCGGGCATGGGCGCCTACCCCACCCGGTTCGTCGGTCGCTTCGCCCATCTGATGACCGTCGGCGAACCGGTGTAGGGGGCCGTCATGTTCGTCTGCCTGTGCACCGGCGCCACCAGCCACGCCGTCACCGAGATCGTGGCCAACGGCGCCCGCACATCCAAGGAGATCGCCGAAGCCTGTGGTGCCGGCGGGGACTGTGGACGGTGCCGACGCACGCTGCGCGCGATCATCGAAGACCACTACGCCTGCAGGCCCGAGCGGGTGTCGAGCTGAGCCGTACCGCCGATTCGCCTCAGCTACCGCGCTGACCGGTGAACTCCGCCAGGGCCGCGGCGTTCGCCACCCCGCCGAGCAGTTCCTGGAAGTGCGCGTTCTCGAATCGGGTGGCGGCGGCGATGCCGGCGCGATAGGGCTCGACGATCGTCTTCTTGACCGCCACCAGACTGGGGATCGACCGCGAGGCCAGGATGGCGGCGTGCCGGCGCGCCTCCGGCAGCAACTCGTCGGGATCGCACACCTTCCACGCGATGCCCATCCGTTGCGCCTCGGCAGCATCGATCCACTCCGAGGACAGCAGCAGCCAGGCCGCGTTCTGACGGCCGATCAACTGTGGCAGCAGATACGACGAGGCGGCTTCGGGTGCGACGCCGAGGCTGGTGAACGGGCACTTCAGGCGCGCGGCCGTCGACATGAAGACCAAGTCGGCGTAGCCGAGGATGGTCGTACCGATGCCGAGGCCGACGCCGTTGACAGCACAGATGAGCGGCTTGGGCAATTCGGTGAGGGCGTCGATCATCGTGGTGAAGTGGCTGCCCTGCGTGGTCAGTGAACCGTCGGCGATACCCGCCTGCATCTCCTTGAGGTCGTTGCCTGCGCTGAACGCCCGGCCGGCGCCGGTGATCATGACGACCGCGATGTCAGGGTCGTCGGCGGCCTCCCGTAACGCGGTGGCGGTGGCCAGGTAGAGCTCCTGATTGAACGCGTTGAGCGCTTCGGGCCGGTTCAGAACCAGGGTGCGCACCCGGTTCTCGTCGCTGATCTGCAGAGTCACCCGGGCAGCGTATCGGTCGCGGGGAACGGGTTTCGCAGCACGTAGCGGCTGGTCGGGACCGTGTCGACATTCTGGTTCGCGCCGAACGCGGTGGTACTGGCCAGCATCCGGTCCATCCGAGAAGCGAGCTCGTCATCGTCGGCGGCGCCGAAGAACGCGTGCAGATCCGATGTCGCCTCGATCGGGAACAGCTCTTCGACGATCGCCGAGATCGCCGGGGCGCCCGCGGTGAGGGGGCGCACCACGGTGTTCTGGGTGTACCCGAACGTCGACTGGGTCGCGATTGCGACCGGGGTGTGATCGTGATGCCAGCGATGCAGCCAGGTGGCCTCGTCCATGTCCGCCGGCCTGCGCAGCAGCGCGATGTTGGCGAAACCCGGTGTGCGTTCCCCGGGCGCGGTGTCCGGCGCGGCAAGTGGCACCGATTCGGTCACCAGATATGCGGCCAGCTGCTCGCAGTGCTCGCTCAACGTCGCTGTGGCGGTTCGGATCTGATCACCGTAGTACTGCGGGGTCCAGATGCTGACCAGGCCGATCACCGGTGGCGCCAGCGTGGTCAGGGTCATCAACGAGTCCCGCACCGGCGCATCGCGCACGTGCACTGTCAATCCCGCTACTCCGGTAGCCAGCAACGCCGCGGCCGCGTCGGTCCGCAACCTCGTGCACCAGGCCTCGTCCCCGGGCTCGCCACGCAGGGCGACGATGACTTTCTCCACCGGCCGAACATAGCGGGTCAGAATGGATGCGTGATCAAGAGTCTGGCGCAGCGGTGGGCGGTGCCGGATGTCGCCGCCGTGTTGCGCAGTCTCGTCGGGGTGGCGGTGGTGGCCGTGCCGGCCGTGCAGTTCGGGCCGGCGGGTTCGGTGACCGGTGTGGTCGGTGCGTCTGCCGTCGCAGCGGCCGCGGCACTGCAGGATCGGCCACGGGGCCGGGTGACGGCGGTGGTCCTGGTCACCGCGGTGACCGCATCGGCGGTACTGCTCGGTGCGTTGACGTGCGGATTCTCCCCCGTGTTCGTGGCCGTCTCGGTGCTGTGGTGCTTCGGCGCGGCGATGTTGTGGGCCCTGGGCGCCAACGCCGGACTGGTCGGCGCGGCCTCGGCGGCGCTGCTGGTCGCGGCGCCACCGGTCGCCTGCTCGCCCCTTGCGGCGGTCGGGGCGGCGGCGCTGGCTGCCCTCGGAGGGCTGCTGCAGGTCTGGATGATCGCGTTGTGGCCGCCGGTGCGTTGGCGCAACCAGCGCGACGCGCTCGTCGGCGCCTACCGGTCGTTGGCTGCCGATGTCCGCAAGCTCAAGGACGGCCCGACCGCGGACGGGTGGGCGGTCGATCTCGAACCGCTGGCCGCGCTGCGCGAGGCGTTCACGGCCACCGACGCCAGAAGTCGCCACCGGCCCACGTCCTATCGCGGCTGGTATGCGTTGCCGGAACGGATCGCCGCCACGCTCACCGACCTGGCCGGTGCGCCCACCCGGTCCGGCGAGCTGACGCTGGCCCTTGAGGAAGCAGCCGACACGCTGGCCGCCGTCGCCGACACCAGCAGGTCCGGGCGAGTGCGATCCGATGTGGCGATCAGCCGATTCGACAGCGTGGCCGCCACCGTGAGCGGCGAGGAATCCGCTGCGGTGCAACAGCTGTCGGCGCTGCTGCACGAGGCGGTCGCGCTGCGGCTCGGCGATTTCGCTCCGTCGGCCCCCGATGTGGTGCGGTTGCGACGTCCCGAGTTACGTACCTCGGTGGGTTCGGCCGTCGCCGTCATCCGCAGACATCTCGATCGGCGCTCGCCGGTGCTGCGGCACGCCGTGCGACTGGCCGTCGCTGTCGCCATCGGCTGCGTCGTCGACCGCTACACAGACGCCGAGTACGGCTTCTGGATTCCCTTGGCCGTGTTGATGGTGCTGCGCCCGGAAACCGCGCATACCTACACCCGCTGTGCCGGGCGGCTGGCCGGCGCGTTGGCCGGTATGGTCGCGGCCTCGACCGTCCTGGTGGTGCTCGACCCCGGTGCGGCGGTGTCGGTCGTGTTCGCGCTCGTCGCGATCGGGGTCGCGTGTGTGGTGTCCGGCCTCGGATACGTCGCGATGGCCGCCGCGGTCACGGCGGTGGCGGTGTTCGTCGTCGACCTCGGGCGACCCGAGGTGCCTTCGGCGATCGCAGACCCGTTGCTCGCGGTGCTGGCCGGCGGCGCGTTGGCGATGATCGCGCACGTGGTGCTGCCCGATGACGCCCTGACCCGGCTGTCTCAACGCGCGGGCGAACTGCTCAAGACCGAGGTCGACTACGCAGCGACCGTGATCAGGGCCTACGTGCATCAGGTGGACAACCCCCGGGAGGCGCTGACGTCCGCCTGGCAACGGGCTTTTCGCGCGCGGGCGGCATTCGAGGCCACCACCGGGGCGATGCGGATGGACGCCCGGGAACTGCGTCACTGGTTGCGGTCCTACCGGACGGCGCTGAACTCGGTGACCGGTGCGTGCGCCACGCTCGAGGACCACCTTCGGATGCAGTCCGAGGTCGCCGTGGACCGGGAGTTCGTGATCGCCGTGGACGAGTACGTCGAGGCGTTGTGCGGCGACCCGCCGACAGCCGCCTCGCCGTGGTCGGTCGACGGACCGGAGCTGGCCGCAGCCGAGCAGCGGTTGCGCGACGCCGTTCCGCGGCACGGCGACGACGAACGCCGCGCACGCGTCCTCGCCGCCGAGATCAGCGCGATCACCCGAAGCGTATCGGCGATCAGCGTGAGGCCCGGGCCCACCGCGGTTCGATGAAGACCGCCTCGGCTTCCACGGTCACCCCGGTGCTGTCGGCGATGTGCCCCACCGCGTAGGTCTTGAACCCGTCGGTGTGGGTGACCCGCGCTTCGGAGTGCAATCGCCCCAACGGGGTGAGCCGCCGGTAGCGCACCGTGATGGTGCCGGTGAGCCGGTGCGCGTCGGGCTTGCTGGCGGCATCGCCCAGGATGTGGTCGAGGATCTTGGCCGACACCCCGCCGTGCACGTGTCCGGGCGGGCCCTCGAATGCCGCTCCCAGGTAGAACTCGCTACGCGCCGTGCCATCGGCGTCCTTGTGGATGACCAGGGGCGGGGCGGTCGGGTTGCGAACCCCGATCACCGCGTTGCCCCACGGCATCGAGTCGCCTTCGGCGCCGAACTGCACGCCGAAGGATCCGTCGCGTTGCGCCACCTGCAACCGGGCCGTCGCGGAGTCGATCTCGGCCTTGGCGGCGGCGACGGCCGCTGCGTCGGCCTCGGTGCGGATCGTCGCGTCGATCAGCGCGCGCACCGATTCGGTCAACGGTTCGTAGACGGCTCGCAGGCGGGCGACGTCGGCGGCGCTCAGACCGTCGACATGGGTGTAGTCAAGCACCCCTCGACTAGAACATGTGTCAGGCGCCTCGTCACGTCGGGGGTGGCCCGACGAGCAGTTCACGGATCAGCGGTCGCGTCCACCGGATGAGTTCGTCATGACTCAGGGCGGCGGCGGCCGGGGCCTGCAGGACGTAGCGCGTGGTGGCCATGCCGAGGACCAGCGAACCGATCAGCACGGCCCGCGGCGCCGGATGGTCGGGGGCGACGGCAGCCAACGTGGGCGCCACCTGGGTGGCGAACACGTCGCGCATGGCCTCGGCTGCCGCCGCACTCGTCATCGCCGCGCGCAGCAGTGCGACGAACGTGGTGTCGCGTTCCCACACGGCGAAGAAGCGTTCGATCAACGCCTGGGCCATCGCATCGGGTGCCAGTCCGCGCAGGTCGGGAAGGTCGAGCCGGAACTCGGCGGCGGCGGTGAAGAGTTGCTGCTTGTTGCCGAAGTAGCGGATGACCAGCGCGGCGTCCACGCCCACGTCGGCGGCGACCGCGCGCAGGGTGGTCCGCTCGTATCCGTCGGCGCCGAAGCGCCGGCGCGCGGCGGCAAGGATCTCCGCGCGGGTGCCCTCGGCGTTGCGTGTGCGCTTGTCGGCCATGATCCGAGCATAAGTCACCAACCGTTGACAAAGCGGCCATGGGGGCTATCGTCTAAGTCAACGGATGTTGACTTGATCGGAGATCGCCATGGATGTACTGATCGTCGGTGCGGGCCCCACCGGTCTGAGCGCGGCGCTCGAGCTCTCCCGACTCGGCGTGGCGGTGCGGATCGTCGACCGCGCGGCAGCGCCGTCGACCGAGTCGCGGGCGCTGGCGGTGCAGTCGCGCACCTTGGAGCTGCTTCGCGTGCGTGCAGTGGGCGATCAGCTGTGCGCCCTCGGCAACCGGGTGGGTCGCGCGGCGCTCCATGCCGGTGGCACGCGCCTGGCCGAAGTCGAATTACACCGGATGTCAAGTCAATTCAACTACATACTGATGCTGGCCCAGGCCGAGACCGAGCGGCTGCTGACCGAGCAGTTGCACCGGCAGGGGGTGAAGATCGAACGCGGCGTGGAAGTCACCTCCGTGCGCAACACCGCTTCAGCCGTGCAGGTCAGGTTGCGGTGCGGCGACACCGAAGAGGTGGTGCGCGCCCCGTATCTGATCGCGGCGGACGGTGCGCGCAGTACGGTGCGCACGCAGCTGGGGTTGACCTTCCCCGGGCGCACGCTCCCCCATCACTACGTGCTCGCCGACCTGCACATCGACGGGGACCTCCCCGAGGATCAGGTGTCGATCTTCCTGGCCGCCGAGGGGTTCGTCGCAGTGTTCCCGATGGGAGGCCGCCGCTTTCGGATGATGGCGACCGATCCGGACACGATCAGCGGTGCGACCGGTGAACCCTCCGTGCGCCATATCCAGCGGCTCTTCGACCGCGTGGTGCACGTCCCGGTACGGTTGCACTCCCAGAACTGGAGTTCACGTTTCCGCATCAACAGTCGGCATATGCACGAGCTACGTTGCGGGAGAGTATTTTTCGGTGGGGACGCCGCCCACGTGCACAGCCCGGCGGGTGGTCAGGGAATGAACGTCGGAATCCAGGACATGATCAACCTGTCGTGGAAGCTTGCGATGGTACTCGACGGCCGCGCGCGGCCGGAACTGCTCGAGACCTATTCGTCGGAGCGTCTGCCGGTGATCCGGACGGTCATTCGGGTCACCGAGATCGGCACCCGGGTCTTCAACTCGACGAATGCACTCGTGCACGCGCTACGTATCCGGGTAGCCCCGAAAGCTCTGGCACGCAGGCGTGTCCAGGATGCGGCGGCGGCGATGTTCGGCCAGCTGTCGGCAGGCTACCGAGGCTGCGGCATGAATCCGCTCGCCGGTGAGCGGGTGCCGGACGTGGACGGTCTGTACGACGAGCTGGATCTGGCGCGGTTGACGGTGTTCGCCGGTGATGCTGCGGTGGTGGCCGCCGCGGCCGGGTGGGCCGATGTCGTCACGGTGCGTGACGCCCGATCCGACGGGTGGATGCTGGTCCGTCCGGATGGCTACCTGGCGGCGGCGGGTGCCGATGTCGACGAGTTGGAACAGTTCTTGAAGCGTTGGTTCCTCACACCGTAGGACACACCGTAGGACACACCGTAGGGCTCGGCGGGCTCGGTGCGCGTCGACCGTGCACCCATGTCGGTAGCCGGCGGTATCCCTCACGAAGTGGAGCTCGGTGCGGGATCGCTCGGCGAGTGTCGGGGGTGGCGTCGCTGCGCTGCCCCGGGTTAGTTCCTACCATGGTGTGCCATGGCAGCCCCCAGCGGAGAGTCCACTCGGCTGGTGCTGCCCGCAACGCTTGTCGAAGTCACCGGGGCGCGGCTGCGTGAGGCGATCCTGTCCGGCGAACTGGCCCCCGGCACGAAGATCGTCGAGGAGCAGCTGTGCGCGGACTTCGGCATCAGTCGGGCGCCGCTGCGTGAAGCACTTCGACTGCTCGCCCAACAGGGCCTCGTCGAACATCTGCCGCGACGGGGCTCACGGGTGGCCGAGTGGTCCCCCACCGACATCCTCCAGCTTTTCGCACTGCGAAATGTGCTCGAGCGCCATGCCGTCGAAACCGCGCTGCCGCTGCGGGATCCCGCCGTCGACCTGGAGCCGGTGCGCGTCGCGCTCCAGCGGATGGACGCGGCCAAGGATGCGCTCGAGCGCGACGACGCCCACCGCGCCTTCCATGCCGCGGTCGTCGGCCTTGCAGGCAACCGCCAGCTCGACATCGCGCTGGCGCCGATCCTGCTCAAACTGCAGGTACCGATGGCCAGGAACCTGCGCGAAGAAGCGCGGCAGCGGGCCTGTCCGAAAGCCGCCCGCGCGGGCGCGACCGGCGACGACGGCGCCGCGCGACACCGAGCTGTCCTGAAGGCTCTGGAAACCAACGACGCCGCCGTCGTCGTCGCCGCCATCCGGGACCACGGGCACCTGGACTACCTGGGCCTGGAACCGGATCACCTGGACGCTGAACCGCGGTTCTGACACAGCGGTTCTGACACAGCGGTTCTGACACAGCGGCGCCCGGCACGGCCGCGCTAACACAATCGACACACGGTTGACCCGTGGTTGCCATCATTCTGTCGACAATCGACAGACATGGCCGATTTACCCGGACCGTCCATCGGACCCTCGGTGGCTGAGATCCTCGCCTCGCATGCGAGCGGGACCGGCTCGCCGACCAAGACCGCGGCGCGCGTCGCCGACGCGATCGCCGCCCGCGGTGACGACGGGACGTGGTTGTCCACCGTCGCGCGGGATGAGCTGATCTCCGCCGCCGAGGCCATCGAGCGGCGACCCGACGCCCGCACGCTGCCGCTCTACGGAGTGCCGTTCGGCGTAAAGGACAGCATCGACGTCGCCGGTCACCCGACCACACTGGCATGCCCGGACTACGCCTATGTCGCGTCGTCGACCGCGCCCGCGGTGCAGCGACTTCTCGATGCAGGTGCGCTCTATGTCGGCAAGACCAGCCTCGATCAGTTCGCCACCGGACTCAACGGCACCCGTACCCCCCACCCGATCCCCCGCAGTGTCTACGCAGACCAGATGATCTCCGGCGGATCGAGTTCGGGCTCCGCGCGCGCGGTGGCACTCGGACAGGTACCGTTCGCCGTCGCCACCGACACCGCCGGGTCCGGGCGGGTACCCGCCGCGCTGAACGGAATCGTCGGCTTCAAACCCTCCCGCGGGCTCATCAGCACCGTCGGTCTGGTCCCGGCCTGCAGGTCCCTGGATTGCCTCAGCGTCATGGCCGGCTGCGTGCAGGACGTCGACCGGGTGCTCGACATCATGGTCGGCCGCGACGATGCCGACCCCTGGTCCCGCGACCGCGGGCCGCGATACTCCGGTGCTCCGATCCGCATCGGACTGCCGCCCGACTCCGAGCTGGAGTTCTTCGGCGACGACGAGATGCGGCTGGCGCACAGCGCTCTTCGTGGGCAATTGGTGCGCACCCACACCGTCGTCGAGGTCTCGCTGCAGCCGTTTCTGGCTGCCGGCGAGCTGCTCTACCAGGGCCCGTGGGTGGCCGAGCGACTCGTCGAATTCGACGACTTCCTGACGGCCCAACCTGATTCGATCCACCCTGTCGTGCGCGAGATCCTCGAAGGCGGCCGCCGCTACACCGCCGTCGACGCGTTCTCCGCGCTGCAACGGCTGCAGGAACTCAGGTCGCTGGTCGCCCGCTTGTGGCGCCAGATGGACGTCCTGGTGGTGCCCACCATCGCAACGACGTTCACCGTCGACGAGGTGCTGGCCGCGCCGATCGGCTGCAACACCCAACTGGGCCATTACACCCATTTCGGCAACCTGCTCGATCTGGTGGGTGCGGCGATTCCACTCGGCGTCACCACGGACGGGCGCCCCCACAGCGCCATGCTGCTCGGCAGAGCCCTCAGCGACGAGACCGTGTTGCAGCTGGCCGCACAGATTCTCGACGAGCCTCGTGCTTGTTCTCCCCGACCCACTGTCCTGATCACCGCCGAGGAGCACCTGTGAACCCCACCATCGCCATACCCGCAGAGCCGACCGACTTTCCGCTCGTCGCCGACCGGACCGCGCTGATCGTCATCGACATGCAGCGCGACTTCCTGTTGCCCGGTGGCTTCGGGGAGAGCCTGGGCAACGACGTCAGCCGGCTGCAGGACGTTGTCACTCCCCTGGCCGCCCTGATCGACGCCGCACGTTCGGCCGGTGTGATGGTGATCCACACCCGTGAGGGTCACCAGCCCGATCTGTCGGATTGCCCGCCCGCCAAGCTGCGCCGCGGGGCGCCGTCACAACGCATCGGCGACCCGGGCAGGTACGGGCGGATCCTCATCCGCGGCGAGTACGGCCACGACATCGTCGACGAACTCGCCCCGATCGCCGGCGAGGTGGTCATCGACAAACCGGGCAAGGGCGCGTTCTACGCCACCGAACTGTCCGAGGTGCTCACCGCGGCCGGTATCACCACGCTGGTGGTCACCGGCGTGACCACCGAGGTGTGTGTGCACACCACAACCCGCGAAGCCAACGACCGCGGATACGAGTGCCTGGTCGTATCCGACTGTGTCGGATCGTATTTCCCGGAGTTCCACCGCGTCGGTCTCGACATGATCACCGCGCAGGGCGGGATCTTCGGTTGGGTCGCCGACAGCGCCGCGGTGATCTCGGCGCTCCGTCAACTCGCCGCCACGGCAGCCTGAAACGAGGACCGATGAGCACCGACCTCACCAATCCGTCCGCCGACCCGATGCAACCGCCGGCCGAGGCGCCGACCTCGCCGCCCTGGTGGACGCGCGGAGACACCAACGCCTTCTTCGGGCTGGGCTTCAACATTCTCGTCAACGTGCTCACCCTGACCGGGCTGATGATCGGCGTCGTCGCCGTCCCTGCCGGCGACGTCCTCGGCACCGTGCTGCCCGCACTCGGGGTGGCCCTGATCCTGGGAAATCTGTACTACACCTTCCTCGCCCGGCGGCTGGCGCGCCGTGAACAGCGGACCGATGTCACGGCGCTGCCCTACGGACCGAGCGTGCCGCACATGTTCATCGTCGTCTTCGTGGTGATGCTGCCTGTCTATCTGGCCACCGACGACCCGATGCAGGCGTGGCAGGCCGGGCTGGCGTGGGCCTTCCTGATCGGTGTCATCGTGATGATCGGCGCCTTCGTCGGTCCCTACATCCGCAAGCTGACACCGCGCGCCGCGATGCTCGGCACCCTCGCCGGTATCTCGATCACGTTCATCTCCATGCGTCCGGCCGCGCAGATGTGGGAGGTGGCCTGGATCGGCCTGCCGGTACTGGCGATCATCCTGATCGGATTCTTCACCGATGTCCGGCTTCCCGGCGGAATCCCGGTGGGGCTGGTGGCGCTGCTGGTCGGCACGGCGATCGGGTGGGCCGGTGGTTACATGTCGGCGCCCGACGTCGGACAGGCCTTCCACGACATCGCCGTCGGCGTCCCCGATCTACGGATCGGCATGCTGCTCAACGGGCTTGCCGACCTCGCGCCACTGTTGGGGACCGCGATTCCGCTCGGTGTCTACAACTTCACCGAGGCGATGAGCAATGTCGAGAGCGCGGCAGCCGCCGGCGACAACTACAACCTGCGCAGTGTGCTGCTCGCCGACGGTGCGGGTGCGGTGGTCGGATCGGCGTTCGGCTCGCCGTTTCCGCCTGCGGTCTACATCGGTCACCCCGGATGGAAGGACGCCGGCGGGCGGGCGGGTTACTCGCTGGCCAGCGGTGCGGTGATCGGGGTCTTCTGCTTCGTCGGGCTTTTCGGTGTCCTGGCCGCGCTGCTGCCGGTTCCCGCGATCGTGCCGATCCTGCTCTACATCGGTCTGCTGATCGGCGCGCAGGCGTTTCAGGCCGTCCCGCGGCTGCACGCGGTCGCGGTGGTCGCGGCACTGCTGCCGAACCTGGCCGAGTGGGGACGCGGCATGATCGACAACGCGCTCAGTGCGGCCGGGACGTCGGCGGCCGAGGTGACCGCGGAGGCGCTCAACGGCGCGGGAGTGGTCTACGACGGCCTCAAGACACTGGGCGAAGGGGCGGTGCTCGTCGGCCTGATTCTGGGCACGATGGTCACCTACATCCTGGAGAAGAAGTTCCTCTACGCCGCGATCGCGTCGGCGGTGGGTGCGCTGCTGTCCTTCATCGGGCTGATCCACGCCCCCGAGGTTGCCTGGGCGGCCGCCCCCCAGGTGGCGTTGGGCTACCTGCTCTTCGGCGGGGTGTGCGTGGTGTTCTGGTTCCTGCCGGGCGGCAGGCAACCCGCGCCGCTCGAGGAACCGGACGTGGTCGCCGGCCACTGATTTGCTGGGCAGTGCGCGACCGCGGTCACAGCCGCCCCGACGCGGTGTCTTAGATTACCTAATATTTTGTGGACAAGTGTCTACAAAGTTTCCTACTGTTGTGTCGTGAATGCCCGTGGCCGCAGCGCCGACCCCCGCGCCGAGCGGGTTCGAACCCTCTTGGTGGAGGCGGCGTTCGCGATGGCCGGCGAGCGCCGGGTCGACGAGATCACCGTCGGTGACCTGGTGGCCCGGGCCGGGGTCAGCCGCCAGGTGTTCTACCGGCATTTCCGGGACCGCGACGACGCCGTCGCGCTGGCCGTCACCGGTGCTTTCGCCGCAGCGGTCGGACCGGGCCCGGAAAAGCCGCGACCGGCGGCCTCTGCGGCCACGGGCCACGGCAATGACCCGGCCACCGTCGAGGACATCGACGCCCGCTCCCGCGTCCTGGAGCTGTTCGAGTTCGCCGCCCGGCACGGTTCGATGTGCCACAACATCGTTCCCAGCACGGTGAACCAGCAGCTGTTGACCGCCTACCGCGAGGCGCTGCTGGTCCCCTGCCGGCGGATCGCCACGCAGGGTATGGCCGTACTCGACACCGTGGCACCCCTGCCCGCCGAAGCGGTGACCCGATTCCTGGTCGGCGGCTTCTTGGAGGTGTTGCGGTCCTGGATGGAGGATCCGGACGCCACCGACCTTGCCGCCCGGGTCGGCGCCGCCCTCGACACCGTCGACGCGCTGCTGGGCATCTCCTGCGCATCGAAAGGACCCCACCATGGGTAGACACCACATCCCGGACACGCTCGGGCTCGGTAACCGCTCCGCGGTCCGCACCACGCTGCTGGCACTCGGGGCGCTGACGGCCTTCGTGCTGGCGATGGTCGCCAGCTACTCCGGGGCGTTCGCCAAACCGACATTGCACCACCTCACGGTTGCGGTGTCGGCCCCGGCACCCATCGTCGACGGTCTGCGCGAACAGGAAGCGTTGTCCGTCAACGAAGTCGGCGACTCCGCGTCGGCCGGCGCCCAGGTTTTCGAACGCGCCGCCGACGCCGCCCTGGCGGTCACCGCCGACCGCCAGATGACGATCTACGTGGCCGGGGGCGGGGGTCGCAGCGTCGCGGCCGCCGCCGAGGCCGTGGGACGCGCCGCGGCCGAACGTGCCGGTCTGACTCCGGTGGTCGAGGACGTCGCGCCGACATCGGCCGGCGACCCCTCGGGCACTGTCGAGTTCTACGCGGTCATCTTCCTGTCCATCGGCGCCTCACTGGGCGCGGCGCTGCTGAGTCGGCTGATGGGAACTGTGCGCAGTCCCGCCACCCTGGCGCTGCGCACCGCGTCGCTGAGTGCGTTCTCCGCCGTGCTCGCCGGTGCGGTCACCGGGTACGTCGGTCCGGTCCTCGGGGCGCTGACAGGGCACACCTGGCAGGTGTTCGGTGTGCTGTGGCTCTACGCCATGGCGGTCGGCGGCGCGATCACCGGTGTCGCCGCCGCTTTCGGCACCGCGACGTCGGTGGCGCTGGGACTCTTCCTCGTCGTCGTCGGCAACGCGGCCGCCGCCGGCCCGGTCGGTCGACCGTTGCTCTCCGGTTTCTACTCGACGCTCACCGGCGTCGTCCCACAGGGCTCAGGGGTTTCGCTGTTGCGCAGCGTCTCCTACTTCGACGGCCATGGAGCCACGACTCCATTGGTGACACTGGGGATCTGGGCGGCCGCCGGGTGTTTCCTCGCCGTCGCCGCCACCGCCGCCCGGGTGGATTATCGTGCCGTATATGAACGCGGCCTCGAGCGTGCCCGGCGTCACCGAACCGTATTACGATCTCGGCTCGTTCCATCGACCGACTGACACACCGTCGCCGGCCGCGCAGATCTGGTTCGACCGGGGCATGGTCTGGGCCTACGCGTTCAACCACGAAGAAGCGATCAGGTGTTTCGAACGCGCGCTGACCCATGACCCCGACTTCGCGATGGCGCGGTGGGGGATCGCGTATGCGGTCGGCCCGAACTACAACAAGGGCTGGGAGGCGTTCGACCCGCGCGATCTCGCGTCCTCGCTGGCGCGGGCGCGCGGAGAGCTCGCGCTGGCCGCGGCGGGCCCCGCATCGCCGTTGGAACTGGGCCTCATCCAGGCTCTGACCGCGCGGTTCGGCGCCGAGCACCCCGCAGATGCCGAAGCGCTGCAGGCCGGCCACTGCGCATACGCCGATGCCATGTGGTCGCTGAGTCAGGCCTATCCGGACGATGTGGACGTGGCGGCGCTGGCCGCCGACGCCCTCGTCAACGTCACGGCGTGGGCGTTGTGGGACAGCCGCTCCGGCGAGCCGGCACCCGGTTCGAGGGTGCTGCAGGCCAAGGGGATTCTCGAAGCCGCACTGGCCACCCCGGCCGGGCGGGCCCACCCCGGCATCCTGCACCTCTACCTGCACACCATGGAGATGTCGGCAACCCCGCAGGCGGCGCTGCCCGCTGCCGATCTGTTGCGCGGCCTGGTGCCCGACGCGGGTCACCTGCAGCACATGCCCAGCCACATCGATGTGCTGTGCGGCAACTATCACGACTCGATCCAAGCGAATCTCGTTGCTGCCCAAGTGGATCGACGGTTCGCAGCAGACCAGGGGGCGTTGAATTTCTACTCCCTGTATCGGGCGCACAACCTGCACTTCGTGGTCTACTCGGCGCTGTTCGAGGGGAACTCCGCGACTGCGCTGCAGGCCGCCGATGAACTCACCGCACAGCTGACCCCGGAGCTGCTGACCATCGAATCCCCGCCGATGGCGGACTGGCTGGAGGCATTCGTGCCGTTACGGGTGCACGTTCTGGTGCGATTCGGGCGCTGGGCCGAGCTGATCGAGACACCGCTGCCCGACGATCGGGAGCTCTACTGCACCACCACCGCCACCATCCACTACGGCCGCGGGGTGGCCCACGCGGCCTGTGGGAACCTGCAACAGGCTGCCGCGGAACGGGAACTGTTCGCTGCCGCCTATCAGCGCATCCCCGACAGTCGGTACCTGTTCAACAACACCAGTCGTGACATCCTGGCAGTGGCCGCTGCCCTGCTCGACGGTGAGATCGATTACCGCGCAGAGCGTTTCGACAGTGCATTTGCTCACCTTCGGCGTGCGGTCGAGTTGGACGACGGCCTGCCCTACGACGAGCCCTGGGGGTGGATGCAGCCCACCCGGCATGCACTCGGCGCGCTGCTGCTCGAGCGGGGGCAGGTCGAGGAGGCTGCGCGGGTGTACGCCGCCGACCTCGGACTCGATCCGACGCTGAGTCGTGCGTGTCAGCATCCGGGCAACGTATGGAGTTTGCACGGGTATCGCGAATGCCTTCAGCGGCTGGGCCGTGACGCCGAAGCCGTCATCATCGGCAAACAGTTCGAGTTGGCCGCCGCGCGGGCCGATGTGCCGATCGAGTCGTCCTGCGCGTGCAGACTGCAACCGCACTGCTGTGGTTGAGCGTTCCGCGCCGGCCGATCGGCGGCATCGACGACGCCCCGTAGACTCCGGCTGTGGCTGTCACCGACGACGACCTGAAGCACCTGCGCCGATGCGTGAGCCTGGCCCGCGAGGCGGTGGCCGGCGGCGATGAGCCGTTCGGCTCGCTGCTGGTCGACGACCGTGGATCGGTCCGATTCGCCGATCACAATCGAGTCAAAGACGGCGACGCCACCCGGCATCCGGAGTTCGCGATCGCCCGCTGGGCGGTCGAGCACCTGACCCCCGACGAACGCAAGCGAGCGACCGTCTATACCTCCGGTGAGCACTGTCCGATGTGTGCCGCCGCCCATGCCTGGGTAGGCCTGGGACGCGTCGTCTACGCCGCGTCGTCAGCGCAGCTGACCCAATGGTTGCTCGAATGGGCCGCGCCTGCGCCTCCGGTCGCGGCGTTGCCCATCACGGCGGTGGCGCCCGGTGTGGATGTGGACGGACCGGCCGACGAGCTGACCGAGGAGATGAAGGCGTTGTATGCGAAAGCGTTTCAGCCGAGATGACCGAGCGCGAGGAGCCGAGATGACCGACGAGCGCTTGCGCGAGGAGCCGAGATGACAGCGCCCGACTGGGTCCAGCACGTCATCTGGTGGCAGGTCTACCCGCTGGGCTTCGTGGGCGCCTACCCTGCCGACCCGGTGCCGGGCGCCGACCAGCACAGGTTGCGTCGGATCGTCGACTGGCTGGACTACGCGGTGGAGCTCGGTGCCTCGGGTCTGGCGCTCGGGCCGGTGTTCGCCTCCCGTTCCCACGGTTACGACACCACCGACCATTACCGGATCGACCCGAGGCTCGGCGAGGACGCCGACTTCGACCTGTTGGTCGCCGCGGCCCGCGACCGCGGGCTGCGTATCCTGCTCGACGGCGTGTTCAACCACGTGGGCACCGATTTCCCGCGCTACCGGGAGGCCGACGCCGGGGGCGACGCGTCGTGGTTCCGCCGCCGCGGCGGCGATTTCGTCACGTTCGAGGGCCACGGTGGACTGATCGCGCTCAACCACGCCAACGCCGAGGTCGTCGACTACACCGTCGAG
Source organism: Mycobacterium sp. smrl_JER01 (assembly GCF_048513595.2). Taxonomy (NCBI): domain Bacteria; kingdom Bacillati; phylum Actinomycetota; class Actinomycetes; order Mycobacteriales; family Mycobacteriaceae; genus Mycobacterium; species Mycobacterium sp. smrl_JER01. Next base: position 3,152,881 of record NZ_JBLXXK020000001.1, on the reverse strand, counting down.
GTGATGAGCCACTGGCTCGATCGTGGAGCCGACGGGTGGCGACTCGACGCCGCCTATGCCGTCCCCGACCGGTTCTGGGCTCAAGTGCTGCCCCGAGTGCGGGAACGTCATCCACAGGCCTGGTTCGTCGGCGAGGTCATTCACGGCGACTACCCGACGCGGGTGCGTGACTCCGGTTTCGACTCGGTGACCCAGTACGAACTGTGGAAGGCGATCTGGAGCAGCCTCAACGACGCGAACTTCCATGAATTGGACTGGGCGCTGACACGGCACAACGAGTTCCTCGACACCTTCGTGCCGCTGACGTTCATCGGCAACCACGACGTCACCCGCATCGCCAGCCAGTTGACCGACCCTAAGCACGTCGAACACGCGTTGGTGCTGCTACTGACCACGGGTGGAACCCCGAGCATCTACGCCGGCGACGAGGTCGCCTACCGCGGGGTCAAAGAGGAACGATTCGGCGGAGACGACGCGGTGCGGCCCGAGTTCGGCGCACCCTTCGACGGTGTCGGCGAGCACGGGCATCAGCTGTTCCGCTCCCACCAGCACCTGATCGGCCTGCGGCGCCGGCATCCGTGGTTGCACACCGCCAGGACCACCCCGTTGGGTGTCACCAACACCGGATACGTCTACTCGAGCCGCAGTGGTGACGATGCACTGGTGGTCGCGCTCAACGTCGACGACGCGACACTGCCGGTGACGCTCACCGAGTTCGGGCTCACCCGCGCCGAGGTGGTCGCCGGTTCGGGTGCCCCACCCGCTGAGGTCGTCACCGAAACCGCGGTCCCGCCGAACGGTTGGCTGGTGCTGGCGCCGCGCTGACGCTCACTGGAGCAGGGCTACGGTGGCCGGGTCCTCCTGCCCGCCGTAGAAGGCGTCCAGTACCGCACGGAACACCTCGTCGTCTCCGGCGCGGCCGAACAGCGTCATCGAGGACCGCACTTTCATGTCGTCGGGATGGCCCAGAATTGCTGTGGCGGAACGCTCTTGGTGTGTCATCAGCAGATCGGCGCATTCCTGCAGCCTGGGTCCGAGCACCGGGTGGCGCAGGTAGGCCCTCGCCTCGTCGAGGGAAGCCACGCCGTACCGGTGAGCGGTCGAGCTTCGGCCCAGTCCGCGCAGCTGCGGGAAGATGAACCAGATCCAGTGGGTCCGCTTGGCTCCGGCGCGCAGTTCGTCACACACCGTGGCGTAGACGCGCTGCTGTGCGGCCACGAACCGGTGGAGGTCATGGGGGTCGTCATCGACGGTCATCGTGTCGTCGAGCGTGACAGGCCGGGGCGGCAGGCTCAACCCGTCCGGGGATTCGGCTTCACGCTGGTCACTATTTTTCACACTGGTCACACTGGTCACACCCCGTCCACGGTCGGCGGTGAGTCCGGCCCGAGTCGCAATCGTTAGCCAACCGCGATATGGATCCACCGTGTCGGGTCGGTAAGTCTGCAGCCCCAACGTGATCCACTACGACTGCAAAGCGACGGCAATTTTGCGAGCAGTACAAGACTTTGACGAGAAAGGTGGGTTGGTTGCCGTTATGAAGTTCACAGAGAAGTGGCGTGGTACCGCGAGGGCAGCGATGCGTCGGGCGGCGGTCGCCGCCTTGGCTGCCGTTGCGCTGCCCGGGCTGATCGGCTTCGCCGGGGGTTCGGCAACGGCTGGGGCATTTTCCCGACCCGGTCTTCCCGTCGAGTACCTGGACGTGTTCTCCCCGTCGATGAACCGCGACATACGCATCCAGTTCCAGGGCGGTGGACCGCACGCGGTCTACCTGCTCGACGGTCTGCGCGCCCAGGACGACTACAACGGCTGGGACATCAACACGCCGGCGTTCGAGTGGTTCTACCAGTCCGGCCTGTCGACGATCATGCCGGTCGGCGGGCAGTCCAGTTTCTACAGCGACTGGTACCAGCCGTCGCGGGGCAACGGACAGAACTACACCTACAAGTGGGAGACGTTCCTGACCCAGGAACTGCCCGCGTGGCTGGAGGCCAACCGGGGTGTCTCGCGCACGGGCAACGCCGTGGTCGGCCTGTCGATGGCCGGCAGCGCGGCGCTGACCTACGCGATCTACCACCCGCAGCAGTTCATCTACGCCGCATCGCTTTCGGGCTTCCTGAACCCGTCGGAGGGTTGGTGGCCGATGCTGATCGGGCTGGCGATGAACGACGCGGGCGGCTTCAACGCCGAAAGCATGTGGGGCCCGTCCTCGGACCCGGCGTGGAAGCGCAACGACCCGATGGTCAACATCAACCAGCTGGTGGCCAACAACACCCGGGTCTGGATCTACTGCGGCACCGGCACCCCGTCGGACCTGGACTCCGGAACCCCGGGCCAGAACCTGATGGCCGCGCAGTTCCTGGAAGGATTCACGTTGCGCACCAACATCGCCTTCCGCGACAACTACATCGCGGCCGGCGGCACCAACGGCGTCTTCAACTTCCCGCCGTCGGGAACGCACAGCTGGGGCTACTGGGGTCAGCAGCTGCAGCAGATGAAGCCGGACATCCAACGGGTTCTGGGGGCTCAGGCAACCGTCTAGCCACCCACCCACGCTCAGAGAGCCTGCCGTTTCCCCCGAGCGGCAGGCTCTCTGCCGTGCGGGTCACAACCGGGTCCGCACCTCGATGTCCTCGCTGAACTCGTCGAGCATCGCGTCGGTCAGGGTCGGTCTGGTCTCGGCGATGGCGGACAGGTAGTCGTCGGTGCACGCCGGCTCGCCGCGTCGGTGTTCGATCTCGCGCTCGAAGGCGCACTGGGCGCCCTTGCGGGCCGCGAACTCGATGTCGGCGGGGGTGAACATATGGGTTGCCTCGACCAGCTTGTCGACCTCGACGGTGTCGGCGCTGCCACCCAGGTAGCGATTCCAGATCGCTTTGCGCGCAACGTCATCGGGCGGTCCCACGGGAATGATGTAGTCGAAGCGGCCGGGGCGCAGGAACGCCGAATCCAGCGAGCGCACCGAGTTCGTCGCGCAGATCAGCAACCGTTCGTCGTGCTGGCGGAACGGCGGGATCAGTTTGAGCAGCTCGTTGGTGACCCCGTGGGCGGGGTCGGACGGGATGCCCGAACGCGATCCCGCGATCTCCTCGACCTCGTCGATGAAGACCACAGCGGCGTCGAGCTCGTTGAGGTTGGTGAACACCTCGCGCAGCGCGGTGGGCATCGCGACATCCGGGGTAGCCAGCCGCGACGGAAAGATCTCGACGAAGGGCCAGCCCAGACGGCCGGCGACGGCCTTGGCGAAGCTGGTCTTCCCGGTGCCGGGAGGGCCGAACAGGATGACGGCCTTGGGGGGCGAGACGCCGTAGCGTGCCGCCAGATCCGGTTTGGCCAGCGGTAACACGATGCGGCGTTCGATCATCCGTTTCTCGGTTTCCATACCGGCCATGCCCTCCCACAGACCGGGACTCATCAGCTGGCCGCCCAGCGCGGTCAACAGGCTGGTATCGGAAGCTCCGACGTGATCGACCTTCTCGAAGTAGTGCAGGTCGCAGCGCTCGGCGTAACCCGAATTGCGCAGCGCCGCCGTGCCGGTGGCCTCGGCGGGCAGCAGGCCGCTGATGCGCCGCGCCCCCAGGGTGCGCAGCCGCAGTTCCAGCTCGGCGAGCAGGGCGCTGCCGATGCCGCGACCCCGCCAACGATCGCTGAGCGCCATCATCGAGATCCAGGCCCGGTCGCCGGTGATCTGCGCGACCGCCATTCCGACCAGCTGATCACCGACCACCGCGACGACGGCGGGCTGACCGGAGCGGGCGGCCGAAACCACCTCGGAGACCGGGAACGCCGGTGGCGGTTCGCCGGGTTCACGGCTCTGATCCCAGACCGAGATCGCCTGATCGAGGTCATCGTCGTGGAAATCGCGTAAGCGCCAGGGGGGCATGCGCCACACATCTACCGGCGTGCGGGTGCGCCGGGCATCACCCGTGCGGGTGGTGCGGCAGGGGGCCGCCCTCTCCCCCGTGCGGCGTCAGCCCTGCATGGTCGGGCGGATCGTCAGGTCGCCGATCTCCACCTCGGGTGGCTGCTCGATCGCGAACGCGATCGCACGGGCCACCGCATCCGGTGCCAGGCCGAACGCGTCCATGTCGGCCCGGATCGCGTTCCGCAGGGCGATGTCGGTGATCGACCCGTCGAGTTCGGTGTTGACGAATCCGGGCGAGATGGAGGTGGTGCGGATGACCCCGTCGGTCGATTCCTGCCGCATTGCCTCCATCAGGGTGCGGACGGCGTTCTTGGTCGCCGCGTACACGCCCATCGTGGGCGAGATCTTCAGGCCGGCAGTCGACACCGTGGTGACGAAATGCCCGCGCTGCTGCTGCCGGAACACCGGCATCGCGGCCGCGACACCGTGCAGTACCCCGCGCAGGTTCACGTCGATCATCGCGTCCCAGCCCGCGACGTCGGCGTCGGCCAGCGGTCCGATCGCACTGATCCCGGCGTTCGACACCAGGACGTCGAGCCTGCCGAAGTCGGCGACGGCGGCACCCACCAGTCGTACGAGGTCTTCGGCCGAGGTGACGTCCGTGGTGATGAGGGATACCTCGGCGCCGGCGGCACTCAACTCGTCGCCCAGACTTTGCAGGCGTGCGGTGCGCCGGGCGCCCAGGACGAGTCGCGCTCCGCGCGTCGCGAGCAGACGTGCCGTCGCTTCCCCGATGCCGCTGCTGGCGCCGGTGATCGCGACCACCATGCCGCTGATCGGATCGATGGCCTCTTGCGGTTGAGCATCGTTGTCGAGCGTGTTGCGCATTCTCGGAACGACGATCTGCAGGCCGGAGCTATTCCGCTGTGAGCCGAATCGGCGCAGGGAACAAACACCCCCTCATCAAGGTTGAGCGCAGCAGGTTCAACTTTGGGTTGGATTGAACACTGGAGGTTTGATGCCTGAAGCACTGCAAGTGCCGATGCTGTTTGTCAGCGAGCCGATCGTGCTGCCCGGAATGGTGGTGCCGATCGAACTCGACGACGCCGCCCGCGCCGCGGTCGACGCCGCGCAGGCCAGCGAGTCCGGCAAGCTGCTGATCGCCCCGCGACTGGACGATCGCTACCCCACCTACGGGGTGATCGCCTCGATCGTGCAGGTCGGGCGCGTCCCCGGCGGCGGTGCGGCCGCCGTTGTGCGCGGTGAGCGGCGCGCCCACATCGGTGCGGGGACCACCGGTCCCGGTACCGCCCTGTGGGTCGAGGTCACCGAGGTGCCCGACGCCGAAGTCGGCGACGACGCCAGGACACTGGCGGCCGAGTACAAGAAGTTGCTGCTGGCGATGCTGCAGCGTCGGGAGGCCTGGCAGATCGTCGATGTGGTCAACAAGATCACCGATCCGTCCGCGCTGGCCGACACCGCAGGTTACGCGTCCTACCTCAGCGATGTGCAGAAGCGTGAGCTGCTGGAGACCGAAGACGTCTCCCAGCGGCTGCGCCTGCTGATCGGGTGGACCGGTGAGCATCTGGCCGAGACCGAGGTGAACGACAAGATCGCCGAGGACGTCCGGGCCGGAATGGACAAGCAGCACAAGGAGTTCCTGCTGCGCCAGCAGCTGGCCGCCATCCGCAGGGAACTCGGCGAGTTGGGTCCTGATGGCCAGGAGGGGGACGCTGACTACCGGTCCCGGATCGAGGCCGCGGATCTTCCCGAGAAGGTGCGCGAGGCCGCGCTTCGTGAGGTCGGGAAGCTGGAACGCTCCAGTGACCAGAGTCCCGAGGGTGGCTGGATCCGCACCTGGTTGGACACCGTGCTGGATCTTCCGTGGAACGTCGCCACCGAGGATTCGACCGATCTGAAGGCCGCCAGGGAGATTCTGGACACCGACCATCACGGCCTCGACGACGTCAAGGACCGCATCGTGGAGTATCTGGCGGTGCGGGCCCGCCGCGCCCAGCGCGGCCTGGCTGTCGTCGGCGGCCGGGGCTCCGGCGCGGTGATGGTGCTCGCCGGTCCCCCGGGTGTCGGCAAGACCTCCCTCGGCGAGTCGGTGGCCCGCGCCTTGGGTCGCAAGTTCGTGCGCGTCGCTCTCGGCGGTGTCCGCGACGAGGCAGAGATCCGTGGGCATCGGCGCACCTACGTCGGCGCGCTGCCGGGTCGTATCGTGCGGGCCATCGGCGAGGCGGGATCGATGAATCCCGTGGTGCTGCTCGACGAGATCGACAAGGTGGGTTCCGATTACCGCGGCGATCCGTCGGCCGCACTGCTGGAGGTGCTCGATCCGGCACAGAACCACACCTTCCGTGACCACTATCTGGATCTGGATCTGGACCTGTCCGACGTGGTGTTCCTGGCGACCGCCAACGTCGTCGAGAACATCCCGTCAGCCCTGTTGGACCGCATGGAATTGGTGACGATCGATGGCTACACCGCCGACGACAAGGTGGCGATCGCCCGCGACTACCTGTTGCCCCGGCAGTCCGAGCGGGCCGCGTTGACCGCCGACGACGTCACGGTCACCGACGCGGCGCTGCGGAAGATCGCCGCCGACTACACCCGCGAGCCGGGTGTGCGGCAGTTCGAGCGGCTGCTGGCCAAGGCGCTGCGTAAGGTCACCACCAAGCTGGACCAGGATCCCGCGCCGGTGACCATCGACGAGCCCGATCTGGTTGCCTACCTGGGCCGTCCGCGGTTCACCCCGGACTCCGACGAACGGACCGCGGTGCCCGGGGTGGCGACCGGTTTGGCAGTCACGGGCCTGGGCGGTGACGTGCTCTACATCGAGGCCGGGTCGGTGGATGCCGAAGCAGGGCTGAAGTTGACCGGGCAGCTGGGCGATGTCATGAAGGAGTCGGCACAGATCGCGCTGTCCTACGTCAGGGCGCACGCCGAGCAGTTGGGTGTCGACCCGAGGGCGCTGGATCGCCAGATCCACGTGCACGTGCCGGCGGGTGCAGTGCCCAAGGACGGCCCGTCGGCCGGTGTCACCATGGTGACCGCGCTGGTCTCGATGGCGACTGGGCGTCAGGTGCGTGCCGATGTCGGAATGACCGGTGAGGTCACGCTCAACGGGCGGGTGTTGCCGATCGGTGGGGTCAAGCAGAAGCTGCTGGCCGCGCAACGGGCCGGGCTGTCGACGGTGTTCATTCCGCAGCGCAACGAAGCCGATCTCGACGATGTGCCGGCAGAGGTGCTGGAGGCGCTCGACGTCAGGCCGATGACCGATGTCGCCGAGATCGTCGCGCAGGCCCTGGAGCCGGCGACCGGGGCGGCGACCGGGGCGGCGTCGGCGGCGTAGACGTTCCCGGCGAAGGGTTTCCGGCCCCCGAGTTGCCGGCGAGCGTGCGTGTTGTGGGGTTTCGACACGGTGTGTCGGCCGCAGACACGCACGCTCGCCACCGGGTTCACGGGTTCACTCGTCTCTGCCGACGTTTGCACCCCGCATTGCACCGACCTGCCCTGACTAGGGTTGGCGCTCATGCCCACCTCACCAGTCACCGTCGTCGTCACCGGAGCGGCAGGTCAGATCGGATACGCCGCGCTGTTTCGCATCGCCGCCGGCGCGATGCTCGGCCATCAGACGCCTGTCCTGCTTCGCCTGCTGGAGCTACCCGATGCCGTGCGCGCCGCCGAGGGCGTGGTGATGGAGCTCGAGGACGGTGCGTTCCCGCTGCTGGCCGCCACCGAGATCCACGACGACCCGGTCCGCGCCTTCGACGGTGCCGACGTCGCGCTGCTCATCGGCGCCAGACCGCGTACCCAGGGTATGGAGCGTGCCGACCTGCTCGGCGCCAACGCCCAGATCTTCGCGACCGCAGGTAGAGCCCTCAACGCCGGCGCCGGGGCGGACGTCCGGGTGCTCGTCGTGGGCAACCCGGCCAACACCAATGCGCTGGTCGCCTCCGCACACGCCCCCGACATCCCGCGCGATCGGTTCACCGCGCTGACCCGGCTCGACCACAACCGCGCGGTCGCGGCGATGGCCCGCCACTCAGGCGTGCCGGTCACCGACATCACCCGAATGATCATCTGGGGCAACCACTCTCCGACACAGTACCCGGACATCTTCCACTCGGTGGTCGGCGGCCGCGCCGGTGCCGACTACGCCGCAGACACCCGTTGGCTCACCGACGATTTCATCCCCACGGTGGCGCGTCGTGGCACAGCCATCATCGAGGCCCGTGGCGCCAGCTCGGCGGCGTCGGCCGCCAACGGCGCGATCGACCACATCGACGACTGGGTGCACGGGACCCCCGAGGGGGACTGGACGTCGGTGGCACTGCCCTCCCCCGGTGTCTACGGGGTCGACGAGGGGCTGGTGTGCTCCTTCCCGTGCCGCTCCGTGGGTGGACGCTGGGAGATCGTCGAAGGACTCGACATCAACCCGTTCTCGCGGGCCCGCATCGACGCCTCCGTCGACGAACTGCGGGCCGAACGCGATGCGGTCACCGCGCTCGGGTTGCTCTGATCAGAGCAGGGCAGCCGTGCCGTCGTGGTGTACGCGCACCCGGGCGCCTGCGATGTCCTCGGTCACCGTGGCCTGTGCTTGGGACGGGTCGGAAATCACGGCGAGCACCCGGGCATCCTCCGGGGTGCGCACCGCGAGGAAAGCCTTCTCCGGATTACCGTCCCGGTCGACCGGGGTCGTCCATGTCTCGATTGTGCCGACACCGCTCCAGTCCACCACTGCGGCGCGGGTCGGTAGCGCGTCGACCTCGGACTGCACGTCCTCCCAGCGGAATTCGTGCGTGGGTGGTTCGGTGCCGTATACACCGAAGCTGTGCTTGGTCAGGTAACCACCGTTGGCGGTGATCAGGCCGCGCTGACCCGGGGCGGCCGCCAGCCGTTCGGCCATGGTGGCGATGGAGTGGGTGACGTAGTTGTTCCACGGCCCGCCGGCGAACGTCAAACCGCCGGTGACGGTCAGCGGGCGCGACGCGTCGCCGATCGGTAGCCCCAGCTCGCGGGCCGCGACCTGGACCGCCGACGGAAAGCACGAATACACGTCGATCAGATCCATATCGTCGATGCCGGCCCCGGCGAGCTCCAATGCCCGCTTGCCCGCGACGCGGATGGCCGGGGAGGTGTGAAACTGGGCGCGTTCCCCGATCGCGTAGGTGTCATGGGAATCCGCGCCGGCGTAGGGAAAGACCCAGCGCTCCTGCGGGATCTGCAGGTACCGGGCCTTCTCGACCGAAGCCAGGATCAGCACCGCGCCCTGATCGACCATGTTGTTCGAGTTCATCAGCTTGGTGTACGGCCAGCTGATCATCCGGTTCGTCGGCGACGGCTGCCAGATCTGCTCGGCACGCAGCGCTTCGCGGCTCCACGCGTGCGGATTGCCGGCCGCCACGGCGGAGAACTGCGCCCACAGCTCGCCGATGCGGCGGCGGTGATCCAGCGGTGCCTCACCGGCAGCGATTCGGATGGCCTGTTCGAACATCGGATACACGTACGCCGGGCGGTCGAGGGAGATCTTGAGATCCCCGGGACCCGCCATTGGCATCACATCGTCGGACCCGGTGGCCATCGGCACCGACTCATCCTGGCGGGTCCAGTTCTGCTTCCTGCCCTCGACGCGCATCCGCGTCCGCGTACGCCACGTCTCGGCGCCGGCGATCAGCACCACGTCGTTGCGGCCGCGCTGGATGTCCAGGCAGGCCAGATTCACCAGGGTCTGCGGGACGTTGCCGCCGATCCCGGTGTAGCGGGTCGCCGCCTTGTCGGCGTGAATGCGTTGTGCCAGAAGGAGTCCGGGATCGCGGTAGCGCCAGGACAGCAGGTTCACCACGCGCACGGCGTCCACCGCTTCCAGCACCCGGGGGTCGGCGGCCGCCCTGGCCGCCGCCGCCATGAGGTCCACCGGTTCCACCGACGGCTCCTCGGTGCGCTGGTTGACCTGGCCGTAGCCGACAAGGACCGGAGTCCGGGGATCGATGGGCATGGCGGAAGGGCCTCCTTAGTTCTTCTTCTGGTAGGCGAACAGCGCACCGTCGGTGATCAGAGCATCGACCTGCTCGGGACTCAAGCCCAGCAGTCTGTGACAGATCTCATGGGTGTGCTCACCCGGCATCGGGGCCGGCCGCAAATCGGCGCCCGGAATCCGGGTGAACGGGGCCGGCGAGGTCTCGGCAGGAATGGCGTGATCGAGCAGCGGATGAGTCATCTCGGTGAAGAGCCCGCGGTGCACGATCTGCGGATCCGTGAGGACGTCGGCTGCCCGGTTCATCGGTGCTGCGGCCACCCCGAGCCGCTGCAGCGACTCGGCGACGGCTCTCCCTTCCTGCGTTGACGTCCACCGGGACACCGCGGCGATCAGTTCCGAGCGGTCGGCGGGCAGGCTGTCGTGGCCGATCAGGGCGGCCACCGTCGCGCGATCCGACGGTGTGCGCAACGAGATCACGCACCACTGGTCGGCACCGGCGCACGGAAACACCGCCTCCACCACCGACTCCGGCAGTTCGACCGAAAGCCCTGCGCCGCAGGCGGATTCGATGACGTATGCGGGGGCGAGCTGGTTGATCGCCGCCTCGGCCTGGGAGATGTGCACGTGTGCGCCCGCGCCGTATCCGGTGCGGCGCCGGATCAGCGCGGCCAGCGCCCCGATGGCGGTGAGGCGACCCACGATGTGATCAGGGAAGACCGTGGTGGCGTCATAGCAGGCGTCCGGATCGGCGTCGCATGACGTCCACAGTCGGGTCACGCCACTGGATGCCCGCACCAGCGGTCCATAGCCCATCTGCGCACTCCACGGTCCGCCCTCCCCGAACGCGCTGCTCTCGGCCAGCACGATACCGGGATTGAGTTCGCGCAGTACCTCGTAAGAGAATCCAAGGTCGGCAAGTGTTCCCGGTTTGAAGTTGGCGAACACCGCATCGCAGCGACGCACCAGGCCACGGAAAACCTCGGCGCCGTCGGCATGACGCAGATCCAGACCCAGGCTCTCCTCGTTGCGATGGGCCAGCGCCCACGACCGGCTGACCGCCGCTCCCGGCGGTGTCTGTCGTAGTCCGTCCGGGTAGGCGGGGCTCTCCACCTTGACGACCTCGGCTCCGAGGTCGGCGAACAGCCGACCGAGCTCTCCCCCGGCGACGATGACGCCGAGGTCGAGTATGCGCAGACCCTCGAACGGTCGCGACCCCGGCTGCGCGGCCGGGAGTTGCGTCCGCGGATCGGACATCCCGCGCCCCGAGATCCACCCGGGGGGATCCGAACCCAGGGGCGGTGGCGGCTTTCGGTAGCCGTGCCGCACGCCATCGACTGCGAACGGACCGACCGGCACCGTGACGTTGACCCCGGGTGCCAGCGTTTCCTCGGCGAACGCGCCGATCTCGTTGAAATGTCTGGTGGACAACACGTCTGCCGGCTCCAGCACGGCGGCCACCGGGACGCCGCGCGCCCGCCCCTGGGTCACCAGATCGGTGGTGTCGACCGAACTGAACAGTGCGCCGATGGCGGTGTTCAACTCCTGGGATGCGGCGTACCGGCCGGCGATGGTCTCCAACCGCGGATCCGCAAACTGCTCAGGCTCCCCCAGCCAGGTCCACATCGCCCGCCACTGCCGGGGCGAGAGCAGGCACAGTCGGACGTATCCGTCGCGGCACCTGAAGGTCGGGTAGATCTGTTGATTGCGGGGTCTGCCCCGCCACAGCTGCTCGGGTGGTTTCACACCCACTGCGGCCTGACCCTCCACACCGAACGGTGGATCCAACGCCTGCACGACGGCCTCGAAGCGGGAGAAGTCGATGTACTCGCCTCTGCCACTACGTAATCGGTCGTAGTAAGCCGCCAATGCCGCCCAGGAGGCCTGGACCGCGGCGGTGCCCGAGGCGGGACCGTCCGGTGGCAGCACCGGCGTGCCCGAGGTCGGGCCGGTACGCGACAGCGTCGAGGACAGCGCATAAAGCACCGCGTCGGTCGCCAGCCACGGCGCGTAGGGTCCGGTTGCACCGAAGTCGGTGACCGAGAGCACCACCAGGTGATCGAGAGTCTCGGCGAGCTGACGGCCGGGGATACCGAACCGGCCGGCGCCGCCGCCGGGTGGCGATTCGATGACGATGTCGGCGGTCTGGGCGAGCCGCAGAAATCGTTCCCGGTGGTCGTCGCTCGCCGGATCCAGTTGTGCGCAGCGCTTGTTGGCGTTGGCGAGGGTGAACGCGATGCCGATCCCGGCGACGGTAGGCGCCGCGGTCCGGCGCGATGCCGCACCGGGCGGTTCGATCTTGAGGACGTCGGCGCCGAGGTCGGCCAGCAGGCGGCCGACCGCGTCGGCGGCCCCGACCGCCAGGTCGAGCACGCGCAGCGACGCCAGCGGCGCATCCTCGGGCACCCGAACACGATATCGATGGACCAAAGATTAACGCGCGCGCCACCGGGTACGAGTTGACCCGATCCCGAAGCTGTGTTGGATGGAGAGATGACTACCGCGACCACAACCCAGGGCAGCCATCAAGCCGCGGCGACCGCCGCCTCGAAGACCGCTGCCTGGAAGACGGTGGAACGCCGACCACTCGGCGATGAGGCGATCGGCCGGCTCGACCGGTGGTGGCGTGCCGCGAACTATCTGTCGGTGGGGCAGATCTATCTGCTGGACAATCCGCTGCTGCGCACGTCCCTGACCCCCGAGGACGTCAAACCGCGGTTGCTGGGCCATTGGGGCACCACTCCGGGTCTGAACTTCCTCTACGCGCACCTCAACCGGGTCATCAATGAGCGCGCTCAGTCGACGATCTATCTGACCGGTCCGGGACACGGCGGGCCCGGGCTGGTGGCCAACGCCTACCTCGACGGCACCTACAGCGAGATCTACCCCGACATCACCCAGGATGTCGAAGGGATGCGCCGGCTGTTCCGGCAGTTCTCGTTCCCCGGCGGCATCCCGTCGCATGTGGCGCCCGAGACGCCCGGTTCGATCCACGAGGGCGGTGAGCTCGGCTACGTGTTGTCGCACGCCTACGGCGCGGCGTTCGACAACCCGGACCTGCTGGTGGCCGCGGTGGTCGGCGACGGGGAGGCCGAGACGGGACCGCTGGCGACCAGCTGGCACTCCAACAAGCTGACCAATCCGGCCCGGGACGGCGTGGTGCTGCCGATCCTGCACCTCAACGGGTACAAGATCGCCAACCCGACGGTGCTGGCCCGCATCCCCGAAGACGAGCTGCGCAGCCTGATGGTCGGGTACGGCCACCGGCCGTACTTCTTCGAGGTCCCCGACGACACCCCGGCGCAGGCCGATCACGCCGACGCGCACCGGCGGTTCGCGACGCTGCTCGACGACGTACTCGACGAGATCGCCGACATCAAGGCCCGGGCCGCGGCCGGCGACGACTCGCGTCCGATATGGCCGATGATCGTCTTCCGCACCCCGAAGGGATGGACCGGACCGGCCACCATCGACGGCAAGAAGACGACCGGCTCGTGGCGGGCACACCAGGTTCCGCTGGCCAACGCCCGCGACACCGCCGAACACCTCAAGGTACTCGCCGACTGGTTGGGCTCCTACGGTGCCGAGGAGCTGTTCGACGAGCACGGCACACTGCTGTCCGACATCGCCGCACTGGCCCCGGCCGGCCCGCTGCGGATGAGCGACAACCCGCACGCCAACGGCGGGCTGCTGCTCAAGGATCTGCGGCTGCCCGATTTCCGGGACTTCGCTGTCGACGTGCCCGCACCCGGGGCCACCATCGCCGAGGCCACCCGCGTCCTCGGGCAGTGGTTGACCGAGGTGATCCGGCGCAACCCGGACAACTTCCGCATCTTCGGGCCCGACGAGACCGCCTCCAATCGCCTACAGGCCGTCTACGACGCCACCGACAAACAGTGGAACGCCGAGTTCCTCTCCCCCGAGGTCGACGAGCACCTCAACCGGGTCGGACGGGTCGTGGAGATGCTGTCCGAGCACCAGTGCCAGGGCTGGTTGGAGGGCTACCTGCTCACCGGCAGACACGGCCTGTTCAACTGCTACGAAGCGTTCATCCACATCGTCGACTCGATGCTCAACCAGCACGCCAAATGGCTCAAGGTCACCGACCACATCCCGTGGCGGCGTCCCATCGCGAGCCTGAACTATCTGCTGTCCAGCCACGTCTGGCGCCAGGACCACAACGGGTTCTCCCACCAGGACCCCGGCTTCATCGACCATGTCGTCAACAAGAGCGCGAAGGTGGTGCGCGTGTACCTGCCGCCGGACGCCAACACGCTGCTGTCCACCTACGATCACTGCCTGCGGTCGCGCCAGTACGTCAACGTCGTGGTGTCGGGCAAACAGCCCTCCCCCAACTTCTTGACCATGGAACAGGCGGTCGCGCACTGCACCAGGGGCCTCGGCATCTGGGAATGGGCCGGCTCCGAGCAGTTGGGCACCGATCCCGACGTCGTCCTGGCGTCCGCCGGGGACATCCCGACGCTGGAGGCGCTGGCCGCCGCCGACATCCTGCGCCAACACCTGCCCGACCTGAAGGTCCGGTTCGTCAACGTCGTGGACCTGATGCGCCTGCAGGACTCCACCGAGCATCCGCATGGGCTGACCGACCGGGACTTCGACATGATCTTCACCACCGACCGACCGATCATCTTCGCCTACCACGGGTATCCGTGGCTGATCCACCGCCTCACCTACCGACGCGCCGGTCATGCCAACCTGCACGTCCGCGGCTACAAGGAGGAAGGGACCACCACCACCCCGTTCGACATGGTGATGCTCAACGATCTCGACCGGTACCACCTGGTGATGGACGTGATCGACCGGGTGCCGTCGCTGGGCTCGCGGTGCGCGCCGTTACGCCAGCAGATGGCCGACAAGCGCATCGCCGCGCGGGAGTACACCCGCGCCTTCGGCGACGACATCCCCGAGGTCAAGGACTGGGTGTGGCCGGCGGCGCGAGAATCCGGTTTCGGCACCGCGGCTGCCGACGCGACGGCAGCCACCGGGGGTGACAACGAATAGCCGGTAGCCTGGTGCGGTTATGACCGACGTCGCAGCCGCAGCAGCGCCACCCCACCCCGTGGTGGCACAGTTGTCGGCGCTGCACCACTTCCGCGTCTATGTCGACATCGCGGTCGTGGTGGTGGTGCTGGCCCTGACGAACCTGCTCGCGCACTTCACCACCCCGTGGGCCAACGTCGCGGTGGTGCCTGCGGCAGCGGTCGCGCTGCTGGTCCTGGTGAGGTCCCGCGGACTGGGCTGGTCGGAGTTGGGCCTCGGCCGGGAACACTGGAAAGCCGGCGCCGGCTATGCGATCGGTGCGGTCGCCCTCGTCGGCACCGTCATCGCCGTCGGCGCGCTGCTTCCTTGGACGCGTCCGCTGTTCCTCAACAACAACTACGCGACGCTGTCCGGTGCGCTGATCGCCTCGATGATCATCATCCCGCTGCAGACCGTGATTCCCGAGGAGCTCGCCTTCCGCGGGGTGCTACACGGCGCGCTGGACCGCGCCTGGGGCTGGCGGGGAGTCGCCGCCGCCGGATCGCTGCTGTTCGGCCTGTGGCACATCGCCACCTCGCTGGGACTGACGGCCAGCAACGTCGGGTTCACCCGGATCTTCGGCGGCGGTGTGTTCGGCATGGTCGCCGGGGTGCTCGGCGCGGTGATCGCCACCACGGCCGCCGGATTCGTGTTCACCTGGTTGCGGCGCCGCAGTGGCAGCCTGATCGCTCCCATCGCTCTGCACTGGGCACTCAACGGGATGGGCGCCCTGGCTGCCGCGCTGGTCTGGCACTTGTCCTGACCGCGTCTCAGCGCGGCGCCGACCGTCCGGCGCCGCGCTGCTACCCGGTCAGGCGCGGGTCTTGCTGAACTTGCCGACGACCCACAGCAGGATCACCGAGCCGAGAACCGCGGTGAACAGCGTGAACCACCAGCCGCCTCCGGCGGTGTCCAGGAAGAAGCTCAACAGGAATCCGCCGATCAACGCACCGACGATGCCGATGACGATGTTCATCAGGATGCCCGAGCCGGAGCCCTTGACGATCTTGCCTGCGATCCACCCGGCGATCGCGCCGATGATGATGTAGCCGATCCAGCCCACGCTGGTCAGCGTGGTCGAACGGGCCAGAACCTCGGATGCGAGAACCATGTCCATCGAGACCTCCTGCGTGTCGCGAGCCGTACCCGGGGCGGATGCCACCGGGCCTGGCCCCAGGTATACCCGCGCCCGGTAACGAATTGGGCATGTAAACAGGCGCCGAAACGGAAACGATCAGCATCGCCGGGCACGGGCACAGGTCAGGCCGGCGGCATCATCCCGGGAGCGGTGTTCGGATCGACGGGCACCGGGACCCCGACGGCTGGACGCGGCGCCGGTGCGTTCGGGTCCGGCGGGGGCGCGTTCGGGTCCGCCGGGGGTAGCGGCGCGTTCGGATCGGCCGGCGCGGGCGGCGGAGGTGGCGGCGGAGCCCAGGGCCGGATCGAGTTGGCCAAAGTGACCGCCTCGGCCTGCGGAATCGGGTTTGTCGCTGTTCCGAGCCAGACCACGAACCACCGCTCCGGGGCACGCTGGCCGCGGGGTGTGCCGGGGGCTACCGGCTCACCGACGACGCCGGCCCAGATCTGTCCGTTGGGTTTGTTGGTGTCGGTGAACTTCACCTCGTAATACGACGCCACACCCGTCATGCCGGCTGCGTCGAGCGGGACGGTCTGCTGGTTGACCCGGGTGCCGGGGAACGGCATGAAGAATTCACCCATGTCGGAGGCGAGTCGCTGGGCGGCCTTGGTGTTGTCGTTCTCCGCGCCCGCGAACAGCTTCAGGTCGAGCCGGCCGAGCAGCACACTGGTGTCGTTGGGCGGCGGTGCGTCCGGCGGCGCTCCCTCGGCCGGAAGCTTGGTGAGCAGGGCCTGACCGTAGGACAGCTGGGTGGAGTCGGAAACCTCCCAGCCGGCGGGGACGACGTAGCTGAAGCCGCCGGCGGCGTTGTCCACCCGCCCCGGCTCGGGGGCCGGCGGCGCGGGAGCATCGCCGGGGGCCGGCGGCGCGGCGTTGGGGTCGGCCGGCGGCGCGGGCGCATTGGGGTCGGCCGGCGGTGGCGGCGGCGGGACCGGGGCATTCGGGTCAGCCGGCGCCGGTGCGTTGGGGTCGGCCGGCGCCGGTGCGTTGGGGTCGGCCGGTGGCGGTGCGGCCGGCGGGGGTGCGGCCGGCGGCGCTTCGGCTGTGGGTGGCGGCGGCGGCGGCGGAGCCGGCTGGGCGTACGCCACCGCAGGCACGGTCAACGCCGCGGCCAGTGCCGCGGCAGCCCCGGTCAGTGCCGTCCGTCGAAACGTCGGCGGTCCGTTGCGGCGCTGAAGATGCACGTCGGGCTGGTCCATGGAGAAGAAACTACCGTGTTGCTGGCGTGACGCAAGTGTGAGGTGCTCAGAATGTGCCGAATTGTTACCTTGCTGCTGCGCTCATAAGCCCTGTTGGAGCAGTCGCTGAAGTTTGCTGGCAGGAGAGACCGCCCGCGTGCGCTGCGCGGGTGGCGGGGCGGGTCGAAGCGCCGGGCGGGCACCGGCCGCCGCAACATCTACCCCTGATCTACCCCTGATCATCGTGCCGACCGGCGTCGACGTTACCGGTGGCGGAGGTCGGCGCCGCCCGGCCCGGCGCGCCGCGATTTCGTATCTAGCTACTGTCCAGTAACATTGGCGGTACTCGCTGGGGTTCAGCGTCGAACACAACAGGAGGGCCGACGATGGATGCTCTGATCACCGGATGTGACACCGATCTGGGACGCGCGATCGCGGAGAGCTTCTGCGACGCCGGACACGGCGTCATCCTCGGCGGGCGTCGCCGCGAAGAGTTGGAAGTCCTGGCCAAGGAACTCGACGTCGATGCGCTGGTGTTCGACGGCACCGATCCGGCTTCGGTCGGCGCATTGCATGCGCAGGTGCCCGCACACCTGGACACCATCGTCAACGTTCCGGCTCCGACCTGGAATGCCGGCGATCCGCGCACCTACACGCTGAACGACCACGCCGCCGAATGGCGCGCCCTGTTCGACGCCGGGGTGGTGGCGCCGATGCTGACCGTGCAGGTGCTCGGTGACCACATGCGCTCCGGCGGGTCCATCATCAATGTCATCCCCGACGTGATCCCCGATGTCATCCGCGACGGCGGCGCCGCCGCGGCGGTCAAGGCCGCCGTCTCGGACTGGACCGCCGGTCAGGCCGACCATTTCGGCATCCGCGGTATCACGGTCAACGCCGTCGCCGTCGGCCGCGGCGCGGATCCCGGTTACGCCGGGCTCGCCGGCACCGCGCCGTCGGTCGCTGCCGAGATCTCCCGGCTGTCGCTGTTCCTGACCACCCCGGCCGCGCGCCACATCACCGGTCAGACGCTGCACGTCAGCCACGGGGCCCTCGCCCACTTCGGCTGAGCGCGCTCACAACAGCGGCCGGACGACGTTTATTCCGGCCTTCGCGGCGAGTGAAACACTCGACGCCGTCCGCCGTCGACTGCGTAGGGTCGGCCGTGTGACGATTCGACTCGGCCTCCAGATCAACAACTTCTCCTACGGCACCGGGGTGCCCGACCTGTTCCCCACCGTCGTCGCACAGGCCCAAGAGGCCGACGCCTCCGGTTTCGATTCGGTGTTCCTGATGGACCACTTCTATCAACTGCCCGGGATCGGATCGCCCGACGAGCCGATGTTGGAGGCGTATACCGCCCTGGGTGCGCTTTCCACCGCGACGCAGAACGTGCAGCTGGGCACGCTGGTCACCGGGAACACCTACCGCAACCCCACGCTGCTGGCCAAGAACATCACCACCCTGGACGTGATCAGCCAGGGCCGCGCCATCCTGGGGATCGGGACCGGCTGGTTCGAACTCGAACACGATCAGCTGGGTTACGAGTTCGGCACCTTCACCGACCGCTTCGACAAGCTCGGTGAGGCGCTGGAGATCATCCTGCCGATGCTCAAAGGTGAGCGGCCCACGTTTACCGGCCGCTACTACCGCACACAGGAGGCCATGGCCAATCCGCGCTTCCGCGACCACATTCCGCTGATGATCGGCGGAAGCGGCGAGAAGAAGACGATCCCACTGGCTGCGCGCCACTTCGACCATCTCAACCTGATCGCCGGTTTCGACGAGCTGTCCAGGAAGGTCGACGTCGTCAAGCAGAAATGCGAAGCGATCGACCGTGATCCGGCGACGCTGGAGACCAGCATGCTGGTCGGAGCGGTGGTCGGTGAGGGGCTGAGCACGGACATCATCCCCGAGGACTTCAAGCAGAACATGGTGGTGGGTACCCCCGAGCAGATCGCCGAGCAGATCAAGGAGAAGGTGCTCGACGCCGGTGTCGACGGGGTGATCGTGTTCCTGCCCACCAAGACCGTCGGCTACCACCAGGGCCAGATCACCGCTCTGGGAGAGGCCCTCGCACCGCTGGTCACCGGCTGACTCTCGGCATCGGGTGAACATTCGGGCGCGGTGTGGCATCTCACCGCGCCACCCGGAAGGGCAGCGACTAGGATTTCCGTTGTTCTGAATGGGTAAAGAACGTTTCCGAGGCAGGTCCGGACGGGACCTCGACAAGGAGTAGTCATGAGTCATCCCGGAGCCACGCCATCCGATCG
The DNA here is from genome assembly GCF_048513595.2 of Mycobacterium sp. smrl_JER01. Classification (NCBI taxonomy): domain Bacteria; kingdom Bacillati; phylum Actinomycetota; class Actinomycetes; order Mycobacteriales; family Mycobacteriaceae; genus Mycobacterium; species Mycobacterium sp. smrl_JER01. Next base: position 3,133,404 of record NZ_JBLXXK020000001.1, on the reverse strand, counting down.
CCACAAGGTGGTGATCATCGGATCGGGTTTCGGTGGCTTGACCGCAGCCAAGGCGCTCAAGAAAGCCGACGTCGACATCAAGTTGATCGCACGGACCACTCACCACCTGTTCCAGCCGCTGCTCTACCAAGTGGCGACGGGCATCATCTCCGAGGGTGAGATCGCGCCCGCGACCCGGGTCATCCTGCGCAACCAGAAGAACGCGCAGGTGTTGCTCGGCGATGTGAGCCGCATCGATCTCGCGACCAAGACGGTCCGGTCCGAATTGCTCGGCCACACCTACATCACCCCGTTCGACAGTCTCATCGTCGCAGCCGGTGCCGGTCAGTCCTACTTCGGCAACGATCACTTCGCCGAATGGGCGCCCGGCATGAAGTCCATCGACGACGCTCTGGAGTTGCGCGGTCGCATCCTCGGCGCTTTCGAACAGGCCGAGCGCTCCAGCGATCCGGCTCGACGTGAGAAGCTGCTGACGTTCGTGGTCGTCGGTGCGGGACCGACAGGTGTCGAAATGGCCGGGCAGATCGCCGAATTGGCCGACCACACGCTCAAAGGCGCCTTCCGTCACATCGATTCGACGAAAGCCCGGGTGATTCTGCTCGACGCCGCGCCCGCGGTCCTGCCGCCGATGGGCGAGAAGCTCGGCAAGAAGGCCCAGGCTCGCCTGGAGAAGATGGGCGTCGAGATTCAGCTCAACGCGATGGTCACCGACGTCGACCGAAACGGCATCACCGTCAAGGATCCCGACGGGACCATGCGCCGCATCGAGGCCGCGTGCAAGGTCTGGTCGGCCGGGGTGGCGGCCAGCCCGCTGGGCCGTGACCTCGCCGAGCAGTCCGGTGTCGAACTCGACCGTGCCGGGCGTGTGAAAGTTCTTCCCGACCTGTCGATCCCGGGCCATCCGAACGTTTTCGTCGTCGGCGACATGGCGGCCGTCGAAGGGGTGCCCGGTATGGCCCAGGGGGCGATTCAGGGCGGGCGCTACGCCGCCAAGGCGATCGCCGCCGGGATCAAGGGCGCCGACCCGGACCATCGCGAACCGTTCAGCTACTTCGACAAGGGCTCGATGGCCACGGTGTCGCGGTTCAGCGCGGTCGCCAAGGTGGGTCCGCTGGAGTTCGGTGGATTCATCGCGTGGTTGTCGTGGCTGGTGCTGCACCTGGTCTACCTGGTCGGATTCAAGACCAAGATCGCCACGCTGCTGTCCTGGACGGTGACGTTCCTGTCGACCAAACGCGGTCAGCTCACCATCACCGAGCAGCAGGCCTATGCCCGAATACGGCTCGAAGAGCTGGAAGAGATCGCCTCTACCGTGCAGGAGACCGAGAGGGCGGCCAGCTAGAGCCGTTCGCCCTGCCAGGTGGCCAGGCAACCTCCCCCGGCCAACGCCAGCGACACTCCGATGGTGTCGAATTCGCCGTGCGGATAACGGAATTCGCTGACGGTGGCGCGGGGGGCGGCGATTTCGTCATCGGCCGGTGACCCCGCGCCCAGCTCGACCCGGTGCCGCAGCAGTGGGCTGCCGTCGACGTCTGCCCGCAACGACCCCGACCAGAATCCCTGCCGCTCACCGGTTCTGCCGATCTGCACCCGCTCGCGCAGCCGCAGCCTTGCGGTGCCGGCCAGTGTCAGGGCGGTGCTGCAGAAATGCCGTGAGGTGGCCGCCACGATGGTCGGCTCCGGGTCGAAGTCGAGCTCACCGGCGACGTCGAGGGCCCAGCTCGCATGGGATTCGTCAGTTCTCGCACCGGGAAGCGTGATCGTCGCCGCGACCGTCCGCACGCTGAGACGGGCGCCCTCCTCGACCACGACGCGCATCGCGATCGAGTCGCCGCCCAGCGGCGTCGCCGCCGACGACACCAGGTGCACCGTGTCCGGTCCGGTGCGGCGCGCGGCGATCCCGCCGGTGCATTCGATGTGCGGCGCCCGGCCCGGCCGCGCGATCAGCAGGACATCGGAACGCATCACCGGGCCCCGACCATCGGCCCGCTCACACCGCCTGCGCCACGCTGAGTTGCTCCCGCACCCAGGTGAGCACCGGCGTGGCGGCCGGGTCGACGGTCAGCGAGATCAGTTCGAACGGGCGGTCCCCGCGCACCGCGGCCGCATCGCGGCGCATCACCTCCAGGTCGGCACCGACCATCGGCGCGAGATCGGTCTTGTTGATCACCAACAGATCCGAGAACGTGACACCGGGGCCGCCCTTGCGCGGCACCTTGTCCCCGCCTGCGACGTCGATGACGAAGATCTGCACGTCCACCAGTCCCGACGAGAACGTCGCGGTCAGATTGTCGCCGCCGGATTCGACCAGAATCAGGTCCAGCCCCGGCCCGGGACCCGAATGGGCCGCGATCAGATCGTCGATCGCATCGAGATTGGCGGTGATGTCGTCACGGATCGCGGTGTGCGGGCACCCCCCGGTCTGCACGGCGGCGATGCGGTCGTCCGGCAGTACCGCGTGACGGCGCAGGAAGTCGGCGTCTTCGGTGGTGTAGATGTCGTTGGTCAGTACCGCCAACGACAGCTCGTCGCGAAGCCGCCGGCACAATGCGGCCACCAGCGCGGTTTTGCCGGAGCCGACCGGACCGCCCACGCCGATCCGCAACGGCTCCCCCGGCTGCCGCATCCGGCGGGGACGGTCGGTGTGTGCATGCGGCTGACCGTCGAGGAAATGCGGTGGCATCGGAAAGTCCTGTCTAGGAGGCGAAAAGGGGGCGTTCGCGGTCGAGGTGGCGCTGGGCGAGGACATCGAGCAGCGGGTCGGACAGGTCGGCGAGGTCTTTGGCGGCTTCGGCAGACGTCTGTTCGCACAGCGGCGACAGCGCGAAGGTGAGCGCCGCGACGTCGCCGGGATCGAGGGCCAGCAGTCGCTGGGCGGCGGTGGCCGATCCGGTCATCGTGGTGTACACCAGCGACAACGCGGTGTGCTCCGGCGCCAGCTCTGCCGCCCGCCCCACCGCACCGGCGGCCACGGCCAGATGCGGGGTGGATCCGAGCGATTCCCAGTCCAGGCTCGGCCAGACCCGGCGGGCCAGCCGGATCACACCGCGGCCCTGGGCGCGGGAAGCCTGCCGGGCAGCCGGTGAGGGCGTGCGCGCGTCGGTTTCGGCGTCGCCGGAGGACCCCGCGGTCGCCGACAACACGCCCCGGTGCACGGCGGCGGCCAGCGACGCGGAGACCAGGCCGGTGGTGCGGATACGCCGGCACAGGTACGCCCGCAGCGTGTCCAGGTCGACGACCAGCCCGCTGGTCACCGCCTCTTCGGCACCACCGGAATGCACATGTCCCCCGGTCGGGAGACGGGAGTCGGACAGGGCCAGCAGGGTGGCGAGGCTGGTCATCAGAACAGGAAGTAGCGCTGGGCCATCGGCAGTTCGGCGGCGGGCTGTTCCTGCCAGACCTCGCCGTCGATGCGCACGGTGAAGGTATCGGGATCCACCTCGATCTGCGGGGTGGCGTCGTTGAGCGGCATCTGTGCCTTACCCACACCGCGGACGTTGCCCACCGGGACCAACCTGCGGTGCACCGCGATACGGTCGGCCAGACCGTCCTCGATCGCCTGGGGCGCGACGAAATGCACCGATGTCGCCGCGGCGGCGGCCGGGGCCGCGCCGAACATCGGGCGCGGCAGCACCGGCTGCGGTGTCGGTATCGAGGCGTTGGCGTCGCCCATGGCCGCCCACGCGATCATCCCGCCCTTGACCACCGCGTGCGGGCGCACCCCGAAGAACGCCGGCTCCCACAACACCAGATCGGCGAGCTTACCCACTTCCACCGAGCCGATCTCGTGGTCGAGTCCGTGCGCCACGGCGGGGCAGATGGTGTACTTCGCGACGTACCGCTGCGCCCTGGCGTTGTCGGCCCGGCTGTCGCCGGGCAGGAATCCGCGGCGACGTTTCATCACGTGCGCGGTCTGCCAGGTTCGCATCACCACCTCGCCGATGCGGCCCATCGCCTGCGCGTCGCTGCCGATCATCGAGATCGCCCCGATGTCGTGCAACAGGTCCTCGGCGGCGATGGTGGACGGCCGGATGCGGCTTTCTGCGAACGCGAGGTCCTCGGGAACACCGGGGTTGAGATGGTGGCACACCATCAGCATGTCGAGATGCTCGTCGAGGGTGTTGACGGTGTGCGGCCGGGTCGGATTGGTGGAACTGGGCAGCACGTTGGGATGTGCTGCGACCGTGATGATGTCGGGTGCGTGCCCGCCGCCGGCTCCCTCGGTGTGATAGGCGTGGATGGAGCGGCCCTTGACCGCGGCCAGCGTGTCCTCGACGAACCCCGCCTCGTTGAGGGTGTCGGTGTGGATGTTGGCCTGCACCCCGGCGGCCTCGCAGACGCTCAGGCAGGCGTCGATCGCCGCGGGCGTGGTCCCCCAGTCCTCGTGCAGTTTGAAACCCGCAGCGCCGCCGCGCAATTGCTCCCACAGCGATTCGGCGCTCACGGTGTTCCCCTTGCCGAGCAGCGCGATGTTCAGCGGCCAGCTGTCGAGGGCTTCCAGCATCCGCGCCAGATGCCAGGCGCCCGGGGTGACGGTGGTGGCCTTGCTGCCCTCGGCGGGTCCGGTGCCGCCGGCGACGATCGTCGTGATGCCACCGCCGAGCGCTTCGTCCATGATCTGCGGGCAGATCAGGTGGACGTGGCAGTCGATCGCACCCGCGGTGACGATGCGCCCGTTGCCGGCGATGATCTCGGTAGAGGGGCCGACCACCAGGTCGGGATGTATCCCCGACATGATGTCGGGGTTGCCTGCCTTGCCGATCGCGGCGATGCGACCGTCGCGGATCCCGATGTCGGCCTTGATGATTCCCCAGTAGTCCAGAATCACCGCCCCGGTGATCACGGTGTCGGGTGCACCGTCGGCGCGGGTGGCGCGGGCCTGGCCCATCGATTCGCGGAGCACCTTACCGCCGCCGAACACCGCCTCGTCGCCGGCCCGGCCGGGCCCCCCGCTGCGGTCTTCGGTGATCTCGACGAACAGGTCGGTGTCGGCCAGCCGGATGCGGTCACCCGCGGTCGGGCCGAACAGTGCCGCATAGCGCGAGCGGGACAGCGCGGTCATGCGTGATGGTCCAATCTTCCCGGCGGATCGAGGCTGAGGCCGTGCACTTCCCGGCTGCCGGCCAGTGGGACGAGTCGGACCTGTTGGGTCACACCGGGTTCGAAGCGGATCGCGGTGCCTGCGGGGATGTCGAACCGGTGTCCGTGCGCGGCGGCGCGGTCGAAGTCCAGCGCGCTGTTCGCCTGGGGCACGTGTACGTGGCTGCCGACCTGGACCGGCCGGTCGCCGGTGTTGACGATCGTCAGTTCCAGCCGCGCGGCGCCCGGGTTGAGCTCGATGTCGCCGTCGCCGAAGTGGATCTCGCCAGGAATCACTGCTGCACTCCTCTGCTCATGCGATCGGCTCTGCTCATGAGATCGGCTGATGCACGGTGACGAGCTTGGTGCCGTCGGGGAAGGTCGCTTCCACCTGAACGTCGGCCAGCATCTCGGGGATGCCGTCCATCACGTCGTCGCGGCTGAGCACGGCTCGCCCACTCACCATCAATTCGGCCACCGTGCGCCCGTCGCGAGCACCCTCCAGGATGTGGTCGCTGATCACCGCGACGGCTTCGGGATGGTTCAGCTTCAATCCCCGGGCCCGCCGGCGGCGGGCGAGCTCGGCGGCATAGGACAACAACAGCCGTTCCTGTTCATGCGGCGTCAAACGCATAGTGGGCGATCCTGCCACGGCCCGTGGATGCTCGCCCGAGGAGCGGACTTCGCTACTGGTCGGTGATGTTCTGCAACCGCACCTGGCCGCGTGCGACGACCCGGTCGGTGTCGTCGGTGAGGATGATCAGCCACAGCTGCTGGCGTCGGCCGCGGTGGATCGGCGTCGAGGTCGCGGTCACCGTGCCGGACGTGATCGCCCGCAGGAAGTCGGTGTTGTTGTTGACGCCCACGACGGTGCCGCCGCCGTGTTCGGCGAGCCAGACGTGGCCGGACACACTGGCCAGGCTCTCGATGACCGCGCAGTACACCCCGCCGTGCACGATGCCCCAGGGCTGCAACAGCTTGTCGGTGATCTCCAGCCGGGCGCGCCCGCCGTCGGGTGTCATCTCCAGATACGTCAGGCCGAGTTCCCCGTCGAATCCGTTGCCGAGGCCCTCTGGGACTTGAGTCGTCACGGATCGTGTCTACACCTGGCCGTCGCCGCCGCGGATCCGGGGTCGGCCGGGAGAGCGGAAGGGCCCCACACCGTGGTGTGGGGCCCTTCCTTCGGTCGGACCGGGGGTCTCTGCAGCCCTCAGGACTCCGGCGCGGTCCGTTGGTCTCCGAATCCGGAAATCAACTCCGATGACGATCAGGATAGGCAAGGCTGCCCTAATTAAGCAAGGCCTTCGTCGTACCCGCCCTGGAGGTGCCGCGCACCGGGAGGCCGAAACCGACCAGCGCGTCCAGGACCGCCTGTCCGCGGCGCATGCTGACGACCTCGCTGCTGCCCGCGAGCAGCGGGACCTGGGTCGCGGCGCTCACCACTGTCGCGCCGACGATGTGCCACATCGCCGAGACCGGCAACGCTCCACCGCTGACCGTGGTGAGTTGATCGAAGATCGGCCCCAGTGCGCGGTGGCTGCGGTGAGCCACCCAGGTGGTCAGGGCGGCCTCGCTGGGCAGCGCGACGATGCCGTCGTGCGCCGACCGGGGCGACCGCCGACGCCGGGTGAAGAACGGGTCGTCCGGCAGCGCGCGCACCGTGGGGTCGACCACCCCGACCCAGTCGATGGCGCCCTCGGAGTCGACATGCACCCACAGGTTCTCCAGGCCGGTGTCCCAGGCGCGACCCTCGACGGCCAGCAGCGGAATCACCCGGCCGACGACGACGTGGGCGAAGGTGGCGGCCATCTGCTGGGCGACCGCGGTCCGGCTCTCCGTCTCGCAGATGCCGGCCTCGTACATGGCGTGCAGCCGATCGGTGGTCAGGACATCTGCCAGCGGCCACCACCGTCGTCGGGACAGATCGCCCATCACGGCAACTCCGTAGACCCGCGGGCACTCCCGGTACAACTCGCGCAGCCGGCGACTCGATTCGTGTATCGGCAGTGCGCGACTGGGCGCCATGCTCGCGATCAACGGATCCTCGATGAGAACCGTCATCACACCTCCGTCCGTGGGTCAGGTCAACCGTGAGTTAGGTTAGCCTTACTATAGTCCTGACCCCCGGAGGTGCGAATTCCTGTGACTGGACTCACAAGGCATGGCGGATGCGTCGGTAGCGGTGGCGACGTTGCCCTCCGCGAGGCCGTCGACCGCGACGGCCGCTCGGCGTGCGGACGTGATACGACACGCGGTAGTAATGACGTAGTAGGCTTTGGATACTGCCGGTAGGAGATGAACGGAAGATGGCCAAGCTGACTCGCCTCGGGGAACTCGAACGTTCCGTGATGGACCATCTGTGGTCCGCAGGTGAGCCGCAGACCGTGCGCCAGGTGCACGAGGCCCTGGCGGCCCGGCGCGACCTCGCCTATACGACGATCATGACCGTGCTGCAGCGGCTGGCGAAGAAGAACCTGGTGGTGCAGCACCGCGACGACCGGGCGCACCGCTACGCGCCGACCCACGGCCGCGACGAACTGGTTGCCGGGCTGATGGTGGACGCGCTCGATCAGGCCGCCGATTCGGGCAGCCGCGAGGCCGCCCTCGTGCATTTCGTCGAACGTGTCGGCGCCGACGAGGCTGCTGCGCTGCGCCGCGCGCTGGCCGAGCTGGAGGACAAACATCGCACCGGTAGGCCGGGTGGCGATCCGGGTACCGGCTGAGAGACACTTACAGCGTGTCCGCGCTGGCCTTCACCATCGTCGCCCTGCTGCTGTCGGGGCCGGTGCCTGCCATGCTGGCGCGGGCGTCCTGGCCGCTGCGGGCACCGCGGGCCGCCATCGTGCTCTGGCAGTCCATCGCCCTGGCGGCGGTGCTGTCGGCGTTCTCGGCGGGCATCGCCATCGCCAGCCGGCTTTTCGTGCCAGGTCCAGACGGTCGCCCCACCGCCACCATCGTCAGTGAGATCGACGTCCTGGGCTGGCCGCTGTGGACCGCCTACGTGGTGGTGTTCATCCTCACCTTGATGATCGGCGCCCGGCTGATGGTGTCCGTGCTGCAGGTCGCCATCGCCACCCGCCGGCGCCGGGCGCACCACCGCATGGTCGTGGACCTCGTCGGCGCACACGAGTCCCGGCCCCGTGCCGGTAACGGCTTACGCATCCTCGACGTCGCCGAACCGCTGGCGTACTGCCTGCCCGGGGTCCGCAGCCGCGTCGTGGTCAGCGAGGGCGCCGTGCAGGCGCTGTCGGACAACGAGATGGCGGCCATCCTCGAGCATGAGCGCGCCCATCTGCGGGCCCGCCACGACTTGGTGCTGGAGATGTTCACCGCGGTGCATGCGGCGTTTCCACGCTTGGTGCGCAGCGCGCATGCACTCAACGCCGTGCGGCTGTTGATCGAACTTCTCGCCGACGATGCCGCCGTGCGCGCCGAAGGTCCGACACCGCTGGCGCGGGCGCTGGTCGCCTGTGCCTCCGGACGGACGCCCCGCGGGGCGCTGGCCGCGGGCGGACCGACGACCGTGGTGCGGGTGCGCCGCCTCGCCGGCGAGCCCAACAGCTGGGTGCTGGCCGCCGGGGCGTACGCGGCCGCGGTCGCCGTGCTGGTCGTACCCACCATCGCGCTGGCCGTACCGTGGCTGACAGAGCTCCAACGGCTGTTCTTCGCGTGACCCGCCGGGCCGCAGGTGTGCTGTCCCGATCCACCCAACGCTGCCGGTCTCCACAGGGGCTGCCCACCGTCACAGGGCTGCCCATCGTCCCAGTGCTGCCCATCCACAGAACGAAAGGTCTCCGTCTATGAGTTCGTCGCAGTCCGTCACGGGCACAGCCCAGATCGGCGTCACCGGGCTTGCCGTCATGGGGTCGAACATCGCGCGCAACTTCGCGCGGCACGGCTACACCGTGGCACTGCACAATCGGTCGGTCGCCAAGACCGATGCGCTGTTGGCCGAGCACGGCTCCGACGGGAAATTCGTCCGTAGCGAGACCATCGCCGAGTTCCTCGACGCGCTGGAGAAGCCGCGCCGGGTGCTGATCATGGTGAAAGCGGGCGAGTCGACCGACGCCGTCATCAACGAGCTCGCCGACGCCATGGAGGAAGGCGACATCATCATCGACGGCGGCAACGCGCTCTACACCGACACCATCCGGCGGGAGAAGGCGATCCGCGCACGCGGCCTGCACTTCGTCGGCGCAGGCATCTCCGGCGGTGAGGAAGGTGCGCTGAACGGGCCGTCGATCATGCCGGGCGGGCCCGCAGAGTCCTACGCCTCGCTCGGACCGCTGCTCGAGGAGATCTCCGCGCATGTCGACGGGGTGCCGTGCTGCACCCACATCGGTCCCGACGGCGCAGGGCATTTCGTGAAGATGGTGCACAACGGCATCGAGTACTCCGATATGCAGCTCATCGGTGAGGCCTATCAGCTGCTGCGCGACGGACTGGGAAAAACCGCCCCGGAGATCGCCGACGTCTTCGACGAGTGGAACGCCGGCGATCTGGACAGCTTCCTGGTCGAGATCACCGCTCAGGTGCTGCGCCAGACCGACGCCAAGACGGGCAAGCCGCTCGTCGACCTCATCCTCGATGAGGCCGAGCAGAAGGGCACCGGCCGCTGGACGGTCAAGGCCGCGCTCGACCTGGGGGTCCCGGTCACCGGTATCGCCGAGGCGGTGTTCGCGCGCGCGCTGTCCGGATCGGTCGCCCAGCGCAAGGCGACCACCGGTCTGGCCTCCGGAGAGCTCGGCGAGCGCGTGCCCGCCGACGGTGCAGCCGCAGCACAGTTCGTCGAGGATATCCGTCAGGCGCTGTACGCCTCCAAGATCATCGCCTATGCGCAGGGCTTCAACCAGATCCAGGCCGGTTCCGACGAGTACGACTGGGACATCAAACCCGGTGACATGGCCAGGATCTGGCGCGGCGGCTGCATCATCCGGGCCAAGTTCCTCAACCGGATCACCGAAGCCTTCGACAACGATCCCCACCTGCCGACGCTGATCGTCGACCCGTACTTCCGCGACGCCATCGAGGCCGCGATCGACAGCTGGCGCCGGGTGGTGGTCAAGGCCACCGAACTGGGGATCCCGATTCCGGGCTTCTCGTCGGCACTGTCCTACTACGACGGTCTGCGCACCGAGCGGTTGCCCGCAGCGCTCACCCAGGGGCTGCGCGACTTCTTCGGCGCGCACACCTACGGGCGCATCGACACCGATCCGCAGAAGCGGTTCCACACGTTGTGGAGCGGCGACCGCAGCGAGGTCGAGGTCTGATCTCGCCCCTCTAGACTCGGGCCCGTGGAGTTTCTCGATGGCCACCGGCCGCCGTTCGACCTGACCTACAACGATGTGTTCATCGTCCCAGGCCGTTCCGAGGTGCTGTCGCGTTTCGACGTGAACCTCGCGACGGTCGACGGCTCAGGCACCACGATCCCGGTGGTGGTCGCCAATATGACCGCGGTGGCCGGTCGCCGGATGGCCGAGACGGTCGCCCGCCGCGGCGGCATGGTGGTGTTGCCGCAGGATCTTCCCGCCACAGCGGTGACGCACACCGTGGACTTCGTGAAGAGCCGCGACACCGTGGTCGACACGCCGGTGACGCTGTCACCTGATGACTCGGTGTCCGATGCCAGCGCGCTGATCCACAAGCGTGCGCACGGCGCCGCGGTGATCGTCGAGGACAGCGACAGTGGTTCCGGCGCGGTGCACCGGCCGATCGGTCTGCTCACCGAGGCGTTGTGCCTGGGGGTGGACCGCTTCACCCGGGTGCGTGACGTCGCCATCACCGATTTCGTCAGCGCTCCGGTGGGCACCGATCCGCGCAAGGTGTTCGACCTGCTCGAGCATGCGCTCGTCGATGTCGCGGTGATGACCCAGGCCGACGGCTCGTTGGCCGGCGTGCTGACACGCACCGGCGCCGTCCGGGCCGGCATCTACACCCCGGCCGTCGATACCCGAGGCCGCTTGCGAATCGCCGCTGCGGTCGGGATCAACGGCGACGTCGCAGCGAAGGCCCGCGAACTCGCCGAGGCCGGCGTGGATCTGCTGGTCATCGACACCGCGCACGGCCACCAGCACAAGATGCTCGATGCGGTGGAGACGGTCGCGGCGCTCGACCTGGGGCTGCCGTTGGCGGCGGGCAACGTGGTCTCGGCCGCAGGCACCCGCGACCTGATCAACGCGGGCGCCTCGATCGTCAAGGTCGGTGTCGGACCCGGGGCAATGTGCACCACCAGGATGATGACCGGCGTCGGGCGTCCCCAGTTCTCGGCGGTGGTCGAATGCGCCTCGGCGGCAAGAGAACTCGGAGGTCATGTGTGGGCCGACGGCGGGGTGCGACACCCGCGTGACGTCGCGCTGGCGATCGCCGCGGGGGCGTCCAACGTGATGATCGGGTCGTGGTTCGCCGGTACCTACGAATCGCCGGGTGATCTGATGGTCGATCGGGACGGCCAGCCGTACAAGGAGAGCTACGGTATGGCCTCCAAGCGTGCCGTAGCGGCCCGCACCGCCGGTGACGGCGCCTTCGATCGGGCGCGCAAGGCGCTGTTCGAGGAGGGCATCTCGTCCTCGCGGATGAACCTGGATCCGGTACGCGGCGGTGTCGAGGACCTCATCGACCACATCACCTCGGGCGTGCGCAGCACCTGCACCTATGTCGGTGCGGGCACGCTGACCGAACTGCACGAGAAGGTCGTACTCGGGGTGCAGTCAGCCGCCGGATTCGCCGAGGGCCACCCGCTGCCCACCGGTTGGTGACCGCGGTCTGCTTGCCGCGGGCTCGGACTCAGGTGCCGGGGTTTGCGCTGCCGGGTATGCCAGGACCTCACCGGCGACCTCCACGGCCACCGCGGACCCCGCGTCGAGCCCGGTGGGCAGGGGCGTGCGCAGCTGCAACTTGGTGCCGTCGGTGAGCTCGACGTGGACGACGGTGTCGGCCCCGTAGAACCGGCGAGACGTCACCTGCGCTGCGGCACCGGAAGGACTGGCGCCGAACCGCAGCTGTTCGGGACGCAGCACCACGACGACCGCACCGTCACGGACGGGTCCGCGGGGCCGCAGCGGTCCGAGCACGGTGTGCACGATCCCGGTGTCCACCGTTCCGGCGATCTCGACGGTGCTGCCGATGAACCGCGCGATATCCAGCGTTCGAGGTCGCTCGTAGAGTTCGGCGGGCGCGCCGTGCTGGGCGACGACGCCGTCGATCAGCAGCGCGACCGAATCGGCCAGCGAAAGCGCTTCGGCCTGGTCATGGGTGACCAGCAGCGCCGTGGTGCCGGTGTCGCGCAGGATGGTCGCGATGTCCTCGCGCACCCGGACCCGCAGCCCGGCGTCCAGCGCCGCGAACGGTTCGTCGAGCAGCAGCACCCGGGGCCGGGCGGCCAGCGCCCGGGCCAGCGCGACCCGCTGTTGCTGGCCGCCGGAGATCTCGTGCGGGCGGGCGTCGGCCAGCCCGTCGAGGCCGACGACGCCGAGCCAGTGGGCGACCTCGTCCGAGATGCGGCCGCGGGCGGCCCGACCCAGCCCGAAGGCGATGTTCTCCCCCACGCTCAGGTACGGGAACAGCGCTCCCTCCTGCGGCATCAGACCGACGCGGCGACGGTGCACCGGCACGGCCCGGCCCTGGCCCGCGACCGTCTCCCCCGCGATGCTCACCGTGCCGGCATCGGGATCCTCGAATCCGGCCAGGATGCGCAGCAATGTGGTCTTGCCGCATCCGGACGGACCCAGGACGGCGGTGATGGTGCCCGCGGCCATCTCCAGATCGACCCCGGACAACACGCTGCGGGCGCCGAACGCCTTGTGGATGCCGCGCGCACTGACGGCTGCCGCGACGGTCTCAGTCACTGCGCACCCCCAGGTCCTCGGCGCCCCACAGCCCGAGCACCGCGGTGGGAACCGCGGCGAACAGCAGCAGCGCCGCGGCGTAGGGAGCCGCGGCCGCGTAATCGCTGACCGAGGTGTGACTCCACAGCCGGGTGGCCAGCGTGTCGGTGCCGGTGGGGTGCAGCAACAGCGTCACGGGCAACTCCTTCATGCAGGTCAGCAGAACCAGCGCGGCGCCGGCGGCGATTCCCGGGAACGCGACGCGCGCCGTCACCACGCCGAATGCCCGCACCGGGCCGCGCCCCAGTGAGCGGGCCACCTCCTCCAATCGGATGGGGGCCGACTCCACCGCGGCGCGGATCGACCCGATGGCCATGGGCACGAACAGCACCGTATAGGCGAGGATCAACAGTGGCTCGCGCTGGTAGATCGGGCGCAGCAGCAACACCCCGAGGGAGACCATCGAGATGGCGATGACGATGGCCGGAAGCCCGTGGGCCACATAACTGGCACCTTCCAGCGTGCGCGTCGCCGGGTCGCGGTGGCGGGCGGCGAGCACTCCCAGCGGCAGCGCTGCCGCGGTGGCCACCACGGCGGCCACCGCCGACAGCCAGATCGTCGACCCCAGTGCGTCGAGCCACCGGCCCACGTCCCATCGGGGTCCCGCGGAGAGTAACCAGTCCGACAGTTCGACCGCGGGGACCGCCAATGCGGCGCCGAGCACCGCGGCAGGGACCAGCAGCGCCACCGGGCCCCAGGCCCCCAGCCTGCTGAGCGGCGCCGGGCGCGGTGCGCCGCCGCCGAGGCGGGAGGCGGCCGCCAGCCCGCGGGCCCGGTGCTCGGCCAGAACCAGCGCAACCGCGAAGGCCATCAACACCAACGAGAGCACCGCGGCCCGGGACGGGTTGAATCCGGACCGGTAGGCGCCGTAGATCACCCAGGTGAACGCCTCGAACCGCATCGCCGCGACCGCGCCGAAGTCGCCGAGCACGTAGAGCGCGACCAGCAGCGCGCCCGCGGCGATTGCGGCGCGGGCCTGGCGCAAGGTCACCCGGAACAGGACCGCGACCCCGCCGAGTCCCAGCGAACGGGCCACCTCTTCCTGGGCGGGATCGACCCGGGCCAGCGCCGCCATGGTGGTCAACAGCACCAGCGGGTAGCTGACCAGGGTGAGCACCAGCGCGGCGCCCCAGAACCCGCTGATCGCCGGAAAGGCCGACACCCACAGGAAGGCGAGCAGGTAGCTGGGCATCGCCAGCGGCAGTGTCAGCGCCACCGCGACCGCCCGCCTGCCCCTCAGGTCGGTGCGGGTGACCAGGACCGCGAGGCCGACGCCGAGGACGACGCAGGCGGCGGTCACCACGCCCACCAGCGACAACGACCGTGCGATCAGGGCCGCGGTGCGGGGCTGGAAGAGCTCGTCGACGACGAACGGCCAGCCGCGCTCCATCGCCCGCTCGACCAGATAGACCAGCGGCACCAGGGTGCCTGCGGCAACCAGCGCGGCGGGTAGCACCAGCAGCGCCGGCGGCCGCCTGCGGGTCAACCGGGCCGGGCCCGTCAACGCCACCTGTCAGTTCGTCAGGAGGCCGGTCTTGACCAGCAACTCCTGGGTGGCCTCGATGTCGTCGAGCTGCGAGAGGTCGACTGCCGGTGGCTGCAGATCGGTCAGTGGCGGCATCTCGGCCGACGGCGCCACCGAGGCCACCAACGGGTACTCCGCCGTCTCGGACGCGAAGTACTGCTGCGCGGACTCGCCCACCAGGTAGGCCGCGAAAGCTTGGGCGCCTTCGGGATTGGGCGCGGCCTTCAGCACACCCACGCCGGCGACGTTGACCAGACCACCCGGATCCCCGGGGGCCATGAACTGGTTCTCGGCGACCACTTCACCGGCGCCCTTGGAGTTGATCAGCTCGTAGAGGTAGTAGTGGTTGACCAGACCCAACTCCACCTGGCCGGAGTCGACGGCGTCGCGGACCGCGACGTTGTTCTCGAACGCCTGCGGATCCTGTGCTTTGAAGGCGCGCAGCCACTGTTCGGCGCCGTCCTCGCCACGCACCACCCGAAGGCCGGTGACGAAGGCCTGCCAGGACGCGTTGCTGGGCGCGAACCCGATTTTGCCGCGCCACTCCGGCGCCAGCAGACCGTCGATGGTGTCCGGCGGGTTGGGGGCCAGCGTCGGGTTGTAGACGATCACCCGGGCCCGTCCGGACACGCCCACCCAGGTGCCGTCCGCGGCAGAGTACTGGGACGGCACCGCGTCGAGGGTCTCCGGGTTGATCGGTGCGAACAGGCCGGCCTTGGAGACCGCGCCCAGCGCTCCGGCGTCCTGGGACAGGAACACGTCGGCCGGGGATCTGTCGCCCTCGGTCAGCAACTGGGCGGCCAGCTCGCCGGAGCCGGCGTACCGGGTCTCCACCGCGATGCCGGTGTCGGTGGTGAACTGCTCGATCAGCGGCGCGACGAGTTCTTCGCTTCGGCCCGAGTAGACGACGATCTTGTCCTCGTCGTCGGTCGGCGTGCCGGATCCGCACGCGGTGAAGGCCAGCATGGCGGCCACCGTCGCGAGGGCGCCCGCGACCCGGGTGATCGAGATCGACATTAGGTTCGCCTTTCCTTGGATTTGCGTCGAAAGTACCATTCCTGTGAACTTAGTGTGACTAACTAAACCGGGGGTGGGGGTCCGCCGCGATTCCGCTAGCATGTGTTGACGATCAGCCGATTTCGCGCAGCCGTTGTCGACCGGAGCACTACGACCCGACCGGAGAACTGTTGCGCCGCCCCCCGAGACGAAAGGGACCAGGTGCCGCAGGCACTGGATGGAGGTCCATCCGAGCCGGCCATATCCGCCGAGGCGTCCGACCTCGACCCCGGCGAGGCGGAACCCTCCTCTAGGTGGCCGGGCGTTCGACCCGGCTATCTGAGTCGCGGAGCGCGCCGATGAGCGTCCCGATGACACTCCTGGCTCTTCTGGCGTTCGCGCTGCTCACCGTCGGTACCGCGGTGTTCGTCGCGGCGGAGTTCTCGTTGACCGCACTGGAGCGCAGCACCGTCGACGCCAACGTGCGTTCCGGGGATCGCCGCGACCAGCTGGTGCAGCGCGCCCACCGGACCCTCTCCACGCAGCTGTCCGGAGCCCAGGTCGGTATCTCCATCACCACGTTGGCCACCGGCTTCCTGGCCGAACCGGTGGTGGCCCGGCTCATCCAGCCCGGACTGGCCACGATCGGGATCCCGGATCGCCTGGTCAGTGGTCTGGCCCTGGCGCTGGCCATCCTGATCGCCACGTCCATCTCGATGGTGTTCGGCGAACTGGTGCCCAAGAACCTCGCGGTGGCCCGTCCGGTTCCGACCGCGCGCTGGTCGGCGCCGCTGCAGCTGATGTTCTCGTTCCTGTTCAGACCACTGATCCGGCTGACCAACAACACCGCCAACTGGATCCTGCGCCGGCTCGGTATCGAGCCGGCCGAGGAACTGCGCTCGGCGCGTTCGCCCCAGGAGCTGGTGTCGCTGGTGCGTTCGTCGGCCGAGAGCGGATCGCTGGACCCGGTCACCGCGGTGCTGGTGGACCGCTCCCTGCAGTTCGGCGACCGCTCGGCAGAGGAGCTGATGACGCCGCGGTCCAAGATCGACACCCTCGAGGCCGAGGACACCGTCCTCGACCTCAGCGAGGCGGCCGTCCGCACCGGGCACTCCCGATTCCCGGTGATCCGCGGCGATCTGGACGAGACCATCGGAATGGTGCACGTCAAACAGGTGTTCGCGGTGCCGGCCGAGGAACGCGCCGGCACCAGGCTCGCAGTGCTGGCGCTGCCGGTCACCAAGGTCCCGTCCACGCTCGACGGTGATTCGGTGATGACCGAGGTGCGGGCCAACGGACTGCAGACCGCGCTGGTGGTCGACGAGTACGGCGGCACCGCGGGCATGGTGACGGTCGAGGATCTGATCGAGGAGATCGTCGGCGACGTGCGCGACGAGCACGACGTCGAACCGCCCGACGTGGTTCAGGCGGGGCGGGGTTGGCTGGTCTCGGGTCTGCTGCGCATCGACGAGGTCGCCGAGGGCACCGAGTTCCGGGCTCCCGAAGGTGACTACGAGACCATCGGCGGGTTGGTGCTCGAGAAGCTGGGCCACATTCCCGAGGAGGGCGAGTCGGTGGAACTGACCGCCTTCGATCCCGACGGTCCGGTCGAGGATCCGGTGCGCTGGCTGGCCACGGTGGTGAAGATGGACGGACGCCGGATCGACCAGGTGCGCATCACCGAGCTGGGTCGCATGGGGGACGCGGATGGGTGACATTTTCGGTGTCCTGCTGACCTTCTTCCTGCTGGCGGCCAACGCGTTCTTCGTCGCGTCGGAGTTCGCCCTGATCTCGGCGCGCCGCGACCGGCTGGAAGCACTGGCCGAACAGGGCAAGTCCAGCGCGGTCACCGTGATCAGGGCCAGCGAGCGCCTGTCGCTGATGCTGGCCGGATCCCAACTCGGCATCACGGTGTGCTCGATCCTGCTGGGCCGGGCCGCCGAACCCGCGGTGGCGCATCTGCTGGAGACGCCGTTCGCGCTCGTCGGCATTCCCGACCCGCTGCTGCACACCGTGTCGTTCCTGGTGGCGCTGACCATCGTGGTCACGCTGCACGTGCTGCTCGGCGAGATGGTGCCCAAGAACATCGCGATCGCCGGGCCGGAATCGACCGCGATGCTGCTCATCCCGGTCTATCTGGTGTACATCAGGGGGGCCCGCCCGTTCATCGCGTTCTACAACTGGTGCGCCAACGCGACCCTCCGTCTTTTCGGCGTCGAGCCCAAGGACGAACTGGAAGTGACGGTATCGACCGTCGAACTGTCGGAGATGATCGCCGAGTCGTTGTCGGAGGGGCTGCTCGATCCCGAGGAGCACACCCGGCTCACCCGCGCCCTGCAGATCCGTAACCGGGTGGTCGACGACGTCGCGATGCCGCTGCATCAGATCCGCGCTGTGCCGGTGGCCCGGGAGGGTGCCGGGCCGGCCGTCGCCGCGCTCGAGGACGCGCTGAAGGAGACCGGGTACTCACGCTTCCCGGTGGCCGACCGCGCCGGCGCCTACATCGGCTACCTGCACATCAAGGATGTGCTGCCGCTGATCATGGCCGACGGTGACACGGACGGCGCCGCACTGGTGGAGCCGTCGATGGTGCGACCGCTGCCGCGGGTTCCCGCATCGCTGCCCCTGCCCGACGCGCTGACCCGGCTGCGCCGCACCAACAGCCACCTGGCGCTGGTCACCGCCGCCGATGGGACGGCCACCGCGATGGTGGCGCTGGAAGACCTGGTCGAGGATCTGGTGGGAACCGTCCGTGACAGCACGCACCGGATCTGAGACCCGACTGCGCGCAGCCGACTGGCGCGAGCGGGCGGCCTGCCACCGCCGTCGCGCCGACGAGTTGTTGGCTCCGCACCTGCGGCGACGCCGGAGCGGCGCCAAGCATCCGGTCTATGACTTCCTGTTCACCTACTACAGCGTGCGGCCCGGCCTGATTCGCCGGTGGCACCCCGGTTACGGGGTGGTGCTGGAGGGCGCGGCGGCCGACAGCTATCTCGGGCGGGCAGGATACGTCCGAGACCACCGCGGGGTGACCGTCGACCCCGGCTATCTGCGCGCCCGCCGCGACACTGTGACGTTCATCGCCGACCTGCTGCGGGTCACCGGGTCGCGGCCGGCCCGGTACAACTGCTTCGGGCTGCACGAGTGGGCGATGGTGTACCGGACGCCACGGGTGCGCCACAGCGATGTCCCGTTGCGCCTGGGCCCTGAGGGCACCGATGCGGTGGTCGAGTCGATGCCGTTGCGGTGCACCCATTTCGACGCGTTCCGGTTCTTCACCGAGCCGGCCGCCGATCGCAACGCCGAACGCCTCACCCGTGCTTCGCAGATCGCCACCGAGCAACCGGGGTGCGTGCACGCCGGCATGGACCTCTACAAGTGGGCGCTCAAATTGGGGCCGCTGATCGAGTCTGGGCTGGTCCTGGACTGCCTGGAGCTCGCCGTGGCCGCCCGGGTGCTGGACATGAAGGCCAGTCCCTACGACCTGCGCCCCTTCGGATTCGAGCCCATCGCGATCGAAACACCCAGTGGCAGAGGTGAATACGCGCGCGCACAGGAGCAGATCAGCACCCGTGCGACACCACTACGGTCGCGGCTGCTCGATCGCTGCCGCGCACTGCAGGACACCGCCACCGGAGAATAGCCCTGTTACCGGTGGGTAAGCTGGTCCGACGGAAGTGCAAGGCGGTACAAACGGCGTGACGCAGGTCCGCGTCGAGCGAGGGAGAAATCATGACCGATCGCGTGACGGTGGGCAGCCTGCGCGTCGCCCCCGTGCTGTATGACTTCGTCAACAACGAGGCGCTGCCGGGAACCGGCATCGACCCCGACACCTTCTGGTCCGGAGTCGACAAGGTCGTCGCCGACCTGACCCCGCAGAACCAGGAGCTGCTCGCCCGCCGCGACGACCTGCAGGCGCAGATCGACCGGTGGCACCGGGCGCGGGTGATCGGCGGGTTCGAGCCCGACGAATACCGGCAGTTCCTCGCCGACATCGGCTACCTGGCCCCCGAACCGGCCGATTTCACGATCACCACCGCCGGCGTCGACGATGAGATCACCACCACCGCGGGCCCCCAGCTTGTGGTGCCCGTCCTCAACGCGCGCTTCGCGCTCAACGCGGCCAACGCCCGCTGGGGGTCGCTCTACGACGCGCTCTACGGCACCGACGTCATCTCCGAAGACGGCGGCGCGCACGCGGGAACGTCGTACAACAAGGTGCGCGGCGACAAGGTGATCGCCTACGCCCGCCACTTCCTCGACGGAGCGGTCCCGCTGGCGTCGGGGTCGTGGTCCGACATCACCGGCCTGACCGTTCAGGACGACGGTGCGCTGGCCGCCCGCCTCGACGACGGCGGATCGGTCGGGCTCGGCACCCCGGAGCAATTCGCCGGCTATCTGGGCGAGGCCGGCACGCCGACAGCCGTGCTGCTGGTCAACAACGGCCTGCACATCGAGATCCTGATCGACGCCGACTCCCCGATCGGATCAACCGACAAGGCCGGCATCACCGACGTCGTGCTGGAGTCCGCGATCACCACGATCATGGACTTCGAGGACTCCGTGGCCGCCGTGGATGCCGAAGACAAGGTGCTCGGCTACCGCAACTGGCTCGGTCTCAACCGCGGCGATCTCGCCGAAGAGGTCAGCAAGGGCGGCAAGACGTTCACCCGCGTGCTCAACCCCGATCGCACCTACACCCGGCCCGACGGGTCCGAGCTCACCCTGCCCGGCCGCAGCCTGCTGTTCGTCCGCAACGTCGGCCACCTGATGACCAACGACGCGATGGTGTTCGACGACAACGGGGCCGACGGCGCCGAGGTTCCCGAGGGCATCCAGGACGCGCTGTTCACCAGCCTCATCGGCATGCACGGTTTGCGCACCGGTGCCGACAACGACGGGGCGAACGGTCCGTTCGCCAACAGCCGTACCGGCTCGATCTACATCGTCAAGCCCAAGATGCACGGCCCGGACGAGGTCGCGTTCACCTGCGAGCTGTTCAGCCGGGTGGAGGATGTGCTCGGCCTGCCGCAGAACACCATCAAGGTCGGCATCATGGATGAGGAGCGGCGCACCACGCTCAACCTGAAGGCCTGCATCAAGGCGGCAGCCGACCGCGTCGTGTTCATCAACACCGGGTTCCTGGACCGCACCGGCGACGAGATCCACACCTCGATGGAAGCGGGCCCGATGATCCGCAAGGGCGCGATGAAGTCGACCGAGTGGATCACCGCCTACGAGAACCAGAACGTCGACATCGGCCTGCAGACCGGGTTCTCCGGCAAGGCCCAGATCGGCAAGGGCATGTGGGCGATGACCGATCTGATGGCCGACATGGTCGAACAGAAGATCGGTCAGCCCAAGGCGGGAGCGACCACCGCCTGGGTGCCCTCGCCGACTGCGGCCACCCTGCACGCCATGCACTACCACCAGGTCGACGTGTTCGCGGTGCAGAATGAGCTGGGCGGCCGACGCCGCGCGACCATCGACCAACTGCTCACCATTCCGCTGGCCCAAGAGTTGGCCTGGGCGCCGGAGGAGATCCGCGAGGAGGTCGACAACAACTGCCAGTCGATCCTGGGCTATGTGGTGCGCTGGATCGACGCCGGGGTGGGATGCTCGAAGGTGCCCGACATCCATGACGTCGCGCTGATGGAGGACCGCGCCACCCTGCGGATCTCCAGCCAGCTGCTGGCCAACTGGCTGCGCCACGGTGTCATCACCGAAGAGGACGTCAGATCGAGCCTGCGCCGGATGGCGGCCGTCGTCGACGAGCAGAATGCCGCCGACCCCGATTTCCGGCCGATGGCACCTGACCCCGACGGCAGCATCGCGTTCCAGGCCGCCCAGGAACTCATTCTGTCCGGCACCGAACAGCCCAACGGCTACACCGAGCCGATCCTGCACCGTAGGCGCAGGGAGTTCAAGGCGGCCAATGGTTTTGGCTGACGCGCACGACGCGGCACCGGCCGGACGATCGAGCGTGGTGGGCAGCGAGAGCAGCAAGGACGTGACCAGCGTGAGCGGGACACAGCGCCATGGGTAGGCACAGCCTGCCCGATCCGGACGAGCCCAGTGGCCGGCGAC
Organism: Mycobacterium sp. smrl_JER01; assembly: GCF_048513595.2. Taxonomy (NCBI): domain Bacteria; kingdom Bacillati; phylum Actinomycetota; class Actinomycetes; order Mycobacteriales; family Mycobacteriaceae; genus Mycobacterium; species Mycobacterium sp. smrl_JER01. The sequence continues at coordinate 3,111,834 of NZ_JBLXXK020000001.1, read as the reverse complement.
CCGACGATTCCGAATTCGGTGACCGGTTCGACTCGGGTGCAAGGGATTACGGCTCGCCTGAAAGGGATTACGAGGGGGGCCCGGGGGAACCGGCTGCCGCGTCGTCGCCCCGTTCGGGGCCCCAGCACAGCGGTGACTGGGAAGGCGGCGAGTGGACCGGCAGCCATCGCGCGGTGACGCCCGGCCGACGCGGAGTGAGCGTCGGGGTCGTCGTCGCGCTCGTCGCCGTGGTGGTCATCGTCGCTGTCGTGATCCTGTGGCGTTTCGTCGGCGATGCACTGTCCACCCGCTCCGACGTCGCGGCCGCCCGCTGTGTGGAGGGTGAACTCGCCGTCGCCGTGGTCGCCGACCCGGCGATCGCCGGACCCGTCACCGAGCTCGCCGACCGGTACAACGAGTCGGCCGCCCCGGTCGCGGACCGGTGTGTGAAAGTGGGTGTGACCTCGGCCGATTCCGACCAGGTGGTCGCCGGGTTCAGCGACCGGTGGCCCACCGAACTGGGTGAGCGACCCGCGTTGTGGATCCCGGCCAGCTCGGTCGCAGGCGCCCGGCTGGAAGCTGCCACCGGGGCCGAGACCGTCAGCGACAGCCGCTCGCTGGTCACCTCCCCCGTGGTGCTGGCCGTCCCGCCCCAACTGAAAGAGTTCCTCGCCGAACAGAATTGGGGCACTTTGCCGAGACTGCAGACCGACGGCGCCGCGCTGGACGAGCTGGGGCTGCAGGGGTGGGGCGGCCTTCGGATGGCCATGCCGCTGGGCGATGACAGCGACGCCTCCTACCTCGGCGCCGAGGCGATCGCCGCCGCCGCCGCTCCGGCGGGCGCACCTGCCAGCGCGGGGCTGGGTGCGGTGAGCACCGTGATGTCGGCGGCGCCCGAACTGGCCGACCGTGAGGCCGGCACGGCCCTCGACGCTCTGGTCGACGCGGCGGACCCCGCGGCGGCGCCCGTGCACGCGGTGGTCACCACCGAGCAGCGGGTGTTCGCGCGTGCTGCCACGATCACCGACGCCGGGGACAAGCTGGCCGCCTGGATACCGCCGGGCCCGACCGCGACGGCAGACTTCCCGACCGTGCTGCTGGCCGGAGACTGGTTGTCGCAGGAGCAGGTCGCCGCGGCCAGTGAGTTCGCGCGTTTCATGCGTAAACCCGAGCAGCTCGCCGAGCTGGCCACCGCCGGCTTCCGGGTCGAGGGAACCGAACCCCCGGCCAGTGACGTCATCGACTTCGCGCCGGTCTCGGCGCCCCTGCAGGTCGGCGACGATGCGCTGCGCACGACGATCGCCCAGACGCTGACGGCTCCGGCGGAGAGCCCGACCGTCACGGTGATGCTGGACCAGTCGATGCCCACCGACGACGGCGGGGCGCCCAGGCTGCAGAACGTGGTCGACGCCCTGAAGGCGCGGATCGAGGTGTTGCCCGCCGATTCCGGGGTGGGGCTGTGGACGTTCGACGGTGTGCAGGGACGTTCCGAGGTCGGCGTCGGGCCACTGTCCGAGCCGGTCGGCGGCACGCCGCGGGCGGCCGCTCTCACCGAGGCGCTGAATTCCCAGACGCCCTCAGGCGGCGGCTCGGTGTCGTTCACCACACTGCGGTTGGTCTACACCGATGCCTCGACGAGGTTCCGCGAGGGCCAGAAGAACTCGGTGCTGGTCATCACGACCGGACCGCACACCGACCAGTCGCTCGGAGCGGCCGGACTGCAGGACTACATCAGGGGCGCGTTCGACCCGCAGCGTCCGGTGGCGGTCAACGTCATCGACTTCGGCGACGACTCCGACCGTGCCACGTGGGAGTCGGTCGCCGAGATCACCGGCGGCAGGTACCAGAATCTGGAGACTTCGACCTCACCGGAGCTCGCGGCGGCCATCAGCTCGGCACTGTCCTGACCGCACCGTCGGCGTGGGTCCGTCGCATTTGCTGGTGGGTGGGCGCGCGCGGCGCCGACTGAGGTGGAACGTGGCAGGCAGGCGGCGCTGGGCGCTCGCCCAGCAACGGGAGTTTTGCCCGGTACCATCCGGCGCGGGCAAAGTCGCTTCGCTGCCGCGATTGCTCGTGGCGAGCTCCAATGGTATGACCACGTTACCTAATCGTCGCCTGCTGCTGCGAGGATTTGTGAACGGTTCGGCTAAGAGGGGGACACTTCGAACGATGCCGACTCAGCGACCTGCGAGAGATCGCGAGGGTGACCGGCCGGTGGTTGCTCAGCACTGGCGTGACCCCAAACGCCACGTGTGGCTACTGGGGCTGGTGATCCCCACGCTGGTGCCGTTCTCGTGGGCCGGGGCGGCGCTGACCGGCTGGGGCGTGTTCTGGTGGTCCGGGCCGGTGCTGATGTTCTTCGTCATTCCGGCGCTGGACTATCTCGTCGGCCCCGATGCCGACAACCCCCCCGACAGTGCGCTGGCGCGACTGGAGAACGACCGCTTCTATCGGTGGGCCACCTACCTGTATCTGCCCGCTCAATACGTGTCGCTGGTGCTGGCCTGCTGGTTCTGGACCGGCGGTGGCGGCGTGGTGTTGAGCGAGGTCGACAAGGCCGGGCTGATGCTCACCGTCGGGGGCATCGCAGGCGTCGCGATCAACATCGCCCATGAGCTCGGTCACCAGCGGGCGCAGTCGGAGCGCCGGCTCAGCAAGATCGCGCTGGCGCAGACCGGCTACGGACACTTCTTCGTCGAGCACAACCGCGGCCATCACGCCCGCGTCGCGACGCCGCTGGACCCGGCCAGCTCGCGTCTCGGCGAGAGCCTCTATGCGTTCCAGTTGCGGTCCATTCTGGGCAGCCTGCGCTCGGCGTGGCGGCTGGAGCGCCGGCGGCTGGCCCGCCGCGGCATGTCGCCGTGGACCCTGCGCAACGACGTCCTGAATGCCTGGGCGGTGACCGTGGCGCTGTTCGCGGCTCTGGTCGCGGTGTTCGGCATCGCGGTGCTGCCGTGGCTTATCGGCCAGGCCATCGTCGGAATCTGCCTGTTGGAGTCGATCAACTACCTCGAGCACTACGGTCTGCGGCGCCGGCGCCGGGCCGACGGCAGTTACGAACAGGTCCGACCGACCCACAGCTGGAACAGCAATTCGGTGATCTCCAACGTTTTTCTGTTCCACCTCCAGCGTCACTCGGATCACCATGCGAACCCGCATCGGCGCTACCAGGCGCTCTGTCACGCTGACGAGGCCCCGCAGCTCCCGTCCGGCTACGCGACGATGGTGCTGCTCGCTCTCTTTCCGCCGCTGTGGCGATGGGTGATGGACCCGCGGGTGCTGGACCACTACGACGGGGACATCCGGCTGGTGGCCCTGAGTCCGCGCCGGGAGCGCGCGCTGCTGCAGCGACGGCTCTGACCCGGCGTCGGCGCCGCGCCGAGATCCTGCCGTCCACAGGTGCCTCGTCGCGGCCTTGACTGCGTGGCGGACCGTGCGAGCCCTCGCGCGAGCGGGCCGGAATTTGCCATCGGCAGGTATCCGGCGAGCTTTCAGAGGCTGAGGCGGCGATCCCGTCGCCGCCACGGTATTGCCGGCGTCGAACTCGGCCGTCCGGTGCGACTCCAGCTGACTGATCGGTAAGTATTGCTGTTTGCGGGTGCAGAGAGCGAAGTTACCGCGGAGTCAGTTATGGGCGGCTACTTCTGCTGATCACGATCCGGTCATGTGCGCTTGGCCATGATGTCACCGAGCGAAGATTAACCACGCACTTCAAGGTGTGCTGGAGGCGATGGTACAGACCAGAATCTTTTTTTAGCTACACACTGGCAGGCAACATCATGGTGAACTATTTTACGCTCGGCGCTATTTATGAATTACATGATTGACATTTTTACTGTGTCTCCGCGTCTGGTGACGGTGAGTGGGGAGTAACCGCACGCAAAACCCTTTCGGGGACCCACCGCTCCACGCTCGGTGCATATTGCCGCTGCCGCCGCGTACGAACCTCTACCTTTGTAGAGTTTCCAGTAAGTGCGCCCTTCGGCAATGGATGTCTAATTTGCCAAATTGGCGTCAATGGGAAATGTCTGAATTTTGCTGCGCAGTGGTTGCAGGCTCGCCATATGCTCATGTCGCGCCTATCTCGGCGAGTGGTTTCATCGCTTCTAAATCGGGGAGAACTCATGCGAAAGACGCTTCAAAAAGCAGGTGTCGCTTGTGGCGCCGTGTTTGCGTCGGTTGCTCTGGCGTTTTCGGGCCCGGCACCGGCCATCGCCAGTAATTCGGCTCTCGTCGTCGGGGGCATCGATGCGCCGTCCCTACACGATCTGATCCTCCGGCAGCTGCTGGGCGGCTCGCTGCAGGATCAGGACCGCGTCAGCGTGAATTGGCCGGCTCAGGCCGGGCCGTACACGGGGAAGAACGACATGACGTTGGGTGCGTCGATCAATATCGGCATCACCAATCTCAATGCGCAGATCGATGCCGCGATGGATCGGCTTGCCACCGACGGCAACGGTAACTACATCAACGGCGAGAAGGTCACCGTGGTCGGTCTGTCGGCCGGGTCGCTGGTGGTCAACGAGGTGCTTCGGCAGCTCGCCGCCGATGCCAACGCGCCGGACAAGAACCAGATCACCTTCGTGTTGGTCGCCGACTCCAGCCGGCAGAAGTTGATCGACAAGGCCCGTTACAACTCGCGGTATGACTACACCTATCAGCCGGCCCCCGAGACCGAGTACGACATCATCGTCGTCACCGGCGAGTACGACGGCATGGCCGATTTCCCGGATCGCTGGTGGAACGGGCTGGCGGTGATGAACGCGATCGCCGGCGGGATCTTCGTGCACGTGCCGATGATGTTCGCCGACCTGTCCAAGGTCCCCGAGGAGAACATCTCCGTCGACGTCAACTCCAAGGGCGGGACGACCACCAACTACCTGGTTCCCACCGCGAAACTGCCATTGGTGCAGATGTTCCCGTTCCTGGCCGCCAAGGAAGCCGAACTCAAGGCCAAGATCGACAAGGCCTACAAGCGCAACGACGTGCCCACCGCGGCGTCCTTGCGCACCCTGGCCACCGCGGCGGTGGCCGCCGAGCCCGAGCCTGAGGCTGAGGCGGCGGTCGGTGGCGAGGTGGAATCCGGTGCTTCCGGTCTCGACGAGGCAGCTGAGAGCCCCGCAGACACCGGCGGCGCGGTCCCGGTCGATTCCCATGACGGTGCCGCGGACGGCACCGAGGATGTCGTCGAGGACGAGGTCGGTATCGGCGAGGTCGTCGAGGACGAGGACGGTATCGACGAGGTCGTCGAGGACGAGGACGGTATCGACGAGGTCGTCGAGGACGAGGACGGCACCGACGAAGCTGCCGAGGAGGCCACAGAAGACGACGCCACCACGTCGGAAGGTGACACTGACGACAGCGGCGACTCGGATTCGGATTCCGATTCCGGTGGCGCATCCAGCGACGGCGGGACGTCCGGCTCAGCGTCCTCCGAGTAGCCTCCCCGAACTCGAGGCCGTTACAACCTGGACAGCCCTCCGCACCCGAAGCCCCGGCTCATGCCGGGGCTTCGTGGTGTGGTGAACTCGGCTCGAATGCCGGGAACAACCGCTGATGATCGGTTTGCTGTGAGGTAGCGTTCATACCCATGGATTTGCCGCAGTACGACGCGATCGTCGTGGGCGCCGGTTTCGGTGGAATGGGCGCCACGATCCAATTGAAGAAGTTGGGTTACGAGAACATCCTGGTCCTGGACCGCGAGGACGATCTGGGCGGGACGTGGCACGTCAACCACTACCCCGGGTTGGCTGTCGACATCCCCTCACCCACCTATTCGTACTGGTTCGAACCGAACCCGAACTGGTCCCGGCTGTATGCGCCGGGTTCCGAGCTGAAGACCTACGCCGACCACGTGGCCGACAAGTACGACGTCCGCCGGCACATGCGTTTCAACACTCCGGTCGACGGCGCACGCTGGGATGAAGAAGCTCAGATGTGGCAGGTCGCGCTGTCCAGTGGAGAGACCTTGACCTCCAGGTTCCTGATCACGGCCACCGGTTATCTGTCGCAGCCACGCAAACCCGACATTCCCGGCATCGAGGACTTCCAGGGGCGGATCATCCACAGCATGGACTGGGATGACAGTTACTCCCCCGCCGGCGAGCGGATCGGTCTCATCGGAACGGGTGCCACCGCCGTCCAACTGATCCCCGAACTGAGCAAGACAGCTGCTGAGCTCACGGTCTATCAACGGACACCGATCCATGTCGTGCCGAAATTCGACTTCCCGATTCCCGTGGTGCTGCGCAAGCTCTTCGGTCGAGTTCCCCTGCTGCAACGTGCCTTCCGGTACACGACCGACGTGAATCTGGAAGCGATGATGATCCTGTCGGTGCTGAACTTCAAGTACTTCCGGCAGCTCAACGTCGCTGCCGCCAAGTTGTCGCAGCTGTGGCGGTTCGTCTCCATCCGCGACAAGAATCTGCGTGACCAGCTCTCACCGGATTACGACTTCGGTTGCAAACGCCCCACCTATTCCAATTCGTACTACCGCACGTTCACCAAACCCCACGTGCACCTGCAGTCCGCCGGGATAGAACGGGTCGAGGCCGACGGCATCGTGGCCTGTGACGGGTCGCGGACACGGATCGACACGTTGGTTCTCTGCACGGGCTTCGATCTGTGGGAGGCCAATATCCCGGCCATCGAGGTGATCGGCCGCGACGCCCGAAACCTCGGGAAATGGTGGCGTGACAACGGCTTTCTGGCCTACCAGGGTGTGTCCATCCCCGGCTTTCCGAACTTCTTGAGTCTGGCTGGTCCCTACGCCTCGAGCGGGTTGTCGTACTTCAACACCATGGAGTACCAGATGCGGCATATGGACCGGCTGTTCGGCGAGCTGCGCCGACGCAATGGGACGACCTTCGAGGTGACCGATGCCGCCAACACCGCGTTCGGCGAGCGGATGTCGGCGCTGCTGGGCAAAACGGTGTTCGGCAGCGGCGACTGCGCGCGGTCGCGCTCCTACTATTTCAGCCCGAGCGGTGAGACGCTGGTCCGTCCCGCCTCGACCAAGCAGACCAACCAGGAAAACGACAGTTTCCCGCTCAGCGATTACTCGATCGCCTGAAAGGCCAGCTCAGACGCGGTACGCGCCGAGCACTCACAGCGATGTGTCAGCATGGAGTCATGCTGATGCGCAGGATGGTGGGCTCGATCGGTGCGGTGGTACTGGGGTACGCCGCCGTCTTGCAGACCGGCTTGGGCCTGCACACCGCCGCGGCGCAACCCTGCCCGGACATCGAGGTCATCTTCGCCCGCGGCACCGGCGCTCCCCCCGGATTGGGCTGGCTGGGGCAGAACTTCGTTGATTCATTGCGCGGCAAGGTCGATGGGCGTTCGGTCGGCGCCTACGGGGTGAACTATCCGGCCGGGTTCAACTTCAGTTCCTCGGTGCAGGTCGGCGCCGCCGATGCGCTTGGCCGGGTGCGCTGGATGGCCGACAACTGCCCCGACACCAAACTTGTGTTGGGTGGCAATTCTCAGGGCGCGGGTGTGATCGACATGATCACCGTGGATCCGCGCCCGTTGGGCCGCTATGTCCCCACCCCGATACCGCCCGAGCTCGCCGACCACGTCGCGGCTGTCGCCGTGTTCGGTAATCCGTTGCGGGATATGGCCGGCGGCGGCCCGTTGCCCGAACTGAGCGGCACCTTCGGGCACAAGACGATCGACCTGTGCGCCCTCGACGACCCGTTCTGCTCGTCGGGGCTCAACTTCCCGGCCCACATGTCGTATGTCGACAACGGAATGGTCGAGCAGGCAACGGATTACGTGGCCGGCCAGCTTAGGACGAACTGACCGTCCGCGAGGTGACCCCGGGGCGGTCCAACCCGTAGCCTCATCCCATGGATGTCAACGGCGCACATGTTCTGGTGACGGGAGCTTCCGGCGGTATCGGCCACGCCCTTGCGGCGGAGTTCGCCGCCCGCGGAGCGCGACTGACCCTCACGGGTCGACGGGCCGAGGTGCTCGACGAGATGGCGGCGCGTCTGGGCGCCGCAGTGTATGTCGGGGATCTCTCCGACCGCGATGAGGTGTCGCGGATGCTGGCCCGGGTCGAGGCGGTCGATGTGCTCATCGCCAATGCCGGAGTTCCGGCCTCGGGGCTGCTCGACGGGTATTCGGTAGCGCAGATCGACCGCGCGCTCGATGTCAACCTGCGCGCCCCGATCGTCATGGCCAAGGTGCTCGGGGAACAGATGGCCGCCCGCGGTTCGGGGCACCTGGTGTTCATGTCATCGCTGTCGGGCAAGTCGGCATCCGGGCATATGGCGTTGTACAACGCGACGAAGTTCGGATTGCGCGGCTTCGCGCTCGCGCTGCGCGAGGATCTACGCGCCCACGGCGTCGGGGTATCGACGATCTTCCCGGGCCCGGTGCGCGACGCAGGGATGATCGCCGACACCGACGTGAAAGTTCCCCGGGTGGGAACCCGCACGTCGCATCAGGTGGCGCGGGCGACGGTGAAGGCGGTTGAGGACAACCTCGCGGAGGTGACGGTGGCGCCGTGGCCGCTGCGTGTCAACACAATGCTGGGTGGCCTGCTCCCCGAGTTCACCGCCGCCGTGGCGCGGAGGACCGGAGGCAACAGGATTCTGGAGGCGCTGGGCGACGCGCAGGCAGCCAAGCGCTGACGCACCGGATCTGCGCAGAAACGCCGCGCGGAAACGCCGCCGGCCGGCGCAGATCGGGGCACCGCTGGCGGTGCGTCGATCCGGCCGGCCGGGAGCGCGATCTGAGTCAGATCAGGCGGCGTCCTTCTTGGAGTCCGAACCGCTGTCCTTGGAACCGCTGTCGGTCTTGGAACCGCCGTCGGTCTTGGAACCGCTGTCGGTCTTGGAACCGCCGTCCTTCTTGGAGCCCCAGCCGCTGTTCTTCTTCGACCCTGTCTCGGAATCCTTCGCACCGTCGGTCTCGGCGGTGGCCTGGTCCGACGATCCGCCGCGCTGCTTCGACGAGCCCCACGGCTTGAAGGGGTTGAAGCGCTTCTGTTCGCCCTTGTCCTTGACCGCGTCCTTCGAGGGATCCTGCTGCTCGGTCTCGGTCTCCGTCTCGGTCTCGTTGCCGGTCTCGGTCTCGTTGCCGGTCTCGGTCTCGGTTCCGGTGCCGGTCTCGGTCTCGGTGCCCGTGTCGGTGTCGGTTCCGGTCTCGGTTTCCGGCGTCTTCGCGTCGTCCCGGTCTGCCGAGAACAACGAGCGCGAGATGCTCTGCAGGCTCTCGGTCAGTGACGTGTTGTCTTGAGCCTCGTCGCCGTCCTCGGACTCGCTGCTGCTCGCGGCCAGCGCGTCCGTGGTCTCCTCCTCGGTGGACTCCAGCGGCGGCAGACCGGCCTTGGCGCGGTCGACTGCTTCCTGCGCGGCGGCGGGATCCTCGATCACGTTGGGGTAATCCCGGTTGTACGCGGAGTCGATGATCGGCTTCCACTTCGCCTGCAGTTCGTCTGCCAACCGGTTGAGGCCCATCTGACGCAGCCCGTAGAGGATCGGCAGATCCTGCGTGCGCATCAGCACGTAGGTGGTGTTGTTCTCCTGGAAGACCAGCTTGGGATCGTTCTCCAGGTCGACGTCGTCGTAGTACGGGTGCACCACGAAGTAACCCGCGGCAGCGTTGGCATACGCCAACAGGTTGAACTGGTCGGGCCAGTCGGCGGCGCCGTCATACTCGCGGGCGACGTCAAGCGTCGTGTACTTGGTGTCGTTGGGGGTGGCCCGCTCGATGTACCAGGCCGGCCGGGTGCCGCCGTACTTGCGGTTGGGGTTGCCGGTCAGGATGAAGTGCAGATTCTCGGCGTCAGGCGCACCCTCGACATCCGTCTTGCCCTCGGCCTGCGCCTTGGCGAGCGCCTTCGAGTAGTTGCTCAGCCAACGCGACGCGATGACCGAGCCCTCCGAGTACCCCAGGACCGTCGCGGGTCCGGCATCGGGGTCGGCCAGCAGCGCCGAGAGGTTCTTCAGGCCGTCCCGGATGCTGGCTTCCTGCAGCCAGCGGATGTAGTCGACGTTGTCGCAATCGCCCAGGCTGCCGTCACACACCGAGCCGTTGAGGATGCCGTCGATCGGATAGAGCTCGGTGCCCTTGACGGTGAGCACCCGGGCCGGCAGATCTCCGCCCAGCCCCGGCTGCAGCGGCGGAGTGGTGTCCGGCACCTCGGGGTAGACGCTGGGCTCCTCCAGCTCGATCTGCGGCATCGGGCCGCCCTTGAAGACCCAGTTGTAGTACGTCTGGATGTCGCGGCCGATGCGCTCCCAGGCCTCCGGGGTGTAGATCGACAGTGCCTTGACCGTGGGCGGCTTGGGAACCTCGGGGTGCGGGGCGACCCAGTCGTCGGTGAACTCCTGCCCGAAGTCGAGGTAGGTGTAGAAGTTGCCGAAGATGCTGATGACCGGCAGCGAGCTCTTCGGCCCCTTGACGCCCAGCAGCTGGCAGGGCAGGCAGTAGGTGCCCTCGACGAAGGGATTGAACGAGTTGTAAACCGACTTCCAGAACCGGTCGCTGGCCTCCATGCGGTCCAGCAGGTAGGTGCGCTCGGGTGCCCAACCCTCTTCGGGCTCCTTGGTCAACGCCTGCCAGAGGGCTTTGCCGGGTCCCCACGGATCGTAGGTGAGGGTCTGGTTCGACCACGGCATCTCGATCGACGGATCGAGGGTGTTGAACACCGGGCCGAACGCGTACTGGTAGCCGAACAGTGCCTCCCACGGCGGTGTGGTGAAGTACGCGGTGAAGTAGAACGGGTCGGCGCACGGTTGTGGTGTGCCGGTGCAGTTGGCCGTCATCGGGAAGTTGCGCGCCATGATGGCGTTGAGCTGGTCGGCCTGGGCCTGCGCCACCTCCGGTATCGGGGTGAACAGCTTGGTGAACCCGACGGCTTTCGCGTAGTCCATCTGATCCCAACCGAGGATGTTGGTCGGGGTGTAGAGCCACCAGTTGCCGGAGCCCTCGAGCGAGTCGGTCGCGGCGTTCAGGCCGGCGAGCTGATTCTTCTCCAGGTCCATCAGGATGCGGTACAGGTTGACCGGGATGTTCGCGATCGAGTTCGCCGCCAGCTGGACCGCCACATTGTCGAACTGGGCCTTGGCCTGTTCGGTCAGCGGCGTGACCGGTGTCGCGGCGATCAGGCCGGCGCCGACTAAAGCGGCACTGCCCATTGCCAGCGGTCGCAATCCTGGACGCATATTTCTGGCCTCTCCCAACTGATCAGCAGGTTTACTGATGAGAAAATTAATTCGGACTGAGGTTGCTGGGGGCCAGCAAAGTCCGGACTACGTGTTAACTCCCGACACTGTATATCACAGTATTGCAACACTGTGAGCTGAGTAATCGACGAATTTCGGATTGACGCAGGTGAACAATCATGAAGATCGGGAAGGTTTGCGGCGCGGGTAATGGCGACCGGGCGTCAACGGCTGCCGCCGCGCCCGGCCGCAAGGTTCGCTCGGCAACGTAAGAACTTCGCCACAGCGCGTCGATCGGCCGCTGACCACCGACGGCCGGACACCCGGGCCGGTGGTGCGCCTGGAATATCGTTCACGGCCGGACCTGCGTTACCGCACGGGTGCGCTTGAGCGACTCCCTGGCGATCCGCATCGACAGCGCGGGGGAAAGCCGCTCCAGGTACCAGAGCGCCTTCCACCACCGGGGAACCACGATCAACGCGTCTCCGCGCAGCACTGCACGCAGGGACTTGTCGGCGAATGCCTCCGGTGAGATCGGCCGAAGCTTCTCCCCGAGGGCCGCCATGTCCTGCGGGCTGGCGGTGGTGTTGTACCCGTACTTGCCGCCGGCGAGGATGGGGGTGCGCACCACGCCCGGACACAGCACCGACACCTGCACACCGTGTCGCTGCGCTTCAAGACGCAGAGTGTTGGACAACGCGACGACGGCGTGTTTGGTTGCCGAGTAACCCGCCTGGGCGGTCATGGTGATCAGTCCCGCCAGGGACGCGGTGTTGACGATGTGTCCGCGGCCCTGCCGGATCATCACCGGATAGGCGGCCTGGATGCCGTTGACGACGCCGCGCAGATTGACGTCGATGATGGTGTTCCAGTCGTCGATGGTGAAGCTGTCGATCTCACCGCCGATGCCGATGCCGGCGTTGTTGAACAGGTAGTCGAGCGCGCCTGATGTCTGCACGACCCGGTCGACCGCTGCTTCGAAGGCGGCGAAGTCGCGGACGTCCAATTCGATCGCGTGGGCGCTCGCACCACCGGCGCGCAATGTGGCGGCCAGTTCCTCTGCGACGTCGGCCTGGCGATCGGCGATCCACACGTCGCTGCCGAGGTCGGCCATCTTGGTCGCCAGGGCGGCTCCGATACCGGACGCGCCGCCGGTGATCAGCGCGACCTTGCCGCGAACGCTTGCAGACATCGTCGCAGCCTATCAACGGCCGAGGCTGCGCACCGACGTCAGCCAGCGGCGATGCCGGCAGCTGCGCGGGTCGCGGAACGCGGGTCGGCTACCGGGCGCTGCATCGTCGTCCCAAAGGGAAATCGTTGTCCTGGAACAACTTTGGGATCAAGCGGATCCAGTCTCGGTGCCGGAGTTCGAGCCGGATCCGGTGTCGGAGCCGCCGGCGTCGGAATCCCCGGCACCCGACGTGCCGCCGGATCCGGTGCCGCCGATCTGCAGCCGGTGTTGGGGGCCGCGCTCCTGATCCGGTGTATCGACCCCCGATGACGTCGGGTCGGCGTCCTCGTCGGAGCCGGCGTCGATCCCCTCGGCATCGGTGGTGGCGTCGGCCGCGTCGTCGGCCGGCACGAGCTCGCCGCCCTCCTCGGGTGAGGCGTCCTCGGGTGAGGCGTCCTCGGCGTCTCCTTCGGCATCCGGGTCGGTGGCCTCTACCAGATCGGTGCTTCCCGGTGCACCGGTGGTTTCTGCGAGTTCTCCCACGTGACTGTCCGGGATGGCAATGCCGTCCGGATCGGCCGTCCCGGAGGGCGCCTCAGTGCCGGCGGCGTCCTCCGGCGGGCCGGACTGCGGCGCGGATGCCGCGGTCGTTTCCAGCACAGCCTGCTGTGCCACCAAGGTCAGTCGGGAGGTCAATGCGTAATCCGGATCGGGGATCTCCACCGGCCTGGCGTAGGCCGCTTCGATCAGCGGTCGCAGCGTGGCGTCCCATTCCGCCAGTTGCTCGGGGGTGGCGAACCAGTCCATCCAGGAGAGCATCGGCAACAGGTCGGTGCGGAAATACAGCGTCGTGGCCCCGGTTTTCGGGTCCACGTAGACCGCATCGGGATTGTCCAGATCGAGCCCGTCGTAACCTTCCAGGTGGGTACTGAACGATGCGTTGATCATCGCGAGGAAGTTGAACCTGTTCACCGGTGAATCGGCGACGCTGTCGTACTGGCGGACCACGAACGTGACGTTCTGGAAGTCGTTGGTGGGTGGCAGGCCGCTCTGCAGGTTGTGACCCACCCGCCAACCGCCGTTGCCGGGCGTCTCCGGGGACCCCAGGAGCACGAACTCGATCCGGTGCGCCGGCAGCTCGTCGGCGTTCTCGCGCAACCACCCCAGTGCCGCATGCGTGCCCTTGGAGTAGGCGACGACGGTCTTACTGCCCGGTGTCGTCGCGATCCATCGCTCGAGCGCGCGCACACCGTCCGCGATGCCGATCAGGCCGGGCGAGGTGTCGTAACTGATCGCGCGGCACGGGCACAGCGACTGACCGTCCGAGGTGATGGTGGTGTACTTCGGCGCGGAATTGAACATCCCGGCCATCGTCGCGGTGGCCGCGACCGCCTGTGGGCTGGGCCCCACCAGGGCCGGAACCGCCATCATCGGCAATGCCGCGAGTGCCAGGGCGACTTTCTTGACCCGCTTCACCGCAGTTTTCCCCTTCGCTGAGTGACCGACAGCACGACTTCCGCCCGCACGGAGCTAATCGATGGAGAGCCTGTCCCGAGGTTGGGAGTGGCGACCGCGTCGTCTTCGCCCCCGCTCCGCCGCCGAAAGACAAGACCGCGGACCCCGGATCGTCGTTGAGATTACAACGATTGATCGCTGATGCTGACCTGAATGAGGATTCCGCCCGGACGAATTGTCTCTGCTGGCTAGGGACATTGCGACATGCGGGTTCAGAGCGACTCCGCGTTACGTTGCCAGAATAGCCGAGATCCGGTGATGTCCCGAGATTGAGCCGCGTGTCGCAGGTGTACGAACAGCGTTGAGCTCCATCGATAGGTCAATCATTTACGCAGCTGAAGCGTTGTTCGTTGCGATGCCCAGACCGGGGTAATTCGTCGGGGCACTGAAATTCGGCGTCTGTAAACACATTTTCAGCAACCCGCACAGTGATTGCTAAAATGTCATTCTGTGAACTTGCTGTTGATTTGCTGATATCGCTGGCGTGGTCGATTGTGACCGCTATCTCGTTTCATGGAGTGGGTAGGCCGGAAGAAAGCACGGTGGAACACCCGGAGATTCTCGGATTGCCGAAAGGTAAACGCGCCATTTCCAGTACCCGAGGACGGCGACGGGAGCAGACTGCATCGGCAAATCCGAGCCCCTCGTGCGGCAAAGCAACGTCTGTTCGCGTCCCGGGGCGGTTGGCGAGTCGACCCGGCCGGGCCCAACAGGCGGCATGGACGGCTCGTGGGACAACCAGGATCGGTGCCCTGCGTCGCCGCGGCGACCTCCGGGCGACGACGCCGGCGCGCTAATGGTTCCCTCAGCTGTCAGCAACTGACAAAGACGCCGGCGCCCGGCAGTTGGCGGCGAGCATACCTGGTCGATCTTGAATTGGGTATCACCGAAAAATTACGCGCTCTACCTGGGAACACGATGACCGTATCGCCAAAATCCGCGGGCCGCCCGGGTAGGCTACGGTCGGTGTCAGCACGTCCGCTACGGGCGCAACAGAGGGGTGGAGCAAATGGAATCGGGAACTGTCAGCAAGCCTCGCGCCGTCATCGCGCAAGCCGGCGTCGCGGCGGTGGCGGCGTCGCTGTCCTTGTTCGGCACCCCTGCCGCCCAGGCTCAGGCGGCGAACGCCGAGGTGGCGGACGCGCAGGTGGTGCTGCCGGGCCCGGCCACGGTGCTGTCCCTCGGTCTGGTGAGCGGGTCTGTGCACGACGACCTGCAGGGTGTCGTGTGCGCCTCCCCCAACACCTGCCAGGCGGTCAAGTACCCGCGATTCTTCTATCCCTCGGGCGCTGATCCGCTCGACGCGGCGATTCGCCAGACCGATGGCCTCAAGATCGTCTACGGGTACAGCCAGGGCGGTCAGGTGATCTCGGCGTGGATGCGCAAGTATGCCGCAGAGGCTGACGCTCCCCCGGCCGATGAGCTGGTGTTCGTGATCATCGGCAACGGTGACCGGCCACGGGGCGGCTCGAACGCGGCCTCGGGGTTCGCCACCCCGGAAACGCAGTACAAGGTGATCGACGTGGCGCGGCAGTACGACTTCGCCGCCGATTTCCCCGACAACCCGTTCAACCTGCTGGCGCTGGCCAACGCCATGGCCGGATTCTCCTCGGTGCACACCGATTACGAGGACGTGGACCTCTACGACCCCAACAACATCGTGTGGGTGGAGGGCAATACGACCTACGTGTTCGTGCCGACCGAGAAACTCCCCTTGCTCAATCCGCTGCGTTTCCTCGGCATGCACAGGCTCGCCGACCAGCTCAACGGCCCCCTCAAAGAGATCATCGAGCGCGCGTACAACCGCGACTATCTCCCGCGCCCGATCACCCCGCCCGCACCGCCGGTCGAGACCGCCGCATTGGTCGAGCAGGCCGACGGTGACGCCGAGGACGCGGTCGACCCGGAACCGGTCTCGGATCAGGCTGCAGGCTCGGCACCGGCCTCAGCCGATGCTGCCGGTGCGGAACCGGCCGGGGTGGCCCCGCTGGAAGATTCGGACCATCCCGGCTCCGGCACGGACGACGGTGTGGTTGACGACGGCACGGACGACGACGGTGATGAGCTCACGGACGGCGGCAGTGATGAGCTGACCGACGACGGTGATGAGCTCACGGACGGCGGCAGTGATGAGCTGACCGACGACGGTGATGAGCTGACCGACGACGGTGATGAGCTGACCGACAGTGGAGACACCGAAGACGGTGCGGGCGAGAGCGATTCGGATGACGGCCGGGTCACTTCAGGCGACTCCGACAACACCGACTCCGACAACACCGACTCCGGCGACACCAACTCCGGAGGCGCCGGCTCCGGCGACGATTAACCGGCGGTACGTCGACCCGGAGCAGCAGCGTCAGGCGGTGGTGTGATCGTGCGCCGGCGCGACTTCGGTGGTCCCGCGGTCGGTCCGTCGACGCACCAGCAGTCGGCCCCCGTGCCCCGGTGCGACCGTCACACCCCGGGTGTGGATTCGCTCATCGGGGGCGGTGGTGGGTTCGATCCGGAACTCCTTCAGAATCGTTCGCAGAGTGACTTCCATCTCCATGGTCGCGAAGGACGCCCCGATACAGCGCATCATGCCGCCGCCGAACGGGATCCACGCGAACGGGTTGGGCGCCTGACCGACGAACCGGTCGGGCTTGAACATTGCCGCGTCGGGGAAACTGTCCTCCGCCGCCATCGCCAACTGGGTGCTCGCCATCACAATGGTGTCCTCGGGAATCACCCACTCCCCCAAGCGAATCCGGGTCTTCGTCCGACGCAGCGCGGCGGTGAGCACCGGGCGGGTGCGCTGCACCTCGGCGAGCACGGCGAGCAGGTATTCGTTGCCGCCCGCGTCGACCTCCTCGGCCAGACGGGTCAACACCTCCGGATGCCGGCGGATGCGCTCGACGGCCCAGGACAACTGCGTCGACGTCGTCTCGTGTCCGGCGACGAGCTGGGTGAGCAGCTCATCGGCGATGTGCCGATCCGACAGCGGCTCGCCGTTTTCGTAGCGCGCCTGCAGCAGCAGCGACAGCACATCCGCGCGCTGGTCGAAGTTCGGGTCCGAGCGCGCCTCGCTCATCAGCGTGAAGATGATGTCGTCGACCTCGTGTTTGAACTGCGCGAAACGACCACCGGGACTCCATTTGCCGAAGTCCTTCTTCACGATGGTGGGCGCGAGCGCGAGCCGCGATCCGAAGTTCACCGCAGCGGGGATTAGGACGCGCAGTTTGTCCAGCGCCGGACCCTCGGCGCCGAAGATCGCCCGCAGGATGGTGTTGAGCGTGATGCGGGTCATCGGCTCCAGCGTCTCGAACTCGACACCCTCGGGCCAGTTCGAGATCTCGCGGCGCACCTCCTCCTCGGTGATCCGCTCGTAGGTGCGCATGCTCTTGCCGTGGAACGGGGGCAGCAGGATCTTCCGGCGCGCCTGCAGCGCTTCGCCTTCCAGGTTAAAGATCGAACCTTCGCCGAGCACCTCTTTGCCCAGGTTCTGCTTGGGGCGTCCGATCAGTTCCCGGCTGGTGCTGAACAGGTCCTTGACCAGTGTCGGGTCGCTGACCACGACGGCATTGCCGAGAGCGGGCAGGCGCAGGGTGAAGGACGGGCCGAACTTGCGGCCGAGCGCGGCGATCGACTGGTACCGCAACGTCAGCACCACGGCACCCTGCACGAGCTTCGGCCAGCGCGGTCCGGGCGGCAGCCGAACGTCGTCGGAGGTCTCCGTTGCCATGGTCCTACCCTTCGTGTCCTGGGGAGCTGAGATCGTCGATTAAGGGCGTCACGCCAAGGCGTAATCGCTGAGTGGAAAGGTGTCCTGTTCCTTGACTGCCTGACGGATCGACGTCGGGCGGAACAGCGGCGCCTCCCCATTGCTGTTGAACCAGTACGACCGGGAGTTCGCGCAGTCGCCGAGCCGGAAAACCGAGTCGTCCAGCAGGGTGAGCATCCGCTCCAGAAATCTGTCGTTGGCCTCTTCGGTGACCTCGAAGGTCTGGCTGCCGGTGCGCTGCAATTCGCCGAAAAGCCGGTTCATGTGGCGCATCTGGTACTCCACGGTGTCGAACCAGGACATACCGACCCACGCATAGGGGCTGGCCTGGGTGATCATGTTCGGGAACATCGGCACCGTCATGCCCTCGTAGGCCTGGAAGCGGTTCTCGCGCCACCACTTGCCGAGGTCGCGGCCGTCCCGGCCGATCACCTCGATCGCGGGCAGGTTTGACTCCCACACGTCGAACCCGGTCGCCAACACGAGGGTGTCGATGACACGTTTGGTGCCGTCCCTGCCGACGATGCCGTCGGGTTCGATCCGCTCGATCCCGCCGGTCTCCAGATGGACGTGCGGCTTGGTGAAGGTGCGGTAGTAGACATTGGACAGGGTCGGCCGCTTGCACCCGAAGTCGTAGTCCGGTGTCAGTTTGCGGCGCAGGTCCTTGTCTCGGATGGCCAGGAAGCGGTGCAGTGCGCCGATACGCGCGGCCGCCGTGTTGATGGGCCGCAGCTGCCGGAACTTCCACATCGCCAGCGTGGTCATGATGTCCATGAACACGTCGCTGGACAGGCGGACGAAGCGCTGA
The DNA here is from genome assembly GCF_048513595.2 of Mycobacterium sp. smrl_JER01. Lineage (NCBI taxonomy): Bacteria > Bacillati > Actinomycetota > Actinomycetes > Mycobacteriales > Mycobacteriaceae > Mycobacterium > Mycobacterium sp. smrl_JER01. Next base: position 3,093,424 of record NZ_JBLXXK020000001.1, on the reverse strand, counting down.
GTGGCCGGGAACCTGGCGAACAGGCGCTGGGTGCGCGGCCCGAACGACAGGTCGAACTTCGGCATCACCCAGATCGGTGTGCGCTGATAGACGGTCAGGTCGGCGACGTCCTCGGCCAGCTTGGGGATCAGTTGCACACCGGTCGACCCGGTCCCGATGATGGCCGCGCGCTTACCCCGCAGCGAATAGTCGTCGTCCCATTCCTGGGCGTGCAGCACCGTGCCGGCAAACGTGTCGATACCGGGGATGTCCGGTTTCTTGGGCTGGCACAGATAGCCGGTCGCCAGGACGAGGAACCGCGACCGCAGGGTCTGGCCGCCGGCCAGCGTGACCAGCCACCGCTGAGCCTCGTCGTCCCACCGCGCACCCTCGACGGTGGTGTTGAAGCGCATGTAGCGGCGCAGGTCGTACTTGTCGGCGACGTGCTCGGCATAGGTCTTGAGCTCGGCTCCCGGCGCGTACAGGCGGGACCAGTACGGGTTCGGCTCGAACCAATACGAATAGGTGGTGGACGGCACGTCAACCGTCAGGCCTGGGTAACGGTTGACGTGCCAGGTCCCGCCGAGGTCGTCCTCGCGGTCGAGAATGGCGATATCGCGGTAACCCAGCCGATTCAGCTGAATGGCCGCACCCATCCCACCGAAACCTGCGCCCACGATGACGGCGTCGTACTGCTGCGTGCTCACGCCGAGATCCTACTGATTGTTGCCTCGGTCTGTGTCATGCTGCCGACCGCCTCCTGAGCTCTCGTCGTTGTCGCCTGCGGGATCCCGCTGACCTCCCGCGATTTTGCTCGCAGGGGCAGGGACCGGCCGATACCCGCCCTGGTGGCGTTGCTGAATTCTGACACATGTGTCTCGCGACCGGTCAGTCGCCGGCCCGGCGCGGGCCGAACCAGGCGCGATTGCCGTAATGGTCCAGATGCACCACTTCATCCACCGGCCGGCGGGTGGTGGGGCCGTAACGGCCCCGTGGCCAGCCCAGCGGGACCACGCAGCACGGCGTCACCTCGGTGGGCAGCCGCAGAATCCGCCGGGCCGACGTCAAACTCCACAGTGGCAACGTGATCAGCGAGGCCCCCAGACCCATCGACCGCGCCGCCAGCAACAGGTTCTGCACGCTCGGATAGATCGAGCCGTAGAACGCCGAGGCCGCCGCGTGCGGCATCGGCACGTACGGCACCTTGCCCTCCCTGGCGGACAGTCGCAGGCAGGCGATGATCAGCACCGGGATCTCGTGGAAGTGCTCGAGCTGCCATTCGATGGCGCGCACGCTCTTGGCCATCTCCTCGTCATAGGACGCGATGTCGCGGATCGAGGTGCGATGGAACACCCGCCACGCCAGCCGGTAGCGGCGCTGCAGCCTGCGTTTGATCTTGGGATCCTTGACGACGATGAACTCCCAGTTCTGCCCGTTGGCCCCGGTCGGCGCGCGCAGCGCCAACTCCAGGCACTTGAGCACGATCTCGTCGTCGACCGGGTCGGGCAGCACCCGGCGGATGGCGCGCTGGGTCATCATCGCCTCCAGAAGCGGCATGTCCAACCGGGCCAGCGCCTCCGCCGTGGTCGGGATGGGTTCGGGCACGGTTCAGGGCCTCCCGGCGATCCACTCGGCGGTGAACTGCTGCATCTGCGGAACCTCCCGGCCGATGAGATCGGCCACATAGCGTTCGATCCGGCCGCCCACCACCGGGATCCGGACTTCGAGGGTCCCGCTGACCCGCAGGCTGGACCCCGCTGCGACCGGCGCCAGCGCCATGGTGCCCGCACCCGAACTGGGCACCCCGCGTGCGGTGATGGTGAACTCGCCGTGCGCAACACCCGGCGTCGGGCCGGTGGGCGGCCGCCACGACTCGGTCCGCAGGATGCTGGTGTCACCCGGCAGCATCCGGGCGATCCCGCCGGGCAGCATGTCCGCCCGCAGATCCTGGGTGGTGCGCACCTCGATCGTGCCGCCGGCATCGACCAGCAACGAGTCCAGGTGCATCGAGTCACCGCCGTAGGCGGCCAGCCGGGCCACCCAGTAGTCCCGATCGCCGAACGCTGCCAGCACCTCGGCGACCCCGGCCGCGGTCTCGGTGATCACGTCGAATGAGCGCGGCACTAGTTCCCCTGGGCCTGCTTGCCGAAGACCTTGTCGGCGACGCGCGCCGCGAACCGCCGTGCCTCCTCCAGGTGCTCGTCGTTGATGTTGGTGGGCGGCAGCTTGACTCCGAGATAACGCTCCTTGTACTCCCCCGACCCCAGATAGCTGGTCAGCGACAGCATCGACGGCAGCTCCCCGCCCGGGTAGGTGAAGTGGATGCCGTCGACGTAGCGGCCGCCCTTCTTCTCGACCAGCTTGCGTACCCCGGCGAGGTTCTTGCGCCATTTGCGCCGGCACACCACGAACACCGCGAAACGCTTGCCTTCCAGCAGGTTCCGCGCCTCGTGTGACACCAGAAAGGTGCGCAGCGGCATCGACACGGAGTCCCACCAGGTGGGCGATCCGATGCAGATCAGGTCATAGTCGCCGGTCCGCACGGAATCGGGGGTGCGGATGTCGCCGGTGCGCTGCATGGTCTGGGCAGGCAGCATGCCGAGGAACTCCGGCCAGACCCGCCGCATCGGGAAACGGGAGAACCGCTCCGAATACCGCGGGTCGGTGAACTCGATCGGCGCTTCGGTCACCTCGTAGCCGCGTGACCGGAACACCTCTCCCGCGGCGTCGAGAACCTTCTTGGACTGTCCGGTGAAGCTGTAGTACAGCAGCAGCACCCGTGGCGGGTTCGACGGAGTCACAGTAGGTGCATCCTCTCCTCATCGGCGACCCGGCGTGCCATGCCGGGCCCTTTGCGAATAGCCTCACACACGTGAGCAACAAAGTTCCGGTCAACCTGAGCGGCCCGGCGAAGACCATGCTGTCGACGCTGTACCTGAAGGCCCTCGACGCCGACTTCGACCGCCCGATCCTCGGCGACACCTTCGCCAAGGCCGCGATCGACAAGCTCGATTTCGACTGGAGCGAGCTCGAGATCACACCGAAGTGGGCTCCGCTGTTCACCGTTCGCACCGCGCTCTACGACGGTTGGGTCCGTGATTTCATCGCCGCCCACCCGGAGTGCACCGTCGTGCATCTGGGGTGCGGTCTGGACTGCCGGGTGTTCCGCGTCGACCCGGGGGCCGACGTGCGTTGGTATGACGTCGATTTCCCGCAGGTGATCGCACTGCGCGAGCAGATCTACCCGGACCGCCCGAACTATTCGCTGATCGCCACGCCGGCCACCGAGCCCGACTGGCTCGACGAGATCCCGGCCGACCGCCCCACCCTGTTGATCGCCGAGGGCATCAGCATGTATTTGACCGAGGACGAGGGTGTCGCGCTGCTGCAGCGGTTCATCGACCGCTTCGGCACCGGGGAGCTGCAGATCGACTTCTTCAACTGGCTGGCGATCAAATCGCAGAAGTCGCAGTCGCTGGTCCGCACCTCGGGTTCGGTGCTGTACTGGGCCGTCAACAGCCCGCAGCAGATCCTCGACAAGCTGCCTGACATTCGGTTGCTTGCCGCCACAACGTTTTTCGACGCCAGCACGTACTCGCGGACCGGCACCGCGATGCAGGCGGTCAAGCGTGCGGCGCGGTTGCTGCCGCCGCTGCGCGCGGCGCTGCAATACCACCGCTACGCCTACGGGGTGCCCGGGCAACGCCCCTGAGCGGTCAACTCGCACCGGACTGCTTGGCGGCAACGTCGCGCAACTGGGCCTCGATCGCCGCGACCGACTTCTCCCGGTCCGGTCCGTGTGAGTGGTACTCGATCATCAGCTGACCGTTGAAAATCTTGGACGTATAGATCTCGATGCCCGCGCCCACGGCGAAGTAGAACTCGCCGTGGCTGGAGGCCACCTGGGTGTCCGGCGGGGTGCGCAACGGCGGCACGATGCCGTTGTCGGTGAACATCACCACATCCGGCAGGCCCGGCGGGTTGCCCACATACTGCGGGCTGAAGTGCAGGAAGCTCTGCTGGATCACCCCTTCGGCGATGTCCTTCTTGTAGGTGTCGTTGATGTCGCGGGCCAGTTCCACGATGTCGGTGCCCGGCTCGATCTCGGCCAGGTAGGTGGCGATCCCGACGGGGTTGGTGCTCTCGGTGGCCGACACCGGGGGTGAGAGCAGGTAGCGCAGGTCCACCGGATAGACATAGGGCACCGGGATGTTCGGGGTGTTGCGGACGTTCCACTCGGCCATCAGCACGGCCGCCGACAGCAAGCTGTTCAGACCGAGCCTGTTGGCCCGGCAGAAGCCGATGATCTGCTCGGTCAGCTGCTCGGAGAGCGTGCAGGACGCCATCGGAACCAGTTGCGGCAGAACGGGATTCACCTCCGACGGGGCGCGCCGCGACGGGGGCAGATCGTAGACGAACATCGCGGCCAGCAGCCGCTCCAGCCCTGAGCGCTGGCGCTTCTGCACTCCCCTGTTCGCCAGGATCACCTCCAGGGGCTCTGGAGCCGAATGCACCTCGACCGGGCGGGTGGTGCCGGTGGTCACCAGGTCGGTGTAGGTCGAGAACAACTCTTCGACCAGGCTGAACTGATGGTGGCCGTCGGCCAGGCTGTGATGGATGTAGAGCGTCGGATGGGACCGGCCGTCGCGATTGGTCAACCGCAGGTGCACCAGCGCCACGGTCTGGTCGAAGATCAGCGGAGGTGCCGGCTCGTCGCCGCTGAGCTCGACCACCTCGATACCGGGAGGCATCAGGTCGTCGAGGACGATCTCCCATTTACCGTCCGGTAGTTGCTCGAGGTGCCCGGCGAGCACCGGATGCGCGGTCAGCAACGCATCGAAGGCGTCGGAGAGCGCATCGGCGTCCATCAGCCCGTTCACATGCGCCGCGAGGCCGATGAAGTTGTGGGTCTCGGCGAACATCTCCTCGCTGCGCGCGAGTTTCCGGATGCCGGAGGACGGAAACATGGTCAGGACTCCTTGACGGTCGATGCAGTGTCAGCCACGTCTGCTGGCTCTGCGGTATCCCAGCGTCAGGGGTACCGCGCACACTGCGGCGATCCCCACCGCCCACAGGAAGGTGAACATCACCGGCTCGGCGATCGGCCCGTCGATGGACAGGCCCTGCATGGCCTTGATGGTATAGCTGGCCGGCTGATGCTCGACGAACGGCTGCATCCACTCCGGGTACTGATCGAGCGGCACGAAGCCGATCGAGAAGAACATCAGGATCGCGATGACGATGTCGGTGGCCTGCGGCACCAGCGTGCTCGACGACCACAACGCCAGCGTGAGCACCGCCGCCGACAACGCCACACCGAACACCGCGGGCATGAACACCCACAGCAGTGCCGCCAGCGGACCCTGTTCGAAGCGGAAACCCAGGGCCATTCCCACGGCCAACGCCGTCAGTGTGATCACCACGATGCGCACCGCATCGGCTGCCAGCCGCGCCATCAGCCCGGCCCCCCGGTGCACCGGGACCACCCAGAACCGGGACAGCAGGCCCACTTCGCGTTCCCGCATCACGCCGACCGCGCCGATGATCGCGCCGGTCATCCCCCCGACCAGCGCCACCAGCGGAACCTGTGCGTAGAGGCCGCTGCGGCCGGTCACCTGCTCGATCCCGTCCCCGAGCACGATGTCGAGCGCCACCAGGAAACCCGCCGGCATGACCAGCGACTGCACCAGCGTCGCCGGGTCGCGGCTCCAGCGGCGCAGGATGCGCAGCGTGAGCACCCACACCTGGGGAACCAGACGCTTCGGCGAGTTCTCCCAGACCTTCTCGACCCGATGCCTGCCGCCGGGACGGTAGGGCGCCTTCGCTCCCAGGGCCGGGCCGGCGCTCATGTGCGCCTCCTGCGGCTCACCCAGGCGTGCAGGACCAGCGCGACCGCCGCGGCGCCCGCGGCCCAGGCCACGCCCGGGGCCAGCACCGCGACGCTCACCTCCGGCGCGTTGCCGCTGCTGTCACCGGCGAGCGCCTGCAAGCCGTACACCCACTGCGAGAGCGGCTGGTTGCGGACGAACCCCTCGATCCAGTCCGGAAACCGCTCCACCGGCTGCAATCCGACCGAGGCCAGCCCCAGCGTCAGCTGCGGGACGAGCATCATCGGTGCCGTCGCCTCCGGATTCTGGGTCGCGATGCCGATCAGGTCGCCGATGATGGCCAGCGCCGCACCGATCAGCAACACCAACGCGACGAAGCCCAGGATGTGCAGCACGCCCTGGTGGAAACGGAACCCGATGACATAGCCGCACGCCACCGACACCGCCAGCGCGATGCAGCAGCGGTACATGCTGGCCGTCAGCCGGGACATGAACGGGGTTACGTTCGCAATCGGCATGGCGCGGAACCGCCGGTTGATGCCCTGCACCGAGTCGGTCGCCGAGCGGAACGCCGCCGACACCGCGGCGAACCAGATCGCTTGCAGCAGAATCAACGGGGTCAGGTACTGGGCGTAGCTGCTCAGCGGCTGGACGGCACCCATCATCTGCTTGAGCGGCAGATAGTAGCCGATGGTGAAGACGATGGAGCCGATGATCTGGGTGGCCAGTTCCCCGTTGCGCAGGGTCGGGATGATCATCCGGACCGTGAGCACCCACCACTGCTGGATGCCCGACACCGCGGGCCGGGCGGCGGTCGGGATCGCAGAGGTGGCCGTCATGCGTACGCGTCCGCGGCGACCAGCGGGTCGGACTGATCGTCGCGGCCCCGGGTGTGGTCGCCGGTCAACGCCAGGAACACCTCGTCGAGCGAAGGTCGGCGCAGCGCGATGTCCATCAGCTCGATGTTGTGCTCACTGAGCAGCTGCAGCGCCGCCATCAACGTGTTCGGCCCGTCGGGTGCGGGCATCGAGATCCGATCCGAGGTGTCGCTGAGCGCGGCCCGGTTCGCATCCGGCAGCAACGGGCCGAGGATGCGCGCCACGGCGGGGATGTCGCTGAGCTGGCGGGGCACGATCTCGCAGTAGGTGCCGCCGGTGCGCTCCTTGAGTTCGTCGGCGGTGCCCTCGGCGATCACGGTGCCCTTGTCGATCACGATGATCCGGTCACTGAGCAGATCGGCCTCCTCCAGATACTGCGTCGTCAGCAGCGTGGCGATGCCGGCGTCCTTGAAGTCGGTGACCAGCTCCCAGATCGCCTGGCGGCTACGCGGATCCAGCCCGGTGGTCGGCTCGTCGAGAAACACCACCTCGGGGCGCACCACCAGACCGCAGGCGATGTCGATGCGGCGCTTCATGCCGCCCGAGTAGTTGCCGACCGCCCGGTCACCCGCGCCGATCAGATCGAACTGCTCGAGCAACTCCTGGGCCCGCTGTTTGGCGGCCTTCTTCTTCAGTCCCTGCAACCGCCCGAACATCAGCAGGTTCTCCCGGCCGGTGAGCAGGTCGTCGACGGCGGCATACTGACCGGTCAGCATCAACGCCCGCCGCACCCCGGCGGGATCGCTGACGACGTCGTGGCCGGCGATCAACGCGCGTCCGCTGTCGGGTTTGATCAACGTCGACAGGATGTTCACCGTGGTGGTCTTACCGGCACCGTTGGGCCCGAGCAGACCGAGCACCTCGCCCCGTTCGACCTCGAAGCTCACATCGCGCAGCGCCTGGACGGAGCCGAAGGACTTCTTGATGCCGGCGACGACCACCGCCTTGTCGGACCTGGTCATGCGCCCTCCTCTAACCGCTCACGACAGATCGACCAGCGCCAGCTCGTCGCCGGCCGCGTCGACGTCCTCGTCGGCCAGTGCTTCCCGGGTGACATCCAGGAGCGCCGTCGAGTACTGCCGGGCAAAGGATTCCACATCGGTGGGACCGAGCCGGCGCTGGTCGTACCACCAGTCCAGGTGCAGCACCCCCGCGGCCCGGTAGACCCGCAGCTCGAGGGCATGCCCGAGGCCGGGAAGGGCGTCACGGATCGGCATGGCCGTGTCGGCGTCGAATCGCACCGGGGCGTCCTCGGGCTGATCGGCCGGGGCGTCGGGAATCGTCCCGATGTGCGAGAACAGGATGTCGGCCGGACGGTTCGCGCCGAGCACGCGCGCGGTCGGCGCGTACAGGTAGCGCAGCAGCCCGTAGCCGATGCCATAGTGCGGGACGGCCTTGACCGTGGCGCGCACATCGTCGAGGAGCTCCCGGGCCGTGCTCTGTGCGGACGCGTTGAGCACCACCGGATGGATGGTGGTGAACCAGCCGACGGTGCGCTGCAGATCGACGTCGGGCTTGAGCACCGAGCGGCCCCGGCCGCCCAGATCGACGGTGACCGCACCGTCTCCGGTCGTCGCGGCCACCGCACGGCCGAGCGCGGCGAGCAGGATTTCCTCCACCGGGAGACGCAGCCGCCGGCGGGCGTCGTCGATCTCGCCGGTCTCGGTCCCCGACAGCGCAGTGGACAGCCGCGCCACGTCCTCGGCCCCCGGTCGCTCACCGGGTTCGGGGCCGGCGATGCTCAGCGTCGCCCGGTTCGCCGTCTCCAACCAATAGTCGCGGCTGTCGAGCACCGCCGGGTGGCTGGCCAGTGCGGCACAGCGCTGCGACCACTCCCGCCACGACGCCGGTACCGGCGCCAGCACGATCTCCTCACCGGCCATCCGCTGGTTGAACGCGGTGAACAGGTCGGTCAGCAACACGTCGCGGGAGACGTCGTCGCCGGCGATGCCGTGAAGGCTCAGCGCCAGATACGACGGGCCCCCGGTCACCCCGCGGATGAAGGTCGCGGTGAGCGGAACGATCATCTGGTGTTCCCGGACCTGCTCGTCGAGGAACTCCAGCACCGCCGTGCGCTCCTGCGGGCTGCCCGCGGCCAGACCGTCGGGCAGCTCCCGGACGGCCAGCTCGGTGAACTCACCGGGTTCGGCGATGCGTTGATCCCAGGTTCCGGCCCGCTCCACCAGATGCACGCGCAGCGCGTCGTGGGTTTCGGTCACTGCGGTCAGCACCGCCCGCACATCGGCCTCGGCGACGTCGGCCCGCAGACCCAGGATCACCGGGATGCGCCAGCGGCCGATGTCGCGCAGGCCGTGTTCGAGGAAGTACGCCACGTTCGGCGGGACCGGCGGGTTGACCGCGTCGTCCATGGTCTGGCGGGCCAGGCCACCCTCGGCATAGCGGGCCGTGAGCACCTTTGCCAGCGCGGCCACGGTCTGGTTCTCGTAGAGATCCTGGGGGGTGAGGTCGAGGCCTTCGTGACCCGCGGTCATCGCCACGCTGATCGCGATCAGCGAGTCGCCGCCGATCTCGAAGAAGTTGGCATTGCGGTCGATCTCGGAGACCCCGAGGCACCGTGCCCAGATGGACTGCAGTGCGGTCTCCACGGTCGAGGTTCCGCCCGCCGCGGCTGCCGCGGTGGCCGAGCCGCCGGCGGCGACGGGCCCGCCGGCACCGCCGGCTCCCGCGGCCAGCCACGCGGCGTTGGCGTTGTGCTCGACCCAATGCCGTTGTCGGGCGAACGGGTAGCCGGGCAGCGTGACCAGTGTGTGGTCTTGCTCGGCGCCCTGATCCCAGTCCACCTCCACGTCGGCGGCCCACAGCTGGCCGAGCGCCAACAGGAAGGTGTCGTGGTCGCTGCGGTTCTGCGCCTGGTGGCGCATCAGCCGCACCGCGCGGTGCCGATCCGACCACCGCGGGTGCCGGCCGGCCGACGACGTCAGCGTCCCGCCCGGTCCGACCTCGACCAGCACTCGGTCCTGCATGGCCAGCAGCATGTCGAGTTCGTCGGCGAACCGGACGGTGGCGCGGATCTGGCGGGCCCAGGTCGCCGGATTGGTCGCCTCGGCAGCCGACATGGTGGTGCCGGTGATGTTGGACAGCAACGGGATCTGCGGTTCGCGCAACGTCATACCCGACAGGAAGGTGGTGAACTCCGCGACCACCTGATCCATCAGCCGGGAGTGGAACGCGTGCGAGGTGCGCACCCGCCGCGCCGCGATCCCCTTCTCGGCCAGACCGGCCTGGAACGCGCGGATGGCAGCATCGCTGCCGGCGATCACGCAGCTACCGGGATCGTTGACGGTCGCGATGTCGACGTCGGGGGTCAGATGCTGCGCGACCGCCTCCGGGCTCAGCGGCACCGCGACCATCACCCCGCGCGGGGCGGCATGCATGAGCTTGGCCCGCATCGAGACCACCTTGACGGCGGTGTCGAGATCGAAGACCCCGGCCAGGGTCGCGGCCGGGTATTCACCGATGCTGTGCCCGGCCATGACCGCCGGCTGCACACCGTAGGACTGGACGAGCTTGGCCAGCGCGTACTCGACGGCGAACAGCGCGGGCTGGGCCCGGTCGGTGTGCTCGAGGTTGCGGCCCACACCGTCGAAGATCTCGGCTTTGAGGTCGTAGCCCATCTCGTCGCCGAAAGCCGTTGCGGCCTGGTCGAAGTGGCGGGCGAACACCGGCTCGCTGTCATAGAGGCCGCGGGCCATCCCGACATGCTGGGCGCCCTGCCCCGGGAACAGGAACGCCACCCGATCCGTGGAAACCGCTGAGTCGTCCCAGTCCGGGTGCCCGCGACCGACGAACACGTTGTCGGTCTCGGTCGTCGAGAGCACTGTGGCGGCGTTCGGCTGGTCGCGCACGACGGCAGCCAGGCGGAACGGCTCCTTGCGCCGGCGGGTCAGCGTGTACGCCGCGTCGGGCAGGTTGATCTCGTCACCGGCTTCGTCGGACGCGGAAAGGTGGGCGGCCAGGGCGGCCCGTGACTGGGCCAGGGCCTCCTCGGTTCGCGCCGAGAGCACCAGCACCGCCGGACCGGACCGGACCGGCGTGGCCGCCGAGATCGGCCGCACGGCGGGGGCCTCCTCCAGCACGATGTGGGCATTGGTGCCGCCGACACCGAACGAGCTGACGCCGGCGCGACGAACGCCGTCGGACTCCCACGGGCCGTCGGCACTGCGGATGCGGAACGGGCCGCGGTCGATGTGCAGTTCGGGGTTGGGGCTGGTGTAGTGCAGGGTGGCCGGGATCGCCTTGTGCTCCAGGCACAGGATGGCTTTGATCAGCCCGGCGATGCCGGCCGCCGTCTCCAGATGTCCGATGTTCGACTTCACCGAGCCCAGATAGCAAGGCGCGCTGCGGGTTTCCTCGGCCAGCTCGAAAGCCTGACGCAGGCCTTCGATCTCGATCGGGTCGCCGAGCGGGGTGCCGGTGCCGTGGGTCTCCACGTAGGTGATCGTCGACGCGTCGACCCCGGCGATGGCATGCGCCTCGGCGATCACCTCGGCCTGGCCCAGCGCGTTCGGCGCGGCGTAGGTCATCTTGGTCGCGCCGTCGTTGTTGAGTGCCGAGCCGCGGATCACCGCGTGGATGTGGTCCCCGTCGTCAACCGCGTCGGCCAGCGCCTTGAGCACGACGACGCCGACACCGCTGGCGAAGATGGTGCCATCGGAGCGCACGTCGAAGGGCCGGCACTGACCGGTCGGCGACACCATCGCGCCCTGTTCGTACCAGTAGCCGACGTGATGTGGGATCCGCAGCGACGAACCGCCGGCCAACGCGATGTCGCATTCGCCGTTGAGGATCGACTGGCACGCCAGGTGCACCGCCACCAGCGACGACGAACACGCGGTGGCCACCGACAGCGCCGGACCGCGGAAGTCGAACTGGTGGGCCACCCGGGTGGCCAGATGGTCCTTGTCGTTCTGCAGCGACAGGTTGACCATCTCGAAGCTCGCGCCCTGCCCGATCACCATCATCGGGTCGAAGTTCGACATCAGGTTGTGCAGCAGATAGCCGCTGGAGCTGCTGGTGCCGAACACGCCGACGGTGGACTCCAGACCCTTGGGGTCGTAGCCGGCGTCCTCCAGCGCGTGGAACACCGTCTGCAGGAACAACCGGTGCTGGGGGTCGAGCATCCGTGCCGCGTACGGGGTGAAACCGAAGAAGTCGGCGTCAAACTCCTCGATTCCCGGCATCAGCCCGGCGCGTCGCACGTATCCCCGGTTGGACAGTGCCTTCTCGGTCACGCCGTGGGCGAGCAGCTCGTCCTCGGACAGGTCGACGATCGACTCCACCCCGGCCCGCAGATTGCGCCAGAACTCCGACACCGAGCCCGCGCCCGGGAACTTGCCGGCCATCCCGATCACCGCGATCGCGTTGTCGGGAAGTTCGTCGGTGTTGTTCTCGTCGGTGTTGTTCAACGCACCGCTGGTCACGATCGTGGTCCCACTTTCCGCCGCGATGCGGCTCGTTGACGCGCCGCGGCACGTTGTTGTGCGCGTTCCCGCAGCGCGTTGGGGCGTTCGGCGGACTCCTGCTCCTCAAGCCCGAGCTGACGGATCAGGTCGAGCGCGAGATCGGACAGCGTAGCCCCCTGCAGCAACAGCGCCACCGGTGGTTCCACCCCGAAGTCCCCGCGGATGGTGTTGCGCATCCGGACCGCCATCAGCGAATCCAAACCCAGCTCGGTGAGCGGTTGGGCGATGTCGACCGCGCTGTCGTCGGAGTAGCCCATGATCGCCGAGATCCGGCGGCGCAGCCGCGCCACCACCACCCGGTTGACCTCGGCGGCGTCCAGCGATTTGAGCGCCTCGGCGCCACCCCAGTCCTCGTCGACGTCGTCGGTCTGCAGTTCGCCGACCAGGTCGGCGAAGAAGCCGATCTGGTGGATCTCCGGGAATGCCGCCGCAGCGCGGTCCAACCGCAGCCGGGCGATCCCGACCCGGGAGAACCCGGCAGCCATCACCCCGCCGAGAGCGTCCACACCTTCGGCCGGTGTGATCGGGTCCAGCACCGAGAACCGCAGCGAGCTGGCCAGCCCGACATCGGCCCACTGACCCCAGTTGACGGCCAGTGCCGGCAGTCCGGCGGCGCGGCGCCAGGCCACCAGGCCGTCCAGCCACGCGTTGGCGCAGGCGTATGCAGCCTGACCGGGTGAACCGAGCAGGGACACGATCGACGAGAACCCCACCCACCAGTCCAGGTCCTTGTCGACGGTCACTTCATGCAGCCGCAGCGCGCCGGTGGCCTTGGGAGCCCAGATGGTGTCCAGGCTCTCTCTGGTCAGGCCGACGAAGATCTCGTCTTCGAGCACCGCGGCCGAGTGGATCAGGCCCCGCAACGGCTTGCCGGTCTCCTCGGCGGCGGCGACCAGTCGCTCGGCCACACCGGGTACGGCGATGTCGCCGGTGACGACGGCGATCTCGGCACGAGCGGTCAGTTCGTCGAGCTCGGCCTGCACTTCGGCGGACGGTCCGCTGCGGCCGTTGAGCACCAGGCGGCCTGCGCCGTGCCCGATCAGCCACCGGACCACCGACATCCCGACGCCGCCGAGGGCACCGGTGACGATGTAGGCGCCGTCGGGGCGCACGACCAGCTGCCCCGGCGTGGCCGGCAGCGCGGCTCGCGACAGCCGCTCGACGAAGCGGGTGCCGCCCCGCCACGCGATCACGTCGTCTGTCACGGCAGACGCCGCTGCCGCCTCGATCTCGGTGGCCAGCGCCGCAGCGTCGCCGCCGGTGTCGAGCAGCGTCGTCTTCAGGTCCGGATGCTCGTAGGCCAGCACCCTGGCCAGGCCCTTGAGGCTGTTGGCACCGGGATTGCCCTGAGTGCTTCCGTCGTCGGAGACGACCAGACCAGCCCCGTCGTCGGAGACGACCAGACCACCCTGGGTGACCAGCCAGAGCCGGGGCGCCTTGCCGTGCCAGCTGCCGACGATCGCGCGCACCGTGCCCGCCACGCCCCAGATCACGTCCCGGGCGTGCCGCAGACCGTCGCCGGCGTCGGTGCCGTCGAACCTCGGGTTCGCCACGAACACCACCACTCCGGCGGGCGGCAGATCAGGGTCGGCGGTAGCGGTCGCGAACGCCTCGCGCACACCGGACTCGTCGCCCAAGTCGGCGGTGATCACCCGGCGGGTGTCGGCCCCGAACCGGCTGGCGAACTCCTGGGCGTGCGTCATCGCGGCCGGACCGTCGGCCAGCGCGAGCCAGCTTCCGGTGACCCGGCCGCCGGCCGGCGCCGCGGATTCGACCCACCGCGAGTCGAAAATCTTCTGCGACAACGGAAGCGGCACGGTGCGGCGCTGGATGCGCTTGAGATGCACATCGTCGACCTGCGCGAGCACGGTGCCGGTGTCGTCGGTCAGGGTGACCCGGCCCATCGCGTCTCCGCTGTCTTCGACAACGCTGACGAGTTCGGCGCGGCACCTGGCGCGCCGACCGAGTTCGCCGAACACCCGGATCGAGCCGAAACCGACCGGCAGATAGGTGACATCGGTGGAATCGGAGAGGGTCTCGTCGCTCATCGCGGCCGCCAGGCCCTGCAGCGCGGCGTCGAGCAGCACCGGGTGCAGCGCGAGCCCGCGGTGCGGCGTCGCCTCGTCGGGCAACACGATCTCGGTGTCTGCCCGACCGTCGGAACGCACGATCCGGGTCAGCGCCGCGAACGCATGCGCGTGATGGGCACCGGTGCGGCGCAGCGCGGTGTAGAAGTCCGCCGGTGACACCGGGGTGCCCTCCGAGCTGAAGCTCACCTTCGTCGGGGTCGCCGCATCCGCGGCGGGGCGTACGGTGCCGACCGCATGCCGGGTCCAGCTGCCCGCATCCGAGCGGGAGTGGATCTCGACGCGCAGCAGACCGTCCTCGCCGCGGGTCAGTTGTGTGGTGAGCGTGGTGTGCTCATCGAGCGGAAGCATCTGCTCGACCTCGACAGCCACCTGCACGCCGGTGGCCGGCAGCTCGAGGGCCTCCCGCCCGGCAGCCAGCGCGATCTCGGCGAAACCGGCCCCCGGCATCACCGGCAGGCCGTGCACGATGTGGTCGGCCAGCCACGGATGGGCCGACAGACCGACGTCGGACTGCCAGACGTGACCGACGCCCGACGGCAGCTCGACGTGCAGGCCCAGCAGTGGATGCGCACCCGAAAATGCTTGTCCGCCGGTGCGATCCGACATCCAGTACGGCGTGTGCTGCCAGGCCATCGGGGGCAGGTCGACGAGGTTGCCGGTGCTGCCCTCGGGCTCGGCGAGCGCCGGAGGTGCGACCGCGGCGAGTTGGGCGTGGAATGCCAGCGTCTCGGGGTGGTCTCGGTTGACGGTCGCGCCGACGTGGTATCTGCGGGTGGTCCCCTGCGCCGCCAGCGTGTCGGTGATGGCATGGGTGAGCAGCGGATGCGGGCTGATCTCGATGAAATTGCTGTTCTCGGCGCTGGCCTCGTGCACAGCCTGGCTGAACCGCACCGGGTTGCGCAGGTTCGCCGCCCAGTAGTCGGCCGAGTACATCGGCGCGTTGCCGGTGTAGGCGACCGTGGAAACCAGCGGGATCTTCGGGGCGGCCGGGCTCAGATACGCCAGCGCTTCCCGCAGTTCGGGTAGCACCGGGTCGATGGTCGGGTGGTGCGAGGCCACATCCACCTCGATGCGACGGGCCAGCCTGCCCTGCGCGTCGACCGCGGCGACGAGCTCGTCGACCTGGTCGGGCGGGCCGGCGATCACCGACTGGGTCGGCGAAGCGTACACCGCGATGGTGACGTCCGGCTTGTCGGCGATCAACTTCTCGGTCGCCTGGGCGTCGAGTTCGAGCAGCGCCATCGCGCCCTGGCCGGACAACCGCTTCATCAATCGGGTGCGGGTGGCGATGATGTCGAAACCCTCGGCGGGAGTGAGCACCCCGGCCACCACGGCCGCGGTGGCCTCCCCCATGGAGTGGCCGATCACCGCGGTCGGTTCCACGCCGTAGGAACGCCACAGCTCGGTGAGCGCAAGCTGCATTCCGACCAGCACCGGCTGGATGCGGTCGATGCCGACCACCGGCTCGCCGGCTTCCAGCGTCTGGCGCAGCGAGAAACCGACCTTGTCGAGGAACGCCGGTTCGAGCGCGTCGACGGCGGCGGCGAATGCGGATTCCTCGGCGAGCAGCGAGCTGCCCATTCCGGCCCACTGTGCGCCCTGACCCGAGTACAGGAACACCGTCCCGGTGCCCGACCGGGCGTCACGGGCGCCCGCGACGCCGGGAGCGGACTGACCCGCTGCCAGCGCGCGCAGCCCGGTGACCGCTTCTGCGGTGGTGCGGGCCGACACCGTGGCGATCGTCGGGAAGCGGCTGCGATGGTGATTGACGGTGTAGGCGACGTCGGAGAGGGCGGCGGTCGCACCGTCGGCCTCCAGCCAGTCGGCCAGCGCACCGGCCGACGCGGCGAGCCGGGCCGGTGTCTTACCCGAGACCACGATCGTGGACACCGCCGGCGCGCCCGCCGGCGTGGTCACCGGTTCGGGGCCCTGCTCCAGCACGATGTGGGCGTTGGTGCCGCTGAAACCGAACGAGGACACCGCACCGCGGCGCGGGTGCTCGCTTGCCGGCCACTCAGTGGCCGCGGTCGGCACGAACAGCCGAGTCGGCTTCGGGTCGATCTGCGGGTTCCACTTCTCGAAGTTCAGGTTCGGCGCGATGGTGCCGTGCTGCAGGGTCAGCACGGTCTTGATGAAGCCGGCCACCCCGGCAGCGCCCTCCAGGTGACCCATGTTCGTCTTGACGGTGCCCAGCGCGCACGGCACCTCGCCCTTGCCGTAGATGGCGGCCAACGCGTCGAACTCGATCGGATCGCCGAGAGCGGTTCCGGTCCCGTGGGTCTCGATGTAGTTGACGGTGTTGGCGGCGACATCGGCCGAGCGCAGCGCGCGGGTCAGCACGTCACGCTGCGAGGGCGCGTTGGGGGCGGTGAGCCCGTTGGAGCGGCCGTCCTGGTTGACCGCCGAACCGCGCACCACGCTGAGCACCCGGTCGCCGTCGCGCACCGCATCGGTGAGCCGCTTGAGCACGACCACGCCGGCGCCTTCACCGCGCACGAAACCGTCGGCGCGCGAGTCGAACGCAAAGCAGTGCCCGTGCGGTGAGAGCATGCCCCACTTGGCCAGTGCCAGTTGAGTTTCCGGTCGCAGGTTGAGGCTGATGCCACCGGCGAGCGCGAGATCGCTCTCGCGCATGCGCAGGCTCTGGCAGGCCAGATGGATCGACACCAGCGATGACGAGCACGCGGTGTCGACCGCCACCGCGGGACCCTTGAGGCCCAGCAGGTAGGAGATCCGGCCGACGGTGACACTGTGCGCATTACCGGTCGCGGAATAGGCGTCGATCGAATCGGCGTTGTCCGCCGAGGCGTTCTGGTACTCGGAGTAATACACCCCCAGCATCACCGCGGTGCGCGATTCGCCGAGTTGATCGGGAGCGTATCCGGCGTTTTCCAATGCCTCCCAGGCGACTTCGAGCGCCACCCGCTGCTGCGGGTCCATCGAGACGGCCTCGCGCGGGCTGATGCCGAAGAAGTCGGCGTCGAAACCGGTCACGTCGTCGAGGTAGGCGCCCCACTTGGTGGGCATCCGGCCCGGGACGGTCAGGTCGGTGTCGTAGAACGCCTCGGCGTCCCAGCGGTCGGCGGGCACCTCGGTGACCGCGTCGGTGCCGCTCTCCAACAACTTCCAGAAGCTGTCCGGCCCGGTCACCCCGCCGGGAAACCGGCAGCCGATGCCGACCACCGCGATCGGTTCCGCGCCGGCCACCCGGGACGCCTTCTCGAACTGCTCGGCCAGCTTGCCGCGCTGCTCGGCCGACATGGCGGCGATCCGGTCGAAGGTGGTCTTCATCAGATTGATCCCTCACTGCCGGCGCTGGCCGACTCGACGGACGAGAACAACTCGTCGAGAACGCTGAACGAGTCGTCGTCGGTGTCCTCGGTGGTTTCGGGTTCGGTCTCGTCGTGGGCCGACTGTTGCGGCGCCAGCAGGTCGGCGACGAACTCCGACAGCTGCGATATCGACGGGTTGTTCCACAGCATCGTGGCCGACAGCTCGACGCGCACCAACGCCTTGGCATCGCGCAGCAGGTTCATCGCCATCATCGAATCCAGGCCGAGTTCGGGGAACGGCATGTCGAAATCCACGGCAGTGTCCGGCATTCCGAGCTCACGGGCCAGCACGGCACGCAGCCGGGTAC
This sequence comes from Mycobacterium sp. smrl_JER01, assembly GCF_048513595.2. Classification (NCBI taxonomy): domain Bacteria; kingdom Bacillati; phylum Actinomycetota; class Actinomycetes; order Mycobacteriales; family Mycobacteriaceae; genus Mycobacterium; species Mycobacterium sp. smrl_JER01. Next base: position 3,075,526 of record NZ_JBLXXK020000001.1, on the reverse strand, counting down.
GCAACTCGGCGACGGTCTGCTGCCGGGTCATGGCCGACCAGTCGACGAATTCGGCCGGCTCCGAACCGGTTTCGTCGCCGGCCGGGGCGGGCGCGGACTCGACCGGTGCGTAGTTCAGGCCGCGGATATCGACCCAGACCGCGCCGTCGGGGCCTTTGACCCGCACGTCGACCAGCAGACCGGCACCGTCGGTGCCGCGCCGGTAGGCCTCGATGACACCACCGGCACCCGGGTGGGGAGCCACCGTCAGGCTTTCCACCCCGGCGGGCAGCAGCAACTTGGCGTTGTCGGCGTCGGCGAGGCGGGCCACGTGCACCGCGGCGTCGACCAGTGCGGCGCCGGCCGAGTCCGCGGTCGCCGGCAGTTCCACGTCGGCACGGGCCCCCGCGGGGGTCGCCGCACAGTTGGCGACCGTCCACTCGAAGGGCTGACCCTCCACACCCCAGGCCCGCTGCATGTCGGCGATCGCGGCACCGTCGAAGCAGCGCCCACCGGGACTCTGGTCGCCCTCGGGTTCCGCGTCGGTGACCGACGACGCCGGGGCTTCGCCGAGTTCAGCGCTGGCATGCCGGGTCCAACGCTGTTCCGGGCTGTCCGGTGACGGGCTCGACCACACCGTCAGCGTCGTGCCGTCGCCCACCACGTGGACCACCTTCGGCGCGTCGGCGACGATCGGGTATTCGAACCGCACCGCACCGACCGTCGTGTCGAGTTGGGCCGCGGCTGCCGAAAGGGTCTGCAGGACCACCGACACCGGCACCACCTCGACACCGCGCACCCGGTGCGCGACCGGGTAGGGGCGCTCGCCGGGCAACAACCGGGCCCGCCACAGCCGGTCGTGGGCGGTACCGTCCACCGGCTCGCCGAGCACGGTGCCCCACACCGGGGCCGCCACGGTGTGCAGATCGGCGGCCTCGTCCGGTCCCGACACCAGACGGTCGAGCACCTTGACCGCGGCGCGCATCCGGTAGGCCTCGGCCAGGCGCACCCAGTCGGCGCCGGCCAGCACGGACCGTACCGCGGAGTCCGGACCGAGCACCGCGGGCAGCATCTTGATCGCCACGTCGTTGGGCATGGGCTCCAGCCCGGCGGCCTTCATCTGCGGCTGCGCGTCCGACCAGGTCTTCCACAGACCCCAGTCCACGACGGTCGCGGGCAGACCCAGCGCGCGGCGGGCGTAGGCGAACGCGTCGGCGAACGCGTTGGCCGCGGTGTAGTGCGCCACCGCGCGCGAACCCAGCAGACCGGTGATCGACGAGAACAGCACGAAGCGGCGCACCGGGGTGCGCAGCGAGAGCTTGTGCAGCACCGCGGCAGTGTCGACCTTGGACCGGAACATCGGGTTCAGGTCGTCGTCGGTCATCTCGGTCAGCAGCGCCTCGCCACCGGACAGCGACGCCAGGTAGATGCCGTCCAGCGGCGGTAGGTCGGCGCCGAACCGCTCGAAGACCGCAGCCATGGCGGTCTCGTCGGCGGCGTCGGCGGCCACCTCGACCAGTGTGGTTCCGGTTGCGGCCAGTTCGCCGGCCAGCTCGGCCAGCTGTGCCCCGCCGCGACGCGACACCGCCACCACCGTGTCGGCGCCCATGTCGGCGAGCTGCCGGATCAGGTAGGGGCCCACGTTTCCGGTGGCCCCGATGACCAGATGGCTGGTCCCGCCCTCCAGGCGGGTCAACGGCACCGCGGGCAACGGGCACGGTTCCAGGCGTGGAACCCGGCGTTCGGCCCCGCGGTAGACCGCCTGGTCGTCGCGGTCGGTGCCGGATCCGGCCGCCACGGCCGCCTCGGCGCGCAGATACCGAGCCAACAGTTCCGGCGGCAGCGTCTCGTCGACGTCGATGATGCCGCCCCAGAACTCCGGATGCTCCAGGGCCAAAGTGCGCCCCTGACCCCACAGCACGGCGTGTGCCGGATCGGCGCGGTCCCCGTCGAACACCGGCTGCGCATTGCGGGTCACCACGAACAGCGTCGGCGGACCATCGGCGCGGTCACCGGACCCGGCCAGCGCGACCACGAGCCGGCGCAGCTGATTGAACAACGCGTAGCTGGGTGCGGCGTCGAAGCGCCGCGCCGGCACCGGCGGCGCGTACACCACGTGGGTGAACCCGGGCAGCGTCGAGCGCAACGCGTCGACGTCGTCGAGTACCGACAGCGGCACCGCGCGTGACCCCGGTCCGAGCAGCTCGGTCAGCTCGGCACCGGCGTCGTCGGTGAGGACCAGCCAGGGCAGGTCGGTGCCGCCGGCGGGCAACTCGCGCACCGGCCAGCTCAGCCTCAGCGACCAGTCGTGCTGCTCGCCCTCGGACAGGGGTGTTTCGACGCCGTTGCGCGGCAGCGACTCCGCAGCCGGGGCCGTGGCCGACGGGCTGCGGAACCAGTGCTTGGTGTGGTGCCACGGGGTCGCGGGCAGCGGCACCCGGCGTCGACCCTGCTGCGCCACTTTCGGCGGACGCGCGGTGTGGGTGGCGTTGAGATTGGTGTGGAAGGTGACGGTGTCGTTGGCGTCGCGCTGCAGCGTCCCGATGTTGCGGTGCGGGGCGGCCGCCTGCCCGTCCCCGGCGGAGCCGGCCAGGGTGTCCTTGACCGCGTAGCCGAGCAGCGGATGCGGGCTCACCTCGACGAACACCGCGTTACGGGTCGCGGCGGTGGCGACCGCGCGTGCGAACCGCACCGGGTTGCGCAGGTTGGCCACCCAGTGCTCGGCGTCGAACACGCAGCTGCCGTCGGTCGGCCGCTGGTCGGTGGTGACGATCACCGGGATGGCCGGTGTCCTGGGCTGCAGTGAGACCAGCTCGGTCCGCAGATCGTCGAGAATCGGATCGATGATCGGATGGTGCGACGCGACGTCGACGTCGACGCGCCGGGCCAGCCGGTCCTGTTTGTCCACCACGGCGATGGCGGCGTCCACCTGATCGGGCGGACCCGCGATCACGGTCTGCCGAGGCGAGGCGTACACCGCCACGGTGAGGCCGGAGTAGTCGGCGATCAACTTCTCCGCGGACTCCGCGTCGAGCTCGAGCAGCGCCATCGCGCCCTGGCCGGACAGCCGCTTCATCAGCCGTGAGCGGGTCGCGATGACCTTGAGACCGTCGGCCGGGCTGAGCGCACCGGCGACCACCGCGGCGGTGACCTCACCCATCGAGTGGCCGATGACGGCGTCGGGTTTGACCCCGTAGGACTGCCACAGCGCGGTCAGCGCGAGCTGGACCCCGACCAACACCGGTTGGATCCGGTCGATACCGACCACGGTCTCACCGGAGGTGAGCACGTCACGCAGCGAGAAGCCCACCTGCGCAACGAAATCGGATTCCAGCGCATCGACCGCGGCGGCGAAGGCCGGCTCGTCGGCCAGGAGCCGGCGACCCATCCCCGCCCACTGCGAGCCCTGCCCGGAGTACAGGAACACGGTGCCCGAACCGATGGCCGGGTCGTTGGGTGCCACCACGCCGGGCGCGGGATACCCCTCGGCCAGTGCACGCAGCCCCGCCACCGCCTGACCGCGGTCGGCGGCGACCACGGTGGCGAACCTGCTGTGTGCGGCGCGCCGGTGCGCGAGGGTCTCGGCGACCTCGGCCAGGCCGGCGTCGGCTCCGGCCGGGCTGGACAGCCAGTCCGCCAGCGCCCCGGCCAGCGTCGCGATACGCGCCGGCGACTTGCCGCTGACGACGAGCGTGCTCACCGGCGGCTCGGCGGGGGCCGCGACGGGTTCGAGCGCCGGAGCCTGCTCGATGACGATGTGGGCGTTGGTGCCGCTGACCCCGAACGACGACACCGCGGCGCGCCGCGGCCGGTCCGCGGCGGTTTCCGGCCACGGCATCGGCTCGGAGGCGATGTGGAACTTGCGGGCGGCCTCGCCCGCCTGCGGGGTCAGCGTGGTGAAGTGCAGCAGTTTCGGGATGAACCCGTGGCGCACGCTGAGCACCGCTTTGATGAAGCCGGTGACCCCGGCTGCCGATTCCAGATGGCCCAGATTCGTCTTGACCGATCCGAGCACCAGCGCCGCGGAATCCTTGCGGTCGCCGTAGACGGCCGACAGCGCGTCGAGCTCGATCGGGTCGCCGAGCGAGGTGCCGGTGCCGTGTGCCTCGATGTAGTCGATGTCCGACGGGTCCAGCCGGGCGTCGGCCAGCGCGGTCCGCATCAACTCCTGCTGGGCCGGGCCGTTGGGCACGGTCTGACCGCTGCTGGCGCCGTCCTGGTTGACCGCGGATCCGCGGACCACCGCGAGCACATCGTCGCCGTCGCGCAGTGCATCGCTGAGGCGCTTGAGCACGACGACCCCGCAGCCCTCGCTGCGCACGTAGCCGTTCGCGCCGGCATCGAAGGTCTTGCACAGACCGTCCGGAGCGAGCATGCCCCACCGCGAGCACGCGATGTTGTTCTCCGGACTGAGAATCAGATTCACCCCGGCGGCGAGGGCGTGATCGGTTTCGCCGCGGCGCAGACTCTGGCAGGCCAGATGGATGGAGACCAGCGACGACGAGCAGGCGGTGTCGCTGACCACCGCGGGCCCCCGCAGACCGAGGAAGTACGACAGCCGTCCGGCGGCGAAGTTCGGCGCATTGCCGAACGGGACGTAAGGGTCGATGTCCTCGGGGCGCAGCGTGCCCACCACCGAGCGGTAGTAGTCGTTGGCGGTCAGACCGACGAACACCCCGGTCGAGGAGCCCCGCAGACTTCGCGGATTGATGCGGGCGTCTTCGAGCGCCTCCCAGGCGACCTCGAGCAGCAGACGCTGCTGCGGATCCATGGCGGCGGCTTCACGCGGTGCGATCGAGAAGAACTCGGCGTCGAACTCGTCGGGGCGCCAGGACGTCAGGAAACCGCCCTCGCGGTTGCAGATGGTGCCGGGGACGGTGTGATCGGGCGAGTAGAACTCATCGGCGTCCCAGCGGTCGGCGGGAACCCGGATGACGCCGTTGCCGCCGTCGTCGAGGAACTTCCAGAACTGATCGCTGTTGTCCACCCCGCCGGGCAGCCGGCAGCCGATACCGACCACTGCGATGGGTTCGGTCTGGAGTTTCTCCGCCGAGGCCAGCTTCGCGGTCAGATCGTCGATCTTGCGCAGCGCCTCGGTGATGATCGCTCGACGGTCGGGTGCAGCAGGCGCCGCCGAGGATGTGTGGGTCATCTCAGTCAACTCAGTCTTTCCGAAAGTCTCGCCAGTAGCTCGTCCTCGGCCAGGTCGTCGTAGACGTCAGCGTCGACTTCCACGTCACCGGGGCTGTCTTCGCCCCGGCCCGCAACCTCGGTACCGGCGGTCTCGATTGTCTCAGGAAGAATCGATGCCAGGAAATCGGTCAGCGCTTCGACGGTCGGATAGTCGAAGACCACCGAAGCCGGCAGCACCTCCCCCAGCTTTTCGCTCAGGGCGCGCTGCAACGTTACGCTCATCAGCGAATCCATCCCGAACTGGAAGAACCCGACGGTGGGCTCCAGGGTATGCGCGGAGGCCAGGCCCATCGCCGCAGCGACCTGCGTGGTCACCAGATCGGTCAGCAAATCCATCCGCCGGTCGGCTGCACAGTCGCGCAGCTCCGCGCGGAACGGGGTGTCCCCGGTCGGTGCGGCCGGCGCGTCCCCGAGTCCGTCGGCCAGCAGGTCGTCGACGATGTGCAGCGCGGCCCGGCTGCGGTAGGCCGCCGCCAGCCGCGGCCAGTCCGCCGAGACCACGGTCGTGCGGGCCGGCGCTTCGGGGCCGAGGAAGTACCGCAGCGCGCCGAGGGCGACGGTGTCCTCCATCGGCAGCAGACCCGATTCCAGCGTGGCCGCCAGCTCCACCCCGGTCTGCGCATCGGCCAGCGACTTCCACAGACCCCAGTTGATCGCGCACGCCGGCAACCCGGCGGCCCGGCGGGCGAACGCGAACGTGTCCAGGAACGTCGTGGTGGCCGCGTAGTGCGCCAGCCAGCGCGAGCCCAGCACCCCGGAGATGGACGTGAACAGCACGAACTGGTCCACCGGCTGCGTCAGCGACAGCTCGTGCAGGTGTGCGACGGCATCCATCTTGGAGCGGAACATCGCGCTGACGTCGTCGGAGGTCATCTCGTCGAGCGTGATCGGCCCGCCGCTCATCGCCGCCAGGTACACCCCGCCCAGTGGCGGCAGGTCGGCCCCGAACCGGTCGAAGACCGCCGCCAGCGATGCTCTGTCGGCGGCGTCGGCGGCCGCGGTGACCACGGTCGTGCCCTGGGCAGCCAGCCGCGCGGTCAGTTCGTCGAGACGGCCACCGGGGTTGCGCGACACCGCGACCACGGTTTTCGCGCCCGACGCGGCCAGCTGCTCGATCAGCCCGGGTCCGATGTTGCCCGTCGCGCCGATGACCAGATGCGACTTGTCCGCCGCGACCCCGTCCGGCGGCGGAGCGGCCGGCAGTGCGTGCACGAGCCGGGCGACGTGGCGGTTGCCGGCCCGGTAGACCAGCTGGTCCTCCCCGTCACCGCCATGGGCTTCGGCGAGCACCCACCTGGCCGCGACCACGGCCGGCACCGATGCGTCGGTGTCGATGACCGCGCCCCAGATCTCGGGATGTTCCAGGGCCAAGGTGCGACCGAGCCCCCACAGCACCGCCTGTGCCGGTTCGGCGCGGTCCCCCTCGGTGACCGGTTGGGCGTTGCGCGTCAGCAGGTAGAGCCTGGGCGCCGGGATCACTCCGGCCGCCACCGCCGCCGAAGCCAGGGTGCGACCGGTCTCGAACAACTGGTAGCCCAGGTCGTCGCCGGCGCCGGAAGTCGGCGCATAGAGCACGTGGGTGACCCCGGTCAGCGCCGCGGCGACGGTGGCCCGGTCCGCCGCGGCGGGCAGGGTGGTCACGGCGTCGGGGCGTCCCAGCGCCCCGCCCAATTGGGCGGCCAGCTGGGCGTCCCCGACGACCAGCCAGCGGGCAGTCGACTGCCCGGAATCGGTAACCGGTTGCCCGGCAAGGGGTTTGGTCGGCCAGGTGAGCTCGCAGAACCACTGCGCGGGCACCTGGTTGTCGGCGGGCAGCGCGGCCCGGCGGTCGGCGGCGAGCCGGCGCGGCGCGACGTCCACCCAGTGCCTGCCGCGATGCCACGGTGTCGACGGCAGTACGGTGTGCGGTTCGCCGTGGTGGCGGGTCTGCGGCGGACGGGTGGTATGCGTGGCGTTGAGGTTCGCGTGGAACGTCACCGTGTCGTCGGTGTCGCGGGCCAGGGTGCCGACGCAGTGGACGCCCTGCTCCCCCGCCAGGGTGTCGGCGATCGACTGACCGAGGGTGGCGTGCGGACTGATCTCGACGAACGTGCCGTGGTCCTCGGCGGCGGCGGTCACCGCGTCGCTGAACCGGACCGGGCGGCGCACGTTGGCGACCCAGTAGTCGGCGTCCAGCGTCGGGGTGCCGGCGGGGCCGGTGACCGTGGACAGGAATCGCAGGGTCGGCACGTTGGGGGTGATGCCGGCCAGCGCGGCACCGATGTCGGTGAGTACCGGTTCCATCAGCGCGGTGTGCGAGGCGACCACCATGTTCACCCGGCGGGCGAACGTGTTCTGTGCGGTGACCTCGGCGATCACCGCGTCGATCTGTTCGGGCAGGCCGGCCACCACGGTCTGGCGCGGTGACAGGTAGCCCGCGATCTCGACACTGGGATGCCCGGCGATGCGCTCGGTGGCCGCGTCGGCGGGCAGATTGAGCAGCGCGACCGCACCCTGTCCGGCGAGCCGCGACATGATCGACGAGCGCTGCGCGATCACCGTCAGGCCGTCGGCGAGGCTGAGCGCCCCGGCCACCACCGCCGCGGTGACCTCGCCCATCGAGTGCCCGATGACGGCGTCGGGATGCACACCGTAGGAACGCCACAGTTCGGTCAACGCCAACTGCAGCCCCATCAGCACGGGCTGAACCTGTGCATCACCGCTGACCGCCTTGCCGCCGGCGATGATGTCGTGCAGCGAGAACCCGACCTGCTCGACGAAGACCGGCTCGATCTCGGCCAGTGCCGCGGCGAAGACCGGCTCGTCGGCCAACAATCGCTGCGCCATCCCGGGCCACTGCGACCCCTGACCCGAGTACACGAAGACGGTACCCGGCTTGGGGACGCCGGCGGCCGGACCGACCACACCGACCGCGGACTGCCCCTCGGCCAGCGCCTGCAGGCCGGTGACGGCCGCAGCGTGGTCGCGGGCCACGACGGTGGCGAACCGGGCGTGCTCGGTGCGGTGATGGTTGAGCGTGTGGGCCACCTCGGCCAGCGGGACGTCGGCGCCCGCGCCGCGCATCCATCCGGCCACCATGGCGGCCTGCGATGCGATCCGCTCGGGCGTCTTGCCCGACACCACGAGCGTGGTCACCGCCTCCGGCGGATCCTGGGGCCGCACGGCGGCGACCGGCGCCTGTTCGATGACCACGTGGGCGTTGGTGCCGCCGAACCCGAACGACGAGATGCCGGCCCGCCGCGGCCGGCCGGCCGGAGCCCAGTCGGTGTGCTCGGCGATGACCTTGAGCCGCAGCTTGTCGAACGGGATGTGCGGGTTGGGTTCTTGGAAGCCAAGATTGGCCGGGATTCGATTGTGCTGAAGCGCCAGAACGGCTTTCGCGAAACCGGCGATGCCCGCGGCGGCCTCGAGGTGTCCGAGGTTCGACTTGACCGCACCGATCAGCAACGGAGCGTCCGCCGGCCGGCCCTTACCCAGGACGGTGCCCAGCGCGCGGGCTTCGATCGGATCACCCAGCAGGGTGCCGGTGCCGTGCGCCTCGACGTAGTCCACCTCGCGCGGATCCACACCGGCGGCTGCATAGGCCGACCTGAGCACCGCCATCTGAGCGCTCGGGTTGGGCGCCATCAGACCGTTGGACCGTCCGTCCTGGTTGACCGCCGAGCCGCGGATCACCGCGAGCACCCGGTCGCCGTCGCGCTGCGCGTCGGACAACCGTTTGAGCACCGCGACGCCGCAGCCCTCGCCGCGCACGAAACCGTCGGCGGCCGCGTCGAACGCGTGGCAGCGCCCGGTCTTCGACATCGCGTCGGCCTGATCGAGACTGCGGGTTCCGGCCGGGGACAGCAACAGGTTGACCCCCGCCGCCAGCGCCACATCCGAATCGCCCGACCGCAGGCTCTGGCTGGCCAGATGAACCGCCACCAGCGATGACGAGCAGGCGGTGTCGATGGTCACCGACGGGCCGCGGAAATCGAAGTAGTAGGACACCCGGTTGGCGATGATGCTGATCGACGAGCCGGTGCCGAACCACGCGTCGACCTCGCCGAGGTCCGCCGAACCCAGCTGTGCGTAGTCCGGCGCGCTCACCCCGGCGAAGATCCCGGTCCGGGTTTCGGCCAGCGCATCGGCCGGGATGCCGGCGTTCTCCAACGCCTCGTGGGTGACCTCCAGCAGGAGCCGCTGCTGCGGGTCCATCCGGGTCGCCTCGCGCGGCATGATCTCGAAGAACTCCGCATCGAATGCGTCCACATTGCGCAGGTAGGAGCCCGACCTGGTGGTCGATGCCAGCGCCGCCGAACCCGCAGGCGATCCGTCGTCGAACCAGGACCAGCGGTCGGCGGGCACCTGGGAGACCGCCGAGCGGCCCTCGGTGAGGAAATCCCAGAACGCGTCCGGGCCCTCGATGTTGTGGTCGGCGTCGACGCCACCCGGCACCCGGATCCCGAGCCCGATCACCGCGATCGGTTCGTCGGCCGCGCCGGACCGAACGGATCCGGGCGGGCTGTCGACCGGCTCCACCTCACCGCCGGTCAGATACCTGGCCAACGCATCCACCGTCGGGTACTGCCAGAAGTCCACCGGTGACACCGCGCGGCCGAGGAACTCCGACAGCACGCCGGTCAGCACGACGGCGTCGCGCGACCCCACGCCGAGGTCGTGCATCGACGCGCCGCGATCGATCTGCTCGGGGTTACAGCCGTTGTTCGTGACCAGGTAGTCGACCAACCACCTACGAACAGCAGCCTCGTCGAAAGCTGAGGTCATCTAGCGGCGTCCAACCTGCTGAATTCGTCGTTGCGGTACATGTCGCCGCTTCTGGCCCGGCGCACCTTGCCGCTGGTGGTCAAGGGAAGAGAGCTGGGCGCCACCAGGACGAAATCCGACAGCCGCACACTGTGCGTCATCGAGATCGCCGAGGTGACCTGCTCCTTGACCGAGGCGAGTTCGGACGGGTCGATCTGCTTCTTCAACTCGGCGATCACCACCAGCCGCTCGCTGGCTCCGTCGGGTACCGAGATCGCCGCGACGCGCCCGCCGGTGAACTCCGCGACGGTGCCCTCGATGTCGTCGGGATAGTGGTTGCGCCCGTCGACGATCAGCAGGTCCTTGATCCGTCCGATGATGAAGAGCTCGTCGTCGAACATCACACCCAGATCGCCGGTACGCAGCCAGGGGCCCTGCGGAGTGCCCGCGCTGGGCTCGTGCAGTTGCCCCGCGAACAGTTTCTCGGTGAGCTCCGGGTTCTTGAAGTAGCCGCCCGCGACGTGTTCGCCGTGCAGCCAAACCTCGCCGATCTTGCCCGCGGGGTTCTCCACGTGGGTTTCCGGATCGACCACCCGGAACATCGTCGCGCGCGGACCGCCCAGGCCCACCTGCTCGGCGCCACTGCTGGCATCGTCGCTGCGTGCACCGCCACCGTCCACGTCCACGTCACTGTTCGCGCCGATGCTCGCATCGTCACAGCGTTCCGCGTGTCCGGCCGCCAGCTTCTCGTAATCGAAGCGCACCACCGTCGGCGGCCGTCCGCCGGGCGAGGACACCACGTACACGGTGGCCTCGGCCAGGCCGTAGGACGGACGCATCGCCGACTCGGACAGCCCGTACGGACCGAATCGCTCGGCGAAGCGCCGGACCGTGGCACCGTGCACCCGCTCGGCGCCGTTGATCATCACCGCGACCCCGCCCAGGTCCAGGCCGGCCAGGTCCTCATCGCTGGTGCGTCGCACCGCGAGCTCGTAGGCGAAGTTCGGCGCCGCGGTGAAGGTGGTGCCGTTGGACGCGAGATGCCGGATCCAGCGGGCGGGTTTCTGCATGAACGCGGTCGGACTCATCGTCACGCCGGAGCAGCCGAACATCACCGGCAGGAACACCCCGACCACCAGGCCCATATCGTGGTAGAAGGGCAGCCAGGACACCACCGTGGTGTCCCTGGTGGGACCGCCCGGGATGCTCTCGAAGTAGTCATCGATCATCTGATCGACGTTGACGATGACGTTCTTGTGGGTGACGACCACACCGGCAGGAAGCCGCGTGGACCCCGACGTGTACTGCAGGTACGCCGTCTTCGGCAGTGCGACCGCCGGGCCGGGCTGCAGGGGCGAGTCGAAGTCCAGGGTGTCGACCTCCAGGAACTTCGGTGCCCGCTGGCGGGGGTCGGCCTGTCCGTACTTGCGGATGTCGTCGACCACGGCCGACGTGGTGAGCACGACCACCGGGGTGGAGTCCTTCATCGCGCCGGTGACCCGTTCGTCGTGCTGGCGCAACTGCGGCATCGACAGCGGCACCGCGATGAACCCGGCTTCGATGGCGCCGAAGAAGGCCAGGATGTATTCGAGTCCCTGCGGGGCCAGCACCACGGCGCGGTCGCCGGGCGAACCGATCTTCGCCAGCTGCCGGGCGATCACCTTGACCCGGTGGTGCATCTCAGACCAGGTGAGGCTCTCCGCGACGCCGGCCGGGTCGATTTCGTAGTCGAAGAAGGTGAACGCGGTGTCGTCGGGCTGCTGCTGCGCGCGCTCGGCGAGAACCGCGGGAATCGTGGCTACAGACGGCGCCATCGGTACATCCTTTCAATCCACTCCCGACATGGTCTCGCGCATCGGGGCACTCAGGGAAATCAGTTCTCAACGCTGTCGAACAGGGAGTCGAGCAGGCTGTCACCTGCGTCGTCGGCCCCGTCGTCGGCGCCGTCGTCGGCGTCGGGGACCAGTTGTCGCGCGAGATAATCGGCGAACGAGACGATCGTCGGATGGTTGAACAGCATGGTCGCCGACAACTCCAGCCCGACCAGACGTTCGACCTCGCGCCGGATCGACATCGCCATCACCGAGTTCAGCCCCATCTCGGCGAACGGCCGGTCGATGTGGACATCGCTCTCGGGCAGTCGCAGTTCGGTCGCCAGGATGCCGCGCAGACCGTCCCGCAACTCGGCCTGCAGCTCGTCGGGTGCCAGGGCCGCCCAGTCGCGGGTAGGGGCGCTGCGATGCGGCTCGGCGGTGACGGCGGCCGCGTCCTCGGCGGACTGCATCGGGGCCATCACGACCTGCGCGATGTCGAAACCGGTGACGAAGTCCCAGGCGGCGAACGCCTCGGCCGGCAACACCGGTCGTGACCCGACCCGTTCCAGCTCGGAGACCACCACCTGTGCTTCGCTGCCGAAGCCGAGGCCCTGCCAGGCCACCCAATCCAGGCTGACGGTGTTGTCCCCCCGGCTGTGCCGGGATCGCGCCAACGCGTCGAGGTAGGCGTTACCCGCTGCATAGGCGCCCTGTCCGGGGACACCGAACACCGCGCCGGCCGAGGCGGCCAGGTACAGGAAGTCCAGCTCGCCGACCGGGAACACCGCGTCGAGGGCGGCTGCTCCGGCCACCTTCGGCCACACCGTGCGATGGACGCGATCGGTCTCGATCTCGGTGAGCAGCTGGGCCTCGGTCATTCCCGCGGCGTGGATGACGCCACGGATCGGCGGGGCCCCGTCGGCGTCGCGCGTGTCGAGCACGGCGGTGACCGCGTCGCGGTCGGCGATGTCGAGGGCGACGGTGTCCACCGCAACCCCGCGCAGCTCCAGCGCCCGGATGGCCTCGATCTTGTGCCGGGTGTCCGGGTCGAGCGAGGCGCCGTCCCACTGTCTGCGCGGCGGCAGCGCGGTGCGACCGGCCAGCACGACGCGGCGCGCGCCGCGATCGGCCAGCCAGTCGGCCATCAGCAGGCCGAGCACGCCCATACCGCCGGTGATCAGGTAGGCGGCGTCGGGGCGGCACCGCAAGGTGTCGCGCGCCGGGGCTTCGTCGATCGCAGTCAGCACCGAGGTCTGCAGCCGGCCGTCGCGCAGCACTGCGACGGACTTGACCGGGGTGGGCAGGGCTGCGGCGAGCGCGGCGGCCGATCCGGCCGAATCTTCGGCGGGCAGGTCGACCAGGCCGCCCCAGAGTTGGGGCTGTTCGGCGCCGATCACCCCGGCCAGTCCCCACAGGCTGCTCTGCCGCAGCGCATCGGCGGTGGCGGACTCGTGCACCCCGCGGGTGACGATCCACAACGTGGCCGGATTGCGCGGCTCGCGACCGGCCAGCGTGCCGACCAGCGCCGCCACCTCGGTGGTCAGCCGCACCGACACGTCCTGATCGGTGCCACCGTCGGGGTCGGCCACGTAGATCACGAACCGGGCGTCGACGACCTCGGCGGCCGGGTGTCCCTGAGCGGTCAGGGCCGCACGCACCGCGTCGGCGGTGTCGCCGGTGCCGATGACCGCGACCGCACCGGTGGCGTCGGCGTCGGCGTCGGTCCCGGGCGTCCAGTCCTGCCAGTCGAGACGATGCGCGATCCGGCGCGGATCCGAGGCACCGGCCGCCGCCACGGTTTCGATCTCGACCGGCGCGTAGCGCAGCCCACGGATCTGTGTGAGCGGTGCCCCGTCGATCGTGATGTCGCCGTCGACCGTGATGTCGCCGTCGATCGTGATGTCAACGAGCAGATCGTCACCGGCACGTCCGCGACTGTGCGCCGTCACGACTGCTCGGTCGCCGCCCGGCGCACCGGCGCCGCGACCACGGATGCTGACCCTGTCCGCCCAGGACGGCACCATCAGGCCCGGGGTCGTCGAGTCGACCAGGCGCCCGAGGTTGACTGCCGCGTCGAGCAGGCCCGTCGGCGAACCGCCCGGCAGGTCGACCACGGCGCGCAGCTCACCGGGTGTCACCTCGTGCGAGGCCACAGTCCACGGATAGGCCAGCCCGTCGATACCCCAGGCGTTGTGCAGTTCGGCCAGGGCCGTCGGCTCATACGGCGCGGAGGTCACCGGGCCCGGTGCAGCCGGATCCTCGGCGATCTGCGTTGTGAAATCCGCGTCGTGTGCCACCCGGGCCGTGACGTGGCGGATCCAGCGCTGCGGCGCGGCGTCGTCGTCGGTCGCGGCGGTCGAGGAGATCGTGACGGTGTCACCGTCGGTGAAGACCTGGACCAGCCGCGGTGACTCCACGGTGATCGGGAAGTCGAACCGCACGTCGGCCACTGTCGACGCGCCGGATCGGGCCGCCGCCGACAGCAGTGTCTGCAACAGCACCGACAGCGGCACGATCTCGACCCCGGCGAATGTGTGCGAGTTCGGATAGGGGCGGGCCTTCGGGGCCAGTCTGGCCTGCCATAGATGGCCCGGCCGGGTCCCCGCCACGGCCGTGTGGGCGCCAAGCACGGTACCCGGTGTCGGTGCCGCCGCGCCCGAGGGCTTGTGCTTGCGGATGGCCCAGTGGTGGGTGTGGTGCCACGGTGTGGTCGGCAGCGGGGTGTGTGGTTCACCGCGGTGCGTGGTCTCCGGCGGGTGGCTGGTGAACGTCGCGTTCAGGGCGGTGTGGAACGTCAACGTGTCGTCGGTGTCACGCGCCAGCGTGCCCAGACTGACGTGGCCGGCGGACTCCAGCGTGTCGTTGATCGCGTAGGTCAGGATGGGGTTCGCGCTGACCTCGATGAACGTCCCGATCTCGGCCGCCGCCGCGGTGACGGCCTGGCTGAACCGGACCGGCTGGCGGACGTTGGCGACCCAGTAGTCGGCGTCCAGTGTGGGTTCGGCCTCGGGTTCGGCGACCGTCGACAGGAACGGGATGTTCGGTGTGCGCGGCGTGATCCCGGCCAGCGCCTCGCGCAGGTCGGGCAGCACCGGGTCCATCAATGCGGTGTGGGAGGCGACCTCCATGTTCACCCGCCTGGCGAACCTGTCCTGGGCGCCGACGGCCGCGATGACCGCGTCGACCTGGTCGGGCAGCCCGGCCACCACGGTCTGGCGCGGGGAGACGAATCCGGCGATCTCGACGCTGGGATAGTCGCCGACGAACGCCGCCGCGGCCTCGGGATCGAGCTCGATCAACGCGACGGCGCCCTGCCCGGCCAGCCGGGACATGATCGACGACCGTGCGGCGATGACTTTCAGCCCGTCGGCCAGGCTCAGCGCTCCGGCGACGACGGCGGCGGTGACCTCGCCCATCGAGTGCCCGATGACGGCGTCGGGATGCACACCGTAGGAACGCCACAGTTCGGTCAACGCCAGCTGCAGGCCCATCAGCACCGGCTGCACCTGGGCGTCACCGCTGATCGGTGCCGCGCCGGCGATGATGTCGTGCAGCGAGAAGCCGACCTGTTCGACGAAGACCGGTTCGATCTCGGTGAGTGCCTGTGCGAACGCCGGTTCATCGGCCAGCAATCGCTGCGCCATGCCGGGCCACTGCGAGCCCTGTCCGGAGTACACGAACACCGTGCCGCGCCGGCGTCCCCCGGCTTGTGCGGCCACCACGCCCGGGGCGGTCTGGCCGTCGGCCAGGGCGCGCAGCCCGGCGATGGCCTGGTCTCGGTCCCGGGCCGCGACCGTGGCGAACTTGCTGTGCTGCGAGCGATGGTGGTTGAGCGTGTGCGCGATGTCGGCGAGCGCCGCGTCGGCGCCCGGCCCGGACATCCAGTCGGCGAGCATGGCGGCCTGCGCGGCAATCCGCTCCGGGCTGCGCCCCGAGACCACCAGTGTGGTCACGGCGGGCTGGGCCTGACCGTTGGTCGCCGGCGCGGTCTGCGGTGCCTGCTCGATGACCACGTGCGCATTGGTGCCCCCGAAGCCGAACGAGGAGATGCCCGCGCGCCGCGGACGACCGGCCGGTGCCGCCCAATCGGTGTGGTCGGCGATGACCTTCAGCCGCAGGTTGTCGAACGGGATGTGCGGGTTGGGCGTCTGGTAACCGAGGTTCGCCGGGATCTGTCGGTGTTGCAGCGCCAGCACGGCCTTGGCGAAGCCGGCGATGCCGGCCGCGGCCTCCAGGTGCCCCAGGTTGGATTTGACCGCGCCGAGCAGCAGCGGTTTGTCGGCCGACCGGCCGCGACCCAACACGGTACCGAGCGCCCGGGCCTCGATCGGATCACCGAGCAGCGTGCCCGTACCGTGGGTCTCCACGTAGTCGACCTCGCGGGGTTCGATGCCCGCCGCCGCGTACGCCGACCGCAACACCGCCATCTGAGCGGCGGGGTTGGGGGCCATCAAACCGTTGGAGCGTCCATCCTGGTTGACCGCGGAGCCGCGGATCACCGCGAGGATGCGGTCGCCGTCGCGTTGCGCGTCGGAAAGGCGTTTGAGCACCGCAACGCCGCAGCCCTCCCCGCGCACGAAGCCGTCGGCGGCGGCGTCGAAGGCGTGACACTGCCCGGTCTTCGACATCGCCTCGAGCTGATCGAAGCTGCGCGTCACCGCGGGCGACAACAGCAGGTTGACCCCGGCGGCCAACGCCATGTTGGAGTCACCGGAGCGCAGGCTCTGACAAGCCAGATGGATCGTGACCAGCGACGACGAGCACGCCGTGTCGATGGTGACCGACGGGCCGCGTAGGTCGAAGTAATACGACACCCGGTTGGCGATGATGCTCAGCGCGCCGCCGGTGCCCGACCAGGAGTCGACGTCGCCCAGGTCCACCGTGGACAGGTAGCCGTACTCGCCGAGGCAGGCTGCGGCGAAAACCCCGGTCTGGGTGTGCCGCAGTGTGTGTGCCGGAATGCCGGCGTGCTCGAGCGCCTCCTGGGTGACCTCCAGCAGCAACCGCTGCTGGGGATCCATCTTGTCGGCCTCGCTGGGCGAGATCTCGAAGAACTCGGCGTCGAAGGCGTCCAGGTCGCGCAGGAACGACCCCCAGCGGGTGGTGCCGGCCAGGGCCGCGGCCGCTTCCGGGGAGTTGATCTGGAAGGAGTCCCAGCGGTCCTCGGGGACCTGCCGGACCGCCGACCGGCCCTCCATCAGGAACCGCCAGTACGCGTCCGGCCCGGTGATGTTGCCGTCGACCTCGTCGCCGCCGGGGAAGCGGCAACCCAGGCCGATCACCGCGATCGGTTCGTCGTCGGTGCCGTGATCCCGGCTCGGGACGGCTTCTGCCACCGGATCGACCTCGCCGCCGGTGAGGAACTTGGCCAGTGCGTTGATCGTCGGGTACTGCCAGAACTCCACCGGTGACACGGTGCGGCCCAGCAGCTCGGAGAGCTCACCGGTCAGCACGACGGCGTCGCTGGAACCGACGGCCAGGTCGCTCAGTGGTGCATCGAAATCGATCTCGTCGGGACTGCAACCGATGTTGGTGACCAGATAGTCGACCAACCAGTTACGGATTGCGTCCTCGTCGAAAGCAAAGGTCATGTAGTGACGTCCAACCGGCTGAACTCGTCATGTTGATAACGATCAACACAGGCCGAGCGCCGGATCTTTCCGCTAGTGGTGATGGGGATGGAACCGGGTGCCACCAGCACCAGGTCGGCGACGCGCACACTGTGCGAGCGCTTGATGGCCGAGGCCACCTCGCGCTTGACCGCCCGCAGCTTGTCGAGGGCCTCGGCTTCGGAGCTGCCCTTCTTCTTCAGCTCCGCGATGGCCACGAGCTGCTCGCTGGTGTCGTCGAGTACCGAGATGGCCGCGACCCGGCCGCCGGTGATCTCCTGGATGGTGGCTTCGATGTCGTCAGGGTAGTGGTTGCGCCCGTCGACGATGAGCAAGTCCTTGATACGGCCGATGATGAACATCTCGCCTTCGGACATCACGCCGAGGTCGCCGGTCTTCAGCCACGGACCGACCGGGGTGCCTTCGGAGGGATCGGCGATCTCGCCGCCGAAGGTGCGCTCGGTCTGCTGCGGGTTGCGCCAGTAGCCCATCGCCACCTGATCGCCGTGCACCCAGATCTCACCGATCTTGCCGTCCGGGTTCTCGGTGCGACTCTCGGGATCGACGATGCGCACGGTGGACGAGCGGGGGGACCCGTAGCTGACCAGCTCGGTGCCCGAATCGGTGCCGCACCGCTCGGCGTGGCCGGCCGAGAGCTTCTCGTAGTCGAACCGCACCGTCGCCGGGGTGTGGCCGGTGGGCGCGGAGATGACGTACAGGGTGGCCTCGGCCAGCCCGTAGGACGGACGCACCGTGGTGTCGGGCATGTTGAACTGTGCGAAGCGCTCGTTGAACCGGCGGATGGTCGCCGAGTGGATGCGCTCACTGCCGCTGATGATGCCCAGCACGTCGCCCAGGTCCATGCCCGCGAGGTCGGCATCGGAGGTGCGGCGCACCGACAATTCGAAGGCGAAGTTCGGCGCGGCCGACCAGGAATGGGTGTTGATGGCGAGCTGCTGAATCCAGCGGGCCGGCTTCTGCAGGAAGGCCACCGGGCTCATCAGCACGGCAGGCCGCCCCCACGAGCCGTCCGGCCCGTCGGGCGGGCACAGCAGCGTCGCGAAGACACCCTGGATGAGCCCCATGTCGTGATAGAAGGGCAACCACGACACCATCGTGGTGTCCTGCGGCGGCACACCACCACGGTGCGACATGTAGTCGGTGAAGATCTGCTCGAGATTGGCGATCACGTTCCGGTGGGTCATGATGACCCCGGCCGGGGACCTGGTCGAACCCGAGGTGTACTGCAGATAGGCGGTCTTGGGCAGCGGACCGACGTTCACCTCGACCGTACGTGGCGAATCGAAGTCGAGCGCGTCGACCTCCACCACCGCGGGCGGATTGCCCCCGGGTAGATTGCCGACGTAGGTCATGATGTCGCCGACGACGGCCGACGTGGTCAGCACCGCGACCGGCTGGCAGTCCCGCAGTGCGCCGTTGACCCGCTCGTCGAGCTGTCCCAGGGCGGGCACCGGAAGCGGCACGGCGATGAATCCGGCGGTCATCGCGCCGTAGAAGGCGATGATGTACTCCAGGCCCTGCGGCGCCAGAATCGCCGCGCGGTCGCCCTTGGTGCCGTGGCGCAGCAGTTCTTCTGCGACGATCTGAACCCTCTGGTAGACCTGTGCCCAGGTGAGCGTCTCGGCGAAGCCCTCGGGGTCGACGTCGTAGTCGATGAAGGTGTAGGCCACTTCGTCGGGCTGCAGGCGCGCACGCTCGGCGAGCAAGCCAGGAATGGTCGACTCAAGCAACGGCATGGCGACGTCCTTTCAACTTATCTTCTGCGCCCCGGCTTCATTGCCGTGGTTGGCAAACCAGTTCGCAGCTCGTGGCCGCGCATTCCCCCGCTCGCCCGAAGGCTAACACTGACACGTAAATAATGTCGTCTATTCCGACCACGGATTAGACCACGAATTGCTTGCCAGAGGGAAGTCGACAGTTTCTGCCAGTTTTCGCCGGAACGGCAGGGATCCGCGGGTACCGGTCCACCCTCGTGGTCGTCACCTGGTTTTGCCAGTCATCGGAACACCCCACCTAGTCCTCGGTATTCGTGTTGCTCGCCTGTGCGACTGCCTGGTACGCGGTGTCGAGGGCGCCGTCACTGATTGCAATGCTCGTATCCGCTTGACGCGTGCGTAAGGCATTTGCCCAGATCGCACCTCCGCGTCAAGTTCTGATCTGACTCCTCAGTAAGAAGCAGGTCCGGCGAGGTCTTGGTGCCCCCTGCGGGCGCGTTGCTCCACCCGGCAGACGTGTGCTCTGCAGGAATTTCAGCGACGAACAGCAGGGAAAGCACGCTGTGGTCAACACCACAGGTGGGCGGTCTATTCGCGGAGCCGCGACCAGATCTTCTGCTCGATGTCGGGCACGATCTCGGCCAGGTGGTCATTGAGGTAGAAGTGGTGGCCGGGGAACTCGCGGCAGGTGAAGTCCCCCCGCGTCCGGTCAGCCCACGGCTTGACCTTGTCGGCCGTCGCGATCTCGTCGTCGTCACCGTAGAACGCGTGGATCGGACCCGACAGCGTCACCTCCGGCGGACAGGTGTAGGTGGCAATCGCCTTGAGCCCGCGCAGCGTCGGCAGGATCGCCGCGGCGAACTCCGGATTCTCCATGAACTCCGGTTTGGCGCCGGTCATGGAGCTCACCGCTGCCAACAGACCGTCATCGTCGTCGGGAATGTCCTCGTAACCCACCCGGCCGGGTGCGGCGACGGCGGAGACGAACAGCGCCGTGATCGGCCGGCCGGCTTCTTCGAAGCGCCGGGCCACCTCGAAAGCCAGCAAACCCCCCATACTGTGCCCGAAAAAAGCGATGGGAGGTCCGTCAACGCCACCTTCCTTGTCCGGGGAGACCATCGTGCAGACCTCGTCGGCCAGCGCGGGCAAGCTGGTGAACGAGGCGAAGTCCTGCTTGCCGCGCTGCCCGGGATACTGCACCGCCACCCGCTTGATGTCGGTGCTGAAGGTTTTGGCGAACGGTACGTAGTACTGCGCCGACCCGCCCGCGTGCGGAAAGATGAACAGCTTCGGTTGACCCGCCGAACCATCCCCAGGGGCTCCTGTCATGCCGGTCACCCTATCGCCCGTCAGGCGAACGCCTCCACCGGCGGGCACGAGCACACCAGGTTCCGGTCGCCGTAGGCGCCGTCGATGCGGCGCACAGGCGGCCACACCTTCGGCCGGAACGTCTTGCCCAGTGGATAGGCGGCCTGTTCACGGCTGTACGGATGGTCCCAGTTGTCGACGAGCAGGCACTCCGCGGTGTGCGGTGCGCCGCGCAACGGGTTGTCGTCCACCGGCCAGGTCCCGGCACCCACCGTGTCGATCTCGCCGCGGATCGCGATCATCGCCTCGCAGAAGGCGTCGATCTCGGCCAGCGACTCGCTCTCGGTCGGCTCGACCATCAGCGTGCCCGCGACGGGGAAACTCATGGTCGGGGCGTGGAAACCGTAATCGGCGAGGCGTTTGGCGACGTCGTCGACCGTGACGCCGGTCGCCTTGGTGAGGGCACGCAGATCGAGGATGCACTCGTGGGCGACCATGCCGTTCTCACCGGTGTAGAGCACCGGGTAGTACTCGTCGAGCCGGCGGGCGATGTAGTTGGCCGACGCGATGGCCACCAGCGACGCCGACCGCAGTCCCTCGGCGCCCATCATGCGGATATATGCCCAGGTGATGGGCAGGATCGAGGCGGATCCGTATGGGGCCGCCGACACGGTGTGCCCGTCGGAGAGTTCGTCGGCCAGGGGATGTCCCGGCAGGAAAGGGGCGAGGTGGGCGCGCACCGCGACCGGCCCGACTCCCGGCCCGCCGCCGCCGTGCGGGATGCAGAACGTCTTGTGCAGGTTCAGGTGGCTGACGTCACCGCCGAACCGGCCCGGCCGTGCCAGCCCGACCAGGGCGTTCAGATTGGCGCCGTCCACGTAGACCTGGCCGCCGGCGTCGTGCACCGCGGCGCAGATCTCGGCGATGTCGTGTTCGTAGACCCCGTGGGTGGACGGGTAGGTGATCATCAGCGCGGACAGCCGGTCGGCATGGTCGGCGACCTTGGCCCGCAGATCGTCGAGATCGACGTCGCCGTTCGCCCGGCAGGCGACCACCACGACCTTCATCCCGACCATCGCGGCCGACGCGGCATTCGTGCCGTGCGCGCTCGACGGGATCAGACAGACCGTGCGGGCGGTGTCCCCGCGAGCCGCATGGTAGGCCTGGATGGCCAGCAGGCCCGCGTACTCCCCCTGCGACCCGGCGTTGGGCTGCAGCGAGGCCTCGTCGTAGCCGGTGATACCGGTGAGCCACGACTGCAGGTCGGCGATCAACCGGCGCAGGCCCGGTGTGTCCGCAGCCGGGGCGAACGGATGCTGGCGGCCGAACTCCGGCCAGGTGATCGACTCCATCTCGGCGGCCGCGTTCAGTTTCATGGTGCAGGAACCGAGGGGGATCATGCTGCGATCCAGCGCGATGTCCTTGTCGGCCAGCGAGCGCAGGTAACGCATCATCTCGGTCTCGGTGCGGTACCTGTGGAACGCCGGATGCGTGAGGAACTGCGAGGTCCTCGTCGCGATGGACGGCCCGTCGTAGTTCCCGGTCGCCGGGGCGGCCGAGAACGCGGCGAGGACGTCGCGCACGTGCGCATCGGTGGTCGCCTCGTCGCAGGCCACCGAGACGTGGTCGTCGTCGACGACCCACACGTTGATGCCGCGCTGCTTGGCGGCCGAGCGGACCTCGGCCGCGCGTCCGGGCACCCGGGCCAGCACGGTGTCGAAGAACGCTGTGTGCACCACCTCGACGCCGGCGGCCGACAGCCCGGCGGCCACACCGCGGGCGTGCCGGTGTACCCGCTGCGCGATCGCGGTCAGCCCGTGCGCGCCGTGGTAGCTCGCATACATCGCCGCCATCACCGCGAGCAGAACCTGGGCGGTGCAGATGTTGCTGGTGGCCTTGTCGCGGCGAATGTGCTGCTCACGGGTCTGCAGTGCGAGCCGATAGGCCGGCGAACCATCCGCGTCGACCGAAACCCCGACCAGCCGCCCGGGCAGCTGGCGCGCATGCGTGGCGTGCACCGCCAGATAGCCGGCGTGCGGCCCCCCGAATCCCATCGGCACACCGAACCGCTGTGTGCTTCCGAACGCGATGTCGGCACCGATCTCCCCGGGCGGGGTGATCAAGGTCAACGCCAGCAGATCCGCCCCGACAGCGACCAGCGCGCCACGTCGGTGTGCCTCGGCGATCAGGTCCGACCAATCCACGACGGCTCCACCAGCGCCGGGCAGCTGCGCGATCACCCCGAAGAACTCACCCTCGGGTAGCCCCTGGCGGAGGTCGGCGGTGACGATCTCGATGCCGAGCGGCTCGGCACGGGTGGCCAGCACCGCGGCGGTCTGGGCGTACACGTCGACGTCGACGGCCAGCCTGGTGGAGGAGCCACGCACCGCGCGCAGCATCAGCGTCATCGCCTCCGCGGCGGCGGTGCCCTCGTCGAGCATCGAGGCATTCGCGACCTCGAGGCCGGTCAGGTCGGTGACCATGGTCTGGAAGTTCAGCAGTGCTTCCAGCCTGCCCTGGCTGATCTCGGGCTGGTACGGCGTGTAAGCGGTGTACCAGGCCGGATTCTCCATGATGTTACGCAGCAGCACCGGCGGGGTGAGCGTGTCGTAGTAGCCCTGCCCGATCATCGACACCGCGACGGTGTTCGAATCGGCCAACGCCCGCAACTCCGCGAGTGCCTGGGCCTCGCTGGCCGCGGGGGGTAGGTGTTCCAGTCCGGGCGCGACACCGGCCGCGGTCAGCGGATCGAGGATCCCGGCGGGCAGCGCCTTGGCCGCCAGCTCGTCGAGCGACTCGACGCCGATGGTGCTCAGCAGCGTGTCGACGGCCGGAGCGTCGGGGCCGATGTGGCGGTCGACGAAGGACGGGATGCGGGACTGATCGGACACGTGCGGACTCTCCCGGGGCGCGTACAGAAGCGGCTCCTCCCCCTCTGTCGTCGACCCGAACCGGGCTGCCTGAGAGATTCGGCGCCCGCCATCTCAGCGAGAGACCTTTCCCCATGGGCGGGGTCGCCGGCCGTCACGGGCGGCGAACCACTTTCCAGAGACATCGGGGCTTCGCGCGGTCCTGGATGCCTGAGAGGTTGACGGAGAGGTGTTGCTCCTTCGGCGTCCGTGGCTGGCAACCACGGAACTCTCCCGCGCGAGGGCGATGCGAGGGTGAGTCTACTCGCTCAGCCGATCTTCCGGTCCCGGTGCTTGCGCCGCGACGCCAGCTCGTCCTCCGGAGCCGAGATGGATTCGCCACCGTCGGCGCGCTCGCCCGGGAAATCCGCGATCGCGCCGGTGAGTTCACGCATCGCTCCGGACACCGCGATGCCGAAGACACCCTGACCGCCCTGCAGCAGATCGACGACCTCTTCGGCGGATGTGCACTCGTACACGGTGGTGCCGTCGGAGAACAGCGTGATGTTGGCCAGATCCTGCACACCGCGCTGACGCAGGTGGTCGACCGCGACGCGGATGTTGTGCAGCGAGATCCCGGTGTCGAGGAGGCGTTTGACGATCTTGAGTACCAGGATGTCCTTGAAGGAGTACAGCCGCTGGCTGCCCGACCCGGCCGCACCGCGGATCGACGGCACGACCAGCGATGTGCGGGCCCAGTAGTCGAGCTGACGGTAGGTGATGCCGGCGATCTGACAGGCGCTCGGCCCGCGGTATCCGACCAGTTCGTCGGGCACCGAATCGTCGGGAAACAGACCGGCCTGCACGGGTTCGGTGCTCACCCGGGAGGGGGCGTCCGCCTGCGGGGAGCCGGTGCCCAGGTCCAGCTGTTCCTGGCGTGGCGTGTCTCCCACTTGTCGAATCCTCTCGCCGATCGAACTCTGACCTGCGTGGGCGCAGCCAACCCCTGATTACACCCTGCCCGAACCTCGTTCGAGCATACGCTTGAGGGCGTGCCGTGACTGCCCGTCGGCACCAAGTATGGCTGCCCGATTCCGGCTTGCAGAAAACCCGGCCCGCGTGTCGAACTCGACGAGACGCATCCGTGACCAAGTCGCACAGTGCGCGGATCCGGCGATCGGGCGGCGCTCAGCTGGCCTTGAAGTCGTCCGGAGAGACGCTGTCGAGGAACTCCTTGAACTTCTCGACCTCGTCCTCGCGCACCGTGCCGGAGGCCTCTTCGTCGCCTTCGTCGGGGATCAGCAGCCCCGCTTCGGCGAGCACCGCCTCCTCGACATAGATCGGCACGCCCACCCGCAGGGCGATCGCCACCGAGTCCGACGGCCGCGCCGATACCTTGATATCGCGGTCGAAGATCAGGTCCGCGTAGAAGGTACCTTCCTGAAGGTCGACGATCCGCACCTCTTTGAGCGAATGCCCAAGTGCGGCAATGACATCCCGGAACAGGTCATGGGTCATGGGCCGCAACGGCTCGACGCCCTGCTGCTCGTAGGCGATCGCGGCGGCCTCGGACTGGCCGATCCAGATCGGTAGATAGCGGTCACCGTCGGACTCCCGCAGCAACAGGACAGGCTGGTTCTGCGGCGGTTCCACGCGAATGCCGATCACACGAACCTCACCCATGTGTGCCTACCCTCCGCACGCCGACGAACCCGTCCTGCCGAGTCTAGTCCTCAGCGATCCAGAACGTCGCGTACCGCGGACTTGATCAGTGACGTGTGCAAGGTGATCGCCAGCGCGGCCACCTCGCGGGCCAGATCGTCGGCACGGTCGCGCGCTCCGGCCTTGCCGCCCTTGACCACCGGGCCGGCGATCTGGGCGATCAGGTCGGACTGCCGGTCGGCGGCCGAGCGGAATGCCCGCAGGTGCCGCGGCTCCACTCCGTAGTCGGCCAGCGCGCGGGCACACTGGGCGATCACGACGGAATGCTCGTCGAAGAATCCACCCGGCCCGGTCGTGATGATCCCGGCCTTGACCAGGGCCGCCAGCAACTCCTCGCCCACTCCGGAACGGTCCAGCAGGTCCTCCCGGCGCAATCGCACCTGGGCGGAGCCGGGCGAGCCCTGCGCCGGACCCGCCTGCCCCGGCTCGCCGGCGACCGGACCGCCCACCGACACCAGACGCGGTGTCGCGTACGAAGATCCGGACTCCGGCAGCTCCCCGTCGGGCATCGCGTCGAGTTGAGCCTTGATCACCTTCAGGGGCAGATAGTGGTCGCGCTGCGCGGTCAGGATGAAGCGCAGGCGGGCACAGTCGTAGGCGGTGAAACGCCGGTAGCCGGACGCGGTCCGCTCCGGGGTGACCAACCCCTCGGCCTCCAGGAACCGGATCTTGGAGATCGTGACGTCGGGGAAGTCAGCCCGTAGCAGATCCAGGACAACCCCGATCGACATCCCGCGCAGTGCTGAGGTGTCGGGTTGGGTCATCGGTGGTTACCGGTCGGCGTCACTCAATCGGAAGCGCTGTCGTCGGCACCCTT
Source organism: Mycobacterium sp. smrl_JER01 (assembly GCF_048513595.2). Taxonomy (NCBI): domain Bacteria; kingdom Bacillati; phylum Actinomycetota; class Actinomycetes; order Mycobacteriales; family Mycobacteriaceae; genus Mycobacterium; species Mycobacterium sp. smrl_JER01. Next base: position 3,049,753 of record NZ_JBLXXK020000001.1, on the reverse strand, counting down.
CGGGCCGGTGAGAAACACCAGCCGGAACTTGCCGATCTGCACCTCGTCGCCGTTGGCCAGCACCGCGGAATCGACCGGTTCGCGGTTGACGTAGGTGCCGTTGAGGCTGCCGACGTCGACGACCTGGAACTCGCCGTTCTCCAGACGGAACTCCGCGTGGCGGCGGCTGACGGTGACGTCGTCGAGGAAGATGTCGCTGTCAGGGTGACGGCCCGCCGAGGTGGTGGGCTGGTCGAGCAGGAACCGGGACCCGGCGTTCGGGCCGCGCTTGACGACCAGCAACGCCGACCCCACCGGCAGGCCTTCCACCCCCGACACCGCGCTGTCGCCGCCTGCGGCGGGCGGTGCGTCGAGCTCGTTGAGGAAATCGGCGCGAAACACCGATGTCGTCTCCACGGTGACTTCGTCAGAGTCGGCCCCGGAATTGAAGTCCTTGTCCGTCACCCGCTGCTCCTCACTGGCTGCTGTGGCGATAACCGGCCGGACCTCCAGCCGACGCGCCGCTGGTGTCGACCGTACCGCGCATACGACCGCGTTGTGTAAACCGTTGTGTAAACCACTGCCGGAAACGCCCGTCGCGTCCCGGTCTGTCCCGATGACCCTAACAACACCTCAGTCCGCCGCGTGGGCGCGGTAGCCGTCAGCGTCGAGCAGATCGGCGAGGCTGCCCTGCAGCGCACCGGATTCGGCCTGCAATTCCACCAGCCAGCCGGCACCGTACGGGTCGGAGTTGACCAGCTGCGGATCGCTGTCCAGATCGCCGTTGACCGCAATCACTTTCGCGGTCAACGGGGCGTAGAGGTCCGACACCGATTTGGTCGACTCGACCTCGCCGAAGGACTCCCCCGCCGTCACCTCGGCGCCGACGTCGGGGAGCTGGACGAACACCACGTCCCCCAGTGCGGACTGCGCGTAGTCGGTGATGCCGACGCGCACCGTGTCGTCCCCGGTCCGCTGCACCCACTCGTGTTCGGCGGTGTAGGACAGGTCGGCGGGAATCTCGCTCACGGCGCTCCTTGAGGTGAAGGTCATTTGACGGGCTGAGCGTATTGGCGGGGTTTCGGTTGCCGCAAGGCGGTCACGTCCACCCGGTCGGACTGTTGTACCACCATGGCGCCGCCAACGCGCTCGATGCTGTCCATCGCCCCGCCCGGGATGTTCATGGCGGCGGCCAGCGTGGGCGGATCCCCAATCGCGAGAACCGAATACACCGGACCGACGCTGGTGGAATCCACGACCAGGGTTCCGGGACTGCCGACGATCCAGGTGTCCACGCCGACGCGCACCGCGACCTGAACGCCGTCGTGCACGCCCCGGATCTCCATCGCCTCGGCACCCGCGGCGCGTAGCTCGTTGATGACGTCGAGCATGGTCTCGGCGGCCACTCCGCGGGCCGGGTCGGTGATGGTGAGCGTCACGCCGGGGCCCGTCGCGGCCACGGTCCCGATCAGGATGGACAGCGCCGCCAGCCGGGCCTGGGCGTTCTCGATGGCCGCCTGGTCGCTGCTGCCCGAGGCCTGTAGCTGGTTGAGCGTCCGCTGCAGATCGGCCACCTCGGTGTTCAGCGCGGCCTCCCGCTGTTGCAGCGAGTCCAGCAGCACCAGCAGATCCGCCGGTCGCGCCGTCTCCAGCGAATCGCCGGACTCGGTCTGGCGTACCTGGGTGGCGATCGCCACGCCGAGCAGCAGGCACAGCACGACGGCAAGGACTCCGAACACCTTCTGTGACCGGCCGGCCCCATCGCCCCCGGCGGCGTCATCGGGCGGAAGTTCGTGGCGGCCGTGCTCGCTCATGTCAGGCTCCGAGCAGCTGGCGTCGCAGCGCCGCGGCGTTGCCGAAGATCCGGATGCCGAGCACGACGATGATCGCCGTCGACAGCTGGGTGCCGACCCCGAGTTGGTCGCCGACGTAGACGATCAGCGCCGCCACCAGCACGTTGAACACGAACGACACCACGAAGACCTTGGAGTCGAAGATGCCCTCCAGGTAGGCACGCAGGCCACCGAACACCGCGTCGAGCGCGGCCACCACCGCGATCGGCAGGTAGGGCGCGATGACGTCGGGGACATCGGGGTGGAACACCACGCCGAGCACGATGCCGATGACGAGCGCGATGATCCCGATCACTTAAGCCCCCATCCCCTCGGCGAAGTTGATGTCGCGGACCGATCCGGCGGGCAGCACCAGTGCGTCTCCGCCCTCGACGGTCACGACCACACCGTAGGACGCCTCCAGCAGCCGTAACCGCTGCAGACCCGTGCTGCGGTCGAAGCTGTCCTGCATTGCGCGCGGCGGTCCCACCGCGAGGATGACATACGGACTGGACACCGGCTGGTTGTCGACCAGGATGCCGCCGCCGGCCTGCCGGATCGTGACGTTGGGGCCGATCCGCACGCCGCCCACCGAGATCGCCTCGGCGCCGCTGACCCACAGCGAGTTCACGACCAGCTGCAGGTCACGGTCCAGGATCACCTGCCTGCTGCCCTGCACCCGCTCCTTGGAGACGTCGGTGAGATTGCGCGACATGCCCGGGTCGGTGACCGTCACGGACAGACCCGGGCCGATCACCGGGGTGGCGGCGGCGGCGAAATCGGCCACGTCGAGTTCGGACAGCAGCCGCCGGCCGATGGCATCACCCTCGAGTCGGGCGCGTCGGGCGGCGTCGACTGCGGTGGCGAGCCCATCGCGGCGGCCGGCGGCGTCGTCGGTGGCCGCTTCGGCCGAGCGCACGCTGCCGACCAGCACCTGCTGGGATTCCCGCACCCCGGGAGCGGTGTCGCGGGCCTGGGCCCAGGCCGCAGCGAAGACGCCGGCGACCAGTACCGCGGCCAGGATCTGCCAGAGGGTATCGGCCCGGCGGCCGCGTGGCTTCCCGGTCTGGGCGGCGGCCCGGTAGCCGGGGTCGAGGTGTTCGGTGAGCAGCGATCTGAGCAGGGACGGCACCGGGATGCGGGTCGGGGCCCCGGCCCGGTCGGCATCGCGTCCCGCCGAGTCATATCCCCCCAGCGCGCTCATGTCCGTCTCGGCATCACCCGCAGCACCATCACCACCTGGATCAGGTACAGCACCGCCGACCACAGATACATCGCCAGCCCCCAGATCAGGAAGCCCCACCCGACCGCCAGCACGACCCGGCTCCACTGCGCGTCGAACTGGCCGAGCAGCACCAGCGGCAGCCCGGACATCAGTGCGAACGTGGCAGCCTTGCCGATATAGGTGACCGGCAGCGCCGACAACCCTCGGCTGCGCAACAACGGCAGGGTGCCTGCGAGCACCACGTCGCGACCCAGCAGCAGCGCCACCACCCACCACGGCACCACGCCGGCGGCAGCCATCGAGATCGGGACGACGATCATGTAGATCCGGTCGACCAAGGGATCCAGCAGTTCCCCGAGCCGCGAGGACTGGTTGTCGAACAGTCGGGCGATCTTGCCGTCCGCCCAGTCCGACAGCCCGCTGAACATCAGCACCCCGACGGCCCAGGCGGACGCGTCGGCGACCAACAGCAGCCACAGGAAGACGGGGACCAATACCAGCCGGATCACCGACAGCGCATTGGGCACCGTGAACACCCGGTCACGCATGGCAGCGTGGTCCATGGGCCTAAACCTAGCGGAACACCCCGGGCAGGCTCAGTGCCGAGAGGCTGTCGTCGGCCAACGGATTGTCGTGCACCATGTACGTCCAGGTCGAGGTGGGCCGGGCCAGCTTCGACAGGTCAACGCCCGGCTCGTCCTCGATCGACGGTGCGGTGTCGAAGGTCTGCTGCGCGGCCTCGATGGCGTCGGCGGCCAGCGAGGCGAAGGCGTCGACGGCCATTCGGTGGAACTCGTCGAGGGGGTTCTGCCTGCCCAGGGCCCGCAGGTGGATGCTCTCCCGAATGTCGGCCAGGAAGGCGAGGTGATCGGCCCACCCCCGGTCGAGGTGGTACAGCATGATGAGCCGACAGATCTTCTCCAGCTTCGGCTCGGCGTCCTCCCCCAACCGCTCGCTGACCTCGGCATACCGCTGCGGCGACAGCTCGGCCAGCTCCTCGCGCGCGGTAGCGGTGCGCAGCAGGGTATCCCGGCGCTCCACCAGGATCGCGCGCTGCTGGGCGATCAGCTGGTTGTAGCGCCAGGTGTTGGCGTGCACGTCGAGCAGTCTGCCCTCGGCGACGCGCTGGGCGTGTTCGAGCAGGGTCGCGGCCTTCGGGCTGAGCACCCGGCCGTTCTCGTCGCAGTCCAGCGGCAGCTTGTTGTCCTCCAGGTGCGATACCACCAGGTCGTCTTCCCAGCTGGAGAAGAACACCGAGGTGCCCGGGTCACCCTGGCGCCCGGCACGTCCGCGCAGCTGGTTGTCCAGCCGTTCGGTGTGGTGGCGCCCGGTGCCGATGACGTGCAACCCGCCCAGCTCGGCCACCTGGTCGTGGGTGGACTCGTCGGAGCCGCCCAGCCGGATGTCGGTACCACGGCCGGCCATCTGGGTGGACACCGTGACCGCGCCGAGCTTGCCGGCCTCGGCGATCACGGCGGCCTCCTCGGCGTCGTTCTTGGCGTTGAGTACCGCCGCCGGCACCCCGGCCTTGATCAGCCGCTCGTGGATCTCCTCCGACTCGGCGACGTCGCGGGTGCCCACCAACACCGGTTGCCCGGTCGCGTGGATCTCGGCGATGTGCTCGACGACGGCGGCGTTCTTGGCGGCGACGGTGACGTACACCCGGTCGGTCTCGTCCTCCCGGATGTTGGGTTTGTTCGGCGGGATCGGCGAGACCCCGAGCTTGTAGAACTGCCGCAGCTGCTCACCGGCCGCCAGCGCGGTCCCGGTCATTCCGCACACCCGCGGATACCGGTTGATCAGCGCCTGCACCGTGATCGTGTCGAGCACCTCGCCGGTCTCGGTGGTCGCGATGCCCTCCTTGGCCTCCACCGCCGCCTGCAGCCCGTCGGGCCAGCGCTGCAGCGTCGCGATCCGGCCGCGTGAGGAGTTGATCAGGTGCACCGCGTCATCGCGCACGATGTAGTGCACGTCGCGCTGCAGCAGAACGTGGGCGTGCAGGGCGACGTTGACCTCGGTCAGCGTGGTGGCGACATGCTCCTCGGAGTACAGGTCGATGCCGCCGAGCGCCGCTTCGAGTTTGCGGGCGCCGGCCTCGGTCAGGTGCACGTTGCGGCTGTCGTTGTCCGTCGCGTAGTCGGCGTTCTCGTCGAGTTCGCCGACCATCCGGATGAGCTCCACGCGCGGGGTCTCGCGGTGGCTGGTGCCCGCGAGCACCAGCGGGACCAGCGCCTCGTCGACGAGCACCGAGTCGGCCTCGTCGATCAGCGCCACATCCGGGTTCGGCGAGACCAGGTCCTCGACATCGGTGACGAGCTGATCGCGCAGCACGTCGAAGCCGACCTCGTTGACCGACGCGTAGGTGATGTCGCACCGATAGGCCGCCCGCCGCTGCTCCGCGGTGGAATCGGCGGTGATCCAGCCGATGCTCAGACCCATCGCCTCGATCAGGGGACCCATCCACTCGGCGTCGCGGCGGGCCAGATAGTCGTTGATCGTGATGACGTGCACGCTGCGCCCGGCCAGCGCGTATCCCGCCGCGGCGATGGCGCCGGACAGTGTCTTGCCCTCGCCGGTGGCCATCTCGACGACGTCGCCGGCCAGCATCCGCAGCGCGCCCAGCAGCTGAACGTCGAACGGGCGCAGCCCGGTGGTCCGTTCGGCCGCCTCGCGCGCGATCGCCAGGAACTGCGCGATGTCGGCCGAGTCGGCGAGATCGTCGAGCTCGAGCAGTCTGGCCGCTTTGCGCAGCTGGTCATCGTCGAGCTCGGCGGCCTTGGCGTCGAACTCGGCGGCGTTGCGTACCTGGCCCATGGAGCGGGCCTGATCCTTGTCGGTGCTCGCGCCGAGCAGTTTCCAGAATCGGCCGGAAAACCGGCCCGTCTTCGCCGAGTCCGTCTTGGAGGAGGTGCGTGCCACACGATCACGGTACGCGCCCGGGTTCGCGGCCCGGCAACCATAATCGGACCCGCCCCCGACCGGGTTCGCCCCGCGCCGCCACAACCTGCGGTAGCTTCGCCGCAGCCCGGAACGGGTGCGCAGGGTACGGATGGGCAGGGTACGGAGGGGAGGTCGCCCGGCGGTGGACACCGTGGACAGCCAGACGTTCCAGCCGACCCTCGACTGGGGCCGCGAGTTCTTCCATTCGCTGGCGTGGATCGCCACCACGTTCGTGCTGACCGCGCTGTGCCTGCTGATCGTCCTGGCCGTCCTGGGCCGCTTCACCGAGTGGGGACGCCAGTTCTGGCGTGTCACCGGCGGTTACTTCGTCGGTCGGCGCAGCGCGGTGGTGTGGCTGCTGGTGGCGCTGCTGCTGCTGTCGGTGATCGTGTCGGTCCGCATCAACGTGCTGCTGACCTACTACGTCAACGACCTGTTCACCTCGTTGCAGGTGGCCTTCCAGGGCGGGATGTCCAGCGGGGTGGCCGGTTTCTGGGCGTCCATGCGCGTCTTCGCGGTGCTGGCCGTCTGTTTCGTGGTTCGACTGCTCGCCGACATGTACCTGACCCAGCGGTTCGTCATGCGGTGGCGGGTGTGGCTGAGCCGCCGCTTCATCGACGACTGGCTCGGTGACCTCGCCTACTATCGCGCCCAGTTCGCGGGTCGGCCCATCGACAACCCGGACCAGCGCATCCAGCAGGACGTCGACGTGTTCACCGCCGGCGTCGGGGGCAACACCAACAATCCGATCTACAACTCCAGCAACACCTTGCTGTTCGGCGCCGTGGAGGCGGTGTTGTCGGTGCTGTCGTTCGGCCCCATCCTGTGGCGGCTCTCCGAGCCTGTCAGCGTCGGCGGTCTGACACTGCCGCGCGCGCTGTTCTGGATCGTCGTGGTCTATGTTCTGGTCGCCACCGTCGTGGCGTTCGTCATCGGCCGACCACTGATCCGGCTCAGCTACCTCAACGAGCTACGAAACGCCGGTTTCCGGTACGCCCTGGTGCGGGTGCGCGACGCCGGTGCCGCCATCGGCCTGTACCGGGGTGAACCGGCGGAACGCTCGGTGCTTAAGGGCCGGCTCGACGCGGTGATGGACAACTACCGCGGCTGGCTGCACCGGATGATGCTGTACTTCGGCTGGAACGTCTCGGTGAGCCAGACCATCAACCCGTTGCCGTGGCTGGTGCAGGCGCAGGGCCTGTTCGCCCAGCGGATCACCTTCGGCGACGTGTGGCAGTCCTCCAATGCCTTCGGCGCCATCCACGATTCGCTGTCCTTCTTCCGCAACGCCTACGACCAGTTCGCCAGCTACCGAGCGGTCATCATCCGCCTCGACGGGCTGGCCGATCAGAACACCCGCGCCGGCACATTCACGTCCGTCAGCACCGCACACTCCGACAACGGAGTGTTCACGGTCGAAGGTGTCGAGGTGCGCAAACCGGACGGCACACCGCTGGTGCGCACCCTGGATCTGCAGATGGAAACCGGTGAGGCGCTGGTGATCACGGGCCCGTCGGGCATCGGCAAGACGGTCCTGGTGCAGAGTCTGGCCGGGATGTGGCCGTACGCGTCGGGACGGGTGCGGCTGCCGGACGGTCGCGACGAGGCCATGTTCGTCCCGCAACTGCCGTACCTGCCGGTCGGCGACCTGCGCACCGTGGTGTCCTATCCGCAGCCGTCGGGCAGCTACGACGACGCCGCGATCCAGCGGGTGCTGCTCGACGTCGCGCTGTCGAATCTGATCATCCGGCTCAACGACGTCCGGGACTGGGCGAAGGAGCTCTCGGTCGGTGAGCAGCAGCGCATCGCGTTCGCGCGCATCCTGTTGGCTCGGCCGGCGACGGTGTTCCTCGACGAGTCGACCTCGGCGATGGATGAGGGCCTGGAGCAGATGCTGTATCGCTTGTTGCGTACCGAACTGCCGGACACCATCGTCGTCAGCGTCAGCCACCGCAGCTCGGTGGCACCCTTCCACGACAGCCACCTCGAGCTCGTCGGGGACGGCCGGTGGCGGCTGGAACGACTCGCACAGCCCGGATAGGCCTCCAACACCGCGCGGACAGGTTGTCACGGTACTTTGCTCCGCATGGAATTGTTCACCCCGACGCTGGACTGGGGAAATGAGCTGTGGACCTCGCTGTGGTGGATCGCCCAGGGGTGGGCGTACGCCGCGGTGGCCACCATGGTGGTCCTCACGCTGATTGTCCGGTTCACGACGTGGGGCCGACAGTTCTGGCGGGTCACCCGAGGCTATTTCACCGGCCCGGAGAGCGTCGTGGTGTGGCTGTGGCTGGCCGTCATCCTGCTGCTGGTCATCGCCAGTGTGCGTCTGTCGGTGCTGTTCAGCTTCCAGGGCAACGACATGATGACCAGCTTCCAGGTGATCGCGTCGGGTGTCGGTGCCGGCGACGACACCGTCCGGGCCTCGGGGCGGGACGGCTTCTGGCTGTCCATGTTCGTCTTCTCGGTGCTGGCGGTCATCAACGTGGTGTCGATCATGATCGACCTGATGCTCACCCAGCGGTTCATGCTGCGGTGGCGTGCCTGGCTCACCGACCAACTGACCGGCGACTGGCTCGACGGTAAGGCCTACTACCGGTCGCGGTTCATCGACGACACCATCGACAACCCCGACCAGCGCATCCAGATGGACATCGACATCTTCACCGCCGGTGTCGGTCCGCTGCCCAACCGGCCGAACAACACCTCGGGGACCACGCTGCTGTTCGGCGCGATCTCATCGATCGCAGCGATGATCTCGTTCACCGCGATCCTGTGGAACCTGTCCGGGCCGGTGATGCTGCCGTTCATCGGCGTCGAACTGCCCAAGGCGATGTTCTGGATCGGCATCGTGTACATCCTGTTCGCCACCGTCGTCGCGTTCTGGATCGGCCGCCCCATCATCACGTTGGCCTTCCGCAACGAGAAGTTCAACGCGGCGTTCCGATATGCGTTGGTGCGCTTGCGTGACGCGGCCGAGGCGGTGGCGTTCTACTGCGGCGAGGCGGCCGAACGCGCCGGACTGCGCAAGCTGTTCGCACCGGTCGTGGCCAACTACAAGAGATACGTCAACCGGATGGCCGGATTCCTGGGCTGGAACCTGTCGATCACCCAGGCCCAGGAGCTCATCCCCTACGTCGTGCAGTTCTCCCGCTTCTACAACGGTGAGATCACCCTCGGTCAGCTCTCCCAGACGGCCAGCGCGTTTCGTTCCATCCTGTCGGGACTGTCGTTCTTCCGAAACGCCTACGACGATTTCGCCGGATACCGGGCGGCCATCATCCGTCTGCACGGACTCGTGGTGGCCAACGAAGAGGGGCGCGCGCTGCCCTCGGTGGACACGCAGGACTGCCCCGACGGCCGGGTGGAACTCGACGACATCGAGGTCCACACCCCCGACGGCCGGCTACTGCTGGAGCCGTTGAATGTGCACCTCGAGCGTGGTGACGCGTTGATGATCACCGGAGCCTCGGGCAGCGGAAAGACCACCCTGCTGCGCAGCCTCGGACAGCTATGGCCGTACGCCACGGGGACGGTCCGGTACCCGACCACCGGCAACCACACCATGTTCCTGTCCCAGATGCCCTACGTGCCTTTGGGAAACCTGCGGACGGTGGTGTCCTATCCCAACGAGACCGGCTCCCTCGCCGACGAGACGCTGCGGGACGCGTTGAACAAGGTGGCGCTACCGCATCTGGCCGACCGTCTCGACGAGGAGCAGGACTGGGCCAAGGTGCTCTCCCCCGGCGAGCAGCAGCGGGTCGCGTTCGCCCGGATCCTGTTGACCAAACCTGACGCGGTGTTCCTCGACGAGTCGACCTCGGCGTTGGACGAGGGCCTGGAGCTGATGCTCTACCGGCTGATCCGCAGCGAACTGCCGGACACCATCGTGGTCAGCGTCAGCCACCGGAGCACCGTCGCCCAGCACCACACCCGAGAACTCAAGCTGCTCGGGGACGGCCGCTGGGAGGTCGGCCCAATCGAGGCGCGCAGCGGCTAACGCCGCGCTGTGTTTTCTCCCGCCTACCGCGCTGTGCTTTCTCCCGCTCGCCGCGCTGTGCTTTCTCCCGCCCGCCGCGCTGTGCTTTCTCCCGCCCGCCGCCCGGCGTGTTCTCCGGCTCTTCTCCCGAAGAACGAGCCTTCGCCCAGCTGCGTGCCGCTGGCGTAGCCCTTGCCGTCCTGGGCGATGTTGCACGCGCACGCGCCCGCGGCATATAACCCGGGAACCGCGCTTCCGTCCTCGCGCAGCACCTCCCCGTCGATGGACACCTCCAGCCCGCCCATGGTGAAACCGGAGTACATCGCCCGGCCCAAGGACAGGTCGAACACCGCCCAGGGCCCCTTGTCCTGCGCGGCAAGGTATTCGGGCTGTTTGTGGAAGTCCGGGTCGACACCGGCGGCGGCGTTGCGGTTGTAGCGCTCCAGCGTCGCGGCAAGGTTGCCTTCCGGGATCCCCAGTGCGGACTCCATTTCCGCGATCGTCTCGTAGCCGTCGACGAACTTGATCAACGGCATCTCCGGCATCTGCATGTGGTCCTCGTCGACCACCAGATACGCGGTCTGATCGGGTTGTTCGAGCACGAAGGCCGAGGTGCGAGCGTGGTAGGAGTCCTCGGCGACGAACCGGTTGCCCTCGGAGTTGACGATGACACCGGTCAGCAGTATCTCGGGCGGATAGGCGGCCGCGGTGATGAACAGCTGGTCCAGATTGGCGGCGACGCCGCCGGCGGAGACCCCGAGGCCGATACCCAGCCCGTCGTCGTTGGGATTGCCCAGGATGTAGGGCGCGACGGTGCCGTGGTGCTTGGTTTTGCGTTCCTGACCGAGTGCGGGGGTGTACTCGGCGACCATGTCGGCGTTCATCGCGAAACCGCCGGCGGCGATGATCACCGACGTCGCCTTCACCTCACCGGTGTGGGTGAAGTGTTTCCACCGCACCCCGGCGACGGCGCCGTCGTCGTCGACCACGAGCGCGGTCGCCCCGGTTTCGTAGCGAATCTGGACCCCCAGCTCGGCGGCGCGTTTGAGCAGCAGGTCGATCACCATCGCGGCGCCGCCCAGTTCGCCGGGGACCGGCACCGAATGTCCACGGGGGGCGGGCGTGGCCTGCTCGCAGAACGGCCACACTTTCTCGTTGCCCGTGTAGGACAGCCCCTCGGTGCCCGGGGGGACGACCACCTTGCCCGGGTAGTAGCTGCGTTCGAACTGAAAGCCCAGCGCCTCAAGCCAGTTGAAGTGCTCGACGCTTCCCTCGCAGTAGGCGCGGATCTTGTCGTGGTGCGGGTCGCGGGACTGCGACACCAGGTACTTGTACATCTCCTCGGCGGAGTCCTCGTGGCCGGTGGCCTGCTGTACCGCGGTGCCGCCGCCGAGGTAGAAGTGCCCGCCGGCCATCGACGTGGTGCCGCCGGCGGCTGCGGCCTTCTCCAGAACCAGCACCCGGGCACCCGACGCTGCGGCGCTGACTGCGGCGCAGCCTCCTGCGATGCCGAACCCGATCACCACCACGTCGGCCTCGTCGGACCAGGACGTGACGTCGCCGAGATTCACCGTCTCCGGGATGTGCTGCATGCTCACTTCTGCTCCTGTTTGATGTGATCGAAGAACGCCTGGATTTCCGTTGGAATGTCGGCGAATTCGATGAACGGCACGCCGGCGTCCGCGGCAGAGGCGTAGGCGAACCGCATGCCGCCGGGCATGGTGCCGGCCATGACGATGTCGGCCTGCCGCACCGCGGCGTCGAACGCATCGGACGGCAAGGCGCGGCACACGTGGTGCAGCCCCGGCCCGCAGCGGTCGAGGAATTCGGTGTAGATGCTGGTCCCCCTGACCGGCGCGATCAGCTCAAGCTGGGTGTCGCCGGCATAGCTGAGCGAGATGTCCGCGACGTGGTCGGCCGGCCGGCCCCGGTAGGTGCAGGTTTGCGGGCCGAAGTGCACGCCGGGCATCCGCACCCACGTCTTGGCTCCTAGCAGCGCCGTGACCGCCGCCTCGGTGGCGGTCAGGTCATCGGTGACCCAGGCAATCTGGACAGGTGTCTGGTCAAGCATCGCCTTGAGAATATCGCCCGCCGCCCACCGAGGCTAGAACGTGTTCTAATTCTGCTGCTGACGCGGTGGCTGCGGGCCGTGCACCAGGCATTCGGTCAACATTTCGAGCTGCGCGTCGAAAACGGCCGCGGGCTCGGCGAAGGTGTCGGGCCCGTACTGACCGAAGACCTCCAGACTGATCGCCCCGATCAGCGCAGCCCACAGCGTCAGGCACCGGGCCACCAGGTCGTCATCGGCGGCGAAGTCGAACTCGGCGCGCACACCGTCGAAGTCCTGGCTGAGTTGTTGTGGGACAGTGATTTTCGATGTCGGTGCGATGTCTCCGGAGGCTATGCCCTCGGCGACGACGGCCAGCAGCGCCCCGACGACCCGGGTGCCCGGCCCCACGGTGCGGTCCCGGGGCGCCTGATAGCCGGGGACCGGGCTGCCGTAGAGCAGCGCCCATCCGGTGGGCTGCTGGACCGCCCAGGCTCGCGCGGCGCGGGCGATGGCAGCCAGCCGGTCCCGCCATCGAGCCGGGGCCGCGTCGCGGGCCTTCTCCACCGCGTCCGCGAGCTCGGTGTAGCCGTCGACGAGCAGCAGGGTGAGCAGTTCATCACGGTTGGCGACATAGCGGTACACCGCCGACGAGACCATTCCGAGGTCGCGGGCGATGGCGCGCAACGACAGGCCGGCGGCCCCGTCGGTGGCCAGGTGTGCGCGTCCCAGCTCGATGATCTGCCGCTCGATGCGCTCCCTGGTCTGCTGCCGCTTTCCCACGGGCCCAGTGTGGCACAACCGAGATCACTGCTCTTGAATTTCCCGGCTCGCGGCGTCATCATGGCGAATGAGAGCGCTGCTCTCTTTCTTGCTCGAAGAACCTGTGGAGGAGGGCGAATGTCCGCGCGCTATGACGTCCCCGGCGTCGGGGCACGAATTTTCAACGATCTGATCCGGCGACTCGCCGAGCTGGGATTCAGCATCGCGGGCAGCACCGCGGTGCGGGTGCGCGGCAGGACCACCGGCCTGCCGCGCGCGGTGGTGGTGAACGTGCTCACCGTGGACGGACGCCGGTATCTGATCTCGCCGCGCGGTGACACCCAGTGGGCGCGTAACGCCCGCGCGGCCGGCGAGGTCGAGATCGGGGCACGGGGGCGAGCACGCACCCACGCCGTCGTCGAGGTTGCCGATGACGCCAAGCCCGAGCTGCTCAAGCGCTATCTGGATCGGTGGTACTGGCAGGTCAAGGGCCACATCGGCGGATTGACGCCACGATCGAGCGTGCACCGGATGCAGGAGGTGGCCCCGACCATCCCGGTCTTCGAGGTCCGCTGAGTCGGGTCAGGGCAGGGTGGGCTGCGGTGCCACCGCAGACGCGGCCGAGATGGTGTCCGCCTCGGCCTGCTGGCTGGCGACCGCCCAGGAGACCGCGGCGGGCAACGACCCCCACGTGCTGTTGAACAGACCGATGAGCACCGTGCGGCCGTCCGGGGTCGGGGTGTACACCGGCCCGCCGGAGTCGCCCTTGCGGCTCACCACGCCGTTGGCCATCGTGAACCACCCGTTGTTCACCGACTCGATGGTTCCGCAGCTCTCGCCGGTGACGACGCCGAAGTGGCACACGGGCATCCCGCGCACCGGCAGCACGGCGGGGTCGGTCACCAGAACCTTCCCCCCGGGCAGCACGTTGTTGACCGCCACACTCGGAGACAGGTGGATGACCTGCCAGTCGGTGATCTGATGGTTGGTGTCGATGGTCATCCCGTTGGGAGTGTTGTCGCGAAAGCTGCCCTGGGTGCCGATCACGGTGCCGAACTTGTCGGCGACGGTGCCCGAGGCCCGGCAGTGGCCGGCGGTGTACCCGATGCGCGTCTGGGGGTCGACGTAGCCGAGCGTGCACAGCACGGTGTCCTGGTGGATCTCCATGCCGGGGAAGACCAGAACACCCGGCTGGGCCTGCGCAGGCGCCGCGACGGCGAGGATGAACGCCGGCACGAGGGCGGCGAGCAGCAGCTGAAACACTCGTGATGACGACCGAACAGTCACAGCCCCTCCGACCTACCGCTGATGATGGTGTAACCAGGTCATCGCAGTCCCATAACGGGGCGTTACACAACGCTCAGGAATCGAATCCGAGTCCGGCGGCGTCGAGCGCGCGTAGCAGCAGGTTGCGTCTGCCCGCGGAATGGTCGGCGCGATCCAGCGACCATCGGGTGGCCTGGATCCCGGCGCTGGCCAGCGGCTCAGGCGGAAACGGCAACGGTTTGCGGCGCACCATCTCCAGCCGGGTGCGGGGCGTCGGCGTCCCGTCGAGCAGATCCAGGCAGACGTCGGCGGCGAACCGGGCGGCCCCGACCCCGAGCCCGGTAAAGCCGTTGACGTAGGCGACCCGCCCTTCGCGGGCCAGCCCCCAGTGCGCACAGAACCGGGTGTTGGTGTCGATGGCCCCGGCCCACCGGTGGCTGAACCGGACGTCGTCGAGCTGCGGGAAGGTGAGGAAGAAGTGCGCGGCCAGCCGCCGGTAGCTCTGCGTGCGGTCCTCGTAGGCCGCGTCCACCCGCCTGCCGAAGTGGTAGACGGCGTCGTACCCGCCCCACACGATCCGGTTGTCCTTGGACAGCCGGTAGTAGTGGAACTGGTTGGCACTGTCGCCGATTCCCTGCCTGCCCCGCCAGCCGATCCGCTGCAGCTGAGCGTCGGTGAGCGGTTCGGTGGCAAGCACGTAGTCATAGACCGGCACCGTGTAGAGCCGGTTGCGTCGCAGCAGACTCGGGAACACGTTGGTGGCCAGCACCACCTGCCGGCAGGTGATCGCGGGACCATCGGTGTGCACCCGCAGCGCGGCGCCGCCCGAGTCGATCCGGGTCGCGGTGACGTGCTCGAACACTTCGACCCCGGCGTCCCGGCACGCCCGGGCCAATTCCAGGGCCAACTTGGCGGGGTTGACGATCGCACACGTGTCGGGACTGAACAGACCGGCCCGGTAGGTGGGTGAGTGCACCTCGTCTCGGACCGCGGACTGATCCAGGAACTGGCCCTGACCGTCGGCGGCGGCCTCGGCGAGCCAATCGACCTGATGCGGCTCGGTGGCCACCGCGAGCATGCCGGTACGTTCCCACTCGACGTCGAGTTGCAGCTCGGCGATCTCGTCCTGCATGCCGTCGAGGTTCTCCACCCCCATCGCCTCGAGCGTGCCGATCTCGTTGGGCCAGCGCGACTTTCCGTTCTCGAAGCCATGGGTCAGGCTGGCGTCGACGAACCCGCCGTTACGTCCGGACGCGGCCCAGCCGATGCGGTCGGCCTCGATGATCACGATGCGGCGGTCGGGATGGCGGCGGGCGGCGTGCAGCGCACTCCACAAGCCCGTGTAGCCACCGCCGATGATCAGCAGGTCGCACGTGACCGGTCCGGACGGAGTCGGGAACTGCGGACGCGCGAAGTCGAGCCACATCGAACCGGGCGAGCTTGCGGCCAGCGCGCGATCCACCAGCGCCGGGTCGACGGGGGCGTCGAAGACAGTCTGCACACGGCGCACATTACGGCCCGGCATGCGCCGCCGTCCCGGTCCCGGGCATCGCCGCGGTGGCGGGCTCCCATCCCGGCGGGCCGAAGATGTAGCCGAGTTTCGCCCGCAGCCCTGCCGCGGTCCGCACGTCCCGACCGATCGCGGCGTACTCGCGGGTCTGCAACCGCCAGATGTTGAAGGTGTCCACCGGTTTGGTCAGCCCGTAGTGGGGACGGAACACCTCGGGTTGAAAGGTGCCGAACAGCCGATCCCAGATGATGAGGATTCCGCCGTAGTTCTTGTCCAGGTACAACCGGTCCATACCGTGGTGCACTCGGTGGTGCGAAGGCGTATTGAAGATGAATTCAATTGGCCGCCAGAGCTTTCCGATCCGCTCGGTGTGGATCCAGAACTGATAGATCAGGCTGATGGAGAAGCTGGCGAACACCATCCACGGAGGAACGCCCAACAGCGGCAACGGAATCCACATCAGGATCTCACCGCTGTTGTTCCACTTCTGCCGCAGTGCGGTCGCGAAGTTGAAGTACTCACTGGAGTGATGCGCCTGATGCGTGGCCCAGATCAGCCGAACCCGATGCGCCATGCGGTGATAGGCGTAGAACAGCACGTCTACGCCGAGGATCGCGATCACCCAGGTGTACCACTGGGTGGCCGACAGCTGCCACGGTGCGAGGTAGGCGTAGATCGCGGCATATCCCAGCAGGGCCACGAATTTCCAGGCGCCCATGGTTGCGATGGAGACCAGCCCCATCGAGATGCTGGTCCACGAATCCCGGGTGTGGTAGCTGGCCGGGCCGGGCCGGTCTCCGTCCCCGGTGGCGTGCTCGAGTTTGCGGGCGGCGGTCCACTCGACGGCGAGCAGCAGCAGAAAGAACGGGATGGCGAACAGCACAGGGTCGCGCATCTGCGGCGGAAGGAAGTCCAGGAACTCCACGGCGAGCACCTCCGGGGTGAGTGTAAAGCTCTGCGGGAGCCGGTTCTACAAGAAGCTCAGGACGTCGTCACCCCAGGCGCGGCGGACGTCGGCGTCGAGGTCGTCGACGACGGTGTCCTGCGTGTCGATGACCAGCGTCGCGCGGTCCTGGGCGGTGTAGGGCCGCCACGATTGTTCGTCGCCGGGGGCGTCGGGGGTGCCGTTCGCGGCGAAGTTGACCCAGCGGGCGCGCATCCGCTCGGAGACCGCGGTGCCCTCCTTGCGGCCACCGAGTGCGAACGTCGGATCCTTGCGGCCGGCGCCCAGATTGCCCCACACGTAAGGCAGTTCGGTGGCGTGGGCGGCGTGTAGGCGGACCAGCCGCAGCAGCGGCGTGGAGAAGTCGAAGCGGTACAGGTAGACCGGCGCGACCGCGCGGTGCCCGTCGGCGAACCAGAGTGACGGCATCCGGAAGCCGAGGTCGCTGGTCAACCCGAGCCCCCGGGTCTTGCCGCGGCCGCGGTAGGTGCCCTTGAGGATGTCCTCGCTGGGCAGTTCGAGGCCGGGTTGTTCGGCCGCGATCTCGGCGAACATCGCCTTGATGGCCGCCGGAGCGATCGGCATCAGCGGCGATTTCATGTACCGGAACAGTGCGGCCTCGTTCTTGTTGGTGCCGATGATCAGCGGCACCGGGTGGGTCAGGCCCTTCCTGGCGAGGTTCACCGGATAATCCGGGACGAGGTCGCCGTCGACGGTCGGCGCGAATGCCAAGGTGCCGGGCGTGCGCGCGGGCACTTCGTCGAACACCGTGCGGGACGCCTCGACCAGGGCGTCGACCGGCGCGTCGGCCAGCCGGTGCAGGTCGTCGCGGGTGGCCCCGAGTACGTCCATGAACCGTTCGGCGACGCGCTGGGCGCGACCCAGGTCGTAGGTCGAGGTGACCGGCGAACTCTGGGCGATGGCCGCGCTGAACAGTCCCGCGGCGGCGGGGCTGGCGAGCAGCGAGGTGACGATGCCGCCGCCGGCGGATTCGCCGAACACCGTCACCCGCTGTGGGTCACCGCCGAACGCGGCGATGTTGTCGCGCACCCACTCCAGCGCGGCGAGCACGTCGCGCAGGCCGAGGTTGGTGGCGAAGCGCTGCGGGTCGGCACCCAGGGTCGACAGCTCGAGGAAGCCCAGCGCGCCGAGCCGGTAGTTCACCGTCACCACGATCGCGTCGCCGCCGGTGGCCAGTGCACGTCCGTGGTAGAGCGGCTGGCTCGCCGAACCCAGGATGTAGGCACCGCCGTGGACCCATACCAGCACCGGCTTGGCGTCGCCGGGCTCGGTGCCCGAGGGTGCCCAGATGTTGAGGGTGAGGAAGTCCTCCCCCTGCGGTGCGCCCAGGTCGATGGGAATCTTCGGGTCGGTGGGCTGAGGGCACACCGGACCCACCCGTCCCGCGTCGACGGGTTCGGTCCACGGTCGGGGCGGCTGCGGGGCGCGCCAGCGCAGCTCGCCCACCGGGGCGGCCGCATAGCGCACAGCTCGCCAGGTTCTGACGTTCCCGTCGTCGACGCCGCGCACCGGCCCGTTGGTGGTCTCCACGACGGGTCTGCCGGCTGCTGGGCTGCGGGTGGTTGCCTCCGCCGTCATGCCGATCTCCTTCGATCGCTTCCGGTGGCCAGTTCACTTTCGGTACGCCACTGTACCAGCGTGCGTGCCGCCGAGTCGGACCCAGCCGATTCAGTTCGTGCGTCGCCGCGCGGTGAGCGCTCCGGCAAGCAGGATCAGGGCCACACCGGCGACCGGCACGGTCAGCAGACCGGCCCGCAGGCTGGTCGCGTCGGCGACCAGGCCCACGATCAACGGCGCGCCGAGGAATCCGACCCGCATCAGCCAGGTCAGGATCGTCAGGCCGGTACCTGCGCGCAGGCCGGGGAGTTCGTCGGCGGCGCGCATCGCCGCCGGCACCACCGTGGCCACACCGAGGCCCGCCGCGGCGAAACCGGCGATGGTGCCCGGCACCGACGGGAACGCCAGCGCGGCCCCCATCCCGACCACGGTGATCAGGCCGCCGCTGCGGGCGATCGCGCGCTCCCCGAACCGGTCGACCAACCGGTCGCCGAGAATCCGGCCGACGAACATGGACCCCACCAGCGCGACGTAGCCGAGGACCGCCACCGCACCGGGCGCGCCGAGGCTGTCGCGCAGGTACAGGGTGGCCCACGAACTCCCGGCGTCCTCGACCGTCGCGCCGGCGACGGCGATGCCTACGAAGGCCAGCAACGCCAACAGCACGGTTGCCCGCAGTCCGGTGCCGTCCGGGTTGCGGGTCGACGGATGGTCGTCATGGTCGGGCCCGTGCAGCAGGTAGGGGTAGGCGGCCACCACCACGCCGGAGAACAGGACCGCGGCGGTGCCGAGGTGTACCGACCGTGGGACGTGCAGTGCGATGGCCCCGGCTCCCATCAGGCCGCCGACTATCGCGCCCACGGCCCAGATCGCGTGCAGCGAGTTGATGATCGAACGCCCGTAGTTTCGTTGCAGCCGAAGGCCGTTGACGTTCTGTGCGACGTCGGTGACCGCATCGCACGCCCCGGCGGCGAACAGTGCCGCAGCGAAGACGATCGGGGTCGCCGCGACGCCGGCGGACAGGATGAGCACGGCGAGGGCCACCGTGGTCACGAGCGCGACCCAGGCGGACTGGAAGCGCCTGATGAGGGCGCCGGCGGCCGGGCCTGCCAACAGCGCGCCGGCCGAGAACGACGCGACCGCGGCCCCGTAGGCCGCATTGGACATCGCCAGATCCGTCTTGATCTCCGGGTACCGCGGCAGCAGGTTGGCGAACAGCGCGCCGTTGGTGAGGAACAGTGCGGCGACGGCGATCCTGGCCCGCCGGTTGCGCGCCTCGCCGCCGTCCAGCGGTTCTGGCGCCATGCCGAGCGACCCTACCGAACGGGTCTTCGATGCATGCAATGCCGTCTCACAGGGCAAGATTGGCGCCATGTCGGATGACACGGGAGTGCCCGCGCTGTTGGTCGACCTCGCGCACCGGTACGGGGTGGCGAGCGAGTACACCGACTGGACCGGCCGGACGGTGACGGTACCGGCGTCGACGTTGATCGCCGTGCTTGATGCGCTCGGCGTCGCGGCCGCGACCGAGGACGATCGCGCCGAGGCCTTGACCCGGCACGATCGCGACCACTGGGCCCGTGCGCTGCCGCCCTCGATCGTCGCGCGCGCCGGCGTCACCGCGTCGTTCTGGGTGCACGTCACCCACGGTGATCCAGCAAGACTGTGGTTGCGGCTCGAAGACGGCAGCGTGCGAACCGGGTTGCGCCAGCTCGAGAACAACAGCCCGCCTTTCGATCTCGATGGCCGTCTGGTCGGCGAGGCGACGTTCGAGTTGCCCGCCGATCTGCCCGTCGGCTATCACCGGCTGCACCTGCAGGTGGGTTCGGGCGATGTCAGCACCACCGTGATCGTGGCCCCGGCCAGATTGGAGTGCGGCGGTGCCCTCAGCTCGGGCCGACGTGCCTGGGGATTGGCCACCCAGCTCTACAGTGTGCGCTCGCGCTCATCCTGGGGTGTCGGTGATCTGACCGATCTCACCGATCTCGCGGTGTGGTCGGCGGCGCGGCACGGAGCGGGTTTCGTGCTGGTCAACCCGTTACACGCGGCTGCGCCGGTGGCGCCGATGGAGCCCTCGCCGTACCTGCCGACGTCCCGGCGTTTCGTCAACCCCCTGTACCTGCGGGTGCAGGCGGTGCCCGAGTTCGCGTACGTCCGCCACCGCAGCCGGATCCGTAAGGCGCAAGCCCAGGTTCAGGCCCGCGCGAACCGGTCGCGGCGCATCGACCGGGACCGCGCCTGGGAGACCAAACGGGCGGCCCTCGAATCGCTGTATCACGTCGAACGGTCGGCCGGCCGGGCGATCGCCTACCAGGCATTCCAACAGCGGGAGGGCCGCAGTCTCGACGATTTCGCCACCTGGTGTGCGTTGGCCGAACACCATGGGGGTGACTGGCGGACGTGGCCCGAGGAACTGCGACATCCGCGAAGCGCCGCGGTGGCCGCGTTCGTCGCCGACCATCCCGCCGAGGTGGACTTCCACCGGTGGCTGCAGTGGTTGGTCGACGAGCAGTTGGCCGGCGCGCAGGATCGTGCGGTTCAGGCCGGGATGGAATTGGGCATCATGCACGACCTGGCCGTGGGGGTCGACCCGGATGGTGCCGACGCGTGGGCGCTTCAGGACGTGCTGGCGCTGGGCGTGGCGGCGGGTGCGCCGCCCGACGAATTCAACCAGCTCGGCCAGGACTGGTCCCAGCCGCCATGGCGTCCGGATCGCCTCGCCGAGGCCGCCTACGAACCGTTCCGGGCGATGGTCGGCGCGGTGTTGCGGCATGCCGGAGGGGTGCGGATCGATCACATCATCGGGCTGTTCCGGTTGTGGTGGATCCCGCAGGGCGCTCCACCGACCGAGGGCACCTATGTGCGTTACGACCACGAGGCGATGATCGGGATCGTGGCGTTGGAGGCGCAGCGCGCGGGCGCGGTCGTGGTCGGCGAGGATCTCGGGACGGTGGAGCCGTGGGTGCGCGACTATCTGCGCGACCGGGGGCTGTTCGGTACCTCGATCCTGTGGTTCGAGACCGACCGAGACGGCGGTGGACCGCTGCCGGCCGAGCGGTGGCGGGAATACTGCCTGTCCGCGGTGACCACCCATGATCTGCCGCCGACGGCGGGGTATCTGGCCGGCGAGCATGTGCGGCTGCGTGATGAGCTGGGCTTGCTGACGCGTCCGGCCGCCGACGAGCTGGCCGGCGACCGTGCGCATCAACAGCAGTGGATGGCCGAACTGCGTCGCGTCGGGCTGCTCGGTCCGGATGTCGGCGCCGAGCAGGTGAGCGCGGGCGGTGTCGACAAGGACGGTGTCGACGAGATCGTCCTGGCGCTGCACCGCTATCTCGGGCGCACACCGTCGCGGCTGCTGGCGCTGTCACTTGCGGATGCGGTCGCCGAGGTGAGAACACAGAATCAGCCGGGGACGATCGACGAATATCCCAACTGGCGGGTCCCGCTCGCGGGCCCCGATGGCACGCAGATCCTGCTGGAGGACATCTTCGACGATCCACGTGCCGGTGCATTGTGCGAGGTGATGCGCACCGCGGTGGCGCGGCCCCTCTGAAACCGGGGTCGGGTGCGGCCCGGACTCCTGACCATCGAGGTTGCACCCACGGTCGCGATCCCACCGAAACCACCACCACTGAAGCGATCTCGGCACAGCCTGGACAGGCAAGACCGGGCCCTCGACGCCCGCCCGACGGGGACCGGCGCGAGAGTGCACCGCGCTCTGGCCGCCGCGCCTGTAACGCCGAGGGGTGCTGCAGCGGTTTCACAATCGTCACCGCTGCGATATGTTCGCACCGCGTACCGACCCGAGGGAGTTGTTGTGAACAAGCTCGTTGTGCTCAGCGGCGGAGTCGTCGCCGCCGGAACAGCTGCGCTGATCGGCGCCGGTGTCGCGGTTGCACAGCCGTCCACCCAGACGAGTCCGTACAACGTCGTCGGCGAGCAGTACGGCCGGGCGCTGGCCATTCTGAAGAGCCAGGGCGTCAAGGCGTACTTCGGCGGTGCGACCGGCAGCGCGTTGCCGCAGTCGGCGTGCCTGGTCGGCCAGCAGAAGGTGACCAGCGGCGGGCGCATGCTGCTGACGCTCGACTGCACCCAGGCCGCGGCAGACCAGATCAAGGCCATGGGCCCCACGGGTGGGCCCACCATCGGCGCCAATGGCGTCACCACCGTCACACCGACCCCGATGGTGCCGATCGCCGGCGCTCCGGGTGCCGGCATGGCCCCGCCGGCACCGGGCGTGGTGTCGAACATGCCCGCCGGTCAGGGTGCGCCGATCATCGCGAACACCTCGCCGCAGCCCTGACGGGTACCCCTTTCGTCCCACTGTCGACCGCTAGCCGGTACCCGCGTTCCCACCAATCGTCGTAAACTCTCAGGAATTCAACGACGAACAGGAGCCGCGATGCTGCGACCGCGCCGATTCGACCGCGAGATCGATCCCGGACCGGTACAGATCCAAGCCAGGAAGGTGCACTTCGACGTCGCCGACGCCCCGCTGCACTGGATCCCCGGACACCCGGTCGCGTCGCATGTGGTCAGCGTGCTCAACATCGTGCTGCCCGCCGGGGAACGTTGGTTCGTCCAGACGTTCAACGAGGCCCTGCCACTGGTCAAGGATCCGAAGCTGGCCGACGACATCCGCGGGTTCATCGGACAGGAGGCCACCCACGCCGATGTGCACGACCAGGTACTGCACGAGTTCATGATCGGGCACGGCGTGGATCCCACCCCCATCCTGGAGCAGGTCGAACACCTCTTCGCCGGCGCATTGTCCTCGCCAGGGGAATCGGTTGAGGAGTCCCGGCGCATGAACAATCTGTGCGACCGGCTGTGGCTGGTCGCCGCCATCGAGCATTACACCGCGGTCATGGGCGACTTCGCACTCAACTGCGCCTGGGACGACCATGGGGCCGATCCCACCCTGGTGGACCTGTTCCGCTGGCACGGCAGCGAGGAGGTCGAACACCGAAGCGTCGCACACGATGTCGCGGTCTACTTCCACGACAGCTACCTTGCGCGGATCCGAGCGATGGCGGTCGCGGCGACCATGCTGTTCGTGTTCTTCCAGCGCGCGGCCTGGTATCTGGTCAAGCACGACCCGAGCGTCGATGCCAACTGGTGGACGTTCAACCGGATGCGGATGCGCGATTCGAAGCTCGGTCTGCTGCCGCGATACCGAAATCTGTTCGGGTCCAGTACGTTCAGCTACTTCCGGCCCGGGTACTCACCGGAAGAACTCGGTTCGACCGCACAGGCCGTCGCCTACCTGGCCGCCTCCCCCGCCGCGCGCGCGGCGCACACCTGATGCGGCTGCGCGAGCAGATTCGCCGGCTCCCTCCGAGCGCCTCCGGTCGTGGCCGTCGCGATGTGATGCTGGGCCTCGCCGACGCCGCGATCACGGGCCTGTTCGCGGCCTCGGCCGCGGTGCGGCGCGTCCCGCCGCCCGCCGCATCCCCGGCGACGTTCGCGTTGACGGTGACCGGACGCCGTGCGGTGGCCCGCGACCAGGACGTGGTCGAGCTGACCCTGACGGGCCGGGATCTGCCGCGGTGGTTTCCGGGCGCCCACATCGACGTGCATCTCCCCAGCGGCCTGGTGCGGCAGTATTCGCTGTGTGGGGATCCCGACTCCCGGGAGCACTACCGCATCGCGGTCCGCCGCATCCCGGACGGGGGTGGCGGATCGGCTGAGGTCCACGATGCGCTGCCGGTCGGGGCGACGGTGCACACCCACGGGCCGCGTAACGCATTCCCGATGACGGTGCCCGGTTACGGGTCGCCGGCCCGCCGGTTCCGGTTCATCGCGGGCGGAATCGGCATCACGCCCATCCTGCCGATGCTCGGGCTGGCCCGGCGCCTCAATGTCGACTGGTCGATGGTCTACGCCGGCCGCAGCCGCGACAGCCTGCCGTTCGTCGAGGAGGTGGCGGCCTACGGCGGCGCCGTCGAGATCCGCACCGACGACCGGCGCGGCCTGCCGACCGCGGCCGACCTGCTCGGGGACTGTCCCGACGGCACCGCGGTGTACGCCTGCGGACCCGCCCCGATGCTCACCGCGGTCCGGGCGGCGCTGGTCGGGCGCGACGACGTGGAACTGCACTTCGAGCGGTTCGCCGCACCGCCGGTCACCGACGGGCGACCGTTCTCGGTGACGCTGGCGTCCACCGGGGCGACCGTCGAGGTCGGCGCCACCGAGACCCTGCTGGATGCGCTGCGCAGAGCCGGGGTGCCGGCGCCCTATTCGTGCCGGCAGGGATTCTGCGGCACCTGTCGGACCAGGGTCCTTGCCGGAGCGGCCGAGCATCGCGACACGCTGCTCACCGATCCCGAGCGTGCGGCCGCGATGATGCTGACTTGTGTGTCCCGTGCCGCCGACGGTTCCGGCCTCACCCTGGATCTCTAGCGCTGGATCTCTGGAGCCCCCGGTACTATCCGGCTGTGCTTGCCGCAGCCGAGACGGTCCCGGACCCGTGACCCTCGCGGTGGCAGACCGGTTGGCGGTCAGCGATCTGGTGCACCTGTACGCGTCGGCGGTCGATGACCGACGCTTCGACGACGTGCTCGAGTTGTTCACCGAGACAGCCGAGCTGCGGGTGCCCGATCCACCCCGCGAACTGGAACCCACCAAGCGCCATCACGGCCGTGAGGGGGCGCGGGCGGCGCTGTCCGGCCTCACGGCGGTCACACGCACCGAACACGCGATCGTCGGCGAGGTGTATGCGCGCGGGGACACCGCCGGGTACGCGCTGGGGCGGGTCACCTGCGTGGCGCACCACTGGACGGTGGCCGGCGATTCGGCGACCGACGTCGTGTGGCATCTGCGCTACGACGACGAGTACCTGCAGACGCCACGGGGGTGGCGGTTTCACGGCCGCGCGTTGACGGTCAACGCGATCGAGACCCGCCCGGTTCGTCGCGTCCGAGTGCCTCTTCGAGGCGGTCGAGCAGCGGACGTTGCCCCGTCAGCAGCTTCGCGCGCGCGGTGGTCAGGTCGAACCACGCCACTCGGTCGATCTCCGGGAACTCCTTGAATATGCCTGAGCCCCTGGGCCATTCGAGAATGAACGTGTTGCTGGTGGCGTCCGCGGGGTCGAGATCGCCCGGCACCGCGAACGCCGTCACGACCTTGCCTCCGGCCTGGCGCACCGCCGCGAGCTCGATCCTGACGCCGGCGGGAGGCGGTGCGCCGGTCTCCTCGACGAACTCCCGCTGCGCGACGGTCCAGGGGTCCTCCCCCTCGGTGTACTCACCCTTGGGTATCGACCAGGCGCCGTCGTCCTTGCGGGCCCAGAACGGTCCGCCGGGATGGCCGAGGAGGACCTCCAGGAGTCCGTCGGTCTCCCGGTACAGCAGCAGGCCGGCACTGAGTTTGGGCACCCTGCGACGGTATCGCGCGCCAGGACACGTTCAGCGTGACCCGAGCTCGCCGGTTGGATCCGGTCCGTCTCGAGTTGCCGCCGAAGAGTTGGAGGACACCATCAGAGCGGGTGTGTTGTGAGATGACGGGATACAGGCGGTATGTCGCGTTGGGCGACAGCCAGACAGAAGGACTCTGGGACGGTGACGATGCGACCGGCCTGGCCGGTTTCGCCGACCGTCTGGCGGTGACGCTGGACCAGCTGCGGCCTGGCCTGCAGTACGCGAACCTCGCCATCCGGGGCAAACAGATCCGCGATGTGCTCGACGATCAGCTGCCACGCGCGATCGAGATGAGCCCGGACCTGATCACCGTGTGCATCGGGATGAACGACATGACGCGGCCCGGCCCGGGTTTCGACCGGGCGCTGGCGCAGCTCGACGAGATGCACGTGCGCCTCGCGGCGTCGGGAGCGACGGTGGTGACCACCACGTTCCCCGATCTGGCCAAGATCCTGCCGATCGGCCGGGTGCTCGCGCGACGGCTGCTGGCGATCAACGACCGGATCCGTTCGGCTGCCGCGCAGCACGGGTTCGGTCTGGTGGATCTCTTCGATGCCGCGTCGATGACCCAACCCGACACCTGGAGTCCCGACCGGGTCCACGGTTCGCCGAAGGGACACATGCTGTTCGCGGCGGCGGCCGCCGAGGCGCTGGGGCTGCCGGGCAGCAGTCACGACTGGGCCCACGCGGATCCCGCGGCAGCCCAGCCCTCGGTGCGGGCCCGGATGTACTCACAGGTGCTCTGGACCCAGAACATGCTGATGCCGTGGCTCTGGGCGCACCTGCGCGGGCAGGCGGTGGGCGACGGCCGTTCTCCGCGCCGTCCGGTGCTCACCGCGATCAGCGCCTGAGACTCGACTCAGACTCCGGTCCAGGCCGCGTCGAGGCGGTCGGCCACGTCGATGATCTTGGCCTTCTGGGAGGCGGGGCTGTCGATCTCACCGGCCACGTGCATCGCGATGAACCGCTTGATCTCGGCGTCCACACCGCCGATGATGCGCACCACTTCGGCGCGCAACGTCGTGGACGTCACATGGATCGCGATGTCGGCCGGGCGTGGCTTCTCGACGTCGAGGATCAGCAGCAGTGGCTCGGCCGCCTTGGCGGTGGCGCGCAACGAGATCTCGCCGAACACCATGAATTTGGGCTTGTCGATGCGCAGGTCGACGACCATGTCGATCTCCAGCGGTATCCGGATGGCGAAAGTGATCAGCTCGCCGAGCTCCCTGCTGACCCTCGGCTGTTGGATCCGGACCTTCGCGGTCACCTTGGCCAGCCGGCCCGGACCCTGCGCGATCGGGCCCATCTCGAAGGCGTCGCCGGCGATCTCACCGATCGCGCCGCCGACCCGCTCCTCGGTCACCGCGATCTGGAAGAACCGTCGACCGAACTGCTCGTAGGTGAGGAGCTCGGCCGGGGCGGGTTCGGAGGCGGACGCGGACATGGTTTGCCTACGTTCTCACGTCAGGCGGTCCGGGCGCGACAACGCGGCCGAAACCCGCCGGACGGACCCTGACGTCAGCCGTCGTCGCCGAATATCCGGATCCGCGTGATGGCGGCCGCGTCACGCCCGCTGCCACCGATCTCACCGAGGACCACGCTGCGGCAGCCGTCGCGCTCGACGCGGGCGGCGACCGCGCGACCCGAGCTGACCAGTTTGTCCCAGGTACCCCCGGCGAGGTGCTTGACCAGCTCAGATGACGTCATGGGGGCGTTGTCTCCGAGCGTGACCGGGGTGTCGGTGGCCAGTCGCCGCATACCGACTTCGTCGCCGCCGCAGGCGTCGTCGAGAAAGCGCGTGAACAGTGCCCGACCGCCCAGTCCCACTCCGCGGAAGCCGCCGAGGAAACCGAGCATCCCGGCCGGGCCCTGATTGGAGAGCATGCTCCTGCCGAGCGACAGGCCGGCAGGTACGGCAGCGAGTCCGCCGCGCGCGAACTGGCCGACCATCGCAGGCAGCTCCCAGTACGCGGCCAACGAGGCGATCCGCAGGTGGTCGCCGTCGGCGCGAAGGTCGTATCGGATGTAGGTGGGCACGCGCATGGTCAGGGCGGACGCCATCTCGATCACGAGTTCGACGTCGCGGATCACCGTGGAGCCGGTGACGATGTCGGTCTCGGCATGGTGGGTGATGACGCGCGGCCCGATGAAGGTGTCGTAGAAGCGGCCGAGTGCCGGGCGTCCGCGGTGCGGTCTGGACCCGACCGGGTCCTCGACGCGACCGTCGGCGGTGAAAAGGCCGATCCAGCCCTCGCGGTCCCGCGTTCCGGCAGCGGTCAGGGACCGCTGGGCCGTCGACAGCACGTCCGCTCGTGTGAAGGGCATATGGTTGCCTACCACCTCGGCCGCCGACAGTCGACTAGTCCTCTCGGCGAGGGCACACTGGTTGGCATGAGCAGGAGCAACGGCCCGTTCGGGTTCGATCCCGAAGATTTCGACCGCGTCGTCCGCGAGGCCGGCGAAGGACTACGCGAGGCGCTCGACGGCCTCGGCAGATTCATCGGCACGCCCGGGGAGCGGGCCGGGTGGTCGACGCTGTTCGACGACTTCACCCGTGGTGCCCGACCCCGGCCACAGCCGGAGACCACCGGAGAGACCGGTGACGGTGTGTGGGCGATCTACACCCTCGACGGTGCGGGCGGTGCGCACATCGAGCAGGTGTACCCGACCGAACTGGACGCGCTGCGGGCGAACAAGGACAACACGGACCCGAACCGACGGGTGCGGTTCCTGCCGTACGGCATCGCCGTCAGCGTCCTCGATGCGGCCGACGACACCGACGCCGGGCCGGATCCCGCTCCGTAGCGGCTCAGTCCCCTGGGAGGCGTTCGTCGCCGAATGAATCTCCAGGTCGCTGTGCGTCCGCTCAGCAGCCTGAGGCATGATGTGTGAGCGGGTGAGCTGGCCCGCACCGCTGCCACATGAGTTAGCAGCACCACAATTGCTTGAGCTAATCTGTCGCCGGGTGAGAACTTATACGGGCTAAGTTACGATCTGCTCAATCATTGATACGAAGTTCAGGGGTCTAATGCGCGCCACGAGTCGGGGCCGACTGTCGTGATCGGCATCGCCAGAAAGGTGTGGCTGCCGCTGCTCATCGTCGTCGTCGTGGTGATCGCCGGGCTCACCGTCGCCCGGATCCGAACCTTCTTCGGTTCCGAAGGCATCATTGAGACGCCGCGCAACTTCGCCGACCTGCCCGAGCCCTTCGACCCCAAGGTGGTCCGGTACGAGATCACCGGGTCGGGTTCGTACGCCGATGTGAACTATCTCGATCTCGATGCCAAGCCGCAGCGCATCGACGGGGCCGCGCTGCCGTGGTCGCTCACGTTGGAGACCACCGAACCCTCCGCCGCGCCGAACATCGTCGCCCAGGGAGACGGCTCGACCATCACCTGCCGGATATTTGTCGATGACGAATTGAAGGACGAGAGGACCAACGACGGCTTGAACGCCCAGACCTTCTGCTTTGTGAAATCCGCATGAGTGCACCAGCCCCGGACGCCCGCACCGACGAATTTCCCGCCGCCCGCCCGCCGCATCGCCCGTTCATCCCGCGTGTCATCCGGTTGTTCGCGCTGCCGATCATCCTGGGCTGGGTCGCGCTCATCGTCATCCTGAACCTGACGGTCCCCCAGCTCGAGGCGGTCGGCGAGATGCGGGCGGTGTCGATGAGCCCCAACGACGCCCCCTCGATGATCTCGATGAAGAAGGTCGGCGAGCTGTTCGAGGAAGGCGACTCCGACAGCTCGGTGATGGTCGTCTTCGAGGGCGACGCCCCCCTGGGCGACGAGGCCCACGCCTGGTACGACGAGCTGGTCGAGCGACTCCGTGCCGACACGGTGCACGTGCAGTCCGTCCAGGACTTCTGGAGCGACCCGCTCACGGCGTCGGGCTCCCAGAGTAACGACGGCCTGGCGGCCTACGTCCAGGTCAAGCTCGCCGGTAACCAGGGTGAGGCGCTGGCCAACGAGTCCGTCAAGGCAGTGCAGGGCATCGTGTCGAGCCTGGAACCCCCGCCGGGGGTGAAGGCCTACGTCACCGGGCCTGCTGCGCTGGCCGCCGACCAGCACATCGCCGGCGACCGCAGTGTCCGCACCATCGAGACGGTCACCTTCGCCGTGATCATCGTGATGCTGCTGCTGGTGTACCGCTCGATCGTGACCGTGCTCATCACGCTGGTGATGGTGGTGCTGTCGCTGACCACCGCTCGCGGCGTCGTCGCGTTCCTCGGCTATCACGAGATCATCGGACTCTCGACATTCGCCACCAACCTGCTGGTGACATTGGCGATTGCCGCCGCGACGGACTACGCGATCTTCCTGATAGGCCGGTATCAGGAAGCACGCACGATGGGTGAGGACAAAGAGTCCGCGTTCTACACGATGTTCCACGGCACCGCCCACGTGGTGCTGGGGTCGGGTCTGACGATTGCCGGTGCGACGTTCTGTCTGAGCTTCACCCGGCTGCCGTACTTCCAGACGCTGGGCGTGCCGTTGGCGATCGGCATGTTCGTCGTCATGATGGCCGGTGTCGTGGGCATGGTCGCGGTGATCAGCGTGGTGACCCGATTCGGCAAGCTGCTGGAACCCAAACGGGCGATGCGCATCCGCGGGTGGCGCAAGGTCGGTGCCGCGGTGGTGCGCTGGCCGGGACCGATCCTGGTGGCGACGGTGGCGCTGGCGCTGGTCGGTCTGCTGGCGCTGCCCGGCTACCGGACCAACTACAACGACCGCGCCTATCTGCCGGCGGACCTGCCGGCCAACGAGGGCTACGCCGTGGCGGACGAACACTTCGACCCGGCCCGGATGAATCCGGAGCTGTTGATGGTCGAAAGCGACCACGACCTACGGAACTCGGCAGATTTCCTCGTCATCGACAAGATCGCCAAGGCCCTCTTCCGGGTCGAGGGGATCGCCCGCGTGCAGGCCATCACCCGGCCCGACGGCAAACCGATCAAGCACACCTCGATCCCGTTCCAGATGAGCATGCAGGGCACGACGCAGCGGCTCAACGAGAAGTACATGCAGGACCGCATGGCCGACATGCTGGTTCAGGCCGACGAGATGGCCGACACCATCGCCACGATGGAAAAGATGTCGAACCTGACCGCGCAGATGGCGTCGATCACCAACGACATGGTCTCCAAGATGGAGAACATGCTGACCGACATCGAGGACCTGCGGGACAGCATCGCCAACTTCGACGATTTCTTCCGGCCCATCCGCAACTACTTCTACTGGGAACCGCACTGCTACAACATTCCGGTCTGCTGGGCCCTGCGGTCGGTGTTCGACACCCTCGACGGCATCAATGTGATGACCGATGATTTCCGCGAGATCCTGCCCGACATGCGTCGCCTGAACACGTTGATGCCGCAGATGGTCGCGTTGATGCCCGAGATGATCGAGACCATGAAGACCATGCGGACGATGATGCTGACGATGTATCAGTCCCAGAAGGGGCAGCAGGACCAGATGGCGGCGATGTCGGAGGACGCCGATGCCATGGGCGAGGCCTTCGACAACTCGATGAACGACGACTCGTTCTATCTGCCACCGGAGATCTTCGAGAACAAGGATTTCCAGCGGGGGCTCGAGCAGTTCCTGTCCCCTGACGGACACGCGGTGCGGTTCATCATCTCCCATGAGGGCGATCCGCTGAGCCCCGAGGGTGTGGCCAAGATCGAGAAGATCAAGACCGCGGCCAAGGAGGCGATCAAGGGAACCCCGCTGGAGGGCTCCAAGATCTACCTCGGCGGCACCGCGGCCACGTTCAAGGACATGCGGGACGGCAACAACTACGACCTGCTGATCGCCGGGATCTCGGCGCTGTGCCTGATCTTCATCATCATGCTGATCCTGACCCGCGCCGTCGTCGCGGCGGCGGTGATCGTCGGGACCGTGGCGATGTCACTCGGTGCGTCGTTCGGACTTTCGATCCTGCTGTGGCAGCACATCCTGGGCATCGAACTGCACTGGATGGTGTTCGCGATGGCGGTCATCGTGCTGCTGGGTGTCGGCGCGGACTACAACCTGCTGTTGGTGTCGCGCCTCAAGGAGGAGATCCACGCCGGGGTCGGCACCGGCATAATCCGCGCCATGGGCGGCAGCGGATCGGTGGTCACGGCCGCCGGCCTGGTGTTCGCGCTTACCATGATGTCGATGGCGATCAGCGAGCTGACCGTCATCGCGCAGGTGGGAACCACCATCGGTCTCGGCCTGCTGTTCGACACGCTGGTGGTCAGATCGTTCATGACCCCGTCGATCGCCGCTTTGTTGGGTCCGTGGTTCTGGTGGCCGCAGCGGGTGCGGACCCGACCTGTACCCTCGCCCTGGCCCAGACCCGGTGGCCTGCAATCCGATCCGTCAGAAGGAGTGAAGGCATGAAAAGGGCACTGCTCGGTGTCGCCACGGTGGCGATGAGTCTCGCGTTCACCGCGCCCGCGTCGTTGATGTTGGCCGCACCGGCGGTGGCCGATCCCGACACGGCGTTCGCCAACGAGCTGAACACCTACGGCATCTACGGCCAGAAGGACTACAACGCCTGGATCGGCAAGATCACCTGCAAACGCATCGCGACCGGGGTCGACGCGACCGCATTCGAGGCGGCGGACTTCGTGCACAATCAGCTGGCGAAGGACTCCACCACCGAACAGGCGTGGAAGTTCCTGGCTGCGGGGCTGCGCACGTACTGCCCCGACCAGCTGCCCGTCCTCGACCAGGCGCGATAGCTACCTGTCGATTCTGGGGCCTCCCCCGGGATCTGAGCAGACCGGTATCAGGGCACCCCGGGATCTGAGTGGGCCGGTATCAGACCGGCCAGTGCCACACGGACATATCGCCGCGCGGGTAGTTCATGCAGACATCGGTGGCGTGGGCGACCACACCCTTGTTGTTGAAGAACAGCTTCGCCCAGTTGCCCCACCGCGTCGCCACCTGCTCGTAATAGACGTTGGTGGCGGTGTTTTCGGAGTACTGGCGACGTCCCACCGGGTCGAGCGAGAAGAACCAGTGGATGCGGTCGAACGCGGCCTGCTGCACATCGGCCGGCCGGTTGCTCCGGTCGATCATGTAGCGCTCGAAGTACACCGGGCTGGTGTCGCGTGCTGCGGCCATGTACTGCTCGACGTCGCAGGTGGTGTGGATGATCCGGCGCGGAATCGGATAGTCCTCGGTGGAATCGGCCGATGCCGGGCCGGCTGTGCCCAGGCAGACTGCGACGGCGCCGAGAAACCCCAGACCCGCCCGCGCGACGCGACTTTTCAGTCCGGTCATCGTTACTCCTGTTTTCCTCGTTCGATTGGGGCTTGGGTTCCCACACGACTGCGGCTCCGACACGACTATATAGCGCAGCTACGCAGCCGTCTGGCCTCGCCTATCTGATGGCCATGCTGGTTCAGCCGCCACCGGTGACGGGGTTGGACGTCAACGAGATCCATCCGCCGTTGATCCAGACACCCCAACGTCCACCCCAGCCGGAGTTCCACACGACGGGCTGCCCGATCCAGGTTTCGGCCGGCTTCGGCGGCGCCCAGGCCGGCGGGGGTTCGCCGACCGACGGTGCCGGAGGCGGGGCCGGTTGCGCGATCGCCGGGCCGGTGCCCGCCAGGCTCCCGCCCAGCAGCGCCGCGGTCAGCCCGCCGGCGACCACGGCGGCCGACAGCGTGGTCTTGCTCAAGGTCATCACTTCACTTCCGCGATCGGAACGGGCGGGTACTTAGCATATATAACGAGCCCGTGGGACGGGCCACCAGGGGCAGCGATCTCGGTCACGTGAACAGGCGTGCGGACGCCGCGGCAGCCGGCTCGACGACGGTCGGCCGACATGCGCCCGTCGCGTGGTCAGAGCCCGAACTGGTCCTCGACGATACCCAGCCACACCTGCGCCGCGTCGATGGCGACCTTCTCGCTGATGAACGCGTGCTGGGTTCCGGTGTAGACGTCGCGGAACGCCCGCTCCAGACGGCTGCCCTCCCGGATGGAACTCGTACCCGCGACCAGGTGGGCCCACTCGGCGCAGGTCCGCGCGGTATCGGTGGCGAACACCGCCGCCACTCTCATGTCGGCGCGCAGCGTCGGTGTCAGTTCCTCGCCGGCGGCGACAGCGGCTTCGGCGGTACCGAACGCATCGTGAACCAGCAGCCGCGCGGCCCGCCAGGCCGCGACGTGCTGGGCGAGTCCCTTCTGGAACGTGGGCCGGCCGGCCAGTGCGGCCATATCGCTCATCCGGAACTTCGTCGCAGCCAACTCCGTCACGTCGTCGAGCATGCTCTTGGCGACTCCGAGCGCCCAGGCGGCATGGCCCGCCGCGGTCACCGGCATCATGCCCATCCGGGTGGCCGGCGAACTCCCTCGCTGCGGCTCCCGGGTGAACAACGCGAACGTCCGTTCGTGCGGGACGTTGACGTCGTCGATGGCGTAATCATAGGAGCCGGTGCCGCGCAGTCCCTGCACATGCCAGCCGTCCTTGAAGTGGACGTCTGCACGGGGCACGACGGCGACGCGCATGTCGGGCACACCTTCGGCAACCCACTGCATTTCGCCGTCGATCATCGGCAGAAAGCCGGCAGCGACGTATTCGGCGTGGCCGGTCCCCGACCCGAAGCTCCACGCCCCGGTCAGCCGGAAGCCGCCGTCGACGCCGATGCCCTGACCGTTGGGAAAGAACTGGCCGCCCATCGTGACGCGGTTGTCGTTGGCCGTGAACACCTCGGCGAATCCGTTGTCCGGGAGGTAGGTCGCCGCGGCGAACGCCGACGGCAGGTTGGCGATTCCGACCCAGCCGAACGAGCCGTCCTGCCAAGCCATTTCGATCCAGGTCTCGATCATCTCGGCGAACGAGGGCTCGACCCCGCCCGCGGCGACCGGGTTGAACGCCGACATCAGGCCGCTCGACCACATCGCCTCGACGATCGCGGGGGTCATCGTCCGGTCCCGTTCGGATTCGGCGGCCTGATCGCGCACCAGATCCCGCATACCGCGGGCCCGTTCCAGCACCGGCGCTCCGGCATGGGCACCTTGTGTCACCGCGGTCACGGCGTCGACGTTAGCTGCTCAGGGCAGCGCACTGAACAGATTCGCCGGATCTGTCATCTCCGGGCCGGCGGGGCCGATGACGGGCGCCGCAGTAGCAGGGCCGGCGACCGGCACCGCAGCGGCAGGGCCGGCGACCGGCGCCGCAGCGGCAGGGCCGGCGACCGGCACCGCAGTGGCAGGGCCGGCGACCGGCACCGCAGTGGGGGTGCCGGTGGTGACAGGCGCCGGGGCGACGAGCACGGGGGTCACCGGGACCGCCGGCCCGGGCCACTCTCCCGTCAGGTGCGGCACCTCGGCCGCAACGGGGAGCGCCGGCGCGATCTGCTGGGTTTGGGCGGGCACGGGCTGCCACGTTCCGGGCCGGTCGGCGACAGTCGGCTCGACGACCTTGCGAACCACCCCGGCGGTGCCCTCCGAGGGTGCACGGACTGCCACCCATTCCGGTCCGGACCGGACCGGCTGGTCGATCGCGGTGGCGGTCTGCTCGACGTGGGGCATCGCACCGGAGGTGAGTAACAGACCCGCCAGGAACGCGGCGGCGGCAGCACCGAGAACGGCCCACGCGAGGCGTCGCCGGCCGCGTCCGCGCGAAACGGGGAGCACGGCGGGCCGATCCGGTTCGTCGCCGGCGATGGCCGCGCCGTATGCCAGCGCGAGTCCGGGTGCGGTGTCGGGATCGACCATGACAGTCATCGCGCGGGCCATCGGCACCACCTCGACCCGGGCGATGTTCAGTTCTTCCAGACGGTTGGCCAGTCGGCATCCGTCGTGGCCTGCGCAGTCACTCCATGTGAGCCGGATGCGTTGGACGTCGTGGCCGCCGGCGGTGGCGATGGAGCGGGCGCCGCGCGCAGCGGCTCCGGCGATCTCGGCGTCGGCTCGGAACTCGAGCACATCGTGGTCGGTGATGGTTCCGTCGGTGTCGTCGACCAACACCCAGACGACGGACTGTGCGGTCAGTGACAGCCCCAGAACCATGCCCACGGGCGTTCCCTTCCTCGTTCACCGGTGTGTGCGGTCTATCGGGTGCGGTCGAATCGCTGTTACAACTCGGCGCGCACCCGTTTTCGGACTGGACACCGCCAACCCCACCCCATAAGCTCCCCAAAGGTCGGCTGCCAGACCTTTAGGGCATGCGCCGGGGCATCGGGCGGACCGGCAGGAGCGTAACGCCGCGACGCCCGGTTCGCGCGGCAAGCGGGAAGCGACGCCGTCGTCGCCCCGCCCATTCCGCGTACCCGCAGTTTCCTCGAAATCATCTGTAGGCCAACAGGTTTCAACACGTAAATGCAACGTCGTCGCAACCAAGTGGGAGGTAGTGTGCTAGGTCACACGAGCGATTGGAGTCCCATGCCATGAGTAGCGACAGTCAGCCCATCCACACCGGGCGCGGTGTCGAGGAGCACCGCGAGTCGGAGGCCTACCTGCAAAAGCGTCAGCTCAAGCGCGGCACCGCCGGCTGGATCCTGCTCGCCAGCCTCGGCGTCGGCTACGTCATCTCGGGTGACTACTCGGGCTGGAACTTCGGATTGGGCCAGGGCGGCTTCGGCGGTCTGGCCATCGCCGCGGTCATCATCGCCGCCATGTATCTGGCGATGGTGCTGGGCATGGCCGAGATGTCGTCGGCGCTGCCGGCCGCCGGTGGCGGGTACACCTTCGCCCGCCGCGCGCTCGGGCCGTGGGGCGGGTTCGCCACCGGCACCGCGATCCTGATCGAGTACTCGATCGCACCCGCCGCGGTCGCGACGTTCATCGGCGCCTACGTGGAGTCGCTCAACCTGTTCGGTATCACCGACGGCTGGTGGATCTACCTGGCCGCCTACTCGGTGTTCATCGGCATCCATCTGGCCGGCGTCGGAGAGGCGCTCAAGGTGATGTTCGTGATCACCGGGATCGCGCTGGTGGGCCTGGTGGTGTTCGCCATCGCGGCGATCCCCCGGTTCGACAGCGCCAATCTGACCGACATCCCGGTCACCGACGCCGCCGGGGCGTCGCCGCTGCTGCCTTTCGGTCTGCTGGGCATCTGGGCGGCCATCCCGTTCGCGATCTGGTTCTTCCTTGCCATCGAGGGTGTCCCGCTGGCCGCCGAGGAGGCCGCCGCACCGGAGCGCAACGTGCCGCGGGGCATCATCGCCGCGATGTCGGTCCTGCTGGTCACCTGCGTGACGGTGCTGGTGCTGACCACCGGCGCCGGTGGCGCGGACGCCATCTCCGAATCGGGCAACCCACTGGTCCAGGCGCTCGGTGACGGCACGATGGCCAAGGTCGTCAACTACATCGGGCTGGCCGGTCTGATCGCGAGCTTCTTCTCGATCATCTACGCCTACTCGCGGCAGCTGTTCGCGCTGTCGCGGGCCGGCTACCTGCCGACCATCCTGTCGGTCACCAACTCCCGCAAGACGCCGACGCTGGCGCTGGTGGTGCCCGGCATCATCGGGTTTGCGTTGTCGCTGACCGGCCAGGGCGACCTGCTGCTGAACATGGCCGTGTTCGGCGCCGCGGTGAGCTATGTGCTGATGATGACCAGCCACATCGTGCTGCGCGTGCGTGCCCCTCAGATGCACCGCCCCTACCGCACCCCGGGCGGTGTGGTGACCACCGGCTTCGCCCTGGTCATCGCGGTGGTTGCGGTCATCGCGACGTTCCTGGTCGACCATGTCGCAGCGTTCGGGTGCCTGGTGGTGTTCGCGGCGTTCATGGCCTACTTCGGGCTCTACAGCCGGCACAAGCTGGTGGCCAATTCTCCCGACGAGGAGTTCGCCGCCCTGGCCGCCGCCGAGGACGGGTTGAAGTGACCTACTGCCAGCAGATCTCCGGCCGCACCTATCAGTTCGACGGACTCGTCGACCTGATGGCCAAGGCCACCCCGGCGCGGTCCGGTGACGAGCTGGCCGGTTGCGCTGCCCAGTCGGACGCCGAAAGGGCCGCGGCGGCATGGCTTCTCGCTGATCTACCGTTGTCGACGTTCCTCGACGAGCAGGTGGTGCCGTACGAGACCGACGATGTGACGCGGTTGATCATCGACAGCCATGACCGCGGCGCGTTCACCGCGATCTCCCATCTGACGGTCGGTGGTTTCCGGGACTGGTTGCTCGACACCGCATCCAGCCCCCGCAGCGCCGAGCGGATCGCCGCCGTCTCCCCCGGTCTGACGCCGGAGATGGTCGCGGCGGTGTCGAAGATCATGCGGAATCAGGACCTCATCGCGGTGGCGGCGGCCACCGTGGTGCGGGCGGGGTTCCGGACGTCGATCGGGGTGCCGGGGACGCTGGCGACGCGGTTGCAGCCCAACCATCCCACCGATGATCCACGGGGTATCGCCGCGGCCACCCTGGACGGCCTGCTGATGGGTTGCGGCGACGCCGTCATCGGCATCAACCCGGCGACCGACTCGCCGGGCCACACCGGTGATCTGCTCCATCTGCTCGACGACATCCGCCGGCGCTTCGACATCCCGATGCAGTCGTGTGTGCTCACCCACGTCACCACCACGATGGAACTGATCGGCCGCGGGGCGCCTGTCGACCTCGTCTTCCAGTCGATCGCGGGTACCCAGGGCGCCAACGCGAGCTTCGGTATCACGCTGCCGATGCTGCGCGAGGCCAACGAGGCGGGCCGGGCCCTCGGTCGCGGCACCGTCGGCGACAACGTGATGTATCTGGAGACCGGCCAGGGTTCGGCGTTGTCGGCCGGGGCGCACCTGGGCACCGGCGGCCGACCGGTGGACCAGCAGACCCTCGAGACCAGGGCCTACGCGGTAGCCCGCGCGCTGGACCCGTTGCTGGTGAACACCGTGGTGGGCTTCATCGGACCGGAGTACCTCTATGACGGCAAGCAGATCGTGCGGGCCGGGCTGGAGGACCACTTCTGCGGCAAGCTCCTCGGCCTGCCGATGGGGGTCGATGTCTGCTACACCAATCACGCCGAAGCCGATCAGGACGACATGGACACCCTGTTGACGCTGCTGGGAGTCGCCGGCGCCGCGTTCGTGATCACGGTGCCCGGGGCCGACGACGTGATGCTCGGCTATCAGAGCCTGGCGTTTCACGACGCGCTGTATGTGCGTCAGGCGCTGAACCTGCGGCCGGCCCCCGAGTTCGAGGCGTGGCTGGCGGGTCTGGGCATGGCTGACGGTGACGGTCGTGTGCTCCCGGTTGATCCTGCCCGCTCTCCCCTGCTTGGGCTGGCGGCCGGGGAGTGAGCACTCCGAAAGATGTCGCGGCCGACGACGTGTGGGCGCCGCTGCGCCGCATCACCCGGGCCCGTATCGGGTTGGGCCGCGCCGGCAATGCCCTTCCGTCCCAACGTGTGCTTGAGTTCAAGGCGGCGCATTCGGCGGCCCGCGACGCCGTCCACGTGCCCTTGGACGGCGACGAACTGGCCGCCCGTCTGGAGTCGCTGGGACTCGGAGTTCCCCTGCGGGTGCGCAGCCGAGCCGCGGACCGGGCCGAGTATCTGCGCCGCCCCGACCTGGGTCGGCAGCCCGCGGATCTGTCCGCGCTGCCGGAGTCGGGGGCCGACATCGGGATCGTGTTGGCCGACGGCCTGTCTCCGCGAGCGCTGGCCGAGCACGGCGCCGGTCTGCTCGCCGCGCTCGTCGATGAGTTCGGCGGGCGCTATCGGCTGGCGCCGCCGGTGATCGCGACCCAGGCGCGCGTCGCACTCGGCGACCACATCGGGGCGGCCCTGGGTGTCAGCACCGTGCTGATGATCATCGGCGAACGGCCCGGTCTGTCGGTCGCCGACAGTCTCGGCATCTACCTGACCCACCTGCCCCGGCCGGGCCGCACCGACGCCGACCGCAACTGCATCTCCAACATCCATCCTCCGCACGGATTGCCCTATCAGCGTGCCGCCCGCATCGCCGATGCACTGGTCACCGGGGCCCGCCGACTGGGCCGCTCCGGGGTGGACCTCAAGGACACCTCGCTGCCTCAGCTGCCCGGCTGAGTCACGCCGTGGTGTTGGCCAGCAGCTCGATCCGCTGCAACGCGTCCTCGGCCAACGCCGACACGTCATAGCCGGGCATCTCGCCGCACGTGGTGATCTCGACCGCTGCGTTGTGGGCGGCCACGAACAGGTTGTCGCAGTTCCAGTCGACGGCGCGCAGCGACCACAGCACGGCGCCGTCGGGGGCGGTCGCTGCGGCGGGAAGCACCTGGAATGCGTAGGTGCGGTCCCGCATGGTGGTGACTGTCACGGTGTCACCGCGACAGTCCTCGATGGCCCGACGGACCGTGTCCAGTGCGGCGGCGGGCTCGAACTCGGCCCGGTAGACCGCCACCATCTCCTCGACGTAGAACCGTCCGTCCTCGGTCGTCCAGTGACCACCGTCGGTGGCGAGCGGGTGTCGGTCGGTGAGGAACGGTGGGTCCACCTCCCGCGCCAGGCCGGCACAGCGGTCCGGCTCGGCCGTGACGAACAGATTCCCGTCCTCCCCGACCACCTGCGGGCTCAGCAGGTCGACGACCTGCAGGGTGGTGATGGGGGCGGCCAGCGCCTCCGGCCGGACAGCTGGGTTGTCGACGGTGCGGGTGCAA
Source organism: Mycobacterium sp. smrl_JER01 (assembly GCF_048513595.2). Lineage (NCBI taxonomy): Bacteria > Bacillati > Actinomycetota > Actinomycetes > Mycobacteriales > Mycobacteriaceae > Mycobacterium > Mycobacterium sp. smrl_JER01. The sequence goes on along the minus strand of NZ_JBLXXK020000001.1, from coordinate 3,009,693 downwards.
CCGGACACCGGCATCGCGACCACCGCGGCGGCCACGACTGTCGATGCGCACCGCCGCGTCACGCTCACTTCCCGAAGCCCGCGTCCCGCAGCGCCTGGGCCATCGAGCCGGCCGGACGGTTCTGCTCGCGTCCACCGGAGCCGTTGCGGCGCTGGGGTTTGTGCTTCGCAGCCTCCGACCGGTCGGTCCGGCGGGGCCCGCGTGCGGGTTTGGGGTCGTCGGTGAGTCGCAGGCTCAGCCCGATGCGCTGCCGGTCGACGTCGACGTCGACGACCTTGACCCGCACCACCTGGCCGGACCGGACCACCTCGTGCGGGTCGGAGACGAACCGGTCGGCCATCGCCGAGACATGCACCAGCCCGTCCTGGTGGACGCCGACGTCGACGAACGCGCCGAAGGCCGCCACATTGGTCACCACGCCCTCCAGGATCATCCCGACCTTCAGATCGGCGACCTTCTCCACACCCGCGGCGAACGTCGCGGTGGTGAAGGCCGGGCGCGGGTCGCGGCCGGGTTTCTCCAGCTCGCCGAGGATGTCGGTCACCGTCGGCACGCCGAAGCGCTCGTCGGCGAAGTCGGCCGGGCGCAGCGTGCGCAGGGTGCGCTCGTTGCCGATGATCTCGGCCAGGCTCACCCCGGCCCGGTCCAGGATGCGTCGCACCACCGGATAGGACTCCGGATGCACGCCGGAGGCATCCAGCGGATCCTCGCCGTCGCGGATCCGCAGGAAGCCCGCGCACTGTTCGAAAGCCTTCGGGCCCAGCCGGGAAACCTCCAGCAGCGCGCGGCGGTTTTGGAATCGGCCGGTCTTGTCGCGGTGCGCGACGATCGCCTCGGCCAGGGATTCGGAGATGCCCGAGACCCGCGCCAGCAGCGGAACCGATGCGGTGTTGAGGTCGACGCCGACGGCGTTCACCGCGTCCTCGACGACCGCGCCCAGACTCTTGGCCAGGATGCCGGGGGTGACGTCATGCTGGTACTGCCCCACCCCGATCGACTTCGGTTCGATCTTGACGAGCTCGGCGAGCGGGTCCTGCAGCCGCCGGGCGATGGAGACGGCGCCGCGCAGCGTGACATCGAGATCGGGCAGCTCGTGCGCGGCGTAGGCCGAGGCCGAATACACCGATGCGCCCGCTTCGCTGACCATGGCGCGCGCCGGCGCCGCGGCTCCGGCGGCACGCATGTCGGCGATCAGTTCTGTTGCCAGAGCATCGGTTTCGCGAGACGCCGTGCCGTTGCCGATCGCGATCAACTCCACCCGGTGACGGGCCACCAGCGCGGCCAGGGTGGCTTTGGCGCCGTCCCACTGCTTCTGCGGCGGGTGCGGGTAGATCGCGCAGGTGTCGACAACCTTGCCGGTGCCGTCGACGACGGCGACCTTGACCCCGGTCCGGAAACCGGGATCCAATCCCATCGTGGTCCGGTTGCCCGCCGGGGCGGCCAACAGCAGGTCCTTGAGGTTCTTGGCGAACACCGTGACGGCGTCCTGCTCGGCACGTAGTCGCAACCGCACCCGGGCGTCCACCGAGGCCGACACCGACAACCTGGTCCGCCAGGCGAAACCGACGGTGGCCGCCAGCCACGGGGTGGCCGCCGCGGCTGCGGTGAGGTCGATACGCAACGCGGCGGCGATCATCGCCAGATACGCGTCGTCCTCGCCGCCGTCCACAGTCAGCGCCAGGGCCTGCTCCTTCTCCCCGCGCAGCACCGCCAGCACCCGGTGCGACGGCATCGTCGAGAGTTGATCGGAGTAGTCGAAATAGTCCCGGAACTTCTGCGCTTTCTCCCCGGCGGCCGCCGCGTCCGAGGCGGGCCGGGTGCGCAGTGTCCCGTGTTCCCAGAAACGCTCCCGCAGGGCACCCACCAATTCGGCGTCCTCAGCGGCCTGCTCGACGAGGATGTGCCGGGCGCCGTCGAGGGCGGCGGCGGTATCGGTCACATCCTCGTTACGGAACTCCGCTGCGACCTCGTCGGGCACCTGGGTGGGGTCGGTGAGCAGCCGTTGGGCCAGCGGCTCGAGCCCAGCCTCCCGGGCGATCTGCGCCTTGGTGCGACGCTTGGGTTTGTAGGGCAGGTAGATGTCCTCGACCCGGGCCTTGGTGTCGGCCGCCATCAGAGCCGCGGTCAGATCGTCGGTGAGTTTGCCCTGCTCCTTGATCGACTCCAGCACGGCGTCGCGCCGGGCGTCGAGTTCACGCAGGTAAGCCAGCCGTTCTTCGAGGACTCGTAATTGGCCGTCGTCGAGGCTGCCGGTGACCTCTTTACGGTAGCGGGCGATGAACGGCACCGTGGCGCCCTCGTCGAGCAGGCGCACGGCCGCGGCTACCTGGGCCTCCGCGACAGCCAGTTCCGCAGCGAGACGGGAGGTTACAGACTTGATCACGCGCGGAACCCTACTCGGTTTCCATGACAGCCCGACGGAGAGCCGCCGGTATGCGTCACGGCGACGGAGTTTGGCCCGGAGTGGACCGGGTACAGCGCTAGGGCTCTGCCATACCGACACACCACGGAGGCTCCAATGCCCGCTGCGCGCAAGCGAGATCAGTCCGCACCCGCTCAGGTCAGTCCGACCGGTGCACCGAAAAATGCTGACGATCAAGCGGATCCGAGGGCGCAGTCCGGCCGCTTCCTGACCACCGCGCAGGGGGTCCGGATCCCGGACACCGATCACTCCCTGAAGGCGGGCAGTCGAGGGCCGACGCTGATGGAGGACTTCCATCTGCGGGAGAAGATCACCCATTTCGACCACGAGCGCATCCCGGAGCGGGTGGTGCACGCCAGAGGCGCTGCGGCGCATGGCGTTTTCGAGGCGTACGGCAACGCCGCCTCCATCACCAGAGCCGCGTTCCTGTCGTCCAAAGGCACGCAGACCGACGTGTTCTGCCGGTTCTCCACCGTGCTCGGGTCGCGGGGCTCGGCTGACACGGTGCGCGATACCCGGGGTTTCGCCGTCAAGTTCTACACCGAAGAAGGCACCTTCGACCTGGTCGGCAACAATATCCCGGTTTTCTTCATCCAGGACGGCATCAAGTTTCCCGATGTCATCCATGCCGGCAAGCCGCATCCGGACCGCGAGATCCCGCAGGCCCAGTCGGCCCACGACACGTTCTGGGATTTCGTGTCGTTGCACACCGAGGCGACCCACCACGTGTTCTGGAACATGAGCGACCGCGGCATTCCGCGCTCCTATCGGACCATGGAGGGCTTCGGTGTCCACACCTTCCGGCTGGTCAACGCCAAGGGTGAGACCAGTCTGGTGAAGTTCCACTGGAAGCCGGTGGCCGGGGTGCACTCATTGGTCTGGGAGGAAGCCCAGTTGGCGGCCGGCTTCGATCCCGACTTCCACCGCCGCGACATGGCCGACGGCATCGAGGCCGGCGCTCCGCTGGAGTACGAGTTGGGTGTGCAGGTGATGCCCGACGACGGCACCGAGAGCTACGAAGGCATCGATCTGCTCGACCCCACCAAGATCGTGCCCGAGGAACTCGTCCCGGTGCAGCTGATCGGCAAGCTGACCCTCAACCGCAATCCCACCAACTATTTCGCCGAGACCGAGCAGGTTGCGTTCCACACCGGCAATCTCGTACCCGGTATCGAGGTCACCAACGACCCGCTGATGCAGGCCAGGCTGTTCTCCTATCTCGACACGCAGTTGACCCGACTCGGCGGCCCGAACTTCACCCAGTTGCCCATCAACCGGCCGCGCTGCCCGGTCAACGACATGCTGCGCGACGGCATGCACCAGACGGCCGTGCACACCGGGCAGGCGCCGTACCGACCGAACAGCATCGACGGCGGCGAACCGGTGCCTGCCGGTGTGGACGAGGGCGGATACGTGCAGACCGCACGGCCGGTGGAGGGCCGGGTCGGGCGGGTCGCACCGGCGTCGTTCGACGACCATTTCACCCAGGCGGCGATGTTCTACCGGTCGCTGACCCCGGTCGAGCAGGCGCACATCGTGGAGGCGTTCACGTTCGAACTCGGCAAGTGCTTCGAGCAGACCATCAAGGAACGTCAACTCGGCGTGCTGGCCAACGTCGACGCCGATCTGTGCGAGCAGGTGGCGCGGGGACTCGGACTGCCGACTCCCAAAGGCAACCCGCCGGGCGAGGTCACGCTGTCGCCGGCGTTGTCGCAGGTGGTGACCGAGCCGGGGCCGGTGAAGGGGCGCAAGGTGGCGATCATCGCCGACAGCGAGTCCGATCTGGCCGGGGTGGCCAAGCTGACCAAGGCGCTGGACAAGGCCGGTGTCATCCCGGCGATCGTTGCGCCGGCCGGCGGAAGGCTGAAGTCGGGCCGTCGTACCCTGACCGTCGACCGCACCTTCGACACCGCCCGCTCGATCGAGTTCGACGCCGTCGTGGTCGCCGGCGGTGCGCTGGCCCGTACCGACATCAAAGCCGTGATCCTGGTGCACGAGATGCTGCGGCACTGCAAACCGATTGCGGCGTGGGGCGATGCCCGCACCGCGCTGCAGCGTCTCGACATCGGGCTGGAGGATCCCGGTGTGGTGACCGCCGACGACGTCTCCACCGGGTTCGGGGCGCAACTGGTGGCAGCGCTCGGGTTGCACCGGGTTTGGGAGCGCGCCGACTCGGTGATGTCCTCGGCCGTCGCGCCGGTGCCGGCGAAGTCCCCGGTGCCGCGGCGGGCGCGACGCACATGAATCCGTAGTTCGTAAATCGGATGTTGCCGGTTCTGGGCGTTTCGTTTATCGCACTGCGCACCATGCTTCCGGTGTGCCATCATCCCGAGGCACTGGGTGATCGCTTCGGACGGAAGGCGCTGGTGGGTTGACGACTGTCCTCGCAACGGCCGGCCGGACTTCCTTCCACCCACCAGCCGATTCGTCGACCGCCTCCGACGAGTCGCTGCCGCTGGCACGCTCTGAGTTCTCTGCCGACCGTGCCGACCGCACCCGTGACGGGCTGTGTGTGCTGTTCGGTCGAGACGTGCGTATCGAGTGCGCCGAGACCGACCGTCCTTTCCGGTACCACCACGTCCGGCATGCCTCGGCAGGCTTCCAGATCGACCAGATCGTGTATTCCGGGGTGGCGGCGCTGGCGGTGCAGGAGCTCCGTCATGACGTGTTGTTCTGGGTACACGCGGGCACCGTGGCGTACCGGTCGCAGGAGGAGTGCGGTGACGCAGGGCGCGGTGAGGTGCGACTACTCAGGGCGGGGCGGTGTGCCCGCTCGGTAGAACTGATGGAGACCCGGGTAACCGTGGTCCATCTCATCAACGCAGGGCTGCGCGCGCACGCGCCGTCGAGCTGGCTGGCGCCGCGCACCCGGGCCGCCGCCGATCTGCTCAAGCACACGCTCTCCTACGTCACCGACGTCGTGAACTCCGACGACCGTGCGGCAGCCGAAACCATGGCGGACGCGCTGTCGGACGTGCTGCGCACCGCCGCGCGCGCCGGCTTCAACGCCGACTTGGCCGGGGACGACGGGCGACTGTATTCGGACGAGTTCCCGGGGGCGTTGCGTGCGGCGCTGACCTATATCGACGCCAATGCCGCCCGCCGGATCTCGGTTGTCGAGCTGGCGGCGGAGGCGTTCGCGACGCCGCGGACCGTCCAGTATCTGTTCCGCCGCTATCTGGACACCACACCCACCGCTCACCTGCGTCGGGTCCGGTTGAGTAAGGCGCGTCAGGAACTGCTGGTGGCGGACCGGTCGACGACCACAGTGTCGGCGACCGCGAACCGGTGGGGTTTCGCCCACACCGGACGCTTCGCTGTGATGTACCGCGACGCCTACGGGGAGAGTCCGCACGAGACACTGAAACGGTGAACGCCGCACTCAGGCGATCGCGGATTCGTCCGCGTCGGTCATCGCGTCGCGGAGCCTGCTCAGCGACTGGGCCAGCAATCGGGACACATGCATCTGCGAGATACCCATCCGCTCGGCGATCTCGCTCTGGGTCAGGCATTCGAAGAACCGCATGACCACGATCCGGTACTCGCGCCGCGGCAGCCGTTCCAGTTGGGCGCGCAGCGCGTCCCGATCGTCGATCGACCCGATGCCGGGGTCCGGGCACCCCATCCGGTCGACGAGAGCGGGGCTGTCCTCCTCCCGGGTGGCTGCGGCGTCGATCGATCGTGCTTTGAGACCGGCGGCGGCGGTGAGCGCCTCCACCACATCCATTCGTTCCACCCCGAGGGTGTCGGCCAGTTCCGCCGGGGTCGGTGATCGGCCCAGCCGCTGGGTCAGCTCCCCGGTCGCGGGCCCCAGCGCCGGATAGAGATCCTTGAGGCGGCGCGGCACATTGACCGACCAACTGCAGTCCCGGAAGTACCGCTTGACCTCGCCCAGCATGGTGGGTACGGCGAACGACAGGAAACCGGTTCCGGCGGTCGGATCGAACCGGTTCACCGCGTTCATCAGTCCCACCCGCGCCACCTGGACCAGGTCGTCGTGGTTCTCGCCCCTGCGGTCGTAGCGGCGTGCGATGCGATCCGCCAAGGGCAGGCACTCCCCGACGATGTCGGCGCGCAACCGGGCGCGTTCCTCCGAATCCTGGGGCAGGGCGTGCAATCTGACGAATGCCGCGTGTACCCACGCGTGGTCGGGTTCGCGGGACGATCGCATGCCGACCGGGTACCCGCGCGCCCGCGGGTGCCACGGCGCGAAGGCAAAAGGTGCAGACCCTTCGTTTCGTGGATGATGTGCCGGTGGGCGCCGCCGTCCCCGGCGGTGTCAGGCCCGTGCGGTCAGGGCAGAACTTCCATCAACAGCAGCGCACCGTTGACCGTTTCGTCGGAGGAGCGGAACGCCGTGCACAGCACCCGCACCCGCGCTGCCCGACCTCGCCGGTTCACCGCGTCGACCACAGCCTGATCGCTGAGGTCTGCGTCGACGAACACCCGTCCGATGAGCGGCTTGACCTCATCGGTCGGGAAGCCGATGTCCAAGGCGGACAACGGCTTACCAACGGCTTCTTCCGAGCGCAGTCCCCACAGCTCTTCGCAACCGCGGTTCCACACCAGCACCCGGGTCTGCCGGTCCACCACCACCAGGCCCAGCCCGATGGAAGCTACCAGCGATTCGATGAAGGTCCTGGCTTCATCGAGCTCGATGCTGCGCTCGCGCAGCGTGTCGTTGATGGTGTGCAGTTCGTCGTTGGTCGACTGCAACTCCTCGTTCATCGTCTCGAGTTCTTCGTTGGTCGACTGCAGTTCCTGGTTGGTCGGCTCTTCGACCGTGGACTGGAGTTCCTCGTTGGTGGTCTCGAGTTCTTCGTTGGTCGACTGCAGTTCCTCGTAGGCGGTTTCGAGCTGACGGTTGGTCTGCACGACCTTGTCCAGCAGCGCCCGGGTGGAGGTCACGTCGAAGAACACCACCGAGATGCCGAGCAGGCCGTTGTCGTTGTCCACCAACGGGTTCACGTGGATCTCGAACCACACCGTGTCGAGGCCGGGGCGGGACCACTGGACGTCCTGGATGCGTGCCGGACGGCGCTCCACCTTCGCCTGCTCGAGGTAGGCGCGCAGCTCCACCGGCCGGTAGGACACGTCGAGATCGCGCAGCAGACGACCGATGTCGCGGGCCGAGAGGCCGAACGTCGCTTCGGCCTGCTGGTTGATCATCGCGACGGTGTCCTCACCGGTGACGACGATCTGGGCGACCGGGCTGGCCCGGAACGCGAGATCGCGGATCGTGGCCAGGCCGGAGGTGTCGCCGTCGCGCTCGAGCAGCATCGCGGCCGGATGACGTTCGCTGGGGTCGCCCTGGGTGGCGACCTTGCGGAAGAACCGGTGCTTGAGGTTCAGCGGGGTGAAGCGGTCGGTGTGGCTCAGCAGCATTTCGGCATGACCGAGGAACAGCACACCCCGCGGCGCCAGCGCGAAGTGCAGCCGGCCCAGCACGTTGCGCTGCGTTTCGGCGTTCAGGTACATCAGGGTGTTGCGACATACCAGCAGATCGACACGGGAGATCGGCGCGTCCTTGACCAGGTCGTTACGCCCGAAGATCACCGTCCGCCGCAGATCCTTGCGGAAGACGTAGCGACCGTTGACCGACTCGAAATACCGATCGAGCAGAATCTCCGGGACCGCCTCGACGGATTTGGCGTCATAGGACGCGGTGCGGGCCTCGCCGAGGGCCTCTTCGTCGACGTCGGTGGCGTAGATCTTGACCCGCTGCCGATAGTCGTCCGCGCCCATGGCCTCGGCGAGGATCATCGCCAGCGTGTAGGACTCCTGGCCGGACGCGCAACCGGCGCTCCACACCCGGATCGGGTGGGTGGGGCCGCGCTCGGCCAGCATTGCCGGCACCACCTCGTCGCGCAGGTAGTCCCAGGCGGCCGGATCGCGGAAGAAGCTGGTGACGTTGATCAGGATGGTGTTGAACAGCGCGGCGAACTCGTCGGCGCTGGCCTGCAGCGCGTCGAGATACTCCTCGAAAGTCGGGTAACCGGCCTGGTCCATCCGGTGGCGGACCCGGCGCATCAACGAGGTGCGCTTGTATCCGGTGAAATCGAACCCTCGCGCGTCGCGGATGTACCGCAACAGCGCCTCGAAGGTCTCCGTCGCCTCGTCGTCGGGCTGTGTGTTCAAACCGCGATCCGTTCGCCGTGCTGCTCGGACGCTCCTGAACTTACTCGGGCCGAGCCGGGAGTCGTCCGACGCGGCACCGGGGGTCGGTCAGCCGACGGAGGTGAGTTCCCGGCCGGCAGCCAGGGCGTACACCACCTCGGTGTCGGTGGCGATGCGGTCCCAGCTGTACCGCGACCGGGCCCTGGACCGGCCGGCCAGCCCCATCCCCTGACGCAGCACCATCTGACTGAGGATCGAGCGCAGCGCTCGCGCGAGGGCGTCGGCCCTGCCGGGCGGCACCAGCATCCCGGTCACGTCGTCGATCACGGCGTCGCGGAAGCCGCCCGCCGCGGTGGCGACGATCGGGGCTCCGCAGGCCATCGCCTGCAGCACCGTCGCACTGGACGGTTCGTATCTGGCGGGGGCGACCACCACGTCGGCGGAGCGGAACAGCGCGCACAGGTCGTCATCGGCGGGGCCGGCCACCAGGCGCACCCGGCTGCCGAGCCGCTGGGTGCGGATCGTGGCCTGCAGTCGATCGCCATGCTGTCCGTGGTCACCGTCGGTGGCGATCAACACGAGTTGAGCCGCGCCCAGCGACGGTAGGGCGCCCAGCACCTGTTCGAGACCCTGCTCGGGCGAGAAGTCACGGGCGACGGCGACGATGCGCCGGTACGGTCCGTCGTCGCGGGAGACGATCTCCTCGGCACTGACCTCATCCACCTCGACGCCGGGCGCCAACACCGACACCCTGGCCCGCGGGCATCCCAGCCGGATGACGTCGGGCATGTCGTCGGTGCAGGTCACCGTGACCGCCGACGCGTTGCGGGCCAGCAGCGATTCGAGCTTGGTTCTGGTGTCGGGTTCCTGGTCGTCGCCGCGGTGGCGGCGGGCGGTCGTATGCAGACCGGGGAAGGTCTGCACCGTGGGGACCGGGCAGTGCTTGGCGGCCAGCTGGGCGGCCATCCCGTGCACCCATCCGTGACAGTGCACGATCTGCGGCGGGTCGGATCGCCAGGAGTCGAGCAGGTGGGCGCCGATCTCTCCGATCAGCGGCACCAGATCCTCGGTGCGTTTCAGCCCCGTGGTGTCGATCGGTAGCCGGTCCACGGCGACGGAGTCGGATCCGGCGCCCGACCCACGGGAGGATTCGGGGTCGGACGATTCGGGGTCGCACACGGTGAACACCCGAACCTCGTGGTCACGGCGCGCCAGCGCCTCGGCCAGCCGGTCGACTTCGTACCCCCCGCCGGACAGATCACCCACCATCGCAACCTTCATAAGGTCCTCTCGTCGCCGCTTCCTGACGCCTTCGTGACATAGAAGGGCCCGCCCACGACGAAACAAACCGGCAGGCGGTAGAGTCTTCGCCTCGTGTCCCGAGGCGTTCGTCTGTCGGACATCACTGTCGAACCGGTTATCGCGGTGCGGGCCGGGTAACACTGGGCACGTGAGTAGTGCTGCGGTGGACGAGCCGCTGCGTGGGGTCGTCGCGATGGGTGGGTCCGCCGGCGGTGTCGAAGCGTTGTCGAAGGCGGCCTCCGGACTGCCCGCCGACCTGCCGTTCGCAGTGCTGATGACCCTGCACCTACCCGCGCACGGGCCCAGCGTGCTGGCCCAGATCATCGACCGTGCCGGGCCGTTGCCCGCGGTGGCCGCCGAGGACGGTATGCCGTTGCAGGCCGGTCGCATCTATGTCGCCGTTCCGGGACGTCACCTGCTCACGCGGGATCACCGGATCGTGCTCTCGAAGGGGCCGAGTGAGAACGGGCACCGGCCGGCGCTCAACGCGCTGTTCCGGTCGGTGGCCGTGACCTTCGGGTCCCGGGCGGTCGGCGTGCTGATGTCGGGAGTGCTCGACGACGGAGTGCTGGGCCTGGCCGCCGTCCGCGCCCGGGGCGGCACGACACTGTGCCAGTCGCCGGAGGAAGCGCTGTTCCCGGATATGCCGACGAATGCGCTGAATGCCGGCGTGGTCGATCGGACGGCCCGCGCAGCCGAGATCGGGGCCGTTCTGACCGAGCTCAGCCGTCGCAGCGTGACCGAGCCGGACGGTCGGCTACCCGATGCCTACCTGGAGTTGGAGAACCATATCGCGATGACCGAGCCGGCCGCTGCCGGTGTCGACGTCGCGGAGATGGGCTCGCCGTCGGGTTTCACCTGCCCGGACTGCAACGGGTCGCTGCAAACTGTCGACGACGGTTACTACCGGTGCCACATCGGGCACGCGTGGAGCGCCGACGCGCTGCTCGCGGCCCGTGACCGCGAACTGCAGAGCGCGCTGATGGTCGCGGTCCGCAGCCTTGCAGAGAAAGCCCGCCTGGCACATCAGCTCGCCGACAAGGCGGTTTCCGCCGCGGTGCGCGACCGCTACACCACATTGGCGGTCGAGACCGGTAATGCACTGGAGGTGCTGCGACACCGGATGGATGCGGCCATCGACCCGGTGCAGGACAAGGCCCTCGACGCGGATGACTCAGCGCAGCGCCGTTGACGTCTCGGCGACCACGGAGCCGGGCGGGGCTACGACGCTGACCATCTCGGGAACGTTGGACAGCTCGACCTACCGTGAGGTGCGCGACAGCGTCATCAAAGCCGCCCTGGCGGAACCGCCGATCGTCATCGTCGACGTCAGCGGCCTGCGCGCCCCGTCGGACAGCGCCTGGACCGCGTTCACCAGCGCCCGCTGGCACGTCAGCACCTGGCCGGACGTGCCCGTCGTGCTGGTGTGCGACCACCGGGCCGGCCGGGAGGCGATCCGGCGCTCCGGTGCCACCCGGTGGGTGCCGGTTCATCCCGACACTGCCGCCGCCGCGACGGCGGTGTCCGCGCCGCACCGCCTGCGCAGGCGCGCAACCGCTCAGCTGGCGGCCGACCGGACCAGCTTGGGGCGGACCCGCGAACTGTTGGCGCAGTGGCTGATCCGGTGGGAGCACCCGGATCTGATCAATACCGCGGCCACCGTAGCCACGGTGTTCGTCGAGAACGTCCTGCAGCACACCCGCAGCCGTCCGACGCTGGTACTGGAAGCCTACGACGGCCGCATCACGGTAGCGGTCAGCGACGGACGCGCCGAACCCGCTGCCCGACACGAGGATCCCAGGTCCGGCGCCCACACCGTCTCCGGGCTGGCCATCGTGGCGGCGTTGAGCCGGTCGTGGGGCTCGACGCCGACGGCGAACGGGAAGACGGTGTGGGCGGTGCTCGGATCCGAGAACCGGCTCTGACCGGGCGGTCTACTTCAGATCGAACCGGTCGTTGTTCATCACCTTGACCCAGGCGGCGACGAAGTCCTCGACGAACTTGGCCTTGTTGTCCTCCTGGGCGTACACCTCGGCCACCGCGCGCAGCACCGAGTTCGAACCGAAGACCAGGTCGGCGGCCGTGGCGGTCCACTTCGGCGCGCCGGTGGCCCGGTCCTTGCCCTCGTAGACGTTCTCGGTCAGCTCCGAGGGCTTCCACTCGGTGCGCATGTCGAGCAGGTTGACGAAGAAGTCATTGCTCAGCACACCGGGCTGGTCGGTGAACACACCGTGCTTGCTGCCGCCGTGGTTGGCGTTCAGCGTGCGCAGACCGCCGATCAGCGCGGTCAGCTCCGGTGCCGTCAGGTCGAGGAAGTACGCCTTGTCGATCAGCAGCTGCTCCAGCGGCGTCTTCTCCCCCGGCCTGGCGTAGTTGCGGAAACCGTCGGCGCGCGTCTCAAGCACGGCGAACGACTCCACGTCGGTCTGCTCCTGGGAGGCGTCGGTGCGGCCGGGCGCGAAATGCACCGAGATCTCGTATCCGCCGTCTTTGGCCGCCTTTTCGATCGCCGCCGAACCGGCCAGCACGATGACATCGGCCAGGGACACCTTCTTGCCCCCGGTCGCCGAGGCGTTGAAGTCCTGCTGGATCTTCTCCAGCGCCGGAAGCACCTTGGCCAGTTCGGTCGGCTCGTTGGCCTCCCAGCTGCGTTGCGGTTCCAGGCGCAGCCGCGCGCCGTTGGCGCCACCGCGCTTGTCGGTCCCGCGGAAGCTCGATGCCGAGGCCCACGCCGTCTTGACCAGCTGCGGCACCGACAGGCCCGACTGCAGCACAGCGGTTTTCAGTGCCGCGACATCGGATTCGTCGATGAGTGCGTGGTCGACCGCAGGCACCGGATCCTGCCACAGCTGCGCCTCGGCCACCCACGGTCCCAAATACCGGCTGACCGGTCCCATGTCGCGGTGCATGAGCTTGTACCAGGCCTTGGCGAAGGCCTCGTTCATCTCCTCGGGGTGGTCGAGCCAGCGACGGGTGATCGGGCCGTAGATGGGGTCCACGCGCATCGACACGTCGGTGACCAGCATGGTGGGTTTGCGCGGCGGGCCACCGAACGGATCCGGGATGATCGCCTCGGCGTCCTTGGCCTCGAATTGCCAGGCGCCGGCCGGGCTCTTGGTCAGCTCCCATTCGTAGCCGTAGAGCAGCTCCAGGTAGGCGTTGCTCCACTTGGTCGGTGTGGTGGTCCACACCACCTCGAGACCGCTGGTGACGGTGTCATTGGCGTTGCCGGTGCCGAACGGGCACTTCCAGCCCAGACCCTGCTGCTCGATCGGGGCGCCCTCGGGTTCGGGGCCGACGTTCACATCGGCGGCGCCGTGGGTCTTGCCCAGGGTGTGGCCGCCGACGATCAGCGCGGCGGTCTCCTCGTCGTTCATCGCCATCCGTCCGAACGTCTCGCGGATGTCGTGTGCGGCCGCCAGCGGATCCGGCTTCCCCTCCGGGCCTTCGGGATTGACATAGATCAGGCCCATGGTGGTGGCGCCGAAAGGTTCGGCCAACTCGCGCTTGTCGCTGTCGTTGGTTCCGCCGTAACGCTTGTCGGTGCCCAGCCAGGTGTCCTCCTGGCCCCACAGCATCTCCTCGGGCTCCCAGATGTCCTCACGGCCGAACGCGAAACCGAAGGTCTGGAAGCCCGCCGACTCCAGCGCGGCGTTTCCGGCGTAGGCGATCAGATCGGCCCAGGAGATCTTGTTTCCGTACTTCTGCTTGATCGGCCACAGCAGCCGGCGGGCCTTGTCGAGGTTGGCGTTGTCGGGCCAGCTGTTCAGCGGCGCGAAGCGCTGGCTGCCCTGACCGGCGCCCCCGCGTCCGTCGAAGATGCGGTAGGTGCCCGCGGCGTGCCAGCTCATCCGGATGAACAGACCGGCGTAGCTGCCGTAGTCGGCGGGCCACCAGTCCTGCGACGTGTTGATCAGATCGATGACATCGCGCTTGAACGCCTCGACGTCGAGCTTGGCGAACTCGGTCGCATAGTCGAAGTCGACACCGAGCGGGTTGGACTTCTCGTTCTGCTTGTGCAGCACCGAGACGTCGACCTGCTCGGGCCACCAGTCCTTGTTGGTCAGCGGCGCATGGGTTTTCGGTTCCGGGGAGTCGATGACCGGGTTTTCGGACTCGCTGCGGCTGCTGGTTTTGTCGTCGGAGTGCGGGGGGCGGGCGTCGGAGGTGTCGGTCACAGGGTTCCCTTTCGTAATCCGTACATCATTGCGGTGGTGGGGCTGTCGAACAGGCGGGGCAGATGCCCCAGTAGATGACTTCGGCCTCGTCGACTTCGAAGCCGAGATCGTCTGATGCGGTGAGACACGGCGCTTCGCCGACGGCGCAATCCACGTCGGCGATCACCCCGCAGGATCGGCACACCACGTGGTGGTGGTTGTCGCCGACGCGGGTCTCATAGCGCGCCAGTGAGCCGGCCGGCTGGATGCGGCGTACCAGACCCGTCGCGGCCAGCGCGTTGAGTGCGTCGTAGACCGTCTGGCGGGAGATGTCGGGCAGCTGTTCGCGCGCGGCGCGGATGATCAGCTCGGTATCGGCGTGCGGGTGTTGTCCGACGGCGTGCAGCACCGCCATCCTGGGCCGCGTGACACGTAATGCCGCCGACCTCAGCACGTCCGAGTAGTCGGGTTCGTCGGTCATCGGTACCGATCTTTGTCCCTTTTCTGGATGGGATCAAGTTTTCTGCGCAAGTCGGCGGGTCGCTTGCTCAGATGTTCGTTCGCTGGACCACCATCCGACGAGCGAACGACACTTTTGTCTCCCCGGCCCGCGGGTACGCGCCGGGGATGAGTGAAGCCAAGCTTGCATTGATCACCGGAGCCTCCAGCGGTATCGGGCGGGAGCTTGCCGGCGAGTTCGCCAGGAGCGGATACGACCTGGTGGTGGCCGCGGACGGCGACGCCATCCACGATGTCCCCGGCGAACTGTCCGGATATGGGGTCGCGGTCCAGGCGATCCAGGTGGACCTGCGCACACCCGAAGGGGTCGAGCACCTGTTCGCCAGCACCGTCGACGGCGGGCGGGTGCTGTCGGCCGCGGCGCTCAACGCCGGGGTCGGCCGTGGCGAGATGTTTCTGGAGAGCGAACTCGACGACGATCTGAGCGTCGTCGACCTCAACGTGCGCTCGACGGTGCACCTCGCCAAGCTGGTGCTGCGCGAGATGGCCAACCGTGGCGCGGGCAGGGTGCTGTTCACGTCCTCGGTGGCATCGATGATGCCGGGCTCCTACCAGACGGTGTACAACGCGTCGAAGTCGTTCGTGCAGTCGTTCGTCAAGGCGCTGCAGGACGAATTGCGGGATTCGCCGATCACCGTCACCGCGCTGCTGCCCGGCCCCACCAACACGCACTTCTTCGCGCGGGCAAAGATGCTCGACACCCCGGTCGGTTCCGGACCCAAGGACGATCCCGCGCAGGTCGCCCGCCAGGGTTTCGAGGCACTGATGCGGGGCGACCGGCAGGTGGTGGCTTCCTCGACGATGTCGAAGGCAATGGGTGTCGCGCTGCGGGTGCTGCCCGATCCGGTCAAGGCCGCGGCGAGTCGACTGCTTTCGGTGCCGGCGCGGCGGTGACCGGTGCCACGCGGCCATCCGCGGGCGCGGCTGCGCAGATCCGCGCGCCGACAACGAGGGCGACGAACGCGGCCAACGCCGACCATCCGGCGGCGTCACCGAGCCCGAATTTGGCCATCACCACCAGGATCGCGCCGGACCCGCAGGTCAGCGCGCCGGCCACCGCGACCCGTCCACCGGTGGTGGCGACCGGTGCGTCCCACCACGGCAACGGCCGCCGTTCCAGCGGGGTGAGCACCCGGAACAGCACCAGCATCACGACGGCGAACACCGCTGCGCGCACCGCGAGCAGACCCCAGAACCCGGGCGCGGTCACGTCGTAGGCGTCCAACCCGAGACCGTGCAGTGCGAACGCCGCGATCGCGATGGCCACGATGTGCCACAGGTACAGCGTCATCGCACCCGCATTGCCGGCCGCGACGACAGCCCAGACCCGCGGGCGCCGCGCCCAGCGGCCGACCGCGGCCGCCGCGGCGGCGAACGCGCACGACATCCAGACGCAGTGCATCGCCAGCACCACGGTCGGCGGCGCGACGTTGGACACGTTTTCAGCCCCGGTGACCACGAGCGAGACGTCGTAGGGTCCGGCCACGACGAGGGCCAGCTGCGCCAAGAACGCTGCCACCGCGGCGCCCAGCGCGACCCGGCGGTCCAGCAGTCCGCGGGCGTAGGCGACCCCGAGCACCACCGGGATCAGCCAGACGATCAGGAAGTTCAGCACCGCGGCGCCGGCCAGCCCGGTGCTCAGCCGTAGCGCGTCCAGCGCTGCGGCGGCACCGATCAGTGCGGCCACCACGACCCCCACTCCGCGGCCGGTGCGCACCCGGACCAGGACCGGGACGAAGGCCAATGCGAGGACGTAGACGCCGAGGAACCACAGCAGCGCCACACTCTCGCCACCGAGTCCGATCGCGGAATCCGCGCCCAGCGTCAGGCTCGCGATCAGCAGGCCCACCGACCACGCCGCCAGGTACCAGAACACCGGTCGGTACAGGCGCTGCGCACGGGTGACCAGCCAGGCACCCCACGCGGTGCCGGCGCGGTAGCCGTAGGCACCGGCGGCACCACCGGCGAAGAAGAACAGCGGCATCACCTGGGCGATCCACGTCAGCGGCGCCACCGAGGGTTGTGCGCCGATCAGGTTGCCGATCCGCACCCCCGACCCGTCGATGGTGGCAAGCAGCAGCGCGCAGTGTCCGAACATGACCACCAGCAGCGCGCCCAGGCGGGCGACGTCGACGGCACGGTCGCGCGGAATCTGTGTCATGACGCCAGCATGCCGGGCCGAACCGCCCGCGGCATGAGTAGAACTACACGAGTCAGGGCAGAGCGCGGAACAGCGCGCCGAGCGGACCCGGGGGCGCCGCGGGGGCGGCGGGGGCGGTGGCAACCGGTGCCGCCGGCGTCACGGGTGCGGCCACCGGCTGGACGGGCCCGGCCTCTGGCCCGGTGCCGGACAGGTGGGGCTGCCCGGTGACCTGTCCGGTGACCGACGCAACCTGCTGCGGTGTGGGTGCGTCCGCTCCGTGCAGCGTTGCGCCGGGCTGTTCGGCAAGGCCGGCGGCGGGTGGCTCGGCCACCGACACCGTGATCGGCTCGGCCGGTGCGAGGTCGGGTACCGCCGCATATCCGGGCAGCTGTTCGGCGTCTGGGACCGGCGCCGTCTCGGGCAGCGCCGATGTGGCGGGCAGCAGCGACGCGACCGGTTCGGGTTCGGTGAGTGCTTCCGGTACGGCAGCCGGCAGCGGGGCGGCCTGCGCGGCAGGCGGTTCGGCGACGGGTGCGACCGGGACGGCTGCCGGGGCGGGCAGGGTGGCCTCGGCCACGGTGTTATCGGGCACGGTGTCACCGGGCAATTCGGCTGTGGGCGTCCCGCCGATGGCGACGTAGAGCACCACTCCGGTGAGCGCGATGACCGCCACACTCGCCGCCGCGGCCAGCCGCATCGGCGCTGCGACGGGCATCCGCCGGGGCACCCGGGCCGCGATGCGGCGCAGCACACCGCGGCTTTCGGTGTCGTCCAGGTCAGCCCGGGCGGCCCCGTAGGCAAGGACCATGTGCGGCGCGATATGTCGCGCCGTACGGTTGCGGCCCTCCCGGGCGGCTTCCTCGCTGACGGTCTCGACCGTCTCGAAGCCGAACAGTCGCAGCTTGGTCCGCAACCGGATGCCGTGCCTGCGGGCCGTCGCGTCGCTGTCATCCCACACCAGACGGACCCCGTCGATATCCCGGTCGGTTTGCAGGGCGAACGACTGGACGCTGCGGGCCGCGGCCCTGGCTATCTCTTCCACCGAGTCGAGGGCGACCAGTTCGTCGGCGACGATGCTGCCGTCATAGGTGTCGACCAGCGCCCAGACGGCGCTCGTCGCGGTCAGTGACAAACCCAGTACCACGCGCATGACTACCCCCAGACGGTTGCCGGTGTTGGTTCTTTATCGGCATGCCTGGTGCAGATGTTACGCACGCTACAACGTGGATGACGCTGTCGTGGGCGAATCCTTAATTAACCCTGCCGGCGAATCGGACCTGGTAGCTGATCGTCCGGTCAGCTACGGGCGGCCTCCAACGCCTCGTTGAACGTGGCGCTCGGGCGCATCACCGAGGTGGTCTTCTCGGGGTCCGGATAGTAGTAGCCACCGATGTCGGCGACCTGTCCCTGCACCGCGTTGAGTTCCTCGACGATGGTTGCTTCCTTCTCGGTCAGGGTCTTGGCCAGTGGCCCGAAATGGTCGGCGAGCTCTTTGTCCTCGGTCTGCTCGGCGAGCTCCTGCGCCCAGTACATCGCGAGGTAGAACTGGCTGCCGCGGTTGTCGAGCTCCCCCGCCTTGCGCGACGGGCTCTTGTCGTTGTCGAGCAGCTTGCCGATCGCCGAATCCAACGTCTTGCCGAGCAGCTCGGCCTTCTTGTTGCCGGCCTTGGCGCCCATGTCCTCGAAGGAGGCGCCCAGTGCCAGGTACTCACCGAGCGAGTCCCAGCGCAGGTGGTTCTCTTCCAGCAGCTGGCTCACGTGCTTGGGTGCCGAGCCGCCCGCGCCGGTCTCGTACATGCCCCCGCCGGCCATCAACGGCACGATGGAGAGCATCTTGGCACTGGTGCCGAGCTCGAGGATCGGGAACAGGTCGGTGAGGTAGTCACGCAGGATGTTGCCGGTCACCGCGATGGTGTCCTGCCCGCGGATGACCCGCTCGATGGTGTACCGCATCGCCCAGACCTGCGGCATGATCTGGATCTCCAGGCCGTCGGTGTCGTGATCCTTCAGGTAGGCCTTGACCTTCTTGCGCAACTCGACCTCGTGCGGGCGCTCGGTGTCGAGCCAGAACACCGCGGGCATCCCGGACAGCCGGGCGCGGGTGACGGCGAGCTTGACCCAGTCACGGATCGCCTCGTCCTTGACGATCGGCATGCGCCAGATGTCGCCGGCTTCGACGTTCTGGGTGAGCAGTACTTCACCGCTGTCGACGTCGACGATGTCGGCCACCCCGTCCTCGGGGACCTCGAAGGTCTTGTCATGGGAGCCGTACTCCTCGGCCTTCATCGCCATCAGCCCGACATTGGGAACGGTGCCCATGGTGCGCGGGTCGAACTGTCCGTGCGTCTTACAGAAGTTGATGATCTCCTGGTAGATGCGCGAGAAGGTGGATTCCGGGTTGACCGCCTTGGTGTCCTTGGTGCGACCGTCGGCGCCGTACATCTTGCCGCCGAGCCGGATCATCGCCGGCATCGAGGCGTCGACGATCACATCGCTGGGCGAGTGGAAGTTGGTGATGCCGCGCGCGGAGTCGACCATCGCCAGCTCGGGACGGTGCTCATGGCAGCGGTGGATGTCTTCGATGATCTCCTCGCGCTGCGAGGCGGGCAGTGTGGCGATCTTGTCGTAGAGATCGGACATGCCGTTGTTGACGTTGACGCCGAGCTCGTCGAACAGCTTCTGGTGTTTGGCGAACGCGTCCTTGTAGAAGACCTTGACCGCGTGGCCGAACACGATCGGATGGCTGACCTTCATCATGGTCGCCTTGACGTGCAGCGAGAACATCACGCCGGTCTTGTAGGCGTCCTCGATCTGCTCCTCGTAGAACTCGATCAGCGCCTTCTTGCTCATGAACATGCTGTCGATGACGTCACCGGCTTCGAGAGCGACCTCCGGCTTGAGCACCAGGGTCTCACCACCGGTGGTGGTCAACACCATCTTGACCTTGCGGTCCTTGTCGACGGTCATCGACTTCTCACCGTGGTAGAAGTCGCCGGTCTTCATCGTCGCGACGTGGGTGCGCGACGCCTGGGACCACTCGCCCATGCTGTGGGGATGCCGACGCGCGTACTCCTTGACCGCCTTGGGTGCACGACGATCCGAGTTACCTTGGCGCAGAACGGGATTGACCGCGCTGCCGAGAACCTTGGCGTAACGCTCCTTGATCTCGCGTTCCTCGTCGTTCTTCGGCTCGCCCACCCAGTCCGGCAGGTCGTAGCCCTTGGCCTTGAGCTCCTTGATCGCGGCCAGCAGCTGGGGCACCGACGCGCTGATGTTGGGCAGTTTGATGATGTTGGTCTCCGGCAGCTGGGTCAGCTCACCGAGTTCGGCCAGGTTGTCGGGCACCTTCTGCTCATCGGTCAGCCGGTCGCTGAACTCGGCCAGGATGCGCGCGGCCACCGAGATGTCGGTGGACTTCACGTCGATACCCGCGGCGGCGGCGAAGGTGCGGACCACCGGCAGGAATGCATAGGTCGCAAGCAGCGGCGCCTCGTCGGTCAGCGTATAGATGATGGACGGCTGGTCCGCGCTCATTGTGGTCTCCCGCGTCAGTTTCGGTCAGTTCGTAGGCAGCCTTCCGGCGAAGCCTATCGAACCGCGCCACCCCGGGGCGGGTCAGGACGGCGCGCGCTCCGGCCCCGCGTGCGGGTGCGGAAAGTCGCCGTGGGGGCAGGAGTCTGATCCCACAGTCCGTGCCGAACGCGAACCGCTATGCCGGTCGGGACACGGTGGCGTCACGGTTGGCCACCGATCCGGTGCGCCGCGGCCGCGCCGCCGTCGCGCGCCGCTACATTCACGCCGATCAGGCAAACACATCGGGCGAAAGAGGCGTACATGTCATCGACGACACTGGCGGGCTGGGGTGCTGCGGCGCTGGGGGCAGCGCTGGTGGTGGCCGGATGCTCCTCGCCGCCCTCCCCGGACGGCGCGGCAAACGCCGCTGCGGCGGCGCCCACCCCCGCGGTGACGGGGTCGCTCGGACAGTGGCAGGCGGCGGTCTGCGGCGGCGACGCGGGCTCCGACTCGGGGACCCGGCACACCGTCGCCGGCAGCACATGCGTACCCAAGGACGGCGACGGCGTGGTCAACTTCGACCACTTCGAATCGGAACCGTCGATGGATTCCGTACTGTCCTGGCAGCCGTCCACGCACATCGCCGAGACCGTCGTCGACGGGCGACCGCTGGCGATCTGGACGCCGTCCGGTGAGGCCTCCGACCTGGAACCGTTGCAGGAGTTCGGCTTCACCGTGGCGTCCTACCAGTCGGCGGGTTTCGTGCGCGCCGCCGCCGACCCGCCGACCGCGCTGCCGTCCGGTGACGTCGAGACCATCCCGCCCAACCCCTACGGCTACGTCGTGGTGCAGACCCCCGGCGGCGATACCCAGTGCATCGTCGAAACCACGTTCATCGGCTGTGAAACCGACGGGATGAACTGGCAGCAGCATGCCGACGGCAGCGGGCCGTATCACGGGGTGCGCATCAACACCGACGGCACCGGATCCTGGGTCGACGGCAATCTCGGCGCCGCCGCGCCGACGACCCTGATGGACAAGACCTATCGGGCGCTGGGCTGGACCATCACCTCGTCCCCGGCCGGTATGCGCTTTGCCAACGACGCCACCGGCCATGGTGCCGTCGTCAGCGTCCGTAGCGTGCAGGTTTTCTGACCAAGCAGAGCCTGCCCTAACCTCGTCTGCATGGGTGTGCGAGGAAAGCTGTCGTCGATCCTGGCTGTCATCGTCCTGTTGATCACCGCGTGCGGATCCGGAAACGACACGTCCGCCGGTGCGGGGGCCTGGTCCTACCTGTCCGGCGACGGCAAGACATACACCGCCGCCCAGGTGCCCACCCGCATCATCGCCCAGGGCGAGGCCGCGGCGGCGCTGATGAGCTTCGGGATCACGCCGGTCGGGGTCTTCCTCAACGAACCGCTGGCCGATTCGAAGGCGCTGCGCGGGATGGACCTGTCCGGTGTCGAGATCCTCGGCGAGACCTGGGGTGAGATCGACACCGAGCGTGCGGCGGCGCTGCGGCCCGACCTGATCGTCAGCGCGTACTGGCCGGTCGAGCAGGCCTACGGAGGTCTGGAGGCGGGCGTCGAAGAGAGCGCCAGGAAGGTCGGACAGCTCGCACAGGTGGTCGGGCCGACGATCGGGGATTCCGTCCAGACCATGCTCGACGGATTCGAACGGCTCGCCGTCTCGCTCGGCGCCGATGTCACCAGCGCCGACACCGCGGCCGACAAACAGGAGTTCGCCGCGGCCCGGGACCGCTTCGTGCGATCCGTGGCGGCCAAACCGGGTCTGGTCGCGATGGCGGCGTCCCCCAGCGACGAACTGCTCTACGTCGCTGTGCCCGAACACTCCGCGGAACTGACCGATTTCACCGACTGGGGTCTGGACGTGCTGGTCCCCCGCGACCCCGACCCCGCCTACCCGTACTGGGAGAACCTCAGCTGGGAGAACGCCGACAAGTACCAACCCGACCTCGTGCTGGTCGACGATCGCACGTTCGACACCGCGATGGCGGCCGCGGCCCGGCAACCGACGTGGCAGCGCATCAAGGCGGTGCAGGCCGGTGCGATCACCCCCTGGCCGGCGTTCTGGATCAGCACCTGGGCGGCGTATGCCGAACAGCTCAATCTGCTCAGCGACGCGGTCGACGAGGCGAATCCGAACCTGACGTGACCCGCACCGCGCGTTTGTCGGCACTTCTGCTCGCATTGTTCATCGGCCTGGCGGTGGTCACGTTCCTCAGCGTGGCGGTCGGCGCCCGCGACGTCACGCTCGCGACGGTGTGGCGGGCGGTCGCCGATTTCGATCCGCAATCTACGTCCCAGACCGTCGTCCGGGAGATGCGGTTGCCGCGCACCCTGGTGGGTCTGCTCGCCGGTGTCGCGCTCGGTCTGGGCGGGGCCGTCCTGCAGGGCTCCACCCGTAACCCGCTCGCCGACCCCGGAATCATGGGTATCAACGCCGGCGCCGCCGCCGCGATCGTGACCACGGTCCTGCTGATCGGGCCGATGCCGCTGGGGGTATCGGTGGTGCTGGCGTTCCTCGGGGCCGCTGCGACCATCGCGCTGGTCTATCTGGTCGCCTCGTTCGGACGCGAAGGCGCGACTCCGGTCAAGCTGGCGCTGGCCGGCGCGGCAGCCAGCGCCGGGTTGTATTCGGTCACCTCGGGGGTGGTGCTGATCAACGTCAACGCGTTCAACGAACTCCGGTTCTGGCAGGTCGGTTCGCTGGCGGGCCGGTACTGGCCGGTGCTGCTGCAGACCGCGCCGTTCCTGGTGGCCGGCATTGTGGCCGCGTTGCTGTGCGGACGGCTCCTCAACGGGCTGGCGCTGGGCGACGACCTCGCCGTCGCGCTGGGACAGAACGTGCGGCGCACGCGGATCGGTCTGTTCGTCGTCGTCGCGGTGCTCTGCGGAGCCGCGACCGCGGCCTGCGGCCCGATCGTGTTCGTCGGACTGGTGATCCCGCACGTGGCACGCGCGCTGTGCGGGCCCGATTACCGGTGGGTGCTGGCGTTCACCGCGGTGCTGAGCCCGATGGTGTTGCTGCTGGCGGATATCGTCGGTCGCACCGTCGCCGGACCGGGCGAGGTCCAGGTCGGGGTGGTGCTGGGCGTGCTGGGTGCACCGGTGTTCATCGCCTTGGTGCGGCGCAGAACGCCGGCGCAGCTGTGACCGCCACCGAGATGGGCACACACGGGACCGCCCGAACCGCGGTGCGATCGGCGCGCGCGGCCCGGCGGCGCCGGGTTGCGGCGGTCACGTCGGGGCTCGCGGCGATCGCGGGTGGGCTGTTCCTGGTCACGATGATGGTCGGCGGCGCGGGCCTGACGCCGTGGGAGGTGTTCGCCTCGGTCTCCCGCCTGGCGACCGATCCCGCCGACGATTTCATCGTGTTGGAGTTGCGGCTGCCCGGCGCGCTGACCGCGGTGACGGCCGGGCTGGCACTCGGGGTGGCCGGTGTGGTGTTCCAGACGCTGCTGGCCAACCCGTTGGCATCGCCGGATCTGGTCGGTATCTCGTCGGGCGCCAGCCTGTTCGCGGTGACGTCGATCGTCTTCCTGCAGGCGTCGGCGATCGCGATCGCGGGCTCGGCTCTGGCGGGTGCCTTCCTGGCGGCCGCGCTGATCTATCTGCTGGCCTTCCGGGACGGCGTGACCGGCTACCGGTTCATCCTCATCGGGATCGCCGTCACCCAGTTCATGACGGCCCTGATCGGCTGGGTTCTTGCCCGGGCGGAGATCAGCGACGCCCGCGAGGCGATGACCTGGCTGGTCGGATCGGTCGGGCGCGCCGGTCCGCTGCAGCTGCAGCTGCTCACCGCCGGTGTCGTGGTGCTGGTGCCGCTGGCCATGGCGGCGGGCCGGGCGCTGGGGCTGCTCGAGCTCGGCGATGCGAGCGCCCAGGCTCTCGGGGTGCCGGTGGAGCGGACCCGGCTGGCGCTGATCGCGGTGGCGGTAACCCTGGTGGCACTGGCGACGGCGGCGGTCGGGCCGTTGGCGTTCATCGCGCTGACCGCGGGTCCGATCGCCACCCGGCTGCTGCGGGGCGCCGGAACCGCGATCCTCGCCTCCGGGCTGGTCGGCGCGATCCTGGTCCTGGCCGCCGATCTGGTGGCCACCCATGCGCTGCCGATCGCCTTGCCCACCGGGGTGGTCAGCGGCGCGGTCGGTGCCCCGTACCTGATCTGGCTGCTGGCCACCGTGAACCGCGAAGGGCGGGGAGGATGACGATCGAGCACCAGCTCCGGGCCGTCGGGCTCACCTTGGGCTATTCCGACATTGACGTGGTGCGCGACCTGTCGGTCGACATCCCGGCAGGGCGCGTTACTGTCATCGTCGGCGCCAACGCCTGCGGCAAATCGACGCTGCTCCGCGGGCTGGCCCGGCTGCTCACCCCGCGCAGCGGCCGCGTCGAACTCGACGGCGTGTCGGTGCACCGGATGCCCGGGGTGGCGGTGGCCAAGGTGGTGGGGTTACTACCTCAGTCGCCGGTGGCGCCGGACGGCATCACCGTCGCCGACCTGGTGGCCCGGGGCCGCTATCCGCACCAGGGCTGGTTCCGGCGTTGGACCTCCGAGGACGACGACGCGGTCGGCGCTGCGCTGGAGGTCACCGCGACCACCGAGCTGGCCGAGCGGCCGCTGTCGTCGCTGTCGGGTGGTCAGCGCCAACGGGTCTGGGTGGCGATGGCGCTCGCGCAGCAGACCGACATCCTGCTGCTCGACGAGCCCACCACCTTTCTCGACATCAACCACCAGATCGAGTTGCTCGACCTGTTGACCGACCTGAACCGGTCCCGCGGGACGACGGTGGTGATCGTGTTGCACGACCTGAACCTGGCGTTCCGCTACGCCGACCACGTCGTCGCGATGAAAGACGGGGCGATCGTGCGGCAGGGGCCCCCGGGTCAGGTCGTCGACGCCGACCTGATCGGCGCGGTATTCGGTCTGGACTGCGTCGTGATCGCCGATCCGCTCGGCGGCTCGCCGATGGTGGTGCCGCGCGGTCGCCACCACACGTGAACGCGTGATCGCGGACTTGACGAGCGCCGACCGATCGGCATGCAATGGCAGTCATGCAGAAGGTGTCTCTGGAAGCGCTCGCGCGTCAGCAGCTGGCCAATGCCGCCGCCAACGGCCGCAACGCCGCCGACACCGTGGTCGGCGGCCATGAACGGGTGTTGCGGCAGACCGTCATCGGGATGACCGCCGGCTCCGAGCTGGGTGAGCACGAAAACCCGGGAGAGGCAACGCTTTACGTCCTCAAAGGCGCGGTCCGGCTGGTGGCCGGGGACCAGCAGTGGGACGCCCGGGCCGGGGACCTGCTGATGATCCCCGACAGCCGGCACTCCCTGCTTGCGGTCAGCGATGCGGCGCTGCTGCTCACCGTCGCCAAACTTCCCTAGCTGGGGTGGTCCAGGTTGACCAGTTTGGCGGCGACGTCGACGAGCTTGCTGTTGGACTCCTGGGAGATCCTGCGCAGCAGATCGAACGCCACGACGGCGTTGATGTCGAACCGTTCCATCAGGATGCCCTTGGCCTGACCGATCAGGTCCCGGCTGGCCAGCGCGCTGCGGAACTGCTCCTGGCGGCGCATCATGTTCCATGCCACCGTGGTGTGCGCGGCACAGATCAGACCGAGCTCGATCGACTCGTCGTCGAAGGCGTGCGGGGCGTCGGCGAACAGGTTGAGCGCGGCCACTTTGGCGCCCTCGTTGTACAGCCGCAACGACAGGATCGAGCGCACCGGGGTGAGCGCGACAGCGGCGTCGCGGTAACGGGGCCAGCGGTCGTCGGTGCTCAGGTTGTCGATGCTGATGGTGTGTTGACTCCAGGCCGCCGACAGGCACGGCCCCTCCCCGACCTCACGCTGGACTTTGTCGAGCATGCTGGGATAGGGGTGGGTGGCGGCCAGCGATTCGACGGCGGCATCAGCGGCGGCGTTGACGACGGTGACGCAGGCGTACTGCGCTCCGGGTACGGAATCGATGGTGGCGGTGTTGAGTTCGCGCAGCACCGATTCGAAGTCGGCGGTCGCGCGGCGCTGCATGCTGTCGACCATTTCCACGACGTCGTAGAGGCGA
The DNA here is from genome assembly GCF_048513595.2 of Mycobacterium sp. smrl_JER01. Classification (NCBI taxonomy): domain Bacteria; kingdom Bacillati; phylum Actinomycetota; class Actinomycetes; order Mycobacteriales; family Mycobacteriaceae; genus Mycobacterium; species Mycobacterium sp. smrl_JER01. The sequence goes on along the minus strand of NZ_JBLXXK020000001.1, from coordinate 2,983,434 downwards.
CGCCGTTCGTCGGACAGTTCCGGGCGGGGGCCGTCGGCGAGATTGGGCTGGGTCGCCGGCACCGTGCGCCCGGCCGTGCTGTGGTCCTGCGTGGACATGCGGTCTCCTTCCCCCTGCGGGCACGTGTCGCGCCGAGATGTGGGTGGGGCCTTTACCACCATAGATCGGGCGGCTTGGACCGAAATGAACAGTGTTGCTGTGAATTGCCGGTTGCCGCCGGACGTGGCTATTAAGGTGGCTCTTCGTGGGCAGCAACCTGTTAGCCGGGCATGGGAAGTGGATGGCGATCGCGTCGTCGCTGGCCATCTCCGGTGCCATGCTGTACGCCCAGCAGACTCAGCCGGCAGCCGTGCAGGAGCAGGCGTCGCCAGGTGCAGAACTGCCGGCGTTCAACGCCAGCCCGCCGTCCACCCCGGTGCCCACCGAGGCGGAGCTGCTGGCCGCCAGCGCGCCCGCCGATGCCCGGGTGTTCGAGTTCGCGCTGCCCAAGGGGGTCGCCCCCGAGGGCGGGTTGCAGGTCAAGACGATCTGGGCTGCGCGGGCGATCTCGGCGATGTTCCCGGAGATCACCACGATCGGCGGCTACCGTCAGGACCCGCTGAAATGGCACCCCAACGGGCTTGCGATCGACGTGATGATCCCGGATCACAACAGCGAGGAAGGCATCGCCCTGGGCAACCAGATCGCCGGCTACGCGCTGGCCAACGCCGAGCGCTGGGGGGTACTGCACGTCATCTGGCGCCAGGGTTTCTACCCCGGGATCGGCGCGCCGAGCTGGACCGCCGACTACGGGTCGGAGACGCTGAACCACTTCGACCATATTCACATCGCCACCGACGGCGGCGGGTATCCCACCGGGCGCGAGTCCTATTTCATCGCCTCGATGCGGCGCTGACTCACGCCGCCACCGCATCTCCGCAGGCGAAGATCGCTCCCGACACCCGGCCCTCGCTGCATACCAGCGCGACCAGTTCGGGGGTGGACGCCTGCTCCGGAGACTCGGGGAAGCTCGGCGGTGCCGGCGGCCACAGCGGGAAGATACGGGCACCGGTCACACCGGTGAGCCGGGCGACGATCTGCGCCACGACGTTGGTGCCGACATAGGCCAGGCCGCCGATGAACTTGACGGGGATGATCGCCAGCGCGGCCAGCGGGCTGATCAGAAAGATGTCCCGTTCGGCGATCGACTGCAGCCCGGCGGTGATCCCGGTGGTGATCATGTCCACGTAGTAGGGCACCGACGCGAAGATGGTCCGTGCGCTCAGCGCCAGGTTGGTGCCGATGTCCGGATAGCCGTACTTGCCGATGATGTCCAGCAGGGTCGCCCGCAGCGCGTCGTCGTCGTCGATCGGCGTGACGTCGGCACCGCCGAGGTCGGTCAGCGGCACCCCGTCGAAGTAGGGGGCGGGCGTGTATCCGAACAGGGACAGCGCCGTCGGCGTGACGTCGACGATCGAGTACCTGAGGTTGACGAGGCCCTGGCCGAACAGGTCGGAGTTGCGGGCGACGACGAAGGTCGATGTCTCGTCCGGTGACTGGAAGCCGTGGCCGAGACCTTTCTGCGGTTGGTGACCGTGGTCGGTGACCATGATGATGGTCCATTTCTCACCGGTGAGTGCTTCCCACTCGGTGACGGCGTGCATGATCTCGCCGAGGTTGCGGTCGAAATTCGCCAGTGCGGCAAGGTATTCCGGTGAGTCACCGCCGTAGAGGTGGCCGTTCTCGTCGACGCCGACGAAGTAGCTGAACATGAAGTTGGCGATGTCCGGGCGCGCGGCGGCGATGGCGGCTTCGGTGTGGTCGCCCACTTGGTCGTCGGTGAGCAGCCAGTTGGTGTCACCGGCGACTTGGGCGACGTTGATGACGGTGTCGGCGCCGATTCCGGATGCCGCGATCGCGGAAATCACGTTCCAGTTCGCGATCGACGTCGTCGCGATGGCGCGGTTGCTGAGGCTTTCGAGCTGGGTGAACACCGTCGGCCACTTCTCGTATGTCCACGGGGTGAAGACGTTGTTGATCACGCCGGTCTTCTCACCCCACGCACCGGTCAGGATCGACGACCACGACGGGTTGGAGATGGTGGTGTGGCCGACGATCGTCGACGCGGCGGTGGTGCCGCCCTGCATGAGGCTGAAGAAATTGGTGGTGAGTTCCGGATTGGCCAGCACGCGGCTGAGGTTGGTGCCGTCGACGCCGATCACCAGCACGTTGGGTGTGTCGTCGACGAGGGCCGCGACTTGCGAGGTCACGGCGCTGCGCAGCAGCGCGTTGCGCTCCAACTCGTCCCGGACCGCACCCAGCGACGCGAGCACCGTGGATCCCTGCAGCGGAGTCACCGGTGCCGGCTGCTGCGGCTTGAGCAGGGACCTGACCAGATCGGAGATCAGCGTGACCAGAGTCGGCTTGGCCGCAGCGGGGGTCACCGCTGTCTTCTGCGGCGTTCTCAGGGTCGCGGTCTGGAGCGCGGTCACCGGCGTTGTCCCGGTCTGCGTTCTCGTTGATGGTGCGCCTGAGGCCGCCGCCAGGGCTTCGGCGCCGGGCGATTCCGGTTGGCCGCGGCCGGCCTGCTCCGTCGCACGGTCGGCCTCCGCGGCCGGCTGCGTCGCACGGTCGGCTTCCGCGGCCGCACGGTCGGCCCGGCCGTCCTTCCGCTGAACAAGTGGTCCTACCGAATCGTCGACGTCGTTCGACTCATCTTCGTTGCGGTTTTCGTCTTCGCCGGCGTTTTCGTCGTCGTTCTTGTCGTCGTCTTTTTCGTTGGCGCCGGCGTCTGCGCCCTCGTCGGCGACCTGACCACCGGCGGCGCCGTCGCCGCCGGTGTCCGCACCATCGTCAGCACCGTCGTCCCCGTCACGGTCGGCGTCGCTATCGGCGGAACTGCCGGCCGGTGCGGACGATCCGTCGCCCTGCGTCGAGGATGACGCAGCGCTCGTCGCCGAGGAGCCGCCCGTCGAGGAGGCCGACGAGGGTTCGGCAGCGGCGACGCCCGCCGCACCCGCCATCGCCCAGCCCACCCCGAGGGTCACCGCGAGAGCTCCGACTCGTCCGATCTGGCTGGCGTAACCCATGGCAATCCTCCCGACGGAGCACCGGACAACGGCGACGGCGAACCCGGCTGGCTGGACGTTGATTGTGCCGCCCGTAAATTACGCTCCGGGAAGGGCGCGCAGGCCGGGATTCAACGATCTGGTGAGCGCGGGTGTCGGCGGATCAGGCGGAGGGCTCGGATCGGGAGACCGTCACTGCGATGGTCTGCAGGATCTCCTGCGGAGTCTTTCCCAGGGTTGCCTCCATGCCCATCAGCAGCAGAGCCGTCAGATTGATGAAGCCCGTCGTCAGGCCCGCCGCGCCGTCGGGTTCGGACAGATAGTCGTCGATGCGGGCGTGCAGGAATGCGCCGTCCTGGCGGTGGTCGATCCAGGCCGTCATCACGTCGATCGCCCACCGCGTCTTGTCGTCGTCTGCCATCGAGGGCCGCCTTGAACGCCGTTGATTACCTGGCACCGCTGGTATTCCGAGCAGGTCGGCGTCGCGTGGCGGTGTCGCCGTTGTGCGGGGACCGACGCCCTCACCTTAACGCATGAACATGTGTTGTGATGGACAGGTACGTATCGAGAATCATGAGCCGACCAGAGAGGACTTTCATGGCCGAGTACACGTTGCCGGACCTGGACTACGACTACGGCGCGCTGGAGCCGCACATCTCGGGCCAGATCAACGAGATACACCACAGCAAGCACCACGCCACCTACGTCAAGGGCGTCAACGATGCCATCGCCAAGCTTGAGGAGGCGCGGGCCGGTGGAGACCACGGCGCGATCTTCCTCAACGAGAAGAACCTGGCTTTCCATCTCGGCGGACACGTCAACCACACGATCTGGTGGAAGAACCTGTCCCCCAACGGCGGCGACAAGCCCACCGGTGACCTCGCGGCCGCGATCGACGACCAATTCGGATCGTTCGACAACTTCCGCGCGCAGTTCACCGCGGCGGCCAACGGACTGCAGGGCTCGGGGTGGGCGGTACTGGGTTACGACACCCTCGGCGACCGCCTGCTGACCTTCCAGCTCTACGACCAGCAGGCCAACGTCCCGCTCGGCATCATCCCGCTGCTGCAGGTCGACATGTGGGAGCACGCCTACTACCTGCAGTACAAGAACGTGAAAGCCGACTACGTCAAGGCGTTCTGGAACGTCGTGAACTGGGAGGATGTGCAGAGCCGCTTTGCGGCCGCGACCAGCAAGGCACAGGGTCTCATCTTCTGAGAGCTGCGCTCCCTGGTGAGACCAGTGGCGCCCGGGCCGGCCCTCGGGTCGATCCGGGCGCCACGGTCACCCCGCGCCGAGGCGTGACACACCGTCTCCTGTAGCCGACTGCTGCGCCGCGGCGGTGCCCACGGTCGTGTCCGCGCGACTGCCTGCCGGCGACACCGAATTCTGTTGCTTTCCTGTGGTTTTGGCCGCCCATCCGGCATAAGCGAGCGCCACGCTGGCGGCCGAGTACACCACGGCTTCGGCCCACGCGTAGTTCGCACTCCATCGTCGTCCCAGAAATACCGGCTCGGTCATCACGCCCGTGGAGATTGCCACCGCGTAGGCGGCGTGCGCATATGCCAGTGCGGCAAATGATCCCGATAAGAATTTGTACGTTTCCCGTCTCATCAGGCCCCCTTCGTCCTCACGCCGTCGCTTCGTCGGCGAATGTGCTCACCGCAACGGTGATCTCAGTGTCGGGGTCACACATGGCGTGCAATTAGAGGCCAACGACCCTATCTGGGCCGGCCGCGGTCACCAGACGACCCGTAGCCGCAGTCCCGGCGCGCTATCCTTGCTCACGGCCCCGGGGGGAGACGTCGTGTCCTGGCAGCAGATTGAGCCCTTTCTGGTGGCCTTGGCGATCGGTCTGTTGCTTGGCCTGGAGCGCGAACGCAGCCACGCGCGCACGCTTCCCGCTGGTTCGCGTTCGTTCGCGTTGCTGGCGTTGGCCGGTGTGACCGCGGCGAGCATCGACGGATACGCGGTGGCGATCGGCCTTGCCGGCGTGGCCGCGCTGATGGTGGTCGCCTACTACCGCGCCAGCGACGATGACCCGGGGACAACCACGGTGCTCGCCGGCGTGGTCGCATATCTGCTTGGGGTGCTGACTCTAGACCGCGCGGCACTGGCGGTGGCCCTTGCCGTGATTGTCGCTGTCCTGTTGGTATCGAAGGAGCGCATTCACCGCTTCGCCCGTGAGATTGTCAGCGAGGTCGAGGTCGAGGATGCGATCAAGTTCTTGGTGGTGGCCTTCGTCATCCTGCCGCTACTCCCCAACCGCGCGCTGGGTCCTTACGGCGTCCTCAACCCGTCGAAGGTGTGGCTGCTGGTCGTTCTGCTCACCGGCATCGGATGGCTGGGTTATCTCGGTGTCCGGGCTCTCGGCCCCGCACGCGGCCTGCTGATCACCGGGCTGGCCGGCGGTTTCGTCTCTGCGACGGCAACCACGGCGTCGATGGGCCGGCTCAGCCGCACCATGTCCAGCATGCGGGCACCGCTGGCCAGTGCGCTACTGGCAAGTCTCGCCACCTTCGGACAGCTGCTCATCGTGATCGCTGTCGTCGACGTCGACGTGTTGCGGCAGTTGTGGCTTCCGGTGATCACCGGAGCAGCTACGTTGATCCTTGTCGCCGTTGTCGTCTATCGGGGCGCCGGAGCCGGGCCGCCCTCCGATGGCGCCGGTAACCCCGCGGGAAGCGATCACCGAAGCGCCGGGCCGGCACCGGCAGCCCGGCCGTTCGCGTTGCGGCCCGCGCTGATTCTGGCAGCGGTGCTCACCCTCGCTCTACTGGTAGGCCGTTGGGGCGGCGCAGTTCTCGGCCCGCAAGGAACCATTCTGGCCTCCTTGGCCGCCGGTCTCGCCGATGCGCACGCCGGTGCGGTCGCAGCTGCCAGCCTGGCCGCCCAGGGCGACGTCACGGTCGACACAGCCCTGATCGCGATCGGTGCGGCGCTGGGTTCCAATGTGATCGTCAAGGGCGTCCTTGCGTTCACCGCCGGGGGGCGCGACTTCGGGCTGAGGTACCTCGCCGCCATGGCCGCGCCGAGTCTGGTGTTCGGCGTGGCGTTGACCATGGTCATCATCGGCTGAGCCGTCGGTTCTTGCCCCTGGCGCCAACTCACCGCTTTTCGACGAGGCCGCCGACGTGGTTCAGATCTGACCGTGAGCCCCATTCGCGCACCCGCCGGCGATCCGGGAGTCCTCGGTTCTGCCGAGGCTTGTCACGGCCGGGTTGGCGAGACGGCCGTCGCGATGCGGTCCAGTGCGGTGACGTTGACGCGGTAGTACGCCCATTTTCCGCGCTGATCGCGGCTGACCAGGCCGGCATCGACCAGCATCTTCATGTGGTGTGACACCGTGGGCTGACTCAGCCCGAGCGGTCCGGTGAGATCGCAAATGCAGGATTCGCCGCCCTCGGAGGCCGCGATCAGGGAGACCAGTTTGACCCGTGCGGGGTCGGCGAGCGCCTTGAATACGGCGGCGAGACGCTCGGCGGCTGCGGTGTCGAGCACGCCACCGGTCAACGGCGAGCAGCAGGCGGTCACGTCACCGGAGGTCAACGGGGCGGTCGTGGTGGCCATGGCTCCCATGATGACACACGCATTGACAAACATCGATGGGTCAAGCACGATCGGATTCATCGAAAGATGTCGATGGAAGGAGTACAGATGTCGGAGCTTCCCGTCGTGGTGATCGGCGCCGGACCGTTGGGTCTGGCGGCGGCAGCGCACCTGCTCGAGCGCGGACTGACCCCGTTGGTGTTGGAGGCCGGCGCGGGTCCCGGGTCCGCGGTCCAGCACTGGGAGCATGTCCGCACCTTCTCGCCATGGCCCGAACTGGTCGACCCGGCCGCTGCTCGGCTGCTGGAACCCACGGGCTGGACCGCTCCCGAGTCCGGGTTCCCGACCGGCCGGAACTGGATCGACGACTACCTGGCGCCGCTGGCCGACGCCCTGGGCGCACGTGTGCAGTTCGGCGCGCGTGTGGAGGCGGTGTCCCGGCTGGGCCGGGACCGGCTGGTCAGCCCGGGCCGCGCCGAGTCCCCGTTCATCGTGCACGTCAGCGGGGTCGGCGGAACTGAGTGTCGGGTGCAGGCGCGCGCGGTCATCGATGCGTCGGGCACCTGGGGCCAACCGAATCCGGCGGGTGCCGACGGTGTTCCGGCGATCGGGGAACGCGCGGCCGCGGCCGCCGGTGTGCTGACCTACGTGCCGCCGACCCCGGCGCAGGCCTCGGAGTGGGCGGGCAAGCATGTGGTGATCGTCGGCAGTGGCCACTCCGCGATGACGGCGGTGATCCAGCTCGGTGAGGTGGTGCGCCGGGATCCGTCGACGACGGTGACCTGGCTGCTGCGTCGCGGGATGGTCGGCGACACCTTCGGCGGCGGCGCCGCCGATGAACTGCCGCAGCGCGGCGCCCTGGGCGTGCGATCCAAAGAAGCCGTCGAGGATGGCAGGGTGTCGCTGCTGACCGGGTTCCGCACGGAGCGCGTCGACCTGTCAGACGGTCGAGCGCTGGTGGGGGCCGAGGACGGGCGCGTACTATCGCCCGCCGACCACGTGGTGGTGCTCACCGGGTTCCGGCCGGACCTGTCGTTCCTGTCCGAGATGCGCCTCGAGTTGGATCCGATCCTGCAGGCGCCGGTCCGATTGGCCGGCTCCATCGATCCGAACATGCACTCCTGCGGCAGTGTGCTGCCCCACGGCGCGGCCGAACTCGCCCACCCCGAGCCCGACCTGTACATCGTGGGGATGAAGTCCTACGGCAGGGCCCCCACCTTTCTGGCCATGACCGGTTACGAGCAGGTCCGCAGTATCGCTGCCAAACTGGCCGGCGATGACGAGGCCGCCCGACGCGTCGAGTTGACGCTCCCCGACACCGGGGTGTGCAACGGGGCCGGGCTCTTCGACAGTCCCGAAGCTGAGAACACCGGCGGCGGATGCTGCGGGCCGGTCCCGTCGGCACCGCAACCGTTGTCGCTCAACCCGATTGGCGGATGATCACGGGGATTTCTCCCGGGCCGGCCGGCAATGCTGATGGGCTGCGCTGGGTGCTGGTGACGCTGTGTATCACCGAGATCACCAGCTGGGGTGTGTTGTACTACGCCTTCACGGTGCTGTCCGGTCAGATCAGCGCCGACACCGGCTGGTCGGCCCCTGCGGTCACCGCGGCGTTTTCGGCCGGACTGGTGACGTCGGCGCTGGTGGGTGTGCCGGTCGGGCGGTGGCTCGACCGCATCGGCCCCCGTCGGATCATGACCGCCGGGTCCATTCTCGGCGTCCTGTCGGTGCTCGCGGTAGCGGCAGCGCCGAGCTACGGCTGGTTCGCCGCGGCGTGGCTGCTGGCCGGGGTGGCGATGAGTGCGGTGTTCTACGCCCCGGCGTTCGCCGCGCTGACCCGGTTCTACGGCGCCGGTGCCGTGCGGGCACTGACGGTGCTGACGCTCGTCGCGGGATTCGCCAGCACCGTCTTCGCGCCCGTCACCGCCGCGCTGAGCGCCCAGATGAGTTGGCGCCAGAGTTATCTCGTTCTGGCGGCCGTCCTGGCAACGATCACCATCCCGGCACATTTCTTCGGTCTGCGACGCCCGTGGCCCTCGCTCACTGTCGAACATCACGTGGAGCCACCCACGCGTACGGCGCGGAGTTGGCCCTTTCTGGCACTGATCGCGGCCTTCGCCCTCGCCGGGCTCGCCTCGTACGCGGTCATCGCCAATATGGTGCCGTTGATGGATCAGCGCGGCATCAGCACCGGCGCGGCGGCGGTCGCGCTCGGCTTGGGCGGTGCAGGCCAGGTTCTGGGCCGCCTCGGCTACGCCGCATTGGTGCGGCGCGTCGGCGTCGTGCCCCGCACGGTGCTGATCATCACCGGCGTCGCCGCCACCACCGCGATGTTGGGGATGTTCACCGCCTACGGCGCGCTGCTGGCGGTGGCCATCGGCGCCGGGATCATGCGCGGCATCATGACTCTGCTGCAGGCGACCGCCGTCACCGAGCGTTGGGGCGCCTCGCACTACGGTCACCTGAGCGGCATTCTGAATGCCCCGGTGATGATCGCCACCGCGGTCGGACCGTTCGTCGGCGCCGGCCTGGCCAGCCTGCTCGGCGGGTACGACGCCATGTTCGTCGCGCTCGGTGCGATCGCCGCCGCCGGCGCGCTGCTGGCAGCGGCTTCCCGACCGCGAGCCGACGCGCGGGCACCCCGCGCGAGTACCCGGTCTCGCCGGTAAACTTGCGGAGCCGATATCGGATTCAACAACCCGGGATTGACTGCGATGCGCGAGTTTCAGCGGGGAGCCGTGCGGGTGCACATCTTGCACCACGCGGCCGAACACGGCGTTCATGGCGCCTGGCTGACCGCCGAGTTGGCGCGCCACGGCTATGACATCAGTCCGGGCACGCTGTACCCGACGTTGCATCGTCTGGAGGCCGAGGGCCTGCTGTCCTCAACGCAGCGTGTCGTCGACGGCCGAACTCGGCGTATCTATCGCGCCACCCGTGCGGGTAGGAAAGCCTTGGAGCAGGACCGCGTTGCGCTGCGCGAACTCGCCCGTGAGGTGCTGGGCGACCCCGGGGTCTAGACGAGGCGCGGCGCCGTCGTCCCCGCGGATGCAGCGGGCGGGCGCCCCGGTCAGGACTGAGATGCGCGTCGTGAGGCGACTTTTCTGATGGCATACACCGCCGCACCCAGGCCCAGCACCGCCAGACCGGCGAGCGCTGAAGTCAGGGGCACTGCGAACGCCAGCACCACACAACCGGTGAACCCGATGAGCGGAACGGCCGCCCGCGGGCGCCCCTCCTCGGCGGTCAGGGTCCAGGCAGACGCGTTGGCGATCGCGTAGTAGACGAGCACGGCGAACGACGAGAACCCGATCGCTTCCCGCAGATCGACGGTGGCGGCCAGCACCGCAACGATCACCCCGACAGCGATCTCAGCGCGGTGCGGCACCGCGAAGCGCGGATGCACGACGGCCAGTGGCGCAGGCAGGTGGCGGTCACGGGCCATCGCCAGGGTCGTGCGTGAGACACCGAGGATCAACGCCAGCAGGGATCCCAATGCGGCCAGCACCGCGGCGACCCCGACCACAGGGACGAGCCACGGGTGGCCGGTGGCGCGAACCGCCTCGACAAGCGGTGCCGCCGACTGCGCCAGACCGTCGGGCCCCAAGGCCGCCAGAACAGCAGCGGCGACCAGCCCGTAGACGATCAGGGTGATGACCAAAGCCGTGACGATGGCCCGCGGAATGGCGGTCGTCGGGTTACGCACTTCCTCACCGAGGGTGGCGATCCGCGCGTATCCGGCGAAAGCGAAGAACAGCAGCGCCGCCGCCTGCAGCACACCACCCGCTGACACACTCTGTGTCACAGACAGATTCGCGAAATCGCTGGTGTCCGAAGCGAACACCGACACCACGACAGCGGCCAGTACGGTCAACACCACCGCCACGATAGCCCGGGTCACCCACGCGGATTTCTGGACACCGAAGTAGTTGACTGCGGTCAGGGCCAGAACCGCGGCTACCGCCACCGCGTGCGCGTGCGCCGGCCACGCATAGAGCCCGACGGTCAACGCAATTGCCGCGCAGGACGCGGTCTTGCCGACCACGAATCCCCACCCCGCCAGATATCCCCAGAAGTCGCCCAACCGCTCGCGGCCGTATACGTAGGTACCCCCGGATGCCGGATACCGCGCCGCCAGCCGTGCCGATGACACCGCATTGCAGTAGGCGACCACACCGGCGATCACCAGCCCGATCAGTAGGCCCGCACCAGCGGCCTGCGCCGCCGGGCCCAACGCGGCGAACACCCCCGCCCCGACCATCGCCCCCAAACCGACCACGACCGCATCGCCGACGCCCAGGCTCCGCCGCAACTCGCCACCGGACACACCGGCCGTCTTATCCCCCGCCATGTTGCTCCGTAGCCGTCACCGCTCCCATTTTATGCTCCCCGATATCGGAGTTCGATACCGGTTCCGGTGAGCAGTGCGTGAACTCCCCGCACCGCCGCCGGCGACCGCGGCCGGCTCGTGGCAACGGCCGCGGTCCGGCTACGGACGCCGTCCTGTCAGGTGAACGCTTTCGACCGCAGCTCGCGGGTCCATGACTGAGCGGCCATCTGTGTGGCATCCCAGGGGGATCCCAGTGGCGGAGTGTAGGACAGGTCGAGGTCCGAGAGGGCCTCGACGGTCATCTCATGGAACAGTGCGGTGGCATAGGTGTCGACCCGCTTGGCAACCTCGGCGCTCCGGCGCCCGATCAGCTGTGCGCCGAGCAGTCGACCGCTGCGTTCATCACCGGTGATGCGGATGTGGATGGGGGTCGCACCCGGGTAGTACGCCTTGTGGTCGTCCGGTGCCGCAGAGGTCGTGACGGGTGTCCAGTCGCGACCCGCCGCGAGTACTTCGTGATCGCGCAGGCCGGTGCGGGCAGCCACCAGATCGAACACCTTGACGACCTGGGTGCCGAGGCTCCCGGCGAAACGCGCCGAGCCTCCGAGTGCGTTCTCCCCGGCGACGCGGCCCTGCTTGTGCGCGGTGGTACCGAGAGGCAGCCAGGTGACCCCCAGCAGGCGGTGGTGGGTGTGGACGCAGTCACCGGCGGCGAACACATCGGGCAGATTGGTGCGCATCGCCTCATCCACGGCGATGGCGCCTTTGACACCCAGCTCGGCGCCGGCGTCGACGGCCAGCTCCACATCGGGTCGCACACCGACCACGACGAGCACGAAATCCACTGTCTTCTCGATGGTTTGGCCGTGCTGGGTGGCGGTGACGGCGATCGCACCGGTGTCGGTACGGGCGATGCGGGTGACCGTGGTGTTGGTCAGGACCTGCACACCGTGGCGGTGCAGTTCGTCGTGGACAAGCGTGCCCAACTCGCGGTCGACGGTGGGTAACACCTCGGGAAGCGCCTCGATCTGGGTTACGGCGATACCGCGCGTGGTGAGCGCCTCGGCCATCTCAAGGCCGATGTAGCCGGCACCGATGATGGCCGCGGTGGCCGGTTGACGTTCCTCCAGCGACTGCATGACGGCGAAGGTGTCGCCCATCGAATGCAGCAGATGCACACCGTCGGCGGGGCCGAGCGCCTCAGGTCCGGTCAACCCGTCGATCGGTGGGCGTGCGCTGACCGCGCCGGTTCCCACAACCAACGCGTCGTACGACAACTCGGCGGGCGCGCCGGTCGCGTCGAGAACGTCGAGAGTGTGCTCGGCGACGTTGATTCGGGTGGCCCGGGTGTCGGTGAGCACCCGCATGCCGGTGGCGGCCAGATCGTCGGCGGTGCGGTGGGCCAGATCGGTCCAGTGGGTGACTTCACCGGAGACGTAGTACGGGATGCCGCAGATCGAGAAGTTCGGGAACGCGTCGGCGACGACGACGGTCACGTCGGTGCCGGGGTCGAGTTCTCGGATGCGCAGCGCGGCGCTGATTCCGGCGTCACTGCCACCGATGGCGACGATATGGCGTGCGGGCATGACGAAGTCTCCTCGGTAGGTCCAGAGCGGAAAAGGTTGTGCTGCCGCGCTGCAGCGTCGGTGCGTGTGTCAGGCGGTGACGCCGGTCAGCCTGGTGTGCAGGTGTTGAACACGCACGGCGATGTCGTCGCGGACCAGGCGCATGCGTTCCAGCCCGTCGATGCCACGGTCGGAGGGCTCGTCGGTGTCCCAGTTCTCGACCCGGGTGCCCGGCAGCGGATCGAGTCGCGCTTCCCGGCCGAGGGTGACCACCAGATCGACGTCACGAGCCAGCTCGTAGTCGACCGGCTTGGGCTGTTCACCGGTGATGTCGACGCCCACCTCGAGCAGCGCGTCCGCTGACAGATTGTTCACCGCGGTGCCGGGTTTGGTGCCCGCCGAGTACACGCTCACCCCGTCGCCGGCGAGCTGTCGCATCAACCCCGCGGCCATCTGGGACTTGCCACCGTTCTTCACACAGACGAAAAGCACCGACGGTCTGGACGCACCGGACATTGCGACCCGTTTCAGGGCTGACGAGCGGCGACGTCGAGCTCGGCGAGCAGGCGACGAACTCGTTCTTCCAGGTCGTCGCGGATCGAGCGGACTGCGTCGACGTCCAGACCGGCGGGGTCGGGCAGTTCCCAGTTCTCGTAGCGCTTGCCGGGGAAGATCGGGCAGGCGTCCCCGCAGCCCATGGTGATCACCACATCGGCGGCCTGGACGATCTCGTCGGTCCACGGCTTGGGGAATTCACCGGTGATGTCGATGCCGACCTCGGCCATCGCCTCCACGGCGGCGGGGTTGATGGCGTCGCCGGGCTCGGAGCCCCCCGACCACGCCACCGCCTGGTCGCCGGCAAAGTGGGAGAAGTATCCCAACGCCATCTGAGACCGGCCGGCGTTGTGGGTGCACAGGAACAGCACGGTGGGTTTGCCGTCGCTGATCTTGCCTTCTACCCGCGCCAGCGCGTGCAGGCGTTGCCTGGCGAATCGCTCGGCCAACAGCGGCAGGAAGTTCGGAATGGTTGCGCGGCCGGCGAATTGGTCGTATGACGAGTGCAGGAACCGTTCGATCGTCTCCACACCGAACGTGCCGGCGAAGTCGCGCTCCAACCGGGTGGCCGCCGTCTTGAGGGCATGCTGCTGGTCGATGGACAGGTTGCGGCGCGGGCGCAGGGCGGCAGGGCTGTCATTCATGGTGTTTCGACTCCTTTGTCGTTGATGCGGGGACTTCGGCGGCCACGGTTGCGTGGTCGCCGAAGCGGCGACGCAACGCCAGTGACACGTACACGAGGGCGACCAGGACCGGAACTTCGATCAGCGGGCCGACCACACCGGCCAGCGCTTGCCCGGAGGTCGCGCCGTAGGTGGCGATGGCGACCGCGATGGCCAGCTCGAAGTTGTTGCCTGCGGCGGTGAATGCGAGCGTGGTGGTGCGCGCGTAGCCCAACCCGATCATCGCACCGAGCAGATATCCGCCGCCCCACATGATGGCGAAGTACGCCAGCAGGGGAAGCGCGATCCGAACCACGTCGAGTGGGTGGCTGGTGATCTGTTCACCTTGCAGCGCGAACAGGAGGACGATGGTGAACAACAGGCCGTAGAGGGCCCACGGACCCACGCGTGGCAGGAACGTGGACTCGTACCAGTCACGGCCCTTGGTCTTTTCACCGATCCGTCGGGACAGGTAGCCGGCCAGCAGCGGGATGCCGAGGAAGATCAGCACCGACTTGGCGATCTGCCACGGCGAGGTGTCGATGGTGGTCTGCTCCAGACCGAGCCAGCCCGGCAGCACCGACAGGTAGAACCAGCCCAGGAACGCGAACATCACGACCTGGAACAGCGAGTTGAGCGCGACGAGCACCGCCGCAGCTTCCCGGTCGCCGCAGGCCAGGTCGTTCCAGATGATCACCATGGCGATGCAGCGGGCCAGTCCGACGATGATCAAGCCGGTGCGATACTCCGGTAGATCCGGCAGCATCAGCCAGGCCAGGGCGAACATCAACGCCGGTCCGAAAACCCAGTTCAAGAACAACGAGCTGAACAGCAGCTTGCGGTCGCCGGTCACGGTGTCGAGGCGGTCGTATCGCACCTTGGCCAACACCGGGTACATCATGATCAGTAGACCGAGCGCGATCGGTAGCGAAATCCCGTCGAGCTGAACACTTTCCAGCGCGGCGTCCAAGCCCGGGATCCACCGCCCCAGCAGCAGCCCGGCAACCATCGCGAGGCCGATCCACACCGGCAGGAACCGGTCCAATGTGGACAGCTTGCCCACCACCGGCGACGAGGAGGCGGAGGCGACCGTATCGGTCATGCCGTCACTCCCGCCAGGGCCGCGGCGTTGAGATCGAGCAGCGCCGCGATCTCGCGCAGCGCCTCGGGAACCACGGCGTAGTACACCCATGAGGCCCGACGCTCGGACGTCAGCAGCCCGGCGTCGCGCAGCACCTTGAGGTGATGCGACACCGTGGGTTGCGAGACATCGATGCCGCCGGAGATGTCGCACACACAGGCCTCGCCGCCGGAGTGGCTGGCAATCGCGCTGAACAGTCTCAACCGCACGGGGTCAGCGAGCGCCTTCAACTTCTTGGCCATCTCGAGGGCCGCGGGTTCGGTCAGCGGCTCACGCAACAGCGGCGGGGTCACGCAGCATTCGTCGACAGCAGCGCTCTCTGGATTCGACATGTATCGATATTGACCGATATCAAACCAATGGTCAAGCGAACACTCGGTGACGTTCCCTCCACCGGGTACGTCCGGTTATGCCGACCTGGTGGTGGGGTGCACCGCTGCGTGTTCCTTGTCGAACGCGTCGTAGGCCGCTGCGACGGTCTCCGCCTCGGCGTCGGGGTGGTCGTAGGCGATGGTGTTGATCGCAGCGACGGTGCCGGGTCCCAGACCGCAGTCATGGGGTGCGATCCGGCCGTGTGCGAGGGCGCGATTCAGAAGAACCTGGAAATTGACGCGCAGCTCGTCGTCGGACGGCGGTGATGCGGGCATCTTCGCCAGCCTAGAGGCAGATGCGTCCCGAGACGACGCAGACCGAAAGTGTTAGCGCAGAGTTCATCCAGCGCGGACAACCTGGCACAACACACCGAAGTGATCCGACGGGAAGACTCGTGGCAGCGCGCACGAGATCGGCGCGGTGCCCAGAAGTTGGATCTGTGCCGGGATCCATTGGTCACCCTTGATCAGCACTCGGTCGAACCGCACCTGTCTACGTTTGGCTTTGGTGTCGCTCAGCATGAGGTTGACCGAGGTGTCTTCGGTGAATCCGTCCTCGAACGGGCGCAGCGCCGGCCATGCATCTGTGTACGGTTCGGCTGTCTGGATGCTCTCGGCGTTGCGCAGGTTGAAGTCTCCGAGAAGCATCACGTTTTCGGTGGCCTTGACCGTGCGGAACACCGTGTCGAGCTGGCGGGCGCGTAGCTCTGCGGCAGTTTTTCCGCTTTCCAGATGTAGGGAACAGATGGCCAGTGTGCGACCGTTGATCGTCAGGTTCGCCTGGAGCAGGCCGCGCCCGACACTGCGCGGCAGGTGCGTGTAGACAACCTCAGACACCGGCAACCGCGAGAGCACCAGCAGACCGGTCCTGCCGAAATCGTCGCCGGTGGCCGCTGCACGGTAGTAGTGCTGCCGTATCCAGGGTTGTGCGAGGAACACTGCGAGCGCCTCCGAGGTGACCTCCTGAAAAGCGATGACGTCCGGCGCGTGTGGCTCAAGCACATTCGCGATGGCGCGATACCGCTCGAGCGCGTGGTGATCGCCGAACCAGATGTTGAAGGTCACCACCGTCAATGCGTCACGCTCCACTGCGACGGCGGCTTCGACGTCCACCCACCGATCCGTCTCGGCGTCGAACCGGGCGACGGTCACCGTGCGGCGTGGACGCAGCGCCCATTTCAGCCGCCGTGTCTGCTCGGAGAAAAAAGTGCGCACGGCGTCATGGTGTCAGAGGCCTCCCCCGGCCTGGCTCGGCGCCGCGTTCGGCGGCGGTGGCGCGCACTCCAGCCAGCACAATCGCCGTAATCCGGCGGGCGTCGGCTCGAGTGAACGCGCGGGCACCGCGGCTGACGAACAGCTGCACGCTGCCGCCGAGCATCGCGCCGATGATGGCGAAGTCGGTCGCGGGTAACTCGCCGCGTTCCACCGCTGTCTGCAGTCGGTCTTTGAGTACCGTGAGCCGACGGTCGTACACCTCGTCGACGACGGCCCGCAGCTCGGGGTTCTCCCGAGCTGCGCTCACCACGTTCAGCATCGCCCGGCCCTGCGGGCTCGCCGTGGCAACGGCAAGGGCTTCCAGGAAGTCGACCAGGTCGGCGTCGAGGTCACCCGAGTCGCCAAGGGGCGCTACCTCGGCGCCGAAGCTGGCCAGCGCATCGGCGACCAGTGCCGAGCGGACGGGCCAATGGCGGTACACGCTGGCCTTGTTGACCCTCGCAAGCTCGGCGAGCTGCTCGTAGCGCAAGCCCCCGATCCCGTCGCGTGCCAGCAGCTCAATGGCGGCATCGAGAATCCGTCGGCGAACCTCGGCGTTGCGCCCGCCCGGGCGGCGGCCCGGCGCTCGTGGGGTTTCTTCGGCGGCCACCGCTGATCACCTAGAGCGGCTGGGCCGCGCGCAGCCGGCTGTTGCGCGCCTCGATGGCCTCCCACGTTGCGGGCAGGACGATCTCGGCCCCGACGGACGCGAACTGCTGGGCGGCCGCCGCCTCCGGTCGCAGGCGTTCCTCGTACGCGCTGAAGGCGGCATCGACGTCGTCACCGTGGCGGGTGAGTTCGTCGGTGAGTATCCAGGCGCCGAGCAGAGCGAGCGAGGTCCCGCGCCCGGCCATCGGAGTCGCACAATGCGCTGCGTCACCAATCAGTACGACCCGACCATGATGCCAGCGGGGCATCTTGATCTGGGCGATCGCGTCGAAGTAGAGCTCGGGGTCGTCCTGTGCGGTCCTGATCAACTCCGGGATCTTCCAGTCGTCGACGCCGGCGAAGGCATCGGCCAGAATGCGCTTCTGCGCATCCAGATCGTGATAGTCGTAGTCAATCGGCTCGGACCGGAATTCGAACAGCGCCAAAGCCTTATCGCGGTAGCGGGCCACTCCGGCCATGAGTCCGGGCACGTTGAGCACTTCGGTGGTGCGGTTGCCCGGCGTCGATTGCTCGGGGGCGTCCGCGATCGCGACGTACATCCCGAGGTGCTCGGTGAATTCACTCTCCGGGCCGAACACCAACCGACGCACCGCCGAGTGCACCCCGTCGGCACCGACGACGACGTCATAAACGGCGTCGCGACCGGAGGCAAAACTGACCGCGACACTGTCCCCGTGATCGACCAAACTCGCAATGGACTCCTTGAACCGCAGATCGACCTGGCTGGGCAGGGCGTCGCGCAGGATGTTCATCAGATCCTCACGGGGGATCTCGACATCCTCAGCGGACTCGTCGATCTCCTCCCGCACCAAGCCGGCGACGGCCGCGCCGGAGCGGTCGACGAACGTCGTTTGTTCGGTCATCGTGATCCGGTGTTCATGCACGGCGTCGAGAATGCCCATGCTGCTTGCGGTCTGGATTGCCGCGCCACGCACGTCGATCGGCGAGCCATTGACCCGTAGGTGATTCGCACGCTCCACGACCTCAACCTGGTGCCCCGCGCGCGCCAGATCGATACCTGCGCTCAATCCGGCCACCCCCGCCCCACTGACCAGGATCCGCATTTCTAGCTCCTCGTGTACTCGAATTGTCGACGCGTGACTCCCCTCGACTATAGCAACGTTTCGTCGCTTTAATCGATCGGTTGCGGCATGGGTGTCGCCGACGCGCAACTCGGCCACACCCTGGTCGCGGGCGGAACCGGGTAGCCGACTGGGGTGGTCAGCGACGCTTCGAGGTGCTGTTCTTTCAGTGCCCCCAACGCAATTCGGTCGCAGTGTCAGGCGAGCTGATCCGGTGATCCCGGCACGGCAAAATCCGATTCGAGGACTCGATGCATTCCCGCCACGAGTCTTCGGAAGGCGTCTGCCCCGCGCTGCGGATCGCCTCCGGTCGGCGGTTCGAGACCGGGCACCACGAGATCAGCGAGCAGCCCGAATGTGACGTCGATCGGTGGGGTGGAACTGTCCCGGAGAACCGGCTCGGTCAGCAGGGGGCCGAGTGACAGCGTCCCTAACAGATGGCTGACCAAGGCGGGATCGAGGTCGGCGCGAAGCAGTTTGGCCTCGGCGAGTTCGGTCAGGAAGTCGACCCCCAACAGCATTCGGGGGCGGTAGCGCTCGGCTCCCTTGAGCAGCCCGGCGAGTATCTGCCCGTCGTCGGTGTAGAGAGCCACCATGAACGGGCGATTCACCAGTGCCGCTATGGAATGACGATAGATGTTCGACAGCCGCC
Organism: Mycobacterium sp. smrl_JER01; assembly: GCF_048513595.2. Classification (NCBI taxonomy): domain Bacteria; kingdom Bacillati; phylum Actinomycetota; class Actinomycetes; order Mycobacteriales; family Mycobacteriaceae; genus Mycobacterium; species Mycobacterium sp. smrl_JER01. The sequence continues at coordinate 2,964,557 of NZ_JBLXXK020000001.1, read as the reverse complement.
CGCCGTCTGGGTCGGCTGTCACCAGAGCAAGGGCGTCGTCGAGATAGTCGCGGTACTCCCGACGCACCACGGCTTCGAGAAGAGCCTCCTTGGTGGGGAACTCCAAGTAGACCGCGCCCTTGGAGATCCGGGCGACGTGCGCGATCTGCTCGATGGATGTCCGTCGAATCCCTGCCTGCAGGATGACGGACACGGTCGCATCCATCACCGCGGTGCGCCGCGCAGTGCTCTGGCGCGTCATTCGGAGGCCCCCACGGGGTAGTGCTCCTTGAGGAAGGGCAGAAGTAGACCGTTGAAGTGGTCAGGGTTGTCCTGGTTGGCATTGTGGCCGGCGTTGGGAGTGACGTCGTAGCGGGCGGACGGGTCGCGACGGGCCCAGGCCGCCATGGACTTTGCCACAGTTCCGGTGCGGTCCTGGTTCCCGTGGGTCAGCAGCAACGGGTGCTGCGATTGATGCTCCGGCTCCGGCCGGACCGCTCCCGCGACAGCCTTCCACACCTCCACGAAGTCGGTCTTGGTGAGCGTGCTCATCGCCTCATATGCGTAGAGCCGGGTTTCCGGTGTGATTGCGGTCGCTCGCGCGGACCGTCGACGCAGGTCACCCCACGGCCAGAGGCGAATCCAACTCACCGAACTGCGCAATCCGCAGCGCTCCCATCGAGAAAGGGTTTCCGTGGTGCAGTTCGCTCCGATGATGATCACGGCGGCCACCCGATGCGGGTGCCGTGCCGCGAGCCGTTGAGCGACGAGTCCGCCCATCGACTGGCCGACCATCGCGAAGCGCGGGGCCGCGGCGTGGTCAGCGAGCCTGAGAACGTCCTCGGCGAGGTCGTCGATCGTCAGGGGCAGCCTCCCCAGGGGCTGGGAGCTGCCGTGCCCCCGAAAGTCCAGTGTGAGCACGCGGTAGCCGGCCCCGAGCAGTGGCGCGAGTTGAGGATCGAACATCCGGTGATCCATACCGGCCCCGTGTGCCATGACCACCAGCGGTGCGGATGCGGACTGATCGCCGTAGAGCCAGCCATGGACGGCGCATCCGCCGTGGTGGACAACGAGCGGAGTAGGTGTTGCCATGCTGCCATTTTGACCAAATGACCGATTTCGGTCAAACAGTCAGCAGCCCCACCGACTCGATCCCCGCCGACCAGCGAAACAAAATGAAATTCGCTCCGACACTGGTCAGAGCGAGTTTCCAGTCGGGCTGACAGGATTTGAACCTGCGACCACTTGACCCCAGGAAGCAGCGGTAGCGCGTTTTCCCAGGTCGCTGATGATCCTGGTGTCGGCAGGGCGGTGCGTCGCCTTCACGGATGCGCAGGTTGTTCAACATCGCGGATAACGCGTGGTCCCAGACTGCCCCAGCACTCACTAGCCATGTACGTACATCCGCCGTACAATAGCGTAATCGTCAGCTGCTTGCCGAGATGGCTGAGAGAAGAAGAAGGAAGTGCCCCTGTGGCAGCTAAAACGAAGCGCGTCGAGCTTCGCGCGGAGCAGGCGACCTTCGACCGCATCCAGCGCGCCGCCAACCTTGTCCATGAGCAAACGTCGGAGTTCGTGCGGAAGGCTGCGATGCAACGGGCCGAAGACATCCTGCGGAAGGAGTTGGTAACGGCAATGGAGCCTGAACAGTTCGACAAACTGATGTCCTCGCTCGATGCCGCCGACGACGCGCCGCGGCTGGCGGCGGCCGCACGCAAACCGGCGGTCTTCACAAGGCGTTGAACAATGTTCGAGTCCGCGCGACTCACCGATGCCCACACGCTGGAAGGATTTGACTGCGGTAAGGAGTTGCTGAATACCTGGCTCATCGTCCACGCCCGTCGCGCGGACACCAGCGGCGTCGCCCACGTCTACGTGTGGACCCCGCTCGGCGAACAGAAAGTCAGCGCCTACTTCGCCATCTGCCCCGCCGAGGTTATACGCAACGACGACGGCGTCTCGGCATCCATGGCCGGCGGCTACTCCCGCATACCCGGATACTTGATTGCCCGCCTGGCGATCGACACATCGCTGCGGGGTCAGGGATATGGCGAGCAGCTGCTGCTCGACGCACTAGGCAAAGCCGTCGCCGCATCGGAAATAGGCGGCGGCCGACTCATCGTCGTTGATGCCATAGACGACGAGGCGCAATCCTTCTACGAGCACTACCATTTCGTTCCCGTCAGAAACCGCGAGCGTCGCTTGGTCATGAAGGTGTCCACAGCGGCGAAGGCACTCGGTGAGCTCTGGCACGAGTAAAGTGCGCCAGAAGTACGGCAACGAGAATGGCGATCTCCGGGTCCCTACGGCGTAGGTCGACGGAGTTCGTCGTGGCACGCTGGCCCAGCATGTGAGGTCACTCAGAGTCCCCTCGCCTTGAGCGCCTCCATCAGCGAGGGGCGCCTACCAATGTCGTGCCGGATCTTGGCGATGTACGACGCGAAATCCTCACTGCAACTGCCTCTTTCATACAGGCTAGCTATCGTGGCCAGCGTGTCGGCAATGCCGGGGTAGAGCCTGGTGTTGGGTCGCTGCAAATCGTTCTCGAGTTGTGGCCGGTGCGGATCTGCAGCGGCTACCGGCCGAGCCTCCGCTCCTTGCGTCGCAGGTTCCTGCCACGGCCGCCCCGCACCGTAACGATCGGCGGAAGATGGGGCCTCTTGACGTAATCGCCGCGTTGCTGGCCGAACTCGGTTGGCGCTACTCCGACGGTCGCTCCATTGCTGAACACTCGCTGCACCACCTACCCGTCTACGACATCCTGATCAACGTGACCGACAAGCCCTTCACCCGCGCGGAGCGAAATACTGTGAGTCCTGCCGCCGCGGCATTGGCGCGCCTAGCGCTGGGCGGGAACTGACAGTCATTCCTACCCTGTGATCAGACAGTGGATCCACCGACCGATGCCCGATGCTGTGCTCGCTGCCGCAAACACGACCCCAAGATGAACTCCTTGATCCACGCAAGGGCGGCTGGAACAGTGTCTGTTGCCGCACTTGACCAGCGGTCAACCCCGGCGTGAAAACGGCGGCTCCGTCGCGCAGCATGACGTCTACAGGCGCGCACAAACTGCGCGATGATCCGTCAAACTGGGTCGAACCCCTGGCGAAAAAGCCCGTCGAGCGCGCTGCGAGCGCCCGCGCGGTCCCACGACGGGTAACCGTCGTGGGACACATGTGGATATACATCTGCGTTATCGCAGGCTAAGGCCTACTTCTGTGTCGGGCTGACAGGATTTGAACCTGCGACCACTTGACCCCCAGTCAAGTGCGCTACCAAGCTGCGCCACAGCCCGCGGTGCCTCCCGGGATCGCCGGTAGGCGGTCGAAACTCTACCTCAGCCTCACGCTCGGATCCCAACCGCGTCGTCGTCCGCGTCGGGGACCGGCGTTTCGGGTATCAACGTGCGATGAGGACGACGCGCGACGACACTCCGCTGTGGCTGTTCGCCGACCAGCTCGGCCCGGCGGTCCACGGCGGTGAGCACAGCCACCGCGACGTCGTGCTCATCGAGGCGGCCTCCGCTCTGCGCAGACGCCGCTACCACCGCCAGAAGCTGCACCTGGTCCTTTCCGCCCTGCGGCACGCCGAACGCGACCTCGGTGAGCGCGCCACCCTGGTCCGGGCCGACAGCTACACCGAGGCTCTGAAACGCCTCAAACGGCCCGTCCTGGTGCACCAGCCGACCTCGCACGCCGCCGAGAAGTTCGTCCACCGGCTCACAAGGCAGGGTCTGGTGGCCGACGTACTCCCCACTCCGACGTTCGCGCTGTCCCGCACGGACTTCCAGGAGTGGGCCGGGCAGCGCACCCGATTCCGGTTGGAGGACTTCTACCGCGACCAGCGGCGCCGCTTCCACGTCCTGATGAACGGGTCCGACCCGGTCGGGAACCGGTGGAACTACGACGAAGACAATCGGGAGCCCCCGCCGAAGAAACGGCGCACCCTCGACGTGCCGGCGCCCTACAAACCCCGCGAAGACGACATCGACGAGCAGGTGCGTCACGATCTGGACCGGATGGACCTCGACACTGTTGGGCGCGACGGTCCCCGGCTATTCGCCATCACCCCGACCGAAGCCAAGCGCGCGCTGGCCCGCTTCATCGAGCACCGACTCCCCGCGTTCGGAACCTACGAGGACGCCATCATGCGCGACGACTGGGCGATGGCGCACTCACTGCTGTCGGTCCCCCTCAACCTCGGGGTGCTGCACCCCCTCGACGCCGTGGAAGCCGCCGAACAGGCCTACCGGGACGACCGCGCGCCACTGCCCGCGGTCGAGGGTTTCATCCGCCAGATCCTGGGGTGGCGCGAGTACATGTGGCACCTGTACTGGCATTTCGGGCCGGGCTACATGCGCGAGAACGAACTTCAGGCCCGCACCCACCTGCCCGACTGGTTCGCCGACCTCGACGCCGACCAGGTCACCGCCCAGTGCCTGCACCATGCGCTGGCCGGCGTGCGGGACCGCGGGTGGACCCACCACATCCAGCGACTGATGGTGCTCGGCAGCCACGCGCTGCAGCGCGGATACCGGCCCGACGAACTCACCGAGTGGTTCGCCACGGCCTACGTGGACGGCTACCGGTGGGTGATGCCCACCAACGTCATCGGGATGAGCCAGCACGCCGACGGCGGACTGCTCGCCACCAAGCCGTACACCTCGGGTGGCGCGTACATCAACAAAATGAGCGACCACTGCGCAGACTGCGTGTACGACCCGAAGAAACGACTCGGGGAGGACGCGTGCCCCTTCACCGCCGGCTACTGGACCTTCACCCACCGCCACCGGGACCGGCTGGCCAAGAACATGCGCACCCGCCGGGCGGTGTCGTCGATGGACCGGCTCGGCGATGTGGAGGCCGTGCTGGAGCAGGAGTCAGCGCGGAAGAATTTCTGATGACGGGTCGGTCGCCTGTTCCGGGGCGAACTTCGGTGCACGCGTGACCCGCCAGGCGTAGATGACCAGCGATGCCCAGGCGATGATGATCACCGAGTAGATCGCGGTGGACCACGGCCAGTGGATGTCGAAGAAGTGCACCAGCTTCTGGCTGTTGGTCAGCACGATGACCCCACCCACGGCAGTCCCCAACAGTGCCGGGCTCACCTTGGTGACCAGCCATGCCGCGAACGGGGCGGCGATCACGCCGCCGACCATCAAACCCACGACCACGGGCCAGTTCTCCAAGAATTCCTGGCGAAGGCCGATCAGGAAGCCCACCGACGCCGAGCTGGCCACCAGGAACTCCGAAGCGCTGACCGAACCGATGACGGTCCGCGGGGCCGTCTTGCCCTGCGACAGCAGGGTGCTGGTGGTCACCGGACCCCAGCCGCCGCCGCCGGAGGCGTCGATGAACCCACCGAACAGACCCAGCGGGGCCAGGAACTTCGTGCTGTGGCTGGCTCCCCGCGTCCCGAAGGTCAACGGGGTACGCAGCGAGAAGCGCAGCAGCACATAGATGCCGATGCCCACCAGGATCGCCGCCATCAGCGGAGCGGCGTGCTCGGTGGACAACGAGGACAACAGCGTCGCGCCCAGGAAGGCGCCGACCGCACCCGGGCCACCCAGCTTCAGCACCAGTTTCCAGTCGATGTTCTTGAACTTCCAGTGCGACAGACCGGAAGCGAACGTGGTTCCGACCTCCGCGAGATGCACCGCGGCACTGGCCTGAGCGGCCCCGACACCGGAAAGCACCAGCAACGTCGTCGCCGTGACACCGAACGCCATGCCGAGCGCACCGTCGACGAGCTGTGCGCCGACACCGACGAACGTGAAGATGAGAAGCGAACGCATGGCTGCTTTCAGGAACAGCGGTCACCACAGGCGACCGGACAGACGGGTGGGCGCGTCAGGGACGCGGACAACACCACTCGTCGAAAGCCATCAGCCGACGCGACGGCCAGAACGGCTCCAGCGCGGATGCCTCTGAGGGAGCCGGCGCGATGTGCACGCGATCAGCCATCGTGGATCCCATCATCAGAGTCGTCGTCCAGAACCTTGCACAGATTACACGGTCAGCAGGCGGTAGAGCCCGATGAGGCCGACCACCACGATCACGGCCCGCAGCGCGCCCGGCGACAACCGTCGGCCGTAGTGCGCGCCCAGGAACCCGCCGAGCAGCGAACCCACCGCGATCAGACCTGCGGCCACCCAGCTGATCCGGTCGAACGCCACCAGGGTGTAGGCCGCCGCCGCGACGACGTTGACCAGCAGCGACAGCAGATTCTTGGCGGCGTTCATCCGCTGCATGTCCTCCGGGAGCAGCGCACCCATCGCGGCGATCAGCAGGATGCCCTGTGCCGCGGTGAAGTAGCCGCCGTACACGCCGACCGCAAAGGTGGCCGCCACCAACGCCGTCATCCGCGCCGCCGACACGTGATCGACCGATCGTCCCGCAGCCTCTGCGCGTTGCCGGGCCCAGTTCTGGATGCGCGGACCGATCACGACCAGGGCCAGGGCCAGCACCAGCAGGACAGGAACGACGGTGACGAACACCTTCTCCGGCAGGTGCAACAGCAGCCACGCCCCGCCACCGGCCCCCAGCAGCGACGCGGGGATCTGCCAGCGCAGCCGGTGCCACTGCCCACGCAGCTCCCGCCGATACCCCCAGGTACCAGAGACTCCGCCCGCGACCAGACCGACCGCATTCGACATGGTGGCCGTCACCGGCGGGAATCCGAGCGCCACCAGAGTGGGGAAGGTGATCAGGGTGCCGGAGCCGACGATGGCGTTGATGGCACCGGCCCCCACCCCCGCCAGCCCGATCAGGATCATATCGACGACAGGCACTCGGCCAACCCTAGCGAAGCGGTCCCGCCGAACCGGATCGGGCGTACGAGCTAGCGCTTCGCTCGGTGTCCATGGTCGCTCCGCTAGCGCTTCGCTCGGTGTCCATGGTCGCTCCGCTAGCGCTTCGCTCCGCGCTTCTCCCGGACCCGGACGTTGATCCGGATCGGCGAGCCCTCGAAACCGAACGCCTCGCGCAGCCGTCGCTCCAAGAAACGGCGGTAGCCGGCCTCCAGGAAGCCGGTGGTGAACAACACGAAGGTCGGCGGTCGCGCCGTGGCCTGGGTGGCGAACAGGATGCGCGGCTGTTTCCCGCCGCGCACCGGCGGCGGCGTCGCGGCGACCACCTCCTTGAAGAAGGTGTTCAACCGGCCGGTGGAGACTCGGGTGTCCCACGAGCGCAACGCCGTCTCGAGCGCGGGCACCAGCTTCTGCACCGCGCGGCCGGTCTTGGCCGAGATGTTCACCCGCGGCGCCCACTGCAGCTGCGCCAGCTGCAGATCGATCTCGCGGTCCAGTAGGTAGCGACGGTCCTCGTCGACCAGGTCCCATTTGTTGAACGCCAGCACCAGCGCCCGGCCCGCCTCGACCACCATGGACAGCACACGCTGATCCTGCTCGGTCAGCGGCTGCGATGCGTCCACCAGGACGATGGCGACCTCGGCGGAATCGATGGCGCCGTGGGTACGCACCGAGGCGTAGAACTCGTGCCCGCTGGCCTGCCCGACCTTACGCCGCAATCCCGCGGTGTCGACGAAACGCCAGAGCTTGCCGTCCATTTCGATGAGCGAATCCACCGGGTCGACCGTCGTTCCTGCGACGTCGTGAACCACCGAGCGCTGATCCCCGGCAAGGCGGTTCAGCAATGACGACTTCCCGACGTTCGGTTTACCCACCAGCGCCACCCGGCGGGGACCGCCACCACCGGCGCCGGAAACCTCCGATGTGGTCGGCAGCGATTCGATGACGGTGTCGAGCAGATCAGCCACACCGCGCCCGTGCATGGCGCTGATGGGGTGCGGCTCCCCCAACCCCAGCGACCACAGCGCGGCGGCGTCGGCCTCGCCGCGTTCGTTGTCCACCTTGTTGGCAGCCAGGAACACCGGTTTTCCCGAGCGCTGCAACAATTTTGCCGCGGCTTCGTCGGCGGCGGTGGCCCCCACAACGGAATCGACGACGAAGATGATGGCGTCGGCGGTGCGCATCGCCACCGAAGCCTGTTCGGCGACCAGCTGCTGCAGCCCCTTGGCGTCGGGTTCCCATCCGCCGGTGTCCTGCACCACGAACTTCTGCCCCGACCAGGTCGCGTCATAGGAAACCCGGTCCCTGGTCACGCCGGGAACGTCCTGCACCACCGCTTCCCGCCGCCCCAGAATGCGGTTGACCAGAGTCGACTTACCGACGTTCGGGCGGCCGACAACGGCCACCACCGGCGGCGGTGCCGCGACCTCCTCGACCGCCTCGGCGATATCGGCACCGGCCTCGTCGGCCCAATGCTCCCAGTCGCTTTCGTCTGACCAGGTCCCGTCGACACCATCCTCTGTCATCGCCGCGCACCCGCTTTCTGTTCGACGAGCTCGGTCAGATGCGCGACGACCTCGGACTGGTTCATGCTGCTGGTGTCCACCACGAGTGCGTCGTCGGCGGCACGCAACGGCGACACCGCCCTGGTGGAGTCGAGATGGTCGCGACGTTTCACATCGGCGAGCACCGCGTCGTAGTCGCCGGGCAGTCCGGCGGCGATGTTCTGTTCGTTGCGGCGCCGAGCCCGTTCCTCTGCCGAGGCGGTGAGAAAGATCTTCACATCTGCGTCGGGCAGTACCACCGTGCCGATGTCCCGGCCTTCCACAACGACATTGCCTGGTGCAGAGGCTAACTCGCGCTGCAGGGCGACCAGCCGAGTTCGTACGGCGGGCACCGCCGAGACCGCCGACACCGCCTTGGTGACGGCCGCACCGCGGATCTCTGTTGAGACGTCCTCCCCGGCCAGATACGAACGGTCCTCCCCCGGGTCGTAACCGACCGCCAGCTCGACCTGTCCGGCGACCTGCGCCACCGCCGCGGGATCAGCCGGATCTATCCCCGCACGCAGCACCCCGAGGGTGACGATCCGGTACATCGCGCCGGTGTCCAGATATCTGGCATCCAGAAGCGAGGCCAAACCCCTTGCCACCGAGGATTTTCCGGTTCCGGCAGGTCCATCGATCGCGATCACCAGGGAACGGGTCACAGCCCCACCGCCTTGTACAACTCGCCGATCTCCTTCTGGGTCAACACCCGGATGCTGCCCGGCCGCTGATCCCCCAACGTCACCGGGCCGATGTCGGTGCGGACCAACTCCTGAACCGGGAATCCCACTTTGGCCAACAGGCGACGCACGATGTGCTTGCGCCCCTCGTGCAGGGTGACCCGCACCAAGGTTCTGCCGGGAAGCGTGTCGACCACCGCGAAATCGTCGACGTGGACCGGGCCGTCGTCGAGCTCTATCCCCTCGCGAAGCTTGCGGCCCAACCCGCGAGGCACCGCGCCGAGCACGGTGGCGACATAGGCCTTCGGAACCTCGAACGACGGATGCATCAGCCGGTGCGCAAGTTCGCCGTCGTTGGTCAGCAGCAACAGACCCTCGGTGTCGGCGTCGAGGCGACCGACGTGAAACAGTTTCTTGTTGCCGCGAACTCTGTGTTCGACCAGATCACCGACACACGGTCGGCCGCGATCATCCGACATCGTCGAGTGCATTCCGCGCGGTTTGTTGATCGCCAGGTGCACCAGCGTGTCGTCAACGGTGATCCTGGCACCGTCGACCCGAATCACCGAAACCTCCGGATCCACTCGCGTTCCCAGCTCGGTGACAATCCGGTCGTCAACCTCGACCCGGCCGTCCCGGATCATCTTCTCGGCGACCCGCCGCGAGGCGATTCCCGCCTGCGACAACACTTTCTGCAGCCGCACACCGTCGTTGTCGGCCATGTCAGTCTCGATCCACGTCGTAGGATTCCGGTGCCGCCGGGGCGGGTGCACCGTTGAGTTTCATGAAACGCGGCTCGTCGTCGAGTGTCTCACTGAGGTCGTCGATAACGTCGACGTCCGGAAGCAGCGGAGCGATATCGGGGAGATCGGTCAGCGCGGTCAGACCGAGCCGCTCCAGAAACAGTTCGGTGGTGGCGAACGTCACCGCACCGGAGTCAGCGTCGGTGCCCGCCTCGGTGATCAGTCCACGGGCGAGCAGCGTGCGCATCACAGCGTCGACGTTCACGCCACGGACCGCGCTGACTCGCGCCCGAGTCACCGGCTGCCGATAAGCCACCACGGCGAGGGTTTCCAACGCGGCACGGGTCAGCTTCGATCGCGCACCGTCGAGGAGCAGCCGTTCCACGAAGGGGGCGAACTTCGACCTGGTGTACAGCCGCCACCCTCCCCCGGCTTCGCGCAGCTCGATGCCACTGTCGCGGGCGGACAGTGCCGCTGCCAGGGACTGCAACCGCGCGCCCACCCGGGCCGGAAGCTGATCGGTGGCCGATGCCAACGCCTCGACGGGAACGGGGGTGTCGACGACCAGCAGTAACGCCTCGAGCACGGAGTCCAGCTCCGCGTCGTCGAGCTCGCTCCCGGTCAGCTCGGCATCGTCTGATTCACGAGCGTCGAGCGCATCGGTCTGCTCCTCGCGCAAGCGCTCGTCGGTGCCGGTCTGCTCCTCGCGCAAGCGCTCGTCGGTGCCGGTCTGCTCCTCGCGCAAGCGCTCGTCGGTGCCGGTCTGGATCTCTTCAGTCATAGTCTTTCTATTCCGCGTCCGCGGTTGCCAGCTGTTGGCTGTCGGGCCGCTCTCCGGTCCACGAAATTTGGAGCACACCAAGCGGTTCTGGCTGCTCGAATGCTACCGCCCGCGCGCGGTACAACTCGAGCAGCGCCAGGAAGCGGCCGACGATCTCCATGGGTGCCTGACAGTCGGCGACCAGTTCGGAGAACGACGCCCAATGGCCGATCCCGCGCTGTTCGAGCTGCGTCATCAGATTCGCCGCTTGTTCGGGCACCGAGACCGCGACCTGGTGCAGGTGGTCGGTGCCCACGGTCGGCACCGGCCGCGGAGTGAACGCGGCCGCGGCGATCTCGGCGAACCGGCCGGCGTCGACACCCAGCATCACTTCGGGAAGCAGGTCGGCGTAGCGGTCCTCCAAAGACACCGCCCGCGGGTAGCTGCGCAACGCCGCCGCCTCGAGCTCGGCGAACATCTCCGCAACATGCTTGAAGGCCCGATACTGCAGCAGCCGCGCGAACAACAGGTCACGTACCTCAAGCAGCGCCAGGTCGTCCTCGTCGTGAATCTCGCCGGCGGGCAGCAGGCGGGCGGCCTTAAGATCGAGCAGCGTCGCGGCGACCACCAGAAACGACGTCGTCTCGTCGAGGCCGAGCTGCGAACCGATCTCCTTGGTGTAGGCGATGAACTCGTCGGTCACCTGATGCAATGCCACCTCGGTGACATCGAGGCGGTGGGCGAAGATCAGCTGCAGCAGCAGGTCGAACGGACCCTGGAAATTACTCAGGCGAACCTGGAAACCGGCCTGCGGCGACGCGTCGGTGGGCTCCTGTGGGTTCGTCGTCGCGCTCACGCGCCGAACCGGTGGATGACCTCACGCGCGAGCGCCCGATACGCCTCGGCGCCAGCAGATTTGGGCGCCCAGGTGGTGATGGGCTCGCCGGCGACACTGGTCTCGGGGAACCGGACGGTGCGTGTGACGACGGTGTCGAACACCAGGTCGCCGAAGCGCTCCACCACACGCGCCATCACCTCGCGGGAGTTGACCGTGCGGGGGTCATACCGGGTGATCAGGATCCCGCTGATGGACAACTTCGGGTTCAGCCGGTCGTGCACCTTGTCGACGGTGTCGGTCAACAACGCCAGGCCACGCAGCGAGAAGAACTCGCATTCGGTGGGAATGATGACACCGTCGCTGCATGCCAATCCGTTGACGGTGAGCAGACCCAGCGACGGCTGACAGTCGATGAGCACGTAGTCGTAGCGGTCCAGCACCGGGTACAGCGCGCGGGCCAGGGACTGCTCGCGGCCCACCTCATTGACGAGCTGGATCTCCGCAGCGGACAGGTCGATGTTGCTCGGCACCAGGTCCAGTCCGGGCACCCGGGTCTTGATCAACACCTGGTCGATCGAGACGCGCGGCTCGACCAGCAGGTTGTGCACGGTGTGCTCGAGCTCGTAGTGCGGAACCCCCAGGCCCGCCGACAGCGCACCCTGCGGGTCGAGGTCGACCAGCAGCACCCGCCGGCCATACTCGGCCAGGCTCGCACCGAGATTGATGGTCGACGTCGTCTTGCCCACGCCACCCTTCTGATTGCACATCGCGATGACCTTGGCCGGCCCGTGCGAGGTGCGCGGCGCGGGTTCGGGGATGTCGCGCGGGATCCGGCCGGTCAGGCCGAGCGCCGGTTCGGGGTCCGCGCCCGAGAGCGAGACGTCCGCGGAACTGCCCGATTGGTCGGTCATACCGGACCGTCGCTGGTCAGGCAACCTGCAGGCATGGCGGACATCCGGGCAAGTTTAACGGGGAGCGTCGTCCTGGTGAGGAAGACCCGCAGGCAAGGACCAGACCGGTTCCGCCGTGGTCCGGCGCAGGCGGCCGGCACGACGCCCTACCGCAATCCCCTGGGCGCCGCCAGCAAGGAGTTGTCACGCTGCGCCTATTGACGCGTCCGCAAACGTCGTTCTGGGAGATGTGCGGTTTCCTCGCCGGCGGACGCTGGTCCGGCCGGTTTTGGTCGGCCATCTATACATCCTTAGCGAAGTTCGGTGCAATCTGCGGCTCATCGACGGGCCTGCGCCCCAATCCCGGTGATCTCAGCGAAAAAACATCCACAGAACGCAACTCAGGATCTTGCCAGAAACCGGATCGTTGTTTGCTAACATTCGCACTCGAGCCGGGTTCCCGGCAGTCGACTTTCAGGGGGGTACTTGATGTCTGCGCCTGCGCACGTTTCCGGAATGCCGATCAACGGGGGGCGCCACCGCCGAAACCGTGCGGAACGGCGTGTTCTGGCAAAGCGCTTGGCCGGTGGTGCTGCGATCAATGCGGGGCTGGCCGCGGGCGCCTTGTTCACCATGGGCGTGGCGACCGCCGAGGCTGACACCGCTGCGCCGCCGGTGACGTGCACTGTCAGCGATCAGACAGAGTGCGCGACGGACTTCGGCCCGGTCGGGTACGCCGGCCCGCACACACTGGACGTCGATGACGCGGGTACCGCGATTCGTCTGTTCGGGCCGGGCGGCCTGCTGATCGGCAATGGACTGGACGCGCTGGCCCTCGACCCGACATGCACGGCGGGCTGCGCCGGCGGCAACGGCGGCCTGCTTTGGGGGAGCGGCGGCGCAGGCGCGTTCGGTGGCGACGGCGGCAAGGCCGGCTTCATCGGCAACGGCGGTGTCGGCGGCGAGGGTGTGGCCGGCTACAACGACGGCAAGGGTGGAAACGGCGGCGACGCGGGACGGTTCGGAAACGGCGGTACCGGCGGCGCGGGGGCCGCGGTGAGCACCACCGGATCGGCCGCCGCCCTCGGGTCGGTCGGCGGTGACGGTGGCGCAGGCGGCAAGCTCTTCGGCCGCGGAGGCTCCGGCGGCGCCGGCGGCAGTGCGACGTCGGAGTCCGGTGACGCGACCGGTGGAGCCGGTGGCAGCGGCGGCGCCGCGGGTCTGTTCGGCGCCGGCGGATCCGGTGGCGCCGGCGGCGCGGCCTCCTCGCTCGGCGGCGATCCGGTGGCGGGCTCTCGGGTGCTGACCAGCCGTACCTACAACAATTCCGGCATTCTGCCGACCCGCCGATACGACACCTATCAGACCGAGTACACGGTCGTGGCCGGCACCGCGACCGGTGGCGCCGGCGGCGCCGGCGGGGTCGGCGGGTCGTTGGTGGGACCCGGCGGTGACGGCGGTGCCGGCGGCGACGCCACGACGGTCTCCGGGGTGAACGCGGCCAACGGCGGCACCGGCGGAGCAGGCGGCGCGGGCGCACTCTTCGGGGGCGGCGGCGACGGCGGCGTGGGCGGCGCAGGCACCAACCTCGGCAGCGAGACCCAGACCGTGTCCGAGACCGAGACGTTCCGCAAGCCCGCCATCGGCGGGTCCTGGACCTTCGATTCCCGCTCCACACCGACAACCACCACCGGCTTCGCGGCCGGGGCCGGCAATGGCGGCGGTGGTGGCGTAGGCGGTGATGCCGGACAGATCGGCAACGGCGGCGCGGGCGGTGCCGGGGGCAGCGGCAGTACCGAGTCGACGACCGCAGGTGTCGCCGGAACCGGTGGACTCGGCGGTGACGGTGGCGCCGGCGGCCCGGTGGCCGGCAATGGCGGAACCGGAGGTTCCGGCGGGACCGGATCGGGACGTCTGCTCGGCGTCGGGGGTGGCGGCGGCGCCGGCGGCGAGGCCAACTATCTGGGCACCGGTGGCGACGGCGGCGCGGGCGGGCTCGGCACCTCCGACGGTGTCGGCTCGACCAGCACCACGATTGAGTTCCCGCAGGTGATCCGCGATTTCGTCGCCGACGACTTCGGCGTCGACATCCTGCCCGCGACCGTCAACGCCACGGGCGTGGGCGGAAACGGCACCGGCATCGGCGGCGCAGGCGGTGCGGGCGGTAACGGCAAATGGTTCGGCGGCGCAGGCGGGGCCGGTGGTGATGCCGATGCCACGCTCAATGCTGTCGGCGGTGCGGGTGCGGCCGGCGGCTCCGGCGCGGTCAGCGGTGGCCGCGGCGGCGACGGCGGCACGGCCACCGCCGACGGAGTCGCCGACGTCGAGGGCGCTCTGCTCAGGATTCTCGGCATCACCGTCGGAACGGTTGCCGCCGACGGCATCTCGGTGGGTACGGCCACCGGCGGTGCCGGCGGCGCCGGTGGCACCGGCACGTTCGGTGGCCGCGGCGGCGACGGTGGCGCAGGCAACGGGAACCTGACCGGGGTCGGCGGCGCGGGTGGAACGGGCGGCTCGGGCAGCGATGAGGAATCCGGCGTCGCCTTCGGTGGCCGCGGCGGCAACGGCGGGTCGGCGATCGGAGGCACCACGCTGGCCGACGCCACGCTGGCCGGCGGCATTCCGCTGCTGGGGCTGGAGTTCAACGAGCAGGTTCCGCTACCGGTCGGACACGCGACCGCGGGCCAGGGCGGCAACGGCGGCGACGGCAGCCTGATCGGCGGGGCCGGCGGGACCGGCGGCACCCGGCAGCACTCGAACCCGTTCGACCTGCTCGACGACGCGGCGCTGGGCCAGTTGCTCGCGGCGCTGCTGGGCGGTGGTGACCTCGATCTCGACTTCACCCAGCTCGCCGGCATGATCAACACCGAAGAGGCCGCAGGCGGCAACGGCGGCAACGGCGGGATCGTCGGCGGGGCCGGTGGAACCGGCGGCCGCGGGGTGTTCGGGATCGGTGGTCTGCTCGAGCTGGCCGGCGACAGCGTCGACATCAACGACCTGCTCGGCGGACTGGAGCTCGGTGGCATCGACGTCGGCGCCCTGATCGACCAGCTCGGCATCGACGTCAGCACCCTCACGATCGGCACCGGCGGCAACGGTGGCAACGGCGGCGAAGGTGGGGTGATCGGCGGGGTCGGCGGCACCGGCGGCGGCTCCGCAGACTTCACCTCCGAACTGCCGTTCCTGACCACCGTCGTCGGGGTCGCCGGAAATGGCGGCACCGGTGGCGACGGCGGAAAGGCCGGAGGCGCCGGAGGTAAGGGTGGCGATGGGATTGCCCTGGCCATCTCCGAGGGTGGCGACGGCGGCACCGGCGGCAACGGCGAGACCACCGGCGGGGCTGGCGGGGCGGGCGGCAACGCCATCGGCGCCGCCGACGCCGCCGCCGGAAACGGCGGAAACGGCGGTAGCGCAACGACTCCCGGAGGTTCCGGCGGTAGCGGCGGCAGCGGCGGCACCGCGGTCTCGGTGGTCTCGGGTCAGGGCGGCAACGGCGGCGACGGCGGCACCGGCACGCGACCCGGACGTGGCGGTCACGGGGGCGGCAGCGTCACCGTGACCGACGACAGCACCGGCGGCGACGGCGGCAGTGGAGCCACCAGCACCGACGGCACCACCGGTGGTCGCGGCGGCAACGGCGGTTCGGCGATCAGCATCGACGGTGACAGCACCGGCGGCGACGGCGGCGACGGTGCAGACGGCACCACCACTGGCGGCAAGGGCGGTAAGGGCGGGTCCGGTACCAGCTTCGGTGGCACCGGTACCGGCGGCGACGGCGGCGACGGCGGCGCCCCCAACGGCAGCGCCGGCAGGGGTGGATTGGGCAGTGACAACCGTGGCAATGCCGGAAGTTCGGGCTCCTCGGACTCCGACTCGGGTTCGTCGGACTCGGGCTCCAGCTCAGACTGACGGGCCGGACTCGGCTAACGCGTGAGCGTGGGCGGGTGCGTCATCGAGCTCGTGGATGCGCGCCCGCCCACACTTCGCGCAGTGCACTGACCGTCACCATGGTGTAGATCTGCGTCGTGGTCACCGATGCGTGACCCAACAGCTCCTGCACGACTCGCACATCGGCACCGCCGTCGAGAAGATGGGTGGCGAACGAGTGCCGAAGCACGTGCGGGGACACTGTCGCGGTGATGCCTGCGCGCTCGGCGGCATCTTGGAGCACCTGCCACGCGCTCTGCCGGGACAACCGCCCACCGCGGGCGTTGAGGAAGATCGCGGGTGTTCCCCGACCGCGCCGGGCCAGCTCCGGTCTTCCGCGCACCAGGTAGGCGTCCAGGGCGCCGACCGCGGGACGGCCGATGGGGATCAACCGCTGCTTGCCGCCCTTCCCGCGCAACAACACCGACCGCGCCTGGGTGTCGATGTCGTCGACGTCGAGCCCGACCGCCTCGGAGATCCGCGCACCGGTCGAATACAGCAGCTCCAACAGCGCCCGATTGCGCAGCGTCAGCGGCCCGTCGGACTCACCGTCCCCGCCGGCGGCCTCCAGCAGCGCGAGCACCTCCTCGATGCTCAAACTCTTGGGTAGCCGACGGCCGGGGGTGGGCGGCTTCACCTCGCGTGCGACATCGACCGCGGCGATCCCCTCGGCCGCGGCGAACCGGTGCAGACCGCGCACGGCGATCACCGCCCGCGCCGCCGATACCGCCGACAACGGTGCCACGCCGTTGTCCGGGTCGCCGCGGCGCAGGGCCACCAGAAACTCGCTGACATCGGCCTCGGCCACCGCGGCCAGGTCGGTGATGCCCCGGGACGCCAGGTGCTCGGCGTAGCGCCGAAGGTCGCGGCGGTAGGAACTCAACGTGTTGGCCGCCACCCCCCGTTCGATCGCGAGATGGTCCAGATAGCCCTGGAACTGGTCGTCCAGGGCGGCGGAGTCGACCTCCGTCGTCACGGATGCCCCATCCGGCGGGCGAATGCCCGGGGCCGGTCCACCCAGGGCGCGTCGACCGGCCGTAGCGCCGACACATCGGGCATCGCGTGCACGGCCAGGATCCCGGCCACCGAGATCGAATTGACGATCTCACCGGAGTACACCCGGGTGACAGCCTCGCCGAGGTCGACGCGTTCGAGCCTCAGGTCGGCTTCTTCGTCGTGCGCCTGCGGCCGGTCGACCTCGCTGATCCCGGTCGCCAGGAACACCCGAACGCTCTCGTCGCAGAAGCCCGGCGCCGAGTCCAGATCGACCAGCGTGCGCCAGTCGCGCGCCGCCAGGCCGGCCTCCTCGGCGAGCTCGCGGCGGGCCGTCTCGTGCGGCGGCTCGCCACCGAAGTCGAGCAGGCCCGCGGGAAGTTCCCACAGTCGTCGGCCGTAGGCATGCCGGTACTGGTGGACCAGGGCGATGCGGCCGTCGTCGTCGAGCGCGACGACGGCAACGGCTCCGAAGTGCTCGACGACCTCTCGGCGGGCGGTGCCGCCGCCGGGCATGCGCACCTCGTCGGCACGCAGCGCCAGGATCTTGCCGACATAAACCGTCTCCGAGGAGACCGTGGTGAACTGGTGACGCCCGGTCTCGCCGTCAGCCACGAGCCGGGGCGTCCTCGAGCGCGTGCTCGGCGCCGTTGGACCGCAGATCGTTCTCGGCCGACATCGCGGGGATGTCGACGGGCAGACGCTCGGCGTTCTTGTAGTCCAGCGATGCGCCGACGAACGCCACGAACAGCGGATGCGGGCGGGTGGGTCGGCTCTTGAGCTCCGGGTGGGCCTGGGTGCCGACGATGAACGGGTGCACCTCGGCGGGGTACTCGACGAACTCGACGAGATGTCCGTCCGGTGAGGTTCCGGAGAACCGCAGCCCGCTCTCGGCGATGCGGTCCCGGTAGGCGTTGTTCACCTCGTAGCGGTGCCGGTGCCGCTCGGACACCTCGGTCGCCTCGTAGGCCTGCGCCACCAGCGAATCCGGCTCAAGCACAGCCGGATACGCGCCGAGCCGCATGGTGCCGCCCAGATCGGCGTCGCCGGCCACGGCGTCGCGCTGATCTGCCATCGTGGAGATCACCGGATCGGTGGTGTCCGGATCGAACTCGGCGGAGTTGGCACCGGTCAACCCGACCGAACGAGCCGCCTCGATGACGATGCACTGCAGACCCAGGCACAGGCCCAGCACGGGAAGCCCGCGCTTGCGGGCATAACGGATGGCGCCGATCTTGCCTTCGATGCCGCGGATGCCGAAGCCACCCGGGATCAGCACACCGTCGACGTCCGCCAGTGCGACAGCGGCCGCCGCATCGGTTTCGCAGTCGTCGGACGCGACCCAGCGCATCTCCACCTTGGCGTGGTGGGCGAAGCCGCCCGCGCGCAGCGCCTCGGCGACCGACAGATAGGCGTCGGACAGGTCGATGTACTTGCCCACCAACGCGATTCGCACCGTCTCGCGGGGTTCGTGGACGCGGCGCAACAGGTCGTTCCACTGCGTCCAGTCGACGTCGCGGAACGGCAGGTTCAACCGCCGGACCACGTAGGCGTCGAGCTCCTCGCGGTGCAGGACCCTGGGGATGTCGTAGATGGACGGCGCGTCCGGGGTGGAGATGACCCCGTCGATGTCGACGTCGCACATCAGCGCGATCTTGTTCTTCAGCGGCTCCGGAACGTCGCGGTCGCACCGCAGGATCAGCGCGTCGGGCGTGATGCCGATGCTGCGCAGCGCGGCCACCGAGTGTTGCGTCGGCTTGGTCTTGAGCTCCCCGGACGGGGCCATGAACGGCACCAGGGAACAGTGCAGGAAGAAGCAGTTCTCCCGGCCGACCTCGTGGCGCACCTGCCGGGCGGCCTCCAGGAACGGCAGCGACTCGATGTCGCCGACGGTGCCGCCGATCTCGGTGATGATCACATCCGGGCGGTTGCCGTCACTGTCGCTGGCGTCCATCGCCAGGATCCGCCGCTTGATCTCATCGGTGATGTGCGGGATCACCTGGACGGTGTCGCCCAGATACTCGCCGCGCCGTTCCTTGGCGATGACCGACGAATACACCTGCCCGGTGGTGACGTTGGCCGATCCGGACAGGTTGCGGTCCAGGAAACGCTCGTAGTGGCCGACGTCGAGGTCGGTCTCGGCGCCATCCTCGGTGACGAACACCTCGCCGTGCTGGAACGGATTCATGGTGCCCGGATCGACGTTCAGGTACGGGTCGAGCTTCTGCATCGTCACCTGCAGACCCCGCGCAGTCAGCAACTGGCCCAGGCTGGACGCCGTGAGACCTTTGCCGAGTGACGACACCACACCGCCGGTGACGAAGAGGTGTTTGGTGGCCGTTTGCGGGTGCTTGCGTAACGCTGGCAAGTACAACCTCCGTGATGACCGGGCAGGGCTTGTTTCGCTGGGCTCGCACCCGGTTTGGGGCCTGCCGACCCACGGAACCCCACCCTAACACCGTCTGCGGGTCGGTGTCGTTGACGCGCCGGTGTGGGCCGATCAGTCTGCGAGATTGCGGTGAGGGCGGTGACGGCGCAGCTCGAACGGCCGTGAGCGCAATCTCGGCGTTCAACCCGCGCGCGATCCCGCCCACGCCGCAACCGCCGGGTCGGTGACGGCGTCTACTGCGGCACGGTCACCGACGTCGCTGCGGGCCCGACACCGAACTGGTCGGGACGGCCGTCGTTGATCAGGGCGGCCAACGCGAGCACCGAGGTGATCCGTCCGGACACGCTGCCGACGTCGTCGACCGTGCTGACGGCGTCCTTGAGCGCGGCGTCGGACCTGGTCACCGCCACCGCGGAGGTGCCCGTCGCCGAGCCGTCGCGTCCTACCAGAACGGTCCCGGCGCCGTGCGGAGCCAGGCCCGCGGCAAACCGTGCCACGGTGGCGCCCTGATTGCCGGCATCGTCGCCGAGCTGACCGCCGGTGACCACCAGCGCGGCGTTGGCCGGCCCGATGCGCTCGGAGCCGTACGTCACGAAGCCGGTGTCGCGCAGTGCCGCCAGCACGGTCTCCCGCTGCGCGTCGTCGACCGGTGCCACCGTGGGATCCCTGTTGACGAGCATCGCGATGCCCAGCAGATCACCCGCCTGTGACCCCTGGTCGACGGTGGTGGTGCTCAACTGGGCGCCGGCGGGAACGATCGGCGAGTTGACCACCGAAAGCAGTTTCTCGGCCGAGTTCGCGTCGACGAACTGCTGGGTCAGCCCGACGGTGCCGGTCACCGCTCCCCCGGCCTGGGTCACCAGCCGGGTCAGGCCCTCGATGTCATCGTCGGCGGCGTCGGGTGTGCGGAAGATGACCACCGTCTTGTCCGCCAGGCTGCCGGCCAGGATTCGCGGCGCCACCTGGGCATCGAAATCATTTGCCGCGCTGAGCTTCTCGTTGAGCGCGTTACGCTCGCCGGTCAGCGTGTCGATCTGCTGCTGCATCTCCTGCTTGTCGTCGCGGAGGCCGGACAGCACCGTATTGGACAGCAGCCCCGAACCCAGGGCGATACCGATGGCCAGCGCCAGGAACACCGCGGCCAGCGAGATGGCGTGCGAACGCAGCGAGATCATTGTCGCGCCCTACGAGACCAGGCCCTGGACCCAGAGCAGGAACTGGTTCCAGTACTGAGACACCCATTCGAGCAGCGCGGCGTCGGCCCGCGACACCCACAGCGCGGCGATCACCGCGATCAGCATCGCCAGCACCAACAGCGCGATGGCACCGCCGGAGACGCGGCTGCGGTACAGGGTGGCGACCGCCTTCGCGTCGACGAGCTTCTCGCCCACCTTCATGCGGGTCAGGAACGTCGACGGGTTGCTCTGCTGCCTGGTGCGGTCGAAGAACTCCTCGATGCTCGCGGTGTGGCCCACGGTGACGATCAGCGAGGCGCCGTGGTGGTCGCAGAGCAGCAACGCCAGGTCGGCGGCCGAACCGGCAGCCGGGAAGGTCATCGCCCCGACACCGAGGTCCTGGATGCGCTCCAGTCCGGCGGCGTGGCCGTCGGCGTCGGCGGGCAGCACCACCTGGGCACCGCAGCGCAACACCTCGGTGCTGATCTTGTCCGGGTCACCGACGATCAGGGCCGGCCGGTACCCGGCCTTACGCAGGACGTCGGCGCCGCTGCCCACCCCGACCAGTACCGGCTGGTACTCCTTGATGAAGGGTTTGAGGGCCTTGAGATCGGCCGTGGCGTTGTCCTCCTCGGCCACGATCACCACATGTCTGCGGTTGAGGTCGACGTCGATGTCCGGAATGCCGATGCCGTCGATGAGCAGCGGGCTCTCGCTGCGGATGAACTCGATGGTGTTGCCCGCGAACGCTTCGAGGTGGGCCACCAGGCCGCCCTTGGCCTCCTGCATGAGCTCGTGGATGTCGGCGTCGGTGCGCTCCGTGCCGAGGACCAGCCGCCGGTCTCCGGAGTAGACGCCGCCCTCGTTGATCCGGATGCGGGCACCGTCTTTGACCTTCTTGAAGACCTCCGGGCCGGTGTTGTCGACGAGCGCGATGCCGTTGGCGACCAGGACCTCGGGGCCGAGGTTCGGGTAGCGGCCCGAGATCGAGGCGGAGGCGTTGACCACCGCGGCGACCTCTGCCTCGACCAGCGCATCGGCCGTGACCCGATCCAGGTCGAGGGCGTCGAGAACGACGATGTCGCCCGGGGTGATGCGCCTGAGAAGCCGATCGATGTCGCGGTCCACTCGGGCGGTGCCGGTGATACCTGGCCGTGAGCTGGCATTACGGGACAGCAGCGCTGACATCTTCATGGGGCCGATTCTGGCCAGCGGCGACTCGGATCTGTCGGAGGCGCGCCGTAACACCAGCCTCAGAAGTTATCTACTTTCACACCAGTCACAGGGCCGAGGTGGTGACCTCCTGAGCTTCGCGATCGCTTCGGGCGGCGTCCAGCAGGTCGCGCGCATGCGCCCGGCCACTGTCGGACTCGCCCAGGCCGGCCAGCATCCGGGCCAGCTCGGCGATCCGGTCGTCGTCCCCGAGCCGGCGCACCCCGCTGGACTTCGCCCTGGCCTTCCCGTCGGCCCCGGCGACTCCGTCGACGATGCCTTCGACGATGAGGTGGACGTCGGCGTACGCCGCGACCTGGGGCAGGTGGGTCACCACGATGACCTGGTGGGTGCGCGCCAACCGGGCCAGCCGGCGCCCGATCTGTACCGCGGCCCGTCCCCCGACGCCGGCGTCGACCTCGTCGAAGACCATTGTGGTGCCCTCGGTCGAGGCGGACAGCGCCACTTCCAACGCCAGCATCACCCGGGACAACTCACCCCCGGACGCGCTCTTGTTCAGCGGCAGCAGATCCGAGCCTCCGTGTGCGGCGAAGCCGAATTCGACGACGTCGACGCCGTCGCGACCGGCGTGGACGGTGCCCGAGGGCAGCACCAACGGCGCACTGTCATCGGCCCGGGCGAGCAACGGGGTGACCGTGATCGCGAATCGCGCGCCGGCCATCGCCAGTCCGGAGAGCTCGGCGGTCACCGCCTTGGACAGGCCCTTGGCAGCCTTGGTCCGCGCCTTCGTCAGGTCCTGGGCCGACGCCGCCACGACGGCCTGCAGCTCGTCGACGTGTCGCTCCAGCGCGGCGAGGGTCTCCTCGGAAACGTCGAGTTGCGCCAACCGGTCCCGCGCGTCAGCGGCCCAGTCCAGGACGCCGTCCACGTCGGCGGCGTACTTGCGTGTCAGCGTCCGCAACTCGGCCTGGCGCGCCAACTTGGCTTCCAATGTGCTGGTGTCGGTGGGCAGTTCGGCGAGGTAATGACTCAGCTCGCCGGACACGTCGACGAGCACCGTCAGCGCCGACCTGAGTTGTTCGGCCAACGCCGTGAGCGCGGCATCGTCGGTGTTTTCCAGCGCCGATCGGGCCTGCCCGACCGCGTGGGCCGCGGAGAAGCCGTCCTCGCCGTCGCCGGACACCGCTTCGCGGGCGGTCTGCACCGCCGCGCGCAGCGCGTCGAGTTCGGACAGCCGTCGGATGTCGGCAACCAGGGCCTCGTCCTCGCCGGGCTGTGGATCGATAACGTCGATCTCGTTCAGCGCGAACTGCAGACGATCGGCTTCCTGCGCCATTTCGCGGGCGCGGCGACGTCGGTCGTCGAGGTCGCGTTTGGCCTCCAGCCAGGCCTCCCGGGCACCGCGGTAGCGCGTGAGTTGGGTGGTCACGTCGGCGTAGCGGTCCAGCGCGGCGCGTTGCTCGTCGGGGCGCATCAGCCGGAGCTGGTCGTTCTGTCCGTGCAGCGTCAGGAGTTCGTTGGTGAACCCACTCAGCGATTTCGCCGGAACGCTGCGTCCACCCAGGTATGCCCGCGACGGACCGTCCCGGCTCACGGACCGGGCTGCGATGACGCTGCCGTCGTCGTCGCGTTCGGCGCCCGAGGAATCCAGGATGTCGTCCACGCGCGTGGTGACCGCGTCACCGACCTCGGCGGTGGTGAAACGGCCCTCCACGACGGCGCGGGCGGCGCCCGAGCGCACCTTCGTCGCATCGGCGCGCGCGCCGCCGAGCAGGTGCAGACCGGTGACGACCATCGTCTTGCCGGCGCCGGTCTCGCCGGTCAACACAGTCAGGCCACCGTCGAACTCGGCGGTCGCTGCGCTGATCGCACCCAGCGCCTCGATTCGGATTTCGGCTAGCACTACTGCCCGCGCCACCCCGTGACCGGCAACCGGAACTTGCGCACCAGCCGGTCGGTGAACGGCGCGCTGTCGAGCCGCACCCACTGCAACGGGGTGCCGCAGCGCGTCACCTCGAGCCGTGCCCCGGCGGGCACGACCATCTCCCGTCTGCCGTCGCAGAACACCAGCGCGTCGTGGCCGGTGGCCTCGACCTCGATCGCGATGAGCGCTTCGGGACTGGTCACCATGGGGCGAGCGAACAGCGCATGCGCGTTGTTGGGCACCACGATGATGGCCTCGAGGTCCGGCCACAGCACCGGCCCACCCGCGGAGAACGCATAGGCGGTCGAGCCGGTGGGCGTGGACACCAGCACACCGTCGCACCCGAACGCCGACACCGGACGCCCGTCGACCTCGACGACCACCCCGAGAACCCCCAGCCGAGGGCCCTTCTCCAGACTGGCCTCGTTGAGGGCCCAGCCACGGTCGAGCAGTCGCCCACCGGCCCGCACCGCGACGTCGAGCGTCATCCGCCGCTCAACCCGGTAGTCGCGGCGGACGATGTGGTCGAGCACGGTGTCGATGGCCTCGGCTTCGGCCTCGGCCAGGAAGCCGATCTTGCCCAGGTTCACCCCGAGCACCGGGATCTCCACGTTGCGGGCCAGCTCGGCAGCGCGCAGGAAGGTCCCGTCGCCGCCGAGCACCAGCACCAGCTCGCATCCTTCGGCGGCGCGTTCGTCGGCGTCGACGACCTCGATCTCGACGCCGAGGGCGCGCATATCGTCGGGCGCCAGATGGATGGGACCCCGGTCGACCGCTTCTGCCGACAGCACCCGCAACCCGATTCCGTTGTCGGAAAGCACTTTCTCGACCCGGCGGGCCACTTCGGTGGCTTCCTCGCGACCGATGTGCACGACCAGCAGGATGGTGCGTTCGGTCATTTCGGCCCCTCGTCCACGGCCCGACGCACAGCGGCCTCGAGGGCGTCGCCCTGCAGTGCGAGCGCGGCACCCGTGCGCAGGTCCAGGAAATATTCGACGTTGCCGGCGGGTCCGGGCAGCGGGCTGGCCGTGACCGCGACGGCATGCCAGTTCAACTCTGCTGCACGACGGGCGACCGAGAGCACCGCGTCGGCGCGCAGCAGGGGGTCGGACACCACACCGCCGGCGCCGACCCGGTCCTTGCCGACCTCGAACTGAGGTTTCACCATGGGAACGATATCGGCGTCGGGCGACGCACAGGACGTCAGTGCGGGCAGCACGGTCGCCAACGAGATGAACGACAGGTCGGCGACGACCAGATCGACCGGACCGCCGATGACCTCCGGGGTGAGGTCGCGGACGTTGGTGCGCTCCAGAACTGTCACCCTGGCGTCGGTGCGCAGCGGCCAGGCCAGCTGGCCGTACCCGACGTCCACGGCGACGACTTCCCGGGCGCCGCGGTCGAGCAGCACCTGGGTGAACCCACCGGTCGACGCGCCGGCGTCCAGGCACCGGAGACCGTGCACCGACAGGCCGAACGCCTCCAACGCACCGATCAGCTTGTGCGCTCCCCGCGATACCCAGGACTCGGTTTCGCCGCCCTCGACGGTCAGGTTGGCCGCCGTCGAGATCGCGGTCGCGGGCTTGGCGGCCGGCATTCCGTCCACCCGGACCCGCCCGGCGCCGATCAGCTCGGCGGCCTGCTGGCGCGACCTGGCCAGGCCGCGCCGTACCAGTTCGGCGTCCACACGTGCGCGACGCGTCACGCGGATCAGCCCTTCTCGACGGATTCCAGCGCGCGCACCAGCAGATCGTGTGCCTCTTCGAGGCGAGCCGCGACGGAGTCCAGGTCAGCCACCGACACATCGGCCGGATCGCCGAGGAGTTCGGCGACCTGGGCACTGATCTGGTCGGGATCGTTTGTCATAGCGGTCTTCACGCTAGTCGATGCGGACGTACTCCATCGACCACCGCTGCACGGCCTGTCGAGCCGCGTCGTCTCCGGCCCGTACCGGCCTGCGGTCGATTCCCGCTGCCCACACCGCGGCCGCGAGAGCGCGCACCGCCGACAGGGGATCACCCGGGTCGGCGTTGGTCGAGTTCAGCGTTACCACGTCCCGGTCGATCTCCACGCGCCAACCGTCCTGCGGGGCGATCCGCAGCGCGCCGGCGTCCGCGGTGGTCAACGCCCGCAGATCGGGCGCCAGGAAGGTCGGTCGCTCGTCGGCCGCCGCCCATACCGCGTCCTCGGCAGAGTTCACCCCGCACAGCACCATCAGGCTGGGCAGTTCGGCGGCGTTGGCGCCGGCGATGTCGGTGTCGAGACGGTCTCCGACCACGAGCGGACGGTGAAACTCGCCGCGCGCCAACGCATCTCTCATCAATGCGGGCGCCGGCTTGCCGGCGACCAGCGGGTCGGTGTCGGTCGCGGTCCGCAGTGCGGCAACCATCGATCCGTTGCCCGGCAACAGACCACGCTCCGAGGGCAGGGTCTTGTCGACGTTGGCGGCGACCCACAACGCGCCGGACCGGATCGCCAACGCGGCTTCGGCGAGGTGCTGCCAACCGGTGTCCGGGGAATGGCCCTGTACCACCGCGACCGGGTCATCCGCGCATTGGCGCACCGGCTGCAGGCCGACCCCGGCGATCTCGTCGGCCAGCGACTCGGTCCCCACGACCAACACCTTGGCGTCGGCGGGCAGTTGAGCGGCCAGCAGCCGCGCGGCGCTCTGTGCGCTGGTCACGACATCGCCCGGTGCCGCCGAGAAGCCGAGATCGCACAGGTGGGTTGCGACCTGCTCGGCGCCGCGGGAGGCATTGTTGGTCACGAACAGCACCCGGGCGCCGATCGATGCGAGGGTCTCAACCGCCCCCGGCGTGGGTTCGTGGCCCCGGAACACTGTCCCGTCGAGGTCGAGCAGCAGACAATCATGTTGCTGCGCAAGGTTGTTCACGTCAGGACAGCTCCGTGATGCGCTCTTCGGCATCGGTGACGCCCTCGACGTCGGCGGCCGCGGCGTGCAGGAACCACTGCAGTGCCTCGTCCCGGCGGTCGAGCACCAGCAGGGTTTCGGCGTAGGCGTAGAACAACCGGGTGGCCGTCGGTCCGGTGCGTGCCGGATCCAGGGTCGGCGTGGACAGCACGGCGAGGGCCTGTTCGTGCTGTCCCAGGTCCGAGCGAGCCCCTGCCACGACGATGCGCAACTCGTCGGCGTCGTCGCCGCTGAGCTCTGCGGCCTCGGGGCTACGGGCGAGCTCGAGCGCGCGTTCGGGTCGCCCGACACCACGCTCGCAATCGGCTATCAACGCCAACAACGGTGAGCGACTGCCCATTCGGCGTGCAGCCCGGAGCTCGGCGAGCGCCTGGGCCCAGTCGCCACACTGGTAGGCCGCAATGCCGACGGCTTCCCGCACCGCGGCGATGCGTCCCGAACGGGCACGCGCGGCGCGAGCGTGGGCCAGCGCCGCCTCCGGGTCCTCGTCGAGCAGTTCACCGGCAGCGACCAGGTGGCGCGCGACCGTATCGGCGGTGGCGCGATCCAAGGTGGTCAGCTCACCGCGGATCTCCGGGGAGAGCTGCCTGGCCTCGATCTCCGCGGGTATCGGGGGGCCGCTGGGACGGGATTCGTCGGTCTCGGGCCGCGGCTGGACCGGACGAGCGCGATGCGGCCCGGACGATCGGGGCGCTGACCTCTGGTCGCGGCGCTGTCGGTTGCCGTTCGAGGTACGGTCGGGCCGGCGTTCGCCGTCAGACCGGCGCCCACCGTTCGCGGAGCGGTCAGGCCGACGTTCACCGCGGCCGCCCTGATTGTCTTGGGGCACGAGCAAAGGATACGGCCAAGATCTGGGTTGCGTCCAGCAGAGTGGTGTACGAGTCGGGCCTGATCAGGGTTACCGGCGTGTCGTAGCCGAATGATTGAAGGTCATCGCGTGATTCTTCGAGAGACCGACCAAAGTCACTCGAGCAAAGGAATCGACGCGATGACCACCGCCCACAATATCGACCTGCCCGCCGTGCTGGCCGAACGACTCACCACCGCCCATCCCGACGTGCTGCGCGAGCTGCTGGCCACGTTCATCCACACCCTGATGGGCGCCGAGGCCGATGCCCTGTGCGGCGCCGGGTACGGCGAACGAACGTCTGAGCGCACCAACTCGCGCAACGGGTATCGGCATCGCCAGTTCGACACCCGCGCCGGTTCGTTGGATCTGGCGATCCCCAAGCTGCGCCACGGCTCGTACTTCCCGGACTGGCTGCTGGAACGCCGTAAACGCGCCGAGCGGGCGCTGACCACGGTGGTCGCGACGTGCTATCTGCTCGGGGTGTCCACGCGGCGGATGGACAAACTCGTCGAGACCCTCGGCATCACCAGCCTGTCGAAGTCGCAGGTCAGCGTGATGGCCAAAGAACTCGACGCCGCGGTCGAGGCGTTTCGCACCCGGCCGCTGGACGCCGGCCCATACACATTCATGGCCGCTGACGCCCTGGTCCTCAAGGCCCGTGAAGGTGGCCGCGTGGTCAACGTGCACGCCCTGATCGCGGTCGGGGTCAACGCCGACGGGTATCGGGAGATCCTGGGCGTCGAGGTCAGTACCGCCGAAGACGGGGCCGGCTGGTTGACGTTTATGCGGTCGCTGACCGCGCGTGGGCTGTCCGGGGTCAAGCTGGTCACCAGCGACGCGCACGCCGGGCTGGTCGCCGCGATCGGCGCCACTCTGCCTGGCGCGGCCTGGCAGCGCTGCCGAACCCACTACACGACCAACTTGATGGCCGTCACCCCGAAGGCGTCCTGGCCGTGGGTCAAGACGCTACTGCACTCGGTGTTCGACCAACCTGACTCTGAATCCGTTGCAGCCCAATATGACCGGATCATCGACGCCCTCGCCGACAAACTGCCCAAGACCACTGAACACCTCGAAGCGGCGCGGCCGGACCTGCTGGCCTTCACCGCGTTCCCCAAACAGATCTGGCGCCAAATCTGGTCCAACAATCCCCAGGAGCGTCTCAACAAGGAGATCCGCCGGCGCACCGACGTCGTCGGGATCTTCCCCGACCGCGACGCGCTGATCCGCCTCGTGGGCGCCGTCCTGGCCGAACAACACGACGAATGGGCCGAGTCGCGGCGCTACCTGGGACTTGACGTCCTGAGCAAATCACGCACCGTCAACGGCACCCCAACCGAACAGGAGGACACCCCCGCGGCACTAACCGCCTGAACCATCACGACGAAGAATCACACGACGACGTCGTACACCACGTCCCTGGACTTGACCAAGATCTGTCGTCACATAATTCAACGAAATACCGAATCCGACAATGCAATTGCCCGCCGGATTTGTGTGGGGAATGGAAATCGCCCCCACGGGTGTGTGGGGGCGATTTCTTGGGTTGTGTTCGGCGGTGTCCTACTTTTCCACCCGGGTGGGTAGTATCATCGGCGCTGGCAGGCTTAGCTTCCGGGTTCGGGATGGGTCCGGGCGTTTCCCTGCCGCTATGTACCGCCGTAACTTTATGTCACTCGTTGTTGAGTGTCCCCCGTTGGTGTGGGGGAAGTTTTGTGGGCCCCTTGTTATTTGGTGGTGGGGTGTGGTTGTTGTGTTTGTGGTTGTGGTTGCGAGGTTTGTTGTTGTTGTAAGTTTTCGGCCGGTTAGTGCCAGTTCCCTGCGCCTATTGCTAGGTGTCTAGGTCTGGTCTATCGATCCCGTGGTCTGCGGGGGGCCTTATCCCACTTAATGGGTGAGAAGCCTGGTCTTGGAGGGGGTTTCCCGCTTAGATGCTTTCAGCGGTTATCCTGTCCGAACGTGGCTATCCAGCGGTGCCCCTGGTGGGACAACTGGTAGACCAGAGGTTCGTCCGTCCCGGTCCTCTCGTACTAGGGACAGGTTTCCTCAAGCTTCTGACGCGCGCGGCGGATAGAGACCGAACTGTCTCACGACGTTCTAAACCCAGCTCGCGTGCCGCTTTAATGGGCGAACAGCCCAACCCTTGGGACCTGCTCCAGCCCCAGGATGCGACGAGCCGACATCGAGGTGCCAAACCATCCCGTCGATATGGACTCTTGGGGAAGATCAGCCTGTTATCCCCGGGGTACCTTTTATCCGTTGAGCGACACCCCTTCCACTCAGAGGTGCCGGATCACTAGTCCCGACTTTCGTCCCTGCTTGACATGTCCGTCTCGCAGTCAAGCTCCCTTGTGCACTTACACTCAACACCTGATTGCCGTCCAGGTTGAGGGAACCTTTGGGCGCCTCCGTTACATTTTAGGAGGCAACCGCCCCAGTTAAACTACCCACCAGGCACTGTCCCTGAACCGGATATACGGTTCGAGGTTAGAGGCCCAATACGATCAGAGTGGTATTTCAACAACGACTCCACCCACACTGGCGTGTGAGTTTCACAGTCTCCCACCTATCCTACACAAACCGTATCGAGCACCAATACCAAGTTGTAGTGAAGGTCCCGGGGTCTTTTCGTCCTGCCGCGCGTAACGAGCATCTTTACTCGTAATGCAATTTCGCCGAGTCTATGGTTGAGACAGCTGAGAAGTCGTTACGCCATTCGTGCAGGTCGGAACTTACCCGACAAGGA
The DNA here is from genome assembly GCF_048513595.2 of Mycobacterium sp. smrl_JER01. Taxonomy (NCBI): domain Bacteria; kingdom Bacillati; phylum Actinomycetota; class Actinomycetes; order Mycobacteriales; family Mycobacteriaceae; genus Mycobacterium; species Mycobacterium sp. smrl_JER01. The sequence goes on along the minus strand of NZ_JBLXXK020000001.1, from coordinate 2,934,203 downwards.
ATTTCGCTACCTTAGGATGGTTATAGTTACCACCGCCGTTTACTGGGGCTTAAATTCTCCGCTTCACCCCGAAGGGTTAACGGGTCCTCTTAACCTTCCAGCACCGGGCAGGCGTCAGTCCGTATACATCGTCTTGCGACTTCGCACGGACCTGTGTTTTTAGTAAACAGTCGCTTCTCACTGGTTTGTGCCACCGGATCCCGCTGCCCACCGCAAAGGGTGTTGACGGTATTCCGGTCCCCCTTCTCCCGAAGTTACGGGGGCATTTTGCCGAGTTCCTTAACCATAGTTCACTCGTACGCCTCGGTATTCTCTACCTGACCACCTGTGTTGGTTTGGGGTACGGGCCGTGTGTGCGCTCGCTAGAGGCTTTTCTCGACAGCATAGGATCACCGAATTCGCCTCAATCGGCTATGCATCACCTCTCAGGATATGTGCTGGACGGATTTACCTATCCAACTCCCTACAGGTTTACCCCAGTATTACCACTGACTGGTACGGCTACCTTCCTGCGTCACCCCATCGCTTGACTACTACCCGTCCGGGTCCCGCGCAGCCGGTGAACCCCGCACCCCGAAGGGATTGGTGGCCCACCATTTGGGCGGTTAGCAGAACGGATTCATCAGGGACGCTCACACACGGGTACGGGAATATCAACCCGTTGTCCATCGACTACGCCTGTCGGCCTCGCCTTAGGTCCCGACTCACCCTGGGCGGACTGGCCTGGCCCAGGAACCCTTGGTCTTCCGGCGGGCAAGGTTCTCACTTGCCTTATCGCTACTCATGCCTGCATTCTCACTCCCACACCCTCCACAGCTCCATTACCAGGCTGCTTCACCGGAGTGCAGGACGCTCCCCTACCCAGCACACACAAGGTGTGCTGCCGCGGCTTCGGCGGTGTGCTTGAGCCCCGCTACATTATCGGCGCACAATCACTTGACCAGTGAGCTATTACGCACTCTTTCAAGGGTGGCTGCTTCTAAGCCAACCTCCTGGTTGTCTTCGCGACTGCACATCCTTTTCCACTTAGCACACGCTTAGGGGCCTTAGCCGGCGATCTGGGCTGTTTCCCTCTCGACGCACGGAGCTTATCCCCCGCCGTCTCACTGCCGCATTACACCGTGTCGGCATTCGGAGTTTGGCTGACGTCAGTAACCTAGTAGGGCCCATCGGCCATCCAGTAGCTCTACCTCCGACACGAACACTGCGACGCTGCACCTAAATGCATTTCGGGGAGAACCAGCTATCACGGAGTTTGATTGGCCTTTCACCCCTACCCACAACTCATCCCCTCAGTCTTCAACCTAAGTGGGTTCGGGCCTCCACGCGGTCTTACCCGCGCTTCACCCTGGCCATGGGTAGATCACTCCGCTTCGGGTCCAGAACACACCACTACACCACACACTCCTGTGTGGATACGCCCTATTCAGACTCGCTTTCGCTACGGCTACCCCACCCGGGTTAACCTCGCGACATGTCCCTGACTCGCAGGCTCATTCTTCAAAAGGCACGCCATCACCCCACCACAAAGGAGGGCTCTGACGGATTGTAAGCGCACGGTTTCAGGTACTATTTCACTCCCCTCCCGGGGTACTTTTCACCATTCCCTCACGGTACTCATCCGCTATCGGTCACTGGGAAGTATTCAGGCTTACCGGGTGGTCCCGGCAGATTCACAGCAGATTCCACGGGCCCGCTGCTACTCGGGGACAGCTCCACAGGAGTCACAGAGTTTTCGTCTACCGGGCTCTCACCGTCTACGGCAGGCCATCCCAGGCCACTTCAACTAACACCATGATTTCTCACTCCTGCCCTCATCGGCGGATGAGAGAAGAAACGCCCCACAACACCGCACACACAACCCCCGCCGGGTATCACATGCACACGGTTTAGCCATCCTCCGCTTTCGCTCGCCACTACTCACGGAATCACTTTTGTTTTCTCTTCCTACGGGTACTGAGATGTTTCACTTCCCCGCGTTCCCCCCCAACGCCTATATATTCAGCGTTGGGTGACACGACATCACTCGTGCCGGGTTTCCCCATTCGGACATCCTCGGATCCACGCTCGGTTGACAGCTCCCCGAGGCATATCGCAGCCTCCCACGTCCTTCATCGGCTCCCAGTGCCAAGGCATCCACCATGCGCCCTTAAACACTTACAACACAAAACCAAAAAATGAGTCACCCACACACCAACCCCAAAAAAAGAGCAAGCATGCGGGCATCAGAAAAATTTGCATTACACAAAGACCCACAACCTAAACTGTGCGTCTTTGATGCTCGCAACCACTATCCACAAATCAAACACCACACCCCACCACCAAAGCAGGGCAACAACAAGAACCCCCACCCCCTCACACACGCTCCTCAGAGGTAAAGGCCGGCACACGACCCTCCAACGAGGACCGGACCGCGGGCTTGTTGTCTCAAAGCCCAATAGTGTGTCTGATGATCCCTCAAAGCAGCGTTCCCACACCACTTCTCACGTTTGTTGTTGCACCAGACCCCCACCCACTACAGATGCGAGGCCATCCAACGAATCGCCCGGCTCACCGAACCCCCACACGATGTGGGCGGGACCGAGTCTCGTGGTGCTCCTTAGAAAGGAGGTGATCCAGCCGCACCTTCCGGTACGGCTACCTTGTTACGACTTCGTCCCAATCGCCGATCCCACCTTCGACGGCTCCCTCCCACAAGGGGTTAGGCCACCGGCTTCGGGTGTTACCGACTTTCATGACGTGACGGGCGGTGTGTACAAGGCCCGGGAACGTATTCACCGCAGCGTTGCTGATCTGCGATTACTAGCGACTCCGACTTCACGGGGTCGAGTTGCAGACCCCGATCCGAACTGAGACCGGCTTTGAAAGGATTCGCTCCACCTCACGGCATCGCAGCCCTTTGTACCGGCCATTGTAGCATGTGTGAAGCCCTGGACATAAGGGGCATGATGACTTGACGTCATCCCCACCTTCCTCCGAGTTGACCCCGGCAGTCTCTCACGAGTCCCCACCATAACGTGCTGGCAACATGAGACAAGGGTTGCGCTCGTTGCGGGACTTAACCCAACATCTCACGACACGAGCTGACGACAGCCATGCACCACCTGCACACAGACCACAAGGGAACCGACATCTCTGCCGGCGTCCTGTGCATGTCAAACCCAGGTAAGGTTCTTCGCGTTGCATCGAATTAATCCACATGCTCCGCCGCTTGTGCGGGCCCCCGTCAATTTCTTTGAGTTTTAGCCTTGCGGCCGTACTCCCCAGGCGGGGTACTTAATGCGTTAGCTACGGCACGGATCCCAAGGAAGGAAACCCACACCTAGTACCCACCGTTTACGGCGTGGACTACCAGGGTATCTAATCCTGTTCGCTCCCCACGCTTTCGCTCCTCAGCGTCAGTTACTGCCCAGAGACCCGCCTTCGCCACCGGTGTTCCTCCTGATATCTGCGCATTCCACCGCTACACCAGGAATTCCAGTCTCCCCTGCAGTACTCCAGTCTGCCCGTATCGCCCGCACGCCCACAGTTGAGCTGTGAGTTTTCACGGACAACGCGACAAACCACCTACGAGCTCTTTACGCCCAGTAATTCCGGACAACGCTCGGACCCTACGTATTACCGCGGCTGCTGGCACGTAGTTGGCCGGTCCTTCTTCTCTCACTACCGTCACTTGCGCTTCGTCGTGAGCGAAAGAGGTTTACAACCCGAAGGCCGTCATCCCTCACGCGGCGTCGCTGCATCAGGCTTGCGCCCATTGTGCAATATTCCCCACTGCTGCCTCCCGTAGGAGTCTGGGCCGTATCTCAGTCCCAGTGTGGCCGGTCACCCTCTCAGGCCGGCTACCCGTCGTCGCCTTGGTGAGCCGTAACCTCACCAACAAGCTGATAGGCCGCGGGCCCATCCCACACCGCAAAAGCTTTCCCCTCCCAGGCCATGCAACCAGAAGGGTATATTCGGTATTAGACCCAGTTTCCCAGGCTTATCCCAAAGTGCAGGGCAGATCACCCACGTGTTACTCACCCGTTCGCCACTCGAGCACCCCGAAGGGCCTTTCCGTTCGACTTGCATGTGTTAAGCACGCCGCCAGCGTTCGTCCTGAGCCAGAATCAAACTCTCCAAACAAAAACAACCCAACAACCGTCAGGTGAATCCGCAATCAGAGAAATCCGATCAACAAACCAAGACACCAAAAACTGGCATCCAAAAACAGCCCACCCCAAAACGGGAAAAAGAGGTGAACCAAAAAAACAACAAACAAAAACCACCAAACACACTATTGAGTTCTCAAACAACACACCCAGCCTGACCGCGCAGGAATCCCGCGGCTAAAAGCCGTGGACTCTAGTTCGGACAGATGAGGACATCCGCGTTACCGGACTTCCCTCTGGAGGCCGCCGCGCTCCCCGGGTTTTGGCCCGTGTCGCGGCGACTCCGATAAGTTACGTCAGGGATAACGCTGAGTCAAATGGCCTGCTAGATCGGGTGTTTCGCCTCGGTTCCAGCGCGCGCACCACAGCGGTGCGTTGACTCAGAGTCTTCAACGGTTCATCGGTGACGTTTGTTCCCGAGGCGCCGCGATGCGCTCTGACCTGTGGATTCCCGCGTCGATCAGCCGATGCGCTCGATGCCGGCGACGTTGCGCTTACCTCGGCGCAGCACCAACCACTTGCCGTGCAGGAAGTCCGATCCCTGCGGGAACCAGTCATCTGTGGTGATCTTCACGTTGTTGACCGACACCCCCCCTTCGGCGATGGTGCGACGTGCCGCCCCCTTGCTCGCGCAGAGTCCGCTCGCCACAAGCAGATCGGTGATCGAATCGGCACCGCCGGGCGCGAGGGTTGCGACCGAGGCCTCCCGCAGCGCCGCCGCCAGCGTCGGCTCATCCAATTCGGTCAACTCGGCCCGGCCGAACAACGCCTGGCTGGCGTGTTCGACGGCCGCGGTCGCCGCCTCCCCGTGCACGAGGGTGGTCAGCTCCCGCGCCAGCCGTCGTTGCGCGGACCGCTCGTGCGGGCGCTCTTGTGTTGCCTGCTCGAGTGCTGCCAGTTCGTCGGCGGTCAGGAAGGTGAACCAGAGCAGGTAGGGCAGCACATCGGCGTCAGCGGTGTTGACGAAATACTGGTACCAGGCGTACGGGCTGGTCAGGTCTGGGTCCAGCCAGAGACTCCCCCCGCCGGTGGACTTGCCGAACTTCTTACCCTCGGAGTCGGTCACCAGCGGCGTGGTGAGCGCGTGCACGGCTGCGCCGCTCTTCTGCCGCACGAGTCGAACACCGGCGATGATGTTGCCCCATTGATCGGATCCGCCGATCTGCAATGCGCACCCGTACCGTCGATGCAGCTCGACGTAGTCGTTGGCCTGCAGAAGCATGTAGCTGAACTCGGTGTAGGAGATGCCCTCCCCTTCGAGGCGGCGCCGCACCGTGTCGCGGTCCAGCATCACATTGACCGAGAAGTGCTTGCCGATGTCCCGGAGGAACTCGATCGCCGACAGCTCACCGGTCCAGGAGAGGTTGTCGGCCACCACCGCCCCGGTCGGCGAATCGTCGAAATCCACGAAGCGCTCCAGCTGTCCCCGGATCCGGTCCGCCCACTCGGCGACCGTGTCGGCGGTGTTGAGTGTGCGCTCACCGACGTCGCGAGGATCACCGATCAAGCCGGTGGCGCCGCCGGCAAGCACGATCGGGCGATGGCCGGCGCGCTGAAACCGGCGCAGCGTGAGCAGCGGTATGAGGTGGCCGGCGTGCAGGCTCGGTGCCGTCGGGTCGAATCCTGAGTAGACCGTGACCGGACCTTCGGCCAGTGCCGCGGCCAGCGCATCGCGGTCGGTGGACTGCGCAATCAACCCGCGCCAGTCCAATTCGTCGAGGATGTTCGGCACGCCCATGACAGTCACCTCGCCGATCTTTCCGTACTAGTCGCTCTGGCCGGGAACCGGTGCCCGTGGGCTGCGCCGGTAGGCCGATACTTCGGGCAGCCCGCCCAGCCAGATCCGCCACGGGCGGTCGGCAGCCTTGCTGACCCCGACACGCGGACCGGCGACCCCGTCGCGCGTTTCCCCCGATGCGACCTCCGTCGGCAGTTCGACCTGCACCGGCGACGACGGGTCGAACACGTCGACGCCGTTGTCGGCCATGGTGATCCCCAGCGCAGAACACAGATTGCCCGGTCCGCGGGCCAGCGCCACCTCGGTGACGGCCGGCCCACGGCGCGACCACGCCACATCGTGGCCGGTGTCGATGACCGCCGCACGCAACAGCACCGCGGCCGCCACCCCATCGGTTGCGCACACCACGTTCGCGCAGACGTGGATACCGTGGCTGCGGTAGGTGTAGAGCCTGCCCGCCGGGCCGAACATCACCGCGTTCCGCGGGCCGGGCCCGCGGAACGAGTGCGCCGCGGCATCCGGCCACGGGCCGTCGGTCGGTCCACCGTAAGCCTCCACCTCGACGATCGTCGCAGTGACTCCGCGCCCGATCAGCCGGGCGCCCAGCAGCATCCGCGCGGCGGTGAGCGGGTCTACCGCGAGAAGGTCGGCCGACACGTCACGGATTCAGCACGCCGGTGAGTGCATCTGCCACGACGCGATACGCCACGGCTTCCTCGACGTGCACCCCCGGGAAGAAATAGAAGCCGTGCGGCATCCCGGCGGGAAAGTACTCGTGGACCCGGCCGCCGGCGCGGCGGATCCGATCGGCGAAGGCACGGGCCGAGTCGACGATCGGATCGTGGGTGCCGGCCACGACGACAGCCGGCGGATAGTCCGTCAGATCTCCCTCGATGGGGCTGATCCAAGGATGGCTCCAGGGTGTCGCACCCACATACGCACCGCGGATGAAGCCGGCGAACGCCATGTCGTAGACGATGCCGCGGGGTGCCAGCGCAAGGAAGGACGGCCACCGCTCGAACTGGAAATCGGCGAAAGCGCCCAGCATCACCACGGCGTCGGGCACCCGCACGCCTTCGTCACGGGCACGCAGCGGCAGCGCGGCGGCGAAGTTCGACCCCGCGGAATCGCCTGCCACCACCACCCGGCTGATGTCGGCGCCCAAGTCCGCTCCGTGTTCGCTCACCCATGTGTAGACGTCGAAGGCGTCGTCGAACGGAACCGGGAACATGTACTCGGGCGCCGATCGGTAGTTGGCCGACACCACCAGTGCCGAGTTGGTGACGGCGAGCTTGCGGGCCAGGAAGTCGCAGTCCTCGGAGGATCCGACGGTGAACCCGCCACCGTGGTAGTACACGATCACCGGCAACAGTCCCGGCCGGCAGGCGGTCGGCCGGTACACCTGGCAGCGCGCGACGCCGTCGCGCACCGGCAGATAGACCTGTACGACGTCGACGTCGGGTACCGCATCGGCTCCCGCCGGTGGGACCAGGCTCGGATCCGGTTGGTGCCCGTCGCCTATGTAGCCGGTACGGACCGGTGCGATCATCAGATCGCGAAGTGCCACCGGTCGCCGGTTGTTCGCGATCACGCGATACATCGGCATCGCGGGATCGTCGGCGTCGATGTAGTCGAGTCCGTCGATGATCACCGGTGCGGTGACGTCGATCTTCCCTGCCGGAATTCTGCGCAGTGAATCTCGCACCACCGTCGACCTAGGACTGCCCCGCGGACGACATCAGCCGTCGGTGCTCATCGTCGTCGACGGCGACGGCCTCGTCGACGAGCAGCACCGGAATCCCGTCGTCGACGCGATACTTGCGTCGCAGGCGGGGGTTGTACAGGGAATCCTCGATCAGCAGCAGCGGCCCGCGGTCCTGCGGGCAGACCAGGATCGCCCGCAACCTTTCGTCCAATGCCATCAGCGACCGGGCATCGGGAAGATCGTGTCCCCATCCTGCTGCATCGGATTGCCGGGCGACCAGCCCGGCTGACCGGCGATTCCGGGGGTGGCGACCGGCGGTGCGCCGCCGCCCTGCGGCATCTGATTGGAGGACTGCGCGAGAACCTTGCGCTGGTAGGTCAGCGTCGACTGCAGCGCGTCGATCAGCGGTTTCTGATTGGGGCGCGCATCCAGCCCGGCCGCCAGCGCCTGGGTGTTGGCGATCGACGGTCTGATTCCGCGGGCGCGCAGGTTCATCACCTGCTCGATCAGCTTCGACACCTGGCCACCGCCCCGGCCGGTCTGGTACTGCTGCGAGATCATCATCAGAACCTGGTCCGGCGAGATCCGCGGAGCCGGTGGTTCCTCGGCCTGCGTGGTGGGCTGCGCCGATGCCATCGGGGCGACCGCGGTCACCGAGCCGAATGCGAGCGCGGCACCCAAGAGGGCGCCGGTGGCCGCGCGGTACAGCGACGAACGGGTCAAGCTGTCCTGCCTCGTCATCCCAACCTCCGTAATCGACCCGGCGAGCCTAACAGCGCAGCCCGAGCCGGGCATCACTGCTGACTGCCCACGATCTCGCTGCGCACGGCAGCGGTCAACCGCTTGTACCGATTGCTATCGGGGTCGAGGTACCAAGCGTTACGGGACGCCTTGGGAATGCCCTGCTTCTGCAGTGGTCCCGCCAGCGGACGGAACGTCGCGGTCAGGGTCATGTCGGGGACCACGTGGACGATGTCGGGCGCATTTCCTACCGGCAGCCCGGCCAACGCCTCGGAGAGGTCAGCCGACGGGACGCTGCCGCCCGGGGACAGCGCCAACGCCGTCACCGCCAGGGTTTCGCCGCCGGCGTCCACCGCATAGGTGACCGCCATGTCGACCGCCCCGAGCTTGCCGACGGCGTCGTTGACCGTAGCGGCGAACACCGGGCCCCGCCGGGTGTGGATCACCGACGCCCGGTTGTCGACCAGCCAGTAGTCGCCGTCCTCGTCACGGCGGAACAGGTACTCGGTGGACACCCAGGTGTCGGCGGGGGCGAACACACCGCGCTTCACCGAGGCCAACGGGTCCACCGGCCCGCGCGGGTGCGCGAGCAGCACGCCCACCTCCCCCGTCTCGGCACGCCGGACGAAACCGCGGTCGTCTTCGAGGATGAGATTGTCCTCCGGATCGAAGGCGGCCAGCGCGATCTCACCGCCACCCGGCAACGGCCGGCCCTTGCTGCCGATCTTGGCGCCCTTGACGTTGGCGAGCACCGCCTGGCCGTCGGTGGTGGCGAAGAACTCGACGACGTTGGCCGGCTCGAATATGTCCACGACCCGTTTCCACAACCCGGCGGGCATTCCGGAGCCGATGAAGAGCCGGACCGGGTGACTTCCGTTGAGGGAGAACGCCGGGTCGTCGATGACCTCGCGCAGCATCGCCCAGGTGTAGGACACCACGGTCACGCCGTACTGCCGGATCTCCTGGAGGAATCGGTCCGGGCGCAGCTCCCGCGACAGGGCGATGCGGGCACCTCCGACGACCGCACCGCCGAGGCTGACCAGCAGGCCCGACTGATGGTGCAGCGGCGTCAGGCAGTAGACGGTGTCGTTGCGGCTGAGGTTGGCCGCCGATGCGGTGCCGAACGCCGACAGCGCCCAGCGGTAGTTGGTGATCTGGCGCGCGATGAGCTCGCCGCTGATGGAGCTGAACCCGATGAAGGCGAGGTCACGGGCAAGTCCGGGATTGGGCCGGTACCAGCCGGGCAGCTCGACGACGTCGGGGTCGATCTTCTCCATGTCGATGACGTCGCCGTCGCCGTTCTGGTCCAGGTGCAGATCCCGGGCCTCGCCACCGCCGAGCACCAGCACACGCATGTCGAGGGCGCGCGCGGATTCGAGGTTGCTCGGGTCGGTGATGATCTCGGTGACCGCGCCGAGCCGGGCCGCCTCGGCCAGGTCGGCGTCGGCCGGCATGAGGACCGCCACCGCGCCGAGCCGGGACAGCGCCGCGATGGCGACCAGGGCACTCGGCCGCGTCCCCATCAGAACCCCGACGCGCGCCCCCTGCCGTACGCCGACCGCGATCAGCCCACGCACCACGTTGTTGATGCGGCGGTCGACGGCTTCATAGGTGTGTACCCGGCCGTCGAACAGCAGCGCCTCACCGTGCGGTAGATCGCGGGCCTGCTCACTCATGATGCGGCCCAATGAGATTCGAGTGTGATCGTTGACCTGTCCGAGCCGGGCCAACCGGGGCAGGGTGCGCGCAGTCTCGACCGCGAGGGTGCGTGCCGACTTGTTGGCGGTCACCAGCGCGCCGGCGGCCGACCGGGCCAGGCTGAAAGCCATCTCGGTGGCCGCGGTCGCGCTGTGCGCCAGACGTGAGGCCAACGAGACGCCGCTCTCGCTCGGCTCGGCGGGTTGCAGCGGCATCGGCGTCACACCCTCGGGCATGATGCCGCCTCCGTCGAGCCATCGCACCCACTCGGCCACCGTCGGCCACGTCGCGCCGGCGGCCTTGGAGCCCACCACCAAGCCGAAATGGCCCGACCTGATCAGGAACTCATACACGTCGGCCTGGGGTGCGGCCCGCTTGATGCCACGCACCGATGCCGGCTGGCCGATATCGTCGACCTCCCCGATCACCGCCAGCACCGGGCAGTCGATGTCGGAGAGCGTGACCAGGTTCCCGTGGATCGAGAACCCGCCCGTCATCATCCGGTTGTGGGCGATGAACTGCTTGAGCAGCTCGGAGATCGCCGGACCCGACCATGCGATCCAGCCCTCGGAGGCCAGGAAACGGCGCTGCTGCTCGCGCGGGAGCAGCGCCTCACGGTCGTGCAGCTGGCGCAGGAAATCGAGCCGCGACTGCGCCGTCTTGACCGGGTCGAGCATCTGAAACCCGGTGCGCGCCAGCCAGCCCGGGATGTCGATCCGACTGAACACGTGGTCGGCCATGAAATCGGCGGCGACCGGGGCCAGGCTGGCGGGCAGATTCATGGGCAGCGCGGCCAGCGTGTCCACCGGCGATCCGAATGCCACGATGCTGGCGAGGTCCTTCGACCGTCGGTAGGCGGCGGTCTGGTAGGCGAACATGCCGCCCTGCGAGTACCCGGCCAGGTGCACATCACGTCCCGTGACGGTTTTGACGGTGTCGATCGCCTCGCTGAGCGCCACCACATGGTCGGCGAGATTGCGCTGCATCCCGCCCTCGATCTTGTCGGGCGAACCGAAGTCGATGACCCAGGGATCGACTCCGGCCTTGTGCAGAATGCCGACGGCGCCTTCATCGCGGGTGACGTCCCACATGTCGGCCGACATCATCATCGGGTGCACCATCAGCACCGGGGGGCCGGGAGGCGTGGCGCCGGGCCGGCTGTCGGGTGGGAAGTAGCGCCGGAGCCGGTACATCGGCACGCTCTCGACAATCTGGAACGGTGACGGTACGGCGCCGGTCTCCAGTCCGCCGTAGCGCAGCACCTCCAGCCCGTTCTGGGCGGTCGCGACCAGCCGTCCCACCGGTCTGGTGATCGCCGAGAGATCCACCACCCGCGTCACTCCCCACTGTCCATGTGCGCTCCCCCGACTGCCGTCGTCATCATGGCACAGCGCCCGCATAGGATCGGCGGCTGATGGCAAACCTGATCAACCTGGAGCGGGCCACCGTCGGGTACGGCACCAGGACATTGCTCGACGGTGTCAGCCTCGGCGTCGAAGAAGGCGACGCGATCGGCGTCGTGGGCCGAAACGGCGACGGCAAGACCACCCTGCTGAAGGTGCTGACCGCCGCCCAGGAACCCGACTCGGGCCGGGTCACCCACACATCGGGCCTGTCGGTCGGCTATCTGCGCCAGGCCGACGACTTCGACGCCGGTTCCTCGGTGCGGGATGTGATCGTCGGCGGCCGCCCCGACCACATCTGGGCGGCCGAAGCCGACACCCGCGCGGTTGTCGAGCATCTGCTGGCCGAGGTCAGCCTGGACGCCGACGTCACCGCCCTGTCCGGCGGTGAACGGCGCCGGGTCGCCCTGGCCGAGGTGCTGCTGGCCGGCCACGACGTCCTGGTCCTCGACGAACCCACCAACCATCTCGACGTCGAGGTGATCGGGTGGCTGGCCGGCTTGCTCACCACCCGGCCGGCGAAGGCACTGGTGGTGGTCAGTCACGACCGGTGGTTCCTCGACTCGGTGTGCAGCAAGACCTGGGAGGTGCACGACGGAGTCGTCGACGCCTACGACGGTGGTTACGCCGCCTACGTGCTGGCCCGCGCCGAACGGATGCGGGTGGCTGCCGGTACCGAGGCGCGTCGCCGCAACCTGATGCGCAAGGAGCTGGCGTGGCTGCGGCGCGGCCCACCGGCGCGGACCTCGAAGCCACGCTTCCGCATCCAGGCGGCCAACGAGTTGATCGCCGACGAACCGCCGCCGCGGGACTCGCTGGTGCTGCAGCGCTTCGCCACCAGCCGGCTGGGCAAGGACGTATTCGACCTGCACCGGGTGCGGCTCGAAGTCGGCGAACCGCCCCGGGTGCTGCTCGACGGCATCGACTGGTCGATCGGCCCGGGTGCCCGGATCGGCCTGGTCGGGGTCAACGGCACCGGTAAGACGTCGGTGCTGCGGCTGCTTGCCGGCGACCTGACGCCCTCCTCGGGCACCGTCAAGCGCGGCGCGACGCTGCGCATCGGCCATCTCAGTCAGGCGCTCAAGGAGCTCGACCCGTCCGCCCGTGTCCTCGACGCGGTCGAGGACCGCCGCCGGGTCAGCGAGCTGGCCGGCGGCCGGGAGATCACCGCCGACACTCTGCTGAAGGATTTCGGCTTCGTCGGAGACAAGCTGACCACCCGCATCGGTGAACTCTCCGGCGGCGAGCGCAGGCGGCTGCAGTTCCTGCGACTGTTGCTCGACGAACCCAACGTGTTGCTGCTCGACGAGCCGACCAACGATCTGGACATCGACACGTTGACCGTCATCGAGGACTATCTGGACGGGTGGCCCGGAACGCTGATCGTGGTGACGCACGACCGTTATTTCCTCGAGCGGGTCAGCGACGTGACCTACGCGCTGACCGGCGGGGGACGCTGCGACCTGCTGCCGGGCGGGATCGAGCAGTACCTGGCCGATCGTGCGGCCGCCGACAGCGCCGCACCGGCGAGAGCCGAACCCACCCGTCCCGAGTCCGCCGCGGCCCGTGAGCGCCGCACCGGCAAGGAGCTGGCCCGGATCGAGAACCAGCTCGCCAAACTCGAGGACCGCATCACCGCGGTGCATGAGTCGATGGCGCAGGCCGCCGCCGACCATGTGCGCGCCGGTGAGTTGAACATGGAGCTCGGTGAATTGTTGGCGCGCAAGGATTCACTTGAGGAGGCGTGGCTGGCGGCCGCCGAGGACGGCGGATGAACGCACTGCTGCGGCCGTTGGTGCTGTGCCTTCGTTTCTGGCCGCAGCTGGCCGCCTGCTACCTGCTGGGGCTGTTGGCCCGGCGCGGGGCGATCGAGCTGGCGGCGTGGGCCGGTCACGACAACGACGTCTGGGCGTCGTTGATCATGCCGCTGGCGGGGCTGGCCCGTCTGGCCTCCTACGTCGCGATGTTCTTCGTGCTGCGCAGCGCGATTCCCGTGCTGGCGGCGCTGCCGCGCCGGTCTGCGCGCCGCGTCGATGTGTTTTCCACCGTGATCGTGCCGTTCTTCGCGATCTATCTGGCCTGGAAGTTGTTCGCCGAGGACTGGATCGCGTTCGAGGGGCGCAGCCTCGATTACCGGATCGCCGACGCGATCGCGACGCCCGGCATCACCGAACTGCACCCCGAGACATTGCCGGTCGGCACCCTCACGTGGGCCTTGATCTTCGCCGCCCTCGTGCTGCGCTATGTGCTCAGCCGTCTGCGCGACCGCCTCCCCGGCTGGATGCTGGGCGTCCGGGTGTACGTGGACGCGCTGTGGGTGTTCCTCGGTGTCAGTTTCGCCGCCAGCAAGGACCTGACCTTCTTCCTCAATCCCACCGGTTGGCTGTCGCAGCGACGGATCGTGGTGTGGTTCAACGAGACGCGCGCCGAACTGTTCTCCCATCTGCGGCCGCTGGAGATGCTCTGGGACACCGTGACCTGGGCGGTGACCACGGTGCTCGGCGGCGCCACGATACCGCTGCTGTGGCTGGCGGTGGCAGCGATCGTCTACGGCGTGACGATGCCCGAGGACTGGCGGGGTGCCGCACGGCGTCTTGCCGGCCGCCCGGCCGACCTGCTGTTCGAGCGGGCGGCCGCCCGCAAGGAACTGGTGCGGGCCCGCTGGTCCCGGCTACCTGACGTCCGCCGGCACGAGGTACGCGACTGGCTGCTGTCCAGGCTGGGCAATTACCGGACGATCACCGACGCGGCCCGGCTGATCATGCACGGCGGTGTGCTGGCGTTGTCGTTGTACGTGCTGGGTTATCTGGGTCTGGCGTGGCTGGACATGGCGGGCAGCTTTTATCGGCCGGAGGTGCGGGCCGGCTACCTGTTCCGGGGTGTGGCGTGGTGGCTGGGGCCTCATCCGATGGCGTTCTGGGACTGGGCGCAGCCGGCACTGGTGTTTGTGTCCCACCTGATCATCGAGCCCTTGCGGGTGTGCCTGATCGCCGCCACGGTGGCCTATTGCGCCGAACACGTCGGCTCGAACCAGACTAGAGCAGCATCCGCACCGTGATCTGACGATCGTGGGTGACGTCCAGCGCGGTCGGAACGGCGTCGGAGGGCAGCACGAAGCCGAACTGGAGACGCCCCGGCTTGTCGCACAGCGCGTTCACCCCGTCCGGTGGGATCGGCGCGAATCCGCCGACACCTTCTGCGTCCCAGCGCCGTTCACCGTCGGTGAGGACCGCGCCGCAGTATCCGGGTAGCGGTGTCCCGGTCCAGTCGACGACGATCACGGTCAACACCGTGCCGGCGGGAAGTGGCGGCCCGAAGCTCAGACCGCTGCGGTTCTGGTGGCGGATGGACACCAGCTCCCAGGTCTGGCCGTCCGCCGAGCCGCGCTCGCCGGCGGGCACCACCAACCGCGGGGTGACCGTGTTGCGGTATGCCGACCACTGCGGTCCGAAGTCGATGGCGATGAAGGCACCCACCGTGCACGCGACGACGGCCAGGCCGAGCACGTTGCGCTGCCAGAGCGCGGCCGGCCACCTCATTCGGCGCTCAGTTCTGGACGGGTGAGCTCCACCGCTGCTGCTCTGCTGAGCCGTCGGTCGTCGGTGGGAATCGCGATGGCGAGCCGGGAGTCCAGGATGTCGCTGCCCGTCCACACCCGCAGCGTGAGCGGTTCGGCGGCACCGGCGGCGACCAGTGGCGCAGCGACATCGAAGACCCAGCTGCCGCGCTGGGTGATGCCCGGAGCGATCTCCGCCCTGAGGGTGTCCATGAAGAACCGGTCGGTCGGGGCATAGGTGTTGGGTCCGACGATCAACTCGGCTCGGGGCAGCTCGGTGGATCGGGTCGCCTGCAACACGGTGTCGACGACGACCCAGTTACCGGCTGCAGGAACCGAATTCACCTGCGGTGCAATGCGTACCGCGGTGACGGTGGCGACGACCGTCCGGCCTGGTACGGGTTCTCCTGCCACGCCGCGGACCTCGAACGGACCGTACAGATCGGTCGGCGCCGGAAGGTGGTGCCACACCACCGCGGCCGCTGCCACGACGGCCAGGACGCCGCACACCGACATGACCGCCCCGAGACCCGACTTCGGTTGCCGCTCAGCCTGGTTCACGACGGTCCTCCGACGGTCAGCTCGGTGACCCCGTAATCGGTGAGGCTGTCGAGCCATTCCTTGCCGCCGTAGGTGACCATCAACTGACGGTAGTTCTTCTTCCACACCCGGACCGTGATCGTGTCACCCACGGCGACAGCGTCGTCGGGGACGAGCCAGGCGAACACCAGCTGCTCGGTCAGGCCCGGCCCGAGGGCCGGGATCGGCGAGCCGTCGCGGTACCGGAAGACGCCGTAGAACTCCTTGGCCGACAGGTTGCGCACGTCCAGCTCGTTGCGCAGTCGTCCCGGCGACGTCCCGTCGTTGCGAACGGTGGCGACCACGCCGAGATACCGGTGACCGGGTTTGGGCGGGCCGATGACGCGTCCACCGCCCTGCACGCTGGGGACCAGACTCGCCCGCGCCACGCTGAGGGTGAACTGTCCGTCGCTGAAGTCCTCTCCCGGCGCGAACGGGGTGGCCTTGTCGTCGACGGTGTCCAGCCCGCCGAACAACGCCGCGACGGCCAGGATCGCCGCGACGCCGGCCTTCCACAACTGGCTGATCCTGCGCTCGGCCAGCCACTGTCGCAGAGGGGATCGTCGGCTGACGGCGGGCGCGTCATCGGCCGGCCCGGTGTCCATACCGTGGATGCTAGCCGCGCAGCCGGGCCCGCAATTCATCGGTGGCGACCCGCACCGCGCCGAGCTGTCTGGCGACCTGGACCGGCGCGGTGCCACCCCGGGCGTCCCGTGAGTTCACCGAACCCTCGGTGGTGAGAACGTCGCGCACGTCCGGGGTGAGGTCAGGGTGGATTCCGGCGAGCTCGGCGTCGACGAGGTCTTCGAGCCCGACACCGCGTGCCTCGGCCGCCCGCACCGCAGCCCCTGCGGCTTCATGGGCGACCCGGAACGGCACGCCGCGGCGTACCAGCCACTCGGCGACATCGGTGGCCAGCGTGTAGCCGAGCGGTGCCAGCTCGGCCATCCGGTCCACGTCGAAGCGCAGGGTGCCGACCAGACCGGCCATCGCGGGCAGCAGCAGCTCCAGCTGCGCCACCGAATCGAAGACCGGTTCCTTGTCCTCCTGCAGATCGCGGTTGTACGCCAGCGGTTGGGCTTTGAGGGTGGCCAGCAGACCGGTCAGGTTGCCGATCAGTCTGCCGGCCTTGCCGCGGGCCAGCTCGGCGATGTCGGGATTCTTCTTCTGCGGCATGATCGAACTGCCGGTCGACCAGGCGTCGTGCAGGGTGACGTACCCGAATTCTGTGGTGCTCCAGAGGATGACATCCTCGGCCAGCCGCGACAGATCGACCCCGATCATCGACAGGACGAACGCCGCCTCGGCGGCGAAATCGCGGGCAGCGGTGGCATCGATGGAATTGTCTGCCGCGGCATGGAAGCCCAGTTCCTCGGCGATGGCGTCCGGGTCGAGGCCGAGTGAGGATCCTGCCAGCGCCCCGGATCCGTAGGGCGATACCGCCGCCCGGGTGTCGAAGTCGGCCAGACGGTCCACATCGCGCAGCAGCGGGTGCGCGTGGGCGAGCAGGTGGTGCGCCAGCAGCACCGGCTGCGCCGACTGCAGATGGGTCTTGCCCGGCATGATCGCGGTCGGGTGCGCTGCCGCCTGGGTGGCCAGTGCGGACACCACCTCCAGCACGCCGTCGGCGACCCGTCGGACCGCGTCCCGCAGCCACAGCCGGAACAGAGTGGCCACCTGGTCGTTGCGGGACCGTCCCGCGCGCAGCCGACCGCCCAGATCAGGTCCGACCCGCTCGATCAGTCCGCGTTCCAGCGCGCCGTGCACGTCCTCGTCGGTGACGATCGGCCCGAAGGTGCCGTCGGCGACGTCGGAGCCCAGGCTGTCCAGCCCGGCGAGCAGTCCGTCGCGCTGCTCCTCGGTCAGCAGCCCCGCCCGGAACAGCACGCGGGCGTGGGCCTTGGATGCCAGGACGTCATAGGGGGCCAGGACCCAGTCGAAGTGGGTGGACTTGCTCAGCGCGGCAAGGGGTTCGGCGGGACCGTCGGCGAACCGTCCGCCCCACAACGAACCCTCGTTGGTGCTCATCGGTGTCCCGTCGACGCGGTGCGAGCGTGCGTGTTGGCCCGGTTTCCGCCGCGCGCCGGCCTGCAGACACGCACACTCGCGGTACTGGGACCGGGGCTGGGGATCGCGGTCACTTGCCCGCCAGGTCCCGGCGCGCCGACAGGCTCGACGACAACCCGTGCACGTGCACGAACCCCTTGGCCGCCGACTGGTCGAAGGTGTCACCCTCGTCGTAGGTAGCGAGGTTGAAGTCGTACAGCGATTCGGCGCTGCGACGGCCGTTCACCGCGATGTGGCCGCCGTGCAGCACCAGCCGGATCTCACCGCTGACGTGTTCCTGGGTCTTGGCGACGAACGACTCCAGCGCCGTCTTCAGCGGGGAATACCACAGCCCGTCGTACACCAGCTCACCCCACTTCTGATCGGTGGTCCGCTTGAACCGGCCCAGCTCACGCTCCAGGGTGACGTGTTCGAGCTCGGTGTGTGCGGTGATCAGCACCATGGCACCGGGCGCCTCGTAGATCTCCCGGCTCTTGATGCCCACCAACCGGTCCTCGACGACATCCAGCCGGCCCACCCCCTGCGCACCGGCGCGCCGGTTGAGCTCTTCGATGGCCTGCAAGACGGTGACCGGGCTGCCGTCCAGGGACACCGGCACTCCCTTGTCGAACCCGACGACGACCTCGTCGGGGCTGCTCCAGTTGATCGTCGGATCCTCGGTGTAGTCGTAGACGTCCTTGGTGGGCGCGTTCCACAGATGCTCCAGGAAGCCGGTTTCCACGGCACGGCCCCAGACGTTCTGGTCGATGGAGAACGGCGAGCGCTTGGTCACATTGATCGGGATGGCGTTCTCCTCGGCGAACGCGATGGCCTTCTCCCGGGTCCACGCATAGTCGCGGACCGGGGCGAGGACCTCCAGATCGGGTGCCAGCGAGGCGAATCCCACCTCGAAGCGCACCTGGTCGTTGCCCTTGCCGGTGCAACCGTGCGCGACGATGCCGCCGCCGTGCTCGCGGGCCGCGTCGACCAGGTGCTTGACGATCAGCGGGCGACTTAACGCCGAGACCAGGGGGTAGCGGTCCATGTAGAGCGCGTTGGACTGGATGGCGGGCAGGCAGTACTGCTCGGCGAATTCGTCGCGGGCGTCCACGACGACGGCCTCGACGGCGCCGCAGTCCAGCGCGCGCTGGCGCACCACCTCCATGTCCTCGCCGCCCTGTCCGAGATCGATGGCGACCGCGACGACCTCACGTCCGGTCTCCTTGCCGATCCAGCTGATCGCCACCGAGGTGTCGAGACCGCCGGAATACGCCAGGATGACGCGCTCGGACATACGGAACTCCTTTTTGTTGACGTACTTCAGGCTTTCGAGAGGTTCTCGATGGTGGCGGCCAGTTCGGCGCCGGTCATCGGTTCGCGGGCGATGACGAGGATGGTGTCATCGCCGGCGACGGTGCCGACCACATAGGGTAGCGAGGCACGGTCGAGCGCACTGGCCAGGTAGTGGGCCGCCCCGGGCGGGGTGCGCAGCACGGCGAGGTTGGCGCTGAAGTCCGTCGACACCAGCAGATCCCCGAGCAGCCGGGTCACCCGTTCGGTGCCACCGGCGACCCCGCGCACCGGGCTGCCGTCCTCGGGGACGATGTACACCCCGACACCGCCGTCGGCGCCGCGCAGCTTCACCGCGCCGAGTTCCTCGAGATCGCGTGACAGCGTCGCCTGGGTGACATCGATGCCCTCATCGGCCAGTAGCGCGGCCAACTCGCTCTGGCTGCGCACCGATTGCGCAGACAACAGGGCCACGATGCGGGCCTGCCGGCCGGCGCGGGTACTGGCGGCCGTCATCGCGGGTTCGTCTTGTCGAGCAACCACACCAGCAGCGCCTTCTGCGCGTGCAACCTGTTCTCGGCCTCGTCCCACACCGCGCTGCGCGGACCGTCGATCACCTCGTCGGTGATCTCGTGTCCGCGGTGGGCCGGAAGGCAGTGCAGCACGACCGCTTGCGAGTCGGCACGGTCGAGCATCTCGGAGTTGACCTGGAAGGGCCGGAACGGCCGAACCCGGTCCAGGCCGTCGTTCTCCTGACCCATCGAGGTCCACGTGTCGGTGACCAACACGTCGGCGCCTTCGGCGGCCCGCACCGGATCGTCGGTGAGTGCGACCGTGGCACCGGTCTGGTGAGCCCGGGTCTCGGCCGCCGCGACGAACATCGGATGCGGCTCGAAACCGCGCGGTGCGGCGATGGTCACGTCGATGCCTGCGGTCACCCCGCCCAGCATCAGCGAGTGCGCCATGTTGTTGGCTCCGTCGCCGAAGTAGCTCAGCCGCAGCCCTTTCAGAGCACCTTTACGCTCGGCCAGCGTCTGCAGGTCAGCAAGCACCTGGCACGGATGGAACTCGTCGGACAGCGCATTGATTATGGGGACGGAGGCACCACTCGCCATCGCGGTCAGCCGCTCCTGGGCAAACGTCCGCCACACGATCGCGTCGACGTAACGCGACAACACCCGCCCGGTGTCCTCCAACGTCTCCTCGCGTCCCAGCTGGGTGCTGCGGCCGTCGACCACCACGGCGTGACCGCCCAGTTCGGCGATACCCATTTCGAAGGAGAATCGGGTCCGGGTCGAGTTCTTCTCGAAGATCACCGCGACGCCGCGCGGGCCCTCGAGCGGACGACGACGGAAGCGGTCCTTCTTGAGCTCGGCCGCCAGCTCCAGCACCTCGGCCTGCTCCTCGGGCGAGAAATCGTCGTCGCGCAGAAAATGCCGGGTCATGACCGAACCGCCTCATCGAGAACCGTGGGGAGCGCTGACAGAAACGACTCGACCTGCGCCTCGGTGATCACCAGCGGTGGGGCCAGCCGGACGACGTCGGGCGCGGCCGCGTTGACCAGGAAACCCGCTTCCCGGGCGGCGGTCTCGACACGTTTGGCCGACTCGGCGGTCAGCACGATGCCGCGCAACAATCCGCGACCCCGGACCCGGTCGACCAGCGGATGGTTGAGCGCCTCGACGCCGTGCGCGATGGTCTTGCCCAGTACATCGGCCCGCTCCACCAGACCGTCATCGGCGAGCACCGTCAACACCGCCAGGCCGGCCGCTGTGCACACCGGGTTGCCGCCGAACGTGCTGCCGTGCAGTCCCGGCGTCAGCAGGTCGGCGGTGTCGCCGACGGCCAGGCAGGCACCGATGGGCAGGCCGCCACCGAGACCCTTGGCCAGGGTCACGACGTCGGGGGTGATGCCGTCGTGCTGGTGCGCGTAGAACGCCCCGGTCCGGCCGACACCGGTCTGCACCTCGTCGAGAACCAGCAGTGCGCCGTGCGCGGCGGTGATCTCCCGGGCCGCGACCAGGTATCCGGCCGGCGGGACGACGACGCCGCCCTCCCCCATGATCGGTTCCAGGAACACCGCGGCGGTGTCCCCGTCGACGGCGGCGCGCAGGGCCTCCGCGTCGCCGTAGGGCACATGGGTGACCTCGCCGGGCAGCGGCTCGAACGGCGCCTGCTTGCTCGGCTGGCCGGTCAGCGCCAGTGACCCCATCGTACGGCCATGAAAAGCGCCTTGCGCGGCAACGACTTTCGTCCGGCCGGTGAGCCGGGAAATCTTGAAGGCCACCTCGTTGGCCTCGGTGCCGGAGTTGCAGAAGAACGCCTTGGCGGGCGCACCCAGCAGTCCGACGAGAGCTTCGGCGAGCGCGACACCGGGCTCGGTGGCGTACAGATTGGAGGTGTGCCCGAGCGTGTTCAGCTGCCGGGTGACCGCCTCGATCACCGCAGGATGGCGGTGGCCGAGCACGTTGACGGCGATGCCGCCCAGCAGATCGAGGTAGGAGTTGCCGTCGACGTCGGTGACCACTGCCCCGTCACCGCCGGCGAGCGCCAGTGGCGGCGTCCCGTAGTTGTTCATCATGACCGCCGACCAGCGGTTGAGTAGATCACTCACGCGGAATGCACCACCTTCGTACCAGCGCCCTCGTCGGTGAACAGTTCGACCAGCACGCAGTGCTCGACCCGACCGTCGATGACGTGCGCACTGGGCACGCCGCCGGTGATCGCCCGCAGGCACGCCTCGATCTTGGGCACCATGCCCTCCTCCAGGGTGGGAAGCAGTTCGCTGAGTTCCTCGGAGTTGATCTGGCTGACCAGCGAATCGCGATCGGGCCAGCGGGTGTACAGACCCTCGACATCGGTGAGCATGAGCAGTTTCTCGGCGCCCAGGGCTTCGGCCAGCGCGGCCGCCGCGGTGTCGGCGTTGATGTTGTAGACCAGTCCGGCGGTGTCCGGGGCGATCGTCGACACCACCGGAATGCGCCCCGCCCCGATCAGGTCCACCACCGCGTCGGTGTTGACCCGCTCGACATCGCCGACCAGACCGATGTCGGTGGCGACACCGTCCACCATGACGGTACGTCGCACCGCGGTGAACAGGTGGGCGTCCTCACCGGTGATGCCGACCGCGTAGGGTCCGTGCGCATTGATCAGGTTGACCAGTTCACGCCCGACCTGCCCGAACAACACCATCCGGGCGACGTCGAGCACCTCTGGTGTGGTGACCCGGAATCCGCCCTTGAAATCGCCTGGGATACCGAGCTTTTTGAGCATGGCAGAGATCTGCGGGCCGCCGCCGTGCACCACGACAGGGTGGACGCCGCAGTTGCGCAGGAACACCATGTCGGCGGCGAAGGCGGCCTTGAGCCGTTCGTCGGTCATCGCGTTGCCGCCATACTTGACCACCACGATCTTGTCGTGCAGTGCGGTGAGCCACGGCAGCGCGTCGGCCAGTACGCGCGCCTTCTCCGGTGTCGTCGGGCTCACGAGCTGTACGCCGAATTCTCTTCGACGTAGGCATGCGACAGGTCGGTGGTGCGGATCGAAGCCGACTCCGATCCGACGCCGAGATCGACCACGACCGCGATCTCCTCCCCCGACAAATCCACATCGCGAGCTCCCGGTGCCCCGACGCCGTCGATGCACACCGGAGAACCGTTGAAGGACACGACGATACGATCCGGATCCAGCTTGACCGGCGCCATCCCGACGGCGGCCAGCACCCGGCCCCAGTTCGGGTCGGAGCCGAACAGCGCGGTCTTGACCAGGCTGTCCCGCGCGATCACCCGGGCCGCGGTGACCGCGTCGTCCTCACTGCCTGCGCCGGTGACGGTGATCAGGATCCGCTTGGTGACACCCTCGGCGTCGGCCTGCAGTTGCGCGCACAGGTCGTCGCAGACCCGTAGCACCGCGTCATCGAGTTCGGCCTGGCTGGGCGCGACCTCGCTGGCACCCGAGGACAACAGCAGAACGGTGTCGTTGGTCGAGCAGCTGCCGTCGACATCGAGGCGGTCGAAGGTGCGGGCGGCCGCTTTCGTCAGCGCCGCGTGCAGAGCCTGCGCACTGGCCACGGCATCGGTGGTGATCACGCACAGCATTGTCGCCAGCGACGGTGCCAGCATGCCGGCGCCCTTGGCCATCCCGCCCACGGTCCATTTGTCGTCATGGTGCAGCGCAACCTGTTTGGGCACGGTGTCGGTGGTCATGATCGCGCGGGCGGCTTCCTCGCCGCCGGTCAGGCCGCCGGCCATCTCGTGCACGATCTCCTGGACACCGGCCAGCATCTTGTCCATCGGCAGCCGGTCACCGATCAGCCCGGTCGAGCACACCGCGACCTCGACGGCACCGGTCTCGGTGCCCCAGTCCGACAGCGCGGCCGCGACCGCCTCGGCGGTGGCGTGGGTGTCCTGGAATCCGCCGGGGCCGGTGCAGGCGTTGGCGCCGCCGGAGTTCAGGATGACCGCACGCAGCCGTCCGGTGGTCAGCACCTGTTGCGACCACAGCACCGGCGCGGCCTTGACCTTGTTGCGGGTGAATACGCCCGCGGCGGCATGATCAGGCCCTTCGTTGAACACCAGGGCCAGATCCAGGTTCCCGGAAGCCTTGATGCCCGCCGAGATCCCGGTGGCCCGGAAGCCGGCTGGGGCGGTGACACCCTGGGTGCGCAGCAGCCGGGTCACGGTGCCACCCCAACCGTCGAGAGCCCCTCGGCCTCGGGCCATCCCAGCGCGAGATTCATCGACTGCACGGCCGCACCCCCGGTTCCCTTCACGAGGTTGTCGATGGCGGCGATCGCGACGAACGTCGAAGCATCCTCGTCGACCGCGATCGCGATCTGAGCGGCGTTGCTGCCGATGACCGCACCGGTCTTGGGCAACCGCCCCTCGGGCAGCAGGTGGACGAAAAGCTCGTCGGTATAGGCTTTTTCGTAGGCCGCGCGCAGCTGTGACAGCGACGCGTCGGTGCGCGCCGTACAGGTGGCCAGGATTCCCCGCGAGGTCGGGATCAGCACCGGGGTGAACGACACCGTGACATCGGTGCCGGTGACACCGCGCAGGCCCTGGGCGATCTCGGGGGTGTGCCGGTGTGTACCGCCGACGCTGTACGCGCGTGCGGACCCGATGATCTCGGCGCCGAGCAGGTCCACCTTGGCCGAGCGGCCCGCACCCGAGGCCCCGCTGACCGCGACGACGGTGACGGCAGGCTCGACGAGACCTTCGGCGAGCGCCGGCCACAACGCCAGCAGCGCGGCGGTGGGATAGCAACCGGGCACCGCGACCCGCGTGGCGCCCCGGAGCCGGTCCCTGCCGCCGGGCAGCTCCGGAAGGCCGTAGGGCCAGCTCCCCGCATGCTCGGAACCGTAGAACCGCTGCCAGGCGCCCGGGTCGGTGAGCCGGAAGTCCGCGCCGCAGTCGACGATGACGACATCCGGGCCGAGCTGTTCGGCCAGGGCGGCCGAATGCCCGTGCGGCAGACCGAGGAACACCACGTCATGGCCGGCCAGCGCGTCCAGTTCGGTCGGCTCCAGGATGCGGTCGGCCAACGGCAGCAGATGCGGATGGTGTTCGGCCAGCGCGGTCCCGGCGCTGGCCGCAGCGGTGAGTGCCCCGATGGTCAGCCGGCCGTCCGCGAAGGCGGGGTGCCCGAGAAGCAGACGAAGCACCTCCCCTCCGGCATAACCGCTGGCCCCGGCCACTGCGACGGATGTCATACCGGTGATGATGCATGGTTATGCACGAGGATGCAAATCAATTTCAACCGGCCGGGGCCGGTGGCGGTGGCGTGCTGTGCTCAGCGGCGCTGCACCGCACCGACACGCTCGGCGGCTGCGCGCACGGCGGCGTCGCGGGCGGCGCTGGCCTCGTCCTCGGTCAACGTGCGGTCCGCGGCCCGGAACCGCAGCGCCAGCGCCAGCGACTTGCGGCCGTCCCCGATCTGGGGACCGGTGTAGACATCGAAGATCCGGACGTCCTCGAGCAGAGCACCGGCACCGGCGCGGACCGCGTCCACCACACTTTGGGCCGCGATGTCGGCGTCGACGATCAGCGCGATGTCCTGGAACACCGCCGGGAACGGCGACACCCCGGGCGCGGGAAGCCGTTCGGTGATGGGCACGGCATCAAGATCGATCTCGACAGCGCAGGACCCCTTGGGCAAGCCGGATCGCTCCACGACCGCGGGGTGCAGCTGCCCGGCGTGCCCGACCACGACGTCACCGATCAAGACCTCGGCGCACCGCCCCGGGTGCCACGGAAGATGCTGGGCGGCCCGCAGCGTGAACTCCACGCCGGCGGCCCGGCCGATGACGCGGACAGCCTCGAAGGTGTCCGCGGCCTCGACCGGCCGTCCGGGGCCCCACGGCCCCGCCGGCTCCCGCAGACCCGCCAGCACGGCTGCGACGTGCTGGGGTTGGCGGGGCAGCGACGTGTCCAGCGCCGCGATCTCCTCGTCGGTGGGTCGCCGGTCGTTCGGGATGCGCTGGACCGAGGTGGTCTCGGCGGTGGGCTCGACCACCTGGGCGATCGCGAACAGGGCGACGTCGACGGCGCCGCGGGCGACGTTGCGGGTCAATGCTTCGAGCAATCCGGGTAAGAGCGTGGTGGCCAACGCAGGCCTGTCGGACTCCAGCGGGTTGAGCACCTCGGTGGTGTTCCGGCGTGGATCACCGGCGTCGAGGCCCCATTGGTCGAAGATCCCCGCAGGGAGGAACGGGGTGGGCAGGATCTCGACGAAACCGCTGAGCGCCAATGCCTTTCCGATCGCACGCCGACGCCGCTGACCGGGTGTCAGACCGCGGCCGGCCGGCGCGGCGGGCAGCACCGAAGGGATCACGTCGAGCCCTTCGAGGCGCATCACCTCTTCGACCAGGTCGGCGGGCTGCCGCAGGTCGGGCCGCCAGCTCGGCGGGGTCGCGGTGAGTGTGCCGCCGTCCACGACGACCGAGGCGCCGATCTGGGTCAGCCTGGTGCGGGCAGCGCCGTCGGGATACCGCACTCCGGCGGTCCGGTCCGGCAGATCGACCGGCATGCTCACCGCCGGATGCGCCCAGTCCTGGCGAGGCGGATCGCCGCGCCAGTCGGTCAGCGCGGGTTCCACTGTGCCATTGGCGATATCGGCCAACAGCGCCGCGCACCGGTCGAGTGCGGCCACCGATATTGCCGGATCCACCGTGCGCTCATAACGCCGGCCGGCCTCACTGTGCAGATGCAGCCGCCGCTGTGTACGCGACACCGCGGCGGGGTCCCAGACCGCCGCCTCCAACAGGACGTCGGTGGTGCTGTCCCGGACCTCGGTGGTCCCGGCACCCATCACACCGCCGATCGCAGCGGTCGCGACGTCGTCGACGATGAGCACGTCGACCGAATCGAGCGTGCGCTCGACGTCGTCGAGTGTGACGACCGTCTCGCCGGGTTCGGCGAATCGGACCCGGAAGCCGCCGGTGATCAGGCTGCTGTCGTGGGCGTGCATCGGGTGTCCCAGCTCGAGCATCACGTAGTTGGTGACATCGACGGCCGGTGAGATCGCGCGGATGCCGCTGAGCAACAGACGCCGCTGAATCCACCACGGTGACCGGGCTTTCGGATCGATACCGGAGACCGGCCGCAATCCGAAGCGCTGGACACCGGTGCCGGGATCGATCGTCACCGGCAGCGCCTCGCGCTCAGCGGGCAGCGGCGTGACATCGGCGGGGTCGGCGAAGTCCAGGTCGTAGGCGTTGGCGATCTCGCGCGCCATCCCCCGCACCGACAGGCAGTAACCGCGGTCCGGTGTGATCGCGAGGTGGAACACCACGTCATCGAGTCCGAGAATTCCGGCCGCGGGCGTACCCGGCTCGGCCGTCCCCGGTGGCAATACCAGGATGCCGGAATGGTCGGTGCCGAGGTTGAGCTCCGAGGCCGAGCAGATCATCCCGTCCGATGTGCGGCCGTAGGTCTTCCGGGTGGCGATGGTGAAGTCGCCGGGAAGCACGGTCCCCGGAAGCGCGACTGCCACCAGATCACCGACCGCGAAATTCGTCGCGCCGCAGACGATGTCGCGTAGCTCGGGCTCCCCGACGTCGACCTTCACAGCCCGGATCGGCTTCTTGAAATCGGTGAGTTCCTCGATCTCGGCGACTCGTCCGATCGTCAACGGGCCGGTTACCGGACCGACCGGGATGATCTCCTCGACCTCGTGGCCGATACGGATGAAGGTCTGCTCCAACTCCTCGGCGGACACATCCCAGCCTGGTGCGCCGGCCCGGACGACATCGCGGAGCCAGCTGTACGGAAGTCGCATCAGGCGCCCACCCCGAACGGCAGCGAGAAACGCACATCGCCCTCGACCATGTCGCGCATGTCGGGGATTCCGTTGCGGAACTGCAGTGTGCGCTCCAGACCCATGCCGAAAGCGAAGCCCGAGTAGACCTCAGGGTCGATTCCGCAGGCGCGCAACACGTTCGGGTTGACGATGCCGCAGCCGCCCCACTCGACCCACCCCGGTCCGCCCTTCTTGTTCGGGAACCAGATGTCGACTTCGGCCGACGGTTCGGTGAACGGGAAGAAGTGCGGCCGGAACCGGGTCCGCCCCTGCGGGCCGAACTGTGCGCGCGCGAATGCGTCCAGGGTGCCGCGCAGGTTGGCCATCGTCAGCCCCTTGTCCACTGCGAGGCCTTCTACCTGGTGGAACACCGGCGTATGGGTGGCGTCGAGTTCGTCGGTACGGAAGGTGCGCCCGATGGAGATGATGTACACCGGCAGTTCACGTTCCAGCAGCGCACGGATCTGCACCGGCGAGGTATGGGTGCGCAGCACCTGCCGGGAGCCTTCCGGGGCGACGTGGAAGGTGTCCTGCTCGCTGCGCGCCGGGTGGTCCGGGGGGAAGTTGAGCGCGTCGAAGTTGAACTGCTCGGTCTCGACCTCAGGTCCTTCGGCGAGCTCCCACCCCATCGCCACGAACGTGTCGGCGACGTTCTCGGCGAGGATCGTGATCGGGTGACGGGCGCCGACCGGCTGGCGGGTCGAGGGCAGAGTGACGTCGATGCGCTCGGCGACCAGGACCTCGGCATCACGCTCGGCCCGCAGCGCGGCCAGGCGGTCCTCGTAGCTGCGCTGGGCCTCGCCGCGGGCGACGTTGACGCGCTTGCCGGCATCGGCGCGCTCGGTTTTGGGCAGTACTCCCAGCGCTTGGCGCGCCAGCGCTATCGGGGACCGGTCGCCGAGGTGTTCGGTCTTGACCTTCGCGAGCTCGTCCAGCGTCGCGGCCTGGTCGAAGGCATGCCGGGCCGCGCCGACCGCCCGGGTCAGCGCTTCCTCTGAAAGATCCACTGGCTGCTCAGCCACCCGGCGATCATAGGCGATACGCGCCGAGGCACTTTCGTCGGCGCGTGGCGGGTGGCGGCGATACCGGCGTGCGCTGCCGATCGGCGGACCTCACCCCGCGCCGGGTAGCGGTCCCCGGCCCGAGGGTGTCGTCGCCGTCGCAGCGGCTTCTTTCGCCGCGAGGTCCGAGCGGGATCCTGGTGTGTCCGGGGCGGGGGTGCGGGGGTGGATTCCGGCCATCGGCCGTGCAATTCCTGCCACCGGAATTATCTGCCTGACCTGCTGGTTTAAGCCGTCAGATCGGAAAGATCGAACACCACCAATCACCACCACCGAGTCGAAACCGCGCGACACGCTCCACGGCTGCGACCCCGACACAGGGAAGAGCACACCATGAAAAACCTCACCATTGCCGCCACCACCGCCATCGCCGCCGGCCTGTCGGCCGCAGTAGTCGGCCTGGCTGCCCCCGCCGCGGCGGCACCCACCGCCGGCAACGCCGATGCCACCATCGCCCAGCTGGAGGCCCAGGGCCACCGGGTCGTGGTCAACCGCCTCTCGGGTGCCCCGCTGTCGGAGGCCTCGGTGGTCGGCGTCCACAAGGGCGGCGACATCCGCTCCACGGTCCGCGACAACCGCTACGACCGCCGCATCTACCAGAACAGCAAAACCGGCGCCAGCGTCTACTACGTCGACGTCAAATAACACCCGGCACCGAGATGCCAAACACGCCGAACCCGCCGAGATTGCCCTCAGGGCGGTGAATCCAAGCCGAGATTCACCGCCCGCAAGGCAATCTCGGCCACACTTTGTCGGCCCCCGTCGCCGCGCCCTTGGCCCCGGGATGGGTCAGTCCGCGGTGCCGGCTTCGTCGTCGTGGTCATCCGGTCCCGGCTTTCGTGTCCGGAGTCGATACATGACGAAGTCGTTGGGCACCCCGTCTTGCTTGGGGGCGAATACCTGCCGGCGCAGTCTCTTCGCCGTCACGCCCAGTGTCGGCAGTTCGTCGTCCGGGATGCGCTGCAGGGTGGCCTCGGAGACGACGAGTTCGCCGCGCGTCGCCCGTTCCATCACCCGCGCGGCGAGGTTGACGTCGATTCCGAGCCAGTCCGAACCGATCCGCTGCGGTCGGCCGGTGTGGATGCCGACCCGCATGCGGGGCGTATACCCTTCCACGTCAAGAGCTTTGACGGCGTCGCGCGCCTGGACTGCGGCACGGACCGCGGTGGCCGGGTCGGTGAAGACCGCCATCAGCCCGTCGCCCATGCGTTTGACGATGTGCCCGCCGGCCTCGAGCAGAGGCGGTTCGACGACCTGGGAAACACGCCGCAGCAGGCGCAGGGTGGCTTCGTCACCGGCGCGCAGCGACCACGCGGAGAAGCCCACCAGATCGGTGAACACCAGTGTCACTTCGGCATTGGCGGGCCGACCGGATACACGTTCGGTCAGCGCCTGCCAGACCTGTAGCGCGCCCAGGCTGACCTCACGCGTCACCGCGTTGCGTTCGAGGAGCCGGTCGGCGGCGCGGGCGGCCGCTTGGGGTCCGCCTACCCCGCTGACCGACAGCGGGTCGCCGAAGTCAGGATCTCCTGGGAGGGCGCGGCGCGTCCGGCGTAGGAAGGCGATGACCGCGTCGTGGTGGTTGACTTCCCTCAGCCAGCCCAGCGGCCCTGTCGACCGGTGGCCTGCTGGGTCACCGGGTGGGTCATCGTCCACGGCGCAAGCCTAATCGAGCTCACGCGCGCGGATAAACAAGCAGGTCTCGGCGGTGTTTTCGGTCGGTTGAGGGTGCGTAACATCGTGACAGACCGACTGCCCATCCATAGACAACGCGCGTTGTCAGCACCTATCGTGGACAAGGTGCGATCAACGGCGATGGCAGGTTCTTCTCCCGGTTCGGCTTCGACGGGTCCCGCTTCGGCGCCGTCGGCCGATCCGCTCGGCCCCGACTCACTGACCTGGAAGTACTTCGGCGACGTCCGGACCGGCATGCTCGGAGTCTGGATCGGCGCGATCCAGAACATGTACCCGCAGCTCGGCGCCGGCGTCGAGGACCACTCGATTCTGTTGCGCGAGCCGCTGCAGCGGGTGGCACGCTCGGTGTACCCGATCATGGGTGTCGTCTACGACGGCGATCGCGCCGCGCAGACCGGCGCGCAGATCCGCGGTTTTCACAACACGATCAAGGGTGTCGACGCTGAAGGACGGCGCTATCACGCGCTCAACCCCGAGACGTTCTACTGGGCACACGC
The DNA here is from genome assembly GCF_048513595.2 of Mycobacterium sp. smrl_JER01. NCBI lineage: Bacteria > Bacillati > Actinomycetota > Actinomycetes > Mycobacteriales > Mycobacteriaceae > Mycobacterium > Mycobacterium sp. smrl_JER01. Next base: position 2,903,745 of record NZ_JBLXXK020000001.1, on the reverse strand, counting down.
CACGTTCTTCATGCTGATCATCAAGACTGCCGAATACTTCTGCGGTGGCTTGACCGAAGCCGAGAAGAAGCAGTTGTTCGACGAGCATGTTCAGTGGTACCGGATGTACGGGATGAGCATGCAGCCGGTTCCGCCGTCCTGGGAGGCGTTCTGCGAGTACTGGGACCGCAAGTGTCAGGAGGAGCTCGAGGTCAACCAGGCGACGCTGGACATCTTCTCGATCCGCATACCCAAACCGTGGTTCGTGATGATGCCCACCGCACTGTGGGACCAGATGTTCAAGCCGATGGTCGGTGCGCAGCGTTGGATCGCGGCAGGAGTTTTCGACCCGGTCGTGCGAGAACGGGCGGGTATGCGATGGACGCCGGGCGACGAGATCGTGCTGAGGCTGTTCGGCAAAGTGGTCGAAATTGCGTTCCTGGCCGTCCCTGACGAGGTCCGTCTCCATCCGCGGGCAGTGGCGGCGTACCGCCGCGCCGCGGGCAAGGTGGCCGCGGATGCCCCGCTGGTGGAGGCCCCTGCCTTCGTGGCGCCCCCACCTGACCGCCGCCACCTGCCCATGCACTATCGACCGCCCCACAGGTCATTGCTCGACCGGGTCGGGTCCCTGGTGCACACCACGTTCTCACTGGCAGGAGTTCGCCGACCGGCTGCCGGACGCGGGTCCGGTAAGGCAGCCTGAACACATGCTCGAATGGTCTGAAGTCGACCTTGCAGTGCGCGATGCCGTGCGCGAGTTCGTCGACAAAGAGATCCGCCCGCATCTCGATGCGCTGGAAAGCGGCGAGATGGAGCCCTATCCCATCATCCGCAAGCTCTTCACCACCTTCGGCATCGCCGAGATGGCCCGCGAGTCGCTCAACAAGCGGCTGACCCGACTGCGTGCCGGCACCGATGCCGGGCACTCCTCAGGCGGCGGGATGTTCGGCGGCTCCCCCGGTATGGGGTTCGTGGTGATCAGCGAGCTGTGCCGGGTGTCGATGGGTGTGGTCACCGGCATGGGTGTCAGCCTCGGGCTGACGGTGCCCACGATCATGGGTCGGGGCACGCTTGCCCAGCAGGAACGCTGGCTGCCCGATCTGGTCACCTACGACAAGGTGGGCGCCTGGGCCATCACCGAGCCCGATTCGGGTTCAGATGCCTTCGGCGGCATGAAATCCTACGTCGTACGTGACGGTGACGACTACATCCTCAACGGCCAGAAAACGTTCATCACCAACGGTCCGGACGCCGATGTGGTGGTCGTTTACGCCAAGCTCAGTGATTCCGCTCCGAATCCGCGCGACCGCAAGGTCCTGACGTTCGTGCTGGACCGCGGCATGGACGGGTTCGTCCAGTCCAAGCCCTTCCGCAAGATGGGAATCCACTCGTCGCGCACCGGAGAGTTGTTCTTCCACGATGTCCGACTGGGCCGGGACCGACTGCTCGGCGAAACCGAAGACAACGCCGCGGGTGACGGTCGCGACAGTGCCCGCTCCAACTTCTCCGCCGAACGTATCGGCGTGGCCGCGATGGCGCTCGGGGTGATCGAGGAGTGCCTGCGCTTATGCGTCGACTATGCGAGATCCCGCACGCTGTGGGGAGCGGAGATCGGTCGGTTCCAGTTGATCCAGCTGAAACTGGCGACCATGGAAGTTGCGCGAATGAATGTGCGCAACATGCTGTTTCGCGTGATCGAAGCCGCCCAGACCGGAACCGAGATCTCGTTGGCGGAGGCGTCGGCGATCAAATGGTACTGCTCGCAGGCGGCCACCGATGTGGCGATGGAGGCGGTGCAGGTTTTCGGCGGTAACGGGTATATGACCGAGTACCGGGTGGAACAGCTTGCCCGCGACGCCAAGTCGTTGATGATCTACGCCGGAAGCAACGAGGTGCAGATCACGCACGTGGCAAGAGGTCTGCTCAACGGTTAGAGCGGGTACGGGCGCGAGATGGCGGCCAGGGTCGTGCGGGTGCGAAATTCACGACCGTGTGCGCAATCTCGTGGGCACGCCCCTGCCGGGTCTCCGGCGAGCGCCAAGCGGATGTCGGGAATCAGCGGGCGCGGCGGTGGGCCGCGGCGCTCTGGTACAGACAGATCGCAGCGGCCGACGCGACGTTGAGACTCTCGGCGCCGCCGGCCATCGGGATCTCGACACCCGCCGTCGCGAGATCGACCACGTCCGCGGGTAGTCCGTGGGCTTCGGGCCCGAACAGCCAGGCGGTCGGACCGGACAGATCGACGTCGTCGAGGCTGACCGATCCGCCGAGTGCAGTCGCAAGCACCTGCAGGCCCGCGTCTTTGAGCTGGGTGACCAAACCTGTGGTGTCCTGATCGCTGATCACCGGGACCGAGAAGATGCTCCCCGCCGACGCCCGCAGACACTTCCCGTTGTACGGGTCGACGCTGTCCCCGGCGAGCACCACCGCATCGGCGCCCATCGCATCGGCGACGCGGATCAGGGTGCCGGCATTCCCGGGCTCGGAGATCCCCACCGGCACCGCCAGCAGGGTCGGCCCACCGGCGAGCACGTCCGCGAGGTGGGCTTCGGGTATCGAGCACACGGCGACCAGACCGACCGGAGTCACGGTGTCGGACAAGACTTTCGCGGCTTTGTCGGTGACCAGTTGCACCGGGGCCGCAGCCAGCAGCGCACCGAACTTCTCTGCCGCGGTCTCGGTGGCGAAGACTTCGCAGACAAGTCCGCGCCGCAACGCTGCCTCGACGAGGTTGGGACCCTCGGCGAGGAAACGTGCGGCGCGGCGACGCCCGGTGTGGCGGTGCAGTTTGACCGCTGCCGCCACCCGGGCAGAACGCTCGGTGAGCGTCAGGCAGCCTCGCCCGACGGAGCGTTGACATCCTCCGGCAGCGCAGCCTTGGCAACCTCGACCAACGCGGCGAAGGCGGCCGGGTCGCTGACCGCGATCTCGGCCAGGTTCTTGCGGTCGACCTCGACGCCGGCGGCCTTGAGGCCCTGGATCAGGCGGTTGTAGGTGATGTCATTGGCGCGGGCGGCGGCGTTGATCCGCGAGATCCACAACTTGCGGAACTCACCCTTGCGGGCGCGCCGGTCACGGTAGGCGTAGGTCAGCGAATGCAGCTGCTGTTCTTTGGCCTTGCGGTACAGGCGGGACCGCTGGCCGCGGTAGCCCTTGGAGGCCTTCAGTACTGTGCGCCGCTTCTTCTGCGCATTGAGAGCGCGCTTCACGCGTGCCATGGGGTTTTCCTATCTCGATCGGGTCAGGTTCAAGCGGCGGCCGAGCCGCCAGAGGTGGTCAGCGGCCGAGCCGCCAGAGGTGGTCAGCGGCCGAGCCGCCAGAGGTGGTCAGCGGCCGAGCCGCCAGAGGTGGTCAGCGGCCGAGCCGGCTCAGCCGTTGAGCAGCTTCTTGATGCGCTTGACGTCGCTGGCGGCCACCACGGTGCGGCCGTCGAGGCGCCGGGTGCGCTTGGACGGCTTGTGCTCGAGCAGGTGCCTGCGGTTGGCCTTCTGACGCACGATCTTGCCGGTGCCGGTGCTACGGAACCGCTTCGAAGCGCCGCTGTGGGTCTTCGACTTGGGCATGTTTCCTCAGTTCTGTGGTGTGTCGGTGGGTGCTCCGGCGGCCTTCGCGTCAGCGCGCTGCGCTGCCGGAGCGTCTGCATCGTGCGCCGCCTTGGCGCGAGTCTTCGCGCCGCGGTGCGGTGCCAGCACCATCGTCATATTGCGTCCGTCCTGCTTCGCGGACGTCTCGATGAAGCCGTAATCGGCGACATCGGCGCCCAGGCGTTGCAGGAGCCGGAAACCCAGTTCGGGCCGCGACTGCTCGCGTCCGCGGAACATGATCGTCACCTTGACCTTCGACCCCGCCTCGAGGAAGCGGATGACGTGACCCTTCTTGGTCTCGTAATCGTGGGGGTCGATCTTGGGACGCAGCTTCTGTTCCTTGACGACGGTCTGCTGCTGGTTTTTGCGAGACTCGCGTGCCTTCTGGGCCGTCTCGTACTTGAACTTGCCGTAGTCCATGATCTTGCACACCGGCGGCTTGGCGTCCGGGGCAACTTCGACAAGGTCGAGATCGGCGTCCGCGGCGACGCGGAGTGCATCTTCGATGCGCACGATGCCTACCTGCTCACCGCCCGGTCCGATAAGGCGGACTTCAGGTACGCGAATGCGCTCGTTGACGCGGGTCTCAGTGCTGATGGGGCCTCCCTGGATAGTTCCTACTGTGCTCCAGGAGTCCCCCACGCCGTCGGCCCACTGTCCGTATAGAACAGATAAGCCCTGCTCAGAGCAGGGCCCAATGCCGACCAGGACAGACATCTACGATGCCTGTGACCGGACCGCAGAGCCTTCGAACAACGTCGGCCCGCGGTGGGAGTGGGACTCCACTTTGCTGTCCCTGGCGTCAGCCGGGACGGTCGCGCATGCCAGTCTAGCAGGCATGACCGATAGATCTGACATCCCTGCCTCGGACGACGAGATCGACGGCTCCGCCGTGCGTGAACTCGCCACCATACCCGCGGTCGAGGTCATCACCCGGTCAGCCGTGATGTTGATGAGCGCCGCCGCCGAGAAACTCGGACTGTCCGACGCCGACCCCGAGTCGAGCCCACACCTCGACCTGGACGAGGCCCGCCGCCTGATCACCGCACTGGCCGGGCTCGTCACCGCCTCCGCCGAGTACCTGGGGCCGCACGCGGGACCGGTCCGCGACGGCCTCAAGACTCTGCAGTTGGCGTTCCGTGAGGCCAGCGCGGCTCCCGACGAGCCGGGACAGGGCCCGGGAGAGAAATACACCGGCCCGGTCTGGTAGCGCCATAATCCCGGGTTGAGCGAATATCCTCGCGGCCTATGACCCCAACGAGTCTCGTCCGGGCGCACCCCACGTCCCGCTACCGGTGGGTGCCCGCGACCGCCGGCTGGATCGTGGGCGTCATCGCGACGCTGTCGCTGCTGGCCAGCGTCTCGCCGCTGATCCGGTCACTCATCCGGGTGCCGCGCGAGTGGGTCGACGACTATATCTTCAACTTCCCCGACACCAGCTTCGCGTGGGCTTTCGTGCTGGCCCTGCTGGCCGCCGCGCTCGCCGCACGCAAACGCATCGCGTGGTGGATCCTCGTCGGCTACATGATCGCGGCCGCCGGATGGAACATCGCCGACCTGGCCGAGGGTGGGGAACGCTGGTTCCAGGAGATGGGCGAGCTCATCGGGTTGGTCTTTCATCTCGCCGCGATCGCGTTCCTGTTGCTGGCCCGCAAGGAGTTCTGGGCGCGGGTCCGGCGTGGCGCACTGTTCAAGGCCGCCGCCACTCTCGTCACCAGCATGGCGGTCGGCACCCTCGTCGGCTGGGGACTGCTCGAGCTGTTCCCCGGGTCTCTGGCCCGGCCGGACCGGTTCTGGTACGCGCTCAACCGGGTCAGCGCGTTCGCCGGCGTGGGCGCCGAATCGTTCAGCGGACACCCCCATGTTTTCGTCAACGCGATGCTCGGACTCTTCGGCGCGGTGGCGCTGATGGTCACGGCTGTCGTGCTGTTCCAGTCCCAACGTGCGGACAATGCGCTCACCGGCGAGGACGAATCGGCGATCCGCGGCCTGCTCGAGCTCTACGGCAAGAACGACTCACTGGGCTACTTCGCCACCCGGCGCGACAAAGCCGTCGTGTTCGCCGCCAGCGGCCGCGCCGCGATCACCTACCGCGTCGAGGTCGGGGTATGCCTGGCCAGCGGTGACCCCCTGGGTGATCCGAAAGCCTGGCCGCACGCCATCGAGGCCTGGCTGGGGCTGTGCCAGACCTACGGCTGGGCTCCCGGTGTGATGGGTGCGAGCACCACTGGCGCACAAGCGTTCCGGAATTCCGGGCTCAGCGCGCTGCAACTCGGAGATGAGGCCATCCTGCACCCGGAGGACTTCCGATTGTCCGGGCCCGACATGCGCGCGGTTCGGCAGGCCGTGACCCGCGCCAAACGCGCCGGCACCGCCGTCCGGATCCGTAGGCACCGGGAACTGTCCGCCGAGGACATGGCCGCGGTGATCGAGCGCGCCGACGCCTGGCGCGACACCGACGACGAACGCGGGTTCTCGATGGCCCTGGGTCGGCTCGGTGATCCCGCCGACGGAGACTGCCTGCTCGTCGAAGCGGTCCAGGGTGGGGCCGACGCGGGCGCCTCCGGCGACGACGGTCACGTGGTGGCGATGCTGTCGCTGGTGCCGTGGGGAAGCAACGGGGTGTCGCTGGACCTGATGCGTCGCTCCCCGCAATCACCCAACGGAACCATCGAGTTGATGGTCAGCGAGCTGTGCATGCAGTCCGAGGACATCGGAGTCACCCGAATCTCGTTGAACTTCGCCATGTTCCGTTCGGCGTTCGAGCAGGGTGCACAACTGGGTGCCGGGCCGGTGGCACGGCTGTGGCGGTGGCTGCTGGTGTTCTTCTCGCGCTGGTGGCAGCTGGAAACGCTGTACCGGTCCAACATGAAGTACCAGCCGCAGTGGGTTCCCCGGTACGCGTGTTACGAAGACGCCCGCTTGGTGCCCCGGGTCGGCGTGGCCTCCGTGATCGCCGAGGGTTTTCTCGTTCTGCCCTTCTCACGCCGGCACGAACAACCGCACACCGGACACCACATCGCCGCACCCGATCCCCTGGTCGCCACGGGCTTGTTGCACAGCGACGGCAGCGCGCCCGACGGGATGGGGCTCCCTGCTGACCCCACCGAGGAGGATCAGCCCCGGCTGCCCGAACAGGTTCGGGTCCGGATGGCCAAGCTCAAGTCGCTTCAGGAGAACGGCGTCGACGCCTATCCCGTGGGCAACCCGCCCAGCCATACGGTCGCCCAGGCCCTGAACTGCGACGAGGGCACCGACGTCACGGTCGCGGGGCGGGTACTCAGGGTGCGGGACCACGGCGGTGTGTTGTTCGTCCAGCTGCGCGACTGGTCCGGGGAGACCCAACTGGTACTCGACGATGCACTGCTCAGCGACGGCGGCACCGCCGACTTCACCCGGACCATCGATCTGGGAGACCTGATCGAGGTGTCCGGAGCGATGGGCCACAGCCGCTCCGGGAAGTGGTCGCTGCTGGTCACCGGTTGGCGTGTGATCGGCAAATGCCTTCGGCCGCTACCGGACAAGTGGAAGGGTCTGACCGATCAGGAGGCCCGGGTACGAACCCGCTACGTCGACCTCGCGGTCAACACCGACGCTCGCGAATTGATCCGGGCGCGCAGCGGGGTGCTGCGGGCCATCCGGGAAACTCTGGTGGCCAAGGACTTCCTTGAGGTCGAGACGCCGATTCTGCAGCAGATTCACGGCGGTGCGAACGCCCGCCCGTTCCTGACCCACATCAACGCCTACGATCTCGACCTCTACCTGCGGATCGCACCCGAGCTGTACCTGAAACGGTTGTGCGTCGGCGGTGTCGAGCGAGTCTTCGAGCTCGGACGGGCATTTCGCAACGAGGGTGTCGACTTCAGTCACAATCCCGAGTTCACGCTGCTGGAGGCTTATCAGGCGCATGCCGACTACAACGTCTGGATCGACGGCTGCCGGGAACTGATCCAGAATGCTGCGCAGGCCGCCAACGGCACGCAGGTGTTCATGCGTCCCCGCGCGGACGGCACGCTGGAACCGGTCGACATCTCCGGACAGTGGACGGTCAAAACCGTGCACGGGGCCGTCTCGGAAGCCCTCGGTGAGGAGATCGGCCCCGACACCGACCTGGCCGTGCTGCGGCGGCTGTGCGAGGGTGCGGGCATCCCCTACCTGACCCATTGGGACGCCGGCGCGGTCGTTCTGGAACTGTACGAGCATCTCGTCGAGGACCAGACCCGGGAACCGACGTTCTACAAGGATTTCCCGACGTCGGTTTCGCCGCTGACACGCCCCCATCGCAGCATCCCGGGGGTCGCCGAGCGCTGGGATCTGGTGGCATGGGGCGTCGAGCTCGGGACCGCCTACAGCGAACTCACCGATCCGGTCGAACAACGCCGTCGTCTGCAGGCGCAGTCGCTGCTGGCTTCGGGCGGGGATCCCGAGGCGATGGAGCTTGACGAGGACTTCCTGCAGGCGATGGAGTACGCGATGCCGCCGACCGGCGGTCTCGGAATGGGAGTGGACCGCGTCGTCATGCTCATCACCGGGCGCAGTATCCGCGAGACCCTGCCCTTCCCGCTGGCAAAACCCCGATAGATCCGGCTGTCGGACCTCACCGCGTTGACAGCGGGAGCACAGCGGGCTTCAAGCTTCGACGATCACTCTGGGCACCGTGAAGCTGATGCACGGGTGGTTGCCCGTCGCCGTTCAGATACTGTCCGTCGCCGCGTTGATCACCGCGGTCGGCTGGCGGACCCGGCGGTGGCGGCTGATCTGGGTGCCCTGGTCGGCACTGATCGGTGTGGCGCTTTCGGCGTGCGCCTATTTCGCCATCCGGTCGGCCGGTGTCGCCGACGACACCAACCCGGCACCGCCCACGTTCTGGGTGTGGATCGCGTTGTCGGGGCTGGCTTTCGGGGTGCTGGTGGCGGGCTGGCGCGGGGCGCGGTGGTGGCGTCGCGGCGTCGCGGTGCTCGCGGTCCCGCTGTGCGTGCTCTCAACGGCGTTGGTGCTCAACCTGTGGGTCGGCTACTTCCCCACCGTGCAGACGGCGTGGAACCAGCTCACCGCCGGACCGCTGCCCGATCAGACCGATCAGGTCGCCGTCGCGGCGCTGCAACGGCAGCACCGGATGCCCGCCAAAGGCAGTGTGGTGGCCGTCGACATCCCCGACACCGCGTCGGGGTTCCGGCACCGGCAGGAGTTCGTCTACGTGCCACCGGCCTGGTACGCCAGCGACCCGCCGCCGGCCTTGCCCGCCGTCATGATGATCGGCGGCGAGTTCAACACCCCCGCCGACTGGGTGCGTGCCGGCGGCGCGGTCAAGACCCTCGACGACTTCGCCGCGGCACATTCCGGCTACGCACCGGTCGTCGTGTTCGTCGATCCCGGCGGCACGTTCAACAACGACACCGAATGCGTCAACGGCCCCCGCGGCAACTCCGCCGACCACCTCGTCAAAGACGTGGTGCCCTATCTGAAGGCCAGGTTCGGGGTGAGCTCGGCGGCCGCCGACTGGGGAGTGGTGGGCTGGTCCATGGGCGGAACCTGCGCGGTGGATCTGACCGTCATGCACCCGGAGGTCTTCACCGCGTTCGTCGACATCGCCGGTGACGCCGCACCCAACTCGGGAAATCAATCCGAGACGGTGCAGCGACTCTTCGGCGGTGACAACGACGCCTATGCCTCCTTCGACCCGGTCAGTGTGATGAACCGGCACGGTCCCTACCGGGGTGTGACGGGCTGGTTCGACGTGAACGGACCGGTGACCGCAACCGCGCAGGCGAAACCCAACGATCAGGCGGTCGCGGCCGGTGCCTTGTGCACCGCGGGCGACAGGGTCGGTATCGCCTGCGCGGTGCTGGGTCAACCGGGCAACCACGACTGGCCCTTCGCGTCGACCGCGTTCACCATGGCGCTGCCGTGGTTGGCCGGCAAGATCGGCACCCCGGCAGTGCCGGTCACGGACCTGCCGGGGACGGACCTGCCCGCAGCGGCCCCCGGGTAGCCTGGGGCCATGCCGGACGTGCCCAGCCCCGAACCTGACCCCGGTGACGCCCCCGACGGCAGTTACTCGGGTGACGGCGCGTACTCCAGCGGTGGTGTGCCGACCTTCGACGCGGTGCGCGAGAAGATCGAGACCCGCTACGCCACCTCGCTCGGTTCGGCCGAACTGGCCTCGGAGACGCCGCAGGGGCGCGCCGTCGAAGAGCAGTACGACGCTCGCCAACGGGCAGCGGCCGAGCGGCTCGCACAGATCCGTGAGGCGATGACAGCGGACCGACCCGACGATCAGTAATCCGATTCGGCGGCGAGGATCTCGGCCAGGAAGGTATCGGGTCCCCGCAGTTCCAGACGCCTGCGCGCGTAGCTGCGCACCCGCTCCCGAAGCTGGGCCGGCTCGGCGACCTCGACGCCGACGGTAACCGCTGTCTGGCCCCAATCGCGGCCCCAGGCAACAGATTCGGTCAGCGGCGCGCGTTCGGCATCCACCAGTGGCACCGATGCCGTTCCCGAACCGTCCAGCGTTCCCGCTCCACCGACCCCGCCTGAGCTCACCGACACCGGGATGCCGGCGGCCGACCCACCACCGGACAGCTCGACCTGCACCACCGCTTCGACCACAGAGCCCGTCGATTCGATGCGCCACGCGATGGTGTTGTCGGCGGCGTCGAAGATGCCGGCCGGAACGGCAGCCCAGCGCACCGACGACACGCCGGTCGCGATGGCTGCGGCGCCGATGGTTCCCGCACCGGCGATCAGGGCGTACTCGTCCTGGCGGGCGCCTCGGGCGTCGATGGTCCCGACAGCGATCGGTGGCATCCCGAGGTCGGAGATCAGCTCGGCGCAGGCGTGCGCCAGATCCCGGAGCCGCTGGTCTGGGTGCCGGGTCAGACCGTCAAGCGCCGCGATGTGCGGGCCGAGCAACTCTTCGACGTCAGAGTCGAAGGTGTCGTCGGTGAAGTAGTCCGGCGCGGCTGCCGTCAGCAGTGCCAGTTCGCCGTCGAGGACCGCAGCGTCGAGCGCCGCGATCCCGTCCCGCCGACTTGCCGGCCACCACCGTCGCATCCAGTGTCCGAGCGCGAGGCGGCGCAGCGGCTGTAGGGGGCCGGGCTGCGCGTCGGCCCCGTCGACGTCGCGCTCCCCCAGGGCAGGGGCCGACCCGAGCGCGGAAGTCACCGCGCTGTGTGCCCCTTCGCCGATGATGCGCCACAGCCAGTCTGCCCGGCCGGGATCGGTGAACGTGAGGTGGACATCGTCGGGCGGTCCGTCGACCGTCCAGGACAGCACCGCACCGGAGACCTCCAGCACCGCGGTCACCGGTGGCGCATCCGGCGCCGAACCGGCGGTCCACAGACCCGCCTCCGCGACGAACCTCATCGTCGCTCTCCCGCGGCGAGCATCGACTTGATCCGCTGACGGTGGTCCAGACTGACCGACCGTGCGACCCCCGCGAGGAGCTCGCGGACCTCGTCGACGTCCGAACACGGTTCCTGCCATACGTCGCGACCGTGCAACCGGGCCCACAGCCGGCTCAGATACGGTCGGCGGAACGCCGCGAGTTCGTCGATGACCCCCTGCTGGCGCGGATGCACCGGGCCCCCTTCGACGAGATAGCGCCGCGCGTGCAGCACGTAGGCCTCCTTGCGCAGGCGGGCCTGGATATGCCGAGACAGGTCATGGCGGGCCTGCGCGGCCTCGTCAAGGGGCGCAAGGTCGACCCCGACCTCGATTCCGGCGACCACCGTCGCCTGCTTGTCCTCACCCAGCAGACCCCATGGCGCACAGGCCCGGTCGACCTCTTCGGCGCATAACAGCGGGACGTCGGGGAGCTCGTCACGGGCCGGCGTGCGGCGCAGCGTTGCCCGTACCCGGTCGGCGATACTGCGGTCCAGCGGCCGTTCGCCACTGCCGCCGTCGATCGCCGGCGGTCGTTGCGGCAGTTCTGAACTCAGCCCGAGGTCCACGATCGACCACGGCAACACCGCACCTGCCCGGTGCACGGCAGCACCCAGGTTGTATGGGGTGACATCGGCGATCAGCGCCGACCAGACCCGCTGACGCGCCATCACCGCCGTGTGACCATCGGCGCGGCCGAGCACCGTCGACAGTCCGGCCAGGAACGGTCCGGTGATCTCGTCCCCGGCGCGCACATCGCGCCAGCTACCCACCAGCTGCGCTGAGAGCGCCGCGACGGCGTCGTCGTCTCCGAGATACCTGTCGAGTACCTCGGTCGCCGTCCGGTCTCGTTCGGAATGAAGCTCACGAAGCAGCGATTCCGCTGCACCACAGTCGTTCTCGTCGGGCTCTCCGCGGGTGACGGCGAGTTCGAAGCAGAACGGAAAGTACAGTTCCTGGGCGTTTCCGGTGGTGATCCGCAGGCGGCGCCGCTCCCGCTTGAGTCGGTCGAACCATGATGCGGCGGCACGCAGCGTGTCCGCTTGTCCGAGAATCAGCGCATGCATCTCGGCACCGACGTCGGGTGTCACGAAGGGCGCGGAGTACTTGGTGTTGACGCGTAGCCGCAGCACCAGCGGGTCGATGATCCTCTTCACCGTCCGACTCAGTGGCCCCCCGTCGACGGTGCTGAGCACCTCGACGCCCGGCCCGATCGCGCGCCAGCCGCGATCGATGACCGCGCGGCGGGGCTGCCGCACGGTCGCCGGGGTTTCGGAGGCGGCGCGCATCGGATCAGGATAGAAGTTGAGTCCGGTAGCCGACCGGGTGCTCCAGCCTGGCCGCATGCCCAGCTTGCTGACCCTGGCGTTCTTCGCGTTCCTGTTCGCCGGCTCCGCGGTGGTGCTGCTCGCCCCGACGGGTGCGATGGTCCGGGCCCGCGGAGTCGTGGTCGCGCTGCGCCCCGTCGGCGATTTCGATGCCGAGTGCCCCGAGGTCGAGATCGATGTGATGGTCCGCCGCCCGGATGGCGGGCAGTTCGCAACCCGCCATACCGTTCGGGTTCCCGGTTCGTCATTGGATCGTTTCGTTCCCGGCAGCGTGGTCGACATCTTCTACCACCCCGGTGACGACGCGTCGGCCGCGGTGTGGGTGCCGACGGCCCGGTGACCGCCGCTCATCGCGCCCCGTCCACCGCGAAAGTGACAAGCGCCGCCCAGTACACCGGGCTGGCCGCGACGTCCCCGGTGTGCCACCGGTGCAGTTGGCTGCGTTGCCACGCGTTGACGGCATGCCCGGCGTCCTCGGCCTCGTGGGCGATGTCGACGGCGATCACCACCTCAGACATCGGGTCGTGGGACGCGTCGGCTGCGGTGGCGAACCGGCGGTAGCCCGCGGCGGTCGGCAGCGACCACAGCGTGGCGGTCACCACCACGGCGCCGCCGAGAATGAGGGCGGCCACCAGTCCGGTCGCCTCGTCGAAGCGATAATCGCCGCCGGACGAACACGCCAGCAGCGCGGCCCGGGGCGGGATCTCCAGCTTCGCGGTCATCAGATCGGCTGCGGTCAAGGGCTGCTCGTCGGCCAGGTGCAGCGAGGCGCGCGCGGCGTGGCCGAGGTCCCCGTCGGCGGCCGTGGCGTGACCGACGAACAGCAGTCGGCTGGGTGCGCGGATGAGCTGAGTGGCCAACCAGTTGCGATCAGCGTGTGGGTTGCGGAACAACTCGACGGTGGCGGCCACCTCGGGTAGCACTCGGCGCCGTGCCCGCAGATCGTCGAAGTGCCGCGTCAGAGCGCTGCCGGGATCCGGACGCCCCAGCACCGAGCCGAGCGCTGAGTCGGGACGCTGGCCAGGCACTCGGGGGTCGAGGACGAGCAACCGCGGTCCGTGGTCGCGGCGCTGTTCCCATCGCGCAGGTGTGCGAACGGCGTTGGCGATGTTCGGTGGTGCTGCCATCAGGATGTCGGCGAGGTCGAGAAGCCGTCGGTTGCCGTCGCCCGGATCCGCCAACAGCGCCCACGGAACCTGCGCGAGTCTTCCGGTCGGCCCGACGAACAGAGTGCAGTGTCGCGCCGCGGACTGCCCGACGATCAGTTCCCAGGCCTCGGCCGGGATCAGCTGCGCCCCGAGGGCTTCGGCGAGATGTTGCTCGGCCGCCGGGGACGCGAAAGCCCCTGAGGTGAAGGCACGTTCGAGGGCCTCCTGGATGCTCTCGGAGGCTCTGGGGTCAGGCAACGCAGCGCTGAGCAAGCTGTCCACGACGCCGAGCGCGGACTCCTCGATCACCCAGGTGACGGCGCTTTCCGGCCGTCCGACGACCCGCAGTGCGGCGTAGGTCGCGACGCCGACATCGGCGTAGCGCAGCACCAGGGTCTCGGACGTATCGCTCACGGCCACGTGCACCATTCGGTCTCGGCGGCGGTGATCTGCCGACCGTAGCGCTGATCAGCCAGTTCGCGGTATCGCGCGAGCACCGGACCGGCCCGCGGATCCATCCGTAGCGGCGGCAGCGGTCCGAGCCGGGTGAGCGCTGCCCCGCCGGTGACCGCGTCGCCGGACGCGACGAGCGCATAGTCGTCCCCGGGCTCGACCGGTGCCGCGGCGGTGGCGGTATCCGCCCAGTCAGCGCCGTGTGGAGTTGCCGGAACGCTGAACGACCCTCTGGCGCAGTGATATTCGATGAGCTCGCTGACCAGGGCGGTGTTTCCCCACTCCCAGGCCACCGCGAAAGCGCCGGCAAGCAGCCGGGCCGACACGTGTACGGCCCAGCGCATCCTGGCATCCGCGTCGCCGATCAGGTAGCGCACCGAGTCGACGGCCAGCGCAGCGGGCACTTTGAGGTCGGCGGCCTGCGCGAATTTATCCGGCGCGGTGTCGGGATCGGCCAGTGCCTGTGCCCGCAGAATGGACCCCTGATGGTCGTCGAGACGGGCGTACTGCAACCAGCTGTGCCTGGGCCAGCTGTCCAGAAGTGCGCGGGCCTGCGCCACCCGGTCGGCGGCCGCGACGAAATCTCCGCGCAGGATGTCGACCCAGCTACGCTGCAGCAGGATCCGGTGGATGTGCAGTGGCTTGCCCAGTTCCCGCCAGTGACGTTCGGCGTGGCCCAGACGCTCGTCAGCGTCGTCGAGCGCTCCGACCGAGATGCTGATCAGGCCGAAATAGAGCCAGCTGCGCGAGACGTCATGCGCACGAGCATGTTCGGCGATGTCCGGGTAGGCCTGGTGAACGAGGTCCTGCGCCTGCGCACGGTCCCCCGCCGCCCACGCCGCGGTGGCACGCTCCAGTTGTGCCCGCGCAGCCGCCAACCGCCACCCGCGGGCGCGGGCGCGGGATTCGGCGCGACGCAGCCAGGGCCCCGCCTCGGTCAGGCGCCCCGTCTCGACGCAGAACCGACCGTAACCGGTGCCGGCGAGCACCCTGAGCACATCGGCAGACTCGTCGGTGTCGTCCTGTCCGTCGAGCGCATCGAACACTGTGCGCCACAGTGGGATGGACTGCACATGGAGGTCGTCGTCGCACAGCGCGACGGCGCACAGGATGTGGGCGTGGATCACCAGGTGGACGTGCTCGTGCGACAGCGCGGAGAAGCCGCCGGGAGCCTCTATGAGGGCGGCCAAACTGGTTGCCGCGGATTCATGTTCACCGTGTGCGGCCGACAGACCGGTCCGCAGGAACAGGGCCCGCCGATGGTATCGGGACGTCATCTGCTCGATCCGGTCAACCGACAGGGACACCTCGGCGGCAGCGTCCGGACGAAGCCCGGCCTGGATCTCCCGGTAGGTCTGCAGACACTCCTCGATGCGCCTCAGACATTCGGCCACCCCGTCGTAAGCGGTTCGGACCAGGTAGATCTCGCCGAGCTGGGCGTAGACCTCCAGCATGAGATCGTCGCGGTCGGCCTGCTCGATCCGAGGCATCAACGACAACAGCAGCTCCTTCGCCGCACCCTCGTCGGCGGCGACGGCCAGGCGCCGCGCCCGGTCGAGTTCCGCCTCGAGGTCGGGATGCCCAGAACTGCTGGTCACCGCGCAATCATAGGAAGCGGCGGGCGCGCGGGCACGCCCGCCGCTTCGGCGCGGCACACGGATCAGCTGCAGGACACCGTCACCGTGAACGATTTGGTGATCATGCCCGCCATCGGATTGCTCATGTCGGCGCCGACGGCTTCACCGGTGATGGTGTAGCTGTCTCCGTCGACCGTGACCTCCGCGGAGCCGGACTGTGCACCCATCGCATTGGCGACGGCGAGCGCATTGCCGTCGACGACCATGCCCAGTGACTCCACCACCGGCGTCGGTTCGTCGGTCATGACGATGCCCAGACCCTGTTGACCGCCGATCGCGCCGCTGGCGACGTTGATCTTTCCGCCCTGTTTGACGCAGGTGACCGAGTCGAGATCGAGTCCGGCCAGATCGGCGCCGTCGACTTTGACCTCGGTCTTGCCACCCGTGCTTGCCTGGGGTTGGGCCGGAGCCTCGGTGCGCTGCGCCGGCGAGGGCGCGGGGTCGCTCTTGTCATCGGAGCAGCCCACCAGCAGAGCGGTACCCACGGTCACCCCGATTACGGCCGCAACCACCCGATTGACAGCGGTCTTCCCGTCCACGTGTTTTCCCTTCGTTCGTGCTTCGCCTCATGGCGTCGTCGGGAGTGAGTCAAACCGGGATGAGCAGCTACCGATCCCAACTTCTGCCGCCGCCCCGTCGGAGGGTGGCGGTACGTTCGTCCTCGCGTGCTCCGTCACCGCTGATCACGACAGCGTCAGGCGCTGACCTTTCTTCGGGTGCGCGTCTTCGACTTCACCGTCGGCTTCGGTTTGGCGCGGGCGACCCCCAGGGTCTCGGCCAGGAAGTGGCCGGTGTAGCTGTCCGGGTTCATCGCAACATCTTCGGGGGCGCCCGTCGCGACGACGGTGCCTCCACCGGATCCGCCTTCAGGCCCCATGTCGATGATCCAGTCCGAGGTCTTGATCACGTCGAGGTTGTGCTCGATGACGATGACCGTATTGCCTTTGTCGACAAGACCGTTGATCACCGTGAGCAATTTGCGGATGTCCTCGAAGTGCAGACCGGTGGTGGGCTCGTCGAGAATGTAGATGGTTCGGCCGGTGGAACGCTTCTGCAGTTCGGAGGCCAACTTGACACGCTGGGCCTCGCCGCCGGACAGCGTCGGCGCGGGTTGTCCCAGCCGGACGTATCCCAACCCGACGTCGACCAGGGTCTTGAGGTACCGGTGGATCGAGCTGATCGGCGCGAAGAACTCGGCGGCCTCCTCGATCGACATGTCCAGCACCTCGGCAATGGTCTTGCCCTTGTAGTGAACTTCCAGAGTCTCCCGGTTGTACCGGGCGCCCTGGCACACCTCGCACGGCACGTACACATCGGGCAGGAAGTTCATCTCGATCTTGATGGTGCCGTCGCCGGAGCACGCCTCGCAGCGGCCGCCCTTGACGTTGAACGAGAACCGGCCGGGCTGATAGCCGCGCACCTTGGCTTCGGTGGTCGCGGCGAACAACGTGCGGATCTTGTCGAACACGCCGGTGTAGGTGGCCGGGTTGGACCGGGGTGTGCGCCCGATCGGTGACTGGTCCACCCGCACCAGCTTGTCGAGTTGGTCGAGGCCGTTGATGCGGGTGTGCCTGCCCGGCACCAGCCGCGCGCCGTTGAGCTTGTTCGCCAACACCGACGCGAGGATGTCGTTGACCAGCGTGGACTTGCCCGACCCCGAGACGCCGGTCACCGCCGTCAGCACGCCGAGCGGAAACGCCACGTCGATCTCACGCAGGTTGTGCTCGCGCGCGCCGACCACGGTGAGCTGGCGCTTCTTGTCGGGTACGCGCCGCATCACCGGGACCTCGATCTCCTCTTTGCCGGAGAGATAGGCGCCGGTGATCGAATTCGGGTTCTTGAGCAGATCGTCGTAGGTGCCGCTGTGCACGATCTGGCCGCCGTGCTCACCGGCAGCGGGTCCGATGTCCACCACCCAGTCGGCGTGGGCGATGGTGTCGAGGTCATGCTCGACCACGATCAACGTGTTGCCCAGGTCGCGCAGCCGTACGAGCGTATCGATCAGTCGACGGTTGTCCCGTTGGTGCAGACCGATCGACGGCTCGTCGAGCACGTAGAGCACCCCGACCAGACCCGACCCGATCTGAGTGGCCAGCCGGATACGTTGAGCCTCCCCGCCGGACAGTGTGCCGGCCGCGCGCGACAGCGACAGATAATCGAGCCCGACGTCGAGCAGGAAGCCCAGCCGGGACTGAATCTCCTTGAGGACCTGGCCGGCGATGGCGGCCTCCCTGGTCCCGAGGGTCAACGCGTTGAGGAACTGTGCGCAGTCGGCGATGGACAGTTCGGCGACTTCGGCGATGGACTTCGCGCCGTAATTCCCCGCCGTCATCGTGACCGCGAGGATCTCGGGCTTGAGCCGGGTGCCCTCGCATTCGGGGCAGGGCACGTCGCGCATGAAACCTTCGAGCCGTTCCTTGGTCTGCTCGGAGTCGGTCTGTTCCATGCGTCGCTGCAGGAACGCCATGACGCCTTCGAAGTCGGCGTAGTAGGACCGGGTGCGTCCATACCGGTTCTTGTACCGCACGTGCACCTGCTCGTCGCAGCCCTCCAGGATCGCCTTACGCGCCTTGGCGGGCAGCTTCTTCCACGGGGTGTTCACGTCGAATCCCAGCTGATCGCCCAGGCCCGACAGCATGCGGGTGAAGTAGTCGGCGGTGTTGCCCATCGACCACGGCGCAATGGCGCCTTCGGCGAGTGTCAGGTCCGGGTCGGGCACCACCAGGTCGGGGTCGACCTCTTTCCTGATCCCGAGGCCGAGGCACTCGGGGCAGGCGCCATAGGGCGAGTTGAACGAGAACGATCGCGGTTCCAGGTCGTCGACGGCCAGGGGGTGGCCGTTGGGGCAGGCGAGCTTCTCGGAGAACCGCTGCTCACGGTGGGGATGGTCGTCCTCGCGGTCCACGAACTCGAGCACGACGATGCCGTCGGCGAGGTTGAGGGCCGTCTCGATGGAGTCGGTGAGCCTCTGCTTCGACGACGCCTTGACCGTCAGCCGGTCCACGACGACCTCGATGTCGTGTTTTTCCTGCTTCTTCAACTTCGGTGGATCGGTGAGCGGATACACCACGCCGTCGACGCGCACCCGGCTGTAGCCCTGGGTGTTGAGCTTGTCGAAGAGGTCGACGAACTCACCCTTGCGGGTGCGGACCACCGGGGCGAGGACCTGGAATCTCAGCCCCTCGTCCATGGCAAGGACCTGGTCGACGATCTGCTGCGGCGTCTGCTTGGCGATACGCTCACCGCACACCGGACAGTGCGGCGTCCCGGCCCGGGCGTAGAGCAGCCGCAGGTAGTCGTAGACCTCGGTGATGGTGCCGACCGTGGACCGCGGGTTGCGGTTGGTGGATTTCTGGTCGATCGATACCGCGGGCGAGAGCCCCTCGATGAAATCGACGTCGGGTTTGTCCATCTGTCCGAGGAACTGGCGAGCGTACGCCGACAGGGATTCGACGTAGCGGCGCTGACCTTCGGCGAAGATCGTGTCGAAGGCCAGCGACGATTTGCCGGAGCCCGACAACCCGGTGAACACGATCATCGCGTCACGCGGCAGCTCGAGATCGACGCCACGCAGATTGTGCTCCCGGGCACCTTTGACAACTAGGCGGTCAGCCACCGATGCCCCTTCTGATGTTGAACTCTCGGCCCTATTTCGTTCGTCGGGCGCAGTACAGACCCATGCTAGGTCTGACCACCGACAAGTTTGTCCGACGGTGTGGGCGGCGCCCGACGTGCAGGAAGTAACGTGAGTGCCCATGACAGTCGTCGACGACAACTACACGGGCCACGTCGAGCCCCACACTGCGGCGCGGCGCACCCTTCCGGGTGCGTCGATCGTCAAGGTGTCGGTGGGTCCCATGGACAACAACGCCTACCTGGTCACCTGTTCCCAGACCGGCGAGACGTTACTCATCGACGCCGCCAACGATGCAGCCCTTCTGCTCGAGCTGATCGAACGGTACGCCCCCACGCTGTCCCTGATCGTCACCAGCCATCAACACCAGGACCACTGGATGGCCCTCAAGGAGGTGGTCGCCGGCACCGGAGCGCCGACGGCGGCGCACTCCCTCGACGCCGATCCGCTGCCGGTGAGCCCAGACCGACTGCTGTCCGACGGTGACACCCTGACCGTCGGCGCGCTGCACTTCGACGTCATCCATCTGCGCGGACACACCCCCGGCTCGGTGGCGCTGGCGCTGAGCGGACCGGCCACCGACGGCAGGGTGCACCTGTTCACCGGTGACTGTCTGTTCCCGGGCGGCGTCGGCAAGACCTGGAAAGAAGGGGATTTCGAACAGCTGCTCGGTGACGTCACCAGCCGCGTGTTCGATGTTTTCCCCGATGAGACCGTCGTGTATCCAGGACACGGCGACGACACCACGCTCGGGACCGAACGTCCGCATCTGGGCGAATGGCGCGAGCGCGGTTGGTGACCGCGTAATCGAGAAGGTTCAGGAAGGGATCATGAACAGCGATCAGTTGACCAAGGCCCAACGGGGGGCCGGGTTCATTGCGGCGCTCGACCAGAGCGGTGGCAGCACACCCAAGGCGTTGAAGCTCTACGGCATCGCCGAGGACGCGTACTCCGGCGACGCCGAGATGTTCGACCTGGTGCACCAGATGCGCACCCGCATCATCACCAGCCCGAGCTTCGACGGTGACCGCATCATGGGCGCCATCCTGTTCGAAGACACCATGGACCGTCAGATCGAGGGCCGCGACACCGCCGACTACCTGTGGAACGTCAAGCATGTGGTGCCGTTCCTCAAGGTCGACAAGGGTCTGGCCGAGGAAAAGGACGGCGCCCAGGTCATGAAGCCCATCCCGGGACTGGACGAGCTGCTCGTGCGTGCCCGTGACAAAGGGGTCTTCGGAACGAAGATGCGCTCGGTCATCAAGTTGCCCGGCGCCGGCCTGGAACAGGTCGTCGAGCAGCAGTTCGAGATCGGACGCCAGATCCTCGCAGCCGGCCTGGTGCCGATCATCGAGCCTGAGGTGGACATCCACAGCCCGGAGAAGGGTAAGGCCGAGGAACAACTCAAGGCGGCGATCCTCAAGGGGCTCGACACCCTCGGCGACGACCAGCACGTGATGCTCAAGCTCACATTGCCCGACCAGGACAACCTCTACCGCGAACTCGTGGAGCATCCCAAGGTGCTCAGGGTCGTCGCGCTGTCCGGCGGTTACCACCGCGATCAGGCCTGCGACAAGCTCGCCGCGAACCGGGGCGTCATCGCCAGCTTCTCGCGTGCCCTGACCGAGGGGCTCACCGCTCAGCAGAGTGACGACGAGTTCAACGCTGCACTTGATGCCGCCATCACCGCGATCGCGAAGGCATCCAACACCTGACATGCGCGAAGGCCCTGGGCCGGCGGGCGCCGGTCCAGGGCCTTCGACAATCGCTGCGGGTCAGGAAGTGTGCACGATCAGCACGTCGGTCTTGGATCGGCGCGCCACATTGGCCGGAACCGAGCCCAGCAGGCGACCGGCGATCGTGCTGAGGCCGACGTTTCCGACGACGAGCAGGTCCGCCTTCACCTCTTCGGCGAGATCGACGAGCGCGTCCACCGGAGCTCCGACGACCGCCTTCTCCTCGATGTTCTGTGCCCCGGCCGCCTTGGCACGGTCCCGCGCCTCACGCAGGATTGCGTAGATCGGGGCGTTGCCGGACATCTTGTAGCCCTCGTCCTTGAGCACGTCCGCAGCCCGCGAATCCTCGCTCTGCGGGAAGTACGCGGTCGCGATGACGAGTTTCGCGTTCGACCCGGCAGCGATCTGACCGGCGCGGTCCACGGCACGAAGCGACGAATCAGATCCGTCCGTACCAACCACCACCGTTTGATAGGCGCTCATCCATATCCTCCCAGTGTCAGTTGCATCGCCACCCGAGACAGTAGCCTGCCCGCGGGCGGGCATGGGTGCGAATCACCACACAACGATGGCATTTGCCCACTATCGGTTCCAGCAAACGCCGGCAACGTCACTCGGCCGTGCCGACGTGACGAGCGGTACACGGCGGCCCCGGGCCGACTACGCGTGGGCAAACTCACTGGCGGTCACCACTGTTCGCGCCGATGTTCGGATGACCGGTCTGTGGCGTGGGTGGCTCCCCCCGTGGCGTCACCGCCGGCCGACCACGCGGTGCCCTCGCACACCAGATCCTTTGGCACCGGCAGGGTCGCGGGCAGCATCGGAATTCCGGGCAGGGCGTCACCCAACGGAACGGCCGGGAGCCCAAGCGGCGCCGTGGCGGGCACCGGTGCGGCCGGCACCGGAACACCCGCCGGTACCACCGGGACCGGGACCGGGGGCGCCGGAACGGGCGCGGGTACCACCGGAACCACCGGGCCGGGCGCGACGGCAGGGACCGCGGCGGCGTGCAGGATCGGGGCCGAGGCGACTGCATCCGGCGCGGGCGAGACGGGAGCGGGGGCAGGCGGGGAGAGCGCCTGAGCCGCCGGGATCGACTCCACAGCAACAGGTTCCGCCGCCGGAGGCGGTGCAGGCGACTCCGCCGCCGGAGGCGGTGCAGGCAGCTCCGCCGCCGGAGGCGGTGCAGGCAACTCCGCCGCCGGAGGCGGTGCAGGCAACTCCGCCGCCGGAGGCGGCAGCACCTCTACCAGCGGTGGTGCAGGCAACTCTGCCGGCGGTGTGTCGACGGGTGCGTCGGGCGCGTGTACGGGCGCTTCGGCGACTGCGGCGGGCACTTCGGCGACTGCAGCGGGCACAGGTGCGGAGATCTCGGCAGGCGGCGCGGCCACCTCCCCCGGACTGCCGGCACCCGGGGGTGCGGCGGCCAGTTCCACCGGTGCGGCACCGGCACCGGCCACCGGAACAGCCACGGATGGTACGACAGTTGAAACCGGGGGCACCACAACGGGAACCACAGGCGGAGGCGGCACCGGCGCGCCGGCCGCCTGCACCATCGGCGCCGCCTCGGTCGGCGCGGATTCGAGAAGTGTCCCTTCGATCGGTGCGGGCACCGGGCCGGGAGCGGCCGGCGCTGCCGCGCCGTGGGCAACGTCCGCGATCACAGCGGCGGGCGGCTCCGTGGCCCCCGGCGACACCATACTGTTGAGGACACTGGCCGCGGTGTCGAGGGTTTCGGGGACACTCGGCGGTTGGGCCGCCAGCTGCTGCATCATGGCCAGGCAGGGCACCCCAGGGCTGGGCTCGGCGGCAGCCGGTGCACCGAAGGTGAACGGCCAGACGATACCCACCGTCATCGCCGCGGCGCCGATGCGGCATGTGCTGAGTGACATCGCTTTTCCTCGAACTCTCGCCGGCGCCCCCCGCCCCGAGAAACCTATCGGCCGGCCCCTCTGCGCGGCAGTCCGGTTACCGAAACGACACCAGCCAGTGGTCGGGCGGAGACCACGCTGGCCGCCTACATCAGAAGTGTTGCCCAACCGACCGATTCGCTACGAATCTCGGCCGAGCACCTTGGCGGCCACGAACGTGGCGGCCTCGTTGATCATTCCGTTCCACGGATACGACAGGTGCGCGAAATAGTTCTTCCCGTCCGAACAGTACGGGTCCCCGGTCGCGCACAGGTCGATGGCCTTGTGCCCGTACAGGGGACTGATCTCGGTCAGCGGGCCCAGACTGGAGACGTCCCGGGAGGGATTGCCGAACACTGCGATCGCCGCGACGTGATTGACCATGGAATCGGGCAGGGGGGACGGTGTGAAGAACCAGATCCTGCGGTTGCCGATGGTGATCAAATCGATCACGCCGGCCCCCTGCGACATCCCCCCGAGCACGATCTTAGTCTCGGGACACATACCCGCGACGTATTGGACCTGCTTGTTGGCGTCCAGTGCCCCCTGCGACGTCGACTTGGAGAAGTTCCAGCTGGCCGGATAGTTGACCGCGTACGCCCCGACCTTCTTGCCCGGCAGGCGCCTCTTGACCGCGTCGACGAACATCCGCCCGACGATCCCGAAGCCCTGTTTGTCACTGGTGCCGCGGGCGAAGATGACCTCGACATCCGGGCACGACGCCGCTACAGCAACGGGGGCGGTCACGGTGGACAGCGGCAGGGCCATAGCTGTCACCACCGCAAGAACTAGCCATCGGGCCACCTGGCGTGCGAGCACTTGACAACGCTGACACAGTTCTAGCAAATCTGAACCTCGCAGCGACGCAACGGTGATCGAACAGTTGCCATTCCGTGTTGCAAGCAGCGGCCATACGGCCTGTCCGTCTGGATAATCCGCTACGGCACAATCAGTGGACCCCGCCGATCTCAACGAGCAGGACTCCCGCTGCGATGAGAGCGATGCCGGCGACCATCTTTCGCGTCAGGGGCTCATCGAAGAGCACTCGGGAGGCCGCTGCGGTCAGCGCCACGCCCGCCGCGGCCCAGATTCCGTACGCGACGCCGAGCGGCATACCGTGCCTCAGCGAGGCCCACAATGAGGTGAACGCCAGCACGTAACCGACCACGACGAACGCGTAGAACGACGTCCGACCCCGGGCGGCGACCCGCAGCGCGAGCGTTCCGCTGACTTCACACCCGATCGCGGCGATCAGGAACACGTACTGCATCTACCCGGTCTCCGGTCGCGAACCGGTCTCGACGAGCGCCACACCGGCGATGATCAACATCAGGCCCATTCCCATCACGGCGGTGAACGCTTCGCCGAACAACAGCGAGGACAGCACCGCGGTGAGTGCGACGCCGGTGGCGCCCCAGATCCCGTAGGCCACACCGAGGGCCATCCCCCGCTTGAGGACCAGGGCGAGGCAGACGAACGAGGCCAGGTAGCCGAGTACCACCACGGCATACAGCGCGGGCACCGTCGCCGAACCCTTCAGCGACAGTGTCGCGGCGACCTCGCTGCCGATCGCCAACAACAGCAGTATCCACGTCATCGCGAGGACTCCCCCAAGAGTTCCAGAGCCACCGAAAGCACTTGGGGCCGTTCGTTGTCGGCCAGCGGGAAAGTGTCCGATGAGTCCGCGAGCCACGCACCGTCGGCCAGTAGGCGCGCCGCGTGCAACCGGGCCTGTTCAGCCGGCGGCACGTCTGCGGGCACCTGCACCCACTGCTGGAAGCGCTGGGTCCATCGGTCCAGCATGCGGTCGGCCAACCTGGGATCACTGAGCATGACCAGAGCCGAACGGCGATGCCGGCTCCGCAGCGCCCAGCGCACATACGCTCCCAGACGCTGCCTCGGCGACGCCGACTCCAATGGGACGTCGAGCCAGCGGGACAGTTCCCGCTCCTGGGAGTCGACGACGTGGTCGACCAGAGCCTCCATCAGGGCGGACTTCGTCGGGAAGTGATACATCAGGCCGGGCTTGGTCAGACCGGATGCCTGCGCCACCGAATCGAACGACACCGGGGTCCCGGCGTCGAGCAGGTCCCGGGCGGTGTCGAGAATGACTGCGGCAGAGGACGGTCGACCCCGTGGGGCAGCGAGAGACACCGGATTACTTTACCATCCGGTTGGTAAAGTAATCCGGTGTCACCATGCGAGCGAGTGACGGGATTCGAACCCGTGTAGACGGCTTTGCAGGCCGGTGCCTAGCCACTCAGCCACACCCGCACTGACGGCCAGGTTGCCATTGCAGCGGCCGCCACAGAAGAGTTCGGATCAGCGTGATCGCTGCCGGCCGGTCCGCATCGACGCCAAGGTCGCGAGTGCGGCCAGAGCGGCGAACGACACGAACAGCCACCGCGCCGCCGTCGCGTCCGGGACGTTCCTGGCGTTGACGATGACACCGGCCAGCGCCGCGCCGAACGCCGCCGAGATGACCTGCACGGTGTTGATCGCCGCCGCGGCTGCCGGCCCCTCGGCAGGGTCGTCGACGGTGCTCATCGCCCACGCCGACAGATGTGGCCACGCGATCCCCACTCCGGCCCCGCTGATGACCAGACCCACAGCCCACAGCGCCATCGATCCGAGACCGGCGCCGTCGCGCTGGGTCAGCGCACCGATCGTCAGACCGGTCGCCATCACCAGCGGTGCCACCGCAACCGTCCGCACGATGACCCGCCGACGGGTCAGCGATGCGCTGGTGATCTCGCCCACCGTCCACCCGATCGCCAGGCCGGCACCGAGGAACCCGGCCGCCACCGGAGTCAGGTTGCCCAGCCGTTGGCCGAACAGGGGCACGTACATGTCCACCATCGTCGCAGCCATCAACGCGCCCAGGGTCAGGTAGATCCACTTCAGCGGACCGGGACCGAATACGCTGGGCGGCAACACCGCAGCGCTCACCCGACGGTCGACGACGATAAACACCGCCACCAGAGCGAAGCCCGCCACCACCAGGGAGATGGTGGCCCGGGCGTCCCGCGGCACACCGGCGACACTGACCAGCAGGGCAGCGACGCCCAGGAGCAGTAGCGACCGGATCGGGATGCCTACGCGGGCCGACTGCGATCCGACGACCCGATTGTGGGCCGGCAGGGCCAACGGCACCAGTGCCGACATGGCGGTGGTCAGCACCACCAGGGCGCCGAAAGCCCAACGCCACGAACTGTATTGAGCAAACAACCCGCCGGCAGCAGGCCCCAAGAGCGTACCGACGCCCCACATCGCCGAGACCAACGCGGACGCTTTGGTCCACAATCTGGCTGGTAACGCGGTGTTGATCACCGCATACCCGAGACCGGCGACCAGACCACCCGCTGCACCCTGCACGGTACGCCCGACGAGCAGGAGCTCCATCGTCGGCGCCAGTGCGCAGCCCAGACTGCCGAGTCCGAATACGCTCAGTCCCAACAGATATGACCAGCGCGGACCGAGCCGCATCAGCACCGAGTGCACCGTGGTCGCCGCCATCACCGACCCGACCAGGTACACCGTGGTCACCCATGCGTAAAGCCGTTGACCGCCGATGTCGGCGACCGCGCTGGGCATCAAGCTGATGGTCAGGAACTCGTTGGTGGCATACAACGCCACACCGCCGGCGAGCACGGTCGACGCCCCGAGGTTCTTCGGGCCCAGCAGTTCTCGCCAGCCGCCTGCGGCGACGGTTGCAGTGTCGGTCACGCGGTCGACCGTAGAACCTCAACCGCAGTTGAGATCAAGTTACTTGATCCCGGCGGCGTCCA
The DNA here is from genome assembly GCF_048513595.2 of Mycobacterium sp. smrl_JER01. Taxonomy (NCBI): domain Bacteria; kingdom Bacillati; phylum Actinomycetota; class Actinomycetes; order Mycobacteriales; family Mycobacteriaceae; genus Mycobacterium; species Mycobacterium sp. smrl_JER01. The sequence goes on along the minus strand of NZ_JBLXXK020000001.1, from coordinate 2,877,165 downwards.
TGCCGCGTAGTTCCTTCTTGAGGTCGGCGATCTCGTCACGGATGCGGGCTGCCAATTCGAACTGCAGGTCGCGAGCCGCCGTCATCATCTGAGCGGTGAGATCCTTGATCAGATCGGCGAGCTCTGCCCTGGGCATGTTCTTGGTGTCGCGTCCCTCCACGACACCGGCGCTGACCGCACGGCCGGGCTCTCCCTGGGCACGCCGACCCCTCGACGCGTTGCGGCCCGACCCCCCGATCTCCACCGATTCGGTGTCGTCGGCCTCGCGGTACACCTGGTCGAGGATGTCGGCGATCTTCTTGCGCAACGGTTTCGGGTCGATGCCGTGTTCGGTGTTGTAGGCGATCTGCTTCGCCCGGCGTCGCTCGGTCTCGTCGATCGCCTGCTTCATCGAGTCGGTCATGGTGTCGGCGTACATGTGCACCTCACCGGAGACGTTGCGCGCCGCACGGCCGATGGTCTGGATCAGGCTGCGGGGCGACCGCAGGAAGCCCTCCTTGTCGGCGTCGAGGATCGCCACCAACGACACCTCGGGCAGGTCCAGACCCTCTCGCAGCAGGTTGATGCCGACCAGCACGTCGTACTCGCCGAGCCTGAGTTGCCGAAGCAGTTCGACGCGGCGCAAGGTGTCGACCTCGGAATGCAGATAGCGGACCCTGATTCCCATCTCCAGCAGATAGTCGGTGAGGTCCTCGGCCATCTTCTTGGTCAGCGTCGTCACCAACACCCGCTCGTCGCGCTCGGTGCGCTTGCGGATCTCCCCGATCAGATCGTCGATCTGGCCTTTGGTCGGTTTGACGATCACCTGCGGATCGACCAGGCCGGTCGGTCGGATGACCTGCTCGACGAACTCGCCACCGGACTGGCTGAGCTCGTAGGAACCGGGGGTGGCCGACAGATACACCGTCTGTCCGATCCGGTCGGCGAACTCCTCCCAGGTCAGCGGCCTGTTGTCCACCGCCGAGGGCAGGCGGAAACCGAAGTCGACGAGGTTGCGCTTGCGGGACATGTCGCCCTCGTACATGCCGCCGATCTGCGGCACCGTGACGTGGGACTCGTCGATGACCAGCAGGAAATCCTCGGGAAAGTAGTCCAGCAACGTGGCCGGGGCCGAGCCGGCAGGCCGACCGTCGATGTGCCGCGAGTAGTTCTCGATACCCGAGCAGAAGCCGACCTGGCGCATCATCTCGATGTCGTAGTTGGTGCGCATGCGCAACCGCTGGGCTTCCAGCAGCTTGCCCTGCCCCTCCAGCTCCGCGAGGCGCTCTTCGAGCTCGGCCTCGATGGTCGAAATGGCCTGGGCCATCCGCTCGGGGCCCGCGACGTAGTGCGTCGCCGGAAAGATCCGCAGCGAGTCGACCTTGCGGATGATGTCGCCGGTCAACGGGTGCAGGTAGTACAGCTCCTCGATCTCGTCACCGAAGAACTCGATGCGCACCGCGAGTTCCTCGTAGGACGGGATGATCTCCACGGTGTCGCCCCGCACCCGGAAGGTGCCACGGGTGAAGGCCATGTCGTTGCGGGTGTATTGCACGTCGACCAGCAGGCGCAGCAGGGCGTCCCGGGGCACCTCGTCGCCCACCTGCAGTTCCACCGAGCGGTCCATGTACGACTGCGGTGTGCCCAGGCCGTAGATGCACGACACCGACGCAACCACCACCACATCGCGACGCGACAGCAGGTTCGACGTCGCCGAATGGCGCAGTCGTTCCACATCGTCGTTGATCGAGCTGTCCTTCTCGATGTAGGTGTCGGTCTGCGCGATGTAGGCCTCGGGCTGGTAGTAGTCGTAGTAGGACACGAAGTACTCGACCGCGTTGTGCGGCAACATCTCCCGTAACTCGTTGGCGAGCTGCGCGGCCAGGGTCTTGTTCGGTGCCATCACCAGCGTCGGTCGCTGGAGCCGCTCGATCAACCACGCCGTGGTCGCGGATTTGCCGGTGCCGGTGGCGCCGAGCAGCACCACATCCTTCTCCCCCGCCCGAATGCGGCGTTCCAACTCCTCGATCGCCGCGGGCTGGTCTCCGGCGGGCTCATACTCGCTGACCACCTCGAAACGTGCGCCGGTGCGCACCACCTGGTCCACCGGGCGATACTCCGAGTGCGCCAGCACCGGGTGTTCGGTCGCGAATGCCATCTCATCAGGGTAGAACCTGACTCCGACATCGTCTGTTCCCGCGATGTCTGTTCCCGCGATGTCTGTTCCTGCGATGTCTGTTCCCGCGATGTCTGTTCCCGCGATCGACCACCCGCGTCGTGGTGCGCTTATCCTGATCGGCATCCATCCGCCCAAGCACGAGATCTTCGACCTCACCGCCCGCACGAACACCGACCCGAAGGGCATCGTGCGGGCGGTGGACGTGTACACCGTCCTGCCGTGGGGGCTCTATATGGCGCGACCGACACCCGGTCGGGCCCAGTTCCACTACCTCGAGTCCTGGTTGGTCCCCGGTCTCGGTCTACGGATCACCGTGTTCCACTTCAACCCGGGCCACGAACGCGACCAGGACTTCTACCTCGACGTCGGTGAGTACACGCCCGGCCCGACCCGCTGGGAGGGCGTCGACCACTACCTGGACCTGGTGCTGCGCACCGGCCGCGACGTTCGCGTGACCGACGTCGACGAGCTGACCGCCGCCATCGCCGAGGGGCTGGTCAGCGCCGAGGCGGGCGGACGGGCGATCGAAACCGCAGTCGCAGCCGTCGACGGGCTGGCCGGCCACGACTACGACCTGGACCACTGGCTGGCCGGTCACGGGATTTCCCTGACCTGGCGCGGGGCACCGGGACGGAGGCCGGCCCCGCCCGTGCCGTAACGGCGTGGCCGGGTCGATCGATCTTGATTCTGATGGCAACGACGGTGTTTTTGACCGGACAAATCCGGACGGTAATCTCTCGTCACATGGTTCCCGCCATGCGCACGCGGAACGCGGCCACGGCCGCCGTCGTCGCGATAGCGGCCGCCGTGCTGTCGCTTCCTGTCGCCTCGGCCCAACCCGAGGACCCCGCGGCCGAGCCCACCACAGCCGCGCCCGCCCCCGGTCAAGACCAGTTGCTGCACAACGTCGTCTACCGGGCCCGGGCCGACGGTACCTCGCGCGGAGCGGTGGTCGCGTACAAGATGGACGATCAGAACGTCAACAGCGCTCAGCCGTCGCTGCTGCCCGGTCAGACCTTCGAGATCAATGCCGTCCTCGACGACCCGGCCAAGGCCGGCATGGAGCTCTCGATCGAGTGGCCGTACGGATCGAATCTGCACTGCGAGATCCTGGTCGACGACAAGATCGTCGCCAAGGCCGATCAGTTCATCGCACCGCGCCTGTTCAGACCCAAGGACGACCCGCTGTACGGGGTTCTGCAGTGCGGAGCACCGCTGAACCTTCCGCTCGACGGGGCCACCCCGTCCGACACGCCTGTGCCACCCCCTGGCGAGCCCGCCGACCAACCCGCGGGCGAGCCCGCCGGCCAGCAGACGCCGCAGGCCTAGGGACTCCAGTCGGTGGCCTCGGCCCACTGCCAAGCCCGGCGGTACGCGTCGAGGAACCAGGGCTCCTTGGCCTCTGCGTAAGCGCCGGTACCCGGGTGGCCTTGCGCACACACCCGCCGTTTGAGGTCGAGATACTCGGCGCGCACCGCCGGGTTCGCCGTCAGCCAGTCGACAAACAGCAGCGCGAACTGTTGGCCGGGCCATCCGTCAACCCGCACGTGCACGTGCGTCGGCCGCCCCGGATCCGCCGAGCAGAACAGTCGCTTGCCCCACAATGCAGCGTCGGAGGTGTGGTCGAAGCCGGCGACACTACTGCGCGCGTCCGGCTTGCCGATGTCCTCGGTGGTCGCGGTCCGGACGTAGCCGGCAGCCCGCAGTCCGTCGGCCAGGTCGTCGGCGACAGCAAGCGAGGAGACGGTGACCTGGATGTCGATGACGTCCTTGGAGTCGAGCCCGGGCACTGCGGTGGAGCCGATGTGGTCGACCCGGGATGCGTGGTGACCGCAGGTCGTGCGCAGGCGGGCCAGGATGCGCTGCGCCTCGGCCGGCCACCGCGGATCGGCGGAAACCAGGCGCGGCTCGGCCCGCGCCGGGGTGCCGGTCTGCAGATTGTGCGCGAACGGCCGGATCCGGTCCTGCCACAAAGCCCGAGCCGATTGCACCAGCGCGGCGGAGCTGCCGGAATTGTCCAGCCAGACATCGGCGACCGCGCGCCGCTGCTCCTCGGTGGCCTGCGCCGCGATACGGGCCCGGGCGTCCTCCTCGCTGAAACCGCGGTACTCGATCAGCCGCTCGACCCTGAGTTCAGCATCGGCATGCACGATGATCACCAGCGGGAACAGCGGGGCCATCTGCGACTCGACGAGCAGCGGGATGTCCTCGACGATCACCGCATCCTCGTGGGCAGCCGCGATCAGCTCCGAACGACGGTGCGCGACGAGCGGATGCACGATGCCGTTCAGAGTGGCCCGTTTGGTGTCGTCACCGAAGGCGATGGAGGCCAAGGCGGGCCGGTTCAGCGCGCCGTCGGGCAGCAGGATGTCCTCGCCGAAAGCCTCGACGAGCCGGGCCAACCCGGGTGTCCCCGGTTCGACGACCTCACGGGCGATGACGTCACCGTCGACGACGATCGCGCCGAGCTCGCTGAAGGTCGCCGACACCGTCGACTTGCCCGCCCCGATCCCGCCGGTCAATCCGATTCGCAGCACCGCACCAGTGTGTCAGCCCGCGCCGACGACGAAGGCCCCGGCTCACGGGGAGCCGGGGCCTTCGATCGGTACTAGCTAGGCGTTGCCCGCGAGCTTCTCGCGCAGCGCGGCGAGCTGCGCGTCGCTGGCGAGAGATCCGCCGGCGGATTCGTCGGACCGCGACGTGCCGTTCGACGAAGACGCCGGACGCGCCGCCTCTTCGGCCTCGGCAGCGGCGAACTTCTCCATCTGCGCGGTGTGCATCTTGTGCCGGCGCTCGGCCTCGGCGTAGCGGGCCTCCCACTCGTCACGCTGCTTCTCGAAGCCTTCGAGCCATTCGTTGGTCTCGGCGTCGAAGCCCTCGGGGAAGATGTAGTTGCCCTGGTCGTCGTAGCTGTCGGCCATGCCGTACTTCCAGGCCTCGAACTCGTCGGAGTAGTCCTCGTTGGCCTGCTTGAGGCTCAGCGAGATCCGGCGGCGCTCCAGGTCGATGTCGATGACCTTGACCATCGCGTCGTCGCCGACCTGGACCACCTGGTCCGGGACCTCCACGTGGCGCTCGGAGAGCTCCGAGATGTGCACCAGACCCTCGATACCCTCTTCGACGCGCACGAACGCGCCGAACGGCACCAGCTTGGTGACCTTGCCCGGCACGATCTGCCCGATCGCGTGGGTGCGGGCGAAGTGGCGCCACGGATCTTCCTGAGTGGCCTTGAGCGACAACGAAACCCGCTCGCGATCCATGTCGACGTCGAGCACCTCGACGGTAACCTCGTCGCCCACCTGAACCACCTCGGACGGATGGTCGATGTGCTTCCAGGACAGTTCGGAGACGTGCACCAGACCGTCGACGCCGCCGAGATCGACGAACGCACCGAAGTTGACGATCGAGGACACCACACCCTTGCGGATTGCGCCCTTGGTGAGCTGGTTGAGGAACTCGCTGCGCACCTCGGACTGGGTCTGCTCCAGCCAGGCGCGGCGGCTGAGCACCACGTTGTTGCGGTTCTTGTCGAGCTCGATGATCTTGGCCTCGATCTCCTTGCCGATGTACGGCTGCAGATCGCGGACGCGACGCATCTCGACCAGGGAGGCGGGCAGGAAGCCGCGCAGACCGATGTCGAGGATCAGGCCGCCCTTGACGACCTCGATGACAGTGCCCTTGACGGCCTCGTCCTTTTCCTTGAGCTCTTCGATGGTGCCCCAGGCGCGTTCGTACTGAGCGCGCTTCTTGGACAGGATCAGGCGGCCTTCCTTGTCCTCCTTGGTGAGGACCAGGGCTTCGACCTCATCGCCCACGGAAACGACCTCATTGGGGTCGACGTCGTGTTTGATGGACAATTCGCGGGAAGGGATGACCCCTTCGGTCTTGTAGCCGATATCGAGCAGAACCTCGTCGCGGTCCACCTTGACGATGGTCCCTTCGACGATGTCGCCATCGTTGAAGTACTTGATGGTCTTGTCGATGGCGGCGAGGAAATCCTCCGCGGAGCCGATGTCATTGACGGCAACTTGCGGGGACGTGACGGAGGGACTTGGCATGTGGTGGGTTGCTCCGGACAGGTGTGATCGTAGGGACATGTTGTGTTGACTGAGATGTTTTCTTGATTGGAACTCGGTGCACCTGCGATCGAGCGCACACACAGGTACGTACCGAGGTTACTCGACATGGTCCATGCAGGACAAACCCGCCTCCACCCGACGGGCTAACCTGCTGACGTGTCGTATTCCGGCGTGCCTGGACCGCAGCACCCGCCCCCTCACCATTTCCCCCATCAAGGCCGCCATGGTCCCGCGTTCGGCCTCCCGTTCGTGCGCCGCGTCCGCACGGTCGGCGCGCCGTTGGGCCTGCTCATCGCGTTGGGCACGCTGGCGGGGCTGATCGTCATCCTGCTCACGCTCGCCAATCCCGTCGGCACCGCGGTCGGCTTCGTGTTGTCCAGCGTCGCGATGGCTGTGGTGGTGTTGGCCTATCTCTGGCTCGACCGGTGGCAGCCGGAGCCGCCGCGATTGCTGATCTTCGCCTTCATCTGGGGTACCTCGGTGGCCGTCGTGATCTCGGCGGTGCTGCAGATCTTCCTCGACGCGTGGCTCAACCCGTCCGTCGATCCCGCTGCCACCGGAGTGAGTGCGTTCACGCTGGTGATCGCCGCACCGGTGACCGAGGAGGCCGCCAAGGGCCTGTTCCTGCTGTTGATGATGACCGGCGCCCGGCGTAACGAGATGAACTCGCTGACCGACTGCCTGGTCTATGCGGGGCTGGTCGGTGCCGGGTTCGCCTGGCTGGAGGACATCCTGTACATCGCCAACGGCGAATCGTTGGCGGATTCGCTGTTCACCGCGGCGTTGCGCCTGATCATGGGTCCGTTCGCGCATTCGCTGTTCACCACGATGTTCGCGCTGGGGGTGTGGTTCGCGCTGCACAGGCGCGGCGTGATTGCCAAGGCCGGTTGTCTGTTGCTCGGCTACCTGGCTGCGGTGCTGTTGCACGCGATGTGGAACGGGTCGTCGCTGCTGGGTGCAGGCGCCTACTTCGGCACCTATGTGTTCTGGATGATGCCGATCTTCGGCTTGGCCATCACGCTGGCGGTCAACAGCCGGCGCCGCGAACAACACATCGTCGCGCAGAAGCTGCCGGGCATGGTCGCCGCGGGCCTCATCACCCCGAACGAAGCGACGTGGCTTGGTTCGCTGCGGACCAGGAAGGCGGCGATCGCCGAGGCCACCCGCATCGGCGGCCGGCAGGCGGGCGATTCGGTGCGACAGTTCGCGCTGCGGGTCACCGAACTCGCCTTCGTCCGCGACCGTATCGACCGCGGCTTCGGCGACCAGCGGGTGCTGGCTCTGCTCCACGAGGACACCTATGCCGTGCACGCCGCGCGTGCGCAATCACCGGCACTGCATCACATGTCCGGCTACCACGCGGCGGTGTCCCGACCGTACGGTCAGCGCCCGGCGTGACCGGGCGGATCCGTTCGCCGGCGCGGTCGCGCCAGCTGCCAGATCACCACGCCCGCCTGCACCCCGAGGGCGATCGAGATCAACGAGATCAACGTGGCCCCCAACGCGGAGTCGCCGTCCGCCCCGAAGAGCTCGGCGACGCCGATCAGCCCGAGCGAGCCGGGCACCAACAGCCAGAAGCCCGGCAGCACCATCGCGATCGCCGGAGGCGCCTGGGGTAGACGGCCGACCAGCAACGCCGACAGCGTCAGCGCCAATGCGCCGAAGAAGCCGCTGGTGTAACTGCCCAGGAGCAGGTCGCCCAGGTACTGAGCGGCGTAGGCGATATAGGACATCAGCGCCAGCCAAGGCAGGAAGGTCAGCGGCGGAGCGAGGAAGAGCATGACCCCGACGACGTAGACGCCGACACCCAGCCACGGGGCCCAGGGACCGAGCTTGTTGACGGCGTCCGCGGTGAGTTGGCCTTCTTCCAGCCCGAGCAGGTGGCCGGCGATGAGGATGCCGAAGGCCAGCTGAGCGAGCTGGATGAACCCGGCGATGAGTCTGCTGGCGCCCGAGACCAGGTCGTTGGCGGTCAGCTCGATCACCGAGATGGTGATCGCCACCCCGGGCAGGAATACCGCCAACGGCGGGATGAGCGCGCGCAGACCGACGTGGTCGAGCTCCAGATACTGCGCACCGACGATGCACAGCGCGGCCACCAGGACCGCGCTGAGGACCGGCGCGAGCTGTCCGAACAGCGGTATCCGCTCGCTGACGGTCAACAGCGAACCGACCAACAGTCCGAGTACCGCGGCCGCGGCCAGGTTGACCGCCGTGGGCTCCATGACCAGCGCCAGGCCCGTGCTGAACACGCCATAGCCCAGCACCGTGACCCAGGCAGGGTACGGACGGCGAGCCAACAGGATGCCGTCGAGCAGTGCTTCGCCGCGCGCCGGTGAGACTCGACCGTTCATCGCGTCGGAGACCAGCCTGGCCAGCGGGAACGTCTGATCGAACCGCAGGCTCGCGGTCAGGCTTGCCGACGTCACCGGCGTTCCGGTGGCGCCGGACGGTCCCAGGATCTGCACGTTGTTGGGGAGCGCGATGACCTCGGCCCGCATACCGTACGCCGAGCTGGCGCGCGCCAGCATCGCTCGGATGAACGTCACCGGATAGTTGGCGCCGGCCATGGCGACGCCCAGCCGCGCCAGGAACTGAAACGGTGCCGTGTCCGCCATCTCGTGCGCGCGCACGTCAGTGCGCAGCACCGTCCCAACTGCGGCCGTATCCCACCGAGACCTCCAGCGGCACGTCGAGCCGGTAGGCGCTGCCCATGTGCTCGCGAACCAGGGCGTCCAGCGCGTCACGCTCTCCGTCGGCGACCTCGAACAGAAGTTCGTCGTGCACTTGCAGCAGCATCCGCGATGACAGTCCGGCGTCCTTGATGGCCTGGTCGACGTTGATCATCGCGACCTTGATGATGTCGGCGGCACTGCCCTGGATCGGCGCGTTGAGCGCGGCCCGTTCAGCCGCCTCACGGACCTGGCGGTTGCTGCTGTCCAGTTCCGGAAGGTAACGCCGCCGGCCGAACACCGTCGACGTGTAACCGTCTTTGCGGGCTTGGTCGACCACATCACGCAGGTAGTCCCGGACGCCGCCGAACCGCGCGAAGTACTGCTCCATCTGCTCTTTGGCCTCCTCGGTGGAGATCTTGAGCTGCTGGGACAGTCCGTAGGCGCTCAGCCCGTACGCAAGCCCGTACGACATGGCTTTCACCCGGCGCCGCAGGTCGGCGGTGACCTCCTCGATCGGTACCGAGAATGCGCGGGAGGCGACGAACGAGTGCAGATCCTCACCGGTGTTGAACGCCTCGATGAGGCCCTCGTCCTGAGACAGGTGCGCCATGATCCGCATCTCGATCTGGCTGTAGTCGGCCGTCATCAACTCCGCATAGCCCCCACCCACCACGAACGCGTCGCGGATGCGGCGCCCGGCCTCGGTGCGGATCGGGATGTTCTGCAGGTTGGGTTCCGTCGATGACAGCCGGCCGGTCGCCGCGATCGTCTGGTTGAAGGTGGTGTGGATCCTGCCGTCGGATCCGACCGCGTTGAGCAGGCCATCGACCGTGACCTTCAACCGAGTCGCGTCCCGGTGCGCCAGCAGGTGCTGCAGAAAGGGGTGCCCGGTCTTGTCGAACAGCGACTGCAGCGCGTCCGCGTCGGTGGTGTAACCGGTCTTGGTGCGCTTGGTCTTCGGCATCTCCAGCTCGTCGAACAGCACCACCTGCAGCTGCTTGGGTGAACCGAGATTGATCTGCTTGCCGATGACCGCGTAGGCCGCCTCGGCGGCGTCCCGGATATGTCCGGCGAACTCGCTCTGCAGTTCCGAGAGCATCTGCAGATCGACCGCGATCCCGACCGTCTCCAGATCGGCCAGCACCCGCTGCACCGGCAGCTCCATGGTGCCCAGCAGCGCCGAGGAGTCGATCCGGGCCAGTTCCTCGTCGAGCGCGTCGGCGAGATCGGTGACCGCGCTGGCCCGCAACAGCAGGGTCTGCACCGCCTGATTGTCGACGCCGTCACTGTCATCGAGCAGCGAAAGCTGTTGCTGCTCAGGGTTATCCGCACGCAACTCGCGTTTCAGGTACCGCAGCGAGAGGTCGTCGAGAGCGAAGCTGCGTTGCCCGGGCCGGACCAGGTAGGCCGCCAGCGCGGTGTCGGAGGTGACGCCTGCCAGCGTCCATCCTCTGCCCTGCAGATCGTGCATCGCGAGCTTGGCCTCGTGCAGCGCCTTCGGAACCCCCGGATCGGCCAGCCACGCGGCCAGCGCCGCTTCGTCGGCCGGATCCAGACTCGTGGTATCGATGTACCGGCCGTCGCCGTCGGGCGCGACCAGCGCCAGTGCGGTGGCATCGCTGTCGAATGCGAGATGGTTGCCGACCACGGCGAGGCCGAACCGCTGCCCGTGGCTGTGTTCGGCCAGCCACCCGGCCAGTGTTCCCGCCTCCAGCGCCTCGCCGCGAACCTCGAACCCGTCCTCCACCTCCGGGTCGGCGGAGGCCAGGGTGTCGAACAGCCGGTCGCGCAACACCCGGAATTCGAGGTCGTCGAAGAGACGATGGATGTGGTCGCGGTCCCACGGCTGCATGCGCAGCGTGTCCGGGGTCTGCGCCAACGGAACATCCTTGACCAGGTCGGTGAGCTCGCGATTGAGCGCCACGCTAGACAGGTGGGCGCGCAGCGCATCGCCCACCTTGCCCTTGACCTTGTCGACGTTGTCGACCAGCGACTGCAGTGAACCGTATTCGGCGATCCACTTGGTCGCGGTCTTCTCCCCCACCCCCGGTATGCCCGGCAGGTTGTCGCTCGGGTCGCCACGAAGCGCCGCGAAGTCCGGGTACTGGGCGGGGGTCAGACCGTACTTCTCCAGCACCGCATCGGGAGTGAATCGGGTCAGCTCACTGACGCCCTTGCGCGGGTAGAGCACCGTGACGTCGTCGCTGACCAGCTGCAGCGAGTCGCGGTCCCCGGTCACCACCAGCACCCGGTAGCCCTCGTCCCTGGCCTGTGTGGCGAGCGTCGCGATGACATCGTCGGCCTCGTATCCGGGCTCGGCGAGCACGGTGATACCGAGGGCCCCGAGCACTTCTTTGGTGATGTCGATCTGGCCGCGGAACTCGTCGGGAGTGGCCGACCGGCCCGCCTTGTATTCGGGGTACTTCTCCAGCCGGAACGTCTGCCGCGAGACGTCGAAGGCGGCCGCGATGTGGCTGGGCTGTTCATCGCGCAGCAGGTTGATCAGCATCGCGGTGAAGCCGTAGACGGCGTTGGTGGTCAGCCCACCCTGGGTCTTGAAATTCTCGGCCGGCAGTGCGTAAAAGGCGCGGAAGGCCAGCGAGTTGCCGTCCAGGAGCATCAGGGTGGGTTTGTCGCCGGCAGCCGCGCCGGCGGCCTTGGTCTCCGATGCAGTCTTGGCGGGGCTCACCCAGATCACTCTAGGCACCCGGTGTGACAGCCGGCGCGGCCGTCGCCGCAATCACGGCGCGGGCCCGCAGGTTCAGCAGGCGAGCTGCCGGATTGGCGGCGTCGGCGCGCCAGGCCCACACCAACCGGCCCCGCAGCCGCGGTGTGATCCGCACCTCGTGCAGCCCGCCGCCGGCCACCATCGACTGCGGGACCAGCGCGACCCCCAGACCATGCCGGGCCAGCTGCACCAGCTCCTGCGGGCTGGTGGCCTCGAACGCGATCCGCGGCCGCAGCCCCGCGTCGGCGCACGCCTGGTCGAGTCGTGACCTCAGGCCGGTGCCGCGCGGCAGCGAGATCAACCTGAAGTCGCAAAGCTGTTGCAGCGTCAGAGTTTTCCGGTGCCTCAGCGGGTGCTCGGGGGCCACCGCCGCAGCCAGCGGTTCGTCGGTGATCACCTGGTAATCGAGCCCCGGCGGTTCCTCCTCGACACCGATCGACACGATGGCGGCATCGAGCCTGCCATCGGCCAACCCGGCCAGCAGCGCATCGGAGTTGTCGGTGCTCAGGGTGATCTCGACGCCGGGATGCTCGGTGTGAAAGTCGGCGATCAGCCGTGCCACGTCGACCGGGTGCAGCGTCACCGTGCCGACGGCGAGGGTGCCGCGCACCAGGTCGGCGACGTCGTCGACCGCCGCCTGTGCGGCCCGGACCGCGGCCAGCGCCGTCCGCGCGTGGGGCAGCAACGCCGCCCCGGCCTGGGTCAGCCGCACCTCCCGGCTGGTGCGGAGCAGCAGGGGCTGGCCGACCAGGTGTTCCAACCGGCGGATCTGTGCGCTGACGGCCGGCTGCGCCACGTGTTCGCGCTGGGCCCCCCCGGTGAAGCTGCCCTCTTCGACCACCGCGACCAAGTACTCCAGCTGGCGAAGCTCCATAACCGCTAATTATAGATTCAGCAACAAAGATCTATTGGACTTATACGTCGGACGCGGGCAGCGTGAACGGCATGAGCACATATGTGTTGGTCCCGGGGATGTGCCACGGCGCATGGTGTTTCGACGGTCTCGCGGCCTCGCTGCGCGCGCAGGGCCACCACGTGCTGGCGCTCACCCTGACCGGCGTGGCCGAGCGGTCCCACCTGCTGCCCGGCGCAGTCAACCTGGACACCCACCTCACCGACGTGCTCGCCGCGATCAGCGCCGACACCGCCGCCGGCGCGGATCTCGTCCTCGTCGGGCACAGCTACGGCGGCATGGTGATCACCGGTGTCGCCGACCGGATCCCCGATCAGGTGAACTCACTGGTGTTCATCGACGCGGTGGTGCCGCGCGCCGGCGAACGCTGCTGGGATCTGGTCGACGACGACGAGCGCGCCTGGTACGTCCGGGTCGACGACAGCGGGTTCGGAGTGCCGCCGTTGCCGTTCTTCGACCCGCGGGCGACGTCGCATCCGCTGGCGACCCTGCTGCAGCCGCTGCGACTGGCCGGTGACCTCAGCCGATTCCGCCGCCGAGTGTTCGTCTACGCGCGGGACTGGCCCGGACAGTCGCCGTTGCAGCCGTCCTACGACCGGGTGCGCGACGACCCCACCTGGATCTGCCGTGAACTCGACGGCAAGCACAACCTGATGCGCGACTGTCCCGAGGAGCTTCTCGCAATCCTGCTCGAGACCGTCCGGCACTGACCGCTCACCCCGCTCACCGGAACAAAACTGGAACACGTTTCAACTTTGCGCCCTGAACTCGGTACGCTGACCGCGTGTCAGCTTCCACGCAGCCTGCGATCGACGGGTGGTTCGCCATGGACGGGTCGGGCGATCCGTATTTGATCGGCGGTAAGTGTCACCGGTGCGGGACCTTCGTGTTCCCGCCCCGGGCCGACAACTGTCCCAACCCGGGCTGTGACGGCGACGAGCTGGCCCAGGTGCCGCTGTCTCGGCGCGGCCGGCTGTGGAGCTACACCGAAAACCGGTACGCCCCGCCACCTCCCTACCCGTCACCGGATCCGTTCGAGCCGTTCGCCGTGGCCGCGGTCGAACTCGCCGCCGAAGGCCTGATCGTGCTCGGCAAGGTCGTCGAGGGCACCCTGGCCGCCGATCTGGAGGTCGGCATGGAGATGGAACTGACCACCATGCCGCTGTATGTCGACGACGACGGCGTCGAGCGCATCGTCCACGCCTGGAGGATCCCCTCATGAGCCCTGCCACATCCCCCGAGTCGCTGCGCTCCAGCCCGCCGGAACCGGTCTACATCCTCGGTGCCGGTATGCACCCCTGGGGCAAATGGGGACGCGACTTCACCGAATACGGCGTCGTGGCCGCCCGCGCCGCCCTGGCCGAAGCCGGCCTGGACTGGCGCCGGATCCAACTCGTCGCCGGCGCAGACACCATCCGCAACGGCTACCCCGGCTTCGTCGCCGGCGCGACGTTCGCCCAGAAACTGGGCTGGAACGGCATCCCGATCACCTCCAGCTACGCCGCCTGCGCCTCCGGCTCCCAGGCCCTGCAGAGCGCCCGCGCCCACATCCTGGCCGGCCTGTGCGACGTCGCCCTGGTCATCGGCGCCGACACCACCCCCAAAGGCTTCTTCGCCCCCGTCGGCGGCGAACGCAAGAGCGATCCCGACTGGCAGCGCTTCCACCTCATCGGCGCAACCAACACCGTCTACTTCGCGATGCTGGCCCGCCGGCGCATGGACCTCTACGGCGCCACCGTCGAAGACTTCGCCACCGTGAAGGTCAAAAACGCCCGCCACGGCCTGGACAACCCCAACGCCCGCTACCGCAAAGAAGCCACCGTCGCCGACGTGCTGGCCTCCCCGGTCGTATCGGACCCGTTGCGGCTGCTCGACATCTGCGCCACCTCCGACGGCGCCGCCGCAGTGATCGTGGCGAGCAAAGCGTTCGCCGAGAAACACCTGGGTTCGGTCCAGGGAGTGCCCTCGGTGCGCGCGATCAGCCTGCAAACCCCGCAATACCCGCAGCATCTGCCCGAACTGCCCGACATCGCCACCGACTCCACCGCCGTGGTCCCCGCCCCCACCCGGGTGTTCAAAGACCAGATCCTCGACGCCGCTTATGCCGAAGCCGGCATCGGCCCCGAAGACCTGTCGCTGGCCGAGGTCTACGACCTGTCCACCGCCCTGGAACTCGACTGGTACGAACACCTCGGCCTATGCGCCAAGGGTGAAGCCGAACATCTGCTCCGCAGCGGAGCCACCACCATCGGCGGCCGCATCCCGGTCAACCCCTCCGGCGGGTTGGCCAGCTTCGGCGAAGCGATCCCCGCCCAAGCCATCGCCCAGGTCTGCGAACTCACCTGGCAACTCAAAGGCCAAGCCACCGGCCGCCAGGTCGACGGCGCCACCGTCGGCATCACCGCCAACCAAGGCCTCTTCGGCCACGGCTCCTCAGTCATCATCACCCGCTAAAGCAACCCCACCCCCCACCCCCCACCGCGAGCCTCCGCGAGCGTGCGTGTCTGCAGCCAACACGCCGCGGAAACCCCCGACAACACGCACGCTCACGGCTCAATGGAGCCATGGCTGAGGTGATCTCGGTGCGGGTCAAACCGGGCAGCAGCAAGGGTCCGCTGGTGGAAACCGGACCCGACGGCGTGCTGACCGTGTACGTCCGAGAGCGCGCAATCGAGGGAAAGGCCAACGCCGCGGTGATCCGGGTGCTCGCCGACCACTTCGGGGTGCCGCGCAGCGACGTCACGTTGACCGGCGGCGCGACCGCTCGACTCAAACGGTTCCGCATCGGCTGACACCGCCGTGAGCGTGCGGAAAATAGGGATTTTCACCGGCATGTCGCCCGCAGACACGCACGCTCGCGCCGGGGAAAGCCGGGGAGCGCCGGGGTCAGGCGACGCCGAGGTAAGCCGCGCGGATGCTGTCGTCCGCCAGCAGCTCTCGGGCATCGCCGGTCCGGGTGACCTCGCCGGTCTCCAGGATGTAGGCCCGGTCCGACCGGCTCAACGCCTGCTGCGCGTTCTGCTCGACCAACAGCACCGTGGTGCCGGTCGCGTTGATCTCCGCGATGATCTTGAAGATCTGCGAGATGACCATCGGTGCCAGCCCCATCGAGGGTTCATCGAGCAACAGCACCTTGGGCCGCGCCATCAGTGCACGCCCGATGGCCAACATCTGCTGCTCCCCACCGGAAAGCGTTCCGCCGAGCTGATTTCGACGTTCGGCCAGTCGCGGAAAAGTCTCCAGGACCCAGTCCAGGCGTTCCTGATGTTCCGCCTTGGACGCGAATTTGCGCCCATAGCAGCCCATTTCGAGGTTCTCGACGATCGTCATACCGGGAAACACGCCGCGACCCTCCGGCGCCTGGATCAGCCCGTCGGTCACCCGGCGGTGCGCCTTGACCCGGCTGATGTCCTGTCCGTCGAACCACACCGAGCCCGACGTCAGCGGCAGCAGACCCGAAATCGCGCGCATCATCGTGGTCTTACCCGCGCCGTTGGAGCCCAGCAGAGTGACCAGCTCACCGGCGTGCACCGTCAACGACACCGAGTGCAGGGCCCTGATCCGGCCGTAATGCACGACGATGTCGCGCACCTCCAGCAGCACCGGACGGGGATCAGGTGAGCTCATCGTCGGGCACTCCCAGGTAGGCGGCGATGACCTTCGGGTCCTCGCGGATCTCGGCGGGCAGGCCGTCTGCGATCTTACGGCCGAATTCCAGCACCACGATGCGGTCGGTCACACCCATCACCAGGCGCATGTCGTGTTCGATCAGCAGCACCGTGTAGCCGTCGTCGCGGATCTTGCGGATGAGGTCGATCAACGCCGACTTCTCGCTCGGGTTGAAGCCGGCGGCGGGCTCGTCGAGGCACAGCAGCTTGGGTTCGGTGGCCAGCGCCCGGGCGATCTCCAGTCGGCGCTGGTCACCATAGGACAGGTTCTTCGCCTTCTCCTCACCGCGATGCGCGATCCCGACGAAGTGCAGCAACGCAGCGGCCCGCTCGATCGCGGAACGCTCTTCGCGACGGTGCCGGGGCGACCGGATCAACGCACCGGGCACCGACGTCCGGTGCCGGGCGTCGGTACCCACCATCACGTTCTCCAGCGCTGTCATCTCGCCGAAAAGCCGGATGTTCTGGAATGTGCGAGCGATCCCGAGCCGGGTGATCTGGTGACGCTTGATCCGTCCGATGGTGGATCCGTCGAAGGTGACCGACCCGGAGGTGGGCCGGTAGACGCCGGTGATCGCGTTGAAGCAGGTGGTCTTGCCGGCACCGTTGGGGCCGATCAGGCCGAGGATCTCGCCTCGGCGGATGTTGAAGGTGACCGCGTCCAATGCCGTCAGACCGCCGAACTTGACGGTCAGATCCGTGGTCTGCAGCAGAACTTCGCCTTCGGCGGCCTCGATCTCACGATGCACCCCGGCGAGCTCGGCGACATTCTCCTCGAAGACACTCTCCTCGAAGACACTGTCCGCCTCGGGGCCGGCGCCGTGGTCAGGCGCGGTCATTTGGCCGGCTCCGTGTCGGTGGGCTGTGCGCGTAGCAGCTTGCGTGCGGCCCTGGCGTAGGTGAGCAGATGTTGACGCGCCGGGAACAAGCCCTGCGGCCGGAAGATCATCAATACCACCAGCGCCAACCCGAAGAAAAGGTACTTCAGATTGCCCATGTCGATACCCAGGAAGTGGACTCCGAGCAGGCGATTGGGCAGGTAGACGATGATGAACGCGCCGAGGATGACTCCGAGTTTGTTGCCCTGTCCGCCCAACACCACCGCACACAGGAACAGCATCGAGTTGATGATGTTGAACGTCGGCGGCGCAACGTACTGCACCTGCCCGGCGTACAGCGCGCCCGACAATCCGCCGATCGCCGCGCCGATGGTGAACGCCCACAGCTTGAACTTGAAAGCGTTGACGCCCATGACTTCCGCGGCGTCCTCGTCCTCGCGGACCGCGATCCAGGCGCGTCCGACCCGGCTGCGTTCCAAATTGCCGACAAGTAGCAGGATGCCCACGATCAGAACCAGCCCGAGCCAGAACCACCAGGTGCCGTAATTCGCGTCACCACTCGAATTCGCTACGGAGAACACCCCTTCGGGGTGTCGTTCGTCCTCGCGGAAGTGCGGGAACGCGACTTCGTTGAGTCCGCGCGGCCCGTTGGTGACATCAGCGAGATTGTCGGCCATCAGCCGGATGATCTCGCCGAACCCGAGCGTGACGATCGCGAGGTAGTCGCCGCGCAGCCGCAGCGTCGGGGTGCCCAGGATCAGTCCGCTCAGCGCGGTGACGGCCATCGCCAGCGGCACACATGCCAGCCACGCCCACGGCGTGGTCAGGATTCCCTTCGGGCTCATCTGGTTCCAGGGACTCTCGGGGCTGGTGAGCAGAGCAACGGTGTAGGCGCCCACCGCGTAGAACCCGACGTAACCCAGATCGAGCAAGCCGGCCTGCCCGACGACGACGTTGAGCCCGATCGCGATGATCGCCACCATCGCGAATTGCGCCATGGTGCCGCCGAAGCTGATGCCCGGGGTGTCAAGGAACGCCGGCGTGAACAGCGGGGACAAGGCGATGCCCGTGAACAGGACGACGCCGAAAACCCACTTCTGGGGCCGGGTGAGACCGTCCCACCAGTCCATCACTCGCGTCATACCCGTGCCTTCCCGAGGCTCTCGCCGAGTATCCCGGTCGGACGGACCAGCAGCACCAGCACCAGCAGGGCGAAGGCGACGACGTCGCGCCACTGGGTGCCGAACACCGCCTGCCCGTAGTTCTCCATGACACCCAGCAGCAGACCCCCGAGCAGGGCACCGCGCAGATTGCCGATGCCGCCGAGCACCGCCGCCGAGAATGCCTTGATACCCAACAGGAATCCCCCCGAATAGATGATCCCCTGCGGCACCTTCAGGGTGTACAGCAGCGCGGCCGCGCCGGCGAGCAGACCCCCGATGAGGAACGTCGTCATGATGATGCGCTCGCGGGAGACACCCATCAGCGTCGCGGTCGTCGGATCCTGTGCGACGGCACGTATGCCGCGGCCGAACTTGGTGCGGTTGATCGCGGTGTCGGTGAGCACGGCGAGCACCAGGGCGGCGGTGATGATGACGATGGTGACATTCGAGACGGCCACCCCGAGGAACTCGAACTGGGTCCTGGGCTGCACCAGCACAATGGGTTGTTGCGCGTTGGGCCCTCCGTAGCCGGGTATCAACTTCGGCAGGATGAACAGCACGAACTGCTGCAGCACGAAAGACATGCCGATCGCGGTGATCAGGAAGGTCAAGGCCCGCGCATTGCGTTTACGCAACGGCCGGTATGCGATGAACTCCAGGCCGACCGCCGCGCTCCCGGAAACCAGCATCGCGAACAGCATCGCGATGCCCAGGTACAGGATGGTCAGCGCGACGCCTTTGTTGTAGGCGTTGCCGCTGGGGGTGAAACCCAGGATGACGTCCAGCGCGAAATAGGCACCGAACATCCCCAGCATGAAGATCTCGGAGTGCGCGAAGTTGATCAACCGAAGTACACCGAACACCAGGGTGTAACCGACCGCGACCAGCGCGTAGATCGCGCCCCACGACAGACCGTCGATCGTCAACTGCCAGAAGCTGTCGACCAACGCTCCGACGTTGAAATTGATGTTTGCAGCCAGGTTCATCCGGCGGCGGGCTCCTCCCCGGTGACCGAAAGGTTTGTGCGACAACGACGAGGCGCGCCCGAACCGATGGTCGGACGCGCCTCGCGTCAGCGTCTACTGGACGTCGTAGATCCAGATGAGCGTCGTGGTCAACTCGCCCTCGGGTGTCCACTGGTACTCGCGCGCCACACCTTGACCCTGGTAGTTGCGCACGAAGTCGAGCAGCGCAGGCCGGGTGATCGCACCTGAGTCGATGCCCTTGAGCAGGATGGTGCCCAGGTCATAGCCCTCCGTGCTGTACGTGCCGGGCTCCTGGTTGAACTTCGCCCGGTACTCCTCGGCGAATTCACCGGTGGCCGGTCCGCACGGGCACGACAGCACCGCGCCCTTGGCCGACTCACCGGCCTGCTTGACGAATTCGGGGTCCTTGGTGCCGTCGGCGCTGACGAAGGTGCCCTCGAAGCCGCCGTCCTTGAGCTGCTGGACGAACGGCGCCGCTTCGGCGTAGTAGCCGCTGAAGAACACCGAATCGGGTGCAGCACCCTTGATCTGGGTGACGGCTGCCGAGAAGTCCTTGTCCCCCTTCTTGACCGAGATGTTGCACCCGGAGTCGGCGACCGGACCGAGTGTCTCGCGGACCACCTGGCCGAGCCCCAGTCCGTAGTCGGTGCTGTCGTCGACGACGCACACCTTTTGGTGACCGAGCGTGTTCTTCAGGTAGTTGGCAACCGACGGACCCTGCACCCCGTCGTTGGCCAGACCCCGGAAGAAGGTCCGCCAGCCGTTCTTCGACAGATCGACGTTGGTCGCCGACGCGGTCACCGCGACCAGACCTGCCTGATCGAAGACGCCGCCGGTGGCCTTGGTTTCACCGGAGAAGGCGGGCCCGACAAGGCCGATGGTGTATTGATCGTTGACGATCTGCGGGGCGATACCGGTGGCCTTCTGCGGGTCTCCCTCGGTGTCGAACGGGATGAGCTGCACCTGGCACCCGGGGTTCGCCTCGTTGTGCTTGTCGACGGCCAACTGCACACCGTTTTTGATGTTGATGCCGAGCGCCGCGTCGGGACCGTTGAGGGCGCCGGCCATGGCGATGGACACCGGTGGACAGGTGGCGTTGCCGTCGCCCGCCGGATCGGCGGGTGTGGCACCTTGGGCGGCGGCGACCTCAGCGCCGCTCTCGTCGATCTGGACCTTCTCCACGATGCTGAGGTTCGTCTGCGACGCCTCTTCTTCGGGCGTGCTCTGATTGCAACCGGCCAAAGCCAGCACAATCAGACCCGCGCTACCGACAGCAAATGCCTTGCGTGCCACGCGACCGCGCACGTCTCACCTCCGGTTCAGTGTTCTGCTCGACACCCCCGACCGGCCGGCGACCAACATGCGTCGACGCTGCGGCGGTGCTTCGCCGACGACCATAACTAACGGGCAGCCCCGGTGCGTGCTGTTGGAAAACGCGTCGCGCCGATAAACCGAGTGAACCGGCTGAACGGCCGCCACGGAAACGCAGTCTTAACCGGAGACGGCGCCTGCAGCCGCTATTTGTCGGCCTCGGGCGGGGTGTCGGCGGGTGGGTCGAGGGTTTCCAGGACCACCTCGGCCACCCGCTTCATCGTGGTGCGTCGGTCCATCGCCGCACGTTGGATCCACTTGAACGCTTCGGGTTCGGTCATCCCCTGCTTGGCCTGCAGCAAACCTTTCGCGCGTTCGACCAGTTTTCGGGTCTCCAAGCGGTCGGAGAGGTTGGCGACTTCCTTCTCCAACTCGGCGATCTCGCCGAACCGGCTCACCGCCACCTCGATGGCGGGAATGAGATCGGTGATGCTGAACGGCTTGACCAGATACGCCATCGCGCCGGCATCGCGTGCCCGCTCCACCAGTTCACGCTGGCTGAACGCGGTCAGGATCACAATCGGGGCGATCCGTTTGCTCGCGATCTCAGAGGCCGCGTCGATCCCGTCGCGCCGGGGCATCTTGACGTCCATGATCACCAGGTCCGGACGCAGCGACTCGGCCAGTTCGACGGCTTCCTGCCCGTCGCCGGCCTCACCGACGATCTCGTAACCCTCCTCGCGCAGCATCTCCGCCAGGTCGAGCCGGATGAGGGCTTCGTCCTCGGCGACGAGGACTCGGCGCGGTGTGGCGGCGGCGTCAGGCGATGACGCGGGAGCGGATGACATGGACAACATTGTGAACGGAACGGGTCGGATGAGCGAGTGCGGGGCCATCCTCTATGGTGGGAGGCCGCACACACGTGCGACGCCCTCGTATCCCAACTGGCAGAGGAAACGGATTCAAAACCCGTACAGTGTGAGTTCGAATCTCACCGAGGGCACCACTCCGGACCGTTGCGGCGCGCGACTCGTCCGACCGCCTTGCTCAGCCTTCTGAGCCAGCCGAGGCGCCCGAGCCACCCGAGGAGCCCGGGCCGCCCGACGAGTCGGAACCACCCGAGGAGCCCGATCCGGGTACGGAAGCCGAGCCGCCTGCCGATCCCGTGTCGGCGCCGTTGCTCGTGGGGGCCCCGACGGCGGCTGAACCCCGCTTGGTGCTCACACCATCGGTGTGTCCGGTGAAACGCTCGCTCCACCGCTTGACAGTGCGGGCGATCGGTCCGGTGCCGCGACCTTCGGATTGCCGGCCTTCGGCGATCTCCGCCGTGGCACGCTGGGATTCCACGTCGTCGGTGGGCTCCCCCTCGTCGGGTTCGACCGCGAGCGTGGACACCGACTGGTCGGTACGAAGCGTTGGCTGCCCGCCCGTGTCGAGCGGTACGGTGCCGGCGTCCTTCCCGGCGCTCTCGGTCTGAGGCGGCGGCACCTCCAGCGACTCGCCCGTTGCCTGGGTGGTGGCCGCACTCGGGACGCCGTCGGCCGACGCCGCGGCCGCCGGCAGCGGAAGGTCGACGATACCGTCGGTCCACTTCTTCTTTTCGAAGAAGCCGTTCCGCTTGTAGCCGGAGTCGATGATCGGCTTGAGGATCGCGCTCAGCTTGGCCAGCTGCGCCGGATCGGCGCCGGCCGCCAGCATCGGATGCAGCAGCGGCACTATCGGATCGGTGTAGGGGATGACGATCGTGGTGACCGTGCCGCCGGCGGTGTTCGTCTCCACCTTGTAGTGCATCGGACTGTTCGCGAAGTCGGTGTTGAACGCCGCGTTCACATGCAGCATCTTGGCGCCCTGGACGGCGTTGAGCACCGCGAGGATGTTGAACAGGTTGTCCGGCATATCGGCGATGCCGTCGTACTCCGCCGACACGAGCACCACGTCATACGGGGTGACCGGGAGATTGGGACGGTACCGAACCCCGGAGTAGAGGATGCGGCTCGGCGCACCGTAGATCATCACGTTCAGCTGATCCGGCGACGGCGGCGACGTCGCGTCGCTGGAGTTTTCCAGATCTGCACCCAGCCGACGCAGTGCCTCGATCACCGACGGTGCACCCTTGGAGACTCCACCGATGGTCAGCGGCGTACCCGATGTCGCCTGGTGCTCATAGACCGCGTTGTAGAGGTTGGTCGCCCCCGCGGGGATGGACACGGAGAAATCCGCGTCCCCGGGGAACGGAACACTGATCCGCTGATCGTAAGACGAGAAATAGCCTCCGAAGGCGGTCGCCATCTGCTCCTCGGTGAGCACGGCGTAGGAACCTTCCCCCCCGACGAGCAGAGCGGTGACGCCGTTCGTGCAGACCTGAGCGGGGGCGCATGATCCCCCGCCGCTCGGCGAAACGGCGGTATGAGCTGTGGGAGCAAATATCAGCGCACCGGCGAAGGAGACCCCCACCAGCCGAAGCGATCTCCCGCGAGCGAACTTCTTTCCGGAATGACGACCCACAGCCTTCCCCCCTTTTCGAGCCGAGAAACTTCACAACTCCCCCACAGAGTCCATTCTCAGCTATCCGATGCCGCCGATCGTAGCACCATAACTCTCCTGAACGGACAGATTTAGCAAAGCTCTGTCAGCGACTGCCGGGCGGATGGTGGGTCGGTTCACGGGGGTTACCGAGTCAGCGGTGCGGGCGCGGCTCCGGCGGCTGGAACGGGCAGCTGCGGTGAGGCCTTCGTTTCGGCAGGCTGACGCCGGGCACGGCGATAGTCTTTTTCCGTGCTGAACATGCGGCCGGTCTGCGTGCCTGAGGTAACCCTCGGCCGCGCCGCCTGGTCGCCCAGCAGGCACCGCTACGAGCGGGTGGCGCGTCGAGTTCGGGTGCTCGTGATCGCCAGCTGGATCGCGGCGGTGGTCTCGGCGGCGTTCGGTGTTTTCCAGCTCGCACTGGGCGGCTCGCTGTGGTGGCTTGGGGCGGTGAACCTCGGCTGCGCCGCGGTGTTCCTCGCGATCCCACGGTTGTGTCCACTCGGCGAACTCATCGCCCCGCTGACGTTCGTCACGTTCGCCTACGTCTCGGTGGGATTCATCTGTTTCACCATCGGCACCGGGTCGGGACTGCAGTTCTACTTCCTGGTGGCGGCCTCGCTGGTGGTCCTGGTCCTGGGAATCGAACGCATCGCCCTCGCTTCGGTCATCGCAGCCGTCGGCGTGGGCATCACCATCGCACTGGAGCTGACGGTCCCCAACGATCGCGGCCTCGGCCCGTCCTGGACGCTGACCGTCGGTTTCGTCAGCTCGATCGTGTCGTCGGCCGTGATGATCGTGGCGACGATCTGGTACACCCTGCGTGAGATCGAACGGGCCGAGACGGCCATGGAGACCGAGTACGAGCGCTCGGAACGGTTGCTGGGCAACATTCTTCCCGCGACGATCGCCGATCGACTCAAAGAACCCACCCGCACCGTGATCGCCGACAAGTACGACGATGCGTCAATCCTGTTCGCTGACATCGCCGGCTACACCAAACGCGCGAGCGACACCGCGCCCGCCGAACTCGTGCGGTTCCTGGACCTGCTCTACACCGACCTGGACGCACTCGTCGACCAGCACGGCCTGGAGAAGGTGAAGACCAGCGGTGACTCCTACATGGTCGTGAGCGGCGTGCCGACCCCACGCCCGGACCACGTCGAGGCCCTGGCCCGCCTGGCCCTCGACATGGCCGACGCGGTGGCCGATCTCAAAGATCCGCAGGGGCGCGACGTTCCGCTGCGCATCGGCATGGCCAGCGGACCCGTGGTCGCCGGCGTGGTCGGCGCCAAGAAGTTCTTCTACGACGTCTGGGGAGACGCGGTCAACGTCGCGTCCCGGATGGAGACCACCGACGTCGAAGGGCGAATCCAGGTGCCCGACAACGTATATCGCCGACTCCGGGATCAGTTCGTGCTCGAAGAGCGCGGTCTGGTCGAAGTCAGGGGCAAGGGCCCGATGCGCACCTGGTACCTGATCGGCCACCGGACCGGTGCGGTCACACCTTCCGGTTCTCCGACTTGAGCAGCCAGGCCGACTTCTCCAGACCCTCGATCAATTGGTGCAGGATGTCGGCGGTGCTGGGATCCGCGGCGTCGACGGTGTCGTGAACCGTCCTCAGCGTGTCCACGGCGGCGTAGATGCGTCCGGTGATTAGGTCGACGACATCCTCGGTGCTGCGCTCGAAGGCCGGGAACTCCGGCAGCGATGTGGTCGCCGCAACAGTGTCGGACCGTCCATCGGGAACAGCGTCGAGCGCGCGCATCCGCTCGGCGATGGTGTCACTGGCCTCACGGGCGAAATCGACCACCTCGTCGAGCTGCAGGTGCAGATCGCGGAAGTTGGTTCCGACGACGTTCCAGTGCGCCTGCTTGCCCTGCAGATGCAGTTCGATCAGGTCGACCAGTACCCGTTGGAGAGCGGTGCCGAGTTCGTCCGATGCCTGGTAGTGGGCCACTTCGGCCTCGGTCCTGCGTGCGTTTCCTTCGTTACCCATACTGACTACAATCCTTCCTTTTCTGGATTGAGTCCAGATTATCAGGTGGTGTTGGTCACCCCTCCTTGTCCTCCGGCACCCCGGCCACGGGCGCCCTGTCCTGTTTCTCCAGCAGCCGTGCATAGCCGGCCCCCATGCCGAGCAGGGTCAGGCCGACGACGATGAACACCGCGACGCGGAAGATGCCCCCGAGCGTGCCCAGGTCGAACAGGAACAACTTCGCCACCGCGGCAGCCACCAGGCCCAGCCCCGCGCCGATGAGCACCGAGCGCTGCTCGCGCGACAGCCGCGCGGCATAGCCGAACACCGCGGCCGCCATCGCGATCCAGCAGATGGTCGCGACCATATGCCCGGCGAAGAAGCCACCCTGCCGATCCGGAGCGCCGCCGTCGATCAGCATCCCGGCGGTCACCGTGAACGACGTGACGGCATAGACGATCACCGCGACCGCGCCGACCCACAGCAGGCTCTCGCGAGAATCCCACGCCCACACGATGGCCACCGCGGCCAGTGCCAGCAAGATGCTCGACACCATCGTCGAAACGCCCGCAGCGGTGCTCAACGGGGTCGGCTCCAGCAGAGTCTCCAGCGGCGCCGTGCTGAGGTGGACGCCGGTACCGATCGTCGCGAATCCGACAGCGGCCCAGCGTGCAACGCTGTCTCGTCGTCCGGCCAACGCCACCACCGCAGCCATCGCCAGCAGCACCGGCCCGGCGATCTGTCCGTGGAAAGCGACGGTGACCGCGATCAGCGCGGCGACCGCAGAGGTCACCGAGAACACCTGTCGCACCACCCCGGGCACTCCCGGTAGCCGGTGACCGAGCAGCACGATCGCCAGCAGTGCAGCGGAGAGGGCCGCAGCCATCAGCGCCGCGACGACGCGGTCCACCGCCAGAGCCGCGCACAGGGCCGGCAGCACGCCGGTCGCCGTCAGCAATGCCATCGCCGCGCGGTTCTTGGTACTGGGCAACAGAATCAATGCCCCGATCAGAGCCACCGCGGCGGCGATGCCGCAGGCACCCGCCAGCCACAGGTCCTGCCGGGAGTCGAAGTACCGGGCGAGCAGCGCCGCCAGCAGTGGCAGAACCGCAGCCGCGGTCCGCGCCGCGTGCAGCCAGATCCAGTCCCTGCCGAGCTGAACCGGAAGCGACACCGCCGCCAGTGCCAGCATGAAAGCGACGAGCAGCAGCGAGAATCCGTCGGCGACGACCGGCGCCAGCACGACGAGCGGTACCAGGACCAACAAGCCGAGATGCTGGGAATCCCACCGGCGAGCCAACGTCAGCCCGCCGCCGGCGACGAGCGAGGCGACCAGCAGCCCACCCGGAGCCGCCAGCCAATCGTAGATCGTGGTGACCGCGATGACATCGATGTAGGCCGCTGCCACACCGGTGGCCACCAGAGCGATGGCACCCACCCGACCGCCGGGCCGGCGGTCGAGCCACCAGCCGGCGCCGACCAGAGTCGCAGCCAGCACGGCACCGGCGGCCACCCGGAACTCGGGCCGCAGTATCCCCGCCTGGGCGGCCAGTACCACCAGCAACACCACGCCGATCAACGTCACACCGACACCGGCGACGGCGAGCAGCTTGCCGATCCAGCCCTCCGAGCGTGTCTTGCCTACGTTCGCCGCCGGCGGGACGACCGGCCAAGGCTGCACCGGAATCGGCGCCGGTGGCCGTGGCTGTGGCGGTGGCGGCGGTGGTGGCGCGTACTGCGGCCAGTAGGGCATCACCGGGGGGTGCATCGGCTGCGGTGTGAAGGCAGGGGTGGTCACCGGGCGGGCGGCCAGAATCTGGTCCAGCGCGGACAGATCGGCGGAGACCCGGGCCAGCTGGCGCGAGATCGCGGCGAAATCCGCGGAGAGCCGGGTGATGACGGCGGTGTGCGGTTCGGTCATACCGCCATCGTGGCAGCGCGCAGCGGTCCGGCGGATGAGTACAACTACTCGTCGAGACCGTACCTACTCGTCGAGACCGTGTTCGATCGCATATCGCGCCAACTCGACCCGATTGCCGATCTGCAGTTTGCGGAACGTGGCCTGCACATGGTTCTCGACCGTTCGGTGACTCAGTGACAGCCGCGCCGCGATCTGCTTGGCCGTCAGGCCCTTGGCGACGAAGCGTAGGATCTCGGTCTCCCGCTCGGTCAGCGTCGGACCGGCCGGGGTGTCGCGCTCGAGGCGCCGGAACTCCCCGAGCACCAGACCAGCCAGTCCCGGGGTGAACACCGCCCGACCCTGCGCCGTCGCCCGCACCGCGTCGCCGAGTTCCTGCTTGGATGCACTCTTGACCAGATAGCCGGTTGCTCCGGCCTTCACCGCTTCCAGGACATCCTCGCGCTCATCGGATGCCGAGAGCACCAGCACCCGCGACGACGGCGACACCGACAGCACCTCGGCCGTCGCCCGGGCACCGTCCCCGTCGGCAAGGCGCATGTCCATCAGAACCACGGCGGGCCGAACCACGGCGGCCCGACGTTTGGCCGACCCTACCCCGTCGGCTGTGGCCACCACATCGAAGCCGGAATCGGCCAGATCCCGCGCCACCGCGTCACGCCAGATCGGATGGTCGTCGACGACCATCACGGTGGTCGACTCGTCGGTGTCGGCGCCGACGTTCTCGGCACTGTCAGTCATCGCCGGTTCTCCTGTCTGCGCGGCACCGTCAACTCCCACTCGGTGCCCGAGTCGAGTCCGGTGCTCAACTCGGCTCGGCCACCCAGCCAATTCATCCGTCCCACAATGGATTTCGCTACTCCCATACGGCCTTCGGTCACCGCCTGCTGCAACCGGCCTTCGGGTATCCCGACACCGTCGTCACGGACAGTGACGGTGACGGTCTCGCCGAGATCCTCCAACAGGACATAGGCACGCGCGTCGGGTCCGGCATGCGCGTCGACGTTGTCGAGCGCGTTGCTCGCCGCCGCCAGCACCTCCTCGGCGATCGTCGCGTCGAGCAGCACCGGCTCCGCGGGCACGCTGACCGATACCCGGTCGGAGGCGTGCCGCCGCAGCATGGCACCGAGATCGGAAACCGCGCCGTCACGGGGCTCGGCCTCCCGGGTGCTGACCAGCCGGCGCAGCGCCCGCTCCTGTTCGCCTGCGAGCTCGGCGAGTCGAGCGGTGTCGCCTCCGATCTCCTTTCCCCGGCGCGCCACCAGGGCCAGCACCTGGATCGCACCGTCGTGGACCTGGCGGGACAGCCGCTCACGCTCCTCCAGAGACGCTGACAACCGGGCTGCCCGCTGCAGTTCGGCGTGGGCACGACGGGCGGTCTGGGCGGCCATCCCGACGGCGAGCCCGACGGCCAACTCGATCACCACGGTGGCGTTTCGCCCCAGATCGATGCTGACGTGACCCTTGACCGCCGCGCTGGCCGCGACCACTGCCAGGCCGGCGAGCATCCCGGGGACCGGACCGGACAGGATCGCTGCCGAAATGGTGGCGTTGGTCGCCCATAGGGTGGTGGGCCACGTCTGGTTGTCCAGGGCCCACTGATCCGAGGCCACCAGCTCCGTCGAGAGCATCAGCGCCACCACGACGAGGATCTCGGACAGCACCCACAGCGGACGTCGCCCGAACCCTTGCAGGTAGGCCACCGCACAGCACCCGCTCCAACCGATCAGCACGGCGAACAACACCCAGCCGCCCATCGAGTGGTCCAGGCCGGGGTTGACCGCCAGCTGAAAACCGAATGCGTAGATACAGCTGAGCAGGCGGAACACCTGGGCGGCCCGCCACAACGGGGTGGCCGGGTCAGGGTTCACATCACCTTGGAGAGAAACGCTTTCGTCCGTTCGTGTTGGGGGTTGGCCATGATCTCGCGCGGGTCGCCGCGCTCGACGACCACCCCGCCGTCCATGAACACCAACTCGTCGGCGACTTCCCGGGCGAAGCCCATCTCGTGTGTCACCACCATCATGGTCATGCCCTCGGAAGCGAGTTTCTTCATCACGCCCAGCACCTCGCCCACCAGTTCCGGGTCCAGCGCGGAGGTGGGTTCGTCGAACAGCATCAGCTTCGGATCCATCGCCAGGGCCCGGGCGATCGCCACCCGCTGCTGTTGCCCACCTGAAAGCTGCGCCGGGTAGGCCTCGGCCTTGTCGGCCAGACCGACCTGCGCCAGCAGTTCCTGCCCCCGTGCGACGGCCTGCCTCTTGTCGAGGCCCTTGACGCGCACCGGCGCTTCGACCACATTGCCCAGCGCAGTGCGGTGCGGGAAGAGATTGAAGTGCTGGAACACCATGCCCACATCGCGACGTTGTTTGGCCACGTCCCGCGGCTTCATCTCGTGCAGTTTGCCGGCCCGCTCGTGGTACCCGACCAGCGCTCCATCGACGTAGAGCCTTCCGGCGCTGACCGTTTCGAGATGGTTGATACACCGCAGGAAGGTGGATTTGCCGGAACCTGACGGCCCTACCAACACGAGGACCTGGCCTTTGTGGACTTCCAGCGTGATGCCCTTGAGCACCTTGAGCGCACCGAAGTCCTTGCAGACCAGCTCGGCCTTCACCATGGGCTGCGCGGTCTCGTCGGGCTGCGCGGTCTCGTCGGGCATGGTCACACCCCCGTCCCCATCTGCGCCTTGGCCAGCGCCTCGAGCTGTTTGGCGGTGAGCTTGCGCGACGCGCCGCGGGAGAAGTAGCGCTCCAGATAGAACTGGCCGACCATCAGGATGCTGGTGATCACCAGATACCAGGTGGCGGCCACCAACAACAACGGCACCGGCTGGAAGATGCGGGCCGCGATCTCGCGCGTGGCGATGCTGTAGAGGTCGAAGGCGTAGGGCACCGCGGTGACCAGCGACGTGGTCTTCAACAGACTGATGACCTCGTTGCCGGTGGGCGGGATGATGACGCGCATCGCCTGGGGCAGCACGGTGCGTCGCATCGCCATTCCCCAGGACATGCCCAGCGCCGTGGACGCTTCCAGCTGGCCCTCGGGCACCGAGGTGATACCGGCACGGACGATCTCGGCCATATAGGCGGCCTCGTTGAGCGCCAAGCCGATCACCGCCAGGGCGAACGGGATCGACAGGCTCTGCAGGTCGATGTGGAAGAACGACGGACCGAACGGCACTCCCAGCTGCACGTTGCGGTAGATGGTGGGAAACAGCCCCCAGAACGCCAGCTGCACATAGACCGGGGTGCCGCGAAAAACCCACAGGAACACCCAGGCGACCGCACCGAGAACCGGATTCTCCGACAACCGCATGATCGTCAACACGACCCCGAGCACGATGCCGATGGCCATCGAGTACACGGTCAGCTGCAGCGTGTTGAAAACCCCGAGCAGGACCCGCTCATGAAACAGGTACTCGAGATACGTCGACCACCCGTAGGCCGGGTTGGTCGCCGCACCGTAGAGGAACAGCGCGACGATGACGAGGATGACGGCCGCCGCCACCCACCGCCAGGGGTGGCGCAGTGGGACGGCGTCTATTGCTTGTGGCGGCGTGCCGGCATCACTCATTGGTGTCAACGTCTCCTAGGAGACCGCGCCGTTGATCACCGGTTTGTCGATCATGCCTTCCTCAAGGCCCCAGTTGGCCGCGATCTCTTGGTATTTGCCCGTCTCGATCAGGTGCTCGAGGGCCTGCAACAGCGATTGCGCGAGGGGTGAACCCTTTTGGACGGGCCAACCGTAGGGCGCGGAATCGAAGACCTCACCGGCCTGCTCGAGCTTTCCGTTGGTCTGCTTGATGGCGTACAGCGTGACCGGAGAATCCGCGGACATGGCGTCGGCCTGACCCAGCACGACGGCGTTGGTGGCGGCGTCCTGGCTGTCGA
Organism: Mycobacterium sp. smrl_JER01; assembly: GCF_048513595.2. Taxonomy (NCBI): domain Bacteria; kingdom Bacillati; phylum Actinomycetota; class Actinomycetes; order Mycobacteriales; family Mycobacteriaceae; genus Mycobacterium; species Mycobacterium sp. smrl_JER01. Next base: position 2,846,333 of record NZ_JBLXXK020000001.1, on the reverse strand, counting down.
ACGCAATGATCTCGATCGCCGGCTGACCCTCGTCGGTGCACTTCTTGCTCCGTGCCGGCAATTCGTCGGTCTCCTGGACGGTGGTCGCCTGCACCGCGACCCGCTTGCCACAGGCGTTCTCCGGGTCGATGTCACCGCCGGCGGGCTGAGCCCACAGGGTGCCTGCGGAGAAGTAGGTGACGAAGTCGACCTGCTCCTCGCGCTCCTTGCTGTCGGTGAACGAGGACATTCCGACGTTGAACGTGCCGCCTTGGATCGACGGGATGATCTTGGCGAAGTCTGCCTCGCGGTACTCGGGCGTCAGACCGAGCGTGCCTGCGATGGCGTTCATCAGATCCACGTCGAAGCCGACGATCTTGCCGGTCTCGTCCTTGAACTCGTTCGGGGCGTAAGGGATGTTGACGCCGATGACCAGGGTGCCCGTCGACTTGATCGCCTCGGGCACGGTGTTCGCAATCGCGTCGACCTTCTCCGCCGGCGCCGCGGCGGTTGGGGACCCTTCCTCGCTCGGCTGATCAGAGCTGCTCGAACAACCCGACAGCGCCAGAGCGCCCGCCGCGATGAACGCCGCTGCGATGCGCCAGGTCTTGGTCCGGCGGTCTTGGATTCCACCCAACACAGGTTTGCCTCAACTTTCTTTCTCGGGTCGTCCGCGTCTCCGCCTGAGTCCACCACACCAGGCATCCCCAGCCAGGAACGTTAACGACCGACGATCCGACGCGCAGCGCCGGTAACAGGACATTAACGACACCACCCGGACATCACAGCCGTACTGCGAAATCGAGCACGCCGTGTCGCCGGTGTGTCAAACTTCGCGCATGGAAACCGCTGCTCCCCCAAGCATGTTGCAGCACCTGTGGAAATCGGCGCTGCTGTCCGGCATTCTCGCCGCCGCGCTGGGTGTCCTGGTGCTGGTCTGGCCCGGCATCACCATAGTGGTCGCGGCCATATTTTTCGGCGCGTATCTGTTGGTCGCGGGCATCTCGCAGGTGGTTTTCGCGTTCAGCCTGCATGTTTCGGCGGGCGGTCGGGTGCTGCTGTTCGTCAGCGGGGCGGCCGCCCTGATTTTGGCCGTGCTGTGCTTCCGCAGCCTGCAGGAGTCGATTCTGCTGCTGGCGATCTGGATCGGCATCGGCTTCATCTTCCGTGGCGTGGCAACCGCGGTCTCGGCGATCAGCGACCCCGCGCTGCCCGGACGCGGGTGGGAGATCTTCATCGGGGTGATCAGCCTGATCGCCGGGGTGATCATGCTGGCCGCGCCGTTCGAGTCGATTGCCACCCTGACGATGGTGGTGGGCATCTGGCTCATCGTGCTCGGCGTTTTCGAGGTCATCTCGGCGTTCGGCATCAGAGCGGCGAGCAAAAAGGTCGATGCATTCAAAACGGATGTCGCGGCAGCCAGTGCGGAATGAGACCCAAATCTCCACCGCAAACCCACAACACAGCTACTACACTGTGTCGTAGTTAGGATCGCAGAACCTGGGAGTGGCGCATGGACGCACTTGATGTGTCGCGGTGGCAGTTCGGCATCACAACCGTCTACCACTTCATCTTCGTCCCGCTGACCATCGGCCTGGCCCCGCTCATCGCCGTCATGCAGACGGTCTGGCACGTCACCGGAAACGACGCCTGGTATCGATTGACGCGTTTCTTCGGGAAATTGTTCCTGATCAACTTCGCCATCGGCGTGGCGACGGGCATCGTGCAGGAATTCCAGTTCGGGATGAACTGGAGTGAGTACTCCCGGTTCGTCGGTGACATCTTCGGCGCCCCGCTCGCCTTCGAGGGCCTGATCGCATTCTTCTTCGAATCCACCTTCATCGGTTTGTGGATCTTCGGCTGGAGCCGGCTGCCGCGCCTCGTCCACCTGATCTGCATCTGGATCGTCGCCTTCGGTGTGAACGCGTCGGCGTACTTCATCATCGCCGCCAACTCCTTCATGCAACACCCGGTGGGCGCCGAGTTCAATCCGGAAACCGGCCGCGCCGAACTCGTCGACTTCGGCGCATTGCTGACCAACAACACCGCCATCTGGGCCTTCCTGCATGCGGTGACCGCATCGATGCTCACCGCCGGCGCGTTCGTGGCAGGCATCTGTGCATGGTTGATGGTCCGTGCGCACCGCAGGGGCGGCGAGGAGGTCGAGGCGCGCACCATGTACCGGCCGGCGACGATTCTCGGCAGCGCGGTCGCCCTGGTGGCCGCCGCCGGACTCTTCTTCACCGGCGACATCCAGGGCAAGCTGATGTTCGTCCAGCAGCCGATGAAGATGGCCTCGGCGGAATCGTTGTGCTACACCGAAACCGATCCGGACTTCTCCATCCTGACCGTCGGCACCCACAACAACTGCGACAGCGTCACCCACCTCATCGAAGTGCCGTACGTGCTGCCGTTCCTCGCCGAGAGCAGATTGTCCGGAGTGACGTTGCAGGGCGTCGAAGATCTGCAGGCCCAGGCCGAACAGAAGTTCGGACCCGGCAACTACCGGCCGAATCTGTTCGTGACCTACTGGTCGTTCCGCGCGATGATCGGGCTGCTGCTGGTCCCGGTGGCGTTCGCATTGCTCAGCCTGTGGTTGACCCGCCGGGGCCGGATCCCCGACCAGCGCTGGTACGGCACCTTCGGTCTGCTCACCATCCCGACCCCGTTCCTGGCCAGCTCGGCGGGCTGGATCTTCACCGAGATGGGACGCCAACCCTGGGTCGTGGTGCCCAATCCCACCGGCGATCCGATGGTGCGAATGACGGTGCAGGAAGGCGTGTCCAACCACGCGGCCGGCACCGTGCTGTTCTCACTGGCGGTCTTCACGCTGCTGTACGGAGCGCTCGCGGTCGTGTGGTTCTACCTGATGCGTCGCTACGTGACACAAGGTCCGCAGGAACACGACTCCGAACCCGCGCCGCCGAAGCCACCGAGCAGCGACGACGTCGCCCCACTGTCGTTCGCGTACTAGGAGATTTGTCGTGGGACTCCAGGAACTGTGGTTTCTTCTGATCGCCGTGTTGTTCCTCGGCTTTCTGGTACTTGAGGGCTTCGACTTCGGCGTCGGCATGTTGATGGCACCGATGGGCACCATAGGCCCCGGCGATCCGGACAACCGGCGCCGAGCGGTGCTCAACACCATCGGCCCGGTCTGGGACGCCAACGAGGTGTGGCTGATCACCGCGGGCGCCGCCATGTTCGCCGCCTTCCCCAACTGGTATGCCACGTTGTTCTCGGCGCTGTACCTACCCTTGCTCGCAATCCTTTTCGGCATGATTCTGCGCATCGTCGGCATCGAATGGCGCGGCAAGATCAACGACCCGCAGTGGCGCCGATGGGCCGATATCGGTATCGCCCTCGGCTCGTGGCTGCCCGCCTTCCTGTGGGGCGTGGCATTTGCGATCCTACTGCGCGGCCTGCCCATCGATGCCGACGGTCGCGCACACGCCGGCCTCGGGGACGTCCTGAGCCCCTACACCCTGCTCGGCGGGCTGGCGACCACCTCGCTGTTCCTGTTCTACGGCTCGGTGTATCTGGCGCTGCGTACGTCGGGCGCCCTGCACGATGATGCGTTCCGCGTCGGCAGGGCGTTGTCGTTACCGGTGATCGTGCTGGCCGGCGGGTTCGGGCTGTGGACGCAGCTGGCCTACGGCCGCACGTGGACCTGGTTGGCTCTGACGGCGGCGGTGGCAGCGCTGCTGGTGTCGGTGGCTCTCATGCAACGGCGAATCCGGGAGGGCGTCGCCTTCCTGGCGATGGTGATCGTCATCGCGGCCGTGTCGGTGCTGATCTTCGGGTCCATGTACCCGAACCTGTTGCCCTCGACGCTCAACCCGGAGTGGAACGTGACGATCTACAACGGCTCCTCGACCCCGTACACACTGCGCATCATGACGTGGGCCTCGCTGACCCTGCTACCGCTGGTCATCGGCTATCAGGCGTGGTCCTACTGGGTCTTCCGGCAACGCGTCACCGCCGACTCCATCCCCGCGTCGATCGGGCTGTCGAGGCGAGCCCGCTGACCGATCCCACGCGCGCCCCGATCGATCCGCGGCTGTGGCGGGTCTCGGCGGCGATGCGCCGGTTCCTCGTCGCCACCACCGCCTGCGGCGTGCTCATCGCGGCGTGCACCATCGCTTCCGCGGTGGTCCTCGCCGCAGTGGTGGCGCGGGTGATCACCGATCCTGCCTCGCGCAGCCTGGGCGACCTCGGCACGCCGATCGCGATGTTGTTGGCTCTGTGGACTGTTCGGACGTTCACGCAGTGGCAGCAGGGCCGGCTCGCGCAACGCGGAGCCAGCGCGGTGATCGCCGACCTGAGCGAACAGGTGCTCACCGCGGCCGCGTCCCTGCCCCCGCGCAAGCTGTACGCCCACCGCGACGAGGCGGCGGTGGTGGTCACCCGCGGCCTGGACGGGCTGCGAATGTACTTCACCGGGTATCTCCCGTCGCTGTTTCTGTCCGCACTGCTGACCCCGGCCACCGCGGTCGTGATCGCGCTCTACGACTGGAAATCGGCGTTGATCGTGATGATCGCGCTGCCGCTCATCCCGATCTTCATGATTCTGATCGGGCTGGCGACCGCCGACCGGTCCGCGGCCGCGCTGACCGCGATGGCGACGTTGCAGTCGCGACTTCTCGACCTGGTGGCCGGTCTGCCCACGTTACGCGCGCTGGGCCGAACCGATGGTGCGGCGGCGCGGATCGCCGAACTGGGTGCCGCGCATCGCCGATCGGCGATGGCCACCATGCGCATCGCATTCTTGTCGGCACTGGTCCTCGAGCTCCTCGCCACCCTGGGCGTGGCTTTGGTCGCCGTCGGCGTCGGTATGCGCCTCGTCTTCGGCGAGATGACCCTGACCGCGGGACTGACCGCGCTGCTGCTGGCACCCGAGGTGTTCTGGCCGCTGCGGCGAGTGGGTGCGGCGTTCCATTCTGCACAGGACGGAAAGACCGCCGTGCAGGCGGCGTTCCGCTTCATCGACACGGTGGCCCCGGCGAGCGCAGGGACACGCCCGCCCTCCGGCAACACCGTGACCGTCGCGGTCGACGCGCCCGCGTTCACCGCGACACCCGGCCGGGTGACCGTGCTGACCGGACCCAACGGCTGCGGTAAATCCACCCTGCTGCAGGCGATCCTGGGGCTGGATCAGCCGGCGGCTGGGCGCATCCGGATCAACGATGTCGACGTCGGCGACCTCGATCCGCAGCTGTGGTGGGCCAAGGTGGCGTGGTTGGCGCACCGACCGGTGCTCATCCCTGGCACGGTGCAGCAGAACCTGGAGCTGTTCGGTCCGTTGCCCGATCTGGAATCCGCTTGCCGGGCAGCCTGTTTCGATGACGTTCTGGCAGCACTGCCGCATGGTCTGCAGACCGCGATCGGTCGCGACGGCGTCGGCCTGTCCCTGGGGCAGCGTCAGCGGCTCGGCCTGGCCCGGGTGCTCGGATCGCCGGCACCGCTGCTGCTGTTCGATGAACCCACCGCCCATCTCGACGAACCGACCGAGGCCCGGGTGCTGGACTCGATCAGGCGGCGCGCTGCCGACGGTGCGACGGTGATCACGGTCGGACACCGTGAACCCGTCCTGAACATCGGCGACGAGGTGGTGCACCTGGGAGGTGACCGTGTCTCCTCGTGACCCGCTCGTGCAGGCCTGGCCGTTGCTGGGCCTGCGGGTACGGCGCATCGCACTGGCGGTGGCGTTCGGCGCGTTGTCGCTGGGCAGCGCGTTGGGCCTGACCGCGGTGTCGGCGTGGTTGATCACCCGGGCCTGGGAGATGCCTCCGGTGCTGCATCTGACCGTCGCGGCGGTGACGGTCCGGGCGCTGGGTATCTCGCGCGGCGTGCTGGCGTACTGCGAACGGCTCGCCTCCCACGACACGGCGTTGAGGGCGGCCGGTACCGCCCGCGAGCGGCTGTTCAGCCGGCTGGCGGCCGGCCCCGAGGATACGGTGATGCGCCGCAGCAGTGGCGACCTGGTGGCCAGGGTCGGCGCCGGGGTGGACGAGCTTTCCGACGTCGTGGTGCGTGCCGTGGTACCGATCTGCGTGGCTGCACTGCTCGGAGTGTCCGCCGTGGTGGCGATCGCCCTCATCTCGCCCGCGGCGGCGACAGTACTGGCGGTGTGCCTGTTGGTCGCGGGTGTGTTGGCACCCGCACTGGCCGCCCACGCTGCGAGATCCGCTGAAACTATTGCGGTCGAACACCATTCGTCACGGGACGATGCCGTGCTACTGGCGCTGGAGCACGCGCCGGAACTGCGGGTCAGCGGCCGTCTGGCCGAGGTCATCACCACGGCCACCGACGAACAACGCCGGTGGGGAGACGCGATCGACCGGGCCGCGGCACCGGCCGCCGTGGCGGCGGCGGCACCGACCGCAGCAGTCGGGGTCAGTGTCCTCGGCGCGCTGCTCGCCGGAATCGCGCTGGCCGACACCACTGCTGCGACCACCGTCGCGATCCTGATGCTGCTACCGCTGGCGGCGTTCGAAGCCACCGCTGCGCTGCCCGGGGCTGCCGTGGCGCTGACCCGGGGCCGGATCGCCGCGCGACGCCTGCTGGCGGTCACCGAACCCGCCACCGACGACCGCCGCCCCGCGGTGACACCGCTGGTGTTACGGCCCGGCGCACGCGTTGCGGTGGTCGGCCCGAGCGGATGCGGTAAGACGACACTGCTGATGCGCTCACCGGGGGTCTTCTTCGCCGAGGACGCCCACCTGTTCTCGACCACCGTCCGGGACAACCTGTTGGTCGCGCGCGGTGACGCCGGTGACGACGAACTGCGCGACGCGCTGGGCAAGGTGGGACTCGGAGCGTGGCTCGACGATCTGCCGCAGGGATTGTCCACCGTGCTCGTCGGCGGCGCCGCCGCGGTGTCGGCAGGCCAGCGCAGACGACTTCTGCTGGCACGAGCACTGGTATCAGCCGCGCCGACAGTGCTTCTCGACGAGCCGACGGAGAATCTCGACGCCTCCGACGCCGACCGCTTACTGACCGACATCCTCACCCCCGGAGCACTGTTCGGCACGCACCAAACCGTCGTCGTCGCCACCCATCATCTGCCGGAAACCGTCTCGGTGCCGGTAATCTCACCGACATGAGCGAACCGCCACCCCCGCCACCCGGCAGCTATCCCGGCGGCTATCCGCCCCCGCCACCAGGCAGCTATCCCGGTGGCTATCCGCCCCCACCTCCAGGCAGCTATCCCGGTGGCTATCCGCCCCCACCTCCCGGCGGTTACGGATACCCGGCGCCCGCGCCGTCGGCGCCGAAGAACGGGCTCGGCACCGGCGCGCTGGTGCTGGCGATCGTCGGTCTGTTGCTGTGTTGGACCGTCGTCGGCGGGGTGCTGCTCGGCATCGCGGCCATCGTCATGGGCTTCCTGGCGCGTGGCCGGGTTGCCCGCGGTGAGGCCGACAACGGCGGCGTCGCCCTGGCCGGCATTGTGCTCGGCGCGGTGGCCATCGTCGCCAGCCTGGTCCTGGTGGCGATCTACGCAACCCTGGGGGTGGCATTGTTCAACGACCTGGGCGGCGGCGACTACATCGACTGCCTGCAGCGGGCCGGGTCCGACCAGGCGGCGGTGCAACGCTGTGCCGACGAATTCAGTCAGCGGGTCGAAGAGTCTCTGTCGGCGACCGTCACTCCGACGCCGTAGCCCTGCCCGGAAAGTACTTCACGATCCCCTCCTGCACCACGGTGGCCACCGGCCGTCCGGCGCGGTCGAAGAAGTGGCCACTGCCCAGTCCCCGGGATTCCGCCGCGACCGGTGAGGTCGTCGAGTAGAGCACCCAGTCGTCGAATTGCACCGGCCGGTGGAACCACACCGAATGGTTCGTGGTCACGGCGAAGATGCGGTCGTGGCCCCACGACAATCCATGGGTCGTGATGATCGAATCCAGCACCGTGGTGTCCGAGGAATACACCAATGCCGCCGTGTGCAGCACCGGGTCGTCGGGCATCACGCCCTGGGCTTTCATCCAGACCCGGTTGTGGGTCAGGGTCCCGCCCTTGTCGCGCATGATCCACGCCGGATCGTTGGTGTAGCGCCATTCGATGGGCCGCAGCGCGTTGACGAAATGCGGAACGACCTGTTCGTAGCCTCGCAGCAGCTCATCGATCGGCGGCACGGTCAGCGGATTGTCCAGCGGCGGTGGCTCCACGCCGTGTTCGAGCCCCTTTCCGCCGGCCAGGTAGGACACCATCGCGGTGGTCAGCAACTGACCGTTCTGCAGCACATCGACCCGGCGGTTGGCGAAGCGGCGTTCGTCGCGCAGCCGCGTCACCTGGAACTCCAGGTCCGACGCCGGGTCGCCACCGGCGATGAAGTGCACCGACATCGCGCTGGGCGGGATGGGGTGATCCAGGCTCCAGCTCGCCGCGACGAACGCCTGCGCCATCATCTGGCCGCCGAAGGTGCGCACCGGGTTCCTGCTCGGATGAACCCCGATGAAGGTGTCCTCGTCACGCCGTTGGAGGTGCAGGATCGCCAATAGCTCGTCGAAGTCGGCCGATGACGACACACACACTCCCTTGTCGTGACTAGACGTCGTCCTCCCCGATGCGGTGGACGTGAATCAGATTCGTGGAGCCTACTGTGCCGGGTGGAGCGCCTGCGACGATGACCACGAGGTCGCCGCGCTTGTAGCGCCCGAGGGCCAGCATCGACTGATCCACCTGGCGGATCATGCCGTCCGTGGTCTCGATGTGGGGAACGATGAACGTCTCGGTGCCCCAGGTCAGCGCCAGCTGGCTGCGAATCTCGGGCAGCGCGGTGAACGCCAGCACCGGCAACGGCGTGTGCAGGCGGGCCAACCGCCGCACGGTGTCGCCGGACTGGGTGAACGCCACCAGCGCCTTGGCGTCGAGTCGCTCGCCGATGTCGCGGGCCGCGTAGGAGATCACGCCGCGCTTGGTGCGCGGCACGTGGGTCAGCGGCGGTGCGGCGACCGAATTCTCCTCGACCGCGGAGATGATCCGCGCCATCGTGCGCACCGTTTCGAACGGAAACTTGCCCACCGATGTCTCCCCCGAGAGCATGACGGCGTCGGCGCCGTCGAGGACCGCGTTGGCCACGTCGGAGGCCTCGGCACGGGTAGGTCGGGAGTTCTCGATCATCGACTCCAGCATCTGGGTGGCGACGATGACGGGCTTGGCGTTTTCCCGCGCCATCTGGATGGCCCGCTTCTGGACCAGCGGAACCTCCTCCAACGGGAGCTCGACACCGAGGTCGCCGCGGGCCACCATGATGGCGTCGAACGCCAGCACGATGGCTTCCAGGTTGTCGATCGCCTCAGGCTTCTCCAGCTTGGCGATGACGGGCACCCGCCTGCCGACACGGTCCATCACCTCGTGGACGAGTTCGACGTCGGCGGGTGACCGCACGAACGACAGCGCCACCAGATCGACACCGAGTCGCACCGCGAACTCGAGGTCCTCGATGTCCTTTTCCGACAGCGCAGGCGCCGAGACGTTCATGCCCGGCAGCGACATCCCCTTGTTGTTGCTGACCTTGCCGCCCTCGGTCACCGTGCAGACCACGTCGTTGCCGTCGATATGCTCCACGACCAGACCCACGTTGCCGTCGTCGACGAGGACGCGGTCCCCGGGCTTGGCGTCCTGAGCGAGCCGCTTGTAGGTGGTCGAGACCCGGTCGTGGTTGCCGAGGAAGTCCTCGACAGTGATCCGCACCGTCTCCCCGTTGGCCCACACCGTCGGCCCGTCCGCGAACCGGCCCAGCCGGATCTTGGGTCCCTGCAGGTCGGCGAGGATCCCGACCGCCCTCCCGGTGGCGTCGGATGCGGCACGAACCCGCTTGTAGTTCGCCTCGTGGTCGGGGTAGTCACCGTGGCTGAAGTTCAGCCGGGCCACGTCCATCCCGGATTCCACCAGCTGCCTGACCGCCTCTTCCGAAGCGGTGGCCGGGCCTAGCGTACAGACGATCTTCCCGCGTCTAGTCACGACAGCTGAGCATAGTCGTTAATCGATTCAGACGACGGACAGCGGCACCGTGCCCGGCCGGACCGGGGCGGGCAGATCGGAGTCTCCCATCAAGAACGTGTCCACCGCGTGTGCGGCACTGCGTCCCTCCGCGATGGCCCACACGATCAGCGACGCGCCCCGATGCGCGTCACCGCAGACGAACACGCCAGGGGCGTCGGTCTGCCAATCCGACCCGCACGCCACGGTGCCCAGCCTGTTCAGACTCAGGCCGAGTTCGTCGAGCAGCGCCATCTGCTCGACCCCCTCGAACCCGATCGCCAGCAGCGCGAGCTCGCACGGAATCTCCAGCGAGTCTCCGACCGGAACGACGTGCCGGCGTCCGTCGGCGTCACGTTCGACTTTGACCTCGGCGATCTCCATCGCACGCAGGTTGCCCCGACCGTCGCCGAGGAAGCGCTGCACGGCGACCTCGTATCGCCGGTGCCCCCCTTCGGCATGCGCCGGCGACAGCCGGGTGCGCAGCACGACCGGCCACGTCGGCCACGGAGAGCGTGATTCGTCGCGGTACTCCGGCGGCTCGGGGTTGTAGTCCAACTGGGTGACCGATGCGGCGCCCTGACGATGTGCGGTGCCCAGGCAATCCGCGCCGGTGTCACCGCCACCGATGATCACGACGTGCTTGCCTGCGGCGCTGATATCGCTCGGCCCGTCGCCTTCGCATTCCTTGTTGGCCGGCACCAGGTGCTCCATCGCCAGGTGCACGCCGTTGAGGTCGCGGCCCTCGACGACGTTGTCACGGGCGCGCAGCGCACCGACGGCGAGCACCACCGCGTCATGCTGGGCGCGTAGCTGCTCGACCGGCAGATCCACCCCGACCTCGCATTCGGTGACGAAACGCGTTCCCTCGGCGCGCATCTGGGCCAGCCGTTGGTTGAGAACCGACTTCTCCAGTTTGTACTCCGGGATTCCGTACCGCATCAACCCGCCGATACGGTCATCGCGCTCGTAGACCGTGACGTCGTGACCGGCGCGGGTGAGCTGTTGCGCAGCGGCCAGTCCCGCCGGCCCGGAACCCACCACGGCGACCTTCTTGCCGGTCGCGATCGCTGCGGGCTGGGGTTCGACGATGCCGTCCATCCAGGCCTGGTCGGCGATGGTCTGCTCGATCCGTTTGATCGTGACACTGCCGCCGGTCTGCTCCTCGGCGATCGAGAGCACACAGGCCGCCTCGCACGGTGCCGGGCACAGCCGACCAGTGAACTCGGGGAAGTTGTTGGTGGCATGCAGTCGGTCGCTGGCCGCATCCCAGCGCCCCCGACGCACGAGATCGTTCCATTCCGGGATCAGGTTGCCCAGCGGGCACCCCGCGGTCCCGGAATGGCAGAACGGGATCCCGCAGTCCATGCAACGGCGGGCCTGCTGGGCGACCTCACCGGCCCGCTGGTGCGGGTCCTGCCGCTCATACACCTCACGCCAGTCCCCGACCCGTTCGTCGACGGGTCGTTTGGCGGCCTCGACTTTGGCGACCTCAAGAAATCCGCGTGGATCAGCCACGGCTCGCCTCCATGATCGCCGAGTCGACGTCGCGGCCCTCGGCTTTGGCCATCCGGGTCGCCTCGAGTACGCGCTGGTAGTCGCGCGGCATGATCTTGGTGAACTGTGCGCTGCGCCTCGGCCAGTCCGACAGCACCGAGGTGGCGACCGTGCTGCCGGTGTAGCGGACGTGCTGAGCGACGACGTCACGCAGCCAGATCAGGTCCTCCGGTTCCAGCCCCTGCAACTGCACCATGTCGGTGTTGACCCGCCTCTCATCCAGCCCCAGTACGAACGCAATACCGCCGGACATACCCGCCGCCATATTGCGGCCGACCTTGCCGAGGACGACGACGCGGCCGCCTGTCATGTACTCGCAGGCATGATCGCCGACACCCTCGACCACTGTCAGCGCGCCCGAGTTCCTCGCCGCGAACCGCTCCCCCACTCGGCCACGCAGATACAACTCGCCAGAGGTGGCGCCGAAAAGTAACGTATTGCCGGCGATCACGTTGTCCTCGGGCAGGAACAGCACGTCGTCCTGCGGCTTGACGACGATTTTCCCACCGGAAAGCCCTTTGCCCACATAGTCGTTGGCGTCACCGATGAGTTCCACCGTGACACCGGGCGGCAGGAACGCGCCCAGCGACTGTCCGGCGGAACCGGTCAGGGTGATGTGGATGGTGTCCTCGGGCAGACCCTGCGCCCCGTAGCGGCGGGTCACCTCGCTGCCGAGCAGTGTGCCCACCGTGCGGTTTACATTGCGGATCGGTAGCTCCAGGCGCACCGGATGCGCGTCCTCAAGGGCGCCTTCGGCGAGTTGGATGAGTGTCTGGTCCAGCGCCTGATCGAGGGCGTGGTACTGGTCGCGAACCCGGCGCCGCGCTGCCGGCTGCCCGGTATGGCCGTCGGAGGGCACCGCGAAGATCGGGCTCAGGTCCATGCCCTTGCTCTTCCAGTGCGCGACACCCCGGTCCGTGTCGAGCATCTCGGCGTGTCCGACCGCCTCGTCGACGCTGCGGAATCCGAGCTCGGCCAGGTGGCGGCGGATGTCCTCGGCGATGAAGCGGAAGAAGTTCTCCACGAACTCGGGTTTACCGTTGAAACGTGCTCGCAGCTCCGGGTTCTGGGTGGCCACACCTACCGGGCAGGTGTCGAGGTGACACACCCGCATCATGATGCACCCGGCCACCACCAGCGGCGCGGTCGCAAAACCGTACTCCTCGGCACCGAGCAGCATCGCGACCATGACATCGCGGGCCGTCCGCATACCCCCGTCGCACTGGACCGTGATGCGGTCGCGCAAACCGTTGAGCATCAGCGTCTGCTGGGTGTCGGCCAGACCGATCTCCCACGGCGCCCCGGCATGTTTGAGGCTGGTCAACGGAGCCGCACCGGTGCCGCCGTCGTAGCCTGAGATCAACACGACGTCGGCGTGCGCCTTGGACACACCGGCGGCCACCGTTCCGACCCCGACCGAGCTGACCAGCTTGACGTGGATACGGGCGTCGGCGTTGGCGTTCTTCAGGTCGTGGATGAGCTGGGCGAGATCCTCGATCGAGTAGATATCGTGATGGGGCGGCGGCGAGATCAGCCCCACACCGGGCGTGGAATGCCGGGTCTTGGCGATGCTCGGATAGACCTTGTAACCCGGAAGCTGTCCTCCCTCACCGGGTTTGGCGCCTTGGGCCATCTTGATCTGGATATCGGTGGCGTTGACCAGGTAGTCGCTGGTGACCCCGAAGCGCCCGGAGGCGACCTGCTTGACGGCGCTGCGCCGCTTCGGATCGTAGAGCCGTTCGACGTCCTCGCCGCCCTCACCGGAGTTCGACCGGCCGCCGAGGTTGTTCATCGCGACGGCCATCGTCTCGTGCGCCTCGGCCGAGATCGACCCGTAGCTCATCGCGCCCGTGTTGAAGCGGGTGACGATCGATTCGACCGACTCCACCTCGTCAAGGGGCACCGGTGCCCGCAGCCCGGTCTTGAACTCGAACAGTCCGCGCAGCGCGCCACCTTCCCGGGCCAGACGGTTGACCTCCTCGGAATACTGCTCGAAGACCTGGCGGCGGCCGGTGCGGGTCGAATGCTGCAGCAGGAAGACCACTTCCGGTGTGAACAGGTGCAGTTCGCCTTCGCGGCGGAATGCGTATTCGCCACCTACCTCAAGACGACGGTGCACCCGTTCGGTCGGATTCTCCGGGTACGCGCGGCGATGCCGCAGCTTGACCTCTTCGGCGATGACGTCCAGACCGACACCCCCGAGCTGGGTGGGGGTCCCGGTGAAGTACTCGTCGATGACGCCCCGGTCGATGCCGATGGCCTCGAAGGCCTGGGCGGCGGTGTAGGACGCCACGGTCGAGATGCCCATCTTGCTCATCACCTTCATGACGCCTTTGCCCAGCGCCTTGAGGTAGTTACGGACCGCCGCGGCCGGTTCGATTCCGGTGAGTTCGCCTTCGCGGATCAGATCCTCGATCGACTCGAACGCCAGGTACGGATTGACCGCGGCCGCGCCGAAACCGATCAGCATGGCGATGTGGTGCACCTCGCGAGCGTCGCCCGTCTCGACGACCAGTGCGACCGTGGTCCGCTCCTTGGTGCGCACCAGGTGGTGATGCACCGCCGAGACCGCCAGCAGCGACGGTATCGGGGCCTTGGTGTGGTCGGAATCGCGATCCGAGATGACAAGCGTACGTGCGCCTTTGGCGATCGCATCGCAGGCCCGCAGCCTAAGCTCCTCCAACGCCTCGGCCAGACCGTCGCCGCCGCGCTCGACGTCGTAGAGGGCGCGCAGCACCGCGGTACGCAGTCCGGGGTGCTCACCGTCGTCGTTGATATGGACGATCTTGTTGAGGTCGTCATTGTCGAGCACGGGCCAGGTGAGCTTGATCTGACGGCACGACGCCGCCGTCGGCTCGAGCAGGTTCTGCTCGGGCCCCATGATGCGGGCCATCGATGTGACGACTTCCTCGCGGATCGCGTCCAGGGGCGGATTGGTGACCTGGGCGAACAACTCCACGAAGTAGTCGTAAAGCAGCTTGGACCGCTGTGAAAGCACGGCCGCCGGAGTGTCGGTACCCATCGAACCCAGCGGTTCCGCTCCGGAGGCAGCCATCGGGGTGAGCAGAATGCGCAGATCTTCTTCGGTGTAGCCGAAACTGATCTGACGACGGACCACCGATTCGTGGTTCGGCTGAGCCCGGGCCCGATCGGGAAGCGTGGTGAGCTCCAGCAGACCGGAATGCAGCCACTCGCCGTACGGTTCCGCTTGGGCCAGTTGCTCTTTGATCTCGTCATCGGACACGATACGGCCCGCGGCGGTGTCGATGAGGAACATCTTGCCGGGCTGCAACCTGCCTTTGGCGACGACCTCGGCGGACGGCACGTCCAGGACGCCACTCTCGCTGGCCAGGATGATTCGGTCGTCGATGGTGCGCCACCAGCGGCCGGGCCGCAGTCCGTTGCGATCCAGCACAGCACCGACCAGGGTGCCGTCGGTGAAGGTGACGCAGGCAGGACCGTCCCATGGCTCCATCAGTGATGCGTGGAACTGCCAGAAGGCGCGTTCGGCGTCGTCCATCGTGGTGGCGTTCTCCCAGGCTTCCGGGATCATCATCAACACGGCGTGCGGCAGGCTTCGGCCCCCCAGATGCAACAGCTCGAGGACTTCGTCAAACGAAGCCGAATCGGAGGCGTCCGGGGTACAGATCGGAGACAGTCGACTGAGATCTCCGGGGATCCTGGCGCTGGCGAGCATCGCCTCCCGGGCGTGCATACGATTCCGGTTGCCCCGCACGGTGTTGATCTCGCCGTTGTGGGCGACGAACCGGAAAGGGTGCGCCAGCGGCCAAGACGGGAATGTGTTGGTCGAGAATCGGCTGTGCACGATGGCGATGGCGCTGACACAGCGTTCGTCGCGCAGATCCGGAAAGAACTGCGGCAGCTGCATTGTCGTGAGCATGCCCTTGTAGACCATCGTCCGACTCGACAATGACGGGAAGTAGACGTCGGCCCGCTCGGCCCGTTTGCGCATCGGGAACACGCGACGGTCGAGGTCGACCCCTGCCGGCCTGGTGCCGTTGTTTTCAGGCGCGGCGACGAAAAGCTGTGCCATGTAGGGCATACAGCTGACGGCAGTGGCGCCCACCTCGGCCCCGGCGGGGTCGACGGGCACCTCGCGCCATCCCAAGACCTCCAGGCCCTCTTCGGCGGCAATTGATTCAACTGTTGCACAAGCGCTTTCGCGGGCCGATGACTCCTGGGGCAGATAACAGATTCCGGCCGCGAAGGTGTGCTGGCCGTCCGTGGTAGAGGCCGGCAGCGCGAAGTCGACGACGTCACGCAGAAGGTCGACGGGCAGCTGGATCAAGATGCCCGCGCCGTCACCGCTGCTGGCTTCTGCTCCGGCGGCTCCGCGATGCTCCAGGTGTTCCAGAGCGACGAGTCCGTCAGCGACAATCGAATGCGAGCGGCGCCCCTGGATGTCGGCCACCATGGCTACGCCGCAGGAATCCGCTTCGTTGCGGGGATCGTACAAGCCTTGAGATTCGGGCAATGCCGAGAAAAGCATGGACACGGGCCTCCACAGTCCTGAGTTTCGCCATCAGGGACTGCACCGGCCCGTTGGCCGAGTGTAGCAGCGGCGGCGATCCGCTACCCGTCGAGAACGGTCGGGACCAGCGGGAATCCCGGCAGATTGCGGACCACGGTCCACGCCACCACCGCGGTGATGATGACGGCATACACGGGCGCATTGAAGGCCGGCTTGGCCTGCTGCCGGCGCAGCAGCACCCAGACCAGCAACAGCGGCAGCCCGATGAGCGCGAAGGCGTTGTCCACGAAGGCGGCAGCGATGTCACCGTGCAGCACGTCGTGGGTCATGCGCAGGCCGCCGCACGCCGGACAGTACCAACCGGTGATCGCGTGGAACGGACAGGGCGGAAAGATGAAGCTCGCGCTATGCGGATCCCCGATACGGATGTAGGCCAGGGCGCCCACGACCGCCGCGCCGGTGCCGAACCCAACCAGCAATCGGCTCCGGTTCCCCGCTGGGGAGCTAGGTTCCATCGCGCAACGGACGTCCCGCCGGATCGCGCACCCGGTCGGTGAGGATCAGAACCGCGTCGATGATGCCCCAGATGACGGCGCCGATCCCGCACGTGAGAAGCCCGACGATCAGCTGGATCACGCCCAGTGTGGTGTAGCCCAGGTAGAAGCGCCCGATGCCCACGAGCCCCACCAGTCCGAGCAACTGCAGCAACCCGCCCACGACCTTGGATTTTTCCGAAAAGGGCTCCCCTGTGACCGGGTGGCGGCCCCAGGGCGCGCTCGGGTCCACAAAGCCGGTCGGATACCCACCGGCCGGCGGCGGGAAGGCACCTGGGGGCGGCCCGGAGTACTGCGGTCCCGGCGGG
Source organism: Mycobacterium sp. smrl_JER01 (assembly GCF_048513595.2). Classification (NCBI taxonomy): domain Bacteria; kingdom Bacillati; phylum Actinomycetota; class Actinomycetes; order Mycobacteriales; family Mycobacteriaceae; genus Mycobacterium; species Mycobacterium sp. smrl_JER01. The sequence goes on along the minus strand of NZ_JBLXXK020000001.1, from coordinate 2,829,462 downwards.
AAGTAACCCGGCTGATGCGGCGGCGGTGGATAGGACGATCCGCCTTCATTGCCGCTGAACGGGGGCTCGGTCATGACAACAGCATGCCAGAGCGCTACCCCGCTGGAAACGACCTCAGAATGGGGGCGGTTCGTAGGTGGCGGTGAGCCAGGCCTGGTGTTGGCGTTCGCGTTCGGCGATGATCTCGATGCGTTGGCGGCGTTCGGCGGCGATTCGAGCCTGACGTTGCTGCTCACGGCTCCGGCGCCGCCGCGGCCTCAGGGCCATCTTGTGAGGGACGTCCTCGGGTACCGAGATATCGGGTAGCGGCGCGGTCGGGGTTGCCAACACCGGAAACAACAGCCCACCAAGCGGTTCGGTGGCATACACGTGTCCGGTCGGCGCGGTGAGCACCACGGTGCCGTCGCAACGCTGCTCATCACGCCAACCATCGGCCCCGGTGAGGAAGGTCTTGATCATGTGATGGGCACGGCAGTAATGCTTGAGTCCCGACGGATGGGTCACACCGAACGGCCACCGGGTCGTGTGGTCCACATCGCAGCGCTCCGCCGGAGCGTCACAGCCCGGGAACCGGCACCTCAGATCGCGCCACCGCAGAAAATCCCGCAGCGCCCCCGATGGCCGGTAACCCTTTTCTTGCCCGACCGGCCACCGCACCGGCAGCAACGTGGCCCCCTTGGCTGCCTCCCGAACCGCTTCGGCGGGCAACACCCCGAACCCCGCCAGGTAGCCCGCCCGGTCACCGGTACCCTCCACCGTGGCCTGCTCGGCCAGAATGTGGATCACCACCTGAGCCGCGGATTCCTGGAGCGCCACCGCCGGACACTGCTGGGCGCCGCATTGGCACACCAGACTCGTCTCGAGCCGACCCAACGCCCCTGCGGCGTCGGCGCGTAGCTGATTACGGGTCCGCGGATCATCACCGCACACCGTCGCAACGATGGCGTCCAGACGCTGATCCAGCGCCGCGGCGTCGCCGGCATTGAGCACTCCCGAAGCGAACGCCATCCCCGGCATATCGGGTATCACATCGAAATAGCGGTTGTCCTTGGCTGCTGGAGGCACCCGCACCCCGGCCGGATCGAAATCCGCCACAAACTGATCCACCCGATCCCGAAGCGCGTTCTTCGACAGCCGCATCCACCGCGACACCTTCGCCGCGACAGCCGCGTCCAGGGCACCGATCACGTCGTCGTCGACATTCCTGGTGCGGTTCAACACCATCTGCACCATCCGAAAGTCGATATCGCCGCGCGCAAACACCTCGGCAACCTTGGGCAACCGAGTGTGCAACGACACCGCCATCGACACCTGGCCACTGGCCCGCGACCGACTGATGTTCTGCGCCGCCGACACCTCTGCCGCCACCGCCTCCTGCACATCCATCTGCAGCCAGTCCGAATCGGCGTAATACACCTCACGGCACCGGAACAACTCCGCCACCGCCGCGAGCCGACGCGCAACCGCCACCGACTCGGCACGCGCCGCACAACCCATCACATCGATGAGCTCCCCCGGCGCCACCCCGTCGAACATACGTTCTATTCTGCCAGCGGGGTCGGACAATCGGGGCGGAGTATCGGTGCCTCGTGACTAGCCGTCCGGATACTGCTTGTCAGCGACCGCGACGCCGCCGAATCCACCCGCGGACGCGGTTGACAACCTCGGATCGTGCGCTGGCCGAGGATGATTCAGCGACCGGCTGATGGGCAGCGCCGGACTCATTGTTGGTGTCATCCGGGGTTGACTTCTCGGTCGCTTCAGCGGCGTCAGCCTGCTGCTCGACTTCTTCGGTCAGCTCTGCGGCATCAGCCTCAGACTCGACCGCGGCCTCGTGAACCACAGCAGCGTCGGCGACAGCCTCAGCCACCTCATCGCCCTCGACCGCGCCGAGACCCTCAACAGCCTCGGTGTCGCCGGCATCGACGTCGCCGACACCACCGACCGCGGCGTCACCCTCAACCTCGGCGGCCAGCTCCGCAGCATCACCCTCGACCTCGGCGGCCGCGTCACCCTCAACCTCGGCCGCCAGCTCCGCAGCATCACCCTCAGACTCGACCGCGGCCTCGTGAACCACAGCAGCGTCGGCAACAGCCTCAGCCAGTTCGCCGCCCTCGACCGCGCCGAGACCCTCAACCGCCTCGACGTCGCCGGCATCGACGTCGCCGACACCCGACACACCCTCGGGCCCGGCCTCAGTCACCGCATCGACATCAACCTCACCGACACCACCGACCGCGGCGTCACCCTCAACCTCGGCGGCCAGCTCCGCAGCATCACCCTCGACCTCGGCGGCCGCGTCACCCTCAACCTCGACCGCCAGCTCCGCAGCATCACCCTCAGACTCAACCGCCGCCTCGTGAACCACAGCAGCGTCGACAACAGCCTCAGCCAGTTCGCCGCCCTCGACCGCGCCAAGGCCCTCAACAGCCTCGGTGTCGCCGGCATCGACGTCGCCGACACCCGACACACCCTCAGGCCCGGCCTCAGTCACCGCATCGACATCAACCTCACCGACACCACCGACAGCCTCGTCACCCTCAACCTCGACAGCCGCGTCACCCTCAGCCTCGACCGCCGCGTCACCCTCCATCTCGGCCGCCAGCTCCGCAGCATCACCCTCGACCTCGGCGGCCGCGTCGTGAACCACAGCAGCGTCGGCAACAGCCCCAGTCACCGCATCGACATCGACCTCAGCGGTCTTGTCGCTCTCGTCCGCACCCACACGTTCCGTGTCGGGCTCTGCTCCCTCAAGCTCGGCGACCAGCGCATCGACATCGGTCTTGTCCTCTGATGTCTCCCTGGCCTCGTCTTCGTCGGCGACCTTGGCGGCCGCAGCGATGCCGACCGCAGAAGCGACCACAGCATCCTTCGCCATATCCGCGGCGTCCTCGGTCGGGTGATCACCGCGGAGACTCGCCGGATCCTCGCGGCCTTTGGGCGCAACCATGATGTAGACGACGGCACCGATGAAAACGAAGGTCGCGGTGAAGGTATTGACCCGGATCCCGGCAATCAGTGTCGCGGTGTCGCTACGCATCAACTCGATCCAGAACCGCCCGAGGCAGTAGCCCGCCACGTAGAGCGCGAACAGGCGGCCGTGCCCGATCCTGAACCGGCGATCGACCAGGATCAGAACCACGAAAACCAGTAGGTTCCAGAGCAACTCGTACAGGAAGGTCGGGTGGACGACCTGAATCAGCTCGCCGGTGGAAACGCCGTTGAGCGAGTCCGGCACGCCGGCCGAGTTCACCCGCTCGTAGATCTCCAGACCCCAGGGCACGGTGGTCTCCCGGCCGTAGAGCTCCTGGTTGAAGTAGTTGCCGAGACGGCCGATGCCCTGGGCGAGGACGATCCCCGGGGCGATCGCATCGCCGAATGCAGGCAACGGAATTCCCCGCCGCCGGCACGCGATCCACGCCCCCACCGCGCCGAACGCCACCGCACCCCAGATGCCGAGGCCGCCGTCCCAGATCCGCACCGCCGCGGCCGCACCGACGCCGTTGTCCCCGAAGTAGGTCGGCCAGTCCGTCATCACGTGATAGAGGCGTCCACCGATCAGGCCGAACGGCACCGCCCACAACGCCACGTCGTAGATGACGCCGGGCTCGCCGCCGCGCGCCGCCCACCGGCGGTCACCGATCACCAGCGCGGCAATGATCCCGACGATGATGAACAGCGCGTAGGCGCGCAGCGGGAACGGACCGAGATGCCAAACCCCCTGGGACGGACTGGGGATGTAGGCCAGCACCGATGTCGTCACGCAGTGATCCTCTGCCGCACACCGTCAGCGAGCTCCTCGGTCAACGACCGGATCGCCGGGAGACCCTCTTTCAGAGCGGACACCAGAGCAGATCCGACGATGACTCCGTCGGCGTACGCGCCGATCTCGGCCGCCTGCTCCCGGGAGCGCACACCGAGGCCCACGCCGACGGGAATATCAGAGACCGCCTTGACCCGGCTCACCAGCTCCGGGGCGGCATTCGACACCGCGTCGCGAGCGCCGGTCACCCCCATCGTGGAAGCCGCGTAGACGAAACCGCGCGACGCCTCCACGGTCTTCGCCAGGCGCTCCGGCGTCGACGACGGCGCCACCAGGAAGATGCGGTCGAGATCGTGGACGTCAGAGGCGGCCAGCCACTCGTCGGCTTCGTCCGGGATCAGATCCGGGGTGATCAGTCCCAGCCCGCCCGCCGACGCGAGATCGCGTGCGAACGTGTCCACACCTTTGCGCACCACCGGGTTCCAGTAGGTCATCACCACCGCGCGGCCGCCCGCGGCACTGATCGCCTCGACCGCCCGCAGCGCGTCGTACACCTTGACGCCGCCACGCAAGGCCACCTCCGTGGCTGCGGCGATCGTCGGTCCGTCCATCCCGGGGTCCGAATATGCGACCCCGACCTCCACGATGTCGCAACCGGCTTCGACCAGGGCGACCATGGCCTCGATCGAACCCTCGACATCAGGGAAACCGGTCGGCAGGTATCCGATCAGAGCTGAGCGACCCTCCGCGCGACAGGAATCGAAGAGGCTTGCCAGCCGGCTCATTTCGCCCCGTCCTCCAACAGCCCGAACCATTTGGCGGCCGTCTCGACATCCTTGTCGCCGCGACCCGAGACATTCACCAGGATGATCGCACCCGGCCCGAGCTCGCGGCCCAACTGCAGCGCTCCCGCGATGGCATGCGCGGATTCGATCGCCGGGATGATTCCCTCGGTGCGGCTCAGCAGCGAAAGCGCGTCCATCGCCTCGGTATCGGTGATGGGCCGGTACTGCGCCCGACCCACATCTTTGAGCAATGCGTGCTCGGGACCGACTCCGGGATAATCCAGACCCGCTGATATCGAATGCGATTCGACGGTCTGACCGTCCTCGTCCTGCAGCAGGTAGGAGTAGGAGCCCTGGAAAGCCCCCGGCGAGCCGCCGGTGAACGTAGCGGCGTGGCGACCGGTCTCGACACCGTCGCCGGCCGCCTCGTAGCCGACCAGCCGAACCTCAGGATCGTCGATGAAAGCATGGAAGATGCCGATGGCGTTGGAGCCGCCGCCCACGCACGCGACGACCGAGTCCGGCAGCCGTCCGGCCTGGTCCAGCATCTGCGCACGAGCCTCCAGACCGATCACCCGTTGGAAGTCGCGCACCATCATCGGGAACGGGTGAGGTCCGGCGGCCGTACCGAAGCAGTAATAGGTGCTGTCGGCATTGGCGACCCAGTCGCGGAATGTCTCGTTGATCGCGTCCTTCAACGTCTTGGAACCCGACTCGACGGCCACCACCGACGCTCCGAGCAGTCGCATCCGCGCGACGTTGAGCGCCTGCCGGGCGGTGTCGACCGCACCCATATAGATGACGCATTCCAAACCCATCAACGCGCAGGCCGTGGCCGTCGCAACGCCGTGCTGGCCGGCACCGGTCTCCGCGATGACGCGGGTCTTGCCCATCTGCTTGGCCAGCAGCGCCTGCCCCAACACGTTGTTGATCTTGTGAGATCCGGTGTGGTTGAGGTCTTCCCGCTTCAGGAAGATGCGGGCCCCGCCGGCATGCTCGCTGAGTCGTTCGGCTTCGTAGACCGGAGACGGACGGCCGGTGTAGTGCCGCTGCAGCCTGTCGAGCTCGTCGAGGAACGCCTGGTCACCGCGGGCCTTCTCGTAGGCGGCGGTCACCTCTTCGATGACAGCCATCAGCGCCTCGGGCACATACCTGCCGCCGTACACACCGAAGTGGCCCCGGGCGTCGGGATCGTGGGACGTCGGCTCAGCGACCGCCGCGCTGGCGCGCGGCAGTTCGGGGCCGGCGAACTCGGCCACTAACGAGCTGGTTTCGGGCACGACGGATGGGTACCCGCGGTGACCAGATCGGCCACCGCGCTGCGCGGATCACCACTGGTGACGAGGCCCTCGCCGACCAGCACCGCATCGGCGCCGGCCCCGGCGTAGGCCAGCAGATCGGCGGTGCCGCGCACGCCGGACTCCGCGACCCGGATCACCTTGCTCGGCAATCCGGGCGCGATCCGCGCGAAGCAGTCCCGGTCGACCTTCAGAGTCTTGAGATCGCGGGCGTTCACACCGATCACCGACGCCCCGGCCTCTAGTGCACGGTCGGCCTCTTCCTCGGTGTGCACCTCGACCAGCGCGGTCATACCCAACGATTCGGTGCGCTCCAGCAGCGACTCCAGCGCGGGCTGTTCGAGAGCCGCCACGATGAGCAACAGCATGTCCGCACCATGGGCTCGGGCCTCGTGGATCTGATAGGGCCGGATGATGAAGTCCTTGCGCAGCACCGGAATCGACACCGCGTGACGCACCGCGTCGAGATCGTCGAGCGACCCGTTGAAGCGCCGCTGTTCGGTCAAAACGCTGATGACCCGCGCGCCACCGTCCTGGTAGGCCCGAGCCAGATCGGCCGGGTCGGCGATGTCTGCCAACTCTCCTCGGGACGGGCTTGCGCGTTTGACCTCGGCGATCACCGCGATCCCCGGGGCGCGCAGCGCCGCCATCACGTCGAGCGGGGCCGAAGCACGCTGGGCCTGCTGCTTGACCTCGTCCAAGCTGACGACGGCTTCGCGAGCGGCAACGTCAGCGCGGACTCCCTCAATGATGGAGTCGAGCACGGTCGCCGAACCCATAGGCGTCGTATCCCTTCCCCAGACGGCCATTCGATTCCTAACGAAGGGTAGTCGCCACCAAGCCATACCTTGTCACCGCCCCTGGTTGTCCGGGTTGGTCGGATCGCGCCCGTCGTCGAGCGCATCCCAGATCATCCGCTCCGACATCGCCGAGGCGTGCGGCTCCTCCTCGGCTGCCCGACGCCGCGCGTACCGGGCCGCCTCGGCGCGACCGCGGGTCGCCGAGCGCATGAACAGGACGGCACCCAGCAGCGACAGCACCGCCGCGATCAACGCGACCACGGCACCGGCGTAGTGCCGCTGCGTGTCGAGTAGATCGGCCACCGGCACATCGGCGAGGCGGGCGGCACGTACCGCATCGTCGGCGATCACCCAGAGACTGATCGCCAGATAGCCCATGCCCGCGCTCGCGCCCGCGACCAGCACCGCCACAATCCGCAGCGACCAGCCACGCACCGCAAGCGCAGCCACCGCGGCGGCGAGCACCAGCAGTGCCAGCGGGATCAACGCCGTCGACCAGGCCGCGCCGGAGAGCGCCGTGGTCTTGGGCTGACCGAGTCCGTCGAAGGAGGTGATCTCCACCCAGGTGAGGCGTGATGCCCCCCACAGGCCCGCCGCGGCGAGCACCAGCAGCAGTTGCGCGACCCGGATCACGGCTCCCTCAATGTCTCTGCCGCCGCGATGGCGGCCAGAACCGCGCGGGCCTTGTTGGACGCCTCGTTGTACTCGTAGGGACCGTTGGAGTCGGCGACGACGCCGCCGCCGGCCTGCACGTAGGCGGTGCCGTCGCGCATCAGCGCGGTGCGGATCGCGATCGCGAAATCGGCGTTACCCGCGAAATCGAGATATCCGAGCACCCCGCCGTAGAGGCCGCGACGGGTCTTCTCCACCTCTTCGATCAGCTCCATCGCCCGGACCTTGGGCGCACCGGAGAGCGTCCCGGCCGGGAAGCAGGCGGTGACCGCGTCCAGCGCCGTCCTGTCCTCGGCAAGCAGCCCGGTCACCGTCGACACCAGGTGCATGACGTGGCTGTAGCGCTCGATGTGGCTGTAGTCCTCGACCTTCACCGTGCCCGGGCGGCAGACCCGTCCCAGATCGTTGCGACCCAGGTCGACGAGCATCAGGTGCTCGGCGCGTTCCTTCTCGTCGGACAACAGCTCCTTCTCCAGCAGCAGGTCGTCCTCCTCGGTGTCGCCGCGCCACCGGGTGCCTGCGATCGGGTGCGTCGTGGCGCGTCCGTCCTTGACGGTGACCAGCGCCTCGGGGCTGGAGCCGACGATCGAGAAGTCCAGTCCGCCGTGCTGATCGGGCACGTTGAGCAGATACATGTACGGGCTCGGGTTGGTCACCCGCAGCATCCGGTACACATCCAGCGGATCGGCGTCGGTGTCCATCTCGAAACGCTGCGACGGCACCACCTGGAACGCCTCACCCGCCTCGATGTCGCCGACCAGCTTGTCGACGATCGAGGTGTACTCCTCGACCGTGCGCTGCGAACGATGCACCGGCGCCGGCCGATCGAACGTCGCGATCGTCGAGGCCAGCGGTTCGGCCAGTGCGGAGGTCATCACGTCCAGGCGGGCGACGGCGTCGTCGTAGGCCCAGTCGACCCGCTCGTCGGTGCCGTTCCAGTTGACCGCGTTGGCCACCAGAGTGATCGTGCCTTCGTGATGGTCGACCGCGGCGATGTCGGTGGCCAGCAGCATCATCATGTCGGGCAGGCCGAGGTCATCGACGGTCAGTTCGGGCAACCGCTCCAGACGGCGGACCATGTCGTAGGTGAAGAAGCCGACCAGGCCCGACGACAGCGGCGGAAGGCCGGGCAGCGCGGCGGTCTCCAGCAGCGTCAGGGTCTGACGCAGTGCCTGCAGCGGGTCGCCACCAGCGGGCGCGTCCTGCGGGATGACACCGAGCCACACCGCCGCACCGTCACGCACCGTCAGCGCCGACGGTGCACCGGCCCCGATGAACGACCAGCGCGACCACGACCGCCCGTTTTCGGCGGACTCCAGCAGGAAGGTGCCGGGACGGTTGGCCGCAAGTTTGCGATAGGCCGACAGCGGCGTCTCGCTGTCGGCGAGCACCTTGCGGGTGACCGGGACGACGCGGTGCTCGGCGGCCAGCGCCCGGAAGTCTTCCCGCGACGTCGTCGCAGTATGCGATGAGCGCTCGCGCGAAGAGCCGGAGGGCAGGTTGGCGGTCGTCTGCACCCCGACATCCTCCCAGAAGTACCGTTGAGACCATGAATCGTGGTGATCGGGTGGCGGAGTTCGAACTGCCGGACCAGACCGGGACGACCAGGACGCTGACCCAGCTGCTCGCCGACGGACCGATCGTGCTGTTCTTCTACCCGGCAGCGATGACGCCGGGGTGCACCAAGGAGGCCTGCCATTTCCGCGACCTGGCGGCCGAGTTCGCGGCGGTCGGTGCGAGCCGGGTGGGCATCAGCGCCGACCCCGTCGACAAGCAGGCGAGATTCGCCGAGCAGCAGAACTTCGACTACCCGCTGCTATCGGACGTCGACGGTGTGGTCGCCACCCAGTTCGGGGTCAAGCGCGGGCTGCTCGGCAAACTCATGCCGGTGAAACGCACCACGTTCGTCATCGACACCGACCGCACCGTGCTGGAGATCATCGCCAGCGAATTCAGCATGGACACCCATGCCGACAAAGCCCTTGAGGCGTTACGCCGGCGCTCGTGACGCCGATGCTCGAACCCGTCCCCGTGCTGGAGCTCACCGATGTGACGTTCCGCCGCAACGGTAAACAGATCATCGACGGCATCTCGCTGACCGTCCACGAAGGTGAGCACTGGGCGTTGCTGGGCCCCAACGGCGCCGGGAAGAGCACGCTGCTGGGCTTCTGCGCGGCGATGACGTTTCCGTCGACAGGCACCGTGCGGATCCTCGGCGGCCACATGGGCCGGGTCGATCTGGCAAACCTGCGGCACCGCATCGGCCATGTGAACCCGCGCCATCGACTGCAGTACTCGCTGACGGTCCGGCAGGTGGTGTTGACCGGGATCACAGCCACCATCGACACCCCGATGCGCTGGACGGCGTCCGCAGCGGACGATGCGCGTGCCGACGCGATGATCGCCGCGGTCGGGCTGTCCCACAAAACCCATGACGTCTGGCCGACGCTGTCGCAGGGAGAACGCGGCCGCACCCTCATCGCGAGGGCTCTGATCGCCGAACCTCGATTGCTCCTGCTCGACGAACCGTCGACCGGACTCGACGTGGCGGCCCGGGAACAACTGCTGGAGACCCTCGACGGGCTCGACCAGACCCATCCCGAGGTGGCCTCGGTCCTGGTCACGCACCATCTCGAAGAGCTGCCGACGACCACGACGCACGCACTGCTCATCGCCGAGGGCCGCACGGTGGCCAGCGGACCGGCCCGCGAGACCATCACCACCGACACGGTCTCCGAGGCGTTCGCCCATCCGGTGGTGGTCGGCTACGACGACGGTCGCTGGACCGCGCGCGCCAAGGCCGTCCGAATCATCTAGGACTGGGGACCCAGCAGCAGGTCGGCGTCGAAGCAGGTGTGATCCCCGGTATGGCATGCGCCGCCGACCTGATCCACCTCGAGCAGGACGGTGTCACCGTCGCAATCCAAGCGCACCGAGTGCACCTGCTGGGTGTGACCCGACGTCAGACCCTTGATCCACTGTTCGCCGCGGGAACGCGAGAAGTACGTCGCCTCCCGGGTTTCCAGTGTGCGGGCCAGCGCGTCGTCGTCCATCCACGCCACCATGAGCACCTGACCGGTCGCGCGCTCCTGGACCACCGCGGTGAACAAGCCCTCGGCGTTGTGTTTGAGTCGCGCCGCGATCGCCGGGTCGAGGCCGCTCATCGCACGGTGATCCCTTCAGCCCGCATCGCCGCCTTCACCTCGCCGATGGTCAGATCGCGGAAGTGGAACACGCTTGCGGCGAGTACCGCGTCGGCTCCCGCAGCCACTGCCGGGGCGAAATGCTCGACCGCGCCGGCGCCGCCGCTGGCGATCACCGGCACCGTGACCGCACCGCGAACCGCGCGCAGCATGGCGAGGTCGAACCCGGCCTTGGTGCCGTCGGCATCCATCGAGTTCAGCAGAATCTCGCCCACCCCGAGCTCGGCGCCCCGCGCGGCCCATTCCACCGCATCGATCCCGGTGCCGCGCCGGCCGCCGTGGGTGGTGACCTCCCAGCCCGATGGCGTGGGCGTCGCGTCCCCGGGCACCGTCCGAGCGTCGACCGACAACACGATGCACTGCGAGCCGAACTGTCGGGACAGTTCGGAGAGCAGTTCGGGCGCGGCGATTGCCGCGGTGTTCACCGACACCTTGTCGGCACCGGCGCGCAGCAGTACGTCGACATCGGCGACCGAGCGCACACCGCCACCGACGGTCAGCGGTATGAACACCTGCTCGGCGGTCCGCCGTACCACCTCGAGCATCGTGGACCGGCCGGACGATGACGCGGTCACGTCCAGGAAGGTCAGCTCGTCGGCACCTTCGGCGTCGTAGGCGGCGGCGAGCTCGACCGGATCACCCGCGTCGCGCATGTTCGCGAAGTTGACCCCCTTGACCACCCGGCCGTCGTCGACGTCCAGGCACGGGATCACCCGGGTGGCGACATCGCTGGCCGGCTTCACAGGTAGTCCTTCGGATCACCGGCGGCCTGGATGAGCTGCAGGATCTCGCCGTGCACACCAGGTGCGGCCGCCAGCGCAGACGGCGAGGACGCTGTCCACTGTTGTCCGTCGAGGTCGGTGACGATGCCGCCCGCGGCCCGCACCAGGGCGACGCCGGCGGCGTGATCCCACACATGGTGGCCGAAACTGATTGCCCCACCTAAGATCCCGGCTGCAACATAGGCGAAGTCCACCCCGGTCGCGCCGTGCATCCGCATCCTTGAACACTCCCGGCTGAGATTCTCCAGCACTTTGATGCGGTACCGCCCCGGGTAGCGCCCCCGGGAGTCGATGTTGAAAGTCCCTGTGCCGACTATCGATTCGGCTAGAGTCACCGACTCGAGCGGGTCGAGGGCGTCGCCGTTGCACAGCACCGGCCGCCCGGCCATCGACGTGTAGCGCTGGCCCATGAACGGCAGCCAGGTCAGCCCGAGCACGGGCTCGCCCTCCCACAGCAGGCTGAGCAGGATCGCAGCCATCGGGGAACCGGCCGCGTAGTTGAACGTGCCGTCGATCGGGTCGAGCACCCACACCGACTCCGCCTCGACCGATTCGCCGCCGAACTCCTCTCCGTGTACACCGATTCCGGTCAATCGGGTCAGTTCGGCGACCACTCGTCGCTCGATGGCCAGGTCGATCTCGGTGGCGAAGTCGTTACCCTTCTTGGCGACGGCGGAGTCGGCGCGATGACCGGCGACGAACTGTGCCGATGCAGCGTCGAGGACACCGGCCGCGGTTTCCAGCAGGTCGGCCAGCTGTTGCGGCTCGGGCCTCACGCGCTGACCGCGCCCAGCGCCTGGGGCAACGTGAATCGCCCCGCGTAGAGCGCTTTCCCGACGATCGCACCCTCCACTCCACGGTCGGTCAGAGTCGCGATCGCACGCAGATCATCGAGGCTGGACACCCCACCGGACGCGATGACCGGAGCGTCGGTGCGCTCGCAGACCTGGTTCAACAGTTCGAGATTGGGCCCGTTGAGGGTGCCGTCCTTGGTCACGTCGGTGACCACGAACCGCGAACACCCCTCGCGGTCAAGGCGTTCGAGCACCTGCCACAGGTCACCGCCATCGGTCTCCCAGCCGCGACCGCGCAGCCGGTACCGGCCGTCCTCGATCTTGACGTCCAGCCCCACGGCGATCTTGTCCCCGTGTTCGGCGACCACCTTGGCGCACCACGCCGGATTCTCCAGGGCCGCGGTGCCGAGGTTGACCCGCGCGCAGCCGGTGGCCAGCGCTGCCGCCAGCGAAACGTCGTCGCGGATGCCGCCGGACAACTCGACCGCGACGTCGAGCTTGCCGACCACCTCGGCGAGCAGCTCGCGATTGGAGCCACGCCCGAACGCCGCGTCCAGGTCGACGAGGTGGATCCACTCTGCGCCGTCACGCTGCCAGGTCATCGCGGCGTCGAGCGCCGAACCGTACTCGGTCTCACTGCCGGCCTGCCCCTGCACCAGCCGCACCGCGCGGCCCTCGACGACGTCGACGGCGGGCAGCAGGATCAGCTTCGGTGTGGCACCTTCGGAATTCACGCTGGTCAACTTAGCGCCCTGACCCAGTTCGACAGTAATTCGGCGCCGGCGTCCCCGCTCTTCTCGGGATGGAACTGGGTCGCCGACAGCGGCCCGTCCTCGACTGCGGCCAGAAAGGGAACGTGATGGGTGGCCCACGTCAACAGGGCACTGTCGCGCCCCTCCCACTGCTGAGCGGCATAGGAGTGCACGAAGTAGAACCGGGTGTCACGGTCCATCCCCCTGAACAGCACGCTGTCGGCGGGCGCATCGACGACGTTCCAGCCCATATGCGGGATCACCGGAGCGTCCAATCGGATCACCGCACCGGGCCATTGGCCGCACCCGGCCGACTCCACCCCGAACTCCACGCCGCGGGTGAACAGGATCTGCATACCGACGCACACCCCGAGGACCGGCCGCCCAGCCGCCACCCGATCGGCGATGATCGTGTCGCCGTTGATCGCGCGCAACCCCGTCATGCACGCTTCGAACGCACCCACGCCGGGCACCACCAGCCCGTCGGCATTGGCAGCGGCTGCCGCATCGGCGGTGACCTCGACGTGCGCGCCGACGCGCTCCAGCGCGCGTTGGGCGGAACGCAGATTGCCCGATCCGTAGTCCAGAACGACGAGTTTCGTTGTCACAGAGTGCCTTTGGTCGACGGTACGCCGCTGACCCGCGGGTCGTATTCGACGGCTTGGCGCAGCGCGCGGGCGACCGCCTTGTATTCGGCTTCGGTGATGTGGTGCGGGTCGCGCCCGTAGAGCGTCCGCACATGGAGTGCGATGCGCGCGTTGAACGCCAGCGACTCGAACACATGCCGGTTGACGACGGTGTGGTAGGGCGCGGCCGAGCCGGCGATGGTGAATTCGACCATGTAATCCGGCTCACCGGTGTGGACGAAGTATGGGCGACCGGAGACGTCGACAGCCGCGTGAGCCAGCGTCTCGTCCATCGGGATGAACGCATCACCGAAGCGGCGGATGCCCTTCTTCTCGCCGAGCGCCTGCCCCAACGCCTGTCCCAGCACGATCGCCGTGTCCTCGATGGTGTGGTGTCCCTCGATCTCGATGTCGCCGACGGCCTTGATCGTGAGGTCGAAGCTGGCATGGCTGCCCAGCGAGGTCAGCATGTGATCGAAGAACGGCACACCGGTGTCGACGCTGACCTGACCGGTTCCGTCGAGGTCGAGCTCGACGGCGATATCGGACTCCCTGGTCTTGCGCTCGACCTTGGCGCGTCGGACGGGACGAACGGATTCGCTCACGGTGCTCCTATTCGGGCGCTGGCGGCCAGCAGCGCGTCGTTTTCTTCGGCCAGGCCGATGGTGGTGCGCAGATACCCGGGAATGCCGACGTCGCGGATCAGCACGCCCCGATCCAGGTAGCGCTGCCAGGTGGCGGGCGCATCGGCGAACTCACCGAAGAGCAGAAAGTTCGCGTCGCTCGGGATCACTCGGAAACCCATGTCGGTCAGCGCCGCAGACACCCGCTCGCGTTCCGCGATGAGCGTGGCGACGCTGCCCAGGGTGTCGTCGGCGTGCCGCAGCGCGGCACGCGCGGCGGCCTGGGTGACCGACGACAGGTGATAAGGGAGGCGGACCAACAGCATTGCGTCGATCACGGCGGGCGCGGCGACGAGGTAGCCGAGGCGGCCCCCGGCGAAGGCGAACGCCTTGCTCATGGTTCGGCTCACCACCAGCCTGGTCGGGTAGGCCTCGATCAGACCGATCGCGCTCGGCCGCGACGAGAACTCGCCATAGGCCTCGTCGACGATCACCATGCCGCTGGCGTGCTCGGACAGCGCGTCGAGCAGCAACCGCAGATCGTCGGGCGAGACACTCTGCCCGGACGGATTGTTGGGGCTGGTGACGAACACCACGTCGGGGCGGTGTTCCTTGATCGCGGTGGCGGCCACCGCGGCGTCCAGACCGAAGCCATCGGCCCGATTCGCTGCCAGCCAGCGGGTCTGGGTGCCGTCGGAGATGATCGGGTGCATCGAATAGGACGGCACGAAGCCGAGCGCGCTGCGGCCCGGCCCGCCGAACGCCTGCAGCAACTGCTGCAGGATCTCGTTGGAGCCGTTGGCGGCCCAGACGTTGTCCACGCCGATCCGGGTTCCGGTCTGCGTGCTCAGATACGCGGCCAAATCGGTACGAAGGGCCACGGCGTCGCGGTCGGGATAGCGGTGCAGCTCCGCTGCGGCATCCCGCACCGACTCGGCCACGTCGTCGATCAGCGCCCGGGTCGGAGGGTGCGGGTTCTCGTTGGTGTTCAGCCGGACCGGGACCGCCAGCTGCGGAGCGCCGTACGGGGATTTCCCGCGCAGGTCGTCGCGCAGCGGCAGATCGTCGAGCGTGACGTCGGCACCGGGAACGGCGTTGGTCACCTTTCGAACCTCCTGCGCACGGCCTCACCGTGGCTGGGCAGGTTCTCGGCATTGGCCAACGTGATCACATGGCCCGACACATCCTTGAGCGCCGCCTCGCTGTAGTCGACGACGTGGATCCCGCGCAGAAACGTCTGCACCGACAGCCCGCTGGAGTGCCGCGCGCAGCCCGCGGTGGGCAGCACATGGTTCGACCCTGCGCAGTAGTCCCCCAGGCTGACCGGTGCATACGGGCCGACGAAAATCGCACCCGCGGAACGGATCCGACCTGCCACCGCGGGCGCGTCGGCGGTCTGGATCTCCAGGTGCTCGGCGGCGTAGGCGTTGATGGTGCGCACACCGGCGTCCACGTCGTCGACCAGGACGATCGCCGACTGCGCACCGCGCAGCGCAGCGGTCACCCGATCGCGGTGCACAGTGGTCTGCAGCTGCACCGCCAACTCACGATCGGTGGCCTCGGCCAGCTCGACGCTGTCGGTGACCAGCACACTGGCCGCCATCTCATCGTGTTCGGCCTGGCTGATCAGGTCCGCGGCCACATGCACCGGGTCGGCGGTGTGGTCGGCCAGGATCGCGATTTCGGTAGGGCCGGCTTCGGCGTCGATGCCGACCTGCGAACGGCAGATGCGTTTGGCGGCGGTGACGTAGATGTTTCCGGGCCCGGTGATCATGTCCACCGGCGCCAGTTCGGTGCCTTCTCCCCTCGCTGCGTCTGGCCCGGCACCGTCGGTGTCCGTGCCGCCGTAGGCCATCAGCGCGACGGCTTGGGCGCCGCCGACCGCCCACACCTCCTCGACGCCGAGCAGCGCGGCCGCGGCCAGGATTGTCGGGTGCGGCAGCCCGGCGAAGGGTTCGGCGTTCCCCGCCTGGGGCGGGCTCGCGATCACCAGGGAGTCCACCCCGGCGGTCTGAGCCGGGACGACGTTCATCACGACACTGGACGGATAGACGGCATTGCCGCCGGGCACGTAGAGACCGACCCGTTCGACCGGCACCCAGCGCTCGGTCACGGTAGCGCCCGGGGCGAGTGTCGTGGTGGTGTCGGTGCGGCGCTGGTCGGCGTGCACGGCGCGGGCCCGGTCGATGGCCACCTCCAGCGCGGCGCGGACATCGACGTCGAGGCTGTGCAGAGCGTCGGCGAGTTTGTCGCCGGGCACCCGGACCCGATCGGGCCGGACGCCGTCGAAGGTCGCGCCGTACTCGAGCGCTGCCGCGACGCCGCGCGCGGCCACCGCATCCACGATCGGGCGGACCGTGGGCACGACGGCGTCGACATCGACGCCGCCGCGCGGCAGCGCAGCGCGCAAGCCGGCCGCCGACAGCGGCGTGGCACGCAGATCGATGCGCCGCAGAAGCCCTGGCGATACATTCACGCTGACCATTGTCCCAGAGCTGCACAAATCGGTATCGGAGGCGTCGTGTCCCATCAACCCGGCAGAAGCCAACACCCCAACAACGCACCTGGCGTGCCGATGATCTTCCCGCCGTGGTTCGAGAAATTGCAGATCAAGTACATCAACCCCATGCTGCGGCCGCTGTCGAGACGGATGCCGGGGCTGGGGGTGATCAAGCACCGGGGACGCACTTCGGGCAAGGACTACGAGACGATCGTCACGCCGTACCGCAAGGGGTCGGTGCTGGCGATCGGGCTGGCCCACGGGAAGACGAACTGGGTCAAGAACGTACTCGCCGCCGGAGAAGCCGACATCCAGATCGGACGCAAGTCACTGCACCTGGTCCGCCCGCGGGTGCTGCCTGCGGGCACCGAGGACCCGTCGCTGCCGCGGGTGGCACAGATGCTGGTGAAACGGTCCGGGGTTTTCGTCGCCGATATCGCTTGACCGGGCTGCCACACTCATCGTCATGGCATGGCAGATGTGGCTGGCGTTCCTCGGCGCGGCGATCGTGATCGCCGTGTCGCCGGGAGCGGGCGCCATCCAGTCGATGGCCACCGGCCTCACCCACGGTGTGCGCCGCGGCTACTGGAGCATCCTGGGTCTCGAAATCGGCCTGATGCTGCAGCTGACGCTGGTTGCCGTCGGGTTGGGTGCCGCGGTCGCCAACTCCATCCTGGCCTTCACCGTGATCAAGTGGGTCGGGGTGGCATACCTGGTGTACCTGGCGATCCGCCAGTGGCGCAGCGCGACGGTGGATCTGAACGCCCAACTGGACCGGGCGACCGGCGACGGGCGACGCGCACTGCTGGTGCGGGGTTTCCTGGTCAACGCCACCAATCCGAAGGGGCTGCTGTTCTTTCTGGCCGTGATGCCACAGTTCGTCGTGCCGACGTCGCCGCTCCTTCCGCAATACCTCGCGATCGGGGCCACGATGGTCGCCGTCGATGTGGTGGTGATGGGTCTCTACAGCGGACTGGCGGTACGCCTGCTGGCGTGGCTGCACACCCCGCGCCAGCAGACGCTGCTCAACCGGGTGTTCTCCGGCCTGTTCGCCGCTGCGGCCGTGGTGCTCTCGCTGCTGCGCCGGGGGCCGGCGCCGGCCTGACCGTCAGCGGCAGCGGCCGCTGATCGCGGTGCTCGCCGCTTCGGCATCCCGGAGTCTGGCCTCCTGGGCCGGATCGGTGTTCGGCGCACCGGCGGTGGCCGCCGCGGCGATGTCCATCAACTGAGCGGCGAAGGTGCGGATGTCCTCGGCGAGGTCGGCCGGTGTCGCCGGGTCCAGCCGGGCCAGCAGGTACTGTCCGCCGTCGAAAAGGGCCACCCGCGCGTTCGCGGCCGCCGCGAGCGCTCCGGCGATGTCACCGGATCCGCCCGGCGGTTCGACGTTGGTGTTGGTGGCGACGCCGGTGCGCACGGTGGCGAATGCCGCGCAGATGGCAGTCTCGGCCTCGGCGCGTTGCGCGTCGGTGTAGTCGGGCTCGCCGTCGAACGTGCGCACGGCCGCGAACACCGCGACACCGAGTGCGACCAGTGCCACCGCGAGGGCTGTTTTCATCGGCTACAGATCCAACCCGAGATCGAGCACCCGCACCGAATGCGTCAGTGCCCCGACTGCGAGGTAGTCCACCCCGGTTCCTGCGTAATCGGCGGCATTCTCCAGTGCCAGGCCACCCGAGGACTCCAATTTGGTCTTCGGCGAGCGCGCGTCGCGGCGCTGCACGGCGATCTGTGTCTGCCAGACCGGGAAATTGTCCAGCAGTACCAGCTCGACATCCTCGGCGAGCACCTCGTCGAGTTGCTCCAGTGAGTCCACCTCGACCTCGCAGGGCAGACCGGGCGCGGCGGCCCGCACCTCACGCAGCGCCGCAACCACCGACCCCGCGGCGGCCACGTGGTTGTCCTTGATCAGCGCGGCGTCGCCCAGACCCATCCGGTGGTTGGTGCCGCCGCCGACCCGCACCGCGTACTTCTGCAGTGCCCGCAGACCGGGAAGGGTTTTGCGGGTGTCCCGGATCTGCGCGGCCGTGCCGGACACGGCGTCCACCCAGGCGGCGGTCGCGGTCGCGACGCCCGACAGATGGCACAGCAGGTTCAGCGCCGTGCGTTCGGCGGTGAGCAGGCCGCGGGTCGGCGCCTCCACGGTCAGCGCCACTTCGCCGGCCGACAACCGGGCGCCGTCTTCGACCCGGGCGGCGACGCGGTAGCCGTCGGCGCCGAGCACTTCGTCGAAGACCAGCAGCACCAGCTCCAGACCGGCGACCACACCGGCCTCGCGGGACACCACCGATGCGGTGGTGCGCGCACCTGCGGCGACCGTGGCGATCGTGGTCACATCCGGTCCGTAGCGCAGGTCCTCGTCGAGGGCGCGGGCGATGACCGCGCGCGCCTCCACGCGCTCGTAGTCGGTCAGTGTCATCGGCATCCCACCGCCACCGCAGTCGGGCTCGCACCGCGGACCGCGCTGAACGCCTGCGCGGGGTCGGTGTCGGGGAAATCGGAACGGTGGTGGCATCCGCGGGACTCGGTGCGCGCCAGCGCCGCCGCCGCAACCGCCGACGCCACCGAGGTCAGTGCCGCATCTTCGAAGTCCTTTCGCGTCCGCAGCCGTCGCGGTGGCGCGTCAGCGAGTGCACCGGAAAGCTCACGCAGGCCCTCGGCGTTGCGCACCACGGACCCGTGCCGGGTCATCGCGCGTTGGATCTCGGCCCGTGGCAACGCCGGCCGAACCGGCGGCGCCGCGGCCAGAACCGCGCCGGGTCCGACACACTCCGCGTGCCGCGCGGCGGCCGCGCCCGCGCGTCCGCCGACCACCAGACCTTCCAGCAGGCTGTTGGAGGCGAGCCGGTTGGCTCCGTGCATGCCGGTGCGCGCCGCTTCGCCCGCGACGAACAGGCCGGCGACCTCGGTGCGCCCGTGCACATCGGTGACGACGCCGCCACAGCTGTAGTGCGCGCCCGGCACCACCGGGATCGGCTGCCGCGTCGCATCGATCCCGGCCGCCAGGCAGGCCGCGTTCACGGTGGGGAACCGCGTCGGGAAGTCGGCGACGCCACGCGCGTCGAGGTAGACGCACGGGTCTCCGGTGGCCGACAACCGCGCCTCGATCGCGGCTGCCACGACGTCCCGCGGCGCCAGGTCACCCAGCGGGTGCACTGCTGCGGTCACCGAGTGGCCTTGTCGATCGATCAGGATGGCGCCCTCGCCGCGCAGCGCTTCGGTGATCAGTGGGCGCCGGCCGCCCCCCTGACCGGTGTAGAGCATGGTCGGGTGGAACTGGACGAACTCCAGATCGCTGACCCCGACACCGGCCCACATCGCCAGCGCCACACCGTCGCCGGTCGACCCGTCGGGATTGGTGGTGGCCGAGTAGAGATGCCCGAGGCCGCCGGTCGCCAGGATCACCGAGGGTGCGTGCACCACACCGAGTCCGTCGGCGCTGAGCACGGCGACACCGGTCACCGTCGCGTCGTCGACGAGAAGTTCGAGCGCGACGTGATTGCGCCGAATGTCGAGATGGGCCGCGGCCAGGTCGAGTGCGCGCTGCACCTCCGCTCCCGTGGCGTCACCGCCGGCGTGGATGATGCGCCGACGGGAGTGCCCGCCCTCCCGGGTCAGTGCCCACCGTCCCGATGCGGCCGTGTCGAATCGCGCACCGGCCGAAACCAATTCGCTGACCGCTCGGTGGCCGTCGGCGACGATCGAATGGACCGCATCGACGTCGCACAGCCCCGCGCCCGCAACCAGGGTGTCTGCGACGTGGGCCTGCACCGAGTCGTCGTCCTCGCGCAGCCCATCGGGCAGCACCACCGCGATTCCGCCCTGCGCGTAGAACGTCGCGGTCTCGCCCGCCTTGCTCAGCAGCGTCACCTTCCGGCCGCTGCGATGCGCCGCGAGCGCGGCGGCCAAGCCGGCCACTCCGGTGCCGATGACGACCACGTCGGCACGCTGATGCCATCCCCCGGCACCCCCGCAGCCCGAGAACATGCTCATTCGCCGCCGCCGGGCTGCCCGATCTCGATCATGCGCTGCACGCTCTGTCGGGCGGCCGCTGCCACGTCACGATCCACGTGCACCTCATCGGCACCCTCGACCAGGCAACGCAGCATCGCAGCCGGGGTGATCATCTTCATGTAGCGGCACGATGCCCGGTCGTTGACCGCCCGGAAGTCGATGTCGGGTGCAGCCCGCCGCAACTGGTGCAGCATGCCGACCTCGGTGGCGACCAGAACCTGGCGCGCGCCGGTTTCCCGGGCCGCGTCGAGCATGCCGCCGGTGGACAGGATCTTCACCCGCTGCTCCGGAAACGCGCCCTCGCCGGCCAGATACAGAGCCGATGTGGCACAACCACATTCGGGGTGCACGAACAGCTCGGCGTCGGGATGGGCGCGGGCCTGATCGGCCAGCTCGTCACCGTTGATACCGGCGTGCACATGGCATTCACCCGCCCACACGTGCAGATTCTTGCGACCTGTCATCCGCCGGACGTGCGCGCCCAGGAACTGGTCGGGGCAGAACAGCACCTCCCGGTCCTCGGGGATCGAGGCCACCACGTCCACAGCGTTCGACGACGTGCAGCAGATGTCGGTCTCGGCCTTCACCGCGGCGGTGGTGTTCACGTAGGAGACCACGACCGCGCCGGGATGCTCGGCCTTCCATTCCCGCAGTTCGTCGGCAGTGATGGAGTCGGCCAGCGAGCAGCCTGCGCGCTCGTCCGGAATGAGCACCGTCTTGTCCGGTGACAGGATCTTGGCGGTCTCCGCCATGAAGTGGACGCCGGCGAACACGATGGTGTCTTCGGGAGCCTCGGCGGCGATGCGCGACAGCGCCAGCGAGTCACCGACGTGATCAGCGACATCCTGGATGGCGGGCAGCTGGTAGTTGTGCGCGAGCAGCGTCGCACCGCGCAGCCTGAGCAGACGACGCACCTCGTCCGCCCACTGCGCGTCCCCCTCGACGCCGGAGAACCCGCCCGGTCCGTCCACCACCCGGGCCGACAGTTGCGCGTCGAACATCCCAGCGAGCACCGTCATCGCTGACTCCTTCACCTGATCGAGGTTTTCGACTTACAATCGAAAACATGGCTCATACTAGCACCGAACACGAGGTGCTCGCCGTCGTCTTCCAGGTACGCCTGGGACAGACCCCCGACACCCGCGGTAAACCCGCACTTCACGTGCTGTTGTGGCAACGCGCAATGGAGCCCGAGCGTGGCAGGTGGTCCCTACCCGGGGGCAGTTTGGGTGTCGACGAAGACCTGACGAGCTCGGTGAGGCGCCAACTCGCCGAGAAGGTCGATCTGCGCGAACTCGCCCATCTGGAGCAGCTGGCGATCTTCTCCGACCCCGCTCGGGTCCCGGGTCCACGCACCATCGCCTCGACGTTTCTCGGTCTGGTGCCCTCCCCCGCCACCCCCGAGCTTCCGCCCGACACGCACTGGCACCCGGTCAGCGGCCTGCCTCCGATGGCGTTCGACCACGGCCCGATGGTCGAACACGCACGCAACCGGCTGGTCGCCAAGCTGTCCTACACGAATATCGGATTCGCCTTGGCCCCAGCCGAATTCGCGCTGTCAACATTGCGCGACATCTACAGCGCCGCATTGGGGCACCCAGTCGACGCCACCAACCTCCAACGCGTGCTGGAGCGCCGCCACGTCATCACCCGCACCGGCACCACCGCCCGATCCGGCCGCAGCGGTGGCCGTCCCGCGGCGCTGTACCGGTTCACCGAGTCCCGCTATCGGGTGACCGATGAGTTCGCCGCGCTGCGGCCACCCGGGTGAGTCGACTGGATTCTTAAGGGCTCCTTAAGTAAGAATGCCTAAATGGACGTGGGCAATGTGGCACGGTCGACCGGCGCCGAGTGGATCGGTCAGCCGCTCCACGAGCCGCTCGCGCCGAATTCGAAGCCGATCATCCCGGCCAAGGACCCCTTCTACGAGCCACCGGCGGGTTACGAGCATGCCCGGCCGGGCACCGTGCTGCGCTCCCGCGACGTGGCGCTGGCCTTCCTGGGGGTCGTTCCGCAGAAGTTCCACGCCACCCAACTGCTCTACCGCAGCACCGACCTCAACGGGGAACCGCAGGCCGCCGTCACCACGGTGGTGGCACCCACCGAGCGCACGTCCGACGGACCCACCCCGATCGTGTCGTATCAGTGCGCCATCGATGCCGTGGCGGGGCGTTGCTTCCCGTCCTACGCGTTGCGCCGCGGCGCCAGGGCCGTCGGCGCGGTGGCACAGTTCGAGTTTCTGTTGGTCGCGGCCGCATTGGCCGAGGGATGGGCGGTTTCGGTCCCGGACCACGAAGGGACCACCGGCATGTGGGGGGCACCCTACGAACCCGGCTACCACGTACTCGACGGCATCCGCGCCGCGCTCAACCATCCCCCGCTGGGCCTTGCCGCCGACGCTCCGGTGGGGCTCTGGGGGTACTCCGGCGGCGGCCTGGCCTCGGCGTGGGCCGCCGAAGTCCAGGACAGCTACGCCCCGGACCTCAACGTGGTCGGCGCCGTCCTCGGATCACCGGTCGGGGACCTCGGTCACGCGTTCCGCCGACTCAACGGCAGCATCTACGCCGGGCTTCCCGCGATGGTCGTCGCCGCGCTGACCCATATCTACCCCGACCTCGACCGCGTCATCTCCGAACACGCCACCGAGGACGGCAAGGCGATGCTCAAGCGCATCGAGAAGATGACGACCGCCCATGCGATGCTCCGACTGGCCGGCAAGGACATGGCGCACCTGATCGACCGCCCGCTGGAAGAGATCCTGTTGTCCCCCGAGGTCCAACACGTCTTCGACAGCATCAAGCTCGGTACCGCGGCGCCGAAGGTGCCGGTACTCATCGTGCAGGCCGTCCACGACCGGATCATCTCGGTCGACGACATCGACGAGCTCACCGAGGTGTACACCCGTGGCGGCGCCAGCGTCACCTACCACCGCGACATGCTGAGCGAACATCTGCTGTTGCACCCGATGTCGGCACCGATGACATTGCGTTGGCTGCGCGACCGGTTCGCCGGTCGCCCGCTGCGCACGCACATCACCCGCACCAAGTGGCCGACCTTGCTGAACCCGTCCACCTACCGGGGGATGCTGACCCTGGGTGCGATCACGGCGAAGGTGATGTTGGGACGACGGGTGGAACGTCGACCGCTGTCACGCTTCGACCAGTAGGTGTGATCGGGTAGTCGATCGGCGGCCACGCACCGAGG
This sequence comes from Mycobacterium sp. smrl_JER01, assembly GCF_048513595.2. Taxonomy (NCBI): domain Bacteria; kingdom Bacillati; phylum Actinomycetota; class Actinomycetes; order Mycobacteriales; family Mycobacteriaceae; genus Mycobacterium; species Mycobacterium sp. smrl_JER01. Next base: position 2,805,649 of record NZ_JBLXXK020000001.1, on the reverse strand, counting down.
TCGTCACGCGGCGTGCCCACCGCAGCCAGCAGGTACACCACTGCGGCGACCGCGGCGGGATAGAGCAGGGTGACCGCGATCTGCAGCGGCGAATGGCCGAAGAACACCGAGGGCGCCTCGGTGATGTAGTACACCCGCTGCTGTTCGGATACCGGAGCAGCCGCGATGTCGACGGCGCCGTAGCGCAGCCGGGCCAGCAGCGCGCCGACCCCCGTGGTGGTGGCGGCGGCGGCAACCGTGCCGACGGCCAAAGCGGTGACCATGAGCGGTCCGCGGTGCGCCTTCCACTGCCACACCCACACCGCCCCGACGACCGCGACCACCGAGAGCATGCCGAGCAGCAGGGCCGCCGAGGTGAACCAGTGGTCGGCTTCGGCGCCCAGATGGGCCTTGACGCGGTCACCGCCGCGGGTCAGGGCGATCACGCCGCCGATCGGCGGTGCGAGCCACGCCCACAGCGCTCCGAGGAACACCCCGGCCGCGGCGAGAGCGACGACGACGCGTAACGCCGCTCCGTTCCGCGACACCGCGGAAGGCCGGCCGGGCGTGCTCATCGGTACATATCCAGGTCCGTGGAATCCACCAATCCGTGCCGGGAGCATTTCGCCCACCACCCGTCCGGGCGGACCTGCACGATCATCCGGCGGCCGCAGGCGGCGCAGAACCGAGGCGGTTCCAGCCCGAGTTGGGCTGCGGTGGGCACGGCGGCGCCGGCCGCGTGGTCCAGCGCGGCGCCGGTGTACACGTTGAAGCTGCCCGCACCGACCGGCGCCGGCAGCTCGGTGCTGTCGGTGACCATCACCCCTCGGTTCTACCTGGCGCCGGACTACAGGGTGGCGTTGAGGGCCTTGATCGGCATCTGCAGATCGTCGAGCAGCTGCAGGTCGGCCTCGGCGGGGCGGCCCAGCGTAGTGAGATAGTTCCCGACGATGACGGCGTTGATGCCGCCCAGGATTCCCTGCTTGGCGCCGAGATCGCCGAGGGTGATCTCACGACCGCCGGCGAAGCGCAGCATCGTGCGGGGCAACGCCAGCCGGAACGCAGCGACGGCCTTGAGCGCCTCGGTCGCGGGCAGCACCTCCAGATCACCGAACGGCGTGCCCGGCCGCGGGTTGAGGAAGTTCAGCGGGACCTCGTGTGGGTCGAGTTCGGCGAGGTTGGCGGCGAATTCCGCGCGCTGCTCCAGCGTCTCGCCCATGCCCAGGATGCCGCCGCAACACACCTCCATACCGGCCTCGCGCACCATCTGCAGGGTGTCCCAGCGCTCCTCCCAGGAGTGGGTGGTCACCACGTTGGTGAAGAACGACCGGGCCGTCTCCAGGTTGTGGTTGTAGCGGTGCACGCCCATCGCCGAGAGCCGCTCGACCTGGTCCTGGGTCAGCATGCCCAGCGAGCACGCGATCTGGATGTCCACTTCGTTGCGGATCGCCTCGATGCCCGCGGCGACCTGCGCGAGCAGCCGCTCGTCGGGTCCACGAACCGCCGCGACGATGCAGAACTCGGTGGCCCCGGTTTTGGCGGTCTGCTTGGCCGCCTCGACCAGGCTCGGGATGTCGAGCCACGCGCTGCGCACCGGCGAGGCGAAAAGACCCGACTGCGAACAGAAATGGCAGTCCTCGGGGCAGCCGCCGGTCTTGAGGCTGATGATGCCCTCGACCTCGACGTCGGGACCACAGTGCGCCATCCGGACCTCATGCGCGAGTGCAAGCAGTTCGTCGAGGCGATCGTCGGGCAGTTGCAGCACCTGCAGGGTCTGGTCCTGGTCGAGACCGACTCCGCGGTCCAGTACCTGCTCGCGTGCCACTGCCAGAATGTCGGTCACCAGTCGTCGTCTCCTCTATCACCGGCCGGGCAACACGTCGGCGTGCCGACCGATCAGGCCGGCGGGCGTGCCGACCGATCAGGCCGGCGGGCGTGCCGACCGATCAGGCCGGCGGGCGTGCCGACCGATCAGGCCGGCGGGCGTGCCGACAGTTGAACACCGTTCAGGTTAGGGTACGGCTGTGCAGCTTCACAAACGGGACGTGGTCGAGGTGGCCACCCGGCTGCTGGACGACTACGGCATCGCCGATCTGTCCATGCGGCGGCTGGCCCGCGAACTCAATGTCTCCGCCGGCGCCTTGTACTGGCATTTCGCCAACAAACAGCAGCTGCTCGGCGCCGTGGCGGACCGGATCCTGCAGCCGCTCGGGCCCGTCGACGGGGACTGGCGGGCCCGCCTCACCGCGACGTGCGCGCAACTTCGTGATGCGCTGCTGTCCCACACCGACGGTGCCGAGTTGGTGTCCGCCAGTTTCGCGGCCGGACAATCGCAGGCGATGGCCGCGGTGGTGGACCGGCTCGCGTCGGCGGCCGCCGAAGCCGGGGTCGGGTCCGGCCACGCCGATCTGACCGCCCGGACCGTCATCTATTACGTCCTCGGGTTCACCGCCGACGAGCAGTCCCGGCTGCAGTGGGACGCCGCGGGTGCCGACGTCGCAGCGACCGAATGGTCCGAGGATCCCGGCACCCGGTTCGCCTTCGGACTGCATCTGCTGGTCGACGGCATCGCCGTGCACAGCCGCGCGGACGCCTGAGGGCGGTGGTCCGTCAGATCCGGTGCTCGACACGGGCGTCGCCGTCCCAGTGTCGCAAGCCGACAGCGGTCGCGGTGATGTCGCGAACCACACCGGGCACAGCCCAGACCGATTCGAGCCGGGCAGACGGCACCCGGCGAGCCAGCGTCACGTGCGGGGTCCACTGACCCGGCTCCGCGTGCGGCAGCATGACGGCGGTGTGCGGCAGGCAGATCCGGTGAGTGTCGTTGTGCAACGCCAACAGTTCGAGACTCGGCACCATCAGCCGCACCAGCGTCACCGATCGTCCACCGCCGAAGAGCATCGGCGCCCCGATGACACCGCGCAGCGGCAACCGGTCGAGCACCGGACGCAGCGCTGCGTGCACACCGGCACCCATCGTCTCGGCAACCGCCAGGGTCACGTGTGGCCGGTTGGTCGGCGACCGGTGCGCCGCCAGACTTCGAATCCCTGCCGCAGTCAGCTCGTCCCACACCTGGCGAACCGCGGCGTCGGTGTCGGCGTCGAACAGCAGCTCGACGGAGTGGACCATCAGCGGGCCAGGCCCGCGACCCAGCTCCGATCGAACGCACCGGCGCTGAGACGCTCGAAATCGGCGACGCCGAGCGATCCCGCGCCCGCGGGCAGGGCGGCGCGCACCGGGGCGAGCCGCGCCAACGCGTCCCGATTGTCGATCTCGGCCAGACCGGGCTGCGCCGGCCACGCCCCGATTACCAGACCGGCACTGTCAACGTTCCTGTGCGCCAACGCTTCCAGCGTCAGCACGGTGTGATTGAGGGTACCCAGGCCGGGCGCCACCACGGTCAGCACCGGCGCACCGAGCTCGACGGCGACGTCACGCAGAGTGGCCCCGGCGGCACCGATCTCGACCAGCAGTCCCCCTGCCCCCTCAACCAGCGTGAGCCTGCCCGGACGATCCGTGGTGACGACCAACTCGACGATGTCGGCCAGAGTCGGCAGTTGGGCGCCGGCGTGGCGGGCGGCAGCCAGTGGCGCCAACGGCTCGGGGAACTTCGCCAGCGAATGCAGGTCGGCGACACCGGCCAGCCGGGCCACTTCGGCCAGATCGTCATCGCCGTTCCGGGTACCGGTCTGCACCGGTTTGCACACCGCGACGTCGATTCCGCCCAGCCGGGCGTGGCAGGCCAACGCCGCTGTGGCGACGGTCTTGCCGATGCCGGTGCCGGTGCCGGTGACGACCAGGACGCTCATCGTGGGGCCAGCACCTCGGTCAGCACCTGGCGGGCCAGCGCCATCTCGTCGTCGGACAACGACGCGCGGGCGGTCAACCGCAGCCGGGAGGTGCCCGCGGGGACCGTCGGCGGACGGAAGCAGCCGACCCGTACCCCGCGTTCCAGGCAGGCCGCCGCTGCGGCCGACGCCACCTCGGGCTCACCCAGGACGACGGACACCACCGCCGACGTCGGCGACTCGGTGACGTCACAGATGGCGGCCAAGGTCGCGGCGTGCCGCAGCACTTGCTGCGCGCGCCAGGGTTCGTCGATCAACACCTGCAGCGCGGCAGCGGCCGCGCCGACCGCCGCAGGCGCCAGGCCGGTGTCGAAGATGAACGGCCGGGCCGCATCGATCAGATGGTCACGCACCGCCGCCGCTGCCAGGACCACCCCACCCTGACTGCCGAGGGCCTTGGACAGCGTGGTCGTCATCACGATGTCCGGCGACCCGGCCAGACCGACCTCCTCGACCAGGCCGCGCCCACCGTCGCCCCGCACGCCGAGCCCGTGGGCCTCGTCGACGATCAGAATCGCGCCATGCCGCCGGCACACACCGTGCAGCTCACGCAGCGGTGCCAGGTCACCGTCGGCAGAGAACACCGAGTCGGTGACGACGACGGCGCGCTCCTCGTCGCGCTCGGCCAACGCCGCTTCCACCGCGGCGGTGTCGTTGTGCGGGGTCACCATCACCCGCGCCCGGGACAACCGGCAGGCGTCCACCAACGACGCATGGGTCAGGGCATCGGACACCAACAGCGATCCAGGCCCTGACAGCGCGACGACAGCGCCCAGGTTGGCGGTGTACCCGGAGGAGAAGACCAGTGCCGATTCGGCACCCACGAAGTCGGCCAGCCGATCCTCGAACGCCTCGTGGGCCTCGGTGTTGCCGGTCACCAACCGCGAGCCGGTGGAGCCGGCACCCCAGGTCCGCAGCGCCGCCACACCGCCGTCGATCACCCGAGGGTGCTGGGAGAGCCCGAGATAGTCATTGGACGCCAGATCCAGCTCGGCCCCGACGGGCGGCCGAGACCGCAGTGAGCGGCGCAACCCGGCGGCCCGCCGTTCGGCCTCGACGTCGTCGAGCCAGGCCAGCGGGGACAGTCCGGTGCGCGTCAACGGTCTTCCTCCCGAGAGATCTCGCTGTCGGCGATCCGACAGTTGAACACCGTTCAGGTTAGTGCACGCGCGACCTCGATCATCGCCGAGGTGATCTGCGCGACCTCGGCTGCCGTGCAGATGTAGGGCGGCATCACGTAGATCAGGTTGCGGAACGGCCGAAGCCAGACACCATGCTCGATCGCAACCGGCGTTGCGACGGCCAGATCGACGGGCCGGTCGAGTTCGATCACGCCGATCGCGCCCAACACCCGGACGTCGGCCACGTGCGGCAGCTCTGCGGCCGGCGCCAGCCCGGTGCGCAGGCCCTCCTCGAGGGCACCCACCCGGGCCCGCCAGTCGGTGGACAACAGCAACTCCACCGACGCCACGCTCACCGCGCAGGCCAGTGCGTTGGCCATGAAGGTCGGACCGTGCATCAGCGCGCCGGGGGGGTTGGCACTGATGGTGTCGGCGATCCGGCGCGTGCACAGCGTCGCCGCCAGGGTCAGATACCCGCCGGTGAGAGCTTTGCCGACGCACATGATGTCGGGGCACACACCGGCGTGGTCGGCGGCGAACATGGCACCGGTACGGCCGAAGCCTGTCGCGATCTCGTCGAAGATCAGCAGCACGCCGTACCGGTCGCACAGGTGCCGGAGATCGGTCAGATACCGAGGATCGTGGAAGCGCATACCGCCGGCGCCCTGCACGACGGGTTCGACGATCACCGCCGCCAGCTCGTGGGCGTGTTCTGCCAGTTGAGCTTCGAAGAGGGCGCTGTAACCGGATTCGTAGCCGGCCGGCACCGGAGGGGCGAACACCTGATCGGCGAGCAGCGAATTCTCTCCGGTCCACAGCTCGTGCATGCCGCCCTGCGGATCGCACACGCTCATCGGCGTGAACGTGTCACCGTGATACCCGCCGCGCCACGTCATCAGCCGGCTCTTGGCGGGATGACCGGAGCTGCGCCAGTACTGCAATGCCATTTTGACCGCGACCTCGACCGAGACCGATCCCGAATCGCTGTAGAAGACGGTCTCCAGTCCGTCGGGGGTCAGGGCCACCAACAGCTGCGCCAAGCGCGCGGCGGGCTCGTGGGTCAGTCCGCCGAACATCACATGGTTCATCGTCTCGAGCTGCCGGGTGACCGCGGCGTCCAGTGCCGGATGGCCGTGCCCGTGTACGGCGGTCCACCAGGACGCCATCGCATCGAGAACCTCGACTTCACGGCCCTGATGAACGAGGGTCAGCCAGGCCCCGCGCGCCCCCACCGCAACGACCGGAGCCAGCGCGTCGTCGCCGATGGGACTGTACGGGTGCCAGATGTGAGCAGCGTCGATGGCGCTGATCTCGGCAGGCGTCAACGCGGACACCTTCGGTAGATTAGCCGTCGACCATGATGACCCTCGCCCCCGCCCGGCCGGCGCCCCCCACCGCCGCGGGCCCGATCCCGGCTGCGCCCGACCCGCCGGGTGCAGGCATGGGAACCCGCACTTCAGGTTTCTACCGGCACGATCTCGACGGGCTGCGCGGCGTCGCCATCGCGCTCGTCGCGGTCTTCCACGTCTGGTTCGGCCGGGTGTCGGGCGGTGTGGATGTCTTTCTGGTACTGGCCGGGTTCTTCTTCGGCGGGCGGTTGCTGCGCGGGGCACTGGCGCCGGACCCGGCACTACGGCCGGTCACGGAGGTCACGCGCCTGATCCGGCGGTTGCTGCCGGCGCTGATCGTTGTCCTGGCCGCCTCGGCGGTGCTGACGATCTGGATCCAGCCCACCACGCGGTGGGAGACCTTCGCCGACCAGAGCCTGGCCAGCCTCGGGTACTACCAGAACTGGGAACTGGCGCGCACCGCGTCGGACTATCTACGCGCCGGAGAGGCCGTGAGCCCGCTGCAGCACATCTGGTCGATGTCGGTACAGGGCCAGTTCTACCTGGCGTTCCTGGCGTTGATCGTGCTGTCGGCGTGGCTGTTTCGCCGAACATTCGGCAGGCACGCGCGGGCTGCTTTCGTGATGCTGATCAGCGCACTGACCGTCGCCTCCTTCGTCTACGCGATCATCGCCCACAACACCGACCAGGCCACCGCGTACTACAACAGCTTCGCGCGCGCCTGGGAATTGCTGGCCGGCGCCCTGGTCGGCGCCCTGGTCCCCTACGTGCGCTGCCCGATGTGGTTGCGCACGGTGCTGGCTGTGGTCGGCCTGGCGGCCATCCTGTCCTGCGGTGCCCTGATCGACGGTGTGCATGAGTTCCCCGGCCCGTGGGCGCTGGTGCCGGTAGGGGCGACACTGCTGTTCATCCTGTCGGCGGCCAACCGGTACGCCGACCCCCACACCGGGGGTCGGATCCCGGCGCCGAACCGGCTGTTGGGGTCGAAACCCTTCGTGATGCTGGGGGCGATGGCGTACTCGCTGTACCTGTGGCACTGGCCCCTGTTGATCTTCTACCTCGTCTACACCGGCACGTCGCGGGTCAACTTCGTCGAGGGCGCGGCGATCTTGCTGATCTCGCTGGCCCTGGCGTGGCTGACCACCCGCTACATCGAAGAACCGCTGCGCTACCGGCGCCCGGCGACCAAGACCGCCCCGGCCGGCAAGATCAGACTGCGCAGACGCCTGCGCAGGCCCACCATCGTGCTGGGAGCCACCGTCGCGTTGTTGGGGGTGGCACTGACAGCGACGTCGTTCACCTGGCGGGAACACGTCACCGTCATCCGCAACAACGGGCAGGAGCTGTCGGTGCTGGCGGCGCGCGACTACCCCGGTGCCCGGGCCCTGCTCAACAACGCCAGGGTGCCCGATCTGCCCATGCGCCCCACGGTGCTGGAAGCCAAGAACGACATCCCGCAATCCACCATCGACGGCTGCATCAGCGACTTCGAGAATGTCGGGATCATCAACTGCACCTACGGAGACAAGGCCGCCACCCGGACCATCGCGCTGGCCGGGGGCTCACATGCCGAACACTGGATCACTGCGCTGGACCTGCTGGGCAGGATGCACAACTTCAAGGTGGTCACCTACCTGAAGATGGGCTGCCCGCTGACCACCGACGAACTCCCCCTCGTCATGGGCGACAACCGGCCCTACCCGGAGTGCCGGGAGTGGAACGAGCGCGTGCTACCCAAGATCATCGCCGACAGGCCGGATTTCGTGTTCACCACCTCAACCCGGCCGTGGAACATCAGACCCGGCGATGTGATGCCGTCGACATACCTCGGAATATGGGAAGAGCTGTCGGACAACGATATTCCCGTGCTGGCCATGCGGGACACCCCCTGGATGGTGCGTGACGGCGAACCTTTCTTCCCCGCCGACTGCCTCGCCGGCGGCGGCGACGCCGTTTCCTGCGGGATCGAGCGATCCGAAGTACTGTCGGAGCACAACCCGACACTGGATTACGTGACGCGGTTCCCGCTGCTCAAACCGCTGGACATGAGCGATGCGGTGTGTCGCCCCGATTACTGTCGAGCCGTGGAGGGAAACGTGTTGCTGTATCACGATGCGCACCACATCTCCTCGACCTACATGCGCACGATGACCAATGAGCTGGGCCGCCAGGTCGGCGCCGCCACCGGCTGGTGGACCGACTGATGTCCTCGACCGAGCCGCCGCCGATTCCGACGGTCTGGCCGGGGTCGCCCTACCCGCTGGGGGCGACCTATGACGGCGCCGGCACCAACTTCTCGGTGTTCTCAGAGGTCGCCGAGCGCGTCGAACTGTGCCTGATCGGAAAGGACGGCCGGGAGCAACGGATCGATCTCGACGAGGTCGACGGTTTCGTCTGGCACTGTTATCTGCCCACGATCACACCCGGGCAGCGGTACGGGTTCCGGGTGTACGGCCCCTGGAATCCAGGTGCCGGACATCGGTGCGATCCCAGCAAGTTGCTGCTCGACCCGTACGGGAAGTCCTTCCACGGCGATTTCGATTTCTCGCAGGCGCTGTATTCCTACGACCTGCAGGCCGACGATCTGGCCGACGGTGGGGTGCCGCCGCAGATCGACTCGCTCGGCCACACGATGACCAGCGTGGTGATCAACCCGTTCTTCCAGTGGGGTTCGGACCGGCCCCCACGCACGCCCTACCACGACACGGTGATCTACGAGGCGCACGTCAAGGGCATGACACGGACCCACCCGGGCGTGCCGGAGGAACTGCGTGGCACCTACGCCGGCCTGGCACACCCGGCCATCATCGCCCACCTGAAATCGTTGAACGTCACCGCGATCGAACTGATGCCGGTGCACCAGTTCCTGCACGACCATCGTCTGCTCGACATGGGACTGCGAAACTACTGGGGCTACAACACCTTCGGCTTCTTCGCCCCACACCATCAGTACGCGGCCAACCGCAGCGCCGGCGGCGCCGTCGCCGAGTTCAAGACGATGGTCCGCGCGTTCCACGAGGCGGGCATCGAGGTGATCCTCGACGTGGTCTACAACCACACCGCCGAGGGCAACCATCTCGGGCCGACGCTCAACTTCCGCGGCATCGACAACGCCGCCTACTACCGCCTGCTCGACGGCGACCTGCGGTACTACAAGGACTTCACCGGAACCGGCAACAGCCTCAATGCCCGCCATCCGCACACCCTGCAATTGATCATGGACTCGCTGCGGTACTGGGTGCTCGACATGCACGTCGACGGGTTCCGGTTCGACCTGGCCTCGACACTGGCCCGCGAGTTCTACGACGTGGACCGACTGTCGGCGTTCTTCGACATCATCCAGCAGGACCCGGTGATCAGTCAGGTCAAGCTCATCGCCGAACCGTGGGATGTCGGGGAAGGCGGATATCAGGTCGGGAACTTCCCAGGTTTGTGGACCGAGTGGAACGGGAAGTATCGCGACACTGTGCGTGACTACTGGCGGGGAGAGCCCGCAACCCTAGGCGAGTTCGCGTCCCGGCTGACCGGGTCGTCAGACCTCTACGAGGCGACCGGCCGCCGGCCGAGCGCCAGCATCAATTTCGTGACCTGCCACGACGGATTCACCCTGGCCGACCTGGTGTCCTACAACGAGAAGCACAACGAGGCCAACGGCGAAGACAATCGCGACGGCGAGAGCCACAACCGGTCGTGGAACTGCGGCGTCGAGGGAGCCACCGACGACCCCGAGATTCTGGCGCTGCGGGGCAAGCAGATGCGCAACATCATGGCCACCCTGCTGCTTTCGCAAGGCACACCGATGATCGCCCACGGCGACGAGATGGGTCGCACCCAGCACGGCAACAACAATGTCTACTGCCAGGACTCCGAACTGTCCTGGATGGACTGGTCGCTGTGTGAGACCAATGCGGACCTGGTCGAATTCACCCGGGCGATGGTGCAGTTCCGCAAGGACCACCCGGTATTCCGACGTCGGCGGTTCTTCGAGGGCAAGCCGCTGCGCACCGGCGATCAGGCTCGCGACATCGCATGGCTCAACCCGTCGGGCACCGAGATGTCGCAGGAGGACTGGGACGCCGGATTCAAGTGCGTGTCGGTATTCCTCAACGGCGACGCCATCCCGGCCCCCAACGAACGCGGAGAACGCGTCACCGACGACTCGTTCCTGTTGTGCTTCAACGCCCACGACAAGCAGTTGGAGTTCGTCGTTCCCGACGGCGAATATGCCAAGGAGTGGGCGGGCGCGGTCGACACCGCGGACCCCCAGGGCGTCTGCACCCTGGAAGTGCTTGCCGGATCCACGATCTCGGTGCAGCCGCGGTCACTTGTCGTGCTGCGTAAGACGGCCTGACATGACCGTGCTCTCGACATACCGGCTGCAGATGCGGGGACCCGACAGCGGTGCGGCGTTCACTTTCGCCGACGCCGAGGCATTGGTCGACTACTTCGCCGATCTCGGCGTCTCGCACCTCTACCTCTCCCCCATTCTGACTGCCGGCACAGGCTCCAGCCACGGGTACGACGTCACCGACCCGACCGCGATCTCGGCCGAACTCGGCGGGCCGGAAGGCTTCGAACGACTGGTGCGCGCGGCTCGTGACGCCGGTCTGGGCATCATCGTCGACATCGTGCCCAACCATGTCGGGGTCGAAGATCCCGAACAGAACCGGTGGTGGTGGGATCTACTGACCCACGGCCGTGAATCGGCATATGCCGGCTATTTCGACATCGACTGGGACCTGGACCCGCAGGGCCGGATCGTGCTTCCCGTCCTGGGTTCCGACGACGACGTCGCCGATCTGACCGTCGACGGCGACGTCCTGCGACTCGGTGACCGGGCGTGGCCGCTCGCACCCGGCACCGGCGCCGGAACCGGGCCGCAGGTGCACGACCGCCAGCACTACAGATTGATCGGCTGGCGCCACAACGTGTGCGGCTACCGGCGATTCTTCTCCATCACCTCGCTTGCCGGGCTGCGCCAGGAGGACCGCGCGGTTTTCGACGCCACCCATGCCGAGGTGAATCGGTGGTTCGCCGAAGGACTGGTGGACGGTATCCGTATCGACCACCCGGACGGATTGTCGGACCCGACAGGCTATCTCGGGTGGCTGCGCGAGCTCACCGGGCCGCAGGCATGGATCGTGATCGAGAAGATTCTCGCGGTGGACGAAGCGCTGGAGACCAGCCTGCCCGTCGCAGGTACCACCGGCTACGACGCGCTGCGCGAGAACGGCGGGGTGTTCGTCGATCCGACCGGAGCGCCGGCGCTGACCGGGCTCGCCGAATCGGCACCGGCGGACCCGGGCGCGCACGAAGCGCGGCTGTTGAAGGTCCACGCTGTCACCGTGACGCTGGCCAGCGAACTGGCCCGGCTGCGCCGCAGCGTGGTCGCGGCCACCGGTAGAGACCACGACGACCTGCCGGCGGCGATCGCCGCCCTGCTCAGTCACGTCGGCGTCTACCGGTCCGACTACCGTGCGCTCTCTGGCGTGTTACCGATGGCCATCGCCGACACAGCCGCGACAGAACCGCACCTGGCCGCCCCGCTGGCACTGCTGGCCGCGGCGCTGCCTCAGCGTGAGGTGGCGGTGCGGCTGCAGCAGCTGTGCGGGGCGGCCACCGCGAAGTCGATGGAGGACTGCCTGTTCTACCGCGACGCCCGACTGGTATCGCTGAACGAGGTCGGCGGGGAACCGGACCGATTCGGGGTCAGCGCCGCGGAATTCCACGAGCGCGCTTCGGTTCGGGCCGCGTTGTGGCCGGCGGCGATGACGACGCTGACCACCCACGACACCAAACGCGGTGAAGATGTGCGCGCCCGGATCGGGGTGCTCTCGCAGGTCCCGTCGTTGTGGTCGGAGCTGGTGCAGGGCTGGCAACGCAGCACCCCGCCCCCGGATGTGAACACCGCATTGTTCCTGTTGCAGAACGTATTCGGGGTGTGGCCGGCCGACGGCTCGGTGACCGATGAACTGCGCCTGCGCCTGCACGCATACGCCGAGAAGGCCATCCGGGAAGCGGCGCTGCACACCTCGTGGAACGACCCCGACGACACCTTCGAAGCAGCGGTGCACAACTGGCTGGATGCCGTCGTCGACGGCCCGGTGGGGGTGGAGATGAGCGCGTTGGTCGGTCGGCTCGATCAGCACGCCCGCAGCGACTCCCTGGGTCAGAAGCTGCTGGCGTTGACCGCACCCGGAATCCCGGACATCTACCAGGGCACCGAACTCTGGGAGGACAGCCTCGTCGATCCGGACAACCGACGCGCGGTGGACTACCCGGCCAGACGACAGGCCCTGGCCGACGGTGCACACCCCAAGATGGCCGTGGTGCGCACGGCCCTGCGAGTCCGAGGCGAAAGACCCGAGACCTTCCTCTCCGGCGGGTACCGGGCGCTGATCGCCGACGGAGACGCCGCCGAGCACCTGGTGTCGTTCCTACGGGGGGACGACGTGATAGCGGCCGTGAGCCGCTGGACTGTCCGGCTCAGTGAGACTGGTTGGGGAGAAACATCATTGACACTTCCCGAGGGTTCTTGGACCGACCGCCTGTCCGGCGCGGCGCATGCCGGTGCGGTGCGTGCCACCGACCTGTTCGCGACCCTTCCCGTCGCCCTACTGGTGCGTGACGATGCCTGATCACGAATTCGGCGTATGGGCTCCGCTGCCGCAGCGGGTGCAACTCGATGTCGACGGTGCGTTGCACCCGATGACGCGCGGCGACGACGGGTGGTGGCGTGCGGTCGTCGACACCGGACCCGCAGCGCGGTACGGGTTCGTACTCGACGACGACCCCAAGGTGCTGCCCGACCCGCGCTCGCCGCGCCAGCCCGACGGCGTGCACGAACGGTCCCAGTTGTGGCAACCGGCGTCCGAGGTCTGGACCGACAGTGCGTGGCAAGGCCGTTCGATCGAAGGGTCGGTGATCTACGAACTGCATGTGGGCACCTTCACCCCGGACGGCACCTTCGACGCGGCGGTCGAGAAGCTGGACCACCTGGTCGATCTGGGTGTCGACTTCGTCGAGGTGATGCCCGTCAACGCTTTCGGCGGTACGCACGGCTGGGGTTACGACGGCGTGCTGTGGTACGCCGTCCACGAACCCTACGGCGGCCCGGACGGGCTGATCAGGTTCGTCGACGCGTGCCACCGCCGCGGGCTCGGTGTGCTCATCGACGCCGTCTTCAACCATCTCGGACCGTCCGGCAACTATCTGCCGAAGTTCGGCCCCTACCTGTCGACCGGCAGCAATCCGTGGGGCGAATCGATCAACATCGCCGACGCCGGCGCCGATGAGGTGCGGCGCTACATCCTGGACTGCGCGCTGCGCTGGATGCGTGACTTCCACGCCGACGGTCTGCGGCTGGATGCGGTGCACGCCCTGGTCGACACCACTGCGATCCACATCCTCGAAGAACTCTCGGCCGAAACCGACGCACTGGCAGCCGACCTGGGCCGCCCACTGTCGCTGATCGCCGAGAGCGACATGAACGATCCGCGCCTGATCACCCCGCGGGACCGGGGCGGCCTGGGGATGACTGCGCAGTGGGACGACGACATCCACCACGCGATCCACACCGCGGTCTCCGGTGAGCGGCAAGGCTACTACGGTGACTTCGGCTCGCTGGAGGCGTTGTCGGAGACGTTGCGGCACGGCTATTTCCATGCCGGCACGTATTCGTCTTTCCGGCGCCGCAGGCACGGACGGCCACTGGACATCGGCACGATCCCGGCCACCCGACTGCTGGCCTACACCCTGACCCATGACCAGGTGGGCAATCGCGCGATCGGCGACCGCCCGTCGCAGAACCTGAGCACCGGGCAGTTGGCCGTCAAGGCCGCACTGGCCATCGGGTCGCCCTATACGGCAATGCTGTTCATGGGTGAGGAGTGGGCGTCGTCCTCACCGTTCCAGTTCTTCAGTTCACACCCCGAACCCGATCTGGCGCGGGCGACCGCCGAGGGCCGCAAACGTGAGTTCGCCGACCACGGATGGGATGCCGACGAGATTCCCGATCCCCAAGACCCCCAGACGTTCGAACGCTCGAAGTTGAATTGGGACGAGGTCCACACCGGTGAGCATGAACGGCTGCTGCAGTTCTACCGGGGGCTCATCGCGTTGCGCGGCGATCCGGACATGGCCGACCCCTGGCTCGCTCACCTGCTCATCGACTACGACGAAGAGTCGCGCTGGTTCGTGATGCACCGTGGCGCACTGTCGCTGGCGTGCAGCCTGGGCGCCGAGCCGACCGATGTCCCGATCAGCGGTGAGGTCGTGCTGGCATGGGGTGATCCGGTCCCCGGCGACGGCAGCACCCGCGTCGACGGGCATTCGGTCACCATCGTGCGGACCGGCGTCTGACACGCCGCCCGGCAGTGGGTTCGCGCCAGACCTGAAGGCCTCAGCGGTCCGGGTGGTAGGCGATCGCCCCGGAGAATTCCGCAATCGACCCTCCCGCAGCAATTTTCTCTCGCGCCGGTATCTCGGCCTGCTCCTTGCCGCGCAGCAGCGCCCCCAGCCCCCTGGCCTCTGCCGGTGTCAGGAACGCAACGCCGTCGGAGTCGCCGAACACCACATCACCCGGGCGGACCACAGCCCCGCCGATACTGACCGGTACGTTGATCGCACCCTCGATTCCGCCGATCCGGGTGGTCAACGGACTGTAGCCGCGCGAGAACACCGGAAAGTCGTACGCCTGGGTTTCGTCGTGATCGTTGACGGCACCATCGATGACCGCACCCGCGGCCCCGCGGGACTTGGCGGTGAAGGACACCAGTCCGCCGAAACAGGACCGAGTGAGATCACCGGACTGGTCGACCACCAGCACGTCACCTGGCCGCAGATGGTCGACAGCCAGGTGCACCGCAGTCGAATCCAGGTGCGGGATACGCACTGTCACCGCGGTTCCGAGCACCTTGACCGGCCGACGGTTGGGAACCAACCCCAGCGCGAACCCGTGATCACGCAGATGCCCCAGCGTCGAGACGCATACGTCACGGAGCTCGTCGAGGAGACCGGCATCGACCTGCCCAGGCATGTCATTCATCGTGAACAAAGAGATCAACCTTTCCGTTGGTGTTGCCGAGTTACTGCGCCGCCGACATCGACGGCAGGTAGGTGACGACGGCCGGGAACGCGATGAGCAGGGCGACCACGACGAGATCGGCCACGATGAACGGAACGATGCCGCGGAAGACGTTCCCCAGCCCCGCCTCCCGCACCGCACCGGAGTAGACGAACGCGTTCATGCCCACCGGCGGGGTGATCAGCGCCATCTCGGCGACCTTGACGATCAGCACACCCAGCCAGATTCCGTCGAAACCGTAGCCGGTCAGGATCGGGTGCAGCAGCGGCGCGGCGATCAGGATCATCGAGATGCCGTCCAGGAACATGCCCATCGGCAGCAGAATCGCCAGGCACAGCACCAGGACCACATACGGTGGCAGGTCCGCCTCGGTGACCAGGTCGACCAATGACGTGCTTGCTCCGCTGAGCGCCAGAACGTAGGTGAACACGCCGGCTCCGACCATCAGCAGGAAGGTCATCGCCGTCAGGCCGATGGCATCCTTGAGCGAGGCCCCGATCTCACTGAGCCACATCGGCGGCCGGTTGCGCAGCAGCAGGGTGATGAGTGCGGCGAGCGCACCGAAAGATGCCGCCTCGGTAGGTGTTGCGATGCCGAGGTAGATCGTTCCGATCGAGACGGCGAAAATCACCCCGAGGTAGCAGAATCCGAGGATATCGAGACGCCCCGATTCGTTCTGCGGGCTGTCCTGCACCGTGTCGTGTGCGGCTGCAGCATCGACCGTGTCATCGGCGACCGGGTGCGCGCCGGGTGCGGTCACGGTGGCGGAGCCGACAGTCTCCCGGACTCGGCTCCCGGCGCGGCGCCGCTGCCACGCGACCAGCGCCACGATCGTGACCGCGTACACCGCGATGGTGAGCAGGCCGGGACCGATACCGGCGATCAGCAACTGTCCGATGCTCTCTTCGGTGACCACCCCGTACAGGACGAGGACGATCGACGGCGGGATTAGCACGCCCAGGGTGCCGCCCGCGCACACGACGCCGGCCGCCAACCGGATGGTGTACCCGGCCCGTACGATCGCATCCGTCGAGACCCGCGCCATGGTGGCCACCGTGGCGACGCTGGACCCGGTGACGGCCGCGAACAGCCCGGAGCCGGCCAGCGAGGCCAGCGCAGATCCACCGGGTAGTCGCCGCAGGACTGTGGAGGCGAGGTCGAATCCGGCCTGCGCCAACCCTGCTCGCACCGCGAAGACGCCCATCACGATGAACAGCGGGATGATTGTCAGCGAGTACGCGGCTGCGGTCGAGAACGGCTGATTCGCGACGGTACTGACACCGGCTCCCGATCCACGCAGCAGCAGCACCCCGACGAACGCCGAGGCCATCAGGGACAGCCCGACGTGGATGCGGATCGCCAGCAGCGCGAAGAACAGTACGAGAACGACGACGAGGACAAGACCGGCAGTCGTTGTCATTCCGGAACTCCCCTACCCTCGGATCGCAGCGCGACGAATGTGACCCACTCTTTCCACAACGCGACGACGAAGAAGGCGACGAACGAAGCGAGCAGCACCAGCTTCGCGGGCCAGGTGGGCAGCCGCAGAACGTCGTTGGTCGTCTCGCCACGAGCGGTCGCGCTGGTCAGCACCTCGGTCAGACCCCACGTCAGCAGCGCGCCGAGGCCGACGAGCAGTGCCGCACGCAGCACCGAGAGGACCAGCCGCGTGCGTACCCCGAGGCGGCTCTCGATGAGTTCGACGGCGACATGGCGTCCGTCCGCCTCCGCGTTGGCCAGGCCGAGGAACGCAATGGCCACCAACAGCATGGTCGAGATGTCGATGGTCCCGACGATCGAGCGGTCTCGGGCGTTGCGGCTGATCACATCGGCGATGGTCAGCAGGATCAAGGCCAGAAGCAGCACTCCGGCGATCACGCTCAGACCACGAACGATCACCGACAGCGGCCGGGGAAGGGTGCGATCCGGGATCATCGGTCCTGGCCTTCCAGGCACGCGATGAACGGGTCGGCATAGGTTGATCTGGTGGTCTCTTCGGCGATGATCCGGCGGTACTCACTCAGCACCGCTGCGGCGTCATAACCGCGTTCGGTGTACCGCTGG
Source organism: Mycobacterium sp. smrl_JER01 (assembly GCF_048513595.2). Lineage (NCBI taxonomy): Bacteria > Bacillati > Actinomycetota > Actinomycetes > Mycobacteriales > Mycobacteriaceae > Mycobacterium > Mycobacterium sp. smrl_JER01. The sequence continues at coordinate 2,788,203 of NZ_JBLXXK020000001.1, read as the reverse complement.
ACCCAACGCTCGGCGATACCCGCACGTTCTTTCCATGCCTGGACTTCTGCAGGTGGCAGGGAGGACAGCCGCGCACCGCTGCTCCGAAGATCGGCGCAGGCATCGTTGCCGAGTGCGTCCATCTCTTGCAGACCGTTGGCGATTCCGTTTCGGGAGGCCGCTGAGATCGCCTCCTGGTACTCGGCGGGCATCGATTCGAACAGTTCGGAGTTGATCACCACGATCGACGAGGAGTAGGCGCCGATTCCGGGATCGACCAGATAGGGCGTGGTCGTGGACAGACCGAAGGTCGGCAGGTTGGCAAGCGCGAGCGCGGTGTAGCCGCTGATGACGCCGCGCTCCATCGATTCGTAGATGTCGGTGGCGGTCATGGCGACCGGATTCGCATCGACCGCGAGCAGGGCCTGCGAGGTGAGCCCACCGGACCTGATACTTCGTCCGGCCAGATCCGCGGGCCGGGCGGCGGGCTGCTTGAGCCCGATCAGGTTGATTCCCAGCGGTAATGGGAACAGCAGGCGCACACCTTGCCGGTCGAAGTCGTCGCGGTACGTCTCGTTCTCCGCATAGAGGCGCTCGATGGCCTTCATCTGGACTTCGGGATTGCCGGTCTCGAACGGCAGCTCGATGACAGTGAACATCGACAGATCAGATGCGGCGTAGATCGAGCCGACCTGGGCCAGATCGGCACGACCGTCGAGCGTGGCCTGCACGGATTCGTCTGCGCCGATGAGGCTTTCGGAGTAATGGAACTGCACGCGCACACCGCCGTCGGTGAGCTCCTCGACCTCTTCCGCCCACCGCTGCGCGGTGCGGGACTGGTCCGACGTCGGCGACGAGTACGTCGTGTAGTGCAGGACGTAGTCCCCACTGTGGGCAGCACACCCCGCCAGTGCAGTGGCGCTCAGCACCACCGCAGCCACCGTGGCGCCCACGCGCCGGAACCCGCAGGCCCCCGGGATCACGCCACGTCCCCCGGCCGGACCCGGTAACGACGCAGACTGAGCGCCGGGTTCACGGTGCGGACCGCATCGAGACGACTGCGTTCCAACAGCGCCACACCGACACCTGCGGCCTCACCGAGACCGGCCAGGGGGATTCCCATCGGGTCGAGGATGACGCTGTTGCCCGAACCGGCAGGTGCGATCTGGTCTGCGGCGAGCACGTAGACGGTGTTCTCGATGGCTCGCGCCCGCAGCAGGGTGTTCCAGTGGTACTCCTTGAGCGGGCCGGGCACCCATTCGGCGGGCAGCGCGATCACATCGGCGCCGGCATCGACGAGCGTGCGTGACGTCTCGGGGAAGCGTAGGTCGTAGCAGGTCTGCATTCCGACTCGAAACCCGTTGACTTCCAGCAGTTGTGGAGTGCCCGGATCAGCGGCGATGACACGATCGGACTCTTTGTAGCCGAATGCGTCGTAGAGGTGGACCTTGCGGTAGACCGCGGCGATCTCCCCGTTCTGGATGCCCACCAAGGTGTTGTGGATCCGTCCCGGTTCGGCGGCTTCGTTGACCCCCACGACGACGGTCAAGTCGAGCCCGGCCGACGCCTCGACCAACCTCGAGACCGACGGCCCGTCCAGCGCTTCGGCGGTATCGACGAACCGGTCGTCCATGGTGGGAACGGTGAACACGGCATACTCGGGCAGAACCACCAGCTGGGCGTTTCTCGCAGCGGCCTGTTCGAGCAGGCCGACGATCGCCTCGACGTTTGCGGCCTTGTCGTCGGACGGGGCGAACTGCGCTATCGCAGCGGTCAAACTCATCGGGCACTCCTGACATCGTCGTGGATCTTCTGAAGGTTCTGCAGGGTCGCCAGGGTCGCAGTGAAACCGGACAGCATTGCCGCGTACTGCATGGAGGCGACGATCGTGTGCGCATCCTCTTCCAGCGCCAGCCGCTGCTCGGCCTGACTCCACGCCGGCAGCAGCCAGGGCTTGCCTGCGGCCCGCGCCGCGCGGGCCAGTTGGCGGATATCGGCGAGATCGGCCTCGGTCACCGTGTAGGCGCCCCGGCCACGGCGCAGCGACAGGTCCGAGGGTCCGACGAAGATGCCGTCGACTACGGGTAGGTCCAGGATCTGCTTGACGGTCTCGAACGCCGAGGCATCCTCGATCATGGCGTAGCACTTGGTGTTTCGATCCTGTGCCGTCACCCAGTCATCGCTGAAGCCCCGGTAGTCCGAGGTTCGGCCGCCGGCGAAAGAACGATCGCCCAGCGGCGGGAACTTCGCGAACCCGCAGATCTCGGCCGCGTGGGCAGCAGAGGTGATGTGCGGCACGGCCACCGCATCGGAACCGAAGTCGAGCGCCTGCTGGATGGGTCCCCGCTCCGGTCCGAGCACCTTCGCGATGACCTGCATCCCCTTGGCCCGAATGAACGGGATGATGCTGTCGAGCGCTCGCAGGTCGAACAGCCCGTGCTCGATGTCGAGCACCACGGTGTCGTAGCCGGCAAGCACCCCCATCTCCACAGCCGCCGTCGAGGGCTCGCTCAGCCAGATCGCCACGCGCGGCCGGAGGCGCTCGGGCCGCTCGGAAAGTGATGTCAACAGGACGCCTCTCGTCACGTTACGGAGAACACAACATGTCGACACTTTGTATACATGAAGAATGCACACCGTGTAAATGGTTGAATACTTGGCATGTCCGTCATCGGGCCCCGCGACGTCGCGGGAGCCGTCAAAACGTCAGCCGGCCAGCGCGCCTACGAGTGGATCCGGGACGCGATCCTCAACGGCGAGTTCGCCGAGGGAGAGTTCATCGACGAGGTCGCACTGGCCAACCGGGTGAACACCTCCAGGACGCCGGTGCGGGAAGCACTGCAGCGGCTACAGGTGGAGCGCTACGTCGACCTGGTCCCTCGGCGGGGAGCACAGGTCCGTGTGGTCACGGCCGCCGAGATGCGCGAGATATACCAGGCGCGCCTTCTGCTGGAATCCGACGCGCTGCGCACGATCTGCCAGCGGGAGGCCGGCGTACCAGAGGTCGCCCACCAGCTGGTCGCCGAGATGGAACACGCCGGACAGGCGCGCGACTGGAACAGGTTCGCCCAACTCGACCAGCTGTTCCATTCGGCGATCGTGCGCCATCAACGCAATGCGGTCATCGCCGAACTCTACGACGCACTGCAGCCGCGCCAGGTGCGCCTGGGTACCCGAACCCTCGTGGAGGCGCCTGCCCGACTCACCACGATCGAGCACGAACACCGCGAGCTCATCGATGCCCTGACCCGCAACGACGGCGAGGCCAGCGTGGACGTGCTACGACGGCATCTGCGGGAGATACCGGAGTTGGTCAACGCCTTCGACGGCACGACCCGACGCGTCACCCACCGATAGCAGACCCGCCGGGCGCCCGGCGGCTCAGGTCAGGTACCGGTAGGTCGGCGAACCCGGTTCGAGCAACTCGACGTGGCACTCCGAGGACTCCATCCGCGCCAGCAGCCCCTCCAGGTCCGACGCCGACGCCATCTCGATCCCGACCAGTGCCTCACCGGTCTCCCGGTTGTTGCGCTTGACGTATTCGAACAGCGTGATGTCGTCGTTCGGTCCGAGCACCTCGTCGAGGAACTTGCGCAGCGCCCCCGGCTCCTGCGGAAAGTCGACCAGGAAGTAGTGCTTGAGCCCGAGGTGTACCAACGAACGCTCCAGGACCTCGCCGTAGCGGGACACGTCGTTGTTTCCACCCGAGATCAGGCACACCACCGTCGAGCCGGGCGCGATGTCGGCGTCCAGCAGGGCGGCCACCGACAGCGCACCGGCGGGCTCGGCGATGATGCCCTCGTTCTGGTAGAGGTCGAGCATCGCAGTACAGACCGCACCCTCATCGACGGTCGTGATCGACACCATGTCGCCGGCCGCAGAGAGCGCCTCGAACGGTCTCGCACCGACCCGCGCCACGGCGGCACCGTCGACAAACTGGTCGACCTGCTCCAGCGTCACGGGCTCACCCTTGGCCAACGCGGCCACCAGCGCCGCCGCGCCGGAGGGTTCGACACCGAGCACCGATGTCGTCGCGGTCCGTTCGGCCAGATAGGTGGTGATGCCGCTGATACATCCGCCGCCGCCGACCGGGACCACGACCAGATCCGGTTCGGCGCCGAGCTGATCCAGGATCTCCACGGCGATCGTGCCCTGTCCAGCCATCGTGCGCAGGTCGTCGTAGGGCGGCACCAACGTGGCCCCGCTGCGCGCCACGTCCTGGGCCGCGGCTTGTGCCGCCAGGTCGTAGGTCTTACCCCCGACGATCAACTCGATGAACTCGCCGCCGTGATAGAGGATTCGGTTGCGCTTTTGCTTGGGAGTCTTGGCCGGCACGTACACGCGGCCGCGGATTCCCATCGATCGGCAGGCCAGCGCGAAACCCTGCGCATGGTTGCCCGCAGAGGAGCAGACCACCCCGGCCGACTTCTCCTCATTGCTGAGCTGCATGAGCAGGTTGTAGGCACCGCGTAGCTTGTACGACCGCACCGGCTGCAGGTCCTCGCGTTTGAGGTAGACCTGCGCGCCGGTCAACGCCGACAGCCGGTCGCTGAATTGCAGTGGCGTCGTCGACACCACGCCCGAAATTCGCCGGGCCGCCTCGTCGATGTCCGCGGCACGCAACGGCGCGGCGGGATCGATACGAGGGCTATGGCTCAGCTCTGTGGACACCGGACAATGGTGCCACCGCACCCCGTCACAGGCGAAATGCCGGAATCGGCGCCCCATCGGACGGCTCGGCCAGGGAGGGAAAACGTACCCGCCGCAACCAAGTTTTCGGGTAGCCGAAATCTAAGATGAGAGCTATCGTGGTCGGATGACGACCGCCGAACAGTTCCGGGCCGCCGTGGCTTCGCCGGCCGGCTCGATTTCGGTAGCCGGTGTGCCGTGGCCCACCTACAAGGTGGTCTCCCTGCTGGCCGGATTGTTCGTGTTCCTCGTGGTCGGTGCCGCCACGCTGTCCGCCGGGTCAGCAGTGCTCAGCGGTGCCGGCGTGGCCATCCTGGCGTGGTGGGGCCTCAGGATCCTGCACGCTGTGCGTCGCTGACCACCCGCGGCCATCCAGTCAGCGCACCGATCGGATCACCTCAGTCTGATTGAACGTCCAGCGCTGGACCGTTCGGAAGCCCGCGGGAACTCCCCGATCTCGATCGGTCACCGTCCACAGCACCCCGCATGTTCGCAGCTCGTCGGCCCACGCCCGGGCCGGAACCCGCTCGCCGAACAGCTCCCCGCGCTGCGCCGCACCCGGCGCGCGACCCCCGTCCCGCAATCCGTCCCGATGCCGGGCACGTGCTCCCTCGAGCGCATCGGACAGCGACGGCGGTGCGGCGTCGTCGATGATCAGACAGTCACCGGGCGCCCCCTCGGACGAGAGCACGTCAGCCACCTGGCTGTAGTCCGATCCGAATTTGGCGTAGACGCCGCGCTGAGCCACGTAGTTCGGCAGCGCGCAGACCGCGATCAGCACCAGCAGGGCCACCGTCGGTCGGGTGTCTCGGGCCACGATCACCACGGCGACGCCCACCAGCAGCGCCACACCGGGGGCGGTGAACGACAGGTAATGGGGTTGATACACGGGTCGTGCGGCCACGGAGTACCCGATCAGCACCACGGTCGGCGCCACTGTCCACACCGCCGCGGTGCACACCAGCGGTCGCGGGCTGGTACCGAGAACTGTCGCGGCCCGCGCGCGCATCCGCACAGCGAGCCCGGCCACCACCATGACCACGACCATCAGCGGGGCCACCCGGGCCCACGCCCAGACCGCCACCGCGAGTTGCTCGCCGGTGAACTGCTCTTGGTCCGGACCGACGGCGCGTAGCCCGTCTGAATAGACCGACGGGAAATACTGTTCGCCGAAGAACTGGCCGAGCGTCACCGCACTGACGGGCCAGATCCAGCCGATCTGCCCCTGCTGGGCGACAATCAGCACCAGCAACGGCGAGAGGGCAACCACCGCGGCACCGGTGGCGATCGCCCACCTCACCACCACCGGCCGCGGGGCGGCGAGCACCACAAGCACGACCGCGTGTGCGGCGAGGACGAGCAGCACCACGATGTTGAGCGCGGCCGTGACAGCCAGCGCCGCGGTGTACCCGACCCAGAAACGGGTTCGGTCCCGGCGCACGGCGACGATGAGCAGCACCGTCGACCACACCGCGCACGCCATGGTCAGGGCATACGGGCGGGCCTCGATCCCCGCCAGCGTGGTGCGGGGTAGCACAGCGAACACGACACCGGCGGCGACGCCCACCGACCGCGCACACAGCAGGCGGCCGAGCACCACCACGCCCGAGCCTGCGACACCGACCGCCAGCGCGCTGGGCAGCCGGGCCCAGAACTCGGTGACCGGGACGACCGAAAACCACCCGTGCATGAACAGGTAGTACAGCCCGTGCACCGCGTCGAGGTTCTGCACGAGTGCCCACAACTCACCCAGCGATCGCGTGGACGCCGACAGGGTCGCGGCTTCGTCCACCCACAGCGAGGGCCGGCCCGCGGCGGCGCCGCTGATGACCGCGGCCGTCAGACCGAGCAGTGCGGCGTCGGCTCGATCGCTGCGCCCGAGCCACCGCCCCACACCGGTCAGCCGCCGAGGCAGCCGGGCCCCAACAGCTCCTTGAGGTCGCCCATCAACGCCGACGACGGAGTGACCCGCAATGACTGGTCCAGCTCCAGCGTGGTGATACGTTCACCGCTGATCAGTCGGAGATGAACCTGGGCCGTGCCGGGGTGGCGGGCCAACACCTGTTTGAGCGCGGACACCTTGTCGATGGTGCACTGCCGCGTCGGCAGACTCACCGCAACCGGCCTGTTGACCTGCGCGCTGGAGAAGTCCGGAACGATCAGCTCATTGGCGATCAGCGAGATGCGGTCGTCCCTGATCGCCACCTTCGCACCGACCAGCACGACGACGTCGTCGGCGATCTCGGCGCCGAACATCGAATACGTCTGCGGGAAGAACAGCACCTCGATACCGCCGGTGAGGTCCTCGATCTGAGCCGACGCCCAGGGCAGACCGTTCTTGTTCACCCGGCGGTTGACCGACGCAAGAATGCCTCCGACGCGAACCTGGGTGTCGTTGGAGACGTCACCGTCGAGGATGGCCGGGATCTGGGTGTCGACCTGCGCGGCGAGCAGATGCGCAATCCCGTTGAGCGGGTGACCCGATACGTAGAGCCCGAGCATCTCCCGCTCCAGCGCGAGCTTGTGTTTGTCCTCCCACTCCTCGTCGGGCACCTTGATGGTGAACACCGACTCCCCCGAGTCCGCGTCCGACCCGTCGCCCCCGCCGAACAGATCGAACTGTCCCATCGCCTCGGCCTTCTTGGTGCCCAGCACCGAGTCCACGGCATCGGTATGCACCAGGAACAGGCCCTTTCGGGGATGCCCCAGCGAGTCGAAAGCACCCGCCTTGATCAACGATTCCGTCACCTTCTTGGTGCAGGCCGCGATGTCGATCTTGTTGAGGTAGTCCGAAAAGTCGGTGTACTTGCCCTTCTCGGTGCGCGTGCGCACCACCGAGGAGACGACGTTGGCGCCGACGTTGCGCACTGCGCCCAACCCGAAACGGATGTCGTTGCCCACCGAGGCGAAGTTCTGCACCGACTCGTTGACATCGGGTGGCAGCACCGTGATGCCGAGCCTGCGGCAGTCGGCGAGATAGACCGCGGCCTTGTCCTTGTCGTCTCCGACGGAGGTGAGCAACCCGGCCATGTACTCGGCCGGGTAGTTGGCCTTCAGATAGGCCGTCCAATAGGAGACCAGACCATAGCCGGCAGCATGGGACTTGTTGAACGCATATCCGGCGAACGGAAGGATGGTGTCCCACAGGGCTTTCACCGCGCCTTCGGAGAACCCGTTGGCGGTCATGCCCTCGCGGAAGCCCTTGTACTCGGCCTCCAGCACCTCGAGCTTCTTCTTACCCATCGCCTTGCGCAGCGCGTCGGCCTTGCCCATCGTGTAGGAGGCGACCTTCTGGGCGATGAACATGATCTGCTCTTGGTAGACGATCAGACCGTAGGTCTCGGAGAGGATCTCCTTGAGCGGTTCCTCAAGCTCGGGATGAATCGGTGTGATCGGCTGGCGCCCGTTCTTGCGGTCGGCATAGTCGTTGTGGGCGTTCATGCCCATGGGACCCGGCCGGTACAGCGCGAGCACCGCCACGATGTCGTTGAATTCGGTGGGCTGCATACGGCGCAGCAGATCGCGCATCGGCCCGCCATCGAGTTGGAAGACCCCGAGCGTGTCGCCGCGGCCGAGCAGTTCGTAGGCCTTGGGGTCGTCGAGTGCCAGCGACTCCAGATCCAGGTCGACGCCGCGGTTGGCCTTGATGTTCTCGATGCAGTCGCCGATGATCGTCAGGTTCCGCAGACCCAGAAAGTCCATCTTCAGCAGGCCGATGGCCTCGCATGAGGGATAGTCCCAGCCGGTGATGACCGCGCCGTCCTGCGGGCGCCGCCACAACGGGATCGCATCGATGAGCGGCTCGGAGCTCATGATCACCGCGCACGCGTGCACACCGGCATTGCGGACCAGACCCTCGAGACCGCGCGCGGTCTCGTAGATGGTGCGAACATCCGGATCGGTGTCGATCAGGCTGCGGACCTCGGCGGCCTCCTTGTAGCGCTCATGGTTCGGGTCGGTGATGCCCGAGAGCGGGATGTCCTTGGCCATGATCGGCGGCGGCAGCGCCTTGGTGATCCGGTCGGCGATCGCGAACCCGGGCTGTCCGTAGTTCACGCGTGCCGAATCCTTCAGCGCCGCCTTGGTTTTGATGGTGCCGAAGGTGATGACCTGGGCGACGCGATCGCTACCCCACTTGTTGGCCGCGTAGCGCAGCATCTCGCCGCGACGACGGTCGTCGAAGTCGATGTCGATGTCGGGTGCCGACGGGCGTTCCGGGTTGAGGAAGCGCTCGAAGAGCAGACCGTGCGGGATCGGGTCGATGTTGGTGATGCCGAGTGCATACGCGACCAGCGAACCTGCCGCCGAACCACGGCCGGGTCCGACCCGGATGTCCACCGACTTCGCATAGTTGATCAGGTCGGCCACGATCAGGAAGTACGACGGGAAGCCCTTGTCGCAGATGACCTTGATCTCGTATTCGGCGCGGTCGACGTACTGCGTGGGCACCGCGCCCCCGGGCATGTTCGAGCAACGTCGTTGCAGCCCGGCCATCACCTCGTGATGGAGCCAGGATGCCTGGTCGTGACCCGCGGGCACGGGGAAGATCGGCATCCGGTCGCGCGGGGCCCACACCTCGGCATAGGACTGCACCCGCTCGGCGATCAGCAGTGTCGAGTCACACGCGCCCGGCACCTGGTCGTCCCACAGGGCGCGCATCTCGGCGGCGGACTTGAGGAAGTAGCCGTCACCGTCGAACTTGAACCTGGTCGGGTCCGACAACGTCTTGCCGGTCTGCACGCACAGCAGCGCCTCATGGTTGCGCGACGCCTCGCGGGTGACGTAGTGGCAGTCGTTGGTCGCCAGCGGCGGGACCCCGAGCTTCTGGCCGATCTCCAGCAGGCCGTCGCGTACCCGTCGCTCGATTTCCAGACCGTGGTCCATCAGCTCGAGGAAGAAGTTCTGCGGACCGAAGATCTCCCGCCATTTGGCGGCGGCCTCGAGGGCTTCCTGGCGGTGCCCCAGCCGCAGCCGGGTCTGCACCTCCCCCGACGGGCACCCGGTGGTCGCGATGATTCCCTCGGCGTGTTCGGCGATGATCTCGGCGTCCATGCGCGACCACTTGCCGAGCTGACCTTCGAACGATGCCAGCGAGGACAGCTTGAACAGGTTGCGCAGTCCGGTGGCGTTCTCGGCCACCATCGTCATGTGGGTGTACGAGCCGCTGCCCGAGACGTCGTCGCTCTTCTGGCTGGGATCCCCCCACAGCACGCGCTTGGTGTCGAACCTCGACGCCGGGGCGATATAGGCCTCGACACCGATGATCGGCTTGATGCCTGCGTCGGTGGCGGCGTTGTAGAACTCGCTGGCGCCGAACATGTTCCCGTGATCGGTCATGCCGATGGCCGGCATCTCCAGGCGCTGGGCCTCGGCCAGCATCGGCTGGACCTTCGCGGCGCCGTCGAGCATCGAGTACTCGGTGTGATTGTGAAGATGCACGAATGACTCGCTCATAGGCAAGCCAGTCTAAGTCCGCCCGCCGACAGCTCCCGGCGTGTCGGGCTGCGTGTCTCGCGTTCGGCGGCTCACACGTCGGCAGGTGCCCGCACCGGCGATCCCAGCAACCCACGGTCGAGCAGCCGCATCAATTGCCTGGCAATCTCGGCCGCGTCCCCGACGCGCTCCTCGTGCCCGGCATCCCGGCCGGCGCCGACGAAACCCACGTGAAAACCGAATCCCCAGAACAGTGCAGCGAGCATGTCGGCCACCACGTGCGCCTCGGTGTCAGCGGCCAGTTCCCCGCGCCGGATCGCGTCCACCACCACAGCGTCGTAGAACGCGTGCACCGTGGCCACCACGGCGACGGCCGCCTCGTGCCGGTGCGCGCCGCGGTGATGGTCGATGCGCGCGGTGACGATCACCTTCATCAGATTCGGCTCGGCCGTCCCCAGCCGGTGCATCTCGGCCATGAAGGCCGCCAACTGTCGACGCAGGGAGCAGTGGCGCATCGCCTCGGCGATGCAGCGCTCGACCTGGAACCGGATGTCGTCGAGCAGCTTCGCGTACAACTCCTCGCGGCTGGCGTAGTAGTAGTGCAGGGTCGGCCTGCTCACCCCCGCCCGGACGGCGATCTGCTGGTAGGTCGCCGCGTGGTAGCCACGTTCGGCGATCAGATCGCGGGCCGCACCCATGATGGTGCGGCGGGTCGCCGCGGAGTCGGCCCCTACCGGACGCCCGCGCCGGCGCAGCGCCGAGGTATCGGGGGCCAGCGAAGTGTCGTTCTCCACGAGCAAACGCTAGGGCATAGCTGCGGGCCGGTCAACGACAACGAGCGCAAAGATCAGGTGGAGGCGGGCTGCACGGTCCGGCGTTCTGCCCGCGCTCGCCGCAGCGCATCAGTGGTGAATACCAGCAGTGCCAGCCAGATCAGCGCGAAACCAACCCATCGCAGCGGCGGCATCGGCTCGTTGCCGACGAGCACGCCCCAGGACATCTGCATGACGGGAGTCATGTAGAACAGCAACCCGAGCGTGATCAGTGCCAACCGCTGCGCGGCGGCGGCGAAGAGCAGCAGGGGCAGCGCGGTCAGCACACCCGACAGGACCAGCAGGGCGACGTGCCCGCCACCGTGTCCGGTGAGCGTGCCGCCGCCGGTCGCCTGCAGTACCGCAAGGAAACCGATCGCGAACGGCGCCGCGATCGCCGCCTCGATGCCGACGCTGACACGGGGATCGGTGTGCACCGACTTCTTGACCGCGCCATAGAGGCCGAACGAGAAGGCCAGGCCGAGTCCGACCACCGGCGGCTGTCCCAATTGCACCGTCAGGATCAGCACCGCGGCGACCGCGATCCCCAGGGCAGCGGCCTGCCAGCGGTTGAGCTTCTCGCGGAAGATGAGCACACCCAGTGCGATCGACACCAGGGGGTTGATGAAATAGCCCAGCGCGGCGTCCACGACGTGCCCGTTGTTCACGGCGTAGACATAGATCAGCCAGTTCACCGAGATCAACCCGGCCGCGGCGACCAGCAACAACCAGGTGCGCCGGTCGATCCTGCGGATATCGCCGAGTCGCCGTACCGCCGCGACCACCAGGACCATCAGCGCGAAGCTCCAGATGATGCGGTGGGCAAGAACTTCGACCGCGCCCGCCGGCTTCAGTAACGGGAAGAACGCCGGGAACAGGCCCCACATCAGATAGGCGCCGGCGCCGTAGAGCAGCCCCGATCTCACTGAGGGCGACGCAGCACGTCGAGCGCGTGCTGCAGATCGGCCGGGTACGGGCTGGTGATCTCGACCCGCCTGCCGTCGGCTGGGTGCGCGAAGGCCAGCGACCGGGCGTGCAACCACTGCCGTTCCAGCCCGAGTCGTTTCGCCAGCTTGGGGTCCGCGCCGTAGGTCAGGTCACCGCAGCAGGGATGGTGCAGCGCCGCGAAGTGCACCCGAATCTGATGGGTGCGTCCGGTCTCGAGCTCGATGTCGAGCAGACTCGCCGCCTGGTGCGCCTCCAGCGTGTCGTAGTGCGTGACACTGTGCCGGCCGCCCTCGACGACCGCGAACTTCCAGTCATGTCCGCGGTGCCGACCGATGGGGGCGTCGATGGTGCCGCTGGACGGGTCCGGATGACCCTGGACGAGGGCGTGGTAGCGCTTCTCGACCGTGCGCTGTTTGAACGCCCGCTTGAGCACGGTGTATGCCCGCTCGGACAGCGCCACCACCATCACTCCGGAGGTACCGACGTCGAGCCGGTGCACGATGCCCTGGCGTTCGTGGATACCCGACGTGCTGATCCGAAAGCCGGCGGCCGCCAGACCCCCGAGCACCGTCGGTCCGTGCCAACCGACAGTGGCGTGCGCCGCGACACCGGGAGGTTTGTCGACCGCGACGATGTCGTCATCGGAGTACAGGATCGCCATACCCTCGATGTCGACCGGGGTGTTCTCCACCGGCGCCGGCGCTTCGGGCAGCCGCACCTCAAGCCACGCGCCGGCGTTCAACTTGTCCGACTTGGCCGCCCGCGCGCCGTCCAGCTCGACCCCGCCCTGCTCGGCGATCGCAGCGGCGGCCGTCCGCGACAGGCCCAGCAGTCGGGCCAGCCCGGCGTCCACCCGCATTCCCGCCAGCCCCTCGGGCACGGGCATCGACCGCGTCGTCATCCGTTCCCGGAATCCTCGCCGCCGTCCGGCCGCCGCCTCCCGACGGAATCAAAATCGAACCCGAACAGCGACAGCGCGACCAGCAGGATGGCACCGCCGACCACCGCGGGATCGGCCACATTGAACACCGGCCACCAGCCGATGGACAGGAAGTCGACGACGTGGCCGCGCAGTGGGCCCGGTGAACGGAAGAAGCGGTCGACCAGGTTGCCCATCGCCCCACCCAGGATCAGACCCAACCCCAGCGCCCACCAGGGCGACACCAGTCGCCGGCCCATCCAGATGATGCCGAACACCACACCGGTAGCCACCAGCGTCAAGACCCAGGTGTAGCCGGTGGCCATCGAGAATGCGGCCCCGGAGTTGCGCACCAAAGTCCACGTCACGGTGTCGCCGATGATGGACACCGGCTGACCCGGCGTCAGCAGCCGGACCGCGATCACCTTGGTGACGATGTCCAGAACGAGCACCACCCCCGCGACGGTGAGCAGCAGGCGGAGCCGACGCGGCACCGACGGCGAGGTCGGCTCGATACCGGCCGCACGGTCCGGCCCGGCCGCAGACTCGGCCGGGCTCGACGATTCATCTGTCACGCCCCCATCATCGCAAAGAGCCGGTGCGCAAGAATTCCACCCATGGGTCGCCTGGTTGTCATCGCCACCGGAGGCACGATCTCGACACACACCGGCGCCGACGGGGTGAAGCGCCCGGCGAGCTCGGGCGCGGACCTGACCGACGGCCTCGACGTCGACCTCGGCGTCGACCTCGACCTCGACGTCGTCGACGTCCTCGCTACGGACAGCTCGCTGCTCACCCCGCCCGACTGGGACCGGATCGGGGACGCGCTGCGCGATGCGGCCGCTTCGGGGACCGACGGCATCGTCGTCACCCATGGCACCGACACGATGGAGGAGACCGCCCTCTGGTTGGAGCTCACCTACGACGGAACGGTCCCCGTGGTGATGACCGGCGCCCAGCGCAGCGCCGACGCTCCCGACCCCGACGGTCCTGCCAACCTGCGCGCGGCACTGACGTTCGCCGCCCGTCCGGGCTCGCGCGGACTCGGCGTGGTGGTGAGCTTCGCCGGTACCGTGTTCGCGGCGCTCGGGCTGCACAAGGTGGCCACCACGGATCTGCAAAGCTTCGCCGGACGCGTCGTCGACCACGCAAAGCCCCGGCCCTTCCTCGGGCCGCTGCGCGCCGCCGACGCGCCGCGGGTGGACATCGTCGTCGCCTACCCCGGCGCCGACACCGTGGCGCTCGACGCCTGCGTGGCGGCCGGAGCGCAGGGCATCGTGCTGGAGGGGCTCGGTTCGGGCAACGCCGGTGCCGCACTGATCGACGGCGTTCGCCGGCACTGCCGCGCTGGTGTCGCGGTCGCCGTGTCCACGCGTGTACCCGGCGGAGAGGTCAGCCCCGGTTACGGTCCCGGGCGCGAGCTCCTCGACGCCGGGGCGTTGGTGGCTCCCCGAGTACGGCCGCCCCAGGCCCGGGTGCTGCTGATGGCGGCGCTCACTGCCGGGGTCGCTCCGCAGCAGGTGTTCGCACGCTGGGGCTGACCGGGTTGGCTACGAGGCGTTCTGGTTAGCGACATGTTCGACGAATTCCGGCCAGTCCAGGCTGTCGACCGGGTTCGCCTTGCTCAGGGCAGAGTCCTCGGCGCGGAACGTCTGCGCGGGACCGGGCCCGCTGCTTCGAGTCTCGAAGCGCACGGTGAGCACACCGTGCCCGGCGCCCTGCACCCAACCGTGACCGAGATCGGTGTGCACGACATCGTCACCGACGCGCCACGCCGGTGACGGCGAGACCGGGTCCGCGGACGGCGCCGATGGGCCGCCGCCGGACCCCTCCTCGGTGGCGATCAGCCCGAGGTCGGGAAACAACGAATCCTGCTGGACCTCCGACAACCCGGAGAATCCCACCCCGACAAGGCGAATGGGTCCGATGTCCACCGGATCGAGCATCAGCCGGCGCGCGGTGGCGATCAGGGTTCCCGCGTCTGTGGTGGCGTAGGGCAAGGTGGCCGACCGCGTCAGGATGCTCATATCGGACTTCCTCAGCTTCACCGTGACGGTGCGTGCGCCGCGGCCGTCCTTGAGCAGTCGCCGGTGGGCGTGCTCACCGATCGGCCCGGCCGCGTCGACGAGCTGCGCCATCGTGGTCAGGTCCGTGGCGAACGTCGACTCCGCGCTGATCTGCTTGGCGGGCGCGTTCTCGGCGACCGGCCGGTCGTCGATGCCGCGGGCGAGTCGGTGCAGGGCGGGTCCGACTGTCGGCCCCAGGATGTTGGCCACCTCGACGTCGGTGAGCGCGGCGAACTCGCCGATGGTCTCGATGCCGAGCCGGTGCAACTTCTCCTCGGCCACCGGGCCGATACCCCACAACCGGCGCACCGGCAGGCCGTCGAGCAGCGCCCGCTCCTGATCGCGGGCCACCACCGTGACACCGTCCGGCTTGGCCAGACCCGACGCGATCTTGGCCAGCTGCTTACCGGACCCGGCTCCGACCGAGGCGGTCAACCCGGTCGTCGCGGCAACCTCGGCGCGCAGCTGTTCACAGAACCCGGCCACCTCGGCCGGCGCGGCGCCGACCAACTCGGCGGGCTCACCGAACGCCTCATCGAACGACAGCTGTTCGAGCACAGGAACTTTCGCACGGACCGTCTCGAAGACCCGGCGGCTGGCCAGCCCGTAGACGACGCCGCGGGGCGGCAGGACGACCGCCGCGGCACCGACGAGCCGGCGCGCCTGATGCATCGGCATCGCCGAGCGGGCACCGAACACCCGGGCTTCATAGCTGGCACCGGCCACCACGCCGCGCCCGCCCAGGCCGCCGACCAACACCGGACGCCCACGCAGCGTCGGCCGGGTCAGCTGCTCCACAGATGCGAAGAACGCATCCATGTCCAGGTGCAGGACCCATCGGGCGGCCACATCCCGAGATGCTAGGCGCTAGCGTTGCCTGCGTGTCTGATGTCCCGATCCGCGACGAGTCGATCCGCCTGGGCCAGTTCCTCAAGCTCGCCGATCTGATCGATACCGGTGCCGACGCCAAATCGCTCATCGCCGACGGGCTGGTCACCGTGAACGGCGATGTCGAACTGCGACGGGGCAGGCAGCTGCGCCCCGGCGATGTCGTCGTGGCCGCCGGGCGCTCCGCCCGTGTGGTCGCCGAGGCCGAGTCCCCCATTGATCCCGAGGGTTAGCTCGGGAGCGCCCGGGACGCGCGAAGGTGCACCCACGGTTGCACCCAACCATGCAAGACGACCGTCAATGCACCCTCGGCGCAACTAGCCGCTCTAGACGCACCGGGTAGCCACGTCCCACTCTGCCGAGGAAGACGTTCGGATCGTCGGTCGCCTGGAAACCCTCGGCGTCGGACGCATCGCCGGGCTCGGAGGTGAGCTGGAGGTCCGGGTCGGGCTCGATCGTCAGTTCACGCGCCAGCACCTCGTTGGCGATCAAACCCCTCAGGCCTTCGTGCCAACCGTCGGGAAGCTCAGGTACGCCCAGTTGCAGGACGATCCGGTCGCTGATGTCCAGCTCACAGCGGCGACGGAACTCCTGGATCTCGCGAACCATGTCACGCGCCCACCCCTCGGCTTCCAGCTCCGCAGTGACGGTCCCGTCGAGCACCACCAGGCCGACGCCGTCGGGCAGTGCGGCGGTGAACTCGGGGTCGGCGGCCACCAACCGGGAGCTGTACTCCTCGGGCTGCAGCACGGCCGGACCCGCGGTCAGCGTTCCGTCGGCGTTGAGAACCCCCTCGCCCGCCTTGACCGCCTTGATCGCTGCCTGCACGTCCTTGCCGATGCGCGGCCCGGCGACGCGGGCGTTGACGGCGAGCTCGAACCGGCCGTGCGCAGCGATGTCGTCGGTGAGCTCGACGGCCTTGACGTTCAGCTCGTCGGCGATCAGGTCACGGTAGGGCTCGAGGCGATGCGGATCCTCCACGGCGACAGTCAATTTGGGCAGCGGTAGGCGCACCCGCAACCTCTTGGCCTTGCGCAGCGACGAACCCGCCGACGCGACCTCGCGAACCAGGTCCATATCGGCGACCAGCTGCGGATCGACCGGCAGCACACCGGCCTCCGGCCAATCGGTCAGGTGCACCGACCGCTCGCCGGTGACACCGCGCCAGATCACCTCGGTGATCAGCGGCAGCAACGGGGCCGCGAGCCGGCTCGTCACCTCCAGCACGGTGTGCAGCGTGTCGATGGCATCGCGATCCTCTTCCCAGAACCGCGAACGTGACCGTCGCACATACCAGTTCGTCAGCGCTTCGGTGAACTGCCGGAGCTGGTCGCAGGCCTGCGAGATGTCGCAGACGTCCATCGACGCGGTGAGATCGTCACGCAGCACCGCGAGTTTGGCCAGGATGTAGCGGTCCAGCACATGGGTGGAGTCGGTGCGCCAGGTGCCCTTCTGCGGAGCGTAGAGCGCCAGGAACGTGTAGGCATTCCACAGCGGGAGCAGCACCTGGCGCACACCGTCGCGGATGCCCTGTTCGGTCACGATCAGGTTGCCGCCCCGCAGGATCGGTGAGGCCATCAGGAACCACCGCATCGCGTCGGAGCCGTCGCGGTCGAACACCTCCGAGACGTCGGGATAGTTGCGCAGCGACTTGCTCATCTTCTGGCCGTCGTTGCCGAGCACGATGCCGTGCGACACACACGTGCGAAACGCCGGCCGGTCGAACAGCGCGGTCGCCAGGATGTGCAACGTGTAGAACCAGCCGCGGGTCTGCCCGATGTACTCGACGATGAAGTCACCGGGAAAGTGGGCCTCCTCGCCCGCCCCGCCGGCGAACCACTCGGCGTTCTCGAACGGGTAGTGCACCTGCCCGTACGGCATCGACCCGGAGTCGAACCAGACGTCGAGCACATCCTCGATGCGCCGCATCGTGGACTTGCCGGTCGGGTCATCGGGGTTGGGCCGGGTCAGCTCGTCGATGAAGGGCCGGTGCAGATTGTCCGGCCGAACCCCGAAGTCCCGCTCGAGTTCGTCGAGGCTGCCGTAGACGTCAATCCGCGGGTAGGCCGGGTCATCGGACTTCCACACCGGGATCGGCGTGCCCCAGTACCGATTCCGCGAGATGGACCAGTCCCGCGCACCGGCCAGCCACTTGCCGAACTGCCCGTCCTTGACGTGGTCGGGATACCAGGTGATCTCCTGGTTCAGCTCGACCATGCGGTCGCGGAACTGGATCACCTTGATGAACCACGACGACACCGCCCGATAGATCAGCGGATTGCGGCAGCGCCAGCAGTGCGGATAGGAGTGCTCGTAGGTGTCGTGACGCAGCAACACCGCGCCGTTGGCGGCGGCCGCCCCGGTGCCGTTCTTGAGGTCACGGATGATCTGCGGGTTGGCGTCGAAGACGTGCTGGCCCGCGTAATCCGGGACGCTGGCGTCGAAGCGGCCCTTGGCGTCCACCGGGGTCACCGCGTCGATGCCACCGGCCTGCGCGGTGGCCATATCGTCCTCGCCGTAGGCCGGGGACATATGCACCAGGCCGGTGCCGTCCTCGGTGCTGACGAAGTCGGCGGGCAGCACCCGGAACGCGTTGGGTGAGTCCATGAAATACGGGAACGGCGGCGCGTACCGCGCACCGACCAGGTCCCGGCCCGCGAAGGTCGCCACGACGGTGGGTTCGTCACCGAGTTCGCGTGCGTACGCCCCGAGACGGGCCTCGGCGAGCACGAAACGCCGGCCATCGGCCTCGACCATCACATAGGCGACGTCGGGGTTGACCGCCACCGCCTGGTTGGACGGCAGCGTCCACGGTGTGGTGGTCCAGATCAACAGATGTGCGCCCGCCAGGTCACCGGTCTGATCCTCGCGCAAGCGCTCGATTCGGAATCCGACGGTCAAGGCCGGGTCCTGCCTGCTCTGGTAGACGTCGTCGTCCATCCGCAGCTCATGGCTGGACAGCGGGGTCTCGTCGTTCCAGCAGTACGGCAGCACCCGGTTGCCCTCGTAGGCCAGCCCCTTGTCCCAGAGTTGCTTGAACACCCACAGCACCGACTCCATGAAGCCGATGTCGAGAGTCTTGTAATCGTTGTCGAAGTCCACCCAGCGCGCCTGCCGGGTGACGTAGTCGCGCCACTCGGAGGTGTACTTGAGCACCGACTCGCGGCACGCATCGTTGAACTTCTCGATGCCCATGGCTTCGATCTGGGCCTTGTCGGTGATGCCGAGCTGGCGCTGGACCTCCAGTTCGGCCGGAAGACCGTGGGTGTCCCACCCGAACCGGCGTTCCACCTTGTAACCGCGCATGGTGCGGTACCTGGGCACGATGTCCTTGACGTACCCGGTGAGCAGATGTCCGTAGTGCGGTAGCCCGTTGGCGAACGGCGGCCCGTCATAGAAGACGTATTCGGGCGCACCTTCTCGCCGCGCCACACTGGCCCGGAAGGTGTCGTCGGAGTCCCAGAAGCTGAGCACATCGGTTTCCAGCGCCGGGAACTTCGGTGCGCCGGCGGCGGGCTTCGGATATGCGGTCACGGACGTCGTACTCCTCGTGCCAGGTCTCGTACAGGCACGGGGACGAACGTCGCGCCGGTGCGCGAGCGCCGCGGTACCACCCCGCTTGCGCACACGGGGTGCGCCGCTCAAGTCAGGGCGATGACGGGCCCACCCGTTCGGTTCTAGTAGGCGTGGACGCGAACGTCCCGCCGTTCTTCCGAAGGCTCCCCGGTGATGGCCGGATCGACGCCGATCGGCCCAGTTTAGCGGGCCGGGTTACAGCGGCGCTGCCGCGTCCGAGGTGATCTCGATGACGGCCAGCGGGAACTGCTCGGCCATCTCCTGCACCGAGTACGCATCCAGTCGGGACTCGTCATACCACCAGTCGATGTGCAGCAGGCCGTCGACGCGCTGCACGCGCAACTCCAGCGCGCGGGCGCTCGGGCCGTCATCGCGGCCGTCGGCGATGCTGAGCAACAGCTCCGACTGCGCGACCGGATGACCGACCGCGGCGGTCAGCCCACCGTGCGCCCCCTGCAGCATCTCGGTCGGTCCCATCGGCTGGGCCGCCGCGCAGATCATCGACACGCGGTGGTTGAGCCAGCGGTTCCCCCCCGTGACGTCGACGGCGACGATGCCGTCGCCGCGGGTGCGGCCGAGGGTGCGACCCAGGGCCGCGAGGAGGATCTCCCCGACCGGGACGCCGAGCCACTGCGCCGCGCCGTCGAGTTCTTCGGTCAGTTCGCTCGACGGCGTGGTGGGGAGCTTGTGCGATTGAACGGGCAACACGTCGACCGCGGCGCGATCGAATACTTCCAGAGTTGCCGGCGCGGAACCGAGAGGCGTTTGTTTGACCTCGTCGGAAATGTATGGGGCGACCATGCGGCTAACCGTACAGCGAATGTCCCAGATATGGGAGACCGCTCCCAAAACTGTGACGGCTATGTCAATTAAGAGCGTGCTATCTATTTGCCGGGTGGGGCTGCCCATTTACGGGATGGCGGTTTATGGTGATCGGATGCCCCGTACGGATGAGAACGGCAGACAGCTCAAGGCACTGCTCGACTACCTCCTCGACGGAGAGATCGACGCCAAGGACATCATCGACGCGCTCGGCATATCAAGCAGCACCTATTACCGGCGGATCAAGGAAGCCGACTACCCCTCCGCCGAGGAACTCCGACTGGTAGCCGACCGTTTTGCCCTCAGCTATCCCGACCTGCAGATCCAGTTCGGCCTGATGAGCAGGCAGGAAGTGTGGCAGTACATCGAGGCCACCGGCACCGCGCCGCCGGCAGTGGCGACACTGCCCGGCACCACGACCACCGTCGACGCCCGGCCACGCACCCGACTGGCCGATCTGAAACCGCGACTGGACGCACCGCCCCTTTAGCCACGTCAGCGCATACAATTTGCTGACCTCGTCCGGCTCGAAAGCGACACCTCATGGCTCTGGCATCACTGATCGTGATCACACTGACGTGTATCGCGTGGAGTCTGTGGATTCGCCGCGTCACCTGGTCGTGCCGATGGGAAGTGGCCGCGACCCTCAACATTGCGTTGCAGGGGGCCGCGGTGCTGCTGATGTCGCCGCTGGCCTCGGAGACCGTCGGCCCCTTCCTCTATTCGCTCACCGGCAAGTGGAACCTCGAGGACTACATCGGCCACGATTGCTACATCGTGGCCGCGACGGCGGTCGTCTACAACAGCCTGGGCCGACTTGAACAAGATCACGCTTTGCAGCAACGGTTCCGGCAGCACATCGAGCGGCCCGCGACACTGTGCATCCCGCTGCTGCTCGTCCTGTTCTGGGTCGGCAACGGGGCGTCGATCTACCGCCGCGACTTCTTCGACGTACCGACCGACCTCTGGCTCAACCTGTACTGGCTGGTGCTCTGCGGTCTACTGATCTACCTGCTCAGCTACGGGGTGCGGGCCCTGATGGTGTTGCGCACCGATCCTCGGTCCCGTCAGATCGCCAACGTCTACCTGTTCGCCTCGGCCATGGGGATCGTCGCCTGTCTGGTGCGGATCACCACGGCGCTCGTCCCCCCACTGCAGACTGTCCAGGGCACGACGCTGGTGTGGGTCTTCGCCTGCGCCTGCGGCGCCGGCTTTGCGCTGACCTCCGCCTACTCGTGGCGGATCAAGACGCGGTGGTTCACCCGGGCGAAGATCTAGCTGCTTGGCGGCTCAGACCGCGGTCGCGGTGACGTCGCTGAACGGCGCGCCGTATTCGCGCACTGCGCGGTAGCCGTTGCGGCGAGCCAGCGTCACGCCGCGACGGATCAGCGCCGCGGTCGTCACGAACCCGGCCTGGTCGCTGACCACCAGCGGGGTGAGCAACCTGTTGTGCACAAAGCCGAAGGACAACCCGCTCTGCGGATCGGCCCAGCCGAGCGAACCCCCGAGGCCCACATGGCCGAAGCCGGGCATCACCCCCGGGAAGGGCAGGCCGTGATATCCGAGGTGGAACGACAGCGGCATGATCATCCCGTGGTCGGGCCGCAGGCTCGGCTTACCGACCAGCTTCGCCGTGGTCGCAGCGGACAGGTACTGCGTGCCGGCCACCCGCCCGCCGTTGGCGATGGCCCCGTACATCCGGGCCAGGGCGCGTGCGGTCGCCACCCCGTTGGCGGCGGGTATCTCGCTGTCCAGCATCGGCGTCTCCCCCTGGACCAGCGCTTTCACACCGGGCAGGTAGATCGCCCCGAAGGCTGCCGAGAACGGTAGCGCCGCGATCCGGGGTGCCATGAGGTTGAACAGCGGATTCTGCAGGCGGCTCTGCGGACCGATGATCTGTGCGGGCTGGGTCGGCGCCGGTCCCGGCGGACGTCCCAGATGCAGCCCGTCGGTGTCCAGTGGTGCTGCCACCTCGATGCGAATCAGCTCACGCATCCCCTTGCCGGTGACTGATCGAGCCAGCCCGGACAACAACCAACCGAAGGTGAACGCATGGTAGGCCGGCTTTCCGTGCAGCCAGCTACGGGGAGCCGCGGCGAGCCGCTCTTCCATCAGCACATGGTTGAGCAGATCCGCCTTGGCGACGCCGTTGAGCTGAGACAGCCCGGCGCGGTGGCCCATCACGTCGCGCACCGTGATCGCCGACTTACCGTTCACGCCGAACTCTCGCCAGTACTCGGCGACCGGGGCGTCGTAGTCGATCAGGCCACGGTCGTGCAACCGATGGATGACGGTCGCGGCGACTCCTTTCGTCGCCGAGAACACCATCGGACCGGTGTCGGCGGTCCACCGCCGGGTGCCTCTGCGGTCAGCCCAACCGGTCCAGACGTCGACGACAGGCTCACCGTGGAGATACACCGAGAGCGCTCCGCCGCCGAGTCGTCGCCACGGGAACATCTGCGCGAACGCGCGCACCGCGCAGGAGAAGTTCGGATCGGCGGCACCCTGGACGCCGCGGGGCAACACGGCCCCGTGGCCGTGTGAGAGCGCCGCGCCGCGCTCCGGGTTCTTGACGCCCGTCACAAATCTGAATTTACCCCGGCGTGCGGCAAACCACCCTCGAGTTACCGATTCGTTAACCGCGGCTCTCCGACGGCGCCTCCACGGCGTCGAGGATCTGCTGGGCAGCAAGCGCGGGAGTCAACTGCCCATCCCGGACCTGACGTTCCACCTCACCCCGGATGGCGCGCACGCCGGGGCTGGACAGCACCCGGTCCAGCACGGTGTCGCGGACCATCGACCAGGTCCATTCGACCTGCTGGGTACGTCGTCTGGCCTCGAACTGTCCGGCCTCGGTCAGCACGTCGCGATGTTTGAGCACCGTTTCCCACAACTCGGCGAGGCCGTCTCCGGTGAGCGCACTCATCGTCAGCACCGGTGGCCGCCAAAGGGTTTCGCGCGGATAGATGAGCCTGATGGCACCGGCGAGTTCGCGGGCGGCGGACCTGGCCTCGACGGCGTGCTCCCCGTCGGCCTTGTTCACCACGACGATGTCGGCCAGCTCCAGAACCCCCTTCTTGATGCCCTGCAGCTGGTCGCCGGTGCGCGCCAGCGTCAGGAAGACGAAGGTGTCCACCATGTTGGCAACCGTCACCTCGGACTGCCCGACACCGACCGTCTCGACCAGGATGACGTCGTACCCGGCGGCCTCCAGCAACACGATCGTCTCGCGTGTCGCCTTGGCGACCCCGCCCAGGGTGCCTGAGGTCGGCGACGGCCGGATGTAGGCGTCGGGGTGCACCGCCAACTTCGCCATCCGGGTCTTGTCGCCCAGGATGGAGCCACCGGTGCGCGTCGAGGACGGGTCGACGGCCAGCACCGCCACCCGGTGGCCGCGTTCGAGCAGATGCATGCCGAGGGCTTCGATGGTCGTCGACTTGCCCACGCCCGGGACTCCGGTGATACCGACGTGCAGAGCGGAGCCGGCCTGGGGCATCAGGTCGAGCAGCAACTCCTGCGCCTTGCTCCGATGGTCGGCGCGGGTCGATTCGACCAGGGTGATCGCCCGGGCCAGCGCCGAGCGGTCACCGCCGCGTACTGCGTCTGCGAGCTCGTCGACAGGCTGACTCATCTAGTTCAAGGTGTAGCCGAGTCGTTCGGCCAGCTTGTCGAGCAGCCCGATCGCGGCGTCGGCGATGACGGTCCCGGGCGGGAAGATCGCGGTCGCACCCGCGGCGTACAACTCGTCGAAGTCGCCCGGTGGGATGACACCGCCCACCACGATCATGATGTCGGGCCTGCCGACCTCGGCCAGCGCGTCGCGCAGCGCGGGCACCAGTGTCAGATGACCCGCAGCCAGTGACGACACCCCGACCACGTGCACGTCGTTGTCGGCGGCCTGGCGCGCAACCTCTTCGGGGGTGGAGAACAACGAGCCCACGTCGACGTCGAAGCCGATGTCGGCGAACGCGGTCGCGATCACTTTCTGCCCGCGGTCGTGCCCGTCCTGCCCCATCTTGGCGACCAGGATGCGCGGACGCCGCCCGTCGGCCTCGGCGAACTTCTCGACGAGCGCGGTCGCGTTGCTGACGTTGCTTGCCATACCCACCTCGTCCCGATAAACCCCTGCGATGGTTCGGATCTCGGCCTGATGGCGTCCGTACACCTTCTCCAGCGCGTCCGAGATCTCCCCGACGGTGGCCTTGGCGCGGGCGGCGTCGATGGCCAGCGCCAGCAGGTTGTTTCCCAGCCCATCGTCGCCGGCGGCACCCGAAGCCGCTGCGGCGCGGGTCAGTTCGGCGAGTGCGGATCGCGTCGCGCGCTCATCCCGTTCTGCGCGGAGCCGCTCCAGTTTCGCGATCTGCTCGGCCCGCACCCGGCTGTTCTCGACCTTGAGCACCTCGATCTCGTGGTCCTCGTCGACCTGATAGCGGTTCACCCCGATGACCGTCTGCTGCCCCGAGTCGATCCGCGCCTGGGTGCGTGCGGCGGCCTCCTCGATACGCAGCTTGGGGATACCCGCGTCGATGGCCTGGGCCATGCCGCCGTGCTCGGCGACCTCGGCGATGTGCGCCCGCGCCTTCTCGGCCAGCTGATGGGTCAGCCATTCCACGTAGTACGAGCCGGCCCACGGGTCGATCGGGCGCGTCGTGCCCGACTCCTGCTGCAACAGCAGCTGGGTGTTGCGCGCGATACGGGCCGAGAAGTCGGTCGGTAGAGCCAGCGCCTCGTCGAGGGCGTTGGTGTGCAGCGACTGGGTGTGCCCCTGAGTTGCCGCCATCGCCTCCACACACGTTCGCGCGACATTGTTGAAGGCATCCTGCGCGGTCAGCGACCAACCCGAGGTCTGCGAATGTGTGCGCAGCGACAGCGATTTCGCGCTCTTGGGGCCGAACTGCGAGACCAGCTCGCTCCACAGCAGCCGGCCCGCCCGCAACTTGGCGACCTCCATGAAGAAGTTCATGCCGATGCCCCAGAAGAACGAGAGCCGCGGCGCGAACTTGTCGATGTCCAGACCGGCGTCCAGCCCGGCCTTGATGTACTCGACGCCGTCGGCCAGGGTGTAGCCCAACTCCAGATCGGCCGTCGCCCCGGCCTCCTGGATGTGATACCCCGAGATCGAGATGCTGTTGAACTTGGGCATCTTCGCGCTGGTGTAGCCGAAGATGTCGGAGATGATCCGCATCGAAGGCTTGGGCGGATAGATGTAGGTGTTGCGGACCATGAACTCTTTGAGGATGTCGTTCTGGATGGTCCCGGCGAGTTTCTCCGGCGGCACACCCTGCTCCTCGGCCGCCACCACGTACAGCGCGAGGATCGGCAGCACGGCACCGTTCATGGTCATCGACACCGAGACCGTCGACAGGTCGATACCGTCGAACAGTTGGCGCATGTCGAGGATGGAGTCGATCGCCACGCCGGCCATGCCGACGTCACCGGCCACCCGGGGATGGTCGGAGTCATAGCCGCGGTGGGTGGCCAGATCGAACGCCACCGACAGACCCTTCTGCCCGGCGGCCAGGTTGCGCCGGTAGAACGCGTTGGACTCCGCGGCAGTGGAGAAACCGGCGTACTGGCGAATGGTCCAGGGCTGGTTGACATACATCGTCGGATAGGGCCCGCGCACGAACGGTGGCTCGCCGGGCAGGCTGTTCAGGGGGTAGCCGGCCTCGACGGTCAAATCGCGGTCCGCGCCGATGTAGACCGGCTTGACGTCGATTCCCTCGGGTGTGGTCCAGTTCAGCTGATCGGCTGTGTAGCCGTGCGCCGCCGCCGCTGCGGCGACCTGCGCGGCGACATCCGAGGGCGCCGGTGCCGGCGGTGCGGCAGCACCGCGTAGCGGTACGTCGGCAAAGCTGCCGATCTGCCCCGGTTGGCCGGCCGAAGCCGACCGGCCGGCCACATCGTGCACGGTCACTTTCATGCCCCCAATCGGGTCAGCAGGTCCGACAGCGCGCTCACCGCGTCGATCTTCGCGGTCAGATATCCGTCGGGTTTCGAATCGGCGTCTACGACTGCCTTCTCGGGCCCGGCGAGCAGAACTCGGCGCACACCGGCGGCGCGCGCGGCCGCCACCACCGCCGAAACCTCTGCGCCGTAGCGGGCATCGGTACCGCAGATCACGGCGATCTCGGCGTGGCCGGCCTGTGACACCGCGGCTCCCACACCGGCAGCGTCCAGCGGTCCCGGGTTGACGGCTGCGATCCCGCCGGACGCCAACAGGTTCGCGGTAAAGGCGGTGCGGATGTTGTGCTCGGCGAGTGGCCCGAGCGGCAGCAGCAGGACTTTCGGGCGGGCACCGGTTTTCTCCAGGTGGGTGTCCGAGCGGTCCCGCAGCGCCTCGAATGCGGCCGCGTAGCGACGCACGTGCGGCAGCGGATCACCTTGCGGCAGCGGAATTTCGCCGAGATCGGGAAACTCGTTGACTCCCGTCAGCGCGGTGCGCCGGTGGGCGATGTCGTCCGTGCGTCGGTCGGCGACCTCGGCGATGCCGGCGATGATGTGTTCGCCGGCGGCGGTGAACCCGCCGTTGCCCTCGATCTCCTGAAACTTCTGCCACGCCTGGGTGGCGAGTCGGCAGGTGAGATCCTCGATGAACCACGATCCGCCCGACGGGTCGAGCACCTGCCCGAGATGCGCCTCCTCGAGGAGTAGCAGCTGTGTGTTGCGGGCGATGCGGCGTGCGAAACTACGTGCAGTGCCGGGAAATCCACCGGAGATCGCCACATCGAACGGGTGCACGACAAGCGTGTCCGCTCCTCCGACACCGGCTGCGAACGCCGCCACGGTGGTGCGCAGCATGTTCACCCAGGGGTCGCGTGCGGCCATCATCGGCAACGACGTCGTGGCGTGCAGCGTGGCGGCCCCGGCTTCAGGTTCACCGACGACCTCGGCGACGCGGGCCCAGAGTTGGCGCGCGGCACGGAGTTTGGCGATGGTCATGAATTGGTCGTCGTCGGCGGCGACGCGGAAACTGATCTGCCTGAGCGCATCGGCGGTCGAGATCCCCGCCTCGGTCAGCAACCTCAGGTAACCGACACCGGCGGCGACCGCGGCACCGAGTTCCCAGGAGGCGCTGGCGCCCAGATTGTGAAAAGCCGTGCCGTCGACCGTGACGGCACGTACATGGCCGCCGTACCCGGCGACCTGTTCGGCGATCGCCACGATGTCGGCCGCCTCGGGCGCACTGCGGCCGGTCAACGGCGCCGTGAGCGGGTCGGCACCCAGATCGACCGACAGCCGCGAGCGCTGGTCGCTGTCGAGATCGGTCAACAGACCCATCAGGGCATCAGCGGCAGCGCGGTAGCAGGAACCGTCGCCGTCGATCTCGAACAGCACCGGCACCAGATCGAGATAGACCCCGTCGAACAGACGGTCGAGATCGGCGGGGGCGATCGCCGCGCCGCCGTCACCGATGCGCACCACGATCGCACTGACGCCTTCGGTGAGGGCCAGCAGGATCGCTCCGTTGGCTGCTGCCACACCGGCCGCCTCCGAGCCGGCAGCACGTCCGGCCTCCGCGGGGAACACCTCGGCGACCTTCCACCCGGACTTCACATCCCGCAGCGCGTCCCCGCCGCGCACGAAAGGCCAATGGCCCGGCAGCGCCGACTCGGCGAGTTCGTCGGCACTGGTGTAGAGCGGCCGGATCGGGAAGCCGTCGTAGGTCGCCGAATCGAGCAGACGCTCGGGCTCGGGCGGCAGATCGGCGGGATCCCGTTTCGTGGACTTCGCCAGAACGCCTGCCACGGCGGAGCGCCAGCGGTCCAGATCGGAGTCGAGTACGCCACCGGCAGAGCCGGCGCTGGGTGTCTGCACAGCCATCAGGCTAAATGATGGCCATCACACCGATGTGCGCTGGTCGGCCGACTCCACAGCGCGGCCACCGGGCGGGTTTGCCGCCGCCCCGTACCCTTGGTAGTCGTGAAATCCGTAGTCAGCACGCTTCGTACCGTTCGGACGACGGTCGTCGCCACGCTGAAGACGGCTCCCCGAGGCAGACTTGCCGCGGCGCTGTCGGCGATTGTGATTCTCGTCGCAGTTGCGTTGGTCGTCCCGCTTCCGACGGCGTTGGAGCTGCGCGACTGGGCCACCTCGGCGGGTTCGTGGTTTCCGCTGGCATTCTTCGCCGCGCACATCGTGATGACGGTGTTCCCGTTCCCGCGCACCGCATTCACGTTGGCTGCCGGACTGTTGTTCGGCCCCGCACTGGGCATTCCGATCGCCGTGGTGGCCAGCACGCTCAGCGCGGTCATCGCGCTGCTGCTGGTCCGCACCGCGGGATGGCAGGTCAGCCGTCTGGTCAGCCACCCGCGCGTCGACGCCGTCGACAGCCGCCTGCGCGAGCGGGGCTGGCCCGTGGTGCTCGCCACCCGGATGATCCCGGCCGTCCCGTTCTCGGTGCTCAACTACGCGGCCGGCGCATCATCGGTCCGGCTGCTGCCGTACACGCTGGCGACTCTGGTCGGGGTGTTGCCAGGCACCTCGGCCATCGTCATTCTCGGCGACGCCCTGACCGGCCGGGTGAGCCCGCTGCTGGTCGTGGTGTCGGTGTGCACCGCGACCCTCGGGGTGGCGGGCCTGATCTATGAGATCAGGACACACCGCAGGCAGCAGGCTCCCGTCACCGCGCTGTGACGTCGGGCCCCTTCACCGTCATCGCGCCGAACAGCGCGAGCAGCGAGGACGCCGCGACCAACCCCGGACTCCAGTCCCTGGCCCGGATATGGGAGCCGACGGCGAGCGTGAAGTAGACGGTGAGCATGAACGTGGTCAATCGCGCCAGGGCGGGAAAGCGGAACACCGACAGCAGCCCCAGCGCACTGGCCGCCTTCACCACCGGGATCAGCGGCCGCAGTTCCTCGGCGAGCCCCACGTCGTCGAACGCCTTCTTGATCGGCGGGATCGGGCCGACGCAGGCCGCTGCGTCCGCCGCCTGTACCGCCGCCAGCACGGCGTAGGTGCGCGGCGAGGTCAGCGCGGTCATTGATCCGGCGCGCCGTGCCGGCTCGCCGACGAGGACCCGAGCTCGGCGTTGGACGGCGGTGGCGACAACAATCCCGGACCCTGCACCGGAGTCCGCGCCTCGGCCTCGGCCTTGGCGACCGCCTGCGCGATGGCGGGGTCGGTCTCGGTGGAGAACCAGTCGGCGACCTCTTCGGAGTCGTCCTCGGGTCGCGGCTGATCCTGCTCCATCGGTGAGGGCGTGTAGCGGAACACGCCGTCCTCGCCGGGCGCGCCGAGCATCTTGGTGAATCCCTGCAACGCCGAACCGAAATCGCTCGGCACCAGCCACACCTTGTTCGCTTCACCCTTGGCCATCTCCGGCAGCGTCTGCAGATACTGATACGCGAGCATCTCCGGGGTGGGCCGGCCGGCCTTGATCGCCGCGAACGTCTTCTCGATCGCCTTGGCCTGGCCCTGGGCCTGCAGGTAGGCCGCCGCCCGCTCACCCTGGGCGCGCAGCATCCGCGACTGCCGATCCGCCTCGGCGGACAGGATCGCCGCCTGCTTGGCGCCCTCGGCCGACAGGATCGCCGCCTGCTTCTCACCCTCGGCCTGCTTGATGGCCGATTCGCGGTGCCCCTCGGCCGTCAGGATCATCGCGCGCTTCTCACGGTCGGCACGCATCTGCTTTTCCATCGAGTCCTGAATCGAGGGCGGCGGATCGATGCTGCGCAACTCGACACGCGCGACCCGCAGTCCCCAGCGATTGGTGGCCTCGTCGAGCACACCGCGCAGCGCGGTGTTGATCGAATCGCGGGAGGTCAGGGTCTGCTCCAGCGTCATCCCGCCGACCAGGTTGCGCAACGTCGTGGTGGTCAGCTGCTCGACACCGACGATGTAGTTGCTGATCTGGTATACCGCGGCCTGCGGGTTGGTGACCTGGAAGTACACCACCGTGTCGATCTGCACGGTCAGGTTGTCCTCGGTGATCACCGGCTGCGGCGGGAACGACACCACCCGCTCACGCAGGTCCACCCGCGCGCGGATCTTGTCGACGAAGGGCAACAGCAAGGTCAGCTGACCGGAGACGGTCTTGCTGTAGCGCCCGAGGCGCTCGATCACCGCGGCCTCGGCCTGCGGTATCAGTGCCACCGATTTCGCGACGATGATCACGGCGAACACCACGAGCACTGCCAGCAGGATCAGTCCTGCGACGGCTCCATCCATGGTCGACTCCTTTCAGGAGTGTTCAGTCAGGGGTCAGGTGATCTTGGCTACCACCGCGGTGGCTCCGTCGATATGGACGACGGTCACCTGATCGCCGACCTCGAAGACATCCACTTCGTTGTAGGGCCTCGCCGTCCAGACCTCGCCGTCCAGCCGTATCTGGCCTTCATGGCGGGCCACCCGGTCGAGGACCAACGCGCTTCGGCCTTCCAGAGCCTTGGCCGGCTCCGGCAGGCCTTTGCCCGAATGCATCCTGCGCCGCAGCGCCGGGCGTACTCCGACCAGCAGCAGCACTGACACCAGCAGAAACACGACTCCGTCGGCCCAGATGGGCCAGTTGAGCAGGAAGCTCGACCCCGCAGCGGCCAACGCACCGCCGCTGAGCATCAGCAGGAAAAGATCGCCGGTCAGCGCTTCGGCGCCGGCGAGCGCCAGTGCTGCGATCAGCCAGATCAGGGATACAGGCATGACACCAGCCTACTGGCCGACCGACCGGACCGGCCCTCAACAACTACACTTGCGCCATCATGTGGTGCCCCAGTGTCTCGCTTTCGGTGTGGGCCAATGCCTGGCTGGCCGGCGCCGCCGCGCCCGACGATGTTCTTGACGCGTTATCCCTATGGACGCCAAGGCATTCAGTGACGGCCTACGATTCGGTCGCCGCGCTTCGCACCGGGCTGTCGTGGCCGGATCTCGATGACGCGGCTTCGGTGTCGCTGTTGCAGACGGTGCGGACGGCGGCCGGGAAGCAGCCGGTACAACCGAGCGTCGCGCTGGCGCTGCCGGTGCCCGGTGACGTCCGCGGGCTTCCGCCGGGGACGCAGTTCGGCCGCGACGCCGTCGCGGCCGGTGAGGCGGTGGTGGTCGCCGGTGCCGACGGAGCGATCGGGTTGGTGCCCGATTTCGAGTACCAGGACGACTTTGCCGAATCCGGCGACCCGGACGACGACTTCGAGTACGAGTCCGAACTGATCGGGTTGTCGTGGACGGTCTACTCGTTCACCTCCGCACCTGCGGCGGGACACTTCGATCTCGGCGAGGCCGAGTATCAGCTGCGCGACGCCGTCCGCTCGGCGGCCGACGCCATGGGGTCGCTGCGCGCCGGTGCCGCCGGCGGCGAGGTCGCCGATCCACGCGGACTCGTCGAGCAGATCCTCGATTCCACCCGCGTTCACCGCATTCCCGACCATGCACCGGCGCGCGCGGTGCGGGTACTGGAGAACGCCGCGCACGTGGACGCCATCATCACCGCGAGTTCAGGACTCATCCCGATCGGTCTGCAGAGTTCTTCGGAGGTCCAGCTGGCCAGCGACGCGCTGCGGCCGCTGACCTCGGTCGTGCGCTCGGCGCGGCTCGCCGCGGTGACTGCGATTCTGCACTCGGCCTGGCGACCTTAGCGCGCGGACGCGGTCAGCCTGCGCACGCGGGCGTGCACAGCGCCCCGTTGACGCTGCTCCCGAATCCGGGCACCGCACCGGATCCGACCCTGCGGGCCGGCAGGCCGAGGCGCAGTTCGTCGAGCAGATCGACGACCAGCTGCGCGAAGCGCGGCGCAGCGTTGGGGGTTTTCGCCCGCGCGAACGCGATACCGGCGTCGGCGGCCTGCTCGGCCAGTTCGTTGTCCAGATCCCAGACCACCTCGATGTGATCGGCGACGAAACCGACCGGACACACCACTACCGCCCTGGTTCCCCGGTCGGCCAGCACCTGGAGGTGGTCACCGACGTCGGGCTCCAGCCAGGGGACCTGAGGCGGCCCCGAACGCGACTGCCACACCTGGTCGTATTCGGGGTATCCGGCGGCTGCGGCCACCAGCGCGGCGGCGTGCCCGACCTGTCTCTGGTACAGGTCCGGGCCGCAGCGCGACGCGGCGCGCAGCGGGATCGAATGCGCGGTGAAGACCAGACGGGCCGCAGCGCGCACCCCTTCGGGAAGGGTCTCTGCCGCGTCCCGGATGGAATCGGCGAACATCTCGATCAGCAGCGGATGGTCGAAGTACTGCCGCAGCTTGACCAGCTCCGGCGCTTCTGGGCCCGCCGCCGACCGGCCGCGTGCGATGTCCTCCTGGTATTGCGTGCACCCCGAGTAGCCACCCCACGCCGATGTGGAGAACACCGCCGCCCGGCGAATACCGTTGTCCCGCATGGCCGAGATCGCATCTTCGACGTATGGATCCCAGTTGCGGTTACCGAAGTAGACCGGCAGCTCGAGACCGCGGCCGGCCAACTCGGCCTCGATCGAGACGATCAGATCGCGATTGATGCCGTTGATCGGGGACACCCCGCCGAAATGCAGATAGTGCTCGGCGACAGACTCGAGGCGCTCCCGCGGTATCCCGCGCCCGCGGGTGACGTTCTCCAGGAACGGCATCACCTGTTCGGGCCCTTCGGGTCCGCCGAAGGACAGCAGCAGCAGAGCGTCGAAAGACGATGCGGGAGAGGACACGGTCAGCTCGTCACAACAACTGGGTGCTGGCGCCGCCGTCGGCGAAGATCACCGTGCCCGTCGTCGCCGGAAGCCAGTCCGACAGCAAGGCGCACACGGTCTTGGCCACCGGCGTCGGATCCTTCATGTTCCAACCCAATGGCGCCCGCTGGTCCCAGCCCTCCTCGAGCAGTTGCATCTGGGCGCCGGCCTCCTCACCGAGCGCCCCACCCACGATCGCGCTCATCGCCAGTGTCCGGATAGGACCCGCTGCAACGAGATTGGACCGCACGCCGACTTTACCGGCTTCCCGGGCGACGAACCGGTTCACCGATTCCAGGGCGCTCTTGGCGACCGTCATCCAGTTGTAGGCCGGCATGGCCCGGGTCGGGTCGAAGTCCATACCGACGATGCCCCCGCCGGGATTCATCACCGGTAGCACCGCCTTGGCCAGCGACGCATACGAATAGGCGGAGATGTGGATGCCCTTGGCGACGTCCTCGTAGGGCGCGTCGAAGAAAGGGTTGATACCCATGCCGGTCTGCGGCATGAAGCCGATCGAGTGCACGACGCCGTCGAGCTTGTTGCCTTCGCCTATCACCTCGGTGACGCGGTCGGCCAGCGTGTCGAGGTGCTTGTCGTCCTGCACGTCGAGCTCGAGCAGCGGCGGCTTGGACGGCAACCGTTCGAGAATCCGCTCGATGAGCCGTAACCGGTTGAATCCGGTACAGATCACCTCGGCGCCGGCCTCCTGGGCGACCTTGGCGATATAGAACGCGATCGACGAATCGGTGATGATCCCCGTGACGAGGATGCGCTTGCCTTGAAGAAGTGTCACAGTTGAAAGTCCTTGTCTTATCGCTCTAGTGGCCCATACCCATGCCGCCGTCGACCGGTATCACGGCCCCGGCGATGTAGCTCGCGTCCTCCGACGCCAGGAAGCTCACCGCTCCGGCGACCTCCTCGGCGGTGCCCACCCGCTTGGCGGGGATGAACTCCAGTGCCCCGGCCTGAATCCGCTCGTCGAGCGCGCGGGTCATCTCGGTGTCGATGTAGCCGGGGGCCACCACGTTGGCGGTGACGTTCGCCTTGGACAGCTCCCGGGAGATCGAGCGGGCCATGCCGATCAGACCAGCCTTGGCCGCCGCGTAGTTGGCTTGGTTGCCGATCCCCCACATGCCCGACACCGAGCCGATGAAGATGATCCGGCCGAAGCGTTTGCGCTGCATGCTGCGCGAAGCCCGCTGGGCAACCCGGAAAGCGCCGGTGAGGTTGGCGTTGATGACCTCTTCGAACCGTTCCTCGGTCATCCGCATCAGGAACGCGTCCTTGGAGATGCCCGCGTTGGACACCAGCACCTCGACCGGGCCCTGGTGCTCCTCGACCTCTGCGAACGCCCGGTCGACGGCGTCGTTGTCGGTGACGTCGCACACGACGCCGAACAGTCCCTCCGGGACACCTGATCCGCGGTGGGTGACCGCGACTCGGTGACCGTCGGCGGCGAGGCGCTGGGCGATCGCCAGACCGATGCCGCGGTTTCCGCCGGTCACGAGCACCGAGCGGGACACGAACGCAGGACGGCCGACCGCGGTCTCACCTGCGGTGTCAGCGGAATTGTCGGTCACAGTCATGGAGGCCAACTTAGTGGGTGCGGCCGGTTTCTAAGAAATCGCCTTAGCTAATTCGGCAACCGGCGATTGATCAACAATGCCCCCAGCGCCGCCACGGCCAGCACCAGTGAACCCAGCCGCAGCCAGCCGACGCTGGCATCGCCCTTGATGGTCTCGTAGCCGATCTGTTCCTGCAGGTTGGTGAACACCTGCTTGAGCTGCTCCAGGCTGGACGCGGTGAACGCTTCGCCGCCGGAGAGGTCGGCGATCTTCTTGAGCATCTCGTCGTCGACCGGCACGGGCTGACGCTGATCGTTGATCTCGACGTAGCCATACGGCGTCCCGAAAGACACTGTCGAAATCGGGACTCCCTGATCCTTGGCGGTGCGGGCCGCGGTGTAGGCGCCCTTCGGATTGTCCGGGTTCGACGGCACGGTCTCTTTGCCGTCCGACATCAGCACGATGCGCGCGGGCGGCGGTTCGTCGCCACCGCCGATCACCGCGCCGACGGTGGCGACAGCCTGTAGCGCGGTGAAGATGCCCTCACCGGTGGCGGTGCGGTCGGCCAGCTGCAGCTTGTCGATGGCGTTCTTGGTGGCTTCCCGGTTGGTGGTCGGCGACACCAGCACCGTGGCGGTGCCGGCGTAGGCGATCAGTCCGAGGTTGATGCCGGGGGTCAACTGATCGGCGAACTGCTTGGCGGCCTCCTGTGCGGCGACCAGACGGTTGGGCGCGACATCGGTGGCCCGCATCGACTGCGAGACGTCGACGACCAGCATCACCACAGCGCGGTTGCGCGGTATCCGCACGTCGTGTGTCGGACCGGCCATCGCGACGGTGAACGACATCAGCGACAGGATCAGCAGCACGGCGGGCACGTGCCGCCAGCGGTTGGGCCGCTTGGGGGCCACGCTCTCCAGCAGCTCCATATTCGCGAAGCGCAACATGCGCCGTTCCCGGGACAGCGCCACGATGACGTAGAGCGCGATCAGCCCGAGGATGGCCACGAAGAAGAGGAAGAACCAGGGATGTTCGAAACCCGACAGGGACATCGGGCCGAGCAACGGTAAAGTCATGCGCTACTTGTCATTTCGTTGTTATCGGTCATCTCGCCAGCGCGCCCCGGCGTCGGCTCGCGACGAATCGGACCACGTCGGCGATCCAGTCCCGGTCGGTACGCAACGTCAACAGCGGCGCATCGCAGCGGCGCAGGGTGCGAGCCACGTCGGCACGGTGCGCGGCGGCCGCCTTGGCGAAGTCGGTGCGCAACTGCTCGTCGATGGTGAACTCACGGGTGCGACCGGTCTCGGTGTCCTGCAGGACCACATCGCCGACAGCGGGCAGTTCCACGTCCCGCGGGTCGAGGATCTCGATACCGAGGACCTCATGCCGACCGGCCACCGCGCGCAGCGGACGCATCCAGTTGATGGGCCCGAGGAAATCGCTGATGATCACCGCCATACCGCGGCGCCGTTCCGGCCTGCGCAGCGCGTCGATCGCGGCGGCGAGGTCGCCGCGCACTCCCACCGGCGCCCGGGGCGTGGTGGCAATCGCGCGCAGCAGTTCCTGTTCGTGCACCCGACCCGACAGTGCCGGCACTCGCCGCATGGTGTCTCCGTTGGAGATGATCGCGCCGATCCGGTTACCGCCCCCGCTGTTGAGGAACGCGATGGACGCCGCCGCGGCCACCGCCAGGTCGCGCTTCTCGCAGGTCGCGGTGCCGAAGTCCAGGCTGGCCGACACGTCGACGACCAACCAGGTCTCCAACTCGCGGTCGGCGATCATCTGCCGCACGTGCGGATGGGTGGTCCGCGCGGTCACCGACCAGTCCATCCGGCGCACATCGTCCCCGGGCTGGTAGGCCCGCGACTCCCCCGGTTCGGATCCCGGGCCCGGCAGCAACCCGAGGTGATCGCCGTGCAGCACGCCGTCGAGCTTGCGCCGCACCGTCAGCTCAAGCTTGCGCAGCGCCGCGGTCAGAGCGGGGTCACGAATCTCCCCACGCTGCATCGACGGTAGGTCGACGGAGCGGTTTGACCTGGTCAAGTGTCAGCGACCGGTTGCCGCGCCCGCGGCGGCCGGAACCGCCGGCGGGGCCGAATGTCCTTGCTGCGGAATGGCGTTTACCTGGGGCAGCGCCACCGTCTGCAGGATCCGGTTGACCACGGTCTCCGAGGAGATCTCATCGGCCAGCGCGTCGTAGGTCAGCACCAGTCGGTGCCGCAGCACGTCGGGGATGATCTCGACGACGTCCTGCGGGATCACATAGTCGCGACCGCGCACCAGGGCCAGTGCCCGCGACGCGGCGATGATGCCCAGCGACGCACGCGGGGACGCTCCGTAGGCGATCCACGCCTTCGCATCGGGCATCCCGAACTTCTCCGGTTCGCGGGTGGCGGTGACGATGCGCACGACGTAGTCGACCAGCGCGTGGTGGACGAAGTTGTTCGCGGCGACCTCCTGCAGGCGCAGCAGGTCACCGGTGTTGAGGATGCCCTTGGGCTCCGGCGGCTTGACGCCCATCCGGTAGATGATCTCGCGCTCTTCCTCGGGCGACGGATAGTCGACGTTGAGTTTGAACAGGAAGCGGTCGCGCTGCGCTTCGGGAAGCTGATAGACGCCTTCCTGCTCGATCGGGTTCTGCGTCGCCATCACCAGGAACGGGCTGGGCAACGGGAACGTCTTGCCGCCGATGGAGATCTTGCGTTCCGCCATCACCTCGAGCAGTGCGGATTGCACCTTGGCCGGCGCGCGGTTGATCTCGTCGGCCAACAGGAAGTTGACCACGACGGGGCCGAGCTCGATGTCGAACTCCTCCTTGCCCTGCCGGTAGATCCGGGTACCGATGATGTCGGTGGGCACCAGGTCGGGCGTGAACTGGATGCGCGCGAACGTTCCGCCGACCACCTTGGCGAATGTCTCGACGGCCAGGGTCTTGGCCACTCCGGGCACACCTTCGAGCAGCACGTGGCCCTTGGCCAACAAGCCGACCAGCATCCGCTCGACGAGCTGGTCCTGGCCCACGATGATGCGCTTGACCTCGAAGATCGCCCGCTCCAGCGTGTGTACCTCGTTCTGCAGACCACCGTTGGACTGCGCGGAACCTGCGGGCGAGGAGGTCGGCGCGGCGTGCGCACCCGCGGAGTAGCCCTGGGTGGGGGCCGGTGCGGGATATCCTCCAGCGCCCTGCGGCGGTCCACTCGGTGAGGTCATCAACATTCCTTCCACATGCGCCGTACATGCTGGTCTTCGCGGCGCAGGCCGGTTGTGGCCGTGCGCTCGCAATCAACTATTCCAGGCGCTTCGAGATCCGTCGACGTCGCCCGGTCTCCTCAGCTTTAACTCAGGCCACACTCAGGATTCGATGATGCGGGCCACATGGGGCTGCAGGCCGGCCATCCGGACCGGACTGACGGTCACCTTGCCCGCGCTGCCCGAGGACTCCAGCATCTGGCCGCCGCCGAGATAGATCGCCACGTGCTGGCTGCCGCCGGGACCCCAGAACAGCAGATCGCCGCGCTTGGCCTGCTGCACCGGGACCTTACGGCCGGTGTTGTACTGATCACCGGAGTACTTCGGGATCAGCACGCCGACGCCGGCATAGGAGAACTGGGTGAATCCGGAGCAGTCGTAGCCGACGGTGTTGGCGCCGGAGTCGATGCCCCTACTGGGCCCGGTGGGTTTGCCACCGCCCCAGGAGTACGGGGTCCCGATCTGGCTGCCAC
This sequence comes from Mycobacterium sp. smrl_JER01, assembly GCF_048513595.2. NCBI lineage: Bacteria > Bacillati > Actinomycetota > Actinomycetes > Mycobacteriales > Mycobacteriaceae > Mycobacterium > Mycobacterium sp. smrl_JER01. The sequence continues at coordinate 2,750,139 of NZ_JBLXXK020000001.1, read as the reverse complement.
CGCGCCGGATGACGTACTCGATCGCGGCCGGTCCACGCACGATGCCCGGAGCGACTCCGGCGGGCGCATCGGCGGGCGCCAACCCGATGGTCTGCAGGAACTTGCGACCCAGGTCCATGGTGACCTGGGTGGCCTGGGCGGTCGCGGCCAGCGACGCGTTGGCGATCGCCAGCGGGTCGCCCGGCGCGCCGGCACTGATCAGCTTGGGCAGGGTCGGATCCCACTGGCCGCCGTCGGGTTGCGCCGACGACGGTGTCACGGCCCCTGCCAGCAGGGCCGCAGCGGCCAGCACCGCGATCATGAAGCGACGCAGGGCGATCACCACTCGATCATTCGGGTGACGTAGGGCGTCATCCCGCTGGTGCGCACCGGCGAGATCTTGACCACCGACCCGGTGTACGGGGCTTCGAGCATCTGCCCGTCCCCGAGGTACATCGCGACGTGCTGGCTGGCGTTGGGACCGTAGAAGATCATGTCACCGCGACGCATCTGAGAGGACGGCACCTTGCGGCCCGCGTTGTACTGCGAGCCTGAGTAGTGGTCCAATTTGATACCGACGCCGGCGAACATGTAAAGCATCAGTCCCGAGCAGTCGAAGCCGACAGTGCCTGCGCCCGAGTCGATTCCGCGGCTGGGTCCCGCAGCGTTGCCGCCACCCCAGGAGTACGGGACGCCCATCTGGGACATACCGCGTTTGATGACGTACTCGGTGGCCTGCCTGCCGTACAGCGTCGGGATCGCGCCGTTGGTGATGCCGGTCGGCGTCGGCAGCAGCCCGATGCTCTGCAGGAACTTGCGGCCCAGGTTCTGGGTGATCTCGACCGAGGTGGTGATGATCTTCAGGACCGCGTTGATGATCTGGACCGGGTCGCCACTGACGAAGGCGCTCGGAATCTGGGGCAGGGTCATGTCCCAGGCGGTCTCGCGGTTCCCGGTGGCCGGGTCGACGTCCCAGTCGGGGTTGGACCCGGCCGGGGCGGGCGCGGCGCCGCCGGAGGCCGCGGGCGCGCCACCGGACGGCGTCGGTGCGGCCAGCGTCCGGGCTTCGGCGAGTTTGGCCTGCGCTGTGGCCCTTTCGGCGGTCAGCCGGTCAAGCTCGACCTGCTGCGCCTTGAAGGTTTCCTGAGCGTTGGTCAGCGCGGTCACCGCGTCCTGCTGGCTGGTCTCGGCCGCCTTGACCGCGTCATCGGCCTGCTGCTTGGCCAGCCGCGCCGCCGATTCCCGGTTCACCTGCTCGGTACGCGCGCGCTGCAGATCAGCCATCACCTTCTGCGAGCTGATCGACAGCGCCTGGCCGGTGGCGGCGGTGTTCAGGATGTCCGACGGGTCGGATGCGGTCAGATAGGAACTGGACGGTCCGCTGACGTACATCGCTGATGCAAACGTGTCGAACCGGTCCTGCGCCGCGGCGATGGCCGCGTTGGCGTCCTCGACCCGCTGTGCACTGGCGTCGACCTCGAGTTGAGCGGCCTCGGCGTCATCCCGTGCGGTTTGCACGTCCAGGATCGCCTTATTGACGCTCTCCTGCTGCATCTGGATCTGCGCTCCGAGGTCCTGCAGCTGCTGGTTGACGTTGGCGACATCGGTCACCAGCTGGGCCAGGCCGCCCTGCTGTGCGGGCTGCGCCAGTGCCGGTTGGGGGGCGAGGTTGGGCAGCGTGATGACCATGCCCATGGCAAGCGTCGCCGCGCACAACCGCGAAGCGGAGGCGCCGCCGGGGGAACGTCTCATTCGACTCAAGTCTCCTCAGGCTCCACGCGAACGTGTCGGCACAGGGTCCGGCACCCGACCACAGAAGTCACATGAAGAACAACCGCAACATCAAGCACCGATTGCACCGTACGTCACATCTGACGCTAAAGAAACTTTAGTCACAAATTACAACAATGTAATTGCGATGTGCGTTATCAAACAGTGATCCGGCAATTTGCGGACCGCCAGGGAGTCGTCAGTCGCCGCTGGTGGCAACAGATTCCGGCGCGGCGTGTCGTTTGCTCCATTTCTGCAGCGCGCGGGTGCCGACCACGGCCAAAGCCACCGCCAGAACAAGCACAATGGTGAATGGCGTCCAGGGGAAATGCGACTCGGTCAACTCGCCCACGAAATTCTTCGACGACTGGACCGCATCGCCGGTCTTCGCCAGATCCTCGCCGGCCTCCAGCACCACCCGGGTGAACTGAGGACTGGAGGTCCCGGCGAACGACGGGCTCAGCGCCAGCACGGTCGCCCCGGGATTGTCCTCCCCCACCGCGGTCGCAATGTCTCGCAACGGGGTGTCGATCGGCGGGTTCGCGTCGATCACGACGATCTTGAGGTCGATGCCCTGACCCTGGGCGTCCGCGACGACCTGCTCGAGTTCCGAGACCGCCGCGGGTTCCAGGCCGCGGGCACTGACGCCGGATGCGGCGACGTCATCGCGCACGACGTCCATGCACACGTCCGGCGCGCCCGCAGCCTGCGGGTCGATCCCCACGGTGAAACACAGCTCCGGCGGGATGTAGGTCGGCAGGAACGGCACGAAGAGCGGTCCGGTCACAGCCAGCAACGGTAGCCGACGGACGTCGCCGCGCAGCGACGACACGGGCCGCCACGACACAGGCGCGTGACCCGGGCGCCTGGCCCGAGGCCGAGGTCGCCGTGATGCGCGGCATTCTGGGTACCCGAACCGGGTGGCAGCACGCAGGCCCAGGGTCGAGACTGGATACCGGCCTGGGGTTTCTTACAGGACAAGCGTACTGTTAAGGTTACAAACGCCGCCGACACAGCCCGTCGCGGCGATGGTCACAATCCGGGAGTTGATGTGAGCAGCAAGAATTCATCCCTGAACTCGTTCGGGGCGAAGGACACGCTGAAGGTCGGAGACGAAAGCTACGAGATCTACCGCCTCGACGCGGTCCCCGGTACCGAAAAGCTTCCCTACAGTCTCAAGGTTCTCGCCGAGAACCTTCTGCGCACCGAAGACGGCGCCAACATCACCAAGGACCACATCGAGGCGATCGCGAACTGGGACCACGACGCCGAACCCAGTATCGAAATCCAGTTCACTCCGGCCCGGGTGATCATGCAGGACTTCACCGGCGTCCCCTGCATCGTCGACCTGGCCACCATGCGCGAGGCCGTCTCCGCGCTGGGCGGTGACCCCGCGAAGGTCAACCCGCTGGCTCCGGCCGAACTGGTCATCGATCACTCGGTCATCCTCGATGTGTTCGGCCGAGCCGACGCCTTCGAGCGCAACGTCGAACTCGAATACGAACGCAACGGCGAGCGCTATCAGTTCCTGCGCTGGGGGCAGGGCGCCTTCGACGACTTCAAGGTTGTGCCTCCCGGCACCGGAATCGTCCACCAGGTCAACATCGAGTACCTGGCCCGCACCGTGATGGTCCGTGACGGGGTGGCCTACCCTGACACCTGCGTGGGCACCGACAGCCACACCACCATGGTCAACGGTCTCGGCGTGCTGGGCTGGGGCGTCGGCGGCATCGAGGCGGAGGCCGCGATGCTCGGCCAGCCGGTCTCGATGCTGATCCCGCGCGTCGTCGGCTTCAAGCTGACCGGAGAGATCAAGCCGGGCGTCACCGCCACCGATGTGGTGCTGACCGTCACCGACATGCTGCGCAAGCACGGTGTGGTCGGCAAGTTCGTCGAGTTCTACGGCGAGGGCGTCGCCGAGGTCCCGCTGGCCAACCGCGCGACGCTGGGCAACATGAGCCCTGAATTCGGTTCCACCGCAGCGATGTTCCCCATCGACGAGGAGACCATCAACTACCTGCGGCTGACCGGGCGCACCGACGAACAACTCGCGCTGGTCGAGGCGTACGCCAAGGAGCAGGGCATGTGGCACGATCCGGCCAAGGAACCGGTCTTCTCCGAGTACCTGGAACTCGACCTGTCCACGGTGGTGCCCTCGATCTCCGGGCCGAAGCGTCCGCAGGACCGCATCGAGCTCTCCGACGCCAAGAACGCCTTCCGCAAGGACATCCACAACTACGTGGAACAGAACCACCCCACCCCGGAGACCAAGCTCGACGAGGCCGTCGAAGAGTCCTTCCCGGCCAGCGACTCGGTCTCGCTGTCGTTCGCCGACGACGGGGCGGTCGACGTGCGGCCGTCGGCGGCCAACGGATCCGAGGGCCGGCCCAGCAACCCCGTCACCGTCAAGTCGGCGGACCGGGGTGAGTTCGTCCTCGATCACGGCGCCGTTGTGGTCGCCGGCATCACCTCGTGCACCAACACGTCGAATCCGTCGGTGATGCTGGGCGCGGCGCTGTTGGCCAAGAACGCCGTCGAGAAGGGCCTGACCACCAAGCCGTGGGTCAAGACCAACATGGCACCGGGGTCACAGGTGGTCACCGACTACTACAACAAGGCCGGCCTGTGGCCCTATCTGGAGAAGTTGGGCTACTACCTGGGCGGTTACGGCTGCACCACCTGCATCGGCAACACCGGCCCGCTGCCCGACGAGATTTCGGCCGCGATCAACGACAACGACCTGTCGGTGACGGCAGTGCTGTCCGGTAACCGCAACTTCGAGGGCCGCATCTCCCCCGACGTCAAGATGAACTACCTGGCGTCCCCGCCGTTGGTGATCGCCTACGGACTGGCGGGAACGATGGACTTCGACTTCGAGTCCGATCCGCTGGGTCAAGACAGCGACGGCAATGACGTTTTCCTCAAAGATATTTGGCCATCTGCCCAAGAAATCCAGGAGACCATCGCGTCGTCGATCAATCGGGAGATGTTCACCGACTCCTATGCCGATGTCTTCAAGGGTGACGAGCGGTGGCGTTCATTGCCCACCCCGGAGGGCAACACCTTCGAATGGGACGAGAACTCCACCTACGTCCGCAAAGCCCCGTACTTCGAAGGGATGCCCGCCGAGCCGGAGCCAGTCTCCGACATCAAGGGTGCCAGAGTGCTTGCCCTACTGGGCGATTCAGTCACCACCGACCACATCTCCCCGGCCGGCAGCATCAAGAAGGGCACCCCCGCGGCGCAGTACCTCGAAGCGCACGGCGTCGAGCCCAAGGACTTCAACTCGTTGGGGTCGCGACGCGGGAACCATGAGGTGATGATTCGCGGCACGTTCGCCAACATCAGGCTGCGCAATCAGTTGCTCGACGACGTCTCGGGCGGCTACACCCGCGACTTCACCCAGGATGGCGGCCCGCAGGCGTTCATCTATGACGCGTCACAGAACTACCAGAAGGCGGGTATCCCGCTGGTTGTGCTGGGCGGCAAGGAGTACGGCTCCGGCTCGTCGCGGGACTGGGCGGCCAAGGGCACGACCCTGCTCGGGGTGCGTGCGGTCATCACCGAGTCGTTCGAGCGCATCCACCGGTCCAACCTGATCGGCATGGGAGTGATCCCACTGCAGTTCCCTCAGGGTGAATCGGCGGCATCGTTGAAGCTCGACGGCACCGAGACCTTCGACATCGAGGGCATCGAGGAGCTGAACAACGGCAAGACGCCGAAGACAGTGCATGTCACCGCCACCAAGGACGACGGCTCAAAGGTCGAGTTCGACGCGGTGGTGCGGATCGACACGCCCGGAGAGGCGGACTACTACCGCAACGGCGGAATCCTGCAGTACGTGCTGCGCAACATGCTGAAGGCTTGATGACCGGCGGGAGGCTCGGCCTGTGCCTCGGGTGACCGACGATCATCTGGCGGCTCGTCGCCGCCAGATTCTCGACGGCGCCCGGCGGTGTTTCGCCGAGTACGGCTACGACCGGGCCACGGTGCGCCGGCTGGAGCAGACGATCGGGCTCTCGCGCGGCGCGATCTTCCACCACTTCCGCGACAAGGACACGCTGTTCTTCGAACTGGCGCGTGAGGATGCGGAACGGATGGCAGAGGTTGCGGCGCGTGAGGGTCTGATCCAGGTGATGCGCGACATGCTCGCCGCACCCGAGCAGTTCGACTGGCTGGCCACCCGATTGGAGATCGCGCGCAAGCTGCGTAACGACCCTGCGTTCAGCCGAGGTTGGGCGGAACGCTCTGCCGAGCTGTCCGCCGCCACCACCGAACGGCTACGGCGCCAGAAACAGGCCGGACGACTGCGCGACGACGTTCCGGGCGAGGTTCTGCGCACGTATCTGGAGTTGGTGCTCGACGGTCTGGTGGCGCGCCTGGCTTCCGGGGATGACCCCGAGAGACTCGGCGCGGTACTCGATGTCGTGGAGGACTCGGTGCGTCAGCGCTGAGCTAACCGGCTCTGCGGCCGCGGTGGTTGGGCCCGCCCCGGCTGCGCATCGTCGCGCCCGATTCACGCAGCATGGTGTGAATCGACCCGTACGAGTGTCCGGTGCTGGCCACCAGCGTCCGAATGCTGGCCCCACGTTCATATGCGCTGCGCAGCTCGGTCATCAGCTGGTCGCGTGATTTGCCGTTGTTCTTCACCTTCGATGCCTCCCCGCTCTTGCACGGATGTAGCGCTTCACATACCCCGCGGTGAGCCGGTTGACACGGCGACCCGGTGAATTCGGGTCGCCGCCTCGACATCGGTCGTGCCTATTCGGAATCCGGATCGCGGTCCGGGGAGGAACTCACTGCGCCGGCACCGTCCGCCGCGCCGCCGGATCCAACACTGCCGAATCCAACGCCGACGGGACTTTTGTCGGTGGATTCGTCGTCCCCGCCGTCGTTGACAAAGCCGCCCACGAGGGCACCGTCGTCGAGGGCACCGTCGTCGAGGGCGCCGTCATCGAGGGCACCTCCCTGCGAATTCTCCGGATACTCACCGAGATCGCCATCTCCCGCCACGGCCTGCTCGTCCGCCTCGGGACCGGCGTCCGCATCCAGGGCAGGGCCCGGCTCGTCGCCGGCCGGCGCTTCATAACCCGCTGCGGTGGAACCGAGTTCGTGCGACCATCCACGCTGACCCGCAGATTCCAGCGCCCGGGCCGTCTCGGCCGCCGTGGAGTCCAGCGGAACCGTCACCGTGGTCACCGCCCGACTCACCAGGTCGGTCGACGCCGCCTGAGGAAGGGCGGCTGCGGACAGGATGTCCGGCAGCGCCATACCGTCGCGCCAAGCCTCGGCAAGGGTGACGTACCCCGAACGGTCGTAGGCGGAATCGACGATGGGCCGCCAACGCGTCTCCAACGAGTCCGCCAGGGTGACCAGACCGAGGCGCCGCAGCGGCTCCAGCATCGGCAGATGTGCGGTCGGTATCAGCACGTAGGTGGTGCCGCCGATCTGCTTGACCAGGTTGTCGGGGTCCAGCAGATCGACACTGGCGTAATCGGTGTGGACGCGGAAGAACCCGGAGAAGGCGTTGGACAACGCCAGCCAGTTGCCCTTACGCAGCGGGAAGTCGGATTCCATGTCGTATTCCCGGGTCACTTCGATGACGGTGTAGCCGGTGTCGGTCGGCGTCGCCGGCCGCTTCTTGGAACCGTTCATCGGCCCGTAGCCGCCGAGACCGTGCTGGGGACTGCCGAGCAGGACCAGGATGATCTCGTCGCGCCGGTCAACCTGGTTGCCGTAGCGGTTGAGCCAGGTGGTGGCGATCATGCCGCCCTGCGAGTAGGCCAGCACCACGACCGGCCCCGGCTGGTTGGCCAGCGCCGCCTGTAACAGCTCGGTGCCCTCCTCGAGGGGAATGGACCCCAGTCCACTGGAGCGGTACTTGACCGGCTGGCAGCTGTAGCTCGGGGGCCGGCAGAGGGCGCCCTGAAGCTTCTGGTCCATCGGTGTCCGCACCACGTTGGTGTTGCCCGCCACTGTCAGAACCGGGGTGCTCGCGGCGACGGCCACCGTGGCCGTGGCCAGACACCCGGTGACGGCTGCGACGAATGATGCAGAACTAGCGAATACGCGCTTCAACTCAGAATCCCCCCCGGGACGGCGAGGGACCGTCAAATCAAGAAGATCCCCCGATGTGCTTCTCGACAGCTACGAATCTAGCAAACATTACGTAGACGTCAAGAACTTTCACGTCAGGGACTTTCCGGCGATCCGCGCGTGTCGCCGGAAAACGCCGGTGTCAGGCCAGTTCGATCAGATCGCGGTACTCGTCGGACCAGAAATCCTCGGTGCCGTCTGGCAGCAACACCACCCGCTGCGGATCGAGCGCCTCGGCGGCACCCGGGTCGTGGGTCACCAGCACCACCGCACCCGCATAGCTGCGCAGCGCGTCGAGCACCTGTTCGCGCGACGCCGGGTCGAGGTTGTTGGTGGGCTCGTCGAGTAGCAGCACGTTCGCCGTCGAGGCGACCAGACCCGCCAGCGCCAGCCGCGTCTTCTCACCACCGGACAGCGTGCCTGCCGGCTGGTCGAGTTGTGGGCCGGTGAACATGAATGCCCCGAGCAGACCCCGCAGATCCTGCTCACCGGTGTCGGGAGCGGCCGAGCGGATGTTCTCCCACACCGTGGACATGTTGTCGAGGGTGTCGTGCTCCTGGGCGAAGTACCCGATCTTCAGACCGTGCCCAGGTTCCAGACCACCCGCGTCCGGGGTCTCGACTCCGGCGAGCAGACGCAGCAACGTGGTCTTGCCGGCGCCGTTGAGGCCGAGCACCACGACCCGCGATCCGCGGTCGATCGCCAGGTCGAGGCCGGTGAAGATCTCCAGCGACCCGTAGGTCTTGGTCAGGCCTTTGGCGATCAGTGGGGTCTTGCCGCATGGCGCAGGAGTCGGGAACTTGATGCGCGCCACCTTGTCGGCCACCCGCTCTTCGTCGAGGGCGGCCATCATCCGCTCGGCACGCTTCAACATGTTCTGCGCGGCAACGGCTTTGGTGGCCTTGGCACCCATCTTGGCGGCCTGGGCGCGGAGCGCGGACGCCTTCTTCTCGGCGTTCGCGCGTTCCCGGCGGCGGCGCTGCTCATCGGTGGCGCGGGCGTCGAGATACTTCTGCCAGCCCATGTTGTAGACGTCGGCCTCGCCACGGACCGCGTCGAGGAACCACACGCGGTTCACCACATCGGCGAGCAGTTCCACGTCGTGGCTGATGACGACCAGTCCGCCGCTGTGGTTCTGCAGGAAGCCGCGAAGCCAACCGATCGAATCGGCGTCGAGGTGGTTGGTGGGTTCGTCGAGCAACAGCGTGGTCGCAGAGCCCGAACCCGTATCCGAGGCGGCGAACAGGATGCGCGCCAGTTCCACCCGTCGCCGCTGACCACCCGACAGTGTGCGCAACGGCTGGGTCAGGACGCGATCGGGCAGGCCCAGACTGGCACAGATTCGGCCGGCCTCGCTCTCGGCGGCATAGCCGCCCAGCGCCGCGAACCGCTCCTCCAGCTGCCCGTAGCGACGCACCGCCTTGTCCCGCGCGGCATCGTCGGCGACCTCGGCCATCAACGCCTGCTGTTTCTCAAGGTCGGAGAGCAGGGTGTCGAGACCACGAGCCGACAGCACCCGGTCGCGGGCCAGCATGTCAAGGTCGCCTTCTTTGGGATCCTGTGGCAGATAACCGATTTCGCCGGTGCGGGTGACCGACCCGGCATAGGGCTCGCCCTCCCCGGCCAGGATGCGCAAGGTGGTCGTCTTACCCGCACCGTTACGACCGACCAGCCCGATGCGGTCACCGGGCTGCACTCGCAGGGCCGCCCCCTCGATCGAGAGCAGCGTGCGCGCTCCTGCGCGGACCTCGAGGTCCGTGGCGGTGATCACGCTGCTACTCCTGGTGAGAAAAAGGCATGACGGTACCCATGCCGTGGGGTCTGGCTGATCAAAGGCTAATGGCTGATGACGGCAAGAGGCCAATCGGTGACGCGGCAGGGCTCACTTGTCGTCGGTGAACCGAGGCTGCCGTTGCTCCTTTCGGGCCGCCACCGCCTCTTCGAAGTTGCCGGTCAGCAGCCGGATGTAAAGCTGGCCGAGCCCCTCGGTCTGCATGTGCGTCTCCAGCGACCCCGCGTCCAGCCCGCTCCACAGGGTGCGCTTGGTCAGCTCCACACCCGGTCTGGAGAACGCGGCGATGCGCTCGGCCATGTCGTAACAGGTGCCCAGCAGATCCTCGGCGGCGACCCGGCGCGACACCAGCCCGATCCGTTCGGCTTCCTCGGCGTCGACGTCACGTCCGGTGAGCATGATCTCGAAAGCCCGCGACGATCCGATGGCCCGCGGCAACAGGTAGCTCAAGCCGAGTTCGCTGGCTGTCAGGCCGTTGTTGATGCCCGCGGCGCGGAAGTAGGCCGCGGTGGATGCGACGCGGATGTCGGCGGCCAGGGCCAGACAGAGACCCCCGCCGATGGCCGCCCCGTTGACGGCCGCGATGACGGGCTGATGCAACTTGCGAAGAGCCAGGATGACCTCGTCGAGCACCTTCATCGACCGAAGACCGAAGGATGGCCGGGTGAGTCCGGCTACGTGCGGCACCGACCCCGCGGACTTGTGATCGGCACCGGAGGAGAATCCGCTACCCGCGCCCGTGAGCACGACCGCGCGCACCTCGTTGTCATGGGTGATCTCGTCGAGAACGGCCTTCAGCGGCACCATGACGTCGAACGCCATCGAGTTCATCCGGTCCGGACGGTTCAGCGTCACCAGGGCGACGTGAGGCCGCGGATGTTCCACCAGGACGTAGCCGTGGGCGTCGGTCACGGCTTGCACACTAGCGTGCGCGGATCAGCCCTGACCGTCCTGCGCAGCGATGGCGGCATCGATGTCGAAGTCCTTGACCTGCTGGATCAGGTCCTCGAGAGCGGCGGGTGGCAACGCACCGGCCTGGTTGAACACCAGCTTGCCCTTCTTGAACGCCATCAAGGTGGGGATGGAGCGGATGTCGGCCGCCGCGGCGAGCTGCTGTTCGGCTTCGGTGTCCACCTTCGCGTAGACGACGTCGGGGTGCTTCTCCGACGACGCCGCGAACGTGGGGGCGAAGGCCTTACACGGCCCGCACCAGGACGCCCAGAAATCGACGAGGACGATGTCGTTGTCGTTGATGGTGTCGTTGAACTCTTGTGCGGTGATGTCTCGGGTAGCCACGTGTACCTCAACGTTCCTGTCGACTGCGATGTTCCTGGACAACTGTGCTGTGACAACTGTGCTGTTCCCGACCTGCGCTGCTCCTACCGCACCGATGGGGTTGTCACAGAGAGTAGGCCTTCACCCAGTCGACCTTCATCTGGGCGTTGAACGGCTCGGCAGGATTGGGGTCACCGGTCCACGGGTTGCCGACGGCGACATTGAGGATCAGGTAGTGATCCCAGGCGCCCGAAAACGGCGTCCAGTCCCCGCCGAGCGCCTCATATTCGGCCTGGGTGACGCGTCCCACCTCGACACCGTCGACATGCCAGATGATGCGATCGGAGTACCAGTCCATGCCGTAGTCGTGGAAACCCTGTGACAGGTCGACCCCGAGATCGGCGTCGACGCCGTGCAGCTTCACATCGACCGAGTTGTCGTCCTCCGACGGGCCGTGGATGTTTCCGGTCCAGATTCGGCGTGACGCCGGCGTACCCATTCCCGGTACCTCGACGATGTCGATCTCCCCTTGGCGCGGCCAGTCGTATTCGTGCCCGGGCTCCAGTCCCACCGACCAGAACGCCGGCAATACTCCCTTGGTGACCGGCATCTGGATACGGGCCACCACGCGCGTACCCACCCCGATCGACTGCTTGCCGATGGTCACCACCCGCGCCGAGGTGTAGTTGTAGGGCGCGCCGAGACCGTCCGGTGCCCGTTCCCGGCGTGCCTCGATGACGAGGTTGCCGTCTGCGTCGATGTAGACGTTGTCTCCGTCGGTGTAGTACTGGTTCTCGCCGGCGGACTGACCCCATCGCCCCGTGTGCAGCCCCCAATACCGCAGCGCCTCTTCCATACTGGAGAAGTTGCTCTCCCACAGCAGTGTGGGACTGGACGGGTTCCCGGGTTGCGGATCACCGGGTTGCGGATCGCCGGGTTGCGGGATCACCACATTGCGGTAGATGAAACTCCGCTTGACCAGCCAGCGGGCTTCGGCGGCCTTCGAGACCGGTACGTCGAGCCAGTCGGTGCCCATCTTCTTGCTCCGGATGCCGATCGAGTAGAGCCAGTCGACGATCATCGACCCCCAGGTCACCTTGGTGCTCAACGCGGCCGCGAGCAGTACCGGGTCGGTCTCGGCGGCTGTGGTCGTCCGCAGCGTGACCGCGGTGGTCACCGGTTCGGCCGCCTGCGGCGGCGCCGCGGTCACCGGCGCAGCGTCACCGCCGTCCCGGGTGTCTGCGACCGGGGTGTCGATCCCCGATCCGGCGGCGCCCGATCCGTCCGGTCCTGCGCCGTCGCTCTCGGCGGTGTTCTGGTCAGTGACCTCCTCGATCACCTGCTCACCCGCGTCGTTGAGGAAGTCACCGTCGATGGTGACTTCCTCAACGATTCCTGCGTCAAGGGTGACTTCCTCACCGGCGTACTCCTCGAAGGGCGCTCCCTCGGTGGTGTCTTCGTCGGCGTCCTCGGTGGCGTCCTCGGTGGTGTCCCCTTCGTCGGCCGCGGCATCGGTCTCGTCGTCGTGGCCGTCGGCCGCGACATCGGTCCCGTCGTCGTGGCCGTCGGCCGCGACATCGGTCCCGTCGTCCTGGCCGTCGGCCGCGACATCGGTCTCGTCGTCCTGGTCGAGGTCTCGCGGACCCCCATCGGTGCCCCCACCGTCGTCTCGGCCTTTGCTGCCGCCCGCATCCGCGCGCTCGACGTCGGTTTCATTGCGTTGTGAAGCCGTCGCGCCGCGCCCCAGCGCGGAGGTCTTGTCTTCGGACGAGCCTGATGACGTGGTGTCCGCCGACACGGAGCTGTTGGACGCTGCGTCGGGACTCCCCGACGCCGGTGCCGCTCCGGTCACCATCGCCGCACCGAGCCCCGCGGCAATTACCCCACCGGCCAACCAGTGTTTGCGAGTGCGTTTCCGTGGGTGTTTACGCCGACCCTTGTTCATCGCGAAATCCATTCCCGTTCAGATAACAAGAAACGAAATCGAAAGTAGAACTCCGCGCAGCCGGTCACGCCATCACGAGCTAAGGAGCGGCATCAGAATGCACGACGGAAACGCGGTTCACGTGGAGCTTTGAGCTAGAAAGACACTGCCTCCTGCGACTCCCCTTCCAGTGAAAGCGGTGTGCGGAGCAAATGTTAGCGAAAGCTCATCGGGTGCGCTTGATATCGAATGAATTGATTTCTCAGCGAATCGAACAGCACGGTCAGCGAAGCCCAAGAATGGGCAATTATTGGCAGCAATGGGCCATGACAGCACAGCGACAACAATTTGCCAGACCCTCTGGTTGCGGAGCGCATCAGCGCAAAACCGAAACACCAGAGGCGTTTTCGCTCATGAACGGCCATCCGCACAGTGGGTCAGATGATTGCTCGTCCGCGCAGGGGCAAGAATGCGATCGCATTGGCGTACAACGCATCAGGAGACCGCAAACCGGCAACGACCATGTCAGCCCGGTCGGCCCCGCCGACCATGTCAGCCCGGTCGGCCCCGCCGACCATGTCAGCCCGGTCGGCCCCGCCGACCATGTCAGCCCGGTCGGCCCCGCCGACCATGTCAGGTCAGACGGTGAAGCCCAGCGCCCTCAACTGTTCGCGGCCGTCGTCGGTGATCTTGTCCGGACCCCACGGTGGATTCCACACCCAGTTGATCCTGATCTCGTCGACCAGGCCGGCACCCACCAGCGCCGACCGCGACTGGTCTTCGATGACGTCGGTGAGCGGACACGCGGCCGAGGTCAGCGTCATGTCGATGAGCGCAACCGAGCCCGCATCGCCCCCCTCCAGGCTGATCCCGTAGACAAGGCCCAGGTCGACGACATTGATGCCGAGCTCGGGATCGACCACGTCGCGCATCGCTTCCTCGACCTCGGCGAGCAGTTCGTCGTTCGGTTGCGCCGCTTCGCTGTTCGATTCGGTGATATCCGTAGCTGACGTGTCACTCATGAAATCTCCTCAGAACTCTGGGCGCCGTGAGCCTGCGCCAACGCTGCCTTGAACGCCGTCCACCCGAGCAGCGCGCACTTCACCCGGGCCGGGTACTTCGCTACCCCGGCGAAAGCGATACCGTCGCCGAGCACTTCCTCGTCACCATCGATCTTGCCGCGCGACGACACCATCTCCGAGAATGCCGCCACCGTCTTGAGCGCATCTCCGACCGAGTGTCCGATCACCTGATCGGTGAGCACCGACGTGGACGCCTGACTGATCGAGCAACCCTGACCGTCGTAGGAGATGTCGGTGACGGTCTCACCGTCCTCGGACAGGGTCACCCGCAGCGTCACCTCGTCCCCGCAGGTCGGATTGACATGATGCACTTCGGCAGCGAACGGTTCCCGCAACCCACGGTGATGCGGGTGCTTGTAATGGTCCAGGATCACTTCCTGGTAGATCTGCTCCAGTCGCAACCGTCATCCCCGCCCGAAGAATTCGATGGCACGCCGAACACCGGCAACCAGGCGGTCCACTTCCTCGCTCGTGTTGTAGACGGCGAACGACGCCCTGGCGGTCGCGGCGATGCCGAAGCGGCGATGCAAGGGCCACGCGCAGTGGTGACCCACCCGGACGGCCACCCCGTCGTCGTCGAGAACCTGCCCGACGTCGTGTGCGTGGACGCCGTCCACCACAAACGACACCGGCGAGCCCCGGCCCTCCAGCGTTGCGGGACCGATCACCCGGACGCCGGGTATCTCCGAAAGGCCCGCCAACGCTGCGGCCACCAGCTCGCGTTCGTGCTCCTCCACGGCAGGCATGCCCAGCGCATCCAGGTACCGCGCGGCAGCGGCCAGCCCGACCACCTGGGAGGTCATCGGCGTACCGGCCTCGAATCGCTGCGGCGCCGGTGCGTAGGTGGTCGCCTCCATGGTGACGGTTTCGATCATCGATCCGCCTGTCAGAAACGGCGGCATCGTGTCGAGTAGTTCCCGCCGCCCGTACAGCACACCGATGCCGGTGGGACCGAGCATCTTGTGCCCGGAGAACGCCGCGAAATCGACGTCCACCGAATGGAAGTCGACGGGCTGATGCGGAACCGACTGGCAGGCATCCAACACCACCAGCGCGCCGACGGCATGCGCGCGCGCCACCAACTCGGCGACGGGAGCGACCGCTCCCGTCACGTTCGAATGATGGCTGAAAGCGACGACTTTCACCGTCTCGTCGAGCTCGACAGAGTCCAGGTCGATGCGACCCTCGTCGGTGACACCGAACCACTTCAGCGTCGCACCGGTGCGCAACGCCAACTCCTGCCACGGCACCAGGTTGGCGTGATGCTCCAGTTCGGTGGTGACGATGACGTCACCGGGGCCGACCGCGTTCTCGAACCGCTTGTCACCCAGCGCATAAGCCACCAGGTTGATGGCCTCGGTGGCATTCTTGGTGAACACCAGCTCGTCGGTGTCGGCACCGACGAACGACGCGATGTCCTCACGCCCTTGTTCGTAGGCGTCAGTGGACTCCTCCATGAGCTGATGCGCACCACGGTGCACCGCGCCGTTGGAATGCAGCAAAAAGTTGCGCTCTGCGTCGAGCACCGCCAGCGGCTTCTGCGACGTGGCTCCGGAGTCCAGATAGGCCAATCGGTTTCCGCCGCGCATGACCCGACTCAGGATCGGAAAATCCGCCCGAATCGCGGTCAGGTCGAGCGTCTTCGCGGCCGTCACCGTCACGCCCCCGCGGCAGCAGCCTGGGTGAAGCGCTCGTAACCGTTCTCTTCGAGTTCGTCGGCCAGCTCAGGCCCACCCGACTCGATGATGCGGCCGGCGACGAAGACGTGCACGAACTGCGGCTTGATGTACCGCAGGATCCTGGTGTAGTGCGTGATGAGCAGCACCCCACCGTTCTCGGCGTCCTTGTAACGGTTCACACCTTCGCTGACGACCCGCAACGCGTCGACGTCCAGGCCGGAGTCGGTCTCGTCGAGGATCGCGATCTTCGGCTTGAGCAGACCCAGCTGCAGGATCTCGTGCCGCTTCTTCTCGCCCCCGGAGAAGCCCTCGTTGACGCTGCGCTCACCGAATGCCGCATCGATGTCGAGATCGCCCATCGCGGCTTTGACTTCCTTGACCCAGTGCCGCAATTTGGGCGCCTCACCGCGCACCGCGGTCGCGGCGGTGCGAAGGAAGTTCGACATCGAGACCCCGGGCACCTCGACGGGGTACTGCATGGCCAGGAACAGGCCGGCCCGAGCGCGTTCGTCGATGCTCATCTCCAGCACGTCCTCGCCGTCGAGGGTGATCGACCCTGAGGTGACGGTGTACTTGGGATGGCCGGCGATCGCGTAGGACAGTGTCGACTTGCCCGAGCCGTTGGGGCCCATGACAGCGTGCGTCTCCCCCGACCTCACGGTCAGGTTGACACCCTTGAGGATCGGGATCTCTTCGCCGTCGGGGGTATTGACCGAGACGTGCAGGTCTTTGATTTCCAGTGTGGTCATGTCAGGTGTTTCTCCGGTAGTCAGTTCAGCCCAGCGGTGATCGCTAGTTCTCGTTCGATGGCTTCGGTCAGGCGCTCGCGTACGGCGGGCACGGCGATCTTGGCGATGATCTCGTTGAAGAAGCCGCGCACCACCAGTCGGCGAGCCTGATCCTCAGGGATCCCGCGCGCCCGCAGGTAGAACAACTGCTCGTCGTCGAAACGTCCTGTGGCGCTGGCGTGTCCGGCCCCGATGATCTCACCGGTCTCGATCTCCAGGTTCGGTACCGAATCGGCGCGAGCACCGTCGGCGAGCACCAGGTTACGGTTGACCTCGAAGGTGTCGGTCCCGGTGGCCTCGGCACGGATCAACACATCGCCGATCCAGACCGTGTGGGCGTCGGGTTTCCTGGACTCGGGGTCGCCTTGCAACGCGCCCTTGTACAACACGTCGGACTTGCAGTTGGGCTGTGAGTGGTCGACGAGTAGACGCGCCTCCAGGTGCTGACCGGCGTCGGCGAAGTACGTGCCGAGCAGCTGGGCGTTGCCGCCGGGACCGTCATAGCGCACCGCAGCGGTGGTGCGGACCACGTCACCGCCGAGGGTGACGTTGACGTGGGTGAGCACCGCGTCCTTACCCAAGCGCGCGTGATGGGCACTCAGATGCACCATGTCATCAGCCCAGTCGGCAATCCAGATGACCCCGACAGCCGCGGAGTCACCGACGATGATCTCGACGTTGTCGGCGTAGGTACCGCTACCGCGCAGGTCGACGACGAACGTCGCACGGGACAGCTCCTCCACCCGAATCTGTAGGTGGCCGTATGCGACCGCGCCGGCACCGGGACCGCTGATCGCGATCTCGATCGGGTCGTCGACTTCGGTGTCGCGTGCAACGGTGACGATCGTCGCCGAGTCGAACGACGAGAACGCCTGGGCGGCAACCCGATCAGAGGGCACTCCACCCCGGCCGAGGCGGTCGTCACCACGCCCGGCCGTCTCGACCGACACGCCCGGACGCCCCGTCACGGAAATCTCAGCGGTACCGGTCGCCTTGCCGTCGGTCCCGGCCGAGCCGTCGTGCAGACCACGTAGCCGCTTGAGCGGCGTGAAGCGCCACATCTCGTCGCGGCCCCCGGGCACCTCGAACGCGTTCACGTCGAACGAGGCGAACAGTTCACCCTTGTTCAGGTTGAGTACCGAACCCGCCTTGGCCGTACCCTCGGCCGCAGTCGTCAGATTCTGTGTCACTTGCCGATTTCCCGTCGCTGCGCTCGCCCGGTGCCGATTTCCCGTCGCTGCGCTCGCCCGGGGCGCATCAACCGACCGCCCCTTCCATCTGCAGCTCGATCAGCCGGTTGAGCTCCAGCGCGTACTCCATCGGGAGCTCCTTGGCGATCGGCTCGACGAAGCCGCGCACGACCATCGCCATCGCCTCGTCTTCGGTCAGCCCGCGGCTCATCAGATAGAACATCTGGTCCTCGCTGACCTTCGACACCGTCGCCTCGTGGCCCATCGTGACGTCGTCCTCACGGATGTCGACGTACGGGTACGTGTCGGAGCGGCTGATCGTATCGACCAGCAGCGCATCGCATTTCACACTCGACTTCGAACCGTGCGCGCCCTTGTTGACCTGGACCAGGCCGCGGTAGGACGCGCGGCCGCCGCCGCGCGCCACCGATTTCGAGACGATGTTGCTCGACGTGTTGGGTGCCAGGTGCAGCATCTTGGCACCGGTGTCCTGGTGCTGGCCCTCACCGGCGAACGCCACCGAGAGCACCTCGCCCTTGGCGTGCTCACCGGTCATCCACACCGCGGGGTACTTCATCGTCACCTTGGAGCCGATGTTGCCGTCGACCCACTCCATGGTCGCACCGGCCTCGGCACGGGCCCGCTTGGTGACCAGGTTGAACACGTTGTTCGACCAGTTCTGGATGGTGGTGTAACGGCACCGTCCACCCGGCTTGACGATGATCTCGACCACGGCGCTGTGCAGCGAGTCGGACTTGTAGATCGGGGCGGTGCAGCCCTCGACGTAGTGCACGTAGGCGTCCTCGTCGACGATGATCAGCGTCCGCTCGAACTGCCCCATGTTCTCGGTGTTGATCCGGAAGTAGGCCTGCAGCGGGATGTCGACATGCACACCCTTCGGCACGTAAATGAACGAACCGCCGGACCAGACCGCAGTGTTGAGCGCGGAGAACTTGTTGTCCCCGGCCGGGATCACGGTGCCGAAGTACTGCTTGAAGATCTCCGGGTGCTCTTTGAGAGCGGTGTCGGTGTCGAGGAAGATGACGCCCTGAGCCTCGAGATCCTCGCGGATCGAGTGGTAGACCACCTCGGATTCATACTGCGCCGCTACCCCTGAGACCAGCCGTTGCTTCTCGGCTTCCGGGATGCCGAGCTTGTCGTAGGTGTTCTTGATGTCGGCGGGCAGGTCGTCCCATGTGGCCGCCTGCTTCTCACTGGAGCGCACGAAGTACTTGATGTTGTCGAAGTCGATGCCGTCGAGGTCGGAGCCCCAGTTGGGCATCGGCTTCTTGTCGAAGGTGCGCAATGCCTTGAGTCGGATGTCGAGCATCCACTCGGGTTCGCTCTTCTTGGCCGAAATGTCGCGCACCACGGCCTCGGACAACCCTCGCTGCGCGCTGGCTCCGGCGATATCGGAGTCAGCCCAGCCGTAGCCGTACTTGCCCAGGGAGGCGATGGTCTCCTCCTGGGTCAGCGTCTCCGGCTTGGCCTCCGGTGTGAGTGTCATGGACACACTCCTTTTGCTCGTGTGGTGGCTTCGGCGCGGGCTGCGAGCCGAAGGGTCTCGCGTCGGTCAGCGTTCGGCCGGCATGAGCGGAACGTGGGTGGTACAGGCGCAGTCTCCGTTGACGATGGTCGCCAGCCGTTGCACGTGGGTCCCCAGCACCTCGGCCATCGCCTGCTGCTCGGCCTGGCACAGTTCGGGGAATTGCTCGGCCACGTGGGAGACCGGGCAGTGGTGCTGGCAGATCTGCACACCGTGCAGTGGACCGCCCACCCGCGTGGTGGTGGTGGCATAACCGGCGTCACTCAGCGCTGCGGCGATCCGGTCTGCCGCAGCTTCCACCTGGTCGTCGGTGGCGGCGTCGGGGACCGGGTCGACATCAGCCAGGATCGCGTCGATGCGGCGGCGGGCAAACGTCCGTACCGCGTCGTCACCACCGATCTCCCGCAGCTGACGCATTGCCGCCGAGGCGAGGTCGTCATACGTGTGCTCGAGCTTGGCGCGACCGGCCGCGGTCAGCTGATAGCGCTTGGCCGGCCGGCCCCTGCCCGCCTGTTGCCACGCTGCGGCGGCATTGGCCTGAGCCTCACCGGCTTCGATCAGCGCGTCCAGATGTCGACGCACGCCCGCGGCCGACAGGCCGAGACGTTCACCGATTCGACTCGCGGTGATGGGGCCGCATTCGAGCAGCAGTTTGATGATCGCGCCCCTGGTGTGACCGTCGGCAGCATTCGGCGACGTCGTTGCCGACGTCG
The DNA here is from genome assembly GCF_048513595.2 of Mycobacterium sp. smrl_JER01. Classification (NCBI taxonomy): domain Bacteria; kingdom Bacillati; phylum Actinomycetota; class Actinomycetes; order Mycobacteriales; family Mycobacteriaceae; genus Mycobacterium; species Mycobacterium sp. smrl_JER01. Next base: position 2,730,305 of record NZ_JBLXXK020000001.1, on the reverse strand, counting down.
CCGAGCTGTGCGGACGGATTTTCACAACACCAGTGTGACGCAATTGCCGGACCGGGTCTAGCAAGGGCACCCTTATCGAGGACGTCGGCATTGTCACAGCGATCGTCGCCGAGGACCGGGAATAGACGCCCGCTACGCTGCCTTGGTGGCAGCCCGCCAGCACTCCCTCAGCTCGTCGATCGCCGGCTGGCACGGCGATGAGCGCACCGTGGGCAGCCCCCTGACCGCCGCCGAGGTCGTCGCGATGCAGCGGACCCGGTTGTTCGGAGCCACCGGCACGGTGCTGATGGCCATCGGCGCGTTGGGTGCCGGAGCGCGGCCGGTCGTGCAGGACCCGACCTTCGGAGTCCGTCTGCTCAACCTCCCGTCCCGTATCCAGACAGTCTCGCTGACGATGACCACCACGGGCGCGGTGATGATGGCGCTGGCGTGGCTGATGCTCGGCCGCTTCACTCTGGGACCGCGGAAGATGACCCGCAGCCAACTCGACCGGACGCTGCTGCTGTGGGCCTTGCCCCTGCTGATCGCGCCGCCGATGTACAGCAAGGACGTGTACTCCTATCTCGCGCAGAGCGAGATCTCTTTGCAGGGCAACGACCCTTACGAGGTCGGTCCCGCCCCCGGCCTCGGACTCGATCACGTGTTCACGCTCTCGGTGCCGAGCATGTGGCGGGAGACCCCCGCCCCCTACGGCCCGCTGTTCCTGTGGATCGGGCGGGGGATCTCGCGGTTGACCGGCGAGAACATTGTCGAGGCGGTGCTCTTCCACCGCCTTGTCGTGCTGCTGGGTGTCGGGATGATCGTCTGGGCCACCCCGCGGCTGGCCCGTCGGTGCGGCGTCGCCGAAGTCAGCGCGCTCTGGCTCGGTCCGGCGAACCCGTTGTTGTTCATGCATCTGGTGGCCGGAATCCACAACGAGGCCTTGATGCTGGGGCTGATGCTGGCAGGCACCGAGTTCGCACTGCGTGGTGTCGACGCGGCGGCACCGCTGATACCGCGTCCGTTGGCGTGGCCGCGCGGGCGAGAGCAGTGGACACGCTGGTATCCGCTGGTCATGCTCGTCGCCGGTGCCGTGTTGATCACTTTGTCCTCGCAGGTGAAGCTCCCGTCGCTGTTGGCGTTGGGGTTCGTGGCGATGGCCCTGGCCTGCCGGTGGGGGGGCACCGTCAAGGCGTTCCTGATCGCCACCGCGTCCCTGGGAGCGGTGTCGGTGGCGGTGATGGCGCTGATCGGCTGGGCCAGCGGTCTCGGTTTCGGCTGGCTCTTCACCCTGGGTACCGCCAACGTGGTGCGCAGCTGGATGTCCCCGCCGACGCTGCTCGCGCTCGGCACCGGTCAGGTCGGCATCCTGCTCGGGCTGGGTGATCACACCACCGCGGTGCTCGCCCTGACCCGCGCGATCGGTGTGACATTGATCGGAGTGATCGTGTTGTGGCTGCTCTACGCCGTTCTGCGGGGGCGTCTACATCCGGTGGGCGGACTCGGCGTCGCGCTGGGCGCCACTTTGTTGCTGTTCCCGGTCGTACAGCCCTGGTACGTGTTGTGGGCGATCATCCCGCTGGCCGCCTGGGCCACCCGCCCGCGATTCCGCGCCGCGGCGATCGGCGTCACCCTGGTGGTGGGCATCTTCGGACCGACCGCCAACGGCGACCGGTTCGCGCTGTTCCAGATCGCGTTGGCAACGGTGGCGAGCACGCTGATCCTGCTGATTCTGATGGCGCTGACCTACCGCAGATTGCCGTGGCGTCTGCGGCCGGAAAAGGGGACGCAGGAACCTTCGCCGCCACCACCGCCACCGCACTCCAGACCCGACGCCTACGCTGAGTCTCCGTGACGTCCGCGCCTCCCCCTCCGGTGCAGCTGCGTGATGTCAGCAAGCGGTACGGACCGACGACGGCGGTGTCCTCGCTCGACCTCGACGTCCAGGCCGCCGAAGTGTTCGCACTGCTGGGCCCCAACGGTGCCGGCAAGACCACGACCGTCGAGATGTGCGAGGGCTTCATCAAGCCCGACTCCGGGTCCATCAGGATCCTCGGTCTGGACCCGGTCGCCGACAACGCCGAGGTGCGCGCGCGGACCGGGGTCATGCTCCAAGGCGGCGGAGCGTATCCGGCAGCGCGGGCCGGGGAGATGCTCGCCCTGGTGGCCTCCTACGCGGCCGACCCGTTGGATCCGCAGTGGCTGCTGGACACGCTCGGGCTGACCGACTCGGCGCGAACCACCTACCGACGGCTTTCCGGCGGTCAGCAACAACGCCTCGCCCTCGCCTGCGCCGTCGTGGGACGTCCCGAACTGGTCTTCCTCGACGAGCCCACCGCGGGAATGGACGCGCATGCGCGGATCGTGGTGTGGGAACTGATCGACGCACTGCGCCGCGACGGCGTCACCGTCGTCCTGACCACCCACCAACTCGCCGAGGCCGAAGAGCTCGCCGACCGGATCCTGATCATCGACCACGGTTCGGCGGTGGCCACCGGCACCCCGGCCGAGCTGATGCGCAGCGGCGCCGAGAATCAATTGCGGTTCCGCGCGCCGCGGATGCTGGATCTGTCGTTACTGATCGCCGCGTTGCCCGAGGGCTACGGCGCAGTGGAGAACGCACCGGGCGAGTACCTGGTCGAGGGACACATCGATCCTCAGGTGCTGGCCACTGTCACTGCGTGGTGCGCCCGGCTGGACGTGCTTGCCACCGATATGCGGGTCGAGCAACGCAGTCTCGAAGACGTGTTCCTCGAACTGACCGGCCGGGAGCTGCGGAAATGACCTCCGTCAATCGTTTCACCCCTGGCACCTTCACGCCGGATCCCCGTCCGGCCGCCATCCCGAAGATGCTGACCGCGCAATTCGGCCTCGAGCTACGCCTGCTGCTGCGCAACGGTGAGCAGTTGCTTCTCACGATGTTCATTCCGATCACCCTGCTGGTGGGATTGACCTTGCTGCCCCTGGGCACGTTCGGACCCAACCGCGCCGCGACGTTCGTCCCGGCCATCATGGCGCTGGCGGTGATATCCACCGCGTTCACCGGGCAGGCGATCGCGGTCGCATTCGATCGCCGCTACGGCGCGCTGAAACGACTCGGGGCCACCGCGCTACCGGTCTGGGGCATCATCGCCGGGAAGTCCCTGGCTGTGGTCACAGTGGTGTTCGTGCAGTCGGTGCTGTTCGGCGCGATCGGATTCGCACTGGGATGGCGGCCCGCCCCAGCCGGACTCCTGCTCGGCGCGGTGATCATCGCGCTCGGCACCGCGGTGTTCGCCGCGCTGGGGTTGCTCCTCGGCGGCACACTGCGCGCCGAGATCGTGCTTGCCGTCGCCAATCTGCTCTGGTTTGTCTTCGCCGGCCTCGGCGCGCTCACCCTGGAGGGTGGCCTGGTCCCGTCCGCTCTGCGGTGGGTCGCCCGCCTGACGCCATCGGGTGCGCTGACCGAGTCGCTGTCCCAGGCGATGACGCTGTCAGTGGACTGGCTGGGACTCGCGGTGCTTGCCGCGTGGGGCGTGGTCGGGGCGCTGTGCGCACTGCGCTGGTTCAGATTCACCTGACCCCTGCTCGCCCAGGCCCGGCAGCAGATACTGCAGCTGCCCGACCTCCTCGATGTTGTGCTTGACCCACGCCCGCGCCTTGTGGTCGGGAAACCGACGCTGCAGCACCCTGTTGATCGGGGCCAGCAGCGGGGCCCGCACGCCGAGATCCATCACGGTCACATAGTGAGCACCGTCGGAACCCGCTGACCAGGTGTGTTCGAGCTGAAAGATCGGCACGCCGGCCAACCGCAACACCAGGCGGATGCCGGTGTCGTCCAGCTTCTCCACCCGGGCCACCTCGTCGACCGTGTACTCGGGCTTGGCACCGAACGCCTCGACCATGTGGAACCGCGCTCCCTCGGCGGCCCCACCCGACGGTGCGGGGCGGGCCAGTTCCCAACGGATGTGATCGATGGGGTGCCAGGCGTGATAGCGATCGACCACCCGACCGCCGTACTCGATCGTCCCGCCGAGATGGCGGAACCAGTCCAGCAGCATCGCCGGTGTGACGCCGGCCAGCGGCTGGTGGTCGATCGTGATGCGCCGACGGCCGCGTGGACACGTCTGGAAACCCACGCTCGCGGTATCGACGGCGCGCAGTGGATACAGCACGGGAAGCGTCATCCCCAACCTCCAAGATACGGTATCGTTTCTTATCGTCACGCTACCGGGGCCGGTTAAGATACGCAACCGTGTCTTTTGCGGGCATCGCATCGAGTGAGCGATGCGGTGACGATCAGGCGGTGAAATCCGCCAACTACCGCACGTTCGGCGGTGAACAGACAGGAGTGCGCAGCGGTGAGCAGACGACGAGGGGCAGAGCTGGAAGCTGCCATCAGGGCAGCCGTACTGAGGCTCCTCGGCGACCAGGGACCGGACGGGGTGACCATGGAGGCCGTCGCGGCGGCGGCCCAGACCAGTAAGCCTGTCCTCTACCGGCGCTGGCCGGACCGGCGCGCACTACTGCGGGACACCTTGCTGGGTACCGCGACCTCGGCCATCCCCAGCCCGGACACCGGCAGCTTCCGCGACGACATGCTGGCGGTGCTGCGTGGGTGGGTTCGGCTGTTCACCGGCGAGAACGCCACCCTGATGCAGTCGGTGATCGTGGCGGTGACCACCGATCCGGAGCTGGCGACGACATTCCGCACAGAGGTGCTCGGCCTGCGCAAGCGGGAGATGAACGCGATCCTCGCTCGCGGGGTTCGGCGCGGTGAGGTCAGACCCGACGTCCCGGTCGAGCTGGTTCGCGAGCTCGGCCCGAGTGTGTTGTGGCATCGACTACTGGTCAGCGGTGACGCGATCACCGACGAGCTGGTGATCCAACTCGTCGACGAGGTGATCACGCCGGTGACACGCCCCTACTACGAAACGTAGTTACCGAGGCTCTACCATCGGAGCGTGCCCGTCGGTCGACTTTTTCTGCGGCTCGTCGATGTGCTGCCCGAGCCCAGCCTGCGGGTCCAGCGCATCATCGCCGCAGCCGTCATCCTCACCCAGGGCGGCATCGCCGTGACCGGGGCCATCGTGCGGGTTACCGCGTCCGGTCTCGGGTGCCCCACCTGGCCGCAGTGCTTCCCCGGCAGCTTCACCCCGGTCCCCCACCCCGAGGTCGCCGGGATCCACCAGGCGGTCGAGTTCGGCAACCGCCTCTTGACGTTCCTCGTCGTCCTGACCGCGGCCGCCGCGGTCATCGCCGTCACCCGCGCTCGACGGCGGCGCGAAGTGCTGGTCTACGCGTGGCTGATGCCCGCGTCCACGGTGGCCCAGGCCGTCATCGGCGGCATCACCGTGCTGACCGGCCTGCTGTGGTGGACGGTGGCGATCCATCTGTTGGTCTCGATGGCCATGGTCTGGCTGGCGGTGCTGCTCTTCGTCAAGATCGGTCAGCCCGACGGCGGGGTGGTCACCCAGCGGGCGCCCACACCGTTGCGCCAACTGACGGTCTTGTCCGCTGTGACGCTCGCCGCGGTGTTGGTCACCGGGACCATGGTGACCGGCGCAGGCCCGCACGCCGGGGACAAGAGCCCGGACCGGCCGGTGCCCCGGCTGCAGATCGAGATCACCACGCTGGTGCACATGCACTCGTCGCTGCTGGTTGCCTACCTGGCCCTGTTGGTGGGTCTCGGGTTCGGGTTGCTGGCGGTCCGGACGGCCAACGACGTACTGAAGCGACTCGCGGTGCTGGTGGTTCTCGTCATCGCGCAGGGGACGCTGGGCGCGGTGCAGTATTTCACCGGCGTACCCGAGGTTTTGGTGGCGATACACGTCGCGGGAGCCGCGGCATGTACCGCCGCCACATCGGCGCTATGGGCGTCGATGCGCGAACGGGCCGAGCCCGAACCGCTCCAGCGCTGACTCGACGCCCAGAGCGAAGCGGCGCTCACCCCGCCTGCGGTCGTCCACACCCAGCTGTCGCCAGCCCAACGAGGGCTCGACCAGTTCGAGCTCGATCAGCCGAGGGTCCTGGGAATCTCCGATGATGTCGACCCGCGCGTAGAGCAACTCGGCGGTGCGCAGTCCGAGGCTGCCGGCCGCGGCGGCCAACGCCGCGTGGCCGAGGTCCCACAACTCGAAGTCCGGCTCCGCAGGGCGCAGTGACTCCTCGGCGTAGGTACCGGACTCATCGAAGACCGGCACCTGCCCCGGCGCCGGCAGCATCGGCCCTTTGGTGAACGCGTGGGACTGCTCGCCGGCCAGGAACACCAACGCGGTCTCCCCGGCGCTGACCCGTCCGTCGTAGGGCTGCACCAGCGCGGTGCGCCCAGCCGCGTGCAAAGCCGCGACATGCGCCTGCGCTTGTCTCGCATCGCAGAAGCGCAGGGCGCCAACCGATCCCGCACCTACGGACGGCTTGACCACGATCTCGCCGGATGGGATCAGCGCGCGCTCCCCCGGCGGGTAGAAGGCGCTGGGCACCGTGGGAACCCCGGCCGCGGCGAGGTCGCTCAGGTAGCGCTTGTCGACATTCCAGGCCACCACCTGAGGCGGATTGAGCAGATGGGCGACCCGCCGCGTCCAGTCCAGGAATTCGTCGAGCCGGTCGATGTAATCCCAGGTCGCTCGCAGGATCACCAGGTCGGCGTCCAGCGTGGCCGGATCGTCCCATGGCAACCACCGGGCATGCAGACCGCGTCCCCGCAACGCCGCGACCAGCCCGGAATCGTCGCCGTCGCCTTCGGGCAACGCGGCGCAGCCGGCCAGCACGATACGCGGATGGAAGATGTCGGGACGGGCCTGTTTCATGGCAGGCCGAAGTTTACCCAGGGGGCATGATGGTCGATATGTACGCCATCGAAGTCGCCGAGACCGGCGGACCAGAAGTCCTGTCCTTCGTCGAGAAACCGCAGCCCGCTCCGGGCCCCGGCCAGGTGCTGATCAAGGCCGAGGCGATCGGGGTGAACTTCATCGACACCTACTTTCGGTCCGGTCTGTACCCGCGGGAGGTGCCGTTCACCGTCGGCAGCGAGGTGTGCGGCACCATCGAGGCGCTCGGCGAGGACGTCGCGGCACTCAAGGTCGGCGATCGCGTGGTCACCGACAAAGCGCTGGGCGCATACGCCGAATACACGCTCGCGCCAGCAGATTTCGTCGCCTATGTGCCCGACGGCGTGGCGCCGGAGGTGGCCGCCTCGGCGCTGTTGAAAGGCATGACCGCGCACTATCTGATCAAGTCGACCTATCCGGTGCAGCAGGGCGATGCCGTGCTGGTGCATGCGGGTGCGGGCGGCGTCGGGCTGATCCTGACCCAATGGGCCACCAGCCTGGCGGCCTCGGTCATCACGACGGTGTCGACACCGGACAAGGCCGAACTGTCGCGGCGCGCCGGCGCGGTCGAGGTCCTCGACTACCCGGAAGACCCGAAAGATTTCGGTGACCGCATCCGCGGGCTCACCGACGGCGACGGGGTGGCAGCGGTCTACGACGGAGTCGGCGCATCGACATTCGAGGCCAGCCTGGCCAGCCTCGCGGTCCGCGGCACGCTGGCGCTTTTCGGTGCCGCCAGCGGGCCTGTTCCCCCGGTCGACCCGCAACGCCTCAACGCGGCGGGCTCGGTCTTTCTGACCCGCCCGAACCTGGCGCACTACACCCGGACGCCGGACGAATTCTCTTGGCGCGCAGGGGAACTGCTTACCGCGATCGCCGAGGGAACGATCGACGTCACAGTGAGCCACCAGTACGGGCTGCGTGAGGCCGAGCAGGCGCACCGCGACCTGCAGGGCCGAAAGACGGTCGGTTCGGTGGTGCTGATGCCCTAGAGGGGCGTTGCAGCCGGAAAGGTCCACGAACCGTCGAGGACCTCCGCCCGCGGGCGGTACAGCCGCACCAGATAGTTCCAGCCGGGGGTGACGGGAAGGTGGTTGGGTGCGCCGGCCGCGGCACCCCCGAACTGGATCGTCACCGCACCGTCGGGGTCTTTGACCGCGGTGATGTTGTTCACCGAGTATGCGTGCATCGCGTTCGGGGTGAAGTAGCCTTCGGCGTTGTAGACGGTCACCGACCAGAAGCCGTCGACCGGAACGTCCGTGATGGTGAGCCGGTGCACGGTCTGGCCGTCGTTGGCGTCCGGGTCCACCGTGAGATACAGCGCGTCTCGCTCCGGGTTGCCACCCCAGGCTGCGGCAGAGCCGATCAGCCGCCGGATCGGGTCGACCTCATCGGCCCGCCCGAACATGCGCTTGGTGTCGGGTAGCGTCGCGAACAGCGTGACCAGCGCGTCGCGCACGGTCTTCTGAGCGACCGGATCCCAGTCGGGTACCTCGAACGTCCCCGGTGAGGCCTGCTCGACGGCGACGTTGTCCTGCAGCGCGTGCACGGCGGCCAGGTCACCGGAATTGTTGGGATCGACGAGGATCCGCAGCACCAGCATCACATAACGGGTCCCGATGCCGGCCCTGTTGAACGTGTGAGCGCCCGACGTGTAGATCACGGTGGGCACGTAGTGGTCCTGGGTGATGACCTGCAGGGAGCGGAACCGGTCGCCGGCGTCGGGGAGCGTGACGACCACCGGGCCGGCGTCGAGATCGAAGACCCCCGCCGAGTAGAGGGTGTCGCGATTCTGGCGGACCACGAGTTGATCGTCGAGCGATCCGAAGTCACGGAAGTGCTTGAAGGCGCCGAGTCCCGCGCCGGCGATCACGTTGCCGAAGTACATGTCTGTCTCGGCGCGGATGAAGTTGTCCGGTGAGACGCGCTGCGTCATCAGAGGTGCAGCAGTGTCGGCAGGGCCAGCGCCGAGTCCACAGCCAGCGCACAGAACACGACGGCCAGATAGTTGTTGGACTGCAGGAAAAGCCGCAGCGGTTTGACCGGTTCACCACGGCGTACGCCTGCGTAGAGCTGGTGCGCCATGGCCAAGAACCAGGTGCCCGCGACGATGGCCACCGCAGCGTAGAGCCAGCCGGTCGCCAGCGCCAAGCCCAGGGTGGCGGCTACGGTGAGCCACGTGTAGATCAGGATCTGTTTGGTGACCTGCTGCTCGGTGGCCACTGCGGGCAGCATCGGAACCCCGGCCGCCTGATAGTCCTCTTTGTACTTCATGGCCAACGCCCAGGTGTGCGGCGGAGTCCAGAAGAAGATGATCGCGAACATCACCAACGCCGGCCACTGGATGGTGCCGGTGACCGCCGACCATCCGATCATCACCGGCATGCAGCCGGCCGCCCCGCCCCACACCACGTTCTGCGAGGTGCGGCGCTTCAGCAGCAGCGTGTAGACCAGCACGTAGAACGCGATGGTGGCACCGGCCAGATGGGCCGACAGCATGTTCGTGGTCGACCACAGCCAGAAGAACGAGGCCACCGACAGCGTCAATCCGAAGATCAGCGCATGGCTGCGGGGCACGGTGGCTCGGGCCAGTGCCCGGCGCTCGGTGCGCTTCATCTTCTTGTCGATGTCGGCGTCGGCCACACAATTGAGGGTGTTGGCACCCGCCGCGGCCAGCAGACCGCCGACGAGGGTGTTGAGGATCAGCAGCGGGTCGACGGTGCCGCGGTCGGCCAGCAGCATCGCCGGGATCGTGGTGACCAGCAGCAGCTCGATCACGCGGGGCTTGGTCAGCCCGATGTAGCCCAGCAGACGGTCACGGAATCGGATCGGCCCCTTGGCGGAATCGTCGACGAGGTGGCCTTCGCGAATCCTCACGCAACCAACTCCTCAACGACAGCGCGGCAGCCCCGGAGGGCATCTACTACAGAGGATGGTAGACCGCGGCGGCCGGTGCCCGAAATTGCAGGGTCGTTTCCCGGCTGCACCGGGATGAGCTCTGCGTCGGCAGCGCGTTCCCCACTAGGGTGGTTGTTGCGGACACGATAACCCCGCCAAGCCTAGGAGTACGCCTCGTGACCACGCTCGAAGAGATCTCTTCGCTCACCCGACCCAACCATCCGGCCGACTGGACGGACCTGGATTCACGGGCGGTCGACACCGTCCGGGTGCTGGCCGCCGACGCCGTGCAGAAGGTCGGCAACGGCCATCCGGGCACCGCCATGAGCCTCGCCCCGCTGGCCTACACCCTGTTCCAACGTCAGATGCGCCACGACCCCAACGACGTGCACTGGCTGGGCCGGGACCGCTTCGTGCTGTCCTGCGGCCATTCCAGCCTGACCCTGTACATCCAGCTCTACCTGGGTGGCTTCGGGCTCGAGCTCTCCGACATCGAGTCGCTGCGCACGTTCAAGTCCAAGACCCCGGGCCACCCCGAGTTCCGTCACACCCTGGGTGTCGAGATCACCACCGGTCCACTGGGCCAGGGACTGGCGTCGGCGGTCGGCATGGCGATGGCCGCCCGCTACGAGCGCGGCCTGTTCGACCCGGACGCCGCGCCCGGCACCAGCCCGTTCGACCACCACATCTACGTCATCGCCTCCGACGGCGACATCGAGGAAGGCGTGACCAGCGAGGCGTCCTCGCTGGCGGGCACCCAGCAGCTCGGCAACCTGATCGTCTTCTACGACAAGAACCAGATCTCGATCGAGCACGACACCAACATCGCGTTGTCGGAGGATGTCGCCGCTCGTTACCGCGCGTACGGCTGGCATGTGCAGGAAGTCGAGGGTGGTGAGAACGTCGTCGGTATCGAGCAGGCCATCGCGGAGGCCAAGAAGGTCACCGACAAACCGTCGTTCATCGCGCTGCGCACCATCATCGGCTATCCGGCCCCGAACAAGATGAACACCGGCGGCGTGCACGGTTCGGCGCTCGGCGACGACGAGGTGGCGGCGACCAAGAAGATCCTGGGTTTCGACCCGGACAAGACCTTCGAGGTCAGCGAGGACGTCATCACCCACACCCGTGCGCTGGTCGGCCGCGGCAAAGAGGCGCACGACGCATGGCAGCAGGACTTCGACGCATGGGCGCAACGGGAGCCCGAGCGCAAGAAGCTGCTGGACCGGCTGCTGGCCCAGGAACTCCCCGAAGGCTGGGACGCCGACATCACGCACTGGGAGCCGGGCTCCAAGGCCGTCGCCACCCGCGCCGCGTTCGGTCAGGTGCTCAACGACGTCGCACCGAAGCTCCCCGAACTCTGGGGCGGTTCGGCGGATCTCGCCGGCAGCAACAACACCACCATCAAGGGCGTCAAGTCCTTCGGGCCGCCGTCGATCTCGACCGACGACTTCACCGCGGACTGGTACGGCCGGGTGCTGCACTTCGGTGTCCGCGAGCATGCGATGGGTTCGATCCTGTCCGGCATCGTGCTGCACGGTCCGACCCGGGCGTTCGGCGGCACATTCCTGCAGTTCTCGGATTACATGCGCCCGGCGGTGCGGCTGGCGTCACTGATGGACATCGACACGATCTACATCTGGACCCACGACTCGATCGGACTGGGCGAGGACGGCCCCACCCACCAGCCGATCGAGCACCTGGCCGCGTTGCGCGCGATCCCGAACCTGTCGGTGGTGCGGCCGGGCGACCCCAATGAGACGGCCTACGCGTGGCGCAGCATCATCGCGCGCGGCAACGGCAGCGGTCCGGTGGGTTTCATCCTCACCCGTCAGGGCATCCCGGTGTTGGAAGGCACCGACGCCGACGGTGTGGCGCGCGGCGGATATGTGCTCGGCGGCGGTGACGCGACGGGCGCCGATGTGGTGCTGATCGCCACCGGTTCCGAGCTGCAGCTCGCGGTCGAGGCCAAAAAGCAACTGGCCGACAAGGGGGTCACGGCCGCCGTGGTGTCCATGCCGTGTGTCGAGTGGTTCGAATCCCAGCCCAAGGAGTACCGCGACAGCGTGCTGCCGCCGAACGTGTCGGCGCGGGTGGCCGTCGAGGCGGCGGTGGCGCAGAGTTGGTACAAGCTCGTCGGCGACACCGGCGAGATCGTCTCCATCGAGCACTACGGCGAATCCGCCGACGACAAGACGTTGTTCCGCGAGTTCGGTTTCACCCCTGAAGCAGTGGTGGCCGCCGCGGAACGCAGCATTGCGAACTAGCCAGCGACAAGCGAGGAATTGACATGACCCAGAACGCGAATCTGGCGGCACTGTCGGCCGCCGGTGTATCGGTGTGGCTCGACGATCTGTCCCGCGACCGGTTGCAGACCGGGAACCTGCAGGAGCTCATCGACTCCAAATCGGTGGTCGGCGTGACGACCAACCCGTCGATCTTCCAGGCCGCCCTGTCCAAGGGCAACGCCTACGACGCCCAGGTCGCCGAGCTCGCGAGCCGGGGCGCCGACGTGGACGCCACCATCCGGACCGTCACCACCGACGACGTCCGCAACGCCTGCGATGTGCTCGCCAAGACCTACGAACAGTCCGACGGGGTGGACGGCCGGGTGTCCATCGAGGTGGATCCGCGACTGGCACACGACACCGACAAGACGATCCTGCAGGCCATCGAGCTGTGGAAGATCGTCGACCGGCCCAACCTGCTGATCAAGATCCCCGCCACCGAGGCAGGCCTGCCCGCGATCACGGCGGTTCTCGCCGAGGGAATCTCGGTCAACGTCACGCTGATCTTCTCGGTCGAGCGACACCGCGCGGTGATGGACGCCTATCTCGCCGGGCTGGAGAAGGCCAAGGAGGCGGGTCACGATCTGTCCCGGATCCACTCGGTAGCGTCGTTCTTCGTCTCGCGGGTGGACACCGAGATCGACAAGCGGCTCGAGGACATCGGCAGCGAGGAAGCGCTCGCTCTGCGCGGCAAGGCCGGCGTCGCCAACGCGCGGCTGGCTTACGCCGCCTACGAGGAGGTCTTCCTCGGCGGTGAGCGGTTCTCGGCCTTGTCGTCGTCCGGCGCCCGGGTGCAGCGCCCGCTGTGGGCGTCGACCGGGGTCAAGAACCCCGACTACTCCGACACCCTCTACGTCACCGAGCTCGTCGCGCCGAACACGGTGAACACGATGCCGGAGAAGACGATCGACGCCGTCGCCGACCACGGCGTGGTCACCGGTGACACCATCACCGGACGCGCGTCCGAGTCGCAGGAGCTCTTCGATCAGCTCGCCGCGGTCGGCATCGATCTGACCGACGTGTTCCTGGTCCTGGAGAACGAGGGCGTGGACAAGTTCGAGAAGTCGTGGCAGGAGTTGTTGGACGCCACCCAGGGCCAGCTCGACGAGAAGAAATGATCCGGGCCGCCGCGATGATGGTTTGCGCCGCGACGAGCGCTTACGCGAGGAGCCGTGGATGAAGAGCAATCGACGATGAGCCGGGCGTGGCGTAACCCGCTGCGGGACAAGCGCGACAAGCGCATGCCCCGCATCGCGGGACCGTGCGGCGTCGTGATCTTCGGGGTCACCGGAGACCTGGCCCGCAAGAAGCTGATGCCCGCGATCTATGACCTCGCCAACCGCGGTCTGCTGCCCCCGTCGTTCGCACTGGTCGGCTTCGCGCGCCGGGACTGGGCCGACGAGGATTTCGGGCAGGTGGTCTACGAGGCGGTCAAGCAGCACGCCCGCACCCCGTTTCGCCAAGAGGTGTGGGACCGCCTCGCGGAGGGATTCCGTTTCGTTCAGGGCACGTTCGACGACGACGCGTCCTTCGAACGGCTCAGCGAGACGCTGGCCAAACTGGATGCCGAACGCGGCACCGGCGGCAATCATGCGTTCTACCTGTCGATTCCGCCCAAGGCCTTTCCGGTGGTGTGCGAGCAGCTACAGAAGTCGGGGCTGGCGCGCCAGCAGGACCACAGCTGGAGCAGGGTGGTGATCGAGAAGCCGTTCGGTCATGACCTGGACAGCGCCCGCGAACTCAACGCGGTGGTCAACAGCGTCTTTCCCGAGGAGTCGGTGTTCCGTATCGACCACTACCTCGGCAAGGAGACGGTGCAGAACATCCTGGCGCTGCGTTTCGCCAACGCGCTCTACGAGCCGATCTGGAACTCGCACTACGTCGACCACGTCCAGATCACCATGGCCGAGGACATCGGATTGGGCGGCAGGGCCGGCTATTACGACGGCATCGGCGCGGCCCGCGACGTCATCCAGAATCACCTGATCCAGTTGCTGGCCCTGACCGCGATGGAGGAGCCGGTCAACTTCAGCCCGCATGAGCTGCAGGCCGAGAAGATCAAGGTGCTCTCGGCGACGCGGCCGCTCCAACCGCTGGACCAGACGACCGCCCGCGGACAGTACGCCGCGGGCTGGCAGGGCAGCGAGAAGGTTCCGGGGCTCCTGGAGGAAGACGGTTTCGCGCACGACTCGACGACGGAGACTTTCGCCGCGATCACGCTGGAGGTCGACACCCGGCGCTGGGCGGGGGTGCCGTTCTTCCTGCGCACCGGAAAGCGGCTGGCCCGTCGGGTCACCGAAGTCGCGCTGGTGTTCAAACGGGCACCGCATCTGCCGTTCGACAGCACCATGACCGAGGAACTGGGTAAGAACGCTCTGGTGTTGCGGATCCAGCCGGACGAAGGCATCACCATGCGGTTCGGGTCCAAGGTGCCCGGCAGCGCGATGGAGGTGCGCGATGTCAACATGGACTTCTCCTACGGGTCGGCTTTCGCCGAAGACTCGCCCGAGGCCTATGAACGGTTGATCCTCGACGTGCTGCTGGGTGAGCCGTCGCTGTTCCCCGTCAACGCCGAGGTCGAATTGTCGTGGGAGATCCTGGACCCGGTGTTGGAGAACTGGGCCCGCAACGACCGGACGTCGGCGGCCCTCGATCCCTACGAGTCCGGCACCTGGGGCCCGCCGTCGGCCAACGACATGGTGCGCCGCCTGGACCGGGAATGGAGGCGGCCCTAGTGATCGTCGAACTGTCGGACACCACCACCAACGAGATCAACAAGAAGATCACCGGATTGCGTGAAGAGGGCGGCGCACTGACGCTGGGCCGGGTCCTCACCCTGGTGATCTCCGTGGACGACGAGGACACTCTCGAGGGTGCGGTCGAGGCGGCGACGTTCGCCAGCCGCGAGCATCCCTGTCGGGTGATCGTCGCCCTGCCCGGTGACCGGGACAGCTCGGCGTCGCGGCTGGACGCCGAGCTGCGGGTGGGTCGCGACGCCGGCGCCGGCGAGGTCGTGGTGCTGCGACTGCACGGCGACCTGGCCGACCACGCCGACAGCGTGGTGCTGCCGTTCCTGCTCCCCGACACCCCGGTGGTGGCGTGGTGGCCGACGGTGGCGCCCCGCATCCCGTCCGAGGATGCGTTGGGCAGGTTGGCGGTTCGTCGCATCACCGACGCCACCCGTTCGGCCGAGCCCCTGACGGCGATCAGAAGCCGCCTGCCCGGCTACTCCCCCGGCGACACCGACATCTCGTGGAGCCGCATCACCTACTGGCGGGCCCTGCTGGCGTCGGCGATCGACGAACCACCGCACGAGCCGATCGAGTCGGCGGTGGTGTCGGGTCTGCAGTCCGAGCCCGCCCTCGACATCCTCGCCGGCTGGCTGGCCAGCCGCATCGACGGCACGGTGACGCGGGCGGTGGGCACGTTGAAGGTCGAGTTGCACCGGGCCAGCGAGACGGTGACGCTCAGCCGGCCGCAGGAGGGCGTGACGGCGACGTTGAGTCGCACGTCGCGACCGGTGGCCCTGCTGCCGCTGGGCCGCAGGGATGTGCCCGAATGCCTGGCCGAAGAGCTCCGCCGCCTCGACGCCGACGACATCTACCGGGAAGCGCTTGCCGGACTAGACAAGGTGGTCTACCAGTGACCCCGACAATCGAAACCTATTCGGATACTTCGGAGTTGGTCACCGCAGCCGGCGACCGACTGGTACAGACGATCACCGATGCGATCGGCAACCGCGGGGTGGCGCACGTGGTGCTCACCGGGGGCGGGACGGGCGTCGGCCTGCTCCGGCGGGTAGGTGAGCGCAGCGACGAGATCGACTGGTCCAAGGTTCACCTCTACTGGGGCGACGAGCGGTTCGTGCCCCGCGAGGACGACGAGCGCAACGAGAAGCAGGCCCGGGAAGCTCTGCTCGACCACGTCGACATCCCGGCGGCGAACGTGCACGCGATGGCCCCCAGCGACGGCGAGTTCGGGGACGCGCTGGACGCGGCGGCCGAAGCGTACGCCCAGGTACTCATCGAGGCAGGCGGCGCAGAACCGACCCCGCAGTTCGACGTCCACCTGTTGGGTATGGGCGGGGAAGGCCACGTCAACTCGCTGTTCCCCGACACCGCGGCGGTGCGCGAGACCGAGCGGCTGGTGGTCGGAGTCACCGACTCACCGAAGCCGCCGCCTCGGCGGATCACATTGACGCTGCCCGCGATCACCCGGTCCCGCCAGGTGTGGCTGGTGGTTTCGGGCGCGGCGAAGGCAGACGCGGTCGCGGCCGCGGTCGGCGGCGCGCAGCCCGTCGACATCCCCGCCGCCGGCGCCGTGGGCACCGAGGCCACGGTGTGGCTTCTCGACGAGGACGCCGCCTCGAAGCTCTGACCTACGCGCCACTCGTGGTCAGTCGGTGACGATGACGTGCAGCGTGCGGGGACCGTGCACGCCCTCGACACGGTCGAGTTCGATGTCGCTGGTCGCGCTCGGACCGCTGATCCAGGTCAGCGGGCGGACGTGCAGCCCCGCCTCGATCAGTCGCGCCACCGCAGCGGGGACATCGTCGACGATCTGGTCCACCCGCACCACGCAGATATGCACGTCGGGAACCAGGCTCAGCGCCCGCCGACCCTGTCCGGCGCCATGGGACAGCACGATGGTGCCGGTGTTGGCGATCGCCACCGTCGCCGTCGTGACCACCGCGTCCACCGTGTCCAGGGTGGAGGGTGTCAGGTCGTTGTCGACAACCCAGCATGCGCACCCGGGCCACGCCTCGATCACCGCGGCGTCGGCCAGCACCCGACCCAAGCCGGCCGACGCCCTGGCGATCGCAGGCCCGGCGTCGTCGACCCGCTCGACCCGGGCTCGGTAGTCGGCGACGCGCTCCAGGAACCGCTCGACCGGCGCGAGATCGCCGGTGCCGACAACGGCACCGTAAGTCCATGGCACCTCGACGGCGGCGGGCCGGTCGCGTAGAGCCGCCCGGATCCGGCCGAGGATCTGATCGCGTGCCTCACTCATCGACGCCACCCTGCGTGCGCTGCCACCACGACCGGAACGACTCCGTCGGCGGCACCGGCGCGTCTCGCGCGTCCGACCATGCTCCGGCCGGCCACGGTAGCGACCGCATCGTCTCCTTGCCACCCATCACCCTGCGCAACACGTGTGCGCCGACGCCGACAGCCTTCTCGGCGGCGTGCAGTCTGCGGTGGTCGGCCAGTATCCAGCCGGCAACCTTCATCGTCAGCTGTTCGGCGGACGGCAGCCCGCCGCGGTCTTCGTCGACCACCCTGGTGCGCAGGTGTACCAACATCGACGGGATGTCGATGCGGACCGGGCACACGTCGAAACACGCACCGCACAGACTGGAGGCATACGGCAGAGATCGGTCGACATCGCTGGAAGTCCCGCGCAGCTGTGGTGTCAGCACCGCGCCGATCGGACCGGGATACACCGATCCGTAGGCATGACCGCCGGTGCGTTCGTACACCGGGCACACGTTCAGGCATGCCGAACACCGAATGCAGCGCAGCGCATCCCGGCCCTCGACGTCGGCGAGCACCCGTGTACGGCCGTTGTCCAGCAAGACGATGTGCACATGTCGGGGACCGTCACCGTCGGACACGCCGGTCCAGATGGAGGTGTAGGGGTTCTCCCGCTCGCCGGTACTGCTGCGCGGCAGCACCTGCAGCATCACCTCCAGATCGCGCCACGACGGCAGCACCTTCTCGATGCCGACCACCGAGATCAGCGTCTCGGGCAAGGTCAGGCACATCCGCCCGTTGCCCTCCGACTCGACCACGACCAGGCTCCCGGTGTCGGCGATGGCGAAGTTCGCACCCGAGACTGCCACCTTGGCGCGCAGGAACTTCTCCCGCAGATGCAGTCGCGCCGCCTCGGCCAGCCGGCGGGGATCGTCGGTGAGGTCACCCGGCGCCGGCCGCCCCGCTTTCCCCATCTCGCGCAAGAAGATCTCCCGCACCTCGGCACGGTTACGGTGGATCGCCGGCACCAGGATGTGGCTGGGCCAATCGCCGCCGAGCTGCACGATGAGCTCGGCGAGGTCGGTCTCCCACGCGTCGATGCCGGCGGCGGCCAGCGCCTCGTTGAGTTCGATCTCCTGGGTGGCCATCGACTTGACCTTGACCACCTCGCGGGCCCCGGCGGCCCGGACCAGATCCACCACGATGCGGTTGGCTTCCTGCGCGTCGCGGGCCCAGTGCACCACGGCACCGGCAGCGGTGGCGTTGGCCTCGAACGCCGCCAGGTGTTCGTCGAGCCGATGCAACGCCGCATCTTTGATGGCCGCGGCCGCCACCCGCATCTGCTGCCAGTTGTCCAGCTCGTCGACGACGCGGGCGCGTTTTCCGCGGATGATTCCGGTGGCGTGGGTGAGGTTGCGTCGCTGGACCGAGTTGGCGAGGGCGGCTCGGGCCGCCTCGGGGAACTTCGGCAG
Source organism: Mycobacterium sp. smrl_JER01 (assembly GCF_048513595.2). Lineage (NCBI taxonomy): Bacteria > Bacillati > Actinomycetota > Actinomycetes > Mycobacteriales > Mycobacteriaceae > Mycobacterium > Mycobacterium sp. smrl_JER01. The sequence continues at coordinate 2,711,886 of NZ_JBLXXK020000001.1, read as the reverse complement.
GCCGAGGAACTCGCCGGTGACGCCGACATGGGGATGGCCGCTCATGCGGTGCGGGCCCCGGTCGCGGCCAGGACCTCCGCCAGGTGCATCACCCGCATCCCGCTGCGCTGCCGCGACAGCAGGCCACCGATGTGCGCCAAGCAGGAATTGTCCCCGGCCACCAGAACTTCCGCACCCGTGTCTTGAGCCGCCCTGGCCTTGTCCGAACCCATGGCCACCGAGGTGTCGGCGTTCTTCACCGCGAAGGTCCCGCCGAATCCGCAGCACTGGTCGGCGCGCGGCAGCTCGACGAGGTCGATTCCGCGCACCGCTCTCAGCAGGGTCAGCGGACGGTCGGCGACATGCAGCATCCGCAGCGAGTGGCACGTCGGGTGGTAGGTGACGCGGTGCGGGAAGTACGCCCCCACGTCGGTGACGCCGAGGACGTCGATCAGATACTCCGAGAGCTCGTAGACCCTCGGCGACACCTCGGCCACGGCATCGTGCAGCGCCGCATCGCCGGACCGGGCGGCCACACCGCGGTGCTGGTGGCGCACCGAGCCGACGCAGGAGCCCGACGGCGCGATCACAGCGTCGTAGCCGGCGAAGGTCGCGACGAAGTTGCGGACTGCCGGGATGGCCTCAGCGGCATATCCGGTGTTGGTGAACATCTGTCCGCAGCACGTCTGCTCGACCGGGAACTCGATGTCGCAACCGAGCCGGCGCAGAAGGCGCACAACGGCTTTCGGGGTCTGCGGCCACATGACGTCGTTGTAGCAGGTCGCGAACAACGCTACCCGGGGCCGCGTCACGGCAGCGTCCGCGACCGTGGCGTCGACTGGAGACCCACACGTGGGCACAGTACGACCAGCAGGCCCAGGATCCACGGGATCACCCCGAGGCTGTCGGCGACGGGCGCGAGTTCCGGCATGTGCATTGCCACCCCTCTGTGGCGACCTGTTGCGGTCAGACCACTACTACCGTCGACACATTATGACCGACTCAGACACCGTCGCCGAACGTCCGACCCGCCCGGTGTGGGAGCCACACACCCGGGTGCGGTCCCACCAGCTGGTGGTCGACGCGCGCGATCAGTGACCTGCGCGGTGGCCGCCACCGGTCATACTGGCGTCATGGCAGACAAAGGCGGCAGGCCGGTACGCACCGGACCCGAGCGGATCCGCAAACTTGCCCAGGCGGCGCTCAACGCCGACGTCACCGTCGAGCAGGTGGACACCATCCTGGAAGGACTCAGCGAGACGCTGGAGGACCTGAACAGCTCGACCGCCAACCTGGACCTGACGCTGGAACGGTTCAACGACACCATCAACAAGATCAACGAACTCGCACCCCGGCTGCACGGGGTCGTCGACCGGATGGAGGGGGTCGTCGGCCGGGTGGAGCGCATCGTCGGTATCGGCGAGTCGGTGATCTCCCCGCTGACGGCGACCGAGCAGGTGATCCGCGGTGCGGTGGACAAGGTCCGCCGCAGCACGGGGCTGTGACCTCCGGTGATCTCAGCGGCGACTAGCCACTGTTGCGCAGTGCGGTGGCCAGCCCGCTCATGGTGAGCAGGATGCCGCGTTGGACGAGTTCGTCCTCATCTCCGCTGCGGTATCGGCGCAGCAGCTCCACCTGAAGATGATTGAGCGGTTCCAGGTACGGGAACCGGTTGAACACCGACCGGGCCAGCGCCGGGTTGTCGGCGAGTAGATCGTCCTGGCCGGTGATCAGTTCGTGCATGCGGATGGTGCGGGCATGTTCGTCGACGATCTTGTCGAACACCCGTCTCCGTAGCGCCTCGTCCTCGACGAGTTCGGCGTAGTGCGCGGCCAGGCCCAGATCCGATTTCGCCAGCACCTGCGCCATATTGGACAGCACGGTGGCGAAGAACGGCCATCGGCGGTACAGGTCCTGCAGCACGCCCAGACGTTCTTCGCTGCCCGGCCCCTCCCCCACGTACTCGGCGAACGCGGTTCCGGTGCCGTACCAGCCCGGCAGCATCACCCGCGACTGGCTCCAGGCCAGCACCCACGGGATCGCCCTCAGGTCGGAGATCGAGGTGGTCGGTTTGCGTGAGGTGGGCCGGCTGCCGATGTTGAGCGCGCCGATCTCGCTGACCGGCGTGGAGGCTTTGAAGTACTCGACGAAACCTGGTGTGTCGTGCACGAGGTCGGCATAGGCGCGCTGTGCGCGTGCCGCCAGGTCGTCGAGCACCTGGTAGGCCGGATTCGCCGCATCACCGAGCCCTTCGACGTCGAGCAGGGTGGCCTCCAGCGTGGCCGCGAGCAGTGTCTCCAGATTGCGGTGGGCGATCCTGGGCTCTGCGTACTTGGCGGCGATCACCTCGCCTTGTTCGGTGATCCGCAGAGAGCCCTGGACCGCGCCGGGCGGCTGGGCCAGGATCGCGTCGTAGCTGGGGCCGCCGCCACGACCGACCGTGCCGCCACGACCATGGAACAGCCGCAACCGAATTCCGGTCTTGCGTGCCGACTCCACCAGGTCCAGCTCCGAACGGTACAACGCCCAGTTGGCTGCCAGGTACCCGCCGTCCTTGTTGGAGTCCGAGTATCCGAGCATCACCTCCTGGCTGTCGCCGCGAGCGGCGACAACCGCCCGGTAGAGCGGAAGATCAAGGGCCGCTTCCAAAATGGACGATCCGCGTTGCAGGTCGTCGATCGTCTCGAACAGCGGCACGATTCCGACGGGCGCGTAGGGGTGCTCCGGCGAGGCGTCCAGCAGCCCGGCCTCCTTGAGCAGGATCGCCGCTTCGAGCATGTCCGAGACGGACTGGCACATCGAGATGATGTAGTTGGGAACGGCCTGAGGTCCGAACACGTGCACCGCGCGGGCGGCCGCCGCCACGATGTCGAGTTCCTTGCGCGCCAGCTCGGACAGGTCGGCGTCCGGGCCGGTCAGCGGCCGGCGGGTGGCCAGTTCGGCGACGAGGATCTCCACCCGCTCCGATTCGCCCAGCGACGCATAGTCCGGATGCACCCCCGCCCACGCCAGCAACTCCGCAACGACCTCCTCGTGCACATCGGAGTTCTGCCGCATGTCCAGCCCAGACAGGTGAAACCCGAACACCCGCACCGCTTCCCGCAGCCGGGCCAGCCGGTCGTCGGCCAGCAGCGCACTGCCGTTGGCCCGCAACGACGTATCAACGGTGTCGAGGTCGCCCAGCAGCTCGGCAGGTGTCGCATAGGGCTCCATACCCAGATCGAGTTCGTACTCGGGTTGCCGGTCCAGAATCTGGCGCGCGGTCGCGGTCAGCCGTGCGTGGACCACGCGCAGCGCGCGCCGGTACGGTTCGTCGGCCCGGGCCGGTTCGTGGCAGGCGTCGGCCAGCGTGGCGAGCCCGTCGCTGACGTGGACCAGCCGCACCGACATCGACAGTTCCTGCTCGAGTGCGGTGAGCTCGGCGAAGTAGTGCGCGAACGCGGTGTACGCCGCGCTGCCGGTCGCCAGCCGGACCACCTCGGCGGTGACATTCGGATTGCCGTCGCGGTCGCCACCGATCCAGGAGCCGGGTCGCAGGATCGGATCGTCGAGGATGCCGGCATCCGGCCACCGCGCCTGCAGCGCCGAGCGCACCTCGGCGTTGACCTGCGGGATGACCTCCAGGAACGCCGCCGCGTAGTAGCGCAGACCGGTCTCGATCTCGTCCTGGATCTTCAACCGAGACAACCGGATCAGCGCGGTCTGCCACAACGTGAGGATGTGACGGCGCAACTCGCGGTCGATGTCGCCGCCGTCTGCGGTGGTGTTGTGACCGTGCAGCCGCAGCCTCATCAGCTCGGTGATGCGGTGCTGGGTGTCGAATACGGTGCGGCGCCTGGTCTCGGTGGGGTGCGCGGTGATGACCGGGGACACCACCGCCCCCACCAGCGCTTCGGCGACGTCGGCGGCATCCAGTGCGGCGCCGTCGAGCTTGAGATAGGTGGCCGCAAGGCTGCTGTCCTGCGGGGGTTCACCGGCGGCCTCGTGCACGGCGCGGCGGCGTTCCCGGTGGATGTCCTCGGCGACGTTGGCGAGCAGGGCGAAGTGGGTGAACGCCCGGATCACCGGAATCGCGAGTTCGACGTCCACACCGTCGAACAGCTTGGCCATGTCGGCACGGTCGATCTCGGAGCGCCGCACCCGGAACGCCTCCACCCGGGCGCGCTCGACGAGATCGAAGACGTCGTCGCCGTTCTGTTCGCGGACCGTGTCGCCGAGAATCGCTCCCAGCAGCCGGATGTCCTCGCGCATCGGCTCGCTGGCTTCCCGGCCCACCTGGGTGCGATGCACCGAGCCGATGGGTTCGAGCATGCTGTCGGGCGCATCGGAAGTCTGGGGCATCGATAGATTATCTCCGCTGCCCGAGGTGGCCGCAGACCGAGGCGGGTCATGCGGTCGGGCGGATCGTCAGGTGGTCGGGCGGATCCTCAGGTCAGCCGTACTTGATCTGCAACGCCATGCCGACGATGCAGACGACCCAGATCCCGGTGACGAACAGGGTCAACCGGTCGAGGTTCTTCTCCACCACGGTGGAGCCGGACAGGCTGGACTGCACCCCGCCACCGAACAGGCTGGACAGACCGCCGCCCTTGGCACGATGCAGCAGAACCAGGAGGACGACCAACACGCTGGTCACGACCAGGATGATCTGCAGGGCGGTTTGCATGGGGGTGAGTTTACCGAAGGAAGCCGGTGGCTACGGCAGCGGTCCGCCCGCGGCGATCGCCGACAGCGTCGCGAACTGCTCGGCATCCAGCGACGCACCACCCACCAGGGCGCCGTCGACATCGGGTTGGCCGACGATCTCGCCGACGTTCTTGGCGTTCACCGAACCACCGTAGAGCACCCGCACCCCGGCGGCGAGCTCCGGTGAGGCCAGGTTGCCGAGTTCCTCCCGGATGGCCTTGCATACTTCCTGCGCATCCGCGGCACTGGCCACCCGGCCGGTGCCGATCGCCCACACCGGCTCGTAGGCGATGACCGCCCGGCCGATCTGCTCGGCCGACAACCCCGCCAGGGAGCCGCGCAGCTGGTTGACGTTGTACTCGACGTGGTTGCCGGCCTCACGGACGTCGAGGTGCTCCCCGATGCAGATGATCGGCGTGAGCCCGTGCTTGAACGCTGCCGCGGCCTTGGCCGCGACCAGAGCGTCGTCCTCATGGTGGTAGGTACGCCGCTCGGAGTGGCCGACGACGGCGAACGTGCAGCCCAGTTTGGCCAGGAACGCACCGCTGATCTCGCCGGTATAGGCGCCGGAGTCGTGGCGGGACACGTCCTGGGCACCGTAGGTCAGCCGCAGCTTGTCACCGTCGACCAGGGTCTGCACACTGCGCAGATCGGTGAACGGCGGGATGACGGTCACATCGACCTTGTCGAAGTACTTGTCCGGCAACGAGAATGCGATCTTCTGTACCAGCGCAATCGCCTCGAAGTGGTTCAGGTTCATCTTCCAGTTGCCGGCGATCAACGGCGTACGCGACACGTAGGTCTCCTCGTTCAGGACGACAGGATCTTGATACCGGGCAGCTCTTTGCCCTCAAGGTATTCCAGCGACGCACCGCCGCCGGTGGAAATATGGGAGAAACCGTCCTCGGGCAGTCCGAGCTGCCGCACCGCGGCGGCCGAGTCCCCGCCGCCGACGACGCTGAACGCGCCCTTGCCGGTGGCGCCGATGATGGCCTCGGCCACTCCCTTGGTGCCGGCGGCGAACGCCGGGAACTCGAACACCCCCATCGGGCCGTTCCAGAAGATGGTCTTGGCGTTGGACAGCAATGCGGTGAACCGCTTGACCGATTCCGGTCCGATGTCGAGGCCCATCTTGGCGTCCGGGATCTTGTCTGCGGCGACGGTCTCGGCCGGCGAGTCGGCCGAGAACTTCTCGGCGACCACGATGTCGACCGGCAGGTGCAGCACGTCGCCGTAGTCGTTGAGCAGCTTGCGGCAGGTGTCGATCATACTTTCCTCGAGCAACGAGCTGCCCACGGAAAGCCCTTGCGCGGCAAGGAAAGTGAAGCACATGCCACCGCCGATGACCAGGCTGTCGGCCTTGGTGGCCAAGTTCTCGATCACGGCCAGCTTGTCGGACACCTTCGACCCGCCCAGCACCACGGCGTAGGGACGCTCGGTGGATTCGGTCAGCTGTGCGAGCACCTTGACCTCGGTGTCGACCAGCCGGCCCGCGTAGTGCGGCAGCAGGGTCGCGACGTCGTAGACCGACGCCTGTTTGCGATGCACCACCCCGAATCCGTCGGACACGAACGCCCCGTCATCGCCGACGAGCTCGACCAGCGCGCGAGCCAGACCGAGTCGCTCGGCGTCGTCCTTGCTGGTCTCGCGCGGGTCGAAGCGGATGTTCTCCAACAGCAGGATGTCGCCGTCGGTCAAGCCCTCCGAGCGGGCCAGCGCGTCGCTGCCGACCACATCGCCGGCCAGCTGCACGTGCCGGCCGAGCTTCTCGCCCAGCGCCGCGGCGACCGGAGCCAGGGAGAACTTGGGGTCCGGCTCGCCCTTGGGCCTGCCGAGGTGGGCGGTGACGACAACCTTGGCGCCGGCGTCGCTCAACGCCTTCAGGGTCGGCACCGAGGCGATGATGCGCCCGGGATCGGTGATGGTCTCACCGTCGAGGGGGACGTTCAGGTCCGAGCGCACCAACACGCCCCGCCCCGTCACCCCTTCGGCGAGAAGATCGTCGAGTGACTTGATGCCCATCGCGCTGTTGTTCTCCCGTCGCTTCGCGCCGGCCGCGGTCTACAGCGACTTGCCGACCAGGCCGACCAGGTCGACCAGACGGTTGGAGTAGCCCCACTCGTTGTCATACCAGGAGACCACCTTGGCCTGGTTGTCGATGACCTTGGTCAGGCCCGCATCGTAGAGCGAGCTATGCGGATCGGTGACGATGTCGCTGGACACGATCGGTGCGTCGTAGTACTTGAGGATGCCCTTCAGCGGCCCGTCGGCGGCAGCCTTCATGGCGGCGTTGATCTCATCGACGGTCGCCGACTTGCCCAGCTCGGCGGTCAGATCGGTGACCGACCCGGTGGGGATCGGTACCCGCAGCGCGTAGCCGTCGAGCTTGCCCTTGAGTTCGGGCAGCACCAGCCCGATGGCTTTGGCGGCGCCGGTGGAGGTCGGCACGATGTTGATGGCGGCGGCACGGGCGCGGCGCAGATCCTTGTGCGGGCCGTCCTGCAGGTTCTGGTCCTGGGTGTACGCGTGGATCGTCGTCATCAGACCCTTGACGATGCCGAACTCGTCGTTGATCACCTTGGCCAGCGGGCCGAGGCAGTTCGTGGTGCACGACGCGTTGGAGATGATGTTCTGGCTGCCGTCGTACTTGTCGTCGTTGACGCCGAGCACGATCGTGATGTCCTCGTCGGTGGCCGGCGCGGAGATGATGACCTTCTTGGCGCCGGCGTCGAGGTGACCCTGGGCCTTGTCGCGCTTGGTGAAGATGCCGGTGGACTCGACCACGACGTCGACGCCGAGGTCGCCCCAAGGCAGGGCGGCTGGGCCTTCCTTGACTTCGAGGGCCTTGATCTTGGTGTCGCCGACGACGATGGTGTCCTCGCCTTCGAGGCTGACGTCGTAGGGCAGCCGGCCCAGGATCGAGTCGAACTTCAGCAGGTGCGCCAGAGCGGCGTTGTCGGTGAGGTCATTGACCGCGATGATCTCGATGTCGGTGTTCTTGCCTTCGGCCTTCTGCGCATCCAGTGCGCGGAAGAAGTTGCGCCCGATACGACCGAAGCCGTTCACGCCTACCCGGATCGTCACGTGTCTCTCCTCTGCATTCCTTGAACTGCTCGATCGTTGAACTGCGCCGTCGACTGCTCGGCAATCAGCCTAGTGGTTCACCGCACCGCTGCGCGCGGTCGCCCCTGGGGCGATGTCAGAGCATTCCCAGACTCTGGTCGACATACGGGCTGCCCAGCCATCCTCGGCGGATCCGCTGCAGTGTGCCGTCCTCCTCCAGTTCGGCTTGGGCGACCTGAAGTCGCGCCAGCAGCTGCTGGTCGGCGGGGTTCACCGCGATGGCGATGTCCTCCACCGACAGGCCCCGCTGCACCACCTCGACTCCGGGCACCTGCCGGACGAGTTCGGTGAGCACCGGCGCCAGTGTCAGGACTGCGTCGCAGCCACCGGTGAGCAGATCGGCGATCGCCGTCGTCACCGCCCCGTAGTCGTAGACCCGGACACGCGCAGCCTTGCCGGCACCGACCAACTCCTCGGCGACCGGCTCACCGGTGGTGCCGCGCTGCACCCCTATCGTGCGACCCGCCAGATCGTCGACCGACCGGACCTCAGGCAGGCGGGCGGTGTCGACCGCCAGCGCCTGCCCGGAGATCAGGTAGGGCGGCAGGAAGGCCGCCTTGCGTTCCCGTTCCGGGGTCACCGTTATTCCGGCGATCACGCAGTCGTAGTCGCCGGCGGCGAGTCGGTCGAAGATCCCCTCGAAGTCCGCCCCGTCGTAGGGAACGAACTCGACGTCCTCGGAGAGGGCGTCCGCGAGTGCCGTCATCACGTCGATGTCCAGCCCCGTCTGCCCGGGCATCGCAGTGAAGGGCGGGTCCGGATAGGCCACCCCGACCCGTAGAACACTCATGCCGACCACGGTATAGAAGGCGTCCTCGGTCCATGACCGTCCGGGTGACAACCGCACGGCGCTCGATACGCTGCCGGCTGAAACCCGCGGCCCCCGATCAGGCGTCTTCGAGCAGGTCCGGGGTGACGGCCGACTCGGTGTCCGGGATGCCGTCCAGTTTGGCCTTGCGATCGGCCATCGAGAGCAGGCGCCGGATGCGGCCGGCCACAGCGTCTTTGGTCATGGGCGGGTCGGCGAGCCGACCGAGCTCCTCCAGGGAAGCCTGCCGGTGCGCGACGCGCAGACTGCCTGCGGCGGCGAGGTGGTCGGGCACGGTGTCGCCCAGGATCTCCAGTGCGCGTTCCACCCGGGCGGCCGCGGCGACGGCGGCACGCGCCGAACGCCGCAGATTGGCGTCGTCGAAGTTGGCGAGCCGGTTGGCGGTGGCGCGCACTTCACGTCGCATCCGACGCTCTTCCCATGTCAACCGGGTGTCCTGGGCGCCCATCCGGGTGAGCAAGGCACCGATGGCCTCACCGTCGCGGACCACGACGCGGTCACTGCCGCGCACTTCCCGGGCTTTGGCGCTCACGCCGAGCCGACGGGCCGCCCCGACCAGCGCCAGCGCCGCCTCCGGCCCCGGGCAGCTCACCTCAAGCGCCGAGGAACGACCCGGCTCGGTGAGCGATCCGTGGGCCAAAAACGCTCCGCGCCAGGCGGCTTCGGCATCCGCGACGCTTCCACCGACCACCTGTGCAGGCAGTCCTCGCACCGGCCGTCCACGCAGGTCGAGTAGCCCGGTCTGCCGCGCCAAGGCTTCACCGTCCTTGGCCACCCGGACCACGTAGCGCGTGCTCTTGCGGATGCCGCTGGCCGACAGAACATGGACCACCGCGTTGTAGCCGTACAGGTCGTAGATGTCCTTACGCAGCCGGCGCGCGATGATGCCCAGATCGACCTCCGCTTCCACCACGACCCGGCCGGACACGATGTGCAGCCCGCCGGCGAAACGCAAAAGCGAGGCCACCTCGGCGCGACGCGCGCTCACCGAGTTGACCACCAACCGGCTGAGCTCATCCTTGACCTCGGCTGTCATCGCCACGGGTCGTCACCTCTCGGTCCGTTCACTGTCGGGGTGGGCACGGTCGGCTGCGAAAAGCCCTGCTTCGTGCCGTCGGGCGCCATACCGCGCTTGCGAACCCCCTCCAACGCCGCGGCCAGCCTCGCCGGGTCATGTAAAGGTGTACCAGGTCTGGATACGTCAGCAAACTCCACGTCGGCGTCGAGGATGGTGGCGGTGCGGCGCAGCTGTTCGCGCTCACGCTCACTGGGCACCCGGGCCGAGTCGACGATGATGTCATGCACGGTGAATCCCGGCGCATGCTGTGCCAGCACGTGGATATGACGCTCGACCGAGAAGCCGGCCGTCTCCCCCGGCTCGGCCACCAGATTCAGCACCAGCGCACGCCGTGCGGTGGTGGCCTGCAGCGCCGCGACCAGTTGGGGCACCAGAACGTGGGGGATCACGCTGGTGAACCACGACCCAGGGCCGAGGACCACCAGATCGGCGTTCATGATCGCGTCGACGGCCTGATGGGTGGCCGGCGGATCGGCCGGCAACAGCCGCACCCGGCGAACCTTCCCCACGGTCGTGGCGATCGCGACCTGCCCTCGGATCGCCCGGCTGACCCGCGGGTCGGACTCCAATCCGACCACGTCGGCCTCGATGCCGAGACCGACCGGGCACATCGGCAGCACCCGGCCCTTGACGCCGAGAATGCGTCCGAGCTCGTCGAGAGCAGCCACCGGATCGGCGAGCACCTCGTTGAGGCCGGCGAGGATCAGATTGCCGATCGGGTGGCCGGCCAACGCCCCGCTGCCGCCGAAGCGATGTTGGATGATGGTCGCCCACAGCCGGCCATGCGGACTGTCGGAAGCCAACGCGGCCAATGCCATTCGCAGATCACCGGGCGGCACCACGTCGAGTTCGCCGCGCAGCCGACCCGACGATCCGCCGTCGTCGGCGACGGTGACCACCGCGGTCACGTGCGGGGTGAGCCGGCGCGCCGCCGACAGGGTCGCGTACAGACCGTGCCCGCCGCCGAGCGCGACGATGCGTGGGCTCATCTGTCCTCCTCGCGCGCGCACTCATTCATTCGCGCCCCAGGTCACGATGCAACACGCGCACCGTCAGGTCGGCATCCTGAAGACGTTCGGCGAGCGCTTCGGCCATTGCGACGCTGCGGTGCTTGCCACCTGTGCAGCCGATGGCAACGGTCATGTAGCGCTTCCCCTCCCGTCGGTACCCGTCGATCACCACGTCCAACAACTGATGGTAGGAGTCGAGGAACTCGACCGCGCCGGGTTGGCCGAGCACGTAGTCGCGCACCTCGTGGTGCTGACCCGTGTGCGGCCGCAGGTTGTCCACCCAGTGCGGATTGGGCAGGAACCGCACGTCCATCACCGTGTCGGCGTCCATCGGCAACCCGTACTTGTACCCGAACGACTCGACGGTCACGTTGATGTGTGCCACGGTCTCGGCGGCGAACGCCCGTTCGATGCTGTCGCGCAGCGCATGCACCGACAGCGAGGAGGTGTCGATCACCAGGTCCGCCGAAGCCCGCACCGGTGCCAGCATCGCGCGTTCGGCGGCGATGCCCTCGGCCAGAGTCTGATCGCCCTGCAGCGGATGGCTGCGGCGGTTCTGCTCGTACCGGCGCACCAGGATGTCGTCGGAAGCTTCCAGGAACACCACCCGCGGCACGATGTCGCGGGTACCCAACTCGGTGCGCACCCAGTCCAGATCACCGGTGAAGCCGCGCGAGCGGACGTCCATGACCACGGCGAGCTGGGTGATCCGCGAGCCCGCAGCCAGCCCGAGGTCCACCATCCGCGCGATCAGCTCAGGGGGCAGGTTGTCGGCCACATACCAGCCGAGATCTTCGAGCACCTTGGCTGCCGTCCCGCGCCCGGCGCCCGAAAGACCGGTCACCAGGACGACGTCTATTCCACTCTCGTTGGCCGCGCCGGCATCGCCAGCGCTGGTGTCGGCCGCACTGGTGTCGTCCGCTGTGGTGTCGGCCGCGGTGGTGTCGTCCGCGGTGGTGTCGGCCGCCCTGGTGTCGTCCGCTGAAGCCTCAAGACCCACGTCATCGCCGGCGTCGCCGGCTCCCCCGCGCAGCTTCTCGTGCATGCCCTGTTCTGTCATCCCGATACCCTGCTCTGATCATTGCCGATATCCGTGGTCACCGCGTCGGAATCGGCCGCGGCGTCGGCCATGGAATCTGGTGGTCTGCGCGCTGCCACGGCCTCGGCGACAGCCTCGTCTCCGGAATCGTCTCCGGGATCGGCTGCCGTGTCGACTCCGAGTGCTTCCAGCACGGCGCGCGCGGTCGCCGCGCCGATCCCCGGCACCGCGGTGATCTCGTCGATGTCAGCCTGTCGGAGCCGGGCCAGTGACCCGAAATGCGTCACCAAGGCCTTGCGGCGATGCTCCCCGAGACCGCGCACCGAATCAAGCGCCGATGCGGTCATGCGCTTGGACCGCTTGCTGCGGTGGTACGAGATCGCGAAGCGGTGCGCTTCGTCACGGACCCGCTGCAACAGGTACAACCCGTCGCTGTTGCGCGGGAAGATGACCGGATCGGGCTCCGACGGAACCCACACCTCTTCGAGTCGCTTCGCCAGTCCGATGACCGCGACGTCGGAAATGCCCAACTCGTCGAGGACGGCCTGGGCGGCGTTGACCTGCGGAGCGCCGCCGTCGACGACGAACAGATTGGGCGGGTAGGCGAATCTGCGCGGTCTGCCTTCCGGAGCCGCCCCGGAGGTGACATCGGTGTGAGCCGCCATCTCGCCGGGTTCGTGGGCGTCGCGCAGGTGACGGTAGAACCTGCGCCGCGTCACCTCGGCGATCGACGCCACGTCGTCGGACCTGCCGTCCCCGGCTGCCTCCCGGATCGCGAAGTGCCGGTAGTCGGATTTGCGGGGCAGCCCGTCTTCGAAAACCACCAGCGACGCGACCACATCGGTGCCCTGCACGTGACTGATGTCGATGCACTCGATTCGCAGCGGAGCGTCGGCGAGCCCGAGGGTATCCTGAATACTCTGCAGCGCAGCACTTCTCGCGGTGAAGTCGCCGGCCCGCTTCAGCTTGTGCTGGTTGAGCGCACCTTCGGCGTTGCGTTTCACGGTCTCGGCCAGCGCGCGCTTGTCCCCGCGCTGGGGCACGCGCAGCAGAACCCGGGACCCGCGCAGCTGCGACAACCAGGTCTCCAGCTCGTGCGCAGTCTCGGGAAGCACCGGGACGAGGACCTGCTTGGGGACGGGATTGGTCGCCTCGTCGCCGCCTCCGTCACTGGCACCGCCGAGTTCGGCCTGATCTCCGTAAAACTGGGTGAGGAACTGCTCGACGAGGTACTCGAGCGTGGATTCGCCGGGCTCACCGGACTTCTCGATGATCCAGCCACGCTGTCCGCGGACCCGGCCGCCGCGGACGTGGAACACCTGGACCGCAGCTTCGAGCTCGTCGTCGGCGAAGGCCACGACGTCGGCATCGGTGCCGTCGCCGAACACCACGGTCTGCTTCTCCATCGCCCGGCGCATGGCGCCGATGTTGTCGCGCAGCCGTGCGGCCCGCTCGAAGTCCAGCTGTTCGGCCGCGGCTGTCATCTGCTGTTCCATCTCACGGATCAGCCGGTCGGTCTTGCCGGCCAAAAAGTCGCAGAAGTCCGACACGATGCGCCGGTGCTCGTCGGCACTGACCCGTCCGACGCACGGTGCCGCACACTTGTCGATGTAGCCCAGCAGACAAGGACGGTCAATCTGATTGTGTCGCTTGAACACTCCGTTGGAGCAGGTACGGGCCGGGAACACCCGGGTCAGCAGGTCGAGGGTCTCGCGGATGGCCCAGGCGTGCGAGTAGGGACCGAAGTAGCGCACCCCTTTGCGACGTGGACCGCGGTACACCTTCAACCGCGGGTACTCCTCGTTGAGGGTGACCGCAAGCACAGGATAGGACTTGTCGTCGCGGTAGCGGATGTTGAACCGCGGATCGAACTCCTTGATCCAGTTGTACTCAAGTTGCAGCGCCTCGACTTCGGTGCTGACCACGGTCCACTCGACGCTGGCGGCGGTGGTGACCATCTGCCGCGTCCTGGGCGCCAGACCCGCGACGTCGGCGAAGTACGAGTTGAGCCGAGAGCGCAGGCTCTTGGCTTTCCCGACATAGATGACCCGCCGGTGCGGGTCACGGAATCGATAGACACCCGGTTCGACGGGGATCGACCCGGGCGCGGGTCGGTACGTCGCTGGATCGGGCACGGGTCCCAGGTTACTGCCGAGCTCCGACGCGCCTGCGCACTCCCGGGGCGGCGGCACCTGCCGCCGGCCTGGTATCGGCCGCCGGCGGACCGGGTGTCCGTCAGCCGCGCACGGCTCGGTTCACCGCCGGGATGCGCCGACGTCGCGCTGATAGCGCCGCAGCAGGGCCCGCACCTGATCCATCGACTCGACCGCGCGCCCCTTGTCCACCGCCTGGATCGCCATCACCGGGACGTATTCGTCATCGGGCAGGTCCAGTCGGGCCCACCTCGCGCCGCGATGGAACGAGACGTCGACCACCTGATCCCACGGAAAAAGCCGGTAGCCGAACAGGTTTCGCACCGCCACGCCCGAGGCGCCGATGCGTAGCCGGGGCCGGGCGAACAGCGACACGAAGCCCCCGATCACGACGCCGACCATCGCGATGGCGACCTGGTCCCAGGTGCGGAAGACCACACCCGTGGACCCCACCTTGAGCAAGGCGCCGACGATCACGTGCGCAGCCACGATCAGCGCCGCCGCGCCGTAGGCGAAGTACGGCGTCAGGTGCGGCTTGACCACGAGGTCCCAGCGGCCCTTCTGCCCATCGTTCATGAACCGGATCTCAACTGACGCAAGGTCAGCGCCGTCGACAGCGCCGCGGCAGCGGCCTGGGCGCCCTTGTCCTCGGCAGAGTCGGGCAAACCTGCCCGGTCCAGTGCCTGATGCTCGGTGTTGGTGGTGAGCACACCGTTGGCGATCGGCCTGGACGCGTCCAGCGACACCCGGGTCAGGCCCTGCGTCACGGCGTCGCAGACATAATCGAAATGGGGTGTCTCACCGCGGATCACGACCCCCAGCGCCACCACGGCATCGTGGTCGCGGGCCAGCTCCTGCGCGACGACCGGGATCTCGATGGCGCCGAGCACCCGCACCACGGTGGGGTCCGGGATGCCCGCGGCTGCGGCCACCCGGCGGGCGCCCTCGAGCAAGGCGTCGCAGATGGTCTCGTGCCAGGTGCTGGCGACGATGCCGAGCTTCAGCCCTTCGGCGTCGAGGGCGGGGAGGTCGGGCACCCCGGCAGCCGGACTCACACCGCACCGCCGAACTCGCCGGGCACGGCCTCGTCGAAGTCCTCCAGCCCGACCAGGTCATGCCCCATCCGGTCGCGCTTGGTCATCAGGTAGCGGATGTTCTCCGCGTTCGCCCGAACCGGCAGCGGCACGCGCTCGATGATGTTCAGCCCGTAGCCGTCCAGTCCGACCCGCTTGGCCGGGTTGTTGGTCAACAAGCGCATCGACCGCACACCCAGATCGACGAGGATCTGCGCCCCGGTGCCATAGTCGCGCGCGTCGGCCGGCAGACCGAGCTTGAGATTGGCATCGACGGTGTCGTCGCCGGCATCCTGCAGCTGATAGGCCTGCAGCTTGTGCATCAGGCCGATGCCGCGGCCCTCATGTCCGCGCATGTAGAGCACCACACCGCGGCCTTCCCGGGCCACCATCGCCAGCGCCGCGTCCAGCTGCGGACCGCAGTCACATCGCCGGGATCCGAACACATCGCCGGTGAGGCACTCCGAGTGCACCCGAACCAGCACGTCGTGCCCGTCGCTGTTGGGCCCCGCGATCTCGCCCTTGACCAGGGCCACGTGCTCGACGTCCTCGTAGATACTGGTGTAACCGACCGCGCGGAACTCGCCGTGGCGAGTCGGGATGCGGGCCTCGGCCACCCGCGCAATGTGCTTCTCGTGCTTGCGCCGCCACTCGATCAGGTCGGCGATCGAGATCAGGGCGAGGTCGTGTTCGTCGGCGAAGATCCGCAGTTCATCGGTCTGCGCCATCGCCCCCTCGTCCTTCTGGCTGACGATCTCGCAGATCGCGCCGGCCGGTTGCAGTCCGGCCAGCCGGGCCAGGTCGACGGCGGCTTCGGTATGGCCGGGACGGCGCAGCACGCCGCCGTCCTTGGCGCGCAGCGGTACCACGTGACCGGGTTTGGCGAAGTCGTCGGCGACGGCTTCCGGGTCGGCCAGCAGCCGCATCGTCGTGGCCCGGTCCATTGCCGAGATGCCGGTTCCGACACCTTTTTTGGCGTCGACCGTGACGGTGTATGCGGTGCCGTGCTTGTCCTGGTTGACCGCGTACATCGGTAGCAGGCCGAGCCGGTCGCAGATCTCTCCGGCCAGCGGTACGCACAGATAGCCCGAGGTGTAGCGGACCATGAACGCGACCAACTCAGGGGTCGCCTTCTCGGCGGCGAAGATCAGGTCGCCCTCGTTCTCACGGTCCTCGTCATCGATGACGACCACGGCCTTGCCCGCGGCGATGTCGGCCACCGCCCGCTCGACCGAATCCAGCCTGGTCATCCTCACCACCTTGCCGGTTCCCCGCCGGAACCTCGTGTCAATGCTCTTCAGTATGAACCACGGGGTGGCGCCGGTTATTGCCCGCCGGTCCGGTCGGTCCCCGGTCCGGCGGCGGCCGCGGCGCGCAGACCGCCCGCTGCCGTCATTCGCCGGCGGGAACGTCTTTGCGTTCGAGCTTGTGTTCGAGCAACCGCTCGACGTATTTGGCGATGACGTCGACCTCCAGGTTGACATGCGCGCCGATGTCGGCGTGGCCCAGCGTGGTCATCCCCAGGGTGGTGGGAATCAACGACACCTCGAACCAGTCGGGGCCCAGCGCCGACACCGTCAGCGAAACCCCGTCAACGGTGATCGAGCCCTTCTGGACCACGTAGCGCGCAAGCGCTGCGGGCAACGCGATGCGGACCACCGTCCAGTGCTCGGAGGGAGCACGGGAGATGATGTGCCCGGTACCGTCGACGTGGCCCTGCACGATGTGACCACCGAGCCTGCTGCTGACCGCGGCGGCGCGCTCCAGGTTCACCTTCGTGCCGATATCGACGCCGCGCAGACTCGACCGATTCAACGTCTCGTCCATGACGTCGGCGGTGAACGATCCGTCGGCGAGCACATCGACCACGGTCAGGCAGACACCGTTGACCGCGATCGAATCGCCGTGCCCGGCATCCGAAGTCACCACCGGACCGCGGATCACCAGCCGGGCGGAGTCACCGAGGTTCTCCTTGCCGACGACCTCACCCAGCTCTTCGACGATTCCGGTGAACACGGTGACCACCTTAAAGCGTCCCGGCAGCAAACGACGTCGCCGCCGGATCGGGGATGCGCCGGATCGATGCCGGACCGACACCTCCCGACGCGCCGAAAGTGCAGTTCAGAGTGCCTGTTTGCGGTTCTTCCCGGGCACCGGGGCGCGCGTCGACACCGGCGGACCCTCTACGATGCAGGCATGCAGACCCGCCTATTGGCGATCTTCGCCGCCCTTTTCGCCGTCGTCGCCCTCGCCGCAGGGTGCTCCGGATCGTCATCCGACGGTTCAGGCTCCGAACTTCCCGACGCCACCACCCTGCTGAGCGAATCCAGCGAGACCACCAAGGGGCAGACCAGTGCGCACCTGATGCTGAGCGTGCAGGGACAGATCGCCGAACTGCCCGTGGAATCGCTGGAGGGCGATCTCACGCAGTCTCCCGCGGTGGCCGCCAAGGGCACCGCGAACATCATCTTCCTGGGCCAGCGGCTCAACGACGTGGATTTCGTGGTGTCCGACGGCGATCTCTACGCCGCGATCACCGCCGGTGGCACGCTGTCCAATTTCGGGCCCGCCTCCGACATCTACGACGTCGCTGCGATCCTCAATCCCGATGTCGGTCTGGCCAACGTGCTCGCCAACTTCTCCAACCCCAGCTCCGACGGCCGTGAAACGATCGAAGGTACGCAGACCGTCCGGGTCACCGGTGAGGTCAGCGCCGACGCCGTCAACAAGATCGCACCGCAGATCGGCGCCACCGGTCCGGTTCCGGGCACCGCGTGGATCGCCGAGGACGGTGAGCGCGAGTTGATGCAGGTGCGACTGGAACCCAGCCCCGGCAACAGCGTGACGATGACCCTGTCGCAGTGGGGCGAGCCGGTGACCGTCGACAAACCCGCGGTGTGATGCACCGCACACCCGCCACAGCGCCGGTCGCACCGGCGACGGGTCGGGCGGCGACCAACCGCCGGATCGCGATCAGCGCGGGCAGCCTTGCCGTGGTGCTCGGGGCGCTCGACACCTACGTCGTGGTCACGATCATGGTTGACATCATGCGCGACGTCGGTATCGGCGTGAACGAAATCCAGCGCGTGACGCCGATCATCACCGGCTATCTGCTCGGTTACATCGCGGCCATGCCGCTCCTGGGCCGCGCCTCCGACCGGTTCGGCCGCAAACTGCTGATCCAGATCAGCCTGACCGGTTTCGCGCTGGGTTCGGTGGTCACCGCGCTGTCGACGGACCTGGTGATCCTGGTCGTCGGGCGAGTGATCCAGGGCATCGCCAGTGGGGCGCTGCTGCCGGTGACCCTGGCCCTGGCGGCGGACCTGTGGGCCGCACGCAACCGTGCGGCGGTGCTCGGCGGGGTCGGCGCGGCCCAGGAGCTCGGCAGCGTGCTGGGTCCCATCTACGGCATATCGCTGGTCTGGCTGTTCAACCACTGGCAGGCGGTGTTCTGGGTCAACGTGCCGCTGGCGGCGATCGCGATGGTGATGATCCACTTCAGCCTGCCCGGCCGGTCACCGACCGAGGACACACAGAAGGTGGATGTGGTGGGCGGCCTGCTGTTGGCCGTCGCGCTCGGACTGGCCGTGATCGGGCTCTACAACCCCAGACCCGACGGCAGGGAGGTCCTGCCCAGCTGGGGTCCGCCCGTCCTGATCGCGGCCGCCGTCGCCGCGGTGGCGTTCTTCGTCTGGGAGAAGTTCGCCCGCACCCGGCTGCTGGACCCCCACGGCGTGCGCTTCCGGCCGTTCCTGGCCGCATTGGGCGCATCGCTGGCCGCCGGTGCGGCCCTGATGGTGACGTTGGTCAACGTGGAACTGTTCGGTCAGGGGGTACTGGGGCAGGACCAGAACCAGGCCGCATTCCTGCTGCTGCGCTTCCTGATCGCGCTGCCCATCGGAGCGGTGCTCGGCGGTTGGCTGGCCACCAGGATCGGTGACCGGCTGGTGGCCGGCGCCGGCCTGCTCATCGCCGCGGGAGGCTACCTGTTGATCTCTCGGTGGCCCGCCGATCTGTTGGCGGCCCGGCACGATCTCGGCGTGATCAGCCTGCCTGTACTCGACACCGACCTCGCGGTCGCCGGTCTGGGCCTGGGCCTGGTGATCGGGCCGTTGACCTCGGCGACACTGCGGGTGGTGCCGGCCGCCCAGCACGGCATCGCGTCGGCTGCGGTCGTGGTGGCCCGCATGATCGGCATGCTGATCGGCCTCGCCGCCCTGTCGGCGTGGGGTCTGTACCGCTTCAACCAGCACCTCGCCTCGCTGCCCGCCTCGGCCGGCGGTAACTCGCTGGCCGAACGGCTGACCGCGGAGGCGAACCGGGTGCGTGAGGCCTATGTACTGCAGTACGGGGAGATCTTCACCATCACCGCGATCGTCTGCGTGGTGGGCGCGGTGCTCGGCCTACTGATCGCGGCCAAGGACGAACACGCCGAAACGCCGGCCGAGGAGAACGCCGACGAGGCTCAGCAGCGCTCGAGTCCGGGGCCCATCAGCTGAGGTTCGTCGTCGTCCCGGGCGTCCCCGCCGGTCAGTTCCCGCCAGGCGCCGCGGATCGCGCCGGGAAGGTGGCGGGGGTCGACCGGGCTGCTACTGAGCCAGTCCTGCAGTGCAGTCATGCTCGTATCCTTTGCTCGTGCTCACCCTGCGCAACTCGTCGGTGAAAGCGCGAATTCCCGCTCCAGTTTACCGACATCAGTGCGGCGACATGGCTGTGGCGCGCCTCGGTGGTTGTGAGACCGAGCACCCAAACCGCAGGTGAACGGCGGACAACGATTGGATGACGGCGCAGCTTGTCGCTATACCGGCGTGAGGCTCAGCAGCACGTCCGGACCTACCGGCGTCACGCCGTCGAACCGCCAGCGCTGCGCCTGGGCGATGCTGAGCACGCCGACGTCGTCCACGGCGGTGATCGGGCCGCCGAGCAGAATCGGTGCCACGTAGGCCAGGATCCGGTCGATCACCCCGGCCCGTAGGAACGCACCCGCCAGCGTCGGTCCGCCCTCCACGAGCACATCGGTACGGTCCGACAACGCCTTGATGACCTCATGCGGATCGCGGGTACGGATCACCATCGTTCGCGAATCGTCATTGAGAACGGTTGCGTCCGGCGAGATCTCACGCTCTCCCACAACCACACGCAACGGCTGGTGATCAGCCAGACTGCCGTCGGGCAGCCGCGCGGTCAGCGCCGGGTCGTCGACGAAGACGGTGCCGGTGCCCACGATGATGGCATCGGCGGCGGCCCGCCGGCGATGCACATCGGCACGCGCGGCCTCACTGGTGATCCATTGGCTGCTGCCGTCGGCGGCGGCGCTGCGCCCGTCCACGCTCGTCGCGAACTTCCATGTGACATGCGGCAATCCGGTGCGTTGCTTGTGCAGCCACTCGCGCAACGGGCCGCCGGCGACAGCGGCCGAGAGCACCCCGGCACTGACCCGCACACCGGATTCGGCCAGCCGCGCCGCACCTCCGGCGGCGACCGGATTCGGGTCGGCGACCCCGAACGCGACTTCGGCCACCCCGGACTCCAGGAGCGCGTCGACACACGGTGGGGTGCGGCCGAAGTGGTTGCACGGCTCCAGGGTGACCACCGCGACCCCCCCGATCGCACGTTCCCCCGCTCGGCGCAGTGCCACCACCTCGGCGTGCGGCCCGCCCGGCGGAGCCGTCGCGCCGACCCCGGCGATCGCGCCGTCACGGTCCAGGATCACCGCTCCGACAGGAGGATTCGGATACGTCCTGCCCTTGACCCGGTCGGACTGCTCGATGGCCGCAGCCATCGCGGCGTCGAGGTTCACAGCCTCAGGTGTCGGGATGCCGCGGCGGCCTGGGCGCGCAGGGACTCGATGGCCGCCGCCGGATCGTCGGCGCTGTAGACGGCCGACCCGGCGACGAAGCAATCCACCCCGGCCTCGGCCGCGGCCTCGATGGTGTCGGCGTTGATGCCGCCGTCGATCTCGATCAGAATGGTCAACTCACCGGCATCGACCAACCGCCGCGCGGTGCCGACCTTGGGTAGCACCTCGGCGATGAACTTCTGCCCCCCGAAGCCGGGCTCGACCGACATCACCAGCAACGTGTCGAACTCGCGCAGGATCTCCAGATAGGGCTCCAACGGCGTTCCCGGTTTGACCGCGAGGCCCGCCTTGGCGCCCGCGGCACGGATATCCCGCGCCACGGCGACCGGGTTGCCGGTGGCTTCGGCGTGAATCGTCACGTTGTACGCCCCCGCCTCGGCGTAGGGCGGCGCCCACCGCTCCGGGTGCTCGATCATCAGATGACAGTCCATCGGGATGCTGGTGGCCCCGAGCAGGGATTCGACCACCGGGAGACCGAGCGTCAGGTTCGGCACGAAGTGGTTGTCCATCACGTCGACGTGCAACCAGTCGGCGCCCTCCACGGCTTCGGCCTCCTCGGCCAGCCGGGCGAAATCCGCGGCCAGGATCGACGGCGCGATGAGCGGCGAGGTCACGGCATCTCGGGCGAGCGGTCCAGACATGACCTCAGCCTATCGGTGCTCACCTCGGCCCTGGATCCACCCGTAGCGCGGCGGCGAACATCGCATCGGTGCCGTGCCGATGCGGCCACAACTGCGCCGACATACCGTCCCCGGTATCGGCTGCGGGGGCGAACAGCTCGCCGGTGTCCAGCGCGGTCACCGGATGCCGGCGCAGCGCGTCGGCGACCACACCTGCGGTCTCGGCCAGGTGCGGTGAGCACGTCGCGTAGAGCACGACACCGCCCGGCCTGGTCAGCCCGATCGCCGAGGCCAACAGCTCGCGCTGCAGCTTCGCCAGCTGCGCAACGTCGCCGGTCTGCCGGCGCCAGCGCGCCTCGGGCCGGCGACGCAGCGCACCCAATCCGGTGCACGGGGCGTCGACCAGAACCCGGTCGAAGCCCGGTTCCAGTCCCGGTTTGCGACCGTCGACCCGCACCACCTGCACCGGCAGACCGACGGTGTTCTGCTCGACCAGGTCCGCACGCCGGGGGGCCGGCTCCACAGCGGTGACCGTCGCGCCGCCGGGTGCGCCGAGCGCGGCCAGCAGCGCGGTCTTGCCTCCCGGCCCGGCGCACAGGTCCAGCCACCTCCCGCCGTCGGGACCCACCAGCGGTGCCAGCGTGAGAGCCCGGGCCACCAGCTGGCTGCCCTCGTCCTGCACGAGTGCGGTGCCCTGTCGGACGGCCTCGACCTGTCCCGGGTCACCGTCACCCAGATAGACCGCGAAGGGTGAGTACCGTCCCACCGTGCCGCCCACCTGGGCGGCGAGGTCGGCCGCGGTCAGCGCGCCCGGCCGCGCCACGAGATGAACCTCCGGGCGGGTGTTGTCGGCGGTGAGCGCATCCTTGAGTTCACCGGCGCGGGCGCCCAGTGCGTCGGCGAAGGCCTGCGCGATCCACCTCGGATGTGCGGTTTGGAAGGCCAGATGCCCGATCGGGTCACTCGCCGCGGGCGGGGCGAGTTCGGCGATCCAGGACGCCTCATCCCGGCGCGCGATGGTGCGCAGCACACCGTTGACGAATCCCGCACGGGCGGAATCAAATTCGATGCCGGCCTGATCGACGGTGGTGGACACCGCAGCGTGGTCGTCGACCCGGGTCCGCAGCAGCTGATAGCTGCCGAGCCGTAACAGATCGAGCAGCGCCGGGTCGATCCGGTCCACCGGCCGCCCGGCGGCAGCGGCGATCACCGCGTCGAGTAGCCCGCGGGTGCGACACGTGCCGTAGGTCAGCTCGGTGGCGAAGGCCGCGTCGCGGCCGGTGATACCGCGGTCGCGCAGCATCGCCGGCAACGCCAGGTTGGCGTAGGCGTCCCGTTCGGAGACCGCGCGCAACACGTCGAAGGCGGCCCGCCGGGCGGGGTCCAGTGGAGTGCGTTTCATCGGGCCCAGCCGTTCTCGTCGAGTCGGGCGCCCCTGGCCCAGTCCGCGGCGTTCATCGGTTTCTTGCCGGGCGGCTGCACGGTGCCGAGCCGCACCGGCGCCGAACCGGTCCCGATGTGCACGTGCTTTTTGTCCGCCCGGATCTCTCCCGGCGCAAGACCTTCGGGTCCGTCGCCGGCCACCGTCAACGGACCGACCTTGATCCGCTGCATACCGATCGTGGTCCACGCGCCCGGGTTCGGGGTGACGGCGCGGATCCGCCGCTCCACGACGTGCGCGGGCAGTTCCCAGCGGATCCGGGCATCCTCGGCGGAAACCTTGGGAGCCACGCTGACACCGTCGGCCGGCTGCGGCACCGCAGTCAAGGTACCGTCGGCGATGCCGTCCATGGTGGCTTCCAGCAGACCCGCACCCGACACCGAGAGCCGCTCCAGCAGGTCCCCCGCGGTGTCGGTGGGTCGGATCGTCTCGGTGACCACCCCGAACACCGGCCCCGAATCGAGGCTGCGCTCGATCTGGAACGTCGTCGCCCCGGTCACCTCGTCCCCGGCGGCGAGGGCGGCCTGCACCGGCGCCGCACCCCGCCACGCCGGCAGCACCGAGAAGTGCAGGTTCACCCAGCCGTGTGCCGGAACCCTCAGCAGCGCGTCGCCGAGCAATGCGCCGAAGGCGACGACCGCGCAGCAGTCCGGGGACAGTGCGGCCAGCTCGGCGACGAATTCGTCGGAGTTCGGCCGGTCCGGTTTGAGCACCGGGATACCGTGCTCGGCCGCCCGAACCGCCACCGGCGATGGCGCCGGGCGACCGCGGCGCCCGGCCGCCGCGTCCGGGCGCGTCAGCACGGCGATCACCTCGTGCCGGGGCGATTCGATGAGTCGTTGCAGTGCGGGCAGGGCGGGTTCCGGTGTGCCGGCGAAGACGAGACGCACCGCGCCAGTCTAGGGAGGCGCAGCGCCCCCCTCAGCGGGGCGCCTGGTAGTACTCCTTCTCGGCCACCCCGGCCAGGGGCGCGACGAACATCCACGGGATCGTGGTGAGCTGCCGGTTCAGTGTGGCGACGGCGTCGTTGTAGTACTGCCGCGCGAACGCCAGCTTGTCCTCGGTGTCGGCGAGGTTGCGTTGCAGGTCCAGGAAGTTGTTCGACGAGTTCAGCTGCGGATAGCTCTGCCCCAGCGCCAGCAGCGGGGCCAGCGCGGAGTCCAGTTCGCGCTCCGCGGCGCTGCGTTCGGCGACCGATGCGCCGCCGGTCGCCGATGTCAGCGCCGCCCTGGCGTCGGTGACGTGGTCGAGGATCCCCCGCTCGTGCGAGGCAAAGGTCTGCACGGTGTGCACCAGGCTGGGAATCAGCGACGCCCGCCGGGTCAGTTCGACGTCGATGCCCGACAGCGCTTCGGCGACCCGCACCTCTGCCGACCGTATTCTGTTGTAGCCCAATACGAATACGATGAGCACCGCTACCGCGAGCACCAGAACGACGATCAGCAGGAACCTCACCACGATCCTCCCCCTCCTCCTCCGCCGCCGCCACCACCGCCGCCGCCGCTACTGCTACTGCTGCCGCCCGACGACGAGGACGACTGGGATGCGGTGTAGGCGCCGATCGAGGACGACAGCGCCGTTTGGAAACTGTCGAAGTCCGCACCACCTCCGCCACCCCCGCCGATGCCCCACCCGGACGACGAGGTGGACGAACTTCCATACCAATCCGGTTGCGGTGCAACCGAACCCGTGTCTGCCTCGTACTTCTTGGCCCATTGCGACGCGACCCCGGCCGCGACGGCGAACGGAACATAGGCGATGTAGCGGTCTTTGCGTGCCGAGAAGTCGAACCGGGTCTCGGCCGAGTCGGTGGCCAGCATGCGGTGGAATCCGCCGACGCGGGACCACAACTCGCGTCCCGCCGCGGTGCGCCGGGTGCCGACACCATCCCGCCACGACCCGGCCGAGAACAGGAAGAACGCCGCGAACGGCAGCGCCCAGACGGTGGTCGGGAACCCCCAGCGGAAGAAGCCGCACACCATCAGGATGAACGCCGCCGCGTTGGCCGCGCGCAGCCACAGTTCCTTCTTGCGTGCGACCAGCAGACCCGAATCGACGGCCCACTTCTCGACCGCCTTGGTCATGTCGGTTTTGGCCTTGTCGAGTCGCTCGCCGGATTTGACGGTCTTCTTGGCCTCGAATTGCGACCCACGATGACGCACCTTCAGTCGGGACGCCACCGCGATGCTCACCGGGTCGACGTCGGCCCACTGCCGCGGTTCGGCGATGCCCCTGATGTTCCACTGCTTGTCGTTGACCTGCTGCAGCGTGACGAGGTCGCGCTCGGCGAGATAGAACAGGGTGGCCGTCAGCCCGTTCTTGGGGACCGATTCGGTGCGGATGTACTCGGCCTGCACCGGGCCCAGCCCCGGTGGCGGCGCGTACTGCAGCGGAAATCCTGGTGATCGTTCCAGCACGGTGCGGAACCACAACAGCGCGGCGACACCGGCGAACACGGTCAGGCCGGCGACCCAGATCAACTGTGCGATCGACACGCCCAGCACCCGATCCCAGCGCTGTGACCATGGCAGGGACGCTCTGGGTGGCGTCGGTGCGTCGACCCCGGCACGCACCGTCACCGGTGTGCGCGGCGGCAGTGACTCGGCGTTCACACGCACCCGGTTGCCCTCGACGGTCAATGCGTCACACGCGCGGCCCACGCCGGCGCCGACCGAGCACTGGGCGGCACTGACGTCGCCGGGGAGGGTGACGGTGATGTCGGCGCGATCGATGCGGTTGTTCCAGGCGGGCGCGATCACGTTCCAGAAGAAGACCGACGGTGTCGGGGCTGCGGGGTCTCCGACCGAACCGGCGAACCGGCGGTCGGCACCGGTCCCGCCCGGATCCAGCACGCCCGGGATGGTGTAGCGGATCTCGAACACGTGGGTGCCGTCGCTCAGATACCGGTCCGGATCCCCGATCTTGGCCACCCGGAACCTGCCCGCGTCTTCCCACAACATCTGGTACGGCACCGGGCGGCCGTCCAACAGCACCGAAGTGATCTCGGGGCGCTGGCGTAGATGCGGATCGTTGGGGTTGACGACGTCCCAGTACCGGAATATCCCGTGCCGGTCGGTGCTGTAAAACAGCGTGGTGAGGGTCTCGACCGCGGTCATCTGACCGGCGTCGTCGACGACGATGTCCACGTCATAGTTCGCGATCACGACGGGGTCGTCGATCTCGGTGGCCTCCGAGCCGCCGTAGAACGCCACCGGCCAGAGCACCCCGACGGCGATCAAGATCAACGGGATCAGCGCTTTGACGACCCGACCGGCGGACATGCGCATCACCCTATGTGCAACGGGTCGATCTGGACGCGAACCGGCTGCTGATCGTGACGGGCGCTCTGCACTGCCGTGGCCCGGCGCAGTGCGGCGGCGAGCGCCAGCCCGCTGTCGCGGGGAACACGGACCAGCATCCTGCTCACCGCGACGTCGGTCGGCAGCCCGGCGGGCCGCCGGGCGCCCAGCGGTAGCTCGACCGGCCCCAGCACGTCGGCGCCGGCCGGCAATGTGGCGGCCGCCAGCAGCGCATCGACCGCGGGTGGCGGACCGTCGACGGCGGCCATGTGTACCGCCGGCGGTAGTCCGACCTCGGTACGGCCTGCCAGCTCGGATTGCGCGTGTCCCACCGGATCCCACCGGATCAGCGCCTGCACGGTAGGGATCGAGGACTCCGCCACGACCGCGACCACGCCTCCGTCGGCGCGGCTGCGGACCAGGGCGGCCGCTGCCATCCACCGACGCAGCGTGTCCTCGGCGGCGCGCAGATCCTGGCGACCCAGCAGCGCCCAGCTGTCGAGCAGCAGTGCGGCTCCGTAGCCATCGGCGGGCGTCGGCTCGACACCAGGGGTTGCCACCACAAGTGCGGCCCGCGCGGGAACGGCAGCCACCACGTCGTCACCGCCGG
Source organism: Mycobacterium sp. smrl_JER01 (assembly GCF_048513595.2). Classification (NCBI taxonomy): domain Bacteria; kingdom Bacillati; phylum Actinomycetota; class Actinomycetes; order Mycobacteriales; family Mycobacteriaceae; genus Mycobacterium; species Mycobacterium sp. smrl_JER01. The sequence goes on along the minus strand of NZ_JBLXXK020000001.1, from coordinate 2,685,086 downwards.
AGGTCACCACCGGAACGCCGGGAAATGCCCGGCCGAGTTCCTCGGCGGTTCGGCGTGCGCCCACGACGACGGCCCGCACCGTGTCAGATCCACACCGGGCGCAGCGCAGGCCCAACTCCTCCCGTCCACACCATCGGCAGACGGCACCGGGGACCTCCCGACCGGGCAGCGACAGCGGCCCGGTGCAGTGCCGGCATCGGGCGATGGTGCGGCACCGCGCGCAGGCCAGGGCCGGCACGTAGCCGCGGCGCGGCACCTGCACCAGGACCGGTGTGTCCCCGGCCAGCGCCTTGCGTGCCGCGTCGAGTGCCACCGTCGGCAGCCGCGCGGTACGCGCCGCGGCGTCGCGTTCGTGGGCATAGGCGCTGTCCTCGAGCGCGATCACCCGCGGTGCCCGCGCCCGCACGGTCTGCCGGGTCGCGGTCAGGTCGTGGGCCCACCCGCTGTCGACCAGCGCCTGCGCCTCGGCGGTACGGGTGAATCCCCCGATCATCGCCGCGCAGCGCAACTGGTGTGCGCGCAGCATGGCGACCTCGCGGGCGTGTGGGTATGGGGCCCGCGGTTCAGCCAGCGAATCGTCCCCGTCATCCCAGAGCACGACCAGGCCCAGATCCGACACCGGCGCGAAGACCGCACTGCGCGTTCCGATCACCACGCGCGCATCGCCCCGCAGTACCGACAGCCAGCGCCGGTACCGTTCGGCCGGGCCCAGTCCGGCCGACAACGCCACCACGCTGGCCGCGTCCACATGTTCGGCCGCCGCGGCGGAGAGTCGGTCGACGTCGCGCTGATCGGGGACCACGGCGAGCACCCCGCGCCCGGAACCGACCGTGACGGCCGCCGCCTCGGCCAGCCGGCGGGGCCAGGACTCACCCGGCAGCGCCTGCCACACCGCCCGGGCAGCACGGGCGTCACGCAACGCCGCGACGAACTGCGCACCCCCGCTGTAGGCCTGCCACCCGGTGGCCTGCACGGCATTGACCGGCTGCGGTACGCACGGATCACGGGTTCGCTTCTCGGCGTTGGCATGTCGGGGCGGCACCGCCAGCCGTAGCACATCCGCGCGGGTACCGGCGTACCGGGCCGCCACCGCGTCGACCAGCCGGCGCACGTCGTGGGTGAGCACTCGCTCGGCCGACACCACCTTCTCCAACCAGCCCAGCTTGCCGACGTGATCGGTGTCCGAACGGCGTTCGAGCACAAAGGCGTCCACGAGCCGGCCGTGGAAGCGCACCCGCACCCGAACCCCGGGCTGGGCGTCGTCGGACTGTTCGGCCGACACCAGGTAATCGAACTCGCGGTCCAGGTGTGGCACCGTGAGCATCGGCAGCACCCGCGCGACAGGCTCGTGTTCGGCGGCGTGCCGGGTGGTAGTCACGCCGCAGGTGTAGCAGACGGCACAGACGTCCGGCCGAACAGCAGGCCCGCGGTGAGCAACAGCAACGACGTGGCGTAGAACCACCAGATCGGCACCGCGAGCGCCTCCGAGCCCAGCACGAACCTGTCCACCCCGATCATCGCGTCCGACACCGCGAAGCTCACCGCACCCAGCGCGGTCCACGGGGTCGGCAGGTCGGCCAGCAGCGCGGCGCACACCATCGCACCGAGGACTGCGATGTAAAGCGTGACCGGCACCGCCATGCCCTGTTCGAGCAGCCGCGGCCAGAACCAGATCAGCAGCCCGACACAGGCCACCAGCACGGCCGCCGCCGCGGCCGACCGGCCCGGGGTTCTGACCGCCAGCGGCAACAACGCGGCCAGAAAACACAGGTGGGCGAGCAGAAACGCGGCCAGCCCGAGTACGAACGACGGTTCCCACCACGGCATCGCCAGCAGGAAGTCCCCGGTGGCCGAGAACAGCAGAGCCGCCACCAGCCAGCGCCGCTCCCGGTCGATGCGGTGGGTCAGCGCCGCGCCGGCGAGCAGCACCGCGGCCAGCGCCTTCACCGCCGGCTGAAGCCCGAACTGACCGGTGAGCTCGGCGCCCGCGGGTAAGCGAACGGCGGTGCCGATCAGGAACAGGCCGTAGCCGGCCGCCACGACGGCGGCGGCCGTCCACCACGCCTGTCCTGGGGACCACGCCGGTCCTCGCGTCCACGCCATGTCCGAGAACCTACTATTGCGGGCGATGGGCAGAACCCGCCGCCGCGAGCGGACCGACAGCGTCCGCGTCGCGGCACTCGATGTGCAGCACAGCCATCGACGGTCGGCAGTGGTCCTCGGTCCGGTGGCTCTCCCGACGCCCGACGCACTCGTCGCGCGCCTGCTCGCCATGGCCGAAGCGGGCCCTCAGGCCCGGATCGGCCTGGTCCCGTCCACCGCCGCCACCCGATGGCGCTACTCGCCCGCGTCGCTGCGACACGCGGTGTCCACGACCACCCGCAGCCCGGTCTCAGATCCTGTCGACCTGCTCGCCACGCTGCGGGAATGCCCGGGAGAGGGCATCCGCATCCTGGCCGCCGGCGACTACCTCGCCATCGATTTCAGCCACGGACTCGGCGAGGTGCCGCTGCTCGACATGGTGGTCGCCGTGCTGTGCGGTGGCGTGGATCCCAGCGACGACGCGGTGTGGGTCCCGTACCGACAGAGGGTGTCGCCGCTGGCCACCGCGGCGCTCCACGCGATCGGTCTGCGCCCGCAACGCCTCATCCCGCTGTGGCGGCAGCACCGGCGCAACGCGGCCGCACCCGACTCACCCCGACCTGCAGGCCGCCCCGCATTCGTCCCGGCGCCGGCAACCAGGGTCGCCCACATCTCCGCGGCGACGGCAGAAACGCTGCGGCGACAGCGGGATTGCGCACTGCCGGGGGTCAACATGTTCGCGATCTACACCTGCGCCCTGGCTGCCGCCTTCTCCGCGGCCGGGTTCGACGTCGACCCGAAAGTCACCGCACCTTTCGACGTCCGCCGCTTTCTGCCGACCGGGAGCGGAACCCTCGCGTCGTTCTCCGCCGGCCTGGATTTCACCCTCGATCCCGACACCGGCCCGCGCGGGCTGCAGGCCGAGATGACCGCCGCCGCCCGGATGGCACGACCGGTCGCCAATCTGGTGGTCGGTTCGGCCAAGACCCGCGCCGGTCTGCGTTCGGGTCGGCACGCGGAATCGAGGATGCCCGGTGAGCCGCGGTTGCGCCTGCTGCATTCGCACATCGGCTCGGTGCCACGTCAGCCGTGGTCGTTCAGCGACCCCACCGAGGCCCGGATCCTGGTCGCCAGTGATCCGGCCGGTCCGTGCGGAGTCACGGTCACCTCGGCCACGGTCGAAGGCGGGTTGTGGCTGACCGCCGAGTTCCACAGCACCGTGTTCGACGCGGGGAAGATCGCCGCCGCCCTGACCTCGGTACCGGACCAGGTGCACCGACTGCTCAGCGCCTGACCGCTACCCCACGTTGTCGTTACCCGGGGCGTAGTACGGGTTGACACTGCGGAACACCACCGTCTCGCCCTGTTCGTAGACGGCCGTCCACTTCGGCGAGGCCCGCAACGCGTCCTGCACGATGCCGACCGCCTCTGGACGGAAGTCGCCGTAGTAGCGGATCGCCTTGTTGGACTGCTCGCTGAAGATCACATAGGCCATGTACACGCCGTTGGTCACGTCGTCGCTGAGCGTCTTGAGGTCATCCTCGGTGGGGAACGACGCCTTCAGTTCGGCCAACCTGGGATCTCGACCGTCCCACAGGTCATAGCTCACCGGTTCGTCGAAATACGGGTTGAAAAGCGTCAACTCGGCGTAGTCGGCGTTCAGGCGAGACGGCATCCCACCCAACCTCATCATCACGAACCGGGTGCGGACGTCGGCATCGGAGGTCAGCGACTGCATCACCTCGACCTGATCTCGGGTCTCGAAGATGAACGGCCACAACGCGACATAGCCGTGCAGCCCCGCCACCGCCGCCGAGGTCATCGCCCCGACCGCCACCAACGTGGACAGCCGGCGCCGCACCTGCCCACCGACACCGTCGAGCGCACCCACCACTGCGGGAGCGATCAGGATCGCGCAGCCGAGCACCGAGTACAGATACACCCGGAAGATGGCCTCGCCGCCGTAGCTCTGCCCCAGGAGCAGACCGAACGAGCTGAAGGCCACGACACTGAGCGCGAGAACCGGACGCCGCCGCCTGCGCAACCAGATCGCGGCGGCGACGGCGCTCAGCACCACCACGATCGACAAACCGCGGACCACCGCCGAGGTGAAGTCCTTGGCGGGCAATCCAGAACTCACGATGTTGCTGTTGGCGTTGTCCAGCGGGCTTCCGCCCGACAGCAGCCCGTACGGAAGTACCGCTTCCAGATTGAGCAGCAGGTAGGCGACGGCGATCGAGACCATCGCCACCGCGACCCACCATGGACGGGCTCTGCGGAAAACGCAGAGCAGGCAGGCCGCACCGACCGCCCAGAACGGTGTGAGCTGATGGGTGGGCACCGAGGCGGCGAACACCACGATCGCGAGGACACCGCAGGGCCGGCTGCGTGCCGATGCCAGCAGCAGAACCAACATGCCGAACGCCAGCACCACCGACCATGCCTGCGGTGAGAAGTAGTCCTGGCCCACCCAGTTCACGATCTCGGCGATGAACACGGCGGTCAGCGCGGTGCGCCGGGACCGGCCCAGGACGCGGGCCGCGCAGTAGACGGTCAGCGCCACCAGGATGTGCATCGCCGGGGCGAACACGTGCGCGACGGTCATCGGGGCGATCCCGGTGACCTCACAGAACCACGCCCAGGTGGTGAAGAATGCGGTCCACTGCGCGTAGATGTCGGTACCGTCCGGGGCGATCCGCCCGTTGACGATGATGTAGTCGACAACGGCGAGATGCTTGTAGGTCCAGTCATAGAGCGGAACTTCAGTCGCCACCACAGTGGTGACCCTGGACACCACGATCGCCGCGGCCACTGCCACCACGGCCGGCACCAACTGCCGGTCTGAGACGGCGATCAGCATCGCCCAGGTGCACAACACGATGCAGACCGCCAGCAGGGGCCCGGTGCCCGAGAACAACAATCCGTAGTAGCCGGCATCGACACCGGGTAGGCCCGGTACCGCGGAAATCCAGACGGCCAGCGCCAGCCCGCTCAACATCAGCGAGAGATGTCGCCGCACAAAGTTTCTGGCTGCGCTGCGGTTTGTGGCTACGCTGCGGTTTCTGGCTGCGCTGCGGTTTCTGGCTATGCTGCGGTCGGGCGCTACCGCGCGCAGACGCCATCGGCGGACCGCGTCCAGCACACAGGTACGGTGCCGGTGGTACCAATAGGCGCTGCTACCCGCGACCAACAGCACCTGCACCCACAGAATGCCCGGCGGATCCCAGCGATAGGACCACATCGCCGAGATCGCCACCAGCGTGGTGATCGCCATCCCGAGCACTGGAACTGTGGAAAGCTTTGCGCGCCCCGGAATCTGCACCCAGGTCAGCACCGCTGCGCCCGGTCCGAGGGCGATGAACACCACCAGCGCGACCGCACGCAGGGCACTGGGCACGCCCGTCAACGCGAGTGCGCCCGCCGCGGCACCGACAGCCGCCAGATCCGCCATCCGCACCGGCATCACCGGAATGCGCCTCGGCGCAAACCGTACGTCGGGCGGTTGCGGTCTCGGATCGATGCGGGGCTCGAGAGTGGCCGTCATCGGCGGCCGACCGTCGCGGAATCGCGTACCTGTCGGCGCCGTCCCTGCCAGAGCGCCCGCGGCCCGCCCAGCACGGCCAGGACTTCGGTGCGCCCCACCGAAGATGGCACCTGATCACCGATTCCTGCGGGCATCCGGCCGGGTGAGGTCATGATGGCGCCGTAGTCGGCGCCCGCCCGCAGGGACGATCTGAAGCGGCGCCGGATCACCTGTGCGGCCAGTCGGCGGTGACCCGCGTCGAGGCCCACCTTCGTCAGCCACGCTCCCAGTCCTAGTCCGTAGCCGCGCGCCTGCTTGAGCAACGCCTCGTTGTCGCTGCGGTGCCGGTGCCACACGATCGCCGCCGGCTCGGTGGCGAGCGCATCACCGGCGGTGAGCACCCGGAAGAACAGGTCGAGGTCCTCTCCCCCCTGCGCCGCTGTGCCCGCCCCGAGCGCTTCGTCGAAACCGCCCAGTTCCAGCAGACGGTCCCGGCGCACCGCGAAGTTCGCGCCGGTGCCGAACCGTCCGACCTGGAATGGAAACAACGGCTGGTCCGCGGGAGGCCGATCCATGCTGAAAAGCCGGGGCTGCACAGACGCAGCCCATGCGACCCGCTGGTCGAAGTACGCCTGCGCGGCGGTGCGCAGTTCGCCGCTGGGCACCAGACCGGATACGCAGGAGACCCGCGGTGCGCGCTCGAATCCCCGCGCCAAACCCCGTAACCACCGAGCATCGACGACGACGTCGTCGTCGGTGTAGGCGACCAGCTGATGGCGGGCCGCGCGCAGACCGGTGTTCCGGGCGGCCGACAGCCCGGGCACCGGTTCGCGCACGTATCGCAACCGCTGCTCGCCCGCGCCCCGCACCAACTCGGCGGTCTCCTCGGTGCGCGGCGCATTGTCGACCACCACGACCTCGAAGTCCGGATAGTCGAGGGCCAGAACCGATTGCAGGGCATCGGCGAGTTGCTCCGGTCGGTCCCTGGTGCAGAGCACCACCGACACCACCGGCAGTGCGGTGCCGGTCGCTGGCTGATCGTCACCCGAGCCCGGCGGGACTTTCAGGCGCACCCGGTCACCGTGGATCGGCACCTCGACGAAACCGACCGGCTCATACCGATTCCGCACAAGGACGCGGGCCGTGCGGTAACCGGCGGCGCCGCCGGCGACGAACTCGATCATGCCGTCACCGTCGGGACGCCAGTCCTCGACGTCGATCATGCCGACCCAGCGCGCACGCGGCCAGGTGGGCGGACCCAGCGTCGGCATCGCCGGATCGACCACCGGGGTCATGGCGCGATCACCCGTACCCAGTCGACCAGCATTGTCGAGGGGTTCGGTGTCGAGGCGTCCGGGGGGCCCGGCCAATCTCCACCTACCGCGAGATTGAGCAACAGGAAGAACGGGGCGTCGAACACCCAACGACTTTCCGGTGCCAGGTCCGCGGGAGTGACGACGAACAGTGTGGTCTGCTCCACACCGGTGACGATGCGTCCCGGGCTGCGCTCCACCCAGTACGTGCGGAACTGGCCGGCCAGTGGGAACGGGACCGGTCCCGACGCCGAGATCTGCTGGCCGCGCGGACTGCCGGCGCGCGGGAGGTGCACGCCGGTGTGGAATTCAGCTGCCGTATTGAGGGTTTCGATGACGTCGATCTCACCGGCAGCCGGCCATCCCACGGTGTCGATGTCGGCGCCGAGCAACCAGAAGGCCGGATGCAGCCCCGCGCCCGCGGGCAGCATGATCCGCGCCTCCGCGCGACCCGTGGTGAACTCCACGCTTGCCTGGGTGGTGATGCGGGCCGAGGTGATCCGGTCCAGCGAGTCTCCGCGGGCGGTGATCGCGAGATGGCCCGCACCGTCCAGGCCGACGTTGGCCGGGCTGTCGGTGTACGTTTGCATCTCGTTGTTTCCCCAGCCACCGCCGCCGGTCTGCAGCCGCCACTGCGACGACGGCCGGGCGCCGGCCGGCCCGTCGAACTCGTCGGCGAACACGATGCGGGGGCCGCTCGGATCGGCGTGCCCGAGGGTCGCCGGCATCGAACATCCCGCCAGCGCGATCACGCAGGCCAGTGCGACGACACGCAGCATCACCGCATCTCCCCGACCGGAACGGGTATTCCGGTGTCCGGATCGGTGCGCGAACGGAATCCGTCGGTGCCGAGGGCGATGACGCCGATGAGAATTCCGTAGATCGCCATCCGCTGGGAACCGCCGGAACCGAACACGGTATGCCCGCCCATGTAGGTGACGTAGCCGACCAGGCTGACGGCACCTGAGAGGCCTGCGAGACCGCGCCGCTCGAGCGTCATCTTCGCCGGCGTCTCCAACGCGATGAACACGACGCTGACCGATCCGAGGGTCATGAAGATGACGATGGCGGTGAGGTTCCACGAGTAGTCGACCCGGTGGGTGACCACCCCGGAAGTTGCCAGCCCCAGCCCCGCGACCAGCAGCAGGGTCGCCGGGCCTCGGCCCGCCACCCGTTGCGCGAGCAGGCTCGCCGCGACGAACGCAACCGCGAGTCCGGCTGCGACCAGACCGACGTTGACGGCGCGGTAGAGCTCACTGCACGGCCAGTCCCCCGCCGGACCGCAGAACGCGATGCCCAGGGGTCCCAGTTGATCGTCGCGATACCCGTAGTGACCTCGCCATGTGGCGGCCACCACCCACTCGGTGGCGAAAAACACCAACGGGAGCAACGACATCCACGCCGTGACCCGCGCATCGGTCAACCATCCGGAGATCCTGGTCATGGTGTGCCCGACCTCGACCGGAAATGTTCCATCGCACCAGCGAAATACGTTAACGCACCAGCGAGATGCGGCGTCGCACCAGCGAAATACGTAAACGCACCCGCGAGATATCCGGCCGCGGTGACCATCAGGCCGACGATCAGGGCCAGCACGCGGGTCGGGTGCCTGCGGGCTCGCCACGCCCCGGTTGGCAGTGTCCGGGTGGCGTAGGTGCGCTCACTTTCCAGCGCGGCTGCCCGACCACAGAGCCGGCTCAGCACCGCCTTGCTGCGGCCCTCGTGAAAGCAGCGCCGCACAAAGTAGGACACCGTGATCCGGTCTACGGACACTGTGTGCGCCACTGCGAATCGAGTGCGGCGGACGATGCGCGCCCGCGGATCTCGGCGGGCGAGCTGGATCCCCATCATCGTCTCCTCACACCCCGCGGGCAGCGAGCCGACCCGACCGAGCCGATCGCTGAACCCGTCGACGGCGGCAAGTTCGGCCCGCCGTACCGCCATGGCCGCACCGATCGGGTTGCGGATAGTTGCACCGTCAGGGGGCAGTCCCCGGTAGTCACAGCCGACGACCCAACCGAATTCCGGGGGAAACCACACCGGCGGACGGCCCGACGGCCACGACGGATGAACCGCACCGCCGAGCGCGGTCAGCGTCGGGTCGGTGAATGCTGCGCGCACATCATCGAGGGCGCCAAGTGCCAGCTCGGCATCGTCGTCGAGGAAGACCATGATCTCCCGCGTGGCCAGCTGCAGACCGGTGTTCCTGGCACCGGAGAGGCCAGGGCGGAAGCGGTTTCTCACCAACTGCATCCGGTCGGTGTATGCCGCGGCCAGAGCACGGTACATGGCGTCCCCCTCGGCGCGCCCCTCGACACAGCCCTCGGCATCACTGTCGACATGCCCGTCGACGACCACGATGAGCTCATCTGCGGACCCGAGTTGGGCCAGCACGGCGGCCACGGCGCTGTCCAGTAGCGCACGGCGGGCGGCGGAATAGCAACAGATCACCACGCTGAGCGAAATCGCCGACGAACTGCGAAGTTCCGACGCCAGGGGCTGGGCACTCACCGCGACCAGCCGGCGACCGCCGTGCCCCGCGCCGCGCGAAGTTCGCGGCGCTCCCGGTTGATGGTGCGCAGGACCCGAAGTCCGTCGGTCACCGCGTTGAGATTGCTGCGTCCGTAGAGGCGCCTGCCCTCGAAGCTGCCCACTTCGTGGATCAGCCAGCCACTGCGTGCCGCCCGGACGTTGATCACGGTTTCGATCTCGAAGCCGTCACCCCACTGCGGCTCGGGCATGTCGGTGGGCGGAAGTTCCAGGCAGTTGAGGTTGCGACGCCAGAACGCGTTGTAGCCGTAGCACAGGTCGCTGAACTCGGTGCCGAACACTCGGTTGACCAACCAGTTGAGGGCTTTGTTGCCGACCCTGCGGATATGGGTGATGTCGTCACTTCCCCCTCCACGGGAGAACCGGCTCCCCTTGGCGAGGTCGGCTCCACCGACGAGCGCCTCGACGAACAGCGGGATCTCGGCAGGGTCGGTCGAACCGTCTCCGTCGATCATGACGATGATGTCTCCGGTAGCAGCCAGGAACCCGCATGCCAGGGCGTTTCCCTTGCCGGCGCGGGTCTGCTCGATGATCGTGGCGTCCGGCCACAACCGGCGAGCCACGTCGGTTGTCCCGTCCGACGATCCGCCGTCGACGACCACGATCTCGTCGACCGCAGGCATGCGTCTCGCGACGTAGGGGAGGTTGCGCGCCTCGTTGCGAGTCGGCAGGACGACGGTGACGGTGGGTTGGACCGCCCCAGACGAGGGTGGAGTCTCGATCGGGCACAAGAATTTGCTGACAGGTGCCGAGATGCGCACGCCGGACTCAGGAACGATCTCGGTCAATTCTTGAAACTCCTTGTGTTGCTTTCGCAAATCAATTCTCGCGGCTGAACTACGGGTCCGGTAGCCGACAGCGGGCGAGGTGAATGTCCGTAACTGAGAATTACCTTAGTGAATGAAAACGAGCGTTGGGGCGCTCCCCCGCCCACTATGACCAGCATCACAACTTTGGGTAGCCTAAGCAAACTTACCGGTCTTTAGTATCGTCATCCGGGCGCGCCGTCAACGCGGCGCGCACCACCGCCACCGGATCTTCCTCGGCCTCTGTCTCCCGGCGGGCCGGACACGTCGAACCTCTCGCGCTAGGAACATTGTGAAGCCGACCACTGGCCGTACCGAATCCCCTGGTCTCGGCATCGACATCGCTGCGGTGATGACGTCGAGTGCGGCCACCGGCGTACTTGGTTTCGTGTTCTGGACAGTGGCCGCCCGCGGCTACGACGCCGCCGAGGTCGGGCGGGCCTCGGCGATCATCTCCTCGGCGACGCTGATCGCCATCCTTGCCAACTTCAGCCTGGGCAGCCTCTACGAACGCTTTCTCCCGCTGGCCGGTGGACACACCCAGCGGGTGGTAAGGCGGGGAATCACCTTTGTCGCCTGCACGGCACTGCTCTTCGGAACGGTGTTCGTCGTGGTGGGTCCGCGAGCGGTGCTCTTCCCGAATTGGCCTGAGGCCGTGCTGTTCCCGGCGTTCGTGGCGGTGCTGGCCATCTACGCGCTGCAGGACCAGATACTGATCGGCCTGAGCCGCGCCCGGATGATCGCGACCAAGAACATCGGGCAGTCGACGGCGAAACTGATCGTGGTCGCGGCGCTGATCCCGGTGGCCACCGGTGCGGCGATCGTGTGGTCGTGGGTGCTGCCCGCGGCGGTGATCACGGCGATCATCGCGTTCGTGGTGATCCGCCGCGAAACCGCCCGGCGCGGCGGTGCCGCGGAGTTGCCACCCCGCCGGGAGCTGTTCGGGTTCTTCGCCAGTTCGTACGCCATCAACGCCGTCGGGGTGACCGTGCCACTACTGGTTCCCCTGATCGTCGTCGCGCAGCTCGGCACCGAGATGAACGCCTACTTCTCGATGTGCTGGCTGGTGGTCAACACGCTGGGTGTGCTCGTCGGCGCGACCGCGGCCCCGTTCATCGCCACCGCATCCACTCCGGGCGCTGACCTTCGTTCCTGCACAATACGTTTCGTGCTGCTGTGCGGTGCGGCGGCCGCGACGGGGTGCGTGGCGTTACTGGTCAGCGCGCCGTGGATACTCGGTATCCTGGGCCCCCACTACGCCGAGCACGGCACCGGCCTGATCCGGATCATGGCGCTGACCCTGCCCTCGGTGGCGCTGATGACCGTGTACACCGCGCTGGCCCGTCTGCAACGCCGGCTGCGTCTGGCCGTCGCCGCGCAGATGCTGCTGGGTGTCCTGGTGGTCGTCGGGGTCACGCTGACCACCGGCCGCTGGGGCATCGAGGCGGTCGGGTACACCTATCTGGCCGCCGAATTGATCAACTCCCTCATCGTGGTGGTACCCACCGTCCTGCTGCTACGCAAGGTCGCCGCCACCCCGCGGGGCCACGCCCTTGATTCGGGCCGACCGAAGATCCCGCGGCCCGATCTCTCGGTGTCGGCCCCTGTCGAATACCGTTCGGTCAGCCAACGATTCGCCGAAGTTGCCGCCGCCAGGCCGAGTCGGGTCGCGCTGCGCACCGAACGCGGATCGATCAGCTACGGCGAGTTGCAGAATGCGTCCGCGCGCTGGACCGCGCGATTGCGCGTTCGCCCCGACCCGCAGGCCGCGGTGGCGCTGGTGGGAGATCTCTGTCCCCGCACCGCGCCGGTGATCCTGGGCAGCTTCGCCTCCGGAGCTCCCCTGGTGCCGCTGGACACCGGCCTGCCCATGGACCGGATGGCACACATCTGCACTGCGCTCGAACAGCGGGGCCGCCGTCTGGACGCGGTCATCACAGACGCCGGACCGGTGCTGAGCGGGCAAGCGCGCCTGCGGGTTCCGGTCTGGGACGTCGATGATGTCCCGGCACCGCCGGCGCCGGCCGGTGCACTGCCGCAGCTGGATCTGCAGACGGTGACCAGCATCCAGTTCACCTCGGGCTCCTCGGGTGAACCCAAGGCCGTGCTGCACGTCAACGGGACCTGGTTGAGCGACTGGATCCTGCATCGGGACCGGTTCGGAATCGTGGAGGACACCCGGGTCGCGCTGTGCATGCCGGTCAGTTTCGCCGCCGGACTCAATGTCCTCATCGGAGCGCTGCTTTCGGGCGCCGAAGTACTTGTGATCGACCCGCGCACCTGTTCGCCCGAGCAGGCAATCGACCGGCTCGGCGATGCGGACATCGTGATGTGCACACCGTCGTTCCTGCAGTCGCTCACCGACGCCGCGGGTGGACGCACCCTGGACCGGGTGGAGCGCATCGTCACCACCGGTGAACCGTTGTACAGCAATGTGATCCGGCGTGCACGCGCACTGGCGCCGCAGGCCGTGCTGACCAACTGGGCCGGCTCCTCGGAGACCCTTGGCATCGCTCACTTCGACATCTGGCCGACCGACCCCATTCCCGTGGGCGTGATTCCCGCGGGGGTGGCCGTGCCGCATAAGGACCTCACCGTCGACTCCGACGGACGGCTGAGCGTGACCTCGCACTATCTGGCCGCCGGGTACCTCGATCCCGACGGAGCCTCCACCACGTTCACCGAGAATCCGGACGGCAGCGCAACGTTTCACACCAACGACCGCGCTCGGGTCGACGACTCCGAGATACTGGTCATCCTCGGACGCATGGACGCTGCGGTCAAGATCCGTGGATACCTCGTCGAACCCGCGGAGGTCGAGGCCGCACTCCTGGAGTGCTCGGGGATCCGGGAAGCCCTGGTCCTGGCCGACACCTCGGCCGAGGCACCGGTCCTGACCGCCTACGTCGCGCCGGCTCCCGGCGTCCGCAGCCCCGCAGTGGCCGACGTCCGTGCGCAGCTGCACACCCGACTGCCCGCCTGGATGGTCCCCACCCACGTGGTGATGCTGGAGACACTGCCCCGCAACGAACGAGGGAAAGTCGACCGGCGGGCCCTGCCGACCCCCGTGCGCGGACCCATCCACGCACCCGCACCCGGTCTGGAGACCGACATCGCCTCAGCCTGGGCCGGTGCGCTCCGGGTCGAAGAGGTGGGCCGGGACGAGAATTTCTATGCCCTCGGCGGCGACTCACTCAACGTCCAGCAGGTGATCGCCGCTGTCGGGCAACGATTCGGGGTGGCGCTGGCCCCGTCTGACTTTGCCGGCGCTCCGACCGTCGCCCAGCTCGCGGCGCTGGTCGCCACCCGCCGAGCCGGTCTGACGGTCAGCGGCGAGGCACGATTGGCGCCGACGACGGTGCTGCTGCGTCCGCCCGCCGGTGACACCCGCGAGATCCTGTTCTGCTTCGCCGGCGCCGGGGCCTCGGCTCTGACCTTCGCGCCGCTGGCCGACCGGGTGGACCGAGGCACAGCGGTGGTGGCTTTCCAGGCGCAGGGGCTGGAAAACCGCGCCTTCCCGGACTGGACGGTGGGACGCGCCGCCCGCCGCCACCTCGACGACCTGCTCACGCTTGCGCCATCGGGTCCGTACACGCTCGTCGGCCACTCTCTGGGTGCCTTCATCGCCGTCGACGTCGCCGCACGGTTGCAGGCCCTGGGCCACCACGTCGAACTGGTCACCATGCTCGACCCGTTCCTGCCGCCGCGGACGGTACGCGCGGCCCGGCGCCGGCTGCCCGGCGTGCGCTCCACCCTGCTCGACCAATCCCCGGCGAACCGGTCCGTGCTCTGGCGGCACCGGCTCTGGCTGCCGCTGGCCGGAATCGTCGACGGCACCATCGAGCAGAAGGTGAACGCGCTGCGGGAGGTGGGCGTCCGGGTGGGTCGCCTGCACCGGCCGCAGCCCTATTCGGGCCGAACCCTGTTGGTGCTGAGCACCTTCAATCTCGATGACGATCGGGTATGGGTCCGGCTGCTCACCGGTGAGCTCACAGTGCAGCGGGTGCACTGCGACCATGATTCGGTGGTGCGTGAGCCGCACATCACCCGGATCGCGGCCATGATCGCCGCGGCCCGCGGTCAGCGCCGACCGGCCGAGCTCAACTCCAGCTCGGCGAGCACGCCATAGTGGTCGGAGCCGGGCAGGTCCACCCGGCTCAGCGACAACGGAACCGGGCCGCGACTGAGAATCTTGTCGATGGCCAGAACTGCCGGGAACCATCGATCGGCGGGATACGTTGCGACGATGCCCTTTCCCAGCTGAACCGCCGCATCGATGAGAGCCGCGCCGTCCCTGCCGCCTTCGCGCAGCAGGTTCCGGTACCGCTCGTGGTCGTAGGTCGAATTGAAGTCGGCGCCGACCAGCAGCGGTCGCTGCTCGGCCGCCAGGTATGCCCCGATGCGATCGAGCTCCAACGCCCACCGCCACGCAGGTTCGGGGTAGGGCGGTAGCGGGTGCAGCGCATAGACCGCGATCGGCCCGGCGCCGGGTACCGCGACCACGGCACGCAGGTTGGCGTGCCGCAGTCCGGGCAGTTCCGCGGTGTCGCCGAGGGGGTATCGAGAATAGATGCCTTCGCCCCCACCGCCCTCGCGCGGGCGCAGGTAGGCAAAAGGCAGCGATTGCGTCATCCCCGCTGCGGCAAGCCGATCGACGGCGTCCGGGGTGAGTTCGGCCACGGTGAGCAGGTCCACCTTGTCGGCGCGCACCGTATCCACCAGGGACTGCGGATCGGCCTGTCCGAGACGGATGTTGGCCTGTAGCAGCCTGATCGTCAGGGCTCCCGCCGATGCCGCCGTGGGCGCCCCGACAAAGATCGGCATCTGAGCGGCAGCACCGACCGCCACGATCAGCAGCGCGACTGCGGCGGCGAGCCGAAACCGCACCGCCACCAGGACGATCGCCGAGACCGCGGCCAACAGTACGAAAAGCGGTGTGAACGACGCGAACAGTGTGACCGTGGTGCTCACCGGACCGAGGAAGTGCGCCGTCACACCGGCCGCTGCGCACAGCGCAGACCCGATCGCCGCGAGCGCGATGAACCTGCGCAGTACGGGAATCGGAGCGCCCGTCACGCCGACAGAGCCGGGCCACCCGCATCGGCGAGTGCCACGACCGAGCGTGCTGTCCGCAACGCGGCACGGGCCCGGACCCCCGCAGGCGCGTTCCACTGAACCGGCGCCTCGACGCTGACCGGGACGGCAGGCAGCGTCTGCAGCAGCGACACCACGTCGATGCACCCCTCGCCGGGGAACAGTCGAGCGTGCCGACCCTGATACCGCAGTTCGTCGATCGAATGCGGCCGCGGCAGCGCCGCGCCGCAGATCTGCACATAACGGATCCAGTCACCGGGTATCGCCCGCAGGTCCTCCGGGGTGGCCTGCCCGCGGTCGTAGTGGATCGCATCGACGAGCAGGCCCGCACCGCCGCCGTCACACCGCTTAATGATCCGCACCGCCTCAGCGAGGTCGCGGACATCCGTCCACGGCATCGGCTCCAGATTCGGCGTCATTCCGAATTCGTCTGCCAAGATGCATAATTCGGCCAGATTGTCGGCAGCTCGGCCGTGGTCGGGATCGTTTCCGGTGACCAGGATCTGCGTGGCCCCGAGATAGGCTCCGGTCTCCAGAAACGCGCCGAAGTGTTCGCGCACCCGGGTGTCGGGACGCAACCGGAGCACCTCGATGTCGAGGACGAACAGCCCGGCATCGTCGAGGCGCTGTCGGGTTTCGCGGATCAGCGGAGTCACCCCAATGGTCGCTCGTAGCGGTTCCTGCTCGGTAGCCCGGATCAGCCGCAGTCCGACTCCGTCGAAACCCGCCTCGGCGGCGCATGTCACGAGCTCGGCGGGGCCCAGCTCCAGCACGGTCAGCGGGGCCAGACAGATGGGCCGTGAAAGCCCGGCCTGCCGCCTCCGGCGGCCCGGCGTCCACCTCACGAGCAGCTCACCGACGTCACGAACCTCACGTGTATTGCCTTTCTTCCCCGGGGGTCTGCTTCATTCTCGGCGAAAACCCGGTCCCACGGTTGGCTACCTCCGTCCACACCCGTACGGGTGCGTACGGTGTGAGCCATGGCCGACGTGGATCCCGTGCTGCGCAAGGTGCTCGAAGCCGTTCCCTTTCAACTCTCGACCGACGGTGGTCCACAGCCGGCCCGCCGCAGATTCGCGGCGCTTCCACGCAGCCCGCTACATCCTGAGGTGTCCGCGCAGGACCGCACCATCGACGGTCCGGGCGGCTCGATCCCGGTGCGCATCTACCATCCCCCGTCCGATGCGACCACCCTGCCGGTGGTCGTCTTCATCCACGGCGGCGGCTGGACGGTGGGCGACCTGGACAGCTACGACGGCCAGGCACGTCTGCACGCCGCCGGTGCGGGCGCCGTCGTCGTGTCGGTCGACTACCGGCTCGCCCCCGAACACCCCTACCCGGCAGCGGTCGACGACGTCTGGGCCGCCACCCGATGGGTCGCCGAGAACGCCGCCGGATTCGGCGCTGATGCGGACCGGATCGCGGTGGCCGGCGACTCTGCGGGCGGGAACCTCGCCGCGGTGGTGGCCCAGTGCGCCCGCGACGCAGGCATCGGGTTGCGGTTCCAGCTGCTGTGGTACCCGTCGACGACCTTCGACACCTCACTGCCGTCCTTCACCGAGAACGCCGACGCCCCGATCCTCGACCTCGCGGCATGTAAGGGGTTCACCCGGTGGTATGTCGGCGACACCGACCTGTCGGTGCCGCCGGTCACGCTGGTCCCCGCGCGCGGCGAGCTCACCGGCCTCCCTGCGACCTACATCGCCGTCGCCGGCCACGACCCGCTGCGCGACGACGGCGTCCGGTACGCCGCGCTGCTCGACGCAGCCGGGGTGGCAGTCCAGCTGCACCACGCGGAGACGCTGGTCCACGGGTATCTCGGGTACGCCGGCATCGTGCCCGCGGCGACCGACGCCGCCGCCCGCGGGTTGGCCGCGCTGCGGTCGGCGCTGTCCTGAACCGCCCGAAGCGGGTCTGCGGCCGCCGCTGCGGCGTTATCGTCGTCCGGGGAGGTACTCATGCCTGACTTCGAAACCGTGATCGTCGGAGCGGGATTCTCCGGGATCGGCGCGGCGGTTGCGCTGGACCGCCACGCCATGCCGGACTACCTCATCGTCGAGGCAGGCGAGGAACCGGGCGGAACGTGGTACTGGAACACCTATCCGGGTATCGCGGTGGACATCCCGTCTTTCTCCTACCAGTTCTCGTTCGAACAGAGCACCGCGTGGTCGCGGTCCTACGCACCGGGACACGAACTGAAGGCCTATGCCGCACACTGCGTCGACAAGTACGGTCTGCGCTCCCGGATACGGTTCGCCACCACCGTCCTGGGCGCTGATTTCGATGAAACACAAGATGTTTGGCGGGTGACCCTGCACACCGCGGACGGGCCGGCGTCGGTGACCGCCCGGTTTCTCGTCAACGCCAGCGGAGTGCTGACGGTCCCGAACCGGCCCGACATCCCGGGGGTCGACTCGTTCGCCGGGGTCACCATCCACACCGCGCGATGGGACCACGGCCAGGATCTGCGCGGTAAGCGCGTGGCGGTCATCGGCACCGGCGCGTCGGCGGTCCAGGTCATCCCCGAGATCGCGCCGATGGTGCAGCGGCTGAGCGTCTTTCAGCGCACGCCGATCTGGTGCTTCCCGAAGTTCGACGTACCGCTGTCACGCACGGCGAGGACGCTGATGCGCCTGCCGTTCGGTAAGACGCTGCAGCGGGCGATCAGTCAGGCGTACGTGGAGCTGACGTTCCCGCTGGCCGCCCAGTACTTCACCGTGAATCCGATGGCCAAACGGATGGACGCCATCGGCCGGTCGTATCTTCGCAAACAGGTCGCCGACCCGGTGACCCGCGACAAACTCACCCCGCGCTACGCGGTCGGCTGTAAACGTCCCGGCTTTCACAACACCTATCTGTCGACCTTCAACCGCGACAACGTCGACCTGGTGACCGAACCCATCGCCACGATCACCGGATCGGGGGTGGCGACTGCCGACGGCGTCCTGCACGAGGTTGACGTGCTGATCCTGGCGACCGGTTTCAAGGTGTTCGCGACCGATGCCGACAGCGATTCGGCGCCGACGTTCCCGGTCACCGGCCCGGGCGGCCGCTCGCTGGCCCGATTCTGGGACGAGCATCGGCTGCAGGCCTACGAGGGTGTCAGCGTGCCCGGCTTCCCCAACTTCTTCACCGTGTTCGGCCCGTACGGTTACGTCGGGTCGTCCTATTTCGCTCTCATCGAGGCACAGACCCGGCACATCGTGCGCTGCCTGGATGCGGCCCGGCGACGCGGCGCCCGCCGGATCGAAGTGCGCCAAGAGGCCAACGACCGCTACTTCGCCGAGATGATGCGCAAGCGGCATCGCCAGATCTTCTGGCAGCACAGCTGCCGGCTGGCCAACAGCTACTACTTCGATCAGCACGGCGATGTGCCGCTGCGGCCGGCCAGCACGCTGGAGGCGTACTGGCGCAGCCGCCGGTTCCCGATCGAGGACTACCAGTTCGTCGCCTAGCGGTCCTCACCCGACCAGCCGCTGCTTCAGACCGCCGACTTGAGATCGTCGACCTTGTTCAACTGCTCCCACGGCAGATCGACGTCGGTACGGCCGAAGTGGCCGTATGCCGCCGTCGGCGCGTAGATCGGACGCAGCAGATCGAGGTCACGGATGATGGCGCCGGGGCGCAGGTCGAACACCTCGCCGATCGCCTTCTCGATCTTCACCGGGTCGACGGTCTCGGACCCGAACGTCTCGACAAACAGGCCCACCGGCGCGGCTTTGCCGATCGCGTACGCCACCTGGACCTCGACCCGCTCGGCCAGGCCCGCGGCGACCACGTTCTTGGCCACCCAGCGCATCGCGTACGCGGCCGAGCGGTCGACCTTGGACGGATCCTTGCCGGAGAATGCACCGCCGCCGTGCCGGGCCCATCCGCCGTAGGTGTCGACGATGATCTTGCGGCCGGTCAGCCCGGCGTCGCCCATCGGTCCGCCGAGCACGAACTTGCCGGTCGGGTTGACCAGGATGCGCGGCGCGGAGGTGTCGAGGGTCTCGTGGCCGAGTTCGGCGAGCACGGTCTCGATGACGTGCGTGGTGATGTCGGGGGTCAGCCGGTCGTCGAGGTCGATCCCGTCGGCGTGCTGGGTGGACAGCACCACGGTGTCCAGGCGCACCGGAGTGGTCCCGTCGTACTGCACGGTGACCTGGGTCTTGCCGTCGGGACGCAGGTAATCGAGGGTGCCGTTCTTGCGCACTTCGGTGAGCTTGCGGGAGAGCCGGTGGGCCAGTGCGATCGGGAGCGGCATCAGCTCAGGGGTGTCGGCGATGGCGTAGCCGAACATCAGGCCCTGATCGCCGGCGCCCTGGGCGTCCAGTGGGTCGCCGGCACCCTCGACGCGCGTCTCGTGCGCGGTGTCGACGCCCTGGGCGATATCGGGCGACTGAGCGCCGATGCCGATGTTGACGCCACAGGTCAACCCGTCGAAGCCCTTGTCGGAGTGGTCGTAGCCGATCTCCAGGATGCGCTCCCGGACGGTGTTGGTGATATCGGCGAAGGCGGACTTGGCGGTCGTGGTGACCTCACCGACGACATGCACCTGGCCGGTCGTCACCAGTGTCTCGACTGCGACGCGGGACTTGGGATCGTCGGCGAGCAACGCGTCGAGCACCGAGTCGCTGATGGCGTCGCAGATCTTGTCGGGGTGCCCTTCGGTCACCGACTCACTGGTAAACAGCCGAGCTTCACTCACGTCCGATTCCTTCCACTCAAGCGAACCTGAGGTAGTTAGTCAGTCAACTTATCCTGCGCGGTCACACCGCTGCGGGCGCCCCTAGCACCCAAGCGTGTCCCCCCGCTGTGCGCAACCCTTATGCGCACAAGGCGGTCGTCAGTCGGGCCTACCCGCCGCCGGAGCGCAGGAAGGACGCGATCGCGTCCACAATACGGCTCGCGATCACCGTCTTCGACCCGTGCTCCAGTGCCGACTCGGCTCCGTCGGCCGACAACAGCCATCCGTCGTTGTGGTCGACCTCGAACGCCCGGTTCTCGCCCACCGCGTTCACGACCAGCAAATCGCAGCCCTTGCGCTTGAGCTTGGCCCGCGCGTGAAACAGCACATCACCGTTCGCGTCGCCGGTCTCGGCGGCGAAACCGACGATGGCCTGCATGTTCGGCAGCTGGCCCTCGCGGCGGGCGCGGACCGCCCCGGCGAGGACGTCGTCATTGCGGATCAACTCGATGGTCGGCTCACCCTCGCCGGCGGGCCCCTTCTTGATCTTGTTGACCGCCGGGTGCGCCGGTCGGAAATCGGCCACCGCCGCGGCCATCACCAATACGTTCGCCTCGGGCGCGTGTTTGGACACCGCGTCCCGCAACTGGGCGGCCGACCCCACATGGGCCATGTGCACGCCGGCCGGATCGATGAGCCCGGCGGTGTTACCCGCAATCAGGGTCACCTCCGCGCCGCGCTGGGCCAGCACCCGAGCCATCGCATAACCCTGCTTGCCGGAACTGCGGTTGCCGATGAAGCGCACCGGGTCGATCGGTTCGCGGGTGCCACCGGCGGTGACGACGACCTTGACGCCGGCCAAGTCATAGGGCAGCGCATCACCGCGCACCAACAGCAGCTGAGCCAGCGTGCTGATCTCTTCGGCCTCGGGCAGCCGGCCGGGGCCGGTGTCGGCCCCGGTGAGCCGTCCGGACGCGGGTTCCATCACCACCGCGCCGCGGCGGCGCAGGGTGGCCACGTTCTCGACGGTGGCGGGGTGCAACCACATCTCGGTGTGCATTGCCGGGGCGTACAGCACGGGACATCGCGCGGTCAGCAGGGTCGCGGTCAGCAGATCGTCGGCACGTCCGACGGTGGCCCGGGCGAGCAGATCGGCGGTCGCGGGGGCGACGACGACCAGGTCGGCGGCTTGGCCGATGCGGACGTGCGGCACTTCGTGGACATCGTCGAACACCCCGGTGTGTACCGGGTTACCCGACAGCGCCTCGAATGTCGCGGCTCCGACGAACCGCAGCGCCGACTCGGTGGGGACGACACGGACGGAGTGCCCGGCTTCGGTCAGCTGACGGACCACCGTGGCCGCCTTGTAGGCGGCGATGCCGCCCGCGACACCGACGATGATCCGCTTGCGGCCCGTCACCGCGGCGCCTGGCTACTCGCCCTCGGTGTGTTCGAGAAGATCGCCGTGGATCTCGCGCATCGCGATCGACAGCGGCTTCTCCTGGAGGCCGGGTTCCACGAGCGGCCCGACGTATTCGAGGATGCCGTCGCCGAGCTGGTTGTAGTAGTCGTTGATCTGGCGCGCACGCTTGGCGGCGTAGATCACCAGCGCGTACTTGCTCGACGCCCGGTCCAGCAACTCGTCGATGGGGGGATTGGTGATGCCCAGCGGCGTGTCATAGGCACTGGCGGCGGACGGATCGGTGTCCAGCCGCGTGTCGGCGTGCGGGGTGCTCACGTAGAGATTCTCCTGCGGTTTCGAAGATGAAGCGTCTGATGGACCCAGGCGGCGATCAGGCCTGGTCGTGCCGTACCGGCGGGTGGGCCACCAGCAAGGATACCAATTCCGAGCAGGCGGATTCCAATTGACCGTTGACGACGACCTCGTCGAAGTCGCCCTGCGCCGCCAGCTCGGTTCTGGCGGTCTGCAACCGGCGGGCCCGCACGTCCGGTGTCTCGGTGCCGCGGCCGACCAGACGGCTCTCCAAAGCCTCCCAGCTGGGCGGCGCCAGGAACACGGTGGTGGCTTCGGGCATCGCCTGCTTGACCGCCCGCGCACCGGCCAGATCGACCTCGATGAGGACCGGGTGGCCGGCCGCCGCGGCCGCCCGCACCGGTGCCGCCGGGGTCCCCGACCGGTGTAGGCCGCCGTGGATCTCCGCCCACTCCAGCAGTGCACCGGCATCGATGAGCTGCTGAAACCGCTCCGCCGTCACGAACGTGTAGTCCACTCCGTCAACCTCGCCCGGACGCGGGGCCCGGGTGGTCACCGAGACGCTGAAGTACAGGTCCGGGATGCGCTCGCGCAGGCACCGCACGACGGTGGACTTCCCGACGGCAGACGGGCCGGACAACACCAGGATCGCTCCCCTGGACGTGTTGTCCGGCCCTCCGCCTTCGCTCACTGACCTCCCTTTACGAGAAGTCGAACTTTTCCAGCAGGGCCTTGCGCTGACGATCCCCCAGGCCGCGCAACCGGCGCGTCGGGGCGATCTCGAGTTCGGTCATGATTTCCTGCGCCTTGACCTTGCCCACCTTCGGCAACGCTTCCAGCAGCGCAGAGACCTTCATCTTGCCCAAGACCTCGTCGGTCTCGGCGTCCTTGAGCACCTGCTTGAGGTTGGTGCCGCCGCGCTTGAGCCGATCTTTGAGCTCGGCTCGCGCTCGACGAGCGGCAGCAGCCTTCTCCAACGCTGCCGCGCGCTGTTCGTCGGTCAACTGGGGAAGGGCCACGGGATCCTCCGTCTCTCACCATCAACTGATTTGTCTCGGCCGGTCGTGGCGGAACCACAACCAACCAGCGTGGACGACCGTACCCACGCAGGCTGACGAAAGCTAACCCCACCCCCCGGGGTGTCGCGTCAAAAGCCCAGCGTGTAGCGGGCTGGGGGGCGCCGGTGTGCGGGTCCGCGCCGGTCGCTCCATCACTCCGGGCGCGCGCGCTGAGCGGCAAACCGCCTGCATATCGGGGGTATCGACGATGGATGTGCGTTTGCCAGCGGAATGTCGGTCCCGCGGACGCAGAGCGCGGTGCACGTCACGGTGCGACGACCTGAGAATTTTCCCTGGTCATCGCGTGCCGGGCGTGTCGCGACGCGGTCCGATCCGGGAAACGAACGATCGGGTGACCCACTCCGCGAGCCGGCGCCGGCCGCGCTATCGACCGAGGTGGGCGACCGCATCGCGCAGTCGCGCGGCCGCCGCCCGCAGCGCCGGCACCTCCGGCCCGGCGCGCAGCACTTCCCGCGACACCGCGGGCAGCAGCTGCCCCGGAACGGCGCCCCCCAGGCCCGCCAGCGCCTCCGGACGACCACCCTGGGCGCCCACCCCCGGCACCAGCACCGGACCGTCGAGGGCGCTGACATCGGGTGGTTGGGTCAGCGTCGCACCCACCACGACACCGACCGAGCCGGATCCCCCGGCGCGGTTGGCCTCGGCGGCCGCGTCGACGATCGACTGGGCGACGGTGCGCCCACCCGCGTCGGCACGCTGCACCCCCGCGCCCTCGGGATTGGACGTGGCCGCCAGCACGAAGACACCGCGATCGTGCCGGCGTGCGACCTCCAGTAGCGGCTGCAGCGAGCCGAACCCCAGGTATGGAGACGCCGTCACCGCATCAGCCGCCAACGGCGACTCGCCGGCCCATGCGGCCGCGTAGGCCGCCATGGTCGAACCGATGTCGCCCCGTTTGGCGTCGGCAAGCACGAGCACCCCCTCGGCGCGCAGCGCGGCGATGGTGTTCTCCAGCACCGCGAAGCCCGCCGATCCGTACGCCTCGAAGAACGCCACCTGCGGCTTGACCACCGCGAAACCCTCGAACGCCGTGACGCAGATGTCGCTGAAGCCGGCGAGGCCGGCCGCGTCGTTGCTCAGACCCCACGCGCGCAGCAGCTCCGGATGTGGATCGATGCCCAGGCACAGCGGGCCGCGCCGCGCCATGGCGTCAGCCAGGCGGTCCCCGAACCCGCCCACGCTCACGACCCCAGCATGCTGTGCAGTTCCTGCAGCGACATCACACCGATGTCCCCACGAAGACCGGCCTCGATGCCCTGCACGGCCGCCGAGGCCCCTTGCACCGTCGTCACACACGGAATGTTCATCGACACCGCCGCCGAACGGATCTCATAGCCGTCGATGCGCGGCCCGGAGTTGCCGTAGGGGGTGTTGATCACCATGTCGACCTGCCCGGCTCTGATCGCGTCGACCGCGGACATCGGCGGCAGCCCTTCGCTGGCCTCCTGAAAGTGCTTGCGGACCTCATCGCACGGGATACCGTTGCGGCGCAACATCTCCGCAGTACCCTCGGTGGCCAGAATATGGAAACCGAGATCGGCGAGGCGCTTGACCGGGAACACCAGCGAACGCTTGTCACGGTTGGCGACCGACACGAACACGGTGCCCTGGGCGGGCAGCGAGCCGTAGGCGGCGGTCTGGCTCTTGGCGAATGCGCTGCCGAAATCGTGGGCGATGCCCATCACCTCGCCGGTGGACTTCATCTCCGGGCCCAGCAGCGAATCGATCTGGGAGCCGTCGGCTTTGCGGAATCGGTGGAACGGCAGCACGGCCTCCTTGACCGCGACCGGGGCGTTGCGCGGGGTGGTGGCGCCGTCACCGGTGCGCGCGAGCACACCTTCATCCCGGAGTGCGGCGATGGTGGCGCCCAGCATGATCCGGGCGCACGCCTTGGCCAGCGGTACCGCAGTCGCCTTGGACACGAACGGGACGGTGCGGCTGGCACGCGGGTTGGCCTCCAGCACGTAGAGGACGTCGTCCTTGAGCGCGTACTGCACATTGAGCAGGCCCACCACGCCGATCCCGAAGGCGATCGCCTCGGTGGCCCGGCGGACCGCTTCGATGTCGCTGCGTCCCAGCGTCACCGGGGGCAGTGCACACGCCGAGTCGCCGGAGTGGATGCCGGCTTCTTCGATGTGCTCCATGACCCCGCCGATGTACACCTCGGTTCCGTCGCAGAGCGCGTCCACGTCGATCTCGATCGCGTCTTCGAGGAAGCGGTCGACGAGCACGGGATGTTCCGGGGAGAGCTGGGTGGCTCGGGTGATGTAACCCTCCAGGGTCTCCTCGTCGTAGACGATCTCCATGCCGCGGCCGCCCAGGACGTAGGACGGCCGCACCAACACCGGGTATCCGATGTCGGCGGCGATGCGGCGGGCCTGGTCGAAGCTGGTGGCCATCCCGAAGCGCGGCGCGGGCAGACCGGCCCGGCGCAGCACCTCGCCGAATTCGCCGCGGTCCTCGGCGAGATCGATGGCCTCCGGCGGCGTGCCCACGATCGGGACGCCGGCCTGTTCCAGGCGCTCGGCGAGTCCGAGCGGGGTCTGGCCGCCGAGTTGCACGATCACTCCGACCACGCCCGGACCCTGCCCATCGGCACCCACACCGGATCTCTGCTCGGCGTAGTAGATCTCCAGCACGTCCTCGAACGTCAGCGGTTCGAAATACAGTCGGTCGGCGGTGTCGTAGTCGGTGGACACCGTCTCGGGGTTGCAGTTGATCATCACCGTCTCGAACCCGGCCTGGCTCAACGTGGTCGCGGCATGCACACAGCTGTAGTCGAACTCGATGCCCTGCCCGATCCGGTTGGGGCCCGACCCGAGGATGAGCACCTTGGCCCGTTCGGTCTGGGGCGCGACCTCGGTTTCGGCGGCCGGGTCCAGCTCGTAGCTGCTGTAGTGGTAGGGCGTCCTGGCCTCGAATTCGGCCGCGCAGGTGTCGACGGTCTTGAAGACGGGATGGATTCCGAGGCGTTGCCGCAGCGCTCGCACTCCCATCTCACCGGCCAGTTCCGGACGCAGCGCGGCGATCTGGCGGTCGGAGAGTCCGTGGTGCTTGCTGCGGCGCAGCAGCTCGGCTTCCAGGACGGGGGCATCGATGAGTTCGGCGCGCAGCTGCACCAGCCCGCCGATCTGGTCGACGAACCAGGGATCGACACCGGAGGCCTCGGCGACCTGCTCGACGGTGGCTCCGAGCCGCAGCGCGTACTCGATGTCGTAGAGCCGGCCGTCGGTCGGGGTGCGCAGCCGCGACAGCACGGCGTCGACATCGCCGTCGGGGTCGGCGGCGGTCCAGAACCCGGTGCGGGTGGTCTCCAGTGACCGCATCACCTTGCCGAGCGCCTCGATGAAGTTGCGGCCCAACGACATCGCCTCGCCCACCGACTTCATGGTGGTGGTCAACGTGCCGTCGGCGCCCGGGAACTTCTCGAACGCGAACCGCGGCGCCTTGACCACCACGTAGTCCAACGTCGGCTCGAAGCAGGCGGGCGTCTCCTTGGTGATGTCGTTGACGATCTCGTCGAGGGTGTAGCCGATCGCGAGCTTGGCCGCGATCTTGGCGATCGGGAATCCGGTGGCCTTCGACGCCAGCGCCGACGACCGCGACACCCGGGGATTCATCTCGATGACGATCAGACGTCCGTCTTTCGGGTTCACCGCGAACTGGATGTTGCAGCCACCGGTGTCGACGCCGACCTCGCGCAGGATCTCGATACCCAGGGTGCGCATCGTCTGGTACTCACGATCGGTGAGCGTCATCGCCGGCGCGACGGTGACCGAATCGCCAGTGTGCACACCCATCGGGTCGAAGTTCTCGATCGAGCACACCACGACCACGTTGTCGTGTCCGTCGCGCATCAGCTCGAGTTCGTATTCCTTCCATCCGTAGATGGACTCCTCGATCAGCACGTTCGCAGAAGGAGACGCGGCCAGGCCCTCCCCTGCCATCCGGTCCACATCCTCGGCCGAGTACGCCATCCCCGAGCCCAGTCCGCCCATGGTGAAGCTGGGCCGCACCACCACCGGCAGACCCAGCTCGGCGACCGTGTCGCGCACCTCGTCCATCGTGAAACACACCCGGCTGCGGGCGGATTCACCGCCGACCTTGGTGACGATGTCCTTGAACTTCTGCCGGTCCTCGCCCCGCTGGATCGCCTCGAAGTTGGCGCCGATGAGCTCGACGTCGTAGCGCTCCAGCGCTCCGTTCTCGTAGAGCTTGACCGCGGTGTTGAGTGCGGTCTGGCCACCGAGGGTGGGGAGCAGCGCGTCGATCTTGTTGCCGCGCTCGGCCTGCTGGGCGATGACCTTCTCGACGAAGTCGGCGGTGATCGGCTCCACGTAGGTGTGGTCGGCGTACTCCGGGTCGGTCATGATCGTCGCCGGGTTGGAGTTGATCAGGGTGACCTGCAGACCTTCGGCGCGCAGCACGCGGCAGGCCTGGGTGCCGGAGTAGTCGAACTCGGCAGCCTGGCCGATCAGGATCGGGCCGGACCCGATCACCAGGACGTGGTTGAGGTCTGGACGACGTGGCATCGCTACTTCTCTCCCTCTGCGCGAGCGTGCGTGTCTGCACACGACACGCCGCGAGAATTCCTACAAACGCGCACGCTCGCGCGCGACGACAGAGCGTTCCCTGTCATTTGTCCTGCCCTGCCATCGACTCGATGAACTGGTCGAACAGATAACCCGCATCACGCGGACCGGCCGCCGCCTCTGGGTGGTACTGCACCGAGAACGCGCGCCCGTTTCTCAGCCGAACCCCTTCGACGGTGCCGTCGTTGGCGCAGGTATGACTGATCACGGCGGCGCCGAAAGGTGTGTCGAACGTCTGCCCGGCCTCGCCTTCGAGCGCAAACCCGTGGTTCTGGGCGGTGATCGCGACGCGGCCCGTGGCGTGATCGATGACCGGGATGTTGATACCCCGGTGACCGAACACCATCTTGTAGGTGGACAGGCCCAGGGCCCGCCCCAGGATCTGGTTGCCGAAGCAGATCCCGAAAAGCGGGATCCCGGCGTCGAGAACCTCACGGGTGACAGCCACGATGTGGTCGGCGGTCGCCGGGTCACCCGGCCCGTTGGACAGGAAGACTCCGTCCGGTTTGAGGTCGGCGATCTGCTCGAAGGTGGCCGAGGACGGCAGCACCACGCTGCGCACGCCTCGTGCGGCAAAGTTGCGCGGGGTGTTGGTCTTGATCCCCAGGTCCATCGCGGCAACGGTGAAGCGTTGTGGGCCTTCGGATTCCACGATGTAAGCACCGTCGGTGCTCACCTCGCCGGCCAGGTCCGCGCCGAGCATGGCGTCCTGTCCACCTACCCGCGACACCAACTCTTCGGCGGAGGCGTCGGCTGCCGAACCACTGAACACACCGGCCTTCATCGACCCGCGGCTGCGCAGGTGGCGCACCACGGCGCGGGTGTCGATACCGGCGATGCCGACGACTCCCTGACGCCGCAGCTCGTCGTCGAGGGTTCCGGTGGCGCGCCAGTTCGAGGCGCGCGGCGACGGATCGCGGACCGCGTATCCGGCGACCCAGATCTTGTCACCGCGGCTCTCACTGTCCTCGTGATTCCAGCCCGTGTTCCCGATCTGGGGCGCGGTCGCGACGACGATCTGGCGGTGGTAGCTCGGATCGGTGAGGGTCTCCTGATAGCCCGACATTCCGGTGGAGAAGACCGCCTCGCCGAGTGTCTCACCGACGGCTCCGAAGGCGGTACCGGTGAAGATGCGGCCGTCCTCGAGGACCAGTAGGGCCTTGGTGGTGGTCATGCGGCCTCCTCGGGGAACCATTGTGCGTAGTCATGCCGGTTGTCGGCGCGGAACCCGGTGTCAATCTCGGTTCCGGACGGCAGTCGCCAGCGGATCGCCAGGATGCCCTCGTGGGTGAGGGCCTTGCCGGCCAGGTTCTTCTCTGCCCGGATCTCGGTGATGGTGTCGTCGGGAATCCAGATCGGCCCGGCGCCGGTGCGCTGCAACATGATTCCTTCGGGGTAGCGGGTGAGGACGGCTTTGGCCCGGAACCCGAGGTCGCCGGCGGCGACCCGGTCGTTCCAATGCGGCGCCAGTGTGCTGCCGACATAGAGCCCTTTGGTTGCCGGGACCAGCGCGGGGCCCACGGTGTCCGGAAGCGGGGGCAGGGTGCCGATGATCTGCGCCTGGCGTTCCACTCGGCGGCGCCAGCCCCGCATCATGGCCCCGATCAGCACCGCGATCAGCAGGGCCAGCACCGCCGCCATCACCAGGGAGGCCACCAGTGTCGGGGTGTTCACGCTCGGGCCTTCCCGTCGCGGGCGGTGATCGTTCCGCGCAGCAGGGTCGTGGTGACCACCGCGGGCAACTCCATGTCCTGGAAGGGTGTGTTGTCCGACCTGCTGGCCAGTTCCGGACCTTTGACCGTCCAGCGCGACGCCGGATCGACGACGGTGAGGTTGGCCGGTTCGCCGACCTCCAGCGGCCTGCCCTGATCGGGCAACCCCACGATGCGGGCGGGGGCCTCACTCATCACCCGCGCCACGTCACGCCAGGTGAGCAGGCCCGGATCGACCATCGTCTCCACCACCACCGACAGCGCGGTCTGCAGGCCGAGCATGCCGGGACGCGCGTTGGCGAACTCACAGCACTTCTCATGAGCCCCGTGCGGTGCATGATCGGTGGCGACGCAGTCGATCACACCGTCGGCCAGGGCACGGCGCAGCGCCAGCGCGTCGTCGGCCTCACGCAGCGGCGGGTTGACCCGGTTGACACCGTCGTAGCTGTCCAGCCGTGAGTCATCCAACAGCAGGTGGTGCGGGGTGACTTCGGCGGTGATCGAGATGCCCTGCTGCTTGGCCCATTTGAGCAGCTCGACGGTTCCGGCTGTTGATGCGTGGCAGATGTGCACCCGGGCGCCGGCGTCGCGGGCCAGCAGCGCGTCACGGGCGACGATCGACTCCTCGGCCGCCCTCGGCCACCCGGCCAGTCCCAACCGCGCGGCGTTGGGGCCCTCGTGGGCAACCGCACCTACGGTCAGTCGGGGCTCCTCGGCGTGCTGGGCGATGAGCACCCCCAGTCCGGAGGCGTACTCCAGTGCCCGCCGCATCACCAGCGGATCGTCCACACAGACGCCGTCGTCGGAGAACATCCGCACCTGCCCGGCGCCGGCGGCCATCAAACCCATCTCGGTGAGCTGCTTGCCCTCAAGTCCGACGGTGACCGCGCCGACCGGATGCACGTCGACCAGGCCGACCTGTTGACCGCGGTGCCACACGTGGTCGGTGACCACCACCGAATCGGCGACCGGGTCGGTGTTGGCCATCGCGAACACCGCGGTGTATCCGCCCAGAGCTGCTGCAGCCGAGCCGGTTTCGATGTCCTCGGCGTATTCCCGGCCGGGCTCGCGAAGGTGGGTGTGCAGGTCCACGAAACCGGGCAGCAGGATCCGGTCGGTGCAGTCGAGGACCTCGTCGGCCTGCAGTCCGGTGCTGATCTCGGCGATCTGCCCGTCGCGAATCAGCACGTCCACCGGGTCACCCTCGCCGTAGAGACGGACCCCTTTGAGCACCAGTGTCATGCGCTGACCGCCTCTCCCCCGTGAACGGGCGGCGCCCCCAGCTCGGACCCGACGAGCAGGTGGAACAGCACCGCCATCCGGACGTGAACACCGTTGGAAACCTGTTGCAGTACTGCCGATTGCGGCGAGTCGGCGACCGAGTACGCGATTTCCATACCGCGCAGCATCGGACCGGGGTGCAACACCACGGCGTGTTCGGCGAGGCGTGACTGCCTCGTCTCGGACAGTCCGTACCGCACCGAGTACTCCCGTGAAGACGGGAAGAAACCACCGTTCATCCGTTCGGCCTGCACCCGCAGCATGAGCACCGCGTCGGCCAGCGGCAGCTCGGCGTCGAGATCATGGGAGATGGTGACCGGCCATTGCGAGACGCCTACCGGCAACAGAGTGGGCGGGGCCACCAGCACGACTTCCGCACCGAGGGTATGCAGCAGGGCCACATTGGACCGCGCGACGCGGCTGTGCAGCACGTCGCCGACGATGACGACTCGCCGGCCCTCGACCGCACCCAACCGTTGCCGGATGGTCAGCGCGTCCAGCAGCGCCTGGGTCGGGTGCTCGTGGGTGCCGTCGCCGGCATTGATGACCGACGGGCCCCCATGTTCGTCGCGCGTCCACGCGGCGAGCTGCTGGGCGGCACCGGAAGCGGGGTGGCGGATGATCAGCGCGTCGGCTCCGGCGGCGCGCAGCGTCAGCGCGGTGTCGCGGAGCGACTCCCCTTTGACCACCGAGGATCCCGACGAGCTGACGTTGATCACATCGGCGCTCATCCACTTCCCGGCGACTTCGAACGACACCCGGGTCCGGGTCGAGTTCTCGTAGAACATCGTGATGATCGTGCGGCCCCGCAGCGTCGGGAGTTTCTTGACCTCGCGACCCACCAGCGCCTCGGCGAACCGGTCGGCGTTGTCGAGGATCGCGGTGGCGTCGTCACGGCTGAGGTCGGCGGCGGTCAATAGATGCTTCACCTGGGGGGCCCTCCGTACGGTGCGATGGAGATCACGTCCGCCCCGTCGTTCTCGGTCAATCTGACCTTGACGTTCTCGCTGCGCGACGTCGGTACGTTCTTGCCGACGTAATCGGCTCGGATCGGCAGTTCCCGGTGGCCACGGTCGACGAGCACGGCGAGCTGAACGACCTTCGGACGACCGATGTCCCGCAGCGCATCGAGTGCCGACCGCACGGAGCGTCCGGTGTAGAGGACGTCGTCGACGAGGACGACGAGCGCACCGTCGATGCCGCCCTCGGGGATCGAGGTTTCCGCCAGGGCCCGGGGCGGTTTGCTCATCAGATCGTCGCGGTAGAGCGTGGTGTCGAGCGCGCCGGTGGCGACCTCGGTACCGCTGAACTCGGCGATGTTGCGGGCCAGGCGGGCGGCGAGAGTCACGCCCCGGGTCGGGATGCCCAGGAGGATGACGCGCGGCGCGTCCGGACCGTCGAGTGCGGTCTTCTCGATGATCTGATGCGCGATACGGGCGATGGTGCGGCTGACGTCCGCTGAGGACATCAGCTCCCGGTCGGGACCGGTCTGGTCGGGCGCGCCCACGAGTGAGCCGGACCTCCTTCTCCGCCTCACGGGACGGGTCGTTAAAGGATGTCGGAAACTTCCGCGGAGCTTAGCAGGTCGGCCGCCGGGTAGCCTCAGCCCGGTGAACCTGGACCGCAACAAGACTTCCATCGTCGATGCGATCGAGGCCGGGCTGCTGGCCGGTGCCGTCACGCTGGTCTGGCACGCCGGCGAGGTGCGGCAGGTCAACGAACTGGGGTACCGCGACGTCGAGGCTCGGCTACCCATGCAGCGCGACACCATCTTCCGCATCGCGTCGATGACCAAGCCGGTGACGGTGGCGGCGGCGATGTCGCTGATCGAAGAGGGCAAGCTGCGACTCACCGACCGGGTGGCGACCTGGTTGCCCGAGCTCGCCGACATGAAGGTGCTCGTCGAACCCCGCGGACGGCTCGACCGCACCGTGCCGGCCCAACGCCACATCACGGTGGAAGATCTGATGACCCACCGCAGCGGGCTGGCGTACATGTTCTCGGTGCTGGGCCCACTTTCGGACGCGTACCGCAAGTTGCCGACCCGGCAGGACCAGGACAGGTGGCTCGCCGAACTGTCGGCGCTACCGCTGGCGCATCAGCCCGGCGAGCGCCTGACCTACAGCCACGCCACCGACGTGCTGGGCATCGCGTTGTCCCGCATCGAGGGTAAACCGCTGAGCGAGGTGCTCAGCGAGCGGATCTTCGAGCCGTTGGGCATGTCGGACACCGGCTTTCACGTCGGTCCGACCGGCAGGCGCCGTGCGGCGACGATGTACCAGCTCGACAAGGACAGCACCCTGCGGCACGACGTGATGGGGCCCGCACCCATTGCCGATCCGCCGTTCTGCACCGGCGGCGCCGGATTGTTCTCCACCGTCGACGACTACTTGCGCTTCGCCCGGATGCTGTTGGCCGGCGGCGAGCTCGACGGGGTTCGAGTATTGGCGCCGAAGTCGGTGGACCTGATGCGCACCGACAGGCTGACCGACGACCAGAAGCGGCACGACTTCCTCGGTGCGCCGTTCTGGATCGGCCGCGGATTCGGGCTCAATCTCTCGGTGGTCACCGACACGAGTAGGTCGCGCCAGTTGTTCGGCCCCGGCGGGCTCGGCACGTTCTCCTGGCCAGGCGCTTACGGCACGTGGTGGCAGGCCGACCCATCCGCCGAGGTGATCCTCATCTATCTCATCCAGAACATGCCGAACCTGACCGCCGATGCGGCAGCGGCGGTGGCCGGAAACACCTCGTTGGCCAAACTGCAGAGTGCACAGCCGAAATTCGTGCGCAGCACGTATCAGGCATTGGATATCTGACGGGTTCTCAGAAGCGAGGCGTTGTCGCCGCCGCGGCACACCTGCCGAGGCACGTGAACAGCACTAAGCCACACCGAGCTTGACCGCGAGATCAAGGACAGCCTGTGCGCGGGCCCGCTTGGGTCCGACGCTGCCGTCGTACGCGCCGGTCGGCGCGTCCAGGCTTGCCAGCGTGCGTCGCGCCGCGTCGATCTCCAGAGCAGACGGGCTCAGCAGCGTGTTGATCTCTTCCGCGTGGCCGGCGTCCAGACACAGCCGAGCAGTCATGCCGGCCGCCTTGGCGACCTCGGTGTCGCGAGCGAGGTGGTGCACGTCGTCGCGCAGGGTCGGGCCGTCGATCGGGGCGGGCAGCCCGGCAGCCCGACTGGCGATCACCAGGCGTGCTCGCGGATACGCCAGCACCATCGGATCACCCGACATCCCGGTGTCGCGACGGAAGTCCCCGAGCCCGAACGCGATTCGCGAGCACGCGCGTGCGATCTCGAGCGCGGCCTCGACTCCGAGCGCCGATTCCACCAACGCCACGATCGGTGTTCCGGCGGGAAGTCGCGAGGAGGTCGCGGCGATGTCGGTCCCGGACTCGGTCTTGGCCAGCATCACCCCGGCCAACCCGGGAGCCGGACCCACCACCTCCAGATCGGCATCCCAGTCCGACGTGCCCGCAGCGTTGATCCGCGCCCAGGCGTTCCCGCCGTCACGCAGCCACTGCCCCACGGCCCGCCGTCCCGCCGGCTTCTCCGCGTCGGGCAGACCGTCCTCGACATCGAGGACCACGACATCTGCGGCGTCGGACAGCGTCGTGTCAAAGCCGGGCCGGCCCGGCTGCAGCAGCCACGTCCTGGCCAGGGACCAGTGCGGGCGGCACGTGCGCTGCGTTTGAGGGAAGACCGTCACCCGTCCATCGTGGCTGCCGTGGACGACGGCCAACAGGTTGCGCACATTTTGTTCACCCCGGTTTCTGACGTCGGCCAGGTGGTTCGCACTGCCCGGGCACGGTCGCATCCGGTCACCGTCGCGGCCACGGCTACGTGCCGCCGTCGCCACCGCTCTGCACCGCGGCTGCCGCGGCCCGGATCTGTGGCGTCACCAGCATCACCTGACCCAGCACGCCGTTGACGAATCCCGGCGAGTCGTCGGTCGAGAGCTGTTTGGCCAGCTCCACCGCCTCGTCGACGGCCACCGGCTCCGGCACGTCCTCGGCGTGCAGCAGCTCCCACACCGCGACCCGCAGAATGGCCCGGTCGACCGCGGGGAGGCGGTCCAGCGTCCAGCCCTGCAGATGCGCCGAGATCAGATCGTCGATGTGCGCCGCATGCGCCGTTACCCCCTGCGCCACTGTCACCGTGTAGGGATTGAGCGGAGTCATGTCGTCGGCCTTCTTGTCCGCCAACGCGTTTCGACCTTCCGCGACTTCCGCAGCGGATATGCCGCGCGCCTCGGCCTCGAAGAGCAGGTCTACGGCACGCTTACGCGCCTGGTGTCGACCCCGGTCGCCCTTGCGGTCACTCACCCCGTCGCTCCGCTCGCCGGACTTCAATCCCCCGTCGCTCCGCTCGCCGGACTTCAATCCCCGGTCGCTCCGCTCGC
Organism: Mycobacterium sp. smrl_JER01; assembly: GCF_048513595.2. NCBI lineage: Bacteria > Bacillati > Actinomycetota > Actinomycetes > Mycobacteriales > Mycobacteriaceae > Mycobacterium > Mycobacterium sp. smrl_JER01. The sequence continues at coordinate 2,650,268 of NZ_JBLXXK020000001.1, read as the reverse complement.
CGAGAACGCCAATCCCCCGTCACTCCGCTCGCCGGGGTGTCAGGCATTGACCCTTCCCAGGTAGCTGCCGTCGCGAGAGTCCACCTTGAGCTTGTCGCCGGTGTTGATGAACAGCGGAACCTGGATCTCGGCGCCGGTCTCCATCGTGGCGGGCTTGGTTCCCGCGCTGGACCGATCGCCCTGCAGACCGGGCTCGGTGTGGGCGACCTCAAGCTCGACGGTGACCGGCAACTCCAGATACAGCGGTGTGCCGTCGTGGAAGGCGATCTGCACGGGCATGCTCTCCAGGAGGAACCCGGCGGCCCGCCCGACCAGCGCTTCGGGCAGGGGGTGCTGCTCGTAATCCTCGGAATCCATGAACACGAAGTCCGAGCCGTCGCGGTAGAGATAGGTGGCATCGCGACGGTCCACCGTCGCGGTCTCCACCTTCACCCCGGCGTTGTAGGTCTTGTCGACGACCTTTCCGGACACCACATTCTTCAGCTTGGTGCGCACAAAAGCCGGACCCTTGCCGGGCTTGACGTGCTGGAACTCGACGATCTGCCACAGCTGGCCGTCGATCTGAAGGACGAGCCCGTTCTTGAAGTCGGCGGTCGATGCCACGCGGTTGTACTCCTAGCTTTCTAGATGATCACCAGCTCTTTGGAAAACCTGGTGAGTAGTTCGGGGCGCTTGTCGACCACGAGCGTGTCCTCGATGCGGACACCGCCGCGGTCGGGCAGGTAGACACCGGGCTCCACGGTCACGGCCGAGCCAGCAAGCAGTGTACCGGCGGCGGTGGCGTTGATTCCCGGCGCTTCGTGGATCTGCAATCCCACCCCGTGGCCGAGGCCGTGCCCGAAGTTCTCAGCGTACCCGGCGTCGGCGATGACCTGCCGCGCGGCTGCGTCCACCTCCTTAAGCGCCACACCTGGCGCCAGCGCCTCCCGGCCGGCCCGCTGTGCATCGGCGACCAGCGCGTAGATGTCGCGCTGCCACTGCGCGACCGGCGCCAGGGCGAAGGTACGGGTCATGTCGGAGTGGTAGCCGGCGACCAGCGCACCGAAGTCGATCTTGACGAAATCACCGGCAGCAAGCACCGCGTCGGTGGGCCGGTGATGCGGGATGGCCGAGTTGGGCCCGGCCGCGACGATCGTCTCGAACGACGCGGCATCGGCGCCGTGGGCCAGCATCAACGCCTCCAGTTCGTTACGGACATCCTTCTCGGTGCGGCCCGCGCGCACGCCGCCACGGTCGAGCAGGTCCTGCAGCGCCGCATCGGCGGCTTCACAGGCCAGACGGAGCAGCGCGATCTCTCCGGCGTCCTTGACCTCCCGCAGACCCTCCACGGTTCCCGGCGCGCGCACGAACTCGCACCGGTCGCCGACCGCCCCGCTCAGCGCCGCGAAGGCGTCGACGGTGACGATGTGGCTTTCGAATCCCAGCGTGCGCACGCCCGCTTCAGCCGCCCGCGCGGCCAGCCGGGCGCCACACGCCCGTTCGATGATCACCTCGGCGTCGGCCGCCTGCCGGGCCGCCTGGGTGCGGTAGCGGCCGTCGGTGGCCAGCACCGGCGTTTCGTGGTCGGCGAGCACCAGCAGGGCGGCGTTGGAACCGGTGAATCCGGACAGGTAACGGACGTTGACCAGGTCGGACACCAGCATGGCGTCCAGTTCGGCTGCTGCCAGGCGTCGGCGCAGCCGGTCGCGGCGCTGAGAAATCGTCACAGCCGGTGACGCTACTCGCTAAGGTGTGGCCTCATGAGTAAGTGGTTGCTGCGCGGACTGGTGTTCGCGGCCCTGATGGTCATCGTCCGACTTCTGCAGGGCGCGATGATCAACGCCTGGGAGACCAGGGCGGGTCTGATCAGCGCCATCCTGGTCTCGGCCTTCGCGGTCGTGGTGTTGGCGTGGGGCTACGTCGACGGCCGTAACGACGCCCGCAACAACCCCGATCCCGACCGGCGCCAGGACCTGGCGATGACCTGGCTGCTGGCGGGTCTGTTCGCCGGCGTGGTCAGCGGCGCGGTGGCCTGGTTCATCGGGGTGTTCTACCGGAACCTCTACGTCGAGGGACTGATCAACGAACTCACCACCTTCGCCGCATTCACCGCGCTGCTGGTGTTCATCGCCGCGATCATCGGCGTCGCGGCCGGGCACTGGCTCGTCGACCGCAAGACCCCCGACCAGCCCAGGCGGCGGGAAGGCGACGACGACCGCGCCGACACCGACGTGTTCGCCGCGGTGCGCGAGGATCGGGATTCCGAGACCTATCCCACCGGCGCCGAGGTCGAGCAGCAGACCTCTCCGGTGGCGCTCGCCGAGGAGGACCGCCCCGCCGAGCGGCGCGACAACTAGCTGCGCGCCACCTCGGCGTACGCCGCGGCCAGCAGTGACGGGTCCGGGCCTTCCAGCCGGCCCGGTTTGCCGAGACCGTCGAGGACCACGAACCGCAGCACACCGGCGCGGGTCTTCTTGTCGCCGAGCATCGCCTCCATCAGCTGGGGCAGCGCGTCGGCGTCGTAGGTGACCGGAAGCCCCAGTGCGGTCAGGATGGCTCGGTGCCGATCGGCGGTGGCGTCGTCGAGGCGGCCGGCCAGCCGACCCAACTCCGCGGCAAAGACCAGCCCCACCGAAACCGCGGCGCCGTGGCGCCACTGGTAGCGCTCGCGACGCTCGATCGCATGCGCCAGGGTGTGACCGTAGTTCAGGATCTCGCGCAGCTGCGATTCCTTCTCATCCGCGGCGACCACCTCGGCCTTGACCGCCACCGCGCGCCGGATCAATTCCGGCAGCACCGGACCGGTCGGGTCGAGCGCGGCCTGGGGATCTGCCTCGATCATGTCGAGGATGACGGGGTCGGCAATGAAGCCGGCCTTCACGACCTCGGCCATCCCGGCCACGATCTCGTTGCGTGGCAACGATTCCAGCGTCGCGAGGTCGATCAGCACCGCAGCGGGCTGATGAAACGCTCCGACCAGGTTCTTGCCGGCGTCGGTGTTGATTCCGGTTTTTCCGCCCACCGCCGCGTCGACCATGCCCAGCAGCGTGGTCGGCACATGCACGATGTCGACCCCGCGCAGCCAGGTCGCCGCCGCGAAGCCCGCGACGTCGGTGGCCGCCCCGCCGCCGAGACTCACGATGGCGTCCTTGCGCCCGACCCCGATTCGGCCGAGCACCTCCCAGATGAATCCGACGACCGGAAGCTCCTTGCCACCCTCGGCGTCCGGCAGCTCGATACGGTGCGCGTCGATTCCCTGCTCTGCCAAGTGGTTTCGGATCGCCTCCGCAGTCTGCGTGAGCGTGGGCTGGTGCAGGATCGCAACCTTGTGCCTGCCGTCGAGCACGCGCGTCAGATCGCCGAGCAGTCCTGTGCCGATGATCACCGGGTAGGGCGGATCGGTGTGCACTTCGACGGTCACCGGATCTGTCGCCGGCTGTGTCACTGCGTGTCCTTTCTCCGGCACGGCGTTCCCGTGCTCTTTTTGGCCGCGACTGCAGCGGGACTCGGCGGCGCCTCGGTCGACGGCGATGCGGTCAGCGACAACGGTGCGCGGCGCCACACCGGTCGCCTGCGACGGCGCTCCGGCTTGGCCGAGGGGTTCTCCAGCCGGGTGACGATGTGCCGCACCACCGCACCCGGGTTGCGGTGATTGGTGTTGACGCGCATCGTGGCAACCTGGCGGTACAGCGGAACCCGTTGCGCCATCAGCTTTTTGTACTTTTCGTTGCGGTCAGGGCCGGCCAGTAACGGCCGCACGGTCGAGCCGCCGGTGCGCCGCACGCCTTCTGCGGCGCTGATCTCCAGATAGATCACGGTGTGACCGCACAACGCCTCCCGCACGCCTGCGGTCGTGACCGCCCCGCCCCCGAGCGAGAGCACGCCGTCGTGACCGGCCAGCGCGTCACGGATGACCTTCTCCTCGATGCGACGGAACTCGGTCTCGCCATCGGTGGCGAAGATATCAGCGATGGTGCGGCCGGTGGCCTGCTCGATGGCGACATCGGTGTCCAGCAGCGGCACCTGCAGGCTCTTGGCCAGCCGACGCCCGATGGTGGACTTCCCCGAACCGGGTAGGCCGACCAGAACCGCCTTGGGCGCCATCAACCCGATGCCCTTGCCCCGCTGGTGGACGGTTCGCGCGCCGCCACAGCCCGCAGATAGTTGTCGATGTTGGCCTGCGTCTCCTCAAGCGAGTCGCCCCCGAACTTCTCCAGCGCCGCACGGGCCAGCACCAGCGCCACCATCGTCTCGACGACCACACCGGCTGCGGGTACCGCGCACACGTCGGAGCGCTGGTGGATCGCGACGGCCTCCTCACCGGTGGACATGTCCACCGTGGCCAGTGCCCGCGGCACGGTGGAGATCGGTTTCATCGCCGCGCGCACGCGAACCGGCAGCCCGTTGGTCATGCCGCCTTCCAGACCGCCGGCCCGGTTGGTGGAGCGCATCAGCCCGTCCGGGCCGGGATAGATCTCGTCGTGTGCGACGCTGCCCCGCCGACGCGCCGTCTCGAACCCGTCGCCGATCTCGACGCCCTTGATCGCCTGGATGCCCATCACCGCGCCGGCCAGTTGACTGTCGAGCCGGTTGTCGCCGCTGGTGAACGATCCCAGTCCGACAGGCAGACCATGTGCGACCACCTCGACCACCCCGCCAAGGGTGTCACCGTCTCGTTTGGCGGCCTCGATCTCGGCGATCATCAGCGCCTCGCTGTCGGCGTCGAACGCCCGAACCGGGCTGGCGTCGACTGCCGCCAGATCCTGAGCCTGCGGTGGCGGACCGGCATAGGGCGTCGACGCGCCGATCGAGATGACGTGCGACACGATCTCAACCCCGAGCGCCTGCTTGAGGAACGCGCGGGCCAGGGTTCCGGCGGCGACCCGGGCGGCGGTCTCGCGCGCGCTGGCGCGCTCCAGCACCGGGCGGGCGTCGTCGAACCCGTACTTGAGCATGCCCGCGTAGTCGGCGTGTCCCGGACGCGGCCGCGTCAACGGCGCGTTACGGGCGGCGCTGTCGGCCAGCGTCGCGGGATCGACCGGATCGGGAGCCATCACCGCCTCCCATTTCGGCCACTCCGTGTTGCCGATCTCGATGGCGATCGGGCCGCCGAGAGTGACCCCGTGCCGCACCCCGGTCAGCATGGTGACCTGGTCCTGCTCGAACTTCATCCGGGCGCCGCGCCCGTAACCCAGGCGACGGCGGGCCAGCTGGGCAGCGATGTCCTGGGTGGTCACCTGGACGCCGGCGACCATCCCCTCGACCATGGCCACCAACGCCCGACCGTGGGATTCACCTGCAGTAGTCCATCGCAACACGCGACCCATTTTCGCACGGCGAACCCGCAGTCCGGAAAACCCGCCGGTGCTAGAGCAGAACCAGCGCGATCACCGCACCGGACGACAAGCACATCGACGGCCCGTGCGGCACGCTCGGCGCCGCACCCGTCGAACGCATACACAGGGCCAGCCCCGCGGTCAACAGCGCCGCCCCGAGAGCGGCCACCACCCAGACATCGGCACCGAACGACCCGGTCAGCGCGCCGAGGCCGACCGCGAGTTTGACATCTCCGGCACCCATGGCCGACGGCGCGATCAGGTGCACCGTGGCGTAGATCGTGAACAGCGCGGCCGCGCCGAGTGCGGCGGCGCGACCGTGCCCGGCCAGCACCGCGTAGGTCAAGATCGCCGCCGCTCCGGGCACTGTGAGCAGGTTGGGCAACCGCCGCAGCCGGATGTCGAACGCACTCAACACGATCAACCACACCGACACACCGATCACGGCCACCGCCTGCCCCGCCTGCCCCATCCGATCAGGCTATGACCGCGCGAGCGCCTGTCTCATCGCCTCTTTCGGTGCGGGCCGCCCGGTGAACTGCTCGACCTGCGTGACGGCCTGATTCAGCAGCATCTCGAGCCCGCCGATCACCCGACCACCGGCCGCGTCCACCGCAGCCGCCAGCGGGGTGGGCCACGGATCGTAGATGGCGTCGAGCAGCACCGGGGTGGCTGCCAACGCGGGCGCGTGCGGGGCGACGGCGTCGGCGGGCACCGTGTTGACCACCACGTCGACACCGGACACCGCGGCGGCCAGCCGGTCGTCCTCGAGGCCGATCCAGTCGGCCGCGGCGCCGCACCGCCGGGCAAGGTCGATCAGGGCGGCGGCTTTGGTGGCGTTGCGGGCGGCCACCGTCACCGCGCGGGCGCCCAATGTCACCAGCCCGACGACCACCGCCGGCGCGGTGCCACCCGAGCCGATCACCATCGCGCGGTCGGACACCGCCGTTGTGGACAGGGCTCCGACGACGCCGTCCACATCGGTGTTGTCGGCGCGCCAACCCTTCGCAGTGCGCACCAACGTGTTGGCCGAGCCGAGCAGCCGAGCGCGATCGGTGGCCTCGTCGGCGACCCGCAGCGCGGCGAACTTACCCGGCATCGTCACCGAAACCCCGACCCACTCGGGCCCGAACCCGGCCACCACGCCGGGCAGTTGCTCGCCGGTGCACTCGATGCGGTCGTAGGTCCACTCCGTCAACCCCAGAGCCCGGTAGGCCGCCAGATGCAGCTGCGGTGAGCGCGAGTGGCGAATCGGCGAGCCCAGGACGGCTGCCCGTCGAGGTCCACCGGTCATCGCGGCATTACCGGGCCGAGTCCAGCACGCCGTTGCGCCGTGCGATCTCGATGTTCGCAAGGTGCTGCTCGTATTCCCGGGTGAACAAGGTGGTGCCCTGCATGTCCACGGTCACGAAGTACAGCCAGTCTCCTGGCTCGGGTTGTTCGGCAGCCAGCAGTGCCGGCAGGCTCGGCGAACAGATCGGGGTGGCAGGAAGCCCGGGACGGACGTAGGTGTTCCACTCCGTCGCTTGGGCGCGATCGGCGTCGGTGGTGGCGACCTCGATCAGGTCCAGCGGATAGTTCACTGTCGAGTCGAACTCCAAGGTGCGGTTCTCGGCGAGCCGGTTGTAGATCACCCGCGCGACCTTGGAGAAATCCTCCGGGGTGGCTTCCCGCTGCACCAGGGAGCCAACCGTGAGGATCTGATAGGGCGTCATGTTCAGCGTGGCGGCGGTGTCGAGCAGTCCGCCCGCCTCGTACTGGGCCGCGCTGGTGCTGATCAGCTCGGCCAGGATCTGCTGCGGTTGCGCCGACGGGTCGATGTTCCAGGTGCCGGGCGCGATGAGACCTTCGAGCCGGCGATGGTCTGACCCCATCGCCTCGACCGCGGCGGTCGCCCATCCCGGCACCTCCAACTGGGCCGGGTCGGCGTTGCCGGCGATGCTCTTGAGATCGTCGGCCGACACGCAGCGGCGGTCCCCGTCGAGCTCTACGCACGATGCGTTGGAGATCAGCGTGAGGATCCCTTCGGTGACGGCGTTGGTCTTGACGTCGCGCACATCGTCGAGCTGTCGTCCTTCGGGGATGACCAGCCTGCCCACCCGGCTGTCCGGATCGGCGAGCCGCTGTACCGCGTCGGCGGCCGGAATCTCGGTGCGGACCTTGTAGAACCCGGGCTGGATCGCCGAGATCGCCGCGTTGCCGTCGGCGGCGTCGACGAACACCTTCACGTTGGCGACGACATTGTTGTCCTGCAGCGTCTGACCGATCGCGGTGGTGGAGTCCCCGTCGTGAACCTCGATGACGACATCGTTGACACCGGCGCCGGCGAAATCGCCGCTAGAGCCGCCGAACAGTGAGTTCCACATCTTCGAGCCGAGGAACACCGCAACGACCACGATCACGGTGAGCAGCGACAACGCCACTACGGCGGCGACGCGCCGCCTCCGGCGCAGGCGCGCCTCGCGGGCCCGCTCACGCCGCGTCATCCGCCGCCGCGGTGGCCCCACCGCGAGCGGTTCGGCACGGTCACTGCGCCAATCCTCAGTCATCCAAGACCTCTCCGTGTGCGGGCAGCGCTGCCCGCCGCTGGTCCAACCAGCTCTGAAGGATCCCCACCGCCGCGGCCTGATCGATCACCGATCGTTGACCGCGGGCACGAACACCTGCCTCCCGCAGGGCACGCTGCGCCGTCACCGTGGTGAAGCGCTCGTCACTCAAACGTACTGGTACCGGCGCGATCCGTTCGGCCAGCGCCTGCGCGACCGCCACGGCGTCCCGGGCCGACGCCCCGGCACGGTCGGCCAGTGTCCGCGGCAGACCGATCACCACTTCGACCGCTCGGTACTCCTCTACCAGCGCGGCCAGCCGGCGCACGTGTTTGGTTCCGCGACTGTCGCGGATCACCGTCTCGACCGGGGTGGCCAGGATCGCATCCGGATCGCTGACGGCGACGCCGATCCGTACCGTGCCGACGTCGACACCGAGGCGACGTCCGCGTCCCGGGTCCGGAGCCGTGTTCGGATCTCCAGGCCGATCGGGTACGCGGCTGGTCCAGTCGGTGTCGGGCACGGGGTCAACTCCGGCCTATCTCCGCGCGTATCGCTGCCAGCGCGGCGTCGGTACCCGCCGCGCCCTTGCCGGAACCCTGCGCCAGATCTGCCTTGCCTCCGCCGCGGCCGTCGACCGCGGCCGCTACCAGCTTGACCAATTCGTCGGCGCGCAGTCCGTGGTCCTGAGCGGCCTGGTTGACCGACACCACGAACGGGACCGAGTCGTTGTCGCCTGCCGGACCGGCGATCAGCGCGATCACCGCGGGATCGCTGCCCAGCTTGCCCCGAATGTCGCCGACCAGCGACCGCAGGTCGCCCGCGGACACCCCGCCGGCCATCCGCTGCGCCACCAGTCGGACGGCGCCGATCTGCTCGGCGCCGGCAGCGGCGTTCACCGCGGCCGAGCGCGCGCCGGCCAGACGCATCCGGTCGAGTTCCTTCTCGGCGGCGCGCAGTCGCTCCACCAGCGTCGCGACCCGCGCAGGCACCTCCTCCGACGGCACCTTCAGCGATGAGGCCAGGCCCGCCATCAGCGCGCGCTCCTTGGCCAGGTGACGGAACGAGTCCAGTCCTACGTAGGCTTCCACCCGGCGCACGCCGGAACCCACCGAGGACTCCCCGAGGATCGTCACCGGCCCGATCTGAGCCGAGCTGCGCACATGGGTTCCGCCGCAGAGCTCAAGGGAGAACGGACCACCGATCTCTACCACCCGCACCTCGTCGGGGTAGTTCTCGCCGAAGAGCGCCATCGCGCCCATGGCCTTGGCCTGCTCCAGGCCGGTGGTGAAGCTGTGCACCTCGAAGTCGGCTTCGACGGCCTGGTTGGTGACTTCCTCGATCTGAGCGCGCTGGTCGTCGCTGAGCCCGCCCTGCCAGTTGAAGTCGAAGCGCAGATAACCCGGCCGGTTCAACGATCCGGCCTGAACAGCATTGGGGCCCAACACCTGTCGCAGGGCCGCGTGCACCATGTGGGTACCCGAGTGCCCCTGGGTGGCGCCGTGGCGCCACCGCGGGTCGACAGCGGCGACGACGGTGTCACCTTCGACGAACTCTCCGGACTCCACGTTGACCCGGTGTGCCCACAGCGTTTTGGCGATCTTCTGGACATCGGTGACAGCGGCTCTGGTCGTCTCCGAAGATCCGGTGCCGGAGATGGAGCCCTCGTCGGCGATCTGGCCGCCCGATTCGGCGTAGAACGGGCTGCGGTCCAGGATCAGCTCCACACGCTCGTGGGCACCGTCGCGGCCGGTGTGCGCCACCACCGGAACTCGCTTGCCGTCCACAAATATGCCGAGAACCCTTGCCTCGGTGGTCAACTCGTCGAAGCCGGTGAATTCGGTAGGTCCGGCGTCGACGAGTTCACGGTAGGCCGACAGATCGGTGTGGGCCTGCTTGCGCGCTGCCGCATCGGCTTTGGCGCGGGCCCGCTGTTCGGCCATCAGGCCACGGAAGCCCTCCTCGTCGACGCTCAGGTCGGCCTCGGCGGCCATTTCCAGGGTCAGCTCGATCGGAAAGCCGTAGGTGTCGTGCAGTGTGAACGCGTCACGGCCGGAGAGCTTCCCCGCACCTGAGGCCTTGGTGGCGCGGGCGGCCTCGTCGAACAGCCGGGAGCCGGAGGCCAGCGTGCGGTTGAACGCGGTCTCCTCGGCGACGGCGATGCGCTGGATGCGATCGAAGTCCTTCGCCAGTTCGGGATAGGACGGGCTCATGGCGTCGCGGACCGTGACCATCAGCTCCGACATGACCGGCCGGTCCACCCCGAGCAGTTTGGCGGCCCGGATGATGCGCCGCAGCAGACGCCGCAACACATACCCGCGACCCTCGTTGCCGGGACTGACCCCGTCACCGATGATGATCGCGGCGGTTCGGGTGTGGTCGGCGATGATCCGGTAACGGACGTCATCGGCGTGTGAGCCCTGGGCATACCCGCGCGGCGCCAGACCGGCGACGAGGTCGATCACCGGACGCAGCAGATCGGTCTCGTAGACGTTGTCCACGCCCTGCAACAGACAGGCCACCCGCTCGATGCCCATGCCGGTGTCGATGTTCTTGCGCGGCAACGGGCCCAGGATCTCGAAGTCCTCTTTGGAGGTTCCTTCGCCGCGCTCATTCTGCATGAACACGAGATTCCAGATCTCGATGTAGCGGTCTTCGTTGGCTTCGGGTCCGCCTTCGACACCGTAGTCGGGCCCTCGGTCGTAGTAGATCTCCGAAGAGGGTCCGCACGGTCCGGGGATGCCCATCGACCAGTAGTTGTCGGCCATACCGCGGCGCTGGATGCGCTCCAGCGGCAGGCCGGCCACCTCCTGCCAGTAACCGATGGCCTCGTCGTCGTCGAGATAGACGGTGGCCCAGAGCCGTTCGGGATCAAAGCCGTACCCGCCCTGTTCGACCGGGTTGGTCAGCAGGGTCCAGGCGAACTCGATCGCGCCCTTCTTGAAGTAGTCGCCGAAGCTGAAGTTGCCGGCCATCTGGAAGAACGTGTTGTGCCGGGTGGTGATCCCCACCTCGTCGATGTCCGGGGTGCGGATGCACTTCTGGACGCTGACGGCACGATCCCACGGGGGGGTGCGCTGGCCGAGGAAGTACGGCACGAACTGCACCATGCCGGCGTTGACGAAGAGCAAGTTGGGGTCGTCGAGGATCACCGAGGCGCTGGGCACCTCGGTATGACCCGCCTTCACGAAGTGATCAAGGAAGCGCTTCCTGATCTCGTGTGTCTCCACGTCCTGGTGTCCTTCGGTCCAACCTGCGAATACTCGACCGCACCACAGTACCGGTCGCCGACTCGCCGAGACCGTCAGCCCGACACGAAGCTCAGGCGCACCGAACGCCGAGGATTGTCCCTGTTCAAGTCCACCAGGACGATGCTCTGCCACGTCCCCAACAGCGGCTCCCCGCCCGCCACCGGTACCGTCACCGACGGCGACACCAACCCGGGGAGGACGTGGTCGGCGCCGTGACCGGGTGATCCGTGGGCGTGTCGGTAGCGGTCGTCTCGGGGCAGAAGTCGCTCCAGCGTCTCGATAAGGTCGTCATCGGAGCCTGCGCCGGTCTCGATGACGGCCAACCCGGCGGTCGCGTGGGGCACGAATACGTTGCACAGACCGTCCCGGTGCGCCGCGCAGAAGTCCCGCACCGCCGAGGTCAGATCGACGATGCGGCGGTCGGAGGTGTCCAGATCGAGCACTTCGGTGTTCATCTGTCCGAGCGTAGAAGGCCTGCCACGGCCCGAAAGGAAGTGACCGGTGCGCCAACGCCCCAAGCTCACGTTGCAGCAGTGGGAGAAACGGTCGGAGTGGCCGCTCGCCGGCGTCGCCCTGGTCTTCTTGGTGACGTACTCGATACAGGTGCTCGCCCAGCCCCCGGCTCCGGTGGGCGGCGCGCTGCAACTGCTCAACACCGTGCTCTATATCGCGTTCGTCGCCGATTACCTCATCCGCCTGGCGCTGGCCGACCGGCGGTGGCGGTGGTTCGTGCGCCATCTGCTGGATCTGGCGATCGTCGCGCTGCCGTTCCTGCGCCCGCTGCGGTTGTTGCGTCTGGTGGTGCTCATCTCTGCCATGCATCGCGCGGCCGGTGACGCCATCCGCGGCAGGGTGGCGATGTACACCGTCGGCGGATCGATTCTGCTCATCTACGTCGCGTCGCTGGCGGTCCTCGACGCCGAGCGGCATGCGCCCGGGGCCGAGATCACCTCGTTCGGTGACGCGCTGTGGTGGGCGATGACCACTGTCACCACCGTCGGCTACGGCGACCTCGCGCCGGTGACGACCACCGGTCGGGTGGTGGCGGCGTTGCTGATGGTCGGCGGCATCAGCCTGTTGGGTGTGGTCACCGCCACGCTGGCGTCCTGGATCGTGCAGCGGGTCGCCGAGGAAGACACCGCGAATCAGGCAGCGACCGCCGCGCAGATCGATGCGTTGCGTGCCGAAGTGCGCCGACTCTACGAGGCGCAGCAGCGCCGCGACCAACACCTCGGACACCCGATGCGGCACACCGAGCCGGTTTCCCGGTCCACCGGAACCGATTGACGCCGGCGTTTATTCGATTGGGCGCCAGGGTACTTCTGCGGCAGCCGCCCATCCCTGGAGGAGAGAAATGACCATCACCGGCATCATCACCGCAATCCTCGTCGGCACCGTCATCGGCGTACTCGGCCGGCTGGTGCTGCCCGGCAAGCAACCGATCGGGATGCTACTGACCATCTTGGTCGGCATCGTGTCGGCGTTCGTGGGCACCGCGCTCGCCCGTGCGATCGGAATCCCCACGGCCACAGCAGGAGTGGACTGGCTCGAGCTGGTCGTGCAGGTCGTCGTCGCCGCCGCGGGCGTGGCGCTGGTGGCCGCACTGATGGGCCGACGCCGGACGGGTGTCCTGGGTCGTCGACGCTCGGGTCTGCTGCGCTGATTGTGCAGCGACGGCACCCTTGGTGATCCCGGCCGGGCCCCCGACCGGCCGGGATCACCTTTTGCGGTTTGGCGTCCTCACGGGCGTACGTCCTTGAGCAGCGTGTCGAGCTTCTGGTAACCCTCGCTCATCCCTGTCTCCATTCCCGAGGACAGCAGCGCGTCGCGGGCGTCGGTGGTGGGACAGATCGAGCGTCCGCGCAGCCGCGAACGGCCCCCACCGAGATCCTCGAACCACAGGAATTCGAGGTTCACCATTCCCGGGGCGCCCTCGAATTCGAAGGTCTGGATGATCAGTTCATCGGTTCGCACAGTGTGGAAGGTGCCGTTGAACCCGAAGCTGCCGTGCTCGTTTCGGTGCGTATAGCGGTAGCCGCCGTGGTCGGCACAGTTCCACTCGGTGATGTCCATCTCCAATCCGTGCGGTCCGAGCCACTGCTTGACGAGTTCGGGATCAGTGTGGGCCCGGAACAGCGCGCCCACGGGCGCGTCGAATTCGCGGGTGAACTCCATGGCGAGGGTGTCGACGGGAGCGGTCAACGTCAGTCCGGTGGTCATGTCGGTTTTCCTTCCTGGGTTTGGTCGACCGGATGCGCCCCCAGCAGGGCGTCCAGCCGACGGTAGTTTCGTTCGGCGTCCAACCGGTATCGGTCGATCCAGCCGGTCAGCGCTTCCAGTGCGGCGGCATCCAGATGCACGGGTCGACGCTGCGCGTCGCGGGTCCTGGTGACCAAGCCCGCCTGCTCAAGCACCTGAATGTGTTTGGACACCGCCTGTTTCGTGATGGCGAACGGCGCGGCCAACTCATTGACCGTCGCCGGCCCCCGGGACAGCCGTGCCACCAGGGCGCGGCGCACCGGGTCCGCCAGCGCCATGAAGGCCCGGTCCAGTTCAGCAGCCTCGTCGAGTTCAGCACCCTCGTCGAATTCAGCACCGTCGTTCGCATCACCGGCCAATAATCAACCTTTTCTTTGATCAATCATATGGTTGATTAATAAGGTAAGCATGGCGCGATGGCCTGTCAAGACGCGGGCCGGCAGTGTGCGCGTCAGCGTCGGCGGCGGATGATCGCTCGTAACTTCTCCACCCGGGTCGAGATCTCCCGCTCTGCTCCGTGACTCGTCGGCTGGTAGTAGCCGACACCGACGAGTTCATCGGGCGGATACTGTTGCGAGGCAACACCGCCCGGATGATCGTGGGCGTACTGATAACCGACCGCGTGGCCCAGCTGCTGGGCCCCGGAGTAGTGCCCGTCGCGTAGATGCGCAGGAACCAGACCTGCCTTACCGGCGCGGATGTCGGCCATCGCCGCGCCCAGCGCGGTGGTGACGGCGTTCGATTTGGGCGCAGTCGCCAGGTGCACCGTGGCGTGCGCCAAAGTCAGCTGCGCCTCCGGCATCCCGATCAGCGCCACGGTCTGCGCCGCGGCCACCGCGGTCGGCAGCGCGGTCGGATCCGCCATCCCGATGTCCTCACTGGCCAGGATCATCAGCCGGCGGGCCACAAAGCGTGGGTCCTCCCCCGCCACCAGCATCCGGGCCAGGTAGTGCAGCGCGGCATCGACGTCGGAACCGCGGATGGACTTGATGAACGCGCTGACGACGTCATAGTGCTGGTCGCCGTCACGGTCATAACGCACCGCCGCTTTGTCCAGCGACTGCTCGACGACCTCGACGGTCACCTCGTTGCCGCTTTCGCTGGCCACTTCGAGCGCGGTCAGCGCCCGGCGCGCATCGCCGGCCGAGAGTGCGACGAGCTGTTCCACGGCTTCGTCGGTGACCGGCACCTTCCCGCCCAGTCCTCGCGGGTCCTCGATGGCACGCTTGATGACCGTGGCGATGTCGTCGGGGGCCAGGGGTTGCAGTTGCAGGATCAGCGAGCGGCTCAGCAGTGGTGCCACCACCGAGAACGACGGATTCTCGGTGGTCGCCGCGACGAGCAGCACCACGCGGTTCTCCACCGCAGCCAGAAGCGCATCCTGTTGCGTTTTGGAAAACCGGTGCACCTCGTCGATGAACAGCACGGTCTGCTCGCCACGCATGGCCGCGACCCGGGCGCTCTCTATGACGGCCCGCACCTCCTTGACTCCCGCGGCCAACGCGGACAACGCCTCGAAGCGCCTGCCGGTGGCTTGCGAGATCATCGATGCCAGCGTGGTCTTACCGGTTCCAGGCGGTCCGTAGAGGATCACCGATGCAGCACCGGACCCCTCGACGAGGCGGCGAAGCGGCGAGTTCGGCTTGAGCAGGTGTCCCTGGCCGACGACCTCGTCGAGGGACACCGGCCGCATCCGCACCGCCAGCGGCGACGCCGTCCCCGCGGGGGCGCCGGGCGGCCCTGTGGCGCGCGCCGAGGACTCCCCGGGCACATCGAACAGACTGTCGGACACGTTCCCTGCTTACACGGGTGCGGTGACGAAGTCGATGAGCTCCTCCACCCGCCCGATCAATTCCGGTTCCAGATCGGTCCAGTCCCGTACCCGGCCGCGGATCTTCTGCCAGACCGCGGCGATGTCAGCCTGATTGCGATGGCGCCAACCCAGCGCCGCGCACACGCCGTGCTTCCAGTCCTGACCCTTCGGGACGACGGGCCACTCGCGGATCCCGAGTCGTGCCGGTTTCACGGCCTCCCAGATATCGATGTACGGGTGCCCGACTACCAAGGTGTGCTCCCCCCCGGGCCCGCGACGCACCGCTTCGGCGATCCGCGCCTCCTTGGAGCCGGCGACCAGGTGGTCCACCAGCACACCCAACCGGCGGCCCGGACCGGGTCGGAAGTCGGCGACGATCGCAGCGAGGTCGTCGACGCCACCCAGGTACTCCACCACGACACCTTCGATGCGCAGATCCTCACCCCACACCTGCTCGACGAGTTCGGCGTCGTGGCGGCCCTCCACGTATATGCGGCTGGCGAGCGCGACCCGGGCGCGCGCATTCCCGACCGCGACGGACCCGGACGCCGTGCGCGACGGCGCCTTGGGCGCCGCCTTCTTCGGTGGCGTCAGGATGACGGGCTTGCCGTCGATCAGATAGCCGGGACCGACCGGGAACGGTTTGGTACGGCCGTTGCGGTCTTCGAGTTCCATCCGGCCGTACTCGACCCGCACGACCGCACCGACGAATCCGGTCTGGGCGTCCTCGACGACCATCCCGATCTCGATCTGCTGCTCGGTGGAGCGCGGTTTGCGCGCCCGGTGGGGGTTGTCGGCCAGTATGTCGGCGCCATAGCGATCAGCCACCGGGTGATCGTAGGGAGCGGGGAGCCGCTCCGGGGCGACCCCAGCCCGTGTGTTGCCTATCCGGCGTCGACGATCACATCCGGCCGATCTCCGACGACGGAAAACGGCCGGTTGAGCTCAGCTACCGGCGGCGGGATCGGGGCATGACCGGTCTTTGGGCGGGTGCGCACCGCTTCAGGTCGAAGTGTGGTGGGCGAACCGACGAAGAGCCTTATGGCCCTGCCGCGCTCGCCTGCGCGTCGGTACCGTCGCATGCCATGGCAGGGCCCGTCATCTACTGGCTGACCGAGGCCGCGGCGAGGGAGCGCAACCGAACCGGAGGCAAGGGAGCGAACCTCGCGGCGTTGGTGCAGGCCGGCATTCCGGTACCGGCGGGCTTCGTGGTGGCGACTCAGGCGTACCGCGACTTCGTCACCGCGCACGGCCTCGACACGGTGATCCGGCGCGAGTTGGACAACCTGGGCGAGGACCCCGACGCTGTCCATGCCGCGTCTGCCCGCATCCGCGCGGCATGCGAATCGGCACCGCTGTCCGCTGCGTTGCACGCACAGGTGACAGCTGCACACCACGAGCTGGGCGCCTCAGCGATGGCTGTCAGGTCTTCGGCAACCGCCGAGGATCTACCGGACGCCAGCTTCGCCGGACAGCAGGACACTGTGCTGAATGTGGTTGGCGTAGAGGCCCTCTGCGAGGCAATCCGACGATGCTGGTCCTCGCTGTGGTCTGCCCGCGCGATTGCGTATCGGCGGGACACCACGACCGGTGTGGCGCCGCAGGACATCGCCATCGCCGTCGTCGTGCAGTCGATGGTTCCGGCCGCCACGGCTGGGGTGCTGTTCACCGCCGACCCGCTCTCTGGCCGGCGCGATCGCTGGGTCATCGAGGCCGCGGCCGAGCTCGGCGAGGCGGTGGTCGGCGGCCAGGTCACGCCCGAGCGCTGGGTTCTCGATGCTGCCACCGGCCGCGCGGTCTGCACTCCCGCGCGCGCCTTGCTGTCCTCCGAGCAGCTCGAGCAGCTGGTCTCG
The DNA here is from genome assembly GCF_048513595.2 of Mycobacterium sp. smrl_JER01. NCBI lineage: Bacteria > Bacillati > Actinomycetota > Actinomycetes > Mycobacteriales > Mycobacteriaceae > Mycobacterium > Mycobacterium sp. smrl_JER01. Next base: position 2,633,231 of record NZ_JBLXXK020000001.1, on the reverse strand, counting down.
CTCGGCGCAAAGGCCAGTGCCGTGTTCGGATGCCCGCAGGACGTCGAATGGGCGGTGGCCGACGACGGACGTTGTTGGTTGCTGCAGTCCCGGCCGATCACCTCGTTGTTCCCGGTGCCACCCGCCGACGGACCCGGGCTGCGGGTGTACATACCCGTGATGCTGGTCGCCCAGGGGCTGGCCGAGCCGATGACCCCGAGCGGCAACGCCTTCTTCCGCACCATGACCGTCGGATGGTTCCGGTACTGGCTTTCGGGGCAGCGGCCCGACCCAAACGACGACCTCTCCGGGTCGATGCCGATCGTGGCGGACCGCCTCTTCCTGGACGTGACCGCGGTGCTTGCGCGGCCACGGTTGGCCGCGCGGGTGATTTCGAGCTTCGGCATGAAGGACCCCACGGGTAGCGCGGCATTGCGAATGTGGTTGTCTCAGAACGGCGATCGCCTCCAGCCCGCACGTCGTGGGATAACGCTTCCGCGGCGTCTTATCCGCCTGGTGCCGTCCCTGCTGACGGGGACGGCCGCGGCGGTTGCGGCGCCCAACCGGGCACGCCGCCGACTCGTCGAGCGCACAGAAGCCGACCTGGAACGCCTGAACCGGCACGCCGCGTCCCTCACCTCGCCCGTGGGCCAACTGGACTTCGTGGAACACCTGCTGCCCGCGGCGACGTGTGACATGGTGCTGCACCAGCTGTCCGCTGCGTACGGCGAATGGCTGCTGAGGGTTGTCATCGAACGCCTGGTGCACCGTTGGCTCGGTTCGTCGGCTGGATTCGCGCCGGTGCTCAGGTGGTTACCGCACGACCCGACCATCGCGATGGGGGCCGAGCTTGCCCGGCTGGCCCGCGAGCACGCCGCCGCGGGTCGTGAACCGACGGCCGACAGCCCCGGTGTGGCGGAGTTCCTCACCGCGTTCGGACATCGCGCGCCGGATCGCGAGGTCGACCTAGGGCTGCCCCGGCTGGCCGAGGATCCGACCTACGTGGTGGAGGTCATCAACGGATATCTGCGCTCGGGCGCGTGGGACTCCTTCGCCGCCGGCGCCGCGGAGGCGCGGGCGGCCTCCGACGAACTGATCGCCGACGTGCGTCGCCGACGCGGACCGCTGCGGGCCGCCGTGCTGCGAAACCTGTTGGCGCGCCACCTCGCCCTCGGCGGCCTGCGCGAGCGGCCCAAATTCGACATGGTGCGGGCAATGGCTCTGGGACGACGCACGCTGAGACGCTGCGGTGACACCTTGGTCTCGCGGGGTCTGCTCGGCGAGGCCGACGACATCTTCTTCCTCGCGGGGGCCGATGTGCGCGCGGCGCTGGCCGACCGGTCCCGCAACCTGCGGGCATGTGCCGCGGACAACCGGCGTTCGTTTCGGCGCGAGTTGCGCCGCCGGCAGATCCCGCGCGTGCTGACCAGTGAGGGCGAGGTGGTCTACGGATCGGCCACCACGTCCGCCATCGAGCCGGCCGGCGCCTTGCACGGCACCCCGTTGTCCCCCGGGGTCTGCGAGGGGACGGTACGGGTGTTGCACTCCCCGGTGGGCGCCCGACTGCAGCCCGGCGAGGTGCTCGTCGCCGCCAGCACCGACCCCGGCTGGACGCCCTTGTTCCTGCTTGCCGGGGCGCTGGTGATGGAGGTCGGCGGCGTGATGTCACATGGTGCGCTGGTGGCACGCGAATACGGGATACCGGCAGTGGCCGGGATCGAGAACGCCATCACCCATCTGCGCACCGGCCGGCGGGTACGCGTCGACGGCACCACCGGGTCGGTCACACTGCTCGGCCCGGGCTAAGCGAGTTGTTTGCCCTGATCCTCGACCGGCGCCCCGGCTTCGGCGAGCTTGGCCGGGTTGGACGTGACCTCGTCGATCACGGTGTGGATGAAGCGCATCTTCTCCAGCACCGGCGGCGGGAGCACGAACGGGTAGAGGTCGTCCTTGCCCATCGACCGGTTGACCATGTTGAGCGCCCACGCCAACGGCAGCCACAGGTCGATGAGGGTGTCGAAGCCACTGGGCCCCAACATTCTTCGATCGTAGGTGGCAGTAGCCGGAGCGAACCCGAACGCCGCCGCGGTATCCAGGGTGTCGCGGATGTGCAGATAGTGCGCGAAGGTCTCGGCCCAGTCCTCGGCAGGGTGCATGGTGGCGTAGGAGGACACGTAGTCGTCTTCCCAATTCACCGGTGCGCCCTCGCTGTAGTGGCGGTCCAGCGCGGCCTGATAGTCGGCCTCCGGATCGCCGAACAACTCGTGGTATCGCTGGAGGTAGGCCTGCGACGTCCCGATCAGCCGGTACTGGTAGTAATGGCCGATCTCGTGCCGGAAGTGTCCGAGCAGGGTCCGGTAGGGTTCGTCCATCGAGATCCGCAGTTGCTCGCGGTGGACATCGTCACCCTCGGCGAGATCCAGGGTGATCACCCCGTTTTCGTGGCCGGTGAACACCTTCTCGAACTGACTGGACAACAGATCGAAGGCCAGGCCGAACTGCGGGTCGACGTCGCGTCCGACGATCGGGAGATTCAGCTCGTGCAGTTCGGCGATCAGGCGGCGCTTTGCCCTCTCGGCGGAGGCGAACGCGGCGAGCGCCACCGTGTCGGCGTCATTGGGTCGGGTGCGGGTCAGCGCACACGACACGCACAACTTGGCGATCGGCCCCTTCTCGACCAGCCAGTTGCATTCGGCCAGGTGCAGATTGGCACAGAGCTGGAACTGGCTTTCGTCGACTGCACCGGCGTGTTCGCTCTCCTCGGGGGGAGCGATCACCAGCAACGCCATATCGGCGAGCGAGAATCCCAGGGCGCTATGGCAGTTGAGACAGACGGAGTTCTCGAACGCCAACCGCTGTCCGCAGTTCGGGCAGGTGAAGTCACGCATGCAGCAGCCCCCCTTCGTACGGCGCGACGTCGACGGAGACGTCGATCACGCTGCTTTCCGAATCGGTGTAGATGATGCCCCGCAGCGGAGGGACGTCGGCGTAGTCACGGCCGAAACCCACGGTCACGTATCGCTCGTCGACCATCTGATTGTTGGTCGGATCGAGCCCGAGCCACAGATTCTGCGGTGTCCACACCGATGCCCACGCGTGTGTCGCATCGACTCCCACCATGCGTTCCTTCCCCGGCGGAGGGTCGGTGGCCAGATATCCAGAGACATAGCTGGCGGCCAGACCGTTGGCGCGCAGGCAGGCGATCGCGAGCCGCGCGAAGTCCTGACATACCCCTTCCCGGGCTGCCAAAACCTCACCGACCTGGGTGGATACCGTCGTCGAGCCGGACCGGTAGGTGAAGTCGCGGTAGATGCGCTCGGTCAGCTCCCGCAACACGTCGATCAGCGGACGCCCCGCGGCGAAACTCGGCGCCGCATATGCCCGGATCTCGTCGGTGATCTCCGGCGGCCGCAGATCCAGGGTGAACTCGCAGGCCAATGCCCCGTCGGCGCCTACCGGCCGGGCGATCTCCCACGGCGCCCGAGCCGAGGGTCCGTCATACAGATCCGGCGGGGGCGGATCCACTTCGACGACCGATCGGCTGGTGATGGTCAGCGTGCGATGGGGGCGGGTGACGTGGAAGTAGGAGCTGATGTTGCCCCAGCCGTCCCGGCTGGTCGAACTGTCGGCGGCCTCCGGGTCCAGGACGAGCTCGTGGGACAGGCAGCGTTGACGGGCCGAGTCGCGCGGGGTGAGAAACCCGCGGCCATAGGAGCTGGTGACCACGTCGGAGTACCGATACTCGGTGCGGTGGGTGATCTGATAACACCGCCCGGCACCGGTGGGGGTCGGCCCGTCGCCGAAGGCCGTCACGGGAGCACCCGGCGCTCGTCGGGCCCCCACAGCGGCTGGATGTCGCCGGGCAGCGCCAGGTGGATCGCGGTGATCACACTGGACAGTTCACGTAGGTCATGGTGGATTCCGGACAGCAGGGCGGCGAAGTCGGCACGCCTGCCCTCGGCGCTGACCTGCTCCAACTCGTCGGGCTCGATCCGGCGCAGCCGAGCCGCGATCTCGTCGACCATCCGCTCAGGTCGCGACGAACCCGAGGCCCCGGGCAGCGATCGCAGATGGCCGCGCAAGCGCTCGAGCTGATAGACCAGCGAGCGGGGGTTGCCCATGTCGAAGAGCACCAGCTCCGCGACACCGGCCACACTGATCGCGCCCGGGTTGCGGCGGCGGTAGATGACCAGGGACTCACAGACGACCAAAGTCGACTCGGTGATCGTCTGCTCGGCTCCCGGCGTCCGGACCGTGGTCATGGTGGCGCGCAGCAGCGCGGTCAGCGCGAGCGCCCGCTCGATGCGTTTGCCGATGTCCATCATCGTCCAGCCGACGTCGTGCACCATGGACTCGGCGACGACGCCGGACAGCGCCAGCATCCCTGCCAACGTCAGGGTGCTGGTCGAGGACAGGAACGCGTCCCCCTCGGCCTTGGAATCCGGCGGTGTGTCGGGAGCGTTGAGGAGCGCACGTTCGAGGGCGGACAGCACCATCCAGGTGTCGTTGGACATCTGATCACGAACTGCCCGCGCCGCAAGGCCCAGCCGCTCCACCGATTGCGCCAGCGATCCGGGACGGTGCCGATCGGCGGTCAACGCCCACAAGGTGGTGGGCGCGGTGGCCACCATCTCGGCGTAGTCACCGCCGGCGCCGGTGTCGGTGCCGGTGATGGCACCCAGTGCGGTGAGCAGCACCGGGACGCACTCGCTGCCGTCCATCGTCCGGCGGTACCGGTACTCGTGATAGCGCTCGCGGGTGACGGTGAGCAGCCGGGCCATGTGTTCGGAACGCTCGGCGTAGCGGCCGATCCAGAACAGATCGGACAGCACGCGTGGGGAGCTGACTTCCTGCGTCGGACTCGAAGTGGCCAGTGCGGGTAGGCTCGGAACCGCCTCAACCGTGACCCGGCTGGGTGTGCGCACCCAGATATCTTTTGCTGCAACTGATTTGAGTCGGTAGGCGTTGGCATCGGGGGGGACCAGATAACCCAGGCCACCGATCATCGGCGCGTAGCCACCGCTTTGGGCGACGGTGAACAACCGCATGCCGACGCTCGACGAGGACAGCCCGGCGGGAAGGAAATCCGCGGGCGCCGAGGAGAACTGGGGAAGCTCCTGACCGATCCATTGCCACGGAGTGGCGCTGATCCTGGCCGCCAACGAATCACGCTGCGCGGCTGATAATTCCGGTCCGACGATGGTTTCCCCGCCATCGACAGGCTTAAGCAGCAGCGAGGACAGGTTGGCGAGCACATGCGACCGTTCGACGTCGATACCGGCCCAGTACAACGGAGCGGTCGCCAGCAGCGGTGTCTCGCCGAGCAACTTCTCTGCCAGCTCGGGCAGGAACCGCAGCAGGCCGGGACTTTCCAGCACCCCGCTGCCCAGGGTGTTGACCACGGTTACCGCACCACGGCGCAGCACCTCCACCAACCCGACCACACCGAGCCGGGAATCCGGCCGCAGATCGAGCGGGTCGGCGTAATCGGCGTCGACTCGGCGCAGCACCACGTCGACGCGCTGCAGCGTGCCCATCGAACGCATCCACAGCTTCCCGTCGCGCACCACCAAATCGACGCTCTCGACCAGCGGAAGGCCGAGCACGCTCGCCAGATAAGCCTGGTCGAAGGCCGTCTCGGAGTGAATACCCGGGCTCAGCACCACCACGACCGGCTCCTCGGCGGATTCCGGTGCGGCGTCGACCAGCGCCAGCCGAAGCGCCTGCGCCCAGGGCGAGGCGGGTCGCGGGGCGATCTGCTCGTAGAGCTCCGGGACGGCGTGGGTGATGACTCGCCGGTCGGCCAACGCGTATCCGGCACCGGACGGTGCCTGAGTCCAGTCGGCGTTGACGACGAATTCGCCGGACGGGTTCCGGCTGACATCGCAGCCGTGCAGGAACAACTGGTGGCGGCCGGGCACGTCGATTCCGCGGGCGGCGCGCACATATCCGGGGTGGGCGAACAGCAGCTCGGGCGGCAGCACACCGCTGGTGATCGAGCGCCGCTCCCCGTAGACGTCGGTCAGTATGGCGTCGAGCAGCCGCGATCGCTGCACCAGACCCGCCTCCAGCCGGTCCCAGTCGGATGCGGAGATCACCAGGGGCAGCGCGTCCAGACGCCACGGCCCGGGCACTGCGCCCCCGTCGCCTGCGGTGACCCCGTCGGCGGGGTGTTCGAGGTGGACGTAGGTGATGCCGTCGTTGTCGACCAGATCGCGGACTACATCTCTCAGCCGATCGAGACCCGCGCGGCCACGGTCCTGGACGCAGTCGGCGAGCTCGCGCCACGCCGGCCGCACTTCGCCCGCCTCGTCGACGAACTCGTCGTAGCCTGGCGCCGGTCCGCTGAACCGCGGGCGCACGTCGAACAACGCCTGCTGCGCCCGCATGGTGGCGTAGGGAGCCAGCGGGTTGTCGACGTCGATCGGTCCGGCACCCGGGTGGGGTGTCGGTGACGGTGCGGGATAGGCCATTACTGCAGAACGGTACGCACTCGCCGCAGATCGAGGATGCCCGGCGCGCCCACATCGGTCGACTGGCGCGCCTGCTTCTCCCTCAGCGCGGCGAGGTCGACCTTGCCGGGGGTGAACCCGCTGGCCTCGAAGCGCCGGCCGCGACGCGACTCGGCCTCCACCGCGTTGACCGGAGGACTGTCGTAGGCGCGCCCCCCGGGGTGCGACACGTGGTAGGTGCACCCACCGCGGGAAACCCCACTGGCTGCGTCGATGAGCTCGAAGCGCAGCGGTCCGTCCACGGTGATGGTCGGATGTAGCGCGCTGGGTGGTTGCCATGCTCGGTACCGCACGCCGCCGACCTGGACGTCGGGGTTGTCGGTGGCCAGCAGCGGTATCGGGTGCCCGTTGACCGTGACGATATGACGCTGCCGGTCCGCCCCGATCAATCGCACCTGCAGACGTTCGACGGAGGAGTCGACGTACCGCGCGGTTCCGGTTGCGGTCGCCTCCTCCCCCAGCACGTTCCATGGTTCGATGGCTTCGCGCAGCTCGATCTCCACACCACCGAGCACAGCGGTGCCGATGCGGGGAAACCGAAACTCGGTGAACGGGTCCAGCCAACTGGTGTCGAACTCGATCCCGTGGGCTCGCAGGTCGGCGGCCACCTCGGCGATGTCGTGAATGATGAAGTGCGGCAACAGGTAACGGCCGTGCAGATTGGCGCCGTGGCGGATCAGCGGCGCCCGCAGCGGCTCGTCCCAGAACCAGGCCACCAGCGAGCGCACCAGCAGTGACTGCACCATCGCCATCTGGGGGTGCGGGGGCATTTCGAAACCGCGCAGTTCGAGCAGACCGAGCCGACCCCGCGCGCTGTCCGGGCTGTAGAGCTTGTCGATGCAGAACTCCGCGCGGTGGGTGTTGCCGGTGATGTCGGTGAGCAGATGCCGCAGAGCTCGGTCCGGGAGCCACGGAGCGGAGCTTGCGGAGCGACCATGATCGGCAGCGGAGCTTGCGGAGCGACCATGATCGGCAGCGGAGCTTGCGGAGCGACCATCATCGGCAGCGGAGCTTGCTTCTGCCGTGAGCCGCGCGATCTCGGCGAACGCGATCTCAAGTTCGTAGAGCGCTTCGGGGCGTCCTTCGTCGACTCGCGGGGCCTGTGAGGTGGTGCCGATGAACCGGCCGGCGAACAAATAGGACAGCGACGGGTGCCGCTGCCAGTACGTGAGCAGGGAGACCAGCAGGTCGGGACGCCGCAGCAGCGGTGAATCGGCAGGCGTGATGCCCCCGAGGGTGATGTGGTTGCCACCACCGGTGCCACCGTGTGAGCCGTCCACGTCGAACTGTTCGGTAGCCAGCCGGGCCAGCCGCGCTTCGGCGTAGAGCGTCTCCAGTTGGCGGCGCTGCTCGGCGAAGCTGGCGGTCGGGGCCACGTTGACCTCGATGACGCCGGGGTCGGGGGTGATCGTCGTCGATGTGAGCCGTGGGTCCGCCGGTGGGCCGTAGCCCTCGATCACCACCGGGGTGTCGATCGCGGCGGCCGCGGTCTCGATCCGTTGGATCAGGTCGACGAAATGCTCCAATTCTTCGATGGGCGGCAGGAACACATAGAGCAGGCCGTCTCGGATCTCGCCCACGAGCGCGGTGGTGGGCACCCCGTCGGCGTGTTCGACGGTCGCGGTCCCCACCGGCGGTGCGTCCGCGACCCCGCCCAGTCTCCCCCTGGGTCGGGTCGGGTCGGATTCCATGACCGGTGGTGGCGGGTTCCAGCTGATGGAGTCCAGGGGCAGCCGTAATCCGGCCGGTGAGTCACCGTCGAGCAGCACGATCCGGCCGCGCCGCAGCTTCCAGTCCGCGCTCGCCCACCCCGTCTCGTCGGCGTGGCGATGCAGCGGCAGCACGTACGCCGCCGGTTCGGCGACGGACGCGTCGAGCCGGGTCAGCAGCTGCGCCCGGGCCTGCGGTGTGTCGTGGGCCAGGTCTTCCTCGGCCGCGACCGGGAGCCCGTCGGGTTGCCGCACCGCACCGGCCAGCCGCGCCAGTGCGTCCTCGTAGGCCGGACGGACCTGTCCGGCGGGCAGTCCGAGACTTTGGGCGATCGCCGCGAGCAGTCGACGCGCTGCGTCGGGCGTCGGTGTGCGATCGCGGGGTTCCTGTTGCCAGGGGTCGGCCAGCAGCGTGGCGTCCGTCCACAGCGGTTCCCCGTCGGTGCGCCAGAACAGCCCGATCTGCCAGCGGGGCAACGGCTCTCCCGGGTACCACTTACCTTGGCTGCGCTGCACCAGACCCTGTGGTGCCCACACCTTCTTCAATCGCGCCGCCAGCACCGAGGCCCGCTCGCGTTTGTGGGGGCCGTCGGCGTCAGTGGTCCACTCAGGGTCGACCTGGTTGTCGATCGACACGAAGGTCGGTTCACCGCCCATCGTCAGCCGCACATCCCCGGCCGCCAAGCGGTCATCCACCCGGCCGCCCAGCGCGTTGATCGCCGCCCACGACTGTTCGGTGTAGGGCAGCGTCACCCGCGGATCTTCGTGCACGCGGGTGACGACGTTGCTGAATTCCAGTGTGGTCTCGCAGGGTTCGGTGGCGCCGGTGATCGGCGCCGCCGACTCGGGGTGCGGAGTGGCCGAGAGCGGAATGTGGCCTTCCCCGGCGAACAGCCCCGACGTCGGGTCCATCCCGATCCAGCCGGCACCGGGAATGTAGACCTCGGTCCAGGCGTGCAGGTCGGTGAAGTCGGCGGCGGGCCCGGACGGCCCGTCGAGCGCTTCGACGTCGGAGGTCAGCTGCACCAGGTAGCCCGACACGAACCGCGCGGCCAGACCGAGCTGACGCAATATCGACACCAGCAACCAGGCCGAGTCCCGGCAGGAGCCGATCCCGGTGCGCAGTGTGACATCCGGGGTCTGCACGCCCGGTTCCATCCGCACCGAATAACCCACGTCGGCGTTGACCGCGCGGTTCAGCGCGACGAGGAAGTCGATGGTGCGGGTACCGGCGGCGACGGCGAAGTTCTTCACCCAGGCCTCGGCGAGGTCGCCGGGGCCGGATCCCTGTCCGGACTCGTCGACGGGGCGCAGGTAGGGCTTGAGGTCCTCGGCCAGCGAGCGCGGGTAGACGAACCCCGCCGGACCGGGCCAACGCTCGGCGTAGTCCTCGATGAAGAAGTCGAACGGGTTGACGACCTTGAGGTCGGCGATCAGTCCCACGGTGATGGTCAAGCTGCGGGTCCGAGAGGGGAACACCAACCGCGCCAGGAAGTTGCCGAAGGCGTCCTGCTGCCAGTTCACAAAGTGGTCCGCGGGTTCGACCCGGAGCGAATAGGCATCGATCGGGGTACGGGAGTGCGGCGCGGGGCGCAGCCGAACCACGTGCGGATGCACCTCGACAAGCCGGTCGAACGTGTAGCTGGTGCGATGCTCCAGCGCCACCTTGATCCCCATAGCGCTAGATCCCACCACACCGGAGTGCGCGACGCAGGCTGCGTCGGCGCCGCACGCCGCTGGGGCCGGCAGGGACCGCTGGGATTGACCGCGGATGGACCCGGATTGAATAAATGGCGGCTAAATGTGGTCACTCCACACCTCGGTGTTATAGATTCACAGAACGCCGGGGTGATGCCCCGTCGAATCAGGCAATAGTTGCGATACCTCTGTGAAATTTCAACAGACGGAAGCGTTGGTGACCGTGGATGTGAAGGCCCGCCGGGAGCGGATCGAGCAACGCGTGCGCTCGGCCCGGGAGATCAACTACGCCGAGCTGGCGGCGGAGTTCGACGTCTCCGAGATGACAATCCGGCGCGACGTCGAGGCGCTGGAGATCCTCGGGGTGGTGCGTCGGGTGGTCGGCGGTGCCATCGCGGTCCAGGGCAAGGACACCGAGCCCTCGTTCGCCACCCGAATGGCCGACGCGGCGCAGGAGAAGATCCACATCGCCGATGTGGTGGCCGACCTGATCGGGGTCAACGAGACCTTGATCCTGGACTCCGGCAGCACCGCGCTGGCGGTGGCCAACTCGCTCAAAGGCCGCGGGTTGGGCCTGACCGTCGTGACGCCGAGTGTGCTCGCCGCGCTGGCGCTGGTCGACGAACCGGATACCACCGTCGTGCTCACCGGTGGACAGCTGCGGGCCGGGGAATTGAGCCTGATCGGCCCCAATGCCGAGGACACGTTGGCCAACTACAACTGCGACACCTACGTGATGGGTGTCGCGGGTATCGACAGCGACCGCGGCATCTCCGATTATCACCAGGCCGAAAGCCGGGTGAAGCGGGCCGCGAGCCGGCGCGCCGACCGGGTGATCGTTGCCGCCGACCGAAGCAAGCTCGGCCGGGTGACCTTCGTCAGCATCGCCGCGCTGTCCCAGATCCAGATCCTGGTCAGCGACGGTCCACCCGAGCACCCGGCGCTGGTCGCGGCGCGCGGCGCCGGGGTCGAGGTCATCTGCGTTGCCGGACAGGCTGATCCGTCCACCGAAGCTGCTGCGGGTGCGCGATGAGCCGGTACACCGTGGGGGTGGACATCGGGACCACCGGCACCAAGACGGTCCTGCTCGACACCGCGGGCGGGCTGGTTGCGACGGCAACACGGGAGACCGCACTGCACTCACCGGCGCCGGGTTACGCCGAGGCCGAAACGGGACAGTGGTACCGCAACGTGGTCGAGTCCGTCCGTGAGGTGCTGACCACCTCCGGCGTGGCTCCCGAACTCGTCGGCGCGCTTGCGACGTCGGGCATGGTGCCTGCCGTCATCCCCGTCGACGCATCGGGAAAACCGTTGCGGCGCGCGATACTCCAGAACGACGCCCGGGCCCATCGCGAGGTCGCCGACCTGGCAGGCGCGTTGTCGGCGATCGACCTGGTGGCGCTGACCGGATCGGCACTGACCCAGCAGTCGGTGGCACCCACCATCGCATGGCTGCGCGAGCACGAACCCGACGTCTACCGCCGCACCGCACACTGGATCGGCTCCTACGACTGGATGCTGACGGCGCTGGGCGCCCCGATCCACGTCGAACAGAACTGGGCACTGGAATCGGGGTTGTTCACCATCGACGGCGACGTCGCCGATGTGGTGGTGCGCGGCGCGGGACTCGACCCCGCCACCCTCGCCCCGGTGGTGCGTCCCGGCAGCAGGGTCGGCGAACTCAGTCCCCGCGCCGCCGAGGAGACCGGGCTGCGGCCCGGCACCGCGCTGGTGGCCGGCGGCGCCGACCATGTCCTGTCGGCGTATGCCGCCGGTGTCAACAATGCCGGCGACGCACTGGTCAAACTCGGTGGCGCAGGGGACATCCTGGTCGCCAGCGACACACAGATCGTCGACGAGCGACTGTATCTGGACGCCCACCCGGTTCCCGGCCGCTGGTTGCCCAACGGCTGCATGGCCACCAGCGGCAGCCTGATCCGGTGGTTCCAGACCCTGGTCGGCGGTGGGCAGCGGGTCGAACTCACCGCGCTCGACGACGAGGCCGCCCCCCGATCCCCTGCCGAGGTGCTGTGCTTGCCGTACTTCCTCGGTGAGAAGAGCCCGATCCACGACCCGGACCTGCGCGGGGTCTTCGCCGGAATGCACCTCGGGCACACCAGGGCGGACCTGTACCGGTCGGTGCTGGAGGCGATCGCGTTCGGGTTCCGACACCATGTCGACGTGTTCGCCGATATCGGCATCCCGTTGCGTCGGGTCATGATCACCAACGGGGGCTCCAAATCCACGCTGTGGAAACAGATTCACGCCGACGTACTGGGTCATGAGATGCATCCCGTCAGTGGCCACCCCGGTGCCTCGCTCGGCGCGGCGGTGATCGCCGCGATCGGAATCGGCGCCCTGGACGACTGGTCCGATGCGCAGCGCTACATCACCCTGGACGCACCCTTCGTTCCCGACCAGGACCGTCGCGCCGTCTACGACGCCGCCTACGCCACCTGGCGCGAACTCGGCACCTCGATGACACCGATCTCCCACCAGATAGCCCGAGCCACCCGTTGAACGACACGAAAGGATCACTCTGCCGATGAGAATCACGCAATGGCCCCATCCGGGGCGGAGGCGCAGCCTGCTCACCCGGGCCGCTCACTCCGCCGTACTCGCCCTGCTGGCCGTCTGCGCGCTGGTGCTGTCGGCCTGCGCGGGCAGCGGCGGACCCGAGCAGAGTGCCCCCGACCAGGGCACCGCCACCGGAGAGGTGCCGACCGACATCTCCGGCACCGTGCGGATCCTGATGGAGAACGTGCCCGACACCGACATCGTGCAGTCGATGGTGTCCGAGTTCAACGCCGAATATCCCGGCGTCGACATCAACATCGAGTCGCTGACCTACGACCAGATGCGCGACAAGTTGGTGTCTTCGTTCCAGTCCTCGTCACCGGCCTACGACCTCATCGTGGTCGACAACCCGTGGATGGTCGACTTCGCCAACGCGAACTTCCTGCAGCCGCTCGACAGCCGCATCGACAGCACACCCGATTACGACGCCGCGGACTTCTTCACACCGCTGACCGATATCACCACCGTCGACGGGGTCCGTTACGCCGTCCCGTTCTACAACTACGCGCTCGGATACCTTTACAACGCAGACGATCTCGCCGCTGCCAACCAGCAGGTGCCGACCACCCTGGAGGATCTGGTCAACACCAGCAAGGCGCTCAGGACCGACGACCGGGCCGGTATCGCGATGCAGCCCCAGCGCGGCTACAAGATCTTCGAGGAGTGGGGCAACTGGCTCTTTGCCGCTGGGGGCTCGATATACGACGCCGACGGCAACGTCACACTGAACACCCCGGAGGCCAAACGCGCGCTGGAGGCCTATATCGACACCTACCGCAATGCCGCGCCAGCCAACAGCCTGAACTGGAGCATGGACGAGGCCCAGCGTTCGGTGTCGGCCAATCAGTCGGCATCGATGATCAACTACAACTGGCAATTGCCCGCGCTCAACGAGCCGGGCTCGGGCCCCGCGGCGGGCAAGATCAAGCTGGCGACCATCCCGGGCGGCAAGCAGGTACTCGGGTCGTGGAGTTGGGCCATCCCGACCAATTCCGCCACCCCCGACGCAGCCTGGGCGTTCGTGTCGTGGCTGACCTCCAAGCCGCACGATGTGACCCGCACCGAGAAGGGCGGCGCCGCAATCCGGCAGAGCACCCTGCAGGACCCCGCCGTGTTGCAGGGCCAGTTCGGTGAGGAGTACTACCGGACAGTCGAGCAATTGCTGGCCGACTCCGCACCGCTGAGTCAGGGCCCCAGCGGCGAGGAGATGATCCAAGCCGTCGGCACCGAACTCAACGAGGCGGTGGCCGGGACCAAGAGCGTCGACGATGCGCTCGCAGCCGCGCAGGCCGCCGCCGAGAGGATCCAGGGCTGACGCCCCTCCCCAATCCGGAAACCGACCACCCCACGAAAGGAGCGAGACCAGCCGTGAAGTCCCGTATGAGATTTCAGCACGGTATGGTCGCCCCCCTCGCCGCCCTCTTCGTCGGGGTGGTCGGTTTCCCTCTCGGCTACGCCGCATATCTGAGCATCACCGACTACAAGCTCACCGACCGCGGCGCACCTGCGCTCGTCGGCGCGGACAACTACGTCGCGACGTTCTCCGACGGCGCGTTCTGGGGTGCTTTCGGTACCACCGCGCTCTATGTGGTGGTGGCCGTCGGACTGGAACTGGTGATCGGCCTGGCGATCGCGCTCGCTCTGCAGAAACAACGCTGGGCCCGCGATCTCACTCGCTCGATGCTGCTCGCACCGATGTTCATCACCCCGATCGCGGTCGGCCTCACCTTCCGGTTCCTGCTCAACGACCAACTCGGTGCGATCCCGGCGATGCTGCAGACGGTGGGAATCGACTACGACTTCTTCGGGCCGGGCCGGGCCCTGTTCACCCTGGCGTTCATCGACGTATGGCAGTGGACGCCCTTCATGGTGTTGCTGTTGCTGGCCGGGCTGGAGTCGATCCCGAAGGAACCCCTCGACGCCGCGCGGGTCGACGGCGCGGGCGGCTGGTACGTATTGCGCCGGGTCACCCTTCCGCTGCTGGCTCCGGTGCTGGTGGTGGCCATCCTGTTACGCAGCCTGGACGCCATGAAGGTGTTCGAGTACGTGTTCGCCACCACTCGGGGTGGGCCCGGCACCGAGACCGAAACACTGCAGTACTTCATCTATCAGACCGGAATACAGTTCTTCCGGCTCGGCTCGGCGTCGTCGATGGCTTTCGTCGTCCTGGTCGTCGTGCTCACCGTGATCGTCGTCGCATTCCGCCGGATGGAAGCCGCCCGCACCAGAGGACAGGTCCGATGACCCGTTCGAGCGTGGTCACCGTATTGCGGGTGACGCTGCTGTGGGCGGCGGGTATCACGGTGCTCTTCCCGATCGTCTGGATCGCGCTGGCCAGCGTGAAAACCCCTGAGCAACTCAATGATCCGTTCCTGATCGCGTTCACGCCGAGCTTTGGAAGCTGGCAGAACGTGCTGACTTCGGGAATCCTCGGCGCCGCGGGGCGCAGCGCGCTGGTCGCGCTGGTCACCGTCTGCATCAGCGTCGTGGTCGGCAGCATGGGCGCCTATGCCATCGCGCGCTACCGCGCCGGCGGCACGCTGACACGCTTCGGCATGCTGGCCGCCCAGGTGCTGCCACCGGCGGTGCTGGTGTTCCCTTTCCTGACGATGGCCTACGCCTTGCGGCTCACCGACACCCTGATCCCGGTGATCTTCGCGCACCTGAGTTTCGTTCTGCCCGTGGTGACCTGGTTTCTCATCGGCTTCTTCGAGGCGGTCCCCCGGTCGCTGGAAGAGCAGGCGCAGGTCGACGGTTTCAGCCGGTTCGCGGCGTTCCGGCTGGTCGTCCTTCCACAGGTCTACCCGGGAATCGGGGCGGCGGCGATCTTCGGGTTCACTTTGTCCTGGAACGACCTGTTCTACGGGCTGATCCTGGCCCCGGGCCAGGCGGCGATCCTGCCGGTCGCCATCGCAGGTTTCAACACATTCCGTGGTGTGCAGATCGGCTCGATGAGCGCGGCGATCCTCATCGCGGTGGTCCCGGTCGTCATCGCGAGCTTCTTCATCCAGCGCAAGCTGGTGCAAGGCATCAGCGGTGGCGCGGTGAAGTTCTAGGCACAGATAGGTATCTCGCACAATGGCAACGGTCCGCTTCTCCGGCGTCCACAAGGCGTACGGAACCACCTCTGTCGTCACCGACCTCGACCTGGAGTTGCCCGACGGCAGCTTCACGGTCCTGGTCGGTCCGTCGGGCTGCGGCAAGTCGACCTCGCTACGAATGCTCGCCGGGCTGGAAACAGTCACCTCGGGCACCATCACCATCGGCGACCGGGACGTCACCCACCTGCAACCGCGAGACCGCGATATCGCGATGGTGTTCCAGAACTACGCGCTCTATCCACATCTGTCCGTCGCGGAGAACATCGCTTTTCCATTGCGCGCCAACAAAACTCCCCGGCGTCAGGCGCTGGCCCGGACCGCCGAGATCGCCGAATCCCTCGGCCTGGGCCAACTGTTGGAGCGCAAACCCAAGGATCTCAGCGGCGGGCAGCAGCAGCGGGTGGCGATCGGCCGGGCGATAATCCGGGAGCCGGCGGTGTTCCTGTTCGATGAACCGTTGAGCAACCTGGACGCCAAACTGCGGGTCGAGACGAGAACCGAGCTGCTGCAGATCCAGCGCAGGCTGGGGATCACCTCGGTGTACGTCACACACGACCAGGAAGAGGCCATGACCCTGTCGGATCGCATGATCGTCATGCGCGATGGCCGGATCGCCCAGCAAGGCACACCCCAGCAGGTGTATGCCTGCCCCGCAGACACCTTCGTCGCCGCATTCGTCGGCAGCCCCAAGATGAACCTTGTCGACGGACACATCGCCGGCTCGGTGTTCACCGGCCCGGACGGGTTCAGCCTGTCGGTCGGTGCAGCCGATGTCGGCGGGCCGGTCACTCTCGGCGTGCGTCCCGACGATCTGCTCCCCACCGTCGGTGGCGACGCCGCCGACGCCCGGGTGGTCCTGATCGAACATCTCGGCCCCCGCGCCATCGTCACCATCGATTCGCACGGTACGGAACTGACCAGCGTGGTGGAGACCTCGCGCCTTTCCGGCATCCGCGAGGGCACGCCGGTGGACCTGGCCGTGCGACCGGACGCCGTACACCTCTTCGACACCGCCACCGGCCGACGCCTCGTCGGTCGAGCAGAACAGATAGGAAACGAGTAGCACAGATGACGAGAACTGTCGTGGTGACCGGCGCAGGTTCGGGCATTGGACGCGCCATCGCCAACACTTTGGCACAACGGAACTGGCAGGTGGTGGTCACCGACGTCGACGCCTCTGCCGCGGCCGAAGTCGCTGCCGGCCTGCCGAATCCGTCCGCAGGCCATGAGTCCGCCCAGCTCGACGTCACCGCACCGGAGTCTGCGGCGGGTGTCGCCGCCGACATCGCCGGCCGGTTCGGGCTCGATGCCTGGGTGAGCAACGCCGGGATCTCGTTCATGCACCGCTTCCTCGACGCACCCATCGAACGCTACGAGAAGACCCTCGACGTCAATCTCAAGGGGGTGTTCATCTGCGGCCAGGCCGCGGCGCGGGAGATGGTCCGCTCGGGCGTGCCCGGGATGATCGTCAACACCGCCTCGATGGCGGGCAAGCAGGGCCGGGTGCCCTTCCTGTCGGACTATGTGGCGTCGAAGTTCGGCGTCGTCGGCCTGACCCAGGCGATGGCCTACGAACTCGGCGAGCACGGCATCACCGTCAACTGCGTATGCCCCGGTTTCGTCGAAACACCCATGCAGTCCCGCGAACTGGAATGGGAAGCCGAACTGCGCGGCACCACCACCGACGGCGTGCGGGCCATGATGATCGCCGACACCCCGTTGGGTCGGCTGGAGCAGGCTGACGACGTCGCCCGGGCGGTGGCGTTCCTGCTCTCCGACGACGCCCGTTTCATCACCGGTGAGGCGCTGGCCGTCAACGGTGGCGCCTACATGGACTGAGCCGCCGGCCGGCTCCCCGAACATCCCGAGAGAAAGGCATTTTCAGTGACCAACACCTGGCTCGACGAGGTCTTCCACGTTGCGAAACCCGTCATCGCCATGCTGCACCTGTCCGCGCTGCCCGGCGATCCGGGCTACGACTCGGCCGGCGGTATCGCGGCCGTCGTCGAGCGGGCCCGGACCGAATTGGAGGCGTTGCAGAGCGGCGGGGTGGACGGTGTCATGATCAGCAACGAGTTCAGCCTGCCGTACCTGACCAAGACCGAACCCATCACCGCGATCGCGATGGCGCGGATCATCGGCGAACTACTGCCCGACATCGCGGTGCCCTACGGGGTGAACGTGCTGTGGGACGGTCGCGCGTCGATCGACCTCGCGGTGGCCACCGGCGCCAAGTTCGTCCGTGAGATCTTCACCGGGGTGTACGCGAGCGATTTCGGGCTGTGGGACACCAACGTCGGCGAAGTCGCCCGCCACCGCACGCGGGTCGGCGGCTCGCAGGTGAAGTTGTTGTTCAACATCGTCCCGGAATCAGCCCGCTATCTGGCCGACCGCGACCTGGAGTCCATCACCCGCACCACCGTCTTTGCGACGCTGCCGGACGCGATCTGCGTGTCCGGCGCCACCGCCGGTTCCCCCACCGACCTGGACGCGTTGAAGGTGGTCAAGAACGCGGCGGGCGAGGTGCCGGTGTTCGTCAACACCGGGGTGCGGGCAGAGAACGTGGCCCTGCAGCTCGGAATCGCCGACGGCGCCGTCGTCGGCACGTACTTCAAGAAGGACGGGCTGTTCACCAACGCCGTCGAGAAGTCCAGGGTCGAGGAGCTCATGGGTGCGGCCAAACAGTTCCGCGCCACCCTGGGCTGATCACCCGTCGCCGGCGGGACCGGCGCCCCGGACGAGCTGCACCCCCAGCTCGTCCGGGGGAACGGGATGCCCTTGGCCGCAGGTGATCTCAACTCTGGCGGGAGCACCGCACCCCAGGTGGGTCAGCTCCAGCGGAGTGCCGTCGAAGTGCTTTCGCCCCCATTCGAACATCGCCAACACCACGGGCATGAACTCCGTGCCCGCCTCGGTCAGCACGTATTCGTCTCGGGCGCGCTGACCGGGTTCCCGGTATCTGCGCTTGGTCAGCAGGCCGGCGTCGACGAGTTCGGAGAGCCGTGTCGATGTGGCCGCCTTGGTGATGCCGACGCGGCGGGCGAAGTCGTCGAACCGGGTGGTTCCGTAGTACGCCTCCCGCATGATGAGCATCGCGGACTTGGTGCCGACCACGGCCATCGTCTTCTCGATCGGGCACCGGCCCACCGCCGACCATGCGGTGCGGTCGGCCAGCACGCCCTGCAGGACTGTCATGTACATCACTCCACAGGCTGGGTAGCTATCTCTGAACCTAGGTGTTACACCTAAGTACATCGAACCATACTCAGTAACGAGACTCTGGAGGATCACATGGCCGACTACTCCGATCGCGACGCCGTCATCGTCGGTGCCGTCCGCACCCCCATCGGCAAGGGCAAGGCCCGCGGCGCCCTGCATGAGATCCTCCCGGCAGATCTGCTGGCGCACAGCTTGCGCGAGCTGATCGAGCGCACCAACATCGATCCGACCCAGGTCGATGACGTCATTGCCGGTGCGGTGACCCAGGTCGGCGACCAAGCGGTCAACATCGCGCGCAACGCGTTGCTGGGCGCGGATTTTCCCGAAAGCGTTCCGGGAACGACGGTAGACCGGCAGTGCGGGAGCAGCCAGCAGGCGATCAGCTTTGCCGCGCACGGGGTACTGGCCGGCGCGTACGACGTCGTCATCGCCGCCGGGGTGGAATCGATGAGCCGGGTGCCGATGGGCTCCTCGGTTCTTGCCGGAAGCAACCCGTTCGGCGCGGCGATGACTGCGCGCTACCCGGAAGGTCTGGTGGCCCAGGGGATCAGCGCGGAGTTGATCGCCGCCCGATGGAACCTGTCGAGGGCCGCGCTCGACGAATTCTCCGCCGGCAGCCACCACAAGGCGGCCCGCGCGGCCAAAGAGGGACTGTTCGATCATGAACTGGCGCCGATCGCCGGCCTGACGGCCGACGAGACCATTCGCCCCGACACCACGGTCGAGACGCTTGCCGGCCTACCGCCGGCGTTCTACAACGCAGAGCTCGGCACCCGTTTTCCGCAGATCGACTGGAGCATCACCGCGGGGAACTCCTCGCCGCTGTCGGATGGCAGCGCCGCGGTGCTGATCACCAGCGGCGCGGCGGCACGGCGCCTGGGACTGCGACCGCTGGCCCGCATCCACACCACCGTGGCCGTCGGATCCGATCCGCTCTACATGCTCACCGGGGTCATCCCGGCCACCGAGAAGGTGCTGGCCCGTTCCGGGCTGTCCCTGGCAGACATCGACCTGTTCGAGGTCAACGAAGCCTTCGCGCCGGTGGTGCTGGCCTGGGCACGCGACACCGGGGCGGACCTGTCCCGCACCAACGTCAACGGCGGCGCGATCGCCATCGGCCATCCTCTCGGCGCCAGCGGCGCCCGCATCATGACCACACTCGTCAATGCGCTCGAACAGCGGGGCGGGCGCTACGGGCTGCAGACCATGTGCGAAGCCGGTGGAATGGCCAACGCCACCATCATCGAACGACTCTGAACACCTGCTTGCGCAGGTGTTATCAGGCGCGGGTCAGTTCGAAGAGCGGGATGGCGCGGTCGGTGTTGGCTTGGTACTCACCGAATACCGGCGCCATCTGCACGATGCGCCGATAGACCATCTCCCGCTCGTCCCCAGGCAGCTCGCGGACGACGACTTCGTAGGCGTCGGTGCCGATCTCGATGTAGGCCCTCGGGTGTGCCCGCAGATTGTGCACCCACGCGGGGTGTTTGGGGGCTCCCGCATACGACCCGACGATCACCATCTTGTCGTCGATCATCAGATAGGCCAGCGGGGACAGCCGCGAGGTTCCCGACTTCGCGCCCGTAGTGTGCAGCAGCAGCAGGGTGGAGCCTTCGAAGGGTCCGCCGACCTTGCCGCCATTGGCACGGAACTCCTCGACAACGTTGCGGTTGAAGGCGTCGAGCGCCGCGGCGTCGGCGATCAGCGTGTCCTTGTCCGGCGTGCTGCTGCCGTCGGGCGCGCTCACGGCTTGTCCAGTTTCTCGGGCCTGACGTCAATCCCGGACTCCTTGCGCTGCGCGGCGGTGATCGGGGCCGGCGCGTCGGTCAGCGGGTCGACACCACCCCCGGATTTCGGGAAGGCGATCACTTCCCGGATCGAATCCAGTCCGGCCAGCAGCGCCACGATCCGGTCCCAGCCGAACGCGATACCGCCATGCGGCGGAGCGCCGAAAGTGAAGGCATCCAACAGGAATCCGAACTTGTCGCGTGCTTCGTCGTGGTCGATGCCCATCATCGCGAAGACCCGTTCCTGGACGTCACTGCGATGGATACGGATCGAGCCGCCACCGATCTCGTTGCCGTTGCAGACGATGTCGTAGGCGTCGGCCATCGCCGATCCCGGGTCGGTGTCGAACGTCGTCACGGACTCCGGCTTCGGTGCGGTGAACGCATGGTGTGCCGCCGTCCAGGCCCCGGAGCCGACTGCGACGTCCCCGGACGCGGTGGCCTCGTCGGCGGGCTCGAAGAGCGGCCAGTCCACCACCCAGGTGAACGCCCATGCCGTCGGGTCGATCATGTCGAGACGCTTGGCGACCTCGATGCGGGTGGCGCCCAGCAACGCTCGCGCCGCCTTGGTCGGCCCGGCGGAGAAGAACACACAGTCGCCCGGGCTCGCGCCGACGTGTGCGGCCAACCCCGCACGCTCGGCGTCGGACAGGTTTTTGGCGACCGGCCCGGCGAGCTCCCCGTCCTCGCCGACCAGCACGTAGGCCAGCCCCTTGTGTCCGCGCTGTTTGGCGAACTCCTGCCAACCGTCGAGCGTGCGGCGCGGCTGTGACGCGCCGCCCGGCATGACGACCGCGCCCACATAGGGGGCCTGGAACACCCGGAACGGCGTATCGGAGAAGTACTCGGTGCACTCCACCAGCTCCAGACCGAACCGCATATCGGGCTTGTCGGAGCCGAACCGGCGCATCGCGTCGGCGTAGCTGATCCGCGGCAACGGCAACGGCAGGTCGTAACCGATCAGCGCCCAGATGGCCTGGAGTATCTGCTCGGAGACCGCGATGACATCGTCGGCCTCGACGAAGCTCATCTCCATGTCGAGCTGGGTGAACTCGGGCTGGCGGTCGGCGCGGAAGTCCTCGTCGCGGTAACACCGCGCGATCTGGTAATAGCGTTCCATCCCGGCGACCATCAGCAGCTGTTTGAACAGCTGAGGGCTCTGCGGCAGCGCATAGAACGAGCCGGGCTGCAGCCGTGCGGGCACCAGGAAATCACGGGCGCCCTCAGGTGTGGAGCGCGTCAGCGTGGGCGTCTCGATCTCGACGAAGTCGTGTTCGGCCAGCACAGCGCGCGCTGCCGCGTTCACCTTCGACCGGAGCCGGATCGCGTTGCCGGGGACTTCCCGGCGCAGGTCGAGGTAGCGGTACTTCAGCCGGGCCTCCTCGCCCGCGGTCTCGTCGAGCTGGAACGGCAATGCTGCGCTCTCCCCGAGCACAGTCAGCTCGGTGGCGTTCACCTCCACCTCACCGGTGGCGATCTCCGGGTTGGCGTTGCCCTCCGGGCGGATCTCGACGACCCCGGTGACGGAGACGCAGAACTCCGAGCGCAACCGATGCGCCTGGGCGAGCACCTCCCCCTCCCGGAACACCACCTGCGCCACACCAGGACCGGTTCCCCGATCGTCGGCTGCGGAGAAACCGTCACGCAGATCGATGAAGATGACGCCACCGTGGTCGCGACGGCGCGCCACCCAACCGGCCAGCGTCACCGTCTGACCGGCGTCGGCAGGCCGCAATGAACCGGCGGTGCGGGTGCGCAGCACGAAGTACTCCTAGTCTCGCGGTGGGTTGCGAAGTAGACAGACGACAGCTCAGTCTAGAGGTCGAGGTCGCGGCACCGGACAGACCTGCGGGGCGGGGTCGAGGGTGTCGAGATCGACCTTGGCCACCAGCACACCGACGTGGCCAGGCTGACCAGTCACCATGGCCTAATGTGTATGGTCATGCATTCTTGTCAGCGGGTGGGCCTGGATTTCCTCGACACCGCCCCGTACCGCTTCGTCAGCACCGTGGACCTGGCCATCACCGCACAGCAGCTGTTCGACGTCCTCGCCGATGAGACCTCCTGGCCGCGCTGGGCCAGCGTGATCACCCGCGTCACGTGGACGACTCCGGAACCCCGCGGCGTCGGAACGACCCGCACCGTCGACATGCGCGGCGGCATCACCGGAGCCGAGGAGTTCCTGGCCTGGGAGCCGTTCACGCGCATGGCGTTCCGCTTCAACGAAGTGAACACGTCGAGCATCTCGGCGTTCGCCGAGGATTACCGGATCGTGCCCACCGCCGACGGGTGCCACCTCACCTGGATCATGGCGCTCCAACCTCACGGTCCGGCCGGGCGCGCGGGGCTGACCCTCGGGAAACCCGTGATGGCATGGCTGTTCCAGCGCTTCCTGCGCAACCTGAGGCGCTACACCGACGAGCGGTTCGGGCTGCGATGACCGCTCGGCCTACCGGTCTGCGGTCAGTACACCGCCGCCCACGCTGACCGTCGCTCCCGATCCGGGTCCGGCGCCAGTACGTCACGAGTCGAGGTGATCAGACGGGTCAGTCGTTCCTCGATCTCGTAGAGCGGCCAGTGTTCGTCGTCGACATCGACGGACTCGCGGGCGAAATCCAGCCACGCCCGCTGCATCCGGCGCCCGACACCCGGTTGCACACGCCGCCCCAGCGGATGCAGTTTGCGCCCGATGAAGGACTCGTAGCTGTGGTGGATGTGCACGATCTCGCTGCCGTGCGTGGCGCCCAGCCCCAGCAGGCGCAGACTGAGTCCGAAGTGATCGAAACGGTACATCCGGGTCGGCGCGATACGGCTGTAGGCATCGGCGAACGCCCAGGTCGGCCCGCCGAACATGGCGTCGGAGCCCAACGCGACCAACGCGCTTCGCCGTGGGTATGCCGGGTAGGCGCGCAGCACATCCTGACGAGCGTGCGGCGCCACCCGATCGAAGTACGCGTCGATCGAGGTCTTGGTGGTGGGCAACATCGGCGGTTTCGTCCAGGCGAACATCGACGCCTCATGGCTGTTGGTGCCGATGATCAGCGGCACCCCGGATGTCCGACCGGCACGCGCGGCGTCGACGGGGTGCCGCGGCAACAGGTCGGTGCCATAGGTGAGCCCGTAGGCCAATGTCGGGGTGTTCGATGCGCTCTTGAGCTGAAGGATGCCCGCCGCCCGGCGCAGCTGACGCTGCGGCAGCGTTTTCACCTCGGTGGCGTCGACGTCGAGCCGACGCAGGAACTCGTGGGCGTTGGCGGCGCGGAACTCGCGGTCGGCGATCAGCGGTAGCGCCGGGCTTTGCGCGATGGCCCGGTGGAACAACGTCGCCGCCGGCGGTGCCGCCATCAAGGCCAGCACCGAGGTCGCGCCTGCGGACTCCCCGAACACCGTGACCCGGTCGGGATCTCCACCGAACGCGGCGATGTTCTCCCGCACCCACTGCAACGCCGCGATCTGGTCGCGCAATGCCAGATTGTCGTCGAAGCCGGTCCCGAGATCGCTCAACTCGAATCCGCCGAACACCCCGATCCGGTAAGTGAGGTTGACGACCACGACGTTGCCGTTGGCCGCCAGCCGGGAACCGTTGTACAGCTGGAACTGCCCGGCGCCATAGACGAAGGCGCCGCCAGGAATCCACACCATCACCGGCAGCGACGCGGTGGTGTCCGGGGACCACACCGTCAGCGTCAAGCAGGCCTCGTCGCGCACCTTCGGATCGTCGCGCCCACCACCGACGAACGACTTGCTCTGCGGCGGCAAAGGGCCGTGGCTACGCGCATCGCGCACCCCGGTCCACGGCTTGAGCGGCTCGGGGGCCTGAAAGCGCCGCTCCCCGACGGGCTGCTCGGCGTAGGGCACACCACGCCACACACCGATGCCCGCCTCGATTTCGCCGCGCAGGGCGCCCGACGGGGTGGTCAGGACAGTGGGATCTCCGGCGACGACGGCCACGAGACAAATCGTAGTGTGCGAAGCTGGACCGGCACCGGCGTCAGGTGACCGGCCGAAGCACACGGAGGTGGCGCGATGACCTTCAACGAAGGCATGCGAATCGACACCAGCACCACATCGACCAGCAGCGGTGGGGGCCGCGGTCCCGGTCGGGGCATCGCCGTCGGAGGTGGCCTCGGTGGCCTGCTGATCGTGGTGGTGGCCCTGTTCCTGGGCGTCGATCCGGGCACTGTCCTCCAGCAGCAGCCACCGATGGACACCCAGGCGGTGGAGGCGCCGGGCTTCGATCTGAGCCAGTGCAGAACCGGTGCCGACGCCAACAACATCGTGCAGTGCCGCGTGGTGGCCACCGGGAACTCCCTCGACGGTGTGTGGACGCAGCTGATGCCCGGCTACACCCGCCCCAAGATGGAGTTGTTCACCAACGGCGTCCAGACCTCCGGATGCGGCTTCGCCAGCAGCGAGGTCGGTCCGTTCTACTGCCCCGTCGACCAGACCGCCTACTTCGACACCGGCTTCTTCGACGTCCTGCGCGACCAGTTCGGTTCCAGCGGTGGACCGTTCGCCGAAGAGTACGTCGTCGCCCACGAGTTCGGCCACCATGTGCAGAACCTGCAGGGAGTACTGGGCCGCGCCCAGCAGGATCCGACGGGCCCCACCGGCGGTGGGGTGCGCACCGAACTCCAGGCCGACTGCTACGCCGGAGTGTGGGCGCACTACGCGGCCGTCACCAAGCAGGAGGGTACCGATGTGCCGTTCCTGGAACCCCTGAGCGACAAGGACATCGCTGACGCGCTGTCGGCGGCGTCCGCGGTCGGCGACGACCGCATCCAGGAAGCGGCGACGGGACGGGTCAGCCCGGAGTCGTGGACCCACGGTTCCTCGGCGCAACGGCAGAAGTGGTTCACCACCGGCTACCAGAGCGGTGACCCGAACCAATGCGACACCTTCACGACGAATAACCTTGGCTAGGGCCACCACCGCCGTCGACGCGGTCGCCGAGCGCTACCTGGAGAACTCCGCTGCGCTGGACCCGTGCGCAGCCACCGAATCCGGTATCTCCGGATACGACGACGAGATCACCGACTACTCCCCCGATGGAGTGCGGGCACGGGCCGACGCCGCCCGCGCCGCAATGCGCGAACTCGAGAGCGCCGAGCCCGCCGACAGTGTCGACGAGGTCACCGTCGCCGCGATGCGCGAACGTCTGGGCGTACTCGTCGAATTGCACGACAGCGGACTCGATCTCGGTGAACTCAACGTCATCGCCTCGCCGCTGCAGACCATGCGCGACGTGTTCGATCTGATGCCGAGCGCCACCGCGGACGACTGGGCGATCATCGACCGCAGGTTGAGCCGGATTCCCGAGCGGGTCGCCGGATACGCCGATGCGTTGCGCGCCTCGGCGGCACACGGTCGGGCGCCGGCCGCACGTCAGGTGCGCCGGGGCGTCCAGCAAGCGGCTCAGAACGCCGAGTTGTTCATCGGCATGGTCGCCGAGGCCCCCGACCATCCGGCCCTACGGGACCAACTGCGCACCCACGCCGAAGACGCCGCGAATGCCTACGCGTCTCTGGGCACCGTGCTCAGGGACGAGATCGGCCCGCACGCCAAGGCCTCCGACGGGTGTGGACGTGACGACTATCACCTGCTGTCACGGTCCTTCCTCGGTGCTGCAGTCGATTTCGACGAAGCCTATGCCTGGGGACTGGACCAGCTCGAGGGCATCGTCGCCGAACAGGACGCGATCGCCGACCGGCTCTACCCGGGTACGTCGGCGGCCGAGGCGTTACGCCGACTCGACGGCGAGGAACGCTACCTCGTCCACGGCACCGATGCGCTGCAGCGCTGGATGCAGGAGCTCTCCGACCGCGCCGTCGACGCGCTGGCCGACCGGCACTTCGACATCGCCGCACCACTGCGGCGGCTGGAGTGCCGGATCGCGCCGACCCACACCGGCGGGATCTACTACACCGGCCCGTCGGAGGATCTGTCCCGCCCTGGCCGGATGTGGTGGTCGGTGCCGCGGGGGGTCACCACCTTTCACACCTGGCAGGAGACCACCACGGTGTTCCACGAAGGGGTACCGGGCCATCACCTGCAGATCGGTCGGGCGGTGGTGCTGGCCGATCAACTCAACCGTTGGCGCCGGCTGGGATGCTGGGTGTCCGGCCACGGTGAGGGCTGGGCGTTGTATGCCGAGCGGCTGATGGCCGAGCTGGGCTGGTTGGAGGACGCCGGCAACCGGATGGGAATGCTCGACGCCCAGCGGTTCCGGGCCGCACGCGTGGTCATCGACATCGGCGTGCACTGCGGGATGACCTCCCCCGACGGCGGTATCTGGGACGCCCACCGGGCCTGGACCTTCCTGCAGGCCCACAGCGCGATGGCCGAGGAGAACCTGCGGTTCGAATTGGACCGCTACCTCGGCTGGCCCGGCCAGGCGCCGTCGTATGCGATCGGACAGCGGATCTGGCAACAACTGCGCGACGAGATGATCACCCGCGGTGTGCCGCTCAAGGAGTTCCACAGTCGCGCACTGGATCTGGGCGGCCTACCGCTGGACGTGCTCAGATCGGCGCTACTGGGCGACCAGCCCCCGCCGGCCTATGCCGTCGACACGGCCGCGCCGTCGCGGTCGGCCGGACGCGGTCAGACCTGATCGGGATCAGAACAGCGTCGGCTGCAACGGCGCGGGGATCGCGGCGCGGACCGGCCGGGCAGGGCTCATCCGCGACCCGCCCGTCAAACCGTGCCGGGCCAACAAGGGCGCCGCCCGGCGGGCCAACTCGGCGCGGTACTCGGCGGGCAGATAAGCCCCCTGCCGATACAGCCGCCGGTAGTCCCCGACCAGGTGCGGATAGGTGCGCGCCAACCAGTCCATGAACCAACCGCGGGTGCTCCCCCGCAGATGCAGACCGAACACCGTCGCGCTGGTCGCGCCGGCCGCGGCTATCCGCCCGAACAGGTCGTCGAGGTGATCCTGGGAGTCGGTCAGCCCTGGCAGCACCGGGGCCACCATCACGTGGCAGTCCAGTCCGGCCGAACGGATCGCCGAGATCAGGGTGAGCCGCGCCTCGGGGGTCGGCGTTCCGGGCTCCACCAGACTGTGCACCTCGGGATCGCCGACGGCCAGCGACACCGCAACACTGACCTCGACCACCCGGGCCGCCTCCACCAGCAGCGGTAGATCGCGGCGCAGCAACGTGCCCTTGGTGAGGATCGAGAAACCCGTCCCGAAGTCGGTGAGTGCACCGATGATGCCCGGCATCAGCGCATACCGCCCCTCAGCACGCTGATACGGATCCGTATTCGTGCCCAGCGCAACGGTTTCCCGCGTCCACGAGGGCCGACGGAGTTCACGGCGCAGCACGTCGGCGACGTTGGTCTTCACCACCACCTGGGTGTCGAAATCCCGCCCGCAGTCGAATTCCAGATACTCGTGGGTGGGCCTGGCAAAACAGTAACGGCAGGCGTGTGAGCACCCGCGGTAACCGTTGACGGTGTAGCGGAAGGGAAGAACGGAGGACCGCTCCGGGATCTTGTTCAACGCCGACTTACAGAGCACCTCGTGGAACGTGATTCCGTCGAATTGCGGGGTACGTACGCTGCGGATCAAACCGATACGCTGCAGGCCGGGCAGCGCACCGTCGTCGACGTCGACACCTTGACCCGCCCAGCGCATACCCTATGCGAACATACGTTCGATGGCGAGTCAAGCACCGCTGACCGCTGCATCCACCATACCCTCGGGGTGGGGGCTTGCGGCAAGGCCGGGGTGAGGGCGCAGAATCGCACCCTCGGCGCAGAACATGAAGGGGCACATGTCAACTCAGTACGAGGATGAACTTCGGTCCGAACGTGGATACGTCGACGGGCTGTACCGCCGGCTGGACGCCGAGCGCGCCCGGGTGAAAGCCAGGTACGCCGCAGCGCTGCGCAGCCCGGTCGACAAACAGAGCGGAGCGACGCTGGTCGCCCGCGACGCCGAGGTGCGGGCGACGGCGGCGCAGATGGACCGACTCAACGTGGCCGACCACGGGCTGTGCTTCGGCAGGCTCGACAGCCTCTCCGGCGACCACCACTACATCGGTCGCATCGGACTCCTCGACGACCAGCACGAACCGTTGCTGCTGGACTGGCGCGCACCCGCGGCCCGACCGTTCTACACCGCGACCGGCGCCAACCCGGAGAGCATGCGTCGGCGCCGGCAGTTCCACAGTCTCGGACGCCGCCTTCTCGACTTCACCGATGAGGTGTTCGGCCGGCCGGCCGCCGAGGACGCCGGAGAACAGCCCGGCGCCTCCAGCGACGTGGCCCTGCTGGCCGCGGTCAACGCACCGCGGGGCGACGGCATGCGCGACATCGTCGCCACCATTCAGGCCGAGCAGGACGCGATCATCCGGCTGGACCATCCCGGGGTACTGGTCATCGAGGGCGGCCCGGGTACCGGCAAGACGGTGGTTGCGTTGCACCGCGTTGCGTATCTGCTCTACACCCAGCGCAAACGCATGGAGAGCCACGGTGTTCTGGTCGTCGGCCCGAACGCGGCGTTTCTCCGGCACATCGGCCGGGTGCTGCCGTCGCTCGGGGAGACCAATGTGGTGTTCACGACCACCGGGGATCTGGTGCCGGGACTGCACGTCACCGCCGAAGACACCCCGGCCGCGGCCCGGGTCAAGGGCTCGCTGGGGATGCTCGACATCCTGCGGGCGGCGGTCGCCGACCGGCAGCGCGCTCCGGAGGATCCGGTGCCGATCGACCTGTCCGATGTATCCGTGAGCATTGGAGCCGACATCGCGCAGTGGGCGATCCAGGAGGCACGCGCAAGCGAGCAGCCGCACAACGATGCTCGCGCGGTCTTCGTCGATGTCGTCACCTGGGCACTCACCGAACGGGCGATCGCCAAGATCGGCCGGGGTTGGCTGACCCGCGACGACCGGGCCGCCTGGGAACATCTGCGTGCCGATCTGCTCGACGAACTCGAAGACCATGCCGGCTTCAAGGCCGCGCTCGATCGACTCTGGCCGGTGCTGACCCCCGAACAGCTTCTGGCCGAGCTCTATTCATCGCGCGAACGGCTGCGCGCCGCAGGCGCCGATCCGGTGCTGCACCGTGCCGACGGCCCGGCGTGGACGGTGTCGGATGTCCCACTGCTCGACGAACTGGTCGATCTGCTGGGCCGTGACAGATCCGGTGAGGAGGCCGCCGAACGGGAACGCCGCGAGGAGGCCGCCTACGCCGCCGGCGTGCTCGACCTCATGGTCGACCGTGAAGACCTCATGGAGGACGAGGATCTGCTGCTGGCGCGCGACGTGATCGGTGCGGACGAACTCGCCGAACGATTCCTCGAACGAGACACCCGCGACCTCGCCGAACGCGCGGCCGCCGACCGTGACTGGACCTACGGGCACGTCGTCGTCGACGAGGCCCAGGAACTCTCCCCGATGGACTGGCGGGTGTTGATGCGCCGGTGCCCGAGCCGATCGTTCACCATGGTCGGAGATCTCGCCCAGCGCCGGTCTGCGGCCGGCGCAACGTCCTGGGACGCGGTTCTCCAGCCGTACGTGCCGGACCGCTGGGCGTACCGGACACTGACGGTGAACTACCGCACGCCGGCAGAGATCATGGCCGTGGCCGCGGCGGTGTTGGCCGAGTTCAATCCCGGCGTCCGGCCGCCGGAGTCGGTGCGGTCCACCGGGGTGGCGCCCTGGTCCCGGTCGGTTGCCGACGACGAATTGGCCACCGCCGTCCAGGAATTCCTCCGCGAGGAGGCCGATCGGGACGGCACCAGCGTCGTCATCGGGCCCGCCGATGTCCCCGGTGCGTTGGCACCGACGCAGACCAAAGGCCTGGAGTTCGACGCCGTACTGGTCGTGCACCCGGACCGCATCCTCGCCGAGGGGCCGCACGGGGCGGCCGACCTGTACGTTGCGCTGACCCGCGCGACGCAACGCCTCGGGGTACTGCACCGCGAGTCACTGGCCACGCCGCTGACCGGCCTGGTCGCGCGCTGACCCCGCCGGCGATTGCGGTCACCGCCGGCGAGGAGTCAGCCGCGAGGGCTCACCACCGGCCGAGCTGGCAGCGCACGTTGTAGGGGTCGTCGTGCTGGGTGAGGACCTGGCCGTCGACCGCGATGTCGCAATGCGCGTTCGGTGCGGCCTGCCCACCGCGGGTAGTGCTGCTCACCTGGAGAATCGCCCAGTTGGGATCTTCCAGGGTGGTTTCGAACACCCACGGCACACCCGGTGCCAGGTTCACCTTTTCGCGCTTGGCGAAGGCGTAGGCATCGGCGTTGAACGCCTCCATGCTCGGCGGCTGGCTGGTCAGATAGAAGAGATCGAACTCGTAGGCCCCTGCCGAGACGAGCGTGTAGCGGACCTGCTGGCCCTCCTGGGCGCTCGCGGTCGCCGGGCTGACCATTCCCGCGGCGGCCATCAACGCCGCCGCTCCGAGTGCCGCTCCCACCTTGGTTGTCGCTGTTCGCATGTTGGTCACATCGCCGGACCGTACCCGATCGTTACCTCTCGGTCCGGAGCACCATCGCCGCCAGGGTTAACGGCAAACCAACCCGAGGTTGCTGCAACAGGTTAACGTGCCCGTCACACCCAGACATTTCGCAGAAACACGGGCGCTCTAACGTCCGCATTCGACACCGGGACGGTGTTGAAACCTGCCTTTGTAGAGCGTTCTGAAGTACTCCCAACCCGGCAGCTCATCAGCGGATGAAGACCGCCGGCCGTCAGAGAGGCCGTCCATGCAACAACCCCGCCGACAGCGAGTGAAACGATCCGCGCAGACCGCAGGCATCGTGGTGGCAGCGGCGAGCCTGCTTCTAGCCGGCTGCGGCAACCGAGCGACCGAGACAGACGCAGCAAATGCCGAGTCCTGTGTGGACACTTCCGGCGACACCATCAAGGTGGGCGCGCTGAACTCGCTGTCGGGCACCATGGCGATCTCCGAGGTCACCGTTCGCAACGCCATCGACCTGGCCGTCGAGCAGATCAACGCCGACGGCGGCGTGTTGGGCAAGCAGATCCAGCTCGTCGGCGAAGACGGCGCGTCCGAACCCACAGTGTTCGCCGAAAAGGCCGAGAAGCTGATCAGCAGCGACTGCGTTGCCGCGGTGTTCGGTGGCTGGACCTCGTCGAGCCGCAAGGCCATGCTGCCGGTGTTCGAAAGCGCGAACTCGCTGCTGTACTACCCGGTGCAGTACGAAGGCCTGGAGGCCTCCCCCAACATCTTCTACACCGGCGCGACCACCAATCAGCAGATCGTCCCCGCGCTGGACTACCTCAAAGAACAGGGCGTGACGTCGCTCTATCTGGTCGGCAGCGACTATGTCTTCCCACAGACCGCCAACCGCATCATCAAGGCCTACGCCGAAGCCAACGGCATCGAGATCAAGGGTGAGGACTACACACCACTGGGTTCCACGGACTTCTCGACAATCGTGAACAAGGTGCGCACCGCCGACGCCGACGCGGTGTTCAACACCCTCAACGGTGATTCGAACGTGGCGTTCTTCCGCGAGTACCGCAACGTCGGCCTGACGCCACAGGACATGCCGGTGGTCTCGGTGTCGATCGCCGAGGAAGAGGTCGGCGGCATCGGCGTGCAGAACATCACCGGACAACTCACCGCGTGGGATTACTACCAGACCATCGACACGCCGGTGAACAAGGAGTTCGTCGAGGCCTACAAGGCCAAGTACGGGGCCGACAAGCCGACCTCGGACCCGATGGAGGCGGCCTACGTGTCGGTCTACCTGTGGAAGAACACCGTCGAGAAGGCACAGTCCTTCGACGTCGCGGCAATTCAGGACAACGCCGACGGGGTCACGTTCGAGGCACCGGAAGGTCTGGTGACCATCGACGGGGAGAACCACCACATCACCAAGACCGCCCGCATCGGTGAGATCCGCCCCGACGGCCTGATCTACACGATCTGGGAATCGCCCGGCCCGATCGAGCCGGACCCGTTCCTGAAGTCCTACCCGTGGGCAGCCGGATTGTCCGGCTAGCTGCGCGGCGAGCCAAGCGACAGGAACCTCTCTGTTCATGGATGCTGTAATCGGGCAGCTGGCAACGGGATTGAGCCTCGGCTCGATCCTGTTGCTGGCGGCGCTGGGGTTGTCTTTGACGTTCGGCCAGATGGGCGTGATCAACATGGCCCACGGCGAGTTCATCATGGCCGGTTGCTACACCGCCTACGTGGTGCAGCAGATCGTCTCGAGTGCCGGTGTGTCACTGATCATCTCGCTGGTTCTCGGGTTCTTCATCGGCGGCGCCATGGGCGCGCTGCTGGAGGTGACGCTGATTCAACGGATGTATGCGCGGCCATTGGACACGTTGTTGGTGACGTTCGGTGTCGGGCTGATCCTGCAGCAGGTCGCCCGTGACATCTTCGGCGCGCCGGCGGTGAACGTGGTTGCCCCGGAGTGGTTGTCCGGCGGTATGGAGATCTTCGGCGCTGTGGTGCCCAAGACCCGCATCTTCATCCTGGTCCTGGCCGTGGTGTGCGTCGCGGTGCTGGCTGCCGTCCTCAAGGTCAGTCCGATGGGACGGCGCATCAGAGCGGTGGTGCAGAACCGTGATCTCGCTGAGACCAGCGGCATCTCGTCCCGAAAGACCGACATCACCACGTTCTTCATCGGCTCGGGTCTGGCCGCGGTGGCCGGTGTGGCACTGACCCTGATCGGGTCCACCAGCCCCACCATCGGTCAGAGTTACCTGATCGACGCCTTCCTGGTGGTGGTCGTCGGGGGGCTCGGTCAGATCAAGGGCACCGTCATCGCGGCGTTCACACTCGGCTTCCTGAACTCGTTCATCGAGTACAACACCACCGCGTCACTGGCCAAGGTGATCGTCTTCGTGATCATCGTGATCTTTCTGCAGGCACGTCCGCAAGGGCTGTTCACGGTTCGGACAAGGAGTCTCGTATGAGGGCCCTGTTAGGCCGCTGGCAGACCTGGGCCGGGTTCGGCGTCGCCGCACTGGTGCTCTTCGTGATCGCACCGGCGGTGCTGTCGGACTTCCGGCTCAGCCTGCTCGGCAAGTTCCTGTGCTTTGCGATCGTCGCGGTCGGCATCGGTTTGGCCTGGGGCCGCGGCGGAATGCTGGTGCTGGGCCAGGGTGTGTTCTTCGGACTCGGCGGTTACATGATGGCGATGCACCTCAAGGTCGCCGACGCCGCGCTGGCCGGCGATGCGGTGCCGGACTTCATGCAGATCCAGGGCATCCGCGAATTGCCCGCTTACTGGACGCCTTTCGCGTCGCCGGCGCTGACCCTGGTCGCGATCGTGGTGGTACCGACGGGTATAGCCGCCGCGCTGGGGTTCGGCGTGTTCAAGCGCAAGGTCAAGGGCGCCTACTTCGCCATCCTGTCCCAGGCGCTGGCCGCGGCGCTGGCCATCCTGTTGGTCGGCCAGACCAGCCTGGGCGGCTCCAACGGGCTCAACAGGTTCCGCACCTTCTTCGGGTTCACCCTCAGCGACCCGGTGAATCGGCGGATGCTGTACTTCATCGCCGCGGCGGTGCTGCTGATCGTCGTCGCGGTGGTGCGTCAGCTGATGCAGAGCCGTTACGGCGAGCTGCTGGTGGCGGTGCGAGACGGTGAGGAACGCGTCCGCTTCCTGGGCTACGACCCCGCCAACATCAAGGTGGTGGCCTACAGTGTGGCCGCGCTGTTCGCCAGTATCGCCGGGGCGCTGTTCGCTCCGATCGTCGGGTTCATCGCACCGTCGCAGGTCGGAATCCTGCCGTCCATCGCGTTCCTGATCGGCGTCGCGATCGGCGGGCGCACCACCCTGCTGGGCCCGGTGCTCGGCGCCATCGGTGTGGCGTGGGCACAAACGCTGTTCTCGGAACGCTTTCCTTCCGAATGGACCTACGCCCAGGGCCTGCTGTTCATCATCGTCGTCGGGTTCTTCCCCGCCGGGCTGGCCGGACTCGGGGTGCTGCTCAAGCGTCGCCGCAGGGCCCGATCCGAACCAGCACCGGAGAAGGCCGCCGATCCCGATCCCGATTCCGAGAAGGTGGGTACCGCGTCATGACCGACGCCGATGCGAGGACAGCGGGTAGGGAGCCCGCAGAGGGCGGCAACGCCGGAATGGGCGCCCAGTACCTCGAAGTCCGCGGTCTGACTGTGGATTTCGACGGCTTCAAGGCGGTCAGCGACGTCGACCTGACGCTGTTCCAGGGCGACCTGCGTTTCCTGATCGGTCCCAACGGCGCGGGCAAGACGACGGTGATCGACGCCATCACCGGGTTGGTGGGCGCGACCGGTTCGGTGAACAAATCCGGCGTGGAACTACTCGGCAAGAAGGTGCACCAGATCGCCCGGCGCGGAGTCGGCCGGACCTTCCAGACCGCGAGCGTGTTCGAACAGCTGACCGTCCTGCAGAACCTCGACATCGCCGCGGGCGCGGGTCGTTCGGCGTGGACACTACTGCGGCGCAGACGCGGTGTGCTCCCGGCGATCGAACAGGCGCTGCACACCATCGGGCTGACCCATCTCGCCGACAAGCCCGCCGGGGTACTCGCCCACGGGCAGAAACAGTGGCTGGAGATCGGCATGCTGCTGGTCCAGAACGCCGACGTGCTGCTGCTCGACGAGCCGGTGGCGGGCATGAGCACCGAGGAGCGCGAGGAGACCGGAAACCTGTTGCGGCGCATCGGTGCCGAGCGCACCGTGGTGGTGGTCGAACACGACATGGACTTCATGCGCGCGTTCGCGACCTCGGTGACGGTCTTGGCTCGCGGGCAGGTCATCGCGGAGGGCTCGGTCGCCGAGGTGCAGGCCAACCCCAAGGTGCAGGAGGTCTACCTGGGCACCGCAGCGGCCGGCGCCGATGGAATCGAACTGGTCGAGGAGAAGTCCTGATGCTGCAACTGGTCGACGTCCGCACCGGTTACGGACGCAGCGAGGTCATCCACGGGGCCGGCATCGAGGTGCCCTCCGACGGTGTCGCGGCGGTGATGGGCCACAACGGCGCCGGTAAGACCACGCTGCTGCGCGCTGCGGTCGGGCTGCTGAAATGCACGGCGGGCACGGTACTTTTCGACGGCGAGGACATCACCAGGTTGCGACCCAGCGCCCGGGTGGCGCGCGGCCTGGCCTATGTGCCGCAGGGCCAGCAGTCTTTCGGACAGTTGACCACCGCAGAGAACCTGCAGGTGGTCGCCGATGGCCGCAAGAACGGCAAGGCGCTGATCGATGAGCAGCTCGACCTGTTTCCGGCACTCAAGGAGCTGCTCAGCCGGCGGGCGGGTCTGCTCTCCGGTGGCCAACGTCAGCAACTGGCGATCGCCCGTGCACTGATCACCACGCCCAAATGTCTGATTCTCGACGAGCCGACCGAGGGAATCCAACCGTCGGTGGTGCACGAGATCGAAGGGGCGATCACCGCGTTGACCGGCCGCGGCGATCTCGGAGTGCTGCTCGTCGAACAGCACATCGGTTTCGCGCTGGAGTCGGCTCAGCGCTACTACATCCTGGAGGCGGGGCGGATCACTTCCAGCGGCACCGGGGGTTCGGCGTCCGAGGCAGACGTCCGCGCCGCGATGGCCATCTAGCCACAGCGCGCGCACGCCGATATGGCGCGAGCGTGCGTGTCTGCAGCCGCCACGCCGCGGAAATCCCTGCATTTGCGCACGCTCAGCGCGCCGACGGAGGTCTATCGGCGTGGACGGGGCGAGTTCGTCAAGCCCGCCAACGCAGACCAATCGCCGACTTTGTCCCCGGCGATAACGCTCAGCGACCCGTCGGACTCTAGAACCACTGCCGCGATCTGGGAAAGATCACCGCGACCTGACGACCGGACCGCCTGCCGGATCTCATCGATCCGGCACGCGCATCATGATGAGAATGCGCGTCATTGCCGACGGGCAACGGCATTGTGGGCACGCCGCTGTCAATCCCGCGCGCACCCGACGAGCGTCAACCTGGCTCGCGAGCGTGCGCAAAGTCAGAGTTTTCGGCGGCGTGGCGGCTGCAGACACGCACGCTCGCGCCAGACGGAGGGGTCAGGACAGCCGGGAGAGGACCTGTGCGACAACGTCGTTCACCGCGACATCGACCTGCTCACCGGTGTCGAGGCTCTTGACCCCGACGGTGCCCGCCTCCAGGTCACGGTCGCCGGCCACCAAGGCGATCGACGCACCGGAGCGGTCGGCACCCTTCATCGCGGCCTTGAGACTGCGGTCCCCGTAGGCCACGTCGACCCGCACCCCCGCCGCCCGCAGCTGTGCCCCGAGCACCGCCAGGCGCAGCTTGGCGTCAGCACCCAACGGCACCGCATAGACGTCGACCCGGGCCGCCGCTGCTGTTGATCTGCCTTCGGCGCGCAGCGCCAGCAGCGTGCGGTCCACCCCGAGCCCGAATCCGATGCCGGACAGATCTCGTCCGCCAAGTTGTCGCATCAGGCCGTCATACCGGCCGCCTCCACCGATACCCGACTGAGCGCCCAGCCCGTCGTGAACGAACTCGAAGGTGGTCTTTGTGTAGTAGTCGAGTCCGCGCACCATCCGCGGGTTGATCACGTACGGCACGCCGAGCGCATCCAGATGTGCCAGCACCGTGTCGAAATGCTCTTTGGCTTCATCGGAGAGGTGGTCGAGCATCACCGGTGCGTCGGCGGTCAGCTCCCTGACATGTGGGCGTTTGTCGTCGAGCACGCGCAGCGGGTTCAACTCGGCTCGCTGACGTGTCTCGTCGTCGAGGTCGAGTTTGAACAAGAACTTCTGCAACAGTTCCCGGTACTGGGGCCGGCAGGAGTCGTCCCCGAGCGAGGTGAGCTCCAACCGGAACCCGTCCAGGCCCAACGAGCGGAAGCCGGCGTCGGCCACCGCGATCACCTCGGCGTCCAGTGCGGGGTCGTCGACGCCGATCGCCTCCACCCCGACCTGCTGCAGCTGCCGGTACCGGCCGGCCTGCGGGCGTTCGTAGCGGAAGAACGGACCCGAATAGCACAGCTTGACCGGTAGCTGTCCGCGGTCCAGACCGTGTTCGATGACCGCCCGCATGACCCCGGCGGTGCCCTCCGGCCGGAGGGTGACCGACCGGTCACCGCGATCGGCGAAGGTGTACATCTCCTTGGACACCACGTCGGTGGACTCCCCCACCCCGCGGGCGAACAGGGCGGTGTCCTCGAAGATCGGCAGCTCGATATCGCCGTAGCCGGCCCGGCGCGCGGCGGCAAGGAGTCCGCCGCGCACGGCGACGAACTCGGCCGACTCCGGCGGAAAGTAGTCGGGGACGCCCTTGGGGGCGCGAAAAGACGAGGACAGGGACGGGGTGTCGGTCACGGAGTCAAACCTTCGAGGAATGGGTTGGTGTGGCGTTCGAGGCCGATGGTGCTGCGCTCGCCGTGCCCCGGTAGTACCAGGGTGTCGTCGTCGAGCACCAGCAGTTTCGTCACGAGTGACTCCATCAGATCGCGGCCGCTGCCGCCGGGCAGATCGGTGCGCCCGACCGATGACCGAAACAGGGTGTCACCGGTGAAGACCAGCTGCTCAGTTCCCTGCTCGACGCGGAACACCACCGAACCCTTGGTGTGGCCCGGCGTGTGATCGACGGCGACGGTGATACCGCCGAGGTCCACCTTGTCGCCGTCGCGGTCGAGTTCGAGGACCTGTCTGGGCTCGCGGAACAGCGCGCCGACGGTCAGCCGGCCCAGACCGACGATGAATCCCTGCCCGAGCGCACCGATGGGGTCGCTGAGCATGTGCCGGTCCGCGGGATGGATATAGGTCGGGCAGCCGTAGGTGTCGGCGACCTTCTGCGCCGACCACATGTGATCGATATGGCCGTGGGTGAGCAGTACGGCCGCCGGGGTGAGCCGATTCTCGTCGAGGATCCTGCGCAACGGACCCAGCGCGCGCTGACCGGGGTCGACGACGATGGCGTCAGCACCCTGGCGCGGCGCCAGCACATAGCAGTTGCATGCCAGCACCCCCGCGGCGAATCCGGTGATCAACACGCCGTCCAGCTTCCCATGTCCAGGTCGGGGCCCTGTTCAGGAGGGTCGCGCAGGGCGGCCTCAGCCTGAGCTGGCACACTCGGTGCCGACCGGAACGACTGCGAGGAGGACACCGGCCGTGCCGACGAACGAACAACGGCGTGAGACAGCCAAGCGCAAGCTCGAGCGCCAGCTCGAGAATCGGGCCGAGCGGGAGCGCAAGCGCCGCCTCTACACGATCATCGGGTCCGCCGCGGCCGCCGTCGTGGTCATCGGCGCGGTGGTGGCCACCATCGTGATCACCAACCGGGGATCGGACACCCAGACCGCGTCGGCCTCGCCATCCCCGACGGAGACCACATCGCCCTTCGATGTGCCACCGCCGGCGCAGACCGGGTCTCTGCCCGAGTTCGTCGCCCCCGAGGGCCTCGGCAGCAACTGCCAGTACCCCGAGTCGGCCGAGGCGGCCAGCAAGTCCAACAACCCGCCCCGGTCCGGGCGGGTACCGACAGAGCCGGCGATGGTCAGTGCCAGCATGGAGACCGATCAGGGCAACATCGGACTGCAACTCGACAACGGCAAGTCGCCGTGCACGGTCAACAGCTTCGCCAGCCTGGCCCAGCAGGGCTACTTCAATGACACCCCGTGTCACCGGCTGACCACCAGCGAATCGCTCGGAGTGCTGCAGTGCGGCGATCCGACCGGTGAGGGCACCGGGGGTCCCGGCTACCAGTTCGCCAACGAGTACCCGACCGACCAGTACCAGCCCGACGACCCGGCGCTCGGAGCGCCCGTGGTCTACCCGCGCGGCACGCTGGCGATGGCCAACGCCGGTCCGGGCACCAACGGCAGCCAGTTCTTCCTGGTCTACCAGGATTCGCAGCTGCCTCCGCAGTACACGGTGTTCGGCACCATCGACGAAACCGGTCTGGCCACCCTCGACAAGATCGCGGCCGAGGGCGTCGCCGGCGGCGGACCCGATGGCGCACCGCAACTCGCCACCACCGTGGAGTCCATCCAGCTGGACTGACCCAGGGGTGGTCAGCGCAGGGCGGCCGCCGAGGCCTGCGCGTCGGCGACGCTGACCACCAAGCGGTCGTAGTTCTCACCGTCGAGCTCTATCTGCACCGCGGGCGAGCCGACGCGGGCGACGGCGAACGTTTTACGCCCCTTGCGGCGCCATGTACCGATTTTCGTACGTCCGGGCCAGTGCAGGCCAGGGGCGCGCACGCCCGCCACCGCAGGTAACGGCTCGTCGACGACCTCGATCGCTGTCACCGCCGACAACGGCACGCGGATATCGCCGTGCAGGCCCGCAATCTTCTCGCCGAGCGTCAGACGCAGCTCAAGATCAGGCCCGTTCCGTTCTAGTTCCGCCACAAACCTTTCCTTTCTCATTTTTGAGAATGATATCACCAACGATAATAGGGCGATGGCCGCACTTGATCTCCTGCTGCACCCGGTCCGCATGCGCATCATCCAGGCGATGCTCGACGGCAGCGAACACACCGCCGGTGACTTGCGCGCCGAGCTCCCCGACATCCCGTCGGCGTCGCTGTACCGCCACATCGCGACGCTCGCCGACGCCGGCGTGCTCGAAGTGGTGCACGAGAGACCGGTCCGGGGCGCGCTCGAACGGACCTTCCGCCTCCACCTTCCCGCAGCCGTGGTGTCCCCTGAGTCGGCGCGCGGCTTAACCCGCGAGGACCATCGTCGCGCGTTCGCCGCATTCGCCGGGATGCTCATGGCGGACTTCGACCGCTATCTCGCCGTCCCCGAAGCCGACATCGTCGACGACGGCGTGGCCTTCACCCAGGCCGCGTTGTGGCTGTCAGACGACGAGATGAGGGCGCTGCGTGACGAGTTGGCCGCGGCGATCACGGCACGGATGGATCATCGCCGCGGCGCGGGACGCCGCAAACGGTTGATCAGCACGGTGACGATGCCCGCCCACTGAGAACCTGTCTCAGGCCGCGGAGGTGACGCGGTAGACGTCGTAGACCCCTTCGACATTGCGCACCACGTTGAGCACGTGCCCGAGGTGTTTGGGGTCGCCCATCTCGAAGGTGAAGCGGCTGATCGCCACCCGGTCGTTGGACGTCGTCACCGATGCCGAGAGGATGTTGACCTTCTCGTCGGCGAGCACGCGCGTCACGTCGGAGAGCAGACGATGCCGGTCGAGTGCTTCGACCTGGATCGCGACCAGGAACACCGACGACGGCGACGGCGCCCATTGGACATCAATGATGCGTTCCGACTGTTGTTGCAATGACGTGGCATTCGTGCAATCCGTTCGGTGCACGCTGACCCCGCCTCCGCGCGTGACGAACCCCAGAATGTTGTCACCAGGCACCGGTGTGCAGCACTTCGCGAGCTTGGTCAGCACTCCGGGCGCACCGGGGACGGCGACCCCCACGTCATCACTGGTGCGCTGCCGCACCGGCATGGTCGCCGGGGTGGATCGCTCGGCGATCTCGTCGGCGGCCTCGTCGTCACCGCCGAGTTGGGCGACCAGCCGCTGCACGACGTGACGCGCCGAGACATGTCCCTCGCCGACCGCGGTGTAGAGGGCCGAGACGTCGACGTACCGCAGCTCCCTGGCCAACGCGGTCATCGTCTCGGCATTCATCAAGCGCTGCAGGGGAAGTCCGCCGCGACGCACCTCGCGCGCGATGGCCTCTTTGCCCGAGTCCAGCGCCTCTTCCCGGCGCTCTTTGGCGAACCACTGCCGGATCTTCGCTTTCGCGCGCGGGGACACCACGAACGTCTGCCAGTCCCGCGACGGGCCGGCGTTGGGCGCCTTGGACGTGAAAACCTCGACTACTTCCCCGTTTTCGAGCTTGCGCTCCAGCGCGACCAGGCGACCGTTGACACGTGCGCCGATGCAGCGGTGGCCCACCTCGGTGTGCACCGCGTAGGCGAAGTCCACCGGCGTCGAGCCGGTGGGCAAGGTGATCACATCACCCTTGGGGGTGAACACGAAGATCTCCTGCACCGCAAGGTCGTAGCGCAGTGATTCCAGGAACTCACCCGGGTCTGCGGCTTCCCGCTGCCAGTCGAGCAGCTGCCGCATCCAGGCCATGTCGTCGATCTCGGTGGCGGTGTTGTTCGGCGGTACTCCGTTGCGCCCCTTGGCTTCTTTGTAGCGCCAGTGCGCGGCGATGCCGTACTCGGCGGTCTTGTGCATGTCGATGGTGCGGATCTGCACCTCCAGCGGCTTACCCTCTGGGCCGACGACGGTGGTGTGCAACGACTGATACACGCCGAACCGCGGCTGCGCGATGTAGTCCTTGAACCGCCCGGCGATCGGCTGCCACAGCGAATGCACCACGCCGACCGCGGCATAACAGTCACGGACCTCGTCGCACAGGATGCGCACCCCGACCAGATCGTGGATGTCGTCGAAGTCGCGGCCCTTGACGATCATCTTCTGGTAGATCGACCAGTAGTGTTTCGGCCTGCCCTCGACGGTCGCGTTGATCTTCGATGCGTTCAGGGTGGCGGCGATCTCGGCCCGCACCTTGGCCAGGTAGGTGTCCCGCGACGGCGCCCGGTCGGCGACCAGGCGCACGATCTCCTCGTACTTCTTGGGATGGAGAATCGCGAACGAGAGGTCTTCGAGCTCCCACTTGACGGTCGCCATCCCCAGCCGATGCGCAAGCGGGGCAATGACTTCCAGCGTCTCACGAGCCTTGCGCGCCTGCTTTTCCGGCGGCAGGAACCGCATCGTGCGCATGTTGTGCAGCCGGTCGGCAACCTTGATGACCAGCACCCGGGGGTCCCGCGCCATCGCGATGATCATCTTGCGGATGGTCTCGCCCTCGGCAGCGGTACCCAACGCCACCTTGTCGAGCTTGGTGACCCCGTCGACGAGGTGGCCTACCTCGGTGCCGAACTCCTGGGTCAGCGCCTCCAGGGTGTATCCGGTGTCCTCGACGGTGTCGTGGAGCAGGGCGGCGATCAACGTCGTGGTGTCCATGCCCAGCTCGGCCAGGATGTTGGCGACGGCCAGCGGGTGGGTGATGTAGGGGTCACCCGACTTGCGCATCTGGTCGGCGTGCCGCTGTTCGGCGACCTCATAGGCCTTCTGCAGCAGAGTCAGGTCGGCCTTCGGATAGATCTCCCGGTGCACCGCCACCAGCGGTTCGAGCACCGGGTTCACGGTGCTGCGCTGCGCGGTCATCCGGCGCGCCAGCCGGGCCCGTACCCGCCGGGACGCGCTGGTGGTCGGCTTGGCGCCCTCGACCCGCGGGATCTCCATCGGCTGGGTCGGCGGGCCGGGCGCGGCGGGCCGGGGCGGTGCCTGCACGACCTGGTCGGCCACGGGTTCCGTC
This sequence comes from Mycobacterium sp. smrl_JER01, assembly GCF_048513595.2. Taxonomy (NCBI): domain Bacteria; kingdom Bacillati; phylum Actinomycetota; class Actinomycetes; order Mycobacteriales; family Mycobacteriaceae; genus Mycobacterium; species Mycobacterium sp. smrl_JER01. The sequence goes on along the minus strand of NZ_JBLXXK020000001.1, from coordinate 2,590,401 downwards.
CGAACCTTGTCGGCCATGTTCACCTCCAGGATCTGTGCTCTTCGCAGGATATCCGCTCAGACGGTGTAGAGGCTGGTGACCTCCAGCGGATCCAAGACAGCGCGGCCACCCAGAGCGGTGAGCTCCATCATCACCACCGCGCCGGTCACCTTGGCTCCCGCCCTGGTGAGCAGCTGGTGGGTGGCGGCCAACGTACCACCGGTGGCCAGCACGTCGTCGATCACCACCACGGAGCGGCCGGCGAGGTCGATACCGTCGGCGGGCACCTCAAGCGTCGCCGAGCCGTACTCCAAGGTGTAGGTCTCACCGAGCACCGGGGGCGGCAGCTTGCCGCCTTTGCGCACCGCGAGCACCCCGATGCCGAGGGTGACTGCCACGGCGCCACCGAGCAGGAACCCGCGGGCGTCCACCCCGGCGACCAGGTCGGCGCCCCGAGCGGCGTCGGCGATCGCCCTGCTGACTTCCGCCAACCCGGTCGCATCGGCGAGCACCGGGGTCAGGTCCTTGAACTGGATGCCCGGTTCCGGGAAGTCGGGAACCTCGCGGATCAGGGACGCGATCACCTCGGCGACGTCGCCCGATGTCGCCGGCCTCCCGGCTCCGGCGGTCACCGGCTCAGCTTCCAACGGTCCATGTTCCACCCCGCACCCCATCGCGTCGGATTCCCGCTCACCGCGTACATCTTGGTCGAGGTGAGCAGGGTTCGCTGCTGACGGTACAGCGGCAGCGTCGGCATATCGCCCCACAGGATCGGGCCGGCCTCGCCGAGCAGGCGCGACATCTCCTTGGGATCGGCGGTGACGGCAATCGTCGCGATGATGGCATCGATGCGCTCGTTGCGGTAGCGGGGCAGATTGTTGCCGTTGGCGCTGTGCAACGCGTACGCGTCGACGGCCGACGAGCCCGACGACCCGCTGCCGGCCGCGCCTCCGGTGGTGGCGATGAGCACATCGATCTGGTTCTCGCGCAACGACAACGGACCGATATCTGCCCCGCCGGCGTCTTCGACGGTGATATTGGCGGGCGCACAGGACCGCGCGATCGCACCGACCGTCGCCGCGAGTCTGGCGTTGGGGGTTTGGTAACCGATGCGCACCCTCAGCGGCGCGTTGTCGAGCGCGGCGCGGGCGGCCTCGGGATTGGCCACCGCGAACTCGTTGACCTGCGGGGTGGTCTCCGCGGCCCCGTAGGAGTCCTCGGTCGCGGTGTTGAGGCGGGCGTTGGCCACCGGCACCTCGGCGTTGCGCGCGATCACATCCCGCGGGGTGCACAACGCCAGCGCCCGGCGCGCCGGAACGTCGGCCAGCGGCCCCTCGGGGGCGTAGATCAACTGCTCGATGCCCGCAGACGGCGAGTCCGTGCGCACGTAATCGTCGGGCAGGTTGAGCGTGCCCGAGGAACCGGTGGCGATGTCGACGACGTCGTAGGCGCCTTCGTTGACCCGGTCCTGCATCTCGGGGCTACGTGGCCACACGGTGATCTGCCCGCTGACCGGCGGGGTTCCCCACCACTTGTCGTTGGCGACCAGCACCACGGCACCGTCACCGGTCACCGAGTCCAACTTGTAGGGACCTGACGACGGGAACTTCTTGAGGTCCAGCTCTGGGGTCAGATCCCAGGTGGTGTTCCAGACCTGCGCGATGCGCTCGACCACCGGTGCGTCGTTCTCCAGGATCGCGGTGGTGACCCCGCCCTCCCCGAGACCGAGCACATCGGCGATGACGTGTGCGGGCATCAGCGACGTCGCGGCGAACAGCTGCCCGTAGTCAGTGAAGGCGCGCTCCGGCGCGAACGAGACCCGGGCCTTCTTCTGCCCCGGGGCGCAGTCGATCGTGGCGATGTCGGCGTAGCCCGCGCGGCTGGCCGCGTCGAAGACGGGGAATCTCCCCGACTGCGACGCCCACGCCAGCACCATGTCGTCACAGGTGATGGGTTTGCCGTCGGAGTAGACGGCCTCGGGCTTGATCTCGTAGTCCAGGATCAGCGGTGCGCGTCCGACGACGGCGATGGACCCGAAATCGTGGTCGCCGACGATCTGACCATCCGGGCCGTGGTAGTTGAACCCGGTCAGGACGCGTGCGAACGCCTGCGGTCCAGCAGAGGCCGCACCCGCGACCGTGTTGGTGTTGTAGCTGACCAGCGTGCCGTCGACGGCGTAGTCGACCTCGTCGACGGTCGCATCCGCACAGGAGGTCAGCGCAAGTCCACCGATCAGGGCGAGCACCGCCGTGCACGCGGCAGCGCGGCGGCGTTTCCCGGGAGTACGCAGGCGCCAACGGCCGACCATCGGCGGCTACCGATTCCGCGGCGTGCGCTTACCCGACGGTCGTCCGGTACGGCTACTGGTCGGCCGCACCGGACGTGCGCCCGGTGCGGGCTTGTCCGGTGCCGTGGTCCCGGCAGAGGCAGTAGCCGCGACCGGCTCGGCGGCATGGGAGGAGGACTCGGCGCTCGCGGCGTCGTCGGTCACTTCGGCGCCGCCGGCACGCGCAGCCGCGGTCTTGCGGCGGTTGAGCACCCGGCGGGTGTGCTTGCTGACCAGATCGGTGCGCTCGCGCATGCTCACCAGGAGCGGAGTCGCGAAGTAGATCGACGAGTAGGTACCGACGATCACACCGACCAACTGCACCAGCGCCAGGTCCATCAACGTGCCCACACCGAGCAACCAGACCGCCACCACCATCAGCGCGATAATCGGCAGCACCGAGATCAGGCTGGTGTTGATCGACCGCATGAACGTCTGGTTGACCGCGAGGTTGGCCTGTTCGGCGAAGGTGCGGCGGGTGGTGTGTTCGAAGCCTTCGGTGTTCTCCTCGACTTTGTCGAACACGATCACCGTGTCGTACAGCGAGAAGCCCAGGATCGTCAGCAGGCCGATCACCATCGCCGGGGTCACTTCGAAGCCGACCAGCGCGTATACGCCGGCGGTCACCACCAGGTCGAAGCCGAGGGTGACGAGCGCGGCGATCGCCATGTAGCGCTCGTAGCGCACGGTGATGTAGATGGCGGCGAGCACCAGGAACACCACCAGCGCGATCAGCGCCTTTTGGGTGATCTGGTCACCCCAGGTTTCCGACACCGCCGAATCGCTGACCGCCTGAGGGCTCGGCTGGCCGTCCGGGCCGACGGGCTGGAACGCATCGAACAGCGCGGTGCGCAACGCCACGATCTGGTCGTTGTCCAGCGTCTCGGACCGGATCTGGAATGTCGCCGACCCGCCGCTGCCCACGGTCACGACCGAATCCGGGGCGGTGCCGATGGTGTCGGTGAACACCGTCTCCACCTGTTGGGCGGTGGCCTGGGGATCACTGCGCGGGAAAGACACCTTGGTGCCGCCCTCGAAGTCGATTCCGAGGGTGAACCCGCGTATTGCGATCGCGCCGATGGCGATCGCGACGATGATCGCGCTCACCGTGTACCAGAACTTGCGCCTGCCGATGACCTCGAACGCCCCGGTGCCGGTGTACAGCCGGACGAAGAAGCCGTGTTTGGGTGTGCCCGCGGAGCTGGCTTCCAGATCCGCGGCCTCGACCGCGCCGTTGTCCTCGGTGTCTGTGCGGTTTTCCGTCGCCATGGTCTATCCCCGTCCCGCCGCGCTCGCGGCCGCTCGACGTTCGCGTGCGATCTGCTGGACCGCGCCCAACCCGTTGAGCGACGGCTTGGCCCACAGCGGCGATTTGGACGCCAGGTAGACCAGCGGCCAGGTCACCAGGAACACGACGACGACGTCGAGAATGGTGGTCAGTCCGAGGGTGAACGCGAAGCCCTTCACCTGTCCGACGGCGAGGAAGTAGAGCACCGCGGCGGCCAGGAAGGTCACGGCGTTACCGGACACGATCGTCTTGCGGGCCCTGGCCCAACCTCGTGGCACGGCGGACCGGAAGGAGCGTCCCTCGCGGATCTCGTCCTTGATGCGTTCGAAGAACACCACGAACGAATCCGCGGTCATACCGATACCGATGATCAGACCCGCGACCCCGGCCAGGTCCAGCGTGTAGTTGATGTATCTGCCGAGCAGAACCAGGATCGCGAACACCATGGCGCCCGACGCCGTCAGTGACAGCGCGACCAGCAGGCCGAGCGCCCGGTAGTAGAGCAACGAGTACAGCAGCACCGCCGCGAGCCCGATGGCACCGGCGATCAACCCGGCCCGCAACGAGGACAGACCCAGGGTGGCGGACACCGTCTCGGCCTCCGACGATTCGAAGGACAGCGGCAGCGAGCCGTATTTGAGGACGTTGGCCAGCTCGCGCGCGGTGTCCTGGCGGAAATCGCCGGTGATCTGGGTGCGGCCACCGGGGATGGCCTCCTGGATGACGGGGGCGCTGACCACCTGGGAGTCGAGGACGAAGGCAGTCTGGGTGCCGACGTTGGCGGCGGTGAATTCCGCCCACACCCGGGCGGCGTCGCTCTTGAATTCCAGATCGACGACCCATTCTCCGGCTTGCTGATTCAGCCCGGACGTCGCGTTGGCGATCTGCTCACCGCTGATGAGGGATTTGTCCAGCAGATAGACCTCGTTACCGTCCTGCGAGCAGGTCACCAGGGGCAGGTTGGGGTCGTCGTTGCCGGCCAGCACGTCGTCCTCACCACAGCGGGTGGCCTGGAACTGCAGCGCCAGGATCTGGATGGCTTGCTCGGTGCTCTGGCGCAACCGCTTCTCATCCTGGATGCGGGTCGCGAGCGGAACGTCCTGATCTGCGGGCGCAGGCTCCGCACCGGGCTGGGGCGCAGGCTCCGCACCGGGCTCGGGCGACGGTGCGGGCGCAGGCTCTGGTGACGGTGTGGGCGCAGGCTGCTCGGGGAACGGGCGGGGTTGGGGCGCCGGCGGGGCCTCCGGGGCGCCTGCACCCGGGGGCAGACCCGGCACCGCACCCGGCGGGACACCAGGATCCACGCCCGGCACCGCACCCGGCGGCAGACCCGGCACCGCACCCGGCGGCAGACCCGGCACCGCACCGGGTGGCAGACCCGGCACCGCGCCCGGCGGCAGACCCGGCACCGCGCCCTCGGGTCCGGCCTGTTCTGGCGGCATCGCACCGGCTGCGGGGATCACGTGGACCACGGGCCGGATGTAGAGCCGCGCAGTCTGGCCGAGGCTGCGCGCCTCGCTGGTGTCATCGCCGGGGACTGTGATCACCAGGTTCTGACCGTCGATGACGACCTCCGAGCCCGAAACGCCGAGGCCGTCGACGCGGGAGCTGATGATCTGCTGAGCCTGCTGCAGCGACTCCCGCGACGGTGGTGAACCGTCCGGCGTCCGTGCCGTCAGCGTGACACGGGTGCCGCCCTGCAGATCGATGCCCAGCTTGGGCTCGGCCTCCCTGTCACCGGTGAGGAACACCAGCAGGTACGAGCCGATGAGCAGTGCGAGAAACAACGCCAGGTAGCGCGCAGGGTGAACCGTCGAAGACGATGCCACGGGTCAGAGTCTCCTCGAGATCAGTTCGTCAAGTACCGCACCAAGGCGCGAAGGCACGAAGGCACGAAGGCACGAAAAGACTACGTGCCGCTGCTGAGAGTTCAGCCGTCAGTCTTGGTGTTGGGGCGATCGGTGACCTCGCTGCCGGTCGCGCGTGGCTCAAGACCGTCGGCGGGTCCGTCGACCCTGGTGTCTTCGTCGACGGTGGTGTCCTCGTCATCCTCGACGTCCTCGGTGATGCGATCGCGCACCGCGAGCTTCATCCAGGTGGTGACCACGCCGGGCGCGATCTCCAGGTCGACATAGTCGTCGGTGATACCGGTGATGGTGGCGCGCAGACCGGAAGTGGTGTGGACCTCGTCGCCGATCTGTAGCGAGTTGTGCAGGTCGATGGTCGCCTGCATGGCCTTCTTCTGGCGCCTGGAGGCGAAGTACATGAAGGCACCCATGACGATGAGCAGCGGGAGGAAAATGACCAGATCCATGGCGGAAGTTCTCTCTGAAAGTCTGTGTTCGTCGGTCGTGTGGGCAGGCCGAATGCCTGCAGCAGGGATAGTCCGTCGTACGGACTCAGTTGACCAGTGTGCCATTGCGGACGCCGGTGGCCGTGACCCCGGCCCCGCAGGACCCGTGCAGGTGCCACCAACTTCGGACGGTCGACCACCGATCAGCAACGAATTTCGTCGTCTGAAAGCTGATGCCCTGACGTTTTCGCCACAGGGTGGCACGGTTCTCGACGGATCAGCGTCTGTAGCGACTAGGCTCGAACGACAACGCGGCAGTCGTCGAACCCTCAGTATCTCTACCGTTTCTAGGAGGTCTTCTGTGAGCGCTCTGGAACAGAGTCGCCACCTCGCCACCGCCATCCCCGGCCCTCGGTCAGCCGAACTGATCGCTCGCAAGAGTGCGGCGGTGGCCCGTGGAATCGGCAACACCATGCCGGTCTACGCTGCACGGGCGTTCGGCGGGATCGTCGAGGACGTCGACGGCAACCGGCTGATCGATCTGGGTTCGGGGATCGCGGTCACCACGATCGGCAACTCCTCCCCCCGCGTCGTCGACGCGGTCGCCGAACAGGCCGCCAGCTTCACCCACACCTGTTTCATGGTCACGCCCTATGAGGGCTATGTGGCCGTCGCCGAGGCGCTGAATCGCCTGACCCCAGGCGATGGCGACAAGCGGACGGCGCTGTTCAACTCCGGCTCGGAGGCGGTGGAGAACGCGGTCAAGATCGCCAGGACCTTCACCGGTAAGCAGGCGGTCGTGTCCTTCGATCACGCCTATCACGGCCGCACCAATCTGACGATGGCGTTGACGGCGAAGTCGATGCCCTACAAGCACGGTTTCGGCCCGTTCGCGCCCGAGGTCTACCGCGCACCGCTGTCCTATCCGTTCCGCGACGCCGAATTCGGCGGCAAGGAGCTGGCCACCGACGGCGAACTGGCCGCGCGGCGGGCGATCACCGTGATCGACAAGCAGGTCGGCGCCGACAACCTGGCGGCGGTGATCATCGAGCCGATCCAGGGCGAGGGCGGCTTCATCGTGCCCGCCGAGGGCTTCTTGCCCACGTTGCTCCAGTGGTGCCGGGCCAACGACGTGGTGTTCATCGCCGATGAGGTGCAGACCGGGTTCGCCCGAACCGGCGCGATGTTCGCCTGCGAGCACGAAGGACCAGACGGGCTGGTTCCCGACCTGATCGTGACCGCGAAGGGCATCGCCGACGGCATGCCGCTGTCGGCGGTCACCGGGCGCGCCGACATCATGGACGCACCGCACGTCGGTGGGCTGGGCGGCACCTACGGCGGCAACCCGGTGGCGTGCGCCGCCGCGTTGGCCACCATCGAGACCATCGAATCCGACGGCCTGGTGGCGCGTGCCGCGCACATCGAGACACTGATGAAGGACAAGCTGGGCCGCATGCAGGCCGAAGACGACCGTATCGGTGACGTCCGGGGCCGCGGCGCGATGATCGCCGTCGAGTTGGTGAAGCCCGGCACCACCGAACCTGACGCCGAACTGACCAAGAAGTTGAGCACCGCCGCTCATCAAGCCGGAGTGATCGTGCTGACGTGCGGCACCTTCGGCAACGTGCTGCGCTTCCTTCCGCCGCTGGCCATCAGCGACGAGTTGCTGCTCGAAGGCCTCGACGTCCTCGAACTGTTGCTGCGCGACCTCTGATCCCACCCCCCGACCGACTCAAGGAGCCGCCTGACATGACCACCGTTCAGAACTTCATCGACGGCCAACTGGTCGATTCGAGCAGCGGAGCCACCATGCCGCTCATCGATCCGAGCACCGGCGAGCAGTACGGCACCGCTCCGGTGTCCAACGAGCAGGACATCGACACCGCGTACGGGGCGGCGGCCCGAGCGTTCAAGGAATGGAAGAGAACCACCCCGTCCCAGCGGCAGAAGGCGTTGCTCGACTTCGCCGACGAGGTCGAGAAAGCTGCCGACGACCTGGTTGCCGCCGAGGGCCGCAACACCGGTAAGCCCAACCATGTCACCGCGGTCGAGGAGATCCCGCCGATGGTCGACCAGATCCGCTTCTTCGCCGGGGCGGCGCGGGTGCTGGAGGGCAAGTCGGCGGGCGAGTACATGGCCGACCACACCTCGTGGATCCGCCGCGAGCCGGTCGGGGTGATCGGTCAGGTGGCGCCGTGGAATTACCCCATGATGATGGCGATCTGGAAGATCTGTCCCGCCATCGCGGCGGGCAACACCGTGGTGATCAAGCCGAGCGACACCACGCCGGTGACGACGGTGATGCTCGCCGAGCTGGCCGCCAGGCATCTGCCCGCCGGCGTGCTCAACGTGGTGACCGGTGACCGGGTCACCGGGGCCAACCTGGTGTCGCACCCGACACCGGAGATGGTTGCCATCACCGGTTCGGTGGCGGCGGGCAAGGCCGTGGCGGTCAGCGCCGGCGGCAATCTCAAGCGCACCCACCTCGAGCTGGGCGGCAAGGCGCCGGTGGTGGTGTTCGACGACGCCGATTTGAGCGCGGCCGCCGAGGGCATCGCGACCGCGGCGTACTTCAACGCCGGGCAGGACTGCACGGCGGCGACGCGGGTCCTGGCGTCGGCATCGATCGCCGCCGACCTCACCGCGGCCCTGGCCGAGCAGGCCAAGGGCGCGACGACGACGTTCGGTCGCGCCGCCGATGACGAGGACGCCTGGGTCCCACCGGTCAACAATGTGAATCAGATGGAGCGGGTGCTGTCCTTCTTCTCCGACGTCCCGTCGCACGCCAATGTCGCCGTCGGCGGTAATCGTCAGGGCGACAAGGGTTTCTATGTCGAGCCTACGGTGATCGGCGGACTGCGCCAGGACGACCGGCTGATTCAGCAGGAGATCTTCGGCCCGGTGATCACCGTGCAGTCGTTCTCCGACGAGGACGAGGCGATCGGCTGGGCCAACGGTGTCGAGTACGGACTGGCTTCCTCGGTATGGACCAAAGACGTGTCCCGGGCGCTGCGGGTGTCCAATGCGCTGGACTTCGGCTGCGTGTGGATCAACACCCACATCCCGCTCGTCGCCGAGATGCCGCACGGCGGGTTCAAGAGCTCCGGCCACGGCAAGGATCTGTCGATGTACGGCCTGGAGGACTACACCCGCATCAAGCACGTGATGGCCTACACCGGCTAGTTGGTCGCGACACCCGGGGCGACGTCCCGGGTCCCTCCGCCGTGCGGGGAGACGGGCCGCGCCGGGGCGTCCGACCAACAGCCACGAACGCGGCGAAGGCGGGCAGCGTCCGCCGCGGGCGACCTCAGCGTTGCGGTATCTCGATGTCGGAGAACAGGACTCGCACTCCCCCGGTGGAGAGTCGGGCCATCGCTTCGAAAAACGCCGCGGCTTCGACGGTGGTGACGGCGGAGCTGGCGGCGTCGTAGTCCGGGTAATACAGGTCGATCATCCGATGGGCAGGGGTCGGGCTGCCATCCTCTTTGGGCCATACCTTCGACGCCTCGAACCGGATGTACCCCGGGATCTTGCGGGCAGCTTGCAGTTGTTCGACTTCGTAGGCCGCTTCGAACGACTCCGGATCTGCCGGATTGTCGTAGATGGCCGTGATCTTGGTTTCCGACATTGCGTTGCTCCGTTCCACGATGGCCGTCAATGGCCGGGTGACTGGCCCGGTGGGCGGTGTGTCCCCGGTGCTCGATCAGCACCGGCGCTGTTCCGGCGATGTTGTTGTATCGCATCGGCAGCACATCCGCATCAGCTCGCCGGGGTGCCGACCGTGATCCTGGCGGGGCGTCGTAGACCGGCGTCGGACGCGGCGGGAGCCACAGCAACTCGGCACGAACGGAATTGACAGTCGACGACCCACTCGGCAATATATTGCATGTCGCCCAGCGGCATCTGGAATCCGTCCGGGCGTGCTCGGGCTGTCACCCACAGCCCGCGATGAGCCGCCGTCATCAGTTGGGAGAGCTGCCACATGCCGATCCGGGACTTCGCGCGCTATCCCCTCACCTTCGGTCCCAGTCCGATCCACCCGTTGCAGCGACTGACCCGACATCTCGGTGGCGCCGAAATCTGGGCCAAGCGTGAAGACGTCAACTGCGGTCTGGCGTACGGCGGCAACAAAACCCGCAAGCTCGAGTACCTGATCCCCGATGCACTTCAACAGGGTGCCGACACCCTGGTCACCATCGGCGGTGTGCAATCGAACCACACCCGGCAGGTCGCCGCCGTCGCCGCAAAACTCGGCCTCAGGGCCGTCCTGGTCCAGGAGAGGTGGGTGGACTGGCCGGACTCGGTCAACGACAAGGTCGGCAATATCCTGCTGTCACGGATCATGGGCGCCGATGTCCGGCTCGACCCTTCGGGCTTCGGCATCGAGTTCAAAAACAGCTGGCACAACGCCATCGAGGATGTCAAACGTGCCGGCGGAACACCGTACGCCATCCCGGCCGGAGCCTCGGATCACCGGCTCGGCGGACTGGGTTTCGCGAACTGGGCCGACGAAGTGCAACAGCAGGAAGAAGAACTCGGCATCTTCTTCGACACCGTCGTCGTATGTAGTGTCACCGGCTCGACCCATGCCGGCATGATCGCCGGTTTCGCCGGCCAGCGGCGGCCGCGGCGGGTGATCGGCATCGACGCGTCGGCCAAACCAGCCGCAACCCGAGAGCAGGTCGAACGCATCGCACGCAACACCGCCGAGCTCATCGACCTGGGCCGCGACCTGCGCACCGATGAGATCACCGTGCTTGAGGGGTGGGCCGGGGAACGCTACGGAGTTCCGGTGGCGTCGACCGTCGACGCCATCACGCTGACCGGCCGACTCGAGGGCGTCATCCTCGACCCGGTCTACGAAGGAAAGTCCATGGCCGGCCTGATCGCACTCGTGAGGTCCGGGGAGATCGACGCGCGGTCCAGAGTCCTGTTCGCCCACCTCGGCGGGCAACCGGCGCTCAACGCCTACAGCGGCATCTTCTGACGCTGACCCCCACAGCACCGTTTCCGCGGCACCGTCTCAGTCGTACCCGTGGGCACTTTTCGAGGCTGAGGCATCGCTTGGACACCGCGAGCGGCCTGGACGGGGGCCGCGACCGATCCCGGCACCGCACGGCCCAGCTGACCATGGGAGCAATGGCTCGGCGGTTCACAGCACATTGGCAGTCGGAGCGGGCGACTTTCGGGATTAAAATTAGTTTTACTAACGTAGTTTTCTGCAGCGGACGTTGCGCCCGCACCCGATGCCACATCAGATTTCCCTGTGAGGAGACGCCCCCATGTCTGCCGACACCCGCGAGGACCGACTTGCCCGCCGCATCGCCGAGCTGGAAGCCGATGACCCGCAATTCGCTGCCGCCGCACCCGACGCACGCATCGCCCGCACCATCGACGACCCCGAAGTCCGCCTACCCGACATCCTGCGGATCGTCCTCGACGGGTACGCCGCGCGGCCGGCACTGGGTCAGCGGGCCCTGCGTTTCGTCGAGGACGGTGCCGGCCGCACCGTCGCCGAGCTGCTCCCCCGCTTCGACACCCTCACCTACGCCGAACTGTCCCGCCGCGTGCACGCCGTCGCCACCGCGCTGGGCGACGTGCACCCGGGTGACCGCGTCGCACTGCTGGGATTCACCAGCGTCGACTACACCACTATCGACATGGCCTTGGCGATGCTGGGAGCGGTGTCGGTGCCGCTGCAGACCAGTGCCACGGTCGACACCCTGCGTCCGATCGTCGCCGAGACCGAGCCGGTGCTGATCGCTTCGTCCGTCGACGCACTCGCCGATGCGGTCACCCTGACACTGGGCGCCCCGACCGTGACCCGCCTTCTGGTCTTCGACCATCACGCGCAGATCGACGACCACCGCGAGGCCGTCGAATCCGCGGCAGGTCGGCTGCGTGACGTCGGCTCGACGGTCAGAATTGAGACGATCGCCGAAATACTGGCTCCCAGATCGTCCTGGCCTGTCACGGAACTGACTGCGCGCGAGGCGATTCCGTCGGACCCGAGTGCCCTGGCGTTACTGATCTACACCTCAGGCAGCACCGGTGCGCCCAAAGGCGCGATGTATCCCGAACATCTGGTCGCCAATTCGTGGCGGCACTCATTCCGGGCCAGCTGGGGCGATCAAACCCTCCTTCCCTCGATCACCCTGAACTTCATGCCGATGAGCCATGTCATGGGGCGCGGGCTCCTGTACGGCACGTTGGGCGCCGGCGGCACCGCCTATTTCGCTGCGCGCAGCGACCTTTCGACATTCCTGGACGATCTCGCCCTGGTCCGCCCAACCCAGTTGAGTTTCGTCCCACGGATCTGGGACACCATCTTCAACGAGGTGCACAAAGAACTGGAGACCAGTTCCGACGACGAAGACGACGTGCTCGCCCGCATCCGCCGCACGCTGCTCGGCGGGCGGTATGTGACGGCGATGACCGGCTCGGCGCCCTTGTCGCCGGAGATGAGAGCATTCGTCGAACGGCTGCTCGACATGCACCTCACCGACGGGTACGGGTCGACCGAAGCCGGCGCGGTGTTCGTCGACGGACGGGTCCAACGACCGCCGGTGATCGACTACAAGATCGTCGACGTCCCCGACCTTGGCTACTTCTCCACCGACCGCCCGCACCCGCGCGGTGAACTCCTGGTCAAATCCGAGACCCTGTTTCCCGGCTACTACAAGCGTCCCGACATCACCGCCGAGATGTTCGATGGGGACGGCTACTACCGGACCGGAGACATCGTCGCCGAGACCGGCGCCGACGAGCTGGTCTACCTGGACCGTCGCAACAACGTCCTGAAGTTGTCACAAGGCGAGTTTGTCACCGTGTCCAAGCTGGAGGCGATCTTCGCAGACAGCCCGCTGGTGCGCCAGATCTACCTCTACGGCAACAGTGCCCGACCCTACCTGGTCGCGGTGATCGTGCCGACCGACACCGCACTGGCCGCGGAAAACGTCAAAAGTGCACTGGCCGAGTCACTTCAGGAGGTGGCCAGGGTCGCCGAGCTGCAAGCCTACGAGATCCCGCGCGACTTCCTCATCGAGACATCACCGTTCACCCTGGAGAACGGACTGCTGACCGGTATTCGCAAGCTTGCCCGCCCCAAACTCAAGGAGTATTACGGCAAGCGGCTCGAAGCCCTCTACACCGAGCTTGCCGACGGACAGGCCGACGAGTTGCGCGAACTGCGCCGTTGCGGCGCCGAGCGCCCGACGCTGGAAACCGTGCGCCGAGCGGCCGCGGCGCTGCTGGGCACCGCGGCCGGCGATGTCGCCGCCGACACCCATTTCACCGACTTGGGTGGGGACTCGTTGTCGGCATTGACATTTGCCAACCTTCTGCACGACATCTTCGACATCGAAGTTCCCGTCGGGATGATCGTCAGCCCGGCCAATGACCTACGTGCGGTGGCCGAGCACGTGGAGGCCGAGCGCCGGCACGGGTCGGCTCGACCGACGTTCGCATCTGTGCACGGCCACAGCGCAGCGGGTGTCAACGAGGTACACGCCCGCGACCTGACGTTGGACAAGTTCATCGATGCGGACACGCTGGGTGCGGCCGCGGGGCTGCCCGGACCGAGCGCCGAGATTCGCACCGTCCTGCTGACCGGGGCGACCGGGTTCCTGGGCCGCTACCTGGCACTGGACTGGCTGGAACGGATGTCGCTGGTCGGTGGCAGGCTGATCTGCCTGGTCCGCGCGAAAGACGATGCGGCGGCGCGTCGCCGGCTCGACCGCACCTTCGACAGCGGTGACCCCCAGTTGGCGGAGCGCTATCGGCTGATGGCGGCCGACCACCTTGAGGTGCTCGCCGGCGACAAAGGGGACGCCGACCTCGGACTCGGCATCCAGACTTGGCGCCGGCTGACCGACGAGGTCGACGTGATCGTCGATCCTGCGGCGTTGGTCAACCATGTGCTGCCTTACCGCCAGCTGTTCGGTCCGAACGTGATCGGCACCGCCGAACTGTTGCGGGTCGCGCTGACGTCCCGGTTGAAGCCGTTCGTCTACGTCTCCACGATCGGGGTGGGGGCGGGCATCGCACCGGGCCGATTCACCGAGGATGGCGACATCAGACAGATCAGCGCGACCCGCACCATCGACGAAAGCTATGCCAACGGCTACGGCAACAGCAAATGGGCCGGCGAGGTGTTACTGCGCGAGGCTCACGATCTGTGCGGTCTTCCAGTGTCGGTGTTCCGCTGCGACATGATCCTGGCCGACACCAGCTATACGGGCCAGCTGAACCTGCCCGACATGTTCACCCGACTCATCTTCTCGCTGGTCGCCACCGGCGTCGCGCCCGCGTCGTTCTATCAGCTCGACGCAGCGGGCCGTCGCCAGCGAGCGCATTACGACGGGTTGCCGGTGGAGTTCGTTGCCGAGGCGATCTCGACCCTCGGAGCCCAAGTGACCGCTGGGTTCGAGACCTACCACGTGATGAACCCCTACGATGACGGGATCGGCCTCGACGAGTACGTCGACTGGCTCATCGACGCCGGGTATCCGGTGCATCGGGTAGGCGACTACGCGACCTGGCTGAGCCGTTTCACCACGGCACTGCAGGCGCTGCCCGAGCGCCGGCGGCAGTATTCCCTGGTGCCCCTGCTGCACAACTATCAGCATCCGGAGACGCCGTTGTGTGGTTCGCTGGCACCGACCGACCGGTTCCGCGCCGCGGTTCAGGACGCGAAAATCGGCCCGGACAAGGACATTCCGCACATCACGCCACAGATCATCGTCAAGTACGTCACGGATCTGCAGCGGCTCGGCGTGCTCTGAACTTGCCCTACACCGCGGCGTCGTCTGGCCGCTTGGCGCGCCGACCGAACAGTCCAGTCCGCCGGCGCGGCACCGGTTCGGTGACCGCGTCCGGCTGCGCCCAGCCCGCGGCCGTGTCGGCGGCGGGCTGCGGCGCCGCGGAGTAGACGCTCGCCTCAGGCTCACCGTGCACACGAGCATCGTCGCGGCGTTGCACCCCCGCGTCGCGATAGGCCACACCCGCGTCGCGATAGGCGATGTCGCGGGCGGTGCGCACGGACAGCCGGCCGACCGCCAGCGCGGCGAGGAAGATGATCAATGCGCCGAGCCCGGAGAAGTAGGTGAGCTCCAACCACACCTGCTTGGTCTCGTTGGTGGCCGCAGGCTGTCCTACGTCGCCAAGACCCAGCGGACCGGCCACGGCACGACCGACGACGAACCAGGCGCCGGCCGCGACAGCCAGCCACCCTCCGAGCATCGCGGTGGCACGGTTTCGCGACGCGAACAACATCAGGCCGCCCAGGACCGCCACCAGTCCGGGCAGCACCTCCAGCCAGCCGCGTCCCGCGGTCCAGGCCCACGGTCGGTCGGGGGTGAACGCGAAATCGAACAACGGGCCGATGAATGGTGCCAACGCGCCCCACACTCCTAGAGCCACGATCAGCAGCCCGCTGACCGCCCCGCGACTGCGCGGTATCTCCATCGCGCCGCGCCGAGTGCGGCTGGGTTTGTCGACCATGAGATTCCTCCTCGGGTGGTCGAGCAGGGATACCCGCGCCTGCAGGGCGGTAACCGGGCCGGCGCCGCATGCGGCACCGCAGCGACGATCGCGCCGGTGAACGCTCGGCTATCAGCGGACCAGCCCGAGTACCACCAGCGCCACCGACACGGCCGGGAAAAGGCCCTGGATGACGGCGGCGCGCGCCTTGTCCGGCGCCGACACCAGCAACACCACCGCCGCAGCCAGCATCGACCCCACACCGGCGAACACCAGGGCTGCCCCCACCGCCGTCGCGCCGGTGAACACCGTGACCACGCCGACGAGGGTCACGACGGCCAGGAACAAATTATAGAACCCCTGGTTGAAGGCGAGCTGGCGAGTGGCGTGCGCCTCCTGCTCGGTGGTGCCGAACACCGCCCGCGTCCGTGGTGCCGTCCAGGTCAGAGACTCCATCACGAAGATGTACGCGTGCAGTGCGGCCGCGAACACCGCCACGATCAACCCGGCAGTGAGCATGGGTGCGCCTTTCGTCAGTCGAACAGACCTGCCTGCCCGAGGCCGGCGGCTCCCGCGGGCGGTTTGAGTCCCAGGTGCGTCCATGCCTGGGCGGTGGCGACGCGACCACGAGGCGTGCGCGCGATCATCCCGGCCCGCACCAGGAACGGTTCGCACACCTCCTCGACAGTGGTGGCTTCCTCGCCGACCGCAACGGCCAGGGTCGACACCCCGACCGGGCCCCCGCCGAAGCTGCGCGTCAATGCCGAGAGCACCGCGCGGTCCAGCCGGTCGAGTCCGAGTTCGTCGACGTCGTACACCTCCAGTGCGTACTTCGCGATGTCGCGGGTGATGACGCCGTCGGCACGCACCTCGGCGTAGTCCCGCACCCGCCGCAGCAACCGGTTCGCGATTCGGGGTGTACCGCGCGAACGGCGGGCGATCTCCGCGCCGGCGTCGGCCCCCAGCTCGATGCCCAAAATGCCGGCCGAGCGGGCCAGCACCCGTTCCAGTTCGGACGGTTCGTAGAAGTCCATGTGCGCGGTGAACCCGAATCGGTCCCGCAGCGGTCCGGTCAGCGCACCGGACCGGGTGGTCGCTCCGACCAGGGTGAACGGTGCCACTTCCAGCGGAATCGAGGTTGCGCCGGGGCCTTTCCCGACCACGACGTCGACGCGGAAATCCTCCATCGCCAGATAGAGCATCTCCTCGGCGGGACGGGCGATACGGTGGATCTCGTCGATGAATAGGACGTCGTGCTCGACCAGGTTCGACAGCATGGCCGCCAGGTCGCCGGCGCGTTCCAACGCCGGACCCGAGGTCACCCGCAGCGACGATCCCAACTCGGCGGCGATGATCATCGCCAACGACGTTTTGCCCAGGCCGGGCGGACCGGAAAGCAGGATGTGATCCGGGGTGCCGCCACGGTTCTTGGCACCCTCGATGACGAGCTGGAGTTGCTCGCGCACCCGCGGCTGGCCGATGAACTCACCCAGCGACCGCGGCCGCAGGCTGGCGTCGATATCGCCCTCCCCGACCGTCAGCGCCGGTGACATCTCCCGCTCGTCGGGTTCGTCCGCTGAGTCTTCGGAAAACCGACCCATGCTGCTACTTCTTTCCGAGCATCGACAACGCCGCGCGCAGCGCACTGGACGTGGTGGCCTCCGGCTCGTTGGCCAGCACCTTGTCGGTGGCCTCCTCGGCCTGCTTCTGCGCGAAGCCGAGGCCGACGAGTGCCTCCACGACCGGGCCCCGGATGCCGTGCCCGCCGGTCGACGTGACACCCGCCGACGTCGACGTGCCCACCTTGTCGCGCAGCGTCAACACCAGCAGTTCGGCGGTCTTCTTGCCCACCTTGGGGATTCGGGTCAGCGCGGTGACGTCGCCGTCGCCGATCGCCTGCCTCAGGGTCGGCCCGTCGTACATGGCCAGCGCGCCGAGCGCGATGCTCGGTCCGATCCCGGACACCCCGAGCAGGGTCAGGAAGAGGTTGCGGGCATCGGAGTCGGCGAAGCCGTACAGCGTCATCGAGTCTTCCCGGACGATCATCGCGGTGATCAGCCGTGCCTCGTCGCCCCGGCGCAGGGTCGCCAGGGTGGCCGGCGTCGCCATCACCTTGTACCCCACGCCGGCAGCCTCGATGACGACGTGATCGAGAGCGATGTCGATGACCTCGCCACGCACCGCGGCGATCACTTGGCGCTCCGCGACATCTGCCCGGCTTTGGCCTTGAGTGTGGCCCGATACTTGCGGCGCTGCTCGGCCGCCATCTCCTCCGCGGCGGCCATCCGCGCGATCATCGGAGCCCGCCAACAGTGGCAGATCGCCAGCGCGAGCGCGTCCGCCGCATCCGCTGGGGTTGGTTTCTGTTGCAGCGCAAGGATTCTGGTGACCATCTCGGTGACTTGCGCCTTGTCGGCCCTGCCGTTGCCGGTCACGGCGGCCTTGACCTCGCTGGGCGTGTGAAAGTGCACGTCGATATCGCGGCGCGCCGCGGCCAGCGCGATCACGCCACCGGCCTGCGCGGTTCCCATCGCGGTGTTGGCGTTCTGGTTGGAGAACACCCGCTCGATGGCGAGTACGTCCGGCCGGTGGGTGTCCAGCCAGTGCTCGACGGCAGTGCTGATGGCGAGCAGGCGATGCGCGAGTGGATGATCGGCCGGGGTCCGCACCACGTCCACGTCCAGCGCGATGACCTGACGCCCTTTCCCACTTTCGATGACCGACAGCCCGCACCTGGTCAGGCCGGGGTCGACACCCATCACCCGCACGCCCAGACCCCTTCTCGCAACAGAACACGTGTTCGAGAGCTTAGCGGCTTCCGGGGACGGGGCCGGACAGGACACGCGGTCACAAAGCGCTATCTCACCCGGCCTGCAGCATCGAGTTGATCGAGGATCGAGCGAACTCAACGACTGACGTGCGCCCGGTCGCGCCAGTCCCCCGCTCTGGTCTTGGCCATCTGACGTGCCGGGAAACCCGTCGCGTCGGGGCTGAGGGTACCGCCGAACGTGACGTGTCCCCGGGCGCCCACCCGGGCCAGGAGCTTCTGGACCTGCGAAGTCGCCGGGATATCGCCCTGTGTGGCCGAATCGTCCAGTGGGCCACTGCTGACCAGCCATACCGGCACGCGACTGAGAGCGTCGCGGTGTCGTCGCACACATCGCCGCGCGTCCCGATGCCACCGGCTCGCATACAACGCCCCGGCGACGGTGACGGCGTCGAATCCGTCAACAGTGGTGACATCGCGCGCGGCAGACATGTCGACGTCATGCCCGGCGTCAGTGAGCGCGTCGGCGATCATCGCGGCCAGGCCGGCGGTGCCGCCACGCTTGGAGCCGAACGCAACGAGAATTCGGGTCATTGCGCCGACTCGTTCGCCGACCTGCCGGGGATCGAAGCCGCTGTGGCGTTGGCCTGGATCTGTCGCAGCGTAGCCCTGAGCACGTGACCGACGAACGGTCGGACCAGGCGCCAGTAGCGCAGGAACCGCCGCCGGGATTCGGGATCGGTTGTCACAGTTCGGCATTCGTAGGTCAGCAGGGTGGAGGCGGCGCCGTACGGCCGGACCGAGAAGTTGGCCGCGATCTTTCCCCATCCCGGTTCGTCGAAACTTGTGAAGTCCGCGGCGGCGACATCGCGCCATTCGATGGTGGGCTTCCAGAACTTGCCGATGGCACCGAAGGCGATCTCGCGTTCGGCCCGCCTACCCAGGAACGTCCATCCGGGCAGCCCCATGTCGGCCCCGATGACCAGATGCGGTGGTGGCGGCCCGGTCTTACCGGACAGCCGGGCGGGCAGGGCCCGTAGCCACATCGCCAGGTCGAACAGCGGTGAGTGCACGGTCAGCAGGTCGATCGCGCATGCGGCCGCGAAGGTCGTCGCCGGGTCCGCTGCCACCACGAGATGTTCGGCGATCACAGCGTCGTAGCGGGGCATCGCCGAGTCGATGAGAAGTGCCTCGGTGTCCGGGCTGGTCATTGTCACACTGTGCGACGGGCGGGCCATTCGGCCCTAGGGCCCATGGTCCTCTCTGGGCATCACCAGCGTCACGCCGCAGCGATGGATGAACCCGGGTGTCCGCGCCCGGCACCGGCCGTCGTCGGCGGTGGGCACCATCGTCACCCCATTCGCTGACCGGCCGGTCCGGGCGTCCGCTCAGTCCTCGTCGAGGGCGGCGGCGACGTCGTCGGGGATGTCGATATTGGTGTAGACGTCCTGGACGTCATCGCTGTCTTCGAGTGCGTCGACGAGCTTGAGCACCTTGCGGGCGGCCTCGACGTCGACCGGGACGCTGACCGACGGCTGGAAGGTGGCCTCGGCCGATTCGTAGTCGATGCCCGCATCCTGCAGCGCTGTCCGCACCGCCACCAAATCTGTTGGCTCCGAGATGATCTCGAAGCTGTCACCGAGGTCGTTGACGTCCTCTGCGCCGGCGTCGAGCACCGCGGCCAGGACGTCATCCTCGGTCAGTGAGTTCTTCTCCAACGTCACCACGCCCTTGCGGGTGAACAGGTAGGACACCGATCCCGGGTCGGCCATGCTGCCGCCGTTGCGGGTCATCGCCACCCGCACCTCACCGGCGGCGCGGTTGCGGTTGTCGGTGAGGCATTCCACCAGGACCGCGACACCGTTGGGGCCGTATCCCTCGTAGGTGATGGTCTGCCAGTCGGCCCCGCCGGCCTCTTCACCCGCGCCGCGCTTGCGGGCACGCTCGATGTTGTCGTTGGGCACCGAGTTCTTCTTGGCCTTCTGGATCGCGTCGTAGAGCGTCGGGTTGCCGGCCGGGTCACCGCCGCCGGTGCGGGCGGCAACCTCGATGTTCTTGATCAGCTTGGCGAAGTTCTTGCCGCGACGCGCGTCGATCACGGCCTTCTTGTGCTTGGTGGTGGCCCACTTGGAATGGCCGCTCATACAGGTACTACTTCCTTCGAGTCTGCTCGGTCAACGTCACATCGTCAGTCCGATCGACCAGTCTACGTGGGAGTTCGAGGGAATCGAACCCACCTCACCCGAGGTCGCCACGGAGGTCGCCGTGGATATAGCGCTGCAGATTCGGGGCCACCGCAGCGACGAGCGCGTCCCCGTCCATCGACGCGATCGGCTCGACCCGCCAGACGTAGCGCATCATCGCCAGCCCCATGATCTGGGACGAGATCAGCCCGCTGCGCACCAGCCGGTCGGCGTCGTCGGAGCCCAGCTGCGAGACACCCATCAGGCTGCGTTCCACCACCAGGCGCAGCTTCTCCCGGGTGGCTGCCTCGTGCGCGGCGGTCTGCAGGATCGCGCGCAGCACCGGGCCGATCTCGTCGTCGGCCCACGCGTCCAGCATCAGCCGCACCAGGGCCGCGCCCAGCTGTGGGACCGGCGTGCTCCAGGTCGCAGCAACGTTCTCTAACCACCGACGGGGCGGGTCGGTAGCGGCATCGAGGAGCGCTTCTTTGGACCCGAAGTAGTGATACACCAGCGCCGGATCGACATCGGCGGTGCGGGCCACGGCACGCACCGTCGTGCCCGCATATCCGGTGTCGGCAAACGCCGTACGCGCCGCGACGAGGATTCGTCGCGACAGCACACCGCGTTCGTCCCGGGGCCCGGGCGTGATCTTGGGCACGAGTTTCATCGTAGCGTGAATTTCACGTTGCGACGAAACTAGTTTCAACGTAGCGTGAAACTATGCCCGGCATCGATCGCCCCCTCAACGGCCCGCAGGACACCGGCCGCACCTACCGCAACCTGAGCCGCCCGACGTTCGGAATATCCCGACGCCACAACCAACGCGTCCGCATGCGCGACGGCGTCGACCTGATGGCCGACGTACACCACCCCGACTCACCCGGGCGATTCCCTGCGCTGATCGCCGCGTCGCCCTATCCGCGGCAGATCCAGAACCTCGGCGCCCCGGCCGGGTTCATCGAGGCCGGGGCGACGGACTTCTGGGTCTCCCGCGGCTATGTCCACGTCATCGCCAACCTGCGCGGCACCGGCGGGTCCGGCGGCACGTTCGGCTTCATGGACGCTCAGGAGCGCCGCGATCTCCACGACCTCGTCGAGTGGGCCGCGGCCCAACCGTGGTGCGACGGCAACGTCGGCATGATCGGGATCAGCTACTTCGCGATGGCCCAATTGGAGGCCGCCGTGGAGCGGCCGCCGCATCTCAAGGCGATCTTCCCGGTCGCGGCCACCGCAGACCTCTACGACGCCGCCTCGCACCACGGGCTGACCAGCTCGTCGTTCATCACACCGTTCCTGTCGATGATGGGATTGACCGCCGCGCGCAGCGACGCGTTCTGGCGGCGCAATCCGGCCATCGCCATCGCCCGGCGCATCCTGAACACCCCGCGGCTGCACCGCAGGTTCGCGACGATGAACGGGGAAGCGGCGGTCACCATGATGCGCCGGCTGCTCCAACTCCCCCACGACCCGCACCCGTGGGACGACCTCTGGCTCGACGCCATGGTGCGCCATCCGCTGCGCGACGGTTGGTGGCAGGAGCGCAACCTGCTGCCGCTGCTCAACCGCGTCGAGATCCCGGTTTACCTCGGGTGCGACTGGGAGAACGTCCCGCTGCATCTGCCGTCCACCTTCACCGCATGGAAAGCGTTGTCGCACAATCCGAACGTGCGGATGGCGATGCTCGGACAGTTCGGGCTCACCTGGCCGTGGGAGAGCCTGCACCGAGAGGCACTGGCCTGGTACGACCACTGGCTCAAGGGTGCCGACACCGGGATCATGGACGGTCCGGCGGTGCGCTACATCCTGCCCGGGTCAGATTCCTGGCAGACCAGCCCGAGCTGGCCACCGCCTGCCACTGCACTGCAGTGGGCGCTGCGCGCCGACGGCACGCTCGGCGCCGACGAGGGTGAGCCTGCAGGACGCGAGTACCTCGCCCTCGGCGCCGGGCTCAACCGCGCCAAGGCCAGCCCGATCGACCCGCCGGCGATGCTGAGCTGGACTTCCGCGCCGATGGAGGGTGACCTCGACGTCGTCGGCGATATCGAACTGCGTTTGGAGGCCTCGGCCACCGCGGTGGACACCGCCTGGATCGCGACGCTGCAGGACGTCGGGCCCGACGGTCAGATCACCGATGTGACCGCGGGTTGGCTGCGGGCCAGCCTGCGCACTGTCGACGAGGCCGCCAGCACCCTCGGCGCTCCGGTCCTGGCCTGCGACACCGCGGTGGCGGTACCCGTCGGGGAGGTCGTGACCTACCGGATTCCGCTGGTGCCCAACGCCCGCCGGTTCACGCGCGGACACCGGCTGCGCCTCACGCTGACCAGCGACGACCAGGACCCCGCCAGCCCCGCGATCATGAACTTCCGCCACGCATCCGTGGGAACCAGCAGCGTCAACACCATATGGTCGGCCTCGCGACTGATCCTGCCGACCCGCCTACCGCTGTTAGCTGAGCCACACTGACTGGCCGAGTAACTTACTCCAAAGTAAGGTCAACGTCTATGACGTTCTCCCTGGAACTGCCCCCGGACCTGGTCGACGTGCAGAAGTGGGTCCACGAATTTGCTGCCGACGTAGTCCGGCCCGCAGCCGCCGAGTGGGACGAACGCGAAGAGACACCGTGGCCGATCATCGCCGAGGCGGCCAAAGTCGGCCTGTACTCGATGGAGTTCTTCGCCGAGCAGGCCGCCGAGGAAAGCGGCCTCGGCATGATCGTGGCCTTCGAGGAGATGTTCTGGGGAGACGCCGGCATCGCCCTGTCGATCCTGGGCACTGGGCTGGCAGCGGCATCGCTGGCCGCCAACGGAACCCCCGAGCAGGTCGGCGAGTGGGTGCCGCAGATGTTCGGCAGCGTCGACGATCCGAAGGTCGCCGCGTTCTGTTCCTCGGAGCCCGGGGCAGGGTCCGATGTGGGCGCGATCCTGACCAGGGCCCGCTACGACGAGGCCGCCGATGAGTGGGTGCTCAACGGAACCAAGACCTGGGCCACCAACGGCGGTATCGCCAACGTCCACGTGGTCGTCGCGTCGGTGCACCCCGAGCTGGGCACGCGCGGGCAGGCGTCGTTCATCATCCCGCCCGGAACCCGGGGACTGAGCCAGGGACAGAAGTTCCTCAAGCACGGCATCCGCGCCTCCCACACCGCCGAAGTGGTCCTCGATGAGGTCCGCATCCCGGGCCGCCTGATCATCGGCGGCAAGGACAAGTTCGACGCCCGGATCGCCAAAGTGCGCGAAGGCAAGAAGGCCGCCGGGCAGGCGGCGCTGGCGACCTTCGAGCGCACCCGCCCCACGGTCGGCGCGATGGCCGTCGGGGTCGCCCGTGCCGCCTACGAGTACGCCCGCGACTACGCGTGCGAGCGTGAGCAGTTCGGCCGCAAGATCGGCGAGTTCCAGGCGGTGGCGTTCAAGCTCGCCGACATGAAGGCGCGCATCGACGCCGCCCGGCTACTGGTGTACCGCGCCGGTTGGATGGCACGCAACGGCAAGAGCTTCGAGGCGGCCGAAGGGTCGATGGCCAAGCTGGTCGCCAGCGAGGCGGCGGTCTATGTCACCGACGAGGCGATCCAGATCCTCGGCGGCAACGGTTACACCCGCGAGTATCCCGTCGAGCGCATGCACCGCGACGCCAAGATCTTCACGATCTTCGAGGGCACCAGCGAAATCCAGCGACTGGTGATGGCGCGCGCTATCACCGGCCTGCCCATCCGGTAGCGACACCACGACGCGCCCGGGCACCTCGGTGCGCATGCAGGCCGGTTTGGCTCAGAGGGCGTCGACGAACAACTTGTGCACCCGGCGATCGCCCGTCATCTCCGGATGGAACGATGTCGCCAGCATCCGGCCCTGTCGCACCGCCACCGGGTGCCCCGCCGCGGTGGCCAGCACTTCGACCTCTGGTCCGACCCGCTCCACCCAGGGCGCCCGGATGAAGACCGCATGCACCGATCCGTCGATTCCGGTGAATGCCAGGTCGGCCTCGAACGAGTCCACCTGGCGACCGAACGCATTGCGGCGCACGGTCATATCGATGCCGCCCAGTGGGAGCGCCTGGCGCCCCGGCACTCCGGCATCGGCGATGTCGGTAGCGAGCAGAATCATCCCCGCGCACGACCCGTAAGCCGGCATGCCGTCGGCCAGCCTGGCCCGCAACGGCTCCAGTAGCTCGAACTCGCGCAGCAAGTGGCTGATCGCGGTGGACTCACCGCCGGGGATCACCAGCGCGTCAACAGATTTCAGCTCGGTGGGACGACGCACGGTGACCCCGTCGGCGCCCGCCTCCCGCAACGCCGCCAGATGTTCGCGGGTGTCACCCTGCAGCGCCAGCACCCCGACCCGCGGGGTCACCGTCGACCAGGTGTGAAGTCGCGAGGGTAGCGCGTCAGGCCTTCCTGCATCACCGCGGCGACCATCTCCCCGTAACGGTTGTAGATCTTGCCCTGCGTCAGGGAACGGCCACCGCACGCCGACGGTGAGGACTGGTCGTAGAGCAGCCATTCGTCGGCGCGGAACGCACGCATGAACCACATCGCGTGATCGAGCGACGCGACCTGCAAGTGCTTGCGATCCTCGGGGTAGTTCACCTGCGCCGAGCCGAGCAGCGTCAGGTCACTCATATAGGCCAGCGCACAGATGTGCAGCACATGATCGTCGGGCATCGGGTCGCGATGCCGGAACCAGACCTGTTGTTGGGACGCCTTGCCGTCCCGCACCCCGAGCCGATCGCGCGGCACGATCCGCACGTCCCACTCGTCGAACTGCCGGAAACTGGCGTCGTCGAACACTCTGCTGACGGACTTGAAGTCAGGAATGTCGTCGGGCGGCGGCGCGAGTGGCATCGCATCCTGATGCTCGATGCCGCTCTGGTCGGTCTGGAACGACGCCGACATCGAGAAGATGGTCTCGCCGTGCTGGATCGCGTTGACCCGGCGGGTCACGAACGAGCCGCCGTCACGCAGCCGCTCGACGATGTACACCGAGGGCGCCCGCGCATCCCCGGGACGCAGGAAGTAACCGTGCAACGAGTGCACCTGAAACCTCGGGTCGACGGTGCGTACCGCCGACACCAGCGACTGGCCGGCCACATGGCCGCCGAAGGTGCGCTGCAGGAACCCTGACTCCGGGCTGAACACACCGCCCCGATAGATGTTGACCTCGAGCTGTTCCAGATCGAGGATCTCTTCGATCGCCACTTACCAGCCGCGTTCGGCCAGCCGGTGCGGGACGGGGATGTCGTCGACGTTGATGCCGACCATCGCCTCACCCAGCCCGCGTGACACCTTGGCCAGCACGTCGGGATCGTCATAGAAGGTGGTCGCCTTGACGATCGCGGCCGCCCGCTCGGCCGGGTTGCCGGACTTGAAGATGCCCGACCCGACGAACACACCCTCGGCACCGAGCTGCATCATCATCGCGGCATCGGCCGGAGTGGCGATACCGCCGGCGGTGAACAGCGTGACCGGCAGCTTGCCGGCGCGGGCCACCTCCACCACCAGATCGTAGGGGGCCTGCAATTCCTTTGCCGCGACGTAGAGTTCGTCCTCCGACAGCGACGTCAGACGGCGGATCTCGCCGCCGATCTTGCGCATGTGGGTGGTGGCATTGGACACGTCGCCGGTGCCGGCCTCCCCCTTGGAACGGATCATCGCCGCGCCTTCGGTGATCCGCCGCAGCGCTTCGCCGAGGTTGGTCGCACCGCACACGAACGGCACGGTGAAGCGCCACTTGTCGATGTGGTTGGTGTAGTCGGCCGGGGTGAGCACCTCGGACTCGTCGACATAGTCGACACCGAGGCTCTGCAGGATCTGGGCCTCCACGAAATGGCCGATGCGGGCCTTGGCCATCACCGGGATGGTGACGGCGTCGATGATGCCCTCGATCATGTCGGGGTCACTCATCCGCGACACCCCGCCCTGGGCCCGGATGTCGGCCGGGACGCGCTCGAGCGCCATCACCGCGACCGCGCCGGCGCCCTCGGCGATACGGGCCTGCTCCGGGGTGACGACGTCCATGATGACGCCGCCCTTGAGCATCTCGGCCATCCCGCGCTTGACCCGCGCGGTACCGCGAGCCGGAGACTCCGGCCCTGCCCCCGACATTTCGGATTCCACTGCCTTCTCCTTCAATCGCTACTGATCCAGTTTAGAGACGCCGGCAAATCAATTGGATCCGCACGTCACCGGATGGATCTGAGCGGCCCGTCCGGTAGCGCACCCGGCGCGTCGGCCAGCTCGTTCGCCTCGGCCAGAAGCTCGCCCAACTGCAGCGGGTACACCGTCTCGCCATTGGCGACCAGTTCGCCGATCATTGTCGCATCGCACCACCGATGACCGTGAATGTAGGTGCGCTCCAGCCCGGAGCGGCCCACGTCCGACGGCTCGAAACGGGCGGTGCGATGCACGAAGTACATCTCCTCGCTGCGCAGCACCGATCCGTTGAACTCGATGACGGCGTCGCGGCGCCACAAAGGTCCGACCATCACCGCGGGCGGCACCTGCAGCCCGGTCTCCTCCAAGAGCTCGCGCGCGGCGGTCTGGGCCAACGACTCCCCGTCCTGGGCCGCGCCGCCGATGGTGAACCACCACCGGCGGGCAATCCCTCCCCCGGCGGCCGCCGCCGGATCCGACCCGCACAGCAACAGCACGGCACCGCCCTCGTCGAGCAGCACGATCCGGGCCGAGGTGCGTCTAACGGCCGGCGCGGGTTCCCGGGCCGAGAGTTCTCCGCCCTCGGCGATCTCGAAGTACGTGGGCAATGCAGCCGTTCCGCCGAGTCGCAACACGCGCACCAGCGGGCGCTCGCGCAACGCCAGGGTGTCGCGAACCGCATCGTTGTGGAAGCGACGCCCGAGCACGACCCGTGCTTCGGCGTCGGCCAACTCGGCCACCAGCGCCAGCGGTAGCGACGCCGGGTTCACCCGCGCGAGCGCGGCGGACAGCTCGTTCTCGGCCACCTCCCGACCCGCGCGCGGCGCTCGCTCGGCGGCATCGGCCAATGCGGCGAGCCGCCTGCCGTCCGGTCCCACGCCGTACGCTTCGACGGCCACCGCACGGGCCACCACCGCGCGCCGGGCAAGCGCCCCGTCGAGGGCCTGCCAGGACAGGTCATAGCGGACGTGCAATCGGTCCAGCCGGTTGGCTGTCTGATAGGCCCACACCGCGATCAGCAGGATCACCGAGACCAGCAGCGCGATCCCGACCGCGGCGATCCACGGGATCACAGCGGCCCGCCCCCGGCGACCTGGACTCTGACTCCGGAACCGGCGACCGTTTCGTACACCCGCAGGATCTGCTGAGCCACCACCGACCAGTCGTAGCGCTGCACCGCGCGCGCGGCGCACTCCACGTAGCGGTTCCGCACGACGTCGTCGGAAAGCACCTCGATGAGGCCGTCGGCCAGGGCGGTCGGGTCGTCGACAGCGACCAGTCGGCCGGCCTCCCCGTCGCCGAGCACCCGCCGGAAAGCGTCGAGGTCGCTGGCCACCACCGCGGTTCCCGCCGCCATCGCCTCAACCAGCACGATGCCGAAACTCTCCCCGCCGGTGTGCGGGGCGCAGTACACGTCCGCGCTGCGCATCGCCGATGCTTTCTCGGCGTCGCTCACCTGACCCAGAAAGCGCAGATGCCGGGCCAAAGGCCCGGCTTCGGTCCGCAGCTCGTCTTCATCGCCGCGGCCGACCACCAGGATCTCCACATCACCGAACCGCTGCACCAGTCGGGGCAGCGCTGCGAGCAGCACGGCCATCCCCTTGCGGGGTTCGTCGAACCGACCGAGGAACAGCACACTCTTCCCAGGCCGCGGATACCCGGGCAGCAGCGGCGCACCGCCGAAGCTCGCCACGTCCACACCGTTGGGAATCTCGACGGCATCGCTGCCGAGCGCCTCCATCTGCCAACGACGGGCCAGGTCGGACACCGCGATACGACCGACGATCTTCTCGTGCATGGGACGCAGAAAAGGTTCGAACACCGACAGCGTCAGCGATTTCGTCGTCGAGGTGTGAAAGGTCGCCACGATCGGACCCTCGGCGATGTTCAGTGCCAGCATCGACAGACTGGGCGCGTTGGGTTCGTGCAGGTGCAGCACGTCGAACTGGCCCTGGGCCAGCCACTTCTTCACCTTGCGGTGGGTGGCGGGCCCGAACCGCAGCCGGGCCACCGAGCCGTTGTACGGGATCGGCACCGCCCGGCCGCCCGAGACCACGAAATCGGGTAGCGATTCCTGCGCCTCGGGCGACGCCGGCGCGAGCACGCTGACCTCATGGCCCTTGCCGCGCAACACCTCCGACAACTGCAGCACGTGCGCCTGCACTCCTCCGGGTACATCGAACGAGTACGGGCACACCATCCCGATCCTCACGAAGCCTCCAGGCGAGCACTGCGCTCCTCGGACAGGTCGGCCAGCCACTGTGGTTGCATCATGTGCCAGTCCTGCGGATGGGCAGCAATGTTGGCCGCGAACCGGTCGGCCAGTGCCTGGGTGATGGCCGCGACGTCACCGGAGGTGGTGCCCAGTTCGGGGTAGACCTGCATTCCCCAGTCGTCGGGCTCGAACCAGCAGTGCACCGGCAGCAGCGCGGCTCCGGTGGCCAAGGCGAGTTTCGCCGGGCCGGCCGGCAACCTGCTCGGTTCGCCGAAAAAGTCGACCGGCACACCGCTGCGTGTCATGTCCCGGTCGGCCATCAGGCACACGAGGCCGTTGTCCAGCAACCGGTCCCGCAGCACATCGAACGGTGACCGATCCCCACCGGACAGCGGAACCACCTCGAAGCCGAGACTCTCGCGGTAGGCCAGGAAGCGGTTGTACAGCGACTCGGGCTTGAGACGTTCGGCCACGGTGGCGAAGGTGCCGTGGTTTTGCACCAGCCACACCCCGGCCATGTCCCAGTTGCCGCTGTGCGGTAGCGCCAGCACGGCTCCGCGGCCGGCTTCCAGCGCCGACCACACATGATCGATGTCGCGTACGCGCAGCCTTTTGCCGAGCTCCTCGTGGTCCATCGTCGGGAGCCGGAACGCTTCGCGCCAGTATCGCGCGTAGGACGCCAGCGACTCCCGCATCAAGGTGGCCGGGACACGCTCGGGGGTGGTGCCGATCACCCGCGCCAGGTTCCTGCGCAGCTGATCGGGCCCTCCGTTACGCGACGCCCACCGCGCTCCCGCGTCGAATGTGCTGCGCGCCAGGAACTCCGGCGCCGCCCGGACCACCCGCCAGCCCGCTGCATACCCCCAGTCGGTCAGCTGACCGCCCAGCGTCGACGGAAGCGACCACAGACCTGCCATGGCTTCGCCCGCTCCGACCGGCTGACGCGTCATTGCTCGGGGTTCTCAGGTTTTTCGGCCGGTGTCAACGGCTCCATCGCCGCTGCCGAGGTCCGCACACTGTGCAGCCGTTGCCCGACGGTCACCACGCTCGTCACCGCGAGCACCCACATCGCAACCTCGAGCAGCCACGGCATCGGGAAGAACGGCAGATCCGAGAAACACGTCCCGATGAGGGTGATCACCAGGCGCTCGGGCCGCTCGATGAGCCCACCGTCTCCGGTCAGGCCGCTGGCCTCCGCACGGGCCTTGATGTAGGAGATGACCTGGGACGACACCAGGCAGATCATGGTGGCGACGACCAACCCGGTGCTGTGCAGCCCGAACGCGGCCCACCACAGCAGGCCTCCGAGGACCGCGCCGTCACTGATTCGGTCACACGTCGCGTCGAGTACCGCCCCGAACCGGGTGCCGCCGCCGCTCTGCCGGGCCATCGCCCCGTCGAGCATGTCGGCCAGGACGAAGAACGCCACCACGAACGCACCCGCGAACAGGTACCCCATCGGGAAGAGGGTCAGCGCAGCGAGCACCGACCCCGCGGTGCCCAGGATCGTGACACTGTCCGGCGTCAGCCCCAGCCTGAGCGCCCCCTTGGCGATCGGCCGCGACAGCTTCGCGTACGCCGCGCGGGTCATCAGGTAGAAATCGCTCACCGCTGCCGGTCCCACTCGGTGGCCAGCAACTGCCGAGTGTCGCGCAGCAGCTGCGGGATGACCTTGGAGTCGCCGATCACGGTGATGAAGTTGGCATCGCCGCCCCATCGCGGCACCACGTGCATGTGCAGGTGCTCGGACAGCGAACCCCCCGCCGACGTCCCGAGGTTCAGTCCGACGTTGAAGCCGTGCGGCCGAGACACCGCCTTCATCACCCGGATCGCCTTCTGCGTGAAGGCCATCAGCTCTGCGCTCTCGGCTCCGGTGAGGTTCTCCAACTCGGCGACCCGCCGGTAGGGCACCACCATCAGGTGGCCCGGGTTGTATGGATACAGGTTGAGCACCGCATAGACCAGCTCGCCGCGCGCCACCACCAGCCCGTCCTCGTCGGACATGTTGGGGATGTCGGTGAAGGGCTCCGACGAGGACGCCGACCCCGCCTTGACGGCATCGGCGATGTAGGTCATCCGGTGCGGCGTCCACAGCCGCTGCAGATGGTCGGGGTCGCCGACGCCGCGATCCACGATGGTGTCCTCGGGGTCCACGTCAGCCCTTGCCCCCGCCGGGGACCGCGGAGCTGACGTCAACGAGTTCGGCTGTCGGCGTGGCGTTCTCACGTCGCCTGACCCAGTCGGCGATGGTCTCGACCGCCTGCTGCAGCGGGACGCCGTTGATCTGCGTGCGGTCACCGAACCGGAAAGACACCGCACCGGCTTCGACGTCGCGGTCGCCCGCGAGCAGCATGAACGGCACCTTCTGGTTGGTGTGGTTGACGATCTTCTTGGCCATGCGGTCGTCGCTGGTGTCGACGTCGGCACGGATACCGAGCCCGCGCAGTCGGTCCGCCACCTCACGCAGGTACGGGACGTGGTCGTCGGCGACCGGAATGCCCACCACCTGCACCGGCGCCAGCCAGGCCGGGAAGGCCCCGGCATAGTGCTCGGTGAGCACACCGAAGAACCGCTCGATGGAGCCGAACAGGGCGCGGTGGATCAGCACCGGCCGCTTGCGGGTCCCGTCGGCTGCGGTGTACTCCAACTCGAAACGGTCCGGCATGTTGAAGTCGAGTTGGATGGTCGACATCTGCCAGCTGCGCCCGAGCGCGTCGCGCACCTGAACGGAGATCTTGGGACCGTAGAACGCCGCACCACCCGGGTCGGGCACCAGCTGCAGACCCGAGGCCTCGGCCACTTCGCGCAGGGTCTCGGTGGCCTCTTCCCAGATCTCGTCGGAGCCGACGGATTTCTCGGGGTCCTTGGTCGACAGTTCCAGGTAGAAGTCGTCCAGTCCGTAGTCGGCGAGCAGCTCAAGCACGAACTGCAGCAACCGGGCCAGTTCGTCGCGCATCTCTTCACGGGTGCAGTAGATGTGCGCATCGTCCTGGGTCATCCCCCGGACGCGGGTGAGCCCGTGGATCACGCCGGACTTCTCGTAGCGGTACACGCTGCCGAACTCGAAAAGCCGCAACGGAAGTTCCCGATAGGAGCGCCCGCGTGAGCGGTAGATCAGATGGTGCATCGGGCAGTTCATCGGTTTGAGGTAGTAGTCCTGCCCGGGCTTGCGGACCGTGCCGTCGGGGTTGTATTCGGCATCGATCTGCATCGGCGGGAACATCCCGTCGGCGTACCACTCAAGGTGACCGGAGGTGATGTAGAGCTGCTCTTTGGTGATGTGCGGTGTGTTGACGAACTCGTAGCCGGCCTCGATGTGCTTGCGCCGTGAGTACTCCTCCAGCTCCCGGCGCACCACTCCGCCCTTGGGATGGAAAACCGGTAGGCCCGAACCTAATTCGTCGGGGAAACTGAAGAGGTCAAGCTCGACACCCAGTTTGCGGTGGTCGCGTCGCTGCGCCTCCTCGATCAGCTCGAGATGGCGGTCCAGCGCCTCCTGGGACTCCCACGCGGTGCCGTAGATCCGCTGCAGGCTGGCGTTGTTCTGGTCACCACGCCAGTAGGCGGCCGAGCTGCGGGTCAGCTTGAACGCCGGGATGTAGCGGGTGGTCGGGATGTGCGGACCGCGACACAGATCGCCCCAAACCCGGTCGCGGGTGCGCGGATTGAGATTGTCGTAGGCGGTGAGCTCGTCGCCCCCGACCTCCATGACGTCGGGATCGCCGGATTTGTCGTCGATGAGTTCGAGTTTGTACGGTTCGCCGGCGAGTTCGACGCGGGCCTGGTCCTTGGACTCGAACACCCGCCGGGAGAACAGCTGCCCTTCCTTGACGATCTGTCGCATCCGCTTCTCCAGCGCTTCCAGGTCGTCCGGAGTGAACGGTTCGGCGACCTCGAAGTCGTAATAGAAGCCGTCGGTGATGGGCGGTCCGATGCCGAGCTTGGCGTCGGGGAACAGCCCCTGCACCGCCTGGGCCAACACGTGGGCCGCAGAGTGCCGGATCACGCTGCGGCCGTCGTCGGTGTCGGCAGCCACCGGAATCACCTCGACGTCGGCGTCGGGAACCCAGGACAGGTCACGGAGTCGGCCGTCGGGGTCCCGCACGACGACGACCGCGTCGGCGGCGCCGCGCGACGGCAATCCGGCGTCACGGACCGCCTGCCCGGCGGTCGTCCCGGCAGCGACCCGGATAGGGGCTGCTGGGGCGGGGCGGGCGGGGGCGCTCATCGCGGTGGTTCTCCAAACTCTCAACGGGGTGCAGGCCGGGGATCGACCGCGACCATGCTATCGGGGTCTGGCCTCACGTCCCGATACCAACGGGGCTATCCAGCCAGCCGTAGTCGAGACCGAGCAGTCCGCCCATGAAACCGAGCACCCCGAAGAGCCACAGCGTGACCACCACCACCGCGAAAGTGAACAGCGCGCCCAGCACCTGGACCCACAGGCCCTGCCGTTTGAACCACCCCATGGCGGCGTCGTACCGGATGCGCACGTAGGCGAGCAGGCGGCGTGCCCAGTCGAACTCGGTCGCCAGGATCGCCAGCCCGACGAAGACGATGGCCCAGCCCGGGCCCGGGTACGGGATGGCCACGATCCCGACGACCAGCACCAGCAGGCCGACGACACCGACCGTCATGCGGTATGTGAGGTTGACCAGTCGGCGTTCTCGCAACCGGTCGCGCCACCTCGACCAGCGGCGGGCGAACCCGAGCCGTTCGGTCTCCTCGCTCACGGCTGGCCGGGCTTCAATTTCAGGAACAGGGAGTGCGCCTCAGCCAGCAGCTGGTCGCCGTCGAGCAGCCGACCGGACACGAAGATCTTGCGGTCGACGATGTCGTCGATACCGGCCTCGATCTGGAACTCGGTGCCGACGACTGCAATCTTGCGATAGTCGACGTGCAGGAAGGCGGTGCGCTGCGCCCTGCTGTCGCTGAGTTTGAAGGCGGTGAACCCGAGCACCGAATCGAACAGGTGAGCCACCGCGCCGCCGTGGGCGGCCCCGTTGCGGCCCAGGTGATAGCGGCGGAACCGGGCGGTGCCACGGACCCGGCCGTCCTCGGTGACGCGCAGGTCGGTGGGCACGTTGAGAATGTTGCCGCGGTTGGGTAGATCCATCCGGCGGCCCGACGGAGAGGACCACTCGTCGGCGTCGTACGGTGCCAGCAGCGCGCACGCCCGCTCGATCAGGCCGGCGACCTCGGTGACCACCGCGTCGGGGGCGTCCGCGGCGCGGGTGTGATCCTGAAGAGTGCGAACCGCCTCGACGAAGCGGCCGTAGTCCGGTCCGCCGCGGGTGGTGGGCGCCGGCGCGTTGAATCCCCCACCGACGTGTGCATCGGTGGCCTCGTTGGTGCTCACCCGCCCACCGTATTGGTTGCCTCGGCGCTGGGCAGCGCCGGCTTTGCTCAGTCTGCGAATTCGGTGCCCGGAATTCGGTGCTGGCATTCGGTGTGCGGAGTCGGCGTCGATTGCGAAGCCGGCGTCGATACCGCGGGCGGGTCCCGGAGGTCGTGCACCGCTGCGACGTGCGCGGTGACAAGCTGAGAGCGTGAAGTTGAGCGACCTGGCCGCCAAACCACTGACCTACCCCGAGGTCGGCGCGACCGCGACGACAATGCCCGGCGGGTACCACCATCTGCGGAAATCCGCCAGAATCGGCCGCGGACGGGATCGCTTCGAGCAGGCCGCCGCCGATGGGATGCGCTGGGGCATGCTGCGCGGAGCCGGTTTGCGCGTCGACGCCACAGCGCCGGTGGCTGCGGTGGGAGTCGAGGTGCTGGTCCATCTCGGACCGGTCACCGCGCCATGCCGGGTGGTGTATGTCGTCGACGAACCCCACCGACGTGGGTTCGCCTACGGGACCCTGCCCGGGCACGCCGAATCCGGCGAGGAGCTGTTCGTCGTGCGATACGACCCGGCCACCACGGAGGTGTTCGCCGAGGTCGCCGCGTTTTCGCGGCACGCGACGTGGTGGAGCAGGCTGGGAGCTCCGGTGACGTCGCTGGCGCAGCGGGTGGTGACCGACCGGTACCTGAGGGCGCTCTAGATCGTCGGGCCTGGGTCATTCAGCCGCCGACGGGCCGCAGGTCCCTGCACGGTCACAGAACCGACATGACCCATGCCCGCACCGTCGGCAACGGTCAGCGGTAGCCTGGAGTGCCATATTGACGCGTGAGTATCGGACGGTGAGGGATGAGCGATCCAGCCGGCGTGGAGACTGCACACCTGCGGGTGGCAGAGCTGGTGCAGGGCCTGCATAGCAGGCCGGACACCGACTCCGACACCGTCATCGCCGAGCTGGCCGAGCTTGCGGCGGCCGAGATTCCCGGTGCGCAGTACGCCGGGATCACCCTGACCCGAAACGCCAAGCACATCGAGACCCCGGCGGCGACCCACCACTGGCCGGTGCTGCTGGACAAGATCCAGCAGCGTTACCTGGAAGGTCCGTGTTTGACCGCCGCGTGGGACGAGAAGACGGTTCACGTCCGCGATCTGGAGACCGAGGATCGGTTCCCGAACTACCAGCGCGACGCGCTGGCCGAGACACCCATCCGCTCGATCATGGCGTTCCAGCTCTTCATCGCGGGCGAGACTCTCGGAGCGCTCAACGTCTATTCCGAGACCGCGGACACCTTCGACGGTGAGGCCCGCACCCTCGGGTTGATCTTCGCGGCGCACTCGTCGGTCGCGTTCAATTCGGCACGCCGCGAGGATCAGTTCCGTAAAGCGCTGTCCAGCCGCGATGTGATCGGTCAGGCCAAGGGCATGATCATGGAGCGCTACGGCGTGGACGCGGTCCAGGCGTTCGAGCTGTTGCGCAAACTGTCCCAGGACTCCAACGTGCCGCTGATCAAGGTGGCCACCGATCTGGTCAGCGACGCGCAGGCGTCGAGCCGCTGAGACGCACCGAGAGCTGTCGCACTGCCTGACCCCTGGGTGCGGCGCCCCGGCGGGGTTGGGCGCACCGGCCGCCCGTAGCCTCCGCGCGAGGAGGCTACGGCCGGGCGGGCCGCGTCCGGCCGTCGAATCGCACCATGCGGTGGGGCGACACGTCCGCTACGGGGTCTCCCAACGGTCCCGGCGGTCACCGACCGGTACCGTCCCGGTGACCAGCGCCCGCGGAATCTCGGCGTTGACCGGGGCGGCCACCGAATCACCCTGTGTCGCAGACCAATCCGTCCCCACGCAGAGCAGGTCCGAGGGCACCGGCACCTCATTGGGCAGCGGAACCGGGAGCCCGGGGATGGACGGGATCGTCAACGACGGCGGTGACACCAGGTTCGACAGACCCGTTGCGGCGAGCGGGGTCAGCGGGCTCGGCGGAGCCGGCACACCCACATTGACCGATGCGGAAGAACCGGGCACCGGAGGTGTGGCAGGAGGCGCGATGCCCATGACCGACGACGCGGTGTTCTGCACTGTTCTGGCCAGGCCGGGCGGCGTGAGCAGATCTGACACGGTCAGCGTGCTGCCTGGAGTGCCCGGAATAGGCGTCCCGGGCGCTGCGGTGTCGATCCCCGCCGAGTTCGGCGGTGTCGGGGGCACCGGAGGCGCCGGGTAGTTGACGAACCCGCCCGACGACGTGCCCGGAGTCGGAGGAACCGGAGGTGTGCCCGCCTCGACGGGAACCGTTCCGGCACCGCCCGGAACTCCCGGCGCCGGAGGCGTCACCACACCGGCGGGAACCACATCCGCACCACCGGGCACCGGCGGAAGCGGAGGCGACACCACACCCGCCTCACCGAAAACCGGAGCACCCGGAATCGGCGGCGCCGGAGGCGTCACCACACCGGCGGGAACCACGTCCGCACCACCGGGCACCGGCGGAACCGGAGGCGACACCACACCCGCCTCACCGAAAACCGGAGCACCCGGAACCGGCGGCGCCGGAGGCGTCACCACACCGGTGGGAACCACATCCGCACCACCGGGCACCGGCGGAACCGGAGGCGACACCACACCCGCCTCACCGATGACCGGCGCGCCGCCGGCCGGAGGAACTGGGGGCGCTGCCGCACCGGCAGCGGCGTCGATCGGCGCGCCGGCTGCCCCAAGCGCACCGGCTCCACCGGAGGCGCTGTCGCCGACCAGGCCGGCGGCACCGCCCACGCTCTCGCCACCACCGACACCGCCACCCGGGCCCCCGACACCTTCGCCGGGACCACCGCCACCGGGAAGGCCGGGGGGTGCGACGACGCCCGCGTCGCCGAACACCGGTGCGGCCGGTGGACCTGACGGAGTAGCCGCGCCGGCTGCAGCATCGACCGGCGCACCCAGAGCAGTGGCAGGCGGGGCGGGCGGCGTCAGCAGACCAGCCTCATCCACCACCGGCACACCCGGACCACCCGGACCCGGCGGCGTCACCACACCAGCCTCATCCACCACCGGCACACCCGGACCACCCGGACCCGGCGGCGTCACCACACCAGCCTCATCCACCACCGGCACACCCGGACCACCCGGACCCGGCGGCGTCACCACACCAGCCTCATCCACCACCGGCACACCCGGACCACCCGGACCCGGCGGCGTCACCACACCAGCCTCATCCACCACCGGCACACCCGGACCACCCGGACCCGGCGGCGTCACCACACCAGCCTCATCCACCACCGGCACACCCGGACCACCCGGACCCGGCGGCGTCACCACACCAGCCTCATCCACCACCGGCACACCCGGGGCGCCTGGGGACGGTGGGGTCACCACGTCGACCGTGGAGCCGACCGGGGCGCCCGGAGCGCCTGGGGTCGGTGGGGTCGTGAGGGTGGTCGACCGCTCGATGGGCACCGCGGGGATATCCACGTCACCGGGCACGGCCAGGTCGACCGCCGAATTCACCGGCGCACCAGGCACTCCCGGCACGGGCGGGGTCGACACGTTCGCTGAGGCCTCGATCGGTGCGCCGGGAACCCCCGCCCCGGGTGGCGTGGCGATGTCGATGCCCGAGTTCGCCGGATTGAACGTGATCTCTGGGGTCGGCGGTGTCGTGTAGGTCGTCGAACCCTCCGACGGGATGCCCGGCACCCCGGGGGGCGGAGGGGTCACGAACTCGACCGACGAACTCGCCGGACCCCCGGGCACCGGCGGTGCCGGCGGGGAGAACGTCTCGATTGCGCCCGACGACGGTGTTCCCGGCACGGGCGGAGCCGGCGGCGAGAACGTCTCGATCGTGCTCACCGTCGGTGTACCCGGGGCGCCGGGTCCCGGCGGCGTCACGAGGTCGGTGGATCCTTCGACGGGGACCCCCGGACCACCCGGGCCGGGAGGCGTCACCACACCAGCCTCATCCACCACCGGCACACCCGGACCACCCGGACCCGGAGGCGTCACCACACCAGCCTCATCCACCACCGGCACACCCGGACCACCCGGACCCGGAGGCGTCACCACACCAGCCTCATCCACCACCGGCACACCCGGACCACCCGGACCCGGCGGCGTCACCACACCAGCGTCACCCACCACCGGCACCCCCGGCGCAGGTGGAGCGGGAGGCGGCACCACACCGGCCTCACCCTCGAACGGAGCGCCCGGCACCGGCGGACCCGGAGGCGGCACCACACCGGCCTCACCCACTACCGGAGCACCCGGTGCCGGCGGCGCCGGCAGTCCGGCGGTGCCCGCTTCTGCCGCGATCGGGGCGCCCCCTCCCGGAGGGAGCGCGCCCGCAGCACCTTCCAGTGGCGCACCGCCGCCGACCCCGGATCCCGGACCGCCGATCCCGGCTGCCGAAGGGGCTCCGGGTACGGCCGCTGCGGACGGTGCCAGCGCCCCGGCCTCACCGACGACGGGAGCGCCCGGGGCCGGTGGAGCCGGCGGCAGTGCCAACCCTGCTGGCACCGCAGCGGGCCCGCCGGGGACCGGCGGAGCCGGGGGCAGTCCCGCGCCGCCTTCGCCGACGACGGGAAGGCCCGGAACCGGCGGGGCGGGCGGCAGTGCAGCGCCGCCCTCGCCGACCACAGGAAGACCGGGCACCGGCGGAGCGGGAGGAGTTCCGCCGCCCGCCGGTACGCCGACGGGAGTGCCGGGCACCGGTGGCAGCGGCGGTGTAGCCGCACCGACCGGCGTCACCGCCGGGGCTCCCGGGACAGGCGGGACCGGTGGAGTCGCACCCGATGACGGCGAGATGACCGACCCCGGCGGCGTCGGCGGAACCGGCGGAGTCCCACCCCCGCCCCGGACCGAAGCGGGTGTCCCCGGGTTCGGCGGGACGGGCGGCGTCGCACCCGATGACGGCGTGATCACCGATCCCGGCGGTGTCGGCGGAACCGGCGGGGTACCGATCGACGTGGAGCTGCTGGCCGGCGGCACAACGACCGGCGGAGCGGGCTGGCCCGGGTTGGTGAACGATCGTGCCGTATCGGTCAGCGCCTGCGGAATGTCGCCCGGGCGCGAGACGATCTGCTGCAGAATGCCGACGCAGGGCACACCCCCCCGGGTCGGGTTCGCGTTTGCCGATGGGCCCAGCACCGGGGCGCTCAAGAACAACCCCGCGCTGCCCATCATGACAACGACGATGCCCTTTTTCGTCCGAGACATGTGCTCCCAGTCCTTCTGCGTACGTGCCGTGCGAATTACATCCGCGTAGTTACTGGGCTTACTGAACCGACAATTTGAGGAATCACCGACGCGACAGATCCGGCGTTACCCAACCGTTGTGAAGGAGAGGCGATCCCGTCACCGGCCGCCACGCCCAAGTCGGACACCGAGCGCCGCTCTACGCTGGGGAAACACTGTCGGCGCGGAGCCGACGGGCCGATGGTCGATGCAGGTCAGCGCAGCGGGGCGCGCCATTTCAGAACCGTGCCCCCATCCGGGTGGGACTGGACGGCAAACGACCCGTCCGCAGCGAGGGCGCGCCGGGCCAGACCGGTCAGACCACTCCCGGCGGCCTCGGCGGCGATCCCCCGACCGTTGTCGGTGACTTCGATCGACAGGTTGTCGTCGACGGTGACGGCCACCGTGACCGCGGTGGCAGCCGAATGGCGAACGGCGTTGCTGACTGCTTCCCGCACGACCGCCTCCGCATGGTCGGCCAGGGCGGCGTCGACGACCGACAACGGACCCTGGCAGCGGACCGACGTCCGAATCCCCGAGTTCGGGAACGCCCCCACGGCCTCTTCGAGCCGCTGCCGCAACCGGGTGATTCCCGCCGATCCGCCATGCAGATCGAAAATGGTGGTCCGGATCTCGTGGATGACTTCCTGCAGATCGTCAACGGATCCCGAAAGTCGTTGCTGCACTTCACCAGGATGAGTACGGGCGGAGACGGCCTGTAACGAGAGCCCGATCGCGAACAACCGTTGGATCACGTGGTCGTGCAAATCCCGAGCGATGCGGTCCCGGTCCGCGACGATGCCGAGTTCGCGCATTCGATGCTGCGCGCCGGCCAACTGCCACGCC
Source organism: Mycobacterium sp. smrl_JER01 (assembly GCF_048513595.2). Lineage (NCBI taxonomy): Bacteria > Bacillati > Actinomycetota > Actinomycetes > Mycobacteriales > Mycobacteriaceae > Mycobacterium > Mycobacterium sp. smrl_JER01. The sequence goes on along the minus strand of NZ_JBLXXK020000001.1, from coordinate 2,550,315 downwards.
AGCGCCGCCTGATCGGCGAAGGCCGCCATCATGTCCAATTCGTCTACTCGAAAGTGCTGTGCACCAACGTCTCGCACCGCGACCAGCACTCCGGGAACCGTCTCGGTGGCACGCAGCGGCAGGATGAGCGCAGGGCCCACCATCCCTCCGATCCCGATGTCACCGCCACTGATTCTGGCCGGACCCCGCTCGGCGAAGGCCTCTCCGATCGAGGTCCCCGCTACCGGAATGGATGCCGGAACCGCGCCGGTGGCGATCCCGCACGAGGCGACCACACGCAGTTCGGCCACCTCACGACGGGGCTGGGCCGGATCCGCGGCGATCGCGACCATCGTCATGGCCGCACCGCTGAGCTTGTGCGCAGAATCGGCGACCAGCCGAAAGACGCTCCCAGGGTCGGCGCCCGAGAGTAACTCGGTGCCGATGTCGCGGGTGGCGGCGATCCAGGCCTGTCGCGTACGCGAACGCTGGTAGAGCCTGGCGTTGTCGATCGCGATGCCCGCCGCGGCAGCCAGCGCCTGCACCAGAACCTCGTCATCCTCGCTGAACGGTTGGCCGCCCACCTTCTCGGTCAGGTACAGGTTGCCGTACACCTCGTCGCGGATGCGCACCGGCACACCGAGGAAGGTTCGCATCGGCGGATGACCGGGTGGAAACCCGACCGATGCGGGATGAAACGAGATATCTTCCAGGCGAATCGGTTTGGGATCGTCGATCAGCACGCCGAGCACACCGCGACCCTCCGGCAGATGCCCGATCCGAGCCCCGGTGGCCTCGTCGATGCCCTCGTAGATGAACTCGACGAGTTCGTCGTCGGCACCCCGTACCCCCAGCGCTCCGTACCCCGCGTCGACGAGTTCGATCGCGGTGTGCACGATCGTGCGTAGCGTGTCATCGAGCTCAAGCCCCGAGGTGACCACCAGCATGGCCTCCACCAGTCCGTCCAACCTGTCGCGGCCCCTGATGATCTGCTCCACCCGGTCCTGCACCTCGGTGAGCAGTTCACGCAGTCGCAGCTGCGACAGAGTGGTCCGCATCGCGCGCACGCCGCCGTCGATCTCGGGACCGTCGATGTCGCTCACATGACAATGGTGCACCACAGCCGTCGAGCGGCCATCCGGTTGAGGACCATTGACCCTGTACCCGGACGGCACCGCAGAGCACAGTGGTAGGTGAGCCGAACGGAGCGCAGATGCCGACAGCACGGGTGCAGATCGAAGCGGTCGTCGATGCCCTGCGGTTGGCCTGCCGGGCGCCATCTCTGCACAACAGCCAACCGTGGCGCTGGGTCGCCGCCGAGCACGCCGTCGATCTGTTCGCCGACCCGGCGCGCCTGATCCGCGCCACCGACAACACCGGACGCGAGGCGCTACTCAGCTGCGGAGCGGCACTCGACCACTTCCGGGTGGCGATGGCCGCCGCCGGCTGGTCGACTCACGTGCAACGGTTCCCGAATGCCGAGGACCCGCACCACATCGCCAGGATCGAATTCGCCGCCCGCGTCGATGTCTCCGGCCAACAGCGGCGGCGCGCCGATGCGATCCTGGTGCGGCGCAGCGACCGTCTTCCGTTGGGAGCGCCACCCGATTGGGACCTGCTGACCGGCATGCTCGACGAGGCGTCGCGGCGCGGCCCGGCGCGCCTGGACGCCGTTGCCGACGACCTGCGCAGCCCCTTGGCCGAGGCATCCCACCTGGCCGAGGTGATACGTATGTACGATGCCCGATATCACAGTGAACTCGATTGGTGGACAAGAGATTTCACCGCGGATGACGGGATACCCAAGGCTGCGCTGGTATCTGCGACCGAAAGTGACCGGGTGCGCGTGGGCCGGTCGTTCCCGGTGACCACCGTCGGGGAGCGCCGCGGTCAACTCGACGAAGACCGCGCCGGAATCTTCGTGCTGTCCACCGAGGACGACTCACCGGAGAGCGTGCTGCGGTGCGGCGAGGCGCTGTCGGCCGTCCTGTTGGAGGCCACCATGGCGGGGTTGTCGACCTGCACCGTCACCCACGTCACCGAGATTCCCGAGGGACGCGACGTCATCGCCGCGCTGATCAGCAGCAGCGCGCGCCCACAGGCACTCGTGCGGGTCGGCGTCGCCCCGGCACTCGATGCCGCACCTGCCCCGACACCGCGTCGCGCCATCGACGAGGTCCTGGAGATACGCCGGAGTGAGAAATGCTAGAGGCACCGCCGCCGCCGTGTGTCGTGGTCGGCATCGACGGTTCGCCGGCCGCGGTCGACGCCGCACTGTGGGCGGTCGACCGGGCGGTGGACCAGGATCTCCCGCTGCGACTGGTTTACGTCATCGACACCGACGACGACGCCGTCGTCGACCCGCACGATCAGGCCCGTCGCCTTGCGACCGCCGAGGTGGCCCTGCGCTACGCCCTGACCGCGGTGGAATCCCTGGAACGTCCGGTCAAGATCGAGATGGAGATTCTGCAGGGCAGACCGGTCCAGACGCTGCTGGAGGCGGCGCGGTCGGCGTCGATGTTGTGCGTCGGTGCACGTGGCCTCCGGCACTCGACCCGGGGCCAGATCGGGTCCACCGCGGCAGCCGTGGCGACGTCGGCGCACTGTCCGGTCACGATCGTGCGTGCGCACCGGCCACACCACCGCAAGGACCGGGCCGTCGTGATCGAGCTTGCCGACAGCGCCTCCTACGGTGTGGTGATGCAGCGCGGTCTCGACGAGGCCCGGCGCCGATCGGCACCGGTGCGCGTCCTCGCCCCAGCGAGGATGCCCGTCGACGCGGCGGCGCACTGGGCCCGTCGGCTGGCCGAATGGCAGCGCAGCTATTCCGACATCGAGATCACCCCGGTCAGCCCGCACGGCGACACGCTGGACTACCTGGCCGCATACGGCGACGTCATCCAACTGGTGGTGACCAGCCGGAGTCGGCCCGGCGGGGTCTCTGCGCTCGTCGGCGCACCCGGCAACGCCGCCCTTCGAGACACGGATTGTTCAATACTGGTGTGTGAACCGCACAACGCACTGTGAACCGCGGCGCACCGTGAACCGCGGCGCGCTGTGCACATCGCCGACCAGTTGGGGGGATTACGTCGCACCATGGTGAAGGTTTTCCTGGTAGATGACCATGAAGTGGTCCGTCGCGGACTGATCGACCTGCTCGAGAGCGATCCCGAACTCGACGTGGTGGGTGAAGCGGGTTCCGTTGCCGAGGCGATGACGCGGATCCCGGCCCTGCAGCCCGACGTCGCAGTGCTCGATGTGCGGCTGCCCGACGGCAACGGCATCGAGTTGTGTCGCGATCTGCTGTCGCGGCTGCCCGATCTACGCTGCCTGATGCTGACCTCGTTCACCTCCGACGAAGCCATGCTCGACGCCATCCTGGCCGGTGCCAGCGGCTACGTCGTCAAGGACATCAAGGGCATGGAACTGGCCCGTGCCATCAAGGAGGTCGGGTCGGGTCGTTCGCTGCTGGACAATCGTGCCGCCGCTGCGCTGATGGCGCGCCTGCGCGGCGAGGGTGGGCACACCGATCCGCTGTCCGCCCTGACCGAGCAGGAACGGATCCTGCTCGACCTGCTCGGCGAAGGCCTGACGAACAAGCAGATCGCGGCGCGGATGTTCCTGGCCGAGAAGACGGTCAAGAACTACGTCTCCAGGCTGCTCGCCAAACTGGGCATGGAGCGGCGCACCCAGGCGGCGGTATTCGTCTCCAAGCTCGACCGGCGTCGGATCGACGGCGAGTAGCCGCAACGTCACAGCAAGGGTGAACCGTCGAGGCGAGTGACGACGTCGGCAAGGTCACGGCGCGGGGTGGCCGGTAGCGGGTCGGCGTTCACCGGCGCCCAACCCACCCGCAACAGCATCTGCGGATAGCCTTCGGCCCCGAACACGTCGTGCCGTAGCGCTTCACGGGTGCCGGCGACTTCCAGCGGTTCGGTGATCGGGCAGCTCGCCAGTCCGAGCGCGGTCGCGGTCAGTAAGACGATGCTGGTCGCCTCCCCTGCCCGCAGCCGAGACAGCAGGTCGTCCTCCACGGTGCCGAGTGCCAGAACGGCCACCGTCTCATCGGCCGGCTCGATGTCGGGCGCCTGGGAGAGCACCCCACCGGCGAAGGCGCGCAACGGAATCGGACCCGTGCCATCCGGTCCGGGGACGTTGCGGGCCGGGACGCCGGCGTTGGAGGCATATCGACCGCTCCAGGTGGTCAACTCGGCGAGATAACCCTGATCGCTGCGATGCGCGAAAGCGGCGTCATTCACCAACCGCTTCAGTCCCACCAGGTCGTCGACGCGGCGCAACATCACTCCGGCGCGGGCAGCCCGCGCACCCATCAGCGCGATGTCTCCGCGCGGCACCGGCCAGGAACTGTAGTGCCGACGATCGGTTCGGCGCCGCGGGATGGCCGCCGCCAGCGTCACGTCGAGCTCGGCCGCGGGGTAGCGGTACACTTCCAGAGCCGCCAGGTGGTTGGGCTCGGCAGGATTCGGGAACCGGTGCACCTTGGACTGCCATCCGAGCGCGGCCAGCGCCACCGCGCAATGGTTCAGTGCCGCGCCGCAGCTGAGCATGAGATCGCGTGCGTCAGGGTCGGTGTGCGGCAGCAGCAGCTGCGGGTTGGCGTGCAGATGCAGACTCCGGTCGCCGACCCGCCACTGCCACGGCTGTGAGTTGTGCACCGAGGGTGCACGATTCGCCAGCGCCAGTGCGGACCGCAGGGTCTCGCTGTCCGGAAAATGCGCCGTCATCGCTTGGTCTGCCCTTCAGGAGTAGTCGATTCCCTAAGGGTGCGCTGCCCCCGACGTCCTGTTGAGGGCACAAAGACCTCTCCTGTGAGGACTCACGGGCCTCTCCTGCGAGGCCTCCGGAGACGTTGGCGCACAGCACTCAGCGCAGCCACACCGCGGTGTCCGGTGGTAGTTCACCGTCCACACCGCCCTCGGACGCCAACACCACTGTTGCGCCGGCGGGCAATGGCACGGCCGTCTGCCCGGTGTTGACCCAACACTGCGCTGCGCCGCGGGCGAAGGCCGCGACGTCGGGGGTGACCTGAACCCAGGCGACCTCTCCGGCTGCCCGCCACAGCGACGGGCGGATCTGCAGCGCGGCGCGGTACAGGTTCAGCGTCGAGTCCGGGTCACGGTCCTGAGCCTCGACGCTGTGCTCGGCCCAGTGCTCGGGCTGCGGCAGCCAGGCCACCGCGTCCGGGTGTGAGGCGAAGCCGTACGGGGCAGAGGATTCGGTCCAGGGCAACGGGATTCGGCACCCGTCACGTCCGACGTCGGTGAAACCGGACTGCGCCCAGGTCGGGTCCTGACGCGCCTCGGCGGGTAGGTCCTCGATTTCTTCGAGGGCGAGTTCCTCGCCCTGGTACACATAGGCGGTGCCCGGCAGCGCCAGCTGGATGAGTGCGGCGGCGCGGGCGCGACGGCGACCGAGTGCGTGATCGGGGTCTTCGCCACCCCAGCGTCCGCGTTCCCAGTCGGTCTCGATCAGGTGAGCCGGTTGCGATCGGGAGAACCGGGTCACCGTGCGGGTGACGTCGTGGTTGGACAGCACCCAGGTCGGCGGCGCACCGACCGACGCCGCGGAGCTGATCGCATCGTCGACGACCTCGCGCAGCACCTCCGCACGCCACGGGGTACGCAGAAAGTCGAACTGGAATGCGGTGTGCAACTCGTCGGCCCGCAGATAACGGGCGAGCCGCTCGTTACTGGACACCCAGGCCTCGGCGATGAAGATGCGCTCGGGGGTGTAGCGGTCGGCCACCGATCGCCAACCACGGTAAATGTCGTGCACACCGTCCTGGTCCCATGCCGGGTGCCGCGGCTGAGAGTTCAGCATCGTGTACTGCTCGGCATCGGCGCTCGCCGCGTCGGGCAGTCCTGATTCCTTGACCAGTCCGTGGGCCACGTCGATGCGGAAGCCGTCGACCCCCCGGTCGAACCAGAACGCCAGGATGTCCTCGAACTCGGCACGCACCTGGGCGTTGTCCCAGTTGAGGTCCGGCTGACCGGGAGCGAACAGATGCAGATACCACTGGCCTTTCAGCGGGCCATGGTCGACACGGGTCCAGGCGGGGCCACCGAAGATGCTCTGCCAATTGTTGGGCGGTAGGTCACCGTTCTCCCCCCGGCCGGGCCTGAAGTGATACCGCTGTGGTGCGCCGGGCTCGTCGGCCAGCGCGGCCTTGAACCACGCGTGCTCATCGGACGTGTGGTTGGGCACGATGTCCAGAATGACCCGGATACCCGCCTCGTGTGCTTCGGCGATCAGCGCCTGCGCTTCCTCGAGAGTGCCGTACGCCGGCTCGATGTCGCGATAGTCCGCGACGTCGTATCCTGCGTCGGCCATCGGCGAGGGATACCACGGGTTGATCCAGATGGCGTCGATCCCGAGCCCGGCCAGGTAGGGCAGCCGCCCGCGGATCCCTTCGACGTCACCGATGCCGTCGCCGTTGCCGTCGGCAAAGCTGCGGATGTAGACCTGGTAGACCACAGCGGTCTTCCACCACGACGGATCTTGGGGGGCCACGGACGGTTCCTCCTGGGCTTCGCGACGACGTAAACGTTTTCTCGCCCAGATTCCCGTGCTGCGCGGTCATTGTCAACGTCGATCCGCCTGCCGTAAATACTTACGTTCGGATACGGTGGGCGTCTGATGATTCCGAAGCAGACCGTCAACATGACCGACGTCGCCCGGCGTTCTGGGGTGTCCATCGCCTCGGTGTCCCGAGCGCTGCGCGGCGAGGCCGGCGTGTCCCCGGCGACCCGGGATCGCATCCTGGCGGTGGCGCGGGAGTTGTCTTACGTGGTGTCGCCCGAGGCGTCCCGACTGTCGGGCGGCCCGACCGGCCGCGTCGCGGTGATCGTGCCGCGAGTGGACGCGTGGTTCTATTCGACGATCCTGGCCGGCATTGCCGACGAGTTCGACGCCATCGGATTGGATCTGGTGTTGTGCACGCTGACCGGCTCCAGTGCACGCCACCGGTTCTTCGAGGCACTCCCGTTGCGCCGCAAGGTGGATGCGGTGGTCGTGGTGTCTCTGCCGCTCTCGGCGCGGGAGCGCACCCGCCTGGAGCAACTCGCGGTGCCCACGGTGTTCGTCGGGGGTCACCGCGTCGAAAACCACCCCTGGGTGGGAATAGACGACGAGCGCGCCGCGCGCCAAGCGGTCGGCCACCTGCTGCACATCGGCCACCGGGACATCGCGATGATCCAGGCCGCGGACGACACCGACATCCCGTGGGCCACCGATCAGGCCCGTATCCGTGGGTTCCACCGGCAACTGCAGGAGGCCGGTCTGACCGACCCGACCGTGGTGAACGTGAAATGGAGCATCGTGGGAGGGTCTCGCGGTATGGAGATGCTGCTGAGCCGTTCCCGGCTGCCCACGGCGGTGTTCTGCCATTCCGACGAGATCGCACTCGGAGCCCTGCGCACGCTGAGAAGGTCGGGAATTGCGGTGCCCCAGCAGATCTCGATCATCGGCGTCGACGACCACCCGTCCGCGGACATCAGCGATCTGACCACCGTCGCCCAGCCGGTGCGCCGCCAGGGCCGGCTGGCGGCGCGGGCGGTGCTCGACCGACTGAGCGGCGGCGACGCCGCCGAACCGGTGGTGTCGGTGGACATCCTGGCGACCCGGCTGGTGATCCGCGGCACCACCGCCCCGCCGCGCTGACACCGCTACCCCACCTGCGTTGTGAGGTGTGACACACTCACACACGTACCGAATGGGCTGCCCGTGGCCCTCATCGGAGACCACAACTTCATAGACGAGGACTAACTTCATAGACGAGGACGTGATGAAACGAAATCAGTTCGCCCGCGGGCGACGGCGTCGTGCGATCGCGCTGGCCAGTGCGCCTCTGATCGCAGCGACGTTGTTGTCCGGGTGTGGCAGTCAGGGAGGCCCCCCGACGCTGACGTGGTACATCCTCCCCGACAACGGGGGTTCAGTCGCACGCGCTCAGCAGTGCGCAGACGCCTCCGACGGGGCCTACCAGGTGCGTATCGAGTCCCTGCCGAGCACGGCCACCGCGCAACGCGAGCAGATGGTGCGTCGCCTCGCCGCCGGTGATTCCTCGATCGATCTGGTGAGTATGGATGTGGTGTTCACCGCCGAGTTCGCCAATGCCGGCTTCCTGCGCCCCTACACCGACGAAGAGGCCGCGAGGCTCACCGCGGGAATGCTGCCTGCGCCGATCGAAACAGGTATGTGGGAGGACACCCTCTACGGGGCGCCCTACAAGTCGAACACCCAATTGCTGTGGTACCGCAAGTCGGCGGCGGCCGCCGCCGGAGTCGACCCCGCGTCCCCGTCGTTCACCTGGGACGAAATGCTGCGCGCCGCGGTGGACCAGCAGAAGAAGATCGCCGTGCAGGCCCAGCGCTACGAGGGCTACACGGTGTGGATCAACGCGCTGGTGCTCTCCGGTGGCGGCGCGCTGCTGGAGGACGTGGAAGCGGGCCGTAACGCGATACCTTCGCTGGCGACCCCGCCGGGCGAGAAGGCCGCCGAAATCGTCGGCAACCTCGGCCGCTCCTCGGCGGCGCCGGTCGATCTGTCCAACGCCTCGGAGGAGCAGGCCCGCGCCAACTTCCAGTCCGATCAGGGCATGTTCATGGTCAACTGGCCCTACGTGCTGGCCGCCGCGCGCAGCGCGGCCGAAGAAGGCACCCTGGCCCAGGCGGTGGTCGACGACATCGGCTGGGCCCGCTACCCGCGGGTGTCGCCTGATCGTCCCAGCGCACCGCCGCTGGGTGGAGCCAACCTCGGCATCGGTGCCTACACCGAATATCCGGAGCAGGCCGTCGCGCTGGTGGAGTGCATCAACGCCGAACCCAAGGCCACCCGGTACATGCTCGACGAGAGCGAGCCCTCGCCCTACGCGGCGTCGTATGACGATCCCGCGATACGGGAAACCTACGAGAACGCCGACCTGATCCGGGAATCCATCGGCGACGGCGGCCCCCGCCCCCCGACCCCGTTCTACACCGACATCTCGGGTGCGATCCAGCAGACGTGGCACCCGCCCGCATCGGTCAACGCCGAGACCCCGGAGAGGACAGACCAATTCATGGCTGACGTGCTGGCGGGCAGGAGGCTGCTGTGACCGCCCTTGCGGATGCGCCGATCCAGAAGGACCCCGGTAAACCGTCGGTCAGCGAGCGCGCCAAGGGCGAACGCAGGCTCGGGCTCTATCTGACCCTGCCCTCGTATGTGGTGATGCTGCTGGTCACGGCGTACCCGCTGGGCTATGCGCTGGTGTTGTCGCTGTACAACTTCCGGCTCACCGATCCGGAGGGCCGCAGCTTCGTCGGTCTGAGCAACTACCTGGTGATCCTGACCGATCCGGTGTGGTGGAACGATTTCGTCACCACCCTGGCGATCACCGTCGTCACCGTGGCGATCGAACTCGTGCTGGGCTTCTGGTTCGCGTTTGTGATGTTGCGCATCGTGCGGGGACGCGGACCGCTGCGCACCGCCATCCTGATCCCGTACGGGATCGTCACCGTGGTGTCGGCGTTCATCTGGCGCTACGCATTCGCCATCGATTCCGGCTTCGTGAACCAGTGGCTGAACCTGACCGAGTTCGACTGGTTCGGCGACCGCTGGTCGGCCATCTTCGTGATCTGCCTGTCCGAGATCTGGAAGACCACCCCGTTCATCTCACTGCTGCTGCTCGCCGGCCTGGTGCAGGTGCCCGAGGACATGCAGGAGGCGGCCAAGGTCGACGGCGCCACTGCGTGGCAGCGGCTGTGGAAGATCACATTGCCGAACATGAAGGCCGCCATCATGGTGGCGCTGCTGTTCCGGACCCTGGACGCCTGGCGGATTTTCGACAACCCGTACGTGATGACCGCCGGCGCCAACAACACCGAGACCATCTCGTTCCTGGCGTACCGGCAGAATGTGACGTTGGTGAACCTGGGGATGGGGTCGGCGGTTTCGGTGCTGTTGTTCCTGTCCGTCGTGGCCATCGCCTGGATATTCATCAAGGTCTTCCGAACCGACCTCTCGCAAGTCAGGGGTGACCAGTGACCAAGAGCACCAAGTGGTGGACGATCGCCGGCATCGTCATCGTCATCTACAGCTTCGTACCGCTGTTGTGGATGATCAGTCTGGCGTTCAAACCGCCGTCGGACATCGTGTCGGGCAATCCGTCGTTCCTGCCCAGTTCGGTCACCGTCGACAACTTCGCCCAGATCTTCAGTGAGCCGCTGTTCACCCGGGCGCTGATCAACTCGATCGGCATCGCGATCATCGCCACGGTCATCTCGGTGATCATCGCGATGTTCGCCGCGTACGCCATCGCACGCCTGGAGTTCCCGGGCAAGAAGTTGTTGTTGTCGCTGGCGCTGGGCATCGCGATGTTCCCGCAGGCGGCCCTGGTGGGACCCCTGTTCGACATGTGGCGCGGTCTGGGCATCTATGACACCTGGCTCGGGCTGATCATCCCGTATCTGACCTTCGCGCTTCCGTTGTCCATTTGGACCATGTCGGCGTTCTTCCGCCAGATCCCCTGGGAGATGGAGCATGCCGCCCAAGTGGACGGGGCCACGCAGTGGCAGGCGTTCCGCAAGGTGATCGTCCCGCTGGCAGCACCGGGGGTGTTCACCACCGCGATCCTGACGTTCTTCTTCTGCTGGAACGACTTTCTGTTCGCGATCTCGCTGACGTCCACCGACAGTGCCCGCACCGTGCCGGCGGCGCTGGCGTTCTTCCAGGGCGCGTCGTATTTCGAATCCCCGGTCCCCTACATCATGGCCGCGTCGGTGATCGTCACGATCCCCGTCGTCATCTTGGTTCTCATCTTCCAGCGGCGCATCGTCGCCGGCCTTACTTCCGGAGCAGTGAAGGGATAGCCCCATGGCAGCAATCACGATGCGCAATATCGTCAAGAAGTACGGTGACGGCTATCCGGCGGTCAACGACATCAGCCTCGACATCGCCGACGGTGAGTTCGTGATCCTGGTCGGCCCGTCCGGCTGTGGCAAGTCGACCCTGTTGCGGATGATCGTCGGCCTGGAGGACATCACCTCCGGCGACATGCTGATCGGCGACACCCGGGTCAACGACAAGGCTCCCCGGGATCGCAACCTGGCTATGGTTTTCCAGAACTACGCGCTCTACCCGCACCTCACGGTGTTCGAGAACATCGCCTTCCCACTCCGGCTGGCCGGCAAGCTCTCCGACGAGGAGATCCGCAAGCGGGTCAACGACGCCGCCGCGACACTGGAGCTCGATGAGCACCTCGATCGCAAGCCGGCCAACCTGTCCGGCGGGCAGCGCCAGCGCGTGGCCATGGGTCGTGCGATCGTGCGTGAAGCCGATGCGTTCCTGTTCGACGAACCGCTGAGCAACCTCGACGCCAAGTTGCGTGGCCAGATGCGCACCGAGATCCTGCGGCTACAGCGCAAGCTGGGGGTCACCACCGTCTACGTCACCCACGATCAGACCGAGGCCATGACGCTCGGGGACCGGGTGGCCGTGCTGAAAAAGGGTGTGCTGCAACAGGTCGCCAGCCCCCGCGAGCTCTACGACCAGCCGGTGAACCTGTTCGTCGCCGGGTTCATCGGATCGCCGCCGATGAACTTCGTCCCGGCCCGGGTCAACGGTGACGAGATCGAGCTGCCGTTCGTGACGGTCCCGCTGCGCGACGAATGGCGCGGCGCGGTGACCGACGGCAAGCTCTACATCGCCGGGATCCGGCCGGGTGCGTTCGAGGACGCCGAGTTCGTCGACAGCGACAAGCGTTCGCGGGGTGTGACATTCGATGTGAACATCGATGTCACCGAATGGCTGGGCAACGAGCAGTACGCGTTCGTGCCGTTCGAGTCGTCCGCCGAGATCTCCGGTCAGCTCACCGAACTCGCCAAGGACCTGGATTTGGAGCAGTTGCGCACCCAGATCTGCGTGGAGCTGGATCCGCTGAGCCGGGTACGGTCCGGCGACAAGGCGACGTTGTGGCTGGACGCCGAGCGTCTGCACCTGTTCGATCCGCAGTCCGGAGACAACCTCACCCGGTCCGCGGGCGGGCAGTCGCATCCGCAGCGTGGCCCGGAATCGCACGGCCGGCACGCCGCGGCGACCAGCTGAGCCGCCGGTTCGCGCACGCCGATGGCGGCTCCTGAGCTGCGGCTGCGGGCACCCTGCCCGGGACTGATCGCGCTGCCCTGGGAGCGACCGCTGGCCGAGTGGACGGCGCCCGATGTCGCGCTGCGGGACCTCGCGGTGGGACCGAGCCGACACCTGGTGCGGTTCGTCGACTCCGACGGCGAGTTGTGGGCACTCAAGGAACTGCCGCCGCGCATCGCCGCGCGGGAGTACGCCGTTCTGAGCCGACTCGAGGAGATGGGACTCAACGCAGTCCGGCCGGCAGGCCTGGTCTTTCAGCCCGATTTCGACACCGCGGTCCTGCTGACCCGGTACCTGGTCGGTTCCTGGCAGTACCGACGCCTGTTCATGCGGTTGCCGCCGGACGCCCCCAAGCACCGGTCCCGGCTGTTCGACGCGATGGCCACCCTGCTGGTGGAGCTGCACCGGCACGGGGTGTTCTGGGGTGACTGCTCACTGGCCAACACCCTGTTCTCCCGCGACGGACAGGTGCTGCAGGCCTTCCTCGTCGACGCCGAAACCAGCGAGGTCCACCCGACGCTGTCCGACGGACAGCGCACCCACGACATCGACATCACCGTCGAGAACGTCGCCGCCGGGCTGCTCGACCTCGCGGCCAAACTCGAAAGGCCGGACCTGGAGCCGGGATTCCTGCAGGAGGCCATCGGCATCCGGTCACGCTATGAGCAGCTGTGGGAGCTGCTGCACGCCGAGCCCACGTTCGGTTTCGCCGATCGCTACCGGGTCGAAGGCACCATCCGCAAACTCAACGAGCTGGGGTTCGCGGTGGACGAGGTGTCGCTGCAGCCCGTCGAGGCAGGCACCGACGAGCTTCGACTGCACGTCGCGGTAGGTGACCGCCGCTACCACGCCAGCCAGTTGCGGCGGCTGACCGGTCTCGACGTGGGGGAAGGTCAGGCCCGGATTCTGCTCGGCGATCTGCACGCCTATCAGGGCGCCCTGTGCCGCGAGGCCGGCCATGACGTCGACGACCGCACCGCTGCGCAGCTGTGGGTGATGGAAGTCGCCACCCCCACCATGCATCGGGCGCACGCGGCACTCGGCGGTACCGGTACCCCGATCCAGGCCTACTGCGATCTGTTGGAGGTGCGTTGGCTGCTCTCCGAGAACGCCGGGTACGACGTCGGCACGGAGCGGGCGCTGCAGGCGCTGTCACACAAGGTGGTGCCGTCGGAGTCGGCGGCGCAACTGTCGGTGGTGGAGGATCCCACCGAACCGTTCTCCGTTCTCGACGACGAGTAGTTCCCGACGACAACGAGTAGTTCCCGACGACGACGAGTAGAGGTCAGGACAGGCGACCCAGCGCCTCGTCGACCGACGAGCACAGCGACAGTTCGGAGTCCAGGCCCAGCAGCGTGAGGGGCCTTCGGGTGGGCGCAGTGGCGGCGACCACGGCGAATCCGATGTCGGTTCCGGCCCGCTCCCTGGCCTGCACCAGCACCGTCATGCCGGCCGAGGCCAGAAACGTCACCGCGTTCAGGTCGACGACCACTGCCGGCGGTGCGCCGTCGAAGACCGCGTCGAGCGCCGAACCGACCTCGGGCGCGGTCGCGGCGTCCACCACGTCGGAAACCGACACCACCACCGCGCCGCGGACGGTCTCGGTGGTTACGGTGACCTCGCTGCGGCCGGGTGGGAAGGCGGGGTTGCTGATCTCGTCGGTCATACTGCGCTTTCGATGCTGAACTCACCGGGACGGATGTTCCTGGGAACATCTCAGCACACCGGCACGGGAATGGGATCATCGCAGCATGGACGTCCGCTCGAAGAACAACGTGCGCGTCATCGGGCGGCCCGACGGCCGTCCGATCATGTTGGCGCACGGTTTCGGCTGCGACCAGAACTTGTGGCGACTCGTGGTGCCGTTGCTCGCCGACCGGTACCGCCTGGTCCTGTTCGACCATGTCGGCGCGGGCTCTTCAGATCCGTCGGCCTGGGATGACCGTCGCTACGCCGATCTGCAGCAGTATGCCGACGACATCCTGGCCATCATCGGTGAGCTCGACCTGCGCGACGTGGTGTTCGTCGGCCACTCGGTGGCCTCGATGATGGGTGTGCTGGCCGCGGCCACCGCGCCCGCGGCCGTCGCCGGGCTGGTGCTGTTGACGCCGTCACCGCGCTATCTCGACGACGACGACTATCGTGGCGGGTTCTCCCGCGCGGACATCGACGAGCTGCTGGACTCCCTCGAAAGCAACTACCTGGGCTGGTCACGCGCCATGGCGCCGGTGATCATGGGCACGCCGGATCGTCCGGAACTGGAAGATGAGCTCGGCGACGCGTTCTGCCGGACCGATCCCGCCCGGGCACTGGCCTTCGCGCGCACCACGTTTCTGTCCGACAACCGGTCCGATCTGGCCCGCGTCAGCGTCCCCACACTGATCGTCGAGTGCGCCTTCGACACGTTGGCGCCACGGGAGGTGGGCGCCTACTGTCACGCCCATATCCGGGGAAGCACCCTGGTCACCCTCGACGCCACCGGTCACTGCCCGCATCTGAGCGCGCCGAATGCCACCGCAGCCACCATTGCGGACTTCGTCGATCAACTGTGAATGATCCACGGGGACAACAGCGCACCGACGGGCTCGACGACTACTTCGACAATGCGCCGTGCGGACTGCTGCTGACCCAACCGGACGGACGGATCACGCTGGCCAACACCACGTTCGCAGCCTGGGTCGGCCACTCTCCGGGTGACTTGGTCGGCCGCAGGTTCTCCGACCTGCTCAGTGTCGGCGGGCGCATCCACTTCGAGACACACTTCGCTCCCCTGCTCCAGATCACCGGCTCGGTGGGCGGTATCACCGTCGACCTGCTCGGCCCCGGGCACACGAAGATCCCGGTGTTCGTCACCGCCAACGTCAAAACCGCCGATGACGGCACTCCGGCCGCGTTGCGGGTCACCGTGCAGGATGCCACCGAAAGGCGTTCCTATGAACGGGAACTCCTCGAGGCGCGACGTGCCGCCGACCGCGAGCGGGAACGGGTGCAGGTGCTCGCCACCACACTGCAGCGCTCGCTGGTTCCGCCGACTTTGACCCCGCCGGCCGGTCTGACCGCCGCAGCCCACTACCACACTGCGTCCGCCGATGACGTCGGCGGCGATTTCTACGACCTGTTCCCCTTGAGCCGGCACAAGTGGGGTGTGTTCCTGGGCGACGTCTCCGGCAAAGGGGCCGGCGCCGCGGCGGTGACGTCACTGACCCGGTACACGCTGCGCGCCGCGGCGGTGTACAACGAGGATCCGGTGGCCGTTCTGCACAACCTGGACGCGGTGCTCAGGCACGAGTTCCACGGCGACGACCCCCGCTTCTGCACCGTCGTGTTCGGGGTGATCACCCCGATGCCGGACGGCTTCGACGTCGAGCTGGCCACCGGTGGTCATCCCCCGGCGCTGCTGCTATCCGCCGACGGTGCGGCCCGTTACCTGCACACCACCGGCGGCCAGGCCGTGGGGATCATCCGGCAACCCCGGTTCGTGGCCACCAGCGTCCTGCTGCGCCCGGGCGACACCCTGGCGATGTACACCGACGGTCTCACCGAGGCCAGAATCGGGCCGACGCGGCGCTTCGACGACCATGACGATCTCCTGCAGTTCGGCCGCCGGCACAGTCCGACCGACGCCGTGGAGTTCGTCGCGGCGCTCCGTGGGCTGCTCGAGAGCTTCGGCACGGGTCTCGAGGACGACACCGCGGTGCTCGCCCTCAGCGCTCCGCTGCGACAGCCGGAGTCTTGAACTACGCGATCACGGTTCAGAGATGCGATCGAATCCGTAGACATGGTTGAATCGTGGGATCTGTTCCGCAAACGCGGAGATCTCTGCGGGGAGGCGACGTGTCCGACATCCGGATCAAAGATGCCGCCGTGATCCTGGGCGTCAGTGACGACACGGTCCGCCGCTGGGTCGACAGCGGGGCTTTGCCCGCGCACAAGGACGATTCGGGACGCAAGGTCATCGCGGGCAGGACGCTGGCCGACTTCGCGCGCCAACAAGCCTCGCCGCCACCGGATCCGCTCGGCGTCGGGAGTTCGGCACGCAACCGGTTCGTCGGCTTGGTGACGAAGGTGACCGCGGACCAGGTGATGTGTGAGGTTCAGATGCAGTGCGGACCTTTCACCGTGGTGTCGCTGATGAGCACCGAGTCGGCCAACCAGCTCGGTCTTGAGCCCGGGGTCCTCGCCGTCGCCGTCATCAAGGCGACCAACGTCATCGTCGAGACCCCGGCAGGCAGCTCGTGAGATCAGGCATCTGCGTGACCGCGCTCAGCGTCGCCGCCCTGGTGGCGGGATGCTCGGCCATGCAGAGCGATTCGACCGCGACGGCCGGGGGCGCGACTGCGGGATCCTCGGACACGGTCGCTGCCGACCTCACCGTCTTCGCCGCAGCATCGCTGACGTCCACGTTCACCGAACTCGGGGAGCTGTTCGAAAACGCCTATCCCGGAACCACTGTCACCTTCAACTTCGCGGGCTCCTCGGATCTGGTCGCCCAGCTCTCCCAGGGCGCGCCGGCCGATGTGTTCGCCTCGGCCGACACCGCCAACATGATCAAGGCTGTCGACGCCGACCTGGTGGCCGGCGACCCGGTCGACTTCGCCGCGAACACCCTGACCATCGTCACGCCGCCGGAAAATCCCAGAGGGATAGCGACTTTCGCTGACCTGGCAGTCCCGGGCACCCAGTTGGTCGTGTGCGCCCCCCAGGTGCCGTGCGGCTCGGCCACCGAGAGGATCGAGGAAGCGACCGGGGTGACACTGTCCCCGGTGAGCGAGGAGTCCGCCGTCACCGACGTGCTGGGCAAGATCACCTCGGGTCAGGCCGACGCCGGACTGGTCTATGTGACCGACGCCGCCGCCGCCGGCGCGAAGGTCAGGTCCATCCCATTCCCGGAATCGGCCGAAGCCGTCAACACCTACCCGATCGCCACGCTCGACGGATCGACGAACCCTACGGCCGCGCAACAGTTCGTAGCACTCGTCACCGGACCGCAGGGGCACGAGGTGCTCTCGGCAGCGGGATTCGCCATTCCATGACGGGCCGTCGGCACGACGGCGGTCTGGTCTCGGTCGGGCTGCCGGTCTGGGTGTATTTGCCGGCGACGGCCGGAGCGCTGTTCGTGCTCACCCCGCTGGTCGCGATCCTGCTGCGCATCGACTGGTCGAACTTTCTGCCGCTAGTCACCTCCGAATCTTCGCGCGCAGCACTGATTCTCAGCCTCAAGACCGCAAGCGCCAGTACCGCGGTGTGTGTCATCGTCGGCGTCCCGATGGCGCTGGTGCTGGCCCGCGCCCGGTTCCCGGGCCTGTCGGTGTTACGGGCCATGGTCCTGTTGCCTCTGGTATTGCCCCCGGTGGTCGGGGGGCTGGCGCTGCTGTACACATTCGGCAGGCAGGGCCTGCTCGGATCGCACCTGGAGGTGCTCGGGGTCAGGGTTGCGTTCTCCACCACCGCGGTGGTGCTGGCCCAGTCGTTCGTGTCCCTGCCGTTCCTGGTGGTCAGCCTCGAGGGTGCGCTGCGCTCGGCGGGCTCGGGCTATGAGCACATCGCGGCCACCCTCGGCGCCAAACCCACGACCGTGCTGCGCACGGTGACGCTGCCGCTGGTGCTGCCCGGCCTGGTGTCGGGCGCCGTACTGGCTTTCGCGCGCTCGCTCGGTGAGTTCGGTGCCACGCTGACGTTCGCCGGATCGCTGCAGGGCGTCACCCGAACGCTGCCGCTGGAGATCTACCTACAACGCGAAACCGACGCCGACGCCGCAGTCGCCCTCTCGCTGCTGCTGATCGTCGTCGCAGCGGCCATCGTCGTGGCATCGGGCCGACGCAGGTTGGCGGGGCCGCTGTGAGCGGCGTGCGGGTGCAGGCCCGGCTGAACGTACGCGACGTCGACGTCGACCTCGCCCTCGAAGACGGCCAGGTGCTCGCCGTGCTCGGCCCCAACGGCGCGGGCAAGTCCACCCTGTTGTCGATGATCGCCGGCCTGCTGCGTCCGGACAGCGGGCGCATCGAACTGGGCGCAACCGTGGTCACCGACACCCGTGCCGGCACATTCGTGCCCGCTCACGCCCGACGGGTAGCCATGCTCAGCCAGCAGGCGATGCTCTTTCCGCACATGAGCGTCGCGGCGAACGTCGCCTACGCTCCCCGATGCAGCGGGCTGTCCCGAACGAAGGCGCGCTCCGTCGCACGCCGCTGGCTGGCGGCGGTCGACGCCGAAGACCTGGCCGACCGGCGGCCCGCGCAACTGTCGGGCGGGCAAGCCCAACGGGTGGCCGTGGCGCGCGCGCTGGCCGCCGCACCTCGGCTGCTGCTGCTCGACGAACCCATGGCGGCCCTCGATGTCACCACCGCCCCGACCCTGCGCCGGCTGCTGCGCGAGGTGCTTCGAGACGCCGGTCGCACCGCGATCATCGTGACCCACGACCTGCTCGATGCGCTCGCCATCGCCGACCAGGTGATGGTCATCGAGAACGGCCGGGCCGTCGAGACCGGACCGGTACGCGACGTTCTGACCTCCCCACGCAGCGACTTCGCCGCCCGCATCGCAGGGGTCAACCTGATCGCCGGCACCGCCGCCGGACCCGGGACACTACGGACCCCGTGGGACAGCGTCGTGGCGGGAACGGGCGATCTCGTCGCGGGAACGCCGGCGATCGCGTTGTTCCGACCCGCCGCGGTGGCGGTGCATCCGGACCCACCGCACGGCAGCCCGCGCAACGTGATCGAGGTGACCGTCACCGAGATCGACGTGCACGGCACCGGGGTACGGGTGCGGGGCGCCACGCTGCCCGATGGCGGCACCGGACCGGCCGCCGACATCACGGCCGCGGCCGCTGCCGACCTCAATCTCGCCCCGGGGCAGACGGTGTACTTCGTGGTCAAGGCCCAGGAAGTCCAGCTGCACCCGGCGCTGGAGAACGCGGCGAGATAACCGACGGCCCAGGTGGGTATCAGCGCGGGGAGTTTCCACAAATCCCCAAGGAGCTGACATGGACCAATGCCCAGGATCCGGTCGCGAACTGCCCGGCGATCCCCCACCGAACAGGGCCGCCACCTGCCCGGAGTGCGGTCGTGAGACCCCAGTCGACCCTGAGGAGACCGAGCACGGCCTGACATTCACCGTCACGCCGCACGCGCGAGTGGGCGGCGCGATTAGGTAAATTACAGGCCACGCTGGCCGGTGAACGCACCCCGGCGAGTCCGAGTACGCGTTCGTGATCTAGGTGGTGAGCTTGTCCGGCAGGAGGCGCAGGTCTGTGCAGGCGCCCGGAGGCAGCCGTCGCGCCGATCTTGATGGCCTTCGCGGTCTGGCGATCGCGCTGGTCGCGGTCTTCCACATCTGGTTCGGACGGGTTTCCGGCGGCGTCGACGTCTTCCTGGTGCTGTCCGGCTATTTCTTCGGTGCCATGGTGCTGCGCCGCGCGCTCGACCCGGAGTCGTCGCTCAACCCGCTCCCCGTGCTGGCCCGGCTGGCACGGCGGTTGCTACCCGCTCTGGTGGTCGTGCTCGGAGCCGCGGCACTGCTCACGGTGACACTGCAGCCCGAGACCCGATGGGAGTCCTTCGCCGACCAGAGCCTGGCCAGCCTCGGGTACTACCAGAACTGGTATCTGGCCGGCGCCGCCGCCGACTACTCACGCGCGGGCGAGGCGGTCAGCCCACTGCAGCACCTGTGGTCGATGTCGGTTCAGGGACAGTTCTACCTGGCGCTGCTGGCCGTGGTGACTGTTCTCACCCTGGTGGCACGACCGATCGCCGGTGCGCGACTGAAAATTGTCCTCGTCGTCACACTGGCCGCGCTGACCACGGCGTCCTTCGTCTATGCGGTCCTCTCGCAGGCCGAGAATCCGGCGGCGGCGTACTACAACAGCTTCGCCCGCGCCTGGGAGCTTCTCGTCGGCGTCCTGGCCGCGCTACTGCTCTCCCGCCTGCGCATGCCCGGCTGGCTGCGGACCGTGGCGGCCGCCGCCGGGATTGTGCTCATCGTGTCCTGTGGGGCCTGGATCGACGGCGCCCAGCTGTTCCCCGGGCCGTGGGCTCTGGTGCCCGTCGGCGCCACCCTGCTGGTGATCGCGGCGGGCGCCGGCAGAACTGCGGCCGTCGCGGCACCGTTGCGGCTGTTGTCGACCCGTGTGCTGATCACCCTCGGCGCGATCGCGTACTCGCTGTACCTGTGGCACTGGCCGTTGCTGATTTTCTGGCTGGTGCACACCGGCCGGCCGCATGCCGACCTGCTCGACGGCCTCGGCGTGCTGGCGGTGTCCCTGCTGCTGGCCTACCTCACCCACCGGTTCGTCGAGAACCCGCTGCGTTACCCGGACCCGCGCCCCGCCGATCCGCACCGGGCGGTACGCGTGTGGGGTTGGCTGCGCCGGCCCACGGTCGCTCTCGGCTCCGCGGTGGCGCTGCTGGCGGTGGCGCTGACCGTGACCTCGTTCAGCTGGCGCGAGCACGTCGTCGTCCAGCGCGCCAACGGACATGAGCTCGCGCAACTGCCCGAACGGGACTACCCGGGCGCGCGCGCCCTGACAAACCAGCTCAGGGTTCCGGAGCTGCCGATGCGGCCCACCGTGCTGGAAGCCAAGGAAGACCTGCCCGTGACCACCCGGGACGGTTGCATCAGCGACTTCCTCACCGCCGACATCATCAACTGCATCTACGGCGACCCGGATTCGACCCGCACCATCGCCCTGGCGGGCGGCTCGCACGCCGAGCACTGGATCACCGCGCTCGACATGCTGGGGATGCGCCACGGGTTCCGCGTCGTCACCTATCTGAAGATGGGTTGCCCGCTGACCACCGAGCTCGTCCCGACGATCGCCATCTCGGACAATCCCTACCCCCAATGCCACCTGTGGAACACCGAGGTGATGAACAAGTTGATCACCGATCGTCCGGATTACGTGTTCACCACCACCACTCGGCCCCGGCTGGACGGTCCCGGGGATCTGGTCCCCGAAAGCTACCTGGGCATCTGGGAGACGTTGAACGCCAACGGAATCAGCATTCTCGGTATGCGCGATACGCCGTGGCTGATCCGTGATGGGATGCTCACCGACCCCGCCGACTGCCTGTCTCGCGGCGGTGACGCCATCAGCTGCGGAGTGGAACGGTCCTGGGCGCTGTCCGAGGTCAACCCCACGCTGCGTTACACCACCCAGTTCCCGCTGCTACAGCCTCTCGATCTGAGCGACGCCGTCTGCGACGTCACCGACTGCCGCGCCGCCGAGGGAAACGTGTTGGTCTATCACGACTCTCACCACGTGTCCACGACCTACATGCGCACCATGGCCGACGATCTGGGCCGACAGATCTCCGCAGCCACCGGCTGGTGGTGACCCGGGGCCGCGACCTCACCTGTTCGACGTGCCGGAGTCCCGCGATGACGATGACGTGCCGGAGTCCCGGTCCGACGTGCCGGAGTCCCGGTCCGACGTGCCGGAGTCCCGGCCCGACGTGCGGCCGTCGGAGTCGGCGTCGCCTCGGCCGCCCGTTGCGTTCGCATCGGTAGTCGCTCTGGTGTGAGCGGCCTCACTTCGGTCCGCTTCGGCCGCACCGTCGACCCCGGCTGCGGACGGAGTCGCGCTGCCGGGGTCGGCGGCGTTACTTTCGTCGGCCTTCTCTGTGTGGTCGATCTCGGTATGGTCGACCTCCGCGCCTGCACCGACCACCGCGTTATCGCCGTCGCCCTTCTCTTGTTCGGCGCGCTTCCCGGTTTCGGCGCCCATCCCGGTTTCGGCGCCCTTCTCTTGTTCGGCGCCCATCCCGGTCGCGTCGGTGCGCACCGCGGTGTCACGTGCCGCCGCTTCTGCCCGCGCCGACTCGTCGACCCGCGCGCTACCCGTGGCCGCACCGTCGCCGTCTGCCACGGTAATGGGATCATCGCCACCTGTGTCGGCGGTGACCGTGTCCTCGACCTCGGCGGACACACCGTCGGTCAGAGTGCGCAGCGCCGACCGAATCGGATCGTTGCGGCTGTAGCCTCTGTCGACGGTGGCCTTGAGCTCGGCCTCCCGTGACGCCAGTGCGGGATTGAGTACCACCAACGGTAACCGGTCGGCCGGAACGAGATAGCGAGTTGTTGTTCCTCCCAGTGCATTTCGCGTGACAGTGATGTTCTCCTGGGGCACCGTTGACAGATCGGTGAACATCGCCGGGATGTGCACGACCGCCGCCCCGGCCATGGCGTTGGCCACCGCTGTCAGGTTCCACCAGCGGTCCGGGAAATCGGCGAAGCCGTCGTATTCAGCGGTGACTTCGACAGTGTCGTAAGGGGTTTGGGGAGGGGGACGGTAGGTGTAGTCGTATTCCGGGTTGTATCTCTCGGTGTCGTTGATGATCTCCTGACGACTGGAGTCCGCCACCACCACGAAGTCGATCTCGTCGGTGGCCGGATCCGGTTGATCGTCATTCTGCCATTCCCGTAGGACCTCGGTCACGACCAGCGAACCCGCCGACAAACCGACGACGGTGACGCGTTCGCCCTCGAGCAGGTTACCGTCCTGGTCGCGCTCCAGGCGGTCAAGCGCGGCGTCGATCTCGGCGTTCAGGTTGGCGATCCCGATGTCGATCGAGTCACCGAGCGTCATATCATCGTCACCGGTGTAGGGCCGCGCCTCGGCGGGCCAGTAGACATCCCTGCGCTCGTCGTAGTCCTGCAGAGCGCCGCCGAGCAGTTGAGACATCACAGCGTCATGCAGCGTTGGCGTACCGATGCCGCCGATGACCAGCGCCGTGCTGACGCCCCACCCCGGCGTCGCGGTGGACATCGCCAACAACGTCGCGGCCGCCGTCGCCCCGCATACTGTGCCGACGGTGCGGGCCTTTCTCATCGATATACGCATTCGCCACTCCCTCTATCTCGCCACAAGTCCGTTATCAAACCGTTATCAGTATGTGGGAATGCAAAATAGACGAGGAAAACAATTCTCATCTGAGCTTTTTCTGCAATGGCTGTCCGCGTTGCCATAATAATGTTGTGCCGCTGATAAACTCTTGGCGGCGCCATCGGAACATCATGGCCTGACAGCTGATACAGCTCGTGCATTCACATCATTTGATGTCAAATGCGGGCCCTGTGAAAGTTGCCGAAGTGACGTGAAGTGAATTTCAGAAATTCACGGCGGCTGCCGGGAGGTGTCCACAGACTGCCCTCGGCCGACAGCGTCGACGACGATTTCATGTCGCCGCGGCATTAGGTACGGAACGCGCTGACGCCGAATCAGGCGCAAAGCCACAAGGCACAGCGCAACATCAAGAATTGCGGCGCAATGTCATGGCCGTCGTCTATACCCGCGCGACCGCGGGCGCAGGACGACGGTCAGAGACGGATCCCGCCGGCGGACACTTCGGTGTCGCGATCATTCGGCGACGAACTCGGGTGCGCTCGATGCACGGCGACGGGCCCTGCTCGACGCCGCCTGGCCGCTACCCCGGCCGCCGCTATCGCCAATCCACTTCCGATCAACACCGGCCAAAAAAGCAGCTGCGCCAGGGCGATCCGACGCTGCACCTTCACGCCCCGGCTCAGCAGAGATCGGGAACGTTCGATCGCACTCACGACGACTCCTTTCGGCGGTGACCGGACGATCGATACCCGCTCGGCGCCGGCGACAAACGACCACTACGCCCGTCGCCCCCGGGTCCGGCGAAGAGTGAGTCCACGGCGCCGGTTTCCCCGTTCCTTGGCGCGGTTCTTGTCGATGACACTGGTGTCGCGCAGCGGGAGCCTGAGAGTCGCCTCGGCGGGGATGCCGGCCTGCAGCTGCCGCCCTCGCTCCAGCTCGGCGTCAATCTCGGCGCCGAACAGGAGTGCCAGGTTGGTCAACCACACCCACAGCAGGAACACGATCACCCCGGCGAGCGTGCCGAAGGTTCGGTTGTAGTTGCCGAAATTGGCGACGTAGAAGCCGAACGCCAACGATGCGAACACCCAGGTCAGAATCGCGATGGCGGCACCCACGCTGATCCAGCGGAACTTGGGCTGGCGCACGTTGGGGCTGATGTAGTACAGCATCGCCACGCCGATCACGACGAGGGCAAGCAGAGCCGGCCAGCGGGCGATGTTCCATACCGCCAAACCGGTGGCTCCGACACCCAGGTAGCCGCCGACCGCCTCGGCGATCGGTCCACTCACTGCCAGCAACAGGGCGACGGTCGCGGCGACAAGCAGACCGACCAGGGTCAGCAGGAGCTGCTGCGACCGCAGTTTCCACATCGGCCGCCCCTCCTCCACTTCGTAGATTCGGTTCATCGCACGCCCGAAGGCTCCTACGAATCCGGATGCCGACCACAGCGCACCGAGAATGCCCACCACGAGTGTCACACCGGCCGACGGCGCGTCGACCAGCTGTTCAATCGGTTGCCGCAGTACGTCGACGGCCGCCCCGGGGCTCACATCGTCGACGATCTGCAGTATCGCGTCCGCGGTCCGCTGGCCCTGCCCGAACACCCCGAGCAGCGACATCATCACCACCAGCGCGGGGAACAGCGAGAGCACCGCATAGTAGGTCAGTGCAGCGGCCAGATCGGTGCACTGATCCCGGCTGAACTGGCTCGCCGTCTGGCGCAGCACAAACAACATCGAAGGTCGGGTGAGATCAGTGGGCGAATCCGGCTTTGCCGGGTCGTCCGCGTCTGGAGCTTCATCGCGCCGCACCGGCTCGGCTCGCACGCGTCCCAGCTCGGTGGAGACGTCTGCAGTCCCGGGGGGTTCGCTGTCACCGTCGCCTCTGACCTGCAGATCGCTCGTGCGGGCAGAGGTTCTGCGCCGGCGCGACCGGGCGAACACTCCCGCGGCGAGTCCGGCCAGGAACGCACCCGCCACGGCGGCGCGTCCCTTCCGGTTGACGACCGTGCTGGGAGGCGGCGTCTGCCGCTGCCATTGACCCTCGACCTGTTGCGGCATGGCCGGGTGATGCCCGCCGGGCCACGCAGTCAAACGCGACGGGCCATGCGTGCCGGCGACCTCCGCGTCCAGCCCGACCGCGCGCCAAAGGCAGCGAAAAGCCGACCGGCATAGGGCAATTCGTTCGATGCAGCCAGAAGATGGCGCTCCGGCCGTCGCGAGAACGTGGGCGATCGACATCGGCAGGCCACTGCCGCCCACAAACGGGCTCAGGACTCGATGTTTAGTTTTGACATGTCCGGTAATTCCACCAGCGCAGTCTTGACCCAACGCCACGGATCGGAGCACCAATGATCGTTCTCGGAATCATCCTCTTGCTGATCGGTTACTTCACGAGCCTCTCGATCCTGTACACCATCGGCGGAATCCTCGTGGTGATCGGGATCGTGTTGTGGATACTCGGCGCCGTCGGCCGCCCCGTCGGCGGACGAAAAGTCTGGTTCTAGCAGTACCCGCGAACGCGCAGCCCCTCGATCGCAGAATGCGATCGAGGGGCTGCGGGTCGTTGTTCCAGGTGCATGGCACCTCTCCCTCGACCATCCCTCGACACCGGCATCGGCCCTGGTGACGGCTCCAGAGGTTGCGTTCGCCGACCAGACCCGTATTGTCAGTAGCAGGTGATAGACGTGAGTCACCGTCGTCGAGACACAAATGGCTTGAGTTTCCAGGTGATTTGTCCGCTCATCGGTGGCCTACCTACCGCAGCAAGCGCATGTCGAGAATCCGGCGTGATTCGTTGGTCCGAATGCCAATCGCTCGCGAGCGGTCCCCAACGTGACGAGAGCGCTCATCCCGTCAGATGACTCGCCTGCAAAGGACAGACGCGCGAGCAATGTCGCCGATCCGACCGGGCATCAGCCTCACCGCCTCGGTCCACCTACCGGATCCACGACCCGGCAGAGCCTCACCCGCCTGCCGGCACCGAGCGCTCCCCCTGCCACGTTCACGACCGGAAAGCCGTGACCAGTGCACACAATCGAACACACCAAGACCATCCACCACCCCGAGTCGGCCCACGACACGATTTCCATCGAGAACCGTGCGCCCATTGCCGACCGGGCGGCTGTCAAGAATGGGCCGCCGCGCACAGCGACGTCGACCCTCGACCGCAAGCCCGCCACCACGAAACCCGCCACCAAGGCCCGCTCGCGCAACAGCGGAGCCTACGACGACATCCCCGACATGTTCCGCGAGCTGGCGCTGCTGAGCACCGAATCGCCGGCCTACCGGCGCCAGCGTGAAGCGATCATCGAGCGCTGCCTGCCGCTGGCCGACCATATCGCCCGCCGCTTCCGCGGCCGCGGCGAAGCCCATGAGGATCTCGTCCAGGTCGCCCGTGTCGGGCTGCTCAACGCCGTGAATCGGTTCGACGTCGATTCGGCGAACGACTTCCTGGCGTTTGCGGTCCCGACCATGATGGGTGAGGTGCGCCGCTACTTCCGCGACCACGGCTGGTCGCTGAAGGTTCCGCGTCGCCTCAAAGAGCTCAACGTCCGGCTCAACAGCGCCAAGTCCGAGCTCACCCACGAACTGAACCGCGCGCCGACCCCGAGCGAACTCGCCGAGTACCTCGGGATGGACCGGGAGGAGATCGTCGAAGGACTCGTCGCGGCGAACGCGTACTCGACGCGGTCCACCGAGCAGGAGACGATGCGCAGCAGCGACGGCGACGGTTTGACGTTGCTGGACACGATCGGCGGCCCGGATGAGAACATCCAGCGGGTCATCGACATCGAGACGGTTCAGCCGCTACTGGCCAAACTGCCCGCCCGCGACCGCCTCGTGTTGCAGTTGCGCTTCTTCGACAACCGCACGCAGAGTCAGATCGCCGAGCAGATCGGCGTCTCACAGATGCATGTCTCACGATTGCTTGCCCGTGCGTTGGCGACCCTGCGAGATCAGGTCGGCTGACGACGACCACAGCCTGAGCCCTCGGCCGCGGGCGCATCAGTCGCCCGCGGCCGAGAGTTCTGCGATGCAAGGCCGAGTTCGGCGTGGATGAGACCGCACCACCGAATTGCGCACGAGGTCGACGAATCCAGCATCTGCTCCACGAGGGGCCGTGAGTGGCGACCACGGATTCCGTGGCACACCCCCAGTTTTGACGGCACCGTCAATGCACTTATCACCTGTCGACGTTCAAACACCTTTTGGCGAACCGCAACTGGCGGCAGGACGAAGTCGACCGCCATCGACGAAATCCGTACTATGGTGGGCATAGGTTGAGTTCCCAGCCCGCGGACGCGCCGCAACGGTGCAGCCCTGATCGCGGTAGCTGGCCACTCGATGTCGGTGTACCCCCAAGGCTTCTCTGCAATGACGCTTGTGGAAGTGAGATGGTCGCCGTCAATATCGAAACAACCCGCCCCCCGGCCCCGACGCAGCCCGACGAACAACAGCGCTGTGGCAACGCGGTGTTCTCCGCCCGGACTTGTTCTCCGCACCGGGTGGCGGTGGCAGTGGTCGGCGAGGTCGACGCCGTCAACGGACGGGCGCTGGGTCGCTACGTCGCACGCCATACCCGGGTGTCGCGGCAGCTGGTACTGGACCTGCGCGCGGTAGACTTCTTTGGCAGCCAGGGCTTCACGGCCCTCTACTACATCAGCGTGCACTGCTCCCGCAGCGATGTGGACTGGGTGATCGTCGCCAGTGCGGCGGTGCAGCGGCTCCTGGCCATCTGCGACCCCGACGGGGAGCTGCCGTCGGCCACCGACCTGAGCTCGGCGCTGGCGCGCCTCGACCGCCTGGCCCACCACGGCCACCAGATCGTCTGGAACAGCAGATCCGGCTGGCATACGCGCTGAGGCCGATGCTGCGCCACCGACGCTGAGCCGAGCCCACCTCCGCGACTTTGCGACAAGGACCCCACATCGGTCCGCGCACCGGCAGTCTCGGGACAGCCGGTCGAACCGGGGCCGAGTATGGCTCCGGTGCTCAGGACTGCTTCACGTCCAACCACGCCCGGCGCGTGGGCTCGAGGACCCGGTCGTTGGCGTGGTTGACGACGTTGTCGGCCCACAGCCCGATGCCGGCCACCCCCAGTTGCGGCCACCAGTTCGCGGCCACGTTCGACACCTGGCGGACCGGGATCGCGGTGGCTACCGCGGCGAAGTGCAGCCAGATGTCGTCCGCGTGGGGACACACCGCGACGAAAGCGTCGCCACGACGCCGCAGCACCGTCAACAGCTCCGGCGGATAGGCCACCCCCGAAACACCTGTCGCGAACACTCGATCCGAGGGTTCGTCGGTCGTGCACATGGGCCACTCCGAGTACGGCGCATCGGAGCGAATCCGCGCGCGGTAGGCGGTAACCTCGCCGTCGCGGTGCGCGGTCACCAGCTGCGACAGCCAGTTCGGCGGGTAATAGACGTCGTCGTCGGCAGTGACGAGCGTGCGCGTCGGCGGGTCGGCCATGACGTAGGGGAAGTACTTGTTGTGGGGGCCGTAATCCCCGCAGTGGCGAATCTCCAGGCCACGCCGCGCCAGCCGCCGCAGCGTTCGGGGCGGGTTTGTGGCCGCGGCTTCGTCGGCCAACCACAGGATGACGCGGCGAGGTCGCTGCGCACCGCGGCCGATCGTCTCGATGGTCTTCCACGCCGTGCGTACCCGCACGCCGTGGCTGGTCAGCGACACATCGACGTCGCAGGTGCCGACGACGGGTCGTCGGGATCGCAGGTTGACGACGCGCAGCCACCAGCTGTACCCGATGAGCTGAAACGGTAGGAGCAGCCACCGCAGCGGTCCGCCCGGGAACGCCCCGTCGTTGCCCACGCTCAGCCTCCCCATGCCCACCTCCCGGCGCTCACTGTGCCAGAACCGCCGACACGGCGCCGGGCGGCGAACGAGACATTGACGGCGCCGCACGCGGTATCACGCGAGCGGGCGGAACGGCGCAGGCAGTAACGACCAGACGACCGCCGCGGGTGACATCCTGCTACGTACGACATATTGCGTCGTGTGTTGCACAAAGCCTAGGTTAAGACGGTATGCAGACCCTGGGATCCCTCGACGTCGAGGGAATCGACTTCGCGTTCGACGATCAGCCCGATCTCCATGCCGTACTCGCCCGGCTCCGCGAGCGCCGGCCGTACGCCATCGTCCCGTTTGCGGGAGTCAGAGCGGTCTTGCTGTTGACCGACGAGCTGGTCAGAGCAGCCTTCCGCGACGAAGCGACATTCCCTGCCGCACCGGTGTACGCGATGACCACAGAACCGGTGTTCGGCAGGACCGTGTTGAGCATGTCGGGCGGCGAGCATCGCGCCAGCCGCAACGTGGTCTCAGCGCCGTTGCGGCGCACCCGTGTTCAGGACTACCTGGAGCCGGTGATCGAACCGGTCATCGACGAGCTGATCGATCAGTTCGCAGCGCGTGGCACCGCCGATCTGGTCACCGAGTTCACGCACCGCTACTCACTGCTGATCATCAGCCGCCTGTTGGGCTTCCCGGTCGACGACGAAGCCATGATTCATCGCTGGGCGCAGGCGATGATCCGGTACCCCTTCGACCCGTCGACGGCGGTGACGTGTGCCGCCGAATACACCGCCTATGTCGCACCGCTGGTGACCGCGCGCCGCGAGGAACCCGGTGACGACATGATCTCCCTGCTGGTCACCGAAACCACCGAGAACGGTGAGCATCTCTCAGACGAGGAGGTCCTCACGTTCCTGCGGATGCTGTTCCCATTGGGCGCCGACACGACCACGCTGGCTTTGGGCAACATCCTGTCGGCCCTGCTCAATCATCCCGACCAGTTGGACCTGTTGCGGTCCGATCCGGACCGCTACCTGCAATCCGCGGTGTGGGAAGGCCTGCGATGGGAGCCGGCGGTCGGGATGCTGCCGCGCGCGTGCCCTGAGGCCGCGACCTGGCGTGGGATCGACATCCCCGCTTTGACCCCGATGATCTTCGCCATCAACGCCGCCAACCGTGATCCGGCGGCGTACCCGCGGCCCGACGACTTCGACATCACCCGCAATGTCATGCCGACGGTGTCGTTCGGGCAGGGCCGCCACAGCTGCATCGGAAACTGGCTGGCCAACACCGAACTCGTCGCCGCGCTTCGGGCCCTGATCGAGCGGTTACCCGACCTCGCGCTCGATTCCCGGTATGCCGAAACGGCCGCTATCACAAGCCAAGTCGGCACCACGCTGAGAGGACCTCGTGCGCTGCGGGTGACATTCACCCCCCAGGAAGGTCCGCAGGATGTCCCGACCGGGACGGAGGAACCGTGACACCGCGCCGACTTCGCGTCACCGAGCAGGTCTCTCGCCCTGCCCCCTGGGGTGACCGGCCACCGGTCGACGACGACGAAGCACGCCGTCGCCTGCTGGACGCGGCCGAGGTCTGCTACGAGCGCCGTGGCGTCAGTCGCACCACTGTCGATGACATCGCCAAAGAGGCTTCGGTGCACCGCACCACGGTGTATCGCTACTTCGGAACGCGCGACGACGTCCTGGGTTTCGTCCTTCTTCGTGAGACAGCCGGAGTGATCGACAGCGCCGAACAGGCGCTGCGACGCGCCGGACCATTCGGTGAACGCCTGCTCGACGCGCTGGACGGCGCGATCGGAACCGTCGAGGAGTCCCGTTGGCTCAGCGTGCTGTTCTCCCCCGAAAGCCTGACGATGACGGTCTCTGTCGCGGCGTCGGGTGCGTTTCGCGACCGGATCCGCGATGTACTCCGACCGCACGTGGAGGTGGCCAAGGCCAGTGGCGAACTGCGCGAACAACTCGACCCCGACGCCGCCGCCGACTGGCTGGTGCGGGTCGCCCAGATGCTGCTGATGGAACACCTCACCACACGGCCCGACGAGACCAGGCCCGACCGCCGCACATTGCTTCGCGACTTCGTCATCCCCGGCCTGCTGAACCCGGCCCACGGACCCTGACACCGAGCGACGCAGGTGCCGGAAACACGGACAACGACGCTGGATTACCCGTGGTGGTCCCGGCCGGGTTCGAACCAGCGACCTTCCGCGTGTGAGATGGCTTGGAGCACAATGGATTTACGTTCACGCTGGTCAGAGCGGTGCATAATGACCGAATTGGACCCCTCGGAGCACCTGTTCTGACAGTTTGGCCCCACCAGGAGGGGTGCAGAGTTTCGGACCCCGCACCGAGAGGGCGCGAAATTGGCGACATCCCGCATAGCGGGAAAACAATAAGCGAGATCCCTCTAATTAGCATCACTTAAAGGCCTAAGTGACGCTATCCCACGAGAGTGGCGTCGGTTAGCGGCAGCACTACGCTACCTACGACCGCTGACCTACGACCGCTGACGAACTGATCGCCCGGGAGAAGGCTTACAGCCCCTTGGCTGCACACCCGTCAGACGTCTGAAGCACCGTTCCGACCGACGGCGGGGGCTGATAAGTGGCGCGGTCACGTCAACAGCCCCGCCACGCCCGCACCAAGGCGCGTTGCCGACCGAGCCGTGATGCCGGCGGTCAGGCCCCGAAGTACTCGTGGATCTGCCGGATCGCCATGGATCCTTCGCCGACGGCGGAAGCCACTCGCTTGACCGAGCCACTGCGCACGTCCCCCGCTGCGAACACACCGGGGCGGCTGGTCTCCAGCATCAACGGCTGACGGTGCGTAGGTTTCCGGCTGGCGTTGGGGTCCGAGTAGAGCGCCGCGGCCCCGGTCGATATGTAGCCGCAGTCGTCGAGCTCGATCGCGCCCGCGAGCCACGAGGTGTTGGGCTCGGCGCCGATGAAGACGAACAGGGCGCGGGTTTCGACGGAATATCGCTCGCCTGTCCGAGTGTCCTCGGCTACCACCGCGGAGATTCCGCCGTCTCCGCGCACCTCCCGAAGCTCGGTACGCGTCCGTACGGTCACCCGGGGATGCTGCTGGATCTGGTCGACGAGATAGCGGGACATGTCCGCGTTCGGGTCGTCGCCGCGGATCAAGACGTACACCCGCATAACCCGCGAGGCAAGGAAGACTGCAGCCTGGCCTGCGGAGTTACCGCCCCCGACGATGACCACGGGCCCCGCGCCGCACTTCAATGCCTCGTGAAAGGTGGCGGCGTAGTACACGCCGTTGCCCTCGAACGAGTCGATTCCCGGGACGTCGAGCCTGCGATACCGCGCCCCCGTGGCAAGCACGACGGCACGGGTGACCACCGAGGTTTGATCGGCGAGTCGGAGCAGATGGTGCCCGCTGTCGAACTCCAGCCCGGTGACCTCTGCGGAGAGCATGATCCGCGCGCCGAACTTGGCGGCCTGCAGAGAAGCCCGCTCGGCCAGGTCGGCACCCGAGAGCCCGCCCGGGAATCCCAGGTAGTTCTCGATTCTCGACGACGTCCCAGCCTGCCCACCGGTTGCGATTCGCTCCATGGCCGAGGTGATCAAACCGTCCGAGGCGCCATACACCGCCGCGGCCAGCCCAGCTGGGCCAGCGCCCACCACAACCACGTCGTACTCGGTGGGAACCGCGTCCGGCACCGGCAGTCCGACCCTCCGGGCCAACTCGGTGGTGGTCGGGTTGCGCAGCACATCGCCGCCCCAGATCACCACCGGGGTGTCTTCGGAGGACACTCCGAAGCGCCGCAGCAGCCGCTCGGCGAACTTGTCACGTTCCAGATCGATCCATCTGTGCGGCAATCGGTTTCGCGCAGCGAATTCGCACAGCCGCACGGTACTGGGATCGAAGCAGGAACCGATGATGCGAAAACCGAGTCCTTCCTGGATGAGCAGCGAGCGGCGTACCAGGTACGCGCGGAGAATGACGTCACTGAGCACCGGATCGTGGGCGACCAGATCGCGCACCCGCTCCGTCGGTACTACCAGAACCTCGCCGGGTTCCACCACCTCGGCGGTGTAGAACGCGGCCTGGCCCTCGAGATCGCCGAGCTCGCCGAGGAACCGCCCGGGGCCGTGCACTCGGATCACCTGCTGGCCGCCCGAGTCGTCTGTCGTGGTCACAGAGACCTTGCCGGACAGGATCACAAAGAAGTAGTCGGAGCGCTCACCCTCACGAACCAGGGTTTCGCCCGTGTCGACGGTGCGCCGCGCGCCGCCCATCTCGAGGGTCGCGATTTCATGGTCGGACAGTCGCGGGAACGCACCGTACATGTCGGGGGTTTCCGCCAGCGCACTCGATGCGCGCTGGTCGATGGTGGCTTCAGACATAGTTCTCGTGGACGTAGCACCAACGCCACGCCTCCCCCGGTTCCATCGACTGCACGATCGGGTGACCGACCGTGTGTGCGTGCGCCCGGGCATGGCGCATCGGTGACGAGTCGCAGCATCCGACGTGCCCGCACGTCAGACACACGCGCAGATGCACCCACGGTGTGCCGAGCCGCAGACATTCCTCACAGCCACTGGTGCGCGGGCGCACCTGCCGAATCACCGCCACGTGTGGATCTATGCCCACAGAGGTCATGATCAGGCCTCCTTCGCATTGTCGGCCGACAGTGCATGGTCCAGCCACTTCCGAAGGGTCACAACGGGACCGGCGCCCGATTGCCGCCCAAGCACATGTCCGTGGTCAAGGACCAGCAATGTCGGCACCGCCTGCACCTCGAATCGTTGCGAGATCGCCGGCGCCTTGTCCACGTCGACTTTGACCAGTTTGAGTTCACCGGCACGCTCGGTGGCAAGTTGTTCCAGGGCCGGACTGACCATGCGGCATGGTCCACACCACGTCGCCCACAGGTCGACAAGTACCGGCACCGAGGACGTGTCGACGATCTCGTCGAAGTCCGTCTCGCCAGCCGTGGCGATCCACGGCAGCCATTGGTGACACTTGGCGCACCGGGGCTTACCCACGGCGGCGGGCGGTACCCGGTTGCGTTTTCCGCAGTGCGGGCATGTCAGGATGTCTGTTTCCACGGCACCTCCTCCGTCGGACCTCAAGGCCCAGTTCCGAACAGTGCACGGCGAGTGGACATTCCCACACTGACGCCGATTCTGCGAACTCCCGCCCCGTTGCCGCGTGGCAACGCCCCCGCCGGAATGTACCTACGCCTCCGTCATCACCCGGCCGTACGCGTCAGTGCGAAGGCCACACTCCGCCGCTTCATTTCACCGATCCATTAACGCTGAGCACAGTCTGCCAACCGAATCGAAACGGTGCATCGACCCGTCAGGGCGAAAGAAGGGCAGTGGGGCAGCCCCTCTGGGACGTACATGTTGCACGCCGAAGTAGTCGCTGGGGTCGGCACCGCGCTGATCACGCGCCGAATGTTCGATATGGCCCTTCTAGCCATCGTCATGGCGACGAAACAGCCCGAACTTCGGTGACGGAAGACTTCGTGACGCCCACTTGTGGCTCGTAGGCATCCAGCGCCCTCTCGAGTATCTCGACGAGGGCCGGCTCCGGCCCACTCATCGACGCGGGCAGCGCCTTCCCGCTGCGCGTTCATGCGTGCTTACGGGTCGCGTAAGGACATCAGTCAATGCGGCGACCCGAAGATCGGCTCAACCAGGGGTCCCGCGCTCGGCAACCACGACCGCGACCTGTTGGGTATCCGCACCGCGGCGCGCTGTCAACTGCACGCGGTCACCCGGTTTGGTCTTGCGAAGTGCCGCTATGAGTTCCTCTGCCGTCTCGGTCTTTTGACCGTTGACGCTGGTGATGATGTCGCCCGGCTGGATGCCTGCCTCCGCCGCCGGGCTTCGTGCCGCCACCTGCATGGCAACCACACCACTGATGCCGTTGAGTCCAAGCTGGCGTGCGATCTCCGGGGTCAGGGTGACGGGTTGAATACCGATATACGCGTGGTGGGCGGTGCCGGTGTCCAACAGTTGGTCAGCGACGTCAACGACGGTCGCGGTGGGGATGGCAAACCCCAGGGCTACCGCACCCGCCGCCGGAGGGATGTAGGCCACGCTCATTCCGACAACGTCTCCCTGCGCGTCGAGTACCGCGCCCCCGGAGTTACCCGGCGAGATGGCGGCGTCGGTCTGGATCAGGTCGACCAGCGGTGCGCCGGCGGCCGCCGACCCCGGGATCTGGCGGTGTAGCCCCGAGATTATGCCGGATGTGACTGTTGCCTCGAATCCCAGCGGGCTACCCAGAACTATGGCGACTGCGCCGACCTTCGGCAGCGTTTCCTGAAATTTTGCTGCGGGCAGGCCATTACGGTTGGTTTGGATGATGGCGACATCGGCAACCTCGTCGGCGGCGCGAACTTTTGCCGGCACCTGCTGCCCGTCGGCAAGGGCGATCTTGACGTCCTGCGCGTCGGCGACCACGTGGGCATTGGTGACGACTGTTCCGTCGGCTCGGTAGACGATGCCGCTGCCCTGGCCGCGCTCGGTGAGCACGGTGACGACCGAGGGTTCGACCCGCCGGACCAGTGCGGGTATATCCACGCCGCCTGCCGGGGGGAAGGCCGGCGAGCTGGTAGGGGCGGCCGGCGAGCTGGTAGGGGCGGCCGACCGGCCGGCCGAACCGGGGTCGGTCGGGCTACTGCACGCGGCGACGAAGATGATCACGACGGCGAGCAACCGCCGCAAGGAGACGCTCAGCCGTCCGGCCGACGATGACCACATCACCTCGAAGCCTCCATCTCGCGTCATGGGCACACGTACACGATTCGGTCCGCGTTCGTCGCACTTCCGTCAGGCCGCCAGTGCGGACGCCGAATAGGCAACGGCGAGTTCGCCGTTCTCCACGCTGACGCGGATCGTGCCCCCGCCTGCCATGTCGCCGCGCAGCAAAGCCCGGCCGATCTTGGTCTCCACCTCGTGGGCGATGTAACGGCGCAGCGGCCGCGCCCCGTACACCGGATCGTAGCCGCGCTCGGCGATCATCCGGCGAGCGTCGTCGGTGATGTCGAGCTCGATCTGCCTTTCCGCCAGCCGATCCCGCAGCTCCGCCAGTTGCAGCTCGACGATCCGTTCGAGCTGGGCCATCGACAGCGGGGTGAACAACACGATGTCGTCGACGCGGTTCAGGAACTCGGGGCGAAAATGTCCGCGCAACTCGGCCATCACCCGATCGCGCGCATCGGGCTTGATCTCGCCGTCCGCGGTGACGCCGTCGAGCAGGTAGTGCGATCCTATGTTGGAGGTCATGATCACCACCGTGTTGCGGAAGTCGACCTGACGTCCCTGTGCATCGGTGAGCCGGCCGTCGTCGAGCACCTGCAAAAGCGTGTTGAACACATCAGCGTGCGCCTTTTCGATCTCGTCGAGCAGCACGACCGAATAGGGTTTGCGGCGCACCGCCTCGGTGAGCTGGCCACCCTCCTCGTAGCCGACGTATCCCGGTGGCGCGCCGACCAGCCGACTCACCGTGTGCCGCTCCTGGTACTCGCTCATGTCAAGGCGGACCATGTTGTCCTCGCTGTCGAACAGCGCGGCGGCCAGAGTCTTCGCGAGCTCGGTCTTGCCGACCCCAGTGGGTCCGAGAAAGATGAACGAGCCGATCGGGCGGCGCGGGTCCCGGATTCCGGAGCGGGCCCGAATGACCGCGTCGGCCACCAGCTGGACCGCCTCGTCCTGTCCGATCACCCGCTCGTGCAGAATTTCGTCGAGCCGCAACAGCTTTTCCCGTTCTCCCTCCTGTAACCGCGCGACCGGTATGCCGGTCCACGCGGCCACGATTTCGGCGATCTCGTCCTCGGTGACAACCTCGCGCAGCAACGGCTTCTGGCCCTGCTTGGACTGCAACTGCTCCCCTGCGGCAGCCAATTTCCGTTCGAGCTCGGTGATCTGGCCGTATCGCAGCTCGGCGGCCCGGTTGAGATCGTAATTGCGTTCGGCTTCTTCAGCCTCGTGCCGGAGTTGCTCGAGTTGGCCGCGCAGTTCCTGGACCCGCCGGATGGACTGCCGTTCGGCATCCCATTGCGCATGTCGGGCGTCGGCGTCGGCTCGCAGGTCGGCCAGCTCCTTGCGCAGCTCTTCCAACCGGGCCCTGCTCGCCGCGTCGGTCTCCTTCGCCAGCGCGGCCTCTTCGATTTCGAGCCGAGTAACCCGCCGGGTTATCTCATCCAATTCTGCTGGCATGGAGTCGATCTCGGTGCGCAGCCGGGCACACGCCTCATCGACCAGGTCGATCGCCTTGTCAGGCAGGAAGCGGTCGGTGATGTAGCGGTGCGACAGCGTTGCCGCCGCCACCAACGCCCCATCCTGAATCCGCACGCCGTGGAAAACCTCGAGGCGTTCGCGCAGGCCGCGCAGAATCGAAATGGTGTCCTCGACGGTTGGTTCGTCGACCAGTACGGTCTGGAACCGGCGCTCCAACGCGGCATCCTTTTCAATGTGCTTGCGGTACTCGTCCAGGGTCGTGGCACCGATCATGTGCAGCTCACCCCTGGCAAGCATCGGTTTGAGCATGTTGCCGGCGTCCAGGGACCCCTCCGTCGCCCCGGCTCCGACCACGGTGTGCAACTCATCGACGAACAGGAGGATCCGCCCCTCGCCCGCCTTCACTTCGGACAGGACCGCCTGCAGCCGTTCCTCGAACTCACCTCGGTACTTCGCACCTGCCACGAGCGAGCCCATGTCGAGGGAGAAAATCGTCTTGTCCCGCAGGCCCTCCGGCACATCGCCGCGCACGATGCGCTGAGCCAGGCCCTCCACGACCGCCGTCTTGCCGACACCGGGTTCGCCGATGAGCACCGGATTGTTCTTCGTCTTGCGGCTGAGGATCTGAACCACCCTGCGGATCTCGGCGTCTCGGCCGATCACCGGGTCCAGCTTGCCGGCGCGGCCTTCAGCCACCAGGTCGCGGCCGTACTTCTCCAAGGCCTCGTAGGCTCCCTCCGGTGAGGCTGAGGTGACCCTCTGGTTGCCCCGAATCTTGGTCAGGG
This sequence comes from Mycobacterium sp. smrl_JER01, assembly GCF_048513595.2. NCBI lineage: Bacteria > Bacillati > Actinomycetota > Actinomycetes > Mycobacteriales > Mycobacteriaceae > Mycobacterium > Mycobacterium sp. smrl_JER01. The sequence goes on along the minus strand of NZ_JBLXXK020000001.1, from coordinate 2,512,524 downwards.
CGCCGAGGAACGATTCCCGGGTGACGCCATGGGAGGCCAGGATCCGTCCCGCGGCAGTCGCCGAACCCTCTTCGGCGAGGGCAATGACGAGGTGCTCCACCGAGACGTATTCGTCCTTGAGTCGCTTGGCTTCCCGTTCGGCCGCGTTTAGCAGGTTCGCCAGGCGCCTGGTGACGGAGACCTGGCCCGGTGCGGCGCCTGGTCCGCTCATCTTCGGGCGCCGGTTCAGCTCGCCCTCCAGGTCGGCGCGCAATGCCGCGGTGTCGGCGCCCGCCTGGTCAAGCAGCCGCGGTACGAGACCTTCGGGCTGGTCGATCAGCGCCATCAACAGATGTTCGCCGTCGACCTCGTTGTGCCCCATCCGGGTGGCGATGCTCTGCGCTTCGGTCAACGCCTCTTGTGACTTCTGTGTCAGCTTGTTGATGTCCATCGCAATGCCCTCCTTCGGCGAGAATCGGATTCCAGCTCTTCGATGTGGTCCAGCAGGTCGAGTACCAACCCGATCGCCGCGTAGTTCAGTCCCAGACCGGTTCTCAACCGCTGGATGCGCGCGACAGTCATCAACGCGGCCGGTTCGAACCAGAGTTCGCCGCGGGCATCCTGCCGGCAGGCGACGAGGCCGAGCGCGACCAGCCGTCGCACCATGTCGGGATGCAACCCGCAACGTGTCGCGAAGGCGTCGAGCTGCATTCCGGGCCGGCGTACCAGGACATGGCGTGCGGTGGTCATTGTCCTCTCCTTGGGTCGAACGTCGACTCTGTCGCCAGTTGCTGGAACAGCTCTCGTTCCCGCGCAGTGGTTTCGGGTGGCACCATCACCTTGATTTGCGCGAACAGGTCGCCTGCAGGTCCGTGCGGATTGGGCATCCCTTCGCCGCGTAACCGCAACCGGCGACCGGTCGACGATCCCTGTGGCACCTTGACTTTGGCTTCACCGCCAGGGGTTCGGATAGCTACGGTGGTCCCCAGCGCCGCCTCCCACGGCGACACCGGCAGGTCAACGGTGACGTTGCGCCCGTCCAGACGAAATCGGGAATGGGGCTTGATACGTACCCGCAGGTACAGATCACCAGCGGGGCCGTCGCCGCTCCCCCGGCCGCCCTCGCCCGCCAGCCGTATCCGCTGTCCGTCCATGACACCGGCGGGAATGTTGACCGTGTAGTTGCGTCCGTCCAGGGAGAGCTGCCGTTTGCCGCCCCGGTATGCCTCCTCGACAGTCAGCTCCAGCTCAGCTTCCTGGTCGGCGCCCGGGATCGGCCCGAATCCTCCGCTGCCGCTGAATATATCGCCGAAGAGGTCTTCGATGTTGATGCCGCCGGCGCCACCGAAGCCCCGGCCGTGGCGACCTCGCGCACCAGCGCGCGGTGCCCCCCGGAAGCCACCCGCACCGGCGCCCACCCTCTCTTCCCAGTCCCCGGGCACCTGACGAAAGTCTTCACCGAACCGGTCGTAGCGCTTGCGTGTTTCGGGGTCCGACAGGACATGGTAGGCCTCGTTGATCTCCTTGAACCGGTCTTCAGCCGCCGGATCTTTGTTGACGTCGGGGTGAAACTTGCGTGCCAGTGTCCGGAAAGCGCGCTGTATCTGATCCGCGGTCGCGTCCCGCGACAGCCCGAGCACTTCGTAGTAGTCGTCGGCCACGGAGAGTCACTCCCCGCCGCGGCTCACCACCACGGCCGCCGGCCGCAGTTGCCTTGAACCCTCGCCGTAACCGGGTCGAAGCACTTCGACAACCGTTCCAGACGCGCTGTCCGGCTGGTCCACCACCCCGACCACCTCGTGACGTTCGGGGTCGAAGGGCACCCCTGCTTCGTCATCGCGTGGATAGCCGAGCTGTTCGAGAACCTGCAGCGCCTGTTCCAGAATGCTGCGCACGCCCTCGACCACGGCGTCGGACTTGTTGCCGGCGTGAGTGATCGCCCGCTCCAGATTGTCGACGACGGGTAGCCATGCGCGAGCCACGCTGGATCGTTCGCTAACTCGTTCGTGGGCGAGTTCGCGGGTGTACCGCTTGCGCAAATTGTCCAGATCGGCGACGGCGCGCCGCCAGCGATCCTCGAGCTTGGCCAGCTCCGCATCCGAATCGAATTGAGCAGTAGTCGATTCTGACGGTCTCTGGTCGACCCGATCCTCGGTCTTCGAATGCTCCGCGGGGCTGACCATGGCGGCTCAGCCTCGGTCGAACTCGGCGTCGACCACGTCGTCATCACCGACGGGAGAACCCTGGCCATTGCCGGTCGGCTGCCCAGCCCCGTTGCTGTTGCCGCCGCCGGACGGTTCGGGCTGCAACCCATAGAGCACCTGCTGCAACTCGGACGTCATCGACTGCACCCTGTCCATCGGCGCGTCCTCCTTGATGGCTTGTCGCGCGTCGGAGATCAGCATCTCGGCCCGTGCGCGATCGTGCGACGCCGCCGAGTCGCCGAGTTCTGCAAGCCGGCGCTCCACCTGATAGGCCGCCGAGTCGAGTGCGTTGCGCGCCTCGACAGTCCTGCGGAGTTCCTCGTCCTGGCGGCGGTTGGCCTCGGCCTCGGCGAGCATCCGCTCCACCTCGCTCGTGTCGAGGTTGGACTGCTCGCTGATGGTGATTCCCTGCTCGGCGCCGGTGTCCTTGTCGCGCGCGGTGACGTGCAGGATGCCGTTGGCATCGATGTCGAAGACGACCTCGATCTGCGGTTCACCCCTCGGCGCCGGGCGGATGTTGTCCAACTTGAACCGACCCAGCACCCGGTTGTCCCTCGCCAGCTCCCGCTCCCCTTGCAGCACAACGATGTCCACAGCGGGCTGGTTGTCTGCCGCGGTAGTGAACACCTCGCTTCGGCGTGCCGGGATGGTGGTGTTGCGCTCGATGATCTTGGTCATCAGCCCGCCTGCGGTTTCCACGCCCAGCGACAACGGGGTGACGTCGAGCAGGAGAACGTCGGATACCTCACCCTTGAGCACACCGGCCTGGATTGCGGCGCCGAGTGCGACGACTTCGTCGGGGTTCACGCTCATATTGGGGTCTTTGCCGCCGGTGAGCCGACGGACCAGGGCCTGGACAGCGGGGATCCGAGTGGAGCCGCCGACCAGGATCACCTCATCGATGTCGTTGGCGCTGACCTTGGCGTCACTCATCGCCTGCTTGACCGGGCCCATCGTGCGCTCGACCAGGTCCGCGGTGAGGTCCTCGAACTTCGATCGCATGATCGTGGTGGTCAGATGCTTCGGTCCGCCGGCGTCGGCGGTGATGAACGGCAGATTGACCTGTGTCTGCGCCACCGACGACAATTCGACCTTGGCCTTTTCGGCAGCCTCGAATAGCCGCTGCAGCGCCTGGGGATCCTTGCGCAGGTCGATGTTCTCTGCATGCTGGAACTCGTCGGCGAGGTAATCTACGAGCCGGCGATCGAAGTCGTCACCACCTAAGTGCGAATCACCGGACGTGGCACGCACCTCGACCACCCCGTCACCCACGTCGAGCAGGCTCACATCGAAAGTGCCGCCGCCGAGGTCGAAGACGAGCACCGTCTCGTGCCCCTTCTTGTCCATCCCGTAGGCCAGAGCTGCAGCAGTGGGCTCGTTGATGATGCGCAACACCTCCAGCCCTGCGATTCGGCCGGCATCCTTCGTGGCGTTGCGTTGGGCGTCGTTGAAATACGCCGGAACGGTGATCACCGCTTCCTTCACCCGCTCACCCACGAACTTGCTGGCGTCGTCGACGAGTTTGCGCAGCACCTGCGCGCTGATCTCCTCAGGCGAGTACTTCTTTCCGCGCACTTCGAACCGGGCGGCGCCCCCCTCGCCCTCGACAACATCGAAGCTGACCGCCTTGGCCTCTTCCGAAATCTCGTCGAAGCGGCGGCCGATGAATCGCTTCGCCGAAGAAATGGTGCCCTTCGGATTCATGATCGACTGGCGTCTCGCCAACTGCCCGACCAAGCGCTCGCCGCTCTCCGTGAACGCCACCACCGACGGTGTCGTGCGCGCACCTTCGGCGTTGGGGATCACGACAGGTTCCCCGCCCTGCCAGGCAGCGATTACCGAATTGGTTGTCCCCAGGTCAATGCCTACCGCTGTGGCCATGTTCTAGTCCTTTCGGTTGTTGCTGGTGAGCAATTGCAGGGCGCGGTCAGCCACCTCCACGTCGGCGACGAGGTCGTAGTACCTGGGCACCTGCGCCCTCACGGAGCGGAAGTCGCGCCGACCGCCTTGCATCAGGTGGAGCAGCAGGCCCATCAGGGCGCCCAACACAGCGCCGAAAACAAGGCCGTACCCGGCGAGCATCAGGGCCGAGATGATCGGCTCGATCCAGCTGAACAGCCCGAAGATCCAGCCGATCAGCGCGCCGACCAGGGCACCGGAGCCGGCACCGCGCAGAGCAGCCCCGCCGTAATTCAGCCGGCCAAGGATCTGCTCGACGTACTCCAGATCGCGGCCCACGATCGCCAACCGGTTCACTTCGAACCGTTGATCCGAAAGGTAATCCACCGCGCGCTCGGCGTCGGCGTAGTTGTCGAAGGTGGCGATCACCTGGCGAGCGGGTTCGTTGGGCCGCACTGCCGAAGTTGCCACTGTCGAATGCTCAGCCATTGCTGCTCCTACACATCGACGGTTTGTGGTGCTGATTGGGCCTTTATGGGTTGCTGATCCTGGTTGGCGGTACCAATCTGCACCTTGCGGGGCTTGCTTTCTTCTGAGACCGGGACGGTCAGCGTCAGTACGCCGCCATCGCATGCCGCACTCAGCTTGTTCGGATCGAGGTTGTCGCCCAGGAACAGTTGGCGACGGAACTCGCCCTGGGGTCGCTCGTCGACGATCAGTTCATCGCCGTCCTGGCGCAGCGGTCGGCGCCGCGCGCTGATCTCGATGACGTTGCGCTCCACGGTGACATCGATGTCTTCGCCCTTTATGCCCGGCACATCGAGAGCGACGATGAATTGGTCGCCGCGCCGAAACGCCTCCATAGGCAGTGTGTGTGCAGTGCGTGCGCCGGCCAACGCCTGCTCAGCCAACCGGTCTAGTTCGCGGAACGGATCGAATCGCATCAAAGCCATGGTCACTCCTTTGTGCCGAGGGTTGCTGGGTCGAAGGCCCGGGCCGCCTGTGGGTGTGAGCACTGGCTGCCGGTGACCTCCGAACAACAAGACTGGCAAGCAAATTCGGCGAGCGCGTGCTCCCGACGAGCCGGAAATGTCGATCGGTATTGGTCCTGTCAGCGCAAAGGATGCCGTCCAACACCCACGGTCGCCTCACCGTCGCCGAAGCTGCGGTGATCGACGCCAGGCTGAGGTGGGCGCTGGCAGGCCCGTCACTACTCGTGCGCCGCACTCAACTCGACCGACACCTCTTCGGTGATGCGCGCGGCGACCGCGCGGGGGTCAGAAGGTACCGGCGCCTCCGCGGTGACGCCGGCGAGGGACTCGAGCGCCTCGGAGGCCAGCGGAGTCCACTTCTCGATCCAGCCAGACACCACGTCGGCGTTGGCGGTGTTGCCATCGACGACGTGCCGCATCAGCGCCGCGGTCCACTCCCGGTGCCAGCGCGCATCCTCGTCGAGCGAGAAGCGGATGCTCGTCAGGATCGGGTCACCGTTCGCCGTCGCGAGCGTGCCGGCGATGTCCTGGTTGACGAGGCGGTCGAACCGGGGCTTGATGACCGCGTTCGTCACGACAAAGGACTCGCCCCAGTCACAGCAGACCAACGCACGTTCGATCAGTTCACGCAGCGGCTGGAACGCGGCAGCTTCCTCCCACACCGCCTGCTGCCGCGCAGCGGCGTCGTCGTCGATCGGCGGACCGGCCAATTGCACAGTGCGGTAAGCGATCCGCTGGACGCGACGCATTTCATCGCCTGTCTGAAAGGAGGCGCAGTTGGTGATTCTGGACGAAGGCGCCATCTGCGCGACGTAGGCGGCCAGCATCTGCAGCCCGTGCACCGGGAAGCGCAGGGGGACGTACCACAGGTCGAGGAACCTCTTCCACTCGCGGTCCAGGCCAGCGTCGTACGCCGCGACTATGGGGCAGTTTGATCGGCTTGACAGACGGATGGACACGACCCGTCACGCGTCGGCAGCCTGACGGAGCCGGCCGCATGGTCCGGCACTTCAAGCTGTGGTGTCACAATTCTTGCCTAGAACTGTCCCGACAGGCCGAAGAAGGCCGGTTCTGTTGTGTGCAATATTTGCCTCGACAATCACGGTTCGACCACGGGCTGGGGGCGGGGCATTTGACGTTGGCACACGATGCCCCTGAATACCCCTCCAGGCGGATCGCGCATAGCTCATCGGGGGACGCCCGCGCCCAGCTGTCGAACCTCTACGGTGTCCTCATCCTGTCGGCGTTGATGTTCGACGGCCGTGGCGCCGATTCGATACTCGAGATGGCCGCCAACGCGGTCTCATCCCTTGGCGCGTTTCACACCGAGGCGACGTATCGGGTTGTGAGTGGGGCGCTGGTCGACGGCCGTGATCCCGACCGCAAGCTTGACCGGCGCTTGGATTCTCTCGTCACCGCAAACCTGGGCGAAGATCTGCCCATCGACCTGCCAGATGGTCGGCTGCGATATGCGATCGGCCTGCAAACGGTGGAAGGCAGCAAGGGTGCGCTGGTCATCCAGGCTGTGGCCCCTCCCTCCCACGATGAACTGTTTCTACTTCGGGCACTGGCCCAACAAACCGCCGCGGCTATGACCAACGCCGACCTTCTCGACAAGGAGCGCGCACTCATCGAGGAACGTGAGCGTGCCATACAACGCCTGTCCGACAACATTTCCGAGCTCACGCGGCAGGATACGATACACGCAACCCTGACGGCGGTGTCCGGCTCGGGCTCGGGCGTGCAGGGAATCGCCGATGCGCTTCGGGAGCTCACGTCTTTGAACGTCATCGTCGAGGACGTGTTCGGCAATCCGCGGGCGTGGTCCGGTGGAGTGAATCCAGATCCGCACCGGCCGGTCGGCGGCGACAACCGCGAAGAGGCACTCCGCCGTGCCGCGGCGCAGGGCACAACCCAGCGCGATGGGAATCAGATCTTCTGGCTCATCCGGCAGAAGGCGAACATTCTTGGCGTTGTGCTCCTACATGATCCAAAAGGAGACGCCGATCGTCTCGACATCGTCGCGTTGGAACATGCTGCGACCGTGATGGCGCTCGAGTTCGCCCACCAGCGCGTCTTGGCCGAAACCGAGCTGCGGCTACGGCGGGACTTGGTTGAGGATTTGTTGGCCGGCACCGACAACGCGAGCGCATACCTACGCGCCGAAGCACTCGGGCACAATCTCCGCGTGCCACACACCGTCACGGTCCTGCTCTGGCAGCCCCAGGTTCCCGGCGATGCAATCGCCGCTGCCGCGCGGCGATGGGCCGCCAACGCCCGAATGCACTGCCTCGCTGTGCGAAGACCGACGATGACGGTCTTGCTCACAGACGGTGTGCCCGAACCGTCCTCTCTCTACCGTGCCATAGCGGCCGATGTCACTTCCGAATGCGGTTCGGTCGGTATCGGCTCGGCGGCCGCCACGCCATCGGAGTTGCCGCGGTCATTCGCTGAAGCGCAACGCGCGCTTCAGGTCCAGACGGAATCGATATCACCTTACGGTGGCCGACGCTTCGAGGACCTCGGCCTGTACCGAATCCTTGACCGCGCCAGCGACAGGCCGGAGGTCCACGACTTCGTGATGGAGTGGTTGGGAGCGCTGCTCAGCTACGACCGGAGGAAGAACGCCGATCTGGTCGTGACGCTCACCCACTATCTGGATTGCGGGGGAAACTACGACGCTGCGGCGGAGTCGCTCACCATTCACAGAAGCACTCTGCGCTATCGGCTTGGCCGCATTCGCGACATCTCGGGGCGCGACCTGCAGGACGTCGAGGACAGACTGAACTTGCACCTGGCGACCCGGATCGTCCGCATCACCGGGGTACCGCGTGCACGGGAAGACGTGGAGTTACTCGCCTCAGCGGAATTGAGCGCCGGGACCCCGTAGATCACGACAGTGTTTGCAGCACAGAACGTTTGAAGTCGCCCAAACACCCGCGAGGGCTTCGGGTACCAAACTCGCGGAAGTGCGAGCAACGGCGGCGCCACGGACGGGATGGGACGGCTGAGGGGTATTAGAGGCGCGTATCGCTCACAGAACCTCGAGCGGGCGCGGCGCAGTAGGCGGCGGGAACGCTCGGTCGAGGTCAAGGAGGTCCTGGTGGGTCAGCTCGATATCTCGAGCGGCGGCGTTCTGCCGAACGTGGGAGGGTGTTCGGGCGCGTGGGATCGCGATGACCCTGCCGCGTCGAAGCACCCACGCCAGCGCGACCTGTGCAGCAGTAACGTCGTGTCGTCGCGCAACCAGCTGCAGCGCCCGGTGCTCGAGCAGTCGGCCCTGCTCGATCGGTGAGTAAGCCATGGTCGGTATCTCATGTCGAGCCAGCCACGATAGCAGCGCGTACTCCGGGCCGCGGCGGGTCAGGTTGTAGAGGATCTGATTCGTTTGAACTCCATCACCGCCGGCGGTGCCCGGCAGCTCGATCATGTCGTCGATGTCGAAATTGCTCACGCCCCAGTGGCGGATCATACGCGCCTCCAAGTCGGCGAAACCCTGGATCGTTTCGGCCAGCGGGATACCGCCCCGCCAGTGCAGAAGGCAGAGATCAAGGTAGTCAACGCCGAGCCGGTCCAGGCTTGCCCGGCAAGCACGACGGGTGCCTTCGCGGGTCGCGTGGTGCGGGAGTACTTTGTCGACAAGGAATACTGTGCTGCGCCGTCCGGCGATCGCCTCGCCGACCAAGGCTTCCGCCGCGCCGTTGCCGTACATCTCGGCGGTGTCGATCACCGTCATTCCCAGGTCGATACCGAGCCGGATCGAGGCGACCCCCTCGGCTCGCAGCCCGGGGCTCTCGGCAAAATGCCAGGCTCCCTGGCCGAGGATTGCGATCTTCTCGCCGGATGGCAACGGCAGAGAGCGAGTGGGGTTCATGTTCGACCGTCCTTTCGAACGTCTCGATTGTGCACGCGACATCACATACCGCGCATGACCCCGCGAGCGCGAAAGCGGGCGGCGCGTCTGAATCTTCAGGGCCGAACGCCAGCCCGAAAGACTGGCAGGATTCTCGGCAACGAGAACCTCGGTGAAGTCGTCGACGTCGGGGCCGCGGTGGTTTCAGTAAAGGTGGCATCATCAATCCGACCCAAAAGCGCTGACACCGAGTGCCGCGGGGCCGTGACTTCAACCCACCAACAGTTCGACGGCCGCCACGATCAGATCCGGCCGGGCCGGTATCGGTTTCCCCTGCACGAAGACGCTGGGTGTGCCGCCGATGCCGCGAGCGAATGCACGCTCCGTCACGAAGCTGGGCCAGGAAAGGTATCTGCCCTCCTTGACCTCAAGGGCGAACAAGGGATCCGTGATGCCGATGGCCTGTCCGAGAGCGATGAGCTGGTCATCTGAGAGGCCCGGACCGCCCTCGGGCGGCTGGTTTTCGAACAGGGTGTGCGCGTACGCGTGGAATCGTCTCGCGTCCGACGCTGCTGCGGCCGCCGCGGCCGCACGGGAGGAATAGCGGGTCGTCGATGCGGTGTCCAGAAAATTCATCGGATGACGCACCAACCGGATCATCTGCCGCTCCAGCAGCAGGTCGATGGCGTCGCCGGAAGCCAGCTCGAATTGTCTGCAGAAGGGACATTGAAAGTCGATATAGACGTCTACGTCGACGAGACCGGTACCGACGGCAATGCCGGTCTTGTCCTGGGTGGCACCGCGCGGGACTGGCACTTCAAGGGTCTGGTTCATGGCCGCCATGCTGCCCCCCGCCGACCGGCGTGGCGTCGGCCCAGCGGCGCGAACGGTCCGTCGTCAGTTGGGCATCGCGGGGCAGCGCCCGCCGGCTCAGATACCTGCCTTCGGTACCGAGGGCCGTGGCCGGACGGCGAATCCGTGGTCCTTGACCTCAGCGGGCCACTTCGAAAACCTCGTTTGGGCCTAGCGGGACGTCGCAGTATCCGGGTCTGATCGGCAATCTAATCCCCCGAGCACATGCGTTGCGACAACCACTACTGGAAGGGAATGCCGCGATGGGTATCGAACGAGCCTGTACGGTAACAAATCTGGCGCCTCGCGCGAAAGGACGCGTCGAGGCCCGCGGCATGGCATCCGTCCCGCCGAAGCGACCAGTCCGCCGCGGGGCCCACCGACGAAATCCAGCGATCGAGGCGTCGCGCGGCGGCGACGTCGTCGACCAGCGTGCATGCGGCTTTCCACCGTTCGGCAGCGCTGTCAACTGGTCATCTGAGACCGATGCCCAGCTATCGGCCCGGTTCGAGCGTGACGCGATGCCGCTGCTCGACGCCCTCTATGCCGGCGCGCTGAGAATGACCCGCAACCGCGTAGACGCCGAGGATCTGCTCCAGGAAACGATGTTGAAAGGCTATGCGGGTTTCCACTCCTTCCAGAGAGGAACCAACCTCAAGGCGTGGCTGTTTCGGATGATGACCAACACATGGATCAGTTCGTACCGCAGGGCGCAGCGGCAGGCGGCGGAGTGTCTCTGCGATCGACTGACCGATTCGCAAATCGCCGGCGTATACCGGCACTCACGATCAGAGTTGCGCTCGGCGGAGGCCGAAGTTCTGGCAGCATTGCCGGACAACGAAGTGGTGGAAGCCCTGATGGCGCTGCCGGAGAGCTTTCGGATGGCCGTCCACTACGCCTACGTGGAGGGTCTCCGCTACAAGGAGATTGCCGAGATCATGCAAACACCTGTCGGCACCGTGAGGTCCCGGCTGAGTCGCGCACGCGTCCAGCTTCGAACGCTGCTCGTCGGTGCTGCAATCGAGCGCGGATCTGCACGGGCCGATAGGGCGCCCTCTGCGAGGGGCCATGTCGCCGTGATGGAACACAGCGTCTCCAAGACCGAGCGGAGTGAGGACCGGAATAAACAACCCAAAACGAAGCCAGGCGGCACGGAAATGTGATCATCGAGCCAAGGGAAGCTGAGCGTCGATCAACACTTCTCGGTGAGAACATCGAGTTTGACAATTTGGGGCGGGGAGGCGAACAGTACAGCCTTCTCAGTGAGTTCTTTGCCGATTGGTCCCGCCAAATGGGCTTCCAGCGCTGCGTCGTCGGCGAAAGCCCCGAGAATTCCGAATCGTGACGCGTCGAGCCGCACAGCCAACCATGTTCTGGTGCCGGACTCCTTCTCGACAAGCAACCGCACCCACACCAAGAAGTCCTCGACCCTGTCTCCATCGCCGGGCTTGGCCTCGATCCACACGAACAATGCCTTGGTTGCCATGACGACTCCAAGCCGATGTAAATGGACACATGTGTAACCGCCGCTTCATACTGCCCGGATCTAGCGCCGTACTCTTCGGCCTCGGGGATCGAGAAGCGGCCCTCGTTATGGGCCCGCTGGGCGATTCCCGGATCGCTCCGGGCGAGAAAGTGTAACCGTGTGGAGTTGAACTCGCGAAGCGCACGCGCCCGAGTCTTCGTAGCCGTCAACGCGCTGATCACAGCCGCCACGCTGAACGGGTGCGGCGCCGGACAACAGTCCCAAACGGCTGTCATGCAACCGGCGGTCAACGGGTCCACGGCAGATCTCAACGACATCGCGCTGCGAAACATCCGAATCCGCGCGGAGCTGTCCGGCTACGCGGCGCCGCCGGGCAGAAGTGCCGACCTGGCGCTCGTGGTCACAAACCAGTCATGGGTAACCGCCGACACGCTCGTCGCCGTCACCTCCGCCATCGGTGAAGTCGTACTTGTCGGATACACCGCGATACCAGAAGGCGGCGTACTGATCATCGACAGCCCGGACCGTACCCAGGCGGACGCGCTCGCGACGGTCAAACCCGTCAATGCCGCCGCTGCAACCGTGGTACTGAACGAACCGATCAGCTACGCGATGAGTTACACGTTCACATTCGAGTTCGCCTACGCCGGAGGCATCTCGGTTGACGTGCCCGTCGTCTCACCTGATACCGACAGGCCCCCGACCACATCGCCCGTGCGACGGTAGCGACTACTGGGGTGCCGGCGCGATTGGCCGAGCGCACAGCCGATTGGCTGCTGGCCGAACTCGCGGACCGTCGGATTTCACCAGTGCGGTGGGGAACTTCCGTTCAGATCGAGCCGCATCTGCGTGACGAACAAGTGTCGTTCACTGAGGTCATCGAATTCGTTGCGCCCCTTTAGAAAAACGCTGACGTCGTCATTCTGCCACAGAGTGCTTCAACGACTTCCGTCTACAGAGACGCGCTAAAGAGTCCGGCACTTCGGCCCGAAAGGCCTTCGGCGCCTTCGCCTGCTGCCGGCATGGTGCGTGCGATCGGCCATGGTGGTTGGTGGTTGGACTCTCGAAGGTGCCCGTGGTGGCCTTGGGCTCTGGCGCGCTGGGGCTCGCGACCGACACCATTTGGCAATATGCCGACACGATGGGACCTTGGCAAATGAGCGCCACCACGGTGCTGTCGATCGGGGCAATGGTCACCTGGTTGATCCTTGATCACGAACTCTGGGAACGCCCGAAGTCATCCGCCGAACGTACCCGATCAAGTGTCGACAACATCGCGACCCTCATGACGCCGATCATCGGCGTGGTTGTCCTTCACGTGGCGTTGTTCTTGTCAATGTTGTTCACGGCCGGCATTCTTCTGGCGGCACGAAGCCATTTTCAACTGACTGCCAGGGACAATTCCAACGCTACTTCCTGGCACCACGGGCCGACGACTGTGGCCCCGACATTGAGGCAGGGTTTCAGCGGGGCGGGCTCACCGCCTCGACGACCACCGCGGGAAGGAATCTCATCATGACGACACAGGCTGGACTCGAGAAGAAGGAACGTGACTTTCTCGCGCGATGCGTCGGCGATGCGTACACGATGCTCGACCTGCTCCCCGGCGTAGACCCGAACGGTCCGGCGTTGGTGTGGCTGGCGGATCAATTCCTGATACTGCGTCGGGGTGAGTGCCCACCAGCGCATGCGATGACGCTGTGACCGCTTGGTACGGCCTCGGTGGCCACCTCGCATTGCCCGGGCTCGCGCCCAGCGCGGTTAGGTCAACTTCCCTACCGCCGGCTCGAAATCAGCGGGGAGGCTGAGGTTTCGCCTTGCCAGGACGAATGGTGCTCACGGTTCTGACTCTGGGGGCGCTGGTGACGTGGGCTCCAGATCGCCAGAATGTGGTCAGAACCACCTTCGGTGTTTGAACAAGCTGCAGCAGCGCTATCGGCAGGGACCGAGTTTAGATGGAGCGTGGCAAAGTCAAACGCGCCGAGTTGACGACCTGATGCGCGAGACGCGTTGGCCCGCCTTCAGTGAGACGGCCGTCGTCATCACACCCATCCGCTCAATGCTGTGTGTGCCGTTGTTCACCCACCACCACGGCAGGACGGCACTGAGCATGTGCGCAGATCAGCCATCCGCGTTCGGCCCCAGGACGGCATTCGGGGGGTGTCGAGCACACCGATTCTCTCATCGTGAAAGGTCTGGTCACAGTAGGTGACCAGATCGACGTCTGGGTAGACGACAAGGGCGCGCCTGTTAGACCGCCGTCGGCCCTCCAAATCCGTGATTGAGGCCGTCCGCGTCGCGGTGCCGCTGTGGGTGGTCGTGATTGCCTGTCGACGGCGCTGGTCGCTATGGTTCGGCGGTTGCTCGACCGGCACCGTGACATTGATTGAGAACGCGAGATCGGGGACGTGGTCGGAAAGCGATCGGCAGACTGACACTGAATCGGCTCGCGGGTCAGGAAGACGGTACGGAGCGGGCCGGCTGGCCGCCGGACCGAAGCGTCTCCGAGGGGTTTTCCCCGAAAAGCTGACGATACTGACTGGCGAACCGGCCCAGATGCAGGAATCCCCATCGGCCTGCGACCATCGTCACCGTGATCGAGCTCGGAGAGTGAGCGGCCAGTTCTGCACGGACATGGTGCAATCGAAGTTGCCGCAGGTACACCATCGGGGAGGGATGACCGGACCTCTCGAACGCCCGCTGCAGGGCTCGCGCACTGACCCCGGTCGCTCGCGCCAGTTCTGCTGTGCTCCAGAGCTTTTGTGGATGAGCATGCATCAGGTCGATCGCCCGCTTCGCCTCTGCTGCACTGGCCAGGACTTCGCGTCCTGCCAGCGCATCGGAGAAGCTGTGGGGCTGCATCTGCAAGAGACCCTGTATCAGAAGAAGTTGTAGGTTTCCCACGGCGAGCGGGTGGTTCAGAAGCCCCCCGGGCTGCCAAGTATGCCGCGCCAAGAGCCGCACCAGGTAATACCAATCGATTGCGGCGCCGGAATGCAGATCGAGCTGCCGATCGAACGTAATTCGTTTGCGTACTTGCTGATTGAGCATTGCCTCCAGCTGCCATCGCATCTGTGGTTCGGATACCTTGACACAGACCTGCTCGCAGTCGGCGGACCAGTCGAGCAGGCACGGCGTGCCCGGTGTGAATATGGCGACGGCCCCCATCGTCGTGAGGACACACTCGCCGTCACGCCAGCGATTCACCGCCGAGCCGGTCAGCGGTGCATCGATGTAGTAGGCGGTGACGTCGTCAGCCCGAATCTCGATATCCACGCCGAAGCCAACATGGCCGACGGTCACCATAGGAAGCTGCAGCGCCTTCATCTGCATGTCCATCGCGGTGGTATCGGCCGGAGCCAACTCGGCGGCCACATAGAAACGACCCAGAGCATCGGTTGCCTCGTCGACATCAGTTGTCCGAATCTCAGCTTCCTGGTCGGACGCTAACTCGGTCATCCTTGCTCCCAGCGTGCTAGGCGCGACCGGTACTTCGCGCTCGTCAACAAATGCCCACCGCCTTCCCTACCAACGTGATCCCGGCTTCGAAAACGCCGGGACAGAACCCCGATTGCACAAACTGATCTGCGCGGTCCTTCGAGCGGACGACCCGGCCCTCGTGCAAGCGCGTCCATCGGGCTGGCGGGATGCGGATGAGTTCAGTGCGGTGACCGGATATCACACGGTTGGATCGATCTGCTTTCTACTGCGTGGCCATGCACATGTGCGACCTGTCTACGGTCATGACGACGACGTAAAGGAAGTCACTGCTGTGGAATAGCCGGGTGTGTTGCCGAGCAAAGACAAGCGGGGCTTTCCGAGGGGCGGGATAGTGGAGTGACAAGTTCACAAGAGGCGGCATCGAGAACGGCAGTGGTGTACCGAACGCATGCCGACGCGTTGAAGTCGGGGCGCTGCGAGCGGAACTACGGCGACGGAGTGGTCGAGGAATTGTAGTCCAGGACCCGGAACCAGCGCTCAGCGTGATCCGTTGTCGGACTCGTTCACTGTGATCTTGTTCGACGTCGTGCTCTCCGCCTTGGGCACGTAAACCTTCAATACGCCATATGCCAACGACGCCTCGATCTCGCCGGTCCGCAGAATGCCGGGCAACGTGACGCGGAACTCGAACTCACCGACCCGCCGGGTGCGCCGACGGAACAGGCCCTCACGCTTGCGTTCCTTCACCTCCCCGGTAACCACGAGCTCGTTGCCTTTCAGCGAGACATCGACGTCTTCGCGGCGCACGCCTGGGAGCTCGATCTCAAGGATGTACGCGCTATCGGTCTCGATGATGTCGGCGGCTGGCGACCAGACGCCGTCACCTTCCCGTCCACCGAACATCGACTGCGCCAGCCTGTCCATCTCGATGTACAGATTCTCGAATTCGCGGAATGGATGCCATATCTGTGTCCGGCCATCTGATCGATGCATCGACAACGTCATGTTGTTTCCCCTTTCCGTCCTTCACCGGTTGCATTGAAAGAATGCCTCGCCGGTGCGGTCGAACGCCTCGCACTGTCGGGACCATTTCCGGCCCCCCGATTCCATGCGCTGGGGTAAGTCGCCACAGACGCGCGGGCCGTCGGCATCAGAACACCAGTCGGAATATGGTGAACACCCGGTTCCAATGCTCACTCGACGGGTTCGACACCGTCGCGTCCACCACGCGCAACGAACGCGCGAGCGCGACACCCAACCCGCCGAACAGTTCCGGCAGCAGCTGCTCGGCATCCTCAGAGAACGCGATGTCACCGGGTGGTTGACGCACCACCCGGCGTAGCAGCTCACGGATCTCCTCGGCTTCCTCCAGCTTGTCGAATTCTCGCATCCGTTCTTGGAGCCCTTTCGTTATCGGAAGATCCTGCGCTACAACGATGTCGCGGCCGTTCCACCTCGCCGAGTTGCGCCCGGTGAGCGCAATGTCATCGATCAACTCATCGACGAACGCATGGAAGCGACGGACATCGTTCTTGTCGATGTCGATGCGCGCGACCGTCCGAAAGAAGCGCTGGAACAACGGAATACCCGACGGATGGGTCATTCGTTACCTCCGTTCCACGGATCGTGGCCCGCGTACGCAGGCTGGAGGTCAACGTTGGCACCGTCGCCGGCGCGAGCGAAACGGACCGGCAGGCGCAATCTGGTCCCTCTCCTTAGGCCTTCCAGGTCGAAGAACACCACGGAATGCAGGTCGGCCCCGGTCAGTCCGCGTGCTGATCCTCAAGGCGGTCCGGGGTGAGGAAGCGCCACACTCGCGTCGCGGCATGCAGATTGAAACGGGTATCGACATCGCGGAGGTCCAAACCCGTAAGGTCCGCGATCCGGCCGAGCCGATACCGCAACGTGCTTCGGTGAATATGCAGCGCGGCCGCAGATTCATCGTAGTTGCCGCCGCATTCGAGGTAGTAGATCAAGGTGTGAACCAGGTCGGAGCTTCTGTGGGCGTCGTAGTCGATCAGCGGACCCAGCCATTGGCGCACGTACTCGTCCGCGACACGGGCGGAATGCGCCGCATCCACCAGGTGATAGAAGCCGAGATCATCGTAATCCGACGCGCCGTGAGGATTTGCCGAGTTCAGCCGAACGTTCGCGGCGCGACGAGCTCTGAGGAACGACTGCGGAAAGTCTTCGGGCACCTCGCAGAGCGACCCGATGCCGATGGCACTCGCCGGGTGGCCGAGTTGGCGGCTGACCTCCTTGTGCAGGGCGCTGACACCCGGATGGCCGACGACGAGTACGACAACGAGACCCTCCTGTTGGCCCACCAGATGGTCGATGTGCAGGTTCGCTGCGGCACGGCTCACGGCGCGGATATCGCTCTTGGCGGCGCCGCGCCCGGAATGGATGACCACGACGTAATGCGGACGGCGTAGGTCGTAGCCCATCGCCTCTGCGCGCGCGTAGGCCCCGTTCGCGTCGGTGCCCGCGAGCAGGTCGTCGACCAGCTCCCGCCGCAGATTCAACTGCATCTCAGCGAGGCTCCGCCTGTGCGAAAGCTCTAGCCCCAGCGCGATAGTGCCATATCGGAGGGCGAACAGCTGGTCCTCGTCGACTGCGTCGCCGGTGTCGACAAGCGCCACGACACCGAGAATCTCGGCGTGCGGTCGTATCAGGACACTTATGCGGTTCCCCGCGTACAGGGGCCCCGGCTGTGCGGACAACATGCGCAGAAGCTGGTCTCGCTCACTGGCCCGAGGTTTCGGGTAGCGCAGCGGTCGCCCGGGTCCGGACCACGCGAGAAGGTTGCCGAATTTGTCTTCGACGCTGACCGAACACCCCGTCAACCGGTGGAGCGCCTCAGCGACCCCTTCTGCGCCTGTACCCGCGGCGAGGGCCGCCTCCAGCAACTCATGCGCGCGCGTGCGGGCGTTCAACCGGCGCACCGCGTCGGCCAGCTCCTCATTGGCGTCCTCGAGTTCGCGAGCCCGGCGTACGTCGCGCAGGTGCAGTTCAGCGCAGGCCAGGGCAGCACCTGCCCGTTGGGCGAGGACGTCCAGCAACAACAAGTGATTGGTTGTGGGCTCGGCGGCAGCGCCAAGCACGAGGCATCCATGAACCACATCCCGGTGAACCAGCGGAAACGCCTGTCCCCAGTCACGATGTGCGAACTCGATCCGCCCTTTCCAGCCCAACTGCAGGAGTGTCTCTGTCAACTCCGGGCGCTCGGATTGTGTAGGTGGGCACAGCGTCATCGAGCCGTCGCCAGCGCGATAGCTTGCCTCCAACCGGCACGGGCACAGGGTTTCGGCGCCGTCCGCCGCCGTCTTCAAGATCTCCGCTGGATCCAGCGAAGAGAAATTGAGCCGAGCCAGCGCGGCCAGGCCTGCTGCTTCGGAATCGTCAGCTACCGCCGAATGGGCATTCATGTCGATATGGGCGGCCGCTCATCCCTACCGCTCGAACACACGCCGCGGAACGGCGACGGCCGGCGCCGCCCACCTCCCTCCGTGCCGGGCACCTGATTATACTCCACCACTCTGGGCAGCGGCGTATTGCTGCGTACCCTCACATTGAGGCGCCAAACGCCAGAGGCGATTATCGGCGAATCTCGAAAGTGTTGTTAAACAACATTTTTCGATGGAATGGGCTGAACGCAGAACTCCTCGGGACCGCCGGCATTTGCGGAGCCCGCGGATGACAGTGTCCAAGGGCCGCGCTTCCGCGCAATTGCCGTCTGGACCCGTGGCCGTTCGGCACGCTGATCACTGGCGGCATCCCTGACGTCTCCGCGGCGAGTCCACAGGCGGCGGCGAATCCACAGGCGACGGACGCGCACTCTCAGCGGTGACGAGTCGATGACGACGCAACAGACTCCCTAGCCCTGAGCCCAGAGCGCCGCGATCCTGAACTCTAGCCAGCGCAAATCGGTCAGCGCCGGGGCGGTCTGCGGATATCGGATAGCCACGCGGCCTGATTGGATCGTCGATGGAGGCATATGGGAGGCGACGGAGTGAGCGAGAACGAACCCGACGGCCAGCAGGACGGGCGCTCCTTCAGCGTGCGACGGTTTCCCGACGGCATGAGCATTGTCTCTGCGTCCGGGAACGTCGACGGTGACAAACCCTCGTTGCTGGGCCGCCTGGTCGCCGACGAACTGGCACGAGAACCAGCACAGTTGGTGCTCGAATTGTCACGCGCCACGTCGGTCGACAGCGCGTTCGTCGAAGCCCTCGCCGGCGCTTCGGCGTTGGCCGGAGAGTCCGACACGTCGTTCTGCCTTGTCGTGTCGCCGACCGGCCCGGTCGCAAAGGCGCTCGCTGCTGCGGGTCTGATCGAGCGATTCGAGATCTTCTCGACCGTCGGAGAGGCCAGGCTTCTGCGCTGATAGTCCGTGAGCCGCGGCGTCTGCCAGGTCGGCACGATCCTGCACAGCTGTGCGTGAAACCTGTATGCCGTGTGCGTTTGCCCATAGGTGGCTCCATAGGTCCATGGCGTGTCCGATTTGTTGATCTGCCGGGTCGGTGCCTGCCGTCTATTCGGCAGGCATTGTCGTGAAACGCAGCGACGGACAGCGCAACCCCGGGGGCTTGATGATCAGATCGCAGTTTGGTGTTTCCCATGTCTTTTCGACGATTCGCGATACCGACCACGCAACGGCCTCGCCGTGGTCGCGGTAGTCGGTATCGCTGATCTCTGGCCAGTTCGGCGCACACGCCGCGATGGGCCGGTCCAGTCGAGCGGACCGGGACTGGCGGCCGCGCTGGCCGCCGGTGCCGACATCGAGGAGGCGCTCGGCCGACTGGTCGTTTCGTCGTTGGAGCTGGTATCCGGAGCGGACTTCGCCAAGATCTCGGTGATCGACCGGGGAAGGCTGCGTACGGTCGTGGCGAGCTCACAGTTGGCCGCTTCACTGGACAGTGTTCAGCACGTGGCAGGGCATGGCCCGTGCCTGGACGCGATCAGCACCCGATCGCCCGTGTGCTGCAACGATCTGCGCACCGCTGCGCGCTGGCCGCGGTTCGCACCGCATGTGACGACCGCCGGCGTGCGCAGCGTTCTGTGCTCGCCTATTGACGTGTCCGGTGATACCCGCGGCACCGTGAGTCTGTTCGGATTTCGACTTGGTGCCTTCGATGCCGATTCGGAGGCCGTCGGTGCGCTGCTCGCCGAGCACGCCGCACTCGCCTTCTTCTGCGAACAACGAGCGAGCCAGTTCCGGACCGCGTTGGCCTCTCGCGATGTCATCGGACAGGCGAAGGGCATGATCATGGAACGCTTCGGCGTCGATGCCTCCCGCGCGTTCGCGATGCTGAGGAGAATCTCGCAAGAGACCAACACGCCGGTGCGCGACCTCGCAGCGAGACTCGCCGGGTCACCGGGTCAGTGACCGCGTGGCATCTCACCATCGACACGCTGCGGCGGGGCTGTGACGAGTCGGACCCCCGCGGGAAGGCCTCCTACGTCGACGCGCCCGTCCGACTCGACAGTGATGCTCACCCGTGTTCCGGCGATCGGCACGTTCTCCAGATGCACGGGCAGCAACCGCGGGGGAACGATGGGGCAGAGGTGAACCTGACCGTGTGGGATGTCGGGGTGGAAGCGCAGCAGGCTGCGCAGCACCAGGCGTGGGGACGCTGCGGCCCAGGCCTGCGGCGAACACGATGTCGGATAGGGCACGGGGCGCGCGAAGTCACTTCGTGAGAAACCGCAGAACAATTCCGGCAGCCGGCCCCCGAAGAATTCGGAGGCATCGACAAGGCCGAGCGCAACCTGCTGAGCCTCGCCGACGAAGCCGTACCTCGCCAGCCCTGCGATCGCGATCGCGGTGTCGTGCGGCCATACGGAGCCGTTGTGATAGCTCATCGGGTTGTACGCCGTCATATCGGTGGCCAACGTCCGGACCCCGAAGCCTGAGTTCATCTCTGGTCCTACCAGGTGCGCAGCCACGGCAGCGGCCTTGTCGTCGTCGACGATGCCGGTCCACAGGCAATGCCCCATGTTTGACGTGATGGAGTCGACGTGATGCTTGGCGCCGTCCAGTGCTATCGCGAATGCTTGCTGCTCGGGCATCCAGAAGGCGCGATTGAAGGCCGCTTTCAGCCGCGCCGCTCTGCTGCGCCACTCACGGGCATTGATGTCATCACCGTCGCCTTCGGCGAGGAAGGCCCTGGCCTCGAACGCCGCATACACATAACCCTGGACCTCGCACAGCGCGATCGGGGGCGAGGCCAGGTGCCCGTCGGCGTGGTTGACGCCGTCGAAAGAGTCTTTCCAGCCCTGGTTGACCAGGCCACGGTCGGTGTGTCGGCGGTATTCGACGAAACCGTCCCCGTCGGCGTCACCGTACTCGACGATCCACGCCATGGCACGGTCGGCGGCCGCGAGTAGCGACGGCCGATCCGCGTCGGGAAGCGCTCCCCAGCTATCGAGCTCTGCGAGCAGCATCACGAAAAGCGGTGTCGCATCAGCGGTTCCGTAATAGGTGGTGCCTCCACCCAATGCCATCGCGGCCTCCGCGCCGAGCCGGACCTCGTGCAAGATGCGACCCGGCTCCTCCTCCGTCAAAGGGTCGGAACGAGACCCCTGCAGCCGGGCGAGGGTGCGCAGCGTGTTCACCGCCAAACGTGGGTCCAGACCCAAGGCCATCCACCCGGTCAGCAGGGAATCTCGGCCGAACAGTGCCATGAACCACGGCGCCCCGGCGGCGATGATCGGGGAGCCTGGCTGTGTCGGATCATCGATCTGAAGTGAACCAAGGTCGCGGGCCCCTACCTCGAGGGAATGGTTGAACGCCGAATCGCCGGTCGCTGTCCGAGAATTCGACAGGCGCCAGGCATGGAGCCGCTGCGCGGGGGCGCTGGCATCGACCGGCTCGCCGCAGCGGTGCCGCAGCGGAACTCGGCCGCCCCCGATGGAGGCCTCCACGGCAAAGCAGGTCGACCACTCCGACCGTTGCGGCACCACGACACGGAACGTGAATCTGCCGGGTGTGACGATCGGGTCTCCGCCGGCGGCGGTGATCTGAACGCTCCGGGTGTAGTCCGAGCCGCCGATCGTGAAAGCCATCGACGTGGTGCCGATGTCGACCGCGATGCCGTTGGGCGGCTGGACCCTGCCCTCTTTCACGACGAAGAGATCTGCGAAGTCGGTATCGACGGCCAGAGTCAGGGTGACCCCGATCGGTTCGGCCCCGAGGTTTCGAAGGGTCACATCCTCGCGCATACCGTCGCCGATCAACCGGTCGCGCAGAACCAGCATCGTGCTGTCCGCCAGCCATTGGCGCGGCGGCGTGCGACCGACGAACGTCGCTCGGAAGGGTTCGGCGGGCTCCTCGACCGTGGACAGGTTCTGCACTGATGCCCCGTCGACTTCGAGCCGCCAGCAGGACAACATTCGGGTGTCAGCGACGAACAGACCATGTGGCCGGTGGCGGTGGACGTCGCCTGACCCGGCCGAGATACAGAACGTCGAACCCTCCAGCAACGTGACCTCACCGTTGTCGCCGGTCACCGGCGGGCCGGTTCCCGAGGCCCAGGCCCCCACTGCACACTCTTCACCGTCGACGAAGGTCACCGCGCGACCATCTCCCGATATAGGGCGAGGTGATCGGCGACCATCCGATCGGTCGAGAAGCGCTGCAAGATCGCGGCTCGGCACGCGTCTCGGTTCAGATGCTCGACGCGATGTATCGCGGCCACCAGTTCATCGTTTCCGCTGCAGAGGTATCCGGTGCTGCCGATGTCCACGATCTCGGGCGCGGCACCGCGGGGGCACGCGATCACCGGCGTGCCGCAGGCCATCGCCTCGATCATGACCAACCCGAACGGCTCGGCCCATTGGATGGGGTTCAGCAGCGCCTTGGCCGCACCGATGAGCGCGAGCTTCGCGTCGCCCCCGACCTCCCCGGCGAAATGAACATCGTCGGTGAGCAGCGGCACGATCACATTGTCGAAGTAGGCTCGCTCGGCAGGTTCGCGGGTCTTGGCTGCGATGATCAACCGCTGGCCGGCAGCCCGCGCGGCCAGCACGGCCTCGCGCACACCCTTGTCCGGTGTCATCCGCCCCAGAAACAACAGATAGTCGCCGTTGCCTGCCCCCTGCGGGTACTCGTCGGGGTCGAGTCCGTGATGGATGATCCTGTCGACGGTGATCTCGGGTGCTTGGGCCGCTTGGTCACGAGAGATGGCCACGACAGGTAACCGCTTGCCGTAGCGGCGGTAGATCGCCCGCAGTTCACCGCTGAAGGGACCGTGGCAGGTGGTGACGACCCGATCGTAGCCGGACGCCAGGGCCCACGCGGGGCCCAGCAGAGTGTGGTCATGGATGATGTCGCAGCCGGCCAATGACTCATAGCCACCCATGACATGCGGCAGTTCCACCTCGCCGCGACCGACGCGGTCCCATTCGGCAGTTGCCATACCGTAAGCAATGGGGACCGGCGCTGTGCTGTCGCCAGTGGCGTACAGCAGCACCTCATGTCCCGCGGCGATCAAGCCCTGCGCCAGCTGGCACACCACCGACTCGGTGCCCCCGTAGTTCGGCGGCGGTACCGCCGCCCACGGCGGAGCCAACAGACCGACTTTCAATGATTCCTGCGTCATTCGTCCATACTGAAAAGCAGCCGCGGTAACCGCACCAGCCCGCTGGGATGGAAATCGGAGGAGTCGCTCACCCCGGCAGATCGACCCATATCGACTGTAGCCATTGCGATTTCGTCAGAGCTTGTTGGCCAGCACATCGAGCCTGCTGATGTCTGGTGGTGAGGCAAACAGCTCATCGGCTCTCTCCGCGAGCGCCTTTCCCACGGCCCCTCCAAGATGCGCGTCGCGTGCCGCCTCGTCGGGGAACGCGTCGAAGATACCGAACGTCGATGGGCCGAACCGGACCGCAAGCCACGGCTCCGTGCCGGGTTCCTGCTCGACGAGCGGGAGGGCCGAGGTCAAGAATTCCTCGACAGCACTTTCCTTGCCCGGCTTGGCCTCCAGCTTCACCAGCAACGCTCTGGCGGTCATGGCATTTCCTTTCAGTTTCAGAATCTCGGGTCAATTCTTATGTTCTGCAACGTGTCCAGGCTCGCCGCTGAAGCGGCCGATGTCCTGCTCCCCGCGGGACGAAGGCGCGGGTTTCCATTCGCCCCGCGGTGCCAAGGTGTTAATCGACGCATGACGTGGGGAGTTTCGCGGCCGGTCAAAGGAATGTCGTGCCTCAGCTTCGGTGCGCGCTCCGCAATCGGGCGTTGACGACACAGTCCGCACGTATCACGGTGCGCCGTCCCAGAGGCCAAGTTGACGGCCGCCGAGTTGTGCCGCTGGGCCGGTGCAACGCGAAAAGGCGAGCGTAACCATGGTGCTGTGAGCCAGATTAATGCACGCGATGTATCAACTGTTCGAACGATCGCACTAATCTGCGATCCCGAGGCTGCGCCTGCGGAGATCGCCGGTCACCTCTTTCGGGTGCTGCCGGCGCTGTTGGCGGAGGCAACGAAGGGGGCGGTAACGGTCGATGTACGTCTGCATCGCGAACGGCTTCCGATCGGCCCAGAGGGAGACCATCAGACGTTGATCGAACATGCGGAGCGGATAACGCGACAGCGGGGCTGGGACGCCTCTGTTTGTGTGACGGACTTGCCCCTACGCGGCGAAGGCAACGAGCCATTGGTGGCCGACCTGAGCATTGAGAGCAGCGTCGCGGTCCTGTCACTGCCGGCCTTCGGCGCGACGAGATTGCGTCGGCGAGTCACCGAGGTGGTGGTGGAAATCCTGCAGGAGCTCGTGCCGGTAGTCAGTAGACGCGCTCCGACCAACCAGCCCAGCCTTTCCCTGACCGACCGTGATCTTCCGGGTCCGTTCCGGCTCGTCGTACCGGAGACCAGCGGTATCGATGCACAGGTGGTGGCCACGCGGGGCCTCTGGCGCCAGCTTGTCGGGATGGTGCGTGCCAATCGGCCATGGCGGCTATGGCTCGGATTGCGAGGAGGCGTCGTTGCAGCACTGGCCTTCAGCATCTTTTGGCTCATCAATCCGATGGTGTGGCAACTCGGAATAAACCACAGCGTGTACCGCTTGATCATCATCTCGCTGTGGGTAGTCGCTGCAATGGTGACGTGGCTGATCTTCTACCACCATCTGTGGGTGTTCCGCGACGACGACATTGCAGACCGTCAGCATGTCGTGCTGTTCAACGCGTCCACCGTCATCACTCTCGTCCTGGGCGTGAGCATCGCGTTCGTAGGGTTGTTGATGCTGAACTTCCTCGCTGCGCACCTGGTGCTCTCCGACAAGGTGATGGCAGATAACTTGGGGTCTTCGCCTGGCCTCACCGAGTACATCAAGCTGTGTTGGATGGCTACCGCGGGCGCGTCCGTGGTCGGCGCGCTGGGCACTGGGTTCGAATCCGAGGACGACGTCCGGGAGGCGGCATACAGCCAGCGTGAGGCAGAGCGCCGTAAACAGTGGCGTGGTGGGAGAAACACTGAGTCCGAGGCAACTTCCGGTGGCAGGCACACTGGGAGTTGATGTGGAAACGGTCCGCGCGATCGCGCTGTCGGCCGCAGGAACCCTGGTGTTGTTCACGACGGTGTCAGACGCTCTACTCACCACTGTCCGGGCAGGGCGTGCCAGCGGGCCGATGACCCAGCGCCTGGCTGACCTGCTGTGGCAATTCGCTCTCAAGCTCGGATCGCGGCGCGGGCCGCCGCCGGGAACCGGCCCGGCGATCACCTTTGCTGCTGTCACGCTCTGGGTTGTACTGCTCGTGAGCGGCTGGTTCTTGGTTTTTTCGGCGTCGCCGGGGGCTATCGTGGATAGCCAAGACAGGCCAGCCGACTCGTGGGCGCGGCTGTACTTCACCGCGTTTACCGTTTCGACTCTGGGAATTGGCGACTATCGGCCTTCGGGCGCCGTATTCCAAGTGCTCACAGGCGTTGCGGCGATCATGGCGTTCGGATTGGCGACATTGGTCATCACTTATGTCGCCTCACTGAACTCGGCAGTGGCCTCTCAACGACGATTCGCTCGCCAGGTATTGGGACTGGGCAGCAGTCCGGTGGACATCCTGCATGCCAACTGGACTGGCCGAGACTTCGGGCCGTTGGCGAACGAACTGCAATCGCTGACTGGGAGCGTCCATGGATTGGTCGAGGAACAACTGACCTACCCTCTGCTGCATTACTTCTCGACCCGTCAGCGCAACGCGGCGTTCTGGCCGGCGATAGCCACCCTCAACGAGGTAATTCTGCTGCTCGACAATTACGTTCGCCACGAGTACCGGCCAGCCCCGCTTGCGCTTCATCCGCTGCAAAGAGCGATCGACGGATATCTTGACGTGCTACCGCGCGCTCGTGTGGATCATCCCAGCAGCCACCCGCCACAGCCCGACATCCACGAATTACGGCAGGTTGGCATCCCGGTGGTTCTTCCCATTGCGATGCCGTCGCGAGCACACCTGCAGCGCCGGAACACAATTCACGCTGCACTCGAAAGCCAGGGTTGGAAGTGGGAAGCGGCAGTTTACGCCGCACACCCTGCTGCGAAGGATGAACGTACAACGGCTTGAGCACCATGCACCAGGTTCGCCAGGCCGGGGCCAGGTTGTTACTGACGAGACATTCGTCTGCGCAGAGGTGGCGCGAGCACGGCGGCAAGCCACACCGGTCAGGGCTGCCCGCCGAGGGCTTCGGTGACGAGCACAGCCGAACGGGAGCCTCCTGGTGTGGAGAAACTGGAAGCGGTCGACGAAGTGCGGCGATCGTCGAGATCGGCCGGCCGTCGCTGCGTGTGCACGACTGGAGGTACACCTACGCGTCGCTTGCTCGGCGCGCTGGCGCGGATCTGCGGATGCTGCAGAAGACGATGCGTCACGCCTCGATCACCGTGACCGCCCACATCTATGCCGACCTCTGTGACGACGAGCGCGATGTGGTCGCGTCGGCGCTCGATGCGCTCGATGCGCTCGACGACACTCCATCCGGCGCCTGACTCAGCGGCCGCGCAACGGCTCGCGTTCGGCCGCAGTTCCAGTCACCCTGACCGTCCATTCGGCGACTTCACAGTTTTGCCCCCCCTTTTGCCCCATCGAGGAGTGCGACCGCCGTCAAAGCGTGGGCCGAGAAGCGGAAATGTAGGCTCTGACCAGCGATTATTGGTGGTGGTCCCGGCTGGGTTCGAACCAGCCGTTGACGTACTTCGCTGATACTCTGGGACCTGGCGATACCGTCTACTACGCCGATTACGCAGCTCAAACACCACTATCGCCTGTGAGGGTCTGTATGGTTCTGTGGGGTTGACTATTGCACGTAAGTTGCACGGAACGGGGAGGCACGGCATGGTCCAGCGGACGACCGCCAAGGGAGACCGAACACGTCGGGCGTTCGGTCGGCTGCGGCAGCTGCCGTCGGGGCGCTGGCAGGCGTCTTACCTCCACCGCGGCGAAGTGCACAAAGCGCTGGCGACGTTTCCGACTAAGTCGTCGGCGTCGCACTGGCTGCAGGGCGAAGAAGACTTGATCGACCTTGATCGTCGCAGGCCCGGTGCTTGGACACCGCCCGTCGAACGGGAGACCAAGGCCACCGCAGCCAAGCTGACCCTGCGTGACTACGCCAAGCCCTGGCTGGAGCACCGCAACGTGTCGCGCC
Organism: Mycobacterium sp. smrl_JER01; assembly: GCF_048513595.2. Classification (NCBI taxonomy): domain Bacteria; kingdom Bacillati; phylum Actinomycetota; class Actinomycetes; order Mycobacteriales; family Mycobacteriaceae; genus Mycobacterium; species Mycobacterium sp. smrl_JER01. Next base: position 2,485,184 of record NZ_JBLXXK020000001.1, on the reverse strand, counting down.
GGACGCGGGAGAACTACACCTACCACCTGGAGGCGAACATCTTGCCGGGGCTGGGCGACAAGGCCCTGACCGAGATCACTGCCGAAGACGTGCGAGCGTGGTTCTCGGCGCTGGGCACCGAGTACGAGACGCGCAATGCCCGCGCTTACGGGGTGCTCACCGCGGTACTGAACACGGCAGTGGACGACGGGCTGCTGGACCGCTCCCCGGCGCGGATCAAAGGTGCCGCCGCGGTGAAACGCACCAAACGGCCAGTGGTCCTGCTAGAACCCGACGAACTGGCCAAACTGGCCGACGCCATGCCCGACAGCCTAGGCCTGGCCGTGCTACTGACGGGCTGGTGTGGGCTACGCCGCGGTGAACTGTTCGCCCTGACGCGGGCCGACGTCGCCACGGACGGGTCCACGGTGCGGATCAACAAGGCTGTCACATACCGCGAACGCAGATACGTCTGCGGCCCGCCCAAGACACGCGAGTCCAACCGCACGGTGACGGTGCCGACCCATCTGCGCCAGGCGCTGGTCGACCATCTGGCGGAGGCCGTCGGTCCGGCCAAGACGGCACTGCTATTCCCAGACCCCGAGACCGGCAGCTTCCACACCGAGGGTCGGTTCAGGGTGCCGTTCTTCGCCGCGCGCAAGGCCATCGGCAAAGACGATCTGCACTTTCACGATCTGCGGCACTTCGGCGGTGTGATGGCCGCCGTCGCCGGTGGCACCACCCGCGAGGTTATGGACCGCCTGGGCCATACGACCAGCTCGGCAGCCATGCGATACCAGCACGTGGCGGCCGGGCGCGCCGACTCTTTGGCCGAACGAATGTCCGCGCTGGCCACGGCGGCACCGACGCCGTAATGCCACTCAAACTTGCTGCAGCACAATAGGTCTAGCAGAACGCTGCACAAAGTCGCACAAACCCACGCTGCCGTCCTGTACTGTTGGCGTCGGCCAGGTCCCCCAGGCCCGTCTAACGTCTTCCGCAACGCGCCGCCTGAATCTGTTCGGGCACTCCGTCTTACGTCTTCCGCAACGCCTTAACGCGCCGGGGGTAGCACCAACGACGGAGACACACCAATGGCCTCACCTGTGATCAAGACCGGCCCGCGCTCGCACGTAGTAACCCCCGAATACGAATCTCTCCGGAACGCCGCGGCCCGTACCGGGTTCTCGGTGTACAAGTTCCGCGACCTGGTCACCAGCGGCGCGCTAACTGCCTACCGGCTGTCTGACAAACCCGGCAGCGCTATCCGCGTCCGTGTCCGCGATGTTGACGCGCTAATGAAGCCCGTCATCCCCGCTGAGATCACGGCGAGCCGGTGATCTCGATATACCTGCGCAAGGACTCTCTCCATGAAATGGGTTCTGTGCGAGCCAAACTGCCCCCCGTAATGCGTATAGCGGGCCACCAGGCGCGCGCGATGGCCTCGACGCGTTGTTCCCGGTGGCCCGCCACCAACGACACCCGATCCTTCCCGACCAGGAGAGAACCGAATACATGAAAAAGAATACCAAGGTCGATGGCCCGCGCGCCGCACAGCTGACGGAGCTACTCGCCGGGACGCCAGCGCCCGATGATCACGACGGAGTGCGTGAATACCTGCACCGGGCCGCCGGTTTGGGCTGCGCACCGTTGCTCGTCATGCCCGGCACCAAACAGCCCGCCGACATGCGCACCGTGCGCACCCGCAACGCCGACGACAAGGCCGCCCAGCAGGCCGCCAAGGACGCCGGGCGCAGCAACTGGGCCAAGGTCAAGAGCCCCGCCGGGGTGCACCTAGCCACAGCCGACACTGCGGTGCTGGACGGCTACCTGGACGAGTACATCCGGCATTACTCGACGTGGGTCCATGTGCTGCCTGACGGTTCGCACGGCACCGACGCCGGGGTGCCGACGGCAAAACAGATCAAAGAGGGCCTGGTCGCCATCAACGAGCCCGCCGCGGTCAACATCGCCATCGAGGTCGGGGCGTCGCGCATGGTGGTTGTCGACTGCGACACCGCTGAGCAGCTGGCGGCGTTCGTGGGACGGGCGGGCGCACCGCGGGGGACCGAACCCACGGTGCGGTCTCCTGGCCAGCGCGATCTCCGCACCGGCGAGATGGTCCACAAGGACGGTGGTCACTTCTACTTCACGGTGCCCGACGGGGTCGAGCTGCCGTCCAACCTGGGCACGTTCAAGGCACCTGATAACCAGGGCGGGTACGCGGTGCTTTGGGGTCGCAGCCGCTATGTCCTGGCCCCACCCAGCGTGCGCCCAGAAGGGCCGTACCAGGCGACCGGCGGGGTGCATGTGGCACCGGCGTGGCTGTTGGACGACATCGCCGCCGGGGCGCAAGTTCATGCCGACCGTGCTGCCCAGCGGCGGGGACACGCTCACGCCAGCGGCGACAAGATTACGGCCTGGGGCGCGGCGATGACATGGGCGGAGATTCTGGCCCCGACCGACTGGGTCAACACCGGAAAGGCCGACAGCTGTGGTTGTGACATCTGGACCGCGCCGGGTCCGCACGCCTCGCCAAAGTCAGCCACCGCACACGAACCCGGCTGTGGCGTCATCCAATCTGACGACCCGGTCCTGGTGGTGTGGACCGACGGGGACATCACCCCATTCGACGCCGTGGCGGTGCCCACCGGCGACGGTCAACGCGCCGTTACCCGGCTGCGGGCTTGGGCCGCGATCCACCACAACGATGACGACGGAGCCGCCATGACCGCGCTGAACCTGCATCCCGACACGTCGGCGTTGGGCTTCGGCGACCCCGTCGCCGAGGGTGAGCCCGGCCGCACCGACAGCGCCACCCAGCCGGGCCAGGCGGCCGGTCAGCGTGCCCTGCGGGTAACGTGGGCCTGCGAGATCGAACCGGAGCCCGTGGTGTGGCTGTGGGTGGACATCTCTATGCGTAACACTGCCGGTCTCGCGCCTGAGGGCACCACAGCCCCTGACCCGTTCTCCGTCGTGGATATCGCCTGCGTGGTACCTGGTCACACCTGGACACCGCCCGAAGTCGAAACCAACGGCCGGATCGCCTGCGGCATGGTTTCTATTGCCGCGGGTCGGGAGGGGTCGGGCAAGTCTAGCTTCGGTATCTGGTTGGCGTCCAAGGTCACTCGCGGCACTTTGCCGGGTGCCCATTATGGCGTGCCGAAGCACGTCTACTACCTGGCGACCGAGGACAGCTGGAAGCACACGCTGGTGCCACGTCTGATGGCCGCCGGGGCCGACCTGACCAAGATCGCCCGTGTCGAAGTCAAGGTGAACGAGGGCGCGACCGTGACCATCAGCCTGCCTGACGACGTGGACCTGCTGACCCGGTCGATCATCGACCACGACGTGGCTCTGGTCGTCGTAGATCCGCTGATGAGCACCCTGGGGTCGGGTCTGGACGCCAACGCCAGCCGCGACGTGCGCACGGCACTGGAGCCTTTGGCGGCCATGGCCGACCACACCGGGGCGTCGGTAGTGGCCATCGCGCACTTCAACAAGGCGACGGGGCTGGACTCCCTGAGCCGTATTACCGGCAGCGGCGCGTTCAAAGACGTGGCGCGCGCAGTGATGGTCTTTGCCGACGGCGGCGACGAGCGGGTGTTCACCCAGCCGAAGAACTCCGTCGGCCGCAACGACCTGCCGTCGCTGGCCTACAAGATCAGCGGCGAGGTGGTCGACACTCCGAAAGGCAAGACGTCAACGGGCAAGTTCACCTTCACTGGCCTGGCCGACCGCACCGTCGATGACATGCTCCACGACGAGCGCAAGCGCGGACGCGGCAAGTCCGACGTGACCGCGTTCCTGGTGGACTATCTCACTGAGCACGCCGACGAACAGACCGGTGAGGTCGCCGCCGCGGACGTGATCACAGCCGCAGAGGGCAAGGGGTTCACTGAGAACCAGATTAAGCATGCACGCCGCCGGTGCGCTGATCCGAAGATCAGCACCCGCCGTGAGGGTTTCGGCGACGGGGGCAAGACCTTCTGGAAGATCGAACGACAGACGCGTTGACCGTCTCGCGCGCGTGCGCGCGCGTAGACACCCGGCACTTATGGCACCTATGGCATCTATGGAGGTCAGAGGGTGTTTTGCCGTTGGCACCTATGGGGCACCCACGTCAACACCCATGGCACCTATGGGGTTTCATAGGTGCCACATCCAGCCCATAGGTGCCGTCATAGGTGCCACATAGGTGCCAATTGTCTACCTGGCCTGACCTGGTGGTTTGTCATAGGTGCCATAGAAGCCAACATGTGGGGTCGCGCGCGCACGCGAGCACGGCACCGTCGACCGGAACCAGGAGCTGGGTGGCGTCAAACCGTATGCCGCGCAACCACAATGCCGCCGTCTGGTCGTATTCTCGATTGCACTGTCATGCGGTACGAATGCGGTATGGCCCCGAAGATGTCCGCGTTTGCGTCGCAGCAGCGCGCCGCCGAAGCGTTCAACCTGCGCGCCAGTCGGTACTCGTGGCGGGAGGTAGCAGAGCGGCTGGGCTACAGGTCCATTGGCGCGGCACAGTCCGCGGTCAGCCGTCATGTTGCGCGCGTCCGGCGCGAGTCCACAGAGACCACGGTCGAGAGCCACAAGGCCGCCATCGAGACGCGCACCCGCGCGTTGTCGCAGCGATTCGTGATGGCGTTCAAGGCGGGCGACGACGACACCATGGTCACCCTCAACCGCGAGATCGCCCGCAATGAGGGCGAGCTGGCCAAGCTGGGCGGCATGTACATGCCCGAGCGCAGCGAGATGACCGTCACCGTGGACCAGACCCCGGCCGCCATCATCGACCGGATGGAAGCCGAGCTGCTGGCCCTGGCTGCGCAGCGTCAACCCCAACAGGCCCTGCAGGGCAACATCATCGACGCGGAGGTACTGCCATGACCACAACGACCGACGACATCATCCGTGCGGCGACGTCCGTTGCCCGCGACGCCGCCGAGGGACGGCTGACCCCTGCCGACATCGAACGGCAGGCTGTAGAGGAACTTTCGGCGCTGATGCTGATACCCGCGGACCCTGGCACAGCCTTGGCCGACCTGCGCATCGAAGTCGCGCGTCGCGTACTTGCCGAAGGCGGCCTACCCGCCGACGAGGTCGCTGAATGGTTAGCGGTACAGCGCCGCCGCGAGAACCCAAACCTCGACGCTGTAGCAGCCCCTGACGCCCTGCAGCTGCCCGACGGTCCCGACGTGCTGCCTGCCGACGTTGCGGCCGTCCTAGACGACCTGGACCCCGAAAGCGACCATGCGCCAGACTATCTCGCTGGCGTCGACCATGCCAACGAAGACCCGGTGCCTATTGAGCCGTTCGATGCCGATTCGAACGACGGGTACGTGCCACCGCAGCGTGGCGCGAAGTTCGGCGGGCACATTGCCGCCCGCGGGTTCGGCACCCCCACCGACAATGGACCGCATGAAGCGTCGTGATCGGGATCGGTTGGCCAAGCTCGACGGTGCCCGCCGACATACTCGCCCGGCTGCTCGACGCCGTAGAGCGAGGCGAGATCGAAGCGACTGCACCGGAGCGGGCACGGCTGGCGGCCCTGGTGGCCACCCTGCACGAGCTGTAGGCAACGATGTCCGTAACACTGTCGCCCGTCACCGTTACAAACTAGGCTGATCTGCATGGCCACCAAGCGCGTCACACGCACCCGTCCGACCGCTCCGACGGGAATCGCAGTCGGGTACCTGCGGGTGTCGACTGACGAGCAGGCAGACAGCGGCCTCGGCCTCGATGCGCAGCGCCGCACCATCGAAGTCCATGCGGCAGCGCGCGACATCACCATCGTGGAGTGGTTCACCGACGCCGGGGTGAGCGGGACGGTCCCGCCGCACAAGCGCCCGGCGATGAGCGGGGCGCTGGCTGCGCTCGCCGACCGTCGGGCGTCGATCTTATTGGCTGCCAAATTGGATCGGGTCAGCCGGTCGATCAAGGACGCGCTGAACCTGGACCATCTAGCTACCACGCAGGGCTGGGCGGTCACGACGGCCGACATGATGATGGACACCGCTACCCCCGCCGGGAGGGCGGCGATGAACATGCTCTTGGTCTTCGCCCAATTCGAACGCGACATGATCGCCCAGCGCACCCGGGACGCGCTCGCTATAAAGAAGGCTCAGGGCAAGCAGCTCGGCAAGCCGTCGCAACTCCCTGCCGAGGTTGTCGAGCGGATCTGCCGAGAGGCATACGACGGTGCTCCGCTGCGCACCATCGCCGCCGACCTCATGACTGACGGCATCCCGACCGGCAGCGGCTCACCCAGGTGGTACGCCGCCCAGGTGCGCCGCGTCCTTGACAGCCGGGCCGGGCTGGCAGTCACCGAGCGAATCGACCTCGCCACCACCTGATGCAGGAGCCAACAATGAAGCGACGCATGAAGATCGTCCGGCGCATACCGACACCGGCGGCCGTCGAACTCCGTGACGACACGGACGAGTACGGCGACGCCGAACTCCTCGCCGCGGAAGCGTGGGACGACATGGTGTGGTCGCTGCGACGACGGGTCAGTGACGCACCCGAGGTGGACCTGGGCGGGTTCAGCGACACGCTTCGCTAGGCGCGACACGCCGAAGCCCCCAGACCAGATTCCGGCCTGGTGCCGTTGCACTCGGGACAATGCCGCCGTGCTGACGACGGTGCTGCTAAACCCGGCGTCACACCCGCCGGAGCGCCCTCGCTTAATGGGTTAACTTGGTTACCTGCAAGGGATTTGGGTTCAACGAGCTGTGCCGCGTATGCTCCCCCGCGGCGTAGCGTCGGTGACATGAGCGCACCAACCACCGCGGTGGACCCGGCCTCCCAGCCGCGCCAGGTATGGGCCGCGCGGCTGGGCTATCTGAAATCGCGCGGGCACGCCGATGACCACCCCGACGTCGTCACCTGCCGCGAAGCCTTGGCGTACTACCGCATTTCGAAGTCGGTGGCTGCCGAGACGGGCCACCTGTCTGGTCCCGGCGCTGACCGTCTGGTCGCCCAGCTGCGCCAGGCGGTGGCCCGGTGACGCGTAAAGGCAGGGCCACGACGCCGACGATCAGGCCGACGACACCCAGCACGCCGTCCATTGGAATCCGCAGACCCTCCACCCCGTCGACCACCAAGAGAGGCCGCTAAGCATGAGCAGGGTCATCGACCGTAAGCGCCCGTTCAAGCGGCGTTACGTTGCGGCACCCACGCCACCGACGCCGCTGCCGCCCATGCTGCGGTCGGCTCTGCCCACTGACGCTGACCAGTCCCTGTTGCGCGAGCGGCGGCGCAGCTATCAGCCGTTCGTGCTGGGGAGCACCTACGTCAATCACCACGAGGTGCGCGACGTCTGCACCGCGGTGGCTGTGGGTACCTCACAGCTGCCCCGTCCGCTGGTCATGTGCGGCGACGTCGCAGACATCGCCGACGCCGTCCACGAGCTACAAGTCGTCACCGTCGGTCTTATCGCCACCGACCGGCACCTGGCCGTCGATCAGCGCGCCCGCACGGTGCAGGCTGCCGCCGACCTCGCTGTCCGGCCTGCGCTGCCTGACATCACCGACCAGATGATCGTGTCCGGCTCCTGGCTTGACGTGCTGGTGGCCTATGTCGAGCCCTACAGCGCTGACCTTGCCGACCTGCTGGGCCGGGCGCTGCCGCCGGACGCCCCAGAGCTGCGCGGAGGCCCTAGCGTCAGCGAGCGTGTCGTCAAGGCGCTGCGCGAACTCGACCACGGCGTCCTGGTCGCACAGCGTCGGCTAGCCAGAGTGGCCGACCGGCAGCGACTTCCGTCGGTCGCGGACTACAACCAGGCGCAGCGGGACCGGCTCGACGCCGAACGACGCGACCGCGCCATGGCCAAGCTCACCCGCGCCACCCGCTGACCCAAGGAACAGGACACCACCATGGCTGCGCCGACGCTCGGCACCCTGACCACCGAAATCAATTCGAGTCTGCGGCCCATCATTGTCGACGCGCCGCCGGTCAACCCGTCGCCGAACGGGTTGTGGGCTGCGACCACCTGGACCGACATCCCTGCGGATCAGCCCAGCCGGTTCCTGACCGGTGTGCTGCTGCGGCAGCGCAACTTTGACGGCCTCAACGCCGCGGGCATCTGGGGTGCGCACTGGTGCGCCAACCCTGACGACCTCACCGACGACGACATCAAGGACGGGTTCCGCACACCCGACCTTTTGCCGTTCGACGCCTACACCATGTGGGGGTACGACGAGTGCGATCTGACCGCACCTTCCCGAACCGAAGTACGCGAACGCGCCGCCCAGGCTCTAAAGCTGAACGAGCAGCAGATGTTGGAACGCGAATTCGCCGCGCGTCTGCTGGCCGACGCGGGCACCCCAGCCACCGCGCCCAGCATCACCAAGGCGGTCGGCCGACTGGAAGGCCACCTGGCCAACGCAGGTTTGGTCGGCGTCATCCATGCCGGTGCCCACTGGGCCGCCCCACTGGCCGAAGCAAACCTGCTGCGCCCCAATGGCAGCGGCTACCGCAGTCCCATGGGGCATCTGTGGGTACTCGGCGGCGGCTACGTCGACGGGCTCACGGAAACCCTGGTGGCCACTGCGCCCGTCTACGGCTGGCGCGACCAGCCCACGGTGCGCACCACCGTCAAGGCCGACCACAACCTGTTCGTCGCTGTCGCCGAACGCTCCATCGCGCTCGCCTACGAACACTCCCACGGCGCAGTGGCTATCACGGGATGACACCGTCGCCGGTGCCGGTCACGGGCTGGCCGTGGGCCGCGTGGCCGGTACCGGCGACCTAACACCACCAACCAAGGAAGGCACCCACCATGACCGCCGCCGCCACAACGTTCCGGCCACCGGCCACCACCCCTGAAGCGCGCCGCAAGCGACGGTTGGAGCTAAAGCTGTCACCAGCCGCGTCTCCCAGCTTCCGCGCCTTCGCCAAGACGGTGAACATCGCCGAACTGGACGAGGCACTGGTCGCCGTGCACGAAGCGGGCCACGCCGTAGCCGGGGAGGTCCTAGGGGGCCGCGGAACGGTGCACAGCGCCGTCACCACACCGTCCTTCTCGATGACCGGTGTACAGGGCAAGACGTTCTACACCGACGCGCTCGACGCCCAGATCAAGGGCTCGGTGGCATTCGCCGGGTCCTATGCCGAAGCCCGCTGGGCAGCTGGACCCCGGCCATCGACACGTGCCGTCGCTGCCGCCCGCGCCCGCCATGGCTGCAGCGACGACGCCGTGGTCGCCGCACTGGTTGCTTCTGGTGACTACCACCATCGCGCCTGCGACCGGGTGCTGGAAGGCTGCTGGCCCGCGGTGATGACCCTGGCAGGCAAGTTGTTCACCGACGGTGAGGTCACCGGCACCGATGTCCTCGCCGCGCTGGGCTGCGACGAGCAAGACCACGCAGGCACGGCATTTCGGCTCGCCAACCTGCGGTCCGGCCTGCTGACCCTTTAGGGCCACCCCGCCCACCCGTGCCTCGGCGGGTAGGCGCTGCCAAATCACCGACACCTTGCTCTACACCATCGACCGAAACGAGGACCCCCATGACCACCACCTTGACCCCCAACGCCACGGCCCTCGAAGACATCAAGGCCGCCATCCTGCACGCGCTGCCCGCCAGCGACCTCATGCCTGTGCCTAAGCTGCGCAAGCTGATCCCCGGCACCTGGTGGCAACAGACCCACGCCCTGGGCGAACTGGAACAGCACGGCCACGTCTACGTCCTCAAGGTGCGCGGCACACCGCTGGTGACCCGGCCACTGTTCCCGCCCTCACCGGACGTGTGCACCCGCCCGACGATGGTGCTGCCCTGATGGCCCGGCGCAACGCAGCGGCCACGCGGGACCGGCCCGCGGCGGTGTCGACGCTGACGGCCGCGCGCACGCTGGCCGCGGTCGCAGGCCGCCGACGTCCAGCATCGCCGGCCGACCTGGCCGCCCGCCTGATCCCCGGTTACCGGGTCACGCCGACCATCCAGCTGCTTTCCGACGAGCTGGTCCGCGCCGCCACACAACCCGACGCGCGGGTGATCCTGACGTGCCCGCCGCGCACCGGCAAGTCGGTGCTGGTCAGTCAGGTGTTCCCGGTGTGGCTGCTGGCCCGCGACCCCGACACCGAGATCATCGTCAAGTCCTACGGCGACGACCTGGCCGAAGAACACAGCGCAGCAGCGCGGCGCATGGTGGCCGACAACGCCGACCTGGTCGGCATCACTTTGGCCCAGGACAAGAAAGCCGTTGGCCGCTGGCGGGTGCAGGACCACCGCGGCGGCATGCTTGCCGGTGGAATCCTGAGCAGCACAACCGGCTTCGGCGGTGACGTGCTGATCGTGGACGACCCCGTCAAAGGTGCCCAGGAAGCCGACAGCGCCGCCTACCGTCGCCGCCTGGCTGCCGAGTTGCGCGCGTCCCTGCTGACCCGCCTGATGCCCGGCGGAGCGGCCATCGTCGTGTTGACCCGTTGGCACGAACACGACATCGCTGGTGAGCTACTAGGCGAACCCGGCAGCCGCTGGCGGCACGTCAACATCCCCGCGATCAGCACCGCCGGGGTCCCCGACAGCCTGCACCGCAACCGCACCGGCGTGGCCATGGTCAGCGCCATCGGCCGGACAGCTGACGACTTCGCCGAGATCCGGCGCGGCGTCGGGGAACGTGTCTGGGCGGCCATGTACCTGGGCGTGCCCAGCACTCCCGAAGGCGGCTTGATCAAGGCGGCCTGGCTGGACGACTGGCGCATGCCAGTAGCACCGGCGACCCCGATCAAGACCGTCGTCGCGGTGGACCCCGCCGACAGCGGCGAAGGTGACGAAACGGGCATCGTCGCCGCTGCCCTGACCGCCGACGGCACCACCGTGCTGCTCGCTGACCAGTCCGGCCACATGACCAGCGACGCCTGGGCCACCAAAGCCGTACAGCTGGCACTCGATGTCGGCGCATCGGAGATCAGTGTGGAAGCTTTCGCCGCCGGAACCACCTATACCCGCGTCGTCAAAGAGGCCCTGGCCCGCGCCCGGCCCGACCGGCACATCATCGTGTCGCCGTGGCCGCCAAGGGGTTCAGGCCGCGGGAAGGGTGACGCCGTCGCCCGCGCCGCCGCCCTGCTGCAAGCCGCCGAAGTCGGCACCTTCCGCCTGGCCGGGCACCACCCCGACTGGGAAGCCCAGGCCGTCGGCTGGCAATCCGGCCAGCACCAGCCAGACAGAGTCGCCGCCGCAGTGATCGCCCATGACGTCCTGGTCCACGCCGCCGCGGGCCGGATGACCCTGGCGGCGCCCATTGGGCGCATAGGCGAGCACCGCAGCGGCCGACAGCACCTGCCCGGCACGCACAACGGACCGATGAACCGCTTCGACCCATGGGCGCGCCGCCTCGGAGGCTGAGCCCGATGAGGCCACACTCGTTGCATGCCTGACGATGACAAACCGCTCTACGATCCCGACCGCACCGTCCTAGAAGACCTTGACTTCAGTGACCCCGAAGTCGCCATGGCCTATCTCGACCATCCACATACTCAGCAGCTACACAACGACCTCGGTCGACTGTTTCGCAATCTGCCTGCGTCTGATCAGCAGCTACAGATACGTAGATACCTGTTCGACCTAGGTGGGCAGCGAGCACAAGTAGAAGAGCACCTAGCCGACGTTGATCACGACGCACCTGAGCGTCCGGCGCTAGAACAACTTCTGGCGGCGATCAACAAGAACATCGAGGCTGCGCAGTCACGAATGCACGAACTCGGCTAACGACGTCCGGTTCGGCAAAATGGAATTGCGTCTGATTAGATCCCGGCGAAGTATTTCGACACTGCGACGGTGCCGTCGAAATAGTTGGCGTGGGTCACCATGACAGTTTCGATCGAGTCTGACCCAATCAGCACGATCTCGATCGAGTCGGAGGCCCCAGACTTGTCGAGGTGCTCTCGTTCCAGCTTGGCATACTCAGCCATCGCTGCGCGTGTGTCAGATCCGAACTCGCGCATCTCCACGAGTTCTGCCCGATCGTGGTCAAAGACCAGCAGAAAGTGCTTCAACGATGCACTCATGAGCGATCTCCTCGCAGATAGGGTTGGGCGGCCTGTCTCAGTGTATATACCCGTTGCAACAGGTCCACATCGACCGTTTGGCCGTGTTCTTCCTGGGCCATCGCGGCTGAGACGGCCTGAAACCATTCTCGGACAGGTGCTGGCCCACCGCCAGACTTAATCGCGAGTCCGAATCGCGACGTCACGCTCTCTACGGTGAACGCCCATTCGTGCTGGACGCGAGTGCGAAGCTGCACCTCGATCAGCCTTCCGTGGTAGCGAACGATCACGTGCACCGCTCTGTACCCATCTGGCTTCGGCGTCTCGATGTAGTCGCGCACCTTGACCAGGGTCGGGCCGCTGGCTCGGTAGCGCCCCAAGACGCTGTAGACCTCTGGGATATCAACGAGTACTGCGCGGCAGCCGCCGATATCAGCCATCCGCCCGAGGTTCATGCCCGGCTCGCGGTGCAGCTTGCTAATGATGGTGGGAATGCGCTTGAGTCGCTGCGAAATACGTTTGACATCAACACACTTCGCCGTCGCCACACGAGATCTGAGGCCCATAGTTGCAGCGGCTAAAGGCGTTGCATGCGCTGAGCGCCATGCGACCAGGACGTCCAGCGCCTCGACTGCGCGTTGTATATCGTCGCTGGTCAACAGCTGCTCCTTCATCACCACGGCGCGAAGATGGTCGCCCGCCTTATTGACGGCACTGACGCTGGGTACAGCTGCCATGGTGTGAAGTTCGCCCTTCGTGCGCGACCCGTTGGTTGGGGTGCTGAGTTTATCGACTGCAGCCGACGGTCCCCGCCATGACGCGCTGCATACACGCTGCGACTCGGCTATGTGTCGCCGCTGATGAACGGCTCTATGATCTCCTCGGCGAGGATCGTCTCGCAGATATACATCCGATCACCCAAGTCAGTGGTCGTCATCGGTGGCGAAGCGTTCGCTACCCACTCGGTGACGTCCAGAGCGCTTTCCGTTGCATCGCTGATATCCATGTGCTCTTTGACGTCCAGCTGATCGAACCCGACGGGTGCCTCTATGTCGAGAAGCCGCATCGGGGACGTTTCGTCTATCGGAACTCGGCCCTTTCCAAGCTCTGCGAGGTGATTCGTGACCAGCGCTAGCGGTGGTTCCAAGCCGACGCGCATCTTCACGATGTGCACCGCCAGGGCATGCCCCCGGCGGTGGCGGTCGATGCGCGCAAGTTCCTCGATCCACCACAATACGTTCGCTTTATGGTCGGGCTCTGCGTTGAACGGCTGGCAGACTCGCAGGTCCGCGAAGGTCGCGTCCGAGAACGCCTTCAGTGCTTCACGGTGTCCCTGGCTGTCGTATTTTGCCGGGTCCGTCTTGATCGGGAAGTAGATGCGGCGTTCGTTCGGCGGGGGGTTTTGACCACTGTCTCGTACGGCGACGTAATAAGCAGCGCCATCGAGCGACGCTCGCAATAGGTACAGCCACTCTCCGAACAGCGTGCTGATACGGACCGGCAACGGCTCGACAGTGTTGATCACCAACGACCAGCGCCCGGCGTGCTCAGCGTCTGGGATCAGGTCGCACCGACGGGGCAGTCGGTATAAGTACTCCTTCCAAAGCGCGCCGATCGACTTGCGAACGTCGCCCGCCCTTCGCAGCCGGTCGCGTATGACTTCAATGTCCGGTTCGATTGGCGGCATGCCCGGCAGGATAGCCAGCCGCACCGCCAGGGAGGTCGCACGCGCACCCTACTTTGTCGGGCCGATGTTCCGGCAAACAATTGCGGCCCCGCAGATCAGCGCAGTTCCCACTCTGAACACCTCGGCGCACTGTGCGGCGACGGCATCGGGATTCCGGTGCACCCGTGCAGTGGAGTCCGTGTCCGGGGCCTTCAGGTCCATCTCGTGCGAGATCTTATTCCTTGCGAGAAAGAAGTCATCGAGCGCTGTGAGGTCGTCGTTCGGGACGTCAGTTTTCCGGATGCCGAGCGTTTCGCGCACCCGCGTCCGAAGGTCGGAGCTGCCCTGGAAGCTCGCCTTCGTCTTCTCTCCCAGATATGTACTGAGCATCTGCTCCGAGACGTCGATCGACAAGACTGCGGCGCGGAACGATTCGGTTACTTGCGGTCGCGCCAACTGCTCTCTGATGTACTGCTCGAATTGCCCCCGCGCCCCAGTCCCCGGCTGTTGTGCGAGGAAGCGGCCTACGTCGTTGACGAGCCGCTTCATCGCAGCATCCAACCCAGCTGAGGTGAAGACGATGGCAGATCGCAGTACATCGACCTCAACCTTTGACATACGTCCTTTGGTCGATGAGTTAGCCGATCGCCGCGCATCATCGAGTACCGCGACAGCAGAGAACAAGCCGGTCACGGAAGCGTGAGCGCGACCTAGGATTCGGTAGGCAGGGCGAACGTGCGGTGCGTGGCCAGATGGTCCAGTCGGCATCTTCCCAATACCGCTTATGGTCACCGCCGTCGCGTTGCTCGTCATGCCGGGATCGTAGTCAGCCACAACGAACTCGGCGCGAAGCTGTGCGCGTCCGTATCTGCCACGGGTGAACTGACCCGCGTCAAGCGACCTGCGCGAACGGTGACAAGAAGCAATCCGCACCAAATTTGCACGTATGTTGCACGCGGTAGGAAAAAAGGGGCTTGACCTGGTGGTCCCGGCTGGGTTCGAACCAGCGACCTTCCGCGTGTGAGGCGGACGCTCTCCCACTGAGCTACGAGACCGGGCAATTCGCACAAGCGAACGAGGCAGAAGACTAGCACGGAGCGGCGGTCGGACATGAATCCCCTGCTCGGGCAGTTCGCCGCTTCACCGCGCCGAACGGCACCGCCGCCGGTAACCTGCCGGGCATGAGCGCTCGGCGTCCGCTCCGCCCATGAAAATTCTGATGACTGCAGCCCTGGCGGCGGCTGCGGTATTGGGCGCCCCGGCCGCGGCGGCCGACATCATCGGCTTCACCTCACCGAGCGGAAACATCGGCTGCATCCTCGACGAGGACATGGTGCGGTGCGATATCGCCGCGCGGGACTGGTCGCCTCCCCCACGCCCGGACGACTGTCCCGACTTCACCGATTACGGACAGGGCATCTACGTCAATGTGACCGGCCCCGCCGCCTTCGTGTGTGCCGGCGACACCGCACTGGGCAGCGGCCCCGCCCTCGAGTACGGCCAGTACCGGGCCGGCGCGGGCATCAGCTGCACCAGCGAGCCGTCGGGCATCCGCTGCTCCAATACCGACGGCCATGGCTTCGTGTTGTCACGGCAGGCATACCAACTGTTCTGAGCGACGGCACGCCGCGCACGCAAGGGATTTGTGCATGCCCAACTGCGTGGACTATCGTTCTGCATCGCGACGGGCGACGATCTCGCCCGTGGCGCGCGGATGTAGCGCAGTTGGTAGCGCATCACCTTGCCAAGGTGAGGGTCGCGGGTTCGAATCCCGTCATCCGCTCGAGGTGCAGGCATCAACCCCAGCGGTGGAGTGGCCGAGTGGTGAGGCAACGGCCTGCAAAGCCGTGCACACGGGTTCGATTCCCGTCTCCACCTCCAATGGTGTTCCCGGCGCGATTAGCTCAGCGGGAGAGCGCTTCCCTGACACGGAAGAGGTCACTGGTTCAATCCCAGTATCGCGCACCAGCGTCAGCGCACGTGAGGCCCGGTTTCGACCGGGCCTTCGTCGTTTCCGCGCAATAAACGCGCAATAGGGGCCGGGTGGACTGCTTCGCACCGGGAGGAAACGAAATGACGCAATCGCCGTCCATCGCCCTGGCTGCTCTTTGCCCCCTCTGCGGGGCTCAGCCGGGCAAGCCGTGCCAGGATGCGGTCAAGGGGTGGGTCCGCACTGTCGGCCCCCACCTGAGCCGTATCGCCGCCGCTGTCGACCCCGAAGGCGCGACCCGACGGGAGTCGAGCCGATGACCACCACCAAGCCCCACGCCGCACTTGCCCACACCTGCCCGTTCTGCGGTGCCGAACCCGGCCGGCCGTGCCGCACACATCGCGGTCGCGGCGCGGCAACCTACCCGCACATCCGGCGGGTCGCCATCGTGGACGACTGGATACGGCGAAACCACGAACGCCGGCGAGAGATCAACCAAGCCCTCTGTTGCGAGTGCGGCAACCTTCGGACGTTCAGCGCGAACCACCACTTCGCGCTCGCCGACGAGAACGCTCCGCACAGTGCGGGCCATTTCAGCGACCCCCGTGGCTGGCGTCGCACCGGCACCCTGAAGTGCTCGGAGTGCGGCCGGCGGACTCGCCACGCCGTGCTCCGCGAAGCTGACGCGCGTTTCCGCGATTACGACGAACAGATCCAGGCGTACGTGCTGGGCGCCGATTGGCCCGACGAGTACACACCCGACCGTGAACGGCTCCGCGGGGAGTACTTCGCCCAGTTCCCCCGCAACCCGTACGCGCACCATTGGTACGTCATCTCCGAGGCGCAAGCCGCCTGGGACGCCGGCGAGCGCACCGTGACCGCCCTGTGTGGCGAAACGATGACGCTGAGCCGCGACCCCAAGACGGCACGAAGTAGGGACGTGCCGATGAGCCAACTCGTCGAACCCGACGAGCCCCGGGAAGTCGACTACGAGGACCCGGAGACAGGACTGTGGTGGGAAGACATGACGTGTGTCAACTGCCTGCGTGTCACCAACGAACGCCGCCTCCGGTACCGCCGAGAAACCCTGGAAGCCCTGCTGGCTTGGTTCGCCCGCCACCCCGAAACGATCCCCAACGCCGACGTTGATGCGCTCCTGGCGGTGCTTGAACCGCTAGCCGAGACGCAACGCCAACAGCAGAGTTGAAGGCATGATGGCGCACGTGCGTATGTCCTGGTGGCTACCCGGCCTCTACCGCGATGAGGCCGGCTACTACCGCTACGACGGGACGATGGACGCCGAGACGTTCTCACAGGCGAGGGCGTCGCTTGGCCGCAACGAGGGGCCAGCCCTCCTGTACGACCTGTACCCGCAGTCCATTGATGTGGCCGACCACCCCGAGGTGGTTACCGAGGTGTGGTGCATGGCAGAGTTTCCGGCCAGCCTGTTAGACCCCGACGATTGGGTGTCGCTGTTCGAAGAAGTTGGCTACACCGAGGACGGCAAACCTGCCCCCCGCCCTCGCAATCCAGTGACGGTGTATCGCGGATGCTCGCCTGAGAGGCGGTTCGGGATGTCGTGGACCACCGATATCGAGCGTGCGCGGTGGTTCGCGCAGCGTGACCTCGGCCAGGGCGCCGGGCAGCTCTATGAGGCGACAATCCCGCCGGGATGCCTACTCGCCTACATCCACGAGTCCCATCGTCTTGAGGCTGAGTTCGTGGTGGACCCCATCGCTCTCAACGACGACACCGTGAGGTTGGTGTGGGGACGGGAGAGCTAGTTTCGCTCTGGCGGATTACGCTGCTCGATCTCCGCCTTCGGGATCATCTTTTCGCAGATCCACAACAAGCCGGTCTTATCAACTCCTTCAGCGATACCGCGGATGCAATCCGCCGGCGCCACACCCTTCGACGGGTCACCGAAGGGATCTGGCTCCTTATTCGCGCTGATCTGGGAAACCACCGCGGTCAGATACCTTCCCGCCCCGTTGACCAGCGGTCCGATTCCTGCATCCTGCTGTCTTAGCTCACGTTCCCTGTTCTGCCAGAACGGCCGGACCTTACTGAGGTAGAGATCCACATGTGTCACTCTCCCTAGCGCCGGAGCATCCACATAGGCATTCAGAGTGGCCTTCGCCTTGGGCTCCGGGTTAGGGCCTCGCTGCATCCCTCGCCGGAACATGTTCCACTCGGCGGAAAAGCGCGCGAGGTGCACAGTCCGCTTATTGACTGGTCGGCCATCAAAAACCAATGGCAGTGGCTGACCGAAGCCGCCCCAGCCTCCGCCGGCCCGGATCGCTTTCGCCGATTCCTTCGGCTTGGTGAAACCCAGACGGTAGTAATCGTTCGGATGGGTCGCATCAGGGCCGTGGATGCTGACCTTCACCATCTGCAAGGGCTTGAACGTTGACTTGATGTAGAACGAAACGTCGTGGGCCTCGATGAACCACGTAAAGCCGCAGACGCCCGTCTCCTTGTCCACGATGCAGAACACGATGGCAGCCTGCCCGTCCATGCTCGCGGCCCCCACCGTGCCACTCAATCACACTGGCGATTCGGCGTGTCCCCTAGCGCTAGGCCGCGGTTTTCTAAGTGAGTCCTTTTTCGAGATCGGCGGCGTCGAGCACGATTTGCTCCGTCGCCTGGATGGCCCGTTGTTTGATTGCATCCCACTTTTGTTCTTCGGCTAGCTGAATCTGACTCTCGTGTTCCTCGGCCGCAACGAAGAATGCGGCGATCGTCTGCATCTGGCCGGCGCACATCCCGGCTCCGGCGCCGGCGAGGCGCGCTATGCAGTCGCGGCAGTCGCCGACCTCGTCAGCGATCACGGCCAAAGCGTCTTCGGCACCGTTGAGGAGGGCTAGGACGACGCGCGCGAATCGGAGGTTATCGGCGGCTCCGACGCTGTCGGTCTCGCCGCCGGCGTGTTTTTCACACTGCGGACAGGTGCTCATCACCCCATGGTCGGTCACTGCCTGCCCGCCGGGGAGTAGATCGCCGCCGCATGCCGGGCGATATCCCGCCCAGTGCCGTCCTCGGTGGCGCGGTTATTCGTCACGTTGATGTTCTGCGTCAAAGCACCGGCGCGGCTGGCGAGGTCCTCACTGCCGCCCGCGGCGGGGTTGGCGGGGGCCTGCTGACCCGCCTTGTTCGGCAGAGCGGGGCTGGCACCGGCTAAACCGCCGGCGAGTTTCCCGATCCACGAAGCGCCGATCGACCCCATCGGGTTATCACCCAACGACATGGTTTCCATCAACCCCGACACCCCGATACCGGCGACCTGCCCGGCGTATTTGATGGTGCGGTTGATCAACTGGATACCGACCTTCGCCAGTGCGCCCGCACCAGGAGCCAAAGCGTCCAAGGCGGTGGTGGACGCCATCAGGCCGTCCATCGCCATACCGCCCAAAGCGACACCCCCACCGCCGGGCTGCGCCGGATAAGCGGTACCCGTACCGATAGGAGCCCCCTGCGGGAAACCCGTGCCCGGCAGACCGCCAGCAGCACCACCAGGAATGGATGTCGGCACCGGACCAGGACCTACTGGGCCGGGTGCGGGACCCAACCCTTGCCCCGATGCCGGTGTTCCGATGGGGGCCATAGGCGCCCCGATCGGGGGGACGAACCCACCCCCTACGGCTCCGCCAACGATGATCACCGGCAACGGCACAGGGATGCCACCGAACCCGCCCACCGCCGCCGGGGTAGTCGCCGGGGTGGTAGGAGTGGACGTCGTTACGGTGGGAACCCCGCCGCCAACAGGCAGGTAGTACCGCTTCTCGAACTGCGGGTCGAGAGCCCCCGCCGCTGAACCGCCGTACTGCGCGCCGCCGCCGGTGCCGCCGCCGCCCTCAAAGTTCACCCCATTCGGCAGGGTGGCAGCCATGTGCCCGCTCATCCCCGGATACGGGTTCACGCCGACGTTCAACGCGCCCGGCATATACCCGGGTCGGAACCCCAGCTTCGCGGCCTCCGCATCAGAAGCAAAGTTGGTGGTGGTGAACATCCGCGCCGGGGAAGACTTCCCCGTCGTGAGAACCTCGTACAGGTCCGAGATCGACCCCGAGCAGTCCGCCAACCCGCCGATCAGATCCGACGCGGGACCGTACTCCACCCTGCCGCTGGACTGAGCCGCCAACGCCAGCATCGCGTTGACGTTCGCATCACCGGATGTGTACGCGGAACCAGTGGACGTAGAACCGGGCGCAGAACCACTGGCTCTATCCGGCAGGAACCTGTCCCCGAGAGCACCAGTGGAGGCGAGCATCCCCACCAGTCCGGAACCCTCATCGCCGGCGGCCTGGGACACCGCAGACAACTTCCCCAACAGCGGCGCCGCAGCCAGGGAAGCGAAGAACCGCACCAGGTTATCGGCGATCCCCGCCAACCCCTTAGAGATACCGAAGTCCGAATCCAGGGCGGCCCCGATCTCACCCATGTCCTTCGTGACACCCTTGAGGCTTTTGGTTTGCTTCTCCGCGATCCGCTGCTGCGCCTCAGTGAACCGCGACTGCGCTTCATTGGCGTCCTGCTGCGCCTTCGCAACATCGTTGCGGGCCTTCTGAATGTCGTCCTCGCCGGCCACCCCGGACTCCAACAACTGATTCAAGCGGGCCTGCTTCTCCGCCAACTTGTGGCGGGTTTCATCAACACGGTTCTGCGCCGACGCCAACGTGGCATCCATCCCCGCAGTGGAGGTGTAGTCGATCGGCAACACCGGGGCGTCCGGGAGGCTCGTCCTGCCCCCCGACCCTGAGACGGCCGGCCACCCCCCCGGGGGTGGAGTCGGACCCGTAACAGGGGGGTCGATGCCCCAGTCGTGTTGGCGGCTCGTCCGGTCGTCCTGCTGCCGCTGCGACACCCCCAACTGGGAAGGGTCCACCAAATTCCCACTGGGGTCGCGGTACTCCACATTGATGACCAGACGGCCGTCAGGGAGCTGGTTGACGGCGAACCCCAACTCGATGAGCTTCTGCTTCGTCTCCGGGGTGTTGTCCTTAATGACGATCTGCTTCGTGTCCGGCACCAACTCCACCGCGGACTGAACCTCTTTGAACGACTGCGCGTAAAGCCGGTTCCTCTGCTCGGCGAGGGCCATCTCCCCCATCGAGGCGACAAAGTCGTCCCGCATCCCCCGAATGCCCTCGCGGAGGGAGTCGATACCCCCGGAGGCGGTGCGCATCTGCCCGGGAAGGGCCTGCAGTTTGTCGGCCGCGTCGTCGAACTTGCGGCCCATGTCCTCGATGCCCTCACCGACAGAGCTGAACCCGGGAATGTGCTTGATGATCCCGCCGAACAGCTGCGCGGTCTTCGAGCCGCCCTCGATCATCGACGTGAACATCATGTTCACGAAATCGATGAGAGTGGCGCCCGTGTCGAGGATGCGGGCCACGAACATCAGGAAGCTGTCGGCGATGTCGGCGCCCATAGACCCGACCGTGGCGACGAAGCCGATGATCTCCGGCTTGTGGGTGTTCACCCAATCCACCAGGCCGTCAAGGGATTCGACGATCTTGTTGCCGAAGTCCTGCCCGGCCGGGGTATTGAAGGTGTCCTCAAACAGGGACAGCTTCAGCTCCCCCATCGTGTTCTCTATCCCTTCCATAATCCCGGGCCAGCCCTGCATCCGCGCTTTCGACATGTCCGCGGCGGTGCCCACACGGTTGATGACGGCTTCCATCTTGTCGAAATCCGCGGCGGTACCCAGCATCGCTGAACGCATCGCGTCCGTGCCGAACAGTTTGTTCGACTCGATCTGGAAGTTCTGCGGCGACATCCGGGCCTTCGCCTCATCCAACTGACGAAACAACTCCCGGAACCCGACGAACTGGCCGGTAGTGAGGTCATACAGCGACAACCCCAACGCCTGCATCGCTTCCTGCGCCGGGGTGCCCTGCTTAGTGATCGACTGAAGAGTCGTCTTCAACAAGGTGCCCGCATCAGAACCCTTGATGCCGGCGTTGGCGAGCATCCCCAAAGCCGAGACGGTGCCCTCAATGTCCTCACCGAAACCCTGAGCGATACCACCGACCTGCTGCAGAGCCTGCGCCAAATCAGGAATGTCGGCGGCCGACCCGACAGCGGCGTTCGCCAACACGTCAGCAACCCGCGCAGCATCCTTAAGGGGGTCAAGGTTGAACGCGTTCAACGCGCTGGCCTGAATCTCAGCAGCCTGCGCGGCATCGATCTGCCCAGCCGTCGCCAACTGCAAAGTCCCCCGCGACGCGGTGATCGCCTCATCGACGGTGAACCCGGCCTTGGCGAGTTCCGTCATCGCCTTCGCCGCATCCGACGCGGAAACACCCGCCATCGTCGTATCGGCGCCCAGAGCGCGGGCAGCGGAGGCCATGCGCTCCGTCTGCGCGGGGCTAGCCTCCGTGACGCCCTGAAAGTTGTTGATCGTCTTCGAGAAATCAATCCCGGTGTCCATGACGGACTTGAAGCCGTCCAACACCATCCCGGCGGCTTTCGCGCCAGCCTGAATCAACCCGCCCGCGACGATCGCGGCGACCGCACCACCGACGAACGCCTTCCCCGCACTACCCCCCAGATGGGTGAACTGCCCCACCACGCCCGACGACTGCGACGTGATACCGGAGAAAATCCCCCCCGCCATGCGGGTCGACCCGCCACCGGAGTTGGCGCGCACCTGCGCGTTCTGCAGCTCCCGATACGCCGACACCGCCTGACGGATCTCCCGCTGCTCAGTCCTACGGGCGCGGCTCGCCGCCTCCGCAGACCTCACCACAGCAGTGGTGGTGCGGGCCTGCTGGTCGCGGACCCGCTCCAACTCCTTCTCCGCCGACGCAACAGCTTTCGTGTCGCCGGCGTCGCGGGCCTGGTTCAACTTCTTCTCGGCGTCGGCAGCCTTCTTTGTCAGAGACTCCGACTTCTTCACCGCGTCCTGGCGCTGCTTCTCCGCAACCGTCGCCTTACCGGTCGCGTCGGCGACAGCGTCATACGCCTTCGCGGCCTCCGAAGCCGCCTTCTGGACATCCTTGGAACCCTGCCCGAACGCTTTCGCGAACGACCCCGACGCCTCCTTGCCAGCCGCAGTGAAAACCGCGGTGGCCTGGTCAGCGGCCTGCTTGAACGAACGGTTATCGGCCTGCGCCTCAACCTTCAACGTAATCGGCACGATCAACCTCCTCAGTAGGTTCGGGATCTGCCATCGGCGAGAGCATCAACCGCTGATCGGCCAACAGGCTCATCACCGCAGCGAGAACCGTCGACGGCCGCAACGGAGGCCCGTCCTGCTCGACGACAGCCGCGGCCATCACATTTCCGCGCATGAAATGGAACACCCACTCCTCGGCACGCAACGCCTCCACGTCTCGATCCTCAGAGAGCGTCATAGCCACCCCGCGCCTGGGCGGAGTTTCTCTGGGATCGCCGAAAAACAGGCACCCAAAACGGCCATCAAAGTGCAAAATCCCAGGTAGAACGATTTCAGGCCCGGTACACACGGATGCCCAGACCCGTACAGAGTCCGAGCCAGTTGGGCCGGGGTCTTGATTTGGGGGGCGGGGAGAGGGGTGGACCCCCCGTGGTGACGGGACGTGCCCCGCTCAAGCGGTCGAGGATGCTTGAGCGAGGCGTCCCTGCTCCTGCGCGCAGTGTTGTCCCTCACCGGCAGCAGGAGAAGTGTGTGTTTCATTCGTGATCGGTTCAGCGCAACATCTCGACCGGGGTGTTCCAGAGATCGGGCTTGGCGCCTTCCTTGGTAGCGTGGCCCCGTTCCGCGAGGCGCGGGACCTGCGCTCCTCGGTTCTTCGGGTCCGGGCCGGCGCCGCCTTCGGCGAGCAGGGTTTTGATCTCCCCGCGTGTGGGGCACCAGATGCCGCTGTCGTTGCGGATGAACCACACCAGACGTTCGACCGCGTCATCGGGCCAAGGGACTTCCCCGACGTGTTCGCGCCGGTCGGTGTCGATCCCGCCGCGCCAGCGAGGCGCAACCGTGGTGAGGTTGCGGTGGAAGTAGAGGCGGGCTTCCGGGTCGTTGATGAGGTGCTGGTTGTCGCCGCACCGTAGTTGGTCGAACATTCCCTCGCCTGTGTAGAGGTACACGGTCTTCTGTGCGGATCGAATTGCATCGTATTCGCCGCGTAAGCCGACGAGGGTTTTCCAGTGCTCGGCGACGTCGGCGTTGATGGCGGACACGGGATCGTTTACGCCGGCGCCGAGCTGGTCGACAGCCTTGGCTGCGGCTACTCGCACCTTCTCGAGTTGTTGGGCTAGGCCGCGGATCAGGTCGGTGGCGTGGCGTTCGACGAGCTCTGCGGCTTGTTGGCGTGCAGTGACGGCGATCTCCTGCAGCACCTTCAAGCTTTCCTCGGTGGCTCGCCCGTATCGCCGTTGTTCGACTTCCTTGGCCAGCCATTCAGTAGTGAGTTCCTCGGGTGTTGCTGGCTGAGGATTCGTGTCCCGGGCGGGTTCAGCGGCGAGTTCGGTTGCCAGCTCATCTGCGCGGTCAGCGACAGCTAGTGCGGAGTTGAATCCGTCTATCTTGCTGACGAGTTCGTTGAGCCGTCCGGTTTCAGCCGCCCGCAGGAGTGGGCTTCCGCCGGGTCGGAATGCTGATGTCATGTCATGCGCCCTTCGTGGGGTTGCCGTCGATGTCGATGTAGCCCTTCAGGTATGCGCCGAGCAGGCCGTCGTACTTTTTGCTGCCCTGCCTGACGCCAGCAATCTGCGCGGGTCGTCGGCTGCTGCTCGCTTCGTTCTTGACCTCGATGCGCTGACCGCTGTCGAATTCCGGCCCGCGGCCATTCTGGGTGGATCGCACTTCCGAGGCGAGGGCGTCCCATTCGGAATCGGACAGGCTACGCAGATGCTGCTTGAACGCTTCGGCAATGTCTGCCACGGGCTCTTCCTTCCGCATAGTCGATGACTGTTGCTTGCTTGAATATCCATGTCCCGTTTGGCTGTTCGCCATCGAGGTCTGCGGCGAGGCGGCGCACTTGGCGGGGGTGCAGACCCAGGATCTGGGCGGCCGCTTGGGTCCCTATGAGTTTATGTTCGCTTTCCAATTCTCCTCCCTCGCTACCACTTTCATGTCCGCTCTGGGACATGACGCTGGCGAGGTTCAACTTTCGGCTCAGGGTGACCATCCATCCGGGCACGGGGACACCGGCGCGATGCCGGCGGTCGACCAGCTCGGTGACGCAGTACAGAGCTGCTTCGGTTTCCTCAGCGGAGAGACGCATCACTGATAGATCACCTCCAGTTCGGCGCCGTGATCTTTGTCTGCCCAGTAACCGAGGACGCTGAGCCAGTCGGTGGCGCCGGTGCGCGCCTGGGCTTCGCGGGCCCGCTGGCGGCCACGCTTCACCCATTCGCGCGGAATGGGTAGCGCGCCACCGACCAAGGGCAGGCGCTCGACTTCGGCCGAGTCGACCACCTTTTTCGAGGGGGGTCGAAAATGGTGCTCGACCTCGGCCTTGTCGACGCCGAACATCAACGCCATCCCCGCCGCGTCGAGCATTGTCTCGCCATCGACTTCAGTCAGGGTCACTGTCAGTGTGTTCATGCGGTGCGCACCACCCGCACGAAGATCTCCTGAACCATCGGATCGGTGGACACCTCGTAGACGCCCGGCGCGGCCTCACCCGGATCGTGGGGCAGTACACCGCGCCATGAATGCGACGGTTCGGCAGTCGGGTCGGGATGCCAGACATGCTGAGCCACGATGCTGCTGTCATCGATCTGTCGGCTCGACACGACGCGGCGGCCGTCAGAGTAGCGGCGCGGGTCGCCGAACTGTGCGGCCATCGCCAGGATCTCCGTCGTGGTGGCGTTGATGGCGTCACACTCGGCTTCGTGTCCGTCGGCGCCCTCGCAGCATGACCCGCAGATGGAGTCGGTGGCCCAGTCGGTGGTCTGACTCAATCGGGCGGCCGCGTACTTCAGATAGTCGCTTGCGGTGGGGCTGGAGTTAGTCGCGGTGCTCATCGGGTCGTGGTCCTTTCGGCGATGGTGAAGAAGCCTGTACGGCGTGGGCATTGGTGGGTTTCAAGATCAGCAGGCATCCAGTGACGGTGTTCGCAGTGTGGGCAGACGACACAGACGAACTTCCGGCCGTCGGCAAGGGTCCGGCGCTGCCGGATGACGGCGCGCTTCACGCTGCACCCGCTTGACATTCGGGCTTGTGGCCTTGCGTTTCGATGTGACACCCGCACTCGGCGCACCGGCCCGGCCCGGTGACGAGAGGAATTGGAGTTTTCCTGCGATCGGGAAATAACTCCAGGGTGGGACCCGACGCATCTGCTACATCTGCTACATCTGCTACATCAGGTGCACCGCCGGTAGCGGCTGTAGCGGATGTAGCAGGTTCAGGAGGGAGGTACCGCGACCATGCGTCTTCGAACTGGGTGCGCGTGTAGCCGCGGATGCCACGTTCGCTCACGTGGAGTTTGGAACTGATGCCGTACTTGCCAAGTCGCTGGGACAGTCCACGGCTGTCGAGTGGGTCCCCGCGGCGGATGCTTGACCAGGGCGACTCCTCCATCTGATTGAGGTTCAGCAACAGCTGCTCGGTGGTTAAAGAATCAAGATCAGCAGCAGCAAAGGCGGCCCGGATGTCGCGTAGCAGGAGGACTCCGACGCTGGGAGCCCTCTGCTTAGAAGCTGCTACAAGTGCTACAGCCGCTTCACGCGCGCGGCGCGGCCAGTCTCCGCCGGCAAGGTTGGCGACGGCGAGCAGGGCCTCCCACACGTCGGCGTCCCGGTCGACAACCTCGGGCGGCATATCGGGCCAGAAGTCACCGGTGAGTTCGTCAGCCACGCTGAGGGACCACTCGGCCAACCGGTTGCTGAGTTTCTCAGCTTCAGCACCGTTGACCCGTAGCCGCCACGGCTCGATCTGTTCGTTGGGTGCCCGTCGGCGCATACGAACCACCACAGCCCTCGTCATGATCGTGTCCGGCAGATCGTCGAGGCCGGCGAGCGCGACCGCGCAATAGGCGGGCAATTCCTCCGTTTCGACGACCTTGCCGCGCATCACACAACGTCCCGCTGTGGCGCCCTTGCGATGCCCGGCGTTCAACATGCCGCGGATGTCCTCGTTGTCCTTGGCTTTCGGACCGAACACCGTGTCGATCTCGTCGTACAAGATCGTGGGGCGGCCGGCCTCGTCGGACACCTTGCGGAACAGGTACGCCGGTGTCGTGTTGACCGCGTGCACCGGCCGCGGCACAAGAGGCTCACTCACCTCCAGGGCGCGGGACTTACCACTACCCGGCTCCGGAGAGAGGAAGGCGATGCGTGGGGTCGATTCCCACGCATCTATGAACCAGCAGTGCACAATCCACAGCACATGAGCAACAAGCGCGTGCGTGCTGGGGTAGGCGACGAATCGCGCGAGGAAGGTTTCGACTGCGTTGAGGACCTCGGACCCGGTGCCGGTCCCGGTTCTGTCGTGGTTCCCGGAACCGGGAACTGTGCCGCTTGAGAGGTTCTCGGAGGACTGCTCAAACTCTGACCGGATGGTGTCAGCGCTCATCGGGCGATCCTCCGAGCCAACCAGGGACGGGCCGCGAAATAGTCTGCCCTCGTCTTGATGAAGCTGGCATGCTTCGCCCAGTCCACTGCCGCCGAGATCTCATGCGAGGCTTCGCACTCCACCTGCTGCAGATACTCAACCCGGAGTGCCCAATGCTGGCCGGCGTCGAGGACACTGGCCCACTTGACGCGGTCACGGTCGTCAAGTTCGCACCACGCAGGTGATCCCACCATGGGCCAGTCGCCCACCTGAGTCAGCTTCGGGAGCACGAACGCATGGACGTCAGACCACGAGACCTGTTGGGATGCAAGAGCAAAAGACCGTTCACTCATTTCGCCACCGCCTGACGCGCGGCGCAGCGCGCTCCCATGAACGCTTTGACTGACCGTGGATTAGACAGCCAATGCCCACAGACCTGGCACCTGACGGCAATTCGAAACCCTCGTTCGACCGCCGCCACGATCACGTCGATGTCTGCGCGGTCTTCCCGAGTTAACGGCTCGTGCGGGGCGTGCCCGAAAATCTTGTGCAAGACGGTAGACTTGGCGTCATCGGTGGTGATCGATGAGGGCCTGTTTCCTTGGCGGGGGGCAGGCCTTTTTCGTTGCGTCATCAGGCGGCACCACCGAACGGCCGCATGGCGTCGTCGATCTCATTGAGGTCAACGCGCACAAGGCGATTGCCACTGCGGTAGCCCGTCAACCGCCCGTCGGCGATCATCGCGCGAATGGTACGGGTGGTTACTCCGAGGTATTCGGCAGCTTCGTTGATCTTGCAGTAGCGCCGAAGCGGGCGTTCAGCTCGGTTGGATGTGTCACGAGAGCGGCGAGCCCTCGAAGGTGGCGTTGCGTTGGCCATTCCCGGTATGTCCTTTGGCATCGAGAACTGATGCCATCCAACCCGGGTTGCCGGAGACGAGCAGGAACCACGGTACACCAAAGTGCGTCATATTCACGCCCGACGCGCCAAGCGGAAAGTTATCGCCGACCGCGATCTCTCAGCGCCCCGACAAAGTTGCACCACTCCGATAGCCGGATGACGTGGCGCCGTTCGTTTCCCACCACAACACCTGGACCCGGCTCTAGCCCACTTGAAAACAACTCTTCAATCTGGTCCGGGGTGGGCGGTTGGTAAATCGGCACATCCTCGACCGGAAACAGATTCCGATGCGGCCCAATTTTGTCCAACAGCTCGGGGAGACTCGTCTCCTGCAGGGATGCGTTCAAAGCGCAACTAGAACTCCCGCATTCGAAGGGAATCCTTATGCGCGAACCCAACTTATTCGTTGGGCGAAGTGACGTAGAGAAGCCGCCGCGGTAGAGGTCCCAACGAATTCGGCCGTCTATCAATCGGCCATCGTCGATATCGGCGATGAAGTACCGCCGCTTCTCCTCGGGGTGAAGACACACAACCATGTATCGGATCGGATCGCTCACAAGGCGCCTCCCCCATTCTCGGCGATCTTCGATAGCAGCGCTGCGATCTCACGGTCGCGACCGCCCGCGATGTGCTGGTACTTCAGTGCGGCTTGTGGGGTCGAGTGTCCAAGTCTGCCCATGAGTTCCGCGAGTGTCGCTCCAGTCGCCGCCGCGAGGACAGCGCCGGAGTGACGCAGGTCGTGCACCCTGAGATCCTCGCGGCCAGCCTTCGCGCGGGCGGTGTAGAACATGCGGTAGAGGGCGCTCGGCGCCAGGTGGCGTTCGGGGTCGCCGACCGAGGGAAACAGCAGCGCGTTCTTCCCTGGTTGTACGCGGCGGTCGAGGTGATCCTCGATTACCGGGATGAGGTGCGGCGGGATGCTGATGTCTCGCACGCCTGCATCGCTTTTCGGTGTCGTCACCTTAAAGTCATCGCCTGCTCGGACGACGGCCCGCCGCACTCGCACCACCTCATCGTCGAGGTCGACATCCTTGCGACGCAACTCAGTCAGTTCCCCGAACCTCATCGCCAGCCAGGACGCCATGAGGATAAACGTCTTGTACGTGTCGGGCATGGCGTTGGTGATCGTCTCCAGTTCGCCGAGAGTGGCAGGTCTGATCTTGTGGACGCGCCGAGCGGTTGACGCTCCCGCGATGCGGCATGGGTTGCTATCGACCAGGTCGTCGGCTAGGGCAGTGTGCATGATGGCCCGCAGAAGTGAGTAGGCGTGGGCGCGCATAGTTGGGGTTCCGACCGCGGTGGTGGCGTACCAGCGGCGCACGGCATCGGCGGCGATGTCTCGCAGTTCAGCGTCGGCGAATGTCGGCAGGATGTGGTTGTCGAGCAGTTTGCGGTAGTGCTCGCGGGTGCGGTCCTTGATGCCGCGCTGCTTCAGCCATCCCTCGGCGTAGTCGCCGAACGTGGCCGAGGGTCGTTCCTCTTGTCCGCTGGCTGGGGACCAGAGTTCGCGGTCGATCTCGCGGCGCCGGTCGGTCAGCCAGGCTTCGGCGTCGACTTTCGCATCGAACGTCTTTGGTGCGATGTAGACGTTGGCGTCGGGTCCGGTGTACGACGCTTGCCAGCGGCCTGACTTGAACTGCCTGATCCGTCCGAACTTGCGGCGCTGCCGCGACTTGGCTTGCGTCACTGTCGTCTCCCATCCGCGCAATAAACGCGCAATAAGAAACTACCTCAGGTGGTACTTGCTTCCGCTTAGCTCCAGCGTTACTGTCATGCGTGTCGCCAGTTCAGAGGCTTTCTGCACAGGTCAGACAACTCCACACCGGCCCACCAATGAAACTGGTTCAATCCCAGTATCGCGCACCAGAGTTCTTGCAGTTCAACCGGCATTTCTGCGATTACCGTCGCGGCCACCGAATGGAGGAGGCCGCGCCCCACGCTCCCATCGAGGGCTCGGCGCGTCCCCAGAATCTGAAATCGAGTTTTGGCCGCAACCCGCTCTGAATCCCACCTTCTCCGGGATCGCGACTAAACCAACTGCCCCTGTGACGGTCACCAACCAGCTACACGATGGATGCAACGCCGGAGCTCTCCGGTGATGCACACGTGTCGGTGCCGAGGCCTTCATTCCGTGGGGTTCCGCCGCGAGGGGCTGGTGCGGCGGCTGAGGCCGCCCCCAAAATCTGGATCGCTACCGGTCCGACGATCTACGGCAGGCACAATCAGGAACTGATCGATGCCGGACAGCTACCGGGTCTCAACCGCGCCGAGCGGGCCGAGCTGACGGCGGCAACAATCGCATCCGCGAGTCCCTCGTGTGCGTCGACAAACGCGCCGCAGCCGCCGAGGGCGGGCCGTTTTCGGGTGGCTACTCACACCGCACCATTCTCAACGCGGCAGGTGAACGAGCATGGTATGCGCAGCTTTTCGCTCGACCAACGCGCCGATCGCAGCGCCTCTGAGCCCCATGAGTGAGTCATCACGTCCGCCGATGGCGGTTTTTCATGCCCGCCGACAGTCCCCTACCCGATAGCGGGCCGCAACATTCGCGAATGCATGGAGGTTATCCGCCATGACACGGGAGGTTATCCCCCGTGACACTGGCATTTTTAATCAGCATGATGTGGCCATGACCCTCGTTTAGCAGAGACTTTTTAGCATCACATGGGAGCCTCGCCGCCGAGATAGCTGCACCAGACTCGAACACGTGATATCGGAGCAGAAACTGATATGAAGATGAGCCCAAAACCCGTAGAGAGATTTTTGATGGGACGCCGCAACTTTCTCGGCGGCGCGGCTGCGCTGGGTGTGGGTGCCGGATTGTCCGCGTGTGCCACCACATCCAATGATCCCGCGACAGAGAATGCGGACATCTCGTCGCGAGACCAAGACCTGCCATTTATCGGCACCGAAGAGACCTATACCACCGATGAGCTGATTGCACTGAACGCATTTAACGATGACCACGCGGAGTACCTCCAGGAAACAGGTCTTGCCGACCTCGGTCCTAGGCGCATCGGCGCAATGGACGAGGCGGGCATCAATGTTCAAGTCCTCTCCGCACATACGCCGGGCGTGCAGGATCTCGCCGGTCAGGAGGGCAACGATTTTGCGTATCGTCTCAACAAGATGATCGCCAATGGTCCGATGACCACCTATCCAGGGCGCTACCAGGCCTATGCGACCCTGCCCCTGCAGGATCCCGAGGCATCTGCGGACGAATTGGAGCGCGCCGTGCGCGAAGACGGCTTCGTGGGTGCCATGACCAACGGGTTCGTCGGCACCAAGTTCCTCGACCACCAGGATTTCGAGCCCGTTCTGGCGCGCGCCGAGGCACTTGAGGTTCCGATATACCTGCATCCGGGTTTCCCACCCAAAGAGGTCTTTGATATTTACTACAGTATTGAGCGCCCAGGATATAATGACGAGCATCAGGATTACATTCTCAGTGGTTCAGGATATGGTTGGCACCAAGAAGTGCTTACCCAGTCACTTCGACTAATCATGACCGGGGTGTTCGATAGATTCCCTCGACTGCAGATGATTATCGGCCACATGGGCGAGGGCCTTCCGTTCTATTACGAGCGTATCGTGAATGATTTGGGAGAGTCGACCGAAGGTTCGCTCAACAAACCTCTCGCGCAATACTTCGATGACAATTTCTGGTACACAACCAGCGCATTCTTCCAGGATGAACTACTTCATCTCTTGCTGAAGTACATCAGTGTGGATCGAGTGATGTTTGCGACCGACTACCCATTTGCAAACATGAAGGAAGGGACCGACTGGTTTCGGGCAGTGGACCTGCCACGCGAGACCAAGGACAAAATCGCGTTCCGAAATGCAGAGAAACTGCTCGGCATAACGGTGTGACGCATCCGTCCGACGCTGCAAACAGGCGAACGGTCCCCTGCGGCGTCGCGGTCGATCGCAGCACGCAGCATGAAGTCCAGGACCGCGCCGACGATCGTCGGCAACGCGCTCCACACCGAGATAAAATGCGCTCCTTCGAGTTCACCAGTGTGGGCACGTAGGAGGTACCGCGGATGGAAGCCTCTGCTCCGAGCCCGGCCGAGCGTGCCGCCAGAGCCGCGGAGCGGGCCCGCCAATTGCAGCAACGACGCCTGGACCTGGCCGCCGGCAGCAGACCCACACCAGAGTCGCTACAAGAAGCCCGGCGTCACGCCGACGAGGCCGAGGCGCGTGCCCGCGAGGCGCACCGGGCCGCAACGCTCAGACACGGCGAGGTGGCGCACGTGCACGAGCGCGCCGCCAACGCACTGCAGCGCGTCGTCATGGAAGGCGGCGCCGACCCCGCTGGACTGCAGGAACGCGCCGACGCGCACTGGCAGGCCGCACAGGAGCACTACGAGCTGCGCAGCCGAGACACCTCCGTCGCCGAGGACCAGGCCGGCGCGCCCCCGTCCCCGCCGGGGTGAGACCGAAGCGCCGCGACAGCGCATCCGATCCCGCCGTGCCCCCCTTCGACGGCGATTCGCGGGAGCCGCATCCGCCACCACCTATCGAACATATGATCGATAGGTGGCAATGCAGCGGATCGGGCACGGCGGCCAGCCGCTGCGCCCCGTCTTCCGCCGCGTCCACCCTCCACGTGCCGTCCTTGTCGATCTGATCGCGCTGTTTCCCCGAGAGCCGCACTGCGAAGGCAGATATCACCCGCTGGGTTTGCAGATGGACTCCGTGGTCGACGGCACCCTGGCCTGTTGGGGGCTGAGCGAACAGGGCCGGTGGTGGGGGCTGGTGACCTACCGGATCAGACACGGCAGCGCGAAGGACCCGGTGACCCATTGGGTGCCGGCGTCGGTCCTCAAGATGCGCTAGCGGGTTGCATCACGGCGGTGGCCGCGCTTGACGTTGGCCACACGCCCCCCGCAGAAATTGACGTTTCGCCTGGACAACCGGCACGCTGCACGCCGTGATCGCGTTGAGTGAACAGCAGATCATCGATCAGCTTGCACTGCGGCTGGCCGATGCCCATGCTCGGCTGGAACCGGCCCGGGTAGCCGAGATCGTGCAGGAACAGTACGCGCGCTTCGAGGGTCGTCCCATCCGCGATTTCGTCCCGCTGTTCGTGGAGCGAAACGCGACCGCCGAGTTGATCCAACTCGGCGGCTGACCTCGTTTTCGAAGCAGAGACCTAACTGTCTATCAGGTCGTTCTCAGGTTCGGTGCATACCGTCAACGGTGTTCGCTTGAGAACCGAACGAGGACGAACCCGATTCGCTCGGCCCGCCACCAACCCCCCGGGTGGCGGGCCGAGATCGTTTGTCGCCTCGATTCGCATCGGCGCCCGACCGTCCAGGTCCCGGTCAGGGAATCACCCGCGCGGGATGACCATCGGCTCGAAAGCTCACGACGCCACCACCCCACCCGCTACTGTTCTCGGTACGCCGGTACGGTTTGCGACGACGTAGGGGTGGAACATGATCCGCGAAGTACTGGCAGCAGCCGCGTTCGCTGCTGCCGCCGTGTGCGCAGCACCCGCCGCCTCCGCCGAACCCGGACCCATGTATCCGGACACCCCGGGCCGCTACGCCACCGACGTGCCGGGGATGAACTACGAGGCCCGCCTGACCGCGCCCTGCACCAACATGGATCAGTTCACCTTCGGACGCGGACCCGGCGGCCAGGCGATGCAGTGCCGATGGGTTCCGAACCAGTGGCCACCGGTCTACACGGGGTTCTGGCAGATCAGCTACGAACTGTTCGGCGTGCGGGAGATCGGCACACCGTGCCCGAAACCGCAGTCGTCGGCCCAAGCACCGGACGGACGTCCACTGGTGTGCATGGGCGCCGAGGGCTGGCAGCCCGGCAAGTTCAACGGAGCCGGCTTCACGCCGATGTGAGCCCTGGTGGCGACGCCTCCAAATCGACGGCCACCGCGGTCGATGGCCTCACACCAGCGCAAGCGCTTCACGAACTGCGCAACGTTCGGCTCGGTTCGGTACCGAAGACCTCTTTGTAGGCGCTGCTGAACCGACCGGGATGACTGAACCCGCACCGCCCCGCGATCGAGGTGACCGTGTCGTGCGCCGGATCGGCCGACTTCAGCTCCCGGTGCGCGCGTTCCAGCCGAACCCTGCGCAGATACTCCAGCGGGGTGGCGTCCAGGTGATCGCGGAACGCGTACTGGATGGCCCGCGGCGTCACGTCGGCGGCAGCGGCAATGTCCCGGATGGTGATGTCGTACTGGGAATTGCCATGAATGAAGTCCAACGCGCGCCGCAACATCCGCGGCTGCATCTTGGTGTGATCGTCGCCCTTCATCGCCGGCCGGATTCCCGGATTTCGCGCAGAACGAAACACCGGAGTGATCCATCCCACTCGCATGACACCATCGAACGATGACCGAACGAATCGAGATCTCCCGGTCCATCGCCGCTCCCGCCGCCGACATCTTCGCCGTTCTCTGTGACCCACAGGGGCACGTGGCCATCGACGCCACCGGCATGCTGCAGGACGCCGACGGCGAACCGGCGCAGGCCGTGGGAGACACCTTCGTCGTCCACATGGATCGCGAAGCGCTCAACGACTATCCCGAGCTGGGTCGCTACGACGTGACCGTGCGGATCACCCAGTTCGAGGCGGACCGCCTGATCGCGTGGACCATCCTGGGCCAGATCAAGCCGCCGATCGGGCACGTCTACGGCTACCGGTTGGAGCCCGCCGAGCAGGGAACGCTGGTCACGTCGTTTTACGACTGGTCCGACATCGACGAGCACTGGCGCGCCGCCGACATCTTCCCGGTGGTCTCCGAACTCGCGCTGCGGGCCACCCTGGGCATCCTCGACCGCACGGTACGTCGGGGCTACCCACACCCCTGATCGTCAACCGACAGTTGACGATGCGCTGACGTCAACCTATGGTTGACGCATGAGCGACACCGCCAAGATCAGCCATCCCGTCCGACTCGATGACCTCATCGAGGTGATCACGCGCGTCCACGACGAACCCCTCGACCAGTTGACCGACGCAGTGTTGGCCGCCGAAGCCCTCGGCGAGGTTGCTGACCACCTGATCGGGCACTTCGTCGATCAGGCGCGCCGCTCCGGCGCATCCTGGACCGACATCGGCAGATGCATGGGCGTGACCAAACAGGCCGCCCAGAAACGGTTCGTCCCCAAAAGCCCCACCGACACCGCCGCCCTCGATCCCGAAGCCGGATTCAGCCGCTTCACCGACCGCGCCCGCACGGCGATCGTCGAGGCCCAGAACAAGGCACACGACGCCGGCAATGCCGAGATCCTGCCCGTCCACCTGCTTCTCGGTCTGTTCGCCGACCCGACCGGCCTGGCCGCACGCCTGGTCGCCGGCCAGGGCATCGACATCGCGGGCATCGCCGGACGCATCACGCTACCCCCCAGGGTCGACAGCGTGCCCGCGTTGGTCCCGTTCGACACCCGCGCCAGAAAGGCGCTGGAGCTGACATTCCGACAAGCACTTCGCCTGGGCCACAACTACGTTGGCACCGAACATCTGCTGTTGGCCCTCTACGAAGAAGAGGACGACGACGGGGTGCTGCACGGGCTCGGCATCGACTGGGACCGCTTCGAGCGCGAACTGCGCGAAGCACTGGCGGCACTCGCCGGAAAGTGACCCGACACCGCGACCTCACATCCGGGCCCGGTCGGGCGTCTTCATGATGTGAAGGTGCGACCGTTCGAAGAGGTGGTGGCGCGCCACGGCGCCACGGTGCTGCGGGTCTGCCGCGCCGTTGTCGGCCCCGCCGACGCTGAGGACGCCTGGTCCGAGACGTTCCTGTCGGCTCTTCGGGCCTACCCCGCACTGTCCGAAGACGCCAACGTGGAGGCGTGGCTGGTCACCATCGCGCACCGGCGCGCGCTGGACGCCGGACGGGCCCGAACCCGTCGCGCCATCCCCGTCGACTCGGTTCCCGACCGCGCCGACCCGGGGGCCGATCCGGCCACCCGCGACCCGGATCTGTGGACGGCACTACAGCGGCTGCCCGCCAAGCAGCGTCAGGCCGTGGCCTACCACCACATTGCCGGCCTGCCCTTCACCGAGATCGCCACCATCCTCGGCACCACCCCCGCAGCCGCACGCAGAGCGTCCTCGGACGGTGTGAAGGCTCTCCGGACGCACTATCGGAAGGACGAAACACAGTGAGCGACATGATGTTCGATACACCCATCGACGACGGGGCCGCACTGAGTCGGCTGCACGACCGACTCGCCGACGCCGCCGACACCGCCGGACTGCTCGACGTCGGGTACCGCACGCTCGACTCCCCGGTCGGCCGCCTGCTGCTGGCCGCCACGCCGGTAGGTCTGGTGCGGGTGGCCTTCGACATCGAAGTCCACGATGCCGTGCTGGCCCAACTCGCGACCGCGGTCAGCCCCCGCATCCTGCACGCGCCGGCCCGCTTGGACACCGCCGCGCGCCAACTCGACGAATACTTCGGCAAGCGCCGCACCGACTTTGACGTTGCCATCGACCTCCGACTCACCGCCGGCTTCCGGCGCAGCGTGGTCGAGCACCTGCGGGCCATCGGATACGGCCAGCGGCAGAGCTACTCGCAGGTGGCCGCCGCCATCGGAAGCCCCCGCGCCGTGCGGGCGGTGGGCACCGCCTGCGGGCACAATCCGCTGCCCGTGGTCATCCCCTGCCATCGGGTGGTGCGCTCGGACGGCACCACCGGGCACTACGTCGGCGGCAGCCACGCCAAATCCGCTCTGCTGGCCCTGGAATCCGGCCGCGCAGCGCGGGAATGAATTCGCCCACCCCGCGGTAGAACGTGGCATGAAACTCAACGACGCCGCCCGCACGCTGATCGGAAACGGGGCCGACGCCACGCTCGTGACCGTCAACCCCGACGGCAGCCCGCACGTGTCCCTGGTCTGGATGGCCCTGCAGTCCACGCCCGACGGCGACGAGTTGGTCTCTGCACACCTGGCGGACTACAAGAAGCTGCGCAATGTGCGGCGCGACCCGCGGGTGGCGATCACCATCGTCCCGCCGGGCGCCGTCACCGGCGCGATGCGGCCCTATCTGACCGTCTACGGCACCGCGCGCGTCGTCGAAGGCGGCGCGCCCGAACTGCTCGCCGAACTGGTCACCACCCTGGCCGCCCCCGGCACGCAGTTCCCGCCCCCGGACGCCCCACCCGGCTACCTGACCCGGGTCCGCGTCGACAATGTCGGTGGACTCGGACCCTGGGCCTCCTGACGGCCGAGACCATCCAGCCTGACGGCCAAGACCATCCAGCCTGACGGCCAAGACCATCCAGCGCCCCCCACGGGTGTGCGATCATGCCTTGCATGCGTCGCTGGCTCGTGCTCCTGACCGCCACCCTGGCAACACTCGGCGGTGTCGTCGCACCGACGGCTTCGGCGGCCGGCATCCCGATCGGACGGCTCGGTGACACGCTGCGCGTCGAGTACAAGGGCTTGATCGCCGATGTCTCGGTGAACAACATCGTGCCGTCGGCTCCCCCGCCGGGCTTCGGCTATCCGCCGCGTGCTCCGCGTAACCAGGTGTTCCGCGCCGATGTCACGATCACTCCGGTTCAGCTTCCGACGCCGTACGCGATGGCGATCACGTTCTCGTTCCGAGGAGTCACCCCGACCGGCGACGCCTACGAGTCTCGTAACAGCGACGCCCCCGACGCCCTGCAACACATGATGCAGCGCGCCGCCGTCGGCCAGACCTTCACCGGCGGTGTGTGGTGGGACTGCTACCGGGATCTGGTGTCCAACGTCGTCCTCCTGGACAAGATCAGCGGACTGCGCCTCGCGCAATGGAACGTGGCCTGACAATCGGCCCGGCCGAGGCGACGCGGCTCGACGAACTCGCCGACGTCGCGGCGCGCACGTTCCCGCTGGCCTGCCCGCCGACCGCCGAGCCGGCCGATGTCGCCGCGTTCATCACCGAGAACCTGTCCGGCGAGCGGTTCGGCCGTTATCTCGCCGACCCCGATCGCACCGTCCTGACCGCAGTCGAGGATGGCCGAATCGTGGGCTACGCCATGATGGTCCGCGGGGTGCCCGATGACCCTGATGTCACAGCGGCGGTCACCGTGCGTCCGACCGTGGAGCTGTCGAAGATGTACGTGCTGCCCCAGGTGCACGGGGCGGGCGCCTCGGCGGCGCTGATGACCGCGGCGCTGCAGCATGCCTGGGAGCACGGCGCGGCGTCGGTCTGGCTGGGCGTGAACCAACTCAATCGGCGCGCGCAGCGCTTCTACGCCAAACACGGCTTCGCCGTCACCGGCACCAAGACCTTCCGCCTCGGTGCCCACGTCGAGCAGGACTACGTGATGGTGCGGCCCGCCTGACCGGCGGCGGTCAACGCCAACAGTCGCGACGTCGCCCTCAGGTACTTCTTGCGGAACCCGCCCTCGAGCATCTCCGCACTGAAGATGGTGTCGAGCTTGGTGCCCGACGCGACCACGGGAATCCCTGCGTCGTAGAGCCGGTCGGTCAGCGACACCAGGCGCAACGCGACATTCTGGTCGTCGATCGGATGCACCCCGGTGATGAACACCTGCGTCACCCCCTCGATCAGCGTCAGGTAGCGCGACGGGTGCATCGTCGCCAGGTGCGCGCACAGCGCATCGAAGTCATCGAGCGTCGCATCCTGCACGTCTTGCGCCCACGCCGCCACATCGGCGTCGCTCGGCGGCTCCGGCGCCGGCGGCAGGTCTCGATGCCGGTAATCGGGACCTTCGATGCGCACCGTGGTGAACATCGCTGCCAGCGTGTTGATTTCGCGCAGGAAGTCCTGCGCGGCGAAACGCCCCTCACCGAGTTGCTCGGGCAGCGTGTTCGACGTGGCCGCCACCGACACCCCACGCTCGACCAGGGCCGACAGCAGCCGCGAGATCAACGTCGTGTTGCCCGGATCGTCGAGTTCGAACTCGTCGATGCACACCAGTACGTACTCGGACAGCAGCTCGATGCACTCCAGGAATCCGAACACACCGGCCAACTGAGTCAGCTCACCGAACGTCGCGAACGCCTTCCTGCCCTCGACCGCGTAGTACGACGAGGCCAGCAGGTGCGTCTTGCCGACACCGAATCCGCCGTCGAGGTACACCCCCACCCCGGGCAGCACTTCACGCTTACCGAACAGCTTCTTCTTACCCGCCCGGCGCTGGCCGGCCTGTTCGCAGAACTGCCGACAGGTCTGCACCGCCGCGGCCTGCGACGGCTCGGCCGGATCGGGACGGTAACTGTCGAAACTGACGTCGGCGAACGTCGGTGGCGGGATCAGCTGAGCGATCAATCGTTCCGGGGTGACGCTGGGCTGTCGGTCCACCAGATGCGCGACATGATCGGACCCGTGCATGCAGGCACCTTAACGGCGTGCTGTGATTCTGCGTATGTCCGGCGACGGTGACGGGACGCAGTTCACAATGTTGGGCCGCATCGGAGAACTCGACCCCGCGGCTGTGGCGGCGCACTACGGCTACCTCACCGGACTGCGATCGTGCTGGGTGCGCGGCAACATGATCGCCTCGGCCGACGGCGGCGCCACCAGCGGCGGCAAATCCGGCCTGCTGGGCGGCGACGGAGACCGCGCGTTGTTCACCATGCTGCGCGAACTCGCCGACGTGATCGTGGTCGGTGCCGCCACGGTTCGGGTGGAGAACTACTCCGGTGTGCGGCTCGGCGCCGCCGAGAGACTGGAACGGCAGAGCCGGGGGCAAGCCGAGGTACCGCCGATCGCGGTGCTCACCCGGACGGGGTTGCTCGATCCCGACGCCGCACTGTTCCACCACACCGAGGTGGCCCCGCTGATCCTGACCTGCACCGACGTGGCCGGCCAGACCAGGCGCCGGTTGGGAACGCTGGCCGAGGTGCTCGACGCGTCCGGCCCGCAGACGGACACGGTGGATCTGCGCACCGCGCTCGACCGGCTCGCCGAGCGTGGGCTGGTGCGCGTCCTCACCGAGGGCGGTCCCGGTGTTCTCGGCATGCTCACCGAGCAGGACCTGCTCGACGAGCTGTGCCTGACCCTGTCCCCGACGCTGGTGGGAGGCGCATCCGGGCGCGTGGTCACCGGACCGGGGGAAGTGCGACACCGCATGGCGCTGCTGCACGCACTCACCGACGACCACGGCTACCTGTATCTGCGCTACGTCCGAGACCGGCTCGGACGTAGGCCCTGAGCCCGCCGGTCCGCCGCGGAATCCGACCCGTACCGGTCAGTACTGTGGTCACCATGC
Organism: Mycobacterium sp. smrl_JER01; assembly: GCF_048513595.2. NCBI lineage: Bacteria > Bacillati > Actinomycetota > Actinomycetes > Mycobacteriales > Mycobacteriaceae > Mycobacterium > Mycobacterium sp. smrl_JER01. The sequence goes on along the minus strand of NZ_JBLXXK020000001.1, from coordinate 2,445,030 downwards.
GTCGACTGGTGCCGGCTGTCGTGTTGTCGATGGCCGTCGTGCTCCCGCTGACGGCCTGCTCGCCCGGCCTGGCCGCCAACCCGCGCTTCGCCACCGACTCGGGCGCAGGCCCACAGGGTGCACCGGAGACCACCGATCAAGCCGCCGGACCGCCGGCCGTCGAAGCCCCCAAGAACGACCTCGCGTGGCGCGACTGCACCGCCCGCGTGTTCTCGTCGGCAGCCGTGCCCGCGCTGCCCGGGGTGAAACTCGACTGCGCCAGCTACGACGCCGACCTCGACCCGATCAACGGCGCCACCGGAACCGTCAGCATCGGCGTCGTCCGCGCCACCTCGGTGGAAACCCCCGCCGACGCCGGGCCGCTGGTGCTGACCACCGGATCGGACCTGCCGTCGTCGGTTCAGCTGCCGACCTGGCTCTCACGTGCGGGCGCCGACGTGCTCAAGAGCCACCCCATCGTGGCGGTGGACCGCCGCGGCATCGGGATGTCGGGTGCTCTGGACTGCCGGGACCTGTTCGACCGGCAGGAGATGTTCGAGCAGGCGCAGTTCCAGCCCGGCGACGATCCGGTGGCCAACCTCGGTGCGGTCACGATGACCGCGACGACCAGCTGCACCGACACCATCGCCCCCGGTGACTCGGCCTACGACAACGTGCACGCCGCCGAGGACATCGAACGCCTACGGACCACCTGGGACGTCCCCGCGCTGGCGCTCCTCGGTATCGGCAACGGCGCCCAAGTGGCGCTCGCCTACGCCGGATCGCACCCCAGCAAGGTGGCCCGCCTGTTGCTGGACTCGCCTCTGCCACTCGGCATCTCCGCCGAAGCCGCCACCGAACAACGGGTCAAGGGTGAGCAGGCCGCCCTCGACGCCTGGGCCACGCAGTGCCTGGCCACCAACTGCCCGCTCGGCCCCGACCCGAAAGCCGCGGTCGACGAGCTGCTGACCGCCGCGCGCGAAGGCCGAGGACCCGGCGGTGCGTCGGTGGCCGCCGTCGCCGACGCCATTTCGACCGCGCTCGGGTACCCGCGCGGTGGACGCATCGACACCGCCAACGAGCTCGCGCTCGCCATCTCCGATGCCCGCACCGGCAACACCAACCGGCTGAACAACCTCATCAACCAGGCCGAGACCCTGCGCCAGACCGACGGCCAGTTCGTCAACACCTGCAGCGACGCACTCAATCGCCCCACCCCCGACCGGGTACGGGAACTCGTGGTCGCCTGGGACAGGATGTACCCGCAGTTCGGCACCGTCGGCGCGCTCGACATGGTGAAGTGCCTCAACTGGCCCAGTGGCACCGTGCCCAAGGAGCCCAGCGATCTCACCGTCCCGACCCTGCTGCTGGGCGTGGCCGACAACCCGATCGTCGGCAACGAAGGCGTCGCCGCGGTCGCGGCCACCGCGATCAACGCCGGCTCAGCGAACCGGCGGGTGATGTGGCAGGGCATCGGACACGGCGCGACGATCTACTCCCCGTGTGCGTTGCCCCCGGCGATCGAATACCTCAAGACCGGCGAACTGCCCCCGACCGACACGTACTGCCCGGCCTGACGGTTTCGGCTGACCCCTGAGGTACGGTGCGGGGCGTGCGTGATCTTGTCCTGACCGCTTTCCGGCCCCGCACCACTGCTCCCACCACGGCGTCGGTACTCCGCGCGATTCTGTGGCCGCTGGCGATCATGGCGGTGATCCACCGCAGCTACATCCTGGTGTTCAACCGCTACATCACCGACGACTTCGCCCCGATCTACCGCGCGGTCATCAACTTCAAATTCGGCTGGGACATCTACAACGAGGACTTCAGCCACGTCGATCCGCACTACCTGTATCCACCCGGCGGAACGTTGATCATCGCCCCGTTCGGCTACCTTCCCGAGGTCGCGTCCCGCAACTGGTTCATCTTCTTCAACACCGTCGCGATCATCCTCGCCGGGTACTTCCTGTTGCGCCTGTTCAAGTTCACGCTCAGCTCGGTCGCGGCACCGGCGCTGCTGCTGGCCATGTTCTGTACCGAAAGCGTCACCAACACATTGGTTTTCGCCAACATCAACGGTGTCATCCTGCTGTTGGAGGTGCTGTTCTTGCGCTGGCTGCTCAGTGCCGATCAGCCTGGCAAGCGACACCATGAATGGTGGGCGGGGGTCAGCATCGGGCTGACGCTGGTCGTCAAACCGTTGTTGGCGCCGTTGCTGCTGCTGCCGCTGCTCAACCGGCAGTGGCGCGCGCTGCTGGCGGCCTTCCTGGTTCCGCTGGCGTTCAACCTCGCGGCGTGGCCGCTGATCAGCGACCCGATGAACTTCATCACCCGCACCGTGCCGTACATCATGTCGACGCGCGACTACTTCAACAGCTCGATCCTGGGCAACGGCGTCTATTACGGCCTGCCGATGTGGCTCATCATGTCGTTGCGCGTGCTGTTCGTGGTGCTGGGCGCGGTCGCGTTGTGGCTGCTCTACCGCTACTACCGGACCCGGGATCCGCTCTTCTGGATGCTGACCTCGTCGGGGGTGCTGCTGACCACGTCGTGGCTGGTGCTGTCGCTGGGACAGGGCTACTACTCGATCGCACTGTTCCCGTTCCTGATGACGGTGGTGCTGCCGAACTCGGTGATCCGCAACTGGGTGGCCTGGCTGGCCGCCTACGGATTCCTGACCATGGACCGCTGGTTGCTCTGGCAGTTGCCCAGCACCGGCCGCGCCTTCGAGTATCTGAAGATCACCTACGGCTGGTCGCTCATGGTGGTGGTGGTGTTCTCGGTCCTGCTGTTCCGCTACCTGGACGCCAAGGAGGACGGCCGCCTCGACGAGGGCATCGATCCGCCGTGGCTCACACAGCCTCGCGCGGCAACATCAGCCGAGTAGCCTGAAAGCCATGACAGCTCCCAAACTGGTGCTCAGCGACGACCAGTGGCGCGAACGGCTCACTCCGCAGGAGTTCGCGGTGCTGCGACAGGCCGGCACCGAACGCCCGTTCACCGGCGAGTACACCGACACCAAGACCGAAGGGGTGTACCAGTGCCGCGCCTGCGGGACCGAATTGTTCCGCAGCAGTGAGAAATTCGAATCGCACTGCGGATGGCCGTCCTTCTTCGACCCGGCCGATTCCGATGCGGTGATCCTGCGCCCCGACGATTCGCTGGGTATGCGCCGCGTCGAGGTGCTGTGCGCCAACTGTCACAGCCACCTGGGCCACGTCTTCGAAGGTGAGGGGTACCCGACCCCGACCGACCAGCGCTACTGCATCAACTCGATCTCGCTGCGACTGGTTCCGTCGGAGTCCTGACCCGAGCCGGCGTCACGGCAATGCGGTGACCAACTGCTCGACCGACACCCGGGGCCCGGTGAAGAACGGCGTCTCCTCCCGCACGTGGCGGCGCGCATCGGTCGCCCTCAGATCGCGCATCAGGTCGACGATGCGGTGCAACTCGGGCGCTTCGAAGGCCAGCAGCCACTCGTAGTCGCCCAGCGCGAAGGACGGCACCGTGTTGGCCCGCACGTCCTTGTATCCGCGCGCCGCCATACCGTGTTCGGCCAACATCCGGCGGCGCTCGTCATCGGGTAGCAGATACCACTCCAGCGAGCGGACGAACGGATACACGCAGATGTAGGCGCCGGGCTCCTCGCCGGCCAGGAACGCCGGGATATGGCTCTTGTTGAACTCGGCCGGGCGGTGCAACGCCACATTGCTCCACACCGGGCTCGACGCCCGGCCCAAGGTGGTGGTGCGCCGGAAATCCGCGTACGTCTTCTGCAGGGCCTCGACGGTGGCCGCATGGGTCCACATCATGAAATCGGCGTCGGCGCGCATCCCGGCGATGTCGTAAAGCCCCCGCACGACCACCCCGTCGTCCTCCTGTCGCTTGAGGAACGTCGCGGTCTCCTCGACGATCTGCGCACGCCCGTCACCGTCGGCGTCCAGCGCGCCCGGTTTCACCGCGAACACCGAGAACATCAGGTAGCGGATCGTCGCGTTCAATTCGTCGTAATCGAGCTTGGCCATGCGCCCATGGTGCCATGCAGCCGGTTGTGCCCCAGCACGTCACCGCCGGTCCGGGGTTCCCCCGACCACCAACGCCGCGACGGCCCGCGCGGCGGACGCCACACACGCAGGCACACCGATACCGTCGAGGTATCCGCCGGCGGCGGCGAGTCCGTCCGGCAGACCGGCGCGCAGTTCGGCGATCAGCCCGGCATGCCCGGGCCCGTACTGCGGCATCGCGTCGATCCAGCGGACGACTCGGGAGTCGACCGGCTCGACCGTGACACCGAACAGCGTCGACAGGTCCCGGCCCGCCCAGGTGAGCAGTTCTTCGTCGCCGGTGTTGCGCGCCAGGTCGTCGCCGAAACGGCCGTAGGAGAGCCGGACCATCTCCACGTTGGCGCGCCGCCCCCACTTACGCGAGGACAACGTCACCGCCTTGGTGTGCAGCGGCCCCGCCGGTCCCGCGACCAGCACCCCGGACTGCTCGGGCAGCGGGGTGCCGCCCGGCAGAGCCAGCGCGACCACCGCGGCCGAGGCGACCGCGATCTTGCGCGCCGCGGCGGCACTGCGCGGTGCCACCTCGCCGACCAGACCCGGCAGCCGCGGGGCGGGCACCGCGAGCACCACCGCGTCGGCGGGCCAGCGCGCGCCTTCGTCGTCGACCAGCTCCCACCCGGCACCGGCCCGGTTCACACCGCGCACCGCGACCTGCGCCCATCTCAGTGCGGACCGGCGCACGAGTTCGTCGACGAGCACCTGGTAACCACCGTCGATCGCGCCGAACACCGAACCGGGCTGCGGCGGAGGCAGCGCCGCGGTCACCGCCTCGGTCAGGCTGCGCGCGCCGCCGTCGAGCGCCGCGGCCACCGTCGGGACCGCCGACCGCACCCCGATCGTCGCGGCCGAACCGGCGTACACGCCGGCCAGCAGCGGGTCGACCGACCGGGTCACCACCTGCTCACCGAAACGCTCACCGACGAGATCGGCGATCGACGGATCGGCCCCCGAGCGCCAGGAGAACGGCCGGCGCGGTTCGTCGAGCATCCAGCCGATCGTGGCGTCGTCGACCAGACCCCTCAGCGCCGCTGGGCGGGCAGGGATGCCCTGGACGGTGTGCGTGGGCAGCGGGTGCAGCCGGCCTTCGCTGTAGATCAGCGGCCGGGCACCGGAGGTGGTGATCTGTCTGCCGGCCAGACCGAGTTCGTTGAGCAACGCGGGCACTTCGGGCCGGCGGGCGACGAACGCCTCGGCGCCCACGTCGAGCAGTTGACCGCCGATGCGTTCGGTGCGCAGCACCCCACCCAGCCGGTCCGCGGGATCCAGCACCGTGATCGACGCGTCCGGGCCCACTGCCACCCGTAACCGGTATGCCGCCGCCAGCCCTGAGATACCGCCGCCGACAACGCAATAGCGGCGAGAAGTCCCACCGCTCACAATTCGTGCACCAGTGCCACCGCATCGGTGATCACGGCGGGGTCGGTGGCGGGCAGCACGCCGTGGCCGAGGTTGAACACGTGCCCGACCGCGCCGGCGTCCACCGCCCGCCTACCGTCCTCGACGACCGCCCGCACCGCGCGCTGCACCACGGGCCAACCGGCCAGCAGCACCACCGGGTCCAGGTTGCCCTGCAGGGCACAACCCGGCCGTACCCGCCTGGCAGCGTCGATCAACGAGGTGCGCCAGTCCACACCCACCACGGCGGGCACACCGTGATCGGTGACCGCCTCCGACATCGCACCCAGCAGCTCCGACGTGCCCACCCCGAAATGGGTCATCGGCACCCCGTAGCCGGCCAGCGCGGTGAACACCCGCGCACTGTGCGGCAACACGTAGGAGCGGTAGTCGGCCAGAGACAGCGTTCCCGCCCACGAGTCGAACACCTGGATGGCATCCACCCCCGCCTCCACCTGCGTGCGCAGAAATTCGATCGTGACGTCGGTCAGCGCCGACATCAACGCGTGCCAGGTCTCGGTGTCGCCCAGCATCATCGCCTTGGTGCGCTCATGGTTGCGGCTCGGGCCACCCTCGACCAAATAGGACGCCAGAGTGAACGGGGCCCCGGCGAACCCGATCAGCGGCACCTGCCCCAACTCCGCGACGAGTCGGCTCACCGCGACGGCCACCGGGGCCACCTGCTCGGGTTCCAGCGGACGGACCGCGGCCACGTCGCCGGCGGTGCGGATCGGGTGCGCGATGACCGGCCCGACGTCGGGAACGATGTCGACGTCGATACCCGCCGCGCGCAGCGGCACCACGATGTCGGAGAACAGGATCGCGGCGTCCACGCCGTGTCTGCGCACCGGCTGCAAGGTGATCTCGGTGATCAGGTCGGCGTCGAAGCAGGCCTGCATCATGGTGTTCTCGGCCCGCAACGCCCGGTACTCGGGCAGCGACCGACCCGCCTGCCGCATCATCCACACCGGCACCCGGAATGGCTTGCGACCGGCGACTGCGGCCAGGTACGGGGATTCGGGCAGCTCGCGGCGCGTGTTCATCGCCCACCATGCTGCCATGCCGGGTCCGGTCCGAATCGGCGCGCCATGAGCACAGACCTGCTCGAATGGGCTAGCGTCAAACGCCGTGACCACCGCCGAACCGGCTCAATTCCGTGAAGCGGTGGCGGCGATGAATGCCACCACCGTGCGTCCGGAGATCGAGCTCGGCCCGATCCGACCGCCGCAACGCCTCGCTCCCTTCAGCTATGCGCTGGGTGCGGAGGTCAAGCACGCCGAGACCGCGATCATCCCCGAACGCTCCGAAGGCGACGCGTTCGGTCGGCTCATCCTGCTGCACGATCCCGAGGGCGCCGAAGCCTGGGACGGCACCATGCGTCTGGTCGCCTACATCCAAGCCGACCTGGACTCCACCGAAGCCGTCGACCCGCTGTTACCCGAGGTCGCGTGGAGTTGGCTCGTCGACGCCCTCAACGAGCGCAACGAGCACGTCACCGCGCTGGGCGGCACCGTCACGGCCACCACCTCGGTGCGCTACGGAGACATCTCGGGTCCGCCCCGTGCCCATCAGCTCGAGCTGCGGGCGTCCTGGACCGCCACCGATCTCGACCTGGGTCCCCACGTGCAGGCATTCTGCGAGGTGCTCGAGCACGCCGCGGGTCTACCCCCGACCGGGGTGACCGACCTGAGTTCCCGCAGCCGCGCCTGACCCGATGGCAGAACCCGAGACCATCGGCCCGTCCGCGGACGCCGACCACGCCGACACCGAACCCGACGCCCCGCCCCCGGACGCCGAACCGCTGCTGACGCCGCGCGACGGGGTGCCCGGCGTGTCCATCAGTCGCTATGAGATCGAGGCGGCCGCCGACCGGTTGGCCGCCGGGACCGGCCCGTTCGCCGTGGACGCCGAGCGGGCGTCGGGATTCCGGTACTCCAACCGCGCCTACCTGGTGCAGATCCGGCGCGCCGGGGCCGGCACCGTGCTGATCGACCCGGTCAGCCACGGTGGCGATCCGCTCGAGGTGCTCGCCCCGGTGGCCGCAGTGCTGTCCGACGCGGAATGGGTACTGCACGCCGCCGACCAGGACCTACCGTGTCTGGCCGAGATCGGCATGCGGCCCCCGTCGCTGTACGACACCGAGCTGGCGGGCCGGCTGGCCAACTACGACCGGGTCAATCTCGCCGCGATGGTGCAGCGGCTGCTGGGGTTGCAGCTGACCAAGGGCCACGGCGCGGCCGACTGGTCCAAACGCCCCCTGCCCGATGACTGGCTCAACTACGCCGCGCTGGATGTCGAAGTGCTCGTCGAGCTGCGCGACGCTGTCGCCGGCGTGCTCGACGAGCAGGGCAAGGCGGACTGGGCGGCGCAGGAGTTCGAGTATCTGCGCACCCTGGAGGCGACCCCGACCCGGCGGGATCGCTGGCGGCGCACGTCGGGCATCCACAAGATCCGTGACCCTCGGGCGCTGGCCGCCGTGCGCGAACTGTGGACCACACGTGACCAGATCGCACGACGCCGCGATATCGCACCCGGCCGCATCCTGCCGGACTCCGCGATCGTCAGTGCCGCGACGGCCAACCCGGACACGATCGAAAAGCTCACGGCGCTACCAGTTTTCGGCGGCTCCAAGCAGAGACGCAGCGCTCAGGTGTGGCTGGACGCGCTGGCCCGTGCCCGCACCACCGAACCGCCGGAGGCGCAAGAGCCGTCCAACGGACCCCCACCGGCGTCCCGATGGGCACGCCGCAAGCCTGAGGCCGCGGTGCGGTTGGAGGCCGCACGCGCCGAACTGACCGCGCTGGCACAGCAGGTGTCGATTCCCGTCGAGAACCTGCTGTCGCCGGAGATCGTGCGCAGATTGTGCTGGGACTGGCAGCCCGTCGACGGCGCCGAGGCGACCGCGGCGGCCGTGGATGCATTCCTGCGCGATTCCGCTGCACGCCGGTGGCAGCGCGAGTTGACCGTCCCCGCTCTGACCACAGCGCTAGTCGCGTCCTGAGACGAGTTCGACCGCGGCCGCCTCGACGGTCTCCTCGGACAACAGCACCTCCAGCGCGGCGTCGCCGAGGGGGATGAAGCTGTCCTCACCGGCCACCCGCGCCATCGCGCCGGTGTAGCCGGAGTCGATCAACGCGCTCAGCACGCCCTCGCTCACGCCACCGCTGCGCCGCGTCTCGTCCACGACCAGCACCCGGCCCGTCACGTGCGCCTCGGTGAGGATGTCCGCCAACGGAAGTGGCGCCAACCAGCGCAGGTCCACCACGCGGACGGCGATGCCGCGGGCGGTCAATCGGCGTGCGACCCGCAGACTCATCCGCACACCGTTGCCGAAGGTCACTATCGTCAGATCACGACCGTCGCCGTAGGTGCGGGCTCGCCCGATCGGCACCGTGTTCCCCTCGTCGCGGGCCAGCCAGCCGTCGTCGCCGTCGTCGTAGAGGTCACGCGTGTGGTACAGGGCGATCGGCTCGCAGAACAGGCACACCACCCCGGCCTGCCGGGCGGCCACCACACAGGCACGCATCATCGCGGCGGCGTCGTCGGGGCGCGACGGCGAGGCCAGCACCACCCCAGGCAGATCCCGGATCGCGGTGATCGAGTTGTCGTTGTGGAAGTGGCCGCCGAAGCCCTTCTGATAGCCGTAGCCGGCGATGCGCACCACCATCGGATTACGGTACTGGCGGTTGGAGAAGAACTGCAGGGTGGCGCCCTCGCCGCGGATCTGGTCGGCCGCGTTGTGCAGATAGGCCAGGTACTGGATCTCCGGGATCGGTAGCAGACCCGAAACGCCGGCGCCGAGCGCCAATCCGAGAATGGACTGCTCATCGAGGAGGGTGTCGAAGACGCGGGCGGTTCCCGCCCTGGCCTGCAGCCCGCGGGTCACTCCGTACACCCCGCCTTTTCGGCCGACGTCCTCGCCGAACACCATCGCCTCGGGATACTCCTCCAGGACGTCCGCGAGCGCACCGTTGATCGCCTGGGCCACCGTCACGGCAGCCCCGGGCCGCGACTCACCGGGTGCGGCCACGCTGCTGACTCGGACCGCCTCGTCGAGGGCGTCACACAACGGCGCCATCACCGTACCCGGATCGTCGAGTTGCGCCAGGTCGGCGACGTGGCTTGCCAGCGAGAGCACTTCGGCCCGCTTGGCCTCGTAACAGTCGAGGACCTGGGCCGGTGTGAGCACGCCCGCCGCGACCAGCGTCCGCGCGCTGCCCAATACAGGATCGCGGTCATACTCGCCGGTGATCTCGTCGGGCCTGCGGTAGCCCGGCTCGTAGTCCGAACCGGCATGTCCCATCAGTCGCACGGTGCGCAGATGCAGGAAGGCCGGCCGGCGCTGGGTGCGAACGTAATCGGCGGCCCGGGAAGCCACCGTCAGCACCTCGGGCAGGTTCGATCCGTCTGCGCTGAAATAGCGCAGGCCCTCGCGGGCACCGTAGGTGCGGGCGATCCAGCCGCTCGGAGTCTTGACGCTGATCCCGATGCCGTTGTCCTCGCAGACCAACAGCAGCGGCATCGGCATGCCCTGATAGGCGGTATGCATGGCGGTGTTGACGGCGCCGACGGCAGTTGAGTGGTTGGCCGAGGCGTCGCCGAAGCTGCATACCGCCAAAGCATCTGCAGGCCAGGCACATTCCACGCCCAGCTTGCGGGCACGGGCGATGGAGAACGCGACGCCGACGGCCCGCGGCAGATGCGACGCGATGGTGGAGGTCTGCGGGATCACGGCGAGGTCGTGGCGACCGAAGACCTTGTGCCGTCCGCCCGAGATCGGTTCCTCAGTGGCCGCCACCACCCCGAGCAGCACGTCACGCAGCGGGTCGCTGCCCTCGACCTGACCGGCGCGAGCCACATAGAAACCACCGGACCGGTAGTGCAGCAGCGCCGGATCGGTGGGCCGCACCGCCGCCGCGACCGCGGCGTTGCTCTCGTGACCGGACGATCCGATGGTGTAGAAGCCCTTGCCCTGCGCGCGCAATCGGCGCGCGGCCAGATCCAGATGTCTGCTTCCCAGCTGCGCGTCGAACACGTCGAGACACAGCTTGGCCGAGACGCCCTGCAGGACAACAGGATCGGGGACATCCGGCGCGGCCAGCGACGAAACGGTGGCACTGAAGTAGTTGTCGATAGGTTCGGCCACTGCGACTCCCCGGTGGTCAGCGGAACGCGGCGGTACCCGTGAGGGCCTGCCCGATCATCAGAGTATGCATCTCACCGGTGCCCTCATAGGTGAGCACCGATTCCAGATTGTTGGCGTGGCGCATCACCGGATACTCCAGGGTGATTCCGCTGGCGCCCAGGATGGTGCGCGCCGTCCGCGCGATGGCCAGCGCCTCCCGAACGTTGTTCAGCTTCCCCAGGCTGACCTCCTCGGGGCGCAAACCGGTGGCGTCCTTGGCCCGCCCGAGGTGCAGGGCCAGCAGATGGGCCTTGCCGTACTCCAGCGTCATGTCGGCGAGCTTCTGCTGGGTCAACTGAAATCCGCCGATCGGCCGGTCGAACTGCCGACGCGACTGCGCATAGCTCAGGGCGCTCTCCAGGCAGTCTCTGGCCGCACCGACAGCGCCGAACACGATGCCGAATCTGGCTTCGTTGAGACAGCTCAACGGCGCACGCAGGCTGGTCGCCGCGGGCAGCCGCGCGCTGTCGGGAAGACGGACCCCGTCGAGCACCAGCTCGCTGGTCACCGAGGCGCGTAACGACATCTTCGCCTTGATCGTGTTGGCCGTGAAGCCGGCAGTGTCGGTGGGAACGGCGAACCCCCGCACCCCGTCCTCGGTGCGCGCCCACACGATCGCGATATCTGCCACCGAACCGTTGGTGATCCACATCTTGGTGCCGTCGAGGATCCAATCCCCGCCGGAGCGTACGGCCCGGGTGCGCATCCCGGCCGGGTTTGAACCGAAATCGGGTTCGGTCAGCCCGAAACAACCGATCGCGCGTCCCGCCGCCATCTCCGGCAGCCACTGCTGCTTCTGTTCCTCGCTGCCGAAGGCATGCAGCGCGAACATCGCCAACGAGCCCTGCACGCTGACCAGCGAGCGGATACCGGAGTCACCGGCCTCCAGCTCCAGGCAGGCCAGACCGTAGGCGACGGCCGAGGTGCCCGCACATCCATATCCGTGCAGATGCATACCCAGCAGTCCGAGTTCGCCCAGTTCTTTCGCCAGATGGCGCACGGGCAGGTCGCCGTCGTCGTACCAGGTGGCGATGTCCGGGGCGATCCGGGTCTTCACCAACGCCCGTACGCTGTCGCGGATCTGACGTTCTTCGTCGTCGAGCAGATCGTCGATGCGCAGCAGCACATCAGGGGTGATGGGGCCGGTGTGCGGTGCAGGCTGGCCGGACATGGTCTCTCCTCGCGTCGTGATTTCGGTGTCAGCAGCAACCGGAGGCGTGTGCGCCCACCGGTGCCGGGTGTGCCGGTTCGCGGCTGTCGGTACCTCGCCAACGCACCGCCCGGCTGGGCGGCGGTGTCTGCTCGCTGCGGTGAGTGACCAACGGGACTCCGTCCACCAGTACCGAAGCAATACCGGGCAGGTCGCCGAGCGCGAAGGACTCCAACGCGTCGGTGGCCATCGATCCGGTGATCGGACCCAGCACAAGCAGATCGGCGGGCATCCCCTCGGCGATCACCCCGGTGTTCAGGCCGTGGGCACGCGCGGTCTGTCCGGTGGCCGCCGCGATCGCCACCACCGGATCCACGCCGCACACCGCGGCGAGATAACAGATGTTGCGCAGCATGCCGCGCGGGATGACCCCGGTGCCACCCGGTGTGTCGGTCCCCAGCGTGAGGCGATCCAGACGGCGGTGACGGACGAGTTCGTCGACGACGACCGCCGTGGCGCGGTAGTTGTTCGAGCTGCACACCTCGACGCTGGTGTCGGGCAACCCGTCGATGATCGCGATGATGTCAGCGTCCGGGGGCGGTATCGGACCGCCGGAGATGTGGCCGACCACGTCGGGCCGCACGGCCGTCACCACATCCGCTCCCGCGACCCGGCTCGACCCCGAGCGCGAGACGCCGCCGGAGTGCAGTTTGACGGTCATGCCACGCTCATGTGCCCAGTGGACGTAGCGTTGCGCCTCACCGTCGCCCAATCGATTCCAGTCGTAGAAGATGAACTTGAGCTGGTCGATCCCCTCGCGGTACGCCCGGTCGAAATGCTCTTCGGTCATGCCCGGGACCAGCAACACGGTGCCGGCGTTGACCTTCACCCCGGACGGCCGCATCCGGCCGGTGGTGTGTTTGGACGTGATCGCGATGCTCAGCACCAGTTCGGGGGTCAGCGCGTCGAATGCCAGTCCGGGAATGTGAAGTTCGCCCGCGGACACCATCGTGGTGGTGCCCCCGTGCAGGTAGTTGTGAATCCAGCCGACCGCGTCCTGGGCCGGTGTCCACTCCCCGAAGGTCGGGTGGACGTGGCCGTCGACCAGGCCTGGCATCACGGTCAACCCACCCGCGGACAGCACGTGATCGGGTGCGGGGGCGCTGAGGCCGATCCCGGCGATGACGCCGTCCTCGATGAGCAATGTGGTGTCGCGCACCGGGGCGATGGCGGAATCACCGTGCACCAGAAGTCCGACGTCCTCCACGAGCAGGGTCGCCACCTACAACCTCCTTGATTGGATTTTGTATACACTATCCGACGTTCCGGTGCGGGCGGTATCCGGGGCCGGCTCACGAGACGTCCTTCTCGACCGCGATGTATTTGTGGACAGCGATGTACTTGTGGACAGCGCCGTACTTCCGAACAGCGAGTTACTTCCGAACAACGAGGTACTTCTGAACAGCGGAACCCCGAACACCACCACGACGACGATCGCGGCGCCCGCCAGGTTCATCGCCAGGCGCACCCCACCCTCGTACCACGGGAACAGGTCCGGGTACTCACTGATCACCAGGAGCACCGGCGGCCCGGTCACGGCCCACCAGGTGTAGTTCACCGGCCGCAGCGCCATGGCCAGGGTGAACAGCACCACGGTGAGGACGGCCACCACGGGCACCGAAGGGTGGGCCCCGAGCAGCACGGCGGCGATCACCGCCCCCACTGTGTTACCGGAAAGCCGTTGCGCCAGTCGCATTCCGGTGTCGCCGACGGTGGGTTGCACAGTCAGGATCACACTGGTGACCAACCAGTGGCCGCCCACCAAATCGTCGGGCAGCAACCCGGCGAGCAGCACCGCGGCGGTGACGGAGATCCCGACCCGCAGCGCGTGTGGCCAGATGTCGCGCCGCTGCCCGGCTTCCGGCGCCGGCGACGGTCGCGGGCGCTCACCGCGCAGCAGCCGGACCGCCGCCGCACCCCCGAACCAGCCGCCCCACGCCACCGCTACGACGAGCGCACCGACCACATAGGGCAGCAGCGCCGACAGTCCGCGGTCGGCAGGCACATCGACGGCGATCAGTACCACCGCCAGACCGGCGGTCGGGCCGACCCGGGCCAACAGCGCACCAGTCACGGCAGCCGCCACGCTCGCCGCCGCCAGCGCGCCCTGATGCTGCGCCGTCAGCAGCGCGAGCACCGCGCCGACAAGCACGGTCAACGCTCGGATCGCGATCAGCGACAACGCCGGACGCCACTGCGTCGGCAGCGAGGGCACCGCGGTCAGCACGAAACCCAGTCCTACCGCCGATCCCAGTTCCGCGTGCCCGAGCACCGTCGCTCCCCCGAGGATGGTGCCCAGACCGGCAGCCAACCACATCGCCATCGGCCACCGGCTCCGGCCGACCGGCCGCAACAGCTCGCGGATACGCAGACCCGGTGACGGCGTGACCGCGGACGCCCGGTCAGGAGTCCGCACTGTCCGCACCGGCCGAGGGGTCCGGCGGCGCGGCAGCGTCCAACACTGCAGCGACGATGCCCTGATAGCCGGTACACCGGCAGATGTTGCCCGACAACGCGTCACGCACCGCATCGGCGGTCAGGGGCTTCTCGGCGTCGGGGTCGCGAAGTAATTCCACGGCTGTGACCAGGAAACCCGGGGTGCAGAACCCGCACTGTAGCCCGCCGCGCTCGCAGAAAGCCCGCTTGAGCCGTGCGGCCTCCTCGAACTGGTCGAGCCCCTCGACGGTATCCACCCGTAGTCCGTCGGCCTGTACCGCGAGCATCAGACAGGCACGTGCCGAGCGGCCGTCGACGAACACCGTGCACGCCCCGCACACACCGTGCTCACAGCCCAGATGTGTTCCGGTCAAATCGAGTTCGTCGCGCAGGAAGTCGGCGAGCGTCAGTCGCGGCGACACCGTCCGGAGGATCTGCCTGCCGTTGACGACCAGCGACACCGGCAACGGCGCGAAGGCCTCACCCGCCATGGTGCTCACCAGCCTGCGCCAGCACACGTCGATGCGCGGCAACCAACGCCTCGGCCAGTGCGGCCGCGCAGAGGCGGCGGGTGTAATCGGGATCCTCGGTGACCGGATCGGTGTCGCGCGCCCACCGCTCGGCCAGATCTCGCCACAGCTCCTCGGACCCGAACTCACCGACCGCATCGCCGCCGGCGAACAACAGCGGGCGGTCAGCCACGCTGAGCACACCGCAGCGCAGATCGGCGATCCGCCCATCCGCGCCCAGGGTGAGCAGACAACCGGCGCCGGCCAGACCGTAGTCCCCGTGCTGATGGGCATATTCGACGAATCCCCAACCCTGGCCGGGCTGCAGCGCCGGCACCGAGATCCAGGTGATCATCTCACCGGGGTCCAACCCGTTGGTGTAGAAGGATACGAACATCTGGTCCGCCGAGACTTCGCGCCTCCCCGACGCAGCGGACTCCACGTGAAATGTCGCATCGAGAACAAGTGTGGCCAAGGGCATCTCGGCGGCCGGATCGGCGTGTGCGACCGAACCGCCGATGGTGCCGCGATTTCGGATCCCGACATGGCCGATGTAGCGGGCCGCATCGGCCAGCAGCGGCGCCCGCGCCGCGACCAGCGGGTCCACCTCCACGGTGCGGTGGGTTACCAACGCCCCCAGAATCAGATCGTCGGTGTCGTCGAAGATCCGGCCCAGTTCGGTCAGCCTGCCGATGTCGATGACCGCCGAGGGCCGGGCCAGGCGCAGATTCATCAGCGTCATCAGCGACTGCCCGCCGGCCAGCAGCTTGGCATCGGTGTCCTGCGCCAGCAGGCTCAACGCCTCGGCGACCGAATCCGGCCGGTGGTAGATGAACGGGGCCGGTTTCACGCTGCCCCCGCCAGCATCCGGCACAGGTCGCCGGTCGCGATCGGCGTGGTGGTCACATGACAACCGCCACCGACCGCGTCGTCGACGGCGCCGGCGATTGCCGAATACACCGCGATGGTTCCGCTCTCCCCCGCGCCGCGCACTCCGATCGGATTGACCGGGGTGTCGACGTGCAGGTGGCGGACCACGACGCCGGGCACATCGGTGGTCAGCGGCAGGTGATAGGCCGCGAAGGTCGTGGACGAGGGTTCCCCGGTCGGCGAGTAGCGCCACGCCTCGAACAACGCTCCGCCGATACCCTGAGCCACACCGCCGACGATCTGCCCCTCGACGATGCGGGGGTTGATCTCGCGCCCGCCTTCATGGGAGACCGCGTAGCGCAACACTTTCACGATGCCGGTCCGGCGGTGCACACCGACGATCACCGCGTGTACCCCCATCGTCCAGGTCACCGTGTCGACTCGGTAGACGCTCGTCACGTCCAAGGCGGCGCCACCTTCGTCGGCGCCCCCGACCCGTCCGGCCGCGGCCAGTTCGTCCCAGCCGATGGCCGCCCCGTCCGCGGTGAACCGTCCGACTGCGTAGTCGACGCGGTGCGCACCCAGCAGATCTGCGGCACGGACCGCAGCCAGTTCGATCAGATCCCGACAGGCCTGATGCACCGCCGACCCGGCGAGGACGGCCGACCGGCTGGCAAAGGTCCCGATACCTTCGGGCAACCGCTCGGTGTCAGACGGGACGTAACACACCTGCGCCAGCGGCACTTCCAGCGCATCGGCGGCCACCTGGGCGAACACCGTCTCGTGACCCTGTCCTGCCGAGGCCGCGCCCGCAGTCACCTCGAACCGGCCGTCGGGCAGGACTCGTACCCGCGCGGTCTCGTGCGGCCCACGACCGGTCGCCTCCAGATAGGACGACAGTCCGTACCCGATACGGTGTTCGGGGTGCTGCTCGGCGCATGCGGCCACCTCCGACGGCGGCAGCGCAGTCAACGCCGACTCCAGGCAGGCGAGATAGTCGCCGCCGTCGTAGGCGATCGGCACACCGTCGCGATACGGGATGGGACGCCGGTAGGGCATGTCTGCGGCGGTCAGCAGGTTACGCCTGCGGATCTCGGCGCTCGAGATGCCGACCACCGCCGCGGCGGCGTCGAGGCTTCGCTCCAGCGAGAATGTCGCCTCGGGTCTGCCCGCCCCCCGATACTGCGCGACGAGGGTCTTGTTGGTCAGCGCGGCGCGGCCGCGCACGTGGACCGCCGGAATCCGGTACGGACCCATCAGGTGCACCGCGGTGTTGGCGACGATGCCGGCTACCCACAGGCTTCCGGCGCCGATGTCGACCACGAAGTCGACGTCCCAGGCCAGGATTCGGCCTTCGGCGTCGACCGCCAGCCGGGCCCGGTGGGTCTGGTCTCTGGCCTGCGCGCTGGAGACGAGGTGTTCCTGGCGGTCCTCGACCCAGATCACCCGGCGCCGCAGGTGCCGGGCCAACACTGCCAGCACGATCTCCTCGGCGTAGACGTTGGCCTTGGTGCCGAACCCGCCGCCGACATCGGGCACACTGACTTTCACCTGCGCCCGCGACCATCCGGTCACCGAGCAGATCGCGTTGCGCACCATGTGCGGAATCTGGGTGGAGGTATGCAGCTCGACCCGATCGAGGGGGGCGCAGAACTCGGCGAGCACCCCGCGGCACTCCAGTGGCACCGCACCGTGCCGCTCCATCCGGTAAACGTCTTCGACGACATGTGCGGCTCCGGCGAAAGCGGCTTGCGCAGAACCGAACTCGTATTCCAGCCGCGCCGCCTCGTTGTGATCCAGATGGTCGAACAACACGGGCGCCGAGGCGTCCAGTGCGGCATCAGCATCGACCACCGCAGGCAACGATCGGTAGGACACCACGACGGTCTCCGCGGCGTCTTCGGCGAGATAGCGGTCGTCGGCGACCACCAGGGCGATCGGCTGGCCCACGAAATACGTGCGATCGGAGGCGAGGATCGGCAGGCGTTGATCGGCCAGCACCAGAGCGGTGGCCGCGGTGAAATCCGGATCCGGCGTCGTCAACGACGGGATCGGGGTGTCGGCCAGACCCAGATCCGCGGCGGTGAAGACCCCCGACACTCCCGGCATCTGCGCAGCCGTCGAGGTGTCGATACCGGTGATCCTGGCGTGCGCCTGCGTGGACCGGATGAACACCACGTGTTTGGCGCCGGCCGCATGGTCGGCGAGGAAACGCCCGTTGCCGCCGAGCATCCGGTCGTCCTCGCGGCGCCGCACCGAGCTGCCGACCCACCTGCCGTCAGCACCCGCAGGCCTCGCATCGAAACTCAATGTAGCCGCTTCTCCCATTGCCACAGAGCAATCGAGATGCCGAACGAGATGGTGATCAGCAACATGATGGTCGCCACCATGGACGAATAGTCGCCGTGGCTGTAGGCCTGCAGCACCACCCGCCCCAGACCGCGGCGGGTGGCGAAAAACTCCGAGAGCACGACGCCGACGACGGCCAGACTGACGGCCAGCCGGATGCCGGTCAGCAGCGGCCGCCGGATGGCCGGAAAGATGATGTGCGTCAACGTTTGCCATGCGTTGGCGCGCACCGAGCGGGCCAGCTTCCAGTACACCTTCGGGATCTCCTGGACCCCGGTCGACACGTTGATCAGCACCGGGAAGAGCGCGAACAGCACTCCCATGACGACCTTGGAGCCGGACAGGCTGAAGATCGGCAGCAGTACCGGGTACAGCACGATTTTCGGGATACCGTTGAGCGCGATGATCAGCGGCTCGAACAACGTGCGCAGCGTCTGGAAGAGGCCGAGCAGCAGGCCGATGCTGCCCCCGACTGCCGTGCCGATGACGAACGCCATCAGCACCGATTGCGCCGTGACCCGAAGGTCGAAAAGGTAGGCAGGGTCCGAAAGATTCGCGAACAGCACAGTGAGGGTCTGTGCGGGCGACGGGATCACGAATGTCAGTCCGGACACCACTTCCCAGGCGACGACCACCACGACGGCCAGCAGGCTCGCGCCCACCAATTGGCTGGCGAGCACGGATCGCCAGGAGAACCGCCGAGGGGTCACGGGTTCGGTTCCGGCGGCGGTCCCTTGAGGCGTGGACACGGTTGTGGTCACAGGTTCCTCCCCCGCAGCAGAACTCGCTCGACGGCCGCCAGCGCCGCGGTGAGCAGGCACGACAGCACAAGCACGACCACGATGTAGGCAAACATCGCGATGTTGTCGAAGATTTCGTAGAGGTAGCGAATGCGGTAGCCGAGACCGGCCTGGGCGGTGGTGAACTCCATGGCGATGGTGCCGATCAGCGCGTACACCACGGCCAACCGCAGGCCGGCGACAATGAACGGTCCGGCCGCCGGGATGGCGATGGCGAACAGTGTCTGCCGCGGCGACGCTTTCAGTGACCGGGCCAGTTTCAGATAGACCGGGGGCATCTGGTTGAGGCCGACAGCGGTGTTGAGCGCCATCGGGATGGCCGCCATGACGGTGGCGAGGATGATCACCGACATCGCGTTGATGCCCACCAGCACGATCATCACCGGATAGAACAGCACCAGCGGCACGGCGTAGAACGACACCAGATACGGCTCGAACACCCGGCCCAGCAGCGGGACTTTCCAGAACAGCAGCCCGGCGGCGAACCCCAGCAGACAGCCGAACAGGATCGACACCGTGACCTCGATGCCGGTGCGCTGGGCATCGAGCCAGAACTGCGGTTCGGTGAGCAGCTGACTCAGTTCGGCCAGGACCACCGACGGCGCGGGTAGCACGTGGTCGTTCCACCAGCCTGCCCGGGAGCCGAGTTCGGCGAAGCCGGTGAACAGCACCAGCAACGCAACAGTGGACCCGGCACTGTAGGCGAGCGAGCCGAACCGGCGTCGACGGCGAGGGCTCTCACCCGCACCTCCGTGCGGCGGGGCGGTCTCGGCCGGCAGGTCATCGGTGGCGGCAAACGAGGTGCTCACGTTGCCGCTGTCTCCTGCTGGCGGAAGCCGCGCATCGACTCGGCCTGCAGCGATCCCCAGATCCGGTTGTGCAACTCGTTGAAACGCGGAGTGGACACCACGCCGGCATCCCGCTCCCCCGGAAGATCGATGTCGACGACGTCGATGATGGTTCCGGGCCGGTAGGACATCACCCAGACCTGCTGGGAGAGCAGGATCGCCTCAGAGATGTCGTGGGTGACGAACATGATCGTCTGTTTGGTGCGGGCCCAGATCTGGCGCACTTCGGCACCCAGGAACAGCCGGGTCTGCTGATCGAGAGCGGCGAAGGGCTCATCCATCAACACCACCTCCGGTTGCACCGCCAGCGTGCGCGCCAGCGCGACGCGCTGCCGCATACCCCCGGAAAGCTGTGACGGATACGACTTCTCGAAGCCGGTCAGACCGACGAGGTCGATGGCTTCCCTGGCTCGCTTACGGCGAGAATCCTTGGCGGTGCCGATCATCTCCATGGCGAAGCTGACGTTCTCCTCCACGGTGCGCCACGGCAGCGTGGAGTCCTCCTGGAAGACCACGCCGATCTTGGGATCCGGTCCGGTCACCGGACGTCCCGCGACGCTGACCGTGCCGGTGGTGGCCTTCTGCAACCCCGCAACCACCGCGAGCAGGGTCGACTTACCGCACCCGCTGGGCCCGACGATCGAGACGAAGCTCGAATGCGGAACGTTCTGGTCAATGTCGGTGACCGCTGTGACGCGACGGGCGGCAGTGTCGAAAATTACTGACACACCTGCTATTTCGATCCCTGAAGAACTCACGCTGCCCTTTCGTTCGGTCGGTTGCGGGGCGACCGCAGGTCAGAAGGTGGCCCGGTCGTCCTCGGGCAGATACTGCTGATCGAGCACGGTGGCCCAGTCGACCGGTTCGTCGATCTGCCCGGCGGCGACCATCAGCTCGGACAGGTTCTCCAAACCCTCCGGGTCGACCTTGAGCGAGTAGGCCTTGGCCAGATCGGGATTGTTGCGCAACGCGGCCTGCATGACCTCGGGCGCCACGCCGACCAGCGGCCCGATCTCGGCTCCGGCCTCGTCGGGGTTGGACACGACCCACTCGTTGAGGCGGTCGGCCACCTTGAAGAACGTCCGGACGTTTTCCGGATTGGCTTCGGCGTACTCGGTGTTGACCGCTACCAGGTCGGCCGGCAGATCGCCGAGGACATCACGCGAGTCCACCAGGATCTCGGCGTTCTCGGTGGCCTGCTTCTCGGCGATGAACGGTTGCATCGCCCATCCCGCGGTGATCTGGTTGGCCTTGGCGGCGGTCCAGTTGTCACCCATCTGGCCGACCGCTTGGGTTCGCACCCCCTGCCCCAACTCGCGTTCGAGACCCTTGACCAGCAGCTCGGTGGACGAGCCGGCCGAACTGAATCCGAGGACGGCGTTCTCGATGCTGCGTCCCGGCGGGCCGATCCAGGAGAAGTCGTTGACCTGGAACCACGGGGCGACCACGGTGAGGTTCGAATTCGGTTGCTGTGCGGCGAGAAGCACCGAGGTGTTACCGGCGATCGCCATGTCGGCGTCTCCACTGGTGACGATTCGCAAGGTGTTGCCGCCACCACCACCGGAGAACAGGTCGACCTTGAGACCCTCCTCCTCGAACCAGCCCTTGTCGATACCCGCCTGCAGGATCGCCATGAAGGGCAGGCTGTCCACGCCGGTCGCCGAGATGCTCAGCGTGTCGGTTCCTGTCCCTCCTTCGGCGGCGGAGGGCCCGGCCGATTCGTCGGCGCAGGCGGTGAGGCCGACGAGAAGGGCGGACGCGGCGGCGAGAGCGCCGATGACCTTGGGGAACCGTGACATCCGAGAAGCCTCCGGAGGGTCGATGAATATTGGATACACTATACGAACGGCTGTGATCTACGTCAACATTTGTCGACGCCGCGGTCGCCGACGCAGCGCGGCGAGTTCGAGCCCGAGCGCCATCCCCAGCATCGCGGCAGCCGCGGCCAACCGGGGCCCGTCGCCGACCCTGTAATCGGCAGTAACACATTGCACCGCAGTATCTTTCACTGAATTCGCCGACGAAGGCGGAGCTTCGACGACCCCGTCCGACGGGGTCAGTGCCCGCTTGAGCGGCGGTGGCGCCCCCGGCACGGCGCTGCCCGGCGCCGGGTAGGCGCGCACCTCGCCGGCACCCGAACCGGTCATGCCAGGCGACCGCTGACGATGTCGGCGAAGGCCCGGATGGTGCCCTCGCGACTCTGCCCGGGCCGAACGAACGGCACGATCGACACCTGGTCGACGCCGAGCGACTCGATCTCCTTGAGCCGCTGTGCGCATTCGGTCTTGGTGCCGGCGAGCGCAAACAGGTCGACGAGTTCGTCGGGCACCAAATCGGCATGTGCCGCCTCGGGGTTCATGTGCTCGTAGTAGTTGTACTGCTCCCGTATCCGATCGATCGCCTTCTCCAGCGACGGGTCGACCTTGGCAGGCAGCGGGCGGATCGCAACCCTGGACACGTGCGCACGCACCAGATCGCGCGCCTCGGTGCTGTCGGCTCCGATGGCAGTCGGCGTCCACAGCACGATGTGCAGATCGTCGAGTGAACGACCGCTCTGTATGGCGCCACGCTCGATGGTCCGCAGCGCCCCTTCGATGAACTCCGGTGCGGTACCGACCAATACGATGACGCCGTCGGCGATACGGCCGGACATCTCCAGAATCTTGGGCGCCGAGGCAGCGATGTAGATCGGAATGTCCACCGGTGCGCTGAGGTAGTTGAGGTGATACTCGGCACCGCTGGTGGTCTCGGCGACCTTCTCGCCGCGGAACAACGCCCGCAGATCAGATATCGACCTCTCCAGTTCGGCGAGCTTGAGCGGTTTGAGACCCATGGTGCGCAGCGACGAGTCACCGGTTCCGATGCCCAGCGCTACCCGGCCGCCGGTGAACTCGGCCAGCGTCGCCCAGGTCGAGGCCAGCAGCGACGGGTGCCTGGTGACCGCATTGGTCACGCCGGTGCCGAACACGATCCGCTCGGTGCCGACGGCGGCGGCGCCCATCACCGTTGACGACTCGCGCCAGATGTTCTGCGAATCACCGAACCACACATGGTCGTACCCGAGGTCTTCGCAGAGTCGGACATAGGAACACATCGCCGCAGTCGGTTCGGTCGGAAACAGTCCTACACCCATGCTCAGCATCCGGTACGCCTCCTCGGGGCCTGTCAGGGATTGATGTATATCGTATCCAATCCTAAGGTGGTGTGGTCCGAACTACAACCGGAGGCAGCGAATGCAACTCGTCAACGAGTTCACCGTCGACGCGTCGCTGGACGCCACCTGGGCAGTCCTGACCGACATTCCCACCGTCGTCGAATGTGTTCCCGGCGCCGAGCTGATTCGGCACGAGGGCGCCGACTACCACGCGCACGTCGTCGTGAAGGTAGGACCGATCGCGATGACGTTGGCGGGCAAGGCAACTCTGGTGTCCAAGGATGACACCGCCAGGGAGATGGTGGTGCACGGTGCGGCCAGCGACCGCAAGGGCAACGGGTCCACAGCCGCCACCGTGCGGCTGACAGCCCACGACGACTTCGGACGCTCCACCGTCGTCGTGCGCACCGACCTCGAACTCAGCGGGCGCATCGCTCAATTCGGCAAAGGTGCGATCGTCCCGGTGAGCAACCGCATCATCGGGCAGTTCGTGGACCGGCTGGACGCGGTCATCGCCGGCGAGGTACCTCAGGCAACCTCGCCATCACCCCAGATCACTGCTCCGGCGCAGCCGACGGCCTCAGCCCCGGAGTGGATGACATTGGTTGCCAACGGATTCGCCGGCCTAGCACTCGGATTGGCCATGGGCCACTGGCTGCGACGGCTCACCGCCTTGCCGCGACGCTGACCAGGAGATCGAGTTCCACGCAGGCGCCACCGGGCAGCGAAGCCACCCCGATGGCGGTCCGCGCGTGAGCACCGACCTCAGCGCCGAACGCGGTCAGCAGCACCCGCGAAGCCGCGTCGATCACCGTGGGATGTGCATCGAACTCCGGGATGGCACGCACGAAGCCGCGCAGCTGTATCACCGCGGTCACCGCCTCGAGGCCGGCCGCGGCGTCCACGGCTGCCAGCAGATTCAGCGCCGCCAGCTCGGCCTGACCGCAGGCAGCGTCGAGACTCACGCTGTCTCCGACGATCCCGCGCTGCGCCGGCACCCCATCTCTGCGGGCCGTCGCCCCCGACACCCAAAGCTGATCACCGCTGCGACGGGTCGGGAAGTAGGCACCTTTGGGCGGGGGTGGGTCGGGAACCGCCATCCCGACCTCGCGGAGCCGCTCGGCGGCCGTCATTCCGCGGCTGCCGTCTCCGCGGCGAAGATCTGGTGAATGGGTTCGATCGCGTGCGAGCGGTGCTCGTGGTTGAGCGCCACCAGCTGCTCGACATCGCGGGCGGCCATCGCCTCGATCATCGCGACATGCTCGTGGCACACCTTTCCCATGTCGAGCAGTGGCGAATACATCGGCCGATACGCGTCGGCAGTGTTCCACAGCTGTGTCACGATGCGCTTGGTGCGCGCCATACCACTGGCATGGAACGTCAGAAAATGGAACTGGCGGTTGAACACACCGACGGCGATCAGGTCGCCCTCGGCCAGCGCGGCATCCATTTGCGCATTGCACGAGCGCATTTCGTCGACGATGGCATCGGTGACGCGCGGCATCGCATCCCGGATGAGCGCCTCTTCGAGGATGGCGCGCAGGGTGAACACCTCGAGCAGGTCGTCCAGGCTGAGCTTGGTCACGCGGTAGCCGCTGTGCGGCACGTAGGTGATGTACTCCTCGGCCTCCAGGGTCTTCAACGCTTCCCGGATCGGAATCCTCGACATCCCGAACTGTTCGGCGACGGCCTCCTGGACGATCCAGCTACCAGGCGCCAGCTTCCCGGTGGTGATGTCGTGCCGCAAGGCCTCGGCGACGGCCTGCTGAGCGGTTTTGGGGCGGACGAAGTCCGACCGGCGGCCTCGGGCCGCATCCCCTGCCGCGGTGTCGGTGACCGTGCGTTCGCCGTTGACCGGACCCGAACGTTTTGTGGCAGCGCGTGGTGGCATCGGCTCTCGCTTTCCGCTGATATTGGATACACTATGCGATCACCGCGGCGACGAGTCAAACTTCGTCCGCCGTGTCCGGCTCGTCGAACCCCCGCGGCCTCGAACACGAACACGTCCAGCAGGACGGTAAGGCAGACACAACAGGCCCAGACAACAAGCACGGACAAACACGGCACGGCACGGCACGGACAACACGAAGCATGTCCATCCAGCGGAGCCGCGTCCAGCCGACGGGACTACTGCCGCGATGGCCGATCGGTCGGCGTCATCCGAAGACCTCGGCCAAGAACTGCGTGGAATCCGGCATCGATTCCAGCACCGTTCCGCTGTGGTCGGCGTCGGGGTAGACCTTGAGGGTCACGTCCTGGCCGTTGGCGGCGAGCCGATCGGCGAACTGCAGGGTGAGGTTCGGCGGGACATCGCGATCCTGAAGTCCGACGCCCAGGAACAGCGGCCGGTCATACCCGGATGCGGGCACGCCCATGAACGAGTCGATCGCCTCCTCCGCCCCCGGGATGGAGGTGATCGGTGCGGCGAAGAACCCGGGCACCGTCATGTCCTCGAGCGCACCGGCGAGATCCCCCGCACACAACGTCTCGGCCTGGTCGGCGGCTGCCCGTCCCTGCGGGGTCAGCACCTGGTCGAGATCGAGATCCGGTCGCGCGTCGCGCAGCGCCGCCACGATGTAGGCGGCGTAGGCATTGGCCATCGGCCCGAGTTCGTCCGGCACCACCATGTCGGGCCCGGCCTGCTTGACGATGGTCTCGACGTTGGCCGGCGTGCCGGTCGCGACGACACCGCGATAGTCCAGCCCGGCTCCGGCGCTGAACTCGGTGGCCCACCGCGCAGTCGCGACGGCGGCTCCGCCACCCTGCGACTGTCCGACCACCGCCCACCTCGGCGACAGGTCCAGATCCATCTGATGCGCCGCGATCACCGAGTCCACCACGCCGCGCGCCGTGGTCTGACTGTTGAGATAGCTCATCAGCCCCGGGGTACCGAGGCCGGCGTAGTCGCTACCGACCACCACGTAGCCCTGGTCGAGCCAGTGCGACAGATATTCACCGTCGCGCCCGCTGCGTGGCAGCGCCGACGGAGTGCAATCGTTGCCCAGGCCGACGGTGCCGTGCGCCCACGCGACGACCGGCCAACCACCCTGCGGCGCAGGGGTTCGCGGAGTGAACACCACCGCAGTGCTGACAGCAGGACGGTCGTGCTGATTCACCGTGGAGTAAAGAATGCGGTAGGCCTCGGCGGCACCGGCGACCGAGAGCTCAGGATCGAGCGGGACGGTCTCCAGCAGAGCTCCCGGCGACGGCTCGGCGGCATCGTGGCTGCGCGCATCCATGCCCGACCACGTCGGTGCGTCGACCTCGGTGGTTGTGGCCGCACAACCCATCAGCGCAACGCTCATCACCAGCGCCGCAACGCAGATGCGGACGATAGGGGCTCGGCTCATGATCAGTCGAGTTGCTCGCTGACCTCGCGTGCGCCGATGGCTGCGCCCAGCGCAGCGACCCAGCCGGTGATCTGGCGGGCGATGTTGCGCTCGGTCAGTCCGACCTGTGCGAGCACCTCACCCCGTGAGGCATGGGCGAAGAACTCCTGAGGTAGCGCCGCATCGCGGCACGGCACGTCAATGTCCCGGTGCCGCAGCATGCACGACACCGCCGACCCGATGCCGCCGTGCCCGCCGTTGTCCTCGATCGTGACGACGAGTTTGTGTCCCGACGCCAGCACGGCGATCTCCTCGGGGACAGGAAGCACCCACCGCGGGTCCACGACCGTCACGCCGATGCCCTGGTTACGCAGCCGTTCGGCGACAGCGAGCGCCATCGCGGCGAACGGGCCGACAGCGACCACCAGGACGTCCTCGGACATCCCCTCGGCCGGGACCGCGAGGATGTCGACGCCGTTGCGCCGTTCGACCGCAGCGATGTCCTCGCCGACGTCGCCCTTCGGGAACCGGATTGCGGTGGGACCATCGTCGACCTCGACGGCCTCGCCGAGTTCCTCGCGCAATCGAGCCCCGTCGCGCGGTGCGGCGACGCGCATACCCGGCACGATCCCCAGGATCGACAGGTCCCACATGCCGTTGTGGCTGGCCCCGTCCGGCCCGGTCACCCCGGAACGATCCAGGACGATCGTCACCGGCAGCCGGTGCAGCGCCACGTCCATGAGCATCTGGTCGAAGGCGCGGTTGAGGAACGTCGAATAGATCGCCACCACGGGATGCATCCCGCCCATGGCCAGTCCCGCGGCCGACGTCATCGCGTGCTGTTCGGCGATGCCGACGTCGAAGAAACGGTCGGGGAACCGGTCGCGGAACGCGCTCAGGCCGGTGGGCCCGGGCATCGCGGCGGTGATCGCGACGATGTCGCGCCGCTTACCGGCCAGTCGGATCAAAGCCTCGGAGAACGTCGATGTCCAGCCGGGCCCGGGCACCGTCGTCGCCAGGCCCGTCTCGGGGTCGATGACCCCGCACGCGTGCATCTGGTCGTCCGCATCGTTCTCGGCAGGCGCGTATCCCATGCCTTTGCGGGTGACCACATGGACCACCACCGGCGCGTTGAAAGCCCGCGCGTGGCGCAACGCGCTCTCCACGGCATGCTCGTCGTGTCCGTCGATCGGCCCGACATACTTCAGGCCCAGGTCGGTGAACATCACCTGGGGCGACAGCGCGTCCTTGATCCCGGCCTTGATGCTGTGCATGCACTGGTAGCAGAACTCGCCGATCATCGGAACGCCGCGGACCGCCTTGCGGCTCTCCTCGAGAAAACGCTCGTAGCCCGGCTGCAGACGGAGCCCGGCAAGGTGTTCGGCGAACCCCCCGATCGTGGGCGCATAGCTGCGGCCGTTGTCGTTGACGACGATGACCACCGGTCGGCGCGACGCGGCGATGTTGTTCATCGCCTCCCAGCACATACCGCCGGTGAGCGCACCGTCCCCGACGACGGCCACCACGTGACGGTTGCGATGGCCGGACAGCTCGAAAGCCTTCGCGAGGCCGTCCGCGTAGGACAGCGCCGAGCTGGCGTGGCTGGACTCCACCCAGTCGTGCTCGCTCTCCTCGCGCGACGGGTAGCCCGACAGGCCGTCCTTCTTGCGCAGCGAATCGAAGTCCCGGCATCTGCCGGTCAGCATCTTGTGCACGTAGGCCTGGTGTCCGGTGTCGAACAGGATCGGGTCATGGGGCGAATCGAAGACGCGGTGCAGCGCCAACGTCAGTTCCACGACGCCGAGGTTGGGTCCCAGATGCCCACCCGTCGCCGCGACCTTGTGGATCAGGAACTCACGGATTTCGCGGGCCAGATCCTCCAGCTGCGCCTGCGACAGGTGCTGTAGATCTGCGGGACCGCGGATCTGTTCAAGCATCCCGATAGTCTACGCACGGCGGTGCTGGTCAGTCCTGCCGAGTCCAACCCCCGGGAGGGGCCGCAGTGGCCCGACCCCGTCCACAGTTCGGCGGCGAATGCGCCGGTCGGCGCGGTATCCGGCGGTGACGACACGGCGGACCGGTGGCCGCGGCGCGGTGCGCTGCACGACACACCGATCTTCACAAATTCGTCACGTTCTGAGCTGCTGCAGCCGGGCGGAGAACCCTGCTCCGAGGACGCCGGAATGCGGTCCGACCGGGCCGCTCCGGACACCAACTAGGATCGTGGCAGGCCACCCGGTACCCGCGTACCCGCCGACCGAGGTTCGACCGACGTCGCGATCCCCCCGGGCGGCCTACCGCACCGATGCCTCGGTTCGCCCGGACCGATGGCACGCAACCGCGATCGGAGCGCCCTGATGAAGACAGCGTCGTCGAACAGGTTCGCGCAGCTCCCCCGGCGGAGTCGCGTGGCGTTGATCGGCGCCGCGGTGTTCATCGCGCTGCTGGTGTTCGGTCCCCGCGTGATCGACCTCTACGTCGACTGGCTGTGGTTCGGCGAGGTCGGGTACCGGTCGGTCTGGACGACAGTGCTGCTGACCCGGCTGGCCGCCTTCCTGACCGTCGCGCTGCTCGTCGGCGGCGCGGTGCTCGCCGCGATCGTCATCGCCTACCGCACCCGACCGGTGTTCATGCCGACCGAGTCGAAGAAGGC
Organism: Mycobacterium sp. smrl_JER01; assembly: GCF_048513595.2. Taxonomy (NCBI): domain Bacteria; kingdom Bacillati; phylum Actinomycetota; class Actinomycetes; order Mycobacteriales; family Mycobacteriaceae; genus Mycobacterium; species Mycobacterium sp. smrl_JER01. Next base: position 2,416,249 of record NZ_JBLXXK020000001.1, on the reverse strand, counting down.
CGATCCGCTGGACCCCTACCGGGCCGCGGCGATGGCACGCCCCCGATTGCTCGCCGCCGGGGCCGCCGTCACCGCGGGCCTGTTGTGCGGACTGATCGCACAGCTGAGTTGGTCCACCGTGCAGCTGTTCCTGCACGGTTCGGCCTTCGGCATCGTCGATCCCGAATTCGGGCACGACATCGGCTTCTTCGTTTTCGACCTGCCGTTCTACCGAATGCTGCTGAACTGGTTGCTGGTCGCGTTCGTGCTGGCGCTGCTGGCCAGTCTGGTGGCGAACTACCTTTTCGGGGGGCTGCGCATCGGCGAGGGCAAAGGCGCGCTGACCAACCCGGCCCGGGTCCAGATCGCGATCCTGGCCGGCATGGTGATCCTGCTCAAGGCGGTCGCGTACTGGTTCGACCGGTACGAACTGCTCTCCGGCGGCCGCAAAGAGCCGACCTTCACCGGCGCGGGCTACACCGACATCCACGCGGCGCTGCCCGCGAAGCTGGTTCTGCTCGCGATCGCGGTCCTGTGTGCGGTGTCCTTCTTCGCGGCGGTGTTTCTGCGCGACATGCGGATCCCGGCGATGGCGACCGCGCTGCTGGTGCTGTCGTCGCTGCTGGTAGGCGGCGGATGGCCGCTGCTGATGGAGCAATTCTCGGTGCGCCCCAACGCCGCTGATGTGGAAGGGCCCTACATCGAGCGCAACATCGAGGCCACCCGCCAGGCATTCCGACTCGACGGAGACCACGTCGAGTACCGCGACTATCCGGGCATCGGCACCACCTCGCCGTTGGATGTGCCGGCGGACCGGACCACCATCGCGCAGGTGCGTCTGCTCGACCCGAACATCTTGTCGCGCACCTTCACCCAGCAACAGCAGCTGAAGAACTTCTACAGCTTTCCCGATGCCCTCGACATCGATCGGTACCGCATCGACGGGGAACTGCAGGACTACATCGTCGGCGTGCGCGAACTGTCCCCGGACTCGCTGACCGGCAACCAGACCGACTGGATCAACCGGCACACCGTCTACACCCACGGCAACGGATTCGTCGCCGCGCCGGCCAACCGGGTCAACGCCGCCGTCCGTGACGCCGCGGAGGCGTCCGAGAGCAACAGCGGCTACCCGATCTACGCCGTCAGTGACATCGCGACCCAGGCGGCCGGGCGGCAGGTCATCCCGGTGGACCAACCGCGCGTCTACTTCGGCGAGGTGATCGCCCAAGCCGATCCCGACTATGCGATCGTCGGCGGCGCGCCCGGGGCCCCACCCCGCGAGTACGACACCGACACCTCGACCTACAGCTACACCGGTGCCGGCGGCATCCCGATCGGGAACTGGTTCACCCGCAGTGTGTTCGCGGCCAAATTCGCCGAGCGCAACATCCTGTTCTCGCGGGCGATCGGCTCGGAGTCGAAGCTGATCCTGCACCGCGATCCCCAACAGCGCGTGCAGCGGGTCGCGCCGTGGTTGACCACCGATTCCAACACCTACCCGTCCGTGGTCGACGGACGCATCGTGTGGATCGTGGACGCCTACACCACGCTGGACAACTATCCGTACGCCGCGCGTGCGTCGCTGGAACAGCCGGTGGTCACCCCGAACGGTGCCGTCAGGCACGGTCAGGCCGTGTCCTACGCCCGCAACTCGGTCAAGGCGACCGTCGACGCCTACGACGGAACGGTCACCCTCTACCAGTTCGACACCGAGGACCCGGTGCTGGCGGCCTGGATGCGTGCACTGCCCGGCACGGTCAGAAGTGCCGACGACATCTCCGACGAACTGCGCGCGCACTTCCGCTATCCGGAGGACATATTCCGCGTCCAACGCGAATTGTTGTCCAAGTACCACGTTGACGAGCCGCGGGAGTTCTTCACCACCAACGCCTTCTGGTCTGTGCCCAGCGATCCCACCGATGACGCGACGTCACCGCAGCCACCGTTCTACGTGCTCGTCGGCGACGAGCAGACAGCGGAACCGCGGTTCCAGCTGGCCACCGCGATGGTCGGATACAACCGCGAGTTCCTGTCGGCCTACATCTCGGCGGGCTCGGACCCGGACAACTACGGCAGGCTCACAGTGCTACAGCTGCCCACCGACACCTTGACCCAGGGCCCGCAGCAGATCCAGAACTCGATGATCTCCGATACCCGGGTGGCCTCCGAGCGCACCCTGCTGGAACGGTCGAACCAGATCCACTACGGCAACCTGCTGACCCTTCCGATCGCCGACGGCGGCGTACTGTACGTCGAACCCCTTTACACCGAACGGATCTCGACCAACCCCAACAGTTCGACGTTCCCGCAGCTGTCCCGGGTACTGGCGAGTTTCCGGGAACGCGACGGCGGCGGGGTCCGGGTGGGGTACGCACCCACGCTGTCCGAGGCGCTCGACCAGATCTTCGGCACGGGGACGGGCCGCGTCGCCACCGCACCCGGCGGCGACGCCGCGTCCGCGCCACCTCCGGCGGCCGTGGTCCCGCCCGACCCCGCACCTGAAGCGGCGGCACCGTCCCCGGGTGAACAGCAGGCGGTCCCGACACCCCCCGGTCCCGGTGCCCCCGCCTCGACGACCGAGCTGCGCGACGCGATCGCCCAGATGCGCGAAGCGATCGAACGGATGGAGCAGGCGGTCGACGGCCTGGAGCCGGCCGGCCCGTGAGCGTCCCTCATCTGCCCGGCCCGTGAACGGCCCTCATCTGTGCAGCACGGCAACGCATTCCACATGATGGGTCAGCGGGAACGAGTCGAACACCCGCAGCTCCTCGACCGAGTAACCGTGCCCGAGGTAAAGCCCCACATCCCGGGCGAATGATGCTGCTTCACAACCGATGTGGATGATCCGCGGCACCTTGGCGGCGGCCAGCAGGTCGATCACCTCGCGGCCGGCGCCGGTGCGCGGGGGATCGAGCACCGCGACGTCGGCGCGGCTGCGCTGTCCGCCGAGCGCCCGCCGCACCGAATCGGTCACCACAGTCACGTTGCCGAGATCTGCCAGCGCGGCGCGCGCCGACCGCGACGCGCCCCGAGAGGTGTCCACGGTGATCACCGCGCCGGTGTCCCCGACACCGTGCGCCAACGCGGCGGCGAAAACCCCTGCGCCGCCGTACAGGTCCCATGCGGTCATCCCGGCCGACAGTTGCGCCCCCTCGGCGACCAGCGAGCTGTAGAGCGCGGGTGCGTCGCGGTGGGCCTGCCAGAACGCGGTGACCGGAACCCGCCACGTGCGCCCGCCCACCCGTTGCACCGCTTCGTAGCCACCCTCGATCACGGTGGTACGCCGGCCCCGCCCGGCGTGTGCGATGTGTCGGAGCCCGTCGTCGTCCACGACGACGTGCACCGCGGCCTCGGCCGGCCACCGGGTGTCGGCCACACCCTCGAGCATTCCCACCGGCAATTGGGCACAGTCCAGCCGGTGCACCAGTTCGGCACTGTGATAGCGGTGAAAACCCGCACGTCCGTCGGCCGAGGTGTCCAGCCGCACCCGGGTGCGCCAGCCGGTGGGCAGGCCGGCGCCCACCGGCTCGGCGGCGGCCTCGGATTCGTCACGCCAGTGGTAATTGCCAAGGCGGGCAAGCTGGTTGGCGACCACGGCGCCCTTGATCCGACGGACCGCGGCCGGCTCGGCGAAGGCCAGGTCACAACAACCCGACCCGTCCACCCCGGCGATCGGACACAACGAGTCGATCCGCTCGGCCGCCGGTTGGAGGATCTCGACGGCCTCGGCGTTCCAATAGGATCCGCGATCGCCGATCAGCCGGGCGCGTACCGTCTCCCCCGGCAGCGCATAGCGGACGAACACCACCCGGCCGTCGTGGCGCGCGACGCAACTACCGCCGTTGGCCGCCGACCCGGTGGTCAGCACCAGCTCCGCAGCGCTCAATCCAGGAACCCCTTGCGAGCATCGCCCGGCGCGGACTGCGGCGCCAACCGCTTGAGCCGCTCCGACGAGGACAACTGCCAGGGAACCGAGGTCACCATCACGTTCGGCTCGAACAGCAGGCGGCCCTTGAGCCGCAGCGCGCTCTGGTTGTGCAGCACCTGCTCCCACCAGTGCCCGACGACATATTCGGGGATGAACACGGTGACCACGGTGCGCGGTGAATCCTTGCCGACCCGCTTGACGTAGTCCAGAACCGGCCGGGTGATCTCCCGGTACGGCGAGGCGATCACCTTCAGCGGCACACTGATGTCGCTCTGCTCCCACTTGTGCACCAGCTGACGGGTTTCGGCGTCGTCGACGCTGACGGTGAGCGCCTCCAACACGTCCGGCCTGGTGGCACGCGCGTAGGCCAGCGCCCGCAGCGTGGGCAGATGCACGTTGGACACCAACACGATGGCGTGGTTGCGGCTGGGCAGCACGATGTCCTCGGTCTCGGCCGCCTGGGCGTCCAACTCACGACTGACCGATGCGTAGTGCCGGTGGATGAGCTTCATGATGCCGAACAGGGCACTCATCACCAGGATCGTGATCCAGGCTCCAGCAACGAATTTCGTCACGACGACAATGACCAGCACGGTTCCGGTGCACAGGAAACCGATGGTGTTGATCACCCGGGAACGGGTCATCCGAGCGCGCACGGTGTCGTCGGTCTCGGTGCGCAGCAGCCGGGTCCAGTGTCGGACCATCCCGATCTGGCTGAGCGTGAACGACACGAACACCCCGACGATGTAGAGCTGGATCAGCGCCGTGACCTGGGCCTGGAACGCCACGACGAACGCGACCGCACCCAAAGCCAGGAACAAGATGCCGTTGGAGAACGCCAGCCGGTCCCCACGGGTGTGCAGCTGGCGCGGCAGGTATCGATCCTGCGCCAGGATGGATCCCAGCACCGGGAAGCCGTTGAACGCGGTGTTGGCAGCCAGGACCAGAATCAGTGCCGTCACTCCGGCGATCAGGTAGAGCCCCAGCGGGAAACCGTGGAACACGGTGTCGGCGAGCTGGGCGATGAGGGTCTTCTGGTGATAGTCGGCGGGCGCCCCGCCGAGCTGTTCGGCCGGCCGCTCGGCGATCTGCACACCGGTGGCCTTGGCCAGCATGATGATGCCGATGAACAGCGTGATCGCGACGACACCGAGCAGCAGCAAGGTGGTCGCGGCGTTACGCGACTTCGGCTTCTGGAAGGCCGGTACACCGTTGCTGATGGCCTCGACACCGGTCAGCGCGGCGCTGCCCGACGAAAACGCCCGCGCGACGAGGAACACCAGCGCAAAGCCGAGGATGTCGCCGTGCTCGGAGTGCATCTCGAAGTCCGCAGACTCGGCCCGCAACGGCGTTCCGAGTACATAGATCTGGAAGAATCCCCACGCCAGCATCGCGTACATGCCGATCATGAACGCGTAGGTCGGTATCGCGAAGGCCGTTCCCGATTCCCGTATTCCGCGCAGGTTCAGCGACGCCAGCACCAGGATCGCCACCACCGCGAACCACACCTTGTGCTCGTTGATGAACGGCACCGCCGACCCGATGTTCGACATGGCCGAGGACATCGACACCGCGACGGTCAGCACGTAGTCGATGAGCAACGCACTGGCCACGGTCAGCCCCGCGGTAGGCCCGAGGTTCGTGCTCACTACCTCGTAGTCGCCGCCGCCGGACGGGTAGGCGTGCACGTTCTGCCGATAGCTGGCGATCACGATCAACATCACCGCCGCGACCGCCAGACCGATCCACGGCGCCATCGAATAGGCCGCCAATCCGGCGACCGAGAGCACCAGGAAGATCTCTTCGGGCGCATAGGCCACCGAGGACAGCGCATCGGAGGCAAAGACCGGCAGCGCTATCCGTTTGGGGAGCAGGGTGTGCGACAACCTGTCGCTGCGGAACGGCCGGCCCAGCATCAGACGCCGTGCGACCGTCGAAAGCTTGGACACGACTGCCAAGAGTAAGCCCGAAGGCCACCGGCTGTCGCAAAGCGGTAGCGTTCGGGGTGCACGGGTTTTGCGGTGACCTCGGCTGGGAAAGGACCGTCAGGTGCGTGTTGTGGTGATGGGATGCGGCCGGGTGGGCGCGTCGTTGGCGGACAGCCTGGCCAGGATCGGCCACGACGTCGCGGTGATCGACCGCGACGGCACCGCATTCCACCGGCTCTCTCCCGACTTCTCGGGCGAGCGGGTGCTCGGTATGGGGTTCGACCGCGACGTGTTGATCCGGTCCGGCATCGAGGACGCCGGGGCGTTCGCAGCGGTGTCCTCCGGCGACAACTCGAACATCATCTCCGCGCGGGTGGCCCGCGAGACCTTCGGCGTGCAGCGTGTGGTGGCCCGCATCTACGACGCCAAACGTGCCGCGGTGTACGAGCGGCTCGGCATCCCCACCGTGGCCACGGTGCCGTGGACCACCGACCGCCTGCTCAACGTGCTGACCCGGGAGACCGAGACCACCAAGTGGCGTGATCCGACCGGCAACGTCGGGGTCACCGAACTGGCGCTGCATGAGGACTGGATGGGTCGCCGCATCACCGAACTGGAGGCAGCCACCTCGGGGCGGGTGTCATTCCTGATCCGCTTCGGCGCCGGCCTCCTGCCCGACGCCAAGACGGTCATCCAGGCCGGTGACCAGGTGTATCTGGCGGCGATTTCCGGCCATATCGCCGAGGCGCTGGCGATCGCCGCGTTGCCTCCCAACGAGGAACCGGAGGGCAGATGACTCGAGGAGCACGACGGTGAAGGTCGCGATCGCGGGTGCCGGCGCGGTGGGTCGGTCCATTGCCCGCGAGTTGGTCGAGTCCCACGACGTCACCCTGTTGGAGCGCAACCCCGACCACATCGACGTCGACGCGATCCCCGCCGCGCATTGGCGCCTCGGCGACGCGTGCGAGCTGAGCCTGCTCGAGTCGGTCAGGCTCGAGGATTTCGACGTCATGATCGCCGCCACCGGTGACGACAAGGCCAACGTAGTGGTCAGTCTGCTGTCCAAGACCGAGTTCGCGGTCCCGCGCGTGGTGGCTCGGGTCAACGATCCCCGCAACGAATGGCTTTTCGACGAGGCCTGGGGTGTGGACGTCGCGGTCTCCACCCCGCGCATGCTCGCCTCCCTGGTGGAGGAAGCGGTGTCGGTCGGCGATCTGGTGCGGCTGATGGAATTCCGCAAGGGGCAGGCCAATCTGGTCGAGATCACGCTGCCCGACGACACCCCGTGGGGCGGAAAACCACTCAAACGCCTGGAACTACCCCGGGACGTGACCCTGGTGACGATCCTGCGGGGGGCCCGGGTCATCGTCCCGGAACGCGACGAACCGCTCGAAGGTGGCGACGAGCTGTTGTTCGTCGCAGTCACCGAGGCCGAGGACGAGTTGCGCGAGCTGGTGCTCAACCCGCAGAAGCGCTGAGCAGCGCTCAGTTCGGCTCGCGCGCCGCGTCGTCCTTCTCGTCGGTGTCGGCAGACCCGTGCAGACCGCGCTCGCGCAGTTCACGCTGGGCCGCGCGGATCGCCATATAGGTGACCAATGCAGCCACCGCGGTCAGCGGCCAGCCCATCGCGATGCGGGCCACGCCGAGCCATCCCGTCTGGTCGGCGTCGTACAGGTGATGCTGGACCAGGAATCGGGACGTGAACACCGCGACCCAGACCAGGGTGGCGATGTCGAAGGCCAGTACTGCCCGCCGCACCTCCCGCCAACGTCGGTCGCTGGTGTGCACCCAGCCCCAGATGTAGCCGACCACCGGGCGGCGGATGACCACCGACACCGTGAACACCACAGCCCAGAACAGCGACATCCAGATGCCGAGCAGGAAGTAGCCTTTGGAGGCGCCGACCAGGTAGGCGATGAGCGCGCTGATGCCGACCGCGAAGAACCCGGAGATCGCGGGTTGGGCCGTCTCCCGGCGGGCCAGCCGCCAGATCAGGATCACGGTGGCCACGGCGAGCGCCGCGCCGATGGCGGGCATCAAACCGAACGCCGAGGAGACCGGCACGAACACCACGACGGGCAGCGAGGAGTAGATCAGACCACTGATGCCGCCCATCTGTTCCAGGACGGCCGCACCGCGCAACGGAGAGGTCTGCTGCTTGCCCGGATCGGAGCCGGGGTCACTCACTTCTGGATCTCGTAATGGGGGTTGTAGATCGCCTTGGATCCGTTGTCCAGCTTGCCGACCCGACCGTGCACCTTGAGCGTGCGCCCGGATTCGATGCCGGGGATACGACGCTGCCCCAACCACACCAGCATCACCGAGTCGGTGCCGTCGAACAGCTCGGCCTTGACGCCGCCGGCGCAACTCTTGCCGTTGCACTCGACGCTGCGCAGGGTTCCGATCATCGTCACTTCTTGACCGCGTTGACAGTCGATCGCCTTCTGGGCGCCCGTACTGGCAACTTCCTCACTGAGCTCTTCGACATCGAGCTGCTCAGGATCTTCGGTCAACCGGCGGGTGAGCCGGCGAAGATATCCCTCGGCCGTGGCCATGGCCTCTCCTGACCTTCTGCCAATCCACTGTGGACTCTGTTGACAACGCCACGGTAGACCTGTTGGTTCCCAGAAGCTAACCGCGACGCACGGCACCGTGGGGTCGTGTCGAATCGGGTTCCACCACCAGGCACGATCGAAACATGACGGTCAATCTGCGCGGCGTCACCACCGTTTTGTTGCCGGGCACCGGCTCCGACGACGACTTCGTCTACCGGGCCTTCTCCACAGCGCTGCACCAGGTGGGAGCGGTAGTGGTGACCCCACCGCCGCAGCCGCACCGCCTCGTCGACGGGTACCGGGACGACCTGAGCGATGCCGCGGAGTCCGGGCCGATCGCGGTGGGCGGCGTGTCGATCGGGGCGGCAGTGGCGGTGGAATGGGCGATCGCGCATCCGAGCCGGGCGGTCGCCGTGCTCGCGGCGCTGCCCGCGTGGACCGGCGCCCCGGACGCGGCTCCGGCGGCCCTGGCGGCACGTTATTCCGCGGACCTGCTGCGCCGCGACGGTCTGGTCGCTGCGACGACCCAGATGCAGTCGACGAGCCCGAAGTGGCTGGCTGAGGAGTTGACGCGCTCGTGGCTCGGGCAGTGGCCCGCGCTGCCGGACGCGATGGATGCCGCCGCGCGTTACGTCGCCCCCACGAGTACCGATTTGGAAGGATTGCGTGTCCCGCTCGGGGTGGTCTCGGCCACCGATGACCCCGTGCATCCCCTTGAGGTCGGGCTGGAATGGGTCTCGGCGGCCCCGCGGGCCGCCCTGCGGACCGTCACGCTCGACGCGGTCGGTGCCGATCCATCGATTCTGGGCGCGGGCTGCCTGGCCGCGCTGCGCGACGCCGACGATCCGGCGCGGCCACCGACGCGGTGATCGTGGCCACCGCGGCCGGGGTGCACCGGGTGACGGTCACCCGCCGGTGATGGTGCGCAGCTGCTGCATCGCCGATCCCGTCGTCGAGCGTCGGGCGTTGGGCTGCGGTGGCTCCTGCTGCGACGGCTCCTGCTGCGGCGCCGGCGGCTGGGGTTGAGGCTGGGAACCGGCGGCCTGTTGCTGTTGCGCGACGGCCTGCTGTTGGGCCGCGGCCAGCTGCGCGGCCATCGGCTCGGGCAACTGCACCGGCAGCGGCGTACGCACCGGCAACGGAGTGTCGCCGCGGCGAACCACGGTGTCGGCCAACGCGTTTCGCGCCTGCTCGACCAGCTGGGTCATGGTCTCGTAAGGCCCGTTGACCACACAGCGGATCATCCAGCGGTAACCGTCGACCCCGATGAACCGCACCACCGCAGCACCCTCTCCCGCGGTGCCGACCACCTCGCGACCCCAGGGACCGTCTTCGATGCTCACCCGGGGCGCGTCCTTACGCAGGGAATCCGCCAGCTCGGCGGCAACTTCTCGCCACAGCCCGGCAGATTTCGGCGCGGCGTAGGCCGCGATGGTGAAGCGGCCGTTCGGCGTGACCACCCAGATCGCGCTGGGGGCGCCCTGCTCGTTCAGTTCGACCTGCACCTGCCCGGCCTCGGGCATCGGGATCAACACCGATCCCAGGTCCAGGCGGGCCACCGCGGCGATTGCCGGGTCGTCGAAGTCGTCGATGTCGAACGGGCCTTCCAGCTCCTCGTCGTCGATGTCCACCGACGTCACCTCCTCAGGCGTCTCAGTGCTGCTGTGGTGTGCTGCTGTGGTGTCTGTCAGTGCTGCCGTGGTGTCTGCCTAATGCCATGTCATCTCCATCTACAGACTGGCATGCCCACCCGAGGAACCGTGCCCGCCGTCGCCGCGGGTCGTGTCGGCCAGCCCGGCCTCGTCGAAGGAGGTCACCTCGACCAGTTCGGGCAACTCCACACGCTGCACCACCAGCTGGGCGATCCGCTCTCCCCGCCGCACCACGATCGGCGACTCGGGATCGTGATTGATCAACGAGACCTTGATCTCGCCCCGATATCCCGCATCGATGGTGCCGGGACTGTTCACGATTGAAAGCCCCACGCGCGCAGCAAGTCCCGATCGCGGGTGGATCAACCCGACCATGCCGTGCGGAATGGCCACCGCGATACCGGTGCCGACCAGCGCCCGGTGACCGGGTGCCAGCTCCACGTCCTGGGCGCTGTAGAGGTCGACGCCCGCGTCGCCCTCGTGCGCCCTGGTCGGCAGGGGAAGGTCCCGGTCGAGGCGCACTACCGCCAAAGAGGTGGACACGACCTCAGAGATTACTCTGGGCCCCGTGTCTGACACGCGCGCCACCGCTCAAACGGTCCGCTATCGCGAGCGTCTGCTGGTCCCGCTGTGGTGGTGGCTGCCCGGCCTGGGTCTGGCCGCCCTCATCGGCCTGCAGTTCAACCAGGGCATCCGCACGCTCCCGGACTGGCTGCCCTACGCCGTGCTGCTACCCGTCGCCGCCGTGGTGCTGCTGATGCTCGGCAGAACCGAGCTGCGGGTGGTCGGATCCGGCGATCAGACCGAGCTCTGGGTCGGCAACGCGCACCTGCCCGTCGGGGTCATCTCACGAACGGCAGAAGTGCCCCGCTCGGCCAAGTCGGCGGCGCTGGGCCGTCAACTGGACCCTGCGGCGTTCGTGGTGCACCGGGGCTGGGTCGGCCCCATGGTCCTGCTGGTACTCGAAGATCCGGACGACCCCACCCCGTACTGGCTGATCAGCACCAAGCATCCGGACAAGGTCCTGGCCGCGCTGCGCGCCTGAGGGCAGGCGCACAGCGCACGCTCTCAGACGTCCCGCGGCGTTCTCAGGCGGCGCAGTCGGTGCAGATCATCATGCCGTTCTTCTCGCTTGCCAGCCGGCTACGGTGATGGACCAGGAAGCAGCTGGAGCAGGTGAACTCATCGGCCTGCTTCGGAATCACCCGCACCGAGAGCTCCTCACCGGACAGGTCGGCGCCCGGAAGCTCGAACGATTCGGCGGATTCGGACTCGTCGACGTCGACGACAGCCGACTGAGCTTCGTTGCGCCTCGCCTTCAGTTCCTCGAGTGAATCCTCGGAAACGTCATCGGTCTCGGTGCGCCTTGGGGCGTCGTAGTCGGTGGCCATAAACCTGTCCCCTCCGTGAAGCTCGTTGCAGCGTTGCTTTGTACCAGCGTCGAACGCATCCGCCAAACGATTCGTGCCCGGATTGACACCGGTTCTAATGTGATTTGCGTCACATCCGGGCCTGGTCGTTTATTGCTGCCGGTCGGAGCACCGTACGCCATGGCTCTAGAGTGCTGACCGTGGTCGCGCAAATCACCGAAGGCACGGCGTTCGACAAGCACGGCCGTCCGTTCCGCCGCCGAAACCTCGTGCCCGGGATCGCGATGTTCGTGTGCCTGGCCGTCGCCGCCGGTCTGGTGTGGGTGATCGCGCTGTCCCGTCCCCCCGAGGTACAGGAGGCCGCGGTGTGCAACCCGCCACCGGCGCCCGCCGAACCGGGCGCACCCGTGCCGAACCTCGGCGAGCAGGTCACCCGCGCCACCATGCTCGACGTCACGCCCGCCAAACTGGTCGACACCCGGATCCGGGTGCTCAACGCCAGCGGTCAGGGTGGTCAGGCCTCCGAAGTGGCCGGTGCGCTGCGCGATCTCGGATTCACCGATCCGGAAGCCGCCAACGACCCGGTCTATGCGACCGCGCGGCTGCAGTGCCAGGGTCAGATCCGGTTCGGTCCGTCCGGGCGGGCCGCCGCCGCGGCGGTCTGGCTGGTGGCTCCGTGCACCGAACTGTTCCAGGACGGGCGCCCCGACGACACCGTCGACCTGGCCCTGGGCACCGATTTCACCGAGGTGACCCGCAGCGACGACATCGACGCCGTGCTGGCCAGCCTGCTTCCCGACGCCACCGCGCCGGCCGACGCAGAACTGCTGACCAAGGCCCACACCGGAACCTGCTGAATCAGCCTCCGAACGCCCCGCACCGCTGCAATGCCTCGTCGAACGCACTGCTGATCCCCGGCGCCGCAGCCACCATCAATCCCGACCCGTCCGCCGAGGCGGGCGCCCGGACCGCCCCTCCGGCCTCCGCGGCGATCAGCGCCGCGGCAGCCCAGTCCCACAGATGCACACCGTCCTCGTAGTAGGCGTCCAGGCGACCCTCGGCCACCGCGCACAGATCCAGCGCGCAGGACCCGATCCGTCGCACGTCACGCACCTCGGGCAGCAGCCGGGCCACCACCTCGCCCTGCCACTGTCTGCGCTCGCGTTCGTAGGAAAACCCCGTGCCGACCAGCGCCATCGACAGCTCGGTGACCGCGTTGCACCGCAGCCGCGTGTAATCACCGCCGCGGCGTACACCGGCCCCGTGGCCGAGGGCCGCGGAGTACACCGCACCGCCGGCGACGTCGGCGACCGCGCCGGCCACCGATGCGCCGTCCCGTCGCACCCCCACCGACACCGCGTAGGCCGGCAACCCGTACAGAAAGTTGACGGTGCCGTCGATCGGGTCCAGCACCCAGCTCACCTGCCCGTCGGCGACCTCTGCCGGCCCGCCCTCCTCTTCGCCGAGAATCGCCTCACCCGGCCGCAGTTCGGCGAGCCGGTCCCGCAGTAGCCGCTCGGTCTCGGTGTCGACCACGGTGACGGGGTCGGTGGGGCTGCTCTTGGCGCGCACCGCGGACTGCTCTCCTCCGGGGGCGGTGCCCGCACCGAACACCTCGGTACGGCGCCTGCGGACGTACTCGGCGGCCTCGGTGGCCAACTGCTCAGCCACCACGCGGAGCCGCTCGGAATCGGTGTCGATGTTCACCTGTCCATCGCAGCACATCAGTTCACCGCGGGCCCCATGGGATGGACGACTGGCACACATCACAATTGGGGAGCCGATAGGGTGTCATCGCGCCCTGACCGTCCGACGGCGCAGCACAGTCGACGAGCACCGGTGCCACCACCTGCGCAGAGGAGCCTGCATGACCGCCGACGACAAGTCCTTCCCGTCAACAGCCCCCGAGCCCGGTAGCGCCGGCCGCGGCTTCGGTATCGACGTCGGAGGCAGTGGCGTCAAGGGCGGGATCGTCGATCTCGCCACCGGTCAGCTGATCGGTGAGCGGTTCAAACTGCCCACCCCGCAACCCGCCACCCCGGACGCAGTCGCCCAGACCATCGCCGAGGTGGTGGCGCACTTCGGCTGGGAGGGGCCGCTCGGGGTCACCTACCCGGGAGTCGTCGCCGACGGGATCGTATGCACCGCGGCCAACGTCGACAAAGGGTGGATCGGCCTCAATGCCAGGGACGTCATCGGCGCCGCCCTCGGCAACCGGCCGGTGACAGTGCTCAACGACGCCGACGCGGCCGGACTCGCCGAAGAGCGATTCGGTGCGGGTCGCGACAACAGCGGCGTCATCGTGCTGTTGACCTTCGGCACCGGGATCGGCTCGGCGGTGATCCACAACGGGGTCCTGCTGCCCAACACCGAGTTCGGACATCTGGAGGTCGGCGGCAAGGAAGCCGAGCACCGGGCCGCCAGCTCGGTCAAGGAGCGCAAGGACTGGAGCTATGAGCGCTGGACCCAGGAGGTCACCAAAGTGCTGGTAGCGATCGAGAACGCGATCTGGCCCGACCTGTTCATCGCGGGTGGCGGAATCAGCCGCAAGGCCGACAAGTGGCTCCCGCTGCTCAAGAACCGCACCCCGGTGGTGGCCGCGGCGCTGCAGAACACCGCGGGCATCGTCGGTGCCGCCATGGCGGCCGAATACGACGTGACGGCTACCGGCAGGTAACCCACTGTGGTCGGCGCGCGGGAGCGTCAAATTTGCCGCTGCGCACAGCGTCAACGCACACTGTCGTTACAATGGTCGACGGCGGCCGCCTACCGGATGACGGCGGAAGAATCCCACCCCGAACCACGCTGTGAGATCGACGCCAATATCCGACATAGCCGACACTTTCGGTAGCGCACCTGTGCGCCCGAGAAGCCGCACGACCGAAAGGGTGTACGTGGCAGCGACCAAGGCAAGCCCGGCAACCGACGAGCCGGTGAAGCGCACCGCCGCCAAAGCCCCCGCCAAGAAGGCGCCCGCGAAAAAGGCCGCCAAGAGCACCGCCACCAAGGCGACCAAAGCCCGCGCCGCGAAATCCGCCGACGCCCCGGCGACCCGTGGCCGCGCCAAGAAGGCCACCTCGGCCGAGACGGGGGCCGTCGACGACGACCTCGCCGGCGGCGACGTCGAGAGCACCGACGAGATCGAGCCCGGCGACCTCGAGGTCGAGGACACCGACATCGAACTCGACGACATCGACGTCGACGACGCCGCGGGTGACGACGAATCCGAGGACGACGCCGAGGACGACGCCGCCGACGCCGAGACCGAGGAGGACGCTCCCAAGGCGGCGGGCAAGCCGGCCAAGGACGGCGAGGACGACGCCATCGCCGAGCCCTCCGAGAAGGACAAGGCTTCCGGCGACTTCGTCTGGGATGAAGAGGAATCCGAGGCGTTGCGACAGGCGCGCAAGGACGCCGAGCTCACCGCCTCGGCGGACTCGGTGCGCGCCTACCTCAAGCAGATCGGCAAGGTCGCGCTGCTCAACGCCGAGGAGGAGGTCGAGCTCGCCAAGCGCATCGAGGCCGGCCTGTACGCCACCCAGCTGATGGCCGAGCTGACCGACAAGGGCGAGAAGCTGCCCGCGGCTCAGCGCCGCGACATGATGTGGATCTGCCGCGACGGCGACCGCGCCAAGAACCACCTCCTCGAGGCGAACCTGCGTCTGGTGGTGTCGCTGGCCAAGCGTTACACCGGTCGCGGCATGGCGTTCCTGGACCTCATCCAGGAGGGCAACCTGGGTCTGATCCGCGCCGTCGAGAAGTTCGACTACACCAAGGGTTACAAGTTCTCGACCTACGCCACCTGGTGGATCAGACAGGCCATCACCCGCGCCATGGCCGATCAGGCCCGCACCATCCGCATTCCGGTGCACATGGTCGAGGTCATCAACAAGCTGGGCCGGATCCAGCGCGAGCTGCTGCAGGACCTGGGCCGCGAGCCCACGCCCGAAGAGCTCGCCAAGGAGATGGACATCACGCCGGAAAAGGTGCTGGAAATCCAGCAGTATGCGCGCGAGCCCATCTCGCTGGATCAGACCATCGGTGACGAGGGCGATTCTCAGCTCGGCGATTTCATCGAGGACTCCGAGGCCGTGGTGGCCGTGGACGCTGTGTCGTTCACACTCCTGCAGGATCAACTGCAGTCGGTGCTGGAGACGTTGTCCGAGCGCGAGGCCGGCGTGGTACGGCTGCGGTTCGGGCTGACCGACGGCCAGCCCCGCACCCTCGACGAGATCGGTCAGGTCTACGGCGTGACACGTGAACGCATCCGGCAGATCGAATCCAAGACGATGTCGAAGTTGCGCCATCCCAGCCGTTCTCAGGTGTTGCGCGACTACCTGGACTAGATCCCACTGCCCAAGCTCGGCACAAGAATTACTTAAGCTCCCTGACCTAGCGTCACCGGTGACAAGACCGACGCCGACGACGCACTGCAAAGGGTTCCACAATGAAGACCACAGGGGCTGGGACGACCACAGGGGCTGGGACGACCCCATCGCGAGACAAGTCCAAGGCGGCGAAACTTCCGCCGGCCGTGGTGCTCGCCGCGATCAACCGAATCCGCGAAGCGCTGGACCGGCTGCACAAGCGGGCCGCACCCGGTCATATCGCCCTGCTCGAAATCGCCCTGGGTGCGTGGTTCACCTCGGCGCTGTACGCCGCCGTGCGCCTCGGCATCCCCGACCGACTGGCCGACGGCCCACGCCGCGCCGACGACATCGCCCGAGACGTCGGCGCCGATCCGCAAGCCACCTATCGTCTGCTGCGCGCGCTGGCGAGTCGATCGGTGCTCAAGCTCCGCAGGGACGGCACATTCGCGCTGACCCGGTTGGGTCGCAGCATGATCACGGATCACCCCGAGTCGATGGCGCCGATGATCGCGTTCGTCGGTAGCCGCGTCCACCGGGAGCACTGGGGTGAATTGGAGCACTCAGTGCGTACCGGTGGTACCGCGGTCGCGAAGCTACGTGGGATGGAGATCTTCGACTACCTCGACACCGATCCCGAGTTCGCCGACCTGTTCAACGATGCGATGACCGGAGGTTCCCACGCTGTCGTCGAGAATGCGATCCCCGCATACGATTTCGGCGGGCGGCGGTTGATCGTCGATGTCGGCGGCGGTCAGGGCGGATTCCTGGCGGCGATCCTGGACCGCGCGCCCGGGGCCAAGGGCGTGTTGTTCGATCGGCCCTCCGTGGTCGCCGACGCCCCCGCGGTCCTCGGGCGAGCGGCCGCCCGATGCCGGGTCGAGGCCGGCTCGTTCTTCGACACGGTCCCGTCCGGCGGGGACACCTACGTCCTGAAAGCGATCCTCCACGACTGGAACGACGATGCATCGCTGGCGATCCTGCGCAACGTGCGCACCGCGATCGCCGACGACGGCCGGGTGTTGCTGTTCGAGATGGTGCTGCCCGAGCGCGCGCCGGCACACCTGGGCTTCCTCGTCGATCTCGAGATGTTGGTCAGCGCCGGCGGCCGCGAGCGCACCGCCGCGGAGTACTCGAACCTGTTGACTCAGGCGGGTTTTCGGATGACACGCGTCATCGCAACGGCAAGCCCGCTGTCGATCGTGGAAGCCGTCCCGGTCTGACGGTCACCATTGCCGGCCGGATCGGCCTCAGCTGCGAGTTTCTGCGGCATCGAGGTCCGGTGCAGTTCGGCCTCGGGGATCCGTCAGCTCGCCGACTCGCCTCCGCCGGAACCGCCGCGACCACCGGCACCGCCCTCGCCGCCCTTTGCGCCGGCCGGGCCGGATCCGCCGCTGCCCTGGGCGCCGCCGTCGCCGGCGGCGCCATCGCCGGCCGCTCCCCCGGCCCCGCCGCGACCACCGGTTCCACCGGCGCCGCCGGCACCGGTGGAGCCGTCGGCGCCGTCGGCGCCTGCTGTTCCCGCGGCACTTCCGGCACCGCCGCGACCCCCGACGCCGCCCGCACCGCCGTCTCCGCCCGAACCGCCATCGCCACCTCGCCCGCCGCGTCCGCCCTCACCCGTCCGGACCGGTCCACTGCCCGGGTCGGACATATCGGCGCCGCCCGCACCGCCGGATCCGCCATCGCCACCGTCGGCACCCCTGCCACCGGTTCCGCCGTTGCCTGCCGCACCCCCGGCACCGCCGTCGCCGCTCAATGATCCGCTGCGGCCGCCGGCGCCGCCGTTGCCGCCCACAGTCCCGGTCGCACCGGCCGCGCCGGCACCGCCGTTGCCACCGGTTCCGCCCGGTCCGGCGAAACCGATGTTCTGCCCGATGTCGACGGAGCCGCCTGCGCCGCCGTCCCCACCTCTGGCACCGACGCCGCCCAGGCCGCCATTGCCACCACGACCACCGAACACCGCGGCATTGGGCGCAGACCCCCGTGCCAGTCCGGCGTCACCGCCGTCACCGCCCACGCCGCCGCCCGCGCCGTTGCCGCCGTCCCCACCGGAGCCGCTGACACTGAACTGGTGGGGTGCAGCCAGGAAGCCCGTGACGCCCTGCCCCGTTCCGCCGTGGCCGCCGGACTGGTCGGTACCCGCGGCACCGTCCTCGCCACGACCGCCCGAATCGCCGGTGATGGTGTTGTCGACGACGTCCTTCGTGTAGGGCAGGCCGGTCGAGCCGAGAAAGTTCGGGGTACCCGTGGCCGCTCTACCGCTCGGCGGCGGTGCGACCCCGTCCAGCCCGCTGCCACCCTCGCCGCCGCGACCGCCGGCACCGCCGTTGCCGTGTAATCGGCCTGCGTTGCCGCCCGCGCCACCATCGCCGCCGCGGATGCCCGCGGAGCCGTCCGCACCGTCACCGCCGTCCCCGCCGTTGCCGGTCGTGGCGAAGACCCCGGCGTTGCCGCCCGCACCACCGTTCTGTCCGGCGAAGTACCCGTCACCCCCGCGACCACCATTTCCGCCAAACAACCCGGCGTTGCCACCTTTGCCGCCGCGTGCGCCGTCGCCGCCGCTACCCCAAAGCAGTCCGCCGTTTGCGCCGTTGCAGGCCGATGCACGACAGTCCTCGGAGGCGTCGACGCCGTCACCGATCAGCCAACCGCCGGGGCCGACATCGGCCGCACTGCGCCGCCCACCCGGACCGCCGGCACCGAGGTCGCCGACCGATCGTGCTGGCGCGATCCCGCCCCGTGGACAAGCCAGAGTTCCTCTGGCAGAAGCAGATTGGACCTTGAAGAGCCATCCCACCAAGACCATGCCGGGGCGGGCTGCGCAGAGGCGGTCGGGGCGGAAGAGATTGCGGCCAGCACGCCGACCCCCACCACGGCGGCGCTGCCCCCACCCGCTGCGAGCCAGATCCGGGCCGCAGCGCCGACACCGCTCACATCGGCATTGCTCGCATGTTTGCCACGGCTTCGAGCCACCCCGGGGTCTCCTCTATTTGACCAGTGAATTAGCTGAAATTTAACACGGCAAATCGACTGAGTCGTCAATTCAGGTCCCCGCCGGTCCGGAGTGTCCCCGCATCGGCCGATGGTGGCATGCACATGCGGTAGGCAGGTGCCGGAACTCTGCCCGAGCAGGCCCAGTGCGGGGCCCGCGCCGCCTCCGGGCCAGCCCAAGCCAGCCCAGAGCAGGATTGTCGACGGACCTCGCCGGGGGGGGCTGCAGCGAGAGCCGTCTGGCCACCACCAGTACCCGCGGCCAGGGCTAGATTCGTCACGATGAGCGAACGGGTCAACGTGTCATCGGGATCTGCGTTCGAGTCCGTGGTCGGCTACTCCAGGGCGGTGCGAACCGGTCCGCACGTCTTTGTCGCCGGCACCACTGCCGCGGGAGACGGACCGGCGGCTCAAGCCCGCGCGGCGTTGCGCCGGATCGAGGACGCGCTCGGCGAGGTGGGCGCAGCGTTGACCGATGTGGTGCGCACCCGCATCTTCGTCACCGACATCGCGGCGTGGGAGGAAGTGGGCGCCGTCCACGCAGCGGTGTTCGGCGACATCCGGCCCGTGACGACCATGGTTGAGGTGGCGGCGCTGATCGCCCCGGAGCTGGTGGTGGAAATCGAAGCCGACGCGGTGGTGTGGCGATGAACCCCGTTCCGACGGTGCGTCACGGTCTCGGCGCGTGGAAGCGCCCGTCGCGGTCGGGCCGGTAGTTGGTGACGCTAATCACAGCGTCCAGCGGCAGTGGACCGAACAAATGCGGGAACACCATGCCATCAGGATCATCCGGAACCCCCGGCTCCCAACGGACAGGAGAGGTCAGGCGTGCGGCATCGATGCGCAACAGCATCAGATCGGCTCGGCCGGCGTAAAGCCGGTTTGCGGGCAGATGCACTTGCTGCGGTGTCGAGAGGTGGACAAACCCCACCGTGTCCAGTGACTCCGGAATATGCACACCGGCAGTACGCGCGCGCTCCCATTCCGCAGCGCTGCACAGGTGCACCAATACCTGAGTCTCGGTGCCAGAGCTCATCCCGCCGCCTCCCGGTCGCAGTAACGCAGGAGCTCGTGAGACACGACACACCTGTAAACCCCCGGGGAACAAGGCCGGAACCCCAAGCGTCTGACAGAGTAGAACTACGTCGCTACCACCCCATGGAGGTGCCATGACCGCAACGCTCACCAGTCCTGGATTGACCAAGGCTGACCGCTGCGACCGTTGTGGGGCCGCCGCCCGTGTGCGGGCGAAGCTTCCATCGGGTGCGGAGTTGTTGTTCTGCCAGCACCACGCCAATGAGCATGAGGCCAAGCTGGTCGAGCTCGCCGCGGTTCTGGAAGTGAGCCCGCTCGAGCCTTAGCGGCGAATCGGTAATGCTGGTCTGGTCATGAATGACCAGTCAGAGCCGTCCGATTCGCAGGCCGCACAATCAGCGACACCGTCAGCGGCCAAGCCTCACCCCCCAAAACACCAACGGGCCAGACCTCAACGTCACCATCTGCGTCGCATCACGTTGCGAACCCTGAGCAAGAGTTGGGACGACTCGATCTTCTCGGAGTCCGCGCAGGCTGCGTTCTGGTGCGCGCTGTCGTTGCCGCCGTTGCTGCTCGGGATGCTGGGCAGCCTGGCATACGTCGCTCCACTGTTCGGGCCCGACACCTTGCCCGCTATCGAAGGTCAACTGATCAGCGTCGCGGAGAGATTCTTCTCGCCGAACGTGGTCAGCGAGATCATCGAACCCACGGTCAACGACATCGTGGGCGGTGCCCGCGGCGAGGTGGTGTCACTGGGGTTCGTGATCTCCCTGTGGGCCGGTTCGTCGGCAGTCTCGGCGTTCGTGGACTCGATCACCGAGGCCCACGATCAGACGCCGCTACGCCATCCCGTGCGGCAGCGGTTCTACGCCCTCGGGCTTTACGTGGTGATGCTGGTCGGAGCAATCGTGGCCGCGCCGTTCCTGGCGCTGGGGCCACGCAAGATCATCGAGTTCATTCCCGACAGTTGGCACAGCGCACTGCAACTGGCGTATTTCCCGGTACTGGCGGTGGCTCTCATCGTGGGTGTCAACCTGCTCTATCGGGTGGCGCTGCCCAAGCCACTTCCGTCACACCGCCTGTTGCTGGGCTCAGTGCTGGCCGCGGTGGTGTTCCTGATCGCCACCTGGGGACTACGCGTGTATCTCACCTGGATCACCAGCACCGGATACACCTACGGCGCACTGGCCACCCCGATCGCATTCCTGTTGTTCGCTTTCTTCCTCGGGTTCGCGATCATGATCGGCGCCGAACTCAACGCCGCCATCGAAGAGGAGTTCCCGGCCCCCCAGACCCACGCCAATCGTCTCCGCGGTTGGCTGGAAGCCAAGTCCGATGCGCGACCGGCCGCCCGCAACGGCCGCCGCAACGGCCGCCCCAACGGCCGCCCCAACGGCCGCCCCAACGGCCGTAGCGCCGGGCCGGCCGGCTCCCGCACCCGCACTGGAAACACGGCCGGCACCGAAAACGCGGCCGGCACCGATGCGGCTACTTCTTGAGCTGTTCGTAAATCCGCTTGCAGTCAGGACACACCGGTGAACCCGGCTTCGCCGACTTCGTCACCGGGAAAACCTCACCGCACAATGCGACGACGTGGGTGCCCATCACCGCGCTCTCGGCGATCTTGTCCTTCTTGACATAGTGGAAGAACTTGGGCCGGTCGCCGTCTGTGCCGTCATCGACGCGTTCGTCGGCGTCGGTGCGCTCGATCGTCTGGGTGTCCATGGCGTCCATTCTGCCCGGCAAGGGTTTGGTAATAAACGCAACGGGCACACCGACGTCCTGATGTGGAACAGTGGAGGGATGAAACAAGGCTCCGAGCTGAGTTTCGACGACGAGGGTCGTCCGGTTCTGATCACCCGGGCCGCCCCCGCCTACGAGGAGCAACACCGCCAGCGAGTGCGCAAGTACCTGACGTTGATGTCGGTGCGCATCCCGGCGCTCATTCTGGCCGCCGTCGCATACAGCATCTGGCACAACGGACTGATCTCGTTGGCGATCATCCTGGTCTCGATTCCGTTGCCGTGGATGGCGGTGCTGATCGCCAACGACCGGCCGCCCCGCAAGGCTGAGGAGCCTCGCCGCTACGACGTGCCGCGGCGTATTCCGTTGTTTCCCACGGCCGAGCGGCCGGCAATCGGCGGTGTCGCCCCTCGCGCGCCGCAACCTGAGACCGACGACCGGCGCGGCGACGTTCCCGACTGAGCGCTTTCTCGCGCCTTTCTCAGCACATTCTCAGGTCACCGGCCGATAACCGCAGATCAGAAGGTGTGAAGCGGGGAAAACCCGGGAACTCATTGCGGGCTTGGGGCGTTGTAGCTCATGAAAGTTCCACCCGATCAGGAGGCCGCCATGGCAAATGCCACCACCAGCCGTATCGACCAGGATCTGGATGCCCAGAGCCCAGCCGCCGACCTGGTGCGGGTCTACCTGAACGGCATCGGCAAGACCGCGTTGCTCAATGCCGCCGATGAGGTGGAGCTGGCCAAGCGCATCGAGGCGGGCCTGTATGCCCAGCATCTGCTCGCCACGCGCAAGCGCTTGGGCGAGAACCGCAAGCGTGATCTGGCCGCGGTCGTACGCGACGGGGAAGCCGCCCGCCGCCATCTGCTGGAGGCCAACCTTCGACTGGTGGTATCGCTGGCCAAGCGCTACACCGGACGCGGTATGCCGTTGCTCGACCTCATCCAGGAGGGCAACCTCGGACTCATCCGGGCGATGGAGAAATTCGACTACGCCAAGGGGTTCAAGTTCTCGACCTACGCCACGTGGTGGATCCGTCAGGCGATCACCCGCGGCATGGCCGACCAGAGCCGCACGATCCGGTTGCCCGTGCACCTCGTCGAGCAGGTCAACAAGCTCGCCCGGATCAAGCGCGAGATGCATCAGAATCTCGGACGCGAAGCCACCGACGAGGAACTGGCCGAGGAGTCGGGCATCCCGGTCGAGAAGATCACCGATCTGCTCGAGCACAGCCGCGACCCGGTGAGCCTCGACATGCCGGTCGGTAGCGACGAAGAGGCACCGCTGGGCGACTTCATCGAAGACGCCGAGGCGATGTCGGCCGAGAACGCCGTCATCTCCGAACTGCTGCACACCGACATCCGGTACGTACTGGCCACCCTCGACGAGCGTGAGCAGCAGGTCATTCGGCTCCGTTTCGGCCTCGATGACGGTCAGCCGCGCACCCTGGATCAGATCGGCAAGCTCTTCGGCCTGTCCCGCGAACGGGTGCGGCAGATCGAGCGTGAGGTCATGGCCAAGTTGCGCAACGGTGAGCGCGCCGACCGTCTGCGCTCCTACGCCGCCAGCTGACACGCCGCGGCTGCCCACTTCCCCTCATCGACGACTGTCCCGTCCACGAATCACCGTCCCGTACCGAAGGCCCGCCGGAATTCCGGCGGGCCTTCGGCGTGCCGGCGGCCCTTCGACAACCTGCCGGCCGTGGTCGCCCTGCCGGCGGTGGCGCCGTGTCGCCCTGCCGGCGGTGGTGCCGTGTCGCCCTGGGAAGCTCCGCTGGTGGCCGGGCAGGCCGGTAGACTCGTCTGCGACGGAGGGTTGTGCGATGAACGATCTGGTTGATACCACCGAGATGTACCTGCGGACGATCTACGACCTCGAGGAAGAGGGCGTGATCCCGTTGCGCGCCCGCATCGCCGAGCGTCTCGATCAGAGTGGCCCCACCGTCAGTCAGACCGTCTCCCGGATGGAGCGCGACGGCCTGCTGCACGTCGCAGGTGACCGGCATCTGGAGCTGACCGACAAGGGCCGGGCGCTGGCGGTGGCGGTGATGCGCAAGCACCGGCTCGCCGAGCGCCTGCTCGTCGACGTCATCGGGCTGCCGTGGGAGGAAGTACACGCCGAGGCCTGCCGCTGGGAGCACGTGATGAGCGTGGACGTCGAACGTCGGCTCGTGCAGGTGCTCGACAATCCGACCACCTCGCCGTTCGGAAACCCGATCCCGGGGCTGTCGGAACTGGGTGTCGGTGACGAGATGAGCGACACGCTCAGCCTGGTGCGGCTCACCGAGCTTCCGGCGGGCATGCCGGTGGCCGTGGTGGTGCGCCAGTTGACCGAACACGTCCAGGGTGACGCCGACCTGATCGCCCGCCTCAAAGACGCCGGCGTCGTCCCCAACGCCCGGGTGACGGTGGAGGTCAACGGAACCGGCGGTGTGACGATCGTCATCCCAGGACACGAGCAGGTGGAGTTACCGCACGAGATGGCCCACGCCGTCAAGGTCGAGAAGGTCTGATCAGCCGGCTCGACGGCCGTACAGTCGCCGCGGCGGCAGGCGCACGCCGAGCTGACGCGCCAGCCGGTACCCGGTCTTGGCGAGTTCCCGGATCTGTTCGGGCCGCATCCCCGACTGCAGCGCCTGGTCGAGCATCCCGGCCATCCGGTGCATCGGGTCGCCCCGCAGCGCCTGATCCAGTGAGATTCCCGCCAGCGGCCCGTCGCCCCGTGCGTATGCCGAGAACGCAAGCAGCACAAGCGCTTCCACCCGCCAGGGATCGGGAAGGCTGCGCGCCAGCTCCCCCCACAGGACCTCGGCCGCCCCGGCGCCGTCCCCGACGGCCAGCGCATAGAGGGTGTCTCGAACCCGCGTGTCGGTCAGCGCCCACGCCAGCCGCACCAGATCGTCGTCGCTGAGCCCACCCTCGCACCGAACGTGCTCGATACAGGCCAGCGCGTGCTCGACATCGTCTCGGGCGTGTGCATCGGGGCGGGGCGTCTCACTTGGGCCGGCCAGTTCGATCAGTCCGCCCAGCTCCGCCGACCGGGTCGGGTCAGCGGTGGCCACGACGGCGACGAGTTCGTCTCGCCGCCCGTAGAGCCGCCGCCCGTCGAGCACCGCAGCGACTGCGGTCGGCGACGCGGCCGGGTCCTCCACAACCCCGGACCGGCCGCAGCCGTCGGCGCAGTACCAGCGCTCACCCGCGGCGATCGCAGCGACGACGTGGGCGGCGATCAGCTCGACACCCTGCGCGTCGAGTTCCACGGTCAGCTCCCCCGCGATGCGACCGTGCTCGTCGGCGCACATCGGACAGCCCGCACCGATGTCGTCGACGATCACCGCCATCGCCGACTCAGCACCCGACGCGGCGGCCAGCTCAGCCAGTTGGCACAGCTGGTCGGGCGGAGGGTCATCCAGATCGGCCCGCAGGACCGCGCCCATGTGACCGTCCTCGACGGTGACCAGAACGAGTGACTTCTCCGGGACGAAGCCGAGTACCGCGGGCAGCGCGGCGATCAAAGCACCGGGACGATCGAGTGCGGACTCAGGGCGAGGTGTTGTGGCCATGAGGCCAACTTGGCAACCTCCACCGACGCCGATCGGCCCAAGCCGCCCGGCCGGCACGCAACTGTGGATGAAATCGGGTTTGGGGAGCAGCGCCCGCTGCGATGGGGAAGCTGTTCACGCGATGTTGACGTCGGCCGGCATGCGGACCGACGGCAACCGGCGTACACCTTGTGCATGGATTCGATGCTGGAGTACGACCTGGTGGTCATCGGTTCCGGCCCCGGCGGTCAGAAAGCCGCCATCGCGGCCGCCAAGCTCGGCAAGTCGGTCGCTGTGGTGGAACGCGGCCGCATGCTCGGCGGCGTCTGCGTCAACACCGGCACCATCCCGTCGAAAACCCTGCGCGAAGCCGTCGTCTACCTCACTGGGATGAGCCAGCGCGAACTCTACGGCGCCAGCTACCGGGTCAAGGAGAAGATCACCCCCGCCGACCTGCTCGCGCGCACCACCCACGTCATCACCAAGGAGCAGGACGTGGTGCGGTCCCAACTGATGCGCAACCGGATCGACCTGGTCCAGGGGCACGGCCGATTCCTCGACCCCCACACGGTGCTCGTCGAAGAGCCGCATCGCGGTGAACGCACCACCGTCACCGGCGAATACGTCGTCATCGCCACCGGAACCAAGCCCGCGCGGCCCGACGGGGTGGAGTTCGACGACGAGCGGGTGCTCGACTCCGACGGCATCCTGGATCTGAAGACACTGCCGTCGTCGATGGTGGTCGTCGGGGCGGGAGTGATCGGCATCGAGTACGCCTCGATGTTCGCCGCGCTCGGGACCAAGGTCACCGTCGTCGAGAAGCGCGACACCATGCTCGAGTTCTGCGATCCCGAGATCATCGAATCGCTGAAGTTCCACCTGCGCGACCTCGCCGTGACGTTCCGGTTCGGCGAAGAGGTCACCGCGGTCGACGTGGGCTCCACCGGTACCGTCACCACCCTCGCCAGCGGCAAGCAGATTCCGGCCGAGACCGTCATGTACTCGGCCGGCCGTCAGGGGCAGACCCGTGACCTCGATCTGGCCAGCGCCGGACTGGAATCCGACAACCGCGGCCGGATCTTCGTCGACGACAACTACCAGACCAAGGTCGATCACATCTACGCAGTCGGGGATGTCATCGGTTTCCCGGCGTTGGCCGCGACATCGATGGACCAGGGCCGGCTCGCCGCCTATCACGCCTTCGGCGAACCGAGCAAGGGCATGACCGAGCTGCAGCCGATCGGCATCTACTCCATCCCGGAGGTGTCCTACGTGGGGGCCACCGAGGTGGAACTGACCAAAAACGCGGTGCCCTACGAAGTCGGGGTGTCCCGCTACCGCGAACTGGCCCGCGGGCAGATCGCCGGAGACTCGTACGGGATGCTCAAACTGCTCGTCTCCACCGAGGATCTGCGGCTGCTCGGTGTGCACATCTTCGGCACCAGTGCCACCGAGATGGTGCACATCGGTCAAGCCGTGATGGGCTGCGGGGGCACCATCGAGTACCTCGTCGACGCCGTGTTCAACTATCCGACCTTCTCGGAGGCCTACAAGGTCGCCGCACTGGACGTGATGAACAAGCTGCGCGCGTTGAGCCAGTTCCGCGCCTGAATCATCCGCACCCGTCGTCGAACGACGCGGGCGCGTCATCCCCGGGTCCACCTGCCTCGGCGCGTGCCACCAACGCCGACACCGCCGCACCGAACGGCGGCGAGTAGGACACTTCCTCGGCGCATCCGCCGCCGTCGAGCCCACCGATGACGCCGGTGACCGTCGAACCCGAGATCCAGGGAGCGCCGGAGAAGCCAGCGACCACCCCGTCGCAGCGCAGACTCGGGAACCCGTGCCGCTGCGGCGCTGCCGGCGCCCGGCACGCGGTCGGACCGCCCCCGATGCCGGCCGGGTACCCGAGGACGGTGACCTCCTCGCCCACCTCCGGCGCGGAGCCCAACCGCAGACCCGCACCGGCGGCCGATTGCAGCCGGGCGCCGTCTGCCCTGCTCACCCGCGCGACAGCGAAGTCCGCCGCGGGATCGTAGCCGTCGATCCAGCGCGGGTCGAAAAACACCGCGTCGACCTGCCAACCATCGGCAGCCGAGTCTCCCGCGCCGAACCCGGGCACGAACTCGGCGTCGGTGTCTGCGGTCAGACAGTGGGCAGCAGTCAGAATCAGATCGCCGGCCGGTGAGTCCAGCACCGCGGCCGAACAGATGTGCACGTCCCCGACGAAGACCGCCCCGACGCGGGGATCGGGCGCCGCCGGGCGCACCGACGGCAGTGCCGGGTCCGCAGGCGCCCGGGTCGCCGACAGTTGCGGTCCGCATGCCGTCAGCAGCGTCGCCAGCACGGCTGACCACAGACACCGCGCCGACAGTCGGACAGCCACCCGGGCAGAGGACACCCCACGATCCTCCCCGCCCGGCGTTTCCTCGGCGACCAGGCCGGGTAGATCGCGACCCACCGGCGCGGAATGTCACATCGGCGTGTGCACGTTCGAACAACTGGGTGACGCCCGGTGGCCCGCCGTCGCACCGCCGTGCCTGTGCGGGACACTGGACGTTCACGGTTCCAACCGGCATCAGGTGTGTTGCGGGTACCGAGGCGAGGAGGCGAGACGGATGGCTGACGACGAGCACGGCCGGCAGTATCAGCCGGAGCAGACCGGAATGTACGAACTTGAGTTCCCGGGCCCACAGTTGTCGTCGCCAGACGGCCGCGGCCCGGTGCTGGTGCACGCGCTGGAAGGCTTCTCCGACGCCGGACATGCGATCCGGCTCTCGGCCGCGCATCTGAAGAACACGCTCGACACCGAGCTGGTGGCGTCCTTCGCGATCGACGAGCTGCTCGACTACCGGTCCCGGCGCCCGCTGATGACCTTCAAGACCGATCACTTCACCCACTACGACGAGCCGGAACTCAATCTGTACGCGCTGCACGACACCGCGGGCACGCCCTTTCTGCTGCTCGCCGGACTGGAGCCGGATCTGCGTTGGGAGCGATTCGTGACGGCGGTGCGCCTACTGTCCGAGCGGCTCGGCGTGCGCCGGGTGATCGGCCTGGGCTCCATCCCGATGGCGGTTCCGCACACCCGGCCGATGACGCTCACCGCGCACTCCAACGACAAGGAGCTCATCGCCGACCACCAGCCGTGGGTGGGTGAGGTTCAGGTTCCCGGCAGCGTCTCCAATCTCCTGGAGTTCCGGATGGCCCAGCACGGGTACGAGGTCGTCGGTTTCACCGCGCACGTCCCGCACTATCTGGCGCAGACCGACTACCCGTCGGCGGCCGAGACACTGATCTCCGAAGTTGCCAGGAATGGTTCGCTGGAGATCCCCACCGCGGGACTCACCCAGGCCGCTGCCGAGGTGTTCGACAAGATCAATGAGCAGGTGGCGGCCAGTGCAGAGGTCGCTCAGGTGGTGGAGGCTCTCGAGCGCCAGTACGATGCGTTCGTTGCCGCTCAGGAGAACCGGTCGCTGCTGGCGCGGGACGAGGATCTGCCGAGCGGAGAGGAACTCGGCGCCGAATTCGAGCGATTCCTCGCTCAACAGGCCGGTGAGAAGAAGCCGAAGGACGGGGACGACCCCAGGGAAGGCCTGTAGTTCCGCCGGCTGGAACCCGTCCCGACGACGAAGTGGGCGACATGACCGAACGCAAGCCGAACCTGCGGCCCGTGCGCGAACTCACGCCGACGTTGAAGTACTGCACGATCCACGGTTATCGGCGAGCCTTCCGGGTCGCGGGATCCGGTCCGGCGATCCTGCTCATCCACGGCATCGGGGACAACTCGACCACCTGGAGCACCGTGCAGACCCAGTTGGCGCAGCGATTCACCGTCATCGCACCGGATCTGCTGGGCCACGGAAAGTCCGACAAGCCGCGCGCCGACTACTCGGTCGCCGCGTATGCCAACGGTATGCGGGATCTGCTGAGCGTTCTCGACATCGACAGTGTCACGGTGGTCGGGCACTCTCTCGGCGGCGGCGTGGCCATGCAGTTCGCCTATCAGTTCCCCCAGCTGGTCAACCGGTTGATTCTGGTCGGCGCCGGCGGAGTCACCAAGGACGTCAACATCGCTTTGCGCATCGCGTCGCTGCCGATGGGCAGCGAGGCGCTGGCTCTGTTGCGCCTGCCGTTGGTACTGCCGGCCCTTCAGGTCCTGGGGCGGCTCAGCGGAACAGTGCTCGGGTCGACCGGGGTCGGCCGCGACATTCCCGACATGCTGCGCATCCTGGCTGACCTGCCCGAGCCGACCGCGTCATCGGCGTTCGCCCGAACGCTACGCGCCGTTGTCGACTGGCGCGGGCAGGTGGTCACCATGCTCGACCGCTGCTACCTGACCCAGTCGGTTCCGGTGCAGCTCATCTGGGGCAGCCTCGACGCCGTGATTCCGGTCAGCCACGCCGAGATGGCCCACGCAGCCATGCCCGGTTCGGAGCTGGAGATCTTCCAGGGTTCGGGCCACTTCCCGTTCCACGACGATCCGGATCGCTTCGTCGAGGTGGTCGAGAAGTTCATCAGCTCGACCGAGCCGGCGGTGTACGACCAGGAGTATCTGCGCGGGTTGCTCCGTACCGGTATCAGCGAGGGCACCATCTCCGGTCCGCTCGACACACGCGTCGCGGTGCTCGACGCCATGGGCGCCGACGAACGTTCGGCAACCTGACCGGGGTTCCGCGGGCGACGACGTAGCATCGGCGCATGGCCATCGACGTGACAGTGCTGCGCGTATTCACTGACCAGGACGGCAGATTCGGCAACCCGCTCGGTGTCGTGGACGCGGCGACAGTGGACGCGGGCGACCGGCAACGCATCGCCACCGAACTGGGCTACAGCGAGACGGTGTTCGTCACCCTTCCGCACGCGGGCACGCACAGCGCCCACGCCCGCATCCACACGCCCACCACGGAGATGCCCTTCGCCGGTCATCCCACCGTGGGCGCGTCCTGGTGGCTCAAGGACCGCGGCATGCCGATCAAGACGCTGCAGGTACCGGCGGGCATCGTGCAGGTCGGCTACAGCGGGGATCTGACCTCGGTCAGCGCCCGGGCGGACTGGGCGCCGGCGTTCGCGATTCACGACGTGGAGTCGCCGGACGAGCTGGCCGCGGCCGATCCCGACGACTACGCCGACGGTTCCGAGCACTATCTGTGGACCTGGCTGGACGAGGCCGCTGGAACCATTCGTTCCCGGATGTTCGCCCCGCATCTGGGGATTCGGGAGGACGAGGCCACCGGCGCCGCGGCGGTCCGAATCACCGAGCATCTCAGTCGTGATCTGACGATCGTGCAGGGTCAGGGATCGGTCATCGAAACCACGTGGAGCCCGGAGGGATGGGTTCAGGTCGCCGGACGTGTGGTAGACGACGGGCAACGTCAGATCGACTGACGGCGCGTCCGGCCGGCGTGCGGGACACAGGGCAGGGGCGGGCGCGTCAGGTTTGCGCCGCCGCCTCACGGTGGGCGCGCAGCGCCTGGATCTCACGCTCGAAGTCCTCGGCCGATGAGAATGAGCGGTACACCGATGCGAACCGCAGATAGGCGACCTCGTCGAGCTCACGCAGCGGACCGAGAATGGCCAGACCCACTTCGTGGCTGGGAACCTCGGCCGATCCGGTGGCCCTGACTGCATCTTCGACCTGCTGCGCGAGCAGATTGAGCGCATCGTCGTCGACCTGACGGCCCTGGCAGGAGCGCCGCACACCGCGGATGACCTTCTCCCGGCTGAAAGGTTCGGTCACGCCGCTGCGCTTCACGACCGCCAGTACCGCGGTCTCGACCGTGGTGAACCTGCGCCCGCATTCAGGACAGGACCGGCGCCGACGAATGGCCTGACCTTCGTCGGTCTCCCGGGAATCCACGACACGCGAATCCGGATGCCGGCAGAACGGACAGTGCATCACCGCTCCTTCGCCGCATCGACAGTCAACCGCTTCGAACGCCCTTGAGCGTACCTGCGTCAGCCGCGGGTGGCGCAATGCCGGACTCAGCGGCGCGTACCTCATTGGACCGGTCCTCAGAAGGGTTGGGCCGCAGCGGTTTTGGAATCTCTGCGGGCGCCTCAGGCGACCGGCGCGATCAGTGTCTGGCCAGCGTCCAGCGCCACCGACTGCAGCTGATTCAACTCACGGATTCGGTCGATGACGTCGGCGATCGGGGCATCGGGGGCGACGCGCTGTGCCACCTGCTGCAACGACTCGCCACTGTGCACCTGGACCACTGTGAGACGCCCCGGCACGGCGGACTCACCGCCGGCCAGACCGCCGAACTGGCCGACGAGCCCGAGCCAGAGCGTGATCGCCGCGGCCACCAACGCCAGCAACACCGTGGTAACCGGCGTGATCGGGCGGCGCCGGTGCGATGCCCGCGACACCAGTACCCCGGTGCCCCGATAGCGAACGGCGGCGCCGCCGCCCGGCCGGCGGGTCGCCGGCCTACGGGCCGGGACCGCCGGCCGCACCCGGCCGTCACCGATCCGCAGCCGGGGCGCGCGCTCGAACTCGTTCCAGGTTGCGCGATCGTCGAGAATGGTCATCTGCTCGCCTTCCGTATCAGGACCGTTCGCTCTTGTGTTCGAACTCTAGTCGATCAGGTGTTCGATTGATAGAACACGTGATCGAACTGTTGCGAACGCTAACGCACGCCACCGACACGTCCCGGCGACGCGAAAAACGGCCGCGGTCCGTCCACAGCGGTTCGTCTGCACAGGGCGACACACCTCGAACACATGTTTGATTATCGGCGGCGGTCGCGTTACATTCAGGCCCATGAGTGACGACAGCAGAGACAGCACCAACGGCTCCGGCGCAGGCCGAGGCCGGGACTCTGGCCTGACCGAACGTCAGCGCACCATCCTCGACGTCATCCGCGCGTCGGTGACCAGCCGCGGCTATCCGCCGAGCATCAGGGAGATCGGCGACGCCGTCGGGTTGACCTCCACCTCATCGGTCGCCCATCAGCTCCGCACCCTCGAACGCAAGGGATACCTGCGCCGCGACCCCAACCGTCCGCGCGCAGTCGATGTCCGTGGCGCCGACGACGGCATCGCGGCCCCCGCCGCTCCCATCGTCACGACCGATGTCGCCGGCTCCGACTCGCTTCCCGAACCCACATTCGTGCCCGTGCTGGGACGCATCGCCGCGGGCGGGCCCATCCTGGCCGAAGAGGCTGTCGAGGACGTCTTCCCGCTGCCCCGCGAACTCGTCGGCGAAGGCTCGCTGTTCTTGCTCAAGGTGGTCGGCGAATCCATGGTCGACGCCGCCATCTGCGATGGCGATTGGGTGGTGGTCCGGCAGCAGAGCGTCGCCGACAACGGAGACATCGTGGCCGCGATGATCGACGGTGAGGCGACCGTCAAGACGTTCAAGCGCACCCGGGGTCAGGTCTGGCTGATGCCGCACAACCCGGCCTTCGACCCGATCCCCGGCAACGACGCGGCCATCCTGGGCAAGGTCGTGACCGTCATCCGCAAGATCTGACCGGCCCGCGCGTCGACCGGAACCCCGCAGACCGCGGTCTTACTCTCCCCGGACGAAACCGTTGGTGCGTGCGATTTCCTCGCTGGCAAACCAGATCTCGACCGGCGCCTCGTCGTAATCGCTGCTGTCCGGAGTCCAGAACAGGCCGGACTTGGTGTCGGCCTTAATCGGATACCCGTCGGGGATCTCGGCGGGATCGTCGAACGGCATGTGCAGCGCCGTCCCGAGCGGGGTGGGCTCGTCGATGTCGATCCGGGCGTGCCGGCCGGTGTCGGTGATCGCGTCATGCACCGGCGGGGCGGGCGGCGGCAGCACCGGGGCGGCCGGAGGCCTCCGATCGAACTCCGCCTCGTCACGGTCAGCGGCCGCGAAGTCACCCAGACCTGCCCGGTCGGCATCGTCGAGGTCCCGGTGCGCCCAGTCGGCCCAGTCGGCCCGGTCGGCCCGGTCGTCCCTGTCGGTCCTGTCGTCGCTGTCGTGCCGGTCGTCCCAGTCGTGGCTGTCGTCCCAGCCGTCCCGGTCGTCCCAGCTGTCGCTGTCGTCCCGGACCTCGCTGTCGTCGAGATCCGCCTCGTCGGGCCCCTCGACCACATCGTGGGACAGGTCCTCGGCGCTGGTGGCCTCGGGCGCCGGGTCGACCGTCACCACCCGCGTCGGAGCCGTGTCCACCGCGTCCGGGTCGTCCTGCTCACCGAGTGCGACGTTCGGCGCCTCGTCATCGCGCGCAGCGCTGTCGCCGACGGCCGGCGAACCCCAGAAACTGGGCGGCTCCGCACCGAAGTCCCTGCCCGTCGACGACGCGGCACCCAACGATCCGAGTCCTTCGCGGGCATACCGGTCGCCGAACACTTCGTCTTCGCGGCCGTCGTCGTCCTGGTCGTGCTGCGGCCCGCTCTCCGATTCGCCGAAGAACTGTTCGTCGCGGCGTCGACGCTTACGCAGCACGGCCAGCCCGACCAACCCACCCAGCAGCAGCAGCGGGACCAGCGCCAGCAACCACCACCAGGTCCACCTCAGCCCCGAGCTCTCGGTGTTCTCAGCCGCCTGGGGGGTCGGAGAGGACGCCTGTGGGGGTCCGGCCCCCGGCACTTCCAGCTCCGCCAGCTGTGCCGCCAGTCCGGCCGGTTCGGTGCTGAACTTCTGCGTCACCGTGTCCCAGGAGATGGCACCACCGCTGAATCGCTGGGTGATCACATCCCCGTTTTGTGTCTGATCCGACACCGGGGCGCCCAGCTCGCCGGTCGCCCCGCCGAGTTCGTCCCATGCGGCGTTCATCGCCCCGCGCACGATCACCGCACCGTGGTCGGGAGTCCAGAAGATGACCGGCTTGTCCTCTGCGGCGAAGGCACTGATGCGGCTCGCCGGTGCCAGGCCGCCGTCCTGTTCACTGGTGATCGGGAACCCGAGGTCCCCTTCCGGACCACCCACGCTCTGGTACTTGGCCAACACCTGTCCAGTCACCACGTTGGCGCCGGTGTCCGGGCTGTAGAAGATGGTGCCGTTGACGAAGTCCTGGCCCATTCCGTCGGACCCGATCTCGTATGGCTCGCCTTCGGCGGCACCCAACGGCCCGAGCGCGCCACCAGCGGCGCGGCGGGCCGCGTTGATCGACGCCACCGGATCGTCGGGGATCGTGAGATCACCGAGTTGGCCGGCCAGCTCGGGAGGCACTGTGGTGAACGTCTTGGCCCGTGAGTCATAGGACAGTTCACCGCCGGTGAACCTCTGGGTGACGACCGCGCCGTCGTAGGTCTCGTCCTCGGCAGGCACTCCGAGGACGCCCGAAGATCCACCCAACCTGTCCCAGGCCGCGTTGATCGGTCCGCGGACCACTCTGGCGCCCGTCGCCGGCGTCCAGAAGATGACCGGGTTGTCAGAGGCGCTGAACGTGCTGTTGCGGCTCCCCGGGGCGCGGCCAGGGCCCTCGTCGATCGTCGGGAACCCCAGGTCACTGTCGGCGGGTCCACCGAGCGACTCGTACTTCTGCAGGATTGCGCCCTGCATGAAGCGGGCGCCGGTGGCGGGGGTGAAGAACATGGTGCCGGAGGCGAAATTCTGCGCGAATCCGTCGCCGGCGGGATACACATCGCCCGTCTTGGGTCCGAGCGGTCCGGTGTCGCCACCACCGGCCTGCCACGCGGCGGTGATCGCGTCGTTGGCTTCGACTTCGGGCTGTGCAGCTGCGGCCGGGGCGAACAGGAGCGCAGTAGCCACCCCCAGCAGCCCGATCGCCAAGCGACCGGCCAATCGTCGGCGCAGCATCGGCTGCCGGCTCATTCTTCCTCCCCGCGGTCGGCGACTGGTCCTTCTGCAGGCTTGCAAAATTCTGAGAAAGTTACCGCGTGCGTTCACTGTGCGTCAGCAGACGTCGATAACCAAGTCACCTCGCCGAATCCCGCCCAAGAATATGCGCAGGCGATGCGGCACCACCCCCCCACACCCGACGCTCACACTCCCAGGCTGCGCCCGATGATCTCCTTCATGATCTCGGTGGTGCCGCCGTAGATGGTCTGCACGCGCGCATCGAGGTACGCCCGGGCGACGTCGTACTCACGCATGTAGCCGTAGCCGCCGTGCAGCTGGAGACAGCGGTCGATGAGGTGGACCTGCTTTTCGGTGGAGTACCACTTGGCCATCGCCGCCTGCTCGACGGTGAGCTTGTCCTGCAGGTGCAGCTTGATGAACTCGTCGACCATCATGCGCACCACGGTGGCCTCGGTGGACAGTTCGGCGAGCAGGAACCGGCTGTTCTGCTGGCTGCCGATAGGCCTACCGAACGCCTTGCGCTCCTTGGCGTACTGCAACGTCACGTCCAGCACCGCCTCCATCGCCGCCGCAGCCATCACCGCGATACTGATGCGCTCCTGCGGCAGGTTCTGCATCAGGTAGATGAATCCCTGCCCCTCCTCGCCCAGCAGATTCTCGGCCGGCACCGTGACGTCGGTGAACGAAAGCTCTGCGGTGTCTTGTGCGTCAAGACCGATCTTGTCGAGTTTGCGACCGCGCTCGAACCCGTCCATCCCGCGTTCCACGACCAGCAGCGAGAACCCCAGGGCACCCTTGTCGGGGTCGGTCTGGGCGACCACGATCACCAGGTCGGAGTGGATTCCATTGGTGATGAACGTCTTGGCGCCGTTGAGGATGTAGTTGTCCCCGTCCTTGACCGCGCGGGTTTTGATGCCCTGCAGATCGCTGCCGGTGCCGGGTTCGGTCATTGCGATGGCCGTGATGAGCTCGCCGCTGCAGAACTTCGGCAGCCACCGCTGCTTCTGCTCCTCGGTGGCCAACCGGATCAGATACGGGGCGATGATGTCGTTGTGCAGGCTGAAACCCAGGCCGCTGTACCGGCCGGCGGTGACCTCTTCGGTGATGACCGTGTTGTAGCGGAAGTCCTCGACGCCCCCGCCGCCGTACTGCTCGGGCACCGCCATCCCGAGGAAGCCCTGCTTGCCCGCTTCCAGCCAGACGTCCCGGTCGACCAGCTTGTTCTTCTCCCACTCCTGGTGGTGGGGCGCGACGTGGCGGTCCAGAAAAGTGCGGAAGGAGTCCCGGAACATCTCGTGCTCGGGCTCGAACAACGTTCGTTGGTAGGCGATGACTGATGTGGTTTCCGAAGCGGCTTGGGCGCCCATGGCAATGTCTCCGAGATGGTCGGTACGGACAGTTGCGGCCAACGTACCCCACCCCAACCAGCTGGTTGGTCGGGGCATGGGAGGACGCGGCAGGGGACGTGGTCGGGACGCGGCCGGCGGGCATGCCCTCACTAGACTCAGGGTCGTGGCCGCTGCTCGCACCAGCCTGACGCACTGGGGAGCGTTTCGCGCCACGGTGCAATCCGGAGACATCGTGTCGGTGTCGGCGATCCCCGGCGACGACGACCCGTCCCCGGCCCTGGGCAATCTGCCCGGCTCGGTCCGGCACGTCTCGCGCGTGACCACCCCGGCGATCCGCCGCGGTTGGCTCGAGGGCGGCCCTGGACCCGGCACCGGCCGGGGCGCCGACGAGTTCGTCGCCGTGACCTGGCCCGAGCTCATCGAACGGCTCGCCGAGGAACTGCGCCGCGTTGTCGACACGTACGGCAACGAGGCGATCTACGGCGGCTCCTACGGGTGGTCCAGCGCCGGACGTTTCCACCACGCTCAGAGCCAGGTGCACCGTTTTCTGAATTGTCTTGGTGGCTATACGTTTTCGCGTCACTCGTACAGTCTCGGAGCGACCGGGGTGATCATGCCCCGAGTGGTCGGCACCCACGACGACCTGTTCAAGCGCTCCACCCAGTGGGAAGTCATCGTCGAACACACCGACCTGCTGGTGTGCTTCGGCGGCATGGCGCTCAAGAACACCGGCGTCAACCACGGTGGTACCACCGCCCATCCGGCGCGCGACGCACTGAACCGGTTCCGGGCGCGCGGCGGCCGGATCGTGTCCTTCTCCCCGCTGCGAGACGACATCGACGGTGAATGCCAATGGTATGCACCGCTACCCGGCACGGACGTCGCCATCATGTTGGCGTTGGCGCACGTGCTGGCGACCGAAAACCTGGCAGATCGCGACTTCCTGGCAACCCACTGCACCGGATATGAACGTTTCGAGCGCTACCTGCTCGGCACCGACGACGGTGTGCCGAAGTCGCCGAGCTGGGCCGAGAGCATCTGCGGCCTTCACCGCGATGAACTCGTCACGCTGGCCCGGAGGATGGCCGCCGGCCGCACACTCGTCACGGTGAGCTGGTCGCTGCAGCGCACCCGCCACGGTGAACAGGCGCCCTGGATGGGCCTGACGCTGGCCGCCATGCTGGGCCAGATCGGCGTTGCGGGAGCAGGATTCGGTCACGGCTACGGCTCGATGAACGAACCCGGATTGGCACCGCTACGCTGCGGCCTGCCCCGGCTGCCGCAGGGAGTCAACCCGGTACGGACCTTCATCCCGGTCGCAGCCGTCAGTGACATGCTGCTACGTCCTGGCGAACGGTTCGACTACAACGGTTTGTCGCTGCGCTACCCGGAGATCAAACTGGTCTACTGGGCGGGCGGCAATCCGTTCCACCACCACCAGAACATTCCGCGGTTACGTCGCGCACTGCGCCGGCCCGACACCGTCGTCGTGCACGAGCCGTACTGGACGCCGATGGCCAGGCACGCCGATATCGTGGTCCCCTCAACCACATTCGCCGAACGCGACGACTTTTCCGGCTCACGCAACGACCCCGTGCTGATGGCCATGCCGAAGCTCACCGAACCCTACGCACAGGCGCGTGACGACTACGACACCTTCGGCGAGCTGGCCCGCCTGCTCGGTTTCTCCGAGGCGTTCACCGAGGGTCGCACGTCCTCGCAGTGGCTGGTTCATCTCTATGAGCAGTGGTCGGCGACGCTGGATTTCGAGGTCCCGTCATTCGAGGAGTTCTGGCGGGCGGGCCGGCTGCGGCTGCCCACCGAGACAGGGATGACCCTGCTCTCGGAGTTTCGCGCCGATCCGCGCGCGCACCGCCTCGCCACACCCAGCGGCAAGATCGAGATCTTCTCCGCTGAGATCGCCGGTTTCGGTTACCGGGACTGCATCGGCCACCCGGCATGGTTCGAGCCCGGCGAATGGCTGGGCGGAGCACGAGCCCGCAGCTATCCGCTGCATCTGCTGGCCAATCAGCCCGCCGGCCGGCTTCACAGTCAACTCGACGGCGGCGCGGTCAGTCAGGCATCGAAAGTCGCCGGCCGCGAACCGATTCGGATGCACCCGCAGGATGCCGCCGAACGAGGTGTGACTGCCGGGGATGTGGTGCGGGTGTTCAATGACCGAGGTGCGTGCCTGGCCGGCACGGTCATCGACGCCCGGGTGCGACCGCGCGTCGTGCAGTTGTCCACCGGCGCCTGGTTCGACCCCGCCGACCCGACGGACCCCGATTCGATGTGTGTACACGGCAACCCGAACATGCTCACCGACGATGTCGGCACGTCGTCGCTGGCACACGGTTGCACCGGAGCGCATGCGCTGGTGCAGGTCGAGAAGTACACCGGCGCACCGCCGCCGGTGCGCGCGCATCAGCCCCCGGTGTTGGCCGATCGCTGAGGCGCCCGACGGGGCCTGCGGCCGCGTGAGCCACGGCTGCCGCGAGACGGGCCGCCCCGCTGCTGTTCGGCACCGCGATTCTGCCTGGGCTTACCGGCTTGGGGCGCAGGGTGGGCCGTGGGAGCGGTGTGCCGCAACGGTGCGACCTCGCCGACGAGCGCATGCACCTCGGAGGAATTCGCGTCCACGTCGCGCGGGCGCACCGTGATACCGGCACGGCGCAACAGCTGCTGGGTGTCCCTGCGCTGCTCGGGCAGCACGACGGTCACGACGTCACCGTCGCTGCCGGCCCGGGCGGTCCGACCCGACCGGTGCAGATAGGCCTTGTGTTCCATGGGCGGATCGACGTGTACGACCAGTTCGACATCGTCGACGTGGACACCACGAGCTGCGATGTCGGTCGCGACCAGCACCCGGGCGGCACCGCTGCTGAACGCGGCCAGGTTGCGTTCACGAGCAGGCTGGGACAGATTGCCGTGCAGATCGACCGACGGCACACCGGAATCGGTGAGCTGCTTGGCCAATTTGCGGGCCTGATGCTTGGTGCGCATGAACAGGATCCGGCGGCCGGTCCCGGAGGCCAGTCGGTGCACCAGTTCCTTCTTCTCGGCAACTCCCCCGACGTGGAACACATGGTGGGTCATCTGCGCCGGGGCATCGGCGACCTCGTCGACCGAGTGCAACACCGGATCGTGGAGGAACCGCCGGACCAGCTTGTCGACGCCGTTGTCCAGCGTCGCCGAGAACAACAGCCGCTGCCCGTCGGCCGGGGTGGCCGCCATGATCCGGGTGACACCGGGAAGGAAGCCGAGATCGGCCATGTGGTCGGCTTCGTCGAGGACGGTGATGGCCACGTCAGCGAGGCTGATCACCTTCTGCCCCATCAGATCTTCCAGACGTCCGGGGCAGGCCACCACGATGTCGACACCCGAGCGCAGCGCACTGACCTGCTTGCCCTGCGACACGCCACCGAAGATGGTGGTGATACGCAGGCCGCTCGCGGTGGCCAGCGGCTCCAGGGTTGCGGTGATCTGGGTCGCCAACTCGCGGGTCGGCGCCAGCACCAGTCCGGACGGGCGCGAGGGTTGACTGCGGCGTCCGGTCAGCGCGGCCACCAGCGGGATCGAGAACGCCAGCGTTTTCCCGCTGCCGGTCTTTCCGCGGCCGAGGACATCGCGTCCTGCCAGCGCGTCCGGAAGAGTGGCGGCCTGGATGGGGAACGGCTCGGCGATACCACGCTGGGCCAGGGACTGCACCAGGGGTGCGGGCACGCCGAGATGTGCGAAGGAAGGGGTGTTCATGTGCGCCTTTCAGGCTGTCGGGCGTGTGCCCGACGACCGCGACGAAGTTCGTCCAGCGGAAGTGCGCACACAGCGGCGGTGTCGCCGTCATCAATGGTTGGTCGTGAGTGGTTGGTCGTGACCGGGTGGTCGTGGTCCTTCGGGGTAATCGGTCGTCGGCGGCTTCACGTGGCGTCATGCGCTCGGGGGCACATGCGCTTCGGGGCACATGGGCTTCCAGTGCCGAGATGGGCACCGCACACAGCGGTCGCAGCCGATGTTCGACGCTTACGCTACCGCACATTCGTGCGAGTAGCTCATTCGTGAAGGTCAATAGGTCGCGTAGGCGTTCAGCGCGGCCGCCAGCGATATCGGTACCCGCGCCTTGATCCGGGTGCCGGATTCGTTGTGCTCCACCGCATCCACCCGCCCCTCGGCGTGCACCCGGTTGACGAGATCTCCTCTGCTGTAAGGGATTGTGACGTCGACCACAGTGTCGCGGGGTGCGATCATCTCGGCCATGCGCGCCTGCAGGCGATCGAGTCCCTCACCCGAGCGGGCGGAGACGAACACCGCACCGGGCAGCGCCTGCCGCAAATGCGCCAGGGTCAGGCCTTGCGCGGCGTCAATCTTGTTGACCACCAACAACTCCGGCGGTGCCTGTGCGTCCGTTTCGGCGATCACGTCGTTGATCACCTGGCGCACCGCATTGATCTGCGCCAGCGGGTTCACGTCGGAACCATCCACCACGTGCAGCAACAACTCGGCGTCGACAACTTCCTCCAACGTCGAACGAAATGCTTCGACGAGCTGGGTGGGCAAGTGCCGCACGAACCCGACGGTGTCGGTCAGGACGAACTCGCGTCCGTCGGCGAGTTCACCGCGACGCGTGGTCGGTTCCAGTGTGGCGAACAGCGCGTTCTCGACCAGCACGCCGGCCCCGGTGAGTGCGTTGAGCAAGCTGGACTTACCGGCGTTGGTGTAGCCGACGATGGCCACCGACGGCACGTCGTTGGCCAGTCGGCGTCCGCGCTGGGTGTCACGGACCTGCTTCATATCGCGGATCTCGCGGCGCAGCTTGGCCATCCGCTCACGGATCCGCCGCCG
This sequence comes from Mycobacterium sp. smrl_JER01, assembly GCF_048513595.2. Classification (NCBI taxonomy): domain Bacteria; kingdom Bacillati; phylum Actinomycetota; class Actinomycetes; order Mycobacteriales; family Mycobacteriaceae; genus Mycobacterium; species Mycobacterium sp. smrl_JER01. Next base: position 2,375,224 of record NZ_JBLXXK020000001.1, on the reverse strand, counting down.
GTCGGTCTCGATCTTGGTCTCACCGGGTCCACGGGTACCGACGCCACCGCCGGCACCGCCGGCCCGGCCACCGGCCTGGCGGGACATCGACTCACCCCACCCGCGTAGTCGCGGCAGCATGTACTCCATCTGTGCCAACGACACCTGCGCCTTACCCTCGCGACTGGTGGCGTGCTGGGCGAAGATGTCGAGGATCAGAGCAGTGCGGTCGATGACCTTGACCTTGACCACCTTCTCCAGCGCGTTGAGCTGCGCGGGGCTCAACTCACCGTCGCAGATCACCGTGTCGGCGCCGGTGGCCAGCACGATCTCGCGGAGTTCGGCGGCTTTGCCCGAGCCGATGTAGGTGGACGGATCGGGCTTGTCACGCCGCTGGATGAGACCTTCCAGCACCTCTGAGCCCGCCGTCTCGGCCAGCGCGCCGAGCTCGGCGAGACTGGCGTCGGCGTCGGCGGCGCTGCCGTCGGTCCACACGCCGACGAGCACGACCCGCTCCAGTCGCAGCTTGCGGTACTCGACCTCGGAGACGTCGGCCAGTTCGGTGGACAGTCCGGCGACGCGACGCAGCGCGGTCCGGTCCTGAAGGGCCAGTTCACCGACGCTGGGGGTGTGGTCGGGAAATTCGGGATAAGTCATAGGCGAATCAAGATTCGCACGAATGTCGCTTCTCATGCACCCCTATTAACGCGCCGGCCACCGCAACAGTTCCACCCGACCGCCGAAAACGCGGTTCCCGCCGTGGACTCGCGGGGCGGGAACCGCCCGGAGTTGCGCAACGGGGCCGTCAGCCACGCTGACTCAACAGCGCCGTCAGCCACGCTGACTCAACAGCGCCGTCAGCCACGCTGACTCAACGCGACGCCGTCAGCCACGCTGCGCCGCCCACCAATCGTCGGCGAGCTCCCCACGGGCGACCAGGACCGACGGTCCGCGCAGGTAGCTGGTCGTCCCGGTCACGGTCACCACCACCTCCCCACCGGGGATACGCACCGTCAACGCGCCGGTCTGCGCACCCTGATGCGCCAGTGCCGCGACGGTCGCCGCGACGGTTCCGGTACCGCACGAGCGCGTCTCCCCCACCCCGCGCTCATGTACCCGCATCGCCACCGCACCATCGGTAGGTGCGGTGAGCACCTCGATGTTGACACCGTCGGGGAATTGGGTGGAATCGAACCGCACCGGCGCACCGACGTCGAGGGAAGCCAGCTGGGACGGACTCATCGTGGGATCGACGCAGGCCAGGTGCGGGTTCCCGACGTCGATCGCCAGCCCGGTGAACCGGCGGTCCCCCACCGTCGCGGAGCCGGGGCCCAGCAGGTTCACCTTGCCCATCTCGACGGTGACATCGGCGGTGGTGCCGGTCGCCCCGTTGAGCACCACGGGTCTGGCCCCGGCCAGTGAGCCGACCACGAACTCGTCGCGGTCTTCGAGCCCGCTGCAGCGCAGGTAGTGCGCGAACACGCGCACACCGTTGCCGCACATCTGCGCGACGGAACCGTCGGCGTTGCGGTAGTCCATGTACCAGTCGTCTGCCGCCACGCCCTCCGGGAGACGGTCGAACACACCCGCAGCCTGAGCGGCACGAGCGGTGGTCACGCGGAGCACACCGTCGGCGCCCAGGCCCTGCCTGCGATCGCAGAGCGCCGTGACCGCGGCGGGGCTCAGCGCCAGCTCGGCGTCGAGGTCCGGGAGCAGCACGAAGTCGTTCTGCGTGCCGTGGCCCTTGGCGAACTTCACCAGGTCAGGATACGTCGCGCCAGATGCGCAACACCGCGTCGACGAGGCCGGGTCCCGCCCCGTCGACCCAGCTGATGCGGGGGTCACGACGGAACCACGAGCGTTGCCGGCGCACGTACCGGCGGGTGCCGACGAACGTGGGCTCGCGCGCCGCGCTGCCGTCGCCCCCGGCCGACAGGTCGGCGAGCACCTGCGCGTAGCCGAGTGCGCGGGCGGCGGTCACACCGTCACGCAGGCCACGGTCGTGCAGCGCGAGCACCTCGGCGACCAATCCGCGCTCGAACATCAGATCGGTCCGGCGGGCCAGCCGCTCGTCGAGAGCGGAGGTCTCCCAGTCCAATCCGACAATCGCCGCATTCCAGCGCGGTATGCCGATGCTCGGCGCCGACGCCGCGAACGGTTGTCCGGTCAGCTCGACCACCTCCAGCGCACGCACGATGCGGCGCCCGTCGCTGGGCAGGATCGCCGCGGCCGCGGCGGCGTCGACGTCGGCGAGCGTGCGGTGCAACGCCGCGACCCCGATCTCGGCGAGCCGCTGTTCCCACCGGGCCCGCACCTGCGGGTCGGTGGCCGGGAAGGACCATTGGTCGAGCAACGACTGGATGTAGAGCATCGATCCGCCGACGATGATCGGCAGCGCCCCCCGAGCCGCGATCGCCTCGACGTCGGCCGCCGCAGCCTGTTGGTACCGGGCGACGGTGGCCGTCTCGGTGACGTCGAGAACGTCGAGCTGATGGTGGGGCACGCCGCGCCGCTCGGCGACCGTGAGTTTGGCCGTGCCGATGTCCATGCCACGGTAGAGCTGCATCGCGTCGGCGTTGACCACCTCGGCGGCGATATCGGCGGACAGCGCCTCGGCTACGGCCAGCGCCAGCTCCGATTTGCCCGTGCCGGTCGGCCCGATGATCGCCAACGGTCGCGCCGCTGTCACGGGGTCCAGATTCCGACGAAGTAGCCGACGCCGTAGGGAGCGCCCCGGTAGAGCTCGCGTGCGCTGCCGGGCCCCGGCTCGGCGAGACCGGCCAGCACCTGATAGGCCACCCGCCCGAGGATCGACGCAGGCAGATGGCGCAGCGCTGCGGTGTCGCCGGCGGCCAGCGCGTCGTCGAGTGCGGCCTGCGCCGACGCCGAGGCCGGGTCGTGGCCGCCGGGCGCCGCCGGGGTCAGGGTGTTGGCGCCGTCGGCGACGATGAGCACGCCGAGCTGCTCGACCGCGGAATCGACCTGGGTGCGCAGCTGCCTACCCCGTTCGACGGCGGCCTCACCGGCCAGATCGCTGCGACAGGTCCGCACCTCGACCTGCCCCTGCGGTGCGGCCTGTCCGCGCAGCCACGCCGCGATCAGCGCGCACAACGGCAGAGCGGTGGGTTCGTCGGCACCGGGCTCGGCAGACAGGCTCACCCGCACGTCGACGCCGTAGCCGGCGAACGTCCCCGGCGACGGCGGTCCGTACACGCCGTCCCGGGCGTCGACACCGACGGCGATCCAGCGTGACGGAAGGCCGGCCGCCGCCGAGACCGCCGCACCGCGCAGGTCCTCGGTTTCGCCGGTCGCCGACGAGGCGAGTTGCGGGACCATCAGCGGTGACGACGGGACGATCGCGATGGCGTTCAGCACGACTGCCCACACTAATCAGGTGGGTGCGGGAGCCCGGGCCGCCGCTTCGCCACGGGCCAGCGCCGCGGTGGCCGCCACCATCACCGCCACCGCGACGAGCAGCGTGGCCCAACCCGCTTCACCGGGTCGCAGCGTCTCCCCGAGGACCACGACGCCGAGTCCGCACGCCACCATCGGCTCGGCCACCGTCATCGTCGGCAATGACGCCGTCAGCGCACCCGCGCGGAACGCCGCCTGCTGGGTCGAGGTGCCCAGGACCGCCACCACAACCCACGCATACAGCTCGGGAGTTCGCAGCAGCTCCAGCACTCCGGCCACGCTGGTGACGTCGAGGCGGTGCACCACCGCCTTGGTCAACACCGCGAACAGTCCCCACAGCGCGCCGGACACCACCGCCATCAGCACCGCGCTGATCGGTCCCGACCACACGGTGGCCCCCACCATGCACAGCACCAGTGCCGGTCCGAGCACCAGCGCCACCGTCAACCAGGTCTGCGGCGACGCCCGCGACGCACCTTCGGTGGGATTGCCGACGGTGACGATCACGGCGACGGCCCCGGCCAGCAGCGCCGCCCACAGCCATTCCCACCGCGTCACCCGCCGGTGGGAAAGCCTGGCGCTGATCGGCAGCGCGAACAGCAGCGACGTGACCAGCAGCGCCTGCACCAGCAGCACCGAGCCCAGACCGAGCGCCGCGGCCTGCAGCGCGAATCCGACGGCGGCCACCGCGCTGCCCGCCCACCACCTGCCGTCGCGGAGCAGCTTGCCGAAAAGCTGCAGGTGACCCACCTGGTCGTCGGTCACGTCGTGGGCCGAACGCTGGTGGATGACGTCACCGACCGCCACGAAAAAGGCGGCGGCCAACGCGAACAGGGCGGCAAGATCCGCCTTGGCCATCGGCGATCTCCTCGGGATTTCGGACCGGTTCGGGGAAGGTTTCGGACCGAGCCTAGAGAGCGGCAGCGCCCAAGGCGTGGGCGCAGCACGAGCCAACCTGTTTGAATAGCCTCTGAGAGCGTTGTCACGCTGACAGGCGCCGCGCTGCGCGGCAGTGCGCGGGGAAACCGCGCGGAGACACGAGGTAACCGACATGACGACCACCGAATCGGGCGGATCCCAGGAAGACGGCCGCCAGGCCGCTGATCCCGTACAGCAGGCCGCGGCTCCGTCGAGGCCGACGCCGTCCGCTGTCGCCAGACCCAGACCCGGCCCGGCACGGCCCGGACCCCGTCCGGCGGTTCCCGCCTCGGCGCCGGTGGTGGGCACCGCGCCGACCTGCGATCCGCACCGTTTCGGTCGCGTCGACCCGGACGGCACCGTCTGGTTGATCACCGCGTCCGGCGAACGCATGATCGGGTCCTGGCAGGCCGGTGATGCCGAGGCCGCGTTCGCCCACTTCGGGCGCCGATTCGACGACCTGCACACCGAGGTGGTGCTGCTGGAAACCCGGCTGGCGTCGGGCACCGGCGATGCCCGCAAGATCCGGTCGGCGGCGATGACGTTGGCCGAGGGCCTTCCCGACGCCCACGTCCTCGGCGATGTGGACTCGCTGGCCGGGCGTCTCGCGACGATCATCGAGCAGGCCGACACCGCCACCCAGGAAGAAAAGGCCAAACGGGAGGAACTGCGCGCCACCCAGACGGCCCGCAAGGAGGCCCTCGCCGCCGAGGCCGAGGAGCTGGCGGCCAATTCGACCCAGTGGAAGGCTGCCGGGGATCGTCTGCGCGCCATCCTGGACGAGTGGAAGACGATCACCGGACTCGACCGCAAGGTCGATGACGCGCTGTGGAAGCGCTATTCGGCAGCCCGCGAGACGTTCAACCGCCGGCGTGGGTCGCACTTCGCCGAACTCGATCGGGAACGGGCGGGCGCCCGGCAGGCCAAGGAGTCGCTGTGCGAACGCGCCGAGCAGCTGTGCGACTCCACCGACTGGGGTCCCACCGCCGCGACGTTCCGCGATCTACTCACCGAATGGAAGGCCGCGGGGCGGGCCGCCAAGGATGTCGACGATTCGCTGTGGCAGCGCTTCAAGGCCGCCCAGGACAAGTTCTTCTCGGCACGCAACGCCGCCACCGCCGAACGTGATGCGGAGTTCCGCGCCAACGCCGAGGCCAAGGAGGCGCTGCTGGCCGAGGCTGAGCGGATCGACACCGCCGACCTCGATGCCGCCCGGGCGGCGCTGCGCGCCATCGGTGACAAGTGGGACGCCATCGGCAAGGTGCCGCGCGAACGCGCACCTGAACTGGAACGCCGACTGCGCGCGGTGGAGAAGAAGATCCGCGACACCCCGACCGGAGGTGTCGACCCCGAGGCCCAGGCTCGGGCCGACCAGTTCCGGGCGCGCGCCGAGCAGTTCGAACGCCAGGCCGAGAAAGCGGCTGCCGCCGGTCGTACCAAGGATGCCGAGCAGGCCAGGGCCAGCGCCGAGCAGTGGCGCCAGTGGGCCGATGCGGCCGCGGACGCGCTGAGCCGCAAACGCTGAAAAGGCGGGCAGTCAGTCCTTGGGCGGGGCGGTGTCGTCGCCCTCCTCGCCGAAGGTCTCCAGCAGACCTTTCTGCTGCCCTTCCGCGATCACTCTGCGCCGCTGTTCCTCGGCCGCCAACTGCAGGGCGGTGCGGGTGGCGACCACCCGGGCCCAGTGGTAGCTCAACAGGATCACCGACAGCCATGCCGCGATCAGTCCCACCCCCGGGCCGGGATACTCGCCGAGGGCGGTCTGGCGCGACCACACCGCGAGCAACCCGAGGAACGCCGACACCGTCGACCCGGCCAGGGCGATCCAGGCCAGTGCCCAGCGACGGGTCAGCAGCGCCAGCATCGAGAAGCCGACACCGAACACCAGCGACAGCCAGACGAAGACCCGCGAGGGCAGCGCCACGCCGTTGTCGATCGCGGCGTCGGAGCCCAGCAGGACGTCCAGCCCGCGGGCACCTCCGGTGTGCGGCAGCACCAGCGTCGCCAACAACACGAAGACCACGATGGCGAGGAACAGTGCGCGCGCCCCGGGATCGATCTCCCGCGCGACGCGCCGCTCAGCGGCCTCGAGGTCGCCCTTGAACTGGTCGAAACCGTTCGCACCGGGGGTCTGCGCGCTCATCGGGCACATCCGGCTGTGGTCGGCACCAGCGCGGGCGCGCCGACGGCGGGCATTCCCAGACCCACGCCGGTGCGCGGTTTCCTGCCCTCGGCATGCGCGTCGCCGGCCCGGGTGCGACGGTGCTCGATCAGCGCGGCGTCGGCGATCAGGTGGTGCGGGGCGGCGCCGGTGACGGTGGTGACGACGATGTCCCCCGGTCTGATCTGGTCAGCGGCCGGTCCGGGGGCGAAATGTACCAGCCTGCCGTCGCGGGCCCGTCCCGACATCCGGGCGGTGGCGGCGTCCTTGCGACCCTCACCGGTGGCCACCAGCACCTCGACCGTGCGCCCCCGCTGGGCGGTGTTCTCTTCCAGTGAGATCCGCTCCTGAAGCTCGATCAGCCGCTGATACCGTTCGGACACAACGGCTTTGGGAACCTGCCCGGGCAGATCGGCGGCGGGGGTGCCGGGCCGCTTGGAGTATTGGAAGGTGAATGCGCTGCAGAACCGGGCCGCCGCGACGACGTCGAGGGTGGCTTGAAAATCCTCCTCGGTTTCGCCGGGGAAGCCGACGATGAGGTCGGTGGTGATCGCGGCGTGCGGGATCGCCGCGCGCACCCGCTCGATGATGCCCAGATAGCGCTCGGCGCGGTAGGACCGGCGCATCGCACGCAGGATGCGATCCGAGCCGGACTGCAACGGCATGTGCAGGGTCGGGCATACGTTGGGCGTCTCGGCCATGGCCTCGATCACATCGTCGGTGAACTCCGCGGGGTGCGGGGAGGTGAACCGCACCCGCTCCAGCCCTTCGATACGCCCGCAGGCCCGCAGCAACTTCGCAAACGCACCCCGGTCCCGGGGCTCGTCCGGTGGTGCCGCCGGATCCTCGCGCAAGCGGGCGTCGGCGAACGACACACCGTAGGCGTTGACATTCTGTCCGAGCAGGGTGATCTCCAGGACACCCTGGTCGACCAGGGACCGGACCTCGGCGAGCACGTCACCGGGCCGACGGTCGACCTCTTTGCCCCGCAGCGACGGCACGATGCAGAAGGTGCAGGTGTTGTTACACCCCACGGAGATGGAAACCCATGCTGCATAAGATGATTCGCGACTGGCAGGGAGCGCCGACGGGAATTCCTGTAGCGCCTCGACGATCTCGACCTGGGCGGCGCGGTTGTGGCGGGCCCGCTCGAGCAACGCCGGCAGCGATCCGATGTTGTGGGTCCCGAACACCACGTCGACCCAGGGAGCCTTTCGCAGCACCGAGTCGCGGTCCTTCTGGGCCAGGCATCCACCCACGGCGATCTGCATGGTCGGGTCAGCCTGTTTGCGGGGCGCGAGGTGGCTCAGGTTGCCATACAGCTTGTTGTCGGCGTTCTCGCGCACCGCGCAGGTGTTGAACACCACGATGTCGGCGTCCTCGCCGGCACCGGCGCGCCGGTATCCGGCGGTCTCCAACAGTCCGGTCAGACGCTCGGAGTCGTGCACATTCATCTGGCACCCGTATGTCCGTACCTCGAAGGTGCGCCGCGCGGCGGCGTCGCGGTCCGGGTAAGCGGACGCAACCCCGCTCGCCGAGCGCGTCACCGTGGAAGTCACGCGCCCATCCTACGGAGCGCCCCGGGTCGCCCCGAAATCGCGCATCGTCGACTTCCAGCACTCTGGACGTTCCCTGGGTAAGGTCTTCACGCATGGAGAGCCCCAGGGAGTCCCCTGACGTGCCGATGATCTCTATGAAAGCGGTCAACAAGCATTTCGGCGCGCTCCATGTCCTCAAGGACATCGACCTCGATGTGGGGCGGGGCCAGGTCGTCGTCGTCCTGGGCCCGTCGGGGTCGGGTAAGTCGACGTTGTGCCGCACCATCAACCGGCTGGAGACGATCGACTCGGGCACCATTGCGATCGACGGCGTGGTGTTGCCGGAGGAGGGACGCAAACTCGCGCAATTGCGTTCCGACGTCGGCATGGTGTTCCAGTCGTTCAACCTGTTCGCGCACAAGACAATCTTGGAGAATGTGACACTCGCGCCGACGAAGGTGCGTAAGGCGTCCAAGGAACAGGCGCGGGAGAAGGCGATGAGCCTGCTCGAGCGGGTCGGGGTGGCCAACCAGGCCGACAAGTATCCCGCCCAGCTTTCCGGCGGACAGCAGCAGCGGGTCGCCATCGCCCGCTCGCTGGCGATGAACCCGAAGGTGATGCTGTTCGACGAGCCGACCAGCGCGCTGGATCCCGAGATGATCAACGAGGTGCTGGCGGTGATGTCGGGTCTGGCCACCGAGGGCATGACGATGCTGGTGGTCACCCACGAGATGGGATTCGCTCGACGGGCGGCCAACCGGGTGGTCTTCATGTCCGATGGCGCCATCGTCGAGGATGCCGAACCCGTCCAGTTCTTCGACCATCCCCAGAGCGACCGCGCCAAGGACTTTCTGGGCAAGATCCTGCACCACTGAATTGACCGAGCACCACGAAAGGACACCACCATGTTCCCCAAGTCACTGTCCGTGCGGGCGGTAGGTGCGCTCGCACTGGCCGCCGCCCTTCCGTTCGCAGCGACCGCCTGCGGCGGTGGTGACGGAGGGGGCGGCGGCACCGGCGGCGACAACATCGTCATCGGAACCAAGTTCGACCAGCCCGGGCTGGGCCAGAAGAACCCCGACGGCACCATGAGCGGTTTCGATGTCGACGTCGCCACCTACGTCGCCGGCGAGCTCGGCTACTCCCCCGAGCAGATCGAGTGGAAGGAAGCGCCGTCGGCGCAGCGCGAGAACCTGATCCAGAACGGTCAGGTCACCTTCATCGCGGCTACCTATTCGATCACCGATGCACGCAAGGAGAAGGTGTCTTTCGCGGGGCCCTATCTGATCACCGGCCAGAGCCTGCTGGTGCGCTCGGACGACAACGAAATCACCGGGGCGGCGTCGCTGGAGAACAACAAGATTCTGTGCTCGGTGTCGGGTTCGACGCCGGCGCAGCGGATCAAGGATGAGTACCAGGGCGTGCAGTTGCAGCAGTACGACACCTATTCGGCGTGTATCGACGCGCTGAAGAACGGTGCTGTCGACGCCGTCACCACCGACGAGGTCATCCTGGCCGGGTACGCCGCGCAGAGCCCGGGCGCTTTCAAGATCGTCGGTGAACCGTTCTCGGAGGAGCGCTATGGCATCGGCCTGAAGAAGGACGACGCCGAGCTGCGCACCAAGATCAACGATGCGCTCACCAAGATGGAGGAAAGCGGCGCCTGGAAGGAAGCGTTCGACAAGAACCTCGGCCCGGCCGGTATCACCGCGCCGACCCCGCCGCCGCTCGACAACTGAACGCACAGGTAGCCACCGGAGCCGCACGTGGAGGTTTTCACCGAGTACCGCGCGGAAATTTTCGCCGCGTTCTGGACCACCGTCCAGCTCACGGTTCTGTCCGCGGTCGGTGCCCTGGTGCTCGGCACGGTGCTGGCCGCGATGCGGCTGGCACCGGTGCCGATGCTCAACTGGATCGGGACGGCCTACGTCAATCTCGTCCGCAACACGCCGCTGACGCTGATCATCTTGTTCTGCTCGTTCGGGCTGTCGCAAACGCTCGGCCTGACGCTGGCCGACCGACAGTCGGCCACGTTCATCGCCGACAGCGGTTTCCGGCTGGCGGTGCTCGGGCTGACCGTCTACACGGCGTCGTTCGTGTGCGAGACGGTTCGCTCAGGGGTGAACACGATTCCGCTGGGCCAGGCCGAAGCGGCCCGTTCACTCGGCCTGACCTTCGGTCAGAATCTTCGGATCGTGTTGTTGCCGCAAGCGTTTCGGGCTGTCATCATCCCGCTGGGGTCGGTGTTGATCGCGCTGACCAAGAACACCACGATCGCCTCGGCGATCGGCGTGGCCGAGGCGGCGCTGCTGATGAAGGAGATGATCGAGAACACCGCGGCGGTGCTGGTCGTCGGCGGCATCTTCGCGTTCGGATTCGTGCTGTTGACCCTGCCGTTGGGCTTGCTGTTCGGATGGCTGGGCAAGCGGATGGCGGTGGCGCGGTGATGAGGATTGGTGCACCGGTCAGCGCCTGCGCGAGAAACGGACGAAGCCGATGAGCGCCGGATCCTCAGTCCTGTTCGATGCACCAGGGCCGCGCGCACGGGTGCGCAACCGGATCATCTCGGCGGTCACCGTGGTGGTGTTGGTGCTGGTGGCGTGGGTGGTGTACGCGCGCCTGGACTCCCGGGGCCAGCTCACCGGCGAGAAATGGGAACCGTTCCTGACCGCCGATCTGTGGCGTACCTACGTCCTGCCCGGTATCGAGGGCACGCTGACCGCGGCGGCGGTGTCGATCGTGCTCGCGTTGGTGCTCGGGTTCCTCCTCGGCGTCGGCCGCTTGTCATCGCACACCGGAATCCGTTGGTTCTGCTCGGTGTTCGTCGAGTTCTTCCGCGCCGTACCGGTGCTGATCATGATGATCTTCGCCTACTTCCTGTACGCGTTCTATGACGTCTTCCCCTCTCGCCACCTCGCGCTGGCGGGTGTCATCACCGGCTTGACGCTCTACAACGGCGCCGTCATCGCCGAGATCGTCCGGGCCGGGGTGCATGCGCTGCCGCGGGGGCAGGGCGAGGCCGCGTCGTCGCTCGGGCTGACGTGGGGCCAGACGATGCGATCCATCCTGTTGCCGCAGGCAATCACCTCGATGTTGCCGGTATTGATCTCGCAGCTGGTGGTGGTGCTCAAGGACACTGCGCTGGGCTACCAGATCACGTTCGTGGAGATGGTGCGCCAGGGCACCGTGATCGGTTCGGCGTACGGCAACTACATTCCCGCCCTCATCGTGATCGCCGCGCTGATGATCGCGCTGAACTTCACCCTGTCCTGGTTCGCCACGTGGTTGGAGCGCCGGATGCGCAGATCGCGGCGGGGGCCGGCGCCGATGGAGCCCGAACCGCTGGAACTGCAGGGCGACCGTGCCCGCGGCGTCTGAGCTGCCGGTCCGATGAGTCCGACCCTGCACGCGATCGAAATCCTGCCCGAGGCCACGCTTCGGGAGATGGTGGACGTGATGGTCCGTCTGATCGAGGCATGCGGTGCGGTGGTGATCATGATCGGCGCCGTCGTCGCAGTCGCGAAATTCGTTCTCGCGCTGGGACGACGCGATATCAACCAGTTCTCGGCAGTGCGCCTCACGCTGGCCCGGTTCCTCGTGCTGGGGCTCGAATTCCAGCTCGCCGCGGATGTGTTGCGCACCGCGATCTCGCCGTCGTTCGAAGAGATCGGCAAGCTCGCGGCGATCGCCGCCATCCGCACGGCCCTCAATTACTTCCTGAACCGGGAGATCGCCCAGGAACAACGGGAGATCGAACTGTTGAACGGCCGACCGACCGTCCCACAGCCGCCGCAGGCACCATGAGCGTGGTCCTCGGCGCTGCGTGGTGTCTGGCCATCGCCGCCATCGTGCTGGGTGTCACCGCACTGCTCGTCTTCCGCGCACCGCTGCCCGCACTGCGGGTGACGCTGGAGCTGCTCACCGCGGCCGGGCTGCTACGGCTCAGTGTGGATTCGTCCTGGGCGGCGATCGCCGTGGCGGCCGTGCTGATCGTCATACGCCGCGTACTCATCCGCAGCCTGGTCGACGACCTCTCGTTATCGCCATGGCGGGCGCATCCCAGCACCTGACCACAGGGTCAACACCGACCACAGGATCGGGTCACACCTGCCGGCGGCGCCGCTCGTTGGCCAGTTCCACGGTCACCACATCGAGCGCCATCGACTGGTTGTAGCCGCGCCGAGCCAGCATCCCCACCAGACGTCGTGTCACCTTGTTCTCGGCGTCCCGGTCGTCGGGGTCGCCGAGCTTTTCGCGACGCAGCTTGTCGCGGACGAGCTGTTCGGCCCGGGTGCGCTCGGCGCCGGCGTCGATATCGGCCAGCGCATCGTCGATCACCTCGTCGGCGACACCCTTTCTGCGCAACTCTGCGGCCAGCGCACGCTTACCTTTCCCGGCGTTGACACGGCGCGAGCGCACCCACTGTTCGGCGAAATCCTCGTCGTCGACCAGACCGACCTCGGTCAGCCGGTCCAGGACTGCGGCCGAAACTTCCTGCGAATAGCCGCGTTTGTCGAGCGCCGCTTCCAGCTCGGCACGGGTACGTGCCCTGGCGGTGAGCAGGCGCAGGCACAACGCCCGCGCCTGCTCCCCACGCTTGGTGGACTCGTCGGCGCCCTTGTCCGGACCAGAAGTCGACGGACTAGAAGTCGACGGACTAGAAGTCGACGGGAGCGGGAAGAGCGTCATCGGCCACGCCATCGGTCAACTGGGCTCCGATACCGAGCTTCTCTTTGATCTTCTTCTCGATCTCGTTGGCCACATCGCCGTTCTCCAGCAGGAACTTGCGGGCGTTCTCCTTGCCCTGACCCAGCTGCTCGCCGTCGTAGGTGAACCACGATCCGGACTTGCGGATGAAACCGTGCTCGACCCCCATGTCGATGAGCGAACCCTCACGACTGATGCCATGGCCGTACAGGATGTCGAACTCGGCTTGCTTGAACGGCGGCGACACCTTGTTCTTGACCACCTTGACGCGGGTGCGGTTACCGACCGCATCGGTGCCGTCCTTGAGGGTCTCGATGCGGCGCACATCCATGCGGACGGAGGCGTAGAACTTCAGTGCCTTACCGCCGGTGGTGGTCTCGGGAGACCCGAACATCACGCCGATCTTCTCGCGGAGCTGGTTGATGAAGATCGCGGTGGTCCCGGAGTTGTTCAGCGCGCCGGTCATCTTTCGCAGCGCCTGGCTCATCAGGCGGGCCTGCAGACCCACATGGCTGTCACCCATCTCGCCCTCGATCTCGGCGCGCGGCACCAATGCGGCCACCGAGTCGATGACCAGAATGTCCAGCGCACCGGACCGGATCAGCATGTCGGCGATCTCGAGTGCCTGCTCACCGGTATCGGGCTGGGAAACCAGCAGCGCGTCGGTGTCGACGCCGAGCTTCTTGGCGTAGTCCGGATCCAGCGCGTGCTCAGCGTCGATGAAAGCGGCGATGCCCCCGGCGGCCTGGGCGTTGGCCACCGCGTGCAGGGCGACGGTGGTCTTACCCGAGGACTCCGGACCGTAGATCTCGACGACACGGCCGCGGGGCAACCCACCGATTCCGAGGGCGACGTCGAGGGCGATCGACCCGGTGGGAATGACCGAGATCGGCGGGCGCACGTCCTCGCCGAGCCGCATCACCGAGCCCTTGCCGAAGTTCTTGTCGATCTGCGCCAGTGCCAGCTCTAGGGCCTTCTCGCGATCAGGGGCTTGCTGCGCCATGGTGATACCTCTCCGGTAGTCGTTGTTGACCGGTTCTCGGTCGGTTGGCCGTGACGCTATGCGAGGCCACCGACAAGTCCTGTTTCGATGACTGCGGTCGAACTCCACCCACAGTAGACGAACAGGTGTTCGATACAAGTGGACACGCCGACGGACTAGTTTTTCGGCATGACTCGGCAAGACATCCGGATCCCCGTCGACGGCGAACAGATCGCCGCCTACTTGTATCGCCCACAGTCCGGCGGGCGCGCAGTGCCCTGTGTGGTGATGGCCCACGGTTTCACCGCCACCCGTGACGACGGGCTCGCCGACTACGCCGAGGCGTTCTGCGAGGCCGGCTACGCGGTCGTGCTGTTCGACTACCGCCACTTCGGCGCATCGTCGGGTGAGCCCCGGCAGCTGCTCGACATCGCCGAGCAGCGCCGGGACTACCAGACCGTGATCAGGTGGGCCCGCGGTCTCGACGGCATCGACGCCGACCGGATCGCGGTCTGGGGTTCGTCGTTCAGCGGTGGACATGTGCTCGCCGTCGCCGCCGCGGATCCGCGGATCTGCGCGGTCATCGCGCAGGCGCCGTTCACCGACGCCATCGCCAGCCTGCGCCAGGTACCGCTGCGCACCATCCCCCGCATCCTTCTCGCCGCCGCTCGTGATCAGGTCGGCGCTTGGCTCGGGCGGCCGGCGCACATGGTGGCCGCGGTCGGCGAACCCGGGACCCTCGCTGCGATGACCTCACCGGACGCCAAGAGCGGATTCGAGGCGATTCTCGGTCCGGATTCTCTGTGGCGCAACGAATTCGCCGCTCGCCTGATGTTCCCCTTCGCCTTCAACCGCCCTGGACGCAAGACCGCGCGACTACGGATGCCGGTACTGCTGTGCGTATGCGACGCGGATGTGGTCACCCCGCCGGGCCCGACGGTCGAGGCGGCACACCGTGCCGCACAGGGCGAGCTGCGCCGCTACCCCTACGGGCATTTCGACATCTACCACGATCCACAGGTCAAGACGGACCAACTGGAGTTCCTCCGGCGCGTCATGGCGCCGTGATCACCACTGGTCCCGGGGTACGTCGAAGTCCGCGCAGAGCGCTCGCCACACCTCGCGGGGATCGACACCGTCTTCGATGGCCTGCGCGGCGGTGCGGCCACCGATGCTGGTGAGCACATGGTCCATCAGCATCGACGAAGCGCGCACCGCGCCGAACTGACCCTCGACGAGTTCCTGGAATTCCGTCAGCCGCACCTGCAACAACTTACGCCCGGGCCCGGACCGCGTCATGGCACACCCGTACCGGATCGGCGACCTCCGCCACCCCTGCACCTGCGCGGCGGGCAGCCTCGCGGTAGCGTGCCCCCCCGAGCACTTCTCCCGCCGCCTCGACCAGCGCCGCTGCGGTCAGCGGCCGGACCAGCCGCGCACTGCCTTGGCGCACAACACGATTCGCAATCTCCCACTGGTCTCCCCCGCCGGGCACGATCACCATCGGGACACCGGCCAACAACGACTTGGCGACCGTACCGTGTCCCCCGCCACAGATCAGCAGGTCGGCGTGGGCCAGCAGCTCGTCCTGCCGGCCCAGTCCGACCACCGCCCACGGCGGTACCTCGGCATCGGGACCGTCCAGACGGGACACCACCACCCGGGACCCGGCGGGCAGCGCCACACCCGGCGCCAGCGCACCGAGCGCCAGCTCGGCCAGCCCGACTGCGCCGGTTGTCGCGGTGGACGGGGCCACCACGACGATGGGGCCGTCGCCCGGTGGCAGCCGCAGGATCTCGGTTGTGGGCTCGAAGTGCAACGGTCCGACGACGACGGCTTCGGCGGGCCAGTCCGGCCGCGGTACCTCCAGCGCAGGCAGGGTTGCGATCAGCCGGCGCACCGGGCCCGGATCGTGGGCGGGCAGCCCGATCCCGGTCCGGGCCTCGGTCCGCTGACGCAGCCCGGCGCGCCAGGACCGGGCGCTCAGCGCCCGCAGCGCCGCGTCGCGCAGCCGGCCGCGCAGGCCCGTTCCGGGCGCCAGTCCGCTGCCGATCGGTGGCAACCCCTTGGAGGGGCGGTAGAGCGGATGGGTGTTGAGTTCGACCCAGGGCAGGGCGAGCAGGTCGGCGGCCAGCCCGCCGCAGGTGGTGATCGAATCCGAGATCACCAGGTCCGGTCCCAGCGCGGCGATCGGTTCGCGGTTGAGAACGGCCATCCGGGCGGCGCGCTGATGGATCTTGGCACCGGCGTCGCCGTCGTCATCAGCGGCGGTGGGGTCCAGCCCGAGCAACTCGACGGCGTCGATGCCGTGGCGGCGTGCGGTATCGAGCCATCTCGTGCCGGTCACCAGGGTCGGCTGGTCTCCGGCCGCGAGGAACTTCAGACACAGCGCGATGGCCGGGAACGCGTGCCCGGGATCCGGTCCGGCGACCACGGCGACCCGCATGCGGGCTACCCTGCCACAGCAGGCATGGTTAGGCTCGGGCGATATGACCGACGAGGTACGTCCCACTGTGACCAGCACCGCCGCCAGCGCCACCCCCGCCGACGCCAAAGAGATCGTCGAGCGGTTTCTGCTGTCCCTGGAGGCCGAGGACATCGACACCGTGGAATCGCTGTCCGCACCCGACCTGGTGTGGCAGAACGTGGGTCTGCCGAGCATCCGCGGACGCCGCCGGGTGGTCTCCATGCTGCGCAGGGGCCAGGGCCGGTACGGGTTCGCGGTGAAGTTCCATCGGGTGGCGGCCGAGGGCAACACGGTGCTGACCGAACGCGTCGATGCCATCATCGTCGGTCCGCTGCGCCTGCAATTCTGGGTGTGCGGCCGGTTCGATCTCGACGATGCCGGCCAGATCACGCTGTGGCGGGATTACTTCGACATGTTCGACGTCATGGTCAAGGCGCCGCTGCGCGCGATCGCCGCCTTGGCGGTGCCGTCCCTGCGCCCGCGGTTCTGACCCCCTGGCCGCGGTTCTGACCCGGGTCAGGCGCCGCGCAGCCTGCCCAACTCGTCGAACGCCTGCGCCCAGCCCATCAGCCGGTCGGTGGCCATCCCCAGCTCGTCGCGATAGCGCCGCTGCGTCATCGGCGAGCTCGACATCGAACCCGAGTTCGCCGCGGAGACCAGTTGCGCGGCCGCGGCGACCATCTCGTTGTATTGCCGCGCACCGCTGTCGAGTTGGGCAGCGAACGCTGTGATCGTCGGCGTCAGATAGGCCCGCGATTGCGGCGCCGATGTGACGGCCTTTTCCATCGAGACCACCTCGGTGGCGGTGGCCGCCATGGTTGCCGAGGTGCGCTGGGCCGCGACCCGCAGTTCGCGGAGCTCGTCGGCAGGCAGCATCCGGCCCCGCTCCATGACGCCGAGCAGCGAGAACAACCCCCGTTCGGAGGCGTGCAGCGCGGCCATCGGCTGGCGGGCCGCCGAGCCGAACGGCGGCAGACGCCGGGTCACCCGCTGCGGTGGAAGCGGTTCGCCCCGTAGCCAGCGGTAGCGCAGAAACGCCAGCGTCGCCAGGAACGCGGCGCCGACGGCGATCGGGGACGGGATGAACAGCGCCCACACCGGGGTGTCCCATGCCGCGACCAGCGCCGTCATCGCCACCCAGAACACGGCGGACACGGTCAAAAACACCGCGAGCCGCAACGCCCAGCGTCGCTTACGCAGCAGCTTGGCGCGCGGATCGGCGACGGCGTTGAGCTTCTCGGCGACCAGGTCCGACCATTCCGCGGCGGTGTCGATGCCGCGTTGGGCCAGGGAACGCCAGGCCCCTGGCCGGTTGGTCGCCCCTCGGTTGGTCGCCCCTCGGTTGGTCGCAGTACCCACCGCTTGCTCCCGTCAATGTTATTGCGACAGCGGGTTTTCCGGTGTCGGATTGGTGGCCGGGGTGGCCGGGGACTGCGCCGGTGCGGGTTGGGCGGCTCCACCGGTCGGAAGTTGCTCACCGCGCATCGAGGCCCGGATCTGCTCCAGCCGGGAATGCCCGGCCATCTGGACGCTGGCCTGCTGGACTTCGAGCATCCGGCCCTGCACCGAGTTCTGCGCCAACTCGGCAGAGCCCATGGCGTTGGCGTAGCGCCGCTCGATCTTGTCGCGGACCTCGTCGAGGCTGGGCGTGCTGCCCGGGGCGGCGATCTCGGTCATCGAGCGTAGCGAGGCGCTGACCTGTTCCTGCATCTTGGCCTGCTCGAGCTGTGAGAGCAGCTTGGTGCGTTCGGCGATCTTCTGCTGCAACACCATGGCGTTCTGCTCGACGGCCTTCTTGGCCTGACCGGCGGCCTGCAACGCCTGATCGTGGAGACCCTTGAGGTCCTCGACGCTCTGCTCGGCGGTGACCAGCTGAGCCGCGAACGCCTCGGCGGCGTTGTTGTACTCGGTGGCCTTCGCGGCGTCACCGGCAGCGACGGCCTGATCGGCGAGGGTGAGCGCCTGACGCACGTTGACCTGCAGCTTCTCGATGTCGGCGAGCTGGCGATTGAGCCGCATCTCCAGCTGACGCTGGTTGCCGATCACCTGTGCGGCCTGCTGGGTCAACGCCTGATGCTGGCGCTGGGCCTCCTCGATGGCCTGCTGGATCTGCACTTTCGGGTCGGCGTACTCGTCGACCTTCGAGCTGAACAGCGCCATGAGGTATTTCCACGCCTTGGTGAACGGATTGGCCATGAGTTCATTCCGCCTTCGTGTCTGTCGAACTGTGTCCGCTGTACCGCGAGCTACTCGGCACCCAACTTATCGGTTCCGCGCACATCGCCACACCCCGCACGGGTAACCGGTCAGGCCACCGCCATCGACACAACCTGCGGAATGACGACCTTGGTGCTCACGTCGATGCGGCCCGCGCCGGCGGTTTGGGCGGCACGCGATTCTTCGACGGCGAGGTCGTCGCCGGCCTCCGACAGCACCCGCGACAGCGGGATGTCCAGCGCACCGCAGATCGCGCTGAGCAGTTCACTGGAGGCTTCCTTGCGGCCGCGTTCCACCTCGGACAGGTAACCCAGGCTCACCCGCGCCGAATCCGAGACCTCACGCAGGGTGCGGCCCTGCTCGACCCGGGCGCGACGCAGCACGTCGCCGATGACCTCGCGCAGCAATGTCGTCATCGCGCGCCCCTTCCGAATTGACGTCGGTGTGCTCACCAGACCAACGCCGGATACCGCCCGGATGGTTCCCGAAGTTCGCACCCGGTCCGTCGGGCTCCGTCCCGGGGGGGAACGGTCGTCAACCCCACACCGGCTTCGGTCGGGCCGCGGTCACTGTCGTTCGACCACGCGGCGCAGGTGGTGCACCGCCGCGCGGACGGCGGCCAACCTGACGTCCCAGCGGCCGCCGGGGAGGTGCAGAGGCACCACCTCGGTGTCCACCGGACCGGCCAGGCCGAGGAACACCGTCCCGACCGGATGGCCGCCGTGCGGTTCGGGCCCGGCCACGCCGGTGAGGCCGACACCCCAGGTGGCGCCGCAGCGCTGGGCGGCGCCGACGGCCAGGGCGCGGGCGGTCGGTTCGGATACCGGACCGGCATCGGCGAGCAGTTCGGGCGCCACACCGGCCAGTTCGGTCTTGGTCTGCACCGTGTAGGTGACCAGGCCGCCCCGCAACACCGCGCTGGCGCCCGGTACCCCGGCCAGGGTCGCGGCCAGCAGACCGGCCGTCAGCGATTCGGCGGTGGCCACCGTCTGCCTGCGCACCGTCAGGTCAGCGACCACGGCGCGGGCGTCGTCATCGATCAGCGGGTCGTCCACGCCAGTCCCTCACCGCCGACACGAAGTAGTCCACACCGGTGGCCACGGTCAGCACCACCGCGGCGAGCATGAGCACCCATGCCGCGGTCAACCAGCCACCGGCGAGTGGTAGCACGAACAGGCCGATCGCCACCGCCTGCACAAGGGTCTTGAGCTTGCCGCCGCGGCTGGCCGGGATCACCCCGCGGCGCAGCACCACCAGGCGCAGGACGGTCACCCCCAGCTCACGGATCAGGATCACCACGGTCACCCACCACGGCAGATCCCCGAGGAGGGAAAGTCCGACCAGGGCCGCGCCGATGAGAGCCTTGTCGGCGATCGGATCCGCCAGGGTGCCGAACTCGGTGACCATGCCGTAGCTGCGGGCCAGCGCCCCGTCGAGGTGGTCGGTGATCACCGCCACCGCAAAAATGGCGAATGCGGTTATCCGCCATGTGGTTTCGTGACCGTCGCCGACGAAGAGCGCGACCAGGAAAACCGGCACGAGCGCCATCCGGACGCCGGTGAGGATGTTGGCGAGGTTCGCCACCCGGGCACGCGGGACCACAGGATCGGTATGTGGTTGGCCCGGCACCGCCACAGAATACTGGTTGCGCATGCGGATACTCTTCGGAGCATGAGCGCAGATCCGGACGCATCGGCCGGTCAGCTGCTGGTGCGCCGCGCACGGACCTCCGATGTGCCGGGGATCAAGGCACTCGTCGACATCTACGCCGGCAGGATCCTGCTGGAGAAGAACCTGGTGACTCTCTACGAGTCGGTGCAGGAGTTCTGGGTCGCCGAGCTCGACGGTGAGTTGATCGGTTGCGGTGCCCTGCACGTGCTCTGGTCGGACCTCGGCGAGGTGCGCACGGTCGCGGTGCACCCGAAGGTGCGCGGC
Organism: Mycobacterium sp. smrl_JER01; assembly: GCF_048513595.2. Taxonomy (NCBI): domain Bacteria; kingdom Bacillati; phylum Actinomycetota; class Actinomycetes; order Mycobacteriales; family Mycobacteriaceae; genus Mycobacterium; species Mycobacterium sp. smrl_JER01. The sequence goes on along the minus strand of NZ_JBLXXK020000001.1, from coordinate 2,354,909 downwards.
CGCGGCGTCGGCCACGCGATCGTCGAACGGCTGCTCGCCGTGGCCGCCGAACTGCATCTGCAACGTATCTTCGTGCTCACCTTCGAGGTGGAGTTCTTCGGGCGGCACGGTTTCACCGAGATCGACGGCACACCGGTCACCGCGGAGGTGTACGAGGAGATGTGCCGCTCCTATGACACCGGTGTCGCCGAGTTCCTCGACCTGTCCTACGTCAAGCCCAACATCCTGGGCAACACCCGGATGCTGCTCACCCTCTGATCGGGGTTCGGTCAGAAACCGGGCTCGTCCTCGGCGTCGGTGGCGCCGTTCGCGTCTGAGCCGCCACGGATCAGCGCCAGCGTGCCCGCCAGTTCATCGGGCTTGACCAGCACCTCGCGCGCCTTCGACCCCTCCGACGGCCCGACGATCCCGCGGGTCTCCATCAGGTCCATCAGCCGGCCGGCCTTGGCGAACCCGACCCGAAGCTTGCGCTGCAACATCGAGGTCGAGCCGAACTGCGATGACACCACCAGCTCGACCGCCTGCAGCAGCACGTCCATATCGTCGCCGATGTCGGGGTCGACGTCTTTGCGTTCGCCGGCCTTGACCGCGGTGACTCCCTCGACGAACTCCGGCTCGGCCTGGTCCTTGGTGGCCGAGACGACCGCGTGGATCTCCTCGTCGGTGATGAACGCCCCCTGCAGGCGCAGCGGCTTGTTGGCGCCCATCGGCAGGAACAGACCGTCGCCCATACCGATCAGCTTCTCGGCACCCGGCTGATCGAGGATGACGCGACTGTCGGTCAGCGATGAGGTGGCGAACGCCAGTCGGGACGGCACATTGGTCTTGATCAGGCCGGTGACCACGTCGACGGACGGCCGCTGCGTCGCCAAGACCAGATGAATGCCCGCCGCGCGCGCCTTCTGCGTGATCCGCACGATCGCCTCTTCGACGTCGCGGGGCGCGGTCATCATCAGGTCGGCCAGCTCGTCGACGATCGCCAGGATGTACGGATAGGGCTTGTACTCACGGTTGCTGCCCAGCGGCGCTGAAATATCCCCTGAACGCACCTTCTCGTTGAACACGTCGATATGGCGCACCCGGGACGCCTGCATGTCCTGGTACCGCTGTTCCATCTCCTCGACCAACCAGGCCAGCGCGGCGGCGGCTTTCTTCGGCTCGGTGATGATCGGCGTGATCAGATGCGGGATGCCCTCGTAGGGAGTCAGTTCCACCATCTTCGGGTCGATCAGGATCATCCTGACCTCGTCGGGTGTCGCACGGGCGAGCAGCGACACCAGCATCGAGTTCACGAAGCTCGACTTGCCCGACCCGGTGGAGCCGGCGACGAGCAGGTGAGGCATCTTGGCCAGGTTGGCCGAGATCATCTCGCCCTCGATGTCCTTGCCGAGGCCGATGACGAGCGGGTGGTGGTCCGAACGGGTCACCGGGTCGGTGAGCACGTCGGCCAGACGCACCGTCTCACGATCGGTGTTGGGCACCTCGATACCCACGGCCGACTTGCCCGGGATCGGTGCGAGCATGCGCACGCTTTCGGTGGCCACCGCGTAGGCGATGTTGCGGTGCAGCGCGGTGATCTTCTCGACCTTCACCCCGGGCCCGAGTTCGACCTCGTAGCGCGTGACGGTCGGCCCGCGGGTGCATCCGGTGACCGCGGCGTCGACCTTGAACTGCTGTAGCACCGAGGTGATGGCGTCGGTCATCTGCTGGTTGGCCGCCGTCAACCGCTTGGGCGGATCGCCGGCGATGAGCAGGTCCAGCGACGGCAAGGCGTAGGGGCCCTCGACGACCCGGTCCATGACGAGCTTGGCCGCCTTGGATTGCTTCTTGCGGGCGCGCGGGGCCGGCTCGGCAGAGGTGGGAGCGTCGTCGTCGAGCGGATAGTTGTCCATCGGCGAACCGGCAGGCGTCGGCGGGCTGTCGGGGGCTTTGTCGAGCTCCACGGTCGGCTGATCGGCCGTCGGCCACGATTGCCCCTGATCGGCGGCCAGGTCGACGTCGTCGTAGTAGCCGTCGGAGACGTCGTCCCGATCGCCGCCTTCGTCGCCGTACTCGCCGTACTCGTCGTCGTACTCGTCTTCGTCGTACTCGTCGCGCTGCCAGCGTGTGGTGAACATGTCGCGAACCACCTCGGGCACTTCCCGGATCGTGGTTCCGGTCACCAGCAGCAGACCGAACAGCACCCCGATGAACAGCAGCGGTGCGGCGATCCACGCCGTCAACCCGTCCGCGAGGGGGCCGCCGATCGCAAACCCGAGGAAGCCGCCGGCGTGCTGGCGGGCGACCGGATCCTGCGGCGAACCCGACCACAGGTGCCACAGGCCCAGGAGCGGCAGCGCGATCATCGTGAACCCGAGGATCAGCCGAGGTCGGGATTCCGGATCGGGTTCCGACCGCATCAGGATCACCCCGAGTGTCGCGAGCACGATCGGCATCAGTACCACGGCCGCCCCGATGACCACCCGCACCGTGGTGTCGATCCAGGCACCCACCGGGCGGGCCGCGTCGAACCAGGAGCCGGCGGCCACCACGACCGCCAGCCCCAGCAGCGCGAGCGCGACACCATCGCGCCGGTGTCCGGGTTCCAGCTCGCGTGCGCGGCCGACCGACCGCGCGGTGCTGCCCGCCCCCTTCGCCAGCATCAACCAGCTCGCGCGCACCCCACGACCGACCGCCGTTCCGGCCGCAGCGACCGGGGACGGACCCCGTCGTGCCGGTTTGCGGCGCGGTGCCGACGGGCGCGCAGGCCGCGCCCCACCGCGCGATGCGGCCTTTGACCTGGTCTGACGTCCAGAAGATCGGGCCGCGGTCTTACTCGCCATGGCAACCAGCCTAGTCGCTACCGCCCCAGAAGCACCATCTGCCACACTGGTCACAGATTGGTGACACTCCCCCGCGCAGTGCCGCGACGCCATGGGCCTCCGAGGACATCGGCTGAGTAGGGTGGACAACTGTCCAGAATCACTCGACCGAGGAGCACGAATGCCCGTCGTCGTCATCGCCACCATGAAGGCCAAGCCCGAGTCCGTGGACGCGGTGCGCACCGCATGCCAGACGGCCATCGAAGCGGTCCACGGTGAACCGGGGTGCGAACTGTACGCCCTGCACGAAGCCGACGGCACGTTCGTTTTCGTGGAGCAGTGGACCGACGCCGACGCGTTGCAGAAGCACAGCGCGGCCCCTTCGGTGGCCACACTGTTCGGCACGGTCGGCGAGCTGCTCGACGGCGCACCCGACATCACGATGCTCCAGCCCGTGGTCGCCGGCGACCCGGCCAAGGGCCAGCTGCGGCCGTAGCGGATCGACATGGGTGAACTCACTGGCAAGGTCGCCTTCATCACCGGTGCCGCACGCGGGCAAGGTCGCGCACACGCGGTCAAGCTGGCCGCCGAAGGGGCCGACATCATCGCACTCGATCTGTGCGCACCGATCGAATCGGTCCCCTACCCGCTGGCCACCCCCGACGATCTGGCCGCAACAGTCGCACTCGTCGAGGACACCGGCGCCCGCATCCTCGCCTACGAGGCCGACGTGCGGGACCGCGACGCGGTGAAGGCCGCGGTGCGCGACGGGACAGAGAAGTTGGGCGACCGACTCGACATCGTGGTCGCCAACGCCGGTATCGCGCCGATGGCGGCCCCCGATGCGTGGCAGGACGTCATCGACGTCAACCTCACCGGCGTCTACAACACGATCGACGTCACGATGAAGCCGATGGTCAAGTTCGGCAACGGCGGTTCGATCGTGCTCACCAGTTCGGTCGCCGGCCTGGTCGGGCTCGGCGCGCCACTGGCCGGGTCGGTGGGCTATGCCGCGGCCAAGCACGGCATTGTCGGCATCATGCGCGTCTACGCGAATTTCCTTGCCCAATACCGGATCCGGGTGAATTCGATCCATCCGTCGGCGGTGCACACCCCGATGATCGACAACGAGTTCACCCGCTCATGGCTCGACGGCATGGCGCAGCAGAGTCAGGGCGGGCCCGACATGGGCAACGCACTGCCGGTGTCGGCGCTGGAACCGGAGGACATCGCCAACGCAGTCTTCTGGCTGGTGTCCGATGCCGCCCGCTATGTCACGGGAATCACGCTTCCGGTCGACGCGGGGTACGTCAACAAACGATGAGTGCTCGAAACGCCGCAGCGCAGACCGCTTTCGGGCCGATGGTGCTGGCGGCGATCGAGCACAACGAGCCGGCGCACCGCCGCCTGGTCGACGACGATCTGGCGGCGTCGTTCCTGCCGCGACGGCTGCGCACGCTGGTCTGGATGACTCGCCACGGGGCACTGCGCCGGTCGGCGATGGCAGCCGCCGAACGATCCGGCCCCGGACTCTGGGCCAGCGTGGTCTGCCGCAAACGGTACATCGACGAACGGCTGTCGGATCCACTGAACGAGACCGATGCCGTGGTGGTGCTGGGCGCCGGACTCGACACGCGGGCCTGCCGGATCGCCCGACACGGCGACTTACCGGTTTTCGAAGTCGATCAGCAGGTCAACATCGACCGCAAAGCGGCCGCGCTTTCGCGGGTCTTCGGCGCCATTCCCCCGTCAGTGCATCTGGTGCCCGTCGACTTCGAGAAGGATACGTTGCTCCCGACGCTGGAGTCGTACGGGTACCGCCGGGACCGACGCACGTTCTTCATCTGGGAAGGGGTAACGCAGTACCTTAGCCCGGACGCGGTGCGCGCGACACTGGCCCAGACCGGCGGCGCCGCCCCCGGCAGCAGGCTGATCTTCACCTACATCCGGCAAGATTTCATCGACGGCACCGAACTACACGGCGCCGAACGCGTGTACCGGCGATTCCGCACCCGCGACGCCGTGTGGCGGTCGGGTCTGGTGCCCGAGGATGTCGCAGACCTGCTCGCCGAGAACGGCTGGCGCCTCGTCGAGCAGGCCGGTCCGAGCTACTTTCGGGACACCTACATCCGCCCGACCGGCCGCGCGGTGACCGCCTCCCCCATCGAGTGGACGGTGCTGGCCGAGCGCTGATCCACTGCGGCACCGGACCGGACCTTGTCGGATCGGCGTAACATCGAGAACAGTCGGGTGGCTGGCGAAAGCCGAGGTTTTCGACGGGTCTGCTCGCGGCAGTTGTCGGCCAGGAGAGGGACGTGATGCTCGCCGGGGAAGCGACGGGTTCGTGGCCGCCGTGCTGATCGCCGAGCATGAGCCTCGGATCTCCGCGTTTGTCCGAAAGGGCTTGTTGGCCAACGGCTTCGCCGGGACCGTGGTGATGGATGGACCATCGGCCTACCGCCATGCCCGCAGTGGTGATTTCGATCTGATGTTGCTCGACGCGGCGCTGCCGCGGGTGGACGGATTCACCGTGCTGCGCCGGTTGCGCGCCGAGGGCAGTGCACTTCCGGTGCTCATGCTGACGTCGCGCGCCGGCGCGGCAGAGACTTCCGCGGTCGTCCAGGCCGGCGCGGACGACCACATCGTCAAACCTTTCCGACTCGAGGAGCTGTTGACGCGGGTCCGGCTACGGCTCGGGACGCAACGGCCGGCGGGACCGACGACGCTGACCTATGGCGACCTGCTGCTGGATCTGCGGACCCGACGGGCTCACGTCGGCGACTACGCCGTGGACCTCTCGGCGCGGGAGTGCAAGCTGGCCGAGACGTTCCTGCGGCACCCGGGTCAGGTGCTCTCGCGCGAGCAGCTGCTCCGCCAGGTCTGGGGTGAGCATTACGAGGCCGGCTCCAACGTCGTCGATGTCTACGTCCGCTATCTGCGTCGCAAGCTCGGCGCAAACCGGCTCGTCACGCTGCGCGGACTCGGATACCGACTCGAAGCCATCTGATCGGGTACGGACTCCCAGCAAAGGGCGCTCCGCGCGGATCGATCCGTATTCGCGCACCGCCGCCACCGAGCTTGCACACCGCCGCCCCGGATCACGGCGTCGTCCGAGCTACGCAGCGGGCCGCCGACCAGATGAACCAGACGCCATGCGGCCGCACGGGCACAATCTCATTGATCAGTCAAAAATCACCGCGTCCTGCCCGGGCAAGACCGGCCACGACTCTGATGTGAAATTGACGGCAAACACTATTTCGAAGCCGGAAGATCACCACCGCAGAGTCTTGCGGGCCCCATTCTGCCGTGCATAATACGAGGTACCACATTTCCAGCAAAGCTCAGCGGCCGGCGCGGCACGCGTGGCGTCGGCCGCGCCAGCGGGAACACGCCGCCCCGGACTCAGATCTCGATGACCGTCGGCACGATCATCGGCTGCCGGCGGTAGGTCTCTCCGACCCACTTGCCCACGGTGCGTCGCACCGCCTGAGCGATGCGGGTGGGGTCGGTGACGTTTTGCGAAGCCAGGTGCTCCAGCTCTGCCTCGACCCGCCTGGCCACCGGCTCGAGAGCCTTGGGGTCCTCGGAGAATCCGCGGGACTGCAGATGCGCCGGCGCGGCCACCTTCCCGCTGCCGCGGCGCACGATCACCGTGACGGCGACAAAGCCCGACGACAGGATGAGACGCTCCCCCAGGGTGGCGTCACCGACGTCGCCGGTGATCAGTCCGTCGACGAACATCTTGCCGACCGGTACGGCGCCGGCGATGCCGGCCCGGCCCGCCACCAGGTCGACGCTCACCCCGTTCTCGGCGAGCACGACGTTCTCCTGCGGCACACCGGTGCTGGCCGCCAGCGCTGCGTTGGCGCGCAACATCCGCCAGGTCCCGTGCACGGGCATGACATTGCGCGGACGCACCCCGTTGTACAGAAAGAGCAGTTCCCCGGCGTAGGCATGACCCGAAACATGCACGCGCGCTTGAGCATTGGTGACCACGCGAGCGCCGATCTTGGCCAGCGCATCCATCACACCGTAAACCGCTTCCTCGTTCCCGGGGATCAGCGAGGACGACAGAATGATCAGGTCACCTGCCGTCAGGGTGATGCTGCGGTGCTCGCCACGCGACATCCGAGACAATGCCGCCATCGGTTCGCCCTGCGTCCCGGTGGTGATGAGCACCACCCGGTCGGCGGGCATCATCTCGGCCGCCGCGATGTCGAGGACGTCCTCGTCGGCGACCTTCAGATAGCCCAGGTCGCGGGCGATGCCCATGTTGCGCACCATCGAGCGCCCCACGAAGGAGACCCGCCGCCCCAATGCCACGGCGGCGTCGATGATCGACTGCACGCGATCGACGTTGGAGGCGAAGCACGCCACGATCACCCGGCCGTCGGCTCCGCGCATCAGCCGGTGCAGCGCCGGCCCGACCTCGCTCTCGGAGGGGCCGACACCCGGAATCTCCGAATTCGTCGAATCGCAGAGAAACAGGTCGACACCGGCGTCACCGAGACGGGACATGCCGGGCAGATCCGTGGGCCTGCCGTCCGGGGGCAATTGGTCGAGTTTGATGTCACCGGTGTGCAGCACGGTGCCGGCACCGGTGTGGATGCCGATCGCCAGGCACCCGGGGATGGAATGGTTGACCGCGAAGTACTGGCACTCGAACACGCCGTGGGTGCTCTTCTGCCCCTCGGCGACCTCGACGAACTTCGGGGAGAGACGATGCTCCCGGCACTTCGCGGCCACCAGAGCGAGAGTGAACTTCGAGCCGACGATCGGGATGTCCGGCCGCTGCTTGAGCAGGAACGGGATCGCACCGATGTGGTCCTCGTGAGCGTGGGTGACCACCAGCGCTTCGATATCGTCGAGGCGGCCCTCGACGTGGCGTAGATCCGGCAGGATCAGATCGACGCCGGGTTCGTCATGGGTCGGGAACAACACCCCGCAGTCCACGACCAGCAGCCGGCCCAAATGCTCGAAAACGGTCATGTTGCGGCCGATCTCGCCAATACCACCCAGGGCGGTCACCCGCAGACCGCCGGGAGCCAGCGGCCCCGGCGCAGTCAACTCGGAGATCACTAGCGCAACACCCCGGCCGCGCGCATGTCGGCGGCCAGCGCCTCGCGCTCCTCCGCCGTGACGGGAATCTGCGGCAGCCGTGGTTCACCCGCGTCGAAGCCCTGCAGGCGTAAGCCGGCCTTCGACAACGTCACCCCGCCGAGGCGCGACTGCGCCTGTGCCAGCGGTCCGAGCGTCACGCAGATCTTGCGGGCGGTCGCCACGTCGCCAGAGGCGAATGCGGTCACCATGTCTCGCAACTGACCGGCGGCCAGGTGACCCCACACGCTGATCAGACCGACGGCGCCCATCGTCAGCCACGGCAGGTTCAGCGCATCGTCTCCCGAGTAGTACGCCAGCCCGGTCTCGGCGATGATCTGCCCGCCACCGTGCAGGTCACCTTTGGCGTCCTTGATGGCGACGATGTTGGGGTGGGCGGCCAGCTCGCGGATCGTCTGCCACTCGATCGGCACCACCGAGCGCGGCGGGATGTCGTAGAGGATCAGCGGCAGATCGGTGGCGTCCGCCACCGTGGTGAAGTGCGCCAGCAGGCCCGCTTGCGGAGGGCGCGAGTAATACGGGGTGACGATCAGCAGCCCGTGCGCCCCCTCGGCCGCACTGGCCTGCGCCAGTCGCACCGTGTGCGCCGTGTCGTAGGTACCGGCGCCGGCGATGATCCGCGCCCGGTCGCCGACCGCCTCCAGGACCGTCCGCAGCAGCAGCAGCTTCTCATCGTCGGTGGTGGTCGGCGATTCGCCCGTGGTGCCCGACACCACGAGCCCGTCACAACCGGCGTCGACCAGGCGGTGGGCCAGCTGCGCGGCAGCGTCGGTGTCCAACGAACCGTCCGGCTTGAACGGAGTAACCATAGCGGTCAACAGAGTGCCCAACCGGGCCGGGGCATCGAATCCGCTGGTACTCACGGGCACCTAGATTACCTGGTCACCAGCGCGGGTCACGAATGCCTGACGGGTCAGACTTCGGTTGCCAACGGACTGGTCGCCACCTCGGTTCCATCGGCCAGCACCGCGATCTCGAAGTCGGAGAACACCTGTGGTGCGACGTCGGCGAGTTGGCGCAGGCATTCGATGGCAAGTCGACGGATCTCCAGGTCTGCGTGTTCGCTGGCGCGCATCGCGATGAAGTGCCGCCACGCCCGATAGTTGCCGGTGACCACGATCCGGGTCTCGGTCGCGTTCGGCAGTACCGCGCGGGCCGCCTGGCGAGCCTGTTTACGCCGCAGCGTGGCGTTCGGCTGAGTTGCCAACCTGGATTCCAGCCGGGTCAGCAGTTCGGTGTAGGCGGCACGGCCGGCGTCGACGGCGTCGCGAAAGATGTCCAGCAGTTCGGGGTCGTCCTCGATCCCGGGCGGCGGCACCACCTGCGAATCGTGCTCCGGCACATAGCGCTGTGACAGCTGCGAGTAGGAGAAGTGCCGGTGCCGGATCAGCTCATGGGTGCACGATCGCGAGATTCCGGTGATGTATAACGACACCGAGGCATGCTCGAGCACGGAGAAATGGCCCACGTCGATGATGTGGCGCAGATATGCGGCGTTGCTCGCGGTGCGCGGGTTGGGCTTCGACCAACTCTGATAGCAGGCGCGGCCGGCGAACTCGACCAGCGCGGCGCCGCCGTCGGCATCGGTGCTCCACGGCACGTCCGGCGGCGCGGTGAACTCGGTCTTGGCGATGAGCTGCACTCGCAGCGACGCGATCTCGGCCATCGGCTGAGCCTAACGCGCACACCCGAGCGGCCCCTGCGTCGCGAGGTCGGGGTTTCCCGGTGTCGGCGCAAAAGGCCGGGATCGTTGCCGGCCCGCGCCCTAGCGCCGTCCGGACCCGCCCTGATCCAGATAGCGATGCAGAACGCGGTCCCCGCCCGCGCGCTTGGCGGCATACATCGCCGCGTCTGCCTCACGGATCAACCGCTCGATGAACTGCGGATGTTCCACCTCGACGCCGGCCGCGACGGTGGCGGTGCAGATACCGAGACTGGCCGTGATCTCGAACGGCGTCGCGGCGATGCCCTGGCGGATGCGCTCGGCGGTCAGTGCATGCCCCGATGCGGTGTCGGCGTCGGCGACCACAAACTCCTCGCCGCCGAGCCGGGCGAGCACCGAGCCTGCGCCACTGCGTTGCAGTACCGCCGCGACGTCGACCAGGGCCGCGTCGCCGGCGGCGTGGCCACGACTGTCGTTGAGACCCTTGAAGTCGTCCAGATCGACCATCGTCACGTTGATGTTGGTGTTGATCTGCCGCCGCGCCGACAGCAGGTCATACACCGAGTTGTAGAACGACCTCCGGTTCAGCAGACCGGTGAGCGGATCACGGTCGGAGTTGCGCAGATCGGTGTGCAGCGTATGTACCAGGGAATGCACGCCGAACGGCACACCGAGGTTCAGGCCGAGGACGATCAGTGCCGAAGCCGTGACGATGGCGAGATCCCCCGTCTCGCCGAACATCCGGGCCGCTGACACTGCCGCACAGGCCGCCGCGAAAGCGAAGTTCAGCAGAACGTGCGCGAACGCGTGGAAGTAGGCGAGGAAACCGCCGATCGCGGCGAACACCGTGCACCCCATCAGTCCGCCGTACGGGTTGGGCATCACCAGGCAGCCCACCGCGATGCACGCGGTACAGATCCCGGCATATACGAGCGATTGAGAGCGGGTGGGCCAGCGGAACAACCACAACGTCGATGCCATGAACCCGGCCACGGAGGCCGCGACGGCCACCCCGGTCCCCGCTCCGCTGGGACCTTCCGGGCTCGCCAGCGTCATGACCGGTACCGCGCCGACGAACACGGTGAAGGCGAAGGTTCCCCACCGCCACGGGGTCTGCAGCCCCCGGTCCCGCAGGTACGCGCTGAACCAGTCGAAATGGTCTGACCGTCCCCACCGCCGCCACCACCACTCAGACACACTGACTCCCACGATCCGGCGTGCAGCCGTCACCTCAAGAGGGGGCGCCCGTACGTCGTGGGGTCCGGCATCGCCTGCACAGAGCGTCTATGCCGGATTGGCGGCGACGAAATCCACCACGACGGCCGCAAGCTCGCGACCCTTGTCCTCCTGCAGAAAGTGTCCCCCACCGGCGATGGTCACGCCCGGTTGCCCCTGCGCACCCGGGATGAGCCGGCGCAGCGGCACGTCGCCGCCCTCGGTGATCGGATCGGAATCGGAGAACGCGCACAGGAACGGCTTGTCGAATCCGCGCAGTCCCTCCCAGGCCGCGCGGTTCGCCGGAGCGGCCGGATCATCCGGGCTGATCGGCACCAGCGTGGGAAACTGACGCGCGCCGGCCTTGAAGGTGTCGTCGGGGAACGGCGCGTCGTAGGCGGCGATCACCTCCGCAGACAGCGTCGAGACGCACCCCCCGTTGATGATCTTGCCGACCGGAAAGTCCGGACTTTCCTGACTGAACCGCTGCCAGGCCAGAAACGCCTCACCCGGCTGTTGGTCACCGGTCGGCAGGGTGGTGTTGGCCGCCACCACCCGGGTGAATCGCTCCGGATGCTCGCCGACCAATCGCAACCCGATCAGCCCGCCCCAGTCCTGGCATACCAACGTCATCGCCTCCAGACCGATCGCCTCGACCGCGGCCCAGGTCCAGTCCACATGCGCCTGGTAGGTGTAATCCTCCCGCCGGGTCGGCTTGTCGCTGCGGCCGAACCCCACCAGGTCGATGGCAACAGCCCGTAGTCCCGCCCCGACCAGGACCGGGATCATCCGGCGGTACAGGTAGCTCCACGACGGCTCGCCGTGCAGAAGCAGCACCACCTCCCCGTCGGGCGGGCCCTCGTCGAGGTAATGCACACGCAGTCCGTCGACGTCTACATAGTGCGGTGCGAACGGGAAATCGGGCAGGTCGGCGAAGCGCTCGTCAGGGGTGCGCAGAAAATCCATGCGCTCAGCTAACCAAGGCCGAGCCCAGCTCCGCCACCAGATCACCGCGCGGTCCTAGGGCCACCTCCGTCAGACCCAACCAACCGGCCATCGATCGCAACTCGGCGGCGAGCGCCGACGCGACACGGACCCGGTCCCGCCCGTCCTCGGCGAACGCGCCGAGCACCTGCAGGACGCCCGAGGACCGGTCGGCTTTGAGATCGACGCGGCCGACCAGATCGCCGTCGAGCAGGAAAGGCCACACGTAGTAGCCGAATCGTCGCTTGGCCGCCGGGGTGTAGATCTCGATGCGATAGTGGAAACCGCCGAACAGCCGCTCGACGCGGGGCCGGAAGAAAACCAGCGGATCGAACGGGCACAGCAGAGCGGTTCCACGGTCCCGCCGCGGCACGACCTGCCCGGCGCGCAGGTATGCCTGCGCCGGCCATCCGTCGACCTGCACCGGTTCCAGCTCGCCGGCGGCGACGAGATCGGCGATGGCGGGTTTGATCTGGCGGGCACCGAGGCGGAAGTAATCCCTGAGATCGGCCTCGGTGGCCACCCCCAACGCGCCGGCCGCCCGCAACGTCAGTTCCCGGACGGCGTCTGCCTCCTCGACCTCACGGTCCACGACATCGGCCGGCAGCACCCGCTCGGTGAGGTCGTAATGGCGCGCGAACCCGACCCGGGTCGCCGTCGTGAGCACCCCGGCCGACCACAGCGCCTCGGCCACCCATTTGGTGTCGCTGCGATCCCACCACGGACCCTTGCGACCCCGCGGCTCCGACTCCAGATAGGCCTCGATCTGACCCGCCGTCGCCGGCCCCAGCACGGAGACGGCGTCCACCACGGACTCGGCGAGACTGCGGTTGCGTTTGACGATCTCCACACCCCACCGGCCGTGCTGATACTCGCGCATCCGCCAGCGCAGCAGCGGCCAGTCGTCGACCGACATCAGCGCCGCCTCGTGCGCCCAGTACTCGACAAGCAGCCGCGGCGACCGCGCCGAATGGCTCCACGCGGCGCGGTCGAGCAGACCGCGGTCATAGGGTCCCAGCCGGCTGAACACCGGCGCGTAGTGGGCGCGAACGGACACCGACACCGAATCCAGCTGCAGCACCTGTAGCCGCGCGATCAACCGCTTCAGGTGGGCGCGGGTCACCGGGCCGGCAGGTCTGGGCTCGTGGAAGCCCTGAGCGGCGACGGCGGTCCGGCGGGCCTGTGCAGCGGTCAGCACCGCGCCACGGAGAGAGGAGGCCATCACGACATCGTCGCCCATCGCACCGACAGGGCGTTCGCACCGCGTCGTCGCTGCCGCTGGCCGGCGGTGCCGCGCCTACTTACGGACGAAGCTGTAGAACCGGTAGCGCAGACCCGACGAACTGTCCCGCCACTCCCCTTCGGTGCCGACCCAAGCCTCGTCGAGAACCGGCGCGAGCGCGTCGTCATCCTCTCTGCGCAGGTCGACGTCGACTTCGGTGATTTCGCAGCGCGTCGCCAGCGGCATGGCCAGCCCATAGATCTGGGAGCCCCCGATCACCCAGGCGTCGTCCAGCGGCGCGTCCTCCAGTGCGGTCACCACCTCGGCTCCCTCGGCCCGGTAGCCGGGCTGACGGGTCACCACCACGCTTCTGCGGCCGGGCAGCGGACGGAACTTCGCGGGCAGCGACTCCCAGGTCAGCCGCCCCATGATGACGGTGTGCCCCATGGTGAGCTCTTTGAAGCGCGCCATGTCCTCGGGCACCCGCCACGGGATCGCGTTGCCCCGGCCGATAACCCCGGAACTGGACTGCGCCCAGATCATGGTGAGTTCGGCGACGGTCACGATTCGGACCTGCAAGCAGTCCTCTGGACCGTCGATTCGGACCTGCAAGCAGTCCTCTGGACCGTCGATTCGGACCTGCAAGCAGTCCTCTGGACCGTCAATTCGGACCTGCAAGCAGTCCTCTGGACCGTCAATTCGGACCTGCAAGCAGTCCTCTGGACCGTCAATTCGGACCTGCAAGCAGTCCTCATACCGCCACCGGCGCCTTGATCGCCGGGTGCGGGTCATAGTTGTTGATCACAACATCCTCGTAGGTGTAATCGAAGATCGAATCCCGCGGCGCGAGAACGAGTTCCGGATAGGGTCGCGGATCGCGGGAAAGCTGCTCGGTGACCTGGTCGACGTGGTTGTCGTAGATATGACAATCCCCGCCGGTCCAGACGAACTCGCCGACACCCAGACCAGCCTGGGCCGCCATCATGTGGGTGAGCAGCGCGTAGCTGGCGATGTTGAACGGCACCCCGAGGAACAGATCGGCGCTGCGCTGGTACAGCTGGCAGGACAACCGGCCGTCGGCGACGTAGAACTGGAAGAAGGCGTGGCACGGCGGCAACGCCATCTGCGGAATGTCACCGACGTTCCAGGCCGAGACGATGTTGCGGCGCGAGTCGGGATCGCGCCGCAGCAACTCCAGCGCCGCGCTGATCTGATCGATGTGCGCACCCGACGGCGTCGGCCACGACCGCCACTGCACCCCGTAGATCGGGCCGAGATCGCCTGTCGGAGAAGCCCACTCGTCCCAGATCGTGACGCCGTGCTGCTGCAGCCATGTGACATTGGACTCGCCGCGCAGGAACCAGAGCAGCTCGTAGACGATCGACTTGGTGTGCACCTTCTTGGTGGTGATCAGCGGGAAACCGGCGGTGAGGTCATAGCGCATCTGATGACCGAACAGACTGCGGGTGCCGGTGCCGGTGCGGTCGGATTTCGCGGTTCCGGTCGCGAGCACCAGACGCAACAGATCTTCGTACGGGGTGGCGATCGGCACGCGCTCAGCTTACGTGCACACGGTGGGAGTAGAACGGACCCATGCCGAGGATCACCGACACCGTGACAACCGCTGACGGCGCCTGCCCGGTCAGCCTGCACACCCCGGACTCCGGCGGACCGTGGCCCGCCGTGGTGATGTATCCCGACGCCGGGGGTGTTCGCCCCACGTTCCGCGCCATGGCCGACAGGCTCGCCGGCTACGGCTACGCGGTCCTGGTGCCCGACGTGTACTACCGCGACGGCGACTGGGCTCCGTTCGACATGACCACCGTCTTCGAGGATGAGCGCGAGCGCGCCCGGCTGTTCGCCATGATCTCGATGATCACCCCCGACGTCATGGCCTCCGACGCCACCGCGTTCTTCGACTATCTGACAGCACGCCCCGAAGTGCGCGGCACGTCGTTCGGCACCACCGGGTACTGCATGGGCGGGCGGACCTCGCTGGTGGTGGCAGGCCGCGTTCCCGATCGGGTCGCGGCGGCGATGTCCTTCCACGGTGGTGGTCTGGCCACCGAGGACGCCACCAGTCCCCACCTGCTCGCCGAGAACATGCGGGCAGCAGTGTACGTCGGAGCGGCGCACAACGATCGGTCGTTCACCACCGAGGACGGCGAACGGCTGGAGAAGGCGCTGTCGGCTGCGGGCGTCGAGCACACCATCGAGTGGTACTCGGCGTTCCACGGGTTCGCGGTACCCGACAACGGCCCCTACGACGAGCCCGCGGCGCGGCGCCACTGGGACGCGATGCGCTCCTTCTTCGCCGCTCACCTAGGGTGAGCAGCGTGTATGACCATACGTTCAGCGAATCGGCTTTCGGCGAGCACGGCAGACGGATCGATCCCGTCCTGGCCCGCAGCTGGCTGCTCGTCAACGGTGCGCAATTCGAACGCTTCGGACCGGCCTCGGAGTCCAGAGCCGACATCGTGGTCCTCGACATCGAGGACGCGGTGGCGCCGAAGGACAAGGTGAAGGCCCGCGAGAATGTCACGCGTTGGCTCTCCGACGGGCACGACGACTGGGTGCGCGTCAACGGTTTCGGCACCGACTGGTGGGCCGGTGATCTGGAGATGCTGGCCGGCAGCTCGGTGGGCGGCGTGATGCTGGCAATGGTGGAATCGGTGGACCACGTCACCGAGACCGCCAAGCGGCTGCCGAACGTGCCGATCGTCGCCCTGGTGGAGACCGCGCGCGGATTGGAGCGCATCACCGAGATCGCCTCGGCGAAGGGCACATTCCGGTTGGCCTTCGGCATCGGAGATTTTCGTCGCGACACCGGTTTCGGGGACAATCCGACCACCCTGGCCTACGCCCGCTCACGTTTCACGATCGCGGCGAAGGCGGCGCATCTACCGAGCGCCATCGACGGCCCCACTGTCGGATCCAGCGCGCTGCGACTCAGCGAGGCGACCGCGGTCTCGGCCGAGTTCGGCATGACCGGCAAGATCTGCTTGACGCCCGATCAGTGCCCGACCGTCAACGAAGGCCTTTCCCCCTCGGTCGAGGAGATCAGCTGGGCCAAGGAGTTTCTGGTCGAGTTCGAACGCGACGGCGGTGAGATCCGCAACGGTTCGGACCTGCCCCGGATCGCCCGGGCGAACAAAATTCTCGACCTGGCACGTGCGTACGATCTGGAGTCCTCCGAGTTCGACGACGTCGACGATCCCGTGCACATCCCGGCGCCCTCGGACACCTACCACTACTGACACCCCGGGCCACTCCTGACACCCCGGGCCACTACTGAGACCCCGGGAGCCACTGCTGACACCCCGGGCCACTCCTGAGACCCCGGGAGCCACTCCTGAGACCTGCGGAGCAACCGCTACTTGCGGTGCCGCTCCCGGCGCCGACGTGACCGCAGGTAGGTCTGCAGTCCACGCAGAATGCCGCGCGCGGCGTACACACCGGCGAGGATCGACAACACGATCAGCACGATGAACATCACCAGCCAGTTGGTGCGCTGGTGATCGATGTTCCACCACACGATGGTGAACAGCACTGCGCAGATGAACACCACCACGTCGCGCCAGTTGCCCTGATACGACGACGCCAGCTCACGCAACTCGCGGTTCTTGTGCACTGCGGCGATCAGATCGTCGATGCGCAGGTCGATGACGCGCTGCAACTCGGCGCGCCGCTGCACCTGGTCCTCGGGGATGCGCTCGAGCAGGTCCATGTCCTTGGTGATCATCGAGTGGATGTCGGGTGGTTTGATGTTGCCGGCAGCCAACCCCAGCAACGCACCACCGGCGATCGGGGCGCCGGCGAGCGCGATCTCTGCGATACCGGGCATTCCACTCCTTCGTCAGACCATCAGCGTCGCAGCAAGTGTGCCGCCCAGTTCGTGGGCGCGCGAGCGAACCGCGGCATCGATACCACCGGTGACGGTCAGCGGATCGGCGACGCGCACAAGTCCCAGACCGGAGGCCAGCCTGTCGACGGAGTTGACCGCGCCGACGGTGTCGTCGTTGCCGTGCACCCACAGTCCGTACGGCCGGCCGGCAACATGGTCGAGACTCGGGTAATAGATGGTGTCGAAGAAGTGCTTCAGCGCACCGGACATGTATCCGAAGTTCGCCGTGGTGCCGAAGAGATAACCATCGGCGGCGAGCATGTCCGGCAGGGTGGCGGCCAGCGCCGGAACAATCGAGACGTTCACGCCCTCGATGTCAGGATCCCGGGCCCCGGCCACGACCGCTTCGAGCAGATCCCGCGTCCCCGGCGACGGGGTGTGGTGAACGACGAGCAGCGTCGCGCTCACCGCGCCGCCTCGTGCATCTGCACGGCCTTCTTCATGGTCTCCCGGGCCCGGCTGCGGTCGCCGGCATAATCGTAGGCCCGGGCCAGGCGGTACCAACGTACCCAGTTGTCCGGGTCGGCCTGGAGTTCGTTCCGCACCGTGGCGAACAGCGCGTCGGCGGCATCGCGCTCGATACGTCCCGACCGCCGTCTCGGCAACTGCCCGACATCGAGCTCCATGCCCTGCTCGCGTGCCAGCCGGCCCAGACGCTGATGCGCCAGACCGGCTTTCAGCGTCGCGACCATCACCCAGATACCGATGATCGGCATGATCACGATGGCCGCACCCAGCCCGATGGCGGCCGGCTCCCCGGATTCGACGAGCAGCAGCGCGGTGCGGCCCAGCAGCGCGAAGTAGACGAGGAGCGCCGCGCACATGAAGCCGATCATCAGTTGGATGCGCAGTGCACGCGCTCCCTCGCTCATGCCAGGTCGAGCAGGGGCTCGATGCCGATCGTCAGTCCGGGACGTTCGCCGACCCTGCGGACCGCCAACAGCACCCCGGGCACAAACGAGGTGCGGTCCATGCTGTCGTGCCGGATCGTCAGCGTCTCCCCCTGCGTGCCGAACAGCACCTCCTGATGGGCCACCAGCCCGGCGAGCCGCACCGAGTGCACCGGGACACCATCCACATCGGCGCCGCGGGCTCCAGGAAGGCCGGTGCTGGTCGCATCGGGGTTGGCCGGCATCCCTTTTCGGGCCTCGGCGATCAGACGTGCGGTGCGCTCGGCGGTACCCGAGGGCGCATCGGCCTTGTGCGGGTGATGGAGCTCGATCACCTCCACCGACTCGAAGTGCTTGGCGGCCTGCTGCGCGAAGTGCATCAACAACACGGCGCCGATCGCGAAGTTCGGGGCGATCAGCACCGACACCTCGGGCTTGGCCACCAGCCAGCCCCGCACCTGCTCGAGTCGCTCCTCGGTGAAGCCGGTGGTCCCGACGACCGCATGAATTCCGTTGTCGATCAGGAACTTCAGATTCTCCATGACGACGCTGGGGTGGGTGAAATCGATGACGACCTCGGTGTCGCTGTCCACGAGTGTGGACAGCGAGTCGCCGGCGTCGACACCGGTCGTGAAAGTCAGGTCCTCGGCGGCCTCGACGGCCGCCACCATCGTCGCGCCCACCTTGCCCCTGGCGCCCAGCACTCCCACTCGCATGAGCTCACCCTAGCGTCACGTCCAACGGCTCAGGAAGTTCGCTCGTCGCACCGATGACTGCGCAGACTCTAGGCGTCCACCCAGAGGTCGCGGAGATCTAGTTGGTGGTCGGCGGCGGGGGCCGGAAGGGTGTGTACCACTTCCATTGGGCGCGTTCCCCGGACGGTCCGCGATATGGCGGGACCGCGAGCGGGGCCTTGGATGGGGGACGCGCCAATGACCCCGCCTTCAGTTCAGCACCGACGCTGTCGGTCACCCGAAGCCGGTCCGCGGGCCCGGTGATGGTGATGACGCCCCGGTGATGCAGCCGGTGGTGATGGGGACAGAGCAGGACCAGGTTGTCCAACTCGGTCAATCCACCGTCTTCCCAATGGTGGATGTGATGAGCATGCAACCCACGTGTCGCCCCACATCCGGGCACCACACACGTGCGGTCTCGGCGCTCCAGCACCCGGCGCAACCGGCGGCTGATCGTGCGGGTCGTGCGGCCGGATCCGATGACCTGCCCGTGGCGTTCGAACCACACCTCGCACGTCGCGTCACACGACAGATACCGGCGCTCACCAGCGGACAGCGCCGGCCCCAGATGCAGGGCAGCGATCTTGTCCCTGACATCGACATGCATCACCACCGTGGTGTGCTGCCCATGCGGACGCCGGACAGCCTCGGCATCCCAGCCGGCGTTCACCAGTGCCCAGAACGCCGCCACCGTGTCGGGTAGCGGCGCCGGCCCGACACCCGCTCCGTGACAGGCGGGCTCGATGTCGTCGACGTCCAGGTCGGCGATGTTGTGGTCGCGTTTCCACTGCCCAACCAGCGCCTCGTGATGAGACCGCAGCGCCGCCTCGAACGTCGCTGCCTCATCATGGGGCAGCGCGATCCGCCAGTAGGTGTACTGCTCATCGCTGCTCTTACTGATCGACGCCCGCGGTGCAGGCCCAGCCGCGGGCTCGCATTCGGCATCAGACCCGGACCCGGATTCCGAATCACCCGGTTCGGGGCGGGGTTCCTGCTTGACCGCGGTGCGCAGCTGGGCCACCGTCGCATGTGCAGCCAACTCCGCGTAATGCTCATCAGAGCCCGCCCCCGCGCGCTCGGCGATCACGCCGACCTGATCCAACGACAGCCGTCCCTCCCGCAAATCCCTCACACAGCGCGGGAACTCCTCCGACCGACGCGCCACCGCCACGATGGTCTCGGCGTTACGAAACGAGGTGCCCAGCTTCCACGCGATCAGCCCCTCCATCGACCGCACACTGGTGATCGCCCACAAACCTGCATCGTCAATCTCGGCGGCGATCTGCGCGATACGTCCGTCGATAGCGTTGCGTTGACCCGCCAATTCCGCCAACTCGTCGAAAAACACCTCGAGTCGATCAGACTCACGGACCACACCACCAGTGCCGGAACCGGACGGGACCCTCGCGGACATAGCTCCATCCAAGCAGCACCCACCGACAACTACTGACGACGGAAGTCGACGCGTTGCGGCTCTTGTGCGCCGTCACCGTTGCGCACCGGCTAGCCTCGGGTCATGACTCGTGCCAACCGCCGACCGACGGCTCTCGCGGCAGCCGCGACATGCGCTCTGCTGGGCAGCGCGCTGCCCGCGGCACCCGCGGTTGCGGCCCCCTATGGGAGCAACGGCGTCTTCGGCATCACCACCCAACCGCGTGACGGATGGGCGACCACCTTCATCCCGCCCGGCCGCTACCGGGTCGACCAGTCCCCCAGCATGCAGCCCTACCAGAGCCCGCCCGGACGTTGGTTCCGGTGCAGCAACTTTCCCTGTGCGCCAACGTATCCGGCGAACATTCTCGGAACGGGTGCGGCACTGCGGGACGCTCCGACGTTCGTCGACATCCTCCCCACCGATGTCGCCGTCGCGCTGCACAACGTCACCCTGACGCCGGCCTGAGGCGCAGCTCCGGGGACCGATCCCACCAGCGCCGGGCGGCTCAGCACGCCAGGGCCGGGTCGAAGCTCGCCCGAGCGGTGACCGACGCCGCGGCAGCTGCCACCACCACCGCGGCATCACCCTCCCGGCCTTTGGGGAAGACGATCTCGGCACTGTCGGGACCGTCGCGATGGGCCATCAGCCAGTCGTAGAGCAACCAGTCCAATGCGCACGCAACGTCATAGGGGTCCGATCCCGCCTGTCCCGCAGCCGCGATCACCCGCCGCATGGCCTCGCAGTGCTCACCGCGCGCGGCGTCCTTGTTGGTGCCCGAGCTGTCGTAGAGCAGCATCGACAACGTCAACGGCAATCGGGCGCCCGATTCGGTGCGGACCACCCAGCGTCCGCCCTTCCACGGCCGCGCCGGATCGACCTGGACCATCTCGCCGTAGCCACCGACGACACCGAGCGTCGGATCGTCGAGGACACCGTCCAACGGCGCGGGTCCCAGCATGTCCAGTGCGTGACGCGCCAGAATCGACATCAACACCGCCGTGCCGATGATCTTGCCGGCCCGCGCATCCGGTGACAGTCCCCGATGATCGACCGCCCGCGCATAGTCCAGGCACGCACGGTCGAGGTTGCGATACAGCTCGGCCAGATCCGCACGGTCCTGCGCCTCCGGGCGACGACCGCCACCCAGCAACTCGCCGAACCGCCGCGCCGCGTCGATCAGAGCGTCGTCGAGCGCGGACAGATGCGTCGCCGCCAATCGGTCCGGCTCGTCGTCCGCGGCCACCAGTGCGCTCAACGTGGTAGGCGCACCGTCGGCCGTCGTCCAGTGGAACCCGACCTGACCGTCGTCCTGAACGATGCGCGGTCTCACGATCGCCGCCACACCATGACGCGGTTGTTTCCCGAATCGGCGACCGCAAGCAGGTTGCCGTGCAGGCTCACCCCATAGGGCCAGCAGAGCGTGTCATGACCGACCAGCGCCCATCGGTTCTCCCCATTGGATCCGAAGTCCGGCTGGGCCAGCACGTGGTCGGCCGGCCGACCACCGAGTGCCTCGTCCGGCACGCCGTCCCACACCAGGATCCGATTGTTGGCGGTATCGGCGACGACGAGGCGACCATCGTCGAGGTCGACGGCGTACGGGAATCGGAACCGGTCGCCGGTGTGCGGGCCGTACGGCCACTCCTCGGCGGTCAGGAAATCATGCTGTCCCAGAACGGAATCGGCGGGGATATCGCCCATCGGGTGCGGTGACCAGCCGAGCACTCGATGATCTCCGGCATCGGCGATCAGCAGCCGTTCCGACGTCCCGGCGATCGCGTGCGGCCACCGGAAGCTCGCCGGACCCACCGGTCCGCCGCGGTTCTCCTCGCGGGCACACGCCGACGGCTGACCGAGCACGATATCGGCGGGCAACCCCGGCTCCGGGATGCCGCCCGTCCATCCGAGCACTCGGCGGTTGCCGGTGTCAGCGACCCAGAACCGACCTCCGAGCATCGCGAACCCGAACGGCCAGTAGAAGCTTCGCGCCGAACACGGTGCCCCGGCGTTGGGCTCGACCGAGCGGGCGTCGCGTTGGCCGAGCACCACATCCGGCGCCACATCGTCGGACTGCGGCACCTCGTCCCAGATCAGAAGTCGATGGTGCCACGCGTCGGCCACGATCAGCCGGCCGCCGACGATCGCGACCCCGGTCGGCAGGTTCATCCCACGCTCGGGGCCGCGGCCCCCCGCCGCGCGGCCCTCCGTAAACCCGTCCGGTTGCCCCAGCACCACATCGGCGCTCTGCTCGTCGGTGTCCGGAAAACCGTGCCAGATCAGCACGCGATGGTTGCCGGAGTCGGCGACGACGACATGCCGGTCGTCGACGAAAACCCCGCGCGGTGAGTACATCCACGCCATGCTTGGCGACGCCTGCGGCAACGCCAGGCCACCCGGGGCCGGAGCGCCGAGCCAGCGTAGCGGCCGCCAGCCACCGCTGTGATCGTCGGCAAGAGTGGTGGCGCTCTTGCCGGCCGGGCGGCCGGCGATGGTATGCCGCACCGTGTAACGGCTCATCGACCGGTCCGAACCCAGACATCCCCGTCATCGATCCGCAACGGCAGCTGCTCCAGTTGCACGCCCGGTGCCGACAGGCACTCGCCGGAGGCCGCGTCGTAACAGAAGCCGTGCCATGGACAGGTCAACGTACCGGCGGTGGTGTCGATGATCGCCTCATCGAGCGGCAGCGCCTCATGCGCACATTCGTTACGGTAGGCGGACAGTCGCTGGCCCAGGCTGACCACGATGACGCCATGGTCACACGCTGTGAGGGCGTCGACGGCGAGTTCGTCGACGCGACCCACATCGACCCAGCCGTCGGCGTGTGGTCTCGGTGGCATCCGCAGCGCCTCGACCGGTATCAGGGTCGGGCTGGGCCTGTCGGCCACCACCTCGACCGCCGACAGCGACGAAACACCCTGCAAAAGAGCAGATTCGACGAGTTCACGAAGCGTGACCGCCGCCATCGAACAGCCGTTGCACGCACCGTGGAGCTCGACGAACGCCACGCGGTCGACGATCCGCACCAGCGTCACATCGCCGCCATGGCTGTGCAACTGCGGGCGGACGCCACTGAGCGCCCGCTCGGCCAACGTGACCGGATCGGGCCGGATGATGCCGTGCAGCGACAGCAGCATCCGCACCACGGGGTCGTCCACCAGATGGAACAGCAGCGGCCGTGCCGCGTCGTCGGCGCGCATCCGGGCCACGATTGTCGTCAGTCCGGCGCGGTGGATGTCCTCCAGGGCGGACTTGAGTTCCTCGGCGGCGGCTTGCGCGGCCGGATCGAGGTCGGCCAATGCCGCGACTGCGGCGTCGACCCGGCCGGCCAGGACATCGAGATCCGTCGCACCGGAGCCCACGACCGTCATCGGGCCACCTCGCGCGAGATCTCGTCGAGCACTGCGCGCACCGTGCGCACCGATTCGGTGTCACCGTGCTCCTCGAACAGGAAGCGCGCCTCGTAGAGCCTGGCCTTCGCCTGGTCGAACACACCGAGGTGCGCCAGCACGTTGCCCTGATTGGCCAGCACGCGCGCCCGGCCGTGCGGGTCGACGTCGCGGTCACGGGTCGCCAGCACCGACTCGTAGATCTCGACCGCCTCGACCAGGTTCTCCTGGCGGTGGCGAGAAGGGCTGTAGACCAACGAGTTCGCCAGGTTCAGCTGGACGCTGGCCCAGCGTTGCGGGTGTTCGTCGCGGGTGAACACCGTCAGCGCCTGGCGCAACGACTGTGCCGCGATGCCGAGCCGCAGCTGACTCGAAGCCTCCACCATCGGCATCGTCAGATACGCGGTGGCCAGGTCGGCGTGCCCGGAGGCCCACAACAGCGGAGCGTCCTCGCGGCGGATCAACTGCAGCGCGGAATGGTAGTGCGGGATGGCCGCCGGCATCAGTTCGGGTTGCTGCGCCGCCTGCTCGTGCAGGATGCCCGCCGCGTTCAGGTGCAGTTCGGCGCGGGTGACCTTGAGCCCGTCGGCGCCGTCGAGAAGGCGCAGCGCGCGCTCCAGCCGCGCCGACGCCGTCCGGTCGTCCTCGGCGTTGTCGCCGGTGCGGCACAGCCCGGCGGCCGCACCGAGTAGGACACCGGCCAGCGCTCTGCTCACCGGCTGGGCGGAGTCCGCGGCCGCGTCGAGCAGACGCACGGCGTCGGTCGGGGCGTCCGCGGCGACCGCCGCGGAGGCGGCGGTGGCGAGCACCGCGGCGGCAAGCTCACCGTCGAGCCCGGCCGCGTCGGGGACCGCATCGCTGCGTCCGAGCGCGAACAACACCACGTCGACGAGCACACCGAACTCGCCGAGGCCGGCACGGACCGCCTCGGGGTCCGCGGAGTCGGGGTCGAGAACGAAACGGTTGTAGCGCGTCACCGCGTCGTCGCCGGCCAGCGCAGCCAGCGCCGCGTCCCGGTCACCGGTCACGGCGTACCGGTGCGCGGTGAGCCGGTCCGGCCAGGCGTCGGGAAGGCGTCCGGCCAGCAGCGTCGCGCGAGCCGCGTCGGTGTCGTCGCCGGCGGGGATGAGCAGGAAACCCAGCGGAAGACCGAACACGCCGAGCGGCTGCGGGCGTGCCACCGGTGCGGCAGCACCCTGCTCGGTCGGTTCGACAACTGTGTCGGTCATGGCCCTCCCAGCAGACTCACCTCAGGTCGCGCTCCGCGGCCCGCTTGATCAGGTCGGCCGCCAGATCCGCCCGCCGGCGGGTGCGGTGGGTGCTGATCCGCTTACGGACCACCCCGTCGTCGAACACCACGACGATGTCCACGGCCCAATGGCCGCGTTCATGCACCACGACGGTGTCGACCGTGCGGGCCTCATCGGCGGAACTGTCGGCGCGGACCACGGTGGGCCGTCGGCCCTCCGGAAAGGAACCCGCCGGGGAGGATTGGGGACGCTCACACATGGCGATCACCGTTCCCGCTCCTCGGATGCCGAAACCGGGACGCGCAATGCCGACTGTTCATCGTCCCAGAATGCGCGAAACACGCCCCGAAGTGGGGTCTCCCTGAGTAGCTCGCCGACCAGGACCGAGCGGTCACCCGCCGGATTCCGCTGCTTGAGCAGCAATCCCCCGCTGCGAGGGCCTCGCAGTGGAATCAGCCAGAACGTGCTGTCGCGCAGGACCGCAGCCACCGCGTCGGACGGAAACCGCGCGGCGGCGAGCTCGGCATCGATGCGCAGATAGCCGTCCGCGGTGAACTCCACCGAAACCTCGCGCCGGCCCGCCGGCCGCAGCGGTGCCAGGTAGTCACGCTCGACGATGGCGAGGACGTCCTCCATGGCCGCGGTCACCGGCTCCGACAGGTCAGCACCCAGGTCGACACCGGCGACCTCGATCAGGAACACCGTGATGTCGGTGGGGCACGCATCGCCCAGCGCCCAGCGCGCGAATGCGATCGCATGGTCCCAGCGGAACGAATGGGTGTGCAGGCCCTGCAGCGGCGGCAGTTCGGCCAGCTCCTCTCCCGGCACCCGAAACGTCGTTCCCGGCGCCGAACCGGTGGCCGCCGCATCGATGATGACCACCCGGTGGGCACCCCGCATCTGGAACGCCACGTCCATCCCGGCGGTACCGCCGTCGACCAGTTTCGCGCCGTCGGGGACGCCGCGTTCCCACAGGTGACGGATCAGAACCGGACCCACACCGTCGTCGCCGCGCAGCAGGTTGCCGCAGCCGATCACCAGCACCTGGCAACCCGGCGGCTCGAGCGGTGCCGCCGGGTTGCCAGGTCCTGCGTTCGTCTCTGCGGCGGGCAGCTCACACCATCCCGTTGATCACGAACTTGTTCAGCTCCCGGCCGGTCTTGCCGTCGTAGGCGTGCACGGTGCAGACCAGGCAGGAGTCGAAGCTACGGGCCACATGTCCCAGTTCGACCGGATCCTCGGCGTCGACGATCGGAGATCCGACCAGCGCCCGCTCGATCGGGCCCAACACCTCCGATCCGTCGCGCGGACCGATGTTCCAGGCCGTCGGCGTCACCACCTGATAGTTCTTGATCTTGTTGTCCTCGATGACAATCCAGTCCGACAGCGACCCGCGCGCCGCCTCGGTGGAGCCGAACCCCTTGCCCTCGGCGTATTCGGTCGGCTTGGTGTAGAAGCTCTCCTTGAGCTCCAGTGCATCGAGCCACTGCCGCGCCCACTTGTAGTACTTGGGCGCCTCGTGCATGCGAGCCAGCTGGCGCACCATCACCGACGGGCCGATGGTGTTGTAGATGTCGCCGAACAGCGGATCGTCGTCCTGGTGGGCGGCGGCGTTGGGTCCGGCCGCGGCCATCCGGCGCGCCAGCGGCCCCGCCTCCAGCGGAATGTTGCCCAGGTCGCCGACGGCGTAGCGCGGAGACTTGGCCCAGCTGTACTTGCCCTGTTTACGGCCCTGTTCCGGGTCGATCGGGATGGTCTCGCCGTCGAACGGGTGCAGCGGGCGGTCCCCCTGATAGAAGGAATGGGCGACGTCCTCGCGGACATTGGCCTGGTCGAACTCGAAATACCGGCCGTCGGCGAAGACCCCGGAACGGCCGATCAGCGCCGCGTTGCGACCGTCGATGGTGGGGTTCTGGTACAGTGACGGCTCGAAATACGTGCCGGTGGCCAGGTAATTGCCGACGCCCTGACCGTATTTGTCGAGACCGACGTCGAGACAGTAGCGGATGAAGAAGCCGCAGTCGCTGTTGTACTGCGCCTCGTTCTCGTCCACCCAGGCCAGTACGTCGTTCCAGGTCTTGTTCTCCATCCAACGGTCCACCGAACAGCCCAGCCACTGACCCTCCAGCCAGGCGTCGTTCCAGTGTTCGAGGATCGCGATCGAACGGGTGACATCCGAGAGTGTCGGCGCGCACATCACCCCGCCGGGCACCATGAAACTCGAATGCGGCCACTGCCCACCGTAGATCGCGTACACCTCAACGGGTTTGGCGCTCAGAACGACACCGGGCTGGTAGCTGGTCCCGACGTAAGGGGCAAAGCGGCGAACCGCCTCGTCGTAAAGCGCCGACTTCGCGTAGTTCTTGTTGGTCAGATCGATGGCGAAGAGTGCGTAGAAATAGCGCGGGATCGACTGCAAGGTCTCGCAGGCCTGGCAGATGTTGCGGACCAGCGTCGCGTTCGGCGGCATATGGGTGCGCCACGCCGTGTCGAGCGCGTACGCGGACTTGTAGAGGTGGCTGCCACCGCAGATGCCGCAGATACGGGGGCACACCACCAGGCCGGACTGAGGATCCTTGCCGCGCAGGATGATTTCGAAACCCCGGAACATCGCCGCCTCGGTCCATGCCGAGGTCACGACGCCGTCCTCGATGGTCACCCGGACGTCGAGATCACCCTCGACCCGGCCGAGCGGGCTGACGAACAGATCCAATTGTGACGACATGTGAAAGTCCTTCCTGGTCCCTAGACGACGAACATGTCTTCTTTGGACCACTGCGGCGCCGCGATGCGCGCGGCCGCCGCCAAGCCCATATAGGTGAGATGGTCGGTCCCCTCGGGGACCTCCTTGGGGATCATCCCGCTGACCTTCTGCGTCTTGAACAGTGTTCCCGGCGCGAGGTCGAAGTGCGGGAACTCGGGCTCGGTGCAGCCCAGGCACGGCATGCCGGCTCGGGTCTTCGAGGACTGCCGGTTCCACAGGATGCGGTTGCACGGGGAATGCGTCATCGGGCCTCGGCAACCGAATTCGTAGAACAGGCAACCGGTTCGGGTGCCCTCGCCGAACGACAGTGTCGACTGCTTGTACTCGAAGAACTGCACGCGGGTGCAGCCGGTCTGGGTGAATGTCTTGAAGAACGTCTCCGGGCGATGCAGGTCGTCGAGGGTGATGTCGCCGGCGCGGCCGGTGGCCAGCGCCACCAGGATCTGGGTGATCCAGTCCGGATGCGCCGGGCACCCGGGCACATTGATGACGGGCAGCCCCATCTTGGACCGGAAGTCCGGACCGAGGAATCCGCCCTTCTCGCGTTTGTGGAACTGCAGCCCGGTCGACCCGGACGGGTTCGGCTCCATCGCCGGGATGCCGCCCCAGCAGGCGCAGTCACCGATCGCGACGACGATCTGGGCGGCGCCGGCCAGATCGGTGACCCAGTCCTTCATCGGGCGGTCGGCGAACATGTCGGCGCGGCCGTCGTAGGCCTCCATGACGGTGCCCTCGAACACGAAGATGTCCAGTGGCCGTTCGCCGCTGGCGCAGTCCCGGAACACTTTCTGGGCGTTGTGTCCGAGTTCGAGACCCAGGGACGGGTGCCACAGCAGATCCAGTCCGAAATCGACGATCAGGTCGACGACGTTGGGCTCCTCCGCGTTGAGGAACGACATGGTGTTACCACTGCACGCTCCTCCTTGGAACCACAGCACCGATGCCATGAGAACTCCTCTCGATCCCCGGAGGCGGGACCTCCGTAGCAGACAGTTCGCCAGTTCTGTTGTGCGTGACCGTGTCCTCGACAGCTCACAGCCGTCGACCGAAGACCCTTGCCACCTCGATCAGGTACACCAGGCCGCGGGCGACATCGGGGTCTTTGGCGGCGCCGCGCAGTGTCTTCCACAGTCCGCGCAGACCTCGGGGTGCCGGCGGGACGGACTGTCGCGCCGTCACCATCGCGTCGCCCAGCGCGGCGAGGACCTCCGCGCCCCGCGGGTCGGTCAGCGGGGAGTTCAGCAACGTGGTGATCGCCGGCGCCGCGTTGACCAGGCCGCCGGAAAGCAACGCCAGACTCGACGACAGTTCGCCCAGATCCCCGGTCTGGCCCCGGAGCTCGCCGATCGCCGAGGTCAGATTGGCGGTGATGTCGTCGCCGCGCCGGACGAAACCGTCAAGCCCGGTGACGAGCACCGCGAGCAGATCCGCGTGCTCCAACAGGGTGCTCAGCGCCTCGGCGATCCGCGGATCATCGAGGCGGTCGCGCACCGCCGTCGACGGCCCGGCCGGGTCGAGCACGGGAGTCGCCGTGTCACCGTTGCTGCCCATACCCGACCTCCCTGCCGGACTCCCCGCATCGGGAAGTGCGTGGCTGTCTGCCTCAACGTACTCAGCCGCTTCGGCCCTGCCTATCGCTTTCGCGCAACCGGTATCAGGATTGCGCAGATCTGGCTACGCTGAAGCGAGCCTGATGTTTAGGAGTCTTGCCTTGCCGATGCGAATTCCGTTACCCCGCTGCAAAGTTAGCCTTCCCTATCCTGCGCGGAGGTAGCCGCCCAGATGTCGCGGTTGACCCGCCTGGGCTTCATCGACATCCGCCGCACCAGCGATCCGGTCCGGCGCAAGGTGCGTTCGCGCGGGGTGCCCCCGGCGCTCACCGCCCACGAGATCTTCTACACCGAGGACATCGCGAAGGCGACGCGGTTGATCGGACGCGCGCTGTCGCCGCTGGCGCTGACGGTGGACCCCGTCCATGCCGACGGGTTCGCCGCCACCATGCACGGCATCCGGCTGCGCAACGTCAGCATGCTCTACCTCGATCTGCATGTGCCTGCCTCGATCGAGATCCCGGAATGCGGCCGCTATTACGCGGTGCACATGCCGATGAACGGGGTGGCGACGGTTCACCACCCGTCGGCGACCTTCCAGGCGAACACCATGCGTTCCCTGGTCTCCAGCCCGGGGGTACCGTTGCGCATCGATCTCGGCGTCGACACCCCGCAACTGCTGATCCGCATCGAGGCGCACGCGATGATCGCGCATGTGACACGGCTGATCGGCCGTAATTTGGTTCGACCGTTGGTGTTCGAGCCCCAGTTCGACCTCGCCAGCGAAGCGGCCATGCGCTGGCACGCCGCGGTGCAGCTGGTGCACACGGAGGTCTACCACGCCGGTTCGCTGATCCAGAAGGGTCGCGCGATCGGGCCGGTGGAGGAACTGGTGATGAGCAGTCTGCTCCACCTGCAGCCGTCGAACTACCACGCCGACGTCACCCAGCCCTCGCCTCCGGACCCGCGCCGCACGGTCATCCAGCAGGCGATGGACTACATCGACGATCATCTGGCCGAACGCATCACGATGGACTCACTGTCGGCCGCCGTGCACATGAGCGTGCGGTCGATCCAGCAGGGCTTCCGCTCCGAGCTCGGCATGTCGCCGATGGCGTTCGTCCGGGAACGCCGTCTGGAACGCGTGCACGAGGAACTCACCGACGCGATCCCCTCCGACGGGGTCACCGTGACCGCGGTGGCCGAACGCTGGGGGTTCCACCACCTGGGCAGCTTCGCAGTGGAGTACCGGAAGCGCTGGGGCGAGGCGCCGTCGGAGACGCTGCGACGCTGACCACGGCACGCCTCAACCGGGCCTCAACCTCAACAGATCGTCAGCAGATACGCGGAAGCTGCTCCCCCAGTTCGCGCTCGACCACCCTGGTGGTGCCGAACGGGGTGCGCGCCACCGCCATTCCCGGGTGCTCGGCGACAACGCGTCCGATCACCGCCGCGCCCGCACCCTCGGGGCAGCTGCGCATCGCGTGCAACACCGCGTCGGCATGCTCAGGGGCGACAAACGCGACCATCTTGCCCTCGTTGGCGACCTGCAGCGGGTCCAGGCCGAGAAATGAGCAGGCCGAGGACACCGTGTCCGGGATCGGGATCGCCCCTTCGTCGAGTTCGACACCCACCGATGCGGCACGGGCGATCTCGACCACCGACGCCACCAGGCCGCCACGGGTCGGATCGCGCAGTGTGTGCACCGCACCGGGTCCGGCCGCGGCGAGCATGGCCGCCACCAGGCGGTGCAGCGGCGCGCTGTCGGTCCGCACCTCGGTACCGAAGTCGATGCCCTCGCGCACACTCATGATCGCGACGCCGTGTTCCCCGATGTCACCCGAGACAAGCACCACATCGCCCGGGCGAGCGCGCTCGGGCCCGATCTCCACACCTGCGGGCACCACGCCGACACCGGCGGTGTTGACGAAAAGCTGGTCAGCACCGCCCTTCCCGACCACCTTGGTGTCCCCGGTGACGATCGGCACCCCGGCCGAGGCTGCCGCCCTGCCCATCGTCGCGGCGACCGCGCCGAGCACGTCGAGCTCCAGTCCCTCCTCCAGGATGAAGCCGGCAGTGATCCCCACCGGCTGAGCCCCGCTGCAGGCGAGGTCGTTGATCGTGCCGTTGACGGCCAGGTCCCCGATGTTGCCTCCCGGGAAGAACAACGGCTGCACGACATAGGAATCGGTGGTCACCGCGATGCGTCCGGCGCCGGTCTCCAGGACCGCCGAGTCCCGGCTCGGCGCGCCCTGCGAGCCGAAAGCGGGCAGGAAGAGGTTCTCGATGAGTTCCTCGGACAGCACCCCGCCGCCGCCGTGCCCCAGCACCACCCGCCCGGTCTCGCGTAGCGGCAGCGGGCACACCCAGTCCGCCGGATCGATCGACACCGAGGCGTCAGACATGCGCCGGCTTCGATGTCGGCGCCTGCGCGCCTGCCGGCTTCGACGTCGGCGCCTGCGCGCCTGCCGCCTTCGACGTCGGCGCCTGCGCGCCTCCGGTCGCCTCCAGTCGGCGGAACTGGTAATACGCGGCGCAGGCTCCTTCGCTGGACACCATCGTCGCGCCGAGCGGTGTGCGCGGTGTACAGCTGCGCCCGAAGGCGGGGCACTCGTTGGGTTTGAGCAGCCCCTGCAACACCTCGCCGCTGCGGCACTCCGCCGATTCGGCGACCTGCACATGGCCGACGCCGAACCGGCGCTCGGCGTCGAAGTCGGCATAGCGCGGCGAGAGCGTCCAGCCAGACCTCGCAATCATGCCGATGCCGCGCCATTGCCGGTCGGTCACCGCGAAAACCTCGGCGAGCGTCTGACGCGCGACCGGGTTGCCCGCGGCGCTGACCGCGCGCGGGTAGGCGTTACGCAACGCCGGTCTGCCGTCCTCCAGTAGCTGCACCGCCTGACGGACGCCTTCCAGCAGGTCCAGCGGCTCGAACCCGGTGACCACGATCGGCACCCCGAATTCTTCGACCAGCGGCTCATATTCGGCGGTACCCATCACCGAGCACACGTGACCCGCCGCCAGGAAGCCCTGTACCCGGTTGGCCGGCGACGACAGGATCGCGGTCATTGCGGGCGGGACCAACACATGGGACACCAGCATCGAGAAGTTGGTCAACCCGAGCCGCTGGGCGTGCAGCACCGCCATCGCATTGGCCGGCGCGGTGGTCTCGAAGCCGACACCGAAGAACACCACCTGTCTGTCCGGGTTGTCCGCGGCGATCCGCACCGCGTCCAGCGGGGAGTACACGATGCGCACGTCGCCGCCGCGGGCGCGCACGGCGAACAGGTCCTGCCGGCTGCCCGGCACCCGCAGCATGTCCCCGAACGAGCAGAAGATCACCTCCTCGCGCGCAGCGATCTCCAGCGCCCGGTCGATCATCTCCAGCGGGGTGACGCACACCGGACATCCGGGGCCGTGGATGAACTCGACCACACCCGCGAGCAACTGGTCGATTCCGTTTCGGATGATCGAATGTGTCTGCCCGCCACAAACTTCCATGATGGTCCAGCTCCTGGTGGCGCTCCGGCGGATCGCATCCACCAACGTCCTGGCCGCCGCAGGGTCGCGGAACTCGTCGAGGTACTTCATGCCGGATCCCGCCTTCCGACCGGCTGTTCGCCGGCCAGTTCCTCGTCGAGGACCCCGAGATCGGCGAACATGCGCAGCGTTTCGTGCGCCGATGCCTCGTCCAATCGGGTGATCGCGAATCCGGCGTGCACGATGGTGTACTCACCGATCGTCATGTCGGGCAGATAGGCCAGGCAGACGGTCTTGGTGGTGCCGCCGAACTCGACCGTGGACATCCGTGTTCCGGCTTCCTCCCAGATCTCGATCACCTTGCCGGGGATCCCGAGGCACATGGCCCGCTCCTTTCCCGAAACACACTCCGCGACAGCGTCGCCCTCGCGACCGCCGCCTGTCCCAAAGCCAGTCCGCCGTCATTGCACGGCACCACCCGGTGGGTCAGCACTTCCAGCCCGTGCGCCCGGAGGCCTTCGGCGACCCCGGCCAACAACCTGCGGTTGGCGAACACACCGCCGGTCAACCCGACCGTCGCGATTCCGGCGGCCGCGGCAGCGGTTGCGGCGGCCGACACGGTCGCGCGCGCCACCGCATCGTGAAATGCGGCAGCCAGATCGGCGGTCGCCGCGCCGCCGCGCAGACCCTCGACCAACCCGGTGATCACCGGGGACGGATCGAGCACACCGGCGCTGACCTCGAAGTCGGCAACCGGCCACGGCCGCGCTGCCCGAGCCCGGTGCTCCAGTTCGATCGCGGCCTGGCCCTCGTAGCTGACCTGCTGGCACACCCCGAGCAGGCTCGACACTGCGTCGAACAGCCGCCCCATGCTGGTGGTGGGCACACATCCCACGCCGCGCCGCAGCTGCTGGGTGAGGATGTGCATGCCACGGGCACCGAGCGCGGCCACCGGCGGGAGATCGTCGGCGGGCTCGATTCCCGCCCGGACGAGCAGGTCCAGCGCGATGCGGGCGGGCTGGCGCACCGCACCGTCGCCGCCGGGTAGCGCGAACGGCGCCAGATGCCCGACCCGGGTGAAGCACACCGGATCGGACACCGCGAGTATCTCTCCGCCCCAGACCGTGCCGTCGGTGCCGAAACCGGTGCCGTCGTAGGTGACCGCGATGATCGGTGTGCCGAGCCTTCGGTGCTCGGTGAGCAGCGAGGCCACGTGGGCGTGATGGTGTTGCACGGCGATCAGCCGACCACCCCGGCGACCAGCCCACCGGGTGGTTGCGTACCGGGGATGCAGGTCGTGGGCGACGACGGCGGGTGTGCTGCCGGTGAGGAAGCTGAGGTGGTCCACCGCCGCGGCGAAGCAGTCCTGGGTGCGCGGGTCGGCCATGTCGCCCAGATGTGACGACAGGTGGGCGCGGCCGCCCGTGCCGGTCAGCGCGAAGGTGGTCTTGATGTCGCCGCCGGTGGCCAGGATCGCGTCACCGTCACCGCCACCGGTACCGTCACCGAGGGTGACCGGCAGTGGTGCGTAGCCACGGGAACGTCTCAGCGGCAGCTCGTTTCCGTCGCCGTCGATGCTCACCACCGAGTCTTCGCAGGGCACGTGAATGGGCCGGTCGTGGCGCAGCACGGCGTCGGCGAGCCCGTCGATCCAGTGCAGGTCGCCGTCGCGGAAAACGATCGGAGACCCGCCCTGGTTGGCCGAGGTCATCACCAGAGCGGGCATGTCGGGCTCGGCGAACAACAGATGGTGGATCGGCGAGTACGCCACCATCACCCCGAGGTCGCCCAGGTTCGGTGCGACCTGGGCGCTGACCGCTCCGTCGCGTGCCGGCAGCACCACGATCGGCGCGGCGGCCGAGGTCAGCGCCCGGGCGGCGGGCTCGTCGACGTCGCAGATTCCGCGCGCCGCATCGAGGTCGGCGGCCATCACCGCAAAAGGCTTGGCGGGCCGATTCTTCCGTTGCCGCAGGCGCGCGACCGCGCCGTCGTCGTCAGCACGGCAGGCCAGGTGATAGCCGCCCACCCCCTTGACGGCGACGATCAGACCCGATCTCAGCGCTGCGGCCGCGGACTGCACCGGGTCGCGCTGCGGCCCCGGTCCGTGCCACGACAGCGTCGGCCCGCAGGCCGGGCAGGCGATGGTCTGCGCGTGATAGCGGCGATCGGTGGGGTCACCGTATTCGGCGGCGCAGGACGCGCACATCGGGAACCGCGACATCGTGGTCGTGGGGCGGTCGTAGGGCACATCGGTGATCACGGTGTACCGCGGTCCGCAATTCGTGCAGGTGATGAACGGATGGCGGTGCCGACGGTCGGCAGGGTCGAACAGCTCACGCAGACAGTCGGCACAGGTGGCGATGTCGGGCGCCACCAGGGTGCGCTCGCCGCCGGCGCCGACCGCGCTGCTCTCGAGTATCCGGAAGGCGGTGTCCCCGAGAGCCGGGCGCGTCTCGACGATGAAGGTGTCGACGCACGCCAGCGGCGGCGGCGCGCCGCGCAGTACGCCGACGGCGGCATCGACCTGCGGCGCTGGACCCTCCAGTTCGCAGCGGACGGCACGAGCGTCGTTGCGGACATACCCGGTCAGCCGGTGCTCGGCCGCGATCCGTGCCACGGCGGGACGGAACCCGACGCCCTGGACGACCCCGGTGACGGTCAACCGCACCCGCACGGTGTCACCCGGCACGGGACCCACCGTCGATCTCCGAACTTGCGCTCATGGCGCGGTCTCCTCCGAGCTTTCCGGCTGCTGCGCCACTGGGCTGGGGACACAGACCGGTGTGGACAGGCTAGCGCCGGCGCCCGACCTCAACAATCGCAATCTCGCAGGAAATTCTGCGCTTTTCCGATGCCCGGACCGGCATATCCTTCGACTGTGCACGAGTTGTCGCTGTGCCACGCCATCGCCGGTGTGGTGAAGACACACGCCGCCGGCCGTCGCGTCGATGTGGTGCGGATTCGGGTCGGCGCGCTGCGTCAGGTGGTACCCGACTCGCTGCTTTTCTGCTGGACGATCGTGCGCGAACACGAGCACCTCGGCGACGCCGAACTGCAGCTCGAGCAGGTGTCCGCGGTGGTCGACTGCCGAGGGTGCGGGCAAGGGTCCGAGATCACCTCGCGATGGTCGGTCTGCTGCCCGAACTGTGGCAGCGGGGACGTCTCGGTGGTGCGGGGCGAGGAATTCCTGGTCACCTCGATCGACGTCGCCACGGAGGTGGGGCATGGGTAGATTCCACCGCCACGACGACGGGACCGTGCACACCCACGAGCACTCCGCCGACGGCCATTCCCATCAGTCGCCCGCAGACCACGGCGATTCCCGTGACCCGTCCCACCAGCACGGCGACCACAGCGGCTACCGCACCGCCGCCGAACGCGTCGATGTGCTGGAGGCGATCTTCTCCGAGAACGACGCCCGGGCCGCGGCGAACCGGAAGACCTTCGAGCAGAACGGTATCCGCGCGCTGAACCTGATGAGCTCACCCGGCTCGGGCAAGACCAGCGTGCTTGCGGCGACGCTCGACGAGCTGGCCGGCGAGATCGCGATAGGCATCGTGGAGGGTGACATCGCCACCGATCTCGATGCCGCGCGGTTGACCGGCCGCGGTGCGCAGATCTCACTTCTGAACACCGACAACGGGTTCGGCGGCGAGTGTCATCTCGACGCCCCGATGGTGCAGCGGGCGCTGAGCGGGCTCGATCTCGACGGGCTGGACCTGGTCGTCATCGAGAACGTCGGAAACCTGGTGTGTCCCGCCGAATTCGACGTCGGGGAACACGCCAAGGTGATGGTGTACTCACTGACCGAGGGTGAGGACAAACCCCTGAAGTACCCGGTCATGTTCCGCGCGGTCGATGTGGTGCTGCTCAACAAGATCGACCTGGCACCGCACCTCGACGCCGAGGTAGACACCTACATCGAGCGGGTGCGCACGGTCAATCCGTCGGCGCAGGTACTGCCGGTGAGCGCGAAGACCGGAGCCGGGATGACGCAATGGTTCCGGTGGCTGCGAGACTTCGCGACCGGGTGACCGTCACAGCGGCGACGCGCCACGCAGGTGCTCGAAGATCAATGACGTCTGGGTGCCCGCGACATCTGCGTCGGCGTTGAGGTTCTCCACGACGAACGAGCGAAGATCGTCGGTGTCGCGGGCGGCCACGTGCAGGATGAAATCGTCGGCGCCGGCCAGGAAGTACACATCCATGACCTGCGGTTTGCTGCGGATCTGAGCGATGAAGTCGCGGATCTTGCCGCGGGCGTTGAACTGCAGGTTGACCGAGATCATCGCCTGCAGGGTCAGCCCTATCGCCGCCGGATCGATGTCGGCGTGAAACCCGCGGATCACGCCGAGCTCCTGCAGCCGCCGCACCCTGCCATGGCAGGTCGACGGCGCGATACCGACGAGTTCGGCCAGAGCGCTGTTCGACATCCGGGCGTCGGCATGCAACGCGGTCAGGATGCGCCGGTCGACGTCGTCGACGGCGGCCCGAACATCCTTCGACGGCACCGCTGCCGAGCCGCGCAAATCTGCTGATTCTTCACTCACGCTGCGAACTTATCGAATCTTGAACATAGATATTGCCTAGATTCCGATGTTTCTTCACACTTTTACCCAACAGTCCACATACTGAGGAGCGATCATGCGCGTCGGCATCCCGACCGAGATCAAGAACAACGAATACCGCGTCGCGATCACCCCGTCCGGCGTCGCCGAACTGGTGCAGCGCGGCCATGAGGTCCTGATCCAGTCCGGCGCCGGTGACGGTTCGGCGATCACCGATGCCGACTTCAAACGGGCCGGCGCCCAGATGATCGCCGGTGCCGACGAGGTGTGGGCCGAGGCGGACCTGCTGCTAAAGGTCAAGGAACCCATCGAGCCCGAATACTCGCGACTGCGTGCGGGGCAGACCCTGTTCACCTACCTGCACCTGGCCGCGTCCAAGCCGTGCACCGACGCGCTGATGGCATCGGGAACCACGTCGATCGCCTACGAGACCGTGCAGACAGTCGACGGCGCGCTTCCCCTCCTTGCCCCGATGAGCGAGGTCGCCGGCCGGCTGTCGGCGCAGGTCGGCGCATACCACCTGATGCGCAGTCACGGTGGGCGCGGCGTGCTGATGGGTGGTGTCCCCGGCGTCGCCCCGGCCGAGGTGGTGGTGATCGGCGGCGGCGTCGCCGGCTACAACGCCGCCCGCATCGCCAAGGGCATGGGTGCGCACGTCAACGTCTTCGACGTGAACATCAACACGCTGCGCAAGATCGACAACGAGTTCAACGGCAGCATCGAAACCCGATACTCGTCGATGCTGGATCTCGAAGACGCCGTCAAGGGCGCCGATCTGGTCATCGGCGCGGTGCTGGTCCCCGGCGCCAAAGCCCCCAAGCTCGTCACCAATGCGACCGTCGCTGCGATGAAACCGGGGGCGGTGCTGGTCGACATCGCGATCGACCAGGGCGGCTGTTTCGAGGATTCGCGGCCCACCACGCACGACGATCCGACCTTCATGGTGCACGACACGGTGTTCTACTGCGTGGCCAACATGCCGGGCGCGGTGCCGCGCACCTCCACCTACGCGTTGACCAACGCGACGATGCCCTATGTGCTCAAGCTGGCCGGCAAGGGGTGGCACGCCGCCTGCCAGGCAGACCCCGCGCTCGCCAAGGGTCTGTCGACCCACGCGGGAGCACTGCTTTCCGAGCAGGTCGCCGCCGACCTCGACCTGCCCTACACCGATCCGGCGCAACTGCTGGCCTGACCGCCCCCTCAGTCGAACAGTTCGCCGTCGACGTAGAACCACCGCCCGGCGCGGAGCGCGAACCGCGACCGCTCATGCAGCGCTCCGGTGCGGTGATGGGCACGAAACTCCACCTCGCCGGTGTCATCACCGGCACCGCCGGCGACCCGGTCCAGGATCTCCAGGCGGGTCCACGTCACCGCGGGATGGTCGGCGACATCACCGGGACGCGTGCGGGGGTGCCAGGTCCGCCAGATGTAGTCGACGTCGCCGACCAGATAGGCACTGAACCGCGACCTCATGAGTTCCTCGGCGCTGCGCGCCTGTCGTTCGCTCACGAGCAGGGGCAGACAGCAGCGCCCGAAGCGGTCACCACTGCCACAGGGGCAGTTCTCGTCAGCACGCATGGGGACAGTCTGCCCAGTTGACAGGTGTCAAGTAGGCTTGGG
Source organism: Mycobacterium sp. smrl_JER01 (assembly GCF_048513595.2). Lineage (NCBI taxonomy): Bacteria > Bacillati > Actinomycetota > Actinomycetes > Mycobacteriales > Mycobacteriaceae > Mycobacterium > Mycobacterium sp. smrl_JER01. The sequence goes on along the minus strand of NZ_JBLXXK020000001.1, from coordinate 2,316,322 downwards.
TCCATGTTCGCGCTCACCGACGTCCTCAGCACCGTGCCCGCCAGCACCGCCGAGGCTCTCGAACTCTTCGACTCCCGCCCGGCGGTGGAAACCGGCTCCATACTCGGTACCTGGCGCGGCGCCGAGCTGCCGACCGGGCACCCCCTCGACGGCATGCTGGCCGCCAGCGGCTGGTGGGGCAAGCACTTCGGCGACGACGAGACCGTGCATCCGCTGCTCTTCCCCACCGCCGACGGCACCGCGCTGTGGCCGCTGAACCCACTGCCGGCGTTCGGCGGACTGGGCCTGGCCACCCGGCTGCCCACCCTCAAACACCGCAACTTCGCCGGCGTCATCACCGCGCTCAAACCCGCTCTCCAGGCCCGCGGCCCGAAGGCGCGGCTCCGCACCACCCGCTACCGCGGCGTCGACACCGCCACGATGATCTACGACCAGCTGCCGATCAACGACGTCTTCCGCGCCATCGACGACCGGACCCTACTCGGCGCGATGGACCTGCGCGGCATCAGGACGCCGTACTTCTTTGTCCTGCAACGGGACAACTCGCTGCGATTAACCTAGCTCGGCGAGCACCAGCGCTGCGAGCTCACCGATCAGCGGCCGCAGGCTCGGGGCATCGGGGTCGTCGGTTGCCGACTTCGTCATCAGCGCCAGCAGCAGCTGCCGTCCGTCCGGGCCGTACACCACCCCGACGTCGTTGGTGGTGCCGTAGTCCCCGCTTCCGGTCTTGTCCGCGCTGGTGAATCCGGCGGGCAGACCGGCGCGCATACTCGACGTCTGATTGGCCAGCATCCAGTCCAGAAGCTGCTGACGCACAGTAACCTCCAGCACGTCTCCGGTCAGGATGGTGCGGTAGCCGCCCCCGAGGGCACGCGGTGTGCTGGTGTCCCGCGGATCCCCGGGCACCGCGGAGTTCAGTTCGACCTCCCAGCGGTCCAGCCGGGTGTGCTCGTCACCGATGCTGCGCGCGAACGCGGTGATCGCGGGCGGACCGCCCAGGACGCCCAACAGGCCGTTGGCCGCGGCATTGTCGCTCTGTTGCAACGCCGCCTGGCACAGCTCGGCCAACGACATCGCCGTCCCCACCCGCGGACCGGTAACCGGCGAGTGCGGCCGGATGTCGTCGGGTTCGATCGGTACCACGTCGTCGAGGCTGAGCTGCCCGCGCTGGGCTCGCTGCAGTACCGCCGCGGCCGCGTAGGTCTTGAATGTCGAGCACATCGCGAAAGTCTCGGCGTCACCGGAAGCGACAGTCCGCTCGGTCGCCAGATCGACGGCGTACACGCCGATTACGGCGTTGTGCCGGACCGCGAGGTCGGCGATCCGGTCCTGCAGCGGGGGCAACGGTTCGCCGGGATCGGCGAGGACGATCTGCGGTGCACAGGCGGCCACCGCCGCCAGTGACACCCCACCGAAGAACAACTGGCGTCGGGAGAGATTCGGCATCGCCTGCCAGGCTACCGGTCAGCCCCCGATGGTCTGCAGCGGCCGCGGCAGTGACCGCTTCGACCGCACCGGACCGAGCACCGCACCACCGAAGGGCCGAGTCAGCAGTTGCCGCGCCACGGCGTTGACCTCGTCAAGCGTCACTGCCTCGATGCGGGTCAACGTGTCGGCGATGCTGCGATGCTCACCGTAGTTGAGCTCGCTGCGTCCGATCCGATTCATCCGTGAGGCCGAATCCTCCAGGCCGAGAACAAGTCCACCGCGCAACGACCCCTTGGCGATCCGGCACTCGTCGGCGGTGAGCCCGTCGCGGGCCACATCGGCGAGCACATCGGTGGTCACCCGGACCACCTCGTCGAAGCGCTCCGGAAGGCATCCGGTGTAGATCGACAGCGCGCCGCTCTCGGCGAAGGTGTCCACGGTGGAGTACACCGAATATGCCAGCCCGCGAGTCTCCCGGATCTCCTGGAACAGCCGCGAGCTCAGGCCGCCGCCGAGCGCGGTGTTGAGTACCGACAACGCCCAGCGGTGTTCCCAGTGCCGGCCGGGCGTCCGGACGCCCAGAGACAGGTGGGTCTGCTCGGCGTCGCGCCGGACCACCGCCAGGGTCGGCCGGCCGCCCACCCGCCCGGCGCCCTTACGGGGCGGAACCGGGCCTCGACCGCGCTGCAGTCTGCGGCCGAAGTGCTCACGCACCAACCGGACGACCTCGTCGTGGTCGACGTTGCCGGCCACCGCGACGACCATCCGATCGGGCGTATAGCGCCGCTGGTGAAACGAATGCAGCTGTGCGCGCGTCATTCCCGAGATCGATTCGACACTGCCGATGACCGGCCGTCCGACCGGATGATCACCGAACATTGCCGACAGGAAGACGTCACCGAGGGTGTCCTCGGGATCATCGTCACGCATGGCGATCTCTTCGAGCACCACATCGCGCTCCAACTCGACGTCCGTCGCGGCGCAGCGGCCGTTCAGCACCACATCAGCCACGAGGTCGACGGCCAGCGCCAGATCCGAGTCCAGCACATGCGCGTAGTAGCAGGTGTGCTCACGGCTGGTGAACGCGTTGAGCTCGCCACCGACCGCGTCGACGGACTGCGCGATCTGCACCGCGGTGCGGGTGGGCGTCGCCTTGAACAGCAAATGCTCCAGGAAGTGCGCGGCACCGGCCACGCTGCGTCCCTCATCGCGCGATCCGACGTTGACCCACACCCCGACCGACGCCGAATGCACCGACGGAAGGTGCTCGGTGACCACACGCAGGCCACCGGGCAACTGCGTGCGGCGCACCGCCGTCGACTTACCAGCCGACCCGCCACCGCGACGTCCGCGCAGCAGCGCTCCCGAGCTAGCTGCCGGCGGTCGCGGCATCAGCGGGTGCGGGTGCCTCTGTGCCGGCTGCCTCTGCGACCTCGTCCTCGGCGACGAGGACGAGCGAGATCTTGCCGCGGTTGTCGATGTCGGCGATCTCGACGCGGAGCTTGTCACCGACCTTGGCGACGTCCTCGACCTTGTTGATCCGCTTGCCGCGGCCCAGCTTGGAGATGTGGACCAGACCGTCGCGCCCGGGCAACAAGGAAACGAACGCTCCAAAGTCGGTGATCTTGACCACCGTGCCCAGGAACCGCTCGCCGACCTTGGGTAGCTGCGGGTTGGCGATCGCGTTGATCTTGTCGATCGCGGCCTGGGCCGCCTCACCGTTGGACGCACCCACGAAGACCGTGCCGTCATCCTCGATCGAGATCGACGCGCCGGTCTCCTCGGTGATCGAGTTGATCATCTTGCCCTTGGGCCCGATGACCTCGCCGATCTTGTCGACCGGCACCTTGATGGTGGTGATACGCGGTGCGTACGGGCTCATCTCGTCGGGGGCGTCGATCGCCTCGGCCATCACCTCAAGGATGGTGATCCGGGCGTCCTTGGCCTGGGCCAACGCATTGGCCAGCACCTGCGACGGGATGCCGTCGAGCTTGGTGTCCAACTGCAGAGCGGTGACGAAGTCCTTGGTGCCCGCGCACTTGAAGTCCATGTCGCCGAACGCGTCCTCGGCGCCGAGGATGTCGGTCAGGGTGACGAAGCGTCGTTCGACGCCGCCACCTTCCACCTCGACATCGTCGGACACCAGACCCATCGCGATACCCGCGACCGGCGCCTTCAGCGGGACACCGGCGTTGAGCAGCGACAGCGTGGAGGCACACACCGAACCCATCGAGGTGGAGCCGTTGGAGCCCAACGCCTCCGACACCTGCCGGATGGCGTACGGGAACTCCTCGACGCTGGGCAGCACCGGCATCAGAGCGCGCTCGGCCAGCGCGCCGTGGCCGATCTCGCGGCGCTTCGGCGAGCCGACGCGGCCGGTCTCACCGGTCGAGTACGGCGGGAAGTTGTAGTGGTGCATGTAGCGCTTGGAGGTCTCCGGTCCCAGCGAGTCGATCTGCTGGGCCATCTTGACCATGTCGAGGGTGGTGACGCCCATGATCTGGGTCTCACCGCGCTCGAACAGCGCGCTGCCGTGTGCCCGCGGGATGACCGCGACCTCGGCCGACAGCGCCCGGATATCGGTCACCCCACGCCCGTCGATGCGGAAGTGGTCGGTCAGAATCCGCTGGCGCACAAGCTTTTTGGTCAGCGAGCGGAAGGCCGCGCCGATTTCCTTCTCGCGGCCGGCGTACTGCTCGGCGAGCCGCTCGACGACCTCGGCCTTGATCTCGTTGGTGCGGTCGTCGCGCTCCTGCTTGCCACCGATGGTCAACGCCTCACTCAACGCGTCGGTGGCCACCGACGCGACGGAGTAGTAGACGTCCTCGGCGTAGTCCGGGAACACCGGATAGTCGGCGGTCTCTTTGCCGGCAGCGCCGGCCAGTTCGGCCTGCGCGTCGCACAGCGCCGCAATGAACGGCTTGGCGGCTTCCAGCCCTTCGGCCACGACGGCCTCGGTGGGCGCACCGGCTCCACCGGCGACGAGCTCGATGACATTCTCGGTGGCCTCGGCCTCGACCATCATGATCGCGACATCGTTGGGGTCCTCGCCCACCTTGCGGCCCGCGACGACCATGTCGAACACGGCCTTCTCCAGCTGCTCGACCGTCGGGAACGCGACCCACTGACCTTCCACGAGCGCGACCCGCACACCGCCGACCGGACCGGAGAAGGGCAGACCGGAGATCTGGGTGGACGCCGAGGCGGCATTGATGGCCAGCACGTCGTAGAGATCCTTGGGATCCAGGCTCAGCACGGTGACGACGACCTGGATCTCGTTGCGCAGCCCGCTGACGAACGACGGGCGCAGCGGCCGGTCGATCAGGCGGCAGGTCAGGATCGCGTCGGTGGACGGACGGCCCTCACGGCGGAAGAACGAACCGGGGATGCGGCCCGCGGCGTACATACGCTCTTCGACGTCGATGGTGAGCGGGAAGAAGTCGAAATGCTCCTTGGGAGCCTTGCTGGCCGTGGTGGCGCTGAGCAGCATGGTCTCGTCGTCGAGGTAGGCGACGACGGCACCGGCGGCCTGCTGCGCCAGCCGGCCGGTCTCGAAACGGATGGTGCGGGTGCCGTAGCTCCCGTTGTCGATGGTGGCGGTGGCTTCGAACACGCCGTCTTCGATTTCAACTACAGACATAGACGTCCGTATGGCCTCTCTGATTCACATCAGCGGTTTCGCGTGAGCACGCGCAAAGATGCGGCAGGTTCCGGGCCGGACCCGGCAAGCCGCCGCCCCGGATGCGTCGACGGCCGTCGATCGAAGCTGCCGGAGTGTTGCTCCGGCAGCCACTACCGAAGACCGCGCGATCGGGCGGTTCGTGTCATGTCACGCGGGAACGGTGCACGCGGATCTGCGAGGACCGCACCCAGTTGTTGGTGCCGTAGGCAGCCGAACGCACCCATGGTACATCCCGGCCCGCCCGAAACCCCTAATCCGGGACCGGGGGACCGCCCGTGACGGACGATCCCCCGGTTTCGGAGAACAAGGGCGGGCTGGGTCAGCGGCGCAGACCCAGCCGCTCGATCAGCGAACGGTAGCGCTCGACGTCGACCTGGGCGACGTACTTGAGCAGCCGGCGGCGGCGGCCGACGAGCAGCAGCAGACCGCGCCGCGAGTGATGGTCGTGCTTGTGCATCTTCAGGTGCTCGGTCAGGTCGACGATCCGCTTGGTCAACAGCGCGACCTGCGCTTCCGGGGACCCGGTGTCGGTGTCGTGCAGGCCGTACTGGCCCAGGATGTCCTTTTTCTGTTCGGCAGTGAGCGCCACGAGACAACTCCATCAATTCGGTCCGCGAACATTCGGCGGTAGCGAAATCCCTCGACGTGGTTTCGAACCCCGATAACGGCGCGGCCACCGCGAACTGCAGCACGCGCCAGGTCGGCAGGGAGTCTAGCAGCGCCGGTCGGCGACCGGCGAATCCGGCCAGGCCGGTCGGCGACCGGCGAATCCGGCCAGGCCGGTCGGCGACCGGCCCACAGGGGTGCTCGGCGGGCCGACCCGAAGGGGCCCTCTCAGCGGGCCGACAAGATGGTGCGGGCGCGGTCGGTGTCGGCGCCCATCGCGGTCACCAGATCGGTGACCGAGTCGAATCGCTGCTGTCCGCGCAACCGTGCCACGAAATCCACCGCGACGTGCTGGCCGTACAAGTCGGCAGTGGTGTCCAGCACGAACGCCTCGACGGTACGGGTGCGCCCGGAGAACGTCGGGTTGGTGCCGACCGATACCGCCGCCTGGTACCGCTCCCCCGGTGTCACGGTGCCGACCACCGGGCCGTGCCCGAGCACGGTGAACCACGCGGCGTACACGCCGTCGGCGGGGATTGCCGAGTACATGGGCGGGGCGACGTTGGCGGTCGGGAACCCGAGCCCGCGACCGCGGCCGTCGCCGCGCACCACGACACCCTCCACCCGGTGGGGTCGGCCGAGCGCCTCGGCTGCGGCCACCATGTCCCCGGCATCGACGCAGGACCGGATGTAGGTCGAGGAGAACGTCACGGTCTCTCCCCCGAGGGATTCAGCACCGAGGGATTCAGCACCGAGGGATTCAGCACTGAGAGATTCAGCACCGAGAGATTCGGCCCGCAAGGGTTCGGTCTGCTCGGAGACCAGGGCCAGGGAGTCCACCGCGAAGCCGAACCGCTCACCGGCCTTGCGCAGCAACTCGACGTTGCCCGCCGCCTTCTTGCCGAAGGTGAAGTTGTCCCCGACCACGACATCGACCACGTGGAGTCGTTCGACCAGCAGTTCGTGGATGTAGCGCTCCGGCGTGAGCTTCATGAAGTCCGCGGTGAACGGAATCACCAGGAAGACGTCGACGCCCAGTTCCTCGACGAGCTCGGCACGTCGGGTCAGCGTGGTCAGCTGTGCCGGATGGCTGCCCGGAAAGACCACTTCCATCGGATGCGGATCGAAGGTCATCAACACGACCGGAACCCCGCGCGCCCGCCCGGCCTTGACCGCGCGACTGATCAACTCCTGGTGCCCGCGATGGACACCGTCGAACACACCGATGGTGACGACGCATCGGCCCCAGTCTGTGGGGATCTCGTCCTGCCCCCGCCAGCGCTGCACGCCGCTAGCCTACGACGCGGCGTCAACTCCGGCCCAACGGCGGCCGAGCGAAAGCACCGGATCAGGTGATGATTGCCTAAACTCTCCGGTTGTGAGTCCTGACGGCAGCCACGGCGCCCCCTCCGATCTGTCGACGGTCGCCCAGGATTATCTCAAGGTCATCTGGACCGCCCAGGAGTGGTCACACGAGAAGGTCAGCACCAAACTGCTGGCCGAGCGTATCGGCGTGTCGGCGAGCACCGCATCGGAGTCGATCCGCAAGCTGGCCGACCAGGGCCTGGTCCATCACGAGAAGTACGGGGCGGTCACCCTGACCGACGCCGGCCGCCGGGCCGCGCTGGCCATGGTCCGCCGGCACCGGTTGATGGAGACATTCCTGGTCAACGAGCTCGGCTACGGCTGGGACGAAGTCCATGACGAGGCCGAGGTGCTCGAGCACGCCGTCTCCGACCGGATGCTCGACCGGATCGACGCGAAGCTGGGCTACCCGACCCGCGATCCGCACGGCGACCCCATCCCGGCCGCCGACGGCAGGGTGCCCACGCCACCGGCCCGCCAGCTCTCGGACTGCCGGGACGGTGAGGCGGGCACCGTGGCGCGCATCTCCGACGCCGATCCCGAGATGCTGCGCTACTTCGACACCGTCGGCATCTGTCTGGATGCCCGGGTGCGCGTGGTGGCCCGCCGCGATTTCGCCGGCATGATCTCGGTGGCCGTCCACAACCCCGGTCGACCGGACCCGGACGGACCCACAGAGACCACGGTTGAACTGGGAAACCCTGCTGCGGAAGCGATTTGGGTTGTTGCATAGGAGCGCTCACTGATGGCCAAGCTGGAGTTGTTCCGATCGTTGGCGATGTCGGCCGACGACGCCTGGCAGCATGTGTCGGACCTGTCCTCGCTCGGGGACTGGATGACCATGCACCAGGGGTGGCGCTCGGAGCTGCCCGCCGAACTCGGCGTCGGCACCACCATCGTCGGAGTTGCCGGGGCCAAAGGGATGCGCAACCGGGTGACGTGGACGGTCCGCGAGTTCGACCCGCCGTCGGCGCTGGCGATCAGCGGCGAGGGTGTCGGCGGCACGCGGTACAAGCTCGCGATGAAGGTGGCCGACACCGCGGAGGGCTGCACGTTCACCGTGCGGATGGACCTCGGCGGCGCCCCGCTGTTCGGTCCGATCGGCGCCGCCGCGGTGCGAGCGGTCAAGGGCGACATCGACAGGTCGATCAAGGAGTTCGAGCGGCTCTACGGGTAGCGGCGGACCCCATGCCGCACGCGGTACCCGGTGGGCGCGCATCCACGCCGGCGCGGCGAGCGGCCGCGCATGTGCTCAGCGGTTCAGCCGAGCGCGCTCGGGTCGGCGTCTGCGGCGTACACCCCGAGCAGGTCCCGCGCCGAGACGATGCCGACCAGTGCCCCGTCGCGCTCCACCAGGACGTGCCGGATGTAGCGGTCCATCATCCGCGTCGCCACCCTGGCGACTGTGTCGTCGGCGTCACACCAGATCAGCTTCTTGCTCGCCACCTCGGCGGCCGGCACGCCCGCCGGGTCCTGGCCGGACGCCACCACCCGCACGACGTCGCGCTCGGTCACCAGCGCCTCGGGCCGCGGATCGTCTCCGACCACGATGGCACCGACCCCACCGGTGGTGATCGCCGCCGCCACATCGGCGACGGTGGCGTCTGCGGGCACCCGGACCACCGAATCCCCGGTGATCGTCGAGACCAGGATCGAACCTGCCGCAGGAATCTCAGTCATGGGTCCATCGTCGCACCTCAACCGGAACCGTGGTCGACGCCCCCTGGCCGTTGCGCGCTCCGCACTACAGCGTCGCCGGACGCAACACCACCACCGAGCGCGTCCGGTCACCGTGATCCGACAGCAGCGCGACGACCCGGCCATCGGGTGCGGTGGCGGCGTACACGCCGGCGATGCCGGCCGGCGGCAAAGCACGTCCGTGGCTGGCGAATTCGGCTTCGGCCGCGGTGACGTCACGCCGCGGGAACGCGCGCAGGCACGCCTGATCCAGCGAGTACGACAGCTCCGGTGATTCGGCGAGTTGCTCGAGGGTGCGGGCCTGCTCCAGGCCGAAGTCGCCGACGCGGGTGCGCCGCAGCGAGACCAGGTGACCGCCCACGCCGAGTGCGGCGCCCACGTCGCGGGCCAGCGCGCGGATGTAGGTGCCGCTGGAGCAGTCGATGCTGACGTCGACGTCCACCAACGCGGCCACTCGCCGCACCGCACGCACCTCGAACCGGTCGATGCGCACCGGCCGGGCGGCCAATTCCACGACCTGCCCTTCCCGCACCATCCGGTAGGCCCGCTTGCCGTCGACCTTGATGGCGCTGACCGCCGACGGAATCTGGTCGATCGGACCGCGCAGCGGCGCGATCGCTTTCTCGATATCCGCGTCGGCCACCCGGGAAGCCGAAACCGTCTGCAGCACTTCACCTTCGGCATCTTCGGTGGAGGTGGTCTGACCGAGCCGGATGGTGGCGTCATAGGACTTGTCGGTCGCGGTGAGCAGACCGAGGATCTTGGTGGCGCGTTCGATGCCCACCACCAGCACGCCGGTGGCCATCGGATCAAGGGTTCCCGCGTGCCCCACCTTGCGGGTGCCGAACAACCGGCGGCACCGGCCCACCACGTCGTGGCTGGTCATACCGCCCGGCTTGTCGACGATGACGAGTCCCGCGGCGCTCACGGCAGCCGGGCCGTCACAAGACGATGCCGGTCAGGGCGATCCCGTTGCGGACCGACCACCGTCCCGCCAATGCGGTCAGCGGTGGACCCGATTCGGCTTCCGGGTCGATCAGGATCTTCGATCTGAATGTGCCTGCCTGTCCGGAGGAGTCGACGTCGAAGGTGATGTGGGCGTCCTCGAAACCCAACCACCGGTGCGTCAGCGGAAACCACGCCTTGTAGGTCGCCTCCTTGGCGCAGAACAGCACCCGATCCCAATGCACCCCCTCGGGCATCGCCGCCAGTTCATCGCGTTCGGCAGGCAGGCTGATCGCATCCAGCACCCCGTGCGGGAGCACATCGTGCGGTTCGGCGTCGATGCCCAGCGATCGCACGTGCGCCCGCCGTCCGACCGCAGCGCCACGGAAACCCTCACAATGGGTCAAGCTGCCGACGATGCCGTCGGGCCAGCACGGTTCGCCTTTGTCCCCCTTGAGGATCGGCGCCGGCTCCGCCCCGAGGTCGACGAGCGCCTGGCGCGCGCAGTAGCGAACCGTGATGAACTCGTTACGCCGCTTGGGCACCGACTTGGCGATCAGCGGTTCCTCCTCGGGCAGCGGGGCTAGTTCCCTTGGGTCGGAGTACATCTCAGCCGCTGCCAGAGCGTCGATCTCACCGGGCAGTACGCCGGAGAGCAGGGTTGCCGCGATCACGACCGGTCCTTGATCCGTTGCGCCACCTTGGCAGCGCTGTCGCGCATCTCCTGGGTGATCTGGAAGTGGCCGCCGAACTCGTTGAGGTAGCCGGGCGCGTACTTCGGGTCGGGCAGGATCTGCCGCAGCCAGCGATAGGGCCTGCGCCGGCGCCACTCGCGCGGATATCCGACCGACACCTCCTCGAAGCGCACTCCGTCGTACCACGTGGTGCGCGGGATGTGCAGGTGCCCGTAGACCGAACAGACGGCGTTGTAGCGGGTGTGCCAGTCCGCGGTGGCGGTGGTGCCACACCACAGCGAGAATTCCGGGTAGAACATCGCGTCGCAGGGCTCGCGCACCATCGGGAAGTGATTGACCTGGACCGTGGGCATCATCCAGTCCAGGTCTTCGAGCCGCTTCCGGGTGTCGTTCACCCGATCGTGGCACCAGGCATCGCGCGTCGCATAGGGCTCGGCGGAGAGCAGATACTCGTCGGTGCCGACGATGTTGCGTTCCTTGGCGATCGCCAGACCCTCGGCCTTGGTGCCCGCGCCCTGCGGCAGGAACGAGTAGTCGTACAGCAGGAACATCGGCACGATCGTGGCGGGCCCGCCCTCCTCGGTCCACACCGGGAAGGGGTGTTCGGGTGTCACGATGCCCATCTCGTCACACATGTTGACCAGGTAGTCGTACCGGGCTTTGCCGAAGATTTGCATCGGATCCCGGTTGGTCGTCCACAACTCGTGGTTACCGGGCACCCAGATCACCTTGGCGAACCGTTTACGCAGCAGGTCCAGTGCCCACCGGATCTCGTCGGTGCGTTCGGCGACGTCACCGGCCACGATGAGCCAGTCGTCGGGTGACGCCGGATGCAGCGACTCGGTCACCGGTTTGTTGCCGGTGTGTCCGGTATGAAGGTCACTGACCGCCCACAGCGTCGGGCGTCTTTCGTCAGTGGTCACGACCCCTCAGCCTACTGGTGACCGCCGGGCGGTCACCTCCCGGCAACTAGAACAGGTTCTAAGTTCTCGCCCAGGGCGGGACGCCGGCCCGTTACACTCCGAGGCACGACGGTGTCGGTGACACGACGGGTTGCCTGCACGACGTGCGAGACGAGGCGCGGCCCAGCCGGGGCGGCCACGAGAAATCCAGGGGGTGTGATGGTCGCCAAGCTGCGACTGGTCTCGGCGCTGTGCGCGCTGGTCGCAGCGGTGGTCGTGGTCGGGCAGACCACACCGGCCGGGCCTGCCGATCCGGGCAGCGTCGACCTGCGCTCGACGTTCGCCCCGCTCCCCGGTGCCACCACGACCATCAAGTATCCGGTCCTCGACCTCACTGATCCGGACCCGTTCGATCCGTGCCGGGACATCCCGCTCAATGTCGTCGAGCGCATCGGGCTGGCCTACACACCTCCGGCGCACGAGGACAGCCTGCGCTGCAAGTACGACGCCGGGAACTACCAGATGGCCGTCGAGGCGTTCGTATGGCGCAGCTACGAGGAATCCCTGCCGCCGGACGCGGTGGAACTCGACATCAACGGCCAGCGCGCGGCCCAGTTCTGGATCATGAAGCCGACCGACTGGAACAACCGGTGGTGGATCACCTGCATGGTCGCGTTCAAGACCAGTTACGGGGTGATCCAGCAGTCGCTGTTCTACTCGCCGATCTACTCCGAGCCGGACCCCGACTGCATGCAGACCAACCTGCAACGCGCCCACGAACTCAGCCCGCACTACATCTATTGAGATCGACCGAGATCGACCGAGATCGACCGTGATCGACCGAGATCTCCTGAGCCCGGCAGCTCAGCTCGGAGCCCGTGTCGTCGACCACCGGAGCCCGGGACCACGCCGGGCGAATCAGTAGCCTCGCTGGGGTGACCGTTTCACAGGCCGCACTGTCCGCATTCGACACCGTCCTGGGGACCCTCGGGCTCCCGCCGCGCACCACGGACTTCGTCGTCGAACGCCGGGTGCCGGTGCCGATGCGCGACGGCGTCGACCTGATCGCCGATCACTACGCGCCGGCCACCCCTGACCCGGCAGGCACCCTGCTGGTGCGCTGCCCCTACGGGCGCGGCTTCCCGTTCTCGGCACTGTTCGGAGCGGTCTATGCGGCGCGTGGCTATCACGTGGTGTTCCAGAGTGTGCGCGGCACCTACGGCTCGGGCGGACAGTTCGAGCCGTTCGTCCACGAGGTCGCCGACGGGGCCGACACCGCGGCCTGGCTGCGCGACCAGCCGTGGTTCACCGGCACGTTCGCCACGATCGGGCTGTCCTACCTCGGGTACACCCAGTGGGCGCTGCTCACCGAGCCGCCGCCCGAGCTTAAGGCCGCGGTGATCACCGTCGGCCTCGGCGATGCCAGCGGTCCCCGCTGGGGCACCGGGTCGTTCGGGCTCAACGACTTCCTCGGATGGAGCGATCTGGTCAGCCGTCAGGAGGATCCGAACCGGCTGCGCACCCTGGTTCGGCAGGCCGGTGCCCAACGGCGGGTCACCAAGGCGTCGCTGGAGCTGCCGCTGGGCGCCGCCAGCCGCGCCCTGCTCGGTGAGGGCGCACCGTGGTTCGAATCGTGGCTCGACCATCCCGAGGCCGACGACCCGTTCTGGACCAGGATCGCCGTGCGGGACGCAGTCGAGAACGCCGAAGTCCCGGTGCTGTTGCTGAGCGGGTGGCAGGACCTGTTCGTCGACCAGACGGTCGAGCACTACCGCGAGCTCAACCGCCGCGGTGTGCCCACCGGTCTCACCGTGGGCCCGTGGACGCACAGCCACATGATGACCAAGGCCGCGCCGACGGTGCTGCGCGAAACCCTGGACTGGCTGGCGACCCACCTCGGCGGCGCGCCGCCGCAGCGCCGCTCCCCGGTCCGCATCCACCTCAGCGGGCAGGGTTGGCTGAATCTGCCCGACTGGCCGCCGGCGATGCCGGAGCTGGTCCTGCACCCCCAGCCCGGGGGCGGCCTCGCACCCGAGGCACCGGACGCCGGCCACTCGGCCACCTTCGTCTACAACCCCGCCGACCCGACGCCCACCGTCGGCGGCCGGCTGCTCTCCCCCGCGGGCGGCTACCGCGATGACACCGCGCTGGGCCGGCGCGCCGACGTGCTCACATTCACCGGCGCGCCGCTGACCGCCGAGCTGCACGTGGTCGGGGTGCCGGTGCTCGAGCTGGCACACTCGTGCGCCAACCCCCACAACGACCTGTTCGTGCGGATCAGCCAAGTCGACTCCGGTGGCCGGTCCCGCAACGTCAGCGACGGCTATCTGGCCTCGGCGCCGGACACCGGCACCATTCGCATCGAACTCGACCCGGTCGCGTGGACGTTCCCGGCCGGCAGCAGGATCCGGGTGCTGATCGCCGGCGGTTCGCATCCGCGGTTCCTGCGCAACCTCGGCACCGGCGAACCGGTGCGCGCCGCAACCACTTTCGCGACCGCACGACACACCGTGGCACTCGGCGACGCCACCCGGCTCACGCTGCCCGCAGGCACCCGCCCGCCGTTAGCCGACTGAGGCCCGCACCCGCGCGGCGACGTCGGCGAGGTCGGCGTTGGTGTGCACGGGCTCGCCCCACACCGGGCTGACCGGAAGGGCGACCCAGCTCGAGCACCCGCGGTAGGCCGGGGTGCGCGGCACCGTCAGCGGCTCGACCAGCGATGTCGCCGACACCACAAGTGCGGTCAACCGGTGCCGGGGCCGGAAGTCGAGGCGGTCGGACCGAACGGATGCGCTGGTCCAGATATGCAGGGATGCAATCTCGTCGAGCCGGTCGGGCCTTTCGACCGGCACCGCGGCCACCACCCTGACGCCGGCGCGCAGCACCACCGCCGCGTCGGTGCTGTCGGCGGCTGCGGATTCGAGCAGGTCATGGTGATCGGGACGGACGCGTTCGGCGTGGCTGTGCGCCACCGTCGGGAACAGCAGGAATCGCGACCCGGCCAGTTCGGGAGCCACCTCGAAGCGTTTCTCGTGGATACCGCCCTTGCGCAACAACACGGTCTGCCGTCCGTCGAGCAGCGCGTGAACCGCCGCACTCCACTCCTTGAGGGCGGGGTGACCGACGGTGGCGGTCATCCCAGGTTCAGCCGGGCACGCACCTCGGGACGGCGCAGCGGCGGAACGGTCTTCGGTGGCTGTTTGCGTGGCGGCAGCCCGTCGAGCAGACGCCGGGTCGATGCGGTCACCTCGGCAACCGCGGTCTCGAACGCGGCGATGTTGGACGACGTCGGCCTGGTGATGCCGCTGACCTTACGGACGTACTGGCGCGCCGCGGCCTCGATCTCGTCGGCGGTGGCGGCCGGTTCCAGACCCCGCAGCTCGGTGATGTTTCGGCACATGGCCTCCACGATAGGCGGCTGTCAGCCTGCGGATACCGTGAGCCGATGACCAACTCCGCACAATCGGCAGCCGATGACGTCCTCCTGATCGACACCCGGGACCGGATCCGGACCCTGACGTTGAACCGGCCCGGTTCGCGCAACGCGCTCTCGGCGGCGCTGCGGAGCCGGTTGTTCGAAGCGCTGCGGCAGGCCCAGCGCGACGACGACGTCGACGTGGTCATCCTGACCGGGGCCGACCCGGTGTTCTGCGCCGGCCTGGACCTCAAGGAACTCGGTGACAGCACGGACCTGCCCGACATCTCGCCGAAGTGGCCGCCGATGAGCAAACCGGTGATCGGCGCGATCAACGGCGCCGCGGTGACCGGCGGTCTGGAGATCGCGCTGTACTGCGACATTCTCATCGCATCCGAGCAGGCCCGCTTCGCCGACACTCACGCCCGGGTGGGTCTCCTGCCCACCTGGGGACTGTCGGTGCGGCTGCCGCAGAAGGTCGGGGTCGGGATGGCCCGCAGGATGAGCATGACCGGCGACTACCTCTCGGCGGCGGAGGCGCTGCGCTGCGGGTTGGTCACCCAGGTGGTGCCGCACGCCGAGCTGCTCGACACCGCCCGCCAGATCGCCACGTCGATCGTCGGCAACAACCAGAAGGCCGTGCGGGCGCTGATGGCGTCCTATCACCAGATCGACGAGGCGCAGAACAGCGCGGCGCTGTGGCAGGAGGCCACAGCGGCACGCGAGTGGATGAAGAGCACCAGCGGCGACGACATCGCCGCGAGTCGCAGCGGTGTCATCGAGCGGGGCCGGTCCCAGGTGCGCTAGAGAGCGGGCAGCACGAGTGCGCGGTAGCGCTGCGCCATCGTCTCCACCACCGCGACACCGTCTGTCGCCCAGATGTCTTCGTTGAAGATCTCGACTTCGACGTCACCGCGGTAGCCGGCGTCGCGGACCAGCGCACTGATCGCCGCGAAGTCGATGACACCGTCACCCATCATCCCCCGGGACACCAGCGGGTCGGCGGCCATCGGGACCAACCAGTCGCACACCTGATAGCTGCTGATCCGGTTCTCGGAGCCGGCCCGCGCGATCGATTCCGCCAGCGCCGGATCCCACCACACGTGGTAGGTGTCCACGACGACGCCCACGGCGCGGACCGGGTGCGGCGCCGCCAGGTCCAAGGCCTGGCCGAGGGTACTGATGACCGCGCGCTCGGCGCAGAACACCGGGTGCAACGGCTCCAGCGCCAGCCGGACATCACGCTGCAGGGCGTATGGCACGAGTTCGGCGAGGCGCTCTGCCAGCCGGGCACGCGCCCCGGCGAGATCGCGGTCGGGCATGCCGCCGACGACCATGACCAGCTCGGCGGTGCCCAGAGCGGCGGCTTCGTCGATGGCGCGGCGATTGTCGTCCAGCGCAGCGGCTGCCCCCTGGACACCGGTCAGGAAACCGCCGCGGCACAGCGTGGACACCCGTAATCCGTTGTCGCGCATGATCTTGGCCGCGACGTCCACGCCCGCCTCGGCGACGCGGTCACGCCACAGCCCGACCGCGGGCAGGCCCGCCGCCGCGGCCGCCTCCGCGGCCTGTCGCACCGTCCAACCCTTTGTGGTCATGGTGTTCAACGACAGCCGGTCCAGCCCACCTGACATCAGCGAACTCCGTTGACGCTCAGATAGGCTCGCATCCGGGCGGTGGCGAGCTCCGGGTCGGCGAGCAGGCCAGCGCGGTCGGCCAGGACGAAGACCCGGCACAGGTGCGGCACCGAACGGCCCGCGGCCAGCCCACCCACCAGCGCGAAGTTGGGCTGACGACCGTTGAGCCACGCCAGGAATGCGATACCGGTCTTGTAGTAGTAGGTCGGTGTCGCGAAGATGTGCCGGCCGAGTTCGCGGGTGGATTCCAGGATCCGCCCGGCGGCGGCGGTATCGCCGTCATCGAGTCGCTGCAGCGCCGTGGACGCGGCCGGGTAGATCGCGGCGAAGATGCCCAGCAGCGCATCGGAATGCCCCTGTTCGTCGCCGACGACCAGCTCCGGGTAGTTGAAGTCGTCGCCGGTGTAGAGCCGCACGCCGTCGGGGAGCGCACGGCGCAGCGCGACCTCGTGCGCGGCGTCCAGCAGGGAGACTTTGACACCGCCCACCTGGTCGGCGTGGGCCTGCACCAGGTCTTTGAACGTCGCTGTGGCACTGAAGATATCCGCGCTACCCCAGTAACCGCGCAACGCCGGATCGAACATCTCACCCAACCAGTGCAGGATCACGGGTCGGTCCTGCTCGTCGAGCAGGGTGCCGTAGACCGTCAGATAGTCCTGCGGTGTGCGCGCGACCTGCGCCAAAGCGCGGGAGGCCATCAGTATCACCTCGGCGCCGGCGCTGCGAACCACGTCGATCTGTTCCCGGTATGCGGCGGTGATGGCGTCCAGCCCGCGCCGACCGTCCGGGATGTCAGCCGGATCGAGGTGATCGGTTCCCGCACCGCATGCCAGCAGACCGCCGACTGCGGCGGCTTCACGTCCTGTCCGGGTGATGAGCTCGCGGGTGGCGGACCAGTCGAGACCCATCCCCCGCTGCGCGGTGTCCATGGCATCGGCGACACCGAGGCCGTAGGACCACAGTTCGTGTCGGTAGGCCATCGTCGCGTCCCAGTCCAGATCGGCCGCGGCGCCCGGGGCATTGTCGGCCATGATGTTCGGCACGACGTGCGCTGCGGCGTAGGCGATCCGGGAGGTGATCGGACGCGACGGCCGTTGCCACGGCCCCGGATCGCCGAGACGGTAGGTGCACAGTTGCCCGTCGACCGGCAACAGCAGCGATGTGGCGGTCGGGGCCCCCGTCGTGGTCGTCACAGCACGATCTCCGGAACCTCGAGCCGGCGCCCCTGCGCCGAACTCCGCAGTCCGAGTTCGGCGAGCTGGACACCGCGGGCGGCCGACAGCAGCCCGAAGCGGTGGGCCCGCCCGGCGAGCACGTCGCGCAAGAACTCCTCCCACTGCAGTTTGAAACCGTTGTCCAGGTCGGCGTTGGCGGGTACCTCAAGCCATTGCTCACGGAACCTCTCGGTGACCGGAAGATCGGGGTTCCACACCGGTTTCGGTGTGTGGGCGCGCTGTTGGGCCACGCATTGCCGCAGTCCCGCGACCGCCGAACCGTGGGTACCGTCGATCTGGAACTCGACGAGCTCGTCGCGGTGGACGCGCACCGCCCAGGACGAATTGATCTGTGCGACGACGCCGCCGTCGATCTCGAAGATGCCGTACACGGCATCGTCGGCGGTGGCCCGGTACTCCCGGCCGGATTCGTCCCAGCGAGTCAGTATGTGGGTGACCGCGCGCGCGGTCACCGACCGCACGGGGCCCAGCAGCGCTTCCATCACGTAATTCCAGTGACAGAACATGTCCACGGTGATGCCGCCGCCATCCTCGGTGCGGTAGTTCCAGCTCGGTCGCTGGGCGGGCTGTCCGTCCCCCTCGAACACCCAGTATCCGAATTCGCCGCGCATCGACAGGATGCGCCCGAAGAAGCCCTCGTCCACGAGGCGACGCAGTTTGACCAGTCCGGGCAGGTAGAGCTTGTCGTGCACCACGCCGGCCACCACCCCCGCGTTCTCCGCCATCCGGGCCAGTTCGATCGCCTCGGTGAGGGTTTCGGCAGTGGGCTTTTCGGTGTAGACGTGTTTGCCCGCCTTGATGGCCGAGGTGAGGGCTTCCACCCGCCGCGAGGTGACCTGCGCGTCGAAGTACACATCCACCGTCGGATCGGCGATCACCGCGGCCGCGTCGGTGGTCCACTCCGTCACGCCGTGTTCGGCGGCCAGGTCCGCGAGCTTCTCGGCGTTGCGGCCGACCAGGATCGGTTCGACCGCGACCCGGGTGCCGTCGTCGAGCACCAATCCGTCATCGCGCAGCGGAAGGACGGACCGAACCAGATGCTGGCGGTAGCCCATCCGGCCGGTCACACCGTTCATGGCGATGCGCAGCGTTCTGCGCGACGGGGTCGATGACGTCATCTCGGGGGGTTCCTGTCTGGAGAGGCCGGAGCCGGCACGGGCCTCGGCGAGTGCTGTCGGTTGACCTGCACCGTTCGCCCCTCGACAACGAGGAATGCGCGGTGTCAGCACTTCGGAATGCGCTTTCCACGGTAAGCTGAGCCGACGCCACGGTCAAGCCCGGAACGGATCCCGGCTCCCGACCCGGCGCGACATCGAGTCCGGCGACGGCGGGAGCAGCGGGCATGGCGGCGGTAACCCTGCAGGATGTGGCGGCGCGCGCGGGCGTGTCGCAGGCCACGGCGTCGCGCGTCCTCAACGGCTCGGCCCGCATTCCCGGGGAAGGCGTCGCAGACCGGGTCCGCACGGCCGCGCGGGAACTCGGGTACGTACCCAATGCCCAGGCCCAGGCACTGGCCCGGGCGTCCACCGGGCTGCTCGGGCTGATCGTGCACGACATCGCCGACCCGTACTTCTCCTCGATCGTGCGCGGCGTGCAGGCAGCCGCACGCACCGCACGCAAGCAGGTACTGCTGGCCAGCACCGACCGCGACTTCGACATCGAACGGGAGGCGGTCAGCACGTTCATCGCCCACCGGGCCGATGCCATCGTGCTGGCCGGCTCGCGGCAGAGCGGTCACCTCGACCGCGAGCTGGAAGCCGAGTTCGGCCGCTACCGAGCCAACGGCGGCCGCGTGGTGGTGATCGGCCAGCCGCTGGCCTTCGGCGGCGCCGTCGAGCCCGAAAACCATTTCGCCTCAGCAGAATTGGCGGATGCACTGATGATGTCCGGACACACCAGGTTCGCCGTCATCGGCGGGCCGGCCAACATCCGGACCGCGGTGGACCGACGCAACGGATTCGTCGAGGCGCTGGGCAGGCACGGACTCACCCCGCTGGTCGAGGTGTCCGGCAGCTTCACCCGCGACGGCGGCCATGCCGCGGCACGACGACTCGCCGCGGCGCTGCAGCTGACACCGGGCAGCGGGGCCGAACCTGTCTGCGTCTTCGCGGTCACCGACGTGATGGCGATCGGCGCGATCGCGGCGTGGCGCGAGCATGGCCTCGCGGTACCGCGCGACGTATGCGTGGCCGGTTTCGACGACATCCCCACGCTGCGCGACCACACCCCGAGCCTGTCGACCGTCGCGCTGCCACTGGAGCAGATCGGAAGCCGCGCCGTCGATCTCGCGCTCCGCACCGATGCTGATGACCTGCGGGAACGGGTGCCGGGGCAGGTGGTCCTGCGGGACAGCACCCGGCTGCCCTGACCGCCTCGGAACATCGGCCGGGCAGTCGGTCGTTGACAGTGTGCGCTGGGTCACGTTAGGGTCGGACCTGCTTCGGAAAGCGCATTCCCATCGGGGCCCTCCCGCACCCGAGCCCCGCAACCCTTGAGGACATTCCATGGCGGTAACCGCATCGGCCGACGTGCGCCCCTCGTCACCGGCGCCCCCGCACCCCCCTGCCCGCACAGCACGCTCCTGGCGTCCGCAGATCTCGCCCCGGCGCACCGCGGCCGCGCTGTGGCGCCCGGTCGCGCTGGTGATCGCGCTCGTGGCCGCCTGGTGGGCCGTCACCGAGACCGAACTCGTCGCGCCCTACATCCTGCCGTCGCCGGCCGACACCTGGCAGACGACGCAGAACAACGCCGCCTATCTGGCCCAGCACACCTGGGTGACCACCTGGGAAACCGTGGTTGGCTTCGCCATCGCAGCCGTCTTCGGCATCTTCGTCGCCGTCGTGATGATGTATTCGGCCAATGTCGAGAAGACCGTCTACCCACTGATCCTGTTCGCCCAGGTCATCCCCAAGATCGCCATCGCGCCGCTGTTCGTGGTGTGGCTCGGGTTCGGCCCGTCGCCGAAGATCCTGGTGGCGGTGCTGATGGCCTTCTTCCCGATCGTCATCTCCGGACTGGCCGGGCTGCGGTCGGTCGATCCGGAGATCCTGGAGCTCACCTCGACGATGGGTGCGAGCCGGATCAAGACGTTCATGAAGATCCGTTTCCCCGCAGCACTGCCACAACTGATGTCCGGTTTGAAAGTCGCCGCCACACTCGCCGTCACCGGCGCCGTCGTCGGTGAATTCGTCGGCGCAAACCAGGGTTTGGGCTATGTAATCCTGCAGGCGAACGGAAACGTCGACACCGCAATGCTGTTCGCCGCGCTGATCATCATGTCACTGCTCGGCATCGTGCTCTTCGCGATCATCGAGATCGCCGAGAAGCTGCTCATCCCGTGGCATTCCTCCCGCCGCGCCAACAATTCCGCCAGCACCGCGGTCTGACCGCACCGACGTGTAGGAGAAGAAACGATGATGTTCACCCGACGCCGCGGCACCGCCGCGGCCGCCGCCACCGCCGCCCTGCTCACACTGTCCGCGTGCGGCGGCAGCGGCACCGAGAACACCCCGGCCGCAGAAGGTGCCGCCGCGCCGGCGACCCTCATGCTGAACTGGTACCCCTACGGCGAGCACGCGCCGTTCTACTACGGGGTCCAGGAGGGTATCTTCGCCAAGCACGGTATCGACCTGACCATCGACGCCGGTCAGGGCTCGACCAAGACCGTGCAGGCGGTCGGCGCCCAGCAGGTCGACTTCGGCTGGGCCGACACACCTGCGGTGCTCAGCAACATCGACAAAGGTGTCGAGGTCAAGAGTGCGGGAGTGTTCCTCCAGACCACCCCGTCGGCGGTGCAGGTGTTCGCCGACTCCGGCATCGAGGACCCCCAGGATCTCGCCGGCCGCACCATCGCCGTCTCTGCCGGCGACGCTCCGACCACGACGTTCCCGATCTACCTCGACAAGGTCGGGGTGCCGGAGAACGAGGTGACCCAGCAGAGCCTCGACGCCGCCGGGAAGATGGCCGCGATGCTGTCCGGCCGGGTGGACGGTCTGATCGGGTTCGCCCACGACCAAGGGCCGACCATCGCCGACAAGAGCGGTCGGGAAGTGCGCTACCTGCGCTACTCCGATGCTGGTCTGAACTTCTACAGCAACGGACTGATCGCGAACACCGCCACCATCGCCGACGACCCGGCATTGGTGCAGGCCATGGTGGACGCCACCAGCGAGGCCTACTCGGCCGCGGCCGCCGACCCGGACGCCGCGGTCGACGCCATGGCCGGCAAGGACCCGCAGATGCCGCCACGGGAAGTGCTGCTCCAGCAGTGGCAGCAGACGATTCCGCTGCTCTCGACACCGGCCACCGCCAACCAGCCCCCGGGCAGCAACACCGTCGAGGACTGGACCACCACCATCGCCACCCTTAACGAATCCGGCCTGCTGCAGAACGCCAAAGATCCTGCCGAATACTGGGATTCGTCCTTCGCGCCCGACGGCCAGCAGTAGGAGACCACGGACATGAGCACCGCCACCGCCACCCCGCCGGGGACGAGCGTCACCGCCGTACGCAAAGCGGCCATCACCATCGAGAACGTGACCGTGCGGTTCTCCTCGAAACGCTCGGCGGTCACCGCGCTGGCCGACATCGATCTGCAGGTCCACGACGGGGAGTTCGTCTCCATCGCCGGCCCCTCGGGTTGCGGGAAGTCGACACTGCTCAAGGTCGTCGCCGGATTGACCGACGCGACCACCGGTGAGGTCCTGGTGCGCGGCAACCGGGTTCGCGGCCCACAGCGCGAGATCGGCTATGTGTTCCAGCGCGCCGCGCTACTGGAATGGCGCTCGGTCCGCAAGAACATCCTGTTGCAGGCCGAGATGCGGGGCATGCCCCGACAGGCCGCGCGGCAACGGTGTGACCACCTGATCGAGATGACCGGCCTCACCGGCTTCGAGGATGCGCTCCCCCACGAACTGTCCGGCGGTATGCAGCAACGAGTTTCGCTGTGCCGGGCACTGCTGCACCAGCCCGGCGTGCTGCTGATGGACGAACCGTTCGGCGCGCTCGACGCGCTCACCCGGGAGAAGATGAACGTCGAGCTGCACCGCATTTGGCGCGAGACCGGCACCACCGTGGTTCTGGTCACCCACTCTGTCGCCGAAGCGGTGTACCTGGCCAACCGGGTGGTCGTGATGAGCCCACGGCCCGGCCGCATCGTCGAGACGCTCGACGTCGCACTGCCCGATGAACGCAACTACGCCGAAACGATGGAACGTCCGGAGTTCATCCGGGTGGCCAACCGGGTGCGGGACCTGCTCGGCAGCACCTCGGCCGCGGACTGAGGTTGCGGGCGACGGCACCGCCCGCCCGTTCCCGCCAGAATCGGGCATGGTCGAGGTATGAGCGATGCCGCAGACCCGCAGCCCGTCAATCATCACGCCGCCCACCCCGGCTTCTCCGGTGTCCTGGGATCGTTGCTCGCGCTGGTGTTCCTGTTCACCGGGCGCGCCGGTGCCAGACTCGCCGCGGACCTCACCCACCCCGGTCCCCACGACCACGTCCTCGACGTCGGATGCGGATCCGGCGCAGCAGCCTGGTGGGCGTCGCGCAGCGGGGCACAGGTCACCGGGATCGACCCGTCAGCGTCCATGCTGCGGATGGCGCGCGCTGCCGGCCGCCGGCGCGGCACCGTCGAGTGGATCGAGGGCAGCGCCGAGGCGCTGCCGGTCGCCGACGGCTCGGCCACCATCGTCTGGGCGCTGGCTACCGTGCACCACTGGCGTGATGTCGACGCCGCCCTGGCCGAACTGTGTCGGGTGCTCGCGCCCGGCGGACGGATGCTGGCCCTCGAACGCCAGGTGCAACCTGGCGCCACCGGCTTGGCAAGCCACGGCTGGACCCGGGCACAGGCGGACTCCTTCGCGACGCTGTGCCACGCGGCCGGACTGGTCGACGTCGGGGTGACCGACACCCGCGCCGCAGGCAGGGCGGTGTGGGTGGTGCAGGCACAACGGTCCGCGTGAGACCGCAACGCGACGTCAGCGCAGACCGGGCACCAGCCACCGCCCCGACAACACCCGCCAGCCGACGAACAACAGCCGCAGCACCATGAACGTGCTCAGCCCCGCCCAGATGCCCAGCAGACCCCATCCGAAGGCCAGCGACAGCCAGATCAGGGGCAGGAAGCCCAGCAGCGCGCTGGCCAACGTCGCATTCCGCATGAAGGCGGCGTCACCGGCGCCGAGCAGTACCCCGTCGATAGCGAAAACGACCCCGGCCACCGGCAGTTGGGCGACCAGGAACCACCACGGCACGCCGATCTGCTCCAGCACCGAATCATCGGCGGTGAACACCTTCGGGAACACCGAGGAGCCGAGCGCGAACACCGCGGCCAATACCACGCCCGCCACCGACGAGAAGATCGTCACCCGCGCCGCGACCGACTTGGCATGGGTGAGTTGACCCGCACCGAGTGCGGCCCCCACCAGCGACTGTGCCGCGATCGCCAGCGAATCGAGCACCAGCGCAAGGAAACTCCACAACTGCAACACCACCTGGTGGGCAGCGACGGCAGCCGCCCCGAACCGGGCCGCGACGGCACCGGCCGAGATGAAGCACGCCTGGAACGCCATCGTCCGCAGCACCAGGTCACGGCCCATCACCAGCTGAGCGCGGAGCACCGAAGGCCGCAATCGCAGCGGCACCTTCTCGACGACCAACGCCCGGCAGAACAGCACGGCCGCCAGGTACTGGCCCACCACATTGGCCACCGCCGAGCCCGCCAGTCCCAGGTGCGGGGCACCCAGCCAGCCATACACCAGCAACGGGCACAACACCGCCGAGACCGCGAAGCCGAACACCACGTATCGCAGTGGACGCACGGTGTCCTGCACCCCGCGCATCCACCCGTTGCCCGCGGCCGCGATCAGAATGGCGGGCACGGCCAGACTCGCGACACGCACCCACGGCAGCGCGGCCGTGGCGATCTCGCCGCCGGCAGCCAACACCGTCACCAGCGGCACCGCGAACAGTTGCACCGCGACCACGATGCCGGCACCGATTCCGAGGGCCAGCCAGGTGGCCTGCACCCCCTCTTCGACGGCTGCCGGCCGGTCCCCGGCACCGTAGAAACGTGCGGCCCGAGCCGTCGTGCCGTAGGACAGGAAGGTCAGCTGGGAGCTCAGCACGCCCATGACCAGCGCGCCGATCGCCAGACCCGCCAGGCTCAGCGCGCCGAGCCGACCGATGACCGCGAGGTCGAACAGCAGGTAGAGAGGTTCGGCGGCGAGGACACCGAGCGCCGGGAAGGCGAGCGCGGCGATCCGCCGGCCGCTGACCGGCTTGACCGCGTCAGTCAAGGGCGCTGCGCAGCGCCGCGACCAGTTCGGCAGCGGTACCGGTTGCCGAATAGCCGGCCGCCAGGCGGTGTCCGCCGCCACCGAAGGTGCCCGCCACCATCGACACGTCGACCGACTTGGACCGCATGGACACCGACCAGCGCCCGGGACCGATCTCCTTGAACACCGCCGCGACCTCCGCCTGCTCAGTGGTGCGCACGATGTCGACGATGCTTTCGATCTCCTCCGACCGTGCCGCGGCCAACTCCTCGTGGTCGACGACTGCGTACACCAGCCCCCGACCACCCGCGGCCTGCCTCTCCAGGCGTGCCGACCCGAGCACCCGCGACAGCATCGGCAGCCACGCGAACGGGTGGGTGTCGAGCAGGGCGCGGCTGACCGCGGCATTGTCGACGCCGATCTCGACCAGTCGCGCCGCCAACCGGTGCGCGCGCGGGCTGGCCCACCGGAACGAACCGGTGTCGGTGGCCAGTCCGGCGTAGAGGCAGTGCGCGACGTCGAGGTCGAGCGACTTCTCCCAGGCGTCGAGCAGGTCGACGACCAGCATGGTGGTCGAATCGGCGGCAGGGTCGACGAAGTTCGCGGTGCCGAACAGCTGGTTCGAGGCGTGGTGGTCGATGACCAGGACGTTGTGCCCGGGCCCGGCCAGATCGCCCAACGCGCCCAACCGGTTGAGGCTGGGAATGTCAACGGTGACCACCAGGTCGCAGTCCCGGCGCAGGTCCTGCGGGGCCACCAGCAGATGCCCGCCGGGCAGCGTGTGCAGTGACTCGGGCAGCCGGTCCGGCTCGGCGAAACTGACATGGACGTCGACGCCGTGCCGTTCCAGCACCAGCGCCAATGCCAATCCGGCACCGATCGTGTCGGCATCGGGGAACACGTGACACACCACGCTGACCGATTTCGCCGAGCCGAGCAGGGCCGCTGCTTCGCGGGCATCGACGCGTGCGCCCGCGTCGGGCGCCTGCATGGTCGACTCAGTCATCGAGCGCGTGTGGGTCACCGGTGTCCTCAGTGCCCCCGAGTGCCTCGTTCTCCTCCGCCCCAGCTACACGGTACGGGTCGGTGTCGCCGGCGTGCTTGGCACCCTGGCGGACCCTCGCCAAATCCTCATCAGCCGCCCGGGCCCGGGCCAGCAGCTCCTCCATGCGATGAGCCGCGTCGGGCACGGTGTCGCGGGCGAACGCCAGCGTCGGTGTGAACCGCACACCGAGGCTGGCGCCCACCCTCGTGCGCAACACACCTTTGGCGCTCTCCAACGCCGCAGCGGCACCGGTGTAATCCGGCTCCTCGTCGAGTGAGCGGCCCAACACCGTGTAGTACAGCGTCGCGTCGTGCAGATCGTTGGTCACCTTGGCGTCGGTGATCGTCACCCCGGCCAGCCGGGGGTCCTTGATCTCGTACTCGATCGCCGAGGCGACCAACGTGGAGATCCGCTTGGCCAACCGCTTCGCCCGTGCCGGATCAGCCACGCTGTCCTCTGCTCTTCGCGCAGGCGCTCATCGCTCGCCCTCTGCTCTTCGCGCAGGCGCTCATCGCTAGGCCCGCTCTTTCTCGACCAACTCGTAGGTCTCGATGACATCGCCTTCTTTGATGTCGGAGTAGGTCAGCGTGAGACCGCACTCATAGCCTTCGCGGACCTCGGTGACATCGTCCTTCTCCCGGCGCAGCGACGAGACCGTGAGGTTCTCGGAGACCACCACGTTGTCCCGAAGCAGCCTCGCCTTGGCGTTGCGGCGCATGACGCCCGACTGCACGAGGCAACCGGCGATGTTGCCGACCTTCGACGACCGGAAGATCGCCCGGATCTCGGCGCGGCCGAGCTCCTTCTCTTCGTAGACCGGCTTGAGCATGCCCTTGAGCGCGCTCTCGATCTCGTCGATGGCCTGGTAGATCACCGAGTAGTACCGGATCTCGACACCCTCGCGGTTGGCCAGCTCCGTCGCCTTGCCCTCGGCACGGACGTTGAAGCCGATGATGATCGCGTCCGACGCCGACGCCAGGTTGACGTTGGTCTCGGTCACACCGCCGACACCGCGGTCGATGACACGCAACTCCACCTCGTCGTCGACCTGGATACCCAGCAGTGCCTCTTCCAGCGCCTCGACCGTACCGGCGTTGTCGCCCTTGAGGATCAGGTTGAGCTGGCTGGTCTCGCGCAACGCCGAATCCAGGTCCTCCAGGCTGATCCGCTTGCGACTGCGGGCGGCCAGCGCGTTGCGTTTGCGTGCGCTGCGGCGGTCGGCGATCTGACGCGCGATGCGGTCCTCGTCGACGACCAGGAAGTTGTCACCGGCGCCGGGTACCGAGGTGAACCCGATGACCTGGACCGGGCGGGACGGCAACGCCTCGCCGACGTCCTCGCCGTGCTCGTCGACCATGCGGCGCACGCGGCCGTAGGCGTCACCGGCGACCACCGAGTCGCCGACCCGCAGCGTGCCGCGCTGGATGAGCACGGTGGCCACCGGGCCACGGCCACGATCGAGGTGCGCCTCGATCGCGACACCCTGGGCCTCCATGTCCGGGTTGGCGCGCAGATCCAGCGACGCGTCCGCGGTCAGCACCACCGCCTCGAGCAGCTGCTGGATGTTGGTGCCCTGTTTGGCCGAGATGTCGACGAACATGGTGTCGCCGCCGTACTCCTCGGGGATCAGCCCGTATTCGGAGAGCTGCCCGCGGATCTTCTGCGGGTCGGCACCCTCGACGTCGATCTTGTTGACCGCCACCACGATCGGCACGTCCGCGGCCTGGGCGTGGTTGACCGCCTCGACCGTCTGGGGCATCACACCGTCGTCGGCGGCGACCACCAGGATCGCGATGTCGGTGGCCTTCGCGCCGCGGGCACGCATGGCGGTGAACGCCTCGTGACCCGGGGTGTCGATGAAGGTGATCGGGCGTTCGTTGCCGTCGACGTCGACGGTCACCTGGTAGGCGCCGATGTGCTGGGTGATGCCGCCGGCCTCACCCTCACGGACGGTGGCGTTGCGGATCGTATCCAGCAATCGGGTCTTGCCGTGGTCGACGTGGCCCATGACGGTGACCACCGGCGGACGGAACTCCAGATCGTCCTCGCCGCCCTCGTCCTCGCCGTAGGTCAGATCGAAGGACTGCAGCAGCTCGCGGTCCTCGTCCTCCGGCGAGACAACCTGCACGACGTAGTTCATCTCGCTGCCGAGCAGCTCAAGGGTCTCGTCACCCACCGATTGGGTGGCAGTGACCATCTCCCCGAGGTTGAACAGCGCCTGCACCAGCGATGCGGGGTTGGCGTTGATCTTCTCGGCGAAGTCGCTCAGCGACGCACCGCGGGCCAGCCGGATGGTCTCGCCGTTGCCGTGCGGCAACCGCACGCCGCCGACGACCGGCGCCTGCATGTTCTCGTATTCGGCCCTCTTGGCGCGCTTCGACTTACGCCCACGCTTGGGGGCACCGCCGGGACGGCCGAAGGCGCCCGCAGCACCACCGCGCTGACCGGGACGGCCACCGCCGCCACCGGGGCGACCGCGGAAACCACCGCCGGCTGCTCCGGCGCCGCCACCGCCGCCGCCGCCACCGCGGTAGTTACCTCCGCCGCCACCGCCGCCGGGACGCCCGGCGCCACCGGGCGCGGGGCGCGGTCCGCCGCCGGGACGCGGGCCGCCGCCGGGACGAGGTCCGCCGCCGGGACGTGCGCCCTGCGGGCGGGGCGGCATGTTGCCGGGGCTGGCGCCGGGACGGGGCCCGCCGCCGGGGCGGGGGCCACCTGCGCCGGGACCCGGTCGGGGGCCACCCGGACCCTGAGGCCTCGGTGCCGGGCGCTCCACCGGTTGCTGTGACGAGAAGGGATTGTTGCCCACGCGCGGCGTGCGCGCGGCGGGCTTGGGGGTACCGGGCCGCGGGCCACCCGGGCCGGGACGCGGTCCGGGGGTGGGGCGAGCCGACGGCGCCGCAGGAGTCGGGGGTGCGGCCGCAGCAGGACTCGGAGGCGCAGCTGCGGGTGCCGGGGGCGGCGCAGCCGCAGCGGGCGGCGCCACGGGCGGAGGCGGTGCGGACGGCTGCTGCGGCGCCGGAGGTCCCGGCTTGGGCGCCGGCCGGCTCTGCGGCGCGGACGGCTTGGCCGGCGCCGGAGCTGCTGCAGATCCGTTGCCGTTGGCGGCACCCCTGCCCTTGTCGGGCTTGGAACCACCGAATGACTCACGAAGTCGGCGGGCGACGGGGGCTTCCACCGTCGAGGACGCCGACTTGACGAATTCGCCTTGCTCACTGAGCCGGGCGAGTACTTCCTTACTTGTGACACCGAGTTCTTTGGCCAACTCGTGCACGCGGGCCTTACCTGCCACTACATCTCCTGTCTGGGAGGCGACAGCGGTGGTAGGCGCCGCGCCTCGGGTTAGCTATGACGCATGGTCATCGAGACTTCACGGTGTGCTCATGTTCTTCGCTTACCTGTTCTCTAGCCCGCGTGTGCCGTGTCCGTCCCCGCTGAGGAGACGTTGCGACACCGCGGTGATGTCCGGTGAACCGGTGATCCGTAGCGCTCGGGCGAACGCTCGCCGTCGAACTGCGGCCTGCAGACAGCCGGGGTCGGGGTGCAGCCATGCGCCCCGCCCGGAAAGCCGTCTCGCTGCGTCGACGGTCACGACGTATTCGCCGTTCCCGGCCTCGACAGCGACAACCCGGAGCATTTCGACAGCCAGCTCTCGTCTCCGGCATCCGATACAGGTCCGCACCGGTCCACCCGAGGGGTCGATGGTGCTTTTCGGTATCCGAGCCGATGTCTCGCGCTGGATCACAGCTGAGTCTACCGTCACCGCAGTCCGGAAAAGAAAACCGGTGCCCGATGCCGACCGGTGGCGCCGGTCAGCGCGGGTCCGGTGCGCTTGACGAGGCGTCCGGACGGGGTGCGTGACCGGCGGGGCCTGCCTGCCGGTCGGAGGCCGCGTCGTCGCTGCGGATGTCGATACGCCAGCCGGTCAGCCGGGCCGCCAGTCGCGCGTTCTGCCCCTCCTTGCCGATGGCGAGTGAGAGCTGGAAGTCGGGCACGATGACCCGCGCCGCCCGCGCGGCCTCGTCGATGACCGTCACCGACACCACCTTCGCCGGCGACAGGGCGTTGGCCACGAATCGGGCCGGATCCTCGTCGTAGTCGATGATGTCGATCTTCTCGCCGGACAACTCGCTCATCACGTTTCGCACCCGCTGTCCCATCGGGCCGATGCAGGCGCCCTTGGCGTTGAGCCCGGGCGCCCTGGACACCACGGCGATCTTGGAGCGGTGGCCGGCCTCGCGGGCCACCGCGACGATCTCCACCGACCCGTCGGCGATCTCGGGCACCTCCAACGAGAACAGCTTGCGCACCAGATTCGGATGCGTCCGCGACAGCGTGATCAGCGGTTCCCGGGCGCCGCGGGTCACCCCGACGACGTAGCACCGGAGCCGGTCACCGTGTTCGTAGCGCTCACCGGGCACCTGTTCGGCGGCGGGGATCACCCCTTCGGAACCTTTGGTCTCGCTGCCCATCCGCACCACCACGAGTCCACGGGCATTGGCCCGCGCATCGCGCTGGATGACCCCGGCGACGATGTCGCCCTCGCGGGCCGCGAACTCACCGTAGTTCTTCTCGTTCTCGGCGTCGCGGAGACGTTGCAGGATGACCTGACGCGCCGTGGTCGCCGCGATCCGGCCGAACCCTTCAGGGGTGTCGTCCCATTCGTGCAGTACATTGCCGTCTTCGTCGGTCTGTCGGGCGATCACCTTGACCACGCCGGTCTTGCGGTCGACGTCGATGCGTGCATCGGGCTCGTGGCCCTCGGTGTGCCGGTAGGCCGTCAGCAGCGCCGACTTGATGGTGTCGACCACCACATCGACGGTGATCCCCTTGTCGGCCTCGATCGCATGCAGCGCCGCCATGTCGATGTTCACGTTCAGGCTTCCTCTCCGGAGACGCCGGCCAATTCCAATTCACGCGGATTGGGCGGTGAAAACTCCACCTGGACAACAGCTTTGGTGATCGTGTCGAGCGCGATGTCACGAACCGAGAGGTGATTGCGCGCTTCGCGCAGCACCACGCCCACCGTCGCATCACCGACCCGGCCGATGCGGCCGGTGAGCGTCGAGCCGTCTGCCAGCGTCAGCTCGGCCAGGCGTCCCCGGGCCCTGCGGTAGTGCTTCTCGGTCGTCAACGGCCGGTCCACCCCCGGGGAGGTCACTTCCAGGACGTACGGCGCGGAGTCGAGACCGTCGAGCAGCTCGGATGCCGTCCGGGACAGTTCGGCGATCGCGTCGAGATCCAGGCCGTGGTCGCTGTCGGTCACCACGGTGATGCGCGGCGGCCGGGACGCGGTGTCGATCACCACATCCTCGACGTCGTATCCGGCGCGGGTGAACTCGCCATCGAGCAGCTCGACCACCTGTCGTTGCGACGGTAATCCCGTTGACCGCTCCGCCACGGCGAGCTCCTCGTCTTGAGTTGTCCGGACCCGGTGCGCAGGAGATCTCCTGCGATTCCGACACACCACGATACGCCAGCGTCGGGGGGCCCAACGACCAAAAGCACGCACGGCCCGGCGGGCGGCAACGTCGCGCGCCGGGGTGCGGATGGCAGGATGTGGGCGTGCCGAGCAGCCCGCCGACCGTCAGCCGTCGACACGTGCTGGTCGGCGCGGCCACGCTCACCGTGCTGGGCCTCGGTGTCTCGGCCTGTGGCGCCCCACCCCCTCCCCCGGAGCTGGCCGACCTCACCACGGCGCTGGACCGGGCCCGTTCCGACAGCCGGCTGGCCGCCGATGTCGCCGACGGATCTCGAGGCCAGCTTGCCGACGCGCTGACCGACGTGGCGGCGCAGCGTGCCGCTCACGCCGAGGCACTGGCAGAAGAGATCGTGCGGATGACCGGGCACCCCGCACCGACAACCGACCCGGCCGCCACCACCACCGTCACGTCCGGCACTGCATCGGCGGCCCCCGGCTCGGACCCGGTGCCGCCGCCGACCGTCGACGACGTGATCGGTGCGCTGCGCACGTCCGCCGACAGTGCGACCCGGGCCGCGGCGACGCTGACCGGATACCGGGCCGGCCTGCTGGCCTCGATCGCCGCGGCGTGCACCACCGCTTTCACGGTCGCGCTGGCCGGCGCCGGAGGCTCACGATGACCACGCCGCAACCGGCGCTGCCGGCTCGTCCCGACGATGCGGCCGACGGGGCGCTGTTCGACGCGATCGCCACCGAACACGCCACCATCTACGGCTACGGCCTGGTATCGGCGCACTCCACACCCGATGTGAACTACCTGGTGTCGGATGCCATGGCCCAGCACCGGGCGCGCCGCGAGGCGGCCATCGCCCTGCTGGCCGAGCGGGGCGTCGACGCGCCGCTGCCCGCCGCGGGATACCAGCTGCCGGCCGAGGTGGACTCGCCCACCGAGGCGGTCAACATGGCGATCCGGATGGAGGAGGACGCCGCGGTGGCGTGGCGCGCCGTCGTCGAACAGGCCACCGACACCGCGGTGCGGGCCTACGGTGTCGGCGCGCTGACCGAGTGCGCGATCACCGCGGCGCGGTGGCGCGTCATCCGCGGCGACACCACCGCAACCGTGCCGTTCCCCGGCGGCGCCGAGTAGACCGACGCTACGGCGCGGCGCCGGTGAGCGCGGCGCTGATCTGGGCGGCCGCGCCGTCCACCGGGATCTCGCGGGACTCACCGCCGAACCGGTCCCGCAGTTCCACGATCCCGTCGGCCCAGCCGCGGCCTACCACCACGATCCGGGGAACGCCGAGCAGTTCGGCGTCTTTGAACTTCACACCGGGTGAGGCGGTCCGGTCGTCGAGCAGCACGTCGGCGCCGAGCCGGTCCAGCTCGGCGGCCAGTTCGGTGGCTCCGGTGCGCGCGTCGGGATCCTTGTTCGCGATCACCACGTGCACGTCGAAGGGTGAAACGCTGGCCGGCCAGCGCAACCCAAGGTCGTCGTGGTGCTGTTCGGCGATCACCGCGACCAGCCGGGACACCCCGATGCCGTAGGAGCCCATGGTCAGCCGCACCGGTTTGCCGTTCTCGCCGAGCACATCGGCCCCGAACGCATCGGCGTACTTGCGGCCCAGCTGGAACACGTGACCGATCTCGATGCCGCGCGCGGCGACCAGCGGACCCGCGCCGTCCGGGGAGGGATCGCCCTCGCGCACCTCGGCGGCCTCGATGGTGCCGTCCGGGGTGAAGTCCCGCCCGGCGACCAGGCCCACGTAATGCTTGCCCAGCTCGTCGGCACCGGTGATCCAGGCACTGCCGTCCACCACCCTTGGGTCGACGAGATAGCGAACCCCGTTGGCCGCCAATCCTTTCGGGCCGATGTAACCCTTGACCAGGAACGGGTGCCTGGCGAAGTCACCGTCGTCGAGCAGGGCGTACTCGGCGGGTTCCAGCGCGGCCCCGAGTCGCTTGTCGTCGACTTCACGGTCTCCGGGCAGGCCGACGCCGAGCAACTCCCAGTCACCACCGGGCTCGCGCACCTTCAACAGCACGTTCTTGAGGGTGTCGGCAGCGGTGACGGTGCGGCCGGCGAAGGAGGGCAGATCCGCGCCGTCCGCCCACTGCACCAGTGTGGCGATGGTCGGGGTGTCCCCGGTGTCATGGACGACGGCGTCCGGCAGCCCGGCGATCTGCTCGGCCGGGACGGGATCGGGTGCGGTGGTGATGACGGCCTCGACGTTGGCCGCGAACCCGGACTGCAGGCAGCGCACGTAGGTGTCCTCCCCGACCTCGCTCTCGGCGAGGAACTCCTCAGAGGCGCTGCCGCCCATCGCCCCGGAGACCGCCGACACGATCACGTAGCGGATTGCGAGCTGATCGAAGATCCGCTGGTAGGCCTCACGGTGGGCGACATAGGCCTTCTTGAGCCCGTCGTCGTCGATGTCGAACGAGTAGGAGTCCTTCATCAGAAACTCACGGCCGCGCAGAATGCCCGCTCGCGGCCTGGCCTCGTCGCGGTACTTGTTCTGGATCTGATAGAGCCGCAACGGGAAATCCTTGTACGACGAGTACTCACCTTTGACGGTGAGGGTGAACATCTCCTCGTGTGTGGGCCCCAGCAGATAGTCGTTGCCGCGCCGGTCCTGCAGCCGGAACAGGGTGTCGCCGTACTCGGTCCAGCGGTTGGTGGTCTCGTAGGGGCCGCGCGGCAGCAGCGCCGGAAACAGGATCTCCTGTCCGCCGATGGCGTTCATCTCGGCGCGCACGATGCGTTCGATCTTGCGCAGCACCTTCAGGCCCAGCGGCAGCCAGCTGTAGAGCCCGGGGCCGACGGGGCGCACGTAGCCGGCCCGGATCAGCAACTTGTGGCTCGGCACTTCGGCGTCGGCCGGGTCGTCGCGCAGGGTGCGCAGGAACAGCTCGGACATGCGGGTGATCACAGGCGAACACCTTACTGATGGCATCGCGCCGGCCCGCCTGCACCGCCACTGGAGGCGCGCAGGTCCCGGGCGGACGGAGAGCGGAGCCGTCGAGCGCCGGCGTTACAGCTCGCCGGCGTCGAGCGCGTCCTTGACTTCCTGGGCGTGTGCGACCTGCTCGGCGGTGTACTTGATGAACAGCGCAACCGCGCCGACGACCACGGCGACGGCTGCCACCCAGAGCAGCCCGTAGGTGTAGCCCTGGTCCAGCGCGTGCAGCTGCGCGGCGTCCATGTCCTTGACCGGACCGTTGGTGCCACCCAGGTACAGCGTGCGTGAGGTGATCACCGCCTGGATGATGGCCAACACGACCGGGCCGCCGAGATTCTGCAGCATCAGTGCGATCGCCGAGACCGGACCGATCTGGTCGAAGCCGACACCGGCGATCGCCGAGATCATCAGCGGCACCACGATCATGCCGATGCCCAGACCGCCGATCGTGATGGGCAGCACGAGGTTCGGGAAGTACGGGATGTCGGCGTCGAGCGTGGAGCCGTAGAGCATCGCCGCCAGCACCAACACGCCACCGCCGATGACCAGCACCCGGGGCGGGAACTTCGACACCAGCGCCGAGGACAGACCCAACCCGATACCGAGGGCGACCACGAACGGGATGAACCCGACACCGGCCTTGAGGGCGCTGTAGCCCATGATGTCCTGGACGTACAGCCCGATCAGCACGGTCAGCGTGAACATCACACCGCCGGCCAGGAAGATCGCGGCGAAGGTGGCCACCCGGTTGCGGTCGCGGAAGAGCACGAACGGGACCACCGGATTCTCGGCGGTTCTCTCCACCCACAGGAATGCCAGCAGACAGCCGATCGCCGCGACACCGGACCCGAGAGTGGCCGGCGACACCCACCCGGCCTCGGGCCCCATCGAAAATGCGAACACCGCGGCTGTACAGCCCATTGTTGCCAGCAGCGCACCGGCGGCGTCGAGCTTCAGCCGCTCGCGATGGGTCTCGCGCAACGTCTTACGGGCCAGATAGATCATCAGCAGACCGATCGGCACATTCACCAGGAACGCCAGCCGCCAGGACACCTCGGTCAGCGCGCCGCCGACCACCAGGCCCATCACCGATCCGACGCCGGTCATCGCGGCGAACACCGCGGTGGCCGCGTTGCGTGCGGGACCCTTCGGGAACGTCGTGGCGATCAACGCCAGCGCGGTCGGGGATGCGATGGCCGCGCCGACGCCCTGCAGTAGGCGGGCGGTCACCAGGGTGGTCTCGTCCCAGGCGATGCCGCACAGCACCGAGGCGATGGTGAACAAAGTGACGCCGACGATGAAGGTCCGCTTGCGGCCGATGGTGTCGCCGAGGCGGCCCCCCAGCAGCATCAGCCCGCCGAAGGTCAGCACATAGGCGGTGATGACCCAGCTGCGGCCGGCGTCGGACAGGCTGAGTTCGTCCTGGATCCTGGGCAGCGCGACGATGGCGATGGTGCTGTCCATCGTCGCCAGTAGCTGCATGCCGCCGATGGCGATGACCGCGGCGATGAAGCGCCGGGACGGCAACCACGCCGGGGACCTGCCGATTCGTGCTCCATCTCCTCCGCGGCCGCCTGCCGTCTCACCGACGCCCGGGACCCGGGCGGGCAGCGCCTTGCCCGAAGCCTTGCCCTGGCTTCGCTTCTCACTACCTTCAGCATCACGGTGGATGGCGGCACGCTCCGCATCGTTGAGAGCCGTCATAACGGGTTACCTTACAGTAATCTTAAGAATGCTCTAAGCGTCGAAGCCGGCCACCGCCCCGATCACGATGATTGCGGGGGGACGGACACCGTCCTCCCGGATGCGTTCCGGGGCTTCCGCGAGGGTCGCCCGCAAAGTCCGCTGCGCAGCTGTGGTTCCGTGCTGAACCACCAGCACCGGCGTATCTGCAGGTCT
The DNA here is from genome assembly GCF_048513595.2 of Mycobacterium sp. smrl_JER01. NCBI lineage: Bacteria > Bacillati > Actinomycetota > Actinomycetes > Mycobacteriales > Mycobacteriaceae > Mycobacterium > Mycobacterium sp. smrl_JER01. The sequence continues at coordinate 2,280,111 of NZ_JBLXXK020000001.1, read as the reverse complement.
GCCGCCTTTGAGTAAGGTGTCGACGAACAGCTCGATACGCTCCACGGCCATCAGCAAAACAATCGTCCCGCTCATCGCGGCCAACGCATCCCAATTGACTAACGATTCGGGGTGGTCCGGCGCAACATGGCCGCTGACCACCACGAACTCGTGGTTGAGACCGCGGTGGGTGACCGGAACACCGGCCAGCGCGGGCACCGCTATGGCACTTGTCACACCGGGCACCACGGTGACCGGGATACCGGCCTCCGCACAGGCGATGACCTCTTCGTATCCGCGCGCGAACACGAACGGGTCACCACCTTTGAGCCGGACCACGAACTTGCCCTCCCGGGCCCGTGCGACCAACACGTCGTTGATCGCGTTCTGCGCCATCGCCCGCCCGTAGGGGATCTTCGCGGCGTCGATGACCTCGATGTCGGGCGAGAGCTCGGCGAGCAGATCCTGCGGTGCCAGCCGGTCGGCGACGACCACGTCGGCATGCGCCAGCAGCCGGCGGCCCCGCACGGTGATCAGTTCCGCATCTCCCGGACCGCCACCGACCAGAGCGACGGTCCCTTTGGCCGCACCGGGTTGTTCAGCACTGTCGACGCCGATGAGTCCCTGCTGCAGAGCCTCCCGGATCGCGGTACGGATGCCGGCGGAGCGCCGGTGCTCACCGCCGGCCAGCACCCCGACCGAGAGTCCCTCGTAGTCGAAGGTCGCCGGCGTGACCGCGGTGCCCTCGATCGCAATGTCGGCACGCACGCAGAACACCCGCCTGCTGTCGGCCTCTGCGACGATCTCGGCGTTGACCTCGGGATCGTCGGTGGCGGCGATCACATACCAGGCGCCGTCGAGGTCGCCATGGCGAAACTCACGCAGCGTCAGGGTGATTCCCTCGATGGCCTCGACCGCCGGAGTGGCCGCCTTGGTGATGACGTGGACGTCGGCACCGCTGGCGACCAACAGCGGCAGTCGCCGCTGGGCGACCGTTCCGCCGCCGACCATGACCACCTTCTTGCCGGCGAGGCGCAGACCCACCAGATAGGCGTTCTCGGAACTCACCGTTCTCCTCGCGTGCGCATCACCCGGCGAGCTTAGAGGCTGCCGCGGCCGCCACGAAGCGGGCGACCGCGCGAGGGCCGGCAGCGGGGTGGGTGTGCAGGTATCCGGCGTGCACACCGTCACACACCGCGCCGTCGTCGACGAGTTGCCCGCCCCGACCGGAGTACCGCCAGGCCGGGTTCCGGCTCGCAGCGAACGCCACCGTGGTGCGGTGGAACTCGTGTCCGGTCACCCGATCACCGATGTCGTGCAGCGCGGAGCCGGTCACCGCGACTGCGTCGCGGTAGCCGAGCGTCAGCGATTCGGTGAACATCGCCGAACCGGGCAGCACCGCGCACATCGGGTGTCCGTCGAGGTCGTCGACCAGGTAGGTGAGCCCGGCGCATTCGGCGTGTACCGGTGCCCCGCCGGCGGCCAGTGCCCGGATCTGCGCGCGCACCGTGTCGTTGGCCGACAGCTCGGGTCCGAACTCCTCGGGGAAGCCCCCGGGCAGTACCAGCGCGGCCGCGCCTGCAGGCAGCGGCTCCGACAGCGGGTCGAAATCCACCACCTCGGCTCCCGACGCCGAGAGCAGTTCGCGGTGTTCGGCGTAGCCGAACGAGAAGGCCCGTCCCGCCGCGAGTGCGACGGTGACCGGCCGGTCCGGGACCGGGAACTGCGCCGGAGTCCAGGGTGGGTCGACCACGTGACTTGCGGCGACGGAGACCACGGCGTCCAGGTCGACGTGCCGGGCCACCAGCTCGGTCATCGCCCGGACGGCGGCGGTGGCATGTCGCCCGTGTTCGACGGCGGTGACCAGGCCCAGATGACGCGACGGGACGGCGAGTTCGTCGGCCCGCGGGATCGATCCCAGCACTGCGACCCCGGCCTGGTCACACGCTTGACGTAAGACCTCGTCGTGGCGGGCCGAGCCCACCCGGTTGAGGATCACCCCGGCGAGCCGCACCGTGCGGTCGAAGGTCGCGAAGCCGTGCAGCAGCGCGGCCACACTGTGGCTCTGACCGCGTGCGTCCACGACGAGAACCACGGGTGCACCGAGCAGCGCCGCGACATGGGCGGTGGACCCCTGCGCGGCGCCGACCGCCGGCGCGGCACCGTTGATGCGCCCGTCGAAAAGACCCATCACCCCCTCGACCACGGCGAGGTCGGCGTCGTCACTGCCATGCCGGAACAGCGGCCCGATCAGCGACTCCCCGACGAGCACCGGGTCGAGGTTGCGTCCCGGACGGCCTGCGGCGAGACCGTGGTAGCCGGGGTCGATAAAGTCGGGCCCGACCTTGAACGGCGCCACCCGCCGGCCTGCCGCGCGCAGAGCGCCCATCAGCCCGGTGGCCACCGTGGTCTTCCCGTTTCCGGATGCCGGCGCGGCGATCACCACCGCCGGCGTACTCACGCTCCCCCCACCCGCGAACGTGCGTGTCTGCAGGCGACACGCCGCACAAATCGCGAACTTTGCGCACGCTCGGTCGCTCTTTGGCCGGCCGTCACCACTCAATCCCCTTCTGGCCCTTGCGCCCCGAATCCATCGGATGCTTCACCTTCGTCATCTCGGTGACCAGATCGGCGGCATCGAGCAGTGCCTGCGGGGCGTCGCGCCCGGTGATCACCACATGCTGAAAGCCCGGCCGCCCGGCGAGCGTGGCGACAACCTCCTCGACGTCCACCCACCCCCACTTGAGCGGGTAGGTGAACTCGTCGAGCACGTAGAAGTCGTGCCGTTGCTCGTCGAGGCGGCGCGCGATCTCGGCCCACCCGTCGGCCGCCGCCGCGGCATGGTCGATCTCGGAGCCCGCCTTACGCGTCCACGACCAGCCAGAACCCATTTTGTGCCACTGCACCGCACCACCGACCCCACGCTCGTCATGCGCCCGGCCGAGTTCGCGCAACGCGGTCTCCTCGCCGACCTTCCACTTCGCGCTCTTGACGAACTGGAACACCGCGATGTCGAAACCCTGGTTCCAGGCGCGCAACGCCATCCCGAACGCGGCGGTCGACTTGCCCTTCCCCGGACCGGTGTGCACCGCCAACAGCGGGGCGTTGCGCCGGGCCCTGGTGGTCAGACCGTCGTCAGGGACCGTCAGCGGTTGCCCTTGCGGCATCGCCTCACCCTCCTATGCAGCGCCCCGGCCGGCTTGCGCCTTCACCAGGGCGGTCAGATTGTCGGCCCGCAACTCGTCGAGGCGGATCGCCGGAGCGCCGAGCTGTCGGGCCAGATCCTGCGCCAGATCGAGCCGGATGTAGGACGTCTCACAGTCGACGACCACGGCCGCGGCACCCTCGGCGACCAGTCGCGCCGCAGCGCTTCGGGTCCGGCCGAGCGGGTCGGGCCCACCGGTGGCCCGCCCGTCGGTGAGAACCACGACCAGGCTGCGACGGGCGCGGTCCCTGGCCCTTTCCCGGACCACCATGTCGCGTGCCGCCAACAGGCCCTGCGCCAGCGGGGTCCGGCCACCGGTGTCGAATCGCGCCAGCCTGCGGCTGGCGATGTACACCGACGTGGTGGGCGGCAGCAGCACCCGGGCGTCCTGCTGCCGGAAGGTGATCACCGCGACCTTGTCCCGGCGCTGGTAGGCGTCCCGCAGCAGGGACAGCGTCGCGCCGCCGACCGCCGACATCCGGTCCCGGGCCGCCATCGATCCCGACGCGTCGACGACGAAGATCACCAGGTTGGCCTCGCGCCCCTCCCGGACCGCACGGCGGACGTCGTCGGCGGACGGACGCAGCGCGCCGGGCCGCCGCTGCCGGCCCGCTGCTGCGAGAAGCGTTGCGAACACGTGCATCCCGTGACCGGTGTGTGGGTCCGAAGCCGCCGAGATGACGGTGCCGGTGCGGTTCCGCGCCCGCGAGCGCCGGCCGGGAGCACCCTCACCCACCCCCGGCACCACGAGCGCCCTGGCGGTGAAGGGCAGCGACGGCGGAGCGCTTTGGCGGGTCTGCGGGGCCGAATTGCCCTGCTGCGCCGACGTTTCAGGCGGGACTTGGGCTTCGGCCGCCCCGTTGCCCGAAGTTTCGGGACCATCGCTGTCCGGCGTTTCGGGCATTCCGCCGCCGGGTGGGTCGGGTTCCGGCTCGGGGTCGGGGCCCGCCGCACCGTCGGCCGAGTCGCCGGCCTGCTGCATCGCCTCGTCGAGGCGTCCCGGGTCGAGTCCGGGGTCGTCGAAAGGGTCGCGCCGGCGCCGATGGGGCAGCGCGAGTTCGGCTGCCACCCTGATGTCGTCTTCGTCGACGCTGGTGGCGCCCCGCCACGCCGCGTGCGCCACCGCGGTTCGCGCCACCACCAGGTCGGCACGCATGCCGTCGACGTCGAACGCTGCGCACAGCGCTGCGATACGCCGCAACTCCTTGTCCGGCAACACCACATCGGCAACCAGCGCACGGGCCCGGGCGATGCGGTCCGCCAACTCGGCGTCCTGATCGGCGTAGCGGTCGGCGAATCCGGCGGGGTCGGCCTCGTAGGCCAGCCGGGCCCGGATCACCTCGGCACGGACGTCGACGTCGCGGGAGGCCTGTACGTCCACCGTGAGACCGAAGCGGTCGAGCAATTGCGGGCGCAGTTCGCCCTCTTCGGGATTCATCGTGCCGATCAACACGAACCGCGCGTCGTGACTGTGCGACACACCGTCGCGCTCGATGTGCACCCGGCCCATGGCGGCGGCGTCGAGGAGCACGTCGACCAGATGGTCGTGCAGCAGGTTGACCTCGTCGACATAGAGCACTCCGCGGTGGGCCCGGGCCAACAGTCCCGGCGAGAACGCTTGCTCACCGTCGCGGAGCACCTTCTGCAGATCCAACGATCCGACGACCCGGTCCTCGGTCGCGCCGATCGGCAACTCCACCAGCTGCCCACCCTGGTCACCGGCCGCCCGGAACGCGGCGGACAGCACCTGGGCGAGTCCGCGCACCGCAGTGGATTTGGCGGTGCCCTTCTCGCCGCGGATCAGCACTCCCCCGATGTCGGGACGAACCGCGCACAGCATCAACGCAAGCCGCAACCGGTCGTGCCCGATGACAGCGCTGAACGGATAGATCGGCGCCTCGACCGATGTCACGGCTTGACCATCGGGACGTGTGGGATCCCGTCGTCGAGGAACTCCGCACCGTCCCGCACGAAACCGTGGCCACCGTACATCTCGGCGAGATAGGTCTGGGCGTTGATGTGGCACGGATAGTCGCCCACCTCGGCCAGCGCGGCCTGTAACAGTCGGGCGGCATGGCCGTGGCCGCGTTCACCGCGCTTCGTGCACACCCGCCCGATGCGGAAAGCCTTCTGCCCGGCAGGGTGTTCCTCCATCAGCCGCAACGTCGAAATGACTACTCCCTCCGGGTTCTCCAGCCAGAAATGGCGCGTCTCGGCCAGCAGGTCCCGACCGTCGAGCTCGGGGTAGGGCGTGGCCTGTTCGACGACGAACACCTCGACACGCAGTGTGAGCAGCGCGTAAAGCGTCGCCGCGTCCAGATCCTTGGCCCAACTGCGACGCAACGCCACCGTCATCGGGCTGCCCTGGTCAAACGGTCGCCACGGTCGGCGTGTGCTCGGTGCCCGCGACCGGGGTGTCACCGGTGGTGGCAGGCACGCCGCTGGCGGGCTTGTCGAGCTTGAGCACCTTGGTCCCGTGCGCCCACACCTCGTCGAAGAGCGCGGGCTCCTCCGACAGCTGGGTTCCCAACGACGGAACCATCTGCTTGAGTGTGGGCTCCCAGCCGGGGTAGCGGTCGGGAAAGCAGCGCTTCATCACGTCGAACATCGCCGGTACTGCGGTCGAGGCCCCCGGCGAGGCGCCGAGCAGGCCCGCGACGCTGCCGTCGGCGGCGGCCAGCACCGTGGTGCCGAACTCCAGCACCCCGCCTTTGCCTTTGGCTTTTCGGATCACCTGGACGCGTTGGCCCGCGATGTCGAGTTCCCAGTCGGAGTCCTTGGCGCTGGGCGCGAAGTCGCGCAGGTTGTCCACCCGCGCCGCCTCGCTGAGCAGGAGCTGACCGATCAGGTACTTCAGCAGTCCCATCTCGGTCAGACCGACACCCAGCATGGACACCAGGTTGTCGGGCTTCACCGAGAACGGCAGGTCGGTGACCTTGCCCTGCTTGAGGAACTTCGGCGACCAGCCGGCGAACGGGCCGAACAGCAGCCACGACTTCCCGTTGATCACACGAGTGTCCAAGTGCGGCACCGACATCGGGGGCGCGCCGAGCGGTGGCAGACCGTAGACCTTGGCCTGGTGGCCGGCGGTCAGCTCAGGGTTGCCGGTCCGCAACCACTGACCACCCACCGGGAAGCCCCCGAACCCTTTGGCCTCCTTGATCCCGGATTTCTGCAGCAGGGGAAGGGCGCCGCCGCCGGCACCGACGAAGACGAATTTCGCGGTGATCTTGCGGGTACGACCGGTTCGGCGGTTGACGACCTTGACCGTCCACGAGGTGTCGGAGTTCTGGCTCAGGTCGCGAACCTCGTGTCCGAACAGCGTGTCCATGCCCCGGTGTGCCCCGAAGCCGATCAGCTGGCGCGACAGCGATCCGAAGTCGACATCGGTGCCGTCCTGCGTCCAGTTCAGCCCGACCGGCTCGCGGAAGTCGCGCTTCTCGGCCATCAGCGGCAGCCGGCGGGCGAACTCGTCGCTGTCGTCGATGAACTCCATGGTGCGAAACAGCGGGTTGGTGACCAGCGCGTTGTAGCGCTTGCGCAGGTACTGCACGTTATCCGCGCCGGACACGAAGCTCACGTGCGGAATCGGGTTGAGGAAACTGCGTACGTCGGGGAGCACACCGTTCTCGACCGCATAGGTCCAGAACTGGCGGGACACCTGGAACTGTTCGTTGACGTTGACGGCCTTGGCGATGTCGATCGAGCCGTCGGGCCGCTGCGGGGTGTAGTTCAATTCACACAATGCCGAGTGCCCGGTACCGGCGTTGTTCCACGCATCGCTGCTCTCGGCGGCTGCACCGTCGAGACGCTCGACCAGTGTCATCGACCAGTTCGGCTCCACCAACCGCAGCAGCGTGCCGAGAGTGGCGCTCATGATGCCGGCCCCGACCAGCAGGACGTCGGTCTTCTCTGCTTCTGACACCTTTTCGTGGGTCCTTCGTGGTTGTTGCCCGCTGCACACGGCTTACCGGTGTTCAGGTTATCCCGCCGGGGTCGGAGATAACCCGCCGACCACTGCCCAGACCCCTCGGCGGCGGCCCGGCGCCATTAGGGTGGCTTTCGTGCCTGGATGGGAGCCCGACGTGCTGCCCGGTTACTGGCAGCGCACCTTTGCCCTGGGACCCGATCCCGACGGCGAGGGTGAGCTGGTCGCGACGCTGGTACGCCGGGGCGAACCGGACCCCCGCGCGGGGCACGCGGTGCTGATGGTGCACGGCTTCACCGATTACTTCTTCAACACCGAACTCGCCGACCACTTCGCCGCCCGTGGTTTCAACTTCTATGCGCTGGACCTGCACAAATGTGGCCGCTCGCACCGCGAGGGGCAGACACCGCACTTCACCACGGACCTGGCCCGCTACGACCGCGAGCTGGAGCGTTCGCTCGACGTGATCGGCGCGGCGGCGCCGTCTCGCATCCTGGTGTACGGCCACTCGGCGGGCGGCCTGGTGGTGTCGCTGTGGCTGGACCGGTTGCGGGCCCGCCGGGCCACCGCCAATAAGGGCGTGTCGGGGCTGGTGCTCAACAGTCCGTGGCTGGACCTGCAGGGCCCCGCGATCCTGCGGACGCCGCCGACGACAGCGGCCCTGCTGGCACTGCGCCGACTGCGCAAGCACTCAGTGGTGCGCCGGCCGGCTCAGGGTGGTTACGGCGCGACCCTGCACCGTGATTACTTCGGGGAGTTCGACTACAACCTGCAGTGGAAGCCTGTGGGCGGCTTCCCGGTGACCGTCGGCTGGATCCACGCCATCAGACGCGCGCAGGCCCGACTGCATCGCGGCCTCGACGTGGGCGTGCCGAACCTGATTCTGCGTTCGGACCGCAGCGTGCGCGAGGTCGCCGACCCTGCCTTGATCCAGCGCGGGGACGCCGTGCTCGACGTGGCCCAGATCGCCCGCTGGGCAGGCTGCATCGGCAATCAGACGACGATCGTCCCGATCACCGACGCCAAGCACGACGTCTTCCTGTCGCTGCCCGAACCCCGCCAGGCGTCCTATACCGCCCTGGACCAGTGGCTGGATCGCTACCGGGCCGAGACCTCGACGCCGCCAACGCAACCGGACAGGAGCTCACGCCATGGCTGACTTCGACATCGCGATCATCGGCACCGGTTCGGGCAATTCGATCCTCGACGAGCGCTATGCCGCCAAGAGGGTGGCCATCTGCGAGGAGGGTGTCTTCGGAGGCACCTGTCTCAACGTGGGCTGCATCCCGACCAAGATGTTCGTCTACGCCGCCGGGGTCGCTCAGCAGATCCGCGAGTCGACCCGCTACGGGGTCGACGCTCACCTCGACGGCGTGCGATGGACGGACATCGTGTCGCGGGTCTTCGGTCGCATCGACCCGCTCGCCAGTGGCGGCGAGCAGTATCGGCGTTCATCGCCCAACGTGGAGGTCTTCGCCAGCCATACCCGCTTCACCGCACCGGATTCCGGGGACGGTTACCGCCTGCGCACCGCAGGGGGTGAGGAGTTCACCGCCGATCAGGTGGTCATCGCCGCCGGCGCGCGGGCGACGGTGCCGCCGGCGATCGCCGACTGCGGGGTGGCCTACCACACCAGCGACACCATCATGCGGATCTCCGAACTGCCCGAGCACATCGTCATCGTCGGCGGTGGTTTTGTCGCCGCGGAGTTCGCGCATGTGTTCTCGTCGTTGGGATCTCGCGTGACGATCGTGTTGCGCGGCACGACGATGCTCACACACTGCGACGACACCATCTGCGAGCGGTTCACCGACATCGCGGGCAAGAAGTGGGAGATCCGCAGCCGGCGCAACGTCGTCGGCGGCCAGTCCGACGAGTCCGGCGTGGTCCTCCGGCTCGACGACGGGTCCACGGTGCACGCCGACACGCTGCTGGTGGCAACGGGTCGCATCCCCAACGGTGATCGGCTCGATGCGCAGCGCGCGGGTGTGGAGATCGAGGGTGGACTCGTCGTCGTCGACGAATTCCAGCGCACCACAGCGCGAAACGTCTTCGCCCTCGGCGATGTCAGCTCCCCGTATCAGCTCAAGCATGTGGCCAATCACGAGGCGCGCGTCGTGAAGCACAACCTGCTTCAGGAGTGGGACGACACCGCGAACCTGATGCCCGCCAATCATCGCCACGTTCCGTCGGCGGTGTTCACCGAGCCGCAGATCGCCTGCGTCGGCCTGACCGAGAACGAGGCGCGCGCCGCTGGTTACCGCATCCGCTCGAAAGTGCAGGACTACGGCGACGTCGCCTACGGATGGGCGATGGAGGACTCCACCGGTTTCGCCAAGCTCATCGTCGACGACGACACCGGGCTATTGCTGGGCGGGCACATCATGGGTCACCAGGCCTCGTCGATCATCCAGCCGATCGTCCAGGCCATGGCGTTCGACCTGCCGGCCCAGGACGTGGCACGCGGCCAGTACTGGATCCACCCGGCGTTGCCCGAGGTCGTGGAGAACGCGCTGCTGGCACTGTGCGGCGAGCCGCCCTGGCCGCGGCCCCGGCGGCATTAGAACCCAGCCGCGACCCCGGCGGCATCACAACCCGGCCGGCCTTACGCCGCTTGCGCATTCCGCAGATAACCACGGTCTGTCGCGACGTCGACCAACAGCGTGCGCAGTGCGCGACGGCCGCGGTGCAGACGGGACATCACGGTCCCGACCGGGATGTCGAGTACCAGCGCGATCTCCCGGTACCGCAGACCTTCCACGTCGGCGAAGTAGACGACCATGCGTTGCTCTTCGCGGAGTTGCGCGAGGGCGTCGCCGACCTGCTCGTCGCCGAGGGCTTCGAGCGCGGCGAGTTCTGCCGACGGCAGCCCGGTGGACGAATGGCGCGCCTGACCGGCCAACTGAGCATCGGTGATGTCGTCGGTGAGCACTTCGGCGGGCCGGCCCTGGGCTTTGCGGTAGGAGGTGATCCACGTGTTGGTCATGATGCGCAGCAGCCACGCGCGCACGTTGGTCCCGTCCTCGAAGCGATCAAAGGCGCGATAGGCCTTGAGCATCGTCTCCTGCACCAGGTCCTCGGCATCGACACTGTTGCCGGTGTAACGGCGGGCGGTGCGGTAGAGCTGGTCGAGCAGCGGCAGCGCGTCGCGCTCGAACCGTTCCAGTACCGTGATCTCCGACGTGGTCCTCATGGTCCAACCTCCAAATCGATTCTCTGCCTGTTGGTTCCACCCTGATGGACGGACGCGGCGGGTGAAAGGTATCCATAGGAACCGCAAACATTTGCAGGTCATGTGAAGACTGCTGCTGGGCTCACATATGAGATCTCTATGAGGGCGCTGACTAACGCGCCCCCGGGGGCCACAATGGTCGGGTGACGTCTGCACCTGTCGAGGACCAGGGCCCCCGGCGCGCGATCCTGGGCAAATTGCCCCGCATGTTGCGCGCGGACGGGTCGCCGATTCGGGTGTTGCTCGTCGATGACGAACGCGCGCTGACCAACCTGGTGCGGATGGCCTTGAAGTACGAGGGTTGGGAGATCGAGGTCGCCCACGACGCCGCCGAGGCGGTCGCCAAGTATCGGGCGGAGACGTTCGACCTGCTGGTCCTCGACATCATGTTGCCGGACATGGACGGTCTCGGTGTGCTGGCCCGGCTGCGCGAGTCCGGCACCTACACCCCCACGTTGTTCCTGACCGCACGCGACTCGGTCGCCGACCGCGTCACCGGTCTGACCGCCGGCGGCGACGACTACATGACCAAACCGTTCTCGCTGGAGGAGTTGGTCGCCAGGTTGCGCGGTCTGCTGCGCCGGTCGGCCTACCTGACCCCCAGCGACGATGAATCCCTGACGGCGGGTGATCTGACCCTCGATGTCGCCAGTCGCGAGGTGAGCCGCGCGGGCGAGCCGGTCTCGCTGACCTCGACAGAGTTCGAACTGTTACGACTGCTGATGCGCCACCAACGAAAGGCGTTGAGCCGTAACGATATTCTGCGACAGGTCTGGGATTACGATTTCGGCGGACGAACCAGCATCGTCGACCTCTACGTCTCGTATCTGCGCAAGAAGATCGACGCCGGCCGGGAACCGATGATCCACACCGTACGCGGCGTCGGCTACATGCTTCGGCCCGTCCAGTGATGCACACCTGGCGGCGCTGGACGCTGTTGCGGCAGTTGGTGGTCGGCGTATGCGTGGTCGTCATGTTCGCCCTCGTCTCGGTGGGGGTCACCACGGTGCTGACGCTGCGCTCGTCAGTGCAGGGCATCATCGATTCTCAGCTCTCGGGGGCGGCCGACGGCAGCATCAACTCGGTGGCCAAGTACCGCGGCACACCGCTGCCCGGGGGCGGGATGCCCGCTCCGGGGACGATGAAGCCGCTGACCCAACTCATCGGGCAGGCGCCCGGCAACGTCGTCGCGCTGATCCAGAACGGGGAAGTCGTCGATTCGGCGTACTTCGGCGACGGTGATGCCCAGCAGGCGCCGGCACCGGCCGTCGAGGCGATCGCCGGTATGTCGTGGACGGACCCGCGGCCGCGCACCGTGGAGCTACCCGGCCTGGGCTGGTACCGGATGGTGAGCCGGCCCGGCGACGGCGACGAGATCATGGTGACCGGGGTGTCACGCGCTGCGGCCTGGGATGTGATGATCCGCGAGACGGTGATCGTCTCGGGGATCACCGCGCTGGCACTGGTGGTCACCGCGCTCAGCACCGTCGCCATCGTCCGTTTTGCGTTACGCCCGTTACGCCGCGTCGCAGCGACCGCCGCGGAGGTGGCCGGGCTGCCCCTCGACCGTGACAATCACGCGATCACTCCGCGGGTGCCCACCGGTGACACCGATCCCGGTACCGAGGTGGGGCTCGTCGGCGAAACCCTCAACGGCCTGCTCGATCACGTCGAGCAGGCCCTGGCCGACGTCGCCGCGTCCGATCGGAGGATGCGCCAGTTCATCACCGACGCCAGCCACGAGCTGCGCACACCTCTGGCGGCCATCCACGGCTACGCGGAGCTCACCAGGCAGGACAGTTCGGTGCTGCCCGAGACCACCGAGTACTCGCTGGCCCGCATCGAGGCCGAGGCCCGGCGAATGCACGCCCTGGTTGCCGACCTGCTGCTGTTGGCGCGCCTCGACGAGGGTCAGGATCTGCAGGCGGCCGAGGTCGACCTCGTCGATCTGGTCATCGACGCCGTCAACGACGCCACGGTGTATGCGCCCGAGCACCGGTGGCTGACCGACGTGACCGATGAGACGGTGCGCGTGCTCGGCGACCGGGCCCAACTTCACCAGATGCTGGCCAACCTGTTGTCCAACGCGCGGGTACACACCCCGGCGGGTACCACGGTCACCACCGCCATTGCCACGGCTGCGGACGCCGACGGCACCGAGTACGTCGAGGTGACGGTCACCGACGACGGACCCGGTATCGACCGGGAGCTGCTGCCGCACCTGTTCGAACGTTTCGTGCGCGCCGACAAGTCGCGGTCGCGCCAGGCCGGCAGTTTCGGGCTGGGGCTGTCCATCGTGGCCTCGATCGTCGAGACGCACGGCGGCACCATCGGCGCCAGTTCCGGTGCGGGATCGACGTCGTTCATCATCCGGCTGCCCACTGTCGCGGTCGTGCCGCGCAGCCGGCGTCAGCGTGAACCGACCACGAATCCCCAGGGCAGTTCGAGGCGGTACGCGGCGAGCAGTTCCGCGTCGGAGAGCACGTCACCGATGGGACCGTCGGCCACGATGACGCCGTGATCCATGACGACTGCCCGGTCGCACAACTGGGCCGCATAGGGCAGGTCGTGGGTGACGATCAACATCGTGGCATCCAGGGTCGCCAACGTCTGGGCGAGTTCCCTGCGCGCGACGGGGTCGAGGTTCGCCGACGGTTCGTCGAGCACGAGGACTTCGGGTTCGCAGGCCAGGACGGTGGCCAGCGCGGCTCGCCGGCGCTGGCCACCGGACATGTGCGCCGGACTGCGCTCGGCCAGGTCGGTCATCGAGACGACCTCGAGAGCGCGGGCGACTCGGGTCTGCAGCTCGACCCCGCGGACACCGAAGTTCGCCGGGCCGAATGCCACGTCCTGGGCCAGGGTCGGCATGAACAACTGATCGTCCGGGTCCTGGAAGACCAACCCGACCCTGCGCCTGATATCACGAAGCGTGTGGCGGGACAGGCCGATACCACCGATCTCGATGACTCCGTGCAAGGCGGACAGCACCCCGTTGAGATGCAACATCAACGTCGTCTTACCTGCCCCGTTGGGGCCCAGCAGCGCCACGCGTTCACCGCGGGCGATGTCGAGATCGATGCCACCGAGCGCGACATGGCCGTCGGGGTAGGCGTAGCGCAGACCGCTGATCCGCACCGCCGGCGCCGTCACCGGAGCACCCATGCGCTGACTGCCACCGCGGCGGCGGCCACCGCCGGAGACAGCGCCAGCGTCCACTGGCGTGGCGTCGCGGCGGCCGCGCACCCCGTCCCCACGGCCAGCGCCGGGACGTGGCCGTCGAACCCACGCGACAGCATGGCCAGGTACACCCGCTCCCCGCGCTCGTAGGACCGCAGAAACAGCGCCCCGACACTCTTGGCGGTCGCGCCGATCTGATGCAGTGCCCGCGGCGAATCGCCGCGCGAGATCCGCGCCATCCGCATGCGACGAGCCTCGGCGGAGAGCACGTCGACGTAGCGGATCATCAGCGTCAGTACCGACACGATCACCGCAGGCACCCGTAACCGGCTCAACGCCACCGGCAGTTCCCGGGCTGTGGTGGTCGCCGCCACGGTCAGCGATGCGGCGACGCCGAGGGTGCCCTTGATGACGATCCCCCATGCCGCGTACAGACCGGCGACCGAGAGCTGCACCCCTGCGACGTCGACCCGCTCGCCCCCCTCGGCGAACGGCAGCAGCACGGCGAGCACGATGAACGGCGCCTCGATGAGCATGCGCGGCGCGATCCAGCCCAGCGGGATCCGCGCCACCCGCCACACGACCACGATGATCAGTGCGTACACACCGAAGGGCCAGAACATCTCCCGCGGCGTGGCGACCACCGCCAGGACGAACAGGGCCAGGCAGACGATCTTGACTTCGGCGGGTGCGCGGTGCACGGGTGAGTCGCCGTCGCGGTAGAGCGGATGGGAATGCCCGCCGCCCACCTCAGCGCTCCGTGATCGACGTGGGTTTGGGTCGTGACCGCGCGATCACCCAGAAGACGGCGCCGGCGACCGCGACGGTGACGATGACGCCGATCAGGCCCGCCGCGCCGCCCGTGCCGTCCTGGCCCCCGAGGGCATAATCCGCCAGCGGCGAACCGGCCAGCGCATGGTCCTCGGCATGCTGGGCGATGCAATCGCCGTGCAGCTCTTCGCCTTCGGCGGTTTCGACCACCTGGCAGCCCTGCAGCGTCGCCGAATCCAGACCGTCGGGACTGGAACTCGCGAAATAAGAGATCCCGCCGGCGATCAGCAAGGTCACCGCGGCGAACGCCACCCAGAACCCCCACCGGCGCCGCCCTGCGCCGGTCATACCGCCACCGCCGTGCGAGCGCGGTCGGTCCGCAGCAGGTAAACGAGGTCGGGACGGGCCCGCACCACCGCCATCACGGTCAGCGCGGTGATCACGCCCTCGCCGATCCCGATCAGCACGTGCGTTCCGAACATGTAGCCGGCCACCGTGCCCAGCGAGGTGGTCGCCGCTCCACCCAGCGCATACTGAAGAACGAAACCCATTGCCGCGCATACTGTTCCCACCAGTGCTGCGATGAACGAGATCGCCCCGACAACCGGAACCGCGACCTGCGGGCGCCCGCGCCGGATCAACCGGTACAACACCGACGCGGTCCCGTAGCCGGCCGCCACCCCGATCACCGCCATGTTCGTGACGTTGGTCCCCAGCGCCGTCACCCCGCCGTCGGCGAACAGCAGCGCCTGCACGATCAGCACGATGGCCACACACAACGCACCGGTGAACGGCCCGACCAGGATGGCCGCGAGCGCACCACCGAGGAGGTGACCGCTGACTCCGGGGAGGATCGGGAAATTCACCATCTGCACCGCGAAGATGAACGCGGCCACCAGGCCGGCCAGCGGAACGGTCCGCTCGTCGAGTTCGGTGCGGGCCCGCCACCCGCAGACCCCGAGCGCGACGACCGCGACCGCTGCGAACAACAGGGAGACCGGGGCGTTGACGATGCCGTCGCTCATGTGCATGGCGACGTACTGCACGTTCATTCGCCGAGCGTAAGCCGCAGATTGATCACCTGTCCAGCTGATCAGATGAACAGTGCGACCACTACCCGTACGGGTAGGTCAGCTCAGCCGTGCCGGGCGCCGATCCAGTGCAGCAGATCGTGCACGATCTCGTCCTCCAGCCGATAGGTCACCGACCGACCCGACCGCGTATTGGTGACCCAGCCTTGTTGGCGCAGTACCCGCAGTGCCTGCGAGACCGTGTTCTCCGACCGGCCCAGCGCGGCCGCGAGATCGCTGACACAGATACCCGGTGCGCGGTGCAGGCACAGCAGGATCTCCAGCCGGTGCGGGTCCGAGACCAGGTCGAACCGCTGCGCCCAGCCCGGGGTGTCCACCTCGGCCAGCGCCGACGACGCCCGCTCGACGAGCTGCTGATCCTCCACAGGTGCAGGGTAGTCCAGCACCCGCCAGCAGAACGCCGGCACCGGCCAGTCCGGACCCGCGACGATCGCCGCAGAAGGCCGACCGGAGGTTGCCGTGGGATCCGCTCAATCCAGGAAACCATGCAGCAGTGCCGCCGAGCCCCACACGTGTGCGGCCATCGTCTCGGCCGCGGCGTCGGCGTCGCCGGCCAGGATCGCCACCACGATGGCCTCGTGTTGCTCATCGGAGTGGGTGATGTTGCGCCGCAACAACGGGATGCAGTCCAGTAGTTCGTTGAGCCGCATCCGGTTCTGCGCAACCAGCGGTACCAGAGAAGGCACCCCCGCAGCCTCGGCGACAGCCAGGTGCAGCCGTGAGTCCAGCCGGCGGTAGTCCTCGGGTGCTGCACCGCGCACGTCGAGCAGCCGGTTCCACAGCGCTTCCCGTTCGGCCGCGGTCAACGTGCGGCGGGCGGCCATCCGCGCCGCACCGGTCTCCAGGATCTCTCGCAGCCGTAGCGCGTCGTCGATGTCCGCGCGATCGAACGCGACATCACCGGCGCGCGGCGACGGGAGAGCGTCGGCCAGAAACGTGCCGCCGTAGCGTCCGCGCCTGGAGACCAGGTAGCCGGCGTCGGCCAGTGACTTGATGGCCTCGCGCACCGTATCGCGGCTCACCCCCAATCGGGTCGCGAGCTCCCGTTCGGGTGGCAGGGACTCCCCGGGCGCCAGCACGCCGAGCCGAATCGTCTGCAGCAGCCGCTCCACGGTGTCCTCGAACGCATTCAGCGGCCGCACCGGACGCAACAGCGCGTCGGTAGCCATCGGCTCCTCGCGCAAGCGCTCGTCGGGGCCCGTCGGCTCCTCGCGCAAGCGCTCGTCGGGGCCCGTCGGCTCCTCGCGCAAGCGCTCGTCGGGGCCCGTCGGCTCCTCGCGCAAGCGCTCGTCGGGGCCCACCCTACAGCGGCGTCACATAGGCGGAGCTGATACCACCGTCGACGAGGAACGACGAGGCGGTGATGAACGAGGCGTCGTCGCTGGCGAGGAACGCCACCGCGGCCGCGAGCTCTTCCGGTTCGGCGAACCGGCCGACCGGCACATGCACCAACCGCCGGGCCGCGCGCTCAGGGTCCTTGGCGAACAACTCCTTCAACAGCGGGGTGTTCACCGGTCCCGGACACAAAGCGTTGACCCGGATGCCCTGGCGGGCGTACTGCACTCCGAGTTCGCGCGACATCGCCAACACACCGCCTTTGGATGCGGTGTACGAAATCTGCGAGGTCGCCGACCCCATGACCGCGACGAACGAGGCGGTGTTGACGATCGAGCCCTTCTGCGCCGGAACCATGTGGCGCAGGGCGGCCTTACAACAGAAGAACACCGATTTGAGGTTGATGTCCTGCACCCGGTCCCACGCGTCGACCGAGGTGTTTTCGATCAGGTCGTCCTCCGGCGGGCTGATGCCCGCGTTGTTGAACGCGATGTCCACCGCACCGTGCACCTCGAAAGCGGTGTCGAAGAGGTGGTCCACCGCAACCTGATCGGCGACGTCGACCTGAACGAAGGTCACGTTCATGTCGTTCGCGACGCTCTTGCCGGTGGCCGCGTCGAGGTCCCCGATGACGACGATCGCGCCTTCGGCCTGCATCCTCTTGGCGGTTGCCAGGCCGATACCGCTCGCCCCGCCGGTGATGACGGCGACCTTGTCCTTGAGTCGCTGCCCCAGATCCATCAGTGTTCCTCCTGGCCTTCTCGAATCGCGAAAAAGACGTTCTTGGTCTCGGTGAACGACAGCGGCGCATCGGGTCCGAGCTCTCGGCCCAGCCCGGACTGCTTGAACCCGCCGAACGGAGTGTTGTAGCGCACCGAGGAATGCGAGTTCACCGACAGGTTCCCGGATTCCACAGCCCGCGACACCCGCACCGCGCGGGACAGATTCTCGGTCCAGATGGAGCCGGACAGACCGTACACGGTGTCGTTGGCCAGCGCGATCGCATCGGCCTCGTCCTCGAACGGCAGCACCGTGACCACCGGACCGAAGATTTCCTCGACGACGGTGCGATCATCGCGCTGCGGCGTCAGTACCGTGGGCGGGAACCAGAATCCCGGACCCGGCGGCGCCGCACCCCGGAATGCCACCGGCGCATCGTCGGGGACGTAGGAGGCCACCGAGTCCCGATGTGCTCTGGACACCAGCGGACCCATTTCGGTGTCCTCGGCGCGCGGATCCCCGACCACGACACCCCGGACCGCCGGCTCCAGGAGCTCCATGAACTTGTCGAAGATTTTGCGCTGCACCAAGATCCGACTTCGGGCACAGCAGTCCTGCCCCGAGTTGTCGAACACCCCGGATGGGGCGGTCGCCGCGGCCTGCTCAAGATCACAATCGTCGAAGACGATGTTGGCGCTCTTGCCGCCGAGTTCCAGGGTGACGCGCTTGACCTGGTTGGCCGCGCCCGCCATCACCCGGGTGCCCACCTCGGTGGAGCCGGTGAACACGATCTTGCGGACATCGGGATGGGTGACGAAACGCTCCCCCACCACCGAGCCCCGCCCGGGCAGCACCTGGAACAGGTCGGCGGGCAACCCGGCTTCGACGGCGAGCTCGCCGAGGCGCATCGTGGTCAGCGGCGTCCATTCGGCGGGTTTGACCAGAACCGCGTTGCCCGCGGCCAGCGCGGGCGCGAATCCCCACGACGCGATGGTCATCGGGAAGTTCCACGGGGTGATGACTCCCACCACACCCAACGGCTCGTTGAAGGTGACGTTGAGGCCACCGGACACCGGAATCTGCTTGCCGGACAGTCTTTCCGGGGTCGCCGCGTAGAACTGCAGCACGTCACGGACGTGGCCGGCCTCCCAGCGGGCATTACCGATCGGGTGCCCCGAGTTCGCGACCTCCAGCGCGGCGAGCTCCTCGATGTGCGCATCGACGGCAGCGGCGAACGCGCGCAGCGCAGCCGCCCGCTCGGCGGGCGGCTGGGCGGCCCATCGCCGCTGAGCTGCCTTGGCCCGGCCCACCGCATCATCGACACCGGCCTCGTCGGTCTGCTCGACGGTTCGCAGCACCTCCTCGGTCGCCGGATTGATGACGTCACTTACCGTTGTCCGAGCCATCAGCTCACTTTCTCCGTCGATTTCCCCGTGGCACAGGTCCGTTGACTTGCTTGCGGCGCTCGACTGCCCGGCGTCTTCCGATCCGCCCGATCGGCGGCGGCGGCGACCAGCCCGGCGAACAGTCGAAGATCGTCGAGGCGTTCCTCCGGGTGCCACTGCACGGCCAGCACCCAACGGTCCGGATGCCGGACCGGGTCGATCTCCACGGCCTCGATGACGCCGTCGGTCGCCGAGGCGCTGACCACCAGGCCGTCGCCGAGGCGGTCGATGGCCTGGTGGTGGTAGCACTGCGCCTCGGTATCGGGACCGACCAGCGCGGCAACCCGACTTCCGGCGACGGTACTGATCGACGTGGTGGTGAACACCGCGTTGCCCTGTTGGTGGCGGGTGTGGCCGACGACATCGGGGAGGTGCTGGTGCAGCGTGCCGCCGAGCACGACGTTGAGCACCTGTGCGCCGCGGCAGATACCGAGCACCGGCACTCCGCGGCGCAGCGCCGCCCGCAACAGGGCGGATTCGAACGTGTCGCGGGTACGGCTGTCGGCGACGGGTTCATCGGTGGCCGGGTGGCGGGCGCTGCCGTACAGGGCGGGGTCGACGTCTCGCCCGCCGGTGACGATCAACCCGTCGAGGCCGTGCAGCACCCGGTCGGCGATCGCATCGTCGGCGGGCTGGGGTGGAAGCAGCACCGGAATGCCGCCGGCCATGCCGACCCCTTCGAAATAGATCGCGGGCAGGAAACTCGCCCGCACATCCCACACGCCGGTTTGGGCCTGCTGCAGATAGGTGGTCAGGCCGATCACCGGGCGCACCTCAGAGCCGTTCAAAACCGCGTTTCCTCTCCCAGTCCGTCACGGCGGCATTGAATGCGTTCATCTCGACCGCGGCATTGTTGAGGTAGTGGTCGACGACGTCGTCGCCGAACGCCTCGCGCGCAACCGTCGAGTTGTCGAACAACTCCACGGCCTCGGCCAATGTCGTCGGGAGTCGATCCGCACCACTGGTGTAGGCGTTGCCCTCCATCGCATCGGCGAGTTCGAGCTTGTTGTCGATGCCGTACAGGCCCCCGGCGATCAGCGCCGACACCGCCAGGTACTGGTTCACGTCGCCGCCGGGAGCGCGGCACTCCACACGCATGGCATGGCCCCGGCCCACCACCCGCATCGCGCAAGTCCTGTTGTCCAACCCCCAGGCGACGGCCGTCGGGGCGAAACTGCCGTCGACAAACCGCTTGTAGGAGTTGATGTTCGGCGCGTAGAACAAGGTCATCTCGCGCAGCGTCGCCAACTGACCCGCGACGAAGCTGCGGAACATCGGCGACATGCCCAGCGGGTCGGCGTCATCGGAGAACACCGCCGAGCCGTCCTCGCCGCGTAGCGAAATGTGGATGTGACAGCTGTTGCCTTCGCGCGCATCGAATTTGGCCATGAAGGTCAAACTCTTGCCGTGCTGGTCGGCGATCTCCTTGGCGCCGTTGCGATAGATGGTGTGGTTGTCACACGTCACCCGGGCATGGTCGTAGCGGAACGCGATCTCCTGCTGTCCGAGGTTGCACTCGCCCTTGACCCCTTCGCAGTACATCCCCGCCCCGTCCATCCCCCGGCGGATGTCGCGCAGCAGCGGTTCCATCCGGGTCGAGGCGTGCATCGCATAGTCGACGTTGTAGTCCGTGGCCGGGGTCAGACCGCGGTAGTCGGCCTTCCAGGCGTCCCGGAAAGTGTCGTCGAACACCATGAACTCCAGTTCGGTGCCCACATAGGGCACCAGCCCGCGCTCGGCGAGGCGATCGATCTGCTTGTTGAGGATGCTGCGCGGCGCCTGGGTGACCGGGGTGCCGTCGGTCCATGACAGATCGGCCATCACCAGCGCGGTGCCCGGGAGCCAGGGCAGCAACCGCAACGTGCCGAAGTCCGGGGTCATCACCATGTCGCCGTATCCGGTCTCCCAACTGGAGATCGCGTAGCCGTCGACGGTGTTCATGTCCACGTCCACTGCCAGCAGGTAGTTACAGCACTCGGCGCCGTGGTCGGCGACGTCCTCGACGAACAACCGCGCCGATACCCGTTTGCCGGTGAGCCTGCCCTGCATATCGCAGAACGCGACGATGACGGTGTCGATGTCATCGTCGGCAACGAGTTTTTCCAGTTCCGCCTTCGACAGCATGCCGCGTGCGCTCATCAGCTCCAGCCCGACCTTCCTACGGTTTCTGTCTGCCGGCCGACCATTGGCGGGCATCGGTGGCGGGAATACCCACATTCTCACGATCAGATTTCCATGTCCAAAGGTCGGACACCAGACCAATAGCAGAATTCGTCGTCGTGGCGTCGGACGCTCTGATGCCGCGCTGCGACCGTCGCGTCCCCCGCGCCGGCGCTGCGACGATCCCCGGGCCCGGAGCTGTGACGAGCGTCTCGATCTTGATCGGTCGCACGGGTTTGACGCGATTGCGCTGGGGTAATTAACGGTGGCATCGTGAGGTTGCGGGCGCACGTCGGCGCCCGTGATCGGTCAGCAAGTCCAGGACAGCCGTCACGGAGTAGGGTCGAACAGGTGTGTGGAGCCACCGGCGAGGTACGCCTCGACGGAACAACCCCGAATGTCAGCGCCGTCACCGCGATGGCCGAGGTCATGGTCCCCCGGGGACCCGACGCCGCGGGCGTGTGGTCGCAGGGCCGGGTGGCGCTGGGCCACCGGCGCCTGAAGATCATCGATCTGACCGAGGCCGGCGCGCAGCCCATGGTCGACGCCGAGCTGGGTCTGACGGTCGCCTGGAACGGCTGCATCTACAACTACGAACAGCTGCGCGATGAGCTGACCGGTCACGGCTACCGATTCTTCTCCCACAGCGACACCGAGGTGCTGCTGAAGGGCTACCACCACTGGGGCGACCGTTTCGTCGACCATCTCAAGGGCATGTTCGCGTTCGCCATCGTCGAACGCGACAGCGGCCGCGTGCTGCTCGGTCGCGACCGGCTCGGCATCAAACCGCTGTATCTGAGCCGCAGCACCGACCGGATCCGGTTCGCATCGTCGCTGCCGGCGCTGCTGGCCGGCGGTGAGATCGACACCCGCATCGACCCGGTGGCGCTCCACCATTACATGACGTTCCACTCCGTGGTGCCCGCCCCGCGCACCATCCTGCGCGGTATCGAGAAGTTGCCGCCCGCGTCGTTGCTGGCGATCGAACCGGACGGCAGGGTGGTCACCACGACCTACTGGGAGCCGGACTTCACCCGCCGCGACGATCGTGCCGACTGGTCCGAAAAGGACTGGGAAGACGCGGTCCTGGAGTCACTGCGGGTCGCGGTGAAGCGTCGCCTGGTGGCCGACGTGCCGGTCGGCTGCCTTCTGTCCGGCGGTGTGGACTCCAGCCTGATCGTCGGGTTGCTCGCCGAAGCGGGTCAGCACGGCCTCAAGACTTTCTCGATCGGCTTCGAATCGGTGGGCGGCGTCGCCGGCGACGAGTTCACATACTCCGACATCGTCGCCGAGCGGTTCGGCACCGATCACCACCAGATCCGGATCGGCACCGAACGGATGCTGCCCGCCCTGGACGGTGCGATCGCGGCGATGAGTGAACCGATGGTCAGCCACGACTGTGTGGCGTTCTATCTGCTCAGCCAGGAGGTCTCCCGGCACGTCAAGGTGGTGCAGTCGGGGCAGGGCGCCGACGAGGTGTTCGCCGGCTACCACTGGTACCCGCCGATGGGCGAACCCGCGGCGGCATCGGTGGAAGGCTCGGTGGCCAGTTACCGCGCGGCCTTCTTCGATCGCGATCAGGCCGGCTACGCCGAGATCGTCTCCCCCGGCTACCTGACCGACGACGACCCCAGCGAGCTGTTCGTCACCGAACACTTCGCCCGCCCCGGCGCCCAAACCGGCGTGGACCGGGCCCTGCGCCTGGACAGCACCGTGATGCTCGTCGACGATCCGGTCAAGCGTGTCGACAACATGACCATGGCGTGGGGCCTGGAAGGGCGGGTGCCGTTCCTCGACCACGAACTCGTCGAGTTGGCGGCCAGCTGTCCGCCGCAGTACAAGACCGCACACGAAGGCAAGGGCATTCTGAAACAGGCTGCGCGCCAGGTCATCCCGTCGGCGGTCATCGATCGCCCCAAGGGCTACTTTCCGGTACCTGCTTTGACCCACCTGGAGGGCCCGTACCTGGACCTGGTCCGCGACGCGCTGTACGAGCCGGCGGCCAAGGAGCGCGGCCTGTTCCGTCCGGAGGCTGTCGAACGGCTGCTCGCCGATCCCAACGGTCGGCTCACCCCCTTGCGCGGCAACGAGTTGTGGCAGATCGCGCTGCTTGAGCTGTGGCTGCAGCGGCACGGTGTCAACGGGCCGGCCGTATGACCGCTGACCCCGCCGCGGACAACACCGAAGCCATCACGCTGGCCTTGCACGAGGCCGCCACGCCCAGCCAGCTCGACACCATGGCCGACGATGTGGTCCTCGAACTCGGTTGGGGTCGACTGATTTTCGGTCAGACTTTCGCCGACCCCGAACGGCTGGCCGATGTGCTGCGCCAGGAGGGCCAGGGGCGCCGCGACATCTGTATCTACGCCCGGGAGCCCCATGTGCTGGTGGCCAAGGCGCCCGCCGAGCTGTTCATCGATCCCAGCCACACCTACCGGCTGCGGTTTGCCGACACCGAGACCGCGGGCGCGGCGCCGGCCGGATTTCACATCCGATCCCTGCAGAGCCGCGCCGACGCCGACGAGATGAATCGCGTCTACGTGCGGTGCGGCATGGTTCCCGCGCCCACCGACGTGCTCTGGGACAACCACCGCAGTCAGCGCGCGGTCGACTATCTGGTGGCCGTCAACGATGAGGACGGCTCGGTGCTCGGCACCGTCACCGGCGTCGACCACCGGGCGTTGTTCGCCGACCCGGAGAACGGCTCGAGTCTGTGGACACTGGCGGTGGACCCTTCGGCGGCGCTACCCGGGGTGGGAGCCGCGTTGACGCGCAGCCTGGCCGAGCTCTACCGCGGCCGCGGGCGCGCCTACATGGATCTGTCGGTCACCCACGACAACAACGCCGCGATCGCGTTGTACGAGAAATTGGGCTTCACCCGGGTTCCGGTGATGGCGGTCAAACGCAAGAACGCGATCAACGAGCCGCTGTTCACCCACCCTCCCGAAACCGTGGAGGACCTCAACCCGTACGCCCGGATCATCGCCGACGAGGCCGTACGCCGGGGTATCTGGGTGGAGGTTCTCGACGCCGAAGCCGGTGAGATGCGCCTGTCCCACGGTGGACGCAGCGTCGTCACGCGGGAATCGCTGTCCGAATACACCTCCGCGGTCGCGATGGCCAGATGTGACGACAAGCGGCTGACCCGGCGGATCGTGTCGGAGGCGGGTATCGCGGTGCCCAAGGGTCGACTCGCGACCTTCGACGAGGCCGACCACGATTTTCTCGCCGAGGTCGGCGATGTCGTGGTCAAAACCGACTCGCGGCGAACAGGGCAAGGGCATCACGGTGGGGGTCGACGGTCCTGACGAACTCGACGCCGCCCTCGCCAGGGCCCGCGAGCAGCACCCCGAGGTGCTGATCGAGCAGCGGGCAGACGGAGACGACCTGCGCCTGGTCGTGATCGACGGGAAGGTTGTCGCGGCCGCATTGCGCATGCCGGCCGAGATCACCGGTACCGGGCGCCACACCATCGGTGAGCTGATCGAGACCCAGAGCCGCCGCCGCGCCGCGGCCACCGGGGGCGAATCCCGTATCCCGATGGACGTCGTGACGGAGACGACGGTCCGGGAAGCCGGCTACTCGTTCGACGACGTACTACCCGAGGGTGAGCGGCTGCGGGTGCGCCGCACCGCGAACCTGCACCAGGGCGGGACCATTCACGACGTCACCGCCACCGTGCACCCGGAACTGTGTCGGGTGGCGGTGGCCGCCGCGGCGGCCATCGGGATCCCGGTCACCGGCATCGACCTGTTGGTTCCCGACGTCACCGCGCCGGAGTACGTCTTCATCGAGGCCAACGAGCGTCCCGGCCTGGCCAATCACGAGCCCCAACCCACAGCCGCGGCCTTCGTCGACTTCCTGTTCCCCGGCCAGCCGGGTCTGCCTCAGGCGTGGACTCCCGACGAAGTGCCCGGCGCCGGCACCTGAAATTCGCTACCAGGTGCTGGTACGCATGACGATTTCGGCGGCCAGCTGCGCGGTCGAATCGGCGGCGTTGCGCCGGCCCAACAGATCGACGATGCGGTATTCGCCGTACACGAAACGCTGGCTGGCCTTGGCCAACGCGCGGGCGGCGCTCGTGCTGACCAGGGCGGTGGTGTTCAGTTCCACCGGCGGACAGTGCTCGTCGCGGACCGTGCCGGCCAGGTCGGCCACCCGTGGGTGGCCGCGGTCGATCACCACCAGTCCGATGAACCGGTCGAGCCGGGTCGCGGCCAGTTCCCAGGCCAGCTCCCCACCGAGGCGGTCCCCCACCAGCAACGCCCACCGCACGTCGAGGCTGTCGAGGATACTGACGACGGCCTTGGCGGTCAGCCGCGGATCGGGCCCGATCACCACGGTCTTCAACGACGCGGTGTGCAGCCGCTGGCAGACTCCTTCGTAGGCGGCGGGCGCTTGGTGTGCGGCACCGAGCATCACGACAACCGATCCGTTCTCCGGGCCGGCAACCGCGACAGGGACGTCGAAGCCGTCAACAGTCACCGTGGGAGAGGGCATTTCGCCACGCTACAGTGCGCAGCGGAGTCGGCGGGGCCGTTTTCCCGCGGTCACGGCAGCCCGTCGACGGGACCTCACAGCGCCCGCGCCCGTTCGGCCTGTCTGCTGGTGATCTCCAGAAAGGTCTGCGGCAGCGAACCTTTGACCGAGATCGACGAGTCCGGCGTCGGAAACGCGATACCGAAAACAGCCATCGTGCCCACGTTTTCGAACGCGAAATACACGCTGTTGTCCTCGCCGCGAAGGTGCATCGTCTGCTGATACACCAGGGCGTCGGCACGTGGGCTGGGCAGCTGCGTCGTCGTGATCGGGATACCGGGATCGGTCGGCTCGAAGAACGTCACGTACTCGGCGCAGCGTTGCGCGGTCTGGGCGAGCCGCTGCAGGTCCAGCTGCCAGGTCAACAGTGTGATCACCATGCGCGCACCGTCATAGGAGACGGTGTACTCCGCCGCACTGCCCGGACCCCATTCCGCGGTGACGGCGATGTCGCGGGTCAGCGCATCGGCGCAGCCATCGGGACGCGACAACATCGCCGGCGGACGTTCCACATTGCGGTCGCTGTCGTCGTTGACGATGCGTTCGTAGCGAACCCCGGGCGGGAAGTCTGCTTCGGTGAGCAGCACCCGGTCCAGTTTGGCGCCCGGCCACGTCGCCGACCCGCTGATCGCGTGCCCGCAACCGGCGAGCAGCGCAGCGAGCAGTGCCGCGACGAGCACCCGCCTGGTCATGGTGTCAGGCTACCGGCGGCTTCAGAGCAAGGTGAGGATCTCGGCTCCCGATTCGGTGACCACCAGCGTGTGCTCGAACTGGGCGGTCCACTTCTTGTCCTTGGTGGCCACGGTCCAGTCGTCGTCCCAGATCTCGTAGTCCAGGCTGCCGAGGTTGATCATCGGCTCGATCGTGAACGTCATTCCCGGCTCGAGCACCGTCTCGACCGCCGGCTGGTCATAGTGCAGCACCACCAGTCCGTTGTGGAACGTGGTCCCGATACCGTGGCCGGTGAAATCGCGCACCACGTTGTAGCCGAACCGGTTTGCGTAGGACTCGATGACGCGGCCGACGACGGACAGGGCGCGGCCGGGCTTGACGGCCTTGATGGCACGCATGGTCGCTTCGCGGGTGCGCTCGACGAGCAGCCGATGCTCCTCGGTGACATCGCCGGCCAGGAACGTGGCATTGGTGTCACCGTGCACACCATCGATGTAGGCGGTGACGTCGATGTTGACGATGTCGCCGTCTTCGATGACGGTCGAGTCCGGAATGCCGTGGCAGATGACCTCGTTCAGCGATGTGCAACAGGATTTCGGGAAGCCCTTGTAGCCCAGTGTGGACGGATACGCGCCGTGGTCGACCATGTACTCGTGCGCGATCCGGTCGAGTGCGTCGGTGCTCACCCCCGGCGCCACGGCCTTACCCGCCTCGGCGAGAGCACCCGCGGCGATCCGACCGGCGACCCGCATCTTCTCGATCACCTCCGGGGTCTGCACCCAGGGTTCGTTTCCCTCCTGCGCGGTGGGTCTGCCGACGTACTCCGGGCGCGGAATCGATGGGGGCACCTGCAGCATCGGCGAGACCGTGCCGGGCCGGAGAGCGGTCCGTACTGACATGTGGCAATGCTAGCGTTCCGCCCTGATCGCTCAGGTGGTGCGCAGCGGGCCGAGCCGCCACGACTTGCGTGGGCCGCGGATGTCGACCGAGCCGCAGACCACCTTGCCGGTCAGGATCACATGCGGGTTGCCTTCGGCCGGGGCGTCCTTGCGGTGGTCGTGGGCGCTGCCGACATTGACCTCGACGTCGTCGATGGAGGCGCTGGCCCCGTCGGGCAGTCGCAGGTCCAGGCCGCCGAACCGCATATCGAGCTCGATGACGACGATCGGTCCCGCGAACCGCGCCCGGGTGAGGTCCAGGTCCACCGACCCCATGCGGCGGTGCAGCGCCAGCCGCGACGGCACCACCCATTCGCCCTGTCGTTTGAGCGAGCCGAGCACCCCACGCAGTTCGACGCGGTCGGCGGCCGAGGTGACGATGGCGCCGGGGCCGGGCAGGTCACCGACGAGCGCATCCAGCTCCGAACGCAGCCGAGCCGCCGACACCATCGCCGAGCGCTCCTCGAACTCCTGGATGTCGATGAGGCCCAGAGCGACGGCGTTGTGCAGCCGACGCAGCGTACCGTTGCGGTCGGCGTCGGAGATCCGCATCTCGACGGCGTCCGGCGCGGGCGGCTGGGCGGCGGAGAGGCGGCGGGATCGGCCGTGGTTGATGTCCGTCATGACCTCTCCACGGTACCGCCGCCGAGGTCAGGCCAGGTAGTCCGGCGGCAGGGCGTCGAGCATGCCCTTGAGCATGCGCACGGCGTATTCCGAGCTGCCGCCGCCGACGATCAGCGCCGAGAACGCCATATCGCCGCGGTAGCCGGTGAACCACGAGTGCGAGCCGCCGGCGAACTCGGCCTCGCCGGTCTTGCCCCGCACGTCGCCGGCGCCCTGCAGATCCTTGGCGGTGCCGTTGGTGACGACCAGCCGCATCATCGGGCGCAGCCCGTCGACCACTGCCGGCGAGATCGGCTGGCGGTCGCCGCTGACCTCGGTCTCGCGCCCCTCGATCAGGTTCGGCACCGGGGTGCGGCCGGCAGCGACCGTCGCCGCGGCCAGTGCCATGCCGAACGGGCTGGCCAGCACCTTGCCCTGGCCGAAGCCGTCCTCGGTGCGTTCGGTGAGGTTGACCGTCGGCGGCACCGAACCGCTGACGGTGCTCAGCCCCGGGATGTCGTAGTCGGGGCCGATGCCGTACTGCGAGGCGGCCTGGGTCAGGCCGCGCGGCGGCATCCGGCTGGCGAGCTCGGCGAAGGTGGTGTTGCAGGAGCTGGCGAACGCCCGTGACATCGGGACGGTGCCAAGGTCGAAGCCGCCATAGTTGGGCACCGTGCGGTGACCGATGTCCATCCGGCCCGGGCAGCCCAAAAGGGTGTTCGGAGTTGCCATCTGGCGTTCGATTGCGGCGCCGGCGGTGACGATCTTGAAGGTCGAGCCGGGCGGGTAGAGGCCCATCGTGGCCAACGGCCCCTCCCGGTCGGCCGCGACGTTCTGCGCCACCGCGAGGATCTCTCCGGTCGAGGGTTTGATGACCACGATCATCGCCTGTTTGCCGGTGACGTCGACCGCGTTCTGCGCCGCGTTCTGCACTGCGCGGTCCAGGCTGATGGCCACCGACGGTGCCGGCTGACCGGGCAC
The DNA here is from genome assembly GCF_048513595.2 of Mycobacterium sp. smrl_JER01. Classification (NCBI taxonomy): domain Bacteria; kingdom Bacillati; phylum Actinomycetota; class Actinomycetes; order Mycobacteriales; family Mycobacteriaceae; genus Mycobacterium; species Mycobacterium sp. smrl_JER01. The sequence continues at coordinate 2,251,335 of NZ_JBLXXK020000001.1, read as the reverse complement.
CTCGTTGAGGACGTCGACGTCGACGCCGTTCTGGTTCACCGTCACGACGCGCCACCCGGGGTCCCCGTCGAGATCCTCGGCGACCGTTTTCTTGATCTCGTTGATGACGGCGGGTGCGAACGTCGGGTCGGTGGGCACCATTTCCGGCTGGGGCGTGATCACCACGCCCGGCACCGAGGCGAGGGCGCCGGCCACTGCGTCGTGGTCGGCCTGGTTCAGGGTGATCAGGCTCAGCGCCCCGTTCCTGGAGCTGGCGAGCTCGGCAAGCCGCTGCGGGTCGAGGGTGTTGTCGAAGCGGTGCAATGCCCCGACGACCGCCAGGGAGGTGGTCATCAGGTCTGCGCCGGCGGCTTTGGCGTCCAGCGCGAAGTGGTATCGGTAGCCCGGTACCAGCACGTTGGTGCCGGTCCGTTCATGCACCGACGCCCGGGGCGGGTTCTCGGCGCGCAGCGCAAAGGTCTGGTTCTCGCCGAGCCTGGGATGCAGACCGGTGGCACTCCACCGCACCTCCCAGCGACCTTCGTCGCGGACCATGTTCAGCTGACCGTCATAGGTCCAGGTGCGGTCCCGGGGCAAATGCCAGGTGTAACGGTAGGCGATGCTTCCGGTGTCCTCGGCGTACTTGGAGCTGAGAATCTGGGCATCCAGACCGACGGCCTGCAGGCCTGCCCATGCCTGGTTGAGCGCCACCCGGGCCGCCTCGGGACGGTCGGCGAGCTGAGCCGCCGCCGCGGTGTCTCCGGTGGACAGCGCCGCGAAGAACTGCTCGGCGGTGGGTTCGGGTCCGTTCGGGCGCGGGGTGCAGGCGCCCAGTGTCACGACCAGGGTGACCACGATCGCCAGCCCGGTCATACGTGTTGCGGATGTGAGCAGTGATGCCATTGAGACAGATGTTAAGAAATAACGATCCGATTGCGGCGCAGGCGCGCGGGGCGACCGACCGCAGCGTTCACGAGCCGGCAGCAGGAGCCCGGACCACCAGCGGCACCGCCGGGAAATACGCAGCCATCTCCGACCTCGAGGCCCGCAGCGCCGCGGTGCCGTAACCCTGTTTGCGGTGTGCGGGATGGATCCAGACGCGCACCCTGACCTCACCATCGGCGAGATCACCGAATACCATGCCCACCTTCGCCGACCCGACCTCGGCGACCAGCCAGGCGGCCTCTTCGGCGGCCATCCGGGCCACCGCGGCGCTGATCTCCTCGCCGAGGTCCCGGGCCGGGGCGGCGGTGCCGTCCCCAGCCGACCGCATGTCCGCGGTGCGGGCGGCAAAGATGTCGCGATCGACCTCCGGCGCGAACGGACGCAGCATCAACCGCCGCGCCGATCCGGGCGTCTGCTCGGGTGGACTATAGGTCCGGGCTCTGCTGTTGAGGTTCTCCAACTCCGCGGCGATCCTGCGTCGAGACACTTTGGTGAGCCGGTCGAAGGACAACCGCAGCACAGCTTCGGCGGCCTCCGCCGAGGTGTCGAGCAGATCGGCCAGCGCCTCGATCGCCGCGTCGTAGTCGTCCGAGGCGACAACCGCGTCGAGAACCTCGTGACGGCGTTCCAGCGCATGGACGAGGGCGTCGGCGATCGCCCGACGCGAAACGGTCGCATCCTGCTCGCTCATATCTGGAGCGTAGGCGCCGCGTCCGCTCAGTCGAGCAGTACCGTCGCGAACGACGCGATCTCGGTGAACCCGATGCGGGCGTAGGCCGCCCGCGCCACCGTGTTGAAGCTGTTGACGTACAGGCTCGCGATGCGTCCGCCACCGACGATCGCCGCCGCCACCGCGGCGGTGCCCGCGGTTCCGATACCCCGGCCGCGCTGATCGGGATGCACCCAGACGCCCTGGATCTGCCCCACCGCGGGTGACTGCGATCCGACCTCGGCCTTGAACACCACCTCGCCGCGGTCGAATCGGGCCCAGGCGCGGCCCGCGGCGATCAGTCCCGCCACCCGGCGGCGGTAGCCGCGGCCGCCGTCTCCGGCCCGGGGGTCGACACCGACCTCACCGATGAACATGTCGACCGCGGCGACCAGATATGCGTCGAGTTCCTCGATGCGTACCTGGCGCACCGCCGCATCGATGGGTGACAGCGGCGCCGAGCTCAGCGCCATCAGCGGTTGTTGAGCGCGCACATCACGGGCCGGACCCCAGACCGGCTCGAGGCGCTGCCACATCGGCATCACCAGCTCCGCGCGCCCGACCAGCGACGAGCAGCGACGCGCGCTGCTCATCGCCTTGTCCGCGAACGCATTCAGATCTCCGGCACCGCCACGCAACGGGATCAGGTTGGCACCGGCGAAGCACAGCGACTCGGTGGCCCGTCTGCGGGTCCACAGTTCGCCACCGATCGCCGAGGGATCGATGCCGTGCTCGGCAACCCGAGCCGCGACCATGCAGGACGCCACCGGATCGTCGTCGAGGACCTGCCGGACGGCGACCATATCGCGGATGTCGCGCACGACCGACACCCTTCGCTCATCAACAAGGCGGAAAAGCGGAGGAGCCGACATCTGGACTCTTTCTGAAACTGACCGTGACCAGCAGACCCCCTAGGTCCGGTCTCAGCTTACGGTCACAACAGGCGAACCGGGAGCACCTTGTGCTCCTTGTGCGTCGCCCAGCCCCTCACCCATCTCCTCGGCCAGGCGCAGCGCCTCTTCGATCAGGGTCTCCACGATCTGCGCCTCGGGCACGGTCTTGATGACCTCGCCCTTGACGAAGATCTGCCCTTTGCCGTTTCCGGAAGCGACCCCGAGGTCGGCCTCGCGGGCTTCGCCGGGCCCGTTGACGACGCAACCCATGACCGCGACCCGCAGCGGCACGTCCATGCCCTCCAGCCCGGCGGTCACCTCGTTGGCCAACGTGTACACGTCGACCTGGGCGCGCCCGCAGGACGGACACGACACGATCTCCAGGCCCCGGGGCCGCAGGTTCAGCGATTCCAGAATCTGGTTGCCCACCTTGACCTCTTCGGCGGGCGGGGCCGACAGCGACACCCGGATCGTGTCACCGATGCCCTTGGACAGCAGCGCACCGAACGCGACGGCGGACTTGATGGTGCCCTGAAACGCCGGCCCGGCCTCGGTGACCCCGAGGTGCAGCGGGTAGTCGCACTGCGCGGCGAGTTGTTCGTACGCCGCGACCATCACCACCGGGTCGTTGTGCTTGACGCTGATCTTGATGTCCCCGAAGCCGTGTTCCTCGAACAGCGAGGCCTCCCACAGCGCCGACTCGACGAGCGCCTCCGGGGTGGCCTTGCCGTACTTCTCCAAGAACCGCTTGTCCAGCGATCCGGCGTTCACGCCGATGCGGATCGGGATCCCCGCATCACCGGCCGCCTTGGCGACCTCGGCGACCCGTCCGTCGAACTCCTTGATGTTGCCGGGGTTGACCCGTACCGCGGCACAACCGGCGTCGATCGCGGCGAAGATGTACTTGGGCTGGAAGTGGATGTCGGCGATCACCGGGATCTTCGACTTCTTGGCGATCACCGGCAACGCGTCGGCGTCCTCCTGCCGCGGGCACGCGACCCGGACGATGTCGCACCCGGAGGCGGTCAGCTCGGCGATCTGCTGCAACGTGGCGTTGATGTCGTGGGTCTTGGTGGTGCACATGGACTGCACCGAAATCGGATGGTCGCTTCCGACGCCGACGTTGCGCACCATCAGTTGGCGGGTCTTGCGGCGGGGAGCCAGGACCGGGGGTGGCGGCAACGGAATTCCCAGGCCGACATTTGCGCTGGCAGTCACTACTTGAGTCTCCTACTGGAACAACGTGATCGGATTGACCACGTCGGCGGTCACGGTGAGCAGCGTGAAGCCCAGGAACACGAAGATCACCGCGTAGGTGACGGGCATCAGCTTGAGATAGTTGACCGGAGCGGCGGCCACCTTGCCACGCATCTCCCGGATCTTGTTGCGGACCCGCTCGTAGAGTGCGATCGAGATGTGCCCGCCGTCGAGCGGTAGCAGCGGGATCAGATTGACCGCGCCGAGCACGAAGTTGAGCTGAGCCAGGAAGAACCAGAACGCCACCCAGATGCCGTGCTCGACGGTCTCGCCTCCGATGCGGGAGGCACCGACGACGCTGATGGGCGTCTCCGGGTCGCGCTCGCCACCGGTGATCGAATGCACCAGCGCCCCGATCTTGGTCGGAATCTTCGCGATCGCCTTGCCGAGTTCGACCGCGAGGTCCTTGGTGAACACCAGCGTCCCGGGGACCGCGGTGAGCGGGTTGTATTCGGTCGGCCCGAACTGGGCCGCGGTCACACCGATGCTGCCCACGTCCATGGGGGCCGCGGCGGCGCCGTTCTCGCCGGCGACGTAGCGCTGGCTGGGGGTCACGTTGACGGTGGTGGTGAAGTCGCGCAGCTGACCACCTTCGTCACGCTGCACGGTCAGCGTGGTCGGACCGTTCTGGCGGCGGACCTCCTCGACGAGGGCGTCGAACGTCGGGACTTCGGTGTCACCGACCTTCAGGATGACGTCGCCGGCCTGAATCCCGGCCGCGGCCGCCGGGCTGGGCGCGATACAGTCGCCCAACTCCCCTTGTGCAACTTCGGATTTGATGCACGACGTCTCGCCGACCACGGCAGTCGTCGGCGCCTTGATGTTCGGCAGACCCCAGATGATCGCGATGGCGTAGATCAGCACCAACCCGATCACGAAGTTCATCGCGGGTCCGGCGAACAGCACGGCCACCCGTTTCCAGGTCTTCTGCTTGTACATCGCGTAGGGCCGGTCCTCGGGGTCGAGTTCCTCGACCGCTGTCATCCCTGCGATGTCGCAGAACCCGCCCAGCGGAACCGCCTTGATGCCGTACTCGGTCTCACCCAGCTTGTTGGGCCGCCGGGTCGACCACAGCGTCGGCCCGAAACCGACGAAGTATCTGCGCACCTTCATACCGGTGGCACGGGCCACCCACATGTGGCCGCATTCGTGCAGCGCGACCGAAACCAGGATGGCGATCGCGAACAGCGTCACGCCGAGCACGTACATCATCTGGCGGTCAGTCCTCTACTGTCACTCAACTACTGTCACTCAACGCCTGCTACCTGCAGGTTCCTGCTCGAGTGCACGACGGGCCCGGTCACGGGCCCAGTCCTGCGCTTCGAGTACGTCGTCCACGGTAGCTGGTTCGGCTGCCCACTGGTCGGCAGCGCGCAGTACCTGCTCGACGGCGCGCACTATCGCCGGGAAGCGGATCCGGCCGTCAAGGAACGCTGCGGCCGCTTCCTCGTTGGCGGCGTTGTATACCGCGGTCAGGCAGCCACCACCGCGGCCGGCCTCGCGGGCCAGTGTCACAGCGGGGAACACCCTGTCGTCGAGCGGTTCGAAATCCCACCGTGACGCGGTGCTGAAGTCACAGGCCGCCGCGGCACCGGCGACGCGTGACGGCCAACCCAACGCGAGCGCGATCGGCAACTTCATGTCCGGCGGGCTGGCTTGAGCCAGTGTGGATCCGTCGGTGAACGTGACCATCGAATGCACGATCGACTGCGGGTGCACCACGACCTCGATGCGGTCGTAGTCGATCCCGAACAGCAGGTGGGTTTCGATCAGCTCGAGTCCCTTGTTGACCAGCGAGGCCGAGTTGAGGGTGTTCATCGGGCCCATCGACCAGGTCGGATGCGCCCCGGCCTGCTCGGGGGTGACGTCTTCGAGTTGTTCGGCGGTCCAGCCTCGGAACGGCCCCCCGGACGCGGTGAGGACCAGTTTGGCCACTTCGTCGCCGCTGCCGCCGCGTAGGCACTGGGCCAGCGCGGAGTGTTCGGAGTCGACCGGCACGATCTGGCCGGGCGCAGCCGCCTTCTGCACCAGCGGCCCACCGGCCACCAGTGATTCCTTGTTGGCCAGCGCCAGCCTGGCACCGGTGGCCAACGCTGCCAGCGTCGGCCGCAGCCCCAGCGCCCCGACCAGCGCATTGAGCACCACGTCTGCCTGAGTGTTCTCGACCAGGCGGGTGGCGGCGTCCGGCCCCGAATAGGTCACCGCTCCCAGGGCGCGGGCGGCGGTCTCGTCGGCCACCGCGACGTTCGTCACGCCCGTCGCGGCCCGCTGCCGCTCCAGTAGTTCGGTGTTGGATCCGCCGGCCGCCAGACCGACGACCTGGAACCGGTCCGGGTTGGCGGCGATCACCTCGAGCGCCTGCGTGCCTATCGAGCCGGTGCTGCCCAGGATCAGGACGCGCTGCGGTGCCGCACTTTCGCTCACCGATCCATTGTGCCGCCCAGTTGTCGGGAATCTCCAAGTGTGACGCGAGTGTGACGTAACCCGCTTGGACCCATCCACGCGCGCCGCAGCTGGGAATCACCTGTGTGCACTCCAGCGGGCGACGGTGCCCAGTGCTCGAAGAGATTGAGAAGGGATGAGTAAATGATGACAACTCGTCGGAGGACGGCCGCTGTGGCCGGGATCGCTGCGGTGGCCATCTTTGGCGCCGCCTGTTCGAGCGAAGAGGCCGGTGACACTGCGGCGACGGCAACCACCACGGCCGAAACCGCCATGGAGACCGCGACCAACGACATGACCACGACGTCGGCCGCACCCGACGCCGACCCGGCGGCCAACCTGATCGGCGCGGGCTGCGCGGCATACGCCGAGCAGGTACCGGAGGGACCCGGATCGGTGGCCGGCATGGCAGCCGAGCCGGTGACGGTGGCGGCGTCGAACAACCCGATGCTCACCACCCTGACCCAGGCTCTGTCCGGTCAGCTCAATCCCGATGTGAACCTCGTCGACACGCTCAACGGCGACGAGTTCACCGTCTTCGCGCCGACCGACGAGGCGTTCGCCAAGATCGATGCCGCCACGCTGGAGACCCTCCAGACCGACTCCGACCTGTTGACCAACATCCTCACCTATCACGTGGTCCCCGGTCAGGCCGCGCCCGATCAGGTCGCCGGCGAGCACACCACTGTGCAGGGCGCCCCCGTCACGGTCACCGGAGCGGGCAACGACCTCCTGGTCAACGATGCCGGCCTGGTGTGCGGCGGGGTCAAGACCGCCAACGCCACGGTCTACATGATCGACACCGTCCTGATGCCCCCCGCCAACTGATCACTGCAGACAAGGAGAACTTTCGAACATGACTGTCAACGGAAAAGCTGTCGTAGGGGCCGGCTTCGCGGTGACCGCCGCGATCGGACTGTCCTTCGGCACGGTCGCGACCGCGTCGGCCGCGCCGGTGGGTCCGGGGTGCGCCGCCTACGTGCAACAGAACCCTGAGGGACCGGGCTCGGTCCAGGGCATGGCCATGGAGCCGGTGGCCACCGCTGCGGCCAACAACCCGCTGCTGACCACCCTCACAGCGGCTGTCTCGGGTCAACTCAACCCGCACGTGAACCTCGTCGACACCCTCAACGGCGCTGAGTTCACCGTGTTCGCGCCGACCGACGAGGCCTTCGCCAAGATCGATCCGGCCACCGTGGAGACCCTCAAGACAGACTCCGACCTGCTCACCAACATCCTCACCTATCACGTGGTGCCCGGTCAGGCCGCGCCTGACCAGGTCGTCGGCGAGCACGTCACGGTGCAGGGTGCACCGGTCAACGTCACCGGCGAGGGCGACATGCTGATGGTCAACGACGCATCGGTGGTGTGCGGCGGGGTACAGACCGCCAACGCGACGGTGTATCTGATCGACACGGTGCTGATGCCTCCGGCCGGATAGACCGGCTCGGCCGCCAGAACAGAGGGTCCCCCGCACATCGTCCCCCGGCCGGTGCGGGGGATCCTCGCTGTCAGCCCGGCGGCATGTGCGCGATCCAGTGCCGGGCGATGTCGATCCGGCGGGCGATCCACACACCGTCGTGCGACTGCACGTGGTCGAGGAACCGGTGCAGCGCGGCGGTGCGCGCCGGTCGACCGGCCAGCCTGCAGTGCAACCCCACCGACAGCATCTTGGGCGAACCGGCCGCCCCCTCGGCGTAGAGCACGTCGAACGCGTCGCGCAGATGTGCGAAGAACTGGTCGCCGCTGGCGAATCCGCCGGCCATGGCGAACCGCATGTCGTTGGTGTCCAGCGTGTAGGGCACCACCAGGTGGTCGGTGTCGCCGACGCGGGTCCAGTACGGCAGGTCGTCTGCGTAGGAGTCGGAATCGTAGACGAATCCGCCGTGCTCGACGACCAGCCTGCGGGTCTGCGGTGAGTCCCGGCCGGTGTACCAGCCCAGCGGAGCGGCACCGGTGAGCTCGGTCAGCACCCGCACCGCCTCGGCCAGGTGTGCACGTTCCACCTCGGGGTCGACGAGTTGATAACTGATCCAACGCAATCCGTGGCAGGCGATCTCGTCGCCGCGCTCGGTGAAGGCGGCGACGGCTTCGGGGTTGCGCGCCAGCGCCATGGCCACACCGAAGACGGTCAGCGGCAGACCGCGCTGCTCGAATGCGCGCAGAATCCGCCACAGACCCGCGCGGGAACCGTACTCGTAGAGCGACTCCATGCTCATGTGACGGTTCGGAAAGGCTGCGGCGCCGATGATTTCCGACAGGAACGTCTCCGAGGCCGGGTCGCCGTGCAGCACGCTGTTCTCGGCGCCCTCCTCGTAGTTCAGCACGAACTGCAGGGCGATCCGGGCGCCGCCGGGCCATTGCGGGTCGGGCGGGCGCGGGCCATAGCCGACCATGTCCCGCGGATAGGTGTCGCCGGGCCCGGTGATCATGGAGGCATTCTGGCAGCTGCGGACGGCCGCCGTAGGGCGGCCGGCGGTGATCCCGATGGAACGGTTCGAGGCGGCGGCGCCAACGGGCCTGACCGTTTCGTCACTTTTTTCGTCCACGGTTTCCCCGGTGGTCATTGCGGGCAGCATCACTGGCATGTCCGCCGTGTTGTGGTTCCGCCGCGATCTGCGCCTGGCCGATCTGCCCGCCCTGCTGGCGGCCGCCGACAGCGACGGCGCCGACACGGAGGTCCTGGCCTGTTATGTGCTCGACCCGCGACTCCAGGCTTCGTCGGGACCGCGCCGGTTGCAGTACCTCTACGACGCTCTTCGCGACCTGCGAGACAGCCTCGGCGGTCGGCTGCTCGTCACCGAAGGCGCCCCGGCGGAGCGAATCCCCTTGCTGGCCAAGGCTGTCGGAGCCGACTCGGTGCACATTTCCGAGGATTTCACCCCGTTCGGGCGGCGGCGCGACGACCAGGTGCGCGACGCGCTCGGTGAGGTCGACGTGATCGCGACCGGGTCACCGTATCTGGTGTCGCCGGGTCGGGTCACCAAGGGCGACGGTACGCCGTACAAGGTGTTCACCCCGTTCTACGCCGCGTGGCAGAAGTGTGGCTGGCGTGCACCGGCCGACACCGGGCCCGGATCGGTGCGTTGGATCGACCCGTCCGCGGTGAAGCGTGCCGGAGCTGTCGACATTCCCGACGCCGGGGTCGGCTTGGAGCTGCCGGCCGGGGAGAAGGCGGCGCGTGCGGCGTGGAAACGGTTCGTCGCAGACGGCCTCGCCGGATACGCCGAGGACCGCAACCGCCCGGATCTCGATGCGACCAGTCGGATGTCGGCGCACCTGAAGTTCGGGACCATTCACCCGCGGACGATGGCGGCCGATCTGGGCCGCGGCGAGGGCGCACAGGCCTATCTGCGGGAGCTGGCGTTTCGCGATTTCTACGCCTCGGTGGTGCGCGAATGGCCCGACAGTACGTGGTGGAACTGGAACCGGGACTTCGATGCCATCGAGGTCGACGACGATGGGGACGCCGAGGAGTCGTTCGAGGCCTGGAAGCAGGGCCGCACCGGCTTCCCGATCGTCGATGCCGGTATGCGGCAGCTGGCCGAGACCGGGTTCATGCACAACCGGGTGCGGATGATCGTGGCGTCGTTCCTGGTCAAGGACCTGCATCTGCCGTGGCAGTGGGGGGCACGCTGGTTCCTGGAGCAGTTGGTCGACGGCGATATGGCCAACAACCAGCACGGGTGGCAGTGGGCCGCGGGCTGCGGCACCGATGCCGCGCCGTATTTCCGGGTGTTCAACCCGGTGACCCAGGGGAAGAAGTTCGACCCTGCCGGTGACTACATACGGCGCTGGGTCCCCGAACTCGCCGGTGTCGACGACGTCCACACGCTCGACGGGGACCGTCCCGACGGCTATCCCGGGCCGATCGTCGACCATGGACAGGAGCGGGCCGAGGCGCTGCGCCGGTACGGCGCCATCAGCTGAAGCCGGTACGGCGCCATCAGCTGAAGCCGGTACGGCGCCGTTATCTCAGTGTCTTATTTCAGTGTCTTATTTCAGTGTCTGTCCCGCGTCCAACGGGATCGCGGCCCCGGTCATGTAGCGGCCGGCCGGTCCGCACAGGTACACCATCAGGTCACTGACGTCGCCGGCTTCCATCATGGGCAGCTGCAGCAACGGTTGCTGCGCGGAACTGAACGTCGGATGCTCCCCCGCCCAGTCGGCCATGGCCTGGTTCAGCACCATCGGGGTGGCGACTCCACCGGGGTGCACCGAGTTGACTCGGATGTTCTTCTCGGCCAGCGAGCGGGCGAAGTGCCGCATGACCCCGATGACGCCGTGCTTGGCGGCGGTGTAGCCGGCCGCACCATGGCTCATGGTCGCGAATTCGGTGCTGACCGACGTGAACCCCGCCGCCGAACTGGTGATGACGACGGCGCCGCCATCGGGATTGCGCAGCAGCGCCGGCAGGGCGGCCTCGATCGTGTAGTAGACCCCGTTGAGCATCACGGCGACGGCGTCGGTGAACGCGGCGATATCGCGACCCTGGGAGCCGGTGGCGGGCAGGATACCGGCGTTGGCCAGCACGAAATCGAGTCGCCCGAATTCGGCGACGCCGGTGGCGATCACCTCGGCGAGCCGGTCCCGGTCGCGGACGTCGCCGCGCTCGGCGACGATCCGGCGCCCGGTCTTCTCGACCAGTCGCACGGTCTCCTCGAGGTCCTCGGGTGTGGACATCGGATACGCGACCGTGTCGATCTGATCGCACAGGTCGAACGCGATGACGTCGGCGCCCTCCTCGGCGAATCGGACGGCGTGCGCGCGGCCCTGACCGCGGGCGGCGCCGGTGATGAAGACGACCTTGTCCTGCAGGACCGCAGATGCCATGACCGCGCAGCTTACTGCGCATTCCGAGGTCTACGGCGACGCGTAGTAGGGCTGTGTCAGAATTACCGTACGCACCCGGTTTACCTGGGATCAGCAAGGACCTGTTCAGCCCGACCCTGAGGAGCAGCCGTGGCAAGCACCGAGGTGGAGCGACGTACCGGTGTCGACGTCGAGGACGTCCCGTCCGCGGAATGGGGCTGGTCGGCCGAGAACTACCGGTTCTACCAGATCGGTGGCCTGCTGGTGGGCGGCTTCCTGCTGCTGATGATTCACGGCAACCACACCGGCCGGGTCGAGGACTGGTTCATGGTCGGGTTCGCCGCCGTGGTGTTCGGGTTCGTTGCGCGCAGCTGGTACGTGCAGCGCAACCGCGACACCCGCTGACGTCGGCAGCCCGGGTGGGCGGCCGACGGGCGCCCGGTGGCGGAACGGGGGGCCGACCCTCAGAGCGCGGGAGCCGGCGGTAGCGCCCGCTCGACCGGCGTCAGCCTTTCGGACAGCCCGGCCGCCCGCCGGATCTCGGTGAATGAGGCGATGAGGGCATCGGTGGCTTCGTGCGGGTCTTTGAGCGTTCGGTCGTCGGTGAGCACGGACAGGGACAGCTGGTCGACGTAGCTCCATACGGTGATGTTCATTCCACTGCCGGCCACGATGGGGCCCACCGAATAGATCTCGTCGACGACCGCACCGTCGATGAATCCCCGTTCCTTGGGACCCGGGACATTGGACACCGTCAGGTTCATCACCATCGCCGACTCCAGGCGGCGCGCCTGCATCCGGAATATCCTCGGCGTGGTGGCGGGCGGCAGATAGGTCAGCCAGGTCGGCAGCAGGGTGGGGCCAAGCAGGTTGTGGTTCTCTTTCGCGATCGCCGTCGCGGTCGCGGTGAGCCGCACCCGCGCCATCGGATCGTCGACGTGGACCGGCAAAGACGGTGTCATATAAGTGAATTCGTTTCCGACCAGCCGCCCGGGTGTGGTGTTGACGCTGACCGGGACGCCGGCGATCAATGGCGAGTCGGCCTTGCCGTCGTACCGAAGCTGTAATTGGCGCAGCGCGCCGGCGGCCGTTGCGAGCACGATGTCGTTGAGCGTCACCCCGAGATGCCTGGCCGTCTCCTTGACATCGGTGAGCGCCAGCGGCGCGGTGGCGAAACGCCGTCCGGGCGTCACCACATGGTTGAGAAATGTCGGTGGCGGCGCGAAGTTGCGGGCCAGATCGGGATGTCTGCCCCGTTGTCTGGCCAGTCGGCGCACCCGTGCGACACCGGAGGCGGTCTCGGTGACCAGACGCGGCAGCCGCCCCAGCTGGCGCAGGTGGTCCCGCCCGGCCGCCTTGAGCAGATTCATCGGCGCCGTCGAATCCGCGGGAGCCGCGATGAGCTGCCCGCCGACTTCGGGTTGCCGCTGCTGGATGGCCGTGGCCAGCTGGTTCGCCGATGCGACGCCATCGGCGAGCACATGATGAACCTTGTGGATGACGGCGATCTTGTTGTCGGCCAATCCTTCTGCGATGTACATCTCCCATAAAGGGTGCCCGCGATCCAGCGGTGTGCCGGCGATCTCGCCGATCAGCTGATCGAGTTCGCGTCGTCCGCCCGGGGCGGCCACCCGTGCGCGGCGCAGGTGATAGTCGACGTCGATCTCGGCGTTCTGCACCCACATGGGGTGATGGAATTTCAGTGGGATGTCCACCAGCTGGTAACGCAGCGGGGCCAGCGCATGCAGTCGCGGCAAGGCGGCCCTGCGAAACACATCGAAGTCGTACCCGTCGACCGCGGACACGTCGAGCACCCCGATCTTGAGGGTGTGCATGTGGACCTCCGGGGTCTCGCTGTACAGCATCATGGCGTCCACGCCATTGAGTCGTCGCACCCGGCACCCCGTTCGTCATCCACCCAGCCTGCAAGGTGGTACCCGTTCCGTCGATTTTCGCCACTTCAGGGTGTCTCGCGGCCACGACACGGCGCAATGACCTCCAGCGAGGCACGCGTCCTCCGGGTTGCAGCCACCGTGGGTTGCAGCCACCGGCACGACCACGCCGCAGTCGCGGGTCTGGGGCAAGGGTCTTGGTCAATAGGCATCCCGCCACCTCCCGGCTTGGGTAGGTTTTGCCGGGTGCCGACGCTGACGAACCGCCAGATTGTGTTGCGCCGCCGACCCCGCGGGCTGGTCGCACCCGGAGACACCGAACTCGTGACGGCGCCCGCGCCTGAACCCGGTGACGGCGAGGCCCTGGTCCGAACCACCTATGTGGGTATCGACGCCGCCGCCCGCACCTGGCTCGACGACCAGCCGAGCTACCTGCCGCCGGTCGGGCTGGGCGAGGTGATCCGGGCCGCCGGGATCGGCGAGGTGGTCCAATCCCGTTGCCCGGCATACTCTGTCGGCGACATCGTGACGACGCTGACGGGATTCCAGGAATACACGGTGGTCCGCGACGATCTGTTCACCACTGCGGTGCCCGGTCCCGGCGACCGGGTCGACCAGCTTGCGGTGATGTCCATCTACGGACCGACGGGTGCCACTGCATACTTCGGCATGACCGGAATCGGCCGCCCACAACCGGGTGAGACCGTCGTCGTCTCGGCTGCCGCAGGCGCCACCGGATCGGTCGCCGGGCAGATCGCCAAGATCGCCGGCGCCCGGGTGGTGGGCATCGCCGGCGGTCCGCACAAGTGCCGGGCGGTGGTCGACGACTTCGGTTTCGACGCCTGCATCGACTACCGCAGCGACGACCTGCCCACAGCGTTGCGGGAGCACTGCCCGCAGGGTGTGAACGTCTACTTCGACAACGTGGGCGGTCCGATCCTCGACGCGGTGCTGGGCCGGCTCGCGCACAAGGCGCGCGTGGTGTTGTGCGGGGTGATTTCCAGCTATCTGACCGGCGAGCATCCGGGTCCGGCCAACTACGTCAACCTGCTCGCCAAGACCGCACTGATGCAGGGCTTCAACGCCCTCGACGAGTGGGGTCGTTTCGACGAGGCGTTCGCCGCACTGCGCCGGTGGGAGGAGCAGGGGTTGCTCACCCACCGCGAGCACATCTTCGACGGCATCGAATCCTGTGTCGACGCCCTCAACGGACTGTTCACCGGCGCCAACATCGGCAAGACGCTGGTCCGCGTCGCCGGATCGAGCAAGCCATGACGTCGATGCACCCAGCGCTGGCGGGCCGGCTCGTAACATGAACCCGATGGCCATCACACTCGAAAACGTGGGCATCGCTGTCGCCGACCTCGAAGCCGCGATCGCCTTCTTCACCGATCTCGGCCTCACACTGCTCGGCCGCGACACCGTCCGTGGCGAATGGACCGACACCGCTGTCGGCCTCGACGACAACCACGCCGATATCGCGATGCTCGAGACGCCGGACGGCCACGGCCGCATCGAGCTCTTCGAGTACCGCCATCCCCCCGCGATCCAGTCGGAACCGACTCGTCCCAACGAGATCGGCATGCACCGCGTCGCTTTTTCGGTCGACGACATCGACAAAGCCCTCGAGACGGCTGCCCGGCACGGCTGCCATCCCCTGCGGGGCGTCGCGACTTACCGGGACGTCTACCGGCTCACCTACGTCCGCGGCCCCAGCGGCATCATCGTGATGCTCGCCCAGCGGCTCACCAGCGCCTGACTGCACCGGTTTCCCGCACGCCGTTGCCTGATCGGCGGATGCACACTTTACGATCGACACCGATCCCGCACGTAAGGCCAGACCTGTGAATCACACCGCACGCGATGGCTTCGACGCCGCCGCAGACACCTCGACGCGGCACCGCATCCTGGTCGCGACCGCAGCGGTGCTTCGCCGCAACGGTCAGACGAAGCTGAGTCTGTCCGAGGTCGCCTTGCAGGCCGGGGTTTCGCGTCCCACGCTGTATCGCTGGTTCGCCGACAAACACGCGCTGCTGGCGGCGTTCGGCAGCTATGAGCGGGAACTGTTCGAGACCGGGATCGCCACCGCCACCGCCGGATTGCGCGGCACCGAGCGCATCGACGCTGCGGTGCGTTTCATCGTGCAATTTCAGCAGTCCTACTCGGGCGTGCGGGTCGTCGACATCGAACCCGAGGTGGTGATCGCCCAGTTGTCCCACATCATCCCGCCGATGCGTGCGCAGCTGGAGGCGTTGTTCTCCGGGCCGAACAGTTCGGTCAAGGCTGCCACGGTGATTCGCGTGGCCATCTCGCACTACATCGTCCGCTCCGATGACGGCGATCAATTCCTGGCACAGCTGCGCCACGCCGCCGGGATCAGGTCGAACTGACCGATCGAACTCCGCTGAGGCCGGGTCGTGCGTCAGGTGGGTCAGCTCAGCCCTGGGCGGCCAACTGCCCGCAGGCGGCCGCGATCTCGCGGCCCCGGGTGTCGCGCACCGTGCACGACACCCCACGCTCGCGGACCCGGCGGACGAACTCCCGCTCGACGGGTTTGGGACTCGCGTCCCACTCGCTGCCCGGGGTCGGGTTCAGCGGGATCAGGTTGACGTGCACCAGCGGGCCGAGTTTGGCGTGCAGCAGTTTGCCGAGCAGATCCGCCCGCCAGGGCTGATCGTTGACGTCTCGGATCAGCGCGTACTCGATCGACACGCGGCGGCCGGTCACGTCGGCGTAGTAGCGGGCCGCGTCGAGGACCTCGCCGACCTTCCAGCGGTTGTTCACCGGGACCAGCGTGTCGCGCAGCTCATCGTCGGGGGTGTGCAACGACAGCGCAAGCGTCACGTTGAGCTTCTCGTCGGCGAGCTTGCGGATCGCCGGGGCGAGGCCCACGGTCGACACCGTCACCGAACGGGCCGAGATGCCGAACCCGTTGGGCAATGGCGCGGTGATTCTTCGTACCGCTGCGACCACCCGGTTGTAGTTGGCCAGCGGCTCGCCCATCCCCATGAAGACGATGTTCGACAGCCGGCCCCCCTGCCGGTCGCGCAGCTCGGCGCTGGCCGCGCGTACCTGCTCGAGGATCTCGGCGGTCGACAGGTTGCGCTTGAGCCCGCCCTGCCCGGTGGCGCAGAACGGGCACGCCATCCCGCATCCGGCCTGCGAGGAGATACACACCGTGTTTCGGTCGGGATAGAGCATCAGCACCGACTCGAACGTCGTCCCGTCGACAGCGCGCCACAGGACTTTGCGCGTCTCACCGGCATCACATTCGATCTCCCGCGCGGCGGTGAACAGCGTCGGGAACAGCGCACCAGCCACCCGCTCGCGGACCCCGGCGGGCAGATCGGTCATCAGGGCCGGATCGTCGATCAACCGACCGTAGTACTGGTTGGCCAGCTGTTTACCGCGGAAGGCGGGCAGACCAATCTCGGTCACCGCCGCGGCGCGACCGGATTCATCGAGGTCGGCGAAGTGCCGCGGCGGCATGGCGCGGCGCGGCGCATCGAATACGAGCGGCAGGGGGTTGGGCATGGCGTGGTCCAGTATTCCACTGTTCTCCCGCCGGCCCCCCGACCGAAACCTCAGGCCAGCAGTGACAGCACGATCCAGGTGGCCACGGCCGAGGGCAGCACCGAGTCCAGCCGGTCCATCAGGCCGCCGTGGCCGGGCAGCAGGGTCCCCATGTCCTTGATCCCCAGATCACGCTTGACCTGCGACTCGACCAGGTCGCCGAGGGTCCCGGTGATGACGAGCATCAGGCCGAGCGGCACCCCGACCCACCACGGGTTGTCGGTGAGGAACTGCACAGCCAGCGATGACACCACCACGCCGAGGATCAGTGAGCCGGCCAGGCCTTCCCAGGACTTCTTCGGGCTGATCGCCGGCGCCATCGGGTGCTTACCGAACAGCACACCGGCGGTGTAACCACCGACGTCGGATGCGACCACCCCCAGCATCAGACAGAACACCCGGCCGGCCCCGTCATCGGGGTAGATCAGCAACACTCCGAAGCTGGCGAACAGCGGGACCCAGGTGGCCAGGAACACGGTGGTGGCCATATCGCGCAGATAGTTCTGCGGCGCGGTCGACAACCCGCCGGACACCAACCGCCAGATCATGCAGACGACGACGGTCCCGCCGAAGGCGCCCAGCGCACCGGCCGCGCCGAATGGCCAGGTCAGCCAGATCATCGCCTGCCCGCCGACCAGCAACGGCAACACCGGTATCGAGAAGCCGCCCTCACGCAGTCGGCGCACCACCTCGTGGGTGGCCACCGCGATGGCCACCGACACCACCGCGACCCACACCTTCGGCGCAAACAGCAGGATGACGATGAGCATCGCGCCCAGCGCGACGCCGACGGCGATGGCGGCGGGCAGATTGCGCCCGGCGCGCGACGATTTCTGCGGTGCGTCGTCGACCGGCTGGGAACCCACGGGAGTCGAGTGCTGGTCGGTCATGCTCAGACCTCCAGCAACTCGCCTTCCTTGTGCTTGACCAGATCGTCGATCTGGTGGGTGTACTGCTGGGTGGTCTTGTCGAGGTCTTTCTCGGCGCGGGTCACCTCGTCCTCGCCGGCGTCGCCGTCCTTCTTGATGCGCGACAACTCCTCCATCGCCTTGCGTCGGATGTTGCGCACCGAAACCTTCGCGTCCTCACCCTTGGACTTGGCCTGCTTGACCAGGTCGCGACGCCGCTCCTCGGTGAGCTGAGGGATGGATACGCGGATGATGTTGCCGTCGTTGGTCGGGTTGACGCCGAGATCGGAGTTGCGGATCGCATCCTCGATGCTGCGCAGCTGGTTGGCTTCGTAGGGTTTGATGACGACCATCCGGGCTTCGGGCACGTTGATGCTGGACAGCTGGGTGATCGGGGTGGCGGCACCGTAGTAGTCGACATGGATGCGGTTGAACATGCCCGGATTGGCGCGGCCGGTGCGGATCGACGCGAGGTCGTCCCGTGCCACCGCGACGGCCTTCTCCATCTTCTCCTCGGCATCGAAGAGGGTTTCGTCGATCACTGCTTGTCTCCCGTCGCTGTCGCTCGCCCGGTGCCCACCTCAGGTGGTGACCAGTGTTCCGATCTTCTCACCCGCGACGGCGCGCGCGATATTGCCGTCGACGAGCAGGTTGAACACCAGGATCGGCATTCCGTTGTCCATACACAAACTGAACGCGGTTGCGTCGGCCACCTTGAGCCCCCGGTCGATGACCTCGCGGTGACTGATCGCGGTGAGCAGCTGCGCGTCGGGGTGTTCCCGCGGATCGGCGGTGAACACCCCGTCGACCGCCTTGGCCATCAGCACCACGTCGGCACCGATCTCCAGCGCCCGCTGTGCGGCGGTGGTGTCGGTGGAGAAGTACGGCAGCCCCATGCCGGCACCGAAGATGACCACCCGTCCCTTCTCCAGGTGCCGCACCGCGCGCAGCGGGATGTAGGGCTCGGCGACCTGACCCATGGTGATGGCGGTCTGCACGCGGGTGTCGATGCCCTCCTTCTGCAGGAAGTCCTGCAGCGCAAGGCTGTTCATGACCGTTCCGAGCATGCCCATGTAGTCCGACCGGGTGCGTTCCATGCCGCGCTGCTGCAGCTGCGCGCCGCGGAAGAAATTGCCCCCGCCGATCACCACCGCCACCTGGGCCCCGCTGCGGACGACCTCGGCGATCTGACGTGCCACCTGCGCCACCACGTCGGGGTCGAGCCCGACCTGTCCCCCGCCGAACATCTCACCGCCGAGTTTGAGTAGCACCCGGGTGTAGGCGGGCCTGATCTCGGCGGGCTCGTCGGCGATGGGTTCGGCCGTTGGGTCTGCCATCGGGCTCCTTCCGGTCTGCGCAGGATCGCCGATACGAGGCGACTCGCCCAATCCTGCCAAACCCGGGCGCACCGGACGGCCGAAGGGGTATTTCCCCGCCCGACCCACCCACCCACCCACCCCCTTTCGCGAGCGTGCGTGTCTGCGACCGACACGCCGACGCCGGGCACGAGTTTGCGCACGCTCGTCGCTGTCACAGGCTCGCTGTCGCGCACGCTCGTCGCTGTCACAGGCTCGCTGTCGCGCACGCTCGTCGCTGTCACAGCTCGCTGTCGCGCACGCTCGTCGCTGTCACACAAGCGGTGGCCACCTCGTCTACCCGGAGAGCCCCCCGACGAACACCATGCACTGACGAACACCGTGCACCGACGAACACCGTGCACCGACGAACACCGTGCACCGACGAACACCGTGCACCGACGAAGGAGTACCGCCATGACTACCCCGCTACTGAGCTCAGCGGTCCCGGGCGCCTACCGGGCCACCGTCACACTGTCCGAACTGGCCGAGAAGGCGGCGCTGGAGGCGGGCGTCGAGCCACGGACTGTCGAGTTGATTCGGATCCGAGCGTCCCAACTCAACGGCTGCGGATTCTGCCTGCGCCTGCACGTGCGGGACGCGCTGGCCAAGGACGAGAGCGTCGACCGCCTCGCGGTGCTGCCCGCCTGGCGCGAGACTGATTACTTCTCCCCCGCCGAGCGGGCCGCGCTGGCGATCGCCGAGGAGATCACCCACATCGGGACCCCTTCCGGAGGAGGTCGTACACCCGGGGGAGGCGACGACGACACGGGAGCGGTCTCCGATCAGCAGGCGGCCGCCATGCGATGGGTCGCCATCGCCATCAACGCGTTCAATCGTGTGGCGATCTCCAGCAGATACACCGTCAAACCCTGATCGAGCGTGCGGAAAGTCCGGCGCGAGAGCGGCGTGTCGGCTGCAGACACGCACGCTCGCGGGGTGGGGCTGGCGGGGGTGCCTAGGGGTGTGCTGCGGGCGCCGCGGGACCGTGGCACGCCTTGGGCGGCGACGGGGGCAGGTCCAGCGCCGGATTGCCGTCGAAGAACCCGACCGGCTTGAGTTTGAATCCGGTGTAATGGCACGGCATCACCGGCCAGTCCTCCGGGCAGACCACGTGGTGCGCGCCGACGGTGTACCACAGCACCACATCGGTGTCCTCCAGCGGTGCATCGTCGGCCACGTACTCCGGCAGACCCTGTGCGTCGGCCGACTGATACATGTAGTCGCCGGCGGCGTAGAGCTCTCTGGCGTCGAACTCGGTGACCCACAGGTTGTGCTGTACGAACCGGGCCCGGTCGTAGATGACAGAGCCCTCCTGCACCATCACCGGCACGATGTCCTTGGGCATCAGCTTGTAGCCGACCGGTGCGCCGAACTCGTTGAGCTTGGACGGGTTGACGACCTTCCAGTACCGCCCGGTCGAGTACTCCCAGTCCCGCGCACCGACGGCCTCCGATGCCACCAGGGTCTCCCTGGTGATCCAGGCATTGTGGTGCGGGTTGAGGGCCGGATCCGGCTCGGGGATCGAATCCACCTCATAGACACTGTTTCCCGGACCGTCGATGCTCATGTCCATCCGGAAGTTGAAGAAGTGCTGATGGTTGGGGCCGTACATGCCCGGCGCGACCATCTTGCCCCAGCGCGGGGACTCACCGTCGGCAATCGCACCGGTGGTCAGGACCCCGGTGAGTTTGACCTCCATCTCGATGGAGGCATCGTTGTAGAGGTACCAGAAGAACCCGTACTCGTAGTTGCCGACCGTGCAGATCATCGAGATCACCAGCCGGCGGGAACGTCGCACCTCGACGTCACCGGTCCGGAAGTCGGTGTGTTTCCACGAGATCCCGAAATCCTCCTCGTGCATGCAGATCGCGTTCGGGATGGTGACGGCATTGCCGTCGGAATCGTTGACCGTGCCGTCGAAGTAGAAGATCTCACCCAGACAGTCACAGCCCAGGGTCAGCGGGTTGGCCGAGAAACCCATGCCGACCTCGCCCATGTCGAAGACGTTCTTGTTCCAGTGCGTCGGCGATGAATCACCATAGGGAACCACCATTTCCGACAACGCAGCGCGGTAGATGATCGGGCGGACGACGCCACGGTCGGTGTAGGTCAGTTCATGCAGAACCAGACCCTCACGCGGGTTGAAACCCACTCGCAGCGACCACTTCTGCCACTGCACCTTCCAGCCGTCGACGGTGAAACTCGGTCCGTCCGGCTGGGTGATCTCGATCGGCTTCACGTCGTCGCGGAACCCGCTGAACGCCGGCCGGTTGTCGGGGCCGAACATGAACTGTTCTGAGTAGTTTCCGCTTTTGGACGGCAGCGGCACCACACCGTGATCCTCCACGCCGAGCACCGCCATGGCGTCCAGGTCGAAGGTGACGATCAGGCCCTCCACCGGACGGGCGTAGCCGTTCTCCGACGGCGCGGCCCGCACGAAGGTCAGGGGCCGGCAGATCAGCGCAGAGTGGTCATAGTGGTCCTGGGCACCGTAGTACCCCGCCGGCCAGGGGTCGATCATCGCGAGGCTGAAGTCGGTGACGCCGCGTCTGCGCATTGCCTCCTGCCAGCGCGGGTCCTCCCGGACCTTCTCCTCCACGCCG
This sequence comes from Mycobacterium sp. smrl_JER01, assembly GCF_048513595.2. NCBI lineage: Bacteria > Bacillati > Actinomycetota > Actinomycetes > Mycobacteriales > Mycobacteriaceae > Mycobacterium > Mycobacterium sp. smrl_JER01. Next base: position 2,229,964 of record NZ_JBLXXK020000001.1, on the reverse strand, counting down.
GTCATGTGCTCGACGAGGTAGGACGGGAACCTCCCGGGGACCGGAGTCCAGGACTCGATGACCCGTGCGCCGAGATCGACGACGGCCTCGTAGATCAGTTTCGCCGCCGCGTCATACATGATCGACATTGCGCGACGGGGCACATCCGGTTCGCCGCTGAACGTCAGCGCCGCGGTCTTCGCCGGCTCGGCGAGCTGGATCATCACGAATTTCAATGTAGGAGTGACATATTCGGATGCTCTCAGCACGGCGGCGGCTAATTCGATCTCGGCTCCGCTCAAGGGGTCGAGCGGATAGGTGACAGCTGCGACACCGTCGTGGGCATCCCGTGTGCGGGTGTCCTCCATCGTCATTTCGCTGATTCCCCTGTTTCTGTGTCGTTGAGGTCAAAGACCGCCAGATGTGCCAGCGAATCTTCCTGACTGACCTTGTGTGCCGAGCGCCGTCCGAAGACGTACACCGTCAGGCCGAGGGCGAACATTCCGAGGCTGATGCCACCGACCCAGGTCATCCAGGTGGCGGTGGGCACGTCGATCCACGGGGTGACGAACGAGTAGTAGATGCCGCCGACAGTGCCCACGGAGCCGACGATGACGGCGATCCACACTCCGGTCATACCGCCCGGAATCCGCCAGAACTGCTCGTTCTCATAGCGGTCGGCGTACCGCCGGCGGGCGACCACGACCGGGATCAGGAAGAAGAAGCCGGACAGCAGCCAGACGGTGGACAGCCCGCCCTGCAGATAGATGGTGACGTTGGCCATGCTGCTCTGCGAGTAGAGGCCGACCAGGATCAACGACGAAATCACCCCCTGGATCAGTACCGCGGTGACCGGGTTGCGCGTCCTGGGGTTCAGGTGGGTGAAGATGCGGGGCAGGTGACGTTCCAGACCGGACACGAAGATCAGCCGGGAGTAGGCGACCTGGTAGGTCATCAGGGCGACGATGATGATGAACGCCAGCACGATTGCGCAGACCTCCATCAGGCCAGGGAAGCCGGCGACGTCGAGCATGCCGATCACCCCGGTCACCGGGTCGATCTCATCCCCGGGCAGGGCCATCATGGTGCCCAGCGTGGTCAGCAGGTAGATCGCCACCAGAGCCACTGAGCCCCAGAGAATCATCTTCGGTCCGCTCTTGCGCACGGAGAGGAACTCGGCGCCCATGTTGTACGGCGTCTCGACTCCGAGCAGGTACAGCAGCACGGTGCCGTACAGGAAGCCGGCCACGGCGAAGTTGGGGATGGTGGCCTCGGCCCAGCTGAACGGGGTGGCCGAACCGTTGTTGACGGCGAAGAGCAGACCGCTGGTGAAGATCGTCAGCGTCAAAACGCCGTAGACGACGAACACGACGCTCATGATCTTCTGGTTGGCCGCGAGTTTGGCCAATGCCAGGCCGATCACCGTCCACAGGATCACCAGCTGCAGGATGATGCTGGTGGTCAACCCGAGTTCGGCGTGGAAGGCCAGCAGAAGGAACTGCAACACCACGGCCGGGGACGATGCCGCGTTGAGTATCACCGGCACCCAGGACAGATAGCCGCCGATGAAGCCCCAGGTCTCGCCCATCGTGCGGGTGGCCCAGATGTACACGCCGCCTTGGCCGGGCCACAGGTTGCCCAGTTCCACCACCGCCATCCCGGCGGGGATCAGAAAGGTCAGGATCCCCAGCACCCACATCGGGATCGCGGTCCAGCCACCGGTGGCCATCACCGACGACCCGGTCATCCAGCAGATGATGAAGACATAGGCAGCGGTCAGACCGAAGGTGGTCATCACTTTGGGCAGGATCTGCTCGGGCACCAACTCCGTGGTCATGAGCTTGTCGCGCTCCGGCGGCGGCACGGGTTCGGTTTGTGTCATCAGGGTTCTCCCACTGGGTGTTCGGTCAGTTGACGATCTGTCCGTCTCTCATCCGGACGACACGGCTCGCTTCGTCGGCCACCGTGGGGTCGTGGGTGCTCGCGACCACGGTGACGCCCATGGTCGAGCACAGTTCGCGCAGCATCCGCACGACCGTCTCCCCCGTACGGTGGTCGAGATTGGCTGTCGGTTCGTCGGCGAGGACCAGGGCGGGACTGCTGATCAGTGAGCGCGCGATCGCCGTGCGCTGCTGCTCCCCGCCCGACATCCTGGTCGGTTGATGATGGATACGGTGGCCGAGCCCGACCAGTTCCAGAAGGTCGATCGCCCTTCGCCGCAGCGCTTTCCGGTCATACGGCTCGAATATCAACGGCAGTTCCACGTTCTCGACCGCGGACAGGAACGGGATCAGGTTGTAACTCTGGAAGATGAACCCGATGGTGTCGTGTCGCAGTGCCGCGTACTGACTTTCGGTCAGCGTGGACGTGTCCTGTCCGGCGATCTTCACGGTGCCCTTGGTGGGCCGGTCCAGTCCGCCGATGATGTTGAGCAGCGTGGACTTGCCGCTACCGCTGGGACCCATCAGGCACACGAACTCCCCGGAGGTCACCGTCAGTTCGGCCGCCATCAGCGCCTTGACGACCTCGTCGCCGAGTTTGTGCAGCTTCCACACATCGGCGATCTCGATGACCGCGGGCGCGGTCACGTCGGCAGTCATGTCAGCCTCCCGAGGTCAGAGATCGGATCGGCGGACGAGACGCCGCTTTCCAGGTGGGGACGATGCTGGTGCCCAGCGCGGCGACGATGCTGACCGCCATGGCGATCACCGCGCCGAGGGTCAGTCCGACGGCGGACACTCCGGTCGCGACGACGCCCGCCGTCCCCAGCACCACTGCGGTGATGACCGCGAGCGCCACACCGGTCAGGGCTCCCATTACGGCGGCGACCACGGGTTCGACCAACAGCGCGGCGACCACCGGGGCGCGCGGGACGCCGTTGGCGGCCAGCACGCCGAGTTCGCGGGTGCGGTGGGCGACTGTTCTGGTGGTGGCGATCGCAACCTCGGCCACTCCGACCAGCAGCACCGTCACCGCGATCAGCACCACCGCCCGGGCGATGTCGTCGCCCTGACTCAACTCGGCCGACTGCGCCCGGATCCCCTGGGACATTCCGAAAACGAGCACCACCAGAAATGCCCCGGTGGCCGTGGTGACGGCGGGCAGCATCATCTCGCGCATCCGCCGTTGCGCTGCCAGCCAGCCGTACGCCAGGCCGGCCCGGGTGCTCATCAGCGGTCCCCGAGTAGGTCCACCGGCCGTTGCTGCAGCAACCGGTGCACCGGGACCAGCGCGCCGACGATCGCCATCGCCGGCAGGAACATCGCGGTCAGCGCGGCGCCCTGAAGCCATGCACCCAACGACGAGATGCCCGGGATCACCAGCGCGACAGCGATTCCGGCGGCCGTGATACCGACCAGGTACGCGGTCAGGAACACGATCGCCGACTCGACGAGGAAGAAGTAGAGCACCTCGTCGGCGAGCCCGATGCTCGACATGATGCCGAACTCGCGCCGCCGTTCGGTCACCGCGGCCAGGAAGGAGGACACCGCGATGACGAAGCCGAGGACCAGTCCCACCGTGGCGATCACGCCCAGCGCCGAGCCGGTCACCTTGCCCGAGAACAGCGCCGAGTACTTCTGTTCGAATGTCAGGGGACCCGAACCGTCCACGGCGTCATAGACCAGACCCCCTCCCTCTGGGTCGGGCCGCACCGACGGGTCTGCCGTCGAGGGCAGTCCGGCGGCGGCACCGAAGATCTGCGCGAGATCGCGACGCTGGCCGATCTCGGCGGGCGCGTGCGCCACCCACCATCCGTTGTCCCCGACCACCGTCCGGGCCAGCGGGGTCGCCACCGTGACCGATCGGCCTGCCCCGTCGACCGTAACCGTCAGCTGCTGCCCTGCGATGAGGATCCGATCTCCCTCTGATGCCGAAAGCCGTTCCGCAGCAGAGCTTCCCAGTATCGCGCTGCCGGCCGGGAGCTGGTCGGCACCGCGCAACGCCACCGTGACACCGCCGACGTCGACGGTACCGGCCAGGGTACGGCTCACGGTCCAGCCGGGCGGCACGGTGATCGAAGGTGCGGGCCCGTCCGCGACAAGCGCCTCCACCGCGGGGTCGTAGTGCACTCCGGCGGCCGGAACTACCCAGAGCTGCCCTCCGGCCAGGACGTCGGCGACCGAGGCCGCGCCGGTGGTGGCGAAACCCGCCGCGATGGTTCGTACGACGGTGACGCACGCGATCGCCAGGGCGATGCCGAGCACTGCCAGCACGAAGCGCTCCGGGCGACGCCGGATGTTGGCGAGCGCGAACCGGACCAGGCACCCGACGGTGTTGCCGGACCCGGCCGGCATCCGCGGCGATCGGACTGCGGGCGGTGCGTCGCCGACCTGACTGGCCTCCACGAGAAGCGATGGTGCGAGCGCAAAGTTTCACCCGACTGCGCCTGCAGTGTCGTCGCTGTTAACAGGTCTGTGCCGTCGTTACGGCACCGTGTCGCGGCGGCAACGGATTTCGTGTTTCAGCCCGGGGGCCAATCGTGAATCCGACACCACGGCCGCGCCTGTTCGAGCTCGAACGCCAGCTCGAGGAGACGAGCCTCCTCACCGACGCCCGCCGCGAACATCATCCCGACCGGCAGCCCGGACTCCGATTGCGCCAGCGGCAGTGAGATCGCGGGCTCGCCGGTGGCGTTCTGCAGCGGGGTGAAGGCCACCCATTCGACGAGCCGGTCGATGATCTGCCGGTACGGCGCGGTCGGATCGAGATGTCCGATGCGGGGCGGGATATCGGCCAATGTGGGGGTGAGCACGACGTCGTGGCTCGACCGCAGTCCCGAGGTGATCCGCCGCACCCGGGCCAATCGCGCCAGTGCGGACGGCACGCGGTGCAGATTGCGGGCGGCGTGCTGTTCGAGGCCGAGCGACAGATTGTCCAGCTTGCTGCGGTCGAACGTCGGGCCGAAAGTGCGGCGCCCGCCACGCACGAGCGCGAAGGCCAGAAATGACCAGTAGAGCAGGAAGTCGTCCATGAACCGGTGCGGCACCGGGTTGTCGATCACGGTGACGTGGTGTCCGAGTTCCTCGAGCAGCGTGGCGGTCTCGAGGGTCAGCTCGGTGACCTCCGCGCTGGCTCCATGCGATATGGACTGAGTGCACACCGCGATTCGCAGCCGCTGCCGGCCGGGTCCGGTCACATCTCCGATCGGCGCCAGCTTGGGGTTGGCGACGACCTTCTCCATCTCGCGGTAGAAGGCGGCGGTGTCGCGAACCGAGCGGGTCACCACCCCGTTGGCCACGATGCGCAGCGGCATCTGCCGCATGTGCCGGTCCAGCGGCAGCCGGCCGCGGCTGGGTTTGAGGCCCACCAGGCCGTTGCACGAGGCCGGAATCCTGATCGAACCGCCACCGTCGTTGGCGTGCGCGACGGGCACCACTCCGGCGGCGACGAACGCCCCCGAACCCGAGGATGACGCTCCGGCAGTGTGATCGGTGTGCCACGGATTGCGCACCGGACCCAGTCGGGGGTGTTCGGCGGCGGCGCTGAACCCGAACTCCGACATCCGCGTCTTGCCGACCGGCACCAGGCCGGTGGCCAGGAAGGCGGCGGCGAAGTCACCGTTGTCGCCGGCCGGCACCGGATCCCAGGCGTCGGTACCGTTCATGGTGGGCATCCCGGCGACGGCCACGTTGTCCTTCACGAACGAGGGCACGCCGTCGAAGAACCCACCGTAGGGCCGGCGGGACGCACCGCGAGCCCTGGCCCGCGCATAGGCTTCGTGGGCCAGACCGTTCAGTGCCGGGTTCACCTTCTCGGTCCGCGCGACGGCGGCCTCGATCAGTTCTGTGGCCGACACCGCGCCCCGGCGCATCTCGTCGACCATTCCGACGGCGTCGAGGTCACCCAGGGCGTCGTCGCCGAAGGCGGTTACACGATCCATGGCCGGAACGGTACCAAAGCGTACCGCCACCGACCGGCCGGTTCGCCAGGGCCGACAGGGCCGGCCGGTTCGGCAGGGCCGACAGGCGTCACTCCGCGCGCCGAAGTACTGCCACCAGGGTCATCGCGAGGATCTTCCAGTCCAGCCACAGCGACCAGTTCTCGATGTAGTAGTTGTCCCACTCGGCACGGTCAGCGATCGAGGTCTGCCCGCGCAGGCCGTGCACCTGCGCCCATCCGGTGATACCTGCCTTGACCCGGTGACGGTCTCCGTAGCGGGCAATCTGCACGTTGAACAGGTCGACGTATTCCGGTCGTTCCGGCCGCGGACCGACCAGGCTCATCTCACCTCGGACGACGTTGATCAGCTGGGGCAGTTCGTCGAGAGACGTGGCGCGCATGAACCTGCCGATCGGCGTACGGCGGTCCTCGCCCTCCACTCCTCCCGGAGCGGAATCCGGATCGAGGGCGAAGGCCGCGTCGGAGGCTGCCGGCGGGCGCATCGATCGGAACTTCAGGCACGGGAACACCCGGCCGTCACGGCCTATCCGGGGCTGGGCGAAGAAGACCGGGCCGGGTGAGCTGAGCCGGACCAGCAGCATCAATGTGAGGAACAGCGGTGAGATGAGCACCAGCCCGACGGCGGCGACCACTCGGTCGGACACATGCTTGGCCACGAACTGCCAGCCGCGGGGGTCGGTGCCCGGGGCCGCGATCAGCGGTAACCCGCCGATGTGGTCGATGCGGGCGTGCACGCCGATGGTGTCGAAGATCCGCGGCACGATCCAGACCGCGAGACCGCGCCGGTGCGCCGCCCTGACAGCGGCTGCCATCGACTCGTCGCGGGTGCGGGAGAAGGCGACGATCATGCACTGGGCGCCACTGCGGGTGATTGCCTGGTCGATGTGGTCCAGCTTCCCCAGATAGGGGACGCGCCAGGGCTGGTCGCGTTTCAGCCCCACCGACGGCAATTCGTCGTCGACCACCCCGACCGGTCGCAGCCCGTACTCCGGCGTCATGTCCAGGCGGTCGACGACTTTGGCGGCGATACGCCCGTTACCGACGATCAGGGTCGGGGCGGTCAGCACGTTGCGGCGGTACAGCTGCCGCTTCACGCCGAACCACAGCAGGCGCCCCAGCGGGATCAGGATCGCCGCACACAGCCAGACGACCGAGACGGCCGTGCCGGCCGCGTCGGACACGGCCGGATTGATCACGAGACCGCTCAGGAGCAGCACCGCAGTCAGCGCGGTGACCGCTTCGATGGTCGGCAACTCGTCGAGGAAGGTGCGATTGAGCGCGCGCCGGTACAGCCCCCGCAACGCACCGAGGGCCACGACTGTCGGCGCGAAGAACCACATCATCCAGGTGGGTGGCAGGGGCAATGCCTCGTTGTTGGCCAGGGTCATTCCCAGGGCCACCGCCACGGACGCCGTCGTGAGATCGATCATCGGGCCGGCGACCGGCTCCCATACCCGTCGCGCGGGTAACTGGCCGACTTCCGCCGGAACCGGGGCCGGGACGTCTGGCGTGGCGACGGTGTTTGCCATCTGCTCGGACTCAACTGTGTTTGTCAACGTGGACCACAGCAGTCAACACGGTCCACCATGCACTGAGATTAGCTCCACCGAGGGCCCGACTGACGCCGATTGCCGTCCCCGGCGCGGCTTCGGTGGCGTACCGGTTAGCTGACGCCATTGCTGAATCCCGGTCGGCCGATGCCGGGCAACAGGCCGGGAGAACAGTGGGGCGCTGCTCGACTCGTCTTTCGCCTGCGCACCGACATGGCGGCAAACAGCCGACCAGCGGTGGCGCCGTCGCTGCACCGGCCGGTGCGCAGCGCAAGGCCCCCGGGACCTGCGGTCCCGGGGGCCTCATCACGCTGGGTCACACTGGGTCACAACACCGGGTCACACCGGATCGACACCGGAGCGACCGGCTGATCAGCCCTGTCCGACCTCGAACCGGACGAACCGCGTCACGGTCACCCCGGCCTCGTCCAGCAGTGCCTTGACGGACTTCTTGTTGTCCGACACCGACGGCTGATCGAGCAGCACGACGTCTTTGTAGAAGCCCGTCACCCGACCCTCGACGATCTTCGACAGCGCCTGCTCGGGCTTGCCCTCGTTGCGGGCGGTCTCCTCGGCGATCCGGCGCTCGTTGGCGACGATGTCCTGCGGGACATCCTCACGGGTGAGGTACTTGGCCTTCAACGCCGCGATCTGCAGCGCCACCGCGTGAGCGGCCACGGCGCCTTTCTCGGCGTCGCCGGCTTCGAACTCAACCAGGACACCCACCGCCGGCGGGAGATCGGCGGCACGCTTGTGCAGGTAGGTCTCGACCGTGCCGTCGAAGTAGGCGGCGCGACGAAGTTCGAGCTTCTCGCCGATCTTGGCCGACAGGTCGGCGATGGTCTGCTCGACCGTGGTGTCACCGAGCTTGACGGCTTTGAGCGAGTCGACATCGGCCGCCTTGGCCTCGGCCGCCGCGGTGACGATCTGCTCGGCGACAGCCTGGAACTCGGCGTTCTTGGCGACGAAGTCCGTTTCGGAGTTCAGCTCGATGAGCGCGCCGTTCTTGGCTGCGACCAGGCCCTCGGCGGTGGCACGCTCGGCGCGCTTCCCGACGTCCTTGGCGCCCTTGATGCGCAGCAGTTCGACGGCCTTGTCGAAATCGCCTTCGGCCTCGACCAGGGCGTTCTTCGAATCCAGCATGCCGGCGCCGGTCAGTTCCCGGAGGCGCTTGACGTCGGCAGCGGTGTAGTTAGCCATAGAAGTCTTTCCTCAGATTCGTGGCGTGTCAGGACTGTTCGGGTGCGGCCTCGCCCGAGGCGGCCTCGGGTGCGGCGGTGGTGGCGCCGGCCAGCAGCTCCTGCTCCCATTCGGCGAGCGGCTCGGCAGCCGCCCCGTCCTGACCGGCGGCCTGCTTGTCGGCACCGGCACCGGAACGGGCCTGCAGACCCTCGGCGACGGCCGAGGCCACCACCTTGGTCAGCAGGGCGGCCGAGCGGATGGCGTCGTCGTTACCCGGGATGGGGTAGTCGACGAGGTCGGGATCGCAGTTGGTGTCCAGGATCGCGATGATCGGGATGTTGAGCTTGCGCGCCTCGGCGACCGCGAGGTGCTCCTTGTTGGTGTCGACGACCCAGATCGCCGAGGGGACCTTCTGCATGTCCCGGATACCGCCCAGCGAGCGCTCCAGCTTGTTCTTCTCACGGGTCAGCATCAAGATTTCCTTCTTGGTGCGACCCTCGAAACCGCCGGTCTGCTCCATGGCCTCGAGCTCCTTGAGGCGCTGGAGGCGCTTGTGCACGGTCGAGAAGTTGGTGAGCATGCCACCCAGCCAGCGCTGGTTCACGTACGGCATGCCGACGCGGGTCGCCTCTTCGGCGATGGATTCCTGCGCCTGCTTCTTGGTGCCGACGAACATGATCGAGCCGCCGTGCGCGACCGTCTCCTTGACGAACTCGTACGCCTTGTCGATGTAGGTCAGCGTCTGCTGCAGGTCGATGATGTAGATCCCGTTGCGGTCGGTGAAGATGAACCGCTTCATCTTGGGATTCCAGCGACGGGTCTGGTGCCCGAAATGGGCGCCGCTGTCAAGCAGCTGCTTCATGGTTACAACAGCCATGGTTGTGTCTTACCTTCGGTTGTCGGTTGTCGTCCGGCGTCGGGTGAGCCGAACCCTGGCGACTGCTTCGATGCCGGACCCGCCTTCGGAGAAGAACCCCGGGGGCGGGACCGCCCGGCATACAGGTGACGAACCGGTGGGTCCGTGCCGCAGACGCGCGAAGTCAGCCCGCGCAAACGAGCTGCGGGTAGCAGTTTACACCCCCGGAGCAGGTGCTTTTACCAGCGCGCAGAGCATCCACAGCAGGCCGTTTTCTGGGTTACGCACCGCGGCGGCAGTGCGCTGAACTGGAGGGATGCATCGCGCGGTGATCAGGACGGTGATCAAGACGGCGGCCCGGGTGTCGGTGGTGGCCTCGGTCCTGGTCGCGGTCCCGTCGCTGACCGCAGCCCCGGCCTCGGGCGGCATCGGCCGGCTCGGTTGGCCGCTGCATCCCCGCCCGGCGGTGTTGCGGCAGTTCGACGCACCCACCCCGAACTGGCAGCGCGGCCATCGCGGTGTCGACCTGGCCGGCGTCCCGGGTCAGACGGTGTTCGCCGCAGCCGAGGGCACCGTGGTGTTCGCGGGCACGTTGGCCGGCAGACCTTTGGTTTCCATCGCTCATCCGGGAGGGCTGCGCACCACGTATGAACCGATCGAGCCCGCGGTCCGCCGGGGGCAGTGGGTCACGTTCGGCTCTGCGGTGGGCGCGCTGTCCGCCGGCCACCCCGGCTGCGCCGCAGCCGCGTGCCTGCATTGGGGCGCGATGTGGGGATCGGCGTCGCGGGCCGCCTACGTCGATCCACTCGGACTGGTGGCGACAACCCCGCCGAGACTGAAGCCGGTGCGCTGACGGCGATCGCGATATTGCATGGCGCGCTGGCACTTTCGCCGCTACCCGGCGGATGGCCGGTGGCCGCGGTAAGTTCGCCGGGTGCACACTTTGGGGGGATCTGTCCGCCGTGTCGCTGCGTTGCCGGCGGCCTCCTGTTTGACCGCCGCCGCTCTGGTCACCGCCTGTCTGGTCACCGCCTGTCTGGTCGCCGTACCGACGGCGGTCTCGGTCGCCCAGCCCGCGGCAACCGACGCCACACTCGATGTCGGCCCCTACCCCACCGTGCCGGCAGCACCGCTCGGCGCGGCCGGGTCGCCGCACGCGGGCGCTGCCGCAGAAGGCCGGCGGATGGCCGACTTCGTCGTCGGACCGTGGGAGTTCGACCCCGCGCTGATCGGTGAATACGAGAACAGCGCCGTCGTCATCGACGGCCCTGAGACCGCCCGCGGCGAATTCCCGGTGGAGGTGGCCGACGTCCTGGCCGGTCACCAGCTCATCGACGGCTTCGGTACGGCGCGCTGGTCCGACGACATCGAGTTTCAGCACACCGTGCTCAGGTTCGCCGACCCGGATGTCGCCGCCGCGGCGGCCCGAGATCTCGCCCATGCGATAGCGCACCGGCCGGTGCCCGCCGGACCGACGGTGCCAGGGTCGATCCCCGGCCATCCGCAGACCGCGGCGTTCGAGGTACCGCTGGCCGAGGACGGCCGCACGGCGACCTACGTCCGCGCCATCACCGCGCACGGGCCCTACGTCTTGTCCGAGCGTGTGACGTCGGCTGCCGGAGTGGACGCCGCCGCGACGATGATCGCGACGGTTCTGGACCGGCAGCTCCCGTTGATCGACCGGTTCCCGTTGACCCCGCCGCCGTTGCTGGCCGGCCTGCCGGTGGACCCGTCCGGCCTGATGGCGCGCACCCTCCCGCTCCCGTCGGACCAGATCACCGCGAGCCGGCCCGGCAGTTACGGCACCCACGGCACCCTGCATTTCCAGAGCAACCCGGTCCGCTCGGCGAAGATCTTCGCCGAGACCGCGATGAGCAACGCGGCCTACGGGTCGACCGGGGTCTATGAGACCCGTGATGCCCAGGCCGCACAACAGCTTTCGCAGGAGCTGATCGCCCAACACCTGGTGTACGGCACCGAAGCCGGTGCGGTCGAAGGCATCCCGGCCAGCCGCTGCACCGACATGATCGACCCGGACAACGGCCGTTACAGCAGTTACTGCGTCGCGACATTCGACCGCTATCTGGCCGAAGCCCAGGCGGACACCCTGCTCGACGCCCAGCAGCGCACTGCCGCGCAATACGTCCTCTTGACGCGGTAACCCGCCGACGAGGCGGCAATCGTACGGTCGACGCGGCCACCGTGCCGTCGCGCGGCCTGGGGCACCCGCAGCCCGCACCAACCATGCCGAGAACCCGACCATGCCGAGAACCCCGACCATGCCGGCACCGCTCCCTCGACGGACCCGTCTATGTGAGCGTTCACCGTGGCCAGTCGTCCGTCTTGATCTGCATGATCAAGCATTGACAGCGTCAAAACGTTAGCGTTAACATTCGACCAGTGTAATCCAGGCCACACTCGCGTTCCGCTGTGACCGAGCCGACGGCATGGGCCACACAGGCACGAGTGCCGACCCCCAGGAGCCGGACCCCCCAAAAGCAAGGAGCGATCGTGAGAACACGAGCACTGTTCGCGGCAATGGCAGCCGCAGTGGCCACCCTGGTGGTGGCGTGCGGCAGCGGACCCGCGCCGGGCAATGGCGGCAACAGCGCCGGCGGCACCGGCGACGGCAGCATCACGATGGGCTTCTCCCAGGTCGGCGCGGAGAGCGGATGGCGGACCGCCAACACCAAATCCGTGCAGGAGGCCGCAGCGGCGGCCGGTGTCGACCTCAAATTCTCCGACGCCAACGGCAAGCAGGAGAACCAGATCTCAGCCCTGCGGTCCTTCATCCAGCAGCGCGTCGACGTCCTCGCGTTCAGTCCCGTCGTCCGAACCGGTTGGGACGCAGTGCTCCTGGAGGCCAAGAACGCCGGCATCCCGGTGATCCTCACCGACCGCGCCGTGGACACCACCGTTCCCGACGCGTACGTGTCGTTCCTCGGCGCGGACTTCGTCGACGAGGGCCGCCGCGCCGGCCAGTGGGCGGTCGACGAGTACGCCGACCAGACCGACCCGGTGAACATCGTCATCCTGGAGGGCACCACCGGGGCCGACCCCGCCATCGACCGCAACACCGGTTTCTCCGAGGCCATCTCGGCATCGCCGAACCTCAACGTGATCGCTTCGCAGACAGGCGATTTCACAAGGTCCGGCGGCAAACAGGTGATGGAGGCGTTCCTCAAGGCGCACCCCGACATCGATCTGGTGTTCGCCCAGAACGACGATATGGGCCTCGGTGCGGTGGAAGCCATCCAGGCGGCGGGCAAGACCCCCGGTCAGGACGTCAAGATCGTCGCAGTCGATGCGACGAGCGATGGCATGCGCGCGCTGGCCGAGGGCAAGTTCAACTTCCTGGTCGAGTGCAACCCGCTGCTGGGGCCCCAGCTGATGGAGCTGGCGGAGCAGGTGGTCGCCGGAGAACCGGTGCCCGCGCGTGTGGTGGTCCCCGACGAGACCTTCACCACGCAGCAGGCGATCGAAGCCCTTCCCAACCGGCAGTACTGACGCGGTCAACGGACAGCGAAACCGGCTGACATGGACCGAAGCGACGAAGCGGTGGTGTCGATGCACGGCATCGACGTCACGTTCCCCGGGGTCAAAGCGCTCGACGGGGTGGACTTCCGGCTGCTCCCCGGTGAGGTGCACGCGCTGATGGGCGAGAACGGCGCCGGAAAGTCGACGCTGATCAAAGCCCTGACCGGCGTCCACGACATCGACGGCGGTCAGATCACCGTCGACGGCGTGCCCCGCCGGTTCACCGGGCCGAGGCAAGCCCAAGAAGCCGGGATCAGCACCGTCTACCAGGAGGTCAACCTGTGCCCGAACCTCACGGTCGCCGAGAACATCCTCTTGGGCCGGGAGCCCCGCCGCTTCGGTCGCATCAGGTACCGGGCAGTGCACGATGCGGCACGCAGGCTGCTGGCGCAGCTCGAACTCGACATCGACCCACGCTCGACGTTGGGCACCCATCCCATCGCCGTCCAGCAATTGGTCGCCATCGCCCGCGCGATGGCCGTGTCGGCCAAAGTGCTCGTGCTCGACGAGCCCACCTCGAGTCTGGACGCCGACGAGGTCGCCGAGCTGTTCCGCGTCATCCGTCGACTCCGTGAGCGCGGCGCAGCCGTCCTGTTCGTATCCCACTTCCTCGATCAGGTCTACGAGATCTCGGACCGGATGACGGTGCTGCGCAACGGCAGGACAGTCGGTGAATGGCGCACCGCCGACCTCGACCGTCACCGGCTGATCGCGGCGATGGTCGGTCACGAACTCGACGTACTCGGCGAGATCGCCTCCGACGCTTCGGAACTGCGGGTGGACCAGACGGCCACCGCGTTCGTGTCGATGCGGCAGATCGAGCGCGCCCCGCGGGTCAAGCCCACCGACCTGGACCTGCGAGCCGGTGAGATCGTGGGGCTGGCCGGGTTGCTCGGGTCCGGACGCACCGAACTGGCGCGACTGGTCTTCGGCGCCGATCGGCTGACCGACGGCGAGATCCGTGTCGACGGTGCACCCGTACAGATCCGTTCACCGCGCGCCGCAATCGACTACGGGTTCGCCTTCACCTCGGAGAACCGTAAGACCGAGGGCATCGTCGCCGACATGTCTGTGCGCGACAACCTGGTACTGGCACTGCAGGCGCGTCGTGGGTTCGCCAGACCGCTGGCCGCACAAGTCAAGAACGACCTCGTCAAGCGCTACATCGCCATGCTCGACATCCGTCCCGCCGACCCCGACATCCCGATCAAGAATCTCAGCGGCGGCAATCAGCAGAAGGTGCTGCTGGCCCGCTGGCTGATCACCGCGCCCCGGCTGCTGATCCTCGACGAACCGACCCGCGGTATCGACGTGGGCGCCAAGGCGCAGATCCAGAGGCTGATCACCCAGCTGTCGGCCGACGGGATGGCAGTGCTGTTCATCTCCGCCGAGCTCGATGAGGTCGCCCGCATCAGCAACCGCATCGCGGTGCTCCGCGACGGACGGACCGTCACCGAGATCAGCGGCGGCTGTTCGGTTTCCGACCTCACCGCATTGATCGCCGGGAGCGCACGAGAATGACCGGTCCCGAAACCACAACCGACACGACCGACCCCGCGACCGACCCCGCGACCGACACCGTCGGCCGGATCCGAACCGGCTGGGGGCCGCTGCTGCGCCGGGTCAAGGGCTCACCTTTGATCTGGCCGGCCCTCGCGCTGGTCGCGCTGATGGCGCTCAACGTGGTGCTGACCCCCGGATTCCTCAGCGTGCGTATTCAGGACGGACACCTCTACGGCAGCACCATCGACATTCTGCGCAACGGGGCGCCGACCATGCTGGTCGCCCTGGGCATGACTCTGGTCATCGCATCGCGCGGGATCGATCTGTCGGTCGGCGCCGTGGTCGCCATCTCCGGCGCGCTGGCGTGCGCCCACGTCGCCGGCTCCGCAGATCCCACCAGCACCACCACGATCATCGTGGCGATGGCACTCGCCCTGGGCGCGGCAGCGGTACTGGGACTGTGGAACGGCGCGCTGGTCTCGATATTCGGAATCCAGCCGATCATCGCCACTCTGGTGCTGATGACGGCGGGCCGCGGCATCGCACTGCTCATCACCGAGGGCCAGATCCTGACGGTCACCGGGGAACCCTTCAAGGTCCTGGGCGCCGGATATGCCTTCGGGTTGCCGGTGGCGGTGCTGGTCAGCCTCGCGGTGTTCGCCCTGGTGGGATTGATGACCCGCTGCAGCGCGCTGGGGATGCTGGTGGAGGCGGTCGGGATCAATCCCGAGGCCAGCAGGCTCGCCGGGGTCCGCTATCGCAGCATCGTCTTCGCGGTGTACGTGTTCTGCGCGGTGTGTGCCGGGGTCGCGGGCGTGATGATTGCGTCGAACATCGCCGCCGCCGACGCGAACAACGCCGGACTCTGGATCGAGATGGACGCGATCCTGGCTGTGGTGATCGGTGGCACGTCGCTGCTCGGCGGCAAGTTCAGCCTGACCGGAACCCTGTTGGGTGCGTTGATCATCCAGACCCTGACCACCACGGTCTACACCGCCGGCATCACGCCGGAGACCACGTTGGTGTTCAAGGCCGCCGCGGTCATCCTGGTCTGTCTGGCGCAGGCGCCCAAGTTCCGGGCGTTGCTGCGGCGCGGCCTCGTCCGCCGACGCACCCGACGACCGGTGCGGCCCGCCGGGCCCCCGCAACCCGACACAGCGCACCCGGCTTCGGCAACCGAGCCGCGCTCGCAGAAGGTGAGCACGTCATGAGCCTTGAGCTCGCGCCCCGGCCCCGACTCCTGGACCTACCCCGCGGGGTGGACCTCGGCGGTCGCTTCCGGCCGCTGCTGGCGTCGTCGGGGTTGTTCGTCGCGTTGTTCGGTTTCGTCGTCCTGCGCTACGAATTTTCCAGTCCCACACAGCTGTTCCTGAATCTGTTGATCGACAACGCCCACCTGGTGGTGCTCGCCGTGGGAATGACCTTCGTCATCCTCACCGGCGGGATCGACCTCAGTGTCGGGTCGGTGGTGGCGCTGTCGACCGTCATCCTGGCCAAGACCCTGCAGGTGGGCTGGCCCACCCCGGTCGCCGTTGCGGTGGTGTTGCTGGTCGGACCCGCACTGGGGCTGGTGATGGGGTTGATCATCGAGTACTTCGAGGTGCAGCCGTTCATCGTGACGCTGGCCGGCATGTTCCTGGCGCGCGGCCTGTGTTACGTGGTCAGCGTCGAGACGCTGCCGATCAACGACCCGTGGTTGCGCACCTTCGGGTTGCACTACCTCTATGTCTGGGAGGACAAGTTCATCCGTCCCACCGTGGTGGTGATGCTGATCGTGATCGCGGTGGCGGCCTACGTGCTGCATCAGACCCGCTTCGGGCGCACCGTGTACGCCGTCGGCGGTAACCGTCAATCGGCAATGCTGATGGGCCTGGCCGCCGGCCGCGCCCGGGTGTCGGTGTACGTGGTCAGCGGTCTGTGCGCATCGCTGGCCGGACTGCTGCTCAGTGTGCAGAAGCTCTCCGGGTACAGCCTCAACGGGATCGGGCTCGAGCTCGATGCCATCGCAGCGGTCGTCATCGGCGGGGTGCTGCTCTCCGGCGGCGTCGGGCTGGTCCTCGGATCGGTGATCGGCGTACTGATCCTGGGCACCATCCAGACCCTGGTGACCGCGGAGAACCTCGACTCGTACTGGACCCGGATCGTGACCGGCGTGCTGCTGTTGTTGTTCGTCCTGGTTCAGCGCGCACTGTCGAGGGACACCCGATGAGCGCCGACCGGGCGCTGCGGCGACCTGTCATGGCCGACGTCGCCCGCCTCGCGGGCGTGTCCCATCAGACGGTGTCGCGGGTCATCAACGGCTCGGACAACATCCGGCCGGCGACCCGTTCGCGGGTCGAGCACGCGATCGCTGCCCTGGGGTACCGACCCAACACCGCGGCCCGCACGTTGGTCACCCGCCGGTCCAAGACCATCGGCATCATCAGCAGCAACACGTCCCAGCACGGGCCCGCGAGCATTCAGCACTCGCTGCAGGAAGCGGCCCGCTCGGCCGGCTACTTCAGCAGCGTCGTCACCCTCTCGGAGGTCACCCATCACGAACTGCGCGACGCCCTGGACCATCTCGATCGCCAGTCGGTGGAGGCCATCGTGATGATCGCGACTCAGAACGACGCGCTCGCGGTCGCGCATGCCGAGGTGACCTCGACCCCGCTCGTCCTGGTCGAGGGCGAGCTGACCGGACGCGGATTGTCGGTGGGCGTCGACCAGGCAGCCGGTGCACGGCTGGCCACCCAGCACCTCGTCGATCTGGGGCACCGGCAGATCGTGCACGTGTCGGGGCCCCTGAGCTGGACCGAAGCGCGGGCACGCCGCACCGGCTACATCGAGGTCATGCGTCGCGAGGGACTGCGCGTCGACGCCGACCTCGAAGGCGACTGGAGCCCGGCCCGCGGCTGCGCAATCGGCCGCTCCCTGGCCGAACGAGGCCATTTCACCGCGGTTTTCGTCGCCAACGACCAGATGGCGCTGGGCATCCTGCACGCCTTCGCGCAGGCCGGTGTCGCGGTCCCGGCCGACGTCAGTGTGGTCGGCTTCGACGACATCCCCGAGGCGGCCTACACCAACCCGTCGCTGACCACCGTGCACCAAGACTTCCCTGCCGTGGGAAGACGGGCAATCGAGGTGGTCACCGCCGTGCTCAGCGGCGTCGAGGTGGCGACCCCGTTGTTGGCGCCGCAGTTGGTCGTCCGGGCCAGTAGTGGCCGGGCGTTTCCGAATCAGCAGAAAGGACTCAGGGCATGATCGGTTCCCGCCTCGTCGACTCCGAGGTTTGGTTCGTCACCGGCAGTCAGTCGATGTACGGACCGGACACCTTGGAACAGGTGGCCGTGCAATCGCAGGAGATCGCCGCACTGCTCGACAGCTCTCCCGAGATTCCGGTCCGGGTGCGCTGGCAGCCGACCGTGGTGTCGGCGGAGGCGATCGCCGCGGTGGTGGCCGACGCGAACCGGGATCCGCACTGCATCGGCATCGTCGCCTGGATGCACACCTTCTCCCCCGCCAAGATGTGGATTCGTGGGCTGAAGGCGCTGGATCGCCCGCTGCTGCATCTGCACACCCAGCACAATGTGGAGCTGCCGTGGAGCACCATCGACATGGACTTCATGAACCTCAACCAGGCCGCCCATGGCGACCGCGAGTTCGGTTTCATCCAGTCTCGGCTTTCGGTGCCCCGCAAGACTGTTGCCGGGCATGCCAGCGATCCGACGGTACGGCGCCGGATCGGCGCCTGGGTGCGGGCCGCGCTCGGCTTCGCCGAGATACGCACCATGAAAGTGGCCCGCTTCGGGGACAACATGCGCAGCGTTGCGGTCACCGAGGGCGACAAGGTGGAGGCGGAGGCACATTTCGGCGCGTCGGTGAACAGCTTCGCCGTCAACGACCTCGCCAACGCCGTGTCGCGGATAGGCGAGGACACCGTCGACAAACTGATCCGCGAGTACCGCGACCGCTATGACGTGGCCGAAGAGCTGCTGCCCGGCGGTGCGCGCCACACCGCACTGCGTGACGGCGCCCGGATCGAGGCCGGTCTGCGCCGCTTCCTGGAACAGCACGACTTCCGGGCCTTCACCACCAATTTCGAGGATCTGGGCGCGCTGACCCAACTGCCCGGGCTGGCCGTCCAACGGTTGATGGCCGACGGATACGGATTCGGCGGTGAAGGCGACTGGAAGACCGCGGTGATGCTGCGGACCGTCAAGGTGATGGCCGACGGGCTTGCCGGCGGCACCTCGTTCATGGAGGACTACACCTACGACCTGACGCCCGGCCGGGAGCGCGTCCTCGGGGCGCACATGCTCGAGGTGTGTCCGTCGATCACCGAATCGCGGCCCTCGCTGGAGGTGCACCCGTTGTCGATCGGCGACCGCGACGATCCGGTGCGGCTGCGATTCACCGCCACCCCCGCAGACGCCACCATCCTCGGGATCTGCGATATGGGACCGCGGTTCCGCTTGGTGGCCAACGCCGTTCGGGTCGTCGAGCCGACCGCCGCCCTCCCCCGGCTACCGGTCGCGTGCGCGGTGTGGGAACCGTTGCCGAGTTGGTCGGTCTCGACCGAGGCGTGGCTGGCCGCAGGGGCGCCGCACCACACGGTGCTCACGACCGCCTTGGGCACCGAACCGTTCGCCGACTTCGCCACCATGACCGGCACCGAACTGCTCGTCATCGACGCCGACACCACAATCGGTTCGTTCGCACGGGAACTGCGCTGGAACAACGCCTACCACCATCTGGCGGCCGGGCTGTGACCATCGTCGCACCGGTGACCGAGACCTCCACGTGCGGGGACGAATACGAGCTGACCCTGCCCGGTCGGGAACCGGTGCGGGCGGTGATCACCGAGGTCGGTGCCGGGCTCCGAGAGCTCTGGGTCGGCGGGGTGGCTCTCACACCGGGGTACCGCACCACCACGCCGCGCCCGTTCTTCAGCGGTGTGGTGCTCGCGCCGTGGCCCAATCGGGTGCGCGACGGCCGGTGGCAGCTCGACGGGGTGCCCCAGCAACTCGACATCACCGAACCCGAGCACGGCAACGCATTGCACGGGCTACTGTGCTTCACCGCCTACCGGCCGACCGAGATCAGTGCCGCAGCGGTCACATTGGGCGCCCGCATCCACCCGCAGCACGGCTACCCGTTCAGCCTTCGGACCCGGGTGCGGTACGCGCTGACCGACTGCGGGCTCAGCGTCACCCACACCGTGGGCAACCTCGGCTCCACACCCGCTCCCGTCGCGGTGGGGGCGCATCCGTTCCTCGGCATCGGCGGCGTCCCCACCGAGGATCTCGTGCTGACCGTCGCGGCGGACCGGCACATCGACGTCGATGCCAGACTCAATCCCATCGGCACCACCGCGGTGGCGGGCACCCGGTGGGACCTGCGCCGGGGGCGCCGGGTCGCGGAACTGGATCTCGACGACAGCTGGACCGGGGTGCGCACCGTCGGCGGTGTCAGCACCCACACGCTGCGGGCACCTGACGGTCGTTCCGTGTCACTGTGTGCAGGAACCGGATTCGACTATGTGCACATCTTCGTGACCCGGCACTATCCCGCGCCGGACGGACACGTCACCGCGGTGGCGGTCGAACCGATGTCGGCGCCGGCGGACGCGTTCAACAGCGGCTCCGGTTTGCGCTGGCTGGGCCCGGGACAGTACTGGTCGGCGTCGTGGTCGATCCGCTATCAGAGCCCCGTTCAGTAGACGCGGCGCGCCGCGGCCGCGCAGGGGGCGGCCAGAAATCGGGGCTGCGGCAACCCGTTGTCGTGTGCCCGTCGCAGCACCGCCTCGGCGACGACCGGCACCCGCCTGCGCTCGGTGAGGACCAGCACCGAGCCACCGAACCCGCCGCCGATCATCCGGGCGCCGAGCGCGCCGACGTCGAGCGCCGCCTCGACCGTTCGGTCCAGTTCCGGTGCACTCACCCCCAGGTCGTCGCGCAGCGAGTTGTGCGAGGCACTCAACAACGGTCCGATACCTGCCAGGTCCGCCGACCGCAACCGCGTCACCGCGGCGTCCACCCGCCGGAATTCGGTGAGGAGGTGCCGCAGTGAACCGCGCAGATGTGCTGCCCCCAGGGTGGCGAGATCGACCACATCGGATACATCCGCACCGGAGTGCACGACGGTCGGGTCCACCCGCGCGTACGCCTGCTCGACCTGCGTCCGGCACCTGCGGTAGTCGTCCTCGACGAGGCGGTGCGGAGAGTTGGTGTCGATCACCAGGAATGCCAGATCCGGAGTTCCCCCGTCGAGCGCGATGTGTTCGATACTGCCGTCGCCGCAGTCGAGCACCATGGCATGTCCGGCTCGGGCGCGCAGCGACACCGACTGGTCCATCGTGCCGGTCGACGCCCCTACCACGACGTTCTCCGCGGTCGCACAGTCGCGGGCCAACACCGCCCGCCCGGTGTCATCGGTCGCCACCCCGGCAAGCTCGGCAACAGCCAATGCGACAGCGCATTCCAGCGCAGCCGAACTGGACAGTCCTGCTCCCTGAGGCACCGTGGAGCTCACGGCGATGTCGACGCCGGGCATCCTGGCGATGGTCTCGTGATAGGCCATCGCCCACACCACCCCGGCGGCGTAGCCGGCCCAGCCCGCGGGTCGGCCCGGACCGATGTCACCCACCCTTCCGGTCCAATCCGGGTGCGGCCCGGTCGAGGTGCACCGCACCACGTCATCGGAACGGATCCTGACCGCCACCGCGGTGGCATAGGGCAACGCGAACGGCACCACCCGTCCGCCCACGTAGTCGACGTGCTCACCGATGATGTTGGCCCGGCCCGGGGCCACCCACACACCTTGCGGCGCAACGGCGAACGCTTCGGCGAACACCGTGTGGACATGCTCGGCGAGCACCTGGTCGGGCACCGGCGGCAGCAGACGTGGCCGCGTGATCGGGAACGCGTTCACCGGACCTCCCGCAACCGATCGGCGATCCGTTCGGGGGTGGTGTCGTTGATCCAGGCCCCCATTCCCGACTCCGACCCGGCCAGGTACTTGAGCCGACCGGGCGAGCGCATGACCGAGAACAACTGCAGGTGCAACCGTCCGAGTCCGCGGTCGGCGCTCAGCGGGGCCTGGTGCCACCCCGCGACGTAGGGGGTCTCGTCGACCCCGTCGAAGAAGCGGTCGACCCGGCCGAGCAGGTCCAGATAGATGGTGGCCAACTCGTCCCTCTCGTCGTCGGAAAGCTCCGGGAAATCGGCCACCTCGCGGTGCGGCATCAGCTGTACTTCCAGCGGCCAGCGTGCGGCGGCGGGCACGAACGCCGTCCACTGCTCGCCGGACACCACCACCCGCCGGCCCGAACGCCGTTCGGCGTCGAGCACATCGGCGAACAGATCGGCCCCGGTCGCGGCACGGTGCCGTCGCGCCTGGCGCAGCATCGCCTCGGTGCGCGGCGGCAGATACGGATAGGCGTAGATCTGTCCGTGCGGGTGGGTCAGCGTCACCCCGATCTCCCGGCCGCGATTCTCGAAGCAGAACACTTGTGCGACGCCGGGCAACTGGGAGAGCTCGGTGGTCCGGTCAGCCCACACGTCGATCACGGTGCGGGCGCGCCGATGACCCAGTGTCGCGAAGCTGGCGTGCGGGTCACTGGTGAAGCAGACCACCTCGCAGCACCCGGTTCCCGGCTGCAGCGGCCACAGCGGTTCGGCGTCGAGGTGCGGCGGGAGGGTCTGGTCGGCCGCACGCGCCGACAACGATGGGAACCGGTTCTCGAACACCACGACGTCGTAGTCGGCGGCCGGGATCTCGGTGGCCGGGCCGCCCGGCCGGGTCGGCGCCAGCGGCGAGGCCGCCACCGGCGGCAGATAGGTGCGGTCCATGCGCTGAGCCGCGATGGCGATCCACTCCCCGGTCAGCGCGTCATAGCGCAACTGGGAGTGCGAGGTTGCCGGCGGGAGGGTACGGGTGTCACGTGCGGTCCGCGCCGGCGCGTCGCTGTCGTCGAAATAGATCAGCCGGCGCCCGTCGGCCAGGGTCGTCACCGTCTTGCGCACAGCCGATGCGGCACTGTGCGCTACCGGCATCGGCGGGTTAACGGCCACCGCGACGCTTGTTGTACACGTCGAAACCCACTGCGGCCAGCAACACCAGCCCCTTGATGACCTGCTGGACGTCGGTGCCGATTCCCAGGATCGACATGCCGTTGTTGAGTACACCCAGCACCAGCCCGCCGACGATGGCGCCGAGAACCGTCCCGACTCCGCCGCTGGAGGAGGCCCCGCCGATGAACGCGGCCGCGATCGCCTCCAGTTCGAAGTTGATACCCGCCTGCGGGGTGGCCGAGTTCAGCCGCGCCGCGAACATCAGGCCCGCGACCGCCGCCAGCGCACCCATGTTGACGAACACCAGCAGCGTGACCCACCGGTTGCGGACGCCGGACAGCTTGGCCGCCGCGGCGTTCCCGCCGACCGCGTACACCTGCCGGCCGAACACGGTGTTGCGCATTAGGAACGCATAGACCAGCGTCAGCACCACCAGGATGATGCCGACGATCGGAACGCCGCGATAGCTGGCCAACAGGAGCGTGACCGCGCCCAGCGCACCGGTGATCGCCACGCATTTGGCGATGAACAGCGCCATACCCGAAACCGGCTGACCGAAGCGGATCTGGGAGCGACGCCGGCGTATCTGCATGCCGACCGCAGCCACCACGATCACGCCGCCGAGCAGGATCGTGGGCCAATGGTAGAGCGCGTCGGTCCCCCACTCGGGCAGGAACCCGCTGCTGAACGTCTGCAGCGCGGGGGGCATCGGCGCGATCGACTGCCCCTGCAGGATGTACTGCGTGGCGCCGCGGAAGATCAACATCCCACCGAGGGTGACGATGAACGACGGGATGCCCACGAACGCGATCCAGAACCCCTGCCAGGCTCCGATCAAAGCGCCCATCGCGACGCACAGCACCACCGCCAGCAGCCACGGCAGATCATTGCGCACCATCAGGACCGCCGACATCGCCCCGGTGAACGCGGCGATCGAGCCCACCGACAGGTCGATGTGACCGTTGATGATGACGATCACCATCCCGATCGCGAGCACCAGGATGTAGCCGTTCTGCTGGATGATGTTGGTGACGTTGAGCGGCATCAGCAGGATGCCGTCGGTCCAGACCTGGAAGAGCAGCACGATCGCCAGCAGGGCGACCACCATGCCGGATTGCCGGATGTGCGAGATCAGGAACTGTGCGATGCGGTCCCGCAGGCCGGGCGGATTACTATGAGATCCGTTGGGCTGCTGGGTCACCGGCGAATTCTGCGACGGTTGGTCGACGGTGGCGGTCACGGAATCAGCGTCCTTTCATCATCAGCCGCATCAGGGTCTCCTGATCGGCGCGCGCCCGCTCGACTTCGCCGGTGAGCCGCCCTTGGCTCAACGCGTAGATGCGATCACAGAGACCGAGCAGCTCGGGTAGTTCGGAGGAGATCACGATCACGGCCTTGCCGCGGGCGGCCAGTTCGTTGATGATCTGGTAGATCTCATATTTGGCGCCGACGTCGATGCCCCGGGTGGGCTCGTCGAGGATCAACACGTCGGGATCGGTGAACAGCCATTTGCTCAGCACCACCTTCTGCTGATTGCCGCCGGACAGTTTGCCCGTCACCGTCGACACCGACGATGCCTTGATCCGCATCGATTCCCGGAATTGCTCGCCGACAGTGGTTTCGGCGCGGAAGTCGATCACCGATCGGCGGCTGATCTTCGTCAGCGACGGCAGGGTGATGCTGGTGGCGATGCTGTCCATCAAGTTCAGCCCCAGCTGTTTGCGATCCTCGGTGACGTAGGCGATGCCGTTGCCGATCGCTGCCGGGACCGTGCTGGTGTTGATGTCGCGGTCGCCTTTGCTGACCCGGCCGCTCACGTACCGCCCGTAGGAACGGCCGAACACGCTCATGGCCAACTCGGTCCGGCCCGCGCCCATCAATCCGGCGATACCGACGATCTCGCCGGCGCGGACGTCCAGCGACACGTCGTCGACCACCCTGCGGTGGGTGTCGATGGGGTGCAGCACCGTCCAGTTCGACACCGCGAAGGCGACCGGACCGATGTCGCGCTGCAGTCGCGGCGGGAACCGGTGGGTCAGATCGCGACCCACCATGCCGCGCACGATGGCGTCCTCGGTCAACCCGTCCGCGACACGGACGGTGTCGATGGTCGCACCGTCGCGCAGTGTCGTCACGCTGTCGGCGATCTCGAGGACCTCGTTGAGCTTGTGCGAGATCAGGATCGAGGTCAGACCGTGACCGCGCAGATCGGTGATCAGATCGAGCAGGTGACGGCTGTCGGAATCGTTGAGCGCCGCGGTGGGTTCGTCGAGGATGAGCAAGCGGACGTCCTTGGCCAGGGCCTTGGCGATCTCCACCAGCTGCTGCTTGCCCACCCCGATGTCGGCGACCCTGGTCTGTGGGCTTTCGTCGAGTCCGACCCGGTCGAGCAGTTCCTGGGCCCGTTCCAGGGTGCGTTGCCAGTCGATCACCCCGAACCGCCGGATCTCGTTGCCCAGAAACAGGTTCTCGGCGATCGACAGGTAGGGCACCAGGGCGAGTTCCTGGTGGATGATCGCGATGCCACACCGTTCACTGGAGCGGATGTCTTTGAACTCGCACAGTTTCCCGTCGAAGTAGATCTCACCGCGGTAGCTTCCGTGCGGATACACCCCGCTGAGAACCTTCATCAGTGTGGACTTGCCCGCACCGTTCTCACCGCAGATGGCGTGGATCTCACCCGAGTCGACCCGCAGATCGACATCGGAGAGAGCTCGGACACCGGGAAACTCCTTGGTGATGCCCTTCATCTCCAGCAGCGCCGAACCCTGCCGGGTCATTGCACCTGAGCCTGCGTGTAGTAGCCCGAATCGACAAGCACCTGTTCGTAATTGGCTCTGTCGACGCTGACCGGCTCGAGCAGGTAGGCGGGCACCACTTTGACCCCGTTGTCGTAGGTCTCGGTGTCGTTGACCTCCGGCTCACCGCCGTTGAGCACGGCATCGGACATCTGGACCGCAGAGCGGGCCAACTCACGGGTGTCCTTGAACACCGTCTGGGTCTGCTCACCGGCCACGATCGACTGCACCGACGCGAGCTCGGCGTCCTGACCGGTGACCACCGGCAGCGGTCGGGCGGCGTTGCCGTAGCCGGCGCTCCTGAGCGCGGAGATCACGCCCCGGGATATCCCGTCATACGGGGAGAGCACCGCGTCGATCGGGACGGCGGTGTAGGCCTGGCTGAGCAGGTTGTCCATCCGGGACTGGGCCAGTCCGCCGTCCCACCGCAGGGTGGCCACCTGGGTGAAATCGGTCTGACCGCTGCGCACCACCAGCTTGCCGCTGTCGAGGTAGGGAGCCAGGACGCTCATCGCGCCGTCGAAGAAGAAGGTCGCGTTGTTGTCGTCCGGCGAGCCCGCGAACAGTTCGATGTTCAACGGCGCGGGTGCGGCGTCGGGATCGAGCGTGTCGACGATGTACTGCGCCTGCAGCACACCGACCTGGAAGTTGTCGAACGTGGCGTAGTAATCGACGTTGTCGGTGCCGCGGATCAGACGGTCGTAGCTGATCACCGGGATGCCTGCGGTCGCGGCGTTCTGCAAGGTGGCGGTCAGCGACGAGCCGTCGATCGGGGCGACGACGAGCAGGTCCACCCCCTTGGTGATCATGTTCTCGATCTGGGAGACCTGGTTCTGCACGATGTCGTCGCCGTACTGCAGATCGGTCTGGTACCCCAGTTCCTGGAACTGGTTGACCATGTTCTGCCCGTCGGCGACCCACCGTTCGGAGGATTTGGTGGGCATCGCGATCCCGATAGTGCCCTTCTGTCCGCCGGAGTCGGCGGTCTCGGCGGCTCTGCCGCAGCCGGCCAGCGCCGCCGCCAGCAGCGCGATCACCAGCACCGCTGCCCAGTTCAGTTTCTTCATCGACTACCTCCCGAGATTCGGGCCGACCGCATCACTAATGTGAGCGTTAACATTCGGGGACAAGTATGTGATGGCGCTCACGCCGTTGTCAACGGTGCGCCGACACGAAGCGCCCGGACGACACATCGTTCCAGGTCGTGAGCGCTAACATGCGATAGCCGAGTGCTCGTACCAAGCCCGGGCGCGGCACGCACAGACGAGGAGATCACGTGCCACCACCGCGGGGTAGCGCCGGACGCCACGTCAGCATGTTCGACGTCGCCCGCCTGGCCGGGGTGTCACACCAGACCGTCTCGCGGGTACTCAACGGGTCCGACGCCGTGCGCGACTCGACCCGCCAGCGGGTCACCGAGGCGATCGACCAGCTGGGCTACCGCCGCAACCTCGCAGCGCGCGCCCTGGTGACCCGGCGCACCGCCACCATCGGCGTCATCTGTTTCAACACAACGTTGTTCGGTCCCGCCAGCATGCTCTATGCGATCGAGCAGGCTGCCACCGAGGCGGGATTCTTCGTCAGCGTCGCCACCGACTCGACGGTCGACAGCACCACCCTGCCCCGGGCGTTGCGGCGATTGGAGGAACAGTCGGTGGAGGGCGTGATCGTCATTGCGCCGCTGGCTGCCAACCGGGAGGCCCTGCGGACTCTGCGCAATCCGGTTCCGGTCGTCGCGGTGGATGCCACGGCGGGTCTGGGGATCCCGGTCGTCGGTGTCGATCAGACCGACGGCGCCCGCCAGATGACCCGGCACCTGCTCGGCGGCGGTGCCACGACCGTGTGGCATATCACCGGCCCCGCGGAGTGGACCGAAACCGACGCGCGACTGGAGGGCTGGCGCAACGAACTCATCGCGCAGGGCTGTGCGATTCCGGAACCGCTCCACGGTGACTGGACGCCCCGCTCGGGCTATGCCGCCGGTCTCGCACTCGGCGCCGACCCCACCGTGGAGGCGGTCTTCGTCGGCAACGACCAGATGGCGCTCGGCGTGCTGCGTGGCCTGGCCGAGTCCGGCCGCTCGGTTCCCGGCGACGTTCTGGTCGGCGGCTTCGACGACGTCCCCGAATCGGAGTTCTTCTGCCCGCCGCTGACCACGGTGCGGCAGGATTTCGCCTCGGTCGGACGTCGCAGTGTCGACCTGCTGGTCGAGGAGATCGAGCGCGGCCCGGACGGGCAGCCGTCCACCGCGAACGCGCTGATTCCCGCCGAACTCATCGTGCGCCAGAGCTCGGTACGCCGCTGATCGTGAGGCCGGTCCCATTGACCGGTAGATTGTGTTATCGCTAACATGTGAGCGCTAACACTCGGGTGCGCAGAAGGGATTGTCGATGCCGCATCATCACCTCGCCTCCTACCCCACGAATCCCGGCGCACTGTGAACGGCGCCGAAAAGTCCGCCGAAAAATACACGGTGGGAGTGGATTTCGGAACGCTCTCGGGACGGGCGCTGGTGGTCCGGGTGTCCGACGGCGGTGAGGTCGGCAGCGCGGAGCACGCCTACCGGCACGGTGTCATCACCGAGCATCTGCCGGACCGGCCGGCCACTGCGCTACCGCCGGACTACGCGCTGCAGTTCCCCGGTGATTACCTCGACGTGCTGCGCACCGCCGTGCCCGCCGCGGTGCGCAGCGCCGGCATCGATCCCGCCGATGTCATCGGGCTGGCCACCGACTTCACCGCCTGCACAATGGTCCCGACCCGGCAGGACGGCACACCGCTGTGCGACCTGGAGCCGTGGCGCGATCACCGGCACGCCTACGCCAAGCTGTGGCGCCACCACGCCGCCCAGCCGCAGGCCGACCGCATCAACCGTCTGGCCGCGCAGCGGGGCGAGAGCTGGCTGAGTCGTTACGGTGGTCTGATCTCCAGTGAGTGGGAGTTCGCCAAAGCCCTGGAGATCCTCGACGAGGATCCCGAGCTGTACGCCGCGATCGACCGCTGGGTGGAGGCCGCCGACTGGATCGTCTGGCAGCTGTGCGGAACATACGTCCGCAATGTCTGCACCGCAGGCTACAAAGCGATACGGCAGGACGGACGCTACCCGTCGCGGGAGTTTCTGGCCGCATTGGATCCGGGGTTCGCCGACGTCGTCGTCGACAAGATCGACCAGCCGATCGGACGTCTGGGTGACCGCGCCGGCGGGCTCACCGCCCGGGCCGCCGAGTGGACCGGACTGCCGGTGGGCACCCCGGTCGCGGTCGGCAACGTCGACGCCCACGTCACCGCCGCGGCCGCCGACGCCCTCGATCCGGGCCGGCTGGTCGCGATCATGGGCACGTCTACCTGCCACGTGGTCAATGCGACTGTGATGCAACAGGTCCCCGGGATGTGCGGTGTCGTCGACGGCGGCATCGTGGACGGACTGTGGGGTTATGAGGCGGGTCAGTCGGGGGTCGGCGACATCTTCGCGTGGTTCGTCGAGCAGTGTGTCCCCGGCCGCTACGAGCGGGAGGCCGCCGCGTCCGGTCGCACCCTGCACGAACACCTGAGCGCGCTGGCCGCGACCCAGGAGGTGGGCCAGCACGGCCTGATCGCGCTGGACTGGCACAGCGGTAACCGGTCGGTGCTCGTCGATCACCGGCTTTCGGGGGTGATCGTCGGCCAGACCCTGGCCACCACCTGCGTGGACCAGTACCGCGCGCTGCTCGAAGCAACCGCGTTCGGGACCCGCGTGATCGTGGAAACGTTGCAGCGGCACGGTGTTCCGATCATCGAACTGGTGGTCGCCGGAGGCTTGGTGAAGAACAGCCTGCTGATGCAGATCTACGCCGATGTCACCGGCCTGCCGCTGTCGTGTGTGCAGTCGGCGCAGGCGCCCGCTCTGGGGTCGGCCATCCATGCCGCAACCGCGGCGGGAGCGTACCCGTCGGTGCGCGAGGCCGCCGCCCGGATGGGGCGGCGCAAGCAACGGGCCTTCCTCCCGATCCCGGCGAACGTGGAGCGCTATGACGCCCTCTACGCCAAGTACCTGGCGCTGCACGACCACTTCGGACGAGAGAACACCATGATGCGCGAACTGCGCGAGGCCAACCACCACCCGAACGTGGGAGCATTGACATGACCCTCACCCCGTCCGTCGAGATCGACGATGCGATCGCGGCGTTGCGCGACCAGTTATGCGCACTGCACGCCGAACTGACGCGGTATCAACTGGTCATCTGGACCGCCGGCAACGTCTCCGCGCGAGTTCCCGGAGCGGACCTGATGGTGATCAAACCCTCTGGGGTGTCCTATGATTCGCTCACCCCGGAACAGATGGTGGTGTGCGATCTGGCCGGCCGCCCGGTGGCCGGTGACCTCGCACCGTCGTCGGACACCGCCGCGCACGCCTACGTGTACCGCCACATGCCCGAGGTCGGCGGTGTGGTGCACACCCACTCGACGTATGCGACGGCGTGGGCGGCGCGCGCCGAGCCCATTCCGTGTGTGCTGACGATGATCGCCGACGAGTTCGGTGGCGACATCCCGGTCGGTCCGTTCGCGGTGATCGGCGACGATTCCATCGGCCAGGGCATCGTGGCCACCCTGGCCGGCAGCAACTCGCCGGCGGTGCTGATGCGCAATCACGGCCCGTTCACCATCGGTCGCACCGCGCGCGACGCCGTCAAGGCCGCCGTCATGCTCGAGGATGTGGCGCGCACGGTCCACATCAGCCGACAGCTCGGCGCACCGCTGCCGATCGACGCCGCCGATATCGACCGGCTGCACCACCGGTACCAGCACGCCTACGGTCAGGGCGGTCACTGACCCAATCTCCGCCGTCAGGCCCGGGGATGCGCCTGGTCGTGCACAGCGCGCAACCGGGCGACGGTGACATGGGTGTAGAGCTGGGTGGTGGCCAACGTGGAGTGGCCGAGCAGCTCCTGAACGATCCGCAGATCGGCACCGCCTTCGAGCAGGTGTGTCGCGGCACTGTGCCGCAGCCCGTGTGGCCCGATGTCGGGCGCACCCGCGACCGCGGCCATGGTCTGGTGCACGACTGTGCGCGCCTGCCTGGGGTCCAGCCGGGCACCGCGCGCACCCAGGAGCAGCGCCGGTCCCGAACGTGAGGTGACCAGCGCGGGTCGGCCCTCGGTCAGCCATCCGGTCAGCGCGGCGTGCGCCGGTTGACCGTAGGGAACGGTGCGCTGTTTGTCGCCCTTGCCCAGCACCCGCACCACCCCCCGGGAAGTGTCGACGTCGTCGACGTCGAGGCCGCACAGTTCGCTGACCCGGATGCCGGTCGCGTAGAGCAGTTCGACGATGAGCCGGTCCCGCAGCGCGAGCGGATCACCCTGTTGCGCACCGGATTCGGCGGCCTCCATGGCATCGCGCGCCTGGTCCTGGCGCAGCACCGCGGGCAGCGTGCGCCGCGCTTTGGGCACCTGCAGCCGAACGGCGGGATCCTCGGCGATCAGACCGCGCCGCAACGC
This sequence comes from Mycobacterium sp. smrl_JER01, assembly GCF_048513595.2. Classification (NCBI taxonomy): domain Bacteria; kingdom Bacillati; phylum Actinomycetota; class Actinomycetes; order Mycobacteriales; family Mycobacteriaceae; genus Mycobacterium; species Mycobacterium sp. smrl_JER01. Next base: position 2,199,130 of record NZ_JBLXXK020000001.1, on the reverse strand, counting down.
CCAGGCGGTGAAGGTCTTCACCGCCGAGGTACGGCGGGCCAGCGTGGACCGGGCGGCGCCGGCGCCGGCCTGCGCGGCCAGCCAGGACCGCAGCACCGGCAGGGTCAGGCCGCGCAGGCCGGTGTCGGGCCGGCGGTCGGCGAGAAAGCCGAACAGCGACCGTAGATCACCCAGGTAGGCGCGGCGAGTGTGCTCGGAGCGGCCGCGTTCGAGCGCGAGATACTCGTCGAACTCCTGGAGGCAATATTCGATCCCCGTGTCGCTACGCTGCTGCCCGCCGGTCTCCACGCCGCCACCGTGGCAGAAACCGGCTGCTGGTTCACAGGACGCGCCGCAGCGTGTCCGGAGTGAGATCAGCCAGGGTGGGATAGCCGTCGACGGCCATGATCAGGTCGGTCTCGGCCAGCAGCGAACGCAGCACATGCACGATGCCGTCCTCGCCGCCGATGGCCAGGCCGTAGGCATAGGGCCGCCCGACCCCGACCGCGGTGGCACCCAGCGCGAGCGCCTTGACGATATCGGCTCCGCTGCGGATCCCGGAGTCGAAGAGCACCGGCAGTCCGTCGGCGGCCTCGATCACCCCGGGCAGGCAGTCGAGCGCGGGCAATCCCCCGTTGGCCTGCCGTCCGCCGTGGGTGGAGCAGTAGATGCCGTCCACACCGGAGTCCTTGGCGCGCCGGACGTCGTCGGGGTGACACACACCCTTGAGCACCAGCGGCAGATCCGTCAGCGACCGCAGCCACGGAAGGTCGGTCCAGGTCAACGGATTCCCGAACAACTGCACCCAGTGCAGGACCGCTGCCTGCAGGTTCTCCTCCGGTGTCTGCGCCAGCGCTGCCCGGAACACCGGATCGCTGGTGTAGTTCGCCAGGCAGCGCCCGCGCAACTGGGGGAAGTTCGACATCGCCAGATCGCGGGGCCGCCAACCGGGGATCCAGGTGTCCAGCGTGACGATGATCGCGCGGTACCCGGCGGTCTCGGCGCGGTGCACCAGACTCGCGGCCAGGTCGCGATCGGTGGGTGTGTAGAGCTGGAAGAATCCCGGAGTGTCCCCGAACTGCGCGGCCACGTCCTCCAGTGGATCTTCGGTGAGGGTGGAGACGGTCATCGGGACCCCGGTGCGCGCCGCCGCACGGGCCGCAGCGAGGTCGCCGTGGCCGTCTTGTCCACAGATCCCGATGACCCCGATCGGCGCCATGAACAGCGGAGACGGCAGTGTCATGCCGAACAGGTCCACGGTCAGATCACGCTCGGTGGCCCCGATGAGCATCCTGGGGACGAGTCCCCAGCGGTCGAACGCGGTGCGGTTGGCGCGTTGGGTGTTCTCGTCGCCCGCGCCGCCGACCACGTAGGACCAGACCGACGGCGGCATCGCCGACTCCGCCTTGGCCTCCCAGCCGGCATAGTCCATCGGGAGGTTCGGCAGGACGCCGGACAGGCCCTGCAAGTAGATCTCGAGTTGGTAGTTACCGAAGGTCATGGCATCAGCCTGCCATCGGCGGCCGGGCCCCCACGGTTATTTCGCTTCGGCCTCGGCGAGTTCGCGCTTCCACTGCCGGAACGTCTCCTCGGTGCGGCCCCGCCGCCAGTAGCCCGAGATCGAGGACGCCCATTTGGCTTCCACGCCGCGCTCCTTGCGGATGTAGGGCCGCAGGTTGTGCATGACGGCCTGCGCCTCCCCATGGATGAACACCTGCACCTGGCCCGGCAGCCAGGCGGTCTCCTTGACCGCGGTGATCAACGGTGCGTGATCGCCGGCGCTGTCGTCGAGCACCAGGTCGGCGCGCCCACCGCGGTAGATCCACATCACCTCGACGCCGGCGGGCGCGGTGAGTTCGACCTGGTCCTCCGGCCCGGCGACCTCGATGAACACTCGGCCGATCGCGTTGTCCGGCAACGTTTCCAGCGCGGCGCTGATTGCCGGCAGCGCCGACTCGTCGCCGGCGAAAAGGTGCCAGTCGGCGGCCGGATCCGGTGCGTAGGCGCCGCTGGGCCCCATCACGAACAACCGCTGCCCGGGTACGGCCGAGGCAGCCCACGGTCCCGCCACACCGTGCTCGCCGTGCACCACGAAGTCGATCGTGATCTCGCGGCGGTCGGGATCGGCGCGACGCACGGTGTAGGTGCGCACGGTGGGTCGCCGCTGCGGCGGCAGGGCGTTGAAGCTGTCCAACGTCAGCGGCTGATCGAGTTCGGCGACGTCGACGTCGTCGGCGACGAATACCAACTTCACGTAGGAGTCGGTGCACACGTTCGGGGTGAACGTATCGAATCCATTGCCGCCGAGCACAACTCGCACCATATGCGGGGCCAGTTGTTCGGTGCGCACCACCTCGAAGGTGTGCACGGGACGTCCTGCCACTTCAGTTCCTCCGCTACCTCGCTGTCGTGTCCGACTATACGAGCGCCCGTCCCGGCGCAGGGACCTAGCGTTTGGCGAGGCGTTTGGCGAGCTTCCAGCACCCGTCCTGCTGAACTGCCAGCCCACGCACGTTGAGCATGGTCAACGGCCCGAGAACGTCGGTCGCCGGGATGCCCGCAGCGACCGCGATCTCGTCCACGGAACGCGCACCGCGTCCCGGCAGCGCTTCGAACACGATCAGTTCCCGGTCGCTGAGACCGTCCACCTCGGTGACGGGTCGGTCACGCTCGGGCGCGAGCTCGCCGCACCGTCCGACGAGTTCGACGACCTCGGCGGCCCGAGTGACCAACTCGGCCCTGCGCTCCCGGACCAGCTCGTGGCAGCCCGCCGAGGCCGCCGACGTGATCGGGCCGGGCACGGCGCACACCGGCCGACCCAGGGCGTCGGCCCAGGCGGCAGTGTTCGCTGCACCGCTGCGCACACCCGCCTCGATCACCACCGTCGCCCCGCCGAGCGCGGCCACCAGCCGGTTGCGGGTGAGGAACTGTCGGCGGGTGGGCCGGGTGCCGGGCGGATATTCGCTGACCAGCAGGCCGTGTCGGGCCACTCGGTGGAACAACGCGGAGTGACCCGCGGGATAGGGCACGTCCAACCCCGCGGCCAGCACCGCCACCGTCTCACCGTCACCGGCCAGCGCGGCGCGGTGAGCCGCGCCGTCGATGCCGTACGCCCCGCCGGAGACCACCGCGACATCGCGCTCGACCAGTCCGGCGGCGAAGTCGGCGGCGACGTGCTCACCGTATGCGGTGGCCGCCCGGGTTCCGACGATCGCGGCGCTGCGTCCTGGCACCTCACCCAACGACACCGGACCGAGCGCCCACAACGCCAACGGCGGCAGTGCCTGCGGTCGTTTCGCGCGATCCACCCCGGCGAAGGACACGAACGCCAGATACGGCCATTCGTCGTCGTCCTCGGTGAGCAGTCGACCACCCATCCGATCCAGAACCTCGAGATCCTCGTCGGCCCGGTCGACGTCGAACCGCGCCTCGGTGGCCCGGGCCAACCTGGCCTCGACATCCCGGCACCGGATCCGCTCGGCTGCCGCGACAACACCTTCCCGCGACACCAACTCGGCGAGGAGCTGGTTCGGTGGCTCGGCCACCCTGGAGAGGTAAGCCCAGGCCCGCCGCGTGTTCTCGTCCATCAGAAGCCACCCCCCTGCCGGAAACTCATCGCCGCGGTGACGTCATCGCGATTCGGTGACGTGCGACCGGCCAGATCGCACAGGGTCCACGCGACCCGGATACTGCGATCCATGCCCCTGATGCTCAGCGCTCCCCGATCCACGGCCGTGCGCAGGGGTTTCATCGCCTCGGCGCCCAACCGGAAGCGCCGCCGCAGCAGCGAACCACTGGCTTCGGCGTTGGTGGTGATCCCGTGCGGACCCCAGCGCGCCCGAGCCGCCTCGCGCGCTGCCCAGACTCGTTCCCGGACAACAGAAGTCGACTCACCCTGGTCATCGGTGAACGTGCCCTCCCGGGACGCGTGCATCTGCACCCGCAGGTCCACCCGGTCGACCAGCGGTCCGGACAACTTGGTCTGATAGCGGCGCCGCTCGGCGGCACCGCACACGCAGTCCCGCGGATCCGGTGGCGCGCACGGGCACAGGTTCGCCGCCAGGACCAGCTGGATCCGGCACTGATAACACGCGACACCATCGCGACGGGCCAACCGGATCTCACCGTCTTCCAGAGGTGTCCGCAGCGCCTCCAAGGCGCCGCTGTTGATCTCGGCGAACTCGTCGAGGAACAGCACGCCGCGGTGGGCGCAGCTGAGCGCGCCCGGGCGGGCCATTCCCACACCGCCTCCGACGAGCGCAGCGATGCTCGCGGTGTGGTGCGGTGCCACGAACGGCGGCCGGGTGATCAGCGGGGCGTCACCGGTGAGCAGCCCGGCAACGGAGTGGATCGCGGTGACTTCCAGCGACTCGGCATGCGAGAGCGGAGGCAGAAGGCCCGGCATACGTTGGGCCAGCATGGTCTTGCCCACCCCCGGCGGCCCGGTCAGCAGCAGGTTGTGCCCACCCGCCGCGGCGACCTCCACGGCGTACCGGGCGTGGGACTGACCGACGACGTCGGCAAGGTCGTGCCCGGGATCGGGCGGTTGCTGCCTGCGCTCGACCCGCGGGTGCAGATCTGCCTTGCCGGCGAGCCAGGACCGCAGCTGTCCCAGACTGCCGACCCCCCACACCTCGATGCCGTCGACGAGACTGGCCTCGGCCAGGTTCTCGACGGGGACCACCACCGTGGGCCAGCCCTGCCGCTGCGCGGCGAGCACCGCGGGCAGCACACCCTTGACCGGTCGCACCCGCCCGTCGAGCGCAAGTTCTCCCAGCAGCACCGTCTTGTCCAACCGCGGCCAGGATTTCCTGCCGTGCGCCGACAACACGGCCGCGGCAAGCGCGGTGTCGTACACCGAGCCCATCTTCGGCAGCGTCGCCGGCGACAGGCCGAGCGTCAGCCGGGTCTTCGGCCATTCGAAACCGCAGTTGCTGATCGCCGCGCGGACGCGATCGCGCGATTCGCGCAGCGCGGCATCGGCCAAGCCGACCAGATGGACGCCCGGCAGGCCCGAGGAGATATCGGCCTCGATCTCGACGGTCTCCCCCTCGACCCCACGTACCGCCACCGAGAACGCCCGCCCCAGTGTCATCACCCCACCCCCGTGATGTGGGTGAGCTCGGGGATGCGGCGCCGACCTGCCTGCACGGTGATCACGTCGATGCGCACCTCGGTCCACCGTTTGTCCTGCGCGGTCAACCACAGCCCGGCCAGCCGCCGCAGGCGGCGCACTTTGGCCGGGGTGACCGCTTCGGCGACACCGCCGAAGCGATCGCCGGTGCGGGTCTTCACCTCGACGAACACCGCCGCATCCGCGGCGTCGTCAGCGGCGACGATGTCCAGCTCACCGTATCGGCATCGCCAATTGCGTTCCAGCACACGCAATCCGTGTGCCTGCAGGTAGTCCACGGCCAGTTGCTCGCCCCACGCCCCGAGCTCGCCGCGAGTAGGTGTTTCGGTCACAGGACAACCGTGCTCCGGGCCGCCGACAGGACCTGGAAACCATCCCCAACCCCGCGACCATCCCCAGCCGGCGAAATCGCAGTTTCACCGGCGTCAAATCTGGGGTATCCGGCACCATCCGTCGACCAGGAGGACCCCCGATGGCCACCCGACCTTCCGCATCGTCGCTGCACCGCAGCGCCCACGGCGCCGCCGACCGCGCCACCGACAGCGACGCCTTCCAATATCTGGCTCGGGCGGGCTTCGCCGCCAGCGGCCTCTTGCACCTGCTCGTCGCCTTCATCATCGCCAAGCTGGCCTTCGTCGGCGGCGCCGGCGGCGGGCCCGACAACGCCGACCAGTCCGGTGCGCTCGCGACGCTGGCCGGCCAAACCGGCGGGACCGTCATGTTGTGGGTGGCCGCGGCCGGGTTGGTGGCGCTGGGCCTGTGGCGGGTTGCCGAGGCGGTGATCGGCGCCAAACCCGGGGAAAGCTCCGGGCGCCAGGGCGACAACCCCGCCTGGAAGCGGGCCAAGGCCCTGGCCCTGGCGGTGGTGAACTTCGCGATCGCCGTCTCGGCGGCGCGCTACGCGATGGGCAGCGGCCAGTCCAGCAGCCAGCAGAACGCCGGCCTGTCGGCCCAGCTGATGCAGTCCGGGTGGGGCAAAGCGGTGCTGATCGCCGTCGGTCTCGGTGTCGCCGCGGTGGGCGCCTACCACGTGTACAAGGGGGTCTCGGAGAAGTTCCTCGACGACCTGCGGGTCTCCGGCGGGACCGCGGTGACCGCGGTCGGCGTCACCGGCTATGTGGCCAAAGGCCTGGTCCTGGCCGGCGCCGGGCTGCTCGTCATCGTCGCCACCGTCCAGGCCGACCCGGCCAAGGCCAGCGGCCTGGACGCCGCGGTCAAGACACTCGGACAGGCGCCGTTCGGCAAGTTCCTGCTCATCGCCGCGGCGCTGGGCATCGCGGCGTTCGGTGCGTACAACTTCATCAGGAGCCGGTACAGCCGGATGTGATCAGGGGGCCCAACTCAGGCGAGGGTATCCTCACCGGGTGAGCTCGCTGGTCGACCATCTGCGCGGTCACGGTGACCGTCCGGCGGTGCTCACCGTCGACCGACAGCTCAGCTATGTCGAACTTGCGGACCGAGTCCACGACGTCGCGCGAACGCTGGGTGCCCGGCGCCGGTTGATACTGCTGGAAACCCGCAACGACATCGCGACGCTGGTGGGCTATCTGGGCGCGCTGGCGGGCAGGCACGTGGTGCTGCCGGTCCCCGCCGGCCGTGACCACAGCGCCATGATCGCCACCTACCGCCCCGACGTCGTGATCGACGCGGCCGGAACGCACGTGCACACCGAGGCCGCCCATGAGTTGCACGAGGACCTGGCGCTGGTGATGTCCACCTCGGGCAGCACCGGTTCCCCGAAGCTGGTGCGACTGTCCCGCGCCAACCTGATCGCCAACGCGCGGTCGATCACCGAATACCTCCAGATCCGCAACACCGACCGGGCGGCGACCACACTGCCGATGTCGTACTGCTACGGCCTGTCGGTCGTGCACAGTCATCTGCTGGCCGGGGCGGCCCTGATCCTGACCGAGAACTCGGTGTCCGAGCCGCAGTTCTGGGAGCTGTTCCGTCGGCACCGCGGTACCACGTTCGCCGGTGTGCCGTACACGTTCGAACTGCTCGAGAGGTCCGGCTTTGCGTCCATGCACCTGCCGCACCTGCGATATGTCACCCAGGCCGGCGGCCGAATGCCTGCCGAGCGGGTCCGCGAGTATGCCACGCTGGCCCAACGTCAGGGCTGGCAGTTGTTCGTGATGTACGGCGCCACCGAGGCGACCGCCCGAATGGCTTATCTGCCACCGGATCTCGCGCTGACCCGAAGCGCCGCCATCGGGCGCCCGATCCCCGGCGGATCGTTTCGCATCGAACCCGTCGAGGACTGGCCGGAAGCCGGCACCGGAGAGCTGGTCTATCGCGGCGCCAACGTGATGATGGGTTACGCCCACGATCCGGATGATCTCGCGCTGGCCGCCGGCCCGAACGAACTGCGCACCGGCGACATCGCGCGCCGCGGCGCGGACGGACTGTACGAGATCATCGGCCGCAGAAGCCGTTTCCTCAAGATGTACGGCCTTCGCATCGACCTGCAGCAGCTGGAGACCTCGCTGGGCGCGGCCGGGGTGCGCGCGCTGTGCACCGACAACGCCGAGCGCCTCGCCGTGGTGGCGACCACCGATCACCAGCCCGACCAGGTGCGCCGGACCGCGGCGGGTGCCGCCGGTGTGCCGGCCGGTGCGGTCGACGTGGCGTGCGTGCCGGAGTTGCCCACGCTGCCGTCCGGTAAGCCCGACTACCCCACCGCCCGAGTGCTGGCCTCCGCGGCTGCGCGCTGCACCCCGCACGACGAAGACCTGCGCCGGATCTTCGCCGACGTGTTGCACCTCGACCCGGTCGACATCGACGAGGATGCGAGCTTCGTCGATCTCGGCGGCAACTCGCTGACCTATGTGACCATGTCGGTTCGACTGGAACGTGCGCTGGGTTGGCTGCCCGGCGACTGGCAGCGGTTGTCGCTGCGGGAGCTTCGAGGCCGACCCGCACCCAAGCAACGGCGCTGGCAGTCCTGGGGCCACACGCTGGAGACCAGCGTCGCGCTGCGCGCGATCGCCATCGTGTTGATCGTCGGATCCCACGCCGAACTGTTCGAACTGTGGGGCGGCGCGCATGTCCTGCTCGGGGTGGCGGGCTACAACTTCGGCCGGTTCTGCCTGACACCGCTGCCGCGGCCGGCCCGGATCCGACACCTGCGCACCACGATCGCCTGGGTGGCCGTTCCGTCGGTGGTATGGATCACCTTCGCGCTGGTCGTCACCGATGACTACCACGCATCGAACCTGTTGCTGGCCAACAAGTTTCTCGGTCCCCACGACAGCATGACCGCGGGTCGGCTGTGGTTCGTGGAAGTCCTGGTGTGGACGCTGATCGCACTGGCGGTGCTGTTCTGGATCCCGGCGATGGACCGGTGGGAACGCCGCGCTCCGTTCGCTGTCGCGATGGGGTTTGTGGCGCTGGGCCTAGCGCTGCGTTACGACGTGGTGGATGTCGGGATCAGCGGTGACGCCATGTTCTCGATACTGGCCTTCTGGTTCTTCGCAGCCGGCTGGGCCGCGGCGAAGGCGACCACGCTGTGGCAGCGCGCCGCGGTGACAGCGGTGCTGTTCATCGGACTGCACGGTTACTTCGACGACACCGTGCGCCAGGTGATGGTGCTCGGCGGTCTCGTTCTTCTGATCTGGTTGCCCGCGGTCCGGTGCCCGGCCGGCGTGGCCGTGGTGGCGGGCGTGATCGCCGAGGCGTCGCTGTACATCTACCTGACGCACTATCAGGTGTATCCGCTGTTCGGGAGCCACGAACTGGTCGGCGTGGTGGCGTCGGCCGTGGTCGGCATCACCATCTCGGCGGCGGTGACGCTGGCGCGCCAGTGGCACCTCGAGCGACGGTTCAGCGCACCGGATCCGGCGCAGGCTCCCGCTCTGCGATGAGCCCCTCCTGAACCAGTGTGGCCGCGATCGTGCCGTCGGATCCGACCAGGCTCGCGGTCACCACTGCACGTCCCCGCGCCGCGGCCGGTGACCGGCATTCCAGCAGGTTCCACTCATCGGCGCGCAGCTGTCGGTGAAACCACACCGACGCATCCGTGGTGCCGCTGCGGTGCGTCCGCGATCTCATCGAGTGTCCGTGGACCTGCAGCGCGGGATCGATCAGATAGACGTCGGTGACATAGACCGCGATCAGCGTGTGCACCAGCGGATCGTCGGGCAGGTCGACGACGGCGCGCCACCACAGGCGGCGGACGAAGTTCTCACCGGAACCGGTATCGGTGAAACGGATATCGAGTTCGTCGAGCGGCAGCGCGGGAGCCGGTCCGGGCGGACCGGTCGTCGCCGAGACGTCCGGGGCACCCGGCCGGTCGCGCCGACCGTGCTCCGGGCCGGGCAGGGCGGCGGCGAAGGCCACCGTGGCGGTGGTCAGCAGCCGCCCGTTCTGGGCGGCGTCGATCCGCCGTGCCGTCGCAGTTCGGCCGTCGTGGACGTGCACAACCCGGTAATCGACCGGGTCACCGGCCGCACCGCCGCGCAGGAACTGCAGATGCATCGCGCTCGGCGCCCTGGCCGGGTCGACGGTGCGCGCGGCCGCGGCCAGGCTCTGCGCCAACAGCTGCCCACCGTAGGCACGTTTGCCCGCCGGACCGCTGCCGCGGCCACGCCAGCTCTGCTGCCCGGTCTCGGTCACCTCGAACAGGTCAAGCAGTCTGCTCACGCGACGACGCCCGAACCGTAGAGGTCGTCGATCTGGTCGTGGTTCAGGGACAGCCACTGCGCCAGCACCGCGGCGGTGTCGTCGCCGAGCGCGGGCGCCGGGACGGCGGCCGGGTAGCCGCCGTCGATCGACACGGGCAATCCTGCGGCCAGGTGACGCCCCACCCGGGGCTGGTCGAGTTCGGTGAACAGGGGGTTGTCGGTCACCCGCGGATCGGCGGCGGTCTCGCCGAAGGTCTGATATCGCTCCCAGAGCACCGATGTCGACGACAGCGCGGCAGCGATCTCGCCGCCGGTGTGCGTGCTGAACCACTCGGCGAACAACCCGCTCAGCGCGTCCCGGTGCCGATAGCGCTCACCTTCGTCGGAGAAGTCCACGTCGAGCGAATCCGCAAGCGCGCCAACGGCTTCGGTGGTCCCGGTGAGTGCCGTCAAGTCGCCGAAATGGCGGTTGGTCAGCGCCACCACCATGTAGGAGATCCCGTCGCTGCTGGTGAAGTCCTGACCGTAGGTACCGTAGACCGCGTTGCCGATGCGTCGGCGCGAGGTGCCGTTGATCATCGCCTCGGTGAGCAGGCTCAGGTTGCCCGCGGTGGCGAGCGCCACGTTCTCCAGCGGGATGCGGATCTGTTGGCCACGCCCGGAGGCGTCGCGATGGCGCAGCGCGGCGAGCACCGACAGTGCCGTGTAGACGCCGCAGGTGACGTCCCAGGCCGGCAGCACGTGGTTGACCGGGGTGGCCAGCTCGGCGGGCCCGGTCACCATCGGGAATCCGATGGCCGCGTTGACCGTGTAGTCGACCGCGGTGCCGCCGTCCTGGCGCCCGGACACCTCGACGTGGATCAGATCGGGACGCACCTTGCGCAACGCTTCGTAGGAATGCCACTGCCGGCCGGCGACATTGGTGATGAACACCCCGCAGTCGGCGATCAACCGGGTCACCAGATCCCGGCCGCCCTCCGAGCGGATGTCGGCCGCCAGTGACCGCTTGCCCTTGTTGAGCCCGGCCCAATAGATACTGTCCCCGGATTCGGTGAGCGGCCACCGGTGATAGTCGGCGGCTCCGCCGACCGGGTCGACGCGCAGCACCTCGGCACCGAGCTGAGCCAAGGTCATCCCCGCCAACGGCACCGCGACGAAACTCGAGATCTCCACGACCCGCACCCCGGTCAGCGGTCGCGCCGGGTCGGGCACTGGATCGGTCACCCGCTCAAGCTAGCAAGTGCCGCATCAGACGAGCTCGATCGCCTCGGCGATGCTCGGCAGCACCCGGCTGGGGCGGAACGGGTAACGCTCGACGTCCTCGACGGTGGTGGAGCCGGTGAGCACCAGGATGGTCTCCAGACCGGCCTCGATCCCGGCGACCACATCGGTGTCCATCCGGTCGCCCACCATGACGGTGTTCTCCGAGTGCGCTTCGATCCGGTTCAGCGCGCTGCGGAACATCATCGGGTTGGGCTTGCCGACGAAGTAGGGCTCACGTCCGGTGGCCTTGGTGATCATCGCGGCCACCGATCCGGTCGCCGGCAGCGGCCCCTCCGCCGACGGGCCGGTGACGTCGGGGTTGGTGGCGATGAAGCGGGCGCCGCCCAGAATTAACCGCACCGCCTTGGTGATGGCCTCGAACGAATAAGTCCGGGTCTCACCGAGTACCACGAAGTCCGGCGCGACATCGGTGAGTGTGTAGCCGGCCTCGTGCAGCGCCGTGGTCAGACCGGCCTCGCCGATGACGTAGGCGGATCCGCCCGGCAGCTGATCGGCCAGAAAGGCCGCGGTGGCCAGCGCCGAGGTCCAGATCGCGCTTTCCGGGACGACCAGGCCCGAACGGGTCAGCCGCGCCGCCAGGTCGCGCGGGGTGAAGATCGAGTTGTTGGTGAGCACAAGGAATGGCCGCTCCCGCTCGACGAGACGCGCCAGGAACTCGGCGGCGCCGGGGAGCGCGTGTTCCTCGCGGACGAGCACGCCGTCCATATCGGTGAGCCAGCACTGCGGTGTAGAGCGCACGCCGTCCAGTGTGTCAGTTGCGGCAGGCACGCGTGGGAGTCGACCGCGGGCCGACCTACTCGGGCAGTCTCAGCTCGGGTTTTTCGACCTCTTCGATGTTGACGTCCTTGAAGGTGATCACCCGCACCTGCTTGACGAAGCGAGCCGGGCGATACATGTCCCACACCCACGCGTCGCCGAGGCGCAGCTCGAAGTACACCTCGCCGTCGGCGTTGCGCGGGATCATCTCCACGCTGTTGGCCAGGTAGAACCGCCGCTCGGTCTCGACGACGTAGCTGAACTGGCCGACGATGTCCTTGTACTCGCGGTAGAGCGAGAGCTCCATCTCGGTTTCGTACTTTTCGAGATCTTCGGCACTCATCGGCTCAGCTGTCCTTCGGGTTGATCGCCGTCCATCGGCATGTCCACGAGCATTTTCCCGCACACCAGTTCTGCATGCTCCTCGGGTTCCCCGTCTCGCACCAGTCGTCGCACATTGATGAACGAATACCGGTGCTGACGCGAAGGGCCCAGTCGGGACAGCGCCGCACTGTGGGCACGCGTGCTGTAACCCTTGTGCTCGGCGAAGCCGTAACCGGGATGGTCGTGGTCCATCGCGACCATCAGCCGGTCCCGGCTGACCTTGGCCAGCACGCTCGCCGCCGCGATACAGGCCGCGGCGGCGTCGCCCCCGACCACCGGCAGTGACGGCATCGGCAGGCCCGGCACCCGGAAGCCGTCCGAAAGCACGTAACCGGGGCGCACCGGCAGCCCTGCGACGGCCCGCCGCATGCCTTCGATGTTGGCCACGTGCACACCGCGGCGGTCGACCTCCTCGGACGGGATGAACACCACGTGGTAAGCCAGCGCATATCGCGTGATCAGTGGGAACAGCCGTTCCCGCTCATTCTCGTTGAGCTTCTTGGAGTCATCGAGGGCGGCCAGGCTGTCCATCCGGTTGGGCCCCAACACGCACGCCGCCACGACGAGCGGACCGGCGCAGGCGCCGCGTCCCACCTCGTCCACACCGGCCACCGGGCCCAATCCGGCGCGGTAGAGCGCCGATTCCAGCGTGCGCAGGCCGGAGGATTTGCGGATGACCGTCCTCGGTGGCCAAGCGGCAGGCAAGTGACTAGGACTCCTTCCAAGCCGACCGTTACGACTGCGGATTCACCGAGCTGACGCCGCCCCATCGCCCGGGCGGCCAGGCGATGAACCGGGCTTTACCGATGACATTCTCCTCCGGGATCGTCCCTGCCATCGGGTCACCCGTGCACAGGAGGCCACGCTGGGCATCGGCGGGATCGTTGGAGCAGTGCGTGCGTGAGTCGGCCGAATGCGTGCGGTTGTCCCCCATCATCCACAGCCTGCCCTCGGGGACGGTGACCGGACCGAACTCGTTGCCCAGACACGGGTACACGGCCGGGTCGGCCATCATCGTCTCGGGATCGAGGTAGGGTTCGTCGAGCTTCTTGCCGTCGACGGTCAGGCCGGTGTCCACCCGGCACTCGACGGTCTGGCCACCGGTCGCGATGATCCTCTTCACCAGATCGTTCTGGTCCGGTGGCACGAAACCCACCACCGAGAGCGCGTTCTGCACCCACCGCAGTGCGGGATTGTCCGAGCGGATCGACTGGTAGCCGATGCTCCAGTTGGGCGGGCCTTTGAAGACCACGACGTCACCGGGCTGAGGTGAGCCGAACCGGTAGGTCAGCTTGTCGACCATGATGCGATCACCCACACAGCCGTTGCACCCGTGCAGCGTGGGTTCCATCGACTCCGACGGAATCAGGTACGGGCGGGCGACGAACGTCAGCATCACGTAGTACAGCACCAACGCGATGGTGATGAGGATCGCAGCCTCGCGCAGTGCACCGCGCTTCTTCTTGCCGGGCGTGTCCTCGCCCTCGGCGGTGCCGGGCTCGGAGTCCTCGAGCGTGCGCTCGGCGGAAGGATCGTCGGGATCGGAAGGTACCGAGGGGTCCGAAGCGGATGTCACGGGATCAGCGTAGCCAGCGCGCCGACGAACCCGACTCGGTGGCGCAGGTCAGCGCTTTTCCTTGATCTTGGCCTTCTTGCCGCGCAGCTCGCGCAGGTAGTAGAGCTTGGCGCGACGCACGTCGCCGCGCGAGACGATGTCGATGTGATCGATGTTGGGCGAATGCACCGGGAAGGTGCGCTCGACGCCGACACCGTAACTTTCCTTGCGAACGGTGAAGGTCTCGCGGATCCCGCCACCCTGGCGACGCAGGACGACACCCTTGAAGACCTGGATGCGTTCCTTGGAGCCCTCGATGACCTTCACGTGGACGTTGACGGTGTCGCCCGGGCCGAAGGCCGGGACATCGTCACGCAGCGACGACTGGTCGACGAAATCCAGCGTGTTCATCGGTGGCACTTCCTTGCTGTTCGCGGCTCCGTGTCGGCGTCCTGGGACACGCACGGAACCGGGTTGGTTGCGGACGTCTTGGCGGGTCGTGCGACGGGGCGGTACCTGCCGTGCACAGACAACTGCCCAATTGTGCCAGACCGGGACCCAAACCTTGAAATCCGCGATTCACCCACGTCGGCCCGCCAGCGGCTCGGCAGGGTTCGCGCCCGGCGTGACGGGTATCCACCCGCTACCCTTGAACACAGGTTATCCATGGTGTGCCGACCGAAATTCGGGGGGCAGTACCTGCAAGGCGGCAGCACGAAGAGGCAGCACGACGAGGCAGCGCCTGGGGCAGGTCGGCCCACACTCTCGCCACACCCGCCACACTCTCGGAGGAAGAAACGTGGAGACACAACGATGCCACAGCCGGTGAGGCGGACCGCAGCCATTGCCGCGGTAAGCGTCGCCGCCATCGTTGTGGCCGGATGCACGGCCACCGGCAACGGGGCCACACCGGTATCGGGCGGGCCGCATCTGACGGTGGTGGCCCCGCTGGGCAGCATGGCTCCGCTGCCCGAAGCGCCGCCGGACGAACCCCCCGCCGCGTTCACCGGACTGTCCGCCCGTCAGATCGAAGCGACCCGGCAGGCCGAGGCCGCCGGCGCCGAGATCACCTCGGCGGTCCTGGACCGCAACACCGGGACGCTGGTCACCAACGGCAACGACATGCCCATCGCCATCGCCTCGGTGGTGAAGATGTTCATCGCCGATGATCTGCTGCTGCAGGTCGCCGACGGACAAGCCGAGCTTTCCGCGCAGGACCGCCGGTCACTGGACGTGATGCTGCGATCCTCCGACGACAGCGCCGCCGAAGTGTTCTGGAACCGCAGCGGCGGCACCGCGATCATCGACCGGATCGTCGAGCGCTACGACCTGTCGTCGACCTCCAGGCCCGCCGACGGGCGCTGGTTCAACACCATGAGCACTGCGACCGACCTGGTCCGGTACTACGACATGTTGCTGTCGGGAACCGGTGGCCTGCCGGCCGAACAGGTGGACCTCATCATCGGTGACCTGTCCGCGTCGACGCCCACGGCGCCGGACGGGATGGTGCCCGGCGGCGTCTATCCCCAGCGCTTCGGCATCCCGGAGGGGCTCCCCGACGAGGCGGTGGCGGTCAAGCAGGGATGGATGTGCTGTATCGGCGCGGACTGGCTGCACCTGTCCACCGGGGTGATCGGGACCGACCGGCGCTACGTGATGGTGATCGGCTCGATGCAGGCCGCCGGCGACGACGAGGCACGCCGGACCATCACCGACGCGGTCCGGACGATGTTCCCGGACGGACGGATCTAGCCGGGACAAACCCCCAGATCCGCTCCCCCGGGTCGAACACCGGCTGTGCCGCCGGTGAATGCGGTCGGATCAATCGCGTTTCGCCGCGTAGCGCAGCAACACCGCGCCCCCCGGGAACGTGCGGTTCTCCAACAGCTGCAGCGGAATCCACGACGGCAGGGCCGGGAAGAACGGGATCCCGCCGCCGACGGCGGTAGGGGC
This sequence comes from Mycobacterium sp. smrl_JER01, assembly GCF_048513595.2. Classification (NCBI taxonomy): domain Bacteria; kingdom Bacillati; phylum Actinomycetota; class Actinomycetes; order Mycobacteriales; family Mycobacteriaceae; genus Mycobacterium; species Mycobacterium sp. smrl_JER01. The sequence continues at coordinate 2,183,463 of NZ_JBLXXK020000001.1, read as the reverse complement.
GACCACGATCCGGAATTCGTCGACCAGTCCCGCCTGCACGATCGGTGCGGCCAGCGTCGCGCCGGCAACCTCAAGCCTGCCGTCGGTTTCGGCTTTGAGTCTCGTCACCACTTCCACCGGGTCGCCGCGTTCCAGGCGGGAGTTCCAGTCGACGGACTCCAGCGTGCGCGAGAAGACGATCTTGGGCATGTCGCGCCAGATGCGGGCGAAGTCGACGGTCACCGGGGAGGCATCCGCGGCCGTATCGGCGGTCGGCCAGTACGCCGACATCAACTCATAGAGCCGCCGTCCGTAGAACGACAGCGCGGTGTCCCGCTCGAAGTCATTCCAGTACCGGTGCAGTTCCTCGCTCGGTTCGGACCAGTCGATGCTGCCCTGTGCGTCGGCGATGTACCCGTCCACCGACACAGTGAGGCTGTAGATGAGTCTGCCCATGGGTGATCAGACTGCACCAGGGCACCGAACTCATCGCGAGGTCGCGCAGCGCAGACCGCCGTCGTCGGGAACCGCCGAGCCGGGCGGCTTCAGCACAACTGCCCCGGGGGCTTCGGCACATCTGCCCGGGGGCTTTGGCACACCGAGTTCGGGCAGCTACAGCACCGCTAATCGAGCAGATCGGGTCGCCGGTCCCGGGTGCGCTGCAGCCCCTGTTCCCGCCGCCACGCGTCGATACGGGCGTGGTCACCGGAGAGTAAGACGTCGGGGACATCGAGCCCACGCCAGCTTGCCGGTCGCGTGTAGCTGGGCCCCTCCAACAAACCACCGACCAGCTCGGAGTGTGAATCGTCTTGGTGCGATTGGGGATTGCCGAGTACATCGGGCAGCAACCGCACCACGGCCTCGATCATCACCACCGCCGCGGATTCCCCGCCGGGCAACACGTAGTCCCCGATCGAGACCTCCTCGACCCGCATCCGGCGGGCGGCGTCGTCGATCACCCGCTGGTCGATGCCCTCGTAACGTCCGCACGCGAACACCAGGTGCCGCTCCCCGGAGAAGCGGTGCGCCGTGGCCTGATCGAACAGCCGCCCGGCCGGCGACGGCACCACGAGAAGGGTTTCCTGCGTGCAGATCTGGTCGAGGGCCGCACCCCACACCGGAGCCTTCATCACCATGCCAGGTCCACCGCCGTACGGGGAGTCGTCGACCGAGCGGTGCACATCGTGCGTCCAGTCGCGCAGGTCGTGCACCGCGAGCCGCACGATGCCCGCATCGATAGCCCTGCCGGGCAACGATTGTCGGAGCGGATCCAGAAATGCCGGAAAGATGGTCACGACGTCGATCTGCACAGTCACCCACTCCCTACAGTTCGAGCAGACCCTCGGGAGGGTCGATCACGATGACGTTGTCGGCCAACGACACCGAGACGACGATGGCGGACACGAACGGGACCAGCACCTCGGCGCCCTCGGGGGCACGGACTGCGAGCAATTCGCCCGCCGCGGTGTGCAACACCTCGGTGACCGTGCCGACCGCGTCACCGGTGTCGGTCGTCACCGCCATTCCCTCGAGTTGATGGTCGTAGAACTCGTCGGGGTCGGCGATGGGTGGCAGGTCCGTGGAATCGACGAGGAAGAGCGTGCCCCGCAGCGCATCGGCGGCATCACGGTCGCCGACGCCCTGCAGACGCAGCAGGACGCGGTCACCGTGCGCGCGCACCGATTCGACAACGTAGCCACGCTCGGCACCACCGCGCGACGGACGGCCCCGTAGCACCGCACCGGGGACGAAACGACCCTCGGGATCGTCGGTGCGGATCTCGACCGCGACTTCACCCGTCACGCCGTGCGCTTTGACAACGCGCCCGACAACCAGGTCCATCAGCTGCGACGCTACTGGTCGGTGTCCACCACGTCGACGCGGATCCCGCGACCGCCGATACCGGCCACCAGTGTTCGCAGCGCGGTCGCGGTGCGACCGCCGCGCCCGATGACCTTGCCCAGATCTTCAGGGTGGACGTGCACCTCGACGGTGCGGCCGCGCCGATTGGTCACCATGTCCACCCGGACGTCGTCGGGGTTGTCGACGATTCCGCGAACCAGGTGCTCGACGGCGTCGACGACGACAGAACTCACCGCCGGCTCAGCTCTCGGCCGGAGCCGCGGGCTCGGCCTGCTCGGCTGCCGGCTCGGTGGCCTCAGCGGCGGGCTCAGCGGCCGGCTCGTCCTTCTTGGCCGGGGCCTTCTTCTTCTTCGGGGTGGTGGCTTCGGTCGACGGAGCACCGTCAGCCTCGGCCAGCGCGGCGTTGAACAGGTCCAGCTTGGACGGCTTGGGTTCCTTGACCTTCAGCGTGCCCTCGGCACCGGGCAGACCCTTGAACTTCTGCCAGTCACCGGTGATCTTCAGCAGCTGCAGCACGGGCTCGGTCGGCTGGGCGCCGACGCCCAGCCAGTACTGTGCGCGCTCCGAATCGATCTCGATGACGCTGGGCTCTTCCTTCGGGTGGTACCGGCCGATGACCTCGATGGCGCGACCGTCGCGGCGGTTGCGCGCATCGGCGACGGCGATGCGGTACTGGGGATTGCGGATCTTGCCGAAGCGGGCGAGCTTGATCTTGACAGCCATGGTTGAGCGACTTCTCCTGTGATTGCCGCGGGTGCAATTCGAGCGATCTCCGGCGGGATGCCGGGACCCGGTTTTGCCTTGCGCGTGTGACCGCCGCAGAGCCGGAGTCCCGCGGCAGACAGCCGCCCATTGTGCCAGACCACGTCGGCCCTGCGGAAATCGTGGATCAGATGCCCAGGACCGCCTTGGCGATCATGAAGTAGATCAGCAAGCCGGTGGCATCGACGAACGTCGAGATGAACGGATTGGAGAACACTGCGGGATCGACACGGATCGCCCGCGCGATCAACGGCATCGCGCCGCCGACCGTCGCCGCCATGGTGCACAGGCTGACCAGGGTCAATCCGATGACCGTACCGATGGAGCGGTCGTAGACCATGCTGGTGACCAGGAATGCCAGGCCGCCGAGCAGCAGCCCCAGCGCCAGGCCCACCCGCAGCTCACGGAACAACACCTTGCCGAGGTCGCGCGGGCCCACGTCGCCGAGGGCCAGGGCCCTGGTCACCGTCGTGGCCGCCTGATTCCCGGTGTTTCCACCGGTGCCGATGAGCAGCGGAACGAACAGGGCAAGGGTGACCACCTCGTCCAGGGTGGCCTCGAACACCTCCAGCACCTGCACCGTCAGCGTCGCGCCGATCGCGAGGACCAGCAGCCACACCACGCGTGAGCGGACCAGGCTGACCACCGGCGCGGTGAGATAGGGACGGCGCAGCGGTTCGGTGCCGCTGATACGGGCCTGGTCTTCGGATTCGGCGGTCTCCAGGATCTGCAGCGCGTCGTCGACGGTCAGGATCCCGACCAGCCGCGTCTCGTTGTCGACCACCGGTAGCGCGAGCATCTTGAGATCGGCGCAGCGGCGGGCGGCCACTTCGGCGCTTTCGGTGGCGCGGGCCCAGTGCGGTGGGCGCATGATGTCGGCGATCGTGGTGCCCGGTGCTGCCGCCAGCAGCTCGCGCAGGCTGACCACGCCGATCAGGACGCGTTGGTCGTCGATCACCGGCAGCGTGTAGACCGTCTCGGCGTCGCCCAACCGAGCGGACACCCTGGTGAGCGCTTCCGCCGTGGTCATGGCGGCGCGCACCGACACGAACTCCGGACTCATCCGACGTCCGATCGACCCCTGCGGGTAGCCGAGCATCGCGGCGGTCAATTCGCGTTCGTCGGAGGGCAACCCGTGCAGCAACCGCCCCGCCACCTTGGCGGGGAGTTCGTCGAGTAGTTCGACGCGGTCGTCGGGATCCATGTCGGCGAAAAGCGCTGCCACCGCGTCGTCCTGCAGCGCACCGACCAGGTCACCCTGCAGACTGGGGTCGAGCATCTCGAAGACTTCCAGTGCCCGGTCCTTGGGTAGCACCCGATACAGCACCGCCTGGTCGCGCCGGTCCAGCCGTTCGAGCACGTCGACTATCTGGATCGGCGACAGCGGCCGGAGCGCCTCGTTCAACGCCGGCAGGTCGACGTCGTCGAGGGCTCGCAGGATCGTCTTGAGCTGTGTCTCTGAGGGTGGCGCAGTCATGTCGGTCATATCGTGGGATACCTCTACACCATCCCGGTGAATGGCTGCTTGCGCAGCGGCGTCCTCATCGTTCACGGCACGGCCAACGGTGCTCCGGCGGCACGTTCGTCCGGGCGTGGGGGCGCGCCCGGGTGGTCACACCAACTTGTCGAAGCACTTCTCTTCCACCCGCTTGCTCATCCGCCAGCCCTGAGCCGTCCGAACGAATTCGTCGACGTACCAGATCCCGACGAAATAGATCTGTCCCTGGTCTCCGCCCATGACCATCGGGTTGAAGCAGATGGCCCGTGAGGTCGCGGTGTCGCCGTCCAGGCGCACATCGACGTTGCCGAGCATGTGGTAGTACGCCGGGAAATTCGGCAGCACCTCCTTCAACCACGCCTTCACCTCCGGGAACCGCCCGTCGATCCCGCCGCTGACGCGATAGTCGATGTAGGCGTCCGGGGTGAAGACGGCATCGAGGTCGTCGAAACGTTTCCCGTCGATGGCGGTGGAGTAGTCGATCAGCAACTGCTGGATCTCCAGCCGGTCCGAGATCTCCTGAAGGCTCAACATGGCTCGATTGAACACGATCGCGCGTGCCGGTTTAGGCTGACCGGTCATGACGAGGCTTCTCGCATGCCTGGGGACCGCGCTGTGCCTGTTCGGGGCAGGCTCCCTTGTCGCCACCGCGCCGCCGGCCGCGGCTGTGCCCGTCACGGGGGTGGTGCAACCGGTCGGCTCGGTTCCGATCCCGGACGGTCCCGCCCAGGCCTGGATCCTCGCCGACATGGACACCGGGGCGGTACTGGCCGCGCGCGACGAGAACGGCCACTACGCCCCGGCCAGCACCATCAAGGTGCTGCTGGCGATGGTGGTCCTCGACGAGTTGCCGCTCGACGCGACGATCGTGGCCAACGAGGCCGACACCCGAGTCGAGTGCAATTGCGCCGGCGTCACCCCCGGCCTGACCTACACGACCCGCCAGCTGCTGGAGGCGCTGCTGCTGGTGTCGGGCAACGACGCCGCCAACACGCTGGCCACGATGCTCGGTGGACGCGACGTCGCGGTGATGAAGATGAACGCGAAGGCCGCGATGCTGGGCGCCTACGGCACCAATGCCGGTTCCCCGTCGGGGATCGACGGGCCCGGCATCGACATCTGGTCCACACCTCGCGACCTGGCCGTCATCTTCCGCGCGGCGATGGCCGACCCGGTGTTTGCGCAGATCACCGCCCAGCCCAGCGCGGTGTTCCCGACCCGCACCGGTGATGTGGTGCTGGTGAACCAGGATGAGTTGCTGCACCGGTATCCGGGCACGTTCGGGGGTAAGACCGGATACACCGACCTGGCCCGCAAGACGTTCGTCGGCGGCGCCGAGCGCAACGGCAGACACCTGGTCGTCGCGTTGATGTACGGGCTGGTCGCCGAGGGCGGTCCGACGTACTGGGATCAGGCCGCCGCGCTGCTCGATTGGGGTTTCGCGCTGGGACCGAACGCCGGCGTCAGCCGGCTCTGAACTGCCGGCAGGGGTTGCGGGCCGCCCCGCATCGTTGCCGTCCGGGCGCACAGTCGAGACCCGATGGAGATCTGATCGCGCGCTCGTCGAGTCCTGGCCCGACTAGCGTCGCCAACCGTGCGAAGAGGATTCGCGGGGCTCGTGCTCGCGCTCGGCGCGATCCTGACCGCCGCCCCCGTGTCGGTGGCACCGGCCGTCTCCGCTCAACCGTCGGTCGAACCGGCGGCCGCACAACCACTTCCGGACGGTCCGGCCAAAGCATGGCTGGTGGCCGACCTGGACACCGGGCGGGTGCTCGCCAGCAAGGATCCCTACGGAGCCTATGCGCCGGCGAGCACCATCAAGGTGCTGCTGGCGATGACGGTGCTCGATCATCTGCGCCCGGACAACTTCGCGCGCGCCAACGAATCCCACACGCGCGTCGAATGCTCCTGCGTCGGGCTCAAACCCGGTCAGGCGTACACCACGGCTGCGCTGGTCGCGGCGATCCTGATGGTGTCGGGCAACGACGCGGCCAACATGCTCGCCGACATGCTCGGCGGACAACGGGTCGCCGTGGCGGCGATGAACCGCAAAGCCGCTCTGGTCGGGGCCCGAAGCACCAAGGCGTCGTCACCGTCCGGACTGGACGGCCCGGGTTGGGAATCGGTCACCACACCACACGATCTCGCGGTCATCATGCGCGCGGCGCTGCAGTACCCGTTGATCGCCCAGATCATGCGGTCACCGTCGGCACCGTTCCCGGGCAAGACACTGCACAATCAGAACGAGCTGCTGACCCGTTACCCAGGAGATCTCGGCGGCAAGACCGGTTTCACCAATCTCGCGCGCAAGACCTATGTCGGTGCGGCGCAGCGCGGCAACCGGCGTCTGGTCGTCGTGCAGATGTATGGCACCGGCGATCTCTATGGTCAGGCGATCCGGCTGCTGGATTACGGGTTCAGTCAGCCCTAGGCAGGGCACACCTCGGCAGCGCCGTCAGTACACGACACCGCGCAGCATCACCAGCGTCGGGTCGGCCAGCACGTCGGCGCCCGAGCGCGGATCCTCGGCGTAGCAGACCAGATCCGCGGAGGCGCCGTGTCGCAGTCCCGGACGGCGCAGCCAGTCCCTGGCGTCCCAGCACGCCGCGCCGAGCGCCGCGGTGGGCGACATGCCGATCCGCTTGAGCGCGTCGACCTCTTCGGCGATCCGTCCGTGCGCGACCGCACTTCCGGCGTCGGAGCCCGCGTAGATGGCCACCCCCGCCTCATGTGCGGCGGCGATCCGGGCCGGACAGCTCTGATACAGCGCGCGCATGTGCTTCTGGTAGACCGGGTAGCGGTCGGCCGCTGCCGCGATGTCGGGAAAGTTCTCGATGTTGATCAGGGTGGGTACCAGGGCTGTGCCGTGGGCGACCATCAGGTCGATGGTGTCCTCGGTCAGGCCGGTCCCGTGCTCGATGCAGTCGATTCCCGCCCTGATCAGACCCAACAGCGCATCCTCACCGAACACGTGGGCGGTGACTCGGGCGCCGTTGGCGTGTGCGGCGTCGATCGCCGCTTCGAGGACGTCGTCGGACCACAGCGGAGCCAGGTCGCCGGTGTCCCGGTCGATCCAGTCCCCCACCAGCTTCACCCAGCCGTCACCCCAACGGGCCTGCTGCGCCACCGCGTCGGGCAGCTGCCATTGGTCCTCGAGCTCGACGGCGAAGCCGCGTTGGTACCGCTTGGGGCGAGCCAGATGCCGACCCGCCCTGATGATCCGCGGCAGATCCGGCCGGTCGTCGAAACTCCGTGTGTCGGTGGGCGATCCGGCGTCGCGCAGCAACAGGGCCCCGACCCCGCGTTCGGTCTCGGCCTGTGCGACCGCGTCGTCGATCCCGATCTGTCCGTGCGGCCCGAGACCGACGTGGCAGTGCGCATCCACCAGGCCGGGCAGGATCCAGCCGTCGTCGCTGTCGGCACCGAACACCGTCACCGCGTCGGGGACCGGCTCGGCACTGAGCCAGCCTGAGCGCCAACCGCTTTCGGGGGCGCCGTCATCGACGATCCACCATTGGACGGGTTCACCGTCGGGAAGCCCCCGACCGCGGACGTGCAGCGCAGCCATCGCTAGTTCTTGGGGAATTTCAACTTCGACAGATCGATGTCGGCCAGCCCCGGCGGCAATTCGTCGAGGCCCTTGGGCATGTTCGACAGGTCGGGGAAACCGGCCGGCATACCCGGCATACCGGGCATGCCCGCGCCGAGCGGGTTGCGCTTCGGCGGTGTCGGACCCCGGCCCTTCTTGCCCTTCTGCTTGTTCTTGCCCTTGGCGGCCTTGCGGGTGTTCTTGCGGCCGAACGGCATTCCCATCTGGCCGGCCATCTGCGACATCATCTTGCGCGCCTCGAAGAACCGGTCGACGAGTTGGTTGACCTCGGACACGGTGACACCGGACCCGTTGGCGATGCGCAGCCGGCGCGAGGCGTTGATGATCTTGGGGTCTTCGCGCTCCTGGGGCGTCATACCGCGGATGATCGCCTGCACCCGGTCGAGTTGTCGGTCGTCGACGGCGGCCAGCGCATCCTTCATCTGGCCCGCACCGGGCAGCATCCCGAGCAGGTTGCCGATCGGACCCATCTTGCGGATCGCGAGCATCTGTTCCAGGAAGTCCTCGAGGGTGAGCTCCCCGCTGCCGATCTTGGCGGCGGTGGCCTCGGCCTGGGCGGCGTCGAAGTGCTGTTCGGCCTGTTCGATGAGGGTGAGTACGTCGCCCATGCCGAGGATCCGGCTGGCCATCCGGTCGGGGTGGAAGACGTCGAAGTCCTCGAGCTTCTCCCCCGCCGAGGCGAAGAGGATCGGCACGCCGGTGACCTCGCGAACCGACAACGCCGCACCACCACGGGCGTCGCCGTCGAGCTTGGTCAGCACGACACCGGTGAATCCGACCCCCTCGCGGAACGCGTCGGCCGTGGTCACGGCGTCCTGACCGATCATCGCGTCGAGGACGAACAGCACCTCGTCCGGGTTGACGGCGTCGCGGATGGCCGCGGCCTGCGCCATCAGCTCCTGATCGATACCCAGGCGGCCTGCGGTGTCGACGATCACGACGTCGTGGTGCTTGGACTTCGCCTCGGCCAGGCCCGCGGCGGCGACCGACACCGGGTCTCCGGTGGCCATCTGCTCGATGGTGGCGCCGTCGGGGGACACGCCCGGATGCGGCGCGAACACGCTCACGCCCGCGCGTTGTCCGACGATCTGCAGCTGGTTCACCGCACCGGGACGCTGCAGGTCACAGGCGACCAGCAGCGGGGTGTGCCCCTGCGCCTTGAGCCACCGGGCCAGCTTGCCCGCCAACGTCGTCTTACCCGAACCCTGCAGACCGGCCAGCATGATGACCGTCGGCGGGGTCCTGGCGAACGCCAGCTGACGGGTCTCGCCGCCGAGGATGCCGATCAGTTCCTCGTTGACGATCTTGACGACCTGCTGCGCGGGGTTCAGCGCCGCGGAGACCTCGGCGCCCTTGGCGCGGTCCTTGATCCGGGAGATGAATTCGCGGACGACGGGCAGCGAGACGTCGGCCTCAAGCAGGGCCAGCCGGATCTCGCGCGCGGTGGCATCGATGTCGGCATCGGTGAGCCGCCCCTTGCCCCGCAAGCCCGAGAGGGCTCCGGTCAACCGGTCGGACAGGGATTCAAACACGGGGCCAAGCCTATCGCGGGCCCGCCCCGGGCTTCCGGCAACGCCATATCGCGGCGGCCGGGTCCGCATCGGCGTTCCACCTGAGCTGCGGGTCACCGCTCCCCCGCGCTGCGGGCACCGTGACGCTCTCTCGCCCACGCCGAGCCGATCGGCCCCGTAGCGGACGGTGCTGGCGCTCAGTCGCTGGCAATGATGCGCTCGGCCACCTGGACGGCCCGATCGATCGGCACCGCGAAACCGATCCCGATGCTGCCCGCCTCCGGCCCGCCGACCCTCGCGATCGCGGTGTTCACCCCGATCACCTGACCTTCCAGGTTGGCCAGTGGCCCGCCGGAGTTGCCCGGGTTGATCGACGCATCGGTCTGCAGCAACTGCTGTTCGGGCTGGCGACCCAGGCGTGCCCGTCGATCCACTGCGCTGATGATGCCTGCGGTGACTGTGCTGGACAGTCCCAGCGGGGAGCCGACGGCGATCACCGGCTGGCCGATCACCAAAGCCGAGCTGACGCCCAGGGCCGCGGCCGGCGGAGGCGCGCCGGCCACTTCGAGTACCGCGACATCGGTCGCCGGATCGGCACCGACCACCCGCGCCACGGTGCGGCGGCCGTCGGCCATCTGCACCTGTACCCGGGTATAACCCTCGACCACGTGGCTGTTGGTGAGCACCCGGCCGGAATCGTCGATGGCGAATCCGGAACCCCGGTTGTTGCCGGCGCCGATCTGCACGACGCTGGGCAGCAGCGCGTGCGCGGCGGTCTGGGTGTCACCGTCGCCCGGTTGCCCGGCGGGTGGCGGTGCGTTTTGGCGGATCACCGGCGCGGACCCGGTGTCGGCAACCAGCAAGCCGGCACCGCCGCCGGCCGCCGCCCCGATCAGCAGGCATGCGCCGATCAGGAACGCCGCGCCGGCGCGACGCCGCCGGGGCGCCGACCCGAGTTGGATCCGGGTGGGCGGCGGGGTGGGACGGGCACCGGGTGGCGGGGCTCCGGGTGGCGGGGCTCCGGACCCGTCCGGCGGCAGGAAAGTCGGCCCCGCGGGACGCCCGCCCAGGTCGAAGCGCCGATCGAACGCCGGTCTGGTCATGGGAGCTCCTTCTCAGACGAGTCGCGTCAGACGAGTCGCGCGAACCAGCGCATGGACAGGGCCGCGGCGACGAGGCCGAAGGCCAGCGCGATGCCCGCGACCAGCGGAGTCACTTCGCGCCACTCGGTTCGCCACCCGATCGACGAGCTGATGTCGCGGTAGACCTCACCGAGTTCGTCACTGCTCTGCGCGGAGTAGGCGATGCCGCCGGTGTCGGCGGCCAGTCGGGCCAACGTCTCGGTGTCCACCGGTACCGCGATCTCATACCCACCACTGATGAACACGCCGTCAGGCGTCCCGTAGGCGATGGTCGAGACGGGCACGCCGGCCGCCGCGGCCGCCAGGGCTGCGGCACCGGTGTCCCGGCCGCTGGTATTGGTCCCGTCGGAGAGCAGCACGATATGAGCGGGCACCCGGTCCTGGCCGTCCTCGGGTTCGTCGGTCATGGTCTGGATCTGCGCCAGTGAGGTGAACACGCCTTCACCGATGGCGGTCCGCGGCTGAGTCACCAGCACCTGCAGGCTGGCCTTTGCGGCATCGCGATCGGTGTCAGGCGGATGCACGACGGTCGTGGTCCCGGCGAAGGTGATGACGCCGACGTTGAATGTCGCGGGTAGCTCGTCGATGAAGTCCCGGGCCGCGGCGACCGCGGCGGTGAGACGGTCGGGCCTGACATCCTCGGCCCGCATGGAATCCGAGGTGTCGATCGCCAGCATGATGGTGGCGCGCTCGTAAGGCACCCGCACCGGCATCTCGGGCCGGGCCACGGCCAACGCACACAGCGCGAACGCCGCGAGCAGGAAGACCGCCGGCAGGTGGCGTCGCCAGCTGGGGCGTTCGGGAATCACACGGTCCAACAACGGAAGTGCGGTATAGCGCACCACGTAGCGCTGGCGGCGCCGGATCGTCACCAGGTAGGTGACGGCCAGCAGTGCCACCGGCACCAGCATCAGCAGGCCGGCCGGGGACAGGAACGTCATCGGCGCATCGCCCCTCGTCCGCGGACACGGCGGGTACGTTGCCGCTCGCGCAGGAATCGGGCCAGATCGCGCACCCAGTCGCCGGCGGTGCTGGCCCGCAGATGATCGGCGCCGCTGGCCGTGATCGCGGCGGCCACATCGGCGCGGTGCCGGGCCGCGGCGTCGCGGTAGCGTCGGCGCAGTCGGACGTCGGAGGTCCACACCTGGCGCTGCCGGCCCGACTCGGGGTCGACGAAGACGACCGCGCCGACGTCGGGCAGTTCGAGTTCGCGCGGGTCGAGGATCTCGACGACGATGACATCGTGGCGGGCCGCGAGCCGGCGCATCGGCGTCTGCCAGTCGAAGGGCGCGGTGTGCGCGCCGCCGGGATCCAGGAAATCCGACAGGATGACCCGCAGTCCGGGACCGCCGCGCTGAGCGCCCAGGGTGGAGACAGCGTCGGCGAGCGAGGGTGCGCCCCCACCGGACCGCGATCCGTCGTGCAGCAGATGCCGGGCGGCCCGCGATGCGGCGGAGCGGGATCGTTCGGGGCGGTGCCACCGCATGCCGTCGGCACCGAAAGTCACCAACCGCAAGGTGTTGCCAGGCGCATCGGTGAGAACCCCGACCGCCGCGACGATGCGGGCGGCCAGTTCCTGCTTCTCGTCGGCGACGGTGCCGAAAGCCATGCTGGGCGTGGTGTCGACCAACACCGCGGTGTCCAACCTGTTGTCGGCCCGCGGCCGCCACACGTGTGGTTCCGCCGATCGCGCGGTGATGTTCCAATCGATCCGACGCACGTCATCACCGGGCTGATAACGCGACAGCTCCTCGCGCTCGCTGCCGACGCCGATGCGTAAGCCTTCGTAGTCGCCTGAGATCATACTGTCCACCCGGCGCAGAACCCGGAGATCGAGTGCCTGCCAGGCATTTTCGTTACTGCCTGTCATGACGCCACTTCCGCGAGGTCGTGGCTGTCGGGTGCGATCTGCGGAGGAGCGACGGTGGCGAGAAGCTGCGCGACGACCGCGCGCGGATCGACACCGTCGGCAACCGCGTCGAACGTCAGCACCAACCGGTGCGCGAGCACCTCGGGTGCGATGTCGGCGATGTCGGCGGGCAGGACGTAATCGCGTCCGCGCAGCATGGCCAGCGCCCGACCCGCAGACAGCAGCCCCAGTGACCCCCTGGGACCGATCCCGTAGTCGAGCACCCCGTCCAGTCCCGGCACGCCGTACTCGTGCGGCGCCCGGGAGGCCATCACCAGGCGCACGATGTAGTGCGCCACCGCATGGTGGACGAAGACCTGCTCGGTGGCACGCTGCAGCCGCAGGACGTCGGCGGGTGTCATCAGCGTCCTGGCGACGGGCGGCTTGGCTCCCATCCGCGCCAGGATCGCGAGCTCCTCCAGCTCATTGGGGTGGGTCAGGTCGATCTTGAGCAGGAATCGGTCTCGCTGCGCCTCGGGCAGGTGATACACGCCGTCGGTTTCGATCGGATTCTGGGTGGCCAGGACCAGGAAGGGCTCGGGCAGCGCGAAGGTGGTGCCACCGATGCTGACCTGACGTTCGGCCATCGCCTCGAGCAGAGCCGACTGAACTTTCGCCGGCGCCCGGTTGATCTCATCGGCGAGTACCAGATTGGCGAAGATCGGGCCCAGTTCGATGTCGAAGGCTTCGGTCGACGGCCGCCACACCCGGGTGCCCAGGATGTCGGCGGGCATCAGATCGGGGGTGAACTGCAGGCGGTGGAAGGTGCCGCCGACCACAGTGGCCGTGGTGCGCACCGCGAGTGTCTTGGCCAGCCCGGGCACCCCTTCCAACAGCACGTGTCCACCGGCTAGCAGTCCCACCAGCAGCCTTTCCAGCATCGAGTCCTGGCCGACGACAACACGTTTCATCTCGAACAGGGCCCGCTCGATCAGTGCGCTGGTGCTGTGCGCCGGGCCTGGGTCCCGGGCCGCACCGAAGTCGTGGTCGTTGCTGCTCATGTGCGACAGTCCACCAGCGGGTGGCGAAAACCTGTGAAAACCGCGGCGAAAGCTCACCGAAAGCGAAGTGGTCGCAGGGCCGGCCCGCCGCTACCCTCGACGTACATGCGGATTCTGATCGTCGAGGACGAGGAAGGGCTGGTCAGCGCGCTCCGCATCGGCCTGCAGCGGGAGGGCTACGCCGTGGACGCCGCATACACCGAAGCAGACGCCGTCGAGCGTCTGACGGTCAACTCCTACGACGTGGCCCTCATCGATGTCAACCTCCCCGACGGTGACGGGCTCGAGCTGGCCCGCAGGCTGCGCAGTGGCGACCTGGACTCACCGGTCGGGCGAGATCTGCGGATTGTCATGCTGACCGCGCGGGGCACCCTTCCCGACCGGGTCCGTGGCCTCGACGCGGGTGCCGACGACTACATCGTCAAACCGTTCGCGCTCGCCGAACTGACCGCACGGCTGCGTGCGGTGCTGCGACGCGAGGTGTCCGGTGGATCCTCGGTGCTTCGACTCGGCGACATCACGGTCGACACGGCGCGCCAGATCGTCAGACGAGGTGGGCGCGAGGTCGACCTGACCCTCAAGGAGTTCTCGGTGCTGCGTTATCTGATGACGCGACCCGACCACGTGGTCTCGGCCGAGCAGATCCTGGAGCACGTCTGGGATGAGAACGCCGACCCGTTCACCCAGACCGTGCGGGTGACGGTCGGCACGCTGCGCCGCAAGCTCACCGTGGGCGGAGAGCAGCAGGTGCTGCACACGCTGGTCGGCCGCGGCTACCGACTGCGCACACCGGCGGCGCAGCCGTCGACGAAATCCTCCTGATGCGCACCATCCGGGTGCGGCTGGCACTGACCACCTCGCTGTGGCTGTCCGCCGTATCCGCGGCGATCCTGGCCGGAGTGTACTTCGCGCTGGCGAGAACCGTCGACGCCGCGCCGCTGGACCCGGTCACGGTCAAGAAGTTCGAACGCAAACCCGACGGCACCATGGTCTACCGGGCCGGAGAGAGCTTCCAGGCCGCTGATCTCGGCAGTGTGCAGCGGGCGGTCAATCACTCGACGCTGGAAACGCTGCGCGATTACTCACTGTTGGCCCTCGGTGTCATCTTTGCGGTCAGCCTCGTCGTCGGGTGGTTTGTGGCCGGGCGGATGTTGCGCCCCGTCGGAGAGATCACCGCTGCTGCCAATCGGCTGTCGGCCAGCGACCTGTCGCAGCGCATCAACGCCGGTGGCCCCAGAGACGAGCTGCGGACGCTGGCCGACACCATCGATGGCATGCTGGACCGCCTCGACACCGCCTTCCGTACCGAACGCGCTCTGGTCGAGGACGTTTCGCACGAGTTGCGCAACCCGGTGGCGGTGGTGCAGGCCAATGTGGAGGCGGTGCTCGCCGATGAACATTCCAGCGCCGAGGAACGCGCACACGCGCTGGCGGTCATCTCCCGGGCCACCACCCGGATGTCCCGGCTGCTCGAGGATCTGTTGGCCACCGCGCGCCGCCGCTCGGGTTCGTTCGCCGATCAGCGGGTGGACCTGCATGGCTTCGTCGGCGACGTCGTCGACGAACATCGCATCCTGGCCGAGGACCGGCCGCTGCGGGTCAACACCCGACTGTCGCCGGGACCGGTGGTCTATGCCGACCCCGAATCCCTGGCGCGAGCGCTGGCCAATCTGCTGTCCAATGCGATCCGGCTGGCGCCGGCCGGATCTGAACTCACCGTCGCGAGTGGAAGTACCCGGGGCTGGGCGTGGATCGCGGTGCGCGACCAGGGACCCGGCATCGCCGAGGAGGATCGGCAGCGGGTGTTCGACAGGTTCCGGCGCGCCGACAACGGCGGCCGACGCGGTTCCGGTCTGGGCCTGGCGATCGCGCGTCAGATCGTGGAGAGCCACGAGGGCAAGATCGCACTGTTCAGCACGCTGGGAGTGGGCAGCACCTTCGTGATCTGGCTGCCCGACCGCGCGATCGCCGACCGGCCGGAACGGGCGGACCGTAACCCGGCGGACTGCCCCCTCTAACTGGCCTCGTCGCGCTGCACCGGTGTGGGCGCCGGCGGGGCGGGCAGCACCGCGAACAATTCGCGCTCCAGCGCCTGCCGCACCGCGGGATCACCGGCGGGCAACCGGATCCCGAACACGTCGACCACCGAGGAGCCCAGGGTGGTCACCTTGGCCCACTCGATGTCGGCGCCCGCGCGTTCGAAGACCCTGGTCAGCACGGCCAAAAGACCGGCACGGTCGGTGGCCCGGATCTCGGCCACCACCTGCCCGGCGCCCACCCCGTCATGCCAGAGCACCCTGGGGGGCGCGGCCGGCGCGTTGATCGGCACCGCGGCGCGGATCTCGCCGGCCCGGGCGACCGCTGCGCTCTCGGCTTCCTTCTTGTCCAGCGCGGCCATCACGTCGAGCTCACCGTTGACGGCCAGGATCAGCTGCTGGCGCAGGAGTTCTGCCGCCGGTGGCGTGCCGAAATGCGGCGACACCACGAAACTGTTGATCGCCGCGCCCCGGTGTCCGTTCACCGATGCCGAGTGCACGCGAAGTGCATTGAGCGCCAGCACACCTGCAGCCTTGGACAGCACCCCGCGACCGTCCGGGGCGATCATCGTGACGTTGTAGATGTGGGTGTTCTCGGCGGGCCCCAGTTCCACGTGCACCCCGAGGTCGGCGGCCAACGCGATGTACCGGGGGTCGACCGGATCCGGATGCGGCAACGGTTCGCCGGCCATGACCAGGCGGCAGCGTCGCACCAGATCGCCGATGAGCGACGCCTTCCAGTCGCCCCACACCCCTGGCCCGGTGGCCAGGGAGTCGGCCTCGGCCAGCACGTGCAGTAACTCCAGAACCACCAGGTCACCGTCGAGGGCATCGACGACGGTGGCGATCGTCTGGGGATCCTGCAGGTCTCGGCGGGTCGCCGTGTGCGGCAGCAACAGGTGGTGGCGCACCACCTTGGCCAGGATGTCGATGTCGGAGGGCCACAGTCCGAGTCTGCTACCGATCTGGTGGGCCAGTTCGGCACCGATGACGCTGTGGTCACCGCCGCGTCCCTTGCCGATGTCGTGCACCAGCGCACCCAAAACCAGCAGATCCGGGCGTGCCACCCGGGTGGTGAATGCGCTTGCCCGCGAGACGGTTTCGACAAGGTGACGGTCGACGGTCCAGATGTGCACGACATCTCGGGGCGGAAGGTCGCGGACTGCGCCCCATTCCGGGAACAGCCGACCCCACAAGCCGGTGCGGTCGAGTGCTTCGATGGTGGCCACCGCCGGGGCGCCCGCGCCCAGCATCACCAGCAGATCTTTGAGCGCCTGCCGCGGCCATGGCGTACGCAGTTCCGGTGCGGCCGCCGCCAACCGGCTCAGCGTGGACGCCGACATCGGCAGACCGGTGGTGGCCGATGCCGCGGCCACCCGCAGAATCAGGCCGGGATCGCGTTCGGGGCGGGCGTCGCGGGCCAGGATCACCTCACCGTTGAACTCGATGACGCCCTCGTCGAGCGGACGGCGCACCGGTCGGCGCAGCACGGCGAGCCCGCGACGCGGTAACGCGTTGGCTGCGGTGCGGATACCGGCGTCGACGTAGTAGCTCACGGTTCGGGCCGCGTCGGAGAGCATGCGGGCCAGGTCGAACCGATCGCCGATGCGCAGCGATGCCCCGATCTCGTCGGCGTGCTGCGCAAGCAGCAGCTGCCGGCCGCGGCCGGCCACGCGGTGCAGTTCGGTGCGGACGTTCAACAGCGAAAGGTGAGCCTCGCCAAGGGTTTCGGTCGGCGAGGCCAGCGACCGACTCGGGTACACATCGGCCAGCTGAGCGATGGCCAGCGCATTGAGGAGCTGGACGTCGCGCAGACCGCCGCGCCCGCATTTGAGATCCGGTTCGGCCCGATGGGCGATTTCGCCGCTGCGTTGCCAGCGGGCCCTGGTGTGTTCGACGAGCTCGTCGAAACGCGAGGCGATTCCGGTACGCCACTGCCGTCGCGCGCCACCGATCAACAGTGCGGACAGGTCGCCGTCACCGGCGATGTGGCGCGCCTCGAGCATCGCCAGGCCCGCCGAGATGTCCTCACCGGCCACCCGGAGCGCCTCGGGCACGGTGCGAACGCTGTGGTCCAGACGAATATTGGCGTCCCACAACGGGTACCACAGCAATTCGGCCACCTCGCCGACGATGTCGGCCGGCATGTTGTCGTGCAGCAGCATCAGGTCCAGGTCCGAGTACGGGAGCAGCTCTCCCCGGCCCAGGCCGCCGGTGGCGACGATGGCGAAGCCACTGTCGGCGGTGATGCCGATCTCGGACGCCTTGGTGGTCAGCCAGAAGTCGTACAGATCGAGCAGGGCGTCGCGCAGTGCGGCGGAGTCGAGCTGTCGGCCGCTGGAGAGCAGCTTGTCGGCCGCGGCGACGAGATCGGTCGCCGGACGTGGAGAACCCGCCGCCGGACGCACCCAACGGGGCGCGCCGGCGGCGGATTGCGGTCTCTGCTCTTTCACGAGTTGTCCTCCCGGCACTTGACGATCCAGTACTCACACGGCGCAACTGCCGGGAGACGACCTCTCATTCCACGACGTGGATCAGACGTGGATCAGAAGTGGCTCAAAGGGCATCGGCCCCACGCTCTCCGGTGCGCACCCGGACCACGGTCTCGACGGGGCTGACCCAGACCTTGCCGTCACCGATCTTGCCGGTGCGGGCAGCCTGCACGATCACGTCCACCACCTTGTCGACGGCGGCGTCGTCCACGACGACCTCGACGCGCACCTTGGGGACGAAGTCGACCGAGTACTCCGCTCCGCGGTAGACCTCGGTGTGCCCCTTCTGCCGACCGTAGCCCTGAACCTCGCTGACGGTCATGCCCAGGATCCCCGTCTGTTCAAGGCCGGTCTTGACATCCTCCAGCGTGAACGGCTTGACGATCGCGGTTATCAGCTTCATGTAGTTGATCCCTTCCGGTGGAATTGTCGCCGGTCAGGCGAGCTCGTAAGCCGTTTCGGCATGTTCGGTCTCATCGATACCAGTGTCCTCGTCTTCCTTGGACACCCGCCAGCCCAGCGGCTTGACGATGAACGCGATGATGGCGGTCATGATTGCGGTGAACACTACGGCAACGAGTGCGATCACTATCTGCACCACGAGTTGCTGGGCGCCGCCTCCGACGAACAGACCGGCCTCGGTGGCGAAGAAGCCCAGCGAGATGGTGCCCCACAGACCGGCGACCAGATGCACGCCGACCACGTCGAGCGAGTCGTCGTAGCCGAACTTGTACTTCAGGCCGATGGCGAGCGCGGACAGCACACCGGCGATCGCACCGACGACCAGCGCCCACTGCGGTGTGAGATTGCCACAGGCCGGAGTGATCGCGACCAGACCCGCCACGACGCCGGACGCGGCGCCGACGCTGGTGGCGTGACCGTCGCGGATGCGCTCGACCAGCAGCCAGCCCAGCATCGCGGCCGCGGTCGCGGCGGTGGTGTTCACCCACACCAGTCCCGCGGCCATGTCAGCGGCGCCTTCGGAGCCCACGTTGAAGCCGAACCAGCCGAACCACAGGATGGCGGCACCGAGCATCACGAACGGGATGTTGTGCGGCCGGAAAGCGGTCTTGCCGAAGCCGTTTCGCTTGCCGAGCAGGATCGCCAACACCAGGGCCGCCATACCGGCGTTGATGTGAACGACTGTGCCACCGGCGAAGTCGATCGGCGCCACGTTGGCCTCACCGTCTTCGTTGACACCGAACAGCTTGGCCGCGATTCCGCTCTCCGCGCCGGAGAGCAGGCCCCCGCCCCAGACCATGTGTGCCAGCGGGAAGTACACGAGCGTGACCCAGATGCCACCGAAGACCAGCCAGGTGCCGAACTTCATCCGTTCGGCGACCGCACCGCTGATCAGGGCGACGGTGATCACCGCGAAGGTGAGCTGGAAGGCGACCCACACGATGGCCGGCACCGTGCCGAAACCGCCGAGGACGTACGTGCTGACACCGTCGAGGTCGCCCACGTCGGTCAACGGTGTGAGGCCCCACAGCGCGAACGGGTTGTCGAAGACGCCGAAGAAGTCACTTTCGCCGGTGTGCGCCGACGCGAACGACATCGAGTAACCCCACAGCACGTAGATGACGCTGACGACTCCCATCGAGCCGAACGACATCATCATCATGTTCAGGACGGATTTCTGCCGGGACAGACCACCGTAGAAGAACGCCAGACCCGGGGTCATGAACAGCACCAGCGCCGCGGAGGTCAGCACCCATGCGGTGTCGCCGGCGCTGAGCCCCCCTTCCCCGAACGGCAGGAACTGGTCGTCTGGCAGGGCCAAGACCACGTCGTGTAAGCCAAATGCCACTTTGTGTGAACCTCCTTGGGATGGCGGCCGATCATGATCGGCCTCCCGAAGAGACTCTTTTGCCGGCGTTTCACCTGTGATTCTGTTGTGTTTCGCCGATGTGAACGGACGCGCGGATGTCGTTACGCTCGTGTTTCACCAGGGCTGAACAGCAAAAATCCAGGGTCGTGCGGGGCACATCGACGACCGAACCACCGCTACCCGAGCAGCGCGTCGACGAATGCCGCGGGCTCGAACGGGGCGAGATCGTCGGGTCCCTCGCCGAGCCCGACGAGCTTGACCGGGACCCCGAGCTCCTGCTGGACGCGGAACACGATGCCGCCCTTGGCGGTCCCGTCGAGCTTGGTCAGCACGACCCCGGTGATGTCGACGACCTCGGCGAACACCCGGGCCTGGGGCAGGCTGTTCTGACCGATGGTGGCGTCGAGCACCAGCAACACCTCGTCGACGGCGGCCCGTTTGCCTACCACGCGCTTGACCTTGCCCAGTTCGTCCATCAGGCCGGTCTTGGTGTGCAGCCGCCCCGCCGTGTCGATGACCACGACATCGGCGCCCGCCGCGATACCGGTGTCGACGGCGTCGAATGCCACCGACGCCGGGTCGGCGCCCTCGGGTCCGCGTACCACCTGGGCGCCGACCCGCGACGCCCAGGACTGCAACTGATCGGCGGCCGCCGCGCGGAACGTGTCCGCCGCACCCAGCACCACCCGGCGGCCGTCCGCGACCAGCACGCGCGCCAGCTTGCCGACGGTCGTCGTCTTTCCGGTGCCATTGACACCGACCACCAGCAGCACCGACGGTTTGTCGGCGTGCGGCAAGGCCTTGATCGATCTGTCCAGATCGGGTTGCAGCTCGGCGATCAGCACTTCACGCAGTACCGACCGCGCGTCGGCCTCGGTGCGCACCCGGCTGCTGGCCATCTTCTCCCGCAGCGACGCGACCACCGACTCGGTGACGACCGGGCCGAGATCGGCGATCAGCAGGGTGTCCTCGACCTCCTCCCACGAGTCCTCATCGAGGTCACCGCCGCCCAGTAGGCCCAGCATGCTGCGCCCCAGCGTGTTCTGCGACTTCGACAAGCGGCCGCGGAGGCGGTCCAGACGGCCCTCGGTGGGCGCGATCGGCTCGATCTCGGGCTGCACCGGCGTCGGTGCCTCGCCGATGCGTTCGGCCTCATCCGGCACGGCGACCGGGGCTTCGGCGACCGGGGCTTCGGCGACCGGCTCGGGCTCGTCGACCGGTTCGGGCGTCACCACCGGTTCGGGTGTCACCACCGGTTCGGGTGTCACCACCGGTGGCTCGGGCAGCCGCACGTCGGCGATCGGCCGTTTGGGCGCGTCGCGGGGAATGGTGGCATCATCGCCGACGGCGGGTAACCCGCTGGTGTCCAGGCGTTCCGGCCGCTCAGGCGCCTTTGGCGGGGCCTGCACGGGGGTCGACTGGGCGAAGGTGATGCCTGAGGAGGCGGTGTAGCCGCCGGAGCGATCGACGGGAGTGGCAGTGTCTGGTGCAGACAGGCTGATTCGTCGGCGGCGGTACCGCATCAAACCCACGACGAGCGCGACGAGCAGCAGAACGGCGATGACCGCGATGGCGATCCAGAGACCCTCACTCACCGGCCCATTGTCTCAGGGGACCTGACCGGTGACGTCTGACCCCGGGTCTGCCCTGCAGCACCGCAAGCGCCGCCACATCGACGTGTGCCTCACCGAGGCGGTCGACTACCAGAGCGTGACCACCGGATTCGAGCGCTATCGGCTGCCCTACAACGCGCTGACCCAGACCGATCTCGGAGCCGTCGACCTCGGCACGGAGTTCCTCGGCGCCCGGCTGCGGGCCCCGGTGCTGATCGGGGCGATGACCGGAGGCGCGGCGCTGTCGGGCATCATCAACCGCAATCTGGCCGCCGCGGCACAGCGGCTCGGCCTCGGCATGATGCTGGGCTCTCAGCGCGTGATGATCGACGACGGCCAGGCCGCGGCGAGCTTCGATGTGCGTGAGCTGGCGCCCGACGTTCTGTTGATCGGCAACATCGGGCTCGCGCAGCTGCAGACCCCGATGATCCCGGGCCTGGCCGCGGCCCTGGACAAGGTCGGCGCCGACGGTCTTGCCGTGCACACCAATCCTCTGCAGGAAGCCATGCAACACCACGGCGACACCGACTTCTCGGGCTCGATCACACGGTTGTGCGACGTCGTCGGTGAGATCGGCTACCCGGTCATGCTCAAGGAGGTCGGTCACGGCATCGGCGCGGCCGCGGCCGCCGAGCTGGTGAACTGCCCGATCGCCGCACTCGACGTCGCCGGAGCCGGCGGCACGTCGTGGGCCCGCATCGAACAGTTCGTCCGCTACGGCGACGTGCGCTACCCCGCGCTGGCGGAGTGGGGTGTTCCGACCGCCCAGGCGCTGACCGAGGTGCGGCGCGTCCTTCCGGACATGCCGCTGGTCGCCTCCGGTGGCATCCGCACCGGGATGGACGCCGCCAAGGCGCTCGCGATGGGCGCCCGCGTCGTCGCCGTCGCGCGACCACTTCTGGCTCCCGCCGTGGAATCCGTCGATGCCGTCGTCGAGTGGCTGCAGCGGTTCATCGACGAGTTGCTGGTCTGCCTGCACGGGTGCGGTGCGGCCGATCTGACGGCGCTGCGGGAGCGCGGGGTGTGCGAAGTCCGCTGAGCGGTGTGGGTCAGGACGGCGTGGTGACCAGTTCTTGTCCGCGCATCCGCTGCGAGATCACCGTGGTGATGCCGTCCCCGCGCATCGTGACGCCGTAGAGCGCGTCGGCGACCTCCATGGTGGGCTTCTGGTGGGTGATGACGATCAACTGTGAGCGTTCCCGCAGCTGCTCGAACAGGCTGATCAACCGCCGCAGGTTGACGTCGTCGAGTGCGGCCTCCACCTCGTCCATCACATAGAAGGGCGACGGTCTGGCCCGGAAGATCGCCACCAGCATCGCCACCGCCGTCAGCGACTTCTCCCCGCCCGAGAGCAGCGACAAGCGCTTGATCTTCTTGCCCGGCGGGCGCGCCTCGACCTCGATACCCGTGGTCAACATGTCGGAGGGATCGGTCAGCAGCAGCCGGCCCTCACCGCCGGGGAACAGCGTGGCGAACACCTGGGTGAACTCGCGTTCCACATCCAGGTAGGCCTCGGTGAACACCTGCAGGATCCGGGTGTCGACGTCGGCGATGACGTCGAGCAGATCCTTGCGGGCCGCCTTGACGTCTTCGAGCTGAGTGGACAGGAAGTTGTAACGTTCCTCCAGCGCCGCGAATTCTTCCAGCGCAAGGGGATTCACTCTGCCCAGTTCCCTGAGCTCCTTGTCCGCGCGTTTGGCGCGCCGCTCCTGGGTGGCTCGGTCGTAGGGCATCGGGGCCGGCGCGACGACCTGCTCGCCGCGGTCCCGGGCCTGTTCGTACTCGGCCATCTCCAGATCGGTCGGCGGCAACGGGACGTCGGGGCCGTACTCGGCGATCAGATCGGTGACCGCCATCCCGAACTGTTCGAGCACCTGTTGTTCGAGCTGCTCGATACGAAGCGCAGCTTGGGCTTTGGCCACCTCATCGCGGTGCAGCGAATCGGTCAGCGCCGCGATCCGGCTGGTCAGTTCGTGAACTTCTTCGCGCGCCTCGGTCAGCGCGCCGGCCCAGACCTGCCGCTCTGCGGCCACCTCGTCGCGTACCCGGGACGCCAGAGCCACCGCCTCGCTCAACCGGTGTGCCACGGTTCGGCCCGCCTGCGCGACGGCCGCGGCGACCGCGGCAGCGTGCACGCGGGCCTCCCGCGCCCGATGTGCCCGCGCCCGCGCCTCCCGCTCCGCGACCGCGGCGCGACGCAGCGAGTCAGCCTTTCCCCGAACGGCATTCGCACGCTCCTCGGCGGTGCGAACAGCCAGCCGTGACTCCACCTCGGCCGAGCGCGCCGCCTCGGCGGCCGCCGTGGACTCGCTTCGGTCGACGACCTCGACGTCGAACATCGGCTCCTGCTGGGCGTTGTGCAACCGCTGTTCGAGCTCGGCGAGTTCGGCGACCGTGCGGTTGCGGGCGGTCTCCAGCTCCTCGCGCTGCTTGATCAACCGCTGCCACTCGTCGTCGGCCGCCCGTGCCTCCTGGCCGAGTCGGCCGAGCTGCTCGTAGATCGACGAGATCGCCGCATCGGACTCGTTCAACGCGGCCAGGGCTTGTTCGGCCGCATCCTGTCGCGCCGCCTGCTCGGCCAGCGCCCCGGCCAGCGCCGCCGAAAGCTCACCGGCCTGTCGTTCGGCGTCGGCCAGTTCCGAGCGGGCCTTGTCCACTTCTGAGGTGATCTCCAGCATGCTCGGTTTACGGTCCGAGCCACCGCTGACCCATCCGGCGCCGACAAGGTCGCCTTCGGCGGTGACTGCACGCAATTGCGGTTGCGCTGCAACGAGTTCCAGGGCAGCAGCCAGGTCGGCGACAACGGCGACGCCGGCCAGCATGGCATTGACCGCGCCCTGGATGCGCGGCGCCGGGTCGACGAGATCGACCGCCCACCACGCACCGGGGGGCAGCTCACCGGTCACCGGGGCGAATGTCGGCCAGTCCCCCAGCACCAGGGCAGCCCGCCCGCCGTCGGACTCCTTGAGCGCCGCGACGGCCTCGCGCACGGCCGTGAAGTCCTCGGCGGCCAGGGCGTCGGCTGCGGCGCCGAGGACCGCCGCGACCGCCGCCTCGTGGCCGGGGCGAACCTTCACCAGTTCCGCGACGGAGCCGAAAATTCCTGTGCCGGCGCGGTTCTCCTTGAGCCAGGCGGCACCGTCCCGACGCTCGAGACCGACCGACAGCGCGTCGATACGGGCCTGCAGCGACGCCACCCGGCGCTCGGCGGCACGCTCGGCCGCCTGCAGCTCGGCGACCCGCTCGTCGGCCAGACGCAGGGCGGCGACCGTGCGGTCGTGGTGCTCGTCGAGACCGACCTCACCGGCGTCGAGCTCGCCGACGCGGCTCTGCACGGTCTCGAATTCGGCCTGGGTCTGTTGTGCGCGGGCGGCGGCCTCGTCGATGCCGGCGGTCAACCGTCCGACCGTCTCGTCGACGGAGTCCACCCGGGTGCGCATGGTGTCGACCTGCCCGGACAGGCGGGCCAGACCCTCACGGCGGTCGGCCTCGGCGCGGGCGGCGGCCATATGGGCCCGCTCGGCCTCGGCGGCAGCCTGTTCGCGCGCGCTGAGCTCGTCGCGCGCCGCTTCCAGGCGTGCCTGCGATTCGGCCAGTTCTTCGAGGAGTTGCCGTTCCTGCTCGGCGACCGCGTCGGCCCGGGCCTCCAGCTCGTCGGGGTCGGGGCCGGCCGAGAAGTCCGGTTCGGCGTCGAGGTGCTGGGCCCGTTCGGCGGCGATACGCACGGTGGCGCCGACCCGTTCGGCCAGCGCCGACAGCCGGAACCAGCGCTGTTGGGCGGCATCGGCACGCAGGCTGAGATCCTGTACCGCCCGCTCGTGGGCGTCGAGTTCGGCGGTGCGGACTTCCAGCCGCCCGGTGAGCTCGTCGTGCTCGCGGCGCAGCGTGGTCTCGGCCTGGTTGGTGTCGTCGAACTCCGCTTTGCGGGTCACCAGATCGTCGGCGGCTAGGCGCAGCCGTGCATCGCGGAGATCGGCCTGGATGGTCTGCGCCCGACGCGCCATCTCGGCCTGCCGGCCCAGCGGTTTGAGCTGGCGTCGCAGCTCGGTCGTCAGATCGGTCAGCCGAGCCAGATTGGCCGACATCGAGTCCAGCTTGCGGACCGCCTTTTCCTTGCGCTTGCGATGTTTGAGGACGCCCGCGGCCTCCTCGATGAACGCGCGCCGGTCCTCGGGCCGCGACTCCAGGATCTCCGAGAGCTTGCCCTGCCCCACGATGACGTGCATCTCGCGGCCGATGCCGGAATCGCTGAGCAACTCCTGCACATCCATCAGACGACAGCTGCTGCCGTTGATCTCGTACTCACCGGCTCCGTCGCGGAACATCCGCCGGGTGATCGACACCTCGGAGTACTCGATGGGCAGCGCGTTGTCGGAGTTGTCGATCGTCAGCGTCACCTCGGCCCGGCCCAGCGGCGCCCGCGACGACGTGCCGGCGAAGATGACGTCCTCCATCTTGCCGCCGCGCAGCGTCTTGGCGCCCTGCTCGCCCATCACCCAGGTGAGGGCGTCCACGACGTTGGATTTCCCGGAACCGTTGGGACCGACGACGCAGGTGATACCCGGTTCGAAGCGAAGAGTCGTCGGTGAGGCGAAGGACTTGAAGCCCTTCAGCGTCAGACTCTTCAGATGCATGACGCGTTACCCTACCGCCGGGATCGTCACCGCTCGGTGAAGCCTGCGATCGCGTCGGCGGGTTCACCCCAGTCGCAGATCACCGTGTCGACGTGCCCGGGGGTGTCACCGCTGTTGAGCAGCTCGAGGAGGCGTTCGCAGGCATCCCGGGGCCCTTGCGCGACGACCTGCACGCGGCCGTCGGGCTTGTTCGCGGCGAACCCGGTGAGGCCCAGTTCGAGCGCCCGTGACCGAGTCCACCAGCGGAAACCCACCCCCTGGACCTGGCCGTGCACCCATGCGGTCAGTCGGACATCATTCCGATCCAACATCTTTCACCTCAAAAGTCACTTCTGTGCCACTCTTCAACGTCCGTCCCACTGTGCACACCTGGTCGACTGCCCGCTCCACCACGGTCAGCAGGCGGGCCCGCTCCTCGTCGGTCAATCCGGACAGCTCGACCTCGAGCACCTCGGTCAGCAGCGGGTAGCGCTCCTGCTCGCGATCGGCCGGGCCGGACACCCTGATCGTGGCCGGATAGTCGTCACCGAGACGCCGGCGCAGCGGCTGATCGCTCGACATCCCGCTGCAGGCAGCCAACGCGATCTTCATCAACTCCCCTGGTGTGAAGACTCCGTCGACGTCCTCGGAGCCCACCAGCACCTCCGCGCCACGCGTGCTGCGCCCCGTATAACGACGCACGCCGGTGCGCTCCACCCACAGTTCGGTCACGCCCTATTTCTACCGCCTTGCCGTTTCCACAGCTTTGCCGAGGCAGCCTTGCCGAGGCGTTGCGCGCCGGCTCAGGGCCGACCCACCGGGTGCACCCGTGACCGCCGGCGGCGGATCTAACCGTGGGGCCGGGGCTGGCAGCGGGGACAGTAGAACGACGAGCGGTTCATGAATTTGTCCCGTCGCATGATCGCGCCGCACCGCCGGCAGGGTTGCCCCTCGCGACCGTAGGCGTCCAGGGATCGGTCGAAGTAGCCGGACTCGCCGTTGACGTTGACGTAGAGGGAGTCGAACGACGTGCCGCCCTGCCCGAGCGCGTCGGACATCACCTCGGCGGCCGCATCGAGCACCTCGGTGAGTTTCGCCCGCGACACCCCGGAGGCGATCCGTGCACCGTTGACTTTGGCGCGCCACAGGGACTCGTCGGCATAGATGTTGCCGATGCCCGAGACCACCGTCTGGTCCAGCAACTGGCGCTTGATCTCGGAGTGCTTGCGCCGCAACACCGTCACCACTGCGTCGCGGTCGAAACGCGGGTCCAGCGGATCACGTGCGATGTGGGCGACCGGCGCCGGAACCTGGCTGCCGTCCACCTCGACGAGGTCGGCGACCATCCAGCCGCCGAAGGTGCGCTGATCGACGAAACTCAGCGCGGTGCCGTCGTCGAGCAGCGCTGCGATGCGCAGGTGGCTCTCGTTTCCGCCGGTGGCCGGTCCGGCTCCCGGCGCGGGCGTTCCGAGCAGCATCTGTCCACTCATGCCCAGGTGCACCACCAGCGCCGACCCGTCGGCCAGTGTCAGCCACAGGTACTTGCCGCGCCGCCCCGTGCCGGTGATGCCCATGTCGAGCAGTCGGCCGGTGAGATCGGCCGGACCGGCCTCGTGCCGGCGCACCGCGCGTGGATGATGCACCCGTACCGCGGTGATGGTCCGGCCGGTGACGTGCTCGGCCAGACCGCGCCGGACCACCTCGACCTCGGGGAGCTCAGGCATCCCGGTCAGTCACCGCTGAGCGCGTTCCACGCCGCCGCGGCCGCCTTGAGCTCGGCTTCCTTCTTGGTCCGACCGATCCCTCGGCCGCGATCGGATTCGCCGATGACCACCACCGCGGTGAACTCCTTGTCGTGGTCGGGCCCGGACGACGTCACGACATAGTTGGGCGCCCCGAGCCCCTGCGATGCCGTCAGCTCCTGCAGACTGCTCTTCCAGTCCAAGCCCGCACCCAGTGTCGGGGCGGTGTCGAGCAATTCGCCGAACAGCCGCAGGATCACCTCGCGGGCCACCTGCACACCGTGCTCCAGATAGATTGCGCCCAAAAGTGATTCGACTCCGTCTGCCAGAATCGAGGACTTGTCGGCACCGCCGGAATTCTCTTCGCCCCGGCCCAGCAACAGGTAGGCGCCCAACCCGTGGACGGTCAGATTGCGGCCCACGTCGGCCAGGGCCTGGGTGTTGACGATGCTGGCGCGCAGCTTGGCCAGGTCGCCTTCGGAGCGGTCAGGGTGACGGTGGTAGAGCTCCTCGGTGATGGTCAGGCCCAGGACCGAGTCGCCGAGGAACTCGAGGCGCTCGTTGGTGGGTACCCCACCGTTCTCGTAGGAGTAGCTGCGGTGGGTGAGCGCGATGGTGAGCAGTTCGGCGGGCAGATCGACACCGAGCGCTTCGAGCAGAAGCGCACGGTCGGCCGTCACGAGTCGTCTCCGGCGCCCTGCTCGCCAGGCCCGGCGCCCCGTTCGTGAGTGTCGGCGGTCTGCTCGCGCAGCTGCGCCAGCTTGGCCCACCGGGGGTCGATCCGCTCGTGCTGATGGCCGGGCTCGGCGTCGGCGAGCCGCACGCCGCACTCGGGGCACAGTCCGAGGCAATCGACGCCACAGACGGGCGAGAACGGGAGCACCAGGCCGATCGCGTCGATGACGGACTGCTCGAGGTCGACCGTCTCACCGCCCCGGTCGCGTCCCACCCGAGGCACTTCGTCGGCCTCGGTCGTCTCCTCGGTGGTGCTGTCGGGATACGCGAACAGCTCGGTCAGATCGATTTCGACGTGGCCGTCGACCGGGGTGAGGCAGCGCGCGCACTCACCGGTGGTCGGGGCGGACACCGTCCCGGTGACCAGCACCCCTTCCGAGACCGACTCCAGGCGCAGATCGAGCTCAAGTGGGGCCCCCTGGGCCACCGCGATGAGCTCGACACCCATCCGCGCCGGACTCGGGACCGTCTCGTGGACGGTGATCATCGACCCCGGACGCCGCCCGAGTCGCGAGATGTCGATCACCAGCGACGACCGTGAACCCCGGTGCGCCGCCGCGTTGACGTACGTCGCCATGCACGTATCGTACGGTGGCCCTCCCAGGAACCGACGCTGCCTACCGGGCCGCGTAGTCGTGCGTACCTGCGGCGGTCCGCAGCTGATGGCGACCGCGCCCCACCGATCGCAGCGTGCCGTTGAGGAAGTCCTCGAACTCCGCGAGCTTGCTGTCGACATAGATGTCGCACTCACCGCGCAGCCGGTCGGCCTCCGCGTGCGCGGAGTCGATCATCCGGGTCGCCTCGGCGGTGGCGGTCGCGACCACCTCGGTCTGCGAGACGAGTCGCTGCTGCTCCTTGATGCCCTCCTGGACAGCCTTCTCGTAGGCCAGGTTGCCGCTCTCGATCAACCGATCGGCTTCGGACTTGGCGCGTCCCGTCGCCGCCTCGTATTCGCGTTTGGCCGTCGCCGCGATGCGGGAGGCCTCCTCGCGAGCCTCGACGACCATCCGTTCGCTGTGCTGGCGGGCCTCGGCGACCATGCGATCGGCCTGCGCCTTTGCGTCAGCGAGCAGCCGATCCGCCTCGGACCTGGCGTGATTGACCATCGAGTCGGCCTCGGCGTTGGCGGTCGAGACCGTCGAGTCGGCGTGCTCCTTGGCCTCGCGCAGCAGCGAATCACGCGCGTCGAGAACGTCCTGCGCGTCGTCGAGTTCGCCGGGAATCGCATCCTTGATGTCGTCGATGAGTTCCAGGACGTCCCCGCGGGGCACCACGCAACCTGCCGTCATCGGCACACCGCGGGCTTCTTCGACGATCGCACCCAATTCATCGAGAGCTTCGAACACTCGGTACACGGCGACACCTTCCAGGCGTAGTTGTTAGTGACCAGTGTGCCTGGTGTTACGCCTGTGACTGGGCTTCCGTGCCCGGTGTGTCGCCCACCGCGTGACAGACAAGCGCGACTGGCAGCTGCCTGACGTCGATTATGTCAACCCGCCGCTCGGGTGGCCACCATCAGCGCAGCGCAGCCCCGATCGCGTCCCGGGCACGGTCGAGCATGGACGCGAACGGCCCGACCGCGAAGTTCAGGGTGGCCGATTCGACGCCCGGATGCGGACGGGTGGGGGCGATGGCCTCGGCCGCGCGCACCGCACCGGCCAGCCGCTTGAGTTCGTCGGCGTCCAGTTCGCGCGTGAGCCTGGTGAACTCCTCGGTCTCCTCGCGCTCGGCGTGTTCGAGCACGGCGTCCCGGAACACCGTCAACTCGGCGATGAACTCCTCGGACTCGATGTCCAGATTCTCCAGCGCGACGAGTTGCTCCTTGGCGGCGTGTTCCTCGCGGAGTCGCGCGTCGACGATCTCGTCGCCGGCCGGCACCTCACGCCGCACCCGTGGATGCACCACCATCTCCTCGGCGGTCTCGTGCACGGCCAGCAGCTGGCGAAGATCGGTGAACGCCTTCGCACGCGCCTTCGGCTCCGAGGCGTAGAGCACATCGTCGAACATGTCCTTGATCAGATTGTGCTGGTCCTTCAGAAACGCGACGACGTCGTCGGTGGATTGGACGAATGTCTCGGGCACGGTCGGCACCTCCGTCGGGCGGATACGGAATTCGGCGACCAGGGCTGAGCGCCGGTGCTCCGCGGATACCCTCGCCCGACCACTTCAATCTTGCCGGGCCAGTTTGTCCCGCAGCCGCTCGTTGACCGGAGCCGGGAGCAGTTGCGAGACATCGCCACCGAGCATCGCCACCTCCTTGGCCAGCGACGAGGACACGAACGAATAGCGCGGAGTGGTGGCCACGAAGAACGTGTCGACCCCGGCGATGTGCTTGTTCATCTGAGCCATCTGCAGCTCGTACTCGAAATCGGTGCCGGTCCGCAGTCCCTTGACGATCGCGGTCAGCCCGCGCTGCTTGACGAAGTCCACGATGAGGCCCTGCCCCGACTCGACCCGCAGATTCGGCAGATGTGTCGTCGACTCCTCGATGAGGGCGATGCGCTCCTGATGGGTGAACAAGCCGGACTTGTTCGGATTCACCATCACCGCGATGACGACCTCGTCGAACTGCGCGGCCGCCCGTTCGAAGATGTCGATGTGACCGAGGGTCACCGGATCGAAGGACCCCGGGCACACCGCTCCACTCATGACGGTCGACGCTAGCAGCGCTGCGCGAACTCCACCCGGGTGTCCCCATAGCGGCGGGACTTCCACGCCGACCAGCCCGGCGGCCAGCCGATCTCGCGAGCCGCCGCCGGGCGCTCCACGACCGCCACGCACCCCGACGCCGCCCAGCCACCGGCGACCAGCGTCTCGACCATCGCGCCCACCTGGGCGTCGTCGACCTCGTAGGGCGGGTCGGCGAGCACCAAATCCACCGGATGCGTGGTCCCGCCGGCGAGCACCGAGGCCACCGAACCGCGCCGGACGCTGGCCCCCACTGCACCCAGCGCGGCGATGTTGCGCTCGATCACCGCGACAGCCTTGACATCCACCTCGACGAACACTGCGTCAGCCGCACCGCGCGAGAGGGCCTCCAACCCCAGCGCACCCGAACCCGCGTAGAGGTCGAGCACACGGATACCGGTGAAGTCGATGCGCGCCGCCAGAACGTTGAACAACGATTCGCGCACCCGGTCGGTCGTCGGTCGGGTTCCGCGCCCGGATCTACTCTGCGGCACCGCGATTCGACGGCCGCCCAGCGCGCCGGCAACGATCCGGGTCAGGACGGGTCCCCGGTCGTTTCGCTCTCCCCCACCCCCGGGCG
Source organism: Mycobacterium sp. smrl_JER01 (assembly GCF_048513595.2). Taxonomy (NCBI): domain Bacteria; kingdom Bacillati; phylum Actinomycetota; class Actinomycetes; order Mycobacteriales; family Mycobacteriaceae; genus Mycobacterium; species Mycobacterium sp. smrl_JER01. The sequence goes on along the minus strand of NZ_JBLXXK020000001.1, from coordinate 2,151,858 downwards.
CTGTCCGTCACCCGCCGAACCGATCACCACCAGCAGATCACCACCTTCGACCTGCGCGGTGGCCGCGACGGCGATGCGGCCGACCGTGCCGGCCTTGGGGGCGGTGATCGCGGCCTCCATCTTCATCGCCTCGATCGTGGCGATGGTCTGGCCGGCGTCGACGTGAGCGCCCTCCTCGACACTGACGGTGACCACACCGGCGAACGGTGCCGCCACGTGATCCGGATTGGTGCGGTCGGCTTTCTCGGCGACGGGCACATCGCTGGCGATATGGCGGTCGCGAACCGTCACCGGCCGCAGCTGGCCGTTGATGATGCACATCACCGTGCGCATGCCCCGCTCATCGGCGTCGGAGATCGCTTCGAGCCCGATGAGCAGTTCCACACCGCGTTCCAGGGTGACGCGATGCTCGTCGCCGTGACGCAGACCGTAGAAGAACTGGTTGGCTGACAGGCTCGACGTGTCACCGTAGAGTTCCCGGTGAGCCTCGAACTCCTTTGTCGGACCGGGGAACAGCAGCCGGTTGAGGGTTGCCTGACGGGTCGCCCCGGCCTCGGCCAGCGCCCGAGTGTCCTCGGGCCGCAGCTCGGTCTGGGGTTTGGCCGGGGCGCGGCCGGCCAGAGCTTTGGAGCGCAGGGGTTCCGGCCAGCCCCCCGGCGGGTCTCCCAACTCACCACGCAGAAACCCGATCACCGAATCCGGGATGTCGAAACGTCCGGGGTCCTCGGCGAATTCGTCGGCGGAGACGCCGGCTCCGACGAGCGCAAGCGCCAGATCGCCGACCACCTTCGACGACGGCGTCACCTTGACCAGCCGCCCCAGGATCCGGTCGGCCCCCGCGTAGCTCGCCTCGATCTCTTCGAAGCGGTCCCCCAGACCCAACGCGATGGCCTGCTGCCGCAGATTCGACAGCTGACCGCCCGGGATCTCGTGCCGGTATACCCGCCCGGTCGGCGTCGGAGGGCCGGCGGCGGCGACATCGAAGGGGGCGTACACCTTGCGCAGCGCCTCCCAGTACGGCTCCAGATCGCAGACCGCGGCCAGCGACAACCCGGTGTCGAACTCGGTGTGGGCGGTGGCCGCCACGATCGAGCTCAACGCGGGTTGGCTCGTCGTCCCGGCCAGCGGGGCCGAGGCACCGTCGACCGCGCTGGCACCGGCCTGCCAGGCGGCCAGATAGGTCGCCAGCTGCCCCCCGGGGGTGTCGTGGGTGTGAACGTGCACGGGCAGGTCGAAGCGGCTGCGCAGCGCGCCGACGAGCGCGGACGCCGCCTGCGGACGCAGCAGCCCCGCCATGTCCTTGATGGCGAGCACGTGGGCGCCGGCGTCCACGATCTGTTCGGCGAGCTTGAGGTAGTAGTCCAGGGTGTAGAGGTTCTCGCCGGGGTCGGACAGGTCCCCGGTGTAGGACATCGCCACTTCGGCCACGGCGGTGCCCGTGTCGCGCACCGCGTCGATGGCCGGGCGCATCGATTCGACATTGTTGAGCGCGTCGAAGATCCGGTAGATGTCGATGCCGGTCGCGGTGGCCTCCTGGACGAACGCGTGGGTCACCGACTCCGGATACGGCGTGTAGCCGACCGTGTTGCGGCCGCGCAGCAGCATCTGCAGGCAGATGTTGGGTACCGCCTCACGCAGCGCGGCCAACCGCTCCCACGGGTCTTCCTTGAGAAAGCGCAGTGCGACATCGTAGGTCGCGCCACCCCAGCACTCGATCGAGAGCAGCTGCGGTGTCAACCGCGCCAGATACGGCGCCACCATCAACAGGCCCGACGTCCGAATCCTGGTGGCCAGCAACGATTGATGGGCGTCGCGGAACGTGGTGTCGGTGACACCCACCGCTTTCGACTCGCGCATCCAGCGGGCGAACCCCTCGGGCCCCACCTCGGAGAGCAGGTGCTTGCTGCCGCGCGGCGGCATCGCGTCGAGGTCGGTCGGGGGCAGCTTGTCGTGGGGGTACACCGTCGACGGACGCGGTCCATGCGGCTGGTTCACCGTCACATCGGCCAGATAGTTCAGGATCTTGGTGCCGCGGTCGGCCGGTGAGCGCGCCGTCAGCAGATAGGGCCGCTCGTCGATGAACGACGTGGTGATCCGTCCGGCCCGGAAATCGGGGTCGTCGACGACCGCCTGCAGGAACGGGATGTTCGTCGACACACCGCGTACCCGGAACTCTGCCAACGCCCGATGCGCACGGGCCACCGCGGTACCGAAATCGCGGCCCCGGCAGGTGAGTTTGACCAGCATCGAGTCGAAATGTGCGCCGATCTCGGCACCCAGGTGCGCGCCGCCGTCCAGACGGATACCCGCACCACCGGGCGACCGGTAGGCCGTGATGCGTCCGGTGTCGGGCCGGAACCCGTTGGCCGGATCCTCGGTGGTGATCCTGCACTGCATGGCCGCTCCGCGGATGACCAACGACTCCTGGCTCAGCCCCAGGTCGCTCAGCGTCTCCCCCGAGGCGATGCGCAGCTGGCTGGACACCAGGTCGACATCGGTGATCTCCTCGGTGACGGTGTGCTCGACCTGGATGCGGGGGTTGCATTCGATGAACACGTGGTGCCCGCGTTCGTCGAGCAGGAACTCCACGGTGCCCGCGCAGGAGTAGTCGATCTCGCGGGCGAACGCGACGGCGTCGTCACAGATCCGCTGCCGCAACTCCGGCGGCAGGTTGGGCGCCGGGGCGAGTTCGATGACCTTCTGGTGACGGCGCTGCACGCTGCAGTCGCGTTCGAACAGGTGCATCACGTTGCCGTCGTTGTCGGCGAGGATCTGCACCTCGATGTGGCGGGGATTGAGCACCGCCTGCTCGAGATAGACGTTCGGATCCCCGAAGGCCGATTCGGCCTCGCGACTGGCCGCCTCCACCGCCTCGGCGAGGCCGGCGCGGTCGGCGACCCGGCGCATACCGCGACCGCCACCGCCCGACACGGCTTTGACGAAGACCGGGAAATCCATGTCGCGCGCAGCCTCGACGAGGGTGTCGACGGACGCCGAGGGCGCCGACGATCTCAGCACCGGAAGCCCCGCCGCCCGGGCCGCCTCCAGTGCCCGCGATTTGTTTCCGGTCAGTTCCAGGACAGCGGAGCTCGGCCCGACGAATGTGATCCCGGCGCGTGCGCAGGCGGCCGCCAACTCCGGATTCTCGGAGAGGAACCCGTAGCCCGGGTACACCGCATCGCAGCCGGCCTCGACGGCCACCCGCATGATCTCGTCCACCGACAGGTATGCGCGCACGGGGTGGCCCATGTCGCCGATCTGATAGGACTCGTCGGCCTTGAGGCGGTGCAGGGAATTGCGATCCTCGTAGGGGTAGACCGCAACGGTCGCGATGCCCATCTCGTAGGCGGCGCGGAACGCGCGGATCGCAATCTCACCACGGTTGGCGACGAGCACTTTGGAGATCTGACCGGCCACGGTTCACCTTAACCTCGCCGGTCGGTCTCACCGCAGCCGACCGGGGTGTGTCCGCAGTGGGCCCGGCCGGTCAGAACAGCGTGGACCAGTAGTTCCAGAAGCGCTCGAGAATCAGCAGTAGGACGCCGGTGAACCACAGGGTCACCAGCGACCATCGCCAGGTGTGAATGGTCCTGAGCACCGCGCTTGCGCTGCGCTGGGGCTGGATGGCGATCGAGGCCGCGACCACCATCAGTGGGACGGTCACCGCCCACACCACCATGCAGTACGGGCACAGCGCGCCGATGCGGTACAGGCTCTGGAAGATCAACCAGTGCACGAACACCGTGCCCAACAGCGTGCCTGCGGCCAGTCCGGCCCAATACCACCGCGGCAGGTTCACCTTCGACACCGCCAGCACGCCGGTCACCAGCACGACCGAAAACGCCACGATGCCGATCAGCGGGTTGGGGAAGCCGAACAGTGACGCCTGCGGGGTGATCATCACCGAACCGCAGGACAGGACCGGGTTGATGCTGCAGGTCGGCACGTAGTCCGGGTTGATGAGCAGTTCGATCTTCTCGATCGTCAGCGTCAGCGCCGCGGCCAGCCCGACCACACCGGCGACGAGCACCCACCACGCGCTGCTGCGCGGCACCGCGACACGCGCCGGATCCTGCGCCGGACGGTCGGCATGCTCGACCGGACCGGTCGCGGTGACGGTCATGACGCCGGGGCCGGTTGCGGCGCCGGAGCGGGCGGCGCAACTTCCAGACCGGGAACGTCGCCGACGATCTCCCTGACCTTGTCGACCAGCGCCTGCGGGGTGCTGTACTGGTAATCCTCGCCGTTGATGCGCACCGACGGCGTGGACTGGATACCGGTCGCCGAGGCCAGCCCCGCCACCATGTCGACGTAGGTGCCCCTGTTGATGCACTCGGGCACCGAGCCGGACGCCCCGGACTGCCGGGCCAACTCGATGAGGCGGGCGTTGTCCGGATAGACCGAACCGACCTCACCGGGCTGCTGCGCGTACAGCGCGGCGTGGAACCTGCGGAACGCGTCGGTCGATTCGTCGGCGACGCAGTACGCGGCCCCGCCGGCCCGGGACGGGTAGTTCTGGTTCTGCGGCCGGTTCAGGATGCCCACCATGTAGTAGTCGGCCGCGACCGCGCCGGAGTCGATGAGCTGGGAGATCGTGGGCCCGAACTGCTGCTCGAACGCGCCACAGTGCGGGCAGAGGAAGTCCTCGTACATGCTCAGCACGACCTTGGGCTCGTCGGTGCCTTCCTTCTTGATCACACTGGTGGACTCGACCCGGATGGCCTGCGACTCGCCCGCGGTGGGCTTGTCGTCGGCCGAGAGCACGATGTAGAGCACCAAGCTGACCGCGAAGACGACGACGACAGCGGTCAGACCGATCTGGACGAGCAGGTTGCGCTTACGGTCGGCTGCCTTCAGGTCGTAGCGCGCGTTCTTCTTGGGTTTGGTGGCCACGGGTCACAGAGTACCGGCGTCGAGACCGGTGATTAGCCCACGCGGGTCAGATGTGCGCGCATCGCGGAGATGAAGTCGACGGTCGCGGTGGCGCTGGCACCTCCGAGCGGGAAGAAATTCGCGAAGCCATGGACCAGCGAGCCGTACTCGCGGTAGTCGACCGGTGTCCCCGCGGCGCGCATGGCGTCGGCGTACTGCCTGCCCTCGTCGCGCAGCGGATCGAACCCGGCGGTCACCACCAATGCCGGCGCCAGCTGCGAGTGATCCGCGGCCAGCAGCGGTGACACCCGCGGGTCGTCGGGCCCGAGCGGTGCGCGGTCCAGATAGCGCGCCCGGAACCAGTCGATGTCGCGCTGGGTCAGGAAGAACCCGCGGGCGAACAACGTCCTGGATCGGGTTTCGGCGTGGTAGTGGGTCACCGGATAGAGCAGCAACTGCAGCGCCGGCCCGGCGGCGTTCTCGTCACGGGCCCGCAGCGCCACCAGCGCGGCCAGGTTCCCGCCTGCGCTGTCCCCGCCGACGGCCACCCGTAGCGGGTCGGCGCCCAGCGCGGCGGCGTGCTCTACGGCCCACAGATAGGCGGCGTAGGCATCCTCGGCGGCAGCCGGCGCCGGATGCTCGGGCGCGAGTCGGTAATCCACCGAAAGCACGTGCACACCGCCGGAACGGCAGATCTCGCGGCACAGGTCGTCGTGGCTGTCGATGCTGCCGATCACGTGCCCGCCGCCGTGGTAGAAGACCAGCAGCGCAGCGTCGGGCTCATCGGTGCGGTAATGCCGGGCGCCGATCGGACCGGCCGCCCCGGCGACGGTGAGGTCACGCACGCCCGCGACCGGGATGCGCTTGGCGAAACTGCCCGCCAGCGCTTCGAGCTGCTCGCGGGCGGCGACATGGTCGTCGTCGGCGACCAGGCCGTCGAGCCCGAGCAACTGCTGGCCGGTGAGCATCAGGTGCAGAGTGGGGTCGAGCGTGTTGCCGTCGATCGTGATCGACCGGCCACCCACGAGCAGTCGTTTCACCGGTGCGGGAATCCGCGGCATCCCCCGCAGCGTGACTCCCGCGATCTTGTTGGCCAGCACCTCGGTGGCGCCGGCTTTGCGGCCCGCCGGGGGTTGCGGGGAACTCTTAGGGGTGCCAGGTGTGACGGTTTCGGTCACTACTACTCCTTTTGCGTGTGGCGCTGATTAGGCCCGGCCAGGTGGCGGCAATATAGTCTTCGCCAGCATTCCACTTCAGAAAAGAAGGTGACATGACGTCGGCGGCAGCCATCCCCACCGTCACACTCAACGACGACAACACCATGCCGGTCATCGGGCTCGGTGTGGGCGAGTTGTCGGACGCCGAGACCGAGCAGGCCGTGCTGGCCGCGTTGAACGCCGGGTACCGGCTGATCGACACGGCGGCCGCCTATGGGAACGAAGCGGCTGTCGGCCGCGCCGTCGCCCAGTCCGGCGTCCCCCGCGACGAGTTGTTCATCACCACCAAGCTCGCGACCGCCGAACTCGGCTTCCAGTCGTCGCAGGACGCCATCAAGGCGAGCCTGGAGCGCCTCGGACTGGAGTACGTGGACCTCTATCTCATCCATTGGCCCGCGGGCGAGCAGGGTAAGTACGTCGACACCTGGGGCGGGATGATGAAGTCCAGGGAGGTGGGCCTGACCCGCTCGATCGGCGTCAGCAACTTCCACGCCCAGCACCTCGACGATGTCATCAATCTGTCCTTCTTCACCCCCGCGGTCAACCAGATCGAGTTGCATCCATTGCTCAACCAGGCCGAGTTGCGGGCGGTCAACGCCGAACACGGCATCGTCACCGAGGCTTACGGGCCCCTCGGGGTGGGGAGCCTGCTGGCCAACTCCGCGGTCACCCAGATCGCCGAAGCCCACGACCGGACGCCGGCGCAGGTGCTGATCCGGTGGAGCGTGCAACTGGGCAACGTCGTCATTCCCCGCTCGTCGTCGCCGGAGCGCATCGCCTCCAATTTCGACGTGTTCGGCTTCGAGCTGACCGACGACCAGATGGCCACCCTCAACGGACTCGACGACGGCACGCGGTTTCGGCCCGACCCGGAGACACATACCGGCTCCTGAGCGGTTCGCCGGGCCCGGACCAGGCCTTCTTGCCCGCGGCACCCGGTTCCCGCCGGTTCTACTAGGTTCTGTAGTAGCCAAGCGGTAGGGTTCGCCCCATGCGTACGCCGAAGACGCGTGCCCGCCGGGTGCGCGGCGCCCTGGTCGGGGCGTGCTCGGCTGCGTTGACACTCGGCGCACACGCCGCTGCCGGCGGCGCGCTTCCCGGCGGTGGTGCCCTGGTCCTCGCCCTGCTGCTGTGCGCGACCGTCGGGGCGCTCTCGGCGGTCGTCGATGTCGAGGGCCGCACCGCACAGTGGGCCGCCACCACGGCCGCACTGGGTATCGCACAGGCTCTCGGTCACGTCGCGCTCACCGTGACCGGCCACCATCACGGAGGGGGTGAGTTCACCGCCGCGCCGGCGATGGTCGCCGCCCATGCGCTGGCCGCCATACTTCTCGGTGCGGCGATCGCCGCCGTGGAGTACCTCTACCTCGTCTGCATCTCGGTGTTGTGCTGGTTGCGGCTGTTCACCCGCCGGATGATGCGGCCGGCTCCGCGAGCCGCCCGCCGTAGCACCACCATCGTTGTCGCCCGGCCTGTTCTGGCCACCGGGCTGGGGATGCGCGCTCCCCCGCCCGCGGTTGCGACCGCCTGACGGTCTTTCCCTTCACCTTCTTCACATCGCCTCGACTCCGCGCGTGCTCGCACGCCGACGGGGTCGGGCATCGTGCCGTCGCGCGTGTGCGCGGACGGCGATCCAGCGTCGCAACGACTGACAAAGGTCTCACCCCATGACCCTCCCCGAGGACACCCTCGACCCCTCCTCTCGTCTCGAACACCTGTCGCCGCGTGCCGATCACGGCCCACCACAGGCGATCCCGAAGAACCGCTGGCGCGCCCTGGTGGTCCGGCTGCACTTCTACGCCGGTGTCCTGGTGGCACCCTTCCTCGTGGTCGCCGCCGTCACCGGGGGGCTGTACGCGCTGGCGCCGACCCTGGAGAGAGTGGTCTACAACGACATTCTCTTCGTCGAACCCGATGGGCGCCCGCTGCCGTTGGGCGTCCAGTCCGCGGCCGCCGGGGCCGCATTCCCGGACCTCTCCATGACCGGGATGCGACCGGCGGCGTCCCCCGACGAGTCCACCCGCATCTACTTCGCCGACCCCAGTCTCGACGAGGAGTCCTCGCGCGCGGTGTTCGTGGACCCCTACACCGGCCGCGTCCTCGGCGATGAAGCGACCTGGTTCGGCTACCTTCCGTTGAGCACGTGGCTGGACGGGTTGCACCGGCATCTCAATCTCGGTGAGCCCGGCCGGATCTACAGCGAGATCGCCGCATCCTGGCTGTGGGTGGTGGCACTGGGCGGCCTGTACCTGTGGGTGGTCAAGGCCGCAGGCGACCGGCGCCGCGGCCGCACCGGACGGATCGTCACGCTGGACCGCAGCGTCAGCGGACGAGCGCGAACGCTGAACTGGCACGGCGTCACCGGAGTGTGGCTGCTGGCGGGCCTGCTGTTCCTGTCGGCCACCGGCATCACCTGGTCCACCTACGCCGGGGCCCATGTCGGCGATATTCGGGCGGCGATGAATTGGCAACGCCCGCAACTGGACAGCGCGCTGCCCGGTGCCGGCGCTCACGCCGGGCACGGCACATCCGTGGACCCCCATGCCGCACCGGACCAGGCGTCGGTCGACTACGACGCCGTGCTGGACGCCGCCGCACGTGCGGGCGTGCAGATGCCGGTAGAGCTCAGCACTCCCGCGGCGGCCGGCCAGGGGATCGTGGTGAGCGAACTCGACAAGGCATTTCGCCTGACCACCGACTCGGCGGTCGTCGACCCGGACGGCATGAAGGTCACCGCGAGCATCGATTATTGGCGCGACTATTCACTGGTCGCCAAGCTCGCCGACTGGGGAATCCGCGGCCACATGGGATTCCTGTTCGGATTGCTCAACCAACTGCTGCTGGCCGGGGTGGCCGTCGGTCTGCTGACGGTGATCGTCCGCGGGTACCGGATGTGGTGGCAGCGCAGACCGACCCGGGGCTCGCACTGGGCGGTGGGCCGCGCACCCGTTCGCGGCGGCTTCCGGCGCCTCCCGCGACCCGCGATGGCCGCCGTGGTCGCGACCGCAGTCGCCGTCGGCTGGTTCCTCCCACTGCTGGGACTGACCCTCGCAGTGTTCGTGGTCGTCGATCTGGGAATCGGCGCCGTCAAACGACGAAAGGCACAAGAACATGTCTGACACCTCGAGCAAGGTCACCCCCGTGCCGGTCACACTTACCGCCATCGCGCGCACAGTCACCGCCATCGTGATCCTGGCCGCATTGGCCGCGTGCACGTCCGCGCCACAGCAGAGCACCGTGCCGATGGCTGCGTCGGTGACTCTGGAGGACCCGTGGGCGGTCGCCGCCGAGTCGGGGATGACCGCCGTCTTCGGAACGCTCACCAACGATGGTGAGAGCGACGTGCGGGTGGTCGGCGGTGAGTCGCCGGTTGCCGCACGCGTCGAAATCCATGAGGTGACACCGGACGGAAGCGGTGCAAAGATGATGCGGCCCAAGGACGGCGGCCTGATCGTCGCACCCCACGGGAGCCACGAACTGGCGCCCGGCGGTGATCACCTGATGCTGATGGACCTGACCGAGCCGCTGCAGCCGGGAGCCGATGTCGCACTGACGGTCATGTTCGAAGACGGGTCGACCCTGCCGGTCACCGCCCAGATCCGGGACTTCGCCGGGGGCAATGAGGAATACGCGCCCGAGGCCCACGACCATGATCATGCTGATGGTCATTCTGATGGTCATCCTGATGGTCATGGTGATGGCTGAGCCTGGACCGACCGTCAGCCGGCGGCGCCTCCTCACCGGGGGCGCCGCCCTGGCGGCGATCCCGGCGCTCACCCGGTGCGCGGCCGCCGAATCGCCGGCGCCGACCGGCTTCGGAACCGACCGCGAAGCGTTCCACGGTCCACACCAGGCCGGGGTCCGCACTGCAGCGCAGGCCCACGGGCTGTTCGTCGCCCTCGACCTCGCGCCGAGCGCCACCCGCAGCCCGCGTGAGACTCTCACGGCGATTCTCAAACTGTGGAGCTCCGACGCCGAGCGCCTGACCGCCGGCCGGCCCGCGGTGGCCGACACCGAACCCGAACTCGCACAACGGCCTTCGCGACTGACCGTCACCGTCGGCATCGGGTCGCACACCTTCGAACGGATCGGGTTGGCCCATCGTCGCCCCGACACCGTCCTCGAGCTGCCGAGGTTTGGCACCGACCGGCTCGAACCACGCTGGTGCGGCGGCGATTTACTGTTGCAGATCTGCGCAGACGACCCGCTCGCGGTCGCTCACACCGCCCGGGTTCTGCTGAAGAACGTCCGGAGCATGACCGTGCAGCGCTGGCGGCAAGGCGGATTCCGCACCGCACGGGGAGCAGACACGTCGGGCGCGACAATGCGCAATCTGATGGGACAGGTCGACGGGACCGCCAACCTGCGCGACGATGCCGAGTTCGACCGACTCGTCTGGGACGACGGCGCAACCCAGCCGTGGTTCGCGGGCGGAACCGTCCTGGTGCTCCGCCGGATCCGCGCCGAGCTGGACACCTGGGACGAAATGGACCGCAGCAGCAAGGAGTTGACGGTGGGCCGACGTCTCGACACCGGGGCACCACTGACCGGGGTCGACGAGTTCGACGAACCCGACTTGAGTCGGTCGGTGAACGGGATACCGGTCATCCCGCCGAACTCGCACATCGCGTTGGCCCGGCACCGCTCCGACGGCGAGCGTTTTCTTCGGAGGGCCTACAACTACGACGACCCACCGACGACCGGCATCACCACCGACTCCGGTTTGATCTTCGCGGCGTATCAGCGCCACCCGGCCACACAGTTCACGCCGGTGCAGCAACGGCTGGCACAGGCCGATGCCCTCAACCGGTGGATCACGACCATCGGATCGGCGGTGTTCGCCATCCTGCCCGGTGTGACCGAAGGCGGCTACCTGGGCCAGGGCCTGCTCGAATGACCGCGTCAGATCATCCCACCGGGCAGGTCTCGGCGGCGGTCCTGAGCACCGGGGCGGACGGCGCGTCGACCGGCAGCCGGTAGCCGCGCAGAACCGCGTTGAACTGCATGGCGTACTGACAGTGGAAACGCCGCATTGGACGGCATCCAGAAAGCCGGCTCCTTGTCGCCCTTGAACTGATTGGTCGGGCCGTCGACCGCGATCAGATTGGCGGGATGGTTGGCGAACCGCGGGGCCTTGCTCAGTGGTGGACATTCCTGGAGAAGACCTCAAAGTCCTAGGATACCGTCCAGATCCGCGACTGCGGCAGCTTCTTGGCGGCGGTCCGACACAACGACCTCGAGCCCAACGTTCCGTTGTTGCGGCCCCAGCCTGCGGTTGCCGAAAACACCGTTCGCCTGCGACTCCATGCCGTCTTGGCCACGACCCCATTCTCAGCCCCGAGGTCGTCGCCGACCTTCTCGATGAGGAAGCTGTCTTCTTCCGAGGCGGCAGAGTGGACCGGTGATCTTCGCTACCTGCAGCTGTGGGCTGTCCTTGCCGAGACGGGCATGCGTCTTGGCGAAGCGCCGTCGCTGCAGCACCGCGACTGGAGCACCGGCCGATCGTCCACAGCGACGGTGTCGATTGTTGAGCGACCGCACCCGCCCGCCGAGCCGGCTAAGTTCAACACGGGCACAGCGAATTCGAGCGCCGCGGATGGAACTATCGCACAGGTTTGCCGCGTAGTCGGCGGTCTTCGACGATGGACCACGCTGATCGCCGGGTCGTGCGCCGGTGCCGACAGTATCGACGACCTCGACATCGTGCGCTCGGGCGGGATGAAGACCCTCTTCGGCGACGTGTACGCACCCTCGACCATCGGCACGCTGTTGCGTGAGTTCACTTTCGGGTACGCCCGACAACCTCAGTGATCAGCGCCAGTGATCACTCCAGCAGCCAGTTGTTTCCTGCGAGATTGAGTCGTGTCGCGTCCAGGGTCGGCTTGATACCGGACTGCGGTACGAGGTGGTGCTTTTCGAGGACAGACCGCAGGATCTCTGCGGCGTCGATGTTCAGCGGGCTGGAGACCCACATGGCGTAGGGAAGGTTGATGAACCGGCTTTCGCGGACCGCTTTGAGATTGCGACTGGCGGGGTTGCTTCGAAGGGCCGCAATCTTCTCCTCGACGGTCTGGCCGGGGTAGTCAACGAAGACGATAACGTCGGGATCTGCGGTGGTGATCCGCTCCCAGCTCACGGTTGTCCACGTGTCTTGAACGTCTTCGGTGGCGTTACGTGCTCCGGCAGCGTCAATGATTCCCTGTGGCCCGCCGAAGGCGCCGGAGGAGAACACGGTGTCGGTGCCGCTATCGAACACGAAGATGGTCGGCTTTGTCTCGGCCTGCGGCGCGCCACGTAAGGTTTCCAGCCGGGCGGCGATGTCGTCGGCTGCTTGAGACCCTGTGTCGGAGTGTCCTGTGAGGGTTCCGATGTTGCGGAGATCGGTATCGAGCGCGACCCATGGATCCATGGTGCCGCGGATCGGCTGCCCGTCGACTTGTTGGCATGCTTCGGATAACTGGTAGACGGCAATATCGTGCGTCGCAAGGATTTCGGGGGTAATCCCCCGTTCTTCGCCCATGCCGTAGTTGTATCCGGCGAAGAGTACCTGCGGTTTGGCGGCGACAATGTTCTCGAGTGTCGGCTGCTCTGGTGCCACCTCGTTGAGACCGTCTATCTGGGAACCGTATTTGAGCCGGAGCACCGCGGCGTCGCGGCTCATGGAGCTGACCGCAGTCATCTGATCACGGGCACCGGCAGCCAAGGCGATCGCAATCATTCCTCCATCATTAACGAACAACCGGTCAAGCGGCTGCTCATAGGAGACCTGTTCACCGCAGTTGGTTACCGTCACAGTGTCGGCCGTCGCCGACATATCGGCCCCCGCCGAGCACGCCGCGGTCACCCCGGCTATGACTGTGGAGACAGCCAGCATGACTAAGGGTCGACTTGCTTTGTGCGTCAAAGGTTTCTGTGCCACTGTCGTAGTCCTCATGATGGGTTCGGTGCCGGGTGGGCATGGGTGAGCAGGAGATGGGAATGTCCGGTTGTGGGATGGACAATGATGTCGCCGGCTACGCCGAAGACCTGCCGCAGAAGGGCTGAGTCGAGGACCTTGGTGGGTGGCCCGTGGGCGTACACCCCGCCGCCGGCTACGACTGCGACCGCATCGAAATGTCGCAGCACCAAGTCAAGGTCGTGCATTGCCGCGACGACCGTGCATTGCAGATCATCGAGAATCTGCATGAATCTCAGCCGCCACGCTGCGTCGAGGTGGTTGGTGGGCTCGTCGAGGACGAGTACCGGAGTTCGCTGCGCCAACGCGCGGGCGAGGACTACCCGGTGACGTTCACCACCGGAAAGGTGAACGCATGATCGATTCCCCCACCCGTGCAGACCGACGGCGTTGAGGGCCTCGTTGACGATATTCTGCTCGCCGGTTACCGCGGCCGACCATGGGTTTCGGTACGGGGTCCTGCCCAGTCCCACGGCCTCGGCAACGGTCAATTCCCCCGAGGGCTGCTCTTCTTGCCCGACCACGGCGATAGTGCGTGCCCGATGTCGGGCCGACATCCGGTACATATCGTCGCCCTGGACTCGGATCGTCCCCGATGCTGGTGCGTCGAGACCGGATAGGGTGCGCAGCAGAGTGGTTTTGCCGGCGCCGTTGGGCCCGATGACCGCCAACCGCGTCCCGGCAGGCACGGTGAGGTCCACACCGGAGACCACCGTTCTGTTGCCGCGGCGGCATTTCACGCCTTGGGCGGTCACAGAGACACCGGTCGGCATCGTGGTTGTGATCGCGGCGGTCTTCACGTGTTGTTGCCGAATTCATAGCGCCGCCGCCCCATCAGGTATAGAAACACGGGTGCGCCGACGAGGCCGGTGATGATGCCCAACGGCATTTCCCGGGGCGCTGCCAGCTCCCGCGACATCACGTCGACCCACACCATGAACAGTGCCCCACCGCAGACCGCGACCGGGAGCATCGCGCGGTGGGTGGCGCCGACAACCATTCGCGCCGCGTGGGGCACGATGAGACCGACAAAGCCGATGCCACCGGATACGGCGACCAGTACGCCGACGAGGACCGCTTGGACCAGAAACAACGTGTTGCGCAACGCCCGGACCGGTACACCGAGAGATGTTGCTGTGTCGGTACCTGCGGAATAGGCATCGAGCCATGAGTGGATGAGTAGCGCAGCAGTGAGTGACACCAGCACCACCGCGGCGGTGAGCGGAACTTTGGCCCAGGTTGCTCCGGCAACGCTGCCGAGTAGCCAGAACATGACGCTTTCGGCGGCGTGGGGATCACCGGCTGTGAAGACGAGCAGCGACGAGAGCGCCATGAACGCCGAGGAAAGCACCACGCCGGACAGGATCAAGCGCAGTGCCGTGAGACTGCCTTGGGCGCGTGCCACCGCGTAGACGGTGAGCGTTGCGATCAAAGATCCGATGAGCGCAGCGCCCGACAGCGCCCAGATCCCCAGGGATGAGAGCGCGCCGAGGGTGATCACGGCCGTCGCACCCACAGACGCACCTGCTGACACACCGAGTAGATAGGGTTCGGCCAGCGGGTTTCGCACGAGGGCCTGCATGAGGGCGCCGGCCAGCGCCAGACCCGCACCGACCAGCGCTGCCAGGATTGAACGCGGCAGGCGGAGCTCCCAGATGATGGTCTGGTATCCCACATCACTTGTGGCGCCGGTGAATCGGCCGGCGACGGCATCCCAGACATCTCGCAGTGGTATGTCCTCAGCGCCGAAGGCGACCGAAACGACGATGCTCGTCACGGTGAGGGCGGCGAGCACGGTGGTCAGCGCGACAACCGGCGCACGGTGCACAGTGGCTACCGATGCCTGGTCATAGCGGATTGTCTCGCGGACGGTCATTGCCCGGCTGTCTGAGACGGACGCGAGCAGAAGGCGGGGTGCGGCCCGCAAACGGTGATGAACAAGTCTTGCCTCGGTATGTCGGGGTATCTGAACGCGAGATACACGGTGGACACAGCTGAGAGCGGCAGGTAATCGGACTTGGGATCGTCCGCACTCGGCTGGTGGCCGGGGTTTCCGATCACCGATGTCGAGTACGTTTCCCTTACCGTTGCGCGTCAGTCCCGGAGTCTCACCGGGTTCCCTGACACCCGCATTGCACGGATGTAACCGTTCTCAACAACGCAGGCTATCCCATCACCGCCACATTGAGGCCACAGATCAGTGTGGCCCGCGGGTACAGCTACCTAAGGGCGGCCCCGACTCAGCGAAGCTGTACACCGAGATGGTGCGCCGTGGCGTCCACGTGCTGCCCTGCCCACCGTTTCACTGGGCCAATCCCGACGAAGGCATGCTCCTGATCCGACTATCTCGGGCCAGGCCCACCGGAGCAGTCCAGACTGCGGCGCGCACCCTGGATGTTGAACGGACCCCAGCACAAACGGTTGGCTTGCCGTCGATGAATCCCCCCGCGCCACCCGTTGTGTAACCATCGCAACCCTTTGTAATATAAATGATAATCATTTTCAATAGCGGTGGTGCGAAACGACGATGCCCCGCCCACAGATCGCCTGCCCGCCTTCGTTGCCATGTTGCCGAACACCGTCTGATCGCCAACTCGTCGCCTGGCCGCCCTTGAAGGGTCGAGTTTGCATGCGCAACAATAGAACTGAGTTTGGCGTTGCGATCCGCGGGTGTGCCGTTGACGTCGTGGACAATGCGGGCGATGCTCTCCACCACACGCTTGACGTTTACGAGTGCCTGGGACCTATCGCTGGATTGCAGCGAACGTTGCAGTCGAGCCCGACCGGCGGCTGCTGGCCCAGCCGGCCATGACGGCGCTGGCCGCGAGGCCGATACGCGCTATACCGACCACCCATAACATGAGCCGAACTGCCACGCACGAACAGGCCCTTCCTCATCAACTACTCGGACATGTTGCTGCCGCATCACGCAACACCGGCACCGATGGTTCATCTAGCGCCAACCCATAGCCCCGCATCACCGCGATGAACTGCATCGCGTATTGGCAATGAAACGCGGCATTCGGCGGCATCCAGAAGGCCGGCTCCTTATCACCCTTGTCCTGATTCGCCTGCCCCTGCACCGCCAGGAGATTGGCGGGATCATTGGCGAACCGGACACGCAACGATTCCGGCCATGCCCACGCGCCCTGATCCCACGAATAGGCCAACGGCACGATGTGCTCGATCTGCACGGCTGCACCAGTCTTGTTGCCGCGCTGGAAAGCTATCGTCGTACTCGTGTACGGATCATGCAGCACACCGGTGGCCACCGCGCGCGGACAACGACTGATCTCCACATACGTCTTCTCGATCAAATCGCGATCGAGGATGTCGTTCCTGGTGTCGCATTGATTGTGTCCGCCAGGTGCATCGGTGTCATCAGTCCACGCCTCCCCGTACGCCGCACGGCGATAATCCCCATGACGGACACGAACTGGCACCACCGGCACTCCAGCGAGAACATCAACCCCAACGGTCACCGTCGGCTGATCGGCCCCGGCCACCGACGTCGACGGCCCAGCCGACGACATCACCGTTTGCACCGCCACCACAACCGCCAGCGCTGCAGCCGCACCCGACCAAGCCAACCTTGCCCGGGTCATCGGAGCGTTCCTGACATGAACTCAGCTTCTTGCAACGTCCCCGGCAACACGCCGAACCCCCCAAGGAATCGGGTATCGCAACCGTTGCGGCCACCCGCAGCGGTGGTGTCATCGGTCCACGACTCACCGAAAGCCGTTCGGCAATGGTCATTTCCGCGCAATCGGAACGGCACCTCGGCGAGACCGTCAAGCACATCGGCGCCCGGCGCGACGGTCGGGATGTCGGCCTGGGCGATGTAGTGCGACGGCGCCGACGACGTCGAGCCGACCTGGAAGGCGACGATCACCGCCAGCAGCACCACGACGGCCGGCCACCCGGTCTGTCTGCGACTCATGACATGTCCAGGAACTGCACTTTGTCGGCGTCGGTGAACGGCGCCGACAGTGCGGCCATACCCGCGTGGTTCGGGTCCGATTCGAACACCGTCTCGCACAGCTCTCTGGCCGCCAGGATGATCTCCAGGTGCTCGGCCAGCGACAGGAACCGCAGGGTGATAGGGCGCCCGGACTGGTAGTAGCCCAGCACGTCTCCTTCGCTGCGCTCCCGCAGGTCCAGATCGGCCAGCGCGAAGCCGTCCAGCGTTCCGGCGACCGCCTTGAGTCGTTGACCCGCTTTGGACGTGTCCGGCAGTCTGGTGACCAGCAGGCAGAGGCTGGGGTGCACACCCCGGCCGATCCGGCCACGAAGCTGATGCAGCTGGCTGATGCCGAAACGGTCGGCGTCCATCACGACCATCACCGTCGCGTTCGGCACGTCGACACCCACCTCGATGACCGTGGTGCAGACCAGCACATCGATGTCACCCCGGCGGAAGGCGGACATCACCGCGTCCTTCTCGTCCCCGGACAGCCGCCCGTGCATCAGCCCCAGCCGCAGCCCGGCCAGCGGACCCTGCTGCAGGCGGGCGAACATCTCCACCACGGTGACCGGCGGCGGCCCGCCATCGCCGGCATCCTTCTTGGCCTTCTTGGGTTTCGCGGTCTTTCTGCCGTCGGCGGGGGTGTCTTCCTCGTCGATGCGAGACGCCACCACATAGGCCTGCCGTCCGGCCGCGACCTCCTCGGCGATGCGGGCCCAGGCCCGGTCCAGCCATGCCGGTTTCTCGCTGGCGAAGATGGCGTTGGTGGTGATGGGCTGTCGACCCCGGGGCAGTTCCCGCAGGGTCGACGTCTCGAGATCACCGTAGTAGGTCAGGGCCACCGTTCTGGGGATAGGCGTGGCCGTCATCACCAACAGGTGCGGTGTGATCCCGTCAGGTGCCTTGGCGCGCAGACGATCTCGCTGCTCCACACCGAACCGGTGCTGCTCGTCGACGACCACCATGCCGAGGTTGTGGAACTGTACGGCGTCCTGGAGCAAGGCGTGGGTGCCGATGACGATGCCCGCCTGCCCGGAGGCGACTTCCCTACGTGCGTCGCGCTTCTGCTGCGCGGTCATCGATCCGGTCAGCAGCGTCACCCGGGTGGCGTTGTCGGCCCCGCCCAGTTCGCCTGCCTCGGCCAGCGGGCCGAGCATGGCACGAATTGACAGGGCGTGTTGAGCGGCCAGCACTTCGGTCGGGGCGAGTAGCGCGCACTGGTAGCCCGCGTCGATCATCTGCAACATCGCCAGCAGCGACACGATCGTCTTCCCCGAGCCGACCTCACCCTGCAGCATGCGGTTCATCGGCCGGGTGCCTCCGATCTCGGCCGACACCACCTGGAGCACGTCGCGCTGCCCCGCGGTGAGCTCGAACGGCAGCTGCGCCATCATCGCGGCCGTCAAACCGCCGTCGCGGCGCTTCGCCGGCGGACCCGAGGCGCTGAGCTCGCCGTGCCGACGCACCACCAGACCCCACTGCAGCCCGACCGCCTCGTCGTAGGTCAGGCGTTCGATGGCGCGGGCGCGGTCGGTCGCATTCTCGGCGAGGTGCACCGCCCGCACAGCGTCGTCCTCGGCCATCAGATCGTGTTCGCGGATGAACCACTCCGGCAGGGTCTCGGGTACCGGGTCGAGAACGGCCAGCATCTGCCGAACACAGGCATAGATGTCCCAGGTCTGAACCTTCGAGGTCGCCGGATAGATCGGGAAGAAGTCCTTCTCGAACTCGGCGAGCAGCTCGTCGCCGCTGGCGTCGGTGGTGGACGCGATGGACGTCAGTGACTTGGTACCGACGGTTCTGCCGGACTCCGAGTCGAGCACCATGAACGCCGGGTGCGTCAACTGCATGGTGCCCCGGAAGTAGCCGACCTCCCCGGAGAGCAACACCTTGGCCCCTTTGACGAGGGTCTTCTTCAGCCATTTGGGGTTGAAGAAGGTCGCGGTGACTTTCGGCCGGCGGTCCCGCAGGGTGACGACGAGGAATTCGCGCGCCGGCGCGCGATTGGTCCACTTCGACTCGGCTTTGTCGATCACGTCGACGAAGGTGACGTGCTCACCGTCTTCGAGGTCGAGCTCCTCGCCTTCACCCCGAACCGACATCGCGTCGCTGTACTTGCGCGGAACATAGCGCAGCAGATCGCCCACCGTACGGAGGCCGAGATGCTCTTCGAGGGGGTCTGCAGCCTTCTTGCCGATGACGAAGTCCAACCGGTCCTGCAGCGTGGCCATCTTCACTCCACTCCGATCAGCAGCGCGTCGTCGCGGTGACCGGTGTGGAAGGTGACCGCCTCCGTCCCGGGGTGGTGCCGGCGCACGTGCTCGGCGAGGGCTTCGCCGGTCTCGGCGCCCACCGCGGCGCCGGTGAGGACGGTCACCAGCTCACCACCTGCGGCCAACAGCAGGTCGATCAGACCGGCACCCGCCGCGACGACGTCTTCTCCGACGATGACCACCTCATCGCCGGCGATGCCCAGGCCGTCTCCGGGTTTGCAGGTGCCGGCCCAGGTCAGGGCTTCCTGTGCGGCGATCCGCACCGAACCGTAGCGGGCTCCAGCGGCGGCCCTGGCCATCGTGTAACCGTCGTCGACGAGGCGGCGCTGCGCGTCGTGGACGGCCAGCGCCGCCAGACCCTGCACCATCGATCCGGTCGGCACCGGCACCATGTCGATCCCCCAGTCGGAGGCGACGGCGCAGCCGGCGACGATCTCCTCGGCGGCGACGAACCCGTTGGGCAGCACCATCACCTGCGCCGCGCCTGTCCTGACCAGCGCGTGCAGCAGGTGCTGCGCACTGACCGGGGTCCCGGGCTCCAGGCAAAGCACGTCGGCGCCTTCACCGGCGAACAGAGCCTGCGCTCCGTCGCCGTCGACGACTGCCAGCACCGCGCGCTGTCTGCTCCAACTCCCGGCCGGTGCGCGCTCGGCTCCGCCCTGCAGCGAGGTGATCTGGATCCGGCTCAGGGTCCCCACCGCCAGGCCCGCCTCGACCGCGGCGCCTGCGTCGTCGGCATGCACGTGCACCGAGTAGCGGGGCGCTCCCGCAGCACTGGACCCGGCGCCGCCGTCGACGCCGGACCCGGGGTCGGAGGTGGCGAACCCCGATGCGGCGATGGCGACCGAGTCGCCCAGTTCGTCGAGTCTGGCCCGCAGCTTCTCGACGTCCGCGGCGGCGCAACCGCTGAGCAGGTACATGACCTCGAAACTCGGTCCCACCGGCACCGGCACCGGCGCGGCCGGCCGTTTCGGGGTGGGCTGATAGGCGCTGCGGTGCGGGGAATGACCGGTCACCGTTGCACACAGCGCATCGAGGAGCACCACCAGGCCGAGGCCGCCCGCATCGACGACTCCGGCGTCGGCGAGCACGTCGAGCTGCGACGGTGTGCGGTCGAGTGCGGATCCGGCGGCATGGGCGCAGGCGGTCACGACATCGGCCAGATCGTCCCGCGCCGCCGCGGCCTCCTCGGCGGCCTCGGCGGCGTCGTGCAGGACCGAGACGATCGTGCCCGGGACCGCCTCGCCCATCGATGCGACCACCAGGGTGACGGCGTGCCGCAGCGCGGTCCCCAGCAGCGCCCCGGTGATGTCGGCCAGCACTCCGCCGCGGTCCTCGGCAGCGGCCGCAGTGACCTCGGCGACGGCGCGCAGGATTTGGGACAGGATCACCCCGGAGTTGCCCCGGGCTCCCTGCAGCGCTCCGGCGGCCAGCGCCGCGGCGACCGCGGTGACATCGTCGGCCTGGGCACAGGAGTCGGCCTGGGCCCAGGCGGCACGCATGGTGAACAGCATGTTCGTCCCGGTGTCGGCGTCGGCAACCGGGAAGACGTTGAGCAAATTGATCTCGTCGGCGTGGCTGATCAGGTCGGTGACCGCAGCGTGCGACCAACTCCGCAGGGCGGACGCGTCGAGGCGCCGAGCCGACATCCCACCTCCCGACTGCTTCCGACGTCGGCGTCAGCCTAGCCAGTGGCGCAGACAGCACGAAGCGGGCACGATGTGCCTGTGGACACCGCGTTCGCCGGGTTTTGGCGATCCCCGCGACGGCCGGTATCCTGATCAGGTTGTCGGGTCGAGTCGCCGGTGAGGCGGCCGGAGGAATCCAGACCCCGACCTAAGACCCCTGAGTACCGATTCGAGGAGTTTCAACATGGCTGCCGTGTGCGAGATCTGCGGGAAGGGCCCCGGCTTCGGCAAGTCGGTGTCGCACTCCCATCGCCGGACCAGCCGTCGGTGGAACCCGAACATCCAGTCCGTGCGTGCCGTGAGCGGCCCCGGCGGCAACAAGCAGCGCGTCAACGTCTGCACGTCGTGCCTCAAGGCCGGCAAGGTCTCGCGCGGCTAGTTCCTGCTGACGCGTCGTCCGACCTGCCCCGGCGTCGTGACCGAGCCAGCGTCGTGACCGAGTCGGCGTCGTGACCGAGCCGGCGTCGTGACCGTCGGCCGTTCGTTTATCCGGGACCCTTCGTTTATCCGGAGCGGTGTCGGGTACGGGCCATTCCGAGGCTGGGCACCGGGCCCTGCCGGGAAAGGAATCGGACTCGACGATGAGCCAAGTTCAACTGTCCCGCTCCGTACTTGTCACCGCAGCCGGCGCACTCGCCGCCGGTTGGCTGCTGGCCGGCTGCGCTAACGACGAAGCACCGGGGAACGACACGTCACCCGCCGAGACGACCGCCGAGGTGACGACGCCCGAAGACACGGCCCCGATGGAGACCACCCCGATGGAGACCACGGAGCCGACGGAACCGACGAACGAGATGACGGAGCCGGGTGAGACGCCTGAGTCACCGGCGCCGGGTGAGGGCACCATCGAGGTCCCGTCTCCGGACGTCGAGCTGCCGGAGGTCACCACCAGCCCGGCTCCCTGACCGCAGGCTGGGCGCCGCCCGCGCTAGGGCAGCCGCCAGTCCACCGGATCGGCTCCCAGTTGCGTGAGCAGGTCGTTGGCGCGGCTGAACGGCTTGGACCCGAAGAACCCGCGTGACGCCGACAGCGGCGACGGATGCGGGGATTCGATGACCGCGGTGTCGCCCAGCATCGGTCGCAACGTGGCGGCGTCCCTGCCCCACAGCACGGCAACCATCGGCTGCCTGCGGGCCACCAGAGCGCGGATCGCGCACTCGGTGACGGCCTCCCATCCCTTGCCGCGGTGCGACGCCGGTGTCCCTGGCCGGACGGTCAGAACCCGGTTGAGCAGCATGACTCCCTGCTCGCACCACGGCGTGAGGTCCCCGCAGGCAGGCGGTGGATAGCCCAGATCGGCCTGATACTCGCGAAAGATGTTGTCCAGGCTGCGCGGCAGTGGCCTGACGTCCGCGGCGACCGAGAAACTCAGTCCCACGGCGTGCCCCGGCGTCGGGTACGGGTCCTGACCGACGATCAGGACCCGCACGTCGTCCATCGGAAACGTGAACGCCCGCAACACATTGTCGCCGGCCGGAAGGTAGCGATGACCGGCGGCGATCTCCGCGCGCAGGAACTCGCCCATCTGGGCCACCTGGCCTTGCACCGGGGTGAGCGCTTCGGCCCAACCGTGGTCGATCAGTTCCCGCAGAGGTCGTACCGTCACGAGAGGCCAACATAGCGGGCCGCGGAATTCAGAACGACTGCCAGCCCGCGTTTCCGCTCCAGGACGCTCCGTCGACCGTGATCCGGCCGGCGCCGTGCGCGGCGGCAACCGTGCCGATGACACGCCAACCCGGCGGTGGCGCGGTGGGAAACGTCGCCACCAGCGCGTGGTCCTCCCCGCCGCCGAGCACCCATTGGCGTGGGTCGGCGCCGACGTCGGCGGCCGCCGCGGCCAGCGCGTCGATGTCGGCCTGCAAGCCGTCGATGGCCACGTCGATGTGCACGCTCGACGCCGATGCCAGGTGACCGAGATCTGCGAGCAGGCCGTCCGATACGTCGGTCATCGCCGTCGCGCCGGCGCAGGATGCGATTTCACCCTGCCCGTAGGGCGGTTCGGGCACCAGGTGCGAACGACGCAACGCGTCGTGTCCGCGGAATCCCCGCTGCCACAACGTCAATCCGCCCGCGGAGCGACCGAGCGCGCCGATCGCGGCCACGATGTCGCCGGGTCGCGCCCCAGCGCGACGCACCGGATCGCGCCCGCCGAGATCACCCAGGGCGGCGACCGACACCACCCACTGGGGGGCTTGCACGATGTCTCCGCCGACAATGCCCGCTCCCATCGATTCGGCCTCGTGCCACATGCCGTCGGCGAGTTCCACCGCGCTCGCGGTGGCCGTATCCCCGGGGGCACCGAACCCGACGACGAAGGCGGTGGACCGGGCACCCATGGCTTCGATGTCGGCGGCGTTCTGCGCGATCGCTTTTCGGCCCACATCGTGCGGAGACGACCAGTCCAAACGGAAGTGCCGATGCTCGACCAACATGTCGGTGCATATCACGGTTCGGCCGTCGGGCACGGTGACAACCGCGGCATCGTCGCCGGGCCCCAGCGTGACCAGCGACGGCTGGCGCCGGCCGGCGACCAGCCGGTCGATCACCGCGAATTCACCCGATCCTGAGAGCGTGTCGTCGGCGCCGTCGCCAGCCATGCCTGATCCTCTCGCGTTTCGCCGACCTGAACCCAGCCTGAACCTTAGGCCCACCTGCGGTACGTTTGGTCCCTGCGGCGTGGAGTCTATGCAGCCAGAGAGAGGGATTTCGGCGTGGTCGAGGCTTTTGTTCTCATCCAGACCGAGGTCGGGCGTGCCGAGGTGATCGCCAAACAGCTTGCCGGACTCTCCGGTGTGCTCTCGTCGGAGTACGTGACCGGACCCTACGACGTCGTGGTGCGGGTCGGCGCACCGTCGCTGGACGAACTGACCTCGGCCGTCGTTCCCAGTGTGCAACAGGTCGCCGGGATCACCCGCACCCTCACCTGCCCGATCGCCGGCGGGCCGCAGCCTTAGAGTTCGCCGGCCCTAGAGTTCTTCCTGTGAGCATCCAGACCACCGACGGTCCGCCGCGGCCGGCGCTGATCGCGGCGTTGGTCGTCGCGGTCGGGGGGCTGGTCGCCGTGCTGGTCGTCGCCGCGGTGCTGCAGAGGGCTCCACAACAGCGGCCGGTCGCCATCGCCGCCCTGCCGGCACCGCAGGCCGACAGCCCGCAGTGCCGGGAGCTGATCGGGGCACTGCCCGACCAGCTCGGCGACTACCGCCGGGCCGCTGTGCTGGAGCCGGCGCCGCCCGGAACGGCCGCGTGGCAACGGGAGCGGGCCGACGACGAGGCGCTGGTGCTGCGGTGCGGGCTCGACAGGCCCGCCGAGTTCACCGTCGGCGCGCCGGTGCAGGTGGTCGACGCGGTCCAGTGGTTCCGGGTGGGCGAAGCTGGGGCGGGAAATGACCGGGTGGGCGAAGCTGGGGCGGGAAATGACCGGGTGGGCGAAGCTGGGGCGGGAAATGACCGGGTGGGCGAAGCTGGGGCGGGAAATCTTGACGGCGGCAGAAGCACCTGGTTCGCGGTGGACCGCCCGGTGTACGTGGCGCTGACGCTGCCGCCGGACTCCGGGCCGACCCCGATTCAGTCGCTGTCGCAGGTGATCTCCGACACCCTGCCGGCGCGCCCACCCCAGCCCGGTCCGCTGGGGCCGCCGCCGCGCTAACGCAGGCCGGTGCCGCGGGCCACGGCCGTCTCGACCATGGTCGCCAACAGGGTCGGGTAGTCGATGCCGCTGGCCGCCCACATGCGCGGATACATCGAGATGGTGGTGAAGCCCGGCATGGTGTTGATCTCGTTGATGACGGGACCGCCGTCGGTGAGGAAGAAGTCGACCCGCGCCAGGCCCTGACAATCGAGGGCGTCGAAGGCTTGGATCGCCAGCCCCCGCACCTGCTCGGCGATTTCGTCGTCGACCTTGGCGGGCACATCGAGCTCGGCTCCGTCGGCGAGGTACTTCGTCTCGAAGTCGTAGAAGCCGTCTTCGCGACCGCGCACCCCGGCCACCCGGATCTCACCGACCGTGCTCGCCTCCAGGTGCCCGTCGGGGAATTCGAGGACACCGCATTCCAGCTCACGGCCGGCGACGGCGGCTTCGACGATGACTTTGGGGTCGTGTCGCCGGGCGAGTTCGATCGCCTGATCGAGTTGATCCCACGCGGTGACTCTGCTCACGCCGATCGAGGACCCGCCGCGGGATGGCTTGACGAACACCGGCAACCCCAGCCGTTCGCGATCCTCCAGCGACACGGTGGCCTGGCGTGGACGCAGCACCACGTGATCGCCGACCGGCAGCCCGGCAGAGCTGAGCAGCTTCTTGGTGAACTCTTTGTCCATGCCCGCCGCGCTGGCCAGCACGCCGGCCCCGACGTAGGGGACGCCGGCGAGCTCCAGCAGTCCCTGGATGGTGCCGTCCTCACCGTAGGGGCCGTGCAGCACCGGGAAGACCACGTCGACGGCTGCGAGCAGATCGCCCGCCCCCTCGCCGAGGGACACCAGCTGACCGCGGCGCCCCGGATCGGCGGCCAGGGCGAGTTCGGTACCGGCGTCCGCGCTCACGCCGGGCAGGGCGCCGTCGGTGATCGTCAGGGTCTCCGGACGTCCGTCGGTGAGTACCCACGATCCTTGCGGGGTGATCCCGACGGCAACCACCTCGAAGCGGTCGGGGTCGAGGTTGCGCAGGATGCTGCCTGCGGAAACACACGAGATCGCATGTTCGGAGCTTCGTCCGCCGTAGACCACGGCGACTCGGATGCGGGCAGTCACAACCTAGAGAGGCTACCGCCCCGGCGGCCTCAGCCGGCTTCCAGTGCCTGCCGGACGTCGTCGACCACGTCGTCGGTGTCCTCGATGCCCAGCGAGATCCGCGCGAAGCCGGCAGAGACCGGGTCCCCCCAGCGGGCCCGCCGGTCGACCGAGGTGTGGATGCCGCCGAAGCTCGTGGACGCGACCAGCAGCTCGCTGCGGCGAACCAGCTCGTGAACGGCGTCGGCGTCGGCCAGTTCGACGGCGACGATCCCGCCGTAGCGGCGCATCTGCGTCGAGGCGATGGCATGGGACGGGTCCTCGGGCAGACCCGGGTAGCGCACGTTCCGGACGGCCGGATGCGAACGCAGCATCAGCGCCAGCGCGGCGGCGTTCTGGCACTGCCGCTCGAACCGCAATCCGGCACTGCCCAGGCTTCTGAGCACCAACCAGGCCTCGAACGCGCCCAGGATGGGCCCCGCGTGCAGGCGCTCGCGCCGCACCCGCTCCATCAACTCCGGAAGGCTGCCCGCCACATACCCGGCGAGGACGTCGTGGTGTCCGGCCAGTGTCTTGGTCGCGCTGGCCACCACCAGGTCTGCGCCCAGGGACAGCGGCTGTTGTCCGAACGGGGTGGCGGTGGTGTTGTCGACGACGAGCAGAGCCCGTCGGGCCCTGCAGGTCATCGCCAGCTGGTGCAGATCGACGACGTCGAGTCCGGGATTGGACGGTGTCTCGGCCAGCACCACGTCCGCACTCTCAGCGGCACGGCACATGTCGGCACAGGTCGCTTCGACCACGGTGACTCCGCGCGGTGCCAGGTATTCGCGGGCGTACGCCCGCACCTGGTAGTAGCCGTCGGCCGGGACCACCAGTGTGGCGCCCGGCTCGGCGAGGATCCGTAGCACCGCCGTCAGCGCCGCCATACCCGAACCGAATGTCAGTGCGGTGGCGGCACCTTCGAGCTGAGCGAGTGCGGCCTCCAGTTGCCGCCAGGTCGGATTCGACTTACGGCCATAGCTGTCCAGGGAGTCGTCTTCGGCGGCATCGAGATGGTAGGCGGCTGCCGGCACCGGGGGCGGGGCCACCGGATTTCCGGGAACATGTTGGGCGCCAACAGCTTTGATGCTTCTGGTGGAATCCCCGTATGGGCCGGCCATCGATCCGTTCACTCCGGCTTCGTGGATCGGCCGAGAAGCAGGGACACCGCCTCGTCGACCGACAGGCCTTTGTGGCAGACCCGGTTCACCGCCTCGGTCAACGGCATCTCGACGTCGTAACTGGACGCCAGCGCCAGCACCGACTGACATGAGGAGACGCCCTCGGCGACGTGGCCACCGGTAGCCTCCCGCGCGGCTTCCAACGTGCCGCCCATGCCCAACCGTTCCCCGAACGACCGGTTCCGCGAGTGCGGCGACGTGCACGTGGCGACCAGATCCCCGATGCCGGCCAATCCGGCCAAGGTGGCGGGCTTGGCGCCCAACGCAATTCCGAGCCGCATGATCTCGGCAAGTCCCCGGGTGATGATGGCCGCCGCGGTGTTCTCCCCCAGACCGACCCCGGCCGCCATCCCGCATGCCAGCGCGATGACGTTCTTGCAGGCTCCGCCGACCTCAGCGCCGATGACATCGGAGTTGGTGTACGGGCGGAAGTAACCGGTGGCCAGGGCGCGTTGCAGAGCCACCGCCCGGCCGGAGTCGCTGCTGGCCACGACGGTGGCGGCCGGCTGCTCTTCGGCGATCTCGCGAGCCAGATTCGGCCCGCTGAGCACCGCGATGCGAGCCGGATCCGCTCCGGTGACCTGCACGATGACCTGGCTCATCCGCATCAGCGAGTCCAGCTCGATCCCTTTGGCCAGACTGACCAGGGTTGCGTCGGCTCCCAGGTGGCCCTTCCAGTGTTCGAGATTGGTCCGCAAGGTCTGCGACGGGACCGCCAGCAGCACCGTGCACGCGCCGGACAGGGCTTCGGCGGGATCGCTGGTGGCGCGGATCGACTCGGGCAGCGGGACGTCCACATATCCGGAGTTGCGATGGCTGCGGTTGATCTCGTCGGCCAGTTCGGGCCGGCGCGCCCACAGCGTGACACTGTTGCCGGCGTCGGCCAACACTTTCGCCAGCGCTGTCCCCCACGCCCCGGCACCCATCACCGCCGCCTCTACCACCGCTTCAGAGTAGCGGGGAATAAAGGGCTGGCAGGATGACGCTCGTGAGCGGCATGAACAACAGCCACGCCGACGTCGGGCTGGTGATTGCGGTCAAGCGGCTCGCCGCGGCCAAGACGCGGTTGTCGCCGATCTTCGCCGCACCGACCCGGGGAGAC
Source organism: Mycobacterium sp. smrl_JER01 (assembly GCF_048513595.2). Taxonomy (NCBI): domain Bacteria; kingdom Bacillati; phylum Actinomycetota; class Actinomycetes; order Mycobacteriales; family Mycobacteriaceae; genus Mycobacterium; species Mycobacterium sp. smrl_JER01. The sequence continues at coordinate 2,123,842 of NZ_JBLXXK020000001.1, read as the reverse complement.
GTGGCACTGGCCATGCTCGTCGACACCATCACCGCCGCCACGGCGGTCCCGGCGCTGCGGTCAGTGCTGGTGGTGACCCCCGATGAGGACGCGGCCGAGGCCGCCCGTCGCCTCGGCGCACATGTGCTCGCCGACCCGACGCCCGATGGCCACCACGACCCCCTCAACAATGCCCTCGCCGAAGCCGACCGCCATGTCCGCGGCGCGACGTCGAATGTTGCTACGTCGAATGTTGTTGCGCTGCAGGGCGACCTACCCGCACTGCGGCCCCATGAGTTGGCCGAGGCCATCACCGCGGCGCGTGCGCACCCCCGCAGCTTCGTCAGCGACCGGCACGGCACCGGTACCTCGGCACTGTTCTCTTTCGGGGTCGCGCTCGACCCGCACTTCGGGCCGGACTCCGCGCACCGGCACCGGAGTTCGGGCGCTGTCGAACTGACCGGGGTATGGCCGGGGCTACGCTCGGACATCGACACCCCCGAGGACCTGCGCACCGCGCGCGACCTCGGCATCGGGCCGGCGACCGCGCACGCCATCGGCGACTCGGTGAATCCGTGACCCATCTCGCTGGCAACAGCACGGGGGTATAGGGAATCATCGTCAGATATGACCGAAGCGCAGACCCGGCCGGACCCCGCCGAGACATCCGGGGCAACCGGGACGTCAGAGACCGCCGAGAGGTCGGAGTCGTCCGAGCCGGCTGCCCCGCCACCGGTCGCCGGGCTCGCCGACTCCGCACCCGAGGCGCCACCGGCGGCGACCTCGCCCGCGGTGGAGAACCCGCTTCCGGAGGACCGGTACCTCAACCGTGAGCTGAGCTGGCTCGACTTCAACGCCCGGGTGCTGGCGCTCGCGGCCGATCCGTCGCTGCCGCTGCTGGAACGCGCCAAGTTCCTGGCGATCTTCGCGTCCAACCTCGACGAGTTCTACATGGTGCGCGTCGCGGGCCTGAAGCGACGCGACGAGATGGGGTTGTCCGTGCGGTCGGCGGACGGGTTGTCGCCGCGCGAGCAGCTGCGCCGGATCAGCGAACGCACCCAGCAGATCGCCAGCCGGCACGCCCACGTCTTCCTCGATTCGGTGCGACCCGCGCTGGCTCAGGAAGGCATTGTCATCGTCACCTGGTCCGAACTCGACGAGGCTGAGCGCGGCAGACTGTCCACCTACTTTCACGAGCAGGTGTTCCCGGTCTTGACGCCACTGGCGGTCGATCCGGCGCACCCGTTCCCCTTCGTCAGTGGGCTGAGCCTCAACCTTGCGATCACCGTCAAGCATCCCGAGGACGGCGGGCAGCACTTCGCCCGAATCAAGGTGCCCGACAACGTCGACCGTTTCGTCGAGCTTTCCGCGCGGGAGGACGCACCGAACACCGTGCGATTCCTTCCGATGGAGGAGTTGATCGCCGCATTTCTGCCGGTGCTGTTCCCGGGTCTGGAGATCGTGGAACACCACGCGTTTCGGATCACCCGCAACGCAGACTTCGAGGTCGAGGAAGACCGCGACGAGGATCTGTTGCAGGCACTGGAACGGGAGCTCGCGCGCCGCCGGTTCGGATCGCCGGTGCGCCTCGAAGTGTCCGATGACATGACCGAAGGCATGCTGGAGCTGCTGTTGCGTGAACTCGACGTCGCCCCCGGCGATGTGGTCGAGGTGCCCGGACTGTTGGATCTGTCGTCGCTGTGGCAGGTCTACGGGGTGGACCGGCCCGCGCTCAAGGATCCGCCGTTCGTGCCCGCGACGCCGTCGGCGTTCGGCGAACGCGAGACCCCCAAGAGCATTTTCGCGGCGCTGCGCGACGGTGACGTCCTGGTGCATCATCCATACGATTCCTTCTCGACCACGGTGCAGCGCTTCATCGAACAGGCCGCCGCCGATCCCAACGTGCTGGCGATCAAGCAGACCCTGTACCGCACCTCCGGCGACTCCCCGATCGTCAACGCGCTGATCGACGCCGCCGAGGCCGGCAAGCAGGTCGTCGCGTTGGTCGAGATCAAGGCGCGGTTCGACGAGCAGGCCAACATCAAGTGGGCACGCGCGCTCGAACAGGCAGGCGTGCACGTGGTCTACGGGTTGATCGGGTTGAAGACGCACTGCAAGACGTGTCTGGTGGTGCGGCGCGAGGGCTCGACCATCCGCCGGTACTGCCACGTCGGGACCGGCAACTACAACCCGAAGACCGCACGCCTGTATGAGGACATCGGTCTGCTGACCGCAGCGCCCGACATCGGCGCCGACCTGACCGACCTGTTCAACTCGTTGACCGGATACTCACGCAAAGAGTCCTACCGCAATCTGCTGGTGGCGCCGTTCGGGGTGCGCAAGGGCATCATCGAGCGCATCGAGCGCGAGATCGCGGCGACCCGGGACGGCGCCGAAGGACGGATCCGGTTGAAGGCCAACGCTTTGGTCGACGAACAGGTCATCGATGCGCTCTACCGGGCCTCACAGGCCGGTGTGCGCGTCGAGGTGGTGGTGCGCGGCATCTGCGCGCTGCGCCCCGGGGAACCGGCTTTCTCGCAGAACATCACGGTGCGCTCGATACTCGGCCGATTCCTTGAGCATTCACGGATCATTCACTTCCGCGCCATCGACGAGTACTGGATCGGCAGCGCGGACATGATGCATCGTAATCTCGACCGGCGAGTCGAAGTGATGGCGCAGGTGAAGGATCCGCGATTGACCGCTCAGCTGAACGACATCTTCGAATCGGCGACCGATCCGAGCACCCGCTGCTGGGAGCTGGGTCCCGACGGGAGCTGGACGGCCTCGCCCCAGGAAGGGCGCACAGTGCGCGACCACCAGCAGTCACTGACGGAGCGTCATCGACAGCCGTAGCCGTGTTCCGCGACCCGATGACATGCAGGAGTTCGACGTGCCAAGGAGCATAAGCGGAATGCAGTTGTGGTGAAGTCCTCGCCGATCCTGGCGGCCGGGGCGGTGCTGTGGCGTCCCCAGGATCTCACCGGCACACCGGAGATCGCGGTCATCCATCGGCCACGCTATGACGACTGGTCGCTGCCGAAGGGAAAGGTGGACCCGGGAGAGAACGAACCGGTCACCGCGGTCCGCGAGATCGAAGAGGAGACCGGGTACCGGGCCGAACTCGGGCGGCGCCTGCCGACAGTGACCTATCCGGTGGGTGAGAGCACCAAGAAGGTGCGGTACTGGGCGGCACGCTGCGTCGAGGGGGACTTCGCCGTTAACAGCGAGGTCGACGAACTGCGTTGGCTGTCACCGGAGAAGGCGATGGTGGCGTTGAGTTACCCGCACGACCGCAAGGTCCTTCGCCGGTTCCTCAAGCTGCCCGCCGACACCCAGACTGTGTTGATCGTGCGGCACGGCACTGCGGGTGATCGGTCGCGCTATCGAGGTGACGACCGAAAGCGACCGCTGGACAAGCGGGGCCGCGCCCAGGCTGAATCGCTGGTCGGACAGTTGCTGGCGTTCGGTGCCCGGCAGCTCTACGCCGCAGATCGTGTCCGCTGCCACCAGACACTGGACCCGTTGGCCGAAGAGCTCGAGACGTTCATCACAGACGAGCCCGCGTTGACCGAAGAGTCCTACGCCGACAACCCCAAGGCGGCCCGTCGCCGGGTGCTGGAGATCGCCGAGCATTCGGTCACACCGGTGATCTGCACCCAGGGCAAGGTCATTCCCGATCTGATCGCGTGGTGGTGCGAGCGCGACGGGGTCAAGCCGGACAAATCCCGCAACCGCAAGGGCAGCACGTGGGTGCTTTCCCTGGCGCAGGGCCGTCTCGTTGCGGCCGACCACATCAGCAGCCCGCTGCCGTCGAAGAGCTGACGCCGCGACGATTACATTCAATGCCGGCATGGCGAAAGCACACGAATACGCCGCGGGTCCCGTCGGATTCCGCGGCGTATTCGTGTGAAAGTGACTACTTGCGCCCGCGTTTGGCCGGAGCCTTCTTGGCGGGTGCCTTCTTGGCCGGAGCGGCCTTCTTGGCCGGGGCCTTGGTCGCTGCCTTCTTGGCCGGAGCCTTCTTGGCCGGAGCGGCCTTCTTGGCCGGAGCCTTCTTGGCCGGAGCGGCCTTCTTGGCCGGAGCCTTCTTGGCCGGCGCAGCCTTCTTCGCCGGGGCAGCCTTCTTGGCCGGAGCCTTGGTCGCTGCCTTCTTCGCCGGCGCAGCCTTCTTCGCCGGGGCAGCTTTCTTGGCCGGAGCCTTGGTCGCTGCCTTCTTCGCCGGAGCCTTCTTGGCCGCCTTGCGGGCGGTGCTCGCCGCGGTCACGCCGCGCTTGACCGCCGGGCCTTCGGCCGGAAGCTTCTGTGCGCCGGAGACAACGGCCTTGAACTGAGCGCCGGGGCGGAACGCCGGAACAGACGTGGGCTTGACCTTGACCGTCTCGCCGGTGCGAGGATTGCGTGCCACCCGTGCGGCGCGACGACGCTGCTCGAAAACACCGAAGCCGGTGATGGTCACGCTCTCACCCTTGTGCACCGCGCGCACAATCGTGTCGACAACGTTCTCCACCGCCGCGGTCGCCTGCCGACGATCCGAGCCCAATTTCTCCGTGAGTACGTCGATGAGCTCTGCTTTGTTCATGCAAAACCTCCGAAACCAGTGGCCCTCTCTGAGCCGACTAGTGGACACGGTAAACCCAATGCCTGCTGATTTCCAAGAGCCACGCGCAATTTCAGGCGATCTCAGCGAACTTTTTTCAATCCGCTTGGCCCCCTTGGCGTCCAGTCGGAGGCCCCGAAAACGGGGTTTTGGGCCGGGGATTTCGGCTTTCCGACCCCCGATCAGACCGGAATGGTCCGCGGTTTCCACTCCGGTCTGCGACCCTCGAAATTCTCGATTTCATCGCATTTCCGCAGCGTAAGGCCTATATCGTCGAGTCCCTCCAGCAGCCGCCAGGCCGTGTAATCGTCAATGTTGAACGGCACCATGATGGTTCCGGCGGAGATGGTCCGATCTTGAAGATTTACAGCGATTTCCGTCCCGGGGTGCTGCTCGATCAGTTTCCACAACAATTCGACATCGTCCTGCGCGACTTCGGCCGCCAGTAGCCCGGCCTTGCCGGCATTGCCGCGGAAGATATCGGCGAACCGGGACGAGATGACAACCCGGAATCCGAAGTCCATCAGCGCCCACACCGCGTGCTCACGCGAGGATCCGGTGCCGAAATCCGGCCCGGCGACCAATACCGATCCTTTGTCGAATGGGGCCAGATTCAGGACGAATGACGGATCGTTGCGCCAGGCGGCGAAAAGACCGTCCTCGAATCCCGTTCGCGTCACCCGTTTCAGATAGACGGCCGGGATGATCTGATCGGTGTCGACGTTGGAGCGGCGCAGCGGAACGCCGATCCCGGTATGGGTGCGAAAAGCTTGCATCGAACTCTCCTGGCTCTCAGTGGACTCTCAGCGGCCGGTCTCGTCGGCGAGGTCGGCGGGGGTGGACAGCGTGCCGCGCACGGCAGTCGCGGCAGCCACCGCCGGCGACACCAAATGCGTACGCCCGCCCTTACCTTGCCTGCCCTCGAAGTTGCGGTTCGACGTCGAGGCGCAGCGCTCCCCCGGCGCGAGCTGATCCGGGTTCATGCCCAGGCACATGGAACATCCCGCTTGTCTCCACTGAGCGCCTGCGGCGGTGAAGATCTCACCCAGACCCTCGGATTCGGCCTGCGCGCGCACCCGCATCGAGCCTGGGACAACCAACATTCGGACATTGTCTGCCACTTTGCGGCCCCGCAGCACCTCGGCGACCACACGCAGATCCTCGATCCGGCCGTTCGTGCACGAACCGACGAAGACCGTGTCGACCGGGATCTCCCGCATCGGGGTACCCGGGCGAAGGTCCATGTATGCCAATGCCTTTTCCGCCGCCTGACGCTGGGCCTCGTCGAACATCATCTCCGGATCTGGGACGGCGTCGCTGAGCGGCACCCCCTGGCCGGGATTGGTCCCCCAGGTGACGAACGGGCTCAGCGTCGCTGCGTCGATGTGGATCTCGGTGTCGAACCGGGCGCCCTCATCGGTGCGCAGCTCGGTCCATGCGGCGACCGCGGCATCCCACGCCGGGCCGGTCGGGGCGTGCGGTCGGCCCCGGAGGAACTCGAATGTCTTCTCGTCGGGGGCGACCATTCCCGCTCGGGCGCCTGCTTCGATGCTCATGTTGCAGATCGTCATCCGGCCTTCCATCGACAGCGATTCGATGGCGCTGCCCCGGTACTCGATGACGTGCCCCTGTCCGCCGCCGGTGCCGATTTCGGCGATCACCGCCAGAATGATGTCCTTGGCGCTGACCCCGGGCGGCAGTTCGCCGTCGACATTGACCGCCATGGTCTTGAACGGGCGCAGCGGAAGTGTCTGGGTGGCCAGTACGTGCTCGACCTCCGAGGTGCCGATGCCCATCGCCAACGCGCCGAACGCACCATGGGTGGAGGTGTGGCTGTCTCCGCAGACCACCGTCATCCCCGGCTGGGTCAAACCCAGTTGCGGACCGATGATGTGCACGATGCCCTGCTCGATGTCGCCCATCGGATGCAGCCGGATCCCGAATTCCGCGCAGTTGCGGCGCAGCGTCTCCACCTGGGTTCGCGAGATCGGATCGGCGATCGGCTTGTCGATGTCGATCGTCGGCACGTTGTGATCCTCGGTGGCGATCGTCAGATCGGGCCGGCGCACCGGTCGTCCCGCCAGCCGCAGGCCGTCGAAAGCCTGTGGGCTGGTGACCTCGTGGAGGATGTGCAGATCGATGTAGATGAGGTCCGGCTGACGCGCAGCGTCCGTTCCGGTGCCGGGCACGACGACATGGTCGCTCCAGACCTTCTCGGCGAGCGTGCGGGGCTGGTTCGCGATGGACATCTTGACCGTCTCACAATCTGGGAAGCTAGTATCTCCTTGTGAGACAGAATAGCGGTATCGGCGTCTTGGACAAAGCGATCACCGTGCTGCACGCGGTGGCGGAGTCTCCTTGCGGCCTGGCGGATCTGTGCGAGCGCACCGAACTACCCAGGGCGACCGCGCACCGCCTCGCGGTCGGACTGGAGGTGCACCGACTGCTCGCCCGCGACGGTGACGGACAGTGGCGGCTGGGCCCGGCGCTGACCGAACTGGCCGGTCATGTCAACGATCCGCTGCTGGCGGCCGGCGCCGTGGTCCTACCCCGGCTGCGTGAGCTGACCGGCGAGAGCGTTCAGCTCTACCGCCGCGAGGGCACCACGCGGATCTGCGTCGCCGCGCTGGAACCGCCGTCGGGATTGCGCGACACCGTGCCGATCGGCATGCGCCTGCCGATGACGGCGGGGTCGGGAGCCAAGGTGCTGCTCGCCTACGCCGATGCGGCCACCCAGCAGGCTGTGCTGGCGACCGCGACATTCACCGACCGCACGCTGGCCGAGGTCCGCAGGCGCGGATGGGCGCAGAGCGCCGCCGAGCGTGAGCCCGGAGTCGCGAGCGTGGCGGCACCGGTGCGCGACGGACGCGGCGCGGTGATCGCCGCGGTCTCGGTGTCTGGACCGATCGATCGAATGGGTCGCCGGCCGGGTGCCCGGTGGGCCGCCGACCTCGTCGCGGCGGCGGACGCGCTGACGCGGCGGTTGTAGCTTGTGGGGTCGACGTGTGCCCAACCGCTACAGCGGCCGACACCGGAGAAGAAAAAACTCCGGTCCTGTGTGGGACCGGAGCTCTGTGCGTACCCCCGATGGGATTCGAACCCACGCTACCGCCGTGAGAGGGCGGCGTCCTAGGCCGCTAGACGACGGGGGCCAGGAACTGCTTTCCGGAGGGTCAGCATAGCTCAGGCGAGAAAGCTGACCTAATCCGCGGCATTGGCTGGGGTACCAGGACTCGAACCTAGAATGGCTGAACCAGAATCAGCTGTGTTGCCAATTACACCATACCCCATTGGCTGCTTGTAACCGCTGGTCACAAGCCCTTTTTCGGCCCAACGCACTCCGGTGTCACCATCGCGCGCCTTCTGGCGGGCCGACGAGCACACTACCAAAGATTTCGGGCGGTTTTTTCACCGCACCGCGGCTGCGTGGTCGCGGCCGGCCCGCAGCCGTGCCAGGCTGCGTTCCCGTCCGAGCAACTCCAGGGATTCGAACAGTGGCGGACTCACCGACGATCCCGTCACCGCCACCCGCACCGGACCGTAGGCCTTGCGGGGTTTGAGCTCCAACCGATCGATCAGAGCATCTTTGAGCCGCTGCTCGATGGTCGCCACGTCCCACACGTCGATGGCGCTGAGCGCGTCGATGGCCGCGTCCAGCACCGGTACGGCCTCGGTCTTGAGCTCTTTGGCCGCCGACTTCTCGTCGAGCGTGAACGCCGACTCGTCGAGGAACTTGAGCAGGTCCCATGCATCGCCGAGCACGACGATGCGGGTCTGCACCAGCCGGGCGGCCTCGGCGAACCGCGGCTCGTCGAGGCCGGTGTGATGTCCGTGTGCGGCGAAGTAATCCGCGAGCCGGCGGGTGAACTCGGCCTCGTCGAGCCGTCGGATGTGCTCGGCATTGAGCGCGTCGGCCTTCTTCTGGTCGAATCTCGCCGGATTGGAGTTGACGTCGGTGACGTCGAACGCCGCCACCATCTCCTCCAGGCTGAAGATGTCGCGGTCGTCGGCGATCGACCACCCCAACAGGGCAAGATAATTCAACAGGCCTTCCGGGATGAAGCCCCGGTCGCGGTGCAGGAACAGGTTCGACTGCGGATCGCGTTTGGACAGCTTCTTGTTGCCTTCGCCCAGCACCGGCGGCAGATGGGCGAACTGCGGTGTCATCTCCGTCACCCCGATGCGGGTCAGCGCCGCATACAGCGCCAGCTGACGGGGGGTGGAGGGCAGCAGGTCCTCACCGCGCAGCACGTGGGTGATCCTCATCAGCGCGTCGTCGACCGGATTGACCAACGTGTACAACGGATCCCCGCTGCCCCGCGTCAGCGCGAAGTCCGGCACCGAGCCGGCGGGGAACGTCGTCTCGCCACGCACCAGGTCATTCCAGGTCAGGTCGGTGTCGGGCATGCGCAGACGCACCACCGGACGGCGGCCCTCGGCCAGGAACGCGGCGCGTTGTGCGTCGGTGAGATCGCGGTCGTAGTTGTCGTAGCCCAGTTTCGGATTCCGGCCGGCCGCAACGTGCCGGGCTTCCACCTCCTCGGCAGTCGAGAACGCCTCATAGGCTTCGCCGGCGGCCAGCAGTCGCTCGATCACATCGGCGTAGATGTCTCGGCGCTGCGACTGCCGGTAGGGCCCGTAGGGGCCGCCCACTTCGGGACCCTCATCCCAATCCATACCGAGCCACCGCAGCGCGTCGAGCAACGCCAGATAGCTGTCCTCACTGTCCCGTTGGGCGTCGGTGTCCTCGATACGGAAGACGAAGGCGCCCCCGGTGTGCCGAGCGTAGGCCCAGTTGAACAGTGCGGTCCGGATCAGCCCGACATGGGGTGTGCCGGTCGGCGAGGGACAGAACCGGACGCGTACACCGGAACCGTTCTCGCCACCTGCTTCCGCCGGATCGGTCATGACTTGCCCTTTCGCACAACAGGATTGGTGAGTGTGCCGATCCCCTCGACGGTGATGCTGACGCTGTCACCGTGCTCGAGCGGACCCACCCCTTCCGGGGTGCCGGTGAGGATGAGGTCGCCGGGCAGCAGCGTCATCACCGCCGAGACCCATTCGATGATCGCGCCGATGTCGTGGATCATCAGCGACGTCCGGCTGCGTTGCTTGACATCGCCGTTGACCTCGGTGCGAATCTCCAGGTCCGAGGCATCGATGTCGGTGACGATCCACGGGCCGACGGGGCAGAACGTGTCGTGGCCCTTGGCGCGCATCCACTGGCCGTCCTGCTGCTGCTGATCCCGGGCCGACACGTCGTTGGCGATCGTGTAGCCCAGGATGTTCTCGGCGGCGCGTGCCGCCGGAACGTCTTTGCACGGCCGACCGATCACCACTGCCAACTCACCCTCGAAATGCACCGGGTTGGCGTCGGCCGGCAGCTGAATCGGGGTGTTCGGGCCGATGATCGCGGTGTTGGGTTTGAGGAAGATGATCGGGTTCTCGAACGTTCCACCGCCCATCTCCTCGATGTGCGCAGCGTAGTTCTTGCCCATGCAGACGACCTTGCTGGCCAGAATCGGCGCGAGCAGTCGCACGTCGGCCAGCGGCCACTGTCGGCCGGTGAAGGTCGGATTGCCGAAGGGATGCTCGGCGATCTCGCGGGCGACGGCCCCGCTTGGATCGTCGGGCGGGCCCTCGATGGCGACGAAGGCAACTCCATCGGGACTGGCGATTCGGCCGAGGCGCATGTCGTCAGCCTAGTGCCCGTCACATCCGCGGCCGCCCCGGCGCCGGACACCCGGACGCCGTCTCACTTACTGAGATTAGAGTTCAGCATATTGAGACGGCTGTGGAACCATGAGCCCATGGCGACGTCGGCGATCGGCTCGGCGCGGCGCTGGTCGATGCTGGCCCTCGGGCTGCTGGCCACGCTGTGCGCCAACGTGTTCATCAACGGGGTGGCGTTTCTCATCCCGACGCTGCACGACGATCGCGGTCTCGACCTGGCCGCCGCCGGACTGATGTCGTCGTTGCCGAGTCTCGGCATGGTCGTGACGTTGATCGCCTGGGGGTGGGTCGTCGACCGGGTGGGTGAGCGAATCGTGCTGACGCTCGGATCCGCCCTGACCGCGGCCGCGGCGTTCGCCGCCGCGTCGGCCCAGTCCCTCGTCGCAGTCGGCATCTTCCTGTTCCTCGGCGGGATGGCCGCCGCGAGTAGCAACACCGCCAGCGGCCGCCTGGTGGTCGGATGGTTCGATGCCCGGCAGCGCGGTCTGGTGATGGGCATCCGACAGACCGCCCAGCCGCTGGGCGTCGGGGTCGGCGCGCTGGTGATCCCGCGGTTGGCCGAATCCCACGGCGTTTCGGCAGCTCTGCTGTTCCCGGCCATCGTGTGCGCGGCGGCGGCTGCGCTGTGCGCGGTCGCGGTCATCGATCCGCCGCGGCCCACCCGCGCCGAGGCCGGCGACACCGTACTGGCCAACCCCTATCGCGGCTCGGCGATGCTCTGGCGCATCCACCTCACCTCGGTCCTGCTCGTCGTTCCGCAGGTGATGGTGTGGACGTTCACCCTGGTATGGCTGATCTCCGAACACCGATGGTCACCGGAGCAGGCCGGCACCCTGGTCATGTTCGCCCAGATTCTCGGTGCCGCGGGCCGTGTCGGCGCGGGTCGATGGTCGGACATGTTCGTCAAGCGCTCCGGTGACGCGGTCGCCGCGCGGCTGCGCCCCATCCGGATGATCGCCATGGCCGCCGCAGGCGTCATGGCGCTGCTGGCCGTGGCAGATTGGTTCGGCTCACCGATGAGCATCGCGCTGATGGTCGCGGCATCGGTGATCACGGTGTCGGACAACTGGTTGGCCTTCACGCTCATCGCCGAGTACGCCGGTCCGTTCTGGAGCGGCCGGGCCCTGGGAACCCAGAACACCAGCCAGCTCTTCGCCCAGGGCATTGCGCCACCGCTGTTCGGCGGACTGATCGCGGTCGCCGGTTACCCGGTGGCATTCGCGGTGTGCGCACTGTTCCCGCTCCTGGCGATTCCGGCTGTGCCGCTGAAGATCACTGCGCGGCGCTAGCCGGATGAATCCGGGACCACACGCCGGGACCGCGGCGGGGGCAGTGCGATCAGCGCGGCCGTCAAGAAACACGCCGTCAAGAAACACAATGCCCCGACGAACGTGCCGAGATTGGCCAACCGCTCGTCGGCAGTGACACCGTCTGCGCGGACGAACGCCGCCACCGCCGACACCGCGAACGCGACACAGCCGGTGAGGTTTATCACAGCGGCACCCCAGTCGGGCGACCGGAGATCATGTCCGGCGGCGCCGACTGCTCCCACGGCGAGGACACCGCTGATGAGGAAGAACAAGGATCCAGTCGCATCGGGGACCCAGACGTCATCGCGCTCCGGACGCACCGCGTGCACCCACACCGCAGCCCCGGTGCTCACGTTGAACAACAGCGTGCCCGCGAATTGCACTGCGGCCGCGCCCCATTCCAGTCGATGCGTCCGACTCGCGAGAGCCAGCTGCATGCCGGCCGCGGTGGTGAAGAGCCACGATCCGACGAAACACAACAGGTTCGCCGAGCCCGCCCCGGCCCAGGCCGGGAACCCCGGAACGGTTGCCACCGCGAAGAACGCGGAGCCGAACGCGAACAGTCGGCATTGCCGGGCCAGGGACGCGAACTGCGGGATGGCTACAGCTTTCCGAGGATCCGTTCGCCGACCTGTGCAGTCGACAGTTTCGCCTCGCCGCGGGTCGCCAAATGCTCGGCCACCGCCCGGTCGACACGCGCCGCGGCGTCGGTCTCGGCCATGTGGGCCAGCAGCAACGACACCGACATGATCGCGGCGGTCGGGTCGGCGATCCCCCGTCCCGCGATGTCGGGCGCACTGCCGTGCACCGGCTCGAACATCGACGGATGGGTCAGTGTGGCATCGATGTTGCCGCTGGCCGCCAGGCCGATGCCGCCGCACACCGCGGCGGCCAGGTCGGTGATGATGTCGCCGAACAGGTTGTCGGTGACGATGACGTCGAACCTGCCCGGGTCGGTGACCAAGTGGATGGTGGCGGCGTCGACGTGCTGGTAACCGACCTCGACCTCGGGGTATTCGGCGGCCACCGCCTGGACGGTGCGCCACCACAACGATCCGGCGTGGGTCAGCACGTTGTTCTTGTGCACCAGGGTCAGCTGCTTGCGCCGCTTCTGGGCCCGGCCGAACGCGTCCTGTACCACCCGGCGTACGCCATAGGCGGTGTTCACGCTGACCTCGGTGGCGATCTCATGTGGGGTACCGACGCGAATGGCGCCCCCGTTGCCGGTGTAGGGCCCCTCGGTGCCCTCGCGAACGACGACGAAGTCGATCTCGGGATTCCCGGCGAGCGGACTCTGCACCCCCGGGTACAGACGTCCGGGTCGCAGGTTGATGTGGTGGTCGAGTGCGAAGCGGATGCGTAGCAGCAGCCCGCGTTCGAGCAGCCCGCTGGGCACCGACGGGTCTCCGATCGCACCGAGCAGGATGGCGTCGTACCCCTTCAGCTCGTCGAGAACCGAGTCCGGCAGCACTTCACCGGATTTGTGGTACTGCCGCGCGCCGAGGTCGTACTCGGTCTTGTCCACGCCGGGCAGGACGGCGTCGAGCACCTTGAGTGCTTCGGCGATGACCTCGGGCCCGATGCCGTCACCGGGGATCACCGCCAGCTTCATCGTCGCGCTCATGTCAGGTCCACCACTTCCAGCGTCGCTGCGTTGACGTCCTTGCCGATGGCGGACAGGACGTCGTCGGGCACCTCGCGGTCGAGCCGCAACATGATGGTCGCGCCGCTGCCGTCGGCATCCTGGCTGAGCTGCGCGGCCAGGATGTTGACCGCGGCGGCGCCGAGCAGGGTGCCGATCTTGCCCAGCGCACCGGGCTGATCGTCGTAGTTGATGATGAGGTTGACGCCTTCGGCGCGCAGATCCAGGTTGCGTCCGTTGATCTGGACGATCTTTTCCACTAGCTGCGGCCCCGACAGGGCTCCGGCGACATTGACCGTGGATCCGTCGGCACCGACCGCACGCACGTCCACCACGCTGCGATGATTCGGGCTTTCCGACGCGGTGTTGATCGACGCCTCCACGCCGCGCTCGGCGGCCAGCGCCGGAGCGTTGACGAAGGTGACCGGATCTTCGATGACCGAGGAGAACAGGCCGCGCAGCGCCGAAAGCCGGAGCACCTCAACTTCTTCGCTGGCCAGCTCGCCCTGCACCTGCACCTGCACCGACACCGGCAGCTCACTAGAGAGCACACCCACCAGCAGACCCAGTTTGCGCACCAGATCCAGCCAGGGCGCCACCTCTTCGCCGACGACGCCCCCGCCGACGTTGACCGCATCCGGGACGAACTCACCGGCCAGCGCGAGCTTCACGCTCGCTGCGACATCGGTGCCGGCCCGGTCCTGGGCCTCGACGGTCGACGCACCGAGATGCGGGGTCACCACGACCTGCGGCAGCTCGAACAGCGGGCTGTCGGTGCACGGTTCGGTGGAAAACACATCCAGGCCCGCGCCGCGCACATGGCCGCCGTTGATGGCGTCGGCGAGTGCCGGTTCGTCGATGAGGCCGCCGCGGGCCGCGTTGACGATGATCACGCCCGGTTTGGTCTTGGCCAGTGCCTCCTTACCGATCAGGCCGGCGGTCTCTTTGGTCTTGGGCAGGTGCACGGAGATGAAATCGGCACGTGCCAGCAGTTCGTCGAGGGACAGCAGTTCGATGCCCAGCTGGGCGGCACGCGCCTGGGACACGTACGGGTCGTAGGCGGTGATGTGCGCGCCGAATGCGGCCAGGCGCTGGGCCACCAGCTGACCGATCCGGCCGAGACCCACCACCCCGACCGTCTTGCCGAAGATCTCGGTGCCCGAGAACGACGAGCGCTTCCAGGTGTGCGCGCGCAGGGTGGCGTCCGCGGCGGGGATCTGGCGCGCGGTGGACAGCAGCAGCGCCACCGCATGCTCGGCTGCGCTGTGGATGTTCGACGTCGGCGCGTTGACCACCAGCACACCGCGCGCGGTCGCCGCGTCGACGTCGACGTTGTCCAGGCCCACCCCGGCGCGGGCGACGATCTTGAGTTTCGGCGCTGCCGCGAGAACCTCGGCGTCGACCGTCGTCGCCGAGCGCACCAACAGCGCATCGGCGTCGACGACCGCGGCCAGCAGCTTTTGCCGGTCCGGCCCGTCGACCCAGCGGACCTCGACCTGGTCGCCCAGGGCCTCCACCGTCGATTGGGCCAGCTTGTCGGCGATCAGTACCACAGGAAGACTCACGAGGCCTCAGCCTAATGGGCTCTAATGGCCGGGTGGAATTGACCGTCGTAGGAAGTGGACCGAACGGACTGGCCGCGGCCGTGATCTGCGCCCGAGCCGGGGTATCGGTGCGGGTCATCGAGGCGCAGTCGACACCGGGAGGCGGGGCACGCACCCTGCCCGACCCGGAGTTCGCGACGGTACGCCACGACATCTGCTCGGCGGTGCACCCGTTGGCACTGGCCTCACCGTTCTTCGCCGAGTTCGACCTGCGGGCCCGGGGGGTGAGCTTGACGGTGCCCGAGATCTCCTACGGCAATCCACTGCCGGGCCGCGAGGCCGCGATCGGCTACCGAGACCTGCAGCGCACCTGCGCCGAGCTCGACGACGGCGCATCCTGGCGAAGGCTGCTCGGCCCGTTGGCCGCTGACTGCGACGGTGTGGTGGGACTGATCCTGGGCGACAAACGCTCGATCCCACCGAGCATTCCCTCGGCGTTGCGGGTTGCTCCGAGGCTGTTGGCGCAGGGCACTCCCGCGTGGGGCACCTTGGCCGGCGAGGACGCCCGCGCATTGTTCACCGGCGTTGCCGCGCATACTATTTCGCAGATGCCGTCGCTGGTTGCCGCCGGCGCCGGCCTGATGCTGGCGACACTCGGTCACGCGGTGGGCTGGCCGATTCCGGTCGGGGGCTCGCAGGCCATTCCGGACGCGTTGCTCGCCGACCTGCGCGCGCACGGCGGTGAACTCGTACTCGGCGAGGAGGTCAGCACACCGCCATCGGGGGTGGTGCTGTACGACACGGCGCCGACAGCACTGCTGCGGATCTACGGCGACCGGTTGCCCGCCCGATACGCCAGGACGCTGCGCCGCTACCGCTACGGTCCCGGGGTGGCGAAGGTCGACTTCGTGCTGTCCGGCGAGATTCCGTGGCGCGATCCCCGGTTGGCCGGCGCACCGACGCTGCATCTCGGCGGCGATCGGGCCACGATGACATTGGCGGAGAAGGAGATCGCAGCAGGCCGGCATCCCCGGTGGCCGATGGTGCTGGCAGCGCTTCCCCATGTCGCCGACCCGACGCGCATCGACACCCAGGGGCGCCGCCCGCTGTGGACCTATGCGCACGTGCCGGCGGGCTCGACCGTGGACATGGCCGAAACCGTCACCGGGATTTTCGAGCGGTTCGCACCCGGGTTCCGCGACCTGGTGCTCGGGGTGCGCAGCGTGCCGGCGGCACGCTTGTCCGACCACAACGCCAATCTCGTCGGCGGCGACATCGGTGTGGGGGGCAACAACATGGTCAGCGCCCTCACCGGCCCGGCCGTGCGCTGGAACCCGTGGTCGACCCCGATCCCCGGGGCTTACCTGTGTTCGTCGGCGGCCCCACCGGGCGGCGGGGTGCACGGGATGGCCGGGTTCTACGCCGCGCGCACCGTGCTGCGGCGCGAATTCGGCGTCGCCGAGCTGCCATCGCTGTCACCCTGACCGGGATTTCCGAACCCTGCCCGTGGATCCGCGCTGCGTAGGCTGGCCGCTATGACGAAACTTGCAGTGATCTACTACTCGGCGACCGGACACGGTACGGCGATGGCCAACCGTGTCGGGGCGGCCGCCGAGGCCGCCGGCGCCGAGGTGCGGGTACGCCACATCGCCGAGACCCGGGATCCGGAGTCGTTCGCCGGAAACCCGGCATGGACAGCGAATTACGAAGCGACCAAGGATCTTCCGGCGGCCAGCGGCGACGACATCGTCTGGGCGGATGCGGTGATATTCGGCTCGCCGACGCGCTTCGGCAACACCGCTTCGCAGTTCCGCGCGTTCGTCGACTCGCTCGGCGGGTTGTGGGCCAAAGGAATGCTCGCCGACAAGGTGTACTCGGCGTTCACCTCGTCTCAGACCGCCCACGGCGGCCAGGAGACGACGCTGATCACGTTGTACATCTCGCTGATGCACTTCGGCGGCATCATCGTGCCGCCCGGATACACCGACGGGGTCAAGTTCGCCGACGGAAACCCCTACGGCGCCGGACACATCACCGGCCCGGAGAATCGCGACGAGCTCGCTGGGGCCACACTCGACGCTCTGGACCATCTGGCGCGCCGGGTGGTCGAAATCGCGGGCCGGCTCAGCTGAGCACTTCAACGATGGGGCGCGTTCGGCCGACCCGGCAGGCCGGCCGAACGCGCCCGATTCGTCACTACTAGGCGGTCTCGGTGATCGGGCGGTCCACCCAGCTCATCAAATCGCGCAGCTTCTTGCCGGTGACCTCGATCGGGTGCTCGGCGTTCTTCTTGCGCAGGTCCTCGAGCTCCTTGTTGCCACCCTCGACGTTGGCGACCAAGCGCTTGACGAAGCTGCCGTCCTGGATATCGGAGAGGATGTCCTTCATCCGCTTCTTGGTGTCGGCGTCGATGACCCGCGGCCCGGACAGGTAACCGCCGAATTCTGCGGTGTCACTGACCGAGTAGTTCATCCGCGCGATGCCGCCCTCGTAGATCAGGTCGACGATCAGCTTCAATTCGTGCAGCACCTCGAAGTACGCGAGCTCGGGGGCGTAACCCGCCTCGACCATCACCTCGAAGCCGGCTTTGATGAGCTCCTCGGTGCCGCCGCACAACACGACCTGCTCACCGAACAGGTCGGTCTCGGTCTCGTCCTTGAAGGTGGTCTGGATGACACCCGCGCGGGCTCCGCCGATCGCCTTGGCGTAGGACAGCACCAGCGCCAGGCCTTCACCCTTGGGGTCCTGCTCGACGGCGACCAGGCACGGAACACCTTTACCGTCGACGAACTGACGGCGCACCAGGTGACCGGGCCCCTTGGGGGCGACCATGCCGATGGTGACGTTGGCCGGCGGCTTGATCAGACCGAAGTGGATGTTGAGGCCGTGACCGAACAGCAGCGCGTCGCCGTCTTTGAGGTTGGGCTCGATGTCGCCTGCGAAGATGTCGGCCTGGGCGGTGTCGGGCGCCAACACCATGATCACGTCGGCCCACTTGGCGACCTCGGCAGGCGTGTCGACCTCCAGGCCCTGCTCGGCGACCTTCTCGCGCGACTTCGAGCCCTCCTTGAGGCCGACCTTCACCTGGACACCGGAGTCGCGCAGGCTCAGCGAGTGCGCGTGCCCCTGGCTGCCGTAGCCGATGACGCCGACCTTGCGGCCCTGGATGACCGACAGGTCCGCGTCGTCGTCATAGAACATCTCAACTGCCATCTTCGTGAATCTTCTTTCTGTTCTTTGCTTTACAGGTATTTACTTGGTGCTGATACCGCGTGGGCCGCGGGACAGCGACACCACACCGGACTGCACGATCTCCCGGATCCCGTAGGGCTCGAGCACCCGCAGCAGCGCTTCGATCTTTCCAGGCGTGCCGGTGGCCTCGACGGTCAGTGACTCGTTGGAGACATCGACGACCTTGGCGCGGAACAAGTTGACGGCCTCGATGACCTGCCCACGGGTTGCGGCGTCGGTGCGGACCTTGATCAGAGCGAGTTCACGCGAGACCGAATTCTCCTCGTCCTGCTCGACGATCTTGATCACGTTGATCAGCTTGTTGAGCTGTTTGGTGATCTGCTCCAGCGGAGACTCCTCGACATCGACCACGATGGTCATGCGCGAGAGGTCCTTGTGTTCGGTGGCCCCGACGGCCAGCGACTGGATGTTGTAGCCGCGCCGGGAGAACAACGAGGCGACACGGGCCAAGACGCCCGGCTTGTCCTCGACGAGCACCGACAGGGTGTGGGTGATGCTCATCTGCTGGCTCCGTTCTGCGCGCAGGCGCTTGACACCGGGCTACTCATCACGCGTGCCCCTCTTCGTTGTCGAACAGCGGCCGGATACCGCGCGCCGCCTGGATCTCGTCATTGCTGGTGCCGGCTGCGACCATCGGCCACACCTGGGCGTCGGCGCCGACGACGAACTCGATCACCACCGGACGGTCGTTGATCGCTCGCGCCTGTGCGATCACGTCAGCCACATCTTCTTCACGCTCGCAACGCAATCCGACGCAGCCGAGCGCTTCGGACAACTTGACGAAGTCGGGGATGCGGCGGGTGTGGGTGGCCAGATCGGTTTGGCTGTACCGCTCTTCGTAGAACAGCGTCTGCCATTGCCGCACCATGCCCAGGTTCCCGTTGTTGATCAGCGCGACCTTGATCGGCACCCCCTCGATCGCGCACGTCGCCAGCTCCTGGTTGGTCATCTGGAAGCAGCCGTCGCCGTCGATCGCCCACACCTCGGCCTCCGGCCGGCCCATCTTGGCGCCCATGGCCGCGGGGACCGCAAAGCCCATGGTGCCCAGACCGCCGGAGTTGATCCATGTCTTCGGCTTCTCGTAGGAGATGAACTGCGCCGCCCACATCTGGTGCTGGCCGACTCCGGCCACGTAGACCGCATCCGAACCGGCCATCTTGCCCAACGTCTCGATCACGAACTCCGGTGACAGGCTGCCGTCGCTCTGCGGACCGTAGCTCAACGGATACGTCGACTGGATTCCGCGCAGGTACTCCCCCCAGGTGTCGTGACCGGCGGGGTCGAACGACCCGTCCCGGCGCAGGACTTCGATCAGCTCGGTGATCACCGCCTTGACGTCACCCACGATCGGCACGTCGGCGTGCCGGTTCTTGCCGATCTCGGCGGGGTCGATGTCGGCGTGGATGACCTTGGCCTCGGGCGCGAACGAATCCAGCTTGCCGGTGACCCGGTCGTCGAAGCGGGTGCCCAACGCGACCAGCAGATCGCTGCGTTGCAGTGCGGCCACCGCGGCGACCGTGCCGTGCATGCCGGGCATACCCATGTTCTGCGGGTGGCTGTCCGGGAACGCGCCCCGCGCCATCAGCGTGGTGACCACCGGAATACCGGTCAGCTCGGCCAGCTCCAGCAGCTGCTCGGTGGCCTCGCCGCGGATGACGCCGCCGCCGACGTAGAGCACCGGCTTACGGGACTCGGCGATCAGCTTCGCGGCCTCGCGGATCTGTCGGTTGTGCGGCTTGGTGTTCGGCTTGTAGCCGGGCAGCTCGAACTGCGGCGGCCACGCGAACGTGCACTCCCCCTGCAGGATGTCCTTGGGGATGTCGACCAGCACCGGGCCCGGCCGGCCGCTGGCGGCGATGTGGAACGCCTCGGCGATCACCCGGGCGATGTCGTCACCGTTACGCACCAGGAAGTTGTGCTTGGTGATCGGCATGGTGATACCCGAGATGTCGGCTTCTTGAAATGCGTCGGTTCCGATCAGGCCACGGCCGACCTGTCCGGTGATGGCCACCATCGGGATGGAGTCCATGTACGCGTCGGCCAGCGGGGTCACCAGGTTGGTCGCGCCCGGACCCGATGTCGCCATGCAGACCCCGACCCGACCGGTGGCGTGCGCGTAACCGCTGGCCGCGTGGCCGCCGCCCTGTTCGTGCCGAACCAGGACGTGGCGCAGCTGCTGGGAGTCGAACAGCGGGTCGTAGACCGGCAGAACCGCACCGCCGGGGATGCCGAAGATGACGTCGACACCGAGTTCCTCCAATGAGCGGATGACCGCCTGCGCGCCGGTCATCTGCTGCGGATCAATACGTTTCGGCTGCGCCTGGGCTGTCGCGGAGTTGCGCTTCGCGGCAGTCGCTGTCCCGTTCGTCGGGGTCACCGACTGCTCGGGCGGTCGCGTGGTGGGTGCGCTCACGGTGTCCTCTGGTCTTTCTTCTCGGCTGATCTTCTCAAATCGGTGCGCAGGCAACAAAAAACCCCCGTCAGCCGGTGGCTGTACGAGGGTTGCGCGTCGATGCGGTTGTGCTATGCCCGGATCGGGGCTAGCGCGGCATCAACGCGCAACCCAATTACTACGAGCGTCCCGGGGGTCTGCATAGCAGACGACGGTAGCCGCCGAACTGGCCAAAGGTCAAATTCGGGGCGCGACGAGCGCTCGCGCGAGGAGCCGAACACCCCGACGAGCGCTCGCGCGAGGAGCCGAACACCCCGACGAGCGCTCGCGCGAGGAGCCGAACACCCCGACGAGCGCTCGCGCGAGGAGCCGACGACAGCCACGGTGCAATGATGGCGATATGCGCACTCCCTCGGCCTCGGAGTCAGCCCCGGTCGTCATCCGGATCTCACCGATGGCACATGTGGCGATCGGCTTCCTGTCGGTGGCACTGCTCGCCGTGGTGTTCGCCGGTCCCCCGTGGTTCCTGCTGCTGTTCCTGATCCCGATGTTCCTGTCGGTCGTGGTGATGCGTTACCGCACGGTGGCCGGCCGGGACAGTGTCACGGCCCGCACCCTGCTGGGTAGTCGGACCGTGCGCTGGGAGGAGATCGACGGGCTGCGGTTCGGTCGCACTGCGTGGGCGGTGGCACAACGTCACGATGGGACGCAGCTGTCCCTGCCCGCTGTGACCTTCTCCACGCTGCCGCTTTTGACCGCAGCCAGCGGCGGCCGGGTGCCCAACCCCTACCAATAGCGGCGACGAGCTCCTCAGGCCAGCGGGTTGGCGCCGTTGAGCAGCACCCAGATCGCCACTGCGGCACCCACGCCCAGCAGCAGAGCGGCAAAGGAACCGATGAACGGCCGTCGGGCCCAACCACGGCCGGCGTCCAGACCGTAGCGGCCCGGGCCGACGAGGATGATCGCCGCGACGACGCACACCAGCACGAGCAGGTACTCGTGACCGTCGGTCAGAAAATCCGAAAGCCGGGCTTCCTGACGCGCGATGGTGACCTCGGCCAGTACCGCGGTCACCAGATAGGCGAGGGCGCCGGCCGCGGCGACCGGGGTGAACAGGCCGATCACCAGCAGCACGCCCGCGGCGATCTGGCCACCGGCGGCGACGTAGGTCAGGATGTCGGCGTGCCGGAAGCCGACATCGGTCAGTAGGTCGCGGAATCCGTCCAGTCCGGACCCGCCCCACCACCCGAACACTTTCTGCAGGCCGTGCCCGATCAGCAGCACACCCACGGCGACACGCAACAGCAGCAGGCCGAGATCCTGGGTCCCTCTGCGGTCGTCGCGCCGGTCCGCGTCCAGGACGCCGACCTCGGTGGGGGCCGCCGTCGAGCCGTAGGCGCCGGGGGCCAGCCCGGCACCGGGCTGCACGTACGGCAGCGGCTCCGGATCGTTCAGCAGCGTGAACGGCTGCTGACCTGCCGGCTGGCCGGAGTCATAGCGCGGGATGGCGGTGGTCTCGAAGTCACCGCCGTAGTTCGGGGAGGGCAGATCGTCTTCCGGGTCCACCAGGCTCGCCGACTTGGGCCGCCCAGTCGTATCGTCGGGCCGCTGCCAGGGGCCGGGGTCATGGGGGCTCGTCACGACAGCCAGGGTAAGTGCTGTGCAGTGCGGAACCGGGGATTGGCGCGGCGCGTTGAGCACGCGTTTCCGCGGCTCGTCCCAGGTCGCCGCGGGAGCGCGTGGCGGACATGCTGCGAGGATCCGTAACCTGGCCTGCATGAGCGAGCGTCGGTCGTTGGGGCCTCTGATTGTGCTGCTGAGCGCAGCACTGCTTGCCGGCGCGGGCTGCGCCCGATTCGACTCCGCGCAATCGCAACCGTTCACGACCCCACCCCGTCTGGCACCGGGTCCCACGACGACGCCACCACCGCCGCCGCCGCTGCCCGCCAAACCCTTTCCGAAGGAATGCCCGGCGCCCGGCGTGATGCAGGGCTGTCTGGAAAGCACCAGCGGGCTGATCATGCTGCCCGACAGCCAGTCCGCGCTCGTCGCCGAGCGCACCACCGGCGCGGTCAAGGAGGTGTCGGTCCGCGCGGAGCCCATCACCAAGATGGTCATTCCCGTCGATCCGGCCGGTGACGGTGGCCTGATGGACATCGTCATGTCCCCCACGTTCGCCCAGGACCGTTTGATGTACGCCTATGTCAGCACCCCGACCGACAACCGGGTTGTGCGGATCGCCGGGGAGGATCCACCGAAGCCGATCCTGACCGGCATCCCCAAGGGGGCCACCGGAAACACCGGTTCGCTGATCTTCACCAGCCCCACCACGTTGGTGGTGCAGACCGGGGACGCCGGCAATCCCGCGCTGGCCGCCGACCCCGGGTCGCTGGCAGGCAAGCTGTTGCGCATCGAACAGCCGACAACTGTCGACCAGGCGCCCACGACGACGGCGCTGTCCGGCCTGGGGCCCGGCGGTGGGACATGTGTCGATCCCGCCGACCAGTCGCTCTACGTCACCGACCGGACACCCACGGCAGACCGGCTACAACGCATCACCAAGGACTCCCGGGTCACGACGGTGTGGACCTGGCCGGACCGTCCCGGCGTGGCGGGCTGCGCCGCCCTCGACGGCACCGTGCTGGTCAACCTCGTCGACACCAAACAGACCGTGGCAGTCCGGCTGGCGCCGGAGACCGGCGCGGTGACCGGGGATCCGGAGGTGGTCCGGGAGGATCAGCACGGCCACGCCTGGGCGTTGAAGGTCTCACCGGATGGCAACGTCTGGGGAGCCACGGTCAACAAGACCTCCGGCGATCCGATGAGGCTCGACGATGTGGTGTTCCCGCTCTTCCCGCAGGGCGGCGGATTCCCGCGTACCAACGCCGACAACACGTAGCCCGGAAGCGGTGTCGCCTAGGGACCCGAGATCGTTGCCTCGGTCAGGCTCAGCCCGACCACACCCACCACGATCGCCGACAGGCAGCACAACCGCGTCGCCGAGACCGGTTCCCCGCCGGCCACGATGCCGGTGAGCGCCACGCCCACCATTCCGATGCCGACCCACACGGCATAGCCGGTACCGGCGGGCAAGGACTTCATCGCCATCGCCAGAAGCGCGAAACTCGTTACCGCGCCCACGATCCCCACCACGCTCGGCCAGAGTCTGGTGAGACCGTCGGAGTGTTTGAGCGCGGTCGCCCAGATCACCTCCAGCAGACCGGCAACGGTCAGCAGCAGCCACGCCATGACGGTCAGGCGTTGGCGCCGGTATCGACCGTCAGCACCGCTCCGGTGATGCTGCGGCCGCCGGGACCGGCGAGGAACGCGACGAGGTCGGCGATGTCGGCAGCATCGGCGTAGCGCCCGAACGCACTCTGGGCGCGCTGTTCGTCGGCGGTGGGGCCGTCCGCGGGATTCATCTCGGTGTCGGTGGACCCGGGTTGCACGAGATTGACGGCGATTCCGCGGGGGCCGAGATCGCGTGCGAGTCCCTTGGTGAGCCCGCGCAGTGCCGATTTGCTCATGGCGTACAGCGCGACACCCGGGCCCGGCACCCGCTCGGCGAGATTGCTTCCGATGCTGATGATCCTGGCTCCGTCGCCCATGTGCCGTACAGCGGCCTGGCTGGCGACGAACGCCGCCCTGGCGTGGATGGCCAGCGCGCGATCAACCTCGGCGACCGAGACCTCGTCGAACGGACCGAACGGGAAGATCCCGGCGTTATTGACCAGCACATCGAGTCGTCCGAACTCGCCGGCCACCCGGTCGACCGCGACGGCGACCTCGTCCGGCGTGGCGCTGTCGGCCTGGATCGCGAGCCCACGTACGCCGTGCGCGGTGATGCTGCCCACCACCGCATCGGCCCGGTCCTTGGATTTCGCGTAGGTGACGGCGACGTGCGTGCCGTCCTGCGCAAGTCGTCGTGCGATCGCCGCGCCGATGCCGCGACTGCCACCGGTCACCACCGCCACCGCACCGTTGTGCCCAGGCATCGTCCCAACCTCCATTTTTATGTCGTTCGATACATAATTATCAGCGCACGTTATACCATGTCAAGGATTAAGCTGTCGTTCGATACACAAGGGATGGAGACATAAGGGGTACGCGATGGCTACTCGGGGCCGGCCGCGGGCATTCGACCGCACGGTGGCACTGCACCGGGCGATGAACGCGTTCTGGGAGCACGGCTACGAGGGCACCTCCATCAGCGACCTCACCACGGCGATGGGCATCAGCTCGCCGAGTCTGTACTCCGCGTTCGGCTCCAAGGAGCAGCTCCTGCGGGAAGCCGTCGCCTACTACGACCGCACCGAGGGCGCCGCGGTCGCCGAGGCGCTCCGCGACCGGGCCACGGCACGGGAATCCATCGCGGCCGTGTTGCGGCACAACGCCGTTGCCTACTGCGCCCCCGACACCCCGGCCGGCTGCATGATCGTGCTCACCGCCAACACCTGCAACGACGACAACCGCGCCGTACACCGGCATCTCGCCGAATGGCGCTCCACGCTCGAATCCGAGTTCGCCGAGCGGATCCGGCGCGGTATCGCCGACGGTGACGTGCCCGCCGACACCGACGTCGAGACGGTCGCCGCGTTCTTCAACACCGTCAATCACGGGATGGCGGTGCAGGCCCGAGACGATCCCGACCCGGTCAAACTCACCCGCATCGCCGAATCGGCGATATCGGCATGGGATCGCCTGGTGACCGCCCCCGCTACGACGGCCCCGGCAGACGGAGCATCAATCGGGTCCCGCCCTGCGGGCTGACCTCCAAAGTTGCTGTCCCACCATGAATCTCGGCCTGTTGGGCCACCAGCGCCAGCCCCAGGCCTGAGCCCGACCGGGAAGCGGTGGTGCCGCGATGGAAGCGTTCGAACACCTCGGCGCGCTCGCCCTCGGGCACTCCGGATCCGTTGTCGTCGACGGCGATCTCCACCCCGGATTGCGAGCTGACCACGCTGAGCCGAATCTGGGTCGCGCCACCGTGTTTGACGGCGTTGGCGATGGCATTGTCGATGACCAGGCGCAGACCCGCGGGCATACCCAACATCAGCACGGTCGTCGACGACGCCAATGACACCTCCAGGCCGGGATAATTGCGCATCGCATCGTGGGCGGCGCGGTCGAGGAGTTCGGCGACATCGACGGGCACGAAGTCGTCCACCGTCGTGAGCTGCCCCTGGGCCAGCCGCTCCAGGGCGGTCAGGGTCGCCTCGATCCGGGACTGGGTGCGAATGACGTCGCCGATGACCTCCGCGCGCTGCTCGGCGCCCAGATCCAGGGTCGAGAGCACCTCCAGGTTGGTCCGCATCGCGGTCAGCGGGGTGCGCAGTTCGTGGGACGCCACCGATGCGAAGTCCCGCGCGGTCTCCAGCGCCGCCCGGGTGCGCTGCTGTTCGTCACCGATCCGCGCGAGCATCCCCTCGACCGCCTCGGAGATCTCGACGGCCTCCCACACCCCGCGCACCTGAACCTCGTCGGGATTGGACTGCGCGTTGATGGCGCGGGCCTGCTGGGCGAGCATCCGGAACGGATTGACCATGATGAGCGAAATCAGCCAACCGATCAGCAGGGTGATCACGATGACGCTGGCGCAGATCCAGAACACCCGCCAGTGCAGCGAGTCGATACGGGCCAGGGTATCGGCCAGCGGGGCCCCCAACGCCACCGACGCCGTGCTGGTGGTGATGGTGCGCACCCGGTACTCGACACCGTCGATGGTCGCGTCGGCGTAGCCGCTGGGAAGCTCGGGCAACACGATGTCGTCCGGGATAGACACCGTCGTGCCGCCCAACCGCGCAGTCCGAACTAGTCCACCCTCAGCCGGTTCCGGACCGACGCCGTCCTGCGCGCTGCGCAGCAGGGTGTTGACATCACCGAGGCTCGACAACGAATCCAGCCGGCGGTCGAGTTGGTCATACTGGTCGTTGGTGACGCCCACCCACACCCAGACACCCAGCGTGAGTACCAGGATGATCACACCCAACTGGGCGAGGATGACGATCGACCGCAACGACAGCAACCGCAGCGGATGCTGCAGGACGCGAAAGACCAGGTCCTGGACGCGGGTCATCTAGCCGCAGGCGGCCATGACGAGTTCGCGCACCCGCGCCGCATCGGCCTGCCCCTTCGTCGCCTTCATGACCGCACCCACGATCGCCCCGGCCGCCGCCACCTTGCCGCCACGGATCTTCTCCACGATGTCGGGGTTGGCCGCCAGGGCTTCGTCGACGGCGGCCTGGATCAGCGACTCGTCGCGCACCATGGTCAGCCCTCGATCGGTCATCACCTGTTCGGGCTCACCCTCACCGGCCAGCACACCCTCGACGACCTGGCGTGCCAATTTGTTGGACAGCTTGCCGTCGTCGACGAGCTTGACCACCGCGGCAACCTGGGCCGGGGTGATGGGCAGCGCGTCGAGCTCGACACCTGCCTCGTTGGCCTTCTGCACCAGAAAGTTGGCCCACCAGGCACGGGCCTGCTCGCTGGATGCGCCATGCTCGACGGTTGCGGCGATCAGGTCGAGGGCTCCGATGTTGACGAGGTCGCGCATGACCTCGTCGGAGATACCCCAATCCTGCTGAATCCGCTTGCGCGCCAACCACGGCAGCTCAGGAATCGTCTGCCGGAGCCGTTCGACGAGCTCGGCGCTGGGCGCCACCGGCTCGAGGTCGGGCTCGGGGAAATACCGGTAGTCCTGCGCGGTCTCCTTACTACGGCCCGGTGAGGTGTAACCGTCCTCGTGAAAGTGCCGGGTCTCCTGCACAATGGTCCCGCCGGAGCGCAGTACGGCGGCCTGCCTGCGCATCTCATAGCGGACCGCCACCTCCACACTTTTGAGGGAATTGACGTTCTTGGTCTCGGTGCGGGTGCCGAACTCGGTCTGGCCGACCGGTTTGAGTGAGACGTTGGAATCGCAGCGCATCGAACCCTGGTCCATCCGGACGTCGGATACGCCCAAGCCGCGCAACAGGTCTCGCAGCGCAGTGACGTAGGCGCGGGCGATCTCCGGGGCGCGTGCGCCGGCGCCTTCGACGGGTTTGGTCACAATCTCGATCAGCGGAACACCCGAGCGGTTGTAGTCGATCAGCGATGTGGTCGCACCTTCGATGCGGCCGGTGTCGCTGCCCAGGTGGGTGAGCTTGCCGGTGTCCTCCTCCATATGAGCACGCTCGATGTCGACCCGCCACGTGGTGCCGTCGTCGAGCGGGACTTCCAGGTAGCCGTCGATCGCGATGGGCTCGTCGTACTGCGAGATCTGATAGTTCTTCGGCATGTCCGGGTAGAAGTAGTTCTTCCGGGCGAACCGGCACCACGGCACGATCTCGCAGTTCAGGGCCAGGCCGATGCGGATAGCGGACTCGACGGCGGTCTGATTGAGCACCGGCAGCGAGCCCGGCAGCCCCAGGCACACCGGGCACACCTGCGTGTTGGGTTCGGCGCCGAACCGGTTCGCGCAGCCGCAGAACATCTTGGTCGCCGTCGACAGCTCGACGTGGACCTCCAGGCCCAGGACAGGATCGTAGTCGGCGATGACCTCGTCGTAATCGAGCAGCTCACCGGTGGTGACAGACATGACCACGATCCTAATGGGTGGCTTTTGCGCCGGGCGCAGGCACGAAGTCACGCGGTCAGGGCGCAATCGCGATGCGCCGTCGCGCTGTGTGGCT
The DNA here is from genome assembly GCF_048513595.2 of Mycobacterium sp. smrl_JER01. Classification (NCBI taxonomy): domain Bacteria; kingdom Bacillati; phylum Actinomycetota; class Actinomycetes; order Mycobacteriales; family Mycobacteriaceae; genus Mycobacterium; species Mycobacterium sp. smrl_JER01. The sequence continues at coordinate 2,095,717 of NZ_JBLXXK020000001.1, read as the reverse complement.
CAGCCGAAGAACTCCGCGGCGTCGTCGTAGCGGCTCTGCGGGACCAGTTTGAGTTGCCGGACCGCATCGGCGAGCGGCACCCGGCCGATCTCCTGACCGCGCAGCGACACCATCATCCCGAACTCACCGGCGTGGGCGGCGTCGGCGGCGTTGACCCCGAACCGGGTGGCCAGCACCCGGTCGTAGGGCGTCGGCGTGCCGCCGCGCTGCACGTGCCCGAGCACGGTGACCCGGACCTCCTTGTTGATCCGCTTCTCCACCTCGACGGCCAGCTGTTGGGCAACTCCGGTGAAGCGCTCGTGCCCGAACTCGTCGGTGCCGCCCTGCTTCAGCGACATCGAGCCTTCGGCGGGTTTGGCGCCCTCGGCCACCACGCAGATGAAGTGCGAGTCACCGCGCACGAAGCGCTGTTTGACCAGCCGGCACACCTCCTCGACGTCGAAGGGCTGCTCGGGGATCAGCGTCATGTGCGCGCCCGAGGCCAGGCCGGCGTTCAGCGCGATCCAGCCGGCGTGGCGGCCCATCACCTCGACGAGCATCACCCGCTGATGGGACTCGGCGGTGCTGTGCAGCCGGTCGATGGCGTCGGTGGCGACGTGCAACGCGGTGTCGTGACCGAAAGTCACATCGGTGCAATCGATGTCGTTGTCGATCGTCTTGGGCACCCCGACGACGGGGACGTTCTCCTCGGAGAGCCAGTGCGCGGCGGTCAGCGTGCCCTCTCCCCCGATCGGGATCAGCACGTCGATGCCGTTGTCCTCAAGGGTCTGCTTGATCTGGTCCAGACCGGCGCGCAGCTTGTCCGGATTGACCCGCGCGGTGCCGAGCATGGTGCCGCCCTTGGCGAGCAGCCGGTCGTTGCGGTCGTCGTTCTTGAGCTGGACGCGACGATCTTCCAGCAACCCCCGCCAACCGTCCTGAAACCCGACCACCGAGGAGCCGTACCGCGCGTCGCAGGTGCGGACCACCGCTCTGATCACCGCATTCAGTCCGGGACAGTCGCCGCCACCGGTCAGCACTCCGATTCGCATGTGACCATCCTCCCCTGTTACAGCGCGGTTGGCAGCGGACCCCGTGCGGCTTCGTAGGCGGCACCCACCCGGTAGAGCCGGTCGTCGGCCAGTGCGGGCGCCATGATCTGCAACCCGACGGGCAAATTGTCGTCGTCCGACAGGCCCGACGGCACCGACATCCCGCAGTGTCCGGCCAGGTTCAGCGGAAGCGTGCACAGATCGAACAGGTACATCGACAGCGGATCGTCGACCTTCTCGCCCAACCGGAACGCTGTGGTCGGAGTCGCGGGCGAGACCAGCACGTCGACCTTTTGATAGGCCTCGTCGAGGTCACGCGCGATCAACGTACGCACCTTCTGCGCCTGGTTGTAGTAGGCGTCGTAGTAGCCGGCCGACAGCGCATAGGCGCCGATCATGATGCGCCGTTTGACCTCGGGGCCGAATCCGGCGGCCCGGGTCAAAGCCATCACCTCCTCGGCGCTGTGGGTGCCGTCGTCGCCGACCCGCACGCCGTAGCGCATACCGTCGAACTTCGCCAGGTTCGACGACACCTCCGAGGGCAGGATCAGGTAGTACGCCGGCAGCGAGTAGTCGAAATGCGGGCAGTCCACCTCGCTGACCTCGGCGCCGAGCGCGCTGAGTTGTTCGACGGCCGCGGTGAAGGACGCGAGCACACCCGGCTGGTAGCCCTCGCCAGTGCGCAGCTGTTTGACCACACCGATCCGCACGCCCGTGAGGTCGCCCCGGGCGCCGGCGCGGGCGGCGGCCACCACATCGGGCACCTCGGCGTCCACCGACGTGGAATCACGCGGGTCGTGCCCGGCGATGACCTGGTGCAACAGCGCGGTGTCGAGCACCGTGCGGGCGCACGGCCCGCCCTGATCCAGCGATGACGCACAGGCGATCAGCCCGTACCGCGACACCGTGCCGTAGGTGGGTTTGACCCCGACGGTCGCGGTGAGCGCCGCCGGCTGGCGGATCGAGCCACCGGTGTCCGAACCGATGGCCAGCGGAGCCTGGAAGGCGGCCAGCGCCGCCGCGCTGCCGCCGCCCGAGCCGCCGGGCACCCGCTCGACGTCCCAGGGATTGCGGGTGGGCCCGTACGCGGAGTTCTCCGTGGAGCTGCCCATGGCGAACTCGTCCATATTGGTCTTGCCCAGGATCGGGATGCCGGCGGCGCGCAGTCGGGCGGTGACCGTCGCGTCATACGGCGACGTCCAGCCCTCAAGGATCTTCGAGCCGCAGGTGGTCGGCATGTCGACGGTGGTGAAGACGTCCTTGAGCGCCAGCGGCACACCGGCCAGCGGCGACGCGGGAGCGTCTCCGGCCGCCACCGCCTTGTCGACCGCGGCGGCGGCAGCCAGCGCCCGGTCCGCGGCGACGTGCAGGAACGCGTGGTACTGGCCGTCGGTGGCCGAGATCTGGTCCAGGCAGGCCCGGGTCACTTCGGTCGACGACACCTCCTTGGCGGCGATCTTGGCGCTGAGGGCGGCGGCGTCGAGCCGAACCAGCTCGCTGCTGGTCGCCGATCCGGTGCGCGGCGCGTCGGTCATTCGGCCTCTCCTAAGATCCGCGGCACCGCGAAGCGGCCCTCGGTGGCACTCGGCGCAGCGGCCAGCGCCTGCTCCTGGGTCAGGCTGGGCTGCGGCTCGTCGGCCCGGAATACGTTGACGTCCTTCAAGGGATTGTCGGTGGCCTCGACGCCGGCGACATCGACGGCCTGGATCTGGCTGACGTGGCCGAGGATGGCGTCCAGCTGCCCGGCGAAGCCGTCGAGCTCACTGTCGGTCAGGGCGAGGCGCGCGAGGCGGGCGAGGTGCGCAACCTCGTCCCGGGAGATCTGTGACACGACCACGAAGCCTAGTTCACCCGTGCCGGGGCGCCCGTGCCCGAGTCGCCCGCCTGCGCCTGTCCGTGAAACAGTGTGGCCGTGCGTTCGTATCTGCTGCGGGTCCAGCTGGAGGACAGGCCGGGCAGCCTCGGCTCTCTGGCCGTGGCGCTCGGCTCGGTCGGCGCCGACATCCTGTCGCTCGATGTGGTGGAACGTGCCACCGGCTACGCGATCGACGATCTGGTTGTCGAGCTGCCACCGGGGGCGATGCCCGACATGCTCATCACCGCCGCCGAGAACCTCAGCGGTGTCTACGTCGACAGCATCCGGCCGCACACCGGTCTGCTGGAAGCTCACCGGGAGCTGGAGCTCATCGACCACGTCGCCGCGGCCGACGGAAAGCTCAAGAGACTGCAGGTGTTGGTCGACGAGGCGCCCCGGGTGTTGCGAGTCGGCTGGTGCACGGTGGTGCGGCTCACCGAGACCGGGTCCGAACGGGTGGTGGGAAGTTCCGGAGCCCCCGAAACCCAGGCCGCGCAGACACCCTGGCTGCCACTGCAGCGCGCCGAGGCACTCGACGCCGGCGCCGAGTGGGTGCCGCAGGTGTGGCGTGACATGGACACCACGCTGGCGGCCGCACCGCTGACCGATCCGCACACCGCGATCGTGCTGGGCCGCCCCGGTGGTCCCGCGTTCCGCCCCAGTGAGGTCGCCCGGCTCGGCTACCTGGCCGGGATCGTGACGACGATCATCGGCTGATCATCGGCTGACCATCGGCTGGACGGGCACGCTACGTCACGCCGTCTTCACCCCGTCGGGGCCGTTCGCCAGCAGGCTGCGGAATCCGTCCTCGTCGAGCACAGGCACGCCGAGCTCGACGGCCTTGTCGTATTTGGAGCCGGGAGCATCGCCGGCCACCAGGAAGGCGGTCTTCTTGGAGACCGATCCGGCCGCCTTCCCGCCGCGGGCGATGATGGCCTCCTTGGCCTCGTCGCGACTGAAACCGGTCAGTGAACCGGTGACCACGATCGACAACCCCTCCAGGGTGCGTTCGATGCTGGCGTCGCGTTCGTCGGCCATCCGAACCCCGGCCGTGCGCCATTTGTCGACGATCGCACGGTGCCAGTCGACGGTGAACCATTCGGTAACCGCCGCCGCGATGGTGGGACCCACACCCTCGGTGGCGGCCAGCTGCTCTTCGGATGCTGCGACGATCGCGTCGAGGCTGCCGAACTCGGCGGCCAGCGCGCGGGCCGCGGTCGGGCCGACGTGGCGGATCGACAACGCGACCAGCACGCGCCACAGCGGCTGCGAACGCGCCTTGCCCAGATTGGTCAGCAGCCGCTTACCGTTGGCCGAGAGTTCGCCGGCCTTGGTGGTGAACAGATCGGTGCGCAGCAGATCCTCTGGTGTGAGGTCGAAGAGGTCACCTTCGTCGCTGATCGCGCCCGCCTGCAACAGCGCCGCGGCGGCCTCGTACCCGAGCCCCTCGATATCGAAGGCGCCGCGCCCGGCAACGTGAAACACCCGCTCCCGCAGCTGGGCCGGGCAACTGCGCGAATTGGGGCAGCGGATGTCGGCGTCACCCTCCTTGGCAGGGGCGAGCCGGGTGCCGCACTCCGGACAGTGGGTGGGCATGACGAACTCACGTTCACTGCCGTCACGCAGGTCGACGACCGGCCCGAGCACCTCGGGAATCACGTCACCGGCCTTACGGATCACCACGGTGTCGCCGATGAGCACACCCTTGCGTTTCACCTCGGACGCGTTGTGCAGGGTCGCCAAACCGACCGTGGAGCCCGCGATCTTGACCGGTTCCATATAGGCGAACGGCGTCACGCGGCCGGTGCGCCCGACATTGACCCTGATGTCGAGCAGTCTGGTCTGGGCCTCCTCGGGCGGGTACTTGTAGGCGACCGCCCAACGCGGTGCCCGCGAGGTTGCCCCGAGCCGACGTTGCAGCCCCACGGCGTCAACCTTGACCACCACGCCGTCGATCTCGTGGTCGACGTCGTGGCGGTGCTCGCCCCAGTAGGCGATGCGCTCGGTGACGGCCTCGAGTCCGGTGACCCGGGAGGTGTGCGCCGAGACCGGCAGCCCCCACGCGTCAAGCGCGCGGTAGGCGTCGTGCAACGTGGTGAACGGGAACCCCGCGGCGCTTTCCACGTGGCCCAGGCCGTGACAGATCATCCGTAACCGCCGGCGGGCCGTGACCGCGGGGTTCTTCTGCCGCAGCGAACCCGCGGCACTGTTACGCGGATTGGCGAACGGCGGCTTGCCCTCGGCGACCAGGCCGGCGTTGAGGTCCTCGAAGTCGGCGATCCTGAAGAACGCCTCACCGCGCACCTCAAGCACTCTTGGCAACGGGAATTCCGCTGTGCCGGTCAGTTTCTCGGGGATATCCTCGATGGTTCGGGCGTTGAGCGTGACATCTTCGCCGGTGCGCCCGTCACCGCGGGTGGCCGCCCGTTCCAGACGGCCGTCCCGGTACACCAGCGCCAGCGCCACTCCGTCGATCTTGAGCTCGCACAAATACTGGGCATCCGCACCGATCTCGGTCTTGATCCTGGCCGCCCATCCGGCGAGTTCCTCGGGGGTGAAGACATTGTCGAGGCTGAGCATGCGCTCCAGATGCTCAGCCGGGGTGAAATCGGTGGCGAATCCGGCCCCGCCCACGAGCTGGGTGGGCGAATCCGGGGTCCGTAGCTCGGGATGCGCTGCTTCCAGCGCCTCCAACCGGCGCAGCATCGCGTCGAAATCGGCGTCGGTGATGATCGGCGCATCGCGCACGTAATAACGGAACTGGTGATCCCGCACCTCGTCGGCGAGTTCCTGCCACCGGCGGCGCAGATCGGCATCAGGCGCATCGTCGGCCTGTTCGGCCAGCACTGCCTCGGGATCAGGACTCACCCTGGCAGGCTATCGAAGGGCGCTGACAGCGGTCCGCCGGCCGGCCCGCGCGCGTAGGCTGCGGACATGCCGCACCCGATCATGTTCGGTGACGACGATCCGGGGCTGGCCGAGGTGCGCGCCATCGCCCTCGGGTTCCCCGACGCATTCGAGAAGGTCTCCTGGGGACGGCCGGTGTTCTGTGCGCCCAAGATGTTCGCCATCTACGGGGGCAGTGTCAAAGGCAGCGCCGGTAACGGTGTCAAAGGCAGTGTGAAAGGCAGTGTCAAAGGCAGCGCCGGCAGCCAGTACACCCAGTACCCGCAGTCGGTACTGGTCAAGGTCGACGACAGCGACCGCAACGCGCTGCAACAGGACCGCAGATTCTTCTTCCCCGCCTATCTGGGACCGTTCGGGTGGCTGGGACTGGACCTGACCGCCGCGGCGGTGGACTGGACCGAGGTCACCGAGCTGATCGACGCCTCGTTTCGGATGGTGGCGTCGAAAAAACTGATCGCCCGCCTCGACCAACGCTGACCCGTGGACGCGCCCGTCATGGTTCGATCGGAGACACCATGACCTTTTCGAGCCCCTTCCCCGAAGTCGACATCCCCACCGCCAGCGTCTACGACTACCTCTTCGCGTCGTTGTCATCGTCGTCCGGCCATGACGAGGACCCCCACCTCGACCGGGTCGCGCTGATCGACGCGAAATCCGGCCGGCAGACCACCTACCGCGAGATGCTCGCCCGCATCGACTCGTTCGCCGGCGCCCTGGCCGCCCGCGGGATCGGCGTCGGTGACGTCGTCGGCCTGCTGGCACCCAACAGTTCGGCGTTCGCGGTGGCGTTCCACGGAATCCTGCGCGCCGGCGCCACCGCCACCACGATCAACGCCCTGTTCACCGCCAAGGACATCGCCAAGCAGCTCACCGACTCCCAAGCCCGGATGCTGATCACGGTCACCGCGCTCTTCCCCCAGGCCGCCGACGGCGCGACCGCGGCGGGCCTCTCCGATGACGATCTCGTGGTGCTCGACGGTGCGGGTCGACACGGATCAGGCGTCGGCGCCGGCCATCCCAATGCCGCTGACCTGCTGGCGGAAGGAGCGGGAACCCCTGCGCCACAGGTGAACTTCGCACCGTCGTCGCATCTGGCGGTGCTGCCCTACAGCTCGGGGACAACAGGCAACCCCAAGGGGGTGATGCTCACCCACCGCAATCTGGTCGCCAACGTCGCGCAGATCCGCCCGCTGCACGGGATGCAGCCCGACGACACCGTGCTGGCCGTGCTGCCGTTCTTCCACATCTACGGGATGACGGTGCTGCTCAACGCCGCGCTGCATGCCCGTGCCCGGCTGGTCATCATGCCCAGCTTCGACCTGGGCGAGTTCTTGGGCAACATCGCCGCGCACCGATGCACGATCGCGTTCATCGCACCGCCGGTGGCGGTGGCGCTGGCCAAGCACCCCCTGGTCGACGATCATGATCTGTCCTCACTGAACGTCGTGATGTCCGGGGCCGCGCCGCTGGACGCCGACCTCGGCCACGCCGTGGCGAAACGCCTGGGCTGCAAGGTCGTCCAGGGCTACGGGATGAGTGAGCTGAGCCCGGTCAGTCACATCACCCCGTTCGACGGGGGGCAGGCCGACGTCCACGATGACGCCCCGCTGAGCTCGGTCGGCTGGACGGTGTCCAACGCCGCGTCCAAACTCGTCGACCCCGAGACCGGTGAGGTGATCGAGGTTCCCGAGGAGGGACTGAGCAGGACGGGCGAGCTGTGGTTCAAGGGCCCGAACGTGATGGCCGGTTACCTCAACAACGAGGAGGCGACCCGACAGACCATCGATGAGGACGGCTGGTTGCACACCGGCGACCTCGCCCAGGTCGATGCCAGAGGCCTGGTGTACATCGTCGACCGGCTCAAGGAGCTGATCAAGTACAAGGGCTATCAGGTCCCGCCCGCCGAACTGGAAGCCATCTTGCTGACCCATCCCGACATCGCCGACGCCGCGGTGGTCGGTGTGCGCGATGAGGAGGGCGAAGAGGTGCCGAAGGCGTTCGTCGTGCGGCAGGCAGGTGCCCAGCTGACCGGCGACCAGGTCATCGACTACGTGGCGGGGCAGGTCGCCCCGTACAAGAAGGTCCGTCAGGTCGAGTTCATCGACGCCATCCCCAAGTCGGCGTCGGGAAAGATCCTGCGTAAGGATCTGCGCACCTCCTGATCGGGCTATCGGCCCTCAGACCGCCTCGGGGTCCTGGGCCAACCCGTCGGCGGCACGCTGGGCCAACTCGATCGCGGTGCGCGCCCAGCCCGGCGTCGCGGCGGCCAGACCACAAGCCGGTGTGATCCCGATGCGTTCGCGCAGCACGGTGCGGGCGAATCCGAGCCGATCGGTCACCTCGGCCACCGCGGCGGCGATCTGCTCCGCGGACGGACGCACCGCCGGGGCGGCGCTCGGCACGGCGCCCAGCAGCACCGTGCGATCCGAGTCGACGAACGCGCCGATGCCGTCCAGATCCGCCGGGGCGAGGGTGTTGATGTCGACCGAAACCGCACTCACCGCACTGCGCTGCAACAGTTTCCACGGCAGTTCGGCTGCGCAGCTGTGCACCGCAACCTCACCGCCCACCGTCTCGACGCATTCGTCGAGCAGTGCCGTGACCACCGATTCGTCCACCGGGTGCACGGGGTTCAGACTCGTCACACCGGTCAGCCGTCCAGCCAGTGCGGCGGCCAGCAACGGCTCGTCGAACTGCACCACCACCGCGGCCTCCAGCCGGCGAGCCAGCTGCGCCCGGTGCGCCGCGACACCTTCGGCCAACGATGTGGTCAGATCGCGCACCGCACCGGCGTCGGTGATGGCGCGGTGCCCGCCGGGCAACTCCAGCTGGGCCGCCAGGCTCACCGGGCCGGGCGCCTGCACCTTGACCACCCGCCCACCGCCGCGCAGGCCGGCCCGCTCCCAGGCCTCCTCGAGCGCATCGAGGTCCTCGTCGAGCAGACTGGTCGCACGCCGGGTCGCCGCGCTGCGACCCGCAGCGATGCGGTAGCCGCGGGGCACGGTGTCGAGTCCGATGTCGACGAGGAAGGCACCGGCGCGCCCGATCATGTCGGCTCCCACCCCGCGACCGGGCAGCTCCACGAGATGCGGCAGCCGGTGCAGCTCCCCGACGATCACCTCGGCGGCCTCGCGTGCCGAGTGGCCCGGCCAGGATCCGATGCCCGTCGCGGTTGCGAAAACGCTCACTCGCCTGACGATATTCGACGGATTAGGGTCAGGGTATGACGGGCCGCGCATCAGCGTCGTTGTGGTGCGCCGCGGCGATCCTGGTTGGCGGGTGCACGCACCATGTCGCGGGGACGGCGCTGCGACCGGTGCCGGCCATCGACGAGGATTCCCAGTCGCCGGTCGACGTCGACTCGGTGCTTCTCGACCGCGGACGACTGCAGGCCGTCACCGGCGCCGGCGAGCACCTCACCATGGTTCCGGGAACCGAGAGCAAGGTACCGGTCGACATCGATTTCATGATGGAAAGCGTTCCGGCGCAATGCGAATGGGTCTATGCCGAAAGCCAGGTCTTCGGCTCGGAGGTCGAGGAGTTCCACAAGCAGACCTACCAGAATCCGCCCGGCGGGGCGCTCATCTCCCAGGCCGCCGCCGGCTACCGCGACGCCCCGACGGCCAGGCGCGCATTCGACGCCGTCGCCGAACAGATCGCCGGATGCGACGCGACGCAGCACGGCCCGGCACTGGTCGGCGGGGTGACGAGAACGACGGACTCGGTGCACACCAGACCGGGCGGGTGCGGCCGCGATTACCAGGTGAAGTCGGCGGTGCTGGTCGAGATCACCTTCTGCGCCTTCCCGGCGTCGGTGTCCGACATCGTGATGACCAACATCCTGGCCAACGTACCCGGGTGAGCGGGCCGGGCGGTTGTCGTCAGTCGGCGGACGAGATGGTCGCGCTGCCCAGCACCTCGTCGCCGTCGGGGTCGCGCCGGTAAAGCACCAACGTCTGCCCCGGCGCCACGCCGCGCAGCGGGCTGCGCAAGCTGACCTGCAGGCCGTCGTCGCACAGTTCCGCGACCGCGTCGGCCACCCCGCCATGGGCGCGGACCTGCACCGCGCACTCGACCGGTCCGTCGGGAGCGACCCCGGAGGTGAACACCGGGGCGGCACCTCGCAGCCTGGTCACTTCGAGGTCGGACACGTCGCCGACCTGCACGGTGCCCGTCACCGCGTCGATCCCGGTCACGTAGCGCGGCCGACCGTCCGGGCCGGGGCCTGCGATACCCAGGCCCTTGCGCTGCCCGATGGTGAACCCGTGCACCCCGTCGTGTTCGGCGAGCACCGCGCCGCTGGAGTCGACCACACTGCCACGACGCACCCCGATACGCGCACCGAGGAACGCCCTGGTGTCTCCGGACGGGATGAAGCAGATGTCGTGGCTGTCGGGCTTCTCGGCAACCGCCAGGCCGCGGCGGGCCGCCTCGTCACGGATCGCCGACTTCGGGGTGTCCCCGATCGGAAACATCGCGTGCCGCAACTGTTCGGCGGTCAGCACCGCGAGCACATAGGACTGGTCCTTGTCATGGTCCACCGCGCGCCGCAGTCGCCCGTCGGACAGCCGCGCGTAATGCCCGGTGGCCAGCGCGTCGAAGCCGAGGGCGAGCGCGCGCGCCGCCAACGCCGAGAACTTGATGCGTTCATTGCACCGTACGCACGGGTTGGGGGTCTCGCCACGGGCGTAGGACTCCACGAAGTCGTCGATCACGTCTTCTTTGAAGCGGTCCGCGAAATCCCATACATAGAACGGAATCTCCAGCACATCGGCGACGCGGCGCGCGTCAGAGGCGTCCTCCTTCGAGCAGCACCCACGGGAACCGGTACGCAACGTGCCCGGCGCCGACGAAAGCGCCAGGTGTACGCCGACCACGTCGTGGCCGGCATCGACCATGCGGGCGGCGGCCACCGACGAATCCACTCCGCCGCTCATGGCGACCAATACCCGCATCGCTAGTGCCGTCCCGAGCTGGCCAGCGCCGCCTGCCGGGCCCGCTGAACCGCTGCCGGGAGTACGGCCAGCACCGCATCGACGTCGGCCTCGGTGCTGGTGTGTCCGAGTGAGAGCCGCAGCGAGCCGCGGGCGTCGGCGGGGTCGACACCCATCGCGGTCAGCACGTGGGAGGGCTGGGCCACCCCGGCCGTGCACGCCGATCCGGTCGAGCACTCGATACCTTTGGCGTCGAGCAGCATCAGCAACGAGTCGCCCTCACACCCGCGAAAGGTGAAGTGCGCGTTGCCCGGCAGCCGCCTGTCACCCGGCGCCCCGTTGACGTCGACGTCGTCGACGGCATCGAGCACACCGTCGATCAGACGGTCACGCAGCGCCCGCACCCGTTCGGCACCGGAATCCAACGCACCCACCGCCGCCTGCGCGGCAGTGGCCATCCCCACCACCCCGGCGACATCCTGAGTGCCCGAACGGACGTCACGTTCCTGCCCGCCGCCGTGCGACAACGGCACACATGAGGTCTCGCGCCGCAGCAACAGCGCCCCGACACCCATCGGGCCGCCGAATTTGTGTGCCGTCACGCTCATGGCCGACAGTCCGCTCGCCGCGAAGTCCACCGGAAGCTGACCCACCACCTGCACGGCGTCACTGTGCATCGGAATGTCGAATTCTGTTGCCACCGAGGCGAGCTCGGCGATCGGCATGACGGTGCCGATCTCGTTGTTCGCCCACATCACCGAGATCAGCGCCACGTCGGCCGCATCACCGATGGCCGCACGCAGGTCGGCCGGACTGACCGCGCCGGTGCCGTCGACCGGCAGCCAGCTCACCTCGGCGTCTTCGTGGTCGACGAGCCATTGCACCGCGTCGAGCACCGCGTGGTGTTCGACGGGCGTGGTGATGATGCGGCGGCGGTGTGGTGACGAACTGCGCCGCGCCCAGTAGATGCCCTTGATCGCCAGATTGTCGCTCTCGGTCCCGCCCGCGGTGAAGATCACCTCCGACGGGCGGGCCCCCAACGCCTGCGCCAACGCCTCACGGGACTCCTCCAGCCTGCGCCGCGCCAGGCGGCCGGAACCGTGCAGTGAGGCCGCGTTGCCGACCGTCGCCAACGCGGCCGTCATGGCCTCGATGGCGACGGGGCGCATCGGGGTGGTGGCGGCATGGTCGAGATACACCGGCTGGGGTGTGGGCACCGACGCAGACATAGCCGTTCCAGGATAGCCGTCGCGTCGCCGGTCTTCGCGATCGCGCTCAGGCGACCAGCGCGTGACCCTCGCCGCAGCCCGCACTCGCCACCGACGCCGGCGTCCAGGCCGCACCGCGCACGGCGGTCTCGCACCGGGCCGCCAGCTCGCGCCGGTCCCCGCTGGGCACCTGAAGGGACTCGACCTGGATGTGGCAGACGGTGCGCCGCGCGGTGATGACCCGCTTGATCGAGGTCAGCAGGGAGTCGTCGCCGACGAACGCCGGGACGGTGGAGGGCCGCCCGTCCTTGTGCCGGTAGCTCAGCCGCAACGGCTGGACCGGCCGCCCGGCATCGATCGCCGCCTGGAACATCGCCGGCCGGAACCGGCCGTATCCGAGCCCACACCATGTCGTGCCCTCGGGGAAGGCCACGACGGTGTGCCCGGCGCGCAGGCGCTCGGTGACTTCGGCGACCGCCGCAGGCAGCCTGCGCAGGCTGGCCCGATCGATCGGGATGACCTTCATCAGGCGCACGACCATACCCAGCGCGGGCCAGTCCACCAGGTCCGCCCTGGCCACAAAGGAACCGGGCAGGACCGTGCCGATGGCGAACACGTCCAGCCAGGACACGTGCCCGCTGACCACCAGCACCCCGCGCAGGTTACGGATCGGCCCGCCGGAAACGGCCATCCGAACACCCAGGCTGCGCAGCATCAGCCGGCAGTATCCGCGCTGCAGACGCGCCCGCCCCGGCAGTGGCACCGCCAGCAGCCACACCCCGGCGAACAGCGTCGCCGCGGCGCACACCCGCAGCGTGGTCCGCAGCGCGACCACCCAGCGCCGCCCGGGACCGTCGCCGCCGGCGTGGACGCATCCCGCGCCGCAGGTGGCCCGCTGCAACCAGGCGTGTTCGGAGGCCAGCGTCATGACCGCGGTCCGTCCGTGACGGCGGCCGCAGCCCCAACCGACCGCAGTCGGCGCAGGTAGCGGATGTCGGCCCGGCGCTTGTCCAGCAAGGCCGGGAAGTCGCCGACACCGAAGTCCGCATCGTGGGCGGGCTCGCCGCAGACCTGAGCTCCCAAGCGCAGGTAGCCGCGCATCAGTGCGGGCATGGCCAGGCGGGCCGGCGGCTCGATGTCATCGAGCCCGCGGCCGTCGACCACGACCGGCCGGTACGGGTGGACCGTGAACTCCGCCGGTGCGGCGTGGCGGCGGGCGACGAAGTCGCGCACCCCGCGAAGGCGGCTGCCCGGCGGCGTCTGCCCCTCGGGGTCCTCGATCGGCACCGAGACGCAACCGGTCACGAAGTCGTAACCGCTGTGGTCGAGGTAGGCGAGGATGCCCGCCCACATCAGCAGCACCACCGCACCGTTGCGATGCCCGTCGCGGACCACCGCCCGCCCCATTTCGACCAGTGACGGCCGCAGCCCGTCGAGGGCGGAGACGTCGAATTCGGTCGCGGTGTACAGGCCGCCGGCGGCGATCGCGCCTGGCGGGGGCAGCATGCGGTAGCACCCGACGAGTTCGCCGGAGGTGTCCTCGCGGACCAGGAGATGGTCGCAGTACTCGTCGAACCGGTCGGCGTCGCGGCCTCCCGACCGACCGTCGTCGTCGAGCGTGAAGCCCGGTTCGGTGGTGAACACGTCGTATCGCAGCCGTTGCGCGGCCTCGATCGACTCGGCGTCACTGCACAGCAGCAGGGAGTAGCGGGGATGGTCGGACGCGGATTCGGTCGGGGCGATGCTGTCGAGTTGGCTGGAGATGAGTACAGAGGCAGTGCTCATAGCTGCACGGTCGCCGAGCCGGTGGGCTTGGCGGCAATCGGTGCGTGACGTGTTCGTGAGCGCTGGGTGACGGTTGGGTTGTCCCGCAGACCCGAAAGACCCCCATCCGCGTGCAGGATGGGGGCCTTTCGGAGCGTTCGAGCAGCGGCGGCTACCCCTTGCGGGCCTTGACCGCCTCGGTCAGCTGCGGAGTGACCTTGAACAGGTCCCCGACGATCCCGAGATCGGCGATCTCGAAGATCGGCGCCTCTTCGTCCTTGTTGACCGCGATGATCGTCTTCGACGTCTGCATACCGGCCCGGTGCTGGATGGCTCCGGAGATGCCCAGCGCGATGTAGAGCTGCGGGGACACCGTCTTGCCGGTCTGACCCACCTGGAACTGGCCCGGGTAGTAGCCGGAGTCGACCGCGGCGCGCGATGCGCCGACGGCACCACCGAGCGAGTCGGCGAGTTCCTCGACGATGTTGAAGTTGTCGGCACTGCCGACGCCACGTCCACCGGCGACGACGACGGTCGCCTCGGTGAGCTCCGGGCGGTCGCCGGCGACAGCGGGCTCACGCGCGGTGATCTTGGTGGCGTTCTCGGCCGGCGCTGGCACCTCGACGTTGACCACCTCGCCGGCACCGTCGGCCGGCGCAGCCTCGATCGCGCCGGGGCGCACGGTGATGACCGGGGTGTCCCCGACCGCTTCGGCCTCCACGGTGTAGGCGCCACCGAAGATGGAGTGGATGCCCTTGTTGCCTTCCTGGACGTCGACGACGTCGCTCAGGATGCCCGAGCCGATCCGGGCGGCCAGCCGGCCCGCGATCTCCTTGCCGTCCGCGCTGGAGGCCATCAAGACCGCGGCCGGTGCCGCGGACTCGGCAAGCGAAGCCAGCACGTCCACGTACGGCGTGATCAGGTAGTTCTCCGCGTCGTCGGATTCGGCGACGTAGATCTTCGCCGCACCGGCGGACTTCAGGCCGTCGATCAGGCCCTCGGCGGTGCCGGGCTTGCCGACCACGACGGCGGAGGGCTCACCGAGCGCGCGGGCCGCGGTGATCAGTTCGGCGGTGACCTTTTTCAGCGCACCTTCGGCGTGCTCGGCGAGCACAAGTACTTCAGCCATGGGTTTGGTATCTCGTTTCTCAAGTACGGAAGGAATGGTCGGTTAGATGATTTTCTGGGCAACCAGGTATTCGGCGATCTTGCTGCCGCCGTCGCCTTCGTCGGTGACCTTCTCGCCCGCGGTCTTGGGCGGTTTCGGGGTTGAGGACAGCACCTTCGACCCGGCGTTGGCCACACCGACCTCGTCGCTCTCGACTCCGATCTCGGCGAGGGTGAGCTTGGTGACTTCCTTCTTCTTGGCGGCCATGATGCCCTTGAAGGACGGGAAGCGGGGCTCGTTGATCTTCTCGTTGACGCTGACCACGGCAGGCAGCGACGCCTCGAGGGTGAACAGGCCGTCGTCGGTCTCGCGCTCGCCGGTGACCTTGCCGTTCTCGACGGTCAACTTGCGCACGTGGGTCAGCTGCGGCAGCCCCAGGTACTCGGCGATGATGGCGGGCACGGCGCCGCCGGTGCCGTCGGTGGCCTCGTTGCCCGCGATGACGAGCTCGGTGCCTTCGATGGTGCCCAGCGCACGGGCCAGCGCCCAGCCCGTCTGGACCATGTCCGAGCCGTGCATGCCCTCGTCGACCAGGTGCACCGCCTTGTCCGCGCCCATCGACAGGGCCTTGCGGATCGCCTCGGTGGCCCGCTCGGGACCGGCGGTGAGCACCGTGACGGTGCTGTCCCCACCTTCACGCTCCTTGATCAGCAGCGCTTCCTCGACGGCGCGCTCGTTGATCTCGTCGAGCACGGCGTCGGCGGCTTCCCGATCCAGGGTGTAATCGCCGTCGGACAGTTTGCGCTCAGACCATGTGTCTGGGACCTGTTTGATCAGGACCACGATATTCGTCATGACTCTGGTTCGTCCTCCTCGAAAGGGGCCGGTGGTCGACCCGCCATACCACGTGTGACGCAGGCACCACCATGTTACCAGCGGGTAACTTTGGGTGCGTCGCACGAACACCATAGCTGGTCGAAGTTTGCGATCGACCGGCCCCGCGATCACGTCGAGCTGACGAAGAGTTCGCCATCGGTCCGTTACGGGTTAGCCTGCCTTGCAATGAGCGCATCTGTTACCGACGGTCCCGTCGGCGAGCCCGTCCCGATGGCGTTGACCGGTGAGCGGACCGTTCCCGGCGTGGCGGAGGAAAACTATTGGTTCCGCCGCCACGAGGTCGTCTACCGCCGGCTGGTCGAGCGGTGCCGTGACCGCGACGTGCTGGAGGCGGGGTGTGGTGAGGGGTATGGCGCCGACCTGATCGCCGAGGTCGCCCGGTCGGTGATCGGTCTGGACTACGACGAGTCCGCCGTGGCCCACGTTCGGGCCCGCTACCCGCGGGTCGACATGCGCCACGGCAACCTGGCCGAGTTGCCGCTGCCCGCCGGGTCGGTCGACGTGGTGGTGAACTTTCAGGTGATCGAGCACCTGTGGGACCAGGGTCAGTTCGTCGCCGAGTGCGCGCGGGTGCTGCGCCCGGGCGGGCTGTTGCTGATGTCGACACCCAACCGCATCACCTTCTCCCCCGGCCGCGACACACCGGTGAACCCGTTCCACACCCGTGAACTCAACGCCGCCGAGCTGACCGAACTCATCGAATCGGCCGGTTTCGCGATGGAGGCGATGCTGGGGGTCTTTCACGGCCCGCGCTTGGCCGAGATCGACGCTCGTCACGGCGGCTCGATCATCGACGCGCAGATCACGCGTGCGCTGGCCGACGCCCCCTGGCCGGCCGACCTGCTCGCCGACATCACCTCCATCACAGTCGACGATTTCGACCTGGCCCCCGGCTCGGTGGAGGGATCCGGCACAGACATCGACAACAGCGACATCGACAACAGCGACATCGACGACAGCCTCGACCTGGTGGCGATCGCGGTGCGGCCGTGACAGATCCGCACCCGCAACCGGCACCGGGGCTGTTCACCCTGGTTCTGCACACCCACCTGCCGTGGCTGGCTCACCACGGCCGCTGGCCGGTCGGCGAGGAGTGGCTCTACCAGTCCTGGTCGGCCTCCTACCTGCCGTTGGTACGAGTGCTGCGCACACTGGCCGCCGAGGACCGCACCCACCTGGTCACCCTCGGGGTGACACCCGTGGTGGCCGCTCAGCTCGACGATCCGTACTGCCTGCAGGGAATGCAGCACTGGGTGGCGAACTGGCGGCTGCGCGCCCTGGAAGCGGCAACCATCCGCGCCACCTCGTCCTCCTCACCCGCATCTTCCTCCTCACCCGCATCGGAGCCGAGCGCCCTACGCCGGTTCGGATCTCGCGAGCACGCCGAGGCCGAGCGGGAGATGGGCGAGTTCGACGTGCTGTGGCGCCACGGCGGCAGCCCGGTGCTGCGCGAGCTGCTCGACGGTGACGTCATCGAACTGCTCGGCGGGCCCCTGGCGCACCCGTTCCAGCCGCTGCTGAATCCACGACTTCGCGAGTTCGCGCTCGGTGAGGGCCTCGCCGATGCCCGGCACCGGTTCGGGCATGCGCCGACCGGGATCTGGGCGCCCGAATGCGCGTACGCACCGGGCATGGAGACCGGATACGCCGCGGCCGGGGTGAGCCACTTCATGGTCGACGGCCCGTCGCTGCGCGGCGACACCGCGCTGGGCCGACCGGTCGCCGCTTCGGATGTGGTCGCCTTCGGACGGGACCTGCAGGTCAGCTACCGGGTGTGGTCGCCGCGGTCCGGTTACCCCGGCCACCCGGCGTACCGCGATTTTCACACCTATGACCACGCCACCGGCCTCAAGCCGGCCCGGGTGACGGGGCGTAACGTGCCGTCGGAGGCCAAGGCGCCCTACGACCCGGCCCGCGCGGACGCCGCGGTCGACGCGCACGTCGCCGATTTCGTCGAGACGGTGCGGCAGCGTCTCCGAGACGAGACCGACCGGATCGGCCGTCCGGCTCACGTCGTGGCGGCCTTCGACACCGAACTGTTCGGCCACTGGTGGTACGAGGGCCCGGTCTGGCTGGAGCGGGTGCTGCGCGCGCTGCCCGCCGCCGGGGTGCGGGTGGGCACCCTGTCTGACGCCATGGCCGCCGGATACGTCGGCGCTCCGGTGGAACTGCCCCCGAGTTCGTGGGGGTCCGGCAAGGACTGGCAGGTGTGGTCCGGCGAGAAAGTCGCCGACCTGGTCCACCTCAACAATGAGGTCGTCGACACCGCGTTGAGCACCGTCGACAAGTCCCTGGCCCGCAGCACATCGCTGAGTTCCTCTGCCCCAAGGGATTTCGTGGCGGACCAGATCCTGCGGGAGACGCTGCTCACGGTGTCCAGCGACTGGCCCTTCATGATCAGCAAGGACTCGGCGGCCGACTACGCCCGCTACCGCGCACATCTGCACGCCCACGCCACCCGGGAGATCTCGGCGGCGGTGGCATCGGGACGCGACGAACAGGCACGGCGACTGGCCGAGGGATGGAACCGCGCCGACGGTCTGTTCGGGGCCTTGGACGCACGGAGGCTGCCCAGCCTGTGAAGATGAAGATCCTGCTGGTCTCGTGGGAGTATCCGCCGGTGGTGATCGGCGGCCTCGGTCGCCATGTGCACCATCTGGCCACCGAACTCGTCAGCGCCGGCCACGAAGTCGTCGTACTCAGTCGTCGCGCCACCGCCACCGACCCGCAGACCCATCCGACCACCGACGAGGTGCACGACGGCGTGCGGGTCATCGCGGCCGCCGAGGATCCGCACGAATTCGCGTTCGGCACCGACATGATGCCCTGGACGCTGGCCATGGGCCACGCCATGATCCGTGCCGGGCTGACGCTGACCGACTGGCGACCGGACATCGTGCACGCTCACGACTGGCTGGTCGCTCATCCCGCGGTGGCGTTGGCCCAGTTCTTCGATGTGCCACTGGTTTCGACCATTCACGCCACCGAAGCGGGCCGGCACTCGGGTTGGCTCTCGGGTGCGGTGAGCCGTCAGGTACACGCCCTGGAGTCCTGGCTGGTCCACGACTCGGACTCGCTGATCACCTGTTCGGCGTCGATGCGCGACGAGATCAGCGCGTTGTTCGGACCGGACCTCGGCGAGATCACGGTCATCCCGAACGGGATCGACACCGACGGGTGGCCCTTCGTCGGACACCGTCGCCGCACAGGACCCGCACGCCTGCTGTACTTCGGTCGCCTCGAGTACGAGAAAGGGATCCACGACGCCATCGCGGCCCTGCCCCGTATCCGCCGCAGCCATCCGGGCACCACGCTGACCATCGCCGGTGACGGCACCCAACTCGCCTTCCTGCTCGAGCAGGCGCGTCGGCACAAAGTGGTGAAAGCCACGAATTTCGTCGGGCGCGTGGATCATTCACAGCTGCTGCAGCTGCTCCACGGTGCTGACGCCGCGGTGCTGCCATCGCACTACGAACCGTTCGGCATCGTGGCACTCGAAGCGGCCGCGGCGGGGACCCCGCTGGTGACCTCGACCGCCGGAGGACTCGGCGAAGCGGTCATCGACGGGGTGACAGGCCTGTCGCACCCACCGGGGGACGTGAGCGCGCTGACCGCCGCCGTGCGCGCGCTGCTGGACGCCCCCGACGACGCCAACCGGCGGGCCGTCGCCGCCCGGGACCGACTGACCTCGCAGTTCGCCTGGCACACAGTGGCCGCCGACACCGCCCAGGTGTACCTGGCGGCCAAGCGGGCCGAACGCAGACCACAGCCGCGACGGCCCATCGCGCAGCGCCCGCTGCCCGACTACGGTCGCCCCGGCTGACCCTCGTCCCTCGGCCGGATCGTCAGCCGGCGGGTTTCGATGGCCGTCTTCCTCACCGACCTCGTCCCTCGGCCGGATCGTCAGCCGGCGGCCTTTTTACGCTCGATGTCGGCCAGCGCCGCAGCCAACGCGGCACGCTCGGCGGCCGACGTCTCCCAGGACAGTTTGCGGTTCTTGACGATCTTGGCCGGCGCGCCGACCGCGATCGAATAGTCCGGGATCTCGCCCTTGACCACCGCGTGCGCCCCCAGTACACAGCCGCGGCCGATGCTGGTGCCGCGCAGCACGGTCACCTTGGCCGCGACCCAGGTGTCGGGCCCGATCCGCACCGGGCTCTTGACGATGCCCTGATCCTTGATCGGCAACTCGATGCTGTCCATCTTGTGGTCGAAATCGCAGACATAGCACCAGTCGGCCATCAGCACCGAATCACCCAGCTCGATGTCGAGGTAGGTGTTGATCACGTTGTCGCGTCCCAGCACCACCTTGTCGCCGATGCGCAGCGAACCCTCGTGGCAGCGGATGGTGTTCTTGTCCCCGATGTGAACCCAGCGGCCGATCTCCATCTGCGACAGCTCGGGCGTCGCCTGGATCTCGACGTCCTTGCCGAGAAACACCATGCCGCGGGTGATGATGTGCGGATTCGCCAGCTTGAACCTCAGCAGCCGCCAGTAGCGCACCAGATACCAGGGCGTGTAGGCACGGTTGGCCAGAACCCATTTCAACGAGGCCAGGGTGAGGAACTGGGCTTGGCGAGGGTCCCGTAGACGCGAGCCCCGCCAGCGCTTGTGCAGCGGCGCTCCCCACATCGTTGTCATGCCCGCAGAGCCTACGCGCCCGCTCATGACATTCCTGGGTCGCAGCGCTCCTGCTCTGCGAACGGGTCAACGGTTACCCTCACGTGGGCTCGACGTACACCGCGATCAGAAGGGATCCCGTGCTCCGGCGAATCATCGCATCGACCTCGACGCTGCTCATCGCAGGTCTGCTCGCCGGCTGCGGCACCACCGATTCCTGGGTGCAGGCACGCGCCGCCGATGGCTGGGCCGCACAGTACGCCGACGCTGCCAACAGCAGCTCCACCTCTGTCGCGGGTGCGGACACCCTGCGCCTGGAGTGGGCGCGGTCGGTCAAGGGCAGGCTCGCCGCGCAGGTGGCGTTGGGCTCCGGCAACTTCCTGGCCGCCAACGCACAGACCGAGTCAGGTTGCTCGTTGATGGTCTGGGAGACCGACAACCGTGCTCGCCAACGCTGGTGCACGAGGCTGGTACAGGGTGGCGGCTTCGCCGGCCCCCTCTTCGACGGCTTCGACAATCTGTACATCGGGCAGCCGGGCGCACTGCTGTCGTTCCCGACCACGCAGTGGATTCGGTGGCGTCAACCGGTGATCGGGATGCCGATGACCGCCCGGATCCTGACGCCCGGGCGGCTGCTGGTGGTCACCCACCTGGGTCAGGTGCTGGTGTTCGACGCTCATCGCGGCACCGTGACCGGGACTGCGCTGGACCTGGTTGCCGGCGTCGATCCCACCGACTCCGAGCGCGGACTCGACGACTGCCGCCTCGCCGGTCCGCAGTGCCCGGTGGCGGCCGCACCCGCCTACTCCGAGGTCTCCGGAATGGTGGTGCTGACGCTGTGGGAACCGGACACCGACGCACCCGTTCTGGTCGGGCTGCGCTACCAGCCCGGACAGACTCCGCATCTGGTCCGGGAATGGACCAGCAACGCGGTCGGGGACGGACCGTTGGCCAGCCCGGTGTTGTCCGCCGACGGATCGACGGTGTACGTCAACGGCCGCGACGAGCGCTTGTACGCGCTCAACGTCGAGGACGGCACCGAGAAGTGGTCGGTGCCGCTGGGATACCTGGCGCAGACCCCGCCGTCGGTGACACCGAGCGGGTCGGTCATCGCCGGCGGGGGTCCCGGTTCGCGTCTCACCGCGGTCCGTGACACCGCCGAAGAGGGCGAGGTGCTCTGGACCCGGGACGACACCTCCCCGCTGACCACGTCGAGCCTCGCCGGGGTCGGGTACGTCGTCGTCCGCGACAGCGGTGACGCCGACACCGATGACACCGACACCGATGACGCCGACACCGATGACGCGGGCACCGATGACGCGGGCACCGAGGGTGCAGGCACCGACGACGGACGCTCAGACGGGCCGCTCGCGTTGCGGGTGTTCAGCCTCGGCGACGGCAGCACCGTCGACACCCTGCCCTTGCCGAATGCGACCGGATGGCCGGTCGGGGTGTCGATCGGCCACGACGGACGCGTGGTGACCGCCACCAGTGACGGCCAGGTCTACGGGTTCGTCCCGGCGTGATCGACAGGCTTGTTCACGCCGGCGTCACGACTTGGTAATTCCGATCTTGCGAAGCGGCTTCGGCGTGCACACTCGCATGTGAGCGTGCACACTCTGATGATCCGAAAACGTCAAGAAACCTAACGGGGGGACGCGAGTGTCGGAATTTCTCGGTGCCGTCAACGACCTTGTCTGGCACGAAACGCTGGTCTATCTGTGTCTGGCCGCAGGAGTCTTCTTCTCGATCAGATCCCGCTTCGTGCAGGTACGCCAGGTACCGGAGATGGTCCGGCTGATGCTCAAGGGTGAGAAGTCGCCATCGGGTGTGTCCAGCTTCCAGGCGCTGACCATGTCGCTGGCCGGCCGAGTCGGGACCGGCAACATCGCCGGCGTCGCCACCGCCATCGCCTTCGGCGGACCCGGCGCGCTGTTCTGGATGTGGGCGGTCGCCTTCCTGGGCGCGTCGACGTCATTCGTCGAATGCACGCTCGGACAGATCTACAAGGACCGCGACAAGCTCACCGGTGAGTACCGCGGCGGACCCGCGTACTACTTCAGCACTGCGCTGTCGCACACCGCGGCGGCCGGGGCGATGAAGGTCTACGGCTACATCTTCGCGGCCGTCACCTTGCTGGCCATGGGGCTGCTGCTGCCCAGCGTGCAGTCCAACTCGATGGCGTCGGCGATGAACTCGGCGTGGGGCTTCTCGCAGTGGTGGGTGGCGGTGGGCACCGTCATCGTGCTGGCGTTCGTCATCATCGGTGGCGTCAAGCGGATCGCGACGTTCGCGTCGATCGTGGTGCCGTTCATGGCGGTCATCTACATCGTTCTGGCGCTGATCATCGTGCTGATGAACGCCTCCGAGGTGCCCGCGATCCTCTCGCTGATCTTCTCCAGCGCGTTCGGCTTCGACTCGGCTTTCGGCGCGATCATCGGCTCCGCGGTGATGTGGGGCGTCAAGCGCGGTATCTACTCCAACGAGGCCGGCCAGGGCACCGGTCCGCACGCCGCGGCCGCCGCCGAGGTGTCACACCCGGCCAAACAGGGCCTCGTACAGGCGTTCGCCGTCTACATCGACACGCTGTTCATCTGCACCGCGACCGGCTTCCTGATCCTGTCCACCGGGGCCTACCGGGTGTTCGAAGGCGAGAGCGCCACCGGAGCGGTGATCCGCGAGGGCGGCGCCATCCTGCCCGAGGGGGCCGAGGTCGGGCCCGCGTTCGCCCAGGCCGGCTTCGACACGCTGTGGAGTGGTGCGGGCTCCAGCTTCATCGCCATCTCGCTGGCCTTCTTCTGCATCACCACGATCATCGCGTACTACTACATGGCCGAGACGAACCTGCGCTTCCTGCTCGGCAGGGCCGCCACCTTCGACGTCCCGTTCATCCGCGGCACCCTGGGCACCAACCTGACGATGGTGCTGCAGGCACTGATCCTGGTGTCGGTGACCATCGGCGCGGTCTCCACCGCATCGGAAGCGTGGACGCTGGGCGACATCGGCGTGGGGCTGATGGCGTGGCTGAACATCGTGGGCATCCTCATCCTGCAGCAGCCCGCCTACAAGGCATTGCGGGACTACGAAAGGCAGAAGAAGCTGGGTCTGGACCCGATGTTCGACCCGGTCGCCCTGGACATCAAGAACGCCACCTTCTGGGAGAACTACGATCCCGCGACCGGCAAGGACAAACAGCCGACGGTCATTGGCTGAGGGTGAGCCGCTCCGCCAGCATGGACGCCACCGCCGACCGCGGGACGGTGGCCTGCAGCGCACCCCCGGCACCGGGCATGATCTCCCCCTGGCCGAAGTAGAAGATCAGCGAGTCCTCGGTCAGGACGAACTCCTGGTACTTGGCCGGATCCAACCCGTCGGTCGCCGAGATCGGCGCGTCGACGCCGAGTTGGCGCGAGATGTCGGACTGCACGATCGGGAAGATGACGTCCAGCGGCTGGGTGCCCGGCCGGAACAGTCCTTCGAAGGTGATCGGCGCCCTGTTGACGACGTCCCAGTTGAATGCCTTGAACCAGGTCTGCGGGTGCGCACCGCCGACGTTCTCGTACACCTCGAAGACCACGCTGCGGGTGCCACCGTCGTCGGGTCCGGTCCGGTAACCGGTCCCCCGCGCATCCAGCACGTAGGGCAGGTTCCACGATCCCGGCATCTCCGAGACGTTGACGAACCCGTCACGGGTCTGGGTCAGATACGCGGCCAGCGCCTGCTGATCCGGGTAGTCCACCGGGAAGGCGTAATCGATTCGGTAGGTGGGATTCTCGGCGTGCACGTGACAGATCTGGTCGTCATCGACGGTGCCCCCCAGCTCCGCGCAGGCCGACTGGGCGGCGGCCCCGGGAGCGGACAGCAGGCCCGCCGAGACACCGGCAGCAGTCAGAGCAGCGGCGAATACGCGCATCGTCGGAGTCCTCGCAATCGGCGCCTCGTGATGGTCGGCGCAAGTTCGAAACAGGTACGGCAAGGGTACGTGAGCTTTCAACGTGACGGACGACATATGAATGCCGTTGCCCGGCTTGCCACCCCGGAGCCGAGCCGGGCTATGACCACCGTCACGTGGGACGGCCCCCGCAGCCGGAGCCGGGTGCGCAGGGCATCCGGATCGACGTCGACGCCACGGACCAGGATCTCCACCACGCCGGCCTGGTGGCGGGAAAGGGCCTGGCGCAGGTGCCGCTCGTTGAACGCCAACTGTTCGAGCACCTCGAAACCGCGCACGTCACCGGGTAGCCGGTCACCGGACAGGTAGGCCAGGTCCGCATCGAGTTGCCACAGGCCGTGCCGGGCGCCGTAGTGGCGGACCAGACCCGCCCGCACCACCGCACCGTCGGGGTCGACGATCCAACGACCTGCCGGAGCGACCCCGCATCCGTCGGATTCGGCGTCGGTGATCTGCTCACCGGTGTCCAGTAGCGTGGCCCGCCGCCGCACGGCGCCTTCGGTCAGACCCCGCGACCACAGACACGCTTCGCGCACGCTGCCCGCCAGCGAGGTGACCTCGATCTCGCCGTCGAATCCCAACTGTGTCAGGACCGCGAAATCGATTCCGGGAGCTGTCTTTACGACGTGGTCGCGGTTGCGGAGAACGGTGAGCAGATCGTCCAGCGGCGGTACGTAGCTGCGCGGGTCGAAGCGACGCTTGGTGCCGCTTCGGCGCGCCGGGTCGACGACTACGACGGCGTCGGCGGTCACCGGGCGCAGAGCGTCGGCCCGGCAGAGCGGGATGGACTCGCCCACGTTGTGTCGGGCCATCGCCAAGCGCACCGGATCGATGTCGCTGCCCAGCACGAAGCCGGCCCATTTCCCAAGTGCCACAAGCTCGGCACCAATCGAGCAGGTTGCGTCGTGCACGACGGCACCGGCCAACCGGCGCGCCCGGTGCTCGGTCACAGGCGCGGCGGTCGCCTGCTGCAGCGCCTCGTCGGTGAACAACAACCGTTCGGCGTCGGCGAACTTCGCGGCGGCCTTGCGTCGCAATCGCACGGTCTCCACGAGCACAGCGGTCCGGTCGCCGAAATGCGCTCTCGCCGAGGCGATATCCGATACCAGGGTGGAATCGGCCAACCGGTACCGGGAGACCTCGGCCAGGGCCTGCCGCCCCGCATCACTGCGGAGGTAGGCCACGTCGCCGAGGCCGAACTCTACGACGGTTTGACCCCTGTCACCATGACGTTGTAGAACCACCCCTTGGGCACCAGGCGACGCCAGACGTTGGCGTCGACCCACGACAGTGTCGTCCAACTGCCGAACGCGAACTTCGCCCAACCCCAACCCAGCCGACCCGGCGGCACGGCCGCCTCGAAGGTCCGGACCGGCCAGCCCAGCATCGCGGCGGTGAACTCTTCGCTGGCCGTGCGCACCTCGACGGCACCCGCGTTGGCGGCCATCCGCTCGAGATCGGCGGGATCGAAGGTGTGCAGATCGACCACCGCCTCCAGTGCCGCGGCGCGCGACGACTCATCGAGTTCGGCCTGGGGCCGCCGCCAGTCGGCCAGCATCGGCAGCTTGGTGACGTTGGTCGCGATGCGCCAGGTCAACGTCGAGAGCTCGCGGGCGTAGCGGTTTCCCACCGTCGTCGGCTCACCGGCGAACACGAATCGCCCACCCGGCTTGAGCACCCGCACGACCTCACGCAGCGACAGCTCCACATCCGGGATGTGGTGTAGCACCGCATGCCCGACCACCAGGTCGAACGTGTTGTCCTCGTACGGAATGCCCTCGGCGTCGGCGACGCGGCCGTCGATGTCGAGCCCCAGCGACTGACCGTTGCGGGTGGCCACCTTGACCATGCCCGGCGACAGATCGGTCACCGAACCGCGTCGTGCCACGCCGGCCTGGATGAGATTGAGCAGGAAGAACCCCGTCCCGCAGCCCAGCTCCAACGCCCGGTCGTAGGGTAGTTCGCGCTGCACCTGCTCGGGGACCGCGGCGTCGAACCGGCCGCGCGCGTAATCGACGCAGCGCTGGTCGTAGGAGATCGACCACTTTTCGTCGTAGGTCTCGGCTTCCCAGTCGTGATAGAGCACCTGCGCGAGCTTGGTGTCGTGCATGGCGGCTTCGACCTGCTCCTTGGTCGCGCGGGGCGTCGGAGCCGGAACGGCGACATCAGGCGTCGGAGCCGGAACGGCGACATCAGGCATCGGAGCCGGAACGGCGACATCAGGGCAGGCGCCGGGTTCCTTTGTTTCCGTCATGCAGGGCAGCCTAACGTCCGTCGGCGCTGCGACCGTCACGGCGGGTGAACGAACCCTTCGCCGCGGCCAGGACCTCCCCGGGATAGTCCGCGAACCGCGCCGCCCACGCCAGCGCCGCGTCGTAGACCGCGTCCGGGGCCACCATCTCGTCGATCAACCCCAGCTGGAGCGCTTCACGGGCATCGACGAAACGACCGCTGAACACCAGATCTCTGGCCTTGCTGTGACCGATGGCAGCGACGAGCCGGGCCGCGGCGGTGCGCT
This sequence comes from Mycobacterium sp. smrl_JER01, assembly GCF_048513595.2. NCBI lineage: Bacteria > Bacillati > Actinomycetota > Actinomycetes > Mycobacteriales > Mycobacteriaceae > Mycobacterium > Mycobacterium sp. smrl_JER01. The sequence goes on along the minus strand of NZ_JBLXXK020000001.1, from coordinate 2,068,923 downwards.
GCGGTGCCCGCCCGGCGAGAATTTCGGTCGCACCGAATTTGGCGTTGTCTCCGCTGATCCGCCAATCGGCGGCCAGCGCCAGGTCCAGCCCGGCCCCGAGTGCGTAGCCGGTGACAGCCGCCACCGTGGGTTTCGGCAGCGACGCCAGCGCGCCGATGGCGTCCTCGGCGACCTGTTCGGCGGCCGCGCTCTCCTCGACGGTGAGCGTCTGCAGCTCGGGCATGTCCTCGCCGGCGGAGAAGATCTCGTGTCCGCCGAACACGATGACCGCCGAGACGTCGTCGCGGTGGCACAACTCGGCAGCGGCCGTACCGATCTCCCGGTACGCCTGCCGGGTCAGTGCGTTGGTCGGGGGACGCGAGAGCAACAGCGTCGCGACGCGACGGTGGTCGGCACCGGCCGGGCCCTCCGGCTCGGGGACCACGACGCTGACGAACTCCCTCACGCGAGCGGCGCCCCATCGGTGTAACCCTGGGGTGCGCGCCTGTTGCGGGCCTCGTTGTAGCGGTCGCTGTTGAAGAACTCGATCTCCCAGTTGCCGCCCTCCCGGGCGGCCAGCGACGGTTCGACCGCGACGATCCGGCGCTCCACCGCGAGCACCTCGGCCACGGTGCGTCCGTTGAGCGCGTCCAGCTGTGTCCATGTCGGGGGGAGCAGAAAGCTGCGCCCCTCGGCGAAATCGTCGAGGGCGGCCTGCGGCGTGACCCAGTCGGCCCTGTCGGTCTCGGTGTTGTCGCCGTCGGCCCGCTGCCCCTGCGGCAGCGCACCGACGAAGAAGTAGGTGTCGTAGCGCCGGGTGCGCTCCTCCTTGGGTGTCACCCAGTTGGCCCACGGACGCAGCAGATCGGCTCGCAACATCAGCTTTTCCGAGCGCAGGAACTCGCCGAAGGACAACGACTTGTTCTCCAGCGCCGCGCGCTGGTCGCGATACACCGACGCGTCGTCGACCAGCAGGTCCGGATCGTCGGCGGCACCGGCGAACAGCACCCCGCACTCCTCGAACGTCTCCCGGGCCGCGGCACACACCAGCGCCGCGGCGAGCTCCGGGTCCACGCCGAACCGCTCGGCCCACCAGTGCTGGTCGGGTCCGTGCCAGGCGACGTCAGCGGTGCGGTCCCGGTCGTCGACCCCGCCGCCCGGAAACACCATCACGCCGGCGACGAACTCCATGGCCGAATGCCTGCGCATCAGGAAAACCTCGAGGCCCTTACCGATGCCGTGGGTCTGGTCCCGGATCAGCATCACCGTCGCGGCGGGGCGGGGCACCAGCGGATCGGGGTTGGTCATGCACGTCTCCTGTGTGCGGCGCGGCTGCGGGTGCGGCGCGCGAAGTAGCGTCCGTCGATGTCGTCGAGCGCGATGGACTGCCCGAAGGCCTTGGACAGATTCTCGGCGGTGAGCACATCGTCGAGCAGACCGGAGTCGACCACCTTGCCTTCGGACAGGATCAGACAGTGCGAGAAGCCCGGCGGGATCTCCTCGACGTGGTGGGTGACCAAGACCAGCGCCGGCGCGTCGGGATCGGCGGCCAGGTCGCTCATCCGCGCCACCAGTTCCTCGCGCCCGCCCAGATCGAGTCCCGCTGCCGGCTCGTCGAGCAGCAGCAGCTCCGGGTCGGTCATCAGGGAACGGGCGATCAACACCCGCTTGCGCTCACCCTCGGACAGGGTGCCGAAGGTGCGCTCGGCCAGGTGCTCGGCGCCGACGCTCTCCAGCATGTCGACCGCCTGCTCGTAGTCGACATCGTCGTACTTCTCCCGCCACCGGCCCAGGACTGCGTAGCCGGCCGACACCACCAGGTCGCGTACCGTCTCGTCGTCCGGGATGCGCGGGGACAGCGCCGCACTGCTCAGGCCCACCCGCGAGCGCAGTTCCGACATGTCGACACGACCCAGTCGTTCACCGAGCACGTAGGCCGTGCCCGAGGAGGGATGCTCCATCGCTGCCGCCATGCGCAACAGTGAGGTCTTGCCGGCCCCGTTGGGGCCGATCACGACCCACCGCTCGTCGAGTTCGACCGACCAGGTCACCGGCCCCACCAGCAATCGGCCGTTGCGGCGCAGCGTGACCTTGGCGAAGTCGATCAACAGGTCGGGGTCGGCTGCTGGCACCGGGTCATTCACGTCATCGGACCTGTCGTCGACTGGCACCCGCCCATCGTAGTCAGGGCGTGCCCGGCCGGCCGTAGGCGCCGTTGCGGACCGATTCAGCCGCCGGCGACTCCGAGGGCGCCGCGCGGCGCGCCCCGGTCACCGGTGCCGGCGCGCTGCGCTCGATCCACCCGCGCCCAGCCGCTGACGGCCAGTACCCGCGGTGGTGTCAACCGGACGAACACCCCCACCAGCGGGCCGATACCGAAGGCGTACACGACGGTGCCGACACCGACGGTGCCGCCCAGCAGCCAGCCCACGAACAGGACGGCCACCTCGATGCCGGTGCGGACCACCCGCACCGACATCCCGGTGCGGACCACCAGACCGGTCATCAGGCCGTCGCGTGGACCGGCACCGAGGCCCGCGCCGATGTAGAGCACCGTGCTGAACGCGTTCACGATGACGGCCGCCAGCATCAACGCCGTCCGGACGGGCAGTGTTGTCGGCGCCGGAATGAAGAACAACGCGACGTCGACGGTCACCGCGATGACGATGACGTTGGCGATGGTGCCGATCCCGGGTCGGTTGCGTAGCGGGATCCAGGCCAGTAGCACCGCCACCCCCACCACCGCCGAGGCCAGACCGATCGTCATGCCTGTTCGCCCGGCGAGTCCCTGGTGAAAGACGTCCCAGGGGTCAAGGCCGAGGCCCGCCTGGACCATCATCGCCATCGACACCCCGTACCCGATGAGCCCGGCGAGCAGCGCCGCGCCCCGGATCGCCGCGTGGTTGCGGGCCGTCACTAGGCGTGGTCCGGAAAGTGCATCCGGATGGCGTCGAGTTCGTTGTGCACCCGTCGTGCGTCGGAGTCGCGTTCGTCGAGGGTGGATCCGATCGACGGCAGGTAGTAGAGGTCGGCCAGTCGCTGGCCCAGTCGCGATAACCAGTGAGTCATGTGGCCAATGATCACGGTCAAGTGGCTTGCCTATCAATATCCAGTTGGGCGATACTGGCCATCAATGACTGAAGCAATTGCAGCCAGATCCCTGGATGTGGACCTTTTGGTTCGTGAACTCGGAAACTGGCGGACATCAAGTGGCAGCGGACCTGCCTACCACGGTCTCGCCGACGCGGTGCGGCTCCTGATCATCGACGGTCGCCTCCCGGTCGGTGCGCGAATGCCCAGCGAGCGCGTACTGGCTGATGCGCTGCGGGTGTCTCGCACCACCGTCACGGCGGCGTTCACGCAATTGCGCGACGACGGTTACCTCCACGCGCGGCGGGGCGCCCGCAGTACCACCGCCCTTCCGCTGCGCCCCGTGCCGACGGCGCCGCCGGCCGCCGCGACGGCCAACCTGGCGGCCGCCACCCTGGCTGCCCCGGCGGCCATCACCTCGCGCGCCTTCCTCGAAGCGGCGCACGAGGTCACCCCGTATCTGCACGACATCGGTATCGAGTTGACCGGAGTGCCGCCATTGCGCTCAGCGATCGCGCAACGCTACTGCGACCGCGGGCTGCCGACCGACCCTGACGAGGTCATGGTGACCACGGGGGCGCTCCATGCAATCGGGCTGATTCTGGCCACCTACACCCAGCCCGACGACCGCGTGCTCGTCGAGCAGCCCACCTATCACGGAGCGCTGGCGGCAATGGCCTCGCGGGGCCTGCGGCCGGTCCCGGTGGCAATGGCGCCCGACGGTTGGGAACTCGACGCGGTGGAGGCCGCCGTCCGGCAACTGGCACCCAATCTGGCCTATCTGATCCCCGACAACCAGAACCCCACCGGCATGACGATGCCTGTGCCGGAACGAAACCGGTTGGCCCGCATCATCAGTGACACCCGCACCCGGACCATCGTCGACGAGACCATCACCGACATGTGGCTCGACGAGCAGGTCCCCGCCCCGCTGGCCGCATCCATGACCGGTCGCCGCGACCTCGTGCTGACGGTCGGGTCCATGTCGAAGTCGTTCTGGGGCGGCCTGCGCATCGGATGGATCCGAGCCGACCGCAGCACGCTGGCCACCATCGCCGCGCAACGGCCGGCGATCGACATGGGCACACCGATCCTGGAACAGCTGGCCGCCGCAGAGCTGCTGGCGGCCGCCGACCAGGTGCTGCCCGAACGCCGCGACATCCTGCGCTCCCGTCGGGCCCTACTGCTGCACCTGCTCGCCGAGCACCTTCCGGACTGGCGCCCGGCACCGGGAAAGGGCGGCATGTCGCTGTGGGTGCGGCTACCCGCTCCGATGAGCTCGGCGTTGTCGGCGGCCGCCGCACGCATAGGACTCGAGATTCCTCCCGGGCCCCGATTCGGAGTCGACGGCACCCTGGAGCGTTTCATCCGGGTCCCGTACACATTGCCCGACGACGAACTCGTGGCCGCGGTCGAGGTGTTGGCCCGGGCGTGGCGCACGGTCACCGGGCTCGCGGGTCCGGAACCCGCCGCCGTGGTGGTCTGAGCGACGCTAGTCCGGGATCGCGACGCGGCGCACGACACCGTCGAGAGCATCCGCCGCCTCGATCTCGCCGCGGGTCACCCCGAGGATGAACAGCACAGTGTCCAGATAGGGATGGCTCAACGATGCGTCGGCGACCTCGCGCAGCGCCGGCTTGGCGTTGAATGCCACGCCGAGTCCGGCGGCCGACAGCATGTCGATGTCGTTGGCGCCGTCGCCGACTGCCACCGTCTGCTCCATCGGCACGCCGGCCTGTTGCGCGAAATCGCGCAGCGCCTTGGCTTTTCCCGGCCGGTCGACGACATCGCCGACCACCCGGCCGGTGAGCTTTCCGTCGACGATCTCCAGTTCGTTGGCCGCGACGAAGTCCATCATCAGCTCGTGCGCGAGTGGTTCGATCACCTGGCGGAAACCGCCGGACACGATGCCACAGTGGTATCCGAGTCGGCGCAGCGTTCGCAGTGTGGTGCGTGCGCCGGGGGTGAGTTCGATCTGCTCGGCGACGTCGTCGAGCACCGACGCCGGCAGACCTTTCAGGGTCGCCACCCGCCGATGGAGCGACTCGGCGAAGTCGAGCTCACCGCGCATTGCCGCCTCGGTGACCTCGGCCACCGCCGCCTCGGCCCCGGCGTGCGCGGCCAGCATCTCGATGACCTCGCCCTGGATCAGCGTGGAATCCACGTCGAAGACGATCAGTCGCTTGGCACGCCGCGACAGGCTGTAGTCCTCCAGGGCGATATCGACGCCCTCCTCCACCGCGACCCGCGCCAGCACCGCCTGCAACTGGCGATAGACGCCGGTGGGCACCGACACCCGCAACTCCAGGCCGGTCACCGGATAGTCCGACACTCCGCGGATGAAATCGATGTTCACCGCGAGGGCGGCGGCTTCCCGGGCGACGACGGCGAAGGCCCCCGCGCTGATCGGGCGGCCGAGGACCACGATCGTGTGGGTGGACGGTTCCCGCATGACCGGAAGCCCGTCGCTGCTTTCGATGGTGACCTCGAGGCCGACCGCGTGGATGGCGGCCTCGACCTCGGCGCGCAGTTCGGATCCCCGCGCGACGACGGGGTCGGTGGCGACGAGCACACCGAGTGTCAGCCGCCCGCGGATGACGACCTGTTCGACGTTGAGCAGCGCGACCCGGTGTCGCGCCAACACCTCGAACAGCGCTGAGGTGACGCCTGGCTGATCGCGCCCGGTGACGGTGATCAGCAGCGACGCCGGGTGCCGCGAGATGCCCTCAGTCGAGTAGTGCGCTTCGCTCACGCCCTGGGTGCCGCCCACGTGCTCGGTCAGGTACGGACGTTCTCGTGGTCGAGTCGGGTCACGTCGCCGTCCTCGGGTCCGTGCGCCCGGCCCACGTGCGCCTCGGCGCGCATCCGCTCGATCATGTGTGGGTAGTGCAGCTCGAACGCCGGTCGCTCGGAACGGATCCGGGGCAGCTCGGTGAAGTTGTGTCGCGGCGGCGGGCAACTGGTGGCCCACTCCAGCGAGTTGCCGTAACCCCACGGATCGTCGACGGTGACGACCTCGCCGTAGCGCCAGCTCTTGAAGATGTTCCACAGGAACGGCAGGGTCGACAGCCCGAGGATGAACGCGCCGATGGTCGACACCACGTTGAGGGTGGTGAAGCCGTCGCTGGGCAGGTAGTCGGCGTAGCGGCGCGGCATGCCCTCGTCGCCGAGCCAGTGCTGCACCAGGAACGTGGTGTGGAAGCCGATGAACGTCAACCAGAAGTGCACCTTGCCCAGCCGCTCGTCGAGCAGCCGGCCGGTCATCTTGGGGAACCAGAAGTAGATGCCCGCATAGGTCGCGAACACGATGGTCCCGAACAGCACGTAGTGGAAGTGCGCGATGACGAAGTAGCTGTCGGTGACGTGGAAGTCCAGCGGCGGGCTGGCCAGCAGCACACCCGAGAGCCCACCGAGCAGGAACGTCGCGATGAACCCGATCGAGAACAGCATCGGTGTCTCGAACGTCAACTGGCCCTTCCACATCGTGCCGATCCAGTTGAAGAACTTGATCCCGGTGGGCACCGCGATCAGGAAGGTCATGAACGAGAAGAACGGAAGGAGCACGGCGCCGGTGGCGTACATGTGGTGCGCCCACACCGCCACGGACAACGCCGCGATGCCGAGCGTCGCATAGATCAGCGTGGTGTAACCGAAGATCGGCTTGCGGCTGAACACCGGGAAGATCTCACTGACGATGCCGAAGAACGGCAGCGCGATGATGTACACCTCGGGGTGGCCGAAGAACCAGAACAGGTGCTGCCACAGCAGCACACCCCCGTTGGCCGGGTCGTAGACGTGGGCACCGAGATGGCGGTCGGCGGCCAGGCCGAACAGCGCGGCGGTCAGGATCGGGAACGCCAGCAGCACCAGGATCGAGGTCACCAGGATGTTCCAGGTGAAGATCGGCATCCGGAACATCGTCATGCCCGGAGCACGCATGCAGACCACCGTGGTGATCATGTTGACGCCACCGAGGATGGTGCCCAGACCACCGACTGCCAGGCCCATGATCCACAGATCGCCACCCGCGCCGGGTGAGTGGATGGCGTCGGTCAGCGGCGAGTACGCCGTCCAGCCGAAGTCCGCGGCACCACCCGGGGTGATGAAGCCGGCCGTCGCGATCAACGCGCCGAACAGGAACAGCCAGAACGAGAACGCGTTCAACCGGGGGAAGGCCACATCCGGAGCGCCGATCTGCAGCGGCAGCACCAGGTTGGCGAACCCGAAGACAATGGGGGTGGCATAGAACAGCAGCATCACCGTGCCGTGCATGGTGAACAGCTGGTTGTACTGCTCATTCGACAGGAACTGCAGCCCCGGCGCGGCCAACTCGGTGCGGATGAACAGCGCCATCAGGCCACCGATGAGGAAGAACGCGAAGCACGCGACGCAATACATGATGCCGATCAGCTTGTGATCGGTGGTGGTGATCAGTTTGTAGATCAGGTTGCCCTTGGGGCCCAGGCGCTCCGGGAACGGCCGCCGAGCTTCGAGTTCTCCGATTGGGGGCGCTTCGGCTACCAACTGGTCCTCCAACCTTCCGTATCGCTGACCGGAATACCCGGATCGAACAGTCGGCGAACCGACATTCGGTATGAATCCTAACCCCCCGGGCCCGCCGCGGTCGGGGTGGTCCTACAAACCGTCGTAATTGGCGTCGTGACGATCCCGTGACGCACCCTGACCAGGCGCAAACAGCCGGATGTTAACGTCGGCGCGTGCGGTGGACGGGAGTGCGGGCGCGGTGCCGGGTGTCTCGGTCGGCGGCCCTGACCGCGGTGGGGACCGCCGGCCTGCTGGTCGTGCTCACCGGGTGCGGCTCCGCTGGGGACACCCCGGCCACCGGAGCCGGCCAGAATGCCGTCATCACGAGCACGACCCGCGTCGCCGGTGCGGGTGTGCTCGGCAATGACCGCCGACCCGACGAGTCATGTGCGCCCGAGCCGGTGCGCCTCGACGACGGACCGCCCGAACGCGAGGTGCGCAACGCGACGGGGCACGGTGTCTCTCCCCCGATCCCGGAGGTGACGCAGGTGCGCGCCGATCCCCAGCGCATCGTCGTACTCTCCGGCGATCAGCTCGACGCACTGTGTGCGCTCGGACTGCAGTCCCGGATCGTGGCCGCCGCGCTGCCCGACGGTTCCGATGCTCAGCCGTCCTACCTGGGCGCGGTCATCCACGAACTACCCGGGGCGGGTAGCCGCAGCGACCCCGACCTGGAGGCCATCCGGACAGCCGAACCCGATCTGATCCTGGGCTCGGTCGCGCTGACCCCGACCGATCATCCCGAGCTGTCGGCGATCGCTCCCACGGTGTTCACCGGTCCCGCGGGTGCGTCCTGGAAGGACAACCTGAGGCTCGTCGGAGCGGCGACCGGGCGCGCGGCGGCCGCCGACGAGGTGATCGAGGGGTTCGACCGCGCGGCCGAGACCACGGGACGGGACAACGACGCCACGCACTTTCAGGCATCGGTCGTGCAGTTCACCGACGCCACCATGCGGGTGTTCGGACCCGACAGTTTTCCCGGCAGCGTGCTGGCCGACGTCGGAGTGGATCGGCCGGCCGGGCAGCGGTTCACCGACAGGCCGTACGTCGAGGTCGGCATCTCCGACCAGGATCTGGGCGATTCGCCGGACTTCTCGATCGCCGACGGTGACATCGTCTATGTGTCCTTCGACACGGCTGCAGCCCGCGAACGTGCGCCCGCGGTACTGGAGAGCGACGCATGGCGGCGACTGTCGGCCTATCGGGACGGCCGGGTGTTCGCGGTGAACAACGAGGTCTGGCAGGGCGACCAGGGTGGCGGCAGTGTCGTCGCCGCACGCGGCATGCTCGCCGACCTACGATGGGTCAACGCGCCCATCAACTGACGTGGCGCCCGGGACTAACCGGGCCACCGAAGAAGTTGGATATCAGAGGCCGCATCGTCGCGGCACACCGCGTGGCGTTCCCACCGTCGTGGCGTTCCACCGCATCGGCTGACGCCCGACCACGTGCCAACCCACTCGACCACATGCAGACAACTCGACCACATGCAGACAAGAGGTATCGATGAGCACTGTTTCCGCCTACGCAGCAACGGCTGTCGACGCGCCGTTGACCAGGACGACCGTCACTCGACGCGAGGTCGGATCCCACGACGTGGCGTTCGACATTCATTACGCCGGGATCTGCCATTCGGACATCCACACCGTGCGCGGGGAATGGGGCCCGGCCGCCTACCCGGTGGTGCCAGGCCACGAGATCGCCGGCGTGGTCACCGAGGTGGGGTCCGAGGTCACCAGGTTCGCCGTCGGTGACCGGGTCGGGGTCGGGTGCTTCGTGGATTCCTGCCGCGAGTGCGCTGAGTGCCGCGCAGGCGATGAGCAGTACTGCACCGGCGGCGGGATGGTCGGTACGTACAACGCCGTCGGCCGTGACGGTGAACCCACCCAGGGCGGGTACAGCGGCGCGATCGTCGTCGACGAGAACTACGTGTTGAACATCCCGGATGCCCTTCCGCTGGACAAGGCGGCGCCGCTGCTGTGCGCCGGCATCACCACGTATTCGCCGCTGCACCACTGGGATGCCGGTCCGGGAAAGAAGGTAGCGGTGATCGGCCTGGGCGGTCTCGGCCACCTGGCCGTCAAGCTGGCCGTTGCGATGGGCGCGGAGGTCACCGTGCTCAGCCAGTCGTTGAAGAAGATGGAAGACGGGCTGAGATTGGGCGCCAGCGCGTACCGCGCCACCAGCGATCGCGACACCTTCAAAGACCTTCGGGGCAGTTTTGACCTGATCATCAACACCGTCTCGGCCAATCTGAACCTCGACGACTACCTCAAACTCCTCAAGCTCGATGGAACCCTCGTCGAACTCGGCATGCCCGAGCATCCGATGCAGGTGCCGGCCGGCTCGCTGATCTTCGGGCGGCGCAGCATCGCAGGTTCGTTGATCGGCGGCATCGCCGAGACCCAGGAGATGCTGGACTTCTGCGCCGAGCATGACGTCACCCCGGAGATCGAGGTCATCGAGCCGGACTACATCAACGAGGCCTACGAGCGCGTGCTGGCCAGCGACGTCCGGTACCGATTCGTCATCGACACCAGCTCACTGCGGTAGCCGCCGGTCGCGGCTGTCTCTCACTGCGGTGGCGACTGGCCCAGGGACGTCTCACCAGTGTTCACCCCGGCCAGCGGCCAGCCGGCCGCGGCCAGTGTGGCGGCCACCCGCGCGACGTTCTCCGGCCCGGCGTCGTGGTGGGTGACGTCGCAGATGAAGGCCTCGATCTCGTCGGCGTCGATCGCCGTGCCTGAAGCCGTTGGGGACCGCTCTTCGGTCAGGTGTGCGATGACCTGTCTGACCTGCTCCTCGGTCAACGGCGTGGCACGCAACAGGGCCAGCAGTGGCACGCGGTCCGGACCCGGAACTCCGCCGGGATAGCCGGCACGTAGCCAGTCGAGAATCGAGTGGAACAGGGACTTGGCGGTCACGGCATCAGTGTCCTCTCCCGGACCCGCGGCCGCGTACCCGCAGTGGGGTGTTCGGGCCATGTTTGGGCCGCTGTCACCCGGCATTCACTCGGCGCCCCGCCGCCACCGTCAGCGCTCGAATCACGCTGTTCCCGGCAAGGGTGACCTTGAACGCATTCTGATGCAGTGGCGTAGCGCCGTCGAGCAGCGCATCGGCGGCCGCCCGGAACGTCTTCGGCGACGCGGGACGCCCGACCAGCAGCGCTTCGGCGGCAGGCACCCGCCACGGCCGAGCAGCCACTCCGCCGAGCGCAACGGCGGCGTGCTCGATGACCTCACCGTGGAACCGCAGGGTTGCGGCCACCGAGACCAGTGCGAACGCGTAGCTGTGCCGGTCCCGCACCTTCAGATACCAACCATGGCTGGGTCCGGCGATCGGCGCAAGCTCCACCGCTGTGATCAATTCCGTTGCGCCGACCGTATTGTCACGCTCAGGCGGGTCACCGGCAAGCACGAAGAACTCACCGATCGGGATCGCCCTGGGGCCCTGCGGCCCCCTCACATGCACCACCGCGTCGAGTGCCGCCAGCGCCACCGCCATGTCCGACGGGTGGACGGCGATGCAGGGCGCGCCGGTTCCGAACACCGCATGCTCGCGGTGCAGTCCGTCCCGCGCCCCGCACCCGGATCCGGGATCGCGCTTGTTGCACCGATCGAAACCAGGGTCCATGAAGTACGGGCAGCGCGTCCGCTGCATCAGGTTGCCACCGACGGTGGCCATATTCCGGATCTGGGTGGTCGCTCCCGACAGAATCGCTTGCGACAGTACGGGATACCGGGACCGCACCAGAGCGTGGTTGGCGGCTGCGCTGTTGGAGACTCCGGAGCCGATCAGCACGGTGCCGTCGTCGCGAAGTTCCACCCGGTCGAGACCGAGACCTCCGACGTCGACGAGCCGCGTCGGATTCTCCACAGCCGACTTCATCAGATCGAGCAGATTGGTGCCGCCGGCGTAGAAGCGGGCTCCCGGGACGGACGCCTCGGTGATCGCAGCCTCGACGGTGTCGACCCGTCGATAGTCGAAGGCCCTCATGATGCCTCGTGCACCGCGGTGATGGCGCTGACGATGTTGGCGTACGCCCCGCAACGGCAGATGTTGCCGGCCATCCGTTCCCTGATCTCGGTTTCCGACAGCTGTCGCGGCCCGCTGGTGATCTCGTCGGCAGGACCGTCGAAAGATGCGGCGGACAAGTCACCGCGGGCGTACTCGGTCAGCATCGCGCGGGCTGAACAGAGCTGACCGGGAGTGCAGTAGCCGCACTGGAATCCGTCGTGGTCGACGAACGCCTGCTGCAGCGGGTCGAGCCGGTCGCCGTCGGCGAGTCCTTCGACCGTTCTCACGGTGCAGCCGTCGATCGACACCGCGAGTATCAGGCAACTCAGCACCCGTCGGTCATCGACGTCGACGGTGCACGCGCCGCACAATCCGTGGTCACATCCCTTCTTGGTTCCGGTGAGCGCCAGCCGTTCTCGCAGGACGTCGAGCAGGGTAGAGCGCACATCGGTGCACAGCCGGTGTGCTCGACCGTTGACCGTCAGTTCGATGTCGTGGGTGACTGGCGGGACGCTCATGTCAGTCCTCTCGATCGGCGTCGAACGGTTCCAGCAGCGCTTCCACCGTTATCGGCAATTGCCGCAGCCTTTTCCCGGTGGCGTGGTAAATCGCGTTACCGATGGCGGCCGGCACACCACAGATACCGATCTCACCGACGCCGCGCACACCGATCGGGTCCAGTCCGTAGTCCGGGGTATCGATGAAGGTGATGTCGAACGACGGCCGGTCGGCGTGGGTCGGCACGTAGTATTCGCCCATCGACCGACCGGTGCGGGGATCCTGGGGTACCTGCTCCAGCAGCGCCATCCCCAGCCCGAACAGGATCCCGCCCATCACCTGGTTGACGGCCAGTTTCGGGTTGAGTATCCGGCCGCAGTTCATCACCGCGACCCAGCGGGTCACCGTGGCCCGCCCGATCAGCTCGTCGACTTCGACTTCGCAGAAGTGCGCACCGAACGACTGTGACACCGTGTCCTGGTTCGGGTCCGAACCGGTGGACGCCGTGAACGACAGCGCGGCGGCACGTTGCGACCCGGTGGCGTTGCAGGGCAGGGCATCCGCCCTTCGCCGCCACTCCTGGGCCGCCGCGAACACCGCGGAGCCCACGCTCGCCGATGTCTGCGACGCGCCACTGTAGGGGGCGTCCGGGAACGACGAATCCCCGGACTCGAAACTCACCCGCGACAACGGCAGACCGGTGGTGTCGGCGGCCAGCTGGGTCATCACGGTGCGCACCCCGGTGCCGATCTCGTGGGTGGCGACAGTGAACCTGACGTGCCCGTCCGGCCCGGTCTGCACGCCGCAGCACGCGGGCATCCTGCGTCCCGGGTAGGTGGCTGTGGCCATCCCCCATCCGACCCGTATACCGTTGCGTTGCAACGAGCGTGGTTGCCGAGGTCGACTTTCCCAGCCGAACCGACGTGCCCCGGCGCGGTAACAGCGGGCCAGATGCGCGCTCGACCACGGCCGCCCGTCGGTCTGATCCACCGTGGCCAGGTTGTCCAGCCGCAGAGCCAGCGGGTCTCGGCCGAGGGCGCAGGCGAGCTCGTCCATCGCCGTCTCCAGAGCGAACAGTCCCGGCGCCTCCCCCGGACCGCGCATGAAACATGGTGTCGGTGAATGGATCCGAGCGACCGTGTGGGTCACCGCCAGCCGCGGGGACCGATAGAGAAAGCGGGTCGACAGACCGGCGGGTTCGCAGAAGTGGGCCACCGTGGAGGTCTCGGTCAGCGTGTGATGTTCGGTGCTCAGGACTGCACCGGCCGGATCCGCGACGAGCGTGACCTGCTGTTCGGTGCGCGGCCGGTGTCCGGTCGAGCTGAACATCTGGTCACGGGTGAGGACGAGTTTGACCGGACGGGATAGCTCGCGGGCGGCGACGGCACACAGCACCACGTGCATCCACAGAAAGCTCTTGGAGCCGAACGCACCACCCACCAACGGAGAGACCACCCGGACGTGGTCCTCGGGAATGTTCAGATACGCGGCCAGTACCCGGCGCTCGCCGGTGATCCACCGGGTGCAGTCGTGGACGGTGAGATGTCCGTCTTCCCAGTGCGCAACCGTGGCCGACAGTTCGATCGGGTAATGGGTGTTGATCGCGGTGCGGTACGTCTGGTCGACCTTGACGCCTGAGGGTTCGGCGCTCGGCCCGCGGAAGTCCTGCAGCTTCTCGTCGGTGAGCTTCACGAAATGGTCCGGGCGATAGGCACCGTGCCGGATCGACTCGGCATCGTCGTCGGTGACGTCCCCGGATGCGACGACCCGGCCGGCGTCGAGATCAGCGGGGGCGTCGATGTAGTCCACGTCCATCGACGAGGCGGCATACATCGCGTTCTCCGGCGAGTCGGCGACCACGAGCGCCAGGTGTTGGCCGACATGCTGCACGGTGAGATCCGACAGCGGTGGCCGCCGCTCAACCGGCAGATCCCAGGTCAGCTCCCTCGGGAGAGCCTGCAGCGGTGGGCAATTGGTAGGAGTCAGCACATACAGCACCCCACGCGCCGCGCCGGCGCGCGCCGCTGCGCTGTCCAGGGACTCGGCGGTGACTCGGCCGTGCGGTATCCGCGCCTGGACCAAGGCCGCGTAAACCACACCCTCGACCCGGGTGTCGGCGCTGTAGCGGGCATTCCCCGTCACTTTGTCGACACCCTCGACGCGACTGACGGGTTGTCCCACGGAAGCCTCCATGGGAGTCAGCTTTGTACCGGCCGCGCTGCGCGTCGTCGCGGCTGCCGGGAGTCTCGGGTTACCGCTAGCACCCAGACCGCAGCGCCGGGCGGCTGGCCGCCGCTGCGCCGGCTCGGCGGGTGCAAGAATGGGGCCGCCATGCTCACGCCGGGGGTCGGAGGAAAGATGAGCGCACCGAGGGTCGTCGTCGCCGACGACGATGTGCTGCTGCGCGAGGGACTTGCCAGCTTGCTGGAGCGGTCGGGCTTCGCAGTCGTCGGGCAGGCCGGTGACGGCGTGGCGCTGCTGGAGACGGTGCGGGCACAGCGCCCGACGCTGGTGCTGACCGACATCCGGATGCCGCCCACGCACACCAGTGAGGGGCTCGACGCCGCCCGGGTCATCCGTGACGAGTCCCCCGACATCGGCATCGTCGTGCTTTCGGCGCACGTGGACGTCGACCACGCGATGGAGCTGCTGGCCGGCGGCCATGGCATCGGCTACCTGCTCAAGACGCGGGTGACCGATGTCGCGGACTTCGTCGACACGTTGCAGCGCATCGCCAACGGCGCGTCGGTCGTCGACCCGGCCCTGGTGGCGGAGTTGGTCTCGGCGCGCAAGCGCGACGACCCGTTGGCCGCGCTGAGCCCTCGCGAACACGAGGTGCTGACGCTGATGGCCGAGGGGCTGTCCAATGCCGGCATCGGGCGCCGGTTATGGGTCACCGAGGGCACCGTGGAAAAGCATGTGCGCAGCATTCTGACCAAGCTCGATCTGCCCGAGACCGGCGACGATCACCGCCGGGTCCGCGCGGTGATCATGTATTTGGAGAGCCGCTGAGGCGGTTGAGCAGCTCTCGGACCGCGCCTGGTGACAACGTCATCTTGGCGAGGAATCCGAGTGCCGGGCTGGCGGCGATCAAGTCGGCGAAGTCCTGCTCATCGTGGGTGGAGGTCAGGATGACCGGAACGTCGCTCAGCTGTGCTGCGACGTCGAATCCGCTCTCGCTGCCCAGGTCCACGTCGACGAGGGCGACGTCGGGGTGCAGTTCCTCGGCGCGCCGCAGCGCCTCGGCGGCGTCGCAGGCGGTCCCGACCACCACGATGCCGCCGCGCTCCAGCATTGTGCGGGCGGCCTCGCGGAAGTCGGCGCTGTCATCGACGATCAAGCACCGCGGACCAGTCATTCGTCCAGCTTGTCAGGACCGCGGGCCGACGGCATTCCTGTTAACGGGAAACATCGGGATTACCATCAGCCGGTGACCTGGCAATCGGTGCCCGCCCGCTTTGTGGAGCAGGTGGTGCGGTCCCCGGCCCGGCCGCTCGGTCTGGGCATCGTGGTGGCGGTCGGCTTTTTGATCGCCGAGGTGCTCGCGGTGTTCGCACTGAAGAAGGTGGCGCCGGAGAACGCCTTCGGCGCTCTGCTTCTGCTGGGTGTCTTGGTGGTGTCGGCGGGTTGGGGATTCGGTTTGGCCATCGCCACCTCACTGGCGAGCGCGGCCATCTACGCCTATCTGCACCTCGAAGGCCGGGACAGCCTGGTTCCGGCGCTGATCATCTTTCTGACCCTCGCGTTCCTCACCAACGCCCTGGTGGGTCAGGCCCGGTTACGCGCCGCCGAGGCCGAGCAACGCCGCCATGAGGCCGATCTGGCCGCCGAATTGGCCCGGGTGATGCTGCGGGCTCCGGCCCTGGGCCCAGCGCTGCGTGACGCCGGCCGACGGTTCGCCGAGGTGCTCGGATTGCCGTGGGCCAGGCTCACACTCGGCGCGGCGGATGCCGACGCCGAGGAACTGGCCATCGCCCTGCTCGACGGCTCCGATCACACCGGAACGTTGCTGGTCCCCAGGAGTCTGCGGCCGGCGTCGGTCCGCCGGGTTCATCGCATGGTGCCCGCGCTGCAGGCGCTGATGGCTGCGGCGTGTGATCGAGAGGCCATCACCGCCGAACTGGAGGTCCACCGTCGCGAACTTGAGCGCTTCTTCGCCGTCGCCTCGGATCTGCTGTTCATCGGAACATGCGAAGCCGGGCCGGCCCGGCTCACCCGGGTCAACCCGGCTTTTGAACGGGCCCTTGGCTATTCGGCAGAGGAGTTGGTGGCCCGACCGTTGGTCGAGTTCATCCTTCCCGATGATCGCGACGCCACCGCCGTGGCACTGGCGGCGGTGCCGCATCGCGCGGGCGGCGCCCAGTTCGAGAACCGGAGCCTGCGCCGGGACGGCACCGTGCGGTGGCTGGAATGGAATGTGGTGTTCGACCATGGCGTGCTGGTAGGCGGTGCCCGCGACGTCACCGAACGAAAGCAGGAACAGGAACGCCTGCGCGCGGCGCGCACCCAGCAGGCGGCGCTGCGCCGGGTGGCCACCCTGGTCGCCCGCGGCGCCGATCTGGCCGACGTGTACCACGTCGCAGTCACCGAACTCGCGCACAGCCTCGGAGTCGGCCATGTCACGCTGCTGACGTTCGAACCCGATGACCACGTCCTGGTCCGGGCCGGCCTCGGCAACTACGATCAGCCGGGATTCACGGCGGGAGACCGGTTTTCCCTGACCGGTGACAGCATCAGTTCGAGAGTGCGTAGCACCGGTGCGCCGGCACGCATCGACGACTATGCCCAGGTGCCCGGTGAGATCGCGGACCGTTTACGCGAGCTGGGTGTCCGCTCCGGGGCGGGCGCGCCGTTGATCGTCGACGGCCGGACCAGAGGCGCTCTGCTGGTGGGTTCGGCTGCGCCGCTGGCACTTCCGGACAGCGCGGAGGCTCACATCGGAGATTTCGCGGACCTGATCTCGACGGCCATCGCCAATACCGAAACCCGCGCCGAACTCACCGCGTCACGGGCGCGCATCGTGGCTGCCGCCGACGAAGCCCGCCGGGGTTTCGAGCGCGATCTGCACGACGGTGCGCAGCAGCGGATCGTCTCGCTGAGCCTGCAGCTGCGGGCGGCCGAAGCCGCCGCCGAGGACGACGCGGTGCGCGGTCAACTGTCGACTGTGGTCGACGGCCTGGCGGGGCTGCACAGAGATCTGCAGGAGTTGTCTCGTGGCCTGCATCCGGCGGTGTTGTCCCGGGGCGGGTTGAGGCCGGCGATGCGCAATCTGGCACGGCGTTCGGCGGTACCGGTCGAAGTGACCGTCGAGGTCGACGGCCGCCTGCCCGAACCCGTCGAGGTCGCGGCCTACTACGTGGTGGCGGAAGCGTTGACGAATGTCGCCAAACACGCGCAGGCGGACTCGGTGACCGTCCAGGTGGGCTTGGACCGCGAGCCGGACGGGTCGACATCGCTGCGACTGTCGGTCACCGACGACGGCGTGGGCGGGGCATTGTCGGGCGCCGGCTCCGGTCTGGTGGGTCTGCGCGACCGGGTGGAGGCGCTGGCCGGCCGGTTGACGGTGACCAGCCACCCGGGTGAGGGAACGAGCATCCGCGCAGCCATTCCGATCGAACCGTCGCACTCGGCATCGCGATGACAGGCGCCATCGAAACATTGGGGCCGGTGTGGCCCGCGTCGACGCAGGGAGCTCGGGTCCTCAACTCGCCGGCCCTTAACTCGGGGAAGTGAGGCCACGCAAGCGCGCCCGCTTCGCGTCGAGGGTGTTCTGCTGTTCATCCAGTCGTGCGGCGATCGCGTCTAGCTCCGCCCGTAGGTCAGGACACATCCGCAGCGTCACGCCGTGGTCACCGTCTCGGACGCAGTCGAAGTAACGCCGGATCGTGGTGATCGAAAGCCCTGCGCCGATCAGGGTTTTGATCTGGCGGACGCGGGCGACGTCGGGTTCGGAGTAGATCCGGTAACCGTTGGCGTCGCGGCCCGCCACCAGAACTTCGCAGTCCTCGTAGTGCCGCAGCGCCCGCGCCGAGACTCCGGTGCGGGCGGCAAGCTCTCCGATCAGCATTGCGCCCCTCGCACTTGACCTTCTCGCTGACGGCAACCCTTACCGTCGTGCGTCATGGCAGCAACAACCAACAGATCAGCCCACATCTTCCACGGCTACCACGCGACGCCTCAGGACCATTGGTTCGGTTGGCTCGCAGAGCAACTGGGCGGTCGAGGATTCGCTGTGACAGTTCCCGAGTTACCCGAGCCCACGGCGCCGGCACCGGACCGGTGGGCGACCGTCGCCGCCGAGGCGATCGGCGTGCCGGATTGCTGTGGGGTCGTGGTCGCCCACAGTCTGGGCTGCCTCACGGTGCTGCGGCACCTGTCGTCAATGGCCGGTCCGTGGCGGTTGGCAGCGCTGGTTTTGGTGGCGGGGTTCGTCGACACGTTGCCGGCACTACCTGTGCTGGACCACTTCATCGGCGATGGTGTGGATCTGTCCGGGCTGGCCGACCATGTCGATTCGTTGACCATCCTGCGCTCCGACGACGACCCCTACGTTCCGACCGGGCACACCGATCGTCTGGCTGGCCTCCTGGGCACTTCGGCACAGGTGGTTCCCGGCGCGGGCCACTTCCTGGCGGCCGACGGTGTGACCTCGTTACCGCACGTCCTTGACGTGATCGCGGAACCGCGCGCGGCGAGCTAGAAGTCCCAGTCCTCGTCTTCGGTGTTGACGGCCTTGCCGATCACGTAGCTCGACCCCGAGCCGGAGAAGAAGTCGTGGTTCTCGTCGGCGTTGGGGCTCAGTGCGGACAGAATGGCGGGGTTGACGTCGGTTTCGTCACGCGGGAAGAGCGCTTCATAGCCGAGGTTCATCAAGGCCTTGTTGGCGTTGTAGCGCAGGAACTTCTTGACATCTTCGGTGAGCCCGACCTCGTCGTAGAGGTCCTGGGTGTACTCGACCTCGTTGTCGTAGAGCTCGAAGAGCAGTTCGTAGGTGTAGTCCTTGAGCTCCTGCCGGGTCGCCTCGTCGGCCAACGCCAGACCGCGCTGGTACTTGTAGCCGATGTAGTAGCCGTGTACGGCCTCGTCGCGGATGATCAGCCGGATCATGTCCGCGGTGTTGGTGAGCTTGGCCCTGCTGCTCCAGTACATGGGCAGATAGAAGCCGGAGTAGAACAGGAAACTCTCCAGCAGCGTCGAGGCCACCTTGCGCTTGAGCGGTTCGTCACCCTTGTAGTACTGCATGACGATCTCGGCCTTGCGCTGCAAATTGGGGTTCTCTTCCGACCAGCGGAACGCATCGTCGATCTCGGCCGTCGAGCACAGCGTGGAGAAGATGTTGGAGTAGCTGCGCGCGTGCACCGACTCCATGAAGGCGATGTTGGTGTAGACGGCTTCCTCGTGCGGGGTCAGCGCGTCCGGGATCAGGCTTACCGCCCCCACGGTGCCCTGGATGGTGTCCAGCAGCGTAAGGCCGGTGAACACCCGCATGGTCAGTTGCTTTTCATGCTCGGTCAGGGTGTTCCAAGACGGGATGTCGTTGGACACCGGGACCTTCTCCGGCAGCCAGAAGTTTCCGGTGAGACGCTCCCAGACCTCGGCGTCCTTGTCGTCCTGCAGGCGATTCCAGTTGATGGCCGAGACACGGTCGATCAGCTTGATGCCATCACTCACGAGAACCCCATTTCACCTGGCTTTTTGTGTGGCGTCGCGAAATCTCCCGCGCCGCCAACAACACTACAACTGGTGTGCGACATCTCCGCGCAGTACGAGATGTTGTGTGTCGCGTGTCGCCCGAGCCACCGCAGACGTCGCGGTGGCGGCCGGCCCGGGAGCGCTCCGCGCTCGGGTTTCACGCCGGCTGACGGTAGAAGACCATGCCGCCGTGGTGCAGTTCGTCATCGGAGACGAAGGTGCCGTCCGCGGTGAACCCCGAGTCGTCCCAGTAGTCGATATGGTCCCCACGCACCTCGTACCTTCCGGTGTAGGCGCTCGCGCGGTCGCCCCTGGCTTCGTCGTAACGCCCATCCGAACGCAGTTCCTGGCGGATGTGACCGTCGGCGGTCACCCACATCCCCACGTAGGGATGCGCCGGACCGGCGTCATCCTCGGCGCTGGAGTTGCCGATGTCGGCCCGGCCCGACCGGTCGGGTTCGACGGTGGCGCTGCAGCCCAGGATCAGCGCGGCGGTCAGGGCGCCGATGATCGGTGCTGCGCCGCGGGTGCTGCCGGGTGGCCGATGAAGTGTCATGGGGCCGAAGGTAGGGGCGCCCGCCTCGGTCTGGCAGGACGTAGCACTCCCTGGTTCAGCGCCCTCCGGTTCAGCCGGTGAAGGAGTACTCGGCTGCCTTGAAGCGCTTGGTGGCCAGCCAGTACTGCCAGGTCATCCCGCTCCACAGGGTGCGGTTGACGCCGTGTTCGTCGAGGTACCAGCTGCGGCATCCACCGGTGCTCCAGACGGTGCCGCCGAGCTCGCGTTGCAGTTCGGCGTTGTACCGGTCCTGCGCCGACCGGGTCGGCGTCAGTGCCTGCGCGCCGGCCTTGTCGACGGCGGCGATGGCCTTGGCGGCGTAGCGGATCTGCGACTCGATCATGAAGACCACCGAATTGTGTCCGAGCGCGGTGTTCGGGCCGAGCAGGAAGAACAGGTTCGGCATGTCGGCGACGGTGATCCCGCGCAGCGCGGCGATCCCTTCGCGGTTCCACCGGTCCACGAGGTCCTCTCCCCCGGGCCCCTTGATGTCGACGTAAGTGTAGGAGTCGGTGACATGGAACCCGGTCGCAAAAACCACCACGTCGACCTCGCGCTCGCGGCCGTCGGCAGTGACGATCCCGCGCGGGCTGAATCGGGAGATGCGGTCGGTGATCACCTCGGTCTTCGGGTCGGCGATACCGCGGTAGTAGGTGTCGGAGTTGAGGATTCGTTTGCAACCGGCCCGATAGTCCGGGGTGAGTTTGCGGCGCAGATCGCGATCCTTGACGGATCGGCGGATGTTCCACTTGCCGGCCATCTCCCCGAGTTTGAGCAGCCGGGGTTGCTTGGTCATCGCGAATCCGACGGCTTCGTGCAGCCAGTAGATGCCGGCTCGCATCGCGGCCCTGGTGCCGGGAACAGTGGTGAACACCCGCTGCAGGCCCTCGGGGATCGGATTGTTCGGTCGCGGCATCACCCAGGCCGGGGTGCGTTGGTAGAGCTGCAGTTCTCCGACGTCGTCGACGATCTCGGGCACGATCTGGATCGCGCTGGCACCGGTCCCGATCACCGCGACCTTTTTGCCGGTCAGGTCGACGTCGTGGTCCCACTGCGCGGAGTGGAACGCGACGCGTCCAGCTCCCACGTACTCGTCGAGTCCGTCGAAGTCCGGGATCAGCGGGATGTGCAGGCCGCCTGCACCAGAGACGACGAACTGCGCGATGAACTCGCGTCCGTCCTTGGTGAAGACGTGCCAGCGCAGCTCTTCTTCGTCCCAGATCGCCCGGTCGACGTGCGCGCCGAACTCGATGTAGCGCCGCAACCCGTACTTGGCAGTCACACCGAGCAGGTAGTCCTGAATCTCGGGCTGGAAGGACCACATGTGTGACCAGTCGGGCTTGGGTTCGAAGGAGAACGAGTACATGTGCGACGGGATGTCGCACGCACAGCCGGGATAGGTGTTGTCGCGCCAGGTGCCACCGATCTCGTCGGCCTTCTCCAGGATCAGGAACTCGACCCCGCGCCGCTGCAGTTCGATGCCCATGCCGAGTCCGGAGAAGCCCGAACCGATGATCAACGTGCGCGTGCGCACCGGCGTCTGGCCGGCGGAGGTGGTGTCAGCGTGTTCAGCCACGGTCATGCAGTGACTGTACCTGGGAACGCCGGTACCAGGCAGACCGCTCAGGTTGAGTGGTTGCGGCGCTTCAGGCGACCTGTTCGCGGCGCTTGACACCCTCGTGCAGCGGTACGTCCGGGTCGATCTTGATGCCCAGCACCTCACAGGTGCCGTTGATCGAGCCGACCATGATCGTCGTGAGGTAGTCGACGAACTTCTCCGACGGCAACCGGCGAGGGCTGTCGCGCTCGGCCCCCAACCACCAGTCGGTCGCCGAGGCCGCCGCGCCGAACGTCGCGAAGCCGGCGAGCTCGAACGCCGCGTAGTCGAGTTCCATGTCCCGCAACTCGTTGTTGAACATGTCGGCCATCGCCAACGTGATGTGCCGGCCTTCGTTGAGGGCCCGCATCGTCGACTCGCTCTGCTCGGCGAACCGGCCCTGCATCAGAAATCGCACCACATTCGGGTGCTCGTCGACCAGACGCACGTACTGCTCGACGGCGCGGAAGACGACCGTGCGGGCGGCGTCGGTGGAAAGGTTGATCGACGGGAAGATCGCCGCCCACAACATGTCGCGCATGCGTTGCCCGATCGCCTGGAACAGATCGGACTTATCGGTGAAGTGGCGGTAGATCTTCGGCTTGGCGGTGCCGGCCTCCTCGGCGATCTCGCGCAGCGACACTTCCGGGCCCAGCCGGTCGATGGCGCGGAAAGCGGCGTCGACGATCTCCGAGCGCACCTTCTTGCGGTGCTCGCGCCAGCGCTCGCTGCGGGCGTCCACCTTGACACCCGACTCATCGGCGGAACGCGCCCTCGACCCTCGTCGCACTCGATCACTGTACCCGCTCGACGCCGCTGACCTGCTGAGACCGTCACGGACCGAGATGGCCGAGTTTGGGTACTATCGCTGCGACAGCCGCTCGACGAGAGAGTTCTATGACGCAGCGATACGACCTGGTCATCGCAGGTGGAGGACCGTCCGGTTCGGCCGCCGCATGGCAGGCCGCGCAGACCGGCGCCAAGGTGCTGGTGTGTGACAAGGCACAGTTTCCGCGTGACAAGCCCTGCGGTGACGGACTGACCGCCCGCGCGGTCAGCTATCTGCAGAAGATGGGCCTGGCCGACGAGGTCGCCACCTACCACCGGGTGAACCGGGTCACGGTGTTCAGCCCGAGTCGCTGGGAGCTGTCGTTCCCGAAGCGTCCCGGTATGCCCGATCACGGCCACACCGTCAGCCGCACTCATCTGGACACTGTGCTGCTCAAGCACGCCGAGTCCGCAGGCGCCGAGATCCGCCAGGGCGCCGAGGTCACCGGCCCCGAATTGGATGCCTCGGGCCGGGTGATCGGTGTGGTCCTCAAGGGCGGCGAGAAGGTGTACGGGGACGCGGTGATCGCTGCCGACGGCGCGTACTCGCCGATCAAGCGGGCGTTGAAGATCGATTCGCAGTACAACGGCTATCAGGCGATCGCGATCCGCTCCGAGATGCCGGCCAACCGCGAGGACTCCGACTCACTGGACATCTATCTCAAGTTGATGTTCGAGGGCGACCAGCTGCCGGGGTACGGCTGGGTCTTCCCGATGGGCGACGGCATCTTCAACATCGGTTTGGGCTACGTCAACAGCTACAAGAACTGGCAGTCCATCAACGCCACCCAGTTCCTGGGCGAATTCCTGCGCACCCTGCCCCCCGAATGGGACTTGCCGCCCATCGAGGAGCTCAAGAAGAACAAGAGTGTGCGCGCCTGGCGCCTACCGATGGGCTTCACCGCGTGGCCCCCGTGGCGTCCGGGCGTGCTGTTCACCGGCGACTCGTTGGGAGCGGGCAAGCCCGCCTCGGGTGCGGGCATCTCCAAGGCGCTCGAATCCGGTTTGGCCGCAGGCGAATGCGCGATCGCGGCGTTGACCAACGGCGGTCCCGACGACTTCACCAACTACGCGCAGCGGATGGAAGCGGCGTGGGGTCGGGAGTACAAGCGTGGCCGCTACATGCATAAGCTGATCGGCCAGCCCAAGCTGGCCAACGCCGGCGTCAAGCTGATCGACAACGCGGCATTCCGCGACCGGATGCTCAAAGCGCTGTACAAGAAGGCCCAGGGTCCACAGCACACGTTCTGACCGGCACAGCGCGCATGGCCGACAGCGGTGCGGCTCGGCTCGGCGTCGAAGCCGCTGAACGTCTTTCGTCTCTGGGTTGGCCCGAGGTGGAGGTCGAACGCGGTTTGTCCGACGCCGAGTTCGCGGGCATCGAAGCCGATTTCGGGTTCGAGTTCTCCGACGAGCACCGGGCGTTCCTGGCGGCCCGGCTCCCGGTCGGTCCCTCATGGCCGGACTGGCGCCGCGGAGGGCGCAGAAGTCTGAACAAGTGGCTGGGATTGCCGGTCGAGGGTGTGTTGTTCGCCGTGGAGTGGAGTCAGTTCTGGGGCGACGGCTGGGGCCCGCGCCCAGTCCGGATGAAGGACGCAGTGCGGACCGCCCGATATCGACTCGCCCGTGTCCCGCAATTGATTCCGGTGTTCGCCCACCACTACCTGGCCGCCGGCCGGGCAGCCTCCGGCGGTCCGGTGCTGTCGGTGGTGCGGATCGACGTCGCGGTTGTCGGCAGCGACCTGGTCGATTACGTGGACAATCAGTTCGGCTCGGGCGGGACGCGAACGGCAGGCCCGACCAGGAGCGTCGATTTCTGGTCCGGCCTGATGTCGTGAACCGAATCCGGTCAGGCGCCGAACAGTCTGCCCGCCTTGATCAGCAGTTCGTAGAGACCGTAGGCGAACGGCACGGCCACCCAGATCCACGCCAGGGCGATGTACACCTTGGGCACCGTCGGCGTGTACTCCCGCAGGTCGGTGTCGGCGGGCTGGTCGGTCATCGGACAGCGTCCTTTCGGTTGGATGTGCTCGACTGGTCGGGCTCGTGCCACTTGTCGTTGACCGGCCGGATCAGTTCGTTGGCGATGAACGCCACGATCAACAGCGCGATCATGATGGAGAACGACAGGGTGTAGAGCGCGGGCCCTTCCCGGCCGGCCTCGGCCTGCCGGTCGGCGACGTAGTTGACGATGATGGGCCCGAGCACGCCGGCCGCCGACCAGGCTGTGAGCAGCCGGCCGTGGATCGCGCCTACCTGGAAGGTGCCGAACAGGTCGCGCAGATATGCCGGCACCGTGGCGAAACCGGCACCGTAGAACGACAGAATCAGGATCGTGGCGATCAGGAAGACGACCTTGCTGGAATTCTCCATCAGCGTGATGGTCAGATACAGCAGCGCCCCGACACCGAGGTAGAGCCGGTAGGCGTTCTTGCGGCCGATCTTGTCCGAGAGGCTGGACCATCCGATGCGACCGAGCATGTTTCCCAGCGACAGCATCGCGACGTATCCGGCTGCGGCCGCTGCCAGCCCGGTCGCCGCGCCGCCTGCCGAGGGGAAGTAGTCCTGGTAGATCGGGGATGCCTTCTCCAGGATTCCGATGCCGGCGGTGACGTTGAAGCACAGCACAACCCACAGCAGCCAGAACTGCGGCGTCTTGATCGCATTGTTGGCCGAGACCTGACCGCCGGTGACAATCGAGTTGCTCTGCACGGGTGGGGGCGTCCAGTTCGACGGCTTCCAGTCCGGCCGGGGAACGCGGATCAGCAGCCATCCCAGCGACATGAAGATGGCATAGACAGCGCCGTGCACGGCGAAGGTCTTCGCGATGCCGACGGTGTCCGCGCCGAATGTGTCGAGCATCGCTGTCGACCATGGCGAAGCGATCAGCGCGCCACCACCGAACCCCATGATGGCCAGCCCTGTCGCCATGCCGGGCCGGTCCGGGAACCATTTGATCAGTGTCCCGACCGGCGAGATGTAGCCGATGCCCCAGCCGATACCGCCCAGCAGTCCGTACCCCAGCAGCACGAGCCAGAACTGCCCCATCAGCAGCCCCGCCGACCCGACGAACCATCCACCGCAGAAGCAGCAGGTCGCCGCGAACATCGCCGCCCGCGGGCCGGCGCGATCGACCCAGGTGCCGAAGATTGCTGCCGAGAGTCCGAGGACGACGATGCCGACCGTGAACGGCAGGGCGCTGAGGGTGCCCGAGATTCCGAGCGACTCCTCCAGCGGCAGTTTGAACACGCTCCACGAATAGGCCGCGCCGACCGACAGGTGAATGGACAAAGCCGCAGGTGGGACCAACCAGCGACTCCAGCCCGGTGCGGCGACGATGCGCTCTCGGCTGAAAAACGACGCAGTCATGGCCGGTGGCATACCCAATCGGGCGAGAAATGTGACCCCGGTCATTCATTTCGCCCGAGCCGGTGCGGGAACTTTGTCGAACTGCCCGATTCTCGGGGCTTCGACGATCGGCCGTGCAGCTGTCCCGCGGTCAGAGAGCTGTCGCGCCGTAGGGTTGGGCCCGTGGAGCAGAGAGTCAGCCTGATCACGCTCGGTGTCGACGATCTCACCCGCGCGCGGCACTTCTACGAGCAGGGGCTCGGCTGGGCACCGGCGGCCGCACCAGAGGGTGTGGTGTTCTACCAGTTGCCTGGAATCGCCTTGGCGTTGTTCGGTCGGACCGACCTCGCCGCGGATGCCCGCCAGCCGGTCGACGGCCGCTTCAGTGGGATCACCATCGCCATCAATCAGCGCACCGAATCCGATGTCGATGCGGTCCTGGCGCAGGCCGAAGAAGCGGGAGCGACGATTCTCAAGCCGGCCGAGCGGGTGTTCTGGGGCGGATACTCGGGCTACTTCGCCGATCTCGACGGCCATGTCTGGGAGGTGGCGCGCAACCCCGAGTGGACGATCAACGACGACGGCACGTTGACCATCTGAGCGTTCAGCGCCGTCCGCGGCCTGCCCGTCCCGGTTTACGGGCGACCTTCCCGGCGGCGGCGCGGGCAGCCTGCTTGGCCAGAGTCTTCTCCCGCGCGGTGCGTTTCGGCGCCGTGTGGTCCTGCCCCCGCGACGAACCAGGTTTGCGTCCCCGCACGATCCCGATGAACTCCTCGACCAGTGCAGACTGCTGCCCTTCGGGGACCGCGAGTGCCACCGGGCAGCTGGGTGCGTCGGTGATCGGGCGGTACGTGAGGTCCTTTCGGTGGTGCAACCGCGCCAACGACTGGGGCACGAGCAGCACACCCAGCCCGGCGGCGACGAGTTCGATTGCCGCCGCGGTGGTTTCGGGTCGACGCTGAACGGGCTCACCGGGAATCTCAGGCCAGGCGAGGACGTCGTCGAGCGGGAGCAGTACCGGCTCTGCTTCGAGATCCGCCATGGCGATGGTGTCGGCCACGCTGAGGATGTGGTCGGTGGGTACGACGGCGACCGTGGCTTCTTCGTACAGCGGGATGACCGCCAGCCCCGATGTGTCCGCGGGTAACCGGAGCAACGTCACGTCGACGGTGCCGTTCGACACGGCGGCTGCGGCGTCCACGGCGGCAACGGCGCACAACTGCAAAGGCGCGTCGGGGTGGCGCTCGGCCCAGATGCGGGCCCACTTCGCGGGTGTCCCGCCGGGGACGTATCCCACGGTCAGCGCGGTCTGCGAGGACAGCGAAGACGAAGCCACCGCATCAGGCTACCGGCGCACGCTGTCGATATGGTGGTGCCATGAGCAGGCCGAACGCGCAGTCCATGAAGCCCGCCACGGCGGCCAAGAAGCTGGACGTGTACTTGCCCGCAACGCCTGCAGAGTTCCAGGAGAACGCGATCACCCGCGACGAACTCGCGGCCTTGCAGGCCGATCCTCCGCAATGGCTCATGGATCTTCGCAAGAACGGGCCGCACCCCAAGAACTTGGTGGCGGCCAAACTGGGTGTTTCGATCGCCGGCCTTGCGCGGGGCGGGGTGGTGGATCCGCTCACCACCGAGCAGATCGACGCGCTGCTTGCCGACAAACCGGACTGGTTGGTCGCCGAGCGCGAAAGCTATCAGAACGTGCTACGCGAAGAACGGCGGCTGAAGGCGTTGCGCGCCGACGAGGTGCGCGAACGCTGAGCACCTTCGCTTTGGCGGATATGAGTGCTCCCATGGCCGGGGTCGTTTCACTACTGCGTCCACCGCGACCGCGTCGCGCACACAGGTGCCGGTGTGATGAGATCACGCGGGCTTGCGTCCACGCAGCAGGTAGACGGCCGGCAGAACTCCCGAGGAGGTCACCAGCCCCATCGCTGCGCCCCACAGCCACTTCGGGCCGTTGACCTCGGCGGCGTCGCGTCCGGCGAGGTCACGCAAGGCCCACACGCGCATTCCGGCGTCGAGTGCGGTGATGGCGATGATCGTCGCCTTGCCCGCCGGAGGTAGATCTCTCCACGCCTTGGCCGCCACGGCCCAC
This sequence comes from Mycobacterium sp. smrl_JER01, assembly GCF_048513595.2. Classification (NCBI taxonomy): domain Bacteria; kingdom Bacillati; phylum Actinomycetota; class Actinomycetes; order Mycobacteriales; family Mycobacteriaceae; genus Mycobacterium; species Mycobacterium sp. smrl_JER01. The sequence goes on along the minus strand of NZ_JBLXXK020000001.1, from coordinate 2,040,672 downwards.
CCCGCTCCCTGTGCATGATGTCCGGTCTCAGCACCCAGGTTAGCGCTGGATGTCACCGGTCGAATCTGTCGTTGAGACGATCGAAGAGGCGGTCGATGCGCTGTTCCAGGCGACTCCCCTTCCCCCACCTGTCCCACGCATAGATGAGGACGAACATCGCGACGACGATTGCGAAGACCAGCGCGATGACGAGGATGGCCTCACTGACTGTTGACATCGCGTGCCATCGCTCCGACGCTGTCTGCTGCGACCCTGCGCCGCGAGAGTGCTGTCACGGTAGTCCGGACAGGCCGGCGACTACTGTGACTGCACTTTCGCGCACAGCCGTGGGGCGACTCACAGCATGCAGCTGACGCAACCCTCGACTTCGGTTCCCTCTAGGGCCATTTGGCGCAGCCGGATGTAGTACAGCGTCTTGATGCCCTTACGCCAGGCGTAGATCTGCGCCTTGTTCACATCGCGAGTGGTCGCGGTGTCCTTGAAGAACAACGTCAGGCTCAACCCCTGGTCGACATGCTGGGTGGCCGCGGCGTAGGTGTCGATGACCTTCTCGTAGCCGATCTCATAGGCGTCCTGGTAGTACTCCAGGTTGTCGTTGGTCATGTAGGGCGCCGGGTAGTAGACCCGCCCGATCTTGCCTTCCTTGCGGATCTCCACCTTGCTGGCGATCGGGTGGATCGAGCTCGTCGAGTGGTTGATGTAGGAGATCGACCCGGTCGGCGGCACGGCCTGCAGGTTCTGGTTGTAGATGCCGTGAGTCTGCACCGACTCCTTGAGCCGCTTCCAGTCATCGGTGTTCGGGATGCGGATCCCGGCATCGGTGAACAGCTGGCGCACCTTGTCGGTCTTGGGCTCCCACACCTGGTCGGTGTACTTGGCGAAGAACTCCCCCGACTTGTACTTGGACTGCTCGAAACCCTTGAACGCGGTACCACGTTCGATCGCAATGCGATTCGATGCGCGCAGGGCGTGGTAGAGCACGGTGTAGAAGTAGATGTTGGTGAAGTCGACACCTTCTTCGGAGCCGTAGAAGATCCGCTCCCGCGCCAGATAGCCGTGCAGGTTCATCTGCCCCAGGCCGATCGCGTGCGAGTCGTTGTTGCCCTGCTCGATCGACGGCACCGAGGTGATGTGGGTCTGATCGCTCACCGCGGTCAGCGCCCGGATCGCCACCTCGATGGTCTGTGCGAAGTCCGGCGAGTCCATCGCCTTGGCGATGTTGAGCGACCCCAGGTTGCACGAGATGTCCTTGCCGACCTTGGCGTAGGACAGGTCGTCGTTGAACTCCGACGGCGTCGAGACCTGCAGAATCTCCGAGCACAGGTTGGAGTGGGTGATCTTGCCGGCGATCGGGTTGGCCCGGTTCACCGTGTCCTCGAACATGATGTACGGGTAGCCCGATTCGAACTGCAGCTCGGCCAACGTCTGGAAGAACTCGCGCGCCTTGATCTTGGTCTTGCGGATACGCGCATCGTCGACCATCTCGTAGTACTTCTCGGTGACCGAGATGTCGGCGAACGGAACTCCGTACACCCGCTCGACGTCGTAAGGCGAGAACAGGTACATGTCCTCGTTCTTCTTGGCCAGCTCGAAGGTGATGTCGGGAATCACCACGCCCAGCGAGAGCGTCTTGATGCGGATCTTCTCGTCGGCGTTCTCCCGCTTGGTGTCCAGGAAGCGGTAGATGTCGGGGTGGTGCGCGTGCAGGTAGACCGCGCCTGCACCCTGGCGGGCGCCGAGCTGGTTGGCGTAGGAGAACGAGTCCTCCAGCAGCTTCATGATCGGGATGACACCGGAACTCTGATTCTCGATGTTCTTGATCGGTGCGCCGTGCTCACGAATGTTGGTGAGCAGCAACGCGACTCCACCACCACGCTTGGACAGCTGCAGCGCGGAGTTGATCGAGCGCCCGATGGACTCCATGTTGTCTTCGATGCGAAGCAGAAAGCAGCTGACCGGTTCGCCGCGCTGCTTCTTGCCCGAGTTGAGGAAAGTCGGGGTGGCCGGCTGGAATCGGCCGTCGATGATCTCGTCGACCAGCTTCTCGGCCAGCGTGGTGTCGCCGGCGGCCAGTGTCAGCGCGACCATCACGACCCGATCCTCGAAGCGTTCGAGGTAGCGCTTACCGTCGAAGGTCTTGAGGGTGTAGGAGGTGTAGTACTTGAACGCGCCCACGAACGTCGGGAACCGGAACTTCTTTGCGTACGCGCGATCCAGCAGTTCCTTGACGAAGTTGCGCGAGTACTGGTCGAGCACCTCGCGCTCGTAGTAGTTCTTCTCGATCAGGTAGTCGAGCTTCTCGTCCTGACTGTGGAAGAAAACCGTGTTCTGGTTGACGTGCTGCAAGAAGTACTCGCGCGCCGCCTGGACGTCCTTGTCGAACTGAATCTTGCCGTCGGCGTCGTACAGATTCAGCATCGCGTTGAGCGCGTGATAATCCATCTCGCCCGGAAGGGCGTGCACGCCGGTGGTTACAGGTTCTGCAGCTGTGACGGTGGGTGGCACGTCTGGTCCTTCCAGAAGTCAGTGAGTCCGGCGCGGACGGCGAAGACGTCGTCCGTCGTCCCCATGAGTTCGAATCGATAAAGAAACGGGACGCCGCACTTGCGCGAGACGACGACGCCCGCGTAGCCGAATTCGGCGCCGAAGTTGGTGTTGCCCGCGGCGATCACACCGCGGATCAACGACCGGTTGTGTTCATTGTTGAGAAAGGCGATCACCTGTTTGGGCACATAGCCCCCGCGCTCGGGATCAGGACCGTTCGCGTGACCGCCGCCGTAGGTGGGCAGCACCAGCACATACGGCTCGTCGACCTCGATGCGTCCGTGGATCGGAATCCGGGTGGCCGGGATCTCCAACTTCTGGACGAAGCGGTGGGTGTTCTCCGAGACGCTGGAGAAGTACACGAGATTGCCCATGTCGCACCCCTCCCCTCGTACTCGCTGATCCGATACCCGCTTGCTGCTACTTGCCTGCTGCTACCGGGGTGGCACTACCCGGTCTCCCGCTGTCCGGCCGGTCTCCCGCTGTCCGGTCGTGACCCGTCGGCCCCGACGGGTCACGCCGTTGCGATGGCCGCCCCGGCCAGTGCCTTGATCCGGTCCGGACGGAACCCCGACCAATGCTCGTTTCCGGCCACCACGACCGGGGCCTGCAGGTAGCCGAGCGCCATCACGTAATCGCGTGCCTCATCATCGAGGCTGATGTCGACCACCTCATAGGCGATGCCCTGCTTGTCGAGAGCCTTGTAGGTGGCGTTGCACTGCACGCAGGCAGGCTTGGTGTACACGGTGACGGGTGCTGGCTGAGTCATCTGCGGTACGGCTCCTAACGCCACGAGGGGGCAAAACGACAAACGGGCTGGCAACTGCATTGTTGGTGCTTTTCGCTATATAACAGCGGCCCGACCACTCCCAAAATTCCACACCGCCGGGCCAGGGAGTCAGCGGGTCGGTGGGCCGACGACGCCGGATCTTCTCGCCCCGGCCGGCCCCAATATCTTGGGGGTCCGTCGGTGTTCGAAACACTACACCTAGTGGCCGACAATCAGAAGAGATACCAGATGTTCTGAATGACATTTATGAAATTCCCAGGTCGTAAGCCTTTCACCGGGCATCGGTCCGGCGTGTCGCAGGTCACATCGGCGTGTCGCAGACGTGACGCTTCCGGATCGTTCCGGTGTATCAGCACCCACCGACAACAGGCGGCTGCACCACGACCACCCCCCGGCCCGACAGCAAATGCCCGGCCTCCACCACGAACGCCCGAGCACACGCAGCAAACACCGCAGCCGACACCGGGGCCAGGCCGGGTGCCCGATGCGCGCCGAACGGCGAGCTGCCGCGACCGGTCCCCGGTGCGATGATCACACCCGGGCGGGCCGCGGCCCGGCATCAGCCGATCTCGGCGGCCAGCTTTCCGACGATGCCGCCTACCCGCTCCACGAGCTCGGCATGCTCCCGAGGGTGCCTACCGTCCAGCGTCGCCGTCGGGATCGACAACTCCAGATCCTCGACAATCCTGGGGCCGGCGATGCCGAACGATTTACGCGTTTCGTCGTGAGCCCACACTCCGCCGTACTGGCCCAGCGCCGCACCCACCACGGCCAGGGGTTTGCCCTTGAGCGCGCCGTCGCCGTACGGACGCGACAACCAGTCGATGGCGTTCTTCAGGACACCCGGGATACTGCCGTTGTACTCCGGCGTGATCACCAACGCCGCGCCGGCGCGTGCGGCTGCGGCACGCAGTGCGGCGACCGGCTCGGGCACGTCCTCGTTGTCGATGTCCTCGTTGTAGAACGGCAACTCTCCCAGCCGGTCGAACCGCTCCAAGGTCACGTCGGCGGGCGCGGTCTCGACGGCCAGTTCCGCCAGTTGGCGATTGACCGAAGCCGCACGCAGACTGCCGACCAGAACCAGCACCGTCTTGTTCGCGCTCTGCGTCATCTCTGCCCTCTTTCTGTTGTTCGACTCTTACCAGAGGCCAACCGGACCCCAGTCCGTTAAATTCCGCCTGAGCTAAAGTGGCCAGGTGAGTCCTGTGGAGAACCGGAACGGACTGCCGGCCCTGCCGGTAAGCGATCCGGCCCCGCCCGAACGCGGCGACGCAGCGCGCAACCGGGCGTTGTTGCTCGACGCGGCCCGGCGGCTGGTCGACGAGCGCGGCGCCGAAGCGGTGACCACCGACGACATCGCGGCGGCCGCCGGCGTCGGCAAGGGCACCCTGTTCCGTCGGTTCGGCAGCCGAGCCGGCCTGATGATCGTGCTCCTCGACGAGGACGAGAAGGCTCAACAGCAGGCGTTCCTGTTCGGCCCGCCGCCGTTGGGCCCGCAGGCGCCGCCGTTGCAACGTCTGCTCGCCTACGGCCGGGAACGGCTGCAGTTCGTCGAGACCCATCACGCCCTGCTCTCCGACGTCGGGCGCGACCCTCAGATGAAGTTCAACGCGCCGATGACGCTGCATCACCGTCATGTTCGGTTGCTGCTCGAATCTGCCGGTACCACCGGTGATCTCGACGCCCAGGCGGCCGCGTTGCTCGCCCTGCTCGACGCCGACTATGTGCATCATCAACTTCACGACGAGAACCGCACTCTGACCGACCTGGGTGACGCGTGGGAGTCGGTGGCGCGCAAGCTCTGCGGCACATGACCGGCTCCGGGATCTCGACCCGGAGACAGTGGATCCTGCATGTCGACCTCGATCAGTTCCTCGCCTCGGTGGAATTGCGGCGCCGGCCCGAGCTGTCGGGCCTACCCGTCATCGTGGGTGGCAGCGGTGACCCGACCGAGGCACGCAAGGTCGTCACCTGCGCGTCCTACGAAGCGCGGGCGCTGGGTGTGCACGCCGGGATGCCGCTGCGCTCGGCAGCCCGGCGGTGCCCGGACGCGACGTTTCTGCCGTCGGACCCCGAGGCTTACGACACCGCCTCCGCACAGGTGATGGCCCTGCTCCGGAACTTCGGGCACCCCGTGGAGGTGTGGGGCTGGGACGAGGCCTACCTCGGAGCCCAGGTCGACGATCCGGTGGAGCTGGCACACCGAATCCAGCACGTCGTCACCGCGCAGACCGGTCTGTCATGCTCGGTCGGCATCAGCGACAACAAGCAGCGCGCCAAGGTCGCCACCGGTTTCGGCAAACCGGCCGGCGTGTATGTGCTCACCGACGACAACTGGATGCCCACCATGGGTGCCCGTGCAGTCGACACCCTGTGGGGAGTGGGCCCCAAGACCGCGAAGAAATTGGCCGGCATGGGAATCACCACGGTGGCAGATCTCGCCGGCACCGATCCGGAAACCCTCACGGCGGCCTTCGGTCCGTCGACCGGACTGTGGATCCTGTTGTTGGCCAAGGGCGGCGGCGACACCACGGTCAGTGCCGAACCCTGGGTGGCCCGTTCGCGCAGCCACGTCGTCACCTTCGGTCAGGATCTCACCGATCCCGCGGAAATGGCCGAGGCGGTGACAGAACTCGCGCAACGCACCTTGGCCGAGGTCACCGCCCACCATCGCACGGTCGCCCGGGTGGCCGTCACCGTGCGCACCGACACGTTCTTCACCCGCACGAAGATCCGCAAACTCGCTGCGCCGAGCACTGATCGCGACCGGATCGTCAGCACGGCCGTCGAGTTGCTCGCGCAGTTCGATGTGCAGCGTCCCGTCCGACTCCTCGGAGTACGGCTGGAACTCGTCATGCCGGACCAGCGCGGCTGACGACGACCGGCGGCCCGGCACGAACCGGCTGTCGGCACCGCGTCCTAGGCTCGGGGAATGCTGGAGACCGTCGCGATCCGCGGCTACCGCTCACTGCGCGAACTGGTGCTCCCGTTGCGGCGGCTCACTGTGATCACCGGCGCCAACGGCACCGGAAAATCCTCGCTGTACCGGGCACTGCGCTTGCTGGCCGACTGCGGCCGCGGCGAGGTCATCTCGTCGTTCGCTCGTGAAGGCGGCGTGGAGTCGGCGATGTGGGCCGGCCCGGAACACCTCGGAGCGGCTCGCCGCACCGGCACCGCGCAGGGTGGACCCCGCACCCGGCCGGTGTCGATCGAATTAGGTTATGCGACAGATGATTTCGGCTACCTCATCGACCTGGGCCTACCGCAGGCCCGGCAAACGGCCTTCGGGCGTGATCCCGAGGTCAAACGCGAGTTGGTGTTCGCCGGTCCGGTGGCCCGCCCGGCGACCACCCTGGTGCGCCGGATACGCGGGCTGGTCGAGGTTGCCGGCGAGCGCGGCTTCGACGAGCTGGCGCGCAACCTGCCCGCACACCGTAGCGTGCTGGCCGACTGGGCCGGCGCCGCGCCCGAACTGGTGATGGTGCGGGAGCGCTTGCGGGACTGGCGATTCTACGACGGGTTCCGGGCCGACGCCCAGGCACCCGCCCGGCTACCCCAGGTGGGCACCAGAACACCGGTGCTCTCAGATGACGGCGCCGACCTGGCCGCGGCGGTACAGACCATCCTCGAGACGGGCGCAGAGGATCTGCCCCGGGCGATCGCCGATGCATTCGACGGCGCCTCGGTGTCGGTGGCGGTCACCGACGGTCTCTTCGACCTGCAGCTGCACCAACCCGGAATGCTGCGAGGGCTGCGATCCGCCGAGATCTCGGACGGCACACTGCGTTTCCTGCTCTGGGCGGCGGCGCTGCTGAGCCCGCAACCGCCCTCGCTGATGGTGCTCAACGAGCCGGAGACCTCACTGCATCCCGATCTGGTCCGTCCGCTCGCTGGACTGATCGACGCCGCCGCCGACCGGACCCAGGTCGTGGTGGTCACCCACTCGTCGACGCTACGGGAATGTCTGAAAACCGAGCCGATGGGGTCCGACGGCGACCGGTGGGAGATCGAACTGCTCAAGGACTGGGGTGAGACGAAGATCGCCGAGCAGAACCTGCTGTCGACCCCGCCGTGGGACTGGGGCAGTCGATGACCTCAGCGGTCCTTGGCCGGCCGCAACGCGCGGGTGAAGAGCACGTTCACCTGCTTCATCGCGATGCTGTAGGGCAGCCACATGGTCCGTTTGAACAGATACAGCGCCCGGATGTCCTGTGAGGTGTAGACCAGGTAGCGGTTTTTGACGACACCCTGCAGGATCTTGTCGGCCGCGGTCTCCGGGGAGACCGCATGTCCGGAGAAGCGGCCGGTCCACTTGCGGACGTTCGGATCGTCGCGGTCCACCCCGGCGATGTGCACGGTGTCCACCAGCGGCGTCCGCACCGCGCCGGGCACCACCACAGACACCCCGATCCGGTGCCGAGCAAGGTCGAACCGCAGCACTTCGGACAGCCCGCGCAGCCCGTACTTGCTCGCACTGTATGCCGCGTGCCACGGCAGGGCCACGATGCCGGCGGCCGAGGACACGTTGACCAGGTGTCCGCCGCGGCGGGCCGTGATCATCGGCGGCACAAAGGTCTCGATGACGTGGATGGGGCCCATCAGGTTGATGTCGACCAGCGACTTCCAGTGGTGGTGGGTGAGTCTGTCCACGGTGCCCCAGGCGGACACCCCGGCGATGTTCATCACGACGTCCATCGCGGGATGCGCGGCGTGGATGTCGGCGCCGAATTCGGCGACCGCGTCATAGTCGGTGATATCGAGGGCACGATGGGCGGCGACCACGCCACCGAGCGCGGCGGCGTCGGCGACGGTCAGCGCGAGCTTGTCGGCGTCGCGGTCGGTGAGGAACAGTTCGGCGCCCCGCGCCGCAAGGTTGAGCGCCGTCGCGCGCCCGATCCCGCTCGCCGCGCCGGTGATCAGACAGCGCTTGCCGGTGAAATCGTCAAACCTGTTCCGCTGTGCCATGAGACGGACACTACCGGCGCACAGCCGGCGCCCCGTACCTCGAACCGATCAACCGCCCGGCCTGCTACCGCGTCGCACCCAGGTCGCCGGCGCCCCACAGCCCGCTCTGCCAGAGCCGTTCGACGATCTCGACGGCGCGGGCGTGGTCATCACCTCGGCCGACGAACGCCGAGTCGTGCGCGAGCGTCATCGAGGTCACAGCGACCAGCGTGCGCACCAGTGCCGGCAGGTCATCGGAGATCGGGCGAGCGCCCGAGTCCTGTTCGACAACCCCGACGATCTTGGCGATCACGGTGTCCTGAAAGTCGTCCATGATCTCGCGGATCTGCGCATCGGTGCCGCGAGCCAGACTGCATGCGCTCATGATCGGGTCGTTGCGGGAGAACACCGTCGCGGCGTAGCCGACCATGCGCTTGGCGAAGTCCGACGGGGATTCCCCCGGTCTGCGCGGCGCGAAGTCGTGAGTGAGCTGATCCAACTCGGCCATCACCTCGGCGACGATCACCGCGAGCACCGCGTACTTGGAGTCGAAGTAGAAGTAGAAACCCGAGCGCGCCACTCCGGCGCGTTCACTGATCGTGCTGACCGACAGATCGGCGAACGAGCGTTCCTGAAGCAGATCGTGCACCGCGGCGACGATGGCATCCCGCTGGCGATCGCCTCTGCTACGACGCAAGTCGGTGGGAGCGGGATCGGCCGTCATGGCTGTCAACCATCGCACCGCGACACCTCCGACACAAACCGTTGCTAACTTGACAGGCGTCAAGTCTCTCGGTCAGGATGGCGGACAGAGTGACATCGACCACAGCCGGTGACGTCAGGAGTGTTCAGGTGCCCACAGTTTCGACCACGGATTACTATCTCGACCAGGCCAAACGCCGCCTGAAGCCGACCCCGGTCACCATTCCCGGCATGGGCCTGGTGGAACGACGCCTGAAGGAAAAGAAGTGGGACCAGTTCGTGCTGGCCGATCCACCGGCCGGAAGCGATCTCAAACCCGTCCTCGGTGATGCGGGTCTGCCGATCCTGGGTCACATGATCGAGATCTTCCGCGGCGGACCCGACTTCGTCCTCGAGCTCTATCGCAAGCACGGGCCGGTCTACTTCGCCGAGTCACCGGCGCTGTCGTCGGTGATGGCGCTGGGTCCCGACGCCACCCAGGCCGTGTTCTCCAACCGCAACAAGGACTTCTCGCAGCGCGCCTGGGACCCGGTGATCGGCCCGTTCTTCGATGGCGGTCTGATGCTGCTGGACTTCGAGGAACATCTGTTCCACCGCCGGATCATGCAGGAGGCGTTCACCCGCTCCAGGTTGACGGGCTACGTCTCCCACATCGACTCGGTGGCCTCGGCGGTGCTCGCCGACGACTGGGTTGCCGACGATCCGCGGTTCCTGTTCCACCCGGCCATCAAAGAGCTCACCCTCGACATCGCCTCCGAGGTGTTCATGGGTGTCCCGGCCGGCACCGATCGGGCGCTGGTCACCACGGTCAACCAGGCGTTCACCACCACCACGCGCGCGGGCAATGCGATCGTGCGTAAACCCATTCCGCCGCTGACCTGGTGGCGGGGAATCAAGGCCCGGCAGACCCTGGAGAATTACTTCTCCAGCCGGATCGGCGAGAAGCGGCGCTCGGAGAGCACCGACATGTTCAGTGTGCTGTGCCATTCGGCCGACGAGGACGGTCAGAGCTTCACCGACAACCAGATCGTGAGCCACATGATCTTCCTGATGATGGCTGCGCACGACACGTCGACGTCGACCATGACCACCATGGCCTACCACCTGGCCGCCAACCCGCAATGGCAGGACCGGCTGCGCGAGGAATCCGCACGCATCGGCGACGGCCCGTTGGACATTGAGGCGCTGGAGAAGCTCGAAACCTACGACCTGGTGATCAACGAGTCGCTGCGGATGATGACCCCGCTGCCGTTCAATTTCCGCCAGGCGGTGCGCGACACCGACCTGCTGGGCCACTACATCCCGGCCGGCACCAGTGTGGTGACCTGGCCGTCGATCAATCACCGGCTCCCGGAGCTGTGGACCGACCCAGAGACATTCGATCCCGCCCGGTTCGCCGAACCACGTAATGAGCACAAGAAGCACCGCTACGCGTTCGCGCCGTTCGGTGGGGGTGCCCACAAATGCATCGGCATGGTCTTCGGGCAACTGGAGATCAAGACGGTCATGCATCGGCTGCTGCAGAACTACCGGCTCGAACTGCCCCGACCCGGATACCAGCCCCGCTACGACTACGGCGGCATGCCCGTCCCGCTCGACGGCATGCCGATCATGCTGCGCCCCCGGCGCTGAAACCTCAGTCGGCCAGAAGGCGGTTGGCGCACGCGACGACCGCGCGTAGCGCCGACTCGGTCGGATCGGCGGACCACCCCAGCGCCCACCGGGCGCTGCCACCGTCACTGCCGAGGATGAACGTCGCGGTGTGCGTACCGGCAGGCAATTGATGAAAGGCCGTCATCTCCACGGCGACTCCACGCTCGTAGAGCATCGCGGTCAGCGCTGCCACCGGGCCGCACGCCGCCGCATGTGCCGTGCCGATGCGATCCCCGAACGCCAGCGTCGCCTGATAGGTACGGGCCTGCGGGCCCAACCTGCCCGACGGCCGCTCACCGTCGACACAGGACCATTGCCCCAGCCGCACCGGTCCCGAGGTGGGCGCGTACTCGTCGCAGAACTCGTCGAACGACTTGGCCTCGGCCAGCTCGCGCAATGCCGCCGGCATCCGGCCGGTCACGACATCGGAGAAAGTCACATTCGAAGACGTCACGGCCGACGCACGCGTCATGGTGGCCTCATCTGAGCTGACGATCGGGGAATTCATGTGCCGGCCTTCTGGATCCGAGAGGGAGCGACCGACGACGTAGCACGACCCACAGCGAGGGGTCGGTCAGGATCAGACCCCGCTGCGGGTTGCTACTACGAGTCGCCTCGGCACGTCAGCGATGCTAGACCTGCGTGGTCACATCGTGCAAACCCTTATCTGACGGCGGAACCGCTCGGCGACGAGGGCACAATGTTGCCGGTGTCCTGGTCGCATGCGGTGCTGCTCTTCGCGGCCGGAATCATCGGTGGGTTGACCGGCAGCATCGCCGGCCTGGCGTCGGTGTCGACCTATCCTGCGCTGCTGTTGGTGGGGCTGCCCCCGGTGACGGCGAACGTCACCAATACCGTCGCCCTGGTCTTCAACGGTGTCGGCTCGGTCCTGGGGTCCCGGCCCGAACTGGCCGGCCAGGGTGCGGCGCTGCGACGTATGCTGCCCTTCGCCGTCCTCGGCGGCGTGACCGGCGCGGCGCTGCTGCTGTCCACGCCCGCCGAGGGTTTCGAGAAGATCGTCCCCCTGCTGCTCGGATTCGCCTCGCTGGCGATCGTGCTCCCGGTGCGTCCGCGTGCGGATCCGGCGCTGGCGTCACGGCGCAGGCAGACCGCGGCAGCGGCGCTGCAGGGTCTGGCGGTACTCGCGATCTGCATCTACGGCGGCTACTTCGGCGCCGCGGCGGGGGTCGTGCTGCTCGCACTGTTCCTGCGACTCGGTGGGGAGACACTGGCGCACGCCAATGCGGGCAAAAACGTCATCCTGGGGGTCGCCAACGGTGTCGCCGCGCTGGTCTTTGCGGCGGTGGCGCCGGTGCAGTGGGCCGCAGTGCTGGTGCTGGGAGCGGGCTGCCTGCTGGGCTCGCGGCTGGGTCCGGTGGTGGTGCGCCACACCCCGGACACACCGATGCGCATCGCCATCGCCGCCGCGGGTTTGGCGCTCGCGGTCAAACTCGGCGTCGACGCCTACCGCTGATCATACGAACGGGTTGTTCCCCCTGGACACGTGTGTTCCCCACGCGATCAGGTTCTCCGCCGAACTGTGCAACCGCTCCCCCGCCTCGGCGCTGGCCTGTCCGGCGAGATAACGCGACCACGTGCCCTCGATGACGATGGCCAGTTTGAAGCAGGCCATCGCCACGTACCAGTCCAGCTGCGACGTCGGGCGACCGCCGGCGCCGAGGTAGGCCTCCAGGAGTTCCCCGCGGGTCGCCAAACCTCCGAGGGCGGCCAGCTCCGATCCGGCACCGATCGGGTTCGGGCCCTCAGGCCAACAGACGAGCATCCATCCGAGATCGAGCAACGGATCTCCGATCGTGCACATCTCCCAGTCGATGAAGGCAGCCAGTTCGGGTGTTTGGCGCCGTAGCAGCACGTTGTTGAGATGGCAGTCGCCGTGCATGATTGCCGGCTCGGCGTCGTCGGGTCGATGTGAATCCAGCCAATCGGCGAGCACATGTACCGACGGGAACGACTCGGGCGCGTAGTTCTCGTGGCGATAGCTGTCCAGCAACCGCAGGAACTGCGGAACCTGGCGCGCCAGAAACGATCCCGGGCGTTTGAGGGCGGCCAGCGGGCTGCCCTCCCAGTTCACCGTGCCCAGTGCGCCCAGGCTCGCCGCGTACGACTGGCCGACCCGGCGACGCATTCCGGCATCGCGGACATAGGCCGGGTCGACCTCGGTGCCCGGGTTGAAGCCGTCGACGGACTGCATCAGATAGAACACCACCCCCAGCACATCGAGGTCCTCACATCCGGCGATCAACTCCGGGTGGGGAACCGCGCTCCCCTTCAGGGTCCGCAACACCGCGATCTCGCGGCGCATCGTATTGTCGCTGGTGGGTCTCGGGTGTGGCGGCGGACGACGCAGCACCATCGGTTCACCGTCCACCCGCAGCCGCACGACGATGTTCTGCGATCCGCCGGTCAGCGGCTCGACATCGGTGACGGCCTTCCCGATCCCGCTGGCCCGCACCCAGTTCCGCAGCGCGTCCTGATCGGTGTCGGTGAGCGTCACGTCGACTGGCATGCCGCCATCGTGTCAGGTCCGAACCCGAGGGCGGGGCGGAACGGTTGCGGCTCAGTCCAGGATGCGGCGCGCCACGTTGGTGGTGACCAGGTCGAGTAGTTCGTCTGCGCGCCCCGCAAGGATCGTCCTGATGGCGTACAACGAGAAGCCCTTGGCCTGTTCGGCGGTGATGGCGGGCGGGATGGAGAGCTCCTGCCGGGCGGTGACGACGTCGACGACCGCAGGTCCGTCGACGGCGAACGCTTCGGTCAGCGCGGCCACGAGCTCGTCGGGTCGCTCCACGCGTCGGCCGAACACACCCATCGCCTGTGCGACGGCCGCGAAGTCCGGATTACTCAGCTCGGTGCCGAAGTTCACGATCCCGGCAGCTTTCATCTCGAGCTCGACGAAGTTGAGTGAGGAGTTGTTGAACACTACGACCTTGACCGGAAGCCGGTTCTGGACCAAGGTGATCAGTTCGCCGAACAGCATCGTCAGTCCACCGTCGCCGGCCAGCGCCACCACCTGCCGCTGCGGGAACGCGGTCTGGGCGCCGATGGCGTGCGGGACCGCGTTGGCCATGGTGCCGTGGTTGAACGACCCGATGAGCCGACGGCGGCCGTTCATCGCCAGGTAGCGGGCGGCCCACACCACCGGAGAGCCGACGTCGGCGGTGAACACCGCATCCTCGGAGGCGAGCCGATTAACCAGTCCGGCAACGTATTCCGGCCTGATCGGGGTGCGGTCGCGATCGTTGACGGCAAGGTCGTCGAGGGTCTTGCGGGTTTTGCGGTAGTGACGCAGCGCGCGGTCGAGATGCGTTCTGTCGGTCTTCTGCCGCAGCAGTGGTTGCAGCGCGGTCGCGGTGTCGGCCACGGTGCCGACCAGGCCGAGGTCGATCGGTGCGCGCCGGCCGAGGTGCCGGCCGCGGATGTCGATCTGGATGATCTTGGCGTGATCGGGATAGAACTGCTGATAGGGGAAGTCGGTGCCAAGCATCAGCAGGGTGTCGGCCTCTTTGATGGCCTTGTAGCCGGACGCGAAACCGAGCAGACCGGTCATACCGACGTCGTAGGGGTTGTCGTATTCGATGAACTCTTTGCCCCGCAACGCATGTACCACGGGTGCGTTCAGGGTCGCGGCGAGCCGGACCAGTTCGTCGTGGGCTCCCTCGACGCCTGCGCCACCGAGAATCGTGACCGCCTGCGCGGCATTGAGGATGGACGCCGCGTCGCGCAGCGCGGCGTCGTCGGGTCGGAGCACCGATCGGGTCGCGACCACCGGCCGACTCTGCCAGGGGGTGGCATCGGTCTTCTGCAGGAAGATCTCGCCGGGGACCACGATCACGGCGACGCCACGTTCCTCCACCGCGGCCCGCATCGCCATGTGCAGGATGCGCGGCAGCATCTCAGCGGTGCTGACCATCTCCCGGTAGACGCTGCACTCGCCGAACAGCTGCTGGGGGTGGGTCTCCTGGAAGTACTCGGAGCCGATTTCGGCGCGCGGGATGTGGGCGGCGATCGCCAACACCGGCACCCGGCTGCGCTGTGCATCGAACAGCCCGTTGATCAGGTGCAGGTTGCCCGGGCCGCAGCTGCCCGCACAGACTGCCAGTTGCCCGGTCAGTGCCGCGTCGGCGGCTGCGGCGAACGCCGCGGTCTCCTCGTGGCGGACGTGCTCCCACGAGATGTCACCAGCGCGGCGCAGAGCATCGGTGAATCCGTTGAGACTGTCGCCCGGCAGGCCGTAGACCCGACGGATTCCGCTGGTGCGAAGAGTCGCGATGACGTGATCGGCAACTGTAGCCACCTCTCCCACCGTAGTGGTGAACCGGGCGCGCTACCCGACAACCAGGGTGCTCGTGCGCGCCCGAACCGCACGGGGACGACATGCTTCGGTAAGGACTTGACGGGCGCTGCGCCGGTAGTTTGGCCTTATGACCTCGTTGGGCGCCAAGGCGATGGGCGGCGTCGCAGCAGCCGCGGTGGCGCTCGGGGTGGCCCAGTTGGTCGGTGTCGCGTTCGGCCCCGAGGCCGACGTTCGCACCGCTGTCGGAGCCTCGGTCATCGAGCTGACTCCGGGCCCGGTCAAGGATTGGGCGATCGACACGTTCGGCACCGCCGACAAGCTCGCGCTGACGGTGATGGTGCTGATGGCGATCGCGGTGATCGCCGCGTTCGCCGGGATGGCCGAGTCCAGGCGCAGACCGATCGGCAGCGCGGCCATCGCCGCCGCCGCCGGTGTCGGTTGCGCCGCGGTGCTCTCCCGCGCGGGCGCCACCGCGGTGGACCTGATCCCCACCGTCATCGGCGCCGCCTGTGGCATCGGAGTCCTGCGCCTGCTCGATTCGGACCGTTTCGGTGACCAGGCCGCCGGGTCGGACACCGACGAGGGCAGACGCCGGTCCCTGGTGACGCTGGGGTTGCTGGCGGTTGGTGCGGCCGGTGGGGTGGCGGGCGTGGTCATCGGTCGGTTGACCTCCTCGGTGGCCGGCGACCGCGATGCATTCACCCTTCCTCGCATCGACCGGGCCGCCCGTGCGATCCCGGAGGCGGTGCAGCCCAAGGGCGTTGAGCTGCCGTCCTTCGTGACGCCCAACACCGACTTCTACCGCATCGACACCGCGTTGACCGTCCCGCAGCTGAGTCGGCAGGACTGGCGGCTGCGCATCCACGGCATGGTGGACCGCGAGGTCACCCTCGACTACCAGGACCTGGACCGCTTCGAGGTGGTGGAGCAGGTGATGACCCTGACCTGTGTCTCCAATCCGGTTGGCGGTGACCTGATTTCGAACGGGGTGTGGACGGGGTATCGGGTCAGGGATCTGCTCGCCGAGGCCGGTGTGCAGACCGATGCGGACATGGTGTTGTCGATGTCGGTCGACGGGTGGACCGCCGGCACCCCGGTCGAGGCGCTCACCGCCGACGATGCGCTGCTGGCTGTCGGTCTCAACGGTGAACCGCTGCCGATCGAGCACGGTTACCCGGCCCGCCTCGTGGTTCCCGGACTCTACGGCTACGTTTCGGCCACCAAATGGGTGACCGGTCTGGAGCTGACCCGCTTTGACCGCGCGGAGGCGTATTGGACGCGGCTGGGCTGGTCGGCCCGCGGTCCGATCAAGACCGCGTCGCGCATCGACGTGCCGCGCAGCGGCCAGGACGTGCCGGTTGGTCCGGTGACGTTCGGCGGTGTCGCGTGGGCCCAGAGCCGTGGGGTCCGTGTCGTCGAGGTCCAGATCGACGACGGCGATTGGCAGCAGGCCGAATTGGGCGAGGCTTATTCGGGCGATACCTGGCGGCTGTGGAGCTTTCCCTGGCAGGCCCGCGAGACCGGTTTCCACACGATCACCGTGCGCGCCACCGATGACAGCGGTTACACCCAGACCTCCGAGCGGGTGGACCCCGTCCCCGACGGTGCGACCGGTTGGCATTCGATCACCTTCGCCGTCCGCTGAGCCCGCCCGTCCGGGTTGTCGGTGCCCCGTGCCAGGGTGGTGTCGTGTTATTGGAAGACGTCGCCTCCGCCTCTGCCGACGTCGCGGCGTCGGCGGCGAGGTCGGTCAAGATCGCGCGGCTCGCCGAGTTGCTGCGGACGGCCGGCGCCGACGGCGATGCCGGGCAGGTCGACATCGTGGTCTCCTGGCTGTCCGGCGAGCTGACCCAGCGTCAGATCGGCGTCGGCTGGGCTACGCTGCGATCGCTGCCCGACCCCGCCCCGGAGCCCACCCTGGCGGTGCGAGATGTCGACGCCCGATTCGGCGAGATCGGTTCCACCTCCGGCAAGGGTTCGCAGGCGCGCCGCGCCGAACTGATCGCCGAGCTGTTTGCCGCGGCCACCGCGGTCGAGCAGACCTTTCTGCGTCGACTGTTGACCGGTGAGCTGCGCCAGGGAGCACTCGTCGGGGTGATGGCCGACGCGGTGGGCAGGGCCGCGGCCGTTCCCGCCGCGACGGTGCGCCGAGCGGCCATGCTGGGCGGGGACCTTCCGGCAGTCGCTGCCGCAGCGATCACCGAAGGTGAGTCCGCGCTGGCCCGTTTCACACTGCGGGTCGGCAGACCGGTGGGTCCGATGCTTGCGCAGACGGCAGGCGGGGTCGACGAAGCGCTGGACCGTCTGGGTGGTCTCGCGGTGTTCGAAGCGAAACTGGACGGGGCCCGGGTGCAAATTCATCGTCGCGGCGACGAGGTCGCGGTCTTCACCCGCAGTCTCGACGATGTGACCGGCCGGCTGCCCGAGGTGGTCGCCGCGACACTGGCGCTGCCGGTGACCGACCTCATCGCCGACGCCGAGGCGATCGCACTCAAGCCGGACGGCCGCCCGCACCGGTTTCAGGTCACCGCGTCGCGTTTCGGCCGCCGCGGCGGCCCGGCAGACACCCCGTCCGCGCGGCCGCAGACGCTGTCGGTGTTCTTCTTCGATGTGCTGCACGTCGACGGGGTCGACCTGCTCGATCTGCCCACCGAGCAGCGCATCGCCACGCTGGACGCTACGGTGCCCGCGGCCCAGCGCGTCGACCGTCTGGTGACGTCGGATCCGGCCGCTGCCCGGGAGTTTCTCGACGTAACGCTGGCGGCGGGACACGAAGGTGTGATGGCCAAGTCACCGGCCGCCCCGTACGAGGCCGGCCGCCGCGGTGCGGGTTGGCTCAAGGTCAAGCCGGTGCACACCCTCGATCTGGTGGTGCTGGCGGTCGAATGGGGCTCGGGCCGCCGTACGGGCAAGCTGTCCAACATCCACCTCGGTGCCCGGGACCCGGCCACCGGCGGTTTCGTCATGCTGGGCAAGACGTTCAAGGGTATGACCGACGAGATGCTCGCCTGGCAGACGCAGCGCTTCCTGGAGCTGTCGGACGGGGACACCGACGGATACGTGGTGCGGGTCCGGCCCGAGCAGGTGGTCGAGATCGCCTTCGACGGTATCCAGACCTCGTCCCGATATCCCGCCGGGATGGCGCTGCGGTTCGCCAGGGTCCTGCGCTACCGCGACGACAAAACCGCCGCCGAGGCCGACACCGTCGACGCGGTTCGCGCGTTTCATGATCGGGCAGGCTGAGCCGGCACGCGCTGAGGTGACACCGCGCTGAGGTCACACCGGCCTGCGCTCACACCAGGCTGCGGCGACACGGAAGCTGACCTGGCATTAGGGAGTTTCTTCACACATGCGCTTTGTCCGGTGCCAGTATCGACACAGGCACCGACCGAGGACGCAACGCCGTCGAGCCGACGGGGAGACCGGGGGGACAACGTGGCCACACCTACCGCCGCATCGGACCGTATCGAAGAGACCGACGGGCACATCACCTATGTCCGCACGGATAAGGATCTTCCGCCCGTCGCCGTCATCGACAGATCGCCGATCACGGTCAAACACAAGATCATTTTCACGGTGGTGGCACTGGCCGGGGCCGTGGCGTGGGCAATCATCGCGTTCTTCCGCGGGGAGACCGTCAACGCCGTGTGGTTCGTCATCGCCGCGATCTGCACCTATGTGATCGGTTTTCGGTTCTACGCCCGGCTGATCGAGATGAAAGTGGTCCGTCCCCGCGACGACAAAGCCACTCCGGCAGAGGTTTTCGAGAACGGTACCGACTACATGCCGACGGACCGGCGGGTCCTCTACGGTCATCACTTCGCTGCCATCGCCGGGGCGGGTCCGCTCGTCGGGCCGGTCCTGGCCACCCAGATGGGTTATCTGCCGGGCGCGATCTGGATCATCATCGGAGCTGTCGTCGCCGGTTGTGTGCAGGACTACCTGGTGATGTCGATCTCGGTGCGACGGCGGGGACGGTCGCTGGGACAGATGGCGCGCGATGAGCTCGGCGTCGTCGGCGGTATCTCGGCCATCGTCGGCGTGCTGGTGATCATGGTGATCCTGCTGGCGGTGCTGGCTCTGGTGGTGGTGGGCGCACTGGCCGAAAGTCCTTGGGGGGTCTTCTCCATCGCGATGACCATCCCGATCGCGATGTTCATGGGCCTGTATCTGCGGTTCTTGCGCCCCGGCCGGGTCTCGGAGGTTTCGCTGATCGGGGTGGGCCTGTTGCTGCTAGCAGTGGTAGCCGGCGGCTGGGTCGCCGAAACGTCTTGGGGCGAAGAGTGGTTCACGCTGTCGAAGGTCACCCTGTCGTGGTGCATCATCATCTACGGCCTGGCGGCGTCGGTGCTTCCGGTATGGTTCCTGCTGGCCCCGCGTGACTACCTGTCGACCTTCATGAAGGTCGGCACCATCGCGCTGCTGGCCGTAGGCATTCTGCTGGCCCGGCCGGTGATGGAGGCGCCGGCGATCTCGACGTTCGCCGCCAGCGGTTCGGGCCCGGTGTTCGCCGGCTCGCTGTTCCCGTTCCTGTTCGTCACGATTGCGTGCGGGGCGTTGTCGGGTTTCCACGCGTTGATCTCGTCGGGCACCACCCCCAAGCTGCTCGAAAAAGAAAGCCAGATGCGGCTGATCGGCTACGGCGGGATGCTCACCGAGTCCTTCGTCGCGATCATGGCGCTCATCACGGCGGCGATCCTCAATCAGCACCTCTACTTCGCGATGAACGCACCCTCGGCCGCGACAGGCACCACCGCGCAGAGCGCCGCCGACTACGTCAACGGACTCAGCCTCTCCGGCGCACCGATCAGCGCCGCAGAGATCGACGACGCGGCCAGGAGCGTCGGGGAGCAGTCCATCGTGTCGCGGACCGGCGGAGCGCCGACGCTGGCTTTCGGCATGTCCGAGGTGCTCCACCAGGTCTTCGGCGGGGCGGGACTCAAGGCGTTCTGGTACCACTTCGCGATCATGTTCGAGGCGCTCTTCATCCTGACCACTGTGGACGCCGGTACCCGCGTGGCCCGGTTCATGCTCTCCGACGGGCTCGGCAATCTCGGCGGTCCCCTCAAGAAGCTGCGTAACCCGAGCTGGCGGGTGGGAGCGTGGGTCTGCAGCGTCATCGTGGTCGCCGCCTGGGGATCCATTCTGCTCATGGGCGTCACCGATCCGCTCGGCGGCATCAACACACTGTTTCCGTTGTTCGGCATCGCCAATCAGCTTCTGGCGGCGATCGCGTTGACCGTGGTGACGGTCGTGATCATCAAACGAGGCCTGCTGAAGTGGGCCTGGATACCCGGTATCCCGCTGGCCTGGGATCTGGTGGTCACGATGACGGCGTCCTGGCAGAAGATCTTCTCCGGCGACCCCCGGGTGGGTTACTGGACGCAGCACTTCCAGTACCGCAACGCCCGCGACGCCGGACAGACCAGCTTCGGTGCCGCCAAGGATGCCGGGCAACTCGACGCCGTCATTCGTAACACGTTCATCCAGGGCACCCTGTCGATTGTGTTCGCGGCCCTGGTGATCATCGTGGTGTCCGCCGGAGTCATGGCGGCGATCAAGGCGATTCGCGGGCAGGGCAGTCCGCTGACCGAGGATGACCCGACTCCCTCGCGAATGTTCGCACCGTCGGACATGTTCATGACTGCAGCAGAGAAGGAGGTGCAGAAACAGTGGGACGCTCTGCCGAAGGCGCGCGCCGGATCCTCGGCCACATCGGCTGGTACTGGAAATCCCTGATGGGCGACAACCACTATCAGCGCTATCTGCAGCATCACGGGCGAACGCACCCTGGTCAGCAGGCGATGAGCGAACGCGAGTACTGGAGGCACCGCCACGCGGCGGCCGACGTCAATCCGGGCGCTCGGTGCTGTTGATCCGGGCGGATCGGGCCCACTTGAGCAGCGGTCGGCGTCGCACCGCGCGCCGGGATCAACCGCCGGCGCGGTAGGCGGCGACGATCGGTTCGAGTTCGTCTGGAGTGGCGCCGTGCATGATCACCGCGTCCGCCCCGTAGTCCAGTTCGGCACGAACCCGGTCGGCACACTCGCGGGCGGACCCGGTCGCCGCCGGCTCCAGCCATTCCCCGGGAATGAGGGTGGCGATGTGTTCGATCTGTTCGGACGTCGCCTTGTGGTCGATTCCACCGGCAATCGACTGCACCACCGCGTCCTCCCGGAATCGTTGCAGCACAGCGGGATCCCATCTGTTTGTGGTGACCAGCAGGTCGCCGTAACCCTGCAGATAGGTCGCCAGCCGGGCCACCGTCTTCTTCAGCCGCAGCTCCTCGGGCACATGGTCGCCGACGGTGGCCAAACACGACCACACCCGCACGTCGGCGGGATCGCGGCCGGCCCGCTCGGCAGCGGTCTTGACCGTCTTCACCGCGCGTTGCAACGTCTCGGGCGTGAAGTAGGTGTGCAGAATGACATCATCGAATTCGCGCCCGCCCAACGCCAGCGTCCGGGGCCCGAAGGCCACGAGCGCCAGCCGGATGTCCTCATCGAAATCGGGGTCCAGAAACAGCACCGGGTAGCTGCCCAGCGGCCCGTCATGATTGAAAATCAGCTCGCCGCGCCAGAGCCTCCGCACTACCTGCGCGAAATCCTCCATCTGTGCTGTCGTCACGTCGGGAACCCCGAAGGCGTTGTAGAGCGCCGCGATACCGCGGCCGATGCCCAACGTGAAACGTCCGCCCGAAAGCCGGTGCATGGTGGTCGCCCACGATGCGGTGATCAAGGGGTGGCGGGTGTTGTGATTCGTTGCCGCGGTGGCGATCCGCATCCCGGTGGTGACCGCCAGCGCCGCGCCGGTCAGCGAGGAAGCTTCCTTGACATTCCACCGTTCGGAGATGAACCCGGTGCCGAAGCCCAATTGCTCGCCGCGTCGGGCCTCCTCCATCAGGCTGGCCGGCCCCTCCCCGCCAGCACCAGCCAGCAGGTAGAAGCCCAGTTCATCGAGGACTCGATCGGTCACGCCCACGCTCCTTGCTGATGTCCGCAATTGCAGGACAAGCGCGTGCTCGTGGGTCGCCGACCGGGCCATCCGACCTCTTCGATCCGGGCGACAACGCTGGACTCAGGTCCGGCGACAAGCCCGCCGACCATACAACTTCTCGACATTTGTCCACTCTAGGAACGTCTCCGTCTAGAGTCCATAGGCATGAACGAGCCGATACAGTTCACCGTCCCGGCCGCCGCCGACGCCGTCGCAGCAGTGATCGGCGACCGCGAGTTCATCGTGCAGGGGCAACGCCGCTTCACCTATGCACAGATCGTCGAGCGGTCCACCCGGCTGGCCGCCTACCTGCACTCGCAGGGGCTGGGCTGTCACACCGACCGCGACGAACTTGCCGGTCACGACGTGGGTCAGGACCTGCTCGGTGTCTACGCCTACAACGGCCCTGAGTACGTCGAGGGCATGCTGGGCGCCTGGCGCGCCCGGGTGGCTCCGTTCAACGTGAACTACCGCTACGTCAAGAGCGAACTGGAGTACCTGCTGTCGGATTCCGGTGCCACCGCGCTGCTCTACCACGCGTCGTTCGCGCCGCGACTGAACGAGATACTCGCCGGCTTGCCGAAGCTGAAGGTCCTGATCCAGATCGCCGACGATTCGGGGAACGAACTGCTTCCTGGCGCAGTCGATTACGAGTCGATCGTGGCGCATGGTCCGACCCAGGCTCCACCGGTCGAACCGTCACCGGACGATCTGTACGTGCTCTACACCGGCGGCACCACCGGGATGCCCAAGGGTGTGCTGTGGCGCCAGCACGACATCTTCATGGCCTCCTTTGGCGGGCGCAGTCTTTACACCGGTGAGGTGGCGAAGTCCTACGCCGACATCGCCCAGCGTTGCACCGAATCGCCCGGCACCAAGCTGATGGTGCTGCCACCACTGATGCACGGCGCCGCCCAGTGGGCCGTCTTCACGGCGATGAACACCGGACAGACCGTGGTGTTCTCACCGGTCACCGATCATCTCGATGTCGACGATGTCGTGGCGGCGATCGCGCGGGAACAGGTGCTGGCGGTGACCGTCGTGGGCGACGCGATGGCGCGTCCGCTGGCCGAGGCGTTCGAGCGCACCGGCGCCGACCTGTCGTCACTGGCCGTTGTCGCCAACGGTGGGGCACAGCTGACCCCGACGGTCAAGCAGCGCCTGATCGACGCCAAGGAGAATCTGATGGTCATCGACGCTGTCGGCTCCTCGGAGACCGGCGCCCAGATGTCGCACGTGTCGGCGCCGGGTGCGGTCTCGACCGGAAAGTTCACCGCCGGACCGGACACCTTTGTCGCCGCCGAA
The DNA here is from genome assembly GCF_048513595.2 of Mycobacterium sp. smrl_JER01. Classification (NCBI taxonomy): domain Bacteria; kingdom Bacillati; phylum Actinomycetota; class Actinomycetes; order Mycobacteriales; family Mycobacteriaceae; genus Mycobacterium; species Mycobacterium sp. smrl_JER01. The sequence continues at coordinate 2,017,423 of NZ_JBLXXK020000001.1, read as the reverse complement.
GATCTGACCGCCATTCTGGATCCCGGGCACGAGGGCATCGGGTGGCTGGCGCAGCGCGGGCTGGTCCCGCTGGGCTACAAGGGCGACGCCACCAAGACGGCGGCGACGTTCCCGGTGATCGACGGCATCCGCTACTCGGTGCCCGGTGACCGGGCCCGCCACCTCGCCGACGGTGCGGTGGAACTGCTCGGCCGCGATTCGGTCACCATCAATTCCGGCGGCGAGAAGATCTTCGCCGAAGAGGTCGAATCGGCGATCGCATCGCATCCCGCGGTCGCCGACGTCGTGGTGGCAGGACGGCCGAGCGAGCGTTGGGGCCAGGAAGTGGTCGCCGTGGTGGCCCTCGCCGACGACGCCACCGCCACCGCGGACCAGCTGATCGAGCACGCTTCCGCGGCGATCGCACGCTACAAGCTGCCCAAGGCGGTGGTGTTCCGGCCCACGATCGAGCGCAGCCCGGCCGGCAAGGCCGACTACCGCTGGGCGCGCGAGCAGGCCGTCACCGGCAGCTGATCACTCGATCACCCCGTGGGCACGTAGATGGTCGGTCAACGGCCCCGAGGCCGCCCGCAGATGATCTGACATCGCCACCCGCGCTGCCTCACCGTCGCGTGCTCGCAGCGCCACCAGTAACTCCCGATGGTCGCGGGTCGAATGTGCGGGCCACCCGTGCAGCGTCGGATACACCGACTCCAGGGCGAACTTGGTGATCTGCCCCATCAGCTGGGCGAGCTTGGGTGAGCGTGCCGCGAGGTTGACCCCGCGGTGGAATTCGTGGTTGAGCCGCACCGCAGCCTCGTGGTCGCTGCGCCGGTAGGCCGACTCCAGCCGCTCCTGGACCGCTTCGAGGCCCCGCAGCTGCTCGTCGCTGATCAGTTCGGCGGCGCGGCTGGCCAGCACACCACCGATGTGGGCCTGCACCTCGGCCACGTCGGTGATGTCGCGACGGGTGATGGGTGACACCACGAACCCGCGGCGCGGCACCTGCCGCAGCAGCCCTTCGGCCCGAAGCCCGAACAGCGCCTCGCGCACCGGGGTCACGCTGACGCCGAGTTCGTCGGCCAGCTGTTCGAGCCGAATGTACTGACCGGCCGGATAGGTCCCCTCGAAGATGCGTCGCCGCACGACTCGAGCGACGTCCTCGGCGAGCTGCGGCCTGGCCGCGAAGTCCGGAATGCTCACCGTCAGACCCGGTAGTCCGCCAGCAGCCGCTTGCTGATGATGTTCTTCTGGATCTCACTGGTGCCTTCGCCGATCAGCAGAAAAGGCGCGTCACGCATGAGCCGCTCGATTTCGTACTCCTTCGAGTAGCCGTAGCCGCCGTGGATGCGGAAGCTCTGTTGGGTCACCTCGGCGCACATTTCGCTGGTGAAGTACTTCGCCATGCCCGCCGCGACATCGTTGCGGTCACCGGAGTCCTTCAGTCGGGCCGCGTTGACCATCATCAGGTGGGCGGCCTCGACCTTGGTCGCCATCTCGGCGAGTTGGAATGCGATGGCCTGATGTTCGGCAATGGGCTTACCGAATGTGGTGCGCTGCTGGGCGTAACGCACTGCGAGCTCGAACGCGCGCACTCCCACCCCGCAGGCGCGCGCTGACACGTTGACCCGACCGACCTCGACCCCGTCCATCATCTGGAAGAACCCACGCCCAGGCTCCTCACCGAGGATGTCGGTAGCCCGCGCCCGGTATCCGTCGAAGATCAGCTCGGTGGTGTCGATGCCCTTGTAGCCGAGCTTGTCCAGCTTTCCCGGAATGGTCAGGCCGGGCACGATCTCGCCGAAGCCGGTGGGTTTTTCGACCAGGAACGCGGTCAGGTTCCGATGGGGTTTGTCCGCTCCCTCGTCGGTCCGGACCAGCGCGGCAACCAGGTTGGAGCTGCCGCCATTGGTCAGCCACATCTTCTGACCGTCGATGGTGTAGGTGCCGTCGCCGTTGTCGCGTGCCCGTGTCCGGATGGCGGCCACATCGGAGCCCAGTTCGGGTTCCGACATCGAGAATGCGCCCCGGATCTCACCGGTGGCCATCCTCGGCAGGTACAGACTCTTCTGTCCGTCCGTGCCGTGTTGGCGGATCATGTACGCCACGATGAAATGGGTGTTGATCACCCCCGAGACGCTCATCCAGCCGCGCGCGAGTTCCTCCACGCACAGCGCGTAGGTCAGCAGCGACTCCCCCAGCCCGCCGTACTCCTCGGGGATCATCAGACCGAACAGACCCATGTCGCGCATGGCGTCCACGATGGCCTGCGGATAGATGTCGCCGTGCTCGAGCTCCTGGGCGGTGGGGATGACTTCTTTGTCGACGAACTGCCGTACCGTCGAGACGATTTCGGTCTGGAATTCGGTCAGGCCCAAGGTTTGCGCCAGCCTGGTCACGGCCTCACCCTTTCCACGATCGCCGCCAAGCCCTGGCCGCCGCCGATGCACATCGTCGCCAGGCCGTAGCGGGCGTCGCGGCGGTGCAACTCGCGCGCCAGTGTCGCCAGCATCCGCCCCCCGGTGGCTCCGACCGGGTGCCCAAGAGAGATTCCCGAACCGTGCACGTTGGTGCGCTCCAGATCACCATCCGCGAAGTTCCACTCGCGCATACAGGCCAGGGCTTGGGCGGCGAAAGCCTCGTTGAGCTCGATCAGGTCGATATCGGACAGCTGCAGACCGGCCTTGTTCAGCGCGACCTCGGTGGCCGGAACCGGGCCGATGCCCATGACGGCGGGCCCCACCCCGGCGACACCCCACGACACCCCACGACACCAGCCGTACCAGCGGGCGCAGACCCAGTTCGGCCGCCTTTTGCGGCGTCGTGACCAGGCACATCGCGGCGCCGTCATTCTGTCCGCTGGAATTGCCCGCCGTCACCGTGGCGGCCGGATCCGACGCGCCGAGAACGGGTTTGAGCTTCGCGAGCGATTCGACCGAGGTGTCCGCGCGCGGATGCTCATCGGTGTCGAGGATCTGCTCCCCCGACCGGGTGCTGACCGTCACGGGGATGATCGTCTCGGCGAGCAGCCCCTCCTGTTGAGCTGCGATGGCCCGCCGATGTGACACCACGGCCAGTTCGTCCTGCTCGGTGCGCGGGATGCGGTATTCGCGGCGCAGGTTCTCCGCGGTCTCCAGCATTCCGCCCGGCACCGGGTGGTTCTTCCCGCCGGCGGTGGTGCGGCCGCGCTTGAGCGCATCGTGCACGGTGATTCCGGTGCGCTCCCCGCCCCAGCGCATGTCGGTGGAGTGGAACACCGCGTTGGTCATCGATTCGGTGCCGCCGGCGACGACGAGATCGTTGCCACCACAGGCGACCTGCATCACCGCCTGGATGACGGCCTGCAGACCGGAACCGCACCGGCGGTCGACCTGCATGCCCGCGACGGTCACCGGAAGCCCCGCGTCCAGCGCGATGACCCGTCCGATCGCGGGCGCCTCCATGCTCGGATAGCAGTGCCCGACGATGACGTCCTCCACGGTCTCGGCCGCGACGCCGGTGCGGGCGAGCAGGCCCTGCAACGCCGACACCCCGAGCTCGACAGCGGTCAGGCTCTTGAACATCCCGCCGTAGCGCCCGATCGGGGTGCGCACGGGTTCGCAGATGACTGCTTCGCGACTCACAGGTGCCGCCCGCCGGTGACCTCCAGGACGGTGCCGGTCATGTACGACGACAAATCCGAGGCAAGGAACAACGCCACGTCAGCCACCTCCACCGGCTCGCCGGCGCGTCCCATCGGGACCTCGGCGACTTTGGAGTCCCAGATGCGTTGCGGCATGGCTTCTGTCATCGCGGACCGGATCAGTCCCGGCTGGATGGCGTTGACCCGCACCCCGAGGTAGGCGAGTTCCTTGGCGGCAGCCTTGGTCATCCCGACGATGCCGGCCTTGGCCGCCGAGTAATTGGTCTGGCCGATCATTCCGACCTTGCCGGAGATCGACGACATGTTCACGATCGCGCCACGCTGATGTTCCCTCATCACCGCCGAGGCGGACCGCAGGCCGTTCCAGGTTCCTTTCAGGTGCACGGCGATGACCTGGTCGAACTGCTCCTCGGTCATCTTGCGCATCGTGGCGTCGCGGGTGATTCCGGCGTTGTTGACCATGATGTCCAGGGCACCGAACCCGTCCACCGCGGCCGCGATCAGCGCGTCGACTTCGGCGGAGTCGGTGACGTCGCAGCGCACGGCGCGGGCCACGTCGCCGCCGCCGAGTTTCTCGGCGGCGGCACGGGTGGCGTCGAGGTTCACGTCACCGAGCACCACCCGTGCCCCGTGGTCGACGAACCGTTGCGCGATGGCCAGGCCAAGCCCTTGGGCCCCTCCGGTGATCACCGCGATCCGACCTGCGAGCAACGACATCCGTCCACCATCCTCACGCCACAGCGACGCCCCGGCTGGAGCAATATCGTATCTAATATACGATTCTAATATACGATATTGAGATCCTGACGCATCCACCTCCCGCAGCACTCCGAGGAGCTCAGACAGTGCCAACCAGTCCGGTCGGTGATGAAGACTTCCACGAGATACTTTCTCAGACAAAGCATTTCGTGCGTAACACCGTGGTCCCACGAGAGCAGGAAATCCTTGCGCACGACCGCGTCCCCGACGATCTGCGTGAGCAGGCCAAATCGATGGGTTTGTTCGGCTATGCGATTCCTCAGGAGTGGGGCGGGCTCGGGTTGGACCTGGCCCAGGACGTCGAACTCGGCATGGAACTCGGGTACACCTCACTGGCGCTGCGGTCGATGTTCGGCACCAACAACGGGATCGCCGGCCAGGTTCTCGTCGGCTACGGCACCGAGGAGCAGAAGTCGACGTGGTTGGAACGCATTGCATCAGGCGAGGTCGTCGCATCGTTCGCGCTGACCGAACCGGGTGCGGGTTCCAATCCGTCCGGCCTGCGCACCAGAGCCGCACGCGACGGCGACGAGTGGATCATCAACGGCCAGAAGCAGTACATCACCAACGCCCCCACCGCCGACCTGTTCGTGACGTTCGCCAGGAGCAGGCCGGCCGACGACCGGGGCGCCGGGATAGCCGTCTTCCTGGTGCCCGCCGACACCCCCGGCGTCGAAGTCGGCCCCAAAGACAAGAAGATGGGACAGGAAGGCGCCTGGACCGCCGACGTCAACTTCACCGACGTACGGGTGCCGCACGCCGCCCTGGTCGGCGGCAGTGAGGACATCGGCTACCGCGCCGCGATGACCTCCCTGGCGCGCGGGCGCGTCCACATTGCCGCGCTGGCCGTCGGAACCGCTCAGCGCGCCCTCGACGAATCGGTGACGTACGCCGCGACCGCAACCCAGGGTGGCACCCCGATCGGTGACTTCCAACTGGTCCAGGCCATGCTCGCCGACCAACAGACGGGGGTGATGGCGGGTCGGGCGCTGGTTCGGGATACGGCCAGACAGTGGATCACCGGCACGGATCGCCGCATCGCACCGTCGGCGGCCAAGCTGTTCTGCACCGAGATGGCGGGCAAGGTCGCCGATCTGGCGGTCCAGGTGCACGGCGGCGCCGGCTATATGCGCGAGATGCCGGTCGAGCGCATCTACCGCGATGTGCGTCTGTTGCGGCTCTACGAGGGGACCAGCGAGATCCAGCGACTGATCATCGGAGGCGGTCTGGTGAAAGGCGCCAGGAGATGAGCGCTACGGCGTGCAGCTAGTCCCCATTGTCCCGGGTTAGCTTTCGAGCGTCCGGGAGCGCCCGGGACGCGCGAAGGTGCACCCACGGTTGCACCCAACCCTGCAAGACGACCGTCTGTGCACCCTCGGCGCAACTGGTCAGCCGAGGCGTGCAGCGAGTCAGCCGATGAACCGCACGATCGACTCCGCGACCGCGGCCGGTTTGTCCGAACCCGCGATCTCGACGGTGGTGCTGACGGTCGCCTGCACCGCATTCTCCAGCTGGGCGACCTTGGTGATCTCCGCGCGCGCCCGCAGCTTCGCGCCGACGCGCACCGGGGTGATGAAACGAACCTTGTTGTAGCCGTAGTTGATGGCCATGGCCACGTTGTCGACCGCATACAGCTGATGGGTGAAGTGCGGCAACAGTGACAGCGTCAACAGCCCGTGGGCGATGGTTCCGCCGAAGGGTCCGTCGGCCGCGCGCTCGGGATCGACGTGGATCCATTGGTGGTCGTCGGTGGCGTCGGCGAACAGGTTGACCCGGTCCTGGGTGATCTCGAGCCACTCGGTGGGACCCAGTTGGGTGCCCTCGGCGGCGACGAACTCGGCGAGATTGTCGAACTTCTTCACGCTGTCTCCTCCACTCACGCTGTCTTCTTCACTCACGCTGTCTTCTTCACTCACGCTGTCTTCTTCACTCACGCTGTCTTCTTCGACCTGAGGCGCAGGCGACGCCTCCAGGCGGGTCAGCAGACCTCACAGTGCCACAGCGCCGCCTCCACGCTTTCCACCGGAGCGGCCCCGGCCGCGACATCCCACACCGGAGCGGCCCAGGGATGCGCCGAAGTCGTTGCGCGTGGAATCGACAGCTAACGCTGCGGGTCGCCATCGTCACTCGTCGGCCAGGTTGCGGCCATTGAGCTGTAACACCACCGATGGGAATGACGACGGATTCTGTTGAGGCCCACAAGTTAGCGAATCCGACGCTGGATTCGATGTGACATCGGCCAAATAGCGCGTTGCGCGATTGGTGACGTTCGCCAGAACCGAATTCCGGTGTGCACGAACAGCCCGATCCCGCCGAATTATTCTTGCCATCGCCGCTTCTGAGGTATGCCTAAGAGCGTTGTTTTGTATCCGGAAATCGAAAAGGAGAAAATGCCCGCTCGCTAGCTAGAAATGAAGTGACTGGTAGCGAGATACTTGAAGACGTCGTTTCGACACAAACACCGGACCCATAGTCGTGGCCGGCGTGGAGAGCTTTTCGCACCACCGACCATCAACGATAGGAAATGCAATGCCAATTGCTTCATTCGATTCCAGTCCTGCCGGCCTTTTCGAACTCGCGAGTAACCACAGCTGGTGGGACGCCGACGCGGAATGCACGCTGGTGATGTCGCAGCCTCACCTGGACCCCGATCTGTGGATGGAGTATCTCCGCGGGGCGGAGCGCAGCTACCGCAAGCATGGAGTCGACCGCGCTCTTGACGTCGATGAAATCCGTGATGGTCACGACACAGCGATGTTTTGGGCAACATTGGACGGGACGGGGCGGGTGATCGGCGGTGTCCGCGCCAAGGGTCCGTTGACCGGTGCCGACGACTCGCACGCCGTGGTCGAGTGGGACGGTCAGCCGGGGTTGGCTGCGGTGCGCAAGATGATCGACGATCGGGCGCCTTTCGGCATCCTGGAGATGAAGTCCGCCTTCGTGACCGATGACCCGGCACGCAACAAGGGGGTGACCCGCGCGCTCGCGCGTAGCGGATTTCATGCCCTGGCCGTGATGGATCTGCAGTTCTGCATGGCCACATCGGCCCCGCACGTGCTCGACAAGTGGCGCTCCTCCGGGGGGGTCGTCGCGGCGATCCCGGCCACGCCCTACCCGGACCCTCGATACCGCACCAAGATGATGTGGTGGGACCGCAGAACGTTCGTTCAGCACGCCGAGCCCGCCCAGGTGTCGAAGATCTACAACGAGATTCTGGACCTGAACCGTGCGCGGGTCGCCGCCGGACATACCGACACACTGCGCGATAATGCCCTGTGACGTTTGAGCACTCTGCTGCGCAGGGCGAGGAGGTTGCCGGCAGGGTCGAGGACCAGGGCGCCTCGGTCGCAACGGTCCTCGACCCCGATCAGCCCGCCGATCGGCAGGTGCTGACCGCGCTGCGCAACGATCCGTCCATCGCGTTCATCGACAGCGGCGCACGCCAGGCGGACACTCTGGCTGGTTTGCGTCCCGCCCCGTCGGCGGAACTGACCGCTGAGCCGCGCCGGTGGGTGTACTACCCGTGGCGCCGCACCGTGGTCAGTGTTCTGGGCCCCCGCGGCTTCGCACGGGTCCGGTCGGACCGCAACCGCAACCTCATCACCGGGTCCGAGCAGCAGAAACTCGGGTCGCTGCGGATCGGAGTGGTGGGTCTGAGCGTCGGCCATGCGGTCGCGCACACGCTGGCGATGCAGGGGCTGTGCGGCGAGTTGCGCCTGGCGGACTTCGACGATCTCGAGCTGTCGAACCTGAACAGGGTCCCGGCGACGGTGTTCGACCTCGGCGTCAACAAGGCCGTGACCGCTGCACGCCGGATCGCCGAGGTCGACCCGTATATCGTTGTGCGCGTAGCAGATTCCGGATTGGCCGAGGCGAACATCGACGACTTTCTCGCCGGTCTCGACATCCTGATCGAGGAGTGCGACTCACTCGACGTCAAAGCTCTGGTCCGCGAGGCCGCGCGAGACCGGCGCCTTCCGGTGATCATGGCCACCAGCGATCGGGGCCTCATCGACGTCGAGCGATTCGACTTGCAGCCGAACCGCCCCATTTTTCACGGCTTGCTCGGCGAGGTCGACGCATCGGCCCTGGCCGCGCTCGACGGACCGGCCAAGATTCCGCATGTACTTCGGATCATCGACGGGGCAAAGCTCTCTTCTCGCGGTGCGGCCTCGCTCGTCGAGGTCGGACAGACTCTTGCGACGTGGCCGCAGCTGGTCGGCGATGTGCTCGTCGGTGCCGCGGCAGTGGCCGAAGCGGTCCGCAGAATCGGTTTGGGCGAGCCACTTTCGTCTGGCCGGGCCCGCATCGACACCGCCGCCGCGTTGGCGGATCTGGTGGATCCGTTGCAGCGATCGGCGCCGCCCGGGCCCAGCGGCACAGACCACGACGAGACCGCCGGCCGCGCAGCCGGCGACGACGACGGTCCCCACCTCGGTGACGCAGTGCATGCCATGGCGGTCGCAGCCAACAGGGCACCGTCGGGCGGCAACATGCAGCCGTGGCACATCGAGGCCACCGCCAACGCCGTGACCATTGCACTGGCACCGCAGTACCAGTCCAGCATCGACGTTGCCTGGCGCGGCAGCGCCGTGGCCGTCGGCGCCGCGGCGTTCAATGCTCGTGTCGCCGCGGCGGCCCACCACGTGCTCGGTGCCGTGCACTTCACCGAAGGCGGGCCCGCATCCCCGTTGAGCGCGGTGATCGAGCTGGGTGACGGCTTCGACGACTACCTTGCCGGGCTCTATCCGGCCCTTGAAACACGAGAGACGAACCGGCGGCCCGGAACCGCAGCTGCGCTGTCGTCGGCCACGGTGGAAACGTTGTGCGCGGCGGCCCACCGAGAGGGCGCCCGGTTGGAGCTGGTGACCGATCGGGACGTTCTCGATCAGATGAGCGCACTGCTGGCAGAGACCGATCGCATTCGCTATCTGACGCCACACCTGCACGCCGACATGGCCTCGGAGTTGCGCTGGCCCGGCGACGGCGATCCGGATTCCGGGATCGACGTGCGAAGTCTCGAGCTCGGCGCGGGTGAGCTCGTCACCCTCGACATCCTGCGGCGCCCCGAGGTCATGTCTTTGCTGCGGGATTGGAACGCCGGAGCCGCACTCGGAGCCGACACTCGGGCTCGGATTGCCCGCAGCTCCGCTCTGGCCCTGGTCCACACCGCGGACCCGTCGCTCACCGGATATGCCCGTGGCGGTGCGGCGGCCGAAGCGGTGTGGATTTCGGCTCAGCTGCAGGGATTGTCGGTGCAGCCGATATCGCCGGTCTTTCTCTACGCCGAGGGCCCCGACGAACTCACAGCGCTGTCACCGCGATTCACCACCGAGCTGGCCACACTGCAGTCGCAGTTTCGTCACTTGACATCTGCGACGTCGACTGAGGTGACGACCTTGATCCTCCGACTGGCCCTGGCGCCGCCCGCATCGGTCCGCAGCCGGAGACGTCCGCTCAGATTCGCCACACCGCCCGTATTCTGACTGCACGATGTCTGACAGCGACACTCTCCGCAGTCTCGACCTGGTCGTCACCTCGGTGGCCACCAAGCTGATGGCCGCCAACGCGGCCACCTCAGTCGAGGTGAGCCAGCAGGTGCTAGCCGAACTCGTCTCCTATCTCGGTGTCGATGTCAGCTTCCTGCGCTACAACGACCACAAGATCCGCGCGTCCAGACTGGTCGCCGAGTGGCCGGTTCGGCCGGGCGTACCCGACCCCGACCCACTGGCGCTGGTGTACTTCGCCGATGCCGATCCCGTGTTCGCGCATTCTGAACACGGCAAGAAGGTCATGGTGTTTCGTCCCGAACCGGCCACCGACGACTACCAGAAGCGCATCGAGGAGACCCGTGCCGTGCCGGCCACCTCGATGGCTGCGGCGCCACTGGTCTCCGGCGAGGTCACCACCGGGATCCTCGGGTTCATCAAGTTCGGCGACCGCGTGTGGAGCGCGGAGGAACTCAACGGTCTCGAGGCGATCGCCTCACTGTTCGCTCAGGTCCAGGCGCGGGTGCAGGCCGAGGAACAGCTGCGTTATCTCGCCGAACACGACGACCTGACCGGCCTGTACAACCGTCGCGCCCTGCTCGCCCATCTCGAAGAGCGGCTGGCCGAGGGCGCACCCGGCCCGGTATCTGCACTGTTCTTCGATCTCGATCGCCTCAAGGCGATCAACGACTACCTCGGCCACACCGCCGGGGACTGGTTCATCCGGGTGCTGGCCGAACGGCTGCGCCGGGGCGCCGACTGCCCGTGTCTGATCGCGCGTCTCGGGGGTGACGAGTTCGTCGTCGTGCCCGCAGCACCGATGGACGCCGAAGAAGCCGAGGCGCTCGCCTGCCGATTGCAGTCCACGTTGCGGGAACGGGTCTCCATCGAAGGCGAGATGCTGACACGCACGGTGAGCATCGGTGTGGCCCTCGGTTCACCAGGACGGGACACCACCTCCGATCTGCTCCGCCGTGCCGACCAAGCGGTGTTGAACGCGAAGAGTTCCGGGGGCAACAAGGTGGTGGTGTTCACCGACGACATGTCGCTGAAGAACGAGTTCGACAACGACATCGAGTTGCACCTGCAGAGTGTCATCGAGAACGGCGCCCTGCTCCTGCACTACCTGCCCGAGGTCGACATGCGGACCGGGGAGATCCTCGCCGCCGAAGCCTTGGTCCGGTGGCAGCACCCGACTCGTGGTCTGCTCTCGCCCGAATCGTTCATCGGTGTCGCGGAGTCGATCAATCTGGCCGGCGAACTGGGCCGCTGGGTGATGCGCTCGGCCTGCGCCGACTTCGCCGCCTGGCGATCACGCGGTGTCGGAAAGGACGCGGTGATGCGTATCAACGTCTCACCGGTGCAACTGGTCACCGATGGCTTCGTGGAATCGGTGGCCGGCATCGTCGACGAGTTCGAGCTCGGCCACGGATCGATCTGCCTGGAGATCACCGAAAGCGTTGTGGTGCAGGACATCGAGACCACCCGGGTTACCCTCAACGGTCTCAAGGAGGCCGGGGTCCGGATCGCCATCGACGACTTCGGCACCGGGTACAGCGCGCTGTCCCACCTGAAGTCGTTGCCGGTCGACACTCTCAAGATCGACAAGGGCTTCGTTCGCGAACTCGGCTCGAACCCAGGCGACCTCGCGATCGTGCGGGCCATCATCGCGCTGGCCGAGGCGTTCGGTCTGGAGCTGGTGGCCGAGGGAGTCGAAACCGAGGCCGGCGCTTTGACGTTGCTCCGACACGGCTGCCACCGGGCTCAGGGTTTCCTGCTGTCGCGTCCGATCCCCGGAGATGCGATGGAATCCCTTCTTGCACAAGGACGTATCCCGGTCAATTTCTCCAAGTTGTGACCGCGCCGGCGGTGTGCTGCGACGCGGGACGTCCTATCGCCTCAACCACCGAGGAGTCCGAGGTCAACAGCTCGACCCGACCGAATCGACTGGCCTCGGTGCCGACCAGGGCGATACGCAGCGGGGTGCCGGCGCGCAGTCCGGGCAATGCCGCGCCGCGGCCCGCGGCGCGGCCCCGGCAGATCAGCACTCCGTGCCGGGCCCGGACCCACACCGGACCGTCCTCGGTGGCGAAGACCGCACCGATGACCTGACCGTCCTGGAAGATCAGGCGCTCGAACCGCGTCACCGGGTTTCGGTGGATGTCCCGGCTGTCGGCCTCGGACTCCAGCCATGCCAGAACCGAGCCGACGGGGTCATCGGGATCGGGCGTGAGGGCACCGACTTCGGTCACCTTGAACAGGGTTCCGTCGCCGTCAGACCGTGTCGCCGCGGTCCAATCCGTGACCCTGGTGTACAGGTATCCCGACGGTGACGGAACGCAGCGGGCCGCCCAGTCCCGCAGCCGCGCGCCCTCGAAAGGCGGAACGGTGCGCCCCCGCACCGGTGCGGTTGCGCCCATGAGATGCACGGGCAGGTCGGGGTCTGTGTGACGGAGCGCGTCCAGGTCGAGGTCCGCGGTCAGCTCACGAAAGTACTCCGCTGTGTGCGCATCTGACCCGACGCGCAGCCACCCGCCGGCGCTGCCGAGCGTGGCCGGGGTTGCGGCTCCCGAGGCTTCGGTTCGTAGGTCGGTACGTGGGTCGCTTCGGTCGGCGACAAAGACCTCACCGTCCTGCTCGACGGTCGCGATCGCCGTCGCCAAACCGCCCAAGCCGGAGTCGGTGCAGATCACGTCGACTTCGTCGTCCCATTCGGGCTCGCAGCACAAAGTTATTCGCCTCTTGTTTGCCATGGCCGAGCTTCCCGACCGTCTCAAGGCTATGACATCAGCGATATGAGGAACAAACTCGCGCGAGGCCGCGGGTTGCCACAGCCGTGATGGGGTCTGAGGGGATTTGCCATCACAGGCTGTGGCAACAGAGAAAAGCTATACCAGGAGCGGGTTGTCCGGCGCCCCCGACCCGGGCACGGCGTGGCGGCCCGGCGATTCACCCCCCCAACGTCGCGGCGGTGAGCCGGCGCCCCGCGCCACGTCGGGAGCCGGCCACCCCGGGCTGTGCATCAGTTAACTAACTAGGTTTACTGTGTGTCAGGAGACACGGCAGAGGGGACATCCATGGATCTGGAGTGGTCGGAGGCCGACTTGGCCTTCCGCGACGAGGTTCGCGCCTTTCTCGGCGACAAGCTGACGCCCGACCTGCGACGCGCGGGTCGCTTGATGACCAGCGTGTACGCCGATCACGACGCCAGCATGCGGTGGCAGCAGATCCTGCACGAAAGGGGTTGGGCGGCGCCCGCGTGGCCGGTCGAACACGGCGGCTGCGACTGGAGCCTGGCCCAGCACTACATCTTCAGCCGAGAGTCGACACTCGCCGGCGCTCCATCACTGTCCCCGATGGGCATCCGGATGGTCGCCCACGCGATCATCAGGTTCGGCACCGAGGAGCAAAAGACCTACTTCTTGCCGCGGATCCTCACCGGTGACGTCTTCTTCTGCCAGGGTTACTCGGAACCGGAGGCGGGCTCGGATCTGGCCGCGCTGTCCATGGCGGCTCTCGACGACGGTGAACACCTGGTGTGCACCGGCAGCAAGATCTGGACCACCCACGCCCGGGAGGCCAACTGGATGTTCGCGCTCGTGCGCACCAGTCGTTCGGAGAAGAAGCAGCGCGGTATCACCTTCGTCCTCATCGACATGTCCAGTCCCGGGATCGAGATCCGGCCACTGGTGATGACCTCCGGTGAGGAAGTGCAGAATCAGGTCTTCTTCGACGACGTCTGCGTCCCGAAGGCCAACGTCATCGGCGAGATCGACGATGGCTGGACGGTCGCCAAGTATCTCCTGGAGTTCGAGCGCGGGGGCGGCGCCGCGGCACCGGCGTTGCAGGTGATGGTCGAGGAGATCGCCGCCGCGGCCGCCGAACAACCCGGTCCCGACGGGGGCCGGCTTGTCGACGACCCGAGCTTCGGTCGCAAATTGGCCGATGTCCGTATTCGCACCGAGGTCTTGGAAATCCTCGAATATCAGGTGCTGGCCGCGGTGGCCGGCGGCGGCAACCCAGGAGCCAGATCCTCGATGCTCAAGGTGCTCGGCACCGAGCTGAGTCAAACGATCACCGAACTCGCGATGGAGGCCGCGGGCCCACGCGCTCGGGTGTACCAACCACATGCCACCTGCCCGGGCGGGCCCATCTCGGAGTTCGTGCCGCCGGCCGACGGCTATGTCAGCGGTCAGCCGTGGCAGGCGGTGGCGCCGTTGCGCTACTTCAACGACCGCGCCGGTTCGATCTATGCCGGCAGCAACGAGATTCAGCGGAACATCCTCGCCAAAGCTGCATTGGGGCTCTGAATGGACTTCACACTCACCGACGAACAGGAATTGCTGCGCGGGGGCCTCACCCGCTTCTTGGCCAGCCGCTACGACCTCGCGCAGAGCCGGGCCGCGGCCAAGAGTGGTCCAGGCTGGCAACCCGAGGTCTGGCGCGCCTTCGCCGACGAGCTCGGGATCCTCGGCGCGACCCTGCCCGAGGATGCCGGCGGGATCGGAGGCGGACCGGTCGAGATGATGATCATCGCCGAGGCCTTGGGATATGCACTGGTCATCGAACCGTTCGTGGACACCGCCGTGGTGGCGGCCGGCCTGCTGCACCGCGCCGGCGGTGACAAGGCCGCAGAACTGTTGGAGCGCATCGTCTCCGGCGACACGGTGGTGACACTGGCAGCCGCCGAACCGGCCTCGGGTGATCACTGGCAGCACGTCGGCACCACTGCCGTGCGCGACGGTGACAGCTGGCTGCTCAACGGCGCCAAGATCGTCTCGGCCGGAACACCGCTGGCCGATTGTGTGCTCGTCAGCGCGAGGACGGCCGGCGAATGTGCCGACGCCGACGGAATCTCCCTGTTCGTCATCGACACCAGCTCGGCGGCGCCTGGTCTGGAGATGCACCACTACCGGACCGTCGACGACCGCCGGGCCTCGGATATCGCGTTCGAGAACCTCCGGCTCCCGGCGACCGCAGTGCTCGGCGAGCCGGGCGGTGCGTGGGCCTCGCTCGCGGTGGCCCGCGACGAGGGCGCGGCCGCAGTCTGCGCCGAAGCGGTCGGATGCATGCGCAAGGTGCTGGCCGACACTGTCGAATACTGCAGGCAACGGCAGCAGTTCGGCCAACCCATCGGCAGTTTCCAGGTACTGCAGCACCGGATGGTGGACATGTACATGGAGGTCGAGCAGGCCGCCGCCGCCACTTTGTTGGCAACCCTCAAGCTCGGTGCCGACGATGCGACGCGGGCCAGGGCCGTGTCGGCGGCCAAGGCGACGGTGGGCCGGGCCGCGCGGTTCGTCGGACAGCAGGCCGTGCAGCTTCACGGCGGCATGGGCATGACCGAAGAACTGGCGATCGGCCACTACTTCAAGAGGTTGACCGCACTGCAGTTCGAGTTCGGGTCCACCGACCACCACCTCGGCCGGTATGCCCGGCTCACGACGCCGTGACCCGGCGGTGCGCGTGCACCCGGCGGCGGATGCCGAGCAGCATCTTCCGCTCCATGACGAAGTGCGCGATGTCGTAGACGGGGTTGCCGCTGTACCCGGCATTGCCCCGAGCGAGCAGGCGGGTCCGGTCCCCGACCGGGCGCAGGTGGAATGACCAACTGCCCGAAGCCTTCTCGCCGTGTTGGATCCGCTCGTAGTCCTCGGTTGACATCAGCACCAGATGCGAACACGGCACCACCGCTGCGACGATCTGCCTACCCCGGTCCCCGCCCCGGCGCGCCAGCCACACCGTGTCGCCGACCTCGAGCTGCTGCCATTCCGGGTGAATCACCGCGGCGTTGTGGATATCGGCGCCGACGGCACGCTCGAGCACGCTGTAACTGTAGAAACCCCCCCCGGTTCTCGCCGATCTGGGCGAGCCAGGGCCACACCGCCGCAGGCTCGGCGTCCACGGTGACCGCCCGGGTGGTGCGGACGCCGTCACCGACGAGATCGTCACCGGGCAGTGCTTCGCAGACCTCCGCACGGGTCGCTCCCCAGCAGTACATCCACGGCCGGATCCGTGTGCGGTAACCGACAACCAGCGCCGCCAACGCCGCGATCGCACACAACCAGCGGAGTCGGCGGCTTGGGTTCACGACTTTCTCGCCACGATCACCGGGCCCCGCGCCGACTGCACGACCTGTGAGCCGACCGAACCCAGCAACATCCCGGCGAACCCGCCGCGGCCGTGACTGCCGACGACGAGCAACTGTGCGTTCGCGGCCTCTTCCAACAGCCGACGCGCCGGCTGGTCACGGCACACCACCCGCCGCACGGCGACGTCGGGATAGCGCTCCTGCCACCCCGCCAGCCGCTCCGCCAGCAGCATGTCCTCCTCCGGCTGGATCTCAGACCAGCCGGCACCGGGCAGCTCATAGCCGGCGTCGCTCCAGGTGTGAACGGCCACCAGGTCGACGCCGCGGCGCGATGCCTCGTCGAAGGCGATCGCGGTGGCACGCTCGGACGCCGGCGAACCGTCCACCCCCACGACGACCGGGGCCTGCGCAGGATGCGGGATCAGAGGATCCTCGTCGTGGATCACCGCGACAGGACAGTGCGCATGCTGCACCAGTCCGGAACTCACCGAGCCCAACAGCCGGCGCTCCCACTTGCCCAATCCGCGACTGCCGACCACGAGCAGTTCGGCATCCTTGGTCAGGTCGGTGAGGGCCGCCACCGGCTGACCGGACACGATGACCTCGCCGACGCCGAGGGTGTCCCCGCCGGCCGTGGCCGCGTTCACCACGGCCCGCACGTCGTCGAGAATGCGACGCGCCTCTTCGCGTTCGTCTTCGAAGTACGCGGTGGGCAGCGGTGCCTGAATCCAGGACTGCATCGCGACGCCGGGCAGCACGTGCGCCAGCGTCAGCGGGACCCCGCGCATGGCGGCATCGCGTGCCGCCCAGTCGACCGCGACCCGGGATGCTGCCGAGCCGTCGACGCCGACGACGATGCCGTTGGGTGCTGGCTGGGTGGACATCTGGTGCGCCTCCTCACCTATGGTCGGCGGCGCCGTCGCCGCCCGACATCTACGACGTTAGCTCCGGCCCGGACCGTGCATCAGTGGTATGCCGTCACCAGGCCGTGGGACCAAAGTCCTTCCCGAAGACGTCAGGCCGGGCCTGTCAGTCCGCAGTGGTCGGCGCATCGGCGACGCTCATCAGCTGCACTCGGGGCCGGTCCGGCACCCGGTCGGCGAGGAACCAGCGGAACGCGAGATTGCCGCGGGGATAGCCGACACTCGTCAGCGAATTCGGGTGGTCGGTCATCCCCCGCGACACCACGACCGTCACCGTGCCGTCGTTGTTGGGCACGGCGGTGGCGCCGTTGACCGAACTGCGGGCATCGCAGATGCCGGGTACCGCCATGAACTGGTTCCAGACCACCAGGTTCCAGAACCGGCACGCCGGGGGCCGATGGGTGATGACCAGGGCCTCGTGTTCGGCAAGATCGAAACTCCCGTACGCATAGCACGCATCTCGGGCGGACCAGCCGAAGTTGGCGTCCGGCACCTGATAGGGATCGGCGAAATCGTTTGCCATCATTGCCGTCTCATGTCCCAGCCGATGCTCCTCGGCGTTGCGGACGCCCACCGACAGCGGCAGGATGGCGAACATGGTGCGCAGCCACGCTGCGGCGGCCCGCAGCGCCGCCGCGGTCTCGGCCTGCCCGTGACGGAACGGATCGGGAGGTTCGAGCGCCTCGATGGACCATCGCACCGGGCGACCGACCAGCGGGTCGGCCTGATAGTCGCGGGTCATCAGCACCGCGGCCTCCGGCTGAGGGCCGAAGTCGAAGCTGAAATTGCCGTCTGCATCGATGTCGAGTTCGTCGTCGCGCAGGATCGCCACGATCCGATCCGACCAGGCGCCGGGTGCCGGTTCGTTGTACGCCGTCACCGAGAAGTACACGCTGTCACCACGATTGCCACTGATCCGGTATCTGCGCGTCGGGTCGACCGGGCACAGGTGGTAGAGGGCGTCGGTGTTGTCGCCGCCCCAGCGCCGGTCGGGTCGAAACGGGGAGTTCACCTCCAGCCACCGTGGCCTGCTGCGATCGGCGAACAGGTAGGTGTCCAGCGCCACCCCGAGGGTGGTCGCGATCATCCGGTAACCGTCGGCGATGTGACGGTCGTCGGTGACGGCTTTGGGACCGGTCATGAACGACTCGTCGAGCATCCTGAGGGTTTCTAGTAATTCGCGCCACGCTTCGGTGGCCTCATGCGCGTCGGCGGTCATCGATGATTCCTCTCGTGATCAGTCGGGCGGTCCGGTCAACCCATGCCTCGTCGACATCCGCACCGCGGGTGATCAACGCCAGCAACGTCATTCCGGTGACCGCCTCGGCCAGGTCCACGGCGGTGACGCCGTCGCGAACCGCGCCGCGCCGCACCGCGGACGCCAGATACCCGTTGAGGTCCCGCACCAGCACGTCGGCGAAGCGCTCCAGCAGTGCGGTGTGCAGCGTGGGATCGGACGCCATCTCGGCGATCAGTCCGGGTAGTGCGGCACGGGCCGCGGGGGTGCTGAGCACTGCGAGCGTGCGTGTGATCATCTCTCGCACATCACCTTCCAGCGTTCCGGTCGACGGGAGCTCGGTCGCCGCGCTGATCGGAAACACCGCCTCGTGCACCAGATGTGCCTTGCCCCGCCAGCGTCGGTAGATGGCGGGCTTGCTCGTCCCCGCGCGGGCGGCGATGGCGTCCAGCGACAGCTCGGAGTACGAGGCCTCGCTGATCAACTCGACGGTGGCCCGCAGCACCGCCTCGTCGATGTCCCGGTTTCTCGGCCGTCCTGCATCTGTCGCCATTACGATACTGATAGTAACATAATAGTGTGACGGACAGCACAGAGCGCACGGTCCATCTGGACGACCTGGCCGAGCCCCGCTACAGCCCCCAGGCTCAACAGCTTCGGGAGATGATGGCATCGATGGCCGACCAGTGCCCGCTGGACAGCGAGGTGCTGCACGCGCGAGCCAGGGATGCCACCGGCCTGCACGACTTCGGCCCCCAGGACTACCGCGAGCGGCTGGACCGCTACGTCGCGGAGCTCCGCGAGATCGACATGCACGGGCCCGGGATCGTGAATTTCCACGCCCAACTCGTGCAGTGGCTCAAGAACCGGCTGCTTCTCACCGAGCTGCTCAACCGGCACCCGGAGATCGTCGACATCGAGCTGGCGCCGCCGGTGGTGATCGCCGGCCTCCCGAGGTCGGGTACCACACATCTGCACAACACCCTGGCCGCTGCGCCGACTTTTCGCAGCCTGCCGTACTGGGAGAGCGTCGAGCCCTTCCCGTTGCCGGCCGAAACCGGGCTCGACCCCGATCCGCGGATCGCACGGATGGACGTCGCGGTGCAGACCATGGAACTGCTGATGCCGCATTTCACCCTCATGCACGAGATGACCACCACACACACGCATGAGGAGATCCAACTGCTGGCCAACGACTTCTCGACGATGCTGATGGACACCCTGGCCCATGTCCCGCGCTGGACCGACTACTTCTGGAGTACCGACCAGACGTCGTCGTACCGATACCTGGCCACCCAGCTCAAGGCCCTGCAGTTCCTGCGCGGCGGACGGCGATGGGTGCTGAAGTCACCACAGCACCTCGGCCAGCTGCCGGTTCTGGACGCGGTGATGCCCGGCGTGGTCGTGGTGTTCACCCATCGCGATCCGGTTCCGGTGGCCCTGTCGATGATTGCGATGGTCACCTACTCCGAGCGGATGCACCGTGACACCGTCGACGTCACCGCCGTGGCGCACGCCTGGGTGGACCACCTGGAACGCCTGCTCGGCGCGTGCGTGCGCGATCGCGATCTCATCCCGTCCGACCGATCCGTCGACATCGCTTTCGACGACTTCATGGCCGATGAGCTGGGCACCGTCGAACGTGTCTACGACGTTGCCGGCGAACCGTTTTCGCCGGCGGCTCGCTCGGCGGTGGAGAAGTACCTGAGCGAGCACCATCGAGGGAGACACGGCCGGGTTCACACCTCGGCGGAGATGTTCGGTCTGGATCCCGGCGAACTGCACGAGCGATTCGCGCGCTACCGCAGCCGGTTTCTGCCCTGATCCCGCAACAGCGGCACCTTCGGCGAGCCTGTCGGTCGGGGGTCCACCGGACCGGCGCCGCGCCCGGCCGGTCACGACGCGCGTGAGCCCGGCCGATAGACCGCCGCCTGCGAGCGTTCCAGCTGCACCACCAGCGGTCGGTGGTCAGAAAGCGGGGCCTGCGGTGTGTCACATCCGGTGGCGACGAGCCCCGGATCGTCGGTCAGGACGTGGTCGAGTTGGGTGGACGGCCGATCGGCGGGATACGTCGGTACCGACGCGAGCTGCCGCAGACCCGACCAGCGCCGCGCCGCCGTCGCCGACATGTTCAGGTCGCCGGTGAGTATCCGCGGCCACGGCAGGCCGCCGACGTCGCGCATCAACCGATGCAACTGAAATCTGTTCCAGCCGGGAACGAAGGACAGATGGGTGTTGACCACGGTCAGGTCGCCCAACGGGGTGTCGAACTGACCGATGACGGCAGCGCGGGGCTCCTCGTCGATGACCCGCACCTGCCGCGGAGCGGTGAGATACATGGGGAAGCGGAAGGGAATCCGAGGCAATCTGACAACCTGCCAGTTCAGCGCGGGATACCGCGACAACAGGGCCACCCCGTACGCCGCGGTGCCCGGTTGCTCCTCTCCGGTGGCGGCCATCCAGGTGGCCCCCGGTGTGCCCGAGATCGCCGCGACGAACCGATGGCTGCGTGCACCCATCGCCTCGGCGGCCAATGCGGTCAGGTCGGCCAGCCCGGACCTGGCCTGAATCGAGTCCACTTCCTGGAGCGCGAGGATGTCGGCGTCCAGGTCGGCCACGCACTCGGCGAAGCGATCGAGGTCCACACCGTCACCGACAGTACGTCCGTGCAGGATGTTGAACGTCACCACCTTCATGGGTATCCCACTACCCATCCTGCACCGGAAACCCACAGCGGAGCGACATGTCCCACCCCCAACCCAGCGCCGACCTGCGCGCCGAGCTGCGCGAGGCGCTGCGGCGGGCCGCGTCGGCCCTCAAAGCCGACGGCCCGCCGTTCGCGCTGGCCGGAAGTTACGCGCTCTGGGTGCACGGCGGCCCGGAACCCAGCCACGACGTCGACTTCGTGGTGGCCGAACGTGATGCCGAGGCGGCGGCGGCCACGCTGACTCAGGCGGGCTTCGAGATTCGCAGGCCGCCCGAGGACTGGTTGTTCAAAGCCGCCCTCGGAGTGGACCGACCCGCGCTGGTCGACGTGCTCCACCGGATCAACCGGGTCCCGGTCGACACGGCGCTGATCGCACGGGCCGATGTGCACGACGTCTTCGCGCTGAGCGTGCCGGTCCTGACCCCGACGGAAGTCATGACTCAGAAACTGAGGGCGCTCAACGAACACCACTGCGATTTCTCCACCCTCATCCCCCTGGTTCGCGCGGTCCGCGAGCAGCTCGACTGGCCCGAGCTGCACCGGCGCTCCTCGCGGAATCCTTTCGCGACGGCGTTCCTGTCACTGTGCGACGCCCTGGACATCGCCGAACGCCGGGATCGACCGCCGACGCACTGACGTCGGCGTTGCCGGACTCCGAGGCTCCCGGCAAACAGACTGGGAAACACCACGATTCGATCACAGCGACCGGCCTTGCAGCTCGCCGGAACGGACCGTGACGAGTGCCGTAGCGGTCCGCACGAGCGGCCGCGCAGCGGCGGCCGGCGCCACGCCGCGGGTTCGCGAGATGGCGGAGTAGCTGCTAGGTTACGCGTGCACTTGATCTTGTAGTGCCTGTCGCACCGGGGGCCGAGCGCGGTTCAGGCGCCCGACGTGAGAGAGACAGCGTGGACGAGGTACTGGCGCGGGCCGCCATCTTCCAAGGCGTGGACCAGAGCGCCGTGGCGGCACTGTCTCGCCAGCTCCAGCAGGTCACGTTCCCCCGCGGCCACCGCATCTTCAACGAGGGCGAGCTCGGCGACCGGCTCTACATCATCACGTCGGGGACGGTGAAGGTCGGCTGCCGCACCCCTGATGGTCGCGAGAGCCTGCTGACCCTGATGGGTCCGGCGGATATGTTCGGCGAACTCGCCATCTTCGATCCCGGGCCCAGGACGTCGACGGTCACCACGCTGACGGCGGTCCAGGCGGTCACCATGGACCGTGACGCGCTGCGGTTCTGGATCGCCGAACGCCCCGAGATCGCCGACCAGTTGCTGCGCGTGCTGGCTCGCCGATTGCGCCGTACCAACGACGCCCTGTGCGATCTGATCTTCACCGATGTCCCCGGCCGCGTGGCCAAGCAGTTGCTCGACCTGGCCCGCCGATTCGGCACCCAGCAGGGCGACTCCCTACGGGTAGATCACGGGCTCACCCAGGAGGAGATGGCCCAACTGGCCGGCTCTTCCCGCGAGACGATCAACAAAGCCCTGGCGGACTTCGTGCAGCGCGGCTGGATCGAGCAACGGGGCAAGACGACCATCATTCGGGACCCGGCGAATCTGGCCCGGCGAGCGCGCCGCTGAGGTCCGCGCCGCTGAGGTCATTACCCGCGGTTCGGCGGTCCGGACTCGGCGTCC
Organism: Mycobacterium sp. smrl_JER01; assembly: GCF_048513595.2. Lineage (NCBI taxonomy): Bacteria > Bacillati > Actinomycetota > Actinomycetes > Mycobacteriales > Mycobacteriaceae > Mycobacterium > Mycobacterium sp. smrl_JER01. The sequence continues at coordinate 1,994,958 of NZ_JBLXXK020000001.1, read as the reverse complement.
TCGAAATAGGCTGTGGCGGCGCGACCTTGGGCTTTGGCCCGATACATCGCGATGTCGGCGTCCCTGAGCACCTCGGACAGGCTGCGGTCGTCTGCGGGGTCGACCACGGTGATACCGATGCTCGCGCCGATCTGCAGGGTCAGTGGTCCGACAACGATGTCCTCGTCGAGTACCCGGTGCAGACGTTCGGCGATGCGGTCCAGATCGCCATCGCCCAACGGTCCCGTCAGCAGCACCACGAACTCGTCACCGCCGATGCGGGCGACCAGGTCCTGGGCCCGTGTCGCCGACCGCATCCGGTGGGCGGCCCGGCGCAGCACCTCGTCGCCGATGGTGTGGCCATGACCGTCGTTCACCGCCTTCAGCCGGTCCAGGTCGATGAACAGCACCGCCGACAACCGGTCCGCACCGGTCCGCGTCAACCCCGTCGCCGCCTGGTCCAGGGCATAGCCGCGATTCGGCAGGCCGGTGAGCCAGTCGTGCGTCGCCTCGTGCAACAGGCGCTCACGCGCATCGTGGTGCTCGGTGATATCGGTGAAAGACATCAGCACAGAGGAGTTCTCAGGATCGTCCGGCGTGACCAGGCAACCGTGCCCGGTCACCCAGACGCGGGTGCCGTCGAGCCGGTCGATACCGATCACCTGCCCGCGCACGCTGAGCCCGGTGTCGAGGATCGACCGCAGCGGCTGCGACTCCGCGGCGATGCGACGGCCCCGGGCGTCGTACATCGACACCGCGTCGGCATGACTGCTGTGGTGCGTGCCGACCAGAGTTTCGGCGCCCTGCCCCAGGATCTGACGGGCCGCGGCGTTGGCGAACTGGAACCGTCCGTCGTTGCCCACGATGATCACGCCGTCGTGGAGCAGATCGAGCACGTCATGCAGGCGTTCATCCCCTGGTCCGGCATCGGCGACGGTGTCGCACACGACCACGTAACCGTCGTTGGTCCTGATGGCCAGCACGCGCACTCGCAGCGGCGCGCCGTCCGCGTCGACGTGTGTCGCGATCGCGCGCCCGTTCACCGCCGAGAGCTCGCGCGGGTCGAGTCCGGCACCGACGGCCCGCTCGATCGGCGTTCCCACGACCTCCTGCGCGGATCTGCCGTAGAGGTCGTGTGCGTCGGCGTTCCATTCGGTGACGATGCCGTCGACGGTGGTGGCGATGATGGCTTCGGTGGGCTTGTTCACCCGCACCCGGTCAGCACCGAGCCGTACCGGCAGCGGCTCACGGAAGATGACTTCGTACACCGCAGTGCCGGCCTCCATCCGCAGCGCCGCCACGGCCTGGACCACCAACTCGGTGCCGTCGACCCGCAACAGCGAGTATCGGGCGGGCGCAGTGGAATCGCCGTCCTCGCGTAAAGCAGCCAGGGTGCTGGTGACGGCGGCCAGCGACAGCGGGTGAACGAAGTCCGTCAGCGACCGGCCGACGATGTCCGTGGAGTCGGTCGCACCGAGCGCCCGCACCGCGGGTGTGTTGACGTAGCGGACCGTGTCGCCATCGTGAATACAGATCGGGACCAGGCTTCGATCCAGCAGCCGGCGATAGTGGGCCTCGGCGGCCGCAAGATCGTCACCGGCACTCCCGGGGTCGCGCATCAGGACCCGGCGCGGGTCTGCAAGTCCACACCAACCCCCGAACGTGCTCGGTCCCAGCAGTGGCGCACTCCAATCGGCCGTCTCCCCACGGCCTGACAGCAGGCTAGCAAGCGCCCACCAGTGAAAACACAGAAACGGCACAACGTGATCGCCGATCGCCCGTGCGGTAACCCGGCCACCGGTCCGCGTGACGCGCGACACGTCCCCGGACGTGGGCCCCATGGGACGGCAGGGATTGGATATGTTCGCGTCGATCGGCCCCTCTGCCGGCCCTCGCGAACCCCGCGCGCCCTTGGGCAACACGCCCCGACGCGCGGCAATCTTTGCATTCAGCTACTTGGTGATGAATAGCTGACACTCGACGTAGAGCTTGTTACTCAGGTTAGCCTCAGCTAATCTTCAGGTGCCGTATCCGCTTGAATCATTGAGTTAAATCCGGGAGCTACCGTGCAATTGGCCTACAGTGCCGACTCGGTCCAGCAGCGTTGGACCGCTCTTTCTTCACCATCTCCTCGCCCGACAAAATTGCTGGGTGCAGCCGTGGCTATCGCCGGCGCATCGGTCATCGCCATCAACCCGGTGGTCCCGACCCTGCCCGCCACCCAGGATCGCGCGGTGGAGCTGTCCGCGTGGATCGACCCGATCGGCGTCTGGGGCGACACCATCACGACCACCGTGGGCAACCTCGGCGCCCAGGGGTCCGGCCTGTTCACCGAAGGCCTGCCGGCGGCGTGGGAGATCATCACCAACTCGTCTCTGTACAGCGAGATCGCCTCCGCTGTGTTCAACCCGGTACCGGGCTTGGAGCGCTTCTTCGGCAATCTGTCGACCTACGCCGGCACGATCAAGACCGGGTTCGCCGAATCGAGCGCGGGCTACACGGAGCACTTCGCCGAGTTGCCCGCGGCGTTGCAGACCGCGTGGGACTTCGTGCTCCAGGGACAGTTCACCCAGGCATTCGCCACGGTCACCAGCTGGAGCATCTTCGGACTCGGTGAACTGGGCTGGCCACTGGAACCGGTCTTCAAGATTCCGGGCGAGATCGCGCGGGACTTCGGCCTGACCGCCGTCGGGGCCGTGCTCGACGCGGTGTTCGTCGGCAACAACGCGACCACGGGCTACGCCTACTCGCTGCTCAGCCCGCCGATCACCGCGATCTACCAGCTCACCGACATCCTCAACGTCGTCTCCGCGTCGATCTACGACGGTGACTGGGTCACCGCCGTCAGCGAGGTGATCAACGCGCCGGCCAAGGTGCTCAACGCCTTCCTCAACGGTTATCAGCCGAGCGTCGCCGCCGAATGGGAGTTCTTCCCGGGCCTGTTCAGCAAGGACGGCCCCATCGACGCGTTCTTCGTCCAACTTCCCAAGGCGATCGCCGCGGCGCTGGCGGGATTGTCACAGCAGGATGCCGACGAGACCAGCACGGCCGCAAGCGAATTGACAGCGGTGTCGTCGACCGATCTGAGCGCCGATACCGACCTGGTCTCGCTGACCGTCAGCACCGGAACCGACGAGGACGCCCCGGGAAGCGCTGCGGAGCAGGCCGGTATCACAACACCGACCGAGCCGACGCCCGCTGAGGGAACCGTGCCGGCAACCGGCGAGGGCGAAACGGACGAGACCGTCACCGACCCGACCGACGTCACGGACGAGGGCACTGGTGAGGACGCCGACGAGGGCCCGGTCGACGAGGACACCGTGGACGAGGACACCGTGGACGAGGACACCGTTGACGAGGACACCGTTGACGAGGACGCCGAGGACAGTGCGAACGTCGACGAGTCCACTGACACCGACTCCGACGAATCGGCGGCCGATTCCGACGACAAGTCCGTCGGCGGTGACAACGACCGTGATAGCAACAGGTCCGACAAGTCCGGTGGCGACGGCTCGGACAAAACCGACAAGTCCGGTAGCGACACCTCAGGCACGTCCGGAAAGTCCGGCGGCGACGCCTGATTCAGCACGATGCAGGTTCGGCCCCTTCGGAGACGAGGGGGCCGAACTTGTCGGTGGTCGAATGTATGTTCGAACCATGTCGGGGAGTGCTTTGCAGGTCGCGGTGAGGGCGTTGTGTGCGGCCTTCGATGAGGTGGCCGCCGGTGAGGTCGACCTGTTGACCCGAGACGAGTTGGTCGATGTGCTCGATGATCTCGAAACGTTGGGATGTCGGCTGCCCGCGGTGGGTCACCGGTTGTTGGCCCGCCTGCAGGTCGAGGCGACCCCGCAGCAGATGGGCGCCAAATCGTGGAAAGAGGTGCTGTCGGTCCGGTGGCGGATCTCGACCCGCGAGGCCCACCGCCGGCTCACCGAGGCCGCGGTGTTGGCGCCGCGCCCCGCGGTGACCGGACCCGCGCTGCCACCACTGTTGCCCGCCACCGCCGCCGCCCAGGCCCACGGGTTGATCAACGCCGAACATGTCGAGGTGATCAGCAAAGCCCTGGCCAAGGTGCCCGGGTTCATCGACACCGCCACCCGCGACCAGTTCGAGGTCGACCTGGTCCGCACCGCGGTCGGGATCGGCCCCAAAGAACTCAAAGACGCCGCCGAGCGCACCCTGTTCCTGCTTGATCAGGACGGACCCGAACCCGATGACACCGAACGCGCCCGCAAACGCGCGCTCACCAAGCACAAACAGCGCACCGACGGCATGGTCGACCTGTCGGCGACGCTGACCCCACAAGCGTGGGCGGTGTGGGAAGCGATCTTCGCCAAATACGCCGCCCCCGGCATGTGCAATGCCGATGATGACCAGCCCTGCACCTCGGGCACACCGTCACAGGCCCAGATCGACAACGACCACCGCAGCCTGGCCCAACGTCAACACGACGCACTCCTGGCCATCGGGCGGATCGCGTTGATGAGCGGGCAACTCGGACACCTCAACGGGTTACCGGTCTCGGTCATCATCCGCACCACCCTCCAAGACCTGCAGTCGCGGGCCGGGATCGGTGTCACCGGCGGAGGCACCATGGTGCCGATCGCCGAGGTGATCCAGATGGCCCGCCACGCCCACCACTACCTGGCAGTGTTCGACCGCGCCACCGGATCAGCGCTGGACCTGCTCCGCACCAAACGCATCGCATCGCCGGCCCAGCGGATCATGCTGATCGCCCGCGACGGCGGCTGCACCAAACCCGGCTGCACCATCGGCGCCTACGGCTGCCAGGTCCACCACGCCACCGCCGACTGGACCGACGGCGGCAACACCAACATCGACGAACTCGGCCTGGCCTGCGGCCCCGACAACCGCAGCGTCACCACCCACAGCGGCTGGACCACCACCATCAACGACCGCTGCGAAGTCGAATGGACCCCACCCCCACAGCTGGACACCGGCCAACACCGCATCAACTACCACCACCAACCCGAACGACTCCTCCACCCACCCGAACCCCACCACCACAGCTCGACACCGGCCAACACCGCATCAACTACCACCACCAACCCGAACGACTCCTCCACCCACCCGAACCCCACCACAACGACACCGAACACAACGACACCGAACCGGACAACACCAACAGCGACAACACCAGCACAGCCGACCCGGACACCCCCACCCCCGCCGACACCACCGACCAACCCGGCGGCCCCGCACCACCCGACCACCAAGCCGCCTGACCGTGGCGCTCAAGACTGGGTCGCATGCCTGGCATGCCTGGCATTTCACTCGCGGCTACTGTCGCCACCCCGGCGCTTCCACATGTCCGACGATCGCTTCCACATACCCGCGAGTCCACATACCCGACGAGTCCACATACCCGCCGATGACGACCGGTCCTTGCGACCGGTCAACGTGGGTGGCCAATGCCGGCGCTGGGACGATCCTCGGCGCCGGTCAGCGGACGCAGGTAGGCGGACCCACTGGGTCGACTGCGCCCGGCGAATATGCGCGGAAAGCAGCGCGATGCGAAATCAAGAATCCCGCCCCGACCAGTGGTCGAAGCGGGATGTCTCATGCGCTTGTGGTGGAGCTAAGGGGATTCGAACCCCTGACCCCCACACTGCCAGTGTGGTGCGCTACCAACTGCGCCATAGCCCCTTGATGTTGTGCTCATCGAAGCTACACCACGAGAGGTTGCCGCTCAAAATCGCTGGTCACGGCACTTCTCCGCCCGCCTCTGGACCCAGCGGGCGGGCCTGCGTGTGGTCGGTGGACGGGCGCGGGCGGGTTTCGGGGGCAAAGATCCACCCGACCGCCGCGATACCCAGGATCAGGCCACTGACCAGGAACGCCCATCCGAAAGACGTGTACTGCGCGATCAGGCCGACCAGCAGTGAGCCGCCGATCGAGCCGAAGTCGGCCATCATCTGGAATGTCGCGATCGCTGTTCCGCCCCGCGACTTGTTACCCACCACATCGGCCACCGCGGCCTGCTGCGGGGAGACGAAGATCCCGGTAGCTGCACCGGCCACATACGCCGCGGCAAGGAACACCGGAAGCGACGTCGTGAATCCGACCAGCGCAGTCGACACCGCCGCGAGCGTCAGCCCGAAGATCATCAGCTTGCGCCGCCCCAGCCGGTCCGACAGGTACCCGCTCGGAATGACCACGGAGATGTTGCCCACCGCGAACGCGGTCAACGCCAGGCCGGCCGCGCCCGGCCCACGTCCCAGCACCTCGACGACGAACAACGGCACCAGCGCGATGCGCAGTCCGAAGGACGCCCACCCGGTGGCGAAATTCGAGAACAGCGCCGCTCGGTAGGCCCGGTGCCGGAACACCGTCCGGAACGGCACCGGCGTCTCGACCTCGTCGTCGGCCTGGCCGATGACCGTCGAGTTGCGCAGGCTGACGAATACGACGGCGGCCGCGACCAACAGCGCTGCGCCGTAGATCAGGAACGGCGCCGAGAGCCCGAATCCCACCGTCAGACTTCCCAGGATGGGGCCGCCGACGGACCCGAACATGAAGCCCGAGGAGAACAGCCCGGCCACCCGTCCGCGCGCATCGGGGGGCGAGATGCGGATCATCAGGCCCAGCGACGACACCGTGAACATCGCCGAACCGACACCGCCGAGCGATCGGAACAGCAGCAACTGCCAATAGGTTTCGGCAAAGGCACAGGCCGCGGTCGACAGCGCGACGATCAGCAGCCCGCTGATATAGATGCGGCGCTCCCCCAGCTTCTGCACCAGCAGCCCGGCCGGCGGCGCGCCGATCAGGCGCATCACGGCGAACGCGGTGATGACGAAGGTCGCGGCGCTGATGCTGACCCCGAAATGCCGCGCATACTGCGGCAGCACCGGAGCAACCACCCCGTAGCCGAGCGCCACCACGACATTTGCGACAACCAGCACCCACACTTCGCGGGGGAGTCGCCGTTTCGTCGCGCCCGGACAGTCGCGGTCCGTGCGCGAGCTCACGAAGCGACCGGCCTCACGAAATGACCGCCGCCACCACTTCGCGCGCCGCGTCCTGAACCTCGGCGAGATGCTCGGCGCCGCGGAATGATTCGGCGTAGATCTTGTAGACGTCCTCGGTGCCCGACGGACGCGCGGCGAACCACGCATTCTCCGTCGTCACCTTCAACCCGCCCAGAGGTGCCCCGTTGCCGGGAGCGGTGGTGAGCTTCGCCGTGATCGGTTCACCCGCCAGTTCGGTGGCGCTCACCTGCTCGGGTGACAGTTTGGCCAGTCGCGCCTTCTGCTCCCGATTCGCCGGGGCATCGATGCGCGCGTAGGTGGGCGCACCGTAGGTCGCGGCGAGTTCGGCATAGCGCTGCGACGGCGACTTGCCGGTGACCGCCAGGATCTCCGAGGCCAACAACGCCAAGATGATCCCGTCCTTGTCGGTGGTCCAGACCGACCCGTCGCGCCGCAGAAACGACGCGCCGGCGCTCTCCTCGCCACCGAACCCGATGGTGCCGCCGATCAACCCGTCGACGAACCATTTGAAGCCCACCGGAACCTCGACCAGGCTGCGGCCCAGTCCCCCGACCACACGATCGATGATCGACGAGCTCACCGCCGTCTTGCCGACCGCGGTCTGTGCGGCCCACTCCGGTCGGTGGCCGAACAGGTAGTCGATCGCCACCGCGAGGTAGTGGTTCGGGTTGAGCAGACCGCCGTCGGGGGTCACGATGCCGTGCCGGTCGGAGTCGGCATCATTGCCGGTCGCGATCTGATAGGACTCGGTGCCGCTGGTCATGGTGCCCACGAGCGCAGCCATTGCATTGGGTGAACTGCAGTCCATCCGAATCTTGCCGTCGGTGTCCAGCGTCATGAACCGCCAGGTGGCATCCACCAACGGGTTGACCACGGTCAGATTCAGGTTGTGCTGCTCGGCGATCGCGCCCCAGTAGTCCACCGCGGCCCCGCCGAGGGGGTCGGCACCGATGCGGATCCCCTCGGCACTGATCGCGTGCAGATCGACCACGTTGGGCAGGTCGGTCACGTACGCGTCGAGGTAGTCGTGCCGCTCGGCGGTGCCCAGCGCCCGCGCCAGTGGCATGCGCTTGACCGGCCGCAGTCCGTCGCGCAGGATCTCGTTGGCCCGCTTGGCGATCACGCTGGTGGCGTCAGTGTCGGCGGGGCCTCCGTTGGGCGGGTTGTATTTGAACCCACCGTCGCGCGGCGGGTTGTGCGACGGGGTCACCACGATCCCGTCGGCGAAGTCACCCTCGCGGCCACGATTGAACGACAGGATGGCGTGGCTCACCGCCGGGGTCGGGGTGTACCGGTCAGCCGAGTCGATCATGGCGACAACGTCGTTGGCCGCCAGCACCTCCAGCGCCGATGCCCATGCGGGTTCCGAGAGTGCGTGGGTGTCGCGGCCGATGAACACCGGCCCGGTGGTGCCCTGCGCGGCACGGTACTCCACGATGGCCTGGGTGGTTGCCAGGATGTGGGCCTCGTTGAACGCTGCGTCCAAGCTGGAACCTCGGTGACCCGAGGTGCCGAACGCCACTTGCTGATCCACGTTGTCCGGGTCGGGCGCGACGGTGTAGTAGGCCGTCACCACCGCGGCGATGTCGATGAGATCCTCGGGTTGCGCCGGCTGTCCGGCGCGGGGGTTGGCCGCCATGGTGTTGATTCTGCTACCTGGGCGCGCCGGACAGCACGCTGGATCCTCGATGGACGGCGCACCGTCACCCGCACAGCCGACCTCGCCAGGCGGTTGTGAGGGTAGCCTATCTTTATCTAACGAGGTAACCTCTGCCGCCATGACCACGTCATCGTCAGCGTCATCGTCAGCGTCGCCCTCCGCGTCGCCGCCCCCGCCTTCCACGCCAGAGATCAGCGCGGCCTTGGAGGAGATTCTGCGTGACGACCTGAACGTCGACATCAGCCGTGTGAACCGCGAGTCTCGCCTCATCGACGACGTCGGCCTGGACTCGGTGGCCTTCGCGGTCGGCATGGTTGCCATCGAGGACAAACTCGGCGTCGCCCTGTCCGAAGAGGATCTGCTCACCTGCAACACCGTGGGCGATCTCGAATCGGCGATCCTGGCGAAGGTGCCTGCGGCCCGGTGAACATGCTCGCGACCGCGTTGTCCCGGGCGATGACGCAGAGCACTCGCGACCTGGTGTTGCTCGACCGTGCTAGCGGAGAATGGACCCGCCATCCGTGGCAGGAGGTCCACGCGCGGGCCGAGAACGTCGCTGAGCGCGTGCTGGACGGGCCGCAGGGCGCCGTCGGGCTCGTGGGTGAACCCACCGTCGAGTTCGTCGCCGCAATCCAGGGCGCCTGGCTGGCCGGCCGAGCCCTGTCGATCCTCCCCGGACCGGTACGGGGCGCCGACGAACGGCAGTGGGCACACGTCACCGCCGACCGCTTCACCGGAATCGGCGTCACGCAGGTCTTCAGCCACGGCTCCTACCCAGATCTGTTGCGTGGGAATACTTCTGGGCTGACAGTCCACGACGTCGCACTGGCCGGCACTGCGCGGCGGTCGACCACGCTGTCCCCGCAGGCCGCCCCGGACTCCGACGTTGCGGTGCTGCAGGGCACGGCGGGATCGACCGGCACACCACGCACGGCCCTGCTGTCTGCTGAAGCGGTGATGAGCAACGTGACCGCGCTGCTGCAGCACACTGCGGTGGACGCGTCCGACGATGTGGGCCTGACCTGGCTACCGCTCTATCACGACATGGGCCTGACGTTTCTTCTCACCGGTCTGCTGTCCGGGGCCGAGATGTGGGTCGCGCCTACCTCGGCGTTCGCCGCGTCACCGTTTCGATGGCTCAACTGGCTGTCTCAGAGTCGTGCAAGCCTCACCGCCGCACCGAACTTCGCGTACTCGGTGATCGGTAAGTACGCACGCAGAGTCCCAGACGTCGACCTCGGCCGGCTACGGTTCACCATCAACGGTGGCGAGCCGATCGACTGTGCGGGCTTCCAGCTCTTCCTCGACGAACTGGCCGCCTTCGGGCTCGATCCCCGCGCGGCCGCACCGTCCTATGGGCTGGCCGAATCCACCTGCGCTGTCACCTCCCCCAAGCCCGGAACAGGGCTCGTCGTCGAGGAGACCGTCGACCCGGAGACCGCCGCCGTGCGCCGGCACGCCGTTCTCGGCGCGCCGATTCCTGGCATGGAACTGCGGATCTCGGACGTCGAGGACGCCGGACCCGTCGGGGGTCGGTCGGTCGGCGAGATCGAGATCCGCGGCACCTCGATGATGACGGGCTACCTGGGACAGGACCCGCTGACACCCGGTGAATGGTTCCGCACCGGTGATCTCGGCTACCTCACCGATGACGGGCTGGTCGTGTGCGGCCGCATCAAAGAGCTCATCACCATCGCCGGCCGCAACATCTTCCCGAGCGAAGTCGAACGGGTCGCAGGCCAGGTTCGGGGGGTACGCGAAGGCGCTGTGGTCGCAGTCGGCACCGACGGCGATTCGGCCAGACAGGGCCTGGTCATCGCCGCGGAGTTCCGAGGCCCCGACGAAGCGGGAGCCAGAAGCGAAGTGGTGCAACGAGTCGCGGCACAGTGCGGGGTGGTTCCCGCCGACGTGGTTTTCCTCTCACCCGGATCGCTACCACGGACTTCCTCGGGCAAACTGCGGCGCCTGGAGGTCAAACACGATCTGGAGGCGGCACGGGTATGACCACATCCGTCCCCATCGACATCGAAGGTTACCGCGACCTCCTCACCGCGGTTTTCGACGACCGGGTCACCACCTGGACCACGGAAGCCGAATCCTCGGAACGGTTTCCCCGTAAACTGATCGAACACCTCGGCGCCGCCGGAGTTTTCCGCAGCAAGTGGGGCCCCGCCGGCGGCCAGCATCCCGACGTTGCGAAGCTCAACGAACTGGCGTTCCGGCTCGGCCACTTGGGCTCGGCAGGGATCGGGGTGGGTGTGAGCCTGCACGATTCGGCGATCGCGGTGCTCCGCAGATTCGGCAAGTCGGAGCACCTGAAAGCGGTGTGCGAGCAGGCCATCGACGGCGAAGCCGTGTTGTGCATCGGCGCTTCCGAGGAGTCCGGCGGATCCGACCTGCAGATCGTCGAGACCGAAGTACGTTCTGTCCGAGACGGTTTCCACATTTGTGGGGTCAAGAAGTACGTCTCACTCTCACCCATCGCCGATCACATCATCGTCGTCGCGCGTGGCGTCGACCACGATCCGCACAGTCGTCACGGCAACGTCCTCGTCATGGCCGTCCCCACCACCCAGGTCGAGGTCCAGACGCCGTACCGCAAGGTCGGCGCCGGACCGCTGGATACCGCGGCCGTCCACATCGACACCTGGGTGCCGGCCGACCATCTGGTGGCACGTGCCGGGACCGGGTTGGCCGCCATCTCGTGGGGCCTTGCACACGAACGCATGTCGATCGCAGGACAGGTGGCCTCGTCATGCCAGCGCGTACTGGGCGTGACCCACGCGCGCATGGTCCAGCGCCGTCAGTTCGGCGCGACCCTGTTCGAACACCAGGCACTGAGAATGCGGATGGCTGACCTGCAAGCCAGAGTCGACCTTCTTCGCCACGCGCTCAACGGGATCGCCGCACAGGGGCGGTTGGATCTGCGGGCCGCCGCCGGTGTCAAGGTCAGCGCGGCCAGACTCGGCGAAGAAGTGCTCTCCGAATGCATGCACATCTTCGGCGGTTCGGGCTATCTGGTCGACGAAACTCCACTGGGCCGTTGGTGGCGGGACATGAAGCTCGCCCGTGTGGGCGGCGGCACCGATGAAGTGCTCTGGGAGCTGGTCGCCGCCGCCATGAAGCCGGATTTCGACAGCTACGACGAGATGATCGGCGGCGCAACGCTATCCGACTAGGACGGGCGGTTCAGCGCGTACAGTGCCATCCGGCGGTTCGACATTTGGTGCTCGCCGAGGAAGTCGCACCGGGCGTACTCGCACAACCGGCGCGCCCCCACGTTACGGTGGTCCGGGTCGAACATGATGCGACGGCATCGAGGCTCGATGGTGAACAGGCTGGCGGCCAGCCGCGGCAGCAGGATGGGACCGAAACCGCGATTGACGATGTCCAGGTCTGCGATGGCGGCGTGCAACCCGAGGTCGTACGGATCCGCGTCGTACCGGGGCGCGATGGAATCCTTTGCGGCACGGTATACCTCGATGTAGCCGTGCGGCTCACCCCGGAACAGGCCGATCAGCGGACGCGAGTAGGTGCCGCCCAGCTGCGCGCGCAGGTAACCGTTCCACCATTGCACCGGCCGGTCGTACTCCCACGCTTCGGCCAGATGTGGGCGGTTCATCCACTCCGAGATCATCGCCGCATCAGATTCGGGGTCCACCAGGCGGACGTCGTAGGGGTCGTCGAGATGCGGGATCGGCGGCGGCGGTACCGCACGCACCTCGTCGCTGAGCTCGGTGAGCTCCCTGGGCAGGATCGGCAGCGCGTCAGTCATCGTGACCGCAGAGCCTACCCGAGCAGGTGAGGGTAGGTTTGCCTACATTCGACAGTTATGTGAGCAGTAAGGCACCGGCGGCGATCAGAGCCGCCACTTTGGCCAGTTCCAGCGCGACGTACGCGTAGTGCGCACGCGAACGAGGTCCCTCCGCTCCGGCCAGGACCTGATCGGATCGCCGGGTCAATGCCGGCCGCACGAACAACATCTGGGATGCCAGCATCGCCGTCGCCGCGACCAGCGCCACCAACGCCGGCATGGCCGAGCCGTCCTTCGGAGTGAAGATCATCGCCGCCGCGGCCAGCACCCATTCGCATATGTTGAGGGCGCGAAAGACCAGCCTGCCGATGCCCAATCCGACCTGCAAAGTCACGCCGGGAGCCCGAAACTTCAGCGGCGCCTCGAGGAACGAGATCGCCAACACCATGCCGAGCCAGATGAAGGTTGCCGCGATCGCCAGGCCGAGAACTCCGTGCACGACGCGCAGCTTAGGTGAGATCCTGAAGCGGTGGACTCCGACCGCGTCGCCGAACTCCGTCGGTGGGAGGACGCCGGAGCGGTGTGGCGGGTGGTCAGCCGGACCGCATCGTCGGTGACTGTGGCCCTGCTGCGCTGCGACGGCGGTGAGGCGGTCGCCGAGTTCACCAGTGCAGATCCCCGTCTGCGGGCCTTCATCGGAGACCGCGCCGGCAGCGAAGACTGACCCCTACGCGAACGGGGCCATCTCCCTCGGTGGGAGATGGCCCCGTGTCACCACTGGAGGCTGACGTCGCGTCGGCCTACCGTCTCGGCGAGTTCCGCTTCGAATCGGGGTTGTCTGGCGTCGATGATTATTTGACGTCGACGTAGTAGACGCTGGCGCCGGTTTTGCTGTTCTGGTAGATGCGGCGGTCGTAGCGGTTGTCGCGGACCGTGGAGCGGATGTCGCCGCCCTTGTGGACGCCGACCACCGAGGCCTCCGACAGCGGGGCACCCGAGAGGCGGTTGACCACGACCCGGTGGCCCTGGGCCTCCAGCTGGGCGATGGTGGCATCGGCGTTGCCGGCGGTGGGTGCCGCCGCGGCGGGGGCAGCCAGGCCGACTACTGCGGCCGACAGGCCGGCGGCGATGGCGGTGGTGGCGGCAATGGTGAGGTTTTTCATGGTGTGCTCTTCCCTGTGTCGGGGTCGCAGCCGTGGAGCGTGTCGCGCGGTTTCGACTCGGTGGTGGTGATTGGTGGTGTTCGATCTTTCCGATCTGACGGCTTAAACCAGCAGGTCAGGCAGATAATTCCGGTGGCAGGAATTGCACGGCCGATGGCCGGAATCCACCCCCGCACCCCCGCCCCGGACATCGCCACAGCGCACCGCACGCGCCGTCGGCGACCGGCGCCCGGACACCCCCGCCGGCGCCATTCGTACCCTTTGGCTCGACTCGACGGGACCGCTCTGACGGCGGGTGCGCAGTGGCGGCGGAAGTTACGCACCGAGCAATTGGCGGTTTGCGACATCCGCGCTGCATGCGGCGTTACGGTACGGGGCAGGGGTCAGCACGGAAGGACGCCGCTCTTGGCAACGAAGCCGCGGTTGACGACGACACCGCTCTCGGCAACGACGGCGCGGTCGGCGACGACGGCGCGGTCGGCGACGACGGCGCAGCTGCCAACGACGGCGCTCTCGACAACGACACCGCGGTCGGCGACGACGGCGCAGTTGCCAACGACGGCGCAGTTGCCAACCACGGTGGGTGACCTGGATGCCCCGCGTGCGTTGCACGGCCGAGTGATCGGCCGTGTCGGGGCGCTGGCCGCGGCGCTCGGCATCGGAATCGCCATCGCGAACGGCTCTGCCATCGCGGCCGCCGACGACGACTCGACGAATACGGGGTCGTCGTCCACGCCGGCGTCTGCCCGCGCTTCGGCGCCCGAGAGCTCGAGGGACGAGCCTGGCGGCGCGAGAAGCGATGCCGAGGGCACCACATCGACTGCATCGAGGACTGCATCGAGCCGCGAGAGTGATCTCACCGTCGCTGGGACGGCACCTCAACGACCCGGAGTGCACCCTCGCGAAAGGCTCCGCGGCGGGGCGGTCGGCGATGAGGACGAAGTCGACGCCGGCTTCGAGGACTCCGACGCCAACGACAACGACAACGAGGACGCCAACGACAACGAGGACGCCAACGACAACGAGGACGCCCGCGACGACGAGGACGCCCGCGCCAACGAGGCCGACGACGCACCTCACCCCGATAGTGCTGTCACGGTCGCCATACCAGAGGTTGTGCTACCCGCAGAGCACTCTCGCGACGGACGTGATGAACCCGCCGGTCCCGAATCAGCCGCCGCGTTTGCGCTCGCGGGGTCCGCGCGACGGGAGACCGTCGCCGCGGCGACCACGCCGCCGGAACAATCCGCGGCGACCACCACCGAGTTCTCGACGCCGGCTTCACCCATCGGCACGCCGCTGGGCACCGAGCAGCAACTCGAGGCCGAACGCATCGCCGCTGCGACCGTGAAGACCTGGCCGGTACGGCTGATGAAGGTCGTCCTGGGCCTCGGCTGGCTTGCCACCGCTCACCGGGAGTACAGCGAGATCAACGGGCCCGACTGGGACAACCTGGTCCAGCTGTTCCGGGCTGTTGACGAGTACGCAATGGGCGCTGCCTTCCAACAGCAGTTACTCAACCCGATGTCACCGACAGTCGTCACACAGGTCTCTCCGCCGCACAGCTGGTACGGCCAGCACGTGCAGGGATCGCGCATCCTCTACGACAACCCGGACACCATCTACCGCTTCATGGGCGTGAACATGAGCTCGACTTACCTCATCAGGGGGACCTTCCTCGGGGCACTGCCCGCCGAAACGAGTTTCAGTGTGCTCACCGGGCTTTCGGGTGTCACGGGGGACTATCTCGGCGGCCGCGATCTCGATGTCGACGATGACGGTTCGTTCACGATCACCGTCAGCGGTGCTGCCGCTCTGCCGGGCCAGCGCAATCACCTGCAGCTGACTCCCGACACCACGCTGATCGCAGTGCGGAACACGCTGTCGGACTGGACTACCCAACTACCGATGAGCCTGACCATCGAACGGCTGTCCGGCCCGCGCAACAGTCTGTTCAGTCAACTCGGGGGATTCGCGATCCCCGGGCTGGGCCCGCTGGTCACCAAGAGTCCGCTACTAACGACTGTGGTCTCGTTGATCCCGCCGATGAGGCAACCGCCGCGAATAGTGCGTGGTGTGTTCACGGCGGTCATCATGGCGCTGGGTCTGGGTATGGAGGCCAAGTACATCAAGGTCGCCACCACCGACCCGGACACCGGCCTGCGAGTGGCGCCCAATGTGTTGAAACCTCCGACCCGAAACGCCGAGTTCCTCGCCACACAGCGACAGAGCGCGGGGTATTTCCAGCTGCGCGACGATCAGGCTCTGGTCGTCACCGTGACACCCGGTAGCGCGCGCTACTTCGTCGTCCCGGTCACGAACCTGTGGACGATCACCGACAACTACTGGGACGAACAGACCAGCCTGAACAATGCCCAGGCCCTGCCGAACCCGGACGGTACCTACACGATCGTCATCTCCCCGACCGATCCCGGGGTGCACAACTGGGTGTCGACCGGCGGGCTGAACAAGGGCACGGTGTCGATCCGGTTCCAGGACCTCGACGTGACGTCACCGGATGCGCCGATGGTGACGGCCGCCGTGGTGCCGCTGTCGGCACTCGATGCCACGGCGCCCGACCCAGTGCTGCCGCCGACGACGGTGTACGTCACCGCCGCACAGCGTCAGGACCAGCTCGGGGTTCGGCGGGCCGGATTCGACAAGCGGTTCGCCGTCGTCAACTGAGGCGCTTCAGTGCTTGGCCTTTTTGCCGAACGGCAACAGGTGCACCACCGTGGCGACCACCGCCCCCACGACGAGTCCGATGACCGCCGACGCAGCAGTGTTGATCAGCCACGCAAGCAACCCTCCGACACCGGCGAGGTGATGGACGTATTGCTCGGCGTGGTGAACCAGTCCGTACGGCCCATGCCAACCCAGTTCGTCACTTCCCACCAGCAGGATGTGACCGCCCACCCACAACATCGCCACCGTGCCGATGACTGACAGCGCCGACAGCAGTTTCGGCATACCGGCGACCAGACCGTGACCGAGTCTGCGGGTGAACGCCGACGAACGCTGCGTCAGTTTCAGGCCGATGTCGTCCATCTTCACGATGCCGGCGACCACGCCGTACACCGCGGCGGTGATCGCCACGGCGACGACCAACAGGATGATCAGCCGCGGCACGAAAGGCTGATCGGCCACCTCGTTGAGCGCGATCACCATGATCTCCGCCGACAGGATGAAATCGGTGCGGATCGCTCCGGTCACCATGAACTTCTCGGCGTCGGCGCCCTGGATCGCTGCCGGCGCCCCGTGCGTGTCGTGGCCCCGGATCATGCCCCACACCTTCTCGGCGCCTTCGAAACACAGATAGGTGGCGCCCAGCATCAGGATCGGGGTCAACAGCCACGGCACGAACTGACTGAGCAGCAGCGCCGCGGGCAGGATGAACACGACCTTGTTGCGCAGCGATCCGATCGCGATGCGCTTGATGATCGGCAGCTCGCGCTCGGCGGCGATGCCGTGCACGTACTGAGGTGTCACGGCGGTGTCGTCGACCACCACGCCCGCGGCCTTGGCGGTCGCCCGGCCCGCCGCGGCACCGATGTCGTCGACGGACGCCGCTGCCAACCTGGCCAGCGCCGCGACGTCATCGAGCAGCGCGAACAGCCCCCCGCTCATGTCGTCATCCTGAGCGCATGCGCCCCGAGCGCGTCGCCGGTCATGGGCGAAGATTACCCAACGGGCCCGCCCGCGGCCGGACGGATCGGATCCGCCGACGGTTTGGCATGTGAGCGCAGGGGTACCTGCGAGGAATCCCTCGACAGTCAGGTGGACCATGAGACCTCAGGCAGAGCATCTGTTCGTCGCCGCCGGCACTGACGGCGGTGCCGTGGCCGGCCAGACGGCCGGGCACCGACTGATTTTCCGGCGTGGCGCATGACCGGCGACAAGTCCTCCCCCGCTGTGCTTTTCGACATCGACGGCACCCTCGTCGACTCCAACTATCTGCACGTGTACGCCTGGGTGCGCGCCTTTGCCACCGAGAAACTGCCGGTGGACAGTTGGCGCATCCACCGCTGTATCGGCATGGACGGCACCACGCTGGTCCGCACCCTCGTCGGGGACGCGGACGAGAACGTGCTCGACGCGCTCAAAGAGCGCCACAGCACGTTCTACAAAGAGAACGCAGAACTGCTCGCTCCGCTGCCGGGGGCCCGGGAGCTGCTGCGTGCGGTGGCCGCGCGAGGCCTGCAGGTGGTGCTCGCCACTTCGGCGCCCGAGGACGAACTGCAGATGCTGCGTGAGGTGCTCGACAGCGAGGACGCGGTGGCGGCGATGACGTCGTCTGAGGACGTCGACACCGCCAAGCCCAAACCCGACATCGTGCAGGTCGCGATGGAGCGTGCCGGGGTCACCGCAGACAATGCAATCTTCGTCGGTGACGCGGTGTGGGACTGCGAGGCGGCGCGCCGCGCGGGTGTGCCGTCGATCGGCGTGCTCAGCGGCGGGGTGTCACGGGACGAACTCACCGAGTCCGGTGCGGCGGCGGTCTTCGAAGACGCCGCCGAACTGCTGGCCGCACTCGATTCGTCCCCGATCGGTGATCTCGCCCGCCGCGTCGACAGCTGACACAGGCTGCTCCGACGGATGCGCGCTTAGGCTGGTCCGATGGGCAGGGGTGAGCAGCGCCACGGCGTCGAGCTGACCAACCTCGATCATCCCTTGACCGACGACGCCGCGGCGACCAAGCGAGACCTCGTCGACTACCTGGACGCCGTCGCCGACCGGATACTCCCGGTGCTGTCCGGTCGACCGCTGACCGTGTTGCGGGCGTTGCGGGGGCGAGAACCGTTCATGCAGAAGAACGTGCCCAAGTACACCCCCGACTGGGTGCGGACCGTCCCCATCTGGGCAGAAGCCTCGCAGCGGGAAATCCACTACGCGCTGTGCGACGACCGTCGCACCCTGCTGTGGCTGGCCAATCAGCGGGCCATCGAGTATCACCCAGCCCTCGCTCTGGCCGACGACATCTATCGCCCGACGCATCTGATCCTCGACCTGGACCCGCCCGATGATGCCGACTTCGCCGCCGTGGTGGCTGTCGCGCACCTGGTGCGGCTGGTCCTGGCCGACAGCGGGTTGTCCGGGGCGGTCAAGACCAGCGGCTCCCGTGGCCTGCACATTTTCGTACCCATCGACGTACCTATCGACCTGCCCATCGACTTACCCATCGACTACGTACCCACGGACGACGGCGCAGCGGCGGTCGACGACGTCGCGGCCGCCACCCGTGCGCTGGCAGCTCGCGCCGCGGCGCTCGACCCCACCATCGCCACGACCGCGTTCATCGTCTCCGATCGCGAGGGCAAAGTGTTCGTCGACGCCACCCGCGCCGGCGGGGCGACCGTGGCCGCGGCCTACAGCCCCCGCCTGCGTCCGGGTACGCCGGTGTCGTTTCCGGTGGCATGGGGCGATCTCGACCAGGTGCATCCCTCGGATTTCACGATCCACACGGCCCTGGACCGGTTGGACGGACGCGACCCGTGGGCCGAGGCGATGCCGGCCCCGCAACAGCTGCCCGACGAGCTGATCGCGCAGGGTCGGACCATCCCGGTGGCGCGGGTGGCGGCCATGCACGAGGGCAAGCGGCGCGCCCGCCGGAAACGAGAACAGTCCGGCTAGTGTGGGCCTACCCGCCGGCGGGCTTGACCGTGGTGACCTTGGTCAGGCCGCAGACCGTCAGAACCGGCAGCAGAATCGGGTTGACGACGAGATCGATCGACTCGGCGTGGTCGAAGAGAACGTTGATCGCGCCGCTGTCGAGATACTCGATGCCGCTGAGGTCGACCTGTAGGCGCGCCCCGTCGTCAGTGCCCGCCGCGACCGCGTCCTCGATGAGGCCGGCGAACTGAGCGACGTTGCTGAGATCCAGTTCGCCGACAGCCCTCAGCACCACCGAACCGTCGTCGTCACGGTCGGTGTGCAGCTGCAGCGGTGTCGCCATCACGCGATCCTCGTGTTCATTCGGACCGTGGTGCCGTTGGTCTCGGAATCGATGGTCACATCCTGCATCAACGCGTGCATGAGTGCGATGCCCCTCCCGCGATGCACGGCAGGCACGGCCGTAGGCGGCTTCCAGGTGCCGGTGTCGACGATGCTGAGGTGCACGCCATCGGGTGTCGCGATCGCAGATAACCGCACCCGCCCGTCCGGACGCTCACGGTGACCGTGTTCGATGGCGTTGGCCAGCGCCTCCCCCACGGCGATCAGCACATCCAACGCCTGTTCCTGCGGCACGCCCACCCTGGTCAGCCAGTCACGCAGCGCGGTGCGACTGGCCGCCAACTCTGCGACGTCGGCGGCCAGTTCGAGATCCAGCGGGGCGGGCTGACGGTAGAGCAGCAGTGCGACGTCGTCGTGATAGCCGTCGGTCGGGGCGAGCTTGGCCATGATCGCGTTCGCCAGCTCGTCGAGCGCGGTGGCCCGATTGGCCTGAACGACGTCGGTGGCCCTGGCGATACCGTCGTCGATCGATTCCCGGCGCCGTTCGACCAGCCCGTCGGTGTACAGCAGTAACGTGGCCCGCGGCGGCATCGTCTCCCGCGCTTCGGTGCGGTGCGGCGGGGTCTTGAGCCCCAGCGGTGTCGCCCGCGCGCCTTCCAATAGTCGGGTCGACTTGTCCGCGGAAACCAGGATCGGGGGTGGGTGACCGGCGCACGAATAGACCAGCGCGCCCGTCTGCGGGTCGAGCACCGCGCAGAACGCGGTCGTACACCGCGCGCCGGGCAGCCGCGCGGCGAAGCGGTCCAGCGCCGAGAGCGCGGCCGCCGGGCTGGGGTGCTCCAGCAGCAACGCGCGACAGGCACTGCGGAGCTGTCCCATGATCGTTGCCGCCGCCAGGCCGTGTCCGACACAGTCACCGACGATCAGCCCTATCCGTCCGTCGTCGAGGTTCACCACGTCGTACCAGTCTCCGCCCACCTGCAGCGGACTGGTGGCCGGCTGATATCGCACGGCGAAACCGCTCGACAGTGACGGTCCGAGGATGGCGTGCTGCAGCGCGAGCGCGGTCTCGCGCTGTTGGTCGATCTGGTGGACCCGCTGCAGACCCTGACCGAGGCGGCCGGCGAGCACCGTGAGCAGGGTGTGATCGTCGGCGGTGAAGCGGCGCTGCTCGGACAGTTCGATGTACATCACGAGCACACCGCGCGGATGCTGCAGGGCCACCCCGGCCGCCCCGGCCGTGGACGTGTCCGGATCGAGGAACTCGTCGTTGCGCAACGCGGTGATCCCGTCGCGGGTGCGCGGCGACAGATCGTTCCAGCCGGCGGGCTCTCCGATGCACACCACATCCGGGTCCGCACCGCGCACCGCCGGCTCGTCACCGCCGGGCCACGTGACGGCGATGACCCGGTGAGCCGCCCACACGCGGGCGAACTCCTCGGCTGCCGCGGCCACCGCGTCGTCGAGAGTGTCTGCCTGGGAGAGCTTTTCGTTCAGTGCGGCCAACGCGGTCTCCCGCTGCACCACGTAGTGCTCGGCGCTGACGTCGCGCAGCGTACCGACCACGACGTCACGACCGGTGTCGGGGTCCTCGGCGCGGGTGAAGGTCATCGCCACCCACAGCTGATGCCCGTCCCGATGGGTCACCGGCACCGAACTGAGAGTGCCGTGCGGCTCCGACAGCAGGCTGGTGAACGCCTCCCGGCCCCGCCGGTACGCCTCGGGATCGGTGTCCACCGACGGCCACCACGGGTGATCGGGCCGGTACGGCAGCCCGGTCGCGTCGAAGCCCAGGATGTCGGTGAACGCCGGGTTGATCTCGACGACGGCGCCCTCGTCATCGCAGATGAAAAACGCCTCCTGAAGGGAGTCGATCAAGGCCGAGCGCCATCGGGCGTGATGTTCCCGCAACCGCGCGAGTTCGACGTTCGCCCGCACCCGTGCCAGCAGTTCGGCGGCGGCGAACGGTTTGACGAGGTAGTCGTCGGCGCCGGCCCGCAGGCCACTGATCGAGGCTTCCTGGCCGGCCCGCGCGGACAACAGCAGCACCGGAACCGCGGAGGTGCGGCGGTCGGCGCGCAACTCCGCCACCAGCCCGAGGCCGTCCAGACGCGGCATCATGACGTCGCTGATCACGATGTCGGGCGCACCGGCGCGAACCGCCTCCAGGGCCGCCATACCGTCGACGACAGCGTCCACTCGATAGCCGTCGGAACGCAACAGCCGGGTCAGATACTCGCGCATATCGGCGTTGTCGTCGGCGATCAACACCCGGGTGGGCTGAGTCGCACCCGCCGCATGCAAGGTCAGATCCGTTGAGGTGTCATCGGATTCAGGCACAGATCCGTCCATGTCGACCGGTATCCACCGCAACGCCTCCTCGACGTAGGCGTCGGCGCCGCCGACCCCGCCGCGGTGGCCACCCGCCGGCGCGATCGCATCCTCAGGCAGATGCGCAGTGCCGAACGGCAGCCGGATCGTGAAGGCGGTCCCCCGACCTTCGGCGCTGACGGCGTCGATCGAACCGCCGTGCAGGCTGATCAGTTCCTTGACCAGAGCCAACCCGATACCGCTGCCCTCGTTGGACCGTGCCCTGGCGTTCTCGATCCGGTGGAAACGTTCGAACAGCCGGGGCATCTCGTCGGCCGGGACGCCGGTTCCGGTGTCGACCACTGTGACGACGGCGTGGTGGCCCTCTCGGCGCACCCGCACCGACACCGTGCCGTCGAAGGTGAATTTCAGCGCGTTCGACAGCAGGTTGAAGATGACCTTCTCCCACATGTCCCGATCGAGGAAGACCGCTTCGCCGAGCGGTGCACAGTCGACGTCGAGAACCAGGCCGGCGCGTTCGATGGCGGACCGGAACACACTGGCCAGTTCGGCGGTCAGTGCCGCGAGATCGACCGGCTGATAACGGGCCTGCGTGCGGCCGGCTTCGATCCGAGAGAAGTCCAGCAGCGTGTTGACCAGCTTGGTGAGACGTAACCCGTTGCGCCACACCACGTCCAGTTCCTGACGTGTACTCTCGTCGACACCCTCGTCCCGGCGCAGTTCGGCGACCGGGTCCAGGATCAGCGTCAGTGGGGTCCGGAACTCGTGGCTGATGTTGGAGAAGAAGGTGGTCTTGGCACGGTCGAGCTCGGCGAGCTCCTCGGCTCTGCGCTGCTGGGCGCGATAGCTCCGGGCCAGCCCGATGCCCGCGGCGATGTGCCCCGCCACCAGGGTGACGAAGCCGCGGTAGCTGTCGTCGAGCAACCGGTAGCGGTTGAGCGCGGCGACCAGGAACCCGCTCGGTGACCCACCCTGCTGCAGCAACGGGACCACCAGAGCGTGCACCGGTGGGTCGCGCCAGTCCCCGGTCGGCAAGGCCGGATAGCTGTCACTGTCCAGGTCGACCAGCACTGATTCGCCGCGTGCCGGCTCCGCGACCGGCCAGAGGCCGTCGCCGTCGGGATCCAGCCGGTCCGGAACGGCCGGATGGCCGGCCGTGATGCCGCTCGTGCCCGCCAGTCGCGCCGACCCGTCCTCGTCGAAGAGGTAGGTCAGGGTGAAGGGTAGATCACGCAGGTTCTGGGCCAGTTGCTGATCGGCGAAGCGCAGGATGTCGTCCTCGGCGCGCACCAGGCTGGGATCGGATCCGAGATCCCGCAGCGTCGCCATCCGCCGCTCCCCGATGACCTGCAGCGTGTCCTCGCTGACCACGCACAGCATGCCGACCACACGGCCGCCGTCGTCTCGCAGCGGACTGTAGGAGAACGTGTGGTAGGTCTCCTCGGTGTATCCGGCGCGGCGCAGGAACAGCAGCAACGCCGTGTCCCACGTCGCCTCGCCGGTGGACAACACCCGCTCGATCCGGGGCCCGATGTCGTCCCATATCTCGGCCCACACCTCGCGTGCCGGCAGGCCCAGGGCCCAGGGGTATTTCCGTCCCAGCGTGTCCCGCCGATACGCGTCGTTACAGAAGAAAGTCAGATCCGGCCCCCATGCCATCCACATCGGGAACCGTGACGTCAGCAGGATGCTGACCGCCGTCAACAGGCTTTGTGGCCACCGGTTCGGCGGCCCCAGCGGCGTGCTCGCCCAGTCCACCTTGGCGTGGTCGCGGCCGACCTCACCACCGTCGGCGAAAACGGCTGCAGGCGAAGAAGCTTCGTTGTCGGCGCCGCTCATCACAGACCTTCGGTCGATGCCAGGGCGTCGGCCACCGTGCGGTGCGGACGCAGGACCTTGTCCAACTTGGTGACCTGGATGGGACGGATCACCTCGGCATTACCGGCCACCACGCGCACCGCGACACCGTCGACGCGGCCGCTCTCGGCGCAGTCCAG
Organism: Mycobacterium sp. smrl_JER01; assembly: GCF_048513595.2. Lineage (NCBI taxonomy): Bacteria > Bacillati > Actinomycetota > Actinomycetes > Mycobacteriales > Mycobacteriaceae > Mycobacterium > Mycobacterium sp. smrl_JER01. The sequence continues at coordinate 1,971,109 of NZ_JBLXXK020000001.1, read as the reverse complement.
CAGGGCGTTCAGGCCGGCGCTGCCGAAGTAGGTCACATCGTCAAGTGCGACGATCAGCATCTGGACCGAATGCGCGGCCGCCGCGGCCACCGCGGTCCGCAGGGCTTCGGCGAGTTGTCCGACACTGCCGGAATCCACTTCGCCCCGCACGTGCAGCACCACCGCACGGTCGTGCACGTCCTGCATGATGTCCAAGGGTCTCACGCCGGCGGTGACCGTCACCCGACGCGCTGGTGCACGGTCAGCAGGAGGTGGTCGAACTGCCTGCGCAGATCGTCCTGGGCCAGCTGCACCTGGGGAAACTCGGCGACGATCTGGGCGGCCAGCGACCGCAGTTTGACGTTGGTCTGTTGTGAGCGCCACTGCAGCAGCTCGAAGGCCTGCTCGGCGTCAACCCGGTACACCAGCATCAAGGCGCCCTTCGCTTGTTCGATGGCCGCGCGCGTGGCGAACAGGTCCGGCAGCGAAGTGTCGAGGACGTCTCGGCGGGCCTGATCGAGTGTCTCGGTGAGATCCACGTAATGGCCCTCGGTACCGACCACAGCTCCCTCGTCATCGATCATCCGGTCGGCCAGCACCAAAACGGTGTGCTCTCGGCCCTGGGTGTCGATGAAGCGGTGTCTGCTGGAGAAGGCACCACCGGCGTGCAGGGCCTGATCGAGCAGCTCCTGGACGTGGCGACGGTCATCGGGATGCTTGTGCGCCAGCAGCAGTTCGGTGGTGGGGGTGACGGCACCCGGTTCGTAGCCGTGCATGCGGGTCACCTCGTCGGACCATTCCCAGCGCTGCCCGAGGAACCAGAACCGGAAGCTGCCGGCACGCAGATCGCCACCGGTCCGTCGCGACTCGCCTGATTCGAGGTCGGACGAGCTGACGGCGCGCGGCATGGCCGCATTATTCCACTTGTCACCGGCGCGCATACAGAACAGCAGGTCTGCGGCCTCGCTGGGATAACATCGGTGGGTGACGCTCACCGAGCGCGCGCAGGAGTTCGAGCAGCTTGCGGCCCGAGCGGTGGCTGCACGCGCCGGGTGTGGCGCCGGGGTGCTGGTGCGCGGTGAGTCCGGCGCGGGTAAGACGGCGTTCGTCGAGGCATTCGTCGCCGGGCTGGCAGCGGACACCCGCGTGCTGTGGGGGGCCTGCGATCCGCTGTCCACCCCGAGGCCGTTGGGCCCGCTGCACGACCTCGCGTCCAGTTTCAATGCTCACACCCGGCACTACCTCAGCAGCGGCGCTCAGCCGTACGACATCTACGCGGCGGTGTTCGACGACCTGCGCGGGCAGCCTTCGGTGCTGATTCTCGACGACCTGCAGTGGGCCGATCAGGGCACCGTCGACCTGTTGCGGTTTCTGCTGCGCCGCGCTGCGCAGTCGCACCTGCTCACCATCGGCATGCTGCGCGATGACGAGCTCAGCGTCACCCATCCGTTGCGCGGCCTGCTCGGCGACGTCGCCCGTTCGCCGCACGGGCGGACGTTGACCGTCGCGCCGCTGAGCGTGGCGGCGATCGAGGCGCTGGCCGGTGACCGCGACGTCGACGCCGCTCGGCTGCACCGGCTCACCGGGGGTAATGCGTTCTTCGTGTGCGAGATGCTCGACCACGACGGCACGGACCTGCCGGCGACCGTGCGCGACGCGATCCTGTCCCGCACCGCCGATCTGGATCCCGCGGCCTGGGAGCTGCTGAGCTTGTTGACCTGCGCACCGGGTGCCCTCGGCGATCATCTGCTGGCCGCGCTCGGGGTGTCGGTGCCCGTGCTGGAGCGTCTGCACCGGGCCAAGCTGATCCGTCGCGACTCGCGTGGGGTCGCGTTCCGCCACGACCTGTGCCGGAATGCGATCGCCGGGGTCATCGCGCCCGGCGCCGAACCGGCACTGCATCGCCGGCTGCTGCGCGCTCACCGCGACGCCGGCGACGAGGACCCCGCTGTGCTGACCCATCACGCGCTCGGCGCCGGGGACCGCGCGTTGATCACGGTCGCCGCCGCCGAGGCGGGCCGGACCGCGGCACGGTCGGGCGCCCACACCCAGGCGTGCGATTTCTTCCAGATCGCACTGGAGCGAGGTGGTCTGCTCGGCGAGGACGCCGAGGCAGAGCTGCTGGAACAGTTGGCCGACGAGTACTATCTGACCGATCGTCTCGACGACGCGATCGGCGCGTGCCGTCGCGCGATGCGGATCCGCCGGCAGCTGCGCGCACCCGTCGCCGTCAGCGCCAATCATCATTCACTGGCGGTCTACGAGTGGTACAGCGGCAATCGGGCCGCCGCCGACGCGCATGTGGCCGCCGCGATCGCGGCACTCGATGACGCCGGCGCCCAGAATGATCCGGCCCGGGCGCGCCAGCTCGGGCACAGTTTCTCGATGAAAGCTTTCCTGGCGGTCCAGTCCAGCCAGGTCGCCGAGGCTGCCGCGGCGCTGCACCGGGCAGGTGAAATCGCCGGTGCGGCGGCCGATCCCGGACTCTCGGTGCGCGTTCGCCTGATCGGGTACTACTGCGACATTCTGACCGGCAGGAGCGGTGCGCGTGACCAGCTGTTGTCTGAACTATCTGCGGGCCCAAGGCATATCGATGAGACGTATTCGGGGGGTTATACCAATCTGACGTATTTTGACGTCGAACAGCGACGTCTCCGCGCGGCAGCCGCACTGCTGGATGCCAGCATCCCGTTGATGATCGAGCACGATCTGCCGATCTGCCGCATGGTACAACTCGGGTCGCGCAGCCGGCTCAATCTGCTCGTCGGAGACTGGGAGGCTGCAACGGCTGACGCCGACGCCGTGCTGGGCAGCCCCAGCGCCCCGTTGGCCCGGACCTGGCCGCTGCTGATCCGCGGTCTGGTGGCACTACGGCGCAACGGTGACGACGACGGTGGCATCGATGAGGCCTGGCAGCTGGCCTGCCGGTTCGGCGAACTGGTGCGGGTGTTGCCGGTGGCATCGGCGATCGCCGAACGAGTATGGCTCACCGGAGTCGACGACCCGCGGCTGCCGCAATGCCGGTCGTTGTTGCGGGACGCGCCGCAGACCGGTCTGCAATGGTCACGCGGTGAGTTGGGAATGTGGTTGCGCCGCATCGCCGTCAAGGATCCCCCCGCTCACCGCACGGTCGGCTGCGCGGCGGATTACCCGGCTGACTGCGCGACGGATCTTGCCGAGCCGTACGCGCTTGTGGCAGCCGGGGACCACCACGCCGCCGCGGCGTCGTTTCGCCGGCTCTTGATGCCCTACGAGGCGGCGCTCGCGCTGGTCGAGTCTGCGGAGCCGGCGGCCGTGCGAGACGCCCTCGACAGCCTCGACCGTCTGGGCGCCGAGGCAGTGGCGGCCAAGGTGCGCGCCGACCTGCGCGCGGGAGGCGCGATCGCGGTGCCCCGTCCCCGGCGCGCGTCCACGCTGTCGAACCCGGCCGGGCTGACCGCACGCCAGGTGGAGGTGTTGCACCTGCTCGGGGCGGGCCTGACGAATGCCGAACTGGCCCAACGGTTGTTCCTGTCGGTCAAGACGGTCGATCATCACGTGTCGGCGATACTCACCAAGCTCGAGGTGACCAGGCGCCGCGACGCGGTGCGGCGGGCCCGGGAGGTCGGCATTCTGCGCTGAGTCGCTGCCGGCACCGGTCGATGGGACGCCGGTCAATGGGACGCCGGTCAATGGGACGCCGGTCAATGGGGACAAAGATAGAAAGATAGGTAGTCATCCCCGATGTGGCGCGGCAACCCCGGATGGGACGGTTCGAACAACCGGCCGGTGCGATCGTGGCACCGCCATCGAGGAGATGCGAGGAACGAGAATGCACACGACAGATATCGGCGTCGTCGGCGACCGGGACGCCGATGGCGAACTCAAGACCAAACACCGAGCCCTGTGGGCCTCCGGCGACTATCCCGCGGTGGCCGCGGAACTCATCGCGGCGCTGGGGCCGCGTCTGGTCGACGCCTGTGGGATCCGCGCGGGCCAGCGGGTGTTGGATGTCGCCGCAGGCTCGGGGAACGCGGCCATCCCGGCTGCGGCGCGGGGAGCCTCGGTCGTGGCCGCCGACTTGACCCCGGAACTGTTCGAGGCCGGCCGGGCAGTCGCCGCGCAACGCGGAGTCGAACTCGAGTGGGTGCAGGCCGACGCCGAAGCGATGCCGTTCGCGGCCGACGACTTCGACGTCGTGATGTCTTGTGTGGGTGCGATGTTCGCGCCACACCACCAGGCGACCGCAGACGAACTCATCCGGGTGACGCGGCCGGGCGGCACCATCGGTTTGATCAACTGGACGCCCGAGGGTTTCATCGGCAACCTCTTCGCGACCATGAAACCGTACGCCGCGCCACCGCCGCCCGGCAGCAGCCCGGCGCCGCTGTGGGGCAACGTCGACCACGTGCGGGAACTGTTCGGGGACAGGGTCACCGACCTCACGCTGCAGCGCGAGACGGTCCGGATGCAACGGTGTCCGACACCGCTGGACTTTCGTGAGTACTGGAAGTCTCACTACGGGCCGACCATCGCGGTGTACCGGTTCAACGCCGACAATCCCGAGCGGGTTGCGGCTCTGGACCGCGATTTCCTGACCTTCCTGCAGGAGTGGAACCGATCCGATCAGCCGGGTCGCGCCGTCTACGACGCGGAGTACCTGCTGGTGACGGCAACCAAGCGCTGAGCACCCGGGCACCACATACCGGACCGGGCCGTACCGGACCGGCGCGATGGCCGCGCAGCGGTCATGTGTCCGGGGGCGGGGTCAACGCGGCGGTTTTAACGACCAAATCTTCTCTCGACGACCAATCTTCTCTCAACAACGTAGAGCACCACTCCGACTGTCAGCAGGGCAGCGGCCAGCAGCCACACCTGGGCGCTCTGCTGGGTCATCAACAGCACGCACGAGGCGACGCCGAGGACGGGTACAAGGGTCCAGACCCGGAAGTGGTCATGGTCGACACGGTCGCGCCGCAGCACCAGAACCGAAATGTTGGCCGACAGGAACACGAACAGCAACAGCAACACCACGGTCTCGGCGAGCGTGGACAGGTCACCGGTCAGCGTGAGCAGCATCGCCGCCACCGTCGTCACCACGATGGCGACCCATGGCGTGCGCCGGTTCGGCAGCACGCGGGCGAGCACGTCCGGCAACAGACCCTGCTCGGCCATCCCGTAGGTCAGCCGGCTCGACATGATCATCGTCAACAACGCCCCGTTGGCGACGGCGACCAGAGCGATGAGGCTGAAAGACCAGTCGGGGATGGCCACCCCCGAGGCGGCCACCACGTCGAGCAGCGGACCTGAGGACTCCGCGAGTTCTTCGGGGGGCAGCGCGATGGCACTGGCAAGGCCGACCAGCGCGTACACCACACCCGCGGTGAGCAGCGCGGCGAACAATGCCCGCGGATACACCCGGCTCGGATCTCTGATTTCCTCCACGACGTTGGCGGAGGTCTCGAACCCGACGAACGAGTAGTAGGCCAGGATGGCGCCGCCGAGGACGGCCAGGCCCGGGGCGGTGGCATCGGGAAACTCCCCGACCCGGGACAGGTCGCCGTCGCCGCGCCCCATCATCATCGCCACCACCGCGATGACGATGACCAGACCGGTCAGCTCGATCGACGTCATCACGACGTTCGCCTTGAGCGATTCGCTGATGCCTCGCGCGTTGAGGCAGGCAATGAGGACCAGGAAGATCGGTGCTGCCACCTGTGCCGGGATGTCGACGAACGTGGCGAGATAGTCACCGGAGAAGGCCAGCGCCAGACCTGCGGCGCTGGTGACACCCGCCGCCAGCATGCTGAAGCCCACCAGGAAGGCGATCAGCGGCTTGCCGAAGGCGCGTTCGGCGAAGACCGCCGCCCCACCGGCACGCGGATACTTCGTCACCAGTTCCGCATACGAACCGGCGGTGAGCAGCGCCAGCAGCATCGCCACCACCAGCGGAGCCCACAGCACCCCGCCCACCTCGGCGGACAACTCTCCCATCAGCGCGTAGACGCCCGCGCCGAGCACGTCGCCGAGGATGAACAAAAACAGCAGCGGACCGGTGATCCTGCGCGCCAAGCGTGTCGGCGCGGCGGATGCCTCCGCGGTGACGTCGGACATTTCCCCCCTTTCCCGACGGTGCGGGCTGACCACGCAGGTACCCGCTCGTCGGGCGATCTCACGCGGAAACTCCCGCTGCGGGACGCGCGGCCGGACAGAATGGGTAGATGCGCTTCGGAAACTTCATGGCCCCGTTTCACCCCGTCGGACAGAACCCCACTCTGGCGCTCGAACGCGACCTCGATCTGATCGTGGCGATGGACCGGCTGGGTTTCCACGAAGCGTGGGTGGGTGAACACCACTCGGCCGGGTTCGAGATCATCGCCTCTCCCGAGGTCTTCATCGGTGTCGCAGCCGAACGCACCAAGCACATCAAGCTCGGCACCGGGGTCAGTTCGCTGCCGTATCACAATCCGCTGATGCTCGCGGACCGCATGGTGCTGCTCGACCACCTCACCAGGGGGCGCGTGATGCTGGGTTGCGGCCCGGGACAGCTCACTTCGGACGCACACATGCTGGGAATCCCCGCCGACGAACAGCGGCCGCGCATGGAGCAGTGCCTGGACGCGATCGTGCGTCTGCTGCGCGGCGAGACCGTCACCATGCACACCGACGGGTTCACGCTGCGGGATGCGCGCCTTCAGCTCAGCCCGTACAGCCAACCGTGTTTCGACATCGCGGTCGCGGCGTCGTTCTCCCCTACCGGTCCGCGCGGCGCGGGACGGCACGGGATCGGGATGCTCTCGATAGCCGCCACCGCCAGGCAGGGCATGGATCTGCTTGCCCAACACTGGAATACCTGGGAGGAGGTGGCCCACCACCATGGACACGTGGCTGACCGGTCGAAGTGGCGGCTGGTGGGGCCGATGCACTTGGCCGAGACCCGCGAACAGGCCGAACGTGAGGTGGAATACGGGATAGCGGAGTTCTCCCGATACTTCTCACACATCCTGCCCGCCGGTCCCGTGCAGGGCGACACCCCGGCAGAGATCATCGCGAACAATCACGCGACCGGGTTCGCCGTGATCGGCACCCCCGAGGACGCCATCGCCAAGATCGAGGAACTGGTCGATGCCAGCAACGGAGGATTCGGCGCGTTCCTGCTCTTCGACCACGACTGGGCTGCGCCCGCGGCGAAATCTCGCAGCTACGAACTGTTCGCGCAGTACGTGATTCCGCATTTCACCGGGCAGCTTCGTGGACCCGTGGCCTCCCGGAACTGGGTGACCGGGAGCGGCCGCACATTCGTCGACCAGGCCGCGCATGCGATCGGCAAGGCGATCGAGGACCATGCTGCCGAGCAGCAGACGAATCAACGATCGGCGACATGATCGGCGCGCAACGGATTCGATGATTGAGCCACACCCTGACCTCGACGGCGTACTGCGCGGTCATCTGCAGCGGTGGCAGCTTCGCACCGACGGACCGGTCCGGGTGGGTGGTCACTCTCTGGTGATTCCGGTGCTCACCGAGCAGAACATGGCGGCGATACTGAAGGTCGGCCGGCTCGACACCCCCGGGGAGCACGAGCATCTCGTGCTGCGGCGCTGGGCCGGCAACGGGGCGGCGCGTCTGCTGCGCGCCGATCCGCCCACCCGAACGGTGCTGCTCGAACGTTTACGGGCACCGACGCTGGCCGCGTTGTCCGACACCGACGCCTGCGCAATCGTCGCCGAACTGCACACCCGACTGCACGTCCCCGCGATGCCGCAGCTGCCGTCGCTGATCGATCAGGTGGCCCAGTGGACCGACGAGCTCGACCGGCTCCCGCGCAGCGCACCGATCCCGCACCGGCTCGCCGAGCAGGCCGCAGGCCTGGGTCGCGAACTGGCCGCCGAGCCGGGGCGGCGGCCGGGCGCGGTGTTGCACGGCGATCTGCATTACGGCAACGTGCTCGCCACCGACCGCGGAGCATGGGCGGCCATCTCGCCGCAGCCATTGAACGGTGATCCATCTTTCGAGTTGGCCCCCATGTTGTGGCACCGCTGGACTGAGATCGTCCCGGAGGTCCGCGAGGGAATCCGACGCCGCTTCTGGATGCTGGTCGACGCGACAGGTCTGGACGAAGACCGCGCCCGGGCCGCGACCCTGATCCGCGTGATGTTCGCCGCGACGCGAGAACTGTTGTCCGGCAATCAGCTGTCCGCAGACAGGTTGACCCGGTATGTCGCGATCGCCAAGGCGATCCAGGACTGAGCCATGCGCCGGTAGCTGCGACGCCGGCTGAGCGGCCCCGTTACTTGAGTGAAAATTGTGACGGATGGGTATTCGTCTGCGGTCATACTCGATCATCCCCAGGTCAAGGAGAGGCCCTGTGAGTGTCGACACCACAGTTCGGCGCGCCTGCGGGCGCGTCGCGACAGCCGCCGTGGTCGCCACGTGCGCGACCCTGACGGTTCTCGGGGCACCGACCGCCGCGGCCGCCGACTGCCACGACATCGAGGTGGTGTTCGCCCGGGGCACCGACGAGCCGCCCGGGCTCGGCGTCGTGGGTAAGGCACTGGTCGACACGCTCCGACCGATGGTGCGGGACCAGACCATCGGCGCCTACGCCGTCAGATATCCCGCATCCTGGGACTTCCTGCAGGTCGCCACCGGCGCCAATGACGCCAGCAGACGAGTGCAGGCCGTCGCCGCGACGTGCCCGGACAGCAAGATCGTGCTGGGCGGCTACTCGCAGGGTGCCGCCGTCATCGACGTCGTCGCCACCGCACCCATCGCCGGCCTGGGCTATACCGCACCGCTGCCGGCGACGGTCATCCCGCGTGTCGCAGCCATCGCGGTGTTCGGCAACCCCTCGACACGGCTGGGCCGGCCGCTGACCATCCTCAGCCCGGACTTCGGCGCGCGCACCGCCGACCTGTGCAACACCGGCGACCCGGTGTGCTCCCGCGGCGAGGACTTCACCGCTCACGTGCGCTATCCACAGTCCGGGCTGGTCAAACTGGCGGCCCAGTGGGTCGCCGAACATGTGCAGCAACGGGTGTGACGAATTGTCGGCTCAGAGCCGCGCGAAGCAGACATTGGCGTCCTCACGCGGAATCGAGGCGTCCCGGCTGGAGAACGTCCCGACCACCGCGCCATCGGTCACCTCGACGCTGTCAGCCTCGATGCCCAGCGGGTAATTGTCGTTGAGCCGCTGCGTCAGGTCATCCAAAGCGTCCTGCACGGCGACCTTCGGGAGGGGTCCGTTGACCTCGAGCACCTCAAGGTTCAAATCGCCGCCGGCGACAACGGGTTTGGCGGTGACGCTGGAACCGCCGGCATCCAGGACGATGGTTCCCGCGGCGGCATCGGCGCTGACACCGGTGACCAGGCTGCCGATGCCGGGCAGGTTGGCCGCGACCGTGTCCTTGATGCCGTCGGCGGTCCAGGTCAGCGTCGCGGTCAGCGATCCGATGGTGCCCTTCGACGTCGCAGTGCCCTGCAGCCGCACGTCTCGCAGCGTGACGTCAGCGGTCATACCCTCCGCGGCCTGTACCCGGTCTCCCGCGGTGCGCACCGAGATGTTCGTGTAGTGGCCGGTGAGGTGCTGCCACAGGAACGGCGGGTCGACCCCGTAGGAGATCGTCGCGCCGTCCTGCACGATGCACTCGGCGATATCGACCAGGACCGCGTCCGCGCGGTGACGTGCGTACAACTCGGCACCGGCGAACCCACCGGCGAGCACTGCCACCGCGATGACGGCGAGCAGCACGATCATCTGCCGGTTCGCCAAGACGCCGCGGCGTCGGCCCCGGAGGTCCCGCGGCACAGCGGCGTTCTCGGGGCGCACGCGCGGCGGCGGTGGTGGAGGGCCAGAGCGCGGCGGTGGTGGAGGATGCGGCGGACGGAACTGCTCGGTGGGAACTGCGTCCGGTGGTCGCGCGCGAATGCGCTCGGTGCGAGCGTCGGGCCCCTGCGCGCGCGGCAGCCGTCGGGTCGCGGGATCGTCGCGGCCGCGCCGGCCGGGCGGTCCGGGGCGGTGCGGCGGGTTCGTCACCGATGCAATTCTGCCTCACGCCGCGGGTCTGACCGGAGGCAAACCGCAACGACACCGATCCCGGGGAGTCGAAGCTCACCTCGACGTCACGTGCCTTACCGCCAGCAGGTAGTGCGATGAACCCGTCAACCGCAATGACAGCACCGCGCCGGTAGAGCAGAGTCACCTGCAGCAGATTCTCGAGCCGAGGGAGACACCATCGTGACCACGTCCACTGTGCGCAGCAGCCACACCGCCTCGTTGCGCGACGGGGAGATCGTCGAGGAATCAGACCTCGGCTCGATACGCCGCGTCACCGCCGACAATCTGCCCATCCTCAAAGGCCTCTCCATCAAACGGCTGCTGCTCAACCCGGGCGCGATGCGTACCCCGCACTGGCACGCCAACGCCAACGAACTCACCTACTGCGCGTCGGGCACCGCGTTGGTCTCGGTCCTCGACGACCACAGCAGCTTCTCCTCGTTCATCGTCACCGCGGGGCAAATGTTCCATGCCGCATCCGGCTCGCTGCACCACATCGAGAACATCGGCGAGGATGTCGCCGAGTTCATCATCGCCTTCCGCAGTGAGCGCCCCGAGGACTTCGGCCTGGGCGCGACGCTGGGGGCATTCTCCGACGCGGTGCTCGGCAACACCTACGACCTGCCTGCTTCCGATTTCGCCGAGATCCGTCGCGACACCACCGATCACAAGCTCGCGGCGCGCACCGGCGCGCCGGACATCCCGGCCGTGGCGTACTTCGGCAACCCGCACAAATTCGACATCGAGGCGCAGGCCCCCGGACTCAACTACGTCAGCGGCAACGCCCGATTCGCGCGTGACCAGTTCTGGCCGGTGCTCAAGGACATCTCGATGTACTCGCTTCGGGTCGCCGAAGAAGGTATGCGCGAACCCCATTGGCATCCCGTCACCGCGGAGATGGGCTATGTGCAGCACGGCGACGCCCGGATGACGGTGATGAATCCTGATGGCACACTTGACACTTGGACGATGAGCACCGGCGACATGTATTTCATCCCGCGCGCCTATCCGCACCACATCGAGAACATCGGCACCGACGAGTGGCACTTCCTTATCTTCTTCGATCAGCCCTTCCCCGCCGACATCGGCTACCGCGCGTCAGCGAGCGCCTACTCGCGCGAAGTCCTGTCGGCCGCGTTCGACACCCATATCGACGATCTGCCCCGGTTTCCGTTCACCCCGGCCGATCCACTCATCGTGCCCCGCACCAACCCTGTCGACTGAACCGTCGACTGACGCAGTCGACTGGCGCTCGGCGACCCCGTGCGCACGCCGGCCCGCGCTGAACGTGCCCTCCCCTGCCATTTGTGCGAACATCGAACCGTGGGGTTGTCAGATCATCTAATCGGTTTGCGACGCTCCGCCGTCGCCACCGGTGTTTGCTCGATTTTCGTGTTTCTTGTTGCGCCGCAGGCGATTGCGCAGCCCGATCTGCCGCCGCCTTCGCCACCTGCGTCACCCGGGCCTGTCGGTGCGGGTCCGGCGCCCGGGCCCGCACCGCCCGGACCCGGTGTGCCTGCAGCAGTCGCCGCGGCTCCGGCCGGTCCCGGATGTCCGGACGTCGAGGTGATCTTCGCCCGCGGCACCACCGAGGCCCCCGGGTTGGGCGCCATGGGTCAGGCCTTCGTCGACGATCTGCAGGACAAGGTCGGCGACAAGACGGTCGGGGTGTACGCCGTCGACTATCCGGCGAGTCCTGATTTTCCCACCGCGGTCGAGGGCATCACCGACGCCAGCACGCGGGTGCAGGAGATGGCGATGACGTGCCCCGACACCAAGCTGGTGCTCGGTGGCTACTCGCAGGGCGCGGCCGTGATGGGTTTCGTGACAACGGAATTGATTCCAGACGGGGTTTCGGCCTCCGAGGTGCCGCAGCCGATGCCGGCCGACATCGCCGACCACGTCGCGGCCGTGACGCTGCTGGGCACCCCGTCACCCCGGTTCATGGACGTGATCAATCAGCCACCCGTGACGATCGGGACGCTGTATCAGCCCAAGACGATCGAGTTGTGTGTGCCCAACGACTTCGTCTGCTCGCCCGGCAACGACATCGGTGCACATGCCCGCTACATCGCCGACGGTCTGGTGTTGCAGGCCGCGGACTTCGCCGCGGTGAAACTGGCCGAGACCTCCGCGCGGTGACCGCTCGCAGGGACTAGGCGCCCCGCTCGACCGGGATCCGTCCGGCTTCGACGGCTGCCACCAGGGTGGCGTGGTCGGCTTCGGTCTGATCGGCGTAGCGGCGGGCGAAGGCGCACATCGCGTCGTCCACCCGCTCCGAGCGACCCAGGTAGCCGGCGATCATGGACGCTCCGCTGGTCCTGGCGTGGCCCTTGGCCAGCAACTGCCCGACGACACCGGTGTAATCGACGAGCGCCGCGGGATCGATCGCGTCCAGCGGGATGGTGCCCTTCATGTTGCGAAACTGTCGGACGTAGTACTGCAGGCCGTCCATGGTGGTCCACCCCAACAGCGGATCGCTCACCGTTTGCAGCGCCTGCTGATACTCCACCACGCGTTGCCCCTGATGGGCATGCCACGCCGACTCGCCGTGAACGTGACGTGCCAGGACCGAGCGCCGCGCCTGCTTGAGTTGGAGAAACACGACATCTTCCGGCGAGGACCCTTCCAGCAGAGCGACATACGCGCGCAGACCGACACTGCCCACCCCGACCACCTTGTGCGCGACATCGACCAGGGTGTAGCCGCCGAGCACCCGACGCCAGTGGGTGGCCAGCGTGGGCAGATAGTCGTCGAGCGCCCGCGCCAGCGCGTCGGCTTCCCGCTGCCCCAACCTGGTGATCAGGGGTGGCTCCTCGACGATCCTGCGCACCCCGCCGACCTCCTGGGTGAATCGCGGCAGAGCGCGATCACTGGTGCGGTTGCGTGCCCGCCGTGCCGAGCGTCGCACCTCGTCGGCCAGTGGTCCTTCGGCCTCGCCTTCGAGCCGGTCGACATCGAGCCGGGTGAAGGAGCGGGAGAACAGCGGTTGATCGGCCAGCCTGCGCAACTCCGAGCGGTAGGCCGTGACGCAGGAGCGCACCGCCGACCCGCAGTCGTCCTCATCCGCGCCGTTGTGCCGCCCCGCCACCCAGATGCTGGCGACGAGGCGGCGCAGATCCCATTCCCAGCATCCTGGATGGGCCTCGTCGAAGTCGTTGAGATCGATCACCAGGTCACGTTCCGGCGATGCGTAGAAGCCGAAATTGCCCAGATGCGAGTCGCCACACACCACCGGGCTGATGCCGGTGGCGGGCAGCCGGGCCACATCGTCGGCCATCACGACGGCCGTACCGCGCAAGAATCCGTACGGGGATGCGATCATTCGTCCCACCCGGACCGGGACGAGACGGTCCAGCCTGCCCTGGTGGCTGACCTCGATGAGGTGCACCGGGTCCGGTCGGTCGGGCGGCGGCGACCAATCAGCCAGCGACCGCCGTGGCACCCGTTTGCGCAGGCTCTTGCCCAGCGCATACCGCTCGGCCCGCGTCACCGGCCGCTGTCTCAACGAGTGATACGCACTGCTGTCGGTGTCGGCCAGCACCGTGTGTCTGGCAGGCTCTGCGCCCGCGCCGGCTCTACTCACTGTTCCCATGGTGCGCGATCGGCGGAGACGGCGCGCCCAGACCGGTAATTCACCCCAACCCGGCCGGCCGGCCGACGCGTCGGCAACACTGAACGTCATGACCGATTCCGGCGATGCCCGCGTCGCGGTGTATCTCGACTTCGACAACATCGTCATCTCGCGGTACGACCAGGTACACGGGCGCAATTCGTTTCAAAAGGACAAGGCCAAGCCGCCCGAGGATGGACCGGACCGACTGGCCCGCGCCACCGTCGACGTGGGTGCCATCATCGACTTCGCCTCGTCCTTCGGCACACTGGTGCTCACCCGCGCCTATGCGGACTGGTCGGCCGATATCAACGCCCACTACCGCGGACAACTGGTGGGCCGTGCGGTCGACCTGGTGCAGTTGTTCCCGGCGGCGGCCTACGGAAAGAACGGCGCGGACATCCGCCTCGCGGTCGACGCCGTCGAGGATATGTTCCGGCTGCCCGACCTGACCCATGTCGTCATCGTGGCCGGCGACTCCGACTACATCGCGCTGGCTCAGCGGTGCAAGCGACTCGGCCGCTACGTGGTCGGCATCGGTATGGCCGGATCGTCGAGCCGAATGCTGGCCGCGGCGTGCGACGAGTTCGTCACCTACGACGCGCTGCCCGGAATACCGGCGCCGCCCGCACCGGCAGCGGTGGATTCCACACCGGCGCCGCGACGACGATCCGGGAGAGCGGGAAAGTCGAAAACCGCCGACGAGGCCGAGACACCGGACCCGCAGGCCGCGGCCACCGGGCTGCTGACCCGCGCGCTGCGGATCGGTTTGGAAAAGGACGACGTCGAGTGGCTGCACAACTCCGCGGTGAAAGCCCAGATGAAACGGATGGATCCGTCGTTCAGCGAGAAGTCGCTGGGATACCGCTCGTTCAGCGACTTTCTGCGCTCCCGCGCGGACGTGGTGGAACTCGACGAGAGTTCCACCACCCGACTGGTGCGGCTGGCCGAGCCGGTCGGGACCTAGCCGGACCGGACACAAAGCCAGAAAAGCTCAGGCCCCCGGTTTCCCGAGGGCCTGAGCTGGTATTCGAGTGGAGCTGCCGGGAATCGAACCCGGGTCCTACGGCATTCCCTCGAGGCTTCTCCGTGCGCAGTTCGCTATGCCTCTACTCGGATCTCCTGATCACGCGAACAAGTCAGGATGACGATCCCAGTCGCTGTTTGGTGTCCCGAAGAGTCCCGCGACCGGACTCTTCAGTTGATCCCTCTAGATGACGCCAGGCTCCGGGTCGAGGGCTTTCCCGGTCTGACGGACCAGCTGTCGCTTAGGCAGCGAGAGCGTAGTCGCGCTGATTGGAATCGGCGCTTAATTGGTTGCAACGACGCTTACGGTGGTCAATTGCCTGCACCGGCACGCTTCCCTTGATTCGATGCGCGAAGTCGATACCGTTCAGCCCCTTGTCTGTGAAACTTCGGCACACCCGCCGACCGTCGGCGGACACTCCATACTACCGGCCTCTTCAACATCGGCCAGCGAGTATTTAATCCGGCTGCATCAGATCGGTCGGCACGGCGGGCGCGAGCCTCCGATCACAGGCCTCGCCGATCACCTCGGCGAGCTCGGTGACCGGCACCGGATAACCGAACAGGTGCCCCTGCGCCAACGTGGCGCCGGCACGCAACACCATCTCGGACTGCGCCTGCGATTCGATGCCTTCGGCCATCACTTCCAACCCCAGGTCCCGGCAGAGACCGATGACCGAGCGGTACAGCGTCAGATCCCGAGCAGGGTCACCGCCGGAGGCGAGGCTGCGGTCGAGCTTCACGATGTGCAGCGGCAGGCGGTGCAGGTAGGCCAGGGAGTTGAACCCGGCGCCGAAATCGTCGAGCGCGATCTTCACGCCGAGCCCGGCCAGCCGGTTCATCTGCGCAGCCGCCCGGTCCAGGTCGACGATCGGCACTGTCTCGGTGATCTCGAGCACAAGTCGGCCGCGGGGAATCCGATACTGCTCCAACACCTGACGCACCTGACGTTCGAAGCCGGGGTTGCCCAACCGCGCCGCTCCGATGTTGACATGGATGTCGAGATCCAGTCCCGTCCCGTGAATTTCCCGACACGCCAGGTCCAGAACCAAAGCGTCCAGGTCAGCGCCCATGCCGGCCGCCTCGGCCAGTGCCACGAACGTCTCCGGGGAGATGTCGATTCCGTTGGGCGCCGTCCATCGCGCCAGCGCCTCCACCGCCACCGGCGTACCCTCGGGCAACCGCACCATCGGCTGGTACACCAGCCGGAATCCCAGCGGGGCCCCGCCGTCGGCGTTGCGCAGCATCGTCGGAAAATCGACGACCACACCCGAGGAGGGCTGATAGACCACCGCGGTGTCCTTGCCCATCCGCTTGCCGGCGTACATCGAGATGTCGGCCTGCCGCAGCAGATCGTCGGAGGTCTGGGGCATTCCGTCGAGGTCGGGGCGGACCAGTCCCATGCTCGCTTTCACCCGCACCGAGGAGCCGTGCACCGGAAATGGGTCACGCAGCGCGATCCGTAGTCGCTCGGCGACCGCCTCGGGCTGTTCGACCTCGCCCACGATCAGGATTGCGAACTCGTCGCCGCCGACGCGAGCAAGGGTGTCCGCGTCGGTGACGCACCGCTGCAACCGTTCCCCGACCGCGTACAGCAGCTCGTCACCGGCCGCGTGCCCGAACCGGTCGTTGACCTCCTTGAAATCATCGAGGTCGACGAAGATCAACACGAAGCGACCGTGCTTCATCGCTTCCTCGAGCCGGGCGGCGAACAGGATGCGGTTGGGCAGCCCGGTCAGCGGGTCGTGATGGACCTGGTAGGCCAGGCCGCGCTGGGCCCAGTAGAGGCGCTGCGTCAACAGATTCTGAGAGCGCATCGCCAGCACCTGGCGCACGGCGACCAACGTGACCATCAGCACCGTCAGAACCACCGCGATCGGTGCGAGCGGCCGTCCGATCAGGACGTGAAATCCGAACAACACCGCGAGACCGAGAAAGCCGACATAGGGCAGCACCAGCTGCGCCCAGTCGATCCCCGAGCCGGGCTCGGCATCGTGGTTCACCGGCGTGTCCAGCACGGCGAACGCCAGGATCATCGGGCCGACGATCAATCCGATTCCGCCCCACAGGTCCCCGCCGTCCACACCGACCGATCGCAGGTAGGCGACCAGCCGGTCGGAGGCGGCCATGGTGAGGATGCCGCCGGCCAGCAGCAGGTAGTTCTTCCGGTACGGCCGTCCCGGTTCGTAGAACATCGCGAGTACCACCGCGGCCGCCACCAGCAGCACTTCGGTCACCGCGAACGCCACCTCGACGGACGGCACGCCGGACCGGGGCAGCGACTCGGTCGAACCGGCGCCGAACCCGCCCATGACCACCAGGATCAGGAACGCGATACCGGCGATGACGCCGTCGAGGGCGTTCGTGACCGCGGGCGGGCGCAGCGGACTGTCCGGCGGCCCGGTCACCCCGCCGGCCGACCGCAGCAGCAGGACGATCGCCCCCGCCGCGAGCAGGGGCAGCGACAGGTAGGCCACCCGCGCGGGCACCGGCGCCAGGTCGGCCCCGGCCCGCCACCATGCCATCTGGCTGCAGATCCAGACCACGATCGCGGCTGCCAACAGCAGCCGCCACCAGCGCGCGGCGCCGGCCACCTGCCGTGCGGCCGCCACGCCACAAACAGCCATCCCCGCGCTGGTGCTCACCTGCAGTATCGCCTCGCCGCGGCGAGCCAGCTCGTCTCCCCAGAACGCGAACGCGTTGGCCACCGCCAACAGCGATACCGCGGCGACGGTCACGAGCCGCAAGCGCCCGACTGCCACGCGTCTCCTTCCCAGGGCGCGCCGTATGCCCGACCATCGCGGCGCCCAGGGACGACGGTAGCTAATTTGTGGCGATCATCGCGACGGAACCGAGCGCCAACACCATGCCGACCGCCTGCCAGGGCCTCACCCGCTCCCGCAACACCACAATCGCCAACAACACCGTCGCAGCGGGATACAGCGCGATCAGCACCCCGGCCAGAGACAGCATCGAGGACTGCAATGCCAGCAACGTCGCCACGTTCGCGGCGGTGTCGAGTACCCCGGCCAGCACTGCCAGTCGCAGTGGGAGGCCGCGCTCCAGCACGAGGTTGGCGGTCATCAGCGCGACGACCACCACCACTGCGGTCGCCGCCAGCCTGCCGAGCACCAACGGCCAGAGCTCTGCCTCGGGCGGAACCCGGTGCAGGACCACGAAGTTCATCCCGAACGCGACCCCGGCGCCGACCGTCAGCCATGCGACTTTTGGGGTGAACCGGTGCGGTGTGGCGTCCCGGTCCTCGGTGCCACGACTGACCAGCACCACCGCGATTAGCGCCAGCACCACACCGAGCCCGGCCAGTGCGCTGGGCCGCTCCCCCAGCGCGACGCCCACCAGGACCGGAATTCCGGCCACCAGGACCGCCGTCAGCGGGGACACCACCGCGATCGGACCGGCCCCCAGCGCCGCGTAGAACCACCACACCCCGAAGGCCTGTACCAGCCCCGCCAGGACGCCCCACCCCGCGGCCGCTGCGCTGAGATGCCCGCCCATCGGGATCGCGGCGAGCACGAGCAGCACCAGCGCCATCGGATAGGAGACGATGACCACCCGCAGGGCGGCCACCCGGCGCGAAGCGATACCGCCGACGAAGTCGCTGACGCCGTAGCCGAGGGCTGCGACCAGCGCGCTGAGGATGCCTGTCAGCTGGTCATGCCCTTGACACGGCGCCCGAGCTCGCGGGTGACCTCCCGTTCGGCGTCGCGGCGGGCCATGTCCTGGCGCTTGTCGTGGGCCTGCTTCCCGCGCGCCAACGCCAGTTCCACCTTGACTTTCCCGCCGGTGAAGTACAACGACAGCGGAACCAGAGTCAGGTTGCCGTCGCGGATCTTGCCCAGCAGATTGTCGATCTCGCTGCGGTGCAGCAACAACTTGCGGTTGCGCCGCGGTGCGTGATTGGTCCAGGTGCCGTGGTGATACTCCGGGATGTGCAGGTTCCGCAACCAGATCTCGCCGTCGTCGACGGTGGCGAACGCGTCGGCCAGCGAGGCCTGTCCTTCACGCAGACTCTTGACCTCGGTCCCCACCAGTGCGATCCCGGCCTCATAGGTGTCCAGGATCGAATAGTTGTGCCGCGCCTTGCGGTTGGTCGCGACGATCTGGTTGTTGCTGTCCTTGGGCGCCTTGCCCTTCTTGGCCATCGCTACCGCCGGACGTAGAGCCGCAGTGTCACGTATGCCGTGATGCCCGACATCGCCAGGCCGAGGAACAACATCCACGGCGCGCTGTAGTAGAGGATGTCGGCGTAGTCGACCTTGGCGATCAGGTTGGCTTGATAGAACTGGTCGAGCGCGTTCTCCAGGAACAGCGCCCGCACCAGAATCAGTCCGACGATCGCGATCACCACCCCGATGAGTGCGGCAAGCATCGCCTCGACCAGGAACGGCAACTGGGTATACCAGCGGGTGGCGCCGACCGAACGCATGATGCCGATCTCGGTGCGCCGGGTGTACGCGGCGACTTGAACCATATTGGCGATCAACAGCACCGCGCCGATGGCCTGCACCAGCGCAACGGCGAACGCCGCGTTGCTGATGCCGTCGAGGACCGCGAAGAGCCGGTCTATCAGGTCCTTCTGATTGAGCACGTTGAGCACCCCGGGTTGACCGCGGATCGCGTCGTCGAAATTCTGGTGCTGCTCCGGATCGTCGAGCTTGACCACGAAGGAAGCCGGGAACGCATCTCGGCCCGCGACGTCCTTGTACTGCGGGAACTTGCGGATGGCATCGTCGTAGGCCTCGTCACGGTTGAGGAAGCGGACCGAGCGGACGTCGTCACGATCCTCGATCGCCTGCCGCAGCGCCTGGCACGGATCAGCGTCACAGGTCGGATCGTTGGCCGACACGTCGTTGGTGAGGAAGACCTGGCTCTCCACCCGGTCCAGGTAGATGGCCCGCGACTGGTCGGCCAGCCGGATGATCAGCATGCCGCCGCCGAACAGACCGATCGAGATCGCCGTGGTGAGGATCATCGCGACCGTCATGGTCACGTTGCGGCGAAGCCCGGTCAGGACTTCATTGACGAGAAAACCGAAGCGCACTTAGCGGTCCATTCCGTAGACGCCGCGCTGTTCGTCGCGAATCAGCCGGCCGAGTTCGAGTTCGACGACACGTTGGCGCATCGAGTCGACGATGTGGTGGTCGTGGGTGGCCATCACCACCGTCGTGCCCGTGCGGTTGATCCGCTCGAGCAGGTCCATGATGTCCTTGCTGGTCTCGGGATCCAGGTTTCCGGTCGGTTCGTCGGCCAGCAGCACCAGCGGCCGGTTCACGAACGCCCGAGCGATCGCGACCCGCTGCTGCTCTCCACCGGACAGCTCGGCGGGCAGTCGGTTGGCCTTGCCGGACAGACCGACCATCTCCAGTACGTCGGGCACCACACGGTTGATGGTGTCGGCACGTTTGCCGATCACCTCGAGCGCGAAGGCGACGTTCTCGAAGACGGTCTTCTGCTGCAACAGCCGGAAGTCCTGGAACACGCAGCCGATCACCTGCCGCAGGCCCGGGATGTGGCGCCCGGAGAGCTTGTTGACGTGGAATTTCGACACCCGGATGTCACCCGAGGACGGGTTCTCCTCGGCAAGCAGCAGCCGCATGAAGGTGGATTTGCCCGAGCCCGACGGACCGATGAGGAAGACGAACTCACCCTTGTCGATCTTGACCGACACGTTGTCGAGCGCCGGACGCGCCGACGACTTGTACTGCTTGGAGACGCGGTCGAGGGTGATCATCACGGCACGCCAGTGTAGCGGTGCACCCTGGCCTCACCCCGCCACTAGGGCGGTGGCAGTGTCGTCGGCGTCTGACCCGGTGCCACCTCGGTGGTCGGGGGCGCCTGAGTGAAGGTCTGCGGCCCCAGTGGGCCTGGTCCGTCCGGATCGATCACAGTCGTCGTCGGACCGAACGGCACCAGCGGTCCGATCGGTCCTGGTGTCGTGGTGGTCGGCGGCTCCGGTGACGTCGGGGTCGGCGGCTCGGTCGTCGTGGTCGGCGGCTCGGTCGTGGTCGTCGTCGTCGTGGTGGCCGTCGTGGGCGTGGGCGTGGTGGGCGCCGGTTCACGGGGTGCGACGTTCGTTCGCGGCACCCAGGTGTAGTTGGGGTCGGGCACGTAGCCTGGCGGGACGACCTGGTTGGCCGGTGGCGGCGTCTGCGCGGGCACCCCGAAATTCTCATAGACCCAGAACAGTGCAATGAACGCGACGATCAGACCGAAGGTCGACACCCGGATTCGGCGTCCGAACATGTAGGCGCGTGAGTGGCGGTCCGATCTGCGCCAGTTCTGCAGGCTCGGCATCCTCACGGCTTCGGCTCCGATCGGCTGGGCACCCCGGCGTCGGTCTTCACCGTGTCGCCGGTGGCGCTGATGTTGCTCACCGTCGGGGTGTGATCCTGGGTGGCGATGCCCGCGCCCGCCAGCGCGGCGATGATCAGGATGCGAAGCCGGCGTCCGACCTCGTACTGCTTGCCCGGCAGGGTGCGCGCCACCATCCGCAAGTTGACGGTGTCGACCTCGATGCTCTCCACCCCCATCAACTGGGGCGTGTCCAGCAGTAGCGCACGCAGCTCGTCGTCCTGCATCGCCCGTTCGCCGACACCGTGCAACACCTCGTTGACGCTGTTGAGATCCACGGAGGTGGGCACCGGGATGTCGACGACGGCGCGGGCCCAGTCCTTGGACATGTTCAGCGACTGCACGATGTTGCCGTTGGGGACGGTGAACACCTCACCCTCGCTGGTGCGCAGCTTGGTGACCCGTAGCGTCACCTCTTCGACGGTGCCCTGGGCGGCATCGGGCGCGCCGATCATGTTCAGCTGCACCAGATCACCGAACCCGTACTGGCGCTCGGTGATGATGAAGAACCCGGCCAGCAGATCCTGGACCAGCTTCTGGGCGCCGAAGCCGAGCGCGGCACCGATCACCGCCGCGGGGGCCACCAGCGAACCGATCGGTATCGCGAGAATGTCGGTGATCTGCACCGCCACCATGACGAACAACAGCGCCACCGACACCCACGAGATCACCGAGGCGACCGCCTGCCGGTGTTTGGCGGTCTCGGTGCGAACCAGTTGATCGCTTTCCCGGTACTGGGCGTCGATGCGGCGGGTGACCCGTTGCGCGGACCAGTTGATGAACCTCGCCGCCAGCAGCCCACCGATCAACAGCAATGCGATCGGCACGCCGCGGCCCAGGATCCAGACGCCGGTGTCGCCCTCCCAGAACCCGCGCCAGGTGCCGGAGAGATCGACGGCGAGCAGTCGCTCAGTCGTCATCTTTTTGATTGCGCCACCGGA
This sequence comes from Mycobacterium sp. smrl_JER01, assembly GCF_048513595.2. Classification (NCBI taxonomy): domain Bacteria; kingdom Bacillati; phylum Actinomycetota; class Actinomycetes; order Mycobacteriales; family Mycobacteriaceae; genus Mycobacterium; species Mycobacterium sp. smrl_JER01. Next base: position 1,949,142 of record NZ_JBLXXK020000001.1, on the reverse strand, counting down.
TCCCGGCCTCCAGGAAGCCGTCGATGTCGCCGTCCAGCACCGCCGCCGGGTTTCCCACCTCGTACTCGGTGCGCAGGTCCTTGACCATTTGATAGGGGTGCAGCACGTAGGAACGCATCTGGTTGCCCCACGAGCTGCCGCCGTCACCTTTAAGTGCATCCATCTCGGCGCGCTCTTCCTGGCGTTTGCGCTCCAGCAGCTTTGCCTGCAGCACCCGCATCGCCGACACCTTGTTCTGCAGCTGGGACTTCTCGTTCTGGCAGGTCACCACGATTCCGGTCGGGATGTGGGTCAACCGGACCGCCGAGTCGGTGGTGTTGACCGACTGTCCGCCGGGGCCGCTGGACCGGTAGACATCGACGCGGACATCGGTTTCGGGAATGTCGATGTGGTCGGTGGTCTCGGTGACCGGTAGCACCTCGACCTCCGCGAACGACGTCTGGCGCCGGCCCTGGTTGTCGAACGGACTGATCCGCACCAACCGGTGTGTGCCCTGCTCGACCGACAACGTGCCGTAGGCGAACGGGGCGTGGACCGCGAAGGTCGCACTCTTGATACCGGCCTCCTCGGCATAGGAGGTGTCGTAGACCTCGACCGGATACCTGTGCTGCTCGGCCCATCGGACGTACATCCGCATCAGCATCTCGGCCCAGTCCGCGGCATCGACGCCGCCGGCACCGGACCGGATGTTGACCAGGGCCTCCCGCTCGTCGTACTCACCCGAGAGCAGGGTGCGTACCTCCATCGCCTCGATGTCCTCGCGCAACTTCTTGCGTTCGGAGTCGGCCTCGGCAACTTCGTCGGGTCCGCCCTCTTCGGCAGCCAGCTCGTAGAGCACGGGGAGGTCTTCGAGCCTGCCGCGCAGTTCCTCGATGCGTCGCAGTTCACCCTGGGCGTGCGACAGCTCGCTGGTCACCTTCTGCGCGCGGGTCTGGTCGTCCCACAGCTGCGGGTCAGAGGCATCGGACTCCAGCTGCCGGATACGCTCGCGAAGCCCGTCGACGTCAACGACGCGCTCCACGGTGGTCAGCGTGGCGTCGAGGGCGGCGATGTCGGCTTGGCGGTCGGGATCCACGGGACAACACGTTACTCACTCCGGCGACGGTGCCGGGCATGGCTGTCCGGGTGGAAGCACCGGCCGATTCGGCGGCGACCCGCCTCCCGGATCGCCACCGAATGCTCTCGACCGCCATCCCCGCGTTCTAGAGTCGGGTCTGCACCCTCGTCCGGCCGCGTCGCGACAGCCCTTGCGCGTAAGCCGGGCAGCGACAGAAGGCAGCCCACATGCCCCCTTTGCGTCCCTACCATGTGGCCGTCGTCGGCGCCGGACCCTCCGGGTACTTCGCCGCGGCGTCCCTGTTGAAGTCCGGTTCCGCCGACGAGAACCGCGACGTGCGCGTCGACATGCTTGAGATGCTGCCCACCCCGTGGGGTCTGGTGCGCTCCGGCGTGGCCCCTGACCACCCGAAGATCAAATCGATCAGCGCTCAGTTCGACAAGACATCACTGGATCCGAGGTTCCGCTTCTTCGGCAACATCGTCGTCGGTGAACACGTGCACCCAGCCGAGCTCGCCGAACGCTACGACGCCGTCGTCTATGCGACCGGCGCGCAGTCCGACCGCGCACTGGGCATTCCGGGCGAGGATCTCCCGGGCAGCGTGGCCGCCGTGGACTTCGTCGGCTGGTACAACGCCCACCCCCATTTCGAGGCGATGGCACCGGATGTCTCCGGAGGCCGCGCGGTGGTGGTCGGCAACGGCAACGTGGCCATCGACGTCGCGCGCATACTCGTCAGCGACCCCGATCTGCTGGCCCAGACCGACATCGCCGACCACGCGTTGGATTCGCTGCAGGCCCGCGGCGTGGAGGAAGTGCTCATCATCGGCCGGCGCGGCCCCCTTCAGGCACCGTTCACCACGCTGGAACTGCGCGAGCTGGGCGACCTCGAAGCCCTCGGCGATGTCGACGTCGTCGTCGATCCCGCCGATTTCGCCGACATCACCGACGAGGACCTCGAGGCTGCTGGAAAGACCGTTCGCAACAACGTGAAGGTACTGCGCGGTTACGCCGACAAAGCCCCCAAGGGCGCCCGCCGCCGGATCGTGTTTCGGTTCCGGACGTCGCCGATCGAGATCAAAGGCGACGGCCGCGTCGAGTCGATCGTGCTGGGCCGCAACGAACTGATCCGTGACGCCGACGGGCGGGTGAGCGCCAAGGACACCGGCGAGCGGGAGGAGGTGCCGGCACAGCTCGTGGTGCGCGCGGTCGGTTACCGCGGGATCCCGACACCGGGTCTACCGTTCGACGAGCGGTCGGGCACGATCCCCCATGTCGACGGCCGGGTCGAGGGTAGCCGCAACGAATACGTGGTGGGCTGGATCAAGCGCGGCCCGACCGGCGTCATCGGAAGCAACAAGAAGGATTCGGCGGACACGGTGGAAACCCTGCTCAGCGATCTGCGTGCCACCGAACCCGGAGAGGTCGCCGTCGACCATCTGGATCAGGTGCGGAGCTGGCTGCTGGAACGTCAGCCCAAACTCGTCACCATCGAGCACTGGAAGCTCATCGACGAGCACGAACGGACCGCCGGTGCGGGTTCGGGACGGCCGCGGGTGAAGTTGACCAACGTCGCCGACCTGCTCCGCATCGGCCACGGCTGACGCCTCAGGGCTGCGGCGGCGGCGGAGCTTGCGGATCGGTCGGCGGCATCGGTTCGGGACGCGATCCGAACGCCCACTTGTCCGGGTTGCCCGGCGAATACATGACCGGCATCAACTGGCCCATCGTGGGCCATTCGTCGACGTCGACGGCCATCCGGGTGTAGACGGTGTACTCGTTGACCGTGGGACCGTTGATCACGCCGGTGATCGTGACGAACTGCTCCCCGCTGACCCCGTCCGGCCGGGGGCTGACCCCGGTGATCAGCAGCGTGCCCTGCACCCAGTCGCTGCCGGCGCCCCGCCTTCGCATGAGCCACGGCCTCGCCAGAAGCACGAGCGCACCGACGAGCAGCAGGATCATCGCGAATTCGAACACACCGCCATGGTAGGACGGCACCTATGAGCACCCTCGCCGACGACATGACTCTGGCACTGCAACTGGCCGACGAAGCCGACGCCGTGACGATGGCGCGCTTCGGCGCTGTCGATCTGCGGGTCGAGACCAAGCCGGACCTGACGCCGGCGACCGACGCCGACCTCGACGCCGAGAAGATGCTGCGCACCCGCCTGGCGGAGCACCGCGGGCAGGACTCGGTCTTCGGGGAGGAGTTCGGGGGCACCAAGGAGTTGCGTGGCAGGCAGTGGGTGCTCGATCCGGTCGACGGCACGAAGAACTTCGTGCGCGGGGTTCCGGTGTGGTCGACACTGATCGCCCTGCTGGTCGACGGGGTGCCGATGGTGGGGGTCGTCAGCGCACCGGCGCTGGGGCGCCGGTGGTGGGCTGGCGCGGGTCTGGGCGCGTACACGTCGTTCGGCGGACAGACGCGACAGATCTCGGTGTCCGGCGTGACCGACCTGGAGGCGGCGAGCGTGTCCTACTCCGATCTGAGCACCGGCTGGGACGAGAAGCGGTCGCGGTTCGTCGAGCTGCTCGACACGGTCTGGCGGGTGCGGGGGTACGGCGACTTCTGGTCGTACTGCCTGGTGGCCGAGGGCGCGGTCGACATCGCGGTGGAGCCGGAGGTCAAGCTGTGGGACCTCGCACCGCTGGACATCCTGATCCGGGAGGCAGGCGGGCGCTTCACCGACCTGTCCGGTACGCCCGGACCACACGGCGGCAGCGCGGTGGCTTCCAACGGGCTGCTCCATGATGCTGTGCTCTCGGCGCTCGGCGGCTGAGCCGCCCTGTGGGCCCGGCGGCTGAGCCGCCCTGTCAGCCCAGCGGCTGAGCCGCCCTGTCAGCCCAGCGGCTGAGCCGCCCCTCGACCGCCACGTAGGCTTGTGACATCGCTCACAGACAGGCGTACCTTACTCAGCAGTCAGTTCAGATACCTTACTCTGGAGTCAGTTGCGCGACCGCGTATCTCCCATGACCAGACGAGGGCAGCCGAGATCAATGACGAACACCCTGCCGTCCAGGCGTGACGGCCACGAGAGCGCCGTCGGCCTCCAAAAGCACCGACGCACCATCACCGACATCGGGTTGGCCCTCGTCACTCCCGTTGTGGGACAGGAGTTTCTGGACAAGTACAACCTGCGCGAGCCGCTCAACCGCGGCATCCGGTACGGCGTCAAGCACGCCTTCTCAGCCGCTGGGGCGTCGACGCGTCAGTTCAAACGTGTCCAGGGACTGGGTAAACCGGCCACCCGTCTGAAGCCCAGCGGGGCCGATTACTTCGACCTCACCCCCGACGACGACCAGAAGATGATCGTGGCGACCGTCGAGGAGTTCGCCGAAGAGATCCTTCGACCGGCGGCCCATGACGCCGACGACGCGGCAACCTACCCGCCCGAGCTGATCGCCAAGGCCGCCGAACTCGGCGTGACCGCCATCAACGTGCCCGAGGACTTCGAGGGCATCGCCGAGCACCGCTCCACGGTCACCAACGCGCTGGTGGCCGAGGCGCTGGCGTACGGCGACATGGGACTGGCACTGCCGATCCTGGCCCCGGGAGGCGTGGCGTCGGCCTTGACCCATTGGGGCAGCGCCGATCAGCAGGCGACCTATCTGGCCGAGTTCGCCGGTGACAACGTTCCGCAGGCATGTGTCGCCATCACCGAACCGCACGCCCTGTTCGACCCGACCGCATTGAAGACCACCGCGGTGCGCACTCCGAGCGGATACCGCCTCGACGGCGTGAAGAGTCTGGTACCCGCCGCCGCCGATGCCGAGCTGTTCATCATCGCGGCTCAGCTCAACGGCAGGCCGACGCTGTTCATCGTCGAGGCGTCCACCCCGGGTTTGACGGTGACAGCCGATCCCAGCATGGGCGTTCGCGCCGCCGCGCTGGGCCGCGTCGAACTGGACAAGGTTTCCGTCCCACTCAGCGCACGCCTGGGCGAGCAGGATGCACCGGCCGCCGAGTACGCCCGGGACTACTCGGAGGCGATCGCACTGTCCCGCCTCGGCTGGGCGGCGTTGGCGGTCGGCACTTCCCATGCGGTGCTCGACTACGTCATCCCCTATGTCAAGGAACGCACCGCGTTCGGTGAACCGATCGCCCACCGGCAGTCGGTGGCCTTCATGTGCGCCAACATCGCGATCGAACTCGACGGCCTGCGGCTGATCACCTGGCGCGGCGCCGCCAGAGCCGAGCAAGGACTGTCGTTCGCCCGCGAGGCCGCCCTGGCCAAGAAGCTCGGCACCGACAAGGCGATGCAGATCGGCCTCGACGGGGTCCAACTCCTCGGCGGCCACGGTTACACCAAAGAACACCCGGTCGAGCGCTGGTACCGCGATCTACGGGCACTCGGCGTCGCCGAAGGCATCGTCGTTCTCTGACCGAATGTCCTCCGTTCTCTGACCGAGTGTCCTCTAGGAAGGCTTGACGAATCATGGCGATCAATCTGGAAATGCCCAAGAAGCTGCAGGCGGTCATCGAGAAAGGCCACCAGGGCGCGGCCGAGATGATCCGGCCCATCTCACGCAAATACGACCTCAAGGAGCACGCCTACCCGGTCGAACTCGACACGCTCGCAGACCTTTTCGAGGGCCTTTCGGAGGCCAAGACGATCTCGTTCGCCGGCACGGACGCCTTCGTGGGCGGTGCCGCGGACGCCAAGAAGTCGAACGTCAACGGCGCCAACATGTCTGCGCTACTCAACGCGCTGGAGATCTCGTGGGGTGATGTGGCACTGCTGCTTTCGGTACCCCGCCAGGGCCTGGGCAACGCGGCGATCTCCTCGGTGGCCACCCCGGAACAGCTGGAACGGCTCGGCAAGGGCGTCTGGGCCGCGATGGCGATCACCGAGCCCAGCTTCGGATCGGATTCGGCGGCGGTATCGACCACCGCCGTGCTCGACGGCGACGAGTACGTCATCAACGGCGAGAAGATCTACGTCACCGCCGGTTCGCGCGCCAGCCACATCGTGGTCTGGGCAACCCTGGACAAGACGAAAGGCCGCGCGGCCATCAAGTCGTTCATCGTGCCGCGCGAGCACCCGGGGGTCACCGTCGAACGCCTGGAGAACAAGCTCGGCATCAAAGCCTCCGATACCGCGGCCATCCGTTTCGAGAACGTCCGGATCCCGAAGGACAATCTGCTCGGCGACCCGGAGATCCAGGTGGAGAAGGGCTTCGCCGGCGTCATGGAAACCTTCGACGCCACCCGTCCGATCGTGGCGGCCATGGCTGTCGGAGTTGCCCGCGCCGCTTTGGAGGACCTCCGCAAGATCCTCACCGACGCCGGTATCGAAATCTCCTACGACAAACCGGCACACGCCCAGAGCGCCGCCGCCGCGGAATTTCTGCGCATGGAGGCCGAATGGGAAGCAGGTTACCTGTTGGCGGTCCGGTCGGCGTGGCAGGCCGACAACCGGATCCCCAACTCCAAGGAAGCCTCGATGGGCAAAGCCAAGGCGGCGCGGGTGGCCAGCGACATCACCTTGAAGGCTGTCGAATTGGCCGGCACCGCCGGCTATTCCGAGCAGATGCTGCTGGAGAAATGGGCTCGCGACTCCAAGATCCTGGACATCTTCGAAGGCACCCAGCAGATCCAACAGCTGGTGGTCGCGCGTCGGCTGCTCGGTCTGTCCTCGGCCGAACTGAAGTAGAGCGCCGGGTCAGAAGCCGTCGTGGACGACCACGCGGGTCCGCCCGGTGACACCACCACCAATGATCGTCGCGAGCACATCGGCGACGTCGCGCACCGGGACGTCCTTGGTGATGCGACTCAGATGCGCTGGCAGTAGCTCGGATTCGATCTGCGCCCAGACCTCGCGGCGCGGACCTATGGGCAGCAGCACCGAGTCGATTCCGGACATTGTCACGCCGCGCAGAATGAACGGCAGCACCGTCGTGGGCAGCTCCGGCGATCCGGCGAGGCCGGAGATGGCAGCGACACCACCGTACTTCAGCGTGCTCAAGGCGTAGGCCAGCGTCGGGCCGCCCACGCAGTCCACGACAGCGGCCCAGTGTGCCTTGCCGAGGGGGCGCACCTTGTCGTCGGGGCCCGGGACGCGGTCGATCACCTCGGCGGCGCCGAGATCGCGCAGCAGGTCGCGCGCCTCGGCTTTGCCGGTGGACGCCACCACCTCATAGCCCATTCCGGCCAGTAGGTCCACGCTGAGGCTCCCGACCCCGCCGCTGGCTCCGGTCACCAGCACCGGCCCGTCGGAGGGGCGAACCCCGTGTGCGCGAACGGCGTTGACGCTCATGGCCGCGGTGAAACCAGCGGTACCGATCGCCGCGGCGTCGGCGGTGCTCAGCGTCGACAGCTTGACCAGATAGTCGGCGGGATAGCGCGCCGCCTGTGCGTAACCGCCGTGCCGGCCGGTGCCGATGTCCTGACCGTGTGCGATAACGCGGTCGCCCACCGCGAAGTCCGGCGACGTGCTCGCGATGACCGTGCCTGCGACATCGATTCCCGGGATCAGCGGATACGCGCGGGCCACGCCGCCCTTCGGTGTGACCACGAGGGCGTCTTTGTAGTTCACGCTGGAGTACTCGACGTGGATCTCGACGTCACCTTCGGGCAGGAACGACTCGTCCACCACTTCCTGGCGCAGCACGATCCCACCCTCGGCATCCTCGTGAGCCACCATCGCGTTGATCTCGGTCATGACTGCCGTCTCGGTCATGACTGCCACAGTAAGCCAGCCGCGGCGGCGCACGACCGCGGGAGCCGTGATCACCCCAAGCCCTGATCATGCACCGAGGGTGGCCGAAAACATGGAAGCCCCCGACCTTGCGGCCGGGGGCTTCGATGTGTCTGTGCGCGTCAGAGCAGGTGTGCCTGCAGGTCGGGCTTCATGGCCTGCAACTCGCGACCCCAGTACGCCCAGTTGTGCGTGCCGTTGTCGGGGAAGTTGAAGACGCCGTTGTTACCGCCCGCGGCGATGTAGTTGTCCTGGAACGTCCGGTTCGTCCGGATCGTCAGGCCTTCGAGGAAGGTGGCGGGCAGGTCGCCGCCGCCGAGCTCGTTGGGCTGACCGTTGCCGCAGTACACCCAGATGCGCGTGTTGTTGGCGACCAGGTTCGGGATCTGCACCATCGGGTCGTTGTACTGCCAGGCGGGATCGGTCTCCGCGGGGCCCCACATGTCGTTGGCCTTGTAGCCGCCGGCGTCACCCATCGAGATGTTGATCAGGAAGGGCCACCAGCCCTCAGACGGGTTCAAAAAGCCCGACATCGAACCGGCGTAGGTGAACTGGGTCGGGTGATGCGCGGCCAGCACGAGCGAGGAACCACCGGCCATCGACAGACCGACAGCAGCGCTGCCGGTCGGCTTGACGTCGCGGTTGGCCTGCAGCCAGCCCGGGAGCTCCTGGGTCAGGAAGGTCTCCCAGTTGTAGGTCAGGCAGCCGTTCTTCCCGCATGCCGGCTTGTACCAGTTGGCGTAGAAGCTCGACTGACCGCCGACCGGCATGACCACCGAGATACCCGAGTCGAGGTACCACTCGAATGCCTGGGTGTTGATGTCCCAGCCGTTGAAGTCATCCTGCGCGCGCAGACCGTCGAGCAGGTAGAGCGCCGGCGAGTTCGGGCCTCCGCTCTGGAACTGCACCTTGATGTCGCGGCCCATCGACGGCGAGGGCACCATCAGGTATTCGACCGGCAGACCCGGCCGGGAGAATGCTCCGGCGGTCGCCGAGCCTCCGGCGAGGCCCACCACGCCCGGGAGCATCAACGCAGCCATGGCTGCGACGCCGAATCGGCGCGCCCACGAGCCGCGAATCCTGTCAAGAAGTCTCATACCGTCAATCCATCCATCTTCCGGTACCGCCTGGCGCGGCGTGTCCTGTGATTCTCGGGCGGACATAGACGCCACAGACACCACAGCGATGGCTTTCACCGCGCTGTCCCACCGCTCCGAATCAGCCAAAGGCACGCCGGAGTGGGCCGAGAAAACTTCAGTTGTCGCGGTTGCAGTAAAGCATGCGCTCACGGCGGGAGAAAGCCCAGCCACGCCGAATGGCAACTTTTCATGCCGAGCCGCGAATTTACCGCAGCGACGAACCTGTGCGTGAACTGGGTAGAAACCGTGATGTTACGGCCGGTGGCGCCGTTCTGAGCACGACAGCACGCAGATGACCCCACAACCTTCACAATGGGGAGGAAGGATTCCACTCACCGCGACGGTGTGAGCCGGGGAGGTTTCGATGGCCGACACATTGCGTGACCGCGTCACCAAGTTCTTCCAGAAGAACTTCGCCAACCGGGTGATGCGGCACCTGCCTTTCCAGACACTGCTGGAGACAACCGGGCGGAAATCCGGCGAGCCCCGCACGACACCGATCGGCGGCCGCCGCGTCGACGACAGCTTCTGGTTCGTCTCGGAGTTCGGCGACAAGTCCGACTACATCCGCAACATCATGGCCAACCCCGACGTCCGGGTGCGACTCAATGGACGCTGGCATCGCGGGACAGCGCACCTGCTTCCCGAGGATGATGCCCGGGAGCGTATGCGCACGCTCCCGCAGTACAACAACGTCGGCGTCCGCACGTTCGGAACCAATCTGCTCACCGTGCGGGTCGACCTCGCCGACTGATCAGCACCAAACTTCACGAGTTGTCCCCTACATCGCCGGGCTCGTTCACGGGCCCAGGTCGTCTTCGAGGAGAAGGTGGCGTTCGGGGTGGTGGTATCCGTTGATGCGGTGTTGTCCGGTGTCGAGGTCAGGCGGCGGGAGCCATTCAGTGCGGTTGCTGCGGTCCTTGCGGGTAGTCCAGCCGGTCTTCTCGATCATCCGGTTGTCCGGTCCGCAGGCCAGCGTGAGGTCGTCGATGTCGGTCTGACCATTGTCTTTCCAGTCGGCGACCGCGTGGTGGACCTGGTACCAGTAGCCGGGAACGGTGCAGCCGGGGCGGGTACAGCCGCGATCGCGCGCATGCAGGACGATCCGCTGGGCGGCGTTGGCCAATCGTTTGGCCCGGCCGAGGTAAAGGGATCGGCCGGTGTGGCCGTCGAAGACGTAGAGGTAGTGGTGGGCGTCGGCGGCCAGGCGGATGAGGTCGGACATCGGCAACAGTGACCCGCCGCCGGTGACCGCGACCCCGGCGCGTTTTTCCAGTTCCTGCAGAGTCGTGGAAACGATCACGGTGACCGGTAATCCGTTGTGGGTGCCGAGTGCACCGGATTCCAGGTTGCGGCGCAGCAGGGCTTTGAGACCGTCATGGTTGCGCTGCCCTTCGGTGCGGGTATCACCACCCGCGGCCTGCGGCGACGGTGGGCCACCCACACCGGCCGCGCCGATCTCCGTCGAAAGCTCGTCACAGGCGCCCGATTCGTCTCCGCCCGACGGCCCCTCGGCGGGCATGTTGGCCCCGGGTGCTGCCTCCTTGGCCAGGGTCGCGTCCAAGTAGGCGCGGGTTTCGGCATCGAGGTAGCCGGAGACCTTGCTGAATCCGTCGCGCTGCTGCCTGCCGATCCTCAGCCAGCGTTTCCGGGCCAGGTCGTCGTCGCTCGGTTCGGGTCCGTCCTGATCGATCATCATCAACAACCGCCCTGCGGCCGCGTCCAACTCTTCAGGACCCATCCCCGAGCCCTTTCGCGCCAGGTGCGCATCGGCGGCGGCGCGGGTCTCGACGTCGACCCACGCGGGCAGCTTCTTGTGAAAGTTCGCGATCACCGCGACATGCTCTTCGTCCAACAGGCCCTCGGCTTGGGCGGCGGCGGTGGCTTCCCACATCGGCGCCAACGGCTGCCCCGTCATCGCCCGGCGCGGTCCCAGCATCTTGGCCCGCCGCAGCCGCCGTCCGGCGTCAGCACTGCTGACCCGCAGCGCGGTGGTCAGCACATTCTTCCAGGATCCCGCACCCACGCGACCGGGTTCGGTCTCGTCGACCAACCGGGCCAACACCTTGTGCTCGAGGGCCGGAACGCTGCGCACCACCGTGGTCAGCTCCGCCAGCAGCCCGATCAACTCACGATGGGAGAGCTCGTCGGCCGCCTTGGACAGGATGGCGACCTGTTGGCCGATCGCCGCCACCGCCTCTCCCACCGAATCCATACATCGAACAATAGTTCGATACACCGACAAGTTCACCCCGCGCAACTGGCCAGGCGCAACGGCCGAATCGTGCCCCTCCTGCCCATTGACCGAGCCACAAATCTAAAAGTAATGTCACTTTTACTTACTTATAGGCGTCACTTTGACTTATCGACCGAGGAGATCGCGATGGAATCGTTCGTCCACCTTCGAAAAGGCACAACGCCCAAGCGCATTCATGCCGACCTCGACGGACTGAAGGACGATGAGCTCGGCCGTGGCGGCTTCGTCGGCCGCACCGCCAACATGTACCGGAGGCACGACCCCACGACCTATCGCACAGTCGGCCCGCTCCGCCCCACCGACGTGCTCAGCAGCGAGCTCAAGCCTGGTGACGCCACCGATGCGAGCGGTGGGCCCATGTTGATGTTCTCCAACCTGGACTGCCAGGTGCTGCTCTCGCGGCGCACCGAGCAGATGCCGTTCTTCGTCCGCCACGTCGACGGCGATCTGCTCTCGTTCGTGCATCGCGGATGCGGCTCCCTGGAAACCGAATTCGGGCCGATGGACTACCGGCAGGGCGACTGGATCTACATCCCGAAGGCCTGTACGTGGCGGCAGGTGCCCGCCGAGGAGAGCACACTGTTGATGATTCAGGCGACCGACGAGTTCCGGGTACCGCCCGCCGGCGTGTTGGGTCGGCACTTCCCATTCGACCCGGCACAGACGGTCATTCCCGAACCCCAGCCGATCGACGACGGCGTCGGCCCGCAGGTCGACGGAGAGTACGAGGTCCGTCTGATCCACGACGGCGGGCCGACAAGCCTCTTCTACCGGCACCATCCTCTGGACGTCGAAGGCTGGCGGGGCGACAACTTCCCGTTCACGTTCAATATCGACGACTACACCGTCGTCACCTCCGAAAGCGTGCACCTGCCACCCACCGTCCACCTGTTCATGCAGGCCACCGGCGTCTACGTGATGAACTTCCTGCCGAAGCCCGCCGAGACGGCCCCGGGCACCGAGCGCACGCCGTGGTATCACCGCAATGTCGACTACGACGAAATCGCGTTCTTCCACGACGGGTCGCTCTACGGCATCCCGATGCCGCCCGGGCTGATCTCCCACGCCCCGCAGGGCGTGCACCACGGGGCGCCGGAGCAGGCCCGCGAACGCGCGCGCCGCAAGTTCGACGACTACCACCGGGTGGACTGGTCGGTGATCGCCATCGACACCCGACGGCGGTTGATCCCGTCGCCGGAGATCCTCGCCAACGATCTTGGGCAACACTGACGATGACGAAGCACGAGTATGACCGTATTCCGTACCTGGTTGCCTACCAGAACAATTCGGGTGTCCGTGACGTCTACGGCGGGGTGGCCGAGTTGGTGGTATTGGAGAGCTACCTACTCAGACCTCAGACCGTGGCCTCCGAGACCGTGCTGGTGTTCATGCACCCGATCGGTGGGGGCGCCTATCTGCCGATGATCAATGCGCTAGCCCGCGCCGGCCATCACGTCATCTACTGCAACAGCAGATTCCGCGGCACCGACTCTGCGCTGCTGATGGAGAAGGTCGTCGAAGATCTCGGCGAGTGCATCAAGGACGCCAAACACCGGCTCGGCTACTCGAAGGTGGTTCTGGCCGGGTGGAGCGGCGGCGGTTCACTGTCGGCGTTCTACCAGCAGCAGGCGCAGAGTCCGACGGTGACCTCCAGCCCGTCGGGGGACGGGCCCGACCTCACCGCACTCGGCCTGATCCCGGCCGACGGCATCATGCTGCTGGCTGCACACATCAGCAGGCATGGCACCCTGACCGAGTGGCTGGACGCCTCGGTCCTCGACGAATCCGACCCGGGCAAGCGCGACCCCGAACTTGATCTCTACAACGTCGAGAACCCCAACCAGCCGCCCTACCCGCCGGAGTTCTTGGAGCGTTACCGCCGGGCTCAGATTGCCCGTAACCGGCGGATCACCAGCTGGGTCAAGGAGAAGCTCGCCGGACTCAAGGCCGCCGGCCGACCTGACGACGAGTTCGCGTTCGTCGTGCACGGAACCATGGCCGACCCGCGCTGGCTTGATCCCACCGTCGATCCGAACGAACGCACTCCGGGAACCTGCTATCTGGGCGATCCTCAGGTGGTGAACATGAGCCCGGTCGGTTTGGCGCGATTCTGCACGTTGCGCAGCTGGCTGTCCCAGTGGAGTTTCGACGACGCACGCGGCGACGCCGTCACGTGCGGGCCCGACATCGCGGTGCCCGCGCTGGTGATCGGCAACCTCGCCGATGACGCGTGCACGCCCAGCCACACCCGCCGCATCTTCGAGGCCGTCGGGTATCAAGATAAGGAGATGCACGAGATCTCGGGAGCCAACCACTACTACGCCGGGCCGGACCAGCGCGACAAACTCCGCCAAGCCGTAGACATCGTCACCGACTGGCTCAGGCGCCACGACTTCGCGGGCACCCGGTGACGACCGGTCCGCTCGACGGCATCCGGGTGATCGAGGTCGGCACGCTGATCTCGGGCCCGTTCGCCGGGCGCCTCCTCGGCGACATGGGCGCCGAGGTCATCAAGATCGAGCCGCCCGGCGCCCCTGATCCGTTGCGCACCTGGGGCCAGGCCGAACTCGACGGTCACCACTTCTTCTGGACGGTTCACGCACGGAACAAGAAGGCGGTCACGCTGAACCTGCGGGTGCCCGAGGGCCGGGGCCTGTTCCTCGATCTCGTCGAGCACAGCGACGTGATCGTCGAGAATTTCCGGCCCGGCACCCTGGAGAAGTGGGGGCTCGGGTATGACGTGCTCCGCGAACGCAATCGCGGCATCATCCTGGTGCGCGTGTCTGGTTACGGACAGACCGGGCCCGACGCGCACAAGGCCGGCTATGCCTCGGTTGCCGAGGCGGCCAGCGGCCTGCGCCACATGAACGGCTTCCCCGGCGGCCCTCCCCCACGGCTGGCGTTGTCGCTTGGCGACAGCCTGGCCGGGATGTTTGCCGCCCAGGGCGCGCTGGCCGCGCTGTACCGCCGCTCCGTGACCGGCGACGGTCAGGTCGTCGACGCGGCATTGACCGAGTCCTGTTTGGCGGTGCAGGAGTCCACCATCCCCGACTACGATGTCGGCGGCGTGGTGCGGGGGCCTTCTGGCACCCGGCTTGAGGGCATCGCGCCGTCGAACATCTACCCGACAGCGGACGGCAGCTGGGTGGTGATCGCCGCCAACCAGGACACGGTGTTCCGGCGGTTGTGCGCGGCGATGGGCCAGCCGGAGCTGGCCACCGATGAGCGATTCGCCGATCATGTTGCGCGCGGACGCAATCAGGATGAGCTGGACAAGATCATCGCGGCGTGGGCCGCAGAGCGTCAGCCCGCCGACATCATCACCACCCTGTCAGAGGCCGGGGTGATCAGTGGGCCGATCAACACCGTCGCCGAGGTGGTGCGGGACCCCCAGTTGCAGTCGCGCGGCATGATCGCCGACCACTGGGACGAGCGCATCGGACGAAACGTCAAGGGGCCGGGCGTGGTTCCGGTGCTCTCGGAGACGCCGGGCACCATCCGTTTTGCCGGGTCGGGTAAACCCGGCCAACACAACCACGAGATCTACCATGATCTGCTCGGCAAGACCGAGGCCGAGCTGGAGCGGCTGCGGGCAGGAGGTGTGCTGTGAGCGCAGTGCCCGGACACGTCGACATCCGCGACGTGTCGCTGCGTGACGGTCTGCAGATCGAGGCTCCGATTCCGTTGTCCGCCAAGCTCGAGCTGCTCGCCGCGATCGCGGCCACCGGCGTAAGGGAGATGGAGGCCACGGCCTTCGTCTCCCCGTCGAAGGTTCCCGCGCTGGCCGACGCCGCCCAACTCGCCGCCGAGTTGCCCGACTTCGGCGACATCGAGTTCTCGGCCCTGGTGGCCAGCCCGAACGGCGCCAAGCGCGCGATCGCTGCCGGGCTGCGCTCGATCGAGTACGTGGTGTCGGCCGCCGACGGCCACAGCCGAGCCAATGTGGGGCGGTCCTCGGCAGAGGCGACCGCACAGATCCCCGATATCGTCACCATCGCCCGCGCCAGCGGCGTATCGGTGGAGGTCATCATCGCGACAGCCTGGGACTGTCCTTTCGACGGGCCCACCGCGCCACAGCGGGTCCTCGACATCGCTGCCGCCGCCACCGACGCCGGAGTGGACCGGCTGGCGATCGCGGACACCATCGGCACCACGACACCGCGGCGGGTGGGCGAACTGATCGCCCTCCTGCGCCCTCGGATCGGCCATATCCCGTTGGGGGCGCACTTCCACAACACCCGGGGCGCCGGTCTGGCGAGCGCGTACGCCGCGGTGAGCGCAGGCGTCACCCGGCTGGATGCATCGGTGGGCGGCCTCGGCGGGTGCCCGTTCGCTCCCGGCGCCAGCGGCAACATCGCCACCGAGGACCTGGTCTACCTGTTGCGTGACAGCGGGATACACGTCGACATAAATCTGGAGGCGGCGATCTCTGCCGCTGCGGTCGCGCAGCGCGCCGTCGGTCATGAGTTGCCCAGCGCGCTGCTGCGGGCCGGCGACCGGATCGTGGGGTAACCCAGCGTGCCGACGGGGACGCCGGGGTCGCTGAGCGCCAAGGGCCGTCAAACCCGCGAAGCCATCGCGCAGGCAGCCCGGAAGTTGTTCGCCGAACGCGGTTTTCACGGCACTACGTTGACCGACATCACCTCAGCGGCCGGCAGATCGCCGGCGGTGTTCTATCGCTACTTCGCCGACAAGGAAGATCTGCTGGCCGCGCTCGCCGAGTCCTTCCTTCACGATGTGGTCACACCCTCCGGCCTCAGTCTGCAGCTTCCGGAATCGGCCGACGACGACGCGTTCTTCACCACGGTGGTGACCGGGTATTGGACGATGTTCAAACAGAACATCGGGATCATGATCGCGGTGGCGCAACTGGCGGCCACGCAGCCACGCTTCGCCGAGGTGCAGAACGAGTTCCGGCGCTTCGGGATGGAGATCGTGGCGGCCTCGGTCTACCGCGCGCAGGAACAGGGCTACGGACGGGAGCTGGATCCCCGGCACACCGCAGCCGCGATCGCGCTGCTGTTCGAGAACTTCACCACCGTGTTCGTCGGCTCCTCGGGTCTCGGCTTCGATCTCGACGACGAGGCGGCGATCGCGACGCTGTCACGGATCTGGAAGAAGACTCTGTACGGAGATTGACCACAACGACGTTCACAAACGACGTTCAAAGGAGAACCGTGGACTTCACCCTTCCCGATCACCTTCCCGGACTGCTCGCCGAGATGGATGCGTTCATCGAGGCCGAGATCAAGCCGCTGGAGCGTGAACACATCCAGTACTTCGACCACCGGCGTGAACATGCGCGCACGGACTGGGACAACGGTGGCGTCCCCCGACGGGAATGGGAAGAGCTGCTCGACGAAATGCGCAGACGCGCGGACGCGGCGGGCTGGTTGCGATACGGTCTACCGTCGCAGTTCGGCGGTCGGGACGGCAGCAACATCGACATGGCCGTCATCCGGGAACATCTGGCCCACAAAGGTCTCGGGCTGCACAATGACCTGCAGGACGAGTCCTCCATCGTGGGCAACTATCCGCAGGTCATCATGATGGACCGGTTCGGCACCGAGGACCAGAAGCGGGAGTGGACCAACGCACTCATCACCGGTGAACGCTCGATGGCATTCGGGTTGACCGAACCCAACCACGGCTCGGACGCCACCTGGCTGGAGACCTCCGCGGTACAGGCCGGTGGCGAGTGGATCATCAACGGCGCCAAGCGGTTCAACACCGGCGTGCACCGTGCGACGCATGATCTGGTGTTCGCCCGCACCTCCGGTGAGGCGGGTCAGGCGCGGGGTATCACCGCGTTCCTGGTTCCCACCGACGCCCCGGGATTCTCGGTGCCCTACTACTGGTGGACGTTCAACATGCCCACCGATCACGGTGAGGTGCTACTGGAGGACGTGCGGGTGCCCTCGCACGCCGTGCTCGGCGAGGTCGATCGAGGGCTCGAGGTCGGGCAGACCTTTCTGCACGAGAACAGGATCCGGCAAGCAGCCAGCAGCCTGGGCGCTGCCCAGTACTGCATCGACCGCGCCGTCGCCTACGCCAACGACAGGAAGGTATTCGGCAAACCGCTCTCGACGCATCAGGCAGTGCAGTGGCCGCTGGTGGAGTTGCAGACCGAAGCGCAGATGGTGCGGCTGTTGGTGCGTTACGCCGCATCGGAACTTGACCGCAACCATCACATGGAGGTGTCGGACAAGGTGTCGATGGCCAACTACCGTGCCAACCGCCTGGTGTGTGAGGCGGCCGACCGTGCGATGCAGGTCTTCGGCGGCGTGGGCTACAGCAGACACGAGCCGTTCGAGCACATCTACCGGCATCACCGTCGCTACCGGATCACCGAGGGCGCCGAGGAGATTCAGATCCGCCGGGTGGCGCAGCGCCTGTTCGGGTTCGGATCGCGATGAGCGCTTGCGCGAAGAGCCGAGTGCCGCGATGAGCGCTTGCGCGAAGAGCCGAGTGCCGCGATGAGCGCTTGCGCGAAGAGCCGAGTGCCGCGATGAGCGCTTGCGCGAAGAGCCGACGAAACCGATGAGCGCTTGCGCGAAGAGCCGACGAAACCGATGAGCGCTGATCTGGCCCGTGCCCTCGAGGACGTGCTTCGACCGTCGCTGGGCGAACTGAAGGTCGAGGACCTTCAGCGACTCACCGGCGGTGCGAGCCGGACCACGTGGTCGTTCACCGCCCGGACCGGTGCCGCCGCTCGGTCGCTGATCCTGCGGACCGGCGAGCGAGACGCCCTCCACGCCGGGATGCAGCTTGAGGCGCAGGTGCAACAGCGCGCTGCCGCGGCGGGCGCGCCGGTGCCGCACATCGTGACAGCCGATGACTCTCCCGGGGCCGTGGGTGTTCCGTTCCTCATCTGTGCGGCCGTTTCGGGCGAGACGATCGTGCGGCGCATCTTCCGCGGCCTCGACGACGCCGGCCGATCCCGCCTGCTCGGCCAGTGCGCGACGGCTCTTGCCGCGATCCACCGCGCCGATCCGGACGGAATCGCACTGAGTACGCCTGACGAGCTGGGTGCCTGGCGCGCGCGCCTGGACGAGATCGGCGACACCACAGCCACATTCGAGTGGACGTTCCGCCGCTTGGCCGATGAGCGTCCCGATCCGTCACCGCTGGGGTTGGTGCACGGCGATTTCCGGATGGGCAACCTCATCGTCGCAGACAGCGGCCTGGCGGCGGTGCTGGACTGGGAGCTCACCCACATTGGCGAGGTGTACGAGGATCTGGCCTGGTTCTGCATCCGGGCCTGGCGATTCGGCGCCCCGGAATCGGTCGGGGCCGGGGGTCTCGGCAGCGTCGAGGCGTTTCTGCAGGCCTACGAATCCGCATCCGGTGTGCCGCTGGACCGGAAGGTCTTTCGCTGGTGGTTGACGGTGGCGACCGTGAGATGGGGCGTGATCTGCCGACACCAGGCGCAACGTCATCTGTCCGGAGAGACACCGTCGGTGGAGCTCGCCGCAATCGGCAGGCGGGTCAGTGAAACCGAGTGGGACTTGCTGGACCTGCTTTCCGGACGGGGGCCGCGATGAGCGCCAGCGAAGAGCAGACCACACCGATGAGCGCCAGCGAAGAGCAGACCACACCGATGAGCCGACGCCCCACCGCGGCAGAGCTCGTCGCCGCCGTCGCCGATTTCCTCGATGGCCAGGTTCGCGCCGTGGGAGGTCAGGTCGGGTTCCATGCCCGCGTCGCGGCCAACGTACTGCGTACGGTCGAACGCGAGCTACTGGACGCGGGCGACGGACCGGTTCGTGACGCGCTTGCCGGTCTCGGATTTGCCGATGAAATCTCCCTGGCGCAGGCTGTCCGCAACGGTGAGCTCGACGATCGCGGCGACGAGCTGATGGCGTGCCTCCGGGTGTTGGTCCGGCACAGGTTGTCGATCGACCACCCGGGTTATGCCGATGCTCATGAGTCCTGAGATCAGCGCCACGCAGCTGGTCCCGAGCGGTGACCTGGGTCCGGATGGCCTCGATCAGCAGCGCCGATCAGCGGGGGTCGTCACAGTCGCCGGATGCGCGCCAGCCAGGCCGGTTCATCGACGACTGTGCCGACCGGGACGCCCAGGGCTTCGGTCTGAGCTTCGGTGACCACGCCTCGGGAGGTGGTGGTGTCGAGCGCTTCGAGCTGCCACCCCGAGGCGAACGCGGTACGGATGGTGCTTTCGCTGACTTCGGGCCCCAGCCCGCGGCCTGCGTCGGACAGTGCCAGGATGTGCACGAGCGATCCGGGCCTGGTCGCGCTGTGCAGGCTGTCCACGTACCTGACTCGGTCACCGTCGTCGAAGATGTGGAACAGCGCGCTGTCGAGGATGGTGTCGTACGTCGTCGAGTCACCGAGGTCCAACGCGTCGGCCACCTGGAACCGGGTTTCGACGCCGCGCTCGGCCGCGTTGCGTCGGGCCTGTCCGACGGCGGTCGGCGCCCCGTCGACACCCAGGACGTCGTATCCCGCCCGGGCGAGCATGATCGTGTGCTCGCCGGTGCCGCACCCGACATCGAGCACTCGGCCGCGTACAAGACCGGCGCGTTCCAGGGCGACGATCGCCGGCTGCGGCTCACCGATGACCCAGGGCGGGCTCTGGTTCTTGTAGAAGTCGTCGAATCGGGAGATCGTGGGTGTCAGCTTCATGCACACGAGTGTTCAACCTGAACTGCAGTTGAGGTCAATGGATGTCGACTACTCCGACGGACGTCGCCGACCGATTGTTCGACGCGATCGAGCGCGGCGACCTCGAGACCGTGGTCGGGTTATTCGACCCCGACGTCACGATGCACAAGACCGGCGATGCGCGCGACAGCGACCGTGCACGCCTGGTCAAGATCATCAGCGGGTTCATCGCTTCCACGGCCGAGCGCCACTACCGGGTCCTCGACCGTCGGCAGTTCGACGGCGGCTTCGTCCAGCAGCATGTTCTGCATGCCACCACTGCCCACAGGGTGTCCATCGCGGCGCGGGTCTGCATCGTGGTCCGATTCGGCCCGGACGGCCTGATCACCCGCATCGACGAGTATTTCGACCCGGCTGAGTTGCGACCTTTACTCACCGACGGGTCGCAGTAGCCGGGGCGGCCAGTTCCTCGCTCCGCGAGCAGTATTCACCACGGGGCGCGACCCCTCGCGCGACAGACCCACCTGGGTGTCATCATTTTCGGCGACTTGAGGCACCACACCTGGCCACGCCGCTACCATCGCGCTCATGGCTGTACCCCCTCCCGACCCGGCGCGGACGACCGAACCGCTGCAGGTTCTGGTCTACAGCGACAACCCCAGGACCAGGGAGCAGGTCCGTCTGGCGCTGGGGCGGCGAATCCATGCCGAGCTCCCCGAGCTGAGCTATGTCGACGTCGCCACCGGGCCGATGGTGATCAGCAAGATGGACGAGGGTGGCTTCGATCTGGTGATCCTCGACGGCGAGGCCACACCGGTGGGCGGGATGGGAATCGCCAAGCAGCTCAAGGACGAGATCGACGACTGTCCGCCGGTGCTGGTGCTGACCGGCCGCCCGGACGACGCCTGGCTGGCTCGATGGTCGCGCGCAGAGGCCGCCGTGCCGCACCCGATCGACCCGATCCGTCTGGGCGACGCGGTCGTGTCGCTGCTACGCCCGGTCGCATAACGCGACGGTGACGAAACCGCCTGGTGCACTTGCCTGTTCGAGGCAAGCAGAGATCGCCGGGTGGCGCCACTAGCGATACTAACCAAAATGTGTGGCTTGCATCCCAAACCGGGCTAGGCTGTGCGGTAGCTCACATCGACAGCCCCGAGGAGCTGCTGCACAGCATGAATTTGTACACGCCGATCCTGGTGCTTGGTGCGATCGCCGCTGTGTTCGCTGTCGGGTCGGTGGGAATCGCCCTGCTCATCGGTCCGCGGCGGTACAACCACGCCAAGCTCGAGGCCTACGAATGCGGCATCGAGCCGATGGATGCCGGTAACCCTGCCGCTGCGGCGACCGGCCAGCGGTTCCCGATCAAGTACTACCTGACGGCGATGCTCTTCATCATCTTCGACATCGAGATCGTCTTTCTGTACCCGTGGGCGGTCGCGTTCGACAGTGTGGGCACGTTCGGGGTCATCGCGGTGGCGCTGTTCTTGTTCAACGTCTCGGTGGCATATGCCTACGAGTGGCGTCGAGGAGGCCTGGTATGGGATTAGAGGAGCGGTTACCCGGAGGGATCCTGCTGTCCACGGTGGAGAAGGTCGCCGGCTACGTGCGCAAGGGGTCGCTGTGGCCGGCAACGTTCGGGTTGGCGTGCTGCGCCATCGAGATGATGGCCACCGCCGGTCCGCGATTCGACATCTCCCGGTTCGGCATGGAACGTTTCTCGGCGACGCCGCGGCAGGCCGATCTGATGATCGTCGCCGGACGGGTCAGCCAGAAGATGGCGCCGGTGCTTCGCCAGATCTACGACCAGATGGCCGAGCCGAAGTGGGTGCTGGCCATGGGAGTGTGCGCGTCGTCGGGCGGGATGTTCAACAACTACGCCGTCGTGCAGGGCGTCGACCACGTGGTCCCGGTGGATATCTATCTGCCCGGCTGCCCACCGAGACCCGAGATGCTGCTGCACGCAATCCTCAAACTGCACGACAAGATTCAGCAGATGCCACTGGGCGTGAATCGCGAGGAGGCGATCAGGGAAGCCGAGGCGGCCGCGCTGGCGATACCGCCGACCATCGAGTTGAAGGGGTTGCTCCGGTGAGCGCGTCCAGCGGCGCCGGGGACCCGGGTCCTGAGGTGATCGGGATACGTCGCGGCATGTTCGGCGCCGAGGGCAGCGGTGACACCTCCGGTTACGGCAGGCTGGTGCGTCCGGTTGCCCTGCCCGGCAGCTCGCCCCGCCCCTACGGCGGCTATTTCGACGACATCGTCGATGCACTGTCCGCGACGCTGGGTGAGGACACATTTGCCGAATCGATCGAGCGGGTGATCGTCTTCCGCGACGAACTGACCCTCGAAGTACATCGCGATCGCCTCGTCGCGGTCGCTCAGGCGTTGCGCGACGACCCTGCACTGCGGTTCGAACTGTGCCTGGGGGTCAGCGGTGTGCACTATCCGGGTGACGCGGGCCGGGAGCTGCACGCCGTCTACCCGCTCATGTCGATCACGCACAACCGTCGCGTACGCGTCGAAGTGGCCGCCCCCGACAGCGATCCGCACATTCCCTCGCTGTTTCGCGTCTATCCGACCACCGACTGGCACGAGCGGGAAACCTACGACTTCTTCGGTCTCATCTTCGACGGCCATCCTGCGTTGACGCGCATCGAGATGCCTGACGACTGGGTGGGCCACCCGCAGCGTAAGGACTATCCGTTGGGCGGGATCCCGGTCGAGTATCACGGAGCCGAGATCCCTCCGCCCGACGAGCGGAGGGCATACAACTGATGACCACCTCGCAGCGTCCACCCGATCGCGTGGTCGTCGTCGGCGGCCAGGACTGGGATCAGGTTGTCACGGCCGCTCGCCGCAATGCCGCCGAGAACGCCGGTGAGCGCATCGTCGTCAACATGGGTCCGCAACACCCGTCGACCCACGGAGTGTTGCGGCTCATCCTTGAGATCGAGGGCGAGACGATCGTCGAAGCGCGGTGCGGGATCGGCTATCTGCACACCGGCATCGAGAAGAATCTGGAGTTCCGCACCTGGACGCAGGGCGTGACGTTCGTGACCCGGATGGACTACCTGTCACCGTTTTTCAACGAGACGGCTTACTGCCTCGGGGTGGAGAAGCTGTTGGATGTCACTGCCGACATCCCTGAGCGGGCCTCGGTGATCCGGGTGATGATGATGGAGCTCAACCGGATCTCCAGCCATCTGGTCGCCCTGGCCACCGGCGGTATGGAGCTCGGCGCGATGACCGCGATGTTCCTCGGTTTCCGCGAACGCGAACTGATCCTGTCGGTGTTCGAGACGATCACCGGACTTCGGATGAACAACGCCTACATTCGGCCGGGCGGCGTGGCCGCCGACCTGCCCGACGAGGCACTCCCCCAGCTCCGCGACCTGCTCGCGCTGCTTCCGACGCGCCTGCGCGATATGGAAAATTTGCTCAACGAGAATGTCATCTGGAAGGCGCGCACCCGGGGGATCGGATACCTCGACCTGACCGGCTGTATGGCACTGGGGATCACCGGTCCGATACTGCGATCGACCGGACTCCCCCACGACCTTCGCAAATCTCAACCCTATTGCGGCTATGAGACCTACGACTTCGACGTCATCACCGACGACCAGTGCGACTCGTACGGGCGCTATCTCATCAGGGTGAAGGAGATGCGCGAGTCGATCAAGATCGTCGAACAGTGCGTCGAACGACTCGAGCGTCTGACCGGTGAACCGGTGATGATCACCGACAAGAAGCTGGCGTGGCCTGCCGACCTCAAGGTCGGACCGGACGGACTGGGCAACTCCGCTGAGCACATCGCCAAGATCATGGGGCATTCGATGGAAGGTCTGATCCACCATTTCAAGTTGGTGACCGAAGGCATCCGCGTCCCTGCGGGCCAGGTGTACGTGGCCGTCGAGTCGCCCCGCGGCGAGCTCGGGGTGCACATGGTCTCCGACGGTGGGACACGGCCCTACCGGGTGCACTACCGCGATCCCTCCTTCACGAATCTGCAAGCGGTGGCGGCGATGTGTGAGGGCGGGATGGTTGCCGACGCGATCACCGCGGTGGCGTCGATCGACCCGGTGATGGGCGGAGTGGACCGCTGATGAGCGCTGGCGCGAAGAAGAGACAACCGCTGATGAGCGCTGGCGCGAAGAAGAGACAACAACTGATGAGCGCTGGCGCGAAGAAGAGACAACAACTGATGAGCGCTGGCGCGAAGAAGAGCAAAGGCTGCAGATAGTGACCATCTTTCTTGAGCTCGGGCAGCGGCCCGACGAACCCGGACCGCCGATCCACGGCGCGTCGGCATACCCGGCCGATGTCCGTGATCGGCTGGCGGCCGACGCGGCGACGATCATCGGCCGGTATCCGGAGTCGAGATCTGCGCTGCTGCCGCTGCTGCATCTCGTCCAGTCACAGGACACCTGTCTGACACCGGCCGGAATCGGGTTCTGTGCACAGCAATTGGGCCTGACAGACGCCGAGGTGACGGCGGTGGCGACGTTTTACTCGATGTATCGGCGTACACCGACGGGGGACTATCTGGTCGGGGTCTGCACCAACACGCTGTGCGCCATCATGGGCGGCGACGCGATACTGGAATCCCTGGAGAATCACCTGGATATCGCCCCGGGCCAGACCACCGACGACGGCAAGGTCACCCTCGAACACGTCGAGTGCAACGCCGCCTGCGATTACGCGCCGGTGGTGATGGTCAACTGGGACTTCTTCGACAATCAGACACCGTCGTCGGCGCGCGACCTCGTCGACGCGCTGCGCGCCGGGGCGCCACCGCGTCCGTCACGGAGTGCAGCGTTGTGCACGTTCCGCGAAACCGCGAGAACTCTTGCCGGCCTTGCCGGTACGGACGCCGTCACAGCCGGGCCGGTCGGCGCCGCGACCCTGGCCGGGTTGCGATTCGCCCACGACCATGACATGTCGGCACCGGCGGCAGGCACCCCGTCGGATTCGACCACCGGGGACACCGAGTCAGAGCAGGCCGAAGCCACCGAAGCAGTCAGGGACCAGCCGGCACCGGCGCCGTCGGCCAGTGTGCCGGCCGACGGGTCGACTCCGGAGACCGATCCGCAAGCGACGGATTCGCGATGACTCCGCTGACCCCGGTGCTGAGCCGATTCTGGGACGAGCCCGAGCCTTGGTCGCTGCAGACGTATCGACGGCACGGCGGATACCAGGCGCTGGAGCGTGCTCTGGCGATGAGCCCGGACGACGTGATCACCGCGGTCAAGGACTCCGGTCTGCGCGGTCGCGGCGGGGCCGGCTTTCCCACCGGCACGAAGTGGTCCTTCATCCCACAGGGGGACGAAGGCGCCGCAGCCAAGCCGCACTACCTGGTGATCAACGCCGACGAATCCGAACCCGGCACGTGCAAAGACATCCCGTTGATGCTGACAGCGCCGCACTTCCTGGTGGAAGGAGCGATCATCGCGGCCTACGCCATCCGGGCCCACCACGCGTTCATCTATCTGCGCGGTGAGGTTGTGCCGGTGCTACGGCGATTACACGCCGCGGTCGCCGAGGCGTACACCGCCGGTCATCTCGGCTACGACATCCACGGGTCCGGTTTCGATCTGGAGCTCGTCGTACATGCCGGGGCGGGCGCCTACATCTGCGGTGAGGAAACCGCTCTGCTCGACTCGCTGGAGGGCAGGCGCGGACAGCCCCGACTGCGTCCACCGTTCCCCGCCGTCGCGGGTCTTTACGCGTGTCCGACGGTGGTCAACAACGTCGAATCGATCGCCAGCGTCCCGCCGATCCTGCGTAACGGTGTCGACTGGTTCCGGTCGATGGGCTCGGAGAAGTCACCCGGGTTCACCCTGTACTCGCTGTCCGGCCACGTCACCACACCGGGTCAATACGAGGCGCCGCTGGGCATCACGCTGCGCGAGCTGCTGGACTACGCCGGCGGCGTACGCGCCGGCCACACCCTGAAGTTCTGGACCCCCGGCGGATCGTCCACCCCGCTGCTGACCGACGAGCATCTGGACGTGCCGCTCGACTACGAAGGCGTGGCTCAGGCCGGATCGATGCTCGGCACCAAGGCCCTGCAGATCTTCGACGACACGACGTGCGTGGTACGGGCGGTCCGTCGCTGGACGCAGTTCTATGCCCATGAGTCGTGTGGTAAGTGCACCCCGTGCCGGGAGGGCACGTACTGGTTGGCGCAGATCTACGAACGCCTGGAGACCGGCGCGGGTACCGAGGCCGACCTCGACAAGCTGCTCGACATCTCCGACAGCATCCTCGGCAAGTCGTTCTGCGCCCTGGGTGACGGCGCAGCCAGTCCGATCATGTCTTCTCTCAAGCATTTTCGCGCTGAGTACCAGGCCCACCTGGCGGGGGGATGTCCTTTCGACCCTTACGCATCGATGCTCGCCGCACCGGAAGGAGTGGGCCTATGACGCTGGCCGAACCCGAACGCCAAGCGCCACCGGTGGAGATGGTGACGCTGACCATCGACGACCACGAGATCACCGTCCCCAAGGGCACGTTGGTCATCCGCGCCGCCGAACTGATGGGGGTTCAGATTCCCCGCTTCTGCGACCACCCGCTGCTCGACCCCGTCGGTGCGTGCCGGCAGTGTCTGGTCGACGTCGAGGGTCAACGCAAACCCCTGGCCTCGTGCACCACAACGGTTGCGCCCGACATGGTCGTGCGAACACAGTTCACCTCCGAGGCCGCCGACAAGGCGCAACACGGGGTGATGGAGCTGCTGCTCATCAACCATCCGCTCGACTGCCCGGTCTGTGACAAGGGCGGAGAATGCCCGCTGCAGAATCAGGCCATGTCCAACGGGCGGGCCGAGACCCGGTTCGACGACGTCAAGCGTACGTTCCCGAAGCCGATCAACATCTCCGCACAGGTCCTGCTCGACCGGGAACGCTGTGTGCTGTGCGCACGCTGCACCCGTTTCTCGGACCAGATCGCCGGGGATCGCTTCATCGATCTCATGGAACGCGGTGCGCGCCAACAGGTCGGCATTGCGCCGGGCGAGCCGTTCCAGTCCTACTTCTCGGGCAACACGGTGCAGATCTGCCCGGTCGGTGCTCTCACGGGCACCGCCTACCGGTTCCGGGCCAGACCGTTCGACCTGGTCTCCAGTCCCAGTGTCTGCGAGCACTGCGCTTCGGGTTGTGCACAGCGGACCGATCATCGGCGCGGCCGGGTGTTGCGACGACTCGCCGGAGACGACCCCGAGGTCAACGAGGAGTGGAACTGCGACAAGGGCCGCTGGGCTTTCACCTACGCAACGGTCGGTGACCGGATCACCACCCCCCTGATCCGGGACGCCGACGGCGCCCTCCGACCGGCCTCCTGGTCGGAGGCCCTCGGCGTCGCGGGCGCCGCTCTGGCTGCCGCACGTGGCAGCGCCGGTGTGCTCGTCGGGGGCCGCAACTCTGTCGAAGAAGCCTACGCCTACTCCAAATTCGCACGAATCGTCCTGGGCACCAACGACATCGATTTCCGGGCCAGACCTCACAGCGCTGAGGAAGCTGAGTTCCTGGCCGCGCACGTCGCGGGCCGGCCGATGAACGTCACCTACTCCGACCTGGAGAACGCGCCCGCGGTGCTGCTGGCGGGACTGGAGCCGGAGGAGGAATCGCCGATCGTCTACCTGCGGTTGCGCAAAGCAGTCCGCAAGCGGGGTTTGCGGGTGATCTCGGTGGCAGCGATGCTCTCCCGCAGCCTCGCAAAGCTCGACGGACGGCTGATCCGATCCGCACCCGGTGCCGAAGCAGTGGCGCTCGACGGACTCGCGGCCGAGGAATTGCTGGCGATGCCCGGATCGGTGATCCTGGTCGGCGAGCGCCTCGCCACATCACCGGGAGCGCTGGCCGCCGCGGCACGCCTGGCGGCGTCCACGGGTGCACGGATCGCCTGGATTCCGCGCCGCGCCGGAGACCGGGGCGCAGTCGAAGCCGGCGCGCTGCCGAACATGCTGCCCGGCGGCCGACCCGTCGCGGACCCCACTGCACGACGACAGACCGCTGCCGCCTGGCATGTCGACGATCTGCCCGACGCCTCGGGACGGGATGTGACCGCAATCCTGGCCGCTGCCGGTGCGGGCTCGTTGGCGGCACTGTTGGTCGGCGGGGTCGAGCCGGCCGATCTGCCCGACCCGGACGCCGTGCTGACCGCGCTGGACAGCACCCCGTTCGTGGTCAGTCTGGAGTTGCGCCACAGCGCCGTGACCGAGCGGGCCGACGTGGTGTTCCCGGTCGCTCCGGTCGCGGAGAAGGCCGGCTCATTCGTCAACTGGGAGGGCCGGATCCGCCGTTTCGAGCCATCGCTGCGCACCAACGCCGTCACCGACCTCAGGGTGCTGAACTTCATCGCCGACGAAATCGGTATCGATCTGGCGATTACGACCGCCACCGCCGCCGCCGACGAGCGCGCCCGACTCGGACTGTGGTCGGGTGATCGCCCTTCCGTATCGGCGGTCGAGTCGCCGCCGCAAGCGCCGGCCGAGGGGCAGGCCGTGTTGGCCGGGTGGCGCATGCTGCTCGACGCAGGCCGGCTGCAGGACGGCGAACCCCACCTGGCCGGTACCGCCCGCACCCCGGTGGTCCGGCTGTCCGTGGCGACCGCAGCCGAGATCGGTGCGCAGGGCGGAGATCTGGTGACTGTGGGTACCGATCGGGGTTCGATCACCCTGCCGCTGGAAGTCGCCGACCTGGAGCACCGTGTGGTGTGGCTGCCGTTGAACTCGCCGGGCAGTGAGGTCCATCAAAAGCTCGGGGTGACGACCGGGGCCGTGGTGTCGATCGAACGGAGCCGGGTGTGACCTACCCGGATCCGACGCTGTTCGGTCACGACCCGTGGTGGCTGATCGTGGCCAAGGCACTGGGCATCTTCGTCTTCCTGGTCCTGACGGTGCTCTCGGCGATCCTGCTCGAACGCAAGATCCTGGGGCGCATGCAGTTACGGTTCGGACCCAACCGGGTCGGCCCACGCGGACTTCTGCAATCGCTGGCCGACGGAGTCAAGCTGGCCCTCAAAGAGGGCCTGGTCCCCGCCGGGGTGGACAAGTGGATCTACCTTGCTGCACCGGTCATCTCGGTGATCCCGGCGTTCATGGCGTTCGCGGTGATCCCGCTGGGCGGCGAGGTCTCGGTGTTCGGCCACCGCACCGCACTGCAGCTGACCGATCTGCCCGTGGCGGTGCTCTACATCCTGGCGGTCACCTCGATCGGCGTCTACGGCATCGTGCTGGCCGGCTGGGCCTCCGGATCGGTGTATCCGCTGCTGGGCGGACTGCGTTCGTCAGCGCAGGTGGTGTCTTACGAGATCGCCATGGCGCTGTCGTTCGTCGCGGTGTTCATCTACGCCGGGACGATGTCGACGTCGGGCATCGTCGCCGCACAGAACCAGACCTGGTACATCGTGTTGCTCCTGCCCTCGTTCCTGGTCTATCTGACCTCGATGGTCGGCGAGACCAACCGGGCACCGTTCGATCTGCCGGAGGCCGAGGGTGAGCTTGTCGGCGGGTTCCATACCGAGTACTCGTCGTTGAAATTCGCGATGTTCATGCTCGCCGAGTACGTGAACATGACCACGGTGTCGGCGTTGGCCACCACGTTGTTCCTGGGCGGATGGCAGGCGCCGTGGCCGATCAGCATGATCGACGGTGCCAACAGTGGCTGGTGGCCGCTGCTGTGGTTCACCGCCAAGGTGTGGCTGTTCCTGTTCTTCTTCATGTGGTTGCGCGCCACCCTCCCCCGGATGCGCTACGACCAGTTCATGGTGCTGGGGTGGAAGATCCTGATCCCGGTGTCGCTGGCATGGACCATGGTGGTCGCATTCGTGCACAGCCTCATCGGCCCCGACGACCGGGACTGGATCACCGCGTTGATCGGTCTGGCCATCGTCGCGGCATTGATCGGCTGGGCGGCGTTGCGCGCCAGAGCACCGCGGCCCGTCCCCGAACCCCCGACCCAGCAGGTACCCGACGGCGGCTTCCCGGTGCCGCCGATCCCGGCGAAGGAGCGTGCAGATGTCTAAGTTCTTCGACGCGGTCGCCGGTTTCGGCGTCACGTTCGGCTCGATGTTCAAGAAGCCGGTGACCGAGCAATACCCGGAGAAACCTGGTCCGGTGGCCAAGCGCTACCACGGCCGTCACCAACTCAATCGGTACGCCGACGGTTTGGAGAAGTGCATCGGCTGCGAATTGTGCGCCTGGGCCTGCCCAGCCGACGCGATCTTCGTCGAGGGCGCGGACAACACCGAATCCGAACGCTTCTCCCCCGGGGAGCGTTACGGGCGGGTGTATCAGATCAACTACCTGCGCTGCATCGGGTGCGGTCTGTGCATCGAGGCCTGCCCGACCCGCGCGTTGACGATGACCAATGACTATGAGATGGCCGACGACAACCGTGCTGATCTGATCTACGGCAAGGACAAGTTGCTGGCTCCACTGGCACCCGGGATGGAAGCACCGCCGCACCCGATGCAACCCGGCTGCACCGACGAGGACTACTACCGCGGCAATGTCCGGCCGGTCGCCGAGGACGCCACGTGATCGAGACGATCGTGTTCTGGGTCTTCGCGGTCCTGGCGGTCGCCGGCGCCCTCGGCGTGGTGGCCGCACCGAAGGCTGTGTATTCGGCGATCTCGTTGGCGATCACGATGATCGCGCTGGCTGTTCTCTACATCGCTCAGGATGCGCCGTTCCTGGGAGTGGTGCAGATCGTGGTCTACACCGGCGCAGTGATGATGCTCTTCCTGTTCGTGTTGATGCTGATCGGTGTGGATTCCTCCCAGTCACTGGTGGAAACGATTCGCGGGCAACGGGTTGCGGCGGTCGTCGTCGGCATCGGGTTCGGAATCCTGTTGATCGCCGGCATCGGAACCGTGTCGGTGGCCGGCTTCGCCGGCCTGGAGCAGGCCAATGCCTACGGCAACGTCGAGGGCCTGGCGGCGCTGATCTTCATCGACTACCTGTGGGCGTTCGAGTTGACCGGCGCGTTGCTGATCACCGCCACACTGGGCGCGATGCTGCTGGCGCACCGGGAACGATTCGACCGGCGCAAGACCCAACGTGAACTCGCCGCGGAACGGTTCGAACCCGGCGGTCATCCGACCACGCTGCCCAACCCCGGGGTGTACGCACGGCACAACGCCGTCGATGTGCCCGCCCGGCTGCCGGACGGGTCGGGTTCCGAATTGTCGGTGAGCGCGATCCTGCAGCTGCGCCCGGTGCCGACGGATACCGATGAGCGCTTGCGCGAAGAGCCGACAGATACCGATGAGCGCCCCGCAGGTCGGGGAGGTACCGATGAGCCCCGATAACTATCTGTATCTGTCGGCGCTGCTGTTCACAATCGGCGCAGCGGGAGTGCTGTTGCGGCGCAACGCGATCGTCATGTTCATGTGTGTCGAGTTGATGCTCAACGCCGCCAACCTGGCCTTCGTCGCGTTCTCGCGGATGCACGGCCAACTCGACGGCCAGGTGGTCGCGTTCTTCACGATGGTGGTTGCGGCGTGCGAGGTCGTCATCGGCCTGGCCATCATCATGACGATCTTCCGGACCAGACGCTCCGCCAGCGTCGACGCCGCCAGTCTGCTGAGGCACTAGGAACCAGATGACTGCACCCGTGTGGCTTCTGATCGCGTTCCCGCTCGCCGGTGCGGCGACCCTGCTGTCGACGGGCCGACGTTCCGACCGGTGGGGACATCTGCTCGGCACCGCGGCCGCCCTCGCGTCGTTCGTGTGTGCCGCAGCGCTGTTCACTGACATGCTCGGCAGGGAGAGCGAGCGTCGGGCCACCCACGAAACCCTGTTCAGCTGGGTTCCGGCGGCCGAACTGCAGGTCGACTTCGGGCTGCAGCTCGACCAACTCTCGATGTGCTTCGTCCTGCTGATCACCGGCGTGGGATCGCTGATCCACGTCTACTCGATCGGGTACATGAAACAAGACCCGGGGCGACGCCGATTCTTCGCCTACCTGAATCTGTTCCTCGCGGCCATGTTGCTGCTGGTGCTCGCTGACAACTATCTGGGCCTCTACATGGGCTGGGAG
Source organism: Mycobacterium sp. smrl_JER01 (assembly GCF_048513595.2). Lineage (NCBI taxonomy): Bacteria > Bacillati > Actinomycetota > Actinomycetes > Mycobacteriales > Mycobacteriaceae > Mycobacterium > Mycobacterium sp. smrl_JER01. Next base: position 1,917,322 of record NZ_JBLXXK020000001.1, on the reverse strand, counting down.
GGTGTCGGTCTCGCGTCCTACCTGCTGATCGGCTTCTGGACGCATAAGCCTTCCGCGGCCACCGCAGCCAAGAAGGCGTTCATCGTCAACCGGGTCGGCGACATCGGCCTGGCGGTTGCGTTGATGATCATGTTCACCACGATCGGTGCGGTGTCGTTCACCGAGGTGTTCGCGGCCGCACCGGGTCTCGGCGAGGGCACGCTCACGGCGATCGGGTTGGTGCTGCTGCTGGCCGCGTGCGGCAAGTCCGCCCAGGTGCCTCTGCAGTCCTGGCTGGGTGACGCGATGGAAGGTCCGACACCGGTGTCGGCGCTGATCCACGCGGCCACCATGGTGACCGCCGGCGTGTACCTGATCGTGCGGTCGGGTCCGGTCTTCGATCTCGCCCCGCACGCCCAGACCGCTGTCGTGGTGGTCGGCGCCGTGACGCTGCTGTTCGGCGCGGTCATCGGGTGTGCGAAGGACGACATCAAGAAGGCGCTGGCGGCATCGACGATGAGCCAGATCGGCTACATGGTGCTGGCCGCCGGCCTCGGTCCAGCCGGATATGTGTTTGCCATCATGCACCTGCTGACGCACGGCTTCTTCAAGGCGGGCCTTTTCCTCGGTGCGGGTTCGGTGATGCATGCGATGGACGATGAGGTCGACATGCGGCGCTACGGCGGTCTACGCAAGGCCATGCCGATCACCTTCGTCACGTTCGGACTGGGTTACCTTGCGATCATCGGCATTCCGCCGCTGGCCGGGTTCTTCTCCAAGGACGGCATCATCGAGGTCGCGCTCGGCGCCGGTGGCGCCAAGGGGGTGATTCTGGGTGCTGCGACCATTCTCGGGGCGGGTCTGACCGCCTTCTACATGACGCGGGTGATGCTGATGACGTTCTTCGGGGAGAGGCGTTGGAAAGACCAGTCACATCCGCACGAGGCGCCTGCGGTGATGACGGTGCCGATGATCCTGCTGGCCTTCGGTTCGGTGACGGCCGGTGGTGCGCTGGCCATCGGCGGCACCCTCGAACACTGGCTGGAACCGGTGGTGGGCGCACACGAGGTCCATCACGTGCTGCCGGTGTGGGCGGTGACGGTGATCGTGCTGTCGGTCGTCGCCGTCGGCATCGTCGTCGCCTACCGGATGTACGGCACCCGTCCGGTTCCCGCGCAGGCACCCGAGGGCTCGATGGTGACGGTGGCCGCGCGCCATGACCTGTATGCCGATGCGTTCAACGAGCAGGTGCTGATGCGGCCGGGCCAGAGATTCACGACGGCTGTGGTGGAACTCGATGACGAGGCCGTCGACGGGGTGGCCGGCGGCATCGCCGCCGGGGTGTCCCGCGTCTCGAAGGGGTTGGGACAGTTGCAGACCGGATTCGCCCGCTCCTATGCGCTGGCGATGCTGGCGGGCGCGGCGGTCATCGTCGCGATGATCCTGGCGGTGAACCTGTGGTGACCTCGATTCCGCTGTTGACCGTGCTGTGGGCTGTTCCGATGGTGGGCGCGGTCGTGGTGATGTTGCTGCCCGCCGCGGCACGCACTCTCGCCAAATGGGTTGCACTGACTATGTCCCTGGTGGTCCTGGCCATCGCTGCCGTGATCGCCGTCGGGTTCGATCCGGCCGGCGAGCAGTTCCAGTTCGTCGAGAACTACCGCTGGATACCGTCTTTCGGAACGGGATACATCCTCGGGGTCGACGGCATCGCGTTGGCACTGGTGGTGCTCACCGCGGTGCTGCTGCCGCTGCTCATCGTCGCCGGCTGGAACGACGCCCGCGATGAACGCAGCTGGGGCGGACGATCCGTGCACATCTATTTCGCCCTGACGTTGGCCGTCGAAGCCATGGTGCTCATCTCGCTGGTCGCGCTGGACATCCTGCTGTTCTACGTGTTCTTCGAGGCGATGCTGATCCCGATGTACTTCCTCATCGGCGGTTTCGGCGGCCAGAACCGCAGCCGCGCGGCGGTGAAGTTCCTGCTGTACAACCTGTTCGGCGGCCTGATCATGCTGGCCGCTGTCGTCGGCCTGTATGTCGCAACCGCGGGTAGTGACGCGTTCGAGGCGGGCACTTTCGACTTCCGCGCGATCGTGGGCGCGGTCTCCAGCGGCGAGTTCGCCGTCAATCCGATGGTGATGCACCTGCTGTTCGGTGGGTTCATGTTCGCGTTCGCCGTCAAGGCTCCGCTGTGGCCGCTGCACCGGTGGCTGCCCGACTCCGCGGTCGAGGCAACCCCGGCCAGCGCGGTGCTGATGATGGCGATCATGGACAAAGTCGGAACCTTCGGCATGATCCGCTACTGTCTTCCGCTGTTCCCGGACTCCGCGGTGTGGTTCGCTCCGTTGATCATCACGCTGGCGGTGATCGGCATCCTCTACGGCGCCGTGGTGGCGATCGGGCAGACCGATGTCATGCGGCTGATCGCCTACACGTCGATCTCGCACTTCGGATTCATCATCCTCGGTATCTTCGTGATGACGACGCAGGGACAGTCCGGATCGACGCTGTATATGGTCAACCACGGCATCTCGACGGCGGCGCTGTTCCTGATCGCCGGTTTTCTCGTCTCCCAACGCGGCTCGCGGCTCATCAGTGCCTACGGCGGGGTCCAGAAGGTGGCGCCGGTGCTTGCAGGCACCTTCCTGGTGGCCGGACTGGCCACCCTGTCACTGCCCGGGCTGGCACCGTTCATCAGTGAGTTCCTGGTGCTGATCGGCACCTTCACCCGTTATCCGGTGTTCGCGGTGCTCGCGGCCGGTGCGCTGGTGCTCTCGGCGATCTACATCCTCTGGATGTACCAGCGGATGATGACCGGACCTGTCCCGCCGGCACTGGCCGAGGGTGAGAACAGAATCCGTGATCTGTTGCCACGCGAAATGGCTGTCGTCGCACCGTTGATCGCGCTGCTGGTGGTGCTCGGAATCTATCCGAAGCCCGCACTCGACGTCATCAACCCTGCGGTGACGCATACGCTGACGACGATCGAGCAGTCCGACCCAGCACCCAGAATGGCGGAAGGCCCGCTGCGATGAATCTGCCCACTCCTTCGATCGAGTACGGTCTGATCTCCCCGATGCTCATCGTGCTCGGCGCCGCGGTGCTCGGAGTGCTCGTCGAGGCGTTCCTGCCACGCGGTCGTCGATACGTGGCCCAGGTGGCGCTCAGCCTCGGTGCGCTGGTGGCGGCGTTCATCGCCGTCGTCCTGATCGCGCGAGATGTTCACGGCACCACGGGGTCCGGTGCGCTGATGGGTGCGGTCGCAATCGACATGCCCGCGTTGTTCCTGCAGGGCACCATCCTGCTAGTCGGTGTGCTCGGGATCCTGTTGATCGGAGAGCGGCAGACGTCCGCGCCGGACGGACAACCGCGAGGCCTGGATGCCTTCACACCGCAGGCCTCGTCGGTCGCCGGAAGCGTGGCCGAGAAGATGGCCACCAAGGCCGGTGCGATCCAGACCGAGGTATTCCCGTTGACGCTGTTCGCGGTCGGCGGAATGCTGCTGTTCCCGGCCGCCAACGACCTGCTGACGATGTTCATCGCGCTCGAGGTGCTGTCGCTACCGCTGTATCTGCTGTGCGGCCTGGCACGGCGGCGTCGACTGCTGTCCCAGGAATCCGCGCTGAAGTACTTTTTGCTCGGCGCGTTCTCGTCGGGGTTCTTTCTCTACGGCGCCGCGATGCTCTACGGCTATGCGGGCACCCTCACCTTTCAGGGCATCGCCGATGCGGTCGCCGCGGGCACCGGCAAGACGTCGCTGGCGCTGATCGGCATCGGGTTGCTGCTGGTGGGGGTGCTGTTCAAGGTCGGTGCGGTGCCGTTCCATTCGTGGATCCCCGACGTCTACCAGGGCGCTCCGACCCCGATCACCGCGTTCATGGCGGCGGCAACGAAGATCGCGGCGTTCGGTGCGATGCTGCGGGTCTTCTACGTCGCCGTCCCCGAGTTGCGTGGCGACTGGCGGCCGGTGCTGTGGGCCGTGGCGATCCTGACGATGGTGGTCGGCACCGTCACCGCGGTCACCCAGAACGACGTCAAGCGCATGCTCGGCTACTCTGCCGTGGCGCACAGTGGTTTCATCCTCACCGGTGTGGTGGCCGCCAATGCGGCGGGCCTGTCGTCAACGCTGTTCTACCTGTTCGCCTACGGGTTCTCCACGCTCGGTGCGTTCGCCGTCGTCAGCATGGTCCGCAACGCCGAGGGCGAGGAGGACACCGCGGTGGCGCGTTGGGCAGGACTGGGCAAGCGGTACCCGGCGGTCGGGATAGTGTTCTCACTGTTTCTGCTGGCCTTCGCCGGCATTCCGTTGACGAGCGGTTTCGTCAGCAAGTTCGCGGTTTTCAAGGCTGCCGGCGAAGGCGGCGCGATCCCGTTGGTGGTGGTCGGTGTCGTCGCCAGCGCCATCGCCGCATACTTCTATGTCCGGGTGATCGTGCTGATGTTCTTCACCGACCGCCCCGACGACGCGCCGACGGTGGCGGCACCGAGCATGCTGACGACCGCTGTGGTCACCGTGACCGCGGCCGTCACGTTCGCCCTCGGCGCACTGCCGCAGCCGCTGTTGGACCTGGCGAACTCGGCCGACCGGTTCTTCTGAACGCAAGCGTCGGGTTGCCGGTGCGCTCCCCCGCCGTGGACGCCACAGGGCGGCTCAGGTGACCAGGCCGTGCAGCAGGATGTCGGTGGTGCCGTCGATCCAGGCCGGTCCGGCGAGGTCGTCGGGCGCCTGCAGCAGCGCCAGCAGGGTGGCACCGCCGATCAGGTCGACCAATCGGTCCGGGTTGACGTCCGGACGTACCTCGCCGCGTTCGACGGCTCCCTGCAGCCGGGTGCGCACCGCGGCGAACAGGTCGGTGAAGCGGGCCCCGACCCGTCCGGTGAGATCGGCGTCGGCGGACATGTCGGCGATCAATCCCGGCAGAGCGGCCCGCACCACCGGGCTGGTGAACACGTTGCGCGCCGCCTCGATCATCGCCCGCAGATCGGCGGCGATGTCGCCCGGCGGTGATTCGATCGCCGTGGGCGTGACCGGGAAGGCGGCTTCGTGCACCAGTTCTGCCTTGCTGGACCACCGGCGGTACAACGCCGTCTTGGTCGTCCCGGCACGTTCGGCCACGGCGGCCATCGTGACGTTCGAATAGCCGATTTCGACAAGTAGTTCCGCGGTGGCCTGCAATATGGCAGCGTCAATGCGCGGATCGCGCGGGCGTCCGGCCCCTGGGGTCTTGTCACCCGGCGACAGGTCTGTTTTCATATCGCTACCCACGGTATCGTATTCGAGCAGTGCCACGACCGCGCCGTGGCGGGAAGGACGCATCTGTGACCACCGAACCAGCAGTCGACAATGTCGACCGGCTACAGCGCTCCAGCCGCGACATGTCCAACGTCCCCGCGTTGCTGTCACAGTGGTTGTCCACCGTGCTGCCCGACACGACCCCCGACATCACGGTCCAGAGCGGCATCGACGCCAACGGGATGTCCTCCGAAACGATTCTGTTGCATGGGCGGTGGCAGCAGGGCGGCGAACCGGTGGAGCAGAACTGGGTCGCCAGGGTCGCACCCGCGGAAGCGGACATCCCCGTGTTCGAACACTACCGCCTCGATCACCAGCACGAGGTGATGAGACTGGTCGCCGAGCTGACCGACGTCGCGGTACCGCCGGTGCGCTGGCTCGAACGTACCGGGGACGTGCTCGGCCGGCCATTCTTTCTGATGGACCGGGTGGACGGCATCGTGCCGCCCGACGTCATGCCCTACACGTTCGGCGACAATTGGCTCTACGACGCCACTGCCGAGGAACAGCGCCGGCTGCAGGACAACACCGTCGAGGTGCTGGCCAAGCTTCATTCCATCCCCGACGCCCGGCAGGTCTTCGGATTTCTGCAGGACGTCGACCCCCCCGGGGAGACCGCACTGCACCGCCACTTCGGCTGGCTGAAGAACTGGTACGAGTTCAGCGTTCCCGACATCGGCCGCTCGCCATTGGTGGAGCGCGCGCTGGCCTGGCTGGAGGATCGCTTTCCCGAGGAGGTGGCCGCCACCGAACCCGTTTTGGTGTGGGGCGATTCGCGTATCGGCAACGTCATGTACCAGGACTTCACCCCGGTCGCGGTGCTGGACTGGGAGATGGCCACCGTCGGGCCGCGCGAGTTCGACCTTGCCTGGATCAGCTTCGCGCACATGGTTTTTCAGGAGCTGACCAAGCTTGCCGGACTGCCGGGAATGCCCGACTTCCTGCGCGACGAGGACGTCCGGTCCACCTACCGCGAGCTCACCGGCGTGCAGATCGGTGACCTGACCTGGTTCCACGTGTACTCCGCGGTGGTCTGGTGCTGCGTATTCATGCGCACCGGCGCGCGCCGGGTGCACTTCGGGGAGATCGAGAAACCCGCCGACGTCGAATCGCTGTTCTACCACGCCGCACTGCTGAAACGACTGATCGGAGAGACCGACTGATGCTCGGACCGATGGACGAATACCCGATCCACCAGATACCCCAACCGATCGCCTGGCCAGGGTCCTCGGATCGCAACTTCTACGACCGGTCCTACTACAACGCCCACGACCGCACGGGCGACATCTTCGTCATCACCGGGATCGGCTACTACCCGAACCTCGGCGTCAAAGATGCCTTCCTGCTGGTGCGGCGCGGTGCTACGCAGACGGCGGTACACCTGTCCGACGCCATCGACCAGAACAGGCTCGATCAACACGTGGGCAACTACCGTGTCGAGGTCATCGAGCCGCTGCGCAAGCTCCGTGTCGTGCTCGACGAAACCGAAGGCATCGCAGCAGATCTCACCTGGGAGGGGTTGTTCGACGTCGTCCAGGAGCAGCCGCACATCATGCGACGCGGCACCCGGGTGACCCTCGATGCGCAGCGCTTCGCGCAGGTCGGCACCTGGAGCGGTCGACTGACCGTCGACGGCGAGGACATCACGGTCGATCCGGCGCGCTGGATCGGCACCCGCGACCGCTCCTGGGGCATCCGCCCCATCGGCGAACCCGAACCTGCCGGCCGGCCCGACGACCCGCCTTTCGAGGGCATGTGGTGGCTCTACGTCCCGATGGCGTTCGACGACTTCGGCATCGTCATCATCATCCAGGAGGATCCGCACGGATTCCGCTCACTGAACGACTGCACGCGGATCTGGAAGGACGGACGTGTCGAACAGCTCGGGTGGCCAAGGGTGAAGATCCACTACCGTTCCGGCACCCGGATTCCCACCGGCGCGACCATCGAGGCCACCGGATCCGACGGTGCGCCGCTGCGCTTCGACGTGGAGTCCAAGTTGCCGGTGCCGATCCACGTCGGAGGCGGCTACGGCGGCGACTCGGACTGGGTGCACGGCGTATGGAAAGGTGAGAACTTCACCGAGCGCCTCACCTACGACATGAACGATCCGGCGATCGTCGGGCGCGCCGGCTTCGGTGTGATCGACCACGTGGGCCGCGCGGTGTGCCGCGACACCGACGGCACCGAGCGCGAAGGGTGGGGCCTGTTCGAGCACGGCGCGTTGGGCCGCCACGATCCGTCCGGCTTCGCCGACTGGCTCACCGTCGCACCCTAGGATTCACCGACCGACGGGGCTCACCCACCGACGGGGCGCTCCAGGCTGGTCTCCAGGACGGCCCCATCCGGAAGCTCGCTGCCTCCATACAGTTTCGGCGGCGTACGCCCGAACACCATGGACTCCTCGATCCGGTCGAGCCGGTGGTCGATCGCGTCGAGCACGTAGTTGTGGCGCACGTTCCACGGCCGGTGGGTGCCCGACTTGGGCAGTACATGCGCCGCGCGATGCACGTAGCCCGCGTTGATGTTCCACGCCGGCTTCTCCGGCATCGGGGTCTGCCCCAGATGCGGGTAGGCGTGGGTGTACCCGTGCGCATCCATGTACGCCAACAACTTCGCCACCGCCCGAGCGGTGAGGTCGGCCCGCAGAGTCCAGGATGCGTTGATGTAGCCGACGCACCACGCCATGTTGGGCACGTCCTCGAGCAGATGCTCCTTGTAGACGAAACGGTCGGCAGGCTTGACCTGCTCGCCGTCCACACTGACCACGATCCCGCCCAGCGCCTGCAACTGGATACCGGTGGCCGTGACCAGCACGTCGGCGTCGATCCGCCGGCCCGATTGCAGCACGACGCCGTGGGCGTCGAGGTGATCGATCCGGTCGGTGACCACCTCGGCGCGCCCGGCGGAGATGGCATCGTAGAAGTCGCCGGACAGGATCAGGCACAGGCGCTGGTCCCACGGGTCGTAGCTGGGGTTGAAGTGGGTGTCGACCGGATAGCCAGCCGGTAGATAGTGCTTGGCGACGGCACGGATGGCGCGCCGGCTGAACCGCGGCGCCTTGCGGGCGATCGCGTACACGGCCACGATGAAGAGGACGTTGTAGAGCCAGGCGAGGCGATAGCCGAGCCGCCGCGGCGGGACCTTGCGCAGCAGGTTGACAATCGGATTGATCCGTTGGCCCGACAGCAGATACGTCGGTGAGCGCTGCACCATGGTCACATGGGCCGCCCGCTCGGTCAGTGACGGGATAAGGCTGATCGCAGTGGCGCCGCTGCCGATCACCACGACGTTCTTACCGCTGTAGTCGAGATCCTCGGGCCAGTGCTGCGGATGGACGACCTCGCCGGTGAAGTTCTCCAGCCCCGGGAAGTCCGGACGATAGGGGTGGTCGTAGTCGTAGTAGCCGGTGGCAAAGAACAGGAAACGTGCGCGGTGGACGCGGGATGCGCCGTTCTGCTCGGCCTGCACCGTCCAGGTGTCGGTATTGGAGTCCCAGTTCGCCGACGTCACCCGGGTGTCGAACCGGATGTGCCGGTCGATGCCGTGCTTGTGCGCGGTCTCGGTCAGGTAGGTGCGGATGTCCGCGCCGTCGGCGACGTTCTCGGGGCGCGTCCACGGTTCCCAGGGGAACGACAGCGTGAAAATGTCGCTGTCGGAGCGGATCCCCGGGTAGCGGTGCAGATCCCAGGTGCCACCGATCCGCGATCTGCGCTCCAGGATGGTGTATTTGAGCGCAGGATTGCGCTCCTGGATGCGGTAGGCGGCGCCGATCCCGGAGATGCCCGCGCCGATGATCAGAACGTCGGAGAACTCTGTCTCCGGATAGACCTGGTCCACAGGCAACCTCCTTTGGTCCGCCTACGTACCACCCTAGGACTCAGTCGCTGAGCGCGTCGACGATCTGAGCAAGCGAATCCACGTCGATCGGCCCGGGCTGGTACAGACAGATCCGATCGGAGACGCCGCGCACGCGGTCGCGGATGTGCTCGGCGATCTGCGACGGCGTCCCGCATGCCGCGATGGTGTGCAGCACGTCGTCATCGATCAGCCAGCCCATCTCCTGCCACCGGCCCTGTTTGGACAGCGCGTTGAGCTCGGGTTGCAGATCCCCCCAACCATGCACGTCCAGCACGGGACGGTAGGCCGGTGTCGAACCGTAGAAGGCCAGCAGCCGGCGAGCAGCACTGTGATCGGGATCCTGATCGGCAACCGACACGATGATCTCGGGGACGATCGCCAGATCGGCGCGGCTACGCCCGGCCGCGGCCAGTCCCGCGTCGACATTGGCCAGGGTCACCTCGTGCAGGAAACGACGCGACCCGAACGGCATCACCAGCAGCCCGTCGGCGACCTCGGCCGTCATCGTGGTCAACTTCGGACCCAATGCACCCACGAAGATCGGAATCGGGTCGAAGTGGACGCGGGGACTGAACGTCGGAGTCATCAAGGTGTGCCGGTAGAACTCGCCCCGAAAGTCCAGTCGCTCCCCCGTGCTCCAGGTTCGCAGGATGGCCCGCAACGCGCCGACGAGTTCGCGCATCCGCTCCACGGGACGGTCGAAGTCCGCGCCGAAGCGTTTCTCGATCTGGGTGCGGATCTGGGTGCCCAGACCCAGCGTGAAGCGGCCGCCGGTGAGCACCTGATGATCGACGGCCTGATGCGCGAGGTGAATCGGGTTGCGGGGGAACGCGATCGCGACGTTCGTCATCAGATCCAGTCCGCCGACCCCCGCGGCCAGCGTCAACGGGGTGAACACGTCGTGCGGTCCTTCGAACGTGAAGACCCCACTGGCCCCGGCATCCCGCAGCGCGCGGGCCCGGTCGGCGGCGTCGGTGGGTCCGAACAACGCGGTCATCACCTGCACAACGAGCGAGCCTAATGCCGATCCCGCCCGCCAAACAGCCGCCACACGCAGATTTGCACCCCGAAATCACCAGATATCGGCGAGAAATGGCGAGGATGAAGCCATGGTCGGTGTGATGGTCGATGTCGTGATCGTTGGCGCGGGGTTCGCAGGACTGTCGGCGGCGCGGGAACTGACCCGGCTCGGACACGACGTCCTGGTCGTGGAGGGGCGGGACCGGGTCGGGGGCCGCAGCTACACCGCAACGGTCGGAGGTGTCCCGGTCGATCTCGGGGCCACGTTCGTCGGGCCGACCCAGGACGCGGTGCTGGCCCTGGCTGCGGAGCTGGGCTGCGAGTCGGTGCCGACCTACGGGCGTGGCAAGAACCTGATCCGCTGGCGCGGATCGGTGCGGACCTACCGCAGCACCATTCCTCGGCTGTCGATCATCGAGTTGCTCGACGTGTCCCGTATTCAGTGGCGCTTCGACCGCATCTGCCGCAAGGTGCCCGTCGACCGGCCCTGGACCTCCCCCGCGGCGGCCGACCTCGATGCCGTCTCGCTGGACGGTTGGCTGCGGTCGGTGCACGCCGGCGCGTCCACCCGCGATCTGATGGCCATCATGGCCAGGGTGACCTGGGGCGCCGAACCCGACGGGGTGTCGATGCTGCACGCGGTGCGCTACGTGAAGGCCGCCGGGGGCCTGCACCGGATGCTCGACGTCCAGGGCGGCGCCCAGCAGGACCGGTTCCTGGCCGGAACCCAGCAGATCACCGAGCGCATGGCCGAGGAACTCGGCGATCGCGTCATCCTCGGAGCGCCGGTGCGGCGCATCGCACGTCATGCCGGGAAGACACTGACCGTGAGCACCGATCGCGGCGACCACACCGCTGCGTCGGTGGTGGTCGCGGTGGCTCCCGAGCACCGCGAGGGCATCGAGTTCGATCCGCCCCTGCCCGCCGAATACGGTGAGATGAACCGGCATTGGCCCCAGGGCCATCTGAGCAAGGCCTACGCCGCGTATGAAACCCCGTTCTGGCGGGCCGACGGGCGATCCGGGGAGGCGCTGTCCGACGAGGGGCCGGTCTTCATCACCTTCGATTGCAGCCCCGGCGACGCCGGGCCCGGAGTCCTGCTCGGATTCACCGACGCCCGGACCTTCGACCCGCTGCCGGCGCGACAGCGTCGCGAGGTCGCGCTCGCCGGATTCACCGCCCTGTTCGGCCCGGCGGCCGCGCATCCGCTCGACTATCTCGACCACCGTTGGGGCGCCGAAACATTCGCACCGGGTGGGCCGACCGCGGCGGTACCTCCGGGCGCCTGGACCGCGCACGGTCGGTGGTTGAACGCCCCGATCGACGGGATCTTCTGGGCCGGCACGGAGACCGCCGACAGGTGGACGGGATTCCTCGACGGCGCGGTGCGCTCCGGTCTTCGCGCGGCCGGCGAGGCGCATCAGGAGCTGGTGCGCCGGTCCGGGTAGTCCCCGGCCTCGGTGACCGAGCGGACCAGCCACCGCAGGTGGTCGTTGACCTCGTCGGGCCGCTCCAGGATCGCGCAGTGCCCACCGGACAGTTCGACGAACCGCGCCAGATTGGGCGCGCTCGCTGCGATGCGCCGCGACGACACCATCGGCAGCAGGCGGTCCTTGTTGCTCCCGATCACCAGAGTCGGCACCGTGAGGTTCTTCAGCGCGATGTGGCGCGGACCGAGATGGTCGACCAGGACGCGGGCCCACCCGCCACGGCCCGCCGGCGGGGTCGCGTTGAACAACTCGTAGACGAAGTCGGCGACCGCGGGGTCGGCGTCGCGGCCCACCGCGATCGATGAGACGAACCGTCGGCTGGGCCGGTCGGCGGCCCGTACCAACGGTGCCCCGCCGAACGTCCGTAGCATGCCGCCGGCTGCCCGCACCCTGGCCTCGGCGAAGCGCGGCGGCACCGGCAACAGGTGGACGTTGCGCAGCAGGTCGCCGGTAGTGGTGTTGATCAACGCGACTGCGTCGGCGCGCTGGGCCACGCGGTGCGGCAGCCGCTCCGACCAGGACGAGATCGCGATGCCACCCATCGAGTGGCCGGCGATGACGGCGCGTTCCCCGGGAGCCAGCGTGGCCTCCAGCACAGCATCCAGGTCGCCGGCCAGGTAATCCAGGCTGTACCCGCCGCGACGTGGCGGGATTCCGCTACGGCCGTGGCCCCGGTGGTCGAATGCGATCACCCGGTGATCGCGGGCCAGGTCGGCGATCTGATACGCCCACACCCGCAACGCGCAGGTGATGCCGTGCGCGAGCACGATCGGGTAGCCGTCCTCGGGCCCGAACACCTCGGTGTGCAGCCGCACACCGTCCCGGGAGCGCACCTCGACGATGCGTCCCCGCGGGATCGCCGCAACCGGCGCGAAGCGGTGGCCCGGTCCTCGAGAGTCGGTGCCTCGTGCCATGTGCGCTCCTGGGGTATCGGCGACTTTGCCGGGATAGGTGACTGTACCCGGCGGACACCGGCGGCGGGGTCGCCCGGCGGTGTGGGTTAAATGGTCAGCGGGGAACACCAGAGAGGCCGGGAATGCGGGCGATACAGATAGCCGAACTCACGGGGCCGCAGGCCGCCGAACTCGTCGAGGTCGACGAGCCCACTGCCGACGCGGGCGCGGTGGTGGTGGATGTCCATGCCGCCGGTGTGGCGTTTCCCGACGCGCTGCAATCCCGCGGGCTCTACCAGTACAAGCCGGCAATGCCCTACATTCCCGGTGCCGAGATCGCCGGCGTGGTGCGCAGTGCGCCCGCCGGAGCGCACGTGCAGGCCGGCGACCGGGTGGCCGGTCTGACGATGATGTGCGGCGCGATGGCTGAAGTGGTTGTCCTGCAACCGGAGCGCGTGTTCAAGCTCCCGGACTCGTTGTCCTTCGAGGCCGGGGCGGGCATCCTGTTCAACGATCTGACGGTGCAGTTCGCGTTGCGCACCCGTGGCCGGTTGCAGCCCGGCGACACCGTGCTGGTCCACGGCGCGGCAGGCGGTATCGGGACGTCGACGCTGCGGCTCGCCCCTGCCTTCGGCGCGTCCCGCACCATCGCCGTGGTCAGCACCGAGGAGAAGGCCGCTGTGGCCCGCGCCGCGGGAGCTTCCGACGTCGTGCTTGCCGACGGTTTCAAGGATGCGGTGAAGGAACTCACCGGGGGCCGCGGGGTGGACATCGTGGTCGATCCGGTCGGTGGTGACCGGTTCACCGATTCGCTGCGTTCGCTGGCGCCGGGAGGCCGCCTGTTGGTCGTCGGGTTCACCGGGGGCGAGATCCCGACGGTGAAGGTCAACCGGCTGCTCCTCAACAACGTCGACGTCGTCGGCGTCGGCTGGGGCGCCTGGACCCTGACCCACCCCGGCTACCTGCAGGAACAGTGGGCCGACCTGGAACCTCTGCTGGCGTCGGGGGCGGTGCCGGCGCCCGAGCCGGTGGTGTACCCGATGCACCGGGCCGCCGAGGCGATCGGGTCCCTGGAGGACCGTTCAGCCAGGGGCAAGGTCGTCCTGTCGGTCCGGTAGCAGAAGTGGATTCCGCCGGGTGCGATGACCGCTCCCGGGTTGGCAATGGGCCCGAAGTCATGCACGGGACTTTGCCCGCTGAGATGATGGGCGATGTGTCAGGAGCTGACAGGGGTCCGTTCGATGATCCGCACGTTGCCGGATTCCTGGCCGCCGCGGCATCGCGGCCCCGTGGGCTGGTCATCGAAGGTGAGGCGGGGATCGGCAAGACCACCTTGTGGCTGACCCTGCTGGATCGGGCCCGCGAACTCGGCTTCCGGGTACTCACCGCCCGCATCGGTCAGGCGGAATCGGTGATGGCGTTCGCGGCCCTGGCCGACCTGCTTCGCGACGTCGCAGACGGCCACTTCGAGGCACTGCCGGCATTGCAGCGGCTGGCGCTGGATCGCGTGCTGCTGCGCGCGGGCAGCGACGGCCCGCCGACCGACCAGCGCGTCGTGGCCGCGGCGTTCGGCGCCGTGCTGCACGACCTCGCGACCGAGGCACCGGTGCTGATCGCGATCGACGATGTGCAGTGGTTGGACGCCTCCAGTCGCGCGGCGATCGAGTCCGCCGCCCGTAGGCTGCACGGAGCCTTCGGTGTGCTGGTGACCGAGCGGTGCGCCCCCGGGGCGGGAAGCACCGTCGGCTGGTTGCGGCTCGAAGAACCAGACCGGGTCCGGCGGGTGGGTGTGCCGCCGATGGACACCGGACAGCTGCACGCCCTGATCTCCGAACGACTCGGGCGTACCCTGGCCCGGCCTGCGGTGCTCCGCATCGCCGAAATCTCCGGCGGCAACCCATTCTTCGCCATCGAGCTGGCCCGTGCCGTCGCCGACGGGCCGGCCGCCGGCGAACCGGCGCTGCCCGCCACCCTTGCCGATGTGGTGCGGCGGCGAATCGAGACGCTCGACGATTCGACCCGATCTGTGCTGCTCAGCGTCGCCTGCGTGGGACAGGCCGACGTGCAACTGCTGGCCCGCGCCCACGACGCCACCACCGAAGCGGTGACCGAACGGCTCGAGCAGGCGCGGGCGACCGGCATCATCACCCTCGGCGGGAATCAGGTGCGCTTCACCCACCCCCTGCTCGCCAACGGGGTGTACACCGAAGCCGGGCCCACCGCACGACGCGCCGCGCACCGCGCGATGGCGGCGGTGGAATCCGAACCCGAACGCAGAGCCCGCCACCTGGCGTTGGCTTCGGCGAGCGGAGACGACGAGCTCTTCGCCGCCCTCGACCAGGCCGCCGATGCGGCCCGCGCCCGGGGCGCGCCGGCGGCGGCCGCGGAACTGGTGGACCTGGCGATCGGTCTGGGCGCCGACAGTCCGCTGCACCGCATGAAGTCCGCGGAGAACCATTTCTTGGCGGGCGACACCGCCAAAGCCGGCGCAGTGCTCGGACGGGTCGGCGCGATCGAGCCACCCGTGCTGCGCGCGCTGGCGTCGACCCTGCTGGCAACGGTGCGGATGTATGAGAACCGGCACCAGGAAGCGATCGCACTGCTGCGCAGCGCGCTCGACGACGGGGCCGGCAACATCCCGGTCCTGGTTCAGGTGCTACTGCGACTGTCGTTCGCACTCAACAGCCACGGTGAACTCGACGACGCCCGCCGGCACGTCCGCGACGCGGTCAAACTGGCCGAGGAGCTCGGGATACCCGGCATCATCAGTGCCGCGCTGGCCTGGTCGGTGTACGTCAGGTTCCAGTGCGACCAAGGGCTCGACGAGGTCGCCCTCGGCCGCGCGATGGACCTCTACGACAACACCCTCGATGTGCCGATCATCTTCCGGGCACCGTTCGTGCACGCGCTGGCGATGTCATGGACCGGACAGCTCCAACAGGCGCATCGGGAGCTCACCGAATTGCGGAAGGTGTGCCTTGAACGCGGCGCCGAGAGCGACCTGATGACGGTCGCCGGTTTCCTGGCCATCAACCACCTGTGGCGGGGCCGGATCCCCGAGGCCGAGGCCGAGGCCTCCGAAGCCGTCGAGCGTGCCGAACAACTCGGCGGTGACGATGTTCTCATCATTCCGTTGACCATCCGCGGCACACTGGCCGCCTATACCGGCCGGGTGGACCAGGCCCGTGCGGACGCCGGCTGGGTTCTCACTGCCGTGCGGAACCGTCAGACCTCCCACATCGCCGACTGGCCCGGGATGACGCTGTGCTTCCTGGAGGAGTCGCTGGGAAATCATCGGGCGGCCTTGGAGGCGTTGGACGTGTCGTTCCTGGATTCCGGGCGGACGCCGACCACCGAGATGATGTACGCATGGCATCTGCCCGACGTCATCGAGGCGATGGTCGGGGTCGGACGACTCGACGACGCCGACGTGCTCGCGGCAGCGCTGGAGCGCAACGGGGCCGAGCGGGCAAGGGCCTGGATGAAGGCGGTGGGGGCACGCTGCCGCGCTGTGCTGGAGGCCGCGCGCGGTGACGTCGTCGCGGCTGAACGGACGGCGCACCGCGCGATGGCCGAACACGATCTCCTTCCGATGCCGTTCGAACGTGCCAGGACCCAGCTGTTGCTCGGGCAGCTCCAGCGCAGGTTGCGTCAGAAAAGCTCGGCGGCAAGGAATTTGACGGAAGCGCTGCAGACGTTCGAGCATCTGGGAACACCACTGTGGGCGCGGCGGGCCCACGCCGAGCTGTCACGCGCCGCGGTGGCGCCCTCTGACGGGCTGAGCCGGTTGACGCCGTCGGAGCAGCGGGTTGCCGAGATGGCGGCCGCCGGCGCGACCAACAAGGACATCGCGGCGGCGATGTTCATCAGCGCCAGAACCGTCGAGCACAACCTGACCAGGATCTATCGCAAGCTCGGGATCGGCTCACGTGCCGAACTGCGTGGCCGGATCGACCCGGCCGACGGATCCGGCGAGGCTAGGTGATCCACTCCGGCTGCCGGTCCACGTCGACGGCCGAGAAGTCCTTGTGCGCCAGACCGGCCAGGGTTCCACCGTCGACCACGAACTCCGCACCGGTCGAATAGCTCGACTCGTCGCCGGCCAGGTAGACGACCAGGTTGCTGACCTCGTGCGGTTGGGCGATCCGGCCCAGTGCCGACTGGAAGATGTCTTCGGGGACCCAGTCGGCCATCGGCGTCTTCACCAGCCCTGGATGCACCGAGTTCACCCGAATCCCGAACGGCCCCAGCTCAAGAGCCGTGGATTTGGTGAGGCCGCGCACGGCGAACTTGCTGGCGGTGTAACCATGGCAGGCCACGGTGCCGGCCATACCTTCGATCGAGGACACGTTGATGATGGATCCGCTGCCTGCGGCCTTCATGGTCGGGGCGACCGCTCGGATACCGAGGAAGACACCGGTGAGGTTGATGTCGAGGATGCGGTGCCATTCGGAGAGCTCGTAATCCTCGATGGTGCCGATGTTCAGAATTCCGGCGTTGTTGACCAGGATGTCGAGGCCACCGAACTCGGCGACGGCCAGGTTCACCGCAGCCTCCCACTGCTCGGGGCGGGTGACGTCGAGATGCACGTAGCGTGCGACGTCGCCCAGTTCGGCGGCGACCACTTCACCGTCGGCGTCCAGGATGTCGCCGCACACCACCCTCGCCCCGTGGGCGGCCAGCACGCGAGCGTGCGAGGCGCCCATCCCCCGGGCGCCGCCGCTGATGAGTGCGACCTTTCCGGCCAGCCGTCCGGTCATGAATCCTCCTGCGTGGATCGCTGTTTGGAGCACATCGCGGTCCAGGCCGGGCTGCGACGGGACACCAGCGCACCATACGCGCCCCGGACTGTGGATGGTCAGGTTTTCCAGACTCCGGGACGCTGCGCCACCCGCCGCACCGCGATCACCGACGGTCCCGTTGCCCGGTGCGCCATACTGTGCCGATGCGTCATCGACTGCACGGCAAGGGAATCCTGGTGACGGGCGCGGCGTCAGGTATCGGGGCGGCGACCGTGTGTCGGTTGCTCGACGAAGGCGCGTCGGTCATCGGCTGCGATCTGGCGCCCGAACCGCCGGCCGCCCCCACCGGTGACGTCGGCCATGTCGGAGGCGACATCCGGGATCCGGCGACCGTCGAGCGGGCGGTCGCCGCGGTGGTGCGGGCTGCGGGCCGACTCGACGGCGTGGTCCATTCGGCCGGAGTGGGCGGCGGCGGACCCATCCATCTGCTGCCGGACCAGGAATGGGACCGCGTCCTCGACGTCAATCTCAAGGGCACCTTCGTGGTGCTGCGGGCCGCGCTGGCCCAGATGATGGCCCAGGACCGCATCGACGGTGAACGGGGTGCGATCGTGACGCTGTCGAGCATCGAGGGTTTGGAGGGCACGGCGGGCGGCAGCGCGTACAACGCCTCCAAGGGCGGTGTGGTGCTGCTGACCAAAAACGCCGCAATCGACTACGGTCCCAGCGGCATTCGGGTCAAC
Source organism: Mycobacterium sp. smrl_JER01 (assembly GCF_048513595.2). NCBI lineage: Bacteria > Bacillati > Actinomycetota > Actinomycetes > Mycobacteriales > Mycobacteriaceae > Mycobacterium > Mycobacterium sp. smrl_JER01. The sequence continues at coordinate 1,899,298 of NZ_JBLXXK020000001.1, read as the reverse complement.
GCCATCTGCCCGGGCTTCATCGAGACACCGTTGTTCGACTCGGTGATGGGCCTCGCGGGGATGGAGGGTCCGCGGGAGGGGCTGCGCCACGAGCACAAGCTGCGTCGCTTCGGCCGGCCCGCCGAGGTCGCCGCGGTCGCCGCATTCCTGGTGTCCACCGACGCAAGCTTCGTCAGTGGACAGGCGATCGCGGTCGACGGCGGCTACACCGCAGGCCGCGACCATCACGTCACGGAGTTGATGGGCCTGGGCGAGCAGTGACCGCTCGCGGTCACCACACCACCGCGATGGCCGCCGCCAGCAATGAGAGCGCCCCGACGGAGTAGAACAGCGGACGTGGCACCGCTTCTCCGGTGCGCCGTTGGCGCGCACTGCCCATACCGAGCAGCGCGCCCAGGATCACCAGGATCACCAACTTGATGCCGATCTTCGGGTAGTTCAGGTCGATCCCGGCAGGCCACGGCGCGGCCAGCGCCAAGCCGGTGAGCAGCGAGACCAGCAGGCCGTAGTCCATCAGCCGGGTGGTCCGGAAGCGGCCGGCAGCCGCTTCGGCCGCCCAGGCTCCGAAGGTGACGGCGAAGCCGACGATATGCAGCAAAACAACTACAGAACGTAGTACTTCCATGCGGTGAGGCTACCGCAGCCGTCCACCGGTCACCGCAGGAATCGCCGGGAGCGGCGCGTGGAGATACCCCCGCCGCACCGGAATCAGGCGCTCACGACAGACATTCGGCCGCGGTGGACAGTTCGGCCTTCATGTTGCGGCCCATCATCTCCAGCGCCGCCTCCCCGAGCTTGGGATCGATGTGTGCGACGGCGTCGGGCGGGACCACCATCTCGTAGTGCCGGACGTACCCGTCCAGAGCGGTGTAGAGGATGCACTGCTCGGTGACCTGGCCGGCCAGGATGATCCGGCGCGCGCCCAGGCGGCTCAACAGGTAGTCCAACGGGGTCGCATAGAACGCGCTGTGACGCACCTTGGTGAGGAAGCGGCTGCCCGGGGCGGGAACCACGGGACGGACCAGTTCGGGCCGGGCCCCCTGCAGTGCCGCCTCCACGATGCCGGCATGGGTGGCGGTGAAGTCGCCGTAGTTGTCGTTGACGTAGATCAGGTCGACGTCCTCGCGATCGGTGGCCCGCGCGACCAACTCGGCGACCGGCCGCACGACCGGAACCACGCTGTCGGCGAGTTGCTCGGCGTCGGGGTGTGTGTAGGTGTTGAACATGTCGATCACCAGAAGCGCGGTTTCACTCATGGACGTACTGATAACCGCAACGTGCGGAGTTAATCCAGGCGACAATGGCGCCGTCCTGTACAACCTGAGGGGTCGGCATTGTCCAGCGCGGATACATACCGGGCCGCGCCGTCTTCCTACGCTTGCCGCATGACAACCTCCCTGCTCGGCGGGCCCACCCTGCCGCAGCTGCGCACCGTGCGTACCGAGATCCCCGGCCCGCGCTCCGTCGAACTCGCACGCCGCCGCACTGCTGCGCTGCCCGCCGGGCTGACCAGCGCTGCCGGTGTCTACGTCGCCGCGGCCGGCGGCGGCGTGGTCGTCGACGTGGACGGCAACTCCTTCATCGATCTCGGGAGCGGCATCGCCGTCACCACGGTCGGCAACTCGGCCCCGGCGGTGGTCCAGAGGGCGGCCGCACAGCTGGCCGACTACACCCACACCTGTTTCCTGGCCACCCCCTACGCGCCCTACATCGAGGTCGCCGAAGCCCTGAATCGGCGAACCCCCGGCCGCGACGACAAACGCACCGCGCTGTTCAACACCGGCAGCGAGGCGGTCGAGAACGCCGTGAAATACGCCCGCGCCGCGACCGGGCGGCCCGCGGTCGTGGCATTCGACCACGCCTTCCACGGCCGTTCACTGCTCACGATGACGATGACGGCGAAGAACCGCCCGTACAAGCACGGCTTCGGGCCGTTCGCCCCCGAGGTGTACCGCGCCCCGATGGCCTATCCGTTCCGGTGGCCGTCGGGCCCGCAGAACTGTGCGGCCGAGGCGATGCACCACTTCGCCCAGCTCGTCGACGCCCAGATCGGCGCGGACTCGGTGGCCTGTGTGGTGGTCGAGCCGATCCAGGGCGAAGGCGGATTCATCGTGCCTGCGCACGGGTTCCTGCAATCGGTCGCCGATTTCTGCCGCGAGCGTGGCATTCTGCTCGTCGCCGACGAGGTACAGACGGGCATCGCCCGCACCGGCGCCTGGTTCGCCAGCGAACACGAGGGCCTGGTGCCCGACCTGGTCACCACCGCCAAGGGGCTGGCCGGTGGACTGCCGCTGGCCGCAGTCACCGGGCGCGCGGATGTCATGGACGCCGCGCCCCCGGGCGGGATCGGCGGAACCTACAGCGGCAACCCGGTCGCCTGCGCGGCCGCGCTGGGAGTGATCGAGGAGATCGAGAACGGCCGGCTCATCGAGCGTGCCCGTACCCTCGGCGAGATGATGACCGCCGCGCTGGGCTCGGTCGCGGCCACCTCCGGTGTGGTCGGCGAGGTCCGCGGCCGCGGTGCGATGATCGCCGCCGAACTCGTCATGCCGGGTACCCGGGAACCGAACCCTGACGCGGTCGCCGCGATCACCCGCTACTGTCACCGCAACGGTGTGTTGACCCTGACCGCGGGAACGTACGGCAACGTGCTGCGCTTCCTGCCGCCGCTGTCCATAGCCGACGAACTGCTCACCGAAGCGTTCGACGTCGTCCGCGACGCATTCGCGTCGCTGTAACCACGAGGAGTTGACCCGATGACCACCACCGCAGCGGCGCCCAAGAAAACCGTCTACGCGCCCTTGGAACTCTTCGACACCGCACGGTTGCTCGACGACGACGAACGTGAGATCGCCGCCACCGTGCGCAGATTCGTGGACTCGGAGCTGAAACCCAACATCGAGCATTGGTTCGAGTCAGCAACTCTGCCAAGGGAACTGGGCAAACGTTTCGGCGAGCTCGGCCTGCTCGGCATGCACCTGCAGGGCTACGGATGCGCGGGCACGAACGCCGTCAGTTACGGGTTGGCCTGCCTGGAACTCGAGGCCGGTGACACCGGCTTCCGCAGCTTCGTTTCGGTGCAGGGATCCCTGTCGATGTACTCGATCTACCGCTACGGCTCCGAGGAGCAAAAAGACGAGTGGCTGCCCCGGCTGGCGGCCGGTGAGGCCATCGGTTGCTTCGGCCTGACCGAACCCGACTTCGGATCCAACCCGGCCGGTATGCGCACCCGCGCGAAACGCTCCGGAACCGGTGAGAACGCGGACTGGGTGCTCAACGGCACCAAGATGTGGATCACCAACGGCAACCTGGCCGACGTGGCGACGGTGTGGGCACAGACCGGCGAAGGTCCCGGCGATATCCGGGGATTCCTGGTCCCCACCGACACACCGGGATTCACCGCCAACGCGATCCACCGCAAGCTCTCGCTGCGCGCCTCGGTGACCTCCGAGCTGGTCCTCGACAACGTGCGACTGCCCGCGTCGGCCCAGCTTCCGAAGGCCGTCGGGTTGGGCGCACCGCTGTCGTGCCTCAACGAGGCGCGCTTCGGCATCGTCTTCGGGGCGCTCGGCGCCGCCCGCGACAGCCTGGAGACCACGATCGCCTACACCCAGACCCGCGAAGTGTTCGACAAACCGTTGGCCGCCTACCAGCTGACCCAGCAGAAGCTCGCCGACATGACCGTCGAGCTCGGCAAGGGCATGCTGTTGGCAATCCATTTGGGCCGTATCAAGGATGCCGACGGTGTGCGGCCCGAGCAGATCAGCCTCGGCAAACTCAACAACGTGCGCGAGGCCATCGCGATCGCCCGCGAATGCCGCACCCTATTGGGTGGCAGCGGCATCACGCTGGAGTATTCGCCGCTGCGCCATGCCAACAATCTGGAATCGGTGCTCACCTACGAGGGCACCTCGGAGATGCATCTGCTGTCCATCGGCAAGGCGTTGACCGGCCACGCGGCGTTCCGCGCATGACGGCGCCGATTCGACACCTGATCGAAGGCCGATGGATCGACGGCGGCGGCGAGACGCTGGTCAGCGTGAACCCGGCCCGTCCGCACGCAGTGGTCGCCGAAGGTCCCGGCGCCCGTGCCACAGATGTCGGCCACGCGGTCGCGGCCGCAGCCGCGGCTGCCTCGGCCTGGGCGGCCACCCCCGTGCACCAGCGCGGCGCGGTGCTGCTGGCCGCGGCGGAGGTGGTGGAACGCCACGCCGACCGGTGGGGGCTGGAATTGGCCACCGAGGAAGGTAAGACGCGCGCCGAGGCTGTCGGAGAGGTACGCCGGGCCGCACAGATCCTGCGCTACTTCGGCAACGAGGGTGACCGCCGCTCGGGCGAGATCTACGCCTCACCGCGGGCCGGTGAACAGATCCTGGTCACCCGCAAGCCGCTCGGTGTCGTCGGCGTCATCACCCCGTTCAATTTCCCCATCGCGATCCCGGCGTGGAAGATCGCGCCGGCTCTGGTCTACGGCAACACCGTGGTCTGGAAGCCCGCGAGTTCGGTTCCACTGCTGGCGATCCGGCTCGCCGAGGCGCTGACCGGGGCCGGTTTGCCGCCCGGTGTGCTCAATCTGCTGATCGGCGGCTCCGACATCGGCGACACACTGGTCGGTCATGCCGGCGTCGACGGCATCACGTTCACCGGTTCCACCGCCGTGGGCCGCCGGATCGCGTCCGCGGCCGCCGCTCGGGGGGTGCCCGCCCAGGCCGAGATGGGCGGCAAGAACGCCGCGGTGGTCCTCGACGACGCCGACATCGATCTCGCGGTCGAGCAGGTGCTGCTGGGGGCGTTTCGCTCGACCGGTCAAAAGTGCACGGCCACTTCACGATTGATCGTCACGGCGGGGATAGCCGACGCGTTCCGGGAGGCGCTGGTGGCACGGGCACGTGCCCTGCAGGTGGGCGACCCCGTCGACGATGCGACCCAGATGGGTCCGGTGATCAGCGATGCGGCGCAGCGCTCGATCACCGCGGGCGTCGATGCAGCGCAGCGGCAGGGGGCGACGGTACTCACCGGGGGTCAGCCGTACAGCGAGGGCCTCTGCGCCGCGGGCTATTTCGTCGCTCCGACCATCGTCGAGCTCGACGAGACGCCGGTGGACGTGTGGACCGAGGAGTTGTTCGGTCCGGTGCTGGCACTGCGAACCGCCGGCGACGCCGACGAGGCGTTCGCCCTGGCCGATGACAGTGAATTCGGATTGTCCGCTGCGGTGTTCACCCAGGATGTGACCCGGATGCTGCAGGCCGTGGAGCGGATCGACGTCGGGGTTCTGCACATCAACTCCGAATCGGCGGGCGCCGATCCGCACGTGCCGTTCGGCGGGGCGAAGAAGAGCGGACTGGGGCCCAAGGAGCAGGGTGGCGCCGCACGCGAGTTCTACACCCACACCACCACCGTGTATCTGCGTGGCGGGCAGGCGGGTGCGTGACGGGCGCACTGGACGGCATCGTCGTCATCGATTTCAGCCGGGTACTGGCCGGCCCCTATGCCACGATGCTGCTGGGAGACTTCGGAGCCGAGGTCGTCAAGGTCGAGCGGCCGGGCACCGGCGATGACACCCGACACTGGGGGCCGCCCTACGATGACGCGGGCACGGCCACCTACTTCAACGCCGTCAACCGCAACAAGCGCTCGGTGGCCCTCGACCTCTCGGATCCCGACGGGCAGCGGCGGGCCCGCGAGTTGGTCGCCGGTGCGGACATCGTCGTGGAGAACTTCCGTCCCGGCACGATGGAACGACTCGGACTCGGCTACGACGACCTGTGCACCGTACGCCCTGACCTGATCTACTGCGCCATCACCGGTTTCGGCCGCGGCGGCGGGGCTGCGCTGCCCGGCTATGACCTACTGGTTCAGGCGGTCGGCGGTCTGATGAGTGTGACCGGTACCGGGCCCGGCCACCCCACCAAGGTCGGGGTGGCTGTCGTCGACGTACTCGCGGGCCTGCATGCACTCAGCGGCATCCTGGCCGCGCTGGCCCACCGGGACCGTACCGGTCAGGGCCAGCGGGTCGACACCGATCTGCTTTCGGTGCTGCTGTCCTCACTGGTCAACCAGGCCTCGGGATACCTGGGCGCCGGTGTGGTGCCCGGCCCGATGGGCAACCGGCATCCCAGCATCGCGCCCTATCAGACCTTCGAGACCGCCGACCGCCCCATCGCGGTCGCGGTCGGTAACGACAAGCAGTTCCGGGCGTTCAGCGCCGCGATCGGACGTCCCGAGCTCGGCGGCGACGAACGGTTCACCACCAACCCCGCCCGGGTGGCGAACCGGGAGGTACTGTGCGCCTTGATCGAACCGGCGCTCACGGCGCACGGCGCCGACCACTGGTATCAGGCATTGACCTCGGTGGGGGTACCCGCGGGTCCGATCAACGATCTGTCCGAGGCGTTCGCCTTTGCGCGCAGCCTGGGCATCACTGCGACCGTGGAGGTGCCGGGAAGCCCCGCGCCGCAGGTGGCCAACCCGATCACCATGTCGGTCACCCCGGTCAGCTATCGCGGCGGTCCGCCTCCGCTGGGAGACGCCGGCCCGACAGCAGCTGCCGCGCCTTGACCGCCAACCACAGTCTGGTTCGCGAATCCGCCGAGTTCAGGTCGTCGTCGAGCAGTTCGCGGATGCGCTGCACCCGATGACGCATGGTGTGCCGGTGGATCCCCAGATCGGTGGCCGCGGCTTCCACCTGCCCGCTGCGCCGCAGGTATGTCGCCAGCGTCGTGACGAGGTCGTCGTCGCCGGCGCCCAGCGGATCCAGTTCGCTTGCCAGCACCCCCAACTCGTGCGGGTCCCGACGGTCGAGCAGCAGGCTGAGCGCCCCGAGGTCGTCGAAGTCCGTCAGGTCCGCATCGCTGGACTGGGCGGCTGTGCGGGCCTGCCGCAACCCGGTCGCGATGCCGGGACCCCGCACCACCCGGCTCACTCCCCCGCCGGCCGCCATTCCGGATTGCTCGATCGCCATCCGGATCCGCTGCCGGCTTCCCGCCGCGGGCAGCACGATCACGATCTCGGCGCCTGCGGAGGTCATCAGGAAGGGACCTGTCTCGGTGAGCGTGCGGCCCAGCCGTTGCTCGGCGGCCAGCACCGGGCCGGACCCGTTGAGCACCACCACGACGACGTCGCCGCCGGGTTCCAGGCCGAAGTAACGCAGTACCCCGCCGTCGACGGTGTCGTTTCCGGCGAGCAGCTGCCGGGTCACCGCCGAGCGCAGGCGCTGTTCGGCGTCCACCACGCGCGCGGTGCGCGCCGCCGACGGCCGAGCGGTTCTACGACACGGCCGCTCGCGCGCGGTCCGCCTGCGCGAACTGCCGATCGAGGACCGCCCCGCGGTTCTGCGGGCATATGCGAGTCAGCGCGCGTTTTCACGCTCTCCGGCGTACGTCGCGCGGAACTACTTCGGCGTCGACCCGACCGCGGGTTGCGAGGACTTCACACCTCTCGCGCCGCGCTACCCGGTGTTCCTGGTCGAACCCTGACACCTCGCCCACCCAGGTGTCGGCCCGTGCTCGATCGTTTAGGCACCACCCGGGCGAGCATGAGACCATCGCGCAGGTGACCGTTGTATTGGCCTTGCGCTGCGCCGACGGGTTGGTACTCGCGGCTGACTCGCAGATCACCGAACCCGACCGGGGGCTGAGCTATCCGGCCCAGAAACTGCACGCCCTGGGCAAACATGCCGCCTGGGCGGGCAGCGGCTCCCGTGCCGTCCTGCACGATCTGGAGCAGATGTTCGAGGCCCAGCCCGAGACGATCGTGGAAGCCAGCGACGTGGGACGGGCACTGCAGACCCGGGTGGTGCCGGTACTCGAACATCACTACGAGAACTTCATCGAAAAGGTCCCGGGGCAGGATGCAAGCGGATCCACCCCCGCGACCTATCTGCTCGCCGCCGGCTACTCCGACGGCAGGCCGTTCATCGTCGACGTCGACCCGCACGGCCTGATCGGCCACTACGAAGACATCGGTTTTCAGGCCATCGGCAGCGGAGCGCCGATGGCGCAGCAGGCGCGTGCACTGCTGTCGAACTTCCGGATGAACGAACGCCCGGTGGCCTACGGCGTCATCGCAGCCCTGCGGGTGCTCTATGCCCTCGACGAGACCTCGCCGACGGTCGGTGGACCGATGGATGTCTGCCGAATCACCCCCGAGGGCGCCGAGCACCTCACCCCGGACGACATCGAGAAGGCATGCGCAGAGGTTCGGCGCTGGCGGGAGCTGGAGCGCGAAACCCTCGACCGGCTGTTCGACTGACCGCGCCCACCCACCGGTCGCGGTCGAGTCACGTCCCCGGCGCAGTGGAATCCCCGGTATTCACCTGCGCTCGCGCGCCCTCGGGTGCACACTCGCCACAGCGGGGGGCTGAGGTGGAGGTGCGCCCCGATGAGCACAGCGATCGCTCCGCTGGACCTGGGTTGGTTACTGATGGAGTCGCCCGGTGGCACGACGCACGTCGGAGCGATGCTGCTGTTCAAAAAGCCCCCCGGCCGCGGGTCGCCGGTGCCGGCGATCGTCGAGGCGTACCGCGGCTGCCAACCCGTGCCCCCGTTCAACTACGTGCCCGAACTCCTCGGCGCGGCCGCACCGCACTTCCGGCAGGCCGATAGCTGGGACCCGCACTATCACGTGCAGTACCTCGCCCTGCCGAGCCGCAGTTCCTACGAGGACCTGCTGCGGCTCGTCGCGGACCTGCACGAGCCGATGCTGGATCGTCACCGGCCGTTGTTCCGGTGCTGGGTCATCGACGGGGTTCCGGGCGGCAGATTCGCGATCTACACCAAGACCCACCACAGCATCATCGACGGCGTGTCCGGTCTGCGGAAGTTGTACGAGGGGTTGAGCCGGTCCGACGAACCCGGCGTTCCGACACCGGCATTCGCGCTGCCGCAGCCGCTACGGGAGCCCTCGGCGTCGCCACCGGTGCTGCACCGGATCAGCGATGCGATTCACGGCGCCGTCACCCAGGTCGGTGCCCTCAATCAGATCTCGCTGGGCGCACTACGCAAGGCGCTCAGCGCGATGTTCGGATCGCAGGTGGAGGGAAGTCTGCCTTTTGTCGCCGGGCACGCCCCCACGAACGCGCCGCCGCGCCAAGCCCGCGGCTTCGCCACCCTGTCACTGCCCCTGCCGGAGATGCATCGGATCGGCCATCGGCATGGTGCCACGCTCAACGACGTCGCGGCTGCCCTCATCGACCACGGTCTGCACGCCTACCTGCGGGACAACGGCCAGGCGTATCCCCACGAGTTGGTCGCGATGTGTCCGGTGTCGCTGCGCGACGACGGCGACGACGCCGTGGGGACCCGTGTCTCGGCGATGTTTGTGCGACTCGGCCCGCCGGAGGCGCCGGTGGCCGAGCGCCTGCGCACGGTGGCCCATTCGGTCGCCACGGCCAAGGCGGAACTCGGCGCCATGTCGGCCGATGCGGCGATGACCTACGCCGTCGCACTCATCGCCCTCGCCGGCGCGGGCGCATCGACCCACCTCGACCGCGTGGGCCACCCGGCCTGCAACTTGGTGATTTCGAACGTCCCCGGCGACACCCGGGCGCACTACCTCAACGGGGCGAAACTGACCGGCATTTTCCCGGTGTCGGCGCTGGCGGCCTCCATCGGACTGAACGTGACGCTCAGCTCCTACTGCGACCACATGGATTTCGGGTTTGTCGCCAACACCGCCGCGATCAGCGACGTCGGCGCGCTCGCCGAGCACACCCGGAAGGCTTACGCGCAGTTGATGGTTGGGACCGTGCCTGCTCTGAACGGACTGGCCTGAGACGAGCGACGCCCGCAGCGGTGGTGCGAGTCACCGGATCAGACCGCTTCGGAATGTCCTGACCCGGTAATCAGCTCGGAGCACTGACGCGCGGGCGGCGACGCCGACGTCGAGTCACCTGTCGCCGTCGGCATTGCCGGACTTCGGCGAGGCGATCTGACGCTCGACCGCACCGGTGATGTCCGATGTCGTGACCACGAGCGCGGTCGCGAACTCGATGAGCTGAGATCGGCTGACCTCGACCTGCTTTCGATACCACTGTGCAGCCAGCTCGAGTAGACCGCTGCTGACGGTGAGTGCCGTCAGCGTCACCGTGTCGTCCGTTCCGGCGCGCTCGCCCAGAAGCTGGCGGATCTGTCCGACCATGATGCGGGTGAGGACGTCGGTTACCTCCTGGCGGCGTGGCGCGAGGGCTTCGGCCGTCTGCAGTTCGACCAGTAGCCGCTGCCGCCTGGGATCCTCGTCGAGGAAGCCGAACGCGAACTCCAGGATGGTCCTGGCACGCGCTTCGAGCTCGAGAGGCGCGTCCGAGAGGGTGGCCATGATGCCGCTGAGCGCGAGGGTGAACTGATCGTCGAAGGCGGCGAGCAACAACTCCTGGCAGTCGCGGAAGCTCTCGTAGAAGTACCGGTCGTTGAGCCGGGCCCGCCCGCTGATGGCCCGTACACGCAGGTTCCGGACCCCGTCCTCGGCGATGGCATCAAGAGCCGCCTGGATGAGCTGATGTCGGCGTAGCTCGCGCCGCTGATCAGCGGTGAGGCCGCGGTGAATTGCCATCGAAGGGTTGTACACCTCCCGGTTCCGGTGCGGGGGCTTGCGGCGCCACCCAAGTTTGGTGAAGAGTGTCACCTACATTTGTGGTGAAGTGCTTCACCAGTGATGATAGGGGCTGTCGATGGATCAGCACGCGCAACTCCGCGAAGATCGCGTGACACACCGCGGGCCGTGGAAGCCGCGGTGACCCTTACCGGCGCAGGCGCGCCGCGAAGCGTCGCTACACCGCCCCCGCCACCACGACGCGGCGAATACAGCCCCCGCCTCGCGGCATTGGGCCGGTTCACCATCAGGCACAAAGCGCTCGTGATCGCCACGTGGATCGGTGTCGCTGCCGCACTCGCGGTGGTCTTCCCGCAACTGGAAACGGTGGTCCGCCAGCAATCGGTGCAACTACTGCCCAACGACGTGGCGTCGTTCAGCGCAGTCGAGGACATGGCTGCCGCGTTCGATGAACACGGCGCCAAGACATCGATCGTCGTCGCGATGGAAGATCCGGCTGGGCTCACCCCGTCAATGCGCCAACGCTACGACACGCTGGTCGATGCGCTACGCGCCGACACGGATCATGTCCTTCTGGTTCAAGACCTCCTGGCCGACCCGGACACCAGTTCGCAGGCGATCAGTGAAGACGGCCTAGCCTGGTTCCTACCAGTAGGCATCGCCGGTACGTTCGGCGATCCCACGGCTGCCGCCTCGGTGCAAGCGGTACGCGCGCATGCTGAATCGGTATTCGCCGGGACATCGAGCGCGATCTTCGTCACCGGGCCGGCCGCGACCTTTCACGATCAAACTGCTGCCGGCGAGCACGACGCGACGCTTGTCAAGGTAGCCAGCGCCGTGCTCATCGCGCTGATTCTGTTGCTCGTCTATCGCTCCGTCTTCACCGCACTGCTGCCACTGCTGGTGGTCGGGGTAAGTGTCGCGGTGGCACGGGGCGTGCTGTCGGGCTTCGGTGAGATCGGCATGCCGGTCTCACAGTTCACCTCCATCTTTCTGATCGTCATACTGCTGGGCGCGGGTACCGATTACAGCGTCTTCTTCATCAGTCGATACCACGAACAGCGCCGGCTCGGTGTCGAAGCCGAAGAGGCCATCATCAATGCCTGTGGAAGCATCGGGCGGGTCATCTTGGCCTCGGCCGCGACCGTGGCGCTGGCGCTGGCTTCAATGGTGTTTGCCCGCCTCAGCATCTTCCAGGGCCTGGGCCCAGCCTGCGCCATCGCTGTGCTGATCGGCTTCCTGGCCACCGTCACGCTGCTCCCGCCTGTGATGTCCCTTGCTGCCAGGCGCGGCATCGCTGAACCGCGCGCCGATCTGTCGCGCCGCTATTGGAACCGGATCGCCGTCACAGTGGTGCGACGGCCGAAGCCGATGCTGGTCGCCAGCATGGTGGTACTGCTGGCCCTGACCGGTGTCGCCGCCACCATGACCATCAGCTACGACGACCGTAAAGGGCAGCCCGCCACCACCGACAGCAACCAGGGCTACCAGCTGCTGGACCGGCACTTCGACAAAGACACCGCCATCAGCCAGTTTCTGCTCGTCCAGTCCGAGACCGACATGCGAAGCGCGAAGGGACTGGCCGACCTCGACCAGCTCGCATCGCGTGTCGAGCAGGTCCCCGGGGTCACCCGGGTATCCGGCGTCACCCGTCCCACCGGCGATCGGCTCGAGCAGGCGCAGCTGTCTTGGCAGAACGGCCAGATCGGGGACAAAATGGCCGAGTCCGTCGCCAAGGGCCGGGCCGGTGAAGCAGACCTCGCCAAGCTCACCGACGGGGCAGATCAACTGGCCGGCGGGCTCGCCCAGCTCGACGCCACGCTCCGACACGCTCTGACGCCACTCTCGGGACTGTTGACCCAGGCCGAGGCAGCGGGCCGGGAGTTGCAGGCGGCCCGCCCGCTGGTCGAACAACTCAATGCCGCCGCACCCGCGGTTGATCAGGCACTCCGCAGTGGACCCGAGCTGCGCCCACTGACTCGACAAGCGTCCGCCGCCATCGAAGCCATCGGACCCCTCGCCGAGAGCCTGAACACCACACCGTGGTGTGCCACCACGCCCCAATGCACGCAGCTGCGCGACCAGGCACGGATTCTCGTGACGTTACGGAACGGTGGCTTCTTCGAGTCAGTGGCCGATCTGGGTGACCACATCGGCCGACAAACGACGTTGTCCGACACCATCGGCAGTCTCCAATCCGCCGTCACGACGATGCAGCGAGCGTTGGGCGCGACCGGCAGTCCGACGGACCTCGTGGACAACATGCGCCGCCTCCAAGACGGAGTCGCCCGCCTCGCATCAGGGGCCCAGGCCCTGGCGCTCGGTGTGCACACCCTGGCCGACAGCAACATCCAGATGCTGAGCGGGATGGGACAGATCGCCGTCCAGCTGCAGAATTCCGCCCGGGCCGCAACAGGATCCGACGCCGCTTCGGGGTTCTACCTGCCGCCGAGCAGCTTCGATAATCGCCAATTCAGTGATATGGCAAAGCACTTCATCTCCGCTGATGGACGCACCGCCCGATTCGCGGTGACGTCTGTACATGACCCGTTCTCGGCGGAGGCGATGCAGTTGAACGCCCGCATCATCGACACAGCCGAAGCCGCTACACCGAATACTTCCCTGACCGGCACCTACATTTCGATGGTCGGCTTCCCGGCGGTCAATTCGGACCTGCAGCAGTTGTTGTCAGCGGATTTCCTCAGCCTCGGTGTGGCAACGCTGATAGTGGTCGGCATCGTCTTGATCCTGTTGTTGCGCGCCATCATCGCCCCCCTCTATCTTCTGGGGACTGTGGTGCTGAACTACGCGGCGGCGCTGGGCATCGGAGTGCTGGTGTTTCAGTACGGATTCGGACAAGCCATCGCCTGGCCGGTACCGCTGCTGGCCTTCATCCTGCTCGTTGCAGTCGGTGCCGATTACAACATGCTGCTCATCTCACGACTGCGAGAAGAGTCCAGCCGCAACACGCGGATCGGTGTGCTGCGTACCGTCGCGAGTACCGGATCCGTCATCACCTCAGCGGGAATCATCTTTGCGGTCAGCATGTTCGGCCTGATGACCGGATCGGTCGACATCATGGTCCAGGCCGGCTTCATCCTCGGCTGCGGGCTTCTGCTGGACACCTTCGTCGTCCGCACACTGACGGTGCCGGCCATCGCCACCCTGCTCCGGGAGGCGAGTTGGTGGCCGGACCGGTCGCATCGGTGACCGGCCATGCCCGCGCCGCACCGTTCTGTCAGGCAGCCGGATCGGAGAACCCAACGCAGGACGCACGATCTCCCCCGCGGGTGATCACCCGTCCGCCATCGTCGCCTTTCTTCGTCATTGCTGGTCGTGTCGAGTGATGGCCCGGCGGCGAGCGATCTCCGTAGTCTCGCAACGGCGGTCGAGTGAGGCGGCCCAGATCGTGGTGGCTTCAGGCCCGAACCCGTGAAGTGGGGAAGGCTGAGTCACAATGGCATGGGTCGACGCAAACGGGACGGCGGCTTTGCTTGCGATTGCCGGTGCAAAGCACCGAGCGGGCGACTCGTCACGGTAGGCGACCACTAGCAGCCAACCAGGCGGTCCGCTTACCCGGCTAAGTGGCGAACGCGCTTGTATCTCGGGCGGCGCCAGGTCGCCTGGAATGGCACCGGGCCGTTCGGAATCCAGGGTTGTTCGGAGATCAGGTCATCGATGCGGACTCTGCCGCGTTCGATCACACCCACCGCCGCGTCGATCACCAGATACTCCTGGGACTGCCTGTGGATCGGTTGCGACTCGATGTAGGTGATGATCAACTCCCCCGGCTCGAAGTGACACCGCCGCTGCACCGCCTCGATCAACCGCGGGCCGTACAGGTGCCCGTCCCCGAAGTTCCAGCCGAGCAACACGCCGGCCATCTGGTCGCCGTCGAACATGCCGTAGGTGTCGATGTCGGGACCGAGCGTGCACAACAGCAGCGAATTGTGCGCCCGTCCGTGCGCATGGAGCGAGCGGAAACATGTAGAGATCCCGGCGGTGAAGTCTGCGTTGTCGCCCAATCCTGCCGCGACCAGCTGGCGGCGGATGGTCAGGGCGGGCTTGACGACGTGGTCGTCGATCTTGTGCTCGGCGCCCGGGGCGAACGCCCAGATGCTGGTGCACCAGTTCCCGGCGTATTGGCGCATCGCGGGAAGGAACGACACCAGATCGGGACGAAGATTGCCCAGGATCGGGAAGAACGTCAGACCCACCACACACAACACCAACAGCCAGGGATTCATATTCAGAACCCCGAAACCGTCCCCGGCAGGGAAGGTGAGGAACAAGAACGCGGTGATGTACATGAACAACGCGTTCCATTCCAACGGATTCGCCGCCGGAAAGGTCGCGATGATGGTCAGGTGGAAACCGATCATCAGCACCACCGCCGCCAGGGTCACCCACTTGTTGGTCGACAACAGCAGCACCAGCGGGGTGATGATCTCCACGAAAGTCCCCAGCACGTGCGCGATCATCGCCGCCGGCCGTGACGGCCGCAGATCCTCGGGATAAGAACGGAAGAAGATCGGCTTGATCCGCCGCGGCATCCACGGCGCATTGCACATCATCGGGGGGATGACGAACGCGAAGTTTTTCGTCAGCTTCGACACCCCGGCAGCCACCCACACCAACACGATCAACAGCTTGGCCGCCACCACCATGTCGACCGGCGGGAAGAAGGAAAAGAAGATCAACGCGGGCAGATACTGCTCACCACGCGCCGCCAGGAACGCCACCTTGTCCCGCAAGCCCAACAACACCAGCAACACCACCGCCGGCACCACACTCCACGGCCGCACCAAACCGTGCTCGACAGGCAGATCACCGGTCCCCTCCCCCGGCAACACCAGCGCCACAACCAGACTCACGATCAACACCAGATACA
The DNA here is from genome assembly GCF_048513595.2 of Mycobacterium sp. smrl_JER01. NCBI lineage: Bacteria > Bacillati > Actinomycetota > Actinomycetes > Mycobacteriales > Mycobacteriaceae > Mycobacterium > Mycobacterium sp. smrl_JER01. The sequence goes on along the minus strand of NZ_JBLXXK020000001.1, from coordinate 1,883,859 downwards.
GCCCGACGTCGACGGCAGTCCGCTCATCGCCACGAGTCAACGGCACATGATCCGGCCACGGCGGCTGACGGATCGTGCGGCGCCGCGCGAAGTAGAGGTAGCCACCGACCCGCGGCGTGAAGTGAAGCGACAGCGGACCCCACGCCCCGCCCAATCCGGTCACCTCGAGTAGAACGGTCCACAGGACGAGCTTCTGGTAGACGATGAACTCCGGCCACCACGACGCCAGGTCCAACGGATTCAGACCCGAGGTCAGCGTGGCCACCACGACACCGCCCACCACGTACAGCGCGGCCAACTTGGCGATATAGATCAGAATGACGACTTTCGGTAGACCCCAGCCGAACTCCGCTGCGAACAGGCATCCCAGCTTGACGCGCTCCAGATACGGCCGCGCCAAGAAATTCTTCGTGTCATACCCTGGCAACGTCGGTTGCAAGAATCCCATCGTCCCGCGTCTCCTTACATCGACCTTGACTTGAGCGCCTCCGGACCGCTGAGGCATAGACGACCGCATCGACCGCTGTTGGTTGGTCTCACCTCTCCCCGGGAACGGATTCATCTCAGAAGCCAGTCTTTACTGTCTGGCGTGAAGACGTGAGTGCTCACCACAGAGGTGAACTGCTCACAGTGTCTCCTTCGGAGATCAACAATCCGCGGTGTACGGGCGACACCGCTGAAGGCCAGGCGTTTTGCCGCGCCGTGGTCACAAGTAGGGCTGTGCCCTAGAGTACAAAGTGAGCTACTGCTCATGTCAAGGAAATCATCGCGTCGGGAGTCGCAGTGTCGTCACCGAACATCCGCAGGCCCGCACGAGCAGCGAGTTCCGTTCGGCGAACGCCGACCCAGGAGCGGTCACTCGCACTTGTCCGCAAGGTGCTGGAAGCCACTGCTCAGGTTTTGGCCGACGTCGGGCTTGACGGGATGAGCACCAACAAGATCGCCGCCCGCGCGGGAGTTTCGATCGGGTCGGTGTACCAGTATTTTCCCAACAAAGAGGCTTTACTCGACGCGCTTGTCGATGACCGGGTCAAGCGCTTGGAAGCGCTGGCCGCCGGACGAATGGAGGCCTATCAGACCCATTCCTACGCGGACGCCACCGAGGCGATGCTGCGGGCCACCATCGAGTTCTGCACCACGGAACCACAACTGGCATCCATACTTTTCGCACGCATCGCTGTACCACCGAACACTGCCTGCCACGTTTCCGCCGCCAGGAACGTCTTGGGCGTGACACGGTCATACCTGCTTCGACACGGTGACGAACTGGGGGTTCCTGATGTCGATCTGGCGGCGACCATGTCGACACATGTGATTGCTCACTTCGCCCCCTGGATCGCGCTGTCGATCGAGCCGGAAGTAGAGCGCGAGCGGATGATCGAAGAGGTCGTCCGGATGTTGTCGCTGTGGATCACAGCACCCCGACAGCGGTGACGCGATGCTTCCAGATCCACCCGGCTCTCGATGGATGGAAGAATGTGCGCCACCGCCTCCTGAGGAATCGAAAACCCTGTGGCCCCTGGACGAGCCGAGACCGACTACCCCAACCGGCGTAGCGCGGCACGCGCGGCAAGGTGTCCACACATGCCATGCACCCCACCCCCTGGCGGGGTAGAGGAAGAGCACAGGAAGTAGGAACCCACTCCGAGCCAGTACGGATCGGCGGACAGTCGAGGCCTGGCGATGAATGACGCGATGTCCATGGCGCCGCCATTGATGTCACCGCCGACATTGTTGGGGTTGTCTCGTTCGAGATCGGCCGGCGTCTGCACGGCCGTCGCGGCGATCCGCTCGCGGAACCCCGGCGCAAAACGCTCGATCTGGCTGACAATCGCTTGCGTGGCGTCACCGGTATACCCGTGCGGCACGTGAGCGTACGCGTATATGGGCACCATGTCGCCGGAACCGCGGCCGGGATCCATCAGTGCTTGCTGACCGATGACGAGGAAAGGCCGCTCCGGCATCTGTCCGCGCGCAGTCGCGCGTTCGGCCACGACCACTTCCCGCTCGCTACCGCACACATGCAACGTACCTGCACGGCGGGCGTAGGGACTCGTCCACGGGATCCCTTGATGCACAGCGAAGTCGACCTTGAACGCTGCCGGACCGTAATGATGCCTGTCTAATGCCCGGCGGACACGCAGGGGCATGCGATCGCCGAGCAGCTTCATCGGAAGACGCGGACCGGTGTCAAACATGACGAGGTCGTAGCCGGCGATCTGAGCGGCTGCATCGATGCTGACCCCCGTCTCGATTCGCCCACCCAATGAACGCAGAACTCCGACCAAGCCGTCGGCCAGCCGCCCGGTGCCTCCGACGACACACGGCCAACCGTAGCGATGCGCCACCGCACCGAACATCAATGCCAGCGCCGACGTCGGCGGTCGGTTCAGAGGTACCCACGTGTGGGCTGCGTTTCCGGCGAACAACGCACGCGCCTGCGGGGTGCGGAATATGCGTGACAACGCCGTCGCCGGAATCATCGCAGGAATACCGAAAATTCCTAATCGAAACGGCCGCCGGGGGATTTTGACCATCGGCGACAGCAGATCATCAGCAAGGAGGTCGTAATTCTCGGACAACCACCCGAACAGAGCACGCCAGCGCCGTCCGTCATCACCCAGCGCGGTCGCAGTGGCGTCCAAAGATCTGTAAAGCACCCCTGCTTCGCCGCCGTCGAGCGGATGCACCAGATCGACTTCCGGCCAGGCCCACCGCACACCATGCGGTTCCAGATCCAAAGATCGCATGAACGGTGACGACACCGCGGTGGGCACGATTGCAGCGCAATGATCGTGGATCAGGCCGGGCACGGTCTGCTCACTGGAGCGTAGACCTCCGCCGAGGGTCGCCGCCGCCTCGGCAACCGTGACCTCGATACCTTCCTTGGCAAGTGTGATGCCGGCTGCGAGCCCGTTGGGTCCAGAACCGATCACGAGTGCTGATGTCATCGAGATTCCACCGTCCGGGTTCTGGGTGCCGTCCTCACCCTCTGGGCGCGAACGCTTTTGCCACGCAGGGCAGATTTGACGCGCAATGGCGAGGGTCTTCCGCTGAGTGTATGTATACCGGTCGGCGACGACAGTCGTCCACCATTCACCTGCCCCTTCTCAACGCTTCGCTGCGGGCAACTCATCTCATCGCCTATCACTACTCGGCGGTGTGAATCGGCGTTCAAGGGCGCCCGGTGATGTGACGCGCGGTGATGACGAGAGCACACGCAGGTATCTCACCCCGCGCTCTGCGATCGTGTCGAGAGCCGTCTCGACGAGCTGTCGACAACGTTGCTCGCGGCGTGCATCAGCGGTCAGACCGCGGTACATGGCCATCGGAGCAGAGACACCTCTCGTAGCGAAAGGGCTTGCAATAGCTGATCCTTTGGTGAACACTAACGATATCACCGTATTGGTGAAGCGCTTCACCACCGATAGTGAGGACAGTGAAGATGCCGACCGGTCAATTGCTGATGCAGTCCGTGGTGCGCCATCTCACGGCTCGCCTGACATCCCGAAACCAGGATGAGAGCGAGTCCGCCCGGCACTACTCAGGCTTTTCGGCGCTCCAGGAACTCGACCCGAGGGAGTGCGCGCTTCTGGTCCTAGGATGCCAGGCAAGCGACTTCGACGACCACGTCGATTCCCTCCAGACCCTCAACAGGATCAGCGCCGCCGTAGATGCCATCCGGCGACTCTGCGGCGAGGTGATCTTCTCACCGCTTGCTTTGGACTCCCTTGAAAGACAGATTATCCCGCCGACCAATCGAGAATTCTCCGCCCTTGCACTCGACAGGCGGTTCCAGCACGGTGCTCCGTGCGCCGAGATCCACCCTGCAGTCGGTGTACGGCCAGACGATGCCGTCGTCCGGAGGACACGGCTGGGCGCGTTCGCGACCACAGAACTCGACATACATCTGACGAACTGCGGGGTGACGACGCTGTTCATTTCAGGTGTGGAAACCAGTGGCGCGGTGTTGTCCACAGTCCGCGAAGCCGCCGACCGGGACTATCGCCTTATCCTGTTGGCCGACTGCATATCCGACTGCGACACGGCCAAGCATCAGCTTCTCTTCGAGCAGATCTTTCCCCGCCAGGCAGAGATCACGACCGCCGACATATTGGCACGGCAACTGCGCAGGAACTCGATCGCGATGCGTTCGACCACAGCGTAGGACACGACATGAAGACATTCGGGGCCACCGTCAAGAGGACGAAACTGATGAACAAATTCGACCGCAACCTGGTTGACTACGTATTGCTGTGGACACCATTCGGGGGACCTCCGGAGGAGGAGATCCTCCCCCGGTTCGGTTTTCAACCGGCACAGCTCAATCGGCGATTCCGCCGGATTGTGCGCCGGATGATCAATGCCGAACAGGGCCTCAACGAGTCGGACAGGGAACTTCTCGCCGCAGTTCGCCGCGCCTATCCCGACATCTTCGACGACAGCGGCGTCGCTTCGCCGCCTGCGCAGAGCGTCGTTCCCGTTGGGCATTCGGCAGGCTGAGGCCCCCGGCTACGTGATCCACCGCCGATACAGTGCGGCTATTTCTCTGGTAGATGGTTTCCTGTAAAACGCTGTGACTCGTGCGGATCTGCAGGCTCCGCCCAAGAGGCTGCCCGGACATCGACACACAAACCGCGCCGTCACATGAGCTTCACACCACCGGGTCGCCTTTGAGACGGTCAAAACGTCTACGCACCATAGGGACTCGCTTTCCCCAACCGCGGATCGGATCGACCGTTTTGGCGAACGCCAGCGACGAATCGTCGAAGCGTCTCAGGAAGTGCTCGATCCTGTCGAGCACCGGACTCAACTGAGCGATCATGGGCGCGAGCTGCTCGACCGCCGGGGCGATAGTGGTTATCGCTGGTGTCAGCGCGGCTACCGAGGGCTCCGCACTGTCGAGCACCGGGGCCAACTGGGCAATGTGCGGCTCCAGACGCTCCAATACGGGTGCGACGCGGTTGACCGTCGCCTCGAGGCTTTCGATGACCGGCACCGCATCAGCGATTGTCGATACGGACACGACGAGACGCTCGATCAGGCCGTCGTTTGCGATAAGACGTTCCAGGAACCCGTCATCAGTGAGAATCCGGTACACCAAGCCACCTGGCGCCAGCGTCCGATCGATCAAACCGCCCCGCGACAGCGCCTGAGCGAGTGCCCGGTCGCCGTCGCCCAGCGAAGCAAGCCGGGCGATGATTTGCAAGAACCCGGCAGGTGTCACCGATCTTGTCATGCCGCAGGCGATATGAGCGGTCACGCTCGACATTCTCCGGGGTAACGCGGTCGACCGTTCGACCACCGCCCGACCGAACACGAGCGCGCTGTGCGTCATCCCCGCATTCGCGCATGTCAACCGACGGCGCGGGGTGCACCCGACCAGAACTGCGCCCGTAAGGCCTTCTTGTCGGGCTTCCCCAGGGCCGTCATCGGAAGCGATTCGGCGATGATCACCTGCTTGGGCGATTGCACAGATCCCTTGCGCTCCTTGACTGCCGCCTGAATCTCCGCAGTAAGGACGGCCACGGCTTGCTCGTCTGACGGAACGTCGGGACGCAACACCACCACCGCGGTGACTGCTTCGCCCCATCTCTCATCGGGAGTACCGATCACACAGACTTGTGCGACCGAGGCATGCTCGGCGACAACATCTTCCACCTCGCGCGGGAACACGTTGAACCCGCCGGTGACAATCATGTCCTTGGTTCGGTCGACGATGTACCAAAAGCCATCTTCATCCTCGCGGGCGAGGTCACCAGTGTGCAGCCAGCCATCACGGAACGTCTCGGCCGTGACTTCGGGCAGGTTCCAATAGCCTCCGGACAGCAGCGCCCCCGATACACAGATCTCACCAACCTCGCCGCGCAGCACCGGCTGGCCATCACCGTCGAGTAAAGCGGTACGGGCAAAGAGTGTCGGCTTGCCGCAGGAGGTCACCCGTTGGTCGTCGTGGTCACCCTTGGCCAGGTAGCTGATCACCATGGGGGCTTCTGCCTGACCGTAGAACTGCGCGAAGATCGGACCGAACCGTCGGATGGCCTCCTTCAAGCGGACCGGGTTCATCGCCGAGGCGCCGTAATAGACCGTTTCCAGTGAAGACAGGTCCCGGGTGTGGCTGTCGGGGTGATCCATCAAGGCGTAAATCATCGACGGCACAAGCATCGTGGCCGTGATAGCTTTCTCCTCGATCGTCTTGAGCACTTCTGCCGGGTCGAAGGTGGGCAGCACGATCATCTCGCCGCCTTTGACCACCGTCGGTACGAAGAAGGTCGCTCCCGCGTGCGACAACGGAGTGCACATCAGAAAGCGGGGGCGATCCGGCCATTCCCACTCCGCCAGCTGGATGGTCGTCATCGTGGTGACGCACTGCGCCGTCCCGATCACGCCCTTGGGTCTGCCGGTCGTACCTCCGGTGTAAGCCAGACCGACAATGTGGTCCGGCTCCAACTCTGCCGCAACCAGGGGCTCAGGAGCGTATCTCGCTGCATCGGCTGTCAGATCGACGGCGACGCCGGCCAACTGCTCGGGCACAGGGCCGATCGTCAGAATCTGCTTGAGGCAAGGCACTCTGTCCAACAAGGCGTGTGCCCGTTCCGTGAAGGCCGGATTGGGATCGATGATCAGCGAGGTGACTTCAGCGTCGTTCAACGCGTATGCGTGATCATCGAGCGACCCCAACGGATGCAGGGCGATGCGACGGTGACCACTGGCTTGCGCGGTGCCGCTGATGATCAACACCTCTGGCCGATTCATGGACAGAAGGCCGGTGGTGGAACCGCTGCCGGCTCCGAGTGCCTCCAACGCCTGAAGGTACTGGCTGATCCGTTCGGAAAGCTGCCCTCCGGTCAGTGTGGTCTCTCCGAGGACCAGAACCGGCCTGTCCGCATTGCGTTTGAGAGCGCCGACCATGAGGTGACCGGAATGTACTGGAGATCTGAGCAGGTCATTGCCTGCATCTGCGTTACTCACACCGGATCCCAACTGAACACGTCATGCGCGCCTTCTGGTGGTGTCAGGCTCGAGCGCATTGCCGGAAGCGCCTCACTTGCAAGGAGTTCAGCGGTCCATCCGCCGTCTTTCTGCATCGACCGCACAGGCCGGGGCTGATCGAAGAGGTAGATCTCATTTCGCCTGATCCCGAACACCTGGCCGGTGACTTCCCGGGCAGCATCCGATGCCAGAAAAACCGCCAACGGAGCCACCTTCTCGGGTGTCATCGTTTTGAGTTTGGCAGTGGTGGCCGGGTCGAGCGGGACCGATCCCGCCATGCGACTCCATGCCCACGGGGCTATGCAGTTTGACCTGACGTCGAAGCGCTGCATCTCGAGGGCGATCGATCGGGATAGGGCGACAACGCCGGCCTTCGCCGCCGAATAGTTGGCCTGCCCGATTGTCCCGATCAGACCGACGACGCTCGTCAGGTGGACAAAACTGCCGCCGCGCTGTTCGCGGAACACCTCAGCAGCAGCGCGGCTGACGTAGAACACACCGGTGAGATGCGTGTTCAGCACCGCCTCCCAGTCACCGCCGGACATCTTGTGGAACATCGCGTCGCGCAAGATCCCGGCGCAGTTGATGACGATGTCCAATTGGCCGAATTCGTCCTGGGCCGTTCTGATGATGTCCCGCGCGCTGTCCCAGGTGCTGACGTCGTGGCCGTCCACGACGGCAGAACCACCGTCGGCACGGATGGCGTTCACCGTCTCTTCGGCCGGGCCCGCCGATGCGCCCTCACCGCTGACGGACGCACCGAGATCGTTCACCACCACCGACGCACCCGCTGCGGCAAGTGCGCGAGCGATCGCCCGTCCGATTCCCCCTCCCGCGCCCGTCACCATTGCGACGCGGCCGTCCAGACGCACCGTGTCCTTCGCTTCCATAGATCGTCGCCCTTTCTGGACTACTGTTGATTCGGCATGCGATTCGGCCGTCATCGTGAACGTCAGCCGCTGGTCGTCGTCCGGCTCTCGATCAACTTCGCGCCGAGTTCTTCTCGGTGTTCATACGAGGCCCCGTGCGCACGTTCCAGCGCTGCACAGCGTTTGAGCCAGAGGTGCAGATCGTGCTCCCAGGTGAATCCGATGCCGCCGTGCACCTGGAGTGCCGTGGCATTCACCTGCGACCCGGCAGCGCTGGCGGCCCCCTTGGCCGCATGGCACATTGCAAGCGCATCGTCTGTTCCATGGGCGAGCGCATAGGCCGCCGCCCAAGTGAGGGACCGTGCGGCCTCGATCGCGACAGCGGAGTCGGCGAGTTTGTGTTTGATCGCCTGGAATGAACCGATCACTTTTCCGAACTGCTCCCGCTGCATCGAGTAGGACACAGTCATGTCCAGCAGCGCTTGCGCACATCCGACCAGCTGTGCTGCAGCTCCCACGTATGCGGCAGCGTTGGCGTACTGCAACGCTTCGGGATCCTCTGTCAGTACAGTGGACGCGTCGAGATCGAAGGCAGCCCGGGCAAGGCATCGGGTGGGATCCTGCGCAGATACCGCGGACCAGCTGATGCTCTGCGCGGGAACCAGATGCAACACGTGACCATCGGCCACCAGTACCGCATCGGACACCTCACCATAAGTGACCAGATCCTGATCCCCCAAGCTGACGGACAGCAGCGCGGACCCGCCGGAAACTCCCGGCAGCCAACGTTGTTGAATCTCCGTGCCGGCGTAGCGACCGATCACCGCCGCCACCACCGCTGTTTCGCTCACCGGTCCAGGTGCTGCGGCTCGGCCCAGCTCCTCGAGCGCGAGTACCTGTTCGATATAGGAGGCCCCGGCGCCACCGAATTCCTCGGGCACCACCAATCCCAGCGCACCCAGCGCGGCCAGCTCCGACCAAAGGTTGGTCACCAGCGGTTCGGGATCGTCCCATGCCGCCCGGACCGCGCCGGCAGGCACTCGACGTTCTACGAGTGCCCGCATGGCATCACGGAATTCGACCTGTTCGTCGGTCAGATCAAACAGCATCGTGTCATCCCTTCGGCAGGCCGAGCACCCGCTCGGCGATTATGTTGCGCTGGATCTCCGTTGTGCCGGCGTAGATCAACGCAGCACGCGAGGTCCAGTACCGTGCCCTGAACAGCGGAGGGGCTTGGTCGCCGTCGGCGCCGTCCTCGAGTTCGGCCGCCGGACCCAGCACCCGCATACCCAACTCGTAGATGCGGTTCTGCATCTGAGACCAACACAGCTTGCCCATCGCTGCCTGCGGACCCGGGTTCTTGTGCCGGGCCAATTCGGACAGGGTGCGCAGCGACATATACCGGTACGCCTCGATCGCCTCGTGGATGGCACCGACCTCCTCGCGGATCCTGGGGTCGGACCGCAGGTGGGCGGGCAACATGTCCACCACTTCGCGCAATGCGCTGGCGAAGATCTCGGCCGACGTTCCGGCCCCCCTCTCATGGCTCAGGGTGCGCGTGGCTACCTTCCAACCGTTGCCGATCCCGCCGACGACGTTCTCCATCGGCACGGCCACGTCGGTCAAGAAGACTTCGCCGAACTCGCGCTGCCCGTTGATCTGCACGATGGGGCGTACTTCCACGCCGGGGTCTTTCATATCGATCATCACGAATGTCAGACCGCGATGTTTCGGTGCGTCCGGATCAGTGCGAACGAGCGTGAACATCCAGTCCGCCCACAGCGAGTAAGACGTCCAGATCTTCTGGCCGTTCACCAGGATCCCGCTCTCGCCTACCTCGCCGCGGGTGCGCACCGACGCGAGGTCGCTGCCTGCAGAGGGCTCGCTGAACCCCTGGCACCAGAGGTCGTCACAGGACAGGATTCGCGAGAGCCACCGTGCCTGCTGTTCCTGACTGCCTACGTCGATGAGGGTCGGGCCGGCCAGTGCCAGCCCCAAGCGGTTGAGACGCTCCGGCGCGCCGGCCCGGATGTACTCCTCGAAGAACAATGCGGTGCACAACGGGTCCATCCCGCGGCCTCCGTAGGCGGCCGGCCAGTGGACGGCAGCCAGGCCAGCGGCGAAAAGCTTCTTCTCCCATTCACGATGGGCCTCCACGCCTTCTTTGCTGTCCATCGGCGGAAGCTCTTCCCGAGGATTGTTCGCAGCGAGCCAGTCACGGGCCTCGTCGCGAAATGCCCGCTGGACGGCGTCGAGCTCTAAATCCACCACAATCACCTAACTTTCTTGTGTGCATCGGCGAACGCCGCCGCGTCGACTATCAGAGGTACTTGCGCAGGTGTTCCACGAGGCCTCGTCGAAACTCCCGCATCGTCGGCGCCGTGGCGGCCATTACGTCGGCACCGTGATACATCCCCGGAACGGTGACGAGTTCGCATGGCACTCCGGCTGCTTCCAGTGCCCGGGCGTAGGCGACAGCTTCGTCATAGAACAGGTCGAGGTCACCCACGCCGACCCATGCCGGCGCCAAACCGGCCAAGTCGGTGCGCCGCGCAGGCACCGCATATTCAGGTGCATCCGTCAAACGCGGCGGGCGTCCCAGGTAGGCCGTCCAACCAAAAACATTGGACTGAGGCGTCCACACGAACCGCCCCCGGTCACCGTGACCGCCACGTAACGTTGTGCGGTCGTCGAGCATCGGATAAACAAGCCCCTGAGCGCGCACCTCGATTCCCTCGTCATGGGCGCGTTGTGCTACCGCTGCCGACAGTCCACCACCGGCGCTGGCACCGGCAAGAGCGACACGTCCGGGGTCGACGCCCAGTTCGTCGGCGTTGAGGTGAATCCACCGCAGCACCGCCATACAGTCGTCGAGCGCTGCAGGAAAAGGATGTTCGGGCGCCAGTCGGTACCGCGGTGAGATCACGACGGCGTCCAGTTCGCGTGCGAGCTGGCCACTCAGCGGTGCCTCGATTTGAGGAGATCCCATGATGGTGCCACCCGCGTGCAGGTGCAGCACCGCCGCGCGAGGGCTACGCGCCGTCGGTGTCGGCCGGGTGACGAGTACCGGCACCGGGGGATGACCCGGGACGACGGCCTTGTCCACCCGCACACCGGGTCCGGGTCTGCCAGGGACCCTGAACACCAAACGATTCACCGGCAGCGATCTCGGTGTCACATTCTGGGTGAGAAACGGCAGGGCCGGGGTACGCAACTCCGCGGGCACGTTACCTAGGGCAGACCGAACCGCAGCGCCGCGCCGGACGACCCAGGCGGCGCCCAATGCGGTGATCGCCAAAGCGGTTTTGAACCGCCGGGTCAGCGTCATCGCAGCCCACCCAGATGCCTAGAAGTCGGCCGAAGTGGTGACATGGTCATGGTTGGCAGAAGCTCCTTGTCGACAAAGGTTTGCGGATCCGGCGCGCACACGTAAGTCGAGTCGTGTTCGGGCCAGGGGTTTCACCGGATCAGGAACGGGGTTCTGACAGGTACTCGTCGAGGATCCGCAAGACCGCTTCTGGCTGATCGAGATGCATGAAATGACCGGCGTCTGCAATCTCTTCGGCTCGGCTGCCCGGTGCGAGGCTCTGCGCACTCATCGCGGCGAGTCGGTGGTCGACGGCACCGTCGTCGCGGGCGTAAAGCAGCAGCATCGGATGGACTGGGTCCACACCGCCGGCAAACCGTTGCAAATAGCGGTAAGGCTCAGCAGGAGGTATGGGTCTCAGGTTGGCGCGATAATAGGATACCGCTGCGTTCCGGTGCCGTACGTCGGGGAGAGCGTCCCACACTTCGGCAAGGTGCTGACGGCTGTCGAATCCGGGCGGACACCACTGCCGCCACAAGGTGGGAATGATTCGATGCAGTTGCCGCTCAGCCAATCCCGGAATCTGTTGAACGAAGACGTACCAGCTTCTGCGGAGCTGTCCCGGAAGCAGCGCCAGCCACTGTGCGGCGTTGTGCTGTGGACCCATGCCGGCTACCAGCGGTACGCCCATCGACACGATCCGTCCGAACGGACAGTGCGGATACGCAGCCAACGCGCCCGCCGCCAAACCACCCCAGTCGTGTCCGATCAACACCGAGTCAGCGTTGCCGCCCAACTCGTGGTGCAGCGCGATTGCATCGAACATCAAAGCGCCGAGGTGGTAATCGTTGTCGCGCGGAATTTCGGTGGGGGCGTAGCCCCGGGTGAACGGCGCGACGACTCGATAACCGCGCTGCGCAAGGGCAGGACCCATGTGCCGCCACGTCCAGGCGGTGTCGGGGTACCCGTGCAAGCACAAGGCCAGCGGCCCGTCGGTAGGACCCCAGGCCAGCGCGTGAACGCGTAAGTGCGGCAGGCGCAGGTCGAGGTGTTCGGGTGTGGTGGTGCTGGTCACGCTGCCCCACCGGTAGCGACGGGGGCCGGCAGCGGGCTGCGGGGCCGGTCAGCGCGCAGGAAGCTACCCGTGCGCCGAGAACCCAACACCTCGGTGGGTTGACCGTCGCGGAACACCACCTGCCCGGCGACCAACACCGCGCTCACCGTGGCGTCATTACGGTTGACCATCCGCGAGAGCCCACCATAGGCCTCCACCGGAGCCTCGTGATAGTCATCAAGGCTGCGATCAAGACGCTCGGGATCAACGACGAGCACATCAGCCCAATCACCCACCCGCAGATGCCCGGCATCCAGGCCGTACCAATCCGCGAGCTCCCCGGTCAACCGATGCACCGCCTGTTCGACACTCATGAACGGTTGACCGCGACGCTGGGCATCCCGCACATGGCGTAACAATCTCAACCCACAGTTGTAAAATGCCATGTTGCGCAGATGCGCCCCGGCATCGGAGAACCCCATCTGAACGCCCTTATCCTGGGCGAACTTCCGCAACACCTGCGGACGGTGATTCGAGATCGTGGTGCGCCACCGCAGCTTCTTCCCGTGCTCGAGCACCAAGTCCAGATAGGCATCCACCGGATGCACCCCGCGGCGCTGCCCCACCGCCCCGAACGACAACCCCACCACCGACTCATCCGGACACGCCACAATCTCAGCATCGAAGAAATCCCGATGCCAGGCCCGCGGACCGAACTTCGCGTCGTAATTCTTGCGGAACCACCGCCGATAACCCTCATCGGCGAGCAGTTCGTTGCGCTCCACTTCCTCCTTCAGATGCAGCGCCGCCGCACCCGAACCGAACTCCTCGAAAATCACCAGATCAATACCATCGGCATACACCTCGAACGGCACCGGCAAATGCTGAAACCGGAAATCCCCACCCAACGCGTTGGCCACCCGCGCCAACGTCCGGAAATACGCCGACGCCATCGGCAACGACTTCGCATCCGCAGCAGCCAACAAACTCGTCTTCAACGCCGCACCCCGCCCCAACCGCGAGGACCGCAACGCCTGCAACACCACATCCCACGGATGAGTGATATCCGGAGCCGACTGCAGCACCCGACCATAAGAGCGCACCAACCCACGCAACCGCGCCAACTCCCGCGCCCGCGCATAGGTCGAAGGCAACGTCCGCGACCGCGCAACATCCCCATCGACCTTGTCGAACAACAACTGCTGCGACGACATCCCCACAAAACCCTCATCCAGGGCCTCGGTGACCATCGACTCCATCAACGCCAACTCCGCCGCACTCGGACGCACATCCTTACGCGTGGCCCGATCCAGCCCCATCACCGCCGTACGCACATCCGAATGCCCGATAAAAGCAGCCACATTCGGACCCAACGGCAACGACTCCAACGCCGCCGCATACTGCCCCGCCGAATCCCAATCCTTATGCTCAGACACGATCGACACCACACTGTCATGCGGGATCGCCTCCACCCGACCGAACAGATCCGCCGCCTCGACGGCATCCACATGCACCGTCGACAACGAACACGACCCCATCAAAATCGTGGTCACCCCATGACGCACCGACTCCGACAACGACGGCGCCGCCAAAACCTCCGCATCGTAATGGGTATGAATATCAATAATCCCCGGCATCACCCACTTACCCCCAGCATCGATCACCGTCGAGGCCTCCCCCACCTCCAACGGCGACTCCGACACCGCCACCACCCGGCCATCCCGAATACCGAGATCACGCACCGCCGACCCCGAACCCGTCCCGTCGAACCAACGACCACCACGAATCACCACATCAAACACAGAAACCAACCCTCCTCATCGACGGGACACCCCGAATGTAACCCCCGAATGGACACACACGCAATACCTGTCCAACCATTGCTCACAAAGAAGGCCGCTCTGCGGTCCGTCAGACCGTCCCGACGTTCGACAAACCCGTGAGTGGGGGCATCATCGCGGCTGTGGGCATGACGATGCTCCGCTGAGATCAGCCCGGAAGCGTCGCGATCTCCACGTCGCCGCGGTCCACGCGTCTAGGCGGGCGGCGACGGGTTCGCGGAGCTTCCCTCGGAGTGCCGCCGTGGCCAAGCATCGCGGCCGGCGGCCAGCGCCGGAACCGCACGCAACGGAGGATCGGGAAGGCGAGCGCGACGACTTGGCTGCAGTCGGCGGCACGGCCTGCTGCAGCGCTACTGGACGGTGGACAACCCTTGGACGGGCGCCATCAGCGCGCGAGATCGGCCCCGCCGGAGACGGTCTCGCCGCCATCGATCGTGATGATGCTGCCGGTGATATACGCCGCGCGATCGTCGATCAGATAGGCGATCAGGTCGGCCACTTCAGTGGGATCGGCGACACGATCCAACGGGTTCGGCTTGATGTTGCGCCGGTTTCCATAGGCGAGAATGGGGCCCACCATGTCAGTGTTCACCTTGCCCGGCGCGACCCCCACCACTCGGATCCGATCACGAGCCCATTCCACCGCCAACGTCCGGGTCAACATGGTGACTGCGGCTTTCGACGCGTTGTATGCGCTCAGTCCCACGGAAGGGAGGAACGCCGCGACGCTGGTGACATTGACGACCACTCCCGGCCCATCGGACGCGAGCAAACGTTTGAACCGGGACGTGAGATACCACGTCGCCGTTACGTTGACCTCGAACGCATGTCGCCACTCCGCCGGTTCGATATCCTCCGCGCGCTTGGCAGGTGGAAGGACGCCGGCATTGTTCACCAGCGCATCGAGACGGCCGAACCGCGTTGTCACGATGTCCACCAGGGCATCCAGATCGGCGGTCACGGCCAGGTCGGTCGGCACGCTGAGACATGCACCGCCCGCGCTGATGATCGACTCGCTGACCTGCTCCAGCGCCGACTGCGAGCGCGCAGCCAGCACTGTCAGATAACCCTGCGACGCAAGCTTTATTGCGGTCGCAGCACCGATTCCCCTGCTTGCGCCGGTTACGACGGCGACCCGCTGCCGCGCTTCACCGCACCCCTCTGTCGGATGTCCGGTGATATTCACAGGCCCACCACCAAACCGAGTTCGCGGCCGACCAACCTGCGATGGAACGCGGGGATTCCCAGCATCACCTGAGACGTCTTGGCCCGTTTGAGGTATAGGTGCGCGCAGTGCTCCCAGGTGAAGCCCACACCGCCGTGCAACTGCATCATCTCGCGCGCCACGGTCATGTACGCCTGCGAACACAGCGCCGCGGCGGCATGGGCGCGCAACACCAGATCGGTCGACTGTCGATCCACCGCGTCCAGAGCCGATTCGCAGGCGACGCGAGCGTTCTCGATGGCCAACGCCATATCGGCACAGCGATGCTTGACGGCCTGGAACGATCCGATCGCCCTGCCGAATTGCACGCGCGTGCGCAGATAGTCGAGTGTGATCTTGAAGGCTTCCTCAGCTCCGCCCAGTTGCTCAGCGGACAACGCCGCGGTGATCGACGCGAAGAACCTGCCCACCGCATCGGCCGCAAGGGATGAAGACGTGATCTCTTGTGCCGATGCGTTTGTCAGGTCGACCTTCGAGAACCGGCGTGTCTGATCCATTCCCAACAGCGGCGTGACGTTGACATCCTCATCTCCGGCGTTCACGAGCAATACCACGTCTCGGCCCTGGACAGCCGTGAGGACGATCAGCTTGTCGGCGACATGTGCGTCGAGGACGAGATCCAGCGTGCCGCTGACGCTGAAACCGTCCGTGTCGTCGGCGTGAATGCAATCCAGGACATTGCCCGCGGCCCAGGGTAGTTCCGGGTGGGCGGCAGCGAACGCGATCAGGGAACCGCCCGTGGCGATGTCGGGCAGTAGTGCCGTGCAAGCCTGCTCCGAACAAAGGCGGAGCAGCGCTGTCGTCGCGAACACGGTGGACAGAAAGGGACCAGGGTGCACACGGGCTCCCATCTCTTGCAGCACGATCCCGAGTTCTCGCCAGCCATAGCCCATCCCGCCGTACATGGTCGGCACGATGAGCGACGGCAGCTCCAATTCGTCACAGCAAAGCTGCCAGACGTCGGGGTCGTACCCGTTGCGACTCTCCATCGCGTCACGTACCGCCGGCTCCGGCGAGTACTTCAGCAGAAAGCTGCGTAGCAAACTCCGCAGCTCCTCGCGCTCCTGCACATCAGTGGACATGTCTGCCTCGATCATCACATCGCTCCATCCTGCGGGGGTCCTGGGCGCTCGGACGGCGCACCTCTCATCTCGACCGCTATCGTGTGGGCATGGCGGCACGGGTGGACCGGCAATCCCGGCGCGGCGACGGCGAGGCCAAGTCCGCATCCCGACGCGGTGACATCATCGAGGCCGCGGTGAACGTGTTCGCCGAACGCGGCTATGTCGGCGCTTCGGTCCGTGAGATCGCCGAACGACTCGGCATCTCCAAGGGAAACCTGACGTACTACTTCGCCGTCAAGGATGATCTGCTGTTCGAGATCGTCACCGACCTGCACGACAGCTTTTTGCAATTGGCAGCCTCGTGGTCGATGCCTCCCGGCACGTCCGCACGCGACGTGCTCCACAACGCGTTGCGGGCTCACGTGTTGCTGGTCACCGAGCGCCTTCACCAGACCCGGGTGTCCTACGAGGCATTCCGCTATCTCACCGACAACCGTCGTGCCACGATCATCGACAAGCGCGACCGATACGAAGCCGCGCTTCGCGTGCTGATCGATCAGTGTCGGCGCGACCTCACCGGCGCCGACGACAGTTGCGCTGCCGTGCAGGCTCGCACGGTACTGGGCATGCTGAACTGGCCCTATCAGTGGTACTCGACGCACGGCTCAGTCGACCCGGAACAGCTCGCCGACATCGTGACAGAGATGGCGCTGCGCAGCCTGCAACTCTGAATCGACGACGGAATGCGCCGGCTCGGGCGCGCCTTGGGGCCGGCGCCGCATCAAGATGCCACCGGGATTCCTGTGACCCATCTTGTGACGCACCCGCTCCTCTGGCATGATCCCAAACGACACCGCTAGGACGTTCGTACTAACGGTCGGCGTTGACTATAACCGGCGAATCAGGCTCGGGGAAGTCGGGATTGCGCCAATGCCAGGAAGGACGCCACATGGCTGAAGTGCTTCAATCCGACCTCGTCCGCATGGCTGAACAACTTCTCACGGCCCAGCCCAGCGGGGCTGACGAACGTCACGTGCGCGAAGCTCGGTTCGATGCCGGCTTGGCATTCGTCAATTTTAGGGTCGGGGACGGAGGGCTGAGCGCTCCGCAGTCGGCACAAGCCGCCGTCGATGCCGTGTTCACCGCCGCTGGTTACAGCGATTGGCGCGACGCCAACGTCATCGGACTGGGAATGGCCGCGCCCACCTTGCATGAGTATGGGACTGCCGAGCAGCGCCGGCTCCTGCGGCCACTGTTCAGCGGCGAGCATGTGTGGTGCCAACTGTTTTCCGAACCCGGAGCCGGTTCGGATCTCGCATCCCTCGCCACCAGCGCCGTTCGTGATGGTGACGAATGGATCGTCAACGGCCAGAAAGTGTGGACCAGCCTCGGCCACATCGCCCGCTATGGCCTGCTGTTGGCGCGCACGGACCCGTCCGCTCCCAAGCACAAGGGGTTGACGTACTTCATCCTCGACATGTCACTACCAGGCGTCGATGTCCGTCCCATACGCCAGATGACGGGCGAAGCAGAATTCAACGAGGTCTTCATCAGCGATGTCCGTGTCCCGGACTCGATGCGGGTCGGTGATGTCGGAGCGGGTTGGGCGGTGGCGCTGACCACGCTGGCCAATGAGCGCACGTCGCTGGGCAGCGTCAACGAAGATCGATGCAGCGGCCCCATCTCGCAGGCGGTCACGCTGTATCAGGAAGCGGCTCGCAGCGGTCCGGTCGAGCCGGCGACGCTCGACCGCCTCATCGACCTGTGGTGCCGGGCCGAGGCCGCCCGGCTCATGAACACCAGCGCCGGCAATGACGATTCGGTCGGGCCACGAGGGTCGCTGGCGAAGTTGCAGATGGCCGAGCTCAATCAGGCGATCTACGACTTGTGTATCGACTTGATGGGCCCGCAGGGCATCCTCTTCGACAGCTACGCCCTGACGCAGCCCACTGCGGCCGGTGTGCACGGTGGCGGCGAGCCGCGTCGCGCCTACCTGCGGACACTTGCGAACTCCATCGAGGGCGGAACGTCTGAGATCCAGCGCAACATCATCGCCGAACGCCTGCTGGGTCTCCCAGCGGAACCGCGAGCCGACAAGGACCTGGCCTGGAACCAGACCCGCCGTTCCTAGACGGCGCCGTCGGCACGCAAGCAGAGCCCAACGATTGGAGATACAAGACATGTCCGAGAACAAGGCTGTCGTCTACGCCGGCGCGGGCAAGGTGGATGTCGTCAACATCGACTACCCGTCGTTCACCCTCAAGGACGGACCGGGAGTCAACCCGGCGAGTGTGGGACGCCAATGCCCGCACGGGGTCATCCTCGAAGTGGTGTCGACGAATATCTGCGGCAGCGACCAGCACATGGTCCGCGGCCGCACCACTGCTCCGGTGGGTCTGGTCCTCGGGCACGAGATCACCGGTGAAGTCGTCGAAGTCGGTAGTGATGTCGAATACATCAAGGTCGGCGATCTGTGCTCGGTGCCCTTCAACATCGCTTGCGGACGCTGTCGCAACTGTAAAGCCGGCAAGACCGGCATCTGCCTGAACGTCAATCCCGATCGACCCGGTGCGGCCTACGGCTATGTCGATATGGGCGGTTGGGTCGGCGGGCAAGCCAAGTACGTCATGGTGCCGTATGCCGACTGGAATCTACTGAAGTTTCCCGATCACGACCAGGCGATGGAGAAGATTCTCGACCTGACAATGCTCTCGGACATCTTCCCGACCGGATTCCACGGATGCGTGACGGCAGGTGTCGGTGTCGGTTCGACTGTGTACATTGCGGGCGCGGGGCCCGTCGGCCTGGCTGCGGCCGCCAGCGCGCAGCTCCTGGGCGCCGCGGTGGTGATCGTGGGTGACCTGAACGAGGACAGGCTCGCCCAAGCTCGCAGCTTCGGATGCGAGACGGTGGATGTCTCCCAGGGCGACCCCGAGGCGCAGATCGAGGAACTGCTCGGCGTTCCGGTCGTGGACTGCGCCGTCGACGCAGTCGGGTTCGAGGCACGCGGGCATGGGGCTGCGGCGAACACGGAAGCGCCTGCCACGGTGCTCAATTCGCTGATGGAGCTTACCGCGGCAGGAGGCTCCGTCGGCATTCCGGGGCTATATGTGACCGGAGATCCAGGGGCGAGCGACGAGGCCGCAAAGCGGGGAGCATTGTCGTTGAGTCTCGGTACCGGATGGGCCAAATCGCTGTCGTTCGCGACCGGCCAATGCCCGGTCATGAAGTATCACCGGCAGCTGATGATGGCGATCCTCCATGACCGGGTCCAGATTGCGGACGCAGTCAATGCGCGCGTGATCGGCCTCGACGACGCGCCGCAGGGCTACGCGCAATTCGATTCAGGCGAAGCCACCAAGTTCGTCCTCGACCCGAACAACCTGATCCGCACAGCATGACAGGAGAGCGGCCCGCGGCTCAGCGTGGCACAGGCTGAAGCGAGGTTCTGTGTCCGAGGGTGTCGCACCCTCGGACACAGAACTGCTACTCGCCGGTGAACCGTGGTGGCCGCTTCTCAAAGATCGCTGAAAAGCCCTCTGCGACATCCTTGGACGGGCCGAAAGCGGCATTCCAGGCGGCCACATAACGAAGATTCCGCGCGATAATGTCTGCGCGCTGCTCTTCGAGAACGTTCTTGATCCCCGAGACCGTCAACGGCGGGTTTGCCGCTATCTCGGAGGCGGTGCCGTGCGCGGCAGCCAGGGTGGCGTCGGCATCAGCGAACACCTCGTTGACCAAACCGATCTTCTCAGCCCGGTACGCGTCGATGTCTTTGCCGGTCAACGCGAGTTCTCGCATGTGCCCGTCGTTGAGGATCATCGGCAACCTCGCCAGACTGCCGACGTCCGCGACAATTGCCAATTTGACCTCTCGCACCGAGAATTTCGCATCAGCGCTGGCGTAGCGAATGTCAACCGCTGAAATGAGGTCTACCGCTCCGCCGACGCACCAGCCGTGCACCGACGCGATCGTCGGAGTTCGGCATTCGGCAACGGCGTTGATCGCCTTCTGCATACGGAGCACCTCGCGGTGGATATGAGCTCTCGAGCGGGCGCTCGCACCGTCGGCAAGCGAGGTGGTGAACGTCTCACCCATTGCCGCTACGTCCAGACCGTAACTGAAGTTTCGTCCCGAACCGGTGAGGACGATGGCCCGAACATTGCGATCGGCGTCCAGGTCGGCGAAGACCTGTGGCATCTCGGACCAGAAGGCCGGTCCCATCGCGTTGCCTTTTCCCGGGCCCACCAACGTCACCCGCGCAACATGGCCGTCTAGCGACACCGCTACTGATTCGTATTTCTGGTTCATGACCGGACCGTACCGTGTCTCGTCCGAATCCATATCCCGGTTTCCGGTACATCCCTGTCGAGCAGGCCGGTCTGCCTCACACCTCATTCTTTTCTGCCGCACAACGCCATCCAACCCAGAGACGCATACACGCGTTTGGTTACAATGCTTTTCGCAGAAGCAGTCCCTTCCGATCGGAGCGCCAACATGACTCAGACTGTGCGGGGTGTGATCTCTCGGGCGAAGGCTCGTCCGGTCGAGGTGGTGGACATCGTCATTCCCGATCCGGGCCCGGGTGAGGTGGTGGTCGACATCCAGGCGTGCGGGGTGTGCCACACCGATCTGCACTACCGGGAGGGTGGGATCAACGACGAGTTCCCGTTCCTGCTCGGTCATGAAGCGGCCGGTCTGGTGGAGTCCGTGGGTGAGGGCGTGACCAATGTGGAGCCCGGCGATTTCGTGGTGTTGAACTGGCGGGCGGTGTGCGGTCAGTGCCGGGCGTGCAAGCGGGGTCGCCCGCATCTGTGTTTCGACACCCACAACGCCGCGCAGAAGATGACGCTGACCGACGGCACCGAGCTGACCCCGGCGCTGGGCATCGGTGCGTTCGCCGACAAGACGTTGGTGCACGAAGGCCAGTGCACCAAGGTCGATCCGGCCGCCGACCCGGCCGCGGCCGGGCTGCTGGGCTGCGGGGTGATGGCCGGTCTGGGCGCGGCGATCAACACCGGCGCGATCAACCGCGACGACACCGTGGCGGTGATCGGCTGCGGCGGGGTCGGTGACGCGGCGATCGCCGGGGCCCGGCTGGTCGGCGCCAAGACGATCATCGCCGTCGACATGGACGACCGGAAACTGGACTGGGCGCGCGAGTTCGGCGCCACGCACACCATCAACAGCGCCCAGCTTGCCGGCGAAAAAGACCTGGTCAAGACCATCCAGGACCTGACCGACGGCGTGGGCGTCGACGTGGTGATCGACGCGGTGGGCCGGCCCGAAACCTGGACGCAGGCGTTCTACGCCCGCGACCTGGCCGGCACCGTGGTGCTGGTCGGGGTGCCGACCCCGGACATGACCCTGCAGATGCCGTTGATCGACTTCTTCTCCCGCGGTGGGTCGTTGAAGTCCTCCTGGTACGGCGACTGCCTGCCCGAGCGCGACTTCCCGACCCTGATCTCGCTGTATCTGCAGGGCCGGTTCCCGCTGGACAAGTTCGTCACCGAACGCATCGGGCTGGACCAGATCGAGGACGCGTTCCACAAAATGCACCACGGTGAGGTCCTGCGTTCGGTGGTGGTCCTCTGATGGGCAACATCCAGCGCCTGGTCACCCACGGCACCTTCGAACTCGACGGCGGCAGCTGGGAGGTCGACAACAACATCTGGATCGTCGGCGACGACACCGAAGTCGTGGTGTTCGACGCCGCCCACACCGCCGACCCGATCATCGAGGCCGTCGGCGGCCGGCACGTGGTGGCGGTGGTCTGCACGCACGGCCACAACGACCACGTGACCGTCGCCCCGCAACTCGGCCAGGCACTCGACGCCCCGGTACTGCTACACCCCGCCGACGAAGTGCTCTGGCGAATGACCCACCCCGACAGCGACTTCCGCTCGGTCTCCGACCGCGACACGCTGCAGATCGCCGGCACCGAACTCCGTGCACTGCACACCCCCGGACACTCCCCCGGCTCGGTGTGCTGGCACGCCCCAGAACTGAACGCCGTGTTCAGCGGCGACACCCTGTTCCACGGCGGCCCCGGCGCGACAGGTCGGTCGTTCTCAGACTTCCCGACCATCCTGGAATCAATCTCGGGCCGACTCGGCAAACTGCCCGGCGACACGGTCGTCTACACCGGTCACGGCGACTCGACCACCATCGGCGACGAAATCATCCACTACGACGAATGGGTGACCAGAGGCCACTGAACCACCCCGGCCAACAGCACAGCTCAGCTGCCCATACACCACAAGCAACTGACCCCTGCCGCGCCGGCCGGACCACCACGTGTTCCTGAATCGACGGAGGCCGACGAATGGCCAGGCGGTTGGCGCGATCAGGCTTGGCGCGCAGTAGGTTGTTGGATGCAGCGTTGGAGCTATTCGCCGAGCGTGGCGTCGACGGGACATCGTTGCAGGTGATCGCCGATCATCTCGGCGTCAGCAAAGCGGCGGTCTACTACCAGTTCCAAACCAAGGAAGACATGGTGCTGGCCGTCCTACAGCCGTTCTTTGACGATGTCGCACGGCTGGTGCGGATCGCGGAGTCCATCCATCAACCCGAATCCCGTCGTGACGCCACCATCGGCGGCTTCATCGAATTGGTGATTCGCAACCGACAGCTCGGTCACCTCGTATACGGCGATCCCGCTGTGCTCGAACTGATTCGAGGGCATCAGGAGCTTGTCGATTGCCGCGATCGCCTCCACAACCTGCTGCTCGGCTCGGCCACGGACATCAAGTCTCGGGTGACGGTGGCAATGATCACTGCGGGGATTGTCGGGTGCAGCGCCGATCCGCGGCTGCGCGACATTCCCGAACCCGACTTGCACCGCATCACGGCCGACTGCGCACAACACCTGTTAGCGGTGCCACCGACTCATCGAGATAGCGTCGACGTCGTGGATCAGCGCATGCATTCTTCAGCCGAATGATGTTCAGTTTGCGCTCTTTCGAGCGCAAGACTTGGATCGTTGTGGAGTGGAGGCCCATGCCCGCGTGACCGAGCGGGCGCCGTGCCGGTTGCGGCGTGGTGGTGCTCACCGGGACTCGGACTCCGAATCTCGGGCGGTGGGGCGGGCACGGCTCGGTATCCCTATCCGGGCCGTGCCCGCCGTTCTCAGCGCTACAGCCAGTCAGGCAGTGACCACGTCACGTGAACCTTCCCGGCTGATGGGTTCTGAGATCAACCGTTCTTGACCTTGAGCACCTGCTCGCGCAAACCGTCTGTAGCGGTGTTCAAGCCGCTCTTGAGAGCTATCTTGAGCAAGAGCTCCGGAATCGGTATCAGCAGTTCCATCGCCATGTCGAAGCGCACCGCAGTCACGTCGTTGTCCGGGGTCAGGGTGTACTTGGCATCCTGGGACTTGAGCTGACTGGAAGACACAAGAGCCCAGCTGACGCTGTTGTCGGTCCACGTGTACTCGGTGACGACCGTGTCGGTCCGCCCGGCGGCCTTGACCGTCATCTTGACCTGCCGCGGACGGCCGTCCTCGTGGGTATCCAGCACCTCGGCTTGCTCATACTGGGATGACCAGCTCGGCAGAGATTCGATGTCCGCGAGGACGTCGAGGATCTCCGAAGGTGTAGCTTCGATGACCAACTCACGTGAATCGCTGATTGCCACTCGTGACTCCTTCCGGGCTTACCCTTCTGGGTAAGCCAATTCCGTTGCAGTGGCGCTGAATCAGATCGGCATAACCGAGCTTGAACGGATGCAGGATCGACATCAGTGCCGTGGTAGGGCCAAAGCCGTACCAAGGTGCCCGCCCGGGGTGTCGGGCTAAGAAACTATACGATCGCTAATATACATAGCCGGGGGCCAGTTCAGCAATGCACGCAGCGCAGGTGACCGCCGTGGCAGCCGTTACCGCTACGCGGAGGTGAAAGCGCACGATCCCCCTCCGGCAGCGAAGGTTCGGCGCACCCTATCCGATGCCCACCCGGGACTCTTCCTAGTCGGTTCGTGTGATTGCCGCGCGCGGGCAGTCGGTGATGGCCTGTTGGGCGAGGTGTTCATTGTCGGCCGGGATCGGATCGGTCTTGACCACAGCCACAGCGTCGTCGTCGAGCTCGAACACCTCTGGCGCAAGCCCCTCGCATATCCCGTTACCCTCGCACCGGTCACGATCCACAACCACCCGCACAGCACTCTCCTTAAAATCGAGTTCACCTTGTCAACAACACATTTCACACAATATTGGATACCGGTCCCGCATCACGGCCACTCGATTCTGCTAGCTGACCGAGGTGTGGCTCAGCTCCGTCTGATGCGCAACGGCACCGACACCGGCCCCTGCAAGGACGGGGTCGTGCCCCACCGCACCGGCCCGGCCAACTCCAGCCCGTCGACCTCGTCGAGCAGGTAATTGATCGCGGTGATCGTCTCCAACCGTGCGAGATGGGCGCCCAGACAGAAATGCAGACCGTAGCCGAAACCCAAATGGCCGCTGGTGTTGCGGTGAATGTCGAAACGATCGGGATCGGCGAACTTGGCCGGGTCCCGGTTGGCCGACGCGTTCAACAGCATGACCTTCGCACCGGTCGGGATCACCGTGCCGCCGATCTCATAGGGGGCGGTGGCGACCCTGGTCACCCACTGCACCGGCGCACCCCACCGCAGCATCTCCTCCACCGCGCCGGGGATCAGGCTACGGTCGGCCTGCAACTGAAGGAACAGCTCGTGGTCCTGGGCCAGCTTGATCAACAGCATCCCCAACAGATTGGTGGTCGTCTCATTCCCGGCGACCAGCAGCATCGACGTATAGAGGAACGCTTCCTGATCGGCGAGGTCACCGGCGTCGATCGCCAACTGAAACTGGTTTATCAAGTCCTCAGCCGGCGCGTCGGCGCGCCGGCGGATCTCGGCGTCCAAAAAACTGCGTAGCCATAAGAAGGACTGCAGAGTGCGCGGAAACCGGCGCAGGCCCTCCGCTACTCCCCCCGCAGAGAACAACCCCGATGTCACGATGTCCGACACTTCCTTGAACCTCGCCTGCTGCGAGCGCGGCACACCAAGGACGCGGGCGATGACGGCGATCGGCATCGGGATGGTCAGCGCCGGCACCATGTCTACCGCGGCCCCGGCTTTCATCGCCGCGAGCGCCGCACGGGTCAAGTCGTGGATGTCGGACATCTGAATCTGCACCGAGCGCTTGCTGAACAGCGGTGCGGCGATACGCCGCAGCCGGGTGTGCTCGGGCGGCTCGGCGGTCGCCACAACACTGGTGACGACCGCTTGCAGCCCGATGCCGTCCTTGGACGACAACACAGCGTTCTCGCGCACCGCGGCGTGCACGCCGTCATACCGTCCGATCATCCACACATTGAGCGCTTCGTTGACCACGACGGGATGCTCACGAATCCGCTCCAAGTCCGCATACGGGTTGGCGATCTTGTCCGGCAGTGTCGGGTCAAAAGTCGTGCGCGGCACCGACGCCGGCGCCGAGCCCGACCGCGGACGGCGCGCATCCCGATACATGCCAACCGCGATCGAGCGCCCGAGATCGGGAGCCGACTTGCCGGCCGCGGAAACCAGCGCGCGCCTTGAGGGCTTGAAAGCAACATCGGTTGACATAGCGGTGACGTTAGGACAACGCCCACCCACAGGTAATGACCAGACCAGACAATAATTTGATACTTTCAGACAATGGCCGCCGAGATCGCACCTCACGCGGATATCGCCCGGTCCAGCACCCCCAGCCGCTACATCCTCGAGACTGCCAAGCACCACGGCCTCGACGCCCAGACATGCCTGCGTGGCACGGGTCTGACGCGTGAGGAGCTGATGAGTCCCACCACGGAAATCCGTGCCAGCCAGGAAGTGATGATCATCCGCAATGTGATCGGGCGCCTCGGTGATCTACCTGGGCTTGGTCTGGAAACTGGATCGCGTTACACCTTCGCCGACATCGGCATCCTCGGGTATGCCGTGTTGTCCAGCCCCACCGTGGGCGACGCGATAGACGTGGCACGCCGCTACGTCGCGCTCACCACCACCTACCGCAGACTCACCGCGCCACAAATGACCGAGGCAGAAGCCGTCATCGCATTCGACGATGCGCAAATCCCCCCGGACGTCCGACGCTTCTTACTGGAGCGCGATTTTGCGATTTTCCTCAAACTCGTTCCGCCACTGGCGGGCGGCCTGATCCACTCAACAACGACGATGCGGGTTGAAGTCACCGATCCGCAACTGCCGGCCGGTCTGATGAAGATCGACAACCTCAACGTGATCGTCGAGAACACCACACGCAATGCGGTCATCCTGCCCGCGCGCCTAGTGGATCAGCCCATGCCCGCGGCGGATCCACAGACCGCGGCCATCTGCATTCGCCAATGCGAGGAGTTGTTGAACAGGCGTACCACCCGCAGGGGGATGTCGGCGTCCATCCGCACGCGCATCATTCAGGACTCGACAGAGATTCCTTCGATGACCACCATCGCCAAAGAGCTGTGCATCACCGAACGCACCCTGCACCGCCGACTCGCTGTCGAAGGAACGAGTTACCGTGCACTGCTGGACGAAGTCCGCGCAACACTGGCCACCGAACTGCTCAACTCGGGGCTCAGCGTCGAGGAAACCGGGCGTCGGCTTGGCTA
This sequence comes from Mycobacterium sp. smrl_JER01, assembly GCF_048513595.2. Taxonomy (NCBI): domain Bacteria; kingdom Bacillati; phylum Actinomycetota; class Actinomycetes; order Mycobacteriales; family Mycobacteriaceae; genus Mycobacterium; species Mycobacterium sp. smrl_JER01. Next base: position 1,856,896 of record NZ_JBLXXK020000001.1, on the reverse strand, counting down.
TTCAGAAACCGCCGCGTTCACCCGTGCCCACACCCGTTGGTATGGACGACCGCCCAGCAAGTCCAACCACCGATGAATGAATCATCCCCCGGGTTTGATGCACACCTTCTTTCGAGGGAAGGTTGTCCACATCGTGCCGAAGAAGTACGACGAGGAGTTCAAGGCCCGGGCGGTGCGGTTGGGCCACCGACCATGCCGAGGAGTACGCCGCCCGCACGGACTGCATCTACTGCGGTGGCCAAGCGGTTGGGGTGTCGGGAATCGCTGCGACGGTGGGTCAACCAGGCCGAAGTCGACACCGGCCAGCGTGACGGGGTGCCTAGCGATACCGCACAGGAGTTGCGCGAACTCAAGCGCAACAACCGTGAGCTTGAGGCTCCATCGAGATCCTCAAGGCGGCGACAAGTTTCTTCGTGCAGGAGAGCGACCCGCGACACTGGACACCGTCATCACCGAGGTGCTGGCCGGCTTCTACGAGCCTGACGAGCACGGCCGCCGCACACCCGAGTCGCTCAACGGCGCGACGAAGCTGTGGGCTCACCTGCTACGCCAAGGCATCGACGTGACCCGCTGCTCGGTGGAGCGGTTGATGCGGGCCGACGGCTGGCGCGGTGTCGCACGGCGCAAGAAGGTCCGCACCACGATCGCCGATCCCGCCGCTGCCCGGGCCGCTGACCTGGTCAAGCGTCAGTTCCGGGTGCCCGCCCCCAACGTGCTGCTGGTCGCGGACTTCACCTACGTCCGGGCTATCCAGCAGGGCGTTTGTCTATCCTTGGACTTCGAATAAGCCGCGCACCAATAGTTTTCATCGAACGAACCGCTCAGCGTTGCTTGATGCGCAACGGCACCGACACCGGGCCCTGCAACGACGGGTTCTTGCCCCACCGCACCGGGCCGGCCAACTCCAGACCATCGACTTCATCGAGCAGACAATTGATCGCGGTTATCGTTTCCAGGCGTGCGAGATGGGCGCCCAAGCAGAAGTGCAGACCATGACCGAAGCTCAGATGACCCGTGGTGTTGCGGTGAATATCGAAGCGGTCCGGATCGGCGAACTTGGCCGGGTCCCGGTTGGCCGAAGCGTAGAACAACACCACCTTCCCGCCGGTGGGGATCACGGTATCGCCGATCGGATACGGCGCGGTGGCAACTCTGGTCACCCACTGTTCCGGCGCGCCCCACCGCAGCGCCTCTTCCACCGCGCCGGGAATCAGGCTGCGGTCGGCCTGCAGCTCCCGAAACAACTCGTGATCCTCGGCCAGTTTGATCAGCAGCATCCCCAGCAGGTTGGTGGTGGTTTCGTTGCCGGCGATCAGCAGCAGCGTCGTATAGACGAACGCCTCCTGATCGGCGAGGTCACCAGCGTCGATCGCCAACTGGAACTGGTTTATCAAGTCCTCAGCCGGGGCGTCGGCGCGCCGCCGGATCTCGGCGTCCAAAAAGCTGCGCAGCCATAGGTACGACTGCAGAATTCTCGGAAACCGGCGTAACCCCTCGGGCAGCCCACCGGGAGCAAAGGCCGCCGACACGAGCCTGTCCGACACTTCCTTGAATTTCGTCCACTCCGAGCGCGGCACCCCGAGGATCCGGGCGATGACAGCGATCGGCATCGGGATAGTCAGCGCCGGCACCATATCCACCGTGCCCCCGGCTTTCATCGGCGCGAGCGCCTCCCGGGTCAGGTCGCGGATATCGGAGGTCTGGATCTGCACCGACCGTTTACTGAGCAACGGTGCGACGATCCGCCGCAGCCGGGTGTGGTTGGGCGGCTCGGCGGTCAACACCGAACTGACCACAAACGATTGCAGCGCAATCCCATCTCGGGACGACAACACCGAGTTCTCGCGGACCGCAGCGTGCACGTCCTCGTAGCGTCCGATCATCCACACCCCGAGTCGCTCGTTGACCACGACGGGATGCTCACGTATCCGCTCCAGGTCCGGATAGGGGTTGGCGATCTTTTCCGGCCGTGTCGGGTCAAACATCGTGCGCGGCAGCGACGCCGGCGCCGAACCCGACCGCGGACGCCGCGCATCCCGATACAGGCCGATCGCGGTCGTCCGCCAGATCTCGGGCGCCGACTTGCGGGCCGCGGAGGCGAGAGCGCGCGCCGAAGGCTTGAAGGCAACATCGTTTGACATGCCTGCCACGCTAGGTCCGCACCGGGGCCAACAGAATGACCTTTTCAGACATCAGTTTGATACTTTCAGACAATGCTCGCCGAGATCGCCTCAGCGCAACACGGGCGACAGGGTCAGCGTGAAGTTGCGACACGTTGCCGTCGCAACCAGAGGCCCGTGGTCACCGGGTGACGGGAAGCCCGAATATGCGAGCTGCGTTGAGGCCGAGGATCTTCGAGCGGGCGTCGTCAGACAGGCGCACCATCTGCCGCTCAACGGACGCCGCCGAGTGCGGCCAGGAGCCTTCATGGTGTGGGTAGTCGTTCGCCCACAACACATTAGCGACCAGATCGTTCTCCTCCACCGCGGCTAAGCCGGCGTGATCCTCCTGGAACGTCGCGAAACACTGACGCCGGAAGTACACCGACGGCAGCTCAGGAAGCTGGGGACGCACGAAGAAGTGATGAGCCCTGTAGGCGTAGTCCATCGTTTCGAGCAGCCACGGCAGGAAGCCGATGCCGGACTCGACGAGCCCAACCCGCAGGCGCGGGTGACGCTCGAGGACGCCAGATGCGATCAGCTGGACCGCCGGCTCGATCGTTGTTTCCATCGAGTGACACACATAATTCACCACTGCGCCGCCGTCGCCGGTGACCGCTCTGGGGTCACGCCCAGTCGAGACGTGGAAAGTGATTGCCAGACCTGCGTCCTCTATCGCGGTCCACAGCGGCTCGAACAAGGGGTCGTTGTACTCGAGCTTGCCTGGTGTCTTCGGGCCGTAGATCGGCGAATTGCCCAGACACACACCCACAAAACCCTTGGTAGCTGCCCACGCCACCTCTGCCAACGCGCCGTCTAGGTCACCCGCAGCGATCGACGCCAGCGGCAGCGTCCGCCCTCCGTGCCAACCGTCGGAAGAAAATGTCTCGTATGCCCAACGGTTCCATGCCCGGCACATCGCCATCGCAAACACCGGGTCGGGCGTGGCCCAGCCGAAGAGGCCCTTGGTGGGGAAGATCAGCTCGACGTCAACCCCATCGGCCTGCTGGTCGGCGAGTCGCGTCGCGATATCGCGTGCTGCGGCGCTGCGCCGCTGGTCTTCGGCCTCCATTCGGGAGCCCATCCTCGTCGCCTCCGAGGCAGGGGCCTTGACACGCATCGGCGCGGTGCCTTCCGTTATCAACCACTCCGAGCCGTCGTCGCGGCGCTCCATGCGCGGCAATCGGGGAAAGTACACAGGCTCGATGTGGTCGAGCAAGTAGGTGGGTGGCTCATTGGCGTGGCAGTCGGCAGAGACCACGAACAGTTTGCGGGGGTCGTCCGGTCTGATCGTCCGATCCCAGCCATCATCGCCGGGTGTCGCCAGGCGCCAAGCGTTAGCTGCCAACGAATTGTCCGAAGTGGTCACGAGAACCTCCCGATCAGGTTTGCTGTCCGTGGTAGCTCGCCAGAGGTGCTTCAGCACCCGCAGAAATCTCGGCCATGAAGTCGTCGTGCACACCGGCACGGGGTCGGACCTGAACGAGAACAGACGTCACAGAGGCAGATCTTCTATCTACCAACTAGACAGCGTGTCTTGCAATAGCTAGCGTGTGCCACATTCTCAGGCGCGACTGCCATCAGCGAATGGCGGTTCTGTACACGAGTACGTGACAATCGCATTGGCTTGCCCTGACGGGCTGGAAGGAGTTGCGGAATGGCAATAAAAGGGTCCCGGGAAGTCAGCATCGAAGCAACGGCCGACGAGATCCTTGACGTCATTGCGGATATCGAGTCAGCCCCGAGTTGGACCTCGCAGTACCAAAGGGCAGAAGTACTCGACACGTACGAGGACGGACGCCCGCGGCGCGCGCAAATAGGGGTCAGGGCCGCCGGAATGACCGACACTCACGTCATCGAGTACACATGGGCCGATAACAGCGTCCGTTGGACGCTGTTATCGGCTGGTCACGTCAAATCGCAGAATGCGACGTACACGCTGACACCCGCGGACGCCAAAACCAGAGTTCGCTTCGACATGGCCATCGAGCTGACGGTTCCACTTCCAGGCTTCGTCGTGAAGATGGCCCTGAAGAGTGGCCTGGATACCGCCACCGAGGGGCTGCGCAAACGGGTTCTCGAAGTCAAGAACGACTGATGTCGGGGCGCGACGTTGGTCAGTTTCACTACACCGCAACGCCGCTCAGTTAGCAGAGCGAAGGCCTCAACGCTGCGTCGCGCTATCACCGCCCGGCGGCTGAGGCACATTCCTTACGCGGGGAACAGCGGTGGTGACCGCCGATCGACGGCGCCACAACCCACTGCGGAAACGCGGCTTCCGCCGTCGAGCCCGATCACATCAGCAGAGGGCCGCGCCACACGGGACGGAACGGGGCGCAGCGTCAGCGCTGATGTCACCCAGGCTGCCTTGCGTACCGGGGCGGGAAGAAGTCGCTTGACCAGAGATCGGCCAGAACGCCGATAAGCACGTCCCGGGGATGCGCCCACTCCCCGGTCACCGCGTAGTTCTGGAAGAGGTTCCAGCTGCAGCGTGAAGAGATGGAGGCGCAATCTGGCCTGCTGTTCCGTCGACTCGGGCCACGTGGAACGCACGAACGGCATCGCATCGAAGACAGCCTCGAAAAGCACATGTGACCTGCCGAAGAGACTCGGATCCTCTATCGCCGCCTCGGCCCACGCTTGCAACAAACCTTTGTGCGATTCGAACCATCCGATGACGCGATCCATGGCCGACTCGGCAGCCCTACGCGATCCATCGGCCAGGGCACTGTCGAGCGTGGCGTAAATCGGGCTCCATGCGGGCGCATCTGCAAGGCCCCGGCCCGTGGTCGCGCACTCGCGACCACATCCGCCACGTGAATGCGCCGGCCATTCAACCCCAAAGCCGCGACGCACGTCGCATTGCTGCACACGCGGTGCCGACGCTCATCGTGACGACGGTGGTTGCCAAGCATCTCAGCATCTTTCAGCACCGCAGGGTGTACGGGTTGACACATGGCAGGTAGTGTCGTAGCTATGTCTCTACTTGCAGAAGTACTACCGGATGCCCCGACCACCATGGAGGGTGCATTCGAATTGTTCGACTCCCTGCCCGCTGTCGAAGCTGAATCAATGCTCGGCACCTGGCATGGCGCCGAGATGCCGACCGGCCATCCGGTGGATGGAATGCTGGCCAACAGCGGCTGGTGGGGCAAGCAGTTCCTGGACCCAGAGACAGTCCATCCGCTGTTGTTCACCACAGCGGATGGGCGCGGTCTGTGGGCACTCAACCCTGCCCCTGCATTCCTCGGACTGGCGCTTGCGACAAAACTGCCCGGTCTCGGGAACCGCAACTTCGTCGGTAATGTGGCTCCGCTCAAGCCGGTACTGCAAGCCCGCAGTCCCAAAGCCAGACTCCGCACCACGCGCTACCGGGGCGTGGAAACCGCGACCATGATCTACGACCAGCTTCCGGTCAACGATGTGTTCCGTCTCCTCGACGGCACCGCCGGGTCGGAGACCGTGCTGGGCGTCATGGATATGCGGGGAATGGAGCAGCCCTACTTCTTCCTGCTGCACCGCGACGATTCCCTAAAACTCGTATAGTTTTCGCGGCAACGTCGATCGCCACTCGGTCGCGCAGGCCGCTACGGCGTAGATCGCCTCGATCACCCATCCTTCACCGACACAGGGTGGTGATCCGGGCGCGGATTAGCGGCACCCTGGACGATCGCGATCTACGCCGGCCCCACACATGTGGTGGGGCCGGCAGGGACTCACGCAGTCGCCGACTCGAAAAGTGCCCTCGCACTTGGGTAGTCAGCCTTCCCATTGGGCGCCCGCGGCACACGCTCGGCGATGTGCAACTCGCGCGGCACCTTATAGCTCGAGATCCGGCGCTTGGTGTCGGCTATCAGTTCGGCGGCTGCTATCTCGGTGCCCTCCGCGAGTGACACGACACCGACGACACAGTTACCGAAGCGCTCGTCAGGAACACCGAACACGAGCGCATCCTCTACGGCCGGGTGCCGCTTCAAAGCCTCCTCGACCTCCTCGGGGAAGACCTTCTCGCCGCCGGTGTTGATGCAGTGCGATCCGCGCCCCAAGAGTTCGACCGACCCATCGTCGGTCACCCGGGCCATGTCGCCGGTGAAGGTGTAGCGCACACCGGCCACCTCGCGGAACGTGCGGGCCGATTTCTCGGGATCCTTGTAGTAGCCCAGCGGTGAGAGTCCGCCACTGGCGACCATGCCGATCTCGCCCGAGCCGGGCACGACCTCTCGCCCGTCATCAGTGAAAACCTTTGTGGTGGCGGGCCGTCCGAACCGCGCGGTCTGCACCACCGGAGTGTCCTTCGTGGTGACCGACAAGCCCATGCCGCCCTCGGTGGAACCCAGCACATCAATGATGGCCAGTTGCGGCACGTGGGACAACAACTGCTGCTTCAGGTCCGCCGAGAACATCGCGCCGGAGGAAATCAGCAATCGTAGCGATGACAGATCTCTGTCATCCTTTTCGGCGTCCAGGACGCGCAACAACGGCCGGGCGAACGCGTCACCGACGATGACCACATTCTGCACCCGGTGGCGCTCGACCACCGACCACACCTCAGCCGGGTCGAGGCTGCGATGCTCAAGGAGACAGGCTGTGCCGCCGAACATGTGCGGCACCATGACTCCCAACCAGCAACCCGTTCCGTGCATGAGCGGCGGGGCCGACATCGCCACCGGCCGGTTCGCGTCGGCCATTGCGGCCACCGCAGACAGAATGTCATCAGCCGACTCGGGCGCCGAAAGACCCAGAAACGGTGCGTAATTCTGCACAAGGAAACCCGTGAAGTCCGACACCGGATACATGACGCCTTTCGGCAAGCCCGTGGTGCCGCCCGTGTACAGCATGTAGATCTCCGACCCGTCCGGCTCTCGGCGGCCGAGCGGCTGGTGCGCGGCGAGCAACTCCTCGTAGCGAACCGCCGTCTCCACGTGCGCGGAGCCATCTGACGCTGGGCCGTCGTCCACCTCGATCAGAAGCTTCAGCTTGGGCAATCCTTCGGCCACCCGCGCAATCCGATCACCCAGCGACGAGTGGAACACGATCGCCTCGGCATCGGCATTGTCGAGCAGATAACGCAGTTCGTGCTCGAGATACCGGTAGTTCACGTTGACCGGGCTGCCGCCGATCTTCAACGCGGCAAAGTTCGTCTCACAGTATTCGGGTGAGTTGTACAGATACATAGCGACTTTCGAGTTCGACTCGAGGCCGGCGCCGACGAGCGCAGCGGCCAATCGCGATGCTCGGTCTTCGTAGTCGCGCCACGACACGCAGCGCTCGCCCTGAACCACGGCGAGTCCGTCACCCCTGATGTCGGCGACCGCCTCCCAGATCGACGCGAAATGCATCGGAACACCCCGCGACGAGCGAACCTCAGTGTCAGGTACCAGTGTCTCTCCGGCCATAGCATCCCCTTGGCTGTCGTAATCAGACATTCGGATGTCTGAAGGTGAACGGGTCGGGTGAAGTCGTTCCGCGCCTACCGCGCGCTGTCACGAACGCAGGAGCTGTCGGTTCAGGCGGTGATCCGCTGGGCGGTACTGGGCCAGCATCGCGCGATGCCGCTGTGGGGCCCACGGCCACAACTCTGGTAGACCGTCGGCGCCGAGGTACCAGCTCCGGCATCCTGACGCCCAGATGGTGTCGGGCAGCGCTGCACGAAGCTCGGCGTTGTAGCGGTCGGTTGCCTGTTGGGTGGGCTCTACGGTGGCGAATTCGCTGCGCTGCCATCGCTGAATCCAGCCGAGAATGTAGCGGGCCTGGGTATCGGCAACCTCGGTGAGACTGTAGTTGCCCACCGGCGTGTGCGGACCCATCAACATGAAGTGGTTGGGGAATCCGGGCACGGACACCGTCATGTAAGCACGCGGGCCCCCGCGCCACGCATCGTCGAGGGTGATCCCGTCACGGCCCACCACCTGCATCGGTCGCTGGTAGGCGTGAGCGTCGAACCCGGTGGCGAGCACGATGACGTCAACCTCGTGGAGCATACCGTCAGCGGTACGCAGCCCCGTCGGCTCGATACCTTCGATCTTGTCGGTGACAAGGCTGACGTCCCGGCGCTGCACTGCCGGATAGAACGAAGCGGAGAACACCAGTCGCTTACACATCGGCTGATAGTCAGGAGTCAACGCCTGACGAAGCTGCGGGTCGCGCACCGACCGCAGATGTACCCGGCACGCCGCCTGCATCGCCCATCTCCGCAGGCCCGGTTTGATCATGGCCACAGCGGCCCGTTCCATGGTGACCCGAAGTGTGTCGTAGCCCAGCCGGCTCAGCGCGGGAAACCGGCGATGCAAGGAACGAGTGACCTTTCGGTAGCGCGGATTGACCATAGGCGCGATCCACTGCGGGGTGCGCTGAAACAGCGTCAGGTGGTCGGCGACCCCGCCCAATGCGCCGACGATCTGGGCACCGGTAGATCCGGTACCGATGACAGCCACCCGCCTTCCCGTCACCGGCACGTCATGATCCCAGCGCGCAGAGTGAAACAGTGCCCCCGCAAACGAATCCGCCCCGGGAATGTCGGGAATGTTGGGAACACGCAGGACCCCGCACGCCGAGATCACGAAATCAGCTTCCTCGGTGCTGCCGTCGGCGAACGAGAGCATCCACCGGTCGTCGATGAAGAGCGCCTCAGTGACCTCGTGGCCGGTACGTACATGGGCGTCCAGAGCAAAGCGGTCGGCGACCGAGTCGAAATAGCGCCAGATTTCGGCGCCACTGGAGTAGAACTGGGACCAGTCGGGATTGGGGGCGAATCGGAACTGGTAGAACCGCGACGGGACGTCGCAGGTCAGCCCCGGATAGGTGTTGTCGCGCCAGGTTCCCCCCAGAGTGGGAGCCTTCTCGTAGATGGTGAAAGTGTCGATTCCCGCCATCCAAAGGCGGGCGCCCATGCACAGGCCCGACATGCCGGCGCCGATGATGGCGATCCGCGGACTGCGCCTGGTCGTGCTCACTGGGTTACCTCCGTCATCTTGACCTGCACGAGAAACTGCTGCTGGGAGATTCGATCGATGATGATCGCCCTGGACCCACACCGCTTTGGCGACTCCGGGTGGCGCGGTTGAGGACATCCTCGGATAAGGCCTCCCGGACGAGCAGCGTGGAACGAATCGCCTGCGCACCGCATCGGTGCCATGATCGGGCAGCCGATAAATGTACGAGCGCTAATATACATAGTGCTATGGTTTGCAGCAACACCCCCGACCAGGAGAGTGATGTCAGCAAACCCGGCGCGACCAGGACGCACCACCCCGTCGTTGCGCGCACCAGGACGCCCGAAGGCTGCGGAGGGCCTCGACACCCGTGAGGCCCTGCTCCGCGCTGGGCGTAGCCTTTTCGCGACACGAGGTTTTGCCGGTGTAGCAGTCAGTGAGATCGCCGAAGCAGCCGGGATTTCGGTGCCGATGATCTACCAGCGCTTCGGCAGCAAGGCCGGGCTTTTCGTCGCCGTCGCCGAGGACGTCTACGCGCACGCCCTCGAGCACATGCGGTCGGCGATGATAGGTGTCGATACTTTCGACGACGCCGTCGACCTCGTGCTGCAGAGCTTTGCCAGCATGTACCGGGTCGACCGCGAAGTACCGGCCATGGTGCTCACCGTGCTCATCGAGGTCAACCGCGACGAGGCGATGGCCCAGGAGCTACAGCCCACATTGCGCAGTTTCCGCGCCTTCTTCGACAGCATTGCCTCGCTCGCCCCGCCTGCACTCGCGGCCGATGCACGCTCCCGTCGTGATCTGTCCCGCGCGCTGGTGACCATGTGCAGCGGCTTGACCGCCGCGGCCGTGACGATTCCCAACGCTGCCGAGTACGAACGCATGGTCGGCGCGATACGTCATTTCACGAGGGTGCATCCCGGCGAAGCGGCCGGCACACCGCGTCGCCGTTGAGCGCACGCAGGCTGCACTGCTCACTCCAGGACTGTATCGGCCAGTAGCGCCAAGTCCTCCGGAAGGCCCTGTACCGCAATCGTGTCGACGACAGTGCTCTCCCACCGCGTCAGATCCTCGCGGATCTTGGCGGCGGGCCCGATAAGAGCAACCTGCTCCACCATGGAGACCGGGATTGCCGCGCCGGCCGCGGCTCTGTCCCCGGACAGGTAGAGCTTCTGGACCCGCTCGGCGACATCAGCGAACCCCATTCGAACAAAGACGTCGAAGTGAAAGTTGGCGCCGCGGGCACCCATTCCACCGATGTAGTGCGCCAGCATCGGCCGTACCCGGTCAGCCGCTCGATCGAGGTCGTCGTCGATCACGACCGGTACGGTGGCGACGACCTCGAAGGTCGATGGACGCCCACCGGAGCGACGATCGAACCCGACGGACAGCGCGTTGCGGTAGTACGCGTCGTGCGCGGGGGCGAAGAACATCGCGTGCCAGCCGTCGGCGATCTCGGCGGCAAGTGCGATGTTGCGGGGCCCCTCGGCGCCCAATTGGATCGGCAACCCGGGGCGGAACGGATGCAGCATCGACTTCAGTGGTTTACCGAGTCCGCTGACGTCCCCGTCGCGCATCGGCAGCTGGTGAAATTCGCCCGAATAAGTCAGAGGCTGCTCGCGAGCCAGCGCTTGTCGAATAATCTCGACGTATTCACGTGTGCGGACCAGTGGGCGGGTGAACGCCACGCCGTACCAGCCCTCAGACACCTGGGGGCCCGACGCACCGACGCCGAGTACCGCGCGTCCGGCGCTCAGATGGTCAAGAGTGTTGGCCGCCATCGCCGTTGCCGTCGGTGTTCGAGCCGGGATCTGCGCTATTGCACAACCGAGCCGAACCCTGCTGGTCAGCGCCGCACACCAGGCCAGGGGCGTGAACACGTCCGAACCCCAGGCTTCGGCGAACCAGATGCTGTCGAAACCCCGGTCCTCGATCTCCTTGACCCGGTCAGCGAATCGATCCGGAAGGCGCCCACCGATCAGACCGCCGACATCGATCCCGACCTGCAGTCCCATCAGTCCTCGGCCAGCGACTCGAGCCGTCCCATGGTGTCGATGAACTCCTCAACCATGTCGAGGACGACGGTGCGGGCGGGCCGTACCCGGTCGAGCGAGCCGACGACCTGGCCGACGAAATAGGTTGCCAACTCGCGTGCCTTGGCATCCGGGTTGCCGGCCGCCTGGTTGATGCGCGACTGCGAGTCACCTATCAACGCAGATTGCAACGGCATACCGAGCGGCGCCGGACTGTCGGGCCGATCCCATTCGTCGGTCCAAGCCGTGCGCAACATGCGCGCCGGCTTGCCGGTCAACGATCGTGACCGCACGGTGTCCGATGAGCTTGCGGCCAAGAACTTCTCCTTGACCGCCAACGGAGTTTCCGCTTCTTCCGTTCCCAGCCAGACCGACCCACACCACACGCCCTCAGCGCCCAGCGCCATTGCCGCGGCGATCTGACGACCGCGGGCAATTCCGCCGGCGGCCAGGACTGGCAGCGGATCGACCGCATCGACGACCTCTGGGACGAGTACCATCGTCGCCACCTCCCCGGTGTGGCCGCCGGCTTCGGTCCCCTGCGCCACAATCAAATCCACTCCCGCGGCGGCGTGCCGTCGGGCATGCGCCACGGTGCCCGCCAGAGCGGCCACCAAGACACCCTGTTGGTGGGCGCGGGCGACCACGTCGGCCGGCGGTGGTCCGAGCGCGCCGGCGAGCAGTCGAATGTCATGGCCGAATGCAACGTCGAGGAGCGGTGTGTACGCCGAGGGTGAGACGTTGAGGCTGCCGGCGTTCCCGCGCGGTTGACCGGTCGGCACCGGTACCTCGTAGCGGTTGAGCAGGTCCTCGACGAAATCGCGGTGCCGGACCGGCAACAGATCGGCGACCCCACCGGGGCCTACCCCGCCATGCTCGGCGCCGACATAGCTGGTCGGCAGCAACAAGTCGACACCATAGGGTTTTCCCCCGGTCTGTTCCTCAATCCAGGTCAGTTCGCGGTCCAACTGCTCCGGACTGTGCGCGGTAGCACCAAGGATCCCCAACCCACCTGCATTCGACACCGCGGCAACCACGTCGCGACAGTGACTGAAAGCGCAGATCGGGAATTCAACGCCGAGAAGATCGGCAACTCTGGTTCGCACGCTTCTCCTCCATGGGCTGGCGTGGCTCGGGGTGAACCGAAGCGCCACGGATCGTCCACTTGTTCAAATGTACGAGCGCTAATATACATAGCGTCACGACCTCCCGGCGGTTTTGAGGCCACCGATGTGCAAACGATCCGGAATTTTCGGCCTGCCCGAAATTCGACCGGCATCCGCTGAAGGAATTGCCCGGCAGCGACTGGATACAGGGAGAACGCCATGCACCGCTTCGCCGTTCGCGTCACCACGACTGCCGGAACTGTCGAGGGTTACACACAGGACGGGGTGCACCGCTGGCGATCCATCCCTTACGCCCGCCCCCCGATCGGGCTGTTGCGATTCCGCGCGCCACGACCGCCGCAGCCGTGGTCGGGCGTGCGGCACTGCCGCACGTTCGGCGCCTGTGCTCCGCAGGAACGTCGTTATACCGCGATGGGCGTGGGCAAATACCAGCGGATGGACGAGGACTGTCTGACCCTCAACGTGGTGACACCCGAAGTCTGGGACGACCAGCCGCTGCCGGTCATGGTGTTCATCCACGGCGGCGCTTACATGTTCGGCAGCTCTGCCACGCCGGTGTACGACGGTGCTGCGCTGGCCCGTCGGGGATGCGTGTACGTATCGGTCAACTACCGCCTCGGCGCACTGGGTTGTATCGACCTGTCGTCGCTGTCGACATCCGATGTCACGATTGAGAGCAATCTCTTCCTGCGTGATCTGCTGATGGCTCTGCGTTGGGTGCAGGACAACGTTGCGGCCTTCGGCGGTGACCCCGACAATGTCACGCTGTTCGGCGAGAGTGCCGGCGCCCACGCGATCGCGACGTTGCTGGCGGTACCGGCTGCCGAAGGTCTGTTCACTCGGGCGATCTCGCAGAGTCCGGTAACCGCGCTGGCTCGGCCCCGCGAGGTAACGGCCGAATTCGCGTCCCGGTTTGCGACGCTGCTCGGCGGACGCACGCGCCGCGAAGCTCATGCTCTCATGCAGGCTTCCCCGGCCGCACTTGTGGCAGCGCAGGGCCACCTGATAGACGAAGCGATGCGCTCAATGATGGGCAGTGTTCCTCTCGGGCCGGTTTTCGGCGACGATGTCCTGCCGATGGAGCCGATCGAGGCGATGCGCCGCGGACGGTCGCACCGGATACCGCTCATTGTGGGAACCAACGCCGACGAGGCCCGCCTGTTCACGCGGTTTCTGCCCCTTCTGCCGACGACCGAGCCGAAGATCGAGGCGCTGCTGGCGGGGGTGGAACCCATTGATCGCCAACGCATCATCAACGCTTATCCCGGCTATCCCCGGCGGTCGGCATGCATCCGCTTCGGCGGTGATTTCGCCTTCGGTGCGGCCGCTTGGGAGATCGCCGACGCCCATGGGAAATCGGCACCGGTCTACCTGTACCGATACGACTATGCACCGCGTGTACTGCGGTGGTCAGGTCTGGGCGCCACCCACGGGACGGAGTTGCTCGCCCTGTTCGACCTCTACCGAACCAAGTCCGGTTCGCTGCTGCGCGTGGGGGCGGACCGCCGGTCGGCATTGCGCGTCAGCGATGAAATGCAAAGGCGTTGGCACGCGTTCAGCCGTTTGGGGATGCCCGGAGCCGATTGGCCGACTTACACCAGCACTGACCGTGCGGTGATGGTCTTCGACAGCGAACTGCGCATCGAACTCGACCCCCATCGCGAGCGACGAGAGGCTTGGCAGGGCTTCGCGTTCGTGCGATCACCACACGAGGACCTCGATGCCGACGCCGAATGACCGCACAACCCGGCGAGCCTGCACGACGAAGCGTCGTCGTCCTCGTCGCTGCGCGCGGCGGGGTGTTTTAGAGGCCGATGAGTTGTGCGAGTCGTTCGCGGTGTGTTTCGGGCTGGCCGAGTAGCTGTTGGCTGGCGCGGGCGCGTTTGAAGTACAGGTGTGCTGGTAGTTCCCAGGTGAAGCCCATGCCGCCGTGGAACTGGATCATCTGGTGAGCGGTGGTGACGAACGCCTCGGTGCAGTACGCGCCGGCCAGCGCTGCAGCCGCGGGCAGGTCAGCACTGCCCCCGGCCGCGGCGAACATCGCGTAATAAGCCGCCGAGCGGGCGGTTTCGACCTCGACGAAAACATCGGCGGCCATGTGCTTGAGCGCCTGAAACGCTCCGATCGGCTGGCCGAACTGCACCCGGGTCTTGAGGTAGTCCACCGAGATATCCAGCGCGGCCTGCGCGCCACCGACCTGCTCGAGCGCCAAAGCCACCACGGCAAGATCGAGGGTGCGCGCCAACACCGCCGTCGCATCGGCCACCTCACCCAACGGCGCACACCGCACCCCGTCAAACGACAGATCGGCCAGCTTACGGGTCTGATCCAACGTCGGCTTGGCTGTCGCAACCACACCCGGGCCCTCCCCGGCCACGGTGAACAACCCCACCCCCTCGGCCGTGACCGCCGGCACCACGATCACATCGGCGACATGACCGTCAAGCACCAATTGCGCGCTACCACTGACCGTCCAACCGTCCCCTTCGAACCTCGCCTCGACCGCGGTCCCGTCCCCCGGCAGCACCAGCGTGCCGATGGTGGTGCCATCGGCGATACCCGGCAACAAGCGCTGTTTGGCCTCCTCGTCACCGGATTCGACAATCGCCGTCGCCGCCAACACCACCGAGGACAGAAACGGCGCACACAACAACGCCCGCCCCATCTCCTCCATCACGATGCCCAACTCCACCCAGCCGAACCCCTGACCGCCATACGCCTCCGGGACAGCCAAGCCGTGCACACCCAACTGCTGAGCCAACATCAACCACACCCGCTGGTCATAACCGCGCTCAGTGCCCATCAGGGCGCGAACATCGGCCTCGGCCGAATGCTCGACCAAGAACCGCCGCACAGTGGCACGCAACTCACACTGCTCATCGGTGAAATCCTCAATCACGACGCCCGCTCCCCCGCCGGCCCCACACTGCGCGCGGTACCACCTTTGCGAACCTCCCGGAAAGGAACTCCCTTATCGGGTTCATGTCCCTTCGGCAAGCCCAGAACACGCTCACTGATGATATTGCGCTGAATCTGATCCGAGCCCCCACCAATGGAATTGATGAACCCGAACATCAAATCCCGATCAACGGGATAGTCCAACGGATGCTCGTAGTCATAGAGCAGCGACTGCCGACCCTGCAACCGGAACCGCAAATCGTTACCGCAGTGCAGAATCCGCGACATCGCCAACTTACCCACATTGGCCAGATCAAACGACCCCCGACGAGCCTGCATCACCGCACGCTGCCCCGTCCAGGTATTGGTCAACCGCCACGACAAATTCTTCACGATCTCCTGACGCACCACCGCATCACCGTCGCGGCCCGCAGCGCGGGCCAACTCGATCAGGTCGCCCACCACCTCATCAAAGCCTCCGCGCGACCTGCGCGACGTCGATGCTCCTCCCCCCATCCCTGCACGCTCGGCGGCCAGAGCCGTCTGAAGCACCTTCCACCCATCGCCGGGGTCGCCGATCATCCGAGCCGCCGGAACCCGAACATCAGTCAGGAAAACCTCGTTGAAATCAGTATCACCGGTGATCTGCCTGATCGGCCGTACCTCGATACCAGGACTGTCCATATCCACCACGAAGAAACTCAACCCCGCGTGCTTGACCACATCCCAATCCGTACGGGCCAACAACAGCGCGAACTGCGCCTCATGGGCATAACTGGTCCAAATCTTCTGACCATTGACCACATAATCATCACCATCACTGTCAGCACGCGTCTGCACCGCCGCCAAATCCGAACCAGCACCCGGCTCGCTATACAGCAAGCAGCCGACCCGAAGCCGTCCGCTCAACAACCCCGGCAACAACTCATCCCGAATCCGCCTACCCCCAAACACCTTCAACGGATCGCCAAGCAAGCTCAGGTAAGGATTCCTGACGAACGGATCAAGATCAACAACCGCTCCCGGAGCACCCACCGCCTCAAACTCTTCACGAGCAGCACGCGCCTGCACCACCGACAGACCACGCCCAAAACACTCAACAGGCCACGTCGGAACTACCCACCCAGAACCCACCAACGCATCCCGCCACACCCCATCATCAACCCCTCGCCAATTCTCCGAAATCCACCCACGAACCTCCCCACGAACGTTCGGCAACTGGTCTGTCGTCATATCCTTCTCGCTCGCTGGAAGCTGTGCTCGTCGTTACCCGTTGACCCAACGCGGTGGGCGTTTCTCGGCGAAGGCCTTGACTCCCTCGACCATGTCGGCGCTGAAGAACAGTTCGTCGAGTGCCTCGCAGTGGTGGCTGACGGCGTCGACGGGATCGGCGATGCCCACCGTCTCTTCCATGACCTCCAGACACGTCCGGACAGACGTCGGTGACGACTCGAGGATCTCAGCTGCGAGTTCCCTGGCCACGGTGACGGCCTGCCCCGCCGGCGCGACCCGGTTGACCAGCCCTCGCTGTTCGGCTTCAGCGGCTCCCATCCGCCGACCGGTGAGGATCATCTCGGTGGCGACGGCGACGGGCAGTTTGCGCGGCAGCCGTACCAGTCCGCCGGCAGCTGCTGCGAGTCCCACCTTCACTTCACTGAGCGCCAGTTGGGCGGCCGCGTCGGCGACGATCAGATGGCACGCCAGCGCGATCTCCAGCCCGCCGCCCATGGCAAAACCATTGACTGCAGCGATGATCGGCTTGTCCATATGCCTGCGGTTTGTCAACCCGGCGAAACCCGACAGCGGTACGTACAGCGGCTTACCGGAGGCGGTGTAGATGAGGTCGTTTCCCGCCGAGAAGGCCTGTGTGCCCGCACCTGTGACGATCGCCACCCAAAGGCTGGGGTCGGCGAAGTAGGCGTCGAAAATTTCCTCGAGCTCCAGGTGGGCCGGCGGGTGCAGTGAGTTGCGCGCCTCAGGCCGGTTGATGGTGACGACAAGCAGGTGTCCGTCTCGCTCGATCTGGACGAATTCGTAAGAATCGCGGAATCCGGGCGCGCGCGGCGGCCGCAGCTCGTCCATGCGACGGCGAGTGGTGGTGACTCGATTGCCGATTGGCAGTGCCCGCACATAGATCCGCTGACCAGCCGGGTGTTCGCCGGTGAGCAGGTCAAGAATCTCGTCGTCGTCCTCAAGTCCCATTGCCAGGAACCGTTCATCGGTGATTTCCAGCCGGCCGACGACGATCGCCGTGCGCTTCCCGTTCTTGCTGTGCTTGACCGTCCAGGTCTCGACCGTTGCCCAGCCCTCGGGATGATCGTTGACGGGCACGGCCGGCCACGACTCGATCTCAGCTTGCAGGTCGGCGCTGCCGTCCTCGCGCCAAGGCGTCGGATCGGTGCCGTACACCCCGACCGAGTGTTTCGACAGCGCACCGCCGTTGGCTTCCACAAGGCCTAGATCACCCCGGCGAGCACGGCAGCGTTGCACGGTCTCGGCGATGGCGTGCATCGAGTAATTGTTTCCTGCCCCGCCGAAGAACGGCAGCCCACCTGTGACAGTGAGACCGCGGGGATCGTCGTGGCCGAGACCGAGCCCGTCCGCGATGTTGGACACCGCGATCGGGAAGCACGAGTACAGATCGAAGGTGGCGACGTCGTCGACGGTCACGCCTGCCATGTCGATGGCGTGCCGGACCGCCATGACCGCTGCCGGGCTGCGACTGAGGTCCTCACGGTCCATGATGTCGCGCTCTTTCAAGTCGGCATGCCCGTGCAGGAAGACCAGGCGGTCCTCTGCGATACCGAGCCTTCGTGCCGCGCCCAGAGACATGACAAGGATGGCGGCGCCTTGATTGACCTTTTCGCGCGCAACAAGGAGCGCGGTGTAAGGATCGGCGATGGGGCGGTTGCGTTCCGTCGCCGTGGCGAGTTCGGCTGCACTACGCCGTGTGGGTGCTGCCGCGTGCGGATTCGCCGCTGCCACTTCGGTGAAAGGTTCGAAGAGTTGAGCCATGTCGTTGGCATACTCGTCACGCCCCAGCTTCAGCCGGTATCGGCGGGCATTCTCGAAGAGCGCGTACTGACTCGGCGCGTCAGTCAGGCCGTGGCCGGCCCGGAACACCGATACCAGGCCGCGGAGTCCGTACCCGCGATCCTCCAGGTCGCCGGCCACCTCCTCGGAGAAGTCGGGAGGGTTGTCGGATCCGGCGAGGTGTTGGATCGTCGAGATCGCCTCTGCGCCGAACATTAGCGCGGCGTGACTGTCGCCACCCGCGATGGTCCGGCACATCTCGGTGACGAGGTGTTGAGGAGTCTGTCCGCCGATTGTCTCCAGGATGGCGCGGGCGGGCTTGGCCCCGAGGCGGTCGGCCACCGACCGCGGAAAGTTGTTCGACCGCCCCAGCCGGGCGCTCGCATGGGGCGTCGAGTTCTCGAACTGGCGGACCGCGCCCACGGTGTCGATGACGGCGGCGACAGATTCGACGGCCACTCCGGTGTCCTCCAGTGCAGCGCGCGCCGCTTCGGTCGCCAACTCGACCGGCGACAGCCCCCGGTAGTCAGGATCGGTGATGCGCTCCGAAGCCTGTCCCACTCCAACGATTACCGGTGTGCGATCGTCCAACTCGTCCAGCGATGGAGCGATCAATGTTCTCGCCATAGCGCCTCTCCTGCTACTCACCGGCAACTCAAAATCTGATTGATGAAATGGGTGATGCGCTCAGGTCGCCCTTCGAACGCGTCATCCCGAGGGGTGCGCGTTCGCCGGCCGGCCACATGGGCCGGCCGACGAACGCGGGGCGGTCCGCCGGGGACCGTCAGGCCTGCACGCGCTCCAGATAAAAGTAGTAGTGACGGCCGTTGTCCAAGCCGAGAACAGCCTTGCCGTTCATGATCCCGAACACCGCGTTGTCGTCGATCTTCTTGAAGTGATCGTGTGCCGGTTGGCCGTCGTAGACCATGGTGGCCGTGACCTCACCGCGGAACTCCTCGAGCCACAGGCTGGCCTCACCATTGCCCATCTCCAGGTTCGAGAATTTGTTGCCGTCCTCGTCAAGCCACACCAGCGGCTGCACATCGTCGGCCGCTTTGAATGTCTTCCCAAACCAGCCGGCGTCCTTGAGGTGACCGCACATCACGTGGCCGGTGTTGAACTCGCCACCCTCCCACTCGCCGATCATGCCTTCGATCGTCATCGGCTCCAGGGTTGCCCAGAACTCGTCGAGCTCGGCATCGGACATGGTGCCGCCGCGCTCTTTGAACTCCGTGAACTGCTTGCGCGCCAGATTCATTGACTGCTCCTCGGGTTGGTCTGAAAGCTCCCGCCGCGCACAACCACGTCTGGGTCTCGCAAGACGAGAACGAAACGAACGAGCGCTAATATACATAATGTTAGGGTGCCCAGCAATAGACCGCAGACGAGCCGCACCCCGGATGGCCATCACGGCACCGCATGGGTGGCCAACAGGCCATCACGCGGCTGAGCACTGCGATCAGCTGACCTGGAAGGGCCCTCTACGTGAGCAGACCTCGCTTCGGAACGCTTCCGGCGGCGTTTCAGCACACCGCTTCGATCTCACCTGAGTCGGTGGCTTTACGCACGCCGGGCGACGGCCAGACGCTCACCTGGCGCGAGTATGCGCATCAGGTGCGTGCATTCGCCGCCGGGTTCGCAGGTATCGGCGTAGGCCGTGGCGACACCGTCGCGTTCATGATGAGCAACCGCATCGAGTTCTACCCGCTCGAAGTCGCCGCGCAGCACGTCGGGGCTACCTCGTTCTCCGTGTACAACACGCTCCCGCCCGAGCAGTTGGCCTACGTGCTCGACAACGCCGGGGCGCGCGTACTCGTCTGCGAGGCTGAGTTTCTGGACCGAATCCACCACAGCGGTATCGAACTCGACCGCGTGATCTGTGTCGACGGAGACGACTCGCAGGCGATGTCGGTGTCGGCGTTGATCAACGCGGGCAGTTACGCCTTCGACTTCGACGCGACATGGCGCGCCGTGCGGAGCGACGATGTCGCCACCCTGATCTACACCTCAGGAACCACCGGCCGCCCCAAAGGCGTCGAGACCACACATGCCAGTCTGATGTTCCAGGTCTACAGCCTCGCCGAGGTACTTGGCATCGAGTTCGGGGATACCACGACCTCGTACCTGCCGACAGCGCACATCGCCGATCGCGTGGCCGGGCTCTACATTCAGGAGGCGCTCGGCACCCAAGTCACCTGCGTCGCCGACATCAAACAGATCGCAGGAGCGCTGATTGACCTGCACCCGAGCACCTGGGGTGCAGTGCCGCGCGTGTGGGAGAAGCTCAAGGCCGCTATCGAGCATCGCGTAGATAGTGAGACCGAAGCCGAGACAAGGACCGCGATGCAGCAAGCCTTGGAGGTTGCCGCATTGCGTGGGTGCCTTCAGTTGGCCCGCCAACCCGTTCCCGCCGAAGTCGTCGCCGCGTGGGAACACGCAGACGCGCAGGTGTACGGCGGATTGCGGGCAGCGGTGGGTTTGGACAAGGTTCGCTGGGCAATATCCGGCGCTGCGCCGATCCCGAAAGAGACTCTCGCGTTCTTCGCCGGCATCGGCATTCCCATCTGCGAAGCATGGGGAATGTCCGAGCTGGCGGCCGTCTGCAGTGTCAGCCCTCCCGGTGAGGGCAAGTCCGGCTCAGTCGGAAAACTCCTTCCCGGCATGCAGGCGCGGCTGTCCGCCGACGGAGAACTTCTGGTGCGAGGCCCGCTGGTGATGAAGGGCTACCGTGGCTTGCCCGAGCAAACTCGCGAGGCGATCGACGCCGACGGATGGTTACACACGGGCGACATCGCCGTCATCGATGAGGAGGGCTACCTCTCGATCGTGGATCGGAAGAAAGACATCATCATCAACGCCGCCGGCAAGAACATGTCACCGGCCCATATCGAGAACACGATCAAGAGCGTCACCCCCCTCATCGGCTCGATGGCACTGATAGGCGACGCGCGCCCCTACAACACGGCGTTGATGGTGCTGGACGTCGAGACGGCCGGAGCCTTCGCACAACAGAATGGATTGTCCGATTCCTCAGCTGAGGCGCTGTCGACCCATCCAGGTGTGGTAGCCGCAGTCAAAACCGCCGTGGAACGTGGAAATCAGCGACTGGCACGGGTGGAACAAATCAAGCGTTTCCTGATTCTGCCGACGTACTGGGAAGCCGGATCTGACGAGACCACCCCCACGATGAAACTCAAGCGAAAGGTGATCGCGACTAAGTACGCAAAGGAGATCGAAAATCTCTATCGCGACCATCTGCACAACGACGTCCACGAACCGTAGGCGCAGTCGCCACGTCACGACTCGCGAGATCGCACTTTGCGCGTGTGAGCACCGGGCGCGGTTCCGTTCCACCGCGTGAACGCGTGCGTGAAGCTGCTTGCGTCGCTGTATCCGAGCCGATGAGCGACCTCACCCACGCTCAAACCCACGGTTCCCATGAGTTCGGTGGCGATCGTCGTCGTCACCTCTTCGCGCAGGGCACGGTAGCTGGTCCCTTCTTCGTGCAACCGGCGGCGCAAGGAGCGCTCACTGAGATGCAACTCCTGCGCGAGCTGGCGGTGTGACGGCATCGCGGCGGGCTTACGCGCCAGGAGCGTCCGCACCACAGCTGACAGGTTGCTCCGATGTCGATACGAGTCGAGCAACCGTTCGCACTCGGCTTGACAGAGCCGGCCCACACTTTCGTCGGCGGTGGGAAGGCATCGCTCCACGACAGCGCCGGGAATGCGCAACTGATGCCTTGCCGAGCCCCGCACGACGGTAGCCGGCGCGTACATCTGGGCTAGTTCATCGGCGATGGGACCGCCGAATTTGGTAAGCACCGTAACGTCTTCGAGGTCCATCCCGACCATGGCATCCACCTGAGCGACGGCCGCAAGGTCACGTTCTGCCAGCAGCTCGCGGACATCCACCGGGAGATGGTCATCGTGCAGCGTGACGACCAGCATGCCCGTCTCGTCACCAAGTTCGGCCGCCACGAAGGCCGGGGCAAGCTGGTTGAAGCGAACCGCGATTCGGATCGCCTCACCTATCGTCGCGCTGGACATGATGGCGAACGCCCAGATGCCCAAATCCCCGATGGTGACGCGCCGACCTGCTTCCAGGCCGACACCGGTGACATCCCCGAGCAACGCCTTGAGTTGCCGAGCGATCTGCAACTCCTGACTGCCGGTGACCATCGTCGACTTGTCGCGAAGCGAGTCGACGCTCAGCCCGGTCCCGAACAGAACCTGCTCAGGGTCTGCACCGCGCTCCTGGCCGACTTCGACCAGGAGCCGGCTACTTACTGCATTTCGCAGATGATCCCAGAATTCCATCGACACCATTCGACATCGCCGGCGTGGGGTCAGTCCCGACCCGATGGCTCACAGCGCCACGAGCTGCCGATCCAGCCGATGGTCGGCAAGGCGGGGCTCGGCGAGCATCTTGCGGTGCTTCTGCGGCGGCCACGGGAACAGTGCCGGCAGCCCATCCGGTCCCAGGTACCAACTCTGACATCCGGACGCCCATACCGTGCCCGGCATCGCGGCACGCATCTCGGCATTGAACCGGTCCGTCGCCTCTTGGGTGGGTTCGACGGTGACGAATTCGCCCCGCTGCCAACGCTTCAACCAACCGACAATGTATTGGGCCTGAGTATCAGCGATCTGGGTCAGGCTATACGTGCCGAACGGACTGTGCGGGCCCATCAACATGAAGTGGTTCGGGAAGCCCGGGAGCGACACGGTCATGTACGCCCGGGGGCCACCGCGCCATGCGTCGTCGAGTGTGATGCCATCGCGGCCGACGAGGTTCATCGGACGCTGGTACGCGTGCGCGTCGAAACCGGTCGCCAAGACGATGATGTCCACTTCATGCAGCACACCGTCAGCGGTTCGCACGCCGGACTTCTCGATGGCTTCGATCTTCTCGGTCGCCAAACTGACGTCGGGGCGTTGAATCGCCTTATAGAACCTGCCCGAGAACACCAACCTCTTACACATCGCCTGGTAATCGGGCGTCAACGCCTGGCGCAGGGCAGGATCCTTCACCGTGTTCAGGTGGCGGCGGCACATCGCCTGCCATATCTTGCGGCGCAGCCCCGGCTTGACCATGCCGATCGAGCCCCACTCCGCGAGAACTCGATTGCCGTCGTAGGCCAACCGGTTCAACATCGGAAAGCGCCGATACATCGCGCGCGTGATCGGACGATAACTCGGGTTGGACATCGGCATGATCCATTGCGGCGTCCGCTGAAACAGCGTCACGTGGCTGGCCACCCCACCGAGTGCCCCGACGAGCTGCACCCCGGTCGACCCCGTTCCGATGACGGCCACCCGGCGCCCTCGCACCGGCATGTCGCGGTCGAAATGCACCGAATGCAGAAGTTCACCGCCGAACGAATCCGCTCCAGGGATATCGGGGACGTTCGGGATACGCAGCACACCGCATGCCGAGATCAGGAAATCGACCTCGTCGGTGCTCCCGTCGGCGAACGAGACCTGCCAATGGCCGTCGACGAAGCGGGCGTCTGTTACTTCGCAACCCGTCCGCACGTAGTCGCGCAATCTCAACTGGTCTGCCACGGAGTCGAAGTAGCGCCAGATCTCCTCGCCTTTGGAGTAGCGCTGGGTCCAATCCGGGTTGGGTGCGAATTTGAACTGATAGAACCGCGACGGGATGTCGCAGGTGAGGCCCGGGTAGGTGTTGTCACGCCAAGTACCCCCGAGCTCAGAGGCCTTCTCGTAGATCGTGAACGACTCGATCCCTGCCATCAGCAGGCGGGCGCCCATGCAGAGACCGGACATACCGGCTCCGATGATGCCGATTCTCGGGCTGGACTGTGGTTTGTTCATCGAGTTGACTCCTCAACTTGGTCGCGTGTGCGTAGCTGGCGGAACACCCTGCGGCTGGCAGGAAGTCGCACCATCAGTTCGTCGGCAATGGGGCCCAACACGCCCCGTAAGGCGTACTGCGGCAGATAAATTCTCGGATAGATCGTGCGTGCGGCCCTGCGTTCGATGCCACGGGCGAGCGCCTGAGCAACGTCCTCGGGCCGAGCTCGCGCGCGCATCGGTTTGGGCAAGACGAAGAGCGGATCGGCGGCCAGACCCGCGATCAACGGCGTGTCCACCTGACCGAAATGCGTGACGCCGACTGTGACACCCGTCGAGGCCAATTCGATCCGCGCCGCCCTCGCGAGCGCCTCAACAGCCGCCTTGCTCATCGCGTAGGCGCCGGCGCCGGGCACAGGCACGAACGCGGCCACCGAAGACATCACCACCAGATGCCCACGACTGGCGAGAAGATGCGGGACCCCAGCACGGACAGTGTGAATCACACCGTGCAGGTTCACCGAAAGTGTCCGCGCGTGTTCTTCCTCGCGTCCGGAATCGACACTACCGAGCCGGGGGTAGATTCCGGCGTTCGCCACCAGCACATCGATTCCGCCCTGCGTGGCGGCGACTTGGTCGATAGCGCGCCGCAGAGCGGCGGCATCCGTCACGTCGGCGGCGGCACCTATCGCCCCACCGCCGATTCGAGCAGCCTGCGCACCGGCTTTCTCACCGTCGACGTCGAGAATCGCCGGTTTGGCGCCACGAAGCGCCATCTGCTCGGCGAGGGCGAGCCCGATCCCCGAGGCGCCGCCGGTGATGACCACCGTCTTACCGGCCAGATCGAGTCGAGTCATGACACCCGCTGAGTCGACATCAGCACGCACAGTGGCTGATCGGATTGCTTCATGGACTTAGTCTCGCGTTCACCGTGACCAAGGTCCATGCTCGAAACGGCCAGAACGTTGTTCGATCGGGCCAGCGCAGACGCCCCGTCTGGCGGCACACACATCATCGGTCGCCGATCGATGTGGCAACCTGGCTTACCGAGACATACTGCAGCGCAATGGCTCCTGCACCATGCCGCTCCCGGAACCACTCGCGTGGTCCTGCAAATCCGCATTCTGCAGCCATCGAGGCGTGGTCGGGGTGTGGGGTGTTCACGCGGCGCCGTAGTAGTGGGCCATGTCCTTGCCCGCGGCGTAATCGAGCATCCAGGTGTGATACCACTGCGGCACCGGGAAATCCTTGGGATGACGGCCCGGCATCTGCGAGAGCACCACCCCCACCAACATCTTCACCAACCGCAACGTCGACACCCCCGCCAACAACTGCGGCTCCCTGGGCGCAAACAACCTGCGCAGCAACGGAACCCGATAAATCACCTCGTTCGGCGAAACCACCCGACGGAACCCCTGCGCATCGATTCCGATCTCCGCGGCCGGCACATGATCGGCAAACCCATCAACGACGATGTCAAGCACCTCCCCCAGATGCCGCCACGTCCGCCTCACCGTGGACAACCGATACCGCCGACTACCCACCACCCCCTCATAGATGATGTCGGCCGAACTGCGATGCTCGATCTCCTCGATGTAATGCCACAGAAACAACGACGCCACCCGCGCATCACCGCTGTACAACACATCACGGCGCTCGATGAAAAAACTGAAAATCGGCGGGAACGACGCCTCGATATTGGCCACATACGCCAAGTGAAACTTCAAATCCTCCGCCGCATACAACCGCTCATAAGACTCGATCACCCGATCCAACACACCCGACAACCCCGGATAACTCGCACTGAGCGCCTTCACATGACGACGATGCGCCGCCGAATGCTGCGACTCCTGAGCCAAGAACACCTCAGCCTCAGCCCGCAACTCCGGATCCGCAATACCGTTCTTCAGCGCCTCTTTGACCGCCAACACGATGTAACGCTCAAACCCCACCGCAATAAACGAGATCGCATTGGCCATCACCCCCGCCGCCGGATTACCCGGATGCCACTGAAACGGCACCGACTCATCAATATCAAAACTCATCTTCCGGAACTTCACATCCGACACACCCACCACGCCCTTTCCACACCACCGGCAGAACGCAGCCATGGCCACCCTGCCAAGTCCCAAACCCCGACCACCGCCGAGGACAATGAAACGGATCCTAAAGACGAGTGGACACCCATGTCAACGCTGTCCAGCCACCACAACAGCCCCGACCCGACTCAACGAGATTCCCGCCTCCGACACCGAGCGGATGATCGCTGGAGCATCCCGGAAGCGAGCGCCGCAGTGCTCCCAGGGCGCGCGGGCCGCCGGCTCCGGCAAGTGCGACAACGGGGCGCAGATGGCACCGTCGGGATGAGTGTGATCGGCGCCAGGCCCGTAAGTCAAAGCGGCTCCGCGGTAGGACAATCAACGGCAGGCAGGCAAGCGCCGGCGACGTTTATGGATATTCAAGAAGCCGGTCGGGGATCACCGACTCCGCTGCTGTCACGGCACACCCGCAACCGTCCTGAACCCACACACGGGGCATCATCGCCACAATGAAAGAACCGAGCATCGGAACTTGTTAGTTTCGGCCGAACTTCTCGAGACGCGCCTTGACGCTGGCCGCAACGACCGGAGAGGCCAGCAGCTCAGCCATTGCCGTTTGCTCGGCATCGAGTCCTGCTTCCAGCGGAACCCGGCCCGCCGAGTTCAGCAGTGCCTTTGCGTGCCGCAGCGGCGTACGGCCATGGCAGGCCATCTCGCCTGCGAGCGTCAGCGCAGCATTAACGGGATCATCGGCCAGCCGCGTGACCAGGCCCAGGTTGGCCGCCGTGGATCCGCTCACCTTGCGGCCCGTGAATGTGAGGTCCTTGGCGGCGTCACGCCCAACAAGTTCGGGGAGCAGCTGCGTGCCCGCCATGTCGGGGATCAACCCCCACTGCACCTCCATCACCGAAAGCTCGGCGTCCGGCGATGCCACCCTGATGTCGGCACCGAGCGCGATCTGCAGCCCGCCTCCGTAGGCCACCCCGTCGATGGCGGCGATGACCGGCACAGGGACCTCCGACCAGATCAGCACGGCCTGTTGGCCAAGCGCTTTGGCACCCCCGATGCGTTCTTCGGCCATCAACGGGTTCACGGTACCGCCGTCAACCCCACCGGCGATGCGGGCGAACTGGCCGAAGTCGAGGCCGGCGCAGAAAGCCCGTCCAGCCCCGCTGACCACCACCGCGTTGACCCCCTCATCGCAGGCGATCCGCTTTCCGGCCGAAACCAGACCTTCGAACATCGCGATGTCCAGGGCATTGAGTTTGTCTGGCCTGTTGAGCTGAACATGCGCAACGGCGCCGTCCACCTCGACGATGACCCGTCCGTGGTCGACTCTGCTCTCGTCGGTCATTCCCGTTCCTATCCAACAGATTTCGGTCAGTGCTCGGCGGTGTGCCGGGCGAGGAAGTCAAGGACTGCGCTCGCGAAGATGTCGTTGCGGTCACCGGCGACCATGTGCCCGGCGCCCTGCACGTCTGCGAACTCCACCGCCGGGAACCGCGCCAGGAACCGGTCGGCACTGTCCCGATTAACCAGATCACTCATCTGGCCACGGACCAGGAGCATGGGTACCCCGCTGCTCAGAATGGCGTCGACAGCTGCATACAGACGGGCGTGATCGCCTACCTCCACCGGTCCGAGCGTGGCCATCCCGGAGATGAATCGCGGATCCCAGTGCCAGTACCAGCGACCGCCCCGCCGGCGCAGGTTGGTGGCCAACCCGTCCAGGTCTGTGGGACGCGGCCGGTGGGGATTGAACTGCGCGATCATGTCCGCCACCTCGTCGATCGAGTCGAAGCCGGACTCCATACCTTCGGCCATGAAGGTGAACACGCGCTTTGCACCGGATTCGTCCATTTCCGGCACGATGTCGACCAGCACGACCGCGCTTGCGGCCCCGGGTGCCAACTCGCCGGCGAGCAGCATCGCGGTGAACCCCCCGAGGGAGGCTCCCACAAGTACCGGTCGTGGCGGTAAGACGCGGAGCACCGCAGCCACATCGGCGGCGAAAGCAACCACGCGGTAGTCGCCGGCTTCCGACCAGTCCGACTGTCCATGGCCACGGAAGTCGATCGTGACGGCCTGCCAGCCGCGTTCGGCTGCCGCGGCCGCAGCTCGAGCCCACGATCGCCGGGTCTGCCCCGCACCATGCAGGAACACGACGGCGGGGGCTTCCGGATGACCCAATCGATCAGCCGCGATACGCACTCCATCGTGGCCGGTGATCCAGGACTGTTCGGCTGCCACAACGATCACGTTAAACTAGCGCTCACTAATCCGTGCAGGATGTCCCCATCCGCCGACGGCAAGGGATGCAATGGCCGGCACGGATACTTCGTACGGAACGTCGCTGTGGCCATGGGTCCCGCAGCCAGGGCACACAGCGTGATATTGAGGCGCGCCCATTCATTCGACAGCGTCTGGTCATGCTCTTACGGCAGCTCGAGCCGCGCCGGTGTGCACCACCAGCGGAACCGCCATGGCGAGACGACCCGTGACGTTGAGAACCCGTCCGCCGTTCCGCGGCATCTCGGTCGGCGCACTACTGAGATCACCTACCTACTAAACCATTCCGGTGCGTGCGGCATCCTCGTCCGGTCAGATCTGGCAGCGCACATCGATCCCGCGATTCAACAGGCGGGTGCGGTGACCGATGTGATCGTCGCGCCGCTACCCGGAGAACAGTGGTGTGCCGATGCGACCGATCGGCGGCGACGGAGCTTCGCCGACCCTCTGTGAAACCTCGGAGCGACCCACACCGCGGTCACGCCCCGAGCAGGCGCAGGAACTCGTCGCCGTTCTGACTCGCAGGGCAATGGCAGACGTGTGCGTCGTATCCACCGACTCCGCTGAGGGCTCATGTCGCAAACGCTATGAGCCTGGTCGGCAATTGTGGCCGCGTGGTGATGACCGCAATTCCGCACCCGACCGACACCTCGGTGGCACTTTCACTGTTCGACCGGACCTTGTCAGAGAAGCAGGTTCGTAGGCCGTTGGTCGGCTCGTCGAACCCACGCAGCGACATCGCGCGCATGCTCGTGTTGCCACCGGACGGGCCAGGTGAAGCTCGAGCTTCACGCGGACGTCACTTGTCGTGGAGGGTTCACTCGCCCGCTGAGCACATGGCGATGCAACGTCCGGTAGGGGGTGATGAGCCAAGCACATGCGACGGTGCACACAAGTGCGTAGCGCAGGGAGCCCACTGGCGTGCCGTCCGCGGTGACACCGCCCCCGGCAGCGAGGTAGTCGCCGAGGGCCACCGTCCACAGCGCAGCGAGGCACACCAGATAGCCGACGCCGAAGATCGCCGGATAGGTGGTCGGAAACCCCGGTCCGCCGTCGATATGCAGCGGCCGCGAGCGAGTGCGCCAGAACGACGTGAACGCGACGACCACGGCGAACACGGCGATGACCCAACCCAGCGTTGCGATCACGCTCCGGTTCTCCAGGCCCATCCGCGACAGCATCAGATTGACCGACAACAGGGCGCCCAGGGCCGGGGTCAGCACGCCGGCCAGAAGGCTCCTGCCGGCCACGGCCGCCAGTCGAGGGCGGCGTCGGCCGGTTGCGGCCCCGAAGCGTCGACCGAGTAGTGCGTGCGCGAGCACCGCGAAGGCGATCGGATTGACCAGGGAGAAATTGACTAGGCTGAACAGCGGAACCGACGCCAGGCCGATGTCGCCCATGCCGGGCAGCTCGTAGTCCCAGATCCACCACTTCAATTGGGGCCCCAGGTGGTCGAATACCTCGTAGAAGCAGTGGTGGGCGACTCCGACGCAGATCGCTCCGCGGATCAATCCCCACCGTCCGTCGAAGAGGCCGCGCTGGCGCACCAGAACATACGCCGGGTACAGCAGCGCCGGATACAGCGCCAGAATGTAGAGCGGCATGCGACCGAAGAATGCACCCGCGGTGAACTCGTTGTGGATGAAGATGACCGCGCCGTCATCGAGTCCCAGCGCCGAGGGAAGGAAATAGATCGGCACCTCGATCGCGATGCAGTACACCGCCGCAGCCGCCCACACGCCGACGTAAGAGCCGTCACCGCAACGTCGCCAGACGGTGATCGCGTGGGCCAGACCCAGAGCGGCAGCGACGATCATGACCAATTCGATGATGTTCAGCGTCCAGTTCTCCAGCCCGAACGGACTGTTCACGTAAAAGAAATTCTCCAGTACACGGTGGGAGATGCCGCCGATTCTGGCCGCCAATTCAAGGAACCGCTCGCCGGGATTCATGCCGCGGGTCCGTTGTCCGGTCGCACACCGTAGAACATGGTCATGTCCTCACCGCGCCCCCAATGGTCAAACCACGTTGCGGCCCAGTCCGGCAGAGGCTGATTGTCGTGGTCATAGCCGGGCATGATGGAGGCGACCGCACCGCGGACCATCGAAAGCCGCTCAAGGACAGGAACAGTGGCGAATGGATTGCGCGGCGTGATGCCGAGTCGTCGGGTCACACGTGATCCGTAATGCGGCGCGTCGCTCTCGCCAGGTACGTGCTTCTGGAATTCCTGTAGCAGCATCCGTTGGCATTGCAGGACATGGCGAATCATCGGGATGAACGACCGGATCTTGTAGACGGGATCACCCACCACGTGGTCATAGACCATCACTGCCGAACTCCGATGCTCGACCTCTTCGCAGAAGTGCCACAGGCACAATGAGGCCACCCGGGCGTCACCGTCGCCGAACAGGCTCGCGCGGTTGTCGATGATCATCTTGAAGAACGGCGTGAACGTTCCCTCCAATGCCGCCGCATAGGCCAGCAGGTAGCGCAGATCGCGGTCGCGATGTAGCGCGTCGTAATGCTCGACCGTCTTGTCCAACGCTTCCGCCAGGCCCGGGTACCGCGCGATCAGTGCCTTGACATGGCGGCGATGACAGGACGTGTGCACCGACTCCTGTTGGAGGAACAACTGTGCCTCGCGCCGGACCTCGGCATCGGTGATGACCGCGTCGGCATCCTTCATCGTCTTCACCAGGTATCGCTCCAGGCCGATCACCCAGAACGAGATGACATTCATGGCAACCGCGACCTCAGGATTGCTACGGTTCCAGAGGAATTCGACGCGGTCGAACTGAAACGGGATATGGCGGACGACCAGGTGACTCATGGCGAGAACCTCTTTGCAGACGGGTGACGTTGCCGCCCCAGCCTAAAACCTGAGTTAGTGCTCATGTCAATACGCGAAGACTGCTGGTCGTCGGCCTGATCAGCTGGTCACGGTCAAAAGTATTGTCAGTGCGGCTGTTTCCAGCACGGAGCACCCCCGCGACCCCTGTCGGCAGGACCAGACCATGCGATGATCGGCGCGACTGCTCACATTCGGCTCTGTCGACCGAGGAAGTGCTGCGACCAAATCACCCGCAGGATCAGTGGCAGCGCTGAGCGGAAAACGGAGTTCGACGGAACCGCCGTCCATGGACCATAAGAGGCCAGTCGAAGTCGAATCAGACCTCAGCACGTGCACTTCCGCAGCAGGCTGTGGTCAGCATCCCAAAACTCAGGCGCTCTCCCGCGACGCGACGTATGCCGGCGAGATCTGGGCGACCGCCACCCCGCGACGAGTGACCACCAGGGTCTCTCCCCCCGTCACCCGCTCGAGGTAATAACCTGCACTTCGCCGGAACTGGTCCACCCGGCAGATGCCGTCGTCCCCCGGATTCTGTGCGTCCCGATCGTCACTGACGCCGTCAGCGGTCGGTCGAATCTGCGCCACCAGCAACCCCCGCCAGAGCACGTCGATGGTCTCCCCCGCACCTACCCGGTCGAACAGTCGCCCGGCGCGCGTTCGCACGTCGTCAAGCCTGCACATCAACGCGTCGGCCGAGCGCACGACCGAAGGTTCCTTCGGTCCGCCATCGATGGGTACGATCCGGCCGGCGACGGCGCCCCGACGGATGACCTCGATCGTCTGCCCACCGAGGACTTGCTCGAAGTAGCCACATGCGTTGCTCCTGAGTTGACCCAGGCCGATGCGACAGTTGCTCTGCTGCATAGGATTCAGCCGGCCGGTGCCAGCATCTCCTTCCACCCGTCGTCTCCTGTGTTCGCCGAGTCGGTGACGTTGAATTTCGTCCCATCGGAGGCCACGACCACACCGGCCTGAGGGTTGAACACCGCGGACGGGCCTGGGGTCGGTGTGTAGACGCACGGATTCGGCTGCTGGCCGCTGCAGGCCACGCTGCCCTGCCTCGGCGGGGACAGCGGCTGGCTGATCGGTGGCGGCGAACCCCCCGGGGGCAGCAGGTCCGCCGGCAACGGATTCATGCCGTTGTTGATGCTCGGAGCGGGCACGACCCGGCCTGGTTGCACCGCCTGATCACAGCGCGCGCCCGGTGCCGGACAACTCAGCACCTGGTTCGGATCTCCGTACCACGGGTTGGTGCCCAGTGGTACGTATGGTTCGTTGCTGCGGCACTCCTGCGGCGTGGCCGCCCGCTTTCCGGGCACGTCGGCGCACGGGTAGTTGCGGGCACCACGAACCACGTTGCCCTGAAAATCCTTCGGGATCTTGCAGTACATGCCCTTGGGAATGGGCGCCAGCGACGTGTCGGCAGGTGAGCGCCACTCCGAAGCGGGCAGGAATCCTGTCATGCACGCCGGAGGTAGGTTGATCGCCAGCGCGAAGTTCAAGCCGAGGTAACCGGGCTTGGAGGCGAGGATGGCCTCTAGGGCGGGGCCCAGCTGCGGCAGTATCACCAGTGATTGTTCGAGGCCCTTGCTGTAGCGCTTCAGCATGTCCAGCACGATCGCCGTGTTGCCCAGCGTCTGGGGTAGCGAGTCGCGGAGTTGGCCGAACACTTCGGTGCCGGCGTCGAGAGTGGGCGCCGCCTGTTGCAGGACGCCGCGCAGAGCCGGGTCCTGTTCGGCGCTCTGTGCGGCCAGCACATTCAGGTTCGCCGACCAGCGCTCGATCGCGTCTGCGGAGTTCACCTGGCTGTCGAGGATGGGCGCGCTGTGGGCGATGATGTCGTTGACCGGGCCGATGTTGTCCTTCAAGTCCCGGGCGAGCGCCGTCGTTCCGTCGACCAGGCGCTGCAGGTCGGGCCCGAGCCCGCCGACTGCCTGAGAAGTCTCGGTGAGCAGTGTGTCGATCTTCTCCTCGGGTAACGCCGCCAGCGCGCGTTCGGCCGAGTCGAGCGCCGGCCCGATCGCCGCGGGCACCGTGCCGTTGGCGATCGTCTGTCCGTCAGCGAGGTACTGGTCAGTCTCGCCGGTGGACTCCAGGTCGAGGTACTGCTCACCGACTGCCGACACGGAACGGACATTGGCGGTCGCGTCGACCGGAATCTTCTGGTCGGTATCGATGCTCATGCTTGCCCGCGCGCCCGTCCTGGTCGGCTCGACGGCGGTCACCTTGCCGACCGTGACACCGCGGTAGGTCACGTTGGCCGTCTCATACAGACCGCCCGCGACCGGCAGGTCGACATACAGCGTGTACCGGCCGATGCCGACCTGAGCCGGGAGCCGCAGGTAATACGAACCCAGGACCGTGACCGCGATGACGGTCACGATCGCGAAGATGATCAGTTGGATTCTGATGAGGCGGGTCAGCATATTCCGTTCCCCCGTTGCACCAACGGGCCGCCCGGCGCGTCAAGCGCGTTCGGGGTGAACCGAATGTCCGGGATCATCGTCGCCGGATCGCGGCCCCAGGACTGCTCCAACGCCCGCAACGCCCCGGAGAATCCGGTGCCGGTCAGCAGCGTGTTGTCCAGCGCGCTCAGGGTGAGGTCGACAGTGAGGGAGGCGTTGATGTAGTCGCCGCGGACGATCTTGGGCACCGAATCGACATGGAAGGGGAAGGTGATGAGCCAGTTGAGTGCTCCCACCACGTACGGAGAGGCCTTACCGAGTTCGCACAGCGGACGTTGAAGGAGTTCCAGGTTGGTGTGCAGGTCTTCGCTTGCCGGGGCGACCGCGGCGTCGACGGCCTTGCTGGTGCGCCCCAGGGCCTCGATCGCGTCACCGAATCGGTCCCGGGTGTCGGCGAAATGCTCGACCAGTGGCGGGAATTCGGTGAGTACCCGGTCCAGGGTGTCGCTGCGCTGCGCGGCGATGGTCAGTAGTTCGTTCGTCGAGTCGATCGCTCGGGTGATGTCATCACTCTGCTGGTTCAGCTCACCGGTGAAGGTGTCGAGCCTGCCCAGGAAATCCCGAATATCGTCTGCGCGGCCCGTAACGACGTTGTAGATCTCGTTTTGGATCACCTCGAGGTTGGGGATACCGCCGCCGCGCAGGAGGAGCGCGAAGCTCGCCAGTACTTGTTCGGTGGTGGGGAAGGCGGACGAGTTCTTGAGCGCAATGGTGTCTCCGCTCTTGAGCGGCGTGGGTGAGGGGTTTTCCGGCGCGGCGAGTTCGACGTGTTGCGAACCGAGCAGACTTGTCTGGCCGATCTTCGCGACCGCATTGGCCGGCAACACGACGTTCGGGTTCAGCCCCAGCGTGAGCGTCGCCACCCAGTCGTTGAGCTCGATGTCGCGCACGCTGCCGACCTCGATGTCGGCGACTCGGACCGGGCTGTTGACGTTGAGCGCCAACGTGTTCGGCATCTGCACATGGACCGTCATAGCCCCCCGCCCGGTGCCGGCCCCGGTCGGCAGCGGCACATTGGCGATGCCCTTCCACGACCCGCAGGAGGTGAGGACGAGTGCTGCTGCGGCCAGGGCGGTGGCCCGTTTCGCGAACCTGCTGTACGAACGAACAGACCTGTCCATGATCAGCCTCCTACCTCGGCGGGGAGCGGTGGCCCTGCGGGCACAGAGGGAACCGCTGGGGGTGCTGCAGGGGCGATGGCGCTCAGCGGGTCACCGGGAATGACACCCGGCGCCGGCCCGGGCGCCGGCCCCGGCTGCGGATACCACGGTGGTGGCAGTGGGTTTCGCTCGTCGTATGCGTTCGGCGAGCCGGGTAGGTTCCCCCCGGGCGGCACGCCGAAAGCCGGGGGCGCCGGCGGAGGCGCGACATCGGGTCCCCCCATCAGCGCTGCCAGCGAATCCGGGGTCAGCATGTTCGCGGTGAACGGCTGCACTTCGACCCCCTGCATCCCGGGCGCAACGGTCCAGCCCGGCTCGTGGTTGCCGTGCGAGAACAACGTGTCGCGCGACCAGATGCCCGGGACGGTGGTGTCCTTGTAGCCGGGCGGCGGCCGCAACCGCTCCTCGGAGTAAGACACCATCTTCGGCAGCGTGTAGGCCGTATTCGCCAAGTTCATGCCGAACGGCAGGTAATTGAATTTGATCGCGTCGAGGATCGGCGCCAGATACTGCGCACACAACTCGGCGGACTCCTGGTAACCGAGTCGGCTGCCGGCCTGGATCGCGCTGCAGAGAAATTCCATCGGGTTGGCGAAGTTGGGGACCGCGGGTATTGCGACGAGCGCATTGCCCATCGCCGGGTTCAAGTCGTTCATCAGGTTCGCGAGGGCGTTCGGCATAACGTGCAGGACGTTTTCCAACGCATCCCGGGTCTCGGGCTGCACGAGGGCGGTGGTGACCTCTTCGAGGTTGTTGATGTCGTGGACCAGCACCTCGCCGTTGTCGTCGATGAACTTGCGCGTGGTCGAGAGGACCCCATTGAGGTTGTTCAGTGCGTCGGAGAGTTCCCTGTCGGTGTTGGTGAACTTGGCGGTGAAGTCGGCCAGATCGTCATTCAGCGCGACGAATTGCCGATCCTGCTGGTAGAGCGCGTTGACGAACATTGCGAGGCTGCGCACCACCGCGAAGAAGTCGCCGCGGCCCTCGTTGACGGCGGTGACCGCTTCCGAGAGGCTCTTCAGCGTCGCATTGATCTGCTGTCCTTTGCCCCCCAACCCGTTGGCGGCGGACTCGATGATGTCACCGAACGGGCCCTGCGGCTGTTCTGGGGTCGGGCCCAGACCCTCGAACACCCGGCTCAACGAGTTGCGCAGGTCGTCCCACTCGACGGGCACCTGCGTGCGCTCGATCGGGATGACGGCGCCGTCCTTCATCACCGCGCCGCCGGTGTAGGGCGGGGCCAGTTGTATTGTGCGGGAGGCCACCAGGCTGGGGTTCAGAATCGCCGCTGAGGCGTCTGCCGGAACCTTGTACTTGTTCGCGTAGTGAAATGTGACCTTCATCTTGTCGCCGGCGGGCTCGATAGCGTCGATCTTCCCGACCTGCACGCCCATCATCGTCACCTTGTCGCCGGTATACAGGGCGACCGTTGTAGGGAAGTACGCGATGACCGTGTTCGTGGTCAGCTTCTTGTACAGCTGCCAGCCGAGGACACCGGCAACAAGCACCACCACCACAACAAAGCAACCAAAGATGATAGGACCACGAGAACTACTCGGCAGCCTCAGGTTTCGGACGTTGAAGATCGTCGACATCAATCAGCCCCTAGCCTTGCGATCCCGGTGGGAGGAACGGCGGATTGCCCGGGAGCGGCGGTTGTCCGGCCGGCGCCGGCTGCGGTCCGGGTCCCGGCGGCGGGGGCGACCCTGCCGGAGCAGGTGGCAGTGGCGCGATCCCGGGCGTGAAGTCCGGCGGCGACGGCTGAGGCTGCAGAGGGACCGTGCGGGCGCCGGGTGGTGCAGGCGGCAGCGGGACCCGCGCGCCGGGCACGCTCGGAGACGACTGTCCGGGAACAGCTGCCGCGGGCACACCGGGCGCCGGCCACGGCCCGTGGGCGTCAGGTGCGGATGTGGCCACGTTCGGCCGCTGCGCCTCGTAGTTCGGGCCGTACGGATTATCACCGAACGGGCCGACGGTCAGATCCGCACACGGCAGTGGGTTATCCGGCCTCGGCAGGCCATCGGCCGGCGGGGTGTACGAGCACGGTGCCCCCCGTGGCACAGCGGGCCCCGGATTCTCGGGGGTGCCCTCGATCGGCGTGGGCGCCGGCGGCGGTGCACCATTGGCGAACCCCGTGCCGTTCGGGTCGGGCCACTGGAATGCCGGCAGGCCCGCGCCGCGCCAGAAGTTCTCCGGATCGATCCCGCGCTTCTTGAAGGCCGCGTCGACGAATGGCTGCAGCACCTGGTACGGAAGCAGGTTGCTCAGATGGGCCTTGAAGAACGGTCCGGAGGCGACTCCCTCACCCAGTGCCCCGATATATCCGGATAGCGTGTCGAGCCCCTGCGTCAATTCGAACTTGCGCTCGCGCAGGACGTCGGTGACCGTGCGCAACTGCTCGAGTACGGTATTGAGGTTCTGGTTGTCGCTGATGAATCCCGAGACCTGCGTAGAAATCGCGCTCACGCGTTCCAGTACGTAGTCGATGGCCTGCCCGCGTTCGTTGATCGCTCCCAGCAGCGACTGCGCGTTCACGAGCAGTCGGTTGATCTGCTCACTGTTGTCACCGACAACCGTCGCAACCTTGTTGGCATTGGCCAACAATTGGTTGAGCTTCTCGTCGCGCTTACCGATGGTGTCGGAGAATCGTTCGACTCCTGTCAGAGCCTCAC
Source organism: Mycobacterium sp. smrl_JER01 (assembly GCF_048513595.2). Classification (NCBI taxonomy): domain Bacteria; kingdom Bacillati; phylum Actinomycetota; class Actinomycetes; order Mycobacteriales; family Mycobacteriaceae; genus Mycobacterium; species Mycobacterium sp. smrl_JER01. The sequence continues at coordinate 1,819,419 of NZ_JBLXXK020000001.1, read as the reverse complement.
TGAGGTGGGGGGCGGTCTGGTCGAGTGTCTCGGAGAGCACGTTCAGTGATTTCTTGACCGTGTCGAGCTCCCACTCCGATGCGGCTTCAGTGACGTCGGTGAACGCGTCGTAGATCTGATAGGGCGTGGTGGTTTGGCCGACCGGCAGCACCCCGTTCGGTCGCAGCGGCTGCGAACCCCGGCTCTCGATCGCCAGGTTGCGGCGCCCCAGCAGGGTATCGGTGCGGATCATGGCTCGGCTCTGGTCGCCGATCCTCTGGCCGCCGAGCCCGAACCCGATGACCACCTTGTCGTCCTCGATCTCGATGGAACGCACCTGGCCAATGTTCACACCGGAGATCTGCACCTTGTCGCCGGCATTGATCCCGCCGGTGTCCTTGAACTGCGCGTAATACACCGGTGTGGCGAAGAGCATCGGCACGCTGACGAAGCTCTGCCCCACCCCGACAACCAGCAGCACGACGATGACACCCATCAGCCCACTGCGGAGCCGGTTCGTTTCCGTCAGGACCCTCATTGCGGCGTGCACCTGCCTGTCGGCTGCGACGTCAACTTCACGGTGCGGACCGGGCCGCCGGGCTGCAGGCCGTTCAGCATCAGCGAGATGTCGCAGGCGTAGAAGTTGAAGAAGTCGCCGTAGAGCCCGACCCGGCCGATTCTCTGCAACGCGGGTGGGGCCTTGATCATCAGATCGTTGATCTCGTCTTTCTTGTCGGCCTGGGGCTGCAGAACGGTCTCCAGCTTGCGGACAGTCTCGTGCAGCAACGGACGGTTGTCGGCGAGAAGGTCGGCGATGGTGCCGGCGGTGTCGCTGATCTCGGCTACCGAGTCGGCGATCGAGTCACGACGGTTGTTCAGCCCGGAGATCAAACCCTCGAAGTTGCGGATCGTCTCGTCGAACTGCTTCTGGTGTTTGACGGTGGTCGCCAGCACGGTGTTGAGATTGTCGATCACCTCCCCGATGGCCCGGTCGCGCTCGGCCAGTGTGGAGGTGAATTCCGCGGTCTGGTCGAGGATGTCGGTGATCGTGCCACCCTGGCCCTGGAAGATCGTGATGATCGACTGAGCGATCGTGTTGGCCTTCTGCGGGTCGAGAGCGCGGAACAACGGCCGGAACCCACCGATCAAGGCGTCCAAGTCCAGCGCCGGTTCGGTGCGCTCCAGCGGGATCGTGCCGCCCGCGGGAAGCGGCCTGTTGTCGTCGCCGCGCTTGAGCTCCAGGTAGCGGTCGCCGATCAGGTTCAAGTACCGGATCGACGCGGTCGTCCCCTGATACAGCGGCTGGGACCGGTTGACATCGAAGTGCACACGAACCTGCCCCCCGTCGATGAGTTCGACCTTGGAGACCTTGCCGACCTCGACCCCGGAGGCGCGGACGAACTGGCCGCTGCGCAGGCTGCTGGCGTTGCTGAAAATGGCTGAGTAGCTGGTCGTACGGTCGAACCGCACCTGACCGAACACGACGATGATCACCGCGGTGAACAACAACAGCACCGCTGAGTAGGCGCCGAACTTGAGGGCATTACCTGTGGGTTTCATGGGTTGATCGTGTACTCCCCCACCTGGCGTCCCCAGACGTATTCGGCCAAGATCGGCTGCCCAATCTCGAAGTGGTTGTAGGGCGCAGCCGACGCGCCGGTGTCCATCACGATCATCGGTGCCGGCCAGAGGTCTCGGGTGGTGTTTTGCCAACACCCCGGCCGGCCCGCTGGCCCGCCTCTGGCGTTCACCCGGGGCAGATTGTCCGGATACACGTAGGGATTCAGGGCGCCGGCAATCGATGACCCGGCTTGGAACGCATAACCATTACCGGAAAGCACTTTCAATCCCGGCTCTTGGAGATCGGACATGGCCCGAAGCCAGCAGACCAGCGCGGGACTGTTTCGGTCGAGCACCTCCGAGGTCGTGATCAGATCCTCGACACCGCGCACCAGGTACGGGCCGGCTTCCTCGAATATGGGCGCAGTGGTGTTACCGAATCCGATCGACGCCAGCAACGCCGAGTCCAGGCTGTTCTGTTGTTCGTTGAGGGTGCGCGCGGTAGTCACCGCGTTGTCCAAGAAGTCCCACAGATCCGGGGACGCGTTGGTGTAAACGTCGGCCAGATCGCCCAACCGCTGAATGTCGTAGCGTATCTGCGGCATTCGAGGATTCAGATCGGCCAAGATGACGTTACCGTCGACGATCGATTGGCCGAATCTCTCACCCAACCCGTCCAACGCCTGTGCAGTCGCGGTCAGCGTGGTGTTGAGCTTGATCGGATCGACCTTCTCCATGATCGACACCACCGTCTCGAACAACGTGTTCAACTCGGTGGTCACATGTGTCGCGTCGATCACATCCCGGCTCGAAATACTCTGTGCGGCAGGATTTTCTGGTGATGTCAACGATACGTACTTGTTACCGAAGACCGTGGTGGCCACGATCTTGGCCTGCACATTGGCTGGGATCAGCTCGATGTACTTCGGGTGGACCTCCAGTGTGAACTTGGCGTCGGCCTTCCCGTCCACGTCGACCGACTCGATCCGGCCCACCTTGCCGATCTCCACGCCGTTGTAGGCCACCCGCGCGCCGGGATCCATCACCAAGCCCGCTCGGTTGGCGAGCATTGTCAACTGTGTCTTCGGAGTGAGGTCGCCGCGGAACTGCAGGAAGACCAAGCCCAAGACCATGGCCACGATCACCCACAGCGTCGCCCCCACGGCCACGTACCGGGGCTTTCTGGATTCATTCAACGGCGCCGTCATCGGCCATCACTCCGCGAGGTTGAAGTTCGCGTCGACGCCGTAAAGCGCCAACGCGGCCAACAGGACCACACACACGATCAAGACCAGCGACGCCCGCATCGACTTGCCGACCGCTTCACCCACTCCCACCGGGCCGCCGGTGGCGGTGAAACCGTAATAACAGTGGTTGACCATCACGATGACCGCGATGACGAGGGCCTGCACGAAGGACCAGAACACGTCGTCGGTTCGCAGAAACGTACGGAAGTAGTGCTCGTAGGTGCCGGCCGACTGCCCATAGAAAACGGTCGTGGTCATCTGTGCGGCCAGAAACGACATGATGAGCGCCAACGCGTACAGCGGCAGGATCACCGCGAAGCCGGCCAGAATTCGGGTGGACACAAGGTAAGCGATTGACTTGATGCCCATCACTTCCAGCGCGTCGATCTCCTCACTGATGCGCATGGCGCCGAGTTCTGCTGTGGCTCCGGCTCCGACCGTTGCGGCGAGCGCGACGCCGGCCACTACCGGAGCGGCGACGCGCACGTTGATCAAGGCGGCGAAAAATCCGGTGAATGCTTCGACGCCGATGTTGCCCAGCGAGGAGAACCCTTGGATGGCGATCAGCGAGCCGCCCGACAAGGTGACGAAGCCGACTATGGCCATCGTGCCCCCCACGACGGCCATCGCGCCCGTGCCCATCCCGATCTCGGCGACCAGCCGAAGAGTTTCCCGCCGATAGCGCTGCAGAACCCAGGGGATGGCTGTGATCGCCTGCACGACAAACCAACCCACCTGCCCGCTGGCGGCGAGCGCACGGGTGGGAGCGCCGGCCACGCGTACCGTGCGGGCGTAGGTGCGGGGATACCGCGTGCGCAGGACAGTAGACGCAGTCATCTCAGCTACCCGTCCCGAACCGCACACCGATCGTGGTCAGCACCACGTTCACCGCGAACAGCGCGATCACACAGAGGACCAGCGTCTCGTTGACAGCGATGCCCACCCCCTTTGAGCCACCAGACACCGTCAGACCGCGGTAGCAACCCACCAAGCCCGCGATCAGGCCGAAGGCGCTGGCTTTCACCACGGAGATCACCACCTCCGGCAGACCGGTGATCAAGGTCAGCGTCGCCAGGTAGGCGCCGCCCGAAACGCTCTGCAGCGAGACACCGAAGACGAATCCGCCGACCAGTCCGATCGTGATCACCGCGCCGTTCAGCATCATCGCGACGAACGTCGAGGCAAGCACGCGGGGCACCACCAGACGGTGGATCGGGTCGATGCCCAGCACCTCCATGGCATCGATCTCCTCGCGGACGGTGCGGGCTCCGAGGTCAGCGCAGATCGCCGTGGACCCAGCCCCGGCAACGACCAGCACGGTCACCAGCGGCCCCAGTTGAGTCACCGCCCCGAGCGCCGCCCCCGCACCGGAGACGTCGGCCGCGCCGAACTCGCGCAGCAGGACGTTCAGCATGAAGATGATCAGCACGGTCATCGGTATCGAGACCGCGATCGTGGGCAGCAGCGATACCCGCAGGAGAAACAGACCCTGCGCGATGAATTCACCTATCTGGAATGGGCTCCGGAACAAGGCTTTACCGGTCAACACGCACATCCGGACGAACCCGCCGACAGCTTCGCCCGCAGGCCGCGTCTGCGCCCGGACGTAATCGCGGAGGCCGGACGATGCTGTCATCTCAGCCGCCCAGACAGGTGCTCGACCCGTGCGCCGGTAGCAGTCTCGTCGACCCGCGGTCGGTGTCCTCCGGCCGAATCATTGAGCACGGCGCTCCCCCTGTGGCCGATCAGGCGTCGGTCGTGAACGGGCGGACCGAGCGTCGGGGTCGTGGGCCCCCTCGCCGGATTCCCGAATGCCATTCCGCCGTGCGTCCTCGATCCACGCGCTGACAGCGTCGACAAGGCGCGCGGGATCGACGAAGCGTTCCCGTCGGCTCGACATCGGGTCCACGATTTCGCCCGTCACCTTCCCATTCGGTCCTACTACGAGGCGCAACACGAGCACTGAGTGACGATTCACTGAGAGCCTGTCGGCCGGTTCACGCTCGGTCATAAAACCTCGTCTGCGTTTTGCCTTGATCCGTTGTAGTCGGACCGGCATAGCACTCCATGAGGTTTGGCACGTCAACTGCTGAGTTCAGCTCTGAGGTTTGGATGAGCTTTGCCAAAGGTAATGTCGGCCGGCAGCGACCGGCGTCCCGAAACCGGGTGAAGAGCTGATCGCCGTAGACGCGAGCCGACACCGCTGCAGCGCCGGCACGCGTGCTCGTCGAGTGGAGGGCGGGACAGGTCTGCGCGAGAAAGTCCGGGATTGGTGAATTTTTCCGAAAGTCGGGTATTAGCTTTCAGACATGGGGAATTCCGCAAATCCGTGGAGCTTTTTAGGCGTCGCTTCGGAGGTGGCGCGCTTCTGGCTCCGTACGAGTATCCGGACCGAGGAGATGCTCTTGGAGCTGCTGCCCGACACTGACCGGGATCCGCCCGCCACATCGGCCCCGACGCCGACCCCGGCACAGCCCGCCGCACCGTCCGACCCTTTGCCGGCGAGGATGCGTACGTTGCTCGACCGGGCGCTGGATCAGAACGCCGCGAGCAGCCAGAAAGAGTTGTTCAGCCACATCCTCGATCAACTTGTCGCCGATGAGGCCCGGATCATCGGTGCGCTGTCGGACGGCTCGCGTGCCGCTGTGGTGAGCGTCTACGACCGGACCAGAAGCCGCGGGTCCGGTCCGGCCGTTCTCGAGAACGCCTCGCTGATCGGTCGCACCGCCAACGTCGCGCTACCTGAGATGGTGCCGGCCTATGTCAGTCATCTGCTGTCCCTGGGATTGGTGAGAATCGGCCCGGAGGATCCGGATCTGAAGGAGGATTACGAGGTGTTGGTGGCAGAACCAGCAGTACTCGAGGCCTCGAAAGCAGCCGCCCGCGGGCCACTGGCCGCCAAGGTCGACAAGATGACACTTTCCTTGTCCGACTTGGGACGCGCGCTCTGGGACGCCACTATGCGCGAGGACAGCATGTGACGACTCTTGTGGTGGCCGTGCAGAGCTGGGAGGAGATCAAGCAAGACGCCAGCGCGTACTGGTTTATCTACCTGTCTATGCCGTTTGTTGCAGCCTTCGTCGGATGGAGCACCAAGATTCTGGCGGTAGAGATGATCTACCGCCCACTCGAGTTCAAGGGCATCGGGCCGATCGGCTGGCAAGGCATCGTGCCGCGACGCGCCGGAAAAGTCGGGTCGAAAACCATTGAACTGCTGACAGCCAACCTGCTCAAGCCCGAAGAGCTCTTGGACCGTTTCGACGCCGATGATGCTGTCGAGGCACTGCGCACGCCACTGTCGCAGATTGTTGACGACATCTCCCGCGACCTCGCCACCCAGATCCGGCCCGGCTTGTGGGAGTCGTTGCCGGCCAGTGCCCGCGACGCCATCCGGGCTCGAATCCGCGCCCAGGCACCTCATCTCGTCGAAAGAATCCTCGACGAGATGAAGTCCGATCTGAGCAGATATGTCGACTTCCGATTCCTCGCTGTGACCACGCTGGTGCGCAACAAAGACAAGCTGATGAGACTGATGCGCGGGGTGACCAATGACGCGATGGCGTTCGTTCGGCGCAGTGGTATCTACTTCGGTCTGCTGATCGGGGTCGTGCAGATGGTTGCGTGGGCGCTGTTCAAGAACCCCTGGATCATGCCGGCATTCGGCTTCGCGGTGGGCTTCCTCAGCGACTACGTCGCATTGAACATGCTCTTCCGACCGATGCGTGAGAAGAAGATCCTCGGCCTGTTTTGCTTCCAGGGACTGCTTCACGCCCAACGTGACAAGATCACGCGGGACTATGCCAGGATATTGGCGGAGGACCTCTTCTCACCGGAGATACTGTTCGAAGGCATCTTGAAAGGACCTGGCGCGGACAAGTTGTTTGCGCTCGTCGCGAAAGAAGTCGACGCAGCTGTCGACGCACAGACCGGCATCGCGGGGCCGCTCGTCGTCGTGGTGGTCGGCACCCGACGCTACCGGGCGCTCAAGGACCGCGTTGTGCATTTGGTGTTCGAACGTATGCCCTCGACGATGTCGCAGGCCCATGAGTACGCGACGAGTGTTCTTGACCTGGAGAAGACGATCATCGAGAAGATGAACGGGCTGACCGACGAGGAGTACGAATCGATCCTGCGGCCCGTGTTCAAAGACGACGAGCCCTTGATGGTGGCGGTAGGGGCCGTCCTCGGCGGCGTCATCGGCGAGATCCAGATCCAGATCATCGAACTTCTAGGGCATTGAAATCGGCTGCCACCAAGCAGATCGGCCCACACACGAGATCGGCTGCATAGTTCGATGCGAGTGGGGTATTACGCCGGGTCAGACCTGTCCGGGATCAGAACGGATGAGCTCAGCGAGCCGCGTGGTAGCCGGTTCGGGGACAGCATCCAATTCCTGCTGGAGAATCATGCGGCAGAGCTCGTACTGACGCAGGGCTTGGGATCGCGCCCCAAGACGGACATTCAGTCGCATAGCCATGCGATGTGCATCTTCGCGGCAGGGGTCGATGGCCAGTATCCGCGCGACCACGTTCATGGCCTGCGTGTGATTCCCGAGATCGAAATGTGCGTCGGCGAGCCGAGCCAGTGCTGTCAAGCAGATCGACCGAAGCCGCTCTCGCTCGAGCAGATCCGAGATGTCCGACCCTGCAGACAATTCCCCGCGATAGAGACTTACTGCCTGTTCGTACGATTCGATTGCCGCTGCCGTGGAGCCTGCTGCGAGCAGACGATCCCCGGCGCTCACGGCCGACTGAAAGTCCAGGAGGTCCACCCCTACACCCCCCGTCAGATTCAGCGCGTATCGACCGTGCATATGCAGAATCGGCGGCTGGCCGGCGAGTGCGTCGGTGAGGTGGTCCTTGAGCGAATGCATCAAGGTGTTCAAACACGGTCCGGCGAGTGTCGTCGCCGAGTTCGGCCAGATGTGCTCCAGAAGCCAATCACGCGACACCCCGACACGGGGTTGCAGGGCCAGGCACGCGAGCAGCTTTTCGGCCTTGCCGCCCGGCCGCAGCGAAACCGGTTGCCCCAACGCGAGAACCTGAAACGGCCCAAGCAGTTGTATGAAAACCCCTGCGCTCGACATGAGAACTACGACAGGTCGAGGTGTTCGGGTGCGGTGGTGCTGGTCACGCTGCCCCACCGGTAGCGACGGGGGCCGGCAGCGGGCTGCGGGGCCGGTCAGCGCGCAGGAAGCTACCCGTGCGCCGAGAACCCAACACCTCGGTGGGTTGACCGTCGCGGAACACCACCTGCCCGGCGACCAACACCGCGCTCACCGTGGCGTCATTACGGTTGACCATCCGCGAGAGCCCACCATAGGCCTCCACCGGAGCCTCGTGATAGTCATCAAGGCTGCGATCAAGACGCTCGGGATCAACGACGAGCACATCAGCCCAATCACCCACCCGCAGATGCCCGGCATCCAGGCCGTACCAATCCGCGAGCTCCCCGGTCAACCGATGCACCGCCTGTTCGACACTCATGAACGGTTGACCGCGACGCTGGGCATCCCGCACATGGCGTAACAATCTCAACCCACAGTTGTAAAATGCCATGTTGCGCAGATGCGCCCCGGCATCGGAGAACCCCATCTGAACGCCCTTATCCTGGGCGAACTTCCGCAACACCTGCGGACGGTGATTCGAGATCGTGGTGCGCCACCGCAGCTTCTTCCCGTGCTCGAGCACCAAGTCCAGATAGGCATCCACCGGATGCACCCCGCGGCGCTGCCCCACCGCCCCGAACGACAACCCCACCACCGACTCATCCGGACACGCCACAATCTCAGCATCGAAGAAATCCCGATGCCAGGCCCGCGGACCGAACTTCGCGTCGTAATTCTTGCGGAACCACCGCCGATAACCCTCATCGGCGAGCAGTTCGTTGCGCTCCACTTCCTCCTTCAGATGCAGCGCCGCCGCACCCGAACCGAACTCCTCGAAAATCACCAGATCAATACCATCGGCATACACCTCGAACGGCACCGGCAAATGCTGAAACCGGAAATCCCCACCCAACGCGTTGGCCACCCGCGCCAACGTCCGGAAATACGCCGACGCCATCGGCAACGACTTCGCATCCGCAGCAGCCAACAAACTCGTCTTCAACGCCGCACCCCGCCCCAACCGCGAGGACCGCAACGCCTGCAACACCACATCCCACGGATGAGTGATATCCGGAGCCGACTGCAGCACCCGACCATAAGAGCGCACCAACCCACGCAACCGCGCCAACTCCCGCGCCCGCGCATAGGTCGAAGGCAACGTCCGCGACCGCGCAACATCCCCATCGACCTTGTCGAACAACAACTGCTGCGACGACATCCCCACAAAACCCTCATCCAGGGCCTCGGTGACCATCGACTCCATCAACGCCAACTCCGCCGCACTCGGACGCACATCCTTACGCGTGGCCCGATCCAGCCCCATCACCGCCGTACGCACATCCGAATGCCCGATAAAAGCAGCCACATTCGGACCCAACGGCAACGACTCCAACGCCGCCGCATACTGCCCCGCCGAATCCCAATCCTTATGCTCAGACACGATCGACACCACACTGTCATGCGGGATCGCCTCCACCCGACCGAACAGATCCGCCGCCTCGACGGCATCCACATGCACCGTCGACAACGAACACGACCCCATCAAAATCGTGGTCACCCCATGACGCACCGACTCCGACAACGACGGCGCCGCCAAAACCTCCGCATCGTAATGGGTATGAATATCAATAATCCCCGGCATCACCCACTTACCCCCAGCATCGATCACCGTCGAGGCCTCCCCCACCTCCAACGGCGACTCCGACACCGCCACCACCCGGCCATCCCGAATACCGAGATCACGCACCGCCGACCCCGAACCCGTCCCGTCGAACCAACGACCACCACGAATCACCACATCAAACACAGAAACCAACCCTCCTCATCGACGGGACACCCCGAATGTAACCCCCGAGTGGACACACATGCAATACCTGTCCAACCACTGCCCACACAGGAGGCTGAAGTGCTCTCCCGTTATCGGGCAACCACTCTCATTCGCGGGAATCACGACGGTGACGCCGCAAAACCGTGACGCGAGTATCGGTGATCGTCGTGCCGGCAGGTCGACAAACCCGACGCCTCAGGGTTGCTGTGGCCTGGTGGACCGTGCGACGGCTTCGACGAATCGCAGGGAAAGTCCAGGCGAGAACCGCTCCAGGTACCACGACGGTTTCCATGACGCCGGCATGACGGCGATCGCATCGCGGCGGACGACGGCACGAAGCGCGCGCTCAGCCAAGGGCTCGGGTGCCATCGGACGGAAACCTTTGGGCAGGCCGAAGAATTCCTTGCCGCCCTTGCCGTTCGGTCGTCCGCGGCCGTAAGCGCCGCCCGTCAGAATCGGCGTCTTGATCACGCCGGGACACAGCGCTGTCACGGTGACCCCGTGCCGAGCAGCCTCGATCCGCAGAGCCTTCGAGAGCCCGACCACGGCGTGCTTACTGGCCGAGTAACTCGCCATACCGGGACTTGGGATCAGACCGGACATCGAAGCGGTGTTGACGATGTGCCCGTGGCCCTGCTTGATCATGACCGGGTAAGCAGCTTGGATGCCGTGCACCACCCCGAGCAGGTTCACGTCGAAGACGTCGGTCCAGTCGGCCAGGGTATAGGAGTCCACCTCGCCGCCGACGCCGATGCCGGCGTTGTTGAACAGGTAGTCGAGGTGCCCAGACTTCTTCACGACTTCGTCGACGACGCCCTGGAATGCCGCGGCGTCACGAACGTCCAATTCGACTGCGTGGGCGATGCCGCCCAGCCGACGCAGGCGACGGGCAAGTCGTTCGCCGGAGTCAAGCTGACGATCGGCGATCCACACCTCGGCGCCGGCATCAGCCAGTCGAGCGACAAGCGCAGCCCCGATACCGGAGGCCCCGCCGGTGACGAGGGCGACCTTTCCACGTACCGCGGAAGCGATGGGATCAATCCGCTGAGAGCGCATCGTGAACGTCCTTCGTAATCCCTCGGGTTGCGTGCCCGGGGTCTCGGTCATCGAGCGGCCTTTTCAGATCCGAGCTGGGTCAGAAGTCCACCGCCAGCCTGCGCATCGGGGTCCACACAGACGTTCACCAGTGCGGGCTTGCCCGAGTCGACGGCACGCTGCAAGGCCGGTGCGATGTCCTCCGGTCGTTCGACGAATTCGCCGTGGCCTCCGAAGCCTGCCACCATCAGGTCATAACGTTGGTAGCCGAGCTCGCGTCCCGTACCCGCAGCGGCAGGGCGTGCAGTGAATCCTGCGTTGTTGAACACAACACCGACCATAGGCAGCTCGTGCCGGATCAGGGTGTCGTATTCCATCCCGTGCCAACCGACTCCACCATCGCCCATGAGGACGAAGACGGGACGGTCCGGGCGTGCGACCTTGGCGCCGAGGGCGAACGGCACCCCCACACCCATGCAGCCGTTCGGTCCGCTCGTCATGTAGTTGGCCTCAGACAAGCTCGGAATCCACCGACGGGCGAACTCCAACGTCTCGTGTCCGTCGACGATGAACACCGCATCGCGGGGGAGGCAGCGGCGAACCTCCTCACACAGGCGCAACGGAGCGATGGGGATGGCGTCACTGAGGGTCTCACGATCGGGTTCTTTGGCCAGATCCTTCATCACCAGGTCGTCGGCCCAGGACCGGGCCGCGTCGCTGATGCCGCCGGCGACGGCGAGGCGCTCGGCGAGCTGATCGAGAAAAACCCCGGCATCGGCAACCACGCCGACCTCGGGAACGCGACCACGGCCGATTTCATCGGCATCGATGTTGGCCACGACGAACCGTGTGTCGGCGGCGAAGCGGGGCGGACGCAGGTGACCGTTGAGCCAGTTCGCCCTCGTACCAACGGAAACGACGACATCCGCGTCGCGCTGTGCGCGGTTACGCGACGCGACCAGGCTCAGAGGGTGGTCCTCAGGGACGATGCCGCGTGTCTGGGGGGTGGTCACCAGGGGGATGCCGGTGGCGTCCACGAACTTCGCCAGCTGTGCGGCCGCGTCGGCCCAGACGATGCCACTGCCGGTCAACAGCAGGGGCCGCTCGGAGGCACGAATCAGCGCGACCGCTGCATCGAGCTCGGCCTCGGGAGCCGCGGCGCGGGCGGGGGGCGCTGCCGGTGCCGGCCAGTCGATCAAGGCCGGGTCGACCTCTTCGAAGAGCACGTCGTTGGGAATCTCGACGTACACGGGTCCCTTGCGGCCGCTGTTGGCTTCCTTCAATGCGATCGCCAAGACCTCGGGGATCCGTCGGGCGAGCTCGATTCGGTGCACGTTCTTGCAGGCCGGGCGGAACATCGACATCTGGTCCTGTTCCTGGTACGCCTCCAACCCCCAGTCACCGCGGCTGGGCCCACCACCGATCAGAACCACCGGAGCTGCATCGAGCAGGGCGTTCGTGAGACCCGTCAGCGCGTTCGTGGTGCCTGGTCCCAAAGGTGTGCAGCACACGCCCGGCCGCTTGGTCAGCCGGCTGTAAGCGTGGGCGGCCATGGCCGCGCCTTCCTCGTGACGCACGTAATAGGTCGAGATGCCGGCCTCGATACACGATCGCACCGGAGGTGAGTGCGGCCCACCGATACCCATCATGAAGAACAGGTCGGTCACACCCTGATCAGTCAGCGCCCGACCAACCAGGTCCGAGCCCCGCACTGTTGCATTGTCATCGGCCATGTGTCTTCCTTTGGTTTGTCGGGAGGGAAATGGTGGGGGGCGGTGTCGGGCCTCGCCGGATGAATCAGGCTGGGGCCTGGCGGACGTCGAAGTCGCCGACCACTGGATCACGCAGCAGTTCGGTATGGCGTTCGGGTTCCCACGGAAAGAGCTCCGGAAGTCCGTCCTTGCCGAGATACCAGCTGTTGCACCCACCGACCCAACTGGTCTTGGGCAACGCGGCTTTGACAAGCTCGTTGTAGTGCGCAGTCGCTTCCTCGGTGGGCACGGTGCTGGCCAATCGTCCGTCTCGGATGTGTTTGATCCACCACAGCGCGTAGTTGGCCTGATCCTCGGCCGCCGGGATGAGCGACTGGTTTCCCAACGGCGAGTGCGGACCCAGCATCATGAACATGTTCGGGAATCCGGGAACCGCGACCGACCGATAGGCCCGCGCCCCGTCTGACCACACGTCGGCCAGGCTGTCGCCGTTCTCCCCGAAGACCTGCATCGGTTGGTGATAGGCACGCGCGTCGAAGCCAGTTGCATACACCAGCACGTCGAGCTCGTGCAGGCGTCCGTCGGCGGTCACGACACCGCGGGGTTCAATGCGATCGATCCGCTCGGTCACCACCTCGACGCCACGCTGCTGGATCGCGGTGTAGTAGCGGGGGCCGAGGATCAGCCGTTTGCACAGCGGCTCGTCCTTGGGAGTCAGCTTCGTACGCAGATCTCGGTCGCGCACCGACAGTTTCAGATTCCAGCGGCAGAGAGCACTGATCACGTGGCGTTGCACAGACGGGCGGATCGGCGCACGCCCCGGACCGCGCCGCACGGCGAGTCCCCAGAACCGATACCCCGGACGGGCCAGCGTCGGCCAGCGTCTGAGAGCGGCCTTGGTCCAGGGCCCGTAATGCGGATTTGAGCCCGGAAACACCCATTGCGGGGAACGCTGGAACACCTTCAGTTGGCGGACCTTGCCGCCGAGCGCCGAAACGATCTGCACGCCGGTGGAGCCCGTTCCGATCAGCCCGATCCTCTTGTCGGCGAGGGTCACCGAGTGATCCCAGCGCGACGAGTGAAACGCCGGACCGGCGAAGGTGTCGATGCCGGGGATGTCGGGCAGCCGGGGCACTCGCAGCACGCCGGTCGCCAGCACCAATACGTCGAACGGCTCGTCCCCCGCCGCGGTCGTGATCCACCATTGACCATCGCGATGGCGGGCTGCTTCGACCGGCGTGGCGAGTCGAATCCGCTTGCGCAGCCCGTACTGACTGGTGACGCGTACCAGATAGTCCTGGATCTCGGCGGCCGGCGGGAGCACCCGAGAGTATTCCGGGTTCGGCGCGAACGAGTAGGAGTAGTAGCGAGACGGCATATCGCAGTGCAGGCCCGGGTACGTATTGTCGCGCCAGGTGCCGCCCACTTCGGACGACTGCTCGAAGATGACGAAAGAGCGGATGCCGGCGTCCTGGAGTTTGACGCCCATACAGATGCCCGACATGCCGGCGCCGATGATGGCTACCCGTGGCGAGTTCGCGGTGGACACAGTGGATCTCCTTTAGATCGTCGCCGACGCTCAGACGATGCAATTCATGCGAAATCAACGCATGCGCCGCCACGACGCCGCCGGGCAACATCGTGGCTACAGCCCATCGCTTTCAGCTAAGCCTTGGTGTGCTGTCGGTGTGCGGGGTCACGCGGCGCCGTAGTAGTGGGCCATGTCCTTACCCGCGGCGTAATCGAGCATCCAGGTGTGATACCACTGCGGCACCGGGAAATCCTTGGGATGACGGCCCGGCATCTGCGAGAGCACCACCCCCACCAACATCTTCACCAACCGCAACGTCGACACCCCCGCCAACAACTGCGGCTCCCTGGGCGCAAACAACCTGCGCAGCAACGGAACCCGATAAATCACCTCGTTCGGCGAAACCACCCGACGGAACCCCTGCGCATCGATTCCGATCTCCGCGGCCGGCACATGATCGGCAAACCCATCAACGACGATGTCAAGCACCTCCCCCAGATGCCGCCACGTCCGCCTCACCGTGGACAACCGATACCGCCGACTACCCACCACCCCCTCATAGATGATGTCGGCCGAACTGCGATGCTCGATCTCCTCGATGTAATGCCACAGAAACAACGACGCCACCCGCGCATCACCGCTGTACAACACATCACGGCGCTCGATGAAAAAACTGAAAATCGGCGGGAACGACGCCTCGATATTGGCCACATACGCCAAGTGAAACTTCAAATCCTCCGCCGCATACAACCGCTCATAAGACTCGATCACCCGATCCAACACACCCGACAACCCCGGATAACTCGCACTGAGCGCCTTCACATGACGACGATGCGCCGCCGAATGCTGCGACTCCTGAGCCAAGAACACCTCAGCCTCAGCCCGCAACTCCGGATCCGCAATACCGTTCTTCAGCGCCTCTTTGACCGCCAACACGATGTAACGCTCAAACCCCACCGCAATAAACGAGATCGCATTGGCCATCACCCCCGCCGCCGGATTACCCGGATGCCACTGAAACGGCACCGACTCATCAATATCAAAACTCATCTTCCGGAACTTCACATCCGACACACCCACCACGCCCTTTCCACACCACCGGCAGAACGCAGCCATGGCCACCCTGCCAAGTCCCAAACCCCGACCACCGCCGAGGACAATGAAACGGATCCTAAAGACGAGTGGACACCCATGTCAACGCTGTCCAGCCACCACAACAGCCCCGACACGCCCCGAAGGTCGGTTTGACAGCGCCGAAAGGCGCAAACACAATCGCAAATATGCACAGTCGGCACTTTCCTCAGACTCGGTCGCGATAGCCACGATGCGAACTCATGGCTGGGGTGGTTCGACTCCATCAACGGACGAAGAGGCGATCGAGCGGATACTCGACGCGGCCGACCAGGTGATCGAAGACGAGGAGGGGGACTTCCACGTCGCAAAGGTGGCTCGCGCGCTGGGCATCTCCCGGCAGACCGTCTACAACTATTTCCCCGGCACCGGCGCGCTGCTCGAAGCGGTGGCCGTCAGGTCTGCGGTCCGATTCTCCGACCGGGTCGCCGAGCATATGGCCGGGATGACGGACCCGGTGGAGACCATGCTGGAAGCTCTGGCCTACACCTTGGACTCGCTGGCCGAAGAGAAGGAACGAGGTATCCGGCTGTTCTTCACGTACGACCTCTCACGGGCCACGAAGCGGATCACCTCCCAGGAGTCTTACCAGTTCTACCGAGACATGCTGCAGCGGTTCGACGTGGACTGGTCGGCGGTGGGAATGGGCGACGTCGAGCTGGAGGAAGTCGGCGAATACCTGCTGCGGATCATCGAGCTTTACATGGTCAACCCGGGTGAGGTCAGGACCGGGGACGTGCTGCGGGCTTACCTGCGACGCTGGGTCGCACCCGTACTCCGCTCTGAGGTCGAAACGCACAGCCGTACGAAGGCGACGGCGGAGTCGCCGGCTCCCCAGCGGAGCCGGCGACGCGCGACCTCGGCCGCCAACAGTGCACCCCTGACCAAGACCTCATCGCGGTAGCCCACCGGCCGCATCATCGGTTCAGGCAGGGGATCCTGCACCAGTGGAATCTTCGGACCGGATCGCCTCGAACACACCCGGGTCGACCAGCGTCGACGTATCGCCGAGCTCCCGCTTCTCGACCACGTCTCGCAACAGCCGCCGCATGATCTTGCCGCTGCGCGTCTTCGGTAGCTCCGGTACCACATGAATCTCGCGCGGTTTGGCGATGGGTGAGATCTCACGTGCCACTTCGGCGCGAAGTTCGTCGACCATCTGGTCCCGGGGGTAATCGACCGCACTGGACTCCAGGATGACGAACGCGCAGATGGCCTGTCCTGTCTGCTCGTCGGAGGCGCCGACCACCGCGGCCTCGGCAACGTGGGAGTGGCCCACCAGTGCCGATTCGACCTCCGCAGTCGAGATTCGGTGTCCCGACACGTTCATCACATCGTCGATACGCCCCAACACCCAGATGTTTCCGTCGGAGTCATAGCGAGCGCCGTCTCCCGCGAAATACCAGCCCTCCTCGGCGAACCGCGACCAGTATGTCTCTTCGAACCGTTCCGGATCCTTCCAGATACCGCGGGGCATGGAAGGCCAGGGTTGGTCGAGCACCAGATATCCGGTGGCCTGCTCCCCGTGGTCGGCGCCGGGAGGTAGCTGTTCTCCGCTGTCGTCGACGATCTTCGCCGAGATGCCGGGCAGCGGGGCCATCGCCGAGCCCGGCCGCGTCGCGGTGACTCCGGGTAGCGGGGAGATCATGATGGCCCCGGTCTCGGTCTGCCACCAGGTGTCGACGATGGGGGTCCTGTCCGCGCCGATGACTTTGCGATACCAGCGCCAGGCCTCCGGATTGATCGGTTCACCGACCGAACCCAACAGCCTCAGACTGGACAGGTCGTGCGCGTCCGGGATCGCCCGGCCCAGCTTCATGAAGCTCCGTATCAGCGTCGGAGCAGTGTAATAGATGGTGACGCCGTATTTTTCGATGATCTCGAAGTGGCGGTGCTCGGTTGGCGAGGTCGGTGTGCCCTCATAGACCACTTGTGTGACGCCGTTGGAGAGCGGACCGTAGACGAGGTAAGAGTGCCCCGTCACCCAGCCGATGTCGGCCGTACACCAGTAGACGTCCGTCTCGGGCTTGACGTCGAAAACGTTGAAGTGGGTATAGGACGTTTGGGTCAGGTATCCGCCGGTGGTGTGCACGATTCCCTTGGGCTTGCCGGTCGTGCCCGACGTGTACAGCACGAACAACGGATGCTCGGAATCGAATGACGATGGCGTGTGATCCTGCGACGCGTGCTGGACTGTCTCGTGCCACCAGAGGTCGCGACCGTCGGTCCAAGCGACGTCAACGCCGGTGCGGCGCACCACAAGAACGTGGTCGACGAAGTTGAGATCCGAGACTGCCTCGTCGACAGCACCTTTCAGCGATGCCGGCTTTCCGCGGCGGTACTGACCGTCGGCGGTGATGACCAGTTTGGCCTCGGCATCCTCGATCCGGGCGCGCAGCGCCGCAGAAGAGAACCCGGCGAACACCACACTGTGCACCACTCCGAGCCGCGCGCATGCCAGCATCGCCACGATCGCCTCGGGCAGCATGGGCATGTAGATCGCGACACGGTCGCCGGCGACGAGTCCGAGCTCGCTCAGGACGTTGGCCGCTTTGCAGACCTCAGCCTGCAGCTGTGAATAGGTCAGCGTCCGGCTGTCACCGACCGGCTCACCTTCCCAGTGGATGGCGACCCGGTCACCGACGCCGGCCTCCACATGCCGATCGACACAGTTGTAGGCGACGTTCAGCGCCCCACCGATGAACCACTTCGGGAAGGGACGCTGCGACCAATCCAGCACCTGGCCGAAGGGTGTGTCCCAGTGCAGGCGCTGGGCTTGCTCGGCCCAGAACGCCAAGCGGTCGGCCTCGGCACGCGCATACAGGTCGGCAGTGGCATTCGCCTGCTCGACGAACTCAGCCGGTGGCGTAATCGCTTCATGATGCTCGCGGGCGAGTGTGGTGTCCATAATGGGAGCGCTCTTTCCGGTAGTGACAACGTGTTCCGAACAAGCCGATGTCAAGGCTTCAGCACGACTTTGACCTCATCGCCGGATCGGGACTCGGCGATGGCGTAGCCTTGCGCCGCATCATCCAGAGGCAGAGTGGTCGTGAAGATGCCGTCCACGTCCAGCCGACCGGACTGCAGCAGCGGAATCAACTCCGGCCAGGTGCTCTGCACCGGTACCGTGGTCAACCGGAAAGTGACACTGCGCATGAGGCCGGCCAGTGCGGGGAACGGAAAAGGTTGCATGTCATGCGCGCCGATCACAGAAACCGTGCCCCCTGGGCGTACCACATTGAGGGCGTCGGTCATGGACGCATCCGTGGCGACCGCATCGATCACGGCGTCCACTCCGCACCCGCCGGTGGCATCGAGAATGGTCTGCGCGGCAGGTACCGCGATCGGCGTGCCACCCCACTGCGCAGCGCGCTGCAATCGGCCGTCGACCTGATCGACGGCGAACACGGTTGCGGCTCCTTGAGCGAACGCGCTACGCAGTGCGCACAGACCGACGGCGCCAAGTCCGAACACTGCGACGGTGCCGCCGAGCGGAAAGTCGGCGCGCCTGGCCCCTGCCCATCCGGTCGCAAGGTTGTCGGTGAGCAGCAGTGCCTGTTCGACGCTGATCCCGTCCGGCACCTTGCACAGTTGGAAGTCGGCCGCGGGTACCGCAAGCAGTTCAGCCTGCGCCCCTCCGAGGACCCCGCTACCGAAGACCTGAAAGCCCTGGTGGCACATCACCGGATCGCGGGTTGCACATCCAGGGCACGCACCGCACCCCGTCACCGACGACACCATGACATGGTCACCGACTTTGACGCTGTGTACGTCCGGTCCCGCGTCCACCACGACGCCGACTGCCTCATGGCCGAGCGCGACCGGCCCGGGCAGTGGGAAGTCCGCCTCGTAGAAGTGCAGGTCGGATCCGCAGATGCCGGCGGCGCTGACCTGGACGATCGCTGCGTCGGGTCCCGGCAACACCGGATCCGGACGATTGTCGACGCTGATGCTGCGTGGTGCATCCACGACTACGGTACGCATATCGGTGTGCTCACTTTCCTCGAACGATCTACTTGTCGGCGGCCCGCGTCACCACTGGTGACCCGTTTCTGCGAAATCTCTTAGCGGTCGGCGTCGGTGTATCGAATCACCCCGCGAATGTTCTTTCCTTCCAACAGATCCTGATAGCCTTCGTTGATCTGTTCGAGCCGGTACTGGCGGGTCAGCATGTCGTCCAGATTGAGCTTGCCGGCTTTGTACATGCTCAGTAGCTGCGGAATGTCATAGTGGGGGTTGCACCCTCCGAAGAGGGCACCTTGCACGTTCTTCTGCATCAGCGTGAGCAAGGCCAGGTTCAGCGAGACGTTCGTCTCGGCCATCGGGGCCATGGCGGTCAACACGCAGGTGCCGCCCTTGCTGGTCAGGAACATATAGGTGTCGAGGTCGGCGCCGTCCAGGTCACCGGTGGTGACGATCACCTTCTTCGCCATCAGCCCCCACGTCAGTTCCGCGATGCCTTCGAATGCGGACCCAGCGTCTGGATAGGCGTGTGTGGCGCCGAACTTCAGCGCCTGGTCCCGCTTCCACTCCACCGGATCGATCGCGAAGATGTAGCGAGCGCCGGCATTCACCGCCCCCTGCAGCGCCGCCGTGCCGACGCCGCCTACACCGATGATGGCAACATCGTCACCGGGCCTGACGTCGCCGACGCGGACAGCAGAGCCGTAGCCGGTGGTCACCCCACAACCGACCAGGCAGGCGAGCTCGAAGGGTATGTCGTTGTCGATCTTCACCACCGAGCTCTTGTGGACCACCATGTAGGGAGAGAATGTGCCCAGCGCCGAGATCGGGTAGACGTCATGGCCCTTCGCCTGGATACGGAAGGTGCCATCCGATATCGCCGGCCCGGCCATCAGCTTGGCGCCGAGATCGCACAAGTGGCGCAGCCCGGCCTGACATGACGGGCAGCTGCCGCAGGACGGGATGAAGGAAAGCACCACGTGATCACCGGGCGCGATACCCTCCACGCCAGGTCCCACCTCGGTGACGATGCCCGCACCTTCATGTCCTCCGAGGATCGGGACCCCGCCCATCGGCAGCTTGCCACTGGTCATGTGGAGGTCGGAGTGGCACATCCCCGACGCTTCCATCTGGATCTTGACCTCGTCCCTCTGCGTGTCGCCGATCTCGATCTCCTCGATGGTCCATGGCTCATTGAGCTCCCAGACCAATGCACCTTTTGTTTTCATCGGACCTCCATGTGTTAGCTGACTTCAGGTCGTGCGGGACGTGAGGCAGTCGCGCTGTTCCGCACCCGCGTTGAGTTGGGCATTACGGGAAATCGGCTTATCGAGATGTGTTGCCGTCGGCTACCGGTCCGGCTCCACCAGTCGATTCGGCGGCATGGCGAATTCGTTCGTAGCCGGCGCGGCGCCAGGTCACCTCGAACGGAACCGGGCCGTTCGGAATCCAGGGTTGTTCGGAGATCAGGTCATCGATGCGGACTCTGCCGCGTTCGATCACACCCACCGCCGCGTCGATCACCAGATACTCCTGGGACTGCCTGTGGATAGGTTGCGACTCGATGTAGGTGATGATCCACTCCCCCGGCTCGAAGTGACACCGCCGCTGCACCGCCTCGATCAACCGCGGGCCGTACAGGTGCCCGTCCCCGAAGTTCCAGCCGAGCAACACGCCGGCCATCTGGTCGCCGTCGAACATGCCGTAGGTGTCGATGTCGGGACCGAGCGTGCACAACAGCAGCGAATTGTGCGCCCGTCCGTGCGCATGGAGCGAGCGGAAACATGTAGAGATCCCGGCGGTGAAGTCTGCGTTGTCGCCCAATCCTGCCGCGACCAGCTGGCGGCGGATGGTCAGGGCGGGCTTGACGACGTGGTCGTCGATCTTGTGCTCGGCGCCCGGGGCGAACGCCCAGATGCTGGTGCACCAGTTCCCGGCGTATTGGCGCATCGCGGGAAGGAACGACACCAGATCGGGACGAAGATTGCCCAGGATCGGGAAGAACGTCAGACCCACCACACACAACACCAACAGCCAGGGATTCATATTCAGAACCCCGAAACCGTCCCCGGCAGGGAAGGTGAGGAACAAGAACGCGGTGATGTACATGAACAACGCGTTCCATTCCAACGGATTCGCCGCCGGAAAGGTCGCGATGATGGTCAGGTGGAAACCGATCATCAGCACCACCGCCGCCAGGGTCACCCACTTGTTGGTCGACAACAGCAGCACCAGCGGGGTGATGATCTCCACGAAAGTCCCCAGCACGTGCGCGATCATCGCCGCCGGCCGTGACGGCCGCAGATCCTCGGGATAAGAACGGAAGAAGATCGGCTTGATCCGCCGCGGCATCCACGGCGCATTGCACATCATCGGGGGGATGACGAACGCGAAGTTTTTCGTCAGCTTCGACACCCCGGCAGCCACCCACACCAACACGATCAACAGCTTGGCCGCCACCACCATGTCGACCGGCGGGAAGAAGGAAAAGAAGATCAACGCGGGCAGATACTGCTCACCACGCGCCGCCAGGAACGCCACCTTGTCCCGCAAGCCCAACAACACCAGCAACACCACCGCCGGCACCACACTCCACGGCCGCACCAAACCGTGCTCGACAGGCAGATCACCGGTCCCCTCCCCCGGCAACACCAGCGCCACAACCAGACTCACGATCAACACCAGATACAGCCCGACGTCGACGGCAGTCCGCTCATCGCCACGAGTCAACGGCACATGATCCGGCCACGGCGGCTGACGGATCGTGCGGCGCCGCGCGAAGTAGAGGTAGCCACCGACCCGCGGCTTGAGGTGTCCCGACAGCGGACCCCACGCCCCGCCGATACCCAAGACCTCCAGCAGCACCGTCCACAGGACGAGCTTCTGGTAGACGATGAACTCCGGCCACCACGACGCCAGGTCCAACGGATTCAGACCCGAGGTCAGCGTGGCCACGGCGACGCCTCCGACGACGTAGAGCGCCATGAGCTTCGCGAAGTAGACCACGATGACGACCTTGGGTAAGCCGTAACCCGACTCACCCCAGAACAACGTCCCGAGCTTGATCCGCTCCAGGTATGGACGAGCCAAGAAATCCTTCGTGTCAAAACTCGGCAACGTCGGCTGCGAGAACCCCATCGTGGCCTCCTTTCTGGTCAGATACTCGGGCGCGTGTGCGCGGTTCAGTCGGTGAATGTGGGCGAACGCTTCTGCAGCATCGCCGAGGCTCCTTCAAGGAAGTCGCGCGAACGCAGCAGATGCGACTGCCCGTCGACCTCCCGGTCCATTGCGGCGGACAGCAAATCGAGGGCAGCGGAGTTGATGGCACGCTTGGTCAACGCGAAGGCCTTCCGTGGACCGGAAACGAAATGATCCACTGCTTGCCGCACCGCGTCGTCGAGCTGTTCGCCCGGTACCGTCCGGTCGATCAAGCCCATGTCCGCGGCAGCTCTGGCCGGCAGCCGTTCGGCCCGCAAAGCCAGGCTCAGGGCCCGCGCCCGCCCGATCGACGCGGTCACCAGCAGTGACGCGCCGCCGTCCGGCATCAGACCGATCTTGGTGAAAGCCAACATGAAGTAGGCGTTCTCGCTCGCGATGACCAGGTCCGCGGCCAGGGCAATGGGCATGCCGACCCCGACGGCGGGTCCGGCAACCCGGGCCACCACCGGTATCCCTGCGCCGAGGATGGCGCTGACGATGCGGTTCGCGGCGCGCACACCCTCTTCGGGTTCATATCCGTTCGCGTTCGAAGCGGATGCCAGATCGGCGCCCGAGCTGAAGCAATCCCCGGTACCGGTCAGAACCAGGGCGCGCACGTCGTCACGGATTGCCTCGGTCTCGATGACGTCGCCGAGCTGGAGCATCGTGTCGTACGTCAGTGCGTTCATGCGGCGTGGACGATTGATGGTGATGGTGCTGACCGAATCGGCCCGGCCGACGACGATCTCGTCGCAGGAGCCGCCGCCCGTGGTCATCCGACGAACCCGTCCATCGAGGACAGAACCCTGAGCATCACTTCGTCGGCACCTCCGCCGATGCTCTGCAGCCGCATATCCCGGAGGAACCGGGCCGTCCAGGTTTCCTCGATGTAGCCGATTCCGCCGTGAACCTGCATGCACCAATCACTGACCTGGCGGGCCAACCGACCCGATTTGTACTTGGCGATCGTCGCCATCCGCGTGGGGACCTCACCGGCCATCATCGCCTCGACGATCGCGTGCGAGTACTGGCGCAGAAGGTCGACTTCCGCCGCGAGTTCGGCGTAGGTGTACTGCAGGTACTGGTTGGCAGCCAGCGGAGCTCCGAAGACAGAGCGTTGCTGAGCATAGGCTTTGGTGCGCTCGAGGGCTTCAGCGCAACCGACGTATGTATAGAAGACCGCCCAGGTGCGTTCGATGACGAACTGCACCATCTGCTGTTGGAAGCCGCGTCCGACCTCACCCACGGTGTTACGCACCGGCACCCGGACCTCGTCGAAGCTCAGCAAGCCGGTGTCGGAGGCACGCATACCGAGCTTGTCCAGCTTCTTGGCCACGCTGAACCCAGGGGTATCGGTGGGAACGATGATCTGGCTCATTCCGCGGTGGCCGCCCTCGTCGGATGTCCTAACCAACGTGCAGATCCAGTCGGCCTGAAGCGAATTGGTGATGTACATCTTGGAGCCGTTGATCACCCAGTCGTCGCCGTCGCGACGTGCCCGGGTGCGGATGCCCGCCACGTCGGATCCCGCGTCCGGTTCGGTGACCCCGATGGCGGCGACCATCTCGCCCCGCATGGCCGGGGCCAGGTATTCCGATTTCAACTCGTCGCTTCCGTGTTCGTGCAACGAGGGTGTCGCCATGGCGACCTGTACGCCGAGAGCCATACCGAATGCCCCCAGGGAGCAGTGGCCCATCTCCTCGGACAGGACCATGGTGAATGACGGGTCAGCGCCTTGACCGCCGTATGCCGGATCGTATTCGAGGCCGAGCATGCCGAGATCTGCCATCTCTTTGAAGATCTGGTGCAGGGGCATCATCCCTGCCTGCTCCCATTCGTCGGCATGGGGATTGATCCGCTCATCGACGAATCGCCGTACGCTGGCTCGGAACGCGTCGTGCTCAGGCGTCAACTGCATTGGGGGTCCTTTCGCTGTGGGCAGCATCAACCTCGGGGATCCGTGCGAGCGCCGGATGGTGCAGCAGCGACTCCGGAACCCATACCGGTAACTCCAGCAGCTGCTGGGCAGCCGCCTTGCCCTGTGGATCGATGCGGAGGGATGTCGTGCCGCCTCCACCCAGCGCTTGGTGCAGGACGAAATTCAGGGAGTGACTGCCGGGAAGAAGAAATCGCTCGACACGACGTGCGTCGTAGTGTCCGAGAAACTCGGCAACGCGCCGAACCGTGACCTGAGCGTGAAGTATCGGCTCGAAGTCCGGATCGCGGGCGGCTACACCGATGTTGACGTTGTCGCCTTTGTCACCGCTGCGTCCGAAAGCGATCGCGAGCAGCGGTAGCTCGATACCCTCGCGCGCATTCTCGTCGGCGACGTCGACGTCAGTTCCGTGTGAGCTTGACCGCGCTTCACACAGCACCACCGGGACGTCACCCCACGCCGAGTGGTCGCACACTTGGCCGTCGACCTCGACCTCCGCGGTGATCAGTTCGCGCGGAATCAGGAACGATTCCAGTCTCAAGACCGGTGACGCTTTGGGCAGACCGCCACCCATGCCCCCGATCCCGCACGGACCACCGAGGCCGATCGAGGGGAATTCCCGAATGAAGGCGGTGAGCGCGTTCGCGTCGTCGTGGTGCAAGGCAATGCGCACCATGACTTCGCGGGCTGCGGAGACTCGGGCGTTGGGGCCGTAGGTGTCTTCGGCCCCGATGATCTCGATCAGCGTGTTGCGGAATGCCGGGAAACCCCGGTCGGCAAACATCTTCTCGGACCGAGCAAGCAGGTCCCGCGCGGCGCGGCGTCCGCGCCTGTCTGCGTCGCGACCGCCGAGGAAGAACTGCACCTGGGCGCGGTAACCGTCAGGCACCTGTGCGCAAGCTTTCAAAGTCGGAGTCGGTGCCAGACCCCGCGCACCCTGTACCGATACCCGGTTGGGGCCAACCTGCTCGACGTGCACTTCTGTCCAGTCACACACCACGTCCGGCAGGAGATAGGCCGCTGGATCACCGATCTCGTACAGCATCTGCTCGATCACGGTGCGCCGATCGACCAGCGCGTCGGTACCCGCAGGGGCGGTGATCTCGAAGCTGCCGTCATCGCCGACCATGACGATCGGGAATCCGCTGTTGGCCCAACTGGGCGTGTCCTCCCAGTCGGTGAGCAACCCACCGGTGGACTGCGGCCCACATTCGATCAAGTGGCCGGCCAGACTTCCACCGGATAGTTCGTCGAAATCCTCTGGTTGCCAACCGTACTCGTAGATCAGTGGACCGAGCGCCAATGCGCTGTCAGCGCATCGGCCGGTGACGACCACATCGGCCCCTGCGCTCAGCGCTGCGGCGATGGGCCGCGCGCCGAGGTAGGCGTTCATGCTGACCGGGCGATCCGGAATCGGTGTGCCGCGTGTCATCTCACGGATGTCAAGATCGCTCAGCCGCTTCTTCTGCGGGATCAGGTCGTCACCAATGACGGACGCGACGCGGACGTCGACGCCCGTCGCCGCGGCGATCGCACGTAACCGCTCGGCTGCTGCTCGGGGGTTGATGCCACCGGCGTTGGTGATCACCTTGACGCCGGAATCTCGCATCTGGCGGAGGTTGGTTCCTATGGTCGTGACAAGATCGTGGGCGTAACCGTGTGCAGCGTCCTTCATCCGGGCTTTGGTGAGGATGGCCATCGTGATCTCGGCCAATCCCTCATAGATCAGGTAATCGCACCGTCCATCGGCCAGCAGTTGCGGGGTGGACAGGTACGAATCACCCCACATCCCTGAGGCGCCACCGATGTTGACGGTTATCTCGCTCATTCCACGTCCTCGGTGGTCGCCGGATCGATTCGAACCACGATGTCGTGCAACGCCACCTGAACTCCGGCGTCGACGATCTCGGTCACTGTCCCGGAAACATCGGCAACCAGTGGCTGCTCCATCTTCATTGCTTCGAGAACCAGCAACCGCTGACCAGCCACCACCTCGGCGCCCACGTCGACCAATCGGGCTGTGACGGTTCCATGCATCGGCGCGGCGATGGCGCCGGTACCGGAACTCTGCGCGCTCTCCGGCGGGGCGAAGAGCACGTCCCGGACGTCGAGATCGAGGTGGGCGAGACGGACCAGGATACGATCCGCTCCGTCAAACCAGTAGTCAGGCGAGACGTTCGCACCGTCGATGGACAGTCCGTCCGCAGCGTCGCCGACAACCGCAACATGCGTGGTGCCGTCGACTTCGATGTGCAATTCATCTCGCATTTGAGTGACGTGGACATCCACCAGCCGATCCCTGAACGAAAGGCGCTGCGTGGCGCGAAGGCTGCCGGTGGTGGACCACCCCGACAAACCGGGAGATCGTTGGCTCGCGGCAACCCCGCGCTCACGATGTAGCAGTGCCGAGGCCAGAGCGAGTTCGCTCGATGACGGTTCTGGATCAGCAGCCAGGTCCGCTTCATCGAGAAGCGCAGTTGTGACGTCCCCGTGGGCGAACTCGCCGTGCCGCAGGATCCGCGACAGAAAACTGCGGTTGGTGGCGAGCCCGAGAACCGTTGTGCGTTCGAGCGCATTGATCAGGCGGCGACGGGCCTCGTCACGGTCGTGTCCGTAGGCGATGATCTTCGCCAGCATCGGGTCGTAATGTGGGGTGACACAGGCACCGGTGTCGATTCCGGCATCGACCCGGACACCGTCTCCACCGGGTGGCACCCATCGTTCGACGCGGCCGGTGACCGGCAGATAGCCGTTACCTGGATCCTCGGCGTAGAGGCGGGCTTCGATGGCGTGCCCGGCCAGCTGTACATCTTCCTGTTCGACCGTTAGCGGCTCGCCGGCTGCGATCCGCAGCTGCCAGGCCACCAGGTCCAGGCCGGTGACCAGTTCGGTGACCGGGTGCTCGACCTGCAAGCGGGTGTTCATCTCCAGGAACGCGAAGGTCCCGTCGGTGTCGAGGAGAAATTCCACGGTGCCGGCACCGACATAATCGACGGTTTTGGCTGCCGTCACCGCAGCTTCACTCATCGCGCGACGAATCTGATCGTTGATGACCGGACATGGCGACTCCTCGATCACCTTTTGGTGTCGGCGCTGCACCGAGCAGTCGCGCTCTCCGAGGGCAATCGCGTGGCCATGTGTATCGGCCATGATCTGGATCTCGACATGCCGAGGGCGCAGTAACGCCCGCTCCAGTATCAGCGTGTCGGAACCGAACGCAGACAATGCTTCTCGCCGTGCTGCGGCCAATGAATCGGGCAGTGCGGCAGGATCACGGACCAGCCGCATGCCTTTACCGCCGCCGCCGGCAGCCGCCTTGACCATCAACGGGAAGCCGATGACAGACGCCTCGGCCAGCAGCCGCTCGTCATCCTGCTCGACGCCTTGGTACCCCGCCAGCAGCGGTACTCCGGCGTCTGCCATCAACCGCTTGGCCGCCGCCTTGTCCCCCATGGCGCGGATGGTTTCCGGGGAGGGCCCGATGAACACAAGTCCCGCGTCCAGGCACGCCTGAGCGAACTCGGCGTTCTCCGAGAGAAACCCGTAGCCGGGATGCACCGCCGTGGCACCGGAACGCTGCGCCGCGCCGATCAACCGGTCGACGTCCAGGTACGACTCGCGCGCCGGCGCGCCGCCGATGCGCACTGCTTGGTCGGCCGCCCGCACATGCGGGGCTTGCGCGTCGGCGTCCGAATACACCGCGACGGTGCGGTAACCCAAAGCTGCCGCGCTCCGCATCACCCGCACTGCGATCTCACCTCGGTTGGCGACCAGGACACTGCTGAAGTTCATGCGTCACCTTCCACGCCGCCGTCGGCACGCACCGAAGCCGAATTCGTCCACGCCGGTTTGGTCCGATGCAGAAACGCGTCGACCCCTTCCTTGGCCTCCGCCCCGAGCATGGCTTCGGCGAACCGCTCGGCGGAGTGGTCCAATAGTTCACCGGGCCTCAACCGGGTTGAGGCGTTCACCAACTCCTTGGTCATCGCGTTCGCGCCCGGCGCACACCTGCGCACACCGCTTATCGCCTTGGCGACAGCAGCGTCGAGAGCCTTGGCGTCAGCGACGACCTCATCGACCAACCCCACCTCGGCGGCGCTTTCTGCGTCCAATCTCGAGGCAGTCAGCATCAGCCGCCGCGCGGCGTGTCGGCCGGTACGAGCGACGACGAACGGAGCGATTTGTGCCGGCGGCAGCCCGAGGGTTGTCTCAGTCAGAGAGAACTTGCTGTCGGCGGTCGCGATCACGAGGTCGGCCACCGCAGCCAACCCGACGCCGCCTCCCATCGCAGCGCCGTCCACACCGGCGACTACGAGCAGCGGCAGGTTGTCGATGAGCTCGAGCAATGTGCCGTAACGGCGATTGGATGCTGCGATGGCCGCAGGATCACCACCGTCCTGGAACACCTGCCGGAAACCCTTGATGTCTCCACCCGCGCAGAACACCCCACCGGCGCCTCGCAGAATCAGCGCACGGAAACGTCCGCGATCAGCCTCGACGTGCGCACATACCTTCGTAATGCCCTCGACGACAGCCTCTGACAACGCATTTCGGTTCTCCGGCCGGTTCAGCGTCATATGCAGGACGCCGCCTTCATCAGTCACCGACAGGTCGACCAACTCGGCTTCAGTCATTCCCATCCCCTCACTCACATCCGAGCCACGCCGAAGGACACCGGGCGCGGCTCGATGCGCTCGGCTTCTTCGGCGGTTGTCAGCAGGAACGCCAGGACGCGCCGGGTGTCGCGGGGGTCGATCACCCCGTCGTCAAGGCCACGACCCGACGTGTAGAACGCGTCTGATTGGCGCTCAAGCAGTTCGGTGATCTCCCGTCCCGTCTGGGCGACGGCGTCAGGATCGAGAGTGACGCCCTTACGTTCGGCGGATGCCTCCGCGACGATCCGCATGGTCGTCGCCGCCTGCTCAGGACCCATGAGACCTACGCGGTTGTTGGGCCACCCGAAGATGAAACGGGGCGCGTAACCGCGGCCGCACATTCCGTAGTTTCCGGCGCCGAAGCTGGCCCCGGTCAGGAAGGTGAACTGCGGCACGCTTGCCGTCGACACCGCCTGGATCATCTTCGATCCGTGCTTGATCATGCCGCCGCGTTCGGCCGCTGTGCCGACCATGTATCCCGTGATGTTCTGCAGGTAGGTGATCGGTGTGCCGATCTGACTGCAGTGCTGGATGAAGTGCGCCGCCTTGGTCGCACCGTCATTGTCGATCGGTCCGTTGTTGCCGATGAACGCCACCGGACGCCCGTGCACCTCAGCCTCGATGCACACCGTGGCCGGCCCATAGCGCGGCTTGAAGTCAGTCAGGTCCGAGCCGTCGGCCAGACGCGCCATCACCTCGCGCACGTCGTAGGGCGTGCGATAGTCCAACGGCACCACCCCGGCAATCTCGTCAGGGTCATAAGCGGGGTCAGCGAAACCCGTTGGCGCCGAGTGCAAGCGACCATGCCCCCAAGCAAGTCGACCGACCACCTGACGGCAGAGCCGAATCGCGTCGTTGTCATCCTCGGCCAAGTGTTCGACCAAACCGGAGACTTCGGCGTGCATCTGTGCCCCGCCGAGGTCTTCGTCGGTCGCAACCTCCCCGGTGGCCGCTTTCAACAGCGGCGGACCGGCAAGGAACGCCTTGGCGCGCCCCCGCACGGCGATCACCACATCGGATAGGCCGGGCATGTATGCGCCGCCGGCCGTCGACGATCCGTGCAGGACGGTGATGACGGGGATCCCCGCCGCCGACAGGCGTGCCAGATTGGCGAACATCTGTCCACCGGCGACGAATCCTTCTACCCGATACGCCGGAATGTTGGCGCCGGCACTCTCCACCAGATGGATGAACGGAAGTCGATTCTGGGCCGCGACGGCCTGTGCCCGCATAATCTTGGGGCTGCCGGCGGCGTTCAGCGCTCCGGCATTGATTCCGCTGTCGGTGACGACGACCATGCAGCGCGTTCCGGAGATGAAACCGATCCCGGCGATCTGATTGGCGCCAGGGACGGAGGTGTCCCGGCCGGCGTCGGAACCGCTGTCGTTCATGGCGAAACCTGCCATGTTCTGCAACTCAAGGAACGGCGCACCCGGGTCCAGCACTCGCGACAACCGTTCCCGCGGCAAGAGCTGGCCTCGCCGAGCGAAACGTTCTGCCGAACGCTCCGAGGCGAGACGAGCCCGATCCTCCAAGCCGCGCAGCTCGCCCACCAGGGCGAGCATCGCCTTGCGATTACGCTGGAAGTCCTCGCTCGACGTCGAAATCCTGCTGCGATAGACGGCCATCAGCGGACGCACCGAGTCGACGTATTGATGTCGGTGTCCCGGTCGGAAGTGGGCCTGCGTCGATGTGCATTCACGGCCGCGACTCCCGGATCGAAGCACGGGCCGTGCCCTCCACCCCTTCCTGACCGCACCGCCCCGGGCCGCTCAGAACATCGCGCAATACGCACCGGCGGGTGAAACATCAGGAACGGGCCTCCTCCATTGGCAGCAGCTGGCACACGAATGTAGTACGTGATTGGACAGGTATGCAAGCACTGTCCACCCGACGCGACGCTGCCCGGACGACTCGCCGGGAAGCCCGCGTGCCTGCGCGCAGAACAAGGAGGCATCCGGGTCAAGCAGTGCCGTTTCAGCCAGCCCGCCACATGCTCATCGATCTCGCGTCAATCACCGCGCTGACGGGGTGGTGCGCCACACCCGGACCCAGAAGTCCGAGCCCCTTCAATACCCCTGGGCTGCAATTACATAGCGGTCGGTGCAGACGAACGAGGACCACTGGCCATCCAAACGCGACGGAGTGCGTGAGAGTATGTCGTCGACCCGAGCGGCAGGCCGACGACGCAACAACTGGTGCAGAGTCTGCGACCCGCAGTTTCAAACTGGGCGATGCAGTTCTTCGTCAGACCGTCTCGGGGAGCCTTGCTCCGGTGGCCAGTTCGGCGTACTGGCGCATGAGCCGCAGGGCGGTCGCCCGATCGAACTGGGGATCGCGCGCGACGATGCGGTACCCGAAGTAGTCCTCCATCGCCATCAGTGACATCGCGATGTCCTCGGCGCCACCGGTCAACGTGAACGCCCCGGCTTCGGCCCCGGCGTTCAACAGGTCCCGGTAGAGGCCGACCTGACGGTGGTAGATGCCCTGCACATCGGCGCACCGATCGAGTTCGAAGCCCGCGGCCAGCACGGCGCGCCAGATGGCCCGCCACTCGGCGTCCTCGGGCCCGGTGGGCAGACCCGCCGCGATGGTGACCGCCAGCTGTGCGGGCGGTTCCCCGGCGTCGGCGGCCAGCCGCAGCCGTTCGTCGTAGAACCGGACGTCCGAGCGTAGCGCCAGCTCCGACAGCAGCGCCGGCATGTCCTTGAAGTAGTACCGCACCGCGTTGGTGGTCAGCCCGAGTTCGGCCGCCACGTCGGCGAGTTTGAGGGTGGCCAGATCGTGGCGCTCGATGAGCGCGATCGCCGCGTCCATGATGTCGCCCCGCCGTTCCACCTGCCGATTCGGCCGCGCCATGCCGTGGTCACCTCCCCCGCTGCCGGATATCCGTCGAACATATTCTGCCGTTCCTCTTGCGTCGGGGATCACACGGGCGCATAGTTCTTTTCCAGTTGGTAAAAAAACTACCGGAACGAGCGTGATCAGTGCGTGCCAGAGACCTCGGCGTCGTCATCGGGGACCATCCCACCGGACCGGCCAACGCCATCACCGATGTCGCAGGCGTGCGGGTCGGCCACACCACCCTCGATGCCGCCGGACCCCCGGCCGTGCACACCGGGGTGACCGTCGTGATCCCCCACGACGACATCTGGACCGAACCGGTGTTCGCCGGCTCGCACCGGCTCAACGGCAGCGGTGAGCTGACCGGCTTGGAGTGGATCCGCGAGTCCGGCGAGCTGACCTCCGCGATCGGGCTCACCAACACCCACAGTGTCGGCGTGGTCCGCGACGAACTGGTGGCCGCCCAGGTGCGCGCCCGCGGCGAGGGCCTCTACTGGTCGCTGCCGGTGGTCGGCGAGACCTACGACGGTCTGCTCAACGACATCAACGGGTTTCACGTCCGGCCGGAGCACGTGCGCTCCGCGCTCGACGGGGCTTCGCCCGCCGCGCCTGCCGAGGGCAACGTCGGCGGCGGAACCGGGATGATCTGCCACGGGTTCAAGGGCGGCATCGGCACCTCGTCGCGTGTCACCGAGACCGCCGCGGGCCCGTACACGGTGGGCGTGCTGGTGCAGGCCAATCACGGCCGCCGCGAACGACTCCGGATCAACGGCGTCCCCGTCGGCGAACTGATCGGCCCGTCCGAAGTCGCGCTGCCGGATCTGCCCGCACGCTATGAGCCCGGTTCAGGGTCCATCATCGTCATCGTCGCCACCGACGCGCCGCTGCTCCCTCACCAGTGCACGCGACTGGCCCAGCGCGCGGCGCTGGCGGTGAGCCGGCTCGGGGGCACCGGCGAGCAGTACAGCGGCGACCTGATGCTGGCGTTTGCCACCGGCAACCGCGGGATCCCGCCCTACGCGTGGGACGAGGATCCGGCCGCGTCGAGGCCTGAGGTCGCACTCCGAATGGTCGCTCCCCAGTTGATGACCCGGCTGTTCGATCTCACGATCGAAGCCACGGAGGAGGCCATCGTCAACGCGATGGTCGCCGCCACCACCATGACGGGCCGGCATGGCTTCACCGCCCACGCCCTGAACCACGACCTGTTGCGGCAGGCGCTGCGTATCGACACCCCTCAACCCCAGGAGATTTCGTGACCACTGCACCCACCAGAACCGAGGGGCGGCGCCTCACCGGGCACCTCGGACCCGTCGGCATCGTGTTCATGGTCGTCGCGGCGGCCGCACCGCTGACGGTGATCGGCGGCAACATGCCGTTGGCGATGGGACTGGGCAACGGCGCGGGCGCGCCGATGGGGTTCGTGATCGCCGCGTTGGTGCTGCTGGTGTTCAGCGTCGGGTTCGTGACGATGACGCCGCATGTGCCCGAGGCCGGTGCGTTCTTCTCCTACGTGACCGTCGGGTTGGGGGAACGGATGGGCAAGGGCATCGCGGTGGTCGCACTGATCGCCTACACCGCCATCCAGATCGGCATCTACGGCTACATCGGCTGGGCCATCAACGACACGGTGATCCACTACGGCGGACCCGTGATCCCCTGGCCCGTCTACTCGTTCGCCGTGCTGGCGATCGTCGCCGTGCTGGGTTACCGGCACATCGAGCTCAGCGCCAAGGTGCTCGGCGTGGCGCTGGCCCTCGAGATCGGCATCGTCGTGGTGCTCGACGCGGTGATGGTCGCCAATCCCGGCCCGGCCGGCGTCACACTGGCCTCCTTTGATCCCGCCGTGTTCACCAGCGGCACCATCGGCATCGCGATCCTGTTCGCGCTGACCGGGTTCATCGGGTTCGAGTCCACCGCGGTGTTCCGTGACGAGGCACGCCACCCTGAGCGCACGATCCCCCGCGCCACCTACGCCGCCGTCATCCTGATCGGCGCCTTCTACGCGATCACGGTGTGGGCGTTCGTCGTTGCGATCGGGCCGGATCAGGTGGGCGCGGTCGCCCAGCGCACCCTCGACGGGGACGGCAACATGCTGCTGGACACCACCGGGGACATGCTGGGCACCGTCGGCCGCGACATCGTCAACGTCCTGTTGCTGACCAGCCTGTTCGCGTGCGTGCTGTCGTTCCACAACGTGATCGCCCGCTACCAGTTCGTGCTGGCCGGCAAGGGCCTGCTGCCGGCCCGGCTGGCCAAGGTGCACGACAACCATGAGTCGCCGTCGTTCTCGTCGGTGGTGCAGACCGTCACCGCCACCCTCATCATCGCGGTGTTGGCGATCCTCGGAATCGACCCGCTGGTCGGGGTTTTCGGGTCGATGGCCGGTGTCGCGACGGTCGGGATGGTCACCCTGATGCTCACCACGTCGATCGCCGTGCTGGTCTTCTTCCTGCGCCACCGGGACCGGGTGTCGGGCCGGGTCTGGACCACGCGGATCGCTCCGGCACTGGCGGTGGCCGGTCTGCTGGCCAGCCTGTGGCTGGTGTTGTCGAACTTCACGCTGGTCACCGGCGGCAGTGCGACGTTGAGCACCGTCCTGGCCGCGGTTCCGTTCGTGGGGCTGATCGTCGGCTTCCTGGCCTGGCGGCCCTCGCGCTCGTTGTCGCCGGCGGAATGATCAGGTGACCTCATTGAGGCTGGCGGGCTCGATGCGCTGCCGCGCGTCGAGCACCATCAGCGCCACCGACAGCGAGGTCATCGATTCGGCATCGTCGAGGTCGACACCCAGGGTCTGTTCGATAGTCGCCAACCGCTTGTAGAGGGCGGGTCTGCTGATGTGCAGCCGCTGGGCCAGCGCGGCTTTGTTGCCCGCGAGGCCGAGGTACTCGCGGAGCACCTCCACGTCCGCGGCCGCCCCGCGGTCGAGCAGGGGTTTGAGTTCGGTTTCGGCGAACCGCTGCACGCGTGGATCGTCGCGCAGCAGGGCCATCAGGCCGCGCAACCGGACGTCGGAGGCGCGGAAGTACGGCCGTGCGCTGTCTCGCATCGCCAGCGCGACCTCCGCGACGTGGGCGGCCTCGGCCAGACCGCGGATGGCGTCGGTGACGTCGACTTCCGGTGTGCCCACCGCGCACACCGAGCGAGCGACGCCGTCGACCCGGCGCAGATCCTTGTGCAGCCGCGCGCCGAGGTCGGCGAGCGCCTTGTCCGGGCCGCCGCGCGCGGTGTTGACGGTGAGCAGTGCCGCGATCTCTCCGTCGCGGCGGCCGGCGAAGACGCCGGTGTGGCCCGCGACGTTGACGGTGTGGGCGACGGCGTCGAGCAGGGAGATGTTGCGTCGTTGCGCGGCAAGCGGATCGGTGGACGTCCCGGTGCGCTCGACACGGACCACCACCGGGTGGTAGCGAGCCGCCTTGCGCAGCCCGAGGGCGTGCGCGCGTGCCGCGACCTCCCGCTCGTCGGCCACCCGGCCGCCCAGCACGTCCTCGATCAGTCCGCTCTGCGCCTGCTGGCGCAGACCGGTGTTGTTCCGCTCGATCATGCGGTTGAGCGCCAGCGCCGCCGAGGCCCGTTCGAGCACCATCGTCGCCCGGGCCCGGTCGGCCGGTGTCATAGGCACGATCAGCCGACCCCACTCTTCGCCGCGCGGTCCGACCGCGGTGAGCGCCCACCGCTCGGGACCGCCGTCGGGGGTCGGTGTGCGGCGGGACCGGTTCTCCCAATCGTCAAGCAGGGTGGCGGTTTTCGCGCCGCTCGTCGACACCGCGATGGCCTGGTGGGCGAGATCCTCCAGGACGACCGGCAGGTCAAGGATCCGTGCCGCCGCGTCGACGATGCCCGCCACCGAGGCCCGCTTCATACTCAGCTCGGTGAACACTTCGTGGACTCGCCGGTCGAACGCGACCTCGTCGTACTGTTCGGCGACGATGCGCCGGTGCACGATCTCGGTGACGTCGACGAACCTGATCTGCCGGTGCAGCACGACCAATGCGAGATCGAGCTTCCCTGCCAGTGCCGTCAAGGATGCGGGAAGCGCCGGCATGCTTGCACCGAGTTCGACGACGACTCCCAACGCGCCGGCGTCGGCCAATCCCTGGAGGTAGCGTGTCGGCGTGCGGCCCAGACCGGCGCCGGTGGTCAGTACCAGCTCACCGCCCTGCAGCAGCGAGGACAGGTCGGCCACGCCGCCGACGTGCAGCCAACGGACCGGCTCGGACCATCGGCACCGGCTGAGGATCTCGGGAGATCCCCGCTGGACCACGGGCAGCTCGACGACTTCACCCACCGTCACGGCCATTTACGCAGTGTAAGCGATCCCGCGGATATTGATACGACGTGTAAGGGTGCGAAGAGCCTCCGGAGCCCCACACTGGACACCATGACGACGACCATTGGGCATTGGGTTGATAACAAGGTGTTTGCCGGCGAGTCCTCCGCGACGGCGCCGGTGACCAATCCGGCCACCGGTGCGGTGACCGGTCAGGTGGCGTTGGCGTCGGTCACCGACGCCCAGCACGTCATCGATGCCGCCGCCGCGGCGTTCCCGGCCTGGCGGGACACCTCGCTGGCCAAGCGCACCCAGGTGCTGTTCGCCTTCCGGGAGCTGCTCAACGAGCGCAAGGGTGAGCTGGCCGAGATCATCACCAGCGAGCACGGCAAGGTCGTCTCCGACGCCCTCGGCGAGGTCAGCCGCGGCCAGGAAGTCGTCGAGTTCGCCTGCGGCATCCCCCACCTGCTCAAGGGCGGCTTCACCGAGAACGCCTCGACCAACGTCGACGTGCACTCCATCCGCCAACCGTTGGGCCCGGTCGCGATCATCTCCCCGTTCAACTTCCCGGCCATGGTCCCGATGTGGTTCTTCCCCCTCGCCATCGCCACCGGCAACACCGTGGTCCTCAAACCCAGTGAAAAGGATCCTAGCGCCGCGCTGTGGCTGGCCGAGCTGTGGAAGGAAGCCGGGCTGCCCGCCGGGGTGTTCAACGTGCTCCAAGGCGACAAGACCGCCGTCGACGAACTGCTCACCAACCCCAAGATCAAGTCGGTGTCGTTTGTCGGGTCGACCCCGATCGCCCAGTACGTCTACGCCACCGGCACCGCCGCCGGCAAACGGGTCCAGGCCCTGGGCGGCGCCAAAAACCACGCCGTGATCCTGCCCGACGCCGACCTGGATCTGGCCGCCGACGCCATGGTCAACGCCGGCTTCGGCTCCGCCGGCGAGCGCTGCATGGCCATCAGCGCCTGCGTCGCGGTCGGACCGATCGCCGACGACCTGGTCGCCAAGATCACCGAGCGCACCACCGGCCTGAAAATCGGTGACGGCACCAAGGACTCCGACATGGGCCCCCTGGTCACCAAGGCCCACCGCGACAAGGTCGCCTCCTACATCGACGCCGGCGAAGCCGCCGGCGCCAAAGTCGTCGTCGACGGCCGCCAGGTGACCGCCGACGGGGGTGCTGACGGGTTCTGGCTGGGCCCCACCCTGCTCGACAACGTCACCCCCGACATGACCGTCTACACCGACGAGATCTTCGGCCCCGTCCTGTCGGTCCTACGCGTCGAGACCTACGACCAAGCCCTCGAGCTGATCAACACCAACCCCTACGGCAACGGCACCGCGATCTTCACCAACGACGGTGGTGCGGCCCGGCGGTTCCAGAACGAGGTCGAGGTCGGCATGGTCGGCATCAACGTGCCCATCCCGGTGCCGATGGCCTACTACAGCTTCGGCGGCTGGAAGGCATCCCTGTTCGGCGACTCCCACGCCCACGGCCTCGACGGCGTCCACTTCTTCACCCGCCAAAAAGCCATCACCACCCGCTGGCTCGACCCCAGCCACGGCGGCATCAACCTCGGATTCCCCACCAACTGAGGTCAAGCCGGCTGACGGCCGGCACCGCGAGCGTGCGTGTTTGCATCCCGATACCCGGTGTGTCGCCCGCAGACACGCACGTTCGCGGTGGTGAGCCCCCCCCGCTTCTCGCGCCTCGCGCCTCGCGTCTCCCCCATCCCGGCCCGCCCTCACGTCTCGTCAAAGGATCGACAGTGACCATCACCGAACAGCCCCGCGCTTCGCTGCCCACCGGCGAGGATCTCGACGCGGCGATCGCGCGCGGCAAGCGCGCCTATGAGTTGGATCGCAAGCACGTCTTCCACTCGTGGTCGGCGCAGGCGCAGATCAACCCGATGACGGTACTGGCCGCCCGCGGCTCCTACGTCTGGGACGGCGACGGTAACAAGCTGCTCGACTTCTCGTCCCAGCTGGTCAACACCAATATCGGCCACCAGCACCCGAAAGTCGTTGCCGCCATTGCAGAACAGGCGGCCACGCTGTGCACGATCGCCCCGCAGCACGTCAACGACGCCCGCTCGGAGGCGGCCCGGCTGATCGCCGAACGCACACCGGGCGATCTGAACCGCATCTTCTTCACCAATGGCGGCGCGGACGCTGTCGAGCACGCGGTGCGGATGGCGCGGCTGCACACCGGCCGCTACAAGGTGCTGTCTCGGTACCGCTCCTATCACGGCGGCACCGAGACTGCGATCAACCTCACCGGTGACCCCCGCCGCTGGCCCAACGATCACGGCAACGCCGGGATCGTCCACTTCGACGGCCCGTTTTTGTACCGCTCGACGTTCCACGCCGAGACCGAGGAACAGGAATCCCAGCGCGCACTGGCCCACCTCGATCGCCTGATCCAGATGGAGGGACCGTCGACGATCGCCGCGATCATCGTGGAATCAGTTCCCGGCACCGCAGGCATCATGGTGCCCCCGCCCGGCTATCTGGCCGGGGTCCGCGAGATCTGCGACCGGCACGGCATCGTGTTCATCGCCGACGAGGTGATGGCCGGATTCGGCCGTACCGGAGCGTGGTTCGCGATCGATAATTTCGAGGTCGTGCCGGACCTGATCACCTTCGCCAAGGGGATCACCTCCGGTTATGTGCCCCTCGGCGGCGTGGCCATCAACGAGGCGATCTACTCGACGTTCGCCGACCGTGCCTACCCGGGCGGTCTGACCTATTCCGGGCATCCACTGGCAACCGCGTGTGCCGTCGCAACGATCGCCGCGATGGAGGACGAGGGCATGGTCGCCAACGCCGCGCGGATCGGCGAGCAGGTTCTCGGCCCCGGGCTGCGTGAGCTGGCCGCCCGGCACCGCTCCGTCGGCGAGGTACGTGGGCTCGGCGTGTTCTGGGCCATCGAGCTGGTTGCCGATCAGCGGACCCGCGAGCCGCTCGCTCCCTACGGTGGGTCCAGCCCGGCCATGGCGGCGGTGCTGGCGGCGTGCAAGTCCGGCGGGCTGCTGCCGTTCGCGAACTTCAACCGGATCCATGCGGTGCCACCATGCAACGTCACCGATGACGAAGTCGCTGAGGGCCTTCGCATCCTCGACTCCGCGCTCACCGTAGCGGACGAGTACGCGGTCTGATCGCACGTCATCCGAGACACAGATATCGCTCTGCACCAACTATTTTCAGGGCCCGCACAGTGACTCAGTTGGTCGCCGGCGGTCGCGGTTCGTAGGGGTCGTACCACCACCAGTCTGCGCGTTCCCCGGTCGGACCGCGATAAGGCGGGACATCCGGTGGGGGTGTGCTGGGTGGCCGCGCCAGCGAGCCGGCGTGCAGTGTGCGCCCGGCACGGTCGGTGACGGTGACGGCCGGGGCGGGTCCGGTGATGGTGATGGCCCCACAATGGTGTTGGCGGTGATGCCACGGACACACCAGCACCAGATTGTCGAGCTCGGTTTCCCCACCGTCCTCCCAATGCCGGATGTGATGGGCGTGCAACCCGCGGCTGGCGCCACACCCGGGCACCGCGCACGTCGGGTGGCGGTGTTCGAGCGCGCGACGCAACCGCCGACTGATCGTGCGGGTGCTGCGCCCGGACCCGATCACCTGACCGTGGCGTTCGAACCACACTTCACAGGTGGCATCACAGCCCAGATACCGGCGTTCGGCAGCGGTGAGCAGCGGACCCAGGTGCAGTGAACCGACCTTGTCTCGGACATCGACATGAACCACCACTGTGGTGCGCTGCCCGTGCGGCCGACGCGCCACGTCGGTGTCCCATCCTGCGTCGACCAATGCCAGGAATGCATCCACCCGCTTGGGCATCGGCGGACGCACGCCGGGAGCATCACCGTCGGTGTCCGCGCGCTCGCCGACGTCGAGTTCGTCGTCGAGTGGCCCGTCGGTCTCTGCGTGGTCGCGTCTCCACTCGGCGATCAACCCGTCATGCTGCGACGCCAGCGCGGCCTCGAACTTCGCCGAGGCGATCGTCGGCAATGTGATTGTCCAGCAAGTCAACTCGCCCTTGGCGCTCTTGCTGATCCCCGGCCGCGGCTCCGGGCGCGACGTGGGCGCTGGCTGTGGCTCCAGCTTGATCGCCGTACGCAACTGCGCCACCGTCGCATTCTCGGCCAACTCGATGTAGTGGTCGTCCGATCCCTCGCCGCCGCGCTCGACGATCACCCCGACCTGATCCAACGACAACCGACCTTCCCGCAAGGCGGCCACACAGCGCGGGAACCCCCTGATGCGGTCGGCGATCGCCGTCACCGTCTCAGCGTTGCGCGGAGAACAACCGGTCTTCCACGCCACCAACGCTTCAACCGACCGACAACCGGTGCCTCCCCACAACTCGTCACCATCGATCTCGGCGACGATCTCGACGATGCGGCCGTCGATCGCGTTGCGCTGTCCCGTCAACTCGGCCAACTCTTCGAACAGCAGCCCAAGACGCTCATCAGGACTCGCTGCAACCGCAGATGAGCCGACACCGGGAGACATGGCCCCAGCATGCCAGCGGGGTACGACATCACCCCCGCAGCGCCTGTTCGATCGCGGCCCCCAGATCTTCATACGTCCTGATCTGCAGCTGCTCCCCGTCGAGGAAGAACGTGGGAGTGCCCCGCACCCCCAACGCGGTGCCGTCGGCGACGTCCTCGTTGATGCGGTCAAGGGTTTCGGCAGCGTTGTACACCTCGTCGAAGGCGGTCAGGTCGAGCGCGAGATCGGCTGCGAAACCCCGGAATACATCATCAGCCGGTTCCTGCCGTTCACCCCACTGGGATTGGGTGTCGAACATCTTCCGGTACATGTCCTCGAAGCGATCCTGCTGCGCCGCGGCTTCGACGGCGCGCGCCGCGCGCTCTCCGTTGACATGACCGGGCATCGGGAAGTAGCGCGCGACGAAGTTGACCCGTTGACCGTACTGTTCGCGTAGTTGCTCGACGACCGGGAACGCCGCCCGACAGCCTTCGCACTCGAAATCGAGAAACTCGACGAACGTCACGTCGCTGTCGGGCACGGAATTGAGCCGATGGCTGCTGTCGCGGACCACCTGCGCGCCGGCCGGCATCTCACCCGGCGCGGAGTCCCGACTCGAGAGGTACACACCGGCGCCGATCGCCACGGTGATGACCACGAAGAGCGTGGCCAGAATCCTTGTCAGAGAAGACATGAGTACGGTCCTTTCCGTCCGCAGGTCTCTCCCGACGAGGGCAACGCCAGGGACAATCTACGGGGCATCTACGTAGATAGTATCCCTATCCCGGCGGCCAGCAGCTCCCGCACCAGGCGTGACGGACCGCTCGGCCCGAGCCAGTACAGCGGGGCGCTCACGTGTGGCGCGCCCGGCGGGTCACGAGTTCAGCGCACTGCCCGCGACCCACTGCTCCCACGGCACGCTCCAATCCCCGTTGTTCCACTGCGGCAACGGGGCTCCGCCGGTGTTGCGGACCTCCACCACGTCCCCGGGGTTGGCGAATTCGTAGTACCACTGCGCATTCTCCGCACTCAGGTTCAGACATCCCGCGGACACGTTGGTGTTCCCCTGCGCCCACACCGTCGCCTCGCGCTCGTGCAGGTAGATCCCGTTGGGGCTGATCCGCACCGCGTGCGGGACGCTGATCTTGTACCCGGAGGCCGAATCGACCGGTAAACCGTACGTCGACGAATCCATCAGCACCGGGTTCTGCTTCTCCATCACTGTGTACACGCCCGGCTGGGTCCAGAACGCGATGGTCCTGCCTCCGACGGTCTCCGTCCCGCCTCGGCCCATCGACGTCGGCATCGTCCGGATCAGTTTCCCGTTCTCGAAGACCTCGACCTGTTTGGTCTTGTCATCGGCGATTGCGATGCGTGACGGCCCGATGCGGAAGCTGACCTCCCTGTCCCGGTCACCGAAAAGACCACCGCCCAAATCGGTTCCGTACAGGTCTGCCTTGACCTTCACCTCGGTGCCGGACGGGAAGTACTCACGCGGGCGCCAATGGGCCTTGCGGTCATTGATCCACGACCACGCGCCCTGCACGTCGGGGGACGTCGTCACGCGCAGCCGCTTCTCGGCGGCGGCGCGATCCACGATGCCGGAGTCGAAGGTGGCGACGATGACGGTCCCGACGCCGTAGACGCCTCCATCGGACAACGGCGCGCCCGAGGTCATGCCCAGCGTCACCCCCACCTGTCCCTGCGGTGACACGGTCGAGAACTGCGAGTTCCGCGTGACCATGCCGCCGTCGGTGCCGGCAGCGGTCGCGGTGAGGGCGTAGGTCCGTCCGTACCCCAGCGGCTCGGCCGGTTCCCAACTGGACCGGTCCGCCGCCATCCGACCCGCGACGGCCCTGCCCTGTTCGTTGTGCATGCGCACATCCGCCAGCGTGCCCGAGGATGCCTCGACCTTGACCTGGCCGACCGGGAGGACTCCGGTGAACCCATCTCGGGGCTGGATGTCGATCGACA
The DNA here is from genome assembly GCF_048513595.2 of Mycobacterium sp. smrl_JER01. Classification (NCBI taxonomy): domain Bacteria; kingdom Bacillati; phylum Actinomycetota; class Actinomycetes; order Mycobacteriales; family Mycobacteriaceae; genus Mycobacterium; species Mycobacterium sp. smrl_JER01. The sequence continues at coordinate 1,776,943 of NZ_JBLXXK020000001.1, read as the reverse complement.
CCGGTGCGGCGGCCTGGCCGGAGGCGTCGTCAGCCTCCAGCATGTCCGCAACCGCCGCCGCGTGCGACGACCGTGAAGTGAACACACTGGCCTGCGATGCCGTCACGAGCATGCCCACCGCCACGAATACGGTTACAGCGACGAGTTTTCGGTGTCCAGCCAGCAATTCCATCACAACTATCGGTGTCGGGGAGATCGGTCAGGTAACTACGTACCCACATAGTAGATGGTTGAAGCGGAGTCGGCCTCGAACGCCGATCTGCAGTGCGGGCGCGGCGTGTTCAGACATCCACCGCAACGGGGATTCACGGCCCTGGCGCGAGATCGTCGTCAACCGACCGGGTCGATTCCCGGTCACCGTTGCGACCGGCGGTGCGCAATCAGCCGGTGCGGTCGTCCTCGGTCACCGCACGCAATAATTCGTCCCGGGCGCGGGCGACCCGCGAGCGGATGGTTCCGATGGGGCAGCCACACACCTCGGCGGCTTCGGCATACGTCATACCCATGACCTGGGTGAGCACAAGTGCCTCGCGACGCTCAGGGTCGAGCGCATCGAGCAGGATCCGGATCTCGACCATGTTCTCGATGCGCCCGCCGCCCAGGACGTCATCCAGGTCGACGACATACGCCGGACGCGGACGCGACGAGTTGTACCGGATCTGATCGATGACGACACGCCGCGCGATCGAGAGCAGCCAGGTCTTGGCCGTCGACCGGCCGCTGAACCGCGGGAGTGACTTGATGGCGCGCAGGTAGGTCTCTTGGGTCAGATCCTCGGCACTGCCCGGATCCGAAAGGTAGGCGATGGTCCGCCAGACATCGCGCCGGGTGGCCTCGATGAACTCGGTGAGCGCCTCCCGATCACCCCGGCCGGCCGCCTTTGCCAGCAGGGTCACTCGGTCGTCGTCGCCGGCCATGGTCACCAGCAGAGACTATGTGATGATCCCTGGGAACTTCTCGCCGTACCCCGACGACCGATATCGAAGGGCCATCGGGAGGATTCGTACAGTGCAGGAGGTGAGCACCACGACGTCGACCGACATCACGGTGGCCGAATACCCAGAACGCGAGTCGACGCGGCTCCAGTTCGACGTGGACGGTATGTCCTGCGGCGCTTGCGCGAGCCGCGTGCAGGTCGTCCTGAACAAGCTGCCCGAAGTACGCGCTTCGGTGAACTTCGCCACCCGGGTGGCCACCGTGCAAGCGCCGGCTGGCATCGACGCCGACATCCTCTGCGAAGCCATCCGTAACGCCGGCTACGACGCCCGCCCGCGCCAGGTCGGCGCGGACGACGCGGCAGACCCGGACGCCGACCACGCCAGAAGCCTGCTTCTGCGCCTGGCGGTGGCCGCCGTGCTGTTCGTTCCCCTCGCCGACCTTTCGGTGATGTTCGCAGTGGTGCCGAGCACCCGCTTCGCCGGCTGGGAGTGGGTGTTGACGGCGCTGGCTCTGCCCGTGGTGACCTGGGCGGCATGGCCGTTCCACCGGACCGCGCTGCGCAGGGCACGCCACGGCACGGCCTCGATGGAGACCCTGATCTCGGTCGGGATCGCCACGGCGTCTGTGTGGTCGCTCTACACGGTGTTCGGCACGAACCACGCTGTCGAGGGCACCGGGATATGGCAGGCGCTGCTGGGCAGCGACGCCATCTACTTCGAGGTCGCAGCCGGTGTCACCGTCTTCGTGCTGGCAGGCCGGTATTTTGAGGCGCGCGCCAAATCCAAGGCGGGAAGTGCCCTGCGCGCGCTCGCGGCGCTGAGCGCCAAGGATGTCTCGATCCTGCTTGCGGACGGATCGGAGTTGGTCATCCCGGTCGACGAACTCGCCGAACAGCACCGGTTCGTGGTGCGGCCCGGCCAGACCATCGCCGCCGACGGCTTGGTCATCGACGGTTCGGCCGCAGTCGACATGAGCGCGATGACCGGTGAAGCCAGACCACAGCGTGTCCGCAGCGGTGACAACGTGGTCGGGGGGACGGTCGTGCTCGACGGGCGTCTCGTCGTCGAAGCCGCCGCCGTCGGCGCCGACACCCAGTTCGCCGGGATGGTCCGCCTGGTCGAAGAAGCGCAGGCCGAGAAGGCCGACGCGCAGCGACTCGCCGACCGGGTCGCCTCGGTATTCGTGCCCTGCGTCTTCGTGATCGCGGCACTGACCGCGGGCGGCTGGCTGCTCGTCGGCGCGACTCCGGACCGGGCGGTTTCGGCCGCACTGGCTGTGGTGGTGATCGCATGCCCGTGCGCCCTGGGATTGGCAACACCAACCGCGATGATGGTGGCCTCCGGACGGGGTGCCCAGCTGGGGATCTTCATCAAGGGCTACCGGTCCTTGGAGACCACCCGCTCTGTTGACACCGTCGTGTTCGACAAGACCGGGACCTTGACCACCGGCCGGTTGACCGTCAGCGCCGTGACACCTGCAGTCGGGTGGCGCGGTGAGGACGTCTTGGCGTTCGCCGCTGCAGTTGAATCGGCGTCCGAGCACGCCGTCGCGCTGGCCATCTGCACGGCGGTTGAACGATGTGCCGACGTCGAGGATTTCCACTCGGCGGCCGGCCGCGGCGTCAGCGGTACCGTCTCCGGTCGAGCTGTGCGGGTCGGCAAGCCGTCCTGGATCGCGCCGTCCGGTGTCACCGTCGCCCTTTCCAACGCGCGCCGGCAAGCCGAATCCCACGGCGAGACAGTAGCTTACGTCGAAGTGGACGGTCAGGTCTGCGGTGTGATCGCCGTCTCGGACAGGATCAGGGACTCGGCCGCCGAGGCCGTCAGCGCGTTACACGCCAAAGACCTTCGGACGGTGCTGCTGACCGGGGACAATCCGGCATCTGCGGCGGCGGTCGCCGCGGTGGTCGGCATCGAAGAAGTGATCGCCGATGTGCTGCCCGACGGTAAGGTCGACGTGGTCGAACAACTGCGTGCGCAGGGCCGGGTGGTGGCCATGGTCGGCGACGGAATCAATGACGGTCCAGCACTGGCCTGCGCCGATCTCGGGATGGCGATCGGCCGCGGCGCGGATGTCGCGATCGGCGCCGCCGACGTGATCCTGGTCCGTGACGATCTCAGGGTGGTTCCGACGGCGCTGGGCCTGGCAGAAGCCACGATGCGCACCATCAAGGTGAATCTCGTGTGGGCGTTCGGGTACAACGTCGCGGCGATTCCGGTGGCGGCGGCCGGCCTGCTCAATCCGTTGATCGCCGGCGCTGCGATGGCCTTCTCGTCCTTCTTCGTGGTGTCGAACAGCTTGCGACTTCGCAGTTTCGGTCCCGACTAGTCGTTTCGGTGCTGAGTCGTTTCGGTGCCGGGTCGTTTCGGTGCTGAGCGCCGATCGTGACCGCGTTTCTGCTTGAACACCGAACTGCCGGGGAAGAAGGAACACATGAGACACCGCCTCGCCCTTGCCCTCGCCGCTGTCGCCGCCCTGGTCGCGCCAGGGGTTGCAGCCACCCACCAGGCGCCGCCGGCGCATGCGCAGCAGGCGTTCACACTGCCTGCTCTCCCCTACGCATCCAGCGCTCTGGAGCCCGTCATCGACACCGAAACGATGACGCTGCATCACGACAAGCACCACCGGGCCTACGTGGACGCACTCAACGCAGCGGTCAGCGCCGACCCGTCGCTGCAGGGCCGGTCCGTGGAGGATCTGGTCGCCACCGCGGGCACGCTCCCCGCGGTGGTGCGCAACAACGCCGGCGGCCACTGGAACCACAGCTTCTTCTGGACCACCATGGCCGCACCGGGCCAGGGCGGCGCGCCGTCGGCGGAGCTGCAGAGTGCCATCGATCGCCAATTCGGTTCACTGGACGCCTTCACCGCCGAATTCAATGACGCCGGAACCAAGCGCTTCGGATCGGGGTGGGCATGGTTGGTGGTAGACGGCAACGGTGACCTGGCCGTCACATCCACACCCAATCAGGACAACCCGCTGATGGACGTCGCCGATGTCAGGGGCACTCCGCTGCTCGGGAACGACGTGTGGGAGCACGCCTACTACCTCAAGCACCAGAACCGCCGAGGCGAGTACCTGGGCGATTGGTGGCAGGTGGTGGACTGGAACACCGTGTCGCAGCGCTACGCCGCGGCCACCGCCCGCTAACCACACGACATCTCGGCGCGCTCGGGTCCCACCCGGGCGCGCCGTCGTCGTCCGGGTGGGAACCAAACCCTGTGATCGTGCGACTAAGTCTGCGATGCCGAGGATGCCAGTGCCTGGCAGCCAGACCGGCCCGGCCCTAGGGGATTCAATGACGACGACGGTGAACACGACTCGACGAGGGGACGCCGCCGTTCTGCGGCGGATCTGGCGTCTGCACTTCTGGGTGGGCTTGTTCGCCGCCCCGATGCTGGTGGTTCTGGCCTGTTCCGGTTTGGTCATTCTCTACAGCCAGCCGATCAACGACTGGTTGAACCGGGATCTGTTCCTCGTCGACCAGGGGACCACGACAGTCCCGCTCGACACACAACTACAGGTCGCGACCGGCCACGTCAGCGCGGACTTCCACCTGGATGCGATCACTCCCCCGGCAGCACCCGACAGGTCGACGCGGGTCGACTTCGTGAACCCCGAAGATCCGCCGTATCCGCACGGCGAGGGCAACGCCACCCAGGTGTTCGTCGACCCGTACACGGGCGGGTACCTGGGACAGCGTGAAGAGTTGTCGGGCGTCGTCGGCTGGGCCAACCAGTTGCATCGCCTGTTCGGCAACGACGGTCCGCAGGTGCAACTGCCTTCACTCGGGCATCTGATCGACCCATCGTCCTACCCCGAGGCCACCATCCCGGTCGGGGTCGGAAATCTCTGGCTGGAACTCAGCGCTGTGTGGATTCTTGTCCTGCTTGCCAGCGGCATCTACCTCTGGTGGCCGCGCGCCATCGAATCGGCCAAACCGCTGCTGCGTGTCCGGTGGAGCAAGAAGGGCAGGATCCGATGGCGTGATCTACACGCCCTGACCGGTGTCGTCATTGCGGTCATCCTCATCGGCTACGTGCTGTCCGGGCTCACATGGTCGCGGTACTGGGGTGAGAACTGGCGTGCATTCTCGGCGCATGTCGCGCCCTCGGTCTCGGTGGACGCCCCCTCGACGCCCGCCGTCCTGGGTGACTATGACCGGCTCGGGCGACGCATCGCCTGGGCGGCTCAGGACGACCCGATGTACGCGTCAGCGGTGACCGGATCGGCGCCGGCGCAACTGTCGCTCGACGACGTGAACCGGATCGCCGACGACGAAGGCATGGTGCCTGGCTACGCCATCATCCCGCCCGCCGACTCGACGCGGGACGGCGAAACCGTCTATGGCCCCTATGCCGTCGTCAACGCATGGCCACAGAAGATCTCCGAACAGCGCACGCTGTACCTGAATCAGTTCACCGGAGCGACCATCACCAACGCCACCGCCGACCAGGACGGCGCCCTGGCGCGTCTGACCAGCTTCGGCATCGCGATGCACATGGGCAACCAGTACGGCATCCTGACCCGGATCATGGCCACCGTCGCCGCGCTCGGCGTGATCCTCAGTGTGGTGACCGGTGTGCTGATGTGGTGGAAGCGGCGGCCTCCGGGCAAGAGTGGATTGCCCGGCCCGGCCAGCGCCGGCACGCGCGCCGAAACCCCCAGGCGCGCAGTCATCGCCGTATCGGCGGCCGCAGTTGCGCTCGGGGTGATCTACCCCGTCTTCGGGGTGTCACTGCTCGTGGTCCTCGCCGCGGAGACAGTTCTGAGCATCCGTCGACGCTCGACAGGCAAGCCAGGCGCCGCAACGCAAGTAGAGCCGGGGCCGGTGATCACGCAGGTCGCTGATGACGACGGCGGGGTACCGGTTGGACGGGTCACATCGGACGACGATGGCGACGACGTGATGGTCGAGGCATCGACGACGCCGAGATGATCGACGATGCCCTGCTGCGGTGGCTGGTGACAGCCCTGTTCGTCATCAGCGCCGCTGACTGCCTCGGGGCGATCGTGTCCGATCGCCGCACATGGCACCGTGCACTCGGTCACGCGCTGCATGCCGCGATGGCCGTGGCAATGGCGGTCATGGCCTGGCCGTCGGGAGCGGCGCTGCCCACGACCGCACCGATGCTGTTCTTCCTCGCAGCAACCCTGTGGTTCGCCGGCAGCACAGCTGTCCAACCCGGACACCGCGCGGTCAACGCCTATCACGCAGCCATGATGCTGGCGATGTCCTGGATGTATGCGGTGATGAGTGGCCGACTGATACCGCACCCTGCCGACGGTGTCAGCGCCGGCGCCGGCCACGGCGGGCATCACGGGTCACATTCGTTGCCGGGCATGGACGCCGCCGACACGGCGGCACCGCTGTTCATCGACGGCCTGAACTGGCTGTGCGCCGTCGGTTTCGCGGTGGCCACCGCTTGGTGGCTCTATCTGTACTTCGCGCGGCGCCACGCGGAGCCGACCGCACGGCCGCGGCAGTTCTTCGGCATTCTGTGCCAGGCGATGATGGCGGCAGGTATGGCCATCATGTTCGCCGTGATGCTGTGACGATCAGGCCGCCGACCCGTCGGTGGGCCACAGGTGACCACGTTGACGGCCGCGAGAAGCATTGCGCGGCAACACGATCTCCGCGTCTGCGGCGCCCTGCTCAGGAGTCGGTGGACTCGTCGACGATCGTCGCCATAGCAGTATCGCCAGGCAGGCACCGACGAGGACGGGCACGTGGGTGAGCACACGCGTCACCGTCACCGCCCCGGAAAGGGCATCGATGACGATGTAGACCGCGAGCGCGATGGCGAATGCGGAGAGGACACCTGCCAGACCCGCGGCCGCCGTCGGCCAGCGCGCCGCGACCACCATGACGACCCCTAGCGCAAGCGACCATGCGGTGGACTCGTTGAGAAGGTGCCCCCCTGGGCTGGCGCCGTGGTGGTGCGAAAGACCGACGCTGAGCCCAGCCGCCTGCCCGATGCTCAGCGCGATCTGGGCCAGACCGGTGCCCAGCAGGGCCCAGCGCGGCCAGTTCGCGGGACGCGGCTTCGGGTGCCGGCGGGGCCCGGGGGCAGTGACCGCCGTCAGTGACTCCGGACGCGCCAGCCGGCGCAGCGCGTCGGCCTGGGCACTGACTGCGCCGTACCACTGCCGGCACTCAGCACAGCCCGAGAGATGCTCGTCGACCCGTACGGAGGGAACCGGCTCCCGCTCACCGTCGAGCCGCGCCGACAGCGCTTCCCGAGCCACCTCACACTTCACACCGTCATTGTCGCGCACACCGGGCTGATGGTTCCCGACCCCGATCGGCGCGATCCCTCCCTGATCACAGCTACGACGACCAGTCGTAGACTACGCACGTCAACGTATGGTCGACAGGAAGTCCAGGTGAGGCCATATGGGCACCCGACCGACGAGGCGAGCAGGGTGGGCGAGCCCGGCACTGACTGCCTGGACGATCGCCGTCGCGGTCGCTGTCGGCGGCTACGCCTCAACGTCCGCGGCAGCCCGGTTCTCAGCGACGGGCCGGGGCTTCCCAGGCGCGGTGACCAACCTCGCTGAGTATCTGGGCTCCTTCGCAGCGTCACTCACCGCAGCATTCTGCTTCGGGCTGCTCGTCGTCGTGGTCACCACCGCGGTACCAGATGACGAAGGTCGAATCGACGCCGCGGCGTTCCGCTTTCACCTGTGGGTGGAGCGGGCCTCGGTGGTGTGGTTCGTTCTGGCAGCGGCAATGGTTCTCGTTGACACCGCCAGCGCCTCCGGAGTGTCGGTATCTCGGGTGGTTGCCAGTGGCGCGCTCGCTGACGCCCTGGCCGCATCGGAATCGGCACGAGGCTGGGGCGCGGCCACGGTGGCAGCCGGGGTGGTCGCCGTCGGAGTTCGTTTCACCCTGCGGTGGCCGGGCCACCTCGCACTGCTGATACCGGCCGGCATCGGCGTGATCGCCCCCGCGGTTACCGGCAACGCCGGCGAGGGTCCCGACCACGACATCGCCACCAGCGCGGTCATCGTCTTCGCACTGGCCCTCGCGGTGCTCTTCGGTGTCAAGATGGCCGCCTCGCTGACACCCGCACCGGGCTCGCCCGCCGAGCGCCGGGGACAGCGGCTCGCAGTGGTGGCCGGTGCGGCAGCGATACTCTACGGCGCGGTTCTGCTGTTCGTGATGGTCCGCGGCACAGAGCTTCTCGGCTCCGGGTATGGGCGTCTCGGGCTGACAGCCGGGCTGTTGCTCGCGGCAATCCTGGCAACCGATGTCGCGCTGGTACGCAGAACGGCGACGCCGCCGCGGCCGGTGGCGGTGGCCGGTGCCGCGGCGATGGTCGTGGTCCTCGCCGCGGTCTCGGCGATGGCTGTGCAACCGGCACCGAGGTTCCTGGTTCACGACTTCACCGTCTGGGATGTATTTCTCGGCTATCGGCTGCCCGGACCTGTGACCGCGGCCAACCTCCTCACCACGTGGCGCCTCGACCCGCTGTTCGGGATCGCGTCATTGATACTCGCACTGGCCTATGGCGCGGGAGTGCTCGTACTGCGACGTCGGGGTGATGTCTGGCCGCCCGGTCGCACCCTGACCTGGACCCTGGGCTGCCTTTTCCTGCTCCTCGCGACGAGTTCCGGTCTGCGCTCCTACGGGTCGGCGATGTTCAGCGTGCACATGGCCGAACACATGGTCCTGAACATGTTCGTCCCGGTGTTGCTGGTACTCGGCGCTCCGATCACGCTCGCATTGCGGGCCCTGCCCGCAGCACACCGTGGTCAACCACCCGGCCCACGCGAATGGGTGCTGCGGCTGGTGCATGCGCGGGGCACCCGATTCCTGGCCAATCCGATCGTCGCCTTTTCACTGTTCGTGGGATCGCTGTACCTGGTCTACTTCACACCGCTGTTCGACACGTTGATCCGGTACCACTGGGGCCACGAACTGATGAGCATGCACTTCCTGCTGGTCGGTTATCTCTATTACTGGGGCATCATCGGCATCGATCCCGGTCCGAGGCGGCTGCCGTTCCTGGCCCGACTCGGACTGTTGTTCGCGGTCATGCCGTTCCACGCGTTTTTCGGGATCGCGACGATGACGATGGCCTCGGCGCTCGGCGGCGGCTTCTACGGACACCTCGCCTTGCCCTGGGTGGCCAGCCTGTCCGACGACCAGCACTTGGGCGGGGCGATCGCGTGGGGGGCCAGCGAGGTGCCGGTCGTGATCGTGGTGATCGCGCTGGTCGCTCAGTGGGCCAGGCAGGACCGTCGCGCCGGCATCCGCCACGACAGGCACAGCGACAGCGGCTACGACGACGATCTCGACGCCTACAACGCCATGCTCCGCGAGCTGACGCGCACCCGCGAGTAGGCCCTCAACCATCGAAGTGCCTGTTGGGCAACGACTCTCAGTGATAGAGCAGCTGACTCCCAGCAGATTCCAGTTCGCGCACATCACCGGCGCGTCCGCTCTCCAATCGGGTCAGCGCATGACGCAACGCGGCTGCCTCGTCGGCCCCCACCCTTCCGACGAAACTCATCAGAGCAGCTTGTCGGTGGCTCTTCTCCGTCACATCGTCGAGCGCATCGACCATCAGGCCGGCGATCAATTCGTCACGACCGCCCGCCGCGATGTATCGAAACGCACGTTCGTCGCGGATCTGGTCGACGAGCTCTTTTTCCGCCAACCGGCGCAACACGGTCATCACCGTGGTGTAGGCCAGTGGCCGGCGCACGCAGAGCGCCGCATGCACCTCACGCACTGTTTTGGGCGCGGCGCTGTCCCAAAGTTGCTCCATTACCGCACGTTCGAGTTTGCCGAGTTGCCTGAACTTCGCCACCTACGCCTCCGCACTCGCCCTCACAGAACGCTTCGTAGTCTCAGTCGCGCCTACCGGGTAGAAGTTCCCGGCGCTTCACAGATCTTCGCGGACCTCGCGCTCACAACACGAGTTCGTCGGTACGGACCGGCATTCTGGGACGCTTGGATCAGACCTGGGCGGCAGCCTGACCACTTTGCACTGCCCCGAGAGCAGTGCCTTCACCGCTATCAGTCGGTCACGTCGGCATGGAAGTTCCCCAGCGGCCCCGCATTTGCTCAGCATGATCTGCTGTGCGACGGTGTGTCCAGAACCGGGCCCGCGTCCACCCCGAGCGGCCTCCGGCATGAAATCCTCGCCGAGAGTAAAGGCCACGATGTCGCTGACCGAAACCGAAGAGAGTGCCGATCCCAAACCTCGGCGCTCCGACGGCCGCCGATCGTTCTTTCTGCGCCTGCACTTCTACGCCGGCGTCTTCGTCGGACCCTTCATCCTCGTCGCCGCGCTCAGCGGGGCGTTGTACGCGCTGGCACCGAGCATCGAGCAGATCGTGTACCGGGACTACCTGCGCACCGCCGAGGCCGCAAGCTCACTGCCGGTGGCCGATCAAATCCGCGCCGCCCAACAGGTTCGGCCCGACCTGACGGTTGTCGCGGTGCGCCCGGCCACCGAGCCGGGTGAGACCACCCGGGTGATGTTCACCGATCCCGCACTCGGGCCCTCACAACGTCATGCCGTGTTCGTCGACCCCGCCACCGGCGCATCGCGGGGAGAGTTGACCGTCTACGGCAGCAGTGGCGCACTGCCCATGCGGACCTGGATCAGCAATCTGCATCGCAGCCTTCACCTGGGCGATCCGGGACGTATCTACAGCGAACTCGCTGCCTCATGGCTCTGGGCGATCGCCCTGGGTGGGATCTACCTGTGGATCAGCCGGTATCGCAGGATGAAGTCCCGAGAGCCGTCCCGCGCCCGGCTACTCACGGTGGACCACAGTGCCAAAGGTCGTCGCGGCACGCTGGGCTGGCATGGCGCCCTGGGCTTTTGGATGGCGGGCGGACTGCTGTTCCTCTCAGCGACCGGTCTCACGTGGTCGACCTACGCGGGCGCCAACATCAGCGAGCTGCGGTCCGCGCTGTCGTGGACCACCCCGACGGTGTCCACGCTGCTGAGCGTGGACGACACTGCCCCTGCGCCGACCTCTACAGACCAGCACGCCGACGATGGCGGCCACGCCGCTCATGGCGACCCAGCCCACAGCACCGCCACACCCGCGCCCGCTCCGCCCGTCGACCAGGTGGACCTCGTACTCAAATCGGCCCGCGCCATCGGGATTGACGGCAAGGTCGAAGTCGGTGTCCCTTCTGAGCCGGGCACCGCCTTCACGGTCATGCAGACCCGGCAGCCGTGGGTGCTGTCGAACAACTCAGTCGCCGTCGACGGGACCTCCGGCACGATCACCGACGTGTCCTGGTTCGCCGACTGGCCGGTAGCCGCCAAGCTCACCGCATGGGGCATTCAACTGCACATGGGCCTGCTCTTCGGCCTGGCGAACCAACTCGCTCTGGTCGCGTTGGGTGCCGCCCTGTCGGCGGTCGTGGTTCTCGGCTACGTGATGTGGTGGCGCCGCCGGCCCACCCGTGGCGACCGCATCGCGGGTCGCCCGCCGCGGCGGGGCGTCCTCGCCGGCCTAGACCCGCCGGTGGCCGTCGCGGTCGTCCTCACCGCCGCGGCGATCGGATGGTTCATCCCGTTGTTGGGGGTCAGTCTGATCGCTTTCGTCGTGGTCGATGTGCTGGTCGGCGCGATGAAACGTCGGCGTGTTGCCACCGAGCCCGCTTCTGCACGCTGATGCGCCGTGAGGACCCCGTCGAATCACATGTCGATTCGACCCTGCGGTCCATCGAGCGCCGGGTGCTGGGCGAAGTGTGGATCGGTTCGCCGCGAGCAGGCGCCGGCTCTGCTCTGGCCGTCACCCTCGGCATCGTAGCGCTGGCGAGCGCGACCTACGCGTATCGCCTGGGGCACGCGGCGGCGTTGATCGCCGATTCGCTATTCCTCGCGGCTGCGTTGATATCTCTTGCGGCGCTGACCTTCCGCCGCTTCATCTGGTGCTGCGCGGCAGCCTACCTGTGCGGAATCGCCACTGTGACCGGTGTCGGGGCTTTCTGGTGGTACCGGACTGCCGAGGTGGATTCGGCGCCGGTCTCGACCGCACTGGGTTGCCTGCTCGCGGCTGCGCTCACGCTGGGGTGGCTCAGCGTGTTGCTGACACCGGTGCAGCGTTCCCAACCTGATATGCGTCAACGGCACCGGCGTCAACGGCACTGACAGAGTCAACTCGCCACCACCACGACAACTTCGGCTCACGACAACTTCCGCTCACGACAACTTCCGCTCACGACAACGAGGACCGGCCCCGATGGCGGGCCGGTCCTCGTCGTCAGCTTGGTCCGTCAGGGTTGAGTCTGCCCCGGGATCCCCTCGTAGGCGATGTCGCCGGTCTCGAGGTTCTTGGTGATCAGGTCGGACAGCCCGTCGAGGAACTGCTGCCGCTCGGTGACCACGTGCTCGATCGCCACGTCGACGTTGTCCTGAGTGATGGCGGGCATGACATACACCGGCTCGGTGTTGACCTCCTCACCCTTGGCCAGCGCGTTGGCCACAGCGAGACCCGCTGCGAGCTCGACGGTGCCGTTCTGCAGGGACGTGCCGATGAACTCACCGCTCTTGACCGCGTTGAGACCGTCCTCGATACCGTCGATACCGACGATCGGCACCCCGTTGCGGCCCGATTCCTTGAGCGCCTGCAGCGCGCCGAGACCCATGTCGTCGTTCTCGGCGACGACGGCGTCGATCTGATTTCCGAATCCGGAGATCCAGTTCTTCATCTTGTTGACGGCCTCGTCACGTTTCCAGTTGGCGGTGTCCTTGGCCAGCACCCTGATCTCCGGATAGTTCGCCAGTACCTGCTCGATGCCCTTGGTGCGGTCGATCTCACCGGACTGACCCAGCGGCCCCTGCAGGATGACGATGTTGCCGCGACCACCGAGGTGGTCGGCCATCATCTGCATCTCCTGCATGCCCGCGGCGACGTCGTCAGGCTGCACGCTGCCCGCGACGTCGGGGTTGTTCAGCGCCGCGTTGACCGCGACCAGCGGGATGCCTTCGGACTTTGCCCTGGCGACCTGCGGTCCCAGCGAGTCCGCCTGGATCGGGACCACGATGATCGCGTCGACGCCCTGGTTGACCATCGAGTCGACCTGGTTGGCCTGCGTGGCGACATCGAGGTTGGCCGAGTTCCAGATCAGTTCGATGTTGTTGTCCTTGGCATAGGCCTCCATGCCCTCCTTACCCGCGGTGATGAACGAACTCATGTCGTACACCGAGACACCGATACGGGTGGTGTCGCTGTTGGCCGCCGTGTCCCCCGCCCCGCAGGCGGTCAGCCCGAGGCCGAGCACGCCGACCGAGGCGATCGCCGCGATTCTGGTGGTGAGTCTCATGTCATTCTCTCTTTTCATTGCAGTGTTTCGACGGTGAAAGGCCCTGCGCCGGTCAGTGTTCGGGTGGAATCAGGTTCGCCTCCTGGATGACCACACGTCGACCGCGACCGCGGCGACGATCAACACGCCCTTGATGACGTCCTGCCAGTACGCCGGGACCACGAGGATGTCCAGGCCGTTGTTCAGCGTCATGATCATGAACAGCCCGAGCGTTGTGCCCCAGATGCTGCCGCGCCCGCCCATCAGACTGGCACCACCGATGACCACCGCGGCGATGGCGTCGAGTTCGTAGCCCTGCCCCAGGTTCGGCGGGCCGGAGATGACGCGCGAGGCCAGCATCACGCCGGAAAGCCCGGCGAGCAGACCGGAGAACGCGTACACGCTGAACAACACGTTTTTGGCGTTGATGCCGGCCAGTTCGGCGGCGTTACGGTTGCCGCCGACGGCGTACACGCGCATCCCGTAGGAGGTGCGTTTCATGATGATGGCGAGCGCGATGATGCCGATGATCATGAGCAGCACCGGGATCTGCAGACCGAGGATCTTGGTGTTGGCGATCGAGCCGAACTCGGCGGGCAGACCGTTGATCGGTGCACCCCCGCCGATGACGTAGGCCACGCCGGATCCGGCGGTCAGGGTGCCCAGCGTGGCGATGAACGGTGGGACGTTGATGCGCGACACCAGGAATCCGTTGATGCAACCGAATGCCAGCCCGACGGCCATCGCGACCGTGACCGTCATCCAGACCTGCCCGGGGTTGGCCTTGGCCGTCGCCGCGCCGGCCATCGCCGACACCGCGATCACGCTGCCCACCGAAAGGTCGATACCGCCGGTCAGGATCACCAACGTCTGCCCCAGCGCGATCAGCGCGAAGGGCGCGGCGGCGACCAGGATGGTGACCAGGTTCTCGGGTGTGGCGAAGCGTGCACTGCGGTAGCTGAAGTAGGCGATCACCAGCAGCACCACGATCACCATCGAGTAGCGCAGCAGGATGCCCGAGAACCATTGCCGGGAAAACAGTTTCACCGGTTCGCCGGTGACCGGCGACGCCACCGTCGGGGCCTTGGACGGCCCCGGTGGCTGCTGGTCTGCGTCGACGTCGGTCGTCATGGTGCCTCCTGCTGCGTCGTGGTCGTGGGTCCACCGTCAAGTGCGGTTGCCAGGCGGAAGACCGACTCCTGAACCTCTGGATGATCGAGTGCGTCGCGGTCGAGCTCGCCGACCAGGGCCCCGCCCCGCATCACGAAGGCCCGGTGTGACAGGCCGACGATCTCGGGCATGTCCGACGACGCCATCAACACCGCCATCCCCTGGGCCGCGAACTCGGTGACGATGCGGTAGATCTCGCTGCGCGCCCCCACGTCCACCCCGCGGGTCGGTTCGTCGAGCAGCAGCACGTTGACATCGCCGGTGAGCCAGCGCGCCAGCACGACCTTCTGTTGATTGCCACCCGAGAGCGTGCCGACCTCCTGGCCGAGCCCGCGGCTGCGCAGACGGACCGACGACATCACATCCGAGACCGCCTTGGTACGGGATTTGCCGCGCAGCCAGCCCGCGAGCGAGAACGACGACAACCGTGGCAGGGTCCCGTTGTCGAGCACGCTCATCGACAGCACGACGCCGGAGAGCTTTCGGTCTTCGGGCACGATGGCCATGCCCGCGGTGATGGCCGCCGCGGGATGGTTGCGCTTGACGGCCTTGCCCCGCACCGTGATCGTTCCCGCAGTTGAGGTGCGGGCGCCGAAGATCGCTTCCAGCAGCTCGGTGCGGCCGGCGCCGACAAGTCCTGCCAGGCCGACGATCTCACCCGCGTTCACGGTGAACGAGACCGGCCCGGTGGCGCCTTCCACCTGTAGGTCACGCACCTGCAGCACCGGCTCGGTACCCGGGGTGGGCCGCTCGGGGAACAGCGCATCGAGTTCGCGGCCGATCATCGCTGTGACGATCTCGTCGTCGGTCACATCGTCGATGCCCTTGTCGAGGATCAGCCCGCCGTCGCGCAGCACCACGACCCGGTCGGCGATGGCGCGGATTTCGGCCATCTTGTGGGTGGTGTAGACCATCGCGACACCGTGCTCGCGCAGCGTGCGCACCACCGTGTAGAGACCCTCCACCTCGCGCTCGGAGATCGCCGATGTGGGTTCGTCGAGCATGACGACCCGCGCGCCGGTGCGGGCGGCCTTGACGATCTCGACGATCTGGCGCAACCCGACGGGCAAGCTGCCCATCCGGGCCGACGGGTTGATCTCGATCCCGAAGACGGCCAGCGCATCGCGCGCCTCGTCGACCATCGCCCGTCGGTTCAGAAACGGCCCGACCTTGATTTCCCTTCCGACGAAGAGGTTCTCGTAGACCGTCATGTCCTCGATGGAGGCCAGCTCCTGGGGCACGATGGCCACCCCGTGCCGGACCGCGTCCTTGGTGTTGCCCGGCGCCAGTGTGGCGTCGCCGACCTCAACCACACCGTGGTCGGCGGTGTACTGGCCGCTGATGATCTTCATCAGCGTCGACTTTCCCGCCCCGTTCTCGCCCGCCAGCGCGGTGACGGTGCCCGGTTGCAGTTCCAGCGCGACCCCTTTGAGCACCGGCACACCGCCGAAGCTCTTGTGGATGTCGCTGCAGCGCAACAGTGATCGCGTCGCGTTGTCCGTTACCGGGGCGTGTGCGGCGTTCACGTGGGCACCACGATCGACTTCAGACTGGCCGGATCGGAGTCGCTGTCGAGGGCCTCGCCGACGTGCTCCAGGTCGTAGCGACCGGTCACCATACCGTCGAGGTCGACGGCGCCGGACGCCACCAGGTGGATTGCGGCGGGCCAGGTGTCGGTGTAGCGGAACACCCCGGTCACGGTGATCTCGTGGTTGGCGATGTGACTGACCGGCAGCGCGTATTCGTCGGCACCCATTCCCACCAGCACGACGTGCCCGGCCGGTCCCACGGCCTTGATTCCGCTGACCACTGCCGCCGGCACCCCGGTGGCGTCGACGAACGCATCGACGGGATCGATCGCGGCGATGTCGACCTCGGTGGGGTCGAGCGCTTCGGTCGCGCCGAACTGCAGCGCCTTGTCCCGACGCGCGGCGACGAGATCGGTGATGACGATGCGGGCGGCGCCGAATGCCCGGGCGGCCTGCGCGCAGATCACGCCGATCGGTCCCGCACCTGCGATGAGCACCGATGTGCCGGGGGCGACCTGGGCCTTGCGCATGGTCGCTATCGCCACCGAGAGCGGTTCGAGCAGCGCCGCCGCCTCGTCGGAGACCGCGTCGGGGACCGGGTGGGCCATATCGTCGTCGATCAGCACGTACCGGCAGAAAGCGCCGTCGACGGGTGGGGTGGCATAGAACTTCATGTGCGGGCACAGGTTGTACCGTCCGGCTTTGCACTGCGCGCAGCGCCGGCACGGATGCTGCGGCTCGACCGCGACGCGCTGCCCGATCCGTCCCGGGTCCACGCCGGCCCCGACCGCGGCGACGCGCCCGGACAGCTCGTGCCCGAGGACCATCGGCTCATGCACGACGAAGTCGCCGATGCGACCGTGCAGGTAGTAGTGCACATCGGACCCGCAGACGCCGACGGCGGCGACCTCGACGAGGACCTGGCGCTCACCGGGCGTGGGTACCGGGCGATCTTCGATGTGCAGGGTCCGCACACCCGTCATCACGCTGGCGCGCATGGTGGCCGGTGTGGATTGGACCGTTGCGGTCATCTCGTTCCCCTTCGTTCAGCCGGCCCGGCCGCCGGGTAAGCACCCACCCGGCAGCCGCTCGTTTGTTACGCCTGCTGCTCATCTGATTACTTGTGATGTGGATCATCGTCTGCGCTAAGCTCATGTGTCAAGCGGCGCCGCTCATATGAGCAACCGCCCGTCGTGGAGGAGGGCGTCATGGGACCTGATGAGTTGTTCCAGCGCGCGGTGATCGCGCGGCGCTACTACCTGGAGGGCCGCACCCGCGTCGAGATCGCCGAGGAGTTCGGACTGTCCCGCTTCAAGGTGGCCCGGATGCTGGAGGAGGCTCTCGAGACCGGGATGGTCGAGATCACCATCCACGATCCGGGATCGATCGACGTGGAGATGTCGACCGCGTTGCAGCGCAAGTACTCGCTGCAGCATGCCTACGCGGTCGCCGCGGAGTCCAAGAAGGCCGCCGACAAGGTCGAAGCAGTCGCCAAAGCAATGGCCGACCTGCTGCAGTCGATCCTGCGCGACGACGATGTCATCGGCGTCGACTCCGGCCGGACCATGACCCACATCGCGCCCTACCTGACGTCACTGCCCAAATGCAACGTGGTGCAGCTGACCGGGTTGGCCGGCGCCATCACCTACAACGGCGCGGATCTGACCCGGCGCATCAGCGAGATCACCGGCGGCACGTCGTGGCCGCTGTACGCACCATTGGTGGTGTCCGACGCCCGCACCGCCGAGAGCCTGGCGAGCAACCAGCAGATCCAGGAGACCTGCGCCCAGCATGCCAACGTGACGTGTGCGCTCGTCTCCGTGGGGGCCTGGGGGCCGGACACCTCGCAGGTCTATCCGTCGCTGAGCTTGGTGGAGGCCAACGGTTTTCAGGCCGCGGGGGTGTGCGCCGAGACGTGCGCCCTGCTTCTGGACGCCGAAGGCAACCGGGTCGGCGGCCTCGACGAACGCCGAATGGGCATCAGCGAGGACACGCTTCGGGCCATCCCCACGGTGATCGCGCTCAGTACCGGTCCGGCGAAGATCGACGCGACCCGGGCAGTATTGAAATCCGGCCTGATCTCGGGTTTGGTCACCGACACCGAGGTGGCGGCCGCGGTGCTCTCCTGAAAACCCTGACTTCCGACAATCAACCCCACGAGGACGAGGACGACATATGACATCGGAGACCCAACCGGTTGTGGACCTGAACTTCCCGCTCGACGACAAGGTTGCCGTGGTGACCGGCGGTGGATCCGGCATCGGTGCCGCGATCGTCGCGGCGTTCGCCGCCAAGGGCGCCCGGGTGGCGGTCGTCGACCTCGATGGGGACGCCGCGTCGGCGCGGGCCACCGAGGCCGGGTCGGACAGTCGCGGATTCTCCTGCGACGTATCAGATCCCTCTTCCGTGGCGGCGACGGTGGACGCCGTCGTCGACGCCTTCGGCCGGATCGACATCCTGGTCAACAGCGCCGGTGTGGTGATGCTGGCACCGGCCGAGGAGTTGGATCTCGGCGCATGGGACAAGACCATCGACATCAACCTCAAGGGCACCTTTGTGGTGTGCCAGGCGGTGGGTCGACACATGCTGGCGGCCGGGCGCGGCGCGATTGTCAACATGGCCTCGCAGGCTGCGACCGTCGCCCTCGACCAACACGTCGCCTACTGCGCATCGAAATTCGGCGTGGTCGGCGTCTCGAAGGTGCTGGCGGCCGAATGGGGTCCGCGCGGGGTGCGGGTCAACACCATCTCGCCGACGGTGGTGCTCACCGAGCTCGGGCGCAAGGCCTGGGACGGACCCCGCGGCGACGAACTGAAGAAGCTGATTCCGGTGGGCCGGTTCGCCTATCCCGATGAGATCGCGGCAGCCGCAGTGTATCTCGCCTCCGATGCGGCAGCGATGATCACCGGCGCCGATCTGCTCGTCGACGGCGGATACACCATCAAGTGACGCGCCCGGTCCGAAGTGTTGTTCACCGCACGCGGTGCGGCGTCCCCACGTCGTGATCCCCGACCACCCCGAGTAGGCGCAGCTTGTTGTAGGACTCGGTGGCGGGATCTGCGCTGAGGATGATCAGCCGTTGACTGTCGTTGTAGGTGGCGAGTCGTTCACAATCCACGGTCACGGCGCCAACCTTGGGATGTATCAGGGTCTTTCGCTGCACATGACGCAACGCAACGTCGTGGCGTTCCCACAGCACACGGAACTCGGCACTGCGAGCCAGCAGTCCGTCGACCAGGGCGACGACATCGGCATCGGTTCGCCGGCGTGCCCACGTCGCCCGAAGGTCGGCCACCCGGATACACCCATGCAGCTCACGGTCTTCGGGTGGATAGATCCCCCGCGTGTCGGGCTCGATGAACCACTGCCAGGTCATGCTTGCGGACGCATCCTGTCGTTTCGTACGCCGGTCGCCCAACAGCAGTGTGCTGAGCCGGTTCTGCGCGAGCATGACCTCCAGGTCGGAAACCACGAACGCCGCACAGTCATCGAGTTGGTTGAGCAGATGGATCAGAGCCGGTCGCACGGAGGTGCTCGACGCGCCCGCTTCGGGTGCGTGGTGTCCGGCGAGTCGGTATAGATAGTCACGTTCGTCACGCGAGAGTCGCAGCGTGCGGGCCAGCGCCGAGAGCACATGGGTCGAGGGTTGCGGCGAACGGCGCTGCTCCAGCCTGGTGTAGTAATCCACCGACATCCCGCTGAGCTGCGCCACTTCCTCACGCCGCAGCCCTGGTGTTCGTCGACCCGTACCCGCAGGCAGTCCGACGTCACCGGGTTGCAGCGCCTCGCGTCGTCGTCGCAGAAAGCCCGCCAAATTGTCCCGGTCCATGCGTCCCACCCCGCAAGTCTCCCGTATACCGCAACCCACTGCCAGGGTCCGGCGATCCCTGGCAGCGCCGATCTACGCTCTGAATACTCGGCACCGTGAGTGACCCCGAACAGCCCCGCACGCAGCGACCCTGGCAACCTACCCGTCGCCGTCTGCTCCAAGTCGGTGGCCTGGCCTCGACCCTGACGGTGGGTGGTGTGTGGGCATCTCTCGGCAACAGCCAGGATCCCACATTCGGATCCGCTGTCTCGCTGGCGAATTCACCGCAGGCACCGGCGGCGCCGGTGGCCGCCGGATTGATCCACCGAACCATCCCGGGGACCGACATCTCACTGCCCGCGATGGGGCTGGGCACATTTCAGACCTTCGACGCGATTGCCGAGGATGAGCGCAGGATCCGGGACGAAGTGCTGCGCCGCTTCTGGGCGGGTGGGGGCCGGGTGGTCGACACGTCACCGCTGTACGGGCTTGCCGAGGAGAACCTCGCCCGCGCGGCCGTCGGCGACGGTTTCCACGACGAGTTGTTCCTCACCAACAAGGTGTGGTCGACAGGCGCCTATCTCGGCGACGAATCCCACGCCGAACAGAGCCTGCAGACCTCCATGCAGCGAATGTCGCGGTCTGAACCCATCGACGTCATGCAGTGTCACGCCCTGGTCAACGTCGACATGATCATGCCGGTGCTGCATGCATGGAGAGCTGAAGGCCGCATCCGCCGGCTGGGCGTCACCCATCACGACCCCGCCTACTTCGAGCCCATGGCCACGTGGATCACCGACGGCGACCTCGACTTCGTCCAAACGCGCTATTCGATCGCCGAGCGCCGGGCCGAGGAGCAGATCCTGCCGTCGGCGGCCGATCACGGAGTCGCGGTCACGGTCAACATGCCGCTGGAGAAGGGTCGCCTACACCAATTCGTCGGCGACCGACCCTTGCCCGATTTCGTCGCCGACATCGGAATCCAGACGTGGTCGCAGTACTTCCTCAAGTGGGTGCTCGCCCATCCCGCGGTGACGGCGGTGCTGCCGGCCACGTCGAATCCCGAGCACCTGGCCGACAACATGGCCGCCGGTCACGGACCATTGCCCGACCCCCAGATGCGAGCTCGAATGCTGGATCACCTTCGCGCCATGCCGGGCTTCGACCAGTTGACCAGCCAACCGTGGTACCCCGGCAAACAGTATGCCGGCATCATCAATCGCGACATGTCCGCGATTCGGGCGCGCAGTTCGTGGCGCTCGACCCGGTGGGTCTGATGGTCACCCAGACCACGACGGACCGTGCGCGTCGGGACAACCACCGGGTTCACACCTTCGTGAGGTCTCTGCCACGAGTCTCGCTGATACGCCAGACCGCCAGCATGGTGATCAGGCCACATCCCGACGCGAGAGCAACCAACGGGGTTCGTGAAACATCATGGGCATGGAGGCTACTCGCGATCAGAGGCGTGAAACCCGCGCCCAAGAGCGCTGCAAGCTGGTAACCCATCGACGCGCCGGTGTAGCGAACCGCAGTTCCGAACATCTCGGAGAACAACGCACCGATCGGTGCATACATCAGGGACTGAATGATCTGTGCGATGACCATCGCCACCACGAGAAGTGTTTGTGTCCGCTGATCCACCAGTGCGTAAAAGGGCCACGCGTAGAGGATGATCCCTACCGCGCCGGCAACCATCACCACTCGACGGCCCACCAGGTCTGATAGCGCCGAGAACAACGGAATTGCGACCAGTCCGGTGATCGACGTGAAGATCAAGGCAGTCATCACATCAGTCCTGTGATAACCGATCGCTGTGGCGTAGCTGATCATGTAGGTGCTGATGAGGGCTGTCAGAGCAAACGGCCCGATACCCACCGCGCACGCGAGAATCAGCGTTCGAGGCTTCTTGAGTACCTCGAGAAACGGGGCGCGAGGTATTGTGACAGCCGAATTCTTGCGTGCTGACTCGAATACCGGACTCTCGGTTACCGAGAGTCGCACATAGATTCCCACGGCCAGCAGCAACAGACTGACCAGGAACGGTATGCGCCAGCCCCAGGTCAGGAACGACTCGTCGGGAAGCAACGTGATCGCGGTGACAACAGCCACGGAAAGAAGTGAGCCGATCGGTGACCCCATCTGCATCACGCCATTCCAGAAGCCGCGTCGATCCGCATCGGCGTGCTCGGTCACCATCAATGTGGCACCGCCCCACTCACCCCCGATCGCAATGCCTTGAATGACACGCAAAGCAACCAACAGGATTGGAGCGCTCACGCCGATCGCGGCGTAGGTGGGCAACAGTCCGATCAGGAAGCTGGCCACGCCCATCAAAACCATCGTGACCACCAGCATCGTCTTACGCCCCACGCGGTCACCGAAGTGTCCGAACAAGATTCCCCCGACTGGTCTGGCGACATAGCCGGCAGCCAGCGTGCCGAACGCGGCGATGGTTGCCACGGCCGGATCTGAATCCGGGAAGAACACCAGACCGAACACCAGTGCACTCATCGTGCCGTAGACCAAGAAGTCGTAGTACTCGATAGCTGTCCCCAGCAAACTGGAGAGTGCGACGCGACGCAGCAGAGCAGGATCTGGCCTCGGCGCCTCATTCATCGTGAATCTCCCGGAACAGTCAGACGGTTGGTCGATCTTCGCACTTCGAGTGCACGATTCACCCGGTCTGTCTCGCCGACCGGAACGACATCTTTACACCTGCGGGTCAGTGCCGTGCGCTCACGGCATCACTGTCTGCATGACACTGGTAGCTCGTGTTCCGTTGAGCGAGAGATCAATCCCGCAATCCGGTTCCCGCACCCTACCGTGCCGTCATCGGCGATCCACAGGGCTGCCGTCTGAACACTCACTCTCTGCGCACGCAGCAACGATGCTCTCACGGTCGCGGAGACCGGCTTCCGCGAGGAGAGACATTGCTCAGCCCTCCGTCACAGGGAAATTCAGCGACTCCAATCTCGTGGCGGGGTCGTTCGGCGACGCCCCACCGCGCAAGGGATCGCCCGAAACCCGCCCCGGCCGCGGCGGTGGGTCCCCGGATCGAGAACCTCCCGCTGGGTCCGCGAGCGATCCCTGAGCGAATCATCGCCGCGGTACTCGCAATGACCGACGAGGTGTACGACACGTTCCGAATCAGACCTGTCGCGGACCGCGCTGACGTATCACCGAGCACCCTCTACCGGTATTTCCCGTCCAAGGACGCTCTCTTGGTGGCGGGACTCGACCTCTGGCTGTCACGATTGCTCTCGGAGGTAGAGCGTGAGTCCACTCCGATGCCCGAGCCGCTCTGCCGCCTCCGTTACCTGACAGCCCGAGTCACGTCCGAATTGCGCCGACATCCGCTGCTCGCTGATGCCTTCGTGCGCGCGTACCTGCTGGCCCCATCCGTGCGTTCTGACTCGGATGGGTTGCGTGACAGCATAAGTGGGGCATTTGCCCACGCACTCGGTCCTGCCGGCGCACGACGAACAGCAGTCAGCGATCTGGTCACAGACATTTGGACCGCCAACATACCCGCGATCATCCAGAACAGAATCTCCGTCGAGGACCTCGAGGAACGGCTGGAGCGCACGGTACGTGCCGCCGACTTATACCGCGGTACCACCGTCTGCTGCGAACCGCGCCCTGACCTGCTCGGCGGTTAAACCGTAGTCGGTCAGGGAATAACGGTGTCTGGGTGCACCGGGACCCTCTTTGCCCTGTGCAGAGGCTTGTTCGATGGCGAGCGCAGCCTCCTCGGTCAGCGGCAGTCCGAAGTGCCGATACACATTGTGGGTCGTCGCCACGGGGTCGGCCACGAAGTCGAAGTAGTCGACATCATAGAACTGATCGGGGTTGTGTGAGACACGGGCCTGCCTGAATCTCTCGATTCCCTCGGACCATGTGTCGAGGACATCCTTGCCGATCTGTGCGCCGACGAAGGTGTTGGACCAGCCTTCGGTGGAGTGTTGCGCCAGTGAACACATCGATGCGAGCAGGGTTTCCGGCGGGCGATGGCACTGCACGATCAGTGCGTCCGGGTACGCGGTGAGGATGGCGTCCAACGAGAACAAGTGGCTGGGATTCTTGAGCACCCAGCGCTTCCCGGCGTCGTTGAGCCCGATCAGCTGCAGATTGCGACGGTGCCTTTGATAGGCAGGCGCCCAGTCCTGCTTCTGCAGCCACCGTGCATAGGTGGGAATGTGAGCCAGCGATTCGTAGGACACGGAATGGATGGACTGGCGGAGCAGCTGCCAGCATTCTTCGAGAACATCTTCGGCGATGTAGTGCAGTCCCAGGAAATCGGGATTCTCCTGGTGCGCTTTCGCGTAGTAGGCACGTAACCGGCGATACTCGGGATAGGACTCCCACTCCTCGCGGGCAGGGCGAGGTTGGGGGTAATCAGCGAGCCAGAGTTCCAGTCCCTGGTGAGCCGGGTCTGCGCCGAGGAGTCGGTGGAGCGCGGTGGTGCCGGTACGAGGCAAGCCGGTGACGAAAATCGGCCGCTCGATCGCGACGTCAGTCGAAGCCGGATAGCGCTTCCAGGCCGCCTCGCTGTGCAGCCTTGCCACCAGCCCGCCGAGGAGGTAATGCCGCGTCATGGCGGCACCCAAGGGGGTGAAATCCGCCTCTCTGCGGTAGGAGTCGAGCAGGACCTCCAACGCGCCGCGAAAGTTGTCCTCGTCGCTGCCGAAGTCGTGGTGACCGGCCTTGTCGATCGCTTCGTCGCACAGGTCGTCCACCGCACCGACGTCGGTTCTTGGTGTCATGATTTGTACTCTCCACAGTTGACGTCAAGGGTTTGGCCGGTGACGCCGGCCGCCATCTCGCTGATGAAGAACAGGATCGCCGAGGCGACGTCGTCTTCGGTCACCAACCGCTTCAAGTCGGAGCCTGCCGCGGCGGCGTTGTACACATCGTCGATCGAGCACCCGGCGTCCCGGGCTTGCAGCGCGAAGTAGTCCTTGAGGACCTGGCCCCAGATGTATCCGGGAGCTACCGAATTGACTCGAATGCCCAACGGTCCGAGCTCGCTGGCCAGTGACTGGGACATCGCCAGCAGCGCCGTCTTGGCCAACTTGTACGGGCCGTATGTCGGGTCGGAATGTCGAATGACCATCGAGCTCAGGTTGACTATCGAGCCGCGGGATTGGGCGAGCGCAGGTGTGAACGCCTGCGTCGTCCGCAACGCGCCGAGAACGGTCAGTTCGAGGGAATCTCTGATGTGGTTGAAGGCGGTACCGGAGAACGGCTTCATCGACGGATACATGAACGCGTTGTTGATCAAGCCGTCGACCCTGCCGTACGTGGCCATCGCGGTATGGACCAGGTTGGCCACATCGGCCTCGACGGTGATGTCGGTGGGCACGGCCAGCGCCCGTCCACCCGCGGCGCTGATATCTCGTGCCAACTCCTCGATGCGGGCGGCGGTCCGCGCGACCAGAACCAGGTGGGCACCCTCGTCGGCACATCGACGCGCAAGCGTGGTGCCCAACCCGGGGCCTACCCCGGTGATCACGATGACGGCGTCGTTCAGCAGTCCACTCACGTGATCAACCCAACATTCTCTGGCTGATTTGCCTCTGACGCAGTGCGATTCGCTCCCGCCAGTCGCCGTCGGAGATCTTGTTGCTCTCGTAGAAGGGCAGCGCGTCGGGAATTGCGGCGAAGTCGACCACCTCGACGCTCGGACCGTCGGCCGCGGTCATCTCCCGCGCCAATCGCTGCCACCGGAACTGCAGGTATCCGCGGGTATGGCCCAATGTCTCGACCCAGTTCGTCACCCGAGGGTTCTGGTCGGCGACGACGATCCGGATCATTCCGTCTGGATCAACCTGGGTCTGGGCGCCGTTCAGCGATGTTTGGTGGTTGATGTAATCCAATGAGATGTACCACAGGCTGCCCAGCTGGAAGCCTTGGTAAGGGGCGTCATTCGCCGGCAGCGAGATGACCAGCGCCTGGTCCTTGCTGATGTCGTAGTGGCCGGCTGAGGAGTACTGCGTGGTCAATCCCCCGGGCGTGGAGCGGGGCGCCACCAGCGTGTTGACCGGAAGGTTGAGATAGAACCACTTGGGGAACTGGAGCCAGGTTTGCACCCGGTTGATGAGTTCGTCCGCAGCGCTCTGGAATTGCTTGTGCACGTCTTCTCGGGTCGGTCGCGGCGGAGCGGTACCGACGGTGTCCGTTCGGTGTACCGCCAGCGATCCCCGCCGCTGGGACCAGTCGTTGTACACCTCGCGGATCACCAACTGCCCGGACCTCTTGGGTTCGAATCGCCATTCGAAACTGCCGTCCGGCGCAACGTCGAGTTCTCGGTCATCGAAAGCCACTTCACTTTCGGGGACGGAGTCTGCGGTGTACTCGCCGGCGAGGTACTGAAAGCTCAGGTCGGTGGTCGTCCCACGGGATCCGGTGACGACGTACTCGTGTCCGCCTTTCATCCTGGTGCCGAAGTACAGCGTGTCCGGGTTGTCGAGTCCCATCTTGGTGAGCGGCCCGGTGCCCGTGAGCAGAAACGGGTGGTCCGGGTGCTGGTTGAAGGCCAGGTGTGTGCAAGCGGAGATGCCGCCGGCCAGATACTGAAGGCCCTCGAGCAGGTCAGCTTCGTCTTCGATGTGTGGCGCCGTTGCAATCAGTTCTTCGGCTGCGGCGATCGCGCGTGCCAGGGGATCAGACAGCATGTTTGCGATGCTAGGAGGAGTACCGATCGATGCGCTGTGGAGACGTCCGCTCAGTGGCACGGTTTGTAGGTAAACCTGGTCTTTTCACTGATGATTCGGCCTCCATCGGCAGATCAGCCCGCCGGGGCACGCTCTGAGAGTGTTTCGTCTACAGCAGCGGGCCACGTCTAGTACTTCATCACGCCTCGGTCGATGGCGAGCTGCGAACCCGAGATGGTCTTCGACGCGTCACTCGCAAGCCAGGCGACCACCTCGGAGACGTCCTCAGGTGCCATGAAGCCTGGACGGGCTTGCCCGGCAAGTTGACTCGGCGGCTGAAAAGGCATGGGAGCAAAACTGTGGAGAAAGCTCGGGTGCGTGGTGAACAGATCCGCCATCGCGCCGTGTTCGATCATCGGGGTGTCGACCGAGTAGGGGTGAATCGAGTTGACGCGAATGCCGAATTCCCCAACCTCCAAGGCGAGGGCATTGGTGAGTCCGACCATGCCGTGCTTGGACGCCGAGTAATGTCCGTTACCCGGTGTCGCCTTGAGACCCGCCACCGAACTCACCATGATGATCGATCCCCCGTTGCCGGCCTCGATCATCGCCGGTACTGCTGCACGCACAGTTTTCCAGGCGCCCGACAAGTTGACCTGAATTACGGTGTCCCACTGCTCTTCGGTCATCTCGAACAGGCGTCCCCAGCTCAACACGCCGGCATTGACCACCAACACGTCGAGTCGTCCGAATTGCTCGATGCCCTCGGCAACCACCTGGTGTTGAGCGGCGAGATCGCGGACATCGACTGTGCGCGCGAGGATCTTTCGACCGGTGGCTTCGACTTCGCGCACCGTCTCGGCAAGTTGCTCTGAGGTCGCCGGCGGGTAGGTGACACTGTCGGAAATCGGCCCACAGATGTCTGTCGCGATGATGTCGGCGCCATCGATTGCGAGGCGGAGCGCACGTGCGCGTCCCTGAGCTCGCGCGGCGCCGGTCACCAACGCGACGCGCCCGTCCAACGGCTTGGCGGTGGTCATGGGTTCTGTCCTTCTACTCGGCGGGCAGCGCTTCTCCGCAGCCGCATCAGTTCATTGCAGGTGCACTGCGCCTAGGTTCTCGCTGTCTCGGCTGGAGCGATCGGACCCCGCGCTGCGCGAAGTTCTTCGTTTGAAGCAAGCGACTATCGACCTGATAGCGGGCTCGATGCCGGGAGCCCGGCATAGACGAGTTCGCTGCGGCGCTTGAGTGCAACTGCAGTGTCGTCGAACGCGCGTTTCACCCAATCCCCCGTTTCGGTCATGATGTCGCGTGCAAATTCACCGAGGAAGGCATCCGTGGAGTAGTACCGGCAATTCCCCTCGGCAGTGGGTTCGATGACTTGGTCCCGCCTTGCGGCGTAGGGCGATTCGGGAGTTGCGCGGAGTTCCCAGGACAAGAGGCGTTCCGGTACGAACGCGCACACATACTCGACGTTGAGGAAAGTGCCGCCGACGCCTGTGTAGTCGGCGAGCACCATCTCGACCGGTGCCCCCATTTCCAGAGTTGACCTCGCCGACAGACAGAATGGATTCCACTCAGGGTACTGATCGAGATCTGTCAGGACATCCCACACCACCTTGCTGGGCGCAGCGATCTCGACCGTGACCGAGCGGACGAGTGTCGTCGAGTCATAGTCGGGTATGAACAGTTCGGACATGTGACGGCCTCCGCTACTCGGCTTGCGGTAAGCCTGTCATGAGGCTGCGCGTGGCGCGTCAGACCGTACCGCTGAACGGGATATGCGGAGCGCCACGCACGGAGGCATGCACGGTGGAGGTCTGCGGGAAGCTCTGCCAGACAGCGTCATTCACCCGCGGGCACCGCGCCACCGGAACCGTTGAGCGCTGCTGTCTACGCCCCGGTCGTTTCTGTGGAGAGTTGCTCGCGTTTGATTTCCAGGGCGATGTCGATGAGTTGGTCTTCCTGGCCGCCGATGAGTTTGCGTTGTCCGGCGCGGTGGAGCAGTTGGTGGGCGGGCACTCCGTAGCGTTCGGATTGGCGGATGGCGTGTTTGAGGAAGCTGGAGTACACCCCGGAGTAGCCCATGATCAGCGCGTTGCGGTCGAGCAGGCACTCGGCGGGCATCGCCGGGGCGACGACCTCTTCGGCGGCATCGGCGATGTCGAAGAAATCGATACCGGTCTTGACACCGATCTTGTCGAACACCCCGATCAACGCTTCCACCGGCGCGTTACCCGCACCCGCGCCGAACCGGCGGCACGACCCGTCGATCTGCTTGGCCCCGGCCCGCACCGCCTCGATGCTGTTGGCCACCCCCAACCCCAGGTTCTCGTGGCCGTGAAAACCGACCTGCGCGTCATCGCCGAGCTCGGCGACCAACGCACTGACCCGGTCGGCCACGCCCTCCAGGACCAGCGCACCCGCCGAATCCACCACATACACGCATTGACAGCCGGCGTCGGCCATGATGCGGGCCTGGGCGGCCAGCTTCTCCGGCGGGATGGTGTGGCTCATCATCAAAAAGCCCACGGTCTCCAGGCCGAGTTCACGGGCCAGGCCGAAGTGTTGGATGGACACGTCGGCCTCGGTGCAGTGGGTGGCGATCCGGCAGATCGACCCGCCGTTGTTCTGCGCTTCCTTGATGTCGTCCTTGGTGCCCACACCGGGCAGCATCAGGAACGCGATCTTGGACTCGGTGGCCGTCTCGGCGGCCAGCTTGATCAACTCCTGCTCCGGGGTCTTGGAGAACCCGTAGTTGAAGCTCGACCCGCCCAGCCCGTCGCCGTGGGTGACCTCGATGACCGGCACCCCGGCCGCGTCCAGCGCGGCGACGATGGCGGCCACCTCGTCCTTGGTGAACTGGTGACGCTTGTGGTGCGACCCGTCACGCAGCGACGTGTCCGTCATCCGGACGTCCCATATGGGGTTGAAGTAGATGTCTTCGGTGCTCATGCCTGTGCTCCTCCAGCGGTAGCGGCCAGAGATTCCTTCGCGATCTCTTCGCCGACCTTCGTCGCTGCCGCGGTCATGATGTCCAGATTTCCCGCGTACGGCGGGAGGTAGTCACCCGCACCCTCCACTTCGACGAACACCGTCACGACATGGTTGCCGCCGTTGACCACCGACGGCTCATCGAACTGCGGCTCGTTGAGCAGCCGATACCCCGGCACATAGGTCTGCACCTCGGCCACCACATCCTTGATCGACGCCGTGATCGCCGCGTGGTCGGCGTCCTCGGGGATCGCGCAGAAAATGGTGTCGCGCATGATCATCGGCGGCTCCGCCGGGTTCAAGATGATGATCGCCTTGCCCCGCGCCGCGCCACCGATGTTCTGCACCCCGGCGCTGGTGGTCTTGGTGAACTCGTCGATGTTGGCGCGCGTCCCCGGACCCGCCGACGCCGACGACACCGACGCGACGATCTCCGCGTAGGGCACTCCCCCTTGTCCGCGACAAGCCCGCTCCACCGCGTACACCATGGGGATGGTGGCCTGGCCACCGCAGGTGACCATGTTGACATTCGGCGCGTCCAGGTGCGCGCGCAGGTTCGCCGGCGGGATCACGCCCGGCCCGACCGCGGCCGGGGTGAGGTCGATCGCCCGGATACCGGCCTCGGCGTACCGCGGCGCGGCGGCCTTGTGCACATAGGCGCTGGTGGCCTCGAACACCATGTCCGGCTTCTCGCTGCGGGCCAGCAGCCAGTCCACGCCCTCGTGCGAGGTTTCCAGTCCCAGCTTGCGGGCCCGCGCCAACCCCTCACTCTCGGGATCGATGCCGATCATCCAGCGCGGCTCCAGCCACTCCGAACCCAACAACTTGTACAGCAGATCGGTGCTGATGTTGCCCGACCCCACAATCGCCACAGATGCCTTGTCAGGCATGAGAACTCCTAATTACTCGAAACTCAGTTCCACTGAACCTAAACCGGTGAAGTCGGCGACAAAACAGCTGCCCGCGGGTGCATCTATCGCACGTGTGCACGATCCCGGCAACACGATGTCGCCGGCCTTGAGCCGGACACCGAAACTCTCCACCTTGCGCGCCAGCCACGCCACCGCCGTCACCGGATTGCCCAACACCGCATCACTGCGCCCCTCGGCGACGACCTCTCCGTTATTGGTCAGCACCGCGTCAATGTTCTTGATATCGATGTCCTTGGGCGACACCCGCGCCTCCCCGAGCACCCAGCCGGCCGAGCTGGCATTGTCGGCGATGGTGTCGCACAACTTGATCTGCCAGTTGGTGATCCGGGTGTCGATCAGCTCGATGGCAGGCGCGAACGCCGCCGTCGCGGCCAGCACGTCGTCCTCGGTGCAGCCGGCGCCGGGCAAATCATCGGACAAGATGAAGCCCACCTCGACCTCCACCCGCGGATACAGATAACGACCGGAACGGACCGGAACGTCTTCGAAAACCTGCATCTCGTCGAGCAGATGCCCGTAGTCGGGCTCGTCGACGCCCATCATCTTCTGCATCGCCTCCGACGACAGGCCCACCTTGTGCCCGACCACCCGCGCACCCTCAGCCACCCGCTGACGAATATTGATCAACTGGATCTCATAAGCATCCACCACATCGATCCCAGGATGGGCATCGGTCAACGGCGAGATCGGCACCCGACTGCGCTCCGCCTCAGCCAGATCTGCGGCGAGCTTCTCGCGCACCTCAACGGACAACATCGGACGTCACCTCCTCAAATCCGTCAATGAGCACTCGTCCCCGCGCACAACCCTGGCATCGGCTGGGCGCGAACTGGCGATTGCACAATTGTGCGGATTTCGGCGAGATCGGGCAGTGGGGCGTCCACTCACCGGAAGTCGGCTGGTTCACACCCGGCGCGTCATCCCGCTCTGCGGCACCCAGGATGCCCTCCTTTGCGGCGATGAGGTGGAATCGCAGGATGACAGTCGACTACCGCGAGACCCGCCGTGAAGTCAGCACTCCGTCTGGAGTGCTGCGTTATCACGAGGCCGGTGACGGCCCTCCCCTCCTGCTGCTTCACGGATCGGGCCCCGGTGTCTCCGGTTGGCGGAACTACCGGGGTAACCTCGGCGTCTTCGCTCGGCACTACCGCTGCCTTGTGCTGGAGTTTCCGGGTTTCGGGGTCAGCGACGACTTCGGTGGCCACCCGATGCTCGACGCCCAGGAAGCGGTGGTGAAGTTCGTCGACGCGCTCGGCCTGGAAAAGGTGGACGTGATCGGCAATTCGATGGGTGGTGGTGTCGGAATCAACTTCGCCATCAACCACAGCGACCGCGTCAGCAGGTTGGTGACCATCGGCGGTATCGGCACCAACATCTTCA
Organism: Mycobacterium sp. smrl_JER01; assembly: GCF_048513595.2. Taxonomy (NCBI): domain Bacteria; kingdom Bacillati; phylum Actinomycetota; class Actinomycetes; order Mycobacteriales; family Mycobacteriaceae; genus Mycobacterium; species Mycobacterium sp. smrl_JER01. Next base: position 1,745,252 of record NZ_JBLXXK020000001.1, on the reverse strand, counting down.
GTCCCGGTCCCAGCGAGGGGATTCGGTTACTTCAGGAGTTCACCGAGGAACCGACCCGGCAGCGGCTGATCGACTGGCTGCGCTCGATGGTCTATGACCAGGCCCTGGTGACCGACGAATTGATCGAGGAACGTTGGGAACTGGCCACCGATCCCGAGACGCTGGCCTCGGCGCGACGCATGTACGGCAAAAAGGCCTTCGCAGCGATGATGGAGATGATGCGCAGCGCCGACTTCCCGATGCCTTGGGCGACGATGCACAAGGTTGCGGCCCCGACTCTGCTCACCTGGGGGCGAGACGACCGGGTCAGCCCGTTGGACATGGCGCTGGTGCCGATGCGGACGATCCCGAACGCCGAACTGCACGTCTTCCCGAACTGCGGGCATTGGGTGATGATCGAAGCCAAGGCGGCCTTCGAGCAAACCGTGCTGGCGTTTCTCAACGGCGCATAGCTCGCCGGAACCCGAGGAACCGCGCCGTGTACCGCGCCAGCCCGCGTGCGGGCAGCGGCGCGGGCCAGGAATCCGACCGAAAGTAGGCGTCGGATCCACCGTCGACGAAGATGACGCTTCCGCAGAGGAAGTCAGCGGCATCAGAGAGCATGAACACCATCCAATCCGCGAGCTGGCCGGGGTCGCCGAATCCGCCGACCGGCACCGGGAACGCGTCGATGGCCTTGGCCTCCGTCGGGTCGGCCAACTGCTCGGCCAGCAACGGGGTCATCACCGCTCCCGGGGCGATCGCGTTGAGCCGGATCCCGGCGCCCGCCCACTCCCGCGTGACGGCGTGACGGCGTACCCATCGGGCGACCGCGATCTTCGAGGCGGCGTAGATCATCGGTGCCGAACGCTTCCCGAACCAACGAACCGCACGCAACGCCCGCTCGGGGTCGCCGGCCAGTAGCGCTCGGATTGCGCGCCGCGGCACCAGCGGAGTGACCGTGGTCGAGTTGCTGGCGACGACGACGACCTTCGCTCCCCCGGTTCGGCCGAGAGCAGACCGCAGCGCGGTCAGCAGGTCGACGACACCGAAATAGTTGACCTGCGCGATCAGGTGGTCTCGCCCCGGGACGGGACCGAGTCCGGCGGCCAGAACTGCCCCGTCGAGGGCCCCCGAGCATCGCTGCAGTACCGCCTCACTGGCGGCGCGGCGCCCCTGCGCGGTGGACAGATCGGCCCTCACATCGGCGTCCTTGATGTCCACTCCGATCACCGAGTGGCCCGCCGAGCGCAGCCGCTCGGCGGCCGCACGCCCCATTCCCGACGCCGAACCGGTGACCACATACGTTCCCATGCAGCATTCCTCCGTTCACCGCGGCCCCGCGGATTGTTGATGTCAATCGGGTTGCCGCTCAGTGCTACCTGCGTCCACGGGCAGGGCGACGGCGGTGATGTAACGAGCTTCGTCGGAGGCCAGGAACAGACTGGCGTTGGCCACGTCCATCGGATCGACCCACGGGATGTCGAGCATGTTCATCGGGCGCGCTGCCGCGGCGAACTCCGCACGCGTCGGCGGACGGTCGAGGTCCGGCCGGAACGCAATACTGACAGCGTCGTTCTGGATCAGAGGCGTGTCGACGTTGGTGGGATGGATCGTGTTCACCCGGATCCGTCGCGGTGCCAGTTCGTTGGCCAACGTACGCATGAGCCCCACGACGCCGTGCTTGGCGGCGGTGTAGTGGCCCACTCCGGCCAGTCCCCGCAGCCCCGCGATCGAGCTGACCAACACCATCGCACCTCCACCACGCGCGATCAGATGCGGCACGCTCACCTGGCAGGTGTGAAAGACCCCGGTGAGGTTGACATCGAGCATCGTCTGCCACGTCCGCTCCGGAATGTCGAGGGCCAACCCGCGCGATGTGATACCCGCTGTGGCACAGACGATGTCCAGTCCGCCGAACGCTCGAACCCCGTCCTCGACGGCGGCGCGCAGCGCGTCGACGTCGCGCACGTCGGCGGTCGCGGTGGTCATCGCCGCCCCGGTCGCACGCACGTGCTGTGCCGTCTCTTCCAGATCTTCACGGGTGGCAGGTGGCACCACTACGGTATCGATACGCCCGCACAGATCGATTCCGATGATCCCGGCGCCCTCCTGAGCGAACCGCAACGCCTGGGCGCGGCCGATACCCCTGGCAGCACCAGTGATCAACGCAACCTTTCCGCTGAGCCTGCCCACTGCTACGTCTTCTGGGTCAGGCCGGCGTCGACAACGATCCGCGTGCCGGTGATGTAGCGCGCCTCATCGGAGGCCAGAAAGCACACCGCGTTCGCGACATCGGCCGGCTCCACCCACGGCACCGGCAGCAGGTTGCGGGCGGCGAGCACCCGGGCGGCGTCGGCCTCTGTCGGGTTCTCGATGTCGGGGCACAGCCGCCGGTAGGTCGCCTCGTTGCGGACCATCGGGGTGGCCACCGCACCGGGATGCACTGTGTTGACACGGATCATGCGCGGGCCCAGTTCGTTGGCCAGCGTGCGGGCCAAGCCCACCACAGCGTGCTTGCTGGCAGTGTAATGGGCGGTGTTGGCAGTACCCCGAATTCCGTTGGTGGAACTGATGATCACAATCGATCCGCCGTCGGCGCCGATGTGCCGGACCGAGGCCTTGACGGTGTGCCAGACGCCGGTGAGGTTGACGTCAAGAGTGTCTCGCCACGCCTGGGCACTCAGTTCCCAGGTCGGCGCACCGGGCGCATGGATGCCGGCGTTGGCGACGACGACGTTCAGGCCGCCCAACTCGGCGACGCCGGTGGCCACCACACCGTCGAGCGCAGCCATGTCCCGGACATCGGCGACACCGGTGAAACAACGACGCCCCCGGCTGGTCACCGCCTCGGCGGTATCGGCCAGATCCGCTGGGTCACCGACATCGACAGCGATCACGTCGGCACCGTTGTCAGCGAGACGTTCACAGTGTGCGCGCCCGGTGCCGCGTGCCGCGCCGGTGACGACCGCAACTTTGCCGTCCAGCCCTGCCATTCATGCACCCTTGAGCAGACTGAATCCCTTGTAGCCGGCGTTGGCGACCTCCGCGCAGATGTCGAGGTATGCGGCGAAACCACCGATGAAGAGCATGAAGACTCTCGGCTTGCCCGGCACGTTCGCACCCATGTACCAGGAGTTTGCTTTGGGGAACAGCGTCGCGTCGGCACGCCTGTTACATTCGGCCACCCATTCGTCCACCGCGTCCGTGGTGGCCTCGATGGCGGCGAGGTCATGCTCGTCGAGGTAGTCGATCGCGTCGGCGATCCAGTTGATGTGAGCCTCGGCGTGCAGCACCATGTTCGCCAGTACCGCGGGGGCACCTGGGCCGGACACGAGGAACAGATTGGGGAATCCGTCGACCCCGAGTCCGAGATAGGTGCGGGGTCCGTCCGACCAGTCGTCGACGAGCTTCTGTCCGCCCCTGCCGACGATGTCGATCTTGGCCAAGGTACCGGTCATCGCGTCGAAGCCCGTCGCCAACACGATCGCGTCGACGTCGAAATGCGTTCCTCCGACGATTATCCCGGTGGAATCGATCGACTCGATCGGCGTCTCTTTGACGCTGACCAGCTTCACGTTGGACCGGTTGAACGTCGTGAAGTAATTGGTGTCGGTGCAGATTCGTTTCGTGCCGATGGGGTGATCATTGGGGATCAACAACTCCGCGACCGCGGGGTCGTCGATCATTGCCCGCACCTTTTCCTCGTAGAACTTGCGGGCTTCCTCGTTGGCGTCGAGGTTGATCATTTGGTCGCTGAAGGTCTTCGAGAAGAGGACACCTCCCAGTTCCCAGCGCTTTTCGAAGGCAGCCCGCCGCTCCTCCGGGGACACCTCCATCGTCAGCTTCGGGTGCGCCACATGCGGGGAGCCTCCGCCGCTGCGCCACGACATCCGGCGCCGCTCGTCGTAGGTGGCCTTGGCGTGGGTGATCTCGTCGGCGCTCAACGGCCGATTGCCGGCGGGCACGCTGTAGTTCGGCGTGCGCTGGAAGACGTAAAGCTGCGCCGCCTGTTCTGCGATGATCGGAATCGACTGGATGCCCGAGGAGCCGGTGCCGATGACGGCGACGCGCTTGCCGGTGAAGTCCACGCCCTCGTGCGGCCAGTGCGCAGTGTGATAGACGTCGCCGCTGAAAGTGTCGAGGCCGCTGATGTTCGGGGTCAGCGGTGCCGACAGCGGACCGGTCGCCATCACCACGAAGCGCGCCGAGACAGTCTCACCGCCGTCGGTGGTCACCGTCCAGAGCAGAGCATCCTCGTCGAACACTGCAGAGACCACCCGGGTGTTGAACGTGATGCCGGTGCGGAGGTTCAGTTTGTCGGCGACCCAGTTGATGTACTGCAGGATCTCACTCTGGGTGGCGTACTTCTCGGTCCACGTCCACTCCTGTTGAAGCTCATCGGAGAACGAGTAGCAGTAGTCGAGGCTCTCGACGTCACATCGGGCACCGGGGTACCGGTTGAAGTACCACGTCCCACCCACCTCCGGCGCGGCCTCGAACACTCTTACCGACCGGCCTTGCTCCCGGAATTTGTGGAGGGCGTACAGACCGCCGAACCCGGCGCCAACCACGACGACATCGACCTGACTCTGATTCGCACTCACGTTGTGAAGGCTAGGACGCGCGCACGAAGCCCCGCCGAACGTCTCCCAGTGAATGGTCATCGGAAATTCGTCCCGTCCACTGGCAACCACCGCAGGATGGCGGGTCTGTTCTCGGTCACAATGCTGCGCATGAGCGACGTCGAAACGGGTAGCTGCGCCCTGGCCTCCCCCCGCGCGATACCCCTCACCGTCACCGAGGTGATCGAAGAGAGCCGGGACGCCCGATCGCTGGTGTTCGCCGTACCCCGGGAAGACCAGGACAAGTTCGATTACCGGCCCGGACAGTTCCTCACCCTGCGCATTCCCAGTGACCAGACCGGATCGGTGGCGCGGTGCTACTCCCTGGCCAGCTCGCCCCACACCAGCGACGCACCGAAGGTGACCGTGAAGCGCACCGACGGTGGATACGGCTCGAATTGGTTGTGTGACAATGTTTCCGTCGGTGACACCATCGAGTCCCTGCCGCCATCGGGACTCTTCACCCCACGCGATCTCGACGGCGACTTCCTGTTGTGGGCCGCGGGCAGTGGCATCACCCCGGTGATGTCGATATTGAAATCTGTCCTCGTGGCAGGCTCGGGGCGAGTTGTGCTGTGCTATGCCAACCGCGACGAAGCATCGGTCATCTTTGCCTCCGAGCTGCGCGAACTGGCCGCACGCCATGCGAACCGACTCACCGTGCTGCACTGGTTGGAGTCAGTTCAAGGTCTGCCCAGCCGCGCGCAGCTGAGTAACTTCGCTCGGCTCTATTCCGGATATCAGTCCTTCATCTGCGGTCCGGCTCCGTTCATGGCGGTGGTCAAGGAGACACTGACCGAAGCGGGAATCCCACGCGACCACATCCACCTCGAAGTGTTCCAGTCCCTCGACGGGGACCCGTTCGCCGAAGTGGCTGTCGAGGCTGTGTGCCGCTACTTCGAGGGCGGCCGGCTCCACGCATCCGCTCGAAGCTCACCGCCGCGACAGCCTGGCCATGTGGCACGCCTCGGTCGGTGACGGCAGGGAGGGCGTGCGAGCCTTCCTGGAGAAGCGACCACCGACATTCACTCAGTTGTCGAGCGATACACCCGATCTCGGCTGATCCCGGCCGATCTTCACGCCGGTCTCCGCACACACCTGGCGCCCGAACTGGGCAAGGTGCTGCCTGGTAGCCGGGCGACGAGTCTCCGGATCTCCGGGTGATCGCGTACCGGCCGGATCTGATCGCCGGCTCGCAGCTTGGGTGGGTGCAGCACTGGCCGGCGTCCTGTGCTGTCGACTCTGTGCATGGGTTCTTGTTCGGATACCCGTCGACACAACGGGGGTTGGTCGGTGCCGGTCGACCAGACTTCGGCGGCCGCGATTTACCGACCCATAGCGAGGAGTTCGCTCACGGTGACGAACCTAAAGCCCTCGGATTCAAGGCCGTCGATGATCTGTGGCACCGCAGCGCGTGAGGCCGATCGACTTTCCGCCATGACGTGCAGCAGAATGATCGACCCTGGTCGGACATTCTCGACAGTGTCCGTGACGATCTGCTCGGTGGTAGGGGTGCCGGCAGAGTCTGGTTCGAGATCCCAGGTGACGGTGGTTCGTCCATGGTCGGCAAGGTAGCGAGGAAGTGCCCAGAGTTTCTTGCCGTAGGGCGGTCGAAAAGTCACCGTCCCGCGATAGCCGGTCCGGGCGATAGCCGCATCGGTTCGTTCGATCTCCTCGGTGACAGTCGCGGACGAGACAAGCATCATCCGGCGGTGCGTGTAGGTGTGATTGCCGATCTCGTGGCCGGCTCGCGCGATTGCTCGGCCTTCGGCCGGGTACCGGTCCAAATCGGCGCCAGTGAGATAGAACGTTGCCGGAACCTCCTTTGCAGCAAGTATTTTGAGGATCTCGAAAGTCCGCTCCGTCGGCCCATCGTCGAAGGTCAGTGCCAACACCTTTTCGGTGGTGTCCACCCTGTCGACAATCTCGCCGGCCAGCTGAAAGGTCCTCGACTTCGACAACGTATAGGCGCCGAAGACGGTGACCAACACCACCACCAGAGCGACTGACGCGCCGACTACGCATTTCCGCATGGCGTCCGTGTCTACCAGAGCGCCGCCCGCCGGCACGAATCAAGATCGAACCAGCAGGCGAGGGTTGTTGTTGTCCAGGAAAATCGCTGGCTGCGGACTGGCGGATGACCGGCCACGCGCTTGCCCATGATCGGGCTCGCGACGAGGCTTGAAACCCCCGCTCACCGCCCGTAACGTCAGCATGCAGGGTTCGATGTGACCCGCCGCCCGCGCCGAGGAATCGGTCTGGTGAACACATCAGGATCGGCCACCATCGCACTCGGCTACGAGCAGCGGTGCCGCCACAGCTCAGCAACGCGGGCACTGAATGCAGACCGGCACCGGAACGTAGGTGAAATGATGGATCTGACTGTTGACGACGCTAAACGCGCCGCCCGCATACTGCGCGATCAACTAGCTGACACCGACCTCACGCATTCCAGAGCCCTGGAGATCGTCGCCCGACAACTCGGATTCCGGGATTGGAACACCGCCGCAGCGCGGCTTTCATCCAAGAGAGGCATGAGCGCACCGGTTCCCGTGCTCCGCAGTCTCGATGAAGCCCGCGCCCGCGAGTTCTACATCGACTACCTGCACTTCGACATTGAGTGGGAACATCGATTCGACTACGCCCAGTCGGTCCTCTACCTGCGTTTGCGTCGCGATCAGTTCGTACTCGACCTGTCCGAGCACCACGGCGACGGCTCCCCCGGTTCGACGGTATGGGTACCCGTCAGCGACGTCACCGCATTGCACAACGAACTCCACGCCACCGGATACGAGCGGATGAACCCCGGCATCGACGTCGACTCGCCAGGCGGCCCAACGATGGAAGTCATCGACCCGTTCTCCAACACCATCCGCTTCTGCCAGACCGTCCCGTAGCGGCACCGACCGATCCGCGATCAGAATTCGTTTGAGTCCCGTGCTGCCCCGCTGCAACCATTACCTATGCCCGTCAACGAGTTCATTTGCGTCAGGCAGGCCGTGCCTGAGGATGCGTCGGCCGTTGCGCGGGCCCATGTCCGGTCGTGGCAGGTGGGCTACCGAGGGTTGCTTCCGATCGGCTATCTGAACGCGTTGAGACCTGAGGAAAGAGCCAGCCGGTACGCCTTCGACCAGATGAACCCTGACGGTCCCTTCACCCAGGTCGCTCTCGTCGGGGACATGATCTGCGGTCACGTCACCACTGGTCGCTGCCGAGACGACGACCTACAAGGCAATGGGGAGATTTGGGCAATATATGTCGACCCGCCCCATTGGGGCTGCGGGATCGGGAGCCGCCTGATTGCCGCCGGTTGCGCGCATCTGCGCAATCGGGGTTATCACAAGGCGTCCTTGTGGGTTCTGTCGGGTAACGACCGCGCCCGTCGCTTCTACGGTTCGGTGGGGTGGCGCTGCGACGGCGCCGAACGCACCGACTCCATCGGCGGCCACCCCGTGCACGAAGTGCGATATCAGCGGTCGCTGCAAAGCACAAAGGATGCGTCTCACTTCTGAGCTGAGGGGGCGCAACGCGATAGAGCAGCTTCGCGATCGTCCACAGATGCGTTCACAACTGGCATGAAAACGGCCCCCGGAACGAAGTCCGAGGGCCGTTCTACCTAGTAGCGGGGACAGGATTCGAACCTGCGACCTCTGGGTTATGAGCCCAGCGAGCTACCGAGCTGCTCCACCCCGCGACGGGTGAACGCTAGGTTACCGGGACTCCGGCGCAGCCTCCAAATCGCCTGCTCAGAGGGCTCGAAGCGGAGGTTTTCCCAGCAGAGAGCCGCCCTCCGCCTAGGACTGGTCCCCAACCGTGCGGGTCAGCCGGTCGGCCAGCAGCCCGGCGAACCGCGCCGGGTCCTCCAGCGCGCCGCCCTCGGCCAGAAGCGCGGTGCCGTACAACAATTCAGCGGTACCGGTCAGTTCATCGTCGGCGCCGCGACTCTTGTGCGCCTCCCGCAGCCCGATGATCAGGGGGTGGGTCGGGTTGAGCTCCAGAATCCGCTTCTCGACCGGAACCGGCTGTCCGGACGCCCGGTACATGCGCGCCAGCGCAGGGGTGATGCCGAAGGTGTCGGTGATCAGGCACGCCGGCGAATCGGTCAGCCGGGTCGACAACCGCACTTCCTTGACGTGGTCACCCAGCGCGTCCTTCAGCCAGGCGGTCAGGTCGGCGAATTCCTGCTCGCGTTCCTGACGTTCGGCCTCCCGATCGGCCTTGTCGGCCTCGGAGTCGAGGTCCACCTCACCCTTGGCCACCGACTGCAGTGGCTTGCCGTCGAACTCGTGGATCGACTCCACCCAGACTTCGTCCACCGGGTCGGTGAGCAACAGCACCTCGTAGCCCTTGGCCTTGAACGCCTCCAGGTGCGGTGAGTTCAGCAGTTGCTGACGCGATTCGCCTGCGGCGTAGAAGATCTGGCCCTGCTCCTGCGGCATCCGTGTGACGTACTCGGCCAGTGTGGTCGCTTCGTCGTCGCTGCGCGTCGAGGCGAACGAACAGACGCGCAGCAGCGTGTCCTGGTTGTCGGTGTCGGTCAGCAGGCCCTCCTTGAGGACCCTGCCGAATTGGGTCCAGAACGTGCGGTACTTCTCCGGCCGCTCGTTTTGCATCTCGGTGATCGTCGAGAGCACCTTCTTGGTGAGACGGCGGCGGATCGCCCGGATCTGTCGGTCCTGCTGCAGGATTTCGCGGGACACGTTCAGCGACATGTCCTGTGCGTCGACGACGCCCTTGACGAACCGCAGATAGGGCGGCATCAGCTGGTCGCAGTCACCCATGATGAAGACACGCTTGACGTACAGCTGCACCCCGACCGCGGCGTTCTGGTTGAACAGGTCGAAGGGTGCATGCGACGGGATGAACAGCAGCGCCTGGTATTCGAAGGTGCCCTCCGCCCGCATCGCGATGATCTCCAGCGGCTCATCCCACGCGTGGGCGACGTGCTTGTAGAACTCCGTGTACTCCTCGTCGGAGACCTCGTCGCGCGGCCGGGCCCACAGCGCCTTCATCGAGTTCAGGGTCTGCGTTTCGACGGTGACCGACTCCTCGCCGCCGTCCTCGGACGCCGGCGTGCGGCGCTCGACCTCCATCCGGACCGGCCAGGCGATGAAGTCCGAGTACTGCTTGACGAGCTCCCGGATCTTCCACTCCGAGGTGTAGTCGTGCAGCTCGTCTTCGCGATCCTCGGGTTTGAGGTGCAGCGTGACCGAGGTGCCCTGGGCAAGCTCGCCGCCGGATTGGTCGACGGACTCGATGGTGTAGGTGCCTTCCCCGGTGGACTCCCACCGGGTCGCCTCGCTCTCACCGGCCTTGCGGGTGATCAGCTCGACGCGGTCGGCCACCATGAAGCTCGCGTAGAAGCCGATTCCGAACTGCCCGATGAGTTCCTCGCTGGAGTTCTTGTCCTTGGCGTCCTTCAATTGCTGCCGCAGCTCGGCCGTCCCCGACTTCGCGAGCGTTCCGATCAGCCGCACGACCTCTTCGCGGGACATGCCGATGCCGTTGTCGCGCACCGTCAGTGTGCGGGCATCCTTGTCGACGTCGATCTCGATGTGCAGATCCGACGTATCGACGTCGAGTTCCTTGTTCCGGAACGCCTCCAGCCGCAGCTTGTCCAGCGCGTCGGAGGCGTTCGAGATGAGCTCGCGCAGGAACGAGTCCTTGTTGCTGTAGACGGAGTGGATCATCAGATCCAGCAGTTGGCGTGCCTCCGCCTGGAATTCGAGCTGCTCGACGTGCGCGGCCATGTGCATTCCCCTTCGACAAAACGACCTCGGATGCCGGAGAAAAATAGTAACCAGTGCCGCCGGGGAGCCGTCGCGGTGGCGGCTACCCCATCATCCGGATGACCTGGCCGGTCGCCAGCGTGCGTGCCGGGTCGTAGCGGTCGGCGAGACCGGCCAGCCAGTGCAGCGTGTCGTCGTTGTACACCCGCGACGGGCGCCGCGGGTCGTAGGACGGTGCGAAGTTGGGCATCTGCCCGCCGGTCGACCACGGCGCGACAGCCTCCGTCACGGCCCTGGCATGGCCGATCACCATGTCGGCGATCTCGGGTGCCCGCACACCGATGGTGGCCAGCGAGAACGCGGCGTCACGGTGGCAGAACGCGCTGCGGTGCGCAGCCTCGCGGGCCAGCGCTCCCCCGAGGTGGCGCAGCTCGACGATCACCTGCGGTGACCCCGAATCCGGGCCTGCGACGGCCAGCAGCGCCTCGACGGCCTCGGCCGGAAGCTCGCGCAGCAGCGCCTGATCCTCGGTGATCGGCATCGGGTCCACCGGGTCGGCGTGCACCGCTCCGATCGCGGCGTACGGCAGCACACCGACGGTGTCGAGCACCGGCGTCGCGACCGCACGCAGCCGCGCCAGCGCCTGCTCGGCCTGGGTGTGATCACCGACGGCGGCATAGCGCACCGCCACGGTCATCCTGCCGGCCAGCGGCCCGGGAAGCCCGGGGAGCGGCGGAAGCTGCTGGATCGCGATCGACGTGTTGATGGTCTCGGGCAGATCCGCGCACCACGCACCCCAGGCGCGCAGCACCGCAGCGGTGTCGGCGCCGTCGAAATAGACCGCACCGCCGTAGAACTCGGCCAAGGCCAGCAGGTCGATCTCGGCTGACGTGACGATACCGAGGGTGGCCTTGCCACCGCGCAGACCCCAGAACAGATCGGCGTTCTCGTCCGGCGCGGCGCGCACCAGCAGTCCCTGGCCGGTCACCACGTCGAACGAGCGCACATGATCTGAGGACAGACCGTACGTGCGTACCAACGGACCGATACCGCCACCGGTCAGGAACCCGACCACCCCGACCCCCGGAGCCGAACCGCACAGCGGCGCAAGCCCGTGCGGCGTCGCGGCGTCGAGCACGTCCTGCCAGCGTGCGCCCGCGCCCACCCGGGCCGTGCGGGCGAGCACATCCACGTCGCAGTGCTTCATCGCCGAGGTCTGGATCAGGATGGTGTCCGCGCCCACCCCGACGGCGCCGTGGCCGGTCGCCTGCACGGTGACGGTGAAGCCCTCGGCCGCCGCGAATCTGACCGTGCCCGCGACATCCTGCGCCGACGTCGCCAGCACCACCGCAGCCGGGGTGACGGGCGCCGCCACGTTCCACGGCGTGCAGCGTTCGTAGCCGGGCTCGCCGGGGAGCGCCACATGGGTGGTGACCTGATCACGCAGCGCATGCAACGCCTCGGTGCGCGTCAGATCGGTCGGAATCGTCATCGGGGTGCCTTTCTCGGAGTGCTCACGACGGGGAGAAGCATCGCCGATGCAGCTTGGCGGCGCCTTGGAGCCTCGATTTAAGAAACGTCCAAGGCGTCGGCCGCCGCGAAAGTGCTCTCCCGGTCGTCAGAGCACCGTGGCGGCTACCGTCAGTGCACCGTCGCGAACCGGGGGCCGCAGCGGGCCTCCCCCGCGCCCGCCGAGATGCCGAAGCTCAGGCCAGCGCGCGGGCCGCGGTCGCGACGGCAGCCATGCCGATGCGATCGGCGTCGGCCGCCAACTCTTCGGCCGCCCGGGTGCGCTCGGCCGACCGTGCGACCAGCTCGCACTCCAACAGCCGGCACCGCAGCATGGTGGGCACTCCCCCGTTGCGCTCGGCGATGTCGCGGGCCAGCGTCACGTCGGCGAGCGCGCGATCCGCGTCCCCCCGCAACGCATACAGCCGCGCCGTCGCCAACGCGACCGGACCGGCCAGCCCCACCTGCCCGATCACCGCGATCCGGTCGCGGAACGGCTCCAGGGCGGCCAGCAGAGCATCAGCGAACTCCGGCAACCCGTGATCCGCGGCCAGATGCGCCAACAGCGCCTGATGGCCGAGCGTGGTCCAGATGTGACCGCGGTTTCTGGCCCCGGCCGATTGTCGCAGCGTCTGGATCGCCTCGGCGCGGCCTTGCGGGCCGGACTCCAACGTGAGCAGGGCGGTCCGCACCACACCCACCATGCTCTGGCCGCCGGTCTGCTTGTCGGCGTGTACCCCGGCCCAATCCTGCCCGATCGGGCCGCCCCGCTCCCGCAGCAGCGATGCGGTCGCCAACAGTCCGCTGCCGGCTTCGTAAAGCTCGGTCTGTTCGTGCACATGGGTGGCGATAGCGTGGTGACGCGCCGCTTCGGCGAAGTCACCGACCCACATGGCCAGCACCGCCTCCATCCACCGCAGCTGGGCACGCAGGACGGGAAGCCGCAGCTCCTCACTGCCGGCAATGCCCGCTTCGACGTGCGCGCGCGCCGCGGCGACGTCGCCGAGGTTCATCGCCGCCATCGTCGCCACCGAATGCGCGATCACCGAATCCTCGCGCGATCTGCTGTGCCCCAGTGTGTTCAGCCGCGCCACCCACTGCAGCGTCTGGTGGCTGAGCGTCGCGACACCGGAGAAGGTGATGAGCCGCCCCACCAGGACGTCGGCGAGGACATCGACGTCCCCGGTGTCCTCGGCCACCCGCTCGGCCCGATCCAACAGAGCCTGCGCGACACCGGGATCGGGGTGGTAGCAGTGCCCCACCGCCAACGCCGGTAACACCCGCGCCGCCGACGACGCATCGCTTTCGGCCAGGGCCGCGGCACGCCCCAACAGCGCCAACAGCTCGCCCGCATCGTTTCCCGGCGCCAGCCAGGGCCATCCGCCGCTGGCCCGCAACAACGCACTGGCCACCCGCCCCGCACTGGGGGCGCGGCCGGTCCGCAACGCCTCCCCCAGGTAACGCTGCACACTGTCGAGCACCAGCTGGCCCCGGCCGGCTCTGGAATGTGCCTCAAGCAGTTCGACGGTGAGCGCGTCTCGTTCGGCGTCGTCACGTTCGGCTGCCGGTTGCCGGTCGTAGGCGTCCAGTGCGGCCTGCCACCAACGCGCCGCGATATCCGAACTCCATTGCGCGGTGGCTTCTTCGGCGGCGAGCCGGCAGGCCGCCACCACCGCAACGGGCTCGACCAGAGGCTGGGCCGCGATCAGGTGCTGCGCACGGCGCGTCGGCGCATCCGGGGCGTTGCTGTCGGCGAGCACCTCGGCGACCTTGGCGTGCATACGCTGCCGGCGCAGCGCCGGCATACCGGCCAACAGTTGTTCGCGCAGCAGGCCGTGGGCGAACGCGTAGCCCTCACCGGCATGGGCGGTCAGGACGATGCGTTCATCGGCGGCCTCGTCGAGGTAATCGGCGAGGGTGTCCAGATCCAGCCGGGTCGCCTGCGCCAGCACCGGTACCGCGGACGCGTCGATCACGTCACCGATCACCGCAGCAGCACGCAGCATCTGGATCACAGCCGGATCCAGTGCAGCCAAACGTCGTTCGAGTACCGAACGGACCGCACGCGGAATCTCGCTGCCCGCACGCTCGGCTCGCGGCAACCGCGCGTACTCAGACACGAAGAACGGGTTTCCACCGGTGCGGTCGGCCAACTCGGCGATCTCAGCGGCGGTGACCGCCTCTTCGGCGACCTCGTCGACGAGGGCGGCGACGTCCGCGGAGGACAACGCGGGCACCTCGATGTGCCGGTTGTCCTCGCCGCGCGCCACCGTGCTCAGCAACCGCGCCACCTCCGGCGTGTGCTCCCCGTCGCGGACCGTGACGATCATCAGCACCGGATGGTCGCGCAGGGCACCGGCGATATAGGCCAGGCACGCAGCCGAGGCGGTGTCCGACCACTGCACGTCGTCGACCACCACCGCCAACAGGCCGGGCCGCGACTCCAGCAGGGACTGAACACGTTCGTAGACAAGGAACCTGGCGGTGTCGGGGTCGGCGTTCGGGGGAAATTCCAGCACTGCGTCGGCGTCGGCGCCCAGCTCGCGGACCAGATGCCGCATCGGCCACCACGGCGGTGTCGCCTGTTCGTCGGGACACCCGACCCACGCCACGTCGCCGCCTCGGGCCCGCACCAGACCGGTGATCTCCTCGGCCAGCCGGGTCTTACCGATCCCCGGCGGGCCCGTCAACACCAGCCAGCGCGTCGCCCCGGCCGCCACCCGCGCCAGAACATCTGCCGCCCTTGCCAACTCACGGCCCCGGCCGACCAGCGCCGCCCGTTGAGAGGCGACCTCCACCACCGGGTTCGGCACCGCCGTCACCTCCGGCTGCGGCACGGTCGCCGCGCCGGTCCACTCCGGGGACCGCGGCCAGCCGGTGAGCTCGGGGGCCTGCCGCAGAATCGCGGTCTGCAACGCGCGCAATTCGGGCCCGGGTTCCAGGCCGAGCTCGTCGTCGAGCAGCCGCGCATGGCGTGTGAAGCTCTCCAACGCCTCGGCCGCGCGGCCGGCCCGGTACAGCGCCAGCATCTGCAGCCGGCAGCCCCGGTCGGCCAACGGGTCAAGGGACCGCAGCCGCGACACCTCGGTCAAAGCCGCGGGCACCTTGCCGAGCGCCAGCAGCGCAACGACCTTGTTCGCCAGGCACTCCGTGCGCATCTCGGCCACCCGCGCAGCATCCGCCCGCACCCAGTGCGCATCGGCCATGTCCTCCAGCAGGTCCCCCCGCACCAGACTCAACGCCGCATCGGCCGCGGTGAGCGCCTCCACCCAGCGCTCCCCCTCCACCGCCGCGGCCGCGCGGGCACAGTCGGCGGCGAAGACCGTGACGTCCACCTCGTCGGGGGTGACCTCGAGGAAGTAGCCGGGCGGCTGACGGACGATCGGCGAGGCCATCTGCGAATCCCGCAGCGCCCGGCGCAGGTTGGAGATGTACACCTGCAGGCTGGCCGTCACACTGGCCGGTACGTCATCGCCCCACACCGCGTCGGCCAGCCTGTCGGTCGAGACCACCCGACCCTGCGCGAGCAGCAGCGCGGCCAACACCGCCCGCTGCTTGCGCGGACCCACATCGATCACACGCCCCCCGTGGACCACCTGCAGTGGTCCGAGCAACCGATATCGCACCGGCGTCGGTGACTAGTTGGTGGCCTGGTACTCGCTCACCGCGTCATCGAGGCGTTGCAGCGCCTCGCCGTACTGGGCGAAGTCACCGCTGCGCTGGGCATTCTGCAACGCGTCGAGTGCGGCGTTGACATCCTGCAGCGCAGCAGCTTTCGCCGCAGACAGCTGAGTCGGTGCGGTCGGTGGCACCGCTACCGGCACCTCCGGCTGTTGCTGCTGGGCCGGCGGTTCGTTCTGCTGCGCCGGCGGCGTCGCGGCCTGCGCCTGCTGCCCGGCCGGCGGACGCTGCTGCTGCGGCTGCGGCGCCTGACCGGCCGGCGCCTCCGTCGTCGCCGGTCCGGTGGCGGTGGCGTCGGCACCTGGGCCGAACAGATCGGTCAGCGCGTCGCGCACCGTCGGACCGTAACCGATCTGGTCGTTGTACATCATCGCCACGCGGATCAGGCGCGGATACGACGATGCCGCATCGGTGGTGCCGGGCGAGGCGTACACCGGCGCCACGTAGAGCAGCCCACCCTCGCCGAGCGGCAGGGTCAGCAGGTTGCCCCAGCGGATCCGGTTCTGGTTGTCGCGTCCGATGACACCGAGATCCTGGCTGACCGCGGTGTCGGTGCTGATCGCGTTGAACGCGAGCTTGGGACCGTTGACCTGACCGGGGATGGTCAGCACCGTGAGCTTGCCGTAGGTCTCAGGATCCGAGCTGGCGCTGATGTAGGCCGCCAGGAAGTCACGCCGAAACCGGTTCATCGCGCTGGTCAGCTGGAACGACGCCTGATTGTTGTTCTCGGCGAGGTCCTTGGCGACGATGTAGTACGGCGGCTGGTAGCTGCTGGCCGTCGGGTTCGGGTCCAGCGGCACATCCCAGAAGTCCGACGTCGAGAAGAACGTCACCGGGTCGTCGACGTGGTACTTGGCCAGCAGCGCGCGCTGCACCTTGAACAGGTCCTCCGGGTAGCGCAGGTGCTCCTGCAGCTCCGGACTGATGTCGCCCTTGGGTTTGACGGTGTCCGGGAACACCTTCATCCACGCCTGCAGCACCGGGTCCTGCTCGTCCTGGGCGTAGAGCGTCACGGTGCCGTCGTAGGCGTCGACGGTGGCCTTCACCGAGTTACGGATGTAGGACACCTGCTTGTCGGGCTGCAGCCGGTTGAGCGCCACCTCGTTGGAGTCGGTGGTCGCCGACGACAGCGACATCAGTTCCGAGTACGGGTAGTTGTCCAGCGTGGTGTAGCCGTCGACGATCCACACGATGCGCTCGTCGACGATCGCCGGATACACAGCGGTGTCGGTGGTCAGCCACGGCGCGACCGCCTCCACCCGGTCCGCCGGGTCACGGTTGAACAGGATCTTGCTGTTCTCGCCGATCACGTTGGAGAACAGGAAGTTGCGCTCGGCGTACTTGGCGGCGAACAGGCTGCGGGTCAGCCAGTTGCCGATCGGCACGCCACCACTACCGGTGTAGGTGTAGTTCCGGGTGGCGGTGTTGGTCTCGTAGTCGTACTCACGCGGAGCACCGTTCTCACCGACGATCGCGTAGTCGGCGGGAGTGTTGGCGATCACCGGGCCGTAGTAGATGCGCGGCTGGGCCAGCGGGGCGGGCCCGGGCGAATCCACCTCGCCGTTGGCGCCGACGACGCTGGCGAGGAACTCCGGGTATCCGCCGTTCTGGTTGGGATCGTTGGCGATTCCGCGCACCGTGTTGGCCGGCGACGCGATGAATCCGTTGCCGTGGGTGTAGACGGTGTGCCGGTTGATCCAGTCGCGCTGGTTGTCGATCAGGCGATCCGGGTTCAGCTCACGGGCGGCGACCACGTAGTCCCGCAGGTTGCCGTCCTCGTCGGGGTAGCGGTCCATGTTCAGCTGGTCGGGGAAGAAGTAGAAGTTCTTGCCCTGCTGGAACTGGGTGAACGCCGGGCTGACGATGTTCGGGTCGAGTACACGGATGTTCGACGTGGTGGCGCGGTCGGCGGCCACCTGCTGGGCGGTCGCCGCAGTGTTACCCGGATAGTCGCGGTACTCCACCGCCTCGTCGGTCAGACCGTACGCCTGCCTGGTCGCTTCGATACTTCGGCTGATGTACTCGCTTTCCTTCTGCGCGGCGTTCGGGCGCACGCTGATCTGTTCGACCACCAGCGGCCAGCCGGCGCCGACGATCAGCGACGACAACAGCAGCAGCACGACCCCGATCGCCGGGATCCGCAGGTCACGCAGCACGATCGCCGAGAACACCGCCGCCGCGCAGATCACCGCGATGGCCAGCAGGATCAGCTTGGCCGGCAGGACGGCGTTGATGTCGGTGTAGCCGGCTCCGGTGAACGGCTTACCGCCGCGGGTGTGGCTGAGCAGTTCGTAGCGGTCGAACCAGTAGGCGACCGCTTTGAGCAACATCAGAATGCCGACCAGCGAGATGAGCTGGATGCGGGCGGCCTTGCTGAGCGCACCGCTGCGTCCGGACAGCCGGATACCGCCGAAGATGTAATGGCCGAGCAGGTTGGCGATGAACGCCAGGAACGTCGCGGCGAACAGGTACGTCAGCAGCAGACGGTAGAACGGCAGATCGAAGGCGTAGAAGCCGAGGTCGATGCCGAACTGCGGGTCGGCGACGCCGAAGCTGCCGCCATGCAGGAACAGTTGCACCCGCTGCCAGTAGTTCTGCGCGACCAGGCCGGCCAGCAGGCCGATCGCGACCGGAACCCCGATCCCGACCAGACGCAGCCGTGACATCACCGCGGTGCGGTAGCGCGCGACCGGGTCGTTGGGTCCGGCCGTCGGCACGAACACCGGCCGGGTGCGGTAGGCCAGCGCCAGCGCGGCGAAGACCACGGCACCGAAGATGACGGCCACGGCGACGAACAGCAGCAACCGGGTCACGATCTGGGTGGTGAACACCGAGCGGTAGCCGAGCTCGCCGAACCACAGCCAGTTGACATAGGTGTCGATCAGGCGCGGTCCCAACAGCAACAGCACCACGACGACCAGGGCGAGGGCGATCAGCACCCGGCTTCGACGCGTCAGATTCGGCATTTTCGCCGCGGGCCGCATACCCACTCGATCACTCCACTCTCGGAAATTCCCAGCAGACTTACAGGTGTGACAACTCAGCCATCACTGTACGCATCGGCTCCGCACCGCTGACTCAGCAGCGGGGAGGTTCGCCACCAGCGGAAAGGGTGCGCAACCCGTCGATGGCGTGCTCGAGGGTGTCGACCTTGAGCAGCTCGATGCCGTCGGCGTCGGCGGTCTTGGCCTCCGCGCAGTTGTCCGCGGGCACCAGGAACACCGTCGCCCCAGCCTCCTTGGCTGCCACGATCTTATGGGTGATGCCGCCGATGGAGCCGACCTTGCCGTCACCGGTGATGGTGCCGGTGCCCGCGACGAACTTCGATCCGTTGACGTCGCCGGTGGTCAGCTTGTCGACGACGGCCAGGCTGAACATCAGCCCGGCCGAGGGCCCGCCGATGTTGGCCAGGTTGAAGTCGATGGTGAACGGCGCCCACGGCGCGTCGCGCACGCTCACCCCGAGGACGCCCTGGGTCCGGTCCGGGTGCGAACCGAGGGTGATCTCGGCGGTGCCCATCGGGGCGTTTTTGCGGCGGTAGTCGACGACGACCGTGTCACCGGGTTTGGTCTCCTTGAGCAGCTCCTGGAACTGCGACAGTGAGGTGACCGGGGTGTTGTCCACCGCGTCGATGGCGTCGCCTGCCTGCAGCTTGTCCTGCGACGGACCGTCCTGCTCGATGCTCTCCACGGTGACCGCCATCGGGTACTTCAGATACTCCAGTGCCGCGTACTCGGCGCTGTCCTCGGACCGACGGAAGTCGCTGGTGTTGGCCTCGTCGATCTCTTCTCGGGTCTTGTCGGGCGGGTAGACCAGGTCGCGGGGCAACAGCTGGTCCCGTCCGGAGGCCCAGAACACCAGCGCCTGGCCCAGCGTCAGGCCGTCGCGCTGGGACACCGTGGTCATGTTCAGATGCCCGGTGGTCTTGTGCAGGTCAGCGCCCTCGATGTCGACGACCTGCTTACCGTCGACCTCCCCCAGGGTGTCGAAGGTCGGGCCGGGCCCGAGCGCGACGTAGGGAACCGTCACCACGGTCAGCAGCATCCCGAAGATCACAATCGGCACCAGCGCGACGACGAGGGTGGAAATCCGCCTGTTCACGCCGCCCACAGTAGAGGTCGTCGCCGGTGGTGAGCCGCGACGACCACCGCGGTTCACTCTCAGCGTGACCCGGGCACCCGCACGGCGCGGCCGTGGTGAGTACCGTTGGAGGCATGGCTGACGTGCCTTTCGGCTTCTCCGCCGGCGACGACCCCGAGCGGGACAAACGTAAGAAGGACCCCGATCCGGGGGCCAATCCCTTCGGCGCGGGCCTGCCGGGCGGTGAATTCGACATGTCTCAGCTCGGGCAGATCTTCTCCAAGCTCGGCGAGATGTTCAGCGGCGCAGGGTCCTCGATGGCGGGCGGGAAGTCCGCCGGCCCGGTGAACTACGACCTGGCCCGCCAGCTGGCGTCGAGTTCGATCGGTTTCGTCGCGCCGATACCCGAGCAGACCGCCTCGGCCGTGGCCGACGCGATCCGGTTGGCCGAGACCTGGCTGGACGGAGCCACCCCGCTGCCTGCGGGCACCACCAAGGCGGTGGCCTGGACGCCGACGGATTGGCTCGACCACACCATGGACACCTGGAAGCGGCTGTGCGATCCGGTGGCCGAGCAGATTTCGACGGTGTGGGCTCAGGCGCTGCCCGAAGAGGCCAAGGCGATGGCGGGTCCGCTGCTGGCGATGATGTCTCAGATGGGTGGGATGGCGTTCGGATCCCAACTCGGCCAGGCGTTGGGCACCCTGTCCAAGGAGGTGCTCACATCGACCGACATCGGACTGCCGTTGGGTCCCAAAGGGATCGCTGCGCTGATGCCGGAGGCGATCGAGACGTTGTCGGAGGGTCTGGAGCAGCCGCGCAGCGAGATCCTGATGTTCCTGGCGGCCCGGGAGGCCGCCCACCACCGGCTCTTCACCCATGTGCCGTGGCTGTCGGGCCAGCTTCTCAACTCTGTCGAGGCGTTCGCCAAGGGCACCAAGATCGACATGAGCGGGATCGAAGAATTCGCCCGCGGGTTCAATCCCGCCTCGCTGACCGATCCGTCGGAGATGGAGCAGCTGCTCAACCAGGGCATCTTCGAGCCCAAGGCCACCCCGGAGCAGACGGTTGCGTTGGAACGGCTGGAGACGACGCTGGCCTTGATCGAGGGTTGGGTGCAGACGGTGGTGTCCGACGCACTCGGAGACCGTATCCCCGGCACCTCGGCGCTGAGCGAGATGCTGCGCAGGCGGCGCGCCACCGGTGGACCCGCCGAGCAGACCTTCGCGACGCTGGTCGGCCTGGAGCTGCGGCCGCGCAAGATGCGCGAGGCCGCCGATCTGTGGCGCAAGCTGACCCAGGCGGTCGGTACCGACACCCGCGACAGCGTGTGGCAGCACCCCGACCTGTTGCCCAGCGGCCCGGACCTCGACGAGCCGGCCGGGTTCATCGACCGGATGATCGGCGGCGACACCAGCGACCTCGACAGCGCGATCGAGCAGGCGCTCGACGAGGCCCGCGGCGAGATCCCCGGCGACGAGGGCACGAGCGGAGACGACAGGCCTTCTTAACCGGGCCTTCCTGGCTGTGGATAACCCGGTTCGGCGCCGCCGTGACATGACAGCCTCGAAGCATGACGCGGTACGCGCTGAGCACGGCCACCCCGGTGCTGTCTCGGCCCGACGGCACGGTCCAGGTGGGCTGGCATCCGCGCCGCGCGGTCGTCGTGCACCCGCCCGCCGGTGTGTCCGCCTCGGTGCTCACCGAACTCCTGTGCGCCCTGCAGAACGCCGCCAGCGTCCAGCAACTGCACCAACTGGCAGCGGGCCACGGCATCGCAACGGCGGTCGTGACCGGGCTGCTCACCCACCTCATGGACCGCGGCGTCGTCACCGCGGACGCCGCACTCGACGACCGGTCGGTCTCGGTGCGGTTGCACGGCGGCGGCCCCCTGACCGATCTGCTGACCGCATCGTTGCGGTGCTCGAATGTGCGGATCAGTCACAGCACCAGGACCCATGCCTCCAGCGCGCGCGCCGACCTCGTCGTCCTGACCGATTATCTGGTGGCCGATCCGCGGGTGGTGCGCGATCTGCACGACGCGAAGGTCGCTCACCTGCCGGTCCGCGTCCGTGACGGCACCGGGCTGATCGGCCCGCTGGTGATCCCCGGGGTGACCAGCTGTCTGCGCTGCGCCGACATGCACCGCAGCGACCGCGACGCCGCCTGGCCGGCGGTTGCGGCTCAACTGTGCCGCACCGTGGGCAGCGCCGACCGGGCGACCTTGCTGGCCACCGCCGCGCTGGCACTCAATGAAATCGACCGGGTCGTCCGCGCGCTCCGCGGAGATCACGCCGAGAGTCCGTCCACGCTGGACACCACGCTCGAATTCGAGGTCGCCCGCGGCCGTGTCACCGAATGCCGATGGTCGCGGCATCCGGACTGTGCGTGTTGACATCTGCCGTTGCCAAGTCGTTGGTCGAACTTCACGCACGTGGTGGATGATGGTCTGGTGAGTGAGATCAAGCGGGGTCGCGCGGCACGCAACGCCAAGTTGGCGTCGCTGCCCGTCGGCATGGCAGGACGCGCCGCGCTCGGCTTCGGCAAGCGCCTGACCGGCAAGTCCAAAGACGAAGTCAACGCCGAACTGATGGACAAAGCCGCCCAACAGCTGTTCACCGTGCTGGGCGAACTCAAGGGCGGCGCGATGAAGGTCGGCCAGGCGCTGTCGGTGATGGAAGCCGCGATCCCCGAGCAGTACGGAAAGCCCTACCGCGAAGCGCTGACCAAGCTGCAGCGGGAGGCCCCACCGCTGCCCGCACCCAAGGTGCATCGCGTGCTCGATCAACAGCTCGGCACCAAATGGCGTGAGCGCTTCCAATCCTTCGACGACAAGTCGGTGGCCTCAGCCAGCATCGGTCAGGTTCACAAGGCGGTGTGGTCCGACGGCCGCGAGGTCGCCGTCAAGATCCAGTACCCCGGCGCCGACGAGGCACTGCGCGCCGATCTGAAGACCATGCAGCGCATGGTCAGTGTGCTCAAGCAGCTCTCCCCCGGCGCGGATGTGCAGGGCGTGGTCGACGAGCTGATCGAACGCACCGAGATGGAACTCGACTATCGGCTCGAAGCCGACAACCAGCGCGCATTCGCCAAGGCCTACGCCGGGGACCCGCACTTCCTGGTTCCCCATGTGGTCGCCAGCGCGCCGAAGGTCGTCATCCAGGAATGGATCGAGGGTATCCCGCTCTCGCAGATCATCCGCGAAGGCACCCAGGAGCAGCGCGACCTGATGGCGACGCGGCTGTTCGAGTTCTGCAACGACGCACCGGGCCGGCTCGAGATGGTGCACGGCGACGCCCACCCCGGCAACTTCATGTTGCTGCCCGAGAACAAGATGGGGGTGATCGATTTCGGTGCGGTCGCGCCGATGCCCGGCGGCTGGCCGATCGAGCTGGGACTGACACTGCGCTACGCGGTCGACAAGAACTACGACAAGCTCCTACCCACCATGGAGAAAGCCGGTTTCATCCAGAAGGGGCAGAAGGTTTCGACGAGTGAGATCGACGACATGCTCAAGCAGTACGTCGACCCGCTCCAGGTTCCGGTGTTTCACTACACCCGAAAGTGGCTGCAGCGCATGACGACACTGGAACTGGACAAGGCCGCCGGCCAGATCAAGGCCGCCCGCCAGATGGACATCCCGCCCAAACTTGCGATCCCGATGCGGGTGATCGCGTCGATCGTCGCCATTTCGTGTCAGCTCGACGCCCACGTACCCACTCGCCGCATCGCCGAAGAGTCGGTACCGGGATTCGCCGACCCCGACGCCGGGTAGCGTCGGGGCCGACTGAATCTCACGCGGCGACAGGCTCTTTCGCGTCCTTTCGCGGGCGTCCACGAGGCCGCTTGCGGGCGATGACCGCACCGCGGTCGAGGATCTCGCCGCCCCAGACACCCCACGGTTCCTGGCGTTGCAGTGCGGCATTGAGGCATTCACGCCGAATCGGGCAGTCCGCGCACAGCGCCTTCGCGCGTTCCAGATCGCGCGGATCGTCGGCGATCCACAGGTCGGGATCCTCGACATGACATGGCACCGCTGGCTTCGTCATCTCACATGTCGGCGAAGACATGTCCGGTCCTCAGCTTCCTGGTCGTTGGTTATCGGTTTGTGTATTGGCTCTTTCGAGGATCTGTGACCAGGTCTTCCGTCTCGGAGAAACACGAAGGCCACGGATCCGGTGATTGCGGGTCCGTGGCCTTGGGAGGCGGTTGGGGGAGAACCTAGAGGTAACCCCTCACGGACGCGGCAACCGTGCCGTCGGCGGCGCGGCGCTTACGCGGCGCGGCGGCGGCGGCGATGGCGGCAGCAGGATGCGCGGGATGCGCCCCCTGCGGGGCGCGGAGGGTCCGCGACATTCCGGCAGCGACTACGCCGGAGAACGTGATGTTGCCGTTCGTGCTGTCACTGTTCATGGTCGGGGCACCCTCCTTTCGCACATGGCCTTCGTCAGTGTGTCTTCGAGGCTAGACGGTACCACCGAAAACCCACAACACATTTTTTACCAGCACTTTTGGCGCGATCTTTACGATTTTTGGCGGCCCTTGACCAGTGCGAGAACGTCAGGCCCGTACTGCTCGAGCTTGCGCGCACCGATGCCGGGAATGGCCACCAGCGCCGCGTCGTCGGTGGGTAGCGTCTCGGCGATGGCGATCAGCGTGTTGTCGGTGAACACCACGTAGGCGGGCACGCTCATCTCCTTGGAGATCCGCAGCCGCCAGTCCTTGAGCTCGGCGAGCAGCTGTTCGTCGATGTCGGAAGGGCAACTTTCGCAGCGGCGCAACATGATCGCGGCGGGCGACGTCAGCGCGGCGTTGCAGACCCGGCACCGGGGAGCCGGGCCGCGCGGCTTGCGGGCCCTGCTCGGACCGTCGTCGCGCTGCGACTGCGGCGCGATGCCGTTGAGGAACCGGGACGGGCGGCGTCCCTGCCGACCACCGGGGTTACGTGCCAGCGCCCAGCTGAGCGTCAGATGCACTCGTGCCCTGGTGATTCCGACGTAGAGCAGCCGCCGCTCCTCTTCGACCGGTTCGCTGTCGGGCCCGTGGGAGAGCGCATGCGAGATCGGCAGGGTGCCGTCGGCAAGCCCGACCAGATACACCGCATCCCATTCCAGACCCTTGGCTGCGTGCAGTGAGGCCAGCGTCACGCCCTGCACCACCGGGGGGTGGCGGGCATCGGCACGTTGACGCAATTCGCTGAGCAGACCGCGCAGATCCAGCTGCGGACGCTGAGCCACCTCGTCGTCGACGAGTTCGGCCAGCGAGGACAACGCTTCCCAGCGATCTCTGGCACGGGTGCCGGGTGGCGGTTGAGCGGTCAGCCCGAGCGGTTCCAGCGTGGCCCGCACGAGCTGCGGCAGCTCGCCGGTGGTGTCCCCGTCGCTGCGATCGGCTTCCCGCTGCAGCGCCAGCAGCCCTTGGCGGATCTCCTGGCGGCTGAAGAACCCCTCACCGCCGCGCACCTGGAAGGCGACACCGGCCTCGGTGAGCGCCTCTTCGTACGCCTCCGACTGCGCGTTGATGCGGTAGAGCACCGCGATCTCGGAGGCAGCCGTGCCGCTTTCGATGAGCTTGGCGATGCTGCGGGCCACCGCAGTTGCCTCGGCGACCTCGTCGGGATACTCCTTGAACTGCGGGTTCGGCCCGGGCGGACGTTGACCGACCAGGTGGAGCCTGCTGCCCGCCATCCGTCCGCGGGCCGCCGCGATGACCCGGTTGGCCAGCGATACCACCTGCGGGGTGGAGCGGTAGTCACGCTCCAAGCGCACCACCGCGGCGTCGGGGAAGCGTCGGGAGAAGTCGAGCAGATACCGCGGGGAGGCGCCGGTGAACGAGTAGATGGTCTGGTTCGCGTCGCCGACGACGGTCAGGTCGTCCCGGCCGCCGAGCCACGCATCGAGCACGCGTTGCTGCAGCGGTGTCACGTCCTGGTACTCGTCGACCACGAAACAGCGGTACCGGTCCCGGAACTCCTGGGCGACCGCGGCGTCGTTCTCGATCGCCGCGGCGGTGTGCAACAAGAGATCGTCGAAGTCCAGCAGCATCAGATCGCTGCGGCGGGTCTTGAGTGCCTCGTACTGGGCGTAGACGGTGGCGATCTTCGACGCGTCGAACGGAATGTCACGACCGCTCTCGGCGACCGCCTGCGGGTAGGTCTCCGGCGTGATCAGCGACGCCTTGGCCCACTCGATCTCACCGGCGAGGTCGCGGACGTCGTCGGTGCCGGTCGGCAACCCGCCGCGATTGGCGGCCTGGGCGACCACGGCGAACTTGCTGTCCATCAGCTGCCAGTCGGTGCCGCCGACCACCCGCGGCCAGAAGTACGCGAGCTGGCGACGCGCAGCGGCGTGAAAAGTCTGCGCCTGCACGGACTCGGTCGACGGCCCCGCTTCATCGCCGCCGAGGGCACGCAGACGCCCACGCATCTCCCCCGCCGCCCGCTGGGTGAAGGTGACCGCCAACACCTGGCTGGGAGCCACATGTCCGGCGGTGACCAGATGCGCGATGCGCCGGGTGATGGTGCGCGTCTTGCCGGTGCCGGCACCGGCGAGCACACAGACCGGCCCGCGCGGCGCGAGCACGGCCTCCTGTTGCTCGTCGTCGAGATCGCCGAGCAGCCGGTCGCGGGAGGCTGTCGGGGACATGGCGACCATCATGTCAGCGCCGCCCGACAAGCGCGGGCCTCGGGACGGGCATTTCGGACGCGTCGGCTACGTTGATGGGCTTATGAGCACTGACGGAGCCACCTTGACGATGTACACGACCACGTGGTGCGGCTATTGCTCGCGTCTGAAGACGGCGCTGAAATCCGAAGGCATCGCCTGGACCGAGGTCGACATCGAGGCTGACCCGGCCGCCGCGGAGTTCGTCGGCTCGGTCAACGGCGGCAACCACGTGGTGCCCACGGTCAAGTTCGCCGACGGTTCGACGCTAACCAACCCGAGCATCAAACAGGTCAAGGCCAAGCTGGCCGGCTGAGCCTCGACCCACCGGAGCCCACGGGCGGCGGTGCCGGCGAAATCCCGGTCACCGGTCCTCCGGTGCGGTCAGCCGGTCAGTCCAGTGCAGCCCAGGACTCGATGATCTCCCGGGCGATGGAGATCGATCCGGGCAGCAGCAGACCGGAGTTGCTGTTCGAACTCCAATCGCCCTTGTCCAGCGCCTCGCGAATCTCGGATCGGGTGAACCAGGCCGCTTCGGCGATCTCACCGTCGTTGAAGGAGAACGGCTGGTCGGGGTCGCCGACTGCGTGGAATCCGACCATCAGCGACCGCGGGAACGGCCACGGCTGTGATCCCAGGTATTCCACATCGGTGACGGTCAGCCCGATCTCCTCGGCGATCTCGCGAACCACGCAGGACTCGAACGATTCTCCGGCCTCGACGAAGCCGGCCAGGATCGAGAACAGCCGGGGCGGCCACACCGTCTGGCGGGCCAGTACCGCACGGTCGTGGCCGTCGTGCACCAGGCAGATCACCGCCGGGTCGATGCGCGGGAACTCCTCGCGACCGGTCACCGGGTCGATGCGCGCCCAGCCGCTCTTGATCGGCGTGGTGGGGGCACCGTCGACGGGACTGAACTTCGCATGGTCGTGCCAGTTCAGCAGCGCCGTCGCGGTGGCGACGAGTTGGGCGCTCACGTCGTCGAAGACATCGCCGGTGCGCCGCAGATCGAGCACCTCGGTCGCGGCGTCGGGGTCTTCTGGGGGCTCCAGCTCGGAGCGCACCGCCCACACGTGCCTGCCGTCGCCGAGCTTGCCGAGGAACACAGCGTCTGCGGGCGGCGCATCACCTGCAGCCGCGGCCCGGTTCAGCACCGCACGCCCGTCGGAGATCAGCACCTGGTTGCGGCGGTCGACCCGCAGCAGCAGGGCCTCCGACCAGCCCGCGACCGCGGCGTCGATGTCGGTGCGCAGCGTGTCGGCGCGGTCGGCGCCGACCCGCGACAGCAGCGGCACATGGCGTAGCCGAAACGGTGTCATCGCCGCCTTCTGTCCGTCGCCCGTCCGCGGAGCGGACTCACCTGTCGTCGTCCGCGGAGCGGATGTAGAGCAACCGGTCCCCGAGCTCCAGAGCGTCCACCTCGGGGTCGTCGACCCGGACGAGTTTTCCGGCGCGCACCACACCGAGCACGATGTCGGCCTGATGTCTGGGCGAGCTGCCGGCTTCCTTGGGGCTCACTTCGCGTTCGGCGATCGCGAAGCCACGGTCCGGGGTGAGCAGATCCTCCATCATCTCGACCACACTCGGGGTCTGCACGGCGATGCCGAGCAGCCGGCCCGCGGTCTCCGAGGTCACCACGGTCGAGTCCGCGCCGGACTGTTGCAGCAGGTGTTGGTTCTCGGCCTCACGCACGGCGGCGATGATCTTGGCGTTCGGCGCGAGTTCGCGGGCGGTCAATGTCACCAGCACGGCGGTGTCGTCGCGGTTGGTGGCCACGATGATCGATTTGGCGTGCTGGGCCCCGGCCAGCCTGAGCACTTCGGAGTCGGTCGCACTGCCGCGGACGGTGACCAGTCCGGCGCTCTTGGCCCGTTCCAAAGAAGCGGCGTCCTCGTCGACCACGACGATGTCAGCGGGCGCGACCTCGTCGCCGACCATCGCCGCGGCGGCGGTGCGGCCCTTGGTGCCGTAGCCGACGATGATGATGTGGTTGCGCAATCTGTTCCTCCAGCGCTGGATTTGATAGACCTGCCGCGATTGCGTGGTGAGGGTTTCGACGGTGGTACCGATCAGCACGACCAGGAACGCCACCCGCAGCGGGGTGATGACCAGGACGTTGACGAGCCGGGCGCCGTCCGTGACCGGTGCGATGTCGCCGTACCCGGTCGTCGACAGGGAGACCGTCGCGTAGTAGAAGCAGTCCAGAAGCGACAGATGGCCGTCGTAGGCGTCCCGGTAGCCGTCGCGGTCGATGTAGACGATGAACACCGCGGCGAACAACGCCAGCAGTGCGTAGACAACCCGGACGGTGATGCGCCGGACGGGGCTCACCGTTTCGGTCGGGATCTGGACGCGATCGGTGAGCGAGTGGACCGGCATTTCGGCCAGCGACTGGTCGAACCGACTCAGCCGTCGGCGCAGACGTCCCTTAGCCACGAGGGCCGATCAGAGAGTGGGGCAACCGCACCAGCACAATGTAATCATGACCACGTCCTCCACGGCACTGCAGTCGAACACCCCGTCCTCCCGCGGCGCCAGGATGGGCGCCTGGCTGGTGGGGATGGGCATCCTGCATTTCGCCGCCCCCAAACCGTTCGACACCATCGTCCCCGAGGAACTGCCGGGCACTCAGCGCTTCTACACCTATGCCTCCGGCGCCGCTGAGATCGGCGTCGGAGCCCTGCTGCTGGCCCCGAAGACGCGCAAGGTCGGCGCGTTGTCGGCCATCGCGTTGTTCGTCGGGGTTTTCCCGGGCAACGTGAACATGGTCCGGATGTGGTTCCAGGATCCGACCAAGACACTTCCGATGCGGATCGGGGCGATCGCCCGCCTGCCGCTGCAGATCCCGATGATCACGCAGGCGTGGAAGGTCTACCGCGAAAGCTGACCGCAGTCACCGCCACGCAGAAGTCACCGTCACGCAGAAGTCACCGTCACGCCGCGTCGGGGCGCTCACCCAGCAGCGCTGTCAGCGCGTCCTCGTCGGGCAGTTCGGTCGGGACGACGGTGCGTCCTGACCGAACGTAGTGGAAGGCCGCTCGCACCGTCGACACCGGGCGATCGTGCAGACGGGCCCAGGCCAGCCGGTACACCGCAAGCTGGATCGCATTGTTCTGCAACTCTTCTCGAGTCGCCGGCGGCTCACCGGTCTTCCAGTCGACGACCGTGACACCACCGTCGTCGTCGGCGAAGACCGCGTCGAGGCGCCCGCGTACCACCCGTCCCGCGATCACCATGTCGAAGGGAACTTCGACCTCGATCGGGGTACGGGCGGCCCACGGCGACAGGGCGAACGCCGACTGCAGTTCTTCGAGCTCGCCGCGGTCCTGGCGGTCGGCATCCGCCGCGCCGGGCAGGTCGTCGAGGTCGAACAACTTCTCCGCCTGGAAGTACCGTTGGACCCATTCGTGAAATGCGGTGCCCAGCAACGCCTGTGAATCGGGGCGGCGGGGCAGTCGGCGCTGGA
This sequence comes from Mycobacterium sp. smrl_JER01, assembly GCF_048513595.2. Classification (NCBI taxonomy): domain Bacteria; kingdom Bacillati; phylum Actinomycetota; class Actinomycetes; order Mycobacteriales; family Mycobacteriaceae; genus Mycobacterium; species Mycobacterium sp. smrl_JER01. Next base: position 1,715,521 of record NZ_JBLXXK020000001.1, on the reverse strand, counting down.
GCCGCTGCGCGACAGTGTCCGGATCGCGCCCGAGTTCGACCAGTGCGCTGACCGACAGCTGCAGTGGCAGGGGCGGCGCAGGGCGCTGCGCGGCCCGTTCACGTTCGGCGAGCAGCGCATCGACATCGGCGCCCCAGCCGTGCACGTCAGGCCGCCCCTCATCCCCGGGGCCGGAAGTCATCGCCTCGGCCACCAACTGCGCACCGCGGTCGGTGTGGGCACGGCGGTCCGCCAGCGGATCCACCGGCCACGTCGCCTGCACGATCTGATCTCGCGACGGGTTGGTGTCGCCGTCGGCGGGGGCATCGGCCCAGACGTCGACGGATCCGCACGGCGCGCCGGCTGCGGCCGAGGCGTCCAGGACGTCTTTGAGTTCGGCCAGGAACACCGAGGGCCCTCTGGGTTTCGACTCGGTGGCACCCCAGTGATGACCCGATACCAGCAATGTGTGCTCAGCGCGGGTGATGGCCACATACAGCAGCCGACGTTCTTCGTCGGTGCGACGCTGGTCGAGGCTGCGCTTGTGGTCATAGATGGCGTCCGACAGACCTTTCCGGTCGCAGACGGCGGAGGTGTCGAGGACCGGTACGCCGTGTTCGGACACCGCGGCGCAGTCACCGCGCAGCAGCGGCGGCAGGTCCGAGGCGTCGGTGAGCCAGGTGCGCGGCGACGCGGTCGAGGGAAACACCCGCCCGGCCAGATGCGGCACGGCGACGATCTGCCACTCCAGACCTTTGGCGGCGTGCACGGTCAGGATCTGGACACGGTCGCAGGAGACCGTGACCTCGGCCGGGGCCAACCCGTTCTCCACCTGTTCCGCGGTGTCGAGGTAGGCGAGCAGAGCCGACAGAGCGGCTCCGCGACGGGAGGCGAAGTCGGCCACCACGTCGCCGAATGCGTCGAGATGTTCGGTGCCCACCCATCCGGCCGACACCGGCTGGGCCGCACGCACTTCGGTGTCGATTCCCAGCACCCGGCGCACCTCGGCGAGCAGATCCGGCAACGGGCTGTCCAGGTGGGCGCGCAGTGCGGTGAGCTCCCGGCCGAGCGCCACTATCCGCGCGTAACCCGCCTCGGAGTACGCCGCGGCGGGACCGGGGTCGCAGATCGCGTCGGCAAGACATGCGGCATCGGCGTCGGGGCCCAGCGCGGCGACGATCTCGGCCGTCGCCGATGACGGGTCCGCATCGCGGGTGCCCGCCGCCGGCTCGACGCCGACGAGTGCGACCGCGCGACGCCACAGCGCTGTGATGTCGCGGGCGCCGAGCCGCCATCGCGGTCCGGTGAGCACCCGGACCGCCGCCGACCCGGCGGTCGGGTCGGCGGCCAGCCGCAGCATGGCGACCACATCGGCGACCTCCGGGACCGCCAGCAGGCCCGACAACCCGACCACCTCGACCGGCACGCCGCGCCTGCTCAAGGCCTCGGCCATCGGCGCGGCGTCGGCGTTGCGGCGCACCAGTACCGCGGCCGTGGGTGCTGACCCATCCGTCGAGCCGGTGTGCCACCGGTTGGCGATCTGCTCGGCCACCCATTCGCGTTCGGTGCCGACATCGGACAGCAACGCGCACTGCACACTGCCGGGCTCGGCCCCGGGACGGGGCTGCAACGCTCGCACGGCCACCGAGCGGCGGCGGGCATCCGTCGAGACCTGGTTGGCCAGATGGAGCACTTCGGGCGGATTGCGCCAGCTGGTGCGCAGCTCCAGAGTGGGCGCGGGGGTGCCGTCGGCCAGCGGGAAGTCGGTGGTGAAACGCGGCAGGTTGGTCGCCGAAGCGCCGCGCCACCCGTAGATCGACTGGATCGGGTCCCCGACGGCGGTCAACGCGAGCCCGTCGTCGGCGCCGCCACCGAACAGCGCGGACAGCGCGATCCGCTGGGCGTGCCCGGTGTCCTGATACTCATCGAGCAGCACCACCCGGTAGCGCTGTCGCAGTTGCTCGCCGACCTGCGGGAACCGCGACGCCAGCCGGGCGGCCGAGGCCATCTGCATGCCGAAGTCCATCACACGCTCCTCGCGCATCCGCCGGTGCAGCGCATCGATGAGCGGGACGAGCATCGTGCGCTCGGTCTGGGTGGCGAGCATGCGCAGCAGCCACTGGCTGGGACCGCGGTCACGCTGGTACCTGCCCGCGGGCAGCGTGAGGACGAGCCGCTCGAGCTCGACATGGGTGTCGTGCAGTTGGTCGGTGTCGACGAGATGCTCAGAGAGCTGCCCCGCCAGCCGCAACACCATATTGGTGATCGCCGCAGGCGACTTGTCGGTGTCCAGCGGGTCTGGATGCTCGCAGACAACCCGGAAGGCCAACTGCCACAACTCGGTTTCGCCGAGCAACCGGGTGTCGGGCTCGACCGGCAGCAGCAGACCGTACTCGCGCAGAAGATTGCCGGCGAACGCATGGTAGGTACTGATCGTGACGGGATCGTCGGCGACGTCGGCACCACCGGGCGCGAGCGTCAGGCCGGCACCGGCCAGCCGCGCCAGTCGCGCGCGTACCCGGCGCAACAGTTGCCCGGCTGCCTTACGGGTGAAGGTCAGTCCGAGCACCTCGCCCGGACCGGCGTAACCGTTGGCGACCAGCCACACCACCCTGGCCGCCATGGTCTCCGTCTTACCCGCCCCGGCGCCGGCGATCACCACCAGCGGACCCGGCGGGGCGGCGATCACCGCGGCCTGCTCGTCGGTCGGCTCGAAAAGGCCGAGTGCTCTTGACAATTCAGCCGGACTGTAGCGCGGACCTGACGTAGTCATGCCTCACTCCTGGCGTTGTGCGCCGGACACATGGCCCGGACCGGGCAATGCGCGCACCCGTCGTTGACCCGCGCGGTGAACTGCGGGCCCTGCGTTGCCGCCGCCGCAGTTCGTACGTGCCCACCCCATTCGGAACGCCCCTCGGCGGTCAACGCATCCTGGTGACGCTCGGTGGCACCGCCACCGGTCGCCTTGCCGAGATAGACCAGTCGACCGCCGCCGGGTTCGTCCCCCTCGGCGAGCAGGCCCGCGGCCACAGCCAGTTGGTACATCGCCAGCTGTGCATGCCGCTGGGCTTCGTCCTTGCTCGCCGGACTCTTACCGGTCTTGAGGTCGACCACCACCAGCCGCCCCTGTGCGTCGCGCTCGAGCCGGTCCAGGCGCCCGCGCAACCGCACCGCCGGCGTCTCACCGTCGGCTTCCCCGATCTGGCCGTCCACCTCGACCTCGGTGCCGACCTCGGTCAGCTCGCCCCGGGTGTGCTCCCGCCATCTCAGGAAGGTGTCCAACATCTCCAGATGCCTCTGCCGCTCATTGTCCGAGTACCATTTCGCGTCGAAAGGCAGTGCTTCCCAGACTTTTTCGAGGTCGTCGGACAGCTGCGCCGCTGAGCGGCCCGACTCGGAGACCAGGGCATGGACCACCGATCCCAGCGCAGAACGCACGTCGCGGCCGCGGGCGCCGCCGTGACGTTCGAGCAGCCAGCGCAGCGGACAGTCCGCGAGCATCTGCAATGTCGACGGCGACAGCGTCACCACCTGCTCACCGGTCTCCCACAACGGGTCATCGCTGGACAGCGCGCGCGCCGCATACCACGACGCGGGGTCGGCGCCCCCGACACCGGCTGCAGCCAGTCGGCCCAGTTGTGCCGCCGCACAGTCCCGTTCCGATTCGTCGACCGTGCCCGGCGCAGCGCACACCACGGCCCGCAACCGGCCGACGAGGGCAGCCGGTGACAGCACCTGCGGCGCCCGGACCGGGGTTGCGGTGTGTGGCACCGGTTCGGTGGCCAGTGCGGCGATCTCGTGGCAGAACGAGGACGGCAGCATCGCCTGGTCGCCGGCGTCGCTGTCGACCGCGGTCACCAGCAGGCGGTTGCGGGCACGGCCCATCGCGGCGATGAGCAGCCTGCGCTCCTCGGCCAGCAGTGGCGCCCGTCCGGACAGCGCACGCTGACCGGCGTCGACCACCCCGTCGATCACATCGACCAGGTGTTGGGTTGCCAGCACACCGCCGCGCGGGGAGACGTTGGGCCACAGTCCTTCCTGCACGCCCGCGATCACCACGAAGTCCCAGTCCCGGTCGAGGGCGGAGTGTGCGCTCAGCAGCGCCACCGCGTCCGGTGTGGGGCCGTCGGGGCGCGCCGGGGGCAGTGCCAGCGACCGGATGTGATCGACGAGGCCGCGCAGCGACGCTCCCGCCGTCCGCGCGACGTACTGCTCGGCGACGTCGAAAAGCGTAGTCACGGCGTCCAGATCGCCGTTGGCCTGCGCGCCGGCCGGGCCACCGCGCTCGATGGCCGTCAGCCAGCGCCGCTGCAGGCCGCTGCGCTGCCACGCCTGCCACAGGGTGTGCCGCGGATCGCGGCCGTCCTGGGCGCTGCGGCGGGCGGCGGCCAGAACGGCGGCCACCCTGCGCAGTGCACGCGCCTGCTCGTCGGGTAGCGCGGGGATGTCCTGTCGCAATGCGCCGACCAGGAGGTCCCCGAACCCGTCCGGCGATCCCTGCTGACCTGCTGGCGCGGCCCGACGTAGCGCGCGCCGCAGCTGTCGCAGCGACACCGGGTCCACCCGCCCGATCGGTCCGGTGACCAGGGCCAGTGCCCGGTCACCGTCGAGCTCCTCGGCGGTCGCCTCCAGGACCGTCAGCAGGGCCCGCACTGCCGGCTGATCGGCCAGCGCAGCGTCGGTGTGCGGAAGGTCTAGCGGCACACCCGCCGCGGTCAGGGCCCGTCCCAACGCGGCTCCCATCCGTCGAACCGATCGGACGATGACAGCCATCTGCGACCACGGCACCCCGTCAACCAGATGTGCCCGGCGCAAAGCGTCGGCGATCAGTGCCGATTCGGCGTGCGGGGACGCCGCGATGCGCACCCCGACCGATCCTGCCGCCTCGTCACCGCGGAACACCCGCGCCGCGTCGGCTCCTGGCAGCCGGCGCCCGACAGCCTCGATGACGTCCGCGACCGGTGCCGAGCAGCGATGCGAACGACTCAGCCTCAGCACGGCCCCCTCGCCACGCAACAGCGCCGGATCGGCGCCCCGGTAGCTGAACACCGTCTGGTGTGGATCTCCGGAGATCACCGTCAGGTCGGCGCCCTGGGCCAGCACCTGCACCAGCCGTGCCGCCTGCGGGTCGAGGTGCTGGGCGTCGTCGACGAGCAGCAGCCGAACGCGGGCGCGCTCGGCAGCCAACAGGTCGGTGTCCACGGCGAAGGCCTCCAGGGCAGCGCCGACCAGTTCGGCGGCCCCCAGCGCCGGCACCGTCGCCTGGGGTGCGGCCATGCCCACCGCGGCACGCAGCAACATGATCTGTTCATACGCCTGCGCGAAACGCCCTGCGGCCTGCCATTCCGGCCGGCCGGCGGAGCGCCCGATGCGTTGCAGCGCAAGTGGATCGATGCCGCGCTCGCTGCAACGAGCCAGCAGGTCGCGCAGTTCGGTGGCGAACCCCACCGTGCTCAGTGCCGGCCGTAACCGCTCCGGCCACCGCACCGGGGACGCGTCGCCGTCCTCGATGTCGCCGGCCAACAGCTCGCGGATGATGCCGTCCTGCTCGGCGCTGGTGATCAGCCGTGGGGGCGGGCTCCCGTTGCGCGCGGCGGCGAGCCGCAACACCGCGAAGGCGTACGAGTGCAGGGTGCGCACCAGCGGCTCGCGCACCGCGGCCCGCTCGCCGGCGCGGAGCAGCGAGGCAGTGACGGCGGCCCTGGCCTGGACCCCCAGCCGTGCCGAACCTGTCAGCAGCAGAACCGATTCCGGGTCACAACCGGCGGCGATGTGCGCCGTCGCGGTGTCGACCAGCAGGCTGGTCTTGCCGGTGCCGGGCCCGCCCAGCACTCGGACCGTGCCTCGCGTGCCCGGTCGGCACAGCGCCTCGGCGGTCAGTTCGGTGTGTGGCGCGGACATGCACGCATGACATCACGGGGGTCCGACATCGAACGCCAGACAGTGGCGCTGCGCAGGTCGCGACCCCCTGGGATGGTCACCGCCCGGTGCGCCTGGCAGCATCGGCACCTGTGACCGACCTGTTGTGCACCTACCGTTTCGGACCGCCCGGACCCGCCCGGGTGTTGGCGATCCACGGACTCACCGGCCACGGCAAGCGCTGGGAGAGCTTGTTCGCCGGCCATCTGCCCGACGTCACCGCGATCGCCCCCGACCTGTTGGGTCACGGCCGTTCCTCCTGGGATGCGCCGTGGACCATCGACGCCAACGTGGCCGCGCTTGCCACGCTGCTCGACGCCGAGGGCGGCGCCCCGGTCGTCGTCGTGGGACATTCGTTCGGTGGTGCGCTGGCGTTGAACCTCGCTGCGCTGCGTCCGGATCTGATCGCCGGGCTCGTGCTGTTGGATCCGGCGGTGGCACTGGATGGGCGCTGGATGCGAGAAGTCGCCGACGACATGTACAACTCCCCCGACTACACCGACCGCGAGGAAGCTCGCCGGGAGAAGCTGGGCGGTTCCTGGGGCGAGGTGGCCGAGGACGAACTGGACCGGGAACTCGACGAGCATCTCGTCGATCAGGCCGACGGCCGGGTCGGCTGGCGCATCAGCATCCCGGCGATGCTCAGCTATTGGAGTGAGCTGACGCGCCCGGTGCCGGTTCCGCGGGACGGGACACCCACCACGCTGGTGCGGGCCGCCCGCACCGACCCGCCCTATGCCGGGGCGGAACTGATCGCCACGCTGGATGCCGGGCTGGGCACGGATCTGACGGTGCTGGAGTGGGATTGCGACCACATGGTGCCGTTGGCCAAACCGGCCGAGACCGCAGCCGTCATCCGGAACCTCCTGGGTTGACGGTATGGCGGCGATCACCGAAGAGCAGGTCGAGAAGGTGCGCGCGTTGGTCGCGGCCGTCCCGCCCGGTCAGGTGAGCACCTACGGTGACATCGCCGACGCCGCAGACCTTTCCAGCCCCCGGATCGTCGGCTGGATCATGCGTACGGACTCCTCGGACCTGCCCTGGCACCGGGTGGTTCCGGCCTCGGGCCGGCCTGCGCCACACCTGGCCACCCGCCAGCTCGAGCGGCTGCGCGCCGAGGGGGTGCTGGCCGTCGACGGCCGGATACCGCTGCGGGAATACCGCCACACCTTCTGAGCGCCGGCTGAGCACTTCGGTTGCGACACGGGGCCGAGCCCGACCCGCAAAACCGTGGCGCCGAAGACGACAGGGTCAGAGCGCCAGCCGCACCAACGCCGCGGTGCGGGCCAGTCCGGGAAACGCCGCGGCCGTCGACCTCGGGTGCAACGCGTGTACGGCCAGCCGGAACATCAACGCGCGCAACAGCATCTGCGACCACTCCGGTAGTGCCGACCATCGTTCGATGAGCGCGTCGTCGGCTTCGCCCCAGGCCAGTGCATCCACCACCACCACCCCGGCGGCCCAGGCCGGCGGTCGCCAGTAGGGGGTGATGTCGGTGATACCGGGCGCCGCCGTGCCGGCGAAAAGCACTGTGCCGTAGAGGTCTCCGTGCACGAGCTGACTCGGGCTCTTGGTCGGCCGGCGTAGGGTGGCAAGCTGGTTGATCAGCTCGACGGACTTCTGCCCGTCCGCGGTGCCCGGGGCGACGCGCGCCCCCGGCGGCAGCGAGTGCAGCGGGCGTTCCTCCCACGCCGCCCGGTCGGCGGCGATGAAGACGTCGACGTCACCCCATGGCGCGATCGGGGGCTGCGTCAGGAACCGGGGCCGTTCCAGCTTCGCGGTCGCCTCGTGCAGGCGCACCGCGGCCGAGACCACCTCGTCGTGACGCGGCTCCGGAGTGCCGGCGACGTAGGTGTCGGCGCGCCAGCCCGCGACCACGTACCGCCCGTCGGTGGAACGCACCGGCCGGGCCAGCCGCACCCCGTCGACGAACAGCGTCTCGCGTACCTTCGCCGACCAGGCCGCCCGGGCATGGTCGGCGACCATGGACAACACCACCTCGCCGCAGCGCCAGCCACCTTCCCAGCTCGACCCGAGCGGCGCCGGCTGCACGCCCGACAACCCGAAGGCTGCGAGGACGTGCTCTGGCGGTCGTTCGGCGGTCACCGCCACAGCCTAAGCGCAGCGAGAGCCAACCCGGCGTTAGTACATGACCATGTCGGGTTCGAGTTGTTTACCCCACGCGACGATCCCGCCCTGCACGTGCATGGCGTCGGAGAAGCCGGCCTTCTTGACGATGGCCAGCACCTCGGCCGATCGGATACCGGTCTTGCAGTAGAACACCGGGGTGCGGTCGACTTGGAGTTTGGCCAGCGCCTCGCCGGTCTCGAAGGCGCCCTTGGGGATCAACTCGGCGCCCTGGATGCGGTTGATGTCCCACTCCACGGGTTCACGGACGTCGATGAGCGCCAGCGGCTTTCCCGAGTCCAGCAGCTCGCGAAGTTCGCGCGGGGTGATCGTCGACTCGGCGGCGGCCTCGGCGGCGGCGTCGGAGACCACACCGCAGAACTCTTCGTAGTCGATGAGTTCGGTGATCTTCGGGGTGGACGGGTCCTTGCGGATCTTGATCGTGCGATAGGTCATGTCGAGCGCGTCGTAGACCATCAGCCGGCCCAGCAGTGGCTCACCGATGCCGGTGAGCAACTTGATCGCCTCGGTGCCCATCACCGACGCGATGGATGCGCACAGGATGCCGAGCACCCCGCCCTCGGCGCACGAGGGCACCATTCCCGGCGGTGGCGGCTCCGGATAGAGGTCGCGGTAGTTCAAACCCAGTCCGTCGGGGGCGTCCTCCCAGAACACCGACACCTGGCCCTCGAAGCGGTAGATCGATCCCCACACATACGGCTTGCCGGCGAGTACGGCGGCGTCGTTGACCAGATACCGCGTCGCGAAGTTGTCGGTGCCGTCGAGGATCAGGTCGTACTGGGAGAACAGTTCGACCGCGTTGTCGGGTTCCAGGCGGAATTCATGCAGGTTGACGGTCACCAGCGGGTTGACCTCGAGAATCGAATCCTTGGCGCTCTGGGCCTTCGACCGCCCGATGTCGGACTGTCCGTGGATGATCTGACGCTGCAGGTTGGATTCGTCGACGACGTCGAACTCGACGATGCCGATTGTGCCGACGCCCGCGGCCGCCAGATAGAGCAACGTCGGCGACCCCAGGCCGCCGGCGCCGATGACCAGCACCCGGGCGTTCTTGAGCCGTTTCTGCCCGTCCAGGCCCAGATCGGGAATGATGAGGTGCCGGCTATAGCGTGCGACCTCTTCACGGGTGAGTTCGGCCGCTGGCTCGACCAGCGGCGGCAACGGTGTCGACACCGGGAATCTCCTTGTTTTGGCTGTCAGAACCATCTCAGCAGGTAAGGCGTGCAACAGCAACGAGGGCCCCACCCTTCCCGGGGTCCGCGGTGATTCAGGCGATGGGGTATGGCCAGGGATTGAAACGGCACGTCAGGCCGTCGGCCGTCACGGTTCCCGGGTCGAATTTGGCGGCGTCGTTGTTGTTGGTCGAGAAGGTCTGCTGCATCATGATCGGCGCCAGCGCGCCGTTCTCCGGGCACTGTTCGTGGCGCTGGTAGCCGATGGCGTGTCCGACCTCGTGATTGATCACATACTGCCGGTACGAGCCGATGTCTCCCTGGAAGGGCACCGCGCCGCGCACCCACCTGGCCTCGTTAATGAACACCCTGGGCTGACCTTCGAAGGCCGGGTTGTAGCAGGAGGCTTCCAGCTGGATGTCGTATCCGCAGCCGTCCCGGATCGTCATCGGCGACGTCAGCGACACCCGGAAGTCGGGCACGACACCCGATGCGGGGTCCACCCGGGTGAAGGCGAACTGGGGATTGTGGGTCCAACTCTTCGGATTGGCGAGTGTCTCGCTGACCATGCGGGCGAAGCCGTCGTCGCCGCCGAAGGTGGTGGTGTCGACCCCGTCTTCGACCTCGACGGTGTAGGTGAAAACCTTGGTGGTGCCCTGCCCGACCTGTTCGGTGGTGCCCGGGACGACGCGCCAGGTGCGGGCGCCGGCCTCGGTGAACGGTCCGCCGTCGGGCAGGATCCCGGTCGGCAGGTTGGCGTCGAACTCGGTCAATCCTTTGGGCGGGGCTCCGACGATGGCCGTACTGGCCACGCCGATGGTCGGCGGCCCCTGCACGGGCCCCTCGTCGTCGGCTGCCCGCGGCACACTGGTACCGCTGATGGTCTGGTAGACGACGACCACGGTCAGCACGACCAGCAGCGGCAACGCGTATGCGCGCCACCCGTAGGTGGAGACGAAACGCCCGATCCAGGTCTGTTTGCGCCACCGTTTGCGGTCGTCGCGGTTGGACCTGACCCGGCCCGGCTGCTCGGCCAGCGGGTCACGCTGCGCCCGCAGCGGCTCGCGCCACTGGTCGCGCAGCACCGGCACGCGACCGTCCCCGTGATGCTCTGGACCCGCTTGTCCCCCTCGCATGCGGGAGTCGTAGGTCACCGCAACAGGATGACACAACACCGATGTCTCGCTGCTCTGGCGCGCCACCGAGGGTGCGGGTAACCGCGGGCACGGCACGCTCGGATGGTGAGACACCTGTCCTGACGCGTATGGTCGCCCGACGGTAGTAGTGTCATTGCGAGCGAACTCACGACGCCGGTCGCTCCGGCTCTAGATCTCGAGGTTCTGATGAGCGAAGTGGCCAAGTCGGTGCAGCGACGAGGAGGGCAGCCCGCCAACGGCGCCGGCCCTTCCGGTGCGGCCCGGCGTGGCAACCGGCTGCCGCGCGACGAACGCCGCGGCCAGTTGTTGGTCGCGGCCAGCGAGGTGTTCGTCGACCGCGGTTATCACGCCGCCGGGATGGACGAGATCGCCGACCGCGCAGGTGTCAGCAAACCTGTTCTCTACCAACACTTCTCATCGAAGGTTGAGCTCTATCTCGCGGTCCTGCAGCGCCACGTCGACAATCTCGTCTCAGGGGTGCGGCAGGCGCTGCGCACCACCACCGACAACCGCCAGCGGGTACGCGCCGCAGTGCAGGCGTTCTTCGATTTCATCGAGCATGACAGCCAGGGCTACCGACTGATCTTCGAGAACGACTACGTGACCGAGCCGCAGGTCGCCGCGCAGGTCAAGGTCGCCACGGAATCATGCACCGACGCGGTGTTCGACCTGATCAGCCACGACTCCGGGCTGGAGCCGCACCGCGCCCGGATGATCGCCGTCGGACTGGTCAGCATCAGCGTCGACTCGGCACGGTATTGGCTCAACAACGAGCGGCCGATCGACAAGGACGACGCGGTGGAGGGCACGGTCCAGTTCATCTGGGGCGGACTGTCGCACGTGCCGCTGACCCGGTCCTGAACAGAGTTGTCGCGAACCGCTGACTGCGGCGGGAACGGCCATCGCCGAGCCTGGCGCACTCCCTTCCCGCGTCGACTCATGGGCCGTCGACTCGTGGGCCGTCGACTCGTGGGTCGTCCACTCATCGGCAAATCCGGGCGACCCGCGATACCGGGCAACTGGGCTATTTGGTGACCTCGGCGCCGACGGCGCCGACACCGAACCCGACCCTGCGGGAGTCGGCGGCACCGATTTCGACATAAGCGATCCGCGCCGAATGCACCAGGAAGCGGCGCCCCTTCTCGTCGGTGAGACCCAGCACCGTCGGATCGCCACCGAGGGCGTCGGAGACCAACTTCTCCACCTCGGCCGGCGTCTGCGCGCTGGAGAAAATCAGTTCGCGCGGGCTGTCGGTGACACCGATCTTGACCTCCACGGTGGAAACCCTTCTGTTCGTCGGCTCGGCTACCCCAAGGAGATTAGTGGACGTCGGTCGGCCTCGGCGGTGCCGCACCCCCGCGCGGGCAGGGAACCGAACGACTTTCGCCGACGGCGAACGCACCCGGCGATTTTCGGCGGTGGCCAGGGCGGCACACCGCCGATGCCCGGTCGGCAACGATTCCGAACCGCGACGATTTACGAACAGCGACAATGACGAACCGCGACAATGACGAACCGCGACGGTTTCCGAACAGCGGCGGCGTGGTGGCCGCGGGGCGCTGGAAACTCCCTCGCCACGGCCATAACACCGGGGCGACCGAACCGAGTCCCGACCGTGACCGCGCAGCAGGCGCGTCCGCCTCATCTGTCACTTCTGTCTCAGTAGCATCGGGCCGGACATCGGAAGAGACGACTGGGAAAGCTGCATGAACAGGTCATACACCGCCCATTCCCCGTACTCGCTGACGCCCACCGAGCGGATCCGCGGCCCTCGGGACGGCGGCGCTCACGGGCACGATCCGGACCGCTACGACGATCTCGACACCGACGCGCTCCCGCCCTTCCCCGGCGACCGCTACGGCGCTCCCTCGGGCGACTACCACGGCCGGCAAGAGCCCGACGGCTACGGCGACGTCGAGGACTTCGAGGACTACGACGACTTCATCGATGAGCAGCGCGCCGACCGCCGGTGGATGTGGATAGCGGGCGTCGCGGGCGCCATCCTGTTCGTCGCGGTGATCGCCGTGAGCCTGATGCTCGGCGGCGCGGACAGCGGTTCGGTGTCGGCCACCGTCGCCTCCCCCACCGCGACCTCCAGCGCGGCACCCGAGCCCTCGGCCGCGCCGTCACCGCGCGGTGCCGCCCCGGCGGCACCGTCGCTGCCCGCCGAGACCGTCACCACGGTGACCCCGTCGGCAGAGACCCCGGCCCCCGCCGTCCCGGCACCCCTGCTCCCCGAGCCGCAGGCGACTCCACCGCCGGCCACCGCCGCGCCGGGCACGGTCACCTACCGGATCACCGGCAACCGCCCGCTGATCGACCTGGTCACGGTCATCTACACCGACGCGCGCGGAGCCCTGCAAACCGAGATGAACGTGGCACTGCCCTGGTCGAAGACGGTCGTGCTGGACCCGGGCGTGACATTGAGCTCGGTCACCGCCACCAGCGTGTCCGGTCAGCTCAACTGCTCGATCGTCGACGCCAGCGGGTCACTGATCGCAGCACAGAACAACAACTCGATCATCACCAACTGCACCCGCTGACATCAGCCGGCCGCACGCCGGGCCGACGCGACCGCAGGGACCACTCAGCCCAGGCCGAGCTCCCGCATCCGGCTGGCGTGGGTGTGCTGCAGCCGGTCGAAGAACTCGGTCATCTGTGACAAGCCGCCGCCCGACATCACCAGTTCGACCAGCTCGTCGTGGTCGGCGAGCACGAATTGGGCCTGGGTGATCGCTTCGCCGAGCAGCCGCCGCGACCACAACGCCAAGCGGTGCCGCTGCCGATCGCTGGCCGTCACCGCCGACCGTACCTCGGCCACCACGAACTGGGAGTGACCCGTCTCGGCGAGCACCGAACGCACCACGTCGGCCACCTCGCCGGGCATCACGTCGGCGATCTCCAGATAGAAATCGGCGGCCAGCGCGTCCCCGACGTAGGTCTTGACCAAGGCCTCCAGCCACGTGCTCGGGGTCGTCAGCCGGTGGTAGTTCTCCAGCGCCGAGGCATACCGGGTCATCGCCGGGACGATGTCGACGCCACGGCGTGCCAGCGCATCGCGCAGCACCTCATAGTGGTTCATCTCGGCGGCCGCCATGCTGGCCATGTTGATCCGCCCGCTCAGATTGGGCGCCATCTTCGCTTCCTCGGTGAGGCGGTAGAACGCCGCGACCTCGCCGTACGCCAGCAACGCGAACAACTCCTCGATACCCGGATGATCCGCGGAAACGCGTGGCGCTGCGGAATCCTTCGGCTCACCGGCCGGGACGGAGGGTGCGGCATCGGGCGGCGTCGAGGTCATGGTGCAACCTTAAACGCCGGCGGCGCAGATGATCGCGTGCTGCAAACCCTGGCTCACGGGGAGCCGAAGCACCTGGCTTCGTGCCACGACGAGAGCTGGTTGCCCCGCCGCCGGGGCGACACGAAACCCGCACCTGAGCTGGGTGACTACCCCGGTTCGCAGCCAACCGGTTACCATGAACGTGGTGTCGGCGCAGCTGCCGACGGATCGCACCTGGTCACGCCGGCTGGTATCAGCCGCAGGCACCTTGGCAATGTGCGTGCACGCGACAGCCCGCCTCCTCAGTGCAGGGCTCGCGAAGTTCTCTTCACAACTCGTGCGCGCGTGGAACGCATGAGGAATAAGTGAAAGGCTTCGTTTCCCTCGCATGACACCTGTAACCACACACCCCAATCCCACATTCGCCCAGCTCGGAGTCCGCGATGAGATCGTGCGCGCACTCGCCGAGAACGGTATCGAGCATGCGTTCGCAATCCAGGAGCTGACCCTGCCGCTGGCCCTGGCCGGCGACGATCTGATCGGCCAGGCTCGCACCGGTATGGGCAAGACCTTCGCCTTCGGGGTTCCGTTGCTGCACCGGATCACCACCGACACCGAGCGTCCGCTGACCGGCATCCCGCGCGCCCTGATCGTCGTCCCCACCCGCGAGCTCTGCATCCAGGTGTACGAGGATCTCGTCGGCGCCTCCAAGTACCTGATGGCCGACGAGACCCGCAAACTGACGGTGACCTCCATCTACGGCGGCCGACCCTACGAGCCGCAGATCGAGGCGCTGCAGAAGGGCGTCGACGTGGTCGTCGGCACCCCGGGCCGGCTGCTCGACCTGGCCCAGCAGGGCCACCTGCAGCTCGGCGGCCTTTCGGTGCTGGTGCTCGACGAGGCCGACGAGATGCTCGACCTGGGCTTCCTGCCCGACATCGAGCGGATCCTCAAGCAGATCCCGGCGAAGCGTCAGGCGATGCTGTTCTCGGCGACGATGCCGGACCCGATCATCACCCTGGCCCGCACGTTCATGACCCAGCCGACTCACATCCGCGCCGAAGCGCCGCATTCGTCGGCGACCCACGACAGCACCGAGCAGTTCGCCTACCGCGCGCATGCCCTCGACAAGGTCGAGATGGTCGCCCGGATCCTGCAGGCCGAGGGTCGGGGCGCGACGATGATCTTCACCCGCACCAAGCGCACCGCGCAGAAGGTCGCCGACGAACTCGCCGAACGCGGGTTCAAGGTCGGCGCCGTGCACGGCGATCTCGGCCAGGGCGCGCGCGAGAAGGCGCTGAAGTCGTTCCGCACCGGTGAGGTCGACGTACTGGTCGCCACCGACGTCGCGGCACGCGGCATCGACATCGACGACATCACCCACGTCATCAACTTCCAGATCCCCGAGGACGAGCAGGCCTACGTGCACCGCATCGGCCGCACCGGCCGCGCGGGCAAGACCGGCATCGCCGTCACGCTGGTCGACTGGGACGAGCTGCCGCGCTGGTCGATGATCGACAAGGCGCTGGGCCTCGACACCCCCGAGCCCGCCGAGACGTACTCCAGCTCGCCGCACCTGTACTCCGAGCTCAACATCCCCGCCGACGTCGGCGGTTCGATCGGCAAGCCCGCACGCAGCACCGCCGACAAACCCAAACGTGAGCCGCGCGAGCGCACCGAGCGGCCGGCCCGCAACCGGACCCGCCGCCGCACCCGTGGTGGCCAGCCTGCCGGCGCCCATCCCGAAGCAACCGCCGAACAGGACGCCCCCGAGGCCTCCAACGACGGCGCCGAGGGTGCCGAGGGTGCCGCGCGGCCCGGCCGGCGGCGTCGCCGCCGGCGGCCCAGCAAGGCTGCCACGGCGGGCACCAACTAGCCGACTCCCCGCCGAATTCCCAGCCGAATTCCCAGCCGAATTCCCTTGGTCAAACCGGAACGCCGCACTCGGGCGGACCTGCTCGCTGCCGCCGCGATCGCCGCTGTCGTCGTGGTGGTGGCCGCGGTGGTGTGGTGGACCAGCGACGCCCGGGCCACCATCAGCAGGCCCGCCGCACATCCGGTACCCAGCCTGGAACCCGCAGTGGCAGTGCCGGATTCGCTGGCAGAGCGATGGACCGCCAGCAGCGCCCAGACCACTTTGCCGGTGGTCGTCGGTGGCGCGGTCGTCACAGGTGACGGACGCACGATGGAAGGCCGCGATCCCGATACCGGCACCGCGCTGTGGAGTTACGCCCGCGATCTGGACCTGTGCGGGGTCACCTGGGTCTACCACTACGCGGTGGCGGTCTACCCGGACGCCCGCGGCTGCGGCCAGGTCAGCACCGTGGACGCCAGGACCGGCATGCGGGGCCCGGCGCGCACCAGCTACGCCGACCGCCACGTCACGCTGTCCGGTGACGGCACCACCGTGCTGTCCGCCGGACCGACCCGACTGGAGATGTGGCGCTCGGACATGGTCCGGATGCTCAGCTATGGCGCGCTGGACGCCCCGATCAAACCGGGCGTTCCAGCCGCACCGTTGTGCCGCTTCGTCTCCGTGGCCGCCAGTTCCAGTTCGGTCTCGGTGCTGGAGTCGTGCGAGGGTCAGGCCGATCTACGGTTGACCTTGCTGCGCCCGTCCGACGAGGAGGACACCCCGGAACTGAAGTACGTCCAGCAGAACGGAGTGGCCGACGGTACCGGCGCCCGCGTCGTCGCGGTCACCGACTCCGCCACCGCACTCTACGTGCCCACCCCGAAGCCACGGCTGGACATCATCGACGACACCGGGGTGGTGATCGACAGTACGGTCGTCGACGGCCCCCCCGCTCCTGACGCCACCGCGTCCCGCGCCGGCGATCTCATCACGTGGTGGACCGGAAACGCGCTGATGGTTTTCTCCGCCAACAACTTTCAGTACAAGTACACAGTCGCGGCAGCCGGCGAGGACGCCCCGGTGGGTCCCGCGACGATGATGGCGGGCCAGCTGCTGGTGCCGGTCAGCAGCGGCTACGACGTGTTCGACCCGGTGACGGGCACCGGGGATCGGCACATTCCGGTGCAGCGATCCTCGGCAAGCGGACCGGTCGTGCCCGCGGTGGCGGGCTCGATACTGCTGGAGCAACGAGGCGACGAGCTGGTCGCGCTCGGCCCCGGTGAGCGACCGATCACACCTCGGGGGTGAACGTCGCCAGCGCTTTACCGCTCTTCCAGTGCTTGAGCAGCGCATTGGCGAATTCCCGGTAGGCCATCGCACCCTTGTTCTTGCGGCCGGTGAGCACCGAGGACCCCGAAGCGCTGGCCTCGGCGAAACGCACGGTCCGCGGGATGGGCGGGGCCAGCACGGGCAGGTTGTACCGGTCGACGACATCGAAAAGGACGTCGCGGCTGTGCGTGGTGCGGGCGTCGTAGAGGGTGGGCAGTGCGCCCAGCATGGTCAGCTCGGGATTGGTGATGGCCTGGACGTCGGCAACGGTGCGCAGAAACTGTCCCACGCCGCGATGCGCCAGCGTCTCGCACTGCAGGGGCACGATGACCTCACCGGCGGCGGTCAGCCCGTTGAGGGTCAACACCCCCAGCGACGGCGGGCAGTCGATGAGGATGACGTCGAAATCGGCGCTGATCTTGTCGAGAGCACGTTTGAGCGCGTGTTCGCGGCCGGCCCGCATCAGCAGCATGGCCTCGGCACCGGCCAGGTCGATGTTGGCGGGCAGCAACGTCATACCCTCGGGGGTCTCCACCAGCGCGGCGTCGGGTTCCACATCGCCCAGCAGCACCTCGTGCACCGACACCGGCAGCTTGTCCGGGTCGTGGCCGAGCGAGAAGGTCAGCGAACCCTGTGGATCCAGGTCGACGAGCAGCACCTTCTTGCCCAGTTCCACCAGGGCCGCGCCGACCGAGGCCACCGTGGTCGTCTTGGCCACCCCGCCCTTCTGGTTGGCGACCGCCAGTACCCGCGTCACATCACCCCTCGTGCTACCCCGCGTGCCACCCCTTGTGCTACTGCCCATCGTGCTGCCCATCCTGACATGTCGGTCCACTCCATGCTCATGTTCACCCTGCACATGCCGGCCAAACCGCGACGTACGGCAGAATCGGATGCTGTGAGCGTCCTGCAGCACCGGCTGATCCTGCTCCGTCACGGCGAGACCGAGTGGTCGAAATCGGGCCAGCATACGAGCCGCGCCGAACTTGAGCTCACTGAACACGGCCGCGGCCAGGCACTGGCCGCGGCGGACACCCTCGATCAGCTGGGGCTGGAGGATCCGTTCGTGGTGAGCAGCCCCCGTGTCCGCGCCCAGACCACCGCCGAGTTGGCGGGCCTGCGCGTCGACCAGACCGACGAGCTGGTGGCCGAGTGGGATTACGGCGACTACGAGGGCACCACGACCGCCGATATTCGCAAAGCGGTGCCGAACTGGCTGGTGTGGACCCACGGCTGCCCCGGCGGGGAGACGTCCGCGCAGGTCTGCGCGCGTGCCGATCGAGCCATCGCGATGGCACTCGAGCACATGGAGTCCCGCGACGTGGTGTTCGTCGGCCACGGCCACTTCTCCCGGGCGGTGATCACCAGGTGGGTCGAGCAACCGGTCTACGAGGGCATCCGGTTCGCGATGCCCGCCGCCTCGATCGCGGTCTGCGGCTTCGAGCACGGCGTGCGCCAGCTCAGCGCGCTGGCCCAGACCGGCCACCCCAACCCGGCCGTGTCGACGTGACCCGCGAACCCGTTTTCGTCATGGCCGGCCCGGAGGGGGCGGTGATCGGTGAGGGCGTGCACACCGCATTCCCGCGGATCGCCGACGCCCGGGCCGCCCTGGCCTCGCACAGCGCGCCGATCATCTTGGGCGCGTTGCCTTTTGACATCACTCAGCCGGCGGCGCTGATGCGGCCCCAATCGGTGCGGTTCAGCGACGCGCTGCCGGACTGGCCCGCACGCGACCCGGTGTCGGTGCAGGTCACCGAGACCACCCCGGATGCCGACGAACATCGCAGGCGAATCGGGGCGGCGTTGAGCCGGCTGCGCGATCCCGACGACCTGTTGCACAAGGTTGTGCTGGCGCGTGCACTGCGATTGACCGCCGAGGGCCGTGTGGATGCCAGGACGGTGCTCAACCGGCTGGCCGCCGATGACGCGCAGGCCACCAAGTACCTGGTCGATCTGTCGGCAGCCGGGGACGGGTACTCCGGCACCGCCCTGGTCGGCGCGAGCCCCGAACTGCTGGTGGCCCGCCGCGGTCGCCAGGTGCTGTGCCGTCCATTCGCGGGTTCGGCCCCACGCTCGGCCGATCCCGACACCGATGCCGCCAACGGGGCTGCATTGGCCGCGTCCGAGAAGAACCGGCACGAACATCAACTGGTCGTCGACGCGCTGCGCGCCGCGCTGGAACCGCTGTGCACGGACCTGCAGATCGCCGAGCGCCCGCAACTGAGCAAAACCTCGGCGGTCTGGCATCTGTCCACCCCGATGTCGGCGGAGTTGCGTGAAAAGTCAACCACCGCACTGGATCTGGCCGTGGCGCTGCATCCGACGCCCGCCGTCGGCGGCTCCCCGACCGAACAGGCCGTCGAGTTCATCACCACCACCGAGGGCGACCGGGGTTTCTACGCCGGCACCGTCGGATGGTGCGATCAGCGCGGCGACGGCCGCTGGGTGGTGTCGATCCGGTGCGCTCAGCTGTCCGCCGACCGGCGCACCGCCGTCGCCCATTCCGGTGGCGGCATCGTCGCCGAATCCGACCCCGACGACGAATTCGACGAGACCACGACGAAGTTCCGCACCATTCTGTCGGCTCTGGGGGTCCAGCAGTGAGTGAGCTCATCCGTCCCGCGCGTCCCGGTGACGAGACCGAATTGACCGCCATGATCCACGAGTTGGCTGACTTCGAACGCGCCGCCCGCGACTGCTCGGTCACCGAAACACAGTTGGCCGAGGCACTTTTCGGTCCGGCTCCGACCGTGTACGGACATCTGGCCGAAGTCGACGGGCAGGCTGCCGCGATGGCGCTGTGGTTCCGCAACTTCTCCACCTGGGACGGTGTCGCGGGCATCTACCTGGAGGACCTTTTCGTGCGTCCACAGTTCCGCAGGCGCGGTCTGGCCCGCAAGCTGCTGGCCACCTTGGCCCGCGAGTGCGTCGAACACGGCTATTCCCGGTTGAGCTGGGCGGTGCTGGACTGGAACGTCAACGCGATCGCGCTTTACGACCGCATCGGCGGCACGCCGCAGAACGAGTGGATCACCTACCGGGTCTCGGGCCCCCGCTTGTCGGAGCTGGCTTCCGAATCCGTTGCGGAATTCGGTTCTTGAGCCAGCCAGTGCAGACCTGACGGGCTGAACAACAACGCCAGCACCGCGATCGCCGCGACACCCACCACCACCGCATAGCGCAGCTGACCCGAGCTGTAGACGTACCAGGCGACCCCCAGCAGCACCAGGTTCGCGAACACCGCGATACCGCGCCCCCATCGGCGCCCGGACCACAGCGCCCAGCCGGCCGCGCTGACCCCCGACCCCATGATCGCGAACCAGCCGGCGGTTCCGTAGCCGCTGATCGCGATCTCGTGGTGCCCGGCGGCTTCCCGGACGACGAGCACAACCGCCATCACCAGCGCGAGAATGCCCTCCAGCGCCGCCAGCGCCCCGGCGATGCGAACCGTCCGCGGCGTCACCGCCCCAGCCTGTCCGACAGAAAGCGCACGGCCATCTCGTAGCCGAGCGGCCCGGCACCGGCCACCACCATGTCCGCGGCCGCCGACACATACGAGTGGTGCCGAAACGGTTCGCGGGCGTGGATGTTGCTCAGGTGCACCTCGGCGACGGGCAGTCCGACCGAGCGCAGCGCGTCGGCGATGGCGACCGAGGTGTGGCTGTAGGCGGCGGGGTTGATGATGATGCCGGCACAATCGGCACGCGCGGCGTGGATCTCGTCGACCAGCACACCTTCGTGGTTGCTCTGCACCGCGCGGATCTGCAGGCCGACCTCGGCGGCCACCTCGGCCACCCGCGCCTCGATCTCGGCGAGCGTCGTCGACCCGTACACCTCGGGCTGTCGGGTGCCCAGCAGGTTCAGGTTGGGCCCGTTGACGAGTAGCAGTCGGCGTTCGGTCACCGTTGTACGGTACCGGCGCCACCGCTGATCACGGCCGGAAGAACCGGCCCGGCCGGCGACCCGACCCGCCGGTTAGGCTCGAGCCCCGTGCGCGCCGTGCTGATCGTGAACCCGAACGCGACCTCGACCACACCGGCCGGGCGTGACCTGCTGGCGCACGCGCTGGAAAGCCGGGTGCGGCTCAGCGTCGCCCACACCGACCATCGCGGTCACGCCATCGAGATCGCCCAGCAGGCGGCCCGCGGGGGCGTCGACGTGCTGATCGTGCACGGTGGCGACGGCACGGTCAACGAGGTGGTCAACGGCATCCTCGGGGAATGCGGCCCGGACAACCGCGGACCCGCGGTCGGCGTCGTGCCCGGCGGCTCGGCCAACGTGTTCGCCCGGGCGCTGGGCATCAGCCCAGACCCGATCGAGGCCACCAACCAGCTCGTCGATCTGCTCGGGGCATTTCGGCACGGCCGGCCCTGGCGGCGCATCGGGCTGATGGACTGCGGGGAACGATGGGGGGTCTTCACCGCGGGCATGGGTGTCGACGGCGACGTCGTCGCCGCCGTGGAGGCGCAGCGGGCCAAGGGGCGCAAGGTGACGGCGTCGCGCTACATCCGGGTGGCGATCCGTGAGGTGCTGGCCAGCGCCCGCCGGGAACCGAAGCTCACGCTGCAGCTGCCCGACCGGGAACCGGTGACCGGGGTGCATTTCGCGTTCGTGTCGAACTCCAGTCCGTGGACCTATGCCAACTCCCGGCCCGTGTGGACCAATCCGGACACCACGTTCGAGACCGGGCTGGGCGTGTTCGCCACCACGAGCATGAACATCTGGGCCAACCTCGGTCTGGTGCGGCAGATGAACTCGCGCAAACCCCGCCTGGAGGCCAGGCATTTGATCCGTGAAGACGATCTGCCGTGGCTCCAGGTGAGCGCCGACAGCCCGATCGCGTGCCAGATCGACGGAGATTACGTCGGCACGCGCGAAATGATGCGGTTCACGTCGGTGCCGAACGCGCTGGCGGTCGTCGCTCCGCCGCCCAAGATGGGACGATAGCTGCCCTGAGCTGCATAGATGGCAGCGGCGAGCGGGTTTACGCACGCGATTTAGGGCGCAGCTGGGTAGAGCGTAGTACAACGGAGTTAGGGCTCGGGTAACGGGACCCGGTAGTGAGATAGCCCACGTGTTAACGAAGTTCTATTGACATCTGTTCAGCCTGTGAAAGCATCGGATGCAACAGCGCAGAAACATTTGGTGCGCTCGCGTTAACAGCCGGAGTAAAGCTCGTGTGTCTTGTTGCGCACACGGGAGATATTGACGAGGAGTTTGATCTTATGGATTGGCGCCACAAGGCGGTCTGTCGTGACGAGGATCCGGAACTGTTCTTCCCGGTGGGAAACAGCGGCCCGGCGCTCGCCCAGATCGCTGACGCGAAGCTGGTCTGCAACCGCTGCCCGGTGACTGCAGAGTGCCTGAGCTGGGCTTTGGAGTCCGGCCAGGATGCCGGCGTGTGGGGTGGCATGAGCGAGGACGAGCGTCGCGCGCTCAAGCGCCGCAACGCCAGGACGAAGGCCCGTACCGGGGTCTGAGCCTTCCCGACTTACCGAGTGACGGCCCCGACGAATGTCGGGGCCGTCACTTTGTGTATTCAATTCGTTCGAATTCGGCCGACTTAACAGAATTCGCCGGATGCGCTCAGTATTGGCTGACACGGACGCGTCTGCCGATCGGAACCCGCAGAATCACATCGGTGCCGCCGGCCTCGCCCTGATGCATCCCCAGGGAGCCGTCGAGTTCGGCCGAGACCAGGGTTCGCACGATCTGCAGACCGAGCCGGTCGGACTTCTCCAGGCTGAACCCTTCGGGTAGCCCGCGGCCGTCGTCGTGGACGACGACGTCGAGCCAGCGGGCGGAGCGCTGGGCACGGATGGTCACGCAACCCTGCGGGGTGGCGGCATCGAATGCGTGCTCGATCGCGTTCTGCACGAGTTCCGTGATGACCATGATCAGTGCGGTGGCGCGATCGGCGTCCAGCACGCCGAGATCGCCGACCCGGCTGATCCGGATCGGCGAGTCCACCGCGGCGACGTCGTTCATGATCGGCAGGATGCGGTCGATGACCTCATCGAGGTTGACTTCCTCGTCGACCGACATCGACAGCGCGTCGTGCACCAGTGCGATGGACGACACCCGGCGCACCGATTCCATCAGCGCTTCCCGGCCTTCGGGGTTGTTGGTCCGGCGCGCCTGCAGGCGCAGCAGCGCCGCAACGGTCTGCAGGTTGTTTTTCACCCGGTGGTGGATCTCGCGGATCGTCGCGTCCTTCGACAACAGCGCGCGATCCCGGCGCTTGACCTCGGTGACGTCGCGGATGAGCACGGCAGCACCCATGGCCACTCCGTGCACCCCCAGCGGCAGCGTACGCAGCAGAACGGTGGCGCCGCCGGCGTCGACCTCCATCCGCATGCTCGAACCGCCGGTGAGCGAATCACGGACGTGATTGGCCAGCTCCTGCGCCTCGAACGGGTCCGAGATCAGCGGGCGGGTCACGCTGACGAGGTTGTGACCCTCCAGTTCGGCGGACAGGCCCATCCGGTGGTACGCCGAGATGGCGTTCGGACTGGCGAATGTGACCACACCGGCTTCGTCGAGCCGGATGAATCCGTCCCCGACCCGTGGGCTCGATCGCGACATCGCCAGGTCGCCGACGTTGGGGAAGGTGCCTTCGGACAGCATCTGCAGCAGGTCACCCGCGCAGTCCACATAGGCCGCTTCCAGGGGGCTGGCCTGTCGGGGTGCGAGCGACGTCTGGTGGGTCAGCACCGCGACCACGGCATTGCCGTGGCGCACCGGAACCGCTTCGACGTTGAGACCGGGCGAACCGAATTCTCCGTCCACCGTGGCGCGTCCGATGGCGCCGGACCGGAACGCCGCCGCCACGATCGGGATGTCCTCGGCCTCGGCCAACGTGCCGACCGCGTCGGCGAGCAACACCGTGGGAGCGGTATTCGGGCGCACCTGCGCCACACACACCAGCATCCCGTCGTCGCGGCGTACCCACATCAGGTAGTCGGCGAACGAGAGGTCGGCCAGCAGCTGCCACTCCCCCACCACGGCGTGCAGATGGTCCACGGCGTTGCCGGGCAGCACCGTGTGCTCGGCGAGCAGGTCACCGAGGGTGGACATGACGGGTTTCGGAGGAGGGGTTCAGGCGATCCGTGGTGTTCAGGACGCTAACTGATGACCGCGATGAGGTCGCCGGCCTGGATGACGTCTCCGACCGACACGCTGACCTTGCTGACGGTCCCGGCGACCTCGGCGAGCACCGGGATCTCCATCTTCATCGACTCGAGCAGCACCACGGTGTCGCCTGCGCCGATCTGATCGCCCTCGCTGACCACGACCTCGAGCACACTGGCCACGATTTCCGCGCGAACGTCCTCGGCCATCTTCACCTCACTCTTTCCCGACGCTGTACCGCGTCTATCGAACCACACGACGCTGTGGATTGACGGTGTGGACTGACGACTGTGGACCGACGGCTGTGGACCGACGGCTGTGGACCGACACGGTGGACGGACACTGGGGACCGACCGCTGTGGACGGAGCATCAACCGGTCCGTGAGACAATGGCGACAACCCCCGCTCCGGCGGGCACCGCAATCAGTCGAGCTATTCGGAGGTACATCATGGCCAAGCGTGGCCGTAAGAAGCGCGATCGCAAACACAGCAAGGCCAACCACGGCAAGCGCCCCAACGCCGGCTCGAAGTCAGTAGGCCGCTGACCTTCAGCTCGTCGTAGCAGACCGCCCGGCACTCCCACAGGAGGCCGGGCGGCTTTCTGTCCGGTGACCGACGGCTGGTGCGCCGTCGAGGCGGTCAGCCCCGACGGATGATCGTGGTCTGGCTGATCTGGATGCGCAGCCGCTCCCGCAAACCCTCAGGAGCCCGCTCGCCGCTGCACTTGGTGGCGATCAGTTTCTTGACGCGTTCCTCGATGCCGTAATGGCGTAGGCACGTCGGGCATTCCTCGAGGTGTTGACGCAGCTTGTCGCGGGTCTCCACGGTGCACTCACCGTCGAGAAGCGTCCAGACCTCGGCGATGACGGCAGCGCACTCGGGATGCTCGGGATCGATCGGCCCGACCGGAGGGGACCATCGGTCTTCGTCGGGAGTGCTATCCGCGCCGCTCATGACGTGACCTCCTCGGGTGCGTCGAACTGCTCGCCGCGGATGAAGCCGCGGTCGCGGGCCACATCGGCCAGCAACTCGCGCAGCTGCCGCCTGCCGCGATGCAGCCGCGACATCACCGTTCCAATCGGGGTTTCCATGATCTCGGCGATCTCCTTGTACGGGAAGCCCTCGACGTCGGCGTAGTACACCGCCATCCGGAACTCGTCCGGCAACGCCTGCAGGGCTTCCTTGATCTCATTGTCGGGCAGCGACTCCAGCGCTTCGACCTCGGCGGATCGCAGCCCGGTGGAGGAGTGCTCGGCGTTGGCCGCCAACTGCCAGTCGGTGATCTCCTCGGTCGGATACTCGGCGGGCTGGCGTTGCTTCTTGCGGTAACTGTTGATGTAGGTGTTGGTCAGGATCCGGTACAGCCACGCTTTGAGGTTGGTGCCTTCGCGGAACGACCGGAAGCCCGAGTACGCCTTCACCATCGTTTCCTGCAGCAGGTCCTCGGCGTCGGCAGGATTGCGGGTCATCCGCAGCGCACCGCCGTAGAGCTGGTCGAGCAGCGGAATGGCATCGCGTTCGAACCGGGCGGTCAGCTCGGCGTCGGTTTCCTCCGGCACGGGGGCCGCATCTGCGTCCAGGGTCGCCTCAGCGGCCGACCCGTTGGTGTCTGTCATCGTGGGGAACACCGTCCCTTCTGTAGCGGCGCCGCCGATCACGTCCAGCACAAGCACTGAACTCGATGGGACCTGCATGGCCATGACTGGCACCGTCAATCCCCTTCCGTTGATCCTAAAGGCTGACACCGACTACTCACGCTGACCGGCCGCAAGGCCGTCCACAGCTGTGGTCAACAACATCGGTTACCGGGGTGGTTGTTCCCGAGGCTCACGCCCCTAGGCTGTGCCGGTGGCCCGTGCAGCGACCCCGGCGATCGCAGCCCTGGTTGCTGCGGGTGTCCCGCATGATGTGCTCCGCTACCGGCACGATCCGCGGGCCGCATCGTTCGGCGAGGAGGCGGTCGCCGAACTCGCGCGCGAGGGCGCGCTGGTACCGGCGCAGATCTTGAAGACGCTGATGGTGGCGTTACCCACCGGTCTCGCTGTCGCGGTGCTGCCGGTGCCGTCGAAACTGTCGCTCAAGGCCGCCGCCGCCGCGCTCGGCGCGGCGCGGGCGACGATGGCCGACCCCACTGATGCGCAGCGCTCGTCGGGATACGTGGTGGGCGGTATCTCGCCCCTGGGTCAGCGCCGCTTACTGCCCACCGTCGTCGACGCGTCGGCGCTGCGGTGGGATCGGGTGCTGTGCAGTGCGGGAAAGCGCGGCTGGGACGTGGCGCTGGATCCGCGCGACCTGGTGCGCCTGACCCATGCCGTCACCGCCGAGATCTGCGCGCTCTAGGGTGAACGTCATGTCTCTCGCGGGAAAAACCATGTTCATCTCGGGCGCGAGCCGCGGTATCGGGCTGGCGATCGCCAAACGCGCCGCCGCCGACGGCGCCAACATCGCACTGGTCGCCAAGACCGCCGAGCCCCATCCGAAGCTGCCGGGCACCGTGTACACCGCAGCCGAGGAGATCGAGGCGGTCGGTGGCCAGGCGCTGCCGATCGTCGGCGACATTCGCGACGGGGATGCGGTCGCTGCGGCGGTGGCCCAGGCCGTGGAGAAGTTCGGCGGCATCGATATCTGCGTCAACAATGCCTCGGCGATCAACCTCGGCTCCATCGAGGAGGTTCCGCTCAAGCGCTTCGACCTGATGAACGGCATTCAGGTGCGGGGCACCTACGCAGTGTCCCAAGCCTGCATCCCGCACATGAAGGGGCGCGACAACCCGCACATCCTGACGCTGTCCCCGCCGGTCCTGCTGGAGCCCAAATGGCTCAAGCCCACCCCGTACATGATGGCGAAGTTCGGAATGACTCTGTGCGCGTTGGGGATCGCCGAGGAGCTGCGCGATGCCGGCATCGCGTCGAACACGCTGTGGCCGCGCACGATGGTGGCGACGGCCGCCGTGCAGAACCTGCTCGGCGGCGACGAGTCGATGAAGCGCTCCCGTAAACCCGAGGTGTACTCCGACGCGGCCTATGCGGTGCTGACCAAGCCGTCGAGCTTCACCGGGAACACGCTGTTGTGCGAGGACGTGCTCCTGGAGTCCGGGGTCACCGACCTCTCGGTGTACGACTGCGTGCCCGGCTCCGACCTGGGGGTCGACTTCTGGGTCGACTCGGCCAATCCGCCCGGCTACACCCAACCCTGACCGCGAAAGTGCAGTCTCGGTAGCTGCGTCGGCTTCGGCGCTACCGTGTGTGCACGCTCGCGGCCTTCGTGACGCTGCACGGCCGCCGCGACCGCGGCGGACCGCCCCATCCGCGGCGTCGTCGTGGCACGCTGGAGGCGTGTCATCGCCGACAATCTGGTCCGCCGGCCGCTACGACGCCGTCGGAGAACGCATCGCACACATCGCCGGGCAGGTGGTCGACGCCGTCGCGCAGCGACGACCGCTGACCGACCAGGCGCTGGTCGACCTCGCATGCGGTACCGGTAGCGCCGCAGCGGCTGCGGCTGCCCGCGGTGCGCGGGTGACCGGCGTCGACGTCACCCCGGAATTGATCGCGCTCGCGGCGCGCCGTGCCGCGCAGGTGACCTGGCTGGTCGGCGACGCCGCCGACACCGGCCTGCCATCGGATGCGTTCGACGCGGCGGTGTCGAACATGGGCATCATCTTCGTCGAACCCCAACGGCAGCTCGCCGAGATCACCCGCATCCTCAAACCCGCAGGGATTGTTGCCTTTTCGGCGTGGGTTCGCGGTCAGAGCAATCCGCTGTTCGATCCGGTGCTCGCGGTTCTGGGCCCGCCCGGGTCGACAGGGTTCTCGCCTGACCAGTGGGGTGACGCCGACGTCGTCACCGCCCGGTTGGCACCGCAGTTCGACGACATCGAGATCCGGACCGGCGAACACCGCTGGGAGTTCGACTCGCTGGCCGCCGCCATGCACTTTCTGCGTGCCGAGTCACCGATGCACGTCGCGACCTTCGAACGCGCCGGAGCCAAACAAGCCGAGTTGGCCACCGCGTTCGAGGACGCACTGCGGGCCCACGCCGACCCGTCGGGCAGGGTCGCGTTCTCGTCGCCGTACGTGGTGGTCAGCGCCGTCTACTGCGCGGCGTAGAGGATCCCGCGGCCGATCGCCTCCCGCACCACCGGCAGCGCCGCGGTGGCCAGCGCGTCGGAGTCCACGCCGTGGAAGGTGGCCAGCAGCTCGACCAGGGTGCCCAAGGCAACCTCACCCCGGCACCCGGCCAACAACGCGCGCGAGACCTCGTCCACGCCGATGACCGCGGCGGGACCGCCCGGGCGACGCACCGCGGCACCGACCACCTGCCAGCCCTCGGGTCCGGGCAGGGACTGCTCTTCGAGGAACACCGGCGCGGTAGACAACCGGGTGGCCAGCAGTTGCTCGTCGCTGGTGTCGTGCAGGTACTCCCGGCGGGCCAGGAATGCCTCGACCTCGGGCCCGGTGAGCGCCTCGTCAGCTCCGGTGATCTCCTCCAGCACGTGCTCGGGGCCGCGGGTCTCCCCCACCTGTAGTGCCCGCAGCGTGATCATCCCCATACCGACCCCGGCGATGCCCTCGGCGTCGAACCAGTCCAGCCATCGACCACCGCGGCGCGCGGCATCCTCGGGCAGTTCCCCGGCGTCGGAGGTCCACAGCGAGACATAGCTGATCGGGTCGGCGAACTCACGCTGCACCACCCAGGCGTGCAGCCCGGTGCCGGCCAGCCATCCGCGGACCCGGTCCCGCCAGTCGTGCCCCGCGCGCACGATCCAGTTCGCCATGATCTGCGCGGTACCGCCCGGCTCCAGGTGGTCGCCGGCCTGTCGAATCATGTTCTCGCAAAGGGCGTCGCCGGCCATCCCTGAATCGCGGTAGATGTAGTCGAGCGCACCGACGCCCACCACGAACGGCGGGTTGGACACGATGAGGTCGAAGCGCTCTCCGGCGACCGGCTCGAACATGCTGCCGCAGCGCAGATCCCACGACATACCGTTGAGGCGGGCGGTGGCGGCGGCCAGCGCCAGGGCCCGCGGGTTGGTGTCGGTGGCGACGACCGCTTCGCTGTGCCCGTCGAGGTGCAGCGCCTGGATCCCGCATCCGGTGCCGAGGTCCAGCGCGCGTCCGACGGGCCGGCGGATGACGGCGTGGGCCAGCGACACCGACGCGCCACCGATGCCCAGAACGTGGTCGCGTTGCACCGGGCCCGGCCGCAGCGCCGCGTCCAGATCGGAGACCACCAGGAAGTCGCGGGTCCCGTCGCTGTGCGGGCGGATGTCCAGTGCCGCCCGGACCGTGCCGGCCGGTGCCGGTTCGACGACGCCGTTGGCGATCAGCGCGTCGATCGGCGTGCCCGGCAGGGCCGACGCGACGTGGTCACGTGGCTCGGCGGCGCCGAGCAGGAACAGACGCACCAGAACCGCGAGGCGGCGGCGGTCGGGTGCCGCGCGGTCGGTGGCCCGCAGCGCCGACCACCATAGGCCCCGGCTGAACGCGGCGCCCGCGTCGGCTCCGAGCAGGTCGGCGACCCCGTCGGTGGTGTAACCGGCGCTGCGGAGGTCGGCGGCCAGGGCGTCGGTGACGCCGGCCGCGTGCAGCGGGTGACTCACAGCAGCGTGCCCTGCTCGGCCTCGGGCTGGTGCTCGACCGGCTCGATGAGCTCCGGGCCGTTGTTGCGCACGCTGTTCACCAGCTTGGAGACCTCACGGATCTCGATGCGGTCGAGGTCACCGTGTCCACGCAGCAGCCCTTCGTCGATCGGAGCGTCGGGATCCAACCAGCGGTCCCAGTCCGCTTCGCTGACGGTCAGCGGCATGCGGTCGTGGATGTCGGCGAGCGGCCCGACGGCATCGGTGGTGATGATGGTGCAGCTCAGCAGCGGTGGTGCGTCCTTGGGGGCGTCCTTGGGCCGCCAGGTGGACCACAGACCCGCAGCGAACAGCGGCTCGCCGTCGTCGGAGTGCAGGTAGAACGGTGTCTTGGCGCCCTTCGCGCCTTTCCATTCGTACCAGCCGTCCATCGGCACCAGACACCTTTTGCCCTTGGCCGAACCCCGGAATGCCGGCGAGGACGTCACCTTCTCCGAGCGGGCGTTGATCAACAGCGGGCCCTTGGTGTCCGGGTTCCCGTCCGCGCCGGCTTTGGCCCACGGCGGCACCAGGCCCCAGCGCATCAGCCGTACCCGGCGGGTGGCCTCGTCGTCGGGGTCGGTGTGGCGTTTGACCACGACGGCCACGTTGGTCGTCGGAGCCACGTTGTAGTTGGCAGCCGGGTAGTTGGCGGCCGGTTTTTCCTGGGCGGCCGGTTTTCCCTGGGTGTCCGGTTTTTCCTGGGCGGCCGCCGTGGCCTCGTCGATGGCCTTGATCTTCTCGGCCAGCAGCGCCGGATCGGTCGTCACCGCGAATCGCCCGCACATGCAGTCCATCGTTGCAGAGCCGCGAATCGGCAGTAAAGCGCGACGCCGGGGGGTGCGTTCGCACGCCGGATCACGACGCGGAACCAGGACAGGGAACAATGTACGGGTGAGCACCTGGCCGGCCCCGGCGACCGCGACCCCGATCCATTCCACCGTCACCGTTCCCGGCTCGAAGTCTCAGACCAACCGGGCGCTGGTGCTGGCCGCGTTGGCGGTGCCGCAGGGCGCGTCGTCGGTGCGCGGCGCGCTGCGCAGCCGGGACACCGACCTGATGATCGCCGCAGTACACGAGCTCGGGGTGACGGTGCAGCCCGCCGATGGCGAGGACACCGATCTCACGGTCAGTGGTTCGTTGGCACCGCGGGCCGGTGCCCGCATCGACTGCGGGCTGGCCGGAACGGTGCTGCGGTTCCTGCCGGCGGTGGCGGCGCTGACCACCGAGGCGGTCACGTTCGACGGTGACGAGCAGGCCCGGTCGCGGCCGATCGCACCGCTGCTGGACGGTCTGCGCGCGCTCGGCGTGCGCATCGACGGCGACGGGCTGCCGTTCACGGTACGCGGCGCCGGGGCGGTTCGCGGGGGCACCGTGGAGATCGACGCGTCGGGGTCCTCGCAGTTCGTGTCGGGTCTGTTGCTCGCCGGCGCCGCCTTCACCGAGGGACTGACCGTGGTGCACACCGGGGGCGCGGTCCCGTCCGCACCGCACATCGCGATGACGGTGTCGATGCTGCGCGAGGCCGGTGTGCAGGTCGACGACTCCGCAGCCGACCGCTGGCGGGTGCATCCGGGAGCGATCGCGGCCCGGCACTGGGTGGTCGAGCCCGACCTGTCCAACGCGGTGCCGTTCCTCGCGGCCGCCGTGGTCAGCGGCGGCACGGTGCGGATCATGGGTTGGCCCGCCGACAGCATCCAGCCTGCCGACACCATCCTGTCGATCCTGACCAGCTTGGGAGCCCAGGTGCGCCAGGGCGATTCCTATCTCGAAGTGCACGGGGCGACGACCTACGACGGGATCGACGTCGATCTACGCGATGTCGGTGAACTCACGCCGTCGGTCGCCGCGATGGTCGCCCTGGCCACCCCGGGTTCGGTGTCACGGTTGCGCGGTATCGCACACCTGCGAGGGCACGAGACGGACCGACTGGCGGCGCTGAGCGCCGAACTCAACCGTATCGGCGGTCGGTGTGAGGAGACCGAGGACGGGCTGGTCATCACCGCACAGCAGATGCACGGCGGCCGGTGGCACTCCTACGCCGATCACCGGATGGCCACCGCCGGGGCGATCGTGGGCCTGCGGGTGCCCGGCGTCGAGGTCGAGGACATCGGCACCACCGCCAAGACCCTGCCGGACTTCCCGCAGATGTGGGCCGACATGCTGGCCGGTCAGACCGACGTCCAGGCCGGCGCCCTGCCCGCGAAGGGGAATCAGCCTCGTTGAGCAGACGCGAGTACGACGAGTCCGATGTCCGGATCCGACCCGGGCGGGGCTCGCGGCCGCGTACCAAGACCCGCCCCGAACACGCCGATGCGCTGCAGGCGATGGTGGTCACCGTCGACCGCGGACGCTGGGGCTGTGTCCTCGGGGGTGATCCCGGCCGCCGGGTCACGGCCATGCGGGCCCGCGAGCTCGGACGGACGCCGATCGTGGTCGGAGACGAGGTCGACGTGGTGGGCGATCTGTCCGGGCGCACGGACACGCTGGCCCGCATCGTGCGCCGCGGCGAACGTCGAACGGTGTTGCGCCGCACCGCCGATGACACTGATCCGACGGAACGTGTCGTCGTCGCCAACGCCGACCAGTTGCTGATCGTGGTGGCCCTGGCCGACCCGCCGCCCCGCACCGGCCTGGTGGAGCGCGCGTTGATCGCCGCGTACGCCGGTGGCCTGACGCCGATCCTGTGCCTGACCAAGACCGATCTGGCACCGGCCGAACCGTTCGCGGCCCAGTTCGCCGATCTGGACCTGACGATCACCGCGGCCGGCCGGGACGATCCGCTGACGAGCGTGGAACCGCTGCTCGTCGACAAGGTCACCGTGTTGCTCGGCCATTCCGGGGTGGGCAAATCCACTCTGGTGAACCGGCTTGTGCCACAAGCTTTTCGAGCTACCGGCACGGTCACCGACATCGGCCGGGGCCGGCACACCTCGACTCAGTCGGTGGCACTGCCCCTGAAATCGGGCGGATGGGTGATCGACACCCCGGGTATCCGGTCGTTCGGACTGGCCCACATCGAACCCGATGACGTCATGTTGGCGTTCTCCGACCTTGCCGACGCGATCGAAGGTTGTCCGCGCGGTTGCGGCCATATGGGTCCGCCCGCCGACCCCGAGTGCGCGCTCGACGAGTTGACCGGTGCGGCGCAGGGCCGCGTCCAGGCCGCGCGCAGACTGCTGGCCGCGCTTCGGGAAGGCTGACGCCGGGGCTCAGGGAAGGCTGGGGCCTGACGTGCACGTTGTGTCCTGAGATGGGGTTTGCCGCACAGGCCCGCCGGGCACGCTGTCGGACGACACAGGAGGAGTAACTTTGAGCCACACACCAGACATCGAGTTGAACGACGGCAGGACGATCCCCCAGCTGGGCTTCGGCGTGTACCAGATCCCGCCCGAGGACACGGCCGCCGCGGTGAAGTCCGCGCTGGAGATCGGCTACCGCCACATCGACACCGCGGAGATGTACCAGAACGAGCAGGGCGTCGGACAGGGCATCAGGGATGCCGGTGTCGACCGCGCCGAGGTGTTCGTCACCAGCAAGCTCAACAACGGATTCCACAAGCCCGATGACGCGCGACGGGCGTTCGACGCGACACTCAAGGCGCTCGACTTCGACTACGTCGACCTGTTCCTGATCCATTGGCCGCTGCCCACGCTGTATGACGGCGACTACGTGTCGACGTGGAAGACGTTGGAGGAGTTCAAGAACGACGGGCGCGCCCGCAGCGTCGGGGTGTCCAACTTCCAGGTCCCGCACCTGCAGCGGTTGGCTCAGGAAACCGGCACCGTGCCCGCGGTGAATCAGATCGAGGTGCACCCGTACTTCGCCAACGACGAGGTGCGTGCCTACGGTGCGCAGCACGGCATCGCAACCGAGGCGTGGTCACCCATCGCCCAGGGCAAGGTGCTCGACGACCCGGTTGTCGCCCGCATCGCCGAGGCGGCGGGCAAATCGCCGGCTCAGGTGGTGCTGCGCTGGCACATTCAGCGCGGCGACATCGTGTTTCCGAAGTCGGTGACGCCGCAGCGCATCAAGGACAACTTCGCGCTGTTCGACTTCGAGCTCGGAGAGGACGACATGTCGGCGATCTCGGGTCTGGACCAGGGCGGGTCCGGCCGCATCGGACCCGACCCGGACACGTTCGACTACATCCCCGACTAGACCGAATCCCCGACCAGACCGAATCGCCCGGCAGACCGCAGCCCGGCTGGGGTCGGGGACTCGAGGGTCGGTCCGACCACAAAATCGCCTGCTGTCGACTGACAGCAGGCGATTCTGCGTTACCGATTTTGCGTTTGCCGATTTTGGCTTGCCTAAGATCAGGCGGCCAGCTGGTGGCGCTTGACCGCCGTCTTCTGGGCCACCTTGGCCCGTCGGCGCGCACGCACCGCCGCGATGGCCGATTTCAGGCCGCGCCGCTCCGTCGGATCCAACTCGGCGAACATCCGCTCGCTGCGCGTCTCGGGGGCGTCGTCGGCGGTGTCGGTGAGGAACCGGTCCGGCAGCGACAGTTTCGCGATGGTGCGCCAGGACTTGCCGTACTGCACCAGGAAGTTTCCGGTGGTGTAGGGCAGGTCGTACTTGTCGCAGATCTGCCGGACCCGTATCGAGATCTCGTAATACCGGTTGCTGGGCAGATCCGGAAACAGATGATGCTCGATCTGATGGCACAGGTTGCCACTCATGAACCGCAGCACCGGCCCGTTCTCGAAGTTGGCGCTGCCCAGCATCTGCCGCAGGTACCACTGGCCACGGCTCTCGCCGACCATGTCGGTCTTGGTGAATTTCTCCGCCCCGTCGGGGAAGTGGCCGCAGAAGATCACGGCGTTGGCCCACACGTTGCGGATCACGTTGGCGACGGCGTTGGCGGTCAGGGTCGACTTGAAGGTCGCCCCCGGGGACAGGGAGGTGATCGCCGGGGCGGCGATGTAGTCCTTGACCACCTGGTGGCCGGCTTTGATGCCGAACTCCTTGACGCGGCCCATCGTCTCTTTGCGGTTGTCGCGGCCCTTGAAGATCTTGCCCAGCTCCAGATGCTGCAGGCCGACGCCCCACTCGAAACCGACCGCCAGCATCGTGTTGTAGAACAGGTTGAGCATGTTCATCGGCCGCCAGCGCTGATCGCGGGTGACACGGATGACGCCGTAGCCCACGTCGTCGTCCATGCCCAGGATGTTCGTGTACTTGTGATGCATGAAGTTGTGGGTGAAGCGCCAGTGCTTGGAGGCCCCACTCATGTCCCATTCCCACGACGAGGAGTGGATCTCCGGATCGTTCATCCAGTCCCACTGACCGTGCATGACGTTGTGGCCGATCTCCATGTTCTCGATGATCTTGGCCACGCCCAGAGTCGCGGTGCCGGCCCACCAGTACTTGCGTTTCGCGCTGCCGGCGAGCATCACCCGGCCGGCCACCTCGAGCGCGCGCTGGGCGGCGATGGTGCGGCGGATGTAGCGCGCGTCGCGCGCGCCGCGGGAATCCTCGATGTCCTGGCGGATCGCATCGAGCTCACGTCCCAGGCTCTCCACGTCCGCGTCGGTTAAGTGCGCGAATTCGGGTACGTCTGTGATTGCCATATGTGTCAACCCTCCTCTCGTCTACCTACGCTACCGTAACCTACGTAGCCGTAGGTTACTACCCAGTAAAGCCTAGACGTCGAGAACACAATCTCCCGACGCGGCCGACACACAGGTCTGCACCCGGCTACCGGGTTCGTGCTCGACACCGGTCCGCAGGTCGCGCACGTGCCCGTCGAGCAGCCCGACGACACAGGACTGGCAGATGCCCATCCGGCAGCCGAACGGCATCTGGATACCGGCCGCCTCACCGGCGTCCATCAACGAGGTCGCACCATCGACCACGGCGGCCTTGCCCGACCGGGAGAACTCGACGGTGCCCCCGCTCCCGTGGGCCGCCCGCGCCACCGCGAACCGCTCCAGGTGCAGCCGGTCGGCGATACCGGCCGCGGTCCACGTGCGTTGCGCCGCCTCCAGCATCGCCTCCGGCCCGCAGGCCCAGGTCTGCCGGTCCCGCCAGTCCGGGACGATCTCGTCGAGACGATTCAGGTCGAGCCGACCCTCGGTGCGGGTGGCACGCAGCTGCAGCCGGTAGCCGTCGTGCCGGCGGGCCAGCTCGGCCAGTTCGGCGGCGAACATCACGTCGTTTTCGGTCGGCGCCGAGTGCACGTGGGCGATGTGACCCGGGCCGCCGATTCCCTCCCTGCGCACCAGGGTGCGCAGCATCGACATGACCGGGGTGATCCCCGAGCCGGCGGTCAGGAACAGCACCGACGCCGGGGCCGGGTCGGGCAACACGAAGTTTCCTTGCGGCGCAGCCAATCTGACGATTGTGCCGGGTGCGACACCGCCCACCAGGTGCGTGGACAGGAAGCCTTCGGGCATGGCTTTGACCGTGATCGCGATGGTGCGCGAACCCCGGCCGGCACCCCGGTGCTCATCCGGGGGGCTGGTCAGCGAGTAGGAGCGCCAGCGCCACCGGCCCTCGACCAGCAGGCCGATACCGATGTACTGGCCGGGTTGGTAGTCGAACGAGAACCCCCAGCCCGGTTTGATGACCAGGGTGGCCGAATCGACCGTCTCGCGGCGCACCTCGAGCACCCGGCCGCGCAGCTCGCGCGCCGACCACAGCGGGTTGGCCAGCTTCAGGTAGTCGTCGGGCAGCAGCGGGGTGGTGATCCTGCCGACAACGGTGCGCAGCGCGTGCCAACCCGGGTTGGTTGTCGCGCCCGCGATCTTCGGTCGCACGGTGTCGGCGACCTTGGCGGTGTTCTTGATGGTGTTTTTGGCCATGATGGCTCCTACCCGGCTTGCGGTGGCTGTGAGTGGCTACCCATCAACGCGACGCGTGAACCTACGGTACCGTAACTTACGCTACCGTATCCAGCACTCAGAGCAGCTCCAACAGGAACGGAAGCTCCTGTGGCGCGTACCACGCCAGGTCGTGGTCCTGGGCGTCGCCGACCGTCAGCTCGGCGTCCTCGTCACCGAGATCGGCCTCGTCGATCACCGCCACGGCGGCCAGTACTGCGGGCTCGGCCGCGGCCGTGTCGACGTAGGCCGCGATCACCCGGCCGATCGCGACGTCGCCGGTCATCCGCACGACGGCGTCGTCGAGATCAGGCCGCACGGTGACGCCGTCGGTCTCGTCGTCGACGTCGGCCTCGATGACCACCCGCCGGGGCGGCAGATCGCCACCACCCTCGTGATCGCCACCACCCTCGTGATCGAGGAGACCCTCGTGATCGAGAAGACGCAGCGACGCCATCGCGGCCTCCCGCAGGGCGACGTCGGCGAGCTCGTCCTCGTCCCCCTCGGCGTAGGCCTCGCGCAGCGTCGGCGTCACCGCGAAGGCGGTCCCGTTGACCGGACGCAGGGTTTCGTCGGTGATCAGGCGCTGCAGCATGGTCAGCGTTGCGGGGACGTAGACGCGCACGAGCCGAGAGTAGCCGCCTTACTCGATGTCACCCATCAATGTCGCGGCGTGATCGTCGACATAGGTCGACAACTCCCGGGCCGCGCGGCGGTAGTTACCGCTGCGCACCGGCTTCTTGGGCAGCTTGACCGTCGGGCGTTCGACGTCGACGTAGTCGATGGTGGACAGCAGGTGGGCGATCATGTTGAGCCGCGCGTGCTTCTTGATGTCGGACTCCACGATGAACCACGGGCTCATCGGGGTGTCGGTGTGCACCATCGCCTCGTCCTTGGCTCGCGAGTAGTCCTCCCAGCGGTACACCGACTCCAGGTCCATCGGCGACAGTTTCCATTGCCGCACCGGGTCTTTGAGCCGGGAGCGGAAACGCCGCAGTTGCTCCTCTTCGGACACCGAGAACCAGTACTTGCGCAGCAGCACACCGTCTTCGATCAGCATCTGCTCCAAAATCGGCGTCTGGCGCAGGAACAGGGCGTGCTCGGCCGGGGTGCAAAAACCCATCACCTTCTCCACGCCCGCGCGGTTGTACCAGGACCGGTCGAACAACACGATCTCGCCTTTGGCGGGCAGGTGCGCGATGTAGCGCTGGTAATACCATTGCCCCCGTTCGCGATCCGACGGTGCAGGCAACGCCGCGATCCGCGCGATGCGGGGGCTCAGGTACTCGGTGATCCGTTTGATCGTCCCACCCTTACCCGCGGCGTCGCGCCCCTCGAAGACGATGACGACGCGAGCGCCGGTGGCCCGTACCCATTCCTGCAGCTTCACCAATTCCGTTTGCAGACGGAACAGTTCGGCCTGGTACACGTCGTTGGGGAGCTTCCTCGCCTTTGTTCTCGTCTTTGTCTTGGCCATTCGGGATCACCTCAGCGCGATGCGGATGGTTCGTCGTCGTCGGCGTCGGGGTCCTTCTCCACCGAGATGACGAAGTCGTCGCCGTGCCGGGTGACGCCGGTGATCACCGCGGTCTTGATCGCCTCGGTGGCGTACTGCCGCCGGACCACCGCCGGATCCTGCCGCAGATCCTTGACCAGCGACACCGCCAGCCCGATCATCACCAGCAGGAACGGCAGCGCAGCCACGATGGTGATGGTCTGCAACCCGGTCAGCGCGTCCTCGCCGCCCACCAGCAGCATGACCGCGGCCACCGAACCGGTGGCCACGCCCCAGAACACCACCACACCCCAGCGGGGTCGAATGGTGCCCCGCTGGGACAGCGAGCCCATCACGATCGAGGCAGAGTCGGCGCCGGTGACGAAGAAGATCGCGACCAGCAGCATCACTAGGACGCTGGCGACCGTCGCCAGCGGGAACTGGTCGAGCAGCGTGAACAGCTGCTGCTCAGCCCCACCCTCGCCGGCCAGATCGGTGCCCTCCTGTTGGACGTTCATCGCCGAACCGCCCAGCACCGCGAACCAGACCAGGGACACCGCGCTGGGAATCAGCAGCACACCGGTGACGAACTGCCGGATGGTGCGCCCCCGCGAGATCCGCGCGATGAACACGCCGACGAACGGCGCCCACGACACCCACCACGCCCAGTAGAAGACCGTCCAGGACTGCAGCCACACCTCGACGTCGGGGCCCTCGGCCCCGGTGCGGGCCGCCATCTCGGCGAGGTCGGCGAAGTAGCTCCCCACCGCGGTGGGCAGCAGGTTGAGGATGAAGATCGTCGGGCCGACGACGAACACGAACAGCGCCAGCACCATCGCCAGCACCATGTTGATGTTCGACAGCCACTGGATGCCTTTTGCCACCCCCGAGACCGCCGAGACCACGAAGGCCGCGGTCAGCACCGCGATGATGATGATCAGGATGGCGTTGCCGGTCTCGCCGATGCCGCCGACGATCTGCAGACCGCTGCGGATCTGCAGGGCACCCAGCCCGAGCGAGGCCGCCGAGCCGAACAGCGTGGCGAAGATCGCCAGCATGTCGATGACCTTGCCCCACGGACCGTTGGCCCGCGACCCCAGCAGTGGTTCGAACGCGGCGCTGACCAGCTGCAACCGACCCTTGCGGTACACACCGTAGGCGATGGCCAGCCCGACGACGGCGTAGATCGCCCACGGGTGCAGCGTCCAGTGGAACAGCGTGGTGGCCATCGCGTTCTGGACCGCGTCGGGACCGCCTTCGGCCCCGGTG
The DNA here is from genome assembly GCF_048513595.2 of Mycobacterium sp. smrl_JER01. Classification (NCBI taxonomy): domain Bacteria; kingdom Bacillati; phylum Actinomycetota; class Actinomycetes; order Mycobacteriales; family Mycobacteriaceae; genus Mycobacterium; species Mycobacterium sp. smrl_JER01. The sequence continues at coordinate 1,676,340 of NZ_JBLXXK020000001.1, read as the reverse complement.
CCCGGTGGCGGCGTGCTCAGATGGGACAGCGGTTCGACCACCCCGAAGAACATCAACCCGATGCCCATGCCGGCGCTGAACATCATCGCCACCCACGACACACCGTTGAACTCGGGTTCCTCGTCGTCGCGGCCCAGCGGGATCGTGCCGTAGCGGCCCAACGCCAGCCACAGCACGAAGACGACGAACATCGACGTCGAGAGCACGAACAGCCAACCCGTGTTGGTCATCACCCAGGTCAGCGCCGTGTCCGCGGCACCGGCGAGCGACTCGGTGTTCAGAAAACCCCAGGTCAAAAAGCAGGCGGCGATGACCGCGGTGACTCCGAAGACCACCCAGTCGATGCCGCGGGACTCCGTGGCGGGCCCGTCGTCGCGCGGTATCCCCAACACCGGATGGTTGATCGGTTTGCGCTCGGTCTTGGCGGTTATCTCTTCTTCAGAAGTCGACATCACAGCTATTCGACTCCCGTTGGCGTCCGCACGTCAATTCACGGACAGCTACCGACGCGTCATTTCGCCGCCTCCACGAGCTCGTCGAGCGATTCCCGCAGCAGGCTGGGCAGCATATCGACGTCGCTCATCGCATCACGGTCGGCGTTGATGCCGAAGTACAGCATCCCGTTGTAGGACGTCACTCCGATGGCGAGGGTCTGGTTGTGCAGCAGCGGCGGCACCGCGTAGGTCTCCAGCAGTTTGGTGCCGGCGATGTACATCTGGTTCTGGGCTCCCGGGGCATTCGTGATCAGCAGGTTGAACAGCCGCGCCGAGAAACTGGTAGCCACCCGGATGCCCATGGCGTGCAGTGTGGGCGGCGCGAATCCGGACAACGTGATGATGGTCCGGGCGTCGACCAGGCTGGCCGCGGTCGGGTGCGTCTCGGTGGCATGGGAGATCTGCGACAGCCTGACCACCGGGTTCGCCTCACCGACCGGAAGATCGACCAGGAACGGGGCGACCTCGCCGATCGCCTGCCCCGGGCCGGTGGAGTCGATCTCGGCGTCGGGATACACCGACATCGGCGCCATCGCGCGCACCGTGGTCGACGCGGTCACCGGTTCTCCGCGCGAGAGCAGCCAGTTGCGCAGCGCGCCGGCGACCATGGCCAGCACCACATCGTTGACGTCGCAGTCGTAGCGGGCACGCACGATCCTGAACTCGTCGAGGCTGCCCGCGGCCACCGAGAACCGCCGATTCCGCGACACCGTGGTGTTCAGCGGGCTGTTCGGCGCCGCGCCGCGGGCGACGGTGCGGGCCAGGTCGGCGACCCGACGTCCCAGCTCGACGAGTTCACCGGTGTTGGTGACGGCCTCGGTCACCGCCGAGCGCACGGCGGCGGCCTGCGCCGTCGGCCGCATGACCCATTCCCCCAAGGCCCCCACCAGCAGCTGTCGGTCGCTGGGTTCGCGGCCCGGGATCCAGATGTCTTCCCCGAACTCGGGTGGCTTCTGGGTGCGGTCGGCGATGACGTGCCCGATTTCCAGCGCCGACATCCCGTTGACGAGCGCCTGATGGGATTTGGTGTAGATCGCGACCCGGTTCTTGGCCAGCCCTTCGACGAGGTACATCTCCCACAGCGGCCGCGACTTGTCCAGCGGCCGCGATCCGAGTCGGGCCACCAGATCGTGCAGCTGGGCGTCGCTACCCGGCGACGGCAGCGCGGATCGCCGGACGTGGTAGGTGATGTCGAAGTCGCGGTCGTCGACCCAGACCGGACGGGCCAGGCCCAGGGTCACCTCCCGCACTTTCTGCCGGTAGCGCGGTATCTGCGGCAGTCGCTGCTCGACGGTGGCGAGCAGGGTCTCGTAGCTCAGCCCGTGGCGCGGCTTGCGCAGGATCTGCAACGAGCCGACGTACATCGGCGTCGCCGAGTTCTCCAACCGGTAGAAGGAGGCATCGGACGCCGACAACCTGGTCACCATCTGCGGCGCCGCCTCCCTCGCGTACATGTCTCGACGTCGGAACATGTCACGGTAACGGCAATTTGTGAGCGCGCGCATAACGGGTGCTCCGGGGTGCGCGCGGTGCGTGCGATCATGGAGCGGTCTGCAACTCTCCGGCAGATCCACCTCGACCGTTGGAGAGTACGCATGACCGCATCCCGAATCCCGGCCGTCGCGGCACCGCCTGAGCTGTGGAAGATCTCGCCGGTTGTCGACTATGAGCCCGCGGCACTGCCGCTGGGCTCGCGGGCGCAGCGGTGCGCCGCCCCGACCGGCGTCGCATTGCACCGCACACCGCAACATTCACGACCCGCCCACCGGCCGCCGGCATCCGAAACGGCGCCGCCCCGGTCGGCCGTGGTGTTCGCCGAGGCCGTGTTGCGTCAGGTGATCGAGGTGATCGACCGCCGCAGACCCGTCACCCAACTGCGCGCGCTGATGCCCCCGGTGCTGATCGATTGTGTCCTCGCCCGGGCCGCGGCGCCGCGCACCGGAAGCGCGACGCTGCGACGGGTGCGGGTCCGGTCGGTCGACACCGGATCCGGCGCAGCGGCCGACGACGGGGTCACCGCCGCGGAGGTGTTCGCGTCATTCACCCGCAGCGGACGGGTCCACGCCATCGCCGCCCGCATCGTGCGTCACCAGGACAGCTGGCGCGTCGCTGCCCTCGACATCGGGTGATCCCGGCGGGCGGTCAGCGGCGCTTGGCGTGCCGCCCGGCTTTCTGCTGCTGACGGGCAGCCTCGCGGCGCTCCTTGCGGGTGCCTCCGGTCGACGGCGCACCGCCGGACCGCTTGACCTCGACGCCACCGTCCTCGGACGGACCGGTGTAGGTCAGCGGCTGGGATTTGTCGTCGATTCCCTTGGCGCGCAACCCGCCAGATCCTGCCGGCACCACCGGACGCTCCTTGGTGGCCACCGCCCCCGTCTGTTGCTGGGCCTGCTGCGCGGCCGCGGCGGCGAACTCGGCGAGCCCGGCCGGAGCGGCCTGCGCGGCAACCCCCGGCGTCGTTGCCGGCGCACGTTCGACCTGGACGTTGAACAGGAAGCCGACCGACTCCTCTTTCATGCCGTCGAGCATCGCGACGAACATATCGTAGCCCTCACGCGCGTATTCGACCTCGGGCCGCTGCTGGGCCAGACCGCGCAGACCGATGCCCTCGCGCAGGTAGTCCATCTCGTAGAGGTGCTCGCGCCACTTGCGGTCCAGCACGTTGAGCAGCACATTGCGCTCCAGCTGGCGCATCGCGCCTTCACCGGCGATTTCCTCGATCTCGCGCTCACGCTGGGCGTACGCGCGCTCGGCGTCGGTGATCAGCGCCGCCAGCAGCTCGTCGCGGGTCAGCTCGCCGGGCTCGCCCACGGCGTCGGAGTCGATGAGGTCGTGGTGATCGATGCCCACCGGGTAGAGCTGCTTGAGGCCCTCCCACAGCGTCTCGAGATCCCAGTCCTCGGAGTACCCCTCGGCGGTGGCACCGTTGACGTAGGCGGTGATGACGTCGACGAGGATCTTGTGGGCCTGGTCGGCGAGGTTCTCCCCCTCCAGAATGCGGCGACGCTCGGCGTAGACCACCTTGCGCTGCTGGTTCATCACCTCGTCGTACTTCAGAACTTCCTTGCGGATGTCGAAGTTCTGCTGCTCGACCTGGGTTTGGGCGCTCTTGATGGCACGCGAGACCATCTTGGCCTCGATCGGCACGTCATCGGGCAGATTCAGCCGCGTCAGCAGCGTCTCCAGGGTTGCGCCGTTGAAGCGGCGCATCAGCTCGTCGGCCAGCGACAGGTAGAAACGCGACTCGCCCGGGTCGCCCTGACGCCCGGAGCGGCCGCGCAGCTGGTTGTCGATGCGGCGGGACTCGTGCCGCTCGGTGCCCAGCACGTAGAGCCCGCCGGCGGCGATCACGTCCTTGGCCTCGGCGGCGACCTGCTCCTTGATGCCCGGCAGCTCTTCGTGCCAGGCCTGCTCGTACTCGTCGGGGGTCTCGATCGGGTCGAGGCCGCGCTGACGCAGGCGCCGGTCCAACAGGTAGTCGACGTTGCCGCCGAGCACGATGTCGGTACCGCGGCCGGCCATGTTGGTGGCGACCGTGATCGCCCCGAGCCGACCGGCCTCGGCGATGATGCCGGCCTCCTGCTCGTGGAATTTCGCGTTGAGCACGTTGTGCGGGATGCGACGCTTCTCGAACTGGCGCGACAGGAACTCCGAGCGCTCCACACTGGTCGTACCGATCAGGACCGGCTGGCCCTTCTCGTAGCGTTCGGTGACGTCGTCGACGACCGCGATGTACTTGGCCTCTTCGGTCTTGTAGATCAGGTCGGACTGGTCGGCGCGGATCATCGGCCGGTTGGTCGGGATCGGCACCACGCCCAGCTTGTAGATCTCGTGCAGCTCGGCGGCCTCGGTCTCGGCGGTACCGGTCATGCCCGCGAGCTTGTCGTACATGCGGAAGTAGTTCTGCAGCGTGACCTGGGCGACCGTCTGGTTCTCGGCCTTGATCTCGACGTGTTCCTTGGCCTCGATGGCCTGGTGCAGACCCTCGTTGTAGCGCCGGCCCACCAGCATGCGGCCGGTGAACTCGTCGACGATGAAGACTTCGCCGTTGCGGACGATGTAGTGCTTGTCGCGCTCGAAGAGCTCCTTGGCCTTGATGGCGTTGTTCAGGTAGCTGATCAGCGGGGAGTTGGCGGCCTCGTAGAGGTTCTCGATGCCGAGCTGGTCCTCGACGAACTCGACGCCCACTTCGTTGATGCCGACGACGCGTTTCTTGATGTCGACCTCGTAGTGCACATCGGCCTTCATCAGCGGGGCGAGGCGGGCGAACTCGGTGTACCAGTTGGATCCGCCGTCGGCGGGCCCGGAGATGATCAGCGGGGTACGGGCCTCGTCGATCAGGATGGAGTCGACCTCGTCGACGATGGCGAAGTTGTGGCCGCGCTGGACACAGTCTTCGAGGCGCAGCGCCATGTTGTCGCGCAGATAGTCGAAACCGAGTTCCCAGTTGGTGCCGTAGGTGATGTCGGCGGCGTAGGCCGCGCGCCGCTGGTCTGGGGTCAGGGTCCCGAGGATCACGTCGACGTCGAGGCCGAGGAAGCGGTGCACGCGACCCATCTGCTCGGCGTCGCGTTTGGCCAGGTACTCGTTGACCGTGACGATGTGCACACCCTTGCCGGGCAGCGCGTTGAGGTAGGCCGGCAGCACCGAGGTCAGGGTCTTGCCCTCACCGGTCTTCATCTCCGCGACGTTGCCGAAGTGCAGCGCGGCGCCGCCCATGATCTGGACGTCGAAGTGGCGCTGGTTGAGCACCCGCCAGGCCGCCTCGCGGACCACGGCGAAGGCCTCGGGCATGATGTCGTCGAGGTCCTCTTTGCCGCTCTCCAGGCGTCCGCGGAACTCGTCGGTCTTCGCCCGCAATTCAGCGTCGGAGAGCTTCGCGATGTCGTCGGACAGGGTGTTGACATAGTCAGCCACCCCCTTGAGGCGCTTGACCATGCGGCCCTCGCCGATACGGAGCAACTTCGAAAGCACGCTGGCTACCCTTTTTCCTCGCTGGATGCGTTTCGCAAATAGACGGACACCATCGTAGGTGACGCGCCGAAATTGCTGGTCGCGCATCTCCGCGCCGACGTGTTCTGACGACGAAAACCCCCGGGAACCGGCTCCCGGGGGTTTTCGCGGTCTTGTGGATGCAGGATGGTCAGGCGAGCTTGATCAGCCCGTAGTCGAACGCGTGGCGTCGGTAGACGACGCAGGGCCGGTCGCTTTCCTTGTCGTGGAACAGGAAGAAGTCGTGGCCCACGAGTTCCATCTCGTAGAGGGCATCGTCGACCGTCATGGGCGTGGCGGGGTGTTCCTTGACACGCACGACCCGCCCGGGTTCGTGGTCGTCGACGGCCTCGACGCCCTGACCGTCGGTCGCCACCGTCTCCTGCACGGGCGGGGCGAACACCCGCTCCAGGTGGTCGAGCGAACAGGCCTCGTGCAGCGAGGTGGGGGTCTTGTCGCCGTAGTGGATCTTGCGGCGGTCTTTGCTCTTGCGGAGCCTCGCCTCGAGTTTGCTCACCGCGCCTTCGAAGGCGGCGTAGAAGCTGTCGGCGCAGGCTTCACCGCGCACCACGGGTCCGCGACCCTTGGCGGTGATCTCCACGTGCTGACAGTTCTTGCGCTGGCGGCGGTTCTTCTCGTGATCGAGCTCGACGTCGAAGAGGTAGATGGTGCGGTCGAATCGTTCCAGACGAGCCAACTTCTCGGCGACATAGACGCGGAAGTGATCGGGCACCTCGACATTGCGCCCTTTCACCACCACCTCGGCGTTGGGAGTCGCGTCAGTCGACCCTGCCGGATTGGTGGGGTCCATCAAAATCGTGCTGTCGGCGTCCACGGAATAACTTGACATACTTGGCAACTCGATTCTCTCTCGCGATCGCACGCCCCGTGCGTGCCGTACTGAACAGACGTCGCACCGACTGGGCATTCTGGTCGCGCCACTCGCCGGTGCAAGGTGTCGACTACTCACCTCCCATCGCTGGCGCGATACCGGCATCTCGCTTCTGAGTGCCGCCGTGAAATGTTCACGGTTGGTTGGTGCCGACGGTAGTCGCTGTTCACCTGACGTGCCACTGATTCGCCCGACCTGTTCTCAGTTCTTCACGTCCGGTTGATCCGGCAGTAATGGGTCGGCGCGGGTCAGGCGTGCGCCAGCGCCAGCACAGCAACGACCTCGATACCGGCTGTTTGCAGGACGCGGACCGACTCCGCGGCGGTCGCGCCGGTGGTGACGATGTCGTCGACGATGACGACGGGGCCGGTGACGGGGGCGGCCAGCCGTACCCGGCCGGCGACGTTGCGCTGCCGTGCGGCCGGCGAGAGTCCGACAGAGTCGCGGGTGAACGCTGTGAAGCGGAGGACCGGCGCGACGGTCAGCAGAGGTCTACCGGCGCCCGGGTCGGGTGTCGCGGTGGCGGGTGTCGCGGCGGCGCGGGCGATGCGGGTGACGGGGTCGCCGCCGCGGCGGCGGGCCGCCGACCGACGGGTCGGAGCCGGCACAAGCGTCAGCGGTGCGTCGAGCACGCCCCAGGTGAGCAGCTGCACGATCGCGGTGCCCAGCGCAGCGGCGAGGGGTCGCTGCAGGTCGGCTCGACCGTGCTCCTTGAGCGCGACGATGGCCTTGCGCCGCGGACCGGCATACCGGCCGAGGGAGAGCACGGGTACGCCGGGGTCCAGGCGCGGCACGACGAGGTGGGGTTCGTCGGGCCTGACCTTCAGGTCGCGCGCGCATGCCTCACACCATGCGGTGGCCGGAGCGTCGCACCCGCCACACTGCAACGGAAGGACCAGGTCGAGCATGGGTGCGAGTGTGCCTCCGAGGTCCGACAGCCACGCCTCCCGCCACCGCCGCTCCCGCACCGCACCGCCCGCCTCCCGCGCCGCCGCCTCCCGCATCGCCGCACCGCCGCATCGCCAAAGTGCACTCACGGTAGCTCCGAGGGCACGCACGCTACCGCACAAGCACTTTCGCGGAGGACGGCCGGACGAAGACGCCAAAGGTGCGCGAGACCCTCGCGGGAGGGCTCGACGCCGATTGAGCCGCGAGGGTGCAGTCACGGTAGCTCCGACGGCACGCGCGCTACCGCAGGAGCACTTTCGCGGCGACGCGCCCTACCGCAGGAGCACTTTCGCGGCGGCCGCTACTCGGCGACGATCGAATCGCCTTGTACGGTCACGGCGACCGGCTCCAACGGCCGCTGCGCCGGACCGTTGACCACCGCGCCGTCGAGGCTGAACTTGCTGCCGTGACAGGGGCAGTTGATGGTGCCGTCGGAGACGTCGTTGATCAAACACCCGGTGTGGGTGCACACCGCCGAGAACGCCTGGAAGTCACCGGCGACCGGCTGGGTCACCACCACCTGTCCGACGATGACGCCCGACCCGACCGGCACATCGGTCGTCGACGTCAGCGCCTCGCCTTGCGCCGAACCACCGGGCGCTGATGCACCGTCCCCGGAATCCGACGAACCCGAGGACTCCGATCCGCGTGAACACGCGGCAACAGCCACGGCCACAAGTCCCGCCCCCGCGCCGGCCAGCACCGTCTTGCGTGGAACTTCAACCGCCATGTCGAACCTCTTCCCGAAGTAGGAGTTGCTGCCAGAAGGGCTGTCCCGGCAGCAGGTCCAGTGTTCCTCGAAGTGGTTGCCGCAGGATTGTTCTGCACAACTTTCCGTCCTCAGCCGGGCAGCACGGGCAGCGCCCCGGCGAACATCAACGGACGCACCTCGGCCCATCCCGGGTCCTCGGCCCCCGAACCGGACAGCTGCAGCACGCCGCGTCCGTCGGCGACGTAGACGGCTGCGGGATTGGCAACCACCGTTCCGACCGGCATCAGCAGGTTTCGGCTCGGCCCATCGGAGTTGACCCCGTCGAGGTTGACATAGGACACCGGGTTCTGCGGAACGTTGCGGGTGACGACGATATCGTCGCCGGTGCGCCAGGACAGCGATACCGCAGTCTCTCCCAGGCCGTACCCGAGCCGACGCGGATAGGTCAGTGCGTAGTTACCGTCGGTGGTCTGCTCGACACCGGCGAGCACGATCCTTCCCTCGATCACCATCGCCGCGCGGGTGCCGTCGCGCGAGAGCTGCAGTTCGGCGATCGCACCCGGGAATCGGGTCAGCACCGCGCTCGCGTCGACCGGGATGCGGGCCGGCTGTCCTGACGCGTCCTGGATGACGCGCACCACGTTGTTACCGTCGACGACAACCCAGATCGCGTCGTCGAGCGACCAGCTCGGCCGGCTCAGGCTGCGGGCATCCATGGCCTGAGAAGCGTTGCCGCCCAGGGGTCCCACCCACAGCGACGACGCCATGTCGGGCGCGCCGGGGCGCAGCATCACGATCGAGGCCACTTCCTGGCCGGACCGGGACAGTGACGCCGCGGTCTGTCCGGGCATCTGACCGAAGGGGCCCGGCACCCGCGGCGCGCGCTGTCCGTCGAGCCGCACCAGGCTGCCACCCACCAGGGCGTGCAGGCCGGCGGCGGCCCCGTCGACGGCGCCGGGATCGGTCGCCGCGACGGCGGCGGTGTCCCATCCGTCGGCGAACCGGTCGTCGAGGGCGGCACCGTCGGCGTTGATGACGTACGGCCCGTTGATCCCCGACCGCGACAACGTCCAGATCAGTTGCGCGGCAAGCAGTTGCCTGCTGTGCGGATCGGTGGTGGAGAGGTTCTCCAGGTCGATGCGGGCGCCGCCGTACCCGCGCCCGATGCCGGTCTTGCCACCGTCGGCGCGGGTTACCGGTCCACGCAGCCGCAGCGGCGGGCCGAGCAGGTTGCGCACCGTCTTGTCCATCTCCGGGCGCGGCCCGGCGATCAGCTTGCTGACCAGCTCGGTGGCCAACTGGTCCGGCTCGGACACCGCGACGTAGCGGGGGTCGGGCACGACGGTCTTACCTGTCGGGTCGGCGAAGTACAGCGTGTGTCGTTTGTAGGTGGCCTGGAACTGCTGCCAATCCAGGAACACACCGTTGGGCAGTCGGTCGATACGCCACCCGTCCGATGTCTTGACCAGTTCGATCGGGCCCGGGTCCGGCAAGGCGCCGGCGCCTGTCTCGAAGACCCCCATATCGGACAGCGAGCCCAGGATGTCTGCCCGCATCGTGACCAGAACCCGTTCCGGTGACCGGGTTTCGACGAATACGACGTTGTCGATCAGCAGCGCACTGCCGGCGTCGTCCCAGGCATTGGAGGCCGACTCGGTGAGAAACTGGCGCGCGGCGAGGTGGCGGTTGGACGGATCGGCGGTCGCTTTGAGGAATTCGCGCAGCAGGATGTCGGGGTCCATGCCCGGCGTGGGTTTGGGCAGGCTCGGGGGCGGCGGCCGGTCGACGGTGCCGATCGCCTGCGGAGATGACGAGCTGGGCACTCCGGCACAGCCGGTCAGCATGACCATGAACGCGCAAAGCCACAGCGCAGCAATGCGTCTCACACGCTTTCTCCTGCCGGTTCGCGATCGCGCAGGTTTCGGCGGCCCGAGCTGGGTGTGGAGACTTCGATCGGTTTGACCGGCAGCGGGCTGCTGGTGACCTTGTGGCCGCGCACCAGCGGAAGGGTGAGCCGGAAGCAGGCACCCTTACCCGGTTCACCCCAAGCTTCCAGCCGGCCCTGGTGCAGCCGCGCGTCCTCGATGCTGATGGCCAGGCCCAGGCCGGTGCCGCCGGAGCGGCGCACCCGGGACGGATCCGCGCGCCAGAACCTGCTGAACACCAGCTTCTCCTCGCCGGGGCGCAGCCCGACTCCGTAGTCGCGGACGGTGACGGCGACGGTATCGACGTCGGCGGCCATCCTGATCTGCACCGGCTTGTGTTCGGCGTGATCGATGGCGTTGGCGATGAGGTTGCGCAGGATGCGCTCGACACGGCGCGGGTCGACTTCGGCGATCACGTCGTCGGTCGGGAGGTCGACGATCATCTCGACGCCGGCTTGTTCGGCGAGGTGCCCGACGTTGTCCAGGGCGCTCTGCACGATCGAGCGCAGGTCGACGGCCTCGACGGCCAGTTCGGCGACGCCGGCGTCGTGGCGCGAGATCTCCAGCAGGTCGTTGAGCAGCGATTCGAACCGGTCGAGTTCGTTGACCATCAGTTCGGTGGAGCGTCGCAGCGCGGGGTCGAGGTCTTCGGCGTGATCGTGGATCAGGTCGGCTGCCATCCGCACCGTCGTCAGCGGGGTCCGCAGCTCATGGCTGACGTCGGAGGTGAACCTGCGCTGCAGGTTTCCGAACTCTTCGAGCTGGGTGATCTGACGGTGCAGGCTTTCGGCCATGTCGTTGAACGACACGGCGAGTCGCGCCATGTCGTCCTCGCCGCGGACCGGCATGCGCTCGGTCAGGTGGCCCTCGGCGAACCGTTCGGCGATGCGCGACGCCGAGCGCACCGGCAGCACGATCTGCCGGGCTACCAGCAGGGCGATCGCGGCGAGTAGGCCGAGCAGCACTACGCCGCCGGTGGCCATGGTCCCGCGCACCAGGGCGATGGTGGAGTCTTCGTTGTTGAGCGGGAAGATCAGGTAGAGCTCCAGGTTGGTGACCGGCGACGATGTCGGGCTGCCGATGATCAGCGCCGGGCCGGAGAACCCGTCGGCGTGCACGGTGGAGTACTGGTAACTGACCTGTCCGGCTTTGACGAAGTCGCGCAGCGTATCCGGGATCTGGTTGACCGGACCGGCGGCGGTCGCGGCGCGGGGGCCGTCGCCGGGCACCACGAGTACCGCGTCGAAGGTGCCGGCCAGACCGGCGCCGGCCTCTGCCTTGCGGTCGATGAGCGTGTTGCGGGCCAGCTGCAGGCTGCTGTCGAGTGAGCGGGTCTCTTCGCCGCCGACGATGCCGCTGACGGTGGTGCGGGCGCGTTCGATTTCTTCGGTGGCCGCTTCCACCTTGACTTCCAGGATGCGGTCGGTGATCTGGCTGGTCAGCACGAAGCCGAGCACCAGGATGACGGCCAGCGACAGCCCGAGCGTCAGCGTGACAACCCGCAGCTGCAGGGATCGCCGCCAGGCCAGGCTGAGCGCCCGGCCGAGCACGCCGAGTCCGCGGAGGAGTGGGGCCGACCGACGGTGGATGCGCCGGCGGGAACCGAAGATCACCGTGACCGCCCGGACTTCCCGGTGGTCACGGCCACCGCGGGTGGTGAGATCACGGCCACCGCGGGTGGTGAGATCACGGCCACCGCGGGCGGTGAGATCACGGCCACCGCGGGCGGTGAGATCACGGAGGTCCGGCCTTGTATCCCACTCCTCGAACGGTCAGCACCACCTGCGGGTTCTCCGGGTCCTTCTCGACCTTGGCCCGCAGCCGCTGGACATGCACGTTCACCAAACGGGTGTCGGCGGGGTGACGGTAACCCCACACCTGTTCGAGCAGCACATCACGAGTAAACACCTGTCGAGGTTTACGTGCCAGCGCCACCAGCAGGTCGAACTCCAGCGGGGTCAGCGAAATCTGCTCGCCCTGCCGGGTGACCTTGTGGGCCGGGACGTCGATGTCGACGTCGGCGATGGACAGCAGTTCGGCGGGTTCGTCCTCGTTGCGCCGCAGCCGCGCGCGCACACGGGCGACCAGCTCCTTGGGCTTGAACGGCTTCATCACATAGTCGTCGGCGCCGGATTCCAGGCCGAGCACCACGTCGACGGTGTCGGTCTTGGCGGTCAGCATGACGATCGGCACCCCGGAGTCCGCGCGCAGCACCCGGCAGACGTCGATGCCGTTCATGCCGGGCAGCATGAGGTCGAGCAGCACCAGGTCGGGCCGGAGTTCACGCACGGCGGTCAGCGCCTGGGTGCCGTCACCGATGACGGCGGTGTCGAAACCCTCCCCCCGCAGCACGATGGTGAGCATCTCGGCGAGCGAAGGGTCGTCGTCGACTACCAGGATCCTTTGCCTCATGGTGTCCATGGTGTCACCAGATGGCGATAATCGGCTGCTACCACGCGGCGCGTTTTGCGTGTCGACCGGCTTTCCTGCGTGATTTGCCGGCCGGCGCGGGGCTCCACCGCCGAGGCGGTGCGTGCATCGGAGCCGGACGCATGGCCCGGACGATGGCCGGGCTGCGCCGCGGCAGCGATAACGGCCGGGCTACGCCGCGGCAGCGATAACGGCCGGGCTACGCCGCGGCGTCGATGATGTCGCGCTGCTCGGTGATCGAGCGCAGCGTCTCGTAGCCGATCTGGCGGATGCTGGCGACGACGGGGCTGCCGCACAACTGCCTGGACGACTCGCCGCGCACCACCCAGCCCAGCGAGGCACTGCCGGCCAGCGCCCGGTGTGCGGCATCTACTTCGAGATCGCCTTCGGGATCGCCTTCACCGGCCAGCGCGAGCACCAGTTGCTTGCGGGAGTACAACGTGCCACAGGCATCCATGACGACCGGGTTGGTCCACCATTCCTCGAACGGGATCCGGGAGCCGCTGAAGATGTGGTCGCCGCTTCTGGTGCGGATCGGCACCGGCGGGTACATGGCCAGCTTCGGGACGTATTCCTCGGCGCCGTGGTGCCGGCTGCGGATCCTCATCAGGGTCAGCCCGGCGATCGAACACAGCGTTTTCGGGTTGGGCACGCCGGCGGTGTCGACCCAGGTGAGTTGTCCGAGCCCGGCCCGGGTGATCAGCGACGGTGTGGCGGCGCCGTCATGCAGCAGAATTCGGAGTTGCTGGGCCAGTTCCCAGGCCAGCGCGGACGTGCCTTGGTCGAACCGCGCGGCGGTCGCCTTGATCCCCTCTACCTGATCGTCCAATTCCACCAGTACACGAGCTGTAAGCACCGATTGACCCCCCGATCCCCCATGATCGCCTGTGCCGCCGAGGCGACCGCTTGAGGGCAGCGTACGCGCGCGGGCCGCACTTCGCTCGACGTTCGCTGCCCAGCTGTCTCCCACCGCCCTCAGCCCGGCTGATCGGTGATGACCATGTCGTGACCGCTGGTCTGCCAGGCAGCCTCGAACACCGCGAGCGACACCTGCTCATCGGCGCCGTCCTCGGTGCCGCTGTCGTTGAGGTGCACCACCCCGGCGCCGGCGTCCACCCCGGTGACCACCAGATCGTGGTCCCCGATGGTGCGGTCGCCGTCGACGTCCCAGAGTGTTTCGGCGTTGACGCCGGCGATCACCCTGCGTCCGGCGCCCAGGGCGTCCTCAAGGGCACCGATGCCCGTGGGCGCGCCGACGGTGTCGGCGACGTCGTCGTCGGTGTAGATCGAGTCGATGCCGTAGTAGGCCAGCAGGATCGGCAGATCACGGGAGTCGGTGCCATGGCCGGAGTCCAGATCGTCCGGGTCCGCCGGCGGCAGGTAGATCACGCCCGGGTGGTGGGCGCTGGGTGTGGCGCCGGCCAGCGCGACGATCTCGGCCTCGGACGGCTGATATCCGGTGAGTTGCCCCACCACGTCGGCGGTGGCCATCAACGAGCAGTCGTCGAGGGTCTGCTCGACCCAGAAGCCGGTCGCGTACGCGGGGTCGCCGTAGCGGCCGGGCGACGCCGCCGTGGCGGTGCCGCAGGCGAGGCCGACGGTGGCGGCGCCGACGAGTGCGGCGACGGTGACGGAGCGGACGGTGACGGTGAGGTGCTTCATGACCTTCTCCTCGATCGGGCGCTGTTGCGCGGTACCGGAGAAGGATCGCGGTGCGGTCTGGCCGTTTTGTTGGAGGATTCTTGAGGCCACCGATTCGGCCGCTACGTGGAGTCCACCCACCAGCTGTAGAGCGCGTTCATGTCGTTGCCCTGCGCGGTTCCCAACATCAGATCCGAGGTCTTGGTCCAGACGATGTCGGCCCGACCGGCGAAGGAGCCGCACGCCAGCTTGCCTTCGGGGGTGTCGGGGCTGTCCCCGTAGTCCCAGTCGACGGGGGACTCGCCGGCGCCGGGGCAGGCGGTCAGTTGATCCTCGGTGAGCACGGCGGTGAAATCGTCCTCCAGCTGGTCGCGGTCGCTGTAGAGGGCATAGAAACCGCGTTCGTGGCCGTCTCCGCTCGCGGTCGGTTTGCAGTCCACCGCGGCGATGGCGTTGTCCCAGTCCTTGTTCGGCGTGCATGTCGTTGCATCCGGGACCAGGGCCAGCAGTTCGCGTTCCCCCGGGGTCAGCACACCGGCGGCGGTGGCGGGGACACCTCCGGCGTCGTCGGGAGCCCGGGTGACGGTCACGGTCGTCGACGCTGACCGCATGTCCCCCGCCGACGGGACCACCGTCCAGGCGATGACGCCGACGGCGACGACGACTGCGACGACGGCGAAGGCGCCGCCGATCAGCAGCGCGCGGCGCCCCCGGGGGCGCGCGGGGGCCGCAAGCTCCGGCACCGGCGCGGCGGGGACGGTCGGCAGCGCATGGTGGGCGACGGTGTCGGCGGGTGGCCGGGCACCGGACAGTGCGTCTTCGGCGGCGCGGGCCAGGGCACCCGCTGTCGGGTAGCGCTCGTCGGCGCTTTTGGCCATCCCCTTGGCGATGACGGCGTCCAGCGAGGCCGGTATGCCCGGTCGCACGTGGCTGGGTTTGGGCGGTGTCTCCATCAGATGTGCGGCGATGAGCGTGCTGACGTTGTCGGCCGGGTACGGGCGCGCACCGGTCAGGCACTGGTAGAGCACACACGCCAGCGCGTAGACGTCGACGCTCGGCGTCACCGGTTTGCCGCCGAACCGCTCGGGCGCCATATAGGCGTAGGTGCCGATGGTGGAACCCTTTTCGGTGAGGGTCCGGTCGGTGGCCGCGCTGGCGATGCCGAAGTCGACGAGGTAGGCGAAGTCGCCGGAGGTGACGAGGATGTTCTCGGGTTTGACGTCGCGGTGCGCGATTCCGGCGGCGTGTGCGGCGTCCAGGGCCGCGGCGACCTGCCCGATGAGCGAGACCGCCCGCCCGGGTTCCATCACCCCGACACCGGTGAGCACGGTGGCCAGGTCGGTACCGTCGATCAGTCGCATGTCGACGAACAGGTGGCCGTCGATCTCGCCGAAGTCGTGGATCGGTACGACGTGCGGCTCCTGCAGTCGCCCCGCGGCGCGCGCCTCGCGTTGCAGCCGTTCGCGGAATACCGGGTCGTGGGACAGGGTCTCGGGAAGAAGTTTCACCGCCACCACGCGTCCTTTGACGGTGTCTTCGGCTTCGTAGACCTCGCCCATGCCGCCACGGCCGATGAGCCGGGTGAGGCGATAGGGGCCCAGTGTGGAGCCGACCCGCGCGCTGTCGCTCATCGGTGGCGCTTCGCGGCGGCGACGCGATCACGCATCGGCGGCCGACCCGGTGGGATGCTCGGTGTCGGGATGACCAGCGGTGGAATGCTCGTAGGTGAAGACGTGCCCACAGATCCGGATCTGGTCGCCATGGGTCAATGGTGCACTGCCCTGAATCCGTCGCGCGCCCACCTCCACGCCGTTGGCCGATCGCAGGTCGTTGATCGCGAAGCCGGTGCCGGTGTCGATGATGGCGGCGTGGTGCCGGCTGACCTTCGCGTCGTCGAGCACGATGTCGTTGTCGGGGAGGCGACCTATTCGGGTGGCCAGGCTGTTGAGCGGATGGCGGATGCCGGTGGCCTCGACCAGCCAGGCGACCGCGGCGCCCGAGTCGATCTGGGTGCGTTGCTCCAGCACGGTTTCGGCGCCGGCGGCTGCCCGTGCGGGCCCGCGGATGTCCAGTGGGAGCTGGCGCAGGATCTTGCCGTGCAGGTCCTGCACTGTGGGCCCGGGATCGATGCCGAGCTCGTCGGCGAGTGTGGTTTTGAGCCGCTGATAGGCGGCCAGCGCCTCGGACTGGCGCTCGGTGAGGTAGTAGGCGCTGATGAGTTGCACCCAGATCGGTTCGCGGTAGGGGTTTTCGACAGCCAGCTGTTCCAGCTCCCCGATGACGTCGGCGGCGCGGCCGCACGCCAGTTCCGCTTCGGCATGGTGGGTGGCGACCGTCAGCCGCTCCTCGTCGAGCGCCGCGGCGAACGGCCCGACGAACGAGAACGCCCGCAGATCCTCCAGCACCGGGCCGCGCCAGTGCCGCAAGGCGGTGGACAGCCGACGGCGCGCGGTCTCGAAGTCGCCGACGGCGGCGGCCTGCACACCGGCGGCTTTGTCGGCGGCGAACCGGTCCAGATCGCAGGCGGTGTCCGCGACTTTCAGCCGGTAGCCCGGGGGGACACTGTCCAGTACGTGGTGCGGGGTCAGCAGCCGGCGCAGGTTCGACACATAGGAGTGCAGGCTGGTGCGTGCTCCCGCCGGCGGGGATTCACCCCAGAGCGCGTCGATGAGGGAATCCACGGCCACGGGTCGGTTGCGGTTGATCACCAGCATGGCCAGCAACGCCCGCAGTTTGGGGGTTCCGACCGCGGTGTCGGCGCCGTCGACGGTGAGCTTGAGCGGACCCAGTACGGCGAACTCCAGTGCCCCCATTGCTCGCGTTCGCCTCTCCGTCGGTAGTTGGCTGTGGTCATTCTGACCCACGATCGCCGTCGGGCGGCTGCCCCAGACACGGTTTGGGGGGCGTGGGCTGCTGCCCACGCCCCCCGGCGCCGCTGTTCTCAGTTGCGGTGCCGAAGCCCGAGCGCGAGGGCCGCCCCTCCGAGCCCCAGCGCTCCGGCAGCTCCGGCGACCCAGATCGGCACCGAGGTGCCGGAGTCGGTCGGTGACGTGGCCGCGGCCAGCGCGACGTCGCTGTAGCCGGGCAGCGGCACCTGGGCGGGCTGGGTCAGACCGGGCAGTTGCACGGTTTCGGTGATGTCGAACTCGCGTTCACCGGACACCGTGGTCCACTGTCCCCAGGCTTCGACGGCGCCGTCGATCAGCACGTGGCGCGCGCCGATGGCGGTGTCGTCGCCGAGGTCGGTGACGGACGTGACCCGGAAGGGCTGCGAGGTGCCGGTGGCATACCGCAGCCGCACCAGGACGTCCCGGTAGGACGGCGGGGTGGGCAGTTTCGGCGCGGGGGCCTGGCCGGGCGCCGGCACGCGGCCTCCTCCGGTGAAGCTGCCGACCGAGACGTTGCTGACCGCGCCGGACGGGGTGGTCACCACGGCGGTGAACCCGTAGTTGCCGGGTGTCGGGGTCTGCAGCACGATCTGCTGCAGCGGCGGGATGGTGACGATGCGGGGCGCGCCGTCGTAGGTGTAGGCCAGCCGCAGCGGGCTGCGGTACGGGTTGGTCAGGATGGGCCGGTAGTAGGAGTCGTAGCTGATCCAGCTCGAATTCCAGGTTGTCACTTCGTGATTCCACGAGGTGGTGCCCTCCGAGCTCGCGTCCAGGACCAGGTTGGTCATGTCCTCCAGCTCATCGGCCGCGGCCGGCTGCGGATCGACCGGCACGGGGTCGGAGCTGCGGGCGAGATCCTCGTCGGATTGCGGGGCGGTCGCGACGTCGGCCCCTGGCGCCGCAGCCGGAGAAGCGTCCTCTGGTGCGGCGGGGTCCGCAGAGGGTGAAGCGTCCGCAGGCGACGCCGAGGGCGGGGTGTGCGAAGGGCCGGCGTCGGTGGGGTCCACCTCCGGGGCCTGCTGCTCCGGCGCTTCCTGCGCCGGCACATCCTGCACCGGGGCCTCCTGCACCGGCGCCTCCTGCACCGGCGCCTCCTGATCCGGCGCCTCCTGATCCGGCGCCTCCTGCACCGGGGCTTCCTGGACCGGGGCGTCCTGCACCGGGGCCTCCTGCTCCGGCGCGTCGGCGGTCGCCGGCTGCTCGACCTCTGCCGCAGCATCGTCGAACGCCCCACCGTCGTCCCCGGTGTCGTAGGCGACAGAACCGCCGTCGTCGCTACCGGTATCAAAGCCCCCGTCGTAGCCCCCGTCGTAGCCACCCGCGTCGTAGCTGCCGGCATCGGAGCCGCCGTCGAAGCCGCCGCCGTCCTCTTCGTCTTTCTTCATGACCGTCGAGGCCGGCACGGTCTGCGACGCGACGGCGCAGTTCGGGGCGGCCGAGATGGCCGGGCAGACCGGGGCGGCCGCGGCGGTGCCGGCGAACCCGAGGGCGGCGCTGCTGATCAGGCCGGCGGCCACGGTGGCGCGGATAACGTTCTTCATGTCGTCTCCTGTGCTGTGGTCCTGCGGATTTCGTCTGATCCGCAAGTGGTGAGCACAGCGTGGCGCCGCGGCCTGCCGGGATTCTTGAAGGATTCTTGAAGCGCGCCGGTCAGTGCAGCCGGCCGGCGAGTTCACCGGCGTCGACGTCCGGCGGAACCACCACCCACGGCCCACCCCACTGCGCTGCTGCCAGGTCGGAGTAGACCGCCGCGGTGCGGCGTTGCAATCCGTCGTCGCGCTCGTAGGCGTCGCGCGCCCGCTCGACGTCCTCGGCCGCCCTGCGCACCGCCCGCTGAGCCGCGAGCTCCGTCGGAACATCAAGCAGCACTTGCCAATCCGGCTTCGGTAGGCGCAGCCGTCCATACTCAAGGTCGTGCACCCATCCGACGACGTCGCCGTCGGCGCCTTGGTGCAGGCGCGCCGCGCTGTACGCGGCGTTCGACGCGACGTACCGGTCGAGGAGCACCACCGAGTAGGTGGACGTCAGTAGCTCGATTTCGTCGCGGGCACCGGCGCGGTCCATCGCGAACAGCACGGCCATCGCGTATACCGATTCGGCGAGATCGCCGTGCTCGCCGCGCAGCGCCTCGGCGGCCAGGTCGGCGGGTACCGAGACGGTGTATCGCGGGAAGGCCAGGGTGGCCACCGAGCGGCCGTCGGATTCGAACGCGGCGCGCAGCCGGTCGGTCAGCGTGCGTTTGCCTGCGCCGTCCAGACCCTCGATGACGATGAGCACCGGCCGAGCCTAATCGGTGGGTCCGGCGCGCCCTGGGACTACCTGGGCGCCTGCGCGCCGAAGCCCGGTCAGGACCCGATGCGGTAGGACTGCAGGACGACGGCGTTGCTCGGCGGATCGAGGAACACCCGGGTGCTGCGGCGGTCCCCGCCGAAGGCCATGTTCAGCTCGATGCCGGTCAGGAAGGGCCCGGGCGGCAGCTCGGGTTCGAGCACCTTCTGCACCGCCGGCACCTGCCCGCTGTCCTCCGGATAATTCCTGGCGACCAGCGTTTCCATCGTCTCGGGCCGCACCTCGACGACGGCGTCGATCCACACCACCTTGGTTCGGGGTGCGTCTTCGGCGCCGCTGTTGTCCCATTGGATCCACGAGGCCGATACCGGCCCGTCGAGGGCGGGGAACGTGACCGCCAGCTCCTCGGTGTCGTGCCGGACCTCGGGGGCGGGCCGGGACGCGGTGACGGGTTCGTCGAGCCCCTCGGACGGCTGGCCCTGACATGCAGTCAGGGCCAGCGTCACTGCGAGTGTCACCGCGGTGAGCAGTTTTGCCACGTCAGTAGCGGTAGTGCTCCGGCTTGTACGGGCCTTCGACGTCGACGTTGATGTACTCGGCCTGATCCTTGGTGAGCTTTGTCAGCGTGCCGCCGAGAGCCTCGACGTGGATGCGCGCCACCTTCTCGTCGAGGTGCTTGGCCAACCGGTACACCTCGTTGTCGTACTCGTCGTTCTTGGTCCACAGCTCGATCTGCGCGATGACCTGGTTGGAGAAGCTGTTGCTCATCACGAACGACGGATGGCCGGTCGCGTTGCCCAGGTTGAGCAGCCGGCCCTCGGACAGCACGATGATCGAGTTGCCGTTGTCGAACACCCACTCGTCGACCTGCGGCTTGATGTTGATCCGCTTGGCGCCGGAGCGCTCCAGGGCGGCCATGTCGATTTCGTTGTCGAAGTGGCCGATGTTGCCGAGGATGGCCTGCTTCTTCATCGCCTTCATGTGGTCGAGGGTGATGATGTCCTTGTTGCCGGTCGAGGTGATGACGATGTCGGCCTCACCGATCCCCTGCTCGACGGTGACCACGTCGAAGCCGTCCATCAGCGCCTGCAGGGCGTTGATGGGGTCGATCTCGGTGACCGCGACGCGCGCCCCCTGGCCGGCCAGCGACTCCGCGCAGCCCTTGCCGACGTCGCCGTAACCGCAGATGAGCACCTTCTTGCCGCCGATGAGGACGTCGGTGCCGCGGTTGATGCCGTCGATCAGCGAGTGCCGGGTGCCGTACTTGTTGTCGAACTTGCTCTTGGTGACCGAGTCATTGACGTTGATCGCCGGGAACGCCAGGGTGCCGGCGGCGGCGAACTGGGTCAGGCGCAGCACGCCGGTCGTGGTCTCCTCGGTGACACCCTTGACCGACTCGGCGATCTTGGTCCACTTGTCCTTCTCGTTCTCGAAACGCGAGCGCACGAGCGACAGGAAGACCTTCCACTCGGCCGGGTCGTCGTCCTCGGTGGGCGGCACGACGCCGGCCTTCTCGAATTCGGCTCCGCGCAGCACCAGCATGGTGGCGTCGCCACCGTCGTCGAGGATCATGTTGACCGGTTCGCCGGGCCAGGTGAGCATCTGCTCGGCGGCCCACCAGTACTCCTCGAGCGTCTCGCCCTTCCATGCGAACACGGGCACACCCTTGGGCTCCTCGGGGGTTCCGTGCGGGCCGACGACGACGGCCGCGGCGGCGTGGTCCTGGGTGGAGAAGATGTTGCAGCTGGCCCAGCGGACCTCGGCGCCGAGGGCCACCAAGGTCTCGATGAGCACGGCGGTCTGCACGGTCATGTGCAGCGAGCCCGAGATCCGCGCGCCCTTGAGCGGCTGGACGTCGTGGTACTCGTGGCGCAGCGCCATCAGGCCGGGCATCTCGTGCTCGGCCAGTCGGATCTCTTTGCGCCCGTATTCGGCCAGCGACAGGTCGGCGACCTTGTAGTCGATCCCGTTGCGGACGTCGGCGGTCAGAGCAGTCATGTAGAGCCCCTTTATTTCGTCAATTGCCTCTGAGCGCACGGGTGCGCCGATGGCGGCACCCATGCGAACAACCCCGGCCTGCGGGCTCGCGGGACAGGCGCTACGGCGCTCTGCCGGCCAGGGGCGTCTATGACACCGTAGCGCCTCGGGCCTGGGATCAGGGCACGGCCCCGTCCGCCCGCCGGCGTTCTCAGGGCTCGATGACCCCGTAGCGCTCGGCGAACGGCGTCATCAGTCGGGCCAGGTCACGGGCTACATCGTGCCCGCGGGCGGGGGTTGCACCGGAGTCGGCTTCCGGGGGCATGGAGATGTAGCTCATCGCCAGCCGGACGATGGCGCGGGCCAGCACCCCGGCGTCTTCCTCGCTGCACCGCACCCAGCTGGTCATGAAGGAGTCGGTGAGCTTGGTCGAACAGTGGGTGATGATCGGCGCGCTGTCGGTGGTGATCAGCTGCAGCAGGTCGGGCTTGGAGGTCCCGGTCAGCAGGGAGATGACCAGCGGGTCGGCCGCGGACTCGGCGAAGAAGTCGCGAAACCCTTGCAGGAACGCCGCATAGACGTCGCCGACGTTGCCGTTGATGGCGCCGTGGATCTGGTTGACGAGCCGGTCGGCCAGGCGCATCGCGTAGCCCTGGGCCAGACCCTGGCGCGAACCGAATTCGTTGTAGATGGTCTGCCTGCTGATGCCGGCGGCCTTGGCCACGTCGGACAGCGTGATCGCCGACCAGTCGCGGATGAGCAGCATCTCCCGCATCCCGTCGAGGATGGAGTCGCGCAGCAGCACCCGCGACGCTTCGGCGTAGGAGATTCGCTTGTCGGTAGGGCCGCTCACACGCGCGACAATAACCGGTCTCGTCGCGGCGCTCCCGGCCACCGCGGTCACGGCCGGGCGACCTCGACCATTTCGAAGTCGGACTTGGCCGCGCCGCAGTCCGGGCAGCTCCAGTCGTCGGGGATGTCGTCCCAGCGGGTCCCGGGCGCGATGCCGTCCTCGGGCCATCCTTTGGCTTCGTCGTATTCGAAACCGCACTGCACGCAGACGAACAGCTTGTAGTCCATGTCGTTTCCTTCCGTGATGTTGAGTCTGCGTTCAGGGCGAGGGTCTCTCGCACTTTCCCGCCCTGAGCGCAGAACCAATGGATCTAGACGGTGACAAAGTCGATCTTCTCCAGCACCGCGCAGTCCGGGCAGCTCCAGTCGTCGGGAACCTGGCCCCATTCGGTGCCGGCCGGAAAGCCCTCGCGCGGTTCACCTTTGGCCTCGTCGTAGACATAAGCACAGCCGGGGCACCGGAACGCGCTCATGCCTGGCCGCCTCGGACCTCGCCATTCCCATGACGGGCCAGCACCTTGTCCTTGACCCGGGGGTGGATGTTGACCCGGGTGATGTCGCCGTCGTAGTGCTCAAGCACGCGATGGTCCATCACTTTGCGCCACAACGGCGGGAAGTAGGTCAGACCGATCATCGACGCATAACCACTCGGCAGGTTCGGGGCGCCGTCCATGCTGCGCAGCGTCTGGTAGCGGCGGGTCGGGTTGGCGTGATGGTCGCTGTGCCGCTGCAGGTGGTAGAGGAACAGGTTGGTCACGATGTGGTCGGAGTTCCAGCTGTGCACCGGCGCGCAGCGCTCGTAGCGCCCGTTGTCGAGCTTCTTGCGCAGCAGGCCGTAGTGCTCCAGGTAGTTGACGGTTTCCAGCAGCGTGAAGCCGAACACCGCCGAGATCAGGATGTAGGGGACCAACGCCCAACCGAACACCGCGATCAGCGCACCGTAGAGCACCACCGACATCGCCCAGGCGTTGAGCACGTCGTTGGACCAGTACGTTCTTGGATCCCAAATGCTCCGCCCACTACGCTCCAGCCGCTTGGCCTCCAGTTCCCAGGAGGATTTGAGGCTGCCGAACACGCTGCGCGGCAAGAACTCCCAGAATGTCTCGCCGAAGCGCGCCGACGCCGGGTCTTCCGGGGTCGCGACGCGGACGTGGTGGCCGCGGTTGTGCTCGATGTAGAAGTGTCCGTAGCAGGTTTGAGCCAGGGTGATCTTGGCCAGCCACCGCTCCAGCGAGTCCTTCTTGTGCCCCATCTCGTGGGCGGTGTTGATGCCGACACCACCGAGCAGTCCGACCGACAGGGCCAGGCCGATCTTGGCCGGCCAGCTCAGGCCGCCGTCGAAGCCCAGCCAGCTGAGGTTCGACGCGGTGAACAGGTAGGCGCCGAAGATCACGCTGGCGTACTGGAACGGGATGTAGGCGTAGGTGCAGTAGCGGTAGTACTTGTCGTTCTCCAGCCGCTCCATCACCTCGTCGGGCGGGTTCTGGCCGTCGGGGCCGAACTTGAGGTCCAGCGCCGGCAGCAGGATGTAGAGCAGGATCGGGCCGATCCAGAGCGGCACCTGTGCGGCGGTGTGCCAGCCGAACTGATTGAGGGCCCAGATCAGCGGCACCATCACGAACAGTGCCGTGGGGGCGATCAGGCCCATCAACCACAGGTAGCGCTTCTTGTCGCGCCATTGCTCGACGTCGATCTCGGACTTCTCCGGTGCAGTCACCTCAGTGCTCCTTGCTGTGAGTGCGGTCACCTCTCGCTTTGGACTATAGCGCGCAATTTGTCGTTCGTCTAGACATAACGATCCGATTTGTAAAACACGCAGGTCGCGCACGGGTCACTGAAGGTGCAGTCGGTGAGAACGTCCGAACAGAGTCCGATCGCGCGCGGCGTCACCCGGCCGGTCCCCGCACTCAGCGGGTCCTGAGCGGGCGTGGGTGCTTCAGTGCGCCCGATTCCCCAGCAGCGAGTGCCGGCGGCCGTAGAGGAAGTAGACGATCACGCCCAGGCCCATCCAGATCAGGAACCGCATCCAGGTCAGCCCGGTCAGGTTCAGCATCAGCCATACACACGCGATGATCGCCAGGATGGGTAGCAGCGGCACCCACGGTGTGCGGAAGCCGCGCTTGAGATCGGGCCGGGTGCGCCGCAGCACGATCACCCCGGCCGACACCATCACGAACGCGAACAACGTGCCGATGTTGACCATCTCTTCGAGCTTGTCGATCGGGAACACGGTCGCGGTGATCGCGACGACCACGCCGACGATCAACGTGATCCGCACCGGGGTGCCGTGCTCACCGGTCTTGGCCAGCTGCCGGGGCAGCAGACCGTCCCGCGACATCGCGAACAGCACCCGGGTCTGGCCCAGCACCAGCACGATGACCACCGTGGTGAGACCGGCCAACGCACCGATGGAAATCACCTTGGCGGCCCAGTCCACGCCGTTCAGCGAGAACGCGGTGGCCAAGTTCTGCGTCTCGGCCTCGCGCAGCTCCCGGTAGCTCACCATGCCGCTCAGTACGACGGCGACGGCCACATACAGGACGGTGACGATGCCCAGCGAGGCCAGGATTCCGCGCGGCACATCCCGCTGCGGATTCTTGGTCTCTTCGGCGGTGGTCGCGACGATGTCGAAGCCGATGAACGCGAAGAACACGATGGACGCGCCCGCAAGAAGGCCGTACCAGCCGTAATGACTACCCTCGGCGCCGGTCAGAAGCGAGAACAGCGACTGGTCGGCCCCGGTTCCGCCTTCGCCGGGCTCGGGCGACGGGACGAACGGCGAGAAGTTCTCTGCCCGGACGTAGAAAGCGCCGACGATGACGACCAGCAGCACCACCGAGACCTTGATCGCGGTGATCGCCAGGCTCACCCCGGCCGACAGTTTGGTGCCCATCGCCAGGATCGTGGTGACGATCGCGATGATGACCATCGCTCCCCAATCCACTTGGAAGCCCGCCAGTTCCGTGGTGCCACCGGCAAACCCGAACACGGTGCCCAGATAGCTGGACCAGCCCTTGGCGACGACGGCGGCTGCCACGGCGAACTCCAGGATCAGGTCCCAGCCGATGATCCAGGCGACGAACTCTCCGAAGGTGGCGTAGGAGAAGGTGTACGCGCTGCCCGCGACGGGCACGGTGGAGGCGAACTCGGCGTAGCACAACGCTGCGAGCCCACACGCGATCGCGGCGATGATGAACGACACCGAGATCGCCGGGCCGGTGATGTTGGCCGCGGTGGAGGCGGTGATGGTGAAGATGCCGGCGCCGATCACCACGGAAACGCCGAAGACGGTCAGGTCCCACCAGTTCAGCTCCTTGCGGAGTCTGGTACCCGGCTCGTCGGTGTCGGCGATCGACTGCTCCACCGACTTCGTCCGCCGCCAACCCACCGTCTGCGCAGCCGGTTCCTGAGCCATCGACCGTCCCCCTTTCGTCATCGTTGCAGCGGAATCTACCCATTACCGTGGATTTCGATGACTCAGACCGCCAAACACGCCATCGTGATCGGGGCCAGCCTCGGCGGGCTGTGCGCCGCGCGGGTCCTGTCGCATCTGTACCGCCAGGTCACGGTGTATGACCGCGATCATCTGCCGGACGGACCGGCGCACCGTCCGGCCGTCCCGCAGAGCCGGCATGTGCACCTGCTGATGGCGCGCGGGGCCCAGGAGTTCGAGTCGCTGTTCCCGGGGCTGCTCGCCGACCTGGTGGCCGCAGGCGTGCCGATCTTGGAGAATCGGCCCGACTGCATCCATTTCGGCGCGGCCGGCCACGTGCTCGGAACCCAGCACCGGTTGCAGGACGAGTTCACCGCCTACGTGCCGAGCCGGGTGCATCTGGAGTGGCAGATCCGGCGCCGGGTCGCCGAGATTCCCAACGTGACGGTGGTCGACTGCGGTGTCGACGAACCCGTCTTCGACGGCCACCGTGTCACCGGCGTGCGGACCTCGCACGGATCGACCGTCGACGCCGACCTGGTCATCGACGCCACCGGGCGCGGCACCCGGCTCCCGGTCTGGTTGGCGCAGTGGGGTTTCCAGCGGCCACGCGAGGACATCGTGGATGTCGGGATCAGCTACGCCACCCACCAGTTGCGCATACCGGAGGGGCTTGTCGCCGAGAAGGTGGTGGTGGCCGGCGCGTCGCGTGCTCAGCCCCGCGGGTTGGGCATGCTCCATTACGAGGACGGCACCTGGGGTCTAACCACCTTCGGGGTCGGCAAGGTGGATCCGCCAACGGATTTCGCCGGTATGTGCACGCTGGCCGACGAAGTCCTGCCCGCACATCTGAGCAACGCGGTGCGCCGCGCCGAACCGTTGGGCGAGGTGGCGCTGCACAAGTATCCGACCAGCCGCTGGCGCCGCTACGACAAGCTGGACCGTTTCCCGGCCGGCATCCTGCCGTTCGGCGACGCGGTGGTGAGCTTCAATCCGACGTTCGGCCAGGGTATGACGATGACGGCGTTGCAGTCGGCGCATCTTCGCCGGGCGGTGTTGAGCGCAGACCCGCAGCGCATGTTCCTCAGGTCGACCGCCAAGACCACCTATCCGGTGTGGACGATGAACGCCATCGGCGATCTGACCATGCACGGCGCCCACGGCGTCATGCCGTGGTGGTACCGACCGGTCGGCGGTCTGTTCGACCAGTTCCTCGGCGCCGCAGAAACTGATCCTGTTCTGGCGGAGTGGTTTCTGCGCCGGTTCAGCCTGCTCGACAGCCTCTAATGGTTCCGTCGGCGCGGCTGATCGGCCGCACCATCGGACACAACATGACGCTGTGGGCTAGATCCCGACGGTCGTCCGGAACAGCCGGGTCGGCTCGTGTGCGACCAGCCTGATCGGCCCGTCGTCAGCCGAAACCCACGCTGCCGCACCCTGTTTGAGCACCACGGTGCCACCCTTGGCGTGTACGGTGGCGGCGCCCTGAGCGCACAGCAGAATCTGCGGGCCATCGTGGCGGGTGGGGGCGTCGATCTCGTGGCCGAGTTGCTCGCCCTCGATGCCCAGCACCGATACCGAGAATTCGGGCGCAGGAGTGGGATAGACGATTTCGGCGCCGTCGCGGTGGGTTTCGGGTCTGACCAGCACATCCTCGGCCGGGGTGAAATCCAGTACGCGCAGCAGTTCCGGCACGTCGACGTGCTTGGGGGTCAATCCGCCGCGCAACACGTTGTCGGAGTTGGCCATCACCTCCACGCCGATGCCGTGCAGGTAGGCGTGCAGATTTCCGGCGGGTAGGTACAGCGCCTCCCCTGGGGCGAGTGAGAGCCGGTTCAACAGCATCGATCCCAGCACCCCGGCGTCGCCGGGGTATCGCTCACCGAGCTCGAGCACCGTCTTGGCTTCGCGGGCGAACTCGCGCTGCCCTGATTGCACATATCTGATCGCACCGTCGAGCACCGCGGGCACCAGCACGTCGAGGTCGGGCTGCGGGAAGGTGATCCAGGTGGTGAACAGAGCCCGCAGTCCGTCGGCGTCGGATTGACCGTGCAGCAGGTTGATGAACGGGTCCAGTTGTGCCACGCCGAGCGCCCGCATCAGTTCCACCGATCGCGCCGCGGGCTGGAAGCCGGCGAGCGCCTCGAACTGGCTGAGCGCGACGATGATCTCGGGCTTGTGGCTGCGGTCGCGGTAGTTCCGGTTGGGCGCGGTGATCGGTATGCCTCTGCGGTCCTCGCGGGTGAAGCCCTCGATCGCCTGTTCGGTGCTCGGGTGCGCCTGCAGCGAGAGGGGTTCGTCGGCGGCGAGCACCTTCACCAGGAACGGCAGGGTGTCGCCGAATCGTCCACGCACCGCGGCGCCGAGTTCACCTTCTGGATCTGCGCGCAGGGTGTCCAACAGGGATCGCTCGCCGTCGTCGGTCTGCAGATGCGCCGGGTCGGCCGGATGGGCACCGAACCACAGTTCGGCTTGGGGATGCGCGGTGGGGCTTTTCGCCCCGACGAACTCGGCAATCGCGGTCCTCGAACCCCACGCATAGGTTCGCACCGCGCCTCTGAGCAGATGCACTCGCCTCAACCTCGAACCAGACGCTGGTAGACCGCCGCCATCTCCAGGCGGAGGGCCAACAGCGCCAATTGATGTTCGGGACCAGTGGATCCGGGCATCGTGGCTGAGCCCGGCTCGTTGTCCCCCCCTGGTGCCACGACGTCGGGAACGTCGTTGGCGTTGACGACCTGGACATCGTCGAAACCGCGCAGCCGCGCCGACACCACGGGTCGCTCGGCGTCCGAGGTGAGCACGATGGTGCGGGTGCGCCGCGGCAGCGGCCCGTCGATCTCCTCGTCGTGGAAGATCGAGGCCTCCCCCGCGCCCGCGTCCCGGCCCCAGCCCATTCCGATCGCGACCAGCGCATCGCTCAACTCCGCGGCGGCGACGCTCTGGTGGCCGACGCGCAGCATCACCGTGGCGGCGTGGCGGGCCAGCGCCAGGGTCGCGGCGGAGTCGCCGGCGAACACCACCTCGCGGCCCCGCATCCGATCGGCCAGTCCCTTGGCGGGATTGGTGAAAAGCTCTCGCCCGGCGCTGTTTCGGTACGCCTCGGCGTCCAGCGCGTCCGCCAGTGCGGCCAGGTCGACGGCGTAGCCGGGGATGATCACCTGCAGCGCAGCCAGGCCGGCCGCCAGATAGCGGACCAGGGTGAAGTCATCGGGCACCGGGATCCGCGGCGGCAGCGCGACCGAACGGCCGGCGGTCGCGTCGCGCAGCGGGCCCTCGTAGGGCGCGGCGACGATCACCCGGGCACCGCGGCGTACCCCGGTGGCGGCCGCGGTGACCAGCGCGGGGTCGCCCGGATCGTCGCCGGCGACGATCATCGCGTCGAGCGCGCCGATCCACGGCGGCGCCTCGGCAGCCATCACGATGGGCGCGCCCACCGAGCCGCCGAGCAGCGCGGCCAGCATGCTGCCCGCGGTCGCGGCCCTGCCGTGGCCGGCCAGCCAGATCACGGTGCGCGGCAGCGCGTCGGATCGGACCGCGTCGAGATCACCTTCGTCGAGCGCGGCAGCGGTGGCACGCACCTGCGCGCCGGCCATCGATGCGGCGCGCAGCAGGCCGAGACGGTCGGCGGCCAGCAACCCCGCGGCGTCGTCGAGGTCGACGCCGGCAGCCGACAGCGGGCCGGCGTTCACGTCGATTCCTCGGCAGCCGAGCTGATGTACCCGCCGATCTCGTCGACCAGCTCCTTGACTTCCTCGGCGCTGCGGGCTTCGACGTTGAGCCGCAGCAGCGGCTCGGTGTTCGACATGCGCAGGTTGAACCAGCTGCCGTCACCGAGGTCGACCGTCACACCGTCGAGGTGGTCGATCGCGTTGACCCGGTTCCCGAATGCCCGCAGGACGACGTCGACGACCGCGGGTGCATCGGTGACGGTGTAGTTGATCTCGCCGGAGCCTTCGTAGCGCTGGTAGTCGGCCATCATCTCCGACAGCGGGCGGTCCTGTTCACCGAGGGCGGCAAGTACGTGCAGCGCCGCCAGCATGCCCGAGTCGGCTCCCCAGAAGTCGCGGAAGTAGTAGTGCGCCGAGTGTTCGCCGCCGAAGATGGCTCCGGTCTCGGCCATCAACGACTTGATGTAGGAGTGGCCGACGCGGGAGCGCACCGGCGTGCCGCCGCGCTCGGTCACCAGCTCGGGCACCGCACGGGAGGTGATGAGGTTGTGGATGACCGTCGCACCGATCTCGCGCTGCAGTTCCCGCGCGGCGACCAACGCGGTCACCGCCGACGGGGACACCGCCGTTCCGGTTTCATCGACGACGAAACAGCGGTCGGCGTCGCCGTCGAACGCCAGCCCGATATCGGCTCCGACGGCGCGGACGTGCGCCTGCAGATCGACCAGGTTGGCCGAGTCCAGCGGATTGGCTTCGTGGTTGGGGAAGTTGCCGTCGAGTTCGAAGTACAGCGGCGAAAGCGTGACCGACGAAAGGGGTCCGAGCACGGCGGGCGTCGTGTGGCCGGCCATCCCGTTACCGGCGTCGACGGCGACGTGCAGCGGGCGTAGACCGGCGATGTCGACCAGCGAGCGCAGGAAGTCGCCGTAGTCGGCCAGCACGTCGCGATCGGAGACGGTGCCGCGCGGTCCGTCGTGGCCGGGCACACCGGCGATGACCTCGTCGCTGATCGTGGTCAACCCGGTGTCCTTGCCCACCGGTTTGGCTCCGGCGCGGCACAGTTTGATGCCGTTGTAGGCCGCCGGGTTGTGGCTCGCGGTGAACATCGCGCCCGGGCAGTCGAGCAGGCCCGAGGCGAAGTAGAGCTGATCGGTGGAGGCCAGACCGATCCGGATGACGTCGAGCCCCTGGCCGGTCACCCCCTCGGCGAAGGCCGCGGACAGCCCCGGCGAACTCTCCCGCATATCGTGACCGATCACGATCTGGGTGGCGGGCTGCGCCGCGTCGCGGACGAGTCGGGCGAACGCGGCGCCGACGTCGCGGACGAAACCCTCGTCTATCTCCTCGCCGACGAGTCCACGCACGTCATAAGCCTTGATGACGCGCTGCACCGCCGCGGCGGGACGAGACATGGGGCTCCTTCGACGATGAGACTGTCGGTGTTCAGCCTAGCCGTCGCGGGCGGTCCGTATGCCGACTCACCCTCGGAGGGCGGCGGTGCGGAATCGATCAGTCCGTCGGGTCGGGCAGCACCCGCAGGTGCCCGCGGCGGCGCCCGTTGGTCTCCGGGCGCCGGGCCGACGGGGCCATCAGCGCGCCACCGTGGACGCCGGTGACCGGGTCGGTGAAGCCGGTGGTGAACCCGGCGACGGGCGCGGCCGCTTCGCGCCCTTCTCGAACCGCGTCGGCCAACGCCACCAGATCGTCGTCGTCGGGATGGGACGGCAGCGGGCCGGCGTGCCGGACCAGCTCCCAGCCGCGCGGCGCGGTGATCCTGCCGGCATGCATGACGCACAGATCCCACGAGTGTGGCTCCGACACGGTGGCCAGCGGGCCGACGACGGCCGTGGAGTCTGAGTAGACGAAGGTGAGCGTCGCGACCGCATAGTGCGGGCACCCTGGCCGGCAGCAGCGACGGGGAACATTCACAGCGGAAGGTTATCGTGCGTGGTCGTCCCGGCTGCGTCGGACACGCGCGGACGCGGGAGGCCCGAAGCCCAACCGTTACGATCTTTTTCGTGACGAGGGGCCAGCACCGGGGGTCGCGGCGGGGCCGGGAGATGCGCGGGCCGCTGCTTCCGCCGACCGTCCCGGGGTGGCGCAGCCGCGCCGAGCGCTTCGATATGGCGGTGCTGGAGGCCTACGAGCCGATCGAACGGCGCTGGCACGAACGGGTGGCGATGCTCGACGTCGCGGTCGATGAGATTCCGCGCATCGCGCCCAAGGATCCCGACAGCGTGCAGTGGCCTGCGGAGGTGGTCGCCGACGGTCCGGTGGCGCTGGCGCGGCTCATCCCGGCCGGGGTGGATGTGCGAGGCAACTCCACTCGCGCGCGAATTGTGTTGTTCCGCAAGCCGATCGAGCGTCGGGCGAAGGACACCGACGAGCTGACCGAGCTGTTGCATGAATTGCTGGTGGCGCAGGTGGCCACCTATCTGGGAGTGGAACCGGCAGTCATCGACCCGACCCTGGACGAGGACTAGCAAGGGGTGAGCGTGGCGCGCCCGCAGGTCACCGTTGCGCGTGCCGCGGCCCCGGTGAACTGGTGGCGCGGTCGCGGATCAGATGATGCCGCGCTTGAGGCGCCGGCGCTCCCGCTCCGACAGGCCGCCCCAGATACCGAAGCGTTCGTCGTTGGCCAGTGCGTACTCCAGGCACGCGTCCTTGACCTCGCAGCCCTGGCAGATGCGCTTGGCCTCGCGGGTGGAGCCGCCTTTCTCGGGAAAAAAGGCCTCCGGATCGGTCTGGGCGCACAGTGCGCGCTCCTGCCACTGATCCTCGTCGGCGATATCGAAATCGTCGCCGAAAAAGTCACTATTGTCGGGCACCAAACTTAATTGGGGACGCCCATTTCCTGCACTTGGTGCCGGTCCGGTCTGGATGTGCGGCGCACTTCCTACCGAGCCGAGGAGCCTGCTGTCGAACCGAAGCGAATCACCGTAATCGGCCTGTTCAAATGCCATGTTCCCCTCCTCCACGGGTCTCGTAGTTCCGTATATGCCAGCCCCACTGTGAACGTGTGGCCATCCCAATTCGAACAAGTGATCGAATCTCGGTCTGCGACACCGGAACCGGCCGGAGAACCGCGAAATGACACTGCTGTGATTACACACGCGTTAGCTACTCCGGTCAAGCGCTAGAACAGGAATTCATACCATTCCGTGACTTGAATTCGGCGCGTCGCGCTGTGGCGTGTCTATCACGTCCCTCCCGCGGCGCACGTCCTGTGCCCAACGGCCTAGTCTCGTTCGTTGTGAAGGTCACGGTTCTGGTCGGTGGCGTCGGCGGTGCGCGCTTCTTACTCGGTGTCCAACATCTGTTGGGGTTGGGGCAGTTCGGCACTCACGATACCAATGAGCACGAAGTGACTGCTGTGGTCAATGTGGGCGATGACGCCTGGATGTTCGGTGTGCGCATCTGTCCCGACCTCGACACCTGCATGTACACCCTCGGTGGTGGCATCGACCCGGAACGCGGCTGGGGACATCGCGATGAAACCTGGAACGCCAAGGAGGAACTCGCGGCCTACGGCGTGCAGCCGGACTGGTTCGGCCTCGGCGACCGCGATCTGGCCACCCACCTGGTGCGCAGCCAGATGTTGCGCGCGGGCTATCCCCTCTCCGATGTCACCGAAGCGCTGTGCCGGCGGTGGGCGCCCGGAGCGCGACTGCTGCCCGCCAGCGACGACCGCAGCGAAACCCACGTCGTGGTCACCGATCCCGGCCCCGGCGAGTCGACCGGGGAGAAACGGGCCATCCACTTTCAGGAGTGGTGGGTCCGCCACCGGGCGCAGATCCCCACCGAGAGCTTCGCGTTCGTCGGCGCCGACAAGGCCTCGGCCGCACCCGGAGTCACCGACGCGATCGAGAACGCCGACATCGTGTTGATCGCGCCGTCCAACCCGGTGGTCAGCGTCGGCGCCATCCTCGCGATCGGCGGCATCCGCGGCGCGCTGCGCGCGACCAAGGCGCCGGTGATCGGCTACTCCCCGATTATCGCGGGGAAGCCGTTGCGCGGCATGGCGGACACCTGCTTGAAAGTGATCGGACTGCCCAGCACCTCGGAGGCTGTCGGCAACCACTTCGGCGCGCGAGCGTCGACCGGGATCCTCGACGGGTGGCTCGTGCACGAGGGTGACGACGCCTCGATCGAGGGTGTCGCCGTGCGTTCGGCGCCGTTGCTGATGACCGACCCTGCCGCCACCGCCGAGATGGTGCGCGCCGGAATGGAACTGGGCGGGGTCACGCCGTGAACGATCACGGCACCTCGGCACGCGTGGAAGTGCTTCCGGTGCACGGACTTCCGGAGTTCCGCCCCGGCGATGACCTGGCCGCGGCCATCGCCGGCGCCGCGCCCTGGCTGCGCGACCACGACGTCGTCGTCGTCACCAGCAAGGTGCTGTCCAAGACCGAGGGGCGGATGGTCGACGCCCCGTCGGATCCTGAGCTACGGGATATTTTGCGGCGCAGGCTGATCGACAACGAAGCGGTGCGGGTGCTGGCCCGCAAGGGACGCACCCTGATCACCGAGAATGCGCTCGGGCTGGTGCAGGCCGCCGCCGGGGTGGACGGTTCCAACGTCGACTCCAACGAGTTGGCGCTGCTACCGGTCGATCCGGACGGCAGCGCCGCTGCGTTGGTGGCCGCGCTGCGGGAGCGCCTCGGTGTGACGGTCGGCGTGGTGGTCACCGACACGATGGGGCGGGCGTGGCGCACCGGCCAGACCGATGTCGCGATCGGTGCGGCCGGGCTGACGGTGCTGCACGCCTATGCCGGTGAGCACGATCAGCACGGAAACGAGTTGATCGTCACCGAGATCGCGGTGGCCGACGAGATCGCCGCCGCCGCCGATCTGGTCAAGGGCAAACTCACCGCGGTCCCGGTCGCGGTGGTGCGCGGGCTGACGCTGCGCGACGACGGCTCGTCGGCACGCAACCTGGTGCGCGCCGGCGAGGAAGACCTGTTCTGGCTGGGCACCGAGGAGGCGCTGGCACTGGGCCGCTCCCAGGCTCAACTGATGCGCCGGTCGGTGCGCGCGTTCAGCGACGCGCCGGTGCCGGGCGGGCTCATCGAGGCGGCCGTCGGCGAGGCGCTGACCGCCCCGGCACCGCACCACACCCGGCCGGTGCGATTCGTCTGGGTGCAGGACGGTGCGGTGCGGGTGCGGTTGTTGGACAAGATGAAAGATCGCTGGCGCGCCGACCTGACCGGCGACGGCCGGGAGCCCGAGTCCGTCGAACGACGGGTGGCCCGCGGGCAGATCCTCTACGACGCGCCCGAACTGGTCATTCCGTTCATGGTCCCCGACGGGGCGCACAGCTATCCGGATGCCCGGCGGACCGCGGCGGAGCACACCATGTTCACGGTCGCGGCGGGCGCCGCGGTGCAGGGGTTGCTGGTGGCGCTCGCGGTGCGCGAAGTGGGCAGCTGCTGGATCGGGTCGACGATTTTCGCGCCCGAGCTGGTGCGCGCCGAGCTGGATCTGCCCGGCGACTGGGAACCGTTGGGCGCCATCGCGATCGGCTATCCGCGTGAGCCGTCCGGGCCGCGAGACCCGGTGCCCACCGACACCCTGCTGGTGCGTCGATGACATTCACCGCGCGCACGCCCGAAATCCGGCGACTCTCGGCGACAGGTTCGCAGTCTTCGGGTTCGTCTGCGGGTTCGTCTTCGGGTTCGTCGGCTTCGGGGCCGGTGGTTGCGGTTGCGTGTTGCCGGTTGTGTGGGGTGTGGGCATGAGTCTGCACCGGTCGGCGGTCGAGGTGCTCAGCGCGTGGCGGCCTGCCGATCATGCGCAGGATTCGTTGCGGCACGCGGTGTTGGCATTTCTGGACGTCCGCGACGACGCCTGCCTTCGCGAATGCGTGCCGGGCCACATCACGGGTTCGGCACTGGTCCTCGATCACAGTGGGCAGCATGCGCTGCTGACCCTTCATCCGCGGATCGGCCGCTGGCTGCAGCTCGGCGGTCACTGTGAGCCCGAGGACGAGACGATCGTCGCCGCGGCGCTGCGGGAGGCGACCGAGGAGTCGGGTATCGCCGGGTTGACGATCTCGCCGGAACCCGCGGCGTTGCACGTGCATCCGCTGACCTGCTCGCTGGGTGTGCCGACACGCCACCTGGACGTGCAGTTCGTGGTGCGCGCGCCCGAGGGTGCTGAAGCTTCGCGCAGCGACGAGTCGCTCGATCTGCGCTGGTGGCCGCTCGACGCGCTACCGCAGGACTGCGATTTCGGCCTGGCCCAACTCGCCGCCGTCGCCAAGGCACATCCCCACCCCGCGGCCTAACCCTCTCGCCCCCTGCCCTCGCCCCCTCGCCCCTCGCCCCTCTGCCCTCGCCCCCGCCCCTCTGCCCTCGCCCCTCGCCCCTCGCCCCTCTGCCCGCGAAAGTGCTCACACGGTAGTCAGGAAGCCCTCGGCACTACCGAGAATGCACTTTGGCGAAGCGCCCACGCTCGTCTGACCCTGGCGATCACGTCGGCGGGAACGTCTTCCTTGATCACTTTGATGTGCAGCCAGCCGCGGTCTCGGATCAGTCGCAACCGCTGCTCGTCCCAGATGTACTGCCCTCTGTTCTTCTGGTGATGCTCACCGTCGTACTCGACCGCGATCTTGACGTCCTCCCACCCCATATCCAGGTAGGCAAAAGGCACACCGCGACTGTCGATGAGCGGGATCTGGGTCGCTGGACGCGGGAAGTGCTTCATCAAAAGCAACCGTAACCAGGTTTCCTGGGGCGACTGCGCACCGCCGTCCATCAGTTCCAGTGCGGCGCGCAAACGCTTGAGTCCACGCGCGCCTCGGTACTTGGCGATAAGCGGCGCCACCCCGTCGGGCGTCAGACCCGTCGCGTTGGCCAGCGCGTCGAGATGCACCACGGCGCTGTTCAACGGCAGGTGACGGCCCAGGTCGAACGCCGTGCGCCGGACAGCGGCGACGGTGATATCGCCGATCCGCGTGACCTCATCGCAGCCGATGCGTTCGTTGCGACAACCGATCCCGGCCGGCGGGCGCTTGCAGTCGTGGATCAGGTCGACGGGCGCGTCGACGCTCATCCACTGCGCCCCGTGCAGCGCCGCGGCCGCTCGTCCGGTCACGATCGCGCGCCGACCCGACCACAGCCATGCGCCTGCCGCGTTGTCGATCAGCGACGGCGGCTGATCACGGGGCATATACACATCGGGATAGATCCGGCGATAGGAGTAGCGGAGCTGGCCCGGCGTCACCAAACCGCCCGCGACCGCTTCGCTGCCCAGAAAGACCTTGCCCATGCGGAAAGCCTGGGACGGTGGGGCGACACACCAGGGCCCAACCGCCGGGGTTATCCACAGAC
Organism: Mycobacterium sp. smrl_JER01; assembly: GCF_048513595.2. Classification (NCBI taxonomy): domain Bacteria; kingdom Bacillati; phylum Actinomycetota; class Actinomycetes; order Mycobacteriales; family Mycobacteriaceae; genus Mycobacterium; species Mycobacterium sp. smrl_JER01. The sequence goes on along the minus strand of NZ_JBLXXK020000001.1, from coordinate 1,639,865 downwards.
CCGCACTTCTGCACAGCCCCGCGAAAGTGCACAGCCCCGCGAAACGGGAACTCCCACCCGCGAAAGTGCACTCACGGTAGCCGCAACACCCCCGCAACTACCCGGCGTGCACCCTCGCGACTCCCGACACCCCCGCAACTCCCGACACCCTCGCGACTCCCGACACCCTCGCGACCCCCCGGGCAGCTAGATGTCGGTGGAGAACCGGATTCCGCCGTCGGGGATGGTGATTCCCGGCCAGACGCGAGCCCCGCGCAACAATTCGCAGCGCGCGCCGATGTCCGCGCCGTCACCGATCACGCCGTCGCGGATCAACGCGCGGGGTCCGATGTGCGCGCCGAAGCCGATGATGGAGCGCTCGATCACCGCTCCCGCACCGACTTTCACGCCGTCGAAGATCACTGCGCCATCCAACCGCGCCCCGCCGGCGACCTCTGCGCCGCGGCCCACCACGGTGCCGCCGATCAGCAGGGCACCCGGGGCCACCGACGCGCCGTCGTGCACGAGGCTCTCCCCGCGATGACCTTTGAGCGCAGGTGATGGCGCGATGCCGCGCACCAAATCCGCCGAGCCGCGCACGAAGTCCTCAGGTGTGCCCATATCGCGCCAGTACGAGGCGTCGACGTAGCCGCACACCCGCTTACCGTCGGCCAGCAGCTGCGGGAAGATCTCGCGTTCCACCGACAGCGCACGGCCTTTGGGCATCGCGTCGATCACGGCCCGCTTGAACACATAGCAGCCGGCGTTGATCTGATCGGTCGGCGGGTCCTGGGTCTTCTCCAGAAACGCTGTCACCACGCCGTCGGAATCGGTTGGCACACAACCGAATGCACGCGGGTCCCCGACACGCACCAGGTGCAGCGTCACGTCGGCGTCGCGTTCGGAGTGCGAGTCCAGCAGCGCCTTGAGATCGCAACCCGACAGTACGTCGCCGTTGAACACCACCGCGGTGTCGTTGCGCAACTTCGAGGCCACGTTGGCGATGCCGCCGCCGGTTCCCAGCGGCTCGTCCTCGACGACGTAGTCGATCTGCAGACCGAATTTGGATCCGTCGCCGAACTCCGACTCGAACACCCCGGCTTTGTACGACGTACCCATCACGACGTGTTCGATGCCGGCCTCGGCGATCCGGGACAGCAGGTGGGTCAGGAACGGCAGACCCGCGGTCGGCAGCATCGGTTTGGGCGCCGACAACGTCAACGGACGCAGGCGGGTACCCATACCGCCGACCAGCACGACCGCATCGACCTCAGCGGGATTGACCATCACCGTCGCCTTTCGCCCCGTACCCGATCTACACCCGACCGGACCTGCGGCGGGAATTGCGCACGACCACCCTCGCCCGTGCGCTCAAAGCCCCCCGGAAAGCCCAGCGTAGCGGCGCCTGCCACCACTTCGGGTACCGATCTGCCAGGAAAGTGTAGGTGCTGACATGGTGGGCGGCCAGGTTGCGGGCGGGGTCGCGTCCGGTGGCATGGCCCTTGGCGTGCAACACCTCCGCGGACGGCACGTACACGTTCTGCCAGCCGGCGCGGCCGAGCCGGTCGCCGAGGTCGACGTCCTCCATGTACATGAAGTAGCGCTCGTCGAATCCGCTGATCTCCGAGTAGGCCGAACTACGCAGCAGCAGACAGGAACCCGAGAGCCAGCCGACCGTACGCTCGCTGGGGTCGGCGCGGTCTTGGCGGTAGGCCGCCGTCCATGGGTTGGACGGCCACACCGGTCCGACGACGGCGTGCATGCCGCCCCGGATGATCGACGGCAGGTGTCGCGCCGACGGATACACCGTCCCGTCGGGGTCGCGGATGAGCGGACCCAGCGATCCGGCGTGCGGCCAGCGGCCCGCGGCGTCCAGGAGCAGGTCGATGCTGCGTGGCCCCCACTGCACGTCGGGATTGGCCACGATGAACATCTCCGAGCGCGACGTCAGCCCGTATTCGGCGACGGCGCGGTTGACGGCGGTGCCGTAACCGAGATTGGCGCCCGTCCGGTACAGCTTGGCGAACGGGTAGCGCTCGACGGCTTCTTCGGGTGCGCCGTCGGTGGAACCGTTGTCGGCGATGATGACGGTGACCGGGCGGTCGGTCGCGTGCGCCAAAGTGGCGAGGAACCGGTCGAGGTGCGAGCCCGGTGAATATGTCACCGTCACGACATACAGTTCGTCGCTCACGCGGGCATCACCAGTTCCACGGCGTAGAGAGTAGCTACCCGGCGGCTGTGGCGAGCGCCTCGGCCAGCGCTTCACGCCAGGGTCGCAGCGCGGTCAGCCCCGCTTCGGCGGATTTGACCGAGGACAGCGCCGAGTACGGGGGGCGCGGGGCGGGACGTGGATGCCGGTCGCTGCCGACGGGTCGCACCCGGGCCGGGTCGGCGCCGAGCTCGGCAAACACCGCCTGGGCCTGCTCGAATCGGCTGATCGCGCCGGCGTTGGCGGCGTGCAGGATCGGCCCGCGGACCGAGCCGGCGGCAACCTGCAGTAGGGCCTGGCACAAGTCGGCGACGTAGGTCGGCGAGCCGATCTGGTCGGCGACCACGTCGACGCTGTCGCCGCCGAGGGCTGCCCGCCGCATCACGGCCGCGAAGTCCGATCCGTCGCCGCCTTCGTAGATCCACGCGGTGCGCACCACGTACGCCTCAGGCAGAGCGTCGAGCACTGCCCGCTCACCGTCGAGCTTGGTGCGTCCGTAAACCGACAGCGGGCCGGTGGGGTCGTCGATGTCGTAGGGGTGCGGCGTCGCTCCGTCGAACGCGCCGCTGAAGACGTAGTCGGTGGAGATGTGAATCAGGGATGCGCCGGCCTGCGCGCAGGCGTGCGCGACGTTGCCGGCGCCGACGACGTTGACCGCGCGGGCACGGTCGGGTTCGGCTTCGGCGGCGTCGACCTTGGTGAAGGCGGCACAGTTGACGACGATGTCGCCGGCGCCGACGACCCGCGCGGCGGCGGCAGGGTCGGTGATGTCCCATTCGGCGGATGTGAGCGCCACCACGTCGTGACCGGCCTGGCGCGCCTGACCTGCCAACACGCGCCCGACCAGGCCCCCAGCTCCGGAAATTACGATTCGGCCCGTCACATCACGAGTTTGGCACGCCGGTTCTGGCTGCCCGGAATGCGGCCTGCTCGCCAGTAACCTGGGCGGATGCCTGCTGCTCACTTGGTCCGCGCCATATCTGTGGCCATGGCAGTCGTCGTCGTCATCGGAACGGGCGTCGCCTGGGGCAAGATCCGGTCGTTCGAGTCGGGGATCAACCACATCAGTCCGGTCGCTCTCGGTGAGGGTGGCGAGGACGGGGCGATCGACATCCTGCTGGTGGGCGCCGACAGCCGCACCGATGCGCACGGCAATCCGTTGAGCGACGAGGAGCGCGCCATGCTGCGCGCCGGCAACGAGGTGTCCACCAACACCGACACCATCATCCTGATCCGCATCCCGAACAACGGGAAGTCCGCGACGGCCATCTCGATCCCCCGGGACTCCTATGTGGAGTCGCCTGGTCTCGGCAAGATGAAGATCAACGGTGTCTACGGTTCGGTGCACCTGGAGAAGATGAAAGAGCTCGTCGAACAACAGGGCGTGGATCCCGATGCGGCCGAGCCCGAGGCACAGGCCGCCGGTCGTGAGCAGCTGATCAAGACGGTCGCCAATCTGACCGGTGTGACCGTCGACCATTACGCCGAGATCGGGCTGTTGGGTTTCGCGTTGATCACCGACGCCCTCGGCGGTGTCAATGTGTGCCTGAACAACCCTGTCTACGAACAGCTCTCGGGCGCCGATTTCCCCGCGGGCTGGCAGCGTCTCAACGGCGCGCAAGCGTTGGCCTTCGTGCGGCAGCGCCACGACCTGCCGCGCGGCGATTTGGATCGGGTCACCCGCCAGCAGGCATTCATGGCGTCGCTGGCGCACGAGGTGATCTCGAGTAAGACGTTGTCGAGCCCGACCACATTGAGCAATCTGGAGAACGCGGTACAGCGCTCGGTGGTGCTCTCCGATGGTTGGAACATCATGGATTTCGCCGAGCAGCTGACCAAGCTGTCCGGCGGCAACGTCGCGTTCGCGACCATCCCGATCCTGGAGGAGGCGGGCTGGAGTGACGACGGTATGCAGAGCGTGGTGCGGGTGGATCCGTCGGCAGTCAAGGACTGGGTCACGGGGCTGCTGCACGACCAGGACGAGGGCAAGACCGAGGAATTGACCTACAGCAACGACAAGACCACCGTCGAGGTCGTCAACGACACCGACATCAACGGATTGGCCGCTGCGGTGGCATATGTGTTGACCGGCAAGGGTTTCACGCAGGGCCACGTCGGTAACAACGAGGGCGCCAAGGTGACGAACAGCCAGGTGCAGGCCGCCGAGACCGAGGATCTGGGAGCGCAGGCGGTCGCCCAGGAACTGGGTGGTCTGCCGGTGGTGGCGAACGCCGAGGTGCCGCCCGGGGCGGTGCGGGTGGTGCTGTCGGCCGATTACACCGGACCCGGTTCGGGTCTGGACGGCACCGATGTGACGTTGATGGGCGCTGACCCTTCCACGTCGGGGATGCTTTCGGGTGCGGGCGAGGCGGTGCCGGCACCGTCGCCGATCATCACCGCCGGCTCCAACGACCCCCAGTGCGTCAACTGATATGACCAATCTCAGCTCGGCGATCCTGGACCCGTTGATGGCCGCCAACCCGGCCGGGCCGCGGATCACCTATTACGACGACGCCACCGGGGAGCGCATCGAGCTTTCGACGGCGACGCTGGCCAACTGGGCGGCCAAGACCGGCAACCTGCTGCGTGACGAACTCGGCGCCACCCCGGGCAGCCGGGTTGCGGTGCTGCTGCCCGCACATTGGCAGACCGCGGCGGTGCTGTTCGGGATCTGGTGGATCGGCGCGGAGGCGGTCTTCGGCGGTGATGCCGACATCGCATTGTGTACGGCCGACCGGATCGACGACGCCGACGCCAGTGTCGGCGTCGGTGAGGTCGCGGTGCTGTCGCTGGACCCGTTCGGCAAGCCGGTGCCCGACCTGCCGGTCGGGCTGACCGATTATGCGACCGCGGTGCGCGTGCACGGCGACCAGATCGTGCCGGAGCGGTCACCGGGGCCGGCATTGGACGGCCGGTCGGCCGACGAGGTGCTCGCGGCGGCGCGGGCGTCGGCGTCGGCGCAGGAACTGACCGGGAGCGATCGGGTGATGTCGTCCGCGGCGTGGGAAAGCGGCGACGATGTGGTGCAACAGCTGCTCGCGTTGTACGTGGTCGGCGCGTCGCTGGTGCTTGTGGCAAACCCTGATCCGGGGCTGCTGGAGCGCAGGCGCGAGACCGAGAAATTGACGCGCGCGTCTCTGTGACCATATCGTTTCTGAAGCCTCACGCTGTTCACAGATTGGTCGCGCATACTTGCATTTGCCGGACTCGGACGGTTTTGGCGAAGTCTTGGCGAAGTCGGGCTCCTTCCGCTGGACGTGGAGCCCTTAGCGCGGGGAGGACCGCCGATGCTGTCGATTACCGCTGCGATCGTGGTCGTCGCTCTGTTGGGCGCTTGGCATCTCCGTAACCGGCGGCATGCGGGCTGGCAGGCCAGTGCGGACGGCCGCTTCTTCATCCTGTGTGGTTATCCCTTGGTCGCGGTCGCCGCGTACTTGCTGACCATCGCGCCGGGGACCACCACCTGGGAGTGGGCAATGGGCAATGCGTGGGCGCTGGCCGCCGTGCTGTCGTTCGTGGCGGGATTCAACGCGCTCAACGCGGTGACCGCCGAGCACGCGAGGTCGGCGGCGCGGATGGAGACCATCGAGCCCGCGACGGGCAGCGTTCGGTTCTGACCCCGTGGCATGACTCTTCTCTTCGGACCGGAGCGGGCCGGACCAGGCCGGACCGTGCCAGGCGGGTCCGGACCGGCCAGGCCGGACCTGCCAGGCCCGTCGAGAATCGATGCGTCCAGCGTCGCCTCACCCGTCACATCTGCCACAGAACTGACAACTTGACGCTGACCTACCGCCTCAGCGAACAATTAGCCCGGGCAAACAAATGACGGGTTTTGTAACCGATCGTTGACGCAACCGCCACTCTGACCTTATCGTTTGTTCCAGCCAGGATGTTTTCGACCATCATGCAGCCCACGGCCACGTGGCGGACGTCTTCGGAACTGGCAAACTGAGACCCTTGCAGTGTGAAACACCAAGGGGTTGTCGGGGCAGGGGGCGTCAATGGAGTCGACCATCACAGCGATCGTGCTGGTGACAGTGCTCTCGGCGTGGCATCTGCGGAATCGCCGGCATCCTGGCTGGTTGGCCAGCGACGCCGGCCGTTTCTCGGTGTTATGTGGATATCCGCTGGTCAGCATCGCCGCGTACTGGTTGGTGACGGCTCCCGCGGCAACCGCCTGGGAGTGGGCGTTCGGCAATGCGTGGGCCCTCGCCGCGATGGTGGCATTCGTGTGGGGCTTCGATGCGCTCAACCGGGCAACGGCCGTCCACGCGGAACGATCCCAGGCTTTCGAGACCGTGACCCTTGCAAACGCGGCAACGTCGGATCCCGACCTGCCACCCCAATCCGCGCGATAGCCCGACCGCCAGGTGCCGCTCGACCGGCCCGTCTGACGCGAGATTCCCCGACCGGATTCGACCACCTCCCGAATTCGAGCAGGCCGCCAAACGAAGCCAACCGCTACGCTCGACGCTGTGCGTCCGCCACTGAACATTGACGAGCTCCGCGCCGCCATCTCGGGAACCGAGTGGCGGCAGATCGATGTCGTCGAGGAGACCGGCTCGACGAACGCAGACCTGATCGCGCGTGCGGCCGCCGGGGAAGACGTCGCCGGGGTGGTGCTGCTGGCCGAGCATCAGACGGCCGGGCGCGGTCGGCACGGTCGGAGCTGGTCGGCACCGCCGCGTACGCAGATCTCGATGTCGGTCGGGGTGGACACCACCGGTGTGCCGGCGGAACGGTGGGGTTGGCTACCGCTGCTGACCGGCCTGTCCGTGGCGCACGTCGTCCGGGAAGACTACGGCGTCGACGCGGGCGTCAAGTGGCCCAACGACATTCTGGTCGGCACCCGGAAGCTGGCCGGAATTCTGGCCGAGGTGTCCGCGCCGGTGATCGTCGTCGGCCTCGGCCTGAACGTCAGCCTCACCGACGATGACTTACCCGACCCGAACGCGGTATCGCTGGGAATGCTCGGCCATGACGCCGATCGAAGCGTGCTGACCGCGGCGGTGCTGCAGGAACTCAGCACGCAGGTGCGCCGCTGGCGGGCCGGCGATGACGGGGTCGCCGCCGACTACCGCAACCTCAGCACCACCGTCGGCACCCAGGTGCGTGCCACGCTGCCCGGTGGTGCCGAGATCGTCGGCATGGCAACGGGGATCGATGATGCCGGACGACTGCAGATCAACGAGGCCGGGACGACGATGACGGTGTCGGCAGGCGATATCACCCATCTGCGCGCCGCAGAATAGCCACCGCGGGACCCCGGCGCCCACGGCCAACGCCGAACCACCCACGGCGCGCCGAAAGTGCACTGACGGTAGCGCCCCGGTGCGCGGGACTACCGAGGATGCACCCTCGCGGGGCCACAGCGCCAAGCTCGCGAGCCAACGCCCCGAAGAGGCCCTACTTCAGCAGGGCGCGGCTCATCACCACACGCTGAATCTGGTTCGTGCCCTCATAGATCTGGGTGATCTTGGCGTCGCGCATCATCCGCTCGACCGGGAAGTCGACGGTGTAGCCCGCACCGCCGAACAGCTGCACGGCATCGGTGGTCACCTCCATCGCGACATCCGACGCCAGACACTTCGACGCCGCCGAGATGAACCCGAGGTTGCCCTCACCGCGCTCCGCTCGCGCGGCAGCCGAGTACACCATCAGCCGGGCGGACTCGACCTTCATCGCCATGTCGGCGAGCATGAACTGCACAGCCTGGAAGTCGCTGATCGACTTGCCGAACTGTTTGCGGTCCTTCACATAGTCCAGCGCCGCATCGAGGGCGCCCTGCGCGATACCGACAGCCTGGGCGCCGATGGTGGGACGGGTGTGGTCCAGCGTCGCGAGCGCGGTCTTGAAGCCGGTGCCGGGATCGCCGATGATGCGATCGCCTGGAATCCGGCAGTTCTCGAAGTACAGCTCGGTGGTCGGTGAGCCCTTGATCCCGAGCTTGCGTTCTTTGGGCCCGATGGTGAAGCCCTCGTCGTCGACGTGCACCATGAACGCCGAGATGCCATTGGCGCCCTTGTCGGGGTCGGTCACCGCCATCACGGTGTACCAGGAGGACTTGCCGCCGTTGGTGATCCAGCACTTGGTGCCGTTGAGGATCCAGTCGTCGCCGTCGGCCTTGGCGCGGGTGCGCATCGCGGCTGCGTCGCTGCCCGCCTCGCGTTCGGACAGCGCGTAGGACGCCATCGCCTCACCGGAGGCAATCGACGGCAGCACCTTGCTCTTGAGTTCGTCGGAGCCGCGCAGGATCAAGCCCATGGTGCCGAGCTTGTTGACCGCCGGGATCAGCGACGCCGACGCGTCGACCCGGGCGACCTCCTCGATGACGATGCACGCCGCGACCGAATCCGCGCCTTGACCGTCGTATTCCTCCGGCACGTGTATCGCGTTGAAGCCGGAGGCCACCAGTGCGTCGAGCGCTTCTTGTGGGAAGCGCGAGTTCTCGTCGACGTCAGCGGCGTGCGGAGCGATCTCCTTCTCCGCCAGCGCGCGGATCGCCGACCGCAGCTCCTCGTGTTCCTCGGGCAACTGGAACAGATCGAACGACGGATTTCCGCCCCAACTAGCCATCTTCATCTCCTTGCTACTCATCAGTAACTTTAGCCTGCCCGCGACGCGGGGCGAAGCCGGCTCTCAGGAAAAGCTCAGTCCGCGAGTTGGTTCGCTCTCAGCGTCCGTGGGTACCGTCAGAGACATGCAGGTGTACATCGAGGGCCCCGCCTTCCGCCGTACCGCGCATTGTGAGTGTGGGTGGAACGCTACTCCGCGCTGGCTGCGCGCCTCCGCGGTTGTCGACGCAGGCATGCACGCGGCGCAGACCGGGCACGTTCAGGCCGCCGCGGCGGTGCAGTCCGCCGAGCCGATTGTGGTGCTGCGGGCGTCGTAGTTCTGTGCCGGTGACATCGTTTTCTCCGGCGACATCGTCTTTTCCGGTGACTTCGTTCTCTCCGGCGACATCGTTTTCTCCGGCAGACGGCGCCACGTGACCGATGTCACGTTGGACCGGTGGCCGCTGTATCCCGGCCGGCGTAATGCGACCCGTCAATATTTGCCCAGGCAATTTTCGTAGAACGGCTGCGACTCGATACTGCGAGAACCCCTCGTACGCGACTGCCCGGGCCTTCCCCGTATGGCAGGTGTGGTCGAGCCCTGAGCCGCAGTCCGAGTGACGCTCCCGTTGTGCGCTCCGTCTTCAGTGCGCGCCGATCTGCGGAGCAATGCCGGGTGAGTCACGATGCCCGAAGGATCGACTCCGAGCAATTGTTCAGGAATCTCCGCATTTCTGCGAATCCGTCGGTAATTACCTGTATTAATTCACAGAAATACCCTCTGATCTGGGCTTATACCACCGCATTATGCACACCCCGGCCCAATGTGGACAATTTCACGAACGACTGCGAATTGAACTAGCGGCGCCACTCTGTTCCGTTTTGATTCGCATGACTGATACCTCATTTCTCGCCCCACCCCTACGTGGACGACTGCCATTTCCCGACGCTGCGCATATCGCCGGCACGGCAGTCGCGTTCACCGAGCACCGCTACGCCCAGGAGGAAGTGGCCGCCGCACTCACCGATTTCACCGATCCGGCGTTCACCCGCTTCTCCCGGTCCAGCGGCGTCGAGCACCGCAACCTCGCGCTGCCAGTGCACCGCTACCCCGAGCTCACCGGGTTCACCGAAGCGAATACCGCCTACCTGGAAGTGGCGGCCGATCTCGGAGCCCAGGCCGTCGAGGCTGCCCTGGCAGACGCCCACCTCGATCCCACCGAGGTGGATGCCATCGTGACGGTCTCGAGCACCGGGGTTGCGGTACCCACTCTGGACGCGCGGATCTTCACCAGGGTGGGCTTGCGGCCCGACGTCAAACGTCTCCCGCTTTTCGGCCTGGGCTGCGTCGCAGGCGCCGCCGGTCTGGCACGAGTGCACGACTATCTGCGCGGCTTCCCCGACCAGGTCGCGGTGCTGTTGTCGGTCGAGCTGTGCTCGTTGACGCTGCAACGCGACGACACCTCGATACCCGCGCTGATCGGCCTGTGCCTGTTCGGCGACGGCGCGGCAGCGGTGGTTTCCGTTGGTGCACAACGTAGTCCAGCTACGCCGCAACCAGGTCCGCGAGTCGTCGCGACCCGCAGCCGACTGTTCCCCGACACCGTCGACGTGATGGGTTGGAACGTCGGCTCGACCGGATTTCAACTGGTCATGTCGCGGGAGGTCCCGGCCATGGCGCAGAACCATCTCGCTGACGAGGTGAACGCATTCCTCGGTGAACATAGTCTGACCATCGACGACATCGCGACGTGGGTGTGTCACCCGGGCGGACCGAAGGTGCTCGAGGCGATCGACGGCGCGGTGCGCCCGCCGGTGGACGCCCTGCGGCACAGCTGGGATTCGATGCGTGAGCACGGCAACATCTCGTCGGCGTCGGTGCTCGACGTCCTCAGGCGGACGGTGCAGGAGCCACCGCCTTCTGGATCGTTCGGCGTGATGCTGGCGATGGGTCCGGGGTTCAGTTTCGAGCTGCTGCTGCTGAGCTGGTAGGAGCGACGATGATCTACTACCTGTTCATCCTGCTCATCGGCGCCGAGCGCTTGGTGGAGTTGGCCGTCTCACGCCGCAACGCGCAGTGGTCATTTGCCCACGGCGGCCGGGAGTTCGGCCAGGGCCACTACCCGGTGATGGTGAGCATGCATGCGCTGCTTCTGGTTTCATGTGTCGCCGAGGTGGCCACCCAGCACCGCCCGTTTCTCCCGTGGTTGGGATGGCCGATGGTGGCGCTGGTGGTCGCAAGCACGGCCATGCGGTGGTGGTGCGTCGCGACGCTGGGCCGGCACTGGAATCCGCGGCTCATCGTGATACCGGGGGCACCCCTGGTTCGTCGCGGGCCGTACCGTCTCATCCACCATCCGAACTACACGGCGGTGGCGGTCGAAGTGGCCGCTCTGCCGCTGGTGCACTCCGCATGGTGGACGGCCGTCGTGTTCACCCTTGCCAACGCCGCGGTGCTGCGCGTCAGGATCCAGGAAGAGAACCGGGCGCTCGGCTATGCCTGACCGCCGCGTCATTGTCGTCTCGCGGCGTCAGCACTCGCGCCGGAGCATGCTTGGCGGCTGGGCGTGTGGGTCTCGGTCGCACCTAACCCTTCCCGCAACCGACGATGGGCATTGAGGTCGACGGCATTAGGTCACGGGCACTGGATCAGGGGCACTGGTCAGGGCGTTGGGTCAGGGCGTTGGGTCAGGGCCACTGGTCAGGGCGTTGGGTCAGGGGCACTGGTCAGGGCATCGAGACTGATGGGCCGTGGGGTCGACGGGCATTGAGACTGCAGTAGCGGCGAGGTCTACTCGCACTTCTTCGCCCTTACCGCAGTCTCAACGCCCGAAGCCACCCTCACCGCAGTCTCAACGCCCGAAGCCGCCCTCACCGCAGTCTCAACGCCCGGGCTGCCGCCACCCGCGCAACGATGTCCTTCGGGTTTGTCCGGGCGACGACCCTGACGACGATCCACCCAGCCGACTGGATGTACTCCAACCTCACGATGTCGTTGCGATAAGCGGTCTGGTCATTGCGATGGTGCTCGCCGTCGTATTCGACTGCGACCTTGAGGTCTTCCCAACCCATGTCGAGGAAGTACCTCGGATAGCCGGCCGAACTGAGCACCGGAATCTGTGTGGTGGGCCGGGGGAAGCCTTCCTCCATCAGAAACAGTCGCAGTTTGGTCTCCTGCGGTGACTGGGCGCCGGCGTCGACGAGGGCCAGCACCTCGTCCAGACGCCGGAGCCCGCGATTGCGTGGGTGACGCTGCGCCAGTTCGAGGACATCGTCGGCTTTGAAGTGCGTCGCATACGCCAGCGCGTCGAGTCTGGCGACGGCTTCGCCGACAACTCCCCGTCGGGCGAGATCGAAGGCTGTTCGCACTGGTGTGGTGACAACCATGCCGCGAACGCGCATGACCTCGTCGTCGAGCAATGTGTCCCAGCGGGTGACCACCCCTGCCGGCGCGCGATGGTTGGGCCAATTCAATTCGATTGGAGCGTCGGCCTTTACCCATTTGGCACCAAGCAGAGCCGACGCCGCCAGACCGGCGATCACGCCTTGTCGGCGTGACCACAGCCATGCCGCCGTGGTCCGATCGGCCAAGCTCGGCTCCCCGTATCGAGGCCCGTAGACGTCGGGAAGGAGCTTACGGTGATGAGCGCGTAACGCATGGCGGGTGAGCTCACCGCGGCGCACCGCCTCGCTGCCGATGAACACTCCCATCACCGCAGACTGTCAAAAGTCGGACCGGCGCCGCCCGGGTTATCCACAGGCCGCGAGGCGCTGAGGCCCTCCAGACTGCACCAGCGGCGGACGGGCCCGTCGAGACTGCACCCACGGCGGGCCTTACTCGAGCTTCTTCGCCCTCGCCGCAGTCTCAACGGCAGAGCCCTGCCATTACCGGAATGCTGGTTGCAGGATTGTCCACAGGCTCACTTCGATGTTGGCCGAGGCCCGTCGAGACTGCATCAGCGGGGCGGACGGGCATCGAGACTGCATCAGCGGGGCGGACGGGCATCGAGACTGCATCAGCGGGGCGGACGGGCGTCGAGACTGCACCCACGGCGGGCCCCACTCGAACTTCTCCACCCTCACCGCAGTCTCAACGGCCGACCGGCAGACCGGCAGGCCCCAGGCCCCAGGCCCCAGGCCCCAGGCCCCAGGGCTACTCCCCCAGCAGCTTCTGCCTCAGCGCCTCGTCCTTGTGCAACACCATCTGCTCCAGCGACCCTTGGAATGCCGCCATGCGTTCCCGCAGCTTAGGATCCGCAGCCCCGAGGATACGCACCGCCAGCAGCCCGGCGTTGCGCGCGCCGCCGATCGACACCGTGGCCACCGGCACCCCGGCCGGCATCTGCACAATCGACAGCAGCGAGTCGAGACCGTCGAGCCGGGCGAGCGGCACCGGCACCCCGATCACCGGCAGCGGTGTCGCCGACGCCACCATGCCGGGAAGGTGTGCCGCGCCACCGGCACCGGCGATGATCACCTCGAGTCCCCTACCCGCGGCCTCGGCGGCATAAGACAACATGCGGCCCGGTGTGCGGTGTGCGGAGATCACGCCGACTTCGAACGGCACGTCGAATTCGGCCAGGGCCTCAGCGGCCTCCGACATCACCGGCCAGTCGCTGTCGCTGCCCATGATCAAGCCCACCCGAGGCGTCATGTCGTGTCATCCCATCCGTCGGCGTACGGCAGCACTTTACTCACGAGCCGGCGCCACCCCGCACCGAGCATGTCCCCACGCACACAGAATTACTCAGCACTGTGTTGCCAAGAACATTGATGTCGGACGCACCGATGGCGACACTCACACACATGACGTTAGTAACCTCGGTCACACCATCGCCGGCCCGCGGCGCCGGCGGCCAGACACGCGACATCCTGGATCCGGCCACCGCCGCCGTGATCGCCACCGTCGCCGAGCACACCGCCGCCGACGTCGACGCCGCCGTCTCCCGCGCCCGCGCCGCCTTCGATTCCGGCCCGTGGCCGCAGCTGGTCCGCAGCCAGCGCGCCAAGCTCCTGCTGAAGGTCGCCGACGCGATCGAGGACAACTCCGAGCGCCTGTTCCGCCTGGAGACCCGCAACAACGGCCGGCCGATCACCGAGACCCGCGCTCAGCTCTCCCGGGTGCCGGAGTGGTTCCGCTACAACGCGGGACTGCTTGCCGCTCAACGCAATGCGGTACTGCCCGGAGACGGCCCGTATCTGACCTATCAGCGCCGACGGCCGCTGGGCGTGTGCGGCATCATCACCCCGTTCAACCATCCGATGCTGATCCTGGCCCGCAGCCTGTCCGCGGCGCTGGCCAACGGCAACACCGTCGTGGTCAAGCCCTCGGAGCTGACCCCACTGACGACGCTCGAGCTGGCCGACATCCTCGCCGACACCGGGGTGCCTGACGGCGTGGTCAATGTGGTGACCGGTGGCCGCGAGGCCGGGGTGGCACTCACCGAACATCCCGACGTCGCGAAGATCACCCTGACCGGCGGCACCGAGGCCGGACGTTCGGCGTCGGTGGCGACGGCCGCGCGGTTCGCCCGGATGACCGCCGAGCTCGGCGGTAAGACCCCGGTAGTGGTGTTCGACGACGTGGATCCGACGGTGGCCGCCGAGGGGGCGGCGTTCTCGGCGTTCATCGCCGCGGGCCAGTCCTGCGTCGCGGGTTCGCGGTTCCTGGTGCAGCGCGGCATCTACGACGAGTTCGTCGACGCGCTGGCCGCACGCGCCGACGCGATCCGGGTCGGGGATCCGGCATCGCCGGAAACCCAGATGGGCCCGGTGATCAGCGCGCGTCAACGCGACAAGATCACCGCACTGATCCGCACCGGCGTGGACGAGGGCGCGCGGCTGGTCGCCGGCGGTGCCGCCCGCGACCTGCCGACCGAGCTACAGGACGGTTTCTTCGTCCCGCCAACCGTTTTCGCGGACGCGACGATGGCCATGACGGTGGCGCGGGAGGAGATCTTCGGCCCGGTGGCCGTGGTCGTTCCGTTCGACGACGAGGCCGATGCGGTCGCGATGGCCAACGACAACCTCTACGGCCTCGGCGCCGGCGTGTGGACCACCGACGTCGCCCGGGCGCACCGGGTCGCCGACGACATCATCGCCGGCATGGTCTGGATCAACGACCATCACCGGCTGGAACCGTCGCTGCCCTGGGGCGGGGTCAAGGAGTCCGGGATCGGAAAGGACGCCGGCACCGAGTCTTTCGATGACTTCTCGTGGGTCAAGACGGTCGTGGTGCGCACGGCGGCCACCCCCGTCGACTGGTACGGCGCCGCCACCGACACCCGGCTGAACTGAAGGAGAACTCCAGTGACGACCAAGACTGACTCCGGCGCGGACCGACGCACCGGTTGGCGCGGGGAGATCACCCGCGTGCAGTGGCTGGTGCTGGCTGGCACCACTTTGGGCTGGGGCTTGGACGGCTTCGCGGCCAGCCTCTACGTGCTGGTCCTCGGACCGACGATGTCCGAGCTGCTGCCCCACAGTGGAATCGAACCGGTCGCCGGCAGCATCGGCCTCTACGGCGGCATCACCGTCATGTTGTTCCTGCTCGGCTGGGCGGTCGGCGGCATCATGTTCGGCGTACTGGCCGACTACTTCGGCCGCACCCGGGTGCTGTCGCTGGGCATCCTGACCTACGCGGTGTTCACCGCGTTGGCGGCGTTCTCGGACACCTGGTGGCAGCTCGGCATTCTGCGGTTCATCGCCGGCGTCGGCTCGGGCGTCGAGGCTCCGGTGGGGGCGGCGCTGATCGCCGAAACCTGGCGCAACCGCTACCGGGCCCGCGCCGGCGGCATCATGATGAGCGGCTATGCGGGCGGATTCTTCGCCGCCGCAGCGGTATACGCCGTGCTGGGTCATTACGGCTGGCGCCCGATGCTCGCACTCGGCGCGGTGCCGGCGCTGCTGGTGTGGTTCATCCGGCGCTACGTGCCCGAGCCCGAGGAGTTCGACGCCCACAATCGCGCCCGCAGGGAGCGCAAGCGCCTGGGTCGCACCGTCGCCCACGACCAGTTCGTGTTGCGCCGCCTGTTCACCGCGCCGCTGTTGAAGCCGACGCTGGTGTGCACCGCGCTGGCGACGGGCTCGCTGATCGCCTTCTGGAGCGTGTCGACGTGGTACCCGCAGATCATCCGGCAGTTCACCACCGCCGACGGGCTGACCAAGGAGATGGCCGATCACCGGGTGGCGATCGCGTCGATGCTGTTCAACGCCGGGGGCATCGTCGGCTACGCGATGTGGGGCTTCCTGGCCGACGCGTTCGGCCGCCGGCGCACCTTCGCGCTGTGCTTCGCCGTCTCGGCATCGGCGATCGTGCTGACGTTCGGATTCGACCGCAGCTACACCGAATTCCTGTTCGCGATGCCGATTCTCGGGTTCGGATTGTTCGGCGCGCTGTCGGGCACCTTCATCTACGGGCCCGAACTGTTCCCGGTCAGCGTGCGGGCCACGGCGCTGGCGCTGTGCAACAGCGCGGGCCGGTGCGTCACCGCATTCGGACCGCTGGTCACGGGCATCATCGCCACCTCGTGGTTCGGCGGGAACCTGGGTCTGGCCACCGCCTCGGTCGCCGCGCTGGGCCTGATCGCACTGGTCGGGCTGGCCTTCGCCCCCGAAACCCGCGGCCTGCCACTGCCGGCCGAGCCCCACGCCGACGAACATCCCATCGAGTCAGAGAAGAGCGGAAAATGACCGCAACGCAACCCTATTCAGGCGCCACTGCCGCAGTGGTCGGCGGTTCGATCGGCGGGCTCACCGCAGCGCTGCTGCTGCGTGATCTCGGTTTCGACGTCGACGTCTACGAGCGCACCCCGTCGGCACTGGACGGGCGCGGCAGCGGCATCGTGCTGCAACCCGACACGGTGCGCTGGTTCACCGAGCGCAGCTCGCAGTCGCTGCACGACCTGAGCACGTCCACCCGGTTCGTGCAGTACCTGAACCGTGACGGTCAGGTGGAGTTCCGGGAGGAGCGCCGCTACGACTACACGTCGTGGGGCACGTTCTACCGGGCACTGCTGGCCGACCTGGGCGACGGGTCCTACCACCTCGGCGAGTTCGCGTGCGGCTTCGACCAGACCTCGGATCACGCGACGGTCCGGTTCGTGTCCGGCAGAACGGTGTCGGCGGATCTGGTGGTGTTCGCCGACGGGATCACCTCGGCGGCGCGGCAGCGTTTCGACCCGGCAGCCCGGCTGCGGTACTCGGGGTATGTGGGGTGGCGGGGCACGTTCCCGGTGCGCGATCTCGATCCGCAGACCCGTGCCGCCCTTGACGACGCCATCACCTACAACGTCGTCCCGAACTCGCACATCACCATGTATCCGATTCCCGGTGAGGACGGCACCGCCGCCGAAAACCGCTTGATGAACTACGTCTGGTACCGCAACGTCCCCGAGGGGCCGGAGCTCAGCGAGCTGCTGACCGACAAGCGCGGTTTCACCTCCCCGGTGTCGCTGCATCCCGGTCAGGTCCAGGACCGTTACGTCGATGAGCTCAAAGATGCTGCCAGGCAGCAGCTCTCACCGTCGGTGGCCGATGTGGTGCTCGCCACCGAGCAGCCGTATCTTCAGGTGGTCGCCGATGTCCGGTCGTCACGGATGGCGCAGGGCCGGGTCGCGTTGATCGGCGACGCCGCGTGCGGGGCGCGTCCGCACGCCGCCGCCGGTACCGCCAAGGCCGCCGCGGACGCGTGGGCGATGGCGGCGGCGCTGTCCGACGCTCCCGGCGACATCGCCGGCGCGCTGGCCAAGTGGGAGCCCGCGCAACTTCAGCTCAGTGACGCGCTGCTGCGACGGGTGGTCGCGATGGGTGAGCGCTCACAGTTCAGCAACACATGGACTCCCGGTGACCCCGATCTGCGTTTCGGGTTGTACGGGCCCGGCATCTGACCCTCTAGAGACAGGCACATACGATGACAGAACACAGCTTCCTGGCCGATCTGCCGCTGGCCGGCACGACGGTGGCGGAGAATTTCGAGGGCTGGCCGGACTGGCTCAAGGCCGAATTCGATGCGCACGCGTTCGACGGGCACGTGGGGTCGCGGCTGCTCAGTGCGAACGACCGGGTCCGGGTGTGGGAGATCCGGTTGGCGCCGGGCGAGCGCTGGCACGCGCACCGCCATGTGCTGGACTATTTCTGGACCGCGGTCAACGCCGGCACCAGCCGCCAGCACACCTTCGACGGCACCACCCGGGATGTGTCCTATCAGGCCGGTGAGACCCGGCATTTTCATTTCGGGCCGGGCGAGTATCTGCTACACGATATCGAGAACGTCGGCGACACTGAGTTGGTGTTCACCACCGTCGAGCATCTCGACAGCACCAACAGCCCACTGCCGGTGACGCGATGAGCGGGTTGATCGACGTTCACGCCCACTGGCTGCCGGCGGAGCTGTTCGCGCTGCCGGCCGGTGCGGCGTTCGGGGCGATGTATGACCGCGACGGTGAGCTCTATCTCGATCAGATCCCGCTCTCGATACCCACCTCGGCGATGAGCGATGTGTCCGCGATCCGGAAGGACATGGAGGCCAAGGAGATCGGTCTTCGGGTGCTGTCCGCGCCGCCGTTCGCGTTCCCGCTGGGGGCCGATGTGCAGGACGTGGCGTATGCCGAGTCGTTCAACGCGGCGCTGACCCGGGTGGTCGACGACGCCGACGGTGCGCTGGCGGGGCTGGGCCTGGTCGCGCTCGGTGACCCGGCGATCGTCACCACACAGTTGGAGGCGTTGACGTCGACACCGCTGATCTCGGGGGTGGCGATCCCTCCCCTGGTCGGCGGCACGTCGTTGGATGCCGGCATCCTGCGGCATGTGCTCGCCGAGGCGACCCGGCTGGATCTGGCGGTGCTGGTGCATCCGATGCAGCTTCCACGCGCCGAGTGGCAGAGCTACTACCTGGCCAATCTGATCGGCAATCCGGTGGAGACCGCCACGGCGGTGGCGAGCCTGCTTCTGGGCGGGGTGAAGGCCGAGTTGCCCGGTCTGCGAATCTGTTTCGTGCACGGTGGGGGGTGCGCGCCGTGGCTGCTGGGCCGCTGGACCCATGCGTGGAAGGCGCGCCCGGACGTGCGGCGGTCGTCACAGATCCCGCCGGAGACGGGGTTCGGCGAGTTGTTCTTCGACACGGTGACCCACGACGCGCGGCAGCTGGGCCTGCTGCAGGAGGTGGCCGGTGCGAACCGGATCGCCTGTGGCAGTGACTATCCGTTCGACATGGCCGAGCCGGATCCGGGTCGCTTCGCCGTCGCTCACGGTCCCGGGCGCGACGCGCTGGTGCGCGCCGCCGAGGAGTTCCTCGGACGTGGGTCGGGGCGGGAGTGACCATGGCGCACGTGTTCGATCCGTTGACGGTGCGGGAGGTGACGTTCGCGCACCGGGTCTGGATGTCGCCGATGATGCAGTTCGCCGCGGTCCCCGACGGTCCCGGGACCGGGACGCCCACCGATTGGCATGTGGCGCATCTGGGTGCGCGGGCCGCTGGTGGCGCGGCGCTGGTGATGGTCGAGGCGACCGCGGTGGCCCCACAGGGACGCAGCAGCGGGTACGACCTGGGCCTGTGGAATGACACACAGGCCGACGCGCTGCGCCGGCTCACCACCTTCATCCGGTCGCTGGGCGCGGTGCCCGGCATCCAGCTGGTGCACGCGGGTCGCAAGGGCTCCACCGGCCGGCCCTGGCCGGACCCCGACCGTGAGCAGAGTTCCTGGCCCACAGTGGGGCCCAGCGCGATACCGTTCGGTCGGCTGCCCGCACCGGGTGAGCTGACCGGCGAGCAGATCGCGGCGCTGGTGGAGGCCTTCGGTGCGGCTGCGGCCCGCGCCGCGTACGCCGGCTTCGAGGTGCTCGAGCTGCACGGTGCGCACGGCTACCTGATCCACGAGTTCCTCTCCCCGCAGGCCAATGCGCGCACCGACGGCTACGGCGGTTCACTGACCAACCGGATGCGGTTCGCCACCGAGGTGGTCGCCGAGGTGCGGCGCCGCTGGCCCGAGCATCTGCCGCTGTTCTTCCGCGCCTCGGCCACCGACTGGCTCGCCGGTGACACCGAGGACCCGCGGCCGGGCTGGACGGTCGCCGACACCGTCGAGTTGGCGGCGGCGGTCGGCGAACTCGGGGTCGATCTGATCGACGTGTCCAGCGGCGGCATGGTGCCCGACGCGCCGATCGCGGTCGGGCCGGGCTATCAGGTACCGTTCGCGCACGCGGTCCGCGCGAAGACGGAAATGCCAACCGCCGCAGTCGGATTGATCACCGATGCCGAGCAGGCCGCGGGCATTGTGGCCGGTGGGCAGGCCGACGCGGTCTTTCTGGCCCGCGAGCTGCTGCGCAATCCGGTGTGGCCGCGGCAGGCGGCGGCCGCGCTGGGGCGGACGCTGCCATATCCGCCGCAGTACACCCGCGCCTACACCTGAGCGCGACGCAACACCGCGCGACGCAACACCGCGCGACGCAACACCGCGCGACGCAACACCGCGCGACGCAACACCGCGCCTACACCTGGGCGCGACCGCGTCAGCCGCCGTGCGGATCCCATCCGTCGGTCCACTCGGCGTGGGCCAGCCAGTGCGCGGCGCGTTCGGCGCGTTCGCGCAACGACTCCGGCGACTCGAAACCCCCGACGATGTTGACGTGTCCGATCTTTCGGCCGGGACGTTCGTCCTTGCCGTAGAGGTGCACCTTGGCGTCGGGCATCCGCGCGAACAGGTGGTGCACCCGCTCGTCCATCGACATCGCGGGCGTCTCGGCAGCTCCCAGCACATTGCCCATCGCGGTGGGGGCCAGCGCGGCGGTGTCACCGAGCGGGTAGTCCAGCACCGCGCGTAGATGCTGCTCGAACTGCGAGGTGCGGGCACCGTCCATGGTCCAGTGCCCGGAGTTGTGCGGCCGCATCGCGAGCTCATTGACCACCAGGGCGCCGGACACGGTTTCGAACAGCTCCACCGCCAGCACGCCGACCACGCCGAGCGCCGACGCCACCGACAGCGCCAGTTCCGAAGCGGCCGAACCCATCTCGTCGGACAGTCCGGGCGCCGGTGCCAGCACGGTGACGCAGATGCCGTCGCGCTGAACGGTTTCCACCACCGGCCAGGCCGCACCCTGCCCGAACGGTGAGCGGGCGACCAGCGCGGCCAGCTCGCGGCGCATCTGTACCCGTTCCTCGATCATCACCGGCACCCCGTCGTCGAGGTATTGGGCGACCACCGCGCGCACCTCGTCCGCCGATGCCGGCATCACCACGCCACGGCCGTCGTAGCCGCCGCGCACCGTCTTGATCACCACCGGCCCGACCTCGGCGGCGAAGGACACCGCGTCGTCGACCGACGACACCTCCGAGAAGCGCGGTACCGGCGCGCCGAGTTCGGACAGCCGCCGGCGCATCACCAGCTTGTCCTGTGCGTGCACCAGCGCGGCGGGCGGCGGCAGCACGTTGATCCCGTCGGCCACCAGCTTCTCCAGCAGCTCGGTGGGCACGTGTTCGTGGTCGAAGGTGACCGCGGTGGCGCCCTGCGCGACGCGCCGCAACGCGTCGAGGTCGGTGTGTGAGCCCAGCACCACGTCGGGGGTGACCTGGGCGGCCGATTCGTCGTCGCGGACCGCCAGCACGCGCAGCGTCTGGCCGAGCGCGATCGCGGCCTGGGCCGTCATGCGGGCGAGCTGGCCGCCGCCGATCATTGCCACGACGGGACGGGGACCATGGGCGCGGGCGGGGTTCGGCGGCACGCATACATGGTGACATGACCGGCGCCACAGGGTTGACCTGCGGTTACACAGCGATGCGGCATCTGGGCAGCCGGTTACGTAAACTGGCTCCTTGTGTCCTTTGCCGATGCGACGATCCGCCGCCTGCCGCGGCCGATCCGTCCCTACGCCGAACGGCACCACGAGCTGATCAAGTTTGCCATCGTCGGTGCGACCACGTTCGTCATCGACTCTGCGATTTTTTTCACCCTCAAGCTGACCATCCTGGAGCCCAAGCCGGTGACGGCGAAGATCATCGCCGGCATCGTCGCGGTGATCGCGTCCTACATCCTGAATAGGGAGTGGAGCTTCCGCGACCGCGGCGGCCGTGAGCGCCATCACGAGGCACTGTTGTTCTTCGGTGTCAGTGGGGTGGGCGTGCTGTTGAGCATGGCCCCGCTGTGGGTGTCGAGTTACGTGCTGATGCTGCGCGTGCCGATGGTGTCGCTGATGACGGAGAACATCGCCGATTTCATCTCGGCCTACATCATCGGCAACCTGCTGCAGATGGCGTTCCGGTTCTGGGCGTTCCGCCGCTTCGTGTTCCCCGATGAGTTCGCCCGCAATCCGGATAAGGCGCTGGAGTCCACGCTGACCGGCGGCGGTATCGCCGAGGCGCTCGAGGACGAGTACGAGCTGCGCCATCCCCCGGCCGCGACGACCGGTGACGCGGCGAATGTCACCCCGATGCGGCTGTCGCGTCGCCGGCGGGCGTCCCGGCAGGCAGAGTCGGTCGAACCGAGGGTGTCGAAGACCTCTTAGGCGGTGCCGTCGGAGGTGTCCGGCGCTGCCGAATCGACGGTCCAGACATAACCTGAAAGACGTGCCGGGCCGACACCGCCGCTCACAGCCGCAGGTGTGGGCCCTCGCACTGGGCGGGGCCGGCGGGGCGCTGATCCGGTTCGCGCTGTCGGAGGCCTGGCCGCGGCCGCATCAGCTGCTGGTCTGCACCCTCGTGACGGTGGGGCTGGCGTTCCTGGTCGCCACCGTGGTGCTGGCGTCCGGGCGGACGTCGGCGCTGCGTGCCGTGGTGTTGGGCGGGTGTGCGAGCGCGGCCAGTCTGAGCGTGTATGCGGTGCTCACGGTGAGTCAGCCGCCGCTGTTGTCGATCGCGTTCCTGACGTTGACGCCGCTCGCCGCGATCGCGGGCTTGCTGGCGGGGCTGGGCTGGGCCCGGAAGGTCGCGCGGGTGGGGGCCCGATGACCTGGCTTCTGGTCGCACTGGGCGGTGCGACGGGTACCGCGCTGGGCGCGCTGTTGGCTCGCAGGCCGCGCTGGCAGCTGGCGGGCACGGCCGTGGTGTGCGCGCTGTTGGGGGCATTCGCCGTGCAGTCCCATTCGGCGTCGCTGACCGCGCTGGTCGGGGTCGGGGTGCTCGGTTCGGCGGCGAGCATGGTGGCGGTGAGCACGGCGGGGCCGGTGTGGCTGGGCGGCGATGCGATCCTGCCGACCGCGATGCGGGTGGCCCGGCGGTTGCTGGTGTTCTGCGCGGTCGGGGTGACGTTCGCGCTGGCCGGGTATCTGGCGCTGCGGGCGGGCATCACGTTGGAGCGCAAGTTGCGTTAGTCGCAGCCGAGCGCTTCGGCTTTCACCCATCCCCCGTACTGGTAGAGGTAGGTGTACTGCCACTGGGCCACCGAGAACCGGTAGTCGCGGGGCACGTCGCGCATGATCACGCTGCGGGTCGGCGAGGTGAAGCACTGGTCGAAGATCCGGCGGGCGCGGGGCAGGTGGTAGCGCCAGCTGACGACGATGACGGTCTGCCATCCGTGCAGGTCGGCCAGCTCGCGGGTCATCATGGCCTCGCCGCGGGTGGTGGACGGCTCGGGTTTGCGGCAGATCACGTCGATGGCGGCGCGCGGCCGGCAGGCGTTCGCCATCACCCGGTCCTTGGCGTGGTACGGGTTGGACAGCAGCACGGTGCCCGCGTAGCCCTGTTCGGCCAGTTCCAGTCCGTATTGCTCGCGGCCGTCGTGTTCACCGCCGAGGACGACGATGGCGTCGGCGCGGGTGAGCGGATCGGCTCGGGCGTGGGCGAACAGCACGGTTCCGCTGGCCCCGTTGAGGAACAGCACCAGCACCAGCACCGCCACCGAGGTGGGAACCAGGAAGCGGCGGCGACGGGTCACGGGCGTCGCCGGTCGTCGGACACCTCCGCCACGCTAGGGCAGCGCCGGCGGGCGCGCAGATTCAGCTCGGCGATTCCTCGGAGCCCAAGGTGTCGAACACCTCGTGGTAGAGCAGCGAGTGCACTCGCTCGACGCGCGGGATGTCCTTGAATTCGAGCGGGTCCTGGGAGGCGGATTCGATGATCAGGGTTCCGGTGCGCAACATCCGGTCGACGATGCCGTGCCGAAACTCCACGCTGTTGATGCGCGCCAGCGGGATGTCGATGCCGGCGCGGGTGAGCAGGCCGTGCCGGTACATGACGCGGCGGTCGGTGATGACGAAGTGGGTGGTCCACCAGTTCAGGAAGGGCCACACCGACAGCCAGCCGATGAGGATGAGCCAGATCGCCGCGATGACGGCGAACACGATGTTCTTGGCGTTCTGGTCCCAGTTGAGGGTGTTGACGTAGCCGGCCACGAACGCGGCCGCTGCGGACGCGATGATCAGGACCACGGCTGGGATGGTCAGCCGCCCCCAGTGCGGGTGGCGGTGCAGGACGACGTGTTCGTCCTTGGCCAGCACATTTTCCGGGTAACCCACGGCAGCACTGTACTGGGGATTCACCCGATCGCACCCGAGTTGGGGTGGCTTTGCCCGCCCGGCGCGTACATTCTCCTGCGTGGACTGCAGGTGTGGCCATGAGCGCTCGACGCATCAGCATTACCGGGCCGGCTCGGATTGTGCGCTGTGCGACTGTCCGCGGTATCGGCCGGCGCTGGGGCGTTGGCTGACCAGCCTGTTCCGCAGTTAGCCGGCAAATGCGGCACGGCCGGGCCCGCGGCCCGGTGGGCGCCGTTGCGGCCGGGCGCGGGCATCCGGCAAACCCGTCGGTGACGCTTCGGTGACAACCCCTCGGCGCCAAGGCCTTTCGCCGCTGTCCAGGCGGGCCGGCGGGGTGATTCATGCCATACTCACGCGAGCGACAACTGAACGGGGGTCCGCGATGGACAGGCAGCTATGCCGCGTGTGCGGGGTGGTCATCGCGGCGGGGATCGGGTTGGCTCTCACCGGCCACGGCGTGGCGGCCGCCGACCCCGCCGGTGCGTCGGAGACCGCGGCGGCCGGCGGGTCGGTATCGACGGGTCCCGATTCGCGGTCGACGGGCCCTGAGTCAGACGGCCCTGAGTCGGAGGGCCCTGAACCCGCCGACTCCGGGTCGACCGACACCGAACCCGAGGACACCGACACCGACACCGAGTCCGAGGACACCGAGCCCGCCGAACCGGCGGACCCGGACCCGACAGAGCACGAGCCGACGGAGCACGGGCATGCGGGCCCAGACGCAGGCGCCGACGCAGGCGCCGACGCCGACGCCGACGCCGACAAGGAAACCGGTACCGAAGGCAAACCGGATGCCAACCCGGACGCCGACCTTGGGGGCCGCGACCATGGCTCCCCCACCAACCTGACCTCCGATACGGACACCGCCACAGCCGAACCCACCGACGCCGAACCCACCGACGCCGAACCCACCGACGCCGTGTCAGGGTCGGCCGGCCAGACACCAGTTGCCGCAGCGGTACCCACCGCCGTCGCGCCGATCGCCGCCGCGGCAATCACCACCCCGGTCAGCTTCGTCGGGAAGTTCCTGCACGCGCTCAGGGGCGGCGACCAGAGCCGCGGGTCGGGTTCACCGTTCCTGGCGGCCTTGCTGGCGTGGGCGCGGCGCCTGGACGCCGGGGCGCCGAGTTCGGGGAAGGGCGCGACCATGCTGTCGCACACCAGCTCCCAGAGCGGGGCCACGGTGAACGTCCGCGATTACGGCGCGGTCGGTGACGGTGTCGCCGACGATTCGGCCGCCATCAAGGCCGCCGAGGCGGCGCTGACCTCCGGCGGTCGGCTGTACTTCCCGGAGGGCGATTACCGGTTCGCGCAGCAGAATCCGGCCGGCAACGCCGCGGTGCTGCTCAAGGGACTGTCCAACGTCACGGTGGAGTTCGCGCCGGGTGCCCGGCTGCTGATGGACAACCTCGCCGCCAACGGGCACGGCACCAGCCACGGTCTGCGGGTCGAGGGTGCCGCTTCGCATGTGACGATCCTCAACGCGACGATCGAGTGGGTCACCCGGCCCTCGGATCGCAGCTTCGGCGACGGCATCTCGGTGCTGGGCTGGCCCTCGGATTCACCTCCGCCACCGCAGTGGACCGGGTCGACCGGCAAGGTCGAGTTCGTCTCGATCGTCAACGCCCGCATCGTCAATGCCCCGCAGACCGGCGCGGTGTTGATGGGCGCCTCCGATGTGACGGTGACGAACATGACGGCGGTCGGAACCCTGGCCGACGGGCTGCATGTCAACGCGAGCCGACGGGTCACCGTCACCGGCTTGACCGCGCAGGACACCGGGGACGACGGTTTGGCGTTCGTCACCTACCATCACGACACCCAGCCGTGGACGTACGGTCCCGGCGACGGCCCGTTCAACCAGAGCGGCCTCGGTGAGTGGAACAACGGCGGCTCGGTCGCCACCGACGTCACCGTGACCGGTGGGCGCGCCAACGGGTTCCGCGTTCAGGGTGGCTACGACATCACCATCAGCGATGTCACCATCTCCGGTAAAGAGTTCGGCTTCCACGTCAACTCCGCCAAGGCGCTCGGCCCCGGCGACTGGACCAGCCTGGCCTCGCGCGACATCCGGATCTCCGATGTCACCATCGACAACGTCCAGACCGGTGTGGTGTTGGCCACCAACAACATCGACGGCACCGACGACCCGAAGTGGTGGGATTTCTCCGGTGTGGTGATCAGTGACATCGAGATCCGCAATGCGCAGAACTGGTCGGTGGCGGTGGAGACCCCGCCGACGGTGACCAGTGCGCTCGCCGGTATCACGCTGCGAAACATCGACGCCGAGACCGGGGTGGACGCCGACGGACCGAATGTCGGCGGTAACGGCGGCATCCTGTTGGCGTCGCTGCGGGATTCGGTGATCGAGAACGTGCGACTGGTCTCCGCGCACGCCGCCGACATCAACCTGTTCGGTGCGGGCCAGATCCGCAACCAGCTCGACGTCGACGCGTTGCCGTCGTCGAACCTGACGGTGGACGGACTGACGCTGGTCGGGCCGGGCCGGATCCTGATCCAGGACATCGCCGGTGTGCAGTTCGGCGCGGTGTCCTCCTCGGGCGCCGACAGCGCCGCGGTGGTGCTGTTCCGGGTCGGGGACGCCTCGTTCGGCACCATCACCGCAGACCTGCCGGGCCGCGGCTCCGGTGCGGGCTATGGGGTGCGCCTGCTGCAGGTTGTCGACGTCGACATCGACGACATCGTGGTGACGATGGACGACCATCTCGGAAGTAGTTGGTGGGCGGTCGAGTTCGGGGGCGGCAATCCGCAGGAGGGCATCGCGGGCCGCAATGTTCACGTCGGGCAGGTCACCTACACCAGCGAGCGCGACGCCACCGGGTCGGATGTGGTGGTCCAGGGCGGACCGTACGGGCCGGTGAACTGGTCCATCGACGTGACGTGGCGCCATTCCGGTGAGCCGACTCCGCAGTGGCGTTCGGCGACCTACGGCGACGTCGGCCCCGTGTAGGGTTTCAGCTCCGCAGCACGCCGCTCTCGTGGTAGGCGGTGTCGGTGTTGACCTGCCACGGGTCGACGTTCTCACCGAAGCAGCGTGCGACGCTGCGCATCGCGCTGAGCATGGCGTGGTCCTGGTTGTCGTAGTGGTGCATTCCGTTGCGCCCCATCGGGTACAGCGACGGATAGTGCTGCCGTAGATAGTCCCGGATGCGCACCACGCTGCGGTCGCGGACCGGATCGTAGATCGGGTAGGCGAATTGCGATCGCACGATCATCACCCGCTGCAGGTCGGCCGCGCCGACGCCGAGGGTCTGCAGATCCGCGGTGACGAGGTCGGTCAGGTGCTCGTCGTCGGCGTCCCACAGGTGGCCGCCGGGGGCGATGAAGTACTCGAAGCCCAGGAACGTGCCGTCGAAGCCGGCCGGGCTGAGCCGGTCCGACCAGCGCCGGTAGTTCTGGATCCGCCCGGCGTGGAAGTCGTTGCCGGGGGTATAGATCCAGTTGAACGGGATGTCGTGGTGAGCGCCGACGGCGACGGCGACGGTGATCAGCGACCGGTGCCGCAGCGCGGCGGCGACCGCCCGGATGTGCCGCGGCGGGGCGGGGTGCAGGGCCTCGATGAGCAGCCGCAGCGGCATGCTGGAGAACACCGCATCCCCGGTGGTGGTGCTGCCGTCGGCGAACGTGGCCGTCCAGGTTCGACCGTCGTAGCCGAGGGCGTGCACCGGGGTATTCAGCGTCGGGGCGGCACCGCGCGCGGACAGCGCCGCCGCCGCGGCCTCCCACAGCTGTCCGGGTCCGTAGCGCGGGTAGCGGAAGACGTCCTGGGTGGCCGGGTCGTGGCGCAGCCGCCAGCCGATCGGCTTGATGCGCTGGTTGGCCCAATCGCTGGTCAGCTCTTCGGGTTCGGCGAGCCAGGTCTTGCGGACGTAGCCGTCGAAGAAGGTCTCGTACCAGTGCCTGCCGAATTCACGCACGCCCCACTGGCGGAAGTTCTCGACGCGGTCGTTGGTGCGGAGGTTGCGCCGCAGCCGCGACCACGTCAGGCTGCTCAGGCCGCGCAGACCGCGTCGGTAGCCCATCTGGGTCAACAGGTCTCGGCCGATCAGCGGGTAGCGGACGTAGTGACCGTCGACCAGCATCGCCGAGCGCCGGCCGACGGCCAGCCATTCGTCATGCGGCAGCAGGGATTTCCACAGATCGTGGATGTCTTCGTTGCGGGTGAAGAACCGGTGCCCACCCGGGTCGACGCGCCAGTCCCCGTCGGTGGGGGTGCGCGCCAGACCGCCGACCTGCGGGGACGCTTCGAACACCCGCGGTGTCACTCCCCGCCGCACCAGTTCCAGCGCGGCGGTGAGGCCGGCCGGGCCGGCGCCGATGATCAGCGGGTCGCGGGTGGCCATGGTTCAGCGTCCGCGTCGCTGCGGGAAGTCCCGGTAGCGCTCGACGAGGTCGTCGATGTGCCGGTCGGTGAGCTCGTTGAGCGGGGTGTCGAGGAAGACCAGCTGGGCGTATTGGCTTTGCAGCGGCAGGAATCCGCTCAGTAGCGGCTCGGCGGTGGTCCGGATGACGAGGTCGACCTCGTCGATCTCGAAGGCGGCGGCGATGTCGCGGCCGTCGCGCTGGGCGCGCCGGTGGGCGGCGCGCAGTTCGTCGGCGGCGTCGTAGGCGGCCAGGACGTTGATGTGGAAGCCCTCGCCGGTCATGGCTGCTTCGGCGGCGGCCGCGGCGGCGGCGAACTCGGCCGGCAGGGCGCCGCGGTCACCGTGGACGCGCACCGCGCACCCGGCGGGATCGAAGTGGGCCGGGATCAGCGCGGTGAGGAAATGCAGCGACGCGGCGTACACGGCGTCCAGTTCGTGGGTGGGGCGTCCCAGATTGGCGCGGCTCAGGTTGTAGACCGTGACGGTGTGGACCTGGTTACGCTGCAATGCCAGCAGGATCTCGACGACCTTCTCCGCGCCGCGTCGATAGGCATCGAACAGCGTGACGTTGTTGGCTTGGGCCCAGCGTCGAAGCCCGTCGGGTATCAACCCCACATGCGCCGGCTTCATGGCGACCACAACCCCCACCTGGCGAGCACCCCGGCCGTCAATGTAGCCCATCGCTGTGGCACGGGACCGCGAAACCGGCTCAGTCCTCGCCGGGCCGCAGCACTGCCAGCACGGTCATCACCAGGATCTTGAAGTCCAGCCGCACCGACCAGTTCTCGATGTAGTAATTGTCGAACTCGGCGCGGTCGGCGATCGAGGTCTGTCCGCGCAGTCCGTGCACCTGGGCCCAGCCGGTCATGCCGGCCTTGACCCGGTGGCGTTCGCCGTAGCGGCGGATCTGGATGTCGAACAGGTCGACGAACTCGGGCCGCTCGGGGCGCGGTCCGACCAGGCTCATGTCGCCGCGCAGCACGTTGACCAGTTGGGGCAGCTCGTCCAGTGAGGTCTTGCGCATGATCTTGCCGATCCAGGTGCGCCGGTCTTCGCCCTCCACCCCGCCGGGGGCGGCGCCGTCCTTCAACGCGAACGCGGCGGCCGACGGGTCCGCCGGACGCATGCTGCGGAACTTCAGGCACTGGAAGACCTTGCCGTCGCGGCCGATCCGGTCCTGCCCGAAGAAGATCGGCCCTGGGGAGCTGAGTTTGACCAGCAGCGCCAGGGTCAGGAACACCGGCGAGATGAGTAGCAGCCCCAGTGCGGCCATCACCCGGTCGGAGGCGTGTTTGACCGCGAAGTGCCAGCCTTTGGGGTCGGTGTGGTGGAGCACCATCACCGGGATCCCGCCGAGATGCTCGATGAAGGAGCCCACGCTGACGGCGTCCATCACCCGGGGCACCACCCGCACCTGCAACCCGAGCGACTGGGCGGTCTTGACCGCCCGGGTCAGCTGCTCGTCGGGAACCTGGCTCGGCGCGACGAGCAGTTCTTCGGCGCCGGTGGCACGCACGGCGAGGTCGACGCTGTCGGGGGTACCGAAGTAGGGCACGTCGATCAGTTCGGCGTCGGTGGGCCGGTGGGTGTCGAGCACCCCCACGGGGCGTAGACCGTAGTCGGCCACCTGCCGCATCCGGACGATGAGCTGGTGGGCGATCGGGCCGGACCCGATCACCAGAACCGGTGCCGTGGTGTGGTACTTGCGCCGGTAGTGCCGCTGGATCATGTTGCGCAGCAACCGAAGCAGCGGTACCAGGACCGCGGCGAACAACCAGATCTTGACCATCAGCTCACTGGGGCGCACGTACTGACCGGCCGGCTCGTTGGCGGCCAGCGGCGGCACCAGCATGATCACGATCGCCATCGTCACCAGGGTGGCCACCGCGACCGAGGTCTCCATCGGCTCGAAGTCGTCGAAGAAGCTGCGGCTCAGGTTGCGCCGGTACAACAGCCGCGACGCCAAGAGGATCAGTAACAGCGGCACGAAGATCCACGAGTAGAGCGCGATGTTGCGTGCCGTCACGTCACCGGCGACCGACCACTGGCCCAGCAGTACCGCGCCGGACGCGGCGATGATGTCGATGACGATGGTCAGGATCGAGAACCATGGGTCGGTGCGCAGTCGTTGCGCCCAGCCGGGCAGCTCGGACGGGTCGTGCCGGATCCGCGCGGGCGTCTCGTCGGGGCGTGGTTCGGCGTTCCTGCGATTGCCTGTGTCGACGTCGGCTGCCAGGCCTGGTTGCATGTGTTCTGTCCCCCGAGACGCTTCCTCCGGGAACAACTTTAGGTGTGCTGCGCCGCGCACGCGCCCATTTTGGCAGCATGGCGTACGGCGTTGCCAGCGGAGCGGGCACAGCAACGCCTCCCGACGTTGCTGGCAGCGGTGATGTCAGCGCTGTGTGCCGGCCTCCGGGCCGAACGCCCGCTCGGCGACGATCTGCGCCAGGTCGGTCATGATCTGCAGGTGGCCGGTGCCCCACAGCCTGGGCTTGTTGTCGAAGACGCACAGGGTCCCGATGGCATTTCCGCTCCGGTCGGCCAGCGGAATGCCCAGGTAGGCGACGACCGCACCGGCCTGGACCACCGGGTGATTCTTGAACACCGGGTCGGTGCGCGCATCCTCCAGAACCAGCGGCGCACCGTTTGCCACAGCGTACTGGCACACCGACTCCTCCAGCGGTGTTTGCCTTTCCTCGGCAGCCAGACCCGTCATTCCTGAGGTGCTCTTGAAAAATTGCCGATCGGTGTCGATCAAAGACACCGCGGCGTACGGCGCGTCCAACGCGTCGGCCGCCGCGCGGGTGATCCGGTCATAACCCTCCTCGGGCGGCGAGTCCAGCAGCCCGGTGCTGTAGAGCGCGCGCAGCCGTGCGGGATCGTGCACCGCGGCCGACACGTCCGGCATCGCGTCGGAGGCGAAGACGCCGGCCTCGGCCAGCCGGGTCAGCACGTCTTTGGTGGCGGGGTCGTCGGCGCGCATCAGGTCGGCCACCATCTGCGCCCCAACCGCGCGGGCGACGTAGGCGCCGACGTCGTCACCGGCGGCCCGCGCGCACTGGTCGAGCATGCGGTGAAGGGTTTCATCGAACCCTGGCACTGGCGCGGTCACACCGCGAACGCTATCGGACCGGCCGATGTTTCACAGATGAACGCGTGACGCATATGAACGGCAGCGTCAACCTGTCGGGGACGGCGATCCGCCACGTAGCCTGGAGCGCACCGCAGAGGATCAGGGAGGGCCTGTGGTCGACCTGTTGTTCGACGCTCGGCACATACGCCAGAGCGGCATCGGCACCCACATCCGCACCCAGCTTCCGCACCTGGAACAGGCCACCGCCGAGCACGGTATGTCACTGGCGGTGCTCGCCGATCCGGACACCGTGCCCGAGGTGCGCGCCGGCACCCGGGTGCTGACGGCTGCTCCGGCGTCGGCGCCGATGTATTCGGCTGCCGAACAACAGGTCTGGCGGCGGGCGTTCGATGCCGCCCGCCCGCGTGCGGTGTGGCTGCCGCACTACCCGTATCCGTTGGCCCGGCTGCTGCTTCGGCATCGCGCGATGTTGACCTATGTGACGGTGCACGACACCATCCATTTGCTGCCGGAGAGTATCAGCGGTCAGAGCCGGGTCCGCCGGTTGTACGCGCGGGTGATGCTGGGCGCCGACGCGCGATGGTGCCGTCGGATCTTCACCCCCTCGGAGGCGACCGCGGCAACCCTGACCGGGATCGAACGCTCGGCACGGATCCTGGTCACTCCGATTCCGGTGGACGAGATCTGGTTCGAACCCACCGATCCGGGCCTGTCCCCGGTGACCGGCCCTTATGTGTTGTATGTGGGAAACACCAAGCGGCACAAGAATCTTCCGCTGGTGTTGGAGGCGTTCTCCAGGCTGGAGGGTGCCGATGTCCCGACGTTGGTGATCGCCGGTGGCGGTGCGTCGCTGCGCACCGCCGATGACCGGGTGCGCCGCCTCGCCGACGCGATGGGTGAGCGTGTGGTGGTGTTGGGGCAGCTGGATTTCGCGGTGTTGCGGGCGCTGGTTGCCTCGGCGCAGCTGTTGGTGATGCCGTCCCTCTACGAGGGGGCGGGGTTGCCACCGCTAGAGGCGATGGCGTCGGGCACCGCGGTGGTGGCCTCGGACATCCCGGCGGTGCGCGAGACGTGCGGTGACGGCGCGGAGTTCTTCGATCCCTACGACGCCGACGCGCTGGCACGGCTGATCGGCACTTACTGCACCGACGAGGCGGCGCGCGCCGAGCTGGCCCGGCGGGGCCGCGACCATGTGCTGGCCCGCCAGCAGCAGATCCGCCCCACCGCGGCGGCCGACGCGATCTGCGCGGACCTCGCGGCCGGCTGAGCACGGACGCAGGTGTGCTCAGCCGCCGCGCGGGCGCAGCCGGGCGGCCAGCACGGCACCGGCCGCGGTGAGCAGCAGCAGGAAGATCACGATGCCGTAGATCAGGATCTGCACCCGCCACACCTCCAGGAAGCAGTACCCGATCACCCCGGCCGACGCGGCGATGACGGGGCTGAAGCTGAACATTCGCGCGAACGCATAGCCGGCGACGCCGTAGGCCAGGATGGTGTAGAGCCAACCCCAGGCACCGTATTCGGCGTAGGTGTCGGCGAACACCGAGTTGGTGAAGAAGTTCCCGGCGAAGGACATCGAATAGCCGTACACCGAGGCTTGTTTCCAGCTGTCGTCCTTGGCGACCTTGTTGAATTGCAGGAAGGTCGGTTGCACGGCGGCCAGCGATTCGGTGGCGTCGCTGCGTTTCTCCCAGGCGCCGCGGCCCACCGCGTCGGCGACGCCGAGCGAAACCTGCGCCGGGACAGCCAGATACGCCCCGGACTGGTAGAAGTTCATCGCGACCGGGTTGCTCACCCCGGCTTCGCGGTAGTAGTTGGCGTTGCGCACATAGTTGAGCATGGTGAGCACGCTGAACCCGGTGACCAGGATGACCGCGACCGCGATCAGTGTGCGGGTTGGTGATCCGGTGCCGGGTTCGCGGGGTTCGCGTCCGCGCACCCAGACCGCCGCGTACACCGCGCACGCCATCAGCAGCGACAGCCGGGACGCGATCATCGCGTTGGCGATCAGCAGCAGCACCCCGGCGAGCATGTAGGGCCAGCCGATCACCTTCTTGCGCCACAGGTACACGCCCAGCGGGGCGGCCAGGATGGTGGCGTAGCGCAGGGTCTGCGGTCCGGCGAACCCGGACAGCGCGTTGCTGAAATCGTTGGCGGTCTGCGCGCTCAGCGATTCCACGATCGCGCCGAGGCCGCCGACCTTGCCGAAGGAGTAGAGCACCCCGACGGCACCGGCGGCCAGGATGACGAAGAAGTACCGCCGCTCGAACCAGGCGCTGTTGGTGCGGTCGGTTCCGGTCAGCGGCCGGGACCGGTGGATGCCCCACCAGTAGCCGACCATCGACACCATCACGATCGCGGAGTACCACAGCATCAGCAGCCCCAGGCCGCGGGCGCTGACGGGGGCGGGCGCGGCGAACCCGGTCAGCGCCTCGGCCATGTTCTGCGACGATCCGAGCTGGTGGCTCGCGACCAGACCGAACCAGGACAGGAACGACAGCAGCACCGGCGCCAGCAGCAGCGTGGCCGGGGTGAACCAGGCCGGCGCCCGTGACGAGGTGGTGGCGTGGCGCACGTCCGGGGTGTCGGTGAGCGTCATCGGCGGAACCGTTCCCGCATCCGCTGCGCGCCGAAGGCCGCGGCGTAGTCGGGGGCGCCTCGCACCGCGGCGGAGTGGTAGACCACGGCGGTGATCGCCTCGGCGGCGACGAATGCGGCGAAGATCGCGGCGGTGGACTGCCACGCCAGCAGCACGCCGACACTGATGACCAGATAGATCAGGGTGCTGGCGCCGCGAATCCAGAACACCAGCACCGTCTTTCCGGCTTTGCGCAGCGCGGCGAACGGCACCGTGGAGATCAGCATGGCGGCTTTCCACAGCGCGGCCAGCAGCAGGGCGGCCACCCCGACCCCGTCCCAGGCCGGGCCGAAGATCAGCGCACCGAGGCCGCCGAATGCGGCGGCCAGCACGACGGTCATCCCGACGGCGAACACCGCGACGAACGAGACGAGTTCACCGCGGTGGCCGTGCGCGAGCAGCCGGTACCGGCCGTAGGCCAGGATGGGTTCCACCGCGCCGGCGACGGTGGAGATGACGCGGAAGGTCACCGATGCGGCGGGCCCGACGATGACCAGCAGCAGCGAGGTGATCGCCGGTTGCACGGCGCCGACCACCGCGGTCTCGGCGGTGACCCAGCCGGAGCGCCGCACGTCGGGCGGAAAGCCCATGTTCGGCATGGTTTTTCGGGGTTGGTAGCGGACCAGGACGGCGAGGAAGGCGCCGGCGGCGAGCACCCGCACGCTGTACGGGTGCTGCTGGGTGGCCAGCCAGAGCGCGATCCCGCTGGCCACGATCAGCAGTGTCGCGCCGAACCCTTCGCGCTGCCAGGCGCCGGTGACGACTCCGACCGAACGCGACATCAGCAGCCCGGTCATCACCCCGGTGCAGCTGGCCAGCAGCACCGGCGACGACGCGACGGCCGGCCCGAGGATCAGCAGCCCGGCCGCGGCGAGGCTGACCAGCACCACCCATCCGGGCAGTCCGGGGTCGCCGTCGGCGTCGGGGGTGGCCAGCCGGCCCTCGACGACGAACGCGTTGACAAGTTGGGCGAGGTAGACGCCGACCGCCAGGGACAGCGCGAGGAAACCCTGGGTTTCGATGGGGGCGATCCGGGCGTAGATCGCGATGAAGATCGCCGGGAAGACGTTGAGCGCCAGGCCGGCCGTCACCTGGACGGCGGTGTGCAGGTGCCTGCGGTCAGCCATCTCGGCGGGTCGCCAGCGTCTGCGCGACCACGCCGGCCATGGCGGCGCGGAAGGTCTGCGGCGAGAACTGTTCGGCGTGCCGCCGGATCCGGTTCGGGTCGTAGGCGGCGGTGTCGAATGTCGCGAACGCGTCGGCGAAGCCGGCGATCACCTCGGCGTTGTCGGTCCCGGCGTCGTCGGTCCCGGCGTCGTCGGGGGTGACGAACCGGCCGGTGACACCCTCGACGACACTGTCGAGGGCCCCTCCGACACCGAGCGCGATCACCGGGGTGCCACAGGCCATCGCTTCGACGGGGGTGATGCCGAAGTCTTCTTCGCCGGGCATGACCATGGCGCGGGCCCGCCGGTAGAGCCGGCGGAATTCGTCGTCGGAGACGCGCCCCAGGAAGGTGACGTCGCCGTCCTGGGCGAGCTTGCGGCATTTGGCGGCGTCGCGGCCGTCGCCGGCGACCACCAGTTTCACCCCGGCCGCCACCGCGGCGCGGATCGCGATGTCGGGGCGCTTGTAGTAGACCAGCCGCCCGGGCAGCAGGAAGTAATCCTCCCGCGTCTCGGCCGGGTCCGGGGTGTAGAACGCGACGTTGACCGGCGGGTGCACCACCTGGGCTTCGCGGTTCCAGTGGTTGCGGATGCGCTGGGCCACCGCGGTGCTGTTGGCCACCACGGTGGTGATCTTGGGTGCGGCGGCCAGTTCGGTGCGGATCGCCAACCGGGACAGCGCGGCCAGGGCGAGCTGTCCGGGCAGCGACGACGCCTCCTCGGCCCGCATGGCTTTGTCCCACGCCCACCGCGCCGGGGAGTGCACGTAGACGACGGTCGGCGGCGGCCCGGCGGCGTGTACGGCGGCGGCCGCGGAGAAGTGGTGGCTGATGATCACCGCGTCGGCGGCGCCGAAGTCGCGGCGCCGGAACCAGGCCGGCGCCAGCGGCAGCAGCGGCGCGTAGCTACGGTAGCCGGCCTTCCGGTAGGCCGTCGACAGCGGCCCGGTACGCACCTGGGCTCCGAACGACGCGCTGACCCGGGGGTCGACGATGGGGATGTGGATCGGTGCGTCCGGCCACTGTCGGGACAGTTCGGCGACGACGTTCTCCGAGCCGGCGATCTCGGTGAGCCGCTCGTGCACGATCGCGATGTTCATCGTGCGCTCTCCGCGGCGCGGCGCCGCGCCGGTCGTCGGGCCGGCTGCCGGCGCTGGGTGAACACCGCGGCGGTCGGTGCGGCGGTGGCGGCGGCCAGCGCGCGCAGCATCAGCA
Source organism: Mycobacterium sp. smrl_JER01 (assembly GCF_048513595.2). Lineage (NCBI taxonomy): Bacteria > Bacillati > Actinomycetota > Actinomycetes > Mycobacteriales > Mycobacteriaceae > Mycobacterium > Mycobacterium sp. smrl_JER01. The sequence goes on along the minus strand of NZ_JBLXXK020000001.1, from coordinate 1,603,161 downwards.
CCTGTGCGGTGGTGTCGCCTTCGATGCGGGCCACCAGCACCAGGGCGGTGGCGTCGCCGAGCGCCTCGGGGGTCAGGGTGGGGTCACCGACGGCGCCGCCGGCCACGATGCGGGTGCCGTCCGGTGCCGCGACGGAGTCCAGCAGCCGGGCCACCTCGGCCGCCCCGGAGGACGGTGACGCGCCGACGACGAGGATTACCCGGTCGGTGCCGGTGCCCGGGCACTGGGCGTACAGCGTGCGGGCCAGCCGGGCCTGCTCCTCACCCCACGCGTCCCGCGGCGGCAGGTCCACGTCGACGGTGGGCAGCAGCACGCTGTCGACACCCGCGGTGAGGTTTTTCACCACCGACCCGTGACCGGAGCGGCGCCGCCGGGCCAGCAGCAGCGCCACCGCGCCCGCGCCGCCGACCAGTGCGCCGAGGATCGCGCCGATGAGCCACTGCTGGGAGCTGGGATGGTTCGGGGTGGGCGGCTGCACCACCAGCAACGAACCGGCCTCGGCGGCCTGCAGTTCCACGCTGTCGCGTACCCGCTGGATGTCTTGCACGCGCGCCGGTTCGGCGGCGCTGGCGCGCTGCCATTCGGCCAGCCGGGGCAGGATGGTCCGCAGCTCGGCGTCGACGCGCTGCTCGAGTTCGTTGCGGTACAGGTCGATCGCGGTCTGCACGGTGCGGATGGCGTCCTCGCGTGAGGAGCTGCTGTAGCTGATCGTGACCACCGGGGACTCGTTGGCCTGCGCGACGTTGAGTTCGGCGGGTTCGTCCATGGCCATCTTGCGGGCCACGGCCTGGCTGAAGCCGTCCCCGGTGAGGTAGGCGATCTCGCCGGCGACGAAGGTGGCGGTGTTGTCCTGGTTGTCGGGGGTGATCTGGCTGGCCCCGCCCGCGATGGCGGTGAGGTCGGCCGGGTTCTTCAGCCGCACAAACGCGGTCGCGGTGGTGTCGGATCCCAGCGCGCCGAAGACCAGTCCGCCGAGTAGCGCACCGGCGCAGAGCCCGATCAGGCCACCGACGAGCAGTTTGGCCATCATCAGCCGCGTTTCCAGCGCGGAGATCTGCGCGATCGTGGACGCGGGCACTTTCGACACGTGGTCAGACAACTCTGAGGCGCTCCGTCCGTGAACCTGCTGCGATCCACCATGGTAGAGAGACGCGGGCGATTTGCCGGCCAGACACCCGATTTTGTGCCGGGCGCCGGCAGACCCGGACGCCGCCCTCCGCCTTGCCCGGTTCGAAACGTGTCGCTGCCATGCGATTTCAGCAAAGGTGTGGTTGCCCGCCCCGGCTGGGATGCTGCGGCCAGTACGGCATGCGGGTTTGCGATCGAACCGTTGCGACAGTGGCCAGGCGCTGCGCCGACCGGGCGTTGCAGCGCGGCGCGTTCCGCACCGCGGTAGCTGGTTTGCCGGTATCGTCCGACGCCGGGGGATGACCTTGGTGAAGCCTACTCACTGGAAACCGGAGCGGCAGTGTCTGTTGTGTTCGTTGGTGCCCGCGACGCCGGCCGGGAGGGGTTCCCGATGAGCGCGGGGACGCCGCGATCAGACAAGCGCGGCAACGCCATTGGGCGAGTGGCCGGCGCGCTGGTGTCGGTGCTGCTGGTGGTGACGGTGGCCGGCCCGGGCGCCGCGCACGCCGACCCGTTGAACACCGAACCCGGGGCGGGCGCCGAGGTCGCGCTGTCGTGGCGGGCACTCGGGCTGCCCGGCGAGGTCACGTTGGTCGGCGCCAACACCAATCAGGACTTCACGGTTCCGGTGCAGTCCGGGTTCAGTCCGCAGCGGCTGCGCGGACTGATCCACGCCCCGGTGGATTTCGCCGCCGGGTTCGTCGAGATCACCGACAGTGGGGGTACCCTGCTGGCGACGGTGGACCTGCCGCAGGTGACCCCCGGGCAGGCGGTGGTGCCGTTCGACGTCGACATCGCCGCGGCGCAGGTCCGCGATGATGCGCTCGGATTGTCTTTCACCGTGCGGGAACCCGTGCGCGCCCCCGAGCTGCGCTGCGGGCTCGGGGAGCAGGTGATGCTCAGCGATCTGAGCGCGGTGTTCGCCGGGGCCGAGCCCGCCCCCACCACGATCGCGTCGTTCTTTCCCGCGGTGTTGCAGCGGGTGACCCTTTACGCGCCGATCGACGCCGACGACGCCGAACAGCAGGCGGTGCTGACGCTGACCTCGGCGCTGGCCCGGATGTACCGGCCGCAGACGCCGCAGATCGACGTGGTCAGCCAGCCGCGGGGCGCCACTCCCCCGGCGGCGGCGCAGTTTACCCGTGCGATCGTGGTCGAAAACGGTGACGCCGGAATCGAAGTCGTCAACCCTGACCGGGCTGATGTGTTCCTGAGGGTGACCGGCCGCGGTGATCAGCTCACCGATCAGGCCTCGCTGGTGGTCAACCGGTTGCAGTCGCTGGCGCAGGTGCCCGACGCCCGGGTGGAGCAGGCCGGCTCGGCCGCCGCGGCCGACGCCGATGAGATGACGTTCGGAGAGTTGGGTATCAGCGGGGAACGCGAGGTGCTGCGCACCGCCGATCTGACTGTCGGGGTGGACCGTTCGGCGCTCGGCGGGCGCGTGCAGGGTGTGCAGGTGCATCTGCTGGCGACGCACACCCCGGTGGCGGATCTGGATTCGGCCAGTGTGGTGATCGGGGTGAACGGTCAGGCGGTGCACAGCGCACCCCTGGACGGCAGTGGCCGGCTGGACACCACGTTCGAGGTGCCGGGCGAGTTGCTCAGGCAGCGCATCAATGTCGAGTTCGGTTTGGCGTTCAGTCCGCGCCAGCTGTGCAGCCCGACGATCGCGCCGGTGACGTTCCAGCTCGATCCGTCCTCGACGCTGACGATGCGCCGTGGCGGCCCGGCGCCGGGCGGGTTCGGCGCGGTGCCGTCGGAGTTCAGCCCGGAGTTCCTGGTCGCGCTCGATGGCGGCAGCCCGAATCAGCTCGACTACGCGGCCGCGGTGGTGGCCGATATCGCGCAGCGCACCGGCACGGCGCTGCAGCCCCGCATCGTCGATGTCAAGGCGGCCGCCGACGCCCGCACCGGGGCGCTGATTGTGGCGAATTCCGCGGCGATCGGGTTGACGTCGGTGCGCCCGCCGATCGGCGGGGACGGTGCGGCGGTCCAGGTGGATCTGAGCAGTCAGCTGCGCGCCGACATCACCGGCGGGCTGGGGTCGATCCAGGTGTTCGCCGACGCGCCGCGCGACCGGACCGTGGTGCTGGTGACCACCACCGGGGCGTGGTCGCTGGTGGAGCCGCTGTTGGGTTACATCGACGGGCTGCCCGACGGCTGGTCCAGCCTGGACGGCAACCTGTTGGCCGCCGGCGCGGCCGGCGACGTCACCAACCTGACGGTGTCCGGCGGCGAGACCGTCGCCGCCTCCCCCGCCGCCGAGCCCGCCAACTGGCCGGTCTGGGCGGCGGTGGCCGCGGGCCTGGTCGTGGTGGCGCTCGGGTTGAGCGTCGGGCTGCGCTGGATGCGGCGACGCGGGAGCGCGCAGTAGGTCGCGCGAAGTAGAAGCGAAGTCGGCGCGGGGGTTGTTCAGTACGCGCCGGAGTGGCTGAGCATCGCCCGGACCGTCTTGATGGCGATGATCAGGTCGGAGATCATCGACCAGTTCTCGACGTAGAACAGGTCGAGGCGGACCGAGTCCTCCCAGGACAGGTCGGAGCGTCCGCTGACCTGCCACAGGCCGGTGATGCCGGGACGGACCAGCAGCCGTTTCATCGCGTGGTCGTCGTAGGTCTGGACCTCTTTGGCCAGCGGCGGGCGGGGCCCGACGACGCTCATATCGCGTTTGAGCACGTTAATGAACTGCGGCAGCTCGTCGATGCTGTACTTGCGCAGGATCCGACCGACCGGGGTGACGCGGGGGTCTTGGCGGATCTTGAACAGCACACCGCCTTCGCTCTCGTTCTGCGCGGCGAGCTTGTCGACCATCTTGTCCGCCCCGTCGACCATGGTGCGGAACTTGATCATCTGGAATGGCTTGCCGTCCAGGCCGATTCTCTCCTGGCGGTAGAACACCGGTCCGCGGCTGGTGAATTTCACCGCGAGACCGACCGCGAGCAGGACCGGCAGTCCGAAGAGCAGCACGGTACTGGAGAACAAAAGGTCGAACAGCCGCTTCTGGAATCGCTTGGCGCCGTTGTATTGCGGCTTCTCGACGTGGATCAGTGGCAGGCCGGCGACGGGGCGCATTTGCAGGCGCGGGCCGGCGATGTCGACCACACCGGGCGAGACGAGCAGGTCGATGTCGAGTCGTTCGAGTTCCCAGGACAGATCACGGATGCCGCGGCCGTCGAGGCGCTCGGTGGCGGTGACCGCGACCGCGTGGCTACCGGTGATGCGCACCGCGTCCACGACATCGGATTCATCGCCGTAGGTGGGTACCGCCCCGACGCCGGGAACCTCGACCCGGTCACGACGCATCGGGCCGGGCAGGCAGGCACCGACCACCTGGTATTCGGATCCCGGTTCACGGGCCAGCGATTTGGTGAGATCACGGACTGCCGACGGACTGCCGACCACCAGCACGCGGGTGATGCAGCTGCCGTTCTTCTTGCGGGCCCGGACCACCACCTGGCGCGCGATCCAGCGCCCGAGCGCGAGGAAGAGCAGGCCAGCAGGCAACGCGATGACGAGGTAGCCCCGGGCGATCTCCAGCTTGAACAGCATCGAGACAATCGCGACCCCGCCGAACACCGACAGTGTGGCCAACCAGACCCGGCGGTACTCCTCCGCGCCGGACCCGATCACCCGAGGCGAGCGGGAGCGGTTGATCGACAGCGCCAGCATCCAGATGACGGCGATCCCGACCGATACAAAGATGTATTCGATGTAACGGTAGGTGGCCACGGCCTCGGTTAGCCCGCCGAACCGCAGCCACTGAGCCAACCCCACCGCGAGAATGACGCCGACGAGATCGATCGCCACAAGGCGCAGTGCGTACCCTTGTTGCCACGTCGGGATCTTGCCCGGTATCGGAACGATGTTTGCTGGAGCCTCCAGCCGATCATTGACTGCCGTCACATTCCCCCCCGGTCTTCTCCCCCGTGTGCAGGAACTTTATCCCAGATCTCGTTGAGATCTCAACCGAAGCGAGTTGTTCGCTCAGCAATTTACATGTAAGTCACTCCACAGAAGGAGGCGTTCACATTCGGCACCATCGGCGCGTTGTGAATGCCAACCTTTGATGACACCGACCAGCACCGGAACTTTCGCAGTTCGGCAGCGTCCTTAAGAAACTGGGCCTGTTTGCTAAAGCGGAGGAACTCGGCATGGGTCCAGCTGCTGGGCCAACGCAAAGAGGTCACACTGCCCTCGAACCGTCATCGTCCCGACATAGTTCCATGACAGGCGGCAACAGACACGCAATTTGAGAGCCCACGGCCTCAAATACAGCGGTGCCTTCACCGATAGGGTCTGATACGTCCAGCTCATCATTGGCGGGGAGCTGCGATCGGAAGTCGCTCAGATCCGCGAGTCCCTGTGCGCCACACTCCGTCGTCAGCCGAGAAGCTTCGCGCAGAGTGAAGGTTCTGCTCAACTTGTGGGGGGCCATTTCGAGAACTTCGTCTCGGTGAGCGCGGGTCATCGTCAGAATTAGGTCCGCAACCGAGGCGATTTTCGAGTTAAGTTGACGAGCAACAAAACCTGCGGCATCCCCACCCAGGGACTCAAGAACGAGCGCTGCTTGGCCGTGCACGCCGTGGTTGACGACAGCCCGAGTTCCGGCGCTGGATGCTAAGAAGCTCGTCCACCCGCGCTCTGCTGCATACGCCACGGCAAGTCGCTCCGCGGTCGGCGAGCGACAGATGTTTCCCGTACATACGAATAGGACGTGCACGGCAGTCTCCTCTCGGTGCGCCAACAAGCTCACTACGATGCCCAATGTATCGCCCACCATGCGTACGGTCGTGTCGATGACTGCGACCGGACGTTTACATCTGAGCCCTTGCGGGTCAAAGCAATAGCTCCACACATCTATTATCAGCTGGACGCGACACGCTGACGAGAAGCGGACTAGTCTGAACACCGCGATCGCGATCGTCGCAATCCCTCACCTGCAGACCGCCCGGTGAGGACTTTTCGCACAGCGACGGCCCAAGGGGGAGTACACGCCAGTGAAGGAGCCGATTCCAGGAAGGCAGTTGCTCGTGGCCTCGACGGGCGGCCACCTGGCGCAAATTGTTAAGTGGGCGCCGCGTATCGGGGCTGCTGAAGACTCCCTATGGGTGACATTCGAGTCACCGCAAAGCGAATCGCTCCTTGATGGGCGTCGCGTACTGAAAGTGCCGTACGTCGCCCCCCGGGACGCTATTAACTCCGCGAGAGCCTTCCATACCATGATGACGGCTATCGACTGGCGTTCCGAGAGTTTCACGTCCGCTGTGACAACTGGTGCTGCAGTTGGTCTTTCGGGCTTGGCCGCTGCGCGAATACATCGCGTTCCAGCGTTCTACTTCGAGAGCGTATCTAGGGTTAATGGACCATCGCTCACAGGCCGGCTCGCAAGCCTCGATCCCTGGATCACCACATCCTGCCAGTACGAGCACTGGGCGAATAGGAGATGGCACTATCGAGGATCGCTGTTCGATAACTACGTAGCCGTGGAGAGAACGCCCAATTCGCACCCCAGGCTCTTCGTGACACTCGGCACCATACGTCCCTACCGATTCGATGCGATGGTTGATGCCATCCTCTCTACTGGGCTTGCGGATGACCGAACCGTGTGGGAGGAATTGTCAATACCTGTGGATCGGGGTGTTTTAGGCGACCTCCGTTCCGGTGTGCTGATCGCCGTCTGACGGTGCTGTTGGCGGGGTGATGTCGGCGGGACGTTCGAGCAGTTTGCCTTTGTGGAAGACCGCGCCAGCGCGGACGAGAGCGACCAGGTGTGGGGCGTTGACGGCGCGCCATCGAGCCTGGGCAGCGTCAATGAGCTTGTAGGCCATCGCCAGACCAGCCGCCCGTGACCCCGGCCCCTTGGTCACCTTGGTTCTCAAACGCACTGTGGCGAAGGTGCTTTCGATCGGATTCGTGGTGCGCAGATGGATCCAATGCTCGGCCGGATAATGGTAGAACTCCAGCAAGGTGTCGAGGTCGTCGGTGATCTTGGCGGCCGCTTTCGGGTACTTGGCGCCGAAGTCGACTTCGAACGCCTTGACCGCAAGCTGCGCCTTGTCGATATCCTCGGCGTTATAGATCTCCTTGAGCGCCGCCAACGCAGACGGATGCGCTGTTTTCGGTAGTGCGGCAAGAACATTGGATTGCTTGTGGAACCAACAGCGCTGCTCTTTGGTGGCCGGGAACACCTCCCGCACCGCCCTCCAGAACCCGAGCGCACCGTCACCGACAGCCAGCACCGGGGCGGCCATGCCGCGCCGTTTACAGTCGCGCAGCAGATCAGCCCACGACTCGGTGGATTCCCGGTACCCGTCGGTGATCGCCACCAGCTCCTTGCGGCCATCAGCGCGCACCCCGAGCATCACCAGCAGACACAGCTTTTCCTGGTCCAGGCGGACCTTGAGGTGGATGCCGTCGACCCACAGATACACGTAATCGGTGCCCGAGAGATCGCGGGCGGCGAACGTGCGGGCCTCGTCTTGCCACTGGCTGGTCAGCCGAGTGATCGTTGACGCGGACAACCCCGCCCCCGAGCCGAGGAACTGCTCCAACGCCGGGGTGAAATCGCTGGTCGAGAGCCCATGCAGGTACAGCAGCGGCAACACCTCGCTGATCTGCGGGGACTTACGCGCCCAGGCCGGCAGGATCGCTGAGCAGAACCGCCGACGCTGGCCGGTGTCGGGGTCGACACGGCGGTCGTTGACCCGAGGCGCTTTCACCTCGACCGCGCCGGCGGCGGTCAGCACCTCACGGGCCTTGTGATAGCCGTTGCGCACCACCAGGCGGTGGCCGTTGTCGTCGAGCTGATCGGCGAACTGCGCCACATACGCGGCGACCTCGGCCTGCAACGCCGCGGCCAGCATCTGCCGAGCCCCGTCGCGGACAATCTCATCCAACAACGACCGACCAGCACCGCCGGCATCGCCGTTGGCGTCCTGGGCATCGTGAACTACCGTGAGCATGGGCGTACCTTCCCAACCAGCGCGCCAACGCCGGTCTTGATCGAATACCTGATTCCGTGAAGATCATCCTCGGGAAGGTGCGCCCACTTTCACGCCGCCCCACCGAGGCTCATCCACAGGTTTCGATCATTGCTCCCGTGTGGCAGTTGGGAGTGACCACTCGTGACGACTTGCCGGGATCGGCAGTTGACCAGCTGACTCGCAATGAATTTGAATCACAAGTCAGTCAGGCAGATGTGGTCATCACCCACTCGGGCGTAGGCACCCTGATGGAGATCCTCGATATGGGTGTATTCCCGGTTGTTGTGCCGCGACTGGCAAGACGGGGCGAGCACGTCGACGATCACCAATTGCAGGCAGCAGGAATTCTCCGGGACCTTGGCATCGCCGCAGTGACAGACGCCGAAGACTTGTCACGAGACACGATTATGCGAGCGGCGGCTCACACCATTGCGAAACAGGGAGCCTGTTGACGACAAATGTAATCATTCGTAGTCCCGTTAGATTTTCGGATTCCTTTGCCTGCGGCGTCATGCGACCCACAGTCTGCGTGCCGCACGGAACCGAAGCCGTAACGCTGGAAAGCCACATGAACACTTGTTTAAGAGACGACTCAGCTGGTTTGAGTCGCGCCTTCCCGGAATTCCGCTGGCCGACAGTACGGAGGAGAAAATTATGAGCCGGAATATTGCTGTATTCGGAACCGGATACTTAGGTGCAACTCACGCGGCCTGTATGGCAGAGCTTGGGCACGATGTCCTCGGGGTGGATATCGACGAGGGAAAGTTGTCGAAACTGGCTGCTGGCGAACTCCCATTCTTCGAACCCGGCCTGCCGGAAGTCCTTCGACGAAATCTTGATGCGGGCAGGCTGCGGTTCACAACTTCTTATGACGAGGCTGCAGAATTCGCGGATGCGCATTTTATAGCGGTCGGAACACCGCAGAAGCACGGCGAACTCGCGGCAGACATGCGACACGTCGACTCCGTAGTCGGGGCCTTGCCCCCGTGTAGTGGACACGGGATTTGTGGTTACGCGGCTTGTGGCAGCGTAGTGGATGTGTGGGTGTTTTCGTAGCTGGCCGGGCTGGAATAGGCGCAGCGGGAGTGCCTCCGTTTCAGGTTGTAGCGGACCAGCCAGCAGAACACTTCGCGGCGGCAGGTGGGCGCGTCGGGCCAGTTGCTGCGGTCCTGCAGGATCTCGCGTTTGAGGGAGGCGTTGAACGACTCAGCGAGTGCGTTGTCGGCACTTGACCCCACCCCGCCCATAGACTGGACGACGCCCAGATCTGCGCAGAGTTCGGCGAAATCGGTTGAGGTGTACTGACTTCCGTGATCGGAATGGAACACTGCACCGGCCAGCGAGCCGCGCAGCGCCTCGGCGGCTTTGAGTGCATCTTCGACCAGTTCGGTGCGCATATGCTCAGCGATCGCCCACCCGGCGACTCGGCCGGAGAAGCAGTCGATCACCGTCGCCAGATACAGATTCGACCCGGTCGCCAACGGTAGGTAGGTGATGTCTCCGACATACTTTTCATTCGGTGTCGCTGCGGTGAAATCCCGGCCGAGCAGGTCCGGAACCTTCTGGTTCGCCGGATCCGGCGTCGTGGTCTTCACCCGTCGTCGGCGGCGGTAGCCGGCAATCCCGGCGGTGCGCATCACCCGTGCCACCCGCTTGTGGTTGACCCGCTCCTGGTCGGGGACACCGTCGTTGAGCTCAGCGGTGATCCGCGGCGCACCATAGGTGCTATCCGCATCGTGCACAGTGCGGATACGCGCCTCGAGTGCCTCGTCCGCGGCCTGACGCGCAGCACGGCCGCCAGCGCCGGCCAACCAGGCATAAAACGAGGAACGCGCGACCTCGACGACCGCGCACAGCCACTTCACCGGATAGGCGTCGAGGTGGTCGGCGACGAACTGAAAGCGGCTCACCAGTTCGTCTCCCCGGCGAAATATTTGGCCGCCGACCGCAGAATGTCACGCTCGGTCGACAACCGAGTCTGTGTGGCACGCAGCTGCTGCACCTCGGCTCGGAGCCGGGCCAGCTCCTGATCAGGGGTTTCCGCACCCGGCGCCGGCTGTCCTGCCGGAGTCAGGTTGCGGTGCCGGATCGGCACCCCGGCCGCTTTGCACCACGCCGATAACGTCACCCCACTGATACCGAGCTCGGCGGCAATCTCGGTGACCGTCGCGCCCTCGGTATCCCGGTACAGCGCTACCGCGTCTCGTTTGAACTCTTCGGGATAATTTTTCCTTGCCATCGGTGTCGATCATCTCGCTTCCCCCGCCAATCTTGCGGGATTCAGCGTGTCCAACACCTGGGGTCAGGGCCCTCGAGTCCCTCGCTCCACTACTGCGTAAGCCCTCAGTAATTCTTGGCAAATCGACCGTTCCTGCTGGGACAGCCGCGCGGCTACAATCCCGAGTTCGCGACCTATCGCCCGCGGCCGAAGAAATCGATCTTGCGTGGAATCCTGAGTTCTTACGTGAAGGGTTCGCAGTAAAGGACACTTTGCATCCTGATCGAATCGTGTTGGGTGTCTCTGGATCGAGCACAGGTGTGGCAGAGTCGACCGCGCGTGATGTCTATGCGTCGCTCATCGGGGAAGGAATTCCATTTCTTGTCACAGATTTGGCGACGGCAGAGCTTGTAAAAACCTCAGCAAACGCCTTTCTCGCAACCAAGATATCGTTCATAAATGCAATAGCCGAGGTGTGTGAGGCGACTGGAGCCGACGTTTCTGTATTGGCGGACGCTATCGGATACGATGCGCGGATCGGCCGAAAATTCCTCAATGCTGGAATTGGCTTCGGCGGTGGCTGTCTACCGAAGGATATTCGTGCGTTCATTGCGATGGCCGGTGAGCTTGGTGCCGGACAAGCGTTCGCGCTGCTTAGGGAAGTCGACAGCATAAATATGCGACGCCGCAACAAGATGGTTGAGCTTGCGCGTGAGGCTGCCGGAGGATCGTTCATCGGCGCGCGAGTCGCGGTGCTAGGGGCGGCTTTTAAACCAGATTCGGACGATGTGCGTGATTCGCCGGCACTGAACATTGCCGGTCAAATCCAGCTTCAAGGCGCAGCGGTTAGCGTCTACGATCCTGAGGCGATGCAGAACGCACGCCACCTCTTTCCGACATTGCAGTACGCACAAGATGTTGAAACTGCGTGCAGCGGGGCTGATGTAGTCATGATCCTGACTGAATGGAAGCAGTTTGTGGCATTAGACCCCCAATCCCTTGCGAAATCGGTTCGCCAGCGTGTTCTCATTGACGGCCGCAATTGCTTAAACCCACAGACATGGCGAGCTGCCGGTTGGCAGTATCGTGGAATAGGCCGTCCCTAGCCAACGTAGGTTTATCTGACACAGGAATTCCCGAAGATACCCGCTAGCTGGAGTCGTGTCGGATCGTCCGAATCTGAGGCATGCCAGTGATTCGCTGGTTGCGAAAATCTACCTCCTTCTGAAGCGTCGTACCGATGAACGCGCAATCCTTCGCGCATCGGCGAGCCGTGGTATTAAAAAATACGCAACAGGCACATCCATCCGGTACCGACAGATCAGAATATAGCCCGCGAACAATATATACTGCCCAACGACCAGAGCCACTGCTCCACCTATCGCGCCAAAATCAGGCACCAGCACAACAGTCAGTCCGACATTTGCCAATAGGCAAGCAATTATTATAGGCGTGCCGAATGCTGGGCGACCGCTTCCCGCTAAAGTCGGATAAATGATCTTGCAAGCTGCCGCTGGGGCAAGGCTCAAGGCGAGGATCTGAAGAATAGGGCCCGCTGCCGCATATTTCACTCCGATTAGCGATGTTAGGACCAGCGGCGCAGCTAATGCAATAAATCCGGCAAGCCCCATAAAGGCCCAGAACATCCAGCAAGCGATACGCGCGCTACGCCCAATAACAGAGGTTCCCTCTTCTCTCCGCGCAGCGTTCGAGAAAAGTACCATGCCGAGGGCTGTGGCGATTTCAAGAAAGATCTCATGCACGCGAACTGCGGCGAAGAATTCACCGGCAGCGGCTGCACCTGATAAATGTTCAATGATGAACATCGATACCCGTGTGCACAATGTGATCAATAAAAGATTCACGGCGAATATCACACCATACCGCAGCATTCCGACCAATTTGCGGACTTGCAGTGCCATCCTACCAATTCCCCGAGATGCAAGCCAGAATGCGACAGGAAGCGTCACCGCGTAGCCGAGCACATGCGCCCATAAAGCGTTTTGAAGCGTCACTGCGCCGAGAAGCAACAGTCCAATCGAGGAGAGCATCAAAGCCACACGAGGCATCGATTCGCTCAAGCTGAAGGCTGAAATAGCGCCAGACCCTAAGAACTTCCCCTGGAGCATCATGAGGAGTATCGCGCCACCTACGCCAACGAAGATGATGCCTAAGGCTTGAGCCGTCGTATGATTCGGTAGATCGCGGCCATAGATGAAGAATACGACACTCGCCGACAGCAACGTCAGCACTGGCCACACTAGGAGTGCTGTCCCTAGCGCTTCGCTCGGAGATAATCGCCGCTGACCTATTTCATAGGCGATTGATTGCCGAAGCCCTAGGCTGCCGAGTGTCGCTGCGAGGAGCATCGCCGTCGTAATGATTCCGAACCACCCGAACTCCTCCGGAGAAAGAATACGCGCGAAGATAAGAAAAGCGACAAACTGGGCCAGCCGAAATATGCTCCGGCCAAACAGGACCGTGAAAGCCTGCATTACGAGGTTGCTACGCCCACCGCCTTTATTCACGGCTACTCATCGGCAATTCCCCTAGTGTCAGTGATTTTTCAGGCGCGCTCATGGGCGCAGGACGGGGACCATCTCTCGCTACGACAGGTGCCAGCTCCAGCCTGGATTGCAGGCACTGAATTCCCTCTCGCGATTAAACGAGAATGGTGAAGATGCCTTCCGATGTCAGCCTCCCCGCAGTAGTTCCGAACTCATACTCCCCGCAGTGATGTACGAGGGGAACCTTAGCGGTCTACGGGACAGCGTGGCACGCACGCATACCGATCTAAGGCGTGTCGTGATCTGATCTGCGCGGAGCTCCTAGAGCGTAGTTCATCGCAGCGCGCCGAATACGTCGGTCGAACAGAAAATCCAACGCCGACAGTGCCTGAGCAGTTGAACATGCGAACCTGGGGGCGACACTCGACTTGGCAAGAAGAAATACAGTGCCGCAGAACCCTTCGGTCCACCGATGTCGGAGCTGCGCCGGTTTGATGAGCGGGCTAGTATCTGCTGGGACATAGACCCGAGACTTCTTGAGCGAAACTGGAATTGGCTCGAGTGATCCGCGGGCAGGCCAAGTAATGGCAAACCGAAGGGGGGTGCTGGGTTGAAGAGGCTTCGTTGGGATTCCGTGCGGCGGTTAGCGACCAGCAAACTTGTGAAGGCGCGCGCGAAAGTCGCCCGTGTAACGGTCTCATACAGTGTTCCTGCACGACCTCCCAGGCCTACACGCCAATCCGCACTTCCTGGCAGTCCAAACCCGTTGATGGTGAGGCTCTTCGAAGCCGAGCAAGGCGACAAGAACGCCGCATCCTCAAGCGCCGGTTAAGGGCGATAGCATTTCTGCACGAATGGAGCCTTGATGTACGCAGTTATCGACGGTGGAGTACCGCCTGTGGGCCGAGTGCGCGTCAGCGGGGCGAAGAATTCGGCAACCCGATTGCTCGCCGCTGCACTGCTCACAGACGATTCTGTAGAGTTGAGCAATTTCCCAACACGCCTCGTCGATGTTGGACATAAGGTGAAGTTCTGCCGTGATATCGGCGCCGAAGTCACTATGGACGATGTGGCCGAAACCATAACTATCGACTCGGCGTCACTCGAGTCGCGCTTACTTTCCCGCGATCAGTTCGACGTACCTATCCGAACGACTTACCTCCTCGCCGCTGGACAACTCATCCGGTCGGGCATCGCGCGCATCCCCTACCCGGGAGGCTGCCCGATCGGCCCTGGCAACGGTGGAGGCCGTGGTTATGACCTCCACTTAATGGTTTGGGAGCAGCTCGGGTGTACCGTGGCTGAGCGCGCCGATCATATCGAGATCACTGCTCCGAAAGGATTGGGCGGCGGCAAGATTGACTTTCCTATATCTACTGTTGGCGGCACCGAGAATGCCTTGCTGACGGCTTCAGTTGCTAGTGGACAAACAGAGATTTCGAACGCGTACATCACACCTGAGGTAAACGATCTCATCGGATTGCTACGGCGAATGGGTGCCGATATCACTGTGTCTGGCACCAGCCACGTCCGAGTCAACGGCCGAGGTGGAACTCTCGCCGGCGCTCGCATGCCCGTCATGACCGACCGCATCGAAGCGCTGACGTGGATCGTTTTTGCCATTCTCAGCGGTGGGGAGCTCACCGTCGAAGGAGTACCGTTCGAAGCGATGGAAGTACCGCTAATCCACATCGAGAAGGCCGGAGTAGACCTATTCCGGAACGGCACATCCATCCACGTGACCCCTGAGTGCCTAGTGTCTGGTGAAGTCCAGCCATTCGAATTGGCATGCGGTTCTTACCCCGGCGTGATCTCGGACATGCAGGCCTTCTACGTGCTCCTGGCGCTCGCTGGCGCTGGCAAATCTCGAATCTACGACTATCGATACCCCGAACGGATTGCTTTCGTCTCTGAGCTCGCGAAACTTGTTCGGGGCGAGCATCTTACGGCGAAGATTGGCGCCATAACCGTTCAGGGCCCCGCCCTATTCATGCCCGGTGTAGCGAATTCGACCGATCTGCGCGGATCAATGGCGGTAGTCATAGCGGCACTCTGCGCGAAAGGACGATCCGTTATACAAGATGTACAGATGGCGCTCCGCGGGTACAACAATCTGCAAAGCAAGCTGCAACAACTCGGTTCACGAATCACGGTATTCGAAGACGCGAACGAACCTGTGAACGCATGACTCCGGCCCACGCAATGCCGATCGAGTCATCGACCGTGCGGGAACTCGAACGCTGTGCCCCTGGTGCTGTCACCTACAACGTCCTGCTTTCCCGGATCACGCGGTGGCGCATTGGCGGGTATGCAAGTGCCTTAGTCGAGCCCAGGAACTCGTCAGAGGCCTCCAGTGTGATGGCTGCTTTGTCAAGGTTGACTGTTCCAGTAGTGGTTATTGGCGAGACCACTAACATCCTGTTCGACAGCCGTGGATTCGACGGCATCGTGATCCGGATCGGTCCAGCCATGGCGGAAGTGGCAATCAACGGCACGTGCATACACGCCCAAGCCGGGGCTTCAGTGCCGGCACTCGCACACGCCGCTGGCCGAGCTGGTCTTTCCGGCATTGAACACACGGTAGGAATTCCGGGGACACTCGGCGGACTGGTCCTGATGAATGGAGGAAGTCAGCGACGTGGTATCGGTGACAATGTTCTACAAGTGACTTGCGCAGATCTGAACGGAGGTGTCCGCCAGCTTGACGCGGTTGAGTGCGGCTTCTCCTATCGTAAGTCTTCGTTGCAGGCAGCGAAGGTCATAGTGACCGATGTTATCCTTGAGCTCTCGCGCGGTGATCCTGCGGTCATCGCGGACACTATGAACAACATTCTCGCCGAACGGGCTTCGAAATTCCCGTCGGATTATCCGAACTGCGGATCGACGTTTCTGTCCAACCCCGAAATGTATTCGACCATCGGGCCTCCGGGTCGCGCGATCGAGGAGGCTGGTTTGAAAGGGTACCGGATTGGTGGTGCGCAGGTGTCGACGAAGCATGCCAACTTTCTCTTGAACCTTGGCCACGCCACGTCGGATGATATCCTCCGTCTCATCGCCCACATCCGGGACACGGTCTTTACGCGGACCGGATACCTAATGGATTGCGAGGTCAGACATATAGCTCCTGACGGGGTAGTCCGACCGGCTCACGAGAAGGCGAGTGAGCTGTGAAGAATCGCGTCAAGACAGATGAGCAATCGTAGGCCGCATCGAAAACCCAGACGCCCTCGCCCGCTGTCGCGCAACCGGTCCGAGTCGGCTAGACACTTGCTAGCTTGCTCAGGCCTGGAGGACTTGGCCGTAACTATGCACGCTCTACGAGTCAATCACGACGTCGCCCGCGTTATCTGAGAAGCTGACTTCCCGCCATCCCTTCGGCAATCGCTTGAAGCGCGGGCTACGGACGTAGACCTTCTCGGCCGCGAAACCTTCACCGGGAGGGAGCGAATTGGTCTCGCCAAACGCGATGCCCGACGGCACGTAGCGGCGCGCGTTCCACTCGGGAGGCTTTGTGTCGTTGCCACCCTCAACCCAGGGACGAATGACTGTGGAATCGTACCCCCTGAGCTGCCCGCCTCCACCGCAGTCGATGCTCGCGGGTTCGTTAAACACAACCCTTCGAACATGATGAGTTGTCCACCCAGGTCCGTATGTTCCGATCGCTCTAACGCCATTCACCACGACGTCGCGGGAGACCAGGCCTGGATGCGTGCGCGAGGAAAAACTGTTGATGTCAACAGCATGTCGACATCGTACTCCAAGGACTCCGTTCACTGTGGCGCCAACAACACCATTCAGATACAGCCCGACGCCGTTCGGCGCTTGGCCGTTCGCGGCATCGTATATGTCCTCGGCCGAAGCTCGGCTGACCGTCGAGTCCACGCACTGGTCGATGTGGATGCCATACCTACCGGACTTCCCGGAAACGTGGATGTCGGAGACGGAAGGACCGACTCCGTACCGAAGGGTAACGGCCACTTGACGATTTCCCTTGTTATGGAGCTTGAAACGCCCGCCCTCAACACTCGGCTCAATCACCATGCCGAAGCGGAAAATTCGACGCTCCGCTGCTCCCGTGTGCGCAAAGCGCAGTGGCCGATCTAGTTCAATTCGCTTGGACGCGATGCCTGCAACGATAGCCCCCTCGCCAGACAGGTATTCGCCAGGACGCTCTTCGTTATCGACATCAGAAGACCACAGCATCAGCCAATCACCAATGCGGAGTGCGTCCGTCATGTCCACCGGAGTCGATACAGCGGAGTCTCCTACTTCAGATGGGTCGAAAACCTCGTTGAAACCCAACTGCTCGCGGGCGCCGGTTAGAGTCAGGACGCATACCGCAGACGGCCCAACCTCGACATTCGACCCAGTCATGACGACCTTGATTGAGACTCCAGGCGCCTCGATGACTACATCGGTGTCCCAGTAGTAGGTCTTACCAGGACTGAATCGCAACTCACCACCGCCCCGGGCGACGAGGGCATCCGCTGCGCGTTGAATGCTCTGGCAGGTCCCCGATAGTCGGACCACTTTGTTCTAGAGCCGTATGTGATTGATGTCAGTCGATCTGGCAGCCTTCCACGGGGTGGTGGGTGTGGCTGCATCGGGCAGAGTACTCGGCCGGGGTGAGGTAGCCCAGAGATGAGTGCCGGTGTCGGTTGTTGTGGTCGTCTTTGAAGTCCTCGATTACCACCCGCGCCTCGAGGAGACTCGTCCAGTGGTTGCGGTTCAGGCACTCCTTCCGTAGCCGGTTGTTGAAAGATTCGATGTGTCCGTTGTTCCACGGCGTGCCCGGTGGGATGTAGGAGATTCCGATGCGGTCGCCGCAGAACTGTTGCAGCACATGTGAAATGAACTCCGGTCCGTTGTCCATCCGGAGCACCAGCGGCGGCCCGCCCCACAAAGCGAATGCCTTGTCCAACTCCACCGTCAACCGCTCGGCGGTGATCGAGCGCTCCACGATGTTCAACAACGACAGCCGGGTGTGCTCGTCGATCATCGAGCAGATTTTGATGGCCTTATCGTCGACGGTGGAGTCGAACTGAAAATCAATCGCCCAGACCACCTTCGGCGCATCTGCTTCGATCTGCGGCATCGTGGAGACGCCGGCGCGTTTGCGAGGGTGGTAGATCCGGACCTGCAGACCCTCTTCTTTCCACAGCCGGTGCACCTTCTTCTTGTTCACCAGTACGCCCTGGTCGTGCTTGAGGTGCGCCCACGCGCGCCGGAACCCGTGCAGCGGGTGTTCGCGTGCGTAGATGCGCAGCGTGGCCCTCAGATCCGCATCGGGATCGGCGGGCGTCTGTGCGACCGGGGTGCGGGCATAGGTGGAGCGGGGCAGCCCAACCGCTCTGCACGCCAACCGTTTCGACAGCTTCATCGTTGTGACGAGCATGTCCACGGCGCGGCGCTTAGCAGCCGGGTCTAAAATTTTCCCCGCGCCACCTCCCGCAATGCGTCCTTCTCCAGCTCGGCATCGGCGAGCAGGCGTTTGAGCCGGCCGTTCTGCTCGCGGAGCTCCTTGAGTTCCTTCGCCGCGTCGGTGTCCATCCCGCCGTACTGGCGGCGCCAGTTGTACAACGTCGCCGCCGACACCTCGAGCTCGCCGGCGATCTCCTCCTGGGTCTTGCCCGCCGCAGCCAGCTCGTCTGCGCGTCGCAGCTTGCGCACGATGTCTTCCGCGGAGTTCCGCTTCCGTCCAGCCATATTCTCTATCGTCCTATCCGGCCCAGGTCACGGGCAACAGGACTCTAAAACAAGATGGCCCCGTTCACCGGGGACATGCCAGCTCGGTCCGTCGTCCGTTATTCCATCCTCGGAGCAGTAGTCCGAGAGCAAGACCAATCCGGGCGAATGATGATTCGAACCAACAGGATCCGCTGTTGACATACCGGCCGCCACCGTCTCTACCCCAAGAGCCACTGTGCATAGGCCCGCGCAGTGGATGAGGCGTCGACGATTGGGCCTTGCCCCCGTGTAGTGGACACGGGATTTGTGGTTACGCGGCTTGTGGCAGCGTAGTGGATGTGTGGGTGTTTTCGTAGCTGGCCGGGCTGGAATAGGCGCAGCGGGAGTGCCTCCGTTTCAGGTTGTAGCGGACCAGCCAGCAGAACACTTCGCGGCGGCAGGTGGGCGCGTCGGGCCAGTTGCTGCGGTCCTGCAGGATCTCGCGTTTGAGGGAGGCGTTGAACGACTCAGCGAGTGCGTTGTCGGCACTTGACCCCACCCCGCCCATAGACTGGACGACGCCCAGATCTGCGCAGAGTTCGGCGAAATCGGTTGAGGTGTACTGACTTCCGTGATCGGAATGGAACACTGCACCGGCCAGCGAGCCGCGCAGCGCCTCGGCGGCTTTGAGTGCATCTTCGACCAGTTCGGTGCGCATATGCTCAGCGATCGCCCACCCGGCGACTCGGCCGGAGAAGCAGTCGATCACCGTCGCCAGATACAGATTCGACCCGGTCGCCAACGGTAGGTAGGTGATGTCTCCGACATACTTTTCATTCGGTGTCGCTGCGGTGAAATCCCGGCCGAGCAGGTCCGGAACCTTCTGGTTCGCCGGATCCGGCGTCGTGGTCTTCACCCGTCGTCGGCGGCGGTAGCCGGCAATCCCGGCGGTGCGCATCACCCGTGCCACCCGCTTGTGGTTGACCCGCTCCTGGTCGGGGACACCGTCGTTGAGCTCAGCGGTGATCCGCGGCGCACCATAGGTGCTATCCGCATCGTGCACAGTGCGGATACGCGCCTCGAGTGCCTCGTCCGCGGCCTGACGCGCAGCACGGCCGCCAGCGCCGGCCAACCAGGCATAAAACGAGGAACGCGCGACCTCGACGACCGCGCACAGCCACTTCACCGGATAGGCGTCGAGGTGGTCGGCGACGAACTGAAAGCGGCTCACCAGTTCGTCTCCCCGGCGAAATATTTGGCCGCCGACCGCAGAATGTCACGCTCGGTCGACAACCGAGTCTGTGTGGCACGCAGCTGCTGCACCTCGGCTCGGAGCCGGGCCAGCTCCTGATCAGGGGTTTCCGCACCCGGCGCCGGCTGTCCTGCCGGAGTCAGGTTGCGGTGCCGGATCGGCACCCCGGCCGCTTTGCACCACGCCGATAACGTCACCCCACTGATACCGAGCTCGGCGGCAATCTCGGTGACCGTCGCGCCCTCGGTATCCCGGTACAGCGCTACCGCGTCTCGTTTGAACTCTTCGGGATAATTTTTCCTTGCCATCGGTGTCGATCATCTCGCTTCCCCCGCCAATCTTGCGGGATTCAGCGTGTCCAACACCTGGGGTCAGGGCCCATTATAGGTGGAGTCATCGTCTATCGCGACGAGCAGCATATGACTGCGACGTATTCTCGGAGTTTGGCCACAAAACTCGAATCTCAGTTGGAGAGGTTCTTGCCGAAGAATTAGATCTAGAATCTTCAAGTACCTTTTCAGACAAAATCAGTGCAGTGTTCTGTGACCGCATGGATCTAAAGGCTGCGGCGTCTGAGGTCCGTACAGAAGCTAGGCCGAAATTAAGTTACAGAACGCGGCGATAACGTACTGGCTTGATTGTGACTTGAACGGCGGCTGAGCGTCTCTTGTGCGGCCAGGATTGCGATGATGACCCAAAGCGTCGATACTTTTCCACCAAAAACGAGACCCGTGAGGCCGCACAGCATTGCGAAAAATATCAGCCCTGATGCGAGGGAGGGGCGCGTCAATGACCCGTGCCATAGCAGGGATAACATAAATAGAGTCAACAGCGTAGCTCCGATAATACCTGTTTCGAAGGTCGCATTGATCCATGAATTATGCGCGTGCGGCGGGATGTAGCCAGAAGAGAAGAAGTAACGAGTCAGATCGCTGTAAAAACTGGAGAAGCCGTATCCGAGGATGGGGTTTTCGCGGATCAGGCCTAGGGAGTTTTCCCAGATAACTGTGCGCCCGGTCAGGGTAAGCGTATTGGAGCCGTCACGTTCGATGGCGGACAGGAGTTGATCTGAGTTCTGCCACGCCGTCACAACGGCTATGAGCATGGCGATTGCGAGTAGGATCCGCTGACGGCTGCTCGCTCGCCCAAAGATGAGAAACCAGAGAACAATGAAGGTGAATGCAATAAATGCACGAGCCTGCGTCGCCAATAAGGTGGCAGTCAGTAGTAGATAAATCGACGCAGTCCATACAGGCCTGGTAAAATCGGATCGATAGCGAAATCTGAGAATCGTTAGTACGACCAATGCGGCGCCCATCACCAGCGCGAGACGTTGCGAATGTTGCATTGGACCGTTCAGGCGCCATGTGATGTCCGGTAGGACCGCTATGTGCGGAGCGATAAGAAGTAATGCCCAGGATGCTACCGCCAACGCGACGGCTACCCTCACAAACTCTTGCGCAAAATCCATAGCAGAAACGTGGGCATACGAAACCGCGATTCCGACCGTAATGATCAGGATGGTGGAGTCGATAATTGTATCTGCAGCATTCTGCGACCACATGAATGTTCCGAGACACCAGATGCAGTAGATAGTGAGGACAGCCATTGCGCCTGAGAATGCAATGTAGAGATTCTGTGCTGCCTGCCGGGTACGGATTATCAGCAGCAATGTTGCAAGGAAAGCGAAGGCGGCGATGTTCAAACGGTAGGTGCCGTCTAGTCGCGGTGTTTGCATCTCCAGCAGCAGCGCCAGGCATATAACCACTCGACACGCGCCCCTCGCATCATGGCGGACTGCGGTGGTGGTAATGGGGGGCCGAGTGAATCCGCCCCGTGCCGGTGCTGCTGTCATGTTAGGCAAGATCCCGACGCCCGTAGAGGTGGCACCCAACTGCTTCGGAGCCGACGAGCTGGTAATTCGAAGATTGAACTGAGGGGCGCATACCTTTTCCTGAGATGGCGACGGACGGAACGGTTCGCTTCAGGCGACATCATGCGCCCGGGGCATTTCCCTGCGATACTACGGCTCGGTAATGCGCGTGGGGCTCGCTTCGTGAACACCGTCATTATTAGACAACGGCATCCCCCGGGAAGAACTAAAGCCGCTCGTACCGACGCGACCGGCTAAGTCAATCTGCGGACGCGCGGCCAACGCTTTCGTTTTGCAATATCGAACGAGCATCGCGCCCGAGTTCAGCGCGAAGTCAAGCGGGCGCGGTCGAGGCTCCTGCGGAGCTTGATACATTGAAAGGTAGCGCGGAATCGCCGATTCCAGGCTCATCTCGGATGCGACGGCAATTGCGCCTCCGTCGTCTGCTGACCTAATTGCGTCAACTACGCTTCGCAGAGATGGGGCATCATCGTCTAACTCATTGCGTTCTGAAAAGTTTGTCTCGGCAAGCTTTCGCCAGTTTGCGTTGGTCACTAACACTGGAAGATTGGAGTCCGCGAGTGGTGTGAGTAGAACTTTTCGCAACAGTGCAGCCTCTACTAAGCTTCTTCCCGTTCCGACGACGGCATCCGCGAGGGAAATGAGTTGCGAGGCATTAACAGTGAAATATGGATCCGTGATCACATAGTCGGTCGCGGCTTTTGCAGTGCACACCTCATCGAGTGCCACTCCATCCTGTACGACACCGATTATCAATGCTGACGCATCGACTCCCTGCTCTCTCAGTGAACGCGTGAGCATCAATGTTTGGTTGATGGACTTTATATAGTAATTACTTATACGGCATACCCTGAGAATGATTGTTCTGTCGCCGACTAGTTCTCGAAGTGCCGCGATTCTCTTTTTGTCCTGAGGAGGCACCGCGACCCGTTGGGGTAGGAAATGAAACCGAGACTTGCGAAGATTCCGACGACGCTGTAGATGGCGCATGTTCTCTTCGCTGAAGCAGATTATGTCGGACGCGTAGGGGAAGAAGGCTTTCGAGTTCGGTCCTCCGGGCCGAGTTAGATAGACTTTGGCCTGGTTGCGATGGCCAATCCATCGGCCAAAAAAATGGGATTTGTTGTCGAACGAATGAACATGTGTTGGCGAGAAAGAGTCACCAAAGCTGAGCGTCTCCGCTATAAACGATCGCAATGACTTTTTCGTGAAATCAACGTGGGTGACCGATAGTCGGTCATCTTTGAAAGGCAACGGATAGATATCGCCGATAATCAAGATCTCAACGGATGTAGGTGGCCACGCTGTTTTAAAGGCGAGAGCCAGATCGCGAACCGTGTAGTAGTGCCCGCCCTGACCTGTACTGACGCCCGAGTAACAAGAGATGACCAGCAGAACTCGCTGTGGCGGGGCCGTCTTCATTATCTCCCCCTGGCTGTGTGAAGCATCGGTTCAAATTCTAACGGCGGACTGATCCACCGTCGACGCGTGCGGAGCAAATTGCGTGTCCGTGCCGCCTGTGTTACATCCGACTCATCGCCGACCATGGGCGCAGATTGACGGTAGCTGACAATGCTGTTGGGGTGTAAATGGCGGGCGTTGGTGCTCGCCCAGTGGCTGGCCGTATGGGACTCTCGTCGAGTCAACGAGTCTGGTGTGCAACTAGTATGGGCGGTACGGATCGAATACGTGAAGGGGTCCGGTAATCGCGCGAGCGCACCCAAGGGGGCCTTCCTAGGTGAACAGAAGGTTGAGTGGGCCCTGACCCCAGGTGTTGGACACGCTGAATCCCGCAAGATTGGCGGGGGAAGCGAGATGATCGACACCGATGGCAAGGAAAAATTATCCCGAAGAGTTCAAACGAGACGCGGTAGCGCTGTACCGGGATACCGAGGGCGCGACGGTCACCGAGATTGCCGCCGAGCTCGGTATCAGTGGGGTGACGTTATCGGCGTGGTGCAAAGCGGCCGGGGTGCCGATCCGGCACCGCAACCTGACTCCGGCAGGACAGCCGGCGCCGGGTGCGGAAACCCCTGATCAGGAGCTGGCCCGGCTCCGAGCCGAGGTGCAGCAGCTGCGTGCCACACAGACTCGGTTGTCGACCGAGCGTGACATTCTGCGGTCGGCGGCCAAATATTTCGCCGGGGAGACGAACTGGTGAGCCGCTTTCAGTTCGTCGCCGACCACCTCGACGCCTATCCGGTGAAGTGGCTGTGCGCGGTCGTCGAGGTCGCGCGTTCCTCGTTTTATGCCTGGTTGGCCGGCGCTGGCGGCCGTGCTGCGCGTCAGGCCGCGGACGAGGCACTCGAGGCGCGTATCCGCACTGTGCACGATGCGGATAGCACCTATGGTGCGCCGCGGATCACCGCTGAGCTCAACGACGGTGTCCCCGACCAGGAGCGGGTCAACCACAAGCGGGTGGCACGGGTGATGCGCACCGCCGGGATTGCCGGCTACCGCCGCCGACGACGGGTGAAGACCACGACGCCGGATCCGGCGAACCAGAAGGTTCCGGACCTGCTCGGCCGGGATTTCACCGCAGCGACACCGAATGAAAAGTATGTCGGAGACATCACCTACCTACCGTTGGCGACCGGGTCGAATCTGTATCTGGCGACGGTGATCGACTGCTTCTCCGGCCGAGTCGCCGGGTGGGCGATCGCTGAGCATATGCGCACCGAACTGGTCGAAGATGCACTCAAAGCCGCCGAGGCGCTGCGCGGCTCGCTGGCCGGTGCAGTGTTCCATTCCGATCACGGAAGTCAGTACACCTCAACCGATTTCGCCGAACTCTGCGCAGATCTGGGCGTCGTCCAGTCTATGGGCGGGGTGGGGTCAAGTGCCGACAACGCACTCGCTGAGTCGTTCAACGCCTCCCTCAAACGCGAGATCCTGCAGGACCGCAGCAACTGGCCCGACGCGCCCACCTGCCGCCGCGAAGTGTTCTGCTGGCTGGTCCGCTACAACCTGAAACGGAGGCACTCCCGCTGCGCCTATTCCAGCCCGGCCAGCTACGAAAACACCCACACATCCACTACGCTGCCACAAGCCGCGTAACCACAAATCCCGTGTCCACTACACGGGGGCAAGGCCCAACAGCGGCACATCTCTCAGACGGACATATCCAGTCAGTTAGATCGATAAGGCTGGCTCCAGGGACGGAGGCTACTACCTCAGGTTGAGAGCGATCGCGCTCCCCAAGCGCTTGGTCGCGGGGAGTTGCGCACGCGAGAAGGTCATCTCTATGTCCTGCGACACACTCTGGAAGGCTGGTGTTCTGGACTGGAGTATCGCGGAGCACGACTATAGGGGTGCCCTGGGCAGCAATGGGTTTCAGTTGGTTTACCGCCGCAGGAACCACGTCGCGAGTCCGGACCGGATACGAACCGTACGAAAGCACCAGCCCTGCAGGCCTAGCCTGGCCCGTAAGATACTCGGTAACCCTCTGATTCCATACGACACATTCGTCGTACGGGCTGTTGTGCGTCGTCGACGGTGACCATGTCGGCGTCACCGATGGTGGTGATGATGCTGTGATGAGAACGGCCCCGCTCGGTGTGGTGAGCGGGGCCGTGGTGGTCTCGGTGACGGAATCGTCGCCGCGGTGATGCAGTTGTGGTCGTGGTGGTGGGAGTTTCGTTCAGTCTGAAGCTGTTTCGCTGATCGCGATGCGGGCAGCTTTCTCCCCGACGATGGAATGACCGGCAGCGAACGCGGCCGTCAACGCGTGCAAGGCGAGGTTGTTGACCGCGCGGGGGTGCCCGCGCGAGGCGTTGTGAATCAGTGTGACGGCGTCGTCGGCGAACAGGGTGTCGGAGCGGCCGGCGATCTTGGTGTGGTGGCTGATGTAGTCAGCGGTGTCGGCCGGGCTCATCCCAGGCAGGGCGTAGCGCACCGCGATGCGCTGATCCAGGGCGGCCAAGA
Organism: Mycobacterium sp. smrl_JER01; assembly: GCF_048513595.2. Lineage (NCBI taxonomy): Bacteria > Bacillati > Actinomycetota > Actinomycetes > Mycobacteriales > Mycobacteriaceae > Mycobacterium > Mycobacterium sp. smrl_JER01. The sequence goes on along the minus strand of NZ_JBLXXK020000001.1, from coordinate 1,577,588 downwards.
CACCCAGGCGCAGCCGATGCCGCAGGGTCGGTTGGCCGACCAGCACGACCGCGAACGGGGATCCGGAGTCCATGTCGTGGTTAGTGAGAAGTCGGATCGCTTCGAGTTGATGGTTGTCGAGCAGGTGTGCTTCATCGACCACCAGCACTGGGTTGCGGCCCCGTTCGGCGTGTTCAGCGGCCAGGGCCTCGGCGGCCTGAGGAGCGAGGCGGGCGGTGTGAAAGACCGGGGTGTGCCCAAGGGCGGCCACGATGTGGGTGAGCATGCCGCGAACGCCGATGGTGGGGTTGGCCAGGTAGATGATGACGTGGCGAGCCGGGTCCAGGGCGGTGGCGGCGGCGCGGATGGCCACCGTCTTGCCGGCGCCGACTTCGCCGGTGATGACCCCGATGGCGCACTGATTGACACACCAGCTGATCCGGGCGATGGCTTCACTGTGGCCGGGGTGGCGGTGCAGCATCGACGGAGCCAGGTTGCGCCCGAACGGCATCCGACTGAACCCCCAATGTGACTGCAGCCGTTCAATACTCATGCCGACATCCCATCTTCATGGGCAGCGCTGTCGGAGCCGAGGTCGGTGATGGAGAGCTGGCCGGGAATCTGACCGTCTTGTTCAGCTGTGCCGATCGTGGTCTGACCGTCCGCTCCGTAGAGGGCGTGGTAGCCGATACGTTCGTCATGGCGCAGCTGCTCATGATGGGCCGCGGCGGTCAGCGCAAGGTAGTCAATCCCCGTCGCCGGTGTCGGATCGTCACGGGTTTCAGGTCGGGCTTTCGGGTGGGCGTGGCGGGTGATGGTGTGAGCGACCGCGGCACCGAAACTCTGGTCGCGGTAGCGGACCTCGATGGACTCCAGATCGAAGGGACTGAACACCAGCTCCACCCTGCGCCCGGCCAAGGCGGGATCAACTCGGTAGGTGTTGGAATGCAGCGAGACCGTGGCGGTCTTGGTGACCACCCGAAACTCCGACCACAAGAACGCCTCGGTCAGATCCGCCGCGGTCGGCAATGCCGGCGACCCGCCGAGGCGGTCCCAGCCGTCCTCCCACCGATCCAGCGGGGACTGTCCAGTTTCGGAGTGGGTGCGGCGGTGATACTCGGTTTCGGTCCAGGCCATGAACAGTCGGTTGAGCTCCAACAGAGCCCCACGGTGGTCCACCCCCGCGGCGGTAAGGTCCTCGGCGCTGGTGTCGGTGACTTCAACGAGGAACTGGTCGCGCACGGTGCGGAAGAACCGCTCGATCTTGCCGCGGCCCTGCGGGCGCCCGGGTGCTGAATGCACCAATCGGATCCCGAGTTTCGCGCATGCCCGCAACAGCCACGCATCCACAAAGGCTGAACCGTTGTCGACATAGATCGAGGCGGGAACGCCGCGGGCCGCCAACGCCGGCTTCAGGGCGGCGGCCAGGCGCACAGTGTCTTCAGCGAACCCGAAGCGGTGCCCGACCACCAGCCGAGAGTGGTCGTCGAGGAAGGCGAACAAGTAGGTTTTGCGGTCTCCGACCCGCGGGCCGTGCAGGGCATCGCCGACCCACAGTTCGTTGGGATCAGCGGCTTCGAATCGGCCGAACACCTCGCCTGGCTGACCGGCGGTCGGGCCCATCAACTCACACCGGTGGAAGTGGCGCAGCAGCGTCGACTCCGAGGGCGCCCACCCCGTCGCGGTCCGCAGGATCCGGGCCACCTGAGCCACGGTGCGGGCCGGGTTCTCCCGCTTCAGTGAGACCGCCAGCTCCAACACCTGGGTGTCGGTGCGGGTGCCCAGCCGCCGCGGCTCAGGCACCAGCGCTTCGAACCCGCCCGTCCGGTAGCGGCGGATCCAACGGTCCAGCGTCGCCCGCGCCACCTGCACCTGGGCGCCGAACGGATCGATATGCCGGCGATCAGCGATCTCGCGGACCAGTTTCCCGCGCTGCTTGGTCGACAGCCCTTGCTCGAGGGCGGGGCAGATCAGCTGATACCGAAACAGCCCGATCGCCTGGGCCCGTTCCCGACGTTTGTGGTCCTCCAACGACACCGCCACGTTCTCCTCACACTGTTGACGGCCCGGCCCGAAACCGATTGTCGGGCAGGTGCCTTGGCGAGGATCACCGATCACGTGAGCCCCACGTCAGGGGCAACTGGTGTTGCTCAGATGCGCCGGGCAGCCGGCGGCCAGCACGGCGCCAACAACCTGCCGCCGCTGACCGCCACCATCACCAGCGGTGGCGTCATCACGCCCAGCACCCCAGCCGGGCCGAACCGCGCACCGATCGCCGCGGCGGCGGTGGCGATCGCGGCCACCAGGTCACTCCAGCCGCAGCCAGACCCATCTGGGATTGCCACGTCGATCCCGGTGCCCACCGCGACCTGGAGGAACCACGCCCGCATCGACTCGACACGCCCGGTCACCCGGCGCAGCCATCCCCGCACCGTGCTCGCCGGCACCCCCAGGTTCTCTGCGATTCGGCGATGCCCCCAACGGGCCCTGACCCCAGGTGTTGGACACGCTGAATCCCGCAAGATTGGCGGGGGAAGCGAGATGATCGACACCGATGGCAAGGAAAAATTATCCCGAAGAGTTCAAACGAGACGCGGTAGCGCTGTACCGGGATACCGAGGGCGCGACGGTCACCGAGATTGCCGCCGAGCTCGGTATCAGTGGGGTGACGTTATCGGCGTGGTGCAAAGCGGCCGGGGTGCCGATCCGGCACCGCAACCTGACTCCGGCAGGACAGCCGGCGCCGGGTGCGGAAACCCCTGATCAGGAGCTGGCCCGGCTCCGAGCCGAGGTGCAGCAGCTGCGTGCCACACAGACTCGGTTGTCGACCGAGCGTGACATTCTGCGGTCGGCGGCCAAATATTTCGCCGGGGAGACGAACTGGTGAGCCGCTTTCAGTTCGTCGCCGACCACCTCGACGCCTATCCGGTGAAGTGGCTGTGCGCGGTCGTCGAGGTCGCGCGTTCCTCGTTTTATGCCTGGTTGGCCGGCGCTGGCGGCCGTGCTGCGCGTCAGGCCGCGGACGAGGCACTCGAGGCGCGTATCCGCACTGTGCACGATGCGGATAGCACCTATGGTGCGCCGCGGATCACCGCTGAGCTCAACGACGGTGTCCCCGACCAGGAGCGGGTCAACCACAAGCGGGTGGCACGGGTGATGCGCACCGCCGGGATTGCCGGCTACCGCCGCCGACGACGGGTGAAGACCACGACGCCGGATCCGGCGAACCAGAAGGTTCCGGACCTGCTCGGCCGGGATTTCACCGCAGCGACACCGAATGAAAAGTATGTCGGAGACATCACCTACCTACCGTTGGCGACCGGGTCGAATCTGTATCTGGCGACGGTGATCGACTGCTTCTCCGGCCGAGTCGCCGGGTGGGCGATCGCTGAGCATATGCGCACCGAACTGGTCGAAGATGCACTCAAAGCCGCCGAGGCGCTGCGCGGCTCGCTGGCCGGTGCAGTGTTCCATTCCGATCACGGAAGTCAGTACACCTCAACCGATTTCGCCGAACTCTGCGCAGATCTGGGCGTCGTCCAGTCTATGGGCGGGGTGGGGTCAAGTGCCGACAACGCACTCGCTGAGTCGTTCAACGCCTCCCTCAAACGCGAGATCCTGCAGGACCGCAGCAACTGGCCCGACGCGCCCACCTGCCGCCGCGAAGTGTTCTGCTGGCTGGTCCGCTACAACCTGAAACGGAGGCACTCCCGCTGCGCCTATTCCAGCCCGGCCAGCTACGAAAACACCCACACATCCACTACGCTGCCACAAGCCGCGTAACCACAAATCCCGTGTCCACTACACGGGGGCAAGGCCCAACCACGGGACCGCAAGACCAGCGCGTTCCAAATAGTCTGTGCGCCATACCCCCTGCGCAACAGTGCCATCACTGGCAGCAACACGTGTGTGACTCGGCATGACCGGCATCGAGCCCGCCGCGGACGCACCGGGCCGGTGACGCCGTGGACACGGCGGACACGGGCGAAACCCCAGCAGGCCAATACGCCGTCGGGGCAGGACGGGCAGTCCATCTGCCCGGACGCCAGCCGGGACTCGACGTGAACGAGATCAGCCTCTACCGTCACCATGAGTGCCTCTGGCAGGTCCCCGATAGTCGGACCACTTTGTTCTAGAGCCGTATGTGATTGATGTCAGTCGATCTGGCAGCCTTCCACGGGGTGGTGGGTGTGGCTGCATCGGGCAGAGTACTCGGCCGGGGTGAGGTAGCCCAGAGATGAGTGCCGGTGTCGGTTGTTGTGGTCGTCTTTGAAGTCCTCGATTACCACCCGCGCCTCGAGGAGACTCGTCCAGTGGTTGCGGTTCAGGCACTCCTTCCGTAGCCGGTTGTTGAAAGATTCGATGTGTCCGTTGTTCCACGGCGTGCCCGGTGGGATGTAGGAGATTCCGATGCGGTCGCCGCAGAACTGTTGCAGCACATGTGAAATGAACTCCGGTCCGTTGTCCATCCGGAGCACCAGCGGCGGCCCGCCCCACAAAGCGAATGCCTTGTCCAACTCCACCGTCAACCGCTCGGCGGTGATCGAGCGCTCCACGATGTTCAACAACGACAGCCGGGTGTGCTCGTCGATCATCGAGCAGATTTTGATGGCCTTATCGTCGACGGTGGAGTCGAACTGAAAATCAATCGCCCAGACCACCTTCGGCGCATCTGCTTCGATCTGCGGCATCGTGGAGACGCCGGCGCGTTTGCGAGGGTGGTAGATCCGGACCTGCAGACCCTCTTCTTTCCACAGCCGGTGCACCTTCTTCTTGTTCACCAGTACGCCCTGGTCGTGCTTGAGGTGCGCCCACGCGCGCCGGAACCCGTGCAGCGGGTGTTCGCGTGCGTAGATGCGCAGCGTGGCCCTCAGATCCGCATCGGGATCGGCGGGCGTCTGTGCGACCGGGGTGCGGGCATAGGTGGAGCGGGGCAGCCCAACCGCTCTGCACGCCAACCGTTTCGACAGCTTCATCGTTGTGACGAGCATGTCCACGGCGCGGCGCTTAGCAGCCGGGTCTAAAATTTTCCCCGCGCCACCTCCCGCAATGCGTCCTTCTCCAGCTCGGCATCGGCGAGCAGGCGTTTGAGCCGGCCGTTCTGCTCGCGGAGCTCCTTGAGTTCCTTCGCCGCGTCGGTGTCCATCCCGCCGTACTGGCGGCGCCAGTTGTACAACGTCGCCGCCGACACCTCGAGCTCGCCGGCGATCTCCTCCTGGGTCTTGCCCGCCGCAGCCAGCTCGTCTGCGCGTCGCAGCTTGCGCACGATGTCTTCCGCGGAGTTCCGCTTCCGTCCAGCCATATTCTCTATCGTCCTATCCGGCCCAGGTCACGGGCAACAGGACTCTAAAACAAGATGGCCCCGTTCACCGGGGACATGCCACCTCCGTGCACTACAGCGCGGCACCCTGCGAGCCCGCCAAGACTTCAGCGGGGTGCCGCGCGACCCATCAGTACGTCCTCACCCTGACGGTGCACACCAACACCAGCAACTCCGCAACAATCCGGGCCTCCAGATCGGCAACCTCAACGACGATCCACTACCCCATGGTCGTCATCCCGAAAGACGGCCAACACGGGCGGCCTGTGTTCGATAACACCGCGATACCCAGATACGGACAGGAACTCTTAGTGCTAACTTTCAGTTTCCAGGCGCGGTCGAGAGCCACTGATTGAAGCGCGGGAAGCCACTGTGCCGCGTGTGAGTCGCCGACGACAGCCACCTCCACACTGGAGGATAAGTCCCCATAATCGCAGAATCGCGGTTCCGTCTCTTCGAAGGATAGGTGGCATCCATCAAGATATATCGCCGGATTGTCGTCCGGTGCCGCCTGCGGACTGGGCGAAATAACGTCTATAGCCCCCACAAGCGCGGCGGGACTTTCAACCGGGTTGTCCCCCAACACCTCCGCGCCGAAAGGCTCCTTCTCAACGCCAGGCGGCGGTACATACTTCGAAATGTAGTTCGTCGGGGCCGGCCGCGGAGTTAGGCTTGCCAGTAACAACCCCGCGACCAAGCTGACAGCGATGCCGAGGAAAGCCAAAGTCAGTGACTTCCGGACCGATTCGATGAGTTCCTCAGATCGGCGGAGTGGGTTTTCGACAAATCGCAGTGATAACCACGCCGGAAGCACCGACAAGAGGGCCAGCCCGACACCCTCGGTGACTGAGGTCTCGCGCAAACCTTCCGTCACCCAGTAGCCGCCAATCACAATGAATGGCCAGTGCCAGAGGTAGATGGAATACGAACACCCACCGATCCATAGGACGAGTCTGTTGGTGCACATGCGGATCGGCCCATACGGACCAGCGGCGGGTCCTGAAGCAATTACTAAAGCCGCTCCAACAGTGGGTATCAGCGCAACCATGCCTGGGAACGGGACGGTGGTGGTGAGCAGAAAACCAGTCCCAACGATGCTCGCCAAACCTATCCAAGCGAACGCTGCTGCGATCGACATCGGTAGTTTCGCGAGGGACGGTAGGGCCAGCGCCACGAGCCCGCCAATTGCCAGTTCCCAGAGTCGAGTCGTCGTTACGAAGTAAGCCCTGCCTGGTTCCGCGTCGGTCAAATAGGAGGACCATGCAAGTGAAGCAACTGCGATCAACGCAAGTCCCGCAAAGGTGGCTTTAGTTATTGAGAAGCGGATTAGCCTGACGAGGACAGCGATACCAACAAGTAACAGAGGCCAAAAGACGTAGAACTGCTCTTCGACCGAGAGACTCCAGAAGTGTTGGATCGGACTTGCCGCCGCATCTTGCTGTAGATAGTCGACAGCGCGATCCGCTAAACGCCAGTTCACTAAGTAACCGCCGGCCGCAGCGATATCGAATCCGATATCGCGCCAGCGTGTCTCTGGAAGTATTACGAACGTCGCGATTGCGGTTGCGATCAACGTAAGGAGGCTAGCCGGGACGAGCCGTCGCGCGCGTCGCGCATAGAACTCACCAACGTTAACCATTCCCCGACGGGAGGCGATTTGCTCTCGGTGCAGAATCGACGTCATCAGGAATCCCGAGACCACAAAGAAGACGTCCACCCCGATGAAACCGCCGGGCAGCCACGGCACACCAGCGTGCCAGATAAGCACAAATAGGACGGCTAGTGCCCGCAGCCCCTCGATATCAGGACGAAACGGCATTTTTTGAGGCGTACCGTCGCGTAAGCGACGACCGCGGCTACCCCTCGGTTTTGCAAATGAGGGCACACCCGACCTCACTCTTGGTACCGGCCATTATGTCGTCGCAGACCCATGTGCGGGAGATTACACCTCAGCTGCAATATCTGCTTCTGAATAGCTCTGACCGCGGAACGCTTTGCGGCGCTTGTAAAACCAATTTTCGAACTCACCCATATCGCTACCACTTTGCAATACGCCAACGGAAACTGAACGTTCGCTGCGAAATAGTTTCGAAAATCCTGTGCGCTAGCTGAGGGGGCAAAACCGCAGCGCGCTGTTGCGCCCTCCATATCTGCAGGATCTTCTTTTGTGCTGCGCTACGACCTTTTGAACCCCGAATGAGATCCCAATATCCCGGGACAGCTATGGGATCGCTAAGCGTCGTCTCGGCGACGCCTGCGACCACCGGAGGATTCGACCATCCCCCGGTCGTCGCTTGTGGCGATACTGTTCTCCTGCAAAGTTTTCGAAGGCGTCTCCTCGCGATTGACCTCATCGCCACCGGACGACCGCTTCGTTGCATTACCTTGGCCGTAGTACGTGTAGTTGTACGAATAGGAATCGCGCCCACGCGTCGGCATCATCGTGAAGACTGCGCCCAGCAAAGGAGCACCGACGCTCTGAAGGCTACTCACCGCATGCGTGAGCTGCTCGCGTTTGGTCTGCCCGAATTTGGTCATGATCAATACGCCATCTGCTCCCGCAGCCAGAATCGCAGCATCGGTTACCGCCAACAGCGGGGTGGAATCGACGATTACGTAGTCAAACTTCTCGCGAAGTTCCGCCAAGAGCTTTCGTGCAGATTGAGAGCCAAGTAGTTCACTGGGATTGGGTGGCACTGCGCCCGATGTGAGGACTGTCAAACCTGGAAATCTAGTGCGCTGCAGCGCGTCTGAAAGACTTGCCCCTCCACTGAGAACGGTGCTGAAACCCACCGCTCCAACTAGGTCGAGGTACTTAGCCAACGTCGGCCTCCGCATGTCCCCGTCGATCAGCACGACATTGTGTTCCGCCTCCGCGAGGGCCAGTGCAGTGTTGATGGCGGTTGTGGACTTGCCTTCATGCGGCATGGAGCTGGTGAAAACCATTACCCTGGGCGGATCATCGACCGCTAGGAACTTGAGATTCGTTCGGAGCTTTCGAAAGGACTCCGCGATGACTGAGTTATCGGTGTCAAACGAGATGGCCGGTTGTCTCCGGCGATCCTTATCCATCGGGATGCTGCCCACAAGGCCCACGCCAGTAGTCGACTCAAGATCGTCCCTACTCTTCACGGTGTTGTCCAGCACATCCCTCAGAACGGCGAATGCCAAGCCGAGCAACAAACCCAGAGCAAAGCCGCCGGTTATGTTCCGTACAGTTTTTGGAACAACGGGATGATCCGGTATCGAGGCACGCTGTTCAACGACCACTCTCGAATCCGGCACTGTCCCATTCTCGGGTGTTTCTAACTCACGCACCATCGAAACAAACTCATCGGAAAGAGTGTTCGCGACGTCACGAGCGCGAACCGGTGAGGCGTCCAGTACCCGAACATCGATCAGTACTGTGTCAGGCTTAGCGGTTGCCCTCACGTTCTCCTGCAGCTGCGCTGCACGCATATCGAGCCCAAGCTTGTCGATCGTGCGCTGCGCCAGCGTCTCACCCATGAGCAGTTCGGCGTACGACACAACCCGCTCCTGGGAGAGTCGATTTCCTTGATAAATATCGGAAAGCGACGAACCCGATGTTGTGGAGACGAAGAGTCTCGTCGATGCCTGATACATGGGTGTGGTTACCAAAGTAAGCACCACCGCGCCCAGGACTCCGGCCACTGTCGTGACGGCAATAATCACCCATCCGCCGCGAAGCAACTTAACGAAGTCCTGCAGGTTCAACGCCACTCCCTCATCGCTACTCGATATCGCTGGACGATACTGTGCCTCTTCTTCGATGTAATCATCTGTGCGACTTCTGAACAGACTGACCCAGTCGGGGCAATCATCCAGAACACTCCGGCACGGAGACTACCGGCTTCACGCTATCTACCAACGGTTGAACCGGTACACGAGCTGCGCCTGGAGAGGTCGGTTCCGATAGTCGGAAACTCAGTTCGCCTGCCTGCCCGGGTGGAATAAGGACTTGCGCCTCATATGTTGGATGTCCTCGTTCAGCGCCTGTGGTTATCGGAATGCGTTCACCATTCGCCAGCACACTCACCAACGATGAGTTGGCTGTGGCCAAGAGTCGAACCGAGCTAACCATCGTTCCCTTGGGAACGTCGAACGGTACGTCACGAAAGAGCCCTTCAGTGCCGGCAACATAGTCTGTAAGCGACTCATTTGGCACTGTGTTCCTTAACCGCACTGTCACTGTGGACATCCGCGTATCGCCGGTGCATCCGTCGGCTACGTACTCGATCTCCCGCTCAAGGTAGTAGTCCATCTTGTTTCCACCAAGGTTGTTGATGACTACGCCGGCATACGGAGCATTATCACCAGGCACGCTGTGCGCAAGTGGTGTCTCCTCGAGTAGTTCTTGGGTCTCGGGAGACGAACTCCAAACCGCAATTCGTCGTTCGCCCACCGCCTTACCGAGGGCGTCGAACAAGGCTTTTGGTGACTTGACGGGACCAGTAACCTTTCCGACGACCTCGTTAGCAATATCCTGCAGATAGTTCTTGCGTGCGGTCTGGTCGTCGGGGAATCTGGTGTACGCAGTAGACTCCGTCAGCTCGACGACATTGTCCTTTGTGACTACTTCGCCGTCGGGCATCGTCACAGAACCGACGGCAGACAGGATGTAACTGAGCGCAACTGGATCAATTGCAATGACACCGTCGACGTTCATACCCGTCTCGTCCGCCCACATCGACTTCCAGATTTGCGCCGCGTACGGAAAGTGTGAGCTCTGGTTGCTGTTCCGAAAGTCTGTCTGTGGTTTCGTGTAGCCATACTGCTGCTCGAACTCAGGGCCCAGATCCACCGTTGCGACAGCTTCCGTGAGTTCCGTGTTCTTTCCGAGATCGTCCACCGTCGGCGTCCCGTTATCGAAGCGCAGGATGCCAAAACCGCCCAACAGACCTCCGGTGCCCCTAGCTTCGGCGTTTGTTTGGAATCCCATAAAGTATGTGCGCGGGCCATCGGCACCCATCATCGATGGTGCGACTTTCGCGGCGAGCGCCGTGTTCTCTAGCACGCTTGCCAGATCACCTGTCTGTGCTTGCAGTTGCGAACGCGCGTCCCTAAGTACCGACAGATAGCCGGGATCAACGATATCGCGGGCATCTTCGTTGAGACGAGCCGCATCCGCGGACAATCTGTTTAATTCGGGCTCCTGCTCGCGGAGCAATTGAACGTCTACTCGACCGTCCTTGTAGATCTGGTCGGGCGCAATGGTCACGCCCACTTCGGCTGTCGGGCGCAGGACATCAGTCGCGAGCCCCAACACGACAGCGGAAATCTGCTGACCGCTCGCAAACGGGCGACCGAGCCACGGTATAGCTGAAGCGATCGACCACGGCGCCGAATGCGTCGCATCATTGGCGGCCTGAGCGTGATACTGAGCATTGTCGGCGAACCTGGTGGCTTCGGTGGAATCTCCCTGCAAGAGAGCGTCCTTCGCCTGCTGGCCAAAGGACCGCGCCTGTTCCAGGTTGGACTTCGCGTCAATCGCTTTGACGCCCAGCCAAGCACTAAAAGCCACGAGAAGGACCAGGACAGCCGCACTGCCCCAAAGGATTCCGCGACGACCCCGAAGCGCTCTTGGCACGCGTCTGCCGGACCTGGCTGTTCCACGGCGATCGGAACTGTCATCGTCGCGGTCTGGATCGTCGTCAGAATTACGCCGCGCGAACTTGCTCACTCAGTAGCTTCCCATGATTGGAGGCCCGTGTGAGCCCACAAACGACAGATGGGACTGCCGTAAACCAGCAGCCCCATCCGACTAACCGACATGGATGCAGATCAGCAGCCTCGGCTGACCGTCACCTTGAAGTTTCCGTAGGGACCGATGACCGCGCTGACGCCGAAGAGGCAGGCCTGGAAGTTGAGCTGCCCGAGCCAGCCGAACCAGCGCTTGATGAAGCCGGGGATGAGGGCGGCCGTGTTGAACTCCAGGATGGTGGTCCGCGACGGAGCGCCTTCACGATCGGCGGGCCCGAACCAGACCCACCCGGCCTGCTGAGCGATGCCGGCAGCGCCAAGCGCCGGGGCCGCGGCGATATTGGCCAGCTCGGTCATCGCCGGAGCGGTCGGCATGGGCAGCGCGATGTCCGCATTCGCCGCGACAGCCGGCGTCAGAGCCGCCGCTGCTGCCACCGCCGTGGCCGCCGTCGCCACCTGAAACCTGGTGCTTACGTTCGAAAATTTCGCGGCCACAGTAGCCATGTCCCCCTCATTTCACTCCGGTTGAGTTAGCTGAAATATGTCAGACACCCGGAGACCTGTCAACCGGAACGCGCTTTATAGTCGTGACATTTCCGAGCGCTACCAAAAGTGGCTTCCACCTGGGCTTCTCTGCTTCCTCGAACCGGCCCCGATCTAGCGTCTGAATGTCCCCTGGCGCCCTTTTCTGGCGACGGATTGGCACACGATTAGCATGTTTGCTGAGATTGCGTTTGCATAGGTTTTTCTCAGGATGGGGTGCTTGCGATGGGAATTTTGACGGTGGCTAAAAGTGCTCGGTGGTCGGTGCCAGCCACCGTGACGGCGCGCAGTTGCCTGACCAGCGCCCGGCGCATCAGCACGTGGTCGATCGTGATCAGCGCGGGGACCCACCCCAAGGACGCAAAGGATGGGAAAGTGGGCGCGTAGCCGGAACCGCCCTGGCGCACGCCGTCTCGGTACCCGTCGCTGAGCAGCTCCCGGAACTGGCGCATGTCGGGTGTGCTGTTGAAGTCTCCGGCTGCGATGACCGACCCCTCCGCGGCGGCGTCGGCGAGACCAGTCAGCCTCGACTTGGTCGCGGCAATTCCGTTGCGCCAACTGTCCAACGAGGCCATCGGAGACGTGACATGCACACTCGCCACGATCGGAGCCACGGGTAGTTCGGGGACGGACACCCACGCAGCCACCATGCTGGAATTCCAGAACCGGGTCGGCGAGATCGGCGTCAGCGGGTGCCGACTCCAGATTCCGTTACCGCCCGCACCGCCCGCGGGAAACAGCATCGAATGCGGAAACGTCTCGTGAATGCCGGCCTGGTGAAAGTCGCGCACCGCCTCCGCCGTCAGCTCCGTCACCGTGACGACGTCGGCACCACTGCGCGCCAACTCCACGAACTGCACCGGATCGGCGCGCCCATAGCGCAGATTCGACGACAACACCCGCACCTCGACGCCGTCACCAACCCGCGGTGCGGTCCCCGCGGAATACCAGCGCAGCTGGATACCGAACGACACCGCCACCACGACCACCGCCAGCACCGAGAGAACCACCTGGCGCGCCAAAACCGTCACAATCATGGCCGCCACGGCGACCAGCACGGTGTAGGGCGCACCCACCGCGATCACCAACGTCGCCAGGTTGGAGACCGGCAGCGCCCGAATCACCACAGTGAGAATCGAAAAGGCCAGTGCGACAACCGCGAACGCGAGCGCCACGGTTCGGCGCCACGAGCGGACGCGATGCCTGCCGGAAACGATAAGGCGAACCCTCCCCTGCACCGCCCCCGCGGATGAGCGCACGCTACCAACCCCCGGGCGCGGCCGCAGAAAACGAGATTACCCATCCCCGACGCAACCGGCAGCCGTTTTCTAAGGGACTAATAAGGGCCACCTGCGACACCGTGAACCCGCGCCGTTAGCATCAGAACCTATGACCAGCGTGACGGAACCAGCTTCGACGCCTGCCGACGCCCACGAGATCGACATCCACACCACCGCGGGCAAGCTTGCCGACCTGCGCAAGCGCGCCGCAGAGGCCCAGCACCCGGTCGGTGAGGCCGCCGTGGAGAAGGTGCACGCCAAGGGCAAGCTGACCGCCCGCGAGCGCATCCTGGCGCTGCTCGACGAGGGCTCGTTCGTCGAGCTCGACGCGCTGGCCAAGCACCGCTCCAAGAACTTCGGGCTGGAGAAGAACCGCCCCACCGGCGACGGCGTGGTCACCGGCTACGGCACCATCGACGGCCGCGACGTGTGCGTGTTCAGCCAGGACGCCACCGTGTTCGGCGGCAGCCTCGGCGAGGTCTACGGCGAGAAGATCGTCAAGGTCCAGGAGCTGGCCATCAAGACCGGCCGCCCGCTGATCGGCATCAACGACGGCGCCGGCGCCCGCATCCAGGAGGGCGTCGTCTCCCTGGGCCTCTACAGCCGCATCTTCCACAACAACATCAAGGCCTCCGGGGTGATCCCGCAGATCTCGCTGATCATGGGCGCCGCGGCCGGCGGGCACGTCTACTCCCCCGCCCTAACCGACTTCGTCATCATGGTCGACCAGACCAGCCAGATGTTCATCACCGGCCCCGACGTCATCAAGACCGTCACCGGCGAGGACGTCACCATGGAGGAGCTCGGCGGCGCCACCACCCACATGGCCAAGTCGGGCACCGTGCACTACGTCGCCTCCGGCGAGCAGGACGCGCTGGACTACGTCCGCGACCTGCTGTCCTACCTGCCGCCCAACAACTACGCCGAGCCGCCCCGCTACCCGGTCGCCCACGCCGACGCCCCCATCGAGGAGAGCCTCACCGACGAGGACCTCGAACTCGACACGCTGATCCCGGACTCGCCGAACCAGCCCTACGACATGCACGAGGTCATCACCCGCATCCTCGACGACGACGAGTTCCTCGAGGTGCAGGCCGGCTACGCGGGCAACATCGTGGTCGGGTTCGGCCGCGTCGACGGCCGCCCGGTCGGCATCGTGGCCAACCAGCCCACCCAGTTCGCCGGCTGCCTCGACATCAACGCCTCGGAGAAGGCCGCCCGGTTCATCCGCACCTGCGACTGCTTCAACATCCCGATCGTGCTGCTGGTCGACGTTCCAGGCTTCCTGCCCGGCACCGACCAGGAGTACAACGGCATCATCCGGCGCGGCGCCAAGCTGCTCTACGCCTACGGTGAGGCCACCGTCGCCAAGGTCACCGTCATCACCCGCAAGTCCTACGGCGGCGCGTACTGCGTGATGGGGTCCAAGGACATGGGCGCCGATGTCGTCGTCGCCTGGCCGACCGCACAGATCGCCGTGATGGGCGCCTCTGGCGCAGTGGGCTTTGTCTACCGCCAGCAGCTCAAGCAGGCCGCCGCCGACGGCCAGGACGTCGAGGCGCTGCGCCTGCAGCTGCAGCAGGAGTACGAGGACACCCTCGTCAACCCCTACATCGCCGCCGAACGCGGCTACGTCGACGCGGTCATCCCGCCGTCACACACCCGCGGTTACGTCGCCACCGCGCTGAAACTGTTGGAGCGCAAGGTCGTCCAGACCCCGCCGAAGAAGCACGGCAACATCCCGCTGTGAGCCCCGGCCCGACCCGCCCGCACCAGACAAGGACTGCGCCATGAATCACGACGCCGACATCGTCGAGGTCTCCGACCCGCGGGACATGACCATCGACGACCCGCGACCCCCGGACCCGCACTTCCAGGTGGTCAAGGGTGAGCCCACCCTTGAGGAGCTCGCCGCATTGGTGACCGTGCTGGCCGGTGCCGGCGGCGGCGCCCCGGCCGACCCGGGCCCGCAGGAACTCAACCCGTGGGGCCACCCGGTGGACAAGCTGCGCTACGACGTCACCAGCTGGCAGCGAGTCACCCTGCTGGAACGCATGCACATGCGGCGGTAGGTGATCGACGCACGATACCGACACGACGAACTCCGGGCAGCGATCAGCGATCGGCGGCCCGGAGTTCTTCGTCTGTGCTGCAACCGATCTCAGCAGCCCCGGCTGTAGCCCAGCTTGGTCGTGCCGTACGGGCCGATGGACAGCGTGATGCCGAAGATGCACGTCGAGAAGTTGATGTTTTGGGTGAACCAGCTGTAGAGCGGCTTGATCCAGCTCGGGATCAACGCCAGTGGGGTGAACTCGAAGAACGTCGTCGGGCCGTCCTCGCCGGGACCGGGTCCGTGGAACCACCACCACTGCTCGGGGATCGCCCCGGCGCCGAGCAGCGGCGCGGCCATGAAGCCCGACGCCGTCATCCCGGACGCCATCACGTCCGACATCGCCGGCGCTGCCGGCGCGGGCAGCCCGACGATGTCGGCCTGCGCGGCGACCGCGGGTGTCAACACCGCGGCACCGGCAATGGCACACGCGGCGGCACTCACCTGAAATTTCGTGCCGACTGTCGAGAGTCGGGTCGCCACAGCGGACATCTCGCCCCCACCTTTCTTTTGACGAATCTGGGCAAATGCTGACAGAGGTCTGCGCCGCCGTCAAAAGAAACTCCGGTCACCGAAACTCCGCGGCACTGACCTCACAGCGGCCCCTCCTACCTGCAGAAACGCTGCCCCGTCAGGCTGTCCGCGGGTCTCCTTCGACCGATATCGTCCACGACATCGGCGATGCGGAAGCCGAATATTAATCTCGCGAAACGAACAATTAATGTGGCGGTTCGAGCAAGTGCGGATCGTCGGGCCGATGTCCGGCGAAAGTGCACGCTGCGGTCCCCGATAGCATCGCGTCCATGACCAGCGTGACTCATCGATGACGCGAGTCGTTCTCGCGTCGGCATCCCAGGGCAGGCTCGGTGTGCTGCGCCAGGCCGGTATCGATCCGGAGGTGATCGTCTCCGACGTCGACGAAGACGCGTTGATCGCCTCGCTCGATGCGGACCTGCCCCCTGAGGCAGTGGTGGCGAAGTTGGCCACCGCCAAGGCGGTCAGTGTGGCGGCGGCACTGCCGGAGGATCTGCTCGCCGACTGCGTGGTGATCGGCTGCGACTCCATGCTGTTTCTCGACGGCGCCCTGCGCGGGAAACCAGGATCGGCCGAAGCCGCTCGCGCGCAATGGGAATCGATGGCCGGCTCCGTCGGGCATCTGCTGACCGGGCACGCGCTGCTGCGCATCGTCGGTGGCGTCATCACCCACACCGAAGGCGACACCGGCACCACCGCAGTGCATTTCGGCACCCCGACCGACGCCGAGATCACCCGCTACATCGCCAGCGGTGAACCCATCCAGGTGGCGGGAGCGTTCACCCTGGACGGACTCGGCGGCTGGTTCGTCGATCGCATCGAAGGCGACCCGTCCAACGTGATCGGGATCAGCATGCCCCTGGTGCGCCGCATGGTGCAGGGCACCGGACTCTCGATCGCCGACCTCTGGAGCTGACGCGCACGGCCGACTGACTCAGTCGTCGTCGGAGATCCCGGCACCGCCGTCCGAGACGCCGCTGCCGCCGTGGGCGCCGTCACAACCCGGCGCACAGCAGAACGGGGACTGCCCGACGGACAGCCCCCTCTGCGTTCAGGTTTCGATCAGCAGCCTCGGCTGAAACCGACCGACAGCGTGCCGTAGGGCCCGATCCTGGCGTTGAGACCCAGGAAGCAGGCGGTGAAATTGATCTTTGCGAACCACCCGAACAGCGGCTGCAAGAATCCGGGTACCAGCGCCAGCGGATAGAACGAGACGATCGGGGTGTAGGCGGGCCCGTCGTCCTTGGTGCGGCCGAACCAGATCCACGAACCCTGCTCGGCGATGCCGACCGACGAGATCAGTGGCGCCGTCACGAGGTCCGACATGGCCGGCGCCGCGGGCACGGGCAGCGTGATGTCGGCCTGGGCGGCCACCGCCGGCGTCAACGCCGCGGCCGCGGCCACCGCGCAGGCCGCGGTTCCCACCTGGATCTTCGTCCCGGCGCTGGATAGTTTTGCGGCGACTGTGGACATGTCCCCCACCCCCTGGATTGAGTTAGCTGAACATTCCCACATCAGCAATGTGATGTCAATCACAGTTAGCTGACACAACTAGTTCAGGGGTGCGTGAAAACTCCGGTTTTGAGCGCGATTCCGCGATTGCGGCGCCTGGCCACCGAGGACTTCCCCGAGGCCCCGGCGCCTTCCAGCGAATTCACTTGACATGAATGCATACGCCGCAAAGTTTGCTCAGCGGGAGGCCGAGGAGGCTTTACGCAGGTAGAACTCGCGCCAGGCTGGTCGATAGCAGTCGCCCACGCGGCACCGCGGCGTGAAAGCTGCTGCACAACCTCGCATTTCGGAATCGGACGCCGCCGATCCCGCCCGGGACGGCTCAGGAGCAGCCGCGACTACCGGGGCGCTTCACGTACAGAATGACGCGCTTGGTCTTCTGTGAGATGTTGCGGTTCGGACCGGGACTCTGCGCGCACACCTCCCAGTTCTGCTGGTTGATGACCTCGCGAATGTCCTTGCGGTTGACGAACCTCAGGTCGAGTTCGGCGTTCCCGGTCGCAGCGTGCAACGTCCGCACCGCCTTCTGCAGGACCAGGCCACGCAACTCCGGCATCACCAACGGCGCGCTGGCGGGCTGCTGCGGCAGCGTCCTGGTCGCCTCATTGGCCGCCCCGGCCACCGGAGCGGAGACCCCCATGGTCAGACCGAGCGTCACGCACGCAGTCACCACGGGTACGGCAATGGATACGGCAATCTTCTTCAGCAACATCGCAATTCCTCACTCGAGTTCCTGACAACCCTAACGGGGAGCTCACAGGCAACTCACAGCCCAAGGTCACGATTTGCTTACGATGGCGTCAGCTGTCACTCTCTGTCAATTTGCGGCTTTTCGGTGGTCAGCCTAATTGTCTTGGGCCGCAGCCGGGTTGACTTATCAGGACAGTCCGCGGGCGGCTTCTGCGCGTCGCGCCCGGGTAACGATCAGCAACCGACGTAGCGGCGCGCCAACGCGAACGTCACCGTGCGTGGCCGTTCACCAACGGTGACGGTGCTGCCCGCAGACGGCGACTGCCCGCACACCACCCAGTTGGTGTAGTTGTAGATCACCTGGTTGAGATCGCGGTTGTAGAGGTTGAACCGCACGTTCTGCTCACCGGCGGTGGCGATGACATCGTCGACCGCGTTCTGCAGTACCTCGCCGCGGTAGCGGCCCATCTCCCAGGTCTGCCCCACAGTCGGTGCCGCGGCCGCGGTCGGCGCACCGATGCCGACCCCCGTCGCCATCAGGCCTGCGGCCGCGGCCACCACCGCGACATTTCGCTGCTGCCTCGTGAACCCCTTCAGCTTCATTTCGAGAAGCTTAGAGGCAGCGCGATGTTCAACCCGGGTGAAACACGACGATCCGCCCGGACACTTTGCCC
Organism: Mycobacterium sp. smrl_JER01; assembly: GCF_048513595.2. Classification (NCBI taxonomy): domain Bacteria; kingdom Bacillati; phylum Actinomycetota; class Actinomycetes; order Mycobacteriales; family Mycobacteriaceae; genus Mycobacterium; species Mycobacterium sp. smrl_JER01. The sequence continues at coordinate 1,559,225 of NZ_JBLXXK020000001.1, read as the reverse complement.
GGGCGGATCCCCTCACCCGGGCCGACGGGCCGTGGCCGGGGGCGCTGACGTGCGATAGCTTGTGGCGCTTGACGCGCCGTCGCTTGTGGGGCTTACGCGCCGCAGTGCTGGGCGCCCGGACGCTCCACCAGCAGCGTCACCGATTTGGTCTTCTCCGAGAGCGCGGTTCCCGCCTTCGGCGACTCCCCGCACACCACCCAGTCCTCCAGGTTGTACACCGCCTCGTGGTTGACGGCGACGGTCTTGAAGGTCAGCGGAGCGTTCTCGACGACGGCCTCCACGTCCTGCTCCGCGCGATAGAGCACCTCGTCCTTGAGATCGGGCATCACCCACATCGCATTCGGCTCCTTGTACTGGATCTGCGCATCGTCGGCGTGCGCGGAAGCCGGCCCCGCCGCGGCGACGGTCCCGGCCAGCACGGCGCACGTCGACACCGTCGCGGCCACCAAAGCTCTCTTCACTGTCAGCCCCTTGCTGTCGATGGTCAGGCGGCACAGCAGCTTTGCTACGCGTTCTGTCTGAGTTCCCTGATCACTGTATGGCCGCCATCGCGTGCGGTCCCGAATCCCCAGCACATCCGCAGAAACCCGGCAGTAAGCGCGCAGCCGCTCGCACTGCGGAGTGCGGCGGCCCCGGTTAAGGTGATGTGAAACACCTTCCGGCCGCCGCAATACACGCGTATGGATCTAGAGCTAAGATCTCATACAACTGCGAAACGCAGGCCGGGGGGCAACAGATGGTCACAAAGCTCGATCAATGGCGCGCATCGTCAGATCGCCGCCGCCGCCGTGCGGAACGAGCAAACTACCGCCTGGACATCCAGGGCCTACGTGCGGTCGCCGTCCTGGCCGTCTTCGCCCATCATTTGTGGGGAAATCCAGCCGGCGGATTCACCGGGATCGACGTGTTCTTCGTCATCACCGGATTCTTCGTCACTGAGAATTTGCTGCGAGCCGCCGGCGACGACGGCACACCGTCGCTGCGCCGGTTCTACTGGGACCGGCTGCGTCGCATCGTCCCGGCCGCCACCGTCGTCCTGGTCCTGACCGTCGTCGCCTCCGTGTATGTGCTTTCGCCGGCGGCCACCCGCGACATCGGCATCGACGCGCTGTTCGCGTTCTTCTTCATCGCCAACTGGCATTTCGCGGTGGCCGGCACCGACATCGTCGCCGCGACCGACACCGCGTCTCCGCTGTTGCACTACTGGCCGGTGTCGATCGAGGAGCAGTTCCTGATCGTGTGGCCGGCGCTGATCGTCGGGGTCACCGTGATCGCCGTGCGCGGCGCCTGGAGCCACACCCGGTGGCTGGCCTCCATTGCGGCAGCCACCGGTGTACTCGTCGCCGCCTCGCTGACCTGGTCGGTCTACGTCAGCGCAGCATCGCCCACCTGGGCCTACCTCGACACCGCGGCACGGGTGTGGGAACTCGGCGTGGGCACCCTGCTGGCCACCGCGGTCGGCACCCTGGCCCGCATCCCCGACCTGCTGCGACCGCTGCTGTCCTGGGCCGGGCTCGGCCTGATCGCGGCGAGCATGTTCCTCATCGACGGCACCGGCGGGTTCCCCGCCCCTTGGGCGCTGCTGCCGGTGACCGGCGCCGCGCTCGTCATCGCCGCTGGCGTCGGACGCGAGCCCACGCTGCAGGGGCTGCTGCGCAACCGCGCTGCGACCTACCTCGGCGACCTGTCGTACTCGCTGTACCTGGTGCACTGGCCGGTGATCGTGCTGCTCGCCGCGCTGATGACCGTCGACACGTACTTCTACGCCAGCGTGCTGACCCTGGCGTTCGGGCTCGCGCTGGCCTGCCACCACTTCGTCGAGAACCCGCTGCGGGACGCGAGCCCGGCGGCCTGGCGGCAGGCCCGCGAGGACATGCGGCACGGCCTCTTCCACGTCGAGCTCAGGACCAAAGTCGCCGCCGTCGCGGCACTGGTGCTGATCACCCTCAGCGTCATCAGCTTCGCCATGCGCCCCGACGCGCTGGAGAGCCGCACCACCCCGGCATCGACCTATCCGACCAGCATCAACCCGTAAACCTGGAGCTGTTCGGCGGCGCCCAAGATTTGGACACGATTGCGGCCAGAACGCGTCCCACCTGCCCGGTAGGCTCGTGCACGTGCCGCTACCTGCTGATCCCAGCCCTGCCCTGCAGTCCTACGCCCACCCGGAACGGCTCGTCACCGCCGACTGGCTGTCGGGCAACCTCGGCCGGCCCGGCTTGGCCATCGTGGAGTCCGACGAGGACGTCCTGCTCTACGACACCGGCCACATCCCCGGCGCGGTCAAGATCGACTGGCACACCGACCTCAACGACCCCAACGTGCGCGACTACATCACCGGCGAGCAGTTCGCCGAGCTGATGGACCGCAAGGGCATCTCCCGCGACGACACCGTCGTCATCTACGGCGACAAGGCCAACTGGTGGGCCGCCTACGCGCTGTGGGTGTTCACCCTGTTCGGCCACCCCGACGTGCGCCTGCTCGACGGCGGCCGCAACCTGTGGATCTCCGACGGCCGCGACACCACCCTCGACGTGCCCACCAAGCAGTCCAGCGGCTACCCCGTTGTCGAACGCAACGACGCCCCCATCCGCGCCTACAAAGAGGACGTGCTGGCCGTCCTGGGCAAGCAGCCGCTGATCGACGTGCGCTCCCCGCAGGAGTACACCGGCGAGCGCACCCACATGCCCGACTACCCCGAAGAAGGTGCCCTGCGCGGCGGCCACATCCCGACCGCGGTGTCCATCCCGTGGGGTAAGGCCGCCCAGGACAACGGCAAGTTCCGCAGCCGCGCTGAACTTGACGAGCTCTACGCCGACTTCCTGGCCCCCGGCAACGAGACCGTGGTCTACTGCCGGATCGGCGAACGCTCCAGCCACACCTGGTTCGTACTGACCCACCTGCTCGGCGTGCCCGGCGTGCGCAACTACGACGGCTCCTGGACCGAATGGGGCAACGCGGTACGGGTACCGGTGGCCGTCGGTGACGAGCCCGGCGCCGCGCCCGGCACACCATGAGCGCCATGCCGGGCGCCCTGGCCGAGGTGGTCTCGGACTTCCAAGAGGTGGAGGGCCAAGACAAGCTGGCCCTGCTGCTCGAGTTCGCCGGAGAACTGCCGCCGCTGCCCGAGCACCTCGAAGAGGCCGCCATGGAGCCGGTGCCGGAGTGTCAGTCCCCGCTGTTCCTGCACGTCGACGCCGACGACCGCAGCCATGTGCGGCTCTACTTCAGCGCACCTGCCGAGGCCCCGACCACCCGCGGGTTCGCCGCCATCCTGGCCACCGGCCTCGACGGCCACTCCGCCGAGGACATCCTCGCCGTCCCCGACGACTTCTACACCGACCTCGGACTGGCCAAGCTGATCAGCCCGCTGCGGCTGCGCGGCATGTCGGCGATGCTCTCGCGTATCAAGAACCGCCTCAAGTAGCCGCCTCGACGTTTAACATCGTTGCATTCGGAGCAAACTCCCCCGAACCTCGAAGTTGGGCTCTGAGATGACGGACGATGTCGATGAAGCGGCGACCGGTCTCGGGCTCGTCCCTGCCTTCCAGAGCGTGGTGTCGTTGCCCACCGAGACCGTCGTCGGTTACGAGGCGCTCGCCCGGTGGCCCGGCACCCGGCTGACCCCCGCCGATGTCTTCGACCACGCCGAGTGCAGCGGCACCCTCGATCGGCTCGACCGCGCCTGCATCGAGGCGGCCGCCCGCGGCGCGTTGAGCGGCAACTCGTCGCCCGGGATGCTGCTGTTGCTCAACTGCGAACCCGCGACCGTGCACGTCGATCCGAGCAACGACGACGCGCTGGCCGCCGCCGCCGAGAAGTTTCACATCGTCTTCGAACTCACCGAACGCGGACTGCTCGCCAACCCGCAGGCGCTGCTGCGCAAGGTCGCATCGCTGCGGTCGCTGGGCTTCGCGATCGCCCTGGACGACATCGGGGCCCACCGCGACTCGCTGGCCCTGCTCGACATCGTCGCCCCCGACATCCTCAAGCTCGACCTCGGCCTGGTCCAGCAGCACGCCGACCAACACCAGGCCCGCACCGTCGCCGCCGTCATCGCTCACCACGAACGCACCGGCGCGATGATTCTCGCCGAAGGCATCGAAACCGACTCACATCTCGAACAAGCCCTGGCCTACGGCGCGACGCTGGGCCAGGGTTACCGCTTCGGCCACCCCGGCGCGCTCACCATCCCGCCGCTGCGGTGTCCGTTACCCGCCTCCTGGGCCGAGTGCCCGACCGCCGTACAGCTGTCGGCGTTCGAAGCGTCCACCCCGGGCATGGCGCCGCGCATCGTGCGCAAACGCACCCTGCTCGAGCTGTCCCGCTACATCGAACGGCTCTCCATCACCGCCGATAGCCCGCCGATCGTGCTGGCCACCGTGCAAAAACACGACAACTTCCAGTCGGCCACCAGCACCATGTACACCACCATCGCCGAACGCTCGCCGCTGGTCGCGGTGTTCGGCGAAGACCTGCCCGGCGACCTCGGCAACGGCATCCGGGGGGTGCGTCTGGAACCGGACGATCCGCTGGCGCAGGAATGGGTGATCGTGGTCATCGGCTCGGACAGTTCCGCCGGCCTGATCGCCCGCGAGCTGCCACCGCCGCCCGGCACACCCGACCGGGATCGGCGCTTCGAGGTCGTCATCACCTTCGACCGGCAACGGGTCGCGACCGCCGCCCGCTGCCTGCTCGATCGACTCCCCGCCCTGGCCGGCGCGCTGACCTCGGCCGCGATTCCATAGCGGGTGGCATTCGCCGGCGCTCGGCGTTCGGCGGTAACACCTGACATTCGCCGGCGCTAGGCGGTCGGCGGCGCTTGGCGTTCGGCGGTAACACCTGGCATTCGCCGGCGATAAAACGGGCAGCCGCGGACAGTCCGGCTTCTGCCGGCGCGGTATCCAGGGTGATCAACAGCATTCCGCCGCGGGATGTTCAGGGAGGGGTAGGAATGGCCAAGACCACCAGGGGGCGCGAGCGCGCACGCAAGGTCGTCGCGTGGAGTGCGGTACTGGCGGCGCCGGTCGCGCTCGTCGCACTGTCCAGCGCGACCGCGTCGGCCAAGGAGATGGGCGTCGATCGCACGGTCAACAGCCGCCAAGCCGGGTCGGTGTCCGGCGACGCGACCTTCGGCGAAGTGCGTGGTGCCAGGGGCAATGGCGTCTACGCGCAGGGCGAGATCAAGGAATCGATGAAGGCCGTTCCGGACCGCCTGCCCGGCACTCGCGCGCGCCCGTTCAATCCGAACTGGAAGCCGGGCCCCGGCATGGGCGGCTGGTGAGCTAGTCGTCTCCGCCACATCCGCCACACCCGCCGCGGCAGCCACACCCGCCACGGCGGTCACGCCCATGACGGCCGTCGCTGGCCTGCTTAACCGCCGACATTGCACCCAGGGCCGCTACACCTCGGCCATCACGACCCTCACCGCAATCTCGACGCATAAGCGAGCACGCCACAGGCCCACGCCACGGCCGCTCCGTGCCCGCAACGGCCGTCGCGGGGTTGCGGCGATCGCGGGGGTGGCGCCGACGGCCGTCGCTGGGTCGCGGCGACAGCGGGGGTGGCGCCGTGGGGCCGTCGCTGGCCTGCTTAACCGCCGACATTGCACCCAGGGCCGCTACACCTCGGCCACCACGACCCTCACCGCAATCTCGACGCAGAACCAAACACGCATCAGTCGCAAGCTGTGACGGTGCGAAAGGTTACCGGCGGGTAAGGGACCGGCTCGCCGACACTCGAATTGGGCCGCTTAAACTGCCCGGGATATCGTCTTTTAGGAAGCTCTTAAAGAACCATGCCATCAGGAGGCGCAGTGGCCAGTCACGCCAGCTCGAAGATCTCCAAGGTGCTCGTCGCCAACCGCGGAGAAATCGCTGTCCGAGTGATCCGCGCAGCCAAAGACGCCGGACTGCAGAGCGTGGCTGTGTACGCCGAACCCGACGCCGACGCACCCCACGTCCGTCTCGCCGATGAAGCGTTCGCGCTCGGCGGCCAGACCTCCGCGGAGTCCTACCTCGTCTTCGAGAAGCTGCTCGACGCCGCCGAGAAGTCCGGCGCCAACGCGATTCACCCCGGATACGGGTTCCTCTCCGAAAACGCCGACTTCGCCCAGGCCGTCCTCGACGCCGGGCTGATCTGGATCGGCCCCAGCCCGCAGTCCATCCGTGACCTCGGCGACAAGGTCACCGCTCGCCACATCGCCGCACGCGCCGACGCTCCGCTGGTGCCCGGCACCCCAGACCCGGTCAAGGACGCCGACGAGGTCGTCGCGTTCGCCAAGGAGTACGGCGTACCCGTCGCCATCAAGGCCGCGTTCGGTGGCGGCGGCCGCGGCATGAAGGTCGCCCGCACCATCGAAGAAATCCCGGAGCTGTTCGACTCGGCCACCCGCGAGGCCGTCGCCGCCTTCGGCCGCGGCGAGTGCTTTGTGGAGCGCTACCTCGACAAGCCGCGCCACGTCGAAGCCCAGGTCATCGCCGATATGCACGGCAACGTCATCGTCGCAGGCACCCGTGACTGCTCGCTGCAGCGCCGCTTCCAGAAACTGGTCGAGGAGGCGCCCGCGCCGTTCCTGACCGACGCGCAGCGCAAGGAGATCCACGAGTCCGCCAAGCGGATCTGCAAGGAAGCCGGCTACTACGGGGCAGGCACCGTGGAGTACCTGGTCGGCCAGGACGGCCTGATCAGCTTCCTCGAGGTCAACACCCGCCTGCAGGTCGAACACCCGGTCACCGAGGAGACCTCGGGCATCGACCTGGTGCTGCAGCAGTTCAAAATCGCCAACGGCGAGGCCCTCGACATCACCGAGGACCCGACCCCGCGCGGCCACTCCTTCGAATTCCGCATCAACGGCGAGGACGCCGGCCGCGGCTTCCTGCCCGCCCCCGGCCCGGTCACCAAATTCGAGCCGCCCACCGGCCCCGGCGTGCGGATGGACTCCGGAGTAGAGACTGGCTCGGTCATCGGCGGCCAGTTCGACTCGATGCTGGCCAAGCTGATCGTGTCCGGAGCTACCCGTGACGAGGCGCTGGCCCGGTCGCGTCGGGCCCTGGCCGAGTTCAATGTCGAGGGCCTGGCCACCGTCATCCCATTCCACCGCGCCGTCACTGCCGATCCCGCCTTCATCGGCGACGGCTCCACGTTCGACGTGCACACCCGCTGGATCGAGACGGAGTGGAACAACACCGTCGAGCCCTTCACCGGCGGCGATCCGATCGACGAGGAAGACACCATCCCCCGCCAGACCGTGGTGGTCGAGGTCGGCGGCCGTCGCCTCGAAGTGTCGCTGCCCGGCGACCTCGCCCTCGGCAATGGCGGCGCGCCCGCTCACGGCGCCATCCGCAAGAAGCCCAAGCCGCGCAAGCGGGGCGGCGGCGGGAGTTCGGCCGCTTCCGGTGACGCCGTCACCGCGCCGATGCAGGGCACCGTCGTCAAGGTCGCCGTCGAAGAGGGCCAGACCGTGGCCGCGGGCGACCTCGTCGTCGTCCTCGAAGCCATGAAGATGGAAAACCCGGTCACCGCCCACAAGGACGGCGTCGTGACCGGCCTGTCCGTCGAGGCGGGTGCGGCCATCACCCAGGGCACCGTGATCGCGGAGCTCAAGACCGCCGAGTAGACGTCACCACGATCCGCGCAGCGGGGCGCCATCATCGCGATGGCGCCCCGTTTTGCTGCACCGTGCTTTTGTTGCGAATTCACAATGCCGACAGCCGCCGAACGGTTTCGGACGGATTGCCAGGGCCGGCTAGCGACGTTCGACACCGGTCGCGGCTGCCGCAGCGGCGCAACCAATTCCGGCAAAGAGCCGTGCGGCCGCCGATCCCGCATTACAGTTTGCCCAATTGGTTCATCGGTTTGCCGTCGGGGCGAGCTGTCGAAGAACCGAGGGGTGGGACGGCCCCGCTACCACCGGCCACGCCGACGGGAGCGGGGCCGAGCCATGTCCAGAGCCCATGGCAAGCTGTCCGCGTGGAACCCGTCGAGATCAACGCCGGCGCGTGGTACCTGCGCGCACTGCGGGCCGACGCGCGCGTCGACGACCGCCCGGCGCTGGCCCTACTGGGAGAACACCGTCCAGACTATGTCGAAACCCTTGCTGCACACTGGGATTCAGAGACCCTGTACTCCTGGGCGGTATGTGAGCCCACCACGGGCGAGCTTCTCGCCGAGGTGACGCTGGACCCGTCTTCCGGCGACATCGCCACCCGCGCACGACCAGGCCACGAGCCGGCCGCCCGGACCGGGGCCGAGGCGGTGCAGCGGTTCGCCGCCGCCATGCTCGACTGACCCGGAGCAGCGGGACGGCAAGGACAGCGCGCGCCAAACCGCAAGGTCAGAACGCGGCGAAGCGTTCCCGCGCACCCAAACCGCAAGGTCAGAAAGCGGCGAAGCGTTCCTGCGCACCCAAACCGCGAGGTCAGAGGGCGTCGATGTCGCGGCCGGTGCCCAGATCCGCACAGTCCACGACGACGACGTCGTCGCGCCGGCGCAGAAACGGCCCCGCGCCGTCGTCGCCAGACAGCACGCCGAGCAACTCCGGCCAGTGCCGGCGCGCGATGACCACCGGATGCCCCGGCCGACCGTCATACACGGCGCGGGCCAGCCCCGACTCCGCCGACGCGGCCGTCAGCACCCGCCGCACCGCCGCGGCGGCGACGTCGGGAGTGTCCACCGTGGTCAGCACCAGGTAGTCGGCCGTCTGATCGACCGCCCGCACACCGGCGCGCACCGAGGCGCTCAACCCGTCGGCCCAGTCCTCGGCAATCACGGCCCGCGCGGGCGCGGGGACGTCGACGACGGCGGCGCCGAGCACCACCACCACGTCCCGGCAACCGCCGTCGTGCAACGCCGCCACACCGGCGCGCAGCCAACTCCCCTCTGCGGCGAGCACTTTCGGCATCCCGAAGCGGGTGCCCGCTCCGGCGGCCAGAAGTACCCCTGCCGACGAAAATTGTTGCGCCACAGATAGTTTCTGCTCTCAATAGGCAGCGAGCACGACGTCAGTCCGCTGCTGAGGATTTGCTAATAACCTCGGACAATATCTGTCCAAGATCAGCCCGAGGGCGTAGGGTCGGAGTCAGGTTGAATTCACAGCCCTGATAAAACGTCATCGTCACCACACGAGCCCGCGAGGGTCCGTGGAGGCTTTGAGCACCTAGGGCCCCGCCTTGACGTGAACCCCCGGCACGAATCCACACTCCTGAACGGAGATCACCGTGCATCACGTCCCACAACACTCCACATCTCCGACGGATACGGCGACCGACAGCGTCGTTTGCCACACCGCCCAGTTCGACACCCGCTGGCTCGAACCCGCCACCGCCGTCGTCGCGGGACACGGCGAGCTCGACGCGGCCAACGGGTTGGAGTTCGTCAATTACGCGCTGAGCCACTCCGGCCGGGCGCACTGGATGGTCATCGACCTCTCCGGGCTGACCTTCTTTTCCACCGCCGGGTTCTCGGCGCTGCACACTCTCAACGTGCAGTGCGTCAGCGAGGACATCCGGTGGGCGCTCGTTCCCAGCAAGGCCGTCAACCGACTGCTGCGGATCTGCGACCCGGATTCGGCGCTGCCCATCTGCGCGGACATCCCCACTGCGCTCACCGCAGTGCAGCAGGATCCGCCCAAGTCACTCGAGCTGATCCCGAAGACGGGCTAGCGACTTCGCCAACAGCCGGGAGACGTGCATCTGCGAGATACCGACCCGCTCGGCGATCTGCGTCTGCGTCATCGACTCGAAGAAACGCAGCACCAGCACTGTGCGCTCGCGCTCCGGCAGCGCAGCCAGCAGCGGACGCAGCGATTCCCGGTTCTCGATCTGATCCAGCGTCAGGTCCACATCCCCGAGCGTGTCGGCGATCGCGGGAGCATCCTCGTTCCCGCTGCCGCCGCCGCTGTCGATCGACAACGTGTTGTACGAGCTGCCCGCGACCAAGCCCTCGATCACCTCGTCGCGATCCATCTCCAATTCGGCAGCCAGCTCGGTGGCGGTCGGCGCGCGCCCCAGCCGCTGGGAGAGATCGGCCGTCGCCGCGCCCAACCGCAGATGCAGCTCTTTGAGCCGGCGCGGCACCTTCACCGACCAGCTGTTGTCGCGGAAGTGCCGGCGAACCTCGCCCATAATGGTCGGCACCGCGAACGACACGAAGTCCGAACCGGCCGTCACATCGAATCGGATGACGGCGTTGACCAGCCCGACGCGCGCGACCTGCACGAGATCGTCGCGCGGTTCGCCGCGGCCGTCGAAGCGGCGGGCGATGTGGTCGGCCAACGGGAGGCAGCGTTCGACGATGCGGTCCCGCTGACGCTGAAAGGATGCCGAACCCTCTTCGAGTTCGGCCAAGGCGCGGAACATCTCGGCAACGTCCGCATATTCAGAGCTCGACCTTGACGATGAGCCCTGGGACGAGGACCGGGTCACTGCAACGAACTCGCTCGTCTCGTCGTCATGGAGATGCCGAATACCTCGCCGTCGCCGGAAGCTTGTCCGTCAGAGAACGTCGTCACCTCGTCGGTCAACGAACTCAGCACATGCCAACTGAAGCTCCCGGGCGCCAGAATGTCGGTGCTGTCGCACGTCGTCGAGGCGTGCACCACCAATGCGTCGGGCTTCGGGTCCACCACCACCAGGAGCGTGGAGTCGGGCACCGCCGACCGGATCAGCCGGGTACAGGCCTCGTCGACGGCCAGCCGAAGATCGGCGACGGCGTCGAAATCGAGATCCTCGAAGGTGCCGATCGCGGCCACGAGGGTGCGCAGCACCGCCAAATTCTCCAGCGTGGCGTCAACGCGCAGTTCTACCGACTGCGCGCCGCGGCGCTGACCGTTCTTGTGGCTCGCAACGTCGGCCATCTGACCTCCCAACAACTTCCAGGCGACACTACCCCAGGCGGAACTGCCGCTATCCACGGACGCACCGGGCGTCTGCGGGCGGCCGAACGGCGTCCGGGGACCGTGGGCTGTGGACCGAAACACCGAATCGTTGCGCCGGATCCTCGAGAACGCGCTGCGGAAGCGATGGCGCGAACGATGGGGTCGTCTTCATGGTGCGAGTCCAATACCCCACCCGCTGCCCGCGCCAAACCCCGATGCTGAGCGGGTTCGTGAGACGGGTGTCACCCGTTTAACCACCCCAGACCCCGGGAAGCCTGCAGGTGACTCAAAGTCGGGGTCTTGCAGCCCCAACTCCACCCACCAACGGAAGGCAGACATGTCTGACCAGAACAGTGGTCCCGAAGAGGGCATCAAGGGCGTCGTCGAGGACGTGAAGGGCAAGGCCAAGGAAGCCGTCGGCACCGTCGCCGGTCGCGACGACATGGTCCGCGAAGGCAAGGCCCAGCAGGACAAGGCCGACGCCCAGCGCGAAGCCGCCGAGAAGGAAGCCGAAGCCGAAGCCGCCCGCGGTGGCGCCAAGGCCGCTGAGAAGCGTCAGGAATCCAACCAGTAGGACGCTCTACGCTACGAGCCCAGCCGGGAAACCGGTTGGGCTCGTAGCGTTTTCTCGGTCGGCTCGGTCGGCCTCGGTCGGCTTGGGTCGGCTCGGTCGGCTTACCTCGCGAGATTGCGCTCACGGCCGTCGGCGGCGCCGCGTGCACGGCCGTGGACGCAATCTCGGTGCATAACCTCGTGCGGCGAACGCCGCAGCGACACGGGCCAGCACGAACGACGGCGAATGCTCCTTGACGACCTTGATGTGGATCCAGCCGCGTCGCTCCAACCGCTCGGCGCGGCCGATGTCGTAGACGTAGGTGTCGCGGCTCGCATGGTGATGAGCGCCCTCGTAGTCGAGGCCGACCATGGGTTCGTCATAGCCCATGTCGAGGTAGGCGACCTCGCGACCCTCACCCACCCTGATCTGTGTGCGAACCGGATCCAGCCAGTGGTCGATCAACGTCAAGCGCAGCCAGGATTCCCGCGGCGACTGGGCTCCACCATCCATCAGGCTCAGCGCTTCGACGGCCCTACGGATATGTCGCGCTCCCGGGTAGCGCTGGGCCAGGGCCAGCACGTCGACGGCCTTGACATCAGTGGCATGGGCGAGAGCGTCGAGGTGTGCCACCGCCGGGTTCCTGGGCCGGTGCCGGGCCAGATCCAGGGCGGTGCGCTCGGGGGTGGTGACCAGTATGCCGGCCATCTGCACGACCTCGTCGCCGTCGATCCGTTCGTTGCGGACGACGATGCCCGGCGGTGGACGGCCGCCCCGCCCGATCAGCTCGATCGGCGTATCGGGGGTAACCCATTTCGCACCGTGCAGGGCCGCCGCGGCGGCGCCGGCGATGACAGCGCCCCGGCCGGACCACAGCCATGCACCAATAGTGTTGTCCCGCAAAGTTAATGGTGAATTCGCCGGCGCGTACACATCCGGGAAGAGTCGGCGGTAGTTCCACCGCAGCGCCGATCGCGTCAGCGCTCCGGACGCGATGGCGTCGCTGCCTACGAACACTCGGTGCATGTGGCGATAGTCGACGCCGCCGCCGACAGGAACGGTCCTTAACCGCCCAGATTGCGGTCAGGGCTGTGGATAACTCGGCGCAACGACCCTCACCACAATCTCGGGAGTTAATCCGCAGCCGACACCGCCCGGGGCCGCAACCCGCAGCCGCCGACGTCTGGCGCCGACGGTTGCCGGCGCTGAAGCCCTACGCCCGGACGCTCAGCTGTTGGGGCGCTGCCGTGGCATGCCCGGATGCTGGGCGTACCAGAGCTCTTCGAGCCGGCGGACGCGGTGATGCTCGACCATCAGCCAGCCGCCACCGACCACGAATCCCGCCAAGGCGAAGGCGCCAAGCATGACGCCGACATCGTGATTGGTGGTGGCGAACGCCGCGAGGGCCGCGACGAAGCTGACGAGCGAGAGACCGATCACCACGAGCCCCGGCATGATCTTGTTGTCCTTCATCGACTCACCGGCGTGAGGTCGCGTGGTCCGCACGTGGTCGACGGGATCTTTGGGACCCTTCATCGGTAACTCCTTTGACCTGCCCTCCAGTGTGCTACCAAGCGGGCAGCGAAGGAAGACTCAAAATGGCGCTGAGCACCATCAGGGCCAGCAGGGACCAACCGGCGACCTGCCAGGCCAGCCACGCGCTCGGCTCATGACGCACCCGGTAGCTGCAGACCAGTGACCAGACTCCGCCGGCCAGCAGAATCGCCGGTGCGCCGAGCGCGAGCATCGCCCGCTGCGGCGCCCCGCACCCCGCCGCCTGGGCCAACGATCCGGTGCACGTCCCGATCCACACCACGGCCACGAACAGAAACGTCGCGCCGGCGGCGGCGAACCCGAAGCCGACCCGCAGCGCGTCCCGCACGCCAGGTTCGGCCACACCTGGTCTGGCGTAGTCGGCACCACGTCGCACCTCGCGGGTGTGGCGGGACAGATCGGTCATGGTGTCGTTTCTCCGAGGTCAACAGGCCGATGATGGGCGGGGAGTTCCCGGCCATCAGGCCTGATAAACCCGAAGTGTCGGCGCTGTTGCCTACTATTCCGGCGTGACGAGGCACCGACCGCGGCCGGCTCCAACCAGTCCCCGACGGCAGCCGGCGTGACCAGACTGCGACGGCGGCCGGCGGCAACCAGTCCCCGACGGCGCCCGGTCACGACCGGACTCCGCTGGAAGCTGTACGCGGTTCTCGGTGTCGCGGCGGGCGCCACCACCTCCCTGGCCGGCGCCGACTGGAGGTGGAGCGTGCTGACGGCATTGCTGGTTCCGGTCGCCGCCGTCGCGGCGCCTCGCTTTCTGCACGCCCTCGTGATGGGAGCCGCCACCCCGGGCGCGCATGAGCGTGCCGTCGACACCGAGATGTCGGGCACCGAGTTCGAAGACCACATCGCCCGTATCGCCCGCAGCTGCGGAGTACCGGTGATCATGACGCCGCTGTCCGGCGACTGGGGCGTCGACCTCATCATCGGCTCCCGGCCCCACCGGCTGGCCGTCCAATGCAAGCGGCAGTCACGTCCGGTGGGCGCCGGCGCCGTCCAGGAGGTGGTGGCCGGGGCGCCGATGCAGGACTGCACCCAGACGATGGTGGTCACCAATCACGAGTTCACGCCCGCGGCACGCACACTCGCCGAGAGGCACGGCTGCGTGCTGGTCGGCGGCACGGACCTACCGCGGCTGCGCTCCACCATCCGCCGGCTCACATCGACGTGAGCGCCACCCGCACCGCGTCGATCGCCGCGTCGACCTCGGCCGTCGACACCGTCAGCGCCGGGCGGAACCGCACACTGTCTCCGCCACAGCCCAGCATGATGACCCCACCGCTCCATAGGCCGGCAACCAGCGCGTCGCGGTGCGCCGCGCTGGGCATGCTGAACGCGCACATCAGCCCGCGACCCCGCACGTCACGCACCAATCCGGGGAACTCGATAGCCAGCTCGTCGAGCCGCTCGCGCAGGTAGCGTCCGCGCTCGGCGGCGCGCGCGAACAGGTCGTCGACCTCGATGACCTCCAGGATCCGCCGCGAGCGCACCATGTCGACCAGGTTGCCGCCCCAGGTGGAGTTGATCCGCGAGCTGACGGTGAATACGTTCTCGGCGATCTGATCGACCCGGCCACCGGCCATCACACCGCACACCTGTGTCTTTTTGCCGAATGCGACGACATCGGGCTGCACACCCAATTGCTGGTACGCCCAAGCGGTTCCGGTGATACCGCAACCGGTCTGCACCTCGTCGAAGATCAGCAGCGCGTCGAACTCGTCGCACAACTGTCGCATCGCCGCGAAGAACTGCGGACGGAAGTGGCGGTCGCCGCCCTCCCCCTGGATCGGTTCGGCGATGAAACACGCGATGTCATGCGGATGGGCCTGGAACGCTGCGCGGGCCTGTCGCAGCGATTCGGCTTCCAGCGCGTCCATATCGGCGCCGGGCCGCAGGTAGGGGGCGTCGATGCGGGGCCAGTCGAACTTCGGGAACCGCGCCACCTTGTTGGGGTCGGTGTTGGTCAGCGACATCGTGTAGCCGCTGCGACCGTGGAACGCGCCGGTCAGGTGCAACACCTTGGTGCCCAGCGCCGGATCGCGCCCCTCGGCCTCGTTACGCCTGCTCTTCCAGTCGAACGCCACCTTCAACGCGTTCTCGACGGCCAGCGCGCCACCGTCGACGAAGAACAGATGAGGTAGCCGAGGGTCGCCCAGCACGCGGGCGAAGGTGTCGACGAACCGCGCCATCGGCACGCTGTAGACATCGGAGTTGCTCGGCTTGTTCACCGCGGCGGCGGCCAGTTCGGCGCGGAATGCCTCGTCGCCGGCCAGGCCGGGATGGTTCATCCCCAGCGCCGAGGACGCGAAGAAGGTGAACATGTCGAGGTATTCGCGGCCGGTGCGGGCGTCCACCAGGTAGGAGCCGTGCGACCGGCCGATGTCGAGCACCAGGTCCAGACCGTCGGCGAGGATGCTGCGGGCCAGCACCTCACGCACGTCGGCGGGCGCCAGGGCCGCGGGGCGCGCTTCCGGAAGAACAGCAGTCATGCCGCCGATCTTATCGGAAGTTTTACGCCTGAGCGACTGCTGAACGCAATTAGTCCGGTATGTAGCGTCTGTCGCTGTAAAATTTCTGTAAGATGATCGTGCTGCGTGTCTTCACGTCGGCGGCGGTGCGAATCTTCTGCAGCAGGCCCTCCAGGGCCCGCGCCGATTCGACGTGGACCAGCAGCAGATAGTTGTCCTCGCCGGCCACGGAGTAACACGCCTCGATTTCGGGGATGTGTTCCAGCCGCGCGGGGGCATCATCGGGTTGAGAGGGATCGAGAGGAGTGATGGCCACGAACGCCGACAGCTTGCTGCCGACGGCCTCCGGGTCGATGCGCGCCGCGTACCCCCGCACCACACCGCGCGCCTCCAGCCGCCGGACCCTCGACTGCACCGCCGACACCGACAGCCCGGCCGTCGCGGCCAAGTGGGCCAGCGTGGCCCGCCCGTCGGCGACCAACTCCCGGGCCAGCACGCGATCGATCTCGTCGAGCGGTGCCTGCGGCGCAGGGTCTGCGGGTTCGGTCATGGCCGCACTGTATCCGAGCACACCGGTTCCGTTGCCCGACCGGCGAGTTCACCGACTACACGCACGGATGGCCGGCCGGATCGGCCTTCATATCCACGACCTGTACGACCTCTACGAGAAAGCCGCGTGCTCATGACCACCGCAGTGACCCCCGCCCTGCCCACCGCCGAGGCCCTCCGCACCCGGGTTCGCGACGCGTTGACCGCCGTCGGCGCCTCCGTCGAACTGGCACCGGCCGGTGCCGAGGGCCTGCCGGCCAGCACCCCGATCACCGGAGACGTGCTGTTCACCGTGCCCGCCTCGACGCCGGCGGACACCGATTCCGCGATCACCGCTGCCGCGCAGGCGTTTTCGACGTGGCGGACGACGCCGGCGCCGGTGCGCGGCGCGCTGGTGGCCCGGCTGGGCCAACTGCTCGTCGAGCACAAGGCCGCGCTGGCGTCCCTGGTGACCATCGAGGCCGGCAAGATCACCTCCGAGGCGCTGGGCGAAGTGCAGGAGATGATCGACATCTGCGAGTTCGCCGTCGGTCTGTCCCGGCAGCTCTACGGCAAGACCATCGCCTCCGAACGTCCCGGGCACCGGTTGATGGAGACCTGGCATCCGCTCGGCGTGGTCGGCGTCATCACCGCGTTCAACTTCCCGGTCGCGGTGTGGGCGTGGAACACCGCGGTGGCTCTGGTGTGCGGCGATACCGTGGTGTGGAAGCCCTCCGAGCTCACACCGCTGACCGCGATCGCCTGCCAGGCGCTGCTGGAACGCGCATGTGCCGACGTCGGCGCGCCGGCGGAGGTGGGGCGGCTGGTGCTCGGCGAGCGCGAGGTCGGCGAAAAGCTGGTCGACGATGCGCGGGTGGCGCTGGTGTCGGCGACCGGTTCGGTGCGGATGGGCCGCGAGGTCGGTCCGCGGGTCGCGCAGCGTTTCGGTCGCGCACTGCTGGAGCTGGGCGGCAACAACGCCGCGATCGTGACCCCGGCGGCCGACCTGGATCTGGCGGTGCGCGGCATCGTGTTCTCCGCGGCAGGCACGGCCGGTCAGCGCTGCACCACGCTGCGTCGGCTGATCGTGCACTCCTCGGTGGCCGACGAGCTGGTGTCGCGCATCGTCGCGGCATACCAGCAGCTGCCGGTCGGTGATCCGTTCGCCGACGGGACCCTGATCGGGCCGCTCATCCACACCGCCTCCTACCGGGACATGGTCGGCGCGCTGCAGCAGGCCCGCGCCGAGGGCGGTGAGGTGATCGGCGGTGACCGCGTCGACGTCGGTTCCGAGGTCGAGGAGGGTGCTTTCTACGTGACGCCCGCGGTGGTGCGGATGCCCGCGCAGAGCGCCGTCGTGCACACCGAGACGTTCGCACCGATCCTCTATGTGCTGACCTACGAGACACTCGACGAGGCGATTGCGCTGAACAACGCTGTGCCGCAGGGTTTATCGTCGTCGATCTTCACCCTGGACATGCGGGAGGCGGAGCGGTTCCTGGCCGCAGACGGGTCGGACTGCGGAATCGCCAACGTCAACATCGGCACCTCGGGCGCGGAGATCGGCGGGGCGTTCGGCGGCGAGAAGGAGACCGGCGGTGGCCGCGAGTCCGGTTCGGATTCGTGGAAGGCCTATATGCGGCGGGCGACCAACACCGTCAACTACTCCACCGAGCTGCCGCTGGCCCAGGGCGTCCACTTCGGCTGACCCCCCTGGCGCGAACGTGCGAGTCTGCGGCCGACACGCCGTCATTGCGGCCTACTTCGCGCACGCTCGCGGCAGACTCGGGGCATGGATCTCTCACACAAGACCGCCATCATCACCGGAGGAGCGTCCGGAATCGGGCAGGCACTGGCCACCCAACTGGCATCCCAGGGTGTCAGCGTGGTCGTCGGTGATCTCGACGAGGCCGCCGCACACGCCACCGCGACGGCGATCCGGGATGCCGGCGGTGCCGCGGCCGCGCTGCGCGCCGACGCCGCCGACAGCACCGACATCGAGGCGCTGATCACCCTGGCCGGTCGCGAGTTCACCCCGGTCGACATCTACGTCGCCAACGCCGGCATCATCGGAAAGACCGGATTGGCAACCGAATCCGACTGGGATGCGGTCCTGAACGTCAATCTGCGTTCGCATATCCGCGCCGCCCGGCTGGTGGTGCCACACTGGCAGTCGAGGGGTTCGGGGTACTTCGTGTCGGTCGCCTCGGCCGCTGGGCTGCTCACCCAGCTGGGCGCGGCGGGCTACGCGGTGAGCAAGCACGCCGCGGTCGGGTTCGCGGAGTGGTTGGCCATCACCTACGGCGACGACGGCATCGGGGTCAGCTGCGTGTGCCCGCTCGGCGTAGACACCCCGCTACTGCAGGCGGTCCGCAGCACCGACGATCCGGACGCACGGCTGGGGGCGTCGTCGATCGACCACTCGGCCGGTGTGATCACCGCCGCAGACGTGGCCGCGGCGACCATCGAGGCGATGCGCGAGGATCGGTTCCTGGTGCTACCGCATCCCGAGTTGCTGGAGATGTACCGGCACAAGGGTGGTGACTACGATCGCTGGATCAGCGGGATGCGCCGGTATCAGCGCACCCTGCGCGCACTCTGAGGCACCCCCGCCCGGGCCCCGTCAGGTGGCGGCCGTCTTGCCGGCGAACTCGGTGAACGCCGAGAACGCCCGCGCGCCATAGATCGTGGCCGGCCCGCCCTGCATCATGATGGCCACCGCGATCGCCTCGGCAGCCTCTTGCTCGGAGGCGCCGGCATGGGCCGCCCCCTTGGCGTGTGAGGCGATACAGCCGTCGCAGCCGTGCACGATGCCGATCGTCAGGGCCATCAGCTCCTTGACCTTGCGGCTCAGCGCGCCGTCGGCGAGGGCGGCCTCGCTCATCGCGTTGAACCCTTGATAGACACCGGGAATCAGCTGCCGCAAGGCGCGATGTTCGGGCCTGAGCCGGGCCAGTACGTCGTGGTAATGCTGTTCACCGTCCATGGCCCCAGTGTTTCCGCCCCGCGCTGCTGCCGAACAGGGCCGAAAGTACTCAGCGGCGGGCCAGGGTGAGCTGGAAGCCGCTGGGCATCAACGTCAGTCGCTGGTGGACCTGCAACCGGTAGTCGGGGTCGGCGATGAGGTCATATCTGCGCAGCAGCACGGCGAGCAGCAGGATCGCCTCGTGCAGCGCGAACTGCCGGCCGATGCACGACCGGGGCCCGGTACCGAACGGTTTGTACAGCCCGGCCGGGCGCGCCTTGACCTGCTCCGGCGAGAACCGGTCCGGGTCGAACGCCTCGGGATCGCCGCCCCAGCGCGGGTCGCGGTGCAACGCCATCGTCAACGCCAGCACCCAGTCCCCCTTGCGCATCGGATGCACGCCGGCCAGCACGGTGTCCTGGCGGGCGGCCCGGTAGTACCCGGGCACGGTGGGTTGCAGCCGCAACGCCTCGTCGAACACCCGGCGCACATAGCGCAGCTTGGCGATCCGCTCGAAATCCGGGCGCTCGTCGGCACCCCACACCTCGGCGACCTCGGCGCGGGCCCGCTCGGCCACCTCCGGGTGTCGGGACAGGAAGTACAGCGCGAAAGACAGTGCACCCGAGGTGGTTTCATGTCCAGCGACCAAGAAGTTGATCAGCTGATAGCGGATGTTGGCCCGGTCCAGATCGGATGTCAGCATCAGCTCGAGCAGATCGTCGTGACGACCCAGACCGCCCCGGACCCGCTCGGCGATGATCTCGTCGGCCAGTGCGTGCATCTTCGCGGCGTGGACGCGGACCTGTCGTTCGGCGCGGCGGGCCACGAAGCGCGGCAGAAACGTCTGGCGGAGCACCCCGATCCGGTCGGACCCGGTGAGCCCGGCCACCATGTGCTCGACGAACGGATGCACGTCTTCGGATTCGAAGCAGCCGAACGGATATCCCGCCGCGCACCGTCCGATCGTCTCCAGCGTCACGCGGGTGGTGTCGGCGGAGACGTCGATGGCCTGCCCGGTACCGGCCCGTTGGTCCCAGCGCGCGACCAACTCGTCGGCGACGTCGAACATGATCGAGTGGTACCGCTGCATCGCCTGCCGACTGAACGCCGGCATCAGCACATCGTGGGCCTTCTGCCAGTTGGGTTCGTCGTTGTAGGCGGTGAACAGACCGTCGCCGCCCAGCATCCGCAGCGCCTCGATATCGGGTCCGACATGCTTGCAGAACCGGCTCTCGTCGTTGAGTTCGGCGACCGCGTCCGCGCCTACGGCGACCACGTATTGCGCTCCGAGGTAACGGAATTCGATCACCGGGCCGAGCTCGGTGAGCCCGGATCCCGGTTGGGTCAGCGTATCGACGTCGACGCCGAGCACGTCGCCCAGGATCGGAATTCTCCGTGGTGGGTGTGGCAGCTTCGCAAACCCCTGCCGGTCGCCGAGGATGGTCATATGTTCAACCCTCCGCCGTTATTGCACATGTGTCAAGTAGAATCGGTCCATGGCTGAAGCACGGCGCAGGCTCTCGCCCGAAGATCGTCGCAACGAACTGTTGGCGCTAGGCGCCGAGGTGTTCGGTCAACGGCCCTACGACGAGGTCCGCATCGACGAGATCGCCGAGCGCGCCGGTGTCTCCCGGGCGCTGATGTATCACTACTTCCCGGACAAGCGAGCATTCTTCGCCGCGGTGGTGCACGCCGAGGGGCAGCGACTGTTCGATGCGACCAACACCCCTGCCCTGCCCGGCCAGACACTGTTCGGGCAGGTCCGCGCCGGCGTGCTGGCCTATCTGCGCTACGACGAGGAGCACCCGCACGGTGCGTGGGCGGCCTACATGGGCATGGGCCGCTCGGATCCGGTGCTGCGTGGCATCGAGGACATCGACAACGACCGGCAGGCCAACCGGATCCTCGGCCGTATCGCCGAGGCGGCCGGGGAGATCGACGCCAAGGTCGAGCGCGACCTGCGCGCGACGCTGTACGGCTGGCTCGCGTTCACCTTCGAGATGTGCCGTCAGCGGCTGATGGACTCCTCGCTGGACGCCGACTTCATCGCAGACCTGTGCGCGCACAACCTGATGGACGCGCTGGGACGGGTCCCCGGCATCCCGGCCGTCCTGGCCGAGGCCGTCGCCCCTGACCAGCGCTGACGACCGACGTCCGACCGGCCGGACTCAGGGCTGTCGGCAGCGGTTCCGGAAGTCGATCAGGGGTTGCCGAATGCCCCGCAGCTCCGCGGCCGCCTGCGGGTTGGCGTCCATGAAGGCGGTGACCGCGGCTTTCTTCTGATCCGGGTTCAGCTCCTTGAGCGAGGTGTAGAACTCGTTGACCGGCGGATGGGTGAACAGGTAGGCCGAGGTGGCCGCGCTGACGCCGGTCACCACACCGGCGAGGTCGGCGGCCGTGCAGTTCGGCGGCTGGGCTGCGGCGGTGCCGACGGCAGCCATCACGCCGGCCGCGCCGACGGTCGCGGCGGTCAGCCGCCGCATGAAGAGGTATCGCACCCAGCGATGGTAAGCCGTTCAGCCACCGCAGCGGTTGCGAAAATCGGTCATCGGTTGCCGGATTCCCTGCAGTTCCGCCCGCACCTGCGGATTGGCGGTCATGAAGTCCTCCAGCGCCGCCCGCCGCTCTTCCTGCGGACGCCCCTTGAGGGTGGAGAAGAATTCGTTGACCGGCGGGTGGGTGTACAAGTAGGCGGTGGTGGCCGCCATCACCCCGGTCATCACCCCGGTCAGGTCCGCCGACGAACAGTTCGGCGGCGGCGGTTGGGCGGCCGCGGGGGCTGCGCAGAACACCGCCGCGCACGCGAGGACCGCGGACATCGGGGCCAGGGGATGCAGCGCCATGAAGTTCTCCTCGATCATTCCGTGTGTGTCAACGTCCGCGGCCGCCGCCGAAACCACCGCCACCACCGGGCCGGCCACCGCCCGGCCGTCCTGGATTGCCGAAGTCGGGACGCCCAGGGGCGCCGATACCGGGCGGACCGGGATCGACGTCGATATCGAAGTCGACGTTCCACCACTCGTCACAGTCATACCAGTTGAGGTCACACGGGTAGGGGACGTACGGCCCCGACGAACCACTGGGACCATCCCCGGTGTTGGTGCCCCGGACATCGCCCTGCGAACAGATCGTGGTGCCGCCGGCGCTGGTGCAATCCGCCGCGGCCGGAGGCGCCGACGCGAGCACGGTCGAGACCGTCACGACCAACGCGACAAGCAATGACTCCAGGCGCATCGCACACTCCCCAACTGCGTCGGCCCGTGCGCAGCCCAACGGCCCGCGCACCTGTCGCCAGGGTAAGAACCGGCACGAAACACCGGCATCCCCCACAACGGGTGAAAACGGCGAAAAACAAACCGGCCGCCGGCGTCGCGCACGTAGTGTGCAAAGTGCCTGGGGTCACGCCGAATCGGCTGTCCCTAGCAGCTGGACGCGCGGCATGACCCCAGGCCTTCCCGCACCCGCGAGTCTGCGCGTCCTGGCACGCCAACCCGTGGATGTGGACCGGCCGCCTCGATGCCCTGCAGCCGAAGCTAGTCGGAGATCAGGCCGACCCTTATCGCCTCGGCGACCGCTTCGCCGCGCGAGGACACCCCGAGCTTGCGGTAGATCGCCGTGGCCTGGCTCTTGGCCGTCTCCCGGCCGATGACCAACTCCTCGGCGATCTGCTGCAAGGACCGATGACTCGTCAGGTAGGGCAGCAGCCGCAGCTCCGCGGCCGTCAACGGGCGGCTGCCCCCGGCGGCCATCGCCTTGACACGCGCAACCCGCTGCACCAACGCCACTGCATCGGGCTCCCGCAGGCACCCACGCTCGGCGGCCGCCAGATGCCGGGTCAGCAGCGGCGCGTCCTGGATGACCGCTGCCGTCCAGGCCAGCAATCCGTGACCGAGAAGGGCTGTGCGCGCTGACAACTGGCCCAGCCGATCGAGCAGAGTCTCGGTGATCCGCACCGACTGGCGGGCTGCCGCCTGGTCACCGACGCGCGCCGCCATCACCGCGCTGGTGGCGTAGACGACGATCATCGGGACCACGTCGCACAGGTCATACTTGTCCACCAATGTCCGGGCGGCGTCGCTGCGTTCCACCGCGCCGTCATCGTCGCCGGCCGACAGGTCCAGCACCGCCAGATGTGCCAGCGCCGCCGCATGAAAGCCGGGCAGGTCTTCGATCACCGGCAGCGCCGACTCCAGCAGGACCCGGGCGCGCGCCGCGTGCCCCCGCATGGACTCGGCGGCACCCTCCATAACGGTGGCCGCACCCCACCACGGGTTCACCAGATGGTTGCCGGCCGCCCGGACGATCTGGGCCTGGCGCACCACGTCGTTCACCCCACCCACTCCGACAAGCGAACTGATCAGTGCCACAGCCACTTCCACCGAAGGCGTGCCGTCGGACAGAGGTCCACCGTGATCGCTGCGCAGTGCCAGCATCACCGAACGCTGGATCAGTTCGGCGTCGGCGACGGTGACGCCCAGCCACGCGCGTGCGACGGCGGCGTCCGGATATTCGGCGAACGTCCGCGTATCGAGCAGGGCCAGCCGCCGGGCGAGCACACCCGCGCGTCCGTCGAAGCCCAGCCGAACCGCGTCGCGGCACACCAGCGCCGCCGCGCGGGCCCGATCCCCCGCATCGAGGGCGTGCCGTAGCGCGGCGTCGATATCACCTTCGCGTTCCAGTAGATCCGCGGCGCGGGCGGCCAGCTCGCGAAACCGGTCCGGTGCCGATGTCCGGAGCCGAGCCTGCAGGACGTCACCGAACAGATGGTGGTAGCGGAACCAGATCCGGTGGTGATCAAGGGCGATCAGGAACGGATTCTCGGATCCCGAGAGCATGTCCAGCATGCGTGCCGAATCCTGGCGGCCCAGCACCGTGTCGAGTTGCTCGGCGTTGAAGCGATCCAGCACCGAGGATTCCAGCAGAAATGTTGCGGCGGCGCGGTCGAGGCGATTGACGACCTCCTCGACCACGTAGTCGACGACGAGGTTGCTGCGTGAGGTGAGCGCGGTGAGCGCGGTACCGTCCCGCAGCGCCATGGCGGTGAGGATGATCCCGGCCGGCCAGCCCTCACACAGGTCGATGACGGCCCCGACCGTCGCTTCGTCGCGCGGGCCACCCATCGAGTCGAGGGCTGCGGCTGCCTCGTCGGCGGAGAACTTCAGGTCCTCCAGACCGATTTCCACCACCGAGCGCTGCAGTCGGCGCCGCGCAAGTTCGAGCGGGAGCAGGTATCTGCCGACCAGCGCCGGAGTCGTCGTCGCCGGTGCGGCGTCGAGCAGCATCTGCAGGGTGCGCACCGACTCCGGGGTGGACAGCTTGTGGACGTCGTCGAGCACAATCACCAAGGGACCGCGGTCCTCCAGTATCTGCACCACGGCCGGCAACAGATGAGTCAGCACGGCACGCCCCGGCCCACCCAGGTAGCGCAGCACGTCGCTGCGGGGATCGGCGCCCGCGACCACCGCCGTGGCGATGTGCAGCAGCAGGTGTGCGGGGTCGTGGTCGAGATGGTCGAGCCGCACCCAGGCAAACGGACGTGCGTCGGCGTCATCCCAGAGGGCCGCCGCCGTCGTCTTGCCGTAGCCGGCGGGTGCGGCCATCACCACGAGATCGCCGCCGCCGGCCACCGTGAGCCGTCGCAGCAACTCCGGACGGCGAACCACGCGGTCGGCTGTCCGCGGCCGACCTATGGTCGCGGCCGGAATACGCGGCCGCCAGTCCCCCGCCACCACATCAAGATCCTAAGTCGGGAACGGGGCTGACATGCGGTTTTGACCACGTTCGCGGCGGCCGCGCGAAGGCTTGTCGGTGCCCGAGGGCACCATGGACACGTGCCCGTGACCACCGATCCGCTGTCGCGCTTCAGCCCCCTGACGCGTGAGTGGTTCGCGGGTACGTTCGTCGAGCCCACCCCGGCGCAGGCCCAGGCCTGGACGGCGATCGCGGCCGGAGAGAACACCCTGGTCATCGCCCCCACCGGATCGGGTAAGACGCTGGCGGCGTTCCTGTGGGCTATCGACGGCCTGGCCCGCGAGCCGCGGGCCACCCCGGGTCAGTCGGACAAGGCCGCCGCCAGGGCCGCCGGTGGCGGCAGGACCGCCCGGGGCACAACTCCCGGCAAGGGCACCTGGGTGCTCTACGTGTCCCCGCTCAAGGCGCTGGCCGTCGACGTCGAACGCAACCTGCGCACCCCGCTGACCGGCATCTCCCGCATCGCCGAGCGCACCGGCCAGCAGCCGCCGGCGATCAGCGTCGGGGTGCGCTCCGGGGACACCACCCCGAGCAAACGCCGTGAGCTGATCACCAGGCCGCCCGACATCCTCATCACCACCCCGGAGTCGCTGTTCCTGATGCTGACCTCGGCGGCCCGCGACACCCTGGCCGAGGTGCAGACGGTGATCGTCGACGAGGTGCACGCCGTCGCCGGCACCAAGCGGGGTGCGCACCTGGCCCTGTCGTTGGAACGCCTGGACGCGATGCTGGACAGACCCGCCCAACGCATCGGGCTGTCGGCCACCGTGCGCCCCGCCGAGGAGGTGGCCCGATTCCTGTCCGGCGCGGCCCCGACGACGATCGTGGCGCCGCCGGCGGCCAAGACCTTCGACCTGACCGTGCAGGTTCCGGTGCCCGATATGGCGAACCTGGAGGACAATTCGATCTGGCCCGACGTGGAGCAGCGCATCGTCGACCTGATCGAAGCCCACAACTCGTCGATCGTGTTCGCCAACTCGCGCCGCCTGGCCGAGCGATTGACCGCACGCCTCAACGAGATTCACGCCGAACGCCTGGGTGTCGAACTCGGTTCCCACAACCCCGGAGTGGCCGGCGGCGCACCGGCACACCTGATGGGCAGCGGGCAGACCTTCGGGGCGGAGCCACTACTGGCCCGCGCCCATCACGGCTCGGTCAGCAAGGAGGCCCGCGCCGACGTCGAAGACGCGCTCAAGAGCGGACGCCTCAAAGCGGTCGTCGCGACCTCGAGCCTGGAACTCGGCATCGACATGGGTTCGGTCGACCTGGTGATCCAGGTGGAAACCCCGCCGTCGGTGGCCAGCGGGCTGCAACGCATCGGCCGCGCCGGCCATCAGGTCGGCGAGATCAGCCAGGGCGTGCTGCTGCCCAAGCACCGCACCGACCTGATCGGGTGCGCGGTCAGCGTGCAGCGGATGCTGGCCGGCCAGATCGAGACCATGCGGGTGCCCGCCAATCCTCTCGATGTGCTGGCCCAGCACACGGTGGCGGCGTGCGCGCTGGAACCGGTCAACGCCGAGGCATGGTTCGACACCGTGCGACGCAGCGCCCCGTTTGCCACGTTGCCGCGCAGCGCGTTCGAGGCGACGCTGGACCTGCTGGCCGGCAAGTACCCGTCGACCGACTTCGCCGAACTGCGGCCGCGCATCGTCTACGACCGCGACGCCGGCACCCTGACCTCCAGGCCCGGGGCACAGCGGCTGGCCGTCACCTCCGGTGGGGCCATCCCCGACCGTGGCCTGTTCACGGTGTTCCTGGCCACCAACGCCGATTCCGAAAAGCCATCCCGGGTCGGCGAACTCGACGAGGAGATGGTCTACGAGTCCCGTCCCGGCGACGTCATCTCGCTGGGAGCGACGAGCTGGCGGATCACCGAGATCACCCACGACCGGGTGCTGGTGGTCCCGGCGCCGGGCGAGCCGGCGCGGCTGCCGTTCTGGCGTGGTGACGGTGTCGGCCGGCCCGCCGAACTGGGTGCGGCGATCGGCGCGTTCACCGGGGAGTTGGCCCGCCTGGATCGCGATGCCTTCGATTCCCGTTGCGCCGAAGTCGGTTTCGACACCTTCGCGACCGACAACCTGTGGCAGCTGATCTCCGATCAGCGCGAGGCGACCAGGGCGGTGCCGTCGGACACCACGTTGCTGGTGGAACGCTTCCGCGACGAACTCGGCGACTGGCGGGTGATCCTGCACTCCCCGTACGGGCTGCGGGTGCACGGGCCGCTGGCACTGGCGGTCGGCAAACGACTCTACGAACGCTACGGCATCGACGAGAAGCCCACGGCCTCCGACGACGGCATCATCGTGCGGCTGCCCGACACCGACGACGCCGCCCCCGGCGCCGACATCTTCGTCTTCGACGCCGACGAGATCGAACCGCTGGTCACCACCGAGGTCAGCTCCTCGGCGCTGTTCGCTTCCCGTTTCCGCGAATGCGCCGCCCGCGCGCTGCTGCTGCCGCGCCGCCACCCCGGCAAGCGTTCGCCGCTGTGGCACCAGCGCCAGCGGGCGGCCCAGCTGCTCGACGTCGCCAAGGGTTATCCCGACTTCCCCATCGTGCTCGAAGCGGTCCGGGAATGCCTGCAGGACGTCTACGACGTGCCGACCCTGACGGACCTGATGTCGCGGATCGCCCAGCGCCGGGTGCGTCTGCTCGAAGTCGAGACGCCGACTCCGTCGCCGTTCGCCGCGTCGCTGCTGTTCGGCTATGTCGGCGCGTTCATGTACGAGGGTGACAGCCCGTTGGCCGAACGTCGAGCCGCCGCACTGTCTTTGGACCCGACGCTGCTGGCCGAGCTGCTGGGCCGGGTGGAGCTGCGGGAGCTTCTCGACGCCGACGTGGTGGCCACCACGGCCCGTCAGCTACAGCATCTGACACCCGAACGGCTGGCCCGTGACGCCGAAGGAGTGGCCGACCTGCTGCGCCTGCTCGGGCCACTGACCACCGAGGAGATCGCCACCCGGTGTGTGTCCGGCGAGATCGGTGGCTGGCTGGAAGGACTGCTGAGCGCCAAGCGGGTGGTGCAGGTGTCATTCGCCGGGCAGTCATGGTGGGTTGCCGTCGAGGACATCGGACGGCTGCGCGACGGAGTCGGCGTGGCGGTGCCGGTCGGGGTTCCGATGGCGTTCCTGGAGCAGGTGGTCGACCCACTCGGCGAACTGTTGTCGCGCTATGCCCGCACCCGGGGCCCGTTCACCACCGCCGAGGCGGCGGCGCGCTTCGGGCTGGGCCCGCGGGTGGCGGCCGATGTGCTGGGCCGCCTCGCCGTCGACGGCAAGCTGGTCCGTGGCGAATTCACCGACGTGCCCACCGATTCCGGAGAACAGTGGTGCGACGCGGAGGTGCTGCGGATCCTGCGCCGGCGATCGCTGGCGGCGCTACGGGCACAGATCGAGCCGGTCAGCACTGCCGCGTTCGGCCGGTTCCTGCCGGCGTGGCAGATGCTCGGCGCCGAGACCGTGTCCGGTGTGGACGGGCTCGCCGCGGTCATCGATCAGCTCGCCGGGGTCCCGATGCCGGCGTCGGCGGTGGAACCGCTGATCCTCGGTCAACGGGTCCGCGACTACCAGCCCGGCATGCTCGACGAACTGCTCGCCTCCGGCGAGGTGCTGTGGTCCGGCGTCGGGTCGTTGTCGGCCGCCGACGGCTGGGTGGCGTTCCATCTCGGCGAAACCGCCCCGCTCTCGCTCGCCCCGCCCGGCGACCTCGACCTGACCGAGGTGCATCACACCGTCCTGGGTGCGCTGGCCGGCGGCGGCGCCTATTTCTTCCGTCAACTCGCCATCGACGGGGTCACCACTGATTCACTGAAAGAAGCTTTGTGGCAGCTGATCTGGGCGGGATACGTCGGCGGTGACACCTTCGCCCCGGTGCGGGCACTGCTGGCGGGTACCCGCGGGTCGGGACAGCGCCGATCGGCCGCACCGTCGCATCGGCACCGCCGCGCACCGCGGCTGAGCCGTTACAGTTTGAGCACCTCCAGCCTGAGTGCGCACCGCGACTCCGACCCGACGGTGGCCGGGCGCTGGTCTGCGCTACCGGTCGCCGAGGTCGACACCACGGTGCGGGCGCACTACCAGGCCGACCAACTGCTGGCCCGGCACGGGGTACTGACCAAGGGCGCGGTGGCCGGCGAGAACTTCAAGGGCAACATCCCTGGTGGGTTCGCGGCCATGTACAAGGTGCTGACCACGATGGAAGAGGCCGGCCGTTGTCAGCGCGGCTATTTCGTCGAATCCCTGGGCGGCGCCCAGTTCGCGACGGCGAGCACCGTCGACCGGTTGCGGGCTCACGCCGACAGCATCGACGACACCCAGCAGGCCCGGCGCGCGATCGCGCTGGCCGCGACCGATCCGGCCAACCCGTACGGCGCCGCATTGCCGTGGCCGGGTCGCGGCGGCGACGGTGACACCGCGCATCGACCCGGCCGCAAGGCCGGCGCGCTGGTGGTGCTCGTCGACGGGGAACTGGCGTGGTTCGTCGAACGCGGTGGACGTTCGCTGCTGAGCTTCACCATCGACGCCGAGGTCAGCAATGCCGCAGCAGCGGCGCTCGCGGAACTGGTCACCCGGCAACGTGTTCCGGCGCTGCTGGTGGAGCGCATCGACGGAGTCCCGGTGCTGGAGTGCCGTGACTCCGTGGTCGCCGAGGCGTTGGCGACCGCCGGGTTCTCCCGCACCCCGCGCGGGCTGCGGCTGCGCTGATGCCCGAGGGAGACACCGTGTTCCGCGCGGCACTCAAGCTGCGTGAGGCGTTGGAGGGCCGGGAGTTGACCCGCTGCGACGTCCGCGTCCCCCGCTACGCCGCGGTGGATCTGCGCGGACAGGTGGTCGACGAGGTGCTCAGCCGCGGCAAGCACCTGTTCATCCGGGTCGGGCAGGCCAGCATCCACTCGCACCTGAAGATGGACGGCGCATGGGTGATCGGCCGGGTCCGGGTGCCGTCCTACAAGATCCGGATCGTGCTGGAGACCGCACAGTCCCGCGCGTCGGGCATCGATCTCGGTGTCCTGGAGGTCCTCGACCGTGCCACCGACATGGCGGCCGTCGCCCACCTCGGGCCCGATCTGCTCGGACCCGACTGGTCGGCGCAGCGGGCTGCGGACAACCTGATGGCCCAACCGGATCGCCCGCTCGCCGAGGCCCTGTTGGATCAGCGGGTGATGGCAGGCGTCGGCAACGTATACGCCAACGAGATCTCGTTCGTGTTCGGACTGCGCCCCGGCACCCGCGTCGGCGAGGTCGGTGACCCGCTACGGCTGGTGAACCGGGCGCAGCAGATGTTGTGGCTCAATCGAACCCGGATCAACCGCACCACCACCGGCAACACCCGACCGGGTCAGGACGTGTGGGTATACGGTCGTGCCGGACTGCCCTGTCGGCGCTGCGGCACCCGGGTCGAGACCGACAAGGGCGGCGACCGGGTCACCTACTGGTGTCCCCGCTGTCAGAAGTGACAGTAGGCGCGGGCTTCGGCAGGTCCTGCCATGCACTCGGCCCGACACGCTCTTAGTGTTCGCTTAGTCTTTGGCTTCGGCCCGTATGGTCGCAGGTGTGCCCCTCTCCGATCCCACCACCGCGCCTGATCGCCGATACGGAGGCACCGAGCCTGGACGGCTTCCGCGCCGATGACGAGTCTACTGCTGGCGTTGGCTGGGCTGGCGTTTCTCGACTCCCTGAGTGTGCTCAACATCGGTGTCGTATCAGCGGTGGTGTACGGCAGCCGGCTGAATCGCCAGTCCGCCCTCCCCGGCGGACTGAGCTTCATCGGTGGTGTCTTCCTGGTCACGTCCGTCTTCGGTCTGGGTACGGTACTCGGCCTGAACTTCTTGACCGATCTGACCAACTTCGAGATAACCCCCGGGATCCGATATTGGGGAGAGCTCGCCATCGGCGTGTTCCTGATCATCCTCGCCTTCTTCCCGCTGGTGACCCAGACTGCCGCCCCGGGCTGGGCTATGGCCGCCATGCGTCAACGCCCGTGGTTGCTCGGATTCGTCGGCATCGCAGTCGGTCTCGGCCAGGCACCGACAGCCATTCCGTACTTGGCCGGTCTGGCGATGATCGCCGCTCAACAGCCGCTGCCCACAGGTTGGCCCGCCATTGTGCTCGCATACTGCGCTGTCGCCCTGCTGCCCTGCGCACTCGTACTCGCCCTGTCGACGAGCCGCAGCAAACGAGCAGACCGAGCACAGCGCTGGCTGGTTCGGACACTGACGCGTTACGGACCCATCGGGGTGCGCATACTTTTCGTCGTCGCCGGTGTGGCGCTGGTAGCCGACGCGCTCATCCATCGCAGAGCCCTGGCCTGAGTGTCGTTCACACACCGAAACCAGGGATCAGCCTTCGAGATCGGCGTCGGTGAAACCCGATTCGAGATACTTCTTCACTGCCGTCAGATACCTGGCCGCATCGGCACCGTCGACGATACGGTGGTCGTAGGTGATCGAGAGATAGGCCATCGGCCGCACTTCGATGCGAAGTGCGTCGTGATCGTCGCGCACGGGTACGAGCCGCTCAATCACCGCACCTGTTCCCAGAATTCCGGTCTGGGGTTGGTTGATGATGGGAGTGTCGAACAGCGCGCCACGACTGCCCGTATTCGTGATGGTGAAGGTCCCGCCAGCGAGTTCGTCGGCGGTGATGGTGCTCGATCGGACCCTCTCGGCGAGCTCGGCGATCTGCTGCGCGATGCGGGCCAGACCGAGCTGGTGCGCGTCCCGGATCACCGGCACCATCAGACCCTTCGGCCCGTCCACCGCGATACCGAGGTGACATCCGTCGTGGTAGGTCACCTCCGTGACATCGGCATCGAGTGAGGCGTTGAGCATGGGATGGTCGGGCAGCGCAGCGACGGCAGCCCGGACGAAGAACGGCAGGAACGAAAGCTTGGTGCCGGTGCGCGCATGGAACTGCGACTTGTGGGCCTTCCTGAGCCGCGCAACGGTGGTGAGGTCGACCTCCAGCACAGTGGTCAATTGCGCTGACACGCGAAGAGATTCGACCATCCGGGCGGCGATCGTGCGCCGGATTCGCGGCAGCTTCACCGCATTCGCCGTGGTTGGCACCTCCTGCGCCACCGATGGCGGCGCCACCTCAGCCGCGCCGCTGTGAGCTTCCGTGGCCGTCGCACTGTTCGGTTCGGGGGCCGACACCTGATGTGAGGCAGTAGGCGAGGCACCGCCGTTACCCCCGCCGTCGGTAGCCCTGTCGTCGAGTTGGACGGCGGCGAGTTCGGCTCCGACGGCGACGACGTCGTTCTCGTCGACGAGCAGCCGCATCACAGTGCCCCCGTGCGGGGACACGATCTCGGTGTCGACCTTGTCGGTCGCCACTTCGAGCAGCGGTTCCTCGGCCTCGACACGGTCCCCCACCTGCTTGAGCCACCGAGTCACCGTGCCTTCCTCGACGCTCTCACCGAGCGCAGGCATGTACACCACCCCGTCAGCGACGCCCGCGGTGCGACCCTGTGCACCCTGTTGTGTGCTCGTCATCTGGTGACTTGTCTCCTCGCCCTGGCTCGATCTGTCAGTCCGCGATGTCGAGCGCGGCGCGGACGATGCTCTCGGTGTCGATTCCGTGGTAGCGGTAGACGTCCTGCATGGTTCCGACCTGACCGAAGCGGGTGACACCGAGCGCGGTCGCCTTCACCCGCTGGATGTTCGCCAGGTAAGCCAACGTGTGCGGGTGTCCGTCGAGGACGGTCACCAACGGAGTGGCCCGGTCGGCCGGGAACAACTGGTCGAGGATCCAGGTCTCGCCCGGACCGCGCCCCTGCCGCGCCTGCCATGCCTCGAAGAGCAGGCCGGGACTGGTCACGCACACCACGTCGGCGGCCGTCCCCTGCTCTTCCAGGCGGTCAGCGGCGGCCAGCGCCTCGGTCACGACGGTGCCCATGGCCGCAATGGTGACCTTCGCCGAATCGCGTCGCCGCAGGCAGTATCCCCCGGCGACGACCTGCCGGCGACGACGTTCCCGCGCGGCCGGGTCTGCCGGGACATCCGCGAGCGCCTGGTCCACAGGTCGCGTCGAGAGCCGCAGATACGACGACGTCCCGGCGGGATGCCCCAGCCGGGCGATGCTGGCCAACAGCGTCCACTCCACGTCGATCGCGAACGCCGGCTCATAGCTGATGCACCCGGGCTGCTCGATCCCGATGGACGGGGTCTTGATCGACTGGTGGGCCCCTCCTTCTGCCGCCAGCGTCACGCCGGACGGTGTCCCGACCAGGATGGACTGTCCGCCGGCGTAGATGCCGAACGACCACGGTTCCAGCGCACGCTCGACGAAAGGGTCGTAGAGCACGCCGATGGGAAACAGCGGTTCACCCCACCGGCTCCAGGTCGCACCGAGTTCGCCGATGAGTCCGACGAGGTTGGTCTCGGCGATGCCGAGTTCCATGTGCTGACCGGTCGGCCGCTCGTTCCAGTGCATGATGGTTTCCGCGTCGTCGGCAAACCAGTTGTGGCGCTCGGCCGCCGACCACACCCCGACCTTGTTCACCCAGCCGCCGAGGTTGGTGGTCGAACTGACATCCGGGCTGACCGTCACCACACGCTTGGCGGCTTCGGGCGCCTCCCGGGTCAAATCGAGCAGGACCCGTCCCAGCGCCGCCTGCGTGCTGGACGTGCCTTTCGGCGTCCGGCCGATATCGGTCGGCACGGCGGGCGGCGCGCTCGCGGGAATGGGTTCGCGGCACAGGTTCTCCGCTGTCGCGGCACACAACCGGCCCGCCTCGGTATCGGCGCCGAAACGACCCCATGGCCGTTCGGGGTCCATGTGCAAAGTTGTGGCAAGGGAATGGAATTCCTCGACGCTGAGCAGCGCCGAGTGGTTCTGCGGATGTCCCTGGGTGGGTAGTCCGTACCCCTTGATGGTGTAGGCGATGATCACGGTCGGGCGGGTGTCGTCGATCTGCCGGTAGGCCTCGATCAGCGCCGCCATATCGTGCCCACCGAGGTTGCGCACGGCCTGGGAGAGCGTGTCGTCGTCCAGCGTCGCAATCAGGGCTTCGATGTCGGAGCTTCCCGCTCCCTGGCCCGGCAGCCGTCGGCGGATCTCGTCGGCGTCGCACCGCAGCAGCCGCTGGTATTCCGGGTTGGGCATCTGCAGAATTCGGGATCGCAGCGCATCGCCGCCCGGCTTGGCGAAAATGGACTCGAGCAGGCCGCCGAACTTGACCGTGATCACCTGCCACCCCGCGGCCGAGAACATGTCCTCCAGCCGGCGTGCCGCGATGTTGGGCACGACCCGATCCAGCGACTGACGGTTGAGGTCGACGATCCACACGATCTCCCCCAGGTCGGCGATGCCCGGGTCGATCACGGCCTCCCAGACGGCGCCTTCGTCGAGTTCGGCGTCACCGACCAGCGAGTACTGCCGCCCGGTACCACCGGTTCCGTACTGGGTGTTGACGAAGCGACGTGCAATCGCGCCCCAGATCGGTGCTGTGGCACCGATTCCCACCGACCCCGTCGAATAGTCCACCGGATCGGGATCCTTGGACCGGCTGGGGTAGGACTGCAGGCCGCCGAACTCGCGCAACGTGGTCAGGTACTTCTCGTCGAGACTGCCCAACAGATAGTTGAGGCTGTGCAGCACCGGTGAAGCGTGTGGTTTCACCGACACCCGGTCACCGGCACGCAACTGTTCGAACCACAAGGCCGTCATGATGGTCACCAACGACGCACTCGACGCCTGATGACCGCCCACCTTCATCCCAGTTGTGTTGGGCCGCACGCGGTTGGCGTGATGGACCATCGTGGTCGACAGCCACAGCACCCGCTTCTCGATCTCCTCGAGGACGGCGAGCGTGGACTGCTGCCGGTCGATCACGGGCGTCGGAGCATGGGCGTTCATGGTGTGCCTGCCTGTTGCGGTTGCGCGGGCCGAAGTGGAAGGCCATCCACTCACCTCGATACAGCAGATGAGCAGATAGCTCAACAAAGTGCAGCATCAGGACGCATCAGATGCAATAATCGACCAGAAATTTGAGCAACCTGCACACCAGGTTGCCACCCATGGAACGGGAGCTGAGCAGAATGCCCACACCACGCCCCACCGTCGACGAGGTCGATGCACGCATCCTGCGAGCTCTGACCGCCGACCCGCGCGCCACGGTGGTCGGCCTTGCCGAATCGACGGGGCTGGCACGCAATACCGTTCACTCCCGCTTGGCGAAGCTGGAGGCTGACGGCGTACTGCAGACCTTCGAACGCCGGGTGGATCCGGCCAGCCTCGGGTTTCCGCTCACCGCGTTCATCATGGTGGCGGTCACCCAGCGCAAGCTGGCCAGCATCGCCGGCGCACTGGCCGACATCGCGGAAGTCATTGAGGTACACGGACTCAGCGGGGTCACCGATCTACTGGTGCACATCGTGGCCCGTGACGCCGATGACCTGTACCGGGTCGCCGGTCAGATTCTCGACGTCGACGGCGTGGAGAAGACGACCACCGGGCTGGTGATGCGCCGGTTGGTCGACTTCCGGTTGACACCGCTGATCGACACGATCGCCGCATCGGGTTGAGCGCTTACGCGCTTCCCCGCGTCCCCTGAGCTTCGCGCGCCTTGATGGGCGCAGCGAATCACACGGTGCAGGCGACCCCGGCGACGTCGGTGGCGATCACACACGCCGACGGGTTGGACAGCTTCCACGCCCCGTCCTGGTTCACCCAATAGATGTTGTGGGTTTTGGTCCCGAAGATCGGAATCGTCACCGCCAACTGCGCATCGAGCTGATCACCATTGAGCACCGGATTCTGCACCTGCCAGTTGACCATGCCACCGTAGGTGTTCAGACGATTGGCGATGTTGTCGGCGGTGGGTACCGCGGCCTGTCCGCCGGCGAGCAGCGCGGCCCGGTCACCGGCCGGAGCCCCGGTGTCGAGCACCTGCCGAAGCTCGGCGGTGAGCTGACCGGCATCGGGCACCGCGGGCTGGGCCCACGCCACACCCATCCCGCTCACCGCACCTGCAGCCAACACCGACATCGCCGCCAACGCAGCACGCATGAACGCTTCCTTCCGCACGAGGGTCCGACCCAGCACACCCCACCATGCGGTCACATGCCCCACAAGACCTACGTCTCGGCGCCCACGCCGCACTCCCCCGGCCCGAAAACTCCGGGACCGGGGGAAATGCGGCAGCGGCTCAGGTTCAGAACGGCAGGGCGAATTTGACGATCTTGCGGACCACCGTCGCGAACTGCCGCGGCAGCGGCCCGGTGTTGTACGGCACGCCGTAGCGCTCGCAGATCTCGCGCACCTTCGGGGCGATCTCGGCGTGCCGGAACGCCGGGATGTCCGGGAACAGGTGGTGCTCGATCTGGAACGACAGGTTGCCGCTCAAGATGTGGAAGAGCTTTCCACCGGTCAGGTTCGCCGAGCCGAGCACCTGCCGGAAGTACCACTGTCCGCGCGTCTCGGCCTTGGTCTCCTCGATGGAGAATTCTTGGACATCCTCGGGGAAGTGTCCGCAGAAGATGATCATGTAGGCCCACACGTTGCGCATCAGGTTCGCGGTCATATTGCCCGCGAACACCCACGGCGCGAACGGTCCGGCCAGCAGCGGGAACGCCACGTAGTCCTTCAGCGTCTGGCGCTTGGTCTTGCGCCAAATGCCTTCGAGGATCTCGCGCTTGTCGGTCAGCGTGATCTCACCGGCGGCGATCTTCTCGCTCTCCAACTCGTGCAGCGCAACCCCGTACTGGAACAGCACCATCAGCAGGAAGGCATACACCGGGTTGCCCAGGTAGTACGGCCGCCAACGCTGATCGGAGCTCATCCGCAGGATGCCGTAGCCGATGTCGCGGTCCAGGCCGACGATGTTGGTGTAGGTGTGATGCATGTAGTTGTGCGAGTGCCGCCACTGGTCGGCCGGGCATGCGGTGTCCCACTCGAAACCCTTGCTGGAGATCGCCGGGTCACCCATCCAGTCGTACTGGCCGTGCATGACGTTGTGGCCGATCTCCATGTTGTCGATGATCTTGCTCAGACCCAACATCGCCGTGCCCGCGAGCCAGAACGGGGGGAAGATCCCGCCGAACAGCAGGGCCCGGCCGCCGATCTCCAGGCCGCGCTGGGTCTTGATCATCCGCCGGATGTAGGTGGCGTCGCGTTCGCCGAGATCGGCGATCACGCTGTCCTTGAGCGCATCGAGTTCACGACCGAACGCCTCGGCCTGCTCGGGGGTCAGGGTCACGGGTTTGCCCGCGACGGTTTTGGTAATCGTGCGCGCCGCGGCAGCGGCGGTGTCGGGGCCGGTGGTACCGGGGGTGGGGTCCAGAACTTCAGTCATGATTCCTACCTCTCTGTGTCGCCGAGATGTCAGCTGGAGCGAATCGCGATCGAAGATGCCCTGCAGCAAGCATTTTCGGCGGCGTTGATGGACGGATGTAGATGACGGATCACAGGTCGATGTCGACGTCGCCGACCGGTGCGGACACGCAGATCTGCACGTCCTCCTCCTCGGTGGAAGACACCGCACCGGTGATGACGTTGCGCACCGCACCGCTGGTCTTGCGGCGGGTACAGGAGAAGCAGATACCCATACGGCATCCGCTCTCCGGCGTCAGGCCCGCGTCCTCGGCCTGGTTGAGCAGCGGCCTGCCGTCGTCGACGACGTCGAACCCGCTGTCGCTGAACGTGACTCGGCCCCCGCTGGATTCGCCGTCGAA
Source organism: Mycobacterium sp. smrl_JER01 (assembly GCF_048513595.2). Classification (NCBI taxonomy): domain Bacteria; kingdom Bacillati; phylum Actinomycetota; class Actinomycetes; order Mycobacteriales; family Mycobacteriaceae; genus Mycobacterium; species Mycobacterium sp. smrl_JER01. The sequence continues at coordinate 1,521,857 of NZ_JBLXXK020000001.1, read as the reverse complement.
CGTCGGCGGCACGAAGCTCTCCGAGGCCGCGTCGGGGTAGACCTCGCGAACCGCGTCGACGAGCGCGGGCGGACCGCAGGCGAACACCGCATCGGCGTCGATGGCCCGATCTTCAAATCGTGCAGGCAGGTCCGAGCCGGCAGTATCACGGGTGTACCCGTGCAACACGGTCACGTTCGGCATCGTCCGGGCAATCTCGGCGAGCTCGTCGCGGTAGCACGCCTCGGCGGCGGACCGTGCGTAGTGGATGAACACCACCTCGCCGCTGTGCCGGCGCGCACGCAGCGTACGCAACATCGACATCACCGGGGTGATGCCGCTGCCGCCGGAGACGAACAGCAGGCGCCGCGGTGCACCGGCGGACAGGGTGTCGGGAAGGGTGAAGTCGCCCCCGACCGAGTCCAGGCCGACGACCATGCCGGGTCGAGCGTGTTCGAAGAGGTAGGTCGAGACCAGTCCCCCCTCGTGCCGACCGACCGTCACCTCGATGTTCGGATCATTTTCGGCATTGGCCGGCGAATAAGGCCGGGTCCGGCGGCGACCGTCGATCTCGACGGACAGGTTGATGTGCTGGCCGGCCCGGAAGCCGGCGAATGCCCGGTTGGGCGCCAGCGTCAGCGTCACACTGCGCGGCGTGCTGCGCCGTACCCCGACCACCCGCGCCCGGGCCTGCCTGCGCGTCCAGGTGGGATCGACCAATTCGGTATAGCGGTCCACGCCGTGCGGACCGGTCAGCAGGTCCAGCAGGGCAGTGCGCCGCACCTTGGTCAGCGTTTCAGTGAACATGTGTACACCGTGCGCCCTGACGCCCCCGGACGTCAAGAGATCGATGCAGCGTGTGGTAGTTTTCACACAGTGAACAGTCGTACGCCCAGCTCACGATCGGGCCGTTCCAGGTCCCGGGAGAAGGACACGCTGTCACGCGAGGAACGCAAAGAGGCCACCCGCCGGGCGATCGTCGCCGCTGCGCTGCACCTGCTCGCCGAACGCAGCTTCGGCGGGTTGAGCCTGCGCGAGGTCACCCGGGAGGCCGGCATCGTGCCCGCGGCCTTCTACCGGCACTTCGAATCGATGGAATCGCTGGGCCTGGTCCTGATCGACGAGTCGTTCCGCGCACTGCGCGAGATGCTGCGCGGTGCGCGGGCGGGCAGGCTCGACCCGAACCGGGTCATCGAATCCTCGGTCGACATCCTCATCGAAAGCGTGCAGCAACGCCGCGAACACTGGCGCTTTATCGGACGCGAACGCTCAACCGGAGTGGCGGTGCTGCGCTACGCGATCCGCACCGAGATCCGGCTCATCACGTCCGAATTGGCCATCGACCTGGCGCGCTTCCCCAACCTCAACACCTGGAGCAGCGAGGACCTCAACATCCTGGCCAGTGTTTTCGTGAACTCGATGATCGTCATCGCCGAGTCGCTCGAAGACGCCACCGACCCGGCGAGCATCGCCGAGATCCGCCGGATCGCGATCAAACAACTTCGGATGATCACCGTCGGCGTGGCGGGCTGGCGCAGCGATTAACGTGACCGGCATGTCGCCCGTCCTCGAGGTGAGCCACCCGCGGCCCGAGATCACCGTCCTGACCCTCAATCGGCCCGACAAACTCAACGCTCTGTCGTACGAGTTGGTCGAGGCGCTGCATGACGCGCTGGACAGGATCGCCGCGCACCACACCTGCCGCGTCGTGGTGCTCACCGGCGCGGGCCGCGGATTCTGTTCTGGGCTCGATCTGCGCGCACCCAATCCCGACGCCGCCGGCGCGGGCACCGAGTTCCCGCGCTCCGGCATGCGCTGGCAGGAACGCATCGCCGACCTGACCGCCAAGATCCACCGGCTGCGCCAACCGGTGATCGCCGCGGTCAACGGGGTCGCCTACGGTGGCGGACTCGGGATCGCGGCCGCCTGCGACCTGCGCGTCGCCTCCCCGTCGGCCCGGTTCTGCACCCAGTTCATCAAGCTCGGACTCGGCGGGTGCGATATCGGGGTCAGCTACACGCTGCCCCGCATCATCGGCGCCGGACCGGCATTCGACATGATCCTGACCGCCCGCACCGTCGACGCCGACGAGGCGCTGCGGCTCGGCCTGGTCTCCCGGATGACGGATTCGGTGGTCGACGAAGCGCTGTCGATAGCCGAAACACTCTGCGGCTATGGCAAGTTCGGGCTCGAATCCACCAAGCAGGTGCTGTGGGCCAATCTCGACGCGTCCAGCCTGGAGACCGCGCTGCACCTGGAGAACCGCAGCCAGATCCTGGCGTCGACGAGCGGCGAGATGCGTGAAGCAGCATCGAAAGTGTTGCGCAAGAACTAGTCTTGCCCGAACTTCCCCACCCTCACCGCAGACTCAACCTCACACCCCAGCCATCCCCCATCGAGACTGCACCAGCGGCGGACCCCACTCGAACTTCCCCACCCCCACCGCAGACTCAACCCCACACCCCAGCCAACCCCACACCCGGGCGGACTCAGCGCGGGGTGCCGCCGCCATCGACCATGACGACCTGACCGGTCAGGTAGCTTCCGGCGTCCGACGTCAGAAGCAATGCGGCACCGACCATTTCGTCGGCAGTCGCCAACCGGCCGAGCAGCGTGCCACCGACCATGCCGTCGATGGCCTGCTGCGGGTTCTTGCGCATCATGTCGGTGTCCACCGGCCCGGGAGCCAACGCATTGACCCGGATGCCGTGGCCGGCGAACTCGGCCGCCATCGACCGGGTGAACGACATCAGGGCCGCCTTCATCGACGCGTAGATCGACAACATGGGCGCGAAGACGAACGCGCCGACCGATACCATGTTCAACACCGCGGCGTGCTCACTGGCCTTCAAGTGCGATAGCGCCTCCTGCACCAGCAGCACCGGGCCGCGCAGGTTGACGTCGAACGACTTCGCCATCGCGTCGGCGGTGATCTGCCCCAACGGCATGGCCAGGGCATTGGCGGCGTTGTTGACCAGCACGTCCACCCCACCGAACTCGGCGACCGTGCGCTCGACGAGCGCCCCGAGGTCGTCGACCTCACCGAGGTGGGTGGGCACGCCGATCGCGGAGCCACCGAGATCGCGGAGGTGGCGGGCCGCCTGCTCACACGCGTCGGGCTTGCGGCTGGCCACCGCGACCCGCGCGCCGGCCAGCACGTAACCCTCGGCCAGCGCCAGCCCGATCCCGCGGGTGCCCCCGGTCACGATGACGGTCCGGCCCGTCATATCGAACAACCGGTCGAATGCGGCGCGGTCCACTAGCTGCGGTCCACTAGATGCAGCCACCCACGCTGATACGTCGGCCCACGTCGGCACACACACTGACGTTGGGTGCCGGCACGTACACCGGCGGTGGAGGTGGTGGTGCCACGTACACCGGCGGCGGTGGGGGTGGCGGCGGCGGCACACCAGGCGGGGGCGGCGGTGGAGGTGGCGGCGGCGGGGGTGGCGGGGGTGGCAGCGCCTCGTTGAGTTCATAGAACGGATCGGCACAGCCCGACACGTCGACGTGCACGCCGCCGATGGAACCGCATACCGCGGCATGCACCGGGGCAGGGCTGAGCACCGGAATCGACGCTCCCAGGAACACCGCCGCGGACGCGACGAGCCAGGTTCTGCGCAAGGCCACTCCTCTGATCGCGGGCGCACATCCGCGCCGACAACGTGCTGATTGTGGCAGCCCGCACGCCATCGCGCGGCTTAACGCGCTTCTGCGCCGCCCACTCGTCACCCGCGAGCGGGTTCGTCAGCGTAGCTCTGAGGAGCGGCCGCACCGATTTGCCGCAACCGCGTCCCGGCGTCCCGATTCCGCACATCTGCACAGCGCCTGACCGTGTAGCCGCGAACCGGTCCGAGGCCGATCCCGTAGCCGAAACCCCCATCACCGCGCAAAGACGTGACTCGGCGAACATGATCACGCTTTCCCTAGTCAGCGCGGGTGTTTACGGCATCGCCGATTAGCACAGCGAACTGTCCACCGATGACGTAGATTTGGTTTCTGTGCGACGCCGGGCGCCGAGGCGGACGCACCGACACGGACACGCATGTTCGCTGTCCACGGCGCACGTGTGCGCTCAGATCGCGACCGAGCGATCGTCGAGGGGAGTCGCGATCTGAGCGCACACCTGGGCTCACAGCGTCCGGGTGCTGGTGAACCGCCGGGGTACGCCGGTGAGCGGATCGGTGAACGCCAACGTCTGCGCGAGCAGCTTCAGTGGCGTCGAGAAGTCACCAGAAGCGATGTCGATGACCTTGGGGTACAACGGATCCCCGGCGATCGGAATGCCCAGCGAGTTCATGTGGACCCGCAACTGGTGGGTGCGTCCGGTGCGGGGCGTGAGTCGGTACCGCCCGGCACCGCAGTGCTCCACCAGGGTCTGCGCGTTCGGCTCCCCCGGCTCCTCGACGGCCTGTAAGCTCCCGCGCCGCTTGATGATTCGGCTGCGCACCGTCACCGGGAAGTTCCCGGTGCACGGTGCGGCCGACATCGCGAGGTAGGTCTTGACCACCTCCCCGCGGGCGAACAAGGTCTGGTACGCGCCACGGACCTCACGACGCGTCGTGAACACCAGGACCCCGGCGGTCAACCGGTCCAGCCGGTGCGCGGGGCTGAGTTCGGGCAGATCGAACTCGCGCCGCAACCGCACCAACGCGGTCTGGGCCACATGGCTGCCTCGTGGCATGGTGGCCAGGAAGTGCGGTTTGTCGACGACCAGCACATTGTCGTCGCGGTACAGCACCGGGATGTCGAACGGCACCACCACTTCCTCGGGCAGGTCGCGGTACAGGTAGACCACCGAATTGGGTTGCAGCACAGTGGATGCGGTCACCACTGAGCCGTCGGCGGTGACGACCTCGCCACCGAGCACCTTCTGCGCGGCCGCCTCACCGAACCGGTCGGCCAGTTCGACCAGCACCGCTCCACCGCGCAACCGCACCCGCGCCGGCCCCAGCCCGTCACGCACCGGCAGCGGGGCCGGCCGCCTCACTTGAGCGGCACCGGTTCGAGGATCTCGGCGCGCGCCTCAGGCGCCGCCGCCCGCAACGCGTCGGCGGATTCATCGTCGGGCTGGGTCTGGGACAGCACTTCGGCCTCCACCCGCGCCAGATAGGTCTCGACCTCGCGGTCGACATCCTCGGCGCTCCACCCGAGAAGAGGTGCGACGACCTCGGCGACCTCGCGGGCGCAATCCACACCGCGGTGCGGATACTCGATCGAGATCCGCATCCGCCGCGCCAGGATGTCCTCCAGGTGCAGTGCCCCCTCGGCGGCGGCGGCATAGGCGGCCTCGACCTTCAGATACACCGGGGCGTCGGTGATCGGCTCCAGCAGTTCGGGCCGGTCCACGGCAAGTGCGAGTACCTCTGCGATCAACGATCCGTAGCGGTCCAGCAGGTGCCGCACCCGGTAGGGGTGCAGATCGTAACTGGCACCCACGCTTCCGGTTTGGTTCACCAGCGCGAAGTACCCGTCGGCGCCCATCAACGGAACCTTCTCGGTGATCGACGGTGCCACCCGGGTGGGGATGAACTCGGCGGCCGCGTCGATGGCGTCCTCGGCCATCACCCGGTAGGTGGTGTACTTGCCGCCCGCGATGGCCACCAGCCCCGGGGCAGGTACCGCCACCGCGTGCTCACGCGACAACTTCGACGTCTCCTCGCTCTCCCCGGCCAGCAGCGGGCGCAGCCCGGCGTAGACCCCGTCGATGTCGTCGTGGGTCAGTGGGGTGGCCAGCACCTTGTTGACGTGGCCGAGGATGTAGTCGATATCGGCCTTGGTGGCGGCCGGGTGCGCGAGGTCGAGATTCCAGTCGGTGTCGGTGGTGCCGATGATCCAGTGCGTGCCCCACGGGATGACGAACAGCACCGACTTCTCGGTGCGCAGGATGATCGCGACCTCGCTGACGATGCGGTCGCGGGGCACCACGATGTGCACCCCTTTGGAGGCACGCACCCGGAATCGGCCGCGCTGCTTGGACAGTGCCTGGATCTCGTCGGTCCACACCCCGGTGGCATTGACCACGACATGGCCACGGACGTCGGTCACCGCGCCGTCCTCGGAGTCACGCACCCGCACCCCGGTCACCCGGTCGCCCTCGCGCAGCAGCGCCACCACCTGTGTCGAGGTCCGCACCACCGCCCCGTAGTGGGCGGCGGTGCGGGCCACCGTCATGGTGTGCCGCGCGTCGTCGACGACGGTGTCGTAGTAGCGGATTCCGCCGACCAGCGAGCTGCGTTTGAGTCCCGGCGACAGTCGCAGCGCGCCCGCCCGGGTCAAGTGCTTCTGCGGCGGAACCGATTTCGCCCCGCCGAGCTGGTCGTAGAGGAAGATTCCGGCCGCGATGTAGGGCCGCTCCCACCATCGGTTGGTGAGCGGGAACAGGAAAGGCAACGGCTTGACCAGGTGTGGCGCCAGTGTCGTCAGCGACAGCTCACGCTCGTGAAGGGCCTCGCGCACCAGGCCGAACTCCAACTGCTCGAGGTAGCGCAGCCCGCCGTGGAACATCTTGCTGCTGCGGCTCGACGTGCCCGAGGCGAAGTCGCGGGCCTCGACGAGCGCCACCTTCAGGCCGCGGGTGGCGGCGTCGAGCGCGGCGCCGGCGCCCACGATGCCACCGCCGATGACGATGACGTCGAACTGTTCGCCGCCGAGCCGCTCCCAGGCACGGATGCGCTGATCGGGGTGAAGCTTGGATTCTCGCTCTGGCTGGCCCACGCAGTACTCCCCTAGTTACCGGTCAGTACCTACCAACCCTACGTGCAGCGCGACCGCCGGGCCCGGCAGACCTGCGCCGGATCCGAGCACCACAGCCGTGGCGGCACCGACCTGGATACGTTCGCCGCCGGCCCCGTAAACACCGGTTGTCGAACCGGTGAAGACATCGTTGATCCAACCCGCCCCGATGACGCGCACCGCCTCGACATTGCTGCTGCGCGGAACACCACAGGTGAGAAAGCCCACAAGTCCAGAGCTGGGACCCTCGGCGTCGGTGTGTCTGCCGCCGATCAGCGTGACGCCCACGAAGCTGTCCGGCCGCGCCTCGAGCAACGCGCTGGTCCCCAACCCGAATGCGTTGCACGGGCCGCATTCGCCGGCGATCTGGTAGATCGGTCTGGCGTTGGCGCCGGTCAGCGCGGCAGCGCCGGCGGCGATCCCGCCGCCGTTGTCCACACCGTCGAACATCACCACCGCGCGCAACCCGGCGATCGCGTTGCTGGTGGTGGCATAGGCCGCCGCGGAAGCGGCCAGGTTGCCGCCGGCGGACTGACCGGCGAGCACGTATTGGGTCGGGAGAGTCACCGGATGGCCGGCGGCCAGCTCAGCGCTCGCCGTCAGCGCGTGCCGGTCACCGGCGAACAGCTCGGCGACGGCGCGGTGCATCGGCTTGCCGTTGACCCAGCAGGTCCCCTCGGCGAACGGGTTCGACGGCACCGTCGGCACCACCACCAGGCTGTTGGTCTGCTCGGCGAGATGCACGGCCAGCGCCGACACGTTCGCCTTGGAGCGGAAGAACCCGTGCTGCAGGTAGATCAGCCCCGTCGGCGGCTCGTCCTGGTTCGGGAAATACCAGTCGGCGTCCAGCGTGACCCCGCAGCCGCAGTTCACCTCCAGCGGCGAGGTCCGGCGGGTCACCAGACTGCCGGGCGGGATGGCCGGCGTCGGATCGAACAGCCGGACCAGGCCCGACAACGTGGTGAACAGCCACGACCCGATCAGCTGGAGCAGCGACGGCTGGGCGGGTGGGCCGGCCAGATCGTCCGTTGCCGCCGCCGCCCGCAGCGTGGTCATGGCGGTGGAGACGGACCCGGCCGGGTCGACGACCTCGGCGCCCGCCCGGGCAGCCGCGTCCGCCGGCAGGTCGACCGGCGCCTCCGCCGACGGGTCGGCCGGAGTTTCGGGTGCATCGTCGTCCCCGGACGCGCCCGGGGGCATGTCAGTGTCGGCGGGCAGGACAGCATCGGATGGGGCCGGCGAGACTGCGGCCGGGGTGGGCGGCGCCGGGTCACGGTCGACCGCATGGATGTCGACGCCAGGGTCGCCGTCACGGTCTACCGCCACGATATCGGCGGCCCCGGAGTCGGTACCGGCGTTGATGTCGGGCTCCTCGGTCACCGGGCCCGCGTCGTCCGCCGTCCCGCCGGGACCATCGTCCGCCGTCCCCCCGGGACCATCGTCTGCCGTCCCGCCGGGACCATCGTCTGCCGGATCGTCGACATCGGCGGCATCGTCAGGGTCGTCCGTATCGCCCGCATCGTCAGGGTCGTCCGGTGTACGGGGGTCCGGGGTGTCGTCCCGGTCGCGATCGATAACCGATTCGGTGGGCGACCTGCCCACGTCGCTACGGTCGGTCCCGGTCGCGGCCGTCGTATCGGTGTCAGCGAATGCCGCCGTCGGCGCCAGCAGGAGCGCGACGACCACGCCGACAAGGACTACCACCCAGCGCATGACCATGGCGCCCATAATTCAGCAAATTGCCGGATCAGACAATTACCAGGGTATGACGGCCTACGCCGCAGTCGGCAAAACCGCGTCAGTCCAGGTCGTCGTGGGCCATCAACCGGCGGGCGGCCTCCACGATGGACCCGGACAGCGACGGATACACCGACAGCGTCTGCGCCAGGTCCGTCACCGAGATGCGGTTCTGCACGGCCAGCGCGATCGGCAGGATCAGCTCCGAGGCGATCGGCGCCACCACCACGCCGCCGATCACCACCCCGGTGGCGGGCCGGCAGAAGATCTTGACGAACCCGTGCCGCAACAGCGACATCTTCGCGCGGGCATTGGTGCTCAGCGGCAGCATCAACGTCCGGGCCGGCACGCTGCCGTCGTCGATGGCCGCCTGCGGGATGCCGACCGCGGCGATCTCGGGACGGGTGAACGTCGCCGAGGCCACCGTGCGCAGCCGGATCGGCGACACCCCTTCCCCCAGCGCGTGGTACATCGCGATCCGGCCCTGCATCGCGGCCACCGAGGCCAGCGGCAACAGACCGGTGCAGTCCCCGGCGGCGTAGACGCCCGACGCCGGGGTGCGCGACACCCGGTCGACCGGGATGTAGCCCCCCGGCTTGAGTTCGACCCCGACTCGCTCGAGCCCCAGACCGGCGGTGTTGGGGACCGAGCCGACGGTCATCAGCGCGTGGCTGCCCTCGACGACGCGACCGTCGGCGATCGCCACCTTCACCCCCGTCTCGGTGCGGGTCACCGAATCGGCACGGGCGTTCTTGACCAACGTGACACCACGCTCGTTGAACACCTCCTCCAGCGCGGCGGCGGCGTCGGAATCCTCATGCGGCAGGATCTGGTCACGGCTGGCCACCACCGTCACCGTCACCCCGAGCTCGGTGTAGGCGTTGCAGAACTCCGCACCCGTCACGCCCGACCCCACGATGACCAGATGGGTGGGCAGCTCGTCGAGGTCGTAGACCTGCCGCCAGGTCAGGATGCGCTCGCCGTCGGGCACCGCGTTGGGCAGCACCCGCGGGCTGGCCCCGGTGGCGATCAGCACGACGTCGGCTTTGAGCACGCCGACCTTGCCGTCGGTGGTGGTCACCTTGACCCGGTGGTGGGCCATGCCGGCGATGTCGTCGACGAGTTCGCCGCGGCCGCCGATGATCGTGACGCCCTGGTTGAGCAACTGGCTGCCGATGTCGGCCGACTGCGACGCGGCCAGCGTCTTCACCCGGTTGTTGATCTGACGCAGTGAGATCTTGGCGTCGTCGATGCCGATGTCGTAACCGAGGCCTTCGGCACGGCGCAGCTCGGTCCGGACCCCGGTCGAGGCGATGAAGGTCTTCGACGGTACGCAGTCGTAGAGCACACAGGCCCCGCCCAGGCCGTCCTGGTCGATCACGGTCACCTGGGTGACGTCGCGTCCCCGCGCGGCAGCCACCAGGGCCGCCTCGTATCCCGCTGGTCCTCCGCCGATGATCACGATGCGCGTTACCACGGTGCCAACCTATGCCACCTCGCCGGCCGAGGCGTTCACATACAGGTCCCGCCGCAGGACGGCGGGGCGTCTAAGCTTCTCGCGTGCCGATCTACGCCGCCTACGGATCGAATATGCATCCCGAGCAGATGCTTCAGCGGGCCCCGCACTCCCCCATGGCCGGGACGGGCTGGTTGCACGGGTGGCGTCTGACCTTCGGCGGTGCGGACATCGCCTGGGAGGGGGCGCTGGCCACCATCGTCGAGGACCCGACCTCCAAGGTGTTCGTCGTGCTGTGGGACGTCACCAAGGAGGACGAGGAGAACCTGGACCGCTGGGAGGGCTCCGAGCTCGGATTCCACAAGAAGATCCGCTGCCGGGTGGAGCGCACCTCCTCGGACACCGACACCGACCCGGTACTGGCCTGGCTGTATGTGGTCGACGGGTGGGAGGGCGGCATCCCGTCCGCGCGGTATCTCGGGGTGATGGCCGATGCGGCCGAAATCGCCGGGGCGCCAGCCGAATACGTGCACGATCTGCGAACTCGGCCGGCCGGCAACGTCGGACCGGGCGCTTAGCTCAGACCGGGGGCCAGTTCAGCAGCGCCGCGTCGGCGACCCGCTGGAGTTCCCGGCGGCCTGCCCCGTTGGCCGCCTGGACCGCGATGCCGTTCCCGATGGTCGCGACGTAGCGGGCCAGCAGCCCGGGATCGGTGCCCGGCGCCAGATCGCCGTCCTTGATCGACTTGCGGAATCGCTCACGCAGCCGCGACACCGTCTGCTGTCGGTAGGCGATCAAGGTATCGCGCGCCGACTGTCCGGTCTCGCCGGATGCCAGCGAGCCTTGCACGATCAGGCATCCTGCGGGCCCGCCCGGACGGGTGGTGGTCAGCACGCTGCCGCGCAGAAAGGCCGCCGCCACATCGCGCGCCGTCGGTTCCTGCAGTGCGCGGGTGAAATATCCGGCCGGGCCCTCCACATAACGCTGCAAGGCGGCCTGAAACAGCTGCTCCTTGTTGCCGAACGCCGCGTACATACTGGTGCGGGTGATGCCCATGGCGTCGGTCAGGTCGGCCAGTGAGGCCCCTTCGTAGCCCCGCTCCCAGAACACCCGCATCGCCCGCTCGAGCGCCTCGTCGGCGTCGAAACTCCTCGGCCTGCCGAGGGACGGTGTTCCTGAGGCACTCATGACACGCACGAGCGTACCCCTTCTGGACCGATCGGTAGCGAAGGGCGGCGATCAGACAGCGTTATGTACCGATCAGTGCGTAAGTGCTACGGTGGCCCAGTCACTTATGTACCGATCGATACCGAATGCAAAGGGTTCCCCCTCATGGGCTTACTTGAAGACAAGACCGCGGTCGTCACCGGCGCCAGCTCCGGCATCGGACTAGCTGCCGCACAACGGTTCGCCGCCGAAGGGGCGCATGTCTTCATCACCGGCCGACAGCAGGCCGCTTTGGATGCCGCCGCCGCGGCCATTGGCCCGGCGGCCACCGCCGTGGTGGGCGACATCGCCCGCTCCGAGGACCTCGACCGGCTCTACGACGCGGTTCGCATTCGTGGTCGCGGCCTCGACGTACTCTTCGCCAACGCGGGTTATGCCGTGTTTGGCCCGCTGACGCACGCCACCGAGCATGACTACGCGCAGAACTTCGACGTCAACGTCCGCGGGACGTGGCTGACGGTGCAGAAGGCCGTCCCGCTGTTCAACAACGGCGCCTCGGTGATCCTCAACTCGTCGATACGGGCCGACGACGGATGGGAGAACTTCGGCTTGTACTCGGCGTCGAAGGCGGCGGTGCGTTCACTTGCCCGCAGCTGGGCCCGCGAACTCAAGGACCGGGGCGTGCGGGTCAATGCCGTCTCGCCGGGATCCATCGACACCACCGCCGTCGAGAAGGTGGTCGGGTCCGATACCGCAGCGGCGTTCAAAGCCGAACTGGCCAAAGGTGTTCCGATCGGCCGGCTGGGCCGCGCCGAGGAGGTGGCGGCGGCTGTGACGTTCCTGGCGTCGGCCGACAGCAGTTTCGTCTACGGCGCGAACCTCGACATCGACGGTGGAGAGCACCAGTTCTGAATGTCGGGTCTGCGCGGCGACACCGGAAAGGGTTGCGGTTGACGGTGAACAGTCTTCACAGCGGGGCAGAACCAGAGCAGGCTGTCGCATTACCGCCGTTACGTTTCGCGGTGAACATCGCCTGGTCCGCTCGCTCGATGGTGGCATCGAGCAGCGCAGCAGGGTCACCGTCAGCAGCAAAGTCGGCGACGGCCACGCCGGCAACGCCGACGCTTGCGGTGACGGCGTAGTCGCTTTGGGTAGCGATCGCGGCTCTGACTCGATCGAGGTCGCGTTGGGCCGGCCGGCCCGGGGCGAGGTCGACGACGACGAATTCTTCGCCGCCTACCCGTGCTACCAGCGCACTGCCCCGCACTGCGGACTTGATGTGCCGCGCGGTGCCTATCAGCACCGCGTCGCCCACCTTGTGACCGAAGTTGTCGTTGATCTCCTTGAAGCGATCTAGGTCAATGACCATCACGGTGACCTCGGTGTCCGTCGCGGCGGCATTCTGCACGAGGTCTACACACTGCATGTGCAGGCCGCGTCGGTTGAGCAGACCGGTCAGCGGATCGCTGATCGAGTGATTGGCGTCGTTCCTGAGAGCCCAGATCGCGGCTTGGATGCCCAGCGGTGTTCCGACGAGGAGCGCCGTCGACAGAAGTGTCCTTGCCGTGAAACCGGCAACGTCGAGCTCCGCGTCGATACCGATCCGAACGGCCACGGCCACCGTCGTTGCTAGAATCCAGGTTATATGGCCGACAAGCGCTTTGGGCCCTTCGAAGAAGATCAGATACACCGAGAGCATGGTGAAGAAACTCAACCCGAACGAGCTCATCACCCAGCTCGCATCGAGCACGACCATCACAGTGATCGCGATGTCGGCGGTGACGACGAACGCGACCGACGCCCACCGCGGCGGCCAAGGACGGAAACACCACACCCACGCCCAGAACAGCTGCAGCACGACAAACACCGCAACGGCAAACCGCGACGCTGAGTTTCCGGCGGAAGGCAGCAGGACCACCGCCGAGATCACCGCGTCGAAGCCCGTTCCCAGGCCGATCAGTACCTGGACCGCCGTGGAGATTGACCGCTTGCTGAAATACTGCACCTGTGCGGGGTAATCGACCGGCTCACTCCACCAGCCGCGGACGAGACGGCCGAACCGCACCACACTTCTCAAGTACGCCAACTCGCCACCCCCGTCAGCGGCACCACCACCGAGCCGGCCGGCTCGGTCGGCCGGCGAACCTGAGGCCGTCTGGCCCGGCAACAACTATAGATGCCAGATCCGGCGACGAATTCACACGACCCTGCACGCCACGCCCCTGCGCTCGCAAGGGCCGTGATGGTGGGCGCAAAGTGCACCGGACGTTGCCGGGCGTTACGAGCGGCGTGCCCTCAGCGGGAGGGAACCAGCGGACTCGTCGGGACGGGCGGTGTCGGCAGCAGGATGCGAACTGGGTTCGGTGGCTCGGCCGCAGAACAGGCACACCGGGCGGCCATGTCCAGCGATGGGTAAGGGCGAAAAGTGTTGTAGGTGTGTTCGATGACGGACATCTAGTGGTTGCGGAGTCGATCGACCGACACCGTGGCCGCCCTGGACTTTGATCTACAGGCCATCGGGACGAATGGGGGCGTCTTCTCCCGGGAGATCGGTGGCAAGTTGCTCCCGAATCTCCTTTGGCACCTGCACGCCCCGCACACGCAGCTCCGCGATGAAGCGGGCGGCGAGCGGGTCGGGCGCTGAAGGAGTGATGGCCACGAGCTGGCGGAACCAGCGGGGTGAGAAGGACCGTACGGCGCCGGGGAAACCCATGCCGACCGCACTGATTGGTGTGATGGCGACACCGAGCCCCGCGGCGGCGAGCTGGGGTGCCGATGCGGTCACGGCCGTTCTCATCACCGGATCCGGGCGGACGCCGGCCTCGGCCAGTGAGTAATCGAGCCAGGAAACCAAACCGTTCTCCGGGGCGAAGTGAACAAGGGGGACTCCGTCGAGTTGATCGAGTCGTACCGCGGGCTGTTCGGACAGAGGATGATCCAATGTCGTTGTCAGGACGACCTCTTCGTCCGTCACCGGGGTGATGGTGAACCGTTCAGGGATGGACGTGGGGGCCGCGGCGAACGTCACGTCGACCTCATCGTCGTCGAGCACCTGCAAGAGCACATCCATCGAGGTCGATTCCCGCAAAGTGAATCTCACTGCGCTTTCGTTCTGGAGCCATTGGTGGATCACCGGGGCGAGGAATGCGACTGTAAGGCTTTGCGCGCAGGCAAGACGCAGCGATCCGCTGGCGCCTTCCCCGACGACGCGTGCTGAGCGTACGGCCGCTGCTGCCGCATCGAGTGCTCGCCGGGCGTCGGCCAGGGCGGCACGACCGGCGGATGTCAACCTCACTCCCCGCCCTTCGCGTTGGAACAGCTGCGCGCGTGTCTCGCGTTCGAGTGCGGCAAGCTGTTGAGACACTGCGGGTTGCGACGAATGCAGCGCTTCCGCGGCTCGGGTGATCGATCCGTGGTCAGCCACTGCCACCAGGGACTCCAGGGCCCGCAACGACACCATCTCCGCAGGCTACCTGCTCAAAACTTCACTGCGCCTCTAGCGCGCGTGCGCCGTGTGGTGATGGTGGGCGAGGGTGTCAACTCCGAAGTCGCCCGTTGGATCCCTCCAGACCGCATGAACATGGTTGGCGCGGCGCTGGGTATTGTCGTACTCGATCAGGATCTTGGGGCCTTGGATGCGGTAGTAGTGCGGTTCACCGGCCTTCACCGCCCCGGCCCACGCCACGTGTAGTGTGTCCAACTGGTCATCTCCCCGGTATCGAACCTGGTACGACTCGGCGATCGGTTCAGCCGCCCGGGTGAAGTACAGATCGAGAAGCGTCCGGAGGACATCCCGCTGCGTCGCGGTCATGGCGGCCGCCGGCAGGCCTTTCGGGACCCCGGTCAGTGCGACCTGTGCGTCGTCTTCGGCTGAGTAACCAGAGCCGGACTGCATGGCCTCGTTGACCTGGACGAGCTGGTTAGCCACCGTGCTATCGCTGAACCGGCTTCGGAACACATCGGGCAAAGGAAGCCGCTGGTTGCCCTCGGAGACCAGGGAGCGGTTTGCTCCGACGAGATCTGAGACCGCCCGGGGATGAATCAGTGCATGCGACCGCTGGTCGTGGTCAAAAGAGCTCATCAGGTCGAGGGCGACGTCCTGCACGCTGACCAGCGGTTGCAGAACACTGCCGAGCAGTGGTGCGGCCGCCGGGTCCGCCCCCAAGAACAGCGGAGTGGTCGATACGATGCGTCCGTCGACGATCAGTTGGTTGACCGAGACGTGATGGCCGCCGAATCGCCACCCCCACAGTCGATCACCCGGGGTTCCGAACACGCTCATGTAGTACATGCCGGGGTCTCTGCCCCGGTCTCGCTCGAAGGTCATAGACCACCCCTCCAAGCGGTCGAGCACGTTCTCCATGCCCATGACCGTGACCAGGGTGACGTACCCGGCCTCCGAAAGCCCGGTCGCAAGAATTTGCATCGCCAGGCGATGCTGCGCCGGACGCTGGTCGACCAACGGGAGGCCGCCGTGATCGGTCGGAGTGTAGAACCACAGCAGGCGCTCATTCTCCGAGGTCCCTGGAGGTCCAAAGGTGGCTCGTGCGCGCTGCTGGTTGGACAGGCTGTCGAGCCATCCCGCAACTTTCGCGGCCAGCTCGACGGCAAGAGGCCGGGTCGCGTCGAGCGCATTGATCTCAGCGGGCGTACGAGGCGCTCGGAAGGTGAACGTATCGAGGGTCATTGGTGGATCTATGGTTTCAGTCTGCGCTGCCGTACAGGTAGTCGATGAGGCCGTCGACCGGCTCGCCGGCTTTCAGCAGGTCATCGAACCCATTCTCGGACGAGGCGATCTGCTCGGCCCGCTCGAGGACAGTGTGGATGAGCTTATGTGGGATGCAACAGATTCCGGTCTCGTCGGCGATGATGAGATCGCCGGCCGTGACCTGGATATCGGACAACCGGATCGTCCCGTTGACCTCGGTGGTGATGCTGCGCCACTTTCCGGTGACCGGAGTGTGATCTCGCGACCACACAGGGAAGTCGAGGGAGCGTGATCTGCCCAGATCACGGACACCACCGTCGACTATTGCGCCCGCCAGCCCTTGTCGCTTTGCCACCGATGCCATCAAGCCGCCCATGTTCGATATTTCGGCAAGGCCCTCGATGACCAAGATGTCCCCGGGGCCCGCAGTCCGCAAGGCGAGGATTTCAGCCATCCGCCAATCCTTGTCCGATACGGCGGCGAATGCTGATCGCGACTGGGCCACGTTTCGCACCGTCGTGGCGTTTCCGACGATTCGTTCCTCGGGCATAGACGGGCCCAGCCGTGACGTCGGGATCGCACCGTGGACACCCAACTCATCGAGCACATCGGAGACGGTGCTGGACAGGTCATCGAGGGCGAGGAAGCGCTGGATCGTTGTCGGGTCGGTCGGTGGAAGCGGATCGTGAATTGTCGCCCAGTCGAACCTCACGTCGACAGACCCCACGGGCCTTCGGTCAGTCATTCAAGCCTCCTCGCTAAAACACGTTGTCATGCAATCGGTTCCGACGCGAGCAGCGTCATTTCCGTCAATCGCCCAACAGTATCCAAAGCCCACCTCCACGCGCCCTTCGATCTTTGAATGGCTGCCATTTGTCGCCCTTATAGATGCCGCCCCGACGTCGATGGCTAGCCCTATGCGTTGCCGCACCGCACTTGCCAATGCGATTCAAATCACTTACCGTTCAATATCACTCGCTGCTCACAGACGAGATTCGAAGGTTCTTCCTATCTGGACGTCATCGGATGACGGCACTATCAATGGAGATGGCATATGGACTACCTGCTTTCAAAAAAGACGGCAATCGTCACCGGTGGGGCGTCGGGTATCGGGCTCGAGACAGCGAATCAATTGCTCGCCGAGGGCGCCAACGTCCTGGCCGTCGACCTTGACGTCGCTCCCCTGGTTTCTCGGCAGGACCCGCAGCTGCGGTCATTCCAGTGCGACCTCACGGATTCGAATTCGGCGCCGGCTGCGACCGCTGCAGCGCTGGAAGCCTTTGGCTCCATCGATGTCCTGATCTCCTGTGCCGGCATCGCACCCGTTCGCAGCAGCGCGCTCGCGGGAACCGACGCCGATTGGCAGCACACGCTCGATGTCAACTTTCTGAGCATCGTGCGAATGTGCCGCGAAGTGGTGCCTCACATGAAAGCGGCCAACGCCGGATCGATCGTCAGCGTTGCTTCCGATGCCGGCCGCATGCCGGACCCCTTCTTCGCTGAGTACAACGTGTCCAAGGCGGCGATCCTCATGTTCATGAAAGCACTGTCGATCGAATTGGGCGGCACGGGAATTCGCGCCAACAGCGTCAGTCCGGGGCCCGTGCGCACGCCGATGTGGGACCGGCCGGGCGGATTCGGCGATTCTGTCGCTGAATCGTTCGGGATGGAGAAGGAAGCCGCTATTCAACACTTCGCGGTGAATGTACGCAAGCTTCCTCTGGCCCGACTCGGCACGGTGGCCGAAGTGGCCGCGGTCAACCTCTTCCTCGCGAGCCCGCTCTCGTCATTTGTCACCGGCGCCGAATACACAGTCAACGGTGGGAGTATTCCGACCGTCTGATGCAAAGCTCGCTATCTGCAAGTACTAGCAGTCTCGCACGTATGATCGCGCAGAACGCGAACTTGCCTGCGAAAGAATGGAATTGGATACACATGCGATGAGTCGATTTATCCCTACCGCAACCAACGTCGACCATATCGGGTGGTCGGTTCAAGACCTGGATGCTGCCGTAGCTTTCTGCGTCGAGGTTCTCGGGGGCCAGGAAATTCTCAGAGCCGGGCCTTTCTCCGATCCCACCGGTGACTGGATGTCTACACATTTCGACGTCGCTGCGAGGGCCTCGGCATCTCTTGCGCTCGTCAGGATGGGCGCGACTCAAGTGGTGGAGTTCATCCAGTGGAACACCGCTAATCGTGAAGTGGCGTGGCCGCTGAACAGTGATGTCGGCGCGTCGCACCTTGCGATCCACGTGCGCGACATCGACCAGGCGATGGGATACCTGCAACAGCACGGATGCAGCCCGTGCGGCGACCCTATCCTCCTGGAAGGTGTACCCCATGCCGGTCTGACAATCCTCTACGTCCGAACACCCATCGGGCTGATGGTGGAGTTGGTGTCCCGTCCCGCCGGTGATCTCCCCTATGAGGCCACCACTGATGCCCGACTCCTCATGCCGACGCAGGAGTGGAACAACGGACAAGCTGTACCTACGAACTCGAAGGAAACGTCATGAGTATTGAGACTGTCGCCGGCCCGGATGTCGTTCCGCTTCCTCGAGAGATCATCAAGGATGCTCGAATGATGATCATCGGGTACCGGCCCGAGAACCCGACCGCGGCGCGGCGAGCCCTCCCCGACCGGTTGGCACCCCATCCCGACGGGATCGTGCTCCTCAACCTCTGGACCGCCGAGGATCCCGGACGCTCATCAGGGCTGGGGACCTACGGGCGCCTTTCCTGCGGCTACATCGCCCCGGAAGTCAGCGGATACGACACCCAGACAAGCGATGGTAGTTCAACTGGGCATGGCCGCTTCTTCGCCCACCACTGGTTGGAGTCAGAGGGCATGCGGTCCTTTGCCAAGGCATCGTGCGGGAACCGCGCGGAGGTCGGATGGGTGAAGCACACCGAGCCGCGTCCCGGCGAACTGATCCAGGAGCTCTACGTCGACGACAAGGTTGTGGTGAGAACGACCTCGACTGTCGGTACCGAGACGATGGCATCGGTTGGCGGGCACCTGAACTACTTCACGAACTTCGCCGGCTCAGACGGTCGCGAACAGATCGCACGGGTGGCGGTACCGTTCGTCGCCGATGTCAAGGAAGCAAAGGTCAACTCAATCGAATGGCTCTTCGATACCGACCACCCCGCCGCGGCGCTGACCCCCGGCTCGGACCCGGATGTGGCCAGCGTTCTCTTTGGTGACATCACCTGGGCACCGTTCACGGTGGCCGAAATACTCTGAGGTCCCCAGTAGCAACAATTCCGTGACGACAGACTGTCGCATACGAAAGTAGTTCAGGGGCTTACGCGTTCACGACAGGTACGTACTGTGAGAGGTAAAGACGATGGCTTATGACCTTCATCCGGAGGCCCGCGCGCTCATTGAGTCACGCCCGTGCGCCCATCTGGTGACAATGCGGCCTAACGGCCGCCCCCACGTGTCCTTCATATGGATCGATGTCACGGATGACGGGCAAATCCAGTTCGGAACACCGCCGTGGCGGGTCAAGGGGAAGAACCTCGCACACGATCCTCAGTGCACTTTCTCCATCCAGGACAATCAAAAACTCGAAAGCGGTTTAACCCGGCATCTCCTCATCGATGGTGTCGCGTCGATCGACGACGACCTCGAACGCGGTCAGAGATTCATGGATCAGCTGTTTCACAAGTACACCGGTGCCCCCAGATTCGAGCTGAACGAAGGCGGGCATCTCCTCGTCACTGTTGACATCACGCGGGTAACTGGTGTTGGACCTTGGCACACCGGCAAGACGACATCCTATGGAACGCCTATCTGATCTCACCCCGATTCACGGGTTGCCACGTGCAACAGCATGCATCAAGGCGACAGCGCCCGCCCTGCCGGCGAGGACGCAGGGCACAGCGACCCATTCATTGCCTTACCGTGACCTTATTTTCCTCTTACTTTTCTTAAGAAGCGGGTAGGGTGGCTCGAAAGCGGCCGACGCAACGGAAGGAACCCGCATGCTTCCCACACCCCAGCGGATCGTCCTGGTCACCGGCGCATCGAGAGGAATCGGCGCCGAAGTGGCCCAGCTCAGCGCGGGCCCCGACACCCACGTCCTGGTCAACTACCGCGGCCACGCCGAGCGCGCCGAGGCGGTGGCCGCAGCCATCCGGGCCGCGGGAGGGCATGCGTCCACCCTCGCCGCCGACGTCCACGACGAGGCCGACGTCACCGCAATGATCGACACGGTCCGGGCCCGCTTCGGCCGCCTGGACACTCTCATCCTCAACGCGTCCGGGGGTCCGGAGCTGGGCGCCGACCCCGGCTACGCGATGCGCCTCAACGGCGACGCCCAACGTCGGCTCGCGACGCTGGCGCTGCCACTGATGCCCGTCGGCGGCCACATCGTGTTCGTCACCAGCCACCAGGCCCACTTCTATCCGCACAAGGCGGTGCCCAAGGGCTACGCCGGCGTCGCCGCGAGCAAACGGGCCGGCGAGACCGCGCTCTACGCCATGAGGCCGGACTTCGACCGGGCCGGGATCCACTTCACCGTGGTATCAGCGGAAATGACCGACCATGTCGTGGTGCCGGCGGTGGTCACCGCGGCGACCACCGCGCACCCGTCCGGGATGGTGTACGTCGGCCGGGCCGCCTATCTGATGACCGCCTGAGCCCGTCACGTCCGGTACCGGGGGTCAGCTCGGTGACACCGGGGTCGCCGGGCTGGGCCACGGTGACGGCCTCGGCCGGGTCCGGATGCGCTGTGGCCACCAGAACCAGCGGCCCATCAGCGCGGCGATCGACGGCGTCATGAACGACCGGATCACCAGGGTGTCGAAGATCAGGCCCATGCCGATCGTGGTGCCCACCTGACCGATGATGGTCAGGTCGCTGACCGCCATCGTCATCATGGTCAGCGCGAACACCATTCCCGCCGCGGTCACCACCGAACCGCTGCCACCCATGGTGCGGATCAGACCGGTGTGCAACCCCGCATGCACCTCTTCCTTGAGCCGCGAGACCACCAGCAGGTTGTAGTCCGCGCCCACCGCCAACAGGATGATCACCGCCATCGGCAGCACCATCCAATGCAGCTCGATACCGACCAGGTGCTGCCACACCAGCACCGAGAGCCCGAAGGACGCCCCCAGCGACAGCACCACCGTGCCGACGATCACCGCCGCAGCCACGATCGCCCGGGTCAGGATCAGCATGATGATGAAAATCAGTCCGATAGCGGCGATTCCGGCGATCAACAGGTCATAGCGGGTGCCGTCGGCCATGTCCTTGAACGTCGCCGCGGTGC
The DNA here is from genome assembly GCF_048513595.2 of Mycobacterium sp. smrl_JER01. Lineage (NCBI taxonomy): Bacteria > Bacillati > Actinomycetota > Actinomycetes > Mycobacteriales > Mycobacteriaceae > Mycobacterium > Mycobacterium sp. smrl_JER01. The sequence continues at coordinate 1,500,793 of NZ_JBLXXK020000001.1, read as the reverse complement.
CGCCGAGGTAGATCGTCGAGCCCTCCAGCGGCGTGCCCTTGATCGCCTCCTTGGCCGCGGTCTTGATCGCGTCGATCTTCTCGATTCCGGCCGGGGACAACGGATCACCCTCGTGGGCGATGATGAAGCGCACCGCATGACCGTTGGGCGAGATGAACTGTTCGATGCCACGCTGGAAGTCGGCGTTGTCGAACGCTTCCGGCGGCAGATAGAACGTGTCGTCGTTCATCGCGTCGTTGAACGCATCGCCCATCGCGGTCGCATCCACGCCCATCGCGGCCGCCTGCTCCAGCTGCCCGTTCTGGGTCTGGTACATCGTCAGCATCATCTCGCGCTGCGACTTCATCGACTCGATCTGCGAGGGCATCAATGCGACCAGCTGCGGCATCAGCGCGGCCAGGCGCTCCAATTCCGGAACCAGGTCCTGGATGTTGTCGGTCAGCAGGTTCGTCCCGTCGATCAGATCGAACAGCGACCGCATCGACCAGCACACCGGGATGTTGTAACAGTGCGGTTCCCAGTAGAAGTAGTTGCGCACGGGGCGGAAGAAGTCGTCCAGATTGGCGATGTGATCGCGTAGCTCGGTGATGTCGGCGGCCATGGTCTTGGTCTTGGTCACCATGCTCTGGGTGATCTCGGCCATCTGCCCCATCAACGCCTGCATCTTCTCCATCGTGTTGATGGTCGTCTGCAGCGCGTCGGCTTGGACGAGCATGTCGTCCATCCGGTCGAGCATGTACTTCTCGTTGAGCTGCTGGGTGGTGCCCTGCCGGCTCATGATGTACGGGATCGTCGTGCTGCTGATCGGAGTGCCGTCCGGGCGGGTGATGGTCTGCACCCGACCGATACCCTCCACCCGGAACAGCGCTTTGGCGATCTTGTCGATGACGATGAAGTCGGTCGAGTTGCGCAGATCGTGGTCGGTCTCCACCATCAGCACCTCGGGATTGAGCCGTGCCGGGGAGAAATGCCGCTCGGCGGCGGCATAACCGACATTGGACTGGATGTCGGCAGGCAGGTAATTGCGGTCGTTGTAGCTGGTCTGATAGCCGGGCAGCGCCAGCAACCCGATCAGCGACACCGCGACGCTGGCCACCAGGATGGCGGCCGGCCACCGCACGGTGGCCGCGCCGATCTTGCGCCAGCCCCGGACCCGCATCGCACGCTTGGGGTCGAGCAACCCGAACCGGCTCGCGACCGTCACCACGGCCGGACCGAACGTCATCGCCACCATGATCAGCACGATCATGCCCAGCGCCAGCGGCACACCCAGGGTCTGGAAATACGGCAGCCGGGTGAAGCTCAGACAGAAGGTGGCACCGGCGATGGTCAGCCCGGACCCCACGATGACGTGCGCCGTGCCGCCGAACATCGTGTAGTAGGCCGACTCCGCCGTGGCACCGGTCCCGCGTGCCTCCTGATACCGGCCGATCAGGAAGATGGCGTAGTCCACCGCGATCGCGATGGCCAGGGTCACCAGCAGGCTGGTGGCGAACGTGGAGAGCCCGATGATCTCGTGGAAGCCCAGGAACGCCACCGCGCCGCGCACGGTCATCAAGCTCAATCCGACCATCACCAGGATCAGCAGCGTGGTGACGATGGAGCGGAAGAACAGCACCAGCATGACCGTGATGACGAGGAACGTCAGCGCCTCGACTACCCGCATGCTCTCGTGCCCGGCGTTCTCCTGTTCGGCAGCCAGCGCCGACGCTCCGGTGACGTAGGCGCGGACACCGTCGGGGGGTTGGCTCTCGGCCACCACGTCCTGGACGGCCTTGACCGATTCGTTGGCCAGCGCCTCACCCTGGTTGCCGGCCAGATAGACCTGGAAGTACGTGGCCTTGCCGTCGGCGCTCTGGGCGCCCGACGCGGTCAGCGGATCGCTCCAGAGGTCCTGAATGTGCTCGACATGGGTGGTGTCGGCGTCGAGCCGGCTGATCAGATCCGCGTAGTAGCTCCTGGTGTCGTCGCCGAGCGGCTCCTGCCCTTCCAGCACGATCATCACCGAGCTGTTGGACTCGTACTCCTCGAAGACCTCGCCGATGCGCTGCATCGAGATCACCGCCGGCGCCTCGTCCGGGCTCATCGACACCGACCGCAGCTTGCCCACGGTCTCCAGCTGGGGCACCGAGATGTTGAGGAACGCCGCGATCGCGATCCAGATGAGAATGATCGGGATCGAGGCACGACGGATGAAGCGGGCGATGCCGAAAAAGTGCGGTTTCGACTGAGTGTCTTCGCCTGAGCGACTCATCGAAGCCCGTCCACCGTGCGACTCCTCCAGAGGGTTACTCGAAAGTCGTTACGGCACTGCCGCCTTCGACAGACATGTCCAAATCTGTAGAGATACACTAACCAATTGGCCAACCGAGGACAAGCCGCCCGCCGCGACAGTGGCCCGCCACCCGGCCGAGCCGCAATGTGACCGAGGCTACAGCGGGGCACCTCAGCTGTGCTGTGCTGCGTGGTCGATCAGGTTGACCATCAGCCGCACCCCGACCCCGAGCGCCCGTTCGTCGAGGTCGAACGTGGGCTGATGCAGATCCAGCTGCGGGCCGCGTCCACTCCACACTCCCAGCCGCGCCATCGCGCCGGGCACCTCCTCCAGATACCAGGAGAAGTCCTCGCCCCCGCCGGACTGCCTGGTATCGGCCAGCACGTCCGGCCCGATCTCCTCGATCGCGTGCATCATGATGCGCGTCGAGATCTCCTCGTTGACCACCGGCGGCACACCGCGGCGGTACTGCACCACATGCTCGATTCCCAAGGGGGCAAGCAGGGAGGAAATCGCCTCCTGCACAATATCTTCCAACGTCAGCCAAGTCTCCCGGCTGGCGGTCCGGATGGTTCCGGCCAGCGTGCCGGTCTGCGGGATCGCGTTTGCGGCCACCCCGGCGTGCACCGCGCCCCACACCATCACGGTGCTGTTGCGGGGGTCGATGCGCCGCGACAGCACCCCCGGCACCCCGGTGATCAGCGTGCCCAGCCCATAGACCAGATCCCCGGTCAGATGCGGACGCGATGTGTGCCCACCCGGCGAGTGCAACGTGACCTCGATGTGATCGGCCGCCGAGGTGATCGGCCCGGCCTTCACCGCGACCCGGCCCACCGCCAGATGCGGATCGCAGTGCAGCGCGTAGATCCGCGACACACCGGTCAGCGCGCCGGCGGCGATCGCGTCGATCGCACCGCCGGGCATCAGCTCCTCGGCCGCCTGGAAGATCAGGCGCACCCCGACGGGCAGTTCGGCCTCGCCCGCCATCGCCAGCGCCGCCCCCAGCAGTATCGCGGTGTGCGCGTCGTGACCGCACGCGTGCGCGACATTGGGGGCCTCGGACGCGAACGGCAGCCCGGTGCGCTCGGCCATCGGCAACGCGTCCATATCGGCGCGCAACGCCACTCGCGGCGCGTCGTCGGGCCCGAAATCACACGTCAGACCGGTCCCCCCGGGCAGCACCTTGGGGTTGAGGCCGGCGTCAGCGAGCAACGACGCGACGAACTGCGTGGTCGCGAACTCCTGCCGACCCAACTCGGGATGACGATGGATGTGCCTGCGCCACCCGACCAGGTCGTCGTAGTGCTCACTGAGCCAGCGTGCGGCCGCATGCTTGAGCACACTCATGACGTCCGCCTCTGCCACTGCTCGAGCACCCGGCTCCTCTCCTGGTCTGATTCGGCCAGCCTCACGACAGTACGGGCCAACATGATCGCCCCCTCCACCACCGCGGTGAACGCCGGCTGGTGGATGGACGCTCCCCCGGCGTCGATGCCGACGATCGGGTGGATGCCGGGCATCACCTGCGTGACGTTGCCCATGTCCGTACTGCCCAGCGGTAGCGTCGCCTCCAGTTCCGCGGGCACCGGCACCCGACCCAGCCGGGTCATCTCGGCGCGAAACGTCTCGGCCAGCCACCCGTCGGGGGTCAGCTCGTCGTACGCCGGCGCGGTGTCGGAGACGCTGTGCTCACACCCGGTCGCCACCGCCCCGGCGGCGAAACACCCGGTCATGCGAGACTCCAACTCCCGCAACGACTCCGAGTTCGCCGCCCGCATCGTGTAGCGCATCTCGGCCCGGCCCGGGATCACATTGGAGGCCTGGCCGCCGTCGGTGACGATACCGTGCACCATCTGGCCGGGGGCCAGCTGCTGACGCAACAAGCCGATCGCCACCTGCGCCACCGTGACGGCGTCGCCGGCGTTGACACCGAGGTGCGGTGCGACCGCGGCATGCGATTCCCGACCGGTGTAGCCGATCGTCATCTCCGAGAGCGCCAGCGAACGCGCGGCCGCGATGTCGACCGGGCCCGGGTGCAGCATCACCGTGGCGGCGACGTCGTCGAACACCCCGGCGTCGAGCATCAGCGCCTTCCCGCCGCCCAGTTCCTCGGCGGGGGTACCGAGCAGCACCACCGTCAAGCCCAACTCGTCGGCCACCTCGGCCAGCGCCAGCGCGGTGCCCACCGCCGACGCCGCTATGATGTTGTGCCCGCAAGCGTGCCCCATCTCGGGCAGCGCGTCGTACTCGGCGCAGATGCCGACCACCAGCGGGCCGCCGCCGTAGACCGCGCGGAACGCGGTGTCCAGGCCTGCCACGCCCGCCGAGACCTCGAAACCACGCTCGGCGACCAGGGCCTGGGTCTTGGCGCAACTGCGGTGCTCGTCGAAGGCGAGCTCCGGTTCGGCGTGGATGGCGTGCGACAACTCCACCAGGTCACCGCGTCGTCGCTGCACGGCGTCCTGGACGCGTGTCGACGGGGTGGCAGTGGGCATGCCGGCCAGTATCTCACTGCACATCAACCGCAACTGACCTACACGAGCGCCCCAGCTAAGCTGCCGGCTGTGGACGACCCGGCAGCAGAGGCCCTCCTGGCAGCCGACACGCTGCGCGATCGCACCGGCGCCGACACCTACGACGTCGCCGTCGTCCTGGGTTCCGGCTGGGCACCGGCCGCCGCGCAGCTGGGCGACCCGACCGTCGTCGTCCCGATGGCCGAGCTCCCCGGCTTCAGCCCGCCCAGCGCCCAGGGCCACGGCGGACAGGTGCTCTCGCTGCAGGTCGGGGGGCACCGCGTGCTGGTGCTGCTGGGCCGCGTCCACGCCTATGAGGGCCACGACCTGCGTCACGTCGTGCATCCGGTGCGCACCGCCTGCGCGGCCGGGGCGCGCACGGTGGTGCTGACCAACGCCGCTGGCGGATTGCGGTCCGACTTCGCGGTGGGTCAGCCGGTGCTGATCAGCGACCACCTGAACCTGACCGCGCGCTCACCCCTGGTCGGCGCGCAGTTCGTCGACCTCGTCGACGCGTATTCACCCCGGTTGCGGGACCTGGCCCGCGAGATCGACCCGTCACTGTCCGACGGTGTCTATGCCGGGCTGCCCGGCCCGCACTACGAGACGCCGGCCGAGATCCGGATGTTGCGCACGTTGGGGGCGGACCTGGTCGGGATGTCCACGGTGCACGAGACGATCGCCGCGCGAGCCGCCGGCGCCGACGTGCTGGGGGTGTCGTTGGTGACCAACCTGGCGGCCGGGATGACCGGCCAGCCGCTCTCGCACGCCGAGGTGCTGGAGGCAGGCCGTCAATCGGCTGCGCGGATGGGTTCCCTGTTGTCGTCGGTGATCGACCGGCTCTGATCCGCGCCGAGCCGACGGCCGACCCACACCACGGCGCGGGCCATCAGCGGTGCGGCGAAGAGCATCAGCAGGATCCGCACCACCTGCGCGGCGATGATGAACGTGACGTTGGATCCGGTCTCGACCGCGGTGGCCAGCACCGCGTACACCCCGCCCGGGCTGGTTGCCAGATAGCCCTCCAACAGCGTGAGGTCCGCGACCCGGGCGAGCATGACGCCCAGGCCGGCGGTCGCCACACCGATGAACACGATCAGCCCGAGTGCTGCGGGCAACAGCCGCCCGACGGTCTTGAGTGACTCCCGGGTGAAGGCCAGCCCGGCCTGCCAGCCGATCAGCAGGTAGCCGGCCTGGACCAGCAGCACCGGCACCGAGAGCCCGAAGGACAGGCCACTGACCTCGAGCGCGACCGTCAACGCCAGCGGGCCCAGCAGGCCGGCGCCGGGCAGCCGGATCAGCCGACCACCGGCCGCCCCCACCAAGATCAGCCCCGCCAACATCGCCAGGCTCAGATACCAAGGCGCGGTGGTGGTTTCGGGTGGGATCGGCCTCCCGGAGCGGTCCGCATGGTAGATCAGCGTGACCACCACCGGCATCGATGCGGTCACCAACGCCACCCGCAGGTACTGCACGACGGCCACCACCCGATCGTCACCGCCGAGCTCACGGGCGATGGCCACCAACCCGGACGCGCCGCCGGCGACCAGCGCGAGCGAACCGGTCAGCGCGGTGACGTCGCGGCGCAGCCCGAGCAGTGCGCCGGCGAGCACGCTCAGCGCCAGAGTGCCGACTGCGACGGCCAGCACGATCGGCCAATCGTCCTTCAGCGCCGCGAAAGCGTCCTGCTGCACCATGGTGCCGATGTACACGCCCAGCACACCCTGTGCGGCGACCCCGAGCTTGCGGGGCACCCGCAGCGGACCGGCCGACAACAGCGCGAACGCGATGCCGACGACCAGGGCCGCGAACAGCGCCGCCGACGGCACGCCGAGTCTTGTCAGCGGGATGGTGACCGCGCAGGACACCGCGAGCAGCGCCGCCCAGCTGAGAAGTTTCTGCCACCATTTCATCGCAATGGCAAGTATGCTCTTAGTAAATCAAGATCTCAACAGGAGCAATGCGACGTGACACACAGCTATTGTCAAGGTAAGTCTTGGCAATGACGACGGATCCAGTGCGCGCCTTCTCGGCGGCGACGGAGCTGCGGGAGTCCATGATGGCCGTCACGCGCCAACTGCGCCGGCACCGCCCCGACAACGGACTGACGCTGAGCCAGATGCAGTTGCTCGGTGAGATCAGCCGCGCCGGTGTCACCACCCCGGCCGAACTGGGCATCCGCCTGCACGTCAAGGTGCAGTCACTGACCGACTCGCTCAACGAACTCGAGAACCGGGGCCTGATCGACCGCAGGCCCGACGCCACCGACCGGCGCCGCCAGCTCGTCGAGATCACCGGCGACGGGACGACCCTGCTGGAAGCCGACCGCGCCGAACGCGACGCCTGGCTGCACCAGACCATGCGCGACAACCTCACCGAGCTCGAGTTCGACCTGCTGATGCTGGTGGCTCCCGTCCTGCGCAAACTCGCCAACGCCGACCCGGTGCGCTAGCGACGATTACACCGACGGGGTGCGGGGAGACGCGGCGAGCCGGGCACAATGGCGGGGTGACCTCGCCTTTGCCAACGGCTGTGCAGCAGTGGCTGTCCCACGACCCCGACCCGGGTTCGGCGGCCGAGCTGGCCGAGTGCGGCGAGGACGAGCTCGCCGACCGCTTCGCCGCGCCGCTCACCTTCGGCACGGCCGGCCTGCGCGGACCACTGCGGGCCGGACCCAACGGCATGAACCTCGCGGTGGTGTTGCGCGCGACCTGGGCGGTGGCCACGGTCCTGGCCGACCGGGGGCTCAGCGGTTCACCGGTGGTGATCGGTTATGACGCCCGGCACCGCTCGGCGGAGTTCGGCCGCGCCACAGCTGAAGTCTTTGCCGCCCAGGGCTTCCCGGTGACATTGATGTACACCGCGGTGCCCACCCCGGTGGTGGCGTTCGCCGTCCGGAACACCGGCGCGGCAGCCGGTGTGCAGATCACCGCATCGCACAATCCGCCGCAGGACAACGGCTACAAGGTGTACTTCCCGGGCGGGTTGCAGATCGTCTCACCCACCGACCGTGACATCGAGGACGCCATCGCGTCGGCTCCACCGGCCGACGAGATCCCCCGGGCCGGCGTCGACGCATCAGGGGCCGACCTGGTGCGCGCCTACCTGGAGCGGGCGGCCACCGTGCGGCGCACCAGCGGCCCGGTGCGCGTCGCGCTGACCCCGATGCACGGTGTCGGCGGCGAGTTCGCGCTCGACGCACTGGCATTGGCCGGATTCGACGATGTGCACATCGTCGAGCGCCAGTTCGCACCCGACCCCGACTTTCCCACGGTGGCGTTTCCCAACCCCGAGGAACCGGGCGCGTCCGACCTGCTGCTGCAACTGGCCGCCGAGACCGACGCCGACATCGCCGTGGCGCTGGACCCCGACGCCGACCGCTGCGCCATCGGGGTCCCGACACCGACGGGCTGGCGAATGCTCTCCGGCGACGAAACCGGTTGGCTGCTGGGTGATTATCTGCTGGCGCAGACCGAGGGCCCGGCAGTGGTGGCCAGCACCGTGGTGTCGTCGCGGATGCTGGCGGGCATCGCCGCCGAGCACGGTGCCCGCCACGTCGAGACGCTCACCGGCTTCAAGTGGCTGGCCCGCGCCGACGACGGCCTGGACGCACCGCTGGTGTACGCCTACGAGGAGGCGATCGGGCACTGCGTGGACCCCGAGGCCGTGCGCGACAAGGACGGGATCAGCGCCGCGGTGCTGGCCTGCGACCTCGTCGCCGCGCTGCGCGCCCGGGGGCGCACCGTGCTCGACGCGCTCGACGATCTGGCCCGCCGCCACGGGGTGCACTCCACCGTCGCGGTCACCCGCCGGGTCGACGCACCCCGCGACGCCGCCGCGCTGATGCAGCGGCTGCGCGGCACGCCACCGGCCAAGGTTGCCGGGATCGCGGTCAGCGTCACCGATCTCGCGCCGCGCACCGATGCACTGGTGTTCACCGGAGGCGACGCCTCGGTCTCGGTGCGGGTGGTGATCCGCCCCTCCGGAACCGAACCGAAACTCAAGTCCTACATCGAGATCCGCTGCGGCGGGGAGTTGGCGGCCGCCAGGGCGCGGGCCGCCGAAGTCCAGGACGCGGTGGCCCTGGCCGTAGGCGGCTGGGCCTGACGGCGCACGCGTGAGACACTGCACCCGGTGCGCGCCCTGACGCCAGAAGCTAACGCGGGCCGAACTGCCGGTCGCCGGCATCGCCCAAACCCGGGACGATGTAGGCGAAGTCGTTGAGACCCGAATCGATCGTCGCGGTGAACAGTCGCAGCTTGGGCGCGATCCGCTCGACCGCGGCGATGCCTTCGGGGGCCACGACGACGCAGATCGCGGTGACGTCGACGGCGTCGCGCGCGTAGAGCAGTTCCAGCGTGTGCGCCATCGAGCCACCCGTGGCCAGCATCGGGTCCAGCACGATCACCGGCTGCCGGCTCAGATCGTCGGGCAGCGACTCCAGGTACGGCGTGGGCTGGTGGGTGTCCTCGTTGCGCGCCACCCCGACGAACCCGACCCGGGCCTCCGGGATCAACTCGTGGGCCTGATCGACCATGCCGAGCCCGGCGCGCAGCACCGGAACCAGCAGCGGCGGGTTCGCCAGCCTGGTGCCCGCCGTCTCGCACAGCGGGGTGCGCACCGAGACGACGTCCACGGCAAGCTCGCGGGTGGCCTCGTAGACGAGCATCAGGGTGAGGTCGCGCAACGCCGCGCGGAAACCGGCGTTGTCGGTGCGCTCGTCGCGCAGCGTGGTCAGCCGCGCCGCGGCCAGCGGGTGGTCGACAACGCGCACATCCATGGATCCCGACCTTAACGGGAACCGACCGGTCCTTCCCGGCGTCCTATCCATATGCTCGCCCGACTGGCCGCCGACACCGCGTCGATCCGCGCATACGGCGCCGACTGCACCGCCCACGCCGCCGCCCTGGACGCCGCGACCACCCGCCTGTCCGCCGCCGCCGACGCGCCAACCGCCTTAGGGCCGGTGGGCGCCCGTTTCGTGGCAGCGCTGGCGCAGGCGGCTCGGGAGCAGGCGCGGGAACTGGGCCGACTCGGCGCGGCGATGGCCGCCGGCGGTGCCACGGCGTCGGACGCCGCACACGCCTACCTGATCGCCGAGGACGCCTCCGCGTCGCGGATCACCGGGGCCGGGTGATGCCCGGTCCGACGGTCGCCGCGCTCACGGCACCGCTGCGACGCGTGCAGCAACTGGTGGGTCCCGGACGATCCGCTGCCGAGGACCCAGCGGACGCGCTGGGTCGGGTCCGCGACATGCTCGACGACGTCGCGATGTCCGCCGGTCAGGCGTGGAGCCGGACCGAGCAGTCGTGGTGGGGTACCGGGGCCGATGCCGCGGCGGAGTTCGCGGCCTCGACGGCAGCAGCGATCGATGCCGCCGCCGAACGGACCGCGCACCTGGAGGTGGCCGCGTCGGACGCGGCGACCGCAGTGGCCGGGGCGCACCGCCGCCTGCAACTCATCGTCGACGAATTCGAATCCACGGCAAGCTCTTTGGAACCGAATCTGAATTCACCGGGGGTGGCGCGCACGCTGCTGGCCGAAGCCCGGGACGCGCTGAGCCGGGCGATCGCGGTGGTCGAGGAGCTGTCCGCCGAGTTGGACCGCCGCGCCGCGACGCTCGAGGCTGCCGGCGGGCCGACGTCTCCGGCGGAGGCTGCATTGTCGGCTGGGGCACCGTCCGGCTCCGGCGCCCCGGCGGGCGGAGTACCGTCCGGCTCCGGCGCCCCGGCGGGCGGAGTACCGTTCGGCGGCGCCCCGCTGGGCGGAGTACCGTTCGGCGGCGCCCCGATGGGCGCACCAGGATTCGGGTCCGGTGGTTTCGGCGAGCTGGCCGCCGCGTTCACCCACCCGGAGGGTGTCGAGACACCGGAGGCGGCGTCCTTCGGCGAGGGGGTGGCGGTGCGGCTGCCGGACGGCACCGTGGTGACGGCGCCGAACGCGGTCGCCGCCGGCGCGGTCCGGCACGCGCTGACCCAACTCGGCGTGCCCTACCAGTGGGGCGGGACCACGCCGGGCGTCGGGCTGGACTGCAGCGGCCTGACGCAGTGGGCCTACCGCGAGGCCGGGCTCGATATTCCGCGCCTGGCCCAGGAGCAGGACGTCGGTGGTGCGGTACCTGCGGGCGCGTTGGCACCGGGCGACCTGGCGGTGTGGGACGGCCACGTCGCGATGATCGTCGGGGGCGGCATGATGGTCGAGGCCGGCGACCCGGTGAAATTGTCACCGATCCGGACATCGAACCTCAATCAGGGGTTCCAAGGGTTCTGGCGCCCGACGGCGTGATTTGTCATGTCATCGCCTCGGCCCACTGCTTGTGTCCTTCGAATCCCAGAGATGTCGACATTGCGCGATAGCGATCCCGGTAGTCGCGGTAAGCAACGTCGTCGCCACGTGCCCTGCTCAGCATCGCGTCCAGTCGCAGCAGATGAAGCTGGTGGTAAACGAAACCAGTGTCGACCGGCGTCGCGGCAAGCCGTGCCACAGCGGCGTGCGCTTGGTCGACGTCTTCGTCGCGACCGCGATTGAGCAGCGCCTCAACAAGGACGCTGGTGCACCATCCGCGGTTGGTCATCTCTCCTGCCGCGACCTCGCGGTCAAGCACGACTTTGCACAGGTCGATCGCCCCGTCGTAGTCACCGGCGCGGTTCTTTTCCATTGCGAGTTCGATGTCGACGCACCACGCGGCGACGATGAGGTTCCGGTGATCCAGAGCTGCCTGACGAGCACGGTGCAGCAGGGTGAAACCCAGATCACGATCAGCGTTCGAGTGACGGACCAGGACTATTCCGCGAGTGAACTCGGCGTTGGTCAGGCCGAAGTCGTCGCCGATCTGTGCGGCGATCTCCAAGGCCTCGGCCGTATCCTGCAGGGCATCGTCATCGGACACCAGTGCGCCACTTTCGATGGCGATGTACTTGAACATGACGACAGCGCAGAACGTGAACTTGTCTACTCTGCGGGCGAGCGCGACTGCTTCGTCGAAGTCGACTCGCCATCCAGGCAGTCCCAGACAACACCGGGACGACGCGCGCAGAGCCAGCGCGAACGCCAGCGGCGACCCGAGGATCAGATTGCCCATCACGGGGTCACCTCCCGATGCGTCGATCACCCGCTGGCTCAGTCTCAGAGCTTCAGCAGCTTCACCGGTAGCCCACTTGATGATTACGGGTGTAATCGACAGGCCGACAGTCAAACGGGGATCAGCAATCGAATCAAGGAGTTGCACTTGGTGCGACGCCAGTTGTGATGCCTCCCGGTACTTCCCGTGGAACTGCATCAATGTGGCATGCCCGGTCATACCCATTACCGCGGAGGTCTTATCGCCTGCGGCAGAGGCTAATCGGTTCAGCTCGTCGAAACCGTCGTCGTCCAAACTTCCGCCGACCCGCCAGGCCGTCGCACACAACAGGGTTCTCGGCGCGATACGCATGGCCATGCGCCCGGGGTCGTCGACGGGTAACCTGTCGGCCACCTGACGTGCCCGCTCCCAACTGACCCGCGCACCGGCGATGTCGCGGTGCGTCAACCAGTTCCCGGCGCGCATGTGCCACCGATATGAGGCCTGAAGATCACCTGCCGACTCCAAGTGGTCGGCGATCAAGGCAGCCTTCTCGTCCGCCGACCCCGGATCTCGAGCTTCGATAGCGGCGGCCACGCGACGGTGCAACTCATTCCGCTCGGCCTTGAGCTGTGACTCATAGGCAACCGCGCGGATCATCGGGTGGTGGAAGACGCACTCTGGTCGACCGGTCCTCGCGACCACCTGATCGATCAGATGGGCCGACACCAGCGCGTCAACCGCTGGGTCGACACCCACGTCCGCCAACAGGTCGGCACCGAATCGCGCACCAATGACCGCCGCAGCGCACAGCGTCCGCTTGGCCATCGGATTCAGACGGTCGATGCGCGCCGCGATGGTGGCCTCCAGTGTCGCCGGTACGATGATCTCGGCAACATCTGCGGTCGACGCGTATTCGCCGGGTCTGCCACGCAATACGCCCCGCTCGGCCAGTTCGCGCACGATCTCTTCGGCGAAGTAGGGAGTGCCGGCAGCTCTCTCGTTGATCATCCGGCCGATCGGTTCGACTGTGGTGTCCGATCCGAGCAACTCGGCCATCAGCGCGGTGGATTCTTCATCGCTCAGCGGTTCGAGCCCTATGGTCTGCAAACCCGGTAGAAGTGCCAGTGCGCCTTCGTACTCAGGGCGGTAGGTAATCACCACCAGCGAGGGAGTCCGCGCGATCACCGCCAGGAACTCGAAGAACATCGACTCGCTGACCGAGTCGATCCAATGCGCGTCTTCCACGACGTAGACCGCCGGCCGACCCCGCGCCAACCACGCCGCGTTCACCAGAGCCGTCAACCGCCGACGCCGCGCGTCGGGATCAATCTGAGGAAGTTCGACATCCGGATCCGCTATTCCGAGCAAGTCATCGAGCAGCAGCATGTCATCCGAAGCTGCATCGGGATGCCTTCTGCGAACCCAATCGCGCGCAATCCGGGGGCTTAGGCCCTCCACTCCGTTGGTCACCCGCAGAAGTCGGCTCACAGCGTGGAAAGGGATCTGGCTGGTGTGCGATTCACAGAACGTGACGAACACCTCGAACCCGCGCGAAGCGGCGATGGCCGAAATCTCCCGCACCAGACGGCTTTTCCCGATCCCGGGCGGGCCCACCACGCTGACCACCGAGCCGTGACCGTCGATCGCGCGGTTCAACAAACCGTCGACCGCCCTCAGCTCGCACCCGCGGCCCACGAGGTTTGTCTCAGTGCGGCGAACCGGTCCGCGATGCTCAGCCATGCCGATGAGCCGATGAGCGGGAACCGGCTCGCGAGCCCCTTTGATGCGGACCAATTCACGCTCACCCAGAGCTGCAGTGCCCTCGACCAGGCGCGCAGTCGACGCACTCAGCATCACACCACCGGGCGACGCGACGGACTCCATCCGCTCAGCCATGCCCACCTGCTCTCCGATCGCGGTGTAGCCGAACGGTCTGGTCCCGATCTCGCCGGCGATCACCCTGCCTGAGTTCAACCCGACCCGCAGGCTCAGGTCGACACCGTCGCGGTTTCGCACATCGACTGCCAGCCGGTCAGCTTCTTCCTGAATGCCCAAAGCGGCCAGGCAGGCGCGGACCGCGTGGTCCTCCAGCGCGATCGGTGCCCCGAATACCGCCATGATTCCGTCACCGGTGAACTGATTCACCGTGCCGCCGCACTGCAGGACCACTGCCGAGCAGCGGTCGGCAAGCTCGGCCATAATCTCGCGCATTCGCTCCGGCCCAACTGTGGAGGCGATGTCCATCGAACGCACCACGTCGGCGAACAAGACCGTGACTTGCTTGTACTCCGCCGATGCTCGCGACGGTCGAACTGGCACGCCGCATTCGCTGCAATACTTGGCTGTCGCGCTCAATTGCGTGCCACACCGGCAGGTTACGTCCGCTGAGGTCAACGCACCGCTGCCGTCCCCGGCATCGTTCACGTCGATATCGTGTCACTGCTGCTCAGACGTGTCTGCCATATCGTGGTCGCAATCAGGGTTTCCAAGGGTTCTGGCGCCCGACGGGATGATGCACCGCGCATTCCAGTCGCAAGTCAAAAGTCGCGAATCAGTGGTGAGGTCCGGTGCGGACCCGCAACCACTTCGCGGCCAGATCGGTGATCCACGCCTCCGCGGCAATCGGGTCCGCGGGTGGACTCGCGACGAGCACCAGTTCGTCGATACCCGCGTCGGCCAGCCTGGCCGCATCACCGGGCACCGGATCCTGCAGCGCGACGGCCAGCCGCAACTCGGTCGGGTCGCGCCCCACCTCGCGGCACAGTTCCCGCAGCTTCGCCGCCCGGGACGCCGCTTCCTCGACATCGGCGAGGTTGAAGCCGTACCAGCCGTCGCCCCACCGGGCGACCCGGCGCAGCGCCGCGTCGGAGTTACCGCCCAGCACCACAGGGATCGACCGGCCGTGCGGCCGGGGGTTGCAGCGCACCCGGTCGAACGAGACGAATTCCCCGGAGAAGGACGCCACATCGTCGCGCCACAGGGTGCGCATCGCCGCGACATACTCGCTCAGTCGACGCGCCCGTCGCTCGAAGGGCACCCCGAGCGCGTCGTACTCCTCCCTGGACCAGCCGAGGCCCACGCCCAGCGACAGCCGGCCGCCGGTCATCCGGTCCAGCGACGCGGCCTGCTTGGCCGTGATGACCGGGTTGTGTTCGGGCAGCAGCAACACCCCGGTGGCCAACTCGATCCGGTTCGTCGCCGCCGCAGCGAAGCTCAGCGCGACCAGCGGATCGAGCCAGTCGGTGTCCGACGAGACGGCGATCTGGCCGTCCTCGCTGTACGGGTATTGCGAGGATGATTCGTCGACCATCACCACGTGCTCGCCCGCCCACAGCGTCGCGAATCCGGATCGCTCGGCCGTGGCGGCCACCGCGTCGATCACGGTGCGTTGTGCACCCGCGCCGATGCCGAGGCCGTGCAGACCGAATCTGATCACCTCGCGATCATCGCAGGCTTGACGAACACGCCGAGCGACGAACGGGTTGCGGTACGGCAACGGTGCGGCACAGCCTGACCACCCTCCCCGACGCACCCCGTGGACATCCCCTCAGCCCCGACAGGCCAGGTGGTTAGGCTGTGCCGCATGGCTGCTGACATCGTGCCGATCGGGCTGAAGCTGACCAAGGGCGACGTGTACACCCTGTGGGCGCCGCGCTGGCGCGCCGACGGCGACGAATGGGAAGCCTTCCTCGGCAAGGACGAGGACCTCTACGTGCTCGAATCGGTCGCCGACCTGGCCGCCTTCGTGCGCACCGACACCGACAACGACCTGGTGGACCATCCGGCCTGGCAGAAGCTGACCGAGGCCAACGCCCACCGGCTCGCCCCGACCGAGGACAACACCCACGACCTGGTCGTGCTCGAGGAACTGCTCTCGCAGAAGCCGACCGAGGACAGCGTGCGGGCGCTGCACGGCGCGCTGGCCGTGGTGTCGTCGATGGGCTCGGTGTGCGAACTGCCCGCGGTCACCAAATTCTTCAACGGCCACCCGATGCTCGGGACCGTCGGTGGCGGGGTCGAGGCGTTCTCCGGCCGCGCCGGGCGCAAACGGTGGGCCGAGATCGAGAAGATCATCGCCAAGGGCTGGGACAACGTGATCGAGGCGCTGGACGCGATCATCACCATTCCCGAGGTCGACCGCGCTGTCGCGGAGAAAGCCCAGGCCGAACTCGACGAGGCGGCCCCCGAAATCGTCGACGACCTGGTCATCGACGACATCGTGGACACCGAGGAGGAGGTCGACGAGCTCACCGCCGCCGCCGAGACCAGGGTGCTCGGCAGCGACAAGGACTTCTGGGCGCGGGTCGGGATCGACCCGGTGCGGATGATGACCAGCAGCGGGACGTTCTACACGCTGCGCTGCTACCTCAACGACCAGCCCATCTTCCTGGGTCGCAACGGCCGCATCAGCGTGTTCGGCTCCGAGCGCGCACTGGCGCGCTACCTGGCCGACGAGCACGACCACGACTTGTCAGACCTGGCCACCTACGACGACATCCGCACCGCGGCCACCGACGGCTCGCTCAATGTCGAGGTCACCGACGACAACATCTACGTGCTCACCGGCATCGTCGACGATCTCGCCGAGGGGCCCGACGCGCTCGACCGCGACCAGCTGGCGCTCGCCGTCGAACTGTTGCGCGACATCGGTGACTACGCCGAGGAGGCGAGTGTGGAAGCCAAGCTCGCGCCCGACACCGCGCTGGGCCGGGTGATCGGCCACGTACTGGACCCGAAATCCGTGGCTCGCCCGAACGCGCCGTTCGCCGACGCGGTCGCCCAGTGGGAATCGCTGGAGTCCTTCGTGGAGTCCCGCCTGCGCCAGGAGTGAATCCGGCGCCCTTCGGTGTGGTGCGTCAACCGTCGACGGCGGACGACACGCGATACGTGACAGCACACGACGCACGCGCCGGCGCGGCTTGGGCCGACGGCGGCGAACGCGGGTGAATGTCTGATGAACGCCTGGATATTTTCTGCTCCGTCAACGGCCTTCGGCGCCGGTTTGCGATAATACTGTTCTCACGCATCGCAGAAGTGTGGCTAGCCGAGTCTGGCCACTTCACGAGGGTGAGTGGCGTTGATGAAACCATCCCGCATGGGGGCTCTTGTCTTTGCTGCAGGTCTGGGATGGGCGACCATCACAGGAGCAGGGACGGCCACCGCCGATTCGCCCGACACCGATTCGGTGTCCCGGCAATCGTCGTCGGAGTCCTCCGAGACGTCGCCTGACGCCTCCCCCGGTGACTCCGCGCGGCCGTCGACCCCGACGCGGTCCACCGAGTCGGCCGATGCGTCCGCGGCCGAGGACCCCGAACCCGGTGACGATGCACCCGACGACGCGGATCTCGCCGAGGACGGCGGGGACGAACTCTCCGGGGGCGAACTCGCCGAGGACGAACTCGCCGAGGACGAACTCTCCGAGGACGACGGGGACGAGCTCTCTGAGGATGGTGCCGCGCCTGACAT
Source organism: Mycobacterium sp. smrl_JER01 (assembly GCF_048513595.2). Lineage (NCBI taxonomy): Bacteria > Bacillati > Actinomycetota > Actinomycetes > Mycobacteriales > Mycobacteriaceae > Mycobacterium > Mycobacterium sp. smrl_JER01. The sequence goes on along the minus strand of NZ_JBLXXK020000001.1, from coordinate 1,483,476 downwards.
CCCCGACTCCCCCCTCGAGGACGGATCGGATGCTGAGCGCTCGGAGATCGCCGACGGTCACCTGCAGACTTCGCAGTCTGGCAGCGCAGTCTGGAATGCCAGGCCGGCCGCGCAGCTGACGACGAATCGAGAGCAGGAGCAGGAGTCCGCAACTGCCGAAGCCGGCGCGGTCGCCGGAGACGATGCCGAACCGCAACGCCTGGCGGCCGAGATGTCGGCCGACGTGCCGCCTGAAGCGTCCGTGACAAGCGTCAGCGTCATCAACAGGTCTGCCCCCGAGACGCAGCCGGTGAAGGTTCAGCGACCCGTGGCCGCAAGGCCGGCCGCAAAGTTCTGGTCCGCGCTGGGCTCCATCGTCTCCGATGTGCTCGGTGTGGTGCAGAGCCTGGCGGCGTTTCCCGGCGGTAAGGGATCGGGCGAGCCGACACTGGCGTGGGTGGTGGCGGCGTTCGTGCGACGCGAGGTCGGCAGGATCCTGTTCAACTCGGATCCCACCGCCGCACCGGTGCAGATCGTCCAAACCGGCGACGGACTCATCCGCGGCGCAGTCAACGCGTTTGACGTCGACGGAGACCGACTGACCTACCGGCTCGTCTCTGCCCCGAGGTATGGCACCGTCGTCGTCGACGCCGACGGCTGGTACACCTACACCCCCGGCGCCGGGTTGACCGCGGCGGGTGGTGTCGACACCTTCACCGTCGAGGTCTCCGACGACGGGTTCCGCCTTCCCTTCCTGGGAACCACCGGCAAGGCCGAGGTACCGGTCAGCGTGACCCTCACCGCCCCCAACGGGCCTACTGTTGCAGTCGGGAACGGTCCGGTCCGGATGGCGCTCAGCCCGGACGGCAGCCGCGCGTACGTCCTGGTGGCTGATCAGACCGTGTCGGTGATCGACACCGCCATCGGTTCCGCAACCAGGGGCACCGTCACCGGCACGATTGACGTCGGCGCGGCCCACTATGTCGAAGACGACAGCGGAACACCCGTCGCGTTCATCCAGGACAGCAGTGAGTTCTCGGCAATCGCGTTCAGCCCCAACGGAAAACGCCTCTATGTCGTCAATTCCACCGCCGGGACGGCCACGGTGATCGACACCGACCTGGCCAGCCCGGGACTCCATTCCGTGCTCGACACCTTCGGGGTGGGCGCCGGCCCGACGGCGATTGCGCTCAGCCCGGACGGCTCGGTGGGTTACGTCGTCAACGGCACAGACGGCAACGTGTGGGTCATCGACACCGCCACGAACCGCAAGATCGGCGTGATCGACGTCGGTCGCCGCCCCTCGGCGGCAGCGGTGAGCCCCGACGGAAGCACGCTGTATGTCACCAACTTCGCCGACGACAGTGTCTCGGTGATCGACACCAGCACCGGCACGGTGACCGCGACACTGGCCGTGGGCGGCCGCCCCACCGATGTCGTGGTCAGCGCCGACGGTCGTCGCGTCTACACCGCGAACTTCCAGAGCAACAGCGTGTCGGTGATCGACCCCACCACCGGCACGGTGACCGACATCCTGGTCGGCGGGTCGCCGTCGGCCCTGGCACTCAGCCCCGACGGGAACCATCTCTACGTCACCGAGTCCTACGCCAACCGGGTAGCGGTGATCGACCTCGCCGCGCGTGCGGTGGTGACCCGCATCGCGGTCGGCGACGGCCCCGAGGATCTGGCGCTCAGCGCCGACGGCAAGCGCGCGTTCGTCAGCAATCTGTACGACGGCACCCTGTCCGAGCTCGCCCTGGACCCGTTGCCGGTCGCGGCTCCGGCCACCCAACTACTGGGCTCCACCAAGGGCTTCCACGTCTACAACGTCGGCGGCGAGCAGTTGACGTTGACCTTGCGCGGAGGCATCTACGAGAACGGCGGCCCAGGGTTGGGAACGGTCGTCGCTCCAGGCACCTACCTCGACTTCGAGGTCGTCAAGTATTTCTTCGACGACAACTTGGCCTATGCCTACTTCTCGCTGCCAGATGGCCAACAGCCGTACTACGCCCGGATGTTCGTCTTCGGACTGTTCTACAGCCCGGAGACCGGTTGCGGCGCAGCGTCTCCCCGTCAGTGCCAGACGAACGGCGACCGCCTCGAGATCTACCTCCTCGATGCCCCGGGTACCGTGATCAAGCTCGACGGACCGTCCGGGCAGCAACAGGCGCAGATTCTCAACCAGCTGTGCTACGCAGGCTCGCTGGCCACCTGTGACTTCGATAGTTCCCGAGGTGAGCTCTACTACAACGATCCGGTGCCCGCACCAGGATCGCTGATCAACGACACGAGCGTCGAACAACGGCGCGAGATCACGGTCAGCCGCGAGATCACGAACACGATCAGCTGGAAACTCACCTTCAAGGCGGAAACGGGCGAGGCCGTGAAGAGGATCGTCAACCTCTCCTTCCAGGTCGAGTTCGGACATCAGTGGAGTGAGAAGAGGACCTTCACCGACAGAACCACGGTGATCGTGCCGCCGCACACCGCGGTGCGGGTGTACTCGTCGGATCCCGTCGATCGCCTCTACGGCCGGTTCGTGCTGACGATGTACAACACCACCTGGGATCTGACCAACGTCTACTTCGACAGCGCCGACAAGGTCGAGTCCGGGATACTCACCTACAAAGAGACGCCGATCACCACCCCGGCGGTCAGCTGATCGGCAGGGGCTGCGCGCGAGGGGTGGCCCTTCTCACCCCGCCAACACGGCTCACCCCACCAACACCGCATAGCGGGGTTTGATCACCTCGTCGATGATCGCCAGCCGCTCGTCGAACGCGATGAACGCCGACTTCATCGCGTTGATGGTGAAGCGCTCCAGATCGCTCCACCCGTAGCCGAACGCCTCCACCAACCGCAGCATCTCCATGCTCATGGTGGTGTCGCTCATCAGCCGGTTGTCGGTGTTGACCGTCACCCGGAACCGCAGCCGCGCCAGCAGATCGAACGGATGCTCGGCGATGCTGGCGACGGCCCCGGTCTGCACGTTCGAGCTGGGACACATCTCGAACGGAATCCGCTTGTCCCGCAACAGCGCCGCCAGCCTGCCCAGCTTCGGGCCGCCCTCGGCGTCGAATTCGATGTCGTCGACGATACGCACCCCGTGCCCGAGCCGGTCGGCCCCGCAGAACGCGATCGCCTCGTGGATCGACGGCAGACCGAACGCCTCGCCGGCGTGAATGGTGAAGCGGGCATTGTTGCTTCGCATGTACTCGAACGCGTCGAGATGCCGACTGGGCGGATAGCCGGCCTCGGCGCCGGCGATGTCGAACCCGACCACACCCTTGTCCCGGAACCGGATCGCCAGCTCGGCGATCTCGCGCGAACGCGCCGCATGCCGCATCGCGGTCACCAGGCAGCGCACCGTGATCGCTCGGCCGTCGGCGGCCGCGGACTTCTCCCCGTCGGCGAAACCGGCCAGCACCGCGTCGACCACCGCGTCCAGGGACAGTCCGCCGTCGATGTGCAGTTCGGGCGCGAACCGGACCTCGGCGTAGACGACGTTGTCGGCGGCGAGATCCTCGACGCACTCGCGGGCCACGCGGTGCAGCGCGTCCGCGGTCTGCATGACGCCGACGGTGTGGGCGAACGGCTCCAGATAGCGCACCAGCGACCCACTGTGGGCCGCGGTGCGGAAGAAGGTCGCCAGACTGTCCACGTCACCGGCGGGCAGCTCGCCGTAGCCGTACTGCTCGGCGAGCTCGAGCACCGTCGAGGGCCGCAGTCCGCCGTCGAGGTGGTCGTGCAGCAGCGCCTTGGGCGCGCGGCGGATGTTGTCGAGTGTCAACGGTGTCTTCACGAGAACCTCCTCACATACTGATCCGGTCGATGATGAGCGGGCGCCGGGCCGGCGCGGTGTCGCCGACGCTCCACGCGCCGTCAAGCTCGGCCGCCGCACCCGCCAGCCGTTCCGGGGTATCGGTGTACAGGGTGAACAGCGGCTCGCCCGCGGCGACGGGTTCGCCCGGTCTTCGGTGGATGCGCATCCCGGCGCCGTACTGCACCTGCTCGCCGGGGATCGAGCGGCCCGCTCCGAGCCGCCACACCGCCAGTCCCACCGCCATCGCGTCGATGTCCCCCATCGTGCCACCGCGCGGCGCACTGACGGTCTCCGAATGCGCACCCCGGGGCAGCGCGTCCGGCGACAGACAACTGACGTCGCCGCCCTGCGCGGCGACCAGGTCCCGGAACCGGTCCATCGCCGTGCCGTCCCGCAGCGTCTGCTCCGGATCCACCCCGTCGAGGCCCGCAGCGTCGCACATCTCCCGGGCCAGGGCCAGCGTCAGCTCCACCACGTCGGCGGGACCGCCGCCGGCGAGCACCTCCAGCGACTCGACGACCTCGATGGCGTTGCCGACGGTGCATCCCAATGGGGCGTTCATATCGGTGAGCAACGCTCGGGTCAGCACCCCGTGCTCGGTACCGAGTTCGACCATGGTGCGGGCCAGCTCCCGCGATTCGGCCTCGGTGTCCAGGAACGCCCCCGAGCCCACCTTGGAATCGAGCACCAGCGCCCGGGTGCCTTCGGCGATCTTCTTGCTCATCACCGAACTGGCGATCAGCGGCAGCGACTCGGTGGTGGCGGTGACGTCGCGCAGCGCGTAGATCTTGCGATCGGCCGGGGCGAGCTCGCCGGCGGCGAAGATCGCCGCGCCGATCGCGCAGAGCTGTTGGCGGATCTGGGCTTTGGAGATCTCGGCGGTGAATCCGGGAATGGACTCCAATTTGTCCAACGTGCCGCCGGTGTGCCCCAGGCCGCGCCCGGCCGCCTGCGGCACCGCGCCGCCACAGGCCATCACGACGGGCACCAGCGGGATGGTGATCTTGTCGCCGACGCCGCCGGTCGAATGCTTGTCGACCAACGCCAGCGGCTTTCCGGGGGCGTCGGAGCGGCGCAGATCGGTGAAGTCGAGCCGCTCCCCCGAGGCGATCATCGCCGCCGTCCAGCGGGCGATCTCGGCGTTGGTCATGCCGCGCAGGTAGATCGCCATCAGCAGTGCCGACATCTGCGCGTCGGCGACCCGGCCGTGGGTGTAGCCGTCGATCACCCAGTCGATCGCCGCGTCGGAGAGGATGCCGCCGTCGCGCTTGGTCCGGATGATCGACGGAGCATCGAGAGGCGACATCGGACGCGGAGCATCGAGAGGCGACATCGGACGCGGAGCATCGAGAGGCGAGGCACCTGGGGAGTCGGAGGCGCGATCGGTCACGGTGTCTCCTCGACCGGTACTCGACCCCGCGCCAGATCCTCCGGTCCGAACGCATCCGGCAGCAGCTCGCTCAGCGGCCGTGGCCCCAGCGGGTGATCGATCAGCAGTCCCGGCCCACCGTGCTCCAGCAGCAGCTGCCGGCACCGCCCGCACGGCATCAGAACCTCCCCGTCGGGGCCGACACACGACAGTGCGACCAGCCGTCCGCCACCCCCGGAATGTAGGGCGCAGACCACTGCGCACTCGGCACAGAGACCTAGACCATATGAGACATTTTCCACATTGCATCCGGCCACCATGCGGTGATCGTCGACCAGCGCGGCCGCTCCCACCCGGAACCGCGAGTACGGCGCGTAGGCATGCTTGGAGACGTCGATTGCCTTGCGGCGCAACATTTTCCAATCGATATCCATAGTCATGTCATGACATCCGAGTTGATTCTGAATGCATTCCGAACACTCCGTCCCGTGACCCGAAGTCCCAGATAGGGCACCCTAACTTCTACCCTTGAACCAGGGCATACGGCCTCACGCTAGTTCGTTCAACACTACGTAGGGGATTAGAGTCGCCCCGAGGTTTGGGGCTCCGTTTTCAGGACCGAGCTTCGGACGTCCACCGATGGCGTTGGAGGGCACATGAGTACCGCGGCAGCAGCCGACACCGACACACCGGCACCGCGATCACAACCGACGCGACGCCGGACTTTCTACCGCGGTGATCCGGGCATGTGGTCCTGGCTATTGCACCGCATCTCGGGCGCGACCATCTTCTTCTTCCTGTTCGTCCACGTGCTCGACACCGCCCTGGTGCGGGTCAGTCCGCAGGCCTACAACGAGATCATCGAGACCTACAAGACCCCGATCGTGGGTCTGATGGAGATCGGTCTGGTCGCCGCGGTGCTCTACCACGCGCTCAACGGCATCCGGATCATCCTGATCGACTTCTGGTCGGAGGGTCCGCGCCACCAGCGCACGATGCTGTGGGTGGTCGCCGGAGTCTTCATCGCGGTGATGATCGCCTCGCTCGGCGTGATCGGGATGCACATGGCGGAGAGGTTCTTGTGATTACAGGAAAGAAGATGGCCGAGAACCCCTACGACCACATCAGCGACCGCGGCGGACCGGCTCCGGTCATGCAGCGCAGCTTCGACCGGCCCGCCGGTCTGGACAACCCGCGCGCCCCGCGGCGCGCCGGCGGGATGCCCAACTTCGAGAAGTACGCCTGGTTGTTCATGAGGTTCTCCGGTGTCGTCCTGGTGTTCCTGGCGCTGGGCCACCTGTTCATCATGCTGATGTGGGAGAACGGTGTGTACCGCATCGACTTCAACTACGTCGCGCAGCGCTGGGCCTCCCCGTTCTGGCAGACCTGGGACCTGCTGCTGCTGTGGCTGGCCCAGCTGCACGGCGGCAACGGCATGCGCACGATCATCGCCGACTACAGCCGCAAGGACTCCACGAAATTCTGGCTGAACGCATTGCTGGCACTGTCGATGGCGTTCACGCTGGTGCTGGGCACCTACGTGCTGCTGACGTTCGACGCGACGATTTCCTGACTGGAGAGCTGCAATGATTGTTGAACACCGTTACGACGTCGTCATCGTCGGCGCCGGTGGGGCAGGCATGCGGGCGGCCGTGGAGGCCGGGCCCCGGGCCCGCACCGCGGTGCTGACCAAGCTCTACCCGACGCGCTCGCACACCGGCGCCGCCCAGGGCGGTATGTGTGCCGCGCTGGCCAACGTCGAAGAAGACAACTGGGAGTGGCACACCTTCGACACCGTCAAGGGCGGCGACTACCTCGCCGACCAGGACGCCGTCGAGATCATGGCCAAGGAGGCCATCGACGCGGTGCTCGATCTGGAGAAGATGGGGATGCCGTTCAACCGCACCCCCGAGGGCAGGATCGACCAGCGCCGCTTCGGCGGCCACACCCGTGACCACGGCAAGGCCCCGGTACGCCGCGCCTGTTACGCCGCCGACCGCACCGGTCACATGATCCTGCAGACGCTCTACCAGAACTGCGTCAAGCACGACGTCGAGTTCTTCAACGAGTTCTACGCCCTCGACATCACACTGACCGAGACCGCGTCGGGCCCGGTGGCCACCGGCGTCGTCGCCTACGAGTTGGCGACCGGCGACATCCACGTCTTCCACGCCAAGGCGATCGTGTTCGCCACCGGCGGGTCGGGCCGGATGTACAAGACCACCTCCAACGCCCACACCCTGACCGGCGACGGGCTGGGCATCATCTTCCGCAAGGGACTTCCGCTGGAGGACATGGAGTTCCACCAGTTCCACCCGACGGGTCTGGCCGGGCTCGGGATCCTCATCTCCGAAGCCGTGCGCGGCGAGGGCGGCCGGCTGCTCAACGGTGAGGGTGAGCGCTTCATGGAGCGCTACGCGCCGACGATCGTCGACCTCGCGCCGCGTGACATCGTCGCGCGCTCGATGGTGCTGGAAGTCCTCGAAGGCCGTGGCGCCGGACCGAACAAGGACTACGTCTACATCGACGTGCGCCACCTCGGCGAGGACGTGCTGGAAGCCAAGCTGCCCGACATCACCGAGTTCGCCCGCACCTATCTGGGCGTGGATCCGGTCAAGGAGCTGGTGCCCGTCTACCCGACCTGCCACTACGTGATGGGCGGCATTCCGACCACCGTCAACGGTCAGGTGCTCTCGGACAACACCACCGTCATCCCGGGCCTGTACGCCGCCGGCGAATGCGCGTGCGTGTCGGTGCACGGCGCCAACCGGCTGGGCACCAACTCGCTGCTGGACATCAACGTCTTCGGCCGCCGCGCCGGTATCGCCGCGGCGAATTACGCACTGGGACATGACTTCGTGGAGCTGCCGGAGAACCCCGCCGATATGGTGGTCGGCTGGGTCGGCGACATCCTCTCCGAGCACGGCAACGAGCGTGTCGCCGACATCCGCGGTGCGCTGCAGCAGTCGATGGACAACAACGCCGCGGTGTTCCGCACCGAGGAGACACTCAAGCAGGCGCTGACCGACATCCACGCGCTCAAGGAGCGCTACTCGCGAATCACGGTGCAGGACAAGGGCAAGCGCTACAACAGCGATCTACTCGAGGCGATCGAACTGGGCTTCCTGCTGGAGCTCGCCGAAGTCACCGTGGTCGGCGCGCTCAACCGCAAGGAATCGCGCGGCGGGCATGCCCGTGAGGACTATCCCAACCGCGACGACACCAATTACATGCGCCACACGATGGCCTACAAGCAGGGTAATGACCTGCTGTCCGAAATCCGTTTGGACTACAAGCCCGTGGTCCAGACGCGGTACGAACCGATGGAGCGGAAGTACTAGTGATGACGGCTGACGAGCGCTTGCGCGAGGAACCGAACAGCACTGACGAGCGCTTGCGCGAGGAGACGAGATGACCTCCGTTCTGGAGAAGCCCGACACCGGCGATTCCGAACTGCCGCCCGTGCCCGAGGGCGCGGTGATGGTGACGCTGAAGATCTCCCGGTTCAACCCGGAGTCCCCCGACGACGCCGGCTGGCAGAGCTTCCGCGTGCCGTGCCTACCCAGCGACCGGCTGCTGAACCTGCTGCACTACGTGAAGTGGTACCTGGACGGCACTCTGACGTTCCGCCGGTCCTGCGCGCACGGGGTGTGCGGGTCGGACGCGATGCGCATCAACGGCGTGAACCGGTTGGCGTGCAAGGTGCTGATGCGCGACATGCTGCCCAAGAATCCGAAGAAACAGTTGACCATCACGATCGAGCCGATCCGCGGACTACCGGTGGAGAAGGACCTCGTCGTGGACATGGAGCCGTTCTTCGACGCCTACAAGGCGATCAAGCCGTACCTGATCACGTCGGGCAATCAGCCCACCCGCGAACGGATTCAGAGCCAGACCGACCGCGCACGCTACGACGACACCACCAAGTGCATCCTGTGCGCATGCTGCACGACGAGCTGTCCGGTGTACTGGAGCGAGGGGTCCTACTTCGGACCGGCCGCGATCGTCAATGCACACCGGTTCATCTTCGACAGCCGTGACGAGGGTGCCGCCGAACGGCTCGACATCCTCAACGACGTCGATGGGGTGTGGCGCTGCCGTACCACGTTCAACTGCACCGAAGCCTGCCCGCGCGGCATCGAGGTGACCAAGGCGATCCAGGAGGTCAAACGCGCGCTGATGTTCGCGCGCTGAACGCTGCCACCGGCGTGCCGCACAATGTGTCGCACGGCGCGCCGGTTCCGTCAAGAGTCGGCCGTCTCCTCGGCCTCGGAGGGGCTTTCCGCGCTGTCGCCGTCCCCGTCGTCGCTCGCGCTGTCGCCGTCCCCGTCGTCGCTTGTGCCGGTCTCGTCCGGCGCCGCGGATCCCATGTCCTCACCGGCGCGCATCGCCACCTGCTCGTCGTAGTACCGCAGGATCACTGCGACCGCCGCGGCCACCGGCACCGCGAGGAACGCACCGATCACCCCGAACGTGGTGGCGCCCAAGGTCACCGCCAACAACACGAGCACCGCGTGCAGCTTCATCGACTTCGACTGCAGCCACGGCTGTAGCACGTTGCCTTCCAGTTGCTGCACAGCCACGATGATGCCCAGCACGATCAGCGCGTTCACCGGGCCGTTGGCGACCAGTGCCACCAGCACCGCCAGACCGCCGGCCACGAAGGCGCCGACGATCGGCACGAATCCGCCGATGAACGTGATGATGGCCAGTGCGTAGGCCAGCGGCACGCCCATGATGACCAAACCGATGCCGATCAGCACCGCGTCGACCAGGCTGACCACCGCCTGAGTCCGGATGAACCCGCTGATGGTGGCCCATACGCGCTCCAGGATTGCGGCCGCATGCGGGGCCGCGGGCATCCCCACGGCGCGGCGCAACCACGGGATGAAGCCGGGCCCGTCCTTGAGCAGAAAGAACGTCACCACCACCGCGGTGAAGAAGGTGACCAGCGCCGAGGTGGCGGCCCCGACGCCGGTGAACAGTCCCGCGGCGATCTGCGCGCTGCTGGAGTTCAGGGTGTCGTTGATCGCTTCGACCGCCGAATTCAATTGCGCTTCACTGATGTTGAGCGGCGGCCCGTCCAGCCAGTCCCGCACCTGCACCACACCCGCGGTGGCCTGCTCGGCGAGCTCGGCGGCCTGATCGACGATCGCGGGCGCGACGGCGGCGATCAGGCCGGCCACCACGGCCAGGCCCATGACCATGACCAACAGCGCTGCGGCCGCCGGGGGCACCTTCTTGCGGCGCAGCCAGCGCACCGGCGGCCACAGCACCGTGCACACGAGCAGCGCCAGCGCCACCGGCAGGATGATCACCCAGGTCTTGCCGACCACCCACGACAGCACCCACAGCGCCGCGGAGACCGCGACCAGTTGCACCGCCGCGGTTGCCGCCGACCGAAGGTGGGCTTTGAACACCGAGCCGCGACCGGCGACCTGCGCCGTCTTATCGTCCACCCGCCTTTTCTACCCAATGCTGATGAACATGAACTGTTCGAGCGGGCCGCCGCGTCCAGCCGGTCCCCCGGTGACTAGAGGCGGCGCGACAGGAAGTCCCGGATCAGGGCTGTGACCTCTGCCAATGCGCTCTCCAGCAGAAAGTGACCGCCGTCGAGCAGATGGATCTCGGCGTCGGCCGCATCCTCGGCGAAGGCGCGCGCCCCGTCGGGACCGAAGAACGGGTCTTTGTCCCCCCACACCGCGAGCAGGGGAACACCGCTGGCGCGCAGGTAGTCGTGCAGCGCCGGATACAGCTTGGGGTTGGTCGCGTAATCGAGGAACAGCTTGAGCTGGATCGCGTCGTTGCCCGGCCGGGACAGCAGGGCGAAATCATGATGCCAGGTGTCCGGACTGACCACGCTCTCGTCGGGCACCCCGGTGAGGTACTGGGATCTGGTGGCCTCGAAGGTCAGGATCTGGCTGAGCGCGGCCGCGGTCTGCGGCGTCTGCTCACGCTGGTAGTCCCACGCGGGCGCCCAGCCCTCAGCGACGAATCCGGCGTCGTAGCCGTTGCCGTTCTGCGTGATGATCGCGGTGATCGACTGCGGATCGCGCAGCGCCAGCCGCCAACCGATCGGTGCGCCGTAGTCCTGGACGTAGATCGCGTGCCGCGTGCTGCCGAGCTGTGCCAGCAGTCCGGCGACCAGCGCGGCGAGTGCATCGAAGGTGTAGTCGAACTCGTCGACCGACGGCGCGTCCGAGTAGCCGAAGCCGAGGAAGTCCGGCGCGATCACCCGGTACCGGTCGGCGAGTTGGGGAATGAGGTTGCGGAACATGAACGAGCTGGTCGGGAAGCCGTGCAGCAACACGATCACCGGGGCGCCGGGGTCACCCGCCTCGCGGTAGAAGATGCGGTGACCGTCCACGGTCGCGAAACGATGATGGACCACAGACATGAATAACTCCTTTAAATAGTTTTACCGGTTAGGTACAGTGAACCCGAGGGTGTGTAACCTGTCAAGTGAACTTTGGGGGTTAGCAATGGCGATGGACGGCTATGCGATGGAGATCTACGCGACGCACGCGGACGACGAAACGTTCCTGCTCGACCTGCTCAACACCACCCCGGTGGTCGACGGTGTGCCGACCGACGCGCTCGCCGACCTGCGCGCCGCGACGCCGTGGCTGGCCCGCCACGGCGTGCCCGCGACGGACCGTGAATGGGGGCGGCTGACCGAAGCCCGCGCGGCGCTGCAGGCGGTGATTCGCGGCGAGGCGGCGGCCACCACCCTGCAGCGGTTTGTCGACCAGACCCGCCTGCTCCCGACCGCCACCGAATCCGGACTGCGATGGCGCCTCGACCACGGCGACGCCTCCGGCGCGGCTCGGGCGGTCATCGCGTGGGACGGACTGCGCATCACCAGTCCGGGACGACTACGACCGTGCGCCAACACCGAATGCCGGCTGTTCCTGATCGACCGCAGCAAGCCCAACACCGCCCGCTGGTGTTCGATGGCGATCTGCGGCAACCGGATGAAGGCCCGCCGCCACTATCGACGCACGCGCGCCGAGTGAGCCCGACACCGTCGGGCCGCACGCGGATCCTTGCGCCTGGCTAACCGGGGATCGAGTTCTCCACGATGTCCGCAGCGCGGCGCACCCCGCCGGTGGCCGCGAAGCCGGCGGCCACCTCGGCCGCACCGGCCGACCGCGTCAGCGCGGAGTTCACCGCGGCCCGCAGTCGCGGCGCGCTGAGCCGGCGCGCAGGTAATCGGACCCCGCAGCGCGCCACCTCGATGCGGCGAGCCACCTCGAACTGGTCGCGACCGAAAGGCACTGCGCACACCGGGATTCCACGGTCCAAAGCCTTCTGAGTGATGCCCATACCGCCGTGGGTCACCACGCACACCGCCCGGTCCAGGACCAACGAATGCGGAACGAAGCGGGCCAGGGTGACGCCGGGCCGATGGCACAGTTCCCCGTCCTCGTCGGCGGGCAGGCTCGCCACCACATGGACGTCATCACCGGCGAACGCCCGCACCGCCGCCGACACCAGAGCCCGGTCGGCCTGCCCGACCGAGGAGGTCGTCACCAAGACGATGGGTCGGTCGATGTCGTCCAGCCACGCCGGTGGCTGCGCCGGAGGATCGAAGATCGCCGGCCCGATCAACTCCACCGAGTCGCCCCACCGGGTGTCCGGGTACTCGAAGGGCTTACCGGTGGCCACCAGCAGCCGGGGCGCCCGGCGTAGTAGCTGATCGGCCGAACGCACCTCGGGCAACCCCAATGCGGCCCGCACCGGCCGAACACCGGCCCGGAACGGCCGGTCGAAGACCATGCCGGTCACCATGCCGACGCCCCAGTTGCTGACCGCGCCGATCGGACCGCGGAGGGGTCGGGCACCCGCCCCGAACGGCGGCAATCCCGGCGAGCGCAAATACGGGATGAACGGCGAGAACACCAGCCACGGCCGGGACTGCGCCTCGGCGGCCGACAGGGCGCCCCAACAGTTCGCGTCCACCAGGATCACATCGGGATCCACCGCACCGACGGCGTCGGTGAAGTCGTCGACCTCCCACACCGCGCGCTCGGTCAGTACCCGCACGGTCTCCGCCGCGGATCTGAGCACCCCACGCGTGGTGTGCGCACTCTGCAACTGCTCGATGCGGGCGTCCACAGGAGCAGCTTTGAAACCCTGACCGAGGCACAGGTCCACCCCCGCGGCCAGCGTGCGCACATGGATCTCGTGTCCGCGAGCGGCCATCTCGTTGAGCAGGGCGCAGAACGGGTACAGGTGACCGATCGCCGGCGCGGTGTAGGCCAGGACTACCGCCACCGTGCACCCCGCAACCTCACACCGATCCGAACCGCCGGCGGCAACGAATCACCGGCATGCGCCACGCCAACACCGCCGAGCTGGTGGTTCTGCTCGACGAAGACGGTCAACCCATCGGCTCGGCCCCCAAGACGCAGGTGCACCATGCGGCCACCCCGTTGCACCTGGCGTTCTCCTGCTACCTGTTCGACGAGGCGGGCCGCGTCCTGTTGACCCGCCGGGCCCTGCACAAGCGCACGTTCCCCGGCGTGTGGACCAACACCTGCTGCGGCCATCCCGCACCGGGCGAATCGATCGCCGGCGCGGTGACCCGACGGGTGCGCGAGGAACTCGGACTGCAGATCGCCGACCTGCGCTGTGTGCTGCCCGACTTCCGCTACTACGCGGTCGCCAGTGACGGCGTGGTGGAGAACGAGATGTGCCCGGTGTTCTGCGGCCGGGCCGTCGGTCCGGTGCGCCCCGCCCCCGACGAAGTCGCCGACCACGTGTGGGTGCCGTGGCACCAGCTGCGGGCGGCCGCCGCGCTGGGCTGGGCGATCAGCCCGTGGGCGACCGAACAGGTTCCGCTGCTGGACGAGGCTGGGATCGGACACCAGAGCTAGGACCTCAGCTCGAAAAGCCGCTCGGCGTAGGCGAGATCGTCGCGCCACAACCGGTTGGCGGCCTGGCGCATCAGTGGCCGGATCACCGGCGCCGCGACCAGACCCACACCGAAGCGCGGGCGGTCCGAGTGCGCGACGACCGCCTCGATCACCGCCGTCCGGGGCCGGCCGTCGGGACCCGGACCCAGCGGAGTCGCGTGGGTCTCGACCACACTGCCCCTGCCCTCCCCCTCGACGATGCGCATCACCACCGTGCGCGGGCCGGGCGTGGTGAACTCGGCGATGACCGGCACGCCCAACCGGCCGATGTGGAACGTCACCTCGACCACGAAACGGTCCAGGTCCTCGGGAAGGTCGTCGTCCGCCGCGGGCGCGCTGAGCACCCGCAACCGGGTGAACGAGTAGGGGTGGAACCACGCGCCGTGCCACGGGTCGAGTCGGTTGGCGACGATGTCGCGGGGCTCGCAGACGCCCTCCAACCGGGTGACCGCAGCCAGCGTCGGCTCGCCCGGGCGCAGCGGCACCACCGGCGCGTCCGTCGGCGCTGACACCGGGGTGCCAGCTTCGGTGCCAGATTCGGGGTCCAGGCGCACCCAGCACAGCACGCCGTCGTCGTACGCCGGATAGGGCTTCCACGTGCCGTGCCGGCGCTCGCCGAGCCGCAACCCGTGCCAGGGGCACACCAGCGTGCCGCAGTCCACCGGCGCGGTCGCCAGGTCGGCACCCAGATGCGGGCACGACCGCGGCGCGACCAGCAGCGCACCGTCGACACCCCGCCAGGCCACCAGCTGCCGACCGGCGACCGTGGTCCCGAACGCCTTCGTCGAGATCTGCGAACTTCCCCCGATGACGAACCAGTTGCCGCCCGCTCTGCGGCCGGCGCGGCGCAACGCGGCATCGATCACCTTCGGGTTGGCGTCCTGCCACGTCGGCGTCTGAGCCGACCACGGGGTCGACGGCACCAGCTCGAACGGCCACGCCTTGGCGACCCGGGCCCGCAGCACCGACAGCGCGCTCACCGGGCACCCCCGGCCGAGGTGGCCAGCCTGCGCAGCAGCGTCGAGCGGCCGCTGTTGGGCACGGTGTGCAGCGCATGTCCGGCGAGCCCGAATTGCGCCAGCAGCTCGTTGGCGGCCGTCCAGCCCGTTGTCGCCGCCCGTTCCATCAACGCCACCGGCAGGTCGATGCGGACACCGTCCCCGGCGAGTTTCAGGTGCGGATCCGGGGTGGCCACCGTGGGCCGGTCGGCGAAGTCGCCGGGGGCGAATCGCGGGCAGTCGTCGCGGCGCAGCAACCGTTCGGCCACGATGGACGCGGTCGCGGTCTCCGGGTAGAGCTCGTGCATCCGCGCGATCAGGCCGTCGCGCACCTCGGCGTCGCCGTCGCGGACCGAGTAGGCGTGCAACTCCACCACCGAGCCGCCGGTACGCATCGCCCAGTCGGCGGCCTCGCGTTCGTAGCGCTCCAGCACACTGATGTTGTCCAACGGCTCGCGGCCCCCGGTGCCGACGAACGCAGCCCGGTCGTGCCGCACCGGGCGGTCCAGCCACAACCGCAGCACCACGAACGGCGGTGCGGTGCCCATCGCGTCGATCCGCTCCCGCCACAACGGATCTCCCAGACCGGGCGACGCCGCCACCACTCGGCGCAACGCACCGACGTCGGTGGCCAGCACCGCGGCGTCGGCCGACCACACCTTGCCCTGCCCGCCCGACACCGTCACCCCGTCGGCGACCGTCACCTGTTCGACCTCGGCGCCGGTGTGGAACACCACCCCGCGGCCCTCCAGATAGCTCCGCAGTGGATTCCACAGGGCCACATCGAAGTTCGCGTTCGCGACGTCGAAGATCAAACCCTCACTGGAACCCAGGAAGTAGATGTGGAACATGGTGACCAGCTCACCGGCCGACAGCGTCTCGGGCCGCGCGAAGAAGCTGCGCGCGAACACCTCGAAGGCCAGATGCCGTGCGGCGTCGGGAAAGTTGATGTCCCGCAGGAAAGTCGCCGCGTCGCGGCCGTCGAGCAGGTCATAGGTCTCGGGCACCGACACCGCGGCCAGCGGCGCGGCGGCCTTGGCATCCAGGCGTACCAGGTCCCGCAACCGGAAGGTGGGGCTGCGCAACGCGAATGCCAGCGCGTTCAGCGGCGGGGTCTGCGGCAGCCCGCGGAACGTGTCGCGCCGGCCCGCCCCGTCGATCAACGGATAGTCCTCGACCGGGGTCAGCGCCGACAGGCCAGGGTCGCTGCGCCGCAGCATCGCCCGCAGGTTGTAGTACTGCCGGAAGAAAGCGTGAAAGCCGCGGTTCATCGCGACCGGGGTGCCGTCGGCCAGGGTGTCGGCCCAACCGCCCACCCGCCCGCCGAGGTAGTCCTGCTTCTCGATGACTTCGACCTCGACACCGCGCTCGGCCAGACCGGTGGCCGCGGCCAGACCCGCGATCCCGCCGCCCACGATCACCACCCGTCGGCGCTGCGCGCCCGCGGCGGTCCGCCCCGGTGAGCCCGGCCAGGTCTGCCGACGGCGATCGAAGCCGTTCCGGCTCACGGAATCCTCTCCACGCTGATCCACCCTCACGCTTTTCGAAGTCGCATACGGTTCACCCACGCCTTACCGATGCCCGCTACGGCCACCGCCAATCGTCGGGGTTTACCTACCGTCGCACGCCGACCGAAAATCTCGAAGTCGATCGCCTCGATACGCGCCAGGATGTCCGAGTACAGCGTCAGCGCCGCACCGACGCACGGCCGCGACGCCGGTGCCAGCGCGTCGATCCCCGGCCGCGCCTGGTCATAGACCCGGCGCGCCACCGCGTGTTGTTCGGCCAGCGCGGCCCGCACCCGGCCGTCGGTGCGCCGGTGGGTGTGGCACCAGGTCAGCAGTTCACGGTCGACTCCGTGCACGGCCAGCTCGTCGGCCGGCAGGTACACCCGTCCGCGGGTCAGGTCCTCGTCGACATCACGCAGGAAGTTCGTCAGCTGGAACGCCTTGCCGAGTGCGGCCGCATACGGCGCCGCCTCGTCGCGCGGCCCGACGGTGCCCAGCACCGGCAGCATCTGCAGCCCGATCACCTCCGCCGAGCCGTACATGTAGCGCTCCAGCGACTTGCGATCCGGATAGTCGGTGACGGTGAGGTCCATCCGCATCGAAGCCAGGAAGTCGTCGAAAAGATCCCAGCCGATGTCGTAGGTCCGTGCGGTGTGCACCACCGCGGTCAACGTCGGGTCGCCGTCGCAGGACCGGTTCTCCACCAGGCAGTCGTAGAGCCTGGTGGACAGCTGCTGTAGCCGCTGCGCGCGCTGTTCGAGGGTCAAGGTGCCGGCCAGATCGTCGAGGATGTCGTCGGCAACCCGGGCGAACCCGTAGAGCGCGTGCACCGCGGGACGCTGTTTGGGCGCCAGCAGCCGGGTCGCCAGGAAGAACGTCTTGCCGTGCGCGGCGTTGATGGTCCGGCAGTGCCGGTAGGCCTCCCGCAACTGCGGATCCCGTACACCCGCCGCATCGAGCTCCATGCTGATCATCAGAGATTGACCTCCGAGGTGAGACGGCGGACGGGGACGCCGGTGACCCGGTCGGCGGCCAGCCGGCCCGACAGGATCGCGGTCGGCACCCCGACCCCGGGAACGGTGGACGAACCGGCCAGCACGACGTTGTCGATGCCGCGCACGGTGTTGGCCGGCCGGAACGGTCCGGTCTGGGCGAAGGTGTGCGCCAAGGCGAACGGAGTGCCGGCCGCCATGCCCTGCCTGCGCCAGTCGGCCGGCGTGACCACGTGCAACACCTCGGCGTCGTCACCGACACCGGGCATCCGGGACCGCACCGCCGAGAGCATCTGCTCGACGTAGCCCGACCCGGCCGCGTCCCAGTCCAGACCGCCGACGTCGGTGTTCGGCGCCGGCGCCAGCACGTAGAGCAGGTCACGTCCGGCCGGCGCCAACGACGGATCCCCGGCCGTCGGCCGGGTGACCAGCAGCGACGGGTCGCCCATCACCCGGCCGTCGTCGATGATGTCGCGGAACGTCTGCTTCCACGCATCGCCGAACAGGATGGTGTGATGGCCGGCCTCTCGACCGGCGGTGTCGTCTCGACCGGCGGTGTCGACAGCCGCGCAACCCACGTGGGCGACCACCGCCGACGGCGCCGGCCGCAGCCGCAGCGGCCGCCGCGGGGTGCGGCCGACCAGCCGGTAGGTGTCGGGCAGTTCGGTGGTCAGCACCACCGCGTCCGCGGGCACCCGCCCGCCCTCGACGGTGCGCACCGCGCTGACCCGGGACCCGTTGAACTCCAGCTCGGAAACCGTTGCGCCGTAGACGAATTCAACGCCGGCGCGGGTGGCGGCGGCGGCCATCGCATCCGGCAGCGCGCGCATCCCGCCGCGTGGGAAGTACACCCCCGCGACGGTGTCCATGTAGGCGATGACCGCGTAGACGGCCAACGCGCTCTGCGGCGGCACCCCGGCATAGAGCGCCTGGAACGTGAACACCCGCAGTAACCGCTCGTCGTCGAGGAAGCGGCGCACGACCGGTTCCCAGCGGCGGAAACCGCCGAGCGCGACCAGCTTGGCCAGCGACGGGGTCACCAGTGACAGCGGCGAGTCGAAGTTGTTCGCGATGAACCCGTCGAACTCGGTGCGGTACAGCTTGGTCAGCCACTCCCGCAGCCGCAGATAGCCGTCGGCTTCCTTGCGGCCGGCGAACCGTTCGATCTCGGTGGCCATCGCCGCGGCCTCGGTGTGTACCGCCAGCGCACTGCCGTCGGCGAACTTCGCGTGATACGCCGGGTGCACCGGGTCGATGGGCAGGCAGTCGGCCAGCGACTCACCCACCGCCGCGAACGCCTCGTCGATGATGTCCGGCATGGTCAGCACCGTCGGCCCGGTGTCGAGCCGGTAGCCGTTGACGTCGGCGCGACCGACCCGCCCACCCGGGTGCGCACCGCGCTCCAACACGGTGACCCTGCGGCCCCGGCCGGCCAGCTGCAACGCCGCCGACAGCCCGGACAACCCGGCGCCGACGATGACGACGTGATCGGTTTTCCCGCCGAGTGCGCGCATCACGCGGCCCGCTGGGTGCAGGCGACGGCCATCTCGGCCAGCGCGGTTCGGGGGATGTCGGGGATCGGCGCCCCGTCGAGGAACCGCAGGGCCGCGTCATGTCGTTGCCCGATGAGATCCTCGATCCATTGCACGGCCCCGCTGGCCGCGATCAGCGTGCGCCAGCGGTCGACACCGTCGGCGTCGATCTCGGGACTGCGCATCAACTCGGCGAGTTGACGCCGCACGCCCGGCTCGGCCAGTTCGTAGGCGGCGACGACGACGCTGGTGGCCTTGCCCGCCTCCAGGTCGGTGCGGGCGGGTTTACCGGTCTGCGCCGGCGAACCGAACACCCCGAGGATGTCGTCGCGCAACTGGAACGCCTCCCCGATCGCGGCACCGTAACCCGACAACGCGCCGGCCACCTCGACGCCACAACCGGCCATGGCAGCCCCGAGCTCGAGCGGACGGCGCACCGTGTAGTTGCCGGATTTGCGGCGCAGCACGTCGAGCACCTCGGTCAGGGTCGGGAACGTCTGGCAGCTGTTGAGCAGATCGGAGAGCTGACCCACGGCCAACTCGGTCCGCATATCGTCGTAGCGGGGCAGCACCCGGGCCAGCGCGTCAGCGCCGATCCCGCTGCGCCGCAACATCTCCTCGGCCCAGACCAGGCACAGATCGCCGAGCAGGATCGCCGCGGACTCACCGAACCGATCCGCCGATCCGGCCAACGCGCGGTCGCGGTGCCAGCGCGCGAACACCACATGTGCGGTGGGCCGGGCCCGGCGCAGCGAGGAACCGTCCATCACGTCGTCCTGGATCAGCGCAAAGGTGTGCAACAACTCCAGGCTGGCCGAAGCCCGCAGGGCCGCCGCGTCCTCGGCCGCACCGCACAACCAACCCAGGTACATGAACGTCGACCGGACATACTTGCCCCCGTCGAGGAAACTGCACAGCAGTTCGCCCGCCACCTCGACACCGGCGCCGTCGAGGCGTCGGACGCATTCGCCGCGGACGAACTCGCCGAGTTGCTCGCGCACCTCGGTCCGGACGTTGTCCCGCCAGATCCTCAGCTCTGGTTCCGCCAGCTGCGTGCCGGCACGTTCACCTGTGCTCAAAGCGCAGACCCCTCCTTGTGTCGACCCATGCGTGACCACCGCTTGTGGTCCATTCGAACCTGCGACCGCTCCGGATTGGTCGGATGCGTCATTAATTTCTGACGATCAGCCGGCGCCGCGGCATGGCATGCCGGGCGGGGCTGCGGGGTGCACCGATGCCCAGTCGGGTGTGCCACCGGGCCAGCGGTGCGGGCGCCCACCAGTTCCACCGTCCCATCAGATGCATCACGGCAGGTAACAGCACCATGCGCACCAGCGTGGCATCGATCAGCACCGCCAGCATCAGACCGAGCCCGAACATCCGCATGAACGACACCTGGGCGGCGATCAGCGCACCGAACGAGATCGACATGATCAACGCCGCCGCGGTGACCACCCGTCCGGTGTGCGCCAGACCGAGCGCCACACTTTCGTCGTTGTCTTCGCGGGTGCGGCCACTGGCGAGCCAGAACTCGCGGATTCGGGCGATCAGGAAGACCTCGTAGTCCATCGACAGCCCGAACGCGATGCAGAACAGCAACACCGGCATGTTGACCACCAGCGTCCCCGTCGGGGTGGTGCCCAGGGCGCCGAGGTTGCCGTCCTGGAAGATCCACACCAGCGCGCCGAAGGCCGCCGACAACGACAGCGCGTTGAGGATCAGCGCCTTGACCGGGAGCACGACACTGCCGGTCAGCAGGAAAAGCAGGGCGAAGGTGATCACGGCGATGATGGCGAGCACGACGGGCAGCCGGGCGGTGATGGACTCGACGCTGTCCCGGTTGATCTGCGCGATACCGGTCATCTGGACCGCCCGGTCGCCGGGACCGGGCAGTGCACGCAACCGGTCCAGCTGCAGGTCGGAGTCCGCCGAGAAGGACGGCGCGGTGCTGCCGACGGTCAGGTACGCCGCCCCGTCACGCTCTGCGGCCGCCCCGGTCGGCGGGCCGACCCGGCGGCCGTCGACGAACGTGCCCGTCGGTGCGACCACCATCGACACCTGCGGGATCGTCGAGGCCGACAGCGCGTAGCCGTCGTAGTCCTGCGGTGTCAGACCTACCGCGTCGGGCACCACCACGGTCACCGCCGCCTCGGAGTTGTCCGAGAACTCGGTGCGGAGCAGATCCCCCACCTGATGGGCGCTGGCCGAAGCCGGCAGCACCCGGTCGTCGGCCAGACCCCAGGACACCCCGAGGAACGGCAGACCGAGGCTCACCAGCAACACCGCACCGGCCAGCCCCACCGGCAACGCCCGGCGGGTGACCAGTTTCGTCGAGCGGTACCAGAACTTCTGCTCCGCAGGCGGCTCGGTCAGCGGGCCGCGCCGGAACAGCCGGCGGACGTCGAACGCATCCAGCCGGTCACCGGCGAGCACGATCGCCGCCGGCGTGACCAGGATCGCCGCGCCCGCGCACAGCGCGACGGTTGCGATGCCGGCGTAGGCGAACGATTTGAGGAAGTACATCGGGAACAGCACCAGCGTCGCCATCGACAGCGCGACCGTCAGCGCCGAGAACAACACGGTGCGGCCCGCGGTCGTCATCGTGGTGATCAACGCACGGTCGCGGGCTGCTCCCGCGGCGATCTCGTCCCGGAAGCGGCTGACGATCAGCAGCGTGTAGTCGATCGCCAGTGCCAGACCGAGCGCGGTCGCCAGGTGCAGCGCGAAGATCGACACCTCGGTCCACATCGCGACCAGCCGCAGCACCGACATCGATGTCACGATCGCCAGCCCGCCGACGGCCACCGGCAACGCCGCGGCCAGCAGACCCTTGAACACCCAGACCAGCACCAGGAAGCTCAGCGGTATGGCGATCGCCTCCATCACCAGCACGTCACGCTGGGTCTGGGCGTTGATCTGGGCGTAGACGATCGTCGACCCGCCGGAGAGCACAGTGATGCCCTCGTGCCGCGGCAACACCGTGGCCTCCAGATCCTCGACCAGGGCCGCGGCCCGGCGGGGGACGACGTTCTCGCCGCCGCTGAACTCGGCGATCACCAGCCCGGTCCGGGTGTCCGCCGAGGTCAGCGACGCGGCCTGCTCCGGCCCCACCGTCCACGCCGAGACCACCTTGACCACGGCCGGGTCCGACGCGACCCGCTCGGTGATGTCGGTGCCGGCTGCCCTGGCGGTGGGACTGTCGACGCCCTGCGGATCGGTGACCGCGAGGACCAGTTGCATGTCGCCGCGGCCGAACGTGTCCACCAGGGTCTGCGCCGCCCGGGTGGACTCCGCCGTCGGATCCTGGAAGCCACCGGCGGTCAGACTGCCGGCCACCGGGATGCCGAAGATCGCGGCGCCGACCATGACCAGCGCCGCCACCGCCACGATGCGGCGCGGTGCCGCAATGGCCCACAACGCAATTCGATGCAGCAGAAGGCGCCTCTTCTCGATCACCCCCGGCGAGCGCCGGACTGAGGGACAGCCTGTTCCCTGGCCCCGCCGGTTGAAAACACGGTGCGGCGAAATGTCCGCGTTCTGTCACACCTGGGTTCTGTCACATCGTGGGTTCGTGCCTCGTCTTTCCACTATGACGACCACCCGAATCGAACCCCTGCCCCCCGCCCGCGCCTCGCTGCTGACCCGGCTGATGTGGCGCTACGCCAAACGCCGCTTCGGCGAGGTGCCCGAACCGTTCGCGATCTACGCTCATCACCGCGGACTGTTGTTCGCCGGCGCGGTGCACGAGGGACTGCTGGAACGGGCGTCCTCCCGGCTGCCGGCAAGCGTGCGTGAACTGGCCGTCTACTGGACCGCGCGGCAGATCGGTTGTTCGTGGTGCGTGGATTTCGGCTCGATGCTGATGCGCCTGGAGGGTCTGGACCTGGCCCGGTTGCGCGAGATCGACGACTACGCGACGTCGCCGCGTTTCAGCGACGACGAGCGCGCCGCGATCGCCTACGCCGCGGCGATGACCGCAGACCCGCACGCCGTCACCGATGAGCAGGTCAACGACCTGCGCCGCCGGTTCGGCGCCGACGGGGTCATCGAGCTGACGTATCAGATCGGGGTGGAGAACATGCGGGCGCGGATGAACGCCGCGCTAGGCATCACCGAGCAGGGCTTCAACTCCGGGGACGCCTGTCGGGTGCCGTGGGCGGCATCCGGGTAGGGAGGACCGCCACCCATGGTCGGTTAGGGTGGCCTAACCGACCATGCGATTCGGCGTACTCCTGAACATGGGCGCGGCCCTGCGGGTGTCCTTCCGCGACGGTGACCACCCGCACGTGCTCCAGGCACCCGCACGTCACCTCGGCCCCGACGGCCGTCCGCTGGAGTCGCTGCGCATATTCGGCGACCACGTCATCCCGCAGCTCACCCGCTGACGTTGCCCGAATCGCCGGCCACCGGCGTCCGCAACGGCGAGCCGGTGAATTTGTCCGGGTTGGCAATGTCGTAGATCGCCACCACGCGCCCGTCGCGAACGGCCAACGCCTGGATGCGCGGGGTGATCTCCGGCGCCTCACCGGTGGCTTCGACGCCCGGCGAATAGAGTCCGAGTTCGCCGTTGACCAGGCCCAGTCTCCCGCCGGCCAGCAACCGGTGCGGTCCGTAACGGTGGGTCAGACCGATGAGGAACCGGGCCACCTTGTCGCGACCGTGGATCACCCGCACCGCCGTGGGCGCCCTGCGATTCGCATCGCCGGTGAACGTCACATCCGGATGCAACAGCGCCACCACCTGGCCGAGGTCACCGGAAGCCATGGCGGCCAACAGCTTTCCGACCACCTCGGCATGGTCGGCGGCCGGCGGCGGCGCGGTCGCGACGGCGCGCCGGGCCCGCGAGGCCAGCTGGCGCGCCGACTCCGCCGACGACCCGAGCACCTCGGCGATCTCGGCGAACGGCACCGCGAAGCCGTCGTGCAGCACGAACGCGACCCGCTGATCGGGCGTCAGGTTCTCCAGCACCACCATCGCGGCAAAGCGGGCGTCCTCGTCGGCGACCACCGCCGCCAGCGGGTCGGCACCGTTCAGTTCGGTGACCACCGGCTCGGGCAGCCACTGACCGAAGTAGGTTTCGCGCCGGTGCGACGCCGACCGCAGCCGGTCCAGCGCCAGCCGACTCACCACCGTCGTCAGCCACGCTTTCAGGTTGTCGATCGGTGGCGTGCGGTGCCCGGCCCAGCGCAACCAGGCGTCCTGGACGATGTCCTCGGCGTCGGCCACGGTGCCGGTGAGGCGGTAGGCCACCGACAGCAGGTGCGCGCGGAGTTGCTCGAACTCCCCGACCCGCGTGCTCGCGGTCATGATTTGAGTGTAGAACCGGCCACCACTGCACCAAAATGAGACGGATTTCGTCGCGAAGTTTCCAGCATGCAACGATTTCCGCGTACGAGGCGCGCAACAGACACCGGAACCGTATATTCCGCGCATGGCAATCAAGGAGGACCCGCCGGTCCCCGCCGTCGGCGGTAAGGGCCTGCAGGCCGGGGCACTCGGTTTGGTGGGCAATGTCGTCATCGGGCTGGCGGCCGTCGCCCCGGCCTACAGTCTGGCGGCCACCCTCGGCTACGTGGTGCTGGCCGTGGGCGAGAAGGCACCGGCGATGTTCGTGCTGGCATTCATCCCGATGCTGCTCGTCGCGTTCGCCTACAAGGAGTTGTCCCAGGACACCCCCGACTGCGGCACGACGTTCACCTGGGGCACCAAGGCGTTCGGTCCGTGGATCGGTTGGATCGGCGGCTGGGGTCTGGCGGTGTCGGCGATCATCGTGCTGGCCAACGTCGCCGAGATCGCCGCCATCTATCTGTTCAACTTCCTGGGCCTCGATCAGCTCGCCGAGAACGTGTTCGCCAAGGTCTCCCTCGGCTCGTTCTTCATCATCGCAATGACGCTGCTGTCGGCGCGCGGCATCGTGGTCAGCGAGCGCATGCAGAACGTGCTGATCACCATCCAGTTCGGGGTGCTGATCGTGGTCAGCATCATCGCGCTGGTCCGGGTGTTCGCCGGCAATGCCGGCGCCCAGGCCATCACCCCGCAGCTGTCGTGGCTCTGGCCGGGCGGGCTCGACTCCAGCGCCATCGCCGCCGCGATCATCCTGTGCATCTTCATCTACTGGGGTTGGGACGCCTGCCTGGCCGTCGGCGAGGAAACCAAGGACCCGGGCCGCACACCCGGGATCGCGGCGCTGATCACCACCGTGATCCTGGTGTGCACCTATGTGCTGGTCGCCTACGCGATCCAGTCCTTCGCCGGATTCAGCTATGTCGGTATCGGTTTGAACAACCCGAACAACACCGACGACGTGCTGACCGTGCTCGGCGAACCGGTCGCAGGCACCATCGCGGCGTCGGCGCTGCTGCTCACGGTCTCGGTGTCGGCGCTGTCGTCGACCCAGACCACCATCCTGCCCACCGCCCGCGGGACGCTGTCAATGGCTGTCTACGAAGCCATTCCGCGCCGGTTCGCCTACGTTCACCCCCGGTACATGACACCGGCATTCGGCACCATCGTGATGGGTGCGTCCGCGCTGTTCTTCTACATGCTGCTGACCGCCCTGTCCGAGAACGCGCTGGCCGACTCGGTGGCGTCGCTGGGCCTGGCGGTCGCCTTCTACTACGGCATCACCGCCTATGCGTGCGTCTGGTACTTCCGCCGCACGGTGTTCGCCTCGATGCGCAACCTGTTCTTCCGCGGGATCTTCCCGCTGCTGGGCGCGCTGGCCATGACCTGGGCGTTCTTCCAGAGCGCCTACGACATGATCCAACCCGACTACGGCTACACCGCATTCGGACCGCTCGGCGGAGTGTTCGTCCTCGGCGTCGGCATGCTGGTGCTCGGCGTCCCGTTGATGCTGGCCTGCTTCGCATTCGGCACCAAGCGGTTCTTCCGCGGCGAGACGCTGAACGCGACCACCGAGGTCAAGGTTCCGGATACCTTCTGAGAAAGCAGGTCCCGCAATGCATCTGACAGTCGGCTACCTTGCCACCCCCACCGGCGACGACGGTGTCGCGCTGGCCAGCGCGTTGGCGCGGACCTTCGGCGCCAGCGTCGACGTGGTGCTCGTGGTCCGCGAGGAACTGCCCGACGGCCACCCCGGCCGGCTCGAATACCAGCAGATGCTCGTCCAGCGCGGCGAGCAGTGGATCAGCAAAGCCGTCGCCGCGCTGGCCGCCGACGGCGTGAACGCGGCGTCGTCGGTGATCGTCGGAGAGTCGTTCGCCCAGACCCTTGTCGACTTCGCCGAGCAGAAGTCGTCGGACCTCATCGTCGTCGGCGGTGCCCGGGACGGGTTCTTCGGCAGGCACACCATCGGGCCGGTCACCGGGGCGCTGCTGCACTCGTCGTCGATCCCGGTGGCGCTGGCTCCGCGCGGCTACGCCGAAGACCCCGACGAGTCCATCGAGGCGGTGACCGCAGCGGTGCCCACCCGGCCGGGTGACGACAACCCGCTGCCGTTCGCCATCGCACTCGCCGGCGCGGCCGGTCTGCGGATCCGGATGCTGTCGCTGGTGTCGGCAGAGAACCTCGCGCAGGCCGGCAGCGCCAAGGAGGTGCGGGCACTGCAGCGCACCGCCGCCGAGGAGAACCTGGCGATCGCCGCCCGCGCTCTGCCCGACGCCCCCGAGATCGAGTCCCTGGTCGCCGACGGGATGACGCTGGAGTCGGCGCTCAAGAAGCTCAAATGGGACGACGGCGATCTGCTGGTGGTGGGCTCCAGCCGATTCGCCGCGCCGCAGCGGATCTTCCTCGGCTCGACGGCCGCGCGGATACTGGCCGGTGTCGACGTCCCGGTGATCGTGGTCCCCCGCGACGGGGATTGACTGCGCGGGGTGGCCACGGAGCGCGGTGGCGGCGGGCACCGCGAAGGTGCACTGCCGGTAGCTCAGCACCGCCTCGCACTACCGTGAGTGCACCCTGGCGCACCGACGCCCAGGGCCTCACACCGGCCGGACCCTACCGCTTGGTGAAAATCGTGCGATGCCAATCCTTGTCGGCCACACCGGTGATATCGCTCATCACATGCTTGATCGACAGGTACTCCTCGAGCGAGTACTGGCTCATGTCCTTGCCGAAGCCCGACGCGCCGAAGCCACCGTGCGGCATCTCGGAGATGATCGGGATGTGGTCGTTGATCCACACGCAGCCCGCGTGGATCTCCCGCGACGCCCGCTGGGCCCGGTACACGTCGCGCGTCCAGGCTGAGGCCGCCAACCCGTAGGCGGTGTCGTTGGCCTGCCGGATCGCGTCATCGTCATCGGTGAACGACCGCACCGCCAACACCGGCCCGAAGATCTCGTCACGCCACACCTCCGAGGACTCGGACACGTCGGCGATCAACGTCGGCCGGTAGAACGACCCCGGGCCCTCCGGGGCGACACCCCCGGTGACGATCCGCCCACCCTGGCCGGGGGCGCGCTCGACCATGCCCGCAACCTTCGCGCGGTGCGCCGCCGAGATCAGCGGACCGAGATCGGTGTCCGGGTCGTGCGGGTCGCCGACAACGACTTTGCCCATCACCTCCGCGACCCCGGCCACGAAATCGTCGTAGAGCGGCTGCGCGACGATCGCGCGGGTCGCGGCGGTGCAGTCCTGTCCGGTGTTGATCAGCGCCCCGGCCACCGCACCCTGGATCGCGGCATCGAGGTCGGCATCGTCGAACACCACGAACGGGGCCTTACCGCCGAGCTCGAGTTGGGTGCGGTGCCCATGCTCGGCCGCGGCCAGCATCACCTTGCGGCCCACCGGCGTGGATCCGGTGAACGTCACCATGTCGACGTCGGCGTGGCCGGCCAGCGCGGTACCGACGTCGGCACCGGAGCCGGTCACCACGTTGAGCACACCGGCGGGCAGACCGGCCTCGGCGGCCAGCCGGGCCAGCGTCAACGTCGTCAGCGGGGTGATCTCGGCGGGTTTGATCACCACCGAACATCCGGCGGCCAACGCGGGCAACACTTTCCACACCGCCATCTGCAGCGGGTAGTTCCACGGGGTGATGGTCGCGACCACCCCGACCGCCTCACGACGGATCGACGAGGTGTGATCGCCGGAGTACTCGCCCGATGCCTTGCCCTCCAGGTGGCGGGCGGCGCCGGCGAAGAAGTCGATGTTGTCCACGCTGCCCGGGACGTCGAACTCGGTGGCCAGCCGCAGCGGCTTTCCGGTCTGACTGACCTCCTCGGCGGCCAAATCGGCCGACGCCTCCGCGGCCAGGCCGGCCAGCTTGGCCAGCACCGTCGAGCGCTCGGCCGGGGTGGCCCCGGCCCACCCGCGCAACGCGGCCCGCGCCGACGCGACCGCCGCGTCGACGTCACCGGGCTGGGCCAGTGCGTACTCGGCGACCGGCGCGCCGGTGGCCGGGTTGATGACCTGATGTACCGGCCCGCGGGTGTCGACGGGCGCTCCGTCGATCCAGCTGCCGGCGACGACGGGAGGCGAGGAGACTGCGGTCATGGCGCCAACGCTATCGCGCACCGCCAGACAAAGCTACGCATTACCGCAGCAGTGGACACCCGCAACGATTGATTTCATGGTCATGGTTGCCTGCAACGACGGATTCCGTGCACAATCTCTGGCATGGCCAACCCGGGGTTACCGCACGCCGTCGGCCCTGTCTCGTTCCGGGTCAACCAGTCGCGCCCCGGCGCGGCCTTTCAGCTCGACGAGCTGTCCAAGGCGATCATCGAGAAGTTGCAGCAGGACGGCCGACGGTCCTACGCCGGCATCGGCAAGGCCGTCGGGCTTTCGGAGGCCGCAGTGCGCCAGCGGGTCCAGCGCATGGTCGACGCCGGGGTGATGCAGATCGTGGCCGTCACCGATCCGATGCAGCTCGGCTTCGCCCGCCAGGCCATGATCGGCATCAAGTGCACCGGCGACACCACCAAGGTCGCCCAGAAACTCGCCGAGATGGAGTCCGTCGACTACGTGGTACTCACCGCAGGATCGTTCGACGCGATCATCGAGGTGGTCTGCGAGGACGACGACAGCCTGCTCGAACTTCTCAACACCCAGATCCGCGCACTTCCGGGAGTGATATCCACCGAAACCCTTGTTTATTTAAAACTTGTTAAGCAGCAATACAATTGGGGTACACGATGACAACAACCGATATCGCTCCGCAGGTCGGCTCCGACCTGAGCGCCAAAGCCGACCGCCATCTCTGGGGGCACTTCGCCCGGCATGGGCACGGCATCACGCCGCCGATCATCACCCGTGGTGAAGGTGTGCACATATGGGACAGCACCGGCCGCCAGTACATCGACGGGCTCTCGGGCCTGTTCGTCGTACAGGCCGGGCACGGCCGCAAGGAGCTCGCTGAGGCGGCCGCCAAGCAGGCCGAGCAGCTGGCGTTCTTCCCGCTGTGGTCCTACGCGACGCCGACGGCGATCGAACTCGCCGACCGACTCGCCAGTTACGCTCCCGGCGACCTGAACCGGGTCTTCTTCACCACCGGCGGCGGCGAGGCCGTCGAGAGTGCCTGGAAGTTGGCGAAGAACTTCTACAAACTGACCGGCAAGCCCGGCAAGTTCAAGGTCATCTCGCGGGCGATCGCCTACCACGGCACGCCACAGGGCGCGCTGGCCATCACGGGCCTGCCGGACTTCAAGAAGCCGTTCGAGCCGCTGACCCCCGGTGGGTTCCGCGTACCCAACACCAACATCTACCGCGCGCCCGCGCCGTATGACACCGACCCGAAGGCGTGGGGGCGGTACTGCGCCGATCGCATCGCCGAGGCCATCGAGTTCGAAGGCCCCGACACCGTGTGTGCGGTCTTCCTGGAGCCGGTGCAGAACGCCGGTGGCTGCTTCCCGCCGCCGCCCGGGTACTTCGAGCGGGTCCGGGAGATCTGCGACGAGTACGACGTGCTGCTGGTCTCCGACGAGGTGATCTGCGCATTCGGGCGCATCGGATCGATGTTCGCGTGCGAGGACATCGGCTACCAGCCCGACATCATCACCTGCGCCAAGGGCATGACGTCCGGCTACTCGCCGATCGGCGCGATGATCGCCAGCGACCGGCTGTTCGAGCCGTTCAACGACGGCAAGACCGTGTTCGGGCACGGCTACACCTTCGGCGGGCACCCGGTGTCCTCGGCGGTGGCGCTGGCCAACCTCGACATCTTCGAGCGTGAGGGCCTCAACGACCACGTCAAGCAGAACGCGCCGGTCTTCCGGGCCACCCTTGAGCAGCTGCTCGAGCTGCCCATCGTCGGTGACGTCCGCGGCGAGGGCTTCTTCTACGGCATCGAGCTGGTCAAGGACAAGGCCACCAAGGAGACGTTCAACGAGGACGAGAGCGAGCGGCTGCTGCGCGGCTTCCTCACCTCCGCGCTGTTCGAGGGCGGCCTGTACTGCCGGGCCGACGACCGCGGCGACCCAGTCGTGCAGCTGGCGCCGCCGCTGATCAGCGGCAAGAAGGAGTTCGACGCGATCTACGACATCCTTCACCGCGTGCTCAGCGAAGCGAGCCGGATGCTCTAGTCCTCGCGCCGAGAATGTGCATTCCGCGCGCGCTCACCCCAGAGGGCGCCGCGCGGGGTGTGAGTCCGGCGCTTCGCTCGCGATTCCTCCCCCAAACCCGCGGTGTTTTACTGGTCGGACCACCGGCCATGGGTTAGGCTTGGTCTCCAGCGGAGGGAGGACCCGTGGCCATGGAAGCTACTGGGTACCACATCGAACCAGTTCGTCGGTTGAAGGTCGCTGATGCCGTTGCTGCCCAACTCGGACGACTCATCGACGCCGGCGAATTCCAACCTGGGCAGAAACTCCCCGCCGAGCGCGTGCTGGCCGAACGATTCGGTGTGGGGCGCAGTTCGATGCGCGAGGCGTTCCGGAGCCTCGAAAGCCAGGGCTTGGTCCGCGTCGAGCACGGCATCGGAGTGATCGTCCTCGACCCTGCTCAGCGTGAGCAGAGCGCGAACACCACCATGCTCGTCGTCGGTGAGTACACCGTGCCGGAATTGTTCGAGATCAGGCTGCCCCTGGAGCGGGACGCGGCCGGCCTGGCCGCCAAGCGGATCGGACCGAACGAAGCGGCCGAGTTGCATGCCATTCTGGCCAAGGCCGAGGACCCGAACATCTCGGACGCGGACTACATCGAGCTCGACGCCGAGCTGCACATGGCCATCGCCCGTGCGACGAAGAACTCCCTGTTCGCCAGCGTGATGACGGGCCTGCGGCCGTGCTTCTTCCAGTACTCCCAGCAGGTCCTGCAACTTCCCGACCGCCGCAAACGGGCGCAAGAGGGCCATCGAAGGATCGTCGACGCCGTGGTCGGCGGAAAAGTGAAGGAAGCCCGGGCGGCTGCGGTCGCACACATCCGCGACGTGGAAGAAGATCTCGTCGAGTACCTCGCCGCCGAGGAGCATCAGCCAGACCTCTGACCGTCCCGCGCGGTCTGCCCGCCCTCGCGGGTTGTTCAGTCATCAGATCACCTGTTATGCAGTCAGGAGGCACGCTCGTGCACCAGCCGTACCTGGAAGCCACTGATTCGCGTCTCGACAGACTCGTCACGTCGGCCGAACCGCGGCAAGTCGCCACCGGCTTCGTCTTCACCGAGGGGCCGGTATGGGACGGACACGGTCAATGGCTGACGTTCAACGACATCCCGGCCGATCGCATGCTGCGCTGGGACCCGCGCGATGGAGTGCGTGTGGTTCGCGAACCCAACAACATGGGCAACGGGATGACCGATGGCCCCGATGGTGGGCTGCTCGTCTGTGAACACGCCACCAGTCGGCTCGTGCATATCGACGGGCAGCGGGCGACCGTGATCGCCGAACGCTTCGGCGGTAGGGAACTGAACAGCCCGAACGACGTGATCGTCAGCTCTTCTGGCGTCATCGTCTTCACCGACCCGTACTACGGCCGCACCGGGTTCGTCGGAGTGCCGCGGCAGCCCGAGCTGGCGTTCACCGGTGTGTACGCGCTGCGCCTCGATGCCGGACAGCCGCCACCCGAACCGACCCTGCTGACGGCGGACATGGGATCGCCCAACGGACTGTGCCTGTCGCCCGACGAACGCTTCCTCTACGTCGCAGACACCGAGCAGTTCGAGATTCGCCGCTATCGCTTCCACGATGACCACCTCAGCGACGGGACGGTCTGGGCGCGGACCCTCGGCGGAGAGGCCGACGGTCCGGACGGTCTGCGGGTGGACGAGTTGGGCAACGTGTACTGCGCAGGCCCCGGCGGCATCCACGTCTTCGCCGCGTCAGGAGAGCCCCTCGGCAGAATCCGGTTTCCGGAGGTCGTGGCGAACCTGACGTGGGGCGGCCCGGACGGCCGCACCCTGTTCGTCTGTGCTTCGACGTCGGTGTACGCACTGACGACTACGGTGACGTCCGGCCGGCGCCAGTGACACCGGAGTCAGCGCACCATCGAGGTCGCGGCGCGCACGATCAACGCCATCGACGCCGCACCCGCATCGATGTTGCCCCTGGTGCGCTCCCTGAGGTAACTCGCCCGGCCCTTCCTGGCCACCATGTCAGCCGTGCCGTCTCGACCGCGTTCGGCAGCGTCCGCCGCGCTGTCGAGAGCGTCGGCGAGCGAGCCTCCGGCGGCTAGGACGCGCTCCAGTGCACCGACCGCAGGGGCGAGTGCGTCGTACAGCGTCTTGTCCCCCAACTCGACCTTCCCGCGTTCGGCGACGCCACCGGCACCCGCCCGGAACATCTCGGCCACCATCGGTGCATCCAGCGATTCGGCCGTCCCCGCCGACTTGGCCATCCGCAGGAAGAACGTCCCGTACAACGCTCCGCTGGAACCACCGATGGTGTCCACCAACGTCATTCCCGAGTCCTTGAGGACGGCCGCAGGCGTCCTCTCGGACGCCGACGCCACCGCGTCGCGGACTGCCGCGAAGCCGCGCGCGAGATTGGAGCCGTGGTCGGCGTCGCCACTGGCGGCGTCGAGATCGCACAGCGCGTCCTCGTGGTCGGTGACCTGTCGCGCACACTCCTCGATCCAGCGGACCAGGGCGGCAGAGTCGATCTTCTCCATGTCAGGCCTTCCATCGCAGTGCGGGGGTGTGGATCGGGCGCTCCCACAGTTCGAGCAGTTCGTCATCGAGTTCGAGCACCGTCAGCGCCGCTCCCGCCTGATCCAGTGAGGTCACGAAACTGCCCACCAGTGACAGTGCAGGTTCGAATCCGCGCTCCCGTAGTCGACTCGCGACCTCGCCGTAGAGCAGGTAGAGCTCGCTGTCCGGAGTACCACCCATCCCGTTGACCAGAACCAGCAGCCGGGCGCCGGTTGATGGCCGCAGGTCGGTGAGAACGGCATCCAGCATCAGGTCCGCAAGCCGGCCGGCGCCGAGCATCGGGGCGCGTTCGCGGCCCGGCTCCCCGCTGATCCCGATTCCGAGCTCGATCTCACCGTCCGGCAGATCGAAGATCGGTCGGCCTCTCAACGGTGGTGTGCACGAGGACAGTCCGACCCCGAACGATCGGGAGCGGGCGTTCACCCGTTCGGCGATCTCCTTGACCTGCGCCAGTGAGTTGCCCAGTTCGGCGGCCGCTCCGGCGATCCGCTCCACCAGCACCGTCGCTCCCAGACCGCGCCCGCCGGCGTTACCGGACGCTGTCGCGACGTCGTCGTCGACGAGGACCGACGCGATGTCGATGTCGTCGTCGTCGTCGAAGTCGAGTATCTCCTCGGCCATCCCGAAATTCATCACCTCGCCCGGGAAGTTCTTGATCACGTGCAGCACCCCGGCGCCGCCGTTCACGGCCCTGGTCGCGGCCACGATCTGGCGGGGCACCGGCGAAGTGAACACCTGCCCGGCCACGGCCGCGTCGATCATTCCCGGCCCGACGAAGCCGGTATGCAAAGGCTCGCAGCCTGATCCGCCCCCGGCGACGATGCCGACCTTCCCCGCCACGGGGGCGCCCGCGCGCAGAATGATCCGGTTCTCACGGTCGACAACGATGATGTCGGGGTGCGCTGCGGCCAGACCCGCCAGATAGTCGTCGACCACACTTTCCGGCGTGTTCAGGATCTTGCGCATGAGGTGGTCAGCGACGGTGCCGGTCATGAGCGACCTGCCGAGGTGCGCCGGCGGACCCATTCGCCCAAGGCGATCGCCGCCAGGATCACCACACCGGTGATCAGCAACTGCGTCGGCGTGGTCAACTGCATCAGCAGTACGCCCTGGGACAGCACGCCGAGGACGAGCACGCCGAGCAGCGTGCCCAGGATGGTCCCACGCCCCCCGAAAAGCGCTGTCCCGCCCAGAACCGCAGCCGCGATGGCCGTCATCTCGATCCCGGAATCACCCTGCGCGAACGAGCCCGCACTGAGGAAGCCGGCAACGATCACGCCGGCGAATCCGGCCAGCGCACCACTGAGCGCGAGCACACCGAACTTGAGTCCGCGGACGTCCAGCCCCGCCAACCGCGCGGTCTCGGTGTTCGATCCGACCAGGTACAGCCGGTAGCCCAGAACAGACTTGTGCAGCAGCACGAAGATCAGCACCAGTACCACCGCGGTGTACAGCAGAGGTCGGTTACCGCCCAGCGTCGAGTCGAAACCGAAGTAGTAGGTGAACTCCGGATCGATGATCGGGATATCGACGTTTCCGGGCGAAAGTGCCTGCGCCACTCCGATACACACGGTCCCGGTGGCCAATGTGACCAGAAACGACGGGAAGAGGCGTACCAGTCGGGCCACTCGTGCGGTGAGCACACCGTTGACGATCCCGACCACCGCGCCCGCGCCGACCGCGGCCAGCACCGCTACCGGCCACGCCATCCCGGCGTCGAGAATCCGCGCGACCACGACTCCCGACAATCCGATCACCCCGGCCACCGAAAGGTCGACCTCGCCTGCGACAAGACAACAGGTGATGCCACACGCGACGATCGCCAATGCCGCGCTGTCCTGGACCATGGCCAGCAGATTGCCCGGCAACAGGAACATTCCGTCCGGGGCTGCGAAGGCAAAATAGGCGACCAGGACTGCCAGCACGCCCGCCGCGGCCGCCGGACCCGCGAGATCCATCGCGGGCCTTCCGACCGGAATCGCGCTGGGTGCCAGAGGGACATTGGTATCCACCTCCCCGGCTCTCAGGTCACTCATGCGACTGTTTCCTTTCGCCTCGGCGCCCGCATCAGTAACACGGCCGCACCTATGACGACACCGCGGACGATGTCCTGTCCGGAGCTCGGCAGGCCGACCGCCTGAATCCCGCTCCCGAGGAATCCGATGAGTATGGCGGCCAACACCGTCCCGGCGATCGAGCCGCGACCGCCACCCAGGCGAGTGCCGCCGAGGATCACCGCGGCAAGGGCGTCGATACCGAGTCCCGGCATCGACAAAGCGTCGCCGAAGCCTGTGCGGCCGACCAGTATCACTCCGCCGATCCCGGCGCACAGACCGCTGATCGCGAAGACCGCGGCCCGGTGCCGGGCCACGGAGAGTCCGACCAGGCGAGCCATCTCGTGGTCGGAGCCGGTGGCGCGCAACCACAGACCGAATCGACTGCGACTCAATGCGACTGATGCCACGAAGACAACCAGGGCTCCGTAGAGGATCACCACCGGTACACCCAGGAGACTTCCGGAGAAGGACGCGCCGAGCCGGCCCGCCACGTCGACCGCCGACAAGCTGACGGTGAGCGCGAGGCCCTGCACCACTCCCAGAATCGCCAGGGTGGACAGAAAGGAGGGAATCTTCAAACCCAGGACCAGCAGTGCGTTGACCGCGCCCAGCCCGGTACCGACGAGCAGACCGAGCGCCACCGCCGCCACCGCGGGCAGGCCCCACGCCGTCACCGCTTGGGCGACCAGGACCGACACCAGCGCAGTGATCGCCCCGATCGACAGATCCAACTCGCCGGCGAGCAGCACGAACGTCAAGCCGACCGCCACCACGACCAGTGTCACGTTCTGTCTCAGTACATCGGCGAGGTTGGCCGGTGACCCGAAGCCCGGCGCCAGCACCGAGAACAGCAGAACCAAGCCGACCAGAACACCGGCCAGCAGCAGCAACCTCGGCTCGACCGACCAGCGCGCCGTCGCGATCGGTGACCACATTCGCCTGGGCTCGAGGGTCGGCATCTGGGTCATGGCTGTTCTCCCGTCGCGGCGATGAGCAAAGAGTTCTCGTCGGTCTGCGCACCCTCGAGTTCATCGACGACCCGGCCGGACCTGACGACGAGGATCCGGTGGCAGACCGCGGCCAACTCGTCGAACTCCGAGGAGACGAGCAGTATCGCGACACCCTCGGCTGCAAGCGAATTCAGCAGCAGCCGGATCTCGCGCTTGGCTCCCACGTCGACACCCACGGTCGGGTCGTCGAGCATGAGGACCGCCGGAGGGTGGCCGAGCAGCGCGCGGGCCAGGATCGCCTTCTGCTGATTGCCACCACTGAGGTTGTCGATCGGCAGAGACATCGAGTCGGCTTTCACACCGACCTCCGAGCATTTTCGCGAGGCCGAGCGGAACGCGGCGGTCCTGCGCAACAGCCCGCCTCGACCTGTGTACACGCCCAGTCGGGCGGAGACCGTGTTCTTCCAGAGCGCCTGGCCCGAGAAGATGCCCTGGGTCTTGCGATCACCGGGCACCAAGCAGATGCCCGCTCGCAGCGCCGCTCTGGGCGAGTCGACGACAACCCGCTGACCACCGACGGCGATCGTGCCGTCACGGATGGGTTCGTCACCGAACAGCGCGTGCAGCACGTTACTGCATCCGCTGCCCAATGTTCCTGCCAAACCCACGATTTCGCCAGGGCGCACGGTGAGATTCAGGTCGGCGACCGTACCGGACCGTGTCGACAGATTGCTCACCGACAGCGCCGGGTCCACGTGATCGAACGACGTCGTACCTGAGGTTCTGGTGGCCTCGGTCGAAATTGCTTCGCCCAGCATGAGGTGCACGAGTTGTTCGGTGTCGAGTGCCGACGCGGGTTCGGTCGCCACATTGCGACCGTCCCGGATGACGGTGACGGTGTCGGCCAATTCGAAGACCTCTGCCAGATGGTGGGTTACGTAGAGAATCGACACACCGGTGTCGCGGAGCCGGCGCAGCAGCGCCATCAGATGATCCTGTTCGGGTCGCGACAGCGCGGCCGTGGGCTCGTCGCAGATCAGAACCCTGGCCTCTCCCGAGAGTGCACGCAGAATCTCGACCATCTGGCGTTGGCCCACCGTCAGCTCGCCGCACAGCGCGTCGAGCGGCATGGCGACCCCGAGCCTCGCCACGAGATCGGCGGCAGTGTCGCGGACGCGCCGGCGATCGAGCAGGCCGAGCCGGTTGACCGAGGGGCGCCCCAGCACGATGTTCTCGGCCACCGTCAGGTCGGGAAGTACGCTGAGCTCCTGGTAGACCATCGCCATGCCGAGCCGGTCTGCGTCGGCTGGGCGGGTCGGCCTGATCTCTTTGCCGTCGAGCAGAATTCGGCCGCTCGAGGATGAGTACACCCCGCGCAGCAGCTTCATGAGCGTCGACTTTCCGGCGCCGTTCGGTCCGACCACGGCGCGGATCTCACCTCGCCGCACCGTCATGGTCACGTCGCGCAGGGCAGTCGTGGCGCCGAACGACTTCGTCAGGTTCTCCACGCGCAGCACATCGGCGCCGATGTCGAGACTCATGTCCACGGCAGAGCCCTGCCTCCCCAGTCGTTGGAATAGGCCTGTGCGACATTGGCGCTGGTCGTCGGCGTGCCCTTGGCGGTCACGACGAGCGGGACGTCCTTGCCGAGCAGGATCTTGCCCATCACATGCGCGTCGGCCCGGCCCAGTTGGGCGATGGGCAGGCTGTAGGCCACCGCGACCGGCCAGCCACCGTCGAGCAGCTGCGTCGCGGTGCCCTGCTCGAGGTCGAAGGCGATGATCCAGACGTCGCGGCGGCCCGCCGACCTGATGGCTGCCGCCGCTCCCGCATAGCGATAGCTCAGTACCGCGATCACGTGTGCGTCCGGATTGGTGGCAAGGACTTGCGCCACCGCGGACTCGACCTCCGTCGACTCGCCCGCCGGCGCGGCGCGCACGAAATTCAGGCGTGCGACGGATTGGGTTTCGGGAGCTTTGACGCCCTGCTCCAGCCCGATCTCCCGGGCGATGTCGAAGTAGGCCGGCTGGCGGCTGGGGATGAAGACGACGTCGGATTCGGTGATGCCGTTGCGCGCCAGGATCTCGGCCATCGGAAGGGCCAGCGAGCGACCGCATTCGACCTGGTCGGGCATCAGGGTGCAGGTGGTCGGGTAGTAGGCCGAACTGGGCGCCACCACGCTGGTCGTGGGTATGTCGGCGGCCTGGTAC
Source organism: Mycobacterium sp. smrl_JER01 (assembly GCF_048513595.2). Lineage (NCBI taxonomy): Bacteria > Bacillati > Actinomycetota > Actinomycetes > Mycobacteriales > Mycobacteriaceae > Mycobacterium > Mycobacterium sp. smrl_JER01. Next base: position 1,445,100 of record NZ_JBLXXK020000001.1, on the reverse strand, counting down.
TTGCGCATGGCGGCGCCGAACAGGTTCCAGTTGACCGCCAGCGTTCCTGCGACGGCGATCTGGGATCCCACCAGAGCCTGAGCACCGCGGATGTCCCGGTCGGCACGCCCCTGAACGTCATAGACGGTCGGCTTCGGCGCCCATTGCGAGACCTCGTCGAGCCAGAATTCGTTCCAGCCTGCGACCGCCGGCACGTAGAGCCCGTACCACTGGTGGCCTATCCGCGGAGCACGTCGCTGCAGCTCGGCGACTTCCTCCTCGGACAGTGTGACCTCGGGTGCCCGCCAGTCCACCGCGTCGTTCGCTGTTCGGTCCAGCCACCAGGCGATGGCCTCGTCCACCGAGGTAGCGACGGGCTCACGTCCGTAGGGGTAGTAGCGGGACGACCATCCGGCAACCTCGCGCTCGGGGGCGCCGCACGCCGCCAGCGCGCCCGCGAGCGCGGGCAGGGTCAGGCCCATCGCGGCGCCGGCACGCAGGAAGTGCCGGCGTGGCAGACCGCCTGCACGGCGACGTTCGACGAGTTCGCGCACCTCGCGCGACGGCGGTTCGGGCGGTGGCATGTGACAGTCCTCAGGGTCCGAACGCGGCTGGCCACAGTCGCGGTTGGTTATCAGGTGGTCTGAACTCTGCACGGTGGCGGGCGTCACAGTCAAGAGAAGTCGCCGAATTGGCCGAAAATCGGAAATTCCCATGCCGCAGTGCATCTCTGAATGACATTCGGCCCTGCCCTGCGTGAGTTCGAGCGATTCACGCGCCCATTGTGACGGTTGACACCCTGTGCCCGCAGCTCCTATGGTTGCTTATCAGACCACCTGATAACACCGGGTACTGCAAGGAAATCGAGGAGAGCGCGAATGTCATCACTGGATTACACGTACGACAACATCGACAAGGTCATCGATCGCTCCGCGCGGGTGGCCCCGACCATCGATCCGGCCAAGACGATGCTGCTCGTGATCGACATGCAGAAGGCGTGCGTCACCCCTGGTGGGGCGATGTACATCGAAAGTGTCGGAGGTGCGCCCGAAGGCAAGGACGTCGTTCAGCCGGTCGTCAATGTCATCGAGGCCGCACGCGCGAAGGGTATTCCGGTGGTGTACTCGCTGTGGGGACTTCGCCCGGACGGCAAGGATGCCGGCGTGGCGGAAGCCAAGTGGCCGGCCGCCATGCCGCTGAGCACGTTCCCGGGCGCTTGGGGCAATGGCGGCGACGAACTCGACGACGCCATCAAGCCGCTGGACGACGAGCCGGTGTTCCGCAAGCACCGCTTCAGCTCGTTCTACGGCACCCCGCTGAACGAATACATGCGCGCCGCCGGGGCTGACACTTTGGTCATCGCCGGAGTCTCGACGGGCAACTGCGTGATCACCACCGCCATCGACGGGGCCAATCAGGACTACAAGATCGTCGTGCTCGCCGATACATCCGCCGCCATCCCTGCCACGCTCGAGGATCAGCCGCTGGGGTACGGCCAGCACTGGGAGGCACTTCGCAACATCCAGGCCAACCACGGAGACGTGCTGCTCAGCACCGAATTCCTGGAACTGATCGGCGCCTGAAACCACCCGAATCAGCCCGCACGACTGATACCGACGGAAGGAAACACATGAACTTGAACGGCGTACGCGTAGCCCTGATGATCGAGGACGAATACCAGATTCTGGAGGGCTGGTACCCGCATCTGCGCCTCCAGGAGGCCGGGGCGACCGTGACCGTGGTGGGCAACGGCCGCAAGGACACCTTCGAGAGCAAAGAGCACTACCCGATGACGGCGGATATCGGCGCTCCCGACGCCGACCCCGCAGACTTCGATGCGGTCATCGTCCCGGGCGGTTTCGCACCGGACAACATGCGGCTGCACCCGGAGATGATCGAGTTCGTCCGCAACATCCACCAGGCGGGCAAGCTCACCGCCAGCATCTGCCACGGTGGCTGGGTCCTGGTTTCGGCGGGCGCGTTGAAGGGCCGGAAAGCCACGGGATACGCACCGATCCGCGACGACGTGGTCAACGCGGGCGGTACCTGGCTCGACCAGGCCGTGGTGGAAGACGGCCACATCATCACCGCGCGCACGCCGGTCGACCTGCCGCCGTTCCTCGCCGCGATCGTGGACTACCTGGGCCGTGAGGTCGCCGCGAAGTCCGGCGCCGAACAGCTCCAACCTGTGAACGCCTGACTCGACAAGAGGCCGCGGGGCCGACGGGATGCCGTCGGCCTACCGCGTGCTGCCCACAGCAACCTGGCCGCTGCGGCCGTGACCGAAAGCCGTGAACTATGAGTACGAAGAACGATCCCGTCGACGTCATCGTCGTCGGACTGGGAGCCTGCGGTGGCACCGCCGTCAAGGTGCTGTGCGAAGCAGGGATGAAAGTCGTCGCGTTCGACAAAGGCCCGTGGCTCAATGCCGCCAAGGACTTCTCGGGCGACGAGATCAAGTTCGTCAATCGCAACTATCTGTGGCCCGATCCCACGCTGTATCCCCGCACGCTGCGCCACGACGAGAATTCCGAAGCGAAGCGGTTCCAGTTCTCCCCCACCCCGCAGCTTGTCGGCGGCGGAACGAACCACTGGGCCGGTTGGGTGCCCCGACCGCGCGAATCCGACTTCATGCTCAGATCACTGCACGGTGACCTGCCCGGGGCGAGCCTGGCCGACTGGCCGTTCCGTTACGACCACCTCGAGCCCTACCTCACCAAAGTGGAATGGGAATTCGGTATCGCCGGTATTGCCGGCGCCGACAAGTACGAGCCGTACCGCAGCAAGGGCTATCCGAGCCCGCCGCTACGGCCGACCCGGTGGGGCAAGAAGTTCTACGACGCCTGCAACAAGATGGGCATCAACGCCTTCCCGCTGCCGCACGCCATGGTCACCACCGAGCACAAGGGCCGAAAGCCCTTCAACCACACCAGCTTCTGGAATCAGTATGGCGACCCCAGCGGCGCCCGGTCGAACACGCTGACCACCTTCGTGCCAGAGGCCGTGGCCACCGGCAATCTCGAAGTGCGTCCGGAGTGCTTCGTGCGCCAGGTCAAAGTCGGCAAGGACGGGCGCGCCACCGGCGTCGTCTACCTCGACACCGACGGTAACGAGCACGAACAGGACGCCGGCATCGTCATCCTGACGCTCGGCGCGATCGAGTCCGCCCGCCTGCTGCTGATGTCGCGTTCAGCGCAACACCCCGACGGTTTGGCCAACAGCAGCGGCCAGGTCGGCAAGAACGCCACCTTCCATGAGTACCTGTTCGCGGTCGGCCTGTTCGACAAGGAGATCGACGATCCGCTGTACGGCTGGACCGGTAACTACATCAGCGGCGGGTCGTTGCAGTTCTACGAAACCGACCACGACAGGGGTCACATCGGCGGCTGCATCATCGCGGCGTCCCAGATCACCCATCCGGTCAACTGGGTGTTCCCGGGCCGGCCGTCGTGGGGTGACGCACTGAAGGACGCTGACCGGAACTTCTTCAACTACGCGATGAAGATCGGGTTGATCCTGCACGACCTTCCGGTCGAGAAGAATCGGGTGGATCTCGACCCGACCGTGACCGACACGTTCGGCATGCCCGTGGCCCGCATCACGCACCGCCCCCATCCGAACGACGTCGCGATGGGTAAATGGCAGGTGGACAAGAACATGGAGATTCTGGAAGCGGCCGGCGCACGCAAGACCGTTCCTGTCTACCTCGACGAGATGACCGGCAACACCTGCCATCAACACGGCACCGCCCGGATGGGCTTCGACCCCAACACCACGGTGCTCAACGAGTGGTGTCAGGCCCACGACGTGGACAACCTCTTCGTGCTCGACGGATCCAGCTTCCCCACCTCAACGGGGGTCAATCCGACCCTGACGATGATGGCCAACGCCTGGCGATGCTCGGAGTACATCACCGACGTCTACGCCAAGGGCCGGGAAGAACGCCTGGCTGTCCCCCGCTGAACCCAGCCAATCGCAGACTATCGAGAAGGGTTGTCCCCATGGGATTGAAAGCATCCTGGGAAATCGTCGGTGAACCGGTCGATCCGGACAGTACCGACAAACTGTTCTTCACCGACCATGAATGGGCCACCGTCGAAGCGGCCACCGCCCGGATAATCCCCACCGACGCTGACCCGGGCGCACGCGAGGCACGTGTGGTGGTGTTCATCGACCGGTACCTGTCGGGAATCGACTTCATCTTCGCCGCCGCCGACGGCAGCGGATTTCTCAAGATGACCGGCCGGTTCGCCGATGCCTGGCGCGACCGGCAGACCCGGATGCAGCACACCTATCGGCAGGGGCTCGTCGCGCTCGACGAGTCCACCCGGTCGAGCTTCGGTCGCGACTTCATCGAACTCTCCGAGTCCGAGCAGGACCAGGCACTCGAGTTGTTCTCCGGCGCACCGAAGCCCACGAAGGTGACGCTCGGCACCTCGGAGGCGGTGACCACCTTCCTGCAGGGCACCTTCGACGAGGGCATGGACTTCTTCACCGCGCTGTGCCTGCACACCCGGCAAGGGTTCTACTGCGACCCCGTCTACGGCGGCAACAAGAACCGCATGGGCTGGGAGTTCATCGGATTCCCCGGTCCGAAGTCCCTCAGGGACACGATGGACGGCACCTACGACACCCATGAGTACTTCGAGCCGACATACGACTGGGACGAGTTGATCCCGCATCTGAAGGCGAACCCGACGTGAAAATCACCTCCGTACAAGCTCATCCGCTCGGCAGTGCCCTCGATGAGCCACTGCGCTGGGGCGCCATGCTGGTCAACTCCAAAGGCGGCGTCGTCGTCGAGATCCAGACCGACGAAGGCCTGGTCGGTATCGGCGAAGCCGGCTTCTCCTCGGAGTATTTCCCGACGGTCGGACCGATCATCAACAGCCAGTTGGCGCCGATGCTGGTGGGCCAGGACCCTCGCGACATCGAGTCGCTATGGCATCAGATGCTCAACGCGACACACATGTGGGGACGCCGCGGAATCGAGACGTACGCGCTGTCGGGCATCGACATCGCGCTGTGGGATCTGTTGGGCAAGATCGCCGAACAACCGGTCTATCGACTGCTCGGCGCGTCGAAATCCCGTGTCCGCGCCTACTTCGCACCGTCACTCAAAGCCACGGAGGCCACCGTCGACGAGTGCGCACGCGCCGTCGCCGACGGCTTCACCGCCATGAAGCTGCGTGCCAGCGGCGATCTGGGCGACACGGTCGACATGGTCTCGAAGGTGCGCGACGCCGTGGGTGATGCCCAGTTGATGGTCGACGCGAACATGCTCTACGACCGGCGCGACGCCTTGGTGCTGGCCCGCGAACTCGAGAATCTCGATGTGTACTGGCTCGAGGAACCCATCCTCGCGCGCAGCCTCACCCAGTACGTCGACGACCACACCTGGCTCGCCGACCGCGTGTCGATCCGGCTGGCCGGAGGTGAATCTCTGCTCACCCGTTATGAGTTCATCGATCTGCTGAACCGGCGCACCTTCGACATCCTGCAGCCGGACTGCACCAGCGTGGGCGGAATCTCCGAAGCCAAGCGGGTAGCCGACCTGGCAGGCACCTGGAATCTGCAGTGTGTCCCCCACATCGCCTGCTCCTCGGGCACCGGGATCGCGCTGGCCGCCGGGCTGCACATGATCCTGGCGTGTGAGAACACGCCGCTGATCGAGGTCGACGCCTACGGCGGTCCGGGCTGGGACGGCATGCTGACCCATCCGCTCACGGTCAAGGACGGCTACGTCGATGTCCTCGAGGCCCCGGGCCTCGGTGTCGAACTGTCGCCCGACGCGATGACGCGGTTCGCGGTGTCATGACCTCGGTGCAGTCGCTAGATCTGCGCAGCCACCTCGAAAAGTGCCGGATACTACCGGTTGTCGATGTGACCGACACAGATGACGCCCGTCATTTGGGATCCGCTCTGCTCGCATCAGGGATGGCAGCTCTCGAACTGACGTTGCGGCGCCCCGGCGCACTCGACGCCGTCGCCGCTGCCGCCGAGGACACCAGGATGCTGGTCGGAGCGGGTACCGTGCTCACCGCCGGCCAAGCCCGGGACTGTCTGGCCGCGGGCGCTCGGTTCGTCGTGTCGCCCGGGACCGATCGCGAGGTCATCACCGCATGCCTGGACGCGGGTGTACCGGTTCTGCCCGGCGTGGCCACCCCGACCGATCTGATGGCGGCGATCTCGATGGGGATCGACACGGTCAAGTTCTTTCCCGCGCAAGCACTCGGTGGAGTCACCACCATCCGGGCGCTCGCCAATCCGTTCCAAGCTGTCCGGTTCGTCCCCACCGGCGGCATCGACACCACGAACGTGCCCGCATATCTGGCCGAGCACTCGGTGCTGGCCGTGGGTGGAAGCTGGATGGCGCCGAAAGAACTCATCCAGCGCCGCGATTGGGGGGCGATCAGCGATCTGGCCCGGCAGGCGCTGCGGATGGTGGATCGGGAATGACCGCGCTGTCGGTGCGCCACGCCGCGCAGACCCGCTACGACGTGCTCGCGCTGGGTGAGGTGATGCTGCGTCTGGATCCCGGTGCCGGCCGGATTCGGGACGCGAGCACCTTCGACGTGTGGGAAGGCGGGGGCGAGTACAACGTCGCACGAGCGTCGGCAGCGTGCTTCGGGCTACGCGCCGGCATCGTCACGGCATTGGTGGACAATGAGATCGGCCAGCTGATCGCCGGCCTCATCCGCCGCGGCGGCACCGACACCTCGCAGATCATGTGGGTTCCCGACGACGGAATCGGTCGATCTGCCCGCAACGGACTGAATTTCACCGAACGGGGGTTCGGTGTCCGGCGTGCTCTTGGCGTGTCGGATCGAGCGCACACCGCGGTCAGCCAGCTCAGGCCCGGAGACATCGACTGGGACCGACTCTTCGGGGCCGTCGGCGCTCGATGGTTTCACACCGGCGGTGTCTTCGCCGGTCTCACAGCCGAAACCGCAGATGTGGCACAGGAGGCGATGGCCGCGGCGGGCCGGCACGGCACCGTCGTCTCCTACGACGTGAACTACCGGCCCAGCCTCTGGCAGGGACGTGGTGGCGCGGACGCGGCGATCGAGGTGGGCCGCCGGCTGACCAAGCACGCCGATGTCCTCATCGGTAACGTCGGCCACTTCGGTGGTCTGCTGGGAGTCTCGTTACCCAACAACGGATCCGACGACCCGGACATCCACCAGATCTTCGAGGCGACCCAAGCCGAGTTTCCGCACCTGTCGCTGATCGCGGCGACGAGGCGCACCGAGCATTCCGCGTCGCGCATCGACTGGGGCGCGGCGGTGTGGGACGGCAACCAGGTCGCCTCCTGCGTCACCCATCGCGATCTCGAGGTCTTCGACCGTGTCGGCGGAGGGGACGGATTCGTCGCCGGTCTGTTGACCGGCATCCTCGGCGGTCGCGACCTCGATGCCGCCACTGCCCTCGGTGTCGCCCACGGCGCGTTGGCCATGACGACCCCCGGCGACAACTCGATGGCCCACGGCGACGAAGTCGAAGCGCTTGCGTTCGGAGTAATGGCAAACCGCCGTTAGCAACCACACGGCAGCTCGGACAGGAGTATGCAGATGACAACAGTGAACGTGCAACTGACCGGTGCGCCGGGCAAGCCACCACTCGGCGGGTGGGTGCCGCAGGTCGAGTTCGACACTGCGACAACGATGTTGCTGAACGCGCTGGCCGACACCCTGATTCCGCCAGGCGGCGGCTATCCCGCACCAAGCGCGGTGGACATCGTGGGGTTCTTCCGGCGCTACGTCACCCCGAGTGGGCAGGAGGCGCGGTGGTACCCCTTCGTCTCGGTCGATCACATCGCTTGTGTCGCAGAGTGGCTCGGCGCTGACTTCACCCGATCCGACGAAGCGGCCCGGGTGACGGCCGTCGCACAACTGGAACGCGAACACGTCGAGGAGTTCAGCCGGTTGCGCGACCTCGTCTACCACGCGTATTACTCACGGCCGGCGGTGATCTCCGCGATCAACGCCCAGTCGCCGGCGGGGCGCGACTACCGGATCAGCCCGCAGCCCTACGGCTACGCCGACACCATCGACGACTGGGACGAAGAACTCCTGAGCCGCGTACAGGGGACGTATCAATGCACCGAGGACGTCGTGCGGGTGGCGCTACCCGACACACTCGCCGGACCGAACGAGACCGTCGAGAGCGCCTGGCTCATCCAGGGCGGCACAGCACCCTTCGACGCAGACAGCACAGTCGACGCCCTCCGTGTCGCCAGCAGCGGCACTCCCTGAAAGAGAGATCACCGTGGCAACTTTCTCCGAAACAGATGTACTTGTCATCGGATCGGGGGCCAGCGGCGCCGCGATCAGCAAGCGACTGAGCGATGCCGGCATCCGCGTCATCTGCCTCGAGCAGGGGGACTGGCTTCATCCGATGGACCACCCCCATTTCTACGACGGGTGGGAACTGGAACGGTTGCGCGCATTCGACTGGCACCCGTCAGTTCGACAGTGGCCGGAGGATTACGTCGTCACCGGCAACGCCGCACCACAGATGATGAACGGCGTCGGCGGAACGACCCTGCACTACGCCGGTGCGTGGCCGCGCTTCAAGCCCGTCGACTTCCGTAAAGGCACCGAGCACGGCATGGGTGGCACGATCGATTGGCCGATCAGCTACGAGGAACTGGCGCCGTACTACGACATCAACGACGCCGAGATCGGCGTCGGGCGGCGCGCCGGGGATCCCGGCAACCCACCGCGTCCACCGGGATGGGGACCGGCCAGTCCGGGCGGCAAAGTCGGCAATCGGATGGCTTCCGGTTTCGACAGACTCGGGTGGCACTGGTGGCCGGCCGACAACGCGATCCTGACGAAGCCCAAGGACGGGCGGCTCCCCTGCAACTCGTGTGGCTCGTGTCTGGCAGGCTGCCCTCGGCATTCCATCAATTCCGTCGACACCACCTACTGGCCCAAGGCACTGAACAACGGGGTTGCGCTGCGGACGAACGCTCGGGTCGAACAGATCACCACCGAACGCGGCCGGGCCCGCGGTGCCGTCTACATCGACAGGACCAGCGGCGACCGACACGAGGTGCGGGCGCAGATCGTGGTTCTGGCCGCCACCGCCATCGGCACGCCACGGTTGATGCTGATGTCCGCCCAAGCCGGCCACCCCGATGGGCTGGCCAACAGCAACGGCCTGGTGGGGACGCACCTGACGTTTCACAGCTGGTCCTTCGAGGACTTCTGGTTCGACGAACCGTTGGAAGGCTTCAAGGGACCCGAACCCGCAGTGCTGTACTCGCAACAGTTCTACGACACCGACACCTCGAGGGGATTCGTCAACGGATTCTCCCTCCAGGTCGGCACGGCACTCGGCGCAGCGAACAGCGCGCTGGGCACCAACACCGGAAATGTCGCCCCCTGGGGTGCCGACCACCGAGATTTCTTCGACCGGCACTTCGGCCACCACGCACTGATCTACGTGCAGGGCGAAGACATCCCCATGGAACACAATCGGGTCACCCTCGACGAGACCGTCACCGACTCGAGCGGCCTTCCGGTACCCAGTGTCAACTATGTGCTGCACGAGAACGACCGCCGGTTGATCGAATGGGGCCGCCTTCGCGCGCACGAAGCAGCACACGCGGCCGGCCGGGTGACGGACACGGCGAGTACCGGAATCGGTGGGATCTCGGGTCCGCCGCCTGGTTGGCACATCATGGGCACCTGCCGGATGGGTAACTCGCCCGCCGACTCGGTGACCAACAAATGGAATCAGACGTGGGAGATCCCCAACCTGATCATCGCGGATGCCAGTTCGCTGCCGTCCGGCGCGGCGGTCAACCCGACCAGCACGGTACAGGCGATCGCCGTTCGCGCTGCCGAGTACATCAAACGCCGGTTCGGCGACATCGCTTCACAGCACAAGACGCCCAGCAATTCCGAAGCACCGGCGATGTAGGCCTCCTTCTGCGGCCGAACGAGCATTTCCGTTCGTGATGAGAGGGCGCTCGCCGGAGCAGTTCGGCAGACTCGGGTCATGACCAAGCCGCCGATCGACCCAGTCCGATGGCAGGCGCCGCCCGTCGCGGCACTGCCCGATGTCCCGTCCGCAGACGTCACGCTGGTCGTCGTGCCGGGAGGTGAGCCCGAAGACGTCGTCGTCGATGCGGACGGCAACCTGTGGACCGGCGCCCTCGATGGTGGCATCGTGCGGCTACAGCCCGACGGCAGTGCACCCGCGGTCGTCGCGAACACCGGGGGCCGCCCACTCGGGCTGACCTTCGCGCGCGACGGGCGGCTGCTGATCTGCGACAGCCCGCGCGGCCTGCTGGCGATGGACCCCGGCACCGGCCAGATCGAGACTCTGGTGGACTCCATCGGCGGACGTACGCTGCAGTTCTGCTCGAACGTCACCGAAACCGCGGACGGCACAATCTATTTCACCGAGTCCACGAGCGCCTTCACCGTGGGCGACTACCTCGGCGCGATCCTCGAGGCGCGCGGGCGCGGCGCGTTGCACCGGCTCGACCCGGACGGTCAGGTCTCCACGCTGCTGGACGGTCTGTACTTCGCCAACGGCGTGACGCCGACCGCGGACGGATCGGCGTTGGTGCTCGCCGAGACACAGGGCCGCCGGCTGTCGAAGTACTGGCTGACCGGACCCGCGGCCGGCACCCTGACACCGTTGGCGGTGAATCTGCCCGCGATGCCCGACAACCTCTCCACCGGTCCCGACGGCCGGATCTGGTGTGCGATGGTCACACCGGCCAATCCGCTGGCCGACCGGCTGGCCGCAGGCCCGCCTCTACTGCGCAAGCTGGTGTGGCGCCTACCGGCCCGCATCCAGCCGAAACCGCAGCCCGTGGTGTGGGTGGTCGCTTTCGACGCCGACAGCGGTGCCGCCGTCGCGGGTATGCGCACCACCCACCCCGACTTCAGCATGGTGACCGGTGTGGTCGAATCCGGCGGGCGGCTCTGGATGGGCAGCATCGGCTCGCCACACCTCGGCTGGATCACGCTGTAGCGCTGGGGAACCCACCGTCCGGCGCCGAAAGTGCATCCTGGGTAGCGGCGCAGGGCCCAGCACTACGCTGGATGCACCTTCGGTGAGGCTGGATGCACCTTCGGCGAGGCTGGACCACCTACCCTCTGAGGAAGCCGAGCAGGTCGGCGTTGATGGTCTCGGCGTGCGTGGTCGGCATCCCGTGCGGAAAGTCTTTGTAGGTCTTGAGAATTCCGTTCTGCAACAGTTCGGCGGACTTCGGCCCGGACGCGACGTAGGGCACGATCTGGTCGTCCTCGCTGTGCATCACCAGAACCGGCACCGTGATCTTCTTGAGGTCCTCGGTGAAGTCGGTTTGGGAGAACGCGACGATACCGTCGTAGTGCGAGTACGCGTCACCCATCATCCCCTGGCGCCACCAGTTCTCGATGATGGCCTCCTGCGGCTCCACCCCGGGACGGTTGAACCCGTAGAAGGGTCCGGCGGCCAGTGCACGGTAGAACACCGAGCGGTTGGCGAGCAGTTGGGCCTGCAGACCGTCGAAGGCGTCTTTGGGCGTGCCCTCGGGATTGCTCTCGGTGCGGACCATCAACGGTGGGACCGCACTGATCAGCGCGGCCTTGGCGACCCGGCTCTCACCATGACGGCCCAGGTAGCGCACCACCTCGCCGCCGCCGGTCGAATGCCCGACGTGAATCGCGTCGTGCAGGTCGAGGTGAGCGGTGAGTTCGGCGAGATCGTCGGCGTAGTGGTCGATGTCGTGTCCGTCCGGAGTCTGGGTGGACCTCCCGTGGCCACGTCGGTCGTGGGCGATCACGCGGTAGCCCTGCTGCAGGAAGAACAGCATCTGGGTGTCCCAGTCGTCGGAGGACAGCGGCCACCCGTGACTGAACACGATGGGCTGCCCCGACCCCCAGTCCTTGTAGAAGATGTCGGTGCCGTCGGTGGTGGTGAAGATGCTCATGCACCTACCTTGGTTCCACCGACCCCACTAAGCAACCGCGCTGACCGCCATCGGTCTGTTCCGGCTAACCCCCACCGGAATCGGATTCCTGCCAATCGGCATTCAAATCCTGCCAACTGAAATGAAGAACCATCGCGGTCCGGTTTATCCGGGCAGAGCCAAGCCAGGAAGCAGGAACGGACATGTTGAATCTCATCATCCCCACCGCCGCCGCAGCAGCTTTGACCGGAGCCGTCATCGGATTGGCGTCCCCCGCCGCGGCCGCGCCGACCGGAGGTGACGCACAGGACACGATCAGCCGACTCGAGGCCGACGGCAACCGCGTCATCGTGAACAACCTGACCGGCACGCCGCTGTCGCAGGCCACCGTCGCCGCAGTGCAGCCGGGCGGCGACATCCGCTCCACTGTGCAGGGCGACGACAGCGCATCCCAGCAGGTCATCACCGGCAAGGTCTACTACGTCGACGTCCGCTGAGGTCGACGTCCGCTGAGGCTCACACCAGCGAAGCGGCGACACAGACAAGGGGCACCTCCCTTCCCCCGGGGAGGTGCCCCTTTTTCCGGTCAGGGGAGCAACCGCAGCCGGCGCGCCTTCGACACCGATTCGTAGCGGCTGCTGGTGCCGAGCTTGGTGGCCGCGCTGCGCAGATAACTCTTGACCGTCTCGGTCTTCAGCGACAGACGTTGCGCGGCTTCGAGATTCGTGCATCCGAGGGCAACCTGAGCCAGCACGTCGAGTTCGCGAGCGGTGAGCGGCGCGACTGCATCCGGCTCGGCGGCCGGACCGGACAACGCGTCGGCCAGCGCCCGCAACCGCTCCTGCAGTCCGGCCGGCGCGTCGACGGCGAGGCGCCGCAGCTCGGCGTGCACGGCGCGGAGGACCTCGGCGTCGGGCCCGCCCTCCCCGCTGTTGGCCAGCTCCGCGTCGCGCATCCGCAGCCGCCGGTCCACCTCGTCGCGGATCCGGAACTCCTCGGCGAGGCGTCGCGCCGAATCGACCACGAGATCGGCGACGCGTCCGCCGAACGGTGCGCCGGTGCGGTATGCGCCGTACAGCATCGCCCTCGCGTGTCCGTCGACCAGGACCGGAACCGCCAGCACCGACTGGATGCCCTCGGAGAGCACCGGCCCGTCGTAGTCATGGGTGATGGTGGACGCGTTGCGGTAGTCGGCGACCGACAGCGGGCGTCCGGCAACCATGCTCGCCCCGCCCAGCCCGGAGTTCGACCGCACCGCCAACCCACGCAGCCCACCGGTGCGGACGCCGTGGTACTCGGTGATCACCAGCGTGTCACCGTGCACCTCGCCGCCAAACATCACCGGGACATCGCCGAGCAGCGCGATCCGGCGCAACTCGGCGCGCACCGCGTCGGAGTCGCGGGGCCGCAGCAAGGACGACGGGGCGGACATGGCTCCTACCCTCTTTCGGGGGTGGTGGACGGACGACTGTGACCTAGATCCTATTGGTCATGGCGACCAACACCGATGTGTTCCGTGCCCTGCGTAACGCCCGCGATCATCTCGTCGAGGTCATGGCCGACTACGACAAGGCCGTGGAGACCTTCGAGTGGCCGCGGATCCCCGGGACGTTCAACTGGGCCACCGACTGGTTCGACGCCATCGCGACGGGCAACGACCGGGTCGCCCTGTGGATCGTCGAAGAGGACGGGTCCGAACAGAAGATCACGTTCGACCAGATGGCACGTCGGTCCGATCAGGTGGCGTGCTGGCTGCACGGACTCGGGGTCGGCAAGGGCGATCGGGTCATCCTGATGCTGGGCAACCAGGTGCAACTGTGGGAGTGCATGCTGGCGGTGGCCAAGCTGGGCGCGGTGATCATGCCGACGACCGCCGCGCTGGGCCCCTTCGACCTGGTCGACCGGATCAGCCGGGGTGCAGCGGGGTTCGTGATCGCCAACTCCGCCGACACCGCGAAGTTCGCCGCGGTGCCCGGCGATTACGTGCGCATCGCCGTCGGCGAACCGATTGCGGGTTGGCACGACTATGCCGACACCGCCGCTGTCGAAGCCGGCGCGTCGCATGACGCGCAGACCGAGGCCGACGATCCGCTGCTGGTCTATTTCACCTCGGGCACCACCAGCAAGCCCAAGCTTGTCGAGCACTCTCAGATCAGCTATCCCCTAGGCCACCTGACGACGATGGCGTGGATCGGGGTGCGGCCCGGTGACGTGCACCTGGCGATCAGTTCGCCGGGGTGGGCCAAGCATGCGTGGAGTTGCTTCTTCGCGCCCTGGATCGCCGAGGCCACGATCTTCGTCTACAACTACCCCCGTTTCGACGCGGCTGCGCTGCTGGGCCAGCTGCGCCGGGCCGGGGTGAACACGTTCTGCGCACCGCCGACGGTGTGGCGAATGCTGATCCAGGCCGACCTCGGCGAGCGCCCCGAAGGCCTGCGCGAGGTTCTGGGCGCCGGAGAGCCGCTCAACCCCGAGGTGATCGGCGCAGTGCAACGGGCGTGGGGCCTGACGATCCGCGACGGGTTCGGTCAGACCGAGACCACCCTGCAGATCGGCAACACCCCCGGTCAGCCGGTCAAGGCCGGCTCGATGGGACGACCGATGCCGGGTGTGCCCGTCGTGCTGGTCGACCCGCTGACCGGGGACCCCTCCGACGAGGGTGAGATCTGCCTGGACCTGAGCCAGACCCCGCTGAACCTGATGACCGGCTACCTCGGCGACGACGACCGCAATGCGCTGGTGATGCGCGACGGCTACTACCACACCGGTGACGTAGCCGCCCGCGACGCCGACGGCTACATCACCTACATCGGCCGCACCGACGACGTGTTCAAGTCCTCGGACTACAAGGTGTCGCCGTTCGAACTGGAGAGCGTGCTGATCGAGCATCCCGCGGTGGTGGAGGCCGCCGTGGTGCCCCAACCCGACGACACCCGGCTGGCCGTACCGAAGGCCTACATCGCTCTCGCCGACGGGTGGAGCGCGGACGAGGATACGGCCAGAGCGATCCTGGAGTACTCCCGTGACCACCTCGCGCCGTATCTCAAGGTGCGCCGGGTGGAATTCTTCGACCTGCCGAAGACGATCTCGGGCAAGATCCGCCGGGTGGAGCTACGCCGCCGAGAGCAGGACGCGCATCAGGCCGGGCAGGCCATCGACTCCGAATACCGCTACGAGGATCTGGTGAAATGACGAACGAATCCTATGACGCCGGCCCGACCGACACCGCGATCATCGAGGAGACCATCGGCGCGAACTTCGAACGGATCGCGGCGACCCACCCCGACCGAGAAGCGCTCGTCGACGTCGCCGGCGGCCGGCGCTGGACCTACGCCGAACTCGACCGGGAAATCGACACTGTCGCCAAGGGTTTGATGTCGCTGGGTATCCAGAGCGGGGACCGGATCGGTATCTGGGCACCGAACTGCCCGGAATGGACGATCACGCAGTACGCAACCGCCAAGATCGGCGCGATCCTGGTCAACATCAACCCGGCCTACCGCACCCACGAACTACGCTACGTGCTCAACCAGTCCGGCGTCGCGACGCTGATCTCGGCCACCGAGTTCAAGACCTCGGACTACGTCGCGATGGTCGACGAGGTGCGCCCGGATGTCCCTGCGCTGCAACGCGTTGTGTTCATCGGCGGCCTGGACTGGGACGACCTGCGCGCCGCGGCCGGCCGGGTCGACGACGCGCTACTGCGCGACCGCGGTGCGTCGCTGTCCAACCGTGATCCGATCAACATCCAGTACACGTCCGGCACAACGGGTTTCCCGAAAGGCGCGACCCTGTCGCACCGCAACATCCTCAACAACGGCTACTTCGTCACCGAACAGATCCGCCTCACGCCGGGCGACCGGCTGTGCATCCCGGTGCCCTTCTACCACTGCTTCGGCATGGTGATGGGAAACCTGGGCGTCACCACACACGGTGCGACGATGGTCATCCCGGCACCGGCCTTCGATCCCGCGCTGACCCTGCGCGCGATCGAAACCGAAAGGTGCACCGCGGTCTACGGGGTGCCGACGATGTTCATCGCGATGCAAAGTCATCCCGAGTTCGCCGAGCGGGACCTGTCGTCGCTGCGGACCGGCATCATGGCCGGCGCCATCTGCCCGGTAGAGGTGATGAAGCGCTGCGTCGAGGAGATGAACATGTCGGAGATCTCGATCGCATACGGCATGACCGAGACTTCCCCGGTGTCGTGCCAGACCCTCATCGACGACGACCTGGAGCGCCGGACGTCCTCGATCGGACGGGTCCACCCGCACGTCGAGATCAAGATCGTCGACCCGGACACCGGTGCGGTCGTCGAGCGCGGCACGCCCGGGGAGTTCTGCACCCGCGGGTACTCGGTGATGCTCGGTTACTGGAACGACAAGGCCACGATTTCTGCGGACGCGACGACTTCTGCGGACGCGAAGTCTTCTTCGGATGCGACGACTTCTGCGGATGCGACGAACAGATACCACCGGGACGCGATCGACGCCGAGGGCTGGATGCACACCGGTGATCTGGCCGTGATGCGACCGGACGGCTACTGCAACATCGTCGGCCGGATCAAGGACGTCGTGATCCGCGGTGGGGAGAACATCTATCCCCGCGAGATCGAGGAGTTCCTGTACACCCACCCCGATATCGAGGACGCCCAAGTGGTGGGGGTTCCCGACGCCCGATACGGCGAGGAGTTGTGCGCCTGGATCCGGATGCGCCCGGGACGCCCGGGGCTCGACGCCGCCGCAGTGCGGGACTTCGCCGCCGGCAAGCTCGCGCACTACAAGATCCCGCGCTATGTCCATCTGGTCGAGGAGTTCCCGATGACGGTGACGGGCAAGATCCGCAAGGTGGAGATGCGTGAGGTCAGCGCCCGCCTGCTCGCCGCCCAGCCTTCCTCACCACATACCAACCAACAGCGCCGTTAGGCACCGACACGAAAAGGGGCGCCCCCACCACCAGGGGCGCCCCTTCCGCGCGCCTACGCCAGCCGCAGGGGCGGCGCGGGCTGCGGCACCAGGGGGGTGGCGCGGGACTGGAAGCAGGGGTGGCGCCGCATGGCCTCTTCGAACTCGCGGGAACGGCGCTCGCTTGCCTGGAAGGCCGGGTGCCGGTCGATCCGCACCACGGCGGAGGCGCTCCTATTCGTCATGTCAACGCTCCTCCCGCGGATGTCCTGGTCACTTCAGCGTGCTGTCCGCACCTGAGCAAAACCGTCGGAGTTGGCCGTGAACTTGCTGAGATTTACCCGACGGTCCGATCGCTAAACGTCGGCGGACCGCAGCGTGAGCAGGCTGATGTCGGGCGGGGCGCCGATGCGCACCGGCGGCCCCCAGAACCCCGCGCCCCGGGTGACGTAGAGCTGGGTGTCCTGGACCTGCGACAACCCGGCCAACGACGGCTGCGCCAGTGCGACAACGTAGTGAAACGGCCACATCTGCCCGCCATGGGTGTGCCCGGACAGCTGCAGATCGACGCCGCGCGCGGCCGCTTCTGTCACCTGGACCGGTTGGTGGGCCAGCAGGATCGTCGGTCCGCCGCTGTCCGCACCGGCGAGCGCGCGGTCGAAATCCGGCGGATCAGACCGCTGGGCACCGGCGACGTCGTTGACGCCGGCGAGGTCGAACGCGGCAGCACCCCGCCGGATCCGGGTGTTCTCGTTGCGCAGGGGCTGCAGTCCGAGACGTTCCAATTCCCGAATCCACTCGGCGGTGTCGTCGACGAAGTACTCGTGATTACCGGTGACGAAGAACGCGCCGTCGCGCGCCGAAAGGTCCCCGAGCGGCCCGGCGGCGGGGCCCAATTCCTCGACGGTGCCGTCGACCACGTCACCGACGACGGCGACCAGGTCCGGCTCGGTCTCGTTGATGATCCGCACGATGCGCTCGGTGTGGGCGCGTCCGAGCAGTGGCCCCAGATGGATGTCGGCCACCACCGCCACGCGGTACCCGTCGAACGCCCGGTCCAGCCGGGGCAGCCGGACCGGAACCTGCAACAGTTGTGGTGGCCCTAGCGCGGACGCGACACCGGCGCCGGTCAGTCCGACGGCAGCCGCACCCGCGGCCACCGCCGACGCCCGGGCCAGGAAAAGCCGCCGGTCGACCCGCGCCTGGGCGTCCTGAGCCGGGGCGTCCTGAGCCGGAGTGTCCGGAGCCGGAGTGTCCGGAGCCGCGGCGACCGGGGCCGGAGTGTCCGGAGCCGGAGTGTCCGGAGCCGCGGCGACCGGGGCCGGAGCCCGGCGGGACCGGCGGATCCGCAGCGCCAGCCGCACCGGCTCGAGCACCAGCAACGCCAGGAACAGATAGGTGAGCAGGCCGAACCACAAATACCCCGGCCAGGCGAGCCACCCCGATTCCGCGACGCCGAACACCCGGGGCACCAGCAAGGCGGCCAGCAACAGCAGCAGCAGTGCCGCGACCAGCCCGGACCCCCACCGTCTGACGTGGCCCGGTTCGGTGGTGTCCCTGACCGTCCGCTTCCACACGTACAGGTGCATCAACGCCAGGATCGAGCCGAGAACAACTATGAACATGCACGCCCTTCGCGTTTCACCGGTGTGTGCGGGGGTTCGGTGTCAGGGAGTTTCACCGATGTAAGCCAGCCTAGTTACCGACGGTGGCCGACCGGCCGCGCGCGCTCCCGCGCACTACCCCCTCCAGCCACATCCGAAACTCCATTCACATCCGTCACCCGCGTGGCTCCCCGATCGGGCACCGCCGATCGCCTAATCTGCGCAGACGATGGCCACCTTACGGACACTCTTGGTGCGAGCGTCGGCGCTGGTCAGCGTCGCGATGATGACGCTGGCCCCGGTCGCTGCGGCCCAACCCGATCCCGCGGTGGAAGCGAACACCTGCCCCTATCGGGTGTCGACACCGCCCGCGGTGGACGCCTCGGAGATCCCCGAGGTGGGTGAGCCCCCGGCTCCGCTTCCGGTCCCGCCCACACCGCTGGGCGGCGACGCCCTGTCCGGCTGCGGCATCATCGCCGCGCCCGGATCGCCGCCGGTGCCCGGCGATGTCTCCGCCGAGGCGTGGCTGGTCGCCGACTTAGACACCGGGGATGTCATCGCCGCGCGCGACCCGCACGGCCGGCACCGCCCGGCCAGCGTCATCAAGGTTCTCACCGCGATGCAGGCGATCACCGACCTGCCGCTGCACAAAGTGGTCCCGGGCACCGAGGAGGACGCCGCACAAGAGGGCACCAAGGTCGGCGTCGGGCCGGGCGGGCACTACTCGGTCAACGACCTCCTGCACGGCCTGCTGATGTACTCGGGCAACGACGCCGCGCACGCGCTGGCCATGCAGATGGGCGGGATGCAAACCGCCCTGAACAAGATCAACGTGACCGCAGGCAAGCTGGGTGCGCGGGACACCAGGGTGGCCACCCCGTCGGGCCTGGACGGGCCCGGCATGAGTACCTCGGCCTACGACATCGGCCTGTTCTACCGGTACGCCTGGCAGAACCCGGTCTTCACCGACATCGTCGCCACCCGGTCTTTCGACTTCCCGGGCCGCGACGGCGCAGGCTATCCCATCGAGAACGACAACAAGCTGCTCGCCAACTATCCGGGCGCCCTGGGCGGGAAGACCGGTTACACCGACGACGCCGGGCAGACATTCGTCGGCGCCGCCGATCGCGACGGCCGCCGCCTGGTGGCGGTGCTGCTGCGGGGAACGCGGCAACCGATCGCCCCCTGGGAGCAGGCCGCCCGGCTGCTCGACTACGGCTACGCCACCGCGCCGGGTACCAAGGTCGGCACCCTGATCGAACCCGACCCGTCCTTGGGGGTCACCAGGCCGGATCCGGCCACCGCGGGCACGACGGCGACCGCCAACGCCGTACTTCCCGATGTCGACGCGACGCCGGTGCGGATCGGGGTCGGGGTCATCGGCGCGATCATCGTGTTCGTCCTGATCATGGGGGCGCGCGCCTTGAACCGCCGGCCCGCCCGTTAACGCCGGCGCCAACGGGACAGACCGGCCGCCGCCAGCGCGCCCGTCGCCGCAGCGGCGGCCGCCTGCCAAACCTGCAGCCCGGGCCGCTCCACGATCCGGTTGTTGATGACCGCCGGCACCGGCGCCTCGATCGTTTCCTCGACCATGTTCTCCGGCATCGTGGCCGCCCACGCAGTGGAGAACAGGATCAACCGAGACACGATGTAGGCGAACACCATCAGACCGAGCACCGGACCGAAAGTCGCGCCGGCCGGGCCGGTGAGCACCGACTGCAGGTAGACCGTCGCGAAGAACTTGAAGATCTCGAATGCCACCGCCGCGATCAGCCCGGCCCGCACGCTGCTGCGGAAACTCACCGATTCCCGAGGCAGCCGGAAGATCATGTAGGTGAACAGCGCCCACGACACCATCACCGCGACGACGATCGAGGCGACCCGCAGCAGCAGACTCAGGCCCGGTGCGTCATCGATCCCGAAGCGTGCCAGCAGGCTTGCCATCACCGAGGTGTTGCCCAGCGCGGTCAGCGCGAGGGTCACGATGATGGCGGCGAACGTGGTCAGCAGCGCCACCAGATCCGAAAGCTTGGTCTTGAGGAAGCCGGGCAACTCGTCGCGGTACAGACCCCACATCTGGCTGAGCGCCTCGCGTAGATTCGCCATCCAGCCCAGGCCGGCCCAGGCCGCCGTCGCCAACCCGATGACACCGACGGTGCCGCGCGATTTGATCGCCGAGTCCATCAGCTCGATGAGCTGCTGCCCGAGTTCTCCGCTGACGGTGGCACGGATGCGGTCCTCCACCGCCTCGAGCAGCTCGGGTTGATTGGCCAGCACAAAGCCACCGACCGAGAATCCGAGCATCAGCAGCGGGAACAACGCGAAGATGGTGAAGTAGGTGACGCCGGCGGCGTAGAAGTCGCCTTTGGATTCGTTGTAGCGCTGCTGCGCCCGCATCACATGGTCGAACCACGGCATCCGGGCCCGCAGGCGCTCCACCAATCCGGGTTTGTCCTCGGAGTCGGGTGATGCGGGTTTCTCGGTCATCCGACCCCCTCCGGTTAGCGCGACGCCAGGAACCCTAGCCGCTCATATACCCGGCGCAGCGTCTCGCCAGACACCTCGCGGGCCCGCTGCGCTCCGCGCGCCAAAACACCTTCGAGCTCGGCCGGGTCGGCGAGCAGCTCGTCGACCCGGTTTTTGATCGGTGTGACGAACTCGACGACCGCCTCGGCGGTCTCCTTCTTCAGATCGCCGTAGCCGCGGCCCGCGTACCCCTCGACCAGCTTGTCGACGTCGGCGCCGGTGACCGCAGACTGGATGGTCAGCAGGTTCGACACCCCTGGTTTGGCCTCACGGTCGAAGCGGATCTCGCGTTCGCTGTCAGTCACCGCCGACCGAATTTTCTTGGCGGTCTTGGCCGGATCGTCGAGCAAGCTGATCAAGCCGGCGTCGGTGTCGGCGGACTTACTCATCTTCGCCGTCGGGTCCTGCAGATCGTAGATCTTGGCGGTGGCCGTCGGGATCATCGCCTCGGGCACGACGAAGGTGCCGGGGAAGCGGGCGTTGATGCGTTGGGCGAGGTCGCGGGCGAGCTCGAGGTGCTGGCGTTGGTCCTCGCCGACGGGCACCAGATCGGTGTCGTAAAGCAGGACGTCGGCTGCCATCAGCACCGGATAGGTGAACAGCCCGACCGTGGTGGCCTCGGCGCCCTGCTTCTGCGATTTGTCCTTGAACTGCGTCATCCGCGACGCCTGTCCGAACCCGGTGAAACAGCCCAGTACCCAAGCCAATTCGGAGTGGGTGGGGACGTGGCTCTGGACGAAGACGGTGGCGCGGTCGGGGTCGACGCCCAGGGCAAGGTACTGCGCGGCGGTGGCCAGGGTGCGTCGCCGCAGCGTCGCCGGATCCTGAGCGACGGTGATCGCGTGCAGATCGACGACGCAGAAGTACGCGTCGTTGCCGTCCTGCAGGCTCACCCACTGGCTGACGGCCCCCAGCGCGTTGCCCAGATGAAGGGAGTCGGAGGTGGGTTGAGCGCCCGAGAACACGACGGGCTTGGCGGTTTCGGTCATGATGGTGTCATCTTCCCACTGGCACCGGCCGCGTCATCCCGGGGTCATGCGACGCAGCGCGCGCAGGAAGACCCGGCGTTCCTCCGGGGTCAGTCGGCCCAGCCACCGTTCCTCGCCGCGCTGGATGTCGGCCTGGACGGCGGCCTTACGGTCGCGCCCGCGGTCGGTGATCGCCAGCAGCCGCACCCGACGGTCCTCGGGATCGGGGCACCGCTCGATGAGGCCGTCGTTCTGCAACTCGTCGAGGGTACGGATGATGCGTGTTTTGTCGGCGTGGATGGCCTCGGCAAGGGCCGCCTGGGTGCGAAACACCGCTTCGTCGAGAGCCGAGAGCACCGCATATCCCCACATCGTGAGGCCGTGCTCGGCGAGCACCGGCTCCTCGGCGGCGAGCAGTTCGCGCATCAGCGGCGCCAGCATCGCCGCGAGGTCCCGCCGTGGCCGTGCCGTCTCACCCACCGGCGAATCATAAGCATTGAACAATGGTAAGCATTCGCCTATCGTATGCATATGCTTACTTTCAGGGATCATCACCGCACCGCGGTCCACGCCTCGATCGACGTCGTGGCCGGCGTCCGAACCGAACATCTGACGCTGGCGACGCCGTGCGCCGGATGGACTCTGGCCGATCTGCTCGCCCACATGACCGCCCAGCACCACGGCTTCGCCGCCGCGGCGCGTGGCCACGGCGCCGACCTCTCCGTGTGGCGCACCGAGCCTTTCGCCGCGGCGGTCGCATCCGATCCGGCCGGCACCTACGCCACCGCAGCCCAGGAAGCCTTGACCGCCTTCGCCGCCGAGGACATCGACGACACTGCGTTCGCGCTACCCGAACTCGGCCCCGGCATTTCCGTCCCCGGCCGGACCGCAGCGGGATTTCATTTCGTCTATTCCCTCGCCCACGGCTGGGATGTCGCGGCGACACTTCGGATCCCGTACACCCTGCCCTCCGTGGTCCTCGCCGCCGCCCTACCCGTCGTCATGGCCGTTCCGGACGGAGATGTCCGCGATGCCGACGACTTCCCGTTCGCGCGCGCCCTGCACAGCCAGGACACCGATGACGACCTCGCTCACATCCTGCGCCATCTCGGCCGCGACCCGAATACTGTTACGGCGTGCTCAGGTCCTTGAAGCGGGTCCCAGTTCGCGTCGGCGCCCGGC
The DNA here is from genome assembly GCF_048513595.2 of Mycobacterium sp. smrl_JER01. Taxonomy (NCBI): domain Bacteria; kingdom Bacillati; phylum Actinomycetota; class Actinomycetes; order Mycobacteriales; family Mycobacteriaceae; genus Mycobacterium; species Mycobacterium sp. smrl_JER01. Next base: position 1,422,020 of record NZ_JBLXXK020000001.1, on the reverse strand, counting down.
TTCTCACGGGTGTCACCATGCTCGCCGGCGCGGCGTTGTTGGGCGCCGGAACCGCCCACGGCGCACCGCAACCCGAGGGCCGCGCGGTCGTCATCGTGTCCGGCGGGGATGCCACCAGCCCGTTCACTACGCCCGATCAGGCGTGCAGATCGGGGTTGGCGGCCGGCAACACCGACACCGCGTTGCGCCAGGATCTCCTCGACCACGGCCACCGGGTATTCACCTCACCGGCGATGGCCGGCCGCGGACCGGTGGTCGCCCAGGGTGGCTTCGGCGCATTCGGCGACTGCCCGATCACGCTGCCGGAGATCATGACGGTGGACTCCACCGCCAGCATCGACACCGCCGGTGAGCATCTGGCCCGCTTCCTGACCTACCTGCACGACACCTACGGCGTCACCGAGATCGACGTGGTCGGCCACTCAATGGGCGGGCTGTACTCGCGTTCGGCGTTCCGAGTGCTGCAGAACCTCGGCTCACCCATCCGGATCCGATCCCTGACCACCATCGGCACCCCCTGGCAGGGTTCGTATCTGTCCGACTACGCCAACGGCATCACACCGAAGGCCGACTGCCTGGGCGATCGGTTCTGTGAGGCCGCCATGGACGGCATGCAGGCCGAGGTACAACGCCTGATGGCGGGATCCGGCCGCGAGGTCAACCAGGCCTTCCTGATGGGGCCGGATGGCTGGAACGAGTATCAGGCCGGGGTGCTGGACGGAATCCCGGTGACCCTGATCGCCGGCAACCGGTTCACCGCACCCGAGGGCAACCCCGCCAACCCGACGGTCTGGCCCAACGACGGCCTGGTCGCCACGACAAGTGCGCTGGCCACCGACATCAGTGCCCGGGTCTTGCCGCACCGTCGGTGTGTCACCTTCGACGACACCCACAGCATTTTCGTCTCCGACCAGGCGGGCCTGCCCTGGTCGACGGGGCTGACCTGGGACCCTCGGGTTCACGACGTGGTCCGCAGCGCCCTCGAACGCCCCATCGAAAGCGCTGCCGGAGCGGATCGCGCGGGCTGCTGAGCGGCCGCACCCGCATGTCACCCGTAGTGCACGGTCACCGGGCAGTGGTCGGACCAGCGCAACGCATAGGCCTGCGGGCGTTCGGTGCGCACCGCGGTGACCCGCTCGGCCACGCCGGGCGTGGCCAGGTGATAGTCGATGCGCCAGCCCGCGTCGTTGTCGAATGCCTTGCCGCGCCATGACCACCACGCGTACGGGCCCGCGACGTCGGGGTGCGCGCGGCGCACCACGTCCACCCATCCGGTGGCCAGCAGCTCGGTGAGCCACCGACGCTCCTGCGGCAGGAAGCCCGCCTTCTTGAGATTGCCCTTCCAGTTTTTGATGTCGTTCTCGGTGTGGGCGATGTTCCAATCACCGCACAGCACGGCCTCGTTCCCGCCCCGGGCCGCATCCGCCAGCAGTGCCGCCATCCGCTCCCCGACCGCGGCCATGAACCGTTCCTTCTCCAGCTGACGATCCGTCTCGGCCTCACCGGTCGGGACGTACACACTGGCCACCGTCACTCCGGCGGTGTCAACCTCAAGGTAGCGCCCGTGTGCGGCGAATTCGTCCGATCCGCAACCGATCCGGACGTCGTCGAGGGCCGATCGGGACAGCAGCGCGACGCCGTTGCGGCCCTTGACGTGCGGCGGCGCTGACGCCAGCTGCCAGCCGTCGGCCAGGACCGGGGCCAGCGCGTCGGCCAGCTGCTCGTCGTCGGCGCGGGTCTCCTGCAGACACACCACGTCGGCCACCGTCTCCTTGAACCACGCCAGCAGGCCGAGGTTCTCCGCGGAGCGCTGCCTGACCGCGGCGCGGATGCCGTTGACGTTGACGGTGCTGACCGTTACGGGGCGCGTCACGACCGCAGACCCTAACCGAGCGGGCCGACGGCTTCGATCGGCACCACGGGGTTCTTGCGATACCGCCGGTATCACCTTATGGTCGGCGCATGGCACTGCGAGAGCCGATTCACGCCGGGTCGGGCGAGCCGATCCTGTTGCTGCACCCGTTCCTGTGCTCCCAGAACGTCTGGCGCACAGTGGCCGCGCAGCTCGCCGACACCGGCCGCTTCGAGGTGTACGCGCCGACCATGGTGGGCCACTGTGGAGGCGCCCCGTCCCCGACGTGGCTCCTCGACACCCACGCGCTGGTGGACGACGTCGAACGCCGGATGGACGAGCTGGGCTGGCGGACCGCGCACATCGTCGGCAACTCGCTGGGCGGGTGGGTCGGCTTCGAGCTGGAACGGCGCGGGCGCGCCCGTACCCTCACCGCCATCGCACCCGCCGGCGGCTGGCCGCACCACTCGCTGTCGAAGTACGAGACGGTGCTCAAGTTCATCCTCGGCGGACCGGCCCTGATCGCTGCCCGCCTGCTCGGGCCGCGCATCCTCAAGCTGCCCGGCGCGCGCCGGCTGGCCACCCTGCCGGTCAGTGGGCCCGCCGACGGCCCGTCCGACGAGGATCTGAAGCTGCTCGTCGAGGACGCCACCCACTGCCGCGCCTACCTGCAACTGCTGGTCAAGACGCTGCGGCTGCCCGGCCTGCTGGAACTGGCCGGGCTCGGTGCGCCGACCCAACTGGTGGTCTGTGAACGCGACCGGGTGTTCCCCGCGCCGCGTGGACACCGCTACTTCCTCACGCATCTGCCCGAACACGCCGAGTCGGTGCGCCTCGCCGACGTCGGACACATCCCGATGCTGGAAGCTCCCGACATCGTCACCGAACTGATCGCCAGATTCGTCGACGCCCATTCCACCCCGCGACAAGCCATCAGCTGATTCCGGCGGGCACCCGCTGGCACCGTCCACGCCGGGTGAGATACAGTTCATTTCGGTCATGAGCGCCAGCGTCAAGCCCCGGCTCGCTGGCCGGCAACCCTCCAACCGCGGTGGGGTGCCCCGGGAGACGACCAGGTTGAGTAGCCGACCACGGCTATAAGGCAAGCGCGGGTCCGCCGTGAAACGGGCCCCCTGTTTCATGGAGGAACGTCATGACCGAACCCACGGCGAACTGGGCTTTCGAGACCAAGCAGGTGCACGCGGGGCAGGTCCCCGACTCCGCCACCAACGCCCGGGCCCTGCCCATCTACCAGACCACCAGCTACACCTTCGACAGCACCGACCACGCCGCCGCGCTGTTCGGGCTGGCCGAACCGGGCAACATCTACACCCGGATCATGAACCCGACGACCGATGTCGTCGAACAGCGCATCGCCGCCCTCGAAGGTGGTGTCGCGGCGCTGTTCCTGGCCTCCGGACAGGCCGCGGAGACCTTCGCGATCCTCAACATCGCCCAGCACGGCGACCACATCGTCTCCAGCCCGCGCCTGTACGGCGGGACCTACAACCTGTTCCACTACACGCTGCCCAAGTTGGGCATCGAGGTGACATTCGTCGACAACCCCGACGACCTGGAGTCGTGGCGGACCGCCGCCCGGCCGAACACCAAGGCGTTCTTCGGCGAAACCATCTCCAACCCGCAGATCGACGTCCTGGACATCCCGGGCGTCTCGGGCGTCGCGCACGAGATCGGCGTCCCGCTGATCGTCGACAACACCATCGCCACGCCGTACCTGATCGCACCGCTGAGCCACGGCGCCGACATCGTCGTGCACTCGGCCACCAAGTACCTCGGTGGGCACGGCACCGCGATCGCCGGCGTGATCGTCGACGGCGGCACATTCGACTGGACCAACGGCCGCTTCCCCGGCTTCACCGAACCGGACCCCTCATACCACGGTGTGGTGTTCGCCGAACTGGGCCCGCCGGCCTACGCCCTCAAGGCGCGGGTGCAGTTGCTGCGTGACCTGGGCTCGGCCGCCGCACCGTTCAACGCGTTCCTCATCGCCCAGGGCCTGGAGACGCTGAGCCTGCGCATGGAGCGCCACGTGGCCAATGCCCACCGGGTCGCCGAGTTCCTGGAGGCGCATCCGGACGTGGTGTCGGTCAACTACGCGGGCCTGCCGTCCTCGCCGTGGTACGACCTCGGAAAGAAGCTGGCGCCCAAAGGAACCGGAGCGGTGCTCGCCTTCGAGCTGGCCGGCGGTATCGAAGCGGGCAAGGCGTTCGTCAACGCACTCACCCTGCACAGTCATGTCGCCAACATCGGTGACGTGCGGTCGCTGGTGATCCATCCGGCGTCCACCACGCATCAGCAGTTGTCTCCCGAGGAGCAGATCGCCACCGGTGTGACCCCCGGCCTGGTGCGGCTCGCGGTCGGCATCGAAGGCATCGACGACATCCTCGCCGACCTGGAGCAGGGTTTCGCCGCGGCCAAACCGTTGCGGTCCGCGACCGTCGACCCGCACACGGTTGCGTCGTTCTGATGACCATCGTGGACCTCATCACCGATCGTGTGGCGCTGCCGCCGGAAGGCGAGATCGGCATCGTCGACATCGGCCCGCTGACGCTGGAGAACGGCCAGGTCATCGACGACGTCTGCATCGCGGTACAGCGCTGGGGTGAGCTCTCGCCCAGCCGTGACAACGTCGTCGTCGTGCTGCACGCGCTGACCGGGGACTCCCACATCACCGGACCCGCGGGTCCCGACCACCCGACGCCGGGCTGGTGGGACGGGGTGGCCGGCCCGGGCGCCCCGATCGACACCGACCGGTGGTGCGCGATCTCGACGAACGTGCTGGGCGGTTGCCGCGGCTCAACCGGACCGGCTTCCCCGGCGGCCGACGGAAAGGCTTGGGGCTCAAGGTTTCCGGCGATCACTGTGCGCGACCAGGTGGCCGCCGACGTGGCAGCCCTGGAGCGGCTGGGGATCACCGAGGTCGCCGCGGTGATCGGCGGCTCGATGGGTGGCGCCCGAGCTCTGGAGTGGATGATTCAACACCCGCACTCGGTCCGGTCGGCGCTGGTGCTGGCGGTCGGTGCCCGTGCGACCGCCGACCAGATCGGCACGCAGAGCACGCAGGTCGCCGCGATCAAGGCCGATCCGAACTGGTGCGGGGGCGACTATCACGGCACCGGACGCTCCCCCGACAGCGGTCTGGAGATCGCCCGGCGGTTCGCCCATCTGACCTATCGCGGGGAGAGCGAGCTCGACGAGCGGTTCGGCAACGACGCGCAGTCCGGCGAGGATCCCACCACCGGCGGGCGCTACTCGGTGCAGAGCTACCTGGAGTACCAGGGCCGAAAGCTGGTGGCGCGCTTCGACGCCGGCACCTATGTCGCGCTCACCGATGCGTTGTCCAGCCATGATGTCGGCCGCGGGCGCGGGGGCGTGGCGGCCGCCCTGCGCAGCTGCCCGGTGCCCACCGTCGTCGGCGGCATCACCTCCGACCGGCTCTATCCGCTGCGGTTGCAGGCCGAGCTCGCCGAGTTGCTGCCCGGTTGCGACGGCTTGGACGTCGTCGACTCCGAGTACGGCCACGACGGCTTTCTGGTGGAGACCGATGCGGTGGGCAAGCTGATCCGGCGCACGCTGGAGCTGGCGTCACGGTGAACGGCAGCCCGGACCGCCGTTCGCTGTCATTCGGTGTGGAGGCGGCCGCCTACGAGCGTGGACGACCGTCCTATCCACCCGAGGCCATCACGTGGCTGCTGCCCGAAACCGCCCGCGACGTCCTCGATCTCGGTGCGGGCACCGGGAAGCTGACGACCCGGCTGGTCGAACGCGGCCTCGACGTCGTCGCCGTCGACCCGATCCCGGAGATGCTGGAGCTCTTGAGCACGTCGCTGCCCGAGACCCCGGCGCTGCTCGGTACCGCCGAGGAGATCCCGCTGCCCGACAACAGTGTGGACGCGGTGCTGGTGGCCCAGGCCTGGCACTGGTTCGACCCGGTGCGCGCCGTCAAGGAGGTGACCAGGGTGCTGCGGCCCGGGGGTCGCCTGGGCCTGGTCTGGAACAATCGGGACGAACGACTGGGATGGGTCAAGGAACTCGGCGAGATCATCGGCCACGAGGTCGACCCGTTCACCCAATCGGTAACACTGCCCGAACCGTTCGCCGGCGTCGAGCGCCATCAGGTCGAGTGGACCAGTTACCTGACCCCGCAAGCCCTGATCGATCTGGTCGCTTCACGCAGCTACTGCATCACCTCACCCGAGCAGGTGAGGGTCCGCACGCTGGACCGGGTCCGGGAGCTGCTGGCCACCCACCCGGCGCTGGCCAACGGCACCGGTCTGGCCCTGCCCTACGTCACGGTGTGCATCCGGGCCACATTGGGCTGAACGGCGGGGCGGTTACCGCCAGGGTGCTCTCACGGTCGTGGTCACGCGGGTCTCACTACCGTGATGGCACTTTCGCGAAGGTATGGGCCACCCGGAACAGCCGCACCCACTGCGCCGCGGTGAGGTCGCGGGGTAAGGCTCCCTCGATCCCCTCCCGGTGCAGCCAGGCGACGACCGCGCGACGCGTCCGGCGATCGCACACACCCGACACCATGGCGGCCAGACCGCGTCCCCTGCCGGTGAAGACCGCGCTCACGAAACCCTGGTACCGGCCGCGGTCGCGCACCGGCAGCAGCGGATCCCGGCGGCGCGTCACCGCCAGCAGTCCGCCGTCGACGGTCGGGCGGGGACGGAACGCATCGGCTGGAACCCGGCACTGCAGACCGAACTCAAACCACGGCCACCATTGGGCGGTCATCATCGTGGCCCCGCCGACACCGGCGCGTCGGCGTGCGACCTCCCACTGCACGAGCAACACCGCGTGGGTCCACTGCGGTGCGTGCAACAGCTTGCGCAGCATTGCGGTGGTCTGGTGAAACGGCAGATTGCCGACGACAACATGGGGATGGCCGGGGATGCGCCAGCGCAGGAAATCGCATTCGACGATCGACGTCGAAGGCTCTGCCCGCGAACGCAACCACCGGGCGTGGCGCGCGTCGATCTCGACGGCGGTCAGTGGACGGTCGAGGTCCTGCAGGCGCAGGGTCAGGGCGCCGCGACCGGGACCGATCTCGACGATGGGACCGGAGGTGGCAGCGACCAGCCCGACAATTCGGTCCGTGATCGCGGGGTCGACGAGGAAGTTCTGGCCGTGCTCGTGACGGCCGCCACGGTAAGTGGACATGAAGAGGCTCCGCGGGATCGGCTGGGAGGGACGATCGGCGCGGCGGAGCGCTGAGGTAGGAGACGGTCCGCCGCTAGCTGCGGCGGATCCGGATCACTGCGATGTTGGTGTCACCCATTCGGCCAGCGTGGCAGATCATCGGCGGGGCTTTCCACCGAATTACCGCCAGGGTGCTCTCACGGTCGTGGTCACGCGAGCTTCGCGACGCTGGTGGCACTTTCGCGGAAGGGTGCGAACTCAGCTGGTGCCCAGCGGGTCGATGGTCCACGCGATGTAGAGCATGGCCGCACTCACCGAGGCGGTGGTGACGAAATCGACGGTGCGGCTGCGCACCGCCAGCAGTCCAACCCGTTCGTCGGGAAGGGCCAGCCGCAGCGCCGACGCCACCGCCACCCCAATCGCCATCACCAACGCGCCGCGCCGCCAGTAGCCGGTCGCCACCAGCGCGAACGCCGCAATGAGGAACAGGCCGACGACAAGGATCGGCCACTGCCCGGTGAACACCTTGCGCGCGAACTGCCTCACGGTCACGGGGTCGCGAGAGCCTCGGCCCGCTCCACGACGTTGGTGAGCAGGAACGCCCGGGTCAGCGGGCCGACGCCGCCCGGGTTCGGCGAGACATGCCCGGCCACCTCCCACACGTCCGGGTGCACATCACCGACGAGTTTGCCGGCCTCGTCGCGGCTGACCCCGACATCGACGACGGCCGCACCGGGACGGACCATCTCGGCGGTCACCATGTGCGGCACCCCGGCCGCGGCGATGATGATGTCGGCCTCACGGGCGATCTGGGGCAGGTGCCGGGTTGCGGTGTGGCACAGCGTGACCGTCGCGTTCTCCGAGCGCCGGGTCAGCAGCAGCCCGAGCGGACGGCCGACCGTGACACCGCGGCCGATGACCACGACGTGCGCGCCCGCGATCTCCACCTGGTAGCGCCGCAGCAGATGCACGATGCCGCGCGGGGTGCATGGCAGCGGTGCAGGTTCGTTGAGCACCAACCGGCCCAGGTTCATCGGGTGCAGGCCGTCGGCGTCCTTGCCCGGGTCCACCCGTTCCAGCGCGGCGTTCTCGTTGAGGTGCTTCGGCAGCGGCAGCTGGACGATGTAACCCGTGCAGTCCGGGTTGGCGTTGAGCTCGTCGAGGGTCTCGAGCAGAACCTCCTGGGTGATGTCGGCGGGCAGATCACGCCTGATCGAGTTGATGCCCACCTTCGCGCAGTCGGCATGTTTACCGCGCACGTACGCCTGCGAGCCGGGGTCGTCGCCGACCAGCACGGTGCCGAGCCCGGGGGTGTGCCCCGCCTCGGTGAGACGCGCGACGCGCTCGGTGAGGTCGACGAAGATCTCGTCGCGCGTGGCCTTGCCGTCCAATGTGCTTGCACCCACGCGCCTCATTGTGTCAGGCAGTGTTGTCGCGGGCCGCAGGCGTGGCATGCTCGGCGACATGACAGTCCCACCCGATGTGTTCAGTCCGGCCAAGCTCGGTCCGCTGACCCTGCGTAATCGCATCATCAAGGCTGCGACGTTCGAGGCGTCGACCCCCGACGCGCTGGTCACCGAGGATCTGATCACCTACCACCGACTGCCCGCTGCCGGCGGGGTGGGCATGACCACCGTCGCGTACTGCGCCGTCGCACCGGGCGGTCGCACCGATGGCTGGCAGCTGTGGATGAGACCCGAGGCAGTGCCGGGGCTGCGCCGGCTCACTGACGCGATCCACGCCGAGGGCGCCGCGATCAGCGCCCAGATTGGGCACGCGGGGCCGGTGGCCAATGCCCGCACCAACAAGGCCCAGGCGCTGGCGCCGGTCAGGTTCTTCAACCCGTTGTCGATGCGGTTCGCCAAGAAGGCCACCCGCGAGGACATCGCCGAGGTGACCGAAGCGCACGCCAACGCCGCAAGGCTGGCCATCGACTCGGGGTTCGACGCCGTCGAGATCCACCTCGGTCACAACTACCTGGCCAGCGCGTTCCTGTCCCCGCTGATCAACCGGCGCACCGACGAGTTCGGTGGCTCCCTGGCCAACCGCGCCAAGGTGGCCCGCGGCGTGGTGCAGGCGGTCAAGCGGGCCGTCGGGGACCAGATCGCGGTCACCGCCAAGCTCAACATGTCCGACGGGGTCCGCGGCGGTATCCCGTTGGAGGAGTCGTTGCAGACGGCCAAATGGCTCGAGGAGGACGGTGGCCTCGATGCACTCGAGCTGACCGCGGGCAGTTCGCTGCTCAACCCGATGTTCCTGTTCCGGGGCGACGCCCCGGTCAAGCAGTTCGCCCACGCGTTCAAACCGCCGCTACGGTGGGGCATCCGGATGACCGGCAAGAAGTTCATGCGGGAGTACCCCTATCACGAGGCCTACCTAATGCGTGACGCCATGACGTTCCGCGCCGAGCTGACGATGCCGTTGATCCTGCTCGGCGGGATCACCAACCGCGAGACGATGGACCGCGCGATGGCCGAGGGCTTCGACTTCGTGGCAATGGGAAGGGCGCTGCTCGCCGAGCCGGATCTGCTCACCCGGATCCAGGCCGACAGCGCGGTGAAGTCGATCTGCGATCACTGCAATCTGTGTATGCCGACGATCTACAGCCACACCCACTGCGTACGGACCGGCTCGCCGTCACCGGTCAGCTCGGGGCGATGAGCGCTCGGGCGCAGTCCTCGACGATGACGTCCGCTCCGGCCGGGATGCTCTGACGCGCCCGCAGGTGACGCCGCACGATCGCGGCGGGCACATCCATGATGGCGGCGTTGACCCGGGCGCTGTCGTCGGGCAGTTCGGCGAGCACCTTTCGCAGCTTGCGCTGTAACCGTTTCCGCCGCCCCACCACGGTGTCGGGCCAGTCCCCCGACCCGAGTTCATTCGGGTCGGCGAGCAGCACCTGCGCCTCGACCGGGTGGTCTCGGCACCACTGCACGAGGCGCAGCGCGCCGGCCACACAGCGCTGCTGGGCGTCGCCGTCCTGCGACAGGGCCTCCATCAGTTCCTGTTGACACCGTTCCTCGGTGCGCATCCACAGTTCGCCACACAACGCCGCGCGAGTCGGGAACCGGTGGTAAACCGACCCACTCGGCGCGCCGGTACTGCGCGCCACTGCCGACATCGTGACGGCGTACGGCCCCTGCTCGGCCAACAACTGCGCGGCGGCGTCGAGCAGGACGTCGACGGTGTATCGGGCGGGCCGCGGCATTGCTCCACCCTAAAATAGCGATTCCCCTCTGAAATGGATCTCGCATGTGTGGACACCCTCAAACGCGCCGCCGAGCGCTGCTGTCGAGCGCCGGCAGGCCGGGATGCGAGCACGCTGTTCGCCTGTCCTGCATCGGCTTTCGCAAGACCGACCCAACCGGCACGCTCGACCGCGTAGCCGATGAACACCGCGGGCGTGTCGCGACGACCGCCACAGTGCGACCAGCCATCGAGGCCGGGTAGCCCTTCCAGGTCACTGCGAGTGCGCACCCGACCGAACGCGTCATCGCGCCCCGGCGCCTTCCGCGGCTCGGCCCGGGACAGGGCGACGCGGGTCGACGCCGGGCGCTCACGGTGAGAACGGGCAGATAACGGCGCTGCAACAGATCACCCACACCGCCAGGTGGAGCCACCCCCTCCGAGCGCGGACCGATATGGTTGACCGCGATGTCTAATGTCGCCGCCGGAGCGGCTCCGTGAGCCGACCAGCACCCCCCGCGCTGACCGTTCGGTATGACGGATCCACGCGTACCTTCGCGGCCGGCAACGACGTCGTCGTCGGCCGGGACCTGCGCGCCGACATCCGGATCGCCCACCCCCTGATCTCGCGCGCCCATCTGGTGCTGCGCTTCGACCAGGGCCGGTGGGTCGCCATCGACAACGGCAGCCTCAACGGCATCTTCGTCAACAACAGACGGGTGCCCGCCGCCGAGATCACCGACGGCGCCCAGGTCCACATCGGCAACCCCGACGGACCCCTGCTGGTGTTCGAGGTCGGCCGCCATCAAGGTTCGGCCGGGTCGCCGCCCCCGACGGTGGCGGTTCCGCTCGCCGACCGGTCGGCCCCGGCGCGACCCAGCGGCACCTGGCCGTCGCAGCCACCCCCGCCGACGGGCCGCCCTCCGGTGCAGCGCCCGTATCCGAGCGCGCCCCGCCCGTCCCGGCCCGTCCCGGTCCAGCAACCCATCTCGTCGCCGGCGATGGAGTCGGCCACCGTGATGGGGCCCGCCGCGGCGCCGCGCTCCGGTGGCGACGGCAACATCGCGACCAGCATGCTGCGGATCCTGCGGCCCGGACGGCCCACCGAGACGCCGCCGGGATCTATCAAGATCGGCCGGGCCAGCGACAACGACATCGTCATCCCCGACGTGCTGGCCTCCCGCCATCACGCGACGCTGATCCCCGGTCCTGCCGGGACCGCCGAGATCCGCGACAACCGCAGCATCAACGGCACATTCGTCAACGGCTCACGGGTGGACAGCGCCGCGCTCAACGAGGGCGACACGGTCACGATCGGCAACGTCGACCTGGTGTACCGCGACGGCACCCTGGTCCGTCGCACCGAGACCGCCGCCGCGACGGCCACCGGCGGCCTCGATGTGCACGGTGTCACCTGGACGATCGAGAACAACAAGACCCTGCTCGACAACATCTCGATGTCGGCTCGCCCCGGCACCCTGACCGCGGTGATCGGACCGTCCGGTGCCGGAAAGTCCACGTTCGCGCGGTTGGTCGCCGGGTACACCCATCCGACGACGGGCCAGGTGTCATTCGAGGGACACGACGTGCATGCCGAGTACGCCTCGCTGCGCTCCCGGATCGGGATGGTTCCGCAGGACGACGTCGTGCACGGCCAGCTCACGGTGCGACAGGCCCTGATGTATGCCGCCGAACTACGGCTGCCACCGGACACCACCAAGGCCGACCGCGAACAGGTCGTCAACGAGGTGCTCGAAGAGCTGGAAATGACCAAGCACCTCGACACCCGAGTCGACAAGCTCTCCGGCGGTCAGCGCAAGCGCGCGTCCGTCGCGCTCGAGCTGCTCACCGGACCGTCGCTGCTGATCCTCGATGAGCCCACATCGGGTCTGGACCCGGCGCTGGACCGTCAGGTCATGACGATGCTGCGGCAGCTCGCCGACGCCGGCCGTGTCGTACTCGTCGTAACGCACTCACTGACCTACCTCGACGTGTGCGATCAGGTGCTGCTGCTCGCCCCGGGCGGCAAGACCGCGTTCTACGGACCGCCCAGCCAGATCGGCCCGTCGATGGGCACCACGAACTGGGCGGACATCTTCAGCGCCGTCGCCGGCGACCCTGATGCCGCCGCGCAGCGCTACCTGGCTCAACACGGCCCCCCGCCGCCGCAGCCACCGGCGCTGACGCCCTCGGAACTGGGCAGCCCGACCCGCACCAGCCTGCGCCGACAGTTGTCCACCATTGCGCGGCGTCAGATCCGGTTGGTCATCTCCGACCGCGGCTACTTCGCGTTCCTGATGCTGCTGCCATTCATCATGGGAGTGCTGTCGCTGTCGGTACCGGGCGACGTCGGGTTCGGCGTGCCGAGGACGGCGATGGAGGGCGGCGAAGCGCCCAACGAACCGGGACAGATCCTGGTGATGCTCAACGTCGGCGCGATCTTCATGGGCACCGCGCTGACGATCCGCGCGCTCATCTCGGAACGCGCAATCTTCCGGCGCGAGCAGGCGGTCGGGTTGTCGACGTCGGCGTATCTGATGGCGAAGGTGGTGGTGTTCACCGCGTTCGCCGTCGTGCAGTCCGCGATCGTGACGTCGATCGCGATCATCGGAAAGGGCTGGGGCCCGGGCGCGGTCGAGAGCGGCGCGGTCATCGGCAACCGGAGTCTGGAGTTGTTCACCGACATCGCGGTGACATGCGTGGCCGCGGCGATGGTCGGCCTGGCGCTGTCGGCGCTGGCCAAGTCCGCCGAGCAGATCATGCCGCTGCTGGTCGTCGCGATCATGAGTCAGCTGGTGTTCTCCGGCGGCATGATCCCGGTGACCGACCGCGTGGTGCTCGATCAGATGTCGTGGTTCACGCCGGCCCGGTGGGGTTTCGCGGCCTCCGCCTCGACCGTCGACCTCATCCGGCTGGTGCCGGGGCCGTTGACGCCCCAGGACCGGCACTGGGAACACAACTCGGGCGCCTGGCTGTTCGACATCGGCATGCTTGCGGCGATCAGCGTGGGTTATCTCGCCTTCGTCCGCTGGCGGATCAGGCTCAAGGCCGCGTGATTCTGGCACAGACCCGCAGGTGTTTTCTGCCGGTCTGCCAACTACTGGCGTCGGCAACTAAATCTTCGGAAAGCCGGGCAACTGGCCAGAACCTTTGTACGCTCTGCGCGCAGACCATAATTGGGGGGAATGCGTGTCTGACGTCGACATATCACAGCGAGCCGCCGCCTTCGAAGCCACCTTGGCTGAGCTCCAGCAATGGGGCATCGATCGGTTCAGCATAGAAGGGGTGGCGGTGCGCTCACAGCTGAGCAGCGACTACCTCCAGCAGACGTGGGCGAGCAAACGTCATCTCATTGTCGAAGCGCTACTCAGCTACAGCGACACGATTATCTCGATGCCCGATACGGGTTCCCTGCGTGGCGATCTCAACGAACTCGCGCTGGCGATCGCCGCGCTCGTCAACGAGCCCGTGGGACGTCGGATCACACGCATGATGGTCGTCGATTCCAAATCGCAGGCCGTCGACCACGACACCAGGACGCGATTCTGGGCGGTGCGCCTGACTGCGATCGAGGTCATCTTCAGCAGGGCCGCCGAACGCGGCGAGCTACGTGACGATGTGAAACCGGTAGTCGCATTGAACCTATTGGCGTCTCCGCTACACACCCTGGCCCTATACAGCGACCTGCCGGTCGATCCGCAATATTGCCGCATGATCGCCGACCTGGTCGCCCGCGCTGTCGGAACTTAGGTGCGTGTCCGCTCAGCGGACTGCGGCTGTCTTGTCCGCTCAGCGGACTGCGGCTGTCTTGTCCGCTCAGCGGACCGAAGCTGTCTTGTCCGCTCAGCGGACGTCGACGTAGTAGACGCTGGCGCCGGTCTTGGTGTTCTGATACGTCCGGTCGTAGCGGAAATCGCGGATGGTGGAGCGGATATCGCCGCCCTTGTTGACCCCGACCACGGACGCCTCGCGCAGCGGGGTGTCGGAGAGCCGGTTGACCACCACGCGGTGGCCCTGGGCCTCCAGCTCGGCGATGGTGGCATCGGCGCCCCCGGCGGTCGGCGCCGCCAACGCGGGGGCGGCCAACCCGAGGGCGGCAGCCGACAGTCCGGCAGCAACAGCGGTGGCAACGGTGAGATTCTTCATGGTGGTGTCCTTGTCAGTGGTGTTTCTCTTCGGTGGTATTTCTCCGGGCGGTCTGACAGGTAGAACTAGCCGCCCCGCACAAACCATGTCGTTTGGCAGAAATTCGACCCCGAGCTGGCAGAACCTGCCCGGACTGTCAAGGTCGGACTGTCATCAGATGTCCGACCTGGATGTCCGACCCCTCCTCTATAGTCGAACACATGTTCGATCAACGCGTTCCGGAGCCTGACCAGCTTGCTGGTCTGTCCGCGTCCGAGTTGATCGACGCAGCGCGGGCCTGCGCTCGCGCCGAGAATGCAGTCTGCGCACGCAAGTTGGCGGTGATGGCCGAGATTTTCACCCGCCGCACCGCCCTGGCACCCGATGACCGCGAGTCGTGGTGGGTCGACCCGGAGGCCGCAGTGCTCGCCGAACTGGCCGCGGCACAGAACATCACCCAGGGGCTGGCCTCCCACCAGACCTTCCGGGGCGTCGCACTGCGCGATCGCTTGCCCAAAGTCGGGGCCCTCTTCCTGGCAGGACTGATCAGCGACATGCTGGTCCGCACCATCATCTGGCGCACCTACCTAATCACCGACGCGGCGGTGATGGCCGCGGTGGACGCCGCATTGGCCGGCCAGATCGTCGCATGGGGAGCGTTGTCAGCGGCCAAAACCGAACTGGCCATCGACGCCTTGGTCGAGCGCCACGACCCCGATGCCGTCAGGACCAAGAAGGACGCAACCCCCGGCCGATGCGTGCAGTTCGGCAGTCGGGTCGATGAACCGGGATTTACCAGTATCTGGGCGCGCATCTATGCCACCGATGCCGCGACCGCGGAACGGGTCATCAAAGAGATGGCCCATAGGGTCTGCCCCGACGACCCCCGATCCCTCGAAGAGCGCCAAGCCGAGGCCTACACCGCACTGCTCGCCGGTATCCCCACGCTCGCCTGCCACTGCGGCGCCGAGGACTGCGAGGCCGCCTCGGGTCCCCGGCCCGTCCGCGACGCCACCGTCTACCTCATCACCGACCGAACCACCGCAACCCTGGACGACGTCGCCGAACGGAAGCCGGCCGAGACACCCGAGACCGAGCCGACAGCAGAGCCAACGGCCGAGACTGCGGCCGAGGGAGACCACGATGTCACCACATCTCGGGATCTTGAGGGTCCGCCGAATCTCGGACGCCAGAACCACGTGCCGCCGGACTCCCCGCACCGAACAATCGCGCCGAAGCCGGAACTCAAGCCGAACATGTCCGAGGGGTCGGCGTACGTCTTCGGCACCGGCCTGGCCCCCACCTCGCTGCTGGAGGCAATGTGCCAGGACGGCTCCACTCGTGAAATCGTCCATCCCGGCCTGGCCGGCCCGGAGCCGCGCTATGCGCCCTCTCAGGCCTTGGCGGAGTTCGTCCGTTGCCGCGACCTCACCTGCCGCTTCCCCGGCTGTGACACGCCGGCAACGCTCGCCGATATCGACCACACAGTACCCCACCCGGTCGGCCCGACACATGCGTCAAACCTCAAGTGCCTTTGCCGTTTTCATCATCTCCTCAAGACCTTTTGGGCCGGGGCCGGCGGCTGGCGGGACCGCCAGCACCCCGACGGCACCGTCGTGTGGACCGCACCCACCGGACACACCTACACCACACTTCCCGGCAGCCGACTGCTGTTTCCGACCTTGTGCCGCCCCACCGCCACGCTCTGGAAAGGGCAACCACCCACACCCGACATCCGCCCGAACCGCGGCGCGATGATGCCCAAGCGCCGAAACCCTCGGTCCCACAATCGCACCCGCGCCATCTATGCGGAACGACGGCGCAACCAGGCCGGTCGACTACAACTATCGCCCGATGATGAGACAGAGTCCGGGGCTTACCACCACGGCCGCTCCGATCGGCTGCCCGGTCACGGGCACGACCCACCACCGTTCTGAGCGGACGGTTCGCCCCATCGGGCCCGCACGCCCCTTCCGGGGGTCGTTGTCGGAAGTGGTTTTCTCCGAACAGCGTTGCCATCCGAACGGCGTTGCCATCCGAACAGCAGGGCCATCCGAACAGCAGGTGGCTATCCGAGCAACCAGTCGTTGGGCGAGAACAGTTCGCAGTGCAACTGGCTGCCCGGCACCGCCCGATCAAGGAGCTGACCACGTAGCGCCTGTACGAATCCGCTGTTCCCGCAGAGGTATACCTGCGCATCCGAGGGCAGCTCCACGAGCGCGAGATCCATCAGCCCGGCATGCGCACCCGGCGTCCCCGCTGTCCGACCGTCTTCGTACCAGACGTCCAGTCGCGCATCAGGCAATGCCGCTACCAGCTCATGCTGCCGCTCCCGCAACGGATGCGCACGGTCGTCGCGGTCGGCGTGCAGGACCCGCACCGCAGTGTTCGGCGCCGAAGCGACCAGATACTCCAGGATCCCGATCATCGGAGTGATGCCGATCCCTGCCGAGATCAGAACCACCGGCTTGTTTGCGTCCGGAGCGGGTAGATCACCGAACGGCACGGTGACGTCCAGGATGTCGCCGACGCACACATTGGCCGCAATCCACGACGACACCTCACCGGCCGGGCCGGCGGCGACCGCCTCGACCGGCTTGACAGCGAAGGTCAACCCGTCCTGCCCCGAGGCGTTGACGAGACTGTACTGACGGAGCTGACGAGCGCCGTCAGGCAGTGTGACTCCGACCGAAACATACTGTCCCGGCGCAAAACCGCCGAAGGGTGCGCCAAGTGCACGCACCGTGACGAGCACCGCACCCGAGGGATCGTCCACCCTCGACACCACCCGGGCACGGCGGTACACGTCGCCGTCGGCCACTCCGGCGCTTCGGTAGAGATCGCGCTCCAGCTCGATCAGCGTATCCGCCATGATCCAGTACACGCTGTCCCAGGCTGCCGCCACATCAGCGGTCACAGTGTCGGCGCCGAGCACCTCGACGATCGCGGCGAACAGATGTTCGTGCACGATGGGGTACTGGTCGGCGGTAACCCCGAGCGACGCATGCTTGTGCCCGATCCGGGACAGCAACTCGGCCGGGTGCGGCAGTTCCGGGTCCACCAGATGAGTGGCGAACGTCGCGATCGACGCAGCCAGCGCACGCTGCTGGGCGCCCTGGGCCTGATTGCCGCGGTTGAACAGGTTGCGCAGCAGCTCCGGATGGGCGGCGAACATCCCGCGGTAGAACTGCGTGGTGATCTCGTCGATGTGCGCCCCGATCAGCGGGAGGGTCGCGGAGACGAGTCGTGCGTGCGCGGGTTCCAGTTCCCTTGGGGCGGTATCGCGTTCGGCGGGGGCGACGGTCATCGGGTGTCCTCTCGAAGGTGGTACCCGTGACGTTAGTAATTCCGCATCTGGGATGCGACTTTTAGGGACGTGCCGTCAAACACGTCACGACGTGCGGATTTTAGACCTGCGAGAACGCACGTGACGTGCCCGCGGGCCGGTCGAGAAGCGGCGTCAGACCGGGTCGAACGCCGAAATCATCCACGTCCCGTCGACCTTGGTCAGCGTGACGATCACACTGCTGGCCGTCATCGCCGGCTCGGGCCTGTCCTGGCTGCTGGTGGTCTGGTTCAGGAACACCAGCACCTTGGCTGCATCCGGCTGCAGCTCGATGACGCCGGCGCGCACGACAGAGGCTTGGGCCGAGATGCCGCGATCCTTCACGGCGGGAGCCACCACATCGTCGGTGAACGACGTGTAGTAATCCAGGAATCCCCCGGTCAGCTGCGACCGGGCTTCCGCCAGGTTGCCCTCCAGGGTGTCGGGGGCATACGACAGCAGAGCAACGGTGCCGGCCGAAGCGGCGTCGACGACTGCGGTGCGGGCCGCCTCGCCGATCCCGGCGTCAGGCCGGTACTGGCCGAAATATAACGTCGCGGCCAACGCGATCGACGCCGTCAGCAGCGCCGCGATCGTGATCGAGCGCCAGCGAGCCCGCAGGACTGCGCCGAAACCCCGCCGCGACGCGGCGGGCTCCACCTGCTCCGCGGCGTCCGCGGCGGGCTCCACCTGCTCCGCGGCGTCCTCGGCGGGGTGCGCTTGCTCCGCGGCGTCCTCGGCGGGCTCCTCCTGCTCCGCGGCGTCCGCGGCGGGGTGCTCGTCCGACGTCTTTTCACGGACTTCGCCGGGCGACGGGTCGACGGTCATGGCACGAACTCCACTTTCGACATCTTGATCTGGTCGCCGTCACGCGCGACGTTGACACTCAACCGCCACGACCGCGGATCGTCCTTGGCTCCGGCGGCGTTGGTTACCGTTGTCGCGGCGGTGACCAGCACGACCGCAGAGTCCGGCGTCATCGACTCCACCGCGGCCGCGGTCACCTGCGCCTCAGTGGTCACCGCCGCATCCTGGGCGACCTTGACGAAATCATCTGCCGCGGCCTCGAAGTCCTCACGGAACTCGCCGGTGGACACGTCGAGGATGCGCTGCACGTCTGCCTGGGCATCACCGAAGTCGATGGACAGCAGGGTCACCACCACCTGCCTTGCGGCAGCACTGAATTCCGCGGAAGCCTGCTCTGTCTGCATCATGGCACGGTGCTGCCAGGTCATGTAGCCGCTCGCGGCCAGCAGCGCTGCCGTACACCCCACCGCGACGACACCGGCCACGGTGCTGCGATGCGGCCACCGCCAGCGGCGAGACGGCGAGCCGTTCGGCTGCTCCCCTTCGGCAACATCGGCCACGACCGGCTCGTCGGCGTGCTGACGAAGCCGGATGGCCGCTGCGCGGGCACGTGCGGCGGCGGCGCGCGCCTCGGCCTCGGCCGCCTCCGCTTCGGCCAGTTCGGCCAGCAATTCTCGATCGTCGTCGGCCAGATCGGCACCCTCGACGGGCTTGCGTGATTCGTCGGACGTCACGCCCATCCTCTCTTCGGCCGGCCCGCGGCGCCGGCCGTATTCACCAGTGGCGCATCGCGCACAGCGCACCCTTCGGACCGCTGTTGCTGGCGACAACCACGCCGTCGACCGCCAGTTCGCACCGGAACTGCGGGCTGATCGCCGCCAGCCCGCTGGTCGCCGTCACCATAGCCCACCGATTCGGGTCGGCAAGGAAGGTCTCGAAGACCCAGGGTCGATCCGGTCCGACCTCGACCACCGCCCGGGGGCTGAATACGTAGGGATTGTGGCTGTAGTCCGCCCACGTCGGCGGATCCGCTTCGCGGTAGTAGATGTCGGCCGACACCGGCTCTTCGGCGGTGACGCGATAGCTGATGTGGTGCAGCGGCGGCTGGGCGTGGGCAGACGCACCGGTCCCGATCCCGATCCCGATCAGGGATCCGGCCAGCATCGGGAACACGAGCGCGGGAGCAGCCGCGCGCAGAGCGCTACGCATTGTCCCCGGGCCTCCAGATGGCGGCGCCGTCGGTGGAGACACAGGTCAGGAACAGCCCATCGGGAGCCTGCGCGACCCGATTCTCGTAACCGGTGCAATTGGCGCCCAACTCCTTGATGCCCATCATCGACGGTGACCGGAAGTAGCGCGGCTCATAACGCCTCGGCGATCCGCAGAACACCAACCGGCCCCACGACGTGGTGGCGAAGACGTAGCGAGAGGTGTCCGCACACGGGGCACCCAGCACCACCCCCGGCGTGATGCCCGGGACACAGTAGGGATCGTTGCAGTGCACCGGATCCGGCGCGGGCTGCGCCTGGGCCGGATGGACGGCGGTCGTCACCGCAGCCAGCACTGCCGCCACCAGAACCGGGATCGATCGCACCCTGCCACTGTGACACGAAGAGGGCCGTCGCGGGGCGAAAATGTCGAGCTGGTCTGTGAATTCGCTGTCGGACAAGCCGGTGAAATGCTACTGTCGGTCGCTTCGGTAGGGCCGCCCGGCCGCATACGATGAGGAACAGCGCATGCAGCGAAGAACCGTAACTCTCATCGCCGCAACGATATTGGGTGCGACAGTGGGGGCGACGCTGTCCGCTCCCCCGGCGGCCGCCAACCCGGACTGGGGACTCAACGGCACGTATGTCGCGACGTCCAACGGTGAATGGGCACGCAAGAACGAGATCTTCTTCGACCAGGCCAGCATCCGCAGCACCTGGACCATCACCACCGACTGCAGCTATCCCGGCGAGTGCACCGGCACCGTGACCAGCGACTGGGGCTGGTCGGCGCCGATCTACCAGAAGAGCGGCGTCTGGTACGTCAAACGCGCACTGGAGAATTGGGTCCCGTGCCCGGACGGGACCGCCGCCCCCGGCCTGGGGATCTACCGCTTCCGGCCGACCACCCCGGACGGCACCGCCACCGACCCGTCCTCGACGACACTCGTCGGCGAGGATCAGGCCACCGGAGTCAGCGGCGCCTGCGGGATCAACAAGTCGGTGTTCATCAACATGCCGTTCAAGCTCGTCAAGCAGAGCTGAGTCTCATTGCGCTACTGAGCTGGTAGCGCTACTTCGGCAGTAGCAACTCCTCCCACGTCTTGGCCGGCGAGGCCAGATCGGACTGGTTGTACACGCCGCCGCCGGGCGCGGCGTACTGACCGGTCTCGGGGTCATAGGTGGTGACAGCCACGGGCGGCGGACCAGCCGGGGCAGGCGGCGGCGGTCCAGCCGGGGCCGGCATGGGCGTGCCCGCGATCGGCCCGAAGATGTGGTCACCGAAGTCGACCCGGTCGTCGGGAGGAATGCCCTGGGACACCAAATTGGGGTCGAACGGATACGGACCGAGCGCGTGCTGGCGCAACGCGATCGGCTCGTAAGGCCGGTCGCTCTCGCAGATCTCGACCGTCGGAGCCCGCTTTCCCGGTTGCCCCATACACGGATAGTTCCGGGCGCCACGCACGGCGATCGGTGAGTCCTGGGGAAGCTTGCAGTACAGCCCGTCGGGGGTGTCGACGTCGCTGAGGTCCTCCGGCGACCGCCACGACGACGGCGGCAGGAAGCCCACCGTGCACGCCGGCGGATCGTTCATCGTCACGGTGAAGTCGCCCAACGCCATCCCGGTCGGGTTGTTCTTCGGCGCTCCGAAGGACTGGGTGGACGCCAGGTACGGCGGCAGTAGCACCAACAGTTGTTCCAGTGATGCGTTGTAGGTGAGACCCACCTGGCCGACGGTGGTCAGGTTGGTCAGCAGCACCGGCAGCGTCGGACGGACCTGGTCGAGCAGCGCCGAGACCTCGTTGGCCGCGCCCGGCCCGCTCTGCAGGATCGTGCGCACCTGCGGGTCGTCGGCGGCGACCTGTCCGCTGACGCCGGCCAACGAGCCGGCCCACGTGCGGATCGCGTCCGCGGTCTCAACCTGTCCGTCGAGCAACGGGCGGCTGTCGTCGAGCAGCGTTCTGGTGTTGTCCGCGACCGCGTTCGCGTCGGCCGCCAGTCGCGACGACGAGTCCAGCAGCGAGCCGAGGTCATACCCGGCACCGTCGAGGCCCTGGAACGTCTCGTCCAGTAATGCCTCCAGCTGACCTGACGGGATGCTGTCGACCAGTGCGCTCACCCGGTCCAGCATCGGACCGACGGCCTGCGGGATCGACGTGCTCTGCACATCGATCACCGACCCGTTCTCCAGATAGGGGCCGGATTCGGTGCGGGGCCGCAGGTCCACGTACTGCTCGCCGACCGCGGACACGCTGCGCACCTCGGCCTGCAGGTCGGCGGGCACCCGCGGCGAGGTGGACAACGACAGGGTCGCCTCCGCCCCGTCCCGGGTGGCCCGCACGTCGGTCACCTTGCCGATCTCGACGCCGCGGTAGGTGACATTGGAGAACCGGTACAGCCCGCCCGTCGAGGGCAGCTGCATCGTCACGGTGATGCGACCGATGCCCAGCAGTGTCGGCGCCTGCAGGTACACGAAAACCATGGTGCCGATACCGATCACCGATGCGATGGAGAAGATGATCAGCTGAGTGCGGATGAAGCGGGTCAGCATCAGTTGCCACCCGTGGCGGCGACCGCGGGATCCACCAGCGGAGGCGGAGTCGCGACATCGGCGGGCGGTGGCGTCAGCGGCATGTGCAGCGGGTCGTAGGTGTAGGACAGGTACCACGGATCACCGGGGGCGGGCACCAGGGTGGCGCCTTCCTGGCCCCACCGGGTACCCAGGAACAGCGTGCGTTTGAGCCGTGAGATGGTGAAGTCGAACTGGATGAACTGATTCATGTAGTCACCGCGGATCGCGCGGTCGATGAAGTCCTGGGTGTACGGGTAGGTCGGCAGGTAGGCGATCGCGGTCGCCAGGTCGGGGCCCACGTCGGCCAGCGCCTTGATGGTGGGCTCGAGATTGTTCAGGTTGCGCACCAGGTCGTCCTTGGAGTCGGCGAGCAGCCCGGAGGCAGTGGTGCTGAGGCCGCCCAGCTTTTCCAGTGCGGTGGTCAGTCGCGGACGCTCGCGGTCGAGTACATCGAGCGCCGGTGGGATCCGTTGCAGCGCATCGGTCAGCACACCGCGCTGGGCGGCGAAGGTACCCGCGACCCGGTTCAGCGCGGAGATGGAGGCGTTGATGCCGTCGCGCTGGTTGTCGAGCATCGCGACGACGGTGTTCAGTCGGCGCAGCAGATCGCGGATCTGATCTTCGCGGCCGTTGAGCGCGGCGTTGAAGTTCTGCACGATGTCGCCGATCTGGGTCAGGCCGCCGCCGTTGATGACCACCGACAGCGACGACAACGTCTGCTCGGTCGACGGATAGGTCGATGACCGCGACAACGGGATGGTCGCTCCCGGCGCCAGTCTGCCGGCCGGCTCCTCGCCCAGCGGTGGATTCAAGGCCAGATGCATCGACCCCAGCAGGCTGGTCTGACCGACGGTGGCGACCGCGTTGGCCGGGACCGCCGTGCCGGGGCGCACCGACACCTCGACGTCGGCATGCCAGTCCTGCACCGTCATCCGGCCAACCGTGCCGACCACCACGTCGTCGACCAGGACCGGCGAATTGGACTCCAGCGAGCCGACATTGGCGATCTGGACCCGATAGGTGACCGCGTCGGCCCCGGTCCCGACGGTGCCGGGAAGCGCCAGCGAGTTCAGTCCCTGGAACGTGCACCCGGAGGCCACAACCGTCACACCCATGACCAGCGCACCGATACGCAGTCGGGCCCGGCTCACGGCGCCACCCCCGGCTGAGGTGCTTCAGCGGGCAGCAGCAGGTCCGGCAGGGTGGTGGGACCGGGCGCCGGCAGGGCCGAGGAGGCTGCCGGAGCCGGCGGCACCCCCGGGGGAACCGGCGCACCGGGGTACAGCGCCGGCGACGGGTTGGCCGGAAGCCCGTGCGGCGCATAGGCGCCCGGCGGCCGGGACGGGTCGTACCAACCGGGTGGCGGTGGCTGATCCCCGATCGCGGTGTACGCCGACACCGCGGGCGGAAGTTCCATCGCGCCGGGCGGCATACCCACCCCGCCCGGGGCCAGCGCGGGATCGGTGTAGTGCAGGTTCTCCGGGCTGGGCGCCTTGGCGAGATAGGAGTTGAACGGGAACGGCAGATAGTTGAAGTTCAGCAGGCGCAGCGCCGGCCCCAGGTACTGCGCACAGATCCGGGAGGTCTCCGAGGCCGTCACGTTCGACAGCGCCCCGATCGCCGAACAGACCAGCGAGACCGGGTTGGCGAGGTTGGCCAACGCGAACGCCCCCATGGCCGTACCCGTGTCGGGGTTGTAGATGTTGTAGCCGTTGGCCAGTGCGTTCGGCGCGGCATGCAGCACGTTCTTGAGCGCCATGCTGTCGTCCGACAACACCTGGGTGACCGCGCCGAGCCGCTGGATCTGCTCGGCGGTCTGATCGCGGCTGCCCGCGACGAACCGCCGCACCTCACCGATCGCCACCGAAAGGTTGTCCAGCGCGGCGTCGAGATCGGCCCGGCTGCCGTCCAGCACGCTGGTCAGTGATGCCAACCGATTCTGGAACGCCACGATCTGAACATTGCTGTCCCGCAACGCGGTGACGAACACCTGCAGGTTCTTCACGACGTCGACGATGTCGCCGCTGCCGTCGGCAAGAATGCGGCCCGCACCCGAGAGTTGCGCGATCGCCTCCCGCAACCTGGCCCCGTTACCGTCCATCGCGTCGGCGGCGGTGTCGATGAAGCGACCCACCGCCGTCGTCGACACCGCACTCGAGGGGCCCAGGTCGGTGGCCAACCGGGTCAGCTGTTCCTTGATCTGATCCCACTCGACCGGAACCGCGGTGCGGTCCTGCCCGATCTCGGCACCGTCGGACAGGGTGGGACCACCGGGCGCCTCACTCGACCCGTAGGCCGGGGTCAGCTGCACATAGCGGGCCGCAACCAGATTCTGGGCGACGATGACCGCCTTCGCGTCCGCGGGGATCGGCACATCGTGGTCGATCGCCAGCGTCATCCTGGCCCTGGTGCCCTGCGGTTCGATCGAGCGGATGGTGCCGACCGGCACGCCCGCCACCCGCACCTGGTCCCCGGGATAGATGGCGGTCGCCGAGCTGAAATAGGCCACGATGGTCTTGGGCCCGAAGAAGGTCTGCCGGACCACGAACGCCGTCCCGGCGACCAGCAGCGCCACCAGCGCGACGATCAGCACGGCGCGCATCCCGGCGGGCACCCGCGGAATCCACTGCCTGTTGGCGGTCATCGTCAGCCTCCGGGGATTCCGTTGTAGGGGAACGGGAATTCGGCGCGTGGGCCGGCGTTGTCGGGCGGTTGTCCGGCGTCGACGCCCCGGCGGTAACCCAGCGCGTAGTCGAAGAACGGCTGCAGCGTCTGCATCGGGTTGAGGTTGGCCACCATCACGTTGTAGTAGAAGCCGTTGTTGATGGCTTCCCCCTGGGCGAGTTGATATTTGGCCAGGCCGGTGAGCGCCTTGGCGATGTTGTCACTGTTGCGTTCCAGCATCGCCGACACGGTGTTGAGCCGCTCCAGGGTGGGGGCGAGTTCCTGCTCGTTGTCGGCGACCAGGCCGGTGAGCTGTCGCGCCACCGCCGAGGTGTTGGCCAGCAGGCTGACGATCTCGTAACGGCGCTGCTGCAGAACAGCGAGCAGGTCGTCGGCGTTGAGGATCAGCGTGTTGAGCTGATCGCTGCGTTCGGAGAGGATTCCGGTCACATCGGCCGCGCTCTCCAGCAGCGCGCCCAGCGATTGATCGCGACTGTTGAGCGACCGCGACAACTCGGTCAGCCCGTCGAAGGTGGGCGCCAGTTGAGGCGAGATCCGCTCGATGGTCTCCGACAGGGTGTCCAGCGAGCGGTTGACCGCGGCGGTGTCGGTATCGGCTGTGTTGGAGGAGAACTCGCCCAGCGCATCGGTGAGCGAGTAGGGCGAGGAGGTCCGGGTCACCGGGATCACCCCGCCAGAACCCAACTTGGCGTCACCGGCCGGATCCAGTACCAGCATCCGTTCACCCAGCAGGCTGCCGGTCCGGATGTGGGCGGCGGTGTACTCACCGAGGCGGACCTTGCCGTCGACGACGAACGTGACCTGCACGCTGCCGCCGTCGAGTGCGACGTCGGAGACCGTCCCGACCGTGACCCCGGAGACCTTGACCTCGTTACCCGGCGACAACCCACCGGCTTCGGTGAACACCGCGTGATACCGCACCGAGGTCGCCATCGACCACAGCTGCTGCGGCTGCAGGCCCACGGCGATGATCAGCGCGATCACCACCACGCCGATGAAACCCGAACGGGCCAGGGAAGTTCCGTCATATTTCAGCATCAGGGCTCGGCACACCTTCCGGTGTTCTGAACGATCCAGGGGAAGTAGGCGGTGCGGCCCTCCAGGTCGGTGACACGGACCGACATACCGCACAGGTACTGGTTCACCCAGCTGCCGTAGGAGCCCAATCGGACCAGCTTGCGATAGTTGGCCGGCGCTTTCTGCAGCATCAGGTCCAACCGGGCCAGATCGGTCTCGTTGGCCAGCAGCGGGGCAGTCCGGTTCAACTCGTCGATGGTGCCGGCCAGCGGCGCCCGGGCCTGCCCGAGCAGATCGGCCAGTGAGGCGGTGCCGTCGTCGAGGGCGGTGATGGCCTCTCCGATCGGGTCACGGTCGGCGGCCAGACCGGTGGTGAGCCGCTCCAAACCGTCGATGGCCGAGGAGAATTGATCACCGTCGTCGGCGATCGCCTCCAGTGTCTGGTTCAGGTTGTCGATGAGCTGCTGCACCGTCGCGGAGTTGTCGGCGATCGAGTTGGCGAACGACGAGGTCCGCGCGAACAACGACTCCACCTCACCGCTGTTGCCCTGCAGAATCTGGATCAGCGAGTTGGTCAGTGCATTGACGTCCTGCGGGTTGAGGCCCCGGATCACCGGCTTGAGCCCGCCGAGCAGCAGATCCAGATCCAGCGCGGAGGCCGTGCGGTTGCTCTCGATCCGCGATCCCGGCGGCTGGATCGTCGTCGGTCCGGGCTCGTCGACGAGCTCGAGGTAGCGGTCCCCGACCAGGTTGAGGTAGCGCACGGCGGCGGTCGTGGCGGTCGTCAACCGGATGCCGCGGTCGGCGTCGAAATCCACCACCACCGAGTTGTCCGGTTGCAGTGCAACGCTTTTCACGGTGCCGACCCGGATCCCGGCGACCCGCACCGAATCCCCCGACTTCAGACTCGACGCATCGTCGAACACCGCCGAGTAGCGGTTGACCGGGCCGGACCGATACTGCGCCAGGATCGCGAACAATGCGGCGCTGAGCAGCACCATCACCACCGCGAAGGCGCCGAACTTGATCGATGTCGACCGCACGCTCATCCGGGATGCCCCACCTGTGCGGTGTTGCGCGGTGGCCCGTCCAGCGGGCCGTAGAGCATCTGTTTGAGACCGTCGGAATTGAGCAGGATGCCCTGGTTGCCGTACTGCGCCGGGTTGGCGCCGATATCGGCGACGACGAACTGCGGCCGCTCCTGGAAACCGATGGTCGGCAGGCCCTGACAGACCGGGCCACCGGTAGCCGCCACCTTCGGCAGGTTCGCCGGGTAGCGGTACCGCTCGCTACCGAGGAAGAACGACTGCAGCAGCAACACCCCGGGCACCGGGGTGCCCGGCCCCTTGGCCAGCACCGTCGCGCCTTTCAGCCCACAGTTCAGCGCCTCGTGATACTCGCTGGTCAGGTCGGTGGTGGGGACCAGCAGGTCGAGCACCTCGGTGATGGCGGCCCGGTTGCCGCCGATCACATCGGTGCCGATGTCGGCCAGCCCGATCGCACTGACCAACAACGCATCCAGGTTCTGTTGCTCACCGACCAGGGTGTCCGAGATCCGGGTCGCGTGCTCGGCCACGGCAAGCAGGTCCGGCGCCGCATCGGCGTAGGCGTCGAGTGCCTGCGGTGCGACAGCGAGCTCATGCTCGAGGTTGGGCAGGCTGGGATCGATGGCGGCCAGGAACGTGTCGATGTCGCCCAGTGCACGGCCGAACTGCTCACCGCGGCCGTCGAACGCCGAGGCCAGCGCCCCCAGCGTCTGGTTCAACTTGGCGGGTTCGATCTTGGCCAGCACCGCGGACAGCTGCTCGAACACGGTGTTGATCTCCACCGTGACGTGGCCGGCAGCGAGTACCGCACCAGGCTGCAGCGACGCCGTCGAGGGCTGCGGCGGCGGCACCAGTTCGACGAACTTGGCGCCGAAGACCGTCGAAGAGGTGATCTCGACTGCGACGTTGTCAGGGATGAGGCCGAGCTGCCCGGGATTCATCGCCAGATGCAGTGCAGCCTGTCCGTCTGGCAGCGCCTCGATCGAGGACACCGTGCCCACCTGCGCGCCGTGCAGCTTCACCTCGGCGTCGGGGTTCATCACCAGACCGGCGCGCGGCGAGAGCACCGTCACCGGCACCGTCGCGGTGAAGCTTCCGCGGAACAGACCGATCGCGACCACCACGACGCCCACCAGCGTCGCCACCGTGACCAGGCCGACCACCGCCCGCCCCGTCCGTCCGCTCACCGGCACTCCCCTACCCAGCCAGATCGAAGTTGCCGTTGGTGCCGTAGATGCACAGCGACACCAGCAGGGTGACCGAGATGACGACCACCAGCGAGGTGCGCACCGCGTTGCCGACCGCCACGCCGACCCCGGCCGGACCGCCGGCGGCGAAGTAGCCGAAATAGGTATGCACCAGCAGCACCGCCAGCGCCATCAGCACGGCCTGCAGAAACGACCAGAGCAGGTCGATCGGGTTCAGGAACGTGGAGAAGTAGTGGTCGTACAGGCCAGCGGACTGACCGAACAGCATGACGGTGGTGAACTTGCTGGCCAGGAAGGACAGGATGACCGCGATCGAGTACAGCGGGGTGATCGCGATCATCCCCGCCGCGATGCGGGTGCTCACCAGGTACTCCACCGGACGGATCCCCATCGACTCCAGCGCGTCGATCTCCTCGTTGATCCGCATTGCGCCCAGTTGTGCGGTGACACCGGCGCCGAAGGTCGCAGCGAGCCCGATTCCGGCGACCACCGGGGCCGAGATCCTGACGTTGATGAACGCGGCGAGGAACCCGGTGAGGGCCTCGATGCCGATGTTGCCCAGCGAGCTGTAGCCCTGCACCGCCAGCGTGCCGCCGGCGGCCAGCGTGAGGAAACCCACGATGACCACCGTGCCGCCGATCATCGCCAGAGTGCCTGCCCCCATGCTGATCTCGGCGATCAGCCGGACGATCTCGCGCCGGTAGCGCACGACCGCGAAGGGAACACCGGCCAGCGCCCG
Source organism: Mycobacterium sp. smrl_JER01 (assembly GCF_048513595.2). Lineage (NCBI taxonomy): Bacteria > Bacillati > Actinomycetota > Actinomycetes > Mycobacteriales > Mycobacteriaceae > Mycobacterium > Mycobacterium sp. smrl_JER01. Next base: position 1,393,084 of record NZ_JBLXXK020000001.1, on the reverse strand, counting down.
CAGATAGAACAGCGTGTGGTCGCCGATTCCGGCCAGTGCGGCCACCGGCCGGTCCAGTTCCCGCGTCAGGCGGGGATACACACCGCGAAGTGCCATCGTCGTCCCCCGCTATCCGGTCGTCATCCGGATACCGATGGCGGTGACCACCACGTTGACGACGAACAAGGCCATGAACGCGTACACGACGGTCTCGTTGACCGCGTTGCCCACCGCTTTGGCGCCCCCGCCGCTGATGGTCAGGCCCCGGTAGCACGCGACCAGCCCGGCGATCAGCCCGAACAAACAGGCCTTGACACCGGAGATGATCAGTTCGGGCACCCCGGTCAGCAGGGTGATGCCCGCGGCGAACGCGCCGGGGTTGACGTCCTGGATGAACACCGAAAACGCGTAGCCGCCGAGGATCCCGATGATCACGACGAGGCTGTTCAGCAACAGCGCGACCAGTCCGGACGCGAGCATGCGCGGTGTGACGAGCCGTTGCACCGGATCGATACCCAGCACCTGCAGCGCGGCGATCTCTTCACGGATGGTGCGCGATCCGAGATCGGCACACATCGCGGTGGCTCCCGCGCCGGCAACGATCAACACGGTCACCAGCGGACCCACCTGGGTGACGGCGCCGAACGCGGCACCGGCGCCGGAGAGGTCGGCGGCGCCCAACTCGCGCAACAGGATGTTGAGCGTGAAGCTCACCAGCACCGTGAACGGGATGGCCACCAGCAGCGTCGGTACCAGCGCAACCCGTGCGATGAACCACGACTGGTCGAGGAACTCCTTCCATTGGAAGGGCCGCCGGAAGATGAACTTGACCGCATCCACCGACATGGCGAAAAGTCCGCCGACGGCCTGGAACGGCCCGGACAGCCCGCCGGAGAGAGTCGGTATCCCCGACGACCAACGGTCGGCGGCTTTGTTCACCATTCGTCGGCAACTCCTCTGCACCTGACCGTGGACGGGGCGAGCATGTGTGCGTCTCGGGCGGAATTTGACCACATCGAACGCGGCCCGGGTGTCAAAATTGCCGCATATAGACAATTTCGCCACAGTGTCAAGTACGGGCCGACGAGTTTGGACGTTCCACGACCCGGTGACAGACACCTTTGCCAGACTGTGGGTCAGCACATCCGGGAGGCATTCGATGGTCAAGACCGCGGCCCGCACTGTCCTCACGCTGGCCGCCGTCGCGGCAGCGATGCTGTGCGCACCGGCCGCGCACGGCGGCGTCTTCTACGGCAACTACCAACTCGTCATCCCCGATCGCTACGACTTCCACACCTGGGCGTGGTCGGTGTCCAACTGCAAATCTGCAGCCCCGGACTGCGTGCACGTCAACGCGATCCCGATGCCGATCGCCAAAGCATTCGAGTACCGCGCCGACGCGCATCTCGCCGACGGCCGCTACACCCTGACCGTCGATGTTCCCGACGGATTACGGTGCGGGAACGTCTATTACGGACCCATCATCGCCACCCGAGACGTCTACTCCTGGGATGCAGTGACCCTGCAGGGCACCTTGGAATCGTCGTTCGCCGCGGGCTGTGACGGCGCACCTGGCGGCACCCTGACCTACCCGATCACCCTGGTCCGACTCTAGGACCGGGCGCACCGCACATCAGCCGATGAGCAGACCGTGGGCGGCGGCAAACCCCATCGCCTGTTCGATGTCGATCCTGGCGCCGCGCAGCTTCGCCGTCGTCCAGAACGACGGATCGGTGCGCGCACCGCGCAGGTCGGCGTTCTCCAGGCGGACATCCTGCACGCGGGCTCCGGTCAGGTCGGCGCGGACCAGCACCGCCTCACGCAGGTCGGCGCCCACCAGGCTCGCCTCGCGCAGCCGACAGTCCGACAGATCGGTCTTGCGAAGATCCACGCCCGCCAACACCGCCAGGGTGAAGTCCGACTCGACCACCGTCAACGGTCGCAGCCGGCATTCGGTGAAAGTCGAGCCGAGGAAGCTGCAGTGCCGGAACACGCTGTGCCACAACGATGTACGCCGGAACGTACAGTTCCGGAAGGCCGATCCGACATGCTCGGAGTCCGACAGGTCGGCGCCGGTGAAGTCGCATTCGGTGAACAGCACCCGCTCGGTGCGCAACCGGCTCAGATCCTCGTCGCGGAACTGTTCCCCGGTGAACTCACGGTCGGTTTCGTGGGTGTCCATTCAGCCGGTCGGGGCCATCCGACTCAACGCGTACTCGGTGACGGTGATCAAGGCCTGCTTGGCCGACTCCCGGTCACGGGCGTCCACGGTGATCAACGGCACCTGCTCGGACAGCGCCAACGCGGTACGCACCGCGCTGAGCGGGTGGCGCGGCCCGCCGTCGAATTGATTGACCGCCACCAGGAACGGCAGGTTGCGCGCCTCGAAGAAGTCCACCGCGGCAAAGCTGTCGGCCAGTCGCCGGACGTCGACGAGGATGATCGCGCCGATCGCCCCGCGCACCAGGTCGTCCCACATGAACCAGAACCGCCGCTGTCCCGGCGTGCCGAACAGGTAGAGCACCAGGTCCGCTCCGAGGCTGATGCGCCCGAAGTCCATCGCGACCGTGGTGGTCGACTTGTCCGGGGTGGCCTCCAGACCGTCCACCCCCTGCGAGGCCGCGGTCACCAACGCCTCGGTACGCAACGGCACGATCTCCGACACGGCGCCGACGAACGTCGTCTTGCCGGCGCCGAAGCCGCCTGACACCACGATCTTGGTCGATGCCCTAGAGCGCCCTGAGACCACGCAATGTCCTTCCGATGAGTTCTCGTCTTTCCTCGGCCGTCGCGGCTTCACCGAGGGTGGCGTGTACCCGCACATAACCCTGCATCACCAGGTCGCCGACGAGTACCCGCGCCACGCCGAGCGGAAGTGAGAGATGCGCGGCAATCTCGGCGACGGACGGACGTTCGGCGCACAACGCCAGGATCTGGCCGCGGACGTCGGTGGCCGGCCAGCGCGACGGCCCGCCGGCGGCGACCACACCCACCGGCGCCTCCAACGGTAGCTGCACCGTCGAATCCGTCCGTCCGGCGGTCAGCGTGTACGGGCGCACCAGATTCGGTTCGGCGGGTTCCCCTTCCGGCTTGTCGTGCGCGCCCATCGCAGGCTCACGAATGTTGGGGGCTGCGCCGCGGCGACTGCACCACCGCACCGACCCGCTCGACGAGAATCGCCATCTCGTAACCGATCTGACCGATGTCGCAAGTGCGGGCCGCCAGCGTCGCCAGACTGGACCCGTCGCCGACCCGCATCAGCAGCAGATAGCCGTTCTCCATTTCCACCACGGACTGCAGCACCAGACCGCCGTCGAACAGTTGCGCGGCGCCGCTGGACAGGCTCGCAAGCCCGGATGCCACCGCGGCCAACTGGTCGGCCCGCTCCCCCGGAATGTGCTCGCTGGCCGCCATCAGCAGACCATCGGCCGAGACCAGGATGGCGTGTGAGACCCCCGGTACCTCGCGGGCGAACCGGGCGACCAACCAGTCGAGCGAAGACATCAGCTGTCGGAACCTCCGGTTTCCTGAGCTCGCCGGCGACCGGCGTGGACGCCGCCGAAGTGGCTGCCGATGCTGGTGCGGACCGCCTCCGGGTCGCGTGCGGCCGATGCTACCGGCCCCGCGTCGGCATGACCGGGCACCAGTCGCGCCCCCGGCCGCCGGACCGGCAGACCCTCCTCGGTGCGGTCGAGCACCGGCGCGGACTCCGCCGCCGCGGCCGCCGACCAGCCGTGATCCCACACCGACTTCCAGTTCAGGTCAGAGCTGTGCGACAGCTCGTGCGGGTCGACCAGCCATTCCGAGAGCATCTTCTGGTAGATGCTGTCATCGGAGTCCGAGTCCGAGCGACTGTCGGAGCGGCTGTCAGTGTGGGTGTGGGTGTCGGTGTGGGTGTGGCGGGCGCGACCGTTGGCCGCGGGTACCGGGGCGGATGGGGCCGCAGCGGCAGCCGGCGCGACAGGGGCAGCCGGCGCGGCAGGGGCAGCCGGCGCGGTTCGCGGCGCGAAGAACGCGGCGACGTCGCTGGCGCCGGGCTGACGCCGCGGCAGTGGCGACGACACCGGCGACGACACCGGCGACGAAACCGGCGCCGGGACCCGCTCACCGACCGATCCGACCTCGGGTACGGGCGTCTCGCCCATCACCGCGCCGGCCGGTTCGGCGATCACCGCGGTGGGCGCCCCGGAGCGGGTCGGCCGGCCGTGCTGCGCGGGTGCGGTGTGGACCAGCAGGCGCGCCGGGACGTACACGCCGGCGGTGGTACCCGAGTCCGCCTGACCGGCGACCGTGCTGCGCAGCCGCACCACCAGACCGTGCGCCGCCGCGAGACGGCCGACGACGAACAGCCCCATATGCCGGGCGGTGTACGGGTTCACCTCACCACCGGACTCCAGCCGGGTGTTGGCCACCCGCAGATCCGATTCGGTCATTCCCAACCCGGTGTCGCTGACCTCCACGACCAGTCCGTTGTTGGCGGTCGGCACCGCCGACACCCGGACCTGCGCGGTCGGCGGCGAGTAGCGCAGCGCGTTGTCCAGCAGCTCGGCCAGTAGATGCACCAGGTCACCGGCCGCCGACCCGTCGATCTCCACGTCGGGCAGGCCGGCGCTCACGACGCGGGCGTAGTCCTCGACCTCGGAGGCGGCGGCGTTGACCAACGCGGTGACCGGCACCGATTCGGCCTGCTCGCGCGCCACCTGCGCTCCGGCCAGCACCATCAGATTGGAGCCGTTACGGCGCATCCGTGCAGCCAGATGGTCCAGCCGGAACAGGCTCTCCAGCCGCTCCGGGTCGTCCTCGTCGCGCTCCAAGCGGTCGATGAGGGCGAGCTGTTGATCCACCAGCGACCGGTTGCGCCGCGACAGGGTCTCGAACATGTCGGTGACCTGAAGCTGCAGCCGCGCCTGTTCACCGGCGAGCATCACGGCCTGCTGGTGCAGTTCGTCCACGGCATGAGCGACCTGGCCGACCTCCTCGGTGGTGTGCACCGGGATCGGCTGAACGGGGAACTCCTTACCGTCGCTGCGCACGTGCTCGACCTCGCGGGCCAGATCCTCGTGAGCCACCTTCAGCGCGCTGTCACGCAGGGTCCGCAACGGCCCCACCATCGAGCGGGCGACCAGCGTGACCAGGATCAGTGCGGTCAGGATCGCCGCACCCACCAGCGCCGCGTCGCGAATCGCGGCGGCGCGGGCATCGTCGGCCTGCTGCGCCACCGTCGCCGGGATGTCGTCGGAGGTCGCCGCGATCACGCCGGCAGCGATGCGGTCGGTGATCCGCTGGGAGTCGAGCAGCTCGGCGTTACCGACGAGCTCGGTGGCCGGCTCGGACAGCAGGCTCATCCGGTTGACCATCTCCGAACGCAGCGCCGTGGCCTGCTCGGTCGCGCCACCGAGATAGCTGCCCATCGCGGTCACGGTCGCCGGCTCGGTGCCCGCGATGGTGACCAGCGCCGATCTCAACAGCGGTTCGGGCAGTTCGGAACCGCGGTTGACCAGCATCCGCTGCATGGCCATCTGACCGCGAGCACCGACCGCCCGGGACAACGCCTCGGCCTCGGCGCGCACCTGTTGGTCGTCGACGCCCACCAGACCGGTGATGGCGGTCTCCGCGGTGATCAACAGCGGGACATACGTCATCACCCGGGTGCGCAGATCGATCGAGTCGGCGGTCACCTTGTCGAGCAGGTTCTGCCCGTAGTCGAGCAGCGTGTTGGTGGCCAGGCGGACGCTGTCGTCGACCGGGGTGACGTCGAGCAGATGTGCCAACTCGGACTTGCTCGCCTCGAACGCGATCAACGCCTCCCGGGTGTCTGCACCCTCGGTCGCGGTGACCATCGCCGACTCCAGGTCGGCCATATAGTCGGCGACGGCGGGCACCATGGCGGCACGGTCGGCGGCGTGCCCGAGCTGCACTGCCTCGCCGGCGCCGGCATAGATGCGCAGTCCACCGAACAGGCAGGCCAGCAGCAGCGGCACCACGACGATGGCCAGTACCTTCACCCGCACGGGCCAGTTGGGCAGCGCCCAGCGCGCCGGACGCGCACGGGTCACAGATCGAGGATCGGTCATACGGCTTCCTGACGATGGCACCCCGACGGGGCGGACACGGCGGCCTGGCAATTTGACGAGTATGCCAGCCCCGAGTCCGGGCTTCCACTGTCGGCACTGAACAGGTAGAGCCCGCGGGTACCGCACCGGCGCCCGAACCCCATTGCCAGCAAACCTGTTTCGGCGACGGCAGGAGCTTGTCGACCGAACCGGTAGACGATTGTTACTGCTCCGAGGCCCGCAGGTCGGGCCGACACGGGAACAATTGCGAAGGTACGTCGCGTGAGAAATGCGTCACATTGGGTAGTGTTGTATTCACAACCGGAGGTGCGAAATGGTCCGCAACGGCGTGGAGGTGGCCACGCTGGCCGATGCCTCCGAAATCGGTGACTCCCCCTTGATGCGAGCGATGAGCAGCGAAGTGGTCGATGTCGACACACTCGCCGGTCTGGTCTCCATCGCCAGCTACGAAACCTGCTTGGACTGAACCGTTCTCCGCAGGATCGCGACGAGGAAGTCCGAGCCTGCGGTGAACGGGCGCAGATCCCAGCTGGACAACAGCAGATCGGGCTCCAGCCCAGCCCGGCGGGCGTCGTCGAGGAACTCCGCATGGTCGTAATCGCGCCCCGCACCGAAGCCGATCACCGCCCGCCCGTCAGTTGTCAGGTGGGCATATAACCGTTCCAGCACCGGGACGCGGGTACTCGGGGCGAGGAACGTCATCACGTTGCCGGCGGACACGATGACGTCGAACGGTTCGGCGATGCCCCGAGCAGGCAGGTCCAGCTCGGCGAGGTCGCCGACGAGCCACCGCGGACCGGGATGGTCCTGCTCGGCCGCCGCGATCAGCGCCGGGTCCACATCGACGCCCACCACCTGATGACCGGCCGCCGCCAGATGGCCACCCACTCTGCCGGACCCGCACCCGGCGTCGAGGATGCGTGCACCACGTGGCGCCATCGCGTCCACCATGCGGGCTTCGCCGGCCAGGTCGTCACCGGCGCGCGCCATCGCCCGGAAGCGCTCGATGTACCACTGCGAGTGCCCGGGATCGGCCTCGACTTTCCGCATCCAGATGCTCGTTTCGACCATGGTGGCATTATCCCGGTGTGTTCAAGGTGCTGTTCTTCTCGCCGCGCATCGCGCCCAACACCGGAAACGCGATCCGGATGGTGGCCGGCACCGGCTGCGAACTACACCTGGTCGAGCCGCTGGGCTTCGACCTGTCCGAACCCAAGCTGCGCCGCGCCGGCCTGGACTACCACGACCTCGCGTCGGTCACCGTGCACCCCGACCTGGACACCGCGTGGGCGGCGGTGACACCGGCACGGGTGTTCGCGTTCACCGCACACGCGGCCGAGTCCTTCGCCGAGGTCGCCTACCGGCCCGGCGACGTGCTGATGTTCGGTCCCGAGCCGACCGGCCTGGATCAGCACACCCTGTCCGACCCGCACATCACCGCGCGGGTGCGGATACCGATGCTGAGCGGCCGGCGCTCGCTGAACCTGTCCAACGCCGCCGCCGTCGCCGTCTACGAGGCGTGGCGTCAGCACGGCTTCAGCGGCGCGGTCTGAGCCGGCCTACCAGGTGTCCCAATGGGTCAGCTGCTCGGCGGGCAAGCGCTTGGCGGGGCGGAAGTCGGTGCCCTTGGTGTAGGCGATCGGGAACAGCCCGGCCTGGCTGTAGTCGTCGAACGGGATGCCGAGGATCTCGGCGGCCCGCCGTTCACCGTCGCCGAGCAGGTGCAGGGTGGTCCACGCCGAGCCCAGTCCACGGGAGCGCAGCGCCAGCATGAAGCTCCACACCGCCGGCAGCAGCGAACCCCAGTAGCCTGCGCTGGCGCCCGACACCGTGTCCTGCGGCTTGCCCTCCAGACACGGGATCAGCATCACCGGCACCTTGTCGAGATGTTCGTTGAGATACCTGGCCGAATCCTCGATACGTGGCCGCTGCTCGTCGCGCATATCGCCGAGTGTCGGCTTGGCCTGGTCCAGATAGGGCGTGGCGTTGGTCCGGTAGATCTCGGCGAGCGCCTTCTTTTTCTCCGGGTCGCTGACGAAGATCCACTGCCAACCCTGACTGTTCGACCCCGTGGGCGCCTGCAGCGCGATGTCGAGACATTCCATCAGCACCTCTCGCGGTACCGGCTTGTCGAAATCCAGCCGCTTGCGCACGGAACGGGTGGTGGTCAGAACTTCGTCGGCGGTCAGGTCGAGGGTCATTGCCCGAGACTACCCAGCTAGCGAAAGTCACGGGACTTCGAGGACACCCGCAGGTCGATCGGCCCCATCCGGTCGGCGACCACGGTGACCGCGCCGGTGGCGTTCTGCACGATACCGCGCACCACCAACGCCGTGGCGGTCTGCGCCAGCCTGCGATGGCGCGCCCAGACCCCTTGCGAGCAGAGCACATTGACCATTCCGGTCTCGTCCTCGAGGTTCATGAACGTCACCCCCTGTGCGGTGGCGGGGCGTTGCCGGTGGGTCACCGCTCCGGCCACCAGTATCCGGGTGCCGTCGGGCACCGACAGCAGTCGGTCGGCGGGCACCACCCCCAGCGCATCGAGGTCGGCGCGGAGAAACTCGGTCGGGTACCGGTCCGGCGACACCCCCGTCGCCCATACGTCGGCGACCGTGAGCTCCAGATCGGACATGCCGGGCAGCGACGGCACGTGTGACGCCGACCCGACTCCCGGCAGCCGGTCGGGCCGCTCGGTGGCCGCCGCGCCCGCAGCCCACAGTCCCTCACGCCGGGTGATCCCGAAACAACCCAGCGCCCCCGCGGTCGCCAGCGCCTCGGTCTGCGGCACGGACAACTGCACCCGCCTGGTCAGATCGGTCAGAGATGCGAACGGCCCGTGGGCCTTCCGCTCCTCGACCAGATGTTCGGCCAGTTCGGTGCCGATGTGGCGCACGCTACCCAGGCCCAGCCGGACGTCCAGCCCGCGGTTCTCCAGAGTGGCGTGCGCGAGACTGGCGTTCACGTCGGGTCCGTGCACGGCGACGCCGTGTCTACGGGCGTCGGCGACCAACGTCTGCGGCGAATAGAAGCCCATCGGCTGCGCTCGCAGCAGCGCGGCGCAGAACGCCGCGGGGTGATGCAGCTTGAACCACGACGAGTAGAACACCAGCGACGCGAAGCTCAGCGAATGACTTTCCGGGAAACCGAAATTGGCGAACGCCTCCAACTTCTCGTAGATCCGCTGGGCCACCTCGCCGGTGACGCCGTGCTTGTCGGCCATCCCGTCGAAGAACCGCCCGCGCAGCCGGCGCATCTTCTCGGTGGAACGCTTCGAACCCATCGCCCGGCGCAACTGGTCGGCCTCGGCCGGGGAGAATCCCGCGCAGTCGACGGCCAACTGCATGAGCTGCTCCTGGAACAGCGGCACCCCCAACGTCTTTCGGAGCGCCGATTCCATCGACGGATGGTCGTAAGTGACCGGCTCCTGCCCGTTGCGCCGTTTGATGTAGGGATGTACCGATCCGCCCTGGATCGGACCCGGCCGGATCAGCGCCACCTCGACCACCAGGTCGTAGAACATCCGCGGTTTGAGCCGGGGCAGGGTGGCCATCTGCGCCCGCGACTCCACCTGGAACACCCCGACCGAATCCGCGCGCTGCAGCATCTCGTAGACGGCCGGTTCGGACAGGTCCAGCTTGGCCAGGTCGACCTCGATGCCCTGGTGTTCGGCCACCAGGTCGATGGCGTAGTGCAGCGCCGAGAGCATACCGAGGCCCAGTAGGTCGAACTTCACCAAACCGATTGCCGCGCAATCATCCTTGTCCCATTGCAGGACACTGCGGTTCTCCATCCGGGCCCATTCGACCGGGCACACGTCGGCGATCGGACGGTCGCAGATCACCATGCCTCCGGAGTGGATTCCCATGTGCCGGGGCAGGTTGGAGATCTGCCTGGCCAGGTCGATCACCGCGTCGGGAATACCCTCGACATGGGTGGTGTCGGCCAGATTCCCCCACTGGCTGATCTGCTTGCTCCAGGCATCCTGCTGCCCCTGTGAGAACCCGAGCGCCCGCGCCATGTCACGCACCGCACTGCGACCCCGGTAGGTGATCACATTGGCGACCTGAGCGGCGTACTCCCGCCCGTAACGGTCGTAGACATACTGGATCGCGTGCTCGCGCAGATCGGATTCGATGTCGATGTCGATGTCCGGTGGCCCGTCGCGGGCCGGGGACAGGAAACGTTCGAACAGCAGACCGTTGGCGACCGGATCGACGTTGGTGACCTTGAGCGCGTAGCAGACCGCGGAGTTGGCCGCCGAACCCCGCCCCTGGGACAGGATGTTGTTCTCCCGACAGAACCGGGTGATGTCGTGCACCACCAGGAAGTAGCCGGGAAAGTTCAACGCCTCGATGACGGCCAGTTCGCGCTCGATCTGCGCGTACGCACGCGCAGCGCGCTCCGGGGGTCCGTAGCGCTCCAGGGCACCCTGCATCACCAGATGGCGCAGCCAGCTGTTCTCGGTGTGCCCGGCGGGCACGGCGAACGGCGGCAACTGCGGGGCGATCAGGTCCAGGCCGAAGGCGCATTGTTCGCCGATCTCGGCGGCCGCCGCCACCGCCTCGGGACACTGCGCGAACATCCGGGCCATCTCGTCTCCCGAGCGCAGATGCGAGCCGCCCAGCGGCGCAAGATGACCTGCGGCCTGCTCGACCGAGTTGCGGGCCCGGATCGCACCCATCGCCATCGCGAGCCTGCCACGTGCCGGCTCGGCGAAGTGCGCGGCCGTGGTGGCGACCACGCCGACCCCGAACCGGGGCGCCAGCGCGGCCAGTACCGCATTGCGTTCGTCGTCGAGCGGATGTCCGTGGTGGGTGAGTTCGACGCAGACCCGGTCCGCACCGAAGCGGTCGACCAGGCCGGCGAGCGCGGCCCCAGCCGCCTCTGGGCCTCCTGACGAAAGAGCTTGACGGACATGCCCTTTGCGACACCCGGTGAGGATCTGCCAGTGTCCTCCGGCGGCCTCGGTCAGCGCGTCGAAGTCGTAGCGCAGCACCCCCTTCTCACCGCCGGCCAGATGCGCCGCGGCCAGCTGCCGCGACAGCCGCCGGTAGCCTTCCGGCCCGCGGGCCAGCACCAGCAGGTGCGGCCCGGGCGGGTCCGCCACGTCGGTGCGGGTTCCCCCGCCCAGGGACAACTCCGCACCGAACACCGTGGCGACGTCGAGTTCCCGAGCCGCCTCGGCGAACCGCACCACCCCGTAGAGGCCGTCATGGTCGGTCAGCGCGATGGCCCGTAGCTCCAGCCGCGCCGCCTCCTCGACCAGTTCTTCGGGCGTACTGGCGCCGTCGAGGAAGCTGTAGGCCGAGTGCGCGTGCAGTTCGGCATAGGGCACCGAGGCTCCCGGTCGAGTCAGATCCGGCGCCTCATACCGTCCCCGCTTGCGCGACCAGGCCGGGCTGTCACCACCGTCACCGATCTGGGCATCGATCGGCCAGCCGGCGCGGCGTGGTTTTCCGTCCAGCACCCGCCGCATCTCGCCCCAGCTCGGCGGTCCGGTATGCCAACCCACCGAGCCAGTGTATCGAACACGCGTTCGACTGTCAGGCGGTCTTGCCGTCGAACCCGCCGCCGTCGAATCCGCCGCCGTCGCCGCCGTTGGCTTCGTCGCCGTCGCCCGCTTCGAGATCGGGGCGCAGCACATAACGGACCTGGTTACCGCCGGCCATCCGTGCCTGCTCGATGGCCTGGGTGGCGATACCGATCAGCTTGTCGAGGACGTCGTCGGGCGGTTCGGCGGCCAATGGCGGCAGCGGGGTGCAGACCACCCCGATGCTGGCCGTCAACCGCTGCGGTGTCGCCGCGATGGCACCGCGGATTCGCTCGACCAGCGGCGATGCGTCGACAGTGGTGAATGTGTCGGCAATGAGGAAGTCGTCGTCGGAGACGTGCGCGACGATCGCGTTGTGCCGGACCGTCTCGCGCAACGCCTGTCCGACCGTCACCCGGGCCCGGTTGCCGCCGCCGGATCCCGACAATCCCAGCAACAGCGAAAAGCTGTCCAGGTTCACCGCGACCACCACCAGATACTGGTCGTCACTGCGACTGCGCGACGCCAGCAGGGTGGCCACCGAGCGGTAGAACGCGTCGCGGTGCAGTAACCCGGTGAGCTGCTCGATGTCCCCGTGGTAGGCGTCCGGCTGGAGCAGCTTGATCACCGCGCGGCAGCAGAACGCGACGAAGATGTTGAGCAACAGCACCACCAGCAACGCACTGATCGCGAGCCACGGGTCCACCTGTACCTGCCGCACGAACAGCACACCGAGCACGACCGCACCCAGCGACCAGGTCAGCGCCAGCAGCCTGGCGGTGTGGAAACACACGACGAAAACGCTCAGCAGCACATACGTCGTCGCTCCCAGGAAGCCGACGACTGGACTCGACACCATCAGTGCCGACACCCCGATGGCAACCGACCCGAACACCACACAGATCAGCGACTGTGCTCTGGTGGGCCAATGATCGCGCAACCAGAACGTCGCCACCGCCAGCGCGCCGACGGCGATGACACCCGCGGCGATACGTGCAGGTAGCCCCGGAGAGCCGACGCTGCTGAACGTCATCCCGACCGGAAGCAGCCCCAGGGCCGCGATGCACACCGCCACCATGCGACAGGTCGCGGTCTGCAGTCCGCGCGCGGCCAGGACCGCAGTAAACCAGTAGTACTGATCGGAACGCCACAGCCCAGGGCCGATCGCGGAAGCGGATGAACTCCGCAAACCGTCAAACATCCGCCCACCCCCACTGAAAGCGTCCCGGCTCCAGTTCAATCACCCGGCGCATGGCGAACGCTACCAGTCCAGCAAACGAATTCACAGGATCAATATCAACTGCGCCGTCTCCCACCCCGATCAACCGGCGAACTCGACCTCGCCGTCCTCAAGCACCAGCCGGGCGCCGGATCCATCGGGACCGGCGGCCTCGGTGCGAAACACCGCGCGCCCGTGATCCAGGCGCCAGATCGAGGTGGTCAAGGTCTCCCCCGGGAAGACCGGCGACGTGAAGCGCGCCGTGATCGCGGTGATCCTGGCGGCGTCGCCGCCACCGAGTTCGCCGACGAGCGCGCGGCCGGCCACACCGTAGGTGCACAGCCCGTGCAGGATCGGTGTGGGGAATCCGGCCAACTGCGCGAACCACGGGTCGCTGTGCAGCGGGTTGCGGTCCCCCGAGAGCCGGTAGATCAGCGCCTGATCCGCCCGGGTGGGCAGCGCCACCCGGGCGTCGGGGTCACGCTCGGGAATCTGCGGTGCCTGCGGGCGTTGCCCGGGCCTGCCCCCGAATCCACCCTCACCGCGGATGACCAGCGTGGTGAGCGTTTCGGCGATCGCCTTCCCGGAGTCGGGGTCGGTGCCGGTGGCCTTGAGCATGACGATCGCGTTCTTGCCTTCCCCCTTGTCCTGGATGTCGGCCACTTCGCTGACGACGCTGAGCGTGCCGGCCGGCGGCAGCGGCGCGAACACCCGGATGCTCTGTGACCCGTGCAGCAGCCTGCTGAAGTCGAACGACCCGATTTTGCTCGCGGCGCCGGCCGGTGAGCAGGCGATCACCGCGTAGGTCGGGAGCACCTGCTGGGCGATGTCGTGACTGTTCTCGGTGGTGAAAGCGAGGTCGTCCACACCGGCCCCGACGCCGAGCGCGTACAGCAGGGTGTCGCGATCGGTCCAGGTGAACTGGTGCGGGGACGTCGTCGCGCCAATGGCGTCGGGGTCGATCGGCATGGCCCGAGAGTAGCCCCTGGGATGGGCCCCCGAGGTCGGCCGTTGTTGACGGAGCGACCGGCGCGGGCGACCATGTCCGCATGCGCTATGTCGTTACCGGCGGTACCGGGTTCATCGGCCGTCGGTTGGTCAGCGAATTGCTCACCCGTCCCGACACCACCGCGGTGCATGTGCTGGTCCGGCGCGAGTCCCTGGGACGGTTCGAACGACTGGTCCGCCACTGGGACGACGTCCGGGTGCGGGCGCTCATCGGAGATCTCACCGTCCCCGACCTCGGGCTCGCCGAGGCGGACGTCGACGGTCTCGGGGGCATCGACCATGTGGTGCACAGCGCGGCGATCTACGACATCACCGCCGCGGCGGACCGGCAGCGCGCCGCGAACGTCGAGGGCACCCGGGCGGTGATCGCGCTGGCCCACCGACTGGACGCGACGTTGCACCACCTGTCCTCGATCGCGGTCGCGGGCACGTACCGCGGGGTGTTCACCGAGGACGACTTCGACGTCGCGCAGGATCTACCCACGCCCTACCACCGGACCAAGTTCGAGGCCGAGCTGCTGGTGCGCTCGGCAGCGGGGCTGCGCTTCCGCATCTACCGCCCTGCGGTGGTGGTCGGCGACTCCCGCACCGGGGAGATGGACAAGATCGACGGTCCGTACTACTTCTTCGGCCTGTTGGCCAAACTCGCCGCCCTGCCCAGCTTCACCCCGATGCTGTTGCCCGACGTCGGCCGCACGAACCTGGTCCCGGTCGACTTCGTGGTCGACGCCGTCGTGGCGCTGATGCACACCGACGGCCGCGACGGCCAGACCTTCCACCTGACCGCACCGAAGACGACCGGCCTGCGCGGCATCTACCGCGCGGTGGCCCCGGCGGCGGGTCTGCCACCCCTGGTCGCGCCACTGCCCCGCGCGGCCGCCGCGCCGCTGCTGCAGGTCACCGGACGGGCCAAGGTGCTGCGTGACATGGCCGCCACCCAGCTGGGTGTCCCGGGTGAGATCCTCGACGTCGTCGAACTGGCACCGAGGTTGCGCTGCGCGCACACCGAGGCGGCTTTGCACGGATCCGGGATCAGCGTGCCGGATTTCGCGTCGTACGCGCCGGCGCTGTGGCGCTACTGGGCGCGTCACCTCAACCCGGACCGGGTCCGACGCGACGATCCGGCAGGACCTCTGGTCGGCAAGCACGTCATCATCACCGGCGCCTCGAGCGGTATCGGTCGCGCCTCGGCGATCGCGGTGGCAGCCCGTGGGGCGACGGTGTTCGCAGTGGCGCGCAACGCCGACGCTCTCGATGAACTCGTGGCCGAGATCCGCGGCTCCGGCGGCGACGCACACGCGTTCACCTGTGACGTCACCGACTCCGCAGCCGTCGAGCACACCATCGGCGACATCCTCGGCCGGTTCGGGCACGTCGACTATCTGGTCAACAATGCGGGCCGGTCGATCCGGCGCTCGGTGGCGGCCTCCACCGACCGGTTACACGATTACGAACGGGTGATGGCGGTCAACTACTTCGGACCGGTGCGCATGGTGCTGGCGCTGCTGCCGCACTGGCGGCAACGCCGGTTCGGACACGTCGTCAACGTCTCCAGTGCCGGCGTGCAGGCCACCAGCCCGAAGTACAGCGCCTACGTGCCCAGCAAGGCCGCCTTGGATGCGTTCGCCGAAGTGGTTGGCACCGAGACGCTTTCGGACCACATCACATTCACCAACATCCACATGCCGCTGGTCAGGACGCCGATGATCGCCCCGTCCCGTAGGCTCAACCCGATGCCGCCGATCTCTGCCGAACACGCTGCCGCGATGGTGGTGCGCGGGTTGATCGACAAACCCGCGCGCATCGACACCCCGGTCGGCACACTGTCCGATCTCGGCCGGTATCTGACTCCGAGGCTGTCCCGGCGAGTGCTGCACCAGCTCTACCTCGGCTACCCGGATTCGGCCGCGGCGCGCGGTATCGCGCAGGACCGTGCCACCGCAGGTCAGGCCACTGTGGGCCGGGGCGAGCCCAGGCGGCGGCCCCGACGCCCGGCCCGCCCGGAGCCCGCGCTGCGGGTGCCGCGGCCGGTCAAACGGGCGGTGCGACTGGTGCCCGGCGTGCACTGGTGAGCGACGCCGCGCGCACCGCCGACCCGATCGGCGGCGGACGACACCCGGTCTTCGTCGACGTCGACACCGGCGTCGACGACGCGATGGCGCTGGTGTACCTGTTCGGCAGTCCCGAGGTGGATCTGGTCGGCATCGCCAGCACCGCGGGAAACGTTGGCGTGCAGGACGTCTGCCGGAACAACCTGGCGCTGCTGGAGCTGTGCGGGATCACCGGCGTCCCGGTGTCGAAGGGTTCCGAGACGCCACTGAGCGCTCCGCTGCGCACCGCGCAGGACACTCACGGCCCGCAGGGCCTCGGCTACGCGCGGCTGCCCTCGCCTGCCGCGGACCCAACCGGTTACGACGCCGCGCAGGCGTGGGTGCGTGCCGCCCGCGCCCATCCCGGCGCACTGATCGGCATCGCGACCGGTCCGCTGACCAATCTGGCGTTGGCGCTGCGCGCCGAACCGGAACTGCCGCAGTTACTGCGACGGTTGGTGATCATGGGCGGGGCGTTCGACTACCGGGGCAACACCACGCCGGTGGCGGAGTGGAACGTCAGCGTCGACCCGGAGTCGGCGGCCGAGGTGTTCGCGGCCTGGGCCGGGCCCGAGTTCGATGCCGGCGCCGATACGGATCAGCTCCCGATAGTGTTGGGGCTCAACCTGACCGAGAACGCCGAGATGACCCCGCAGCTGCTGAGCCGCCTGGCCGCCGCCGCCGGTTCGACGTCCACCCCGATGTCGGAGCTCGACGTCCGCGGCACCCTGTCGACGGCGTCCAATCCGCTGATCCGGGTGCTCGAAGACGCGATGCGGTTCTACTTCGAGTTCCACCACGACCAGGGCGAGGGGTACCTCGCCCATCTGCACGACCCGTTGGCTGCCGCCGTGGGGCTGGACACCGCACTGGTGCGCTGCCGTCCGGCACCGGTGGACGTCGAGCTGACGGGGACGCTCACCCGGGGTATGACGATCGCCGACTGGAGCCGACGCTGGGGACGAAAGCCCAACGCCCGCATCGGAACCGAGGTGGATCCGACCCTGTTCTTCGACCGGTTCATCACCCGGGTGGGCGCATTCGCCCGGCAGCTGCCCGAGGTCAGTCGTCGGTGACCACCAGCGTGACCTCGATATTGCCCCGGGTGGCATTCGAGTAGGGGCAGATCTGGTGCGCCTTCTCGGCCACCTTGACCGCCGTGTCATGGTCGACGTTGGGCAGGGTGATCTCCAGCTCGACGGCCAATTCGAAGCCCCCCTGACCGTTCTGGCCGATCGCAACCCGCGACCCGACAGCGGAGTCGGACACGTCGACCTTGTCCTGCCGGCCGACCAGCCGCAACGCGGAGTGGAAGCAGGCGGCGTAGCCGACGGCGAAGAGCTGCTCGGGGTTGGTGCCGTTGCCGCTGCCGCCCATCTCCTTCGGGATGGCAAGATCGAGATCGAGCCGGCCGTCGGAGGTGCGGCCGTGGCCGTCGCGCCCCTCGCCGGTGGCCAGCGCCTCTGCGGTGTAGAGCGGTTTCTGCATGGATTTGCCTCTCTTAGGAATTGCTTGGCTTTACTGAACTCTCGGGGTGGCCCGAGGTGATTGGGGTGTCGCTCGGTGCGGAGTCGGTGAGCGACGCGGTGAGCCGGGCGATCGAATTGCGCAGGTCGGCGGCCTCGTCGGCAGTCAGACCCGTCAGGCTGAAGAGCTGCTCGGGGATACAGCCCGCCTTGCGCTGCATCCGCGCGCCGGCGGCCGTCAAGGTCACCTCGACCTGACGTTCGTCGGTTGCACTGCGGCGGCGGCGCACGATTCCGCCCGCCTCCATGCGTTTGAGTAGCGGAGACAGGGTGCCGGAATCGAGTTGGAGCCGGTCACCGAGGCGGCCGACCGAGATGCTGCCCTCCTCGCCGAGGACGAGAAGCACCAGATACTGCGGATAAGTCAGGCCGAGCTCGGCCAGCAGCGGACGGTAGGCCGCGGTCATGGCCCGCGAGGCCGAGTACAGCGCGAAACAGAGATGTTCGTCGAGACTCAGAGGCGCCATGGCGAAAACCATAGTGCACAACTGAATTGTGCACAATCAGTATGTGACGCTACTCATAGACTCCTTCGAGGTACCACTGTCGGTGCCGGTAACACAGCAGTAGAGCCTGCGCCGGATCAGCGCCCACGAGCACCTGCGCCCTGGCCGTTCTGCCGTTCTTCGCCGGCGCCGGATCCCACCACCGCTCGTCTACCGGCCAAGGGCCCGCCCACCACGACAACCGACCGGACCGCCCCGGCGCCTGCAACCGCGAGGGATCGGTGGAGAACAGCCCACGCCCGGTCACCCGTACCGGATCCCCCCGGGCGTCCAACAGTTCGACAGGATCGTCGAGCAACACCGCGGGTGACGGTTCAGGCAACCGACCCGGCCACGGTTGGGTCGGATCCGCCTGGGGCACAAGCTCATCGCCGAGCGGTGTGAAGGTGATGCGTTCGGCCGGCCCACGTCCCCCACTGAGCACCGGCACCTTGACGGCCTCCGGACCCAGCAGCCCCTGCACCCGCACCAGCGCGCGCCGCGCGCGCAGCCTGTCCTCCTCGCCGACCCCACCCCACAGCGGTAACTGCAGAGCCTCGGCCGACACCACTTCCACCGGCCGCAGCCGCAACACCGTGATCGGCGCCGCGGGCCGATCCTGCGGATGACGACGGTTCAGCCACCCGTCCAATTGCCAGCGCACCCGATCGGCGGTGGCATCCTCGGTCAACGGTTCCGCACATCGCCAGACGCGTTCCAACTCCTGCCCGGAGGCGGTGACGGCGTGGATGGCCAGCCGGGTACACCCCACGCCCGCGGCCGCCAGACTGCGGTGCAACTCCCCCGCCAGCGACCGCCCGGCGAAGGCGGCTGCGTCGACCCGTTCGACGGGTGGGTCGCAATTCATCACCACGTCGAGCTCGGCTTCGGGTTCACGCCCCGAGGGGCCCCTCGCCGATTCACCACGAGCGATGCGATGTGCCGCCACGGCGTCGGCGCCGAACCGGGACGCCACATCGCTGCGTGGAAGCTCGGCGAACTGACCTATCGTCCGTATTCCCATACGCCACAACAGATCCGTCAGATCTCTACGCGGATCCGCGGCCAGGCTCGGCTCAGCCGCCAGCTGCCGGATGGACAGTTCCGACAAGAAGCCGGCATCGCCTCCCGCGTCGATGATCCGCCCCGCCCTGGCGGCGAAGACCGCGGTGGGCAGCTGGTCGGCAACCCCGACCTGACATTCGACCCCTGCGGCGGCGACCGCGTCGACCAGCCGTTCTGCGGCGGTCTGTTCGGAGCCGAAGTACCGAGCCACCCCACGCACCGACAGTGCCAGCAGACCGGGCCGCAACACCTCCGCGCGCGGTACGAGATCGTCCACCGCGGCCGTGACGTTCTCGAAATGCCTGGCGTCCCGGGCCGGATCGGCAGTCACCACGTGCAATTCCGGGCATCGAGCCTGAGACTCCCGGCGTCGCAGACCGCGGCGCACCCCTACCGCGCGTGCGGCCGCCGAACAGGCGATGACCCGGTTGGCGAGGGTGACCGCGACGGGCACGGTCGCCGGCAGACCGGCCGCCGCCGCAGCGGCGACGGCAGGCCAGTCCATACACCACAGCGCCAACACCCTGGACGGCGTCATCATCCGCCCACAGCGCGTGCCGGATGCCCGACGGCCCGGCCGCGGGCCCGCATGGCCAACCGCACCCGGCTGATCCGCCCACACCCGGGGTGGGGTGACCCACCGTGCCCACCGTGCCCACCGTGCCCACCCGCGATCTCATAACCGCTGACCCGTGCCTCCAGCCGGGCCGAGGCCCCCTGCCAGTCACCGTCGGTGACCAACAGGGTGCAGCCGCGCTGACGGGCCCGGGCCACCACTGCCCTGGCCCGGGTCGCCGGCACCGTCCGGCCACCAAGCCCCAGGACCACCAGGTCCATTCCGTCCATCAGGACCGCGGCCACCTCGACCGGATCGGCACCGGGTTCCGGGATGACCGCGATCCGGCTCAGATCGGCACCCATCTCCACCGCCGCCAACAACCCCACATCGGGCTGGCCGATGATCGCGACATGACCGCCCTCGGCGGTCACCGCCGCGACCAAGCGCAACTGCAGCGATCGGGCTCCCGAGAGCACCGCCACCGTGCCGCGCGGCAACGAATCCGGAAGCAGTTCAGCCAGGGAATCGGGCACCGGCAGCAAACAATCCGGAGATCCAGAAGACGCGTCAGGCCCCGCAGTGGACGTCGCCATCCGCCGCGTCCCACCCACCTTGGATGAAACCGATGCGATCTGCTTGCGGAGCTGTTCGACCTGTTCAGCGCGGGTGGCAGGACACCGCTTCAGGCTTTGTGGCGTCGTCACAGCAGTACCTTTCACACCATCCGACACATCCGTTGTTCGAAACTTTGTTCGATGTCGCCAGTAAACACCCACCCACCGACAGCGTCAACCAGACCAACGCTGCCATCACCAAATAGTGACATTGACAAATGTCACTATTTGGAGTTGTATCCGTCACATGCTCAGCGCCGAGTCGGCAGTCGACCAACTGCAGCGTGGTTCCCGGCGATCGCGCGGTGCCGCATTCGCCAGCAGCCTGACCCTGCGACCCCTCAGCACCGTGCTCCCACCCGAGCAGGCGTGGGGTCTGTGGGCCTCCCGGCAGATCGTCGCCCGCATCATGGACACCTTCGGTCCGTCGCTGGCCGGCAGCACCACCGAACCGGTGGACACCGTCACCACCGCGGGGCGCCGCATCGTCGGCGAATGGGTCTGGGGCCACGGAGTGGACCGTCGGCGCGCCGAGGGGGCGATCTATTTCGTCCACGGCAGCGGTTACGCCCTGTGCTCCACGCGCACGCACCGCCGCCTCGCCGCCTGGCTGTCCCGACTGGCCGACGTCCCGGTGTTCAGCATCGACTACCGCCTGGCGCCCCGGCACCGATTTCCCACCGCCGCAGACGATGTCCGCAATGGGTGGGACTGGCTCACCGGAGACCACCGGATCGCCCCCGAGAAGATCGTCGTCGCAGGTGACTCGGCGGGTGGTCACCTCGCCGTCGACCTGATGCTGCAGTCCGATGTCAGCCACCCTGCGGCAATGGTGCTGATGTCCCCGCTGGTCGATCTGACCTTCCAGCTGGCCCGCTCCCGCGAAGCACACCGGCCCGACCCCGCGATCCGGTCCCGCGACGCCGCGCGCCTGGTGGAGTTGTATTGCACCGGAACCGAATCCGACCACCCCCGGCTTCAACTCGACATAGCCGGCGGGCGCACGCTACCTCCGACGCTGATCCAGGCCGGCGGTGCGGAGATGCTCGCCGCCGACGCGATCACACTCGCCGAGGACCTGCAGGCCGCCGGCGCCCGGTGCGAGCTACAGATCTGGCCCGACCAGGTGCACGTCTTCCAAGCCCTGCCACGACTCACACCCGAGGCCGCGCCGGCGATGCGCGCCATCGCAGCCTTCATCACCGACACCCTGCGCTCCGAGCGCATCGAACAGGCGGGTTGAACCATGTGGCCTTTCGGCACCAAGCGCTCCCAGGGCGCCGACGCGGTGATCACCGGCGCCGGCAGCGGTATCGGCGCAGCCTTCGCCGCCGAGTTGTCGCGCCGCGGCGGCCGGGTGGTGTGCAGCGACATCGATCTCGGCGCCGCCACCGCCACCGCCGAGGCGATCACCGCCGGCGGCGGGACCGCAATCGGGCTGCACTGCGATGTGACCGTCGCCGACGAGGTACATCGCCTTGCCGACGAGGCACAGTCGTGGTTCGGCGGCCCACCCACCCTGGTCATCAACAACGCCGGGGTCGGCGCGGGCGGCGCCGTCATCGGGGCCGCCGAACTCTCCGACTGGAAGCGGGTCCTTGACATCAACCTGTGGGGCCCGATCCACGGTTGTCATGTCTTCGCACCGATCCTGCGCGCGGCCGGCCGACCCGCCGGCATCATCAACGTCGCATCCGCTGCCGCGTTCGGCGCCGCGCCCGGCATGGCCGCCTACAACGTCAGTAAGGCCGGCACCTTGTCCCTGTCGGAGACCCTGGCCGCCGAACTCGCCGGCACCGGCGTGCACGTCACGGTGCTCTGCCCCACCTTCGTCAAGACCAACATCGTCAAGGCCGGAGCCGCATCCGGTGCCATCACTTCGCAGTCCAGCGATCTCGCCGACCAGCTGATGCGCTGGATCGGCTTCTCCTCCGAACGCGTCGCCCGCACCTGCCTGGACACCCTGGACCGCGGCGGCCTCTACTGCATGCCCCAGCCGGAAGCCAGAATCGGTTGGGGCATCAAACGTTTCACCCCGACGGTGTATACCCGCGCCGCCGGGCTAGCCACCCGCGTCACCACCTAGGAGGATCAATGGCGATCGACATGGACGTCATGCTGGCCAAAATCAAGGACCGGCAGTGGGCGCTGGCCGACATCGACTGGGACGCACCCGGCGCCGAGAAGATCACCGACGAGCAGCGCCCCAAACTGAAGGCGTTCATGGCCGATCTCTGCTGGATCGAGAACATCGGGGCGCGCGGCTTCGCGGCGCTGGCCAAGAAGGCGCCCACCCCGACGATCGCCGAGATCTACCGCTACTTCCACGCCGAGGAGCAGCGGCATGCCAACGCCGAACTGGCACTGATGAAACGGTGGGGCATGCTCGACGACGGAGCGGCGGGAGATGGGCGGGTCGAGATGCCCGAACCCAACGTCAACATCCGGCTGGCGATGGACTGGCTGGACACCTACGCCGACAACATGTCGCTGTCGATCCTGGGCACCGTGATCCCGATGCTGGAGGTCGCCCTCGACGGCGCGTTGCTGAAATTCCTGCTCGAAGAGGTCGACGACCCGGTGTGTCACCAGGTCTTCGAGAAGATCAACAACGATGAATCCAGGCACATCGCGGTCGATTTCGAGGTTCTCAACATGATCGGCCATGCCGACCTACGCCGGCTGGCCATCGAGTTCGTCGGCAATGTCGCCACCCCCGGCCTGATCATCGGCGCCCTGATGTACATCCCGCTGCTCAACCGGATCCGCAACGAGATCGTCGGCATGGGTTTGGAGCCCGAACGGCTCTACAACGCCGTGAAGCGGTTCCAAACTCTCGGCGAGCGCGGGGAGTTCACCCACCGGGTGCCGACCTACCGGGTACTGCGCCGGCACGCCGCGATGGTGGTCAAACCACGCCATCCCTACCACCTGCTGGCCAACTCCATGGTCTGGGCATCCGACCTCTATCCCCGGGTGCTGCTCAAACCGATCCCGAGTTGGTTCAAAGAACTCACCCACGAACCGGCGGCCTGACCGTGCCCACAACCAAGACAATCCACAACACCCTGATCGTCGGCGCCGGCTTCACCGGCCTGGGTACGGCGATCAAGCTGAAACAAGCCGGCGTCGACGACATCGTCATCGTCGAACGCGGCGACCGGGTCGGCGGCACCTGGCGCGACAACACCTATCCCGGTGTGGCCTGCGATATCCCGTCGCTGCTGTACTCGTTCTCGTTCGTCAAGAACCCGTCGTGGTCACGCGCCTACCCGTCGGGCTCCGAGATCTGCGAGCACATCGAGGACATCGCCGACCAGCACGCCCTGCGGCCATTGATCAGGTTCGACACCGAGATCACCGGGCTGAGCTTCGACGGGCAGGCCGGAGTCTGGACCGCCACAACCAACAGACGCAAGCGGATTCAGGCCCGCACGGTGGTGCTGGCCTCGGGACCGCTAGCCGATCACACGTTCCCCGACATCCGGGGTCTGGACAGTTATCAGGGGCACAAGATCCACAGTGCGGCCTGGGATCACGACTACGACCTCACCGGTAAGCGGGTGGCGGTGATCGGCACCGGCGCGAGTGCGGTGCAGATCGTGCCGGAGTTGGTCGACAAGGCGGCTTTCGTCAAGGTCTTCCAGCGCACCCCCGGCTGGGTATTGCCCCGGCTCGACGTGCCGATGCCCGCAGCGCTACAGGCCCTGTTCGCGAAAGTACCTGTCGCCCAGGAACTCGCTCGCCAGGCGCTGTACTGGGGGCACGAAGCGAGTGCCGCGGCGCTGGTGTGGAACACACCGATCAGCCGGCTGGTCGCCCAGCTGGGCAAGGTCCATCTGCATCAGCAGGTCAAGGACCCCTGGATGCGTCGCCAGCTGACCCCCGACTTCACTCCGGGCTGCAAACGGATGCTGATCTCCAGCGACTACTACCCCGCGCTGCAGCGGGACAACTGCAAGCTCATCGACTGGCCGATCGCCACGCTGAGCCCGGCCGGCATCCGCACCAGTGACGGCGTCGAACACCATCTCGACGCCATCGTGTTCGCCACCGGTTACGACGTGCATCTGTCCGGACCGCCGTTCCCGGTCAGCGGGCTGGACGGGCGTTCACTGCAACACGAGTGGGCAGCCCACGCCGAGGCGTACAAGAGCGCCAGCGTCCACGGCTACCCCAATCTGTTCTTCATGACCGGTCCCAACTCCGGTCCGGGACACAATTCGCTGCTGGTCTACGTCGAGGGGCAGATCGCCTACGCGGTCCGCGCGATCACCACGATCCTCAACGAAAACCTGCGCTACCTCGACGTGCGCGCCGACGTGCAGCGTCGCCACAACGAGCACATCCAGCGGCGGCTGGCCAAGACGACCTGGATGTCAGGGTGCACCAGCTGGTACCTGACCGCCGACGGTTTCAACGCCTCGATGTACCCGGGCTTCGCGACACAGTATCTTCGACAGATGCGACAGTTCCGGTTCGAGGACTACACCGCGGTAGCGCACCAAGCGCGGCCACGGATGGCGATCTCGACGGCCTGAGAAACAACCTTCGATGTCGGGGCCGATCCAGACCATCCTGCGGCGGGTTCGCCGCGGCTCTCGCGACGTCGTCGAGAACGCGGTGTCGCAGTTGTTCGACGCTGCGGTGCAACCACACGCGGTCGCCGATTCCGGCGAATACCGGATCGACGATCTGGCGCGGCTGGCGGGGACCACCACCCGCAACATCCGGGTGTACCGCGATCGGGGTCTGCTACACCCGCCGCTGCGGGTGGGCCGGATCGCGCTGTTCAACGACACCCACCTGACGAGGCTGCGGCTGATCACCTCGTTGCTGGACCGTGGCTACAACATCGCCCACGTCAAGGAGATGCTCTCGGCGTGGGAACAGGGTAAGGATCTCGGCGACATGCTGGGCCTTGAGTCGGCGATAGCGGGCAGCTGGGCAACCGAGAAGCCGCAACGTATGCCGGTGACCGCCGCGCGTCGACTCATCGCCGACGAGGCCGGCTTCGACCGGCTGGTCTCGCTGGGCATCATCCGGCTCGAGGATGACGAACAGGCCACCATCGTGCGACCGACGTTGGTGGAGGCGTTCACCGAGATCCGCCAGTACGGGGTGGCTTTCGGCAAGCTCATCGACATCCACGAACAGGTGAGCCCGCTGCTCGACCAGATCAGCGCGATTCTGGTGCAGGCGGGCCTCGAAGAGGTCGTCGACAAGATCAACCCCGGCGCCGCCCTGCCCGACGATGTCGAAGTCGCCCAACTGATCACCACCCTGGTGCGGTTCCGCACCCAGGCCGTCACCGCGGTCGGGGCCACCTTGGCATCCTCGATCGAATCGCAGGTGGAATCCGTGGTCGCGCAGATGCTCGGCGACCTGATCGAGAAGCAGACAGCCGCCGGAGAGTAGAGCCACTATCCTGCGAGCGTGCACGACGATCTGTGGGACGCCGCGACCCGACACCGCTTCCTCGATCAGGTGCGGGACGGCACCATCGGCGACTCGGAGTTCAACCGGTGGCTGGTCCAGGACGCGTTGTTCATCGCCGACCTGCTCACATTCCAGGCACGCCTGCTGGCGCGCGCGCACCGGACCGCACAGTCCACACTGGCAGCCGGGTGTAGCGCGCTGGTGGACGAACTCGACTGGTTCGACGAACAGGCGGCCCGCCGCGGGATCGACCTGGACCGGCCCGCACTGCCGGCGACGCTGGCCTACCGGGAGCTTCTGCAACGACTCGACACCGCCGCATTCGATCGTGCCCTGACCGCACTGTGGGTCATCGAAGAGGTCTACCTGCGCGCATGGACCACGGCGACGTCAGAGTCCTCACCTTTCGGCGAATTCATCACGCACTGGACCGATCCCGGCTTCGCCGCATACGTCCAGGACCTCCGCGACCTGGCCACCCCGGACGGTCACGCCGAGGTGATCGCCGAGGTGCTCACTCTCGAAATCGCCTTCTGGGACATGGCGCTGAGCACTAGCTGAGGTGAACCTCGCGGCTCGCATCGGCACTCATCTCGGTGCGACGTCTCTCCTGTTGCGGGCAATCGCCAGGGCGGCGACGGCCTCACTCCCACTCGATGGTGCCCGGGGGCTTGCTGGTGATGTCGAGCACCACCCGGTTGACCTCGGGCACCTCGTTGGTGATCCGTGTCGAAATGCGCTCCAGCACTTCGTAAGGGACCCGTGTCCAATCCGCGGTCATCGCGTCCTCGCTGGACACCGGACGCAGCACGATGGGATGACCGTAGGTCCGGCCGTCGCCCTGCACACCCACCGAGCGGACGTCGGCGAGCAGCACCACCGGGCACTGCCAGATCTGGTGGTCCAGCCCCGCCGAGGTCAGTTCCTCACGGGTGATGGCATCGGCCCGGCGCAGCGTGTCGAGCCGGTCGGCGGTGACCTCACCGACGATCCGGATTCCCAGACCGGGGCCCGGGAAGGGCTGGCGCGCAACGATTTCCTCCGGCAGGCCGAGTTCCCGGCCCACCGCCCGGACCTCGTCCTTGAACAGTAACCGCAGTGGTTCGACCAGGGTGAACTTCAGGTCCGCAGGTAACCCGCCGACATTGTGGTGACTCTTGATGTTGGCCGCACCGGATCCGCCACCGGACTCCACCACGTCGGGATAGAGCGTGCCCTGCACCAGAAACTCGACCTCGCCGTCGACGGCGCCCAGCGTGTCACGCACCGCGCCTTCGAAGGCCCGGATGAATTCGCGGCCGATGATCTTGCGCTTACCCTCGGGATTGGTCACGCCCGAGAGCGCCTCCAGGAAGCGGTCGGCGACATCGACGGTCACCAGATTGGCGCCGGTCGCGGCGACAAAATCACGCTGCACCTGCGCGCGCTCGCCGGCGCGGAGCAAACCATGGTCGACGAACACACACGTGAGCCGGTCTCCGATGGCGCGCTGCACCAGCGCGGCGGCCACCGCCGAATCGACCCCGCCGGAAAGTCCGCAGATCGCGCGGCCGTCACCGACCTGGGCGCGCACCTGCTCGACCAGCGCGTCGGCGATGTTGGCCGGGGTCCAGGTCGCGTCGATTCCGGCGAATTCGTGGAGGAACCGGCTGAGCACCTGCTGACCGTGCGGGCTGTGCATCACCTCGGGGTGATACTGCACGCCGGCGAGCCTGCGGCCCGGGTTCTCGAACGCCGCCACCGGGGCACCCGCGCTGGTGGCGACCACCTCGAAACCCTCGGGGGCGGCCGTCACCGCATCCCCGTGACTCATCCACACCGGCTGCGTCTCGGGCAGGTCGGTATGCAGTTGCCCACCAGCCACTCTCAGTTCGGTGCGGCCGTACTCGCTGGTTCCGGTGTGCGCGACGGTGCCGCCGAGCGCCTGCGCCATCGCCTGAAATCCGTAGCAGATACCGAAGACCGGGACGTCGAGGTCGAACAGGCCCGGGTCCAGCTGCGGAGCACCCTCGGCGTAGACGCTGGCCGGCCCGCCGGACAGCACGATGGCGCGGGGTTCGCGGGCCTTGATCTCCTCGACGGAGGCGGTGTGCGGGACGACCTCGGAGTACACCCGCGCCTCGCGGACACGCCGAGCGATCAGCTGTGCGTACTGCGCGCCGAAGTCGACGACCAGGACCGGGCGGGGGGCTGCAGATTCCACCGGGTCAGTCTAGTGAGCCGGCCCGGCCAGCGTGATCGCCGGAGTGCCTGCAGGTCGGCACACCCCCCCTGCCGCCGACCCGCGGCAGCACTGCCGACGATCACGCTGATTCCCCCAGGGCTCTTTCGAGCACTGGCAACGCTAGCCCGCGGCCGTCGACCCTGTCTGTCGACCGAACGGCCGATATCGGTTGCCGTTCGGCCGTCAGAACGATCGCCCGCCGCCGCTGACAGAGGTCGCCGCCGCTAGTAGAAGTCGCCGCCGCTAGTAGAGGTCGCCGCCGCTAATAGAGGTCATTGAGACTGAGGATGCCATCCTCGATGGCGCGCGCCAGCAGTGCTGACTTCGTCGGGGCGGGCCGGCCTACGCCGGCGTACTTCGCCCGCGCCCGCTGCAGGTGAGTGCGCACCGTCGTCGGTGCGATGAACAGCCGCTTGGCGACGAGGTCCTTGCTCTCGGTCTGAAACCACGCCACCAGGACCTGCATCTCCCGCTCGGTGAGTTTGATCCGCCCGACGGTGCTGTCGTTGAGCATTGCCTTGCCCATCCGCGGGCCCACATAGGGCGTTGCGGTGTGGGCGGAATGGATCGCCTCGATCAGGTGCCTTTTGCCCTCGGACTTCACCAGGTAGGTCACCGCGCCCAGATCCAGGCACCGCAGAATCACCTCGTCGGTGGTGATGTGGGAGTACACGACGACACGTTGATCGCGGTCGGCAAGCGCGGACAGCGTCTGAAAGTCGGGCCGGTTGCCTTCGATCTGCAAATCCAGCAGCACCACATCGACTTTGCCGTCGCCGGACGGGTACTTCGCGAAGTACTCAGCCGGCCGCAGGAAACTGTCGACGAGTTCGATCGGCGGGTCAGCGTCCTTGCACCACGCCTGAATTCCTGCGTGCACGACATCGTGATCGTCGATGATCGCGATACGCACCGGTCGCCGCGCCTCGTTCTCGCGGGACATCCCCCGGCACCTCCCCCCAACAAGACAGCTGCGACAGATGTCTCCTACCCTGCGGATATTTAAACGCAGCCCGCGGGCCCGCCGCGATGGGAAAGCCCGACGTCGTTGCGAGCGGCACCGCTCGGCTGCCCGCCACATCGCGCCTCCGCGGTGGCGTAACGCTGGGCAAACCGCGCTGACCCTGGGCTGAGAACCCCCCAGGACGGCGGTAACGCCCACCTCAGCGAATTAGTACGTTCGACTGACACGAATGCGACCGGCAAGCCCGTCGATCACCTATGTGCAAGCGGGCCACCGTCGGGCAGACAACGCATCGGTTTCGCTGGGACGGACCGTGGCGACGTTCGAGCTCCGGCACGGCGCCCCTCAGGGTGACGCCGAGGTCGCCATGTCCGGTCGTGAGTTGTGGCGCCTCACAGGCCCCAGCGGCACCAGTCGCCGTCAGCGGGTCACGATGAGTTCGTGTTCCCCGGTCGCCCATGCGGACTCGAAGGTGTCGATACTGACCTGTTCGCCACGGGTGTCGTCGCCGCCGCTGTCGCCGAGATAGACGATGTCGTTGTCGAAGTCGATCGCGGCGACGGTGATCATGTGGCCACAGTTGGTCCGGTCCCCATCGGTGTCCCAGATGATGCGGGAGTTCACGCACACCATCGCCTGCTGCCCGTTACCGAGATAGTCGGCCAGCGCGTCGATGCCGGTGTCGAGTCCGCCGGCGGCGGCCTCATCATCGTTGGTGTAGTCGGCGTCGATTCCGAAGTGCTTGAGCAGCAACAGCAGATCCGTCGAGCAGGTGCCGTGCCCGACGCCACCGTCGGCCGGGTCGATACTCTCGTCGTACACCGGCTCCCCCGGGGAGCACTGGCTCGGGGTGTCGGCGGCCAGGTCGATGATCTCGCGCTCGGTGGGCGGATCGCCGGTGATTTCGCCGACCACCATGCGGGTGGCCATCAGACCGCAGTCACCTTCACTCTGTTGCTCCCAGAACCGGGTGGCTGCTTCGGGATCGCCGAAGACGCCGCCGACGATCTCGGTGCCGGCCTCCTCGGGCATCCCCTCGGCCTTGTCGCCGGCGGCATCGAACTGTCGGGCCGACCGTGTCCCGTCATGCCCGCGGCAGGTGAAGTTGGGGGCTGCCACCGAAGCAGCCGCCGCCGATGACGGCGCCGGAGTAGCCGGTGTCTGGGGTGTGGCGCTGGAACCGCACGCAACCCCGAACGCCACCGCCCATCCGGCGACAACCGCAACGGCGAGTTCGCTTCTCGAGAGTAGAGCCACCCCGAGAAGCTAACAGAACTAACCCGCTGAGCTGACCGGTTCGATCGGGATCCGACGCAGCGCCGCGGGCGCATCCGCGGGCACCACCGGGCTCTTGGGCTCGATCGGCGACAACCGCCGATACGGCTGGCCCTGCTGCGGTCGCAGATCGTCCTCGCCCTTGTTCGGCCACAGCGACGCCGCCCGTTCGGCCTGCGCGGTGATCGAAAGCGACGGGTTCACACCGAGGTTCGCCGAGATCGCGGCGCCGTCCATCACCGACAGCGTCGGGTAGCCGTACACGCGCTGATAGGGGTCGATCACCCCGCGCTCAGGGCTCTCGCCGATCGCCGCGCCGCCGAGGAAGTGCGCGGTCAGTGGAATGTTGAACAGTTCACCCCAGGTCCCGCCCGCGACGCCGTCGATCTTCTCGGCGATGCGCCGGGTCACCTCGTTGCCCGCCGGGATCCAGCTCGGATTGGGTTCGCCGTGACCCTGCTTGCTGTCGAGCATCCGGAAGCCGAACCTGGTCTTGCGGGTGAACGTGGTGATCGAGTTGTCCAGGTGCTGCATCACCAGCGCGATCATGGTGCGTTCGCTCCAGCGGCGCGGATTGAGCAGGCGCAGCGTCCCCCGGGGATCCTCGCGCGCGGTCACGAGCAGCTGACGCCAGCGCGGGACATCGGTACCGAGCGGACCGGTGCCGTCGGTCATCAACGTCTGCAGCAGGCCCATCGCGTTGGAGCCTTTGCCGTAGCGCACAGGTTCCACATGGGTGTCCGAGGTCGGGTGAATCGAGGAGGTGATCGCGACACCGTGGGTGAGGTCGAGATCGTCACCGACCTTCAGCCGTCCGGCGCCGACGATGGACTCGGAGTTGGTGCGGGTGAGCACGCCGAGTTTGTCGGACAGCTTCGGCAGCTTTCCGGCGTCGCGCATCTTGAACAGCAGCTTCTGGGTGCCATAGGTGCCCGCAGCCAGGATCACGTGGTTGGCAGTGAACGTCTTGCGGCGTCGCCGCAGCTTGCCGCCGGTGCGCGCGGTCCGGACCTCCCACAGCCCGTCGGCACGCTGTTCGAAGCCGGTGACCATGGTGAGCGGATGCACGTGCGCACCGGCTTTCTCGGCCAGTCCGAGATAGTTCTTCAGCAGGGTGTTCTTGGCCCCGTAGCGGCAGCCCGTCATGCAGGAGCCACACTCGATGCATCCGGTGCGCGCCGGACCGGCACCGCCGAAGTAGGGGTCGGGCACGGTCTTCCCCGGGGTCTTCTCGTTGTCGGGACCGAAGAACACCCCGACCGGGGTCGGCACGAAAGTGTCGCCGACGCCCATGTCCTCGGCGACCTCCTTCATGATCCGGTCAGCATCGGTGAACGTCGGGTTGGTGACCACGCCGAGCATCCGCTGCGCCTGGTCGTAGTGCGGCATCAGTTCGGCGCGCCAGTCGGTGATGGCCTTCCACTGCGGGTCGTTGAAGAACGGTTCCGGCGGCACGTACAGCGTGTTCGCGTAGTTCAACGATCCGCCGCCGACCCCGGCGCCGGCCAGGATCATCACGTTGCGCAGCAGGTGGATGCGCTGGATCCCGTACATGCCGAACTGCGGGGCCCACAGGAACTTCCGCAGGTTCCACGACGTCTTGGCGAACTCCTCGTCGGCGTAGCGACGACCGGCTTCCAGCACGCCGACGCGGTAGCCCTTCTCGGTCAGGCGCAGCGCGCTTACGCTGCCGCCGAACCCCGAGCCGATGATCAGCACGTCATAGTCAGGCTTCATCGACCCAGTATGAACTTACCGGCCGGTAGACCGCTAGACAGGCATGCCTAATTTGTAAAGAAGATCTGGTCTGGGCGCCGCGCGGCCCCTTCGCCGCCGAGCCCGAGTGTGACGATGTCTTCACGCTCGGACCCGTCTGCGCGGATACCTTCACACCCGGCCGTCGCTCACGGCCCGCGCGCCCGCCCGACGGGCACCTGGTGTCGGACTGCGTCGGCACACTGCGCCCATGGGGGAACCATTCAGGGGCAGCGAAGCCGTGACCTGCGGTATGACCTGGGGTGAGCTGCAGCGCAACCACGTGCGGCTGTTCCGTGACGTCTACATCGCCGCCGATGCCGAGTATCACGGCGGCGACGCGAGCGCGCGCGGGGTGGCTGTGGTCAGGGCGCACGGCGACCGTCGCGGGACGGTCCGCGGCGGCAGTGCACGGCGCCGCCTGGATCGACGCCGGTGACCCGGTGGAACTGATCCACCACAATCGCCACCGTCTACCGGGACTGCGTATCCGCGGCGACACCATCAGCGACGACGAGGTCGCGGTCATCGACGGCATGGCGGTGACGACACCGGCGCGCACAGCGCTCGACCTGGCGTGCTGGTATCCGCGGTTGGAGGCGGTGACTGCCATCGACGCCTTGCTGCGTGCCACCGGTCTCGATGTCGCCGAGGTCGCCGCGCTTGCCGATCGGCATCCCGGCCGACGCGGGATCGTCTCCGCCCGACGAGTCCTGCAGACAGCCGACCCGGGCGCGCAGTCGCCGAAGGAAACCTATGTGCGGCTGCTGCTGATCGACGATGGTTTGCCGCCGCCGGCCACCCAGATCCCGGTGCGCGACGACACGGGCTCGATCGTCGCCTATCTCGACATGGGCTGGCGCGACCTCAAGGTCGCCGTCGAGTACGACGGCGAACAGCACCGCACCATGCGGTCGCAGTACCGCTGGGATGTGCGCCGACTCGAAATCGCTGCCCGACGCGGTTGGATCGTGATCCGGGTACTCGCCGGCGACGACCCCGCCGACATCGTGCGGCGGGTGCGCGCGGCGCGTGCGCGGCGGATGCCTCGTCCACCGCAACTGCACCGCCCAGCGTGAAGATGTCGGCACATCTGGAGCCGAGCGTGACGATGGCTTCACACTCGCTGCAGTCCGACCACGACGGCGGGCCCGCAGCACGGCACCTCAGCCGCCGCCGCAGCACGGCACCTCAGCCGCCGCCACAGCTCGGAACCTCAGCCGCCGCAGCACGGCACCTCAGCCGCCTCAGCTGCCGACGGTGAGACCGACCTTCTGGAATTCCTTCAGATCGCAGTAGCCGGCCTTGGCCATGGACCGCGCCAGCCCGCCGACGAGGTTCAGCGAGCCGAACGGATCGTCGGACGGGCCGTTGAGCACCTGATCGAGCGACGGCCGCTCCTCGTCGGCCACCTGCAGCAGCGCGCCGCGCGGCAGCGACGGGTGCGCTGCTGCGGCCGGCCAGAACCAGCCGCCGCCGAGCGCCTCGGCCGACACCGCCAACGGGGTGCCGAGCACGACCGCGTCGGCCCCACAGGCGATGGCCTTGGCCAGATCGCCGGAGGTGTGGATGTCACCGTCGGCCAGCACATGCACGTAGCGCCCGCCGGTCTCGTCGAGGTACTCCCGCCGTGCCGCCGCGGCATCGGCGATCGCGGTGGCCATCGGCACGCTGATGCCCAACACCTCGTCGGAGGTCGTCACCCCCGACGTCGAGCCGTAACCGACGATGACTCCGGCCGCCCCGGTACGCATCAGGTGCAGCGCGGTCCGGTGGTCGAGCACACCGCCGGCCACCACCGGTACGTCGAGTTCGGAGATGAACGTCTTGAGGTTGAGCGGCTCACTGTTCTGGGCCACCCGTTCGGCGGAGATGATGGTGCCCTGGATGACGAGCAGGTCGATGCCGGCAGCCACCAGCGTCGGCGTCAGCGATTGCGCGTTCTGCGGGCTGACCCGCACCGCGGTGGTGACCCCGGCTTCCCGGATGCGCGCCACGGCGGCGCCGAGCAGGTCGAGATCCAGTGGGGCCGAATGCAATTGCTGCAACAGCCGGGTCGACGCCGACGGGTCCGGATCGTTGTCGGCGGCCTCGACCACCTGCGCGATCTTGTCCTCGACGTCGGCGTGGCGACCGATGAGCCCCTCGCCGTTGAGCACGCCCAGTCCGCCGAGCCTGCCCATCTCGATCGCGAACTCCACCGACACCAGGGCATCGGTCGGATGTGCCAGCACCGGGATCTCGAAGCGGTACGCGTCGAGCTGCCACGCCGTCGACACGTCCTTCGACGAACGGGTGCGCCGGGACGGCACGATGTTGATGTCGCCGAGTTCGTAGGTGCGACGGGCGGTCCGGCCCATGCCGATCTCCACCATGTCTCGCATGTTCACTCCCCTGTGTTGGCCCGTGCCGACCCTAGCGGGTGGTGTAGTTCGGGGCTTCCACAGTCATGGTGATGTCGTGTGGGTGGCTCTCCTTGAGCCCGGCCGCGGTGATCTGGACGAACTGCGCCTGCTGAAGCTGTTCGATGGTCGCCGAGCCGGTGTAACCCATCGCGGCGCGCAGGCCGCCGACGAGCTGGTGGATCACCGTCGACAGCGGGCCCCGGAACGGCACCCGGCCCTCGATGCCCTCGGGCACCAACTTGTCCTCGGAGAGCACGTCGTCCTGGAAGTAGCGGTCCTTGGAGAAGGAACCCCGTGTGCCACCACCCGCACTGTTGGACCGGCCCTGCATGGCCCCCAACGATCCCATGCCGCGGTAGCCCTTGAACTGCTTGCCGTTGACCAGGATCAGATCGCCGGGCGATTCCGCGGTGCCGGCCAGCAGAGATCCCAGCATCGCGGTCGACGCGCCGGCGGCCAGCGCCTTGGCGATGTCGCCCGAGTACTGCAGCCCTCCGTCGGCGATCACCGGAACGCCGTGCGGCGCGCACGCCGCGACCGCTTCCAGGATCGCGGTGATCTGCGGGGCGCCCACCCCGGCGACCACACGGGTGGTACAGATCGAGCCGGGCCCGACGCCGACCTTCACCGCGTCCGCACCTGCCTGCACCAGCGCGGCGGCCGCGGCCCGGGTGGCCACATTGCCGCCGACCACCTCGACCCGGTCCCCGACGGCGACTTTGAGCCGGTGCACCATGTCGAGCACACCGCGGTTGTGGGCATGGGCGGTATCGACGATCAGCACGTCGACCCCGGCGTCGGCGAGCGTCATCGCGCGGGTCCAGGCGTCGTCGCCGACACCGACGGCAGCCCCGACCAGCAGGCGTCCGTCGCTGTCCTTGGTGGCCAGCGGGAACTGTTCGGTCTTGACGAAGTCCTTGACGGTGATGAGCCCGGTGAGTTTGCCGTTGCCGTCGACGATGGGCAGCTTCTCGATCTTGTGGCGGCGCAGCAGCCCCAGCGCTGCTTCGGCGGACACGCCCTCCTGCGCCGTGATTAGCGGAGCCTTCGTCATCACCTCCGAGACCGGCTTGGACTGGTCGACCTCGAAACGCATGTCGCGGTTGGTGATGATCCCGACGAGGGAACCGGTGTCGTCGACGACGGGCAGACCGGAGATGCGGAACCGCGCGCACATCGCGTCCACCTCGGCCAGGGTGTTGTCCGGGGAGCAGGTGACCGGGTCGGTCACCATGCCGGCCTCAGACCGCTTGACCGTCTCGACCTGTCCGGCCTGTTCGGCGACCGGCAAGTTGCGGTGCAGCACACCCATACCGCCGGCACGGGCCATCGCGATCGCCATCCGCGACTCGGTCACGGTGTCCATCGCCGAACTGACCAGCGGTACCTTCAGCCGGATCTTGCGGGTCAGCTGACTCGAGGTGTCCGCTGTGGCCGGGATCACATCCGAGGCGGCGGGCAACAGCAGGACATCGTCGAAGGTGAGCCCGAGCATCGCGACCTTGGTCGGGTCGTCGCCGCCGGTGGGCACGGGAACGGCGATGGGGATGCTGCTTTCGGCGATCGACATAGGGGTGAGGCCTCCGGTAACAGATGCAGCCAGGTGACAAACCACCTGAAAAGCACATCTTATCGGCTCACGAACCCGCGCAGAGCTTGCTGTATGCGTTCACCGCGGCGTGCCGGGCATGCGCTGGCGCGATACCTGGGAGGCTGCGTAGTCTGGGATCGTGCGAGACCACCTGCCACCAGGATTGCCGCCTGACCCGTTCGCCGACGACCCGAGCGATCCGTCGGCGGCGCTCGACGCTCTGGAACCAGGTCAGCCGCTGGATCCGCAGGAACGCACCGCGGTCGAGGCAGATCTCGCCGACCTCGCCGTCTACGAGGCCCTGCTGGCTCACAAGGGAATTCGCGGACTCGTCGTGTGCTGCGACGAATGTCAGCAGGATCACTACCACGACTGGGACATGCTGCGCGCCAACCTGTTGCAGCTGCTGGTCGACGGCACCGTCCGTCCACACGAGCCGGCCTACGATCCCGAGCCCGATTCCTACGTCACGTGGGACTACTGCCGCGGCTACGCCGACGCCTCGCTCAACGAGGCCACCTCGGATTCCGACGGCTATCGCTGAGCGTTCA
This sequence comes from Mycobacterium sp. smrl_JER01, assembly GCF_048513595.2. Taxonomy (NCBI): domain Bacteria; kingdom Bacillati; phylum Actinomycetota; class Actinomycetes; order Mycobacteriales; family Mycobacteriaceae; genus Mycobacterium; species Mycobacterium sp. smrl_JER01. The sequence continues at coordinate 1,356,731 of NZ_JBLXXK020000001.1, read as the reverse complement.
CGCCCCGAACCTCGATCAACCCGCCGCACCCGGCACCGGTAGCAGAATCACCGGTGTCGTCGTCGGCAGCGGTGCAGGCGCCGGGGATGGCGCCGGCTCTTCCTCGACCGACGGCACCGACGTGGGCGCAATCGCTGGGGACGACACCGGGGACGGCACCGTGACCGACGTCGTCGTCGGCAGGGCGGCCCGCGTCGTCGACTGAACGGTCACCGTCGTCGACGTCGGGGACGTCGGGGACGTCGGGGACGCACCCACCGAGGTCGTGGTCGTCTCCGGCACCCGTGTGGTGGTCGGCGAGGGGGTCGCAGCAGCCGAGGTCGTGGTCGCCTCCGGCGGCCGGGTGGTCGTCGGTGCCGGGGTGGTCGGCGCCGGGGTCGTCGGTGCCGTGGTGGTACCCGACGGCGACGGGGTCGCCTCTGGCGCTGTCGTATCCGGCGCTGTCGTATCCGGCGCTGTCGTATCCGGCGCTGTCGTGTCCGGCGCTGGCGACGGGGTCGCCTCCGATGGCGTCGCCTCCGGTGGCGTCGTATCCGACGGCGACGGGGTCGCCTCGGGTTCGGTGGTGTCCCCCGACGGGGAGGTACCCGGATCGAGGACGATCAGCGGCAACTCGGGGAAGGTGGGCAACGGCGCACCGGGCGCAATGGTCGCCGCAGGATCCTGCGCCTCGACCTTGACCGTGAGCTCCTGCCACTGGGTGACCAGTTCCTGTCTGCTCTCCAGATCGTTCACGGTCGCGACGGTGGTCGTGACGGCCTCCAGCTTCTGCTGCGCGCCCTGCCAGTCGCCCTGCTCGATGAGCTGCTGCACTTGCTGCATCTCGGTCTGGGCGGCGAGTATCACCGCGTCGTCGCGGGGTTGTGCCTGCTCGCCGAACAGCATCGTGCGCAGTCCGTACATCGCGTCGCCCGGTCCGGATCCGGCGATCACGGCGCCGAACCCGCCGATGGCCAGCATCGCCGCGGCCGCCGAACCGACCACCGCCAGCGACAGCCGCCTGCGCGGCGCAGGCCTGGTCGCCCGGTCCAGCGCGGCTGCGGCATCCTGCACGGGCAGTACATGACCCATCGGGGTCTCGCGCACATCGTCGCGCCAGCCCGCCAACAGGTTCGCCAGCTCGGCCTCACCGTGGTCGGTGACGTACGGCTGCTGCTGCGAGGCGAGCGCGTCGAGGAACTGATCGGTGCGATTGATCTCGTCGAGCGACGGATCGCCACCGTTGTTCCCGCGTCCGAAATCAGGCATGGTCGCGTCCCGTCGCCATGATCTCGGTTTTGAGCCGGGTCAGCGCCCGGTGCTGGGCCACTCGCACCGCACCCGCGGTGCTGCCCACCGCGTCGGCGGTCTCTTCGGCGCTCATGCCGACGACGACACGCAGTATGAGGATCTCGCGCTGTTTCTCCGGGAGAATCTGCAGCAGCGCGGCCATCCGCGCCGAGGACTCGGAGTCGATGGCCAGCTGCTCGGGCCCGGCCTCGCCGGAGAGGCGCTCGGGCACCACGTCCATCGGATCGGCCTTGTTCCGCCCGGCGGCGCGATGCGCGTCGGCTACCTTGTGCGCCGCAATCCCGTACACGAAGGCCAGGAACGGTCGTCCCTGATCCCGGTAACGCGGCAGCGCCGTGATGGCGGCCAAGCACACCTCCTGAGCTACGTCATCAGCTGAAAGACCGCTGCGTTCCGCGGTCCCCACCCTGGCCCGGCAGTACCGGACCACGAGGGGGCGGATGGTCTCCAGCACCTCCCGGAGCGCATCCCGATCGCCGGCCACAGCTTCAGCAACGACAGCATCGAGACGTTCTCCCGAAATTGTCATCGTGAGCAGGCTCTCCAGCGTTACGTCGGGGACACATCCCTCAGGGGAGGTGGCGTGATCAGTCGGGTGATTCGGTCGGATATCAGTCGGTATCGGCCGGTTCCAGTCGGTGCCGGCTCAGCTAAACAATAACGATCCAATGGCCCACAACCCGGTTACCGCGGGCGCCACACGCCGCCCCATCTGGTCACGGTTCCGGCGGCGCTGTCGCGGAGTTCCCGGATCTGCGCCGGCGAGTAGTCGTCGTTGCCCACCGACGTGCCGATGTCGGCGAGCAGCGACGCCACCGCCCACTGCAGCGGGACGAGGCCCAGCTGCAGTGCCCGATTCAGCGCGCGGCCGGCCTCCCGCCGGCACTCATCGAGATCGCCGCGGCTGCACAGCGCCGCCGCGAGCACCACGTCGGATTTCACCTCATGGCGCGCCGACCCGAGATCGGCGGCCAGCAGCACGGCCCGGGCGGCGTGGTCGACGGCGGTCGCACCATCACCGCGGAACATCGCCAGCTCGGCCGACACCCAGCACAACCGCACCAGCGATCGCGGTGAACCCGTCGCCTCGATCAGCGCCGCGGCGCGGTCGAGCGCTCGCTCTGCCGCGGCGAACCGCCCCACCCCCAGCGCATCGGCGGCCAACCCGATCAGCGCGTCGGCGCCGGCCTCGCCGGTCGCCGCGATCGCGGCCGCCCTGCCGTCCCAACCCCGGGCCCGGTCGTGCCAGCCCAGCTGGCGCAGGAACGAGGCCCGGGTGCTCATCGCCAGCGAGGTCAGCGTCTCGGACGGCCGTAGGCGGCAGAGTCGGTCCAGATCGGTGAAAGCGACGGCGTAATGGCCCTGCCCGCCCGCAGCGACGGCACGCAGCCACAGCTGGCGGGGTCGGGTGGCCGGCGGCAGCGGCCAGGTGCCGGGCGCGGCGCCGAAGGCCGCGTCCATGAAAACGTCGTCGGCGAAGGCCTCGTCGGGGAAGGCCTCGACGGGGAAACCCTCGTCGGGGAAAGCGGCGTCGGGGACGTTTGCGGCGACGACCGCACCGGTGCTCATCGCTGGGCGACGGTATCAACCCCGCAGTGATTTGAAAATCACGTTAGTTAACAGTTCATGGATGCCGTGTTACCGCAATGTCAACGAGACAGCAGACAAAGGTTGCCAAATGTCTGGCGTGACGCAATGTCGATCAGCGAAATGACCGGTCACCGTCATTCCGGACCGCACCGTTTACCACTGGTCTCGTTGACTAAACGTTCCTTCGATGAACGTGACGTAAATTCTCGGCCTGCCACTATGTGGTTCCGCACACGACAAGGCTATTGACGGCAATTCGGAAGCCCTTCTACGTTGTGTGCACGAGTGGTCATCGGCGACTGTGCTCGGATTTGTTCCAACGACCCAGAAACTCGCGCGACGCGAAATGGGTCCGCAGGGAGGGATTTTCCTATGCCACAGCCGCAGCAGCTACCCGGTCCGAACGCAGACATCTGGGATTGGCAGATGCAGGGCGTTTGCCGAGGCGTAGATTCGTCGATGTTCTTCCACCCTGACGGCGAGCGGGGTCGCGCTCGCGCTCAGCGCGAGATGCGCGCCAAAGAAATGTGCCGTCGTTGCCCGGTGATCGCGCAGTGCCGTTCCCATGCCCTCGCCGTCGGTGAGCCCTACGGCATCTGGGGTGGCCTGAGCGAATCCGAGCGCGAGCTTCTGCTCAAGCGCGGAATTCGCCGCAGCGCATAGCGCCGGAGTACAGCGAATAGCGCCGGAGTACGGCACGTTCCGCCGAAGCGCAGCCCATGGCGCCGACAGCACAGCGCAGTCGCGCTGGGCGCCCCTCCGAGTCTGGTCCGGTGTCTAGTCTCTGTCGCCGGCGTCCGCGCCACCCGGCGGCGCATCTGCCGGCTGGGCATCCTTCGGGGTCGAAGCCGCGGTGTGCGTCGTATTCGGCCCCGTCGTGTCCGGCCCCGTCGTATCCGGTTTCTGGGGCGTAGCGGTCGCCACGCTGCGCTGCGACCAGCGAATCAGACCGTAGACGAGGGCGCCGATGACCAGCAGCACGCCCAGCCACGGCAGCAGTAGCCCGAACAGCAACACCCCGTTGCCGACCACCCTGACCAGCGCATCCCATCCACGCTCGACCTGGCCCAGGAATCCCTCGTAGCGCTGCGGGGCCGGTCCGCCGATCCGTTCCGCGGCGAAGCTCACGTTCACGGTGCTGTAGGCGATGCGATCGCCGAGAGCGTCGCGCTGAGCGCGCAGGCTGTCCAGTTCGGCCTGCCGCTCCGCGAGCGCGTCTTCGGCCTTGATCAACGCATCGGGGTCCCCGGCATCACCCATGATCGCCAGCAGGCGGTCCACCGAGGTCTGCAGCGCGCGGATCCTGGCGTCCAGGTCGACCCGCTGCGCCGTGACGTCGTCGGCGGCGGTGCTGGCGGTCTCGACGGTGCCCAGCGCCTTGAGCTGACGAATCACTTCGTCGAGTTCGGCCGCGGGAACCCGGAGCACGATCATCGTCAGGGCGCGGCCGGTTCCGGACCCCGCGTCCTCGGACCGGCTGTCGACGCGGCCCTCGGCACGCTCGGCGATGACGGCGGCCTCGTCGGCGGCCTCCGACGGATCCGGCACGGTCATCGTCAGCGACGCGGTCTTGACCACATCGCGCTTGGACTCCGGGGGCACCGGCGCAGGGCCGAACTCGGGCACCGGCCCGGCAACGGAGTCCGCGACCGCGCCGGAGCCGCCCGGCATCGTCTGGATCGCCGGCGACTCGCTGACGGGTCCCGACGACGCGGCACACCCCGTCAGCATCCCCAGCGCGGCCACCCCCGCGACCACCAGCGTCACCATCCGAGATACCGGGCTCATGCGGCAAACCTACTGTGCGGGTGCCGCGCCCACCACGGACTTTCTCCCCCAATCCGGCTTCGCCCTATCGGCGGTCCGGCGCCCAGCCGCCGACCTTCACACGGTCCGGCCGCGCGCAAGCTCACGCAGCACCAGATCTGTTGTCTCCCAGTCCATGCACTTGTCCGTAACGGACTGCCCGTAGGTGAGCGGCCGGGCTTCGGGCGCCTGCGCCCCTGCGACGAGGAAACTCTCCAGCATCACCCCGCTGACCGGTAGGCCGTCGCGAACGAGCTGCGCCACCTCGGCGGCGACCCCGGCCTGACGCACGTGGTCCTTGCCGGAATTGGCATGGCTGCAATCGATCACCACACGGGCGGGTAGCCCGGCCGCAGCGAGCATCACCTCGGTCGCACGCACCGAATCCGCCCCGTAGTTGGGTCCACCGGTGCCCCCGCGCAGGATCACGTGACAGTCCTCGTTGCCCTCCGTACTGACCAGCGCACCGCGTCCGAGGTCGTCCATCCCAAAGAAAACATGTTGGGCTGCAGCGGCTTTCACACCGTCGACAGCGACCTGAATGTTCCCGTCGGTACCGTTTTTGAATCCGACCGGCATCGAAAGACCCGAGGCAAGTTGACGGTGTACCTGAGATTCGGTGGTACGGGCGCCGATCGCGCCCCAGGCCACCGCGTCGGCGATGTACTGCGGGCTGGTGGGCTCCAGGAACTCACAGCCGACCGGCAGTCCGACGTCGATGACATCGAGCAACAGTTGCCGGGCAACGCGCAGCCCGCGGGCGACGTCGAAGGAACCATCCATGCCGGGGTCGTTGATCAGGCCCTTCCAGCCGGTCGTGGTTCGCGGCTTCTCGAAGTAGACGCGCATGACGATCTTGAGCCGATCATCGAGGTCCTCGGCGACCTTGGCCAGCCGGGCCGCGTACTCCAGCGCCGCGGACGGATCGTGCACCGAACACGGTCCGACGACCACGAGGAGGCGGTCGTCGCGACCGGCGAGGATGGCGGCGATCTCGTCGCGGTCGCGGGCCACCCGCTCCGCACGCCGGGCACCGAGCGGAAATTCGGTGAGCACCTGTTGCGGGCTGGGGATCTCACTGAATCGTCGGATCCGCCGGTCCGCGGTCGCCGGTGCCGCGACGGTCTGGGATGAATTCATGTCGGGTGCCTTCCTGGTACGGGCACCTGCATCGAAACTTCCGGCGCCCTTGAATGACGAAAGGCAGCAACCGTGTGGTCACTGCCTGGGCTCCGGGTGGATGCGTGCTTAGCGCTGCGCGTTATCGGCTCCGCCCGGAGCCTGCATAAAGCGCCAATAGCCGGCACGCACACCGATGTTCACGCGGCCTAGGGTACCCGGTGACCCCGGTCTGGCAAATTCGGACCCGGCATACCGGTCCTACCAGGGAGAACCGCACCCTGTCTGCGCCGCCCACGGGCGACCACCATCGCAGGTATGACCTCGACCCGATGGACCACCACAATCCCCGCGACGCTACTGGGCACCGCCGCCATCGTGGCGGGCAGCAGCCTCATCGCCGCGGGCGCCGGCAGCGCCCACGCCGAACCGTCGCCCGGCGGTGAATCGCGCAACGCCCAGGTGGTGCGGGAGGCATTCGCGACCGGGGTCGGCGCGCCTGACACGTTCTATGCGATCCTCGCCGACGAGGTGACCTGGACGGTGGCCAGGGCCGACACACCGGCGACGTACACCGGTCGACAGCATTTCCTGGACAGCGGCGCCCAGCCGGTCGTCGACCGCCTGACCGGGCAGATCGACGCGGAGGTGCACGAAATGGTCGCCGACGGGGGCCGGGTGGTCGCGCGGTGGCGGGGCACCGCGACCGCACTGGACGGCCAGCCCTACGTCAACGAGTACAACTGGGTGATGACGATGGCCGACGACCGCGTCACCCACGTCGTCGCCTACCTCGATTTCGTCGCACTCGACGCTCTGCTGCACCGCGTGCCGCTCAGGTGACCCTCGCCCAGGGCTGACAGTTGCGCGACTCGAACGCCTGCACCGTGGAGTTGATGTTCGCATACATCGGCCCCATGGAGATGTTCGTCGAGACGACGTGGTCCTTGTTCGCATCCGGTGTGCTGTAGGTGAACCACAGGCACATCGAGTCCTGTGTCGGCACATCGTTGATCCAGATGCCCCACGTCGAACCGGATCCGGCCGTCCGGTACAGACCCGGCGCGATGTCGGTACCGACGAGAAAGAACCCGTTCCCCGGGATCGGGTCCATCGGCTGCGCGGCGGCCGGGGGTACGCACGCCACCGTCGCCGCCGCGACGACGAACCCGGCCGCGGCGGGACGCATGCGCTTCAGGGGCAGTTCCATCACGACACCCGTTCACCGTTCCCACCGGCAGCGTATGCCTCGCGCCGAGCCGGTACGCCCGGATTTCAGAACCGGGATCAGCTCGTCGTCGTCCGGTCGCGCCATCGCGGTGACGACCGGACCGGCGTGCGCGGCGAGTTGCACCGCGTAACCGCCGACCGCCGTTGATCAACACCGCCTGCCCGGCGCGTAGCACGCCCGCCTCAGCTCGGGCAGTGCGGCGGGCTGATACCCGAGAGACGAAAACACCCCCGGCCCAGGGACCGGGGGTGTTTCGACTCGACGGGTCAGTGCTCGACGGATCAGTGGTGGTGATGCCCGTGGCCGTGGCCGTGGCCGTCGTCTTCCGGCTCGGCCGGCTTCTCGACAATCGCGGTCTCGGTGGTGAGCACCATCCGGGCCACCGACGCGGCGTTCACGACCGCCGACCGGGTGACCTTCACCGGATCGATGACGCCGTCGGCGATCAGGTCGCCGTACTCCAGGGTCGCAGCGTTGAAGCCTTGACCCGCGGGCAGTTCGGCGACCTTGTTGACCACGACCGCACCGTCGAGGCCGGCGTTGGTGGCGATCCAGTACAGCGGCGAGGACAGGGCCGAGGCAAAGACCTCAAGCCCGACCAGTTCGTCACCGGAGAGCTGCGAACGCAGCTTGTCCAGGGCGCTGCCGGCCTGCACCAGCGCGGCACCGCCACCGACGACGATGCCCTCCTCGACGGCGGCCTTGGCGGCCGCGACCGCATCCTCGACGGCTTCCTTGCGCTTCTTCAGATCCGTCTCGGTGGCCGCACCGACCTTGATCACGGCGACCCCACCGGACAGTTTGGCCAGCCGCTCCTCGAGCTTTTCGCGATCCCAGTCCGAATCGGAAGCCTCGATCTCGGAACGCAACTGCGCCTTACGCGCGTCGATGGCGTCCTGGGTGCCGCCACCGTCGACGATCACCGTGCTGTCCTTGTCGACGACCACGCGGCGTGCCGTGCCCAGCACATCCAGGCCGACCTCACGCAGCATCAGCCCCACGTCGGGGTTGACCACCTGGCCGCCGGTGACGACCGCGAGATCGTCCAGGAACGCCTTGCGGCGGTCCCCGAAGAACGGCGCCTTGACCGCCACAGCTTTGAGCGTCTTACGGATCGCGTTGACCACGAGAGTCGAAAGCGCCTCGCCTTCAACATCTTCGGCGATGATCAGCAGCGGCTTACCCGCCTCGGCGACCTTCTCCAGCAGCGGAAGCAGGTCGGGCAGCGAGCTGATCTTCTCGCGGTGCAGCAGCACCAGCGCGTCCTCGAGCACCGCTTCCTGCGAATCGAAATCGGTGACGAAGTAGGCCGACAAGAAGCCCTTGTCGAAGCCCACACCCTCGGTGATCTCCAGTTCGGTGTTCAGCGTCGAGGACTCCTCGACCGTCACGACACCGTCGTTGCCGACCTTGGTCATGGCCTCGCCGACCAGTTCGCCGACCAGTTCGTCGCGCGACGAGACGGTCGCGACCTGGCCGATGGCCTTGGCGTCCTTGACCGGGGTGGCGGCTGCCAGCAGCGCCTCGGACACGGCGTCGGCGGCCTTGGAGATGCCAACACCGAGCGCGATCGGGTTGGCGCCGGCCGCGACGTTGCGCAGGCCGGCCTTGACCAGCGCCTGGGCCAGCACGGTGGCGGTCGTGGTGCCGTCACCGGCGACGTCGTTGGTCTTGGTGGCCACCGACTTCACCAGCTGGGCGCCCAGGTTCTCGAACGGATCCTCCAGGTCGATGTCCCGCGCGATCGTCACGCCATCGTTGGTGACGGTGGGCCCGCCCCAGGACTTGGCGAGCACCACGTGGCGACCACGCGGGCCGAGCGTCACCTTGACCGCATCGGCGAGCTTGTCGACGCCGACCTCCATGGCGCGACGCGCGGTTTCGTTGAACTCAATCTGCTTACTCATGAATGTCTTTCCCTAGGGACGGGTAAACGCGCACCGCCCCGGACATCACCAGCATGCGGGAACGTCCGGGGCGGAGTCACGGGTTCTTACTTGGAGACGACGGCCAGCACGTCGCGGGCCGACAGGATCAGGTACTCCTCGCCGTTGTACTTGATCTCGGTGCCGCCGTACTTGCTGTAGATGACCACGTCGCCCTCCGACACGTCCAGAGGAATCCGCTTCTCGCCATCCTCATCCCAGCGGCCGGGGCCAACTGCGACGACGGTGCCTTCTTGCGGCTTCTCCTTGGCGGTGTCGGGGATGACCAGACCGGAAGCGGTCGTGGTCTCGGCCTCGTTGGCCTGAACGAGGATCTTGTCCTCGAGTGGCTTGATGTTCACGCTCGCCACGATGGAGCCCCTTCACTCTGATGTTGATGTGGGTGTTGCTTACTCGGCGGCCGTTGTCCGCCCTCGCGCCGTCGTCGCGGGTGTCGACACAAGGGTTGAACCGACTGCCGCCTAGCACTCTATACACGAGAGTGCTAGCACTCAAGGTCGAGGTGTCTGTGTTATGCCGGCAGCGAACCCCAGGCCGCCACCCCCATCACCTGCACACCGGCGCCCGCCCATCCGCCGACCGGCCTGCGGACCGGCACTTTTGTATACTCCCACCCATGCTGTCCAGGTGCCGGAGTTGGTGTACGGCGTATCAACCTGCGCGGCTGTCACCGCACCCTGGCACCAACGGATACATCTCCACCTGGGGTGCACAGCTCGCCGGTACGCCACCGGCAATCGCACTCGGGTAAGCATCGATCTGCCCTCATCTGACGCGTGGCGCGGATGACCTGTGCGCGGTTGATGGTGGTTTCAAGACTGTTCCGATCAAGGGTGGGTCGTTGCTGTTCGTATTGATGTCGACGGTTCTCGTGGTGTGCGCTGCCGCGTCACCGTCGACCCGGCTGCTCGGCCGCAACGCCGGCTGGGTGCTTGCGCTGCCGCTGCTGATCGCCGCGGCACTCGTCGTCCTGGTCGCCGAGGAGTCACCAACGGGGTCGGTGACACAGCAGGTGCCCTGGTTCCCCACCCTGGGTGTCGATCTCGCCCTGCGACTGGACGGCCTGTCGCTGCTGTTTTCGCTGCTGGTATTGGTCATCGGCGCCGCCGTCCTGGCCTACTGCTCCCGCTATCTCTCGACCGGCGGTCGACACGGCTCGCTGTATGTGTGGATGACCGCCTTCGCCGCCGCGATGTTGTTGTTGGTGCTGGCCGACGACCTGGTGGTGCTGTTCGTCGCGTGGGAAGCCACCACCTTGTGCTCGTTCTTCCTCATCGCCCGCTCGGGGCCGTCGGCGCGCGAGCCTGCGATCCGGACCCTGCTGGTGACGGCGGCGGGCGGGCTGAGCCTGTTGGCGGCGGTGGTGGTGATGGCGGTGGGCACCGGCACCACCCGGATCAGCGAGGTTCTCGTCGATCCGATCTGGGAACGTGACGGTACGTTCGCGTTCTGGGTTGCGCTGCTGCTGGCAGGCGCGGCCTTCACCAAATCGGCGCAATTCCCGTTTCAGGCCTGGCTTCCCGACTCCATGGTGGCCATCACCCCGGTGTCGGCGTACCTGCATGCCGCGGCGATGGTCAAGGCCGGCATCTACCTGCTCCTGCGGTTCTCGCCGGCGCTGGCCGGGGTGACGATCTGGATGGCACTGCTGGTTGTCGGCGGTCTGATCACCGCGCTGATGGGGGCACTCGCCGCGCTGCGCCGCAACGATCTCAAGGAGCTACTCGCCTACTCCACCATGAGCCAGCTGGGTTTGCTGGTGGCGACGATCGGGCTGGGCACCGCCACGGCGCTGACCGCCGCGGTGGTGCACACCACCGCCCACGCGCTGTTCAAGTCGGCGCTGTTCATGCTGGTCGGGGTGATCGACCACCAGGCAGGCACCCGCGATATCCGCAGGCTCGCCGAGCTTCGCCTGAAGATGCCGGCCACCGCGACTGCCATCGTCCTGGCCAGCGCGTCGATGGCCGGGGTGCCGCTGCTGCTCGGCTTCGTGAGCAAGGAGTCGATGTTCGCCGCGTTCGTCGACGCGCCCGGTCCGGACTGGATCGCCGTGGCGGGCACCGCCGCGGTGGCCGCCACCGCGGTGCTCACGTTCGCCTACTCCGGCCGGATCGTGCTGGGCGCCTTCACCGGGCGATCGGGCACCACGGTTTCCGATCCGGGACCGGCGTTCTGGGCCACACCCGCCCTGTGCGCCGCGGCCGGGTTGGTGTTCGGTGTCGCGCCGTTCACCCTGGACGCGTTGATCTCGGCGTCGGCATCGGCGTCGGCGGGCACGGCGGTGCCGGCATATCTGGAACTGTGGCACGGGTTCAACCTCCCGCTGGCCATCTCGGCGACGGTGATCGGATTGGGCGTCGCCCTGATCCTGGCCCGACGTCGGGTGGATCAACTCCTGGCGCCTGTCCGGGCGCCGATCTCCGGCCTGAACGTGGTCGACGGGCTGCGCGCGGGTCTGATCCGAGCGGGCGCGGTGGTCGGCAGCTGGACTCCGGGAACGAGTCCTCGCCGACACTTGACGGTTCCGACGGTGTGCCTCATCGGCGTCGCCGGCCTGGCCGCGGTGACCATGGGCGGCGGGCTGCCCGCAATCGTCGGCCAACCGAGCCGGCAGCTGGACTGGCTGCTGCTGGCACTGGTGGTGGCGGGGGTGATCGCCGCCGTGCGCGCGGAGTCCCGGATCGCGGCGATCGTCGTGACCGGGGTGGTCGGGTTCGCGATGACGCTGTGGTTCTTCGTGCTCGGCGCCGCTGACGTGGCCCTGACCCAGCTGCTGGTGGAGATCCTGACCGTCTGCGTGATGGTGCTGCTCCTGCGCCGGCTACCGCTGCGGTTCTCCCGCGAACGCATGGGTCGGCGACTGCCTGCCATCGCGCTCGCCGTGGGAGCCGGCACGGCGGCCGGCCTCGGGGTGTGGGCGCTGACCGGTCGCCGAGAGATGTCCGCGGCGGCGACCTACTACCTGAGCGAAGGCGAGCAAACCACCGGCGGGGCCAACATCGTCAACACCATCCTGGTCGATTTCCGCGCGCTGGACACCTTGGGCGAACTCACCGTCCTGGGCATCGCCGGCGTCTCGATGGCGGCTCTGCTGTACTCGCGCCGGCCCGCCCCGGTGAAGTCTGCGCACCTGGTGCCGAATTCGCCGATCCTCGGCGCCGCGGACAACTCGGTGTTCGTCCAGACCGTGACCAGGGTGGTCATACCCGCTGTCGCGGTGTTGTCGCTGCTGCTGTTGTTGCGTGGCCATCAGGAGCCCGGTGGCGGATTCATCTCGGCACTGGTCGGGGGTGCCGCTTTCGCGCTGCTGTACCTGGCGGCACCGTCGGACACCGCCGCTCGCCTGCGCTGGCCCCATCTGGTGTTGATCGGCGCCGGCATCGTGGTCGGAACCGGCACCGGCTTCCTGGGGTATTTCGCCGGTTCGTTCCTCAAACCGCTGCACGCCGATGTGTTCGGGATCCACCTGACGACCGCGCTGGTTTTCGACGTCGGCGTCTACCTCGCGGTGATCGGGATCGTGCTGGCGGCGTTCAATCTGTTGGGCCGCCAGCATCAGGTCGGACACGAGGCCGTCCGCACGCCGCGCAGCCGAGACCGTGACCAGCGCGACGAAACGAGGTCGCGATGACCGTGGCACTGACCGTCGGGATCCTGGTCGCCGGCGCGGTCTATCTGTTCGTGCAGCGCGAGATGCTGCGGGTGATCCTCGGATTCATCCTGCTCAGTCACGCCGCGAATCTGGCGCTGATGGCGGCCGGCGGCACGTCCCGCCGCGGCGAGCCTTTCGGCACACCTGAAGACACGGCGACGATCGCCGATCCGCTGCCGCAGGCTTTCGTCCTGACCGCGATCGTCATCGCCTTCTCCATCACGGTGTTCATGCTCGTGCTGGCGGTGACCGGCCATCACGACCATGACGGCACCGACGACGCGGACTGCACCGACGACCCCGACGGCAGCCGCGATCCGGACAGCGCAGGTTCCGAGGCCGGCGCCGGGGACCCGGCCCCCGAGCACCACACCAATGACGCGACGAGTGCTGCCAACGATCCGGAGAGTGCTCGATGAACTCCATGCTCCTGCCGCTGCTCGTCGGCATCCCCATGTTCGCGGCCGGGACGCTGGTCATGATCAGCGAGCGCCCCAGAATCCATGCCGCCGTCCTGTTGACCGTGTCGTCGGCGTCGATGGTCGCCGGTGGGGCGCTGACGGTGCAGCTGGCCCAGGGTGGCGCCATCGCGCACGGGGTCGGCAAGTGGCCGTTCGGTATCGCGATCCCCTTCGCCGCAGACCTTTTCACCGCGTTGATGCTGACGGTGACGGGCCTGCTCACGGTGACCTGTGTGGCGTTCGCGATGGCGTCGGACCGGGCCTCGTCCCGGTACTTCGCACCGCTGGTGCTGGTCCTGATCGCGGGCGTGAACGGGGCGCTGCTGACCGTCGACCTGTTCAACCTGTTCGTCTTCATCGAGGTCATGTTGCTGCCCTCGTACGGGTTGTTCGTGCTGTCGGCGCCGGCCAAGGCCCCGCTGCGCCAGGTTGCCGGGGCGCGGCTGTACGTGTCGATCAACCTGTTGGCCTCCACGGTGTTCCTCACCGGTGTGGCATTCGTCTACGGCACCGTCGGCACCGTGAACATCGCCGAACTGGCCGGACTGGCCCGCCACGACGACACGCTGGCGATCTCGCTCGCCGTGTGTCTGTTCGCGCTGGGCATCAAAGCCGCCGTGGTGCCGGTGCACGGATGGCTGGCCCGCGCATACCCGGCGACGTCACCGGCGGTCACCGCACTGTTCTCCGGCCTGCACACCAAGGTCGCCATCTATGCGATCTACCGGATCTACGCGGTGATCTTCGACGGTGACGCCCGCTTCCTGTGGATCGGCGTGACGCTGTTCTGCGTCACCATGGTCATCGGGGTGCTCGGCGCGGTCGGGGAGAACACCACCCGCTCCATCCTGGCGTTCAACATGGTCAGCGGAATCGGCTACATCCTGCTCGGCGTCGCGTTGTTCACCGAGGCCGGACTGGCGGCCGGCATTTTCTATCTGATCCACCACATGATCGTCAAGGCATCGCTTTTCCTGTCCACCGGGGCGATCGAAGTCCGTTACGGCACAGGCCACCTCGGGGTGCTGGGCGGCCTGGCCAAACGGGAGCCGGTGATCGCCGCCGTCTTCTTCATCGGCGCGCTGTCACTGGCCGGACTACCACCGTTCTCCGGCTTCGTGGCCAAGTACGCGCTGGTCGCGGCCTCTCTCGACGCCGGACAGATCATCGCCGCCGCCCTGATGATCGTGGTCAGCCTGCTCTCGCTGCTGTCCATGCTCAAGATCTGGTCCGGGATGTTCTGGGGCGGCGACACCGCCGGGGGTGACGCGAACCGCGCACAGCCCGCCGACGGGTCACCGACCGCAGTACGCACCGCCGAACGGCCGAAGATCGGTGCCGCACTGGCCGCTCCGGCAGTCGTGCTGGCGATCGTGACACTGGCCCTCGGGTTGGGAGCCGAGCTGTTGTTGTCTCTGTCCCAGACAGCCGCGCTCGGCCTGTTGGATCCGACGAGCTATCTCGAGGCGGTGCGCAACTCGTGATCTCCTGGCTCACCTGGCCGTGGCGCATGCTCGCCTTCCTCGCATGGTTCGCCAAAGAAGTCGTCGTCGCCAATGTGGCGGTGCTGCGTGACAACCTCACCCCGGGGCAGGACTCCGTACCCGGCATCACACGCTTTGCCACCCGCTGCCGGACTGACACCGAGATCACCACGCTGGCCGCGATCATCACGCTGACACCGGGAACGTTGACCATGGGCACCGAAGAGGTTTGGGTCGACGGCCGGCACATCCGCGTGCTGTTCGTGCACAGCATGTACACCGACACCCCCGATATGGTGCGGGCCGACCTGGCCGACATGGAGACGCACATGCTCAAAGCCCTGCGGCGGGAAGGAGAACCCCGATGACCGCAATCGAGATCGGCATCCTCATCGTCGGCTGCGCATGTCTGGCGTCCACCTATCGCATGCTTGCCGGACCCACCGAGGCCGACCGGGTGGTCGCCGGCGATCTGCTGCTCTTCGGGATCGTCGGGCTCATCGCACTGGTCGGGGTTCGGATGTCCAGCCCCTACACGTTCGACATCCTGGTCGTAGCCGCCCTCGTCGGATTCCTCGGTGCGCTTTCGTTGGCACGCGCGCTGACCCGGGGTAAGCGATGAACGGGGTCGCCGCCACGATCGGCAACATCACCATCGTGCTCGGTGCGCTGGTCTTCGCCACCGCCGCACTCGGACTCGTCCGGTTCCCGGACGCCTACACGCGCATCTCGGCGGTCGGCACCGCCGGAGGTATCGGCATCGTCCTGGTGGTCGGCGGTGCCCTGCTGCATCAACCCAACTTCGCGGACCTGGTCAAGGTCCTGGTGATCGTCGCTGTCCAGCTCACCACCTCCGCGGTCGGCAGCATGGCCATCGCCCGCTCGGCATACCTGTCGCACACGCCGGTACTGAACCTGCGTTTCGACGAGCTGACCCAGCCCGCCGAAGACGACGGGTGAGCCGCTACGCGAATCGGCTGGGATCCATCAGCAGATGATCGGACACATCGCCGACCATCTCCACCTCGACGGTGCGGCCGGTGAAATACCAGTTGCGGTCGTCGCGGGCGAACGTGTCGGCATAACGCCCGACCACGATGGGTTGCAGGGTGACGGTGTCGGTGCGCTGGACGACGCAGAACGTCGACCGCGCGGCCGCGGTGTCCCCGTCGATCTCGACGACCGGGTTGAGGACCAGGTGCCGGGTGCGCGGGGTGTTGCCGTGCTCGGGGAACCGTCGCGTGGTGGCGGCGAACAGCTTCGCGATCGCCTCGGCACCGGCCACTTTCATGAAGTGGCCGCGCCCGAGGAGTTCACCGACGCCGTCGAAGTCCCCGGCGTCGATCAGCTCGGCGTAGCGGTACAGCAGCTCGATGATCGCCAGCTTGTCGCCGAATTGCCCGCTCATGCCACCTGCCCCCGCACCACCGGCAGCCCCGGATCACTGGCCGCATCCAGCGGCGACGGCTGCGCCCCCGCGGCGATCAGATGCGCCGCGAACGACGCGATCATCGCCCCGTTGTCGGTGCACAACCGCGGCCGCGGCACCCGCAACGTCATTCCCGCTGCGGCGCAACGCTGTTCGGCCAGTTCCCGCAACCTCGAGTTGGCCGCCACCCCGCCGGCGATCAACAGCGTGGACACTCCGAGGTCGTGGGCGGCCCGCACCGCCTTGGCGGTCAGGACGTCGGCGACGGCCTCCTGGAATCCGGCGGCGATGTCGGCCTGCGACGCCTCGGGGTGGCTCTCCACGTACCGCGCCACCGCGGTCTTGAGTCCGGAGAAGCTGAACGCGTACGGATCGTCACGCGGTCCCGTCATCCCCCGCGGGAACGTGATCGCCGCCGAGTCACCCTCGCGGGCAAGCTCGTCGAGCACCCTGCCGCCCGGATACCCCAGCCCCAGCAGCCGGGCGATCTTGTCGTACGCCTCACCGGCGGCGTCGTCGACGGTGGCGCCCAACTCCACGATGGGCTCCCCCAGGGAACGCACATGCAGCAGGTTCGTGTGCCCACCCGACACCAGCAAGCCGATGCATTCGGGGAGCGGGCCGTGATCGAAGACGTCGGCGGCCAGATGCCCCCCGAGGTGGTTGACCGCGTAGAACGGCACCTGCCATGCCGCGGCGTACGCCTTGGCCGCCGCCACCCCCACCAACAGCGCGCCCGCCAGCCCCGGCCCGATGGTGGCGGCCACGACATCGGGCTTGGTCACCCCCGCCGCCGCCAGCGCCCGGCGCATCGTCGGCCCCAGCGCCTCCAGATGTGCGCGCGAGGCGATCTCGGGCACCACGCCACCGAAGCGGGCGTGCTCGTCCACACTGGAGGCCACCTCATCGGCCCGCAGTGTCACCGTCCCGTCCGCACCGAGCTCGGCGACGCCGACACCGGTCTCATCGCACGAACTCTCGATCGCCAGGATGATCATCGCCGTTCCCGTTTCATCGTGTAGGCATCCGCACCACTGACCCGGTAGTACCGCTTGCGCACCCCGACCGTGACGAAACCTTCGCTCTCGTAGAGGGCGATCGCGGCCGCATTGTCGGTCCGCACCTCCAGGAAGATCGGCGCGTCGCCGGCATGTTCGATCAGCCGGGTCAGCATCGCCCTGCCGATGCCGTGCCCCTGGTAGGCGGGATCGACGCCCACGGTGTGGATCTCGTACTCGTAGGGTCTGATCCGGCCCAGCCGGGCGATACCGGCGTACCCCACCACCTTGTCCTCGACCCGCGCCGCGACGTAGTGGGTGTGCTTGGCCGCCAACTCGGCCAGGAACGCACTCTCGGGCCACGGATCGTCGCCGTCGAACAGCTGGGCCTCCAACTCTGCGCAGCGCCCCGCATCGCCGGCAGCCAGCGGGCCGTACTCGACGTTCACCGTGCGGCCGCCGATGACGGCTTGGCGTCCGGCCGACGCAGGTACAGCGGTACCAGCGGCTCAGGTTCGGTCGACCAATCGTTCACCACCGCAACGATTCCCGCCGCGCTGGGATACTCCGGAGCCAGCCTCGGCAGCTCGAACAGCGCGGCATGTTCGGGTGACCCGGCCACGGCGGCGGCGCCGGCGGGCACGTCGGCGACCGAGTTCACCGCGGGCCCGTCGACCCGCACGCCGTCGCGGTAGCGCGCCCAGTACACCTCGCGCCGGCGGGCATCGGTGACCACCAGCACCTCCCCGGCGGTACCCACCGCGATCGCGTCGAGACTGCACACCCCGCGCACCGGCACCCCCAACGCATGACCGAACGCCGCCGCCGTCGCCATCCCGACCCGAAGACCGGTGAACGGACCCGGACCGCAGCCCACCGCGACCGCGTCGAGTCGATCCACCGGAATTCCGGCGGCCCCGAGGGCATCGACGATGTTCGGCGTCAACCGTTCGGCATGCGCCCTGGCGTCGAATGTCACCTGTTCGGCCAGCACGTCGATGGAGTCACCGTCGACGTGCACCACACCGGCCGTCACCGCCGGTGTCGCGGTGTCGATGGCCAGCACCAGTCTGCTCATGGTCTGCTCCACTGCCAGATCGCGGTGCGCGCGTCGGTGTCGGGTGCGCGTTCCAGCCTGATGTCGAGATGGCTGTCGGACAGCCGTTCGGCCAGCCCTTCGCCCCACTCGACCACGACCACGGCGTCGTCGAGATCGGTGTCGAGGTCCAGCGAGTCCAACTCGGCGAGCAGATCCACCGAGGACTGATCGAGCAGCCGGTACAGGTCCACATGCACCATGGCCGGGGATCCTGCGCGGCGGGCCCGATGCACCCGGGCGAGCACGAACGTCGGCGACACCACCGGGCCCTCGACGTCGAGCGCTTGGGCGATCCCTTTGGCCAGCACCGTCTTTCCCGCACCGAGCGGACCCGACAGCACGACCACGTCGCCGGCCCGCAGTCCGCGAGCCAGCGTGGCGCCCAGCGCGACGGTGTCGTCGGCGCCGAGCAGTTCCGCACTCCCCGATTCCGGTCTGCCCGAGCGTTCATCCATGCGACCGCACCCGCTCCTTCATCCGCCGGGTGAGCGCCACCAGCTTCGACGGGGTGGCGCGTACCACCAACCGCACCAGCGCGTCGTTGATCACCTCAGGACGTTCCAACTGGACGAGATGCCCTGCCCCGCCGACGATCACGAGTTCGGACTTGGCCAGCGCCTCGGCCATGTCGCGTGAGTACTCCATCGGCGTCAGCAGGTCGCGGTCACCGCACGCCACCAGCGTGTGCACCCTGTCGAGGGTCTCATACGCCGCGGTTTCATCGTGGACTTCCAGGGCGTGCAGGAACTCCACCAGGGTGGTGATCGCGGTGTCGTGCATCATCCGCTCGGAGAACGCCACCACGCTGGGGCTGATCTTCTCGTCGCCGTAGGACGCGGCCCGCAGGATCGGACCGATCACCGAGCGTGCGGCACCGCGGCCGCGGTGGAAGATCTTGGGCGCATACCGCGCGGCGAAGCGCACCGCCTCCAGCGCCGGGTTCTTCAGGATCTCACCCAGCGGTGATCGCGAAACCCCTTCGGCGGCCGAGGATATCAATGCCACACCGATGATCCTGCTGGGATAGCGTTGCGGATACTGACGGGCATGGGAGAGCACGGTCATCCCGCCCATCGAGTGGCCCACCAACACCACCGGCCCCCGGGGGACCATCACCGCGAGCACGCTCTCCAGGTCCTGACCCAGCTGCTCGACGGTGTAGGTCTCCGGCGGCGCCGTCCCCGACAGACCGTGACCGCGCTGATCGTAGAAGACCATTCGGACCTGGTCGCCCCACTGCTCGCTGAGCCGGGCGCGCTGGAAGTGGAACGACCCCATCCGCAGGCAGAAACCGTGCGCGAACACCACCGTCAGCGGCGCGTCGACGGGCCCGACCTCGCGCACCGTGAGCGGGACGCCGTCGGGCGTGGTCACCACACAGCCCCGGTCTGCGTCGAGCAACTCGAAGTCCTCGTCGCGGTGCGGGTCGTCCTCGGTGACGCGCCGACGCAGGGACTGCGCCACCGACACCCCGGCGGCAGAACCGACCGCGGCCACACCGGCCGCGCCGGCCAGCCAGCCTGCGCGCTGGCTCATCGCGCACCGCCCCCACCGGGGTGGCGCTCGGGTGCGAGGTAGGTCCGCACCATCCGGCCCCGCGGGCTCGTCACCACCTCGTAGTTGATGGTGCCGAGCATCTCCGCCCAGTCCTGGGCGGTCGGTTCCCCATCGGTGCCGGGACCGAACAGGATGGCGCGGTCCCCTTCCCGGACGTCCACCGGTCCCGGCCCCAGATCCACCACGAACTGGTCCATACAGACCCGCCCGACGTTCGGATACCGGCGGCCGTTGATCGACACCTCGAAGCGGTTACTCAGGCTGCGGAACACGCCGTCGGCGTATCCGACGGGCACCAGCGCCAGCGTGGTGTCAGTCGGTGCCGTCCAGGTGTGTCCGTAGGACACCGCGTCGCCGGCCTGTACCGGACGAACCATCGCCACCGGGCAGCTCACCGTCATGGCCGGCCGCAGACCGAATCCGCCGCGCTCGGGGATCGGGGTCTGCCCGTAGACCGCGATGCCCGGCCGCACCATGTCGAACGCGAGGTCGGGGCGGGTCAACGTCGCGGGCGAATTGCTCAGGTGCACGACCTCGTAGCGGACACCGCGCGCCCGGGCGGCGGCGGCCATATCGGTGAGCCGACGGGCCTGCACCTCGTTGAAGGGGTGCTCGGGGGTGTCCCCGTGCGCCAGATGCGACATCAAACCCCGCACCCGTACCGCACCGTCGCTCACGGCCCGCCACAGCGCGTCCACCACGGCCGGATAGTCGGCGGGGCTGACCCCGTTGCGGTTCAGCCCGGTGTCGACCTTGACCGTGACATCCGCGGTCACCCCGGTGCGGGTGACCGCGTCGAGCAGGTCGGCCAGTTGACGCTCCGACGACACCGCCAGGTCGATGCCGGCCGACAGCGCCGGCGCGAAATCGGTGCCGGGCGGGTGCAGCCAGGCCAGCACCCGGGCGGTGATGCCGTCGCGGCGCAGCGCCAGTGCCTCGCCGAGGGTCGCGACACCGATCTCGGCCGCGCCCGCGGCCAGTGCAGCGCGCGCCACCTCGGCGGCGCCGTGACCGTATCCGTCGGCCTTGACCACCGCCATCACCGCGGCCGAACCCGCGTGTTCGCGCAGGACAGCCACGTTATGGGCGATGGCGTCGAGGTCGACGACGATCTGCGGCACGGCCGACCGGTCAGATGTGGGCGGCTTCGGCGATGCGGAACTGGCAGTCGGATTCAAGGTCATGGGTCACCAACGCCGATTGTCCCAGAGTCATCCGCCCGGCCGCGTAACAGGTGAGGCACCTCGGCGGGCCCGACCCCCGGGGCGGCGCAGACGGCGCCGCGGTTGCGGCGACGGGTGAGCTTCACCGGCCCGGTCAGTGGGCGAAGTGCTCCTCGTCGGCGAAGCCGCCGATGCCGACCTTGTCGAGCTTGCCCAGCACTTCGATCAGGTCGTCGCGCAGTGCGCGGGCCAGGTTGGCCGAGAAGCCCTCGCGCACCACGATGCGCAGCACCGCGACGTCGGAGGCGTCGTCGGGCATCGTGTACGCGGGCACCTGCCACCCGTAGCTGCGCAGCAGCGACGAGATGTCGAACACGGTGTACTTGACGCCGTCCACCAGCTTGAACGCCACCACCGGGATCGCCGAACCGTCGGAAATCACCTCGAAGACCGACAGCGCGTTCAGTTCGTGGGACAGCCACTGCGCGGTCTCGGACAAGCACTTCATCACCGAGGTGTAGCCCTCCCGGCCCAGCCGCAGGAAGTTGTAGTACTGGCCCACCACCTGGTTGCCGGGCCGCGAGAAGTTCAGTGTGAAGGTCGGCATGTCCCCGCCGAGATAGTTCACCCGGAACACCAGTTCCTCGGGCAGATGCTCCTTGTTGCGCCACACCACGAACCCGATCCCGGGATAGGTCAGGCCGTATTTGTGGCCACTGACGTTGATCGACACCACCCGCGGAAGCCGGAAGTCCCACACCACGTCGGGGTGCAGGAACGGCACCACGAAGCCCCCGCTGGCCGCGTCGACGTGCACCGGGATGTCCACACCCTTGTCCCGGGCCAGGGCGTCGAGCGCGGCGCAGATGTCGCCGACCGGCTCCAGCTCTCCGGTGTAGGTGGTGCCCAGGATCGCCACCACGCCGATGGTGTCCTCGTCGACCGCGTCGACGACCTGTTCGGGGGTGATGACATAGCGACCGTCCGCCATCGGCAGGTAGCGCGCCTCGACGTCGAAGTACCGGCAGAACTTCTCCCACACCACCTGCACGTTGGAACCCATCACCAGGTTCGGGGTACGCCCCTTCCAGCCGTCACCGACGCGCTCGCGCCAGCGCCATTTCATCGCCAGACCCGCCAGCATCACCGCCTCGCTGGAACCCACGGTCGACACCCCGATCGCCGTGGACGGGTCGTCGTCACGCAGATCCTCGGCGTGGAACAGATCGGCGACCATGCACACGCAGCGCTGCTCGATCGCCGCGGTGACCGGATACTCGTCCTTGTCGATCATGTTCTTGTCGAACGTCTCCGACATCAGCTCGCCGGCCTCGGGATCCATCCAGGTGGTGACGAAAGTCGCCAGATTCAACCGGGAACTGCCGTCGAGCATCAGCTCGTCGTGGATGTACCGGTAGGTCAGCTCCGGTTCCATCGATTCGTCGGGCAGCCGCAGCGCCGGGATGGGTGAGGTGGACAGGCGCCCGGTGTAGGCCGGGGTCAGCGACGAGTGACGCGAGACGTTGGGCATGAGGTCCTTTCTAGAGGATGGAGGCCAATGCCGTCCGCAGATGGGCCAGGATGCGCGACGCCGACGTCGGGGCCGCCGCCGGCCCGGGATCGCGGGCCGACAGGTCGGCGGCCCGGGAATGCACGAACGCCGCAGCGGCCGCGGCCTCACCGGCGGGCAGACCGGCGGCGAGCAGAGCGCCGATGACACCGGAGAGTACATCGCCCGATCCCGCGGTGGCGGCCCACGCGTTGCCCGCCTCATTGAGGTACACGGGTCCGCCGGCGTCGGCAACGACGGTGACGTTGCCTTTGAGCAGCACCGTGACCCCCAGCCGGTCGGCGAGCCTGCGGGTGGCGCCGACGCGGTCCTCCCCCGGGGGCGTCCCGGCCAGCCTGGCGAACTCACCGGCGTGCGGGGTCAACACCGTGGCAGCGGTCCGGTTCGCGACGAGGTTCGGGTGGGCCGACAGGATGGTGAGCCCGTCGGCGTCGACGATGACGGGCAGGTCGGATTCCAGCGCGAAGACCAATGCCGCCGCGGCGGTTTCGTCGGTACCCAGCCCCGGCCCCACCGCCCACGCCTGCACCCGTCCCGCGGTCGCATGGCTCGACGTGGCGATCACCTCGGGCCAGTGCGAAACCACCTCCGCAGCAGCGGTTCCCGCATAGCGGACCATCCCCGAGGTGGCGGCCACCGCGGCGCCGGTGCACAGGATTGCCGCGCCCGGATAGGTACCCGAACCAGCCATCACCCCGGTCACTCCCTGGGTGTACTTGTCATCGTGCGGCCCCGGGACCGGCCAGCTCGCAGCCACGTCGGCGGCGTCCACAGCGGCCAGTCCGGTGGGCCCGAGGTCCAGGCCGATGTCGACGAGTTCCACGCGGCCACAGTCACCGAGGGCGTGGACGGGTTTGAGGCCGCCGAACGTCACGGTCAGCGTCGGTGACACGTGCGCCCCGTCGCAGGTCCCGGTCTGCACGTCGACACCGCTGGGCAGATCCACCGACACCACCGGAATCCCGGCCGATGCGACGGCGTCGAACACGTCGGCGGCTCCGGGCCGCAACGGGCCGGAACCGGAGATTCCCACCACCCCGTCGATCACCAGATCTGTTCCGCGCGGCACATTTTCGACGATGCGACCGCCGGACCGCCGAAAGGCCGCCAACGCTTTCTGATGAGCCCGTGGCGGATTGAGCAGTACCGCCGAGGCGCCCGCACCGCGGCGGCGCAGAAATGTCGCGGCCCACAACGCATCTCCGCCGTTGTCACCCGATCCCACTACAGCGCAGACTTGCCTACCGCTGACCGTTCCGAGCTCCCGGGCGATCGCGGTGGCCAGACCGAACGCGGCCCGGCGCATCAACCCGCCCTCGGGCAGCGCGGCCAGCAGTGGGGCTTCGGCATCGCGGATCTCGTCGGCGCTGTAGTAGTACCGCATGCGCACAACGGTACGTGGGGTGTCACGCCGATGTGACGCCGATCGGGCCGGTGCACCGGGATCCGGCGTTCAGGTCGTCAGCCCGGTCGGCCGCGTACCGCCTCGGCCACCGTGGGGTACAGGTCGATGATGCTGTCGATCGACATCATCCGGATCGGCCTGCTGGTCGCGGGCCCCTCGGCGACCACGCGCAGCGAGATGTTCGCGCGCTGGGTCAACGCATGGGTCCCGACCAGCACGCTGATACCCGCGGAGGACAGAAACCCGACGTCGGTGATGTCCACGATCAGCACGTCCGGCGAATCCGCCAGCGCGACGTCGAGATGCGTCTCCAGGGTGGGCGCGGTGAGCACGTCCAGGTCTCCACAGACATGCAGCACCAAAACCTCACCATTGCGGCGGGGCGTGACCGTGAATCTGCCACGCGTGTGTCCAGTCGAATTCATATGCCGTCCCCCGGCTAGTGATAGGCAGCGCAGGCCCTTACGCGCGATGACGCGGGCCGCTCTGCTGGAGTCCACACGTGCACGGCCACGCCGACGGACGAACTTCAGACGGCTGTGGCGACCGTTGCTGCACAACGGTTCATTACCTGGTTTATCGGCCTCGGCGTCGTCGCCGTTATCAATGACTGCCGAAAAGTTTGCCAAGCCGGCACATTGATCACCAAACGCGCTGGTCACGGTGTGAGGTCAGTTGTCCGTCACCCCAGAAACGCGTCACCCCAGAAACGCGTCACCCCAGAAACGGTGCGTCCGGTCGGCGATCCGCTCGACGAACTCACCGGTGAGGGCGTGGGACGCATCGCCCCAGAGTTCGACGGTCCCGCGCGGCAGCAGCCGCCGGGCGGTGGCGGCCGCGCGGGCGGCATCGTGGATCACGCTGCGCCCGGCCAGGACCGCCAGCACCGGGATGTCGAGCGCGCGCAGCTGCGTGTCGGTGAAGCGGGCCGGCAGCGGCTGACGCAACACGTACTCACGGCTGCCGGAAGTGATCAGCGCGGTCACCGGATCGGACTCGTCGACGGCGGCCCCACCGGAAAGCCGACCCAGCACCCACGCCCTGTAGCCTGCGGGCACGTGCGGCGACGCCATCGGGGCCACCATCAGCATCGTCGTCAACGGGATCGGCGCGAAGGTCAGCACGGGATCGAGCAGCGTCAGCGAGGCCGCCGCGCCCGGACGGCGCACCGCGTAGTTGGTGACCGTCCAACCACCGAACGAGGCGCCCATCAGATGCGCGCGGTCCAACCCGAGGGCGGCGAGCATCTCACCGAACCACTGGGCTTGATCCCCGGAGCCCGCGATCGGCTTGTGCTGCACCGACATTCCGGGCTCACCGATCAGGTCGAGGGCGTACACCGTGCGCCGGGCGATCAGACCGGGCACATTGGGACCCCACATGGGCGCGGCGGCGTTGCGGCCCGGCGCCAGCACCACCGGCCGTCCGGGCGGCCCGGCGAAGCGGTAGACCCGAACCGTCCCGAAACCGGTCGGCACGTCGTAGGTCTCATCGGGCTGCGGCAACCGGGCCAGCGCGTCGCGGTACGCCGCGGCGTAGCGCGCCTGTGCCGCGGCGTCGCGGAAATGTCCGACCCGGCCGCCAGGCACTACTCGACGGTGACCGACTTCGCCAGGTTGCGCGGCTTGTCGACGTCGTAACCGCGCGCCTGGGCCACCCCCGCCGAGAACAGCTGCATCGGAATCGTCGACAGCAGCGGCTGGAAAAGCGTTGACACCGCCGGTATCTCGATCAGGTGGTCGGCGTACGGGCGCACCGTGTCGTCGCCTTCCTCGGCGATCACGATGGTGACGGCACCGCGGGCCTGGATCTCCCGGATGTTCGACAGCAGCTTGGAGTGCAGCATCGCCGCGTTCTTCGGGGACGGCATGACCACGATCACGGGCAGGTCGTCCTCGATCAGCGCGATCGGGCCGTGTTTGAGTTCCCCGGCGGCGAAACCCTCGGCGTGCATGTACGCCAGCTCCTTGAGCTTGAGCGCACCCTCAAGTGCCACCGGGTAGCCGACGTGGCGGCCCAGGAACAACACCGTCTGCGACGACGCGAACCGCTTGGCCAGCTGCACCACCGGTTCGGAGGTGGCCAGCACCCGCGAGATCAGCTCCGGCATGGCCTCCAGGTCGTGGTATTCGCGCGCCACCTCGTCGGGGTATTTGGTACCGCGGGCCTGCGCAAGTGCAAGTCCGACAAGGTAATTCGCTGCGATCTGAGCCAGGAACGTCTTGGTCGACGCGACACCGATCTCCGGCCCGGCGCGCGTGTAGAGCACCGCGTCGCATTCGCGCGGGATCTGGCTGCCGTTGGTGTTGCAGATGGCCAGCACCTTGGCCTTCTGCTCTTTGGCGTGGCGCACGGCTTCCAGGGTGTCGGCGGTCTCACCGGACTGGGAGATCGCCACCACCAGGGTGTGGCTGTCCAACACCGGGTCCCGGTAGCGGAATTCGCTGGCCAGCTCGACCTCCACGGGCAGCCGGGTCCAGTGTTCGATCGCGTACTTGGCCAGCAGCCCGGAATGGTAGGCGGTGCCGCAGGCGACCACGAACACCTTGTCGACGTCCCGCAGTTCCTGATCGGAGAGCCGTTGCTCGTCGAGCACGATCCGGTTGTCGGCGAAATGCCCCAGCAGCGTGTCCGACACCGCGGCGGGCTGCTCGGCGATCTCCTTGAGCATGAAGTACTCGTAGCCGCCCTTCTCGGCAGCTGAGGTGTCCCAGTCGATGTGGAAGGTGCGGTAGTCCTGGGTGTCGGCCCCGTGGAAGTCGGTCACCCGGTAGCCGTCGGCGGTGACCACCACGGCCTGATCCTGCCCGAGCTCGACCGCGTCGCGGGTGTGCTCGATGAACGCCGCCACATCCGAACCGACGAACATCTCCCCGTCGCCGACACCGAGGACCAGCGGCGTCGACCGACGTGCCGCCACGATCGTGCCCGGATCGTCGGCGTGGGCGAACACCAGCGTGAAGTGTCCTTCCAGCCGCCTCAGCACCGCCAGCACCGAGGCCGGGAAATCGCCCGCGGTTTCGCCGTGCGTGTACTCACGGGCGACCATATGCACGGCCACCTCGGTGTCGGTGTCGCTGGCGAACTCCACCCCGGCGGTCTCCAACTCCGAGCGCAGCGCGGCGAAGTTCTCGATGATCCCGTTGTGCACGACCGCGACCTTGCCTGCGGTGTCGCGGTGGGGATGGGCGTTGCGGTCGGTGGGGCGGCCGTGGGTCGCCCACCGGGTATGGCCGAGCCCGGTCGCACCGCCCAAGGTGTCGGCACCGTTGTCGGCGAGAGCGGTCTCCAGGTTGGCCAGCCGCCCCGCCTTACGGCGGACGGTGAGCCCACCGTTTCCGTCGAGCAGCGCAACACCGGCCGAGTCGTACCCCCGGTACTCCATGCGGCGAAGCGCGTCGACGACGATGTCGCAGGCAGGCCGCTGCCCGACATAGCCGACGATTCCACACATAGCCAACCAGGGTACGGCAGAACACGGCCCGAACCGGGTTGGGATACGGTCATCTGGTGGCCGGCACGAAGAAGCTCTTTGCCGCGTTGACCCGACGCGGACCGCATCGCGTTCTGCGCGGTGACCTGGCCTTTGCCGGGCAGCCGGGCGTCGTGTACACCCCTGCTACGGGCAAGAATCTGCCCGCGGTGGCGTTCGCTCACGATTGGATCACATCCGCAGATCGTTACCGGGCGACCCTGGAGCATCTGGCGTCGTGGGGCATCGTCGCCGCCGCGCCCAACACCGAGACCGGGCTGGCGCCCTCGGTGCTCAACCTGGCCTATGACCTGGGCACCACGCTCGACATCGTCACCGGGGTGCGGTTGGGACCGGGAGACATCAGTGTCCATCCCGACAAACTGGGTCTGGCGGGACACGGATTCGGCGCCTCGGCTGCGGTGTTCGCCGCGGCCGGCATGAGCGGCGGACCGAAACGGCCGAAAGCCGTGGTCGCGGCGTATCCGACGATCTCCAGTCCGGCAGCCGAGGAACCCGCGTCGGGGCTGACCGTGCCCGGCCTGATCCTCACCGACCCGGGTGACCCGATGACCTTGCGTTCCAATGCGGTGGAGCTGGCGCGGGCATGGAAGCCGGCGACGCTGCGGGCCACCTCCAAGACCAAATCGGGTGGGCTCGTCGAGGGACGTCGGCTGGCACCGGTGGTGGGCCTGCCGGGCGCCGACCGGAGCACGCAGAAGATCGTCCGAGCGCTGATGACCGGATATTTCCTGCACCTGCTGGCGGGTGACAAGACCTATCGGGACTTCTCCGGCGCCGAGACCGAGTTGCCCAAGGCGGCGGTGCTGGATCCGTTCGCCGACGACCCGGTGGACCTGGAGAACAAGATCGTCGCGCTGCTGAAGCCCTGACCGCGGGGCCCGCGCCGGTGTAGGCCCGGCATTCCTCAACCAACCGGTTGGGTGTATACCTGACGAATGCGGACCGGAATATTCCTCAGCTATGCGGGCGGATTCCTCGAGGCGGTCGACGAAGTCGTCGAGTGCGAGAAGATCGGCGTCGACATCGCCCTGGTCGCCGAGGCCTACTCCTACGACGCGATCAGCCAGCTCGGCTTCCTGGCCGCCAGGACGTCGCGCATCGAGCTGGGAACCGGGGTGGTGCCGATCTACACCCGCACCCCGGCCCTGATGGCGATGACCGCGGCGGGCCTCGACTACGTCTCCGACGGCCGCTTCCGACTGGGGCTGGGGACGTCCGGCCCGCAGGTGGTGGAGGGCTTTCACGGTCTGCCGTTCGACGCGCCTTTGGGTCGCACCCGCGAAGTGGTGGAGATCTGCCGTCAGGTGTGGCGGCGAGAGCGGCTGGACTACCAGGGCAAGCACTACCAGCTGCCACTTCCGGCGGAGCAGGGCACCGGGCTGGGCAAACCGCTCAAGCTGATCAATCATCCGGTGCGCGAACAGATCCCGATCACCATCGCCGCGCTCGGACCGAAGAACGTCGAGCTGACCGCCGAGATCGCCGAAGGATGGCAGCCGGTGTTCTTCTACCCGGAGAAGGCCGACGAGGTCTGGGGGGACGCGTTGCGCGCCGGCGCCGCCCGGCGCGACCCGGCACTGGGGCCACTCGACGTGATGGTCAGCGCCAGCCTCGCGATCGGCGACCACGTCGAGGACCGATTGGCTTGGGCCAAACCACAATTGGCGCTCTACATCGGCGGCATGGGAGCACGCGGCAAGAACTTCTACCACAATCTGGCGACCCGCTACGGGTTCGGCGAGGTGGCCGACCATATCCAGGACCTCTATCTGGCCGGGAAGAAGAGTGAGGCCATCGACGCGGTCCCCGACGAACTGGTCCGTCAGACCTCGCTGGTCGGTCCGGCCGGGTTCGTCAAGGAGCGTCTGGCCGCCTACGCCGAGGCCGGTGTCACGACAATGCTGGTTCATCCACTCTCCGGCGACCGACGCGAAACCGTGGAGTTCGTCGAGGAGCTAAAGTCGCTGCTATGACCGACCTGACCGACAAGGTCATCGCCTTCCTCAGCGAGGGCACCCGCACGGCCAAGCTGGGCTACCTCGCCGCCGACGGGCGACCACTGGTCGCGCCGGTGTGGTTCGTCGTCGACGGGCAGCAGCTGGTGTTCAACACCGGCCGGGACACCGCCAAAGGGCTTGCGCTGTCGCGTGATCCGCGGGTGGTGGTGTGTGTCGACGACGAGCGGCCGCCGTTCTCGTTCGTACAGGTCCAGGGGACGGTGACGCTCGGCGAGGACCCCGATGAGGTGTTGTCGACCGCCACCCGGATCGCCGGACGCTACATGGGCGCCGACCGTGCCGAGGAGTTCGGCCGCCGCAATGGCGTCCCCGGCGAGCTGGCGGTGCGCCTGACGCCGACGAAGGTGATCGCAGCGTTCAACGTGGCGGATTAGCGGCGAACCGGCTCAGGCCCGGATACCGCTGGTCAGGATCGCCGCGAGCTCACGGTATGCACGCGCGTCGTCGAGCCCGGTGCGGTCGCGGACCACCCGCTGCTGGATGCGCACCATCATCGTGGCGGCCAGGTCGGCCGCGAACGCCGCCGGCACGTCGCGGAAGTCCCCCGAGGCGACACCCTCGGCGATCAGCTCCTGCACCCGCCCGGCCGCGATGCGGGTGTTCTTCTCGTAGATTCCGCGGGCCGGCGCGAACGCGTCGAGGTCGGCCATGAATCGGTCCGATGCGGATTCCAGCGCGACGCCGACAGCGGTGAGATAAGCCACGATGCGATCCCGGGCGCCGGCGACCGCGGCCACCCGAGCCTCGACCGACGCGGTCGCCGATCGGAAGAAGTGCACGGTCGCGGCCTGCACCAACTGCTCCTTGCTGGTGGCCAGCGTGTACAGCGTCGACTTGGAACACCGCAGCCGCGCGGCGATCTCGTCGAGCGTCAGGTGTGCAAAACCCTCCGCGAGGAACAGCGCCGTCAGCGCATCGAACAGTTCGGTCCGTCGCGGGGTGGCGAAGGCAGGGTCGCTCACGCAACGATAGTACTACATATGGTCCTGTAGTACTGTCCGAGGTATGGCCGTTGACCGACTCCTGCCCACCGAAGAAGCTCGCGAACTGGTCGACCTCGCCCGGCAGATCGGCGACAAGGTCCTCGACCCGATCGTCGATCAGCACGAGAAGGACGAGACCTACCCCGACGGGGTGTTCGCGACGCTCGGGGAGGCGGGGCTGTTGAGCCTGCCCTATCCCGAAGAGTGGGGCGGCGGCGGTCAACCCTACGAGGTGTACCTGCAGGTACTCGAAGAGCTGGCGGCGAAATGGGCCGCCGTCGCCGTCGCGGTCAGCGTGCACAGCCTGTCCTGCCATCCGCTGATGAGCTTCGGCACCGACGAGCAGCGGCGGCGCTGGCTGCCCGACATGCTGGGTGGATCGGCGATCGGCGCATACAGCCTCTCCGAACCGCAGGCCGGTTCCGACGCCGCCGCGCTGGCGTGCAAGGCGGTCGCCACCGACGGAGGCTATCGAGTCAACGGCTCCAAGGCGTGGATCACCCATGGCGGAATCGCGGACTTCTACAGTCTTTTCGCCCGTACCGGCGAAGGCGCACAAGGTATCTCGTGCTTCCTGGTTCCGGGTGAACTCGACGGCCTGACGTTCGGCAAACCGGAAGAGAAGATGGGCCTGCACGCGGTGCCGACCACCACCGCGCACTACGACGACGCCTTCATCGATGCCGACCGCCGCATCGGCACCCAGGGCCAGGGACTGCAGATCGCTTTCAGCGCGCTGGATTCCGGACGGCTGGGTATCGCGGCCGTGGCCGTCGGGTTGGCTCAGGCCGCGCTCGACGAAGCAGTGTCCTACAGCCGGCAGCGGTCGACGTTCGGTCGCAAGATCATCGACCATCAGGGCTTGGCATTCCTGCTGGCCGACATGGCCGCCGCCGTCGACGCCGCACGGGCCACCTACCTGGACGCCGCCCGTCGCCGCGATGCCGGTCTGCCCTACTCGCGACATGCCTCGGTGGCCAAACTCACCGCCACCGATGCGGCGATGAGAGTGACCACCGACGCCGTGCAGGTGTTCGGGGGCGCCGGCTACACCCGCGACTACCGGGTGGAAAGGTACATGCGGGAAGCCAAGATCACCCAGATCTTCGAGGGCACCAATCAGATTCAGCGACTGGTGATCAGCCGGCACCTGGCTCGAGAGTGATGGTGTCACACACCAGCGGACCGGGCCGTGGCCGCCGCGCGGCCGCAAGCTCGCCGAGCAGTGCGGCCACGACGCCGAACGCGAAATACAGCGGCACGAGAAACGGCGCGACGCCGAACAGTGCATCCGCATCGCGGTGGTAGGCGAACACACCGGAGTGCACCAGCGCGATCTCGACGGCGGGACCGACGAGCGCGATCACCGCACCGCAGCCCGCACCCGGTCCGTCGCCGAGCGCACACCAGGTCAGGATCGCGGCAGCCCCGATCAGCGCGGTGACGGGTACCACCGCCGCAGCGTGCACCAGTGCGGTGGTGACGTACATCCCGACCACCGCGGCAACTCCCGCGAGCCCCTGCCGAGCGGTGACGTCCGCCCGCGGTGCGGGCAGGTGCAGCCGTAACTCGGCCAGCGTCACCGTGGCGGCCCCGACCAACAGCGGGAACCAGAACGGACTGCTCCACACGAACGGCACCGCGTCGACGCGGTAGGCCGTGGTGCCGGTCGCGACATGGCTGTGGTCACCGATCAGTGCCGCGATGCCGCCGACGACGAACAGCACCGCCGCTTCGATGACTCGCAGCCTCACGTCCGGGACGCTACCCCGGCGGTTCCCCGACCTGTGGCACTTCGTCGGCGGCGATCTCGCACGGCGTCCGGTCCCCCGCTGTGGCTTCCACCGGTGGGATCGGCTCGGCCGGCGGCGGCGCCGGGGGCGGCGTCGGTGCGGAGACCGCTTCGGCGTCCCCGTCGGTGCCCGCACACGGCTCCGCGCCGGGCGGCGCATCGACAGGCTGCACCGCCGAGGGCGTCTCCTGCGGGTCCGGCTCCCCGTCGACGGCTTCGTCGGCGTCTCCGGGCTCGTCGGGCCCGCCCAGTTCCTCCACCCCGTCAGGTCCGTCGCGGTCGGAGTCGGATTGTTCAGGTTCAGGTGCGTCCAAATCCCCGTCGTCCACCGTCAACGGGTCAGGTTCGTCCAGGTCCTGCGGGTCGCGCAGATCGGAGAGCTCGCTCGCGGAGCCGCCCAGCAGCCCGCTCAGCAGATCGGCGAACGGCTGACCCAGCCCGGTCAGCCCGCCACCGAGCCCCGGGACACCCGGGAGTCCCGCGCCCATCCCGGGGCTCATCGACTCCAGTGGCGACGCCGGCAGGGCGCTCGCCGGCCCGGGCGGCGAGCCGGCTGTCGGCGGCGCGGGCAGCGGGGCGGGTAGCGGGGGCGCGGCCCCAGCACCAGGACCGGCGGTCGGCGCGTCGAACGCGGCCGGAGTGACCCGCGCCGCGACGGGTGCGGTCACGTCCCCAACCTGCGCCGTCTCGGGTGCCCCCCGCACACCGCCGACGCAGGCAGGCTCGGCATCGGCATCGGCATCGGCATCGGCAGAGCACCCACCCGGGTGGCCATGGGTAGCTGACGGCGAGGGCGCCCAGGGGCCCAGATCGCCGGGGATGTCGAACACCGGCAGGTGCCCGGTGTCGATATCGGCCACCGACCGCTGATAGGCCGCGGACACGTCCGCCACGGCACGTCGCGTCGCGTCAAGCCACTGCGTGGCCACGGCGTCCTCGACGAACGGCCGCACCTGCTGGTCGACGAGTTCGCTGGCCGCCGCCCGGTCACCGACCCCGGTGAGCACCGTCGCGGCCGCCGCGGTCCACGGCGCCCGCGAGCCGGCGGAGCGCTCCTCGACCGCGACGGCCGCATCGGCCTTCACCCCGACCGCCCGCCACAGGTCCTCACGCAGCATCGTCAACGCCCGCACGGCCGCTCTGACCGTCTTCGCGACCGCGGCGGACGCGTGACCGTGCCGGCGCAGGAACTCCGCGGCGCTGTCGCCGCCGGCACCGTGCCACGCCGCCGACAGCCGGGCCAGCTGCCGATCCTGGACCGACAGGGCATCCTCGGCCGCCCGAGCGGCGTCATCGAGCGCCGCGCAGTCACGATGCAGCGCGGCGAGATCCAAGCCGTCCTCGGTTCCGTACCAGTCCCGCAGCTGAGCGGCATGCGTGGTGAGATCCGGATGGGTGAACCCGAGCTGATGACAGGCCCAGACGTAGTTCTGTGCGTCGTCGACCGCAGCTCTGCCCTGCGCCAATCGGGAGGCGGCATCGACGTCGCGGCTCTGCTCGGACACTGCGACCTACCCGACCCGCTCGGCCGCGCGCAGGTCGGCGGCGTGATAGCGATCTGCCGACCCGTGCAGCACGGTCGCGATCTCGGCGGCCGCCCGCGACCATTCCCGCAGGGCGGTGGTCAGACCGAACAACGCCCCTCGCACCGCGTCTCCGTGCGCCGCGTGCGCCCGCCCCGCTGTCGCACCGCCGAACTCCAGACCGTTCAGGCGGCTGCGCAGCACACCGTCGAGGATCGCCGCGGCTGTCTCGTATTCGCGCGCGATCGCGTGCACCACCACCGTGTCGACACGCGCCGCGCCTGCAGTCCCCATATCAGATTGGACGCGGTCCGCGCCCAGACGGTTCCCACCGGTTCAGTGTTGGGCGCTGACTCAGTGTTGGGCGCTGACCGACTCCGCGACGCGCGCCGCCATCTGTCGCGCCGTGTCTTCGTCGGCGGCCTCCACCATGACCCGGACCACCTGCTCGGTTCCGGAGGGACGCAACAGGATCCGTCCGGTGTCACCGAGCTCTGCCTCGACCCGCGCGACCGCGTCGCGCACCGAGGGCGCATCGGCGACAGTGGCCTTGTCGGTCACCGCGACGTTGATCAGCACCTGCGGGAGGGTCTGCATCGGCTCGGCGAGAGCGGCCAGGCTGCGACCGGTCTGGGCCATCCGCGCCATCAGCCGCAGACCGGTGACGATACCGTCGCCGGTGGTGCCGAAACTCGGCAGCACGATATGCCCGGACTGCTCGCCGCCGAGGGCGTACTGGCCGGCGCGCAATTCCTCGAGGACGTAGCGGTCACCGACGCCGGTGGTACGGACCTCGATACCTGCGGCCCGCATCGCCAGGTGCAGCCCCATATTGCTCATCACGGTCGCGACCAGCGTGTCGGAGACCAGCTCACCGGCTTCCTGCATCGCCAGCGCCAGCACCACCATGATCGCGTCGCCGTCGATGACCCGTCCGTGCGCGTCGACGGCCAGGCATCGGTCGGCGTCACCGTCATGGGCCAGTCCCAGGTCGGCACCGTAGGACACCACAGCCGACTGCAGCGCGTTCATATGGGTCGAGCCGCAGCCCTCGTTGATGTTCAGGCCGTCGGGTTGCGCATGGATCGAGATGACATTGGCGCCTGCGGCCCGGTAGGCGCGCGGCGCCGCGTCCGAGGCAGCGCCGTGCGCGCAGTCGACGACCACCGTCAGCGCGTCGAGCCGGGTGGTCGCGGCCTTGCCGACGTGGCGCAGATACCGCTCGAGGGCGTCCTCGGCATCCACGACGCGCCCGATACCCGCCCCGGTCGGGCGGCGGCCCGGACCCTGCTGCACCAGCTCCTCGATGCGGTCCTCGGTGGCGTCGTCGAGTTTGTGCCCGCCGGGGCCGAAGATCTTGATGCCGTTATCGGGCATCGGATTGTGCGAGGCCGAGATCATCACGCCGAAATCGGCGTCATAAGCACTCGCCAGATAGGCCACCGCGGGTGTCGGCAGGATGCCCACCCGAAGCGTGTCGACGCCCTCGCTGGCGATGCCGGCGATCACGGCGGCTTCGAGCATCTCGCCGCTGGCCCGGGGGTCGCGCCCGACCACGGCGACCCGCCTGCGGGTCGCGCCGGTACTGCCGAGTCGTCGAGCCGCCGCCGCACCCAGCGCCATCGCCAGTTCGGCGGTCAGCTCCTGGTTGGCGACCCCGCGCACCCCATCGGTGCCGAACAGTCGAGCCATCGTGACAACCTCTCACAGGTCAGGGCCCCGGAGCCAATTGCGCCTGGGCGTGATTATCCACGCCGCCTGCGCGTCAGCTGCTCACGAAACGGCTCACCGCCCGCACCTTTTGCGATGCGGGCGGTGAGGGTCGGCTCAGTTACCGATCGTTGTTGCTGGGCAGCGGCACCGAACCGCCATCGGCGCCGCCGGTGCCTTCGGGTGCCCCGAGACCCTCGCCGGTGCCGGTCTCAGCCTCGGGAGCGGTCCCCTCGGCCGGGGCCTCCGGTGCCGGAGCCGGGGTCTCTGCCGGCGCAGCCGTCTCTGCCGGGGCAGGGGTCTCGGCCGGGGTGGTCGAGACGCTCTGGACGACCACCAGGTCACCACCCGGCAGGCCCGAGCACACGGTCTGCGTGCCACCTTCGGTGCCGACCTGGGTGGCCAGCGCACTCACATCGGCCGGAGTCGCGCCGCAGATGGCAGCTGCCGCCGCGGCCACCGTGTCAGCGCTGCTGCTCTCCAGCAGCGTCACGCTGCCGATCGACAGACCGACCTGGCCGTCCGACGGGGACTCCGCGGGCTGTGCGTGGGCCATCCCGAGACCGGCAGTGAAGAGCAGCGATCCACCGAGGAAAGCACCCGCTGCGGCGTTCTTGACGAAGCTCATCAATCACTCCTTTGCAGTTCACGAAGTCATGGGCGGGACGCTCCCACCGGCGCACCAGGCACCTGACTCCAGATTCCGAGGGTTGCGTACCCGCTCGTCGGAGTTCAAACCGCGCACCCCGGCCGCGATCGACAGTTAGCCACCGCTCATTAGCTGACGCGGCGTCTGCACTGGTTGACCGGCTGCCGCTGCTCGCCAGAAGCCGCCCTGTGGGACGGGCCACATCCGGGCAACGCAGCGGAAACGACCGACGCCCGGCCGCTCGCGATGCGAGCAGGCCGGGCGCCAGGACGTCGATCGGTCAGCGCTTGCTGTATTGAGGCGCCTTACGGGCCTTCTTCAGACCGTACTTCTTGCGCTCGATGGCACGCGGGTCACGGGTCAGGAAGCCGGCCTTCTTCAGCGCCGGACGGTCCTCGGGCTGCACCAGGATCAGCGCGCGGGCGATCGCCAGACGCAGCGCA
This sequence comes from Mycobacterium sp. smrl_JER01, assembly GCF_048513595.2. Lineage (NCBI taxonomy): Bacteria > Bacillati > Actinomycetota > Actinomycetes > Mycobacteriales > Mycobacteriaceae > Mycobacterium > Mycobacterium sp. smrl_JER01. Next base: position 1,320,314 of record NZ_JBLXXK020000001.1, on the reverse strand, counting down.
CCGGCCTGTCCGGACGGGCCGCCGCCGTCGAGGTGGGCGTAGATGTCGAACTGCTCCAGCCGGTCCACGGTCACCAGCGGCGCCTTGATGAGCTGCTGGTGCACCTTGTTGGGGAAGTAGTTCTCCAGGGTGCGGCCGTCCAGGTTGAACTGGCCGGTGCCGGGAACCAGGCGCACCCGGACCACGGCCTCCTTGCGGCGGCCGACGGTCTGGATCGGACGGTCGATGATCACCGGCTCACGGTGCGCCGCCTCTTCGGCCGCGAAGGTGTCGACCTCGACGACGTCGCCGGCGGCGTCCTCGACCACGTCGGTCACTTCGGTCACGTCGGTTTCACTCACTGGGCCACCTGCTTGATCTCGAACACGGCCGGCTGCTGCGCGGCATGCGGATGGTCGGGGCCGGCGTAGACCTTGAGCTTCTTCTGGATCTGCCGGCCGAGCTTGGTGTGCGGAAGCATGCCGATGATCGCGTTCTCGACGACGCGGGTCGGGTGCTTCTGCAGCAGCTCGCCGATGGAACGCCTGCGCAGGCCGCCGGGGTAACCCGAGTGGCGGTAGGCGAACTTGTTGTTGAGCTTGTCGCCGCTGACGGCGATCTTGTCGGCGTTGACGATGATGACGAAGTCACCGCCGTCGACGTTGGGCGTGAATGTCGGCTTGTGCTTGCCGCGGAGCAGCTTGGCTGCTTCGACGGCGAGCCGGCCGAGCACCACGTCGGTGGCGTCGATGACATACCACGAACGCGTGGTGTCACCCGCCTTCGGCGTGTACGTAGGCACAGCGCTTACCTTCTCTTTCTCGGGTGGTTCCCGGGGCGAGCCGGGTGCCGGTCAGGGCCTGCGCTGGAAAGATCGTCCTCGGCGACCGGCAGGGACCCAAGGTTCTCGGCGAGCCAGCGCACGCCAACGACGGAGCTTACGCGTGCATATCCGTGCAGGTCAAAACGCGGATATCCGCGACCATCGCGACAGCATGCCGGAATCGCCGGATGCGACGACCGCGGCGTGCACCGTCGAGCTCGACTCCACCCGCAACCGGGTGACACCGGGCGCCGCGGAATTGGGTAACAGCGGACCGGAGTAGCGGTCCAGGGCGGCACCGACATCCCCGGACTCCAGGGCGGCCAGCACGTCGTCGAGATCGCTGGTGACGGGTTCGAGCAGGCGATACGGCTTCGAGCCGACGAACTGCGCCCCGATGGCCCGCCGCAGCCGCGACATCTCGGCCCGCACGGACACGACATCGAGGTCTGCGTCGTCGAGCAGCACGGCGAGATGGTCGGCGCTGAGGCCCTCCGGGTGGCGGGTGAGCAGCAGCAGGATGTCGGCGTGCCTGGGTGCCAGCGTGGTGGTACGCAGCAAACCGCTGTCGTCGCGCACCGACCAGGTGGCCCGGTCGGCGCCCAGCACCCTCAGTCGCGCCCCAGGCTGCGCCGCCACCGGATCCTCGGCGGTCCGGGTCAGCCGCTGGACGGCCAGATACTTGCCGACCGCCAGCGCCGTCGCCCGCACCAGCGCCAGGGTCTGGGGAGTCGCGGCCGACGCGTGGCCGGTGAGGTCGATGGCGCCCAGGACCACCCCGGTGGTCGGGTCGTGCACCGGCGCCGCCGTGCAACTCCACGGCTGCGCGACCCGCGAGAAGTGTTCCCAGCCGCGGATTTGTATCTCACTGCCGAGGACCAGCGCCGTGCCCGGGGCGTTCGTGCCGGTGCTGCGCTCGCTCCAGTCGGCGCCGGGCACGAAATTCATCGCCTCCCCCTTTCGGCGGGCGCGACGGTCACCTTCGACCCACAGCAGGGTGCCGCGGACGTCGGTCACCGCGACCATGCACCCGGCGTCGGCGGCGTCGGCGACCAGCAGGCGCCGAATCATCGGCATGGCCAGGGTCAACGGGTTGTCGCGGCGCAGGCTCTCCAGCACGGTGTCGGTCGCCGAGCGCGGACCCTGACGATCGGGGTCCACGCCCCGGCCGAGACTGCGGCGCCAGCTCTCGGCGATGACGTTCGGCAACGGCATATTGACGAGCTCGGCCGGATCCACCTCGCCCGCGACGACGAGTTCGTGCAGCGCGCGCACCTGCTTCTGCGGCACGCGGCTGCCCGAACCGCCCTCGAAGAACTGGTGAAGCAGCGGGGACTCCTTCCGCAACGCCTACTCACCACAAACGGTAATAGATGCGGTCAGATGCGCAGGGGAATGCCGACGACGATCCGCGCCGCGTTGTGGCCTGCCGCCCGGGCGAAGTCCAGTGACGCCGGACCGTCCGAGGTGAGGTCTGCCACCGGGTCGCGCAGCAGACCGTGCGCGACGCTGACCCGGCCGTCGGCGTCGATGCCGACGCCCACGTCCAGCGACGAAAGCCGCGCGGCGGCCCGGGCAAGATCCTCCGCGTCCGCCGGGACGCGCGGACGGCTGACCACACACGGCACGCCCTCCTCCTCGACCCCGGCGAGCACCTGGCGTTCGACGTCGCCGGGGGCGACGCTGCAGACCTGGATCGCCGGCTTCTCCGGCTGACCGCCCTCAAGCACGATGCGGCTCCCCCGCGGCGTAGGCCTCGACGAGACCGGACGCGACCGCGTTGCGAGGTCCCTCGGTCCCCCGGACGTTGCCCGTGCCGCAGACGATGCCGTACGGGGCCACCGCGTCGGCGATCAACTCCGGGATCTCGAAATCCAGGGCGCAGCCGCCCAGCAGCACCACAAAGCCGATGCGGCGCAGATCCCGCGCCGGCGCGACCGAGCGCAGGGCGCGCAGCGCATTGACCACGAACACGCGCTGCTTGGCGGTGCGGCGCACCTCGCGGATCCGATCCAGTGAGTGCCGGGTCGGAATGGGGTTCATCGCGTCGCCGGCGAGCGTGACCACCCGGGCGAACGCGGTCGCCGGCAGCGGCGTCTCGAAGAACTGCGCGGTGCCGTTCTCCAGCCGGATGTGGAAGAAGCTCTCGGCCTTGCCCAGCGGGCAACGCTTGATCTCCTCGGCCAGCTCACCGTTGTCCAGCCCCAACTCGGTGTCGATGAGCTTGGTGACGAGGTCGCCGGCACCGGCCAGATGCACGGCCTGGATGGCCCCGTCGGTGCCGATCACCGCGGCATCGGTGGAGCCGCCGCCCATGTCGAGCACGACCAGCGGCCGATCGGTACCCGGTGTCGTCAGGGCACCGCGCACCGCCATCTCGGCCTCCACGCCGCCGACGATGGCGCAGACCCGTTCGGCGCCGGCGATGCGCAGGCGTTCGGCGATCGCATCGGCAACCGCCTGCATGCCGCTCTCCTTCGTGCGCACCATCGCCGCGAGGGCCACCGCGTTCTCCAGCGCGACCTCGCCGGCGACGCCGCCGCGGACCTCCTGCGGCACCAGCGTGTCGATCGCGAGCAGATCGGTGATCTTGACGTCGCGGATGTCGTGCTTGGACAGGTCGGCCATGTTCTGCCGCACGTGGGCGATCATCCCGCCGGCGTTGGTGCCCGATTCCCCGACCACGTCCACCAGGGGGCCGACCCGCTCCACCTCGGCCATGATGTCGGCAGCGCCACGCGAGACATCCACCGCCGCAACCCGGTTCGGCCCCAACAGATCGAGTGATCCGGCGGGGATGGCGCGGTCGGCGACGTCGCCGGACGGTGTGCGCACGACGACGGCCGACCGGTTGCCGGTCAGCGCGCGGGCCACCGGGGACACGACCCGGGTCTGTTCGGCGTCCAGCCCGAAGATGGTGGCCAGGCCGTAGGCGTTGGACAGGGTGCGGATCGATTGACCGGGCGCGGCGACCTCGACGGCGGCCAGCATCCCGACCGGTACCGCGTCGACGCGCGACACCTCGTCGATGATCGGGATCCGCCTGCTCACCCGGTTGGCCACCAGGACCGCGTCGTCGTTACCGAGGATCGCGGCGACGACGTCGACGCCGCGCGCCACGGCGGCTTCGATGCCCTGTGCCGCGTCGTCGAAGTCGATCCCCTTGGGGATCAGCGCGATCACCGGCTCTGCGCCGTCCAGGCCCGGGAGCGCGGCGAACTCGACGATGACCCCCACGCCGAGGCCGCGGCCCCCGGGCGTTCGCGGATCGTGTCCGATCATGGTGGATTCGGTGATGATCGTCTCGGTGATGGTCTCCATCGCCAGGCCACTGATCACCGGGGTGGCCTCGTTGAGCAGTACCACGTCGAGGTCGCCGAGGCTGATGCCGGCGTCCCGGGCCGCCCACGTGACGGCCTTGAGCACACCGTCGGCGTTCTTGACGGTGCCCTTGACGCCGGTGGTGTGGGTCAGTGCGACACCGACGTATCGGATCGACCCGTCCGGATCGATCTGCGCGACACTGGCTTCCGTCGTGGAGTTACCGATGTCGACCCCGACGACGAGACTCAGGCGAACACCGCCTTCACCTCGACCGGCTTGGCGCCCTTGACGATCTGCTCGGTCTCCTTGAGGTGCAGCAGCGCGGCCTTGGCCTGCCACCGGGGTCGCGCCATCTGATCATTGAGCGTCGGGACAGGCTGCGGCGATTCACCTTTGGCGTACTGGGCCGCATTCGATCCGATGCTGCGGTAGGTCTCCAGCGTCAACAGCGGGCACTGCGGGAACAGCTCGAGGCTCGACAGCCGGGGCAGGTCGCGTTGATGGATCATCGAGGTACCCCGCGACAGGATGCCGATCCCGATGCCGGACCCGGACAGCTTCGCCGCGGTGTGTGCGATGACGGCCAGATCGGAGCTGTGACGCACCCGCACGATGCGCGCGCTCACCTCCTGCTCCTCGACACCGGCCAGGATCTGGCGGAGTACCTCGCCGTGGGACACGTTGACGATGGTCTGACTGAAGAAGTCGGCGAACGCCGGCGACACGCCGATCACCACTTCGTCGGACCGCGAACCCCGTTCTGCGGGACCGACTTCGTCGAAGGCGACCGAGCGCTGCTTGTGGGACTCGATGGTCGACACCGTCACTGCACCTCTTCTTCCGGATTCGCCGCGCTCGTCACATGGCGCAGCCGCTTCATCTCTTCCCAGCGCCGGCCCGAGGGGCGGTAGCCGGTGCCCGGGCCGAGGTAGTCGTTGTCGTCATTGATCGCCGACAGCGGCGTGAAGTCGGGCGTCATGATTGCCGAGGTCTGCAGCATGTCGCCCGAGACGCGCTGCCGCAGCGCTGACAGCAGGTTGGAGGCCATGTCGGAGAAGCCGGTGGCTTCGAGCGCCTTGACCAGATCGAGTCCGGTGATCCCCCGGTCCATGACCTGCTGGGCCCCCTTGAGGTCCTCCAGCACATCGCGCGGGATCAGATCTGCGGATCCGTTGGCGTACACGGCCGCCTCGATCTCGGCGTCGGTGATGGCGGGCAGGTCGAGGTAACCGAACACCGCCTGCAGCGCCTTGGCCGCGCGCGTGCGCACCGCCAGGATCTCGGATTCCCTGACATGGCGCAGTCCACCGTCGATCTGCAAGTCACGCTGGATCGTGTTGAAGTCGTCGAAATCGTCGCTGTCGACGTTGGATCCGGCTAACATGTTGTCGTAGTTCGGCGTCGCCGAGTATCCGGAGCAGACGAAGTCGGTGCCCGGCATCATCTGCGGCATCAACCGCGCGGTGCGGCGCATCGGCGAGTGCGAGAACGATTGGTCGTTCCCGGAGGCGCATTCGAGATCCAGCGCCGAGGCGATCATGTTCTCCGCGGCGACGGCCCGGATACCCGCAGGCACGGCGCCCGGCACGCCGATACACGAGATGGAACCGTTCTGCAGTCCCTGCACGCCGGCACCCTTGGTCACCATGATGCAGCGAATCTCCAGGTACAGCATGGACTTTCCCTGTGCGTTACCCATCTGCACCTCGGATCCGGTTCCGGAGGTGAACCGCATCTTGATGCCCCGCGACGCATAGGCCGCGGCCAGGAACGCCTTCGACCACGGGGTGTCGTCACCGTCGACGAAGACGGGTTCGGTGCCGTACACCGAGATCGTCTCGGCGTAGCCGGTGATGCCGCGCATGCCGAGCTCAAGCTCGGTCGCCTCCTCCAGCGCGCACTGTGTCATCGGCCCGCCCGGATTGACCTGGCCGCCGATCTGCAGGGCCATCGCCACCAGCGGCGCGTAGCGCACCACGCCAAGGGTGGTCTCGACCTCGGCGAAGCCGCGGATGGCGGCTTCGGCGGCGTCACAGACGACCTGCAAGGGGTTGTCGCGCGCGCTGGTGCAGTGGGCCTGGTTGGCCGGTGTACGGCGGGCCCGCATCTTCTGCATGGCCATCATGATCTCGACGATGTTCATCGTCTTGGCCACGTCGAGCAGCTTCGCCGCGGTCAGGCCGCGGGTGACTGCGATGACCTCGGTCCGGGACACGTTGGGATCGACCAGCATCCGCGCGATCTGCACGGCCGGGATCGCCATCGACGCCTCAGTGGTCTCGATGTCGATCGCCTTGTCGGCGATGAACTGGTCGATGAAGTCGAAGTCGGCGCGGGCGACGCCGTCCATCTCGACGATCACCCCGTTCTCGACCCGAACGCTGGGCCTGGGGTCGAACTCGCTGTCGAGGGCCACCATGCCCACCTCGGGCCATTCCTCCACGAACCCGTCGAGGTTGACGGGTCGGCTCTCGAGGGCCTCGGTGCGCAACGACCGGCGCGCGCCGGTGACCGTCGAGCGCTGGGGAGTTTCTGCAGCGGTCATGTCGTCTCCTATTCGCTTGCGGCCAGGATGTCGCGGCGCTCGTAGACGTCGGCCGCCTCACGCACCAGCTCGGCCAGCATCTCGGCCTGGTACTGCGACGACAGCTCCTCGGCGATCGCCTCGAGCTCTTCCTTCGAGGACGCGTTCGGTCGCAGCGCGTTGTAGATCTCCAGGACCCGCTCGTCAGAGATCGCGGTCATCTCCGCAGCGCGGCGCAGGTTCGCACCGAGCTGAGCCCGGCCCGACTTCTCCGAGATCTGGGCCTGCAGTCGCAGGGTGTCCGGGCTGATCCGCAGGTCGGCGGCCTTGATGTCACCGGCCACGACGGCCGACATCGTGATGGCGTCGATCGGCTTACCGGTCGGCGTGCGCAGCAGATCGCTGCGGTTCACACTCAACGGGTAGTCCACCGCAGGATCGAGGTTCGGTTCTGACATGGGCCCAGTGTGGCTCGGGTCACGTTGCACCGACGTTGCAGTTTTCGTCTACCGTGATCGACCCATGGAAGGCAGGCCGTTTCCGCAACGCGTGGCGCGCCTCGGCGAGTACTTCGCCCTGGCCGGTGCCGCCGGCGACGGATGGCGCCCGATGGACGAGCTGTACGACGACGCCGTGCTGACCGACCTCGTCGGGGCGACCCGGGCGGCGATGGCGCGCTACGCGGCAGCCGAACCGACGGACGTTCCGGCCCGAGTGGCTGCGTCGTCCCTGCACTTGTCGGTCGCGTCGCGGCTCGTCTCTCCGGTCATGGGTGGCTTCGCGACGCGGTCGGGGGTGCCGGTGCTGACCCCCGATGTGCTGAGGTGGCGGCGGGCCGGCCATGCGGTGCAGTTCGCGGCCGGTCCCTTGCCGTGGGTCGACACGCAGAACCCCGCCACCGCCGCAGAGTCCGTCGATCGGACACTGCTGGCGGCGGTCCTGCAGCCGCTGGCCGACCGCCTCGACTCGGCGGCCGGTTTGTCGCCGAAAGTCATGTGGGGCAACGTGATGTCGGCGGCCAACGGCGCCGTCACGGTGATGGGCCTGCGCGATGCCACCCTGGTGCCCGCCGGACGCGAGCTGGTCGGATCCCTGATGCAGCGGCCACGCCTGCACGGCAGCGCGTCGATGACCGGATCCACCTTCCGCAGGCGAAGCTGCTGCCTGTTCTACCTCGCCCCGGGCGGCGGACTCTGCGGGGACTGTGTGCTGGCAGACCCGACCGACTCACACTGAGCATCCTGGGTGAGATCGATCGCATTGCAACGTCGATGCAACGCGAGCCTGGCTAACATTCGCCCGCCGACCGACCGACGGAGTCACCGATGAGCCTGTCCCCTTCGGGATATGCAGCGCAGTCAGAGCTCGATCGCCACCTGCGATCTCGCGTCAGCCCGAAAATCGCTTCTGCCAGAGGAGGTTTGAACCCTGTCCGGCGAAAGCGCATCGCGGTGGTGATGGACGACGAGCTGCTGCATCACGGAGTCGTGCACATGATGACGCGCACCGACGCCGTGCAGTTGGTCGCCGACATGCGGCCCGGCCCCGACGCGCCGGCCCGGCTGCGCGAACTGCGCCCCGAACTGCTGGTGCTCGGCGCGGGCGACCGTCTGCACCTGCCGGAGCTTCTGGCCGCACTGGATCCGCGCCCGCGCGTCATCGTCGTCGTCGACACCCAGGATGCGCGCACTGATCTCGTTGCGCTGATCCGCGCCGGCGCCGACGGGCTCATCGACCGTCGATCGCCGTCGGGCGAACTGCTCGCCACGATGATGCGGGTCGTCAACGGACATTCGGCGCTCGACTCGGCGAGCACCAACGCGGTGATCGCCCGCCTGCGAACCGCCGACGTCGCGCCGGACGCCGCCGTGCTGCCGGCGCTGACCCGCCGTGAACACGAGGTGTTGCGCCTGGTCGCCGCCGGGCAGGACAACCGCGCGATCGCGCGCACCCTGTTCATCAGCGAGGCGACCGTCAAATTCCACCTGCACAACATCATGGGCAAATTCGGTGTACACAAACGCGCCGCACTGGTGGCGACCGCACTGCGCGGCAACTGGAGTAACACCCCGTGATGGGCGTGGCCGTCGCGGGCTCCTCGCCGAGAGCCGTCGAGATGACGGCCTCGCTGCTCGATGCAGGCCTCGCCGTGACGGTCGCAAGTCCAGCGCCGGTCCCCTACTTCGACGACGCGGCCACCCGCGGGCTGCTCACCCTGCGCCGGCGCGACCTCACCGCGCGCGACATCGACTTGGTCACCATGGTGTTCGCCTACACCGGAGATCCGGTACAGAACCGCCTCATCCGCAAACTCGCGCAATGCAGGCACCGGGTCTGTGTCATCGAGCCCGGCGAACCCGAAACCGTCGCGGCATCCCACACCGGTCGGGTGATCCTCGTCGGCGGCGGACCCGGTGACCCTGGTCTGCTGACCGTCGCCGGCCGCGACGCACTCGCGGCCGCACAGGTCATCGTCACCGACCGATTGGCCCCGGTCGGGATGCTCGCCGCCGTCGCCCCGCACGCCACCGTGATCGATGTGTCGAAGATCCCCGGTGGCCCCCGCACCGAACAGCACGTGATCAACGATCTGCTCGTCGAACGCGCCGCCGCCGGCAACACCGTCGTCCGGTTCAAAGGCGGTGACGGCTTCGTCTTCGGAAGGGGCGGTGAGGAACTCGACCATTGCGTGCGTGCCGGGATTCCGGTGCAGGTGATCCCGGGGGTGAGTTCGTCGATCGCGGCCCCGGCCGCCGCCGGGATCCCGGTCACCCACCGCGGGCTGACCCAGGGCTTCACGGTGGTCACCGGCCATGTGCCGCCCGGCCACCCTGAATCGACGATCGACTACGCAGCTCTCGCCCGGACCAACACCACCCTGGTATTGATGATGGCCGTGGCCAATCTGGAGGCGATCACGGCCGCGCTCATCGCCGGCGGCATGGCCGCCGACACTCCGGCCGCGGTGATCGCCGATGGTTGTCTGTCGTCGCAACGCGAGGTCAGGGGCACCGTCGGCACCATCGCCGCCGCAGCCGTCAACGCCGAGATCCGCCCGCCGGCGACGACCGTCATCGGTCCGGTGGCCGGCTTCGCACCGGGTCAGGTCAACGCCCCGGCCAGCACCGCCGCCAGCGCCGCACCCACCATGGGTCCGACCACGGGCACCCACGAGTAAGACCACATCACATCGCCTTTGCCTTTGATCGGCAGGAGCGCATAGGCGATTCGCGGGCCCAGATCTCGGGCCGGGTTGATCGCGTAACCGGTGGGCCCGCCCAGCCCGAAGCCGATGGCCATGACCACGAACGTGACACCCGCATAGCCGAGCGCGTCGTTCACCTCAGGGTTGGTGAGCACCCAGAGGATCAGCACAAATGTGGCGATCACCTCGGTGGTGAGGTTCCAGACGGTGCCCTTGATGGCCGGCGCGGTACAGAAAATCCCCCGGGTGCCGGAGTTGTCGTCGTTGTGGTCGAACTGCAGCTTGAGGGCCATCCATGCCAACGTCGCTCCCACGATCGCGCCGAGCAACTGTCCGGACCAGTAGAACGGGACACTGCCCCACGGCACCCCGTCGCTGATCGCGACAGCCAGCGTGACCGCCGGATTGATGTGCCCGCCAGAGGGACTGGCGACACTGGCACCGGTGAACACGCCGAAGCCCCAGCCCAGCACGATCACCAGCCAATCGCCACCACCGCCGTGAGAAAACGAATTCGGCAGCACGACGGCTGCTATCGATCCGCTGCCGATCAGGACCAGCAGCGCGGTACCAAGAAACTCCCATACGAAGATGTCGGTGTAGTCCACACCTTCAGTGTCAGCACCGAAAACAGCGAAAAGACTGTGCGATACGATCTCCCAACCTGGATCTGTCCTCGCACCTGTGCTTTCGGTTAGGTTGTGGCCGATGTCACCCGCGGAATAGCATTGGCAGATGACCTCTTTGCCGTTGACCAAGGCCCAGACCATCCTCGACGCTGCGATCAGGAAAGCCCACGAGATCGGCCAGCCGATGAACATCGCGGTCGTCGACGACGGCGGTCACCTCGTTGCGTTCGCGCGGATGGACGGCGCCATCAAGGCCAGCATCGACATCTCGACCCGCAAGGCACGCACATCGATCCTGATGAACGCACCGACGGCGGCGCTGTCGGATCTCGTGCAGCCGGGCGCAGAACTCTATGGCCTCGAACAGCTTTCGGGTGGTCTGGTGATCTTCGGCGGCGGCATCCCGCTGGAGGTCGACGGCACCGTGGTCGGCGCGATCGGGGTCAGTGCGGGAAGTGTCGCACAGGACGTGGCTGTTGCCGAGGCCGGCGTCGCCGCCCTCTGAGGTCAGTCGACGTCAACCCAGTCCAGGGTGCGCTGGACGGCCTTCTGCCACCCGGCGTATCCCTCGGCGCGCTGCTCCTCGCTCCATGCGGGCGACCACCGCTTGTCCTCCTGCCAGTTGGCCCGCAGCTCGTCGCCGTCCTTCCAGAACCCGACCGCAAGCCCCGCGGCGTAGGCTGCACCCAGCGCAGTCGTCTCGGCCACAACAGGTTTGACGACGTCGACCCCGATGACGTCGGACTGGATCTGCATGCACAGCTCGTTGACGGTGATCCCGCCGTCGACCTTCAGGACCTCCAGGTGCACACCGCTGTCGGCTTCCATCGCGTCGACGACATCACGGGTCTGGTAGCAGATCGACTCCAGTGTGGCGCGCGCCAGATGAGCGTTGGTGTTGTACCGGGACAGCCCGACGATCGCGCCGCGGGCGTCGGAACGCCAGTACGGCGCGAACAGCCCCGAGAACGCCGGCACGAAGTAGACGCCGCCGTTGTCGGTGACCTGGCGTGCGAGCGCCTCGCTCTGTGCGGCACCGCTGATGATGCCGAGCTGGTCGCGCAGCCACTGCACCGCCGAGCCGGTCACCGCGATCGAGCCTTCCAGCGCGTAGACCGGTTTCGCGTCACCGAATCGGTAGCAGACCGTCGTCAACAAGCCGTGCTCCGAGCGCACGATCTTCTCACCGGTGTTGAGCAGCAGGAAGTTTCCGGTGCCGTAGGTGTTTTTGGCCTCACCGGCAGACAGGCACACCTGGCCCACCATCGCGGCCTGCTGGTCGCCGAGAATGCCCGTCACCGGGATCTCGACGCCCAGCGGCCCGCCCGAGCGCGTGGTGCCGTACGCCACGGGCTCCGACGAGGAGGCGATCGTCGGCAGCATCTGACGCGGAATTCCGAAGAAGCCCAACAGTTCGTCGTCCCAGTCGAGCGTCTCGAGGTCCATCAGCATCGTGCGACTGGCGTTGGTCACGTCGGTGATGTGCACACCTCCGCGCGGACCTCCGGTCAGATTCCACAGCACCCAGGAGTCGCACGTGCCGAAGAGCGCGTCACCGGCTTCGGCGGCCTCGCGCACCCCGTCCACGTTCTCCAGGATCCACTGCACCTTCCCCGCCGAGAAGTACGTCGCCGGAGGCAGACCGGCCTTCTGCCGGATGACGTCGCCGCGACCGTCACGATCGAGCGCCGAGCAGATCCGGTCGGTCCGGGTGTCCTGCCAGACGATCGCATTGTAGAAGGGGCGCCCGGTGTGGCGGTCCCACACCAACGCGGTCTCGCGCTGGTTGGTGATGCCGAGCGCCACGATGTCGGAGGCCGACAGCCTGCCCTTGTTCAGCGCGGTCTGCAGCACCGAACCGGTGCGCTCCCAGATCTCCACCGGATTGTGTTCCACCCAGCCGGCTTTCGGCAGGATCTGCTCATGCTCGAGCTGATGCCGCGCCACTTCACGGCCGGAGTGGTCGAAGACCATCGCCCTGGTGCTCGTCGTCCCCTGATCGATGGCTGCCACGAAATCGCCCACGTGTGCTTACTCCTCGCTGGTCACCGAAGACACGAACTCGCACGGAACACCTGGTTCCGTGCGAGTTTGCGCCTATTGCGTCAGATCAGAAAACCTGGGGGCTCAGAAGAAACCGAGGGCCTGATCGCTGTAGCTCACCAACAGGTTCTTGGTCTGCTGGTAGTGGTCGAGCATCATCTTGTGGTTCTCCCGGCCGATGCCGGACTGCTTGTAGCCGCCGAACGCGGCGTGCGCCGGGTACTGGTGATAGCAGTTGGTCCACACCCGGCCGGCCTTGATGTCGCGACCGGCGCGGTAGGCGGTGTTGCCGTTACGGCTCCACACACCGGCGCCCAGACCGTAGAGGGTGTCGTTGGCGATGCTGATCGCCTCGTCGTAATCCTTGAACGAGGTCACCGCGACCACCGGGCCGAAGATCTCCTCCTGGAACACCCGCATCTTGTTGTGGCCGGTGAAGATGGTCGGCGCGACGTAGTAGCCGCCGTTGAGATCGCCACCGAGCTGAGCGCGCTCACCGCCGGTGACGAGCTGGGCGCCCTCGCTCTTGCCGATCTCGATGTAGGACAGGATCTTCTCCAGCTGATCGTTGGAGGCCTGCGCACCGATCATCGTCTCGGTGTCGAGCGGATCGCCCTGACGGACGGCCTTGGTGCGGATCGCGGCCAGCGCCAGGAACTCGTCATAGATGTCGGCCTGGATCAACGACCGCGACGGGCAGGTGCACACCTCGCCCTGGTTGAGGGCGAACATGGTGAAGCCCTCCAGCGCCTTGTCCTGGTAGCTGTCGGTGGCGGCCAGCACGTCGTTGAAGAAGATGTTCGGACTCTTGCCGCCCAGCTCGAGGGTCACCGGGATCAGATTCTGCGAGGCGTACTGCATGATCAGCCGGCCGGTGGTGGTCTCACCGGTGAACGCGATCTTGGCGATGCGGTTACTCGAGGCCAGCGGCTTACCGGCCTCCACGCCGAAGCCGTTGACCACGTTGACCACACCGGCGGGCAGCAGATCCTCGATGACCTCCATCAGGTACAGGATCGAGGCCGGGGTCTGCTCGGCCGGCTTGAGGACCACGGCGTTACCCGCGGCCAGCGCCGGGGCGAGCTTCCAGACGGCCATCAAGATCGGGAAGTTCCACGGGATGATCTGTCCGACCACACCCAGCGGCTCGTGGAAGTGATAGGCCACCGTGTCGTCGTCGATCTCCGACAGCGACCCCTCTTGCGACCGGATCGCACCGGCGAAGTATCGGAAGTGATCGACGGCCAGCGGGATGTCGGCGTTGAGCGTTTCGCGGATCGGCTTGCCGTTGTCCCAGGACTCGGCGAGCGCGATCGATTCCAGGTTCTCCTCGATGCGGTCGGCGATCTTGTTCAGGATCACGGCGCGCTCGGCGGCCGAGGTCTTACCCCAGGCCGGCGCGGCGGCGTGCGCAGCGTCGAGGGCCTTCTCGATGTCGGACTCGTCGGAGCGGGCCACCTCGGTGAACGGCTGGCCGGTGACCGGCGTCGGGTTCTCGAAGTAGCGTCCAGCGTTCGGCGCCACCCACTGGCCGCCGATGAAGTTGTCGTAGCGGGACTTGAACGACATCAGGGAGCCGTCAGCCCCGGGGCGGGCGTACACAGTCATGTGAATCTCCTGCTCGTGTGGTGTGCGTCACTGAACCTACGCCCGCAACCGTTGCACCACGGTTGCACGGCCGGGCAGACTTGATCGCATCGACCGACCGCGCCGCACCCCCCGCCAGCAGCGCTCCCGTGACACGGTGAACACGCTGGTGGAGGCCGCCGCCCAAGTGTTCGCCCGCGAGGGCGTCGCCACCACGACAAATCGGATCGCCGAGCGCGCCGGGCTGTCGATCGGCACCCTCTACCAGTACTACCCCGACAAACTCGCACTGCTGCGCGCGGTGGCCGAGCGACACGTCCGCGAGGCCGACGAGCGGTTGTGCGAAGTGTTCGCCGATTTGCGCGCCGAGACTCCCCCGTTCGACGCGACCATGCGCACGTTGCTCACAGCGTTGGTGGGGTTGCATGCGGATCAGCCGCGGCTGCATTCGCTGCTGCATCGGATGATGGCGCCCACCATCGAGCAGCTCGGCGCGATGCACGACTTCGAGGAGCGGATCTGCGACGAGGTGTCGTTCCACCTGAAACGCTGCGACCGCGGCGGAGACGACACGGAACTGACGGCGCGGACGCTGGTGCACACCATCGATGCCCACCTGCACCGCGTGCTGGAGTTCGACATCGACGCGCTGATGGTCACTGTGGACCGGCTTGCTCCGCCACCTGGGTGAGCACGGTCCGTATGGTGTCACGAAGCTGACTCAAGCCGGGCTCCTCGATCGGGAAGTGCCCGCAGTTGTCCAGCATGACGAGCTCGGTTGGCCCTGAGATGCGCTGCAGGAAGCGGATACTCAGCTCCGGCGGGGTCCAGTCGTCGGCGGCGGGTGCGACGAGGGTGACGGGCGCACCGCGGTAGGACTCGGGTGCGGTGTGCACGTAGTTCATCCAGCCGGCCAGGAAGCCGAGCGGGGCAGAGCCTCCGCCGCCCCGCGGGTCGGTGGCGCACAGCAGCGACAGCCGGTGGTCCCGACTCATGCCGGCCATGTCGGCCAGCCAGCGCATCGGTACCCGGACCCGGCCCAGCACCGGGTCGAGTGCGCGCAGCATCACCGGCGCGGGCCGCCCCAACCACGCGAACCGGGCGGCTGCCGACCGCGCGGCCGGGTCGGACATGTCGAGCAGGCAGGTTGCCACCACGGCGGCGACGCGGCCGGTGCGGGCGGCGGCCTCATAGGCCAGCATGCCGCCCATGCTGGCGCCGAACAGCACCAACGGGCGTGCGTCGGCGGCGTGTTCGGCGACCACCAGGTCGCACAGCAGGTCGACCCAGTCCTCGTAGCGCACCCGCGACGGGTGCGGCTCGACAGTGTCGCCGTAGAGCGGCAGGTCAGGGGCGAGCAGGTCGACGCCGCCTCCGGCCACGGCCGCCGCGACCGGCCAGAGCGCGCCGCTGTACCCGCCGCCGCCGTGGACGACGAGCATCCGCACCGGGGCGTCCGCGCCCGCGGCGGTGCGCGCGATGTGCACGGAGCGGCCCCGCCACTGCCACCAGGTGCTCACCGGCGGGGTCAGACCGCGCCGGTAGGCCTCGGGCAGGAACTCGGCGTAGCGCTGGTAGTCCATACCTGATCATCGGATGGTTCTGCCGGCGTCGACAACTCGCGTTCCGCGGCCGGGTGAGCAGCCGTTTCCGCGTGCTGCTCAGGTTTTCAGCCCAGTTCGTAGTCCAGGCCGGCCAGATGTCCCCGGGCCCGGGCCCGCGCCACCGCGGTCAACCCGGCGCAGTCCCGTAATGCCTGCCATCCGTCCCGGTCGTCGCGGCCCTCCGGCAGCTCCAGCCAGCGCCTCAGCAGATCCGCGCGTCCCTGTCTGCTCTCGGCGAGCACGGCGTCGCGCAGGGTCGCCGACAGCTGCGTGCGCAGCCGCGCGATCGCCGGCGACACCGACTGGGTGAGCAGCGGCCCCGGGTAGCGGGTGAGGGCGGCTTCGACGTCGCCGGCGTCGAGGGCCTCGAAGACCTCGCCGATGTCGCTGGTGATCCCGGTCAGGAGCCGGTACGGCCGGGATCCGAGGTTCTCGGCGCCGATGACCTTGCGCAGTCGCGACATCTCGGCGCGCACCGTGACGACATCGAGGTCTTTGTCGTCGAGCAGCACTGCGAGGTGGTCGGCGGACACACCCTCGGGGTGGCGGCTGAGCAGCACCAGGATGTCGGCATGCCGGCCGGTCAGATAGGTGGCCTGCAGATGGCCGTAGCGGTCGGTGGTCACCCACCGGGGCCGGTCACCGCCGAGCACCACCAGGTGCGGCCGGCGCGCCGCCGGTTCCACCGCGACCCCGGCCAGCCGTAACAGGGCGAGGTGGTTCTCGACGGCCACGGCGGTCGCACGCACCAACGCCAGGGTTTGCGCGGACGCAACCTGCGCACCTCCGGTCAGGTCGATGGCGCCCAGCAGCGCTCCGGTGGTGGGGTCGTGGACGGGTGCCGCGGTGCAACTCCAGGGTTGGACCACGCGGGAGAAGTGCTCGGATCCGCGAATCTGCAGTTCGCGGTCCAGGGCGAGCGCTGTGCCGGGGGCGTTGGTGCCCGCACTGCGCTCGCTCCAGTCGGCGCCCGGCACGAAATTCATCGCCTCGGCCTTTCGGCAGGCCTTCGGGTCACCCTCGACCCACAGCAGCGTGCCGTCGGCCGCGCTGACCGCGACGACGACGCCGGAATCGAGCGCATCGTCGACCAGCAGCCGCCGGATCACCGGCAGCGCCGGTGCGAGCGGATGGGTCTCACGCAGTCTCTCGATCGCGGCCACCGCGGCCCGCGCACCGTCGAGGTCGGGGTCCACACCGCCGGCGAGGCTGCGCTGCCAGCTCTGCGCGACGACCGGGCGGACCGCGTTGGAGTTCAGATAGGTCGCATCGACCTCACCTGCGACGAACAATTCGTGGACAGCACGCAGCCGCGAGGATGCCGGCAGGGCCGATGCCCGTCCGGTCGATGTCTCCGAAGCTGCCATGCGGCGTTCCTTTGTGTCCGCCCTGTGTGTCTGCCATCTGGTGTCTGCCATTTGGCGTCTGCCATCTGGTGTCGGCCATTTGGTGTCTGCCATTTGTGTCGGCCATCACACCTGCTCCCAGCCTATCTCAGCGCGCGTGGTGGCAGTCGCGCTTGCCGAGAGTCGCGCTCGCGAGAGCGCGCCGTGTGAGCGTACTGTGCGGCCCCCGATCGGCTCCCCTCCTCTCGGGGGCCGCACAGGTCTGGTGCGGGCGTCAGGCGCCCCAGGCGGTGGCCGCTTTGAGGTCGGTGGCCGCGACGTCGTCCGCGCCGTCGCGCACGGCGTTGCCCAAACTGACCAGGATCTCGTTGAGCGCGGTGGCGGCCTGCTCCCAGCGCGCCTGCTCGATGCGGTACGCCTGGGCCGACTCGCGGGTCCAGGTCGCCTGCAGCGGTGCGATCTGTGCCCGCAGATCGTCGAGGGCACCGTTGAACCGCGCCGAGGTGCGGTGGATCTCCTGACGGACGGTGAACTCGATCTCGCCGAAGTTGTAGGACAGTGTGTGGCTCATCGGGGGCGATCCCTACAGATTCCCGGCAACCGCGGCGATCCGCTGCGAATGCCCGTCGGCAACCTCGCGCAGGACGCGTTCGTTGTCGCGAATCGTCTCGGCGATACGCTGCAGCGCGGCATGCAGCTTCAGCGACTCGGCGTTCCACCGCTCGACCACATCGCGGAATCGTGCCGCCGCCGCGCCGCCCCACACCGACGGCGGCACGTTGCTCATCGCCCCGATGAACGACTGCAGCATGGCGCGGATCTCCTCGTTACGGGCGTCGGTCTTCCCTGCCACCGACACCATGAGGTCGAAGTCGGTGGTCAGAGTCGGACCCGAGGGTGCTGACGATGTCGACATCTGAATTCCTTTCGTGGCCTTTCAAGCGATCTACAGATTGGACGCACCAGCGCGCAGTTCGGTTCCCCCGATTGGGCTTTCAGTTCGACGCCCGGGCCGAGTTCACCGCCCGGCTGCACACCTCGGCGACGGTGGCGTGCTCCCCCGGCGCGGCCTGACAGCCGACCGCGATGCGCACGGTGCCGTCGCTGAGCACGCTCCACCGGGTTTCGCTGTCCGCACGCCGCTCCAGGTAACTCACCACAGCCCTACCGCCGAGTTCACCGGAAGGATCGAGGTCCGTGAAGACCCCACCCGGTTCGGATCGGATTGCCTGCCTGAGAGATTCGGCGATCTCGGCGATGCCGGCCGGTGCGCCTTCGGACTGGGTGATGTGCAGGGCGGGCAACCCGCCGGGCGCCGCGACCCGCACCCGCGCCGATCCGGCCCCGGTGGTGATGCGCTCCTGCAGCCACCCGGCGGGCACCGTGACGCTGACCCGGCCCTCCACCAGCAATCTCGAATCCAGGCCGATGATGTCGTCCGGCGTCGGCACGGAAAGGGACTGGGCCCAAGGCGACTGGGCCGTCCATCCGCCCGCGGCCGCGGTCAGCACCGCACCGGCGAGCAGCACCGCAACCCGGCGAACCGGGCGGGCAGGCGCGTCGACGCGCACCGGCGCCGGCAGCGCCCCGAGCGCCGCGTCGCGGAGTCGGGTCGGGTCGCTGTAGGTGACCGGGACCGGGAGCCGCCGCAGCGCGGCGATGACCGCGGCGGGCAACTGCACCCCGGTGGGAACGTCGATCAGCACCGAGGTCGCCGACGCCAGGTGCGCAGAGAGCGCGCCGCCGTCGCGGGCCAGCACCGAGCACCCGGCCGCCGGCGACAGCACCACGAGATGCTCGGCACAGGCTTCGACCAGCACCTCGCCGACACCGCCGAGCAACGTACCCCGTCGCAACACCACGACATCGGTGACGTCAGCGCCATCGGCGGCGGGGGTGACGTCAGTTGCGGGGGTACTCAGAGCGTGCGCGGCGCCGGCGACCACGTCGATGCGGCCCGACGACCACCAGGTCGGCACGACCAGCACCAGCGGCCTGGCCGGTTCACCGATCACGGCGCCGAGCAGGTCGCGCCACAGCGCAGAAACCCGAACCGGCTCATCGTCGACCAGCGCGACGATGTCGTCGATGCAGTCCAGCGCCGCCGACGTCCACTCGGCCGGCGCGCGCCGCGGGCCGCACACCGTGGCGGGGCCGACCTCGACGACGACCGGGGTCACACCGGCTCCGCCACCCAGGCGAGCTGGACCGACTCCTCCGGCCGGCCCCGGACGACGAGGTTGGCCCGCCCCGGCGGCAGCGGCACCGGCCGGGCCGAGCCGAGCAGCACACCCTCGTCCGGTGCGGCGCTCATCATCAGCCCGGCACAGCCCATGTCACGCATACGCGCAAGGACCGGGTCGAACATCGCCCGCGCCGCACCGCCGGATCGTCGGGCCACGATCAGGTGCAGGCCCAGATCTTTGGCGTGCGGCAGAAAGTCCGCCAACGGGGTGAGCGGATTTCCGGTCGCCCCCGCGACCAGGTCGTAGTCGTCGACCACGACGTAGATGTCGGGGCCGCTCCACCACGACCGGTCCCGAAGCTGCCGCTGGCTGACGAACTCGTCGGGCATCCTGGCGTTGAGGCGTGCTGTCAGTGCGGCCAGCCGCGACGTGGCCGCGATGCCGGACGCCGCGTATCCGGTGAGCGGACCCCCCTCGACCACACCGAGCAGGGTGCGCCGGAAATCGATGATCTCCAGTTCGACCTCACCGGTGGCTGTGGCGAGTTCGGTGCACAGTAGGCGCAGTGTCGCCGTCTTGCCGCATTCGCCGTCGCCGAGCAGCAGGAGATGCGGATGCTCGGCGAAATCCAGTGTGCGCGGGGCGAGGTCGCGCTCCCCGAGGCCGAGCACCACTTCACCGCGGCGAAGCTCGACAACCTCGATGTCGGCGCGGTCGATCCGTCCCGGCAGCAGCTCCACCGGTGGGGCGACACCCCCGCGCAGGATCGGCACGCCGTCGGGCTCCGGCAGCGCGATCACCATCTCGCGGCCGTCGCGGGTCAGACCGCGCCCCGGTGGACGGTCGGCGAGTTCTCGTGCGCGTCTGCGGTCCATCTCCGAATCGGCCGGATCGCCGAGCCGCAGCTCGATTCGGGTGCCCAGCTGGTCCTTGAGCGCCGGCCGCAGGTCGGCCCAGCGCGACGCGGCGATCATCACGTGAACGCCGTAGGACAGCCCGCGGGCGGCGAGCGCGGTGATCGCGGTTTCCAGTCCCTCGAACTCCTGCCGCAGCGTGGCCCACCCGTCGACGACGAGGACGATGTCGGCGTAGGGGTCGCCATCGCCTGGTGTGGCCTCCCGGCCGTTCAGCACCGCTTCCAGTTGCGCGACGATGCGGCGGCACAGGTCGGCTTCCCGGCGTCCGGCCACCGCCCCCACGTGGGGCAACTCCCGCATCGCCGTCAGCCCGCCACCGCCGAAGTCCAGGCCGTAGAACTGCACCGCCGTAGCATCGTGGGTGGCAGCCAGGGCGGCGACGATCGTCCGCAGCGCCGAGCTCTTACCCGAGCGGGGCCCGCCCACCACCGCGACATTTCCTGCCGCGCCGGACAGGTCGACGACCAATGGTTCCCTCCGCTGCTGAAACGGACAGTCGATCACGCCGATCGGCACCCGTAGCCGCTGGGGAGCGACAGTCGGCAGCACGTCTCCCAGGCGCGGTGACCGGTTCAGCGGCGGCAACCAGACGCGATGGGCCGGCGTGCCATGACCGGCGAGCCGTCCCAGCACCGTGTCGAGCAGCGGACGCGAAGCGGTCGGCGGCACCAGGTCGCGGGGTGCGACCTCGTGGCGCAGGTCGAACCGTCGCACCCCCGGCTGCGGGTCGTGCTGCGGTCGACGAACGGGGAAGCCTCCGGAGACGAACGCAGCCTGGAACCGGGTCAACGATCCGGTGGCGGTGCTCAGGTAGCCTGCTCCCGGCTGAGCCGGTAGGTGGAACGCATCCGGCACACCGAGTACGGCCCGGGACTCGCTCGCGGAGAATGTTTTCAGGCAGATGCGGTAGGACAGGTGGGTTTCCAGTCCACGCAGCCTGCCCTCGTCCAGACGCTGACTGGCCAGCAGCAGGTGCATTCCGAGAGACCGTCCGAGGCGGCCGATGGCGACGAACAGGTCGGCGAAATCAGGGTGCTGACTGAGCAATTCGGAGAACTCGTCGACGATGACCAACAGCGCAGGCAACGCGGCGAGGGTGCGGTCCCGGGCCCGCGCTCGACCGTATTCGTCGATGTTGGTGAGGTTGCCGGCCGCCCGCAGCATCTCTTGCCTGCGATTGATCTCCCCGGACAGCGCTTCCCGCATGCGCGCGACCAAGGGAGCCTCGTCGGCGAGGTTGGTGATGACCGCGGAGACGTGGTTGACGCCGTCCAGCCCGAGAAACGTGGCCCCGCCCTTGAAATCGACCAGCACCAGGTTGAGCACATCCGGCGGATGGGCGGCGATCATCCCCAGCACCAGTGTGCGCAGAAACTCCGATTTGCCGGAGCCGGTCGCCCCCACACACAACCCGTGCGGCCCCAGACCGCAGGCCGCCGCCTCTTTGATGTCGAGTTCGACGGCGGAACCGTCCTGCGCCACCCCGATCGGCACCCGTAGCAGTTCGGCACGGCTGCGTCGCGACCACACCTGGACGGGGTCGAAGTCCTCGGGATCGTCGATACGCATCAGCGCCGGCCAGTACGGGGCATCGCCTGCCGATTCGACCGGCATGTCCCCGCGGTGCCGCGAAAGCCGGCGCGCACACGCCACCGCGTCGGCCAGGCAGAGTCGATCCCACACCGCAGCGCTCGTCACACCGTCGACCGACACCGCCACCTCGGCTCCCGGCCCGGGCCGCAGCACGATCGCCGTCACACCGTCGGCCCGTCCCGGTCCCGCGGTGCCGTCGACGATCAGCACGTGCCGCGCACCGGACCGCTCGGCGCTGTGGTGCGGCAGCCATTTCAACCAGTCCCAGTCCCGATCGTCTCCCACCGCTGCGATCGAGACCAGCTGGGGGCGGTGCAGCACCGCCAGCTGACACACCAGAGCCCGTGCCACAGCACGGATCGCGCAGGACCGCCCGGTCAGCTCGATCGATCCGCCCGAGGCCACCGGCACCGCGACCGGCACGGCGCCGACCACCGCCCGGTGCTCGATCAGCCGGTGCAGCGCACCCACCGTCACGGGATCGGTCTCGTCATCGGATTTCAACTCCGGCGCCACCGCGGTGACGGCGGCGGGCCGATCTCCGATCCCGATGCGTACCGACCCGAAGTCGGGATGGTCTTCGGTGCGTTCCCACATCCGCTCGCCACCGACCAGCGTCCACAACGCGGCGGGCTCGGGGTGCCGGTCGCGCAGCGATCTGCGGTACTCCTCGGCGGCAGCCGCCAGGGTCTCGTCGAGATCGTCGAGATAACGCAGGTAGACGGCGCGCTGCTGGTCGAGTTCAGCATCACGGCCGTTGCCGCGACCCCCGTAGGCCAGCGTGCCGATCAGCGACAGCACCATCATGGCCGGAAAGAGCATAAACATCGGATTGCGTGGTGTGGGTGCCGCGTTCAGGTAGAGCGCCACCATGCCCACCATCGCGACGAGCATCGCCAGCGGCATCAGTCGCGCCAAGGGATTCACCGGCGTCTGCGCCGGCGGATCCGGCGGGGTCCGCACCACGAGGCGCCCGGCGTCCATGTGTGAGTAGACGCACCACCGGGCCGCCCGGTTCCATCCCGGCGGGCGAAAATTCGTGCGTGGTCGCCCTGATTCGCCGAGTTACGTTGAACCCGTGACGGATACGTTGTGTAGGCTCGCGGTACAGACGGCCGGTCCAGGCGGATCGACCGCGATGGATCTGGTCCTGCCCGCGGACCGTCCGTTGGGTGAGCTGGTCCCGTCGATCGTCGACGCGGTGTTCACCGAGACACCCGGACCGCGGCACTGGCAACTCACCCGGATCGGGGGACACCGCCTGGAGCCGTCGTTGTCGTTGCGCGACAACGCTGTTGCCGACGGTGACCTCGTGCTGCTCACCGAGCTGGTGTTGCCGTCTCCGCGTCCGCTGCCCACCGAGGACAGTGTGCTCGTCGCGGCGGGGTCCCCCGCCGACGACCCGGACAGCGGACGTCGGGCCCGCATCGCCGCCGCGGTCGCCGGTATCTCGGCCAGTGCGCTGGCCGCGGTCTGGGCGGGCCACGTGAGCCCGGCCCCGTGGCAGGTCTGGCCGGTCGCGGCGGTGTCCGCGGCGGCGGCGATCGGGTCGGTGGCCGCCCCACGTGACGACCGGGGATCGACGGCCGTGTTGAGTTGCACCGCGGTGCTGTTCGCCACCGCAACCGGGTTTCTGGCGGCACCGCGGGCACCATGGGTGACGCTGCTGCTGCTCGCCTGCGCGTCGGGCTTCACCATGTCGGTGTTGCTGGCGAGGATGACGCCGCACCGCACTCTGCTGACCGGGTTGGCGGCCACCACCGGCGTGAGCGCCGCGGCGGTGGTGCTGGGCGCGGCCGTTCCCCGCCCGGAGTCGGTCGCGGCCGCACTCACCGTGCTGGCGCTCGGTGCGCTCGCCGTGGCGCCCAAGGGGGCTGTCCTGGCGGCAGGTCTGACCCCGGATGGCAGGCGAGCCGACGATGACCGCGCGACTGCCGCACATGACACGCTGACCGGGCTGGTCAACGGATGGTCTGCCGCCGCGGCCGCCGGATGCGTTGCCGCAACGGCGATCACCCTGTTCACGAGGGGGCCGGCGAACCCTGCATTGGCGTTGTCGACCAGCCTCGGAGTGGCGCTGGTGCTGCGGCGGCGTGTACATGTCGGCGCCCACCGCCGCATCGCCACCGGCGCGGCGGGGCTGGCCGCACTGGCCGCCGGCGCGGTGCTCCTCGTGGCGGCGATGCCCGCGCAGGCGGTCTGGATGTGTGCCGCCGCAGCAACGGTGTGCACACTGGCCATCACCTCGGCGGGGCTGGCTCGGTCACTGAACCCGTTGCGGCGCAGACTGATTCAGTTCCTCGAGTATGCCGCCCTGGCCGCGGTGGTACCGTCGGCCTGCTGGGTCGCCGACATCTACGGCGCGGTCCGAACCCTGAGCCTGCCATGACCGGATCGGCGTGGTGGTGGCGGGTACCCACCGCGGTGGCCCTGGCGGTGCTGCCGGCCACCGCAGACGCCGGCGCCGTGAGTCCGCCACCGGTGGATCAGTTGCGTCTGCCCGCCGCCGGGCCGGCAGCCCCGGCGCGTCCCACCGCCCAGCACGACGACTGCGTGGCGCCGCCCCGCGGGCACACCGGCCGGCCCGGGCAGCTCAGCGGTATCGACCTGCCCACCGTGTGGGCGCTGACCCGTGGCGCCGGGCAGACGGTCGCGGTGATCGACACCGGGGTGGCGCGACATCGACGGCTGCCGCACCTCATCCCGGCCGGTGACTACGTGTCCGGCCAGGACGGTACCGCCGACTGTGACGGTCACGGCACCATCGTGGCCGGCATCATCGGCGCCACCCCGGATCTCGACGATCCGGACGGCTTCACCGGTATCGCGCCCGAGGTGTCGCTGCTGGCGATCCGGCAATCCAGCGCCAAATTTCACCCGGTCGACGACCCCGCCGGATCGGGTGTCGGCGACGTCGACACCCTCGCCGCGGCGGTGCGGACCGCTGCGGACCTGGGGGCGACGATCATCAACATCTCCACGGTGGCGTGCATGCCGGTTGACGCCGCGCTCGACGATCAGGCCCTGGGCGCGGCCCTGGCCTACGCCGTCGACGTCCGAAACGTGGTCGTGGTGACCGCGGCGGGCAACGTGGGCGGTACCGGCCAGTGCCCGCAGCACAACCCCCGCGACCCCGCGCATGCCGACCAGGTGTCGTCAGTGGCGAGCCCGGCCTGGTACGACGATTATGTGCTCACCGTGGGCTCGGTCGGCCCCGACGGGATCGCCTCGGAATACAGCCTCGCCGGTCCGTGGGTGGACGTGGCCGCTCCGGGCGAGTTGGTGGTCTCGCTGGCCGCCGCGGGTGACGGTCTGGTGGACACCGCACCGACCGGACGTCCCATCTCGGGGACCAGTTACGCAGTTCCGGTGGTGTCCGCTATCGCCGCGCTGGTCCGGGCCCGATCACCGGAACTGTCCGCACGCCAGGTGATGCGGGTCATCGAGGACACCGCACAGCAGCCGGCGCCGGGATGGGATCCGGTGGTCGGCCACGGCGTGGTCGACGCCCTGGCCGCGATCAGTGCGGGCGGACCGGGACAACCCGCGCGACCCGCCGTGGTGACGGTGCCGCCACACCCGCATCCGCCGACCCCGCCGCACCCACCCGCGACGGCCCTGCGGGGCGCGCTGATCTGCCTGGCACTGGCCGGCGGCGTCGCGGTGACCTCGGCGGCGATGCACCGGTCACGGCGCGCCGACAGCGTCGCTGACGACTGATGCCGCCGGGCGGCTGAGTTCCGGGCCGGGGGGCAGGGACGACAGTACCGGCCATGGGGCGGGTTCTGCGCTGGCCGTGATGCCTAGCGCTGCAGCGGTTTCCGCGTCCCGGATGCCGAACCGTAGCCCCGCAGCGGTGACCAGGAACAGCGATCCGGCGCCGGCCCCGGAACCGGTCAGCGAGACCGACCGGACGAACACACTGCGTCCCGCGGGCACCGAGACGGCGTCGATCGCGGGACCTGCGCCGTCGGCCTGCGCCAACGGGACGGAGCGGGCGGCCGCCGGGAGTTCGGCAGCCACCAGCACCGCGGTGTACGAACCGGATCGGCCCGATTGGCGGCGCCATCGGGCGCAGATCACCGGATCGCGCGAGAGGTTCGCGCGATCCGGGAACGTGGCCACGGGCAGGATGTTCGTCACCGGTACCGCACCGATGTCCGCGGCGGACACGGTCGGGATCTCAGCACCCGAGCGGGAGTCGGTGTAGCGGATGAGGTCGGCGGCGACCTCACCGACGCGCTGCAACCCGTCGGGTAGCACCACGAAGTGGTCGACGCCGTCGGCCGCCGGCACCTGCACCACGGTCCCCACCGCATACCGGCTCATCGTCAGCGGTCCGGCGGCGCCGAGGGCGGGGATGCGCGGCGGCTCGATCGCGGGAGCCTCCGGAATCGCATCCAGCAGCAGCGGTGAAACTTGCTGCGGCACAACGCCATCGAGCCGCAGCGCGCGGACCACCGCGGCGTGCCGCAGGTCCACGCGGGCCCGCCACCCCCCGTGGAGCAGGTAGGTCACCGCTGCGCTCGCCCCGCGCGGGCTCACCAGCACGCTGCGGTCGGCCGCCGACGCCGCATCGTCGAGGGGGCCGGCCAGCACGGTGGTGCCGGATCGTTCGTCGTCACACACCGTCCACCCGGACTCCTGCTTAGTCAGCGGCGGCGAGATCTGCTGCGGAGCACCGGGAATGCCCATCTGCGGTCCGAGTTCGGCGTTGTCGACAGCCCGCTGCGAAACCACCCGCGCTTCGGCTGCGGCGCCGAGGATCAACCGCGCGGAGGCCAGATTGAACACCGGATGCATGACGCCGTCGATCCTGACGTACATCGCCCCGGAATCGCGGACCACCACCAGCGGCGCGTCGCCGATCGCATCGGCCGGACGCACAAAGGCGAGCACCGCGCACACCGCCAGCCCCACCACAGCGAGCACAACGCCCACCGAGAACGAAAGCGTCTGCGCGCGAAGCGGATCGTCGAGCAGCCTTGGATCGCCACGTACCAGGGCATGCTCCATCCGGCGGGCCAGAAAGCGGTGCCCACTGACCTGCAGGCGTGTCGTCGGTTGTGCCATCACTCCCCCAGGCCAGCGTAGCTGCGCACCGGCGGGGGTCAGATCACCTGTTGGACCGGCGCTCCCGATAAGCCGCGACATGCTGACGGTTGCCGCAGTTGCCGGTGTCGCAGAACTTGCCGGACCGGTTGCGGGACAGATCGATCAGCACCGCCTCGCAGTCGGGCGCGGCGCAGATCTTGAGCCTGCGCAGTTCTCCGCCACGGATCAGGTCGGCCAACGCCATCGCCATCTCGGCACCCATGCGTTGCCACAACGGGTCGTGAATCGAGGCCAGGTGCAAATGCCACTCGGGCATCTCGGGGTGACGGGTCAGCCACGGGGACGCCTTGGTGTCAGACAACAACGCGTTGACCTGATCGACGGCGCGGACCTCGTCGCCGGCGGACTCCCAGATCCGGCCCAGCCGAGCCCGCAATCGGCGCACCGCTTCGAGTTCGGCGGAGTCGTGGTCACGCCGGCCGGTCCAGCCGAAGTGCTCCAGATACTCGTCGAGCGCGGCCAGGTCGGACAGCTGCTCACCGTCCACCCGATCGGTGTTGATCAGGACACCGACCGCCCGCAAAGTGAGTTCGGTGTCATAAGTGAAAACCATTTGACTCATGACTCCTTCCGGCAGTAGCGTCATGACCAAAGTTCATTTTACTCATGTCATCCCTCGTCAACTGCTGTCAACTCACTGGAGGTGGTTACCCATGGCTGCGCTGGATACGACCCGTCAGTCCCGGGCCGACCACTCCTACCGTTTCCGTACCGGTCTACTCTTCGCCATCGGCTCCGCATTGGCCTTCGGATCCTCGGGGCCGTTCGCGAAGTCGTTGATGGAGGCCGGGTGGAGCCCGACCGCCGCGGTCACGGCGCGACTCGCCGGCGGCGCACTGGCGATGGCGGTATTCGCCACCGTCATCCGGCCCGGCTGGCTGCGCGAGGCACGGCAGCACGCCAGGACGGTGGTGCTCTACGGGCTGGTACCGATCGCCGGCGCGCAACTGTTCTACTACAACGCCGTGGCGCACCTGTCGGTCGGCGTCGCACTGTTGCTCGAGTACACCGCACCGATCCTGGTCGTGGGATGGCTGTGGGCCACCACCCGGCGACGCCCCACCACCATGACACTGGGCGGGGTGGCGCTGGCAGTGGCCGGGATCATGCTGGTACTGGGCATCGTCGGGCCACACGGACTGACCGGAACCCAGATCAACCTCACCGGTGTCGGGTGGGGCCTGGCCGCAGCGGTGTGCGCGGCCTGCTACTTCCTGATGTCGGACAAGGTCGGCGCCGAGCGACCGGACGGACGCACCCCGCTGCACCCGATCACGCTGGCCGCGGGCGGACTGGTCGTCGGCGCCGTCGCGGTGGCCGCCCTGGGTGTGTCGGGCGCCATGCCGCTGACGTTCACCGCGCACAACGCCGTGGTGGCCGGCTGGACCACCTCCTGGATGGTCCCGGTCATCGCACTGGCCCTGATCCCGACGGCGATCGCCTACACGCTCGGCATCGTCGGGATCGCCCGATTGCGCCCGCGGTTCGCGTCGCTGGTCGGACTGTCCGAGGTGATGTTCGCGGTGCTGGCGGCCTGGGTGCTGCTGGGCGAGGCGATCTCGGCCACGCAGGCGGTCGGCGGGGCGGTGGTCCTGGTGGGTCTGGCGCTGGCCCGGCAGGGTGACCGCAGCGAACTCGACAGCGCCGACACCGTGACCTGGCCTGACGCCCCGCCACAAGGAACTTCGGTCAGCTAACATTGTCGGGATGAAGATCGATCTTGATGCCCGACTGCGCCGGATCGCCGCGGTGCTGGCCGGGATCCTCGTCGCCGCCGCGACCCTGGTCGTCGCACCCGCCCCGCTGCCGGTGGCCCGCGCTCAAGGCTGCCCGGACATCGAGGTCGTCTTCGCCCGCGGCACCGACGAGCCTCCCGGACTGGGGCGGGTGGGGTCGGCCTTCGTCGACTCGTTACGCGGGCGGGTCGGAGGCCGCTCCGTCGGCACCTACGCCGTGAACTATCCGGCGAGCTTCGACTTTCTCGCCGCGGCCGCCGGCGCCAACGACGCCAGCCTCCACGTCCAA
Source organism: Mycobacterium sp. smrl_JER01 (assembly GCF_048513595.2). Lineage (NCBI taxonomy): Bacteria > Bacillati > Actinomycetota > Actinomycetes > Mycobacteriales > Mycobacteriaceae > Mycobacterium > Mycobacterium sp. smrl_JER01. The sequence goes on along the minus strand of NZ_JBLXXK020000001.1, from coordinate 1,291,414 downwards.
TACATGATGGCCAACTGCCCCGGCACCCGCCTGGTGCTCGGCGGGTACTCCCAGGGCGCCGCGGTGATCGACGTGATCGCCGCTGTTCCGATCCCGGCCGTCGGCTTCACCGCACCGCTGCCCCCGAACGCCCCCGACTTCGTCGCCGCCCTCGCGACATTCGGCAACCCGTCGACCAAGCTGGGCCTACCGATCACCGCCAGCCCGGTGTGGGGCTCGCGCGCCATCGACCTGTGCAACGGCGCCGACCCGGTGTGCTCGGGGGGCAACGACATCGCCGCGCACAGCAACTACGGACCGGCGGGGTACCCCGACCGGGCGGCGGCTTTCGTCGCCGGACTTCTCTGACCCGACGATGAGTTACGGTGTCTTGTGCTTCCTGATCGATTGAGCCGCCGGGTTTTCGCGGCCTCAGCAGCGGTGATGGCGTCAATGGCGGCCACCGCCGTCCTCCCGGTCGCCACCGCGTCGGCCCAACCCTGTCCCGACGTCGAAGTGGTGTTCGCCCGCGGCACCAGCGAGCCGCCGGGCGTCGGGCGGGTCGGCCAAGCCCTCGCCGACACCCTGCGTGACCAACTCGGTGGCCGCACGGTCGGCACCTACGGGGTGAACTACCCGGCCAGCTACGACTTTCTGAACACCGCGGTCGGCGCCACCGACGCGACGGGACGCATCGCCTATATGGCGGCACAGTGCCCCAACACCCGCATCGTGCTGGGCGGCTACTCGCAGGGCGCGGCGGTCGTCGACATGCTCGCCGGCGTGCCACCCCTCGGGGAGCGCATCGGCAACATAGGCTCGGCACCGCCGCTGCCCGGCGGGCTGAACGGAAACGTGGCGGCGGTGGCGGTGTTCGGCAACCCGTCGGCCAAGTTCGGCGCTCCGGTGTCGGCCCGAGGAGCATTCGCCGGTAAGGCGATCGACCTGTGCGCCGACGGCGACCCGATCTGCTCGGGCGGCCGCAACCCGTTCGCGCACACCAGCTATGAACGCTCCCCCTTCATCGGCCAGGCAGCCGGATTTGCCGCGGGCCGGGTCTGACCGCGCGCGGCCGATTATGATCGGCGAAGTGATTCGTCAGCTGCGAAAATTTCGCGTCCTGTCCGCGGCGGCCGCGCTGCTCGTCGTCGCGGCCACCCTTGTCGCGCCCCCGGTCGCCTCGGCCCAGGCCTGTCCCGACGCCGAGCTGATCTTCGCGCGCGGCCGCGTCGAGTCCCCCGGCGCCGGGCAGATCGGCAACGCACTGATCAGCGCCCTGCGATCCAAGACCGGCAAGGACATCGACCTGTACGCGGTGAAGTATCCCGCCAACACCGAGATCGACGTCGGCGCCAACGACATGAGCCAGCGGATCCAGTACATGTCGGCCAACTGCCCCGACACCCGCCTGGTCCTCGGCGGGTACTCGCTGGGCGCGGCGGTCACCGACGTCGTACTCGCGGTGCCGATCTCGGCGTTCGGTTTCAAGAGCCCGTTGCCCGCCGGCGCCGACCGGCACATCGCCGCGATCGCACTGTTCGGCAACGGCATCGCCTGGGTCGGTCCCATCTCCAATTTCAATCCGCTGTACCAGGAACGCACGATCGAGCTGTGCCACGGCGACGACCCGATCTGCAACCCGACGGATCCGGAGAACTGGCAGGACTACTGGCCCGACCATCTCGCGCCCGCCTACATCAGCGCCGGCATGGTGAACCAGGCCGCCGACTTCATCGCCCCGCGGCTGTAGCCGGAGACCCGGACAGCGCTAGCCGATCTCGTCGGCAGTGCGCAGATCACGGGTCACCACGGTGCGCGCGGCCAGCTCGGCATCGGGGGGATAGTCCACCCCGACCAGGGTGAGCCCCCGTGCCGGAGCGGCGGCGAAGTCGCTGGAGCGGCGCGTCGAGTGCAGCAGCGCGGCGCACCACACCGCGTCCCTGCGGTGTTCCCCGACGGCCAGTAGGGCGCCGACCAGCGAGCGCACCATGTTCCAGCAGAACGCATCGGCGCTGACGTGCACCGCGACGCGGTCGCCGTCGCGTACACAGTCCAGCCGCTGCAGTTCGCGGATCGTCGTCGCACCGTCGCGGTGACGGCAGAAGGCCGCGAAGTCGTGCAGCCCCAAGAGCTCTCCGGCCGCCGCAGCCATCGCGTCCACATCGAGGGGACGCGGCCACGCTGTGACGAAACGGGCGTCCTGCGGTTCGGTTCCGTACGGCGCCGTCGTGAGCCGGTAGACATAGTGCCGGCGCAGCGCGGAGAACCGGGCGTCGAATCCCGGTGCCGCGCGGGTGATCCGCCGGACGCGGACGTCTTCGGGCAGCATCCGGCCCAAGCGCCGCACCAGGGGCCCGAACTCCGGCTCGCCGGCTCGGGTGGTGCGGGGATAGGCGTGCGCGAGCGCGTCACCAGGGACATCGACGTGTGCGACCTGGCCGCTGGCATGCACACCGGAGTCGGTGCGCCCGGCGGCCCGGGTGACCACCGGGGTCCGGAACACCGTCGACAACGCCTCGTCGATGACGCCGGCGACGGTGCGCTGCGCGGCCTGAGCGGCCCATCCGGCGAACTCGGTGCCGTCGTAGGCGACGTCGAGGCGCAGACGAACAAACCCGCCACCGGTGCCGGTGGCGGGTTCGTTCATCGGATGACTACTTGTCGTCGTCGGCCTTGTCCGCTGCTGCCTCGGCCTGCTCGTCGGCCGGGACGGACTCGGTGCCCTCGACCTCGACCTGAGCCTCGTCGGCGATCGGTGTCTCGTCGATCGCCTGCTCCTCGTCGGTCGTCGGCCCCTCGGCGGCTTCCGGCTCCACGGCGGCCTGCGGCGCCGCCGCGCTCGCGACCTTCTGAGCGCTCGCGCTCGCGACCTTCTGAGCCGCATCCGCGCGACGCGCACGGTTGGCCTCCGAGGTCACGGTCTTCTCCCGCACCAGCTCGATGACCGCCATCGGGGCGTTGTCGCCCTTACGGTTCTCGACCTTGATGATGCGGGTGTAGCCACCGTTGCGGTCGGCGAAGAACGGCCCGATCTCGGCGAACAGGACATGCACGATGTCCTTGTCGCGGATCTTCTTCATCACCTCACGCCGGTTGTGCAGCGTGCCCTTCTTGGCATGGGTGATGAGCTTCTCCGCGTACGGCCGCAGCGCCCTGGCTTTGGGCTCGGTCGTCTTGATGCGGCCGTGCTCGAACAGCGAGGTGGCCAGATTGGCCAGCAGCGCCTTCTGGTGTGAGGACGAACCGCCGAGGCGAGGGCCCTTGGTGGGTTTGGGCATTGCGACTATCTCCTGTTAGTGGCCGACCCCCGTATCAGGTAGGGCCGGGACGGATCTCGTGGCGCTGGTGCGCGTGGAGAGCTGTTGAGGTCTCGCGCCTAGAGCTGTTCGGTCTCGGCGTAGTCCTGGTTGTCGTCGGCTTCATAGCCCGAGTCGTAGCCGGCGTCGCTGTTCCAGGTTCCGGTGGCGACGTCGTAGCCGGCGACCTCGGACGGATCGAAGCTGGCCGGGCTGTCCTTGAGCGACAGGCCGAGCTGGTGCAGCTTGATCTTCACCTCGTCGATGGACTTCTGGCCGAAGTTGCGGATGTCCAGCAGGTCGGACTCGGTGCGGGCGACCAGCTCGCCGACGGTGTGCACACCTTCGCGCTTGAGGCAGTTGTACGAGCGCACCGTCAGGTCCAGGTCATCGATCGGCAGCGCGAAGTGCGCAGCCTGATCGGCCTCCGCCGGCGACGGGCCGATCTCGATGCCCTCCGCTTCGATGTTGAGTTCCCGTGCCAGACCGAACAATTCGACCAACGTCTTGCCGGCCGAGGCCAGTGCGTCACGCGGGCTGATCGAGTTCTTGGTCTCGACGTCGAGGATCAACTTGTCGAAGTCGGTGCGCTGCTCGACGCGGGTCGCCTCCACCTTGTAGGTGACCTTGAGCACCGGCGAGTAGATGGAATCGACCGGGATGCGGCCGATCTCGGCGCCGGAGGCCTTGTTCTGCACCGCGGGGACGTAGCCGCGGCCGCGCTCGACGACCAGCTCGACCTCGAGCTTGCCCTTGTCGTTGAGGGTGGCGATGTGCATCTCCGGGTTGTGCACGGTGACACCGGCGGGCGGGACGATGTCACCGGCGGTGACCTCGCCCGGTCCCTGCTTGCGCAGGTACATGGTGACCGGCTCGTCCTCCTCGGAGGACACCACCAGGCTCTTGAGGTTCAGGATGATGTCGGTGACGTCTTCCTTGACCCCGGGCACGGTGGTGAACTCGTGCAGCACACCGTCGATGCGGATGCTGGTGACGGCCGCGCCGGGGATCGACGACAGCAGCGTGCGGCGCAGCGAGTTTCCCAGGGTGTAACCGAAGCCCGGCTCCAGCGGCTCGATGACGAACTGGGAACGGTTCTCGGCGATGACCTCTTCGCTGAGCGTGGGGCGCTGAGAAATCAGCATGGTGTTCTTTTCTCCTTCTCGGCAACCGCTATTTGATGCCGTTAGGTGGCCTGGTCCCGGCTGGATTACCGGGCCAGGGTTACTTCGAGTAGAGCTCGACGATGAGCTGTTCGGTCAGCGGCACGTCGATCTGCGCGCGCTCGGGCAGCTGGTGCACGAGGATGCGCTGACGCTCGCCCACGACCTGCAGCCAGCCCGGGATCGGGCGCTCGCCGGCGGTCTGGCGGGCCACCTCGAACGGCAGCGTGTTGATCGACTTGTCCTTGATGTCGATGATGTCGTACTGCGACACCCGGTAGCTGGGGACGTCGACCTTCACACCGTTGACGGTGAAGTGGCCGTGGCTGACCAGCTGGCGTGCCATGCGCCGGGTGCGAGCCAGGCCCGCGCGGTACACGACGTTGTCCAGCCGGCTCTCCAGGATGCGCAGCAGGTTGTCGCCGGTCTTACCGGGAAGGCGGTTGGCCTCCTCGTAGTAGCGACGGAACTGCTTCTCCATCACGCCGTAGGTGAAGCGGGCCTTCTGCTTCTCCTGCAGCTGGGTGCGGTACTCGCTCTCCTTGATCCGGGCGCGACCGTGCTGGCCGGGCGGGTAGGGGCGCTTTTCGAAGGACTGATCTCCACCGACGAGGTCGACGCCGAGGCGGCGCGACTTGCGGGTGACGGGTCCGGTATAACGAGCCATTTTCTAGTTCCCTCTCCCCTAGACCCGGCGCCGCTTGGGCGGACGGCAGCCGTTGTGCGGCTGCGGTGTGACATCGGAGATCGCCCCGACCTCGAGGCCTGCGGCCTGAAGCGAACGGATGGCGGTCTCACGACCCGAGCCCGGGCCCTTCACGAAGACGTCGACCTTCTTGACGCCGTGCTCCTGCGCCTTGCGGGCGGCGTTCTCTGCGGCCAGCTGCGCGGCGAACGGGGTGGACTTACGCGACCCCTTGAAACCGACATGTCCCGACGACGCCCAGGCGATGACGTTGCCCTGGGGATCGGTGATGGACACGATGGTGTTGTTGAACGTGCTCTTGATGTGAGCGGCGCCGTGCGGGACGTTCTTCTTCTCCCTGCGACGGGTCTTCTGCCCCTTCTTGGGGGCACCGCCCTTCTTTGCCTGTGCCATCCGGGGTTACCTGGCCTTCTTCTTGCCGGCGATGGTGCGCTTGGGGCCCTTGCGGGTGCGCGCATTGGTCTTGGTCCGCTGGCCGCGCACCGGCAGGCCGCGGCGGTGCCGCAGACCCTGGTAGCAGCCGATCTCGATCTTGCGGCGGATGTCGGCCTGCACCTCACGGCGCAGATCGCCCTCCACCTTGAGGCTGCCCTCGATGTAGTCGCGCAGCTGCGTCACCTGATCATCGGTCAGGTCCTTGGTGCGCATATCCCGGCTGATGCCGGTGGCCTCCAGGATCTCCTGGGAGCGGGTACGGCCGATGCCGTAGATGTAGGTCAAAGCGATCTCCATGCGCTTGTCGCGCGGGAGGTCGACGCCCATTAGTCGGGCCATGTGTGCCATTCCTCGTGTTCGCGGAGGTCTGATCCCAGTCCGTTCCCGGGTCTGCCCGGGGTCCGGCCTCCGTTCCGGACGTGTTCAGGCGGCGTATCCGCCTGGTGGTACTGGGAGGTCATCATTGAGTTGTATGGGTTGTGCCGATCAGTCGCGCTGATCAGCCCTGCCGCTGCTTGTGACGGGGATCGGAGCAGATCACCATGACCCGCCCATGCCGGCGGATCACCCTGCACTTGTCGCAGATCGGCTTGACGCTCGGGTTCACCTTCACGGCTGTCGTCGATCCTTCTTCTCGTAGGTCGTATTACTTGTAGCGGTACACGATGCGGCCGCGGGACAGGTCGTAGGGCGAGAGCTCCACCACGACGCGGTCCTCGGGGAGGATACGGATGTAGTGCTGCCGCATCTTTCCGCTGATGTGGGCGAGAACCTTGTGTCCGTTCTCCAGCTCAATGCGGAACATCGCATTGGGCAGGGGTTCGACGACACGACCCTCGACCTCTATGGCACCGTCTTTTTTGGCCATACTGTGTAGCGATCCTTGCTTTCGTTTCGTATCGGCTTGCTGGCCTGGTCGGCGCAGCCTTCGATCCGACTTGAAAACGTGGGCCGGATCCGGGGAATTCCCGGGTCGAGGCATCCTCGCAGAGGTTCCATCGACTCGGAGTTCCCGATGGGGCACGCAAAAAGTCGGCGCGGAAGCCGCACCGTTGATCCATGGTACTCGCGATACGCCCCCACCCAAAATCAGCGTGTGACCGGCCCGGGCGCAGATGCGAAGATCGTCTCGTGACGGCGGTCTATCTCGCGGCGTTCGGCGTCGGCGGCGTCGCGGTGCTGACGGCGCTGCTGCTGACCGACGTCGAGTTCGGCGCGGGGTCCGGGGGCGGTCTCGGCGCCGACGGGCTGCCCTTCCTGAGTCTGACCAGCTTGTCGGCCGGTCTGCTCGGGGGCGGCGCCGGTGGCCTGATCGCGACCTGGGTGGGGTTGGCCACCCTCGGCTCGGCGATCGTGGCGGTGGTCACCGGTCTGCTGCTCATCGTCGCCTTGCAGGGGCTGCTGCTCCCGCTGCTGCGCCGCCAGCAGGCGAACTCGCAGCGCGGCCGCGCCTCCTACATCGGGCTGCTGGGCACCGTCACCCTGGAGGTGCCCACCGACGGCTGGGGTGAGGTCGCGTTCGTCGACGCCGAGGGCAACCGGGTCCACGCCCGCGCGGTCACCACCGAGCCGGACACCCTGGCCAAATCCACCCCGGTGTACATCGCCGACGTCGACGATGACTTCATCCATGTCGTGACCATCCCCGGGGCGGATCCCGACGCTTCCCCCTCAGAGAGGAACTGACCCGCATGTCCGTCCTGATGATCATCATCATCGCCGCCGTCGCGGCACTGCTCCTGTTCGTCGCGCTGCCGCTGATCTATGTGAAGAACTACATCAAGGTGCCGCCCAACGAGGTCGCGGTGTTCACCGGCCGCGGCACGCCGAAGGTGGTGCGCGGCGGGGCCCGGTTCCGGGTACCCGGCATCGAGCGGGTCGACATCATGAGCCTGGAACCGTTCAACGTCAGCATCAATCTGCAGAACGCGCTGTCCAACAACGGCGTGCCGGTCAACGTGGAGGCCGTGGGCCTGGTCCGGATCGGCTCTGCCGACGAAGCCGTGCAGACCGCGGTGCAGCGCTTCCTGACCTCGGATCTGAGCGAGTTGCAACGTCAGATCAACGAAATCCTCGCCGGCAGCCTGCGCGGCATCACCGCCACCATGACCGTCGAGGACCTCAACTCCAATCGCGACACCCTGGCCCGCAGCGTGGTCGACGAGGCCGGTGGCGATCTGGCCCGGATCGGGATGGAGGTCGACGTCCTCAAGATCGCCGGCATCTCCGATCGCAACGGCTATCTGGAATCCCTCGGCCAGCGCCGCATCGCCGAGGTCAAGCGCGACGCCGCGGTCGGCACCGCCGAGGCCGAGCGGGACTCACAGATCCAGTCGGCGAAGGCCCGCCAGGCCGGCTCGGTGGCCCAGGCCGAGGCCGACACCGCGATCGCCACCGCCAACCAGCGCCGCGACGTCGAGCTGGCCCGGCTGCGGGCACAGACCGAAGCCGAGAACGCCCAGGCCGATCAGGCCGGCCCGCTGGCCAACGCGCGCGCCCAGAAGGACGTGGGCATCGCGATCGAACAGGCCGAGGCGGCCCGGGTGCAGGCCCGCATCGAGGTCGAACAGCGCCGCGCCGAACAGTCCCAGGCCGCGTTGCAGGCCGACGTCATCGCCCCGGCCGAAGCGCAGCGCGCGGCCGACATCGCCCGCGCCGAAGGCCAGCGGCAGGCCACCATCCTGGCCGGCCAGGCCGAGGCCGACGCGCGCAAGGCGGCCGCGGACGCGCTGCGGGTGGAGCGGCAGGCCGAGGCCGACGGCATCAGGGCCCGGCTGGTTGCCGAGGCCGCGGGTAAGAAGGAGATCGCGGCCGCCCTGAACACCTACTCACCCGAAGCCGCCCGACTGCAGACGCTGCCGGACGTGCTGGAATCCGTGGTGAAGGCGACCGAGGCCGCGGCCGGCCCGCTGTCGGAGATCGACCGGCTGTCCATCATCGGGGGTGCCGGGGACGCCCAGGACGCCGTCGGCGGCCTGCTCGGTGTCAGCCCGCTGGCCGTGGCGAAGATCGTCGAGACGCTGAAGTCCTCGGGTATCGATCTGGCCGCGATGCTCAACCGGCCGCAGGCCCAAACACCGGCCACGCCGGCCGAGAAGGAGCCCGAGCAGCAGACTCAACCGCTCTGAGTGCCGCCACCGCGGCGGTCCAACCTGGACACGAACGCGGCCGCCTGGGTGCGGCGCTCCATGCCGAGTTTCGTCAGCAGCCTCGAGACGTAGTTCTTCACCGTCTTTTCCGCCAGGAACATGCGGTCGGCGATCTGTTTGTTGGTCAGGCCCTCGCCGAGTAGATCCAGCAGCACCCGCTCCTGGTTGCTCAACCCGGACAGCGGGTCGGCGTGCTCGGCGGCACTGCGCAACTTCGACATCAGGGCCGCCGCGGCGCGGTTGTCGAGCAACGACCGGCCCGCGCCCACTTCCTTGATGGCCCGAGCGAGTTCCATGCCCTTGATGTCCTTGATGACATATCCGCTGGCGCCGGCCAGGATCGCGTCGAGCATCGCCTCGTCGGAGGTGAACGAGGTCAGCATCAGACACCGCAGCCCGGGCAGCCTCGACAGCAGGTCGCGGCACAGTTCGATCCCGTTGCCGTCCGGCAGCCGCACGTCGAGCACCGCGACATCGGGTGCGACGGCGGGGATCCGGGCCAGCGCCTCGGACACCGAACCCGCCTCGCCGACCACGTCCAGCTCCGGATCGGCACTGAGCAGGTCGATCAGTCCCCGCCGGACGACCTCGTGGTCGTCGACCAAGAAAACCCGGACCATGGCACAACCTTTCGCCACCCTGGATTGGATCGTCGGCCACGGCGGGTGCCGCCGGTAGGGCCGCAGGTCCCCGCTCGGCAGGGACCTCGGACTCTGCCACCGGCGCCGTGCCGCGCCGATAGTCGTGATGTGGAGCGGTTGAACGCCTTCGACGCCGGCTTCCTCGACGCCGAGGACGCCGATCGGCATGTCAGTCTGGCGGTCGGGGCGGTGTGCGTGATCGAGGGTCCGGTACCGGATTTCCACGAGGTGGTCGCGGCGATCAGTGCGCGGATCATGAAAGTCCCCCGGCTGCGGCAGGTGGTGCGCCGACAGTGGTTCGACCTGTCGGCACCGGTGTGGGTCGACGATCCCGCGCTGGACCTGGCCCACCACATCCGTCGGGCCGCACTGCCGCACCCCGGTGATGACGAGGCGCTGTTCCGGTTTACCGCCGAGGCGATGGAGCCACGCCTGGACCGCGAGCGCCCGCTGTGGCAGGCCTGGGTGATCGAGGGCCTCGCCGACGGTCGCTGGGCGCTCCTGATGAAGGTGCACCACTGCATCGCGGACGGGATCGCCACCATGCACCTGCTCGCCGGTCTCAGCGACGGCGGCGAGGGCGAAACCTACGCCGACGCCATCCGCGCCGCGCACCAGGGCGCCCGTCGGGGTCTGCCGGTGCCGACGCCGACGCTCAACCCGCTGCGGTGGATGCGCGCCGGGTGGAACACCGCATCGGTGCTGGCGGCCACCACGGCCGTCACCGTCGAGGGTCTGGTCACGATCGTGGGCAGCCTGGTGCGGGATTCGAAATCCTCCCTCAACGGCCCGGTCACCACCCTGCGCCGCTACAGCGCCGTACAGGTGCCGCTGGCCCAGGTGGCCTCGGTCTGCCAGGCCTTCGACGTGACGCTCAATGATGTTGCGCTGGCGGCGATCACGGACAGCTTCCGGGCGACGTTGACGCGCCGCGGTGAACAACCCCGCCACGATTCGTTGCGCACCCTGGTCCCGGTGTCGGTGCGCTCCCCCGATGCCGGCGACCGGATCGACAACCGCGTGTCGGTGATGCTGCCGTATCTGCCGGTGGACGAGCCGGACCGGGTGGAGCAGCTGCGGATCGTGCACCGGCGCCTGGACCGGGCCAAGGCCGGCGGTCAGCGCCAGGCCGGCACCGCCGCGGTGACCGCGGTCAAACTGGTGCCGTTCGCGCTGGCATCGCGGGTCATCCGGGTGCTGACCTCACTGTCGCAGCGCGGGGTGGTGACCTTGGCGACCAATGTGCCGGGGCCGCAACACCGATTGCAGATGATGGGTCACGACGTGGTGCGCATGCTTCCGGTGCCGCCGATGGCGCTGCGGTTGCGGACGGCGGTGGCGATCCTGAGCTACGGTGACGACCTCGTTTTCGGGATCACCACCGATTTCGACACGTTTCCCGACGTCGATGACCTGGCCGCGGGCATCGCCGCCGCGGTGGCCGGGCTGTCGGCTGCCGCACGCCGGCCCCGCGCCGGACGGCCCGCGCTCACGGTGGTCGAGCCGGGAGGCCGGGAATGACGCCGGTTCCGGCGGTTGTCCCTGCGCAGAACGATCTTCTCGGCCCCCCGGATCAGGCGTTGCACCACGCCACCCGCGACGTTCCGATCTTCGCCCCGGACATCCCGGTGGAAGCGGTGCTCGAGGCCATGCGGGGCAGGCGATTCGACAGCGCTGCCGCGGTCGCGGTGCTCGACGAGGATGGGCTGCTGCTCGGGATCGCGACCGTCGAGGCGGTGTTCGCCGCCGACCCCGGACAGCGCCTGCGTGACATCATGGATGCCACCCCGCCCGCGGTCGACCCCGGCACCGATCAGGAACACGCCGCGTGGCAGGCGGTGCAGCGTGCCGAGCCCTACCTGGCGGTCGTCGAAGGCGACGGCCGGTTCGCCGGTCTGATCGCCCCGCACCGGCTGCTCAAGGTGCTGCTGCAGGAACACGACGAGGACCTGGCCCGGCTCGGCGGCTTCCTCAGCAAGGTGGAATCCGCGCGCACCACCAGCGTCGAATCGGTGCGCAAACGCCTCTGGCACCGGGTCCCGTGGCTGGTCATCGGGTTGCTCGGCGCGATGGCCTCGGCGGTTCTGATGACGACGTTCGACGAACAACTCAACGCCGATCTGGCGATCGCATACTTCGTCCCGGGCATCGTGTACCTCGCCGATGCCGTCGGCACCCAGACCGAGACGCTGGCGATCCGCGGGCTCTCGGTGGGCGTCGGGATCCGGCGGATCGCGGTGCGCGAGGCGCTCACCGGTTTGTCCGTGGGCCTGCTGCTGGGGGCGCTGATGTGGCCGGTGGTTGTGGTGATGACGTCCAATGCCGCTCTGGCCCTGGCGGTTTCGCTGACGATCGTGGGTGCCGGCACGCTGTCGACGATGGTGGCGCTGAGCCTGCCCTGGCTGTTGCATCGCCTCGGTAAGGATCCGGCGTTCGGCGCCGGACCGCTGGCGACGGTGTTCCAGGACCTACTGTCGATCCTGTTCTACTTCGGCGCCGTCACCGTGCTGCTCACCTGAACCGGTCAGATCGAGGTGACCGGCGATGCGGGCCAGCGTCGCGGGGGCGATCGCCGAAACCGCGGTGGCCGCCGAGGCGGCGAGCAGCCCCTGGGCCCATCCCACCGGCGTGACCGGTGTGCACCCGAACAGCCGGCTCACCCCGGGAGTACTGATGATGGCCCCCATCGCCGCGAGGCTGCCCAGCGAGGTGAGTACGACCGCGGGGCTGCTGGAGTCGATGAGCGTCTGCATCAGTTGCGTTCCCACCAGCCCGATCAGCGCCACGGTGGAGGCGTGCCGTGCGGTGCCGGTCGGGCGGGCGATCGACCAGGCCAGGGTCGCGCCCGCCGCGGTGGCCACACCGCGCACCCCGATCTCCTGCCACAGCGCGGCCTCGTCGTGCGGGCCGGGCGCGGTGAGCTTCTGTTCGCTGACGGCCAGAGCCCCGGCCGGGAAGGCGTCGGTGAGCAGGTTCACCAGTAGCATCTGCCGGGTGTTGAGCGCCGAGTCCCCGGTGAGCACGGTCGTGATCAACGCGAACACCACCTCGCCGGCGTTGCCCCCGAGCAGCACCGACACCGCGGAGTGCACTCGGCGCCACAGCTGGTGACCCTCGTCGATCGCGTCCAGGATGGCCTCGATGTGCCCTCCGAGCAGCATCACGTCCGCGGCGGTCCGCGCCGGGTCGCTACCCCGGGCCACCACCCCGACGCCGACGCTGGCTGCCCGGATCGCCGCGGCGTCGTTGGCGCCGTCGCCGACCATCGCGGTGACCTGACCCAGTCGCTCGAGGGTCTGCACGATGTCGATCTTGTGTTCGGGAGACATCCGGGCGAACACCCGGCAGTCCAGCACCGCACCCTCGCGCTGGCCGGATGTCATTTCCTCCCAATCGGTTCCGGTGAGGACCTGGTCTTCCTCGACGGTCAGGCCGAGTTCGGAGGCGACAGCCTTGGCGGTGACCGGGTGGTCTCCGGTGATCAGCCTGACCCCGATATTGCGCCGCTGCAGCTCGGTGATCAGATTGCGCGCCTGCGGCCGTGCCGTGTCGGCCAGACCGACCAGACCCACCAGGGTGAGTCCGTCCCGGCACAGCTCCTCGAAGTACGCCGTGTCCCGTACCGCGGCGGCGGCCTGGTCGGCGTCCAGCCGCCGCTCGGCCACGGCGAGCACCCGCAGCCCGTGTGTGCCCATCTCGGCCACCAGCTGGGCGAACTCGCCGTCCGGGTCGGTCAGCGCGGCCACCACGGTCTCCGGGGCACCCTTGACGGCGATGACCTCACCGTTCAGCGCCGCGGCGAACGGCCGGTCGGACTGGAACGGCAGGAACGCATCCCGGATGTCGAGATCGGTCATACCCTCGCCCTCGGCGGCCTCCCGGATCGCCTGATCGGTGGCGTGCTGGGCGCGATGGCCCGCGCGGGCGAACGTGGTGCGAGCCGCCAGACCGAGGACCTCCGACGGCGTGCGGTCCGCCACCGGTCGAATCGCCTTGACACGCAAGTGATTTTCACTGAGCGTGCCGGTCTTGTCGAAGCAGACGACGTTCAGCCGGGCGAACGCCTCCACTGAATGGGGGTTGCGGACCAGCACGAACTTGTCGCTGAGCCGGCGGGCGGCCGTGAGCTGGGCCAGGGTCGCCACCAGCGGTAGACCTTCGGGTACCGCCGCGACCAGCACCGACACCGCACTGGCGAGCGCATGTTTGAGGGGCAGCCCGCGCACCGCTCCGACGGCACCCACCAGCGCGCCACCCGCGGTGCTGATCGGCAGGGCCCGCGTGGTGATGTGCCGCAGTTGAGTGTGTAGCCCGATCTCGCGAGATTTCCTGGGCGCCATGGCCATCGCCCTGCGCATCTCCATGCCGGCCCCGACGGCGGTCACCACCGCCAGCGCGGTACCGGACAGCATCGTGGTGCCGCCGTAGAGCATGCACCGTCGTTCGGCCAGCGGCGCCCCCGGGGTGGCAGCGGTGTCCTTGACCACCGGCAGCGACTCCCCGGTCAGCACCGACTCGTCCACCTCGACGTCGGAGGTCGAGAGCAGCCGGGCATCGGCCGGCACCACCTCGCCGCCACGGACCTCGATGACGTCGCCGACCCGGAGCCGGTCGGCCGCGACGTTCTCGTGCCCGCCGGCCTCGAGCGGCCCGGTACACCTGCGCGCCGGCGGCTCCTGCACGGCCAGTAGCCGATTCAGGACATGTTCGGCATGAAGCTGCTGTTCCGCCGAGACCGCCGCATTGGCCAACAGCACGCTGGCTACCAGGACGGCATCGACCGCCGAGCCGAGCAGGGCGCTGGCCGCGGCGCCGGTGATCAGCAACGGGGTGATCGGGTCGTCGAGATCGGCCCGCATCTCGACGGCGAATTCGCGCATGGTGCGAACGGCACCGGCCAGGTTGCCCGACGGGCGCTGTTCGCCCGCGGCGCCCGCAGCGCCCGCGTCGGCTTCGGGCGGTCGGGGCAGCAGCCGTTGCACTTCCTCGACCGGGACGGCGTGCCAGTCGTGGTGCGACTCCGGGTTCGGCAGTGCGGCCCGGAAGGGTTTGCGAGCGGCGGCGAAACCGTTCCACAGACCTGCGGCGGCGCCTGCGCTCACCGAGGCCGGACCGCGCCCGACCACGCCGGGCACCAGCATCAACGCGCCGAGGGCCGACGCTGACGCGGCCAGGCTGACGGCCCGGGTGCTGGCCGCACGCGCACCGGGTAGGGCCGCCAGGATGCGCCACGCGGCGGTGAGGTCGGGGACGAACACGTCGGCGCCCCACGGCACGGCCTGATCGGCAGCCATCACCCCGATGGTCAGATGCGCCCCGTGCGGCGTGGTCATCTGCGCGGTGGTAACCAGGGCCACGGTGGCACCTTCGGTCGCCAACGCGGCCACCGCACTGGCCACGGCGTGGCCGATCGAGCCGTCCACTGCGTAAAGGTCATCGAATCCCTGTGCCAGGGAACGTAACCCGTCGTCGGCCACCGAGAGCACCCGCAGACCGCTGCGGCGTGCCTCGGCCAACAGCGCGGACGCATACGGATCCCGAACCCGGCTGACGAGAACGTCGCCGCTGCCGGTCGCTCCGGTGACCTCCGAGAGCGGATGCCATCCGGCCGTCAGTTCCCCGCTCTCCAGCGCCGCCCTGGCCGCCTGCCACGCCGCAGTCCGGTCCGAGTTCGTCACACCTTCGATACGGCTGACGGTCAGCTCGTCGGTGTACAGAACCCGGGGGTCGATGACGATGGCGTCGACCCGGTCGAGCTGGCGAAGTGCGCGCGGCGCCAACACGACACCGTCGCGGTGCGCGGTCAGGCCACGCGTCATCGCCGCGCCGAAGCCGTCTCTGGTGGCGCGCAACGGTTTCGGCACCGCGACCAGGGCCGCCGCGGCGGCAACTTCGGCGTCGCCGGTCAGGCCGGCGATGGCGGCGGCGGCTGCGCCCCCGACTACGGCAGCGCGGTTGGCGTACCGGTCGGCCGGTCCCTCGGCGCGCGACACCGCGGGGGCGGATCGCACCGCGCCGCCGGTGATGGGCCGCTGCGCCAGGTCGGGTTCACACTGCTGCCAGGCGCGTCGTGCGTTCCACGCCTCTGCCAGCAGGACGGTCCTGCCCAACGCCTCGGCGGCCGCGGCGGACGGAGCCGCGGTGAGGGCCGCCGCGGTCGAATTCGCCACGGCGAACAGCATGTCGGTCGCATCGGGGCCGACCCGGTCCTCGATCCGGCGCCGCAACCTCGGCGTGTGGTCCAGGAACGCCGCCGGCACCCCGACGACACTCGCCAGCCTCGGTAGGCCCAGCAGACTTCCGGTCAGCGCCAGACCGACTGCGGCGGTGGACACCACCGCCCCGGCGGCACGCGCCGCCAGCACCTCGTCGTCCCCCGGAAGGCCCGCCCGCACCGGCTCGCGGCCGATGACCCCGGCGCTGCGCTCGGCGATTGAAACGATCTCCCGGAGCCGGTCGACGGCCGGGCCGGCCCCGGATCGGTCCCCGGTTCGGTCGAGGGTGACCAGCACCCGTCCGATGGGAGTGACCAGCACCGCGTCAACGACGCCGGGAGTGCCCCACAGCGCGCTCAGCACCGCATCACCGATCTTCTCTCCGTCGGCACCACGTTCTCCGTCGGCACCGCGTTCTCCGTCGGCACCGCGTTCTCCGTAGGCACCGCGTTCTCCGTAGGCACTGCGCAGTCCGCGGACCTCGATCCAATGCCGGGCTCCCTGGGAGCTGACCCGTCGGGCCCGGGGACCGCCGAGCGCCTCGACCGCGACCCGGGACAGGGCGCGGACCAGTGCGGCGGGATCCGGCGCGGTCTCGATGTCCCTGGCGGTCTGGGCCACCGCACCGACAGCGGATCTGGTGGTGTCCGCCGCGATTCGAGCGCTGGAGGTCGCCAGCACCAGCGGCAACGCGACAAGCTGTTTCAGCACGACGGGACAACCCCGGCAGGTACGGACATGGCGCCATTGTGTTTGTGCTGATCAGCCACCCAAAAGGGCCACAGGTCCTCGGGATGGGGTGGCTCAGGGGTCCAAGGTCTCTAGAGCCGGGCTCCCCGAACCCATACCGTGGTGATGCGGGACGGCTGCACCTGCCGCCGCCCAGCCGAGAACAGGAGACGCAGACAGCATGGCCGCTGCCACCGAGATCGGGAAGATCGTCGTCGGTGTCGACGATTCGCCGTCGTCACAGCCTGCCCTGGAATGGGCCGCTGCCGAGGCCGGCCGGCGCGGAGTGCCGCTCGTCATCCTGTACGCCACCACGCTGCCGATCGGGGCGTGGCCGGTGGTGCCGGTGCCGACCGGCTTCCTCGACTGGCAGCGGCAGATCGGTCAGGACATCCTGACCGACGCTCGCCAGATCGCCGAGCGGCTCACCGCCGGCGCCGTGCCGGTGACCATTGAGTTCGCTGTCGCGACCCCGACCGCGGCGCTGGTCGAGGAGTCCCGCACCGCGGGGATGGTGGTGGTCGGGTCCCGGGGCCGCGGTGGACTTGCACGAATGATGCTGGGCAGTACCAGCACGGGCCTGGTGCATCGCGCTCACTGCCCGGTCGTGGTGGTGCACGACGAAGCGTCGCCGCCGCAGCCGGGAGCGCCGGTGTTACTGGGTTTCGACGGTTCGGCGGCCTCCGAATCCGCCGTCGACATCGCGTTTCAGGAGGCCTCCCAGCGCGGGGTGGGGCTGATCGCGCTGCACGCGTGGTGGTCACCGGGCGCGTTCGAGATGCCAGGCTTCGACTGGGACGAGATCCGTCCCGAGGTCGATCGCGAAGCGGCCCGCCAGCTGGCCGAATGGCAACAGCGATACCCCGGCGTGTCGGTCGAGCGCGTCGTCGTTCCCGACGAGCCGGCACGCCAGCTGGTGGCCCGATCCGACGACGCCCAGCTCGTGGTGGTGGGCAGCCACGGCTACGGTGCCGTGACGGGCACGCTGCTCGGCTCGGTCAGCGGCGCGGTGGTGCAGGCGGCGAAGGTTCCGGTCCTGGTGGCCCGCCGGCCATGACCGTGGTGACCCTCGCCGGCCGCGGCTGACATCGCCGCCATGGACCTTCATCCGTTCGCCACCATCGCGCTCGTCCTGGCGATCGCGACCGCCGCAGGTGTGGTCGCCGTGCGGCTGCGTCAGCCGCTGATCGTCGCATTCATCGTGGTCGGGATCGCTGTCGGACCGGTGGGCGCGGGCTGGGTGTCCAGCGACAGCACCGTCGAACTCCTGGCCCGGCTCGGGATCGCCATCCTGCTGTTCCTGGTGGGGCTGCGCCTGGACCTGCAGATGATCCGCAACACCGGCCCGGTGGCGGTCGCCACCGGCCTGGGGCAGGTGGTGTTCACCTCCGTCATAGGGTTCTTTCTGGCTGTCGCGCTGGGCATGGACACCGTTACGGCTGTCTATGTGGCTGTCGCGCTGACGTTTTCGTCGACCATCATCATCGTCAAGTTGCTGTCGGACAAGCGTGAGCTCGACCAGCTGCACGGGCGGATCGCCGTCGGCTTCCTGATCGTCCAGGACATCGTCGTGGTCCTGGTGATGATCGCGCTCACCGCGTTCGGGCAGAGCACCGGCGACATGCTGGGTTTCGGCATCGTCGCGGTGCTCGCCAAAGGTCTGGGCCTGCTCGTCGGCACCTGGCTGATGATGCGTTACGTGCTGCCATGGCTGCTCCCGCAGATCGCGCAGTCCCAGGAACTGCTGATGCTGTTCGGCGTCGCCTATGCGGTGTCGGTCGCGGCGTTGAGCGAGTGGCTCGGTTTCAGCTCCGAGGTCGGGGCGTTCCTGGCGGGAGTGTCATTGGCGGGCACCCGGTTCCGTGATGCGGTCGGCGCACGGCTGACCAGTCTGCGGGACTTCCTGCTGCTGTTCTTCTTCCTGAATCTGGGCGCGCAGCTGAGTTTCACCGACGCCGCACGGCAGCTCCTGGAGGCCTCGGTCCTGTCGGCTTTCGTCCTGATCGGCAATCCGCTGATCGTGATCGTGATCATGACCGCGATGCGCTACCCGGTACGCACCAGCTTTCTGGCCGGGCTCACCGTTGCACAGATCTCGGAATTCTCGCTGATCCTGGCGGCGTTGGGGCTCAGTCTGGGCCATATCTCCAACGCCACGGTCAGCCTGATCACCGTGGTCGGCTTGATCACCATCGGCGGTTCGACCTACATGATCATGTACTCCGAACAGCTCTTCGCGCGGTTGCAGCGCTGGCTGGCGGTGTTCGAACGCAAACGTGTCCGCAGCCCGTCGACGGCCGAGGACGACGACGAGTTCGACGTCATCCTGTTCGGCCTGGGCCGTTTCGGCAGTCACCTCGCCGAGCGACTCACCAGCGCGGGGCACCGGGTCCTCGGTGTGGATTTCGACCCGCACGGGGTGAGCAGGCACCGCCGTAACGGTGTGTCGGCGACCTTCGGCAGCGCCGAGGATCTCGACCTGCTCGAGGCGCTGCCACTGGACCGGGCCCGCTACGTCATCAGCGCGATCCCGGTCCTGCAGACCAACCTCGCGTTACTGCAAGGACTTCGACAGCACCACTTCGCCGGCGCCGTCGCGTTGACCGCCCACACCCGATTCGACGCCGAGCGCCTGCGCGCCACTGGAGTCGACATCGTGCTTGAGCCTTTCTCGACCGCCGCCCACACCACCTCGGAGACCTTGCACGACCTTCTCACCACCGACGGGCCCGACCCCGGCGACGAACGGCAGCCCGGATGAACGCCGGATTTCAGTCGGGCTCGCCGAGGTAGCGGGTCCGCACCGCGTCGGCGATGCGGATGCGGAGCCGTTCTGCTTCGGCGGCCCGGTGGGCGAGCAACTCGTCTTCCCAGGACGCCACTTCGGCCGCCAGTTCGGCGTCGGCGATGGTGTGTCCGAGCCAACGGGAGAAGTCGCCCCGCTCCAGATGGAACTGCAGGGCCTCGGGGGTCAACTGGACCACCGCCTCCCCGAAGTCACGCAGCGTGGCGGCCGGCGCGACGAACCGGCCGTCGGGCTGGTGGAAGTAGAACCGCCGCTCCCGCGGAAGCGCGACGTCGGCGTACTTGTGCCGGTGCCGGATGTGCGTAGTCCGGCGGGTGGCGACGGTGAAAGGCCGTGGCCGAGCGGTCCCGTGCCGCACGGTGGCCTGCGGCACCGGATACGGCACGGCGCCGGTGCGATCCGTGAGGTGGGTCTCCAACACCACGTCGCTGGCGTCGATCTCCTCGGCAGGCAGCGTCGCCGGCGCGAAGGACGACAGCACATAACCACCCCGGCGCACCCAGCGCTGTTCCTGCCCGGGCCCCAGAAGATGGGCCTCATCCCAGATCACCCAGTGCGGGAAGCCGTGTCGCTCACGGTGCGCCTCGACCACCGTCCGCAGTCGATGTGCGTACCCGCGCTTGGCATCCCCGTCCAGCGCCGACAGGTCCACGACAAGACTTGTTCGGGGATGCAGCATTTCGACCAGATCAGTCGGCTCGAGAAGACGATGCCTGCTGTCGACCAGGACGACGTTGTCCAGTTCTCTCAGCTCGGTGTGGTCGCCCTCCGGGTCGACGACCAGCACGCCATACCCGGCGAGGATCCACTGTTCGGCCATCAGGCCGATGAGGTGGCTCTTGCCGGAACCCGGCGGCCCGGTGACCACGATGCGTCCCTGACTGCCCGGTAGTTGGGCCGGGGTCTGGTCCTCGAACGTGCCGACATGGATCCATCTGCGGATCGGGCACCACCGCCGTGCGCCGCTCAGAATCGGCCCGTCCAGCAGCCTGGCGACACCCTTGCCGTCACGGTCGTCGAGGACCAGATCGGCATGCGCCTTGACCGAGGCGACCGAATTGGCCACGGCGACGCCGATCTCGGAGGCTGCCATCATCGACAGGTCGTTCTCGGCGTCACCGATCGCGATCGTGTTGTGCAGTGAGCGGTTCAGGCGCGACAGCAGGCTGTGCAGCCCGCTGCCTTTGGTGACCCCGGCGGGCAGCACCATCAGCGCGTCCCGGTTGCGGACGATCTGACAGTCCAGGCCCAACACGCCGATCGCCTCGATGACATCCGGGGCGTACTGAGCGTCGGCCGCGATCAGGGCGGCACCGCGACGGAAAGGGATGCGCCGCCGCGTCAGTTCGGTGTCGAGGGCCGGCTCCACCGGAGCGGTCAGCACCGTTTCCTGCCCGTCGATCACCGCCACGGCACCGTTCTCCAGCACGAGCGCGTCGGCGTGGTCGGCGATGCCGGGGAACTCCGCATACAGTTCGGCCGCGATGCGGCCGGTCACGAAGACGACGCAAACCCCTCTGTCCCGGCTCCGCCGAATGGCGCGCAGCGCCTCGTCGGACAGCGCACCGGCCGAGGTCAGCGTTCCGTCGATATCGGCCGCCACGATCTGAAAGAACGCCATCTCACCCCAATTCCGAGCTCTCCGCCCGCATCCCAACCTAAGCTGCCGGCGGGACTGGTCTCTAGGGTCCTTGGACACCCAGCCGCACCTCGGTGATGGCGTGTCTGTCCACCGCCGTGACCTCGAAGCGGTATCCGCCGATGTGCACCTGGTCACCGGCGCGGGTTGGTATCCGTCCGAGACGGCTGAGGATCAGGCCCGCGATCGTGGTGTAGTCGCCCTCCGGTAGCTGCGAGGGGTCGACGCCGAGGTCGACCAGATCGTGGATCGGAAACGATCCCGGCAGCAGCCGACTGCCGTCCGGTAGTACCCGTACCGCCCTGACGTCCTCGTCCTCTTCGTCGTAGATCTCGCCGACGAGCTCTTCGAGCAGGTCTTCGAGAGCCACGACCCCGGCGATACCGCCGCGTTCGGCGACTACCAGGGCGAACTGTTCGCGCTCGGCCATCAGGCGCGACATGGCGCCGGTGACCCGCAGGCTGTCCGGGAGCAGCAGTGCCGGGCGCACCACGTCGGCCACGGTTCCGGTGCGGCCCAGCAGGTCGCGCAGGTGCACCACGCCGATGGCATCGTCGAGCTCGCCGGCCGGCACCACCGGTGCCCGGGTGTGCCCTGAACGCGCCAGTGCCGTGAGCGCCTGTGGCACCGGAAGGTCCGCGCGAAGCCGGAACACCGAGGTTCGGGGGACGACGACCTCCCGCAGCGCTCGTTCGTGGATTTCCAGTGCGCCGGAGATGATCTTGCGCTGTTCGTCGTTCAGCCCGCTGTGCGCGACGATCAGCTCACGCAGCTCCCCGAAGGTCGGTTCTTTCTTGCCGACATCCGGGTCGCCGCCCAGCACCCGCACGACGAGGTCGGTCGCCCTGCCGAGCAGCCACACGACCGGAGTGGCCACCAGCGCCATTGCCCGCAGCAACGGCGCCACCAGCACCGCCCAGCGGCGTGCGTACTGCATGCCCAGGCGTTTGGGGGCCAGCTCCCCGACCACCAGCGTCGCCGCGGTGACCAGCACCGTGACGGTGGTGATGCTGACCACGCCGGCGGCCCGGCCGAGGAATTCGAGCCGGGCCTGCAGTGGTCCGGCCAGCGAGACGGCCGCGGCCGCCGAGGCCAGGAAACCGGCCAGCGTGATGCCGAGCTGGATGGTGGCCAGGAACCGGTTCGGTTCCCGCGCCAACCGCACGACGGCCCGCTCGGCACGACCACCGCGCCGTTGCATATCGCGCAGCTGTCCTTCCCCCAGCGAGATGAACGCCGCCTCGCTTCCCGACAGCAGACCGTTGACGAGCACGAGAAGGGCCACCAGCGCCAGGTCGAGCCAGTACCCGTTCACCGGCTACCGCGACCGGGACTGCGCGGCATCGACAACAGTGTTCTGCTGCAGCGGGACAATCCACTCCACCACCGCGCCAGGGCCGTCCGCATTGTTGCAGACCGTCGCTGTCCCGCCGAACTGTGCCGCCCGCGCAGCGATGTTGCGCCGCCCGTGCCCCAACACGTCCTGGTCGGACACGCCGATACCGTTGTCACGGACGATGATTCGCAACCGATCCGTGGACACCTCGACATTCACCGCGACAGCGGTGGCCCCTGCATGCCGGGCCACGTTGCTCAGCGCCTCACGCACGACCGCGAGCACCGCGGCGTACAGTTCGGGGCACAGCGGTGCCGCGTCGACCGGGCCGTCGAACTGCAGAGTCGGGCTGAATCCGAGCGCCGGCGCGCTGCCCTCGACCACGTCGATGACTGCCGAGCGCAGCCTCGTCGAGCGGCCGGTCGGGGCGATCGTCTGGTGCAGGTTGAAGATCACCTCCCGCAGGTCCCGGATGATGGCATCGGTTTCGTCGATGAACGGCTCCAGGTCGGGGTTGCGCCGGGAGCTCGCCGAGGTCAGCCCTAGCCCCAGACCGAACACCCGCTGGATCACCCGGTCATGCAGGTCCGCCGCGATCCGCGCCTGTTCCTCGCGCAGCTCACTGTCGACCAGCAGATCGGTGCTGGCGCGCAGGCTCAGTCGCATCTGCTCGACGGCGTCGGCGATTTCGGTGGTCTCACGCAGTCCCGGTCGGGGCAGCGGTCTGTCGTCATCGCCTGCGGCAACCTCTTTGACCCGTTGCACCAGCACCCGCACCGGTTGGGTGAGCAAACGCCGGATCACGATCACCGCACCGACGACGGTGAGCAACAGAATCACCGCGCCGACCGCCTGCACCGTGGTCGCCGTCCGCTGCACGGCCTGGATGTGCACGACCTGCGCCTCGCTCAGAGCGGCGGTGTAGGCGCCCAGCGCCCGCAGTTCGGTACGCAGTCGGTCGAACAGGCGCTTGCCCTCCAGCGCCATGCCGGCCTCCGTCTGCGGCGACACCGGACCCTCGCGCCGGACCGCGATGTGCGGCTCGGCCGCCTCGGTCGTCCACGCCGCGGCAGCCGCGGTGATGCGATCGAGCAGCACCCCGGCCTCGGGATCGTCAGCGAGGTCCGCCCGCAGCCGGGTGAGAGTTTCTTCGGCGGTTGCCACCCCCGCGGCGTAGGGCTCCAACGTCACGGCGCTGCCGGTGAGCAGGTAGCCCCGCTGTCCGGTCTCCTGGTCGACGTACGCACGACGCAGCACCTCGACGTCGCGTTGGACCGAATCGAGCTGAGTGCTCAGCTCGTCGACCGCGCGGGCCACCCTGATCTGCCCGATGACCGCAACCGTCGACACGGCAAGGAACACCGCGGCGATCACGCCCAGACACGCCCAGATGAGCTGTTTGAGCGAGAGCCGCCGCGGGCCGCTGTTCTCGGACATGGAAGTCGCTGTTCCCAATCTGGTCAGAAATGGGCTGAGATCAACCCTGCTCGTGCGCCGGCTGCCGACGCAAGGGCACTTCGGCCCCCATCTGCCCATCGGGCCCGATCAGCAATGCCGGATGCGGGACTCGACCTCGTCGGCGGGAAGCTCTCGGGTGCAGAAGAACCAGTCCTGACACTCGATTCCGTCGGTCTGGTCTGTCATCCGACTCTGTGCGGTACCGCACGAACCGGCCGGAGGAACGATCACCGCGTCGCCCGGGCGCCAATCCGCAGGGGTTGCGACATCGAATACCTCCATCGACACATCGTCGATTAGCGGAAAGGTGACCTCGACATCGCGCATGTCGCGGTAGGAGATCCGGTCCTTGATCGTGCGTAACCAGGCAATATGGCTGTACAGACCATCCACCGACAACCCTACCAATTCCGTGTTATAGGACCGGAATTCGCTCTGCATCGAGGCGAAGGTGATGAATTCGGTGGTGCACACCGGGGTGAAGTCGGCCGGGTGCGAGAACAGGATGACCCACTTGCCGAGATAGTCGGTGGGAAAGTTGATCTCACCCTGGGTGGTGGCGGCGGTGAACGACGGAGCCGGGTCCCCGATGCGGGGCATCGTCACAGCGGCAGTCGTTCCAGGCCCTTCGGTGGCGGTCATTGCGGAATTCCTTTCTGCGGCCTACGACGCACGACAGTATACCCCCTAGGGTATAAGACTGTCGAGGGTTGGAGGACATGCTGACCCGAAAGCGCTTGCCGGGTGTCCAAAGACCCCAACGCAGGCGACCAACGACTCCGGTGCGGGCAGGCTGGCCCCCCTAGGCTCGGAGCCGGAACCGACGACGGACCGTTGACCGAAAAGGGGGCCCGTGATGGGCACTTCCAGTGACAGGACCGGAATCGTGGTCGGCGTGGACGGGTCGGCATCCGCCATGGCGGCCGTCGAGTGGGCAGCCCGCGAAGCGCAGCTGTGGGACCGGCCCCTGCACGTGGTCCACGTGGTGCCGCCGATCGTGATGCCGGCCACACCGTGGCCGGAACTGCCGGTCGCCTACGCCGAATTCGCCGAGGACCAAGCGCGCCAGATCACCCGGGACGCGTACAAGGTTGCCGTCGAAGCCGCTCCCGGTCGGATCGCGCAGATCACCACCGCGGTGCTCGGCGGGCCGATCCTGCCGACGTTGATCGAACTGTCCGAGACCGCCGACCTGGTGGTGACCGGGTGCCTCGGAACCGGCTCGGTGGCCCGGGCGTTGCTCGGGTCGGTCAGCTCCGGCGTCGTGCACCGCGCCCACTGCCCGGTGGCGGTGATCCACGGCGAGAGTTCGCTGTCCCCGCAAGCTCCCGTCGTGGTCGGAATGGACATGTCCCCGACGTCGGAGCTGGCGGCCGCGCTCGCCTTCGACGAAGCCGACCGCCGTCACGTCGAACTGATCGCGGTGCACGCGTGGTCGGATATGGGTCCACTGGGTTTCGCCAGTATGAACTGGGCACCCATCGAGTGGCGCAATCTCAAGGAGCACGAAGAGAACGCGTTCGACGACTACTTGTCCGGGTGGCGTGATCGCTACCCGACGGTGACCGTACGACCGGTGGTGGTCGCCGACCGGCCGGCGAGCCGCCTGCTCGAACAGGCGCAGCAGGCTCAGCTCGTGGTGGTGGGCAGCGACGGCCGCGGTGCCGCAACAAGTGCGGCCCTGGGCTCGGTAAGCAGGGCGGTCGTGCATTCGGCGCAGGTTCCGGTGATCGTCGTCCGGCGGTGAGCCGGCGGTCGGAGGTCGGCCGGGCAGTTCAGCCGGTGGCCGAGTCCGGCTCGCCGGGGTGGTCCGTTGCGGTGATGAGCCCGGACCGGACGAGGGCGTCGGTGACGAAGTCATGCACCGGCCGGGACTGGAAAAAACCGGTATGCCCACCGCGATACCAGGCGATGTTCGGCCGGCCCCAGTGTTCCCACAGCCGGGTCACCTGCTCCCGGGGATGCACCACCTGATCGGCGAGACCGGCGTAGATGAACCGGCCCGACATCGGCACCAGGGGCTCCAGGGACAGCGGCGAGATCATCCGGCCGAGCGGGGCGGCGAGCAGAATCGTCTGCCACCTGGGATCGTCGTGCGCCAAACCGGAGTGGCGGCCGAGTAGGTCGATGAGATCGGCGACCGGGACGCCCAGCACCGCGCAGGTCAGTTCGTCGTCGAGGCTGGCCACCAGCGCCGCGATGAAGCCGCCGAGAGACAGCCCATACACACCGATTGCCGCGCCCGGTTGCTCGGCGCGGATCCAGCCGAGAAGGCTGCGGATGTCCCATACCGCGTGCGCGGTGGCGTGCATGTCGTCGAGCACGTCCTCGCCCGGGAACACCGCCCCGCGGGGCAGGTTGCGACCACGCGGACCGTGCATGGGCAGCACCGGCAGCACCACGTTGAGTCCCAGCTCCTCGTGTAGGTACCAGGCCCGGAACAACGCCAGATCCAAGGCCGCGCGACCCATCTCGGTTCCGTGGATGCACACCAGCCACGGTCGCGGTTTTCGGTGACGCAGCAGCAGACCGTACCCTCGGCGGTTGGCGGCGTAGCCCGTCCAGCGGTCGCCACCCGGTTCGCCGGGGTGGGGAAGATAGTCGCTGTCCCAACGCATCCGGGCGTAGGTGTGGTTGCGTCGGCGCACCGGTGCGATTTCGACGTCGGTGAGCGGATGCGGCGTCGGGAAGAACGCCCCGGGTTTCCCGATCCACCCCAGGGAGCGGTAGAAATCCCGGGCCGCGAGGACTTCGCCGTGAATCCGTTGAAACGCCTCGGGATCGCTGAGTGGTCGCCGGGCCCGCAGCCCGAGCAGGACGACCTCGTCGCGCAGTGCCTCGGCAGCCAGCGCCATGGTCGGCCGGGCGATCGGCAGCTGCGGGGATTCGCCGTCGAGGTAGTCACGCCAGGACCGCGCGTAGTAACTCCCGGCCCTGGCCAGGGGACGTAGGGTGTTGAACAGCGAGGGAGCCACGGGCACAACGCTAACCGTCGCGGCGACAGTCGCCGCAGAGCCGTTGGTCCTCGCGAAAGTGGAAAAGGTCAACAGGATTGGGCCGGGACCGACACCGCTCCCCGCCGGCATCGGCGCACAAGATCCTCGGCACGCTCACCCGCCCCGGTGACTCAGCCACCGCGCCTGGCGGGTCAGCGTCCGGTTGACGATCGCCACCGCGGCCTTGAGGTGCCGATCGGCCTGATCGACGTTGGTGATGAACTCGGCGTCGTAGTTGTTCAGCGTCTGCCCGAGCACCGAAAGGCACATGTGCGCCGCCGCATGGGCGTCCACCGCGGCCGCGTTGAGTTCCGCGGTCAGATCCCGATCCGGGGCGGGTAGATGGGCGGACAGGTCGACCCCCGCGGCATCGTGCATCCGCTGGCATGCCGCAGCGAGCCCGGGGCCGTCCATGCTCCCCAGCGCTTTTCGCGAATCGTCGAGGGCCTGTTGCAGATCGGTGACGTGCGGATAGGCGGTGGACCACCATTCGGCGAGCGCGGCGCGTTCTGAGGGTCCGATGCGGTCGGTGGTCGGTCCACCGCCGCCCAGCACGATCGCGACGATGCCCGACGCGACGGCGACAGCAATGACGATCGCGAGCCCGACGAGCACCGGGAAGCTGCGATACCAGGCGCGACGCGAAGTGACCTCGGGCCCGGCCTCGAGCGCCGGCGGGGGCACGGCCGGGGGTGTCGGCACCAAGGGCTCGGTCATCGCGGCCGGACCACCGTCACGGGTATGTCGACCGAGTGGGCCACCGCGGAACTGACCGACCCGAGCAGCATCCCGGAGAATCCGCCCCGGCCGTGGCTGCCCAGGACGACAAGCTGTGCAGCACAGGATTTTCCGATGAGGTGGCGGGCCGGCTCGTCGAACTCGACGTGCCGGTGGATTCGCACGTCCGGATACTGCTCCTGCCAGCCCGCCAGACGTTCGGCGAGGACCTCTTCGGCGTACTGCTTCTGGTCTCGCCACGCCCGCCCCTGTAGTGGCAGTCCGCTGCTGTCGCTCCACACATGCACCGTCACCAGGTCGACCCGTCGTCGGGCCGCCTCGTCGAAGGCCACCGCCGTCGCCGCTTCGGACACCGGTGAGCCGTCGATGCCCACCACGACCGGCGCCGATGCATCGGGGAGCCGTCCGCCCTTGGTGTGCACGACCGTCACGGGACCGTGGGCGTGGTGCAGCAGACCGTCGCTCACCGACCCCAACACGAGCCGGCTCACAGTCCCCATGCCCCTACTGCCCACCACGACAAGCTGTGCATCCTTGGAAACCTCCACCAGCGCGGGCAGCACCGACGAATACCGCACCTCGGTGCGGACTTCGATGCCCTGCCCCGATGCCGCCGCCATCGACAGCACCTCGGTACGCGCGCGGGACAGGGTCTCTTCGGCGTTCTCCCGCTGACACTGGGCGACGGTGTCCTGCAACGGCACCATCGGCCAGGTCACCACGGTCGGCGCGATGATGTACACCACGGTGAGCGGCATTCCGAACAGCTGCGCTTCCCGGGCGGCCCACCGCAGCGCCGCACCGGACTCCTGCGACCCGTCGACCCCGACCACGACGCCGAACTGCGCCGAACTGTCCGCCATCTGTCGTCCGATCACTTCGAGTAGCGCCCGGCGATGTAGGTGCTGGCCACCACCATCACGGCGATGACGACGGCAATGAGCACGGCGGCTGTCGGCCAGTCCATGGTCGCCCTCCTGATATCGCCCGATCCTGCACATCACGCTAAGGCTGCGCACCGGAACAGCATTAGGGCCGTTGGTCCCGTTCTGAAGGTGCCGATTGGCGCTCTAGACGACCAGTACTGCAGCCCCGGCGATCCGGCCCGCGCTCAGATCGGCGAGGGCGACGTCGGCCCGCTCCAGCGGATAACGCGGCGCGGTGACCTCGATGTGGTGCGTCTCGACGAAGGCGAGGAATTCCCGCGCATCCGAGCGTGTGTTGGAGGTGACCGACCGCAGCTGGCGCTCCTGGAACAGGTGTCGCTGGTAGTTGAGCACCGGAATGTCGGTGAGATGAATCCCCGCGACCGCGAGTGTGCCGCCCCGGTCGAGCGCCGCCAGGGCAGGTAGGACGAGTTCTCCGACCGGCGCGAAAAGTATTGCGGCATCGAGCGTCACCGGCGGGGGATCCGCGGCGCCCTGCGCGGACGCCGCCCCCAGGGCCAGTGCCAGTTCGCGCGCCCGCGCGCCCCGCGTCATCACGTGGACCTCGGCCCCCTGGGCGAGGGCGACCTGTGCGGTGATGTGTGCGCTACCGCCGAATCCGTAGATGCCGAGCCGCCCTCCGGTCGGCAGCTCCGCACGCAACAAGGAGCGGTAACCGATGATGCCGGCGCACAACAGCGGCGCCAGCTCGGCCTCGGAGTAGCCGCTGGGCAGCCGGTGTACGAAATCAGCGGGCGCGGTGAGGAATTCGGCGTATCCCCCGTCGGCGTCCCAACCGGTGTAACGCGACTGCGGGCACAGGTTCTCCCGACCGCCAATGCAGTACCGGCACGTCCCGCAGGTATGGCGCAGCCATGCCACGCCGACCCGATCACCGACGGCAAATTCCGTACCGGCCTCTGGTCCCAGCGCCACGACCTCACCCACCACCTCGTGACCGGGTGTGACATGCCGGTGATGCACCGGCAGGTCGCCTTCGACGACGTGCAGATCGGTCCGGCACACCCCGCACGCCCGGACGGCGATGAGCAGATCGGAGCCGGCTGGCTCCGGGGTGCGGGCGGTCGACAGTTGCATTGGACGGGCGGCGATCGGTCCCGGAGCGCGCACCCGCCACGCACGCATATCGGTCAATCCAGCGCCGCCACGTGTTCGTGGGTGACGGTCTCGATGTCGCGCGCAGTCCGCTCCAGCAGTCGACGCGCCAGATCGGACAACGCCCGCGCCACGGCCAGTTCGTCCCCGATGGCGGGAACGTCCCGGTCGGACGGATTGCACCGGGCCAGACCGACGCCGGTCACATGTGTTTCGTCCCAGACCAACCATGCCGTGGCGCGGGTCTGACCGTCGTGCTCGTCGACCGAGACGCCGACCGTCCACTCTTTCGGTGCCCGGATCGAGTCCGTCATGATGAACTCCTTCGCTCGATGTCGACCGGTCTGCACGAGGCTAACGCCTGCCTGAACCACGCCGTAGGGCCGAATGGATCTAGCCGACCGGCCGTTCGGCGCGGTGGCCGGGCAGGTGCTGCGATCAACCCGCATTCACCGCCTCAGCCGCGGGACAGCGGCACACGCCACGTCAGTCGCGTACCCCCACCCGGCGAACTGTCGATGTCGAACGCGCCGCCGGCGACCCGGGCCCGCGAGGCCAGGTTCCCGAGGCCGCTGCGTCGGCGATCGTCCGCGGCGATGCCCCGGCCGTCGTCACAGATCCTGATGTGGACATCGTCGCCGACGGTGACCTCCACGCTGATCGCCGATGCCCCCGAATGACGGACAGCGTTGCTGAGCCCCTCCAGCACGACCGCCTCGGCATCGTCGACCAGGGAGGCGGCCACCAGGTCCATCGGACCGGACAAGGACAGCGTCGCCGCCACGTCACGGTCTTCGGTCAGGCGCCAGAACACATGCCGAATGCGGGTGGCCAACGCCCCGTGCGCGTGCGTCGGCTTCTGCAGGTTGAAGATCGTCGACCTGATCTCGGAGATCACCGCCTGCAGATCGTCGATCGACGCGGACAACCGGTGGGAGATCTCCGGTGATCGCACGCGGGCGGCGACTCCTTGCAGGTCCAGACCCACTGCGAAAACCCGCTGGATGACCTGGTCGTGCAGATCGTGGGCGATGCGCTCCCGGTCGGTGAGCATCGCAAGTTCGGTGGCCGCACAGCGGGCCCGGGCCATCGTCAGCGCGATTGCCGCGTGGTCGGCGAAGTGACGCACCGGGACGAGGTGGCCGGCGTCGAATCCGGGTGCGCATCTGCCGCGGGCCAGCGCCATGACACCGACGCACTGCTGGTCCGCGCGCAGTGGCACCACGATCGCCGGACGTTCACCCGCGTCGGTGAAGGCCGGGATGGGCCGGCGGAACGCCTCGGTGATCATCGGCTCACCCGTCCTGAACACCGTGCCGGTGGTCGAGCCGCACACCGGAACCTGTTGGCCGAGAACATCTTCCGCGCATGGACCGAAGGCGGCGGCCACGGTGAGCGTAGCGGCTTCCCAGGCCGGGCGGTCGGGTTCGGTCGGTATGAGAACGATCCCCTGCTCTGCGTCGGTGAGCTCGCAGGCACGGCGCGCGATCAGCTGCAACGGACCCAGGTAGGGTTCGTCGTCGGTGAGCACGGCGGCGGTGATCTCTCGGCCTGCTTCGGTCCAGCGCGCGGCGGCACGGACCTGTTCGAACAGCCGGGCGTTGTCGAGGGCCACCGCGGCAATCGAAGCCAGCGCTCGGGCCGAGACCTCGGCGCCGTCGGTGAAACTGAAATCCGGCCGATCGTCGGCGAGGTACAGACTGCCGAACGGCTCACCGCGAACGTGGATCGGCACCCCCAGAAAAGCGCGCAGCGCGGGATGGCCGCGGGGGAATCCGGCCGCCGCGGGGTGGACGGTGAGGTCGTCGAGGCGCACCGGGTCGGTGCCGTGGCGCAGCAGGCCCAACACACCCGCACCGACCGGAAGGCGGCCGATGGCGTCCACTGTCGCGGTATCCACCCCGTCGTGCACAAACGAGGTCAACGCGTCATCGTCACCCCACACCCCGATGGCACCGAAGCGGGCCGCGGTCATCGCCTTGCCGGCGCTCACGATGCGGTGCAGCGTCGCGTCCAATTCCAGCTCGGAACCGATCTCGATCGCCACCTGCAGCAGCTGGCCCATCCGGTCGCGGTCGACGGCCAATTCGCCGAGCAGTTGGTGAATGCGCCGCAGATCGTCGGGGCCCCGCGACCCGCATACAGACTGATTTCGGTCTCTCACGGTCACCCCCGTACGGATGCGTCAATTGTCGCAGCCGACGGTGCGGCCGTACATGGTTGGCGGGGACGAAATTTCCGACAAAACCGCAGATCAGAGCGCCTGCCGTTACGGATAGCAGTAACATTGCACGTCATGGCCGCCGCTCGGTTGCACTGCGGTGAGTGTGGACTCGCCTTCTACGGTCGCGCCGACGCCAGGTACTGCTGCGCGGCGTGCAAACAACGCGCCTATCGCAGTCGGGAACGCCGCCGCACCGCCGCCGACGTCGTACCGCCGGCCGCGGCGGTCGCCCGGGCACGCCGGATCCGGCGCGAGGCCGCCGCCCTGCGCCGGCGGGCACAGGCGGTGCGGCGAACGGTCCAGGCCGCCCACCGCGGCTGACTACGGTTGCGCGCCGGGCCGCTCCACACGACCGGCCCCGGCCAGGGCGCGCACATCGATCAACCTGGCGATGTCGAGAGCGGTCACGATACCCACGGCCCGGCCCGCCTCCAGCACCACGATGCGGTTGCCGGTGCTGCGATCGAGGCGCTCCAGCACCTCGATGAGCGGCTCCCCCGGACCGGCGGTCGCCATCCGGTCCCCCGGGACAGCGATGTCGGCCAGTGGAGTGCCACCGCGCTCAGCCGGCGGGACGCCGCGGATCTGGGTCAATGTCACCAGGCCGGTGCACCTGCCGTCGGCGGAGGCCACCGGGTAGGCCGAATGTCGATCCGCCAGAAGCACCTCCTCGACAAAACGGTCCACCGGCATCGCTTCGGTGACGGTGCGCGGATATCGGGTCATGACGTCAGCGACCCGGAGCCCGGCGAGCGCCGTGCGGGCCTGCACGGCGGCTCTCTCCGCGCGCGACGCGGTGAGCAGGAACCACCCGATGAACGCCAGCCACGCTCCGGCGATGACGGCGCCCAGCAGCAGTTCGAGCAGGCCCAGCCCGATCAGACCGTAGGCGACCGCGCTGCCTGCCCGCGTCGCGTCCACTGCCGCGCGGACGGGATCGCCGTGGCGGTGCCAGAGATAGGCACGCAGGATGCGTCCACCATCCAACGGTGCGCCCGGCAGCAGGTTGAACACCGCAAGGACCGCATTGGCCACCGCCAGCCACGTGACCACCGCAGTGACCAGCGGAGAGGCCCCGGCCGCCGTCAGCGCCGCCGAGGTCGCGGCGAACAGCCCGGACAGCGCCAGGCTCAATGCGGGACCCGCTGCGGCCATTCGGAACTCGTCCCGTGGCGTGCTCGCGTCCCCGGCGAGCCGTGCCATCCCGCCGAACAACCACAGGGTCACCTCCGGCACCGGGATGCCCGCACGGCGGGCCACCACCGCATGGGCGAGTTCATGGGCGAACAACGCCGAGGCGAGCAACGCCGAACCGCACAGACCGGCCAGCCAGTACGCCGCCCGCGGATAGCCCGGTGCCGTCTGCGGGAGGGTGCTGGCCAGGCTCCACGCGAACAGCCAGACGACGACCACCACACTCCAATGGACACTGAGGGTGAGGCCGCGCACCCTGCCCAGCACCAGAGGGCTGCCCACTCTCGCCTCCCCGCCGCTCACGACGACGTCGCGTGGTTCCCGACGTACCGGACGACATCGGCGAGCGTGCGCAGCTTCTGGTAGTCCGATTCGGGGATCTCGACTGCCAACCGCTTGTGGATGCCGACGAGAAAGTTGAGCCAGTCCATCGAGTCGAGGTCCACCTGATCGCGCAACAACGCGTCGTCGTCGATCTCGCCGGGTTCCACCTCGGGGGCGATCGAAGTCAGCACCGACAGGATGTCGACGCGGATGTCCTGCTCTGTTCTCATGGCGTCACGTCACTTCTCGAGTTGTTCTGGCTGCTGGAGCAATTGGTCGATCGCGGCGAGGAACATCGCGCCACGGTGCCCGTCGCTGGCCCGGTGGTCGGCAGCCAGCGTGGCCGACACCGCGGTGCCGATCCGGATTCCGCCGTCCACCGCGCACACCCGCTGCGCCGGCTTCCCGAACCCGACCAACGCCACCTGGGGTGGGTAGATAATGCCGAACACGGCGTCGACCCCCTGGTCCCCGAGGTTGGTGACGGTGATCGTGGGGTCCGACATCTCCGAACTGCGCAGGGAGCCGGCTCGGGCACGGGCCACCAGGTCGGTGAGATCGGACATCACCTCGTCGAGCTTCTTGCCCGCCACGTCGTGGATCGCGGGTGCGACCAGGCCGCCGTCGCGCAGCGAGATCGCGACACCGACGTGAACGCCGTCCGCGGGGATGAAACCGTCGTCGCGCCAGAACCCATTGAGCTCCGGGAAGCGCTGCGCGGCAACCGCAACCGCCTTGACCTGGAGTACGGCCAGAAGGATGCGGTCGGTGATCGAACGTTGTGCGTTACGCTCGGCCAGCCATTGCAGTGCCGGGTCCAACAGGATCTCGTGGACCAGGTAGTAGTGCGGGATCTCACGCTTGGACCGGCCCATCGCCGCGGCGATCGCGCGCCGCATCTCCGCGCCGCGACCCCCGGGAGCGGCTTTGGCCGGCGGACCGGCTTGCGGTGGCGATTGCGGGATCGACGCCGCGGCGTGCTCGACGTCGGAGAGCGTGACCGCGCCCTGCGGGCCGGTGCCGGTCACCGCCTCCACGTCCACGTGCAAGCCGACGGCGAGCCGGCGCGCGGCCGGTGACACCCAGCGACGGTGTCCGGAGGGGACCGCCGCAATCGGCTGCCTGGCAAGCTCGGCCGGGCCCGATTGCCTCGCAGGCTCGGCGGGGCCCGATTGCCTCGCAGGCTCGGCGGGGCCCGATTGCCTCGCAGGCTCGGCGGGGCCCGATTGCCTCGCAGGCTCGGCGGGGCCCGATTGCCTCGCAGGCTCGGCGGGAGCCCCCCGCGACGCCTCCGCGACGGTCTCCCCGGGCGCCAGCAGCCTGGCCAGCGGGGTGCCCACCGACACCGTCTGCCCGACCGGGACCAGCAGTTCCCCGACCGTGCCGTCCTGCCAGCATTCCACCTCCACGGCCGCCTTGGTG
Organism: Mycobacterium sp. smrl_JER01; assembly: GCF_048513595.2. Taxonomy (NCBI): domain Bacteria; kingdom Bacillati; phylum Actinomycetota; class Actinomycetes; order Mycobacteriales; family Mycobacteriaceae; genus Mycobacterium; species Mycobacterium sp. smrl_JER01. The sequence continues at coordinate 1,256,922 of NZ_JBLXXK020000001.1, read as the reverse complement.
GTCTCGACCACCGCGACCACCTGGCCGCGAGTGACGCTGTCACCCGGCTTGACCAGCCATTCGTTGAGCGTGCCCTCGTCCATGTCGGCGCCGAGGGCGGGCATCGCGAAATCGATCACTGCAGCCCCCCGAACAGCCCCCGTACCGCGGCGACGATGGTGTCCCGCTGCGGCAGCGCCGCCTCTTCGAGATGGCGGGCGTACGGTACCGGCACCTCTGCGCTGCACACCCGCGCGACCGGAGCGTCGAGGTCGAAGAAGGCATGCTCGGTGATCTGGGCGCTGATCTCGGCGGCCAGACTGCCGGTGCGCCAGCCCTCGTCGACGACCACCGCCCGATGGGTCTTGGATACCGAACCGACGAACGTCTCGGTGTCCAGCGGTCGCAGCACCCGCAGATCGACGACCTCGCAGGCGATTCCGGCCATCGCCAGCTCGTCGGCGGCGTCGAGCGCCTTCGGCAGACAGCCGCCGTAGGTGATCACCGAGACATCCGCACCAGGCCGGCGCACCACGGCGCGGGCGATATCTGTCGGTCGCAAGGTCTCGATGTCCGCCGAGGTGTTGTAGAGCAGGACATGCTCGAACACGATCACCGGGTCGGGATCCTGCAAGGCCGTGCAGAGCATGCCGTAGGCGTCTTCGACGGTGGCGGGGGCCACCACCTTGATGCCGGGGATGTGGGCATACCAGCCCTCCAGGCTGTGCGAGTGCTGGGCGGCCAACTGGCGTCCGGCGCCGGTGGCCATCCGGATCACCAGCGGCACCGAGAACTGTCCCCCGGACATGTGGCGCAGCGCCGCAGCGGTGTTGACGATCTGGTCCAGCGCCAGCAGGCTGAAGTTGACCGTCATGATCTCGACGATCGGCCGCAGCCCGCCCAGCGCCGCTCCGATTCCGATGCCGACGAATCCCAGCTCGGACAGCGGGGTGTCGCGCACCCGGTCCGGCCCGAACTCCTCCAGCAGACCTTTGGACGCGGCGTAGGTACCGCCGTAGCGACCGACGTCCTCACCCATCAGCAGGACCCGCGGGTCGTCGCGCAGCGCGTCCCGGATGGCGTCGTGCACAGCGGTGCGATAGCTCGTCTTCATCGGTCTCCCCCAGACGCCGTGACCACATCGCGCGCCAGATCCTCGACGTCTTCCCATGTCCCGGCCTCGGCGAATGCGACGGCGTCGTCGATCTCGACAGCGGCCGCCTCCTCGATTGCGGCCACGTCGTCGGCTCCCAGCAGCCCTTCGCCGATGCAGCGGTCGGTGAACAGCTGGATCGGGTCGCGCTGACGCCACTGCTCCACCTCGGTCTTCTCCCGGTACAGCTCGGGGTCGAACATCGAGTGCGGCCGGAACCGGTAGGTGCGGAACTCCACGAAGAACGGGCCGCCGCCACGACGGATGTGTTCGACACCCTCCTGGGCGGCGAACCGGCACGCGGCGACATCCATCCCGTCCACAGTCAGAGTCGGCACGTTGTAAGCGGCGACCTTCACGGCCAGATCGGTCTGCGACTGCTCCAGTGCGAGAGCGGTTCCCATCGCGTACAGATTGTTCTCGCAACAGAACAGCACGGGCAGACGCCACAGGGCCGCCATGTTCAGGGATTCGTGGAACGCGCCCTCGGCGACCGCACCCTCACCGAAGTAGCAGGCGGTGACCGCGGACCGCCCCTGGTAGGCGTCGGCGAGGGCGAGCCCGGCCGCCAGCGGCAACCCGCCGGCGACGATCGCGTTACCGCCGTAGAACCGCCGGTCGGCATCGAAGAGGTGCATCGAACCGCCTCGCCCGCGGGAGCAGCCCTGGACCTTGCCGAACATCTCGGCCATGATCGCCGTCATCGGCACCCCTCGGAGCAAGGCGTGCGCATGCTCGCGGTAGGTCGCGACCACGGCGTCGCCAACCGCCAGCGCGCGCAGCGAGCCGGCGGCAACCGCTTCCTCACCGACGTAGAGGTGCAGAAAGCCACGAATCTTGCTCGCGCTGTACAGTTCTGCGCACTTCTCCTCCATCCGGCGGACCCGCACCATGTCCGACAGCAGGTCGTGCGCCTCGACGGTGTCCATCACGGCGTCGCCGTCGCGGCACCGACCCCGCCGGCGGGCTCGACGGTGGCTGCGGTCTCGATGGTCGAGGTGTCGCCCTCCGGCAGACCGAGCTCTCGCGCCTTGAGCAACCGGCGCATGATCTTCCCGCTGCGGGTGTGCGGCAACGCGTCGGTGAACTCGATCGACTTGGGTGCGACAGCGGCCCCGAGTCGTTTCCGGGCGTGCGCGAGCAACTCTCGCCGCAGTGCCTCGTCGGCCTGGTATCCGTCGCGGAGCGTGACGAACGCTTTCACCACCTCGCCGACGGTGGGATCGGGCACCCCGATGACGGCGGCTTCGGCGACCACCGGGTGGTCGGTGAGCGCGTTCTCGACCTCGAACGGACCGATCAGGTGCCCGGCGGACTTGATGACATCGTCGGCGCGGCCGACGAACCAGAAATACCCGTCCTCGTCGCGCTTGACCATGTCACCGGTCAGGTACCACCCGTCGGCGAACGTCTTGCGGTACCGCTCGTCCTGGTGCAGGTAGCCCCGGAACATCGACGGCCAGCCCGGTTTGAGCGCGAGTTCACCCTCCACGTCCGGGGTGTCGATCACCTCGGTGGACCCGTCGTCGTGCCGGCGCACGATCGACGCCTGCACCCCGGGCAGGGGCCGGCCCATCGATCCCGGTTTGATGTCGAACGCGGGCGTGTTGGCGATCATGATCCCGCCGGTCTCGGTCTGCCACCAGTTGTCGTGAATGGGCAGCCCCAGTACGCGTTTGCCCCACCACACCGCTTCGGCGTTGAGCGGCTCACCGACGCTGGCCACGAACCGTAGGCGCGGAAACCGGAAGCCGGCCGCCAGCTCGGCTCCGGCCTTGACCAGCATCCGGATCGCCGTCGGCGCGGTGTACCACACCGAGACGCCCTGGCTTTCCAGGATGCGGTACCACCGTTCGGCGTCGAAGTCGCCCTCGTCGACCACCGATGTCACTCCGTGCAGCAGGGGCGCGATCACACCGTAGGACATCCCGGTCACCCAGCCCGGATCCGCTGTGCACCAGTAGATGTCGTCGTCGTGGAGGTCGAGGGCGAACCGCCCGGTGACATAGTGCATGGTGACTGCGCCGTGAACGTGCAAGGCGCCCTTGGGTGTTCCGGTGGTCCCGCTGGTGAAGTGCAGCAGGGCGGGGTCGTCGGCGGTGGTGGGTTCGACGGGTGCGCCGTCGACGGCCGCGTCCATCCACCGCCAGAATCCCATCGTCTGGGGATCGGAGCCCTCGGCGGCGTGGTCGTCGATGACGAAGACGTGCTTGAGCGAGGTCAGCGAGTCCCGGATGGCCGCGACCTTCTTGCGGTAGAAGGCCCTCGTCGTGATCAGCACCTGAGCGTCACCGATGCTCAACCGCGTCGCGATGGGCTCGGGACCGAACGCGGAGAACAGCGGCGACACCACACTCCCGTTGCGCAGCGCACCGAGGATCGTGATGTAGAGCTCGGGGCACCGGCCCAGCAGGGTGAATACCCGGTCGCCCTTGTTCACCCCCAACGAGCGCAGCACGGCGGTGAACCGGGTGGCGAGTCGGCCCAGCTCCGCGTAGCTCAGGTCCCGGACACTGAGCCCGCCGTCCCAACCGGACGCCGACACGAACCGCAGAGCGGTCCGGGTCGACGCCGGCCCCTCGGCGTGCCGGTCGACGGCCGCATAGCCGATGTTGCACAGGCCCTCACCCATGCCCCCGCACAGGTTCGGCGCCGTCGACCAGTCGAAGGACGCACAGGTACTTTCATAGTCAACGAGATTCGGTGCGACCCGCCAGTCCTGCGCGGTCTTGTGGATGACGGTCACGACGACGCGCCGGCGCTGGGCGGATGCAGGACGCCGATCCGCGCCGCTGCACCCAGGTTGGCCATCACCCGCTCGAGTAGCGCACTGTAGGCGGTGCCGTCGTCGTGCAGTTTACGAAATCCGCGATGCAGCAAGAAGACGTCGAGCCTGCGGTCGATCGGCCACTGGGCATAGATTTCGCCGGTGAATTCCGAGCGCAGGAATTGCCATGCGACGTCGTCGAGTTGGCGTTGAGTCGGGGCGGGACGGTCGGTCGACGTCACGGGCATGGTCGCTTCCTTCCGGGGGCGGATCGACCTCATCGTTTTCCGTGACCGGCGCCACACAATAGAGACGAAAGTCACCAGTGCCCAACAGGTGCCTTAGGTCCCTGAAAGGGTGTCCGCTTGACCCTGCCCGTGCCCCGGCGGCGCCGGTGACCATCAGGTATGTCTTCACCAGCGACCCGGTCGGCCAAAGACGCCGTGCGGACCTTCAACAAGCACGTGCTCAACCCGGTCATGCTGCTGCTTGCGGGCCGCAGACACTGGTACGCCGCGGCGATCCGGCACACCGGGCGCACCACGGGCAAGGCCCGCACCACACCCGTCGTCGCAGAACGAGTCGCCGATGGATTCATCATCCCGCTGCCCTACGGCACCGGCGTCGACTGGCTGCGCAACGCACAGGCCGCAGGGCACGCGACGATCACCGCCGACGGACGGTCCTTCGACGTGGGCGACCCGCAGCTCATCGACGCGCCCACCGCGGCCGCCGCACTGTCTGCACGCAGACGGCGCACCTTCGAGCGCTTCGGGATCAGACACTTCGTCAAGTTCACCTTCGCCGACAGATCCGACAGCGAGGCCCACCATGGCAACTGACCGGGCAACGGACCGGGCAACGGACCGCCTGCACACCGTCGTCGACGCACCCGGACCCTTCGTCTCTCTCTTCATCGACGACAACCGGGACAATCCCGACGCCGAGCAGCAGACCGCCGCGCGGTGGCGGGCGATCCGACGGCATCTCGAGGACAGCGGGGTGACCGAACACGTCGTCGGTGCCGTCGAACGGGCGGTTCTGCACAGCGAGCCGGGGGTGGGACGGTCCGGCCGGGCGGTGATCGCGGGTCGTGAGGGCGTGCTTTTCAACGTGCACCTCCACACACCGCCGTCGATCACGGTGCTCAGGGTGTCGGAGTATCCCTACCTGCTGCCGCTGCTGGACCTGACCACGTGGCCGCCCTCATATGTGTTCGCTGCAGTCGACCATCTGGGCGCCGACCTCACCTCACACCGGGACGGCGTCGTGCGGCACGAAACGGTGCAGGGGCCGGGCTACCCGGTCCACAAACCCGCCAGTGCCGGCTGGCAGGGGTACGGCGACCTGCAGCACACCACCGACGAAGCCGTGCGGATGAACGCCCGCGCGGTCGCCGACCGGCTCACCGAACTCGTCGACGACGGTGCCGGGGAACTGGTCTTCCTGTGCGGTGCGGTCAGTGCCCGAGCCGACATCGACGGCTATCTGCCGCACCGCGTCTCGGAGCGGGTGGTGTCCCTGGCGGCGGGGCCGCGGGGCGGACGGGCCCGCGAACATGAGGTGGCAGACCGCATCGATGCCGAACTCGGGCGCCGCCGAGGGCGTGCGACGGACGCGGCGATCGCGCGGTGGCGAGCCGAGACCGCACGGGGCTCGGGCCTGGCCGTCGAGGGCCTTGCCGACGTGTGCGCGGCGCTGCGCTACGGTGCGGTCGACACGTTGATCCTCGGCGACGTCGGCAGCGCCACCGTCGTGTGCGGCCGGCAGCGGACCACGATCGCGCCGGACGCCGACGCGCTCTCCGAACTCGGGGAGGCGCCGAGCCGGATCGCGCTGGCCGACGAGGCCGTGCCGTTCGTGGCGCTCTCGATCGATTCCACGCTGGTGCGCGCCGACGACACGGCGGCTCCGGCCGACGGGCTCGCCGCGCTGTTGCGCTATCCGCTCGAACCGGTCATCGGCCGCCGGCCGAGCTCCTCCTCGGCGACCTCGTGGGGTGACCGGCGATGACGGTCACCGACGGCCGCCGCACCCTGTGCGCGGCCCAGGGCATTCTGGTCGCGCTGCAACAGTGCAGCCTCGACGACGCACTGCTGGACCTCATCGGGACTGCGCGGCGCCACAACGTGGCCCCGTTGCGGCTGGCGACCGCGCTCCTCACCAAAGCTCAGGGCACGCCGGCGCCGGCGGATGACCCGCTCGACGCCGTCGTCGATGTCGCGTGGGGACCCCTGCTCAAGGCCGCAAGACTGCCCTGACATCGGCGGGCAACTGGTCCAGGGCCTTGGTGAGTTGGGCCGGCGGGAGCAACCGCAGCACCGCCGCGGTCGCGGTCGAGGCGGCCTTCGGCACATCCTGCACCGCGATGTGGGCATCCCGTGCGAACCGCACGATGTAGGTCTTCTCGTCGAACTTGACGGGCACCGCACCGGGATCCCATCCCGCGTAATACACCCCCCTGATGAGGTCGGGCAGCTGCGCGGCGAAGTGCGCGGCCGCTTCGACGGTGAGCCGGTCCCGCAGAGTGTGCAGCCAGGCCCGCAACACCCCGTAGGCGAATTCCCGATCGTCGGTGTCGAATTCCCGGGCGACCTCGTTGACCCAGGTGTGCGCCGAGTGCATCGCATGTTCGAGTCCCGAAACTTTCGCCGACCCCGGGACTTTGGATGTGGTGCTCATGTGCGCCTCCTGCCGTTTCCCCACAGCAGACCGCGGCGGCACAGTACCCGGACAGGGCCGAAAGTCACCGTGACGGTCTAGGTCCGCCGGGCGACGATCACCGGGATCCGGGAGCCCTCCGCGACGGCCGTACTGACCGATCCGAGCAGCTTCCCGGCCAGGGCGCCCCGGCCGTGGCTGCCCAAGACCACGAGTTCGGCGCGTTCGGCTTGAATCAGCAACTGGCGCGACGGATTCGCGAAGCGCACCAGCAGGTGCACCGCAACCTCCGGGTACCGCTGCTGCAGGTCGGACAGTGTCTCACGCAGGAAATCCTCGGCTTCGCGCTCCAGCGTCGAGGACTGAGGGTCGTGCGCGGCCGGGGTGTCCGCGTCCTTGCACACGTGCAGTGCCAACAGATCGGCCGCCCGTCGGGACGCCTCGTCGAACGCGATCGCCGCCGCCGACATCGAGGTCCGCGAGCCGTCGATGCCGACCAGGATCGGCCGCCGCCCGGGCCCCGCTTTCGGTGGCACGTCGTCGTGCACGATCGCGACCGGGCACCGGGCGTGGTGCAGCAGCCCGACGCCGATCGACCCCACCGCGCGATCACGCCGCCCCGTCCGTCCGTGACTTCCCACCACGACCATCTGCGCGGCAGCGGAGACGTCGACCAGTTCGGGCACCGGCTTTCCGTGCATTTGCCTGGTCTCGACGACAGTGCCGGTGTCACCGCCGACCGCGGCGCGTCCCACCGATACCGCTTCGGCCAACACCTGGGCCGCCTCGCCTCCGGGCTCCTCCCCGGCTCCCGCGTCGGAGACCACATGGACGATGGTGAGGGGGACGTGGCGTAGCCGGGCTTCCTCACCCGCCCAGCGGACCGCGGCCAGTGATGACGGGGATCCGTCGGCCCCGACGACGACTCCGTGCGGTGCAGTCGCTGCTGACATGCCGGCTCCTTTCGGAGGGTGACGATGCTGTCACGGTAACCGCCACGGCCCGCGCCAAGTGGAGGCATTGGTCGCGAATCTGGTGCCAAAAGACCTCTGGGGAAGGCCGCACAAGAGGATCAGACTCCAGGTACGGCAACGCGAGCGTGGTTGCGCGCAAGTGAGGAGAACACCGCGATGAGCACATCGGACTTCGCCGCCGGCGAGTACAGCGTCGACGACGACGACCAGTTGCAGCCCGAGGACACCCTCGTCGACCGCGGCCTCGACGACATCCTCGACGAAGGTTTCTCACCCCCCGAACACCGCTACAGCCGTGGTGAATTCGAGGAAGCAGATCCGGCCGCGCGGATCAACACGCTGTTCGACGACGACGAGCGGCAACGTTCCGATGCCGCAGAACGGGAGACGGAGTTCCCGCGTCGGCGTGAGGTCGGTCGCAGCCGGGCCGGCCGGCTGGTCGCTCCGGACCTGGGTTTCGGTGAGGATTGCGAGGCCGATCTGGTCGCCGACGATGTCGGCATCAGCGGTGGGGCCGCCTCCGCGGAGGAGGCCGCGGTGCACATCATCGACGACGACGAATGACCGCGGGCAGCGATGGACAGTGACCGCGCCGCCGGGATCTGGGCGGCAGTCGCGCTGCGCGCGATGCGCGAAAAGACAGCGCTGTCACCGCAGCACGCGTGCGGGGAATGTGTGGATGCGCTCACCGTGAGCGGGGCCGGGCTGATGCTCGCGACATCGCCGGACACACTCGAGCCGGTGTACTTCACCGGCGACCACGCCGGCGAGGCCGACGACCTGCAGAGCACCCTGGGCGAGGGGCCGGGCATCGATGCGTCGGCCACCGGCCAACCGGTACTCGTCGACGATCTATCGTCGGCCGCCGTCCGGCGACGGTGGCCCGTGTTCACCCCCGAGGTGGCCCCGCTGGGAGTTCGGGCCGTGCACAGTTTCCCGCTCGCGCTCGGCGCGATCCACGTGGGTGCGCTCAACCTCTACAGCGATGCCCCCCGCGACTTCAGCCGGGACGACCTGGTGGACGCGCTGATCTACGCCGATACCGCACTGTTGCTCGTGCTCGACACGCGCAGCGGGATCGACACCTCCACCGAAGGCGCGATCTCGGACGGTCAGACCCCGGCGCTGTGGCGTGCCGAGGTACATCAGGCGGCCGGAATGGTGTCGGTGCAGCTGGGCATCTCGGTGCTCGACGCGCTGGTCCGATTACGGGCACATGCCTACTGCCAGCACCTGCCGCTGCCGGCGGTCGCGCGTGCGGTGGTGGAACGCCGGCTGCGTTTCCAGGACGAACCGTCATGACCGCCGGTCCGAACCCGTCGGTCACCAGCACGTTCGTCGAGCTGGCCGAGATCCTGGTCGCGGACTTCGACCTCGTCGATCTGCTGCACCTGATCGCGGCCCGGGCACAGGAAATCCTCGGCGTCGACGCGGTCGGTCTGCTATTGGCCGACAGCCACGGCGGGCTCAACGTCATCGCCGCATCCACCGAACAGGCCCAGGTTCTGGAACTTTCGCAGTTGCAGAACAGCGAGGGGCCCTATCTGGACTGCTACCGGTCGGGGCTTGCGGTGAGTTGCCCGGATCTGCGCACCGAGACCGCGCGTTGGCCGCTGTTCGCCCCCGAGGCGCTCGCCGCGGGATTCGCCGGCGTGCATGCGCTGCCGATGCGTCTGCGCGATGAGCTCATCGGCGGGATGAACCTGTTCAGCATCGCCCCGGGCGATCTCGACCACGACATCCTCGCCGTCGGGCAGGCGCTGACCGATGTCGCCGCCATCGCGCTGCTTCACGAACGCACCGCGGGCCAACACAAGCTGCTCATCGAAGGCCTCCAGACTGCGCTGAACCGTCGCCTGGCGGTCGAACAGGCCAAAGGCGTCATCGCCGAACGGACCGGTGTGGAGGTCGATGAGGCATTCGAGATGCTGCGCGCCTACGCCCACGCCCAGCAGCGCAAGCTCGCCGACCTCGCCGACACCGTCATCCACGGCGGGTTGACACCGCCGCGCCGTGACCCCGATCAGGACCGACGTCGCGGCCCAGACCACGCGACAACGACCGACAAGGACGACAAGGACGACAAGGACGACAAGGACGAGAAAGAGAGGTAGGGATATGTCACGCACCCACGACCCCGAGGCGGGTCGCCGGCGCAGCACCGGCATCGTGGACGCCCCGGTCCGGATTCCGGCCGGCACGGTGGCCGTGGACGGCTATCTCACGGTCCCCCAGGATGCCAGAGGTGTAGTGGTGTTCGTTCACGGCAGCGGAAGCAGCCGGCACAGCGTCCGCAACCGCTATGTCGCCGAGGTGTTGAACGCAGCGGGTTTGGCGACTCTGCTTTTCGACTTGCTCACTCCGGCCGAAGAAGCCGACCGCGCCAACGTGTTCGACATCGGGCTGCTGGCCGGCCGACTCCTCGACGTCACCGAATGGCTGGCGATCCGCCCGGAAGTCCGTTCGTTGCCCGTGGGCTATTTCGGTGCCAGCACCGGCGCGGGCGCGGCCCTGACCGCCGCGGCGGACGAGCGGGCCGACATCGCAGCGGTGGTGTCCCGCGGGGGCCGGCCCGACCTGGCCGGCGCGCACTTGAGCGAGGTGACCGCGCCGACCCTGCTGATCGTCGGCGAACGCGACGAGCTGGTGCTCGAACTGAATCGCCAGGCACAGCAGGCGATTCAGGGGGAATGCCGGGTCGCCGTGGTACCCGGTGCGACGCATCTGTTCGAGGAGCCCGGGACCCTGGAGCAGGCCGCCGCCCTGGCCCGGGACTGGTTCGTCCGGCATCTGGCACACCAGTCCGCAGCCACGTGACCCCGGCCTCCGACGGTCACATCTCGCAGGACCGGCCCACACACCCCCCACTGAAATCCGGGCCGGCCTGGGCCAGCGCCGGTGCCGGCGCGGCGAAGGTCAGCACCTGGCCCGGGCGGCTCCCATACCGGTAGACGGTGATGCCCTTGACCTTGGCCGACCAGGCGGAAAGGTAGATCGCACGGACATCCTCGACCGACGCCTCCGCGGGCAGGTTCACGGTTTTCGAGACGGCGGCATCGACGTGTCGCTGCACCGCCGCCTGCATGCTCAGGTGCCACCGCGGTGCGATCTCGCCGGCGACCGGGAACGCCGCGCGCACATCGGCGGGCAGCTGCCGATGACCGCGGACCCCGCCACTGCGCGCGATCTCGGTGACCAACTCCTCGGTGTAGAAGCCCCGCCGCCGCGCCAGCCGGTCGAAACACGGGTTGACCTCCAGCAGGTGTCTGCCGAGGACGGCGCGGGTGTAGGCGATCGCGAACATCGGTTCGATCCCGGCGGTGGTGCCCGCGATCAGTGCAATGGTCCCGGTCGGCGCCACCGAGGTGACCTGTGCGTTTCGCCGGGGTTGCCCCCGCGCCAACCGGCTGTCGGCGAACGCCGGAAACGGGCCGCGGTCGGCGGCCAGCTGCCGCGAAGTCTCGTGCGCGGCGCGCTGGATGCGACTCATCACCGCACCGGCCAGCCGCACCCCTTCGTCGCTGTCATACGGAATTCTCAGTGCGGCAAGCATTTCCGCAAGACCCATGACGCCGAGGCCGATCTTGCGGGTGGCCCGGGTAGCCGCGCCCAGCTCGTCGAAAGGGTACCGGCTGACGTCGATGACGTCGTCGAGAAAGCGCACGGCCAGCGCGGTGACGTCGGCCAGACGGTCCCAGTCGACACCGTCACCGGCGACCAGGTGGGCCAGGTTGATCGAGCCGAGGTTGCAACTTTCGTACGGCAGCAGCGGCACCTCACCGCAGGGGTTGGTCGCCTCGATACGGCCGAGCCGGGGAACCGGATTGGCCCGGTTGATCGGATCGAGGAACAGCAGCCCCGGGTCGCCGCAGGCGTGCGCCGCCTCGCAGATGGTGCCGAACAGTTCGACCGCGGGCATCGTGGCGACCGTGCGTCCGGTGCGCGGGTGTACCAGGCGGTGCATTCCGTCGCCCCGAACGGCGCGCATGAAGGCATCGCTGACGCCCACCGACAGATTGAATTGCGACAGACGGTCCGGCGACTGCGCCTTCGCCGTGACGAACTCCCGGATGTCGGGGTGCGACACGTCGAGCACACCCATACAGGCCCCGCGCCGGCGGCCGCCCATGGCGACGACCCCGGCGGCGGTGTCGAAGAGTCCCAGGAATGACACCGGCCCGCTGGCGCAGCCGCCGGTGCTTGCGACCCGGTCTCCGGCGGGCCGCACCCGACTGAACGCGAAACCGGTTCCGCCGCCGGCCTGTTGCACCTCCGCGGCCTGACCGAGCGCGGCGAAGATCGACCGCAGCGAATCCTGCACGGGCAGCACCACGCAGCCCGACAACAAGCCGAGTTCGGTGCCGGCGTTCATCAGGGTGGGTGAGTTCGGCAGAAAGTCCAGGCGGCGCAGGGTCGTCGCGAACCGCTCGGCCCACTGTCCGGAAGATCCCGGGCGGTGCTGGTCCTCGGCGGCGGCGACCCAGCTCGCGACGCGGTCCATCATCTCGCCGGTCGACTCCGTCGGGTGTCCCTGCTCGTCGCGGCGCAGATACCGTTCGCGCAGTACGGTCGCCGCGGCCAGGCTGAGCTTCAGTTCGTCGCGAACTTCGAGAAGAGTTTTGGCCGAACGGATTTCGGCATGGCGTTGCCGGTAGATGATGTAGGCGCGGGCGACGTCGCCGAGTCCGGCCTCCCCCAGCCGGGCCTGCACCTGCTCCTGGATCGTCTCGACGGGTGCGATGCCGGGCCCCAGCGCGTCGGCGACGTCCGCCGCCACGGTGGCCGGCATGTCAGGGTCCTCGCAGGCCACCTCGCGTGCGGCGCGTGAGACCGCCGACTCGATCCGACTCACGTCGAACGCAACCAGCGTCCCGTCGCGGCGCCGGACCTGGGCGGGTCGGCGTCGCGACGCCGGGCCCCGGTGTGTCGCGGCGGTCATCGATCCCCCTTCGGTGCGCACCGATACTGCGCCGAACGGACGCGCATCGGAAGGGCACGATGCCCTCGGCGGCGGGGGCGAAAGTCCCTCCCGAGCAGCGCGTCCGGAGCGCGGCGCGCGAGGGACTTTCTCCCCCGATCGGGACACCCAACGGCCCTAACGGTCTGGTTGCGTCCACGACGATGCTGAAGAACGACGACGCTGAAGCCCGGACGCTGACACCGGTGACCTGAGGAGCTGACCATGACCGTGCTGGATCAACAACAGGCGGTGGACCAGAACGAGACCGCCGTGCACGGCGCCGAGGAACAGCTACGTGCCCAGGTGCGCGATGCGGCGATCGCGAAGATCGGGGCGCACGGGTTTCGGACGCCGGTCCGGGCCATCGCCGCGGCCGCGGGTGTGGGCCAGGATGTGGTATTCGACCTCTACGGCTCCAAGCGCAATCTCATCAGGGCCTGCGACGACTACGTGGTGGACACCATCCGCACCTCGAAAGCCCGGGCGCTGCAGTCACATGACCCGGGCACCTGGCTGGCCGCGCTCGCCGGCATCGAATCGTATGCCCCGCTGATGGCCTACCTGGTTCGCAGCATGGAGGACGGTCAGGGGCTGGGTTCGGACTTGCTGGATCGAATGATCGAGAACGCCGTCGACTACCTCGACGACGGGGTCCGCGCCGGCACCATTACCCCGAGTCGTAACCCGCGGGCGCGCGCGATGTTCCTGGCGCTCAACAACGCCGGGGGTTTCCTGCTGTACCGGCGGCGGCATCGCACCCCCAGCGATATGGCTGCGGTGCTGCGTGACTATGCCGCCGACATGCTGACGCCGGCTCTGGAGCTGTACACCAACGGCCTGATGACCGATGCCACCGTGCTGGACGCGTTCACCGACCCTGCCCGATAGCCCGCCCGGACATCACCTCAGTGGCGCACTCCAGTACAGCCGGGTGCCGCCGGCGGGACCCGGTTCGACGGTGAACGTGCCACCTGCGTCGGCGGCCCGCTGCCGCAGGTTGGTCAGCCCACTTCCGGTGATGTCGGCGGGGATGCCCCGGCCGTCGTCGACCACCTCGATGGACAGTAGATCCGCCGCGGAGACACTGACCGCCAGGCTGGTCGCCTCGGCATGGCGGATCGCGTTGCTGACCGCTTCGCGCACCACGGCTTCGGCGTGGTCGGCCAGAACGCCGTCGACAACGGACAACGGTCCCGAGAACTGGACGGTGGTGTGCACCCCGGGGGTGTTGAACGCGGCGATGGCCTCATCGAGGCGCTGGCGCAGCCGGGTGCTGCCGCCGTGCCCGCTGTGCAGGTCGAAGATCGCGGTCCGGATCTCGTGAATCACCTGCTGCAGGTCATCCACACATTCGGTGAGCCGTCCCTGGACCTCGGCCGATCGGGCCCGCGGGATGGTGCCCTGCAGCGCCAGCCCCACCGCGAACAGCCGCTGGATCACATGGTCGTGCAGGTCGCGGGCGATCCGGTCGCGGTCGGTGAGCACGTCGAGCTCACGCAGCCGGCGCTGGGTGGTGGCCAGCTGCCAGGCCAGCGCCGCCTGGTCGACGAACGCCGCCATCATGTCCAGTTCGTCGGCGCTGAACGGCGGCGCCCCATCCGGCCGCAGCGCCACCAGCACCCCGGCCACCGAGTCGGTCGTCCGCAACGGCAGCACCAGCGCCGGGCCGGGTGTCGCGTGCTCGGGGTCGAGTTGCAGCGCATCGAAGCGCCGGGGCGTCCTGCCGCCGAAGGCATCGCCGATCGCGCCACCCTCGGCCGGGATCGCTGTCAACGCAGCTGCCGGGCTGTCACCGGCGGTCGCGGCCACCACCAGCTCGTCGACCGGTCCGGTCAGGTCATCGAGGTCGGGACGCACCGCGACCAGTGTGGACTGGGCGCCGCTGAGGTGTCGCGACTCGTCGGCGACCAGCCGGAACACGGTGGACGGATCGACTCCGGAAAGCATCTCGGTGCCGATGTCGCGGGTGGCCTCGATCCAGGACTGCCGCATCTTGGAATGCTCGTAGAGCCGCGCGTTCTCGATCGCGATGCCCGCCGCGGCCGCCAGCGCCTGGACCAGCACCTCGTCGTCCTCGCTGAAGGGTGCCCCGCCTGCCTTCTCGGTCAGGTACAGATTGCCGAACACCTCGTCGCGGATGCGCACCGGCACTCCGAGGAAGGTGCGCATCGGTGGGTGATCGGCCGGGAAACCCACCGAGGCCGGGTGCTGGGAGATCCGGTCCAGCCGGATCGGCTTGGGATCATCGATCAGTACGCCCAACACACCGCGCCCTTCGGGCAGGTGCCCGATCAACTCACGGGTGGCCTCGTCGATGCCCTGATAGATGAACTCGACCAGTTCGTGGTCGTGTCCGCGGACCCCGAGCGCGCCGTAGCGGGCGTCGACCAACTCGATCGCGGTGCGCACGATGGTGCGCAGGGTTTCGTCGAGTTCCAGCCCGGAGGTCACCACCAGCATCGCGTCCAGTAGCCCGTCGAGCCGGTCCCGGCCTTCGACGATCTGCTCGACGCGGTCCTGAACTTCGTTGAGAAGCTCACGCAGCCGCAGCTGCGACAGCGTGTCCCGCAGCGGACGCATGCTGGTCTCAGCGTCCGACTTCCCCTCGCCGGTCACGGGTCCATCGTGCCACCAACGAAACGGGAATGTGACAACTCGACGCGAATTACCACGTCACAGCCTTGAATATGGTAGGTGCGCTTCGAAGTATCGGTCGACGTCCTCGCGGCCGAAGACCGAGGTGCCCGGGGTCTGCAGCTTCGCCGAAGCCGCGGCGATTCCGTACCGGACCGCCCGGGCCAGCGGCCAGCGGTGCGCCAGTCCGACCGTGATGCCGGCGACAAGCGCGTCACCGGCCCCCACACCACTGACCGCGGTGACCGGAACGGCCGAAAACCGTTCACTGTCAGCTGCTGTCGCCAGCATCGCACCCTGGGAGCCCAGCGATACGACCACCGCGTCGGTGATGCCGGCGGCGATGAGTTCCCGGGCGGCGGCCAGTTGTTCGGCCTCGGTGCGCAGCGGACGGCCGACGCACTCGCGGAGCTCACGAACGCTCGGCTTGAGCAGGTGGACACCGGCGGTGACATGACGAAGCCCGCCGCCGGAGGTGTCGAGGATCAGCAATGCGCCGGTCTGGTTGCAGATCTCGGCCACTCGTTGATAGAAGTCGGACGGAACCCCCGGCGGCAGACTGCCGCTGGCGACGACGTAGGCCGCCGACGCCGCTGCCTGCCGGAGCACCTGCAGGCAGCGTGCCTGCTCATCGGATGTCAGGACCGGCCCGGGTAGCACAAAGCGGTACTGTTTGCCGCTGGCCAACTCGTTGACGGTGAAGCTCTCCCGCGTCGAGCCCGCGATGGCCACCGGGACTCCTGCAACGCCCGCGGCGTCGACGAGGTCGATCACCCGGGACCCGGTCGCCCCGCCGGCGGTGAACACCGCCGAGACCGAGGCCCCGAGTGCGCGAGCGAAGCGCGCCACGTTGACGCCACCCCCGCCGGCATCGTAACGCTCTGCGCGACAACGGATCTTTTCGGTGGGAATGACTTCGTCGGCCTCGGCGGTGACGTCGAGCGCGGTGTTCATCGTCAACGTGACGATCGCCGCGCCGCTCATAGCCCGCTGGGATAGGTCTCGGGCGTCTCGCCGGCCACCCACAGGCTGTCGATCTCGAGCGGTTCGAGCGCGCTGGTCCTGTCGATGTGGATGATCGCGTCGAACTGTTCACCGGGGCGGACGTGATAGTAGTGGCTCTGCCGTTCGGTCGCGGGCAGGTAGATGACGCCGATGGCGCGGCCGAGCCGCACGTCGTCGAGCGGCTGGGCGACAGCTCGGCTGATCATCGCCGACACCAGGAACTCGGGCCGGTCCACTTCGTGGAACAACTCCTCCACGCTGCCGTTGAGCGCCGGCCGGACCACCTTGCGCTCGGCGGCACCACCCCATTCGGAGGCGGCCGTGACGGTGCCCGAGTAGGTGGTGAAGCCGATCAGACGCGCCTGGTCCCCGAATCTCTCCCGCGCCAACTGCCCCAGGGTTAGCTGACCGTCGGCGCCGACCTCGGTCGCCCGTGCATCGCCGACATGAGAATTGTGTGCCCACACCACAATCCGGGCCGGCTCCGGTCCGCCCTGCCGGTCCAGGTGCCGCAGCAGCGCCTCCAGGGTGTCGGCCATATGCCGGTCCCGCAGATTCCAGGAGGTGACCCGACCACCGAACATCGCGCGGTAGTACACCTCGGCATCGCGAACCGTCTGGGCGTTCTGCTGCGCGTAGAACAGCTCGTCCTCGGCGATCATGCCGTCGCGGCGCAGGTATTCCACCGCATTTCGGTGCAGTTCGACGAGCTGTTCGACCGCCTGGCGTTCGCAGGACAACCCGGCGCCGAACGCCGCGGCAAAACCGTAGGCCTGGCCGTCGTCGGCAGAGGTGTGGTCGAAGCAGGCATACCGGTCGCGGGCCCGCTGCGCGGCAGCCGGGTCGACGTTCTCCAGGTATCCGATCACCTCGCGCATCGACCGGTGCAGGCTGTAGAGATCCAATCCGTAGAACCCGGTCTCCCGGCCGCCCTCGGCCCGGCGGTCGGCGTTGGCCGCACGCAGCCAGCCGACGAAATCCCGGACGACGGTGTTGCGCCACATCCACGCCGGGAATCGCTCGAAACCGCTCAATGCCTCCTCGGCCGAACCGTCTGCGCCCAGGCCCCGGACGTAGCGGTTCACCCGGTAGGCATCGGGCCAATCGGCCTCGGCCGCAACCGCGCAGAAGCCCTTCTCCTCGATCAGCCAGCGGGTGATCTCGGCCCGCGCCTCGTAGAACTCCCGGGTGCCGTGCGAGCTCTCACCGATCAGCACGACGCGGGCAT
This sequence comes from Mycobacterium sp. smrl_JER01, assembly GCF_048513595.2. NCBI lineage: Bacteria > Bacillati > Actinomycetota > Actinomycetes > Mycobacteriales > Mycobacteriaceae > Mycobacterium > Mycobacterium sp. smrl_JER01. Next base: position 1,239,561 of record NZ_JBLXXK020000001.1, on the reverse strand, counting down.
CACCGATCAGCTCTTCGAGCGCTTCGCGCGGTGGCACACCCGACGGCGCGTCGACGGCGCAGCGGTCGACCACCTCGGCGGGCGTCTCGGCCAGGCGGATCCGCGCCGTCGCGATACCGACCGTCGGCGTCTCGAGCAGCTCACGCACCTCGTCGTCGCTGACCTGCCGGAAATCCCAGAACGACTCCCCCACCGCGCGGAACGGGGTCGGCATCGACGCACACACCACGTCGTCGACGAGCGCGGCGAACTCCTGACAGGTCGATTCCGGCGCCGCCGGTACCGCGACGACGATCTCAGCCGGTTCCATCTCACGCAGCGCCTGCACCGCGGCCAGCATGCTCGCCCCGGTGGCCAGTCCGTCGTCGACGAGAATCACGGTCTTACCGGCCAATTCGAGCGGTGGACGACCGGCACGGTAGGCCGCTTCCCGCCGCAGCAGTTCGCGTCCCTCCCGCTCGGCCACATCCCTGAGTTGTTGCGGAGACACCCGCAGCGCGCGCACCACATCGTCGTTGACGACAACCCGTCCGCCGCTGGCCAACGCCCCCATCGCGAACTCGTCGTGCCCGGGCGCGCCGAGCTTGCGCACGATGAAGGCATCCAGCGGAGCACCCAGCGCGGCAGCGACCTCCCAGGCCACCGGCACCCCGCCGCGGGCCAGACCGAGGACCACCACCTTCTCTCTGCCCCGGTAAGCGCCGAGCAGGCCGGCCAGCACCTGACCGGCTTCCCGACGATCGCGGAACACTCGTCTGGGCTGACCCCGTAGGGCCCGTCGCGCTGTGGTCATGCAGCGACGGTAGCCACCGGCCATGCCGGAAGCTGTGGCACAAAGTCACTTCCCGCAAGTCTTGGGTCACTTCCCGCAAGTCTTGGGTCACTTCCCGCAAGTCTTGGGTCACTTATTCGGCCAACCGTCGCACGCCGCCGGGCGATCGGGGGCACCATGGCGGCCATGAACGTCGCGGTGATCGACGCCGCAGGCCTGCACAAGCTGGTGTCCGTGCTCAAGGACATGGGTTTTCGTGTGGTGGGCCCCACGGTGTCCGGCAATGCGATCACGCTTGCCGAGCTCGACAGCGCCGACGAGCTGCCGCGGGGCTGGGGGGTCGACGTCGGCCCCGGTCACTACCGGCTCCACCGCCGCGACGACGACGCGGCGTTCAACCATTCGGCGGGACCCCAATCGTGGAAGCAGTTCCTCCACCCGCCACGGCAGCGGGTGTGGACTTCCGACGGCGCACCGGCACCGGATCCGGTGCGCTACGCGTTCCTCGGGGTCCGCGGCTGCGACCTGGCCGCGATCGCGAAGCTCAACGGCGTGCTGGGTGCGACCGCACATCCTGACCGCAGTTTCGCCGACCGCCTCGGCCGGGTCTTCGTGGTCGCGGTGAACTGCACCGAGCCCGGGGCGCTGTGCTTCTGCGCTTCGATGGGAACCGGTCCCGGCGCAGGCCCCGGCTACGACCTGGCCCTGACCGAACGAACCGGCACCGGAGGTCCCCGCTACCTCGTCGACATCGGCAGCGCGGCCGGCACCGAGGTGCTCGAGCGGGTACCCCACCGCGAGGCCGATCGCCCTGAAATCGATTCCGCGCGAAACGATGTCGCCGACGCGGCACAGCACATGGGCCGGCAGATGCCCGTCGGCGATCTACGCGGCCTGCTGGTGGACTCCCGCGAGTCGCCACACTGGGACGAGGTGGCATCGCGGTGTCTGACGTGCGGCAACTGCACCATGGTGTGCCCGACCTGCTTCTGCACCAGCGCCGAGGACGTCACCGATCTGACCGGAACCCACGCCGAGCGGTGGCTGACCTGGGCGTCGTGCTTCGAATTCGACTTCACCTTCGTCCACGAAGGCAGCGTGCGCCAGTCCGGTTCGTCGCGGTACCGGCACTGGCTCACCCACAAGCTCGGGACCTGGCACGACCAGTTCGGCACCTCCGGCTGCGTGGGGTGCGGCCGCTGTATCGCCTGGTGCCCGACCGGAATCGACATCACCGAGGAAATGGCCACGCTGGCCGACCTGGCGGATTCCGGCGATGACTGAGTTCGCCGCACCGAACTCCGCGATGGCGCCGGTGTCCTACCGGGTGGTCGACCGCAGCTGCGAGAACCGCGATTCGGCGACGCTGCGCCTGGCGCCGGTGGACGAGCCCTTGCCCCCGGCCAGACCCGGAGAATTCATGATGATGTACGCGTTCGGGGTCGGCGAGGTCGCCATCTCGGTCAGCGGGGTCCCGGGCGGGGCCGACCCGACCATCACCCACACGGTGCGGGCGGTGGGTGCGGTCAGCCGGGCGCTGCACGACGCGCAGCCCGGTTCGGTCATCGGGCTGCGCGGACCCTTCGGAACCGGCTGGGGGCTGGAGCAGGCCGCGGCCGGAACCGACGTGGTCATCGTCGCCGGCGGAGTGGGACTGGCACCGCTGCGACCGGTCGTGCACGCCGCCCTGGCCGAGCGAGACCGGTTCGGCCGAGTGACGCTGATCGTGGGTGTTCGGTCCCGCGCGGACTTTCTGTACCGCGACGAACTCGACGACTGGGTGGGCGACAAGGCCATCGACGTGCACCTCACCGTCGATGTGCCGGTGCAGGGCTGGCCCGGTGAAACCGGCAACGTGTGCGAACCGCTGCGCCGGCTGGCGGTGCGGCCGGACGCCACGGCGGCGTACCTGTGCGGCCCGGAGGTGATGATGCGCAGCGGCGCGGCCGAATTGCTGAGAAAAGGTCTGCCGGCCAACGCCATCCGGGTCTCCCTCGAACGCAACATGCAGTGCGGTGTCGGCTGGTGCGGGCACTGCCAGCTCGGGCCGCTGCTGCTGTGCCGGGACGGGCCCGTCGTCGGCTACCACGTCGCCGGGCCACTGCTGCAGATCAGGGAGCTGTAGATGGATGTGCCCAGCTTGGCGGTCTGGAAGTTCGCGTCGTGTGACGGGTGCCAGCTCACGCTGCTCGACTGCGAAGACGAATTGCTCACGCTGGCAGGCCGGGTGCGGATCGCCACGTTCCTGGAGGCGTCCAGCACGGTCGTCGCCGGCCCCTACGACGTATCGCTGGTGGAGGGCTCGATCGGCACTGCCGCCGACGCCCGGCGGATCGTGGAAATCCGTTCGCAGTCCAAGATTCTGGTGACCATCGGGGCGTGTGCCACCGGCGGCGGAATCCAGGCGCTGCGCAATCTGGCCGATATCGACGAGTTCACCTCGATCGTCTACGCACAACCCCGCTACATCGACACGCTGGCGACCTCGACCCCGGCTTCGGCACACGTGACGGTGGACTATCAACTGCAGGGCTGTCCGATCGACCGCGGTCAGCTCCTCGAGACCCTTGCGGCCTTGCTGGTGGGCAGAAAACCTCGATTGCCCGCCAAAACCGTGTGCACCGAATGCAAGAACCGCGGCGTCACCTGCGTCGTCGTCGCCGAGGGCACCCCCTGCCTGGGCCCGGTGACCCACGCCGGCTGCGGTGCGCTGTGCCCGTCGCTGTCGCGGGGCTGCTACGGCTGCTTCGGCCCGGCCGCATCACCGAACACCGGGTCACCCAACACCGGGTCACCGAACACCGGGTCACCGAACACCGGGGCCCTGATCCCGCTGCTGCGCCGGGACGGGATGTCGGCAGCCGACGTCGAACGGGTGTTCGCCACGTTCAACGCCACCCGGTTCGCCGAATCCCGCAGCACCGAATCCCGTCACGACGAATCCCGCAACAGCATCGGACGGACCGACAGGTGAACACCGGCAACCGGACCCTCACCGTCGGCGCACTGACCCGGGTGGAAGGTGAAGGCGCACTGCACGTCACCCTGAACGACGGTGTCGTCGAGCACGTCGAGCTCAACATCTACGAGGCCCCACGGTTCTTCGAGGCGTTCCTGCGAGGACGTGCCCACACCGAACCGCCCGACCTCACCGCCCGGGTATGCGGTATCTGTCCGGTTGCCTATCAGGTCAGTGCCTGCAACGCCATCGAGGACGCCTGCGCGGTGACCGTCGACCCCGAGCTGGTGGCGCTGCGCCGGTTGTTGTACTGCGGGGAGTGGATCCACAGTCACGCCCTGCACATCTACCTGCTGCACCTGCCCGACTTCCTCGGTTACCCCGACATCATCGCGATGGCCAAGGACCATGCCGAACTCGTCGAGCGCGGACTGGCCCTCAAGAAGGCGGGCAACCGGGTGATGGAACAGATCGGTGGCCGCGCGATCCACCCGGTCAACGTGCGGCTCGGTGGTTTCTACTCGGTCCCGACCCGCGCCCAGCTCCGGCCGCTGGCCGAGCTGTTGCGCCGCGCCCTCGACGATGCGCTGTCCACCGTGGCGCGCACCGCGCGGCTGGAGTTCCCCGACGCCGAGTTCGATCACGAGTTCCTGGCGTTGACCGCTCCGGACCGTTACCCGATCGAGGGCGGGACCGTGGCGCGCAGTTCGGGGGCGGCGTTCGCGGTCCGGGATTTCGGCGAGCACGTGGTGGAATCGCAGGTGCCGCACTCCACGGCGCTGCACGCCACCCTGGACGGCGCCCGCTACCTGACCGGCCCACTGGCCCGCTACTCGTTGAACTCGGCCCGCCTCTCACCGATCGCGGCACAGGCCGCGACGGCTGCCGGACTCGCGGCGACCTGCCGTAACCCGTTCCGCAGCATCGTTGTTCGCGCGGTGGAGGTGGTGTACGCGATCGAGGAGGCGCTGCGGCTCATCGAAGATTACCGACGACCGTCGCGACCCTACGTCGAGGTGCCGGCACGCGCCGGTGTCGGGCACGGCGCCAGCGAGGCACCCCGTGGTCTGTTGTACCACCGCTACGACATCGGTGACGACGGTCTGATCCGTACGGCGACGATGGTGCCGCCGACGGCCCAGAACCAGGCCGCCATCGAACACGAGATGGCGGTACTGGTCGGCGCCAATCTGGCCCTCGACGACGCCGAGCTGACCGCTCTGTGCGAGAGGTCGATCCGCAACCACGACCCGTGCATCTCGTGCGCCGCCCACTTCCTCACCGTGAAGGTCGAAAATCGTTGACCGTCCTGGTGATCGGCATCGGCAACCCGTTCCGCTGCGACGACGGCATCGGCCCGGCGGTCGCCACCGAGCTCGAGCGGGCGTCCCTCGACGGGGTGCGGGTGCTGACGTCGACCGGTGACCCGGCCGAGCTTCTCACCGCCTGGACCGGAGTCGACGTGGCGATCATCGTCGACGCCGGGGTCGGCGCACACCTGATCCCGGGCCGGATTCGGCGGTGGCGGCCCGGCGCCGGCCCGGCGCCGGCCGCGGTGAGCTCACACACCCTCGACCTACCGGCCACCTGTGCGCTGGGGGAGGCGCTCGGGCGCATGCCGCGCCGTCTCGTCGTCCTCACCGTCGACGCGGCCGAGGTCGGGTTCGGCGCGACCCTCAGTCCCGCCGTGGCCGCCGTCGTACCTGCGGTGGTCGCAGCGGTGTGCACCGAGATCGGGCGACACCGCACCACAGCGACGCCACTCTCCGGAGAGCGGTGGAAGTGATTCCGCCGCAGGGACCAACGGCTTGCGATCGAGGACCAAAGACCCCTCAGCGCGCCCACCGGCTGTCATAGCCTCAGCGTGACAAGGCGGCATCCGCGACCTTGCCCCCTCCGGATGTGGGAGACACGATGTCACAGTCCGTTATGCCCGCGCCTGCAGAACCCCGACGCGCCGGCCCCCGACCGGGTCTGGGTCTGGCCGCGCTGACCGCGATCGTGGTCGGATCGATGATTGGCAGCGGGATCTTCGCGTTGCCGTCGCAGATGGCGGCCAGTGCGGCACCCGGCCCCCTGTTGATCGGCTGGCTGGTCACCGGTGTCGGCATGCTGATGCTGGCCTTCGTGTTCCAGACCCTGGCCACCCGCAAGCCCGACGTCGACGGTGGCGTATATGGTTACGCCCGAGCAGGATTCGGCAACTACATCGGGTTCACCTCGGCGTTCGGATACTGGATGTCGGCCTGGGTGGGCAACGTCGCCTACCTGGTGCTGCTGTTCTCCACCCTGGGCTACTTCTTCCCGGGCTTCGAAGGCGGCGCGACGGTGCCCGCGATCATCGGCGCCTCGGTCGTGTTGTGGATCGTGCACGCGCTGACATTGCGGGGTGTGCAGACCGCCGCGTTGGTCAACGTCGTGGTGACCATCGCCAAGGTGGTCCCGATCGTCGTGTTCATCGCCCTGGCGGCCGTCGGCTTCAAAGCCGGTCTGTTCACCGCCGACTTCTGGGGCCGCACCACCCAGATCGACGGTGTTCCGCTCGGGGACACCATGACCCAGGTCAAGAACATGATGCTGGTGACGGTGTGGGTGTTCATCGGCATCGAGGGAGCCGCGGTCTACTCCCAGCGTGCCGCCCGACGCTCCGACGTCGGACGCGCCACGGTGCTGGGGTTCGCGGCGGTACTGGCGCTGCTGCTGATGGTGAACCTGCTGTCCTACGGTCTGATGGCCCAGGCCGAGTTGGCCGGGGTGCCCGATCCGTCGATGGCCGGGCTGCTGGAGAACGAGGTCGGCAGCTGGGGCGCGGCGTTCATCTCGATCGGCCTGGTCATCTCGCTGCTGGGCGCCCTGATCGCCTGGGTGCTGCTGTGCGTCGAGATCCTGCGACTGCCCGCGTTGGAGAATGTGCTGCCCAAGGCGCTGGCCAAGGAGAACGCGCACGGCGCGCCCGCCACCGCGCTGTGGTTGACCAACCTGTGCGTGCAGGCGCTGCTGTTGTGGACGCTGGCCAACGCGAGCACCTACACCAACCTGATCTACCTGGCGACCTCCCTGATCCTGCTGCCCTACCTGTGGTCGGCGGCCTACCAGGTGCTGCTGGCGGTGCGCGGTGAGACCTACGAGACCGGTCCGGGCCGGACCCGCGACCTGCTGATCGGTGTGGTGGCCCTGGCCTACGCGGTGTGGCTGCTCTACGCCGGTGGCTGGGAGTACCTGTTGATCGCTGCGGTGTTCTATCTGGTCGGCACGGCGCTGTATGTGTGGGCCCGCCGGGAGAGCAGGCTGCCGGTGTTCTCCAAGGGTGAACTGGTGGTGGTCGGGGTGGTTGCGGTGACGTCGGTCGTCGCGATCGGGCTGTTGGCCACCGGGAACCTGGTGGTGCTGTGATGCCCGGATCCCGGGTCGGTGTGTGGTCGGAGACCGGCAAGCTGCGGCGGGTCATGGTGTGTGCCCCCGGCCTGGCCCACCAGCGCCTGACCCCGCAGAACTGCGGCGAGCTGTTGTTCGACGATGTCATCTGGCTTCAGCAGGCTCGCCGCGACCATTTCGACTTCGTCGCGAAGATGGAAGACCACGGGGTCGAGGTCCTGGAACTGCAGGATCTGCTCGCCGAGGTGGTGGCCATCCCGCAGGCCCGGGCCTGGGTGCTGGACCGCAAGGTCACCGACGACCAGGTGGGACTGGGATTGCGGCACGAGATCCGGGCCTGGCTGGCCGAACTGCCCGCGGATCGGTTGGCGGAGTTGCTGATCGGCGGGGTCTCCTACCAGGACGTGCCCGAGGACGTCGGGGGCGGTTTCCTGGCGGCACTGCGCGAACTCGACCCCGCGGGGTTCGTCCTGCGTCCCTTGCCCAACACCCAGTTCATGCGGGACAACTCGTCGTGGATCTTCGGCGGTGTGACGTTGAATCCGATGTACTGGCCGGCCCGCCGTCAGGAGACGCTGCTCACCACGGCGGTCTACACATTTCACCCCGCCTTCGCCGACGAGAAGTTCGACATCTGGCTCGGAGATGCCGAAGGCGCTGCGCTCGACCATGGTTCGGCCACGCTGGAGGGCGGCGACGTGATGCCGGTCGGCAGGGGTGTGGTGGTCATCGGCATGGGTGAGCGGTCCTCGCACCAGGCGATCACCAAGGTGGCGCGCAACCTTTTCGCAGCCGGCGCGGCCGAGCGGGTGATCGTCGCGAGCCTGCCCAAGAGCCGCGCGGCGATGCACCTCGACACCGTGTTCACGTTCTGCGACTACGATCTCGTCACCGCGTACGCCCCGATCGTCGACGGGATCGTGCCGTTCAGCCTGCGCCCCGACGACCGGGCCCCGTCCGGCCTGGACATCCGGCGCGAACCGAAGGCGCTGATCCCCACGATCGGTGACGCGCTCGGGGTGACCTTCCGCGTCGTCACCACCGCCGGCGACGTCTACGGCGTGCAGCGGGAGCAGTGGGACGACGGCAACAACGTCGTCGCGCTCGAACCCGGCCTGGTGATCGGCTACGACCGCAACATCCTGACCAACACCGCGCTGCGCAAGGCCGGTGTCGAGGTGGTCACCATCGACGCCAGCGAGCTGGGTCGCGGACGCGGCGGCGGCCGCTGCATGACCTGCCCGATCCTGCGGGACCCGATCTACACCTGAGGAGTGCACAGCTCGTGGCGTTCAACAACCGAAACCGCAGTCTGCTCAGTCTCATTCATCACACCGACCGCGATCTGCACTATCTGCTCGACCTGTCGCGTGATCTCAAGAGGGCCAAGTACTCGGGCCTGGGCCGGCAGAGCCTGGCGGGCAAGAACATCGCGTTGATCTTCGAGAAGACCTCGACCAGAACGCGCTGCGCGTTCGAGGTGGCCGCCCACGACGAGGGTGCCCACGTCACCTACATCGATCCGGCGTCCTCGCAGATCGGACACAAGGAGTCGATGAAGGACACCGCCCGGGTGCTGGGCCGCATGTACGACGCCATCGAATACCGCGGCGCCAGCCAGAAGACGGTCGAGGAGCTCGCCGAATACGCCGGGGTGCCGGTCTTCAACGGGCTCACCGACGAATTCCACCCCACCCAGATGCTCGCCGATGTGCTGACCATGACCGAGCACTGCCCGAAACCGTTGACCGACATCGCGTTCGCGTTCGTCGGCGACGGCCGCAACAACGTCGCCAACTCGCTACTGCTGGTCGCGGCGAAACTCGGGATGGATGTGCGTATCGGCGCGCCCCCGGACCTGTGGCCGCACGAGGATCACGTGTCGATGTGCGAGGAGTTCGCCACCACCTCCGGGGCACGCATCCTGATCACCGACGACCCGGCCAAGGCGGTACACGGGGTGGACTTCATCTACACCGACGTGTGGGTCTCGATGGGCGAGCCGGTGCAGACGTGGGGCGAGCGCATCGACGAACTGCTGCCGTTCCAGGTCAACACGAATCTGATGGCCGCCGCCGGCAACCCGAGAGTGAAGTTCCTGCATTGCCTTCCGGCCTTCCACAACTGTGAGACCAAGGTCGGTGCGACCATCGCCGCGCAGTATCCCGCTCTCGCCGGCGGGATCGAGGTGACCGACGAGGTGTTCGAGAGCCCGGCCAACATCGCCTTCGAGCAGGCCGAGAACCGGATGCACACGATCAAGGCCGTCCTCGTGTCGGCGCTGTCCTGACCCGATGCGGATCGTCATCGCCCTGGGCGGCAACGCGATTCTGCGCCGTGGTCAGCCGCTGACCGCCGAGAACCAGCGTGTCAACATCCGGTCGGCGGCGCGTTCCCTCGCCACCGTCGCCGACGGCAACCAGCTCGTCATCGCCCACGGTAACGGCCCACAGGTGGGCCTGTTGGCGCTGCAGGCGGCGGCCTACCACGACGTGGCCCGCGAGGTGGCCCCGTACCCGCTGGATGTCCTCGGGGCTCAGACCGAGGCGATGATCGGCTACGTCATCGAACAGGAGCTGGGCAACGTGCTACCGGCCGAACAGCCGCTGGCCACGGTGCTGACCATGATCGAGGTCGACGCCGACGACCCCGCCTTCGACCATCCCACCAAACCGATCGGGCCGGTCTACGACGAGCAGACCGCGCGGCAGCTGCAACAGGCCAGCGGGTGGACGTTCGCACCCGACGGCGAATACTTCCGGCGGGTGATCGCCAGCCCGCAACCCCGGCGCATCTTCGAGATCGGCCCGATCCGGACGCTGGTCGAGCACGGCGTCACCGTCATCTGTGCCGGCGGCGGCGGGATCCCGACCGTTTACGACGGCACCGGCCAGCTCCACGGCGTCGAGGCGGTGATCGACAAGGACCTGGCCTCGGCGCTGCTGGCCGAGCAACTGCACGCCGACATGCTCGTGATCGCCACCGACGTCGACGGGGTCTACACCGGCTGGGGCACCGCCGAGAAGACCCTGCTTTCTCAGATCACCCCGGACGAACTGCAGGCCATGGAGTTCGCTGCCGGGTCGATGGGGCCCAAGGTGCAGGCCGCCTGTCGCTTCGTGCGCAACACCGGCAACGTGGCCGCAATCGGCGCCCTGACCGATATCGCGCGCATCGTCGCCGGTGCCGCCGGAACCCGCGTCGCCGCTGAGTGACGCCGCTGAGTGACGCCGCTCGATGTCCCTCGGACGCATGCCGGCGCCGGATGACTGCGCCACCGAATCGGCGCCTCACTGAACGAATTCGACGGTCGACCCGGCGGACAACGTCCTGGTGTCACCGCGGCATTCGACGATCACCGGTGACGCGTCACCGGGCTCGGCGCTGAGCGTGGCGCTGCGCCCAACCACGCTGATCCGCAGCCGGTGCCCGCGGTAGCGGAACGTGAACGTCAACCTACCCAGGGTGGTGGGCCACAGCGGCCCCACCACGATGCGGTCCCGGCGCAGTTCCAGACCGGTGAAACACCGTTGCAGCAGATCGACACTACCCGCCATCGCCGCCAGATGGATCCCCTCGGCCGTCGTGCCGTGCTGGATGTCGACCACGTCGGAGGCCATCACCTGCCGGAAATAGTGCATCGCCTGACGACGGTCGCCACGCGCGAGCACCCAGGAATGCACCACAGCGCTCAGCGTCGAGCCGTGTGAGGTGCGCTTCTGGTAGTAGTCGATGGTGGCCGGGATCTGCTCCGGACCGAACGGGTAACCGAGCCGGTCGAACAACTCGTAGAGTTCGTCGGCCGACAGCAGGTAGAACAACATCAGGCTGTCCGCCTGTTTGGCGGCCTGGTAGTTGTTGACGCTGTCCCCCTCGGCTTCCAGGATGCGATCGAGGCGCTGCAGATCGTCGTAGCGCTGCCGGTAGCCGTCCCAGTCCAGCTCCTGGAGAGCTTCATAGCCCTCGAACTGGCTGATCACCCCGGCGTGAAACGGGACGAACATCCGGCGGCTGACATCCTCCCAGCGCTCCAGATCGTCGTCGCCGATGCCGAGCGATTCCAGCAGCGCCAACCGGTAGGACAACGGGAGCCGCTCCAGCGCTTCCAGCGCGCGCACGATGACCCACACCGCCATCACGTTGGTGTAGGCGTTGTTGTCGACACCGTCATAATCGCGACCCGGATAACCGGAGTGGAATTCATCGGGCCCGATCACGCCGCGGATCACGTAGCGGTCGCGGTCGGGGTCGAATGTGGCTGCGCTGACCCAGAACCGGGCGATGTCGGCCAACATCTCGGCGCCGTAGTCGATCAGGAAACCGAAGTCGCCGGTGACCTGGAAGTGCTGCCACACGTTGTAGGCGATCGCCAATCCGACGTGGTGGGCACGCGCGCTGGCGTCGGGATTCCACCGCCCGGAACGCGGGTTCAGGTGCAGGCGCTGGCTCTCCTCACGTCCGTCACTGCCGGACTGCCACGGGAACATCGCGCCCCGGTAACCGGCCTGTAGCGCGGCGCGGCGGGCTTCGGGCAGCCGCCGGTAGCGGTACAGCAGCAGCGAACGGGTCACCTTGGGCAACCGCATGTTCATCACCGGGAACACGAACAGCTCGTCCCAGAACACATGTCCCCGGTAGGCCTCGCCGTGCAGCCCCCGGGCCGGCACCCCGACGTCGAGGTCGGCGGTGTGCGGCGACAGCGTCTGTAGTAGATGCAACTGGTGCAAACGCACCAGCCGCAGCAGGTCGGGCTCCTGACCGATATCGACGTTGAAGCGCTCCCACAGATGAGCCCATGCCAGCCGATGCCACCACTCCAGATCGTCATAGCCACCGGCGGTGGCCAGTTCGCGCTCGGCGGCCACCACCGGTCCGGAGATACCGTGGTCGCGACTGGTGAACACCGCGGCCACCTTTTCCAGGGTGACATCGTCACCTGCGCACAGATCGACGGCGATGAGGTGGCCGATGCTGCGGTCCTCGCCCACGACACGGTAGTCGGGTTCCGGCACGGCCGAGATCGTGCTGCGCACCGCGATCGCCACCCGGATCTCCGATTCGACCGTCCGCGCCTCCAGCAGCACCGAATCGGCCGACAGTTCCCGCATGCTCTCGACCGCCAGATGCTGTGACGCGAGCTCCAGGTATCGCTGCACCCCGTGGTTCTGCACGCCGCCGTCGACGACGGACCGGAATTCCAGCCGGCCCGACCAGTTCTCGGCATACACGGTGGTCGTCATGGCCGCCACGTGCGGGCGGTGCATCGCGACCAGCCGGCGCTGCCGTACCCGGGTGATCCGTCCGGCCTCGTCGGACACCACGAACTCCCGGGTCAGGGTGCCCCGGCGCAGATCCACCGTCGCCACATAGGATCTGACGTCGGCGGCGTCGATGTCGAACCACGAGCCGTCGTCGATGCGGAACGTGACGGGCAACCAGTTGGGCAGGTTCACCAGGCTCTCGTTGTCGATCGTGACACCCGAGACCTGATCGGTGAGACGGTTGTACACCCCGGCCACATAGGTCGCCGGGTAGTGGAATCGGGATTCGCAGCACTCCGGCGCGGCCCCCCGGACGGCCAGGTAGCCGTTGCCCAGCGTGCACAGCGCCTCGCGGAGTCGTTCGTCCTCGGGCAGGTAGCCGCCGAACGTGAGGGTCCACGGATCGTTGGCTGTGTCCTGCTCGACGGCAAGCTGCTCGGACAACCGGGTCAGGAACCGGCAGACCGCCTCGGGGTTCTCCAGGGCGAACCGCGCCGCAGAGCGCCGGTCGCCGGACTCGGGATTGCGGACCACCACACCGATCCCCTTGTGCCGGACCGCCTCGAAACCGTCCTCATCGGTGAGGTCGTCGCCGATGTAGATGGGCAGCAGCAGCTCGGTGCCGTCGATCCGGCCGAGGATCCAGTCGACCGTCCCGCCCTTACCCCAGTCGACGTCGGGCCGCAGCTCGATCACCTTTCGCCCGGGCGCGGCCCGCAACCCATTGCGCTGCGCGGTGATCCGCACCGCGGCGACCACGTCGTCGACGCGGTCGGCGGCGACGTGACGATAATGCACGGCGACAGAGAAGCGTTTGTCCTCGATCAGCACGCCGACGACTCCGTCGAGCCGGGCCTGCAGTTCGGACAATGCACCGGCGAGCGCCCGGACCGCGTCGAGTCCGGCTTCGTTCTCGTGGTGCACACCGTCCGGTGACACCAGCTCGAAGCCGTGGCTGCCCGCGTACCAGATGCCCGGCACCCCGACCCGGGCCTGCAGGTCGGCCAGGCCCCGCCCACTGATCACCGCGACCGGGCACCGGGTCGCGAGCCCGGCCAGAACTGTCCTGACGCCGGGAAGCAACGCCGCCGCAGCCGGGTCGCCGACGATGTCGGACAGCGTGCCGTCGAAGTCCAAAAGCACTGCAGGCCTGCGGGTCTCAACCAACGGCGCGATCTCGCTGTAGGACCGCAGCGCGTCGGCCATGGTGGAGATGCGCCGGTAGCTGTCCCGCACGGTGATCGCCACCAGATCCGACACCACCGCGTCGGCACCGCAGTGCCGCAGATCGTCGGCGTAGCCGGCCCGATCCAGCCCGATCACCAGGGCGAAACCAGCGTCGCGGGCCGCCGTGATGCCCGCCGGCTCACCGTCGACGAACACGCACCGTGCCGGCGCCACCGCGAGCTGCCCGGCCGTCGCGTGCAGCACCTCCGGGTCGGGTTTTCCCTCGACGGCGGCGACGGCGATCTCGACGGCCTGAAGTTGACGCACCAGATCCGCGCTCACGCCCGCCCCCGGTCCCAGGATCACCGCGTCGTGGTAGCGCGGATCGATGAACACCGGCAGCACCATTGCTGTCTTCTCCTCTACTCCCCGTCTCGACCGACTTCATCGCAGCGCGCCCGGTGCGGCACCGGGAAGGGCCCGAAGTCCCTGGCTCACCGACCAGGGACCTCCGGCCCTATGGATCGGGGACTTTCGGCATCCGGCCCGCGGTCCTCGGACGCTACGCAACGGCGGTGGACGAGCGCAGGCTGTGCCCATGACAGCAGGAACTGCGGACTCCCACATCCGCGACATCTCCACCCTGACCATCCGTGATGCCGAAGAAGCCGGCGGCAAGGGCGCGAACCTGGGCGAACTCGTCGCTGCCAAGCTGCCGGTGCCACCGGGGTTCGTGCTGCTGCGGTCCTGCTATCTGGACTCCATGCGCCACGGCGGGGTGGACACCGAACTGGCTGCGCTGCACCGCGAAGCGCTCGACAGTGTCGCCGACAACAGCAAGCTGACCGAGTTGTGCGGCCGGATGCAGGGTCTGGTGCACAAGGCCGGGATGGGCGACGCGATCCGGCGACTGACGTTGCCCGCCTACCACGCGCTGGGACCGGATGCGGTGGTCGCGGTGCGTTCCTCGGCGACCGGAGAGGACGGCGCCGACGCGTCGTTCGCCGGGATGAACGCGACCATCACCAATGTCTGCGGGGACGACGCCCTCGTCGATGCCGTGATCCGATGCTGGATGTCGCTGTTCAGTCCGCGGGTGGTCACCTACCGGGCCAGCCGGGGGTTCTTCGGCGCACCCGCCATGGCCGTCGTGGTCCAGCAGATGGTCGCCTCCGACAAGGCCGGGGTGGCGTTCACCGCCGACCCGAGCACCGGCGCTCGGGACCGGGTCGTGATCGAGGCCGCATACGGACTGGGCGAAGTCGTGGTGTCGGGCGAGGTCGAGCCCGACACCTACATCGTGTCCAAGGAGACGCTGCAACCGCTCGACATCAGGTTGGGCCGCAAGAACTTCAAGATCGTCCGCGGACCGGACGGACATGACGCGACCGTGCACCTCGACGACGCGCAAGCCGAATCGCGGGTGCTCGCCGACGACGAGCTGCGCGCCATCGCCCAGCTGGCCATCGCCATGGAGAAGCACAGCGGTTGCCCGCAGGACACCGAATGGGCGATCTCCGCGGGCCGCACCATCCTGGTGCAGGCCCGCCCGATCACCACGCTGGGCCACACCGCACCGCCGACCACCGCCGAACGCTCGACGGCCACCGAGCACGTGGTGCTGGCCCGCGGGCTGGCCGCGGCCCCGGGTATCGCGACGGGTCAGGTCCGCGTCCTGGCCACGCCGGACGAAGGCCAACGCCTACAGGCCGGGGAGATCCTGGTCGCCCAGATGACCAACCCCGACTGGCTGCCGACGATCCGCCGCGCAGCCGCGCTGGTCACCGATACCGGTGGGATGACGTGTCACGCGGCAATCGTGGCGCGGGAGTTGGGCGTTCCGTGCATCGTCGGCGCACGCACCGCCACCCGGGATCTGCACGACGGCACCACGGTGACCGTGGACGGGGCCCGCGGCGAGGTGGTCTCGGGGCGCGTCGAGCCGGCGGTGGTGTCGGTGTCCGACCGCTCGGCGCCCGCCGCTCCGGCCGCCGAGGTCACGGCGACCAGACTCTATGTCAACCTGGCCATGCCCGAACACGCCGAAGCCGTTGCCGCCCAGCCGGTTGACGGTGTCGGACTGCTGCGCGCCGAGTTCATGCTGACCGAGGCCCTGGGCGGCAGGCATCCGCGGGACCTCATCGCACGCGGCGAGCAGGAGACCCTGATCACCAAGATGGTCTCCTCGGTCGGGCGCATCGCCGCGGCGTTCGCGCCCCGCCCGGTGGTCTACCGGGCCACCGACTTCCGCAGCAACGAGTTCCGCGGACTCATCGGCGGCGACATCTACGAACCCGTCGAGCACAACCCGATGATCGGGTACCGCGGCTGCTACCGGTACATCAAAGAACCCGACCTGTTCGCGCTGGAGCTGGAAGCGTTGGCGCGGATCCGGGAGTCCTCGCCGAATGTCGCACTGATGATCCCGTTCGTGCGCACCGGCTGGGAGCTCGAAGAGTGCCTGACCCTCGTCGATGCCAGCGCGCTGGGCCGCCAGCGCGGGCTGCACCGGTGGGTGATGGCCGAGGTCCCCTCCGTCGTGCACTGGCTGCCGCAGTACATCGGGATGGGTATCGACGGGGTGTCCATCGGCAGCAACGACCTGACCCAGCTGGTGCTCGGGGTGGACCGCGACTCCGATGTCTGCGCGGAGCTGTTCGACGAGTCCGATCCGGCCGTACTGCACGCCATCCGCCGGATCATCGACACCGCCAACAAATTCGGGATCACCTCGTCGTTGTGCGGGCAGGCGCCGTCGACGAATCCGGCGTTCGCCGAACACCTGGTGCGACTGGGCATCACCTCGGTATCGGTGAATCCCGACGCGGTCGACGCCACCCGGCGCGTGATCGCCGCCGCCGAACGACGGGTGATGCTCGAAGCCGCCCGATGACGGCGGCACCGGCGACGGCGGTCGCCGATCGCGCCCGCATCTCGAACCTCTCGGTCACCGATGCGCTGGCGCTGCTGGGCACCTCCGCCGACGGTCTGTCCAGCGCGGAGGCGGCGGCGCGGCTGACCGCCGCCGGCCCCAACGTGGTCCGCACGCACGCGGTCAGCGCCGCCGCCGTGCTGCGCCGTCAGCTCTCCAACGCGGTGCTCACACTGCTCGCGGTGACCGCGCTGCTGTCCTTCTTCCTCGGCGACGACACCCAGGCGGTCATCATCGGGGTCATCCTCATCGTCAGCGTCGGACTCGGCTTCGTCAACGAGTACCGCGCCGAGAAGGCCTCGGCCGCACTGCACACCACCGTGCGTCACACCGCGGTGGTGCGCCGGGACGGACGCTTCCAACGGTGTGATGTCAGCACCCTGGTCCCCGGCGACGTGATCCGGTTGCAGATCGGTGAGCTGGTCCCCGCCGACGTCCGCCTCGTCGACGTCACCGGACTGGAATGCAACGAGAGCATTCTCACCGGCGAGTCGACCACGACGGAGAAGTCCAGCGACCCCGGTCCGGCCGACAGCACCCTCGGCGACACCCGCAACGTGGCCTACATGGGGACCGTGGTGAGCGCCGGCGAGGGTGTCGCGGTGGTGTTCGCCACCGGAGCCAAGGCCGAATTCGGGCGCATCGCAGTGGGTCTGGGCGAGCGCCAGCCCGAGACCACATTCCAGATCGGTCTGCGGCGCTTCTCGTACCTACTGCTGCGGGTGGCACTGACCCTCACCGTGATCATCGTCATCACCAACCTGCTGCTCGGCCGACCGCCCATCGACGCGGCCCTGTTCGGGCTCGCCATCGCCGTCGGAATCACACCGCAACTGCTGCCGGCGATCGTCAGCACCAGCCTGGCCACCGGATCACGGCGGCTCGCCGGGCTCAAGGTGCTGGTCAAGCGGTTGGTGTGCATCGAGGACCTCGGTGACATCGATATTCTCATCACCGACAAGACCGGCACGCTGACCGACGGCCGCGTCGTCTTCCTCGACGCCGTCACACCGGCCGGCACCGGATCCGACCAGGTGTTGCGGTATGGACTGATGGCCACCGACCTGGACCCGGCCGCGGCAGGGGTCAGCGCCAACGACCTCGACGCCGCGCTGTGGGCGGGCCGCGATCCACTCGACGGGGTGACACGGGTGGCGTTGCTGCCCTTCGACCACGATCGGCGCGCCAGCTCGGCACTGATCGACGACCGCGGGTCACGGATCCTGGTGGTCAAGGGCGCACCCGAGCAGCTGTTGGCCCGGTGCGCCGACGCCGGACCGCAGGCACAGCGCACCCTGGCGGCGCTGTTCGCCGACGGCAGAAGGGTTGTCGCGGTGGCCACCCGCCCCGCCGATGACCTCGACGTGCTCACCCCCGACGACGAATGCGAGCTGGACCTGCGGGGGTTCCTGATCTTCGCCGACACCCCGAAGGCCGCCGCCCGGGAGTCGCTGGCCCGACTGGCCGCCCTCGAGATCGAGGTGAAGATCGCCACCGGCGACAACCCGCAGGTTGCCGAAAAAGTCTGCACCGAACTCGGTTTGACATCCAAGGGCACGTTGACCGGTGCCGAGCTGGACCGCCTCGATGACAGCGAGCTGGCGGTGGTCGCCCGCGACCACACCATCTTCGCGCGCATCTCCCCCACCCAGAAGGCCCGCATCGTCTCGGCGCTGCGTCGCACCGGACGTTCCGTGGGTTTCCTCGGCGACGGTGTCAACGACGCGCTCGCGCTGCACGCCGCCGACGTGGGGATATCTGTCGACACCGCAACCGATGTCGCCAAGGACGCCGCGGATGTGGTGTTGTTGGAGAAGGACCTCGGCGTGCTGGCCACGGGCGTCGCCGAGGGACGGCGCATCTTCGCCAACACCGTCAAATACGTGCTGATGGGCACCTCGAGCAACTTCGGCAACATGTTCAGTGCCGCGGCGGCGTCCGCGGTGCTCCCGTTCCTGCCGATGTTGCCGAGCCAGATCCTGTTGAACAATCTGCTCTACGACTGCTCGCAACTGGCGATCCCGGCCGACCGGGTGGACGAGGACCAGCTCCGTGCGCCCGCGCACTGGGACATCGCCTTCATCCGGCGGTTCATGCTCACGTTCGGACCGGTGAGTTCGCTGTTCGATTTCCTCACCTTCGGGCTCATGCTCGGTGTCCTGCAGGCCGGACCGACCGAGTTCCGGACCGGGTGGTTCGTGGAATCCCTTGCCACCCAGACACTGATCATCTTCGCCATCCGCACCAAACGAGTCCCGTTCTTTCGCAGCCGGCCCGCCGGTGCGCTGGTGGTGGCGACCGGCGCATCGATCACCGTCGGCATCGCCCTGACCATCTCACCGCTGGCCGGTCAGCTGGGATTCACTCCGCTGCCGTGGCAGTTCTTCGCCGCGCTGGCCGCACTGGCGCTCGGCTATCTGGTACTGGTGGATGTCACCAAGTCGATGTTCTACGGTCCGTCCTTTGCCGCAGAACCCTCCCGGGCCGTCGAGCGAACACACCGCACCCGTGGTCATGCGCACCGGGTGCATCGGCGCGCCGCCCGGTTCAGCCGGATGACCAATGGCCCTAGGGCGCAGCGTCGGCACTCAATACTTTCTCATCAGGGCGTTTGAACGGAGGACACCATGGCAACCGAGAACTCGTCCCCGCCGGTGGTCGCCGGCATCGACGGTTCGCCGACCGCGATGCGGGCCGTGTTGTGGGCCGTCGACGAAGCGGTCTGGCGGGACACCTCGGTGCAGTTGATCTACGCGACGAAACCCGGCGACCGCAGCGCACCCGACTACGCCGAGGATGTGCGCCGCGGCCACGACTGTCTGCGTGAGGCACGGACCGCGATCGAGGCCACCGGCAAGCGGGTGCACGTCGAGACCTCGGTGGTGGACGGCCCGGCCGCGCTCGCACTGGTGTCGGCATCGAAGCACGCCCAGATGGTCTGTGTGGGGTCCCTCGGCATCGGCCGGTACGCCAGGTCCCTTCTCGGTTCGACGGCCGCCGAGGTCGCGGAGAAGGCCCACTGCCCGGTGGCGGTCATCCGCCCCGATCTGCACGGCAGCGATCAGGGTTTCAGCTGGATCGTGGTCGCGGTCACCGACCGTCCGGAGAACGGCGCCGTCGTCGAGCACGCGCTGCAGGAGGCGCGGCTGCGCCGGGCCCCGGTGTTGGCACTCGGCGACGGCCAGGTGGCGGGGTCGACCGAGGCACTCGAGCAGCAGATCCGGCCCTGGCACGAGCGTTATCCCGAGGTCCGCGTCTATCCGATCGCCAATCGCGCCGATGTCGCGCACTTCCTCAAGAAGCACGACGAGCCCGTCCTGCTGGCCGTCATCGGCAGCACCGACGCCGACGAGGTCGCGCAGATCGTCGGACACGGTCACTCGGTGCTTCGGCACGGCGCCACCTCGGCGCTCGTGGTGCGGTCCTGAGCGCGTCCAGCAAGCCAAGGAGGCACACATGTCGAAATCCTCAAACGAACTCGGAATCCTCGTCGGTGTCGACGGTTCACCCGAGTCGCACGCCGCGGTGCGCTGGGCCGCGGCCGAAGCCGTGCTCCGCCAGAGCCCGGTCACGTTGCTGCATGTGGTGTCCCCGATCGTGGTCACCTGGCCGATCGAGGCGGTCGTGGCCAGTTTCTACGAGTGGCAGGAAGACAATGCCCGCCGGGTGATCAAACAGGCCGAGGAGACGCTGGCCGCCACCCTGGCAGGATCGGCACCGCCACCGGTGAACGTCGACGTGCGCCACGACGGTGTGGTGCCCGAGTTCACCGACGCATCCGACCATGCCGAATTGCTGGTGATCGGTAGCCGCGGACTGGGTCCGGTCGGCGGCGCGGTGCTGGGCTCGGTGAGCCGCGCACTGCTGCACCATGCGCGCTGCCCGGTGGTGATCACCAAAGAGGGCGGGGTGTCGCGCACCGACGAGAAACTGCCGATCCTGCTCGGTGTCGACGGATCGCCGGCGTCCGAGCAGGCGACGGCGTTCGCCTTCGACGAGGCCTCGCGCCGCGGGGTCGATCTGGTGGCGCTGCACGCCTGGAGCGATGTCGCGGTGTTCCCGATCCTCGGGATGGACTGGCACCAGTACGAGCAGCAGGGTCACGAGATCCTCGCCGAGCGCCTGGCCGGGTGGCAGGAGCGCTACCCCGATGTCGCTATCCGTCGCCGGATCGTCTGCGACAGGCCGGCCCGCTGGCTGATCGACGAGTCCAAGCAGGCGCAGTTGGTGGTGGTCGGCAGCCGCGGCCGCGGCGGTATCACCAGCATGCTGCTGGGCTCGGTCAGTACCTCGGTCGCCGAATCGGCGCTGGCACCGGTCGCCGTGGTACGAGGCTGACGGTGCCGGTCCCCCGGTGGCGTCCCGCCCCGGAACCGGTGTTGGTGGCGCTCACGGTCGGCGCACTGACCGCCGGTGGCGTCGCATGGCTGCTCGGCGCGCCACAGATCGCCGACTATTGCTGGGCCGCAGGCACTTTCGTCGCGATCGTGCCCGCGGCGCTGTGGGTTCTGCTGGCCCTGCGCTCCGGCCGGCTCGGGGTCGACCTCATCGCGGTGCTGTCGCTGGTGGGCACCCTGTTGGTCGGGGAGTACCTGGCGGGCGCGCTGATCGCGGTGATGCTCGCAGGGGGACGCGCCCTCGACGCCGCAGCCACCCGCCGCGCTTCCCGCGATCTCACCGCGCTGCTGGAGCGGGCGCCGAAATCGGCGCGTCGCCGCAGCGGCGATCAGATCGCCGTGGTGCCGCTCGCCGAGGTGGCTCCCGGCGACGTGCTGGTCGTCGCACCCGGCGACGTGGTGCCCGTGGACGGCCGGGTGGTCGCCTCGGTCGCGGTGCTCGACGAATCGGCGCTCACCGGTGAATCGGTCCTGGTGGATCGTGGCGTCGGGGTGCCGGTGCGCAGCGGTGTGGTCAATGCCGGTGGCGTGTTCGAGCTGGCCGCGACCGCCACGGCCGAAGACAGCACCTACGCCGGAATCGTGCGGCTGGCTCGGCAGGCCGGCGCCGAAAGCGCACCCGTGGTGCGCCTGGCCGACCGCTACGCGGCCTACTTTCTGCCGCTGGCGCTGGTGCTGGCCGGCGCTGCGTGGCTGTTGAGCGGCTCGCCGGTACGCGCGGTGGCGGTGCTGGTGGTGGCCACGCCTTGTCCCCTGTTGCTGGCCGCACCGGTGGCGATCGTGTCGGGTCTGTCCCGGGCCTCGCGGGCCGGGGTGGTGATCCGCAGCGGAGCCGCGCTGGAAAACCTCGGCCACGCAACGACTCTGGTGATGGACAAGACGGGAACACTCACCATGGGGCAGCCCAAGGTCGTCGACGTCGTCGCCGCACCCGGCACCGACCCGGCCGAAGTTCTGCGTCTGGCGGCATCGGCGGATCAGGTGTCGCCCCACGTGCTCGCCGAAGCGATCGTCGCCGAGGCTCGGGCACGCGACGTGCAGCTGTCGCTGCCCACCGAGGCCACCGAGGTGCCCGGTCGCGGCGTCAGCGCCGTCCTGGACGGGCAGCGGGTCACCGTCGGCAAACTCGACGACACCGCCGCCACATCGCCGTGGGCACAGCGCGCCGTGAACCGGGCCCGACTGGACAGCGCGGCGCTGGCCTGGGTGTGCGTCGATGCCGGTCCGATCGGGGCGGTGCTGCTGCGTGATCCACTACGCCGCCAGGCGCCGAGGACGATGCGCCGCTTGCGCACAGCCGGTTTCACCCGCCTGGTGATGCTCACCGGCGACCGGGCCGAGCCGGCGAGTGAAGTCGCCACGGTGCTGGGCCTCGACGAGGTGTACGCCCAGCAGACACCCGCCGACAAGGTCGCCGCCGTGCACGTCGAGCGTGAGCGTGCAGTCACCGTGATGGTCGGTGACGGCATCAACGACGCGCCGGCGCTGGCTGCGGCCACGGTCGGGGTCGCGATGGGAGCGCGGGGCGCCACCGCGTCGTCGGAGGCCGCCGACGTGGTGCTCACCACCGATCGTCTCGACCGGCTCGCCGACGCGATGGACATCGCCCGCTGGTCACGGCGCATCGCGGTGCAGAGCGCAACGGTCGGCATGGCCCTGTCACTGCTGGCGATGGCGGCCGCCGCGCTGGGGTGGCTGCCGCCCGCGGCGGGGGCTCTGCTGCAGGAGGCCATCGACGTGGCGGTGATCGTCAACGCCTTGCGCGCGCTGCGGGGCGATCCGCAGACCAGGGTCGAGCTCGCTGCCGGCACCGAGACCATGCTGCGCGGATTCTCCGCCGAGCACGACGAGCTGCGTGACTCACTCGGTCAGATCCGGGACAGCGCCGACCGCCTGGTGCAGGGGCCCGACGCCGCCGCGCTGCGCTCGGTGATCCGGTCCTACACGCTGCTCACCGAGCGGATACTGCCCCACGAGCGGGCCGAGGAGACCCGGCTTTACCCGGCGCTGGCCGCTCCGCTGCACAGCAGGGAGGCGACCGCCACCATGAGCAGGACCCACGCGGAGATCCAACGGCTCGCCGACCGCATCGGCACCCATGTGCAGCTGGCCGAGAGCGCCGGAAGTATCCAGGCCTATCAGGTCGACGATCTGCTGGCCTGTCTCTACGGGCTGTATGCGCTGCTGCGCCTGCATTTCGTGCAGGAAGAGGAGAACTACTTCACGCTGGCGCCCAACGACAGCGACGCGTGAGCCAGACCTCATGGTCCAGACCGCATTGTTCAGACGGCGGCCAGGCACACCCGGTGGGCCTGCGCCACCGAATCGGCTGGCGGCCCCGCCGTGTCGACCCGATGCGCACCCGACCACTCGGTGTCCCACCGGGCCAGCTCGGCCGCCGTCTCCGGAGTCGCATCCGACACCGTCGCACCGCGTTCGACGATCCGCCGCTGCGCGTCGGAAACCGGTAGCGTACAGCGTAATTCGACGATCGGTGCATATGTCTGGGCCGCCACGGCATGCGCCCGGCGCCGCTGGTCCGCGTCGCGCCACGTGCCGTCCAGGATGACCGAATGCCCGGCGCTCAGCCACGCCCGGGCACGGCTGAGCACTTCGTCGTAGACCGCCGACACCTTGTCGGCGGCGTAGAGCCCGGAATTCAGCTCTCCGACAACGCCACCGACCACTCCGCCGCGCAGCAGCTCGCGTCGCACCTCGTCGGTGGAGATCACCTGTGCCCCGGTCTCTTGCGCCAGACCTCGGGCCACCGTCGTCTTCCCGGTGCCCGGCCCGCCGCCGACCAGTACCAGTTGCACGCTGCCCGAGCGCAGATGCGCACGCGCGATAGACAGGTGGCGCTGCGCGTCGGCACCGGCTTCGGGATGGCCCTGGCCGACGCGCACGCAGTCCACCTTGGCGCGCACCAGCGCGCGGTAGGCCACGCAGAAGTGCCGCAACGAGCTCGCCGGGAAGTCCTCGGCCTGCCGACAGTACTCGTCGAGGAAGAACTCGGCGAGATCGCCACGGCCCTGGAACTCCAGATCCATGGCCAGGAACGCGGCATCGTCGATGCCGTCGACGTAGCGCAGCCGGTCGTCGAACTCCAGGCAGTCCAGCAGCATCGGCCCCTGCGGGGTGCAGAAGATGTCCTGGCTGAGTAGGTCACCGTGGCCGTCGACGATGTGAGCACCGGCGATCCGCCGCTCGTAGAGCGGGCCACGACCGGCCAGGTAGCGCTCGGAGAGCCGCTCGATGTCGGTGACGGCGTCGTCGGCGACGACGGTGCCCACATGTCTGCGCAGTTCGCTGAGATTCTGCTGCCACCGCTGCGACAGGACCTCCCGGCTCGCTTCCCGGTCGATGTGCGGTCCGCGCTCGGCGCCGCGGTGGAAGCGGGCCAGCAGCTCTGCGATCGAGGTGAGCCAGCGCTGGACCGGGGCTCCGGCGCGAACGAGCTCGGCGAGCCGCTGCGAGTCCGGATACCTGCGCATGACGATGACAGGCTCGCTGTCCCCGCCGGGAGCCCGGAAGGACCCCACGCCGAGGTAGCTCGACGGCGCCAACCGCCGATTGAGCTCCACTTCCCGCCGGCAGGCGCGGTCCCGACGCTCGGTGGTCCCGAAGTCGAGGAAGTCGGTGACCACGGGCTTTTTCACCTTGTAGGCCCGGTCACCGACCAGCGCAACCAGGCCGGTGTGTGTCTCGTGCACCTCGGCACCGAGGTTTCCGGCGGCCATCGAGAACCCGTCGTCCATAACGGTGATCCTGCCCGGGCCCGGCACGGGCCGGGCAGGGTCACCCGGTCCCGGCGTTGAGGACCATTGGCCCTGCCGGTCAGGTGCCGGTCGCGGCATCGTTGAGGAACCGGAAGGAGGTGGGCCATGCGCGACGTGACGGTGGATACCGCGGTCATCACCGACGCGGTGGCGCTGGCCTCGCGCGCGCCGTCGCTGCACAACAGCCAGCCCTGGCGGTGGGTCAGCGAAGGCTCCGCGGTGTCGCTCTTCCTCGACCGCACCGCCGCACCACGGCACACCGACCCCACCGGACGCGAACTGGTCATCAGCTGCGGCGCCGTGCTCGACCACTTCCGGGTGGCCATGGCCGCGGCCGGCTGGGCGTGCAACGTCGACCGATTCCCCAACCCGAACAACCTCGACCAGCTGGCCTCCGTCGACTTCACCCCGATGGACTTCGTCACCGAGGCCCACCGCCGGCGCGCTGACGCGATCGGTCGCCGTCGCACCGACCGGTTGCCCTTCGCCGCGCCGATCGGCGGGAACGCGTTCCTGAGCCGGCTCACCGCAGCACCCGCCGCGGCGGGGGTGTCGTTGCACGTCATCGCCGACCAGTCGCGAGCCGAACTGATCCGGGCCTCCGAACTGGCCCGGTCGGCCCGCCGCTACGACTCCGCCTACCACGCCGAGCTGGTCGGCTGGACGGCCGATGTCGAAGTCGCCGAGGGGATTCCCGCGGCGGCGCTGCTCTCCGGGGTCGAGAACGACCACATGCCGATGAGCCGGGACTTCCCGACCGCCGGCCGGTCCGATCGCCGCGCCGAGCTGACCGAGGATCAGGCCGAGATCGTGGTGCTCTGCACCGCCGACGACACCCGCGCCGACCACGTCCGGTGCGGTGAGGCGCTGTCCTGGGTGCTGCTGGAGGCCACCCTCGCCGACCTCGCGACGTGCACGCTGACCCATCTCACCGAAGTGTCCGAGAGCCGCGACATCGTGGCGGCCCTGACCGGGTCGACCGACACCCCCCAGCTGCTGGTGCGGGTGGGGACGGCACCGGCCACCGCGGACCTGGGCCCGCCGACGCCGCGGCGCCCCGCCTCCGACGTGCTCGAGATCAGAGGCTGACACCGTGCCGAGATCGCCCGCGGTGATCGCGGGGATCGACGGGTCCGAGGCAGCCACCGCCGCGGCCGTCTGGGCGATCGACGAGGCGGCCTGCCGGGACATTCCACTGCGGCTCGTGCACGCCGTGACCCCGGCCCACGGCACCGAGGTCGGAGCCGGAGATCTGGCACGCGCCGGACACATCGTGCATACCGCGGTCACCGCGGTCGAGGCGCAGGGCAGGCCGGTCAAAGTGGAGGCCCAGATCCTGCGCGGCGCACCGGCGGACGTGCTGCATGCCGAGTCCCGCGACGCCGCACTGCTGTGCGTGGGGTCCTCCGGCACCACCCGCGCCGGAAGCGGCCGGGTCGGATCCACCGCCGCGGCGGTGGTCCCGACGGCTCTGTGCCCGGTGGCGATCATCCGTGCCGCCGGCGACGGCGCAGGCCCGGCGCGGTGGGTGGTGGCCGAAGCCGGCGACTGCCCGGCCGGTGAACTGACCCTGGCGCGTGGGGTGGACGAGGCACTGTTGCGCGGCGCCGCGCTGCGAGTGGTCGCAACCTGGCCCTCCCGCTACCCCGACATCCACGACGACCGGGCCGTGGCCGACAAGAACCGGCTGGTCCGGGCACACTGGGAACGCCGGCTGGCGCCGTGGCGCCGACGCCACCCCGAATTGGACGCGCACGCCGTCGCGCTCCCGGGCAGCATCCTCAATTACCTTGCCCGGCACCGGGACGACATCGGGCTGGCGATCGTCCCGCATGAACGCGCGGCCGGGATCACCGAGCTGACGGCCCCGGCCGGTGACGAGAACACGCCGTCGGCGTGCTTCGACATCATCGTCTGCGAGGCGGGTGGACTGGTGTGAACCGGCGGGACACCGGCCGGATCACCGTCGCGCAGGTCGGTCACGAGCGGACGACGACCATCGAGCAGTCCGGATAGCCCAGGATGGGATGGCAGTTCGGCATCCGTACCGAAGCCAGTTCTCGCGCGTCCCGGCTGCCCACCACCGCCAACCCGACCCCGCCCGCCGTCGACTCGCGCCGCGCGTACTGGTGACCGGTGCCGGCCGAGACGAGTTCGACGTGCACATCCGGATACCGGCGTACCCAGCTGGCGGCGCGTTGGTCGATCTGACGGACGGTGGCGTGCCGCAGCCTGCCCTCGTGCATCGCCAGGTGCACCACCGCGTCAGAGTCCTCGTCGTCGGTCAGCACCACCGAGACCACACCCTCGGTCTGTGCAGTTCCGTCCGCACGGGTCCGGATGATCGCCACTGGGCAGGCCGCGGCGTCGGCGAGAACGGTCGCCAGCGAGCCGATCCATGGACCTTCGCGGCTCTCCGTCGACCGAGAGCCGATGCAGACCATCGCCGCACCGCGCGACTCTGCGAGCAGAACCGGCCCGGGAGCCCCGACGGCCGACACCGTCTCCACCCGAAGCGATCTGGGTGTCGCGAACGCGACACTTTCCGCGTGGGCGAGAACAGCGTCGGACCCGGGCGCGTCACCGTTGGGCGGGGGCGTGGGCACCGCATGAACCAGACGTAGGCACGCGTCCCTGGCCAGCGCCTCGACGCAGGCCCACCGCACCGCGTTGAGCGAGGTGGTGGAACCGTCCACCCCGACGACGACCGGCCCGTCGCCGAGCGACGGTGTCGTCGTCATGGTGTCCTCGTCATGGTGTGGTCGTCATGGTGTCGCCGTCATGGTGTCGCCGTCACCAGAACCTTCAGTGCGCCCGAATGCGCGGCATCACCGAAAACGTCATAGGCCGTGTCGAACTCGTTCATCGAGAACCGGTGGGTGATCATCGACGCGGTGTCGAGCTGATGGTTGGCCACCAACCGGATCAGCGTGGGCGTCGACCGGGTGTCGACCAGACCGGTGGTGATGGTCAGATTCTTGATCCAGATCTGCTCGAGGTGCAGTGTCGCGGGGGCGCCGTGCACGCCGATGTTGGCGACATGCCCGCCCGGGCGCACCAGCCGCACCGATTCCTCGAAGGTCTCGGGCAGGCCGACCGCCTCCATCGCCACATCGGCGCCCAACCCGCCGGTCAGCTCGTCGATGACCGCGCGGGCGTTCTGCGTGGCGGAGTTGACCGTGGTGTCGGCCCCGAACTTTCGCGCTGCGTCCAGCCGCGCATCGGCGACGTCGATCACCACGATGTGGCTCGGGCTGTACAACTTCGCCGTGAGGACCGCGGCCAGCCCGATCGGTCCGGCCCCGACGATTGCGACCACGTCACCCGGACCGACGGCACCGGCGAGGACACCGACTTCGTAGGACGTCGGCAGGATGTCGGCCAGCACGATCATCTGCTCGTCGCTGACACCGGCGGGTACTTTGTGAGTCGAGTTGTCCGCGAACGGAACCCGTAGGTACTCGGCCTGGGTTCCGTCGATCAGATGCCCCAGGATCCATCCGCCCCCGCCCAGACACTGGCCGTACTGGCCCGTTCTGCAGTACCGGCATGCCCCGCACGCGCTGATACAGGAGACGAGCACCCGGTCACCCACGGACAACGTCTGCACCGCAGAGCCCACCTCGGTGACGGTACCCACCGCCTCGTGCCCGAGGATGCGTCCCGGTTCCACCTCCGGCACATCACCTTTGAGGATGTGCAGATCGGTTCCGCAGATCGTCACCGCGTCCACCTTGACGATCACATCGGTGCTCTGCTGGATGACCGGGTCGGGTACCGACCGCCAGGACCGACGTCCAGGTCCGTCGTAGACCATCGCCTTCATATCCGACCCTCCCGGTCTGCGAGATCGCCGAGATCGCGATCCCATGCTTGGAAACGCAGGCGGTCCAGGCGCATCCGGACCACCAGCCACACGGCCACCCCCAGACCCGAGACCACCGACCACAAGGTGAGAGCGATGACCACCGCCTGGGCGGCCGCGTCGGAATCCGAGGGCACCCGGATGGTGCGGTTACCGGCATCGTCGACCCATATCGCCACCTGGTCGCCGGCACTGCGCTGTGTGGTCCGGATCTCGGCGGTGTGGGTGCCGCCGGCGAAATCCCAGCTGATCTCGGTGACGTAGGCCTTGCCGTAGGGCTCGGGCACCTCGCGGCTGTCGGTCACCGCGGTGGCGGCGACCTCGTGCCGAGCGAGTCTTTCGCTCGCGAAAACTTGGACCAGGCGGTCGTATTCGGCGGTCCCGAGCGCGCCGGCGATCGGAACGGTCAGCATGCTGAGCGCGACGACGAGCACCAGCGTGACCGCTTCGACACGGTCGGTTGCCCGCACGAGCGGGCTGCGAGCCAGGAGCCTGCGGGCCCACACGCCGAGGCCGAAGGTGAAGGTCTGCACGTTGGACTCCCGTCGCGATCGGTCCGACCATTGGTGATGAGACCGATCATGGTCGACCCCGGCCGTCACCAAGCAGAGGCGAAGGTCCCCTGGTGAGGTGTCGAACGCCTCCACTGCGGCCGGGGCAGCGCCTGTCGCGGTTCCGGCCCTCGCAGGGTAGACAGAAACCCGTGAATACGCGGGCCTGCGACATTCGGGCGCTGACGAACGACGATTACGATGCCGTCATCCGCCTCGCCACCGAACTGGACGTGGAGGAACGGTACCGGCGGTTCCTGACGCGCTATCCCAGTTACATCGCCGAATGGGCCCTGGCACTCACCACACCGCCGCAACCGGGTTGCGTGTCAGGCGCGCAACCGGGTTGCGTGACAGGCGCGCAACCGGGTTGCGCGCTGGGCGCTTTCGAGTCCGGTGAACTGATCGGCATCGCCGACTACAGCACGACGGCCACGGGTGACTGCGCGGAGGTCGCCGTGTTGGTGGCGCACGAACAGCACCAGCGCGGTGTGGGCACCCTGCTGCTGCAGGAGCTGGGTCGGCGGGCGATGGCAGCCGGCCTGCACTGCCTCACCGCCGATGTGCTGGCCGACAATCAGCCGATGCTGCAGGTGATCCGGGATGCCGGTTGGCCGGTCACCGGGCGTCGGGACGGTGAGATCGTGCGTATCCGCGTCGACCTCGATCGGCTCAGGACTGACGTGCGACGATGACCGGGACGCGGGCCGCCTGCGCCACCGTCGAACTCACCGAACCAAGCAGCAGACCCGCGAAGCCGCCCCGCCCGTGGCTGCCGACAACGAGCAGTTGGCCGCGCGCGGATTCCTCGATCAGCCGGTGCGCGGGGTTGTCCTGCCCGACGACCCGGTGCACGATGACATCCGGGTACCGTTCACCCCATCCCGCGAGCCTCTGGGCCAGTTCCTCGTCGGCCTGCGCCTCCAGATCCTCGACCGTCACATCGACGGCGAAATCGGCACTGTTGATCCAGGTGTGGACCGCCACCAGCTCCACACCCCGCCGCGATGCCTCGTCGAAAGCGATCCCGATGGCCCGCTCGGACGACGGGGACGCGTCGACGCCGACCACCACGGGTGCCTGCGATTCGGGACCGGCCGCCGGCTCGTCGTCGTGGATCACCGCAACCGGGCAGTGCGCGTGGTGGAGCAGTGCGGTGCTGGTGGAGCCCAGCAACAGGCGGGCCAGTCCGCTCAGACCCCGGTTTCCGACGACGACCAGGTCGGCGTCTTTGGACAGATCGAGCAGCGCGGGCTTTGCCGGGCCGGTCAGGATCACCTGATGGACCGGAACCGCACGCCGGTCCTGTAACGCCTCGGCCACCGCATCGACCGCCTCGTCGACGATCTCGGCGGCCCGCCGGTCGCGGGCGGCCAGGTACTCGTCGCTGATCGGCAGGTCCAGCCACGGGCTGATGTCCTCGCTGGACTGCACATGAACCACGGTGATCGGCACGTCGCGCAGCGACGCTTCGCGCGCGGCCCATTGCGCTGCCGCCAGCGATCTCGGCGATCCGTCGACCGCGGTGACGACTCCGCGTGGCTTGGGCAGGGGTTGGGACATGGACTCACCTTCCGTTGGGGGATGCCTCGGCCGGGGTGATCAGCCCGTAGGCACCGTCGTAGCGTCGGTACAACACCGCCGCGCGGCCTTGCGCGGCGTCGATGTAGAACAGGAACGGCAGATCCAGCAGGGCCAACCGTTCGATCGCCTCCTGTTCCTGCAGGCAGGGCAGTGGTTGCGGACTGATCGTCACCAGTCCCTCATAGGGCGCCACTTCCGCGGCGATCGCCGGCGCCACCAGCGCGAGCCGGTATCCGGTGGGCCCTCCCCGGTACACGACCGCGGCTGTGCCCGAGGCTGATTCGGTGAAGAGGTGGAAGTCGTAGTCCAGCAGTTCCATCTCCGACACCGCTTCGTCGACCGTGCACGGTGTCATCGAGAACGATTTGCGGCGCAGGATCTGCTGCTCGCCGGCAGCGCCGTCGAGCGCGCGGGCCCGGCGCTCGGACGCCGCCTGCTGCCGCCAGGGCGGCGCTGCCTCCGGGCCCTTGGGGGTGGCCCAGCGCGCGGCGACGTGTTCCAGCTGCCGGCGCAACCGTGACTCCAGGATGTCGATGGCCTCGGTCGCGGTGCCCGCCTCCACCTGCGCGCGTACCGTGCGATCTCCGATCACCAGGTTGGCCTGGGCGATCACCGGACGTTCCACGGCCGGGTCGTGGTGCCTGCCGAGTCTGACCCGCGCGCTGGTGACCGGCCGGTGGGCGTGACGGGCCAGGGTGCCGATCTTGGTCTGCACGTACTCGGCGATGCCCGGAAACTCGCCGTGGGTCGTGACGTCGACGTCGATGGCCTGGGTAACCTGCGCTCCGTTGCTCATGGTTTGTTGGTACGCCGTGGGGTTTCGGCTCCGTTAGGGCCGAAGGTCCTCGGTCGGATGGCCGTTACCGTGTCATCGGACCACACACTGTGCTCGGCGCGGCGCTTGATGCCGAGCAGTATCCCGCGGGTGATGAATGCCCTTGCCGGACCGGCGAGTTCGGCCAGCGCGACCTCGCCGGGATGCCGCAGCGCCAGCCGGGACCGGATCAACAGCCGGCTGCGGTCCTCCCAGTGCGGGGCCAGGTGGAACGACCAGACCATCTCCCACGGCAATCGCGGTGGCGCGGCCCGCAGCACGATCGACTCCGGCGCGACCACCTGCGCCACGGTCAGGTCGACGCCGTCGGGCAGCCCGAGCCAGCCCCTGGGCACCAGCCGGACCGAGTCGCCGACGTCGAGTTCCTGCCACTGCGGGTGGATGCGGTCGGCGTTGTGGTAGTCCAAACCCAGTGCGCCTTCCAGCTTCTCGAAACTGTAGAGGCCGCCGCGGTCCTGACCCATCTGGACCAGCCAGGGCCACACCTTGTCGACAGGCGCATCGATCCAGACGCCTTCGGTGGCCCGCAGCACCGGTGCGGCCAGCAGCTCGTCACCGGGCAGGACGCCGGCCGACTCGTCTTTGGTGGTGCCCCAGTCGCGGAAGTACCGCCTCGCGGCGTACAACACCCCGGCAGCTGCGAGGACCTTCGCCATGCGGATTGCCATGACTCCACCATCGCGGCCACGGCGCCGGGCACGCTAGGGCCGGTAGTCCCCTAGATCTCGGGGGTCCGGCAGACGACCCGGATCAGGGGACTTCCGCCCCTAGCGACTGCCGAAGGACGGTGGTCGGATGCCAGTGGCGGTGCACCCCACCGTCACCGAACCAACAAGGAGTGAACATGAACAACGTTGCGGTGCAGCAACATCGCCGTTCGCCCTGGCCGGAGGTCTCCGAGCTCTTCTCGGGCTTCCCGTCATGGGCCGATCTGCGGCCGATGTTCGGCAAACATCTGATCAAGGTCGAGGACGACGTCAAGGACGGCGAGTACGTGCTGCAGGCCGAGATCCCCGGCGTCGACCCGGACAAGGACGTCGACGTCACCGTCCGAGACGGTGTGTTGACCATCAAGGCCGAACGCAGCGAGAAACAGGAGTCCAACGGCCGCTCGGAGTTCTCCTACGGGTCGTTCACCCGCGCGGTGACGCTGCCTCCCGGAGCGGACGAGGACGGCATCAAGGCCACCTACGACAAGGGCATTCTGCGGGTCTCGGTGCCGTTGAAGGAATCCGAGGTGCCGGAGAAGCACATCGCCGTGGAGGCCACGGACTGAGTGGCGCACCGGTTCCGGGGCGGGCGAGGGGTCGCCCCGGGACCAACGGTTCGCACCGGCATGACTTTCGGCTCTAATGGCGGCCCGTGCAGGGGAATACGGTGCGGATATGGGAAAGCAACGACCATTCCTGGCAGACGTCCTGGCAGCGGTCGGTGTCGCCGCGCTCTACCGGGCGCACGTGCGACCCTGGATCCACACCTGGGGCGCCCGCGCCGACGAGGTTGCCGCGGCCCTGCCCGGTGACGAGCTGGTCGACCCCCAGGCGCTGCGCACCACGAGGGCGGTCACGATCCATGCTCCCCGCCACGACGTGTGGCCGTGGTTGGTGCAGATCGGTGAGGATCGGGCCGGCTTCTACAGCTACTCGCTGCTGGAGCGGGCGGTCGGGGCCGATGTGCACAATGCCGACTCCATCCACCCGCAGTGGCAGCGGTTGCAGGTCGGCGACACGGTGTGGCTGGCCCGCCGGTACGGTCCGCACGCCCGCCAGATCGTGGCCGCGCTGGAACCGAAGTCACACCTGGTCCTGGTGTCCCCCACCGACTACCAGCGGCTGCGCCGCGGCGGAAAAGCCTCCGGCTGCTGGTCTTTCACGCTGCGCCGGGAGGTCGGCCAGACCCGGCTGTTGGCCCGCGGCAGTGGCGGCCCGGTCGGCCACTTCTGGTTCGACATCCCGCATTTCGTGATGGAACAGAAGATGCTGCGCGGAATCGCCGAGCGCGCCCAGCGGGCCCGCAGACGGGAGATCGCCGCGAGCATCGCGCGCCACCCGTCGACTCCGCGGGTCGGTCGCCCCGTGCGCATCGCGCACGGAACCTGATCAGCTGTGCACGACCAGCACCGGCCGCTGCGACCGGTGCAGCGTCGCCATCGCGACGCTACCCAGCAGGATCTCCCGCGCCGCCGACCGGCCGCGGGACCCGACGGCCAGCACAGCGGCGTCGCGGCGGTCACCGCACCGGATCACCTCGTCGGCGATCGCGCGTTCCCGCAATTGCAGCAGCCGAGGCGGCTGCTTGAGTGTGATGAACTCCAGACCCCGAGCCGCCGGCCCCGCCACCACAGCCCCGTCGTCATCCTCCGCGGCGGCCAGCACCACCGTCCGGTCCGGGAACAGACGCCGAACCGTCGCGACGGCCGCCTCGGCGCCGTCCGATCCGTCGTACCCCACGATCACGGGACCGCGGGCAAGCGCATCGAACTCCGCGGCGAGCAACGGGTTCGGCACGACCAGCACCGGGACCGTGGAGTAGTGGGCGACCATATCGCAGACGCTGCCGATGACCGCTTCACTGCTGTCCAGACCGCGATCCCCGATCACGATGACGTCGGTGTGCAACTTCTCCGCCACCTGCGCCAGCCGCAGTCCGTCCGAACCGATCGTGCGTTTGACGATCGGTTCGGCGTCCCATTCGGCGGCCTTGGCCAACGCGACCCCGGTGGCGGCGATCGCGTCGGCCTCGCGGGCCCCTTCGCTTTCGATCAGCTCGACCAGTTCGTCGGCGGTGCGTGCCGCCGCGCGCAGCCGGCGGCGCAGCCGCGAGCTGGCGAACGGTGGCGTCCAGACGTGCGCGATCCACGCGTGCGCGTTCGGAAACAGCACCGCGCCCGCGTTCACGGCCGCGTTCGCCGCCGGCGAACCGTCGTATCCGACCAGCACATTCGTCGGCATGTGTGCTCCCCTGTCCCGGACGCGGCCGCGGCTGCTGCCACCTGCTGCACCGACGGTATGGCCCGGCGCCGCCGGTCGGCTAGGGACCAAATGCCTTCAGCTGCCGGTGCGGGCCTGCTCCGACCCGATTTCCGCTGGACACGGGGCGCATACTGGACTCGATGACTGGACCCGAACACCAGCCCCGCAAACCCGTCATACTCACCGTCGACGACGACCCCGCCGTGTCCCGCGCAGTGGCCCGCGACCTGCGCCGACATTATGGTGAGAAGTTCCGCATCGTGCGTGCGGAGTCGGGTCCCGACGCGCTGGAAACTCTCAACGAGCTGAAACTGCGCGGCGAGACGGTCGCGGTGTTCGTCGCCGACTACCGGATGCCGCAGATGAGCGGTATCGAGTTCCTGGAAGCGGCGATGGACATCTTCCCGATGGCCCGCCGGGTGCTGTTGACCGCCTATGCCGACACCCACGCCGCGATCGACGCCATCAACGTCGTCGACCTCGACCACTATCTGCTCAAGCCGTGGGACCCGCCGGAGGAGAAGCTGTACCCGGTGATCGACGCGCTGGTGGACGCGTGGCGCGCGACCGGGGACCGCGCCATCCCGCACACCAAGATCATCGGCCACCCGTGGAACGCGCGGTCGACCGAGGTGCGCGAGTTCCTGGCGCGTAACCGGCTCTACTACACGTGGTTCCGGTCCGACGAGCCGCGCGGGGCGCAGCTGCTGGAAGCCGCCGGCCAGGACGGTCTGACACTGCCGGTCGTGATCACCGAGCAGGGCGAGACGCTCGTCGATCCCAGCGACACCGAACTGGCCGGCACGCTGGGGCTCACCACCGCCCCCGCCGAGGAGTTCTACGACCTCGTCGTCATCGGCGGCGGCCCCGCCGGGCTGGCGGCCGCCGTCTACGGCGCCTCGGAGGGCCTCAAGACGGTGCTCATCGAGCGCACCGCGACCGGCGGGCAGGCCGGCCAGAGTTCGCGCATCGAGAACTATCTCGGCTTCCCCGACGGACTGTCCGGTTCGCAGCTGGCCGAACGGGCCCGCAGACAGGCCGAGAAGTTCGAGGCGGAACTCATCACCGCTGCCGAGGTGACCAGGCTCGAAGTCGACGGCAACGCCCGCACCGTGCATCTGTCCGACGGACGCACCATCGGAACCCGCGCCGTGATCCTGGCGATGGGCGTCGAGTACCGCCAGCTGGACGCCGAAGGCTGCGAGACCCTCACCGGTGCCGGTGTGTACTACGGCGCGACGGCGTCGGTGGCCGCCGACTGCGACGATGACGAGGTCTACGTCGTGGGCGGCGCGAACTCGGCCGGGCAGGCCGCGATGTATCTGTCGCGCACCGCGAAGTCGGTGACCATCGTCGTGCGGCGCACGCTGGAGGATTCGATGTCGCACTATCTGATCCAGCAGATCCGGGCGCAGGACAACATCAAGGAGTTGCCCAACACGGTGGTGCACGCGGTCAAAGGGGACGGCCACCTGGAGGGCATCTGTCTGCAGAACACCCAGACCGGTGTGCGCGAAGAATTCCAGTGCGGGCGGATGTTCATCTTCATCGGTGCCGAGCCCCGTACCGAGTGGCTCGACGGCGTGGTGGTGCGCGACGACCACGGGTTCATCCTGTCCGGACCGGACCTGCGCGACGTCAGCGGTTGGACGCCCGAACGGCCGCCGCATCACCTGGAAACCAGCGTGCCCGGGGTGTTCGTGGCCGGCGACGTCCGCGCCGAGTCGGCCAAGCGGGTGGCCGCGGCCGTCGGCGAGGGATCGATGGCGGTGATGCTCGTGCACCGCTATCTGGCCGAGACGTAGCCCCCGGTGCGCCCGGTGCCGGAATCAACGCCGCGCGATCCACGTTGCACTACTTCACTGCCGGTGTAGGAAGGGACCCGCCATGGGTGAGAAGTGTCTGCCCGAGGAACTGCGCACCCTGTTCCTGTTCGAGGCACTGACCGAGGAGCAGCTGGCGAGGTTGTGCGCCAACGGGCACATCCAGATGTTCGAGCCCGGCCCGGTGCACACCGAAGGTGATCCGGCGACCTGCTTCTACGTGCTCATCGAGGGTGAGCTGGTGATGTCCAAGCGCTCCGGCGGGGTGGACATCGAGACCAACCGGACCTCGCAGCGCGGCGTCTACTGCGGCGCGTGGTCGGCCTACATCCCCGGCGAGGAACACGTCTACCAGGCCTCGGTGCGGGTGACCCGGCCGTCGCGGTTCTTCGTGCTCGACGCGGACGCGTTCGCGCGGTTCATGCAGGACGAGTTCCCGATGGCGGTGCATCTGCTGGAGGGCCACATGGTCGGCGGATTGCGGCAGCGTCAGATCCTCGGGCAGCGCGAGAAGCTGCTCGCCCTGGGCCAGCTGTCGGCAGGGCTGACCCACCAGCTCAACAACCCGGCCGGTGCGACCGCCCGCGCGGTCGCCGATCTGCGCGAGGGGGTGGGCAAGATGCGACACAAGCTCGCCATGCTCGCCGACGGCAAGTTCACCCCGGCGGCGC
This sequence comes from Mycobacterium sp. smrl_JER01, assembly GCF_048513595.2. Classification (NCBI taxonomy): domain Bacteria; kingdom Bacillati; phylum Actinomycetota; class Actinomycetes; order Mycobacteriales; family Mycobacteriaceae; genus Mycobacterium; species Mycobacterium sp. smrl_JER01. The sequence goes on along the minus strand of NZ_JBLXXK020000001.1, from coordinate 1,202,621 downwards.
TCAAGGTCCTGGTCAGCATCCAGGACGAGGTCGCCGAGCAGGTGGCCAAGTCGAAGTCCCAGGAGCTCTCGGCGTTGGAGACCTCCGACCGCGAGGACCAGATCGGCGACTGGCTCGACGACCACGGCATCGCCGCCGCCTGGGACTACGCACCGACGTTCGTGGAGGCCGGTCTGGACGTGGACTGGCTCGAACGGGTGGCGGCCTCCATCGACGACGTGGACTGCTCGGCGACGCTACCGGGGGCGATCGGCTGGCTGAAGTACACCATCGACAACGAACTGCTGATGAACCAGATCGCCGAGGCCAGCAAGCGCATTTCGGCGCTGCTGGCGGGTGCCAAACAGTACTCGCAAATGGACCGCGCCGAATACCAGAGCGCCAACGTGCACGAGTTGATCTACAGCACCGTCAAGACGATCTTCGGCGACAAGGTCGGCAAGGACAATGCGGTCCGTCTGGTGTGGGACAAGGATCCCTCGTTGCCCGAATTGCAGTGCTACCCGGGCGATCTGAACCAGGTGTGGACCAACATCATCGACAACGCCATCCAGGCGATGGCCGGGCAGGGCACCCTGACCATCCGCACCTACCGGCAAAGCAACGACGAGGGCATCGTCGTCGAGATCTGCGACGACGGCCCGGGGATCCCCGAGGACATCGTCGAGCGGATCTTCACACCGTTCTTCACCACCAAGCCGTTCGGGGAAGGCACCGGCCTCGGGCTGGACCTGGCCTGGCGCATCGTCGTCGAGAAACACCACGGCCATATCGCCGTGGAGTCCGAACCCGGCAACACCCGTTTCATCGTGTCGTTGCCGTGGCAGGCGCCGGCCCCGGCGAGCCCCGCCGAGTCGGGAACCGCTCGGATTCGGTGATCAAGATGGGACGAAACCGGGTAGTGACCGCTGGAAGGGCTCGACTGCGATGAAAGGGATTGCCCATGACCGATACTGAAGGTCCGACGCTCAAGCCCGCCCTCGGCCGGTTCGGGGTGTGGACCGGTTCGCCGGTGACCCCGGACCAGGCCGTCGAGATCGAGAAGCTGGGATACGGCACGGTCTGGGTCGGGGCCTCCCCGGCCGCCGACCTGGCGTTCGTCGAGCCGATCCTGGAGAAGACCGACAACCTCCAGGTCGCGACCGGCATCGTGAACATCTGGACCGCCGACGCCGGCGAGGTGGCCAAGTCCTACCACCGCATCGAAAAGGCGTTCCCGGGTCGGTTCCTGCTCGGCGTGGGCGTCGGGCACCCCGAACACACCCAGCAGTACACCAAGCCGTATCAGGCGCTCGTCGAATACCTCGATACCCTCGACGCGGCGAAGGTGCCGACCAGCCGCCGGGTGCTCGCGGCGCTGGGTCCCAAGGTGCTTCAACTCGCCGCGCAGCGCAGTGCGGGTGCGCATCCGTATCTGACCACTCCGGTGCACACCGGTCAGGCCCGCGAACTGCTCGGGCCCACGGTCTTCATCGCCCCCGAGCACAAGGTGGTGCTGACCGACGACGCCGAGCGGGCCCGCGAGATCGGCCGGGCCACGGTCGACTTCTACCTCGGGCTGTCCAACTACGTGAACAACTGGAAGCGGTTGGGTTTCGTCGACGAGGACCTGAACCGGCCCGGGAGCGACCGGTTCATCGACGCGGTCGTGGCACACGGGTCACCGGACCAGATCGCTGCGCGACTGAGCGAACATCTGGCCGCCGGAGCCGATCACGTCGCGATCCAGGTTCTGGGCGGAGCCGATGAACTGCTCTCGACGCTGGAGGAGCTGGCCGGCCCACTGGGCGTCAGCTGAGCGCGCTCAGGGCCTGATCGTGGTGCCTGCGTCGATCACGGTCATCGCCTCGGTCAGCACCTGCTGCTGACCGGCGGGCCCCTGGGCGTCGAGAGCCAGCAGATAGGTGTGGTCGGCTCCGTTGATCACGACGGTCTTGCGGGCCACGAAGTTGGGCACGCCGTCCACCTCGGCCGTCCCGGCGATCGCCGAGGCCGGGTAGCCGCCCAGTTCGTCGGGTGTGCCCTGCGCCGGGCCCTGCCAGCCCGGCAACCGGGTGACCGCGTTGGGCGCGAGTTCCAGGATCGTGTCGACGTCGAAGGTGCCGCCTTCCAGCCGCGCCATCCGGACCAGGATCGCCGGCGGATTCGGTGTCTCCTTCGCCGAGGACAGATAGATGGCGCCGTAGGCGTCGGGCGGTACGTCGGCGGCGTCGGTGACGGCTTCCCACCCGTCGGGCATCGGCAGGTCCACCGCCGGGACTCCCGGCTCGTTGGCCTTGACGATGGTCTGCGTCACGCCGCGCGCGGTCAGATACTCCCCGACGGTCTGCCCGGTGGCGGCGCCGACCGGGGCTGCGGTGGTCGGCCCGGTGGTCGGCGCGGTGGTCGGCCCGGTGGTCCCCGTCGCGGCCGTCGCGTCGGTGGTCTGCGCCGATGTCGTCGCGGTGGCGCCGTCCCCGCCTCCGCCGTCCCCACCGCAGCCGGTGACCGCGAGGCCGAGCGCCACCGTCACCGCCGCGAGCGCGCTGATCGTCGCCGCTGGGCGCATGTCGTGTCTCCCCTCGCCGACCGGTTCAGATCAGGAGAACACAGGGACGCCCGACGCAGCGCCGAAAGCCCTAGATAGGCTCAGTGGTCATGCGGTTGCTGGTGACCGGCGGCGCGGGATTCATCGGCGCCAACTTCGTGCGCAACGCCGTGGCGACGCGTCCCGACGTGCGCCTGACGGTGGTGGACTCGCTGACCTACGCGGGCAGCCGGGAGTCGCTGCGCGACGTCGAGGGGCAGATCCGCCTGGTCGAGGGCGACATCACCGACCGTGCACTGATCGGCGCTCTGGTCGCCGACTCCGACGCGGTGCTGCATTTCGCCGCCGAGACCCACGTCGACAATGCGCTGGCCGACCCCGCACCGTTCGTGCACGCCAATGTGCTCGGCACGTTCACGGTGCTCGAGGCGGTGCGCCAGGAGTCGGCGTCGCGGCCCGTCCGGCTGCACCACGTGTCGACCGACGAGGTGTACGGCGATCTGGCACTCGACGATCCGAACCGGTTCACCGAGTCCACCCCGTACAACCCGTCGAGTCCGTACTCGTCGACCAAGGCGGCCGCCGACATGCTGGTGCGGGCCTGGATCCGGTCTTACGGGGTGGCGGCGACGATCTCGAACTGCTCCAACAACTACGGGCCCTATCAGCATGTGGAGAAGTTCATCCCCCGCCAGATCACCAATGTGCTGACCGGGCGGCGCCCCAAGCTGTACGGCACCGGGGCCAACGTGCGGGACTGGATCCACGTCGACGATCACAACAGCGCGGTGTGGCGGATCCTCGCCGACGGGTCGATCGGGCGTACCTATCTGATCGGCGCCGACGGCGAACGCGACAATCTGTCGGTGCTGCAGACGATCCTGCGTTTGATGGGCCGTTCCCCCGACGACTTCGACCATGTGACCGACCGGGCCGGTCACGATCTGCGGTACGCCATCGACCCCACCCCGCTGCGCGCCGAACTCGGCTGGTCCCCGGCGCACACCGACTTCGAGGACGGGTTGCGCACCACCATCGACTGGTACCGGGACAACGAATCCTGGTGGGGGCCGATCAAAGACGCGGTGGAGTCGAGGTATGCGGAGCGGCGGCAATGAACGCCCGTGAGCTGACCGTCCCCGGCGCGTGGGAGATCACCCCGGTGGTGCACACCGATGCGCGCGGCGCCTTCTTCGAGTGGTTCACCGACCGCGCCTTCACCACGATGACGGGGCACCGGCTCGACCTGCGGCAGGCCAACTGCTCGGTGTCGCGGGCCGGGGTGTTGCGCGGAGTGCACTACGCGCAGCTGCCGCCCGGCCAGGCCAAGTACGTGTCGTGTCTGCGCGGCGCGGTGGTCGACGTTGTGGTCGACCTGCGGGTGGGCTCGCCGACCTTCGGGCAGTGGGACGCCGTCACGCTCGACGACACGTCGCGCCGGTCGGTGTATCTGTCCGAAGGGCTGGGGCATGCCTTCCTTGCGCTGCAGGATGATTCGACCGTGAGCTATCTCTGCTCGGCCGGCTACGACCCGGCACGCGAGCACACCGTCGATCCGCTCGACCCGGCGCTGGGCATCGACTGGTCGGCGTGGCTGCCGACGCAGGAGCTCATCCTGTCCACCCGGGATCGGGACGCACCCACCCTCGCCGAGATGCGCACCTCCGGCCTGCTGCCGACGTGGGAGCAGGCCACGGCGTTCGTCGACGAACTGCGGCGAGGCTAGGAATCTGTGATCGGTCTTGCGAAGGAACCCGGCCCATTACTAGGATATCCAAGTATCTGCTCCCGGAAGGCTCACCCATGACCACTCGCATCCCCCATTTCATCGACGGGAAGCGCAGCGACCTCGCATCCACCCGCACCGCCGACGTGTTGAACCCGAGCACCGGCCAGGTCCAGGCACAGGTGCTGCTGGCCTCGGCGGCCGACGTCGACACCGCGGTCGCCTCCGCGGTCGAGGCCCAGCGGGAATGGGCCGCCTGGAACCCACAGCGCCGCGCCCGGGTGATGATGAAGTTCATCGAGCTGGTCAACGCCAACGTCGACGAGCTGGCCGAGCTGCTCTCGATCGAGCACGGCAAGACCGTCGCCGACTCCAAGGGCGACATCCAGCGCGGCGTCGAGGTCATCGAGTTCGCGATCGGCATCCCGCATCTGCTCAAAGGTGAGTTCACCGAGGGCGCCGGTTCGGGCATCGACGTCTACTCGATCCGCCAGCCACTCGGCGTGGTCGCCGGGATCACCCCGTTCAACTTCCCCGCCATGATCCCGCTGTGGAAGGCCGGCCCCGCGCTCGCATGCGGAAACGCCTTCATCCTCAAGCCTTCCGAGCGCGACCCGTCGGTGCCGCTGCGGTTGGCCGAACTCTTCGTGCAGGCCGGTCTGCCCGCGGGTGTGTTCCAGGTGGTGCAGGGCGACAAGGAGGCCGTCGACGCCATCCTCACCCATCCCGACATCCAGGCCGTCGGCTTCGTCGGCAGCTCCGACATCGCGCAGTACATCTACTCGACCGCCGCCGCCAACGGCAAACGCTCACAGTGCTTCGGCGGCGCGAAGAACCACATGATCGTCATGCCCGACGCCGATCTCGACCAGGCCGTCGATGCGCTCATCGGTGCCGGCTACGGCAGCGCCGGCGAGCGCTGCATGGCGATCAGCGTCGCGGTGCCCGTCGGCGAGGAGACCGCGAACCGCCTCCGTAATCGCCTGGTGGAGCGCGTCAATCAGCTTCGGGTGGGACACAGTCTGGACCCGAAGGCCGACTACGGGCCGCTGGTCACCGGGGCCGCACTGGAGCGGGTGCGCGACTACATCGGCCAGGGCGTGGAGGCCGGCGCCGAACTGGTCATCGACGGCCGCGAGCGCGCCACCGACGAGCTCAGCTTCGACGACCAGGACCTGTCGAAGGGCTTCTTCATCGGCCCGACCCTGTTCGACCACGTCACCCCCGATATGTCGATCTACACCGACGAGATCTTCGGCCCGGTGCTGTGCATCGTGCGCGCGTCGGACTACGAAGAAGCGCTGCGGCTGCCGACCGAGCACGAATACGGCAACGGTGTCGCGATCTTCACCCGCGACGGAGACGCCGCCCGCGACTTCGTGTCCAAGGTCCAGGTCGGCATGGTCGGCGTGAACGTGCCGATCCCGGTTCCGGTGGCCTACCACACCTTCGGCGGCTGGAAGCGGTCCGGCTTCGGTGACCTCAACCAGCACGGGCCGGCGTCCATCCAGTTCTACACCAAGGTCAAGACCGTCACCGAGCGGTGGCCCTCGGGCATCAAGGATGGCGCCGAGTTCGTCATCCCCACGATGAAATAGCCATCGCGATGGACTATTTCGGCCTGGACGACGACGAGCGCGTCATCGTCGAGACGGCGGCCGCGTTCGCCGACAAACGGCTGGCCCCACACGCTCTGGAGTGGGACGAGACCCACCACTTCCCCACCGATGTGCTGCGGGAAGCCGCCGAGCTCGGCATGGCGGCGATCTACTGCCGCGATGACGTCGGCGGCAGCGGACTGCGACGTATCGACGCGGTGCGCATCTTCGAGAAGCTCGCCACCGCCGACCCGACCGTGGCGGCGTTCCTGTCGATCCACAACATGTGCGCGTGGATGGTCGACAGCTTCGGCACCGAGGAACAGCGCAAGCAGTGGGTGCCGCGACTGGCGTCCATGGACGCCATCGCCAGCTACTGCCTGACCGAGCCGGGCGCCGGATCGGACGCAGGTGCGTTGCGCACCAAGGCCGTTCGGTCCGGGTCCGACTATGTTCTGGACGGGGTGAAGCAGTTCATCTCCGGTGCCGGATCCTCGGACGTCTACGTCGTGATGGCCAGAACCGGCGACGACGGACCGCGCGGCATCTCGACGTTCGTCGTACCCAAGGACGCGGCCGGCCTCAGCTTCGGCACCGACGAGGTGAAGATGGGCTGGAACGCCCAGCCCACCAGGCAGGTCGTCTTCGAGACAGTCCGGGTGCCCGCCGACGCGCTGCTGGGCGGCGCCGACGGCGAGGGCGCCGGGTTCGGCATCGCGATGAAGGGCCTCAACGGCGGTCGCATCAACATCGCGGCCTGCTCGCTGGGCGGCGCCCAGGCGGCCTACGACAAGTCGGCCGCCTACCTGGCCGACCGACAGGCATTCGGCGGGGCGCTGCTCGACGAACCGACCATCCGTTTCACATTGGCCGACATGGCCACCGCATTGGAGACCTCGCGATCGCTGTTGTGGCGCGCCGCAACAGCTCTCGACGATGACCACCCCGGCCGCGTGGAGCTGTGCGCGATGGCCAAACGCTACGTGACCGACGCCTGCTTCGAGGTCGCCGACCAGGCTCTGCAGCTGCACGGCGGTTACGGCTACCTGCGCGAGTACGGCCTGGAGAAGATCGTCCGCGATCTGCGGGTGCATCGCATCCTGGAAGGCACCAACGAGATCATGCGGGTGGTGATCGGGCGCAGCGCGGCCGCTCGAGCCCGCGCATCCTGACATGAGGGGTTGTTCGATGACGACGATTGCGTTCCTGGGCCTGGGCAACATGGGCGGACCGATGGCGGCCAATCTGGTGGCGGCCGGACACACCGTGCACGCCTTCGACCCGGTCGAAGAACTCAAGGTGGCGGCGCAAGCCAAGGGCGCCACCGTGTTCGACGGCGCATCGGCGGCCGTCGCCGATGCCGATGTGGTGATCACCTCGCTGCCCAACGGCGCCGTCGTCCGGGCCGTCTACGACGAGGTGGTGCCGGCGGCCAAGACCGGTGCGCTGTTGATCGACACCTCCACCATCTCCGTCGACGACGCCCGGACCATCCACGCCCAGGCCACCGCGCAGGGTCTGGCCCAGATCGACGCCCCGGTGTCCGGGGGTATCAAGGGCGCCACCGCAGGCACGCTGGCATTCATGGTCGGCGGCACCGACGAAGCCGTCGCCGCGGCTCGCCCGGCGCTGGAACCCATGGCGGGCAAGATCATCCACTGCGGCGCCTCGGGCGCCGGGCAGGCGGCCAAACTGTGCAACAACATGGTGCTGGCCGTGCAGCAGATCGCGATCGGCGAGGCGTTCGTGCTCGCCGAGAAGCTCGGGCTGCCCGCACAGTCGCTGTTCGACGTGATCACCGGGGCGACCGGCAACTGCTGGGCGGTGCACACCAACTGTCCGGTGCCCGGTCCGGTCCCGACCTCACCGGCCAACAACGACTTCACACCCGGCTTTGCGACCGCGCTGATGAACAAGGATCTCGGCCTGGCGATGGCGGCGGTGGATTCGGCCGGCGCGTCGGCTCCGCTGGGCACCCACGCCGCCGAGATCTACCGGAAGTTCACCGAGTCCGATCCGACGAACGCCGCGCTGGACTTCAGCGCGATCATCGAGACGCTGCGCAGCTGACCGGGTGGCCGGGCGCTGTCAGGCGGCCGTCGGCCGCCCGTGCCACGACACATGCACGCGCTGGCAGTCGGTCACGTGCAGCGGCCCAACAGGCGCGTCGCCGTCCACCAGGACCGTGGCGATCCCGGCGGCGATCGCGGACCGTTGACTGCACTGCGACCCTGCGAACGCCAGTGAGTCGTGCGGCCTGGCGCCGAGTTCGGTCAGGGCGGCCTGGTAGAGCTCGCCACGCGGCGCATCCTCGGTGGTCACGATGGCGCCCACCACGCCGTCACCGACGAGCTGGCGCACCAGCGGTTCGACCCACGGATGACAGCCGGTACTGACCACCCCGACCCCGATACCGGCGCTGTAGGCCTCGGCGATCAGTTCGGCCATCCCCGGTCGAGCGGTGACGTCGGCGTCGAGCACCGTCTCGGCGAGGATCATCGCCTTCGTCGCGCAGATCTCGTCGACCAACAGTTCGGCGAGCACATCGCACTCGGTGCGCACCCCCCGCTTGCGCAGCTCGGCGGCGACCCGCCGGTGCTCGTCGGGAAGCACCAGCAACTGCCGGTACCGGGCCGGCGACCACTCGATGTCCAACCCGAGTTCGGCGAACGCGGCGTTGAAGGCCGGGCGGTGGCCGGCGCCCTCGATGTCGGCGACCGCGTCCAGATCGAAGACGACCGCGCTCAACGTGGTGATGGCGGGTGCCGAGGCGCGTCCGGCCTCGGGAGCCCCGGGCCAGTCCCACCAGAAACGACCGGCTCGCCATGCTCTCTGCTCTGTGGGGTGCACCTCTCGATGGTGTCCCACGTCACATCCGGGCGCCTCCCCCGTGTGGGGGATTCGCCGGGTCAAGTCGAGGGGAGACCGGGCCGCCCGCCTCTAAGGTGGGGCCATGGTGGCAGCCTCGCCGGTGCGGATCGTGCTGGTCGACGACCATGAGATGGTCATCGAGGGGCTCAAGGCGATGCTCGCGGCGTTCGGCAGCCGGGTGAGCGTGGTGGGGCAGTCCGTCGGCGCCGACCACGTGCTGAAGGTGGTCACCGACCTCGACCCGGACATCGTGCTCTGCGATGTGCGGATGCAGGGTTCCAGCGGTTTGGACGTGTGCCGGCAACTGCGCGACCGTGACCCCGACCGCAAGGTGGTGATGCTGTCGGTCTACGACGACGAGCAGTACCTGTTCCAGGCGTTACGGGTCGGCGCATCGGGCTACCTGCTCAAGAGCATCAGCAGCGAGGAACTGGTCCGCCAGCTGGAGTTCGTGCACGGCGGTCAGACCGCGATCGACCCGAGCATGGCCGCCCGGGCCGCCGACACCGCCGCCCGGATGCAGCGCGACGAATTCTGGCCGGGTGCCCGCCGCGGCCTGACCCAACGGGAGAGCGAGATCCTGGCGTTGGTGGTCAACGGACTGTCCAACCGGGCCATCGCCGCGAAACTCATCATCGGCGACGAAACCGTCAAGACCCACATCAGCTCGATCTACCGCAAGCTCGGGGTCAGCGACCGGACCGCCGCCGTCGCCACCGCGCTGCGCGAAGGGATCTACCAGTGAGCCGCCCGCTGCTGACCGCAGACCGCGAGCTGGCGCTGCTGCGCGAGCTGATCCGGGCCGCGTCCAGCGGACCCGGGGTGGAACCGCTGGCCGCGGCGGCGGCCCGGATGATCACCGCGGCCACCGACAGCGACGTGTGCTTCGTGCACGTCCTCGACGACACCGAGCGCTCCCTGACGCTGGCCGGTGCGACACCGCCGTTCGACTCCGAGGTCGGCAAGATCAGGCTCCCGCTCGGCCAGGGGATCTCCGGCTGGGTGGCCGGCCACCGCGAGCCGGTGGTGATCCGTAAGGACAAGGAGTCCGACCCGCGCTACCTGCCGTTCCGGTCGCTGCGCGGACGGGATTTCACCTCGATGGTGTCCGTGCCGATGGAGACCGACCCGGGCGGTCTGGTCGGCGTGCTCAATGTGCACACCGTGGCCGAACGGGAGTTCGGCGACCGCGATGTGGAACTGCTGCTGGTCATCGGGCGACTGATCGCGGGCGCCATGCACCAGGCCCGTCTGCACCGGCAGCTGGTCGCCCGGGAACGCGCCCACGAGAACTTCGTCGAGCAGGTCATCGAGGCCCAGGAGCTGGAGCGCCGCCGACTGGCCGGCGACATACACGACGGCATCTCCCAGCGGCTGGTGACGCTGTCCTACCGCCTGGACGCGGCGGCCCAGGCGGCCAGATCCCCGGAGGACCCCGACGCGCTCAACGAGCAGTTGGACCGGGCCCGCGAGCTCGCCGAGCTGACCCTGCAGGAGGCGCGCGCCGCGATCAGCGGTCTGCGGCCGCCGGTGCTCGACGATCTGGGCCTCTCCGGTGGGCTCGCGAGCCTGGCGCGCTCGATCCCGCAGGTCACCATCGATGTCGAGCTCGCCGACACCCGGCTGCCCGACCACATCGAACTCGCGCTGTACCGCATCGCGCAGGAGTGCCTACAGAATGTCGTCAAGCACGCCCACGCCACCCGGGCCCGGCTGACGTTCGCGCTCGACAGCGGCGACCAGGGCGACGTCGCCCGGCTCGAGATCGCCGACGACGGCCGCGGTTTCGACACCCTGGAACATCCGCTCGGCGGTGACGAGATGGGAGGTTACGGCCTGCTGTCGATGGCCGAACGGGCCGAGATCGTCGGCGGCCGGCTCAACATCCGGTCCCGGCCCGGCTCGGGCACCACGGTGACCGCGACGATCCCGCTGCCGACCCGGGAATGACACCTAGAAATCGCCGGCGCTGCGGCGCAACGTCTGGATCGCCCCGGCCAGCGCACGCGACTGATCGTCGGAGATGCCGATGTCTGCGAACACATCGTGGTTGAGGGTCACCGTCGCATCCTCGACGGTCGAGCGGCCCAGCTCGGTGATCCGCACCAAGGTGGTGCGGCCGTCGGTGGGGTGCGGCAGCCGTTCGACCAACCCGTCGGCCTCCAGCCGGCGGATCGCGTGCGTGACGCTGGTGACATGCACCTGCAGCCGGTCGGAAGCCTTGGTGATGGGCAACGCACCGGTGCGGCTGAACGCCAGCAGCCGCAGCAGCTCGTACCTCGAGAAGCTCAGATCGTAGGGCCGTAGCGCGTTCTCGACGCGGGCCAGCAGGATCTGGTGGGCCCGCATCACCGACGTCACGGCGACCATGCCGTCGGCGACCTCACCCCATCCGGCCCGCTCCCAGTTCGCGCGGGCGGTGGCGATCGGGTCACGGCGTTCGCGGGCCACGGCCTGTCCTATCCGTCAACCGCGCCCGTGCCGCAGCGGCGATGACTCACCTGGTCAGGATCCTCGGCCCGTCGTCGGTGACCGCGACGGTGTGCTCCCAGTGCGCGGCGCGGGATCCGTCGGCGGTGACGACGGTCCACCCGTCGTCGAGTACGGCCGTCTTGCGGGAACCGAGGGTCAGCATCGGCTCGATCGCCAGCACCGATCCGGCGGCCAGGTACGGTCCGCGCCCGGGCGCGCCCTCGTTGGGCAGAAACGGGTCCATGTGCATCTCGCGCCCGATGCCATGCCCGCCGTATCCCGCGACGATCCCGAACTTGCGTCCGTGCCGCTGCTCGGCGGCCTTGGTGCCCTGTTCAATGGCGTGCGAGACATCGCTGAGCCGGTTGCCCGGCACCATGGCCGCGATACCGGCCTCCATGGACTCGCGGGTGGCGGCCGAAAGCGCCTCGTCGACGGCGATGAGCTGCCCGACGCCGAAGGTGAACGCCGAGTCGCCGTGCCAACCGTCCAGAATCGCGCCGCAATCGATCGACACCAGATCACCGGCGGCGAGCTTCTCGTCCGCGGTCGGGATGCCGTGCACGACACGCTCGTTGACCGAGGAGCAGATCGAGCCAGGGAAGCCGTGGTAGCCGAGGAACGACGGCGTGCCACCGCCGTCGCGGATCACCTGTTCGGCGACCTTGTCGAGTTCCAGGGTGGACACTCCCGGGGCGGCGGCCGCGCGCACCGCCTTCAACGCGGCGGCGACGAGCGCCCCGGCGGCGGCCATCGCGTCGAGTTCACCGGGGGTGCGCTGGGCGACCACCTTGCGGCTGCGGAGGCCGGGCAGAGAGACCATGGGGCTTCAGAACTTCAGCGGCCGAGCGCGGTCAGCGCACGCGCGAAGACCTCGTCGAGCTCGCCGACGGCGTCGACGGTCTTGAGATCCGCCGAGTAGTAGTCCAGCAGTGGTGCGGTCTCGTCGCGGTAGACCTTGAAGCGGTTGCGAATGACGTCCTCGGTGTCGTCGGCGCGCCCGCGGCCCTTGAGCCGGGAGACCAGCTCCTCCTCGGGCACGCGGAACTCCAGGACCGCGTCCAGTGCGAGATCGCGCTTCTTGAGCATGTCGGCCAGCGCCTTGGCCTGCTCGACCGACCGGGGGAAGCCGTCGAGGATGAACCCCTGCTTGGCGTCGTCGTCGTCGAGCCGGTCGTCGACGAGCGCGTTGGTGAGGGTGGCGGGCACCAGGTCGCCGGCATCGAGGTACTTCTTGGCCTCCAGACCCAGCTCGGTGCCGTTGCTGATGTTGTGGCGGAACAGATCGCCGGTGGAGATCTGCGGCACGCCGAGCTTGTCGGCCAGCCGCTGGGCCTGGGTCCCCTTGCCCGCGCCGGGCGGTCCCAACAACACGATTCTCAACTCAGGAACCCTTTCTCACTTCAGAAAACCCTCGTAGTTGCGCTGCATGAGCTGGCTTTCGATCTGCTTGATGGTGTCGAGGGCCACGCCCACGGCGATGAGGACCGCGGTACCGCCGAACGGCAGGTTCTGCACCGAGCCGGTATTGCCGATCTCCAGGAACAGGTTCGGCAGCACGGCGATGATGCCCAGGTAGATCGAGCCCGGCAGGGTGATGCGGGACAGGACGAAGCGCAGATAGTCGGCGGTCGGTTTGCCCGGCCGGATGCCCGGGATGAACCCGCCGTACTTCTTCATCTCGTCGGCGCGTTCCTCGGGGTTGAACGTGATCGACACATAGAAGTAGGTGAAGAACACGATCAGGCCGAAGTAGATCGCGATGTAGACCGGGCTGCTCGGGTCGGTGAGGTATTCGGCGACGAACGTCTGCCACCAGCCGGTGTCCGGGTTGGCGCTGGCGCTGGTGATCAGCTGGGTGATCAGGTGCGGGATGTAGATCAGCGACGACGCGAAGATCACCGGGATGACGCCGGCCTGGTTGACCTTCAGCGGCAGATAGGTCGAGGTGCCGCCGTACATCTTGCGGCCCACCATGCGCTTGGCGTACTGCACGGGGATGCGGCGCTGACCCTGCTCGACGAAGACCACGCCGACGACGATGATGACCGCGGCCACACACACCAGCGTGAAGACCATGCCGCCGCGGCTGTCCAGGATGTTCTTGCCCTCGCCGGGGATCGATGCCGCGATGCTGGCGAAGATGATCAGCGACATGCCGTTGCCGACGCCGCGCTCGGTCACGAGCTCGCCCATCCACATGACCAGGGCCGCTCCGGCGGTCATCACGATGACGATGACGGCCAGGGTGGTGAAGTTCAGGCCCTCGCTCTGGCCCTCGATGATGTCGAGCGCGCAACCCTGCAGCAGCCCGCCGTTGGCGGCCAGCGCCACGATGCTGGTGGCCTGCAGGATCGCCAGCGCGATCGCGAGGTAGCGGGTGTACTGGGTGAGTTTGGTCTGCCCCGCCTGGCCCTCTTTGCGCAACTGTTCGAAGCGCGGGATGACCACGCCCAACAGCTGCACGATGATGCTCGCGGTGATGTAGGGCATGATGCCGACCGCGAACACCGACAGCTGCAGTAGCGCGCCGCCGGAGAACAGGTTGATGAGCGAGTAGATCTGTCCGGACTCGCCGCCGCTGACCTCCGCGATGCACTGCTGCACGTTCGGGTAGTTGACCCCGGGCGACGGGACCGAGGCACCGACCCGGTAAAGGATCACGATGCCCAGCGTGAACAGGATCTTTCGCCTCAGATCGACCGTTCGCAGAGATGAGATGAAAGCCGAGAGCACTCTTTCCTCCTGCACGGCCAGCTGTCGATCGCTGCGTGCTCATGTGGCTGGCGTGACCAGCGTCGTGGGCAAGTCGTGTGCGCGACGGCAGGAGCAGGCAAACGGCCTGCGCAAGTCACGCGTTCGAACAGTCTACGAGACTAACAGTTGCACCGTGGTTGGCCCGCATCCGACGGCGCAGCCCCCGGATGCCGACGTGCGCTCACAGCGCGCCCCCAGGCTCGATCGGTACAGTCGGAGAGAGTTGTTAACCAACCTAACCATCACGACATGTGAGGGGAATGACGATGCCACGGACCGACAACGACAGCTGGGACCTCGCCTCCAGCGTGGGAGCGACCGCGACCATGGTCGCAGCGGCCCGCGCGGTGGCCAGCAGAGCTCCCCGGCCGGTGATCGACGATCCGTACGCCGTCCCGCTGGTGCGCGCCGTCGGTGTCGACTTCTTCACCCGACTGGCCACCGGCGAACTCACCCCCGCCGACCTGGACGCCCAGTCCGGCGGACAGTCCCCGGTGGGGATGAGCCGCTTCGCCGACGGGATGGCCGCACGGACCCGGTTCTTCGACGACTTCTTCGCCGCCGCGGTGGACGCCGGGATCCGGCAGGCCGTCATCCTGGCCTCCGGCCTGGACGCCCGCGCGTACCGGCTGACCTGGCCCGGGGACATGGTGCTGTTCGAGATCGACCAGCCCGAGGTGCTGCAGTTCAAGGCCACCACCCTCGCCGGGCTGGGCGCGACACCGTCGACCGAGCTGCGGACCGTCGCGGTCGACCTGCGCAACGACTGGCCGTCCGCGCTGGGCGCAGCCGGCTTCGACACGTCGGCTCCGACCGCCTGGATCGCCGAAGGCCTGCTCGGCTACCTGCCGCCCGACGCACAGGACCGACTGCTGGACACCATCGGTGACCTGAGCGCCCCCGGCAGCCGGCTGGCCGTGGAATCGGTGCCCTCGCATCACGAAGCCGATCAGGAGCAGCTGCGCGAGAAGATGAAGTCGTCGACCGACCAGTGGCGCAGTCACGGTTTCGACCTCGACTTCTCCGAACTGGTCTTCCTGGGTGAGCGCGCCGACGTCACCGACTACCTGCGCGGCCGCGGCTGGACCGTGGACGCCACCCCGACCAACGATCTGCTGGTGCGGTACGGCCTGGAGCCCCTGGACAGCGACGAGGGCTTCGCCGAGGTCGTCTACGTCTCCGGAACCAGATAGTCGACTACGTCTCCGCGGTCAGATAGTCGACTACGTCTCCGCGGCGAGATAGTCGACTACGTCTCCGCGGTCAGATAGTCGACTACGTCTCCGAAACCAGATAGGAGCGCAGGATGGCCCGCAGCGACGGCGACACCTGGGATCTGGCGTCCAGCGTGGGCGCCACCGCGACGTCGGTGGCCGCCACCCGGGCCTTCGCCGGCCGCGGGCCGGACCCGCTGATCGACGACCCATACGCCGCCGTGCTGGTCGAGGCCGTCGGCCTGCCGCATTTCATCCGGGTGGCCCGCGGCGAGGTCGACTTCGACGCCGACCCGCTGTTCGACGCCGACGTGATGCGGGCTCAGATCGCGGTGCGCACCCGGTTCTTCGACGACTTCCTCACCGATGCGGGCACGGCCGGGATCCGGCAGGCGGTGATCCTGGCTTCCGGTCTGGACACCCGCGCCTACCGGCTGCGCTGGCCCGCCGGCACGGTCGTCTACGAGATCGACCAGCCCAAGGTCGTCGAGTTCAAGACCCGGGTGCTCGCCGATGCCGGCGCGGCGCCGGCCGCCGAGCGCAGGACGGTGGGCATCGATCTGCGGGACGACTGGTCACTGGCGTTGCGCGAGGCCGGCTTCGACCCGACCCGGCCGACGGCCTGGATCGCCGAGGGTCTGCTCATCTATCTGCCGCCGGACGCCCAGGACCGGCTGCTGGACACCATCACCGCGCTCAGCGCACCCGACAGCCGACTGGCCACCGAGCACATGGACGCCCGAGCCCTCACCGGCGACTGGGCCAAGGCGATGACCGACCGGGCCCGCAAGCACGGCAGCGACATCAACCTGTCCGAGCTGTTCTACACTGGGCCCCGGACGTCGGCGGCCGACCATCTGGACCGGCAGGGGTGGCAGACCTCGGTGCTGCCCACCGGCGAGGCGTACCGGCGGCAGGGTTTCGCACCGCCACCCGAGCAGCTGCTGGCGCTGGTCGGCGATTCCGGATATCTGTCGGCACGCCTGGGCCGGCGCGGCCTAGATTGACACCATGGCGCGCACCGACGACGACTCCTGGGACCCGGCGTCCAGCGTGGGCGCGACCGCGACGATGGTCGCCGCCGGCCGGGCCGCGGCGAGCGCCGACCCCGACCCGCTGATCAGCGATCCCTTCGCCGCGCCGCTGGTGCGCGCCGTGGGGCTGAGTTTCTTCGTCGCGATGCTCGACGGTGAACTGGATCTGTCCCTGATCGCGGACAGCTCACCGGAGCGCGCCCGGGCGATGATCGACGGTATGGCGGTGCGCACCAAGTTCTTCGACGACTGCTGCGCCGCCGCCACCGCGACGGCCGGCATCCGACAGGTGGTGATCCTGGCCTCGGGGCTCGACGCCAGGGCCTACCGGTTGCCGTGGCCCGCGGGCACGGTCGTCTACGAGATCGACCAGCCCGACGTGATCGACTTCAAGACCCGGACACTGAGCGATCTCGGCGCGCAGCCGACCGCGCGTCATCGGACGGTCGCGGTCGATCTGCGGGACGACTGGCCGGATGCGCTGCACAACGCCGGATTCGACGCGGCAGCGCCCACGGCTTGGCTCGCCGAGGGGTTGCTGATCTACCTGCCGCCCGAGGCGCAGGACCGGCTGTTCGACCGGATCACCGCGCTCTCGGCGCCGGGAAGCACCCTCGCCACCGAATACGTGCCCGGCATCGTCGACTTCGACGAGGAGAAGGCGCGCGCCCTGTCCGAGCCGCTGCGCGAGCTCGGCCTCGACATCGATATGCCCTCGCTGGTCTATCCGGGCGCGCGCAGCGAGGTGATGCAGTACCTGAGCGGGCAGGGCTGGCGGGTGACCGCCACGCCGCGCCGGGAACTGTTCACCCGCTACGGTCGCCCGCTGCCCCCGGAGGGCGCTGACGACGTCGACCCCCTCGGCGAGATCATCTACGTCAGCGCGAGCCTCGGTCAGTAGCGGCTCTCGCCCAACCACAGCACGTTCACGCCGGACAGTGACCGCTGGGTCCGGTCGGCCAACCCGATGAGTGAACGAACCGTCCACGCCCCGAACACATCGTGCAGCGTGGCCGCCGCCGGCTGCGAGGACGGCTTGGGACGCAGCACATCCCGCAGCGACGAGCCCGGCAGGTACGCCACGTCGACCTTGGTGTCCTCGTCGACGCCGGCCAGCGCCTTGGCCCGCCGGATCGCGGTGCGCAGCCCGCCGAGTTCGTCGACCAGTCCCCGCGCCAGCGCGTCGGCCCCGGTCCACACCCGGCCGCGGGCGACCTGCTCGACCGCATCCACACTCAGCCGTCGGCCGGCGGCGACCCGCTCGACGAAGTCGGTGTAGAACAGATCGGCCTCGGCCTCCACGTGGGCATGCTGTTCGTCGGTGAACGGTGCGTTGACCGACCAGGCGTCGGCATTGGCGTTGGTGCGCACGGTGTCCGAGCCGACGCCGAGGCGGTCCTTGAGCTCGCGGGCGACGAACTTGCCCGTCACCACACCGATGGATCCGGTGATGGTGCCGGCATTGGCGACGATGGTGTCGGCGGCCATCGAGACGTAGTAGCCGCCGGACGCCGCGACGGCGCCCATCGACGCGACGACGGGTTTGCCGCGCTCCCGGGTCCGGACCACCTCACGCCAGATGGTCTCCGATCCGGTCACCGAGCCTCCGGGGCTGTCGACGCGCAGCACGATCGCCGCAACGTCGTCATCGACCGCCGCCTCGCGCAGGGCGGCGGCGATGGTGTCGCCGCCGGAGCTGGAACTGCCCATCGGCGACATCTGGCGTCCACCCCGACCGCTGACGATCGGCCCGGCCACGGTGACCACCGCGACCTTGGGTCGGCTCTTCAGACCGGGCACCGCGGGCTTCTTGGCTCTTGCGTAGCGGGCCAGATACAGCCGCGGCGGCGCGTCCTCGCTGTCGGCGTCACCGGTCTCCGGTGAAACACCTTCGGCGCCGGACAGTTCCGCGATCCGCGCGTAGGCCTCGTCACGAAACCCGATG
This sequence comes from Mycobacterium sp. smrl_JER01, assembly GCF_048513595.2. Classification (NCBI taxonomy): domain Bacteria; kingdom Bacillati; phylum Actinomycetota; class Actinomycetes; order Mycobacteriales; family Mycobacteriaceae; genus Mycobacterium; species Mycobacterium sp. smrl_JER01. Next base: position 1,184,477 of record NZ_JBLXXK020000001.1, on the reverse strand, counting down.
CGGTCCACCAGGCCTGCGGTCACTGCATCGTCGCGCAGCAGCGGCGCGCGGTCGGCCAGCGCGTCGAGCCCGGCGCGGTCCACATCACGGGAGGTCGCGACGGCCTCCCACACCTGTTCGCGGAGACCGTTGACGAGCGCCGAGTCGGCCTCCCGGTGCGCGTCGGTGTAGCGGTCCTGGGTGAACAAGTTGGCCGCCGACTTGTATTCGCCGCGCGCGACGAACTGCGCCTCCACACCGAGCTTGTCGAGCGCGTCGCGCAGGAACAGCGCGCTGGTGGCGAAGCCGACCAGTCCGACCGTCCCCGAGGGCTGCATCCATACTTCGCCGAACGCCGAGGCGAGGTAGTAGGACAGCGTCCCCGGGTAGGTCTCGGCCCAGGCCAGCGACGGCTTCTTGGCGGTGAAGGCCACGATGGCCTCCCGCAGCTCCTGCACCGGTCCCGGCGGGACCGCGTCGATCTGGACGCGGGCGATCAGCCCGGCCACCCGCGGATCCTCGGCGGCGCGGTGCAGGGCAGCGACCGTCTCACGCAGCAGCAGCGGCCGGCCGGCGCCGTTGATCAGGGCCAGCGGGTCGAACCCGGCCGACTCCGGCGGCGCGCTCTGCAGATCCAGCTCGAGGATGCAGCCGGCGGGTACGCCCTGATGGCGGGCGGTGTCGATCTTGCGGGCGAGCTCACGGACGTCGTCGAAACCCGGAACCCCGGACAGCAGCGAGAACATGCCGGAAAGCCTACCGACGGGCCCGACGAGGTCGCCCAGGCCGGGTTGCCGAGGCCGGGTTGCCGAAGTCGTCGAGGACCTTGCGGTCAGCGGCCCAGGAAGCGTGCGTACTGCGGGCAGTAGACGGCGGCGGACAGCCGGGACAGGCCGACCGCCTGCTCGCGGCTCAGGCCGTTGCCCGCCAACGTGTTCACCACACCGCGCACCACCGGTACCGGGTTCGGGTTGCCGGTCAGCCCCGCGGTGAGCATCTCGCAGATACGCTTGCCCACCGTGGGTGCGTCATCGCTGGCGCCGAGCGGAATCCCCATCGTCGTGACCGCGTTGGTGAACTTCTCGTCCTGGGTCTCGGCATGCGCGGTGGCCGTGCCGGCGGACAGCACGAGACCGGCGGCGACCAGCATCGTGGTGACGGTGCGACGGCGGCGATTCATGGTCTGCTCCTCGAGGTCGGCATGCGAAGTCTAGATCGCGGGGCGGTACGTCGGCGTTACGGTCCCGTGAACGCAAGAACCCCCGCACCGGGGCGGGGGTTCTTGGTCGACAGGTGTCTACAGTTCGGTGGCGGTGCCGCCGGCAGAGGTGATCGCCTCGCGGGCGCTACCGCTGAACTTGTGCGCGGTCACGTCGACCTTGGCGGTCAACTTGCCGTCACCGAGGACCTTGACGAGCACGTTCTTGCGCACCAGGCCCTTGGCCACCAGTTCCTCGACGCCGACAGAGCCGCCTTCGGGGAACGCCTTGCCGATGTCACCGATGTTCACCGGCGCGTACTCGGTGCGGAAGCGGTTACGGAAACCCTTGAGCTTCGGCAGCCGCATGTGGATCGGCATCTGTCCGCCCTCGAACATCACCGGGACGTTCTTGCGGGCCTTGGTGCCCTTGGTGCCGCGGCCGGCGGTCTTGCCCTTGGAGCCCTCACCGCGACCGACGCGGGTCTTGGCCTTCTTCTCCCCCGGGGCGGGCCGGAGATCGTGCAGCTTGATCACGTCGTCACTCATGCCTTGACCTCCTCAACCTCTACGAGGTGGTGCACGGCCTTGATCAGGCCGCGCGTCTGTGCGTTGTCCTCGCGGACGACGGACTGGCGGATCTTGCGCAGCCCGAGCGTGCGCAGCGACTCACGCTGGTTCCAGCGAGCACCGATGGTGCTGCGCACCTGGGTGATCTTGAGTTCTGCCATGGTTATGCCGTTCCTTCACGCGCGGCGCTGGCGGCCACGGCCTCGGCCTCACGGCGAGCCCGGAGCATGCCGGCGGGCGCCACATCCTCGATCGGCAGGCCGCGGCGGGCCGCAACCTCTTCGGGACGCTGCAGCAGCTTCAGCGCGGCAACGGTGGCGTGCACCACGTTGATCGCGTTGTCACTGCCCAGCGACTTGGCCAGCACGTCGTGCACTCCGGCGCATTCCAGCACCGCGCGGCACGCGCCGCCGGCGATGACACCGGTACCGGGGCTGGCCGGACGCAGCATCACGACTCCGGCCGCGGCCTCACCCTGAACCGGGTGGGTCACGGTGCCGCCGATCAGCGGAACCCGGAAGAAGTTCTTGCGTGCCTCTTCGACGCCCTTGGCGATCGCGGCCGGAACTTCCTTGGCCTTGCCGTATCCGACACCGACCATGCCCTTGCCGTCGCCGACGATCACCAGCGCGGTGAAGCTGAACCGGCGACCACCCTTGACGACCTTGGAGACGCGGTTGATCGTGACCACGCGCTCCAGGTAGTTGCTCTTCTCGCGGTCGTCGCGGCCACCGCGGCCACCGCGATCGTCACGGCGGCCCCGGCCACCGCGGTCACCCCTGCCACCGTCGCGGCCGTCGCTCGACGGCCCGCCGGCTCCTACAGCCTGCTCGGCCATCATGCATTCCTTCCGTTATGGGTCAGGTACGGCATCAGAACTTCAACCCGCTTTCGCGGGCGGCGTCGGCCAGCGCGGCGATCCGCCCGCCGTAGGTGTACCCGCCGCGGTCGAAGACGACCTCGTCGATGCCGGCGGCCTTGGCACGCTCGGCGATCAACTGACCGACCCGGGTGCTGGCGGCCTTCTTGTCGCCGTCGAGCGCGCGCACATCGGCCTCGATCGAGGACGCCGCGGCCAGCGTGACGCCTTCCAGATCGTCGACCAGCTGCACGTGGATGTGCCGCGAGGACCGGTTGACCACCAGACGCGGACGGTCGGCGGTGCCGGAGACCTTCTTGCGCAGCCGCGCATGCCGGCGCAGCCGCGCGACCCGGCGTGTCTCGCTGATGTTCTTGCCGACCGGGGTGTGCCCGGCGGCCGCTGTGGATTTGGTCTTGGTAGCCATCTACTACTTACCCGTCTTTCCGACCTTGCGACGGATCTGCTCGCCCTCGTAGCGGATCCCCTTGCCCTTGTAGGGATCGCTCTTGCGAAGGCGGCGGATGTTCGCCGCGATCTGGCCGACCTTCTGCTTGTCGATACCGGAGATCGAGAACTTCGTGGGCGTCTCGACCGCGAAGGTGACGCCCTCGGGGGCGGTGATCAGCACCGGGTGGCTGTATCCGAGCGCGAACTCCAGGTTGCTGCCCTTGGCCACGACGCGGTAACCGACGCCGAAGATCTCCATCTTGGTGGTGTAGCCCTGCGTCACACCGGTCACCAGGTTGGCGATCAGCGTGCGCGACAGGCCGTGCAACGAACGGTTGCGCCGCTCGTCGTTGGGCCGGGTGACCACGATGGCGCCGTCGTCGTCGCGCGAGACCTCGATGGGTTCGGCGACGTCGAGGGTCAGCGTGCCCTTGGGGCCCTTGACCGACACGTTCTGCCCGTCGATGGTCACGTCGACCCCGGAGGGCACCACGACCGGCTGCTTTCCAATGCGAGACATCTATCTAGCCCTCCCGTTACCACACGTAGGCGAGGACTTCGCCGCCGACGCCCTCGCGGGCGGCCTGGCGGTCGGTCCTCAGACCGGACGACGTGGAAATGATCGCCACACCGAGTCCGCCGAGCACGCGCGGCAGGTTGGTGGACTTCGCGTACACCCGCAGACCGGGCTTGGACACCCGGCGCAGACCCGCGATGCTGCGTTCACGGCTCGGGCCGTACTTCAGCTGCACGATCAGGGACTTGCCCACGCGGGCGTCCTCGGTGCGGTAGTCGCTGATGTAGCCCTCGCTCTTGAGGATCTCGGCGATGTTGGCCTTGATCTTGCTGTGCGGCAGGGTCACTTCGTCGTGGTACGCCGAATTGGCGTTGCGCAGACGTGTCAAGAAGTCTGCGATCGGATCCGTCATGGTCATGACAGCCGGTTCACCTTTCTCACGGCGGTTCCCCGGACGGGGCCTACCGCAACTGTCTTAGTAGTGGTTGGCTGGCTTACCAGCTGGACTTCTGCACACCGGGCAGTTCGCCGGCGTGTGCCATCTCGCGAAGGCAGATGCGGCACAGGCCGAACTTGCGGAAGACCGCGTGCGGACGACCACACCTGTTGCAGCGGGTGTAGCCCCGCACCTTGAACTTGGGCTTCTTGTTGGCCTTGTTGACCAGCGCCTTCTTTGCCATCTGCTCAGTTCTCCTTGAACGGGAAGCCGAGCGCCCGCAGCAGCGCACGTCCCTCGTCGTCGTTCGTCGCCGAGGTGACGACGGTGATGTCCATACCGCGCGGGCGGTCGATGCTGTCCACGTCGATCTCGTGGAACACCGACTGCTCGGTGAGCCCGAAGGTGTAGTTGCCGGTGCCGTCGAACTGCTTGGCGTTCAGTCCGCGGAAGTCGCGGATACGCGGCAGCGAGATCGAGATCAGCCGGTCCAGGAACTCCCACATCCGGTCGCCGCGCAGCGTGACGCGGGCACCGATCGGCATGCCCTCGCGGAGCTTGAACTGCGCGATCGACTTGCGCGCCCGGCGGATCTCGGGCTTCTGGCCGGTGATCAGCGCCAGGTCGTTGACCGCGCCGTTGATCAGCTTCGCGTCACGAGCGGCGTCACCGACGCCCATGTTGACGACGACCTTGGTGACGCCCGGGATCTGCATCACGTTCGCGTAGCCGAATTCCTTCTGCAGCGCGTCGCGGATCTCTTCGCGGTAGCGCTGCTTGAGGCGCGGCAGGGTCTTCTGCTCAGTGGTGGTCATCTCAGATGTCCTTGCCGTTGGTCTTGGCGATGCGGACCTTCTTGCCGGTCTCGTCGTCCTTGCGGTAACCGACGCGGGTCGGCTTGCCGTCCGAATCGAGCAGCATCACGTTGGACACCGAGATCGGCGCCTCCTGCGTGACGATGCCGCCGGACGATGCGCCGCGCTCGGTGCGCGACTCGGGGGTGTGCTTCTTGATCCGGTTCACGCCCTCGACCAGAACCTTGTCGCGTTCCGGGTAGGCCACCAGGACCTTGCCCTTGGCGCCCTTGTCCTTGCCCGAGATGACGAGCACCGTGTCGCCCTTACGGACCTTCATCTACAACACCTCCGGGGCGAGCGAGACGATCTTCATGAAGCGCTTCTCGCGCAGTTCGCGGCCGACCGGCCCGAAGATGCGGGTGCCGCGCGGGTCGTTGTCGGCCTTGATGATGACGGCGGCGTTCTCGTCGAACTTGATGTAGCTGCCGTCGGCGCGCCTGCGCTCCTTGGCGGTGCGCACGACGACGGCCTTGACGACGTCGCCGCGCTTGACGTTGCCGCCGGGGATGGCGTCCTTGACGGTCGCCACGATGACATCACCGATGCCCGCGTAGCGCCGCGACGAGCCGCCGAGTACGCGGATGCACAAGATCTCCTTGGCGCCCGTGTTGTCGGCGACCTTGAGCCGCGATTCCTGCTGAATCACTAGATCTCCTCGACCTGGTTACTGTGTGCACGGCAGATACCGACCTGACGTGCGCGGTCTTTGTTTCCTAAGGGCACGCGGGGCCTTCTCCGCACGGAGACAACCGAGGTCTGCCCTAGGCAACCCCTACATACTAGGTGAGCTCGGGGAATGCGCCAAATCGCCGCCGGTCGCGCTCCGATCCGGCTGGGTCTAGCAGGTCACCGGCTCCACGGCGCACACCAGCTCGACCTCCACGGGCGCCCCCGACGGCAGCGCACTCACCCCGATCGCACTGCGCGCGGGACGCCCGTTCTCGCCGAGTTCTGCCACCAGCGCCGCCGACGCTCCGTCGGCCACCGCGGACAGCGCGGTGAACTCCGGCGGGCACGCCAGATACACCGTCATCGTCAGGCAGCGCAGCGCGGCGCCGCCCCCAACCACCCAGCGGGCCGCGGCCAAGGCGTTGCCCGCCGCGAGTCCGGCCGCCGTCCGCGCCGAGGCGGGGTCCACCCCGTCTCCGACCCGACCGGTGCAGGTCAACACCCCGTCGCGCCGCGGTGTCATGCCCGCGGTGTACACGACACCACCGTGCAGCACCGCGGGCACATAGTCGCCCTGCGGCTCAGGCACCCCGTCGCCCTGCGGCTCAGGCACCCCGTCGCCCTGCGGCTCAGGCACGCCCGGATCAGTCGACACCGAGCGCGATCCCCTCTTGGCGCGGGTCGGCCGCCCCGGAAAGCAGGCCGCGGTCATCGCGCGAGATGATCTGGGCACTGCCGCCCGCACCCAGTGCGGGCGCCACCACGACGCGGTGACCGGCGCCCGCCAGTTCGTCCCGAGCCGCAGGTGCCAGCGTCTCCTCCACCCTGAGCTCGGGCGGCGCGTCGAGTACATCGGCGTCGGAGCCGGGGAAGACGGTGAAGCGCGGCGCCGAGACCGCTTCGGCGGGATCGAGGCCGTGATCGAGCAGGTGGGAGAGCAACTGCATGTTCCACTGCACCTGCCCGTCTCCGCCCGGGGTGTTGCCGACGTGCAGCAGTTCTCCGGCGTCATCGGTGACGATCCACGCGTTGAGCGTGTGCAGCGGCTTGCGTCGCGGCGCCACTTCGTTGGGATGACCGGCGATCAGGTATGCCCCCCGACCGAGCCGGTTGTTGAGCACGACTCCGGTTCCGGGCACGGTGAACTTGGCTCCGAACGTGAATGCCAGCGAGTGGATGAAGCTGACCGCCCGGCCTTCGGCGTCGACCGCGACGGTGGAGGTGGTGTCGCCGGCGCGCACGTCGATGGGTGCACGCAGTTCACACCGGTCGTCGAGGTCGCGCCGCTGGGCGATCAGCCGCTCCGGTATCAGCACATCGCGCGCCCCGCCGTTGTCGCTGCCGCACAGGGCAAGACGATCGGCGAAGGACAGCCGAGCGGCGCGCGCCATCCGATCGACCGCATCCGCGCTCATCCAGCCCGAGAACCCGACGACGCCGTCGCACAGCGCCGCCTGCTGCAGCACCATCCAGCCCGGGGTGGGCAGTGGGGTCTGGTGCAGGACCGCGCCGGCATAGCGGCCGGTGATCGCGCCGTCGGCGGCCACCTGCGCCCCTGCGGTCCACTCGTCGCCGCTGAACGGCGCTCCCGCGGCGCGCAGCGCGTCCACGGCGCGTTGCGCGAATTCGCCGCGGTAGAAACTGAGCGGATCGCGGGCCAGGCCTCGGATGGTTGCGGCCAACTCCGACTGGGGCAACCGGGTGCCGACATGCGGTGGGGCGCCGGTGGACGCATACACCGCCCGCAGGTCGGCATCGGCGTCGATCGCGGTCAGCGCGGCAGCCACATCGCCGGCGGTGCGCGCCGAACATGCCAGTCCCGACTCGGCGCCGCGCGCCGCCGGCTCCCACAGTTCGGTCAGCGGCCGGGTGCCGCCACCGGCGTGAAGGGCGGCCAGCGCCGCGGGCGCACCCGGCACCGCGACTGCCAGCGCGCCGTCCAGCGGTATCGCCGACAACCCCTGCGCGGCATAGAAATCCGGTGTACCGCCATCGGGTCCGTAGCCGGAGCCGTTGACCGACCACACCCGTCCGTCGGGTTCCCGCACCAGCGCGAAGGCGTCGCCGCCGATGCCGCACTGACCCGGCAGCGTCAGCCAGGTCATCGCCGCCATGGCCAGGGTGGCGTCGATCGCGTTGCCGCCGTCGGCGAGCACCCGCACCCCGGCGAGGCTGGCGGCCGGGTGACTGGCGCTGACCATCCCACCGGTCGCCAGGGTCGGCGGGCGCACCCCGGTGCTGCTCATACCTGTCGACGCAGCCGTCGGGTCGGCCCGGCCGGGGTCTCGCCGGGTTCGACACCGACGAAAATCTCGCCCTCGCGTTCCTCGCACGGGAACGTCTTGATCGGCTCGGTGGCCGGCGGGCTGATCGGTTCACCCGTCTCAAGGTCGAAAGCGCTTCCGTGGCAGGAACATCCGATGCCGTCATCACGTAGTTTGCCCGATGACAGCAGGCAGTCCAGGTGGGTGCAGTAGTTGGAGGTGGCATATGCCTTACCGCGCAGCCTCGCGACGGCGAACTCGTGTTCGCCGGCGTAGAAGCGCCGCACTATCCCTTCGGGCACCTGACCGGACCTGGCCACCTTGACGAATTCCATTGTCACACTCCGTGTTCTTTTGCTTCTGGGTCAGATCGCGGGATTGAGGTAGACGGTCTTCTCCGTCAGGTAGAACTCCATCATCGACGCCCCGGCCTGCTCCTTGAACGTCGCGGTCGAGGACGCCTTGTAACCCCCGAACGGCGCGTTCATCGCCATTCCGGTGGTGGGCTGGTTGATCTTGACCAACCCGGTGCGGGAACGCCGCGCGAACATCTGCGCGACCGCGAGGTCACCGGTGACCATCGACGCCGACAACCCGAACTCGGTGGCGTTGGCCAGGTCCACCGCTTCCTCCAGCGATGCGGCGCGCTGCACCGCCAACAGCGGACCGAACACCTCCTCGTCGACGATGCGCATGCCCGGAGCCGCGTCGGTGAACACCGCGGGCCGCACGAAGTAACCACCCGGACTGTCGGGGACGTGCACCGCATCACCACCGCATCGCAGGGTGGCCCCGTCGTCGAGGCCAGCCCGGACATAATGGGTGAACTTGTCGAACTGCTCCCGGCTGGCCAGTGCGCCCATGTCGACGTCCCGACGATCGCCCGGTCCGACCCGAAGCGCCTCGGCCCTGGCCACGATCGCCTCGACGACGGCGTCGTGGTTGGCCTCGGTGACGATCACCCGGCTGGTGCCGGTGCAGGCCTGACCGGACAACCCGAACGCACCTTTGACGATCAACGCCGCCGCCCGCTCGGGATCCGCATCGCCGGCGACGACGACGGGGTTCTTTCCGCCCATCTCCAACTGCACCCTCCGGTGCGGCCCGGTCTGGCCGTGGATGAGCCGTCCGACGCGTGTCGAGCCGGTGAACGTCACCGCGGCGACGCGGTCGTCGGCGGCCACCGCCGCACCTGTTGCGCCGTCGCCGTGCACCAGCGCGATCGCATTCGGCGGCAGCCCACCGGCCAGCAGCGCCTCGACCAAACGCTGCCCCATCAGCGGCGTCAGTTCAGATGGTTTGAAGAGCACCGGATTACCCACCGCCAGTGCCGGACCCAGCTTGCGTGACGGAATGTTGAGCGGGAAGTTCCACGGGGTGATCGCACCGACCACACCGACGGGTTCGCGCAGGGTGTAGAGCAGTGTGTCGCCGGGGGCCGGATAGGTCGCGCCGCCGCAGCGGGTCGCCTCGGCGGCATAGAAGCGCAGGTTCATCGGTGTCCTGCTGACCTCCATGGTGGCCTCGGCCACCGTCTTGCCCTCTTCGCGAACCAACTCGCCGATCAGCTGGTCACTACGTGACTCCAGTTGGGCGGCAGCCGATTCCAGGATCGTCGCCCGGCGCTCCGGCGCGGTGCCGGCCCAGTCCGGGGCCGCTTTCTCCAGCACGTCGACCGCGACGCTGACATCCTCGACCGCCGAGGACGGAAAAGTGCCGATCACGTCATCGGGTTCGGCCGGGTTGCGGCGGGTGAACAGCGCCCCCGACGCCGCCGGCACCCAGTTGCCGTCGATGAAGTTCGCGCCCTCGATCATGCCCGCACCTCTTGTGTCATCAGCTCGTCGTCGTCTGCGTACGCGAGATCCCACAGGTCGGCGTCCTCGTCGCGCAGCACGGCGGGGTCGACCGTCCGTCCGAGCAATTCCCTTGCCACCGAGATGTCTTCGCCGCGCTCGACGCTGAATGCCCCACACAGCACGGCCTCGTCGAAGAAGAACGCGGTGAAGTCCAGACCGTCCTGATCACCGCGGATCACCGGGGCGTCCGAGGCGGTTCCGAGGAACTGCATGTTGCGGTCGAACTGATCCGTCCAGAACCAGTGCGGGTCGTCGTTGACGGTGTCGCGGCCCAGCATCGCACCGGCCACCGCGACGCCCTGGCGGCTGGCGTTGTCGAAATGCTCCACCCGGACGTGGCGGCCACTGCGCGCCGAGTAGCGCCGGGCGACGTCGCCGGCGGCATACACCCCGGCAACGCTGGTACGTCCCGCTGCGTCGACGACGATCCCGTCGTCGACCTGCAGCCCGGAGGCGGCTGCGGCCGCCACGTTGGGCGTGATGCCGATGCCGATGAGCACCGCGTCGGACTCCAGAGGTGCTGCCCCGCCGGCGATGTCGATCAGGACGTGATCGTCGGTGGTGCGGATGGCCGCGACCGCGGCGCCGGCCCGCAGATCGACGCCGTTGTCCCGATGCAGCGCGCTCACCAGCGTCCCCATCTGGGGGCCGAGGACCGCCGACAGCGGAATGCGCGCCGCCTCCAGCACGGTCACCGACACACCGGCCGCGGCTGCGGTGGCGGCGACTTCCAGACCGATGAAGCCGGCGCCGATCACGGCCAGCCGGCGACCGGGGGTCAGGTGCGGGGCCAGCCGCCGGGCATCGTCGAGTGTGCGGAGGTGGTGCACCAGGTCAGGTCGCGGACCGGGAACGGGCAACCGGCGTGGGCTGCCGCCGGTGGCGAACAACACCGCGTCGGCGTACAGCGGTGCGCGCCCGTCGAATTCGACACTGCGGGTCGTGGTGTCGACCCGCACGACCGTGGCCCCGGTGACGAGTTCGACGTCGTTGGCGGCGCGCCACGCCTCGGGCAGGATCCACAGCGCCTCCTCGGTGTCGGCGCCGGCCAGAAATTCCTTGGACAGCGGCGGACGTTGGTAGGGCGCATACGGTTCGTCGCCGATCAGCACGATGCGGCCGTCGAACCCGCCGCGGCGCAGGTTGCGCGCGGCCACGGCGGCGGTCTGGCCGGCGCCGATGGTGACGAAGGTGGGTCTGGTCACGTTCGCGCTTCCTCACTTGCCTGCGGTGCCGGCTGGGTACGGGGGTTGGGGTCGACGTAGACTGTGCCGCTGCCCTCGTCGACACGCACGGGGTAGGTGGGCTGGCAGCGGTCCTGGTCGGCCTCGTAGCCTGTCTCGAGGTCGAACTGCCACTGGTGACCGGGGCAGATCACCTTGCCGTGCAACAGAGTGCCCTTGAACAGCGAACGGTCCTGGTGCACGCACAGATCGGCGAAGGCGTACACCTTTGCGCCGGCCTGGAACAGTGCCAACGCGACACCGTCGACCTCGACGCGCAGCTTGCGCCGTCGGGCCAGTTCCCTGGTGGTGGCCACTGCTACCCACGGTGCGGACACCAGCACTCCTTCCTCGGGGATCTCTTCGAGATGGCCTAGACGCCGGCGGTTTCCAGTTCCGGGGCCACGTAGGTGTCGTAGAGACCCTTGGTGTAGGAGAAGCGCATCTCCGCGCCCCACCGCACCATCTGCAGGCAGCGCTGCTGCAGCTGCGGGGTGTCGGCGTGGTCGAGAACGATCTGGTAGCCCCGCTCACCGTGCACCACATCGGAGGTGATGTGCAGGTCGAAGAACTCGATCTCGTCTTCGGTGAACTTGTACACCTCGCGCAGCGGCACGATCTGCTTGGTGTAGATGCTCGGAACCTGCGATTCCAGCCCCACCACAAGGGCCGCGGTCGCGACGACGAAGTGTTCGCGCTGGGACACCGCGTAGCACCACGACTGCAGGCCGCGGGTGATGGCGTTCATGTTGTCGGGGTTCTCGATGCGTTCCTTGGTGGTGCCGCAGGCTTCGCCGAACTTGATCAGCAGGTCGGTGTGCCGGATGTCGGCGAGCTCTTCTTCGTACATGTTCTGTAGCGTGAAATCTTTTGCGCCGGTGAACTCGTCGGGGGTGTTGGCGTAGATGTTGGCCAGATAATCGGCGAAAGGTCCGACGTAGTGGTAGTGGTTCTCGGCCCAGCGGGCGAAGTGATGGCGCTCCAGCAGGCCCTCGGCCCACGCCTTGGAGAACGACGCGTTCTTGGCCTCCCGGCCTTTGATGGCGTTCTCCAGTTCGGCGCGAAACTCTTCGCGTCCCAGCAGTTCGGTCATGATCAGATCCTCTCGGTGATGGAGATGGGGTTACAGGTCGACGCTTCGATGCGAATCACGCACTGCGCCAATGACGTTAACGACTCTGATAGGGCGGTGGCCATGGACAACATCACCGGTGCGGGCCCGCTGACGGGTCATGGTGCACACCGTCAGCGACCGGCTGACGCCGAGGTCAGTGCGTCGAACTCGGCCAGGATGGCGGCCCCGACGGCCTTGTCCTGGGCGCCATTGCCGCCGCTGATCCCGACCCCGCCCACGATCTGGCCGTCGAAGACCAGCGGGAAGCCGCCCACGAAGATCGCGAACTTGCCGGGCAGCATGTGGCTGATACCGAACGCCTCGTTACCGGGCAGCGCCGGACCGTCCGGCGCCTCGTTGAACAGGTGGGTGGCGCGCTCATGGCCGGCCGCGGTGAACGCCTTGGCGATCGCGATGTCGACGCCGGTCAGCCGCGCTCCCGGAAGCCGATGCAGCGCAAGGACGTTACCTCCGTCATCGCAGACGCACAGGGTCTGCTTGACGCCGATCTCCTCGGCTTTGGCACGGCCCGCGGCCAGCAACGGCAGGGCGTCGTCGAGGGTGATCCGATAGATCTGGTGCATGTCGGGACTTGCTCCTCTGGTTGACACGGCGGAGATGTCCGCCTGAGGAGATGTCTACCGGGGCCGCCCCCCGGAAGCTCTGGTCAACATGGCTCCGTTCCGACCCGCATCAGGGTCAAACTGCACATAGTGTGGGAGCGGCGTCGGTGCGATCGTTGCAATGCGGTGGCCGCAGAACAGAGCAGGTGGGACATGGCACCAGAGCGACACGACGACAGCCGCATGACGGTGGCCGGGTTGCTCGACGAGTCCTTGATGTCGGGTGCTCATGTCGTCACCGGTTCCGAGCATCTGCAGGCCGAACTGCAGTGGGTATTGCCGCTGTCGGAAGTCATGTCGCGCCACGACCCCCTCGACGGGGTAGCGGTCTACGCCCGCCCGGAGGCGCTGCTCGGCAACACCGGCACGCTGGCGGCCCTGGCTGCCCGTGGAGCCACCACGCTGCTGGTCGACGGCAGCGTGCCGGCCGGCTTCGCCCCCGCCGCGGTGCCCGCGGGCATGGTGGTGGTCGAGACTGCTTTCCCCGTCGGGTTCTCCGCACTCAACCGGCTGCTGGCGGAACGGGCGCTCAACCAAGAAGTACACGTCATGCGCTACGCCACGCATGTGCATGCCTCGCTGGCCGGCCTCTTCCACCGCGGGGCCGGGCTTGCGCTGCTGGTGCGCGAGGTGTCCAACCTGGCAAAGAATCCGGCCATCGCCCTCGACGCCCGCGGCCAGGTGGTGGCCCACAACGGTTTTCCGGCCGAGACCGCCGCCGGCCTCACCGAGTCGATACTGCCCGAACTGACCACCGATCTCCCTGCTGGGGAACGGCTTTCCGCCCATCACGACACCAGGGTGACACCGTTGGAATGCCCGAACGGTGATCTGTGGACGGTGATCTCCACCGCGATCCGGCTCGGGAGAGCTTTCGAGGGCTGGGTTCTGGTGGTGGTACCGTCCGCCCGGCCCGGCGCTCACGATGTCGCCCGCCACATCGTCGTCACCGAACAGGCCACGGCGATCATCGGTTCGGAAATGCTCAGGCAGCACAGCGTCGAGGAAGCCGAGGAACGCGCCCGGGGTGACTTCGTGCAGGCGCTGGTCCACGGCCATTTCTCCAGCGAACACGACATGCGCGCCCGGGCCGAGTACCACGAGATCGACATCGACTCGCCATTCGGCGTGTTCGTCGCACCCGGCGCCGTCCCCCGCGGCGCGGACAACCCGACCGCGAGCATGGTTCGGCTTGCCCGCTACGCGGCCAACGTGGCCCCCGACCCGGCGGTGCGTTCCTACGTCACCGTGCTCGGGGATGTGCTCGTCGTGGTGCGGTCGCTGCGGGGCGACCCCGGAAGCGGCGACGACGCCGCGATGCGCCGGGAGATGGCGCACTACGCCGAGGCCATGGCCGACGAATTGCACAACCGGCGCGGCACCGCGGTCGCCGTGTCCTACGGCAGGCCCGCGCGGGGAGCCCAGGAGGTGTCGGGCAGCTACCGGGAGGCGCGTATCGCTCTCGGTATCGCGCGCCGGCTCGGTCTGACCGGGGCGGTGTCCTACCAGGATCTGCGCAGCTTCACAGTCCTCGCCGACGTCGCCGACAGCGAGCAGAGCCGGTCCCTGGTCGCCGACATCCTGGGTCCGCTGCGCACGGCGCCCGATCTGCTCGAGTTCCTGACCGGCTATCTGGCCCACGGCGGCAACGTCAACGCCACCGCGCGCGCCCTCAACGTGCACCGCAACACCATGCTGACCAAGCTCGACCGGGTGTCGCGGGCTGTCGGGCTCGACATCCGCGTGCCCGAGAACCAGTTCACGGTGTGGCTGGCGATCCGCCTCGACCTGCTCACCGAGGTGCATGCCGCCGTCGACCGCGAAGCACGCTTCCGGTGAACATCCGCGCGGCGCGCGACGTGGGATTCCGGCTCGATTCGCGCCTCAACTCTGTTGCATAGTTGCCGCACTGGTACCGCCGGACTTAGGAAATCGCTGCCAGCTCCTCGGAACAGACGATCGGCTGCAGCGTCATGGGTTGATCGCTACCCCGTAGGGGCCGATGAGTTCATAACTCCCGGCCGGTCTCATCTCGTGACACCCTAGGAAAGGCCGCTGCCATGCCGGAACTTCTCGTCGATTTCATCACCTCACTCGACGGCCACGCGTCGGGTCAGGGATGGCCCGGGTTCTGGGGCCTTGAGGGCCCGGAGTACCTCGCATGGCTTGGCGAGCAGCCCGACGCCACCTACCTGATGGGAGCCAACACCTATCGCCTGATGTCGGGCTTCGCCGCGGGAGAGGTCCCGAATGGCCAAGACGGGTTCAGGGCCGAAGAAGAGGCGTCCGTCGACGAGCTCACCCAAGCGCCCAAGGTGGTGTTCTCCTCCTCACTTGAGGAGCCGCTGACGTGGGCCAACTCCACGCTCGTCCGCGACGACGCCGTCGAGGCGGTCCGCGCCATGAAGTCGAGTGGCTCGGGGCCGCTCAGCACCATCGGCAGCCTCAGGCTGTGTCGGTCGTTGCTACAGGCCGGACTTGTCGACCGCTTCCGGGTTGTGGTGTTCCCGGTGATCACTGGGGCCACGGGCGAAGAACGCATCTACGAGGGCTATCCGGACATCGCCCTCGAGATGATGGAGCACCGCACCTTCGACGGCCGCATCCAGCTGGTCGAGTACAAGCCCCGTGTGCTGCAGCGCCCACCGCTCAGCACCCCTGTGTGAGCCCACTGCGGGCACTGTTCAGCAATGAGCTAGCGCGCGGGGGCCGGATCCGGACCGAGGAACGAACCGGCCAGACCGAGCACCCCGACGCCCGCCACCACCGAGAACGCCAGCACGAACCCCCCGGAGGTTCCGCCGGCCGCGAGCGCGATCGCGACCCAGGCCGCACCCATCGCCGAACCGCTGAACCGGATGAGGTTGTACAGGCCCAGGCCGGTGCCCTGGGCTCCGGCCGGCGACCGGGTGGCGCCGGTGGCGGCTGGGGTCTGAACGCCCGCGATCCCGACACCGACCAGCACCAGGATCGCGACCAGTCCCGCCAGCCCGTGCCCGCGACCGGCCAATCCGGTGGTGACCGCGACCGCCAGCCCGAGCTGGCCGGTGATCAACAGGCACAAACCGGTGCGCAGCACGCGCCGGGGCCCGAGCCGGTCCAGGTACCGTCCGACCAGCGGCCCCAACACCGTCATCGACACCGGGATGGCCAGCAGCACCAGCCCGGCCACCGATCCAGACCGCCCGCCGTTCACCAGGTACAGCGGCACCGCCAGCAGGGTGGCGCCGAGACTGAACATCAACGCGAACGCGGCCAGGGTGCTGCGCGCGAACCGTGCTTCGGCTACCAGTCGCACGTCGACGAACGGGTCCGCGGTGCGCAGGCAGTGCCAGACGAAGAGCACCAGCACCACGACCGCCACCGCGATCGCGGCCAGCACCGCAGCCGACGCACCGAATCTCGGGATCAGTGCGACCCCCAGGATCAGCAGCCCGGAGCCGACGGTCAGGGCGGTGGCGCCGACGACGTCGAAGCTCATCCGGGTCCCCGGGTAGCGCGGGATGTGACGCAGCGTGCCGATCAGTCCGGCCAGCGCGACCGGAACCAGCGGGACGAAAACCCAGCGCCATCCCCAGGCGTCGGCGACGACGCCGCCCATGGTGGGGCCTATGGCCTGACCGATGCCGTTCACCGAGGCCCAGGCGCCGACCGCACCCGCCCGGCGCTCACCGGCGAACAGCCAGGTCAGTAGCCCCATCACGGCGGGCCCGAGGGCCGAGGCCGCCATTCCGCCCGCACAGCGCCACATGATCAGCAGCTCGAGAGTCGGTGCGGTGGCTGCGCCCACGGCGCACACCGCGGTGCCGATCATCGACGCGCAGTAGACCCGGCGACGACCGAATCGGTCCCCGACCCAGCCGACGACGGGCATCGTCGCGGTAAACGTGAGCAGGAAGCCCACGACGATGAACACCCCGCTTTCCAGTGGGGCGTCGAAGTCGGCGAGGATCGCCGGCATCGGCACGTTGACGACGTTGTTGCTGACGGTGCCGACGAGCGTTCCGGACAGCAGCGCAGCGAGCGCCAACGGGGTGGCGCCGTCGTCGGGGGTGGACGGGTCTGCTGCGTCAGCGCGGTAGGTGTCGGTCATCTCTGCGGTGTCATCACGGTTCTCGGAAGGTTCGGGGTCACTCTCTCACCTACGCCGCGGCGGTGTGATCGTCCCTTCGGGTCACAGTGCACATCGGCAGTTCGCAGCCGGCGACACTGTGCACATCACTGTGCACACCACCGTGCGCACGGGCCTCCCGCCCGAATGTTTACCCGAGCGAAACGCCGGGACACGCGGCCGACAACCACGGAGCATATTGCACAGGAGGACTGTCACAGCGTTGTGCACTCTGTGCGTTGACCCACGCCCACAACGCGCCGAGCATTCCCCGAAACAAACTGCACAGCCCACGAGCAGTTGTGAGTGAAAGACCGGCGATGGATATACATCTGAACGCGGCGCACTGGATCTATCTGGCCGGCATCGTCGTCATCCTTGCCACGATGGCCCTGCGCAAGAACATCGTCGTGCCCGCCGTGGTCGCCACACTGCTGACCGCGTGGGTGTTCTCGGGCAGCATCATCACCGGCTTGTCGTCGATTTTCAACGCCAGCCTGGTCGCCGCGCACGAGCTGTTCAACATCTTCCTGATCATCGCGCTGGTCACCGCAATGCTCGGCGCGCTGCGCGAGATGGGCGCCGACCGATTGATGGTCACCCCGTTCCGTCACGTGATGCGGGCGGGCACAAGCAGTTTCGTGGTTCTCGCGGTGGTGACCTATGTCATCTCGTTGTTCTTCTGGCCCACTCCGGCGGTTCCGCTGGTGGGCGCGGTGCTCATCCCGGTCGCGATCCGCGCCGGCTTGAGTCCGCTGTCGGTCGGGATGGTCATCGCGATCGCCGGTCAGGGGATGGCGCTGTCGTCGGACTACATCATCAAGGTCGCCCCTGGCATCTCGGCGACCGCCGCCGGTGTCGACACCGACAGCGTGGCAGACAAAGCGATGGTGCTGTCGTTGATCGTGGGCCTGACCGCGCTGGTCATCACCTACCTCGTGCAGCGCCGCACCTGGCAGAAGCCATCACCCGATCTGCTGGTGGCGTGGGAGGACAAGGCCGACAAGTTCGGCATCGGCACCACTGCGCAGGACGGGCCCGCCGGGGGCACCCGCCCGGACCCCGACCTCACTCCCGATCCCGGTCCCGCGGGCGGCGGCACCGAAACCGCCGCGGCCAGCGCCCCCACCGCGACCATTGTCCGCGACACCTCGTCGATCGAGCTCGCGGATGCACCGAAAAGCCTGTCCGCCAAGGCTTTCGCAGTCCTCGTCCCGGCCGCGTACCTGGTGTTCATCGTGTACATGCTGCTGGGCAAGTTCACCGGTGTGGTGCCTCCGTTGCAGGGCGGGGACGCGGCAGGCATCGTCGGCGGGATCGCGGCGATGCTGCTGTTCGCCGCATGCCTGACCAACGACAAGCGGGCGTTCCTGGAGAGCTCGTCCACCCACATCGTCGACGGGCTGGTCTTCGCGTTCAAAGCGATGGGCATCGTGCTGCCGATCGCGGGCTTCTTCTTCATCGGCAACGGTGACTTCTCGGCGCGCATCCTCGGGATGTCCGAGGACGCCACCGGACCGGCACTGCTGTTCGATCTCATCAACGCCGGCCTGTCCCACGTCGCGCCCAACGCCTTCGTCGTTGCGTTCACGGTGCTGTTCGTCGGCCTCATCGCCGGCCTGGAAGGCTCCGGGTTCAGCGGGCTGCCCCTGACCGGATCGCTGTCGGGCGCGCTGGGCTCCGCCGCCGGGATGGATCCCTCGACGCTGGCCGCGATCGGCCAGATGGGCAACATCTGGTCCGGTGGCGGGACGCTGGTCGCCTGGTCCTCGCTGGTGGCGGTGGCCGGTTTCGCCCGGGTCCCGGTCCTCACCCTGGCCCGCAAGTGTTTCCTGCCCGTCATGGCCGGCCTGGTGCTGTCCACCCTGTTCGCCATTATCGTCTTCTGATGCGCGACTCTGCCGACGCCGACCGAGCACAGCTCACCGCGCTGGCGGCCACGGTCGCGCTGACGTTCGTCACCGGAGTCGTCGACGCGGTAGGTTTCCTGGCGCTAGACCGGGTGTTCACCGGCAACATGACCGGCAACATCGTGATCCTCGGCATGGGGGTGGCCGGCGCCGACGACCTGCCCGTGCTGGGCCCGGCCATCGCGCTGGCCGCGTTCACGGCCGCCGCCTACGGGGCCGGCCTGGTGCTGCGCGGCGGGCCCGGCCGCAAAGGGTGGCAGCACCGGGTGACGGCGCTGCTGGCGGTCGGGGCGGCGATCCTGTCCGCGCTCACCGTGGTCGCCGCGGTCACCGGCACTCACGCGTCGCCGGCGCTGCAGATCCTGATGGCGGCGGCCACCGCGGCGGTGATGGGTTCCCAGGCCATGGTCGCCCGCGCCGTCGCGGTCGCCGATATGACCACCGTCGTCGTCACCTCGACGCTGGCGTCGCTGGCCGGGGAGAGCTGGACCAGAGGGGGGCGCGGCGCGCTCTTCAACCGGCGCCTGACCGCCATCGTGGTGATCTTCGCCGGCGCCGTGGTCGGGGCCGCGTTGATCCGGGTCCACATCGCCGTGCCGTTCGGTCTGGCCGCGGCGACCACGGCGGCGGTGGCACTGGTGGGACACCTGCGGCTGTCTCCGCGATCTCTGCACACCACCTCCAGATAACGTCCAAGCAATGCCGCTCGGCGATGCGCAGGATGGCCACCGTGACCATCGCACCGATCGCCGAAGACACTGCCCAGCACCGCCAGATGCGCTGCACCGAGCGCGAATTCGAACACTGGGTACGGGCGCTGAGACCCGCCCTGCACCGCAGGGCGTACTCCTCCACCCGCAACTCGGCCGAAGATGATGTGCTGTGCGACATCCCCGTACCCGGGCTTGTCACCGCGCTGGCCGCGCTGCCGGAACCGATGCGGCTGGCGGTGTACTACACCGCCGTGCAGGGACTGACCTACCGTGAGGCTGCGGTGGCGATGGGCGTCCCAAAGGGCACGGTGATGTCCCGTAACCACCGCGGCCGGGCACGCCTGCGCCGCAGCCTCACTCGTCAGGGCAGGGCGATCTCGAAGTCCCCGGTCATCAGCGCCGCCGCATCGTCGAACCCGGCGGTGCCCACCGGGGCTTCGACGTACACCGCGACCAGATAGTTCTGTCCCCCACTGGGTACGTGCACGATGCGTGCCCGGTACTGAACCGACCCGACCCGGTCGGCACCGTCGGTCAGCATCCCCATCACCTTCTGACCGCTGTAGCCGCAGACGTCTCCGGGCAGCAGGCTGACGGTACTGACGACGGCCTGCGCGGTGAGGTCCTCGACATAGGTCCGAAACGCCGCCTCGGCCTCGGGCGCAGCCGCCACGATCGTGACCGTGGCCCACATCCCGTCCGGCCCGTCGACTCGGGCACCGTCGGGTGCGGAAGCCATCGACCAGCCGTCGGGGACTCCGACGGTCGCGGTGGGCGCCGACGGATCAGAGCTTTCTGCGCGCACCTGAACCGGGGCCGGGTCAACCGGTGCACACACCCCGGGGGCCGACGTACCGGGGGCCGACGCGGGCGGCGTACCGGCGGGCGGCGCGACAGACGTGCTGGTTCGCTCGGCGGTCGGGGTACCGTCGTTGCTGCGCGAGCAGGCCGGCGCGCACAGCAGCGCGCACACCGCCAGCACCGCGACCACAGCGCCCCGCACGGTGTCCTCAGTCCCTGGCGAACGCGCGGGCGAAGTCGCGCTCCAGATCGATGTACGGCGCACCCGAGACGTCCACGTTGACCCGAGCGATGGTGCCGCCGGTGAAACCGAACGGCGGGCGGTAGGCCCGCGACACAGGGGATCCGGAGTTGCGCCCGACGCTGAGGCTGGCTCCGGCCAGGCCGAATGTCCCTGGGTGTACCCGCATCTCGGAAAGCTCGGCAACCTGACCGGTGTCGATGAACAGCGCCGCCTCGCCGATCGGGGTGTGGCTGCCTTCGGCGGTTCCGGTGCGCGAGAACGTGAAACCGAGGGTGTGCACGCCCGGGGGGACCGCATCTCCCGATGCCAGGGTCTGCTCGTACTCCCCGAGGAAGTTGTAGCAGAAATGCAGTCGCCCGCCCTGCAGATACATCACGTATCCCCCATGTGCACCACCGTGTTTGACCACTACACCGTCGGCCCCGTCCGGCCCGACGGTGACCTCGGCGAGCACCGCGAAGGACCTGCCCCGCAGCTCCACCACAGCGCCGATGCCGACGTCGGCGGTACCCGGGAAGTAGGCGTAGGAATCGCGTTCGCCGTTTAGGTAGGGCCGCCAGCGCGACATGGTCTCCAGGATGTTCAGATCACCCAGCGGCAGCCCGTTGTACTTGGCCGCTTCGGAAAACCACAGGGTCTTGAGCTCCTCGAGTCGCTCCGGGTGCTCGGCGGCCAGATCGTGACACTGACTGCGGTCGGCCTCGATGTGGAACAACTCCCACCGGTCGGCGTCGAAATGCGACCATCCCGCCGGCGATGCGGCGTGCACGGCGCTGGCGAACCAGCCTCTGTGCCATATCCCCCGGGTGCCGAGCATCGTGTAGAACTGCGTCTCCTTACCCGTCGGCGCGGTCGGATTCTCCAGCGCCACTTTGAAACTGACGCCGTCCATCGGTTTCTGCGCCACCCCGCCCACGGTGGCCGGTGCGGTGATGTCGAGCAGATCGAACACCGTCGGGGTGATGTCGCAGACGTTGACGTAGTTGTCCCGCACCTCACCGTGCGCGGCGATACCGTCGGGCCACGAGATGATCGCGGTGTCGGCGATACCGCCCTCGTGCGAGGCGTAGCGCTTGAACAGCTTGTACGGGGTGTTGAACGCCATCGCCCAGCCGATCGGGTAATGGTTGTACGTCGCAGTGCCACCGAGTTCGTCGAAAGCCTTCAGGCTCTCCTCCACCGAATCGAGGTATCCGTTGAAGAACTTGACCTCGTTCACCGACCCGTTCGGACCGCCCTCCCCGCTGGCGCCGTTGTCCGAGATCACCACGATGATGGTGTTGTCGAGCTGACCGGACTCGTCGAGATAGTCCAGGATCCGCCCGATCTGGGCGTCGGTGTAGGACAGGAATCCGGCGAAGACCTCCGCCATCCGGGCGAACAGTCGCCGCTCGTCGTCACCGAGCGAATCCCACGGACGGACGGTGTCCTGCTCCGGCCAGTCTTCCCCGTTGGGCCCCTTGACATCTGAGTACGGGTTCATCGGCGAAAGCTCGGTGTCGGGGGGAACGATCCCGAGCCGCTTCTGGTTATCCAGCACGATCTCGCGATACCGCTCGTAACCCATGTCGAAGACGCCGCGGTAGCGGTCGGCCCATTCCTTGAAGACGTGGTGCGGGGCATGCCCGGCGCCGGGACACAGATACGAGAACCAGGGCTTGTCAGGTGCGATCACCTTGGCGTCGCGGATGAACTCGATGGTCTTGTCGGCGAGGTCGCGCGAGAGATGGTAACCCTGTTCGGGCGTCGCGGGCGGCGCGACGGGGTGATTGTCGTAGACAAGATCGGGATACCACTGATCGGTCTCGCCACCCATGAATCCGTAGAACCGTTCGAAACCTCGGCCCAGCGGCCAGTGCCGCTTGGTGGCGGCGAGATTGGACTCCTCCAGCGGGGTCAGATGCCATTTGCCGATGCAGTAGGTGTTGTAACCGTTCTCGGCAAGCACCTCGGAGATCAGCGCGGTGTCGAACGGGATGCGGCCGTTGCAGTTGGGGAAGCCGTCGGTGAACTCCTCGATGGTGGCCATCCCGACGGTGGTCGGGTTGCGTCCGGTCAGCAGCGCAGCCCGCGTCGGTGAACACAATGCGGTGGTGTGGAACTGCGACAGCCGCACCCCGCGCTCGGCGATCCGACTCATCGCGGGCATCTCGACCAACCCGCCGAAGCAGTCCCAGGTGGCGATGCCGATATCGTCCCACACCAGGTAGAGCACGTTGGGTGCGTCCGGTTGTGCGGTCGGTGCCGCGAAGGGTCCCCAGTCCGGTTCGGAATCCCGGATGTCGACCGCGATCTTGCCGTTGAACTCCGTCGTCACGCCCGGAGAGTACACCCAACGAAAAACCCCCGCCGCCGATCGGCATGCGGGGGTTTTCGACAGCTGTCAGAGCCGGTGTGTTACTTGGCCTTCTCGAGCACCTCGACCAGGCGCCACCGCTTGGTGGCCGACGTGGGCCGGGTCTCCATCAGCGAAACGCGGTCGCCGACACCGGCGTCCTCGTTCTCGTCGTGCGCCTTGACCTTCTTGGTGGTCCGAATGATCTTGCCGTACAACGGATGACTCTTGCGGTCCTCCAGCTCGACCACGATGGTCTTCTGCATCTTGTCCGAGACGACGTAGCCGATGGCCGTCTTGCGACGGCCGCGCGGCTTCTCGGTGCGGGGCGTGTACTTCTCGCCCTTCTTGGTGTCTGCCATTACGAATCCTCACCTCCGGGTCCGGCGGCCAGACCCAACTCACGTTCGCGCAGCACGGTGTACACGCGCGCGATCTCCTGCCGGACCGTGCGCAGCCGGCGGTTGTTGGCAAGCTGACCGGTCGCCATCTGGAAGCGCAGGTTGAACAGCTCTTCCTTGGACTCCCGCAGCTTGTCGGTCAGTTCCTCGTCGGTGAGTTCGCGCAGTTCGCCGGGCGAAGTTCCCACTGCCATCAGAACTGCTCCTCTCTTGTGACGATGCGTGCCTTGATCGGCAGCTTGTGGATTGCACGAGTCAGTGCTTCCCTGGCGATCTTCTCGTCGGGGTAGCTCAGCTCGAACAGGACGCGGCCGGGCTTGACGTTGGCGACCCACCATTCCGGCGAGCCCTTACCCGAACCCATACGGGTCTCGGCGGGCTTCTTGGTCAGCGGGCGGTCCGGGAAGATGTTGATCCACACCTTGCCGCCACGCTTGATGTGCCGGTTGATGGCGATACGGGCCGACTCGATCTGCCGGTTGGTGATGTAGGCGTGACCCATGGCCTGGATCCCGTAGTCACCGAAGCTCACCGAGGTGCCGCCGCTGGCGATGCCGCGCTGCCTGGGGTGATGCTGCTTGCGGTGCTTGACCTTGCGGGGAATCAGCATGACTAGCTCTCCGTATTCTCAGCCGTCGGCGCCTCGACCGCTGCATCGGCGGTCGGCGCGGCGGCCTCTTCCGAGGTGGCGGCCCGGCCGGCGTCGGTGCTCGTCGCGGTGGTACCCGAGGCGCCGCTGCGGCGCGGACGGGTGCCGGAGGGACGCTCGCGACGCGGACGGTCGGCGGCGGGCGCGGCAGCGGACAGCTCACGCTTGCCGCCGACGATGTCGCCCTTGTAGATCCACACCTTCACACCGATGCGGCCGAAGGTGGTCTTGGCCTCGTAGAGGCCGTAGTCGATGTCGGCGCGCAGCGTGTGCAGCGGCACCCGACCCTCACGGTAGAACTCCGAGCGGCTCATCTCGGCACCACCGAGGCGGCCCGAGCACTGCACGCGGATGCCCTTGACGTTGGGCTGACGCATCGCCGACTGGATCGCCTTGCGCATCGCGCGACGGAACGCCACGCGGTTGCTCAGCTGCTCGGCCACGCCCTGGGCGACCAGCTGCGCCTGGCTCTCGGGGTTCTTCACCTCGAGGATGTTGAGCTGCACCTGCTTTTTGGTCAGCTTCTCCAGGTCGGCGCGGATGCGGTCGGCCTCGGTGCCGCGGCGACCGATCACGATGCCCGGACGCGCGGTGTGGATGTCCACCCGCACGCGATCCCGGGTGCGCTCGATCTCCACGTCGGCGATGCCGGCGCGCTCCAGGCCGGTGGCCAGCAGCTTGCGGATCGCGACATCTTCCTTGATGTAGTCCGCGTACTGCTTGTCGGCGTACCAGCGGGACTTCCAGTCGGTGGTGATACCGAGGCGGAAGCCGTGGGGATTGATCTTCTGGCCCACTACTCCGAGCCCTCCTTCGCGGTGTCGGATGTGGCCGCTGGCGCGGGCCCGGCCTTCTTGGTGGCCGCCTTGCTGGCCTGGGCACGACGGGCGCGCGCGGCACTGGCGGAGGCGCCCTGCTTGCCGGCCTGCTTGGGCGGTCGGCTCTCCACGATCACGGTGATGTGGCTGGTGCGCTTGCGGATCCGGTACGCACGTCCCTGCGCGCGCGGCCGGATGCGCTTGGCGGTCGGGCCCTCATCGGCGTGGATGGTGGCGACCACCAGGCTCGTCGGGTCCAGGCCGTCGTTGTTCTGCGCGTTGGCGGCGGCGCTGGCGATCACCTTGGCGACCGGCTCACTGGCCGATTGCGGGGCCCAGCGCAGGATGTCGAGGGCTTCCTCGACGCTCTTGCCGCGGACCAGATCGATGACGCGGCGCGCCTTGGTGGCCGAGATGCGCACGAAGCGCGCCTTGGCCATCGCTGACGGATATTCGATCACTGCGTTCATCGGCGCTTCGACTTCCGGTCGTCCTTGATGTGACCCTTGAAGGTCCGGGTGGGGGCGAACTCGCCCAACTTGTGCCCGACCATCGCCTCGGTGACGAACACCGGGACGTGCTTGCGGCCGTCGTGGACGGCGAAGGTGTGCCCGATGAAGTCGGGGATGATGGTGGACCGACGGGACCAGGTCTTGATGACCTGCTTGGTGTTCTTCTCGTTCTGGACGTCGACCTTCTTGAGCAGGTGGTCGTCGACGAACGGGCCCTTCTTCAGGCTGCGTGGCATCGCTTTACTCCCTAGCGCTTCTTGCCGGTGCGCCGGCGACGGACGATGAGTTTGTCGCTCGCCTTCTTCGGCTTGCGGGTGCGGCCCTCGGGCTTACCCCACGGGCTCACCGGGTGGCGGCCACCGGAGGTCTTACCCTCACCACCGCCGTGCGGGTGATCGACCGGGTTCATGACGACACCACGGACGGTGGGGCGCTTGCCTTTCCAGCGCATGCGGCCGGCCTTGCCCCAGTTGATGTTGGCCTGCTCGGCGTTGCCGACCTCGCCGACCGTCGCGCGGCAGCGCACATCGACACGGCGGATCTCACCGCTGGGCATACGCAGCGAGGCGTAGGTGCCCTCCTTGCCCAGCAGCTGGATCGACGCGCCGGCCGAGCGGGCCATCTTGGCTCCGCCGCCGGGACGCAGCTCCACCGCGTGGATCAGGGTGCCTGCGGGGATGTTGCGCAGCGGCAGGTTGTTACCCGGCTTGATGTCGGCGTTGGCGCCGGACTCGACGATCATGCCCTGCTTGAGACCGTACGGCGCGATGATGTAGCGCTTCTCGCCGTCCAGGTAGTGCAGCAGCGCGATGTTCGCGGTGCGGTTGGGGTCGTATTCGATGTGTGCGACCTTGGCGTTGACGCCGTCCTTGTCGTGGCGACGGAAGTCGATGACGCGGTAGGCGCGCTTGTGGCCACCACCCTTGTGACGGGTGGTGATACGACCGTGGGCGTTACGTCCGCCCCTGCCGTGCAGCGGGCGGATCAGGGACTTCTCCGGATGATCACGAGTGATCTCGGCGAAGTCGGAGACGCTCGAGCCGCGGCGACCGGGGGTCGTCGGCTTGTACTTGCGAATGGCCATCTTCTACTCAGTCCTGTTCTTGTCCTGTCCGGCCGATCAGGCCGGCGCTCCGAACAGATCGATGGGCTTGCTTCCGGCGGCCAGCGTCACGATCGCGCGCTTGGTGGCCTTGCGCTGGCCGTAACCGGTGCGGGTGCGCTTGCGCTTACCCGGACGGTTGGCGGTGTTCACCGAGTCGACCTTGACCTTGAAGATCTTCTCGATCGCGATCTTGATCTGGGTTTT
Organism: Mycobacterium sp. smrl_JER01; assembly: GCF_048513595.2. Taxonomy (NCBI): domain Bacteria; kingdom Bacillati; phylum Actinomycetota; class Actinomycetes; order Mycobacteriales; family Mycobacteriaceae; genus Mycobacterium; species Mycobacterium sp. smrl_JER01. The sequence goes on along the minus strand of NZ_JBLXXK020000001.1, from coordinate 1,158,056 downwards.
GTTCGAATCCGGCGCCACGATGAACGTGTAGACGTTGTCCTCGATGAGCCCGTAGGACTTCTCCGAGATCACCGGGGACAAGATGATGTCGCGGGGATCGGTCACGTTAGCCATCAGGCCGACACCTCCTCGTCTTTGGCAGAGCTTCGTGTTGCTGCGGCGATGTAGGCGTTGAGGGCCTCGACGCTGAACACCACATCGTCGGCCTTGAGCACGTCGTAGGTGTTCAACTGGTCCGGCGAGATCACATGCACACCAGGCAGATTGCGCACACTCAAGGCGCTGGTCTCGTCGGCGCGGCCGATCACCACCAGCACCTGACGACGATCGGTCAGCGTCGACAGGAACGCCTTGGCGCTCTTGGTCGACGGGTTCTGACCCTCGACGATCTCGGTGACCGCATGGATCCGGTCGTTGCGCGCCCGGTCGGAAAGCGCACCGCGCAGCGCGGCGGCGATCATCTTCTTCGGGGTGCGCTGGCTGTAGTCGCGCGGCTGCGGACCGTGCACGGTGCCACCACCGGTGAACTGCGGTGCGCGGGTCGAGCCCTGACGCGCCCGGCCGGTGCCCTTCTGGCGGTACGGCTTCTTGCCGCCACCGCGGACCTCGCCGCGAGTCTTGGTCGCGTGGGTGCCCTGCCGCTTGGCGGCCAGCTGTGCGTTGACCACCTGGTGCATCAGCGCGATGTTGGGCTCGACATCGAACAGTTCTGCGGGCAGCTCGACCGAGCCGTCCTTCTTGCCTGCCGGTGTGAGCACTGTGATATTTCGATTCTCAGCAGCCATTATGCCTTCTCGCCTCGCTTGATTGCGCTGCGGACAACCACCAGTCCACCGTTGCGTCCGGGGATGGCGCCCTTGATCAACAGCACGCCGTTCTCGGCGTCAACCTTGTGCACCTTCAGGTTCTGGGTCGTCACGCGGTCGTTGCCCATCCGGCCCGACATGCGCGTGCCCTTGAACACGCGGCCCGGGGTGGCACAGCCACCGATCGAGCCCGGCCGGCGGTGCACGGCCTGTGCGCCGTGCGAGGCGCCTTGACCGCGGAAGCCGTGCCGCTTCATGGTGCCGGCGAAGCCCTTGCCCTTGCTGGTGCCGGTCACGTCGACGTAGGCGCCGTCGGCGAAGATCTCCGCCGTCAGCTCCTGGCCGACCTCGTACTCGGCGGCGGCGGCCTCGTTGTCGAGCCGCAACTCGGCGAGGTGGCGGCGCGGGTTCACGCCGGCGGCCGCGAACTGGCCCGTCACCGGCTTGTTCACCTTGCGCGGGCTGATCTCGCCGTAGGCGAGCTGCACGGCGCTGTACCCGTCCCGTTCCGGGGTCCGGATGCGGGTCACCACGTTGGGCCCGGCCTTGACGACCGTCACCGGCACGACCTTGTTGTTCTCGTCGAACACCTGCGTCATGCCCAGCTTGGTGCCCAGAATGCCTTTTCTAGCCATGGTTTCTGGATCTCCTACTGAATGTTGACGTCGACGCTGGCCGGCAGATCGATGCGCATCAGGGCGTCAACGGTCTTCGGCGTGGGGTCGAGGATGTCGATCAGCCGCTTGTGCGTGCGCATCTCGAAGTGCTCCCGCGAGTCCTTGTACTTGTGCGGGGACCGGATGACGCAGTACACGTTCTTCTCGGTCGGCAGCGGCACAGGGCCGACCACGCTGGCTCCCGTACGGGTGACCGTCTCGACGATCTTGCGCGCAGAGGCATCGATCGCCTCATGGTCGTAGGCCTTGAGCCTGATGCGGATCTTTTGTCCCGCCACGCTTCTCCTACCTCACTACTAACGGGCCCGAACGAACTCGGGCCTGGCTGTGCCGCCGCTGTTTACCTGTCTGTGGTTCACCGGTCCCCGCGGTCGGGTGTGTCGCCCGAGAATGTGATGGGGACCGGATGCGCCCCGCAAGGGGCGCCAGTCATGCCTTACCGGGCGAACCCGGCTCAAGGCAACCCGAACAGTATGCCTCAGATCCGGGCCTGCTCCAAATCCCTGGTCCCGGCATCACCGGCCCGCCCGCGGCCCCTGCAGGCCCGCCCAGAACGGGCACTGGTGAACCTCGGCGAAGTCCTCCACCATACGGCTCCCGTCGGGCCGCAACGACATCACGTGCTGCCCGCCTCCGGAACCGACCGCCGGCCATTGCGGCTGGCCCGCGGCCTGCGGCGCTCCCGCCTTGACGAACGCCGCCCAGAAATCGACCATCTGGTCGCCCAGCCGGACCTGCGCCGGGTCCGGCGGCGACGCACCCGCGACATCGAACAGGTAGCGCAGTTCCAGCGAGTGGCTGGCGCCGACCGGAAACGGCAGGGTGCGCAGCGGGTCGGGTGCGGGCGCGTCGCGGTCGGCGAACTCGTAGAAGTACACCGGCGCCGCCCGGCCGAGCTGACCTGCCCAGCGCTGCCCGGGACACGCCAACAGCGAGTCGGTGACCGTGGCGGCATAGGCCAGCGCCACGTTCGGATAGCCGGTCAGCGGGTAGCGGGCGGCCACCGCGGCCGCATCGGCGCCGAAGGTCTCGGCGAGCAGGCCCGGGTAGTCCGCGGCGGTGTACTCGGTTCCGCGGAGATATTGCAGCGCCACGAACAGTGTCCACTCGTCACGCGTGGTCCCGATCAGCACCGGAACCGGCGCCGCCCGCCCGTCGGCGAAGGCGACAACCGGGTCGACGGGCAACACGCTGGTCCCGGTGACGGGGCCGCTGAGCTGGTCGGGGCCGATCCGGTAGAACCACACCGGGGTGCGCAGCCGGTCGGCCGGCAGCGCGCGCAGACAGTCGGCCGCCGTCGCCGGGTCGGCGCAGCCGAGGCCGGCCGCGTAGTGGACGCTGCGCTGATGCGCCGGCTGCAGACCGACCTGCGCCTGACACGGCCCGCTCATGATGACCGCCGCGGCGAACAACCCCTGCGATGCGGGCGCGACCAGGTGGTCGCACACCGACATCGCGCCCGCGGACTCCCCCGCCACGGTCACCCGGTCGGGATCGCCGCCGAAGCCGGCGATGTTGTCGCGAACCCACCGCAGCGCGGCCTGCTGGTCAGCCAGCCCGTAGTTGCCGACGTCACCGGGCGGTCCGAGCGACGGGTGGGCCAGAAACCCCAGCGCACCGAGCCGGTAGTTGACGGTGACGACGACGATGTCGCCGCGTGCGACCAGGCGGCCTGCGTCGTAGACACCGCTGCTGCCCGCGACGAACGAACCGCCGTGGATCCACACCATGACCGGGCGCGGGGCGGAGGCTTCGGCGGCCGGCGTCCAGACGTTGAGCGTCAGGCAGTCTTCGTCGGTGTGCCTGCCGAGCTCGATGTCGCCGGCGAGGTCCTGCATGCAGCGGGGCCCGAACGCGGTCGCGTCCCTGACCCCCTGCCACTGCGCCGCCGGTTCTGGCTGCCGCCACCGCAGCGGCCCGACCGGGGCTGCGGCATAAGGAATTCCGGCGAAGAGCCGATGGTCCTGGGCCACGGTCCCGCGCACCGTACCGGCTGCGGTCTGCGCCACCGCGAGGTCGTCGGCCGGCGGCGCCACCGGGGCGCGACCTCCGCCGGTCCCCGGGGCGCAGGCGACCACCAGCGCCAGGAGCACAGCCAGCAGCCCCACCCGGTGGGCGAACCGTGGAGTCGGCATCGTTGTCGAGCGTAGCCGCGGCCACATATGCTCAGATTGACACCTGTCAAGTCACTTCTCCGAATGAGGGCACATGAGCACGCCGGTTATCGATGACGCAGCGCGCGACGCCGCGAAAGTTCTGGCCGACCCCAAGGCGTATGCCGACGAGATGCGCCTGCATGCGGCCCTGACCCAGCTGCGCGCCCATGCGCCGGTCTGCTTCGTCGACGTCCCGGACTACCGCCCGTTCTGGGCCGTCACCAAGCACGCCGACATCATGGCCATCGAGCGCGACAACGAGCTCTGGATCAACGCACCCCGCCCGATGCTGGTTACCGCCGCCACCGACGACCTGTCAGAGGCGAACCTTGCGGCCGGCGGCGGCATCCGCACCCTCATCCACATGGACGATCCACTGCACCGCGACGTGCGCAAGGTCGGCGCCGACTGGTTCCGCCCCAAGGCGATGCGCGCCCTGAAGACGCGCGTCGACGAACTGGCCAAGATCTACGTCGACAAGATGGTCGAGGACGGCCCGGAGTGCGACTTCGTCCAGGAGGTCGCCGTCAACTTCCCGCTCTATGTGATCCTGTCGCTGCTCGGACTGCCCGAGTCGGACTTCGGCCGGATGCTCAAGCTGACCCAGGAGATGTTCGGCGGTGACGACGACGAGTTCACCCGCGGCAAGACCCCCCAGGAACTGCACGAGGTCATCACCGATTTCTTTCGCTACTTCACCGCGCTGACCGCCGAACGCCGGGCCCATCCGACCGAGGATCTGGCGTCGGCGATCGCCAATGCCAAGCTCGACGGTGAATATCTCAACGACATCGACTGCCTGTCCTACTACGTGATCGTGGCCAGCGCCGGCCACGACACCACCAGTGCCGCGATCTCGGGCGGACTGCTCGCGCTGATCCAGAACCAGGACCAGCTGGCCCGGCTGAAGGCGCAGCCGGAGCTGATGGGCACCGCGGTCGAGGAGATGATCCGCTGGACCACCCCGGTCAAGGAGTTCATGCGCACCGCCACCGCCGACACCGAGGTGCGGGGGGTGCCGATCAAGGAAGGCGAATCGGTGCTGCTGTCCTACGTGTCGGCCAACCGCGACGAGGACATCTTCGACGAACCGGACCGCTTCGACATCGCCCGCGATCCGAACAGACACCTGTCGTTCGGTTACGGCGTGCACTTCTGCCTCGGGGCGGCGCTGGCCCGGATGGAGACCAACAGCTTCTTCACCGAGCTGGTGCCGCGACTGCAGTCCATCGAGTTGGCCGGTGATCCCGAATGGGTGGCGACCACCTTCGTCGGCGGACTCAAGCATCTGCCGATCCGGTATTCACTGCGCTGATTCCCTCGGCGCAGTGGCGCCGATCACATAGACTGCGTTTGACACCCGTCAAGTACAGCCGTGTGAGGAGTCCCGTGAGCAGTTCGACGATGGATCTGGATTCGCAGGAGGCCGCGAAGGCGCTGGCCGACCCGAAGGCCTACGCCGACGACGCCAGGTTGCACGCCGCGTTGGCGCACCTGCGGGCCCACAACCCGGTCGCCTACGTCGAACACGGCCCGTACCGGCCGTTCTGGGCCGTCACCAAGCACGCCGACATCATGGCCATCGAGCGCGCCAACGACCTTTTCCTGTCCGAACCACGCCCGCTGCTGGTGACGGCCGAGGCCGACGACCTGGCCAAGTCCCAGCAGGAGATGGGACTCGGGTTGCGCACGCTGATCCACATGGATGATCCGCACCACCGTAAGGTGCGGGCCATCGGGGCTGACTGGTTCCGACCGAAAGCCATGCGGGACTTGAAGATCCGCGTCGACGAGCTCGCCAAGCGCTACGTGGACAGGATGCGCGACATCGGTCCGGAGTGCGACTTCGTCACCGACATCGCGGTGAACTTCCCGCTCTATGTGATCCTGTCGCTGCTCGGCCTGCCCGAAGAGGACTTCGGCCGGATGCACATGCTGACCCAGGAGATGTTCGGCGGCGACGACGACGAGTACAAGCGCGGCTCCACCCCGGAAGAACAGATGGCCGTGCTGACCGACTTCTTCAACTACTTCACCGCGCTGACGGCGTCGCGGCGGGAGAACCCGACCGAGGATCTGGCCTCGGCGATCGCCAACGGCCTGGTCGACGGCGAACCCATGTCGGACATGGACACGCTGTCCTACTACGTCATCGTCGCCAGCGCCGGCCACGACACCACCAAGGACGCGATTTCGGGCGGTCTGCACGCGCTGATCGAGAACCCGGGCGAGTTGGCCCGGCTGCAGGCCGACCCGAGCCTGATGGGCACCGCGGTCGAGGAGATGATCCGCTGGTCCACCCCGGTCAAGGAGTTCATGCGCACGGCCGCCGAGGACACCACGGTGCGTGGCGTACCGATCGCGCAGGGTGAGTCGGTCTATCTGGCCTACGTGTCGGCCAACCGCGACGAAGAGGTGTTCACCGACCCGTTCCGGTTCGATGTCAGCCGGGATCCCAACAAGCACTTGGCCTTCGGCTACGGCGTGCATTTCTGCCTGGGCGCGGCGCTGGCCCGGATGGAGATGAACAGCCTGTTCAGCGAGCTGCTGCCGCGGTTGGAGTCGATCGAGCTCGCCGGTCCCGCCGAACTGTCGGCGACGACGTTCGTCGGCGGGCTCAAGCACCTTCCGGTTCGATACTCATTGCGCTGAGGAAACCGTCCACGGCGGCGATCGCGACCGCACGGTAGTCGAATTCGGTCAAGGTGCTGATCCGGCCGAAGGCCAGCGGGCCGATCAGCAGCGCCAGCGCCATCGTGCGGTCGACCTTGCCCAGCTCGGCGGCCCCGGCCGGGCTGTCGAACACCTCGTCGAACGGCGCCGAGTACTGCTCGGCGATGCGCTCGCGTAGCGAGCGCACGCCGTCTCCGCCGCCGGCGCTGGGCAGCTCGCTGATGTCGGGACCCAGTGACAACCACGCCATCGCGGTCAGCATGGCCGGTGTCTCGGCGATCGACTCGGCCCACTCCACCACGATGGCGATCAGCCGGTCCCGCAGGCTGCCTTCGGCGGGCGGCATCGGTGGTGGCGGGATCAGATTGGTGAACGCCGCAGCCACCAGGTCGTTGGCGCTCGGGAAGTGACGGTAGAGCGTTGCCCGCGCCACGTTGGCCCGCCGGGTGACGGCGTCGATGGTCACCGCACCGGGCCCGCCCGAGCGCAGCAGCGTCGTCGCGGCATCGAGTAGGCGGGCCCGCGAACGAGCGGGCCGCGGATCGCCACCTGCGGCGCTCATTCGTTCACCTCCGGCCTCGGCAACGAGACTATCGGTCCATCTCCGAGACTGTTAGTCTCGCTGGAGCCCACTTTTGAGACTGTCGGTCTTGAACCCTGCTGAAGAGAGACGACATGGTCGACACCCTCGCGCGCTCCGACCAGGATATCGACCCCGGCGCCACCGCTCTGTCCGGACGTCGCCGCGTCTGGCTGCTGGCCGTCGCCAGTGTGGACGTTCTGCTGGTCATCGCGTCGATGGTGGCGCTCAACGCCGCGCTTCCCGATATCGCGGTAGAGACCGCGGCCACCCAGGCCCAGCTGACCTGGATCGTCGACGGCTACACGCTGGCGCTGGCCTGCCTGTTGTTACCGGCCGGTGCCCTCGGCGACCGGTACGGCAGACGCGGGGCGCTGCTGGTCGGCCTGGCGATCTTCGGCCTGGCGTCGTTGGCGCCGGTGTTCTTCGACAGCCCGACACAGCTGATCATCGCGCGGGCCGTCGCCGGCGTGGGTGCGGCGTTCATCATGCCCGCCACCCTCTCGCTGCTGACATCGGCATTCCCGAAGTCGCAGCGCAACAAGGCCGTCGGCATCTGGGCCGGCGTGGCCGGATCCGGTGCGATCGTCGGATTCCTGGGGACCGGATTGACGCTGGAGCACTACTCGTGGCAGTCCATCTTCTACCTGTTGGCCGGCGCCGCGCTGGTGATGTTCGTGGCCACCTGCACGGTCGGTTCGTCGCGCGACCAGACCGCCGCACCGGTCGACTGGATCGGCGCCGCGCTGATCGGCACCGCGATCGCGATCTTCGTGCTGGGGGTGGTCGAGGCTCCGGTGCGTGGCTGGACCGACCCGCTGGCGGTCGGGGGGATGGCCGGCGGCGTGGTGTTGGTCGCGGCCTTCGCGTGGGTGCAGTTGCGCCGGACGCACCCGCTTCTCGACGTGCGACTCTTCCGGCGGCCCGACTTCGCCACCGGCGCGCTCACCATCACCCTGCTGTTCGCGGCCAATTTCGGTTTCTTCTTCATCGTGATGCAGTTCATGCAGTTGGTGATGGGATACACCGCGCTGCAGACCGCCTTTGCGCTGTCACCATTGGCGGTCCCGATTCTGATCTTCGGCGCCACCCTGCCGCTCTACCTGCCCAGGCTCGGGTTGCGGACCGCGGTGAGCGTCGGGTTGGCGCTGACGGCCCTGGGGTTGTTCCTGGTTCGCTTCCTGCACGCCGACGCGACCTCCGTCGATCTGCTGTGGCCGCTGTTGGTCATGGCGTGCGGTATCGGTTTGTGTACCGCGCCGACGACCGCGGCGATCATGAATGCCACGCCGGATGAGAAGCAGGGCGTGGCTTCGGCCGTCAACGACGCCACCCGTGAGATCGGCGCCGCCATCGGCATCGCGGTCGCGGGCTCGATTCTGGCGGCGGTCTATCACAGTGCGCTGGCACCGGACCTGGCGGCGTTCCCCGAGCCGGTCCGCTCCGCGGCGACCGATTCCCTGGCCCACGCGCTGTCGATCGCCGAGGGGATGGGCCCGCAAGGATCTGTGCTCACCGAACTCGCCCGGGAGTCGTTCATGCACGCCACCGACCAGGCACTGCTGGTGCTGTCGGCGCTGCTGTTGGCGGGAGCTTTGTTCGTCGTGATCTGGGCGCCCGGACGCGACGGACGGCAATGGTCGGTGCTACAGCGCAGATCGTGCGGCAGGCATCGGCGCTGAGCCGGACGCTCAGCCGGCGGCGACGAACTCCGCGGCGCGGTGACCGGCCATCACGATCGTGGCGTGCGGCCCGCGGCTGGGGATGCCGGGCAGGATCGACCCGTCCACCACCCACAGGTTCTGCACGCCGTAGACCCGGCATCTCGCGTCGACGACCTCGCCCATCTTCGCGGTACCGCACAGATGCTGCGACGTCGCCCATGAAGCCTCGGATTGCACTGTGGCACCAGCTAATTCGTGGGCGAGTCGGGTTCCCGACCGCAACAGCTCGACATCGGCGGGCGCACTGTCGTAGCGGTACTGCACGATTGGGTCGGCATCGGGATCGGCCGAGCTGATCGCCACCCGGCCCCGCGAGCGCGGCTGCATGAGCGTGACGCCCAGATGCGGTTGATCGGTCGGGTCATCGCGCCGCCCGGTCATCATCGCGCCGAATCCCGTGGTGTAGGGCCGGATCTCAAGCCCGTCCTGCGTGGTGAGCACCGCCTCCAGCGGTGGCACCCCGTGCGACGGCGGCCAGCTCACCGGCAGCACCCACTCCGGGTGGTCGACGGTGTCGACGCCGACCGGTAGATCAAGAACCATGTCCACCCCGGCTGCGCCCAGCACCCGCCGCGGGCCTACGCCCGACACCATCAAGAGCTGGGCGGAGGCGATCGCGCCGGCGCAGAGCACGATCCGATCCGCGGTCAGCGTCACCGCCCCGTCGGGACCCAGGCAGTCCACCGCGACCACGCGTCCGGCCGAGAACCGCAGCCGGCGCACACTGGTGTCGGTGCGCAGCCTCAGGTTGGGGCGTCCCAGGGCCGGTTGCAGGAAGGCGCCGCCCGGGCCCACTCTGGTGCCACGCTCGATGTTCAGCGGAACCGCTCCCACTCCGGCCGGCAACGTGCGGTGCGGCGTCGATCCGTTGAGATCATCGATCCAACCGAAGCCGGCCTCGCGGCAGGAATCCACGAACGCGGCTGTGCAACCGTCGAATTCGGCCACCCTCCGGACGGTGATCGGCCCGGTCGAGCCGTGCAGCGCGGTGTGGAAATCAAGATCGTTCTCGATCGCCAGGAAGTGCGGCAGCACGTCGTCCCACGACCAGCCCTCGACGCCCCACCGGTCGAAATCCGACGGCAGCGCCCGGCAGAAGTAGCCGCCGTTGACCGCGCCCGACCCGCCCACCACCGCGCCCCGCATGATCAGGGCGCTGCGCCTGGGCCGGTCGGTCAGTGTCGTCGGATAGCGCCGGACCACCGAGCTCGCCACCCCGATCGGTAGCCGGAGCCCGTCGCTGATCTGCGTCCCCACCCGCGGGTCGAACGGTCCGGGACCCGCCTCGACGACCGTGACCTGGCAGTCACTGTCTGCGGAAAGCCGTTCCGCCAGGACAGATCCCGCGCTTCCGGCGCCGACGACGAGGATATCGGGCACTACGTCCGGATCTGGGGTTTCAAAGCGCCGGCGTGCCGCTCGCGAACCACGCCGGTCCACAGCCCCAGCCCGTAGGCGATGTCGTCGAGCCGCTTGAGCAGCAGGTAGGTCAGCAGCCCGACCCGCTTGCCGTCCTGGTCGCCGTTGCCGTTGCGGGTGACCCAGTCGAATACCCCGTCGAGCACCGCGGCGACCACCACCACCCGGCGGCAGCGTCGCGAGAGCACGGCGGCGACCAGGGCGATCGGCCAGTAATGCCGACAGATCGCCGAAGCCAGTTGCAGCGCGGCCGACCACAGCCCGTGCGCGGCCACCACGGCCACCTCCATCGGCTCGGTCTGCACGCTAGCCAGCGATTTCGCGATCCGCCGGCCGGTGATCGCGGCGACCGCGACCGACGCCAAGTAGCCGACGCCGGAGCCGATCGCCACCAGCATCCAGACCACCAGGGTCCAACCCGAGATCACCAGTGGGGCGGTCTTACCCGGATGCCGAATGGTCAGCGGGGCGGCCGAGCCGCCGTAGAAGGCTTTGCGCGCGAACCACTTTCGCAGCTCTGTGCGGTGGTCGTGGGCCACCAGCGCGATGGGCTCGTAGCGCAGCCGTGCACCCGCCTCGTTGAGGCGCCAGCACAGATCGACGTCCTCCCCCGAGACCAGCGACTCATCGAACCCGCCCACCTCGATCAGCGCACTACGCCGGCAGATGATCGCGGCGCTGGGCACATAGGACACCGTTCCGAACGGGACCACCGGGGCTTCCCGCAGCCCCAGGTCCAGCGAGGAGCGCACCGCCTCGTAGCGGGCCACCGCGCTGTCGGACTGATGCAGTGCGACGATCCGTGGCGCCACCAGCGCCACGGCCGGATCGCAGAAATGGCCGAGCAAGGCCTCCAACCAGCCCTTGCGCGGCACCACATCGGAGTCCAGGAACGCGACCAGGTCGGTGTCGCAGACCGCCAGCCCGGCGTTGCGGGCAGCGGCCGGCCCCTTGCTCCTGTCGTTGCGCAGCACCCGGACGTCGCAGTGTGTGTCGGCGAGGTCGGAAGCGGTGACCGGCACCCTCGAACCGTCGTCGACGATGACGACGCGCAGACCGCGAAGCGCGGCAAGCAGTCTGGAGAGGCCGACGAGATTGTCGCGGACCGGGACGACGACGGTGACGTCGCGGTGCGACGGACCCGACAGCGGGCGCGGATGGGCGACGGTGGCATCGAGCAGCGTGCGCGCCAGCTGGGCGCTCACCGCGTCGTGCACCTCCAGTCGGCCGCCGTTGAGCATGGTCTGCGCGGCGGGCGCCAGCCGCAGCAGCCGCGTCGGCGACCCGCCGAGCAGGGCGGCGCCCTCGCCGAGCACCCGCACGCGGCGGTCGACCTGGACGGCGAAACCGTCCGGAAGCCGTGGCCCCGTCATGTCAGCATCCCCCCCGGGTCAGGCGTCCAGCGAACGATCCGGGCCGCGCACCCATCGACCATCTCGGCAAAGATCCTCCTCCCGTCTTCCGCGGTCGCCGTGGTGGGGTCCCCCAAGATCCCCAGCGAACTCACGGCCGACACTCCCCCACGCAGCATCTCCGGCAGTAGCTCGGCCAACGGCGCACTGTTACCCGGTACCCGCTGATCCTGCCTCACCACACCTGGCGAAATATGTAGCAATACAGAAGTTTCGGTGTGCCCGGCGTGAGCGTCGGCGCCCTGGGACGAACAGGAGCACCACGCGGCGTCACGCCCCTCGTAGCGCAGCAGCGAAACGGCGCGCCGGAGCGCCTCGACATTGCCCCCGTGACCGTTGACGAAGACCAGCCGCGCAGCCCAGCGCGCGGCGGACCGGCCGAACTCGGTCAGAAGTTCCGCCAGTACCGGTGTGCCAATTGAAATCGTGCCCGCGAAGCCCTCGTGCTCACCGCTGGCTCCGTACCCGACGGCGGGTGCGACCGACCACCCGGACTCGTCGCGGGCCCGCAGCCGATCCACGAGCGCGTCGGCGACCGCCGACGCGATGCGGGTGTCGGTGTCCAGCGGCAGGTGGGGACCGTGCTGCTCGGTGGAACCAACCGGGACGACCAGCGTGGGAGACATTTCGTGCAGCTGCCTCGACGTTGAGTTCCCGAGCTCACGGGGGAAGACCACGCGACGATGGTAGGCCGAATTCACCTGCCGTGCGCTGAATGTTGGTGCATGCGTAGCAATTGATTTCCGGCGGCCGCGCGGCGGGGCGGCCGCGCATTCACGCCAGCCCCCTGCGCCACGTCCGTATCAGACTCCGAGGGTGCGGGTGAAGCCGTCCGGGATGAGGATGTCCTCGCGGGTCAACTCGTGGATCGAGGATTTTCCAAGGGCCATCAGCGCCGAGTCGACACCACTGCGCATGATGTCGAGCACGTTCTCCACCCCGGCCTGCCCGTTGGCCGCCAGACCCCACAGGTAGGCGCGACCGATCATCACCGCACGGGCACCCATAGCAACCGCCTTCACCACGTCGCTGCCCCGTCGGATTCCGCCGTCCAGCAAAACCTCGATCTGGTCCCCGACCGCGTCGGCGATGGCAGGTAGGCAGCGGATCGCGGCCGGGGTGCCGTCCAGGTTGTTCCCTCCGTGGTTGGACACCGTGATGGCCGAAACACCGGCGTCGACAGCACGTTTGGCGTCGTCGACCCGAACCGTTCCCTTCAGCAGGAACGGCCCGCCCCACTGCTCGCGCAACCACGCGACATCCTCCCAGGTCGGCGGTGGGGTACCCATCCACTGCCCGTACGCCTCGAAGAACGTCGGACCGGCTTCGCCGCGCCGGCCCTGGTTCGGAACCCGCAGGTCCGGTGGCCGCAGGTGCTTGGCGAAGCTGAAGAACCACCGTGGCTTGGTGATGACCTCGGGGGACATCCGCACCATGGTCTTGAGGTCCATCCGCTCCGGGATCTTGGGGCTGCCCCAGTCCCGACCGTGCGCGAAGCTCCAATCGGTGGTCAGGATCAAGCCCTTGGCGCCGGCCGCCCGGGCCCGCTCCATCCGCGCCAGGATGTCGTCGCGGCTGCCCAGCCAGTAGATCTGGAAGAAGATCTTGTCGTTGACCGCGGTGACGTCCTCCATGGGCTTGCTCGCGAACGACGACAGACCCATCGCGGTGCCGCGTGCGGCGGCCGCCCGCGCCACCGCCACCTCACCGTCGGGGTCGACGGCTTGCACGCCGGTCGGCGAGATGATGACGGGCAGCGAAATGTCTTGCCCCATCACCGTTGTCGACATCTCACGCTTCTCGGTGGCGCCGATGACGTGCGGCGCGAAGCCGAGCTGCGAGAAGGACTCCACATTGTCGGAGACCGTCACGCCCTTCTCACTGGCCGAGATCAGCGACGAGTACGCCGACTTCGGCAGCCGCTTCTTGGCCCGCTGCTGGGCGATGGCGACGGTTTCGAACCAGGTATCACGGGCCATGTCAGACCGGACTCTCGTTGCAGAACTTCTTGGGTGGAGCGCTGAGCAGGGTGAGCGGGATGGGCCCCTTGGGCTTACGTCCGCCGGCACGGGAATGGTCCACGCTGGACTTGGGTTTGTCGCGTTCCAGGGCCAGCGCCGGCTCGCCGTAGCCCTGCACACACTCGGGGTCGGGGCCGTCCATCGGCAGCCCGGTGAAGAACTTGGCGGCCATACAGCCGCCACGACACGCGTCGTAGTGCGCACATCCGCCGCAGGCACCGGCCGACTGCGGCTCACGCAGTTCCCGGAACAGTTCCGAGTGCTTCCAGACGTTGTCGAAACCACCGTCGCGCAACACATTTCCGGCCAGGAACTTGTCGTGGATGGCGAACGGACAGGCGTAGACGTCTCCGACCGGGTCGATCAGGCAGACCACCCGGCCGGCACCGCACAGGTTCAGCCCGGCCAGCGCGCCCGGCTCCCCGAGCCCCGACAGGTGGAAGAACGAATCGCCGGTGAGCACCCGCTCGCCGTGGGCGACCAGCCAGTCGTAGAGCTGGACCTGCTGGGCCGGGGTGGGGTGCAGTTCGTCCCATACATCGGCGCCGCGGCCCGAGGGGCGCAGCCGGGTGATGCGCAGTGTGGCGCCATAGGTGTCGGCGAGGGCCTTGAAATCATCGAGCTGATCGATGTTGTGGCGGGTCACCACCACCGAGATCTTGGCGTCGGCGAAACCGGCGTCCTTGAGATTTTCCAACGCCCGTACGGCCATCGCGAACGAACCGGGGCCGCGCACCGCGTCGTTGACCTCGGCCGTGGCGCCGTCGAGCGAGATCTGTACGTCGACATAGTCACTGGCCGCCAGCTTGGCGGCCACCTCGGGGGTGATCCGGACGCCGTTGGTGGAGAACTTCACGCCGACGTGGTGTTCGGTCGCGTAGTCGACCAGCTCCCAGAAGTCGCTGCGTACCGTGGGTTCGCCGCCACCGATGTTGACGTAGAACACCTGCATGCGCTCGAGCTCGTCGATGATGTCCTTGCACTGCTGGGTGGACAGCTCGCGCGGATCACGCTTGCCCGACGAGGACAAGCAGTGCACGCAGGACAGGTTGCACGCGTAGGTCAGCTCCCAGGTCAGGCAGATCGGCGCGTCCAAACCCTGTTCGAACTGGTCGACCAACCGGGGCACGGGTGCAGTGACGGTCATTGATCCTCTTCCGCGACAAGCATCTTGGACTGGACGAGCACGCCCAGGGCGTGGAGGTAGGGCGCCTGGGCGTCGTCGTCGACACCCGCGGCGCGGCAGGCGGACCGAACGTCGGGGTGATCGGACAGCGAATTGATCACCTCGACGATCGTCCGGTTCTTCAGGAAGGACAACTTGCGAGTGCCGAAGTGGTAGAGCAGGGCGCCGAACGGTTCGGGCCGTACCGCCACCTGCGGATGCAACCGCCAGCGTCGGTTCGCGTCGAAAGCAGTCGGGGACATGCTCCTCGCGCCAGCGCTCGTCGGCACACTCATGGTCAGTAGACCCCGCACATCCCGTCGATCGAGACTTCCTCGACCAGGCTTTCGGTCACCAGCTCTTCGGTTGCCGCCTGCTGATTCTGATCCATCGATGTCGCCTTTCTGCTGACTGGACCCCGGGTAGGGTCTCGACATTTGTGACGTAGGTCGCTCACAATATGGCATCGAGTGCAGAAACGGAAGGGGGAACCCGATGGGCGCCGCCAAAGCGCGCGTCGGCCGCCGCCGATCGACCAGCTTCGAACATCTCAGCGATGTCGCGATCGATCTGTTCATGGAGCACGGCTTCGACGAGGTCAGCGTCGACGATGTCGCGGCCGCCGCCGGGATCGCGCGCCGGACCCTGTTCCGCTACTACCCGTCCAAGAGCGCGCTGCCGTGGGGGGATTTCGACGCCCACCTCGACCGGATGCGCTCACTGCTGGACGAACTCGACCCGAGCGTGCCGATCCGCGACGCGCTGCGCACCGCGCTGCTGGCGTTCAACGACTTCGACGACACCGACCGGCACCGCGAGCGCATGCGCCTGATCCTGGAAACCGAGGCACTGCAGGCCTATTCGATGACGATGTACGCCGGTTGGCGTGCGGTGGTGGCGGCGTTCGTGGCCGGCAGGCTGCGGGTCGATGCCGGCGAACTGATGCCCCAGACGGTGGCGTGGACCATGCTGGCCGTATCGCTGTCGGCGTACGAATATTGGCTGGCCGACGAGACAGCCTCACTGGCTGCCACGCTGGGCGACGCGTTCGACATGCTCGCCTCCGGTCTGGCCGGTGTGGAAACTGGGGTGTCGGAGTTCGGCGCCTGACGGCGACGATAGAGATGTGAGCGCCGAACCGGATGGCGAGCACGCTCCGCGGGCACTGCTCGCGCTGTACGACGAGGCCCTGCCGGCGGTCTACGGCTACTTCGTCAGGCGCTGCGGTGACCGCGGGACGGCCGAAGACCTGACGTCGGAGACCTTCCTGGCGGCGATGGATGCCGCCAGGAAACCGTCGCCGCCTGCCCTGACCGTGCCGTGGCTGATCGGAGTGGCGCGCCACAAACTGGCCGACCACTACCGCCGACGCCACGACCGGTTCTCGACGCCGGTGGCCGAGCCGCCCGAACCGACCGAGCCCGACGACACCTGGGATGCCGAGCTGGACCGCATCGTGGCCGAACAGGTGCTGGCACGGCTACCCGAGCAGCACCGCACGGTGCTGGCGTTGCGGTACCTCGACGACTGCACGGTGGGTGAATGTGCCGAGTTGATCGGCCGCACGGTCCACGCGACAGAGGCCTTGCTGGTGCGGGCCCGCCGGGCGTTCCGGGCGCAATACCCACAGCCGGAAGGAGGACTGCCGTGAACGGACACGACCCACTCGACGTGCTGCGCGGCGGTGACCTTCCGCTGGCGCCCGATCCGGAGTTCGCGCGCCGACTGCGGGCCAGGCTCGAATCAGCCGCGAACTTTTTTGAACAGCAACCCGATCGAACACAAGGAGTGACCATGAGCGGAACCGACACCGCACTCGCCGAGCTCAACCGAACCACATCCGTCCCGACAGGTGCGGCCGTCCCCTATCTGACCGTCGCGGACGCCCGTGCCGCAATCCGCTGGTACCTCGACGTATTCGATGCCCAACTCGTCGGCGACCCGGTCGAGATGGACGACGGCCGGATCGGCCATGCCGAGCTGGCGTTGCCGGAGGGGAAGCTCTACCTGGCCGATGAGTATCCCGAGATCGGCCTGAAAGCACCGTCACCACAGTCGGTTTCGGTGAGCCTGATGCTCACGGTAGCGTCTACCGACGAGACGCTGCGCCGGGCCCGAGATCACGGCGCGCAGGTTCAGCGCGAGCCCTACGAGAACTACGGCGCCCGCAACGCGGCGCTCGTCGACCCGTTCGGGCACCGCTGGATGCTGACCGGTCCGGTCACCGGCGTCCCTGTTCCGATTCAGCATGGCGACGTCGGGTATGTCTCGGTGTGGACGCCGGACGCGCGGCGCGCTGCGGACTTCTACGGTCGTGTACTGGGCTGGGTGGTCGACCCCGCGACGCAGATGGTGACGAACACCGGTCAGCGCATCGGGTTTGCCTCGGTACCGGGGCAGCACACGTTGTTCTGCTGCTATGCGGTGACGGATCTCGCCGGCGCGCGGGACAGCATCCGCGCAGGCGGCGGAGCTATCGGCGACGTGATCGACCTCGGTTTCGGGCCGGTGCAGCGCGCGACCGATCCGCAGGGCGTCGACTTCGGGGTGTACCGACCGGGCCCGCAGGAGCCGCGGCCGTTGCTCAACGGCGGTGGGCCCGGAGAACTCTCGTACATCACGCATTTGGTGCCGGATTCGGGCGTCTTCAAGGCGTTCTACGGCAGGCTGCTGTTCTGGACGTACGAGCCGGGCCGAGTCGACGACGGTTGGGGTGTCGTCGGTGCCCATCCGATGTCGGGCGCCGCGGGCGGCAACGCGGCGGCCGTCACCGTACCGATGTGGACGGTGGACGACATCGAGGCAGCCGTGTCGCGGGTGCGGGACGCGGGTGGCACCGTCGTCGAGGAGCCGTCACAGCAGTCCTACGGAAAGTCCGCGCTGTGCAACGACGATCAGGGCACCAGGTTCTATCTCGGGGAGCTCTAGTTGGTAGGGGGGCTGGGGCCTCACGGTGGAGCAGGAAGCCGCACGCGACCTCGTCCGTGCGCGCGGTGATTGACGCGGCGACCTGATGAGCGCGTGCCACCGGATAGCGAAGCTTCTGCTGCGCCGACAGCATTTCGGCCACCGCGCCGTGCAGTCGGCATTCGACGCCTCCTTCGGCACATTGCTCTCCGGTATCTCTACTTTGACCCGCGGTGCGTGCACGTAGCCACGCCGCCAGTCGCCGACTGCACACCCGTTGGGTGTGCTCCGATGAGCACCACAAACGTCCAGATGGAACCATCGGTGCAGGCAAGCGTCAGACGAGCGACCCGCGTCCCCCTGATGAGGAGACACGTTGTTCTCCAACGTGTTTACCCTCGATGCCCCAGCGTCCACTACGCCGCACACAGTCCATCTGGTCAACGAAGCGGCGGCCGCGGCAACCGTACGGCCGGCGCTTCACCCTGCCCCTTGACAAACCAGCACCCCATATCAGAAGGGTGGTGGGTCGTCGACGCCATCGGGTGGCGGCTGCGGCTCTCGGGGCTGCTGCCCGATGACGCGTTGCGCGGCGTTGTCTTCACGCTCGGCCTTGATGCGCGCAGCCCTGTCCGCAGCACGGGTGCGTTGCCGTCTGGGCATCTGGACGTCGCGGCCCGACGCGGGTGGCGGTTGGGTCATCGGCGGCAGTTCCGCGGTCGTCGTGTTCCACGTCGGGAAGAACAGCCGGCTCCCGGGCGTCGTGGTGTAGGTCTGCCCGGCCGGCGTGGTCCAGATGACGGTGCCATCGGGTAGTTGCTCATCTCGCCAGCCGTCGGGGCCGCCCCAAAAGGTTTTCATCAGGTGGTGAGTCCGGCACTTGCAGTGCATGTTCGACGCGTGAGTCGGCCCGTACGGGTAAGGCACCACGTGGTCGATGTCGCAGCGCTCGGCGGGAACATCGCATCCCGGGAAGCGGCAGAACAGGTCGCGGGCACGAATGAACGCGGCCAGCTTGGCCGAGGGCTGATAGTGCGGTTCAGGATCGGGGCCGGGGCGCCACAACGGCTTGATCGGAGCTCCCGAGCGGATGGCTTCTGCCAGCGCCGCGATCGGTAGCACCTGAGCCCCTGGAAGCAGTGCGACCCCGGAGTGCTGTGCGCGGGAATCGGTCTCAGGGTCGGCAGCGTCCACTTCACGGCCCTCGGCGGCGACCACCTGTGCAGCGGCGTCGACTGCAGCCTCGTCGGCAATCACGTGAATCACGACATTCGATTTCGCCGGACCGCTCGCGGTGCACGCCGCAGACCCGCAGCGGCAGGGCAGGCGGTCCTCGCCCCGACCGATTGCGCCCATCGCATCCGATCGCCGCTCGCCCATCGGCCGCGGATCCGCGTCGCACAGACCTTTGACGAGCCTGGCGATCCGGGCCTGGTACGCCGCCGCGTCGGGAGGCAGCAGCAGGCCCCAGAGCGACGTGACCGCATTGGGGTCGTCATGAGCCCCGATATGCACATCCCGCTGCTTGAGGTTCTCCTTCGCGCGGCGTACCGCGTCGGGGTCGTGGCGCTCGATCTCGGCGTCGATCTGTGTGATCAGTTTGTCGTCGGACAGCGGCCCCCACTTCTCCGACTTGCCGGCCAGGGCCGCATCGACGACGGCGATCACGTCGTCGGCGACCAGGTGGGTGCGCCAGGTGATCTCGGAGATCAATCGGGCGCTCAGTCTGCCCTGCACGTACAGGGCAGCAACCCGCGGCAGTCGGTGCCGTAGCGCCGTCGCGATGCACATCTGGGCAGAGGCGCGCTGCTGGCTGATCGACAGCGCGGCGCCGACGTGGCAGGCGGCGTTCTTCCACGGGTCGAACGCCCACATGCCTCGTTCGTCATCCTCCTCGACCGTCAGATTCACCAATTCGGCGATCGCGGCCAGCTTGCGCGCCGCGGCCTGGGCTTCCTCGCGCGCAGCCTGTTCGATCGCAGCGATCAAGGCCGGCTCATCCAGCCCGGCATGCAATCTATCGAACATATGTTCGATTCTAGCGGGCCGCACCGACATGCCGCTGCACTGATCTCTCGCCGGCGGTGGTTCCCCGACCACGGGACGAGCAGGTGAAACTAGCCGAGCAACTCCGCGATCGGCGCGCCGGCGGCGATCTTCGCCCGGACCTTCATCACCTTGCCCGGGAACCCGCCGCCGACCACACCGACCACCACGCCGTCGCGCTCGTAGTAGGCCAGGAACTTGCGTCCGTCGTCCTCGACGATGTGCACGGTGTCGGTGGCCTCCGGCTCGCCGAGGGCCTGGATCTTGACGTCGTACTGGTCGCTCCAGAAGTACGGCACCGACACCGTGGCCGGCGGTTGCTGACCGAGCATCGTCGGTACCAGCACCCGAGCCTGGTCGGCGACGTTGCTCCAATGTTCCACGCGCACTTGACCACCGACGTCGTCGCGCCACGACGCGACATCACCGATGGCCCACACGTGTGGGACGTTGGTCCGGCCCGCCTCGTCACAGACCACACCGTTGTCGATCTCGATGCCGCTGCCGCCGAGCCACTCCGTCGCGGGATGCGACCCGATACCGACGATCACGAGGTCGGCGTCGACCTCGGTTCCGTCGCTCAGGGTCACCGTGCGGACCCGGTCGTCACCTTTGACGTCGGAGACCCCGACGCCGCAGCGGACGTCGACCCCCTCGGCGCGGTGCAACCGCGTCACCAGGTCGCCGATCTGCGTGCCCAGGACCGATGCCAGCGGTGCGGGCTGCGGCTCGACCAGTACCACGTCGACACCCAACTTGCGCAGGCTGGCGGCCACCTCGCAACCGATGAATCCGGCACCCACCACCACGGCGCGGCGCGCCGCGGCGGATTCCTGCCGCAGGGCGAGGCTCTCGTCGACGTTGCGCAGCACGTGAATGCCCGGCAGATCGGGAAACGACGGGATCCGTTTGGGCACCAGGCCGGTCGCGATCACCAGCTCGTCGTAGCTCAGCTCGGTGCCGTCGGCCAGCGTCAGCGTCCGGGTGTCGGTGTCGATCGACCTGGCTCCGTTGTCCAGCAGCACGGTGATGTCGTTGTCGGCGTAGAACTCGGCCGGTTTGAGGGTCACATCGTCGGTCTCGGCGCGCAGCACCTCTTTGGACAGCGGCGGCCGGTCATACGGCAGGTGGCGCTCGTCGCTGACGATGGTGATGGCTCCGGCATACTCCGAACGACGCAACTGCTCGGCCGTGCGGGCCGCGGCCAGCCCACCGCCGACGATGACGACCCCTGCCGAGCCTCCGGAAACCTCAGATGTGCTCACGTGGGCTTTTTACACGATGTTCGGGAACCCGTGTGCGACACCCCACGGATCGGTGTTCAGCCCGGAGCACGCTCGATGATGTTCGACAGCACGACGATGCTCTCACTGCGCTCGATGTCGGCGCTGGCACGGATCCTCTCCAGCGCCTCTTCCAGGTGCCGCATATCGCGCGCCAGCACCCGCAGTATCGCGTCGGCAGTGCCGGTGACCGTGGCGGCGCTGACCACCTCCGGGATGTCCTGCCAGGCCGCGCGCAACTCGGTGGGCGCGATGGTGCCGTGGCAGAACACCTGCACGAACGCCTCGGTGGTCCATCCGAGCGCACTGCGGTCGATCACCGTGGTGAACCCCCTGATGACACCGGTGTCGAGCATGCGATCGACCCGGCGCTTGACCGCGGGCGCGGACAGACTCACCTGCTGCCCGATCTCGGCGAACGTGGCGCGAGCATTGTCGGCGAGCTCGGCCAGAATGCGCTCATCGGTTTCATCCAGCCGGTCCATGATCCTCCTACGCAACAAACCAACGCCCTGCAGTCCTGAGCGCAACAGATCCATACTAGACACGCAAGATTCGTCGATTGATTGCGTGAGCGCAGCTCCATATCGTTGATTTCATGAGGATGGAGATCGCCGCTGTTCCGGTGAGCGCTGCTGTTCCGGTGAGCACCGCCAGCCCAACCCGTGCCGCCCGCCCTCGCCGCTACGCCATGACGTCCCCGCAGTTCTTCGCCGTCGAATACGTCATCAACCCCTGGATGGACACCTCCACGCCGGTCGATCGCGGGCTCGCGTCACGCCAATGGCACGCGCTGCGCCAGACCTACCTCGATCTCGGCCACCGTGTCGAGCTGGTCGAGCCGCTGGCCGGATTACCCGACATGGTGTACGCCGCCAACGGCGGCACCGTCATCAACGGCCACGCCGTGGTGGCGCGTTTCGCGCATGCCGAACGCGCCGGAGAGGCGGTCGCCTACGCCGCGTGGATGATGCGCAACGGCTACCGCCCGCTGCAGACCCGGCACGTCAACGAGGGTCAGGGCGACTTCCTCGCCGTCGGCGCGACGATCCTCGCCGGCCACGGGTTCCGAACCGACCGGCGCGCCCACGACGAAGTCGCCGCACACGTCGGGATGGACGTCGTCAGCCTGGAGCTCGTCGACCCCCGCTTCTACCATCTCGACACGGCACTGGCCGTCCTCGACGACAGCACCATCGCCTATTACCCGCCCGCTTTCGCCGAACACTCCCGCACGGTGCTGGCCGAGCTGTTCCCCGACGCCATCGAGGTGGGCAGCGCCGACGCCTACGTGCTCGGCCTCAACGTCGTCTCCGACGGCCTGAACGTGGTGCTGCCCGCCGGGGCCACCGGTTTCGCCGGACAGCTGCGCGCGGCCGGGTTCCGCCCGGTCGGCGTCGACCTGTCCGAGCTGCTCAAAGGCGGCGGCTCGGTGAAATGCTGCACGCTGGAGGTTCATCCGTGACGCTGAGCATCATGAGCACCACAGAGTCCACCATCGAACTCGACAGCCGCCACGTCGCGCACAACTACGCGCCGCTGCCCATCGTCGCCGCCGAGGCCGACGGTGCCTGGATCACCGACGTCGAGGGCCGTCGGTACCTCGACTGTCTGGCGGCGTATTCGGCGGTGAACTTCGGGCACCGCAACCCCGAGATCATCGCCACCGCACATGCCCAACTGGACAAGGTGACGCTGGTCAGTCGCGCGTTCCACTCGGATCGGCTCGCCCCATTCTGCGCGGCGCTGGCCGATCTGTGCGGCAAGGACATGGTGCTGCCGATGAACAGCGGCGCCGAGGCCGTCGAAAGTGCGATCAAGGTCGCCCGTAAATGGGGCGCCGACGTCAAGGGTGTCCGAGATCCCAGCGCGTCCAATATCGTGGTCGCACAGAACAACTTTCACGGTCGCACCACCACGATCATCAGCTTCTCCGACGACGAGACCGCACGCCGCGGCTTCGGCCCGTACACCCCGGGATTCCGGTCGGTGCCGTTCGGAGACGCCGAAGCTCTGGCGCGCGCTATAGACGACGACACCGTCGCCGTGCTGATCGAACCGATCCAGGGCGAGGCCGGGATCATCGTGCCCCCCGACGACTACCTGCCGCGGGTGCGCGCGCTGTGTACCGAACGCACCGTGCTGATGATCGCCGACGAGATCCAGTCCGGCCTGGCCCGCACCGGCCGCACCTTCGCCTGCGATCACTGGGACGTCGTGCCCGACGTCTATCTGTTGGGCAAAGCTCTCGGCGGCGGTGTCGTCCCGCTCTCGGCGGTGGTTGCCGACCGCGAGATCCTCGGCGTGCTGCATCCGGGCGAGCACGGTTCGACGTTCGGCGGTAACCCGCTGGCCGCCGCGATCGGGACCACCGTGGTCGACATCCTGCGCCGCGGCCACTTCCAGGCCCGCGCCGCCGAACTCGGCGTCGGCCTGCACACCCGGCTGCGACAGCTGATCGGCCGCGGCGTGCTGGCGGTGCGCGGTATGGGCCTGTGGGCTGGCGTGGACGTCGACCCCGTGCACGGCACCGGAAAGCAGGTCAGCCTGCAGCTGGCCGAACGCGGCATCCTGGTCAAGGACACTCACGGATCGACGCTGCGCTTCGCGCCGCCGCTGGTCATCACCGCCGACGAGATCGACTGGGCTGTCGACCAGCTCGCAGAAGTGCTGGGCGGCTAGTACTTCGCGGTGCCGCGGTCGACGGCGATCTGGGACCCCGAGATCGTGGCCGACCCGTCGCTTGCCAGCCAGGCCACCACGTCGGACACCTCTTCGGGGGTCATGAACTCCTGCAGCCCCGGCTTACCCTCGTGCGCAACGGGTTTGTAGGGCATCGGCGCGAAGCTGTGCAGGAACGCCGGGTACTTGCCGAAGATCTTCATCATCTCGTCGGGCTCGACCATCGGGGTGTCGATCGAGTACGGGTGGATCGAGTTCACCCTAATCCCGAACTCCCCGGCCTCGATCGCCAGCGCATTGGTCAGTGCCACCAGGCCGTGCTTGGAGGCCGAGTAGTGCGCGTTGCCCGGGGTGGCCTTCGTCCCGGCCGACGAACTGACGATGACGATGGAACCACCGTTACCGGCCTCGATCATCGCGGGCACCGCGGCCCTGATGGTGCGCCAGGTGCCGTTGAGGTTGACGTCGATGACGCTGTCCCATTGCTCCTCGGACATCTCCCAGATTCGGCCCCAGCTGAGGATGCCGGCGTTGGCGACCACGATGTCGAGCCGGCCGAACTGTTCGATACCGTCGGCCACCAGTTGCTGTTGCGCACCGAGATCGCGGATGTCGACCTCGCGGGCCAGCACCTTGCGGCCGGTGGCCTCGACCAACCGCACCGTCTCGGCCAGGTCCTCCGGCGTCGGCATCGGGTAGGTGACCGTTTCGGAGACGGGCTTGCAGACGTCGATCGCGATGATGTCGGCGCCATCGCTCGCCAGCCGGACCGCGTGTGCGCGGCCCTGCCCCCGGGCGGCTCCGGTGATGAGCGCGACGCGGCCTTCCAGTGGTGCACCTGATGACATGCGCATCAGGCTAACAGCAGAACTAGAACGCGTTCTAGAGTCCGGCGATCAGAGATCGGCGATGATCTGCTGCCGCTTGGCTGCGTACTCGTCGTCGGTGATCGATCCGGTGGCCCGTAGTGTCTCCAGCTCCTGAAGCCGTTGGGCGATGGTCGGTTCGGGAAGCGGTGCCGCGTACGACGGGGCCGCGGGCACCGGCGGCGGCACCACGTGGTGCGCGGCCGCACGCCGGACGATCGCTTGCACCTGCTGCCGCGCCCCGGGATTGGAACGAAGGTCGATCATGCTGTCCATGCCGATTCCGTGGGCCTTGAGCACCTGCAAAATCTCCATCAGCGGCTCGGTCTGACCCGTCAGATCGTAGGTCCGGTTGTCCAGCCCGTCGGCCTCAGCGACGCTGAAGGTGGCCGGCATCAGCCCGGCGACCAAAGCGCTGCGCTCCCAATCGATCTGGTAATCGTGGGTGACCGGATCCACCAGCACGACAAGCTTGCGGCCGGTGATCATCGGCAACCGTCCGACCGAGGCGACGACCTGGTCCTGGGTGGAGAACGGGGTGACGCCGGGCCCGGAAACCTGCAGGTCGAGCTTGACCAGCGGCTGGTCGTTGATCCTGGTGTTGGTCTCGTGGATCCCGACAACCTGGCCCAGCGCCAACACCCCCGAAGCCTCCAACGCCTGCTTCTTGGCCGCCGATCGAGCCCCGAAACTCGTCAGGACCAACGCGATCAGCACGTCGGCGGCGGTGATGAGCAGTCCGGTCCAGAACATCCACCGCAGCAGCGGATCGCCGCCCGTCGCGAAGTAGATGACCAGGAAGATCGGGCCGACGATGCCACACAGCAGGACGAAGAGCTGAATCTTCACATATCGCCAGAAAGTCGACATGCGGAGATTATGACCGCAAAGCGGCTCAGGAACCGGCTGTTACCTGCAGTGGGTAGGAGGGCAGCGGCACCGGCTGCGGCGCCTGACTGACAAGCTGGTAGAGCGGCACGGTCCAGGCGTCCATCGCGCTGGCTCTGCGCGCGTAGCTGGTGTGCACCGCCACCGACGCCGGGTTCATCACGTCCTCGGCATCGGGGTCGTAGTCACACACCGCATCGCCGAGATCGCAGACGCTGATGGTGCGGGCACCCATGGTGACCGGCAGCGGCGCCGGCGCACCGGCGAGGATCGGCCAGTCCTGGGCGACCCCCTTCCCAGCTCCCGGCACCGAGACCACCGACCCGATGTTGATGGTCGGGTCCTGCGGCAGCCGGTCCCCGTCGGCGACCAGCAACGCGGCCGCCAAGTTCGGGCTCGCATCGAGCTCGTGCAGATTGCGGTGCACCACCATGGCCCCCTGCGAGTAGCCTGCCAGCACCACCTGGGTGGTCGGGCACTGCGCAACGAACGCCTGATACTGCTGCCCGAGCGCGGCCGCGCCGGTGTCGACGCTGCTCATGAAGCCGGCCCAGGCCAGGATGCCGCCGTCGTCGGGCACCGCGGTGGCGGGGTAGTTGACGGCTTCGGCGGTGATGGTCCGTCCGCTCTGCTGCACCAGCGAGGCGAAATCCCGGTAGGACTTGTAGACCACCCGGCCCATGCCGGCGTCGGCGGCCATGTCGCCGGCACGCTCGCCGGAGCCGGCGGCGCCGATCCAGTGCACATCGGGACACGCGGGCTGCGCGGACGCAGCCCCCGTCCCCAGTCCCAGAAGAGCAGCGCCGCCGATGACGGCGGCGCCCGCGACTGCGGCAATGCCAGAACTGCTTCTCAACACCAACCTCTTCACCTCGAGCCGGCCGACCCCTCGACAGCCGTCGGAACATACATCGGACTCGGCGGCGACGGTGTTACGCGTTCACCAACAAGAAAGGCGCCCACCCTTGCGGGTGAGCGCCATTCTCGTACTGAGCTAGATCACGTGATGATCCGTAGGCGGGGCCTACGTGATGATCCGTAGGCGGGCCTACTTGATGATCCGTAGGCGGGCCTACTTGATGATCTTGGTCACGCGGCCGGCGCCGACGGTGCGGCCGCCCTCGCGGATCGCGAAGCGCAGGCCTTCGTCCATGGCGACAGGCTGGATCAGCTTGACGGAGATGTCGGTGTTGTCACCGGGCATCACCATCTCGGTGCCCTCGGGCAGGGTCACCACGCCGGTCACGTCCGTGGTACGGAAGTAGAACTGCGGACGGTAGTTGTTGAAGAACGGCGTGTGGCGGCCACCCTCGTCCTTGGACAGGATGTAGACGCTGCCCTCGAAATCGGTGTGCGGGGTGGTGGTGCCGGGCTTGACCACAACCTGGCCACGCTCGACGTCCTCACGCTTGATACCGCGCAGCAGCAGACCGACGTTGTCACCGGCCTGCCCCTGGTCGAGCAGCTTGCGGAACATCTCGACACCGGTGACCGTGGTCTTGGTGGTGTCGGGACGGATGCCGACGATCTCGACTTCCTCGTTCACGTTGATGATGCCGCGCTCGACACGACCGGTGACCACGGTGCCACGGCCGGTGATGGTGAAGACGTCCTCGACGGGCATCAGGAACGGCTTGTCGGTCTCGCGAACCGGGTCCGGGATGGACTCGTCGACGGCCTCCATGAGCTCCTCGACGGACTTGACCCACTCCGGGTCACCCTCGAGAGCCTTGAGCGCCGACACCTTGACGACCGGGGCTTCCTCGTCGAAGTCCTGGGCAGCCAGCAGTTCGCGGACCTCCATCTCGACGAGCTCGATGAGCTCCTCGTCGTCCACCATGTCCGCCTTGTTCAGCGCGACCAGGATGTAGGGCACGCCGACCTGACGAGCGAGCAGCACGTGCTCACGGGTCTGCGGCATGGGGCCGTCGGTGGCGGCGACCACCAGGATCGCGCCGTCCATCTGGGCGGCACCGGTGATCATGTTCTTGATGTAGTCAGCGTGACCGGGGGCGTCGACGTGTGCGTAGTGACGCTTGTCGGTCTGGTACTCCACGTGGGAGATGTTGATCGTGATACCGCGCTGACGCTCCTCGGGCGCATTGTCGATCTGGTCGAATGCGCGCGACTCGTTCAAATCGGGGAACTTGTCGTGCAGAACCTTGGTGATCGCTGCAGTCAGCGTGGTCTTGCCGTGGTCAACGTGACCGATGGTCCCGATGTTGACGTGCGGCTTCGTCCGCTCGAACTTCGCCTTCGCCACTTCTGTGTCCTCCTGGACTGTGTTGGTGCTCTTACTTAAGCAGTGTTGATTTTTGCAGTTGTGGTTCCCTGCGCCGGCGGCAGGTCAGATTACTGACCCGTCGCCTTCGCGATGATCTCCTTCGACACGTTCGCCGGAACCTCGGCGTACGAGTCGAACACCATGGAGTAGTTCGCCCGGCCCTGGGTCTTCGACCGAAGGTCGCCGACGTAGCCGAACATCTCCGAGAGCGGAACCTGCGCCTTGACGACACGGGCACCGCTTCGCTCCTCCATGGCCTGGATCTGACCACGGCGGGAGTTCAGGTCGCCGATCACATCGCCCATGTAGTCCTCGGGCGTGGTGACCTCGACGGCCATGATGGGCTCCAGGATGACCGGCTGCGCAGACTGCGCGGCCTTTTTCAACACCTGGGAGCCGGCCACCTTGAACGCCATTTCCGACGAGTCGACCTCGTGGAAAGCGCCGTCGAGCAGGGTGACCTTGATGTTCACCAGCGGGTAGCCGGCGAGCACGCCGTACTGCATGGCGTCCTGCGCACCGGCGTCCACCGACGGGATGTACTCGCGCGGGATGCGGCCACCGGTGACCTTGTTCTCGAACTCGTAGGTCGCACCGTCCTCGCCGCTGAACGGCTCGAGGTCGATGAGCACCTTCGCGAACTGGCCGGAGCCACCCGTCTGCTTCTTGTGGGTGTACTCGACCTTCTCCACCTTGCGGCGGATGGTCTCGCGGTAGGCGACCTGCGGCTTGCCGACGTTGGCCTCGACCTTGAACTCGCGGCGCATGCGGTCCACCAGGATGTCCAGGTGCAGCTCGCCCATACCGCCGATGACGGTCTGGCCGGTCTCCTGGTCCAGGTGCACCTTGAAGGTCGGGTCCTCTTCGGCGAGCTTCTGGATCGCGGTGCCCAGCTTCTCCTGGTCGCTCTTGGTCTTGGGTTCGATCGCGACCTCGATCACCGGATCCGGGAACGTCATCGACTCCAGCACGATCTGATCGCTGGAATCGGAGAGGGTGTCGCCGGTGGTGGTGTCCTTGAGGCCGATGACCGCGTAGATGTGGCCGGCTGAGGCCCGCTCGACCGGGTTCTCCTTGTTGGAGTGCATCTGGAACAGCTTGCCCAGCCGCTCCTTCTTACCCTTGGTCGCGTTGATGACCTGGCTGCCCGACTCCACGGTGCCCGAGTAGACGCGCACATAGGTCAGCTTCCCGAAGAACGGGTGGGTGGCGACCTTGAACGCCAGGGCCGAGAACGGCTCGTCGGTGGACGGCTTGCGGGTGATCAGCTCCTCTTCCTTACCGGGCACGTGGCCTTCGGCAGGCGGAACGTCCAGCGGCGAGGGCAGGTAGTCGATCACCGCGTCGAGCATGGGCTGCACACCCTTGTTCTTGAACGCGGAGCCGCACAGCACCAGGTAGGCCTCGGAGTTGATGGTCAGCTTGCGCAGCGCGGCCTTGATCTCCTCGACCGTCAGCTCTTCGCCGCCGAAATACTTCTCCATCAGCGCATCGTCGGTCTCGGCGACGGCCTCGAGCAGCTTGGTGCGGTACTCGTCGGCCTTCTCCGCCATATCGGCGGGGATCTCGACGGTGTCGTACTTCTCGCCCAGCTTGGCTTCGGCGCTCCACACCTTGGCGTTCATCTCGACCAAGTCGACGACACCGGCGAAGTCACCCTCGGAGCCGATCGGCAGCTGGATCGGGATGACGTTGGCGCCGAGGCGCTCTTCCATGGTGCGCACCGAGAAGTAGAAATCGGCGCCGAGCTTGTCCATCTTGTTGACGAAGCAGATCCGCGGCACGTCGTACTTGTCGGCCTGGCGCCACACCTGCTCGGACTGCGGCTCCACACCTTCCTTGCCGTCGAAGACGGCGACGGCGCCATCGAGAACGCGCAGCGAACGCTCCACCTCGACGGTGAAGTCGACGTGGCCCGGGGTGTCGATGATGTTGATCTGGTTGTCGTTCCAGAAGCAGGTGGTGGCAGCCGAGGTGATGGTGATGCCCCGCTCCTGCTCCTGCTCCATCCAGTCCATCGTGGCGGCACCGTCGTGCACCTCACCGATCTTGTAGCTGATACCGGTGTAGTAGAGGATGCGCTCGGTCGTCGTCGTCTTGCCGGCATCGATGTGCGCCATGATGCCGATGTTGCGGACCTTCGTGAGGTCGGTCAGCACGTCCTGTGCCACGGCTTGATACCACTCTTTCGCTTGCTTGTCGGGTGTTGTCGTCGCGCCGCGCCGGCGTCACTGACCGCGGGGCACCCCGGCGAGCCGGGCGGTTGGAACCAGAATCACCAGCGGTAGTGCGCGAAGGCGCGGTTGGCCTCGGCCATCTTGTGGGTGTCCTCACGCCGCTTGACGGCGGCACCCAGGCCGTTGCTCGCGTCGAGGATCTCGTTCGCGAGACGCTCGATCATGGTCTTCTCGCGGCGCTGCTTGGAGAAGCTGACCAGCCAGCGCAGCGCCAGCGTCACCGAGCGGTCCGGACGGACCTCCACGGGCACCTGGTAGGTGGCACCGCCGACGCGGCGGCTGCGGACCTCGAGGGCGGGCTTGACGTTGTCCATGGCCCGCTTGAGGGTGACCACCGGATCGGTGCCGGTCTTGTCGCGGGCCTGTTCGAGCGCACCGTAAACAATGCGTTCGGCCAGCGATTTCTTCCCGTCCAGCAGAACCTTGTTCACCAGCTGGGTGACCAGCTGCGATCCATAGACCGGATCGTTGACCAACGGACGCTTGGGCGCGGGTCCCTTGCGCGGCATCAGCTCTTCTCCTTCTTCGCGCCGTAACGGCTGCGGGCCTGCTTGCGGTTCTTGACGCCCTGGGTGTCGAGCGACCCACGGATGATCTTGTAGCGCACGCCGGGGAGGTCCTTCACACGGCCACCGCGCACCAGCACCATCGAGTGCTCCTGCAGGTTGTGGCCTTCACCCGGGATGTAGGCGGTGACCTCGACCGCGCTGGTCAGGCGCACGCGCGCGACCTTGCGAAGCGCCGAGTTCGGCTTCTTCGGGGTCGTCGTGTACACGCGGGTGCACACGCCGCGACGCTGCGGGCTGCCCTTGAGGGCCGCGGTCTTCACCTTGGCGATCTTGTCGCGGCGACCCTTACGGACCAGCTGGTTGATGGTTGGCATGTACCGGCTTTCTCTGTTCCTCGTCGTTGTGACGTCTGTGCTGCTTGTTACGTCTTAAGTTCTCTGTACTGCTGTTTTGCCTGCTGCGGTTACCCCGCGTCCGGGCGTGTCGCATGCGTCCGCCGCGGTCTCTGCGACAGTTTCCACAGCACCCCGCGAGAGCGAGACATGCGAATTCGCCCGGCGTGCAGGCATGCTGCGCCTTAGCGGCCAGGCACGAACGTCCACAATACCAGGGCCGGATACCTCGACAAAACCCGCTGACCTGCGAATCCGCGGTGACAGCGTCTCAGCGGGGCTGCATTCCGGTGGCCAGCCTGGTCACCATATCGGTGAAGACCGCGTCGGTGTCGATGCCGGCCATCACCCCGGTCATCTCCAACAACACGAAGCCGTGCATCGCCGACCAGAACTCCAGCGCCGCGTGGAACGCGGGCTCGCTTTCCAGCCCGAAAGTGGCCAGCACCGAGATGACCGGGGCCGCGGCTGCCCAGGTGGCCTCGGTGAACTCGGGGTCGTCTCCACCCAGCGGCATCCGGGTGAACGCCGAGTACCGGCCCGGATGATGGTGCGCGTAGCTGCGGTAGGCGCTGGCCATCACCATCACCGCATCCTCCGGGCTGCGGCCCTGCCCGACCGTGTTGAGCATGTCGATGATGTCGCCAACCACCCGCATGCGCACGGTGCGGCGCAGATCGTCGAGGCTGTGCACGTGGTTGTACAGCGACGGACCCTTGGTCCCGAGCTGATTGGCCAGGGCGTTGATGGTCAGCGCGTCCCAACCCTCCCGGTCCAGGAAGGTCAACGCAGCGTTGACGATGGCGTCGCGGCTGAGCTTGGCGGATCGCGGCGGCCGAGCTGCCATGCCACATCCCCCTCGGATCGATCAGTCGTCCAGGGTCAGCCTGGTCAGCGAGCAACTCTAGTTCACCCGTTGTTGGCTCAACTGAGCCAGTTCGTCGACGATCGAGCACAGGTCGGGCATCGTGGTGGCGTTCATCGTCTGAATCGACCAGGTGATGACGTCACCGCCCTTGCCGACATAGATGCTGCACGCGGTGTCATCGTAGGCCTTGAAGCCCTGGTTGCCGTCGATGGTCAACTCGGTCAGGGTGCGTCCGGCCCGTTGCTCGAGTTCGCGTTCGGTGGCCATGTCGCTGCCGCGATACCACCAGGTAGAGATACCCATACCGGCCCCGACATCGCCGATCGTGGTGTCTTCCTGCCAGAAGCAGCCCGCGTCACCGACGACCGCCGGGGTGTAGAGGTCCTCTCCCGCGATCTCGGCGATGTCGGCATCGGTGACGCCGTTGCAGTCGCCGCTGCGGAAGCCCTCGCCCGACGCCCGTGTCCCGGGTCCGGTGCCGGGTTGGTCCTCCTGATCAGGGCCACCGCATCCGGCCAGCAGCGCGGCGAAGGTCAGCGCCGCGCAGATGCGGGCGGGTGTGCGTGCGCCCACGTCACATATCCGAGCGCAGCGTCGCCGCGAGCAGCTTCTCGGCATCCAGGCAGGGGTCGCCGGTGGTCTGTCCCCGGTACTGAACCCACCAGCTGAGCACACCGGTGCCGGCCGCGGCGGTGGCCGAGCAGGCCGCGCCGGTGGTGTCGCGCCGGGCAGAGAACGCTTCATGGCGTTCGACCACGGCGTCGGTGACGTCTGCACCGCGCGCGGTCGCGAGGTCCCGTTCGCGCCGCAGGTCGCCGGTGTCGAACCAGGAGAAGGTGACGTCGACGGTCCCATCGGAACCCACGCGCAGGATGTACTGGCAGACCGCACCGCTGTAGGGCCGGGTAATCTGATCGGCGCCGACGGTCGCTTGGACGGTGGTGTCGTCGAGCAGGCCGCAGCGGTCGTCGACGTAGCCGTAGCTGCGGTCGGGGTCCACCGCGCCGGCATCGGAACGTTGCGCCACGCCGGTCACCGTCTGCGCGCAGCCGACCACCGTCGCCGTCGTGGTCACCGCCACGGCGAGAATCCGTCCGAGATCGCCACACCACCGGAGCATCGCGCCTCACGCTACCCTTCCGCGCGAACCCCGACAGCGCGAGCGACGGACGTCGTAGGCTGCCGGTGTGACTGCATCTGTTGTCGGACGTCTGGTTGCGGTGGGTGCGTTGGCGATGGGGGCGGCGCTGGCCGCGGTGAACCCGGTGGCGCACGCCGAGAACGGGGACACCCACATCACCGGAATCGGTGTCGTGCAGACCATCGACTGCAACCACGGCACGCTGATCGTCAACGGCAACAACAACCAGATCAACGCACTCGGCACCTGCTGGGCGGTGACCGTGCAGGGATCCTCGAACCTGGTGGTTGCCGACAATGTGATCAACGACATCACGGTCTACGGCTGGGATCAGACGGTGTTCTACAAAGACGGCGTGCCCGTCGTGTGGGACCGGGGCCGCGAACTGGGGATGACGAACCGCATCGATCGGGTACCCACGTAGGCATGATTCGTCTGGGTGTGATCGGGTGCCTCACGGCCGTGGCGGTCGGGCTCACCGCATGCGGTTCGGCCAGCAACGACACCAACAGCCCTACCGCGACGGCGGGCACCTCCGGTGCGCAGGTCGAGATCGGCAACACCATCAACTACGGCTCGTTCGGAACGACCGCCGAGATCGACTGCGCAGACGGCAAATCACTCAACGTCGGCGGGTCCAACAACACCTTGACCGTCACCGGCACCTGCGCCAACGTCAACATCGGTGGGGCGGACAATCGGATCTCGCTGGACCGGGTGGACTCCGAGCTGTCGGTGGTGGGGCTCAACAACACCGTCACCTACCGCCAGGGCGACCCGAAGGTCAACGACACCGGCAGCAACAACAACGTCAGCCGAGGTCAGTGAGGCCCAAGTCCTCTATCGGCAGAGCCTTTCGGAAAGGTTCAGTCTTCCCATGAGGGGTTTCCGTCCACTCTTGTCCGGGCTGGGCGCCGTGGTGTTGCTGGCTGCGCCCGCCTCGGCCGCGCCGCCCGGAGACATCGATGCCTACCCGCTTGCGGACGGCGATTTCACGACGCCTGAGGACTACGGCTGGGTTTTCTTCATCACTCCGGACGGGCGGGCGTGCGGCATCGGGCCGAACGGTGGACCCGTGGGCTGCGACGCGGTCGCCGCCGACGCTTCGCCCGGGGTCAACCAGACCTGGGTGATGAGTTGGGGCCCAGCGCAGTACCGCTACTCGGACACGGCCTCGTTCACCCGCGTCGTCGACATGCTCCCCGTCGGTGAACGCGTGGAAAGCCTCGGTGGCGCCTGTGCGGTCACCTCCCCCGACACCGTGCGCTGCGAGACCTACGGAAACCACGGCTTCACCTTGTCCGCCGATCAGGGCGTCTTCTGGTGACTCAGCCGGGCGCTCCGTGCCGGCCCGCGCCCCCGGCGAAACGTGCCGCGCCTTGCAGTGATTCGGCTGCCACGCGTGACATGCTGCCGAACTCGACGTCCATCGCCTCGGCTTCCGACACGCCCCACTGGTTCAGCACCGACATCCGGTCCGAGCGCAGGCACTGCTGCGGCAGCGCGGCCAGTTCGGCCGCCAGCTCCTCGGCCCGTCGGCGCGCCTTCCCCGTCGGCACCACCCGGTTGGCCAGCCCGATGGCATAGGCCTCGTCGGCGTCGACCGCGCGCCCGGTGAGGATCAGGTCCATCGCCCGGCTGTGCCCGATTAGCCGCGGCAATCGCACGGTGCCGCCGTCGATCAGCGGAACACCCCAGCGCCTGCAGAACACCCCGAGCACCGCATCCTGCTCCACGATCCGCAGGTCACACCACAACGCCAGCTCCAGGCCGCCCGCGACGGCGTAACCGCTGATGGCGGCGATGACCGGTTTGGACAGCACCATGCGACTCGGGCCCATCGGACCCGGACCGGTGCGGTGCACGGGGTTGGAGTTCTCGGTGCCGATCGCCTTGAGGTCCGCACCGGCACAGAAGGTTCCGTTGGCACCCCAGAGCACCGCCACCGACGCCGACTCGTCGTTGTCGAACTCGTCGAAGGCGGCGTAGAGCTCCATCGCTGTCGGGCCGTCGACGGCGTTGCGCGCGTGCGGCCGGTCCAGCACGACCGTCGTGACCGCACCGGATTTCTCCACCCTCACACTCATCTGGCCTCCATCAGTTCCACGTCGTCGCGCCGCGCGACCAGTTCGGCGGCGAAATCGCGGTAGGCGTCGCGCAACGCCGCCCCGGGCCATTCGGCGGGCAGCAGCTCGTCGGGCAACACCGGGTCGGTGAGAAGGTGGCGCACCATCGCAGCCGCGACGACGAACCGGCCCGGGACATCCTCGGCGTCGGTCATCGAGGTGAGCAGATCGCGGCCGTGGCCGGCCCAGCCGGGCAGGTCCCACAGCCGGGCCGCCAATTCGGCGGGCGCGTCGTCGCGCGCCGCCAGGATGCGCACCTTCTCGGTGATGTCGGGGCCGAGTTCCACCGCGACATTGTCCGGGCGCATCCATACGCCCTCCCGCATCTCACCGAAGCGGTTGTGTTGCAACGTGTTTCGCAGTTGAGCGCGCGCCCTGGCGTCATGGCCGACGCTGGTGATCACCAGCGTGGTCCAGCTGCCGTCCCAGTGCCGCCGCCGCGGGGCGATGGCGTCGTCCTGGCGGCGCTGGCGGGCCAGCAGCCGGTCCGAGAGCCGGTAACCGTCCTGGGAACGCACCAGGTCACCGGTGCCGACCATACGGGTCAAGGCGACCCGCACCGTGGACTCCCGGATGCCGAAATCCTCGGTGAGCCTTATCAGCTCGGCGGCCGTCGCCCAGGCCGGATGCGCACCCAGCAGCACGCTCAGCACCACCGAGCGTGCTGTCATCCGCAGCACCGCTACACCCCGGAGGTGGTGCGGCCGTGGTCACCGAACGGCGCGTCGCGGCCACGCACCGCCTCGCGGAAACCGTGCTCACGGGCCTGCGCGACGAACGCGTGTCCTTCGGGGGTATGGCGGGCGATGCCGTCGAACACGGTGGAGATCATCGCGCTGTTGGCCACCCCCTGGTTGTACAGCGCACTGTTCATCGCGAGCTTGACCATGATCAGCTGGTTGACCGGCATCGCGGCGATCCGCGCCACCAGCCGCTCGGTACGCTCGTCCAGGTCGGCGGGTGCAGGCGCCTCCACCGCCAACCCCCATTCGGCGGCCTGCGCCCCGGTGATGCAATCACCGGTCAGCAGAAGGCGTTTGGCACGCTGATCACCGAGCCGGTGCGCCCACAACCCGGCCGCCGGTACGCCCCACACCCGGGTGGGCGGATAGCCGATCTTCGCGTCGGCGGCGGCGATCACCTGATCGGCATGCAGCGCGATGTCGGTGCCGCCGGCCACGCAGTAGCCATGGATCTTGACCACCGTCGGTTTGTCGCAGCGCATCAGGCTGGAGAAGCCTCGCACGAAGCGGCTCATCATCTGGTAGTCGATCATCGGATCCCACGGCCGGTCCGCGCGATGGTTGACCGCCTGGGTCTTGGCGTCGAGCACGGTACCCCGACGATCGGAGCCGGGCGAGGAAGATCCGTCGGCGTAGGCCGACAGGTCGAATCCGGCGCAAAACCCCTCGCCACGTCCGGACACCAGGATCACGTGGACGTTCGGATCCAGGTCGGCGCGCTCGACCAGGGCCGCGAGTTCCAGTGGGGTGTCGGCGATGATCGCGTTGCCCTTCTCCGGCCGGTTGAAGGTGATGCGAGCGACCCGGTCGGTGACCTCGTAGGTCATGGTTGTGAGGGTCTCCGCTTTGAGGGCATCAGTCACGCTTTCACCAGGGCCCGCTCGAGGATCGGCGCCAGGTCGAGCCCGGTCGGCAGCGTCCCGAACGCGCCGCCCCACTGGCCACCCAGTCTGCTGGCCAGGAACGCCTCGGCCACAGCGGGATGGCCGTGACGCACCAGCAGCGAACCCTGCAACGCCAGCGAGATGTCCTCGGCGACCTGGCGGGCGCGGTACTGGATCGTCACCAGATCCTCCAGCTGCGGTCTCAGGTGTTGAACATGCGCGTCCAATCGTGGGTCGTGGCCGGCCGTCGCGGCGAGTTCGTCGAACAGCACGTCGACACACTCGGGCCGGGTCGCGATGGCGCGCAACGTGTCCAGCGCACTGACGTTGCCCGAGCCCTCCCAGATTCCCATCAACGGGGCCTCCCGGTACAGCCGCGGCATTCCGGAGTCCTCTACGTAGCCGTTGCCACCCAGGCATTCCATCGCCTCGGCCGCATGTGGGGTGGCACGCTTGCACACCCAGTACTTGGCTGCCGCCAACCCGATTCTGCGCAAGAGGGTTTCGCGGTCGTCGCCGCGCACAGCCCGATCGGTGGCGCCCGCCATCCGCATCGCGAGTATCGTGGCGGCCTCGGCTTCGACCGCGAGGTCGGCGAGCACATTACGCATCAGTGGCTGGTCGATGAGGTAGGCGCCGAAGGCCTTGCGGTGCTGGGCGTGGTGGATGGCGCGCATCAGCCCGTTGCGCATGCTCGTCGCACTGCCCAACGTGCAGTCCAGCCGGGTCAGGTTGACCATCTCGATGATGGTCGGCACGCCGCGCCCCTCCTCGCCGACCAGCCAGGCCGTCGCCCCGTCGTACTCCACTTCACTGGAGGCGTTGGCGTGGTTGCCGAGCTTGTCCTTGAGGCGTTGCAGGAACATCCGGTTTCGGGAGCCGTCGGGCAGGATGCGCGGCAGGAAGAAGCAGCTCAGCCCGCCGGGCGCCTGCGCGAGCACCAGGAAGATGTCGCACATCGGTGCAGAGGTGAACCACTTGTGCCCGCGCAGCGCGTAGGTGCCGTCGCCGTTGGGGGTGGCCTCGGTGGTGCCGGCCCGCACGTCGGAGCCGCCCTGCTTCTCGGTCATCGACATCCCCGCGGTGATGCCCGGTTTGGCGCTGGGCACCGACAACTCGGGATCGTAGACGCGGCTGGTCAGCAGGGGTTCGTAGACCGCGGACAGCTCCGGGTTGTGACGTAGCGCGGGCACCACGGCGTAGGTCATCGAGATCGGGCAGATGTGCCCAGGTTCCGGAGTCCACACCGAGGTCTTGGCGGCCCGCACCACGTGGGCTCCGGGGCGGTCGTCGGCCCACGGCGCGGCGTGCAGGCCGTGGCCGATCGCCACGGTCATGAGCTGGTGGTAGGCCGGGTCGTATTCGACTTCGTCGATGCGGTGGCCGGTGCGGTCGTGGGTGTGCAGCACCGGCCGGTTGCGGTCGGCCAAATCCCCCCAGCGCTGCGCCTTCGCGGTGCCGGCCAAGGCGCCGAGTTCGGCGACCTCGTCGACACCCCATTGCCCACCCTCGCGGATCAGCG
The DNA here is from genome assembly GCF_048513595.2 of Mycobacterium sp. smrl_JER01. Classification (NCBI taxonomy): domain Bacteria; kingdom Bacillati; phylum Actinomycetota; class Actinomycetes; order Mycobacteriales; family Mycobacteriaceae; genus Mycobacterium; species Mycobacterium sp. smrl_JER01. The sequence goes on along the minus strand of NZ_JBLXXK020000001.1, from coordinate 1,120,045 downwards.
CCTCGGCGAGGACCGGCGAGCCGGCGGGGTTGAAGTCCTCCAGCGGCGGAACCTGGTTGGTGACGACATGGGTGTCCGGCATGCCACCACTGTTACATCAATCAGACAATCGCACAAGAACTGTAATAGTCGTTACGAGCTGCAGATCGTGCTCAGCTTGTTCCGGGAGGATTCGGCGCTGATGATGCGGCCGGCCTGCAGCTCGTCCTCGTTGGAGACGCCGGCCAATGCGTTGGCGCCGATCTGCTGCAGGGTGTTGCCGAACGAACGGGCCGCCTCAGCGAGATCCTGGGGGGTATCGGAGCTGATCTGGCTCAGCAGATAGTCACCACCGCCGAGCATCGCCAAGCGGGCATTGGCCGCCACCGCCTCGATCGCGGCGGGCTCCTCGCCGATGTTGGCGTTGGTCTGGCGCTGCACCGCCATCGCCACGGTGTGCGCCGCGGTGCAGACGCGGTCCTTGGCATCCCCGGCAAGCGGTGCACCGGTCGCCGAGACCGACTGCTGTTCGGGCACACTCAGCAGCGCCCACACCGCGAGCCCGACCGCGATCAGCGCTACCAGCAACGCGACCGGGGTGAGCGGTGATCTGTTGCGGGTGACTTTCTGGGGTACCCGTGACACGTGCGGTTCAGGGGTGGAATCGTCGTCGGGATCTCGGTGATCGGCCACGAACGCGATGGTAGAGCTACCGATGCCGAAGAAATGAGCGGAATGGCGAAAACGGAACACATCAGCGACCGGATCGTCACTCGAATTTGTGCTTTTCGCAAAGGATCTCTTGTGTATCCTCAGCGCGCAAGGGGGTCTTTCGCCTATTCGGGGGTGTGCTGATGTCGATTGATACGACCTATATGCGGGAGGCGCTGACACGGCGGCTTTTGCGCCGCGGCGTGTCCAGCGGGAAGATCACGCTGCCCGCGGTGCCCAGCATGGTCGACGAATATGTTTCTTTGTGCAACAAGATTTTCAGCGCACTCGGCCGGAAGTTCACCCGCGAGGAGCTCGATCATCTGCGAACGCTGCTTGCCAAGGAATTAGCCAACGCATTCGAGGGGTCGAACCGGTCCAACATCGTCATCAGCTATGACGCCCCGGTCGGAACGGTGCTGAACTACTTCATCCAACCCGAGATCACAACTCTCGAGCAGTCCTACGACAACTGGGTGGCGACCCGAAAACCCCCATTGTTCGGCAAGCATCCCGATGCCAGAGTGATGGCGTTGTCGGCCGGAACGGCCGATCCGGAATCGAGTCGGGTGCTCGACATCGGCGCCGGGACGGGCCGCAACGCACTGGCGCTGGCCCGTCGCGGTCATCCCGTCGACGCCGTCGAACTGACGCCGAAGTTCGCCGAGATCCTGCGCGCCGAGGCGTACAAACAACTGCTGAACGTCCGTGTCATAGACCGTGACGTCTTCGAGACCCTGGACGACCTGAACAAGGACTATCAGTTGATCGTCTTGTCCGAAGTAGTGTCCGATTTCCGCAATGTGCAACAACTTCGGGCCATTTTCGAACTCGCAGCCCAGTGCCTGTCACCTGGTGGACGCCTGGTGTTCAACACATTCATGCCGAGGCCCGGTTACCTGTCCGACGACGCAGTCCAGGCGCTCGCCGATGCGGCACGTGAGCTCGGCCAACAGGTGTACACAACGATTTTCACCGGAGAGGAAATCGATTCGGCCTCCGCGGGATTGTCGCTGCGGTTGATGACCAACGACTCGGTCTACGAATATGAGAAGGCCAACCTCCCTACCGGTGTCTGGCCGCAGACGGGGTGGTATCCCGAGTGGGTCAGCGGCCAGGATGTCTTCGACGTGCCGCGCGAGCAGTCGCCGGTCGAGATGCGTTGGCTGGTCTATCAGAAGACGGACTGAACCTCATGCCGGGAGCACAGCCCACGATCTGTCTCAACATGATCGTTCGCAACGAGGCGCACATCGTCCATGAGGTCCTCGATTCCGTCGCGCCCTTCATCGACTCGTGGGTGATCGTCGACACCGGGTCCGACGACGGCACCCAGGACAAGATTCGCGACCATATGGCCGCGTTGGGCATTCCGGGTGAACTGTATGAGCGACCATGGCGCGACTTCGGCCACAACCGGTCCGAAGCACTGGACCTCGCGCGTGGGCACGGCGACTACATCTGGGTCATCGACGCCGACGACCTGCTCGTCGGCACGCCGGACTTCAGTGGGCTCACCGCTGACGTCTATCAGCTGCACTACGGCCCCGGCGTTTCCTACTGGCGCAGGCAGTTATTCAAGGACGGCCTGCCGTGGCGCTATATTGGTGTGCTGCACGAGTACGCCGACTGTGGTGGTCCGTGCGCGGAGGAACGGCTCGACGGCGACTACTACATCGAGTCACGGCGGCTCGGCGGCCGGAGCCAGGATCCCGAAAAGTACCTTCGCGATGCCGAGATACTGCTCGCCGAGGTCCAGCGCGACCCCGAGAATCCCCGCTCGGTCTTCTACCTGGCGCAGAGCTACTACGATTACGGCGATTTCGTGAGCGCTCGCCGCTGGTATCAGCGTCGCACCGAGATGGCCGGCTTCGACGAAGAGGTCTACTGCTCGCTGATGCGTGTCGCCGATACGATGGTGCGCCTCGATGAACCGTGGCCGGCAGTTCTGGACGTTTATCTGCGCGCCTGGGAGTTTCGTCCGAGCCGCGCCGAACCGCTGCACGCGATCGCACACCGGTACCGAAACGATCAGCGCTATCAGTTGGGTTACCTGTTCGCGGAGCGCGCCGCCGCGATCCCGCTGCCCCAGGACGACGTGCTGTTCGTGAACTCCGCGGTGTACGAGTGGTGTGCCCTCGACGAGCAGGCGGTGTGTGCATCGTGGATCGGCAAACACGAGGAGGCGTTCACCCTCTGCCGCCGATTGATCAGCCGCGACGACATTTCCGACGATGACCGACGTCGCATCGCGGCCAACCGTGACTGCTCGGCGGGCCCGCTGATCGAGGCTGCGGCCGTTTACCCGATCGCTTTGGCGCAGCACCTGTCAGCAGGTGGGCACGAAGGTGATGTCACCGTCACGCTGATCGCCGGGCCGGGACGTGACATGACCGAGCGGACGCTGAACTCGTTCCTGAACTGCTGCGCCGACTCCCGGCTGATAGAGAAGACGCTGATCCTCGATGTCGGTTTGCGACCGGACGACCGCGCCGCGTTGTCAGCATCGTATCCCTTCATCGAGTTCCGCCCACTTCCGCCCAATCTGGAACTGCGGCAGATCCGCGCTCAGATCAGTGGCCGATTCTGGTTCCACCTCGGGATGGGTTGGCAGTTCTTCGCCCGCGAAGACTTGATAACCCGGCTGACCGCAGTGCTGCAGTCGGGACCCGAAGTCGTACAGGTCGGCGTCAACTACGAAGACGCGGACAAGTTGACCGGCGCCGCCGCATCCGGCCCGTCGGTGCGCCACGCCGTCCGGGCAGGCCGCTACGCACTGACCGATGCGGCGGTCAGCGGTCCCGCGATGTTCGACTGCACGCGGCTGGACCAAGTGTTCGCCGGCGAGGACGGCAGAAGAACGACCATCGCCGACCTGGGCCGGCGCGCAGCCGAAACCGGTCTGCATATCGCCACGCTCGACGAAGTGCTATGCATCCTGCAATTCTGAGATCGACCGGTGAGGTGAGGCGATGAGCGAACCGACCGGGGTCGACATCCAGGGCGGCAAGGACGTCGGGCGGCTACTGCTCCGGTGCGCAGACCGACCCGGACTCGTCGCCGCCGTCAGTACCTTCCTGGCCGGCGCCGGCGCCAATATCATCTCGCTGGACCAGCATTCCACCCAGCAGACCGGTGGAACCTTCATGCAGCGCACCATCTTTCATCTTGCCGGCTTGACCGCAGCACGCGATGCGCTGGAGCAGGATTTCGCCCGTGAGGTGGCCGGGCCCTTCGCCATGGACTTTCGGCTGACCGAGGCCGCCAAACCCAAACGTGTCGCGATCATGGCGTCCAAGGAAGACCACTGCCTGCTCGACCTGTTGTGGCGGAACCGCCGCGGCGAGTTGGACATGTCAGTGGTGATGGTCATCGCCAACCACCCCGATCTGGCCGACGAGGTGCGCCCCTTCGGAGTGCCCTTCATTCACGTCCCCGCACACAGAGACATCCGCGAGGACGCCGAATCCCGCCAGCTCGATCTGCTGCGTGGAAACGTCGACCTGGTGGTGCTGGCCCGCTACATGCAGATCCTGACCCCGAACTTCGTCGACCGTGTCGGTTGCCCGTTGATCAACATCCATCACTCCTTCCTGCCGGCATTCATCGGAGCGTCGCCGTACCGGCGGGCCCGCGAGCGCGGTGTCAAACTCGTCGGCGCCACAGCGCATTACGTGACCGAGGACCTCGACGAAGGGCCCATCATCGAGCAGGATGTGGTGCGGGTGGACCACCGGCACAGCGTGGACGATCTGGTCCGGCTCGGCGCCGACGTGGAACGCGCCGTCCTGTCCCGCGCGGTGCTGTGGCATTGCGAGGATCGGGTGATCCGGTTCGGTAATCAGACTATCTGCCTTTAGCGGCAACGACATCGGCCGCCGGCCGCTGTGCCGAAGTTTCACCGAAAGAAACGGCCCCCTCCCGAAGGAGGGGGCCGTTCCCTTCATCTCACCGGCTAGTCGTCGCCGCCCGCGCCGTTGGAGCCACCGGCACCGCCGTCGCCTCCGCCGCCACCGGCTCCGCCGCCGCCACCATTTCCACCGGTTCCACCGGTGCCGTTGGGATTACCCGCGCCACCGGGGGTTCCGGGGTCGCCGGCCTTGCCGGGCTCGCCGGCCTTACCCTGCTCGCCGGCCTTACCGCCCGCACCGGTCGCACCGGTCGCACCGGTCGCACCGGTCACACCGTCGGCTCCGGTCGCACCGGCCTTACCGGTTGCACCGGACGTGGTGCCGGCCGCACCGGATGCTCCGGTCCCACCCTGTGCGCCCTGCGCGCCGGTGGCACCGGTCGCACCGGTCGCACCGGTTGCACCCGCGGCACCGCTGGCCCCGGCGGCGCCTGTTGCGCCGGTGGTGCCGGCCTTGCCGTTGCCGCCGAACAGGCCGCCCTTACCGGCGGTTCCCGCCTGGCCACCCGCGCCTCCGGCGCCGCCGGTGCTACCGCCCGGGCCGCCGGCACCGCCGACGCCACCGGCGCCACCGGGACCGCCTAGACCGCCGACACCGCCGAGACCACCGGCTCCACCGACGCCGGGTGCGCCGCCTTCGCCGCCGTCACCACCGAGACCGCCGGCACCGCCCGGACCACCGGGACCACCGGTACCGCCGGTACCGCCGGCACCGGCTGAGCCACCGGTACCACCAGTGCCACCGTTACCGCCGGTGCCACCCGTGCCGCCCTGACCGCCTGTGCCGCCCGCACCGTTGCCGGTGCCGGTGCCAGTGGCGCCGCCTTGACCACCGGTACCGCCTTGACCGCCGGTACCGCCCTGACCACCGTCACCGCCGGTGCCACCCTTGCCACCGTCACCGCCGGTGCCGCCGGTGCCACCCGTGCCACCGGTGCCACCCGTGCCACCGGTACCGCCCGTGCCACCGGTACCGCCGGTGCCGCCGATTCCGCCGGTGCCACCTTTACCACCCGTGCCGCCCTGAGCGCCGGTACCACCCGTGCCGCCGGTGCCACCGGCGCCGCCGGTGCCACCCGTACCGCCCTGGCCACCGGTGCCGCCGGTACCGCCGCTACCCGCGTTGCCGCCTTTACCGAACAGGCTGAACAGACCGGCGCTGCCGCCGTTGCCGCCCTTGCCGCCGACGCCGCCCGTCGAGCCGGCACCACCGATGCTGGTGGAGGCCGATCCCGGGCCGCCCTGGCCGCCGGCGCCGCCTTGACCACCCTGACCACCCTGGCCGCCCTGAAGTCCGGGGAGGCCCTGCAGACCGGTGTTGCCGGTGTCGCCAACGCCGCCGTTTCCGCCCTGACCGCCGACACCGCCGACACCGCCTTTGCCGCCGGCTTCGCCGGTTCCGCCGGCCTCACCGGCTTTACCGTCCTCACCGGCGTCACCTTCGCCGCCGATACCGCCGATACCGCCGGCGGTACCCGCACTACCGGTCACCCCGGGTGTGCCGGGAGAGCCCTCATAGCCCGCACCGCCGGATGCACCCGGACCGCCGTTGGCGCCGGGACCGCCCGGGTCACCGGGGCCGCCGGTCGAGCCGACGTCTCCGGCCTTGCCGGAGGCACCGATGCCGCCCGCAGCTCCCGCTTTGCCGATCGGCGGCAAGCCCGGAAGTCCCGGCAGCTGACCGTTGGGGACATCCGCGCCGACGGAGCCGACGGCACCGCTCGCTGCCCCGGCGGCGCCCGCAGCGCCGACCGCACCTGGCGTACCGATCTGGCCGATCTCGCCGACGACACCCCAGCCGCCGTTACCGCCGTTACCGCCGTTGCCGCCGAACAGGCCGCCGTTACCGCCGTTGCCGCCATCCCTGCCGGCGATGGTGCTGTTCCACCCGTTACCGCCATTTCCGAACAGGATGCCGCCGGCCTGGCCGTCCGGGTTCTCCTCCGTGCCGTCGGCACCGTTGCAGATCAGGCCGCAGGGCCGGCTGTAATCGACCACTGCGGCGGCCAGATTGTTGGGGGTCGGAGCGGCAGAACGTCCGAAGTTGACCACGTACCACGGATCGGTGGCATCCGATCCCGTCGACGTCAACTGAATTGCCGCGGACACGGGTCCCGGCCCCCCCGGAGGCGCGAGGAACATCATTCCCGCGGCCAACATTCCCGCACCGGCGAGGCCGGTGGTGATAACAGGGCGGACCGCTTTCTTGGTACCGCCAGACTTTTGCTTACGTCGACTGGACAAGGTCGTAAACCCCCTACTGAGAACCCGATCGGTGCCTGCGGAGCGCAGACGGAGGGAAATTAACACCCCGATTTACCAGGCATAAGGGTTTCGGCAGCTTCGGCCATGGTGTTGTTGCGTGCTCAATTAGCTTTCGCTCGCGATCTGTGCTACCGCAATTACTTGACGGGCGCGTCAGTTTGCCAGAGCCTCATGGGCAGCTTCGGTAACCGGCAGGTCACCGGCCATGGAAGCGAGACATCACCGGTGGATCCGGCCCCGCCCATCCCGGGTTCGCGGCGTGAAATTGACAACCTGTCAGAGAATGGGACGCGAGCAAATTGCTTGGGCATTGCGATCGGCGATGTCGTCCGAACACCCGCAAAATGCGTCACCAGTGCGGAACGGCCCCGGTCGCCGGACCCGGATTCTCGTCGAGATGCTGGTTGCGCCAACGGCGCCCGCATGTCCTGGCCGCATCGGCGCCGCCTCGGCGCACGAATCACTCAGCAAAGCGAATTCCCGACCAACGGGAGGTTGCCTGCCGACGACGAGTCACCTTCGGCGAACCGATTGACGAATTTGGCCTCTGGCGGATCGACCAGAAACGTGCTCCGAAAATCTGCCCGAACACCGGACTGCTGAGCGATAGATTCGTCTCGCCCCTTCCCCGGTCCCATCCCCGCTCGAAGGCGACGTCATGACCACTGCTTTTCGCGACCTGCTGGGCCCCTCTCGGGTGACCGAGGTGGTGGATGTCGGCGCGAATCCGATCGACGGCGAGCCGCCCTACACCCCGATGCTCGCCGCGGGGCTGTGCCGGGTGACCGGATTCGAGCCGCAACCCGCTGCCCTCCAGGAGCTGCAGAGCCGCCAGGGCGCGTCCGAGCGCTACCTGCCCTATGCCGTTGGCGACGGCGGCCAACACACCCTCAACCTCTGCCGTTCCTCCGGCATGACCAGCATGTTCGAACCGGATCCGGACACCCTGAGTCTGTTCGAGGCGCTCGCACCCCACGGCGAGGTCATCGAGCGGATCCCGCTGAGAACACACCGGCTCGATGACATCGCCGAGATCGAACACCTCGACTTCATGAAAGTCGACATCCAGGGCGGCGAGCTGGCTGTTGTGCAGAGCGGCCGCGACAAGCTCGCAGAGGCGGTGGTGATCCAGACGGAGGTGTCGTTCGTGAAGCTCTACCTGAGGCAACCCGGCCTCGGCGACATCGATGTGGAGTTGCGGGAACAGGGCTTCATCCCGCACGGCGTCGCGGACGTCAAGTACTGGCCGATCGGCTCCTACCGGGTCAACGAGGACCCGCGCTGGGGACTGAACCAGATTCTCGAAGCCGACATCGTCTACGTCCGCGACTTCACCCGTCCGGACGCGATGACCGACGAACAGCTCAAGCATCTCGCATTGGTCGCCCACCACTGCTACGGCTCCTACGACCTGGCCCTGCGCTGCGTGCTGCTGCTCGAGCAGCGCGGATCCCTCGAACCGGGCGCCCAACAGCGCTATCTGTCCCTGCGCTCCGACTGACGTTTCTCGTAACACCAGAGCGCGCCGACGACGACCGCCGCCAACGCCCAACCGAGCACAATGTCGACCACATAATGCTCGGCGGTGTAGACCAACGTGAACGCCATGATCAGCGGATAGGCCACCAGAACCGGACGCCACCCGGCATGTACCCGCGTCCACAGGAAGATCGCGATCCCCAGCGACAACCCGGCGTGCAGTGACGGGATGGCCGCGACGAGGTTCACGCTCGCCTGACCCTGATCGATCAGCGCGCTGGCGGTGTGCAACTCCAGCGCACCCCAACCCCGACCGACGATGCGCTCGATCCAGTCGTTGGCGCCGGGCTGCACGACCTGCATGCTCCCCAGCAGCCCCCCGTCCGGCACCCCCCGCGCGGACCGGAACATGCAGCCGGGGTCGGAGGGCCCGCCGGCGACGTCGGCCGCCGTACACCGGGCCGCGGCCCACGGCGGTGCGGCGGGTACCAGCGCATAAATCACCAGCGCGGTGAACGACAGCCCGACGAACAACCGGACGAACGACTTCCATTCCTCACGGTTGCGTAGCCACAGCACCCCGGCCACCACGTACGGGAGGATGAAGAACGACATGTAGACGCTGCTGATCACCACCTCCCACCACGGCGGGTGGGGCAGCTTGAGCCGTTCCTGCAGCCACACCGTCGGCATCGTCCCGCCGAACAACCACCGGTCCATATCCGCCTGCCAGTGCCAGAGCGTCGGACTGCCGACCAGCAGCGCCGCTCCCCTGCTGAAGTCGTAGGCGATCAGCACCAGCGCGAACGGCAACCAGTCCCTGACCACATACAGGACCCGACGGCCCTGTCCGATGCTGGCCGCGGCCAGACCGATGCAGATGTAGAGCAGCAGCAGTTCACGGTTGAAGGCGAAACCATCAGTCACCGTGCGCCAGACGACCACCACCGCCCACGTGACGATGGCGACCCAACGAATGATCGTCAGACGGCGAGTCCGGCGGCGGGTCCGTGCGGTGACCGGATCCTCCGAAGGCGCATGCGGCAGCGCAATCGACGGCTGGTCAATCGCGGACACACAGGCCTTTCGACGAGGGACACTCGGTTCTCGGCGTCAGCCTATTTAACCCCGCCGCCACCTGCAGTTTGGTAACCGTTTGGCGACAATGGTGCCGATAAGGGTTCAGACGTGCTCGCGCAGAAAGGCGATGTCGTCCTTGCGGCCGTCGTCGGAGGTTTCACAGATCACCGGCGCACCGGCCGCCTTGACCACGGCGACCAGCAGCTGAGGGTCGATCTGGCCGGTGCCGAAGTTGGCGTGCCGGTCGGCCCCCGACCCCGCAGCGTCCCGGGAGTCGTTGCAGTGCACCAGGTCGATGCGCCCGGTGATGGCCTTGATCCGTTCGACGGCGTCGATCAGCGCCTCTCCGGCGGCCCACGCGTGGCAGGTATCCAGGCAGAACCCGATGCCCATGTCGCCGATGTGATCCCACAACCGCGCGATGGTGTCGAAGTGCCGGGCCATCGCGTGGTCACCGCCGGCGGTGTTCTCCAGGTAGATGGGCACGTCGGTCTTCAGGCTCGCCAGCGCCTTGACCCAGCGCTCGAACCCGGCGTCCATGTCGTTGTCGTCGGCGTGCCCACCGTGCACGATCACCGCGGTGGCGCCGATGGCCGAAGCCGCATCGCAGGTGTCCTGCAAGATCTTTCGCGACGGGATGCGCACCCGGTTGTTGGCCGACGCGACATTGATCATGTACGGCGCATGCACATAGACCGGAACCGGTGAGGCCTTGAGCACCTCGGCGTCCTCGCGGGGCGGCGGCTTCTTCCAGCTCTGCGGATTTCCGAGGAAGAACTGCACGACGTCGGCGCCGTCGGCTTCGGCGGCCGCGAGCGGATCGTCACCGTGGACGTGGGAACCAATGAGCACGCCGACGAGTGTAGGCGCGCCGAGGCCAACGACGACCGCCGGCGCCGGTTGCGCGGATAGCTTCACGATCGGCCTCGAGCGAGCCGATAAATTCACACCCGGCCACCGACAGCTGCGCTGCGCTGGGCGCGACCGTCATCGTGGGATGCGAAAAAGCCCCCACCCCCGCAGCGGGGATGGGGGCCTTCTCATCGACCTATCGGTAGTCCGAGTAGCCGTAGTCGTCCAGCGGCACCGCAGCGCCGGTGGCCTGGCCGAAGTCCGGGCTGTAGTACTGATCCTCGTAGGACGGGATCGTGTACGCCGCGGCGCGGGCCTCCTCGGTGGGCTGAACCTGGATGTTGCGGTACCGGTTGATGCCGGTGCCGGCCGGGATCAGCTTGCCGATGATCACGTTCTCCTTCAGACCCTGCAGCTTGTCGCTGCGGCAGTTGATCGCCGCATCGGTGAGCACGCGGGTGGTCTCCTGGAACGACGCCGCCGACAGCCACGAATCGGTGGCCAGCGACGCCTTGGTGATACCCATCAGCACCGGGCGACCGGCCGCGGGCTCGCCGCCCTCGGCCACCACCCGACGGTTCTCGGTCTCGAACTCGCCACGCTCGGTCAGCGAGCCGGGCAGGAACTCCGTGGCGCCCGAATCGATGATCGTGACGCGACGCAGCATCTGCCGGACGATGACCTCGATGTGCTTGTCGTGGATCGACACACCCTGGGCGCGGTAGACCTCCTGGACCTCCTTGACGAGGTGGATCTGCACCTCGCGGGGACCCTGGACGCGCAGCACCTCGTGCGGGTCGGCCGAACCTTCCAGCAGCTGCTGGCCCACCTCGACGTGGTCGCCGTCGGTCAGCAGACGCTCAGAACCGTCATCGTGCTTGAACACCTTCAGGCGCTGACGCCGCGAGAGCTTGTCGTACACGACCTCCTCGCCCCCGTCGTCGGGAACGATGGTGATCTTGTAGAACTTGTCGCTCTCCTCCAGGCGGACCCGCCCGGACACATCGGCGATCGGGGCCCGGTTCCGCGGAATGCGGGCCTCGAACAGCTCCTGCACGCGGGGCAGACCACCGACGATGTCGGCACCGCCGGTGACGCCACCCTGGTGGAAGGTACGCATCGTCAGCTGCGTGCCGGGCTCACCGATGGACTGCGCGGCGACGATGCCGACGGCCTCACCGATGTCGACCAGCTTGCCGGTGGCCATCGAGCGGCCGTAGCACATCGCGCACACCCCGGTGCCGGTCGCACAGGTCAGCACCGAACGGACCTTCACCTCGGTGATACCCGCCGCCAGCAGCGCATCGATGGCCGGATCGCCGAGGTCGTGACCGCGCTCGACGATCACATTGCCGTTGGCGTCGACCGCATCGGTGGCCAGCGTCCGCGCATAGGCAGACGTCTCGATGTGCTGATCGCGCACCAGCTGCTCGCCCTGCAACTCGGCCAGCGTGACCGTGATACCGCGCTCGGTCTCGCAGTCGGTCTCGCGCACGATGACGTCCTGCGACACGTCCACCAGACGACGGGTCAGGTAGCCCGAGTCCGCCGTGCGCAGGGCCGTGTCCGCCAGGCCCTTGCGCGCGCCGTGGGTGTTGATGAAGTACTCCAGCACCGTCAGGCCCTCGCGGAACGAGGACTTGATCGGACGCGGGATGAACTCACCCTTCGGGTTGGTCACCAGACCCTTCATGCCGGCCAGTGTCCGCGTCTGGGTGAAGTTACCCGTCGCGCCCGAATCCACGATCGTGATGATCGGGTTGTCCTTCGGGTAGTGCGACCGCAGCGCCTGACCGACCTCTTCGGTCGCGTCCTGCCAGATCTTCACCAACGCTTCGTTGCGCTCGTCCTTGTTGAGCTTGCCGCGCTGGTACTGCTTCTCGATGCTGTCGGCTTCAGCCTCGTAGCGCTCGAGGATCTCCTGCTTCTCCGGCGGGACCAGCACGTCGGCCATCGACACGGTGACACCCGAACGGGTGGCCCAGTAGAAGCCGGCGTCCTTGAGCTTGTCCACCGTCTGCGCGACCACGATCATCGGGTAGCGCTCGGCCAGATCGTTGATGATCGCGGCCTGCACCTTCTTGTGCATCTGCTTGTTGACGAAGGGATAGCCCTTGGGCAGCAGCTCGTTGAACAGCACGCGGCCCAGCGTGGTCTCGGCCGTCCAGGCATCGCCCATGGTCCAGCCGTCCGGGAACTGCTCGGCCTCGACCTCGGCCGACGGACGCAGCTGCGTCAACCGCACCCGGATCCGGGCCCGCGGGCTCAGCGCGCCGCGGTCCATCGCCATGATGGCTTCGGCCGGGCTGCTGTACACACCGGACTCCGGCTGATCCGTGGCGGCCGGGACGAACTCACCCTTGTCGCCTTCGATCTCGGTGGTCAGGTAGTACAGGCCGGTCACCATGTCCAGACGCGGCATGGCCAGTGGACGGCCCGACGCCGGCGACAGGATGTTGTTCGAGGACAGCATCAGGATGCGGGCCTCGGCCTGCGCCTCCGCCGACAGCGGAAGGTGCACGGCCATCTGGTCGCCGTCGAAGTCGGCGTTGAACGCCTCGCAGACCAGCGGGTGCAGCTGGATGGCCTTACCCTCGACCAGCTGCGGCTCGAAAGCCTGGATCCCTAGACGATGGAGTGTCGGTGCCCTATTCAGCAGCACCGGGTGTTCGGCGATGACCTCTTCGAGGACGTCCCACACCTGGGGACGCTGACGTTCCACCATGCGCTTGGCGCTCTTGATGTTCTGCGCGTGGTTCAGATCGACCAGACGCTTCATCACGAACGGCTTGAACAGCTCGAGAGCCATCAGCTTGGGCAGGCCGCACTGGTGCAGCTTGAGCTGCGGGCCGACCACGATGACCGAACGGCCCGAGTAGTCGACGCGCTTACCGAGCAGGTTCTGCCGGAAGCGGCCCTGCTTGCCCTTGAGCAGATCCGACAGCGACTTGAGCGGACGGTTGCCCGGCCCGGTGACGGGCCGGCCGCGACGGCCGTTGTCGAACAACGCGTCGACCGACTCCTGAAGCATGCGCTTCTCGTTGTTGACGATGATCTCGGGAGCGCCGAGATCGATCAGCCTCTTGAGCCGGTTGTTGCGGTTGATGACGCGGCGGTACAGGTCGTTGAGGTCCGAGGTGGCAAAGCGGCCACCGTCGAGCTGAACCATCGGGCGCAGCTCCGGCGGGATCACCGGAACCGCGTCGAGGACCATGCCCATGGGCGAGTTCCGGTTGGTCTGGAACGCCGCGACGACCTTGAGCCGCTTGAGCGCGCGCAGCTTCTTCTGGCCCTTGCCGTTCTTGATGGTGTCGCGCAGCGACTCGGCCTCGGCCTCGATGTCGAAGTTCTCGATGAGCTTCTTGATCGACTCGGCACCCATGGCGCCCTCGAAGTACTCGCCGTAGCGGTCCTGCAGCTCGCGGTAGAGCAGCTCGTCGACGATCAGCTGCTTGGGAGCCAGCTTGGTGAACGTCGTCCAGATCTCCTCGAGCCGGTCCAGCTCGCGCTGGGCCCGGTCGCGCAGCTGGCGCATCTCGCGCTCGCCGCCGTCCCGCACCTTGCGCTTGACGTCGGACTTGGCGCCCTCGTCCTCGAGCTCTTTCATGTCGGCTTCGAGTTTCTGGGCACGCGCCTCCAGATCGGCGTCGCGCTGATCCTCGATGGCCTTGCGCTCGACGGCCATCTCGGCCTCCAGCGTCGAGAGCTCGTTGTGCCGCATCTCGTCATCGACCGCGGTGATGACGTAGGCCGCGAAGTAGATGATCTTCTCGAGATCCTTCGGGGCCAGGTCGAGCAGATAGCCCAGACGCGAGGGCACGCCCTTGAAGTACCAGATGTGCGTGACGGGTGCGGCCAGTTCGATATGGCCCATCCGCTCACGCCGCACCTTGGCGCGGGTCACCTCGACGCCGCAGCGCTCACAGATGATGCCCTTGAACCGGACGCGCTTGTACTTGCCGCAGTAGCACTCCCAGTCGCGAGTAGGTCCGAAGATCTTCTCGCAGAACAGGCCGTCCTTCTCTGGCTTGAGCGTGCGGTAGTTGATGGTCTCCGGCTTCTTGACCTCGCCGTAGGACCAGTTGCGGATGTCGTCCGCGGTCGCGAGACCGATGCGGAGTTCATCGAAGAAGTTGACGTCTAGCACGTAACTCCCTTTCCCCTTTCGGGATTAGAAACTTGAACTATCAGGCACCACGGCGGAGCCGTGAATCAGGCACCACGGCGGAGCCGTGAATCAGGCACCACGGCGGAGCCCTGCATCAGGCACCACGGCGGAGCCGTGCATCAGGCCAGGTCCTCGACAGAGGCGGATTCGTTGCGCGACAGGTTGATTCCGAGGTTGGCAGCAGCGCGCTCCAGGTCCTCGTCGTCACCGTCCCGCATCTCGATGGCCGCACCGTCCGAAGACAGCACCTCGACGTTCAGGCAGAGCGACTGCAGCTCCTTGAGAAGCACCTTGAACGACTCCGGGATGCCCGGTTCGGGGATGTTCTCGCCCTTGACGATCGCCTCGTAGACCTTGACGCGGCCGACGGTGTCGTCGGACTTGATCGTCAAGAGCTCCTGCAGCGTGTACGCCGCACCGTAGGCCTGCATGGCCCAGCACTCCATCTCACCGAAGCGCTGACCACCGAACTGCGCCTTACCGCCCAGCGGCTGCTGGGTGATCATCGAGTACGGACCGGTCGAACGCGCGTGGATCTTGTCGTCGACCAGGTGGTGCAGCTTCAGGATGTACATGTAGCCGACCGTCACCGGGTACGGGAACGGTTCGCCACTGCGGCCGTCGAACAGCACCGCCTTGCCGTCGGCGTTGACCATGGTCTCGCCGTCCCGGTTGGGCAGCGTCGCACCGAGCAGACCCTGCAGCTCGCTTTCCTTGGCGCCGTCGAACACCGGGGTCGCGACGATGCTGTCGGGCGGTGCCGAGAGCATCTGCTCGGGCAGCTTGGCCGCCCACTCCGGAGTGCTTGCGACATCGATGTTCCAGCCGGCCTTGGCCACCCACCCGAGGTGGGTCTCCAGGATCTGGCCGATGTTCATACGACGCGGTACACCGTGGGTGTTCAGGATGATGTCCACCGGGGTGCCGTCGGGCAGGAACGGCATGTCCTCGACGGGCAGGATCTTGCCGATGACGCCCTTGTTGCCGTGACGTCCGGCGAGTTTGTCGCCGTCGGAGATCTTGCGCTTCTGGGCCACGTAGACGCGGACCAGTTCGTTGACACCGGCGGGCAACTCGTCGTCATCCTCGCGGCTGAACACGCGGATGCCGATGACCTTGCCGGACTCACCATGGGGCACCTTGAGCGACGTATCGCGCACCTCGCGGGCCTTCTCACCGAAGATGGCGCGCAGCAGCCGCTCCTCCGGAGTCAGCTCGGTTTCACCCTTCGGGGTGACCTTGCCGACCAGGATGTCGCCGTCGCGGACCTCGGCGCCGATGCGGATGATGCCGCGCTCGTCGAGATCGGCCAGCACCTCATCGGAGACGTTCGGGATGTCCCGGGTGATCTCCTCGGCGCCCAGCTTGGTGTCGCGGGCATCGATCTCGTGCTCTTCGATGTGGATCGAGGTGAGCACGTCCTCTTCGACCAGACGGTTCGAGAGGATGATCGCGTCCTCGTAGTTGTGTCCCTCCCACGGCATGATCGCCACGAGCAGGTTCTTGCCCAGCGCCATCTCACCGTTCTCGGTGCACGGTCCGTCGGCCAGCACCTGACCCGACTCGACACGCTGCCCGGCGTCCACGATCGGACGCTGGTTGGCGCAGGTGCCATGGTTGGAGCGGGCGAACTTGCGCATCCGGTAGGTGTGCCGGGTGCCGTCGTCGGCCATCACGGTGATGTAGTCGGCGGAGACCTCCTCGACCACACCGGCCTTGTCGGTGACGACCACGTCGCCGGCGTCGATGGCGGCACGCAACTCCATGCCGGTACCGACCAGCGGCGCCTCGCTGCGCACCAGCGGAACCGCCTGACGCTGCATGTTGGCACCCATCAGGGCGCGGTTGGCGTCGTCGTGCTCGAGGAACGGGATCATCGCGGTCGCGACCGACACCATCTGGCGCGGCGAGACGTCCATGTAGTCCACCTCGGCGGCCGACACGAACTCGACCTCGCCACCCTTACGGCGGACCAGGACGCGGTCCTCGACGAACTTCTGACCCGCGGGGGTGTCCTCGGTCTCCGAGTTGGCCTGCGCCACGACGTGGCGGTCCTCCTCGTCGGCGGTCAGGTAGTCGATCTGGTCGGTGACGACGCCGTCGACGACCTTGCGATAGGGCGTCTCGATGAAGCCGAACGGATTGACCCGGGCGTACACCGACAGCGAACCGATCAGGCCGATGTTCGGGCCTTCCGGGGTCTCGATCGGGCACATCCGGCCGTAGTGGCTGGGGTGCACGTCGCGGACCTCAAGGCCGGCACGCTCTCGGGACAGACCGCCGGGGCCCAGCGCCGACAGTCGGCGCTTGTGGGTCAGACCGGACAGCGGGTTGTTCTGGTCCATGAACTGCGACAGCTGGCTGGTGCCGAAGAACTCCTTGATCGCCGCCACGACGGGACGGATGTTGATCAGGGTCTGCGGCGTGATCGCCTCGACGTCCTGGGTGGTCATGCGCTCACGCACGACACGCTCCATCCGGGACAGACCGACGCGGATCTGGTTCTGGATCAGCTCGCCGACGGTACGCAGCCGGCGGTTACCGAAGTGGTCGATGTCGTCGACCTCGACCGGGACCTCGGTGCCGCCGGGGGCGGTCATCGTCTGGTCACCCTGATGCAGACGCACCAGGTATTCGATGGTCGCGACGACGTCCTCTTCGGTCAGCGTCGAGCTGGTGATCGGCTGACCCACGTTGAGGCCCAGCTTCTTGTTCACCTTGTAACGGCCGACGCGGGCCAGGTCGTAGCGCTTCTCCTTGAAGAACAGGTTCTCCAACAGGGTCTGCGCGGACTCCTTGGTGGGGGGCTCGCCCGGGCGCAGTTTGCGGTAGATGTCCAGCAGCGCCTCGTCGGTGCCTGCGGTGTTGTCCTTCTCCAGGGTGCTCATCATGATCTCGGAGAAGCCGAAGCGCTCGGTGATCTGCTCGCTGGTCCAGCCGAGGGCCTTGAGCAGCACGGTGACCGGCTGGCGGCGCTTGCGGTCGATACGCACGCCGACGGTGTCGCGCTTGTCGACGTCGAATTCCAGCCACGCGCCGCGGCCGGGGATCACCTTGACGCTGTGCAGTGTCTTCTCGGTCGACTTGTCGATCGACTCGTCGAAGTACACACCCGGCGAGCGGACCAGCTGGCTCACCACGACACGCTCGGTGCCGTTGATGATGAAGGTGCCCTTCTCGGTCATCATCGGGAAGTCACCCATGAAGACCGTCTGGCTCTTGATCTCACCGGTGTTGTTGTTGATGAACTCGGCCGTGACGAACAGCGGGGCCGCGTACGTCATGTCCTTGTCTTTGCACTCGTCGACCGGCGCCTTGACCTCGTCGAAGCGCGGGTCGGAGAACGACAGCGACATCGAGCCGGAGAAGTCCTCGATCGGCGAGAGCTCTTCGAGAACCTCCTGCAGCCCACCCTTGGGGTCGACGTCGCCGCGGTCGGCGGCACGCCGGAACCAGTCCTCGGCGCCGACCAGCCACTCGAATGACTCGGTCTGCACGTCGAGAAGCCCCGGAACCTCAAGAGGCTCGCGGAGCTTGGCAAAAGAAATTCGGTTTGGCGCTCCGGGAACGGAGTTATTGGTGGTTACTGACTCGATCTGGCGGGACCCTGCCAAGATGCATCCTTCCAGCACCTCATGCGACCCTTCGGGGACCGGAGAGGCCGGACCCGTTCAGTCGCGTTTCTGCGTCGGTTTGGCCGGCTTCACCAGACCACCCGACGCACGGCACGCGTCTAGATCCCTGAGCAGAGGCTCAGGCTAGGACCACGTGACTAGTGCGGGTCGGAAAGAGCGAGGTGGGCAGGATGCAGCCAGCGCAACGTCCAACGATAGCGCACGCCGACCTATTCCTCAACCCTCGAGGCAGCACCGTATGCTACGGAACTCTGGGCGCTGGCCGGCGTCCCTGTTCGCTGTCATCCGTGTACACATTGCTGGCCAATAGATTGGCCCGGTTTCGTCCTTCCGTCAAGAGATAACGCCGTGTTGGGTACCGAGTTTTCGTAGTTTCGACCGAAACCTTCGCCCGCGTCGACGGCGCAGGTGGCGAAGTTGATGCCGAACATGATCCGGGCTCCGGTGGTGAACAACCAGTCGAAGAATGTCTGACGCTCGGTGGGGCCCGGCAGAACGCGGGCGGTCGCGGTTCCGCGGGCGGTCGGGATCTGCAGGACGTCGTCGGGAGCGCCGTAGAAGCCGGACTGCGCCGAAGGCGGCGTCCCGCTGAACATGTCGTTGAACCACCCGGCGCTGAGGATCTCGGCGGCCGCCACATTGGCCGGACGCGGCCATCCGGTGACGAGGTTCATCGCCACCTGGACGAAGATGTTGCCGGCGCTCATCGCGTCGCCGTGCGAGCTGTTGTCGAGCTTCACCCCGTTGAACTCCCCGGGCCGCCACTGCTGCAGAACGGCATTGGTCGTTCCGGACAGGTTCCAGTAATACGACCTGGCCGCCAGGTTGTAGATCGGGAAGTCCAGCGGCAGTTTCGCCAGCGCTTGCGGGGTGACGTCGCCGAAGCCGACCCCGTCGAGCATCACCACCCCCGCCAGCTTGTCGAAGGAGCCGTTGCGGGTCATATGGCCCGCGGCGCCCACGGCCAGTCCCCCGCCCGCCGAATGGCCGGTGAGCCCGACCTTGTCGATACCGTCGAGCAGGGTGCCGCTGTAGCCCGCTGCCAGCGCACTCTGCGCAAGTGCGGTGTTGCCGTCGACGAACAGGTCGGCCACCGCCCGGTGCATCTGCGTGCCACCGACCCAGCACCCGTCGCAGGCAAGGAAGTTCGACGTCAGTGACGTGGCCACGACGATGCTGTTGGTCGCCTCGGCGAGCCGGGCGGCGGTGTAGCTGTAGAACGGGCCGGCCGCCATGAAGCCATGCTGGAAATAGATCAGCCGGGTCGGGGTCGCACCGTCGGGGACGTACCAGTCCGCGGGCACGTCGTAACCGTCGCCGCAGTCGATTCTGAGCTTCGAGCTACGAACGGTGACGGTGCTGTTGGGCGGCAGGATCGGCGGGCCGCCGAGGACGCGGATGGCGACCGAATAGATATTGAAGATGACGGCGCCGATGACGCTGAGCAGCGTCTGCTTGCGTGGACTCGACGCTGCCTCGTCGGCGGGCGCGACCTGCATCGAAGCCAGCGGCCGCAGCACCGCGGTGTTCACCTCCGCGACCGCCGGATCGGCACCGGCGGCGGGCGCGTCGACCGGGATGGACGCCACGGGCTGCTCGGCGGTAAAGGGAGCTTCGGATCCGCCGGCCGCGGCCTCGGCATCCACACGTTCCTGTTCGGCAGCGTCGGGGTCGGGGATGTCGGGGTGATCGCTCGACGCGGCGGCCGGGTGATCGGACCCGACGGCGCCGTCGGCACGGCCGGCCGGTTCGTCGGGGACGGCGGCATGCGCGCCGCCGGCCTCCTCGGAGGAGTCGTCCCCGCCCCCTTCTTCCTCGGCGTCTTCCCCGGCGTCCTGTCCCTCTTCCTCGGCGTCTTCCCCGGCGTCTTGATCGGCGTCTCCCTCGGCGCCGTCGGGATCTTCGACGGTGTCCTCGGTTTCTGGGGCAGCGTCGTCAGGATCGGCGTCCGGGCCGAGGGTGTCGACGCGGGACTCGGTGCTGTCCTCGCCACCCGCCGAATCCGCCTGCGCCTGCGACTGCGATGTCGACTGCGATGTCGATGTCGACTCCGGGGCGGCAACCGCCACACCGGCACCGGCCAGCAGCGCGGCCGCGACCCCCGCGGTGACAGCGCCGGCCCCGAGCAGTACCGAAACCCGGTCGCCCATCGCAATCCCCTCTGCCCGAATCGGGCACACCGTAACGCGGCGGCACGGGGGCCGACGCGCTTTGCTCAGATCAGACCGCGACGCGGGCGGACGGGCTGTCGGACTCCCGACCGAGCACGTCGGGGGCCGACGCATCCGCACAGCTCAGTCCGGCCGGATCGGCAGGACACACTTGCGGGACACCTTCGACGTACGCCGTGAGTGTGACGACCCGGGCGCTGGAGGGCGGGCTGAACCAGGTGCTGGTCACCAGCACCGCCGGAAGTACCGGGAACAGCGAAGACGGATACCACCGCTCGGTGTAGGTGCCGTCGAGCATGTCGTTGATCCAGCCCGCTGTCAGGAGCTGGTTCGCCTGGACGTTCCACGGCGAGGAGAACCCGGTGGCCAGATAGGCCATGAACTGCACCGACAGGCTGGAGCTCTGCATCGAGTCGCCGTGCAGACCACCGCGGACCTGCACGCCGGTGAACATGCCGGGCCGGGCGACCTTGAGCCGGAAGCTGGCATGACCGTAGTTGTTCCAGGTGTCGGCGGTAGCTGCCAGGTTGTAGACCGGGATCGACTTCGGGATCTTGGCCAGGTCAGCGCTGAGGACCCCGATCCGGCCCGCGCCGTCGAGCATGACGACACCCGCGAGGTTGTCGGCCAATCCGGCGTCCACCATGTACCCCGCCGTACCCACCACCGCGCCGCCGCCCGCCGAGTGCCCGGCGAGGACGATCCGCGTGGGCAGCTCGCCCTGGAAACCGGCCTCACGGGCGCTGGCGGTGAGCGCACCGCGATCACCGGCGAACAGCTGCGCCAGGACGCGATGGGTCTCGGGCATGTTCAACGGATAGTTGTCGGTGTCGAAGACGTCCCAGGTCAGTGTCGGCACGACGACGATGCTCTGGGTCTTCTCCGCGAGATAGGCGGCGGTGGCGCCGTAGAACGACGCACTGGCCAGCAGGCCGTGCTGCAGATAGATCAGGCCCTTGGGCTCACCCTTGCCGGGCGGGAAGTACCAGTCCGCGGATACCACGACACCGTCGCCGAGGGTCAGCGACGAGGTCTCGACGCGGACCCGGCTGCCGAACGGCGCGCGCGCCGGGCCGGCCAGGAACTGCATGGTGCGGGTGTACCAGTTGAAGAAGCCCGCGCTGATGTCGCTGAGGAAGCCGAACACGGTGTTGAAGGGCGACTCTTCTTCGACTTCGGTCTCGGTCTCCGGCCAGGGCGCCGACGCCGCTGCGAATTGCATGACCGCTGTGCCCTCCGGGGAGGACAGATCGGTTTCGATGCTGTCGATGAACGGCGAGGTCTCGACGGCGTCGTCAGCGTTCGAGTTCGAGCCGTCCGCGCCGCTGCCGACCGATCCCGCCGGCACGTCGGTCACCGCGGGAAGGTCTGTCACCGACTTCGCCGGCGGCAGATCTTCGGTCACCGGCGCGGCCGACCCACCCCCGGACACCGGTGCGGCGCCGTCTTTGCCTTCTGAGACCGGTGCGGGGTCCTGGTCGCCGTCGGCCTCGTCGGTGTCGGCCGGGTCTTGAGCGTCGGCGGGGTCTTCGGAGTCTTCGGTGTCGCCGTCTGCGTCCTGGTTGTCTTCGGCGTCCTGGTTGTCTTCGGCGTCCTGGTTGTCTTCGGCGTCCTGGTTGTCTTCGGCGTCCTGGTCGTCACCGTCGGACTGCGCGGGCGCATTCGCGTCATCGTGGCCGGCCTGCGACGTCGACGTGGTCGAGTCGGTACCGGCGGACTCTCCCGAACCCGAGGCATCCGAACCCGATCCGGCCGAACCCGCAGCCGAACCACCCGAACTGGATGACGTGCCGTCATCCGCGGCTGCGATACCGGCACCAGCCAGCATTGCCGCCGAAACTCCCCCCGCCAGTACGCCTGCCCCCAACCAGACTCGATAGCGGTCGACCATTCTTCTCCCGTTCTCAGACACCGCGGAGCGCCACCGACTCGACGACGCCGAGATGGTTTGATGCGACGAAACGCGATTCTGGCAAACTGTATAGCCAGTCACGGAAGTATTCAAGATCACAGCCGACAAAATTGACGACTGCGACGAGAAGTGGCTAGTCAGCTGCTCTGACGCCTCGCTTGCGATACTGGCCGGTGCGACCTTCGCGGCCCACCCGGCTCATGCCGAGACCTTGTTACCTACAGGTAGTTTTCTAGCAACGCGAGTCACAGTTGCCACAGCAGACACGGATTGTCGCAGCACAACAGCGGTACGCCCGGGAACGAAAGCGCGCCTGAAGTTTGCCGACCCCGCGTCGTCGCACAGTGCGCATCGACCACCCGCCCGGCGGTCGCCGGGCGGCCAGGAAGTCAGCGCTCCGGCGGCGTCAGCGCTCGCCGGCGACCGGGATACGTCCGGTCGGAGCGTCGTCCTCGTGACGGTGCGCCGGCTCCCCCGCGAACTCGTGGGTCGGGTACTGGTGGGTACCTTCGAGGTCGTCACGGATAGCAGCCTGCGCGGCAGGCGGCAGGGTGTGCATGATCTCGCGCACCCGGGCTTGACGACGCTCGACGGCCCTGCGCTCGGGCATGCCGGGAGTCGCCTGCACCTGCGGGGGCACACCCTCGATCTCCTCGACACCACCGTCGTGGTGACCGGCGTCGATCATGGCCTGCTCTTCGGCCATCGTCGACTCGTCCTTCTCCTCCGACATACCGATGGGTCCGATCCGGCGGCCGTTGAGGAACTGCTTGACCACCGGCTCATCGCTGGTCAGCAGCACCTCGCGGGGGCCGAACATCACCAGCTTCTTGCGGAACAGCATGCCCATGTTGTCGGGCACCGTACGGGCGATGTTGATGTTGTGCGTCACGATCAGGATCGTGCAGTCGATCTGGGCGTTGATATCGATCAACAGCTGGGACAGATACGCGGTACGCACCGGGTCCAGACCGGAATCGGGCTCGTCACAGAGGATGATCTGCGGGTCGAGCACTAGCGAACGGGCCAGACCGGCGCGCTTGCGCATACCGCCGGAGATCTCACCCGGGAACTTGTTCTCATCGCCCGCCAGACCCACCAGGTCCAGCTTCTCCATCACGATCTGACGGATCTCGCTTTCCTTCTTCTTCGTGTGCTCACGAAGCGGGAACGCGGTGTTGTCGTAGAGGCTCATCGACCCGAACAGCGCACCGTCCTGGAACATCACGCCGAACAGCGTGCGGATCTCGTAGAGCTCCTTGGCCGAGCACTCGATGATGTTGGTGCCGTCGACGATGATCTTGCCGCGCTCCGGGCGCAGCAGGCCGATCAACGACTTCAAGAACACCGACTTACCGGTACCGGACGGGCCGAGCAGAACGCTCACCTCACCCGCGGGGAGATCGAAGGTCACGTCCTCCCAGATTCGCTGGGCTCCGAAGGACTTCGTCAGCCCCTCAATCTGAATGCCAATGCCCACGCGAAGTCCCTTCCCACCAAAAACCGGCAACCACCTGCCACACGTTTCCCGCCTGTGGCTTGAGTCACTGTAACCTACGCACCCACTCGGGAACACTCGGTCCGCCAACACCGCCGACGGCCCTCGACCGCAGACGACTGTGGGGCCGGTCTGTTTGCCAGACCGGCCCCACAGCTCGCGTTTGGTCGAACTACTTGACGGTGACCGACGCGCCGGCAGCCTCGAGCTTGGCCTTGGCGTCGTCGGCGGCCTCCTTGTTGACCTTCTCCAGCAGCGGCTTGGGGGCGCTGTCGACGAGATCCTTGGCTTCCTTGAGGCCCAGGCCGGAGACGATCTCGCGGACGACCTTGATGACGCCGATCTTCTTGTCGCCGGCACCCTCGAGGATGACGTCGAACTCCGACTGCTCCTCGGCGGCCTCGGCGGGGGCACCACCGCCGGCGGGGCCGGCAGCGGCGACGGCAACCGGAGCCGCAGCGGTGACGTCGAAGGTCTCTTCGAACTGCTTCACGAACTCAGAGAGTTCGAGCAGGGTCATTTCCTTGAACGCGTCGAGCAGTTCGTCGGTGGACAGCTTGGCCATGGTTATGGTCCTTCCTGGTTACTTCTTTTGGGGTGGTTTGTTACGCGGCGGATTCGGAATTTTCCGAGCCGGACTTCTTTTCCTGCAGAGCTGCGGCCAGGCGGGCGATCTGAGACGCGGGCGCCACGAACAGCGCCGCGGCCTGGGACTGCTTGGCCTTCATCGCACCGGCCAGCTTGGACAGCAGCACCTCGCGGGACTCCAGGTCGGCGATCCTCTCGACCTCGGAGACGCTCAGTGCGCGACCGTCCATGTAGCCGCCCTTGACGACCAACGCCTTGTTGTCCTTGGCGAACTTCTTGAGCGCCTTGGCGGCGTCGACCGGCTCACCCTCGATGAACGCGATCGCGGTCGGACCGACGAAGAGCTCATCGAGCCCCTCGATGCCCGCTTCTGCCGCGGCACGCTTCACCAGAGTGTTCTTGGCGACGGTGTAGGTCGTCGATGAACCCAGCGACCTACGCAGCTCGGCAAGGTTGGACACCGTCAGGCCGCGGTACTCGGTGACGACGGTGGCCGTCGACCCCTTGAACTTCTCGGCGATGTCGGCGACCGCGGTGGCCTTGTCAGCCTTGGCCATGCTTGCCTCCTCGTGATGGTTGGGACGTCCACCGACCGAAAGGCACATCCGGCTGATGAGCCGGGAAAACACAAACGCCCCGACGCAGACAGGTCGGGGCGCACAGAAGTACGTATCAGACGTACCAGCCTCGTCCTCCTGCGTGGGCCGCCGGGATTTTCCCGGACCTTCAACCGATTTCTTGAGTTCTTGCTCTTCGCGCAAGCGCTCATCTGAGTTCTTGCTCTTCGCGCAAGCGCTCATCTGAGTTCTTGCTCTTCGCGCAAGCGCTCATCTGAGTTCTTGCTCTTCGCGCAAGCGCTCATCTGAGTTCTTGCTCTTCGCGCAAGCGCTCATCGGTGACCGACGGTCTTCGGTGGAACCGAGTCAGGATAGCGCGTCGCCCCCCGATCAGCCAAAACGGTCGGCGCGGGCCAGTGCGGCCGCCCCGACCAGGCCCGCGTCCCCACCCAGCTGGGCCGGAACCACACGCAGCCCGCGCAGAAAGTCCAACCCGGCGTACGCGGTCAGGGCCTCGCGCAGCGGGTCGAACAACAACGCACCCGCCCTGGCAACCCCTCCTCCGATCACCACCAGGTCCAGATCGCACACCGCCGCCACCGACGCGATGGTCCGCGCGATGGCATCGGCGCCGCGGCCGAACGCGCGCAGCGCCACCTCATCACCGCGGCCGGCGGTCTCAGCGAGATCCTTCGCGTCAGCGCCGTCGACCCAGCCGTGCTCGCGGGCCCACCGCGCCAGATGAGGTCCCGACGCGACCGTTTCGACACAGCCATGGCCGCCGCACGTGCACGCCGCTCCGCCCGGTTCGATCACCACATGCCCGACGTGTCCGGCATTCCCGGTGCGGCCGTGGTAGGGCGCGCCGTCGAGTACCAGGCCGCCGCCGATCCCGGTCGACACCACCATTCCCAACAGGAAATCGGCGTCGCGGCCGGCACCGCGCCACCACTCCCCCATCGCCATGCACAGACCGTCACCGCCCAGGCTCACCGGCACGCCGCTCAGTTCGGCGACGCGCTGCACGATCGGGAAGCGGCTCCAGTCGGTGATGTTGATGGGGCTGACCGTGCCGCCGGGGACGTCGATGGGGCCGGCCGAGGCGATACCGACCGCGGCGACCGGCTCCGGAGCCGCGGCCGTGGTGTCCGCGAGCAGCGACGCGACCGTCTCCCAGACGAGTGCGGCGTCACCGTGCGGTGTCGGCCGCTGGGCATGGTGGACCAGGGTGCCGTCGGCGTCGACGAGCCCGGCGGCGATCTTCGTGCCGCCGATGTCGAGAGCCAGGATGAGATCGGTCATCGGTTCCTTCGGTTTCAGCACGCACTCGGGACATTGTCTGGCGGTCAGTGCCGATGGGTGTTGTCCGGCTGCCGGGGATCGCCCGGATGCTCATATCCGTGCGCCAACGTGACCAGCTCGGCGCATCGCGCGTCGAGCCACCTCCGATACTCCCGCCGGCGCGCGGCGGCCAGTAGATGCTCGGTGATCGCGGCACGCACATCGTCGAGTTCGGCCGGCGCGGGTGCGCCGTGCCAACCCCCCGGCGCCGGCGCCGACGGGCCGAACCGGCGCGGGTTGCGGGCGTGGTAGTCGGCGACCGCGGCAGCGGTGACGTCCACGGCCGCGGTGACGGCGACGAACATCGCCCGGCCGCGTGGGTCGGTCAGGGTGGCCGCCGCGACGCTACCGACCTCCATGCGTGCCACCGCGTCGGGAAGCAGCTGCGCCTCGGTGGGCGCGTCGTGCACCTGCAGGCCGGCCGATGCCGTCGCGACCACCTTCTCGGCGACGATCACCTGGGTCAGCCAGCGGCGCAGCTGCCGGGCCTCGCTGGTGCCCGGACGCGGCAGCGCATGCTCGCGATATCCGGCCCGCAGGCTGTGTTCGCGGGCGTCCAACTCGGCGACCGTGACCACCTGCGACCCGACTGTCGCCGCGACGGTGCTCACCGCACGCTCACCCGGACCGCGGACGAATACACCAGCTCCCCCGCGCACGCCACGCGGATCAACGCCCACCACCGGCCCGGCTGCACCCAGATCGGCGGTGCCACCCGAAAGGCCAGCTCCACGGTGCCCCGACATGGGACGACCCCGCCGATGACGTTGGGCCCCAACCATTCCCATGTCCCCCACGGTGATATCACGTGCGCCTCCACGGTCAGGTCGGCGCGAGCGTCGGTGCCGACCGTCACGCTCAGCGGTGCGACCTGCCCCGCGGCGATGTCGATGTCGTCCGGTTCGGCGACCAGCCGCAGCAGGCAGTCCCGGTGCTGCCCGACCGAGATCACCGCGACGTCCTCGACGGTCTGGTGCCACGCGGCCGGGATCGCACCACCGGTGGCCGCGAGTTCGGCGCGCACCGGGTAGAGGCCCGGTGCGGGATCGGCGGGGACTGTGAGCTCGGCCGTCGACTCCAGGTACTCCCCAGGCGGCAGCACGAACGGCAGCTCGGTCACCGCGCTGTCCCATCCGGTCGGCGTGAGGACTCGGACCCGGCCGTGCAGTGCGGTGTCGGTGGCGTCGCTGACCGCGGTGAGCCGCAGCGGGACCGTGTCGCCGGGGTCTGCGTCCAGCCGGTGCGGGTGCAGATGCGCCACCGCGGGAAGCCCGCCCAGCGGCGCCGGCCCGCGGTTGTGCAGCCAGTATCTCGCGTACAGCGGTTGCACCGCCTCTGCGTCGGCGGCCAACGGCGCCCCGTCGGTGACCGCGACCCGCGGGAGGTTCAATTGCGTTCTCCAGGTGGCCATCTGGAATCCGTGCAACCGCGGGGAATCCCCGGCCAACGGCTCTTCGACCAGATTGAGCTGCGATATCCCGGCAAGGTGGCGAAGGCCGGATTGCACCGACACCTCGGCGGTGCGGCCGAGCGTCTCGACAATCCTGACGACGACGCCGTCGGCGGGATCGGCCCGACGGGCACTGCCACGCGCCGTCGGATTGCCCGCGGCCTTGATCGCGCCGACACGCACAGCCCGCTCGGGATGCACCTCCAGCAGCGAACCCCAGGGCGGCAGGCCACCGGCCGCGCCCTGCCCGCCGGTCGCCACCGCGATCAGCGGCTGATTGAATTCCGCACTGCGCGAAGGCATGTGCAGGTCACGCCAGTCACCGTCACCCGCGACCAGGGCGTGGTCGAACACGTGTGTCCAGTGCTGGAGCCCGAAGTTCGAACCGTCGGGGGCGGTGCGCCGCGGCGGATCGATCCAGGTGCCCGACGGCCACCCGGTGCAGGACCGCATCAGTGAGGAGTGCAGCGTGCCGTCGGACTCGACAGCGAAGCCGGGGACGCCGCGATTCACCAACGCGACGGTGCGCGCTTCGAACTTCTCCTCGACGTCCTGGTCGACCTCGATCTCGGCGTCGGCCAGATCGACGATCAGTGCCGCAACGGCCGCCGCGGTGTCACCGTCGGCGCCGACGACCAGGACCGGCAGGGCCGCGGGGTCGCGCAGATCGGCGCCGGGCACCCACACCTCTGGCAGCCCCCGCGCGGCAGGCACCCACACCCGTGCAGACCCGTTCCGCCGGCCGAGAACCTGTGCGGTGAAGGCGTTCTCGCCGGGTCCGCCGATACTGATGCGGACGTCGGGAAGGTTGGAGTCGACCGACAGGTCGCCGTAACGCGGCGCCGCGGCCGCGGTGCAGGTGGCCGTCACACCGGCCCGGCCGAGCGCCGCGAGCAGATCACGGATCGCGTCATCGGCACCGTCGGGCACCACCACCTCGGCCACCGAGACGGCGCGGACCGCGTCGCCGCGGAACCGCACACGTACCGCCGAGGACAGACCGAACCAGCCGTAGGCGGGATTGTCCAGCGTGTACGGATGCACCGCGGTGTCCACGGATTCGGTGGATCCGGGCTCGTGCAGCAGCGCGAAGCCGCGGCCCACGACTGCATTGCCGACCTCGCTGACGGGCATGGCTCCCGGCACCGGGCAGGGCCAGCGCAGCCGCAGCAGCCGATCCGCGCCGATGAACTCGTCGATCGTGGTGCGACAGTCCACTCTGTCGATTCCCTGCCACAGCGTCACCGTCTGTGTGTAGCGCAGCAATCCGGGAATCTCGCCGGTGACCACCAGGCGTTCGCCGATTTCGCTGCGCAGTACCTGCACCGAGGTTGCCGGCTGCTGCGCCGACGTGACCACCGGCCCCTTGGGCAGCAGATGCCACGGTCCCTCACCCGCGCTCGGATGGGCCGGGTACTCGTCGTAGACGGCGAGCTCGTTGCCGATGCGTCCGGCCGCCATCAGCTCCTGGCCGCCGGCGAGTACGGAGCTGACCGCGCCCCCGCGTGCGGGGTCGACCCGTACCCGGTAGTGCCCGTTGCCGATCTCGGCGCCGGTCCCGGATTCCCAGGCACCGGGCGGATCACCGGGTAGCACGCGGTAGGCACGCCACCCCAGGGCGGGCACGTCCCGGGCGACCCAGGTCAACGTGTGTCCGCCGTCCTCGCTGAGTACCGGCACCGCGCGGCCGTCGGAGTCGACCACGCGACCGGCCAAGGGTGCTTCGAGGTGCACGGTGACGACGTCGGTTCTCTGGTGCGACAACGGGTTCCACACGACCAGCGGCGCGCCGACGGCGCCGGACAACAGGGCCAGGGCACGTTCGCGGGTGCCGCTGCCCAGTTGCCACGCGTCACGCCACCCGGTCAGCAGGTCGAGGTAGACCTGATCGGACTCCGATCCGGTGATGGCGTCGTGGTGAGCGCCGTACGCCAGCTGCACCCAAGCCTTGGCCAGCGCGTGTTCCGGGTAGACCGCCCCGGTCAACAGTGCGGCGAACACCGCGAACTGCTCGCCTTCGAGCACCGCGAACTCTGCCGCACGGTTGGCCTGCTTGGTGTCGATGTAGGACACATCCTTGCCGGTGTAGATCGGGTTCATGTCCCGGGTCTGCGGTGCGGCCGCCACCCCGGCGGCGGCAAGCTCGGCGCGCACCGCGGCGAAGAACTCCCGGGGCAGCGCGCAGACGAAGCGCGGCCACGTGTAGCGGGCGTTCCAGTCGCGGTGGATGTCGGTGACCCATTTGTTCGGTGGGGTGTAGTCGGTGCCCACGGGCAACAGCACGTTGCGGGTCAGCGCGACCTTCTTCATCTGGGTGAACAGCTCATAAGTGGCGTCCTCGGCCTCTGCCAGTGACGGGGACGAGTCCATCCACCAGCCGGCCGCGTAGTGCGCCGGCATGTAGTGGGTGAGCAGACCCGACCCGGACGGCCCCATCCACTCGAACTCGCTGGCGAACTGCATCCGTTCGGGGTCGCCGGCCTGTCCGTTCTCGGCGGCCATCGGCCCCCACTGGTGGTGCGGGCCGCGGGCCCAGGAACTCGA
This sequence comes from Mycobacterium sp. smrl_JER01, assembly GCF_048513595.2. NCBI lineage: Bacteria > Bacillati > Actinomycetota > Actinomycetes > Mycobacteriales > Mycobacteriaceae > Mycobacterium > Mycobacterium sp. smrl_JER01. Next base: position 1,089,905 of record NZ_JBLXXK020000001.1, on the reverse strand, counting down.
CGTCAGACCCGCCTCGGCGGCCATTGCCGGAAATTGCGGGTCGTGGCCGAACACGTCGAGCTGCCATGCCGTGGCGGGATCGGCGCCCAGCACCTCGCGTTGAAACCCGATGCCGTGCACGAAGTTGCGGATGGCCGTCTCCGGGCCGGTGAGGTTCGTGTTCGGTTCGTTGTAGGTGCCTCCCATGATCTCGACGCGCCCCTCGGCGATCAGTCGGCGCAGGTCGGCGCGGTCCTCGGGGTGGGTGTCCCAGAACGGCTTGAGGTAGTCGACCTCGGCGAGCACGAACTTGTACTCCGGTTCCCGCCGGGCCGTCTCAAGATGTGCGCGGACCAGTTCGAAGCCGTTGGTCTGCCGACAGCGGCCCGGAGGGTCCTCGGTCCAGGTGCTGGTGTAGGCCGCCTGGGTGTTCCACCACACCGGGTCGTAGTGGAAGTGGCTGACCATGAACATGGTCCAGCCGGGCTCTGCGTCGGTGAAGCCGAAGTCGAAGGTCACGTCGTCGGCCTGCACGCGTGCCGCGCGTCGTCTCCCCGGCACCGGGTCGGTCACCACAACGGGGATCTCGACGGTCCCGGTGCCCGGCTGCGCGACCGGATCGACGACCGTGTGCAGTCCCGGCCCTCGCACCCGGACCGGCGTCGGTGCCGAACAATCGCGATAGGCGACCCGCACCACCTGGTAGGGGTTGTCCGGTGACCCGGTGAACAGCTCCGTCGACGCGGCGGAGGTGACGTCCACGCCAGCACCCTACGGCGTCGAGCACCCCGCATGTCGCCGATCGGTTCACAGGTAGTCGTCGACCAATTCACAGGAACTAGTTGCGCTAAGGAAGGACTGTGACATCATCGACACCCACAGGCTGCGAAACGCTCGATGACCCGTCACTGAAGGAGATTGCTCGATGACCGCCACCACCCGTGTCCTCGCCCGCACCGCCAAGATCGTCGGGATGGCAGGCATCGGAGCGTTCGGGGCAGCCGCCTTCATGGGCCTGGGCGCCGGCGCCGCCGGTGCGGACGTCCGCAATGTCGGTCCCGGCCCCACCGTGAAAAGCCGGCAGGCCTCGGAGAACTCGGTGATCCGGATCAACGACTTCGGCGTGGCGCGCGGTATCTCCGAGGCGCGGGTCGGCGACGCCGGCATCGTCAGCGCGCAGGGCGAGGTGCGCGGCGGCACCAGGGCGGTCGTCGGCAGCAAGTCCCGGCCGTTCCGCGGCGGTTTCCCGTCCGGTCCGGCCATCGGCGACTGGTGATCTGACCCTGCCCCTCACCGGCCACCGGCGCGGGCGATCCGTTCGGCGACCACCTGCACCGCGGTGATGACCTCGGGCGGCTCCAGCACCTCGAACGCACACCCCGGCATGGCCAACCACGGAACCATCCGTTCCGGGTCGTCGGCGCCTGCGGTCACGATGCAGGTGCCGGGACCTTCCGGTTCGATGTCTGCAGACGCGGCCGAGAATGTCCGTGCCACCACGTCGTGGGGCGCGAAGTACCTCACCCGCGCGATGTACGGATAGGGCGAGGACGTGATGGCCCGGCGCACATAGGCGGCCGCGTCCGGTGCGTCCCGGGGAGTGAAAGTGCTCCCGACCGCCCGCACATCGGACATTCGGTCCAGCCGCAGGCTGCGCCAATCGTCGCGGTCACGGTCGTAGCACATCAGATACCAGCGCCGCCCGGTCGTCACGAGCTGGTAGGGCTCGAGTCGCCGTTCCGTGCGGGCACCTCGTAGGTCCACATAGTTCGCGGTGACATGCTCGCGGTCGCGACTGGCTCGGGCCAGAGTCATCAACACCTCCGGTTCCACCGGGGTGTCGGTGGCTGCACCGAGCGTGACGGTCGCATCGTGGATCGCCGAGACCTGCGAACGCAGCCGTGCCGGCATGACCTGGTCCAGCTTGCTCAGGGCCCGTAGCGCCGACTCCCCCACACCCGCCACACTTCCGCCCGCGGCCACCCGGAGACAGACCGCCATGGCGACTGCTTCCTCGGGGTCGAGCAGCAGCGGCGGAAGTGCCGCGCCGGCGCCGAGCTGGTAACCGCCGCCGTGCCCGGTGCTGGCGTGCACCGGATAACCGAGCTCGCGGAGCCGGTCGACGTCGCGGCGGACGCTGCGGGTCGTCACTCCGAGTCGCTCGGCGAGTTGCTCGCCGCTCCACACCCGACGGGACTGCAGCAGACCCAGCAGTTGCAGCACGCGACCAGTCGTTTCGGACATGTCGACGAGTCTGCCGCAATCTGCGGACAGAAACTGTCCTCAATACATGTGAGAGTGGCAGGCATGAGCAACGAACTGACCACCCAACTGGCAGAACAGCTCGACTTTCATTGGACCCATCAGCTGCGTCCGCGCCTGGACGGCCTCACCGACGAGGAGTACTTCTTCGAGCCCGTGCCCCACTGCTGGACGGTCCGCAGCGACAGCCCGCGACCGTTCCCGGACTTCGCGTTTCCGCCACCGGATCCCGAACCGTTCACCACGATCGCCTGGCGAATGGCCCATGTGATCGTCGGCGTGCTGGCCGTGCGCACCCACTCGCACTTTGGCGGTCCCCCGGCGGACTATCAGAGCTGGGACTACGCCGCCGGCGCCGACGCGGCCCTGCGGCAACTCGACGACGCCTACGCGGCCTGGATCACCGGCGTTCGCGCGCTGACGGACGCCGATCTGGCCAAGCCCTGCGGCCCCGCCGAGGGGGCGTGGGCCGACGCACCCATGACCACCCTGATCCTGCACATCAACCGAGAGGTGATCCACCACGGTGCCGAGATCTCGATGCTGCGGGACCTCTTCGCCCATACCGACACCGGGACCCACCCCGGGACCCACCCCGAGAAGAAGGAGAACTGACATGGCCGCCATGCCGCCACCGATCGCCGACGAGCGGGCCGGACTCGTGGAGTATCTGCGGGCTCAGCAGTACGCATTCCATGCGATCGCGTTCGGTCTCACCGACGAGCAGGCGCGCTCCACTCCGTCGGTGAGCGCACTGTCCATCGGCGGGTTGATCAAGCATGTGACGCACTGCCAGCGGGGCTGGATGCAGCGGGTGGCCGCCGCGCCCGAACTCTGCGCGAGCGACAAACGTCCGATGGAGGAGCAGTCCTCCGAGTACGGCGACGAGTTCGTGATGCGCGGAGACGAGACGCTCACCGACATCCTGGCCGCGTTCGACCAGCAGAACGCCGAGACCATCCGGCTGGCAGAGACGACAGACCTCGGTGCGGCGGTGCCGGTCCCGCACCAGGTGCCGTGGTTTCCCAAGGATGTGACCGCCTGGTCGGTGCGCTGGGTGTTCTTCCACATGATCGAAGAGCTGGCCCGGCACGCGGGTCAGGGCGACATCATCAGGGAGAGCATCGACGGCGCCACCCTCTACGAACTGCTCGCCGGACTGGAGGGCTGGCCGGAGACCGAGTGGCTCAAGCCGTTCACCCCGGCCTGAGGTTTCAGCGGGTTGACACCGGCGCGGGCGACTCAGCGCAGCACGAGCTCAAGCGCGTAGCCGACGACGGCATCGAGGTCGTCACCGAGATGGCCGGCCAGCCACTGCTGGGCGAGCTCTGCCATCGCGCCGGTGTACATCGCGGCGCCCACCACCGCGGCGGTCGGATCGGAGTCCGGGTGCAGCCGCCACCCTTCGGTCAGTACCGCCTCCCGCAGCAGATCCTGCGTCGCGGCCCGCCGCATCGTCAGCACGGGGTTGGCCCGGGCATCGGTGAACAGCACCCGGCCGCGGCGCGGATCCGCAGAGCTGAAGTGCAGCACCGCGGTCATCCCGGCCCGGGTGCGCGCGGCCAGGGAGTCGCCGGCGCACGACATGGCGTCTGCGACCACGTCGGCCAGCTCGGCGCTCACCCGGTCGTACACCGCGCCCAGCAGGCCGTCGGTGTCGGCGAAGCTCTCATAGAAGTACCGGGTGTTCAAGCCGGCTTCGCGGGACACCGACCGGACGGACAGCGCCGACTCACCACCGTCGCCGAACAGCCGGTACGCCGCATCGACGAGCAGCGCGCGACGCTCGGCGCGACGATCGGTCAGCGGCACCCCGGCCCACCGGGTCGAATTGGATGCGGCACCGGGCACCGCTACAGCGTAGGCCGGGCGGCGCCGGTTCTGGCCACAACCGTACCCAGACGATATTCTGGACACACCCGTGACCAACCTTGGAGGCGCCCGAATGTTCCTGCCCCACCAGATCGCACAGCAGGCGGTACAGAACGTCGTGGACAAGCGGTTCGATCAGGACATCCGCCGGCACTTCTTCAAGGGGATGGATTTTGCCGGCCCGGCCGGCGACCCCGGCTGGTTCGGCCCCGGCAGTGCCGTATGGCATGTGCATTCGCATATGCAGTCACTGGTGTTCGGGTTGCAGTGCGCCGCGTTCCTCGAACGACTCGACCCGTCCATCTACTGGATGGGAATCCACCATTCGCGCCTGGTCAAGCCGGAGACCCGCAACGATCCGATGCCCGAGATCGACCCGAAGGGCGCCCTGGTGCGACTCGGCCATTCGGTGGCCTTCTTCATCGGCACGGCCTACGGGTCGACCGCGACCGCCGACCGCCTCGCGCTGGCCGTGCGCTCGATGCATCACACGGTCAAGGGCACCCGGCCCGACGGAGCCCGCTACGACGCCGATGACCCCGAGTGGCTGCGGTGGAACTACGCGACCGTGGTCTGGGGCATCGCCACCGCCCATGAGCTCTACCATCCGCAGCCGCTGCGCGGCGCGAAGCTCGACCGCTACTACGGTGAATTCGTGCGCGTCGGGCACGCACTCGGCGGCACCGATCTCCCCGCCACCAAAGCCGAGACGCTGGACTGCCTGAAGTCCTATCTCCCCAGGCTGGCCGTCACCTACGGGACCGCGATGGCGACCGGGCCGAACCTTCCCCTGCCGCAGGCCGCGTTGAACTGGGCCGTCCGCGACACCATGCCGTCCTGGGCCAAGGGACTCATCCAGCACCGCGACCCCAACATCCTGGAGCGCACCTCGCGTCGCGCCCTGGTGTGGTCGGTGATCAACGGTCTGCACATCGCGTCGGGGCCGGTCCCGGAGTTCGAACAGGCCAAGGCCCGCGTCGCCGACGGGCTCGATCCGGCCTTGGCACCCCACACCGTGCCCAGCTATCGACCGGGCGACGATCCGGTCCGGTCCCGGACCGAGCTCGAAGACGCCTTCGCTTGAGTACGCAAATGAGCTAGCGTGACAGATGCCGGGGGGCGAAGCGAGAACACGCGAGTTCACCGAGGGGGAGAGTCGATGAGAAAGTTCCTCGCAGCCGGCTGCACCGCAGCCGCGCTGACCGCCGCCGCACTCGGGATGGGCACCGCAGCCGCCCAGCCCGAGGAGCTGGAGATGCCGTCGTTCGAAGGTATGACACTGCAGGCAGCCAAGGAGATGTTCGCCGGGATGACCGGGATGGAGCTCGGCACCAGGGTCATCAACACCACCGCGCACACCCCGATGAACCCGGTCAGCTGGGAGGTGTGCGGGCAGAAACCCTCTCCGGGCGCCAAGCTCACCGCGCAGACCTCCGCCGCGGTCGCCGTCGCACCACCCGGGATGTGCGCCGCCTGACTCAGCGGCCCGCTGTGACCCGCTCCACAGCTTTTTCGCATGACCGCGGCTTTTGAGACACTGCACCCATGACTGCACCGCGGAAGACCCCACACCGCGACGTTGCCAGGCTGGACCGGGTTCCACTTCCGGCCGAGGCGGCGCGAATCGGAGCCACCGGCTGGCAGATCACCCGGACCGGCGCACGAGTACTGACCAAGTTGACCGGGCGCGGCTCCCTCCAGAACAAGATCGTCAAAGAGGTGCCCCAGGCGTTTGCCGATCTCGGCCCCACCTACGTCAAGTTCGGGCAGATCATCGCCTCCAGCCCAGGCGCGTTCGGGGAGCCGCTGAGCCGTGAGTTCCGCGGCCTGCTCGATCGGGTGCCGCCCGCCGACACCGACGCCGTCCACAAACTGTTCCGCGAGGAACTGGGCGACGAACCGCAGAACCTGTTCAAATCCTTCGACGACAAGCCGTTCGCGTCGGCGTCCATCGCCCAGGTCCACTACGCCACCCTGCATTCCGGTGAAGAAGTCGTGGTCAAAATCCAACGGCCGGGCATCCGGCGCCGGGTCGCGGCGGATCTGCAGATCCTCAAGCGCGGCGCCCGGCTGGTCGAGTTCGCCAAACTCGGTCAGCGACTGTCCGCACAGGACGTGGTGGCCGACTTCGCCGACAACCTTGCCGAGGAATTGGACTTCCGGCTCGAAGCCCAGTCGATGGATGCCTGGGTCGCCCACATGCATGCGTCGCCACTGGGCCGCAACATCCGGGTTCCGCAGGTGTACTGGGACCTGACCAGCGAACGGGTGCTGACGATGGAACGGATCACCGGCGTACGCATCGATGACGTCGCCGCGATCCGCAAGAAGGGGTTCGATGGCACCGAGCTGGTCAAAGCTCTGCTGTTCAGCGTCTTCGAGGGTGGCCTGCGGCACGGCCTGTTCCACGGCGACCTGCACGCCGGCAACCTCTACGTCGACGACGGCGGCAAGATCGTGTTCTTCGACTTCGGCATCATGGGCCGCATCGACCCGCGCACCCGCTGGCTGCTGCGGGAATTGGTGTACGCGCTGCTGGTGAAGAAGGACCACGCCGCCGCAGGCAAGATCGTGGTGCTGATGGGCGCTGTCGGCACCGTCAAACCCGAGGCGCAGGCCGCCAGAGACCTGGAGAAGTTCGCCACTCCGCTGACCCTGAAGTCGCTGGGCGACCTGAGTTATGCAGAGATCGGCAAGCAACTCTCGACACTGGCCGATGCCTACGACGTGAAGCTGCCGCGCGAACTCGTGCTCATCGGCAAACAGTTCCTCTACGTGGAGCGTTATATGAAGTTGCTGGCGCCGAGCTGGCAGATGATGAGCGATCCGGCGCTGACCGGGTACTTCGCCAATTTCATGGTGGAAGTCAGCCGCGAGCATTCCGACGAGGTCGACTCGTGACGCCGGTCCGCACCGGTACGGCCAAGTCCGGCGAGCTGGACATCTTCTACGAGGACATGGGCCGACCCGACGATCCGGCGGTCCTGCTGATCATGGGCCTGGGAGCGCAATTGTTGTTGTGGCGCACCGGCTTCTGCGAGAAGCTCGTCGACCAGGGCCTGCGGGTGATCCGGTTCGACAACCGGGACGTCGGCTTGTCCAGCAAGCTGCCACACCACCATTCCGGCGCGCCGCTGCTGCCGCGGATGGCCCGCTCGCTGGTCGGCCTCCCGAGCCCGGCCGCCTACACGCTGGAGGACATGGCCGACGATGCGGCGGCTCTGCTGGACCATCTCGACATCGACCGCGCCCACGTCGTCGGCGGTTCCATGGGCGGGATGATCGCGCAGATCTTCGCCGCCCGCCACCATGCGCGCACCAAGACACTGGCCGTCATCTTCTCCAGCAACAACCAAGCCGCGCTACCTCCGCCCGGACCCCGCCACCTGGCCGCAGTTCTGCAGCGGCCCAAGGGATCTGACCGCGAGGCCATCATCGACAACGCGGTCCGCGTCGCAAAGATCATCGGCAGCCCGGGTTATCCGGCGGCCGAAGACCGCATTCGCGCCGACGCGATCGAGGGGTACGACCGCAGCTACTATCCGGCCGGCGTGGCACGGCATTTCGCGGCGATCCTCGGCAGCGGCAGTCTGCGGCGCTACAACCGCCAGACCAGAGTGCCCGCGGTGGTGATCCACGGCACAGCGGACAAACTGATGCGGCCATCCGGCGGGCGGGCCATCGCCAGGGCCATTCCACGGGCCCGCCTCGTACTATTCGACGGAATGGGACACGAGCTGCCCGAACCATTGTGGGACGACATCGTCGGGGAACTGAAGAACACGTTCGTCGAGGGCTCTTGACTTTCACGTCAATTCCGGTTCACCCATGGGCGCGTAGCATCCTCGAGAGGGCATGATCGCCGTCTCAGAAGATCCTCTTCGGGCTGTGTCCGCAGGAAGGCCGGACATGGCCTCACAACGCAAACTCACACCGCACTTCGACGACGTGCAGGCGCACTACGACCTCTCGGACGAGTTCTTCCGATTGTTCCTCGATCCTTCGCAGACCTACAGCTGCGCGTACTTCGAGCGCGACGACATGACGTTGGAAGAGGCTCAGCTGGCCAAGGTGGACCTGGCCCTGGGCAAGCTCGGCCTGCAGCCCGGGATGACACTGCTCGACATCGGCTGTGGCTGGGGCTCCACCATGCTGCGCGCCATCGAGCGCTACGACGTCAACGTCATCGGACTGACGCTCAGCGAGAACCAGAAGGCGCATGTCGACCGGGTGTTCGCCGACTCGCCCAGCCCGCGCACCAAAGAGGTCCGGCTGGAAGGGTGGGAGAGCTTCGACCAGCCCGTCGACCGCATCGTGTCTATCGGAGCGTTCGAGCACTTCGGCAAGGATCGCTGGGACGACTTCTTCGCCACCGCCTATCGCGTGTTGCCGGACGACGGCGTGATGCTGCTGCACACCATCACCGCGCTGACGATTCCGCAGATGATCGAGCGCGGCATCCCGTTGACGTTCTCGGTCGCCCGGTTCATCAAGTTCATCCTCACCGAGATCTTCCCGGGCGGGTATCTGCCGACGATCGAGTTGGTCGGCGAGTACGCGGGCAAGGCGGGGTTCACGTTGACCCGCGAGCAGTCGCTGCAACCGCACTATGCCCGCACCCTGGACCACTGGTCGGCCGCACTCGAAGCGCACAAGACCGAGGCTGTCGCCGTCCAGTCCGAAGAGGTCTACGACCGCTACATGCACTACCTGACCGGGTGCGCGGACTCCTTCCGCAAGGGCTACACCGACGTGAACCAGTTCACGCTGGCCAAATAGCGCCACCCGAGCGGGTTGGCTCGTCCGACCGGCCAAACGTTAGGCTGATGCCTTCAGGACGCGCGTTTGCAGAAGGCCGAGCCGCGTTTTCGGTACCGTCTTCTCCATCGTGACAGCGACGGGAAGCGCGAATCAGGGGAAATATGTCTGACCAATCCACCGGCACGAAGGATATGACTCCTCATTTCGAGGACATCCAGGCTCACTACGACCTGTCGGACGACTTCTTCGGCGTGTTCCAGGATCCGACCCGCAAGTACAGCTGCGCGTACTTCACCGGGCCGAACGTCACGCTGTCGGAGGCGCAGATCGCCAACGTCGACCAGAACCTCGACAAGTTGGACCTCAAGCCCGGTATGACGCTGCTCGAAGTGGGCTGCGGTTGGGGACTGACCCTGCAGCGCGCCATGGAGAAGTACGACGTCAACGTCATCGGTCTGACGCTGTCGAAGAACCAGAAGGCCTACTGCGATCAGCTGCTCGGCAAGATCGACACCGAGCGCACCTTCGATGTCCGGTTGGAAGGCTGGGAGCAGTTCCACTCCCCCGTCGACCGCATCGTGTCGATCGAGGCCTTCGAGCATTTCGGTTTCGAACGCTACGACGACTTCTTCAAGATGTGCTACGACGTCCTGCCCGAGGATGGCCGGATGACCATCCAGAGCAGCGTCGGGTATCACCCCTACGACCTGGCCGAACGTGGGAAGAAGCTGACGTTTGAGCTGGCCCGGTTCATCAAGTTCATGATCACCGAGATCTTTCCCGGCGGTCGTATCCCGACCACGCAGATGATGATCGAACATGGCGAGAAGGCCGGCTTCGTGGTGCCGGAAGCAATTTCGCTACGCAACCACTACATCAAGACGCTGGGCATCTGGGCCGACCGCCTGGAGGCGAACAAGGATGCCGCGATCGCAGCCACCGATGAGGAGAACTACGAGCGGTACATGCGCTACCTGAAGGGCTGCCAGTACTACTTCATCGACGAGTCGATCGACGTCAGCCTGGTGACCTACCTCAAGCCCGCGGTCGCCGCCTAGGCGTGATGACCTAGCCACCGACCGGGCCGTACGCCCCCCGGACAAGGAAGAATCCCCCGCACGCCTGAATGCGGGGGATTCTTCATGGTGGCCCTCAGGCCGCGGCCGGTGTCTCGCTGTCCGCCCTGTCGTCGGACTCCGCGCGTCCGCTCTCGGTGTCCGTGTCGTCGGTGTCCGTGTCGTCGGTGTCCGTCCCGGTCTCGGTCTCGGTCTCGGTGTCCGTCCCGGTCTCGGTCTCGTTCTCGGTGTCCGTCCCGTTCTCGGTGTCCGTGTCGTCCTCGGTGACGTCCTCGTCGGCGCCGTCTTCGGCGCCATCCCCGGCCACACCGTCCTCGGCGCCATCCCCGGCCACACCGTCGTCGGCGCCCTCCCCGGCCGGGCCGGCGACTGCCTCGTCCGCAACCGGCGTCGAGACCGTCGGCTCCTCGTCGTCACCGGATCCCGCACGCAGCGACGACATCTCCGGTAACGCCGGCGCCGTATCGTCGCTGGCAACCAGTGCGCTCGCGGTCGCCGTGGGGATGAAATTCTTGATGAAGGCTTCCACGCCCTTGACCGCCGCGACCGCGATGTCGATCCCAACCTTCAACCAGTTCTGAAACAGCTTGAACGGCAGGATGGTCGAGCCCCGGGACACACCCGGATTACCGCTCCAGTCGAAGCCCAGGTCGACGAACTCGCGCACCACCGGCTCGACCAGGTCGATGAAAGGCTTGGCCAACCAGCCGATCCCGAGCGAGTTCGCAAGGGAACGGAGCAGATCCGTCAAGGGCAGGGTTGTCGCCGGAATCATGATGTAGGTGTTGCCGAAGTTGTCGGTGCGGCAGTTACCCGGATTGAGCCCGCAGTCGAGCTGAGGTGCGAGCGTGACGTCGGTGTAGCCGTACGGCATCGGGTTGTCGTTGGCTTCATTGGGTGCGAGGTAGTAGCCGTGCACAGTGTCGAAAGCGGCGATCATGTTGACGACGGCGAACAGGTTCCCCCAGTACCGCGGTGCGTAGACCACCGGGTCGTACTCGAAACCGACGGTGGTCGTGCCTATCCCGGTGTCAATGGGCATGGCAGGCAGGAAGGACAGGTCCAGGATCGGAACCGGGTTGCCGAGCAGATAGCGCAGCCACGCCAATCGCTGCCACAAACCACCGTCGGGGTTCTCGATGCCGCCGATCGTGACGACCTTCAACCGATCCTTGACCTCATCGGAGAGGCCGAGTTCGGCGAGCGCGGTCAGGGCGTTGGCAACGACCGCGCCGCCTTGGGAGTAGCCGAAGATGAAGATGTCCTCGTCGGATCCCGGATCCAGGAAAGGTTGCAGCGCCGCCAGCAGATTCTCGGTGCCCTCGCCGACGGAGACATCCCACTTCTCACAGCGACCGGTCACACACCATCCCGGCAGGAACGACAGCGGCCAGAAGGACGCCGGGTAAGGGATGCCGACCAGGTCGGGATCGGAGCATTCGGTGGGATCCGTGCAGACGAGGCCGTCGATGTACCGGCTCCACGCGTTCTCGCGGTAGCCGGCCACCACGTCGGAATTCGGAGTGCCGGTGCCCGGCACGATGAGCGCGGTGGCGCCGAAAGCCAGCGCCGAGACGAAAGCCGAAGCGATGCCGAGAGCCATCGTCGTGATGAATGCAGTGATGACGAGCACCAATGCGCGGGCCTGATTACGCATGCGTCAACGATCACACAGGAGCGGGTCGGCGTGCGGTGATTCAGCAAACCCGTCACCATGGGCGGGCGCGACCGCCGACGGCCGCGACGTCGCACTGCTGGTGGCCCTCTGCCGGCGCGTGGCAAGTCCCGTTGCATCGACTGCGCCAGTCACCGGGCCCCGCATTGGCTCCGGCGCCGCCGCCCGACCGCATCCGGGGGCGCGCCGGGCTTGCGGCATTCGATGCCACCCTTTTGCCGGTGGCAGACCTCCGGCGCCCTGTCGAATCTCCACGATGCGCTTACGTGCGGCGCTGAAATCTTCGACATTCAACAACCGAATTGACGGCCGCGATGCTATGTTGCTGCACGAGGGTGCTCTTCGGTCGCCGCGTCGCGGTGCGCCAGGGGGATACCGACGACCTCCGGCCGTCATACCCGACCTTCCGTTCGTGGGGGGCGGTGAATCGGGTGGGCCGGAGAGTGCGATCGAGGAGCACTCTCAAAGACCGAGACGCGAAACCCCGCACCGGACGGTGCGGGGTTTCGCGTTGCGAGGGGTCGGGCTGCCTACTCCTCGGTGTAGTTACGGGTGACCGCCGGGTCGACCGGAATGCCGGGACCGGTGGTCGTCGAGACCACGACCTTCTTGAGGTAGCGGCCCTTCGACGAGGACGGCTTGGCACGCAGAACTTCTTCCAGCGCGGCGCCGTAGTTCTCGACGAGCGCCTTCTCGTCGAACGACGCCTTGCCGATGACGAAGTGCAGGTTGGCCTGCTTGTCGACACGGAAGTTGATCTTGCCGCCCTTGATGTCGGCGACGGCCTTGGCTACGTCCGGGGTCACAGTGCCGGTCTTGGGGTTCGGCATCAGGCCACGGGGCCCGAGGATGCGGGCGATGCGGCCGACCTTGGCCATCTGATCGGGTGTCGCGATCGCGGCGTCGAAGTCGAGCATGCCGCCCTGGATCTGCTCGATCAGGTCGTCGCTGCCGACGATGTCGGCGCCGGCGGCCTGCGCCTGCTCAGCCTTGTCACCGACGGCGAAGACGGCGACACGGGCGGTCTTGCCGGTGCCGTGCGGCAGGTTCACGGTTCCACGGACCATCTGGTCGGCCTTGCGGGGGTCGACGCCCAGACGGATCGCGACCTCGACGGTGGCGTCCTGCTTCTTCGACGACGTCTCCTTGGCCAGCTTCGCGGCTTCCAGCGGCGAATAGAGCTTGGACCGGTCGACCTTCTCGGCGGCTTCCCTGTATGCCTTGCTGTTCTTGCTCATTGATATCTCCTTGGTTGCAGAAGTTGTGGTTGGTGCGAGCCGATGCCAGCTCTCCCACGGACTAGGTGTTGAGACTGCGAGCAGGGCGGTGGTTACTCGAACTTCTCCACCGTCACCGCAGTCTCAACGCGGGGTGTCGATTCGCAAGCTACTCGACTGTGCCCCGGGTCGATCCGCAAGCTACTCGACTGTGATCCCCATGGACCGGGCGGTGCCGGCGATGATCTTGGCGGCCTGATCGATGTCGTTGGCGTTCAGGTCTTCCTTCTTGGTCTCGGCGATCTCACGCACCTGATCCCAGGTCACCTTCGCAACCTTGGTCTTGTGCGGCTCGCCGGAACCCTTGGGAACACCGGCCGCCTTGAGCAGCAGCTTGGCCGCGGGCGGGGTCTTCAGCGCGAACGTGAAGCTGCGATCCTCGTAGACGGTGATCTCCACGGGGATGACGTTGCCGCGCTGCGACTCGGTGGCAGCGTTGTACGCCTTGCAGAACTCCATGATGTTGACGCCGTGCTGGCCGAGCGCGGGTCCGACCGGCGGGGCGGGATTGGCCTGCCCGGCCTGGATCTGCAGCTTGATCAGCCCGGCGACCTTCTTCTTCGGGGGCATGGCTGTGCTTTCTCTCTTCTCTCGTTCTCTTCGAAGTGGGGCTTGTACGGCCCGCGTTAAATCTTGGCGACCTGGGTGAAGGTCAGTTCGACCGGTGTCTCACGTCCGAAGATGGACACCAGCACCTTGAGCTTCTGCTGTTCGGCGTTGACCTCGCTGATCGATGCCGGCAGGGTCGCGAACGGTCCGTCCATGACGGTGACGGACTCGCCCACCTCGAAGTCGACCTCGATGACGGGACGCTCGATGCCACCGGCCTCGGCTGCGGCAGTGGATGCGGCCGTGGCGGCCTTGCCGGGCTTCTTGGCCGCGGCGGGCGGCAGCAGGAACTTCACCACGTCGTCCAGCGACAGCGGCGACGGCCGTGACGTCGCACCGACGAAACCGGTCACGCCCGGGGTGTTGCGCACCGCGCCCCACGACTCGTCGTTGAGTTCCATGCGGACCAGGATGTAGCCGGGCAACACCTTGCGGTTGACCTGCTTGCGCTGGCCGTTCTTGATCTCGGTGACTTCCTCGGTGGGCACCTCGACCTGGAAGATGTAGTCGCCGACGTCGAGGTTCTGCACGCGGGTTTCGAGGTTGGCTTTCACCTTGTTCTCGTAACCGGCGTAGGAGTGGATGACGTACCACTCGCCCGGCTTCAGACGCAGCTCCTTCTTGAGCGCGACCGCGGGATCCTCGTCCTCGGCCTCTGCAGGCGCCGCCTCGGCCTCTGCAGGGGTCGCCTCGTCGTCATCGGCACCGTCATCGGCGGCGGGCGCGGCGTCCTCGTCGCTGCCCACGGCCTCGGCGTCGGCACCAGCCCGAACCTCGGCGTTGGTCTCGTCGCCGTCGATGGTGTCGACGGTGTCGCCCGAAGGCGCTTCCCCGTCGAAGCTAGTCACGTGTCAGTCCTCTCTCAATGTGTTCGCCACGGCGCGTAGCCGTGCCGGGTCGGCGGCGGTCAGGCGAAGATCCAGGTCACGATCCTGGACAGGCCGATGTCGACGCCACCGATCAGCGCCACCATGAACACCAGGAACACGAGCACGACCGTCGTGTACGTGACCATCTGCTTGCGGTTCGGCCAGATGACCTTCCGCAGTTCACCGACAACTTCCCGCAGGTAGTTGAGGACGAACGCGAACGGGTTGAAGCCGCCCTTACCCGGGCCGTCCTTGGGCTTCTTGGCGGTCTTCTTCTTGGCCCGGGGGCCATCGCCGTCGTCCTTGGATCCCGAACTGTCGGTCTCGGGAGCTTCGTCGCTGTCCTCGTCGGTCTCGGCTACCCGCCGGGTCCGCTTGCCCGTGGGGCGCAGCGGCCGCGTCACCACCGCGGTCTGACCGCCGGTGTCACCGTCGTCGCTCTGTGCGCCGTTGTCGGTGTCCGCGGAGCTGACACCGTCGCGCTCGTCGCTCACCGCATGCTTCCCATCTGATCGTCGTCTGACCGTCTTCTGTGCGGTCACCTACTACCAGTGTCCACACTTGTCGAGTATTCAGTTGAGCAGGGGCGACAGGACTTGAACCTGCAACCTGCGGTTTTGGAGACCGCTGCTCTGCCAGTTGAGCTACGCCCCTTCACGGGCCCCTATCGGGCCCACACAATTCGCGCGCTCCCCGTTCGGTCGATCTGAGCCGACGGACAGCGCGCTTAACTGGGAAAACCCCGAAGCCCGAGTGTAGCGCGCCCGGGGTCTCAGTTACTAATCCGAGTCCGGATCCGAACCGGGATCGTGCTGGACCGGTCTGCGCAGCACCTGACCGGTCTCCGGATCCCAGCCGGCAGAGATCGAGTTGTCCCCCTCGTGACCCATCAATGTGGTGAAGGCCTCCATCACCACTTCGCCGTGCTGGTTGGTCAGCACGTTGCGGGTGGTGACGATGTCGGCGCCGAACCGCTCGGCCACGGTCTCGATGTGCATCACGCCGGTGACCTCGTCGCCCTCTTTGATCGGGCTGTGGAACAGGAACTTCTGGTCGACCTGGACGATCTGCATGGTCTCGAATCCGACGTCGACGTGCTGGAAGAAGTGTCGCTGGATCATCACGGCGAAGATCGACAGGAACGTCGGGCCTGCGACGAGTCCGGGGTGGCCGAGCGCGGCGGCGGCCTCGACGTCGTGCGAGGCCGGGTCGTGAGCCTTGACGGCCTTGGCGTACTGGCGGATCTGCTCGCGTCCGACGACGTAGGGCTCGGGGTACTTGTAGACCATCCCGCGGATGTCTGTCTTGAGTGCCATCGCTGTCTACCTATGCGAGCTTCGCGACGGCGACGGCGCGGCCGAAGATCTTCTTCCCGCCGGCGGTGGCGCTCAACGCGATGGTGACCGTCTTCGCCTCGGGATCGACGGACTTCACCCGCCCGTTGAACACGATCTCGGCACCTTTGCCGTCGTTGGGGACGGGCACCACGGCGGTGAAGCGCACGTTGTACTCGGTGACCGCGGCCGGGTCGCCGACCCAGGACGTCACATAGCCGCCGCCCAGTCCCATGGTCAGCATGCCGTGGGCGATGGCGGTGTCCAGCCCCACCTGCTTGGCGATCTCGTCGTCCCAGTGGATCGGGTTCAGGTCTCCCGACACACCCGCGTAGTTGACGAGGTCGGCCCGCGTGAGCGGAATGACCCGTTCGGGCAGTTGATCGCCCACGCTTACCGAACTGAACTCACGCAGTGCCATCTGAAAAGCCACTCTCCCCGTCTTCTTCGCTACGCCCCGCCAGCGTGGTGTAGCTCTCCTGCACGACCTCGCCGTTTTCGCGGCTGACGATGTTCTTGGTGACGATGATGTCGGTGCCGTGCGCTTTGCGGATCGAGTCGACCCACACATCGCAGTACAGTTTGTCGCCGGCCCTGATCGGCGAGACGAACTTGAGCACCTGGTCGACCTGCACGATCTTGGCGTCGGAGAGGGCGATATTGTTGGCCTCGAACATCGCACGCTGGGCCTGGTAGCCGAACACCGAGATGAAGGTCAGCGGCGCCGGGAGCGAATCGTGACCCAGCTCGGCGGCAACTGTTTCCTCGAAGAACGCGGGGTCGTCGTTCTTGACCGCGACGGCGTACTCGCGGATCTTCTCGCGCCCGACTATGTAGTGGTCGGGATAGCGGAAGTGTGACCCGACGAGTCCGTCCAGCAACGACACGAGTGATGAACCTACCTAGTCGACCTCGGCAACCGCGAGTCGACGGTGCCTGCCCTCGTCCGTGTCGCCTACCGCGACTCTTTGTGCGCCTGGTGCTGCCCGCAGTTCGGGCAGAACTTCTTGATCTCGAGCCGGTCGGGATCGTTGCGGCGGTTCTTCTTGGTGATGTAGTTGCGGTGCTTGCACACCTCGCAGGCCAAGGTGATCTTGGGCCGTACGTCGGTACTGGAGGCCACGTCAGTCGTCCTTCTTCTTCGCGTTCAGTCGCGTCGTTCTTGTAGCGGTGGGGAGGCTCGATCTCCCGACCTCACGATTATGAGTCGTGCGCTCTAACCAGCTGAGCTACACCGCCCCGGACGGATCCGGTCTGGGCGCACTCGGTCGCTCGCCCGGTATCCACCGAGCCCCCTAACGGAATCGAACCGTTGACCTTTTCCTTACCATGGAAACGCTCTGCCGACTGAGCTAAGGGGGCCTGAGCCCGCTGAAGTGCCGCGAGCCTTAAAGAGGGTACATTCTCACCGTTTCCGGCGCCAAACCGCTGGTCACTCCCGGCGATCAGCACCCGCCAGCCTACGCTGAGGCCTATGGCCGACTCCGACCGCCTCTACTTCAGACAGCTGCTCTCGGGCCGGGATTTCGCCGCCGGCGACATGATCGCCCAGCAGATGCGCAACTTCGCCTACCTGATCGGCGACCGGGAAACCGGTGACACGGTGGTGGTCGATCCCGCGTACGCCGCCCAGGATCTGGTCGACGCGCTGGAAGCCGACGGTATGCGGCTGTCCGGGGTGCTGGTCACCCACCACCACCCCGACCATATCGGCGGGTCGATGATGGGGTTCGAGCTCAAGGGCCTCGCCGAGTTGCTTGAGCGGGTCAGTGTCCCGGTCCACGTGAATGCCCACGAGGCGGACTGGGTGTCGCGCACCACCGGCATCGCGCCCGGCGAGCTCACGCCGCATGAGCACGGCGACACGGTGTCGGTCGGCGCCATCGACATCGAGCTGCTGCACACCCCCGGCCACACCCCGGGCAGCCAGTGCTTTCTGCTGGACGGGCGCCTGGTCGCGGGCGACACGTTGTTCCTGGAGGGCTGTGGCCGGACCGACTTTCCGGGCGGCGATGCCGACGAGATGTTCCGCAGCCTGCGGGCTCTGGCGCAGTTGCCCGGTGATCCGACGGTGTTCCCCGGACACTGGTACTCCGCCGAGCCGAGCGCGTCGCTGTCGGAGGTGCGCAGCACCAACTACGTCTACCGGGCAAGCAATCTGGAGCAGTGGCGCGCAATGATGGGCGGCTGACCCGCGAAACCGCATTTCGTGGCAGAAGCCGCGGTTTCGCACTGATTCCGTAGCCGAAACCGGGCTTCGGATCGGCCAAACCGAAGACGCGGACCCGCCCTACTGGCAAACTCGAGTCCGGCGCTGTCCGCTACTCACGTCGGGGGTCTTCGTGAAGAACATCGCGCTGTGCTTCGACCTTGCCCGCAGCCGTACCGGGCTGCCCTCGAACACCGGGATCGCGGCCGAGTTGTTGTGCCGGGATGCCCGCCAGCTGGTCTGGTCGCCCGGCGCGCCATCCGCGGCCGGTCGTCCCACCGCGGCGGGGGCCCGGGCCGCGGTGGCCGGGGCCTACGAGTTTCTCGCGCGGTGGTGGGAGCCCGGAGATCGGGTCCTGGTTTTCGGCGGCGGTCACGGTGCCACCTGCGCCTGGGCGCTGGCCCGTCTGCTCGACACGTTCGGGCTGCTGGTGGGCGACGTCCCCGCCGGGCCGGCCACCGGGATCCGGGAGTATGTGCTGGCCACCTACGCGCTGCCACGGACGCGGCGCGACGGCACCGACTGGGCCCGTCTCGCCCGCCTGGCGGCCGACCTGTCGGGCGGCGCCGATGCCGGGGTGGACGTCGACTACCTCGGCCTGTGGGATACCGCCGGGTTGGCGGGGGCGCCGGGGACGGCGACGTCGGTGCCGCTGCCCAACGTCAAGGTCGTCCGAGACGCCGTCTGAGACGAGTGGGGGTGGCATCGTGGAGCAGGTGTGGTTCCGGGGCGCGCACTGTGACGTCGCGGGCGGCAATCACGCGTGCGCGCCGCTCTCGGGCATCGCGCTGGACTGGGTGCTCGACGGCGCCGCTCGCGCGGGTGCGGCGGTGTGTCCGCCGCCGCAACGACCGTCCCCGGATGTCGTCGACGCGCTGGCCGGCAGCGCCCACCCGGTGTCGTTCCGCCGAGTTCCGGCCGGCGCTGCCGTTCACGCAAGCGTGGAGTTCTTTGTGCGCGCGCATCCGTCGTACTGGCGACGGTTGCCCGAGCACGTCGTGTGGACCGATCCCGACTGGGTCGCGCGCGGGGAGCGACTGGTGTCCGACCAGGCGACGCCTCGTGATCCGGCCGCGCCGGCACCGGCCCTCACCGCCACCGGGGTGTCGTGAGTGAGCTGCGGCACACCGCTGGTCGGGCGCTCCTCACGTCGGTCTCCACCGGTCCCGGCTCGATGGTGCGGGGATCCACGCTGTTAGGTTCGATCCATGACCAGCACCGTTTCGTATGAGATCGCGGACGCCGTGGCCACCGTCACCCTCGATGACGGCAAGGTGAACGTGCTGGGACCCGCGATGCAGGCGGCGATCAACGAGGCGCTCGATCGCGCCGAATCCGACGAGGCCAAGGCCGTCGTGCTCGCCGGGAATTCGAGGGTGTTCAGTGGCGGATTCGATCTCGCGGTGTTCCAGTCCGGGGACGCCGACTTGGCGCTGGGCATGCTTGCCGGCGGCTTCGAGTTGTCGCTGCGCACCCTGACGTTCCCGGCGCCGGTGATCATCGCCGCCACCGGACCCGCCATCGCGATGGGATCGTTCCTGCTGCTGTCGGCCGACCACCGAGTGGGCCAACCGAAAACCCGGTGCCAGGCCATCGAGGTGGCGATCGGGATGACCATCCCGATCTCGGCGCTGGAGATCATGCGGATGCGGCTGACCCCGGCGGCGTTCGAACGCGGTGCAGCGCTGGCGGCGACGTTCACCGGTGACGAGGCGATCGCCGGGGGCTGGCTCGACGAGATCGTGGCGGCCGACCAGGTCGTCGCGCGGGCCCAGCAGGTGGCCCAGGAGGCCGCGGCCACGCTGAACCCGGGCGCCCATCTGGCCACCAAGCTCAAGGCACGCCGGCCGGCCCTCGACGCGATCCGAGCCGGAATCGAAGGTCTTCCAAAGGAATTCAGCCTGATCTAGTCCCGGCATCAGGCGCGGGAGAGGCGGTCCGCACCGGCACGCGAGGCCGCCTCCGGTAGCCGCACCCCGCTGCCGATGTTTCTCCGAGATTTCGGCGGTGAGTTCCCCCTAACGAGTTCGTATTCCGTCGGCAACCAATGCGCAACTGTTCGGTCCTGTAATCGAGACAGCCACAGTCACCGGACCACAGGAGCGCCCATGCCTTTTGACGATTCCATCGCCGAGAACATCAAGACCTCGCTTGCCGAGATCCCGCACCCGTCGCTGCCCAAGGGTTCCAACATCTACGGCAGCACCAAGATCTTCCCGGACTACCAGGCCGAGAACGGGGAGAGCTACTTCACCCTGGTTCACGGTATCGCCCACGAGTCGTCGGTCAGTTTCGTCGCAGTGCTCCAGGCGACCCGCGCGCTGCGGAAGGGTTTCGAATCCGCGATCTACTTCTACGGCCCGGGTTCGATCAATTGCCTTGCCACGCGCGGCTTTCCGAAGACCGGAGATTCGGGGTTCCCGGGTGAGCAGAACATCAACGACGCGCTCGGTGCGTTCATCGGCGAGGGTGGAACAGTCTTCTGCTGCCGGTTCGGTCTCGCACTGCACGGGGGCCGCGAGGAGGATCTTATCGAAGGTGTGATCCCGGCACACCCGCTCGACGTGCAGGACGCCCTGATCCATTACGCCCGCAAAGGCGCCATCATCAACTCCACCTACATGGTGTAGGGCGATGACGACACTCGCCGCGGCGGCCGCCAACTTCACCCGCGACCTGGACCAGAACTATGCCGTGATCGCTGCGCTTGCCGACGAAGCCAGGCAGCGGGGGGTGGATTTCCTCGTCCTGCCCGAGGCAGCGATCGGCGGCTATCTGTCGTCGCTGGGCAACCACGGGGACACGGTGCGCAGTACGCCCCGGTCGCTTCCGCCCGCGATCCGACTGGACGGTCCGGAGATCGCTACGGTGCAGCGGATCGTCGGGGATCTGGTCGTCGCCATCGGCTTCTGTGAACTCGCCGACGACGGTGAGACCCGATACAACGCCGCTGCGGTACTCGACGGCGCGACAGTGTACGGCTCGTACCGCAAGGTGCATCAGCCGTTGGGCGAGGGTATGTCCTATTCGGCCGGCACCGATTATGGCGTCTTCGAAACCCCGGTCGGCCGCGTCGGCCTGCAGATCTGCTACGACAAGGCCTTTCCCGAGGCTGCCCGGATCATGGCGTTGAAAGGCGCCCAGGTGATCGCGAGTCTGTCGGCCTGGCCGGCGGCACGCACCGCAACCGCCGAGAATCTGCAGGACGACCGCTGGACCTATCGGTTCAATCTGTTCGACTCCGCCAGAGCGCTGGACAACCAGGTGTTCTGGGTGGCGTCCAACCAGAGCGGAACTTTCGGCTCGCTGCGCTACGTGGGCAACGCGAAAGTGGTTGACCCGGGTGGAAATGTGCTTGCCACAACACTTCTCGGCAGCGGTATGGCGGTCGCCGACGTCGACATCGACGGGACGTTTCGCACCATGCGGGCCGGCATGTTCCATCTGCGCGACCGCAGGCCCGACGTCTACGGGCCGATCACCGATACCGACTCTGTGCCGGGATGGGAGCTGACCCGTGCCTGAGATGACGTTCCGAGTGCGTTGGCCCGACGGTGTCGAGCAGCACTGCTATTCACCGAGCCTGGTGGTGCACGACCATCTGCGCGCGGGGGCCGACTACACCGTCACCGACTTCGTCGAGCGTAGCTCACGCGCGATGACCGAAGCCGGCGACCGGGTCTTGGCGAAATTCGGTTTCGCCTGTACGTCTGCGGCCGCCACTGCCGAACAGATCGTCGAGGCCGCCACCCGCTACCCGGGCGAGGCCGTCCTGCAGGTGGTCTCGATGGACCCCGCATCGGGGGCGTCATGAGCACCCAGATTCCCGTCGCGGTGATCGGCGGCGGTCAGGCCGGATTGTCGGTGAGCTGGTATCTGAGCCAGGCCGGTGTCGACCACGTGGTGCTGGAGGCGCAGACACCGGTACATGCGTGGGCGGATACCCGTTGGGACAACTTCACTCTCGTGACGCCGAATTGGCACTGCCGTCTGCCGGGCTACTGCTATGCCGGATCCGATCCCGATGGTTTCATGACCCGCGACGAGGTGGTGGCATGGCTGTCCGGCTGGCTGGACACCTTCGATGCCCCGGTCCGCACGCACACCCGGGTGACCCGGTTGCGGCACGGCGCCGACGGGGGTTTCGAACTCACCCTGGGCACCGATGACGGTCAGGACACCTTGTCGTGTACCCATGCCGTCGTGGCCACCGGCGGTTACCCGATTCCGGTGCTGCCCAACTATGCGGGGGCGCTGTCGTCTTCGGTCACTCAGATTCACTCCGAGCAGTACCGCAACGCCGATGAACTCCCCGACGGCGCTGTGCTGGTGGTCGGGACGGGTCAGTCCGGCGCCCAGATCGCCGAGGACCTCCATCTGGCTGGGCGGCAGGTGCATCTGGCGGTGGGGAGCGCCCCCAGAGTGGCTCGGTTCTACCGCGGGCGCGACTGCATGACCTGGCTGGCCGAGATGGGTCTCTATGATCGGCCCGCGGGCGAGTACCCGGGCGGCAAGGCGGCCATCGAGAAGACCAACCACTACGTCACCGGACGCGACGGCGGTCGCGACATCGACCTGCGCCGCTTCGCTGCCGAGGGGATGCGACTCTACGGTGCGTTGGTCGACGGTCACGGCACCGCACTGCGGTTCTCGCCGACACTGCGGGACGCCCTCGATCATGCCGACGAGGTGTACAACTCGATCTGCAACGACATCGACACTCACATCGAACGCACCGGGGCGCAGGCGGACCCGCCGAGCCGCTACACCCCGGTCTGGGAGCCCGACACCGAGCCCACGACGTTGGATCTGCACGCCGCGGGGGTGACGACCATCGTGTGGGCGATCGGGTACCGGCCCGACTACCGGTGGATCGAGGCCAGCGCGTTCGACGGCGGTGGCCGCCCGATGCAGAACCGAGGCATCACCACCGTGGCGGGGTTGAGCTTCATCGGCCTGCCCTGGATGCACACCTGGGGGTCGGGCCGGTTTCTCGGCATCGACCGCGACGCGGCTCATGTCGCCGCGGCGATCATCGCGAGCCTGCGCGGAGCCCGGATCGAGTCAACCCGGCTGCGGCTGGCGGTAGGAGGCTGAGCAATGACATCCCCGAAATCATCCACCCGGGTTGATCTCGCGCTGCTCGGCATCCGGGGCCGTCCACCGCTGAGCCGGGGCGCCGGTGCCGGGCCCAGCGCCGACGGTCATCTGGTGATCGACGGACTCAACGCCGCGATTCCCCGTAACCCGTTGAGCCCGTTCACCTTCGACGGGGACAGGATTCTGTTCGACGGACATGACTCCGGCCTCGATGTCGAGGTGATCCACCGGCCGAGATTCTACGATCTGGTCACGGTCGACGGAGTTCGCTATGAGAAGTTGGCTCGGTTACACGGGCGTGATGTCCTGGCCACCACGGTGGTTCAGACCTGTGTTCGCTACTCCCCCGATCAGCGCTGCCGGTTCTGCTCGATCGAGGAGTCGCTGCGCGCGGGTGCGACGACCGCGGTGAAGCGTCCGGCGGATCTCGCCGAGGTGGCCCGGGCAGCCGTCACCCTCGACGGCGTCACGCAGATGGTGATGACGACAGGAACCTCGGCGGGCACCGACCGCGGTGCTGTGCATCTGGCTCGATGTGTGCGGGCGGTCAAAGCGGCGGTGCCGCAACTGCCGATCCAGGTGCAGTGCGAGCCACCGGCGGATCTGAGCGTGCTCACCGACCTGCGCGCGGCCGGCGCGGACGCGATCGGCATCCACGTCGAATCCCTCGACGACGAGGTGCGACGCCGATGGATGCCCGGGAAGGCGACGGTGCCGCTGGCCCAGTACCGGGCGGCCTGGCGGGAAGCGGTCCGGGTGTTCGGCCGCAACCAGGTGTCGACCTATCTTCTCATCGGGCTCGGCGAGGACACCGAGGAGTTGATCGCCGGTGCCGCCGAGTTGATCGAGATGGGTGTCTATCCGTTCGTGGTGCCCTTCCGTCCGCATCCGGGCACTCTGGCTGTCGACATCGACGGGGTGCCGGCGCCCGACGCCGCGGTGGTCGAGAAGGTGTCGCGCGAGGTGGCTGACCGCCTGCGACTGGCCGGCATGGCCGGCTCCGACCAGAAGGCCGGCTGCGCCGCCTGCGGCGCCTGCGGTGTGCTCCAGCCGCTGGGCGGGTGAATCACATGCTTTTCGGAGGTTCATCGACCGGAAGCGCGGTGGCCAGGGGTGAGTTGTCCATCCTGGCGGGCACGCGGCCACCCTCCTCGGCGCGTTTCCTCATCCATCCCGCCGATCACCGTGAACGCGAGCACTACCGCCGACTGCGGCGGGAGTCGTTCGTCGTCGAACAGGGCATGTTCGACGGAACCGACCGCGACGACGTCGACGACGACCCCCGTACGGCGGTGCTGGTCGCGGTCGGGGCCGACGGCACGGTGGTCGGCGGTGTCCGGTTGGCGCCGGCCTGCACACCAGACATCGGGTGGTGGACGGGCAGCAGACTGGTCGCCGATCCGGCCGCCCGGGCTGCGGGTCTGGGTCCCGCGCTGATCCGTGCCGCCTGTGCCTATGTCGAGTCGGTCGGGGCACTGCGCTTCGAGGCCACTGTGCAGCGCCGCTATGGGCCGATGTTCACCGGGCTGGGCTGGACCGAGCACGGCGAGTGCGTCGTTGCCGGGCGCCCACACCTGGTGATGCGATGGCCGATGGATCCGATTTCGCGCGCCGCGGTCGCGACGAAATCCTTCCTGGGCGAGACACTCGCGCCGCTGCGTGAGATGGCCGGTGCGCTGGGTCCGGCCGGATTCGTCGGAGACGACGGTGTCCCCCTGCCAGGCAGCGATGTGGTGGCCGCCTGCGATGCGATCATCCCGTCGATGGTCGAGCGGGATCCGGAGTGGGCGGGCTGGTGCTCGGTGCTGGTGAACGTCAACGATCTCGCCGCGATGGGTGCCACCCCAACCGGCCTGCTCGACGCGGTCGGCGCACCGACCCGGTCGGTGTTGACGCGCATCGTGCGTGGGCTGGCCCGCGCCTCGCAGGCGTGGCGGGTTCCGGTGCTGGGCGGTCACACTCAGGTAGGGGTGCCGGCCGCGCTGGCGGTGACCGCACTGGGCCGTACCACCGATCCGGTGCCCGCCGGCGGCGGTGTGGCCGGCGATGCGGTGCGGTTGGCCGTCGACCTCAACGGCGGTTGGCGCCCCGGCTACCACGGCAGGCAGTGGGACTCGACGAGCACCCGCAGCCCAAATGAACTTGCGGCGCTGATGTCCTATGTGGCCACGGCGCGCCCGCGTGCGGCCAAGGACGTCAGCATGGCCGGGATCGCAGGGACCGCGGGGATGCTGGCCGAAGCGTCCGGGGTCGGCGCCGAGCTCGATGTCGCGACGGTTCCGCGTCCCGCCGACGTCGAGATGGCATCCTGGCTGACGTGTTTCCCCGGCTTCGGCATGCTGACCACCGGTGACCAGGGCGCTGCCCCGTTACCCGACGGGGTCGTCGCCCGGGGGTGCGGCCGACTCGTCGCTGAGCCCGGCATCCGTCTGCGTTGGCCCGACGGGGCGGTGACCACCGCGCTGCCGGCCGGCGTGACCGGGCTGGGGACCGCGTGAGCCATGGCGCCGACCAGGATAGGGGCCGTCGCAGCGCATTTCGGCCGTGATCTGGACCGCGGGGTGGCCAAGGTGGTGGGCATCATCGAGGCCGCCGCGCGGGACGGCGTGCACCTGCTGGTGTTCCCGGACGCCTGCCTCGGCGGCTATATCGGCGATCTGCGCGCTCCCGACCCGAGCGATCCGCCACCGGCGCTGGATCCGGACGGTCCCGAGATCAGGACAGTGATCGCTGCGGCGGGCCCGATGACCGTCTGCGTCGGCTACGCCGAGGCGGCGCCCGGTGGCGCCCGCTACAACTCGGCGATCGCGGTGTGCGGGGACGGCGTGCTCGGCACCCACCGCAAGGTGCACCAGCCGGCCGGCGAGTCCATGGCCTACCTGGCCGGTGACGCGTTCGGCGCGTTCGACACCCCGGTCGGCAGGATGGGCATGCTGATCGACTACGACAAGACCTTCCCCGAGGCCGCCCGTACGCTGGCCCTCGACGGAGCGCAGATCATCGCCGCGCTGTCGGCGTGGCCGGCCAGCGTCACCGATCGGGCGTCGCGACTACCCGCCGACCGCCAGTCGCGGCTGTTCGATCTCTACGACTGTGCCCGTGCCGCCGAGAACCAGGTCGTCCTGGTCTCGGCGAACCAGACCGGAATCATGGGATCGTTGCGTTTTCTCGGCCAGGCCAAAGTGGTCGGGCCCGGCGGCGACGTGCTGGTCACCACCCGGTCCAAGGGCGGTCTGGCTGACGTCGAGATCGATGTGGACGCCGAGATCGCGCGAGCCCGTAAGGTGCTGGATCACCTGGCCGAGCGTCGGGTGGATGCCTACTCGGTGCCGGAGCGGAGCTGACCGATGCGCGTGGCGTTGATCACCTACTCGACCAAACCTCGCGGCGGCGTCGTGCACACCCTCAATCTGGCCGAGGCGCTGGCCGCCGAAGGCCTCGATGTCACCATCTGGTCGCTGGCCCGCCAGGGTGACACCGGTTTCTTCAGGGCCGTCGATCCGGCGGTGACGGTACGGTTGCTCAGGTTTGCCGACCGACCCGGGGAGTCGGTCACCGAGCGCATCGTGCGGTCGATCGACACCCTGCGCGACGCGTTCACCCCTGACGTCTACGACATCGTGCACGCGCAGGACTGCATCAGCGCCAACGCCGTCGGCAGTTGCATCCGCACCATCCACCACCTCGATGAGTTCACCACCCCGATCCTTGTCGAATGCCACGAGAAAGCCGTCGTGGAACCGTACGCGCGGATCTGTGTGTCGGCCGCGGTCGCCACCGAGGTGACCGCAGGCTGGGGACTGCAGCCCACGGTGATTCCGAACGGCGTGCGGGCCGACCGGTTCATCGCCGCCGCGGCTGCGACCGACCGGGGTCACCGGCACGCCGGACTGGGGCGGTATGTACTGGCTGTCGGCGGGATCGAACCACGTAAGGGCACCATCGACCTCCTGGAGGCCCATCATCTGGTTCGGCAACACGACCGGAACCTCCAACTGGTCATCGCCGGTGGTGAGACGCTCTTCGACTACCGGGATTACCGCGCCCGTTTCGATCAACGGTGCGATGAGCTCGGGTGGCGACCGGTCATCCTCGGCGCGGTCCCCGACGACGAGCTACCCGCCATCATGGCCGGCGCCGAGGTGTTCGCTTTTCCGTCCACCAAGGAGGGCTTCGGGTTGGCCGCGATGGAGGCCCTCGCGGCCGGGCGGCCGGTCGTCGCTCGTGACTTGCCAGTCCTGCGGGAGGTTTTCGGCGATACGGTGCGTTACGCCTCGACCGTCGAGGGCCTCGCCGAGGCGTTGCAGGACGCGGTCGGCGACACCGGCCGGTCTGCGGCCGCGGGCCGGGCCTTGGCGGAATCGATGACGTGGAAGGCCGCCGCGTGCGCCCATATCGCCTTCTACACAGCACACCCGCGGCCCACCGGTGCCATGATGTCCGGGTGACTCACGTCCGGGGCCGGATCTGGCGCGACGGCAAACCCGCCGACGATTTCGAGTTCGCCGCGATCTCGGACTGCCTGGCTTCCGAGGACACCCTGGTGTGGTGTGACATCTCAGGACCCGACCACGGGATCCTGACCGAGCTGGCCGGTGAGTTGCACCTCAACACGTGGGCCGTCGAGGACGCCCTCGCCGACGCCGAACGCACCAAGGCCGTCGTCTACCGCACCCACACGTTCTTCACCGTCTACGGCGTGACGGTCAAGACACCTCCGCCCACCGAGTTCACCGAGTCCACGCTGGAAAAGCACCGTGTCTCGGCGTTCGTGCTGCCGCGGGGGCTGATCACCGTGCGGTTGTCGGACAGATTCGACATGGACGAGGTCTCGAAGCGTTTCGATGAGCTCGCGGGCCAGGAGTACGGTGTCGGCTCGCTGGTGCACGCCCTGCTCGACGTGGTGGTCGACGGCCACTTCGACGCGGTACAGGGACTCGACGAGGGCATCGAATCGCTGGAGGACAGCCTGTTCGACGAGTCGATACCACGTAAACAGTTCCAGCACAGCATATTTCAACTACGCAAGGATCTGGTCGCGTTGCGCCGGGTGGTGCTGCCGATGCGTGAGGTGGTGCTGGCCATCCAGCATCGCCGATTGGAGACCAAGATCGCGGTGGAACTCGATCCGCTCTATGCCGATCTCTACGACCATGTACAGCGGGTCTCGGAGTGGACGGAATCGCTGCGCGACATGGTGACGACGGTGTTCGAGACGAACCTGTCGCTACAGGACGCGCGGTTGAACACCGTGATGAAGAAGCTGACCGGCTGGGCGGCGATCGTCGCTGTACCGACCGCCATCACCGGATTCTACGGGCAGAACGTGGATTACCCGGGCATCGACAGCTTCGGCGGATTTCTGACCAGCAGCGTCATCATCGTCGTCCTGGTGCTGGTGTTGTTCCTGGCCTTCAAGCGCAGGGACTGGATCTAGCGTCCAGCGTCGCGACCCGCCGGCCGCCGGACCGGTACACCGCGCAGAACCCTTCATCGGTCTCGGCCAGCGCGCAATCGTCATAGCTGCCGCCCCATCCTCGATAGGACAGCGTGAAAGCGCCTACCTTAGAGGCAAATCCAGGAACCTTGTTCCACGCAGCCGGTTGACCGGCCGCGTTGAGGCCGGCGATCAGGCCCTGCTGGGTGGCATCGCGCCAGTGTTCGGCGACCACCGGCCGGCCCGCCGCGACGTTGTGGGCGAGGGTGACATCGCCTGCGGCGTAGACATTGCCGATGGAGGTACGCATGTGCTCGTCGACGACCACTCGCCCGGCCCGGGTCGCCAGACCGGCGCCGGTGGCCAGCCGGATGTCGGGGCGCACCCCGGTGGCGGCGACCACGACATCGCCGTCGATGTGCTCCCCCGATGCCAGGGTCACCCCGGTGTCGTCTATGGCGGTCACCGTCGTCGACGACACCACCCGCACCCCGGACTGGGCCAGCATCGCGGCGACGCGCCCGCCTACATCCGTCCCGAACCGCCTTTGCAGCGGCACCGATTCGGGCACCACGGCGGTGGTGGCCACACCGAGGCCGGCCAGGCACGCCGCGGCCTCACACCCGACCAGACCACCGCCGATCACCACGGCGCTGGCGGAGTAGCGCGCGGCCATCTTCAGCGCGACCGCGTCGCCGAACGTCCGTAACCGCTGTGCGCGGTCCGCGCCGGGCACCCGCAACGGCACCGCGGCAGATCCGGGCGCCAGCACCAGATGCCAGTACGGGTGGCGCGCACCCCCGGTCGTGATCACCTGCTGGGCATCGATGTCGATGTGCGCCACGGTCACACCGAGCAGCAGGTCGATGTTCTGCCGCCGGAACCAGCCGGCGCTGTGCAAATCCAGATTGGTGTGACCGCCGCCCAGGAACTCCTTGCTCAGCGGCGGTTTGGCGTAGGGCAGCGCCGGGTCGGCGGACAGGATCCGGACCGGGATCCGCGGATGCCTGCTGCGAAATGTCTCGGCCGCGCTGACACCCGCGGGCCCGCTGCCAATGCACAGAAAGCCGGGTGCCGCCATGGGTCCGGGGTACCACCGCGGCGGGCGCTCCAATCGCCCGGCCCGACCCCGGGTCAGCGTTCGGTCACATTTGCCGTGGCCCGTCGCGCCTCAACCGTTGAGCAGCGAGGATCAGGTGTGCAAACATCTGCGCATGGAGCCGTTCGGGGACCCTGAAGCCCGCATCCGAGACCTCGAGCGTCCGCTTGCCGACCGGGCCCGGGCCAGCGAGTTGGGCACGGGACCGTCCGAGGGGGTATCGCCGCCCACCGTGCCGGTCCCACCTCAGCACCACGGACCACCGTCTCAGCCGTACGGATCGCCGTCTCAGCCGTACGGATCGCCGCGCCAGCCCTACGGCTCGCCGTATTACGCGCCACCACAGCGGGTGGTGCGCAAGCCATCCCACACCGTGGCGACGTGGCTGGTTCCGATCGCGGTCGTCACCGTGCTGGTGGTGGGCGTTGCGGGCGCGGTCATGTTCCTGAACTTCGGCGAGCAGCCGGTGCCGCGTCCCGCCGCGCCCACCGCAGGCCGGGGCGAACCGCCCGTGGTGGGCGGCGGCGGACCGCTGGAGGGGCCACCGAGGGTGGGCGTGGACAGCCCCGTCGACTCCACCGAGAAGGTTGTCACGGTCCAAGCGGGCGGCTCGGTGAGTCTCGGCGGTGTCAGCACGGAGCGCATCGTGTTCTGCGACGGCGGTGCGGTGAACATCAGCGGGATGCGCAACGACGTCCGGGTGCAGGGCGCCTGCACGTCGGTCATCGTGTCCGGCATCGAGAACACCGTCACCCTCGATTCGGCCGACATCATCAGCGCATCCGGCGTCGACAACCGGGTCAGCTACCGTTCCGGGAACCCGGAGACCTCGACGTCGGGGTTCGGCAACATCATCGAGCCGGACTGAGCGTCGCCGCCCTGCCAGCTCGCACCGGTTCGTTTTCAGGCCCGCAGTAGGCTGAACGCGATGGCGCTGCACCTTCATCGGGCCGACCGCACCGACCGGCTCGCCGACGGCCTCGCCGCGATGCTGGCCACCCCACCCGACGATCCCTTCGCCGAGGACCTGGTGCTGGTGTCGGCACGGGGCACCGAGCGCTGGCTCAGCCAGCGCCTCTCCCACGTCCTGGGTCGCGGCCGCGGACAGGACGGCGTGTGCGCCGGGGTCACCTTCCGCCACCCGCGCTCGCTGATCGCGGAACTGACCGGAACCGACCGGGCCGATCCGTGGTCGCCGGACACCATGGTGTGGCCGCTGCTCACCGTCATCGACAACTGCATCGCCGAGCCGTGGTGTGCCACGCTGGCCACCCACCTCGGCGAGTTCGCGCACGGCGAGGAGAAGGCGTTGCGTCGGGGCCGGCGGTATGCCGTGGCGCGCCGTCTCGCCGGTCTTTTCGACTCCTACGCCCGGCAACGGCCCGACCTTCTCGTGGACTGGATTCAGGGTCGCACCGAGGACCTCGACGACGACCTGCGCTGGCAGCCCGAGCTCTACCGGGCCCTCGTCGACCGTGTCGATGCCGTCCCGCCGCATGTAAGGCACGCCGAAACGGTTGCAAGGCTGCGGGAATCGCGCTGCGATCTCCCGGACCGACTCTCGCTGTTCGGGCACACCCGGCTGCCGGTGACCGAGATCGAGTTACTGGAGGCGGTCAGCACCCACCACGACCTGCACCTGTGGCTACCGCACCCGAGCGCGCAACTGTGGGACGCGCTGGGCGATCTCACCGGTGCGGTGGCCCGCCACAAAGATGCCTCCCACCGTCTCGTCGGCCACCCGCTGCTGGCGACTCTCGGGCGGGACCTGCGCGAGCTGCAGCGCCTGCTGCCCGGCGGTGCGCGCACCGACCATTGCCTCGGATCGTCCGAACATCCCGACACCCTGCTGGGCTGGCTGCAGGCTGACATCGCAGCCAATACCGTTGGCCGGCAGGGCCGTTCGTATCGGCCGGACGACCGCTCGGTGCAGATTCACAGCTGCCACGGCGCGGCCCGCCAGGTCGATGTGCTGCGCGAGGTGCTGCTCGGCCTGCTCGCCGACGATCCGTCCCTTGAGCCCCGCGACATCCTCGTGATGTGCCCCGACATCGAGACCTACGCGCCGCTGATCGTCGCCGGGTTCGGCCTGGGTGATCTCGTCGACGGTGCCCATCCCGCCCATCGCCTGCGGGTCAAGCTCGCCGACCGCGCGCTCACCCAGACCAACCCGCTGCTGGGCGTGGCACGGCGACTGCTGGGTCTGGCCGGTGGGCGCGCCACCGCCAGTGAGGTACTCAACCTGGCCGAGGCGGCACCGGTGCGGTCGCGGTTCGGCTTCTCCGACGACGACCTGGACGCGATCGGAGACTGGGTGCGCGAGGCGAACATCCGCTGGGGATTCGACCGGGACCACCGTCGTCCCTTCGGCGTCGACTTCGTGCAGAACACCTGGCGGTTCGGGGTCGACCGGGTCCTGGCCGGCGTGGCGATGTCCGACGACTCCCATGTCTGGTTGGACACCACCCTGCCCCTCGACGACGTCAGCAGCAACCGGGTCGAGCTCGCCGGACGTCTCGCCGACTACGTCGAACAATTACGGATGGTGGTCGAATCCCTTTCCGGCACCGCCTCGTTGAACAGTTGGTTGACCACTCTGCGGGACGGCCTCGGCGCGCTCACCGCCGTCGCCGACGACGATCTGTGGCAGTTCAGCCAGGTGGAGCGGGAACTCAACGCGATCCGCACCGACGCCGGCGGTCACGCCGACGTCGAGTTGCAACTCTCCGATGTGAAGGCGTTGTTGGACCGTCACCTTGCCGGCCGTCCGACCCGCGCCAACTTCCGCACCGGCACCTTGACGGTGTGCACGATGGTGCCGATGCGGTCGGTGCCCCACCGGGTGGTCTGCCTGATCGGCCTCGACGACGGGGTCTTCCCCCGCGTCGGTGTGGTGGACGGAGACGACGTCCTGGCCCGTGAGCCGATGACCGGGGAACGCGATCCGCGTTCCGAGGACCGGCAGCTGCTGTTGGACGCGATCGCTTCGGCCACCGAGAAGCTGGTGATCACCTATACCGGTGCCGACGAGGTCAGCGGCCAGCGCAGACCACCCGCTGTTCCGGTGGTGGAATTGCTCGACGCGCTCGACGTCACCACCGCGGCCGCGGTGCGCGACACCGTTCACATCGAACACCCGCTGCAGCCCTTCGACGTCGACAACGTCACGCCGGGCAGACTGGGCACGGCACCGCAGCAGCCGTTCACCTTCGATCCGACCGTGCTGACCGCGGCTCGGGTCGCGGCCGGGCACCGCGCACCCCGCCCGCATCTGCTCGGCGCGCCGCTGCCCCCGCCGGCCCCCGACGACGTCGCCCTCGACGAACTGATCGGGTTCTTCAAGGACCCGGTGAAAGGGTTCTTCCGCGCACTGGACGTCACGCTGCCCTGGGACGTCGACGCGGTCCAGGACGCCATGCCCGTCGAGATCGACGCGTTGCAGGAGTGGAAGATCGGCGACCGCATGCTCGACGACATGCTGCGCGGTATGACCGCGGCGCAGGCTCAGCAGGCCGAATGGCGGCGCGGCTCGCTGCCGCCGGGTCGCCTCGGTTGGCGTAAGGCCCAGCAGATCACGGCGCGTTCCGCCGCGCTGGCGGCGGCGGCCCGGCAGCACCGCTCGCCGCAGCCCAGCGCGGTCGACGTCGACGTCTCGATCGGTCCGACCCGCCGCGTCACCGGCACGGTGCCCAGGCTCTACGGCGGACGTCTGGTGTCCGTGACGTACTCGAAACTCGACGGAAGACATCTGCTCGAATCGTGGATTCACCTGGTGGCGTTGACCGCTGATCACCCCGGCGGGGATCGTTCAGCGGTGTGCATCGGCCGTGGCGGGCGCGGAGGTGACGGTGTCCGGCAGCGCCTACTCGGCCCTCCGGAGTCCGCGGTGGAGGTCCTGCGTGATCTGGTCGCGCTCTACGATGCGGGCCGCCGCGCACCGATCCCGTTGCCGCTCAAGACATCTTATGCGTGGGCCGAAACCGAGTACCACCGGGGGACGCCGGCCCGGGAGGCCGGCTGGAAATGGAAGACCGGACGATTCCCGGGTGAGGACTGCGAACCCGCACACGTCAGGGTGTGGGGTCCGAACTTTCCGCTGGACGGTTTGGTCGCCGCCGGGTTGCCCGACTTCGCGGCACGGCTGTGGTTGCCGGTGCTACGCGCCGAGCGGGCGGCGCCGTGATGGAACCGTTCGATCTGCTGGGTCCGTTGCCGGGTCCGGGAACCACCACGGTGCTGGAGGCCAGCGCGGGCACCGGCAAGACATTCGCGCTGGCGGGCCTGGTCGCCCGGTATGTCGCCGAGGGCGTGGCCACCCTCGATCAGATGCTGTTGATCACGTTCGGGCGGGCAGCCAGCCAGGAGTTGCGCGAGCGGGTGCGTTCCCAGATCTCGGATGCGGTCCGGGCATTCGACGATCCGGCTGATGCGGCCGACAACCCGGTGATCGCTCATCTGCTCGCCGGCAGCGCCGACGAGCTCGCCGCGCGCCGGCAGCGGCTGCGGGACGCGCTGGCCGGTTTCGACGCCGCGACGATCGCGACCACGCACCAGTTCTGTCAGCTGGTGCTCAGATCGCTGGGGGTGGCCGGCGACACCGACTCCGGGGTCGAGCTGGTGGAGAGCCTCGACGATCTGGTGACCGAGATCGTCGACGACCTCTACCTCGCACATTTCGGGCAGGACCGCGACGAACCGCTGCTGTCTTATGACGCCGCCCTGAGCCTGGCGCGCGAGGTGGTCGGCAACGCCCACGCCGAGCTTCGTCCCGCCGATCCGCCTCCCGGATCGGACCCGTTCGTGCGGGTGCGGTTCGCCAGGGCGGTGTGCGCGGAGCTTGAGACGCGTAAACGTCGTCTCGGCATCCTGCACTACGACGATCTGCTGGCGCGGTTGGCCGGCGCGCTGCAGCCGGCGGACTCGGCGGCCCGGTCCCGGATGCAGCGCCGTTGGTCGATCGTGATGGTCGACGAGTTCCAGGACACCGACCCGGTGCAGTGGCAGGTCATCGACTGCGCGTTCAGCAAACGGTCGACCGTGATCCTCATCGGTGATCCGAAGCAGGCGATCTACGCCTTCCGCGGCGGTGACATCGTCACCTATCTGCACGCGGCGGCGACGGCCGGCGCGCAGCGGACACTGGGCACCAATTACCGCAGCGACGGGCCGCTGGTCGAGAGTCTGCAGGCCGTCATGCGCGATGCGCAGCTCGGCGACCCGCGCATCGTGGTGCGCCGGGTCGAGGCCGACCACCGTGAGCACCGCCTGCAGGGCGCACCGCGCAACGCGCCGTTCCGGTTGCGGGTGGTCACCCGGGAGCAGTTCGGCACGCGGCCCGATCGCGTGATCCCGATCGACACCCTGCGCCAACACATCCCGGCGGACCTGGCCGCCGACGTCGCGGCGCTGTTGGCCGGCGGGGCGCAGTTCTGCGACCGGCCGCTGCAGCCCGGAGACGTCGCGGTGATCGTGGAGAGCCACCGCGACGGGCACGCGTGTTTCGCCGCGCTGACCGCGGCCGGTGTGCCGGCCGTGTACACCGGCGACTCCGACGTCTTCGCCTCCCCGGCCGCCGAGGATTGGCTGTGCCTGTTGGAGGCCTTCGATCAGCCGCACCGGCCCGGCCTGGTGCGGGCGGCGGCCGCCACAATGTTCTTCGGCGAAACAGCCGAAACCCTTGCCGCCGAGGGCGACATGTTGACCGACCGGGTCGCCGAGACGCTGCGGCAGTGGGCCGATTTCGCCCGGGAGCGCGGCGTGGCCGCGGTGTTCGAAGCCGCGCAGCTGCGCGGAATGAGCGCGCGGGTGCTGTCCTGGGTGGACGGTGAGCGGCACATGACAGACCTCGCGCACCTGACCCAGGTGCTACACGGCACCGCGCACCGCGAACACTTCAGCCTGCCCGCGCTGCGGGACTGGCTGCACACCCAGCGCGACGAACGCAGTGGCGCCGTCGAACGAAACCGCCGTCTCGACAGCGACGCGGCGGCGGTCCAGATCATGACGGTCTGGGTGAGCAAGGGTCTGCAGTTCCCGGTGGTGTATCTGCCGTTCGCGTTCAACCGCAACGTCCAGACCCGCGAGGTGGTGACGTTTCACGACGGTGACACCCGGTGTCTGCACATCGGCGGCGAGCGCAGCCCCGATCATGCGGCCGCCCAACAGCAGGGCCGCCGCGAGGCGGCCGGCGACGACGTCCGGCTCACCTACGTCGCGATGACCCGGGCACAGTCTCAGGTGGTGGCGTGGTGGGCACCGTCGAACGACGAACCCAACGGCGGGTTGTCGCGGTTGTTGCGCGGCCGCGCACCCGGGGACACCGCCGTCCCGGACCGCTGCGATCCCCCGCGGATCGACGATCCGGACGCCATGGCGCTGCTACGCGCATGGGCCGACGCGGGCGGCCCTGTCCTGGAAGAGTCGGTTATCGCGCCGGCTGCCGCGGTCGAATTGCCGCCGCCACCGGCACATCTGGATGTTCGGCACTTCCACCGGCACATCGACACGACGTGGCGACGCACGTCGTACTCGGGTCTGATCAGGGCCGCAGAAGCCGATCAGGCGGCGGGGGTGACCAGTGAAGCGGAGGTGGTCGAACTCGACGACGAGGCCGGTGAGGTTCCGGTGGGCGAACCCGACCGGAGCACCGACGACAGGGATCGGGTGCCGTCACCGATGGCCGACCTTCCGATGGGCGCCACCTTCGGCACGCTGGTGCACGCGGTACTGGAGACGGCCGATCCGTTCGCCGCCGACCTGTCCGCCGAGCTGGAGTCCAAGGTGCGCGAGCACTCGCTGTGGTGGCCCGTCGGCGTCGCACCCGCCGAGCTGGCCGCCGCGCTGGTCCCGATGCATGACACCTCGCTCGGTCCGCTGGCATCTGGGACCACACTGCGGGCGATAGGACTGCGAGACCGGCTGCGGGAGATGGATTTCGAGTTCCCGCTCGCCGGTGGCGACCGCCGCGCCGGCGGCAACCGTGCCCCCACTACCTTGTCCCCCACGACCTCGGCCCCCACGATCTCGCTTGCCGACGTCGGGCAGCTGCTGGCCGAACATCTGCCGGCGGCAGATCCGCTGGCTCCGTACGCCGAGAGGCTGACCGGCGCCGCGCTGGCCGCCCAGTCGCTGAAGGGATACCTGACCGGGTCGCTGGACGTCGTGCTGCGGATCGACGGGCGCTACCTGGTTGTCGACTACAAAACCAACTGGCTGGGCGATCCGTCCCGCCCGCTCACCGCGGCGGACTACGGACCGGCCCGGCTGACCGAGGCGATGCTGCACTCCGACTATCCGCTCCAGGCTCTGCTGTACTGCGTTGTGCTGCATCGCTTCCTGCGCTGGCGACAGCGCGGTTACCGGCCGGATCACCACCTCGGCGGGGTGTTGTACCTTTTCGTACGCGGGATGTGCGGCCCCGACACCCCGATCACCGACGGCCATCCCGCCGGGGTGTTCAGCTGGCGACCACCCGCGTCGCTGGTCGAGGCGCTGTCGGATCTGCTGGACGCGGGCAGACCATGACGTTCGACGCGTATGCGGAACTCTTCGAGCCCGCTGATCTGCGTGTGGCACAACGGCTCTGCGCGTTGACCCAGGATCGTGACGACCGGGTTGCGCTGGCCGTGGCGTTGGCGGTGCGGGCCCTGCGCGGTGGATCGGTGTGCGTGGACCTGCGGGAGATCGCCGCCCAGGTCGGCATACCCGAGCTCCCGTGGCCGGCACCGGCGCAGTGGGTGGATGCCGTGCAGGCCAGCCCGCTGGCGAAGGAAGGTGTGCTGCGGGTGCACTCGGACCCGTCGACCGATCTGCTCTACCTCGACCGCTACTGGCGCGAGGAGCAGCAGGTCTGCGACGACGTGCTGGCCTTGCTGGGCGGCCCGCCACGGGGTCCCGTCCCCGGGCTCGGGCGACTGTTTCCCGACGGCTGGGAAGAACAGCGCGCGGCCGCCGAAGTCGCGTTACGACAGTCGCTCACCGTGCTCACCGGCGGTCCGGGCACCGGCAAGACCACGACGGTGGCGCGCCTGCTCGCCGCGATCGCCGAGCAGGCCGAGGTCGCCGGCGGCGCACCACCGCGGATGGCGTTGGCCGCGCCCACCGGCAAGGCGGCGGCCCGGCTGCAGGACGCGGTGCACGCCGAGGTCGGCAGGCTCGCCGTGCTCGATCAGCGCCGGCTGTCCGGGCTGCAGGCGACCACGCTGCACCGGCTGCTGGGCAGTCGGCCGAACACCTCGTCGCGGTTCCGTCATCACCGCGACAACCGTCTCCCGCACGACGTCATCGTCGTCGACGAGACCTCGATGGTGTCGTTGACGATGATGGCCCGGCTGTTGGAGGCGGTGCGGCCGGACGCCCGCCTGGTGTTCGTCGGTGATCCCGACCAGTTGGCGTCGGTGGACGCGGGCGCCGTTCTGGCCGACCTGGTGGAGGGCTTGGGCTCCGACGGTGTGGTCGAGCTCAAGACCCCGCACCGGTTCGGCGAGACGATCGGTGCGCTGGCCCACGCAATCCGCGCCGGGGACGGCGATGCCGCGGTGCAGTTGCTCCGCGACGGCGGGGACGCGGTGGCATGGCTGGACACCGAGGACCCGGAGGAGGCGCTGCGGGTGCCGCTGGCGGACCGCGCGGACGAACTGCGCCGGGCCGCCGTGCTCGGCGATGCGGGCGCCGCGCTCGCGGTGCTCGACGGTCACCGGCTGCTGTGTGCGCACCGCCGCGGCCCGTTCGGGGTGACGCAGTGGAACCGGCGCGTGGAACGCTGGCTCGCTGACCGCACGGGACAGCCGCAGTGGTCGCAGTGGTATCCCGGGCGGCCACTGCTGGTCACGGCGAACGACTACGGTCTGGGCGTCTACAACGGTGACACCGGGGTCGTGGTCGCAGCCCCGGACGGCCTGCGGGCCCATATCGGCGCGCTGCGGTTCGCCCCGAGTCGGCTCGGCGAGGTCGAGACGATGTTCGCCATGACGATCCACAAAGCGCAGGGCAGTCAGGCCGACGACGTCACCGTGCTGTTGCCGACGCCGGACTCGCGGCTGTTGACCCGCGAGCTGTTCTACACCGCGGTCACGCGCGCCAAGAAGCACGTCCGCGTCGTCGGCACCGAGTCCGCGGTGCGCGCGGCGATCGAACGCCGTGCCGTCCGCGCATCCGGGCTCGCGCCGCGGCTGCGCGCCCGGCGCTGAGGCGTCGTGTAACGCACGGCGCGCACGACCACACCCACTTTCAGATGCCCGACTATCGAGAAAGTGCAGGCCCCATCATGAACAGCACCACCGTCGTGAACAGCACAACCGCCAAGGTCACTGCCGCCGTTGCCGCCGCTCTGACCGCCGCACTGGTGAGCTTTGCGCCCCCCGCCGCGGCCGCGCCGATGCCCGGCGGCGACGCCGCGGAAACCATCACCATGCTCGAGGCGGCGGGCAATCGGGTGATCGTCAACCGCCTCTCCGATACCCCGGTGGACCAGGCCGACGTGGTGAGCATCTATCGCGGTCCGGCACTGCGTGACACCATCCGCGACGACCGCTACGACCACACCTACCAGCGGACGGTGGTCGGCCACGTCTACTACCTCGACATCCGCTGAGGCGTGCCGGCCACGCCGGCCCGCTGACCACTGCAGAAGGGGCGCCCCGGCCGGGGCGCCCCTTCTGCGTGTACCGATCGTCACCGAACAGTCGCTATTTTGTCGGTGAGCCGATGTCGGCTCACACGACGATCGGAGAGATCCTTGCCTGATGCGAGTTGACGGGCCACATGCGGGTTGACGGGCAGGACGTCACGGTTTCGGGCAGCCTGCTGCAGCCGTTGACCCGACGCACCAACGACATCCTGCGCCTGACCCTGTCGGGCGTGTTCCTCGTCGTCGTGGTCACCAGCTCGCTGATCACCCGCTACGAGTGGGAGACGCTGGAGCGGTCCATCTCCGAGATCGTCGGTGTGTTGAGCCCGACGCAGTCCAACATCGTCTATCTGGTCTACGGTGTCGCGATCCTGGCGCTGCCGTTCATCATCCTGATCGGGCTCATCGTCTCCCGGCAGTGGCGGATGCTGGGCGCGTACGCCGCCGCCGGTGTGATCGCGTTGCTGGCGTTGTCGATCACCGGCAACGGCATCGCCGCACCCAAGTGGCATTTCGATCTCAACGACCGTCTCGACACGGTGCTGTCCCAGTTCCTCGACGACCCCCGGTGGATCGCGATGCTGGCGGCCGTGCTCACGGTGTCGGGTCCGTGGCTGCCTGCGCGATGGCGTCGGTGGTGGTGGGCGCTGCTGCTGGCGTTCGTACCGATCCATCTGGTGGTCAGTGCGGTGGTGCCGGCACGCACCCTGCTCGGGCTCGCGGTCGGTTGGTTCGTCGGTGCGCTCGTGGTGCTCGTGGTCGGCACTCCTGCTTTGGAGGTACCGCTCGACGGGACGGTGCGCGCGCTGGCGCGGCGGGGGTTCCGGGCCACGGCGCTCAATGTGGTGCGTCCGGCGGGCCGTGGCCCGTTGGTGTTGCACGCCATCAACGGCAGTGGCTCCGACGAGGCGCCGTCGACGGTGATCGTGGAACTGTACGGGCCACACCAACGCGGCGGCGGATTTCTGCGGCAGTTCTGGCGCAAGTTGCGGCTGCGCGACAGTGAGACCGCTCCGCTGCAGACCTCGATGCGCAGGGCCGTCGAACACCGCGCGTTGATGGCGCTGGCGGTCTGCGACCTGGGCATGTCGAACACCGCGCCGATCGCGGTGGCGACGCTGGACCGCGGGTGGACGGTGTATGCACACAAGCCGGCCCGCGGGACACCGATCGACGAGTGTGTCGAGAGCACTCCGGTGGCGCGGGTGTGGGACTCGTTGGCCGTGCTGCACAGCCAGCAGATCTCGCATGGCGACCTGCGCGCCAAGTCGATCACGGTGCTCGACGGCACCCCACTGTTCGGTGGCTTCATTCACGCCGAGTACGGCGCCTCCGACGCGCATCTGCACACCGACATCGCGCAGCTGTTGATCACCACGACCGATCTGTACGGCGCCGCCGAATCCGTCGCCGCGGCGATCACGGTGTTCGGCTTCGAGCCGGTGCTGGCCGCGTCCCGCCGACTGACGAAGACGGCGCTGCCCAGACGCGTCCGAATGGCGGTGCCGGACGCGGGCGCCACGATGTCGACGATCCGCGATGAGGTGAAGCGCCAAACCGGTGCCGATCAAATCACGACCGCGACGATCACGCGGTTCACCCGCAACCAGCTCATCCAGATGGTGCTGCTGGTGGCGCTGGTGTATGTCGCCTACCCGTTCATCAGCTCGGTGCCGGTGTTCTTCTCCGAGCTGAGGTCGGCGAACTGGTGGTGGGCGCTGGCCGGTCTGGCGGTGTCGGCACTGAAGTACCTGGGCGCGGCGGCGGCGTTGTGGGCGTGCGCGGACGGACTGGTCAGCTTCCGCCACCTCACCATCATGCAGGTTGCCAACACGTTCGCCGCCACGACCACACCGGCCGGGGTGGGTGGTCTGGCGTTGAGCACCCGGTTCCTGCAGAAGGGCGGGCTGGGCGCGCTGCGCGCCACCACGGCTGTGGCTCTGCAACAGTCGGTTCAGGTGCTCACCCACATCACGCTGCTGATCATCTTCAGCACCGCGGTGGGGATTTCGGCTGATCTGTCCCGGTTCGTGCCGAGCGCCACTGTGCTGTATCTGATCGCCGGTGCGGCTCTCGGGGCGGTCGGGGTTTTTCTGTTCGTACCGAAGCTGCGGCGCTGGCTGGGCACCGCCGTCCGACCGAGGCTGCAGGAGGTCCTCAACGACCTCAAGGCGCTGGCCCGGGAGCCTCGGCGCCTGGCAGTCATCGTATTAGGTTGTGCGGCAACCACTCTCGGTGGAGCACTGGCTCTGTGGGCGAGTATCGAAGCGTTCGGCGGTGACACCAGCTTCGTGACCGTCACCATCGTGACGATGATCGGCGGAACGCTCGCGTCGGCTGCCCCGACCCCCGGAGGCGTCGGCGCGGTGGAGGCCGCTCTGATCGGCGGCCTGGCCGCGTTCGGCGTTGCGGCCGCGGTGGCGGTGCCGGCCGTGCTGCTGTACCGGATCCTGACCTGCTGGCTGCCGGTGTTCATCGGCTGGCCCACGATGCGCTGGCTGACCCGCAAGAACATGATCTGACGCCGACGAAACGCGCCCGCTACCGCGGGTAATCTCCTCGAAACGCGCCCGTGGTTTCCTCTCATCAGACGATGTTTCATCGCAGAGATCACTCTGGAGGGTCCATGACGAGTACCGCCGCCCCCACCTTTCTGGTGACATCAGGCTTCTGGCAGAAGCTTCCGCAGATGCCGCTCGAGCAGTACCCGGGCACCGAAGGCTTCATCGACGATGTCTACGCCAATCCCGACGGGGTGCCGATGTGTTCGGGCTACTTCGAATTGCGCAACACCGATGCCGCACTGGACTACTACTACGACTACGACGAGATGAAGATCGTGCTCGAAGGTGAGTTCCGGCTGGAGAACCCCGACACCGGCCAGGTCCAGATCGCCAGGGAGAAGGACGCGATCTTCTTCCCCAAGGGTTCGCGCATCCTGTTCTCCACGCCGGACCGGGCGCTCGCCTTCTACGTCGGCTACCGGTCGTTCGCGCCCTGAACGCCTTGTGGTGGAACTCTTCCGGGTGGCACCCGGGTCGGTGACCGCCGTTGCGGTGTTCGGTGGTGACCGGTTCGACGTGATCGACCAGTACGGCCGGCAGCCCGCGGAACTGACGGTGCTCGCCGACGATCCACGGGCGGTCGCGGGTGCCCGCGCCGATGCCGCCGCGACGGTGCTGCGCGGCCTGGTTCCCGGGCCCGACGAGAACGGTTACGCGGCGGCGCGCATCCTCTCGCTGCTGTCGAAACACGCTGTTGCCCAGACATCATCGACGGCCACCCGGTTGTTCGATGGGCGTTCGCCGGCCGGGTCCCGGGTCGGCTTCACGGTGGACGCCGACGCCATGGTGTTGATCGGCGCACCGGCGCACCCGATGGCCGTCACCGACAGCGAGCCCAACCCCCCGTCGGAGGTACGCGTCGAGGTCCACCGGGCCGACCCGCGACGACCCGAGGCCCGGGAACTTCCGGCGCCGTTGGCCGAACCGCTGTGGGATGCCCGAATCGATGCCGCCACCGCGTGCTCCTACCAGGTCAAGACCGGTCAGTTCATCCAGATCATCGATGTGGCCGGACGCCAGTGCTCGGATTTCCTCGCCTTCGACGCTCGCGCGTTGGCCGATGGGCGCGAGTTCGGGCTGGACGCGACGACCACCAGGACGGTCGGCGGCGGCGCCTACCCGCAGCCGGGCCTGTCCGGGCGGTTCTTCGATTCGCGGGCGCGCCCCCTCGTCGAGGTGGTGCGTGACACGGTGGGCCGGCACGACACGTTCGCCCTGGCCTGCACGGCGAAGTACTACGCCGACATGGGCTATCCCGGCCACGTCAACTGCACCGACAACTTCAACGCCGCGCTGTCCGGGTTCGGGGTGGCCGCGCGACCGGGTTGGCCGGCGTTGAACCTGTTCTACAACACCGCATTCGACGCCCGTCATCAGCTGATCACCGGGGAACCCTGGTCCAGGTCGGGCGACTACGTGCTGCTGCGCGCCTGCACGGATCTGGTGTGCGCCTCGTCGGCCTGCCCGGATGACATCGACCCCGCCAACGGATGGCTGCCGACCGACATCCATCTCCGCGTCTACGACTCCACCAGGAGGTTCTCTGTGGCGGTGGGACACCGGCTGACGCCGGATTCCGAGCCGGTGCTGACCAAGCCCACGGCCTTCGCCTCTCGGACCGGTGCGATGACCACCAACTTCACCGAGTATCAAGGCTATTGGCTGCCCAACAGCTTCGACAACCACGGCCCGCACCAGGAGTACTGGGCGTGCCGTGAGCGGGTCGCGGTGATGGATCTGTCGGCGTTGCGCAAGTTCGAGGTGCTCGGCCCGGACGCCGAGGCGCTGCTGCAGGGCACCCTCACCCGCGACATCCGCCGGCTGGCCCGCGGTCAGGTCGTGTACTCGGCGATGTGCACCGAAACCGGCGGCGTGCTCGACGACTGCACGGTACTGCGGCTCGGGGACGACAACTTCCGTGTCATCGGCGGCGACCCGTACGACGGCACCTGGTTGCGCACCCAGGCTGAACACCTCGGACTGCAACGGGTGTGGATCAAGGACTCCAGTGATCACCTGCACAACCTGGCAGTCCAGGGCCCCGCGAGCCGAGACCTGCTCGCCGACCTGATCTGGACCCCGCCCGCTCAGCCGGCGCTGCGCGATCTGGGGTGGTTCCGGTTCCTGATCGGTCGGCTCGACGGGCCCGACGGCGCACCGCTGCTGGTATCGCGGACCGGGTACACCGGCGAGCTGGGATTCGAATTGTGGGTGCATCCCGCCGACGCCGAAACACTGTGGGACCGGCTGTGGCAGGCCGGAGGTCCCTACGGGTTGACGCCGCTCGGTCTCGAAGCCCTGGAGATGCTGCGCGTGGAGGCGGGCCTGGTGGCGGCAGGCCACGAGTTCGACGAGCAGACCGACCCGTTCGAGGCCGGCATCGGGTTCACCGTCGCGCTCAAGACCAAGGCCGACGACTTCGTGGGACGCGCTGCGCTGTCGGAACGCAGGGCCCACCCGCAGCGGGTCCTGGTCGGTCTCCGGCTGGACGGCAACGAGACCGCTGACCACGGCGACTGCGTACACGTGGGTCGTGCCCAGGTGGGGGTGATCACCAGCGGCGTCCGATCACCGGTGCTGCGCGCCACCATCGCGTTGTGCCGCATCGCCGTTCAGCACGCCGCACCGGGAACCCGAGTGGAGGTCGGCAAGCTCGACGGTCATCGCAAACGCATCCCGGCGACCGTCACCACCATCCCGTTCTACGACCCCGACAAGACCCGACCGCGCTCGTGACCTCATCAAGGAGGAATTCATGTCCCGGACCGCTGTGATCGGTGCAGGCCCCTGCGGCCTGGCCCAACTGCACGCTTTCGAACAGGCTCGTCTCGACGGGGTCGACGTCGGGGAGGTCGTGTGCTTCGAGAAGCAGAGCGAC
Source organism: Mycobacterium sp. smrl_JER01 (assembly GCF_048513595.2). Taxonomy (NCBI): domain Bacteria; kingdom Bacillati; phylum Actinomycetota; class Actinomycetes; order Mycobacteriales; family Mycobacteriaceae; genus Mycobacterium; species Mycobacterium sp. smrl_JER01. The sequence continues at coordinate 1,045,276 of NZ_JBLXXK020000001.1, read as the reverse complement.
TGGGGCGGGTTGTGGAATTACACCTGGCGCACCGGGCTGGACGTCCACGGCGATCCGGTGCACGGCAGCATGTACCGCTACCTGTGGTCCAACGGACCCAAGGAGTGCCTGGAGTTCTCCGATTACACCTTCGACGAGCATTTCGGCGGGCCGATCCCGTCGTTCCCGCCGCGCGAGGTGCTCTTCGACTACATCGCGGGCCGGGCCAAGAAAAGCAGCGTGCGCCAGTTCATCCGGTTCGACACCGCGGTGCGGCACGTGTCCTTCGACGACGCCGCGCAGACGTTCGCCGTCACCGTCGAGTCCTGGGAGTCCGGTGAAAGCAGGGTTCGCACCGAGGCTTTCGATCACGTCATCGTGGCCACCGGCCACTTCTCGGTCCCGAACGTGCCGGAGTATCCCGGCTTCGCGTCGTTTCCCGGCCGCATCCTGCACTCGCACGACTTCCGCGACGCGCTCGAGTTCTCCGGTAAGGACCTGCTCATTCTCGGCAGTAGCTACTCCGCCGAGGACATCGCGCTGCAGTCCGCGAAGTACGGTGCCGCCTCGGTCACCATCGCCTACCGCAACAACCCGATGGGGTTCGGCTGGCCCGACGCTGTCTCCGAGGTCCCGGCGCTGCAGCACGTCGACGGCCGCACAGCGCACTTCGCCGACGGCACCAGCCGCGACGTCGACGCGATCATCCTGTGCACCGGCTACCGGCACCACTTCCCGTTCGTCGATCCCGAGCTGAGGCTCACCACGACGAACAACCTCTACCCCGCCGGCCTGTACAAGGGCCTGGTGTGGAAGGCCAATCCGAAGCTGATCTACCTCGGCATGCAGGACCAGTTCTACACCTTCTCCATGTTCGACGCGCAGGCGTTCGTCGCCCGTGACGTGGTGCTGGGCCGGTTGCCTCTGCCGGGGGCCGAGGCGATGGCCGCCGACGTCGCGGCGTGGCTGGCCAGGTACGCCGAGGTGGACGGGGTCGCCGCGCAGATCGATTTCCAGACCGACTATGTGCGCGACCTGATGGCGTTGACCGACTATCCCGATTTCGACCTGGAGCTGGTGCGTCAGCACTTCGTCACCTGGGAGCACGACAAGGAGGTCAGCATCACCGGTTACCGCGACCGATCGTTCGCCTCGCCGTGTACCGGCACGGTGGGGCCGCCACCACACACCACCTGGTGGGATGAACTCGACGACAGCCCGGCGCGGTTCCTGCGCCCCTGATCTGGTCCGACCCGGCCTTTTGATCGCGGTGAGACAAACCCGCGACCCGGACGCCGCGCAACGGGCACCATTTCGCGGTGATTCCCGTGACCCGTCCCAGACCCGGCCGCCGTGACTGCACCGGACCGGCGGCACCGTGACGCTCACCCTGCACTGGTTCCTGCCGACCTACGGTGACAGCCGCCTGATCGTCGGCGGCGGCCACGGGACGCCGGCCGGCGCGGCACACAGCGACCGCGACGCCTCCATCGACTATCTGGCATCCATCGCCCGCGCCGCGGAGACGTTCGGTTTCACCGGTGCACTCATCCCGACCGGCGCGTGGTGTGAGGATGCCTTCATCACGGCGGCGCTCCTGGCCAGGGAGACGACATCACTGGCTTTTCTGGTGGCGTTCCGGCCCGGTTTGGTGAGCCCGACCTTGTCGGCCCAGATGGCCGCGACATTCGCCCGCCACGCACCGGGACGCCTGCTGCTCAACGTGGTCGTCGGCGGGGAGGCTCACGAACAACGATCGTTCGGCGACTATCTCGACAAGGACGGCCGCTACCGGCGGTGCGACGAGTTCCTGGAGGTGGTCACCCGGTTGTGGGCCGGCGAGACCGTGTCCTTCGACGGTGAGCACATCCGCGTCGACGAGGCCGCCTTGGCGACCCTGCCGGCCCCGGTGCCACCCTTGTACTTCGGCGGCAGTTCGGCCGCGGCGGGCCCGGTCGCGGCTCGCCACGCCGATGTGTACCTGACCTGGGGAGAGCCGCCGGACGCGGTGCGCCGCAAGGTTGAGTGGATCCGGGACTTGGCCGATCGGCAGCACCGCACCGTGCGCTTCGGTATCCGGCTGCACACGATCACCCGGGACACCTCCGACGCGGCCTGGTCGGAGGCGGACAGGCTGGTCGGCGCCCTGGACGAGGCCACCGTCGCCAACGCCCAGAAGGGCTTGCACCGCAGCGAATCCGAGGGGCAGCAACGGATGCTGGCCCTGCACGAGGACAACCGCGCCAACGGTACTTGGCATGATGCCCGCTCCCTGGAGGTCGCGCCGAACCTGTGGGCGGGGGTCGGTCTGGTCCGCGGTGGAGCGGGCACCGCCCTGGTCGGCAGCCACCACGAGGTCGCCGACCGGATCGGCGAGTACGCCGACGCCGGGATCGACGAGTTCATCTTCTCGGGCTATCCCCACCTGGAGGAGCTGTTCTGGTTCGGGGAAGGCGTCCTACCGATCCTGCGGGAGCGCGGACTGTTCAGCGGCGGCAGCCACGCTCCGGCAGCCGCCTCGATTCCCTTCGTGGGCTCGCCGCGATGACCCGCATCGAGTCCGGCGACGCGGCGCTCGACATCGCGGCCAAGCTCGCCGCCGAATTCGAATCCGAAGCCGGTGAACGAGATGCCCGGCGGCAGTTGCCCCACGAGCAGGTGCAGGCCGTCAAGGCGTCCGGTCTGCTGGCGATCACGGTGCCGACGGAGTACGGCGGCATCGACGCGTCCGCCGCGGTGGTGGCCGAGGTCTTCCGGCTGATCGCCCACGCGGACCCCTCGCTGGCACAGATCCCCCACTCCCACTTCACGTTTCTGGAGGCCCTGCGCCTGCAGGGCACCCACGAGCAGAAGGCACACTTCTACCAGCAGGTGCGGTCGGGGGCACTGTTGGCCAACGCGCAGTCCGAGCGGGGCCCGAACCCGATCGACGTCGACACCACGACGCTGACGGCACGCCCGTCCGGGGACTACGTGTTGTCCGGTCGGAAGTTCTATTGCACCGGAGCGCTTTTCGCCGACTGGGTGCTGGTGCGGGCGTCATTGAGCGATGGTTCCGACGGACCGCCCACCGCGTCCACACCGAAGGCCGTCGCGTTTGTCAGGCGCGGCACCGAAGGCGTCGAGGTGGTCGACGACTGGGACGGCATGGGTCAGCGCACCACCGCGTCGGGGACGGTGACCCTTCACGAGGTGCTGGTACCCGCGGCACATGTGCTGCCGTTCTCGCCGATCTTCGCCGAGCCGACGACCTATGGGGCACGGGCACAGCTGTGGCACAGTGCGATCGATGTCGGTGTGGCCACCGGGGCGCTCGCCGCAGGGGTTCGCCAGGTTGGCCTCGCCAGGCCGCATTTCGAAGCGCGCACCGAAACCGCGGCGCAGGATTCGACGCTGGTCAACCTCGCAGGCGAGCTGACGGTGGCGGTGCGCGGGGCGCAGGCGCTGCTCGCCGAGGCCGCGCGGCGGGTCGACATCGCCGGCCACCAGCCCTCCGCGCAGGCCGCGGTGACCGCGTCGATCGCCGTCGCGGTGGCCAAGGTGGCCGCGGTCCGGGCGGCACTCGACGCCGCCAACGGCCTGTTCGAACTGGGCGGCACCCGAAGCACGGCTGCGTCGGCCAATCTGTCGCGGTTCTGGCGTGACGCGCGCACCCATACACTGCACGACCCGACGCGCTGGAAACTGCAGCACATCGGCCGGCACACGCTGTCCGCCACACCGCCGCCGCGGCACGGTCAGATCTAGCGACCCGGCTGGGCTCGGCTCACTCTGGGGCGCGCACGAGCAGCGAGCCGGCACGGTTGCGATGCGACCGCGCACCGGACAGCATCGGGGGTATGAGCCGAGGATCTGCAGCCGAAGCCCAGCGGTCGGTCGAAGATGCCGAGTTCGCCGGCGCCGCGCACGCCCGTGGTCGCGCCGAGATCCTGGCGGCGTTGCGCACCACCGCCTCCGGTCTGTCATCCGCCGACGCCGCGCAGCGACTTACCGAGACCGGCCCCAATCGGTTGCCCGCTCCCCCGCACCGGTCGCCGCTGGTGCGATTCCTCGCGCAGTTCAACAACGTGCTGATCTACATCCTGATGGCCGCCGCGGTGCTCAAGGCGATCCTGGGCAGCTGGGTCGACGCCGCCGTCATCGGTGCCGCGGCGATCATCAACAGCGTCGTGGGATACCTGCAGGAGGGCAAGGCCGAGAAGGCACTCGACAGCATCCGCGACATGCTGTCGGTTTCGGCGCGGGTGCTCCGCGACGGGCAGTGGATCGATGTCGACGCCGAGACGCTGGTTCCCGGTGATGTGGTGCGCATCGGGTCGGGTGACCGCATCCCCGCCGACCTGCGGTTGTTGGAGGTCAACAACCTACGGGTCGAGGAGTCGGCGCTGACCGGCGAATCAGTTCCTGCGGCCAAGAGCGTCACCCGGGTGGAATCCGAGGCCGGGATCGGTGACCGCACCTCGATGGTGTACTCCGGCACCATCGTGGCGGCCGGCACCGGTGTCGGAGTGGTGACGGCAACCGGCACGGCGACCGAGATCGGCCGCATCCAGACCCTGATCTCCGAGGTCGAGGGCATCGACACTCCGCTGACCCGCAAGTTGGAGCAGTTCGGCCGCCAGCTGTCGGTGCTGATTTTGGTGATGGCCGCGGTGATGCTGATCATCGGCCGGCTGATCCACCAGTTCACCGTCGAGGAGCTCATCTCGGCGGCGATCGGTTTCGCGGTGGCCGCCATCCCGGAAGGTCTGCCCGCCGTCGTCACGGTGACGCTGGCTCTCGGTGTGCAGCAGATGGCCCGCCGCAACGCCATCACCCGCAAGCTGCCCGCGGTCGAGGCGCTCGGTTCGGTCAACGTGATCTGCTCGGACAAGACCGGAACGTTGACCCAGAACGAGATGACGGTACGTACCGTTGTCACCGCCCGTCACCGCTATACCGTCACCGGGGCGGGGTACGCCCCGCACGGCGACGTCGAACTCGACGGCGCGGCAGCGAGTTTGGAGGACCACCCGGACCTGGTCGCACTGGTGGTCACGATGGCCCAGTGCAACGACGCGCGGTTGAGCGACACCGACGGTCATTGGCGGGTGGTCGGCGAACCCACCGAGGGCGCGCTGCGGGCACTGGCACACAAGGCCTTCGGGGAATCCGGAGCGGACGCTCCGATGCGCCGCCTCGCCGAGATTCCGTTCGAATCGGCGCACAAGTTCATGGTCACGCTCGACGAGGCACCGGACGGGCACCGCTGGCTGCACGTCAAGGGGGCCCCGGATCGCCTGTTGGAGCGGGCGAGCACCCAGTCGCGTGGCGGTGTGACCGAACCGGTGGACCGCACCTTCTGGCACGCCCGCGTCGACGAGCTCAGCGCCCAGGGACTGCGCGTACTCGCGGCGGCCAGACGCCCGGCGGGCGCGGCCGAGGGTGTGCAGATCTCCGACGTCGACGACGGTCTGGAGTTCGTCGGAGTGGTCGGGATCGTCGACCCACCCCGCCCGGAGGCCATCGCCGCGATCGCGAACTGCCACAGCGCCGGCATCCGGGTGAAGATGATCACCGGTGATCACATCGGCACCGCCACGGCGATCGCGCGCGAGATGGGCATCGTCGAGGGCAGGGAGCCGACCGCGCTGACCGGCGCCGACCTGCAGGAGATGAGCCAACCGCGGCTGCGCGAGGTGGTCGGTGACGTCGACGTCTTCGCACGCACCAGTCCCGAGCACAAGCTGCGCATTGTCAGCGCGTTGCAGGCCGAGGGCGATGTCGTCGCGATGACCGGGGACGGTGTCAACGACGCACCGGCGCTGACCCGAGCCGACATCGGGGTGGCGATGGGGGTCAAAGGTACCGAGGCCACCAAGGAAGCCGCCGGCATCGTGCTGGCCGACGACAACTTCGCCACCATCGAGCGGGCGGTCGAGGAGGGCCGCCGGATTTACGACAACATCCGCAAGTCCGTGTTGTTCCTGTTGCCCACCAACGGTTCTCAGTCGTTGGTCATTCTCGTCGCGGTGCTGTTCGGTTTCGCGCTGCCGCTACAGCCGGTGCAGATCCTGTGGGTGAACCTGGTGACCGGGGTGACGCTGGCGCTGGCGCTGGTGTTCGAGAAGGCCGAGGACGGTCTGATGACGCGCCCGCCGAGACCCGCAACCCAGCCGGTGGTGCGACTGGCCGATGTGTCGATGATCGCGCTGGTCTCCGTCCTGGTCGCCGGTGCCGCGTTGGCGATTTTCTTCATCGGCCGCGCCAACGGCTACCCGTTGGAGGTCGCCCAGACCGCCGCGGTGAACATGCTGGCGATGGGACAGCTGGCTTACCTGTTCAACTGCCGGTTCGTGTCGGGCACGAGCCTGCGTCCGGCCGCGTTGCGCGGCAACCCGTGGGTGTGGCGGATGGCGGCGGTGCTGCTGGCATTGCAGTTGGTGTTCATCTACACGCCCTTCATGAACGCCTGGTTCCATTCGGCGCCGATCACGCTGCTGGGCTGGAGCGTCGCGCTGGGCTTGTCGGTGGTGATCTTTTTGATCGTGGAGGCGGCCAAAGCCGTGGGTCACCACCTCGGGTACTGAGGCAGTTCAGCCTGAGCCTCGGGTACTGAGGCGCTCGGGGTGCGCTCGGGCGATCAGCAGGCGACGCCGGCGAAGGCCGCTCCGGCGACGAGTGCGATCACCAGGGCCACTGTCGGCATCCCGCTGAACAGCGCGACCACGACTCCCGCGACCGCTCCGATCAGCAATGCCACCATCAGCAGAGCGAGCACCCAGTTGACCGAATTGGACGCGTGCGCCGCGCGGTGCGATTCGACAGCCTGTGGGACCATCGCACTCTCGCCCATACCGACCATGTCCGTCCTCTCTGTGATGACGGACACAATATATCGTGCCGATGAGCTAAATCACATCAATGACGGCGAGGTTGTGACCTAGTCGTCAAATTCGAAAGCCCAACTAACAGAACTGATGAGCGCAGCTAATCGCAATCGGTGTTCCGGTAGGTTGGTTCCCGGTGAACTTCGCGGGACTGGCCGTGCTGATGGCGGTCGTGGTGACGTCGGTGGCTTGCGCGTCCGCCGTCGACGCGCCGACGACACCGGCGGCATCCGCGCAGCCTCCCTCGTCGTCTCCGCCGTTGCCGCCGGAGACCTTCCGCACCGTCACCCCGCCGCCCCCTCCGCAACCGCGGCCGCCCGAGGTGCGGTCGGTCACCGCGGCCGATCTCGGGACGACATGGCGGCCCGGCTGTCCGGCGGCCCCGGAGGTGCTGCGGCGCGTCGATCTGGACTTCTGGGGGTTCGACGGGCAGACCCACCGCGGCAGTCTGGTGGTGCATGAGGAGCTGACCGCGCAGGTCATCGACATTTTCGGCGAACTGCACCGGTTGCGGTACCCGATCGAGAAGATGCGCACCGTCGATGCCTACCCGGACGCCGACGACGAGTTGTCGATGCGCGACAACAACACCTCGGCCTTCAACTGTCGCGACATTCCGGGCACCGGAAGCTGGTCGTGGCACGCCTACGGCCGCGCCGTCGACGTGAACCCCAAACTCAACCCGTACATCGACCGCAACGGCGGCGTCGAGCCGGCCAATGCCGGCCCGTGGGTGGACCGCTCCCGAACCGACCCGGGGATGCTGCACGACGGCGATCCCGCCGTGCTGACGTTCACCGATCGCGGATGGACCTGGGGCGGCCACTGGCGAACCCCGCTTGATTACCAGCACTTCGAATTCACCTGATTCTCTCAGGGTTCCGCGCGAGTATGTCCATTACGTGACAAGTCGAATACGTGGACCCCCACAGCAGCTATCCGGTGTTCTAGATTGAGGCGCCGTTCGTTGGACTGGAGACTCAGCTGCTCGAGAAAATCGCCGTTCTGGCCCTCGCCGCCCCGCGCCGCATCCTGTTCGCGGCGGTGGTGCTGACGGTCGGTCTGGCCGTGTTCGGGGTTCCGGTCGCCAAGAGCCTGTCCCCCAGCGGTTTTTCCGATCCCGGGTCGGAATCGGCTCGCGCGTCGGCGATTCTGACCGACAAGTTCGGGCAGGGCGATGTGCAGATGCTCGTCCTGGTGTCCTCTTCCGACGGCATCGATGCCCCGCGCGTTCGCGAGGTCGGCATGGACATCGTCAAACGCCTCGACGCGGATCCACACGTCGTCAATGTCTCCTCGCCGTGGACCGTGCCGCCCGCCGCCGCGGCCGACCTGATCAGCCGCGACCGCACCGACGGACTCATCGTCGCCGGGATCACCGGCACCGAGGCCGAGCAACAGACCTACGCCAAACAGATCTCCGACGAGGTCACCCGGGACCGGGACGGCATCACGGTGCACACCGGCGGCACCGCGATGGTCAACGTCCAGATCACCGAGCATTCCCAGCGCGATCTGCTGATCATGGAATCGCTGGCGATCCCGCTGAGCTTCCTGGTGTTGGTCTGGGTGTTCGGCGGACTGGTGGCGGCCGCGCTGCCGGTGGCCATCGGCGGCATGGCGATCCTGGGCGCGTTGGCGGTGCTGCGGCTGGTCACCTTCGCCACCGATGTGTCGATCTTCGCGCTGAACCTGGCGACCGCAATGGGTCTGGCGCTGGCCATCGACTACACGCTGCTGATCCTGTCGCGCTACCGCGACGAGCTCGCCGCCGGAGCCGAGCCCGGCGACGCTGTCCGCCGCACCATCACCACCGCGGGCCGCACGGTGCTGTTCTCGGCGACGACGGTGGCGTTGTCGATGTCGGCGATGGTGCTGTTCCCGATGCACTTCCTGAAGTCCTTCGCGTATGCGGGCGTGGCCACCGTGGCTTTCGCCGCGGCGGCCGCCGTCGTCGTGACCCCGGCCGCGCTGGCGGTTTTGGGCCATCGGCTCGATTCCCTCGACGTGCGCCGGCTGGCACGGCGCATCCTGGGCCGGCCCGATCCACAGCCGGTCCCGGTCGAGCAGCGGTTCTGGTATCGCTGCGCCAAGGCGGTGATGCGGCGCGCGCTGCCCCTCGGGTTGGCCGTGGTCGCGCTGCTACTCGTGCTGGGCACGCCGTTTCTGGGGGTCAAATGGGGCTTCCCCGACGACCGCGTGCTACCGCCGTCGGCCTCGGCGCACGAGGTCGGCGACCAGCTGCGCACCGACTTCGCCGACAACACCGACACCGCGGTGACCGTCGTCGTGCCCGACAGCACCGGCCTGGCCCCCGGCGACCTGTCCGATTACGCCGCCGAACTGTCCAGGGTCCCCGACGTTCCGGCGGTTTCGGCGCCCACCGGCACCTTCGTCGACGGTGTCCGCGCCGGACCGCCCTCGGCGCCGGCCGGCGAACGCGACGGCAGCGTCTTCCTGACCGTGACCAGCACGGCCCCGCTGTTCTCCGACGCGTCGGAGAACCAGCTGGACCGGCTGCGCGCCGTCGCGGGGCCGGGCGGGCGCGAGGTCCAGCTGACCGGCACCGCACAGGTCAACCGCGACAGTGTGGACGCCATCACCTCCAAGCTGCCGCTGGTGCTCGGACTCATCGCGGTGATCATGTTCGCGCTACTGTTCCTGCTTACCGGCAGCGTCGTCGTTCCTGTCAAAGCCCTTGTGCTGAATATGCTTTCGCTCACCGCGGCGTTCGGCGCGCTGGTGTGGATCTTCCAGGACGGGCATCTGTCGGGGCTCGGGACCACTCCGACGGGCACGCTGGTGGCGAACATGCCGGTGCTGCTGTTCTGCATCGCATTCGGCCTGTCGATGGACTACGAGGTGTTCCTGGTCTCGCGGATCCGCGAATTCTGGCTCCAGACCGGAGATTCCGATGAATCCGTCGCGCTCGGCATCGCCCACACCGGCCGGGTCATCACCGCAGCCGCGCTGATCATGTCCATCTCGTTCGCTGCCCTGATCGCCGCCAGCGTCTCGTTCATGCGGATGTTCGGTCTAGGCCTCACCCTGGCCGTGCTGGTCGACGCCACCCTGGTGCGCATGGTGCTCGTCCCGGCGTTCATGCGCCTGATGGGCAGCCGGAACTGGTGGGCGCCCGGTCTTCTCACACGTATCCATGAGCGCCTGGGATTCAGCGAAGAACCCACGGCGAAACCCGACAAACGCACCCGCACAGAACAGGCTCCGACATGAGCGATATGAGCGACACTCCCGCCAGCGTGATCGCCGGTGCCCAGGGCGCCCTCCCACCGCATCGCTACAGCCAGGAACAGATCACCGCGGAGTTTCTCACCGAACCGGCGTTCGCCGACGTCGAGGACTTGGTTCGCGGACTGCATGCGAACGCCAAGGTCAACGCGCGTCATTTCGTGCTCCCGCTGGACCGGTACCACGATCTGACCGATTTCGGTGACGCCAACGCCATGTACCTGGAGCACGCGGTCGACCTGGCATGTGAGGCGCTGACCGCCGCACTCGAGGAGGCCGGGCTGCGACCGGAGGACCTCGACATGATCATGACGACGACGGTCACCGGCATCGCGGTGCCGTCGCTGGATGCCCGCATCGCCGGTCGCCTCGGCCTGCGACCAGACGTACGCCGCGTCCCGCTGTTCGGCCTGGGCTGCGTGGCCGGCGCGGCCGGTGTGGCCCGTGTGCACGACTATCTGCGCGGCGCCCCCGACCACGTCGCGGCCCTGGTGTCGGTCGAGCTGTGCTCGCTGACGTTTCCGGCCGTGCAGCCCACCATCGCCAACCTGGTGGGTACCGCGCTGTTCGGTGACGGCGCCGCGGCGGTGGTGATGGCCGGAGCGAACCGGGCCGAGAAGATCGACGCGGCGGGACCGGCGGTCCTGGACTCACGCAGCCGGATGTATCCGGACTCGCTGGACACCATGGGCTGGAAAGTGGGGCGGACCGGCTTCGAGTTGATCTTGGCGCCGGACCTGCCCGAGCTGATCGAGCGCTACCTGGCCGACGACATGACCGGGTTCCTGGGCGACCACGACCTGGAGATCTCCGACATCGCGACCTGGGTGTCACATCCGGGGGGCCCCAAGGTCATCGAGGCGATCACCGCCACCTTGGGCCTATCCGAGGACGCGCTGGAGTTGACCTGGCGGTCACTGGCCGAGATCGGCAACTTGTCGTCGTCCTCGGTCCTGCACGTGTTGCGGGACACCCGCGCCAAGAAGCCTCCCGCCGGTGAGCCCGGCCTGCTGATGGCGATGGGTCCGGGGTTCTGCTCCGAGCTAGTGCTGCTGCGTTGGCGCTGAGGCCGACACCATGATTGCCTACACAGTGCTCATCGCCGCGGTCGCGGTCGAACGCGTCGCCGAACTGGTCGTGTCCCAACGCAACCTGAAGTGGAGCAAGGCCCGCGGCGGCATCGAGTTCGGCGCGTCGCACTACCCCGTCATGGTGGTACTGCATACCGCGCTGCTGATCGCCTGCCTCTTCGAAGCGGCACATCGAGAGTTCATCCCCGCCTTGGGGTGGACCATGCTCGTCGTCGTGATCGGCGCCCAGGCGCTGCGCTGGTGGTGCATCGCGACGCTGGGCAGGCAGTGGAACACCCGAGTCGTGGTGGTCCCGGGGTCCGGACGGGTCAGCGGCGGCCCCTATCGATTCATGTCGCACCCCAACTACGTGGCGGTGGTCATCGAAGGTATCGCGCTGCCACTGGTCCACACCGCGTGGATCACCGCCCTGGTGTTCACCGTGCTCAACGCGCTGCTGCTGTGGGTTCGGATCTCGGTGGAGAACAAGGCATTACACACCTTGACCGCCGGGCGAGCATGATCGATCTGACGGTTGTCGGCGGTGGGCCCGCAGGCCTGGCCGTCGCCATCCACGCCGCCCGCGCGGGTCTGGAGACCGTCGTCATCGAGAAGCGCACCGGCCCGATCGACAAGGCCTGCGGCGAGGGTTTAATGCCACACGCGGTGCGGCAGCTGAACCTGCTGGGCGCCCAACCGGCCGGCAGACCTTTTCACGGCGTCTCCTACCTCGACCGCCGGCACGCCGTCACCGCCCTGTTCGGCTCCGGCGCCGGGCTCGGGGTACGACGCACTTCGTTACACGAGGCGCTGCTCACCGAGGCCGACCGCGCCGGGGTCAAACTCGTCAACGAGAAGGCCGGCCCGGTCACCCAGGGCGCGGAATCGGTGACTGTCAGCGGTATTCGGGCCCGCTATCTGGCCGCCGCCGACGGCCTGCACTCACCGATTCGATCGGCTCTGGGCTTGGAGCTGCCCCCGGCCCGGGGGCGGCGCTGGGGGATCAAGCGCCACGTCGCGGTCGCACCGTGGAGCGAGTTCGTGGAGGTGTACTGGTCGGCCGAGACCGAGGCCTACATCACGCCGGTGGCCGATGATTGCGTCGGTATCGCCATCCTCACCGCACGCCAGGGCCGCTTCGAGCACCATCTACAGGCATTTCCGGCGTTGCGTGATCGCATCGACGCGGCCGCGCACGAGCCGGACCGTGCGGCCGGACCGCTCCGGCAACGGGTGCGCCGCCGCGTCGCAGGCCGGGTGCTGCTCGTCGGTGATGCCGCGGGCTACGTCGATGCGCTCACCGGAGAGGGGCTGGGTTTGGCGTTCGCCGCGGCCCGGTTGCTGGTCGACTGTGTGGTGGCCGACCGGCCCGGCGACTACGAGCGGCGCTGGCGCCGCGCCACCCGGCGGTACCGGGTGCTGACCGCGGGGATGCTTGCGGCGAGCACCTCACCGCTGCGCTCAGTCATCGTGCCCGCCGCGGACCGGCTCCCGCGGGTTTTCACCGGCATGGTGAATCTGCTCGCCGATTAGCAGCGTATCGTCGTGGGCCACCGAGATGGCGTTGCGGCCTTGGGATTTCGCCGCGTAAAGCGCTTTGTCCGCGCGGTCCAGTAGTTCGCCCACCGCGGCGTCAGGGTCGGCACCGCCGAATCGGATCTCGTCGCGGGGTGACATCGTGGCGACCCCGACGCTGACGGTGACCACCCCGCACGGTGATGCCGGATGTCCGATTCCGAGGGCGCGAATCGCCGAGGACAATCCGGTCGCGAATGTGTACGGATCCTCGCAGTCGGCCAGCACGACGGCGAACTCCTCGCCACCGTACCGGGCCGCCACGCACGTCCGCGGGTCGGCCAGCTGCGCGAGCACTTCGCCGACAGCTCGCAGGCAGACGTCGCCGGTCTGATGACCGAAGTGGTCGTTGTACGCCTTGAAATGGTCCACATCGACGAACAGCGCGCTCAGCGGTTGGTCGAGTTCCAGTGCACGCAGCCAGATCTCGCGCGCCCGGTGGCTGAGACCGCGCCGGTTCGCCAGACCGGTGAGCGGATCGGAGTTCGCCATGTCGGTCAGCGACTCCTGCACCTCGCGCTCCAGGGTGACGTCACGCAGCACCGCCGCCGAAATACCCTGGGCCGCGCGTCGACAGTGCATGACATACCAGCACCAGGACCCGTCGCGGGTCTGGAGCCGGAACGGCGGCGAGGCGCCGGAGCCGCCCGAGGACCAGTGCTCGGCGATGACGTGCACGTCGTCGGCATGCACCTGGCTCTGCCACTCGGCGCGCTCGATGCGACCACTCGACAGATTCAGGTTGCTATGCCCGGTGAACGCGTGATGGAGGACGTCGCCGTGGGCGTCGACCACCAGTACCAGGTCACCGGTCAGATCGGCCACCAAGTCGTAGACCTCGTGGCTGGCGTGGTCGAGCGCGCTGAGCCGGTTACGCTCCTCCAGCGCCGCCGCGACGAGCACCACCATCGCGTAACCGGTCAGTAGGAACACCTGCGCGTGGATCATCGCCTGGGTCGGGTCCACCGCCGTGGCGACGAATGGACCGATGCCGGCGAAGGTGGTGCCGAGTATGACGACTGCCCCGACGGCCAACTGCCAGAACGCCGGGGCGATCCCGAACTCGATCAACACCAGCAGCGCGGGCACCGCGGTGAGGAACATCAGCACGAAGTTCGATTCGTAGGCCGCGACCAACCCCAGAGCCACCATCAGCAGCGTGAACGCGACGGTGGTGAAGATCTGGCGTCCGCTCTGTCTGCGCCAATACCGGCCCCAGCGAAGCAGCACCGGCGCCAGAAACGCGATGCCGACCGCCTCGGCGAGGTACCAGATCACCGCGACGATCGCCAAGGACTTCGGATCGGTGCGGCCCTGCTGATGTACCAGCACGCTCAGCGCGCCGATCACGCCGGCGAACGCCGGTGCGACGACGACGGCGTAGACCACGAAGCGGCGCCAGCTGCGCAGCGAATCGCTGCGCCCCTGGATCCAGTCCTGGTCGTGATGCAGCACCGCGGCCGCGAACACCACGGCAGTGACGGTGGACAGTGCGGCCACCTCGGGCGGCCGGTCCAGCAGCAGCCAGGGCGGAACGTACTGGATCACGGCGAACGTGATCAGGTAAGCGGGCCAGTGCCTGCGCCGTGACATCAGCAACGCGACCAGTTGCGGTGCCGCTGCCAGCCACACCACGGTGAACGTCCTGCCGTCCACCGAGGCCAGCCAGCGAACCAGATAGGACGCCGCCGCCACTCCCGCGGCCCAGCCCAGCAGCTGCCACAGCGGAGGCATCACGTCGGCGGCCGCAGCGCGGGCACGCCACCGCGTCCAGCGGCCCGGCCCGCCGGTGCCCGGCGCGGCGCGGCCCGTCGACATGTTTACAGTCAACCCCGTCAATAATCGTCCGGCAATCCCCCACACCGTTCGGCGAGGCGAACGCGCCGTTCACATCCCCGACCCGTACCGGACCCGCACCAGAAACGCGGGAAGGACACAATGGCTGGTCCGCTACTCAGCTTGCGACCGCAGGAGAGCTCGTGACCGATGTCGTCAACCCCGCCTCAGATGAATCCGTCGAGGTCAACGGGGTCCAGGTGGGACCGACCGGGCAGACCAGGTCGGGGATGACGGCCGCCGCGCTGCGCGCCGCGGTCACCGACCATCTCGTCTACTCGATCGCGCGCCCGGCCGCCGTGCTCACCCCCGAGCACTACTACCGCGCGCTGTCACTGGCGGTGCGCGACCGCATGCAGAAGCGTTGGATGGCCACCACACAGGACTGGCTGGACCTGTCGGCGAAGGTCACCTGCTACCTGTCGGCCGAGTTTCTGATGGGTCCGCAGCTGGGCAACAACCTACTCAACCTGGGCATTGAGCACGAAGCGCGGCAGGCGCTGGCCGAGCTCGGCCAGGACCTCGACGTGATCCTGGCCTGTGAGGGCGAACCGGGTCTGGGCAACGGCGGACTGGGCCGGCTGGCTGCCTGCTACCTGGATTCGCTGGCGACGCTGGAGCGGCCCTCGATCGGCTACGGCATCCGCTACGAGTTCGGCATCTTCCGGCAGGAGATCGTCGACGGCTGGCAGGTCGAGAAGACCGACAACTGGCTGGTGCGCGGTAACCCATGGGAGATCGACAAGCCGGACGCCAGCTACACCGTCAACTGGGGCGGCCACACCGAGCAGTACGAGGACGTCACCGGCCGGCTGCGGGTGCGGTGGGTGCCGCAGCGGGTGCTGCAGGGCGTCTCCTACGACACCCCGGTACAGGGTTACGGCGTCAACACCTGCAACACCCTCACGCTGTGGAGCGCCCGGGCGGTCGAGTCGTTCGCGCTGGAGGCGTTCAACACCGGCGACTTCTACAAGGCGGTCGACGAGGAGGTCGTCTCCGAGACGGTCTCGAAGGTGCTCTACCCCAACGACGAACCCGAAGCAGGTAAGCGGCTACGGCTGCTGCAGCAGTACTTCTTCGTGACGTGTTCGCTGCAGGACATCCTCAACATCCACCTGCTGCGGGCCCAGTTGCCGCTGCGGAACCTGCCGGACAAATGGGCCATTCAGCTCAACGACACTCACCCGTCGATCGCGGTGGCCGAACTGATGCGGCTGCTGATCGACGAGCACCACCTCAAGTGGGACGACGCCTGGGACCTGACCGTGCGCACGTTCGGGTACACCAACCACACGCTGCTGCCCGAGGCGCTGGAGACCTGGCCGCTGCACATGTTCGGCGAGGCGTTGCCGCGCCATCTGGAGCTGATCTACGAGATCAACGAGCGATTCCTCGACGAGGTACGGGCCCGCTTCCCCGGCGATGACGAGCGGGTGGCGCGGATGTCGTTGATCGGCGAGGACGGCGGTAAGAGCGTGCGCATGGCGCATCTGGCCACCGTCGGCAGCCACGCCGTCAACGGCGTTGCGGCGTTGCACTCTGAACTGCTCAAGGCCAGCGTGCTCAAGGACTTCTACGAGATGTGGCCAGAACGCTTCGGCAACATCACCAACGGTGTCACGCCGCGCCGGTTCCTGGCGCTGTCGAACCCCGGTCTGCGCGCGCTGCTCGACGACACCATCGGCCCCGGCTGGCTGACCAACCTGGACCGGCTCAAGGGCCTTGAATCGTTCGTCGACGACCCGGCGTTCCGGGACCGGTGGCGGGAGGTCAAGCGTGCCAACAAGTCCCGGCTCGCCGAGTATGTGCATTCGACGACGGGCATCGAGCTGGATCCGACGTGGATGTTCGACGTGCAGGTCAAGCGGATCCACGAGTACAAGCGACAGCATCTGATGGCGCTGCACATCGTCACGCTCTACCACCGGCTCAAATCCAACCCCGGGCTCTCGATCCCGCCGCGGGCGTTCCTGTTCGGCGGCAAGGCCGCGCCCGGCTACTTCATGGCCAAGCGGATCATCAAGCTGATCACCGCCATCGGCGCCACCGTCAACAACGACCCCGACGTGAACCGCTGCATGCGGGTGGTGTTCCTGCCGAACTTCAACGTCAAGAACGCCCACCTGGTCTACCCGGCGGCCAACCTGTCCGAGCAGATCTCCACGGCGGGCAAGGAGGCCTCGGGGACAGGGAACATGAAGTTCATGATCAACGGCGCGCTGACGATCGGCACGCTCGACGGTGCCAACGTCGAGATCCGGCAGGAGGCGGGTGCGGAGAACTTCTTTCTGTTCGGGCTGACCGAGAGCCAGGTGGAGCGGGTGAAGGCCGACGGCTACCGACCGCTGGACCATGTCGACTCCGACCCGGAGTTGGCTGCGGTGCTGGAGTTGATCGCCCGCGGCGAGTTCACCCACGGTGACACCGAGGTGCTGCGACCGGTCGTCGACAATCTGATCCACCACGATCCGTTCCTCGCGCTGGCCGACTACCGTTCCTACGTCGACTGCCAGGACGAGGTGTCGAGAGCCTGGCTGGATCGGGACAAGTGGTCGCGGATGTCGATCCGCAACACCGCACGCAGCGGCAAATTCTCCTCCGACCGGGCCATCCGGGAGTACTGCGACGAGATCTGGGGAGTGAGCCCGATGTCGGTCGACCTCTAGCGCCGAAACTGTTCTGTTCTCGCGCGTCACACCGCGAAGATCCCGCACTGGACGCAATCTCGGCGCGGTGAAAACCGTTGGTGCGCAGAGCGGTCGCCGAAGCCGCGCGCACTCTGTTGTGGCACCGGTTGCCCGTGTCGCCGGACGACCCGTCGACGTGGACCGAACCGGTGCTGCGGACCTGACACATCACCGGGGCGAGGACCGGTTCACCAACCGCCGACCCAGCCGTCGAAGATCGCCTCCGGTTCGTCCGCGGGCCGCTGCGACCGCCCGACCAGGAAATCGAAGTCACACCCCTGGTCGGCCTGCAGGACCCGTTCGACGTACAGGGCGGCATAGCCGCGCGCCGGGGTTTTGGGCGCATGCGAGGCGAGATCGGCTCTGCGCGCGTCGAGTTCGGCGTCATCGACCAGCAGGTCGAGTCGGCCCGCGTGGGCGTCCAGGGAGATGATGTCCCCGTCACGGACCAGGCCCAGCGGCCCGCCGGCCGCGGACTCCGGGCTGACGTGCAACACGCAGGTCCCGTAGGCGGTGCCGCTCATCCGGGCATCGGAGATGCGGACCATGTCGGTGACCCCCGCGCGCAGCAGCTTGCTGGGGATCGGTAGTTGACCCCACTCCGGCATCCCCGGAGCCCCGCGCGGTCCGGCATTGCACAACACCAGCACCGAGTCGGCGCTCACCTCGAGTTCCGGATCGTCGAAGCGGGCCAGCAGATCTCGCATGTCGTCGAACACCACCGCGGGGCCACGGTGCACGAGCAGGCCGGGCGTGGCTGCGCTGCACTTGATCACCGCACCACGGGGCGCGAGGTTGCCCCGGACCACTGCAAGCCCCTGCGGCGGCTGGAACGGGTGCGCCGGCGACGTGATCACTGTGGTGTCGGTGGCGGGCTGCACGGGCAGGTTGTCCGCGACGGTCTTGCCGGTGACGGTCAACGCATCCGTGTGCAACAGGCCCTCGATGGATTTCATGACCGCCGGGATGCCGCCGGCGTGGAAGACCTGTTCGACCAGGTGCTCACCGGCGGGCCGCACGTTGACCACCAGCGGTGTGCGGGCGGACAACTCGTGGAACCGGTCGAGGGTCAGCGGCACCCCGGCGCGCCCGGCGATCGCCAACAGGTGCACGATCGCATTGGTCGAGCCCCCGACGGCCAGCATCAAGGTGATCGCGTTGTCGAAGGCCTGCGCGGTCAGTACCCGGGACGGCCGCAGACTCTCGACCGCCAGGCCGACCGCTCTGGCACCGACCTCCTCGGCGACGTGCAGCCGCCGCGAATCCATCGCCGGGACCGCGGCGCTGCCGGGCAACGTCATGCCCAGCCCCTCGACCAGCGTGGCCATGGTGGAGGCCGTGCCCATCTCCGGGCAGTGCCCGCGCGACGGCCCCGCCGCCGCCTCGAGTCGCTCGTAGTCCGCCATCGACATCCGCCCCGCCCGGACGTCGTCGATGTACTCCCAGAGGTCCGTCCCAACGCCCAGCTGCTTCCCGTTAAACACCGCCGGAGAGGCAGGTCCGCCGGTCAGCACAATGGCCGGGACATCGGCGCTGGCGGCACCCATGAGCTGAGCGGGTACCGTCTTGTCGCACCCGCCCAGCAGGACCACCGCGTCGAACGGATACGCCCGGATCGATTCTTCGACGTCCATGGCCATCAGGTTGCGGAACAGCATCGTGGTCGGCTTCATCAGCTGTTCCCCGAGGGACATGGTGGGGAACTCGAGCGGGAACCCGCCGGCGGCCAGCACACCGCGGCGCACCGAATCGGCCAGCCCGCGAAAGTGCATGTTGCAGTTGACGACTTCCGACCAGGAATTGCAGATCCCGACGATGGGCTTGCCCTCGAAGGCCATCCGGGAGAAGCCCGAGGCGCGCATGGCCGAGCGGTGGACGAAGCCGGGGACGTCCTGGCCGGAGAACCACTTGGCGCTGCGCAGCTCGCTCACCGGACTTTGGCCGCGTAGGCGGTGATCCTGCGCAGCGCGGGCTGCCGGGCGGCCCGGTATCCCACCCACCGACCGGGCCTGGTGGACATCAGGGTACCCACCATCCGCTGCTGCCACGGCACCTTGGCCGCCGGATTCGACCGGACCTGACGGCTCGCCGAGACGCCGTCGGCGTCGGCGAGGGCGACCTTGGCCGCGTTGTGACCGTTGGCGCCCATCACCCCGCCGCCGGGATGGGTGCCCGACCCACAGAGGTAGTAGTTACGCACGGGCGTCCGGTAGTTGGCCAGCTCCGGAATGGGTCGGGCCCCGAACAGCTGATCGAGCATCATGCTGCCGTGGAAAATATTGCCGTCAGTGATCAGGTATTCGTTGTCGAGGTCGTCGGGGGTGATGACGACCCGGTCGAGGATGTGGTGACGCAGGTTGGGCGCATAGGTGAACAGATCCTCCAGCACCAGGTCCGCCCACTTCTGCTTCTCCGCCGCCCAGGTGGTGCCGGTGAGCTCCGACGGCAGCTGCTGGATGCCCAGCGTCATCGTGTGCAACCCGGCCGGTGCCAGCGAGTCGTCGGTCACCGACTGGGTGACGGCTTCGATGACGAACGTGCTCGGGAAGGTGCCGCGGCGCTGGGCCTCATAGGCCTCCTCGAACGCCTCCCGGCTGGGGCCCAGCAGCTGATGTCCGTGATGCTGGGGTCCCTCGGTGGCGTCGGCGAACGGAAGGTACTGCGGCAGTTCGTCGATCAGCAGGTGGATGCGGGCCATGGATCCGCGGGTGTCGATGTTCTCGACGGCGCGGACCAGTGTCGCGGGTAGCACACCGGGCTCGACCAGACGCAGCAGGGAACGCTTGGGATCGGCGTTGGAGAACACCTGATCGGCTGTGATCACCGATCCGTCGACCAACCGCACCCCGGTGGCGGTACCGCGTTCGACGATGACCGTCTCGACCGGGGCCGAGGTGCGGATCGTCGCGCCGTGGTGCCGGGCACCCGCGGCCAGCGCCTCGCTGATCGCGCCCATCCCGCCGCGGGCCAGGCCGAATTGACCGAAGTTCCCGTTGAACTCGCCCCAGGAGTGGTGGCCGTAGGTGTAGGCCGTTCCCGGCGTCGACGGACCGCCGAAGATGGACACCATCCCGAAGAAGGTGAGCATGCTCTTGAGTCGTTCGTCCTCGAAATAGCGGTCGAGCAGATCGCGGACCGAGAGCAGGGTGAACTCGTCGAACAGCGCCTGCTCACCCGCCGCCTCGAATGCCGCGAAGACCTCCGAACGCTCCGGCGGCGGGGTGAGCAGATACGGCGTCACCAGGCCGGCGAATCGTTGCAGCCGAATTCCGAAGTCCAGGAACGCCTGGGCGTCCTTCTTGTTGAGTTTCTCGATCTCGCGCAGGGTGCGGTCGGTCTCCTTCCACATCGTGAACGAGGTGCCGTCGCGGAACAGGCTGTAGGACAGGGCCTCACCCTGATACAGATCCAAACCGAACCGGCGCAGTTCGAGCTCGTCGATGATCTCCGGCCGGAGCAGACCGGCGATGAACGCACATGACGACCATTTGGAGCCGGGGATGAGCTCCTCGGTGACACAGGCGCCGCCGACGATGTCACGCGCTTCAAGTACCAGGACCTTCTTACCCGCCCGGGCGAGATAGTTCGCGGTCACCAATCCGTTGTGGCCGGCGCCGACGACGATGGCGTCGTATTGCGTTGTTGCCGGCATCTCAACTCTCCTGCGAAAGCGGTGAACAGCGGGCGAAAACGGTGGTGACGCTGCCCGGTTGCACCAGTTGATCGAATCGTTCGACGACGGGCTTCAATTCCGGTGCCCCGTCTCGCACCTTCTCCCATTCGGGCCAGGAGGTCACCGTCATGATCTCCACCACGGTCCCGTCCTCGGACACGTAGACGTCGAATGCCCGCACGACGTCGAAACCCAGGCACACCGGCCGGTCCAGCTCCACCGAGAACTGTTCGAACTCGGCGGTGGTGACCCCGGGCCGCAGCCGGAATGTGTTGATCGCACTCACCGTCATGTCAGGCGCTCTCACGGTTGATCATCACGTGCTTGATCTCGGTGTACTCCTCGAGGGCGTAGACCGACATGTCCTTGCCGTTACCGGACTGCTTGAAGCCCCCGTGCGGCATCTCCGGGGTGACGGGCAGGTGGTCGTTGACCCACACCGTGCCGAACTGCAGCTCCGCGGACACCGTCATGGCCCGGCCGATGTCATTGGTGAACACCGAAGCGGCAAGCCCATATTCGGTGTCGTTGGCCCAGGAGATCGCGTCGTCGCCATCGCCGAATCGGGTGACGGACGTGACCGGGCCGAACACCTCACTACCGACGATCTCGTCTCCCTGCCGGGCTCCGACCACCACCGTGGGGGCTGTGTAGAAGCCGGTGCCGGGGTTGTCGCCCTGGATCAGCTCGGTGTGACCGGTGGCCTTCGCACGGGAGACGAAACCCTCGACGCGGTCGCGGTGGGCGGCGGTGATCACCGGACCCATACTGGTGGTCTCCTCGGCGAGATCACCCAGATCGAGCTCTTTGACCGCCTTTTCGAGTCCCGACACCAGGTCGTCGTGGATCGCGTCGTGGACGTAGAGCCGCGATGCGGCCATACAGTCCTGACCCGAATTGCAGAATGCGCCCTCCATGATCTTGGCAACGGCCAGCGAGATGTCGGCGTCGGGATAGACGAGCACCGGCGCCTTGCCACCGAGTTCGAGATGCAGGCGTTTGAGGTTGGAGTCGGCCGAGGCGCGCATCAGGGCACGTCCGGTGTCGACCGAACCGGTCAGCGAACTCATCCGTACCGTCGGGTGCGACACCAGTCGGGCGCCGACGTCCTCGCCGTCACCGGTGACGACGTTGAACACACCGGCCGGGAACAGGTCCTGCGTCAGCTCGGCGAGCCGCAGCACGGAGAACGGGGTGTGCTCGGATGGTTTGAGCACCAGAGTGTTTCCGGTGAGCAACGCCGGTGAGATCTTCCAGATCGCCATCAGGAGCGGATAGTTCCAGGGTGCCACCGAACCCACCACACCGAGCGGGTCGCGGCGGATGATGCTGGTCTTGCCGCGGACGAACTCGGTGGCCGCGCGGCCCTCCATGGTGCGCGCTCCGCCGGCGAAGAACCGCAGATGGTCGGCGATCATCTCCATCTCCTCCAGCGCCAGCCCGATCGGCTTGCCGACGTTGCGGGATTCGATCTCCGCCAGAGTGCGCTGATCATCCTCGACCCGGTCGGCGAGCCGCAGGAATGTCCGCGCCCGTTCTCCCACCGGGGTTCTCGCCCACTCCGGGAACGCGGCGTGCGCGGCGGCCACCGCTCTGTCCACATCGGCCACCGTGCCGTGAGCGATCTCGGCGAAGGGCTCGCCGGTGGCTGGGGCGGGTACCTGGTCCACCGCGCCGCCGGCCGCGTCGGCCCAGGCACCGTCGATGAACATCTTGTGGTGGAAGGTCATGAGGGCTCCATTCAGGGGTTGAGGCCGGCGTTGGCGGCCGTGGTCAGGAGTGCGCGGACCGCATCCTTGGAAATCGGTTGTTGGGCAATGGACATGTGCACCATCAGGCCCTCGATCACGACGTCGAGCAGTCGTGCGGTGGTCCGGTCGAAGTGCTGGGCGAGGGCGTCCTCTGCGCGCTCCATCCATTCCTGGGTGAGGCGCTTGGTGTCGGCCCGGCGAACGGCGTCGCCGTAGAGCTCGTAGGTGATGGCCAGCTCGCTGGGATGCGCGGCGAGATCGTCGGTGATCGCGGCGACGATGCACTCGATGAGGTCATCGCCGGGTGCACAGGACGCCAACCGCTCCTCGAAGCGCGTCGCCAATGTGTCGACGTGCGTCTGGAAGGCGACCTTGACGATGTCGTCGAGCGTGGCGAAGTGGTAGGTGATCGAGCCGAGCGGGATGTCGGCGGCCTCACCGATCGCACGGTGGGTGAGGCCGGCAACGCCGTCGCGGGCGAGCACCGTCAGCGCCGACTCCACGATGCGCTCCTTCCTGTTCGGGTCATGGCGACGTGCACGTCGGGGAGCCGTTTTCATGATCATCCCGTCATTAGGTACGTTTGTACTTATCGATAAGTACAAACGTACCTAACGATCGTGCTGGGTGTGCGGTTTCAGCGACGTCGATCTACACCGCTTCGAGCGCCGGTTCGGACAGCTCCCGTTCGTTGAGCGCCCTGCCGACCAGCTCGAACTTCTCCGGCGAAAAGAAGCGCAGGTAGAGGCCGTATGCCATCCCTGCGAGCAGAGCGACGAACACCAGCGAGAGCATCACCACCGCCGTCGCCCCCTGCACACCGAGCAGGACGTCGAGGCTGTTGAGGGTCAGGACGAAGAAGGCACCCAGACCGGCAATGGCCAGCAGCGGAGCGATCACGGTGTTCCAGGGGCGCTTGTCGACCGCCGACCGCCGGAAGAACACGAAGATCGCGATGCCGGCCACCAGCTGTGAGAAGATCACGCCGATGGTGCCGATCCCGGTGGCCCAGGTGAACAACGTGGCGAACGGGTCCTGGCCGGCGATCGCGAACGCGATGATGACGACCCCGACCATCAGGCTCTGCACGATCGAGGCCACCCACGGCGTCTGGCGCTGCGGCAGCGTCCAGCCCAGCGGCCTCCACACCAACGTCTGCCGTCCCAGCGAGAACAGGTAGCGGGAAACGTTGTTGTGGAAGGTGACAATCGCGGCGAATGTAGCCGTCACGATGAGGATCTGGAACAGCAGTGAGATGTTGTGACCGATGAGGGTGTCGCTGGCGACGAAGATGAAGTTGCCGCCGCTGTCGGTGGCGATGCCGACCACCCTGTCGAGCCCGAGCGCGTTCATGATCAGCCAACCGGATACCGCGTAGAGGATGCCCATGAAGGCGATGGACAGATACGTCGCGCGCGGGATGGTCCGTTCGGGGTCACGTGCCTCCTCGCCGTAGATCGCCGAACCCTCGAAGCCGATGAACGAGGCGTGGGCGAACATCAACGCCACCCCGAGTGCGCCGCCAAGCACGGCGCTGGGTGCGAAGGGCTCCAGCGAGAACTCCGACACCGGGACGTCACCGCCGAACAGGCTGAACACGCTCAGGACGGTGATCATGACGACCTCGAGTGTCAGGCACACCCCGAGCACCTTGGCTCCGGAGTGCACGCCCTGGACGCCGAGCCCGAGACACAACAGCAGGCCCCCGAATGCATAGACCCACCAGGGGATCTCGACCCCGAGAGCCGGGTTGATCAACTCGCTGGCGTAGTAGCCGAACCCGCCGTACAGCCCGGCCTGGATGGCGTTGTAGGCGAAGATCGCCAGTGAGGCAGACCCCAGGCCGGGAATCCGGCCGAGCCCGAGGGTGACGTAGGCATAGAAGGCGCCGGCGTTGGTGACATGCCGGCTCATCGCCACGTAGCCGACCGCGAAGATCATCAGCACCACGGCGGCGATGACGAACGCACCGGGCATACCGACCCCGTTGCCGGCGCCGATGATGATCGGGAAGAGCGCGACGACGACGGTCAGCGGCGACGCGGCGGCGATGATGTAGAAGAAGATGCTCGGGACCCCGAGCGTGTTCTCCTTCAGGCCGTGGTTACGCCGCCCGCCGCGGGATACGCCGTCGGTGGGAGGTGAAGACGGCGGGGACACCGGCCGTCGCGGTGGGGAGGATTGGGTGATGTTGTCCATGATGGTTCATCTCTCGTGAATCGGGACGATAGCGGGCTGACGACGAGCGAAAAGGTGACCCGTCACCCCCTCATGTCGAGCGCGAGATCGGTCAGCAGGTCCTCTTGGCCGCCGACCATGGACCGGCGGCCGGCCTCGACGAGCAGCTCGCGCGGTGGCACGCCGACCTCGGCGGCGATGCGCTCCGCGTGCAGCAGGAAGCTGGAGTACACGCCGGCGTAGCCCAGGGTCAGCGTCTCGCGGTCGACCCGCACGGGACGCTGCTGAAGCGGACGAACGATGTCCTCGGCGGCATCCATCAGAGCGAACAGGTCGCACCCGTGGTTCCAGCCGTTGAGCTCGGCCACCGCGACGAACACTTCGAGCGGGCAGTTCCCCGCTCCCGCACCCAATCCGGTCAGCGAGGCGTCGACGCGGTGCGCACCCTCCTCCACCGCCGTGAGTGAATTGGCCACTCCCAGTGCGAGATTGTGATGGGCGTGCACGCCGATGGTGGTGCCGGGATCCAGGCGATCCCGGTACGCCCGGATGCGGTCGCGCACGCCGCTCATCGTGAGCCGGCCGCCGGAGTCGGTGACATAGACGCATTCGGCGCCGGCCTGCTCCATGATCGTGGCCTGGGCGGCGAGATGCTCTGGATCCGTCAGATGCGACATCATCAGGAAGCCGGCCACATCGAGGCCGAGATCACGGGCGGTCGCGATGTGCTGACGGGCGATGTCGGCCTCGGTGCAGTGGGTGGCGATCCGTACCGAGGTGATCCCGACGTCGACGGCCGCGCGCAGATCGTCGAGGGTTCCGATACCGGGGATCAGCAGGGTGGTCAGCCGCGCGTCGCCCACGACGTCGGCGACGGCGGCGATCCACTCGACGTCGCTGTGCGCGCCCGCGCCGTAGGTGAGGCTGCCGCCGGCGAGCCCGTCG
This sequence comes from Mycobacterium sp. smrl_JER01, assembly GCF_048513595.2. Lineage (NCBI taxonomy): Bacteria > Bacillati > Actinomycetota > Actinomycetes > Mycobacteriales > Mycobacteriaceae > Mycobacterium > Mycobacterium sp. smrl_JER01. Next base: position 1,019,464 of record NZ_JBLXXK020000001.1, on the reverse strand, counting down.
CCGTGGGCCACCTCGATGGCCGCCACCCCGGCCCGGTCGAGGGCCCGGGCGATGCGGGCGACATCACCCACCCCAAGCGAATGACCGACCGCGTGCATACCGTCACGCAGGGTCACGTCCTGCACATAGACGTCGGTCGTCATGACGAGACCCCCGACAGCCGACCGGCCGGGACCGCTTGTTCGGCGACCCGGACCGCAGCGGCGGTCATGATGTCCAGGTTCCCGGCATAGTCGGGCAGATAGTCGCCCGCCCCGGTGACCTCCACAAACACCGTCACCTGGGTCAGGTCATCGGCGGTGCCGCCGGCGAGCCGCCGACGCGGATCGCCGGCGGAAACCGGCGAGATCCGGACATCCTGCCGGAGACGGTATCCCGGCACATACTGCGCGACGGCGACGACCATGTCGGCGACCGCGCGGGCGAGCACCGACTCGTCGGTGGTGGCGACGAGCGCTGTTACGGTGTCGCGCATGATCATCGGCGGCTCGGCCGGGTTGAGCACGATGATCGCCTTCCCCCGCGCGGCCCCGCCCACCGTTTCGATGGCGCGCGCCGTGGTCTCGGTGAACTCATCGATGTTGGCCCGCGTGCCCGGACCTGCCGAACGGGACGCGATCGAGGCGACGATCTCCGCGTAATGAACCCGGGTGACCGCCGACAGAGCCGCCACGATCGGGATGGTGGCCTGACCACCGCAGGTCACCATGTTCAGATTCCGCTGGCCGGACACCGCGGCCATGTTGACTGCAGGTACCACATAGGGTCCGATCGCTGCGGGGGTTAGGTCGATGACCAGCCGGCCGGTGGACTCGAGCCGGGCGTCGTTGACGTGGTGCGCCTCGGCGCTGGTGGCATCGAAGACGACCTTGATGTCGTCGAACACGCTCATCGCGATCAGGCCGTCGACACCCGCGGCCGTCACCGGCACGCCGAGCGACGACGCCCGGGCCAGGCCATCACTGGCCGGGTCGATGCCGGCCATCGCGGCCACGTCGAGCGTCGGCGATCGCCGGAGTTTGTACATCAGGTCGGTGCCGATGTTGCCGGAGCCGATGATGGCCGCCCGGGCCCGCGGTGTCACGAACTCGCCCGCCCTCAGTTGGCCAGCGCCGGACTGACGGCGCGGGGCCGCGGCGACACCGCGACGTCCGGGGCGCTGCTGCTGGCCAATTCGTTGAGGATGGCCGCATGGCGCACCTTGTGGCGGATCAGGTCCTCGTGGAACTCCGGCCGGACCCACCCGTTGTACATGACGGCCTCGGATTCCCCCGGCTCCACCTTGAAGTAGACCGGTCCGGCGACGCGGGCGATGTCGCCGGCCTCCCACAGCCGGTTCATGCCGCCGAAGGACTCGAAGGTCTCGGCCCACACGTCGAGCGGGATGTCGACCGCGCGCCGGATCGCGGCCAGCATCGGCCGGCTCAGATCGCCGACCGGATTGACGCTGTCCGCGCCCAGTTCCTGCAGGATCTTGATCGCCGCCGGGTTGGCATGACCGGCGTACACCGAGATCTTGAACTTGGCGTCGGCGGGGATGTGGCCCGCGTCGCGGGCCTTGTTCAGGATGTCGAGAACGCCTTCGTCCCAGACCAATACGCCACGGATGCCCGTCGAGAAGATCCGCAGGTAGTCGTCGAGCAGGTATCGGACGTTGTCCAGCCCCCGCACCCGGCGTCCGCCGGCCTGGCCCTCGGTGCTCAGCGCCTGACGCCCGAGATCCCAGCCGGTCCGCGGACCGGGGACCGCGATCAGCTCGATGTCGTTCTCGGCGGCCAGCACGGCGACATCGCGGAGCTCACCGGTGTTGAGCAGCGTCGTACCGCCGCCGAAGGCGATGATCCGGTGGATGAAGACGTCCTGTCGGGCCGCCTCGTCAAGCAGCGCCTCCAGTGTCGAAAGACGTTCCACGCCCGAGATTTCCAGCCGGTAGCTGCCGCCGTCGGCGAAGCTCTTCGTGGACGGGGCCAGGGTGTAGTCGTCGGCCGACAACAGGCCCTGCGAAGCCAGGATGCTGGCTCCGTCGACCTTCGACGAACGGCTGTCGGCTGCGGTGGACATGGCGTCTCCTCTTTCATGAAATTTTCACTGACTGAAATAGCTATTCGCTGAATGAAAACTTAAGGCACGGGTCGGCACCTGTCAACACATGCGCTGGGCACTGGTAACCTTCACTGGGTGAAAACCGAGACTCGTACCGACAAGGGCACGCCCCTGATCGGGGTCGAACGCACCGCGCGGATCCTCAATGCGGTCGCCGAGGCCGAGAACGGGAATCTGACCGAAATCTCAAGGCGCACAGAGCTGAACGAAGCGACCGTGTTGCGCTACCTGAACAGCCTGGCGGCCCTGGGCTATGTCGAGCGGTTCAACGCGACGCAATACCGCCTCGGCTGGGAGATCTTCCGGCTGGGTCAGCGAGCCTTCTCGGGTCAGGTGCCGTCCGAAGCCGTCGTGCCCACCATGGAGCGCCTCATGCACGAGTTCAACGAGACGGTGAACTTCGCGGTGCACAAGGAACGCAGCGTGGTCATCCTGGAGGTCGTCGAAGGTCGTCGCGCCGTCACCAAACTCAGCAACATCGGACAGACCGATCCCTGGCATGCCTCGGCACTGGGCAAGGCGCTGATGGCGAGCATGCCCGACAGCGTGTGGCACGACATCCTGGCCTCGGCCGGATTGCCGGCGCTCACCGTGCACACCATCACCTCGATGAAGAAGATGGCCGCCGAGATCAAGGAGATCCGTCGTCGGGGATTCGCGGTGGACCGCGAGGAGGCCGCCGAAGAACTCACCTGCGTCGCCGCCGCCGTACCCGCCGCCGGCGGCGGCCCGTCCCGATATGCGTTGAGCATCAGCTTCCTGACTCACCGCCTGGACCCGGAGACTCTCGAACACGCTGGGGCTCAGGTGATCTCAGCGTCCAGCGAGATCGCGCGGAAGCTGCCCTGAGCGCTGGTGACGACCGTATCCGCCGGCTTCGGTTCACCGGTGGAGCAACGGCTCGATAACAACCCGGTCACCGCCGGGCGCGCCCCGGGAATCTGGCGGGCCGCGCTTGTAACTTCGCGCGCGTGACGTCCCTCTCTCAGCGGATCCGCCGCGCCGGCACGTGCCTGGCCGTCGTGGTGCTGCTCGCCGCCGGATTGCTGATCAGCACCACTGAGCCGGCGGCACAGGCGTTCTCCCGCCCGGGGTTGCCGATCGAGCAGCTCGACGTGCCGTCGCCGTCGATGGGCCGCACCATCCGCGTCGAGTTCCAGGGCGGTGGACCGCATTCGGTGCTGCTGCTGGACGGTCTGCGGGCCCAGGACGACTTCAACGGCTGGGACATCAACACTGCCGCCTTCGAGTGGTTCTACGAGTCGGGCGTTTCGGTGATCATGCCCGTCGGTGGGCAGTCGAGCTTCTACGCCGACTGGTACCGGCCGGCCAAGAACCACAACGGCACGGTGACCTACAAGTGGGAGACCTTCCTGACCAACGAACTGCCGACCTGGCTGGCCGCCAACCGCGGTCAGGATCCGTTCGGCAACGCCGTCGTCGGGCTGTCGATGTCGGGCAGTGCAGCGCTGACGATGGCCGCCTACCATCCGCGCCAATACAAGTTCGCGGCGTCGCTGTCGGGTTATCTGTCGCCGTCGCAGAAGTTCTGGCCGCCGCTCATCGACATCGCCATGCAGGACGCGGGTGGGTTCGACTCCTTCGACATGTGGGGCAGGCCCGGGTCGCCGGCCTGGCTGCGGGCCGATCCGATGCTCAACATCAACCGGCTGGTCGCCAACCGCACCGCGCTGTGGATCTACTGCGGCAACGGGATCGCCTCGGATCTCGACACCGGCACCGATCTGGGCGTGAACATCAGCGCCGGTTCGCTGGAGACGATCACGATCGCCACCAACAAGGAGTTCCGTGACAAGTATCTGGCTGCCGGCGGACGCAACGCGATCTTCAACTTCCCACCCAACGGCACCCACAGCTGGGGCTACTGGGGCGCACAGCTGCAGGCGATGAAGCCCGACATCGTCCGGCTGCTGACCGCGCCGCCACCCCCACCGCCGCCTGCGCCGCTGCCACCGGGGACGCTGCCACCCGGGGCGCTGCCACCGGGGACGCTGCCCGCGCCGGGTATGCCGCCGCCGGCACCGGCTGCGACGCCACCGGCAGGCTGAGCGACTACTTCGAGTAATCGGTGCTCAGCCAGCGCCGCGGGCGCATCCTGATGATGACCGACGTCGGGGTCAGGTTCTGCTCGGCGAACTGCCCACCCTCCTGCTCACCGAGATAGCGCACCGCGATGGCCCGTACCTCGGCCTCCGCGGCGGCATCGATCGCGGTGACGTCACCTTCGGCGGTGACGTACTTGTAGGGCGGCTGTTCGTCCTGCACGGTGATGGCGAACCGCCCGGCGTCGCGGATCAGCCGGTGCTTGACCGACTCGGACTCGGTCCAGAGCAGTACTTCCCCGCCGGGCTGGTAGCCGTACCAGATCGGTACCGCCAGCGGCGCCCGATCCGGTCGCTCCACCGCGACCACGCCGACGTGCAGGCCGGCCAGATACTGCTCACGTTCGCCTTCGGTCATCTTCGCCATGTCCCATGCCAACCGGTGCGAGCCACGTCACATTCCCGGCATCTTCGCGGGTGACGTGGCGGCGTGCCCTCATCGTGGGTGGCGCTCATCTTTGGTGGCGCTGACATCACGGTGCTGAAATGACGGGTGCTCACATGACGGCGCCGTGCATTCGGCGCGCGCGCATCGATCGAGCGGACCAGGATGGCTGGATGGACCACGTCACCTTCATCCCGTCGCCCGATCAGTTCAGTTTCACCTTCGGGGGCGCGGAGCCGGTGCGACGGATCCGTCCGGGCACCGTGCTGACGCTGTGGACCGAGGACGCCTACGGCGGACGCATCACCAGCGCATCCGATGTCGCGACGACGGCGCTGGACACCGAGGACCTCAACCCGCAGACCGGGCCGTTCTGGATCGAGGGCGCCGAACCCGGTGACACGCTCGCGGTCCACCTGGTCGATGTGACCCCGGCCCGCAGCTGGGGAGCCTCGACGCTGATCCCGTTCTTCGGCGGCCTGACCAGCGTGCCGGTCAGCCCGACGCTGCAGGATGCGCTGTCCGAGCGCACCTGGATCTACGAGTATGACTCCACCGCCGAGACAGTGGCGTTCACCGCACACGGCAGCGACTTCAGCGTGGCGTTACCGGCCAACCCGATGCTGGGCACCGTGGGCGTGGCGCCCGCCCGCCGTGAGGTGCGGACGTCGCTGGTGCCCGACGTGTTCGGCGGCAACATGGACACCCCGGAGATGACCGCCGGCGCGACTTGCTACCTGCGGGTGAATGTCGACGGCGCGTTGTTCTCGCTCGGGGATGGGCATTACCGGCAGGGTGAGGGCGAATCCTGCGGCACCGCGGTGGAGGGCGCGATGCATGTGACCGCGATCGTCGAGCTGATCAAGGGTGGCGGGCCGGCGTGGCCGCGGCTGGAGACCGACACCCACCTGATGTGCGTGGGCTCGGGCCGGCCGCTGGAGGAGGCGTGGCGCGCCGGTCAGGTGGAGATGATCACCTGGCTCGGCGAGCTTTACGGGCTGGACCGCCTCGACGCCTACCAGCTGCTCACCCAGATCTCGCTGGCGCCGATCGCCAACGTGGTGGACACCAATTACAGCGCGGTGACCAAGATTGACAAACGGCTACTGCCCGCGGCAGCCGCTTACGGGCATATCCACCGCGAATTGCGTTCGGCAGCAGCCGCATTGGGCATCATCAACTACTGAGGAGGACGGAAATGGATCTCGGACTTTCCGGCAGACGCTTCGCGGTCACCGGCGGCACCCGCGGCATCGGCCGTGCGGTGGTCGAGGGCTTGATCGCCGAAGGCGCCACCGTGGCCTACTGCGCCCGCACCGCCGAGGCGGTCGCCGACACCCAGGCCGACCTGTCCGCCGACGGAGTCACCGCGGTGGGCACCGCGGTGGACGTGGGCGATGGGGCCGCACTGGCCGCGTGGGTGAACGCCACCACGGAAGCGTTCGGCGGGCTGGACGGCGTGGTGGCCAATGTCAGCGCGCTGGCCATCCCCGAGTCGGCGGACAACTGGCGCACCTCGTTCGAGGTCGACCTGATGGGCACGATCGGCCTCGTCGATGCGGCGCTGCCCGCTCTGCTGGACTCCGGCTCCGGATCGATCGTGACGATCTCCAGCGTCTCGGGTCGCGAGGTCGATTTCGCCGCCGGCCCCTACGGCACCATGAAAGCCGCGATCGTGCACTACACCCAGGGCCTGGCCTTCAAGCTGGCCGGGCAGGGGGTGCGCGCCAACACGGTGAGCCCGGGCAACACCTACTTCCCCGGCGGTGTCTGGCCCTCCATCGAGCAGAACGACCCGGACCTGTTCGCCGCGGCACTGGCCCTCAACCCGACCGGCCGGATGGCCACCCCGCAGGAGGTGGCCAACGCGGTGGTCTTCCTGTCGAGTTCGGCGGCGAGTTTCATCACCGGCACCAACCTGCTCGTCGACGGTGCGCTCACCCGCGGCGTGCAGCTGTGACGCGGTCAGTCGAAGTACTGGCGGTCGGCCGAGTCGTCCCCAGGCAGTCCCAGCAGCCGTGCGAGTTCGGCCTCGGAGAACTCGCCGGGACCACGGCCTGCGCGGGCCGCCTCGCGCGCGAGGCGGGCCAGCCCGGCGTTGAGGGGAGCGCCACCTCCGCACCGATGGGCGATCCGAACGATCTCACCGTTGAGGAAGTCGGTTTCGACGCTGCCGCTGTTCCGGGCCAGTGACTGCCAGGTTGAGTTCGAGATCACCTCACCGGTGCCCGGGACCGGTCGCTCTGTCGGGCCCGCGGCGCGCGCCGCGGTGGACTCGGCGAAGGGTACGTAGGCGATACCGGCCGCGGTGAGGATCTCCGCACCCTCATCGGTGACCGCCGAGGCGACGGCGCTACTTTCGGCTGACCCGGTCAACGCAATCACGGCGTTACTCAGATTGCTCAGCAGCTTGTTGTATTTCCACGGCGCGACGTCGGGCGGCAGCGTGACCACCACCCCCGCCGAGGTCCAGACGGCGGCGATGTCGTCGAGCAGTGTCCGGTCCTGCTCGGTGGTGAGGGCCGCTGGCCACCGCGCGATATGGAATTGCCCTGCGACCGGCCAGGATTCGACGATCACCTCGCCCGGTTTCACGTGGGCGGCGGGCATCCAGACGCACACCCCGAACACCCGGGCGAACAGCCGCAGCGCCTTCTCCTCGGCGACCACCCCGTTGAGGGCGGTCAGCACGGGCAGCAGCTCGCCGGCGGTGCCGACGGTGACGTCGCCGTCATACACGGGCCGGTCCGCCCAGTCACCGAGCGCGGAATCCAGCTGGTGGGTCTTGGTCGCGAAGACCAGGACGTCACGGCGGTTGAGCCGAACCTCGGCCGGATCGGCAGCCGATTCGACCGGGATCTCGAACACGCCGTCAGGCGTGCGCAGCACCAGGCCCCGCTCGGCGAGAACCCGCGCGTGGGCACCGCGGGCAACGAGCACCACCTCGGCGCCGCTGCGGGCCAGCGCACCGCCGACGGTGCCGCCGATGGCACCCGCCCCGATGACGATGTATCGGCGGGGTTCGGGCTGCGGCACGGCGTTCTGCTCCTCATGACGATGAACCGGATGCGACTCCACGGTAGCCGGGCCGCCCCCACTCAGGGATCCAAGCCGCCCCCCGTCAGGGATCCAGGCCGCGAAGTAGCACGGCGAGGCCGTACTCGAATGCGTCGTCGGCGCGTGCCGGTTTCGGGGCACCGGTGGCCAGTGCGGCCGCCAGCTCGGGGCCGACCTCGGGCCGATTGCGCCAGGGTTCGTCGGGTGCAGCGACATCCAGCGCCGATCCCAGCACGTAGTTGTCGATCAGCGTGATCACCCGCAGCGTGTCGGCCGCAGTGAAGCCCCCGCGGCGCAGCGTGACCGCCAACGCGTTGTACATCGTCATCGCCTGCGTGCTGTTGACCGCGTACTCGGTCAGCAGCGGAATGAGAGTTGGGTAGCGCGCGAAGCTGGACCGGTACGACCGCGCGATGTCGGCGACGACGTCACGCCACGGCACCTCCGGATCGTCGGCGGGCAACGTCACTCCCGACATGACCCGCTCGCGCAGCAGTTCGACGATCGCATCACGACCGGATACGTGGTTGTACAGCGACGACGGCTGCACCCGCAGCTTGCGGGCCACCCCTGGCATGGTGAACCCGCCTGTGGTGCGCACGAGATCGAGTGCCGCATCGGCGATCAGCTCGACGGACAGGATCGGTGTCGGTGGTCGTCCCATTCTCCGGTGCTCCTGCTCTTGCATTGGAGGGTGACTGAGTTCACAATAAACGAACCCCATTCGTTTTAGGAGCCGGATGATCGTTCTCACCGCACCTGCCGCACCGCCGCTGTCGCGGTCGACAGAGTCCCGGCGCCCACCTCTGCGGGTCGGCGTGGTCCAGCACCGCTGGCGCGACGACGCCGTGGAGTTGGCCAAGGCGCTGCGCGACGGCATCGACCGGGCCGCCGGTGCGGGCGCGACCGCGGTGTTCCTTCCGGAGATCACGCTGCTGCGGTATCCGGCCGATCAGCCGGCCGGCGCGAACGCCGGCCCGGCCGAGGACCTCAGCGAAGACCTGACCTCGGGGCCGACGTTCGCTCTGGCGGCCGAGGCGGCCACCGCCAACGGGATCTTCGTCCACGCCTCGCTCTATCAGCGTGCCCCGGCCGCGGACGGACTCGGTCTCAACACCGCGATACTGGTCTCTCCCGCAGGCGAATTGGTCGCCGCCACACACAAGCTGCACATCCCGATCTCGGCCGGATACTACGAGGACACCTACTTTCGTGCCGGTCCGGCCGACGACCCGTACCCGGTGTTCGCACCCGAGGGTCTGGGCGCCCGCGTCGGGCTGCCCACCTGCTGGGACGAGTGGTTCCCCGAAGTCGCGCGCAGCTATTCGCTCGGCGGCGCCGAGATCGTCGTCTACCCGACCGCGATCGGCTCCGAACCGGTGTTCCCCGACTTCGACACCCGCCCGCTGTGGCAGCAGGTGATCGTCGCCAACGGCATCAGCAGCGGGCTGTTCATGATCGTGCCCAACCGGGTCGGCGACGAGGGCACCGTGACCTTCTACGGTTCCTCGTTCATCTCAGATCCGTACGGACGCGTGCTGGTGCAGGCACCGCGTGACGAAGAGGCGGTGCTCGTCGCCGATCTCGACCTTGATCAGCGTCGCGACTGGCTTGAGCTGTTCCCGTTCCTGCTCACCCGCCGCCCCGACACCTACGGCGCGTTGACCCAACCCGTCGACCCGCAGCACCCGTACGGTGCCGGCCACCCCGCGACGGCGGTGGTCAAGTGAGCGCCACCCTCTACACCGGCGGAGTGATCTGGACCGGCCGGGAAGTCACCGACGCACTACTGGTCGCCGACGGTGTGGTGGTCGCGATCGGCGACGACGCGCGCGGGCACCACGCCCGGACCGTCGATCTGCGGGGCGGCTTCCTGATGCCATCGTTCGGCGACGGGCACGCTCATCCGCTCTACGGCGGACTGGAAGCGGTCGGCCCGGGGGTGCGCGGATGCGCCTCGGTGGACGAGATCGTCTCAGCAGTGAAGCGTTTCGCCGACGAGAACCCGGACCAGGAGTGGATCGTCGGCGCCTCCTATGACGGCAGCCTGGCCGAGGGTGGGTTGTTCGACGCACGCTGGCTCGACGCCGCCGTTCCAGACCGGCCGGTGGTGCTTCGCGCGTGGGATTACCACACTGTGTGGTGCAATTCGGTCGCGCTCGAGCGCGCGGGCATCACCGCCGACACCCCCGACCCGGAGTTGGGCGAGATCCCGCACCGTGCGGACGGATCGGTGCTCGGCACGCTGCGCGAATGGGGCGCGGTCGATCTGGTGATGAACGTGATGCCGCCCCGCGACGAGCAGCTGCGCATCGACGCGTTGGGCACCGCCGCCGACTACTATCTGGCCCGCGGGGTGACCTGGGTTCAGGATGCGTGGGTCGAACCCGCCGACGTCGCCACCTACGTCGAGGCCGCACGTCGCGACGTCCTCCGGATGCGGTTCAATCTCGCGCTCTACGCCGACCCGCGCCATTTCGACACGCAGATCACACAATTCGAAAGGCAGCGGCAACTCGTCGAGGATGCGGCCAATCCCCTGCTGACCGCGCAGACGGTGAAGTTCTTCGCCGACGGGGTGGTCGAGAACGAAACCGGCGCCCTCTTGGCGCCGTATTGCTCAGGGCTGCATAGTCATTCCGGTCCTGAGGCAGGTGACAACCTGGGCATGCGCAACTGGGAGGGCGACTCCCTGGCCGAGGCGGCGCGCCGCGTCGACGACCTGGGATTCCAGATCCACATCCACGCGATCGGCGACGCCGCGGTCCGCCAGGCCCTCGATGCGATCGAATACGTGGTGGCACACAATCCGCCACGTGACCGGCGCCCGGTGATCGCGCACTGTCAGTTGGTCGACGACGACGACCTCGCCCGGTTCGCCGCGCTCGGGGTCATCCCGAACATGCAGCCGTTATGGGCGCAGCTCGACGCGCTCATGACGGTGCTGACCATCCCGCGGCTCGGCGCCGAGCGCGCCGACAAGCAGTACCCGATCAACACGCTGGACACCTCGGGCGCACCACTGAGCTTCGGTTCGGACTGGCCGGTTTCGTCGGGCGCACCACTCGACGGCATCGCGGTAGCGACCTCCCGGCGGACCGCCGACGGCGATCCCGCCGCCGGCTGGACCCCACACGAGGTGCTGCCGATCGATCGGGCGCTGTCGGCCTACACCTCGGGTGTTGCCAAACAGGCTTTCGCCGAAAATATCTGGGGCGACCTGACACCGGGGGCCGGCGCCGACATGGTGTGGCTGCGACGGGATCCGCGCAGCACTGCACCGCTGGATCTACCCACGGTGGACGTCGTTGCGACGTATCTTCGCGGGATGCTCATGCACGGGGCCGAGGACTGAGAGGCTGACCATGAACCAAGCATTCATCGCCGACACCGACGAAGGCAGTCTCAAGCGAGCGTTGGGTTTGCCGTCGCTGGTCCTGTTCGGCCTGGTGTACATGGTGCCGTTGACGGTGTTCACCACCTACGGCATCGTCACCGAAACCTCCGGCGGCCGACTGCCGTTGGCCTACGTCGTCACACTCATCGCGATGGTGTTCACCGCGCTGTCCTACGCCCGGATGGCGGCCGCGATCCCGGTGGCCGGCTCGGCCTACACCTACACCCAGCGCACCTTCGGTGCACCGACCGGCTTCCTGGCCGGATGGTCCCTGATGCTGGATTACCTGTTCCTGCCGATGCTCAACTATCTGGTCATCGGCCTGTATCTCAACGCCGCGGTACCGGCACTGCCGGAATGGGTGATCGTCGTGGTCACCATCTCGATCGTGACGGTACTCAACATCATCGGCATCGTGTCGGTGGCGCGGGCCAACTTCCTGATCATCGGGATCCAGGCGGTCTTCATCGTCACCTTCCTGGTGCTGAGCATCGGCAGGATCACTGGCTACGGCAGCGTCGATCTGCTGGCGCCGTTCACCGGGGACGGTTCGGCGGGCGGCATGGGCCCGGTACTGGCCGGCGCGGCGATCCTGTGCCTGTCCTTCCTCGGTTTCGACGCGGTCTCCACGCTCTCCGAGGAAGCCAAAGATGCCCGACGCACGGTGCCGCGGGCGATCATCATCGCCACGCTGGTGTCAGGCATCGTCTTCATCCTGCTGTCCTATGTGTCGCAGCTGGTGTTCCCGTCCAACGAGTTCACCGATGTCGACTCCGGTTCGCTGGACGTGATGGTCGCCGCCGGCGGCGCGTTCCTCAACGCGCTCTTCACCGCCGCCTACGTCGCCGGTGCCACCGGTTCGGCGCTGACGTCGCAGGCCTCGGTGGCGCGCATCCTGTTCGCGATGGGACGCGACGGCATCCTGCCGCGCAAGGTTTTCGGCCACGTGTCGGTGAAGTACAGCACCCCGGTGTACGCGATCCTGGTGGTCAGTGTCATCTCGCTGCTGGCCATCGTGATCGACCTCGCCACCCTCGCCTCGCTGGTCAGTTTCGGCGCACTGGTCGCCTTCTCGGTGGTGAACCTGTCGGTGATCAAGCACTACTTCATCGACCTGAAGGACCGGGGCAACATCGTGCTGAACCTGATCGCCCCCGCGATCGGATTCCTGCTGACCGTGTGGCTGTGGACCAGCCTGTCGGGTATGACGTTGGTGCTCGGCCTGATCTGGCTGGCGATCGGGTTCGGCTGGCTGGCGGTGGTCACCCGCGGCTTCCGCCGTCCCACCCCGGTGCTCGACCTCGAAGAAGCGGTGTGAACCGCCCCGCCTGAGCTCACCGGCTAACGGGCGGCAGGCTCCTGGGCGAGCTGCAGGACTTCCTCGGCCGACGGCGGGCTCGCCGGATGGTGCGACAGGCACCAGGGTGCGACGACCCGGTGGAAGGACTCACCCTCGGTGGCGACGTAGAAGTTGCCCGCGCGCAGCCGGCTGATGTCGTCGACCAGACCGCCTTTGGCGCGGGCCATCTCGCGGGCCGCCTCGATCTGGGCCGGCGCGTTGAGCAGGCCGTAGAACTGTGTCGCGGCGTTACCCGGAATGTTCAGGTTGAGCCCCTTCGGCGCCTGGGTGGCGAAGATCAGACCCAGACCGTACTTGCGCGCCTGCGACGACAACGCCAGCGTGCTGCGCGTGCATGCGGTGAAACCCCTTGCCGGGGCGAAGTTCTGGGCCTCATCCATGACGAGCAGCCCACCGAGCGGCCGGTCCCCGGCCGGGTTGCGTTTGATCCAGGCGAACAGCGCCATCTGCAGTTGGTTGACGAAACTCTGCCGCTGCTCGTCCGACGGCAGGCCGATCATGCTGATCACCGACACCCGGGCGAGGTAACCCTGCGAAGGAGTCAGCAGCACCCCCGGATCCACCGGCGTCCCCGCACCGCCGAACAGCGGATCGTTGACCATCGCCGCCCGCAGATTCTGCGACAGGTCACCGGCGATGGCGTGCGCGCCCGCCAGATGGCTGACATCCTCGGGCAGGTCGGACAGCAGTCGGACCAGACCGCCCAATGTCGGCGACGGCGTTCTGCCATAGTGCTGCAGCGCTTCCCGCAACACGGCACGGGATCGGGTGGCCTTCTGAGTTTTCCCGGTGATCAGCGCCTGCGGCTCCAGCGCCGAGCACGCCGACTCCACCGCCTCGGTGAACTCGTCGTAATCGTCGACCACGCTTTCGAAGTCCGGCAGTGGCTGAAACGCCAGCGGCCGCCCATTGGTCCGCCGCGGCGTCCAGACCGTCACCTCGGTGTGGGCCAGGTAGTCCTGTGCACGGGCGTCGTCGGCACGCCGCCATCCTGCCGGCGGTTGCGGCCAGGCCGTCCCGAGTCGCGACAGATCGTTGTTCGGGTCCAGCACGATCGACGAGACGCCGCGCAGCGCGCACTCTTCGACCAGCCGGCGGATGAGCACCGTCTTGCCCGAGCCGGACCCGGCGAAGATGGCCACGTGTTTGCGCAGCGCCGAAAGCTGCACTGACACCGGCTCGTCGGTGTGCAGGTCCAACCCGAGCGGGAGCTCATCGTCGGGTACGCCGCTGTAAGGCCGTCCGTCGGGGACATCGCCGTCAGGTACGCCGTCGGCCGCGGGTTCTGAACCGGGTCCGGGCTGCTCCGGCTCGGCCTCGGCGTCGACGCGCGTATCGGTCCGGGCCTCCTCGCCACCGACCGCCTCGGCGAACAGCGTCAGACCATGGGCGGGCCGCCGCGCCCGAAGCCAACCGGGAAGCTCGGGATCATCGTCGTCGAACAGATCCCGCAGCGCCGTCATCGTGCGGATGTCGGCCTCGGTCAGCGGCAGGGTCCGTCCGCCCGCGGCGTGGAATTCGTCGATCTCCTCGGCGGTCTTCTTCCCGCTCGGCCACGGCGAGTTGCGCAGCAGGAACAGTTGCCGGCGTTCGGCCCCTGAGCTGAATCCGGCGGCGGTGACGGCTTTGCGGACCCGACTCAGCGCGGCACTGGCGTTGGTTGCCGAGACGGCCCGGAACGCCCAGTGTCGCTCGTCGTCGGTTGCGCTGTCCAGACTTTCGCGCAGCCGGGCGTGCAGCATGACGTGCGAGCCCGGCGGCGGGTCGCAGACGAAGGTCCCCTCCCCGTCGCGCTCGGCGATCCATGCCGTCAGGGCCGCCGACAACAGCTCGGGCACTGTGATGTCCTCACCGTCGTGGGCGAGCGCCGCCTCGGGCACCGCGCGCCGCCGGTATTCGGCGAAGCGGCGGTCCAGCGCCGCCGACACCGATCCACTTCCGTTGGTGGACGGTGTGTCCCACGTCGGCTGCGCCTCCGTGCCGAGACGCTCGAGCTCGACCACCTCGCCGTGCTTGAGGCATTCCCGCACATGGGTGTCGGCCCGGATCAGCAACTGGCGCGGTGTGTAGGACGGCGCGTCCTCGAACGCGGTGGGCGAGATCGGCCAGCTCGAATACGGCGGGGCGAATCCCGCAGCGGCGTAGCTGGCCGCGAACCGGCGCTCCAGGATCGCGCGGCCGATGTCGGCGCTGGGCACCGGTGTGAGCGCATCGGCCACCCGGAACCGGTCGGCGACGCTGCGTGTTGCCCGGTCGTGAATGTGCTCCCACACCGAGGGCAGGCACGCCACCACCGGCACCGTGCGGCGCATCGTCTGGCGCAAGGCCATCAACCCGTGTGACACCTGTTCGAGCACACCGTCACCGGCCGCCCCGGCCAGCGACTGGGCGAGCAACGTGTCGATCTGGTCGACGGCGAGCACCGCAGGGCCCGCGAGCGCGACCAACCGGGAGATGTCGCGAACACATTCCTGTGCGGACGCCGGGGCGGCGCGCAACCCCCACGGTCCGCGCTCCTCGACGCTGAACTCCTCGCTGCCCTGCAGGAAACCTTCGCCGATGTCGTGGGCGATGAAGTCGTTGGAGCCGAGCAGCACCAGTGCGCGCAACACCTGATGACTTTGCCGCACGGTCTCTTTCGCGACCATGGACAAGGCCTTGACGAAGCGGTACAGCGTCTCGGCGTCCAGGTCGTCGTCGCCGATGATCGCGCGGCGATCGGCCCGCGACACGTGCGCCAGGGAGGACAACTCCCACAGCAGATCCTTCAGTTGCGTTTCCCGCCGTGTTCCCGGACGGCCGAGGCTCTCCAGGATCCCGCTGCGTACCGATTCCCAGAAACTGGCGGCGTCGAGCAGTTCCACCACGAAGAAGTAGCCGCCGTCGGCTTGGGCACGTTCGCGGATCTGGCCGAGCAGGTGCGTTTTGCCCGATCCGGCGCGGCCCTGGATGACGACTCCGAGCGGGGTGGACGCCGGATCGCGCAGCGCGTCGCCGAATGCGTCCATGACGTCCTCGACGGCGTGCTCGTTGAGGCCGTCGACGTGGGTGGCGGCCTGTGGGCGCCACAGATCGTCGGACGTCGGCGCCCAGGTCAGCCGTAACGACGCGAGCGCATCGCGGTGCAGTGCGTCCATCACGCGTCGATCGCGATCAGGTGGTTGGGCTGGTCGGCGATCAGCACCGCTGCGGCGCGGTCCTCGGGCGTGAGCATCTTCTGGTCCTCCTGCGGGATGACGCTGACGCCCGGGGTGCGGTGCAGCGCAACCAGCGCGGCATCGACGTCGGTACGGGGTAGGTCGAGTGCGGTGCGCAGCCGCGCCAGCGGCACCCAGCCCCCGGGCCGCGGTGTGAGCCGGTGGTACGCCGACCGGATCAGGTCCTCGACACCGCCGCCCGCGGCTCGGGAAACACCGCCGCCCGCGGCTCCGGCGACACCGCCGCCCGCGGCTCCGAAGACGTCGGCCAGGCTGAGGTCGGAACGGTCCAGATGCCGGCCCAACGCCCCGAGCACGGTGTAGAGCGCTTTGGCCGGTCCGGTCGAACGGGGCGGCGGTGCCGCGTCGATGACGTCGCGGCACAATCGCCAGCCGCGGTCGGTGAGTTCGTGGACGAATCGGTTGCCGATGCGCTCGGACTCGATCAGCCCGAGCGTGTTGAGTTTGTCGCGGCCGGGTTTGTCCAGCGCGGGTCCCAGGGTGGCCAACTCGGGGTTGGGCACCGGTCTCGCCTGGGCCATCAGTACCAGCAGCACCGCCCGTTCGGTTCCGGTCAGATCCGTCGCGGTCACACTCACGCTGCCAACTTAACGGGCTACGGCAGGATTGCGTTCGACATGGTTGGCCCCACCGGTGTTCCCGAAACCTCCAAGCGGCGCGCAGCGGCGCGGCTTGCGCTGGTCGTGGCGGTCTTGGGAGTGCTGTTCTACCTGGCAACGATCGAGCGCGTCATCGATGTCGACGCGGTCCGCGGCGTCATCGAGTCCACCGGTCCGCTGGCACCGCTGACCTATGTGGTGGTGTCGGCTGCGCTCGGGGCGCTGCTGGTGCCCGGTCCGCTGCTGGCCGCGGGCAGCGGTTTCCTGTTCGGCCCCGTGCTCGGGACGTTCGTGACGTTGGGCGCGACCGTCGGCAGTGCGCTGATCTGCAGCTATGCGGGCCGGCGGGCTGGTCGGCAGAGTGCTCGTGCGCTGTTGGGGGCCCGCCGCTCGGATCGGCTCGACCGGCTCATCGAGCGCGGCGGCCTGTGGGCGGTGGTCGGGCAGCGGTTCGTACCCGGCGTCTCCGATGCGCTGTCGTCCTACACGTTCGGTGCGTTCGGTGTTCCGCTCTGGCAGATGGCGGCCGGTGCGTTCATCGGGTCGATGCCGCGGGCGTTCGTCTACACGGCGCTGGGGTCCTCGATCGGGGAGTTCTCCGCACCCTTGGCGTTCGCCGCGATCGCCGTGTGGTGTGTGACCGCGGTGGCCGGTGCGTTCGCGGTGCATCGCGGCGTCCGGTCGTGGCGCAGCACCCGGGCCCGCGACGGCGACGCCGAACCGGCCGAATGAGTCAGCCGCCGACGAGCGCGCGGTGCTGGTCGCAGTAGGCCGCGACGGAGGCGCCCACGACCATGCCGGACTGATCCAGGGTCAGGCCGTTGGCCGTGCCGATCGCATTGGCCACGGCCTCGACCGACTGCCCCTGATCGAGACCCGCACACACAGCGCGGCCCAGCGCCACCGCCGCGGACGGGTCCGCGACCGGAATCTCCATCATCTCGAGCACTTCCAGATAGGTCTCGTCGTCAGCGCCGGCGGGGGCGGCGGTGAGCACGGCCAGGGATCCGAGGGCGACGGCGATGCCGACCTTCAGCGAGTTCACAGTCGCCATCCTGCCATCGTCCGGCAGTAGCCTGGGCAGCCGTGGCAGGGATCGTTCTCACCGAGGAGTTCCGCACGGCGCTGGGGCTGCTGGCCGGCGGTGGGCACGTGTTCCTGACCGGAAAGGCCGGCACCGGCAAGTCGACGCTGATCCGGCGCTTCCTCGCCGATACCGACCGCAATGTGGTGGTGGTGGCGCCGACGGGCATCGCCGCGCTCAACGTCGACGGCTATACCGTCCACCGGCTGTTCGGCTTCCGGTCGACAACGACGCTGGAGGAGATCCGCACCGGGACCTACCGGCCCGGCCGGTTCACCAAGACGCTGGCTGCGCTGCAGACGCTGATCATCGACGAAGCGTCGATGGTGCGCGCCGATGTCTTCGACATGGTGGCCGCCGCCCTGGAACGGTTCGGTCCCACGCCGGGCACCCCCTTCGGCGGGGTACAGATGGTGCTGGTCGGCGATCTCTATCAGCTGCCACCGGTGGTCCGCGAGGATGAGGCCGGCTATTTCCAGACCACCTATCCGACGCCGTATTTCTTCTCTGCCCGCTCGTTCCGCCGTGAGGACTTCCCGACGGTGTCGCTGACGACGGTGTTCCGCCAGCTCGGCGATGACCGGATGACGGCTATTCTCAACGAGATTCGCGAGGGTGTGCTGCTCGGTCACGCACAGCAGCAGCTCAACGCGCGGGCCGACAAGGACTTCGTTCCCCCCGACGACGAATTCTGGCTGACGCTGGCGCCGACGAACCGGTTGGTGACGGCCCGTAACCGCCAGCAGCTGGAACGGTTGCCCGGCGATGAAATGGTGCACCACGCCACAGCGTCCGGAGATCTGGCGCTGTTCGACCCGCCTGTGGAGGAGGCACTGCGGTTCAAGGTCGGCGCACAGGTGATGCTGTTGAACAACGACCAGGGCAACCGCTGGGTCAACGGCACGGTGGGCCGCGTTGCCGGCGTCGGCTACGACCGCCACGGCGCCGTCGTCGAGGTCGAGTTCCCGGACGGCACCACCGCCGAGGTCACTCCGTTCACGTGGGAGGTGACCCGCCCGGTCATGTCGGGGCCGTCTTTGACCCGCGAGGTGGTCGGCTCGTACACCCAGCTGCCGTTCAAGCTGGCGTGGGCGATCACCATCCACAAGAGCCAGGGCCAGACCCTAGACCGTGTTGTCGTCGATCTGACCGGCGGCATGTTCTCCACCGGTCAGCTCTATGTGGCGCTGAGCCGCTGCACGTCGTTGGCCGGTCTGGTGCTGAAAAGGCCTGTGCTGCCCAAGGATATGAAGATCGACCGCCGGATCGCCCGGTTTCTCCGCACCTCGGTGGGTGGCCCCGGGTCGCGGCGCCGGTACTGCGCGATCGAAATGTTGACGGTCGGTGACGAGGGGCGAATGTCACGCCCGCGGCCGGTGGAGCTGGCCGTGGCCTTCGAGGACGGGACCGCGATCACCACACTGGTCAATCCGCAACGAGACCTGGCCGACGCCAGAACGCGCTACGGCATCACGGTCTCCGATGTGCTGATGGCCCCGACGCTGCGCGAGGCTTGGGGGGTGATCGCACCCATGCTGGCCGGGTGCACCCCGGTTGGCGCGGGGATCGACGAACAGCTCGGTTTGCTGGACTTCGAGCTCAAGCGGCTCGGTCATGTGACGCCGATGCCGTTGGGCGTCGAGCTGCGCGGGGCACGGGTGTCGGGCCATACCGCGCTGGAGCGGGCCACCGCGGCTCTTCGGGCGCACCGCGGCCTGGAGTCCGAGGACGGGTCGTCGGCGTTCGACGAGCCCGAAGCTGTCGAGATGTCAGGGCTGCTGGTCAGTCGGGACACCTCGGCGCCGACGCCGGCCGTCGATCATCTGCCGGGGCTGTCGGCGCTGCTGCGGATCAGCCGCGACGTGGGCGCGGTGCTGTTGGGCAGGCCGGTGACGGGCGGTCACGGTGAGACCGGCTGGGAGTCGGCAGCCCGGCAGACGGTGGCCGACCAGCTTCGGGCAGCCGCGACGCGGGTGCAGCTAACCGACGAGGTGATCGTCCGGCTTCGGCATGCCGAGGCGCTGCTCGGCACCGAGATCATTTCCGGTGCCGAGCTTTTCACGCGGCACGACATTTCGGCGGCACTGACCGCCGGCGCGCGCATCTGTTTCACCGGCACCGCGCAGGATCCGGCCGGCCGTATCGTCGAGCGCGAGGAGATCGAGCGGATGGCCGCCGCGGCCGGCCTGGTCCCGGTGCAGACGGTCACCAAGACCCGCTGCGACGTCCTGGTGACCGCAGAGGCGGGCACGCAGTCCGGGAAGGCCCGCAAGGCGCAGGAGTACGGCAAACCGGTGTTCAGCGCCGACGAGTTCTTCGCCTGGCTGGGCGACGCCGGATGAGCCGGGCGGGGCCCGGGTTTCCCGCCCGGCGCACAATGGGACGCGTGCCGTCTACCGCCTTCGCCTCCGACAACGCCGCACCCGCGCACCCGAAGGTCCTCGAAGCGCTGCACCGGGTCAACGACGGTCCCGCGCCGTCCTACGGCGACGACCCGGTCACCGCGGCGGCCACCGCGGCGCTGCGGGACACGTTCGACTCCCCGGATGCCGACGTCCTGTTCGCGTTCACCGGCACCGCGGCCAACGTCATCGCGCTGGCGTCGGCGGTCCGGCCCTGGCACGAGATCTTCTGCAGCGACGTCGCCCACGTCCTCGTCGACGAGGCGGGCGGGCCGGTGCGGCTCTCGGGCGCCCAGCTCACCCGGCTGCCCAGCGTGGACGGGGTGATCTCACCGGGCGATCTCGAGCGCAGGGTGCTCGGCCGCACCGAGGTGCACCACTCGCAGCCGCGCATCGTGTCGGTCACCCAGTCGACCGAGAACGGCCGGGTGTGGCCGGCCGCGGCCCTCGCCGAGTTCGTCGACCGCGCCCACGCGCTCGGCCTGCTGGTGCACATCGACGGTGCCCGCGTCGCCAACGCGGTGTCCGGGCTGGGCGTCGCGCCCGCGGAGGCGATCGCCGGCGCCGACATCGTCAGCGTCGGAGCGACCAAGAACGGGGCGTTGTTCGGCGACGCGATCCTGGTGCGGCGTCCCGAGCTCTTCGACGGAATCCGGTTCGTGCAGAAGCAGATCGGGCATCTCGCGAGCAAGCACCGGTTCATCGCCGCGCAGTTCGTGGCGCTGTTCGAGGACGACCTGTGGGTCCGTAATGCCGCGAACGCCAACGCGATGGCACGACGGCTGAGTACCGGCATGGAGGCGATGGGTCTGCGGCTGGCCTCCCCGGCCGAATCCAACGAGGTCTTCGTCCGGCTCGACGCCGACACCCACCGGCGACTGGCCGAACGCTATCTGGTGCATCAGCCCGATCCCGGAGAGCCGGTGGTGCGGTTCGTGTGCTCGTGGGCGACCACCGAGGCCGAGGTGGACGGCGCGCTCGACGCCCTGGGCGATCCTGTCGACGGGTAAGCACCGAAGTCCCGAAGACCGTCAGCCACGTCGACGGCAACTCGGTCTCGACGGCAACTCGGTCTCGACGGCAACCTCGCATCACACCCCGCGTGGCAGTGCGGGCCCTTTCCCGCGAATGGCATTGACGCTCGGCATGTCTGGCCGGGCGCGCCGGCAGCCTGTGCTCCCGATGCGGAGGACCTGCACCCCTGCTACCGTCGTGTATACAGTACACGCGAGAGGGGTACATGGTTCGGCTCTCGGAATCTGAGCGACACCTGCCAGGCCGCGCGGCACTGGTCGTGGTCGACGTCCAAAACGACTTCTGCAGTCCGCAGGGATCGCTGCCTGCCGGATATGGCTTCGACCTGGTGTTCGTCGAGGACATGGTGCCGCGGTTGCAGCGGCTGATCGACGCCGCACGGCGGGCCGGGGTGCCGGTGATCTTCGTGCGCACGGTGCACGATCCGTCCAACGACAGCCCGGCCTGGCTGGGCCGGCTCGGTGACGAGAACGGCAGCGAGCGCACCTCGGTGACGTGCCGCACGGGCACCTGGGGTGCCGAATTCTTCAGTGTGGCACCGCTACCCGGTGATCCGGTAATCACCAAGCACCGCTTCTCGGCGTTCGTCGGGACCAATCTCGCCATCACGCTGAGGTCGCTGAACGTGGCGTCGGCGCTGTTCACCGGAGTCGCCACCGAGGTCTGCGTGGAATCCAGCCTGCGCGACGGCCTGTTCCACGATTTCTACGTCACGCTGGTGCGAGACTGCGCCGCTTCGTACTCTGAGGAGGCGCACGACGCTTCGGTCCGAGTGGTGGACAAACACTTCGGCCTGGTGACAACCGCTGATGAGCTCATCTCTCGGTGGGACACGGCGCAACGGGGGGAGGACAGCCATCATGGCGCTCGATGACTCTGCTGCAGGGTCGATTCCGACGATTCATCAGGAGCCGGTGCTGCGCGAGCGGGTCTACGCCACGCTGGAGGACCTGATCGTGCGCCGCGTGCTGCAGCCCGGCGAGCGGCTGCTGGAAAACGAGCTGGCCGCACAGCTCGGCGTCAGCCGAAACCCGGTCCGGGAAGCCCTGACCATGCTGGCCCGCACCGGCTGGGTCGATATCCATCCGCGCACCGGCGCCTATGTGCACGCCCCCACGCCGGATGAGATCGACGACTTCTTCGACATGCGGACACTGCTGGAGTCCTACGCCGCCGAGCGGGCGGCCACCCGGGTGACCTCCGAGCAGCTCGATATTCTCGAAGGCATATGGTGCCAGGGGGTGGCCGCGGTCGAGTCCGCTGACGTGCAGGGCATCGTCTCGGCGAATTCGGCCTTTCACGACCGGATCAGCGAGTGGTCGGGGAACGGAATGCTGCACTCGACGCTGTCGGTGATGAAAAAGCGTGTCCGCTGGTACTTCTCCTCGGTCGCCGACATCCGGGGGATGGCTTCCTGGGATGAGCACCGGCGCATCATCGACGCACTGCGGGCCCGCGACGGTGCCCATGCGTCGACCCTGATGCGCGCTCACACGATCGCCACCGCCGACATGTACCGCAATCGCGCGGCGTCCGAGGCCGCCAGCGCCTGACGCCGGCGACATGGACGCACACAGTAAACCCTGAGGAAATACTCAGGAAACACATCAGTGGTCCACTTCTCTGTATACAACATACCGAGAGGAGCCGGCATGGCAGCGGCGGTCGTGAAGTCTTCCATCGCCACAGACGCCATCTCGATCGCAGACCTCACAAAGGTGTACGAGCGGATCAGCGGGCGTGAAATTGTTCGCACCTACGCGCTGAGCGGCGTCGACCTCACGGTTCGTCCCGAGGAGTTCGTATCCCTGGTCGGCCCTTCTGGGTGCGGTAAAACCACGGTACTCAAGGTGATTGCCGGGCTGTTGCCGCTCTCGGGCGGCCGCGTCGAAGTCAACGGCAGGACGGTCACCGGAACCGGCATCGACCGCGGTGTGGTGTTCCAGCAGCCGTCACTGCTTCCGTGGCGCACCGTGCGACAGAACATCATTGAATCCCTGCAGTTCGCCGGCATCCCACGCGCACAGCGCCGCCCACGGGCCGAGAAGTACCTCGAGTTGGTCGGCCTGGCAGGCTTTTTCGACCACTACCCGGGGGAACTGTCCGGGGGCATGCAACAACGCGTCGGCATCGCGCGGGCGCTGGCGCTCGAACCCGAGGTCCTGCTGATGGACGAGCCGTTCGGTGCGCTGGATGCGATCACCCGTCAGCACATGCAGACCGAGCTGATGCGTATCTGGAGCCAGGAGAAGCGTTCGGTGCTCTTCGTGACGCACTCGATCGAAGAGGCGATGCTGCTGTCCGACCGCGTCGTAGTGATGGCGGACGGAAAGGTGCGCGCGGACGTCGCCGTCCCGATCGACCGGCCGCGGTCACGCTCCGAACTGATCAACGATCCCGCGGCCCGCGACCTGCGTACCCGCCTCGAAGCACTCCTCTGACGAGGCCGCAACTACCGAACGGAGCCCGAAAAGCCATGCCCGCCGTCATCGAGCGCGAGCGCATCAGCACCGCAGACCTGGTGCGGCGCAAGCTGTTCAATTGGGAACGCCTGGTCCAGATCGTCCTGATCGCCACGCTGCTGGCAGTTTGGGAGATCGCCGGCCGGATCGTCGGCGACTTCTTCCTGGCTCCACCATCGAAGTTGCCGACAGCCTTCTGGGAGATGTGGGCGACCGGTGAATTGTGGCGCGCTGTGCTCGACAGCCTCAGTTCGCTGTTGGTGGGATTCGGCCTGGCCATCGTCGTGGGCATCGCCGTCGGCTTCTTCATGGGGTGGTACGGGCCGGCGGGCCGCACGCTCAACCCGTTCGTCTCAGCGCTCTACGTCGTGCCGACGGCGGCCCTGGTCCCGATGTTCATCATCTGGTTCGGTCTCGGTTTCACCGCGCGCACCGTCACCGTCTTTCTGTTCTGCGTATTCGAGATCCTGATCAGCACCTACACCGGTGTCCGCAATGTGGACCGCAACCTCGTCGACGCGGCACGCGCGTTCGGCGCCGGCCGCTGGCAGTTGTTCACCCGCGTCGTGTCGTATGCGTCGCTGCCCTACATCTTCGCCGGACTGCGGATGGGGATCTCACGCGCCGTCAAGGGGATGGTGGTCGCCGAGCTGCTCTTCGCCGTCACCGGCCTCGGCGGACTCATCAGCACCGCGGCCAACTACTACCGCACGGACAAGGTCTTCGTCGGCGTCATCGTGCTGGCCCTGATGGGCGTCACGCTGGCGGCCGCCGTGCAGGTCCTCGAACGCCGTCTCATGCCGTGGCACCGCGGTATCCACGCCTAACCAGTCAGTCGACCGAAGGGATGTTCATGAAGTTCACACGTATCGGATCGGTGATGGCCGCAGCCGCCGCCGCACTGGCACTGGCCGGTTGCTCGTCAAGCAGCCAGTCCGCAGACGGAGACACGGCCGCACCGCTGAAGGTCGCCTTCGCCTCCGACCTCGACCCAGCCGACATCGCCGACTACCTCGGCGCCGAGAAGGCGGGCGCGCAGATCACTTCCCTCAACGAGGACAGTGCCGTGATCGCCGGGCTCCAGAACGGCAACTTCGACATCGGCAACATGGACGGGGCCTCGGCGATCAAGGCGGCGCAAAGCGGCATCGACGTCAAGATCGTTTATGTCAGCCAGGTGATCCCGGAGTTCGTGCTCGTCGCACAGCCACAGTTCTCCGACGTCAGCGATCTTGCCGGCGCCCGGGTCGCCTACCATGGTCCCGGTTCTCCTACGGAGACCCTACCGCGTGAACTGGCGCGGCAAGCGGGCCCGGAACTGGAGAACCAGATCAACTGGAGCGTGCTCCCGGAGTCACCGAACCGGGCAGCTGCGATGCTGGGACAGCGGATCGACGCCACCGCACTGGAATTCGGTGATGTGCTGACCCTGCAGGATGAGGGCGAGTTCACCATCCTGGGCGACTGGAGTGACCTCGAAGGCGACAGCGCCAGCGCGTTCAACACCGTGTGGGTGACCTCGGGCCGGTTCCTGGAGGGTAATCGAGACCGTGTGGCTGCCTTTCTGACCGACGTTCAGAGCGCCTACGACGAGTTCTATCAGGACGAGGCCGCCTGGACGGCCGCGGTCAAAGAGCAGCTGCCCGACGTGCGGGACGACTTCCTCCCCCAGATCTACCAGTATTACAGCGAGGCATCGTTCTATCCCCAGGCCGGTACGGCACCGTTGACACCGGAGACCTGGGCGGACATGGACGCGTTCTTCCAGTCGCTCGGTGAGTACAACCAGACCGCCGATCCGTCGATGGTCGACTTCGACATGATCACCGAAGTCTCCGGCGCCAAATGAGCGCTGCCTCGGGCATGGTCGCGGCCAGCCATCCGTTGGCGGTTGAGGCCGCCGTCGCCGTCCTCGAACAGGGCGGCACGGCCGCCGACGCGGCGGTGGCCGCCGCGGCAATGCTCACCGTGGTCGACCCGCGATCCACCGGTATCGGGGGCGACCTGTTCGCGCTCTACTGGGAGCCGGGCGCCGACCGGCCCGTCGGCTTGGCCGCCGCCGGTGGCGCGCCGGCGGGAATGACAGTGCAAGCACTGCGTGAGCAGGGCTTCGATCAGATGCCGCCCGACGGCCCGTGGACGGTGACCGTGCCAGGCGCCACCTGGGGCTGGACGGCTCTGCTGGACCGCTACGGCCGGCTGGGCAGTGAGCGGATTCTGCGCCCGGCGATCGAGACGGCCCGCAACGGGTTCACCGTGGCTCCCGTCATCGCCGAGGAATGGCGGCTCGGGGTGGACAAGTTGCGTCGCCACCCGGACGCCGCCGCGGTGTTCCTGCCCGACGGTCACGTCCCCGAGGCCGGTGACACCTTCGTCAACCCGGGCCTGGCGGATGCGCTGGAATGCTTTGTCGCAGAGGGACACCAACCCTTCTACACCGGGACCCCGGCCACCGGCTTCGCCGACGCGGTCGGGCGACTCGGCGGTCCACTGCAGGTCTCCGACCTCAGTAATTGGGCCGGCCCGGAATGGAGCGCGCCGATCTCCAGACCATTTCGCGGTGTCGACGTCTACGAAATGCCACCTCCTGGACAGGGCCTCGTGGTGCTCGAAGGGGCCCGTCTGTACGAAGGGCTGAAGCCGGGACTGCCGGGGGAGGCAGACCATCAGCTCATCGAGTGCCTCAAGATCGCGTTCGCCGACGCCGCCGACCATGTCGCCGACCCGCGGTTCCACGACGTGCCGGTCGCGGACCTTCTCGACGAGGACCGGCTGTCCACATTGCGTGACCGCATTGGCTTCGAGGCCTCCGACGCGCGGGCGCCCGGGGTGCCTTCGGACACGGTGTACGTGTGCGTGGTGGACCCGCAGGGCGCCGCGTGTTCTCTGATCCAGAGCCTATACGAGAGCTTCGGTTCCGGGGTGATGGCACCGGGAAGCGGAGTACTGCTGCACAACCGTGGAAACGGTTTCACCCTGCGTTTCGCGCACCCGAATCGACCCGAGGGCGGTAAACGCCCGTATCACACCATCATTCCCGCGATGCTCGGCGACCGGAACGGGTTTCGCGGCTGTCTCGGCGTGGTCGGCGGGTTCATGCAACCTCAGGGGCAGCTGCAGATACTGCGTAACGTCCTCGACCGGGGTATGTCCGCCCAGCAGGCCGTCGACGCTCCCCGATTCCGGGTCGTACGGGGCCGGACCATCGGGCTGGAATCGGGCTACGACGATGCCGCCGCCGCCGAACTCGCCCGCCGCGGACACCATCTCACCGAGTTGCCACGCTTCGAATGCGGCGGTGCACAGATGATCCTGCGCACCGATTCCGGCCTGCAGGGCGGCTCCGACCGCCGGAAGGACGGACATGTCGGTGTGTGCTGACCACGAAGAAGGAGCACCATGAGGGGTATCGGCCTCAGCCTGCCCAATCGCGGAATTCTGTTCGGCGCAATCACCGTCGCCGAGATGCTCGACCTCGCCGAGTATGCGGACCGGGGCGAGTTCTTCGACTCGGTCTGGGTCGGGGACGGACTCATCGCCAAACCCCGGGTGGAGGCGGTCGCGAGTCTGGCGGCGATCAGCGCCCGCACCCAGCGGGTCAAGCTGGGGGTGTGCTGTCTGGCCACCTTTCCACTACGGCAGCCCGTAATCTTCGCTGCCCAATGGGCCAGCCTCGACGTGCTCTCGGGCGGGCGGGCCCTGCTCGCGGTCTGTCTAGGCGCCACCACCGAGCGCAGCGGGGGCAATGTCGCGGCCGAACTGGCTGCCGCGGGTATCACCGGACGCGAGCGGGTGCCGCGCCTGGAAAACGGCATCCGGCTGGTGCGCTCGCTCTGGAGTGGTCCTACGTCCTCGGACGGCCCGTTCTGGACGTTCCCGGAAGTGTCGCTGGAGCCCAGACCTGTGCAGGATCCGTGTCCGATCTGGATCGCGAGCAATCCGGATCCCGCGCGTATGCCCGACCACCGCTACCGGGCCGCGATCGAGCGGGTCGCCACATTGGCCGACGGTTGGCAGACCGCGGTGACCACCCCCGAAGAGTTCGGGCGCAAGTGGGACGAGATCCGGTCCGCCGCCGAGGCTGCCGGCCGTGACGCAACGGCGCTGACGTCATCGGCTCATCTGATGATCAACCTGGGCGTCGACCGGCACAGCGCACGGGCCGAGGGCAAGCGGTTCCTCGACACGTACTACTCGATGAACAGCAGCGACGAGATCCTGGACCGGTGGGGGGCTTTCGGTACGCCCGAGGAGGTTCTCACCCGCATCGACGAGTATCTCGACCGCGGACTGGACCTTCCGATCCTGCGGTTCGCATCGTTCGATCAACCGCGGCAGATGCAGCTCGCCGAGCAGACGCTGCTGCCCGAGCTGGCGCGCCGTCGGCGGAGAGTGCCTGCCTGTTGATGGCGAACTATCTGGAGAGCACGCTGCTGACCCTGGTCGGCACCGACACCTCGGTGCCCGCGGGCAGCACCGAGATCCTGCCGCAGGACCCGGCGCTGTACAAGACCGTGACCGCCACGGTGCTCCCGCTGATCGAGGCGCTCGGACCCGATGAGATCCGCCGGCATCCGTGCGGGGACATCGCGGCCCGCTTCGGACCCGACACCGCCGACGGGTTGCTGCTGCAGACCTACATCGTTTCCCAGCACGGCAATCTGATGTCCGATCCGCACGATGCCCGGATCGTCGACGGGTCCGCTCTGGGCCTCGACGGTCCGGCCGTGGTGGGGCAGGGCGCCAACCAGAACAAGGGACCGATGGCCGCAGCACTGGCCGCTGTGCGTCATCTGAGCGGTCTGCGGCGCGCCGTCTGGTTGACGGTGAACTGCGAGGGTCGCAGCAGCCACGACGGGTCGCAACGGATCTACCAGGACCTCGCGGTGACAGCCGCCCATTCCATCCTGGCCTTCGGCACGAATCTCGCGGTGTCACTGGGTAATCGGGGACGAGTCGACGTCCGGATCACCGTGCCGGGCGCCTCGTCGCATTCCAGTCAGCCCGAGCTGGGTCGCAACCCGATCCCACTGGCGGCCGCGGTGGTATGCAAACTGGACGAAACACCTTTGCCGCCACCACATCCTGAACTGGGACCGGCCACCGCGACGCCCTATCAGTTCCAGTGCGAGCCGATCGCACCCCACACACTGCCATCGACAGTGCGCGTGGTGGTGGACCGACGACTGTTGCCTGGCGAGAACCCGGACGAGGCAACCGAGGCCCTGCGGCGCCATCTTGACGGGCTGTCGCCGGAGCTGGACGTGATCGCGGCAGCCTCGATGCTTCCGGCCCTGGTGGATCGCCATGCACCGGTGGTGGAGGCTGTGCGCGCCTTCCCCACCATGTACAGCCGCAACGCATTCGACGCCGGCTACGGCTGCTCGCTCGGGGTGCCCACCGTGATGTTCGGCCCGGGTCGGCGCGACTTCGGCGCCGGCGTGGTCTCCGCCGAAGCAGTATCGCTGTCAGACTGCCGCACGGCAGCGTCGGCGCTGGGCGAGGCCGCGCGGACGCTGTGCGGCTGACCGGTGCCGGCGATACCGGAGGTGCTCGTCGTCGTGCTGGCGGGGGTGGCGGCGGGCGGCATCAACGCCGTGGTGGGGTCGGGCACGCTGGTCACGTTCCCGGTGCTGATCGCGCTGGGCTACCCACCGGTCGTCGCGACGATGAGCAATGCGATCGGGCTGGTGGCCGGTGGCGTGAGCGGTGCGTGGGGCTATCGTCGCGAGATCGCCGCTCAGAAGCGGCTCGTGTCGGCGTTGCTGCCCGCCTCGGCGCTCGGCGCGTTGACCGGCTCGATGCTGCTGCTCATGCTGCCCGACGACACGTTCGAGCTCGTGGTGCCGGCGCTGCTGGTGCTGGCGCTGGCCCTGGTGGTGGTCCAGCCCAGACTGCAGAAGCTGGTGGCCGCACGGCGCAGGGGCGCAGGCACCGCGGTGAGTCCGACGCTGGTGGCAGCAGTATTCTCGGTCGGCGTGTACGGCGGGTATTTCGCTGCGGCACAGGGAGTCCTGTTGATGGGGGTGCTGGGTGTGCTGCTGGCCCAGGACCTGCAGATGTCCAACGGTCTGAAGAATCTGCTGGTCGGCGCGGTCAATCTGCTCGCCGCGATCACGTTCACAGTCGTGGCTTTCGACCGCATCGCCTGGCCGGTGGCGGGAGCCATCGCTCTCGGCGCGCTGACGGGAGGCTGGTTGGGAGCCAGATACGGTCGCCTGCTGAGCCCGGCCTGGCTGCGGGCGGCCATCGTCGCGCTGGGAATGGCCGCGCTGCTCCGAATCGTCCTCACGGGCTGATCTGAGCGTTTCGCTCAGAGTGAACCACGCTGGCAGCATGATGTTCTGGGGGCGGTCACGGTCCTGGATTACGACGCCACTCACCGGGCATGCCTACCGTGGAAGGCATCCACCGGACACAAAGGAGTGAGTGGTGACGCGATACCAGCTGCCCGATACGACCGACCTGCGCCGGCTCGGTGAGCCACATGAGGTGGCCATCACGGTCTACGTCGAGACCGCACCGGCACCCGATCAGCGCAACAACAACGTGCTGACCGCCAAGAGCGCTGTCGACCGCATGTTGCGCGAGATCCGCGACCGCGGCGTGGCCTCGGCGGTGGAGCAACGACTGCGGGAGCGGTGGGATGAGATTGCCGGATCCGATATCTGGCTGAGGCTTTCGCGCTCCCTGGCCATCTTCATCGCCGACGACTTCCACGAGGTCTACGTATTGCCGAATGCTCTGGTCAATCAGTCGCAGCAGGGCGCCTACTTCGACATCGGGCAACTGGTGCGAGCCGTCACCACACCGCAGGAGGCCTACGCGCTGACCCTGTCGGCCGGCGGCTGGAACCTGTGGCGGGCCACCGCGACCTCGCGCGCCGAGGAGATGACACTGGTCAGCGAGCACCCCACCGATGTGGCGGAGGCGACCAACCGGGCGACCATCCGCGATCGCGATCACGTGGGCCGTCTGGTCGGCGACGAGGGCAAGAAGGTGCTGCTGGAGACCTACGCCAAGCGGGTCGCCGAAGCCGTTGCCGCCGAGTTGGGCCAGGTGGACCCCGCTGCGCAGCGTCCGTTGTTCGTCTTCGCCTCCGAACCGCTGCTCGGCATGTTCCGGGGCCTGGACAGCAAGCACGAGATCGTGGCGGTGCCGGGCGCGCCCGACACGCTGCGGCCCGACCAGATCGACGAGACGATCCGCGCGCAGTTGTCGTCGTTGAACGCACGACGCACCGACGCACTGGTCGAGGGTATCGGCGACGGGGTGGCCCGCGGCCTGGTCGCCACCGATCTCGCCGACATCAGCCGGGCCGCGGTCGCCGGCGCCGTCTCGACGCTGATCTACGACTTCACCGTCGACGTCATCGGTCGGTTCAACGACGCCAACGGCCGGGTCACGTACGGCGAGGGCGGTTATGACCTGTTGTCGCGTATCGCGATCACCGTGCTCGACAAGGGCGGCGAGGTGGTGGCTGTGCGGCCCGGCGAGGTCACCGCCGACATCTGGAACGGCACAGCGGTCGCCGCGCTGCGCTTCCCCCTGTCCTGATCAGGCCCTGTCCTGATCGGCGATGAGTTCCGGGTACCCGCGGTGTCGGTACCGGCATGACGGTCCGACAGGTTCTTGACGACGCGATTGCCGCGGGCGCGGTACCGGGGGTCATCGCGGCGGTGACGACGCTCGGCAACGATCCGCTGGTCTACGTCAAGGGTCACGACGGGTTCGGCGTTCCGCTGCGCCGCGACACCATCGTGCGGATCGCGTCGATCACCAAACCGATCGTCACGGTGGCTGCGCTGAGGCTCCTGGAACGTGGCGAGGCCGACATCACCGACCCGATCAGCCACTGGTTACCCGAACTCGCCGGTCGACCGGTGCTGTGCGCCGAGGACGCGGCACTTGACGACACCGTGCCCGCCGCGCGGGCGGTGACGATCGAGGATGTGCTGACCGGCCGCTGCGGTGACGGCATGCTGCCACGCTTCCCGATGGATGCCCCGATCCAGGTGGCCTACGCGGCGGCACGCCTGGGTAGTGACGGCCCGCCCGGCAGCTATCCGCTCCCGCCACCCGCCGAGTGGCTACGCCGGCTGGCGGCGCTGCCGCTGGCGGCGCAACCGGGTACCCGGTGGCTGTACCAGACGCCCAACGATGTGCTCGGTGTGCTGGTGTCCCGGATCGCCGGTGAACCGCTACCGGCAGTGCTTGCGCGGCAGGTCTTCGGTCCGGCAGGCATGGTGGACACCGATTTTCACGTGCCACCGGCGAAGCTGGACCGCTTCGTACCGCAACTGGCGCGCACCGCGGACGGTTTCGCGGTGTTCGACCCGGTCGCTGGACTGTGGGCGCGCGAGCCGCAGTTCCCCATGGGGTCTTCGGGGTTGGTCTCCACCCTCGACGATCTCATCGCATTCACCGGGGCCCTGCACGACGGCCGGCTGATCTCGGATCCGATGCTGACCGCGGCCACGACCGACCGGCTGACCGCCGCTCAGCGCGCCGATGCCGAGGTGTTTCTCGACGGCGCAGGCTGGGGTTACGGCCTCTGTGTCGAGTCCGACGGCCGTTACGGCTGGGACGGCGGGCTGGGCACCGGGTGGCGCACGGATCCGAACACGGGCAGAACGGATCTGCTGTTGACCCAGGTGTTGTGGGAGGACCCCGGCGGCCCGCAGCTGCTCGCCGAGTTCCGTGAGCGGGCACACGCCTGAGGACGGCAGTGCCGTGGTCAGCACACCGGCTCACAGGTGTACCGGATCGTGAGAAGGGTATGCATCTGCCAACGCATATTCGACCGAGATCCGACACCGAATTTCGAGACGGCAGGAGGCCGCGATGACCGCTCCCCCAATTCCGTACACCGCTCCCGACCAGGCGGTACAACCGAACGCGCTGCGCAGCTACCTGACCGACCAGATCGAACGCATCCTGGACGGGTTGGTGGGGTTGCGGGAGGGCTCCGACCCTATTCACGACACCCGGGTGGCCATTCGCCGGGTGCGCAGCACACTGCGGGTCTTCGGCGCCGAACTGGACCAGGACGCCGCAGCTGCGCTGGAGCGCGACCTCAAGTGGTTCGCCGCGGTCTTGGGCGATGTCCGAGACGCGCAGGTGCAGCGTCGGCGGCTGCAGGCCGCGCTCAACGAGTTGCCCGATGACGTGGTGCTGGGACCGGTGAGCGCCCGTATCAAGCGCGATCTGCGCGCCGACGAAGCCCCGGCCCGGACCCGGGTGGCCGAAGCGATGGACTCTCCTCGCTATCTGGACCTGGTCACCGAGCTGCAACGCTGGAGCGCAGACCCGCCGGTGCACGGCGATATCCACCGGAAGAGGCTGCGGCACAAGGCACGTAAGGCCGGTGACAAAGCAGACCGGCGACTCGCCGAGGCGCTGGACGCGGGTGACGACGCATTGCTGCACCGTGCCCGCAAGGCCGCCAAACGTGCCCGGTACGCCGCAGAACTGATCCAACACGATGGCCGGTCGTCGAAGTTCAAGCGAAACCAGAAGCACTACAAGCGCATTCAGAGCGTTCTGGGCGATCTGCAGGACACCGTGGTGGCCCGGTCGACGCTGCGGCAGATGGGGGCAGGCGCCGGCACCACACCCGGTGAGAACGGTTTCACGTTCGGCCTGCTCTACGCGCGCGAGGAGCAATTGGCGCGCCAGTGCCGGGCGGCCGCAGCCATGCTGTAGGCGCAGCGCAGGCCGCAAGGCCGCACGTCGACCTCCCCGCACGTCAACCTCTGAGGTGATGATCTGATGACGGCCTATCCGGACTTTGACTCGATGCCCATCGGGGAACGCTGGCGCTCCGGCGGATCAGGGCAGACCCGCGAAAGCACCGATCCCTACCGCGGGGACATGCTCGCCGAGCTGGTGCAGGCTGATGAAGACGATGTCAACCAGGCATACGCCACTGCTGTTGAGGCTCAACGGGACTGGGTGTCGGCGCCGCCCGGAGAGCGCGCGGCGGTGATGCGTGCTGCCGCCGACGTGATGACCGACCGTAAGGATGAGATCGTGCGCTGGCTGGTGCGCGAGACCGGTGGCACCCTGGCCAAGGCTGAGCTGGAATGGGGTCTGGTGCGCTCGGTGATGTGGGAGGCGGCCGCGATGCCGCACCATGTTTCGGGCCGCATCATGCCGTCAGACATCCCGGGTAAGGAGAACCGCGTCTACCGCGAGCCTGTCGGGGTGGTGGCGGTGATCTCACCGTGGAATTTCCCGATGCAGCTGTCCAACCGGTCCGTCGCACCGGCCCTGGCGGTCGGAAACGCCGTGGTGCTCAAGCCTGCCGGTGACACCCCGGTGACCGGCGGGCTGTTGCTGGCCCGGATCTTCGAGGAGGCCGGGCTGCCGCCCGGGCTGCTGTCGGTGCTGGTCGGATCCGGCTCCACCATCGGCGATGCCCTGGTCGCTCACCCCGCCCCGCGGGTGGTGTCGTTCACCGGTTCCACGCCGGTAGGCAAGGGTATCGCCGAGAAGGCGGGTCTGAAGAAGCTGGCCCTAGAGCTCGGTGGCAACGGCCCGCTGGTCGTCCTCGCCGACGCTGACCTCGATCTCGCCGTGGCGGCCTCGGTGTTCGGATCGTTCTTTCACCAGGGGCAGATCTGCATGATCGCCAACCGCATCGTCGTCGACACGACCGTGCACGACGAGTTCGTGCAGCGATTCGTCGGCGCCGTCAAGGCACTTCGGGTCGGTGACCCTAACGATCCGGAAAACCAACTCGGGCCGGTCATCAATTCCTCACAGCTGGAGGGCATTCAGGACAAGGTGACGCGCGCCCGGGACGAGGGTGCTCAGTTGCTGGTGGGCGGTGACCCGTTCGGCCCGACTGGGCTGTGCCTACCGCCGCATGTGCTCACCGGTTCCAATGACGTGGCCACCGCGCTGGAGGAGGTGTTCGGCCCGGTGATGACGGTGATCCGCGCCGACGGAGAGGACGACGCGTTGCGCCTGGCCAACGATACTGAGTACGGGTTGTCCTCGGCGGTGTTCAGTCGCGACGTCGACCGCGCGGTGCGGTTCGGGCGACGGATCGACGCCGGTATGACTCACATCAACGACGCCCCGGTCAACGATGACGCCAACACCGCCTTCGGTGGCGAAAAGGACTCCGGTATCGGGCGTTTCGGTGGGCAGTGGGCGGTCGAGGAGTTCACCACCGACCACTGGGTATCGGTGCAGCACCAGCCTCGGCGGTACGCGATCTAGATCTGCTCACAGCCCGGAGGCGATCAGATCGACGACCGAGGTCGCCAGCAGCCCGACCACGGCGCTGCCCCGCAGCCGGATGTCCGGACTGTGCAGAGTCGGTGACGCCATCCGGCTAATCGAGCGTCGCCCAGAACTCCGTCAGCGCCGCGGCGCCCCGCTGAGGGTCTTCCACCATCCACCAATGACCCAGTCCGTCAAGCACTTCCACACGGGCGCCGGCTCGCTCGGCAGCACGGCGCCGGTTTTCGTTCGGGCCGATGAACGGATCCGCCGTGGGCAGCAGCGCAAGGCCCGGCCGCGCCGCCGCCGTCTCCAGCGCCTTACCGGCCTCGGCCACCGCCGGTTGCGTCGCCGACCGGTACAACGCCAGGATCGCGATCCGCATGTCGTCGTTCTGCTGTTCGGCCAGTGCTGCCGCGATATCGGTCGGGATGCCGAAGGACATCATCAATTCGGTCCGCGCGGTCACCCCGCCCCCCATCATGGCGTCCAGCGATTCCTCGCCGGCCCCGGGTGTCTGCCACACCTGTGCCAGGTCGTGCCACACATAGTCGGTGTCGAACAGCCCGACCGCATCGCTGGCCCAGCTGCGCACCAGCTCGGGCCGATGCATCATCAGGTTCACCACGTGCCCGCCGCCCCAGTCGTGGCCGACCAGGTCGATCGGGCCGTCGATGCGTTCCAGCCGGTCTTCGAGCCAGTCGCGGTACTCGGTCATGGTTGCGCCGAATCCGTCCGGCAGCGGTGCGCCGAAACCGGGCGGTGACAGCAGTACCACGTCGTCGCGGCCGAGTACCGCGGTCAGCGGGCCCCAGATCGCGTCGGTCTCCGGGTTGCCGTGCACGAACACCAATGTCATATCGGCCATCCTGGCACGGCATCGATAACGGGGCGGTGAGAGAACCCGTCGCGACGAGTTCGACAGAGCTCTCGCGAAGGTGCAGCCACTGTCGTGATGTGCACCGCATGACGACCGTGAGAGCACCCTCGCGAAACCCCAGAACGCACTGCAATCCCGCTGGTCACATGCGTCACAGCAGCCCCGGAAAAGGCCGCGACACTCCCCCGCCCGAGACGAGCGATGTCCGCGCCGTGGCCTATGTTGGGGCGTCCGGCGTCGACATGCAGGTGACGCCACGGCACGAACCACACAACGCAACAGAGCGAGGGGGCACGTGGACGACAACGCGACACCGAACGCGACACAGTCCGCCGCTGACCTGCTCGAACTGAACCGCGACCTGCAGGCCTCCCGCGCCATCCGGTTGTTGGCCACCACCAACCTCAGCCTGTACGCGACGTTGATGGAGCGACACCTGGCCGACGGCGTGGTCCCGGAGACCGAGCTGGTGGTGCGGCTGGAACGCGACCTCGACGCGCTCGGCCCGGGCGCCGATGCCCCCTCCGGGCTGGCGATGATCAAGAACTGGGCCAGCCAGGGCTGGCTGCACCGCATCGTCGACGAACGAGGTCCCGCCGGCGGGCGCAACGTCTGCTACCTCACCCAGGACGCCCGCCGCGCGCTGGACTTCCTGCGCGGCATGCGCCGCCAGGACACCATCGCCACGGGGGGCTCGATCAACGGCATTGCGTCGCGGCTCAAACAAGTGGCCATCCGGGTCGGCGGCGACCCCGCCCGCATCCGCAAGAGCATCGAGGCCGAGATGGAGGTGCTGCGTCAGGAACTCGACGAACTGGACCGGGGCGAGCGGCCCCACTCCGATGCCGATCTGACCGACGCCTATGACGAGGCTCGCGCCATCGCTCTGCAGATGGAACGGCTGATCACCGACATCGGTCAGTACGGCGCGATGATCGAACAGGCCACTGCCGCCCTCGATGAACCCATCGACTCGAACGTCGCCTACCGCGACCGACAGCGCCGGATGTACGCCGGCTATCAGGCGGCGTGGGATTCCCAGGGCCGCGACAGCCACCGCGCATTCCTACGGATGATCAACGATCCGGATCAGCGCGCCGAGTTCGAGGCCGATGTGGCCGCGGTCGCCGACGCGTTACCCGGCCTCGACCCGGCGCTGCGCAAGGTGATGGCCGGGTTCTTCGAATTGGTCGGTCACCAGATCGACGAGGTCGAACGCATTCAGCAGCGGTGCGCGCAGCGGGTCAAGCGGTTCACCGCGTTCGGCACGCTGGAGCAGAGCCGCGGGGTGGCCCGGCAGCTCAGCGACGCCATCGGCGCGGCCCGCAACCTGCTCAGGACGAGCCTGATCGACTCGCGCCTGGACATCGAACTGCCGCTGGCCCGGCATGCGATCAGCTCCGTGGGAGCGCTGAGCTTCAAGATCGGCGACCTGTCCAACCCGAAACCGGCCGTCGCCGCCGAGGGCGAGGTCGACCTGACCAGCTTCGCCGCGCTGACCACCCAGGTCGACGCGCCCGCCATGTCCGAGACGCTCAACGCCGCGGTCAGCAAGGGTCCGGTGTCGCTGCAGGAGGCGATCGACCTGCTCGACCGGTCGGGACAGCGGGCCTACCTGGGTCACGTGATCGTGCTGTGGTCGTGGGCGCTCAAACAGCAGCAGCCCGACAGCGCCGGGTCCGGCGCTGGTGGCACGGAGTCGACCATGGTGCGGTTCCGTTCGCTGGACGGTCGGGACCGCGAAATCGCCGTGCCCCGTTTGATGTTCACCGAACCGATCACCACTCTCGTCGGAGCCGCGCAGTGACCACCGATCACGAAACCGACTTCGAGGCGTTCTCGCAGCTGCCGCAGGTCGACCAGAGCGCCCGCCCTCCGCACCAGCGCAGACCGCGCTTCGACGGCGACGTCTCCGAGCTGCCCGACCGCGCCTGCTGGGCGCTGCAGCACCTGCTGACCCGCCGCTACATCAGCGCCGAGACCGACAGCGACGTCTATGCCTGGGTGCTGGAGTACCGCAACCAACTGTCGGTCCGGCTCTCCGAACTCGACCTGCTGCTGCGCGTGGTGGAGGTGGGCCTTCAATCGGACGGCGTCGCGTTCGTCGAGCAGGCCCGCTACGAATCCGCCAAGGGCATCAAGCTGCTTCGCCGCGAGCCGCTCGGCACCTACGACTCCATCCTGGCGTTGCACCTGGCCCAGATGATGCGCGCCGCCGGTGGTCAGAGCGTGCTCATCTCCCGGGAGGAGATGCACGGCCTGTTCTCCGGCGTGCTCAACGACACCGACCGCGACGCCGTCACGTTCGCCGGCCGCATCGACGCGGCGATCGCGCGCCTGGCCGGTTTGGAGATCCTGCGCAAGAGCCGCGACGACGAAGACAGCTACACCATCAGCCCGGTGATCACCGCCGTGATGACAGCAAGCGTGATCACCGAGCTGCAGCAGCAGTTCGAGCTGCTGCAGAACGGCGCGACACCGGAAGTTGAGGTCGAACTTGACTGAGCAGTTCCACCTGTCCCGGCTACAGGTCATCAACTGGGGCGTGTTCGACGGCTATCACGACATCCCGTTCAGCCCCGGCGGCGCGCTGATCGCGGGGGCCTCCGGCAGCGGGAAATCTTCTCTGCTGGATGCCATCTCGCTCGGTTTCCTGCCGTTCAACCGGCGCAATTTCAACGCCTCGGGCGACAACACCGCGGCGGGTTCGAGTGCCGGCCGGCGCACCGTCGACAAGTATGTGCGCGGGGCGTGGGGGCAGCGCAGCGACGGCGGAACCAGCCGGGTGATGTATCTGCGCGGCGACGGCACGGCGTGGTCGGCGGTTGCGGTCACCTATTCCAGCGATTCCGGGCGCACCGTGACCGGGCTCGTGCTCAAGTGGTTGACCGGGGAGTCGCGCAACGATTCCTCGAGCCGTTTCGTGCTCGGTGACGGAGATCTCGACATCGAAGAGGTCTGCAACCGCTGGGCGGCGGGCCGGTTCGACACCGGGGTGTTCAAGGAGGACCGGGGCGAGCGCAGCGACGGGGGAAATCACCGGGGCGAGCGCAGCGACGGGGGAAATCACCGGGGCGAGCGCAGCGACGGGGGAAATCACCGGGGCGAGCGCAGCGACGGGGGGAATTACCGGGGCAAGCGCAGCGACGGGGGGAATTACCGGGGCGAGCGCAGCGACGGGAGGCACACCGGCTGGCGGTTCACCACCAAGGTGGAGTCGCAATACCTGGCACAGCTGTACGCGACGATCGGCATCCGGGCCTCCGACGCCGCCCAGCAGCTGCTCGGAAAGGCCAAGTCACTCAAGAGCGTCGGCGGCCTGGAGCAGTTCGTCCGCGAGTTCATGCTCGACGAACCGGAGAGCCTGGCTCGGCTGCCCGAGGCGCTCAAGCAGATCGATCCGCTGGTGGAGGCGCGTGAACTGCTCGCCGTGGCGCAGAAGAAGCGCAAGATCCTCGGCGACATCGAGAAGATCCAGCAGCGGTACGCCTCGGAGTCCACCGATCTCGGCATCATCGATCTGGTCGATCTGCCGATGGTGCGGGCCTACACCGACCAGGTCCGGTTGGCGCAGTGCCCGGCACAGATCGAGCAACTCGACAGTACCGTCGATCAGCTCGACAACGAGTACGAGGACGTCACCCGTTCATTGAATCTGGCCAAAGCCGAGGCGGATTCGCTCAACGCGCAGATCAGCGGATCCAGCGCGAGCATCGGCCCGCTGCAGTCGCAGGTGACCGCCGCCGAGACCGAGGCCGAGCAGGTGTCACGCCGGCGCGGCGCCTACGAGGACATGCTGGCCGCACAGCAGCTCGACGCCCCCGAAACCGCCGACGACTTCTGGAACCTGCGCGAAGAACTGCTCGCGCAGGCCACCGAACTGCTGGCCAAGGTAGAGCGTCACCGCGAAGCGTCCACCGACGCCGAGTACGCGCAGAAGGCCGCCCGGCTGACGCGCGACGAGGCCGCCAAGGAACTCAAGCGCGTCGAGCACGTGGGCTCGGCCCTGCCGGAATTCGCGCTCACCATGCGCGACCAGATCTGTGCAGCGGTCGGGGTGGACGCCGCCGCGCTGCCCTATATCGCCGAGCTGATGGACCTGCGCCCCGACCAGACCCGGTGGCGCACCGCGGTGGAGAAGGTGCTGCGCGGTGTCGGTCTGCGGCTGATGGTTCCCGACCAGCACTGGACCAAGGTCCTGCAGTTCGTCAACGAGACCAACATGCGGGGACGGCTGCAACTGCACCACGTGCGGGCCAAGCTTCTGGGCGCCGAACCGGTCGAACCCGAACCGAACACGCTGGCCGGCAAGCTGTTTGCGGTCGACCCGAGCCATCCGTGTGCCGCCGAGGCGGTCGATGTCGTCACCGCCGCCGGCGACCACATCTGCGTCGACACCCCCGATGTGTTCGCGCGGTTCCGCCGCGCGGTCACCGACACCGGCCTGTACAAGGACTCCGACCGGCTGGCGATCAAGGACGACCGTCGCCCGCTCAAACAATCCGAGTATCTCTATCAGGGGGACGTGTCGGCGAAGATCAACGCCCTGACCGTCGATCTGGCTGCAGCCGAGGAGACCTACCAGAAGGCGCGCCGGGTCGCCGACGACATCGCCGCCCAGCGGCAGCAGTGGCGGGACCGGGCAGCGGCGTGCAAGGCGATCTGCGAACAGTTCCCGCAATGGAGCCAGATCGACACCGAGACCGCCGACGGGCACGCCGACCGGCTCCGCGAACAGTACGAGCTGCTGTTGGCCGACCACCCCGATATCGAAGCCCTCAACGCCCGCGCCGACGAATGCTGGTCGCAGATCCAGAAGCTGATGACGCGCCGCGGCGCGATCCAGACCCGCCGCGACGACCTCGACTCTCGGCGCACCCGGCTCCTCGAGCTGGCTGAGCGGCTGCAGCCGGCGCCCGACGAGCGCTCGCGCGAGGAGCGACGGCCCGATGGGCGTCGATTCGTGTCCGAGCCGTTGACCGAGTTGTTGGACCGCTATGCCGGTCAGGTTCCGGTCGCTCTGGAGCTGCTCGATCCGGAGCCGCACCGGGATGCGCTGTTCACCGCGATCAAGAAGGAGCGCGAGCAGCTGCGGGAGAGCCGGCGTCGCTCCTACGACGAATTGGCCCGCATCCTCAACACTTTCGACACCTCGTTCCCCGACGCCATCCCCAATGACAGCGACAATTTCGATGAGCGCGTGCACGACTACGTCGCGCTGTGCCGCCACATCGACGAGCGCGAACTGCCAGAGGCCTACGAGCGCATGATGCGCCTGGTGACCGAGCAGGCACCGGATGCGATCCTGACGCTGCACCGGGTGGCCGAGCAGGAGGCCCGCCGTATCAGCGACCAAATCGACCGTGTCAACACCGGTTTGGGTGCGGTGGAGTTCAATCGCGGAACCCGGCTCACGCTGCGGGCCACCCCGCGCAGCCTGACCGCGGTGTCGGAACTGACCGAGATCGTGCGCGCCATCTCGCGGCGCATCGCCGAGGTCGGGCTGGGTGACAAGCAGGCGATCCTGGATCAGTACGCCGACATTCTGCGGCTGCGCAACCGGTTGGCTTCCGCTGCGCCGGAGGACAAGGCGTGGACGCGGGACGCCCTGGATGTGCGTAACCGGTTCACGTTCGACTGTGCCGAATGGGATGTCGCCACCGAGGAACTGATCCGCACCCACAGCAACGCCGGTGACAATTCCGGTGGCGAGCAGGAGAAGCTGATGGCTTTCTGCCTGGCGGGCGCGCTCAGCTTCAATCTCGCGGCACCCGGTGACGCCGGGACCGAGGAAGCCAACAGACCGGTTTTCGCGCAGTTGATGCTCGACGAGGCCTTCTCCAAGTCGGATCCGCAGTTCGCCCAGCAGGCGCTGCAGGCGTTCCGCAAGTTCGGCTTCCAGCTCGTCATCGTCGCGACGGTGCAGAATGCGACGACCATCCAGCCCTACATCGACAGCGTGGTGATGGTGTCGAAGACCGAGGCCACCGGCCGCAACGCCCGCCCGGTGGCCACCGTGGTGACGCGGACGATTTCGGAGTTCGACGAGCTGCGTCGCGAGATGCGGGCCGGCACGAAGGTCCCGGCCGGGGTCTGACCACCCCGCGCGGGCGGGTGCGGCCCGTCCGGCGACGGGTGTTCCGGCGTGTCGGCTGCGGTGACGCCACTCCCCCAATGCGGTGACACCACAGCCGACGCGCCCTGGAAAAGGCTCCGCTCAACCCCTCGCTGCGCGTGCCCCGCCTGGTTCTGGCGAGATAGACCACAGCGATCGTACATAAACGGCGGCGTTTTCGAGAAACGAACGAGTTCTTGATATCGAAACCAGTTTCAGGTGGTCAGAGCGCCGTGGGCCGCACCGTCCGATCCGCTCGGACGGCGGCTCGGAGGACCCCTTCGGCGACGCGTCCGATCGCGGCTCGACGCCCCTATACTGCTCGGCACAACGGCATCCGGCCACCGGCGTGCCGACCGGTGCAAGGTGCAGAGGAGACGCCGAATGGCCGAACGGCTGGCATCCGGCCGTCATCACCTCTCCCGCGAACAGGTGGCCGCCAATCAGCGACAGCGACTGTTCAAAGCACTTGCGGTGGTCATGGCAGACCGGGGTTACAGCAATACCACCGTGGACGATCTGATCAAACAGGCCGGGGTCTCCAAGGCGACGTTCTACCAACATTTCACCTCGAAGCAGGACTGCTTCCTGTCGGCCTACGCCCACATGCAACAGCACCTCATGGGCGCCGTCGGCGCGGTACCGGCAACCGGCACCCCGATCGAGCATTTCGGTGCGGTGCTGGACCGGTACCTGAGCTTCATCGCCCTGGACCCGTCGACCGCACGGTTGTTCCTGGTCGAGGTGTATGCCGCAGGCCCGGCCGCCATCCGCCGGCGCGTCGAACTGCAGCAGGAGTTCGTGACGGGTGTGGCGGAGGTGTTCAAGGCGCGCAGTGAGGCCGATCGGTTTGCCTGCCAGGCACTGGTCGCGGCGATCTCGACGCTGGTCGTCAACACCTTGACCGAGGCCGACGGGGACGCCGTCCGGGCGCTCAAAGAGCCGATCCTGGGCTATGCCGAACGGGTCATGGCAGAGTCGCCGCAGCGCCCCACCGCCGGGTAGGGCGCTCGGCCGCTCCACCGGCGACACAGCACAGCCTCGCCGGTCACGATCGGATCCGACCGCCCGCCTACAGTGACCTGATACCGGGCGGATGAGGCGGGGGTGGCGATGACGACCGTGGCAGCGTCGAGTTCGACGTGGGCGCCGCTGCGGTCACCGGTCTTCCGTGCGCTGTGGATCGCGCAATTCGTGTCCAACCTGGGCACCTGGATGCAGACCGTCGGTGCGCAGTGGATGCTCGTCGACGATCCCCGCGCCGCGGTGCTGGTACCGCTGGTGCAGACCGCCACCACGTTGCCGGTGATGCTGCTGGCCCTGCCGTCGGGGGTGCTCGCCGATCTGGTCGACCGCCGGCGCCTACTGATCGCCACGCAGGGCGCGATGGCCGCCGGTGTCGGGCTGCTTGCGACGCTGACCGGCGCCGGGCTGACCACCCCGACAGTGTTGCTGATGCTGTTGTTCGTCATCGGTTGCGGACAGGCGCTCACCGCGCCCGCCTGGCAGGCTATCCAGCCCGACCTTGTTCCCGCCCAACAGATTCCGGCGGCCGCGGCGTTGGGAAGCATGAGCATGAACGGCGCCAGGGCGATCGGTCCCGCGATCGCCGGTGCGCTGGTGTCGTTGACCGGACCGACGCTGGTGTTCGCGCTGAACGCGGTGTCGTTCGTCGGGATCGTGCTGGTGCTGATCTGGTGGCGGCGACCGGCTCTGCAGCGGGACTACCCGCCGGAGCGGGCCCTGGCGGCGCTGACCGCCGGCGGCAGGTTCATCCGCAGCTCACCGATCGTGCGGCGCATTCTGCTGCGGACCGTGCTGTTCATCGCCCCCGCCAGCGCGCTGTGGGGTCTGCTGCCGGTGATCGCGGCCAACCAATTGGGTTTGGGGTCAGCCGGATACGGGGTGCTGCTCGGCGCGCTCGGGGTCGGCGCGGTGCTCGGGGCCTTCGTACTGTCCCGGCTGCGGGCCCGATTCGGCCAGAACACGTTGTTGACCGTCGGAGCGGCTGGTTTCGCGGCGGCCACCGCGGTGCTGGCCCTGGTGCACAACTTCGCCGCGGTGCTGGCCGCGTTGGTGGTGGGTGGCTCCGCCTGGTTGCTGTCCCTGTCGACACTCAACGCCTCGATGCAGTTGAGCCTGCCTGCGTGGGTCCGGGCGCGCGGATTGTCGGTGTACCAGCTGATCTTCATGGGTGGGCAGGCCGTCGGGTCACTGCTGTGGGGGTTGCTCGCCGGCGCCACCACCAGCGTCACCAGCCTGCTGGTCAGCACGGGCCTGCTGCTGGTGTGCGGGCTGTCGTCGCTGTGGTGGCCCCTGCACGCCGGCACCGGCAACCTCGACCTGACCCCGTCGTCGCACTGGCCGGAGCCGACGCTGGTCTTCGAACCCGAGCCGCTGGACGGTCCGGTCTTGGTGCTGACGTCCTATCGCGTGGCGCCTGAGAACGAGGAGCCGTTCCTGGCAGCGATGGCGGTGCTCGGGCGGTCTCGCCAGCGCACCGGGGCGGCGCAGTGGCGGCTCTTCCGCAGCGTCGAAGAGGAGGCGACGTTCGTGGAGACGTTCGTCGTGCGGTCCTGGGGCGAGCATATGCACCAGCACTACACCCGCCTGACCGGACAGGACCTGCTGATCGAGCAGGCGGTTGAGAGATACACCGACGGGTCGCCGGTCAGCAGGCACTACCTCGCGGTGCGCGACCCGGGGTGAGCCGGCTCGGGTCTTTCCTCACCCCGACTTCGCCCGCTGCGCGCTGAACGCGACGGTCACCTCGTCGGCGACCTTCATGGCGCCCATCATCATCGAGTAGGGCTTCACCCCGAAGTCGCTCTGGCGCACCACGGCCTCGGTCGACATCCCCCAGCGGTCGCCCAGATCCTCCACCGCCAGATCCACCACGCGGTCCCGGGTCCTGCCGTTGATCTCCAGCGTGCCCTCCAACCGATACCCGTTCGCGCTCTTGGTGATCCGGTCGGACCGGAACACGACGTGCGGATACCGGTCGGCCTTGAGGGTCTTGAGCGCATTCGACCGGGCCAGCGCCTTCTCCGGACTCGACAGCGGCGTCACGCCGCCCTCACCGCGTAGCACCTCGAGGCTGCCGACATCGACGGTCAGTTCCATCGACGACGGCTCGTCGGCCCACCGCACGCTG
The DNA here is from genome assembly GCF_048513595.2 of Mycobacterium sp. smrl_JER01. Taxonomy (NCBI): domain Bacteria; kingdom Bacillati; phylum Actinomycetota; class Actinomycetes; order Mycobacteriales; family Mycobacteriaceae; genus Mycobacterium; species Mycobacterium sp. smrl_JER01. The sequence goes on along the minus strand of NZ_JBLXXK020000001.1, from coordinate 974,858 downwards.
GCCTGCCACGGCATCGCCAGGGTCAACCGGTGGCCCATCTTGGCCGCTGGACCGGCCACGCCCGTCGTCACCGACAGCGCACCGTCGGAGGAACTCAACGTCCAGACCGTGTCCGCCATCGGCCGAATGTAACCGGCTCAGCCGCCCGGCGGAAAGGGCAGACCGAACTCATCGGACAGCAGACTCTGGACGATGATCATCGCCGCCTGCGAACCGGAGGCGACGGCACCGGCGAGATGCGGCATCTCGGTGCAGACGTCGCCGGCCGCGTAGACCCCGCCAACGGTCGTGAGGTGCATCTTGTCGACGGTGAGCGGCTCGGTCCCCAGCGGGCCCGGACGAATCGTCGCCCCCAACTGGTCGGCCAGCGCAGACCGCTGCCGCACCGGCGCCTCGACCAGCAGCGCGTCCCGCGCGAGTCTCGATCCGTCGGCGAACGCGATGTACTCCAGCTTTCCCTCTGCACCGAACAGTTCGACGATGCGCCGATCGTCGACGGCGACACCGGCGCGGTGCAACAACCGCCGGTCGTCGGGGCCGAGTTCCGAGCGACCGTTGGTCAAGAGCACCACATCCTCGCTCCACCCGCGCAGCATCAACGCGGTGTGCAGACCCTGCTCACCGGACGCCAGCGCGGCCAACCTGGTGTCGCGGACCTCCCACCCGTGGCAGAACGGGCACTGGAACACCGAGCTACCCCATAACCGGGCCAGCCCGGGTATCCGCGGCGGGCTGTAGGTCATACCCGGCGCGAGCAGTACGCGACGGGCCCGGATCTCGGTGCCGTCGTCCACGTCGAGGATGAATCCGCTGTCGACGCGTCGCCCTGCGCGCACTTCACCGCGGCGCAACTGCACGCTCGGGTACTGCGCGAGTTCGTCACGGCCGGCGGCGTAAAGCTCATCGGGTGGTCGCTGGTCGAACCCCAGCAGCCCACCGATCGACGGCGCCGCCCGGTTGCTCGGGTCGTCGGCGTCGATGACGATCGTCCGGCGTCGGGCCCGGCCCAGCACGAGGGCCGCGCTCAGGCCCGCGGCACCGGCGCCGACGACGGCACATTCCCAGTCCATCGTCCGTCTGTTCCCGCAATACGGCGGGTTAGACGTCGGATCCGGAGGTCAGTGGTCAGCGCGCGTCGAGGCGTTCGCGCTGGGGCACCACCACGTACTTCGGGTCCTTGGTCGAGGCCACCCCGGCCTCGAACACCCCGAACCGCTGCAGGGCACTGCCGGCGAGCAACGCCGCACCGGAGGCCGCCACCGCCCAGCGGCGCCGGCCCGACACCACTGCGCCGACCACGCCCGCGACGGTCAGGACCTCCGCGGCCTGCCGCAACCGGTGCGGTCGACCCGTGCTGTATGCCTCCCCCACCAGCCCCAGCCGTCGTTCCATCGTCCGCGACGCCGCCACCTCCAGCGCAGCACCGGTGACCGCCATCCGGCGCGCCGGCCCGCTCTCCGACACCGGGGCCAGCAGCATGCCCAGCCCGGCGCCGCTGGCCGCGGCCGAACCGGTGAAGATGAACGGTAGATAGGGATGCGCTTCGCGCCAGGCCGGAACTGCGGTGTGCGACAACAGCACCGCGGTGTAGGAGGCGACCCCGGGCGCCACCGCCGCGGCTTCCAGACCGGCCGGTCGCGCCGCCCAGGCGATGACGCGCCCGAGCCTGGTGCGCCGGAACCGGCGCGGCAGCAGTTCCGCGAGCGCCGCGGCGCCCGCCCCGGGCCCGTACCCGCCGAGCAGCCAGGTCCCCATGCTCATCGGTGAGCTGGGCTTGGCCACCCGCAACATGTGGTGGAAACGCTCGGGCCGACCCAGGTCGCCGATCAGTAAATACATGCTGGCCAGCAGGCCGGTCAGGGCACCGAGCCGGGACACCTTGCGCAGCTGCGGGCGGCCGGTCAGGTCGGCGCCGGCGGCCAGCAGCGCAGAACCTGCCGACAGTCCGCCGCTGAACAGGTACGCCGCGATCATCCAGTTCCACACCGGGGTCTTGAGGATCTGTCGGCCGTAGTAGGACCGGAACTCCGCGGGCGGCACCGCGGTGTCGTCCCTGCCGCCGCGGCGCGGCGGGGTCTGGGCGCCGCTACTCATCTCTTACCCGCGAACGCCGACACCGCTACACCCACCAATGCCGACGCAGCGATACCGGCGTAGCGCCACATCGCACCGGCGTCGCGGGTGGGCACCACCGGGTCCGGCGGCAGCCCGTACACCTCGGGCTCGTCGAGCAGCAGGAAGAAGGCGCCGTCGCCGCCTACCCCGTCGTCGGGGTCGTGGCCGTACAGTCGAGCTTCGGTCACACCGCGCCGGTGCAGCTCGTCGACCCGCAGCGCGGCCCGCTCACGCAGTTCGTCGAGCACACCGAACTGGATCGAATCGGTCGGGCAGGCCTTCGCACACGCCGGCTCCAATCCGTCGCGCAACCGGTCGTAGCACAGCGTGCACTTCCACGCCCGCCCGTCGCCTTCCCGGCGTTCGATCACCCCGTACGGACAACCCGACACGCAGTAACCGCAACCGTTGCAGATGTCCTGTTGCACAACGACAGTGGAGAACTCGGTGCGGAACAGGGCGCCGGTCGGGCATACATCGAGACAGCCGGCGTGGGTGCAGTGTTTACACACATCCGAGGCCATCAGCCAGCGGAAGTCCTGCCGGGTCTCGGCCCCGGATGCGTCGCCGGGACGTTGGAATCCCGGCATCCCCAGTTCGACCGGCTCGGGCCCGGGGTCCGGCGCGGGCTGCTCGATGAACGCGACGTGCCGCCACGAGTTGGCACCCAGGTTGCCAGTGTTGTCGAACGACATCCCCAACAGGTTGAACCCGTCGTCGGGGACGTCGTTCCACTCCTTGCACGCCACCTCACAGGCCTTACAGCCGATGCACACCGACGTGTCGGTGAAGAACCCCACGCGGGGCGGGGGTTCGTCGTAGCCCGCATCTGCTGCGACATCGTCGAGCCGGCCGTAGAAACTGTTGGACCCGCTGCGCGATCCGCTGTGCTTCTCGCTGGACCCGATGCGCGATCCGCTGCGCTTCTCGCTGGACTCGATGCGCGATCCGCTGCGCTTCTCGCTGGCGCTCATGGCATCTCCTCGGTGTGGTCGCGCGACGGTTCGGTGGTGTCGAGATCGGTTCCGGTCTGCGGGGTGATCCGCGCACGGTCCCGGTAGCCCTGCAGGTACTCCAGCAGGCCCGGACCCCGCGGCCGGCGCCCAGGCTGGATGTCGCAGGTCGCGACCTTGCTCTCCTGGATGAACACGTTCGGGTCGACGACCACTCCCAGCAGGTCGTTGACGATGTCACCGTCGATCAGCCCGGCGTTGCCCCAGTGGTAGGGCATCCAGATCTGGTGCACCACACGGTCTTCCACCCGCAGCGGCCGCATCCGGTCGGTCACGAACACGCGTGCGTCGACCGCCGCCCGGCTAGTGACGACATGCGCCCAGTCCATGTGCGCGAGCCCACGGATCCGGGCGAGTTGCGGGGACACCTCGACGAACAATGCCGGTTGCAGTTCGGCCAGGTACGGCAGCTGCCTGCTCATTCCGCCCGCGGTGTGGTGCTCGGTGAGCCGGGCCGCGGTGAACACGAACGGGAACACCTCCCCGTGCGCGTCCGGCCACGACGGGTTCGACGGATTGTCCTCTCGCCCATACACTTTGCGCGCCGGATTGCCCTGCTGCCGGTAGAGCGGGTTGCGCACCGGCGATTCGTGGGGTTCGTAGTGGGTGGGCAGCGGACCGTCGACCACACCGTTAGGGGCGAACAGCCAGGCCTTGCCGTCGGCCTGCATCACGAACGGATCGTCGCCGCGCAACGCCTCGACGCCGACCGCGCCGGGCGCAGGCCGGTACTCCGGCGGCTTGGTCGTCTCGAAATCGGGGACGTCGTATCCGGTCCACTCGCCGGCGGCTCCCTGGTCCGGGTCCCACCACACCAGCTTCTTGCGCTCGCTCCACGGCCGGCCCTGCGGATCGGCCGATGCCCGGTTGTAGAGCACCCGCCGATTCAGCGGCCAGGTCCAGCCCCACTCGTTGTCGTACGGACCCTCCCCCGATTGCGGGCTCCGCTCGTGGTGTCGGGTGTCCGGTGTGCGCCGCGCCGCCTGGTTGACCTCGTCGGCGTACACGCCGCTGTAGATCCAGCAACCGCACGCGGTCGAGCCGTCGGCCTTGAGATCCAGATAGCCGTTGACGGCGCGCCCGGTGGTCAGGTCGACACCGTTGATGCGGCGCAGCACGTCCGCCCCTGAGGGTTCGTCGCCGTCGAGTTCGTAGTCCCACCACAGCTCCAACAACGGCCTGTCACGCGGATCCGTTGAGCCGGAAAGCTTTTCCCGCAGGATGCGGCCCAGATGGTAGAAGAACCAGAGTTCGCTGCGCGCGTCGCCGGGCGGTTCGACCGCCTGTTCGCGCCACTGCAGCATGCGTTGGGTCTGGGTGAACGTGCCGGACTTCTCGACGTGCGAGGCGGCCGGGAACAGGAACACCTCGGTGCGGCACGTCTGCGGCGTGATCTCCCCGGTCTCGACCTCCGGGCCGTCCCGCCAGAACGTGGCGCTCTCGATCTCGACGAGGTCGCGCACCACCAGCCAGTCCAGGTTGGCCATGCCGAGCCGCTGCAGCTTGCCGTGCGCCGACCCGACCGCCGGGTTCTGGCCGAGCAGGAAATAGCCGAACACCGTGCCGTCGACCATGTCCATCACCGTGCGATAGGTGCCGTGGTCGCCGTTGATGCGGGGCAGGTAGTCGAAGCAGAAATCGTTGTCGACGCTCGCCGCATCGCCCCAGTACTCCTTGAGCAGCGACACCATGTAGGTGTCGGCGTTGTGCCAGAAGCCCTTCTGGTGACGGCTCGTGATGTCGTCGAGGTACTCGGCCAGCGTCTCCTGCCCGGCGTGCGGCATCGCCAGGTAGCCCGGCAGCAGGTTGAACAGCGTCGGCACATCGGTCGACCCCTGGATGCTGGCGTGCCCGCGCAGCGCGAACACCCCGCCGCCGGGGCGGCCGATGTTGCCCAGCAGCAGCTGGATGATGGATCCGGCGCGGATGAACTGCGCTCCCAAGGTGTGCTGGGTCCAGCCGACGCTGTACACCAGCGCGGCGGTCCGGTCCCGTCCGGAATTCTGCGCCCACTTGCGGGCCACGTCGAGAAACACCTCGGCGGGCACACCGCACACCCGCTCGACCATCTCCGGGGTGTAGCGGGCGTAGTGACGTTTGAGGATCTGGTAAACGCAGCGCGGATGCTGCAGCGTCGGATCGTTGGGGATATCGCCCGCGCCGCCCTCGATCGGCGGACCGCCGGACCCCGACTCGTAGGCAGCGCTCTGCTCCTTGGCATCGGCGCCACCGCCGTCGGCCGAGGTGCTCTCGTACTGCCAAGTCGACGGGTCGTAGGAAGCGGTGGCGTCGTCGTAGCCGGAGAACAGGCCGTCGAGATCCTCGGCGTCGGCGAAGCGTTCGTCGACGAGGAACGAGGCGTTGGTGTAGGCGGTGACGTACTCCCGGAAGTCGAGCTCGTTGCTCAGGATGTAGTTGATGACGCCGCCGAGGAACGCGATGTCACTACCGGCGCGCAGGGCGACGTGCCGGTCGGCCAGCGCGCTGGTGCGGGTGAACCGGGGATCGATGTGCACCACGCCGGTGCCGCGCGTCTTGGCCTCCATCACCCACTGGAAACCGACCGGATGGGCTTCGGCCATGTTCGAACCCATGATGACGATGAAGTCGGAGTTGACGAGGTCCTGCTGGTAGTCCGTCGCCCCGCCGCGACCGAAGGAGGCTCCCAGACCGGGAACCGTGGCGCTGTGTCAAATACGCGCCTGGTTCTCGATCTGCAGAGCGCCCAGCGCGGTGAACAATTTCTTGATCAGATAGTTTTCTTCGTTGTCCAGGGTGGCACCGCCGAGACTGGCGATACCCATGGTGCGGCGCAGCGTGTTGCGGTCCTTGTCGAATTGCTGCCAGCCCTTTTCCCGCGCGTCGAGCACCCGGTCGGCCACCATGTCCATCGCAGTTTCAAGGTCGAGGTCCTGCCACTCGGTCGCGTAGGGGGCACGGTAGCGGACGGTGGTGAGACGCTGCGGCCCGGTGACCAGCTGCTTGCTGGCCGACCCTTTGGGGCACAACCGGCCCCGGGAGATCGGACTGTCCGGATTGCCCTCGATCTGGACGACTTTGTCGTCCTTGACATACACCTTCTGTGCGCACCCGACAGCGCAGAACGGGCACACCGAATGGGCGATGTGATCGGCGTCGGCGGTGCGCGGGGTCAACGTCAGGCTGCGCCGGGATTGGGCGGCCTTGCCGCGGCCGAGCGGGTCGTCACCGGTGAGCTGCCGGTAGACCGGCCAGGATTCGAACAGCCCCCTGAGCCCCTCGAAATTCCTGAAGCCCTTGAAGTGCACGAGGTCCCCCTACCCTGAGCCCACCGGATCCAAACCCTCCGATGATCACCATTGTGCCCGTGTGCGCGACACCCGGATGAACCTGCCGCCCAGCGTTGCGGCGTTGCCGCGATGTGCCGCGACGGTCGGCACCGTCACCGCCTGGTAATACCTGCTGGTCGATCGCCTACAGGCGCTCGGGTACAAATGGACCATGCTTGACATCAGCCTGTTGACCTGGGGTCTCACCGTCGGTCTGATCGTCGGGCTGCTCGCGGTGGACCTGATACTCGCGGCGATGCGCCCGCACAAGGTCGGGTTCCGGGAGGCGACAGCCTGGTCGGTGTTCTACATCGCGGTCGCCATCGGCTTCGGTCTGTGGTTCATGTGGGCATACGGCAGCACCGCGGGCACCGAGTACTTCGCCGGCTACATCGTCGAGAAGAGTCTGTCGGTCGACAACCTGTTCGTCTTCGTGATCATCATCGCGACCTTCGCGGTGCCCGAGGAACATCAGCACAAAGTGCTGACCTTCGGCATCATCCTGGCGCTGATCATGCGGGCGATCTTCATCGCGCTGGGTGCGACGCTGATCGCGCTGTTCTCGTTCATGTTCCTGCTGTTCGGCATCCTGCTGATCTGGACCGGCATTCAGCTGTTCCGGCACCGCGACCAGGACCCCGACATCGAGAGCAACATCATGATCAGGGCGACCCGGCGGTTCATCCCGATCAGCAACGAGTACGACGGCGGAAAGCTGTTCACCCGCGCCAATGGGCGAAAGGTGGCGACCCCGCTGCTGGCGGTGCTGATCGCGATCGGCAGCGTCGATCTGCTGTTCGCCTTGGATTCGATCCCCGCGGTGTTCGGCATCACCCGCGAGCCCTACATCGTCTTCGCGGCCAACGCGTTCGCACTGCTCGGTCTGCGTGCGCTGTTCTTCTTGGTCAAGGGTCTGCTGGACCGGCTGGTGTACCTGTCGACGGGTCTGTCGATCATCCTGGTGTTCATCGGGGTCAAGCTGGTGCTGCATTGGGCGCACGTCGACATCAATCCGGACATCCCGGAGATCGACACCTACGTCAGCCTGGTGGTGATCGTGGTGATCCTGACCATCGTCACCGTGGCCAGCCTGATCAAGACCCGACGCGATCCCTCCGCCAAGGCCCACCCGGGCTCGCTACGCGCCTCCCGTCCGCTCAAGGACCGCTCGGACGAGAACTAGCCGCGAAAACTAGCCTCCGCCGACGACGACGCGAGTCCCGTCATCGTCTCGGCGGGTGACACGTTGTGCATCAAGGTTTTCCAGTAACGGCACGGCGACGCGGCGGGTGGTGTTCAATGCCCGCTTGGCCTCGGCGACGGTGAAGGGTTGCTCCAGAGCGGTGAGAACACCGACGGCGCGGTCGTAGACGTCGGGTCCGAGAACGACACCGTCGGCGATTCTGGTGAGCCGACGGGCGCGGACCGCCGCGCCGAGTTCCTTGGGGCCCAGCTCCAGTTCGGCGAGTTCGTCGGTCGCAGGCGCCCGGAACGGTTCGGCGGCCAGTCGCCGCTCAATCACCCGCACCGCCTTGTCGACCCGTTCGGGCAACTCGACCCCGGGCCGGCGCACCCGGCCGTCGCTCAGCTCCAGACCGGTACCCACGACCAACGGCGCCACCAGCTCCGACGACGGCAGATCCAGTTCGCGGCGCAGCTCCTCCATCGGCATCCCAGCGGCGATGTCATGTCCAGCCGACCACCCGGCCACCGCCGCCGGTACCAGCGCACGCTGTTCGGCCCACCAACGTTCGTCGACGACCCACTCCCCGACCTGTCGGCCGTGCATGCCGAAACCCATGGCAAGCAGTTCTTTCCAGCGCGCACACACCGGCGGCGGCACCTGTCCGGCGGCGAGTTCGGCGGCCCGGACGCGGGCGTCACCGCGGCGGCGCAGCGCCGGGGGTCGCACATCGAGCACCTCGACACCCGCGGCGATGCGGTGCTCGCCGGGGTCACGGAGCACGCCAATGTCCCCGATGCGCAGCGGCAGCGGGCGGGTCAACCGCAGCCGTGCGCCGGTGTCGCCGAGCGGACGCACATGCACCGGGACCGCGGCCGAACCGATGTGCAATACCAGCTGCTCGTGCAGCTTTCCCGCGGCCCGCAGTCCGACGTCGATCTCGGCGGTGTCCAACCACGCCCCAGGGGTGCGGAGGGAGTCGCCGCGGCCGATGTGGCGGCGGTCCAGGCCGCGCAGATTGACCGCGACCCGCGCCACCGCCGTCACAGCGGTCTGATCGCGTTCCAGCGACTGCAGTCCCCGTACGGTGAGCCGGCGGCCGCCATGCTCGAGCTCGTCGCCGACGTGCACCGTGCCTGCGGTCAGCGTGCCGGTGACCACCGTGCCCGCCCCGCGCACGCTGAACGCGCGATCCACCCACAGCCGCACGTCGGCGTCGCGGTCGGGTGCAGGCAGCCCGTCGACCAGCGCGGTGATTGCGACGCGCACCTGATCGAGGTCGGTGCCCAGCACCACCGGGGCTGCGGGCAGCCGCCGCCGCACCTGCGCGATCGCCGGGCCGGGGTCGGCGAGATCGGCCTTGCTGATGACGACCACCACATGCTGGACGTCGAGCGCCTGCAGTGCGGCGAAATGCTCCTCGGTTTGCGGCATCCAGCCTTCGGTCGCGGCAACCACGATGACGACCGCCGGCACCGATCCGACCCCCGCGAGCATGTTGGCGACGAACCGCTCGTGGCCGGGTACGTCGACGAACGCGATGTCGCGGCCGGCGATGGAGGTCCAGGCGAAGCCGAGGTCGATGGTCAGTCCGCGCCGCCGCTCCTCGTCGAGCCGGTCCGGCCACATTCCGGTAAGCCGTTGGACGAGCGTGGATTTCCCGTGGTCGACGTGACCCGCGGTAGCCACTACATACACGCCCGAACCGCCTCCAGCAGGCGTCCGTCGTCGTGAGGTGCCACGGTGCGCAGGTCGAGCAGACAGCGTCCGTTCTCCAGCCTGCCGACCACGGCGGGCTCACCTGCACGCAACGCCGTGGCGTACCGCTCGGGCAGCGCGACCGCGAAGCTGGGCAGCTCGACACCGGGCGCCCCGCCCCCACCCACCGCAGCGCTGCACGCGACGGCTTCGGCGTCGGGCAGCACGGCGGCCAGGTGCTGGGCCCGGATACGCAGCTCGTCGACGTCGGCGTCGAGCGCCTGGGCGACCGGGGTGGGCGGCCCGACCAGGGTGGCCTCCAGCGCGGCCAGCGTCAGTTTGTCCACCCGCAGCGCGCGCGCCGCGGGATGGCGGCGCAGCCGCTCGATCAGCTCGCCGGTCCCGAACAGCAGCCCGGCTTGCGGGCCACCGAGTAGTTTGTCGCCGCTGGCGGTGACCAGGTCGGCGCCATCGCGCAACACGGTGGTGGCATCGGGTTCGTCGGGCAGCAGCGGGTGCGGCGTCAGCAGGCCGGACCCGATGTCGACGACGAGCGGCACCGCGGTCCGGCCGTTCCCGCGCTCGCCGCGGCACAGTCCGGCGAGTTCAGCCACACCCACCCCCGAGGTGAATCCGCTGACCAGGTAATTCGACGGGTGCACCTTCAGGATGAAACCGGTGTCGGGTCCGATTGCGTCGGCATAGTCGCGCAGATGGGTGCGGTTGGTGGTGCCCACCTCGCGAATGCGGGCACCGGTGGACTCCATCAGGGCCGGCAGCCGGAAGCCGTCGCCGATCTCGATGAGCTCGCCGCGGCTGACGATCATCTCCCGGCCAGGCGCCAGCGCCATCGCGGCCAGCAGCAGCGCGGCGGCGTTGTTGTTGACGACGTGTACGCCCTGCGCGGCCGGCACCGCGGCGGCCAGTGCAGCGAGGGCACCCCGCCCTCGGCGGGCGCGCCGACCGGTCTGCAGGTCGAACTCGACGTCGGTGGCGCCCGCGGCGGTGACCATGGCGTCGAGCGCGGCCGCTGACAGCGCAGCGCGGCCGAGGTTGGTGTGCACCACCACGCCGGTGGCGTTGACGACCGCGCGCAGACTCGTCGCCCCGGCGGGCAAAGCCGCCACGGCGTGGTCGGCGACCTGTTCGGGGGTGATCTCCCCGGCCCGGGCCCGCCGCTGCGCGTCGGCGATCACGCTCTTGACCAGCGTGCGACCCAGTCGCCGTTCGGCCTCGGCCAGCCGGGGGTCGGCGAGCAGCGTGTCGGTTCGCGGCACCCGCCGACGAGGGTCACCATCCATGGCGAGTTCGGTGCGCCGAGGCACCCTGGACGTCGCGTACCGTGCCCGATCCGCAGGCAGGATGGCGGAGGCGGACGGGAATCGAACCCGCCAGCGACAGCAACTGCCGCTCAGCGATTTTGAAGATCGCGCCGGTCACCAGACCGGATACGCCTCCCTGACCCATCTGCCCATCATGGCAGGGCACCATGAAGGCATGGCTTCTGTACCGGCTTCCGCACCGCCTCCCGCACCGACGCCCCCGGCCGGGGTGCGCCTGACCCAGTTCGCCCACGGCGGCGGATGCGCCTGCAAGATCCCGCCCGGCGAGCTGGAAGACGTGGTCCGCGGACTCACCGCAGCCAATCCGGTCGACCCGGTGGGTGAGCTGCTCGTCGGTCTGGACGACGGCGACGACGCCGCCGCGGTGCGCGTCGAGGGCGGCCTGGCGCTGATCGCGACGACGGACTTCTTCACCCCCGTGGTCGACGACGCCTACGACTGGGGTCGCATCGCGGCGGCCAACGCGCTCTCCGACGTGTACGCGATGGGCGGACGGCCGGTGGTCGCGGTGAACCTGCTCGGCTGGCCGCGCGACACGCTGCCCTTCGAGCTGGCCGCCGAGACGCTGCGCGGCGGGCTCGATGTGTGCAATGCAGCGGGCTGCCATCTGGCCGGCGGGCACAGCGTCGATGATCCCGAACCCAAGTACGGGCTTGCCGTCACCGGTATCGCCGATCCGAATCGACTGCTGCGCAACGACTCCGGCAAGGCCGGTGTTCCGCTGTCGTTGACCAAGCCGCTCGGGATCGGCGTGCTCAACAGCCGGCACAAGACCACCGGTGAACGGTTCGCCGCGGCGATCGACGCGATGACCACGCTCAACGCCGAGGCATCCCGGGCCGCGCTGCAGGCCGGCGTCCAATGTGCCACCGACGTCACGGGATTCGGCTTACTCGGCCACCTGCACAAACTGGCCCGGGCCAGCGGTGTCACGGCGGTGGTCGACTCGGCAGCGGTGCCCTACCTCGACGGTGCCCGCGAGGCACTGCGCGACGGTTATGTCAGCGGTGGTACCCGGCGCAATCTGGCCTGGGTCGCTCCGCACGTAGATTTGACGGCCGTCGACGAGGACGAGGCGCTGCTGCTGGCCGACGCCCAGACCTCCGGCGGGCTGTTGATCGCCGGCGAGATCCCCGGCGCGCCGGTCATCGGTGAGCTGACCGTGGCCGGGGAGCACACGATCGTGGTGCGCTGATGTCATCGGCATTCGGTCACCTTTCGGTGCGCCGGCCTGTCCCGCGCGTGTGGCATCGTTGACAGGGGAAGAGATGGGGGAGGCTGCCAGGTGACCGACGACCGTTCACACGACCAGCGTTCGCACGAGGCGCAGTTGCGTGACGGCGATGCCGACGATCGGGTGTTCGCCGCGGTGCGCGACGAACTCGGCCGGTGGGGTATCGACCGGTTCGATGCCGGGGCGATGGCCCACCGGCACGGGCTGGATCTCGCTGCGATCAAGCGGCGCTGGCCCGATTCCGACACGTTGATCCTCGAGGCGCTGGCACGGCGGTCCGGTGACGACCCGCCGTCGCCGCCGGACAGCGGGTCGTTGCGTACCGATCTGTTCCACCTGGCCGCCGGGATGGCGGCGATGGTGGCCTCGGAGGCGGGACGAAAACTGCACGGCGGCCACCTCATCGGCGATGTGCACGTCGCCAGCGTCGAGATCCGGCGATCGGCGTGGCGGTCGCGGGCCGCTGAGCTCGGTGTGGTGTTCGACCGGGCCCGCCGGCGCGGCGAGATGGGCGACGGCATCGACCACTTCATCGCGCTGGAGCTGCTGCTCGCACCGATCAACATGCGCGCCCTGTACACCGGCGAGCCGGTGGACGACGACTACTGCCGGACGATCGCCGACATGGTCTACCGCGCCGTGTCGCCGACCTGAGCGACGAGCCGCCGGAGCCGGTCGCCGGCATCGGTACTCGGCACCGGCAGGTAGGCGACGATCTGGACGTCCGGCACGTCGACGGGTGCAACCTGGTGGTGCTCAAGGCGCAGCTCTCCCGCGATCGGATGGTGGAACAGCCGTTCGCGGGAGGTGAACCGTTCGATCGCGGTGGCCTGCCAGGCTGCCGCGAAATGTGCACTGCTGTCGGTCAACCGTGACACCAGCGCCGTGTACGACGGCTCCCCGACCCGGGTTCCGGCGTCGGCCCGGAACTCGGCGAGGAAGCGTCGGCTGTCGGTGTCCCAGTCCGGCAACAACTTACGGATGTAGGGATCCATGAACACCAGCCAGAGCAGGTTGCGATCGCTCGGTGCCACCTGCTCGATGGGCGGATAGAGGGCGGTGTACCCGTCGTTCCAGGCGGCGATATCCCAGTCCGGCGTCAGCGCGAACGCCGGATAGTCGGCCATCGCGTCGAGAAACCTCTGGATGTGGGCCGGCAGCGGGCCGTCGAGGGCGGCCGGGTCGACCGTGTAGCCACCCAGTGCCAGCACGTACTCGTGTTCGGCCGGCGACATCCGCAGGGTGCGGGCGAGGGCATCGAGCACCTGCTTGGACGGATTGATGTCGCGGCCCTGCTCCAGCCAGGTGTACCAGGTGACGCTCACCCCGGCCTGCACGGCGATCTCTTCGCGGCGCAGCCCGCCGGTGCGGGACCGGGGCAGCTCGGGAAGGCCGAGTTCGGCGCGCACCAACGCGGTTCGACGCGCCCGCAGAAACTCTCCGAGCGCGAGCCGCTGCTGTGCACGTCTGTCCACGGCACCACAGTAGGCGAGGGTGGTGGTGGCGCTACCGGTATCGGCGCCGCCTTCCCGGGCACCCACTGTCGCGGCAGCGTGAACGGTATGGAGCTGCGATCACGAACGGTCACCCACGGGCGCAACATGGTGGGTGCGCGCGCATTGCTGCGCGCCGCGGGCGTCGACGGTGCCGATATCGGCAAACCCATAGTCGCGGTGGCCAACAGTTTCACCGAATTCGTGCCCGGTCACACGCATCTGCAACCGGTGGGACGCATCGTCTCGGACGCGATCACCGCCGCCGGTGGAGTGCCGCGCGAGTTCAACACCATCGCCGTCGACGACGGTATCGCGATGGGTCACGGCGGCATGTTGTACTCGTTGCCGAGCCGGGATCTGATCGCCGACTCGGTGGAGTACATGGTCAATGCGCACTGTGCGGATGCGCTGGTGTGTATCTCCAACTGCGACAAGATCACTCCCGGCATGTTGATGGCCGCGCTGCGGCTGGACATCCCGACCGTCTTCGTCTCCGGCGGCCCGATGGAGGGCGGCACCGCGGTCCTCGTCGACGGCACCGTGCGCACCCGGCTGAACCTGATCACCACGATCGCCGATGCCGCCGACAGCGGGGTCTCCGATGCCGATCTGAGCCGCATCGAGGCGGCGGCATGCCCGACCTGCGGATCCTGCTCGGGCATGTTCACCGCGAACTCGATGAACTGCCTGACCGAGGCGCTGGGCCTGGCGTTGCCGGGGAACGGCTCGCTGCTGGCCACCCACACCGCCCGCCGCGCGCTCTATGAGGACGCCGGCACCACGGTGATGGAACTGTGTCGCCGCTACTACGACGGCGACGACGTGAGCGTGCTGCCGCGCGCCATCGCCGGACGAGACGCGTTCGACAACGCGATGGCGATGGACATTGCCATGGGCGGCTCAACCAACACCGTCCTGCACCTGCTGGCCGCAGCGCGCGAGGCCGAACTGGACTACACGCTGGAGGACATCGAGAAGCGCAGCCGGGCGATCCCGTGCCTGTGCAAGGTGGCGCCCAATGGCCATTACCTGATGGAAGACGTTCACCGTGCCGGCGGGATCCCCGCGATTCTCGGTGAGTTGTGGCGAGCGGGGCATCTGCACGAGAGCGTGCACTCGGTGCACTCCGGGTCGCTGGCCGAGTGGCTGCGGCGCTGGGACATCCGCGGTGGATCCGCGTCCCCGCAGGCCGTCGAGCTGTTCCACGCAGCGCCCGGCTGCGTGCGATCGGCGACGGCGTTCTCGCAATCGCAGCGGTGGGAGACGCTGGACACCGACGCCGTCGAGGGGTGCATTCGCGGCCCGCACCATGCGTATTCACAGGACGGCGGCCTGGCGGTGCTGCGCGGAAATCTAGCGGTGGACGGTTGCATCGTCAAAACCGCCGGGGTGGACGAGTCGATCCTGACGTTCACCGGGCCGGCCGTCGTGGTGGAATCGCAGGAGGACGCGGTCGAGGCGATCCTGGGCGGCCGGGTGTGCGCCGGTGACGTCCTGGTGGTCCGCTATGAGGGCCCCAAGGGTGGACCGGGTATGCAGGAGATGCTGTACCCGACCTCTTTCCTGAAGGGCCGGGGGCTGGCGACGGTGTGTGCGTTGATCACCGATGGGAGATTCTCGGGCGGGTCGTCGGGGCTTTCCGTCGGCCACGTCTCCCCCGAAGCCGCCGCCGGGGGCGTCATCGCGCTGGTCGCAGACGGGGACCGGATCACCATCGACATCCCGCGTCGCACCATCGCCGTGCAGGTGCCCGACGACGAACTGGACCGTCGCCGCGCCGAGCTGGAGGCCTCGGGCGGGTACCGGCCGCGCCATCGGCAGCGCACGGTGTCGGCCGCGCTGAGGGCGTATGCCGCGCTGGCGCTGTCGGCGGACAAGGGAGCGGTGCGCGACGTGGCCACCTTGTGATCGGACCCGGTGTGATCGGACCCGGTGTGATCGGACCCGTTGTGCTCGGACCGCTGTGATCGGACCGGTGCGCTGCGGTGGCGTTCTGCCCGCCGCCGCGGTCCGCGCCGGCAGACTTGACACCTGTAAGGCCATGAACTGGCAGTTTGCTCGACCAGTCATTTGTATTGGGGCGTTCCAGCACATGTACCAGTCATTTGTATGGCAAGTCGACGGCGCCCTCGCTTTATGGACTGCACTGTGGGCGCAATGTGGACAATGGCTGATTCACCGGCAGCCGCCGGGCCGGTATTCGCCGAAGGTCTCGGCCCGCCGCCGGACCGACCGGCAAAATACCGGTCGCGAATGTTGGTCGAATGAAGCGCCATAGGGGAAACTTGCCTGGTGTCGGCCCCCGGTGAGTCCAGCAGTCTGCGCGAGCGAAAGAAAACGCAGACCCGTCTCGCGATACGTCGCGCGGCCTTCCGACTGTTCGAGGAACAAGGTTATGCGAATACGACCATCGACCAGATCGCCGAAGCGGCCGATGTTTCATCGCGCACTTTCTACCGCTATTTTCGGATTAAAGAAGCGCTGCTGATTTCTGACGACCACAGTTCGCCAATGGTTGCCGCGTTTGCCAACGCACCCAAGGAGCTGTCGGTCGCGGCCGCCTACCGGCATGCCGTGGAAGAGGTGTTCGGCGGGTTGTCCCGCGAGGAACGCGACGATGCGGTCGAGGGGCAGCGACTGCTCTATCAGGTGCCGGAGGCGCGAGGCCTGATCTATGGCGAGTACACCCGTTTGATCGACGCGCTCGCCGAAGCCTTGAACGAGCGCCTCGAACGGGAGACCGGAGAACTGGAACGCCGGGTGATCGCCGGTGCGGTCGTCGGCGTCCTCATCGCCATCTCACACAACAGGCCCTTGCCCCAGGAGGAGCTGACGAAGGCGCTGACCATCCTGGACGCACGCATGTCCTGACCACCCGGTGGATCGGGCTCACGGCGGGCCGCCGCCCGAGATGACGGATTCGGATTTCGGCTTCGGGAAGAAGTCGCGACAGGAGACACTATGCCGGTGTTGGCGCTCGAACCCGCGCCCGGGCTGCGGGAACGCAAGAAGGCCCGGACGCGCCTGGCGATCCGGCGCGCGGCGTCGCGGCTGTTCGCCGAGCAGGGCTATGCCGACACCACCGTCGAGCAGATCGCGCAGGCGGCCGACGTCTCGCCCCGCACCTTCTACCGCTACTTCGGCGCCAAGGAGGCGTTGCTGGTCTCCGACGAGAAGATGTCACCGACCGTGCAGGCGTTCATCGAGGCCCCCCGCGACCTGTCCGTCGTCGCCGCGTACCGGCATGCCGTCGCCTCGGTTCTCGGCGCGCTCTCGCAGGAGGAACGGGACGACCTGATCGACGGTGAGCGGCTGATGTACACGATCCCGGAGGCCCGCGGCCTGATGTACGCCGCGTACATCGAACTGCTCGAACTCGTCACCGAGGCGTTGGCGGTGCGTCTCGGCGACGACGTCGACGAGGCGGAGCGCCGGGTGATCTCCGGGGCGATCGTCGGGGTGCTGATGGCGGCATCGCACGACAACCCGTTTCCCGAGGAGGCCGTGCTGAGGTCGCTGGCGATTCTGGACCGACGACTGTCCTGACCGGCTACCCGCCCAACGCCTCCCCGGCCGGGCCCAGATCGAGGAACACCGTCTCGCCGTTGGCGTCGTCGAGGCCGTCGTTGTCGGTGACGACGTAGAGGTTGCCGTTGCCGGCCACCGCGAAGCCTTCGACCTTCTCCTGGGTGAACCCCCGATTTGCCTGCAGGTCGGGAAGTAAGTTGCGCGCCAATGTCTTCGGCAGCACCGGGGGCGCTTCGGCTCCGGTGGCCCCGGCGTCGGGGATGGCGACCCGGTAGACGGCCTTCACGCGGGCGTCGGGTCCGTTGAGTTTGTCGCGTTCCAGGATCAGCAGCGAGCCGTCATACACCTGAATCTCGGACAGCCCGATCCAGTCACCGTCGATGTCGGTGGACTCCAACTGGTAGCCGAACCACTGCCAGGTCTCGTCGGCGGGTAGGTAGCGACCCAGCCGGACCGTGCCTTCGGGATCGGTCTTCACCTCGCGCTGCAGTGCCACCCAGACCGCGTCGCCGTCGACCGCGACTCCTTCGAGACCCTGACCGCCCAGTCCGGACGCGATGTCCGAGGGCAGCGACACCGTGTTCTCGATCGCGCCATCGGCGCCGACGAACACCAGCTGATTATCGGGGCCTTCCTCACCTTCGACGGCCAGAACGAAGCCGCCGTCAGGCTTGGCAGCGACACCCTCCACGTCCAGGGTCACCGCGTCACCGTTGTCGGTGACCGGCAGCGCGGTGTCGATCAGCGCCGGGGTCTTGGTGAGGTCGATACCGAGGATGCGTGCGGGGCCGTAAGCGTTGTCGGTGGCGGTGTAGAGCCGGTTCTCGTCCTGCGGGTCGGCCGACAGCGCCCCCAGTGCACCCCACCCGATCGGAACACCGTCGACGTCGCCGGACACGATGGACGGGAACGGCGGTGTGGCGCCGGCGAATTCGGAGCCAAACCCGTAGACGCCGACCGAGGCGCGGACGCGGGCCTCGGCATCATCGGCCTCTGAGGAGATGACGAGCAGGTCCCGCGACGGGACCGGCAGGATCCCCTCGGGGCCGGGGGTGGTCGGAAGGATCTGACGGAACTCGGGCGCGGTGACGTCGCTGACGTCGTAGACCGCGACGAAGTTGCTGCGCTCGGAGGCCACAAGCGCTGTCGGCGTGCCCCCGATGTCGGTGATCGCCAGCCCTTCGGGCTCGGGCCCCTTGGACTCCGACCGGCTTTCGATGTGCATACCGGTGCGCACCGCGAGCTGCTCGACGGTGTTGCCGGCATCCCACACCACCTCACCGGTCGCGGCGTCGAAGATGGTCCAGCCGCGGGTGCCGCCTTTCCAGTCACCTTCGTTGGCGGTGGCGACATGGTCGTCGCCGATCCAGCCGATCGCGTCGGGCTCGCGCGGGGTGTCGGTGATCGACCCGGTCTGGTCGATGGCGCCGTCCTCGGCGGTGTCGATACCGGCGACGGAGGCGGTGCCGGCGCTGAAGATCTTCTGCACCTGTCCGGTGCGACCGTCGACCACGGCGATGCCGTTGTTCTCCTGCAGCGTGACCGCGACCTGGCCCCGGGAATTGATGCTGACGTATTCGGGCTCCAGGTCTTCCGGGGTGTCCAGACCTGCGGCGCGGGCAGCCTCGACGTCGAAGTCGACTCGGCGCGGCGTCCAGCCGGTGGGTGCTCCGGCGAGATCGATCAGCTGCAGGAACCCGGTCGGCGGTTGCGGCAGGTCACCTTCCTCGGCTCCGGGCGGGGTGAACTCCTCGTCGCGCTGGTTCTCCATCGCGATGGCGGCGAAGGAACCGTCTCCGGCGATCGCGATGGAATCCGGCTGGCCACCGAGGTCGATGCTGTGCACGCGGGTGCGATCGGCGACCCGCACCACATCGACCCGCCCGGACGGTCTGGTGAATTCACCGCCGGTGGTGTCCACGACCACGAGGACGACGTCGCCGAACGCCGCCACCGAGGTGGGCTGGTCGTCGGAATCGCCGAGTTCGACCAGTGAAAGCGTGCCCAGTCCAACGGGTTCGGCCGGGTTGCGGATGTCCAGGAAGCCGATGCGCTTGGCGGCGGCGTCGGTGTAGATGACGGTGTTGCCGTCGGGGGTGACCGTCGAGATCTCCGCGACGGTCTCGGCGGCAGGATCCTCGCCGGCGGGTTGGTTCAGATACACCGGGTAGGTGGCGGTGCGGTGGTAGCGCTGCGCGTCCGGCAGGTTGAAGTCCAGGGCCGGGGTGGCCCACGGGGTGTCGGGGCGGGACGGCTCCGGCGCCTCGTCCTGGGATCCGCTCGAGCAGGCCGCGAGCAGCAGTACCGGGATCGTCGCGGTCGCCGCCGCGCGGATCAGGCGCGTCATCCGTCACCCTCTTCAGTTGTGCCGATGGGACGGTTGAGCTTGTCGCGGGCAGATGAGGGCATCAAGATCAGAAGATGAACGCCCGGTGACGGGTTGGTGGCCGGCACTCAGCGGCACAAGGCATCGAGACTGCACCTATGGCGACAAAAGGCGTCGAGACTGCGCCTACGGCGACAAAGTCCGAGAAGACCTGGCCCTCAACGCAGACTCAACCCAGACCGTAGCCCTAAGCACCCAGCCCTAAGCACCCAGCCCCGGACGTCCCGCAGATGACGAGCCCCACCACCGCCGGGGGTCAGCTGGCGACGGCCTGCTCTTCGACCTTCTCGACCTCGACGAGGTTATCGCCGTAGACCCCAGCATTGCCCAGCGAGCAGTGCCGGTCGGCGGTGATCGCGTTGACCGTGGTGCCCGACGTCTTGCCCTGCCAGTGCCCGACATTGGCCATCACCAGGCCGGGCATCAGACCGGCCTCATAGGCGGCCGGCCCCTGGAATGAGCCGCGGTCGTTGAAGACCCGCACCAGGTCGCCTTCGGCGATGTCACGCTCGGCGGCGTCGACGGGGTGGATGAACACCCGCTGCCCGCCCTGCACCTGCTGCTTGTCCGCGGCGTTGCCGTACTGGCTGTTGAGGAAGGCATGCGGCTTCGGCGAGATGATGGACAGCGGATACCGTTGCGCCAGTTCAGGATTGGACTGCGGCGATTCAAAAGGCGGCACATAGTCGGGCACCGGGTCGACGTAGCCTCCGGGTTGCATCGCGTCGTACATCGAACGCCAGACCGGGACGACGAAGTTTCCGCCCTCGGCGAGACTGGATTTGAACTCGCACTTGCCCGACGGGGTCGGGAAGTTCCCCTCCGCGTGCGGGGCCCGGGTGTCGGGTGTGCCGACGGCCAGGCGCATCCAGCCGACCTCTTCGAGCTTCTCGTAGGTGATGCCGGCCAGCGCGGGGGCGTCCCAGTCGTGGAAGTCGATGAGCATCTGCCGGTCGGTGCGGTTCCAGTACGCCATGGACGCCTCGTCGAACTCCATGGTCTTGGCCAGCCGCCGGAACAGCTCCACGTTGGGCACGCACTCCCCCGGCGGCTCGATCGCGGGCTGGTTCAGCGAGATGTAGAGGTGTCCCCACGTCACCATGATGTCGAGCTGCTCGGCCTGCATGGTGGCCGGCAGTAGCAGGTCGGCGAATTTCGCTGTGTCGGTGACGAAGTGCTCACTGACGACGGTGAACAGGTCGTCGCGCAACAGCCCCCGCATCGTCTTCTCCTGCGCGGGCCCCTGCGACACCGGGTTCGAGTTGTAGACGAACAGCGATTTGATGGGCGGATCGAGTTCCATCTCCCCGGTCAGCGCCATCCCGAGGTCGAGTTCGTTGACCACCCGGGTGCCCTCGGGGATCCACGCGGGCATGCAGATCGCGTCGAACTTGGTGGGGAACTCCCAGATCGGCATCTCCATGGTGCCGCCACCGACATGCCGCCACGCGCCCACCAGCGCGGGCAGGCAGGTGATGGCCCGGATCGCCTGGCCACCGCCGCGACTGCGTTCCAGCGCCACGCCCTGGCGGATCGCCGCGGGTGCCGTGGTCGCGTACTCGCGCGCCAGCGTCCGGACGTCCTCGGCGGGTATGCCGGTGATCTCCTCCACGCGTTCGGGCGGGTAGTTGGCGGCACGCGCGGCGAGTTCGTCGTATCCGACGGTGTATCGCTGGATGTAGTCGTCGTCGGTCAACCCCTGGGCGATGATCTCGTGGATCATGCCCATCGCCAGTGCGCCGTCGGTGCCGGGCCGGATCGGGATATGCCAGTCCGCTTGCCGGGCAGTGCGATTGCGCATCGGGTCGATGACGACGATCTTGGCGCCGTTGTTCTTTCGCGCTTCCAGCAGGAACGGCCAGCCGTGCAGATTCGTGCTGGTCATGTTCATGCCCCAGACGATGATGTACTTCGAGTGCGCCATCGACTCGACGTCCAGGCCGCCGGACCCGCCGACGGTCATGTGCCACGCGGTCGAGGACCCGGACTCGCAGTAGGTCTTCTCCGCGACGGTCGAGCCCAGCCGGTTGAAGAAGGCGTCGCCGGAGGTCAGCCCGTTGAGCACACCCTGGTGGCCGAGGTAGGCGTGCGGCATGATCGCCTGGCTGCCGTACTCGTCGATGATCGAGGTCCACCGGGCTTTGATCTCGGCGAGCGCCTCCTCCCAGGTGATGCGCTCGAACTCGCCGGCGCCCTTGGGGCCCACCCGACGCATCGGGTAGAGCAGCCGGTCGGACTGGTAGTGGTGTTCGTGAAAGTTCTTGACCTTCACGCACAGTCCGCCGCGGGTCATCGGATGTTCCGGATCTCCCTTGACGTCAACAAGTTTGCCGTCTTCGACGTGGTAGAGCATCGCGCAGGTGTCGGGGCAGTCGTGGGGGCAGGCACCCCGCACGATCGTCAGTTCTTTCATCGCGGGTCCTTGTGAGTCGGCTGTGCGTACCAGTCAAGGACATGGGTGTGCCAACGCGATGTCACCCACATTAAAGGGATGTGACCTCGCTGGGCGCCGGCCCACACAGCATCGGCAATTCCGTTCAGACACCGAGCCGGCCCGACAGTCTGGTCAGCCGGTCCAGGCTTGCGCCGTCGAGCCCGATCAGCGTCACCGTCTTTCCGCGTGCCTGGTACTTCTGCCGGATCGCGTCGAGGGTCGCCACCGACGACGCGTCCCAGACATCGGTGCCCGACAGGTCGATCACCACATCGTCGGGATCCTCGGCATAGCCGAACTGGTGGATCAGGTCGTTGCTGGACGCGAAGAACAGCTCACCGCGCACCCGGTAGGTCCGCCTACCCGGTGCGTCGTCGCATTCGACAGTGGTCAGATGCGCGACCCGGCGGGCAAAGCCGACCATCGCGGCCAGTACGCCCAGCGCCACCCCGATCGCCAGGTTGCCGGTGGCGACGGTGCCGATGACGGTCACCAACATCACCGCGGTTTCGCTGCGCGGCATCATCTTCAGGGTGCGTGGCGCGATGCTGTGCCAGTCGAGGGTGGCCACCGACACCACGATCATCACGGCCACCAGCGCCGCCATCGGGATCATCCCGACGACGGGTCCGAGAGCGACGACGAGCACCAGGATGAACACCCCGGACAGAAAGGTGGAGAGCCGGGTGCGCGCCCGGGCCACCTTGACGTTCATCATCGTCTGGCCGACCACCGCGCAGCCGCCCATGCCGCCGAACATCGCGGTGACGATGTTGGCGGTGCCCTGCCCCCACGCCTCCCGGGTCTTGTTCGACGGTGTCTCGGTGATGTCGTCGACGAGCTTGGCCGTCATCAGCGACTCCAGCAGTCCCACCGCTGCCGCACCGAGCGCGTAGGGGGCGATGATGCGTAACGTCTCCCAGGTCAGCGGCACGTGTGGAATGCCGGGCACCGGAAGCGAATCCGGCAGCGCGCCCTGGTCGCCGACGTCGGGCACCTGCCAGCCGAACAGCGCCACCAGCGCCGTCAACACCAGCACGACCACCAGCGGTGCGGGTACCGCCGTGGTCACCTTCGGCAGCAGCACCATCACCAGCAGGCCGACCGCGGTCAGCGGGTACACCAGCCACGGCACCCCAAGCAGGTGCGGCACCTGGGAGGCGAACACCAGGATGGCCAGCGCGTTGACGAAGCCGATCATCACGCTGCGCGGGATGAACCGCATCAGCTTCGCCACTCCGCCGACCGCCAGCAGCACCTGGATCACCCCGGCCAGCGCGATGGTGGCCACCAGGTAGCCCACCCCGTGCTCACGGGCCACCGGTGCCACCACCAAAGCCACCGCCGCGGTCGCCGCCGAGATCATGGCGGGTCGGCCGCCGGTGATGGCGATGGTGATCGCCATGGTCACCGACGAGAACAAGCCGACACGGGGATCGACCCCGGCGATCACCGAGAACGCAATCGCCTCGGGGATGAGCGCCAGCGCCACCACCAGCCCGGCGAGCACCTCGGTGCGCAGCAGCGTCGGTGACCGAAGTGCCTGCAGCACAGACGGTGTCACCGGGCTCTGGTCCCGGGCGACGGGCACGCTGACGCTCACAAGGTTCTCCTGGTGGTGACGGTTCAGGCGCTCTGCGCCGGGCTGTGGCCGAGGAAGTCGAGGATGCTGCGGCGCAGCTGCTGATAGTCCTCGTGGAACTGCGCCTCGGGTGAGCGCGGGTTGTCGATGGTGATGATGTCGGCGACGGTGGCCGGCCGGTGGCTGAGCAGCACCACGCGGTCGGCCAGCAGCAGCGCCTCGTCGACGTCGTGGGTGACGAACAGGATCGTCATCTGCTGGGCCTCCCACACCGACATCAGGAGCCGCTGCATATCCATCCGCGTCTGGGCGTCGAGCGCCCCGAACGGCTCGTCCATCAGCATCACCTGCGGCTCACAGGCCAGGGTGCGGGCGAGCTGCACCCGTTGACGCATACCCCCCGACAGCTGGCTGGGCAGGTGGTCGAGGTAGGCGCCCAGGCCCACCTGCTCCAGCCGTGCGGTGGCCGCGCGTTTGAGTTCCCGGCCGCGCACGCCGCGCAGCCGGATCGGATACTGCACGTTCTTGAGCGCACTGCGCCACGGGAACAGCGCATCCTCCTGGAAGACCATGGCGCACTGGGCGGCGTTGCCCGTGACGGCTGCGCCGTCGACCGTGGCGGTGCCACCCATCGGGGTGAGCAGCCCGGCCATGGCGCGCAGGATCGTCGACTTGCCGCAGCCGGACGGGCCGAGGAAGACGATGACCTCACCGGGGTCGACGGTCAGGGTGATGTCGGCGGCGAGGACACCGTTGAATCCCAGCTTCAGCTTGTCGAGGGTGACGGCTCCGGTGCTCATCGGCTCGCCCTCGGCAGCCAGTGGTTCACCCGGCGTCCGACGTACTCGACGAGCCACGCGGTGGCCAGCCCGAGCGCGCCGATCGAGAGCATGCCGACGACGACACCGGCGTAGTCCAGCAGCCCGTAGGACTGCCAGGTGTAGTAGCCGATGCCGAACTGGCCGGAGATCATCTCCGCGCTGACCACGCAGATCCATGCGACACCCATCGCCACCGAAAGCCCGGCGAAGATTCCGGGCAGCGCGCCCGGCAGGATCACCTGGAACAGCAGCGACACCCGGCCCGCGCCCATCGTCTGGGCGGCTTCCTCCCACACCTTGGGCAGCGAGTCCATCGCATGGATGGTGCTGACCACGACCGGGAAGAACGCGGCGAAGAAGGTGATGAACACGATGCCCTGCTCGCTGGACGGGAACAGCAGGATCGTCAGCGGCACCAGTGCGATCGCCGGGATCGGCCGGATGATCTCGATGAAGGGCCGCAACGTCATCCGCGCCACCTCGGAGCGGCCGACCAGGATGCCCAGCGCTATGCCGATGACGGCGGCCAGCCCGAAGCCGAGCAGGATCCGCTGCAGGCTGGCGAGCAGATCGTCGTAGTAGGAGCCGGAGCCGACGCGCGCGACGAACGCGTCGAGTACGGCGGCCGGGGTGGGCATCCGGTTGAACCGCAGCCACGCGACCACACCGTAGGTGGTCAGCAGATGCCACAGCACCAGGAAGCCGGCGATCGGGATCAACGGCAGCACGAACGCGGCGGTGCGGGTGCGCAGCCGGCCCGACAGCGCGTTGGCGAGGGTCTCGTGCAGGTGTGGCCGGGGTGGGGCGGCCGGTGCCCGGGTGGGCACCGTCCCCACGTCGTTCACGGTGAGCGTCATCTCGTGTCTCCTTCGTCCTTCGTCGGGGTTTGGGGGTGGGGTGGCTCAGCCGGACGATCTCGACTGTGAGACCGCGGCCTGGTAGCCGACCGGCGTCGCCTGCGGATGGTCGGCGCGGTAGGTGTCGGCGCCGGCGTCGGTGGCGAACGGCTTGTACCGCTGCAGCGGTGGCGCGTCCGGGTCGTGCAGCCACACCGCGTGATCGGCGAACAACCGGATCCCGGTGAGGGTGTCGGGGACGTAGGCGGCGCGCACCTGCTCGGTGGCGGCCACCCGGCGCAGCAGGCAGGTGGGCGTGGCCGCGACCATGGTGTCGTCGGCGCCGGACGCCCACACCTCGGACGCCTGCGCCGGATCGTCGACGGGCAACCGGCACAGGTCGTCGGTCCCGCTCAACGCCGCCGGGTTGGTGACGTCCTCGCGGCGCCGCTCGTAGTCGGGTCCGAACAGTGCGCGCAGATGGCTGTCGTCGACGAATCCGGGGACGTCGAAGTCGGGCGTGACCGAGCCGCGCTGCACCAGGAACTGCTTGACCTGATCGAACGCGGCGGCGAACTGCGGTTTCACGGTCATGTCGAACGAGACCAGACCATTAGGCCCGTTGTAGAGGTACACCACCTCGGGTTCGATGCCGGTGAGCGCGCTGACCCGCTGAGCGGCCCGGAGCGGGTCGGCGACGATGGCGTCGGTGGTGGTTTTGACCGCCGCCATGAACGCCGACATCACGTCGGGGTTGTCGGCGGCGAAATGCTTGCGCACGACGACGCCGTGGAAGGTCGGGACCTCGTTGTCGCCGCCGTCGTAGAGCAGCCGCCCCTGGTCGCGGAAGATCACCAGCTGCGGCCAGGGCACGAACTGCGCGAGCGCGTCCACCTGTCCACCTTCGATGGCGGCAGCGCCGACCGCCGGGTCCTGGTTGACCACGTGCACGGCGTCCCGGTCGATATCGTTGCGCTGCAACGCTGTCGAGAACATGCCGTCGCCGGCCGACCCGAGGCTGGTCGAGACCCGCTGTCCGGTCAGGTCGGCCAAGCTGCGCGCTGACGAGTTGGCCGGAACCACCACCTGATTGAGTGACCCGCGCAGGCTGTAACCGGTGGTCGCGATCATCTCGGTCTCGGCGTCGGCGTACCGGCGGGTTTTGGACCCGTTGGTCAGCAGCGGGTAATCGCCCATCGATCCGATGTCGACGTGGGTGGCCATCATCTGCGCGGTCAGCGGCGCACCGGACGAGAAGTCCTGCCACACCACGCGGTATCTGCGGCCGGTCTCGGCGCCGAGCCGGTCGAGGGCCTCCTCGAACGCCCGACTGTCGCGCAGCAGGGTGCCGGCGTTGACGGTGTTGATGGTTTTGGATTGGTAGCCGACGTTCACGGTCACCGTCGGATCGGTCAGCAGTCCGCACCCGGTCAGCGCCTGGGCGCCCACCGTGGCCAGGGCCGCCAGCACGGCGGCAGCGCGGCGGCGCCGGGGCGCAGAGGTCTGTGTTCGGTCGGTCACGCAACCCAGAGTCGAGGTCTTCTGTTACCTCGCCGTCACTGGACGTTGCACGGCAGTTACGCCATCGGTGCCGTTCATCCGCCGAGGTCGACGCGTCACCGGTGCCGATTCTGCGTGATTCCGCCGGGCGGCTACGCGTCGAGATCGACGCCGCGGTCGTCCGACGATGCTCGACCACGACCGTGTCGTCGGTCTGGGTGAAGTCTGGGTTACGCCACCGCGACGATTCTGGCGGGCGGCGCCAACCCGCCGGGACACTGGGACGGTGCCCACCGAACATGTTGCTGCCGAACAGGACTCGGATCTGATCGAGCCGGACTACCGGTTCACCCTGGCCAACGAGCGCACCTTCCTGGCATGGCAGCGCACGGCGCTGGGGCTGCTGGCCGCGGCGGTCGCGGTGGTGCAGTTCTTGCCCGAGCTCGGTGTGCCCGGTCTGCGGCACGCACTCGGCGGGGCCGTCGGCGTGCTCGCCATGTTGACGGCCGGTGCGGGTCTGCATCGGTGGTATCAGGTGGACCACGCGATGCGGCGGGACCGAGCACTGCCCCGCCCGCGGACGCCGATCTACCTCACAGTCGGTCTGCTCGTGGTCGGGCTGACCACGGTGGGTCTGACGGTCACCGCGTGACCCGCGACGCACTGGCCCAGGATCGTGGTCTCCAGCCGGAGCGCACCGACCTGGCCTGGACCCGCACCTCCCTGGCCGCGCTGGTCGCCGGAGGACTGATCCTGGCCAAGGACCACAGCTTCGAGAGCTTCGAGGGGTTCGAGCAGCCCACGCGGTTTGCGGTGGGCGCCGCGGCCGGCGTCGTGACGGGTGCGGTGTTCCTGATCGGGGTCCGGCGCCGCCGAAGCCTCACCGCGCACCCGCGGACCGCCCGGCGCGAGGTGCTGGGTGCCGGGGCGGCGGTGCTGACGTTGTCGGCGCTGGTGGTCGCCTATCTGATCCTGCCGATGGTGTGACGCACACCCTGAGCGATCATCCTCAGATGTCCCCAGATGTCCTCAGATGTCGAGGAAGCGGATGTCTTTGGCGTTGCGGGTGATGAAGCTGCGGCGGGCGTCGACATCATCGCCCATCAGGATGGAGAACAGCTCGTCGGCCGCGGCGGCATCGTCGAGGGTGACCTGGCGCAGCACCCGCACCGAGGGATCCATCGTGGTCTCCCACAACTCCTTGGCATCCATCTCACCCAGACCCTTGTACCGCTGGATGCCGTCATCGACGTTGATCCGCTTACCCGCAGCACGCCCGGCCTCCAGCAGACCGTCACGCTCCCGATCCGAATACGCGAACTCCGGATCAGCGCGCTGCCACTTCAACTTGTACAGCGGAGGCTGAGCCAAGAAGATGTGCCCGTTTTCCACCAACGGCTTCATGAACCGGAACAACAACGTCAGCAGCAACGTCGAGATGTGCTGGCCATCGACATCGGCGTCGGCCATCAACACGATCTTGTGATACCGCAGCTTCTCGATGTCGAACTCGTCGTGGATCCCGGTGCCCAACGCGGTGATGATCGCCTGCACCTCGGTGTTCTTGAGCACCCGGTCGATACGGGCCTTCTCCACGTTGATGATCTTGCCCCGCAACGGCAGGATCGCCTGAAACATCGAATCCCGGCCGCTCTTGGCCGAACCACCGGCCGAATCACCCTCCACCACATACAGTTCCGACTTCGTCGGATCCGTGGACCGGCAATCGGCCAACTTACCGGGCAACCCACCGATATCGGTGGCACTCTTGCGCCGCACCAGGTCGCGGGCTTTGCGGGCGGCCAGCCGCGCGTGCGCCGAGGACGTGACCTTGGTGATGACGGTCTTCGCCTCGGCCGGATTGGCCTCGAACCAGTGCGTCAACCGTTCGTGGCACACCTTCTGCACACAGGAGCGCACCTCGGCGTTGCCCAGCCGGGTTTTGGTCTGCCCTTCGAATTGCGGTTCGGCGATCTTGACCGCGATCACCGCGGCCAAACCCTCGCGGATGTCGTCGCCGGTGAGGTTCGGGTCCTTGTCCTTGAGCAACTTCTTGTCCCGGGCGTACTTGTTCACCACCGACGTCAGCGCCGCCCGGAACCCCTCCTCATGGGTGCCGCCCTCATGGGTGTTGATGGTATTGGCGAAAGTGTGCACCGACTCGGTGTAGCCGGCGTTCCACTGCATCGCCACCTCGACCTCGATGCCGGTTGCGGCGCCGGTGAACCCGACGATCGACGGCTGAATGGGCTCCCGGGTCCGGTTCAGGTGCGTCACGAAGTCGACCAGGCCGTCGGCGTAGTGGAAGGTGCGCGGGCCGGCGTCGGCGTCGCGTCGGTCGTCGAGGGTGAGCGTCAGGCCCCGGTTCAGAAACGCCATCTCCTGCAGTCGCCGGGCGACCTTCTCGACGCTGTAGGTGACGGTCTCGAAGATGTCCGGGTCGGCCCAGAACCTCACCGTGGTACCGGTGTCCGGGGTACGTGGCCCTCGGGTCAGGACGCCGGGCAGGGAGCGGTCGTAGCTCTGCGACCAGACGTACCCGTCGCGGCGGATCTCGACCTCGACGCGGGTGGACAGCGCGTTGACCACCGAGACGCCGACACCGTGCAGCCCACCGGAGACACTGTAGGAATCGGAGTCGAACTTGCCGCCGGCATGGAGCTGGGTCATCACCACGTCGATGGTGGGGATCCCGGTGACGTGCTGCGCCACCGGGATCCCGCGGCCGTCGTCGACGACCTCCACGCCGCCGTCGGCCAGCAGGGTCACCTCGACCCGGCTGGCGTGCCCGGCCATCGCCTCGTCGACCCCGTTGTCGACGACCTCCCAGATCATGTGGTGCAGGCCGCGCTCACCGGTGGACCCGATGTACATCCCGGGCCGCTTGCGGACGACGTCCAGACCTTCCAGGATCGTGATGGATTCGGCGCCATAGCTGTTCGACGACGTCATCGCCGACTACCGGTCGCGCGCCGGCACGAAGTCGAGGGGCGCCCCGGCCGGGATCAGCTCCTCGGTCTTGACGCTCTCGTCGAACTCCTGGATGAAGCGGTAGGCGTGCTGCATCACCCACCACCGCACCCAGGTCTGGTTGACGGCCTCACGCTCTTTCGGGTCCTCCAGCAGGTTGGTGATGCGGGCGAAGCCCAGCGGGATCTCGGGGTCGTGAAAGTGCTGCTGGCGCTTGAAGTTGATCTTGAACTGTGACCATTTCACCGCGTGCAGTTCTTCGTTGAGCCACACCATGCAGCCGTCACGCTTGGATTCCTCGGCCGCACCGGCGAAGAAGTCGCGCTGGTCGATGCCGTCGATGATGCGGTCGTCCGGGATGTCGGCGCCCGCCCAGCGCAGCAGGGTCGGGAACATGTCGGTGACGTGCACCATGTCGTTGCTCTCCCGCGGCGCCACCTTGCCGGGCCAGCGGATCAGGCAGGGTGTGCGGATGCCGCCCTCGGCCGAGCTGAAGTAGGAGCCGTCGAAGAAGCCCGCGGTGCCGCGGCCGGCCAGGTGGTCCTCGGCGCCGTTGTCGCCGGCGAACACCACGATGGTGTTGTCCTCGATGCCGAGTTCGGTGAGGGCATCGAGGATGCTGCCGAAGTCGTGGTCGAGCATCAGCAGCGAGTCGCCCCAGGCGCCGTTGGTGCTCTTGCCCTTGAACTCCTCGCGCACCTCCATCGGGAAGTGCATCAGCGAGTGGTTGTGGTACAGGTAGAACGGCTTGCCGGCCTCCACGCTGCGCTTCATGAAGTCCTTTGCGCGGCGGTCGTATTCGCCGTCCATCTGGCCTTTGAGCTGTACCGTCAGCTGTTGGTCGGTGGTGGTGACGCCGTCGGCCCTGGTGCCCTCGTACATGTAGGAGTAGCCGTCGCGCTCCCCGTCGTACCACGGGTCGTCGGGCCACAGGCACTCGTCGTAGGTGCGGGCGGGGCCGTACCACTCGTCGAAACCGTGATCGGTGGGCCAGCGACCGTCCTCGGCCCCGATGTGCCACTTTCCGAAACACGCGGTGGCATAACCGGCTTCGGAGAGGATGTCACCCATCGTGCGCTCCCACGCCACGATACCGCCGCCGTTTCCGCCGAGTGCGATGGTGTGGTTGCCGGACCGGATCGGGTACCGGCCGGTCATCAGGGCCGACCGCGTCGGGGTGCACTGCGGTTCGACGACGAAGTGGGAGAGCTTGAGCGACTCGGCGGCGAAGGCGTCTGCACGGGCGGTGTCGGCGCCGCGCAGGATGCCGCCGCCGTAGCAGCCGAGTTCTCCCATACCGAGGTTGTCGACGTGGAAATAGACGATGTTGGGCTGTTCGGGCATGACGAAATAGACCTCTCTACTTGTGCGGTGGGTTCCCTGTCGGGCGTGACGTGTCGGTGCTCGGGTCAGGGCGGTGGGGTGGTGCCGCGGGCAGCGGTGGTCACCAGTGAGCACCTGTCGCCGCGGTACCGGACGGTCTCGAGGTCGAACGGGGTGCCGTCCTCGAGATGGGTGAGCCGGTGGAGCAGCAACAGTGGCGCACCGGGCCGGATTTTGAGCAGTTCAGCGGTTTTGGCGTCGGCGGCCACGGATTCGACGGTGATCTCCGCCCAGCCGAGCCGCACCCCGAGTTCCTGTTCGATCAGCGCGAAGACGTCCTGCTGACTCAGTTCGGCGTCGGCGGGGATGGCGCCGATCCGCAGCGAAGTGGTGTCCAGTGACAGCGGCAGCCCACCGACCGAGCGCCGCCGTTCGATGAACAGGATCGGTGCGTTCTCCGGGAGCTGCAACTTGGCGGCGACGAACGGGGTGGCGGTGGACTCGCGCACCGAGAGCACCTCGTTGTCGACCGGGAGTTGGTGCCCGGCAAGGGATTCCGCCAGCCCTTCCAACCGGTCCAGGTGCTGACGCAGTTTCGCACCGGTGACGAATGTTCCCGAACCCTGCACTCGGGTGATCAGCCCTTCGCCGCGCAGCAGTTCCAACGCCTCGCGGATCGCGTTGCGGCTCACACCGAGTTCGGCGGCGAGCTCGGATTCCGACGGTAGTGCGGGGCGGGCCGCCGCCAGTCCACCGAACGCGCCTTCGAGGATCTGACTGCGCAGCACGTCGCGCACCCAGCGGGCGGCGTCGGCCCGGGTGCCCGCGTACTCGCGCACCGAGGGACGGGGAAAGTCCTTCGGCGGGATCTTCGGGCGTCGGGGCATGCCCTCACTGTGCCAGCTGGCGGCCGTGGTGGCGGATTACCGAATGTTACGCCACCAAGCCGGCCGGAGAATGCGGAGGCCAGCGGCTTCGCGGCGGCGGAATCGGTGCGGTTTCGCCACCCGGGCGGGCCGGCCACCCGGGCGGGCCGGCCACCCGGGCTGTTCGCGCCGGGTCTCGCCCGGAACGTCATGTCCAGCGCATCAGGCGATGCAGCGGAACCCGATGTGGGTGGTGGCGCTGTCCTGGGACTGCGACGAGCGCGCGGCCGGGCGGTAGCGGTGGCAGTACTCCGGTGCGCACAGGTGCGACCCGCCCTTGAGCGTCTGGTGCACCGTCGGATCTCCGGCCGGTGGCGGCGCCGGGCAGCACCCCGATGCGGGCTGATCGAGGACGTGGTGGCGGGTGTAGCGGGTGGTGGTCCATTCCCAGACGTTGCCGATCATGTCGAGCAGCCCGAACCCGTTGGGCGCGAAGGTGCCGACCGGTGACGTCCCGGTCCAGCCCAGCGCGCCGTCGTTGCGGTACGGAAACGCTCCCTGCCAGGTGTTGGCCATCAGCTGTCCGCCGGGGCGCACGTCGTCGCCCCACGCGTATGTCGTGGTCGCGCCCGCGCGGGCGGCGTATTCCCACTGCGCCTCGGTGGGCAGT
Organism: Mycobacterium sp. smrl_JER01; assembly: GCF_048513595.2. Classification (NCBI taxonomy): domain Bacteria; kingdom Bacillati; phylum Actinomycetota; class Actinomycetes; order Mycobacteriales; family Mycobacteriaceae; genus Mycobacterium; species Mycobacterium sp. smrl_JER01. Next base: position 942,552 of record NZ_JBLXXK020000001.1, on the reverse strand, counting down.
CGGCGCCCGGCCCAGCGCGAGTAGGCGTCCGCATCAGGATAGGCGACCTGAACCACCGGGTGGTCGAGCCGATCGTCGATCGACGATTCCGGCCCGAACGGGTGCCGCCAGCAGGCGCCCGGCACCCAGGTCCACCACTGACGCCAGTCGCGCAGATTCACCGGGCCGGCGGTCGGCTGGAACACCAGAGCACCCGGTATCAGATCGGCCGGCGGCACACCGGGGAAGTCGGCGGGGTCGAGCTCGCGCTCGGCGACGGTGACATATCCGGTCGCGGCGACGAATTCGGCGAACTGCGCGTTGGTGACGGGATGCCGTTCGATGGCGAACGGGGCGACCGACACGGCGTGCACCGGGGCTTCCTCGGGATAGAAGTCGACCGAACCCATGCGGAAGGAGCCGCCGGGGAGATCCACCGTTTCAGTAAGCACCCCGCCAGGCTAGGCTCTTCCAGCATCCGGTGGCGGCCGTCTCCCCGGGGAAGGTGACGCACCGGCCACTGCGGTCACTATGCGCTGCGGCGGTTGCGCCGCTGCTCGTACCTGGCCCGCTCGGCGAGCTCGAGTACGGCATCGATGCCCAGGCCGTCGCCCGGCCGGTGCGCCGCATAGCCGATGGTGATCGCTATCGGAACCTCGTGGCCTCCGAGGCGCGGGACCGGTGCGCGGCCGACGTACTCGGCGACCCGGTCGGCAAGCACCTTCAGACCATGGTCGTCGCAGAGATCGGTGACGACCAGGAACTCGTCCCCGCCCCATCGCGCCACCAGGTCGTCGTCGCTCACAGCGGCCAGCAGACGCGCTGACACCTCGGCCAGCAGGTGATCACCGGCATGCCGGCCAGTCCGACCGACGACCGCGTCGAATTGCTCGATATCGCAGAGCATCACGCCGAAGCCGGTGCCGCCGGCCTCGAGTCGTTCGAGCCGGCCCCACGCGGTGGACCGATTGGCGATCGCAGTGAGCGAGTCGGTGGCCGTCCGCCGGGCCAGCTCCGCCTCCCGGAGACGGTCGGCGGTCACGTCGACCACTTGTGAGAAGAAGCACCGGGGACGGTCGTGCGGAGCCGCGATGACGACGACGGTCAGCGCGCACCATACGACGCGTCCGTCGGCGGCCAGGTAGCGCTTGTCGATATGGTATGTGCGCCTTCGCCCTTCGAGGCATTCGGCAAGGAGTGCGAGATCGTCCTCGAGGTCATCGGGATGGGTGATCTGCTGAAAGGTGAGTTTTGCGAACTCACTTCGGCTGTAGCCGAGCATCGTGCGCAGCGCGCGATTGGTGCGCATGAAGGTGCCGTCGAGTCCGACGACGGCCATCCCGATGGGCGAGTGGGCCAGCGCGAGGTCAAAGGGCCGACCGCTTAATGGATCGACCGTTGCCGGCAACCGATCCGAAGCGGCTGCGGTCACGTCGGCGGTAGGGAATCCGTGACCGTGCGGTTTGGGTCGGCTGAGGTGATAGCCCTGGGCCCAGGTGATACCGGCGGCGGCGATGGCATCGAGTTCGCCTTGGCTTTCCACACCTTCGGCGATCACGGTCACGCCGATCTGACCGGTGAAGTCGGCGATGGCCCGTGCGAGCCGGTGCCGGGCGCCGTCGACGTCGATGTTGCGGGTGATGGACTGGTCGATCTTGACGAAGTCGGGCCCCAGCTCGAGCACGTGGGAGAACGAGGCGAAACCGGCACCGACGTCATCGATCGCGATGCGCATGCCCCGCGCGCGGCAGGCCTGCAGGGCGTCGCCGAGGGCGCCGTAATTGGGGACGGCAGCATGTTCGGTGATCTCCAGGACGATGCGCGACGGGTCGACGTCGACGAGCAGCTTCGACCACGGAACGGCCAGCGCCGCCGCCGGCGAGATGTTGATCGCCACGAACACGTCGTCGGGGAGCTCCGGCACCTTGTCCAGGACCCGGGTGATCACCGCCCTCTCCAGCTCGAGATCCAGACCCAACCGGGCGGCTTGTTCGAAGAAGGCGTCGGGGCGATACGGGGCGCAGGGAAACCGGGCAAGCGCCTCGACTCCCATCACCTTGCCGGTGGTGGCTTCGTGCACCGCCTGGAAAACCACCTCGAATCGTTGTTCGGCCACCACCCGACGGATGGCCTTGCGCTGAGCGGAGGACGGGTCCGGCCCGCGAACCGGCGATTCGATCAGGCTGCCGACCAGGTCGGCGGCCTGGTGAACGATGTGCAGGTCCTCCTCGGCGAGGTTTGGCTTGGTCTCTCGGCTCGCGAGGCAGACCATGCCCACATAGGCGTCCCCCCTGGCACGCACCGGGACACCGACGTAGGCGGCGATCCCTGTCTCGTGCGTGATCGGCATCGCCGCGGTGATCTGGTTGGCCGACGTGTCGGGGATGACCGCAGGCAGTCGCCCGTCGATGACGCGTACGCAGTACGACTCCGACAGGCTGGACCGATGACCGGTGGATATGCCGAGCGCGGTGGCGTCACCATCGAGCACCTCGACTGTCTGCGCTCGGTCGTCGAACACGGTCAGCCAGGCGGCCTCCATCCCGAGACGCTGCCGGAGGGTGCCCAGCAGGGTACGAACCAGTTCGACAGGAACCTCAAGGAGCTCAGCGGTGGGATGCCCAAGCATCCGGGTGGCCATGGCAAATAATGATAAGCCCGACAATTAATCTTTCGCGCGACAGACGGCTCCTCGCGAAGTTGCGGTTGGATTTCACTACGACCACGATTCAACTGCGCAAACAGCTAACCAACGGGAGCCGATGCGTCAGCCTGCAGGCCAGATCAGCTGGCGATTTCAACAATCGACTCCAACCCTGGCAACATTTGAGGGAAAGCGGGCCCAGCTGCGGGGTCACGACAGACCCGAAGATCGTCCCCGACGACAGCAACCAGAGGCCCCGGGCAGGGGCAGCCAAATTGGCGTCTCGGGGGTCGCCGGAGCCGGGCGACAATGAGACCCATGGCCGGGGTGGCAGCGGGGTGAGTGCGGTCGAAGCGTTTCTGGCGACGTGGTCGAAGGCACGGAACACGTTCGGTGCGGGCACCCCGCAGTCGGGTTCAGATTATGACCGCAGCACGACTCTGACCCGCCTGACCGACGACCTGGACCGCGCGGCTCCGTCATCCTGGGCGGGTGGCGCAGCGGCGGCGTACGGCGGGGCCAACACCGATCATCAGCGCGTCGTGGGCGCGCTCGGGGCACTCGATCAGCGCCTGGCCGCGCAGATCGACCTGTCCGCGCGGATCGTGTCCGCGGGCCGCGGCGATCTGGAAGCGATCCGCGACTGGGTGATCGCGGCCGCGGCGAACGTGCCGAGGAACCGGGCCGGTGAGCACATGCTGGTGCCGATCGTGGCGCACGGTCTGGCGCGGCTCACCGAGATCCTCAGCCAGGCCAACTCCGCCCTGAACGCCGTGGGCGGTGAGATCGCCACGATCGGTGGTGAGTTCGAGGCTCTGGGCTTCGGCCAGAGGTTCGGTGGGCCGCCGCAGTCTCCGGTACTCGACGGCGACGGAGTCGACGAACGCGACGGCGACGGAGTCGACGAACGCGACGAATCGGAGCGCACCCGCAACCGGATCGAGGCGTTCCGGGACGTCTTCGGCCGCGACCCGGTCAGCGGCAGCGACTGGTGGACCGCCTCGGCGCTCGATCCGCACAGCTACGACCCGAAAAATCAGGGCGTGCAGGCCAATGTGGTGGTCGCGCGGATCGACCCGGTGCCGGGGCAGGGGGTCGTCCGGACGAACCTGTTCATCCCGAGTGAGGACGTCTGGGCTCCGACCTTGGGCTGGCCACCGTATGACAACAATCTCGGTGACAACCGCGGCTTCTCCCCCACTGCCGGGCCGGAATCAGCGCGGGTGGCGATCTACACCGACTTCGACAACGGCATCGTGGTGGCACGGCAGAACCCGTCGATCAATGCCGACACCGGCCAGGTGCGCACCGGGACGCCGTCGATCGGTGCGGTGCAGACCTCCGGCGGCGGGGTGCTGATCCAGTACAACGCCGCCGATCCGTTCTCCCCCGGCGGTGAGAGCCTGGCCAAAGGGTCCGGCATCAGCGTGAACGGGACGCTGGGTATCGTGCCGTCGGACACCGGACCCCGCGTCGGCGGGGCCGACGTGACGACGTTCCCGGCGCTGGAGGTCTACAGCGACCGCGGCGGAGCGACGACGACGGTGCTGCAGGAGTGGCCGACGTTCTTCGACAACGCCGCCGGCCCGCTGGCCGGACTGCCGTTCGACAAAGACGTCGGCGACCCGACCGTGATATCGAGCTTCAACAACGTTGTTCCGCAGGTGCTTCCATCGACTGTCCCCGGTGGGGGTGAGCCGGCGCCGGTTCCGGTGGCGCCGCCGATGTCGATCGTGCCGCCGGGGAACTTCACTGCCTTCGGTCCGGCGGGTGATGCGCCGACGGTGCGGGTGTACACGCCGATGCAGGGCACCGAGTCTGTCCGGGGTCGGTGACGGGTGTGTACCTACAATCCACAGATGCGGGAGGGTGTTGATGTGGTGATCGACTGGACGCGAGCGGCGGTGACCGGTGCGCTCGTGGGTGCGGTGTTCTGGGCGGTGACGGTGTATGCGCTGATCGCGTCGGAGAGTGCGGTCGCGGCGTGGGTGGCCACCGGTGTGGTCGCGGTGGCGCTGCTGGTGGCCGGGACAGTGCTCTATCGGAGTGCAGGTTCGTCGGAAAGACGTTGTTACGGAGCGGGACTGGTGCTGGCTCCGCTCACCGGACTGGTGCCGGCGGTGGTGTTCGTCGCCACCGGACTGGTGGCGCATCTGGGAGCGGCGCTATGACCAGCGCGGAGACGGTGCGGCAGCAGCGGCCGGGGGTGCTGTTGGCGGGTTTCTTCGTCGGGTTCGCGTCGGTATGCCTGACGATGGGGGTGTTCTGGCCGTTCGCGCCGTTGTTCCCGGCCTTGGTCGCCGGGGTCGCCGCGCTGATCCCGGCCAGGGGTCACTTCGAGTTCGCCAAGGGCGCGCTCATCGCGGTGCTGGGGGTGGTGGCGTTCGAAATCCTGTTCGTGGTACTGATGTTCGTCGGCGCCGGGCTGCGTTGAGCCCGGTCGCAGGGCCCCGGGCTGCCGGTTGGACGGACCAACCCCTCTGTTCGGCGTACGAGCCAGCCGCCCGTAGAACGGCTCTCAATCGCCGTAGACACATCGACATCACCGCGCGAGCTGTGGCAGAGGAAACTACTCGATTGGCGCACCGATGCGCGGGAACAAGGACACCGCGGTGGTCTCGTGGATGGCAGCGAGGCTGGCAGCGTCGATGTCAGCATACGTGTCCAGGCTGGTCGAGAACCACTTCGCCGTGTCCGCGGGTGCGAAAGGCCAATCCGACCCGAAGGTGATGTGAGCCGGCTGGGCGAAAGCCAGCAGGGACGGAAGCGCCGCCGGGCTGGACGACAGTGCCGTGTCAAAGTAGAAGGTCGCGAACTCGTCGAGGATGCCGGCGACGCTGCGTCCGGTGTCGGCGGAAATCGCAAGCGACATTCGGTGCGACGCATAGGGTACGAATCCTCCAGAGTGGCTGAGGATGAATCGGATATTCGGATAGGTATGGCGAATTCCGGGTTGCGTCCAGCAGAGTGGTGTACGAGTCGGGCCTGATCAGGGTTACCGGCGTGTCGTAGCCGAATGATTGAAGGTCATCGCGTGATTCTTCGAGAGACCGACCAAAGTCACTCGAGCAAAGGAATCGACGCGATGACCACCGCCCACAATATCGACCTGCCCGCCGTGCTGGCCGAACGACTCACCACCGCCCATCCCGACGTGCTGCGCGAGCTGCTGGCCACGTTCATCCACACCCTGATGGGCGCCGAGGCCGATGCCCTGTGCGGCGCCGGGTACGGCGAACGAACGTCTGAGCGCACCAACTCGCGCAACGGGTATCGGCATCGCCAGTTCGACACCCGCGCCGGTTCGTTGGATCTGGCGATCCCCAAGCTGCGCCACGGCTCGTACTTCCCGGACTGGCTGCTGGAACGCCGTAAACGCGCCGAGCGGGCGCTGACCACGGTGGTCGCGACGTGCTATCTGCTCGGGGTGTCCACGCGGCGGATGGACAAACTCGTCGAGACCCTCGGCATCACCAGCCTGTCGAAGTCGCAGGTCAGCGTGATGGCCAAAGAACTCGACGCCGCGGTCGAGGCGTTTCGCACCCGGCCGCTGGACGCCGGCCCATACACATTCATGGCCGCTGACGCCCTGGTCCTCAAGGCCCGTGAAGGTGGCCGCGTGGTCAACGTGCACGCCCTGATCGCGGTCGGGGTCAACGCCGACGGGTATCGGGAGATCCTGGGCGTCGAGGTCAGTACCGCCGAAGACGGGGCCGGCTGGTTGACGTTTATGCGGTCGCTGACCGCGCGTGGGCTGTCCGGGGTCAAGCTGGTCACCAGCGACGCGCACGCCGGGCTGGTCGCCGCGATCGGCGCCACTCTGCCTGGCGCGGCCTGGCAGCGCTGCCGAACCCACTACACGACCAACTTGATGGCCGTCACCCCGAAGGCGTCCTGGCCGTGGGTCAAGACGCTACTGCACTCGGTGTTCGACCAACCTGACTCTGAATCCGTTGCAGCCCAATATGACCGGATCATCGACGCCCTCGCCGACAAACTGCCCAAGACCACTGAACACCTCGAAGCGGCGCGGCCGGACCTGCTGGCCTTCACCGCGTTCCCCAAACAGATCTGGCGCCAAATCTGGTCCAACAATCCCCAGGAGCGTCTCAACAAGGAGATCCGCCGGCGCACCGACGTCGTCGGGATCTTCCCCGACCGCGACGCGCTGATCCGCCTCGTGGGCGCCGTCCTGGCCGAACAACACGACGAATGGGCCGAGTCGCGGCGCTACCTGGGACTTGACGTCCTGAGCAAATCACGCACCGTCAACGGCACCCCAACCGAACAGGAGGACACCCCCGCGGCACTAACCGCCTGAACCATCACGACGAAGAATCACACGACGACGTCGTACACCACGTCCCTGGACTTGACCGAATTCCGTTGCGCACAAGTAAGTACGCCGCGCGTGTGGTATCGAGCAGGAAGTCTGCGGCGAACGGCGGCAGATGTTGAACTGCCGGCCCGGGCAGGTTGCACGGATGTATGAACACCCGTGCCGATCGCGCGTCGAGGGCGGCGAACAGTTCGTCGTGACCTTCCTCGCCTAGGTAGACGCCGGCGCTGTTCGCCAGCAGCACCACGCCGTCGGCGCGAAGGTCGTCGAGCGCCCGTATCGACTCCGTGACCGCGGCAGCACTGTGCGGCATGGGAACTGTGGCGAAGAACCCAAAACTCTGATTCCACTTCGTCACCAGATCGGCCGTGTAGTCGTTGAGGTCACGCGCCAGTGCGGCGGCATCGGCACGGTGCGCCAGAAAGGTGGTGCCAGGAGCCGAAACCGAGAGGATCGCAGCCCTGACACCCAGCAATTCCATCGCCTCGAGCGACGCTTCCGCGCTCCAATCAGGCAACGCTCGCCCACCCGCCTCAACGATCCCCGCCTTGCGGAGCGCGGCCCGATAGAACGGTGGCACCAAATGGTGGTGGGTGTCGATTCGCGCCATGAGTGCACGTCCTGTCAGCTGTAATCAGTGTGGTTGGGGGTGAGCACGCAGAACCTTCAGGGCAGCGGCATCGTGCCGCGGTGTCCTATGAGGCGGGTCGATGCGGACGTGGACTGAACGCGGAGGTGACGGCGGCGAGTCGGCATTCTTCAGCGAAGGCAAGCTCGTGAAGGTAGAAGGCGCGAGCAGCGTAGTTTGCGTTCAGCTGATGGCCTGCGAAGCGTTGCTGACGGACCTCAATCAGCGCGGCAGAGGTGAAGAGGTTGCGTAATTCCTGGAGGGCTGATGGGGTCGATGCCCAGCGGTCGTCGTATTCTGCGATCGCGACTCGTACTGGAACCGTGATCGATCCTGCTATCCGGCCTAGTCGTTGGGGCCATTGAAGCGCGTCATGGAGCTCCCGTACCGGGGCGGGCGCGGAGTTGTCTAGCAACGACTGGGCAGTCTGCCGAGGCCACGTCCAGTCGGGCCCGAAAACGTCCATGCTCCGCCCGCGGGGATCGATATGGGTCGACGCTTCGTGGTCGATACGGTGTTGGAGTTCCGTAGCGAAGCCGCGAGTCCAGCTATAGCCTGCGCTGTGCGCGCTCACTCCGAGCACCGGGAAGTCGCTGGTGCCCGCCGCAAGGCATAGTGCCAGCATTCCGCCGATCGAATTTCCTGTTAGCACAACGCCGGCGCTTTCGGCGCCGACACGGACCCACAGGTCTGCGATGGCACTTCGTAAGATGGCGATCTGTTCGTCGAAGCAGGTCCTGTCTGGGCTGATTCCGGAACTTGCTCCGTATCCTGGGCGATCGAGTGCGATCGCCGCGAAGCCCAGTTGCGCGGCCAAATCCAAGTACGAGACATCACCTGGGATGTGCTGGTCGTAGATGCGAGACGTTACAGAGCCACCGTGCAGCGCAATTATCAGTGCACGCGGCCGATTCTCAGGTTTGGCGTAGACTCCGGATAGCTCGACGTCATCGACCACGACCGAGAGTGGATCTGCCTTCATCTTTTCCCTTCGCTCTCCGTTAGACAGCAGCAATACGCTGCTTCGTTGGCGCCGAAAGCACTCGTCGCGGCCGGAACTGACTCCCGTCTACCAGACACCCTGTGCTGGCGCCGCTTTTCCTTTGCATCAGCTGCTCTTTGGTGCGCAGATCAGCGAAAGTCAGCGCCCATTTTGGGGCGCCACCCGCTCGATCGGCGCACCGCCGCGATGGCCGACTTCAAACCACGCCGCTGGGACGGCTCCAGCCCGTCGAACATCCGCTCGCTGCGCGTCTCCGGGGCGTCGTCGGCGGTGTCGATCAAAAACCGGTCCGGCAGCGACAGTTTCGCGATGGTGCGCCAGGACTTGCCGTACTGCACCAGGAAGTTTCCGGTGGTGTAGGGCAGGTCGTACTTGTCGCAGATCTCCCGGACCCGTATCGAGATCTCGTAATACCGGTTGCTGGGCAGATCCGGGAACAGATGATGCTCGATCTGATGGCACAGGTTGCCACTCATGAACCGCAGCAGCGGGCCGCCCTCGAAGTTGGCGCTGCCCAGCATCTGCCGCAGGTACCACTGGCCCCGCGACTCGCCGACCATGTCGGTCTTGGTGAATTTCTCCGCCCCGTCGGGGAAGTGGCCGCAGAAGATCACGGCGTTGGCCCACACGTTGCGGATCACGTTGGCGACGGCGTTGGCGGTCAGCGTCGACTTGAAGGTCGCCCCCGGGGACAGGGAGGTGATCGCCGGGGCGGCGACGTAGTCCTTGACCACCTGGTGGCCGGCTTTGATGCCGAACTCCTTGACGCGGCCCATCGTCTCATTGCGGTCGTCGCGGCCCTTGAAGATCTTGCCCAACTCCAGATGCTGCAGCCCGACGCCCCACTCGAAACCGACCGCCAGCATCGTGTTGAAGAACAGATTGGCCAGGTTCATCGGCCGCCAGCGCTGATCGCGCGTGACGCGGATGACGCCGAAGCCCACGTCGTCGTCCATGCCCAGGATGTTCGTGTACTTGTGATGCATGAAGTTGTGGGTGAAGCGCCAGTGCTTGGAGGCGCCACTCATGTCCCATTCCCACGACGAGGAGTGGATCTCCGGATCGTTCATCCAGTCCCACTGACCGTGCATGACGTTGTGGCCGATCTCCATGTTCTCGATGATCTTGGCCACGCCCAGGGTCGCGGTGCCGGCCCACCAGTACTTGCGTTTCGCGCTGCCGGCGAGCATCACCCGGCCGGCCACCTCGAGCGCGCGCTGGGCGGCGATGGTGCGGCGGATGTAGCGCGCGTCGCGCGCGCCGCGGGAATCCTCGATGTCCTGGCGAACCGCGTCGAGCTCACGTCCCAGGCTCTCCACGTCCGCGTCGGTTAAGTGCGCGAATTCGGGTACGTCTGTGATTGCCATATGTGTCAACCCTTTGCCCAGGTGGATAATTGCCGAAGTTGCTTGCGGCTGAAGGAATTTCGGCATCATTGCCGACCGTCGCAGCCGATCGTGGCGTGCTGCCACGATTCGGGTGAGTAGTCAGGGATTCCTCAACCTCGGCGTTGAGATGCTGGATTCGCAAGGATCGAATCCGGAATCTGAGGCCCGCCGATCACCTCGTCGCCGTACTCCACCCAACGCCATCCTCGACCACTGAACCCCGTTGTGTAACGATCACTACGCTACCGTAGCGATCACTACAATAGGGTCTTGCCTGAGCCGCGTCAACGCCCCGACCGAGAGGGAGCGCAGAATGCCAACTGAGCAAGCGCAACAGCCAAGCGCTCGGCGGCGCAGTCTCGACGGAGCTGCGCACATGAGCGAATTATTGCCGCCTCTATGGGGATTGCCTCCGTTCATTGGCGAGAACGCTCGATAACGAACAGCGGTCACACGTCCACGCGCGGATGACGGCGTTCTCTGCGCAAGCCGGCGTTATCAGCCCGGGATTTTGAGCCGCCGGGCCAGATCCGGTCCGCCGACCTCCCGCAGAAAGTCCGGATCGCCGCAGACCACGAGTTGATCGCGGGCTCTGGACAATCCGACATACAGCCGTTCACGGGAGCGCTCGAACGCCGACTCCTCGTTGACGACCAGCACCACCGCTCGGCGCTCCAGACCTTTGAAACCGAGGACGTGACCGTAGAACACCTGCTCGGCGTCCCAGAAGCTGTCCCAGTAGGCGGTGCTGCCCCCGGCCTGGCGTTCCCGCTGCTCCGGGTGGCGGGTCCCGGTGGTCAGCAGCGCGACGTCCTCGGGGCGCCAGCCCTCGTCGAGCAGCAGGTCGACCTCGTCGTCGCCGACACCCATCGCGTCGGCCCGGGAGCAGGACACGTATTTCACGGCCGGGCCTTCCCCGCCGAGGAAGCGCATCGGATGATCCACCAGCGGCTGAAACGCGTTGGCGATCTGGCGGGTGTTGCGCAGATTGTGATCGAGCACCAGCGGAACCAGCGGAACCGGCGGCGAACCGTGCCGATGGAACACCCGCTGGCCTTCGTCGGTGAACACGTAAAGCCCGCCGCTCTCTTCGTCTTTCAGCGCCGCCAGCAGCGGGTCCCACCAGGCGTCGGCGAAGTCTTGCGCCTCGTCGACGACGATCGTGTCGAACCGGTCCCCTTCCTCCAGCTGGGTGGCCAGTTCGGTCATCTGCGCCGGTAGTTCCCGTTCCCAGAACCGGACGGTCTCGTCGGTGCGCAGGGATTCGTCGGGGCCTTCGGGTGCGCCCCAGCGCTTGCCCAGGTCGTGAAACTCGCCGACGTAGGCGGGCTGCTGGCGTCGGTTCCAGGTGGCGGTGATGCGTTCCAGATACGACGCCAGGCCGTGCGAGTAGCACACCAGCGCGACCCGCTGCCCGTCCCGGGCCAGCCTGCGGGCCTGCTCCATCGCCAGGAACGTCTTGCCGCTTCCGGCGCCCCCGCGGATCTCGACGCGGTTGAGCAGCCGGACCGCGTCGAGGATGACGGACTGGTGCTCGGTGAGAATGTCTGCGGCGTCCTCGTTTTCCAGCGCACGGGCGACCACGTTGCGTTGCGGCAGACCGCGCCCGCTCAGCGATTCACCCAGCTGCGCGATGCCGTCACGGGTCAGCAGCGGCCGGTCGAGTTCCTGGCTGTGCAGAACGTGGCGCAGTCTGGCGGCAATGTCGGAGAGGTCGGTGCGGTCGATGACCTTCCAGCGCGGGCACTCCGGCAGCGCGAAGTCCTCGGCGAGGTCGGTGTTGGGCAACACCACGATGTGATCCCAGCGCAGCCGGCCCTGGGTCCAGCGCTGGTCGCTCTCGATGAAGCTCCGCAGCGCGTAGCACGCTTCGCGGGCCTGCCGGACAGGGTCGATCTCCACTTCCCTGCCGCGGCGCTTCTGACGCCAGGCGTCCCCGTCGTGCCAGACCTCCCCGCCCTTGACCTCGAGGCAGATAATGCCGGCGCCCTCTATCGCGACGAAGAAGTCGATCTCGTGGTCTTTGAGGTGGTCGGTAACCCGCTTGCCCGGGATGACGAGGTCACCGGGTTCGAGTTGGTCGATCAGGGCCTGCCAGACCTTGCGTTCGGCCCCGTTGGCCAGCCGCGGTGTCTCGGCGACGGTGATGGTCACAGTTGACGTCCCCCTTCGTCGCGGCTGATGTTAGCGAGCGGGCGGCAGGCATTTCAGACTGCGTTGAGGGTGTCCTTCTCTCGCACTCGTGCACCGTGGCCGCAGTCTGAACACAACTCAGACGCGTAGGACGCTCAATCCGGCGACGCCGTCGAGCGGGTCGAAGTCACCATCCTGAGTAACCACCGGCAGGTCACGCGATGCGGCAACGGCTGCAATCCACAGGTCGTTGATGCGCACCCGGCGACCCGTCTCGGCAAGATGAACACGCATCCGTGCCCACATCTGGGCAGCAGCCACATCCACCGGCAATGCCGCCAGATCGGCGACAGCGTCGAGAGTGGCCAGTCGCTGCGCTCTCGCCTCGGCGTTGGTGGCAGCCAGTACCCCGGCGTTCAGCTCCGCCACGGTGATGACAGTCGTTGCGACCTGGTCCGGGATATGGGCAACATTCAGCGGCCGACCGCTTTCCCCCGCAATGAACACCGACGTGTCGAGTACGCCCGCGGCGGTCACCGGAGGGGCCCGAGATCATCGGTGGTCTCGCCTGCCAGGACGGCCAGGTCGTCGCGCATGCCAGGGTCTGCCTGGGCCCGGCTGATTCGGCCCACCAGTTCGTCTCTGGTGAGCCATCGACGACGGGAAGGTTCGAAGGGCACCAGGCGGGCCACCGGACGTCCGTTGAGCGTGACGGTGATGTCCTCCCCCGCCTGGACCCGACGGAGCAGGCCAGCCGTCTCGTTGCGCAGTTCGCGGGAGGCCACTTCGGTCATGCGACAAACGTAGCACAAATGTAGCACTACCCTGAGTTGCATGAGGTTTCGAGCGGCACGTCCAGCGTCGATGTCAGACCCCCTCAATACAGTGCGTCACACCTGTTCACCTGGGGAGGAGACGGAGATGGCACCCAAGCCCGTGGCCACTGCGCGCCCGATTGGCATCACGGCGGCGCGGCCGCGTCCGACCACATCGGTCGCGATCGCGCTTGCCCGACGCGGCGAGTCGACGTACCGGTACTCGGCACGCTCGTGTGAGCGCGGCTGGACCGGAACCGTGGAGGCAGAGTCCGCCGACTCGGCAACGCTCGACGTCATCCGCCGTATCCGCGAAGCCGCCGACGTAGAGCGGATCCGGTTCGTGGTTCAGGTGCCGGCCCGCAGCACGCTGTGGGCACTGCGCGACGAGATCGCGTTGCTGATGCCCGGGGTGTGGATCGAACGACCGCGGCTATCGGACGAGACGCTGGTGCGCCAGGCGTGCGCAGGACTGCGCCAGGTGGGGCCGGCCGATCCGGTCCGGGTCGCCACCGACGGCTCGGTGCGGGGCAGGGTCACCGGGTACGGCTGGCTCGCATCCTCCGGCGAGTACGGGTTGCAGGGCGTACGGCATTCGACGAAGCTCATCGGTCCGGAGGTGGTGCTGGTCGCCGAGCTGCGTGCGATCGGGGCGGCGGTGCAGAAGCTGCGTGGATGCGATATCACGGTGCTCAGCGACAGCCGGCGCGCGATCGCGATGGTGCAGCGGTGGATGGCCGGTGACGATGTGTTGCCGGAGGGCTACGCCACCTACCGGGAGAGCGGTAAGACCCCGGGATTGGTACGCGCACAACGGATGATCTTCGAGGACCGGGACCGGATCACCGCGGTCTGGGTCAAGGGCCACGCGGGCGAACCGCTCAACGAGGGCGCCGATGCGCTGGCCCGGCTGGCGTCACGACACGCGCTGGGCGACAGCGGGCTCGACGGCGACCAGTATCACCGGCGCGCAAAGGATCTCGCGGAGACGTTCTCGCGGGAGTTCAGTCGCGCGCGGACGGCGTGACTCGCGTCGGCCCGTCCATCGGTCGAGGCGCGCAGCATTCCACTGCAGACGTATCGCGTTGAGAGTTTCTGAGGAGCGCCATGTCCGATACCGGGTGATCATCGAGATTGCGTCCAGGGTCGTGAAACCGGCGGCACAACGACCCTCAGCGCACTCTCAGCGCGCGACGCGGATTCCGCTTCGCCACCTCACTCCACAGTGAGCGCCGTGGCCTGATCCGGCGGCGCGATCCCGACCTCCGCGAGCACTTCGGCGGTGTGCTCGCCCAGTCGTGGCGCACCACCGCGCACCATCCCGGGCGTACGCGAAAATCCGGTCGGCACACCGGGAAACTGCACCGGGCCGTATTCGGTCTGCACGGTCTCGAAGAAGCCGACCGCCTCCAGATGCGCGTCGGTGAACAGCTCGTCGGTGGTGCGCACCGGGGAGGCCGGGATGCCGAGTTTGTCGAACAAGGCCAGCCAGTCCGCGGTGGTCCGCTCGCGCAGCGTGTCGCCCACCAGGCCGTAGACCGTGTCGATGTCGGCGGCACGGCCGGCCATCGTCGCGTACTGGTCGCCGGCCCAGGCCGGCTTGACGGCGTCGACGAACGCCTGCCACTGCTTGTCGTTGTAGATCAGCACCGCGATGTGTCCGTCGAGCGTCGGGTACGGGCGACGGTTGCGTGCCACGGTGCGCGGATACAGCGCGGGTCCCAGCGGGGGGTCGAACATCGCGCCGTTGGCGTGCTCGACCAACATGAACGCCGCCATCGTCTCGAACATCGGCACTTCGACTTCCTGGCCCTCGCCCGTGCGTGCCCGGTGCAACAGCGCCATCGTCGTCGCGTTGAGTGCGGCGAGCCCGCACACCTTGTCGGCCATGATCGAGCCGACGTAACCGGCTGTGCCCGTGAGCTCTTCCTGCACCGCGACCAGTCCGCACTCGGCCTGGATGGTGTCGTCGTAGGCGGGCCGGGACGCGTAGGGCCCGGTGCGGCCGTAGCCGTAGCAGTTCGTGTAGACGATCGACGGGTTGAGCGAGGCCACTGTCTGATAGTCGAAACCGAGTTTGGCGATCGCGGCGGCACGCATCGAGTGGATGAAGACGTCCGCCCGACCGACGAGGGGCCTTGCCCCCGTGTAGTGGACACGGGATTTGTGGTTACGCGGCTTGTGGCAGCGTAGTGGATGTGTGGGTGTTTTCGTAGCTGGCCGGGCTGGAATAGGCGCAGCGGGAGTGCCTCCGTTTCAGGTTGTAGCGGACCAGCCAGCAGAACACTTCGCGGCGGCAGGTGGGCGCGTCGGGCCAGTTGCTGCGGTCCTGCAGGATCTCGCGTTTGAGGGAGGCGTTGAACGACTCAGCGAGTGCGTTGTCGGCACTTGACCCCACCCCGCCCATAGACTGGACGACGCCCAGATCTGCGCAGAGTTCGGCGAAATCGGTTGAGGTGTACTGACTTCCGTGATCGGAATGGAACACTGCACCGGCCAGCGAGCCGCGCAGCGCCTCGGCGGCTTTGAGTGCATCTTCGACCAGTTCGGTGCGCATATGCTCAGCGATCGCCCACCCGGCGACTCGGCCGGAGAAGCAGTCGATCACCGTCGCCAGATACAGATTCGACCCGGTCGCCAACGGTAGGTAGGTGATGTCTCCGACATACTTTTCATTCGGTGTCGCTGCGGTGAAATCCCGGCCGAGCAGGTCCGGAACCTTCTGGTTCGCCGGATCCGGCGTCGTGGTCTTCACCCGTCGTCGGCGGCGGTAGCCGGCAATCCCGGCGGTGCGCATCACCCGTGCCACCCGCTTGTGGTTGACCCGCTCCTGGTCGGGGACACCGTCGTTGAGCTCAGCGGTGATCCGCGGCGCACCATAGGTGCTATCCGCATCGTGCACAGTGCGGATACGCGCCTCGAGTGCCTCGTCCGCGGCCTGACGCGCAGCACGGCCGCCAGCGCCGGCCAACCAGGCATAAAACGAGGAACGCGCGACCTCGACGACCGCGCACAGCCACTTCACCGGATAGGCGTCGAGGTGGTCGGCGACGAACTGAAAGCGGCTCACCAGTTCGTCTCCCCGGCGAAATATTTGGCCGCCGACCGCAGAATGTCACGCTCGGTCGACAACCGAGTCTGTGTGGCACGCAGCTGCTGCACCTCGGCTCGGAGCCGGGCCAGCTCCTGATCAGGGGTTTCCGCACCCGGCGCCGGCTGTCCTGCCGGAGTCAGGTTGCGGTGCCGGATCGGCACCCCGGCCGCTTTGCACCACGCCGATAACGTCACCCCACTGATACCGAGCTCGGCGGCAATCTCGGTGACCGTCGCGCCCTCGGTATCCCGGTACAGCGCTACCGCGTCTCGTTTGAACTCTTCGGGATAATTTTTCCTTGCCATCGGTGTCGATCATCTCGCTTCCCCCGCCAATCTTGCGGGATTCAGCGTGTCCAACACCTGGGGTCAGGGCCCGAGTGCGCGCAGGGCCCGCTTGCCCTCGTCAGTCTGCAGGTCGAGGACGACGCTGCGCTTGCCGCGGTTGACGTTGATGAACACCCCGCTCAGCCCCGGCTCGGGGCCGACCGAGACGTACCGGGCGTTATCGCCCTGCGGCGGCTCGACTTTGATGACGTCGGCCCCCATGTCGGCCATCATCTGGGTGCAGTACGGCCCCGCGACCACGGCGGTCAGGTCGACAACGTTGATCCCGGACAGCGGCCCTGCAGAAGACATGGCGGGAACTTTACGCCAGGCCATCTCGGCCAACGGCCGACGGCGGAGGGCCCGTCAGCCGGCCGTCAGCCCCCGCACACCACCGTGGGTATCGGGTCGTAACGCACGGTATGGGACTCGGTCCGGGTATCGCCGGTGGCGATGTCGCGCAGGGTGCGGGTGTCGGTGATGGTGAACCCCGGTGCGCCGCCGCTGGCACTGCAGGACTCCCCCTCCGGGATGGTGATCGTGTTCGGGCTGGTCGGGGCGGAACGCGGACTCTGCGCCGACGACACCTCGTAGCGCTTGATCCCCACCAGTCGGACGGTGATCGACGAGGACGTCCACACCGTCTGGATCTGCACCGGGGTCGGTCCGTCGTTGCGGAACTTGACGTCGATGTCGTTGCCGGACACTGTGGCCTCCCGGCCCGCCGGATAGCGGCTGATGTAGTAGCTGTGCTCTTGATGCTCGACGAGTTCCATGCCCGCGAAGTACGCGGCGTTGAACAGCGTGGTGGCCACCTGGGAGACGCCGCCGCCGACGCCCCGGTCGGGTCTGCCGTGCAGGATGATACCGGCCTCGACGTAGCCGTTGGCGGTGTTGCGTGGGTTGGTGGCGCCGTTGAGGCTGAACGTCTCCCCGGGGGCGACGACGATGCCGTCGATGGCGGCCGCGGCGCGTCTGATGTTCACCCCGGAGTCACCGGAGAAACCCGAGGTCTGGAACTCGCCGATGACCTGCACGGGACCAAGTGCGTCGATGTCGGCGGTGGTGAAGGTGGCCGGCTCGTCCACATAGACCGCCGAGACCTCGTGGTCGCCGGTCTCGTTCAGGACGTCCATCAGGTCGGCGAGGGTCTGTTCGTAGTCGATACGGCGGCCATCCTGTGACGGCACCTTGACCGCAGGGGACGTGGCGAAGTCGATGGTCGCGTCGCGCCGCGGGACCTCCGAATCGGCCAGCTGGGGTCGGGCCGCGTCGGCGATGGCGTTCTCGTCGACGGTGGCCGCGATCTCGCCGTCGTCGACGTCGAATGTCAGGGCGGTGGCGATGACGTTCTCGGAGATGACGGCGCGGGCATCGTCGTCGCCGG
The DNA here is from genome assembly GCF_048513595.2 of Mycobacterium sp. smrl_JER01. Lineage (NCBI taxonomy): Bacteria > Bacillati > Actinomycetota > Actinomycetes > Mycobacteriales > Mycobacteriaceae > Mycobacterium > Mycobacterium sp. smrl_JER01. Next base: position 924,816 of record NZ_JBLXXK020000001.1, on the reverse strand, counting down.
TGATGACCAGCGGCCCGGACACCGCGGGTGCGGCGATGTCGGTGACGGCCGCCTCGACGTCGGACGATGTTGTGCTGGGTGCGATTTCGATGATCGGCAGATCGACAGCGGTCCCGCTCACCCAGTCGCGCTTGAGCAGCTCCGTTGCAGCATCGACGTCGAGTCGGCGGCCCGCTTCCGGGTCGACCGCGACCGGGTCTCGGCCGTCGAAGCGCACCGTGCCCTCGACCGGATCCTGGGCGACGGCCTCGCCCAGCTGTTCCAGGGCGGCCGTCAGCGCCGTGTCGTCGGCGGTGGAGACGACGCCGATCTCGCGGGTGCCGAACAGTGCCGTGAGGCGGGTGATCGGGTTCAGTGGTTCGGCGCCGGCCTGCTCGACGGTGGCGGTCCAGTCGACCTCGAGGCCCGCGGACGCGGGGTCGATCTCGCCGCTCTCGTCGCCGAAGGTGACGCGGACAGGCTGCGTCGTGCGTGGCGTGAGGTCGGTGCGCAGCCGGTCCTGCGCGTCATCCAGGGACAGTCCGCCGATCGGGACGCCTGCCGCGGTGACGCCCCGGGGCACCTTGTTCCAGCTGTAGAGAAGGTCACCGAGATATGCGCTCACGAGCAGCGCGAAGGGCACCGCGACGGCGGCCAGCAGGAGCCTGCGGCGGGCCCGCGCAGGAGGGGCGGCGGGGGTTACGGAGGTCGCCTTGGGCTCTGTGGTGGCGTCTGACGTCTCCGCAGGACACCTTTCGACCGGCATGGACTTCGTTCCTCACAGTTCGCACGCGCCGCTCATAACCACGTCGGCAACCCCCGCGAGCCTATCGACTTCCGGCTGGTCGCGCCGTCGCGCTCGTTCGGACGCCGCCGATGTCAGACCCTCGCCATACAGTGACGTCCCCCTGGGAGGAGACGGATATGGCACCGAAACCGCAGTTCATGCCTCGACCGGCCGACATCATGGCGGCGCGTTCACGCCCGATGACAACGGTCCGGCTCGCGGTGCGCGGCCGCGGCCGATAGGTGTTCGCGCACTCAGCGAGCTCCGACGCGCAGCGCTGGTCGGGCATCGTGGACGCGGCGTCAGCCGACGCGGCGACGCTGGACGCCACCCGCCGCATCCGAGAGACGTCCGGCGCGGAGCGCATCCGATTCCTGGTGCAGGTGCCCGCGCGGAGCACGCTGTGAGCGCTGCGCGAGGAGGTGGCGCTGCTGATGCCGGGTGTCTGGATCGAGTGGGCCCCGCTTTCGGACGAGGAGCTGGTGCGTCGGGCATGGGCGGGGCTGAGGGCGGTGACGGCGCCGGCGCCGGTGTGCGTGACCACGGACGGTTCGGTGCGGGGCAAGTTCACTGGCTATGGGTGTTCGCCTCGTCGGGTGAGTACGGCCTGAAGGGGTTGCGAGCATTCGACGACGTTGATCGGCCCACAGGTGGTGTTGGTCGCCGAGCTGCGGGCGACCGATGTCGCCGTGCACAAGCTGCGCGGACGCTACATCACGGCGCTGAGGACAGCACGCTCGCCGTGGAGATGGCGCAGCGGTGGCGCGACGGCGACAACGTGCTGCCCGAGGGGTATGCGACCTACCGCGAGAGCGGCAAAACCCCGGAACTGGCGCGGGCCCGGCAGATCGTCCGCGAGGACCGCGATCGGATCACCTCAGTGTGGGTAAAGGGTCAAGGGGGGGCGACGCTCAACGAGGGCGCTGACGCGCTGGCGCTGCTGGCGTCACGATATGCGTTGGGCGACAGCATGCTTGACGAGGTCGAGTATCACCGCCGGGCCGGCGAGCTGGTGGCGACGTTCTCCCGGGAGTTCACCCGGCAGCGCATCGTATAAGGGTCAGTCGGCCAGCTTGAAGGCCAGCGTCGTCACCCGGTTGGCCGGGTCGGGTTCGGCCGAAGGGTCGGTCTCGTAGATCTCAACCCGGCCCGCCCACACCTCACAGTCGTCCGACACTGCCGAATCCCACTGCAGGACTTACTCTTCGGCCCAGCCCAGCAATCTTTCCGTGGCGTCCGCCGGGCCGTCGAAGTGGCCGCGGTGGCCGGCCACGGCGTAGCGCCCGCCGGGCAGCGTGTCGATCGTGACCGCATCACCTGCCGACATCGGGGCATCGACGGGGACGCAGGCCTCGATCTGGAGTTCGCGGTCCATGTCGGTTGCGCGGTACCGCAGAAGGTGCGCACCGCTGGGCGCACGTCCGTGCCGCACGACGGCGTCGAACACCTCGGGAAACCTGTCGGCGATCGCACTGACCTGGTCCATCGTGACGATGCCGCCGATCGAGGCGTAGCGCTGGGGCTCGCGGTGCACGATTTCCGGTAGACGGTTCGTCATGACCATGACGGCCCTCCCGACTCCCGGAATTCATCGCGGCCGCTGCCGAGTCAGCCCTGCTCGGCCTGGGGGTACGCAGACAGCAGGTGTTGGGAGGCGGTCACCAGATAGCGGTCCAGCAGCTTGGCGGCCGCCCGCCCCCTGCCGTCGGCCAGGGCGGCGGCGATCTCCTCGTGGCGTTCCACGTAGGGGCCGTGAAGATCCTCAGCGGGGCCGGCGTGGAAGAACCCCAGCCGCATCTCCGCGAGCAGGCGGCTCATCTCCATGTCCAGACGCGCGCTGCCGGCCAGCGCGACCACCGACCGGTGGAACCGCTGATCCGCCAAGGCGACCGCGTCACCGTCGCCGGCATCGAGGGCGGCGCGGCCACTGGCGACCGCTGCAGCGACATCGGAGATGTCGGCGTCGGCAGGCAGAAGACGCAGGCAACCGGGCTCGATGACGCGGCGGGCCCGGCAGATGTCACGCAGGTCGGCGACCGACGGGGTGCGGACGAAGACACCGCGGTTCGGGATTCGGTCGAGCAGCCGTTCGACGATGAGCTGGCTCAGCGCTTCCCGCAGGGTGTTGCGGGAGATGCCAAGCGATTCAGCGATCGGCTCCTCGGGTAACCGGGCACCGGGACGGAACAGCCCGGCGGCGACGTGTTCGCGGATCACGTCGGCGGCGCGGTCGGACGACGACGACAGCACGACCCGCGGCCTGGAGTTCTCCAGCGCGCGTAATGCTTCGTCGAAACCGTGGACAGGGCCCATCGCCCCAGATTAGGGTACGTGTGAATATGGGGATTGTTGAACAATCAGTATTGCGGGCGTAACTGCGGCGCAATGCCGGCGGTAGACAATCGGAAGGACGTAACAAGCGGGAAAGTCCCGTTCCAGCCACGGTGAGGATGCGACTCATGGCCACTCCCGAAAAGCCACTCAACCCGTCCGTCGACACTGCCCCGAAACCGTCGGAGCCCGCCAAGACCGCGCTGCTGGGCGCGATGTTCTTGATGGCAACCAGTGCGGTCGGGCCGGGGTTCATCACCCAGACCACCGAATTCACCATCGAACTGGGGGCGGCATTCGCGTTCGCGATCCTCGCGTCTATCGTCATCGACTTCGCCGTCCAGATGAATGTGTGGCGGGTGATCGGGGTGGCCGGGATGCGCGCCCACGAACTCGGTAACAAGGTCCTACCCGGCGTCGGCTACGCCTTGGCTGTCCTGGTGGTCGTTGGTGGCCTGGTGTTCAACATCGGCAACACCAGTGGCGCGGGGCTGGGCACCGACGCCATGTTCGGGCTCGACCCGCGCATCGGAGGCGCGGTGTCGGCGGTCATCGCCATCGCCATCTTTCTGAGCAAGCGGGCCGGGGTCGCCCTCGACCGGATCGTCGTGGTTCTCGGCGTCGCGATGATCGCCATGACCGCCTACACCGCGATCGTGTCGCGCCCACCGCTGGGCGAGGCGCTGCGCAACGCCGTGCTGCCCGAGCAGATCAGCTTCCTCGCGATCACCACGATCGTCGGTGGCACTGTGGGCGGCTACATCACCTACGCCGGGGCGCATCGCCTGCTCGACACCGGCATCACCGGGCCGCAGAACGTCGGCCGCATCACCGCGGGATCGACGTACGCCATCATCGTCACCGGCGTCATGCGGGCACTGCTGTTCCTGGCGATCCTCGGCGTCACCGCCGGCGGCGCCATCCTCGCCAGCGATAACCCCACCGCATCGGCGTTCGAGTACGCCCTCGGCACCGCCGGCGGGGTCATCTTCGGCCTCATCCTGTGGGCGGCCGCCATTACGTCGGTGATCGGCGCCGCCTACACCTCGGTCTCGTTCCTCACCTCATCGAAAACCTCACGCCGGCGCCAGAACCTGCTGACGGTCGGATTCATTGCGCTCAGCGCTGTCCTGTTCGTGGTCCTCGGGGCGGCGCCGGTGACGCTGCTGGTATTCGCGGGCGCGTTCAACGGACTGATCCTGCCGATCGGGTTCACCGTGGTGGTGTGGGTAGCGTGGATGCGACGCGATCTCATGGGCGGGTACCGCTATCCGCTGTGGCTGAAGATCATTGGTCTGGCGGTCTGGTTGCTGACGCTCTATCTGGGCTGGATGTCGCTGAGCGGGCTCGCGGAATTGTGGAGCTGAGCCGTCGCCGGACTCGGGGCGACGTCGGCATGACACCGGAGGGGCGACGATGACGCTCGACGTGGCGACGGTGACACCGGTGCAGGCGCGGCAACGCTTCCGCGACGGTCTGGTGACACCGACGGCCGGATGGTCGGCCGGGTACGCGCAGGCGAATCTGATTGCGGTGCCGCGGGACTACGCGTTCGACCTGATGCTGTTCGCGCAGCGTAACCCGAAGCCGTGCCCGGTGCTCGACGTGCTGGAGCCGGCCCAGTACGCGGGTCCGCTGCTGGTCGACGGTGACGTGCGCACCGACATCCCGGCCTACCGCATCTACGTCGACGGCGAGCTCGTCACCGAGACGACGGACGCCACCGAGTACTGGACCGACGATCTGGTGGCGTTCCTGATCGGCTGCAGCTTCAGTTTCGACGCGGCACTGCTCGATTTGGGAGTGCCGGTGCGGCACATCGACGAGGGCGTGAACGTGCCGATGTACCGGACCGACCGGCCGTGCCGCTCGGCGGGGCGGATGTCGGGTCCGTTGGTGGTGTCGATGCGGCCCCTGCCGCCCGATCAGGTGGCCGACGCCGTGCGCATCACGGCGCGCTACCCGTCGGTGCACGGCACCCCGGTGCATGTCGGTGACCCCGCGGCGCTGGGCATCGCCGATTTGTCCGCACCGGACTACGGGGACGCGGTAACCGTCCGCCCCGGGGAGATCCCGGTGTTCTGGGGGTGCGGAGTCACGCCGCAGGCCGCGGTGATGAAGTCCCGTCCGCCGCTGGCCATCGGGCATGCGCCGGGCCACATGCTGATCACGGATCTGCGGGACAGTGACCTGGTGGTGCCGTAAGGCCGCATTCAGGCGTGTCTGTCTTCCCAGTCGCTGTAATCGGCATCGCGCAGCACGTCCCGTCGGTATCCCATCGCCATCTCGTCGATGACCGCAAGCGCGTCGGCCGTCAACCCGTCGCGAATCCCACTTCGATTGTGCGCGAAAGGGATGAATGCCCTCATGAGGTCGGGGACGTCCAGGCGGATCGCCAGGGGCGCGTGGACGCCCCATCCCGACGTTCCGAGCACCTGGTCGACGCGAGCCGCACTCCAGCGCAGCGGGTCCTCCGTCCCGGAGTCCATGATTTCGCGCAAGAGATCTCCGTGGTCGCGAGCGGCAAACGGTGCGCCTTTCTCGGAGGCGAAGAACTCGTCGCACAGCTTCGCAGTTTCTTCCCACGTCCACAACGGCGATTGATGACCGGTACCGCCCGCTGGTAGGCGATGGGTCAGCCACGTCAGCAAGGGTCGGCAGTCTGGCCACGTCGCGGTGTCGTGGAGGACGAAGTCGCGTTTCAACCCGTCCTCGATCCAAGCCCGGGCGTCGGCGAGGCTCATGTCGACGACGGTGCAGTCGGGATAGGCGGCGAACGTCTCCAGCCCGGTGCCATTCGAATCGCCAGAGAAGAAAGCGTCCTTGATCTCGGAGTCCCTGAGATGGTCGATCAGGACCACGAAGGTCGCCTCTCGGCCATCCCCGAATCGGACGCCGATACGGACCTGATCGATATCATCGAGCACGTGGGTGACGCGTATCGCCTTGTAGGCGCGGGCGCTCGGCAGCTCCACCGCCCATCTCGGTAGCAGCTCTTTGTGTTCTGCCACAGCGTGCTGATAACGGAGTTTCAATTCCGCATCGTCGAGGATTTCCGAGAACAGGGCCACGAAGATGGCCACCTCTGGTGTGGGCTCGCTGCGAAACCGGTTGATTAGGTAGTCGAAATCCATCGTTTCGCGTTGGCGCGTACGATAATTCGCGAGCGGATCGGGCGTCAGAGCTTCGACCTGAATGCTCGCAAACATCAGGAGATTCAGCGGGTCGTCAAAGCCCGGCGGGGCCTCCGGAGGCTCGGCAACTTCGTGCGTGCGCTTGGCGGTCCGCCGAGCAGCCCGCCCCGCCTGCTTGGCTCTGCGCCTTCTGCGTCCACCGGTCATGACGCGGACGCTACTCAGGAGCTGTGACATCAAAGCGCAGCCCGGAGCACCGGCTGACCCGGGCCGACGAACGTGTCGGTTGCGGCTCGTATCGCCCTCCCATGGCAGCGCGGCGACGGTCTCAACCAGCGACGGATCGGTCTTGGTCACGATCTTCGCGCTGTTGTTCGTCGTCGGCATGGTGATCACATACATCTGGTGGTTCGTCGGGGCGGCCGCTCTGGCGGTGTCGGACATATCCTCCCGGGACGAAAAAACGCGTACCGACGGCTTTGCCGTCGATACGGCGCAAAGCCGAGGTCTGCTCACCGACAGATGCTGCCAGATTGGGCGCAACAATTTGCTAGACGAACACTCTGTCGGCCGACCGGACGACCTTGGTCTCAGCAGAGTGTTGGTGGGTTTGGGCTGGCTCCTGCCGTGGCGGGTCACTCCTTGGCCCCACGGGGTCCACTGACTTTCCTGCCGTAGCACCGGACACGGCCAGCCCGGGCTTTGTGTCGGGAACCCCCTTCGACCCCGACATCAAGGCCCTTCGCCTCTAGGGGCCAGACCCGCCGCCGAGAACCGTGTCACCTATGAGGGGACCGGGGGGAACCAGACCGTTCCGCACGGCGGCCGGCGACGTCGTCCCGCAGAGCGTCGCCGAGGTGGGCTACTGCCGGCTCGGCGGTGTCGACCAGTGGGTGCTGATCCGCGGCCGCGACCTGGCCAACCCACCGCTGATCCACCTGCACGGCGGACCGGGCTTCAGCGAGACCCGCCTGCTGCGGCACTTCAACGCCGACCTGGAGGACCGGTTCACCGTCGTGTACTGGGACCAGCGCGGCGCCGGGAAGTCCTACCACCGCGGCATTCCGCGATCGTCGATGACCGTCGCGCAGCTCCTGGCCGACCTCGACGACCTGGTCGAGATGGTGTGCGCCCGCGTCGGCCAGCAGCAGGTTGTGCTGCACGGCCATTCGTGGGGATCGCTGCTCGGCGTGCTGTACGCCGACCGGCACCCGGAGCGGGTCGTGGCCTATCTCGGCACCGCCCAGATCGGCGACGCGGCCGCCGCCGAGTCCGCCTCCTACGCCTACGCGCTCGCCGCCGCCGAACGGCGCGGCCACCGCCGAGCATTGCACGCGCTGCGCGCCATCGGCCCACCGCCGTACCCGGCGGCCGGGGTGTTCTCCGAGCGCACCTGGCTGCAGCGCCTCGACGGCCAACTGTCACCGAGAGCGTTGTGGAAGCTGCGCGGGGCGTTGTTCGGCGGCCGCCCGGAATCCTCGCCGCTGGACCTGGTCAGCCAGATCCGCGGCTTCCGGTTTTCGATGGACGCGATGTGGCGCGACGTCTCCGCGCTCAACCTCGTCACCGCCGTGCCCGCGCTGCGGATGCCCGCCGTCTTCGTCGTCGGGCGTCGCGACCACTGGGTGCCGCCGGAGACCACCGTCGCCTACGTCGACACACTGGAAGCCCCGTCCAAGCAGCTGCTCTGGTTCGACCGGTCCGGTCACGAACCGTTCGTCGACGAACCGGCCGCGTTCAACCGCGCGGTCATCGACCGGGTGGGAGCGCTCGTTGCGCCGTGAACCGTCGAAAGCTACCGCCACCTGGCCCACACGTAGGGCACCAGCGCTCGCAGGAAGTCCAGATCCTGGCCGGGCCGGGCACCGGCGAACGCCTGCTCGAAGTACTCCTGCGCCACGAGCAGGATGCCCTCGGCGTATTCACCGGTGAACGCGATGCTGCCGTACTCGTCCATCAGCGCCCTGACCCGTGTCACGACCTCCCGCGACCGTTCGGGCCGCTGCAGCGTCAGATAGCGGCGAACGAACTCTCGGTCTTCGCCCTGCGCAACGGACAGCAGGTGCATCAGCGTCAGCGTCCGCTTGCCCTCGTAGAGATCGCCGAGAATCTCCTTGCCGTAGAGGCGTTCGTCCCCGATGAGGTTCAGCAGGTCGTCGCGGATCTGGAAGGCCGCACCGAAGTGGAAACCGAACCGCACCAGCGGGGCCAGGTCGGCTGTGCCCCCGGATCCGATGATCGCGCCGACGCGCAACGGGTGGATGACGGTGTACCAGCACGTCTTGTGCATGATCAGCTCGAGATAGTCCGACGGTCCCAGATCCTCGACGTGATCGGCCTGCCAACCCACTTCGAGCGCTTGCCCCTCGAGCGTGCGCAGTGCCATCGTGTCGAACTCCGCCCACACCAGGTCGGCGAGGTCACGGTCGAGCCGGCGGGTGGCGCGCCGCAGCACCTGCCCCGCCACGACGGCCAAGCCGTCGCCGGCGTTGAGCGCCGCCGCCATCCCGTAGCCCGCCGCCAAGGTCGGCCTGCCCCGGCGCATCTCGCTACCGTCGGCGATATCGTCGTGGACCAGAAACGCGTTGTGCAGCAACTCGATCGCGACCGCGGCCCCGAGCGCGTCATCGGATCCGCCGCCGAACACCCGGCTCGCCGCCAGACACAACGCCGGGCGCAGCGCCTTTCCCGGACGGGACGGATACTCGCGCATGGGCGCGTAGAGCCACCGGCTCGGTTCCCCGTCCGGCAACGCGTCGAGCATCGAACGCCGCACCGCGCGCGCCACCTCACGCAACCTCGCATCCACCGACGACACCGGATCCGCCCGGTCGGCCGTGTTCGTCAAGAGGTCGGCGCCCGCAGGGTGATCGCCACCGGCAGCCACAATCGGTCATCGCCGTCGATGACCACGATTCCGCGGTACACGCCGGGGCGCGCTGCCGAGGTGACCTCAAGTCCGACAGCGATTCCCCGACTGCACCGCGGGAAGATCTCGACAGTTTCGGGGTCGAGAACCACGCTCCGGGATCCGATCACCGAACCGTCGCCCGCCAGAAGATCGCTGCATCGCAATCGGATTCGGCCGAAACTCTTGTCGGTGCGGTTGTGCAGCCACACCACCGTCTCGGCACCACCCGGTATCGGCAATTCCATCGCCACCCCCCGCTGGCCTTCCGGACTGCACAGGTCGAGTTCGGTTGCACGCGAACGGCCTCCGTCGAGAAGTAACTGACCGGCCAGCGACCACCAGGTGCGGACGAGCTCCTCGAGATAGGGCAGCCCGGGAGCCGGGTCGGCCGTCGTCGCGGCGTCGCCGTCGGGCTGGGACAGGCGCGCGAACCGGTCGACGATCTGGCTGGCCGCGCGGAACCCCTCGGCCTGGATGGCACTGAGGGCGCGGGCGTTGGCCGCCGGGTCGAACACCGAAGCCCAGGGCAGGTCGTTGAGGCTCCCCCCTCCAGCAAACTCGCCGGTCATCGGCACTTTTCCTCCCCATTGATTACCCCGCTGTCACGGGCACCCCACGGTATGCTAAGGCCACTCACGGGGGCAGGAGGCGCGAATGGCGACCCTTCACTCATTGGTGGCGCTCTACGGTGCGCTCGACGATGCCGTGGTCGCCGTCGACGACGATTACGTCACCAACACCGTCGAAGCGTTCCTGCCCGGCTCCACCGCGCCCGGCCGCCGCGGCTGGTTCACCGAGATCCGCAGCCTGGTCCGCCGCCTCTCCATCGACCCGGAGCAAACCGAATTCCCGACCCGCACAGCGGCGTTGCGTGAGTTCGCCGAACTCCGCGGCCGTCGTGACGACGACATCGGCATGGGTCCGGTCGAGATGAGCCGACTGCTCTACGCGATAGGCGCCCACTGGCAACTGGCGTCCCAACCCGACGACGAGCGAGCGCTGTTCGGCGACGCGCTGTCGATTGCCCCGCCCGGCGACACCGACGTCCCGGCCGCGATCCGAGGCCAGGAGTTGCTGGACCTGTTCAGCGAATTCTTCCGCAGCGCAAACACCTTCGCCGATGTCATCACGGCCGCTCACGGTCAAGGCCTGGTCAGCGAGGACGTCCTGCTGTCCGTGCTCAATTCGTCACTGAAAACCGACATTCGTCGCGACGCTTGCGGTGAATACGCCGTTCTGGAGGCCGAGTACTTCCGAGATGGTTTGCCGCTGAACAACGTCAAGGCGGTGATCGATCCGCTGAACTGGCCCGACTGCTGCCCGTTCTTCTGCGAGATGAAGCCCATCCCGACGACTCCGGACAGCTACGGATGGAGCCGCCACCTGGAAACTGTGAGCACGCTGTGCGGGCTGGTCCCCGGCTACCGGCTGCGCACGGCCCTCAAGTTCTGGAAGGGCGAGAAGCCGCGCGGAGGTTTCATCAACTACGACAACGACGACGACCGGGTGAACACCCCCGACGACGGATTCATCGTGCTCGACCGCGGCTACCTCAGCTTCGACGAAGAGAACACCGGCGTTCGCATCCGCACCCTCAAGGAGGTGAAGTTCGCCGGTATCTCCGCGTTCGCGACACTGATGTTCGCTCACGTCTGCGGATACGCCGCCATCGGCGAGAACATGCTGGTGGGCTGTGCGCTGAACCCGAAGAGCTCTCATCAGCCCTGGCAGAACTCCGTCGCCACCGGCAAACCGGCCACTGCTTTCGACCCCACCGTGTGCGCATCCGCGGCCCGCGCTCCCGCCCCGTGCGGATGCAGCGACTCCCTGCATCCGGCGATGGTCGAGGCGATGCAGATGTGGACCGACTGCGTCACCGAGGTCTCCACGGAATACTCCGGCCTGGTGAACCGTTGGGCCAAAACCGGATTCGACGCGAACGAGATGGTCGAGTTCGGCAGCAAGGTGTCCGCGCGCATGGCCACCGACCCGTTCCGATTCTGGAGCCTGCTGCTGCGCTCCGGCCCGCAACCCAAGGGGCACCCATGAACTGCACCCACTGCACCGGCACCGCCGGCCAGCCCATCGACGTCGGCGAACCCCATCCGCAGCAGCCGCATGACTGCACCGCCATGGTCAGTCAGCTCGTCGATGCCGCGATCCGCACCGGTCAGGCCGTCACCACCGCCGTGCTGCAGTGCTGCGCGGCACCCCGAGGCTGTGGCTGCGGCTGCGGCTGCGGGTCCACCGCGGCAACCGGGTCGGCGGACGCGAGCGGTTCCACGGCCGCCGTGGTACACAGGGCCGTGCGGTCGAAGCAGTTCTCGACGCCGGCGAACACCCGCGACCGCCGCATCGCCCTGAAGACCCCGCTGGCCAACGGCTACCTGGCCATCCCCCACGAGCGGATCACGCTGCACCCCTCCGACGGCCGCGACCCGCAGTCGAAGCCACTCGGAGCGCTGAAGCCCAACCAGATGACATTTCACGTCGAGGTCGAAGCCGGCGGCCTGCCCGGGGCCGTCTACTTCGGCACCGCGCGCGTCAGCGCTCTCGACGGGTCTTCCGACGAGCTGATCCCGGTGTTCATCGAGCTGTGACCGGAAGCGATCGCCGGCGAGCCATCGACGAACTCCTCGACCGCGCAGTGCTCGCCGTCAACCGCGGCGACCGGGCCATGGCGACCTCGCTGGCCCACCAGGTGCTCGCCGTCGACCACGGGAACCCCGACGCCGAAGACCTGCTGGCCACGCCGTCGACGGGCGGCGAACTGCGTCGGCTCACGCTGCTGTTCTGCGACCTCGTCGACTCGACCGTGCTCTCCACCCGGATCGAGCCCGAGGCATACCGCATCATCGTCGGCACCTACCGCGAGCAGGTGCAGCGCGCCGTCGACCGCTACGAGGGCCACATCGGTTCGACGAACGGTGACGGCCTGCTGGCGGTCTTCGGCTACCCGCACGCCCACGAGAACGACGTCCGCCGCGCGGTACAGTCCGGGCTGGACATCACCCGCGACGTCGCCCGGCTCAGCGCGAAAGCCCGGCAGCGCTTCGGCGTCGAGGTCAGCGTCCGCGTCGGCGTCCACCGGGGCCTGGTGTACCTCGACACCAGCCACCTCGACGTCTACGGATTCGCCGCCAACCTCACCGCTCGGGTGTCCAGCCTCGCCCCGCCCGGCACCGTCGTGGTCAGCGACGCCGTCGAGCCGTTGATCCGCGACGCCTTCGACATCGCGACGCTGCCGGCCCAGCCGGTGAAGGGTGTCGACGACCCGGTGAGCCACCACCAGGTGCTCGGCGAGCGCACGCTGGCCCACCGTTCGCCGTCGGGACCGTTGGTGGGACGCACCGAGGAAGTGTCCTACCTCAGGGAACAGTGGGAGCGCGCGCAGACGGGAAGCCTCGACGTGAGCGCCGTCGCGTTCCTCGGGGAAGCCGGAATCGGCAAAAGCCGCCTGGCCCAGGTCGCCGTCGACCTCGCCGAGCAGTCCGGCGCCCACGTGATCGCCGTGCTGGGCTCGCCGTTCCACACCGCGGCGGGACTGCAGCCGATCCGCGACCTGCTGGAGCGGCGCTGCGGCATCACCCGGGACACCGAACAGAGCGAGCGGCTGCGTCTGCTCGACGCGGAGATCGCCGGGCTCGCCGGGCTCGCCGGGCTCGGAAAGGATCCGGCTACGGTGCTGCCCCTGCTCGCTCCCGTGCTCGGCATCGCCGCCGAGGTCGGCTACCACCCCGCCGAAGCAGAAGGCGGCAAGCTCTACGAGGACATCGCCGAGGCCGTCCACGATTACCTGCTGGCCTGTCTCGAGCCGGGCCCCGGCCTGCTGCTGGTCGAGGACCTGCACTGGTTCGATCCGTCCACCGTGGACGTCGTCGACAGGATCCTCGGCGACCGACTCGACCGGGTTCTCGTCGTCATCACCGCACGCGACACCACCAAACTGAGCCACGTCGGCAACATCACCCTGTTCGACGTGAAACCCTTGAGCGACAACGACACCGACGCCCTGATCACCGCGCTCGCCCCGGACACCACCCCCGAGGTCCGGGCCTCGGTGCGTGAGCGCTGCGACGGTGTGCCGCTGTACGTCGAGGAGGTGGTGACCGCGATGCGACAGGCGGCGCTGCCCGCACAACCCGTCGGGCACGTCCCCGATGCGCTCTACGAGTCGCTGCTGTCGAGGCTGCACGCCACCCGCAACACCGTGCCGGTGGTCGAGGCGGCGGCGACCATCGGGCGGCAGTTCGACCGGCAGCTGCTGCTGTCGGCGACGGAGGTCCCCGACGCCGACGTCGACGACGTCCTCGGGGCCCTTGCCGACGCCCGGGTGATCGAACGGACCGGCCCGGACACCTTCCGGTTCCGCCACGAACTGCTCCGCGAACTTGCCTACGAGCTGTCTCCACCGAGCGTTCGGCGGACCCTGCACGGCCGGATCGCGGCTGCCCTCGACGCCGGCGCCGCCGACGGAAGGCCTGATTGGCGCCTCGTTGCACGACATTACGACGAAGCGCAGCGGTTCGGCGATGCGGCCACCGCATACCAGCAGGCCGCCTCCGACGCCCGCCGCCGCGGCGCACTCGACGAATCGCTCGGCTTCCTCAACGAGGCCATCGCGCGGGTCGAGCGCCTGGCTCCGGGCGGTCACCGCGACACACGGGAAGTCGAGATCCGGCTCCGCCGCGGCTTTCTCGCCTCGGCGGTCGAGGGCACGTCGAGCGCTCAGGCCGCCGTCGACTTCGAACGGTGCCTGGAGCTGGTGGGCACCGAACTCACCGAAGAGTTCCTGACCACCATGACCGCGCTGTACGGGTACTACGCCACCCGCGCCGACCTGCACCGCGCCGAACAGGTGCTCACCGCGGTCCGCGCCGGCCAGACCGAAAACCTCGCGTGGTTTCTGGTGAACAACGATGCCGGCTTCGCCATGCTGGCCTGGTACCGCGGCCAATTCTCCTCTGCCCTGCAGAATCTCGACGCAGTCGCGGACCGCACCCAGATCAGTTCCGGCGAGGACGAGGCGCACTGGTTCATCCCCAACGAACCGCTGGCGTCGATCTACACCCACCTGGCCGCCGCCCGCCTGGTGGTCGGCGACTACGCCGGCGCGCAGGAGGAGTTCGACCGCGCCGCCCGTCGCGTCGAGCACCTCGGATTCCCGCAGGGCCCGTACAGCGCCGCCTACGCGCACAGCTACCAAGCCTGGATGTACATCGAAGCCGGTGACCTCGACCGCGCGGGACAGATCGTCGCCGGGATGGCCGCCGACGCCGAACGGTACGGATTCGACGCCTGGGCACTGATCGCCGCGACCCAGCAGTGCACCGTCGACGGGTTACGCGCGTTGGCAACCGAATCCGCCGCGGCGCTGGAGACCCACATCGGCACCATGACGATGCTCGTCGAAGCCTGGCGCGCGGCCGAGGTGCGAATGTTCCTGACCTTCTACGACAGTGTGGTGGCGAGGCTGCTCATCGCTTCGGGCAGGACCGAGGAGGCCCGGGCCCGGCTCGACACGGCGCTGCTCCTCGCCGCCGACACCGATGTGCACTTCTACGACGCCGAGCTGCTCCGGCTCCGGGCACACACCGAAGCCGAGGCCGACGACCGCGACCGCTGCCTGCGCGACGCCGCCGCGCTGGCGCGCCGACAAGGCGCAGCGATCTTCGAATTGCGCTCCGCTGCAGACCTTTACCAACTGCGGGGCGCGCGCGACGGGCTCGCCGACGCCGTCGAACGGTTCCCGCCCGACAGCAGCTGGCCCGAGCTGGCCCGGGCACGAGCGCTGCTGGCGTGAAACGGCCCGGCGGCAAGGTCGCCATCCTCGGGGGCGGCATGGCCGGACTCAGTGCCGCCTGGAGACTCAGCGAGCCGGGCTGGCAGGAGCGGTTCGAGTCCATCACCGTCTACCAACGCGGTTGGCGACTCGGCGGTAAAGCCGCCTCCAGCCGCGGCCCGCACGGCCGCATCGAAGAGCACGGCCTGCACATCTGGCTGGGCTCCTACGAGAACGCATTCGGTCTGCTCCGGGAGTGCTACACCGAACTCGACAGGGCGACAACCGATACCGCCGCCCCGATCCACACCTGGGACCAGGCGCTGATACCCGCCGACAACCTGGGCCTGGCCGACCGATGGGGCGACGACTGGCTGACCTGGCTGGGCACGTTCACCCGCAACGACGAACTGCCGGGTGAACCGGGCTCGCTCGGACGCGAGATCACCGCGGTCGGGTTCCTGCGGCGAGCCGCACAGCTGCTCGTCGACTTCACCCGATCGCTTCGCGACACCGAACCGGCCGGACTGATGCTCACCACCTCCCCGCACCCACCCACCGACGACACCGTCCTCGACGTGGTGCAGCGCGCGGCGCTCGCCGCACTGGCCGCGGTGCTGCAGCCTCAGCCGGCGACGCAGTCCCTCGACGCCGCGGTCACCGCGATCGGCGACGCCCTCGACCGCGAGCATCGGCCCGACCACCGACGGACCTGGCTGCTGATCTCGCTCGTGGTGGCGGTGGTCCGCGGACTGATCGCCGACAATCTGGTGACCGATCCGCGCGGGTTCCGGGCCATCAACGACGAGGACTTCGGCCAGTGGATCGTCCGACACGGCGCCCATACCGACGTCCTGGACTTTCCGCTGATCCGTGGACTCTACGATCTGGTCTTCGGGTACGCCGACGGGAACCCCGAACGCCCGGCATTCGCGGCGGGTCTCGCCGTATTCCTCACCGGACTGGTGCTTTTCGAGTACAAGGGCGCGATCTTCTGGAAGATGACCGCGGGGATGGGCGAGATCGTGATCGCACCCCTCTACCAGGTGCTGCGCCGGCGCGGTGTCCGGTTCGAGTTCTTCCACCGCGTCGACAGCCTCCATCTGGACCCGCAGCGCCGACGCATCGAGGGCATCAGCGTGGGCCGCCAACTCGCGCTGCGTGACGGCGTCGACGAGTACCAGCCCCTCACCCGGGTCGGTGGTCTGCCCGTCTTTCCCGCCGAAGCACTCCGCGACCAGGTCCAGAGCCAGCCCGGAATGCGGTCGCTGGAATCGCATTTCGGCGACCGCGACGACGTCGAGACGCGAATGTTACGGCGCGGAACCGATTTCGATCATGCCGTGCTCGCGATGTCCCTGGGCATGGTGGAACTGGTGGCCGCAGAACTCATCGCCGACCAGCCCGAGTGGCGAACCATGACCGAGCACGTGCGCACCGTCGCCACCCAGGCGTTCCAGATCTGGCTGCGCCCCGACGAGCCGGCACTGGGCTGGCCGCGACCCGGCGTGACCACCAGCGCCTACCTTCCGCCCTTCGATACCTGGGCGTCGATGCCGCAGACCCTGTGGGCCGAAGACTGGCCGGCCGACGATCGGCCGGGCACCGTCGCCTATTTCTGCGGCGCCTTCGACGCGCCGTGGCCGACTCGCGAGCCGCACGACGCATACGTGCGCCGCAGCCGCGCCGCGGTGCACGCCGCGGCTCTCCGGTATCTCGAACGCCACGTCGGGCTGTATCTGCCGGGCGCGATGACGGTCGACGGCTTCGCCTGGCACCTGCTCTGCGGAGCGGACGGGCACCGCGGCGCCGATGCGCTGGCCACCCAGCACGTCAGCGTCAACATCGACCCCTCGGACCGCTATGTCCAATCGGTGCCGGGCTCGGACAAGTACCGGTTGCGCCCCGACGAGGGTGGCTACGACAATCTCGTACTGGCCGGCGACTGGACCGACTGCGGGATGAACGCCGGTTGTATCGAGGCCGCGGTGATGTCCGGCCTGCAGGCCGCCAACGCGCTGCTCGGCCGGGGACGCTTCTACCGGATCCGCGGCTTCTACTTACCCTGAGGCGGGTCGAAGGGCACCACCTTGCCCCGGTTGATCGACACCCAGTCCCTGGCCTGCAGGTACGGGCGCAGCGTCTCGACGATCGCCTGCTGGTCCGCCGGGGTCTTGGGCCGCTGCAACTCGTAGAGATGCGGGAACTCCGTCCACGCGATGACGGCGTCCCACAACCGCACCGCCGCCGCACCGCTCGGTGGATCGATGAGCACCGGGCCGAACAGGCACTGCCCGTCGGGGAAGAACAGCGTCGGCACCCCGTAGCCACCGGCATCGACGACGCGCTGATGATCGGCCATCACCTCGTCGCCGGTGGTCGGATCGGCGATGGCCGCATCGACCAGCCCCGGGTCGAAGCCGAGTTCCTCCAGAAGCGCTCGGGCGACGGCCTTTTCGTGCGGCTTGTGTCCGTCGACGTGCAGCGCCCGGGCCGAGCGCTCGTACCACGCGTCGACGTCGGCCATCGACTGGCGGCGCAGCAGTGCCCCGATGCGCATCATCGACCAGCCGTAGGACCACTCCCGCTCCCACGGATGCTTCTTGCCGTCCTGACGGTTGACCTCCTCGAGGCTGAAGAACCGCCAGTTCACCTCCAGCCCGGTCTGCTCGCGCACGGCGCGGATCCATCGCGACGTCTGATATGCGAACGGGCACATGACGTCGAAGTGGAAATCGACGGACGTCGGATGCTCGGTCACATCGTGAACCTCAGGTTGCGCGCGGCGCGATCACCGAGTTCGTCGTCGCCGCGCCAGCTGATCGCGCCCGAGTCGATCTGGGCCTGCGGATCGATACGCCCACAGGCGAGTTGGATGAACGTTGTCGAGTCGGTCGTCACCGTCACATCGGGGCGGTCCAGGTGGTCGACCCGCGCGGCCCGACCGTCGACCTTGACGTGGAGCTGACGCGTGATCGGCCCGGTGAGATCGAACGTGAGGCTCTTGCCCTCGGGCAGACCGACCTTCTTGCCGACGATGTAGCCGATCGAACTCTCCACCTGGGCCAGCGCCATCTCCGCCGCGACGCCGGTGTCGTCGGTCGTGCGCCCGAGCGGGGTGGTGATGTCGCGTTCATGCACCCAGATGTCGAAGACGCGGATCTGCAAGAACCGCCCGTAGGTGCCCGGACCGACGGGCATCCAGGACGGGCGGTCGAGGTCCGCGGCGGACAGCGCGGCCAGATCGCGGCGGCGCTGGTCGAACACCGCCCGCATCTTCTCCAGATACGGGGTTTCGTCGTTGACGAATTCGGTGGCGCGCTCGAAGGAGGGCAACGTCGTCGCGTCGTCGGGCAGCCAGCCCGCCATGACGGCCTCGATGCTGACGACGTGGTCGAACACGCCGCGCACCGTCCAGTCCGGGCAGAGCGACTGCGCCTGCCATTCGTCGTCGCGCAGGTCAGCGGCCAGCGCTTCCATCGAGGCGTAACAGCCCTCCAGGGCGCCGCGGATCTCGTCAAGGCTTCGGGTCGTCACGTCTCTTCTCTAGTCCTGTGGCCCGCCGCGCCGCGGCCAAACGGGTGAAATGACAGCTCAGGCCGACGCGAGTTCGGCATGGACCGCATTTCGGGGGTGAGGATGACCGGCGAATGGGGCCTCGGCGGCCCCGCGGACACCGCCTCTTCCTGAAACGGTGACTGCGGGCAGAATGGATTCCTGCCCGCAGTTAACGGGTGACGACTGACGCGCGATCGGAGGGGTATGGCGCACCTCGTCTCAAGGCATCGACTCGGGCCGCATCGCGATCCCCAGGTCGACGAGAAGGTCCTCGCGGTGACACGGCAGCTGCTGGTCCAGCGCGGCTACCGAGGTACGTCGATCGACGCGATCGCCCGGGAGTCGGGTGTCAGCAGGACTGCGGTCTACCGCCGCTGGCCGAGTAAGACCCATGTCGTATACGAAGCGGTATTCCCGAACGCACTCGGCGAATCCACCGCGATGCGCGACAATCCCCGCGACGAGGTCGCGCACGCGGTCCGCAGGGTCGTGGCCTTCCTAGGCCAGCCCGCCGCGCGACACGCGATGCCCGGCCTGCTGTCCGACCTCAACCCCCTCATCGAGTCGCAGTCCGCATTGGCCGAATCCGACTGGGTACAGATGAGCGCTGGGCTTTCGGCGTTGATCGACCTGCACCCCGCGCTATTCCGGCGGGTGGACGCCGAGACTCTGCTCGACACCATCGTCGGGGCCGCCTTCCATGCCTGCTGCGTACGCGGAGTGGACGATCTCGACAGCTACTCGCAGTCGCTGACCGACCTCCTCTTCAATGGGCTTCTTCGGCACTGACACCCCGCCCGAACGGCGGCTCCACTTTTCGAAACCATCCGTCGCGCATTTCTACATTCTCGCCCACCCCCGCCGTGCAGTCGATACACTTTGTCGCGACACTCTGTAGCGGCAATGTTCCCGAGTGGTCCGCGGCCGCCCGGGCCGCACCCGGTATCGAGTGAAGGGAGCCCTCCAGTGGGGCGAGAAATCCAGACGGTCAGAAGGCCGGGCAGTTCAGACAATGCTCGTTTCATCGGCCGAGTGGGTGCGCTGGCGCTTTTCCTCGGCGTCGGCGCGGCGGTGGCGATTCCCGGAGTTGCGTCCGCCGACACCGACGGCGGAGAGCGGAGTTCATCGACGGGCTCAGGATCATCGTCGGTCGGTGCGGCATCCGACAGCAATCGGACCCCTGACCGAAAGGCAGGCGCATCGGATCGGAAGAGGACGCCAGCGACGTCCTCCGCCGAAGAGCCCTCCTCCAACAAAACAGGAGCCGATGAGCCGGCACGAGAATTCCGCCTCAGCATTCACCGGTCGGGCGGCGTAGGCCCAGCCGCCACAGAGGGGTCGGCGAGCGGTTCCGACGCAAGTGATGTGGACGCCGACGCAGACCCGGATCCGGACGCCGACACTGTGGACGACACCGATGACCCGGATCCGGACGCCGACTCGGTCGACGACACCGATGACTCGGATCCGGACGCCGACTCGGTCGACGACACCGATGACTCGGATCCGGACGCCGACACTGTGGACGTGGAAGACAACGTGACCGATCCCGATGTCGCGACAGTCGCCGTTGCTGACCTGCAACCTGCCGAACCCTCGGACCCAACGGCTATCGTCGCACCGCTGGGCTTGATCGCATCGGCGCGCCGCGATGACGACGTCTCGACAGCTTCCGAGGTCACCACGCCTGTCCCGATCTCAGACAGCGAGGTCATCGTAGACACCATCTCAACCCCCGCGAGCGAGCATGCCGTCACCGAAACCCTGACGACAGCGATGAACTCGCAAGCTGACAATGTGCTGGATCGCTTCATTCGCAGGTCTGACACTGGACCGTTGCAATACACCTTCGCTGCTATCGGCGACGTCATCACCGCGATGATCCACAATCCGGTTCGGATGCTGTTTCAGCCCATCAGATCGACGATCTACATCGTGGACACGATCGCCCGGGGCATCCTTACCGATCTTGGAGTGATCAAACCAAATCCGATGGCGTCAGCGGAGATCATCGCCGTCCGGCGAGCCGCGGCTGCATTGGTCAAGACCCCCGAGGTGAAGGCTGCGATCGAGTCCGCCATCGCCTATCTGGCTTCGACACCGTCGGCGACGACTTCGGCCGGAGCGCTGCAGAACCGAGCTATCCTCGATCAGGTCGTGGCCGAGTTCGCCTACGCCATGGCGATCCAGGTTGTCGGCCAGAACGCTGGGCTCGTCCTATCCGACACCGCGTTCATGGGGTCGCGGTACGGCTTGGACAACCCCGACACCTTCTACCGGGGCTTCAACCTCGACCCGAACGCGACCTACGTGATCCGCGGCGATATGAACAGTTCCCCATACGTCGTCTTCCAGATCACCAACGGCTTCTACGGCGAGAATGGCCAGACCCCGCAGTCACTCGCAGTGCTGGACACCACTCAGATGCAAGTGAACTCGGATGGCACGTTCGAGCTGTGGCTCGGGCCCGATGCCGCCGGGGAACAGCCGAACTACATTCAGTTGGACCCAACAGCAGTGCAATTCATCATTCGAGACACCCTCAACAACTGGGTTCAGAAACCGTCGATCCTGAGCGTGGAGGTCGTGTCGGGAAATCCACAGGGGACCGGCCTGACGTTCGAGCAGATGGCGGCCAAGACAGCTGCCGACATCGTCGCGGGCGCCCCCTACTGGTACGGATTTGCAAGCTACTACCGGATGTTGCCGCCCAATTTCCTGGCTCCAGCGAGCACTACCGCAGGTGGATTGACCAGCCAAAGCTCTTCGGTGGGTAACTTCTCGCTGACGAAGGATCAGGCACTAGTGATCACGGTGCATCAGTTCGACGCCGAGTACCTCGGATTTGAGGTCGGAACCGACTGGTATACCTCGATCAACTACGCAAACCATACGTCGAGCCTGTCCGCTGAACAGGCACACGCCAACGCCGACGGGTCGTTCACCTACGTGCTGTCGCTCAAGGATCCCGGAGTCGCCAACTGGATCGACCCAGCCGGCCACCCCACGGGACTGCTCCAAATCCGATGGCAGGGTTTGCCTGCGGCTATCCCCGCCGGTTACATGCCAACCGTGCAATTGGTCAACTTTGCCGATCTTGCCGCTGCACTGCCAGTGGAAACCGTCAGGGTCAACGCTTTTCAGCGTGCTCGCCAGATCAGCCAACGGCAGAGCCAGGTCCGCTCAAGGTTGGCCGGAATTCCAGCAGCGCTCATCCGTTTCGATCCCTACGATTTCGAACCCCTCTTCTGAGTCGTGTATGAGGGCCCGGGCGACCCTGTGTCGACCGGGCCCTGCGCTCGGCAACGGCTGAGCAGCTCACCTGGTTCGGACTCCAAACGGCCGGCCCATGTCCCACGTCTCGTCGACCAACTGCGGGCAGCAGGCAGAGGTGAGGCCGACGTTCAGTCCCGAGTCGCGGAAAGACCGGACCACGGTCAACGTCGACAGCAATGTGCCAGCTCAGGCCGAGGCGAGTTCGGCGTAGACCGCGGCCTCGAAGCGCAGGATCGTCTCGACCATCTTGTCGTCGAAGAACGGCAACAACTGCGTGGCGATCACGGCGCCGATCCCGGCCTTGCGGTCGATCCAGAAGAAGCTGTTGAACAGCCCCGACCAGTCGGCCGAACCGGCGCTGCGCATGCCGGGCAGGTCCACCAGGTACAGGTGGAATCCCAGGCCCCAGCCCTGCGGCACGTCGAGCAGCTCGACCGGTTTGGCCAGCTCGGGGATGGTGGGCTCCATCCCCTTGGGCAGCGGCGCCCCGTCGAGGTGGTCGCGCAGCGCCAGCTCCACCGTCTCCTGCTTGAGGATGCGCGTGCCGTCGAGCTCGCCGCCGCGAAGCCAGGCCCGCACGAAACGCCCGTAGTCGGCGATCGTCCCGTATGAGCCGTGGCCGGCGGCGTCCCACTCCGGCTCAGGCGGCAGGTCCAGCTCCGTCGCCGTCAGGCTCCCGTCCGGCGCGCGGAAGCGGACGGGCAACAACCGCGCGCGCTGCTCGTCGGTCGGGTCGAACGTCGACTCCGTCATGCGCAGCGGGCCGTAGATGTGCTCGGCGAGGTACTCACCCAGCGTCTGGCCGCTGATGGCCTCGACGACCATGCCGAGCCAGTCGGTGCTGACGCCGTACTCCCAGACCGTGCCGGGATCGTGGACCAGCGGCGCGCTGAGGCTCTTCTTGATGCCCTCGAGCGGGTTGGGGAAGTTCTTCTCGGCGCAGTAGGCGAAGAGCTTCTCGTTGAGGAAGTGGTAGCCGCACCCGGCGGTGTGGTTCATCAGATTCCGGACGGTCGCCTGGGTCTTGGGCTCCCGCAGGACCAGCTCACCGCCCTCGGAGTGGTCGAGTACCTGCAGCTCGCCGAACGCCGGCACGATCGACGCGACCGACGCGTCCAGGTCGACGCGCCCCTGCTCGACGAGCTGCAGCGCCGCGGTGGTGGCGACGGCCTTGGTCATCGATGCGTTGCGGAACATCGTGTCGGGCTTCGCATCTCCGGCAGCGCCTGCGTAGAGGACGCCGTCGCGGCCGACCACTGTCGCGGCGACACCGTGCAGCGACCCGTCGGCGGTCACCTCGTTCAGCAGCTCGTCGATGTGCTCAAACCCCATGTCCAGCTCCTTTGCTTTCGCGGGATACGCGAGCCATCATCGCACGCGGCGACAGGCCTCCCGGGCCGAGACGCTGATCGGCGCCGGTGACCGACATTGCGTCCAGGGTCGTGTCGAGTCGACTGGCCACGACCCTGGGCGCAATCTCGCGGCCTAAGTGTCGACCCAGGCCCCCGCGAGGGCACGCGCTACATCCGCGAGTACCGCGTCAACGCGATGCTGTACAACCCGTAGGCGGCGAAACCCGTTGCGGCGACCAGCAGGATCGCCTGCCCGAACTCCCCCCGACCGAAAGCCTCGACCGCGGCGTCCAAACCTCTCGCCCGCCTCGGATCCTGCAGGAAGGACGCGCCGATTACCGACACCCCCGCCGCGAACAACACCACGCCTTCCCCGACGTGACCGAACACCCCGAGCACCGTGATCAGTCGGCCGCCGGGCACCGTCAGGTCCCCGAGGAACTTCCGCGACGCGCCCTTGTAGACGAAGTAGCTGCCGAACGCCGCAATCGCCACGCCCACGGCGACCAGGACAGCCGTACCCCCGCCGGACTGCATCAGCCGCGCGCTCAGACCTTCGGCGCGGTCGCCGCCCTGCCGGCCCACCCCGAGCGCGAACTGCACGGCCGCAAAGGCGAGCGCGAGATAGACCACCGCCAGCCCGAACGCCTTGAGCCGGTTGATGAGCGGCGACTCCCGCATATGAGCGTCGGTGTGTTCGCCAGGGTGCAGCCCGAGCACGGTTTCGGCCAGCCGCCACATCGCCAGCGCCACCAGCCCGAGCGCGACGATCCACAACGAGAGGGCGCCGCCGCGCTGTTCGGCCAGGGTCGCCAGTGCCCCGGTCTGGTCGGCTTCGCCGCCGAACCCGAATGCGATCCGCACGATGATGTAGGCGATCAGCAGATGCAGCACTGCGCTGACGGGGTAGCCGGCGCGCGCGATCCATTCCACGGTGCGGCTTCCGGTGGCCCGGTTCACCGCGCCCTTGAAGCTCATTCTTCGGTGACCATGCCCTGCCGCAACACCGGCATCGGCTACCCAGCGGGTCTGCCACTGAAACTGCCCCGACGCTCCCGCCGTCCCACGCGTCGTCCTACGCGTCGAGATTGCGTTGAGGGCCGTCGATTGCCCGCCGACACGGCCCTGGCGCCAATCTCGGCGCCTAACAGCGACCGGCTCGGCGCCTAACAGCGACCGCTCGGCGCCTAACAGCGACCCCGCTGGCTCAGTCGGCCGAACCGTACTCCAGAGCCGGTTCCGACGAGTCCACCCTGCCGTTACTGGAGATGGTCAACCGATCCGGCTGCACGTCGTAACGCGCACCGTCGGATCCGGTGACGACGAATCCGTTCCCGGACCGCTGTGCACCCTGGATCTCCCGGTTGGCGCCGTCGCGCAGCCGCTCCCCGCGGTAGTAGTAGCCGCCGTCGCCGCTCTCGCAGATCACCGCCAGCGACTGTGCCGTCCGAATCAGCGCGGCCGGCGCACTGCCCGAAGCGCATCGCGCCGAATGCCCCACGAAGCCTTGGGAATCCGTGCCCGATACGCCGGATGTCGGCTGCGGCGATGTGGTCTCCTCGGCCGGTGCGCTCGTCTCCGGTGACGGCGACGGTGCCGCGATCCTCGGTTGCGTCGACCCGGTCTCCCCGCCGGTGAACACCAGCACCGCGGCGAGTACCACCGCCGCGGTGAACATCACGATGGTCCCGATCACCAGCGCCACCTGCCCGGTGCCGAACTTGCGTTTGGCCGGCATCGGCCGCGGCGGCGGGGTCGGGTGCACCGCCGAGTACTGCCGCGTCGACGGCGGCTGCGCAGGCGCGGGCGCGAACAGCGCCGAACTCGGCGATACCGGGGCTGGACTCGCAGGAGCGGACACGCTCGGTGCGCTCACCGCCGCGTCGGCAGCGCGTGCCAGCTCGCCCGCCGACGGGTACCGGTCCTGCGGCTGTTTGGCCATACCGCGCGCGACGACGTCGTCGAACGCGCGGCCGACTCCGCGGCGCATGATGCTCGGGCGCGGCGGCGGCGCGAACATGTGCGCGCTCCACACCTGGCGCACGTCGGCGGCCTCGAACGGCGCCCGCCCGGTCAGCGCTTCGTAGAGCAGACACGCCAGCGAATACACATCGGAGGCCGGCCCGCCCCGCTCCCCGCCGAACCGCTCCGGCGCCATGTACGCACTGGACCCGACCACCAGACCCGTCGACGTCACCGACGCCTCGCCACCGCCGTGCGCGATGCCGAAGTCCACCAGGTAGGCGAAGTCATCCGGGGTCAGCAACACATTCTCCGGCTTGATGTCCCGGTGCACCAGACCGTTGGCGTGCGCGGCGTCCAGCGCCGCCGCCACCTGGCGCACAATGGCCACCGCGCGCGCCGGCGGCAGCGCCCCCTGCGTGCGCAGTACCTCCTTGAGGCTGGCGCCCTCGACCAGGCGCATGTCGATATAGAGCACACCGTCGATCTCGCCGAAATCGTGCACCGGGATCACATGCGGCTCCTGCAGCCGGGCCGCGACGCGCGACTCCCGGCGGAACCGGTCCTGGAAGCTGCGATCGGCGGCCATCTCCGGGCGCAGCAGCTTGATCGCCACCATGCGCTCACGCGCGGTGTCGTAGGCGCGGTACACCTCGCCCATTCCCCCGACCCCGATCACCGACTGCAGCTCATAGGGCCCGAACCGGGTGCCCAGCCGAGCGCCGCCCTTCGGGGTGCTCACATGCAATCCTTCCGTCGTCGACCGGCAGCGACGACTAGGTTTCCCGAATCGCCCGCGGTCCTAACCGCACGACGGTCAGCAGCGGCTGAGCAGCTCCTTCAGCTCGCTGTCGAAGCGATGCGCCAGGTCCCAGAGGTCGTCGACCAGGTGCGGGCACGAGATGATGCCGATGTTGAGTGTGTCACCCAGCGACATCACCGTGATGTTGAGCCCTGAGCCGTGGAAGATCGGACCCAGCGGGAAGAGCGCGGTGACCTCCGCGCCGCAGCTGTACAGCTTTGTCGGCGGCCCGGCCACGTTGGAGATGATCACGTTGTGGATCGCGGTGTGGGTCAACGGGGTGTGCGAGGCAAGACCCATCAGCCAGGTGAACGCGCCACGCGAGAGGCTCTGCGCCAGATCCACCAGCAGCGTCGGGCCAAGAGACGCGCTGTGCTCCTTGGCCCGCACATCGGATTCGGCGATCAGATGCAGCCGCTCCCACGAATCGGCGACGTCGGTGTGCAGATTGCAGAACATGCCGGAGAGCTGGTTGCGGCCCGGGCGGTCGGACTGGCCGTGCACCGAGGCCGGAACCACCGCGATCAGCGGCTTGTCCGGCAGCTCGTCGCGGTCGGACAGGTAGCCGCGCAGCGCGCCGGCACACAGCGCCATCACCACGTCGTTGACCTTGACGTCGCAGTGGTTCTTGACCTTCTTGACGTCGTCGAGATCCAGCTGCATCAACGCGACGGCCCGCTCGGAGGTCAGCTCGGCGTTGAACCGGGTCGCCGGCGCCGAGAACGGCGCCGCCATCGCGGTGCCGGTGACCGCGCGACCCACGGTCTTGGCCAGCATCACGGCCGTTTCCGGGATCACCTTGGTCAGCTGCCAGGGCCGGGTGACGAACCGAAAGAACCCGTCGGCGGAGATCGCCCATGCTGACGCGTCCCCGGGCCCGTCCACCGGATCGGGCGGCGGCGCGTCCGGTTCGACGTCGCACAGCTGGTTGAGCAGGTTCGCCGCCGACACGCCGTCGACCGCGGCGTGGTGCACCTTGATCATCAACGCCAGGTTGTCGGGCTTGGCGCAGCCCTCGATCACCCACATCTCCCACAGCGGCTTGCTGCGGTCCAACGGGACGGAGGCGATATGGCCGCACACCTGACCCAGTTCGTCGGGCCCGCCCGGGGAGGGCAACGCGATCCGGTTTAGATGCCGCGACAGGTCAAAGTCCTTGTCCTCCACCCACACCGGATGGTCCAGGTTCAGCTGGCTGTCGGCGATCTTCGCCCGGAACTCCGGCAGCGCCGGGATCCGGGTGGCCAGTTCGTCGCGGAACCGCTCGAAGGTGTAGCCACCGGGAACCGTCGAGGTGTCGAGTTCGACGATCGAGCAGACATGCATCGGCACCGTCGCCGACTCGCTGTACAACAGACCCGCGTCCAGGCCACTGAGCCGTTCCATCACCCCGAGGTACCCACAGTGTGATCTGGATCAAACCGCGGGTACCTCGGGTGACGGCCCGGGTCCGAGAGCGTCGCGCTTGCGGCATCTCGGTTGCCCGGTAACGTGCTGCGTGACGGTGATGGATCTCGCCGGAGCGACGACGCTCGAACCGCCCACGGGCTGATGGTTCCTACCAATCGAGACGTTGGCTGGGAGCTGCCCGTGTACTTTGTACCGCGATCTGCTGGATCGTCCGGCACCGCTGAGCCGGCGGTGGCAGCGACTACTTCCCACCGTCGTCGTCGAGGGGTGCGTTCATGAGTGCGCAGGCGGCCGAACCGGACGATCGGCCCTCAGACCCGTACTCGGAACTGCCCACCGATCCCGACGTCACCGACACCAGGCCGCTGCATCGACGGCCGGCCGCCCTGCTGTGGGTCTTCGGTGGCGGCATCGTCGGCACCGCGCTCCGGTACTGGGTGGAGGAGCTGTTGCCGCACGACCCGACCCAGTGGCCGTGGGGGACGTTTCTGGTCAACCTTGTCGGCGCGTTCCTGTTGGGCACGCTGCTGGAGGGGTTGGCCCGCGCGGGCGACGACGCGGGCTGGCGCCGGCGGGCCCGGCTTTTCGCCGGCACCGGCGGCTGCGGAGCCTTCACCACCTACAGCACCTTGTCGCTGGAGATCTCGATGCTGGGGACGCACGCCGACGTCACCGTGGCGGCCGCCTACGGTCTGGCCAGCGTGATCGCCGGAGCGGTGCTGGCCTGGCTGGGAATCGTGGTCGCGTCGGGGGCCCACGCCCGGAGGGCGCCGGCATGATCGTCGCGCTCACCCTGGTCTGCGGGGCACTCGGCGCGGTGACCCGGTTCGTCATCGATGCCGCGGTCAAACGCCGGTGGTCCTCGCCGTTTCCCTGGGCCACGTTCGGCATCAACGTTTCCGGGTCGTTCCTGCTGGGTGTGCTGGCTGCCCTGGTGCTGTTTCACGGGCAGCCCACGGCCTGGCAGACCGTCCTCGGCACCGGCTTCTGCGGGGGTTACACGACGTTCAGCACCGCGAGCTTCGAAACGGTGCGATTGGTGCAGCAGAAGCAGCGACTGCGCGCGCTGTCGAACGCGCTGGGTTCGCTGGTCGCCTCGGTGCTCGCCTGCGCCGCCGGGCTGGGTCTGGTGTGGGCGCTGTAAGCGAAGCGGCTCCGTCCCGGCGCCGGAGTTGAGGGGGTTTGCCGATCCCTGGCACACCTCGCCGGCTGCGGGAAGACTGAGCCGATGGACCAACGACAGTTGGCCGACTTCCTGCGCACCCGGCGCGAAGCGCTGACCCCCGCGGACGTCGGCCTGCCCAACGGCCAGCGCCGCCGTGCCGCGGGACTCCGGCGTGAGGAGGTCGCCGCACTGGCGATGATCTCGACCGACTACTACAGCCGGATGGAGCAGCGGCGTGGGCCGCAGCCGTCGACGGATGTGCTCGCCTCGCTGGCGCGTGCGCTGCGTCTGACACTGGACGAGCGTGACCACCTGTTCCTGCTGGCCGGCCACAACGCACCCGCGCGCACCGCCGTCGGTGAACACGTCAGCACCGCCACGATGCGTATCCTCGAGCGGCTCGCCGACACGCCGGCGCAGGTGATGTCGGCACTCGGCGAAACGCTGGTGCAGACCTCCGCGGCCCGGGCCCTGCTCGGCGACCAGACCGTCCACCGGGGGCTGGCGCGCAGCGTCCTGTACCGCTGGTTCACCGACCCCACCTCGCGCGCGATATATCCGGCGGAGGACCACGCCGCGATCGGACGCAACTACGTCGCCGCGGCCCGGATGGGCTACACCCGGGACGGGGCCGGCTCGCGAGCGGCCCAGATCGTCGACGACCTGCTCAGCCGCAGCGACGAGTTCACCGACCTGTGGAAACAGCACCTGGTGGGCGCGGCGCACGAACTCGACAAGCGTCTGGTGCATCCGGCGCTCGGAGTGCTCGAGGTGCAGTGCCAGATCCTGCACGACCCCACCCAGCTGCACACGCTGCTGGTGTTCACCGCCGAACCCGGGACACCGAGTCACGCGAAGCTCGCCGCCCTGGGCGCGGACCCGCAGTCCTATCTGCGCGACGGCCCGCAGGGCGTTTCGGTCGGCTCCGCGATCAACGGATCGACAGTCCCTGAATAACGTTCCGGGACTTCGCCACAGTGGACGACATGACACGTAAAGCCACAGTGGACGTACCCGATCTGCACGGCAAATCGGCCGTGATCACCGGCGGCAGCGACGGAATCGGCTTCGGACTGGCCGGCCGGCTGGCGGCCGCGGGCGCCGAGGTGATCCTGCCGGTGCGCAACGCCGACAAAGGCAGGCGCGCCGCCGAGAGCATCCGCGCCGCGACACCCGGAGCCCGGGTCGACACCCGCCGGATGGACCTGTCGTCGCTACAGTCGGTCGCCGAGTTCGCCGACGAGCTGCTCACCGAGGGCCGGCCCATCCACCTGCTGATCAACAACGCCGGGGTGATGAACCCGCCCCGGCGCCAGAGCACCGCCGATGGTTTCGAACTACAGTGGGGCACCAATCATCTCGGACACTTCGCGCTGACCGCGCGGCTGTTTCCGCTGCTGAGAGCCGGTGGTGCGCGGGTGACGACGCAGTCGAGCATCTCGGCGGCGCGCAACGCGATCAACTGGGAGGACCTCAACTTCGAGAAGTCCTACGCGGTGGCCAAGGCCTACAGCCAGTCCAAGATCGCGAACCTGATGTTCGGGCTGGAACTGGACCGCCGCAGCAGGCAGGCGGGCTGGGGCATCAGCAGCAACGTCTCGCATCCCGGCGTGACGGCCACCAATCTGCTTGCAGCCCAGCCACATATGGGTCGCACCGGAGATACGCTCAGCGTCCGGCTGATCCGCCGCCTCGCCGGGCTCGGGATCCTCACCCAGACCGTCGATCAGGGTCTGCTGCCCGCGCTGTTCGCCGCCACCCACCCTGACGCCGAGGGCGGTAAATTCTACGGGCCCAGCGGTTTCCAGCATCTCAGCGGAGCCCCCGCCGAGCAGCAGGTGTATCGCCCGGCGCGCGACGCGGCCGATGCCGCCCGGCTCTGGTCGGTGTCCGAGCGGCTCGTCGGGGTGCAGTTCGCGCTACCGCGCGCCGAGGCTTAGGCCGGGGCCTTAGCCTTAGCCGCCGAGGCTTTAGCCGCCGAGATTGCGGCCAGGGTCGTGATCTGCCAGGCCACACGACCGTGGACGCAATTTCGGCAGCTAAGCGGACCGAGCGGCTCGCCAGCCAAGCGGACCGAGCGAGCAGCCAAGCGGACGAGCGACTAGGGGGCGTCCGACTCCACAGCACCGGTGGGGGCCCAGCAGTTCATCGCGGACTCCAGCCCGTCTTGGCTGAGCGCGTTGACCGGCAGGCGCTCCTGGCCCGGTCGACAGCGCATCCCCTGCAACAGGATCGCGACATAGCGCCGCCACAGGTCGGCCGACACGTCGCCGGCGTACTCGCTGACCGTCCCCGCCATCAGACCCAACAGCGGCATATCGGTCGCCGACACCTCGGGCCGTAGATAACCGTCGCGCTTGGCCCGGTCGACGAGCTTGGCGATGCGCGGATGCAGCCGCGTCCGGCCGACGTCCACCCGGCGCCCGCAGTAGGCCTTGCTGAAGGCGACCTCACGCAGACCGCGGTCCGTCGCCGTCACCTCACAGAGCTGCCACACCAACCAGGCGAAACCCTCCCACGAGTCCTCGGCCTCCAGCGCGGTGTCGGCGAGCGCGACGAGCTGATCGATCCCGTTCTCGAAGATGGCCTCGAACAAGGCGTCCTTGGTCGGGAAGCGCCGGTACACCGTGCCGACTCCCAGGTTGGCATGGTGGGCCACCTCGTTCAACGTGGCCTCCAGCCCGCGGGTGGCGCAGAGTTCGCGGGCGGCTTCGATGATCTTCCGTCGATTGCGCTCGGCATCCTTGCGCAGGCCCGCCGCCTCGGGATCCCCAGCACTCATGTCGCCGAGTGTACGGAGGGCTGCCGAGCGGATAGCCGCCTCAGCTCAGGATCTCGCCGACGGCGCCGGCCAGCAGCCCGATGACCCGCGGAGGACCACCCCGCGAAGGACCACGGGCGCGATGTCCGGGCGCAGGCATCCGTCACGCCGCGCTCGTTCCCACCAGCTTCATCAGCAGGACCAGCCGCGCGCGGACGCGCTTCCCACAGTTGCCGCCGTCGGTCTTGCTGTAGACCGTAAAGCCCCCGGCCGGTTCCGGTGAGACACTGGTGCTCGACGAGCCGAACGAACCCCTCCCACGAATCCTCCTGTCGCACAGCTGCTTCCGACAGACAGGCCACCTCGCCCGCAGCGGTGAGCACGCGCCGCTGATGCGCCCGGCATCCGTGATCAGACCACGGCAGAGTTTGTCAACCACGAAACCCAATTTCGTGATGTGCCTTACCATAACGCTATAACCGGATTGACGCTATCCGGTTGTGCGCATAGATTGCCTAACAGATCGCATGCCTGCTGGCGGCTTGCGGAGTCCCTCGTCGAAAGGCATGACTTTGCCTGCAGCTTTCGCGCGCAGAGATTTTCCCAGAATGCCGTTGCCCGGCTGTGCCGATCGCACCCGGCGCGCGCGGTGATCACCGTTGTCAAGCGGGTCTGGCTGCCCGTGCTGGTGATCGCCGCGGTGGCACTCGGTGCCGTGACGGTGGCGAATCTGCGGTCGGTGTTCGGCTCGGACAAGGCCATCGTCACGCCGGTGGACGCCGACACCGCCGAGAACTTCAACCCCAAGGTCGTCACGTACGAGATCTTCGGCACCGGCTCCACCGCGACCATCAACTACGCCGACCTGGACGGAAAACCACAGCGCACCGGCGAGGTGAGTCTGCCCTGGTCACTGACCCTGGAGACGACGTTGCCGTCGGTGATGCCGAACATCATGGCTCAGGGCGACGGTCAATCCATCACCTGCCGGGTCACCGTCGATGACGAGGTGAAGGACGAGAGGACGGCCGAGGGCTTGAACGCCGCCACCTACTGCCTGGTGAAGGCAGCATGACCACGTTCACCGACGCCCTCCCGCCGGCGCGGCACGCGGCCCCCGCCCGCCCGAAGCTGCCGCGCTTCATCCGCACATTCGCCGTGCCTATCGTGCTGGCCTGGATCGCCATCGTCGCGCTGCTCAACACCGTCGTGCCGCAGCTCGAGGAGGTCGGCAAGCTGCGCGCGGTGTCGATGAGCCCCAACGATGCGCCCGCGCTGATCGCGACCAAGCACGTCGGCGAGAAGTTCGAGGAGTACGACACCTCCAGCTCGGTGATGATCGTCGTCGAAGGCGAGGAGCCCCTCGGTCCGGACGCGCACGCGTTCTACGACGAGGTGGTTCGCCAGCTCAACGCCGACACCGAGCATGTGCAGCACGTGCAGGACTTCTGGGGTGACACCCTGACCGCGGCCGGCGCGCAGAGCATCGACGGCAAGGCTGCCTACGTGCAGGTCTACATCGCCGGTGACCAGGGTGAGACCCTGGCCAACGAATCGGTGCACGCCGTGCGGGCCATCGTCGACCGCAACCAGGCGCCCGCTGGGGTCAGCGCCTATGTCACCGGCCCGGCGGCGCTGACCACCGATCAGAACATCGTCGGCGACGCCAGTATGAGGACGATCGAGTCGGTGACGATCGGCATCATCATCGTGATGCTGCTGATCATCTACCGATCGGTCGTCACGACGGTCGTCACCATGGCGATGGTCTTCGTCGGCCTGTTGTCGGCCCGCGGCATCGTCTCTTTCCTCGGGTACTACCAGGTTTTCGGGCTCACCACCTTCGCCACCAGCATGGTGGTGACTCTGGCCATCGCCGCCGCCACCGATTACGCGATCTTTCTGATCGGGCGATACCAAGGGGCCCGACGATCGGGGATGGACCGAGAGTCGGCCTACTACGACATGTTTCACGGCACCACCCACGTGGTGCTGGCTTCGGGACTGACGATCGCCGGTGCGACCGCCTGCCTGCACTTCACCCGGCTGCCGTACTTCCAGAGCATGGGTTTCCCGCTGGCCATCGGCATGATCATCGTGGTGGCCGCGGCGCTGACCCTGGGTCCGGCGCTGATCTCGATCGTGACGCGGTTCGGCAACGTGCTGGAGCCCAAGGGAAATGGGCGGGCACGAGGCTGGCGCAAACTCGGGTCGGCGACCGTCCGCTGGCCCGGCGCGGTGCTGGTGATGGCCACCGTGCTGTGCCTGGTCGGCCTGCTGGCCCTGCCCGGTTACCACACCAATTACAACGACCGCATCTATCTGCCCGACGGGGTGCCCGCCAACGTGGGTTACGCCGCGGCCGACCGGCACTTCTCCGACGCCAAGATGAATCCCGATCTGGTGATGGTCGAATCGGATCACGATATGCGCAACCCGGCGGACTTCCTGGTGATCGAGAAGATCGCCAAGGCGTTGACCCGGGTGCACGGAATCGCTTCGGTCACCACGATCACCCGCCCGGACGGGAAGCCGATCAAGCACGCGTCGCTGGCGTACACCATCAGCCAGAGCGGCAACGGGCAGATCATGAACAACGATTTCCAGCAGACCGTGTTGGAGAACACCTTGCAGCAGGCCAATGAGATGCAGGTGACCATCGACTCGATGGAGGAGATGCAGCGGATCACCCTGGAGCTGTCTGAGGTCACCCGCGAGATGGCCGACAAGATGAAGGACACGTCGGCGAACCTCAACGAAGTCCGGGACCACCTGGCGGATTTCGACGATCAGTTCCGGCCGTTGCGCAACTACTTCTATTGGGAACCGCACTGCTACAACATCCCGATGTGCTGGGCGCTGCGTTCGGTGTTCGACAGCCTCGACGGCATCAGCACGATGTCCGACGATTTCGCCGAGCTGGTACCCAGTATCGAGCGGATGGCGCAACTGACGCCGCAGATGGCGGCCCTTATGCCCGCGATGATCCAGACGATGAAGAACCAGAAGCAGATCATGCTGAATCAATACCAGGCGCAGAAGATGCAGCAGGATCAGAACATCGCCATGCAGGAGGACACCACGGCGATGGGCGAGGCGTTCGACACCGCCCGCAACGACGACACGTTCTACCTTCCGCCGGAGGCGTTCCAGACCGCCGACTTCCAGCGGGGCATCAAACTGTTCATGTCCCCGGACGGGAAAGCAGTGCGCTTCACCGTGTTCCATCAAGGTGACCCGTTGACCGAAGCAGGCACCGCCCGCATCGATCCGCTGCGCGTCGCGGCGGCCGATGCCATCAAAGGCACGCCGCTGGAGGGCTCCACGGTCTATGTCGGGGGCAGCGCCGCGATGTACAAAGACATGCAGCAGGGTGCCGACTACGACCTGCTGATCGCCGCCGTGGCATCGCTGATCCTGATCTTCCTGATCATGGTGATCCTCACCCGGGCCGTCGCGGCTGCCGCCGTCATCGTCGGCACCGTGGTGTTGAGCCTGGGCACGTCGTTCGGTCTGTCAGTTCTTCTGTGGCAGCACATCATCGGGATCCCGCTGGGCTGGATGGTGTTGCCCATGTCGGTGATCGTGCTACTTGCCGTCGGCGCGGATTACAACCTACTGCTGGTGTCGCGCATGAAGGAGGAGCTGCACGCCGGAGTGAACACCGGAATCATCCGGTCCATGGCCGGCACCGGATCTGTGGTCACCGCAGCGGGATTCGTGTTCGCCTTCACGATGATCGGCATGATCGTCAGCGACATGATCGTCATCGGCCAGGTGGGCACCACCATCGGACTCGGGCTGCTCTTCGACACGCTGGTCGTACGCTCGCTGATGACACCGTCCATCGCGGCTCTGATGGGCAAATGGTTCTGGTGGCCGATGCATGTGCGGCAACGACCGAAGCCTCAACCCTGGCCGCGCGGCGTCGCCGCAGCGATGAGGACGTGACCGGGCACAACGTCCGATCGGTGATGCGGGCCGTGCTGATGACCCTCACGGCGGCGACCGTGTCCGCCGGATTCAGAACTAGGCCGCGAGAGTCACCTCGGCCGCCGCCGAAGCTGCGTGGACCGTCGGCAGCTTGACCGACATACCCTCGACCGTCACGCTGCCCCACGAGTAGAAGTTCAGGAACGAGAACGTCGAGGTCACGATCTGCACCGTCACCGACTGCCCCGGCTTGAGGGTGTGCGCCACCTGCTCCATCGAGAAGGTCACCGTGCGGGTCTCGCCGTCCAGCTCGACAGGGATCGGAGTGGCCTGATTGCCGAGCACCAGACCCGTTGCGTCGTCGACGATCTGGGCGTACACATGCTTGGCCGTCCCGGTTCCCGAGTACGTCAGTGTCAGCTCCGGCGCCCCGACGATGTGGGTGTCGACGGCAACATCGGGCACCCGCAGGTTCACCGCGTTGACCGCAGGCGCCGCCGACGGCAACCCGAGCAACGTCGCGATCAGGCCCCGCGTGATGATGAGCGGATTCGGTCCCGACCCGCCGACGAACGGGACATACAGCAGCGTCTTGCGCTGACTGCGAATCGCCTCGATGACACCGGCCGAACCCTGGGCCGGGTACTCCTTGGACGCGTACCACTGGCCGTTCTGGTCCACCCATTCGAACTGTGCCCCGGTGTCGACGCTTTCGTCACCCTTGACGTAGCGGTCCAGCCACCCCAGGGTGCGGTCGATGACCACCGAGCCGTCGTTGCGGTCGCTCAGACACGCCCCGTGCCCGCCGCAGTACCACACCACCTTGGTGGTGGTTCCCGCCTCGATCAGACCCACCGCGTTGGCGTGCGCCTGACTCAACGTGAACAACGTGTCGACGGTCCCCTGAATCAACAGTGTGGGTGCGGTGATGTCCTGGATCTGATCGGCGTAGCTGAAGCTTTCCACCAGGTCGATGTCGGACTGCTGCGCGATTCCGAACAGCACACCCATGATCGCCACCGGGAAGATCCGGGGGTGCTCACGGGCCAGTGTCAGCGCCAGCACGGTCGGAAGGATCGTCCCCCAACCGCTGTTCACCGCTCCGCGCGGAAACAGCACATCGACGAGGTTGTTCCACGAGATGGTCGGCACGATGGCGTCGATCCGGTGATCGATTGCGGCGGTGGCCAATTGGATACCGCCGCCGTATGACGCACCGGTCATCCCGATCTTCGGGTCGTTGACGGCGTCCAGCGCAACCTCGGGCAGCGTCGCCAGATAGCTGATGATGTGCGACATGTCGCGTCCCTCGAGGTCCGGGGAGTTGAGGTGCATCACGCCCTCGGACCGCCACTCTCCGCGCGGATCCCAGGTCACCACGTTGTAGCCGGCCGCCCGCAGCGCGCCGATGCCGATCACGTCATTGGGCAGAAAACCGTCCTTGGTCAGGTTCAGCGTGGTGGCGCCCGGCAGACCCAGACCCGGCCCGTTGAGCACGGTCGGCGCCGCTTCACCGGCCTTCAGGCCTTTTGCGGGCATGAAGTTGACGAAGATGCGGGTTCCGTCGAACGACGTCACCCGGAAGCTGCGCGCCAGCGGAGTGCCCTCCGGTGCCCAGTGGTCGATCGGGAACCCGATCAGCGGGTGCAGAAAGTCGCCCACAAAGGGGATTGCGTGGATCACGCCGACGACCGGCGTCCACAGCAGCGGCCCCAGCACCGGGATCCGCTGCAGCCACTCCAAGGGCGGCGTCCACTCCTCGACCACCACATCGGTGGGGATCGGATAGGAGGCGGCGGCCAGGCTGGCGGCCACCTGATCGCCCACCGACTGCGGGGTCTCGTTGGTCGCCTCACGTCCGGCGGCCAACACCGACATCATCAGCGATGCGAGCGCCGGAAGGGTGGGCGCCCCGGTGTCGGAGGACTGTTCGGGCAACGTTGCATCCGAGAGCTCTCTGGTCTCGGTGTCAGCGGGCACCACCGAGGCCGGCTCACCCTCGCTGGGCACGTCGAGGACCGGCTCGGTGACCGTCGCGGGTGCCGCCTCGTCGGTGGACTCGTCGACGGCGGTTGCCTGATCCTCGACCGGCAGCTCAACGACTACCGGCTTGTCGACCGCGGCGACCGGCGACCCATCGCCGGAGACGACCTCGTCCCCGACAGTGAACTCCGGTTCGCTGTCGTCGACGGCCGACTCGGTGCCCGACGACGGGCGGTCCTCGACCGGCCCCGGGGCGGATTCGTCCCCGTCTGTGTCCGCGTCGACGTCGACCCCATCCTGGTCGGACTCCTCGTCGGTGTCGACGTCCCCGTCGGTGTCCGCGTCGGCGTCGGCGTCGGCGTTCCCGTCTTCGTCCTCGTCGGCGTCGGCGTCCGCGTCTTCGTCGGCATCCTCGGCTGAGTCGTTCTCGCCGCCCGGATCGCCATCCTCGGATGCGGTTGTCCCATCGCTTTTCTCGGTATCACCCGTGGTTGCCGACGATGCGGCCGCCCCGGCTGACTGCGATGACTGCGCCTTGGACTCCGAGGCCGAAGGGCCAGAATTTTCGTCCGCGTAAGCGGTGCCCGCGCCGGCGACCACCGCCGCGCCGATCCCCAATGCGACTGCCAACCCACCGACTCGACCCACGTATGACCCCGCACCCATGAGCACTGTGTCTACCCTGCCCCGCCAGCCTCCGGCAGGACTTTCGGCAATTTCTTACTCCCGAGTCAGTTACTGGCGGCGAGGCCGGGGCTCTCTTGTGACGCTGCGGCGCGTTTACCGCCGAGACGTCCGGCCACCTGTACATTGAAGCCACTGCAACCCTCGAACCGCCCGGCCCGAGGCCCATCTGGGGTGAACCCGAGGAGGCCACACTCTTCCCGCAGTGTCGAACTCCAGCGGCTGCCATCCTGCACAGACTTCAGTCATAGGGGTCGTCATGAGCAGATTCACCGAGACGATGTACGACAACGCCCGGCGCAGCGCCCGGCCCTTTGTCACCGGGGAGCCCGACGCTCCGGTGCGGCAGTCCTGGGCCGAGGTGCACCACCGTGCCGGCCGGGTGGCCGGCGGTCTGTCCCGCGCCGGCGTCGGTCCCGGTGACGCCGTCGCGGTGCTCGCCGGTGCCCCCGTCGAGATCGCCCCGACCGCCCAGGGAATCTGGATGCGCGGCGCCAGCGCCACCCTGCTGCACCAGCCCACACCCCGAACCGACCTGCTGCGCTGGGCCGCCGAAACCGCGGCGGTCATCGACATGCTCGCGGCCACGGTGGTGGTGATCTCCGATCCGTTCCTGACCGCCGCCCCGGTGCTGGCCGAACGCGGGATGACCGTGCTGACCGTGGCCGAACTACTCGGCCACGAACCCGTCGGCCCCGTCGACAGCAACGACGATGACATCGCGCTGATGCAATTGACCTCCGGCTCCACCGGATCACCCAAGGCTGTGCAGATCACCCACGCCAACATCGTCGCCAACGCCGAGGCGATGACCGCCGGTTGCGAATTCGACATCGCCACCGACGTGATCGTGAGCTGGCTCCCCTGTTTTCACGACATGGGGATGACCGGTTATCTGACCGTACCCATGTACTACGGCGCCGCTCTGGTGAAGGTCACCCCGATGGACTTTCTTCGCGATATCTTGTTGTGGCCCAGGCTGATCGACAAGTATCGGGGCACCATGACCGCGGCGCCGAACTTCGCCTACAACCTGCTGGCCAAACGGCTACGGCGGCAGGCCGAGCCCGGGGAGTTCGACCTGTCCTCGCTACGCTGGGCCCTGTCGGGCGCCGAGCAGGTCGACCCGCTCGACGTCGAGGACCTGTGCGACGCCGGTGCGCGTTTCGGCCTGCACCCCGAGGCGATCATCCCCGCCTACGGCATGGCCGAGACCACCGTCGCGGTGTCCTTCTCCCCCTGCGGCGCGGGGATGATCGTCGACGAGGTGGACGCAGACATGCTCGCCGCGCTGCACCGGGCGATCCCGGCGCACAAGGGGCACACCCGACGCCTGGTGGCGTTGGGTCGACCGCTGGACGGCCTGGAGTTGCGGGTCGTCGACGCCGACGGCGCCGAGCTTCCGGCCCGCGGGGTCGGCGTGCTGGAGGTCCGGGGCGATGCGGTGACCTCCGGCTACACCACCGTCGCCGGCTTCATCGGCGCGCAGGACGCTCGCGGCTGGTACGACACCGGCGATCTCGGGTATGTCACCGAGGGTGGCGAGGTCGTCGTCTGCGGCCGGGTCAAGGACGTCATCATCATGGCCGGCCGCAACATCTACCCGACCGACATCGAACGCGCTGCCGGCCGCGTCGCCGGCGTCCGGCCGGGGTGCGCGGTGGCGGTGCGCCTCGACGCCGGACACTCCCGCGAGACCTTCGCGGTCGCGGTGGAGTGCAAGGACTTCGACGACGTCGCCGAGGTGCGCCGCGTCCAGCGTGAGGTCACCCACCAGGTCTTCGCCGAGGTCGACGCCCGCCCCCGCAGTGTCGTGGTGCTCGCCCCCGGCATGATCCCGAAGACACCGTCGGGCAAACTGCGCCGCGGACACGCGCTGACGTTGGTGAGCTGACTCAGCTCTGCCGGTCCGGAAGAGCAAGCCGGTTGATCGTGCACCACACCTGAAAGTACTGGCGCGCAAGCGGTCCCGTGGTGTAAGGCAGACGGTACCTGGCACACACCTCCCGCACCTGTTCGGCGATCTGCGCGTAGCGGTTACTCGGCAGGTCGGGGAACAGATGGTGCTCGATCTGGTAGCACAGGTTGCCGCTGGCAAATGCCAGCGCCGGGCCCGCGTTGAAGTTCGCCGAGCCCAGGATCTGGCGCAGATACCACTGCCCGCGGGTCTCCGTCTCCAGCACGTCTTCGGTGAACTTCTCGGCGCCGTCCGGGAAATGACCGCAGAAGATCACCACATAGGCCCACAGATTGCGCAACAAATTGGCCGTGATGTTGGCGAGCAGGGTTCGGCGCCAACGGGTCAGGCTCAAGGCGGGCAGGACGACGTAATCCTTCAACGCCTGTCGGCCGATCTTGCGCACGAAGGCCATCCGGGCCGCGGTCACCTTGACGGGGTCCGCCACCAGCCGGTCCCGTTCGGAATGCACCCCGTGCAGACCGATCCCCCATTCGAAGATCACCGCCAACAGGATGTTGCGGAACGGCTGGGCCAGGTGTTCGGGCTTCCACGGCACATCCCGGGTCACCCGCATGATGCCGAAGCCGAGGTCGTCGTCGACCCCGACGATGTTGTTGAACACGTGGTGTCGGTAGTTGTGCGAGTACCGCCACTGTGAGGACACCCCGACCATGTCCCATTCCCATGTGGCCGAATGGATTTCGGGATCGTTCATCCAGTCCCACTGGCCGTGGCCGACGTTGTGGCCGATCTCCATGTTCTCGACGCTCTTGGCGAACGCCAGCATCGCCGTCCCCACAACCCAGCCGGTCCGGCGTCTGCTCGTCGCGATCACCAGTCGGGCGAGTACGTCGAGAGTCCGCTGGAAACGGATCGTGCGGCGGATGTATGCGGCGTCCGCCTCGCCGAGGGAGTTCTCCACCCGGCGGCGGATCTCGTCGAGTTCACGGCCCAGTTCGTCGACCTGCGCATCGGTCAGGTGCGAGAAGACCGCGACATCGCTGATGGCCGAGGTGGTCAGTTCGCCCCCAGCTGGCGTGTGACCTCGCTCGACGGCGTCGAGGAGGTGGTCTGTGAATCGCTCATGACAGCCTTCCTGGCTGAAGAAAAGAGTGTGGGCTGGCAGGGATGCCCTGCCAGCCCACACTACGGATTTCGAAGTCTGTTTAGACCGCGGTCACCCGGACCGCTTGCGGCCCCTTGGAACCTTGCTCCACCTCAAACTCGACGCGCTGATTCTCGTCGAGCGAGCGGTATCCGTTACCGCTGATTTCCGAGTAGTGGACGAACACATCAGGTGCGCCGCCATCCGGAGCGATGAAGCCGAAGCCCTTATCGCCGTTGAACCATTTCACAGTTCCCTGTGCCATACTTTTTCTTCTCTCACTTTGCACGAATGTCAGACCGACATCCTCGATCAGGCTATCACGCCGGACCGCAGAATCCGCCCCTCGCGCACCAATCTGGTCGAAGTTCTTACACCGCAGAGGTTTTCACACGTGTGTGGTTTTGGAGATCGCTACACCCGCAGGCCGGTGTTCCGCGTCTCCCATCGGGCCCCGCAGTTTCAGACACGGTCTGCCAATTCGCCCCAGCTCTTGCTCTCGGCCTCGGCCAGCTGCATCACCACGCACGCGGTCTGAAAGAGACGGCCGTCGCCGGACCCGCCGGAGGTGGGCAGCCGGGCCGCGGTGCGCAGCACCATGGCGCCCAACGCCTGCGAGGTCATGCTCGGCACCACCAGAAGTTTCGCGCATGCGGTACGCCCGTCGACATTCATCAGCCTCGGCCGGCGGTGGTGCTCACCCGGACGCGCCAGATGTGCCGCGTGGGCGATCGTCTCAAGGTCGAGCTGACCTTCGGTGGCCGACCAGTTGACCCGGATACCGACGATCTCCCCGAGTTGGGCGTGCAGTGCCCCGACCAGATCCGGCAATTCCATGGCCATCGCCGCCGAATGCGGCCACCAGGCGCCGTCGATTCCGGTGCCGAGTTCCTTGGCCAACGTGACACGAATGGGCTTCGCCGCTCGCCGAGCGAGCGGAATCCCGTTCACCGAGAGCGCTTTTCGGAGTATCCATTCTGCGGTAGATCAGAGAAGACGGGGTTCTGCACCTGCTCGTCGGACGTGTTGCGCACCGGTTCGGCGGGCGAGGTCTGTCGATGGGAGAACAATTCAGAGGAGTCCATACAAAAAGGTCCTTGGGTGGTACGAGGCGAACCCCGCACAATGGGCGAGCGAAGAAGATCGCGTCGCGGGTCGAGTACGTTCCTGTCACGTCGTGGCGGCGGAACAACTGTCCGCGAACTCAACCTGAACTCGACGATACACCCCACCCGTCACGCGGGCCCGCTGATCGGGCACTTCGGCGCCGCGACCGGGCCCGGCGCGTCGACCACCCGCCGGGCCCTGACCTGGATCTGCGCACCCCGATGGGGCACGAAGATCACGTGCTTGAGCCGCCTGCGCTCGTCGCGCGCCGTGGTGGTCTGCAGCTCGACGCGGCGCAGGATCTCGCGCAGCACCACCGTGAACTCGACCATCGCGAACGTCGCCCCCAGGCAGCGTCGGTTACCGCCCCCGAACGGTAGATACGACGACGGACTCAGCGTCGCGCCGAGCATCCGGTCCGGGTCGAACCGCTCGGGACCGGGATAGATCCGAGGATCGGCGTGCACCACCACCAGCCCGGGGATCACCATGACGCCGGCGGGCAGCCGGTGACCGGCCAACTCGACCGGGCGGGTGAGCACCCGGCCGACGTCGAACACCACCGGCCGGGCGCGCAGCGTCTCCCTGGCCACCGCGTCCAGGTAGTCGTCG
This sequence comes from Mycobacterium sp. smrl_JER01, assembly GCF_048513595.2. Taxonomy (NCBI): domain Bacteria; kingdom Bacillati; phylum Actinomycetota; class Actinomycetes; order Mycobacteriales; family Mycobacteriaceae; genus Mycobacterium; species Mycobacterium sp. smrl_JER01. Next base: position 882,222 of record NZ_JBLXXK020000001.1, on the reverse strand, counting down.
TCGCCCTCGTGGGCCGCCCGCACGGCCTTGGCCAGCACTTCCGGGTGCCGGATCAGCCGTTCCAGCGCCCACGACAAGCCGGTCGCCGTCGTATCGTGCCCGGCCACCAGCAGGGTCATCAGCTGATCCCGCAGCTCACGGTCGGACATCTCGCCGGCACGCACCAGCATCGCCAACGCGTCGGTGCGGGCGGCCAGATCCGGGTCGCTGCGCCGGTCGGCGATCTCGGCGTAGAGCAGGCGGTCTGCTTCGGCCATGGCTGCGCGGACCGTGCGCCACGGTCGACGACGCAGCAGATCGCGGTTGGCGATCGCGAGCGTCTCCCACGGCCCGACGCTGAGCACCCTCGGCATCACCTCGCGCAGTGCGGCCAGCCGGGCCGGGTCGCCGGCGCCGATCACCGTCCGCAGAATCACCTCCAGGGTGATCTGCGACATCTTCGGGGCGGCCGGAAAAATCCTGCCGACCGGCCAACCGGCGATGTTGTCGGCGGCGATCCGCGCGATGACGGGGGTCTGCGCGGCCACCGCGTCCCGGGCGAACGGCGCGAGCATCAGCCGCCGGCGGCGGCGGTGCCGCTCGCCGTCGACCACCAGCACCGAGGTGTCCCCGAGCAGGCCCTTGAGCATCGAGTTCGCTTCCCCGGCGTGATAGACGTCCGGATCGCCGGCGAAGACGGTTTTGATGTCGGCGGGGTCGGTCAGGTAGACCAGCGTGCCCATCGAGGCCACGCGCAGCGTGAACGCAGGCCCGTACCGGCGTCGGCACGCGGCGACGAAGCGGGGACCGCAGCCCAACATCAGCCCGGCCTGCAACGCCGCAGGCAACGGCGGGCCGGGCGGCAACGACGTCGTCGTCATCACCCCAGCCTAGGAGGCGCCGCCATGGCCGTCGGCGGGTTTCTCGACGCAGTCCGGTAGCAGCCCGGTAGCAGACCGATAGCAATGTCCTGAAACCCACGAAATCCGTTGACTGATCTTGCGCACGGCTGGGTAGCCCGAAAAGTATGACTGTTATCGCAGCACCGCAGACGTCAGCCACATCCCAACAGCTGACGGTCAGCGGCGCGGCGACGGCCACCGAGGCCGCGCACCTGCGCCGGCGGATCGGCGAATGGCTGAGCGACCGCGGGGTGCCCGATGTGCAACGCAACGACATCCTGATGGCCGTCAACGAAGCGCTGGCCAACTGCGTCGACCACGCCTACACCGATCACCCCGCAGCGGGGCCGATGACTGTCCGCGCCGATTTCGAGCCGGCCACCCAGTCCCTGAGCGTGTGCGTCACCGACCACGGCAGCTGGCGTCCGCCGAGCGCGCCGCGACCCAACGACCCGCGAGGCCGCGGGGTGGCGTTGATGCACGCGCTCACCGACCACTGCACCATCAGCGGACGTCGCGACGGCACCACGGTGTGCCTGGACTATCGCTGCGGCGCGGGGATCTAGCCGAGAATGTCGACGATCAGATAGATCGCCGTCGCGGCGAACAACGCCACGAAGATCGCCACCGCGACAAAGGTGATGACGGCCCGCGGCGTCAGATTGCGGCCCGCGGCCGGATCTGGGTTGGCCGTGGCGCTGGTCTGGGCCGAGTCCGGCGGCGTCTCACCGGGCGGAACACCCCCGGACGGCTCCTGGCCGGGGGTGTTCGCCGGATCCGGGTCAGGCGGAAGTGCGGTCACAGTCCGTCCTGACGGGCAGCTCGGCGCTGATCTTTCTCGGCGGCGCTGAGGTCCTCCAGCCGGTCGGCATGAGCCCGCGCACCCGTCGCGGCGCTGCGCTTGGCCGCCGCGTCCTGCAGCTCCCGATCGGCGGCCGACGTCACCACCTTCTCCGCCGCCCGGCTGCGGTCCTGTGCGTTGCGTTTGGCCTTCTCGGCGGCCTGCACCTTCTGACCGGCCGCCTCGTCGACGTCCTGCTTGGCCTGCGCGGTCCGGTTGGCGACGCTCTGTGCGACGTCCTGCGTGCGCTTGTCCGCCTTCTCCTGCGCGTTCTGCACCCGACGGCGGGCTTCCTGACCGGCCTGCTGCGGCGCGGTCGCGGCCTCTTCACGTTTGCGCCGCAACTCGTCGGCGGCCTGGTGCTGCTGCTGCTCGGCGACCTCGTCGAGGCGGGCGGCCTCGACGAGCGCGGCGGCCTTCTCGAGGCGGGTGATGCCCCGCTCCTCCAGGTCGCTGTCACGCAGCAAGCCTCCGGCGGTGGCGTCGACAGCGCCGATGGTGCGTTCGTAGAACAGCCGGGCCGGCGCCTCGCTGTCGACCGGGCCCATCACCCGGTCCTCGAACAGCTGCAACGGCACACGAGCCAGCCGGTACTGGAATCGCAGCACGGCGAACGGGATGTCGGTGATCCTCATCGTCAACTCCTCTGGATGTCTGCTGGGGGGTCATCTGCGCTCAGGGCCGGCCGGGGTCGTCGCTGCCCTCGGCGCGGCGGCGGAGCCGTTCGGCCTGGGCCTTGGTCTGCACGGCTTCCTCGGCGGCCTGCTGATAGCCGGCAGCGGCCTCGTGGTACTCCTCGGCAGCCTCGGCGACCTGTTCGCGTCGGTCTTCGGTCGCGCGCTGCACCTCGCGTTCGACCTCGGACTCGAACGCGGTGCGGGCCTCGGCCACATCACGCTGACCGGCCTGCTCGACGGTCTGCCGCTGGGCGGCCTGCTCGCCGCGCACCGCGCTTTCCGCGGTGGCCGCGCGCACCTCGGCCGCGGCCCGCTGCTGCGCACCTTCGAGTTCGGCCTCCCGGGCCTGTTCACGGGCCTGCGCCGCCGTGGCGTCGGCCTCGGCCTCGACCCGGCTGGCCTCGCGGCGCTTCTTGGCCTCGGTCTGCTCCAGCTGCCCCTCGGCGGTCAGCGAATCGTTGCCGGTGACGGCGCCGGCCAGCTCTTTGGCCTTGCCCTTCACCGTCTCCGCGAAGCTCTTTCGAGTCTGGGCGGCTTTGTCGTCGCTCATCGGCGTCTCCTCAGGAATCGTCGTGAACTGCCGACGTACCCGCCCGGGAGACGTTTACACGGGGGTGTCGCGCATCACGTCGCGCATCACTTGGTGGCGCCGTTGACGACCGGTTTGTCGATCATCCCGCGCTCGACACCCCACATCGTGGCGATGGCCCGGTACTCACCGGACTCCATCAGGTGCTCCAATGCCAGCCGCAGCGACTCCGCCAACCCCGACCCCTTCGCGACCGGCCATCCGTACGGCGCCGAGTCGAACACATCCCCGGCAGGGACCAGATCCCCCCGGCTGAGTTTGATCGCGAAGCCCGTCACCGGGGAATCGGCGGACATCGCGTCCACCTCACCTTTGATCAGCGCGGTGGTGACCTCGTCCTGGTTCTTGAACACCACCATCTCGATCGGAGCCATTCCCGCCGCCGTGCACTGGTCGCTTTTGGCGGGCAGCTCCTTGGTCTCCTGCAGAGTTCCTTCTGCCACACCGACTTTGAGCCCGCAAGCGGCTGCCGGGCCGAGCGCGGTGCCGGGGCGGCGGGCCCACTGCGTACCGGCCTGCAGATAGGTCACGAAGTCGACGAGCTCTTCGCGCTCCTTGGTGTCGGTGACCGCCGACATCCCGACGTCGAAGGTGCCGTCGACCACCGCGGGCAGGATTTCGTCGAAAGCGGTGTCGCGGTAGTCGGGCACCAGGCCCAGTACCCGCGAGACCGCGCTCATCAGTTCGATGTCGAACCCGACGAGTTGACCGTCGGCATTCTTGAACTCCATCGGTGCATAGGGGACGTTCACGCCGATGACGAGGCGGCCGGTGTCCCGGATGTCGGCGGGCACGGTCGCCGCGATGGCGTCGACAGCCCCCTCGGGCAGTCCCGGCCCGCGGTCCCGCCACGGCGCCCACACCCAGATCCCGACCAGAACCAGCGCGGCGACCAGCACCCCGGCGCCGGCCACGATCAGCCCCTTGCGCGGCGTGGCACGTTCGGGCCGGGCAGCGTGGCGTGAGCTGCTGCCGGTGCGGCGGGCCGGGGCGTTGAGCGCCCGCTTGGCGGCCTGGGCGAGTTCACCGGCCGACTGGTAACGCTGGGCGGGCTTCTTCGCCATGCCCTTGGCGATGACCTCGTCGAAGGCCGCCAGTCGCGGATCCACGTCGGAGGGACGCGGAATCGGCGACACCATATGCCCGGCGATCTGCTGCTCCAGGCTCTCCGCCGGGTAAGGCCTTGCGCCGGTGAGACATTCATAGAGCACACAGGTCAGCGCGTAGATGTCGGAGCGGGCGTCGACCTCACCGCCCTCGAAGCGCTCCGGCGCCATGTAGGCCAGCGTGCCCAAAGTGCTGCCGGCGGTGGTCAGGCCCTTCTCGCCTGCGGTGCGGGCCAGTCCGAAATCGATCAGGTAGACGAAGTCCCGTCCGGTGATCAGGATGTTGGACGGTTTGATGTCGCGGTGGATCAGACCGAGCCGGTGCGCGCTGTCCAGTCCGTTGGCGACCTGCTCGACGACCGTGACGGCGAACGCCGCCCCGAGCGGTTTCTCCGTCTCCTGCAGCATGGTGCCGAGGTTGCGCCCCTCGATCAGGCGCATGTCCAGGTAGAGACGGCCGTCGATCTCGCCGTAGCCGTGGATGGGCACGACGTGGGGATCGTTGATGCCGGCGGCGGCCTGGGACTCGCGCCGGAACCGGGCCTGGAAGGTCTCATCGGTAGCCATGCTGTGCGGCAGGACCTTCAGTGCGACGACACGGTCGGTCTTGGTGTCGTAGGCCTGGTAGACCTCGCCCATCCCGCCCCGGCCGATCAGCTTTTGAAGCCGATAGTGCCCGAATGGTGTCGCATTCACCGGTGCTCTCCTCGGCTGCGGCCAATCGGTATCGCGATAGAAGCTACCTCATGTTTGCCGGGGCCGCCCGGACGCTCGTCAATTGCGTTGAGGCCGGTTTGCCCGTTTCGGGCGGTCCGGTTCAGACGACGCGACGGCGTACTTCGCAGGGTGCAGCATTCTTACCACGTCGCGTCGATTCCGACATGTTCAGCGGCGCTGCTCGTCCCGCCGAATACCGTGGTGGCATGACTGATCAGCCGTTCGTCGATGCCGCTCATCCCCCGGACACTCTGCTGCGCGTGGTCAACCCGACGTTGCGCGCCGCGCTGCGGACCCCGCTGGGCCGATTCCTCGGCGATTTCATGCTCGTCGGCTTCACCGGGCGAAAGTCCGGTAAGCAGTACTCCACGCCGGTCAGCGCGCACCGGCTCGAGGGTGAGCTGTACGTGGTGCTCGAAGCCCCGTGGAAGCACAATTTCGCGGGTGGCGCCGACGCGCAGGTCTCCCACCTGGGCAGCACCCGCACCATGCGAGGCGAACTGATCACCGACCGGGCGGCCGTCGCCCACATCTGTGAGCGGGTCGCCACCTCCTACGGTCCGAAGAAAGGTCAGCGACAGCTGGGTCTGCGATTCCGGGACGGCCGGCTGCCCACTCTCCCGGAATGGGAGGACGCGGTGGACCGGCTCGGGATCGCCGCCATCAAGCTGACGGCGAGCACCTGACGCCGACGCTCACAGCAGACGGGGCAGACCGTCGGGAACGGTGAACGACGCACCCGTCTGCACCGGCGCGCCCGGGCGGGTGACGAACGGGACCGTCCGGAAGTCGGCGCGCATCTCCGCGGCGGAGATCCGAGTGCGCACGTAGCCACGGCGATTGCTGAAGTACCGGACGGCGGGGTTCTCCGGGAGAACGGCCTCGACGTCGGCGCGGGTGTCCGAGCCGTCCCCTCCCGACGAGATCGACGTGGTCACCAATTCCGTTGCCACCCTGCGGGACAGCGGGTCGCCGGCGCGCTCGTAGACCTCGGCGGCCCAATGCGCGTGCACGTCACCGGTCAGCACCACCGCGTTGCGCACCGGCGAGTTCACCATCCCCGCGGTGATCCGGTCGCGGCTGGCGACGTAGCCGTCCCATGCGTCGGGGTTGAATCCGCGTTCCGGGCCCGGCGTGAGGTCGAGCTGACTGAAGAACACCTGTTGGCCGAGTAGATCCCACCGGGCTCTCGACTGCCGAAAACCGTTGAGCAGCCATTGTTCCTGCGCGGGGCCGGTCAATGTGCGCAGCGGGTCGTGGCGCTGCGGGCAGTCGCTGCGGTACGTGTCGCCGCAGGCCTGATCGGATCGGTACTGGCGGGTGTCGAGCATGTGGAACGTCGCCAGCGCGCCCCATTGGATGCGCCGATACAGCTGCATGTCGATGCCGCGGGGCCGGGCCGACGAGCGCAGCGGCATGTTCTCGTAGTAGGCCTGCAGAGCGGCCGCGCGCCGGGCCGGAAAGTCGGGCTGGGGCTCCTCCGGCACCTCACCGGCCCAGTTGTTGTCCAGTTCATGGTCGTCGAACACCACCAGCCAGGGCGCCGCGGCATGCGCAGCCTGCAGATCCGCGTCGGTCTTGTATTGCGCGTAGCGCTGCCGGTAGCCGGCCAGGCTCACCGTCTCGGGGCCGATGTGGGTGCGCACCGCGCCGGCACGGGCCGCGTACTCGTATTGGTAATCACCAAGGTGCAGAACAAGATCCGGTTGCTCCTCGGCGAGCCGCCGGTAGGCGGTGAACCAGCCCTGCTCGAAGTTCGAGCACGAGGCGAAACACATCGTCAGCGGCGACGCCAGCGCGTCGGTTGCCGGCGCGGTCCGGGTCCGGCCCGCAGGCGAGAGATAGCCCTCGGCCCGGAACCGATAGAAGTACTCGCCGCCGGGCCGCAACCCGGCGACTTCGACGTGCACGCTGTGCGCCGACTCGGGTATCGCCGTGACCACCCCTCGCCGAGCGATCCGGGTGAAGGTCTCGTCGTCGGCGATCTCCCACTCCACGTCCACGACGCGCGCCGGCATGCCGCCCAGTCCGTCATCGGCCAGCGGCCGCGGTGCCAACCGGGTCCAGATCACCACCCCGTCGGGGCTCGGCTCCCCGGAGGCCACCCCGAGGGTGAACGGATCGGTGGCGACGACGCCACGTCGAGGTTCGGCGGTGAACCCGAGCAGCGGGACGGTGGCGAGGCCGACCGCACCCTTGAGGACGGCGCGACGGCTGAGGTTCGGCGACACGGCGAAGTGTCGGAAAGCGATCTGTCGAGCCGGTGACGCGCGGGCGTCGGGTGTCCCGACACAGTCATGCCGTCACGAGAACTCGTCATGAACGACCGAGATCGCAAATCCCGAACGCGGTGGTCGTCAACGGCCTAGCCTCGACATATTCGGAAAGGAGCATGTGATGGGCAAGGACGACCATGAGATCTCCGAGAAGCTGAAGAACCAGGGTTGCCGGTGCCACTGTGGCACCTGCGGCGGCAGTGGCGGTGGGCACTGCCACAACGTTGCAGCTGGATGCAACGTGCGGCGTTGAGTCGGTTCGGACCTAGTTCGCCGCCGCAGGCAGCGGCACCGGCGTCACCAGTTCGCCCGTTGCCAGGAACTCGTCAAGGTTGCGTAGCGTCAGAGCTGCCATCGCCGCGCGGGTCTGCACCGTGCCGCTTCCCACGTGCGGCAGCAGCACCACGGTGTCGAGCGCGAACAGCGCCGGGGGCACCTGTGGCTCGTCGGCGAAGACGTCCAGACCGGCACCGGCGAGCCGACCCTGGACCAGCGCCGAGACCAATGCGTCCTGGTCGACGACACTGCCGCGGGCGATGTTGATCAGGTAGCCGTGCGGGCCCAGTGCGTCGAGCACCTCGCGGCTCACCAACCCGCGAGTGCTGTCGCCGCCGGCTGCGGCCACCACGAGCACGTCCACCGAAGCGGCCAGCTGCACCGGGGACGCCGCGTAGGTGTAGGGCGTATCCGGCACCTGGTGGCGGTTGTGGTAGCTGATTGTGCATCCGAATGCTTTGAGCCGCAGAGCGATTGCGGAACCAATCCGGCCCAGGCCGATGATGCCGACGTTCGAGTTGCTGACCTGTCGGGTCAGCGGGTACATGCCGTCGACCGGCCAGCGTCCGGCGCGCACATAGCGGTCGGCGGCCGAGAATTGCCGCAGCGTGTCGATCACCAACCCCACGGCCGTATCGGCCACGCAATCGGTCAGCACGTCCGGGGTGTTGCTCACCGCGACGCCCCGCTCCGTCGCGGCGGCCACATCGATGTTGTCGTAGCCGACGCCGAAGTTGACCACCGCGCCCAGATTGGGCAGCGCGTCCATCAACGCCGCATCGACATCGGTGCGCCCCGACGTCACCGCCGCGGTGATGTGTGCGCCGTGCTCGGCCAAAAATGCGGTGCGGTCGGCGGATTCGGTGGGTAGCTGCCAGGCCGCATAGTCGTCGGCCAGGGTGCGCGACAGCGACGGCATCAGCGGGCCGACCTGCAGGACGGAGCGATTCGCCTCGGGGCTCATACCGTCCCACCGTACGGCGAACCACAGATCCCGCCACCGCCGGACCGCACCCCGCCTCGGCCCGTGGCACGACTCGCCGCGCGTGGGACGCGATGCCGACGCCGACTACCTCCGGCGGGGATTCAGATCAGGGATATTGCGGTTCGTGGAAGCGGTTGATGATCGGGATGCGCTCGATGATCCGATCGCGCAGCCGCGGCTGTTGCGCCGGTGGCACCTGCGGCACCATCGCGGGCACCTGTGCGGGCGGGGCGGCGGGCGGGGGCACATAGGCGGGGGCGGCCGGGGCGGGCGGCAGATAGTTGTCCGGTGGCGGCGGCGGCACATAGGCCGGCGCGGGTGGGATGACAGGTGGCGCCGCGACCGGCTCGTCGTACACCGGCGGCGGGGCCTGCGGCGGGGCGGGTGCTGCCGGGACCGGAAGCTCGACGGCGACCGGCTCGGCGACCGGCGGCGCCGGTGGCGGCGGTGCGGGCACGGCTTCGGGCTCCGGCGGAGCTGCCTTGACCGGTGCCGGTGTGCTGGCCGGTGCCTCGGCAGGTTCGGCGACCGGCTCGGTCACCGCGCGCGCCATCTGCGGCGCCGGGTCGTCGGGCGTCAGGCTCATGCCCAGCGCGGCCGACAGCGACACGACGAACGTCACGACCGCGGCACCGAGTACCGACGCCAGCGTCGCCGTGGGCGACGGTCTGCGCCGGGCCGGGGACGCCGCAGCGTCCAGCAGCGACACCGCCGATGCCGAGGCCAGCGCCGCCCCCCTGGCCACGGCGAGCTCGGCCTCGTCGGCGGAGACGACCGGCACCTGGAGGTGTTGCTTCAGCTCGGACACCACCCCGGCGACGTCCCCCGAGCCGAGCACGAAGACGGCGTCGGGGTCCAGACCGTCGACGTCGGTGAGCGCCGCCGGATCGACGCGGTCGGCGGTCACCCCGTCGGGAGTGACGGCAGCGATCACCGACGTGCCGGGCTCGGCCACGCCTACGACCACTCGCTCGCAACCGGCCAGATCGGCGATCCCGCAGGCCAGGGCCTCGGCGGCCTCCACGTCGGACACTGCGATCACATTCTCGACGGCCCGGTCGGTCAGCGCCTGCCAGACCGCGCTGGCGGTGCTTTCCGCCTCGGTGGTCCAGGTCAGCCCGATCGCGTGCACAGGTCGGCTCAACAGCCGGTCCAGCAGGCTCTCGGTGGTGAACGCGGCGTCGACGGACACGGTGCCGCGGTCGATGGTGCGGCTGTCTTCGCTGGTCACGCCGTCGACAAGTACCCAGCGGATCGATGACGCGGTCATCGACAAACCGAGTACGACGTCCATGTATTGCTACCAATCTCCCTGCGACTGGTCCTCGACATTACCGCGAGGGCCGTGCCCCGCACAGTCGGCCGCCGAGCGGTTCAGGGCAGCTCATCGAGCAGCCGGCGACGCCACGCCATGGCCGCGTGCGCACTCAGCTGGTGAAACGTCAGCCACGACAGATTGGCGTCCCCGACACATCGGTGCGGTTCACCGAGCCAGGACGGCCGCTCGGCACCGCAGCTGCGGCATTGCGTCATGACGGGCCTTTCGTCGCTGGGTGTCTCGTTCCGACGATCCCACCGCTGCGCTCTGAGCGCTGCAGGACGTAACGCAGGCCACAGTCGCGAAGCGACTCATGCACCCAGTCGCGAAGCGACTCATGCACCCAGTCGCGAAGCGACTCAGCTCACTGGGGCGCGCGCGAACTCGGTGGGCGAGCATCCCACCACCCGGGTGAATGCGGTCGTGAAAGCCGTCGGCGACTGGTAGCCCACGCACCGGGCCACGTGGGCGATCGAGTGTCGTTCGGCGCGCAGCAGGCCCTTGGCCAGCGCCACCCGCCACTCCAGCAGGTATTGCATCGGCGGCATGCCGACCGTGCGGGTGAATCTCTGGGCGAACACCGCCCGCGAGACCGCCGCTGTCCGGGCCAGCTGCTCGACGGTCCAACCCCGGGTGACATCGGCGTGCAGCTCACGCAGGGCGGGTGCGAGGACGGGATCGGCCAGCCCGGCGATCAGGCCGCGCTGCGCGCCGCCGAGAGCCGGACCGGTGTGAACGCGCACGGCTTCGATCAGCAGCACTTCGACCAGTCGTTGCAGGATCGGCTCGCGGCAGGCGCCGTCGGCGTCGGCTTCCTCGGCGATCAACTCGACCAGACGGTGCAGTCGCGAGGCACCGGCGGCGTCGGCACGCACCAGGATCAGCGGCGGCAGCAGTGTGACCAGCAGCGCTGCATGGGCCGGGTCGAAGCGGAAATAGCCGCCGAGCATGCGCATGGTGACCGGCTCGGATGCGCCGCCATGGCGGGTGCGGCGGGAATGGTCGAGCGCGCTGAACACCGGCGGCAGGTCCCGGTCGGCGCCCAGGGTGAACTCCGGGGTTTGAGGGAGCAGCAGGAAGTCGCCGCGGTGCAGCACCACGGCGTCGAGCCCGTCGGCGTCGAGGACGCAGGAGCCCTCCAGCATCAGGCAGAAGGCCGGATCTCCGTAGCGAGGCTTCCGCACGCTCCACTGTCCGCCGCCGGTGATCACCTTCGACAGCACCGCTTCGGGCCGCAGCAGCGACATCAGCACTTCCATCGGATCGACGTCGCCCACCCGCACACGCTAGCGCGGGGTCCACCGATCGGGGGACACACGATTCCACCCCCGCATCCGCCGGCCGACGGACAGACGCGCGACCGGAGAACCGGCATTCTTGTCTCATCGCCGGAACACACCGGACCACACGATCAAAAGCACACTGCTACAGGAGTTTTCGAGATGAACAAGATCACCCGAATCATCGCCCTGCCCCTGGTCTCGGCCGGCATCCTGGGCGGCGCGCTCGGACTGGGCCTGGCCGGCGCCGCCGGCGCGGCGGTCAGCAGCACGACCACCAACGGCAGCCACGCCATCGTCGCCACACCCGACAAACAGAGCCACAACCCGGTCATGCACACCTGGCACCAGCGCCACCGCCACCACAACAACTTCTGGCGGCACTGATCGTCGGCACTCAGAGCTCAGCCGACAGCGTGGGCCCGGACTCAGAGCATCTGGGTCCGGGCCTGCGCCAGCGCCACGGCGTCGGCCCCGGCGGGATATCGGAGACGGTCGGTCACATCGGTGGCGGCCCGATAGACCACGTCGGCGACGTCGTCCGGCGTGGTCACCGCCGCGGGCGATGCGAAGGACTCCATGATCGGCGCGGCGAACGCCTGGTACTCGGCGGGAATCACTTCGGTCATGCGGTGAGATCCGTTGCTGGCGAATTGCGTCGACGGGCCGTAGCCGGGCTCGACGAGCTTGGCCCGGACTCCGAAGAAGCCCAGCTCCAATGCCAGCGACCCGGTGAAGCCCTCGATCGCCGCCTTGCTGGCGGTGTACGCCGCCGCCAACGGCATCGACGCCAGGGTGACGCTGGACGTGACGTTGACGATGACACCGGACTTGCGCATCCGCATCTGCGGCACGACGGCCTGGGTCAGCGCCATCACACCGAAGGTGTTGGTGTCGAACAACTCCCGGACAGTCTGCATCGGGGTGGCTTCGAAGGCGCCGACCGCACCGATGCCGGCGTTGTTGACCAGCACATCGATCGGGCCGGCGGCCTGCACCGCGGCCGCGATGCTGTCCGCCCGGGTCACATCGAGGGCGAGAACCCGCAACCGGTCCGATCGGGGTAGCACGTCGGGACGCGGAGTTCGCATGGTGGCCAGCACATTCCAGCCTTCGTCGAGGAAGCGTCGAGCGGTGGCCAGGCCGTAGCCGGACGAGCAGCCCGTGATGAGCACTGAGGTCATGTTCGAAAGCTAAGACCGACGCCCGCCGTGGATCAACACCGCGGCGTCCGGAACTCCTTCGCGATCGTCTTGACCGTCAGGCCGCGGTAGAGGCGGCGCCCCTGCCCGCCGCGGATTCCTCGGCGGTGCTGTCGGGCGTCCCGGCGGTGTCGCCCGCGGAGTCTCCGGCGGTGTCCCCGGCCTGACTGCAGTCATCGTCGCCGGCGGCGGCTGCCTCTGCCTCTGCCTCGGTGGCTTCCTCGGTAGTTTTCTCGATGGCTTCCTCCACCGATTCGCCCTCGTCCGCGACGAATTCGCCGCCGACCGCAGCACCGGAGTCGATATCGTCGTCGGCGACCGCGGTGCCCTCGACCGCATCCAGGGCGGCCGCCTCGCCTGCGCTGCCGTGGTGGTCGGGCCCGCTCCGGGCGTCCTCGGACTGGTAATCGGTGTCCGACGCGTCGGCAACGAGCTGGGACGGACCGGGGGCAAGCTCGGCCATGGTGCTGGGTTCGCGTGGCGTGAGTGGCCCGAAGAACTTCGCACGGGTGGGCACGCTGTAATCGCTTCGGTCGTAGGCGAGTTCGATGAAGCGACGCAATGGCGCGTCTAGCGCGGCGATGATCGCGTCGGGCAACAGCGCATCCAGTGGCATCAACAGCGGCACCGGGTAGGTCTTGATCACGTAGTAGTGGGTCTTGGAGCCCGCATCGAACTGGTAGTAGTCCGGATCGCCCGAGTTCTTCGCAGCGTCCAAGTCGGCAGCGGTCAGTTCCAGCTGAGTGTTTCCGTGTACCAGCAGGATTCCCATGAATGCGTTGGCGACGGCGATCGGATTCCACAGGTAGGTCGGGAAGTCCGACCATCCGTCGTACTGGCGCACGATGTCGTAGGTCGGGTCACCGTTGTTCGGGGTGGCTCCGTTGAAGGTGAAGTCGAGTATGGGGATCTTGATTCCGTTGAACCGCTGCATGATTCCACCGTTGGCGCGGTTCGGGTTGGCGACCAACAGGTAGGTGTTACCGGTGTGGTCCGCCTTGTACAGCGAGGCCGCGACCGCTCCCTGGGAGTAGCCGAAGATCAGGTCGGAACCGGCGGGCTGCTCGGCCTGCAGCGACTGCATCCCTTGACGGACGGAGTTGTCGAAGGTCAGATCCTTGAATCCGCCCCGGGACACCGGCCAGAAGCCGGCGTTGTACCCGACCTGCTCGTATGGCGCGTCCGGCGGCTCGACCCCGGTGCCGTCGACCACCGCGTCGATGAAGCGGTGGAACTCCTGTTCGCTGGGCCGATAACCGATGTTGGTGCCCCGCAGATAGTGCAGTGAGGCCGTCAGCGCCGGGGCAGCCGTCATACCGGGTGCGACGCCGATCGTGACGGCGCCTGCGACTGCCATCGCCGCCGTGCCCACCGCCGCCGCGGCGTCCTTCACTGCCCGCCGTCGTTGCACCGTGTCGCGATGCCTGCCCATGGCGTCCCCCTTCGCCCGCGCGGGGCGCCCCTACGCTCCCGCATCGTTGGGAGTGTAAGCCCCACCGTTTGCTGAAACCACCCATTGAGCCTATTGGTGCTGTTGTGGCAACCGGCGGCGCGCGCCGGTCGGGTGCCGAATCCTCAGATGCCGGGTCCGACCGACCACCGTCCCCCGGGTCGGCGCGTACCGGTCGACCTTCGCCGCTTCGGCGTTCACGCCCAGCTCATGGCGAAAAGATGACGTCACGGCGATAACGCAGTGTTCAGCAAACGCATCGGATTACCGTTCGACAATCGGGGGCATTGCGGCACCGTCGGCTGCACATTCGCGATGCACCGCGGCTGAGGAGGCGTCATGGGGGAATCGGCACGGTGCACAGGACGACGTCCGGCTTCTGACGGCTACGCCCGCTATGTCGGGCGCGTCGGCGGGCTGGCATTTGCTCTGGGGGCCGGGGCCGCAGTGCTGACCGGCGCGGCCGTGGCATCGGCCGAGACCGCGGATTCGGCCCCGTCGTCACGTTCGTCGGCGACCGCGGAAACGCCGGACGCCGGCCCCGACAGGGACGAAGCGCCGGCGGACGGGGATGACGAAGGCCCCGGCGCGGACGAGACCGCCGACGATGACGAGGCAGAAGATGCCGGCGCCGGGACCGAGGGCTCCGACGATTCAACCGAGGGCGACGAATCAACGGAGGACGAGGAAGCCCCGGAGGCCGACGCCACCGTGCCGGAGCGCGACCTCGAAGGTTCGGCACCCGCAGACACCGGCACCGAACCCAGCCGCACCGACTCGGCCACCGACTCGGCCGACCGTGACCAGGAGGCGTCCTCGTCACCGACCCAGGCCGCGGCAACCGCCGCCGAAGCCGAGGAGCCCGGCTTCTTCGAGCGACTCTTCGACAACAAGACCCCGACGCTGAATCACCAGCCCGCCGAGAACGCTGTCGTCGACGGCCGTGTGGTGGGTAGTCTGCACGCCGAGGACGCCGACTCCAGTCGGTTGACCTACACAGCGACCCGGCCGGCGCACGGGTCGGTCGTCGTCAACGCCGATGGCACGTTCCTCTACACCCCGGGGGCGACCTACACCGGTCAGGACAGCTTCGAGGTGACCGTCAGCGATGCGCGCAGCGGCTTCCACATCCACGGTGCGGCAGGTCTGCTCAACCTGTTCACCTTCGGACTGCTCGGCAGCAGCGGGCACCGCCACACTCAGACGGTGTTCATCGGCTACGAACGCGCCACCGTGGTCGAGGGCCTGAGATCCCCGGTGGACTTCCGGTTCCTGCCCGACGGCCGCATCCTGGTCGCCGAGAAGGCCGGCGCCATTCGGGTTGTCGAGAACGGCGTCCTGCGCGACGACCCGCTCATCACCCTCGCGGTGCGCACCGAAGTGGAGCGCGGAATCGGCGGGCTCGCCGTCGATCCCGATTTCGCCACCAACGGTCGCATCTACGTGGCCTACGTCGCCGCGGACACCACACGAAACACGTTGTCGCGCCTCATCGTCGACGGCAACAGTGCCACAATCGACCGGCTGCTGATCGAATCGTCGCTGAGCGCGGCGCCGAACCACCACGGCGGCGCGCTGGGCTTCGGGCCCGACGGCACGCTGTACTGGGGAGTCGGGGACAACGCCACCGGCGCGAACGCGCAGAACCTCGGCAACATCCACGGCAAGATCCTGCGGTTGAACACCGACGGCGGTGTACCGGTGGACAATCCGCTGATCGACGGGAGCCGGACGCACATCTACGCGTACGGGCTGCGCAACCCGTTCCGGCTCACCTTCACCCCGACCGGCCGGCTGCTGGTCGCCGACGTCGGCGCCTCGGCGTTCGAGGAGGTCAATCGGGTCACCGCGGGCGGCAACTACGGATGGCCGAGTTCGGAGGGCGTGTGCACCAGCGCCTGCGCGGGTAAGACCGACCCGATCTTCACCTATCCGCGGGGCGGCGGCGCGGCGATCACGTCGGTGGCCGTGTATCAGGGCCGGGTGTTCATCGCCGACACCGTCCAGGGCTGGATCAGGACACTGACGTGCACACCGGACTACACGGCGTGCGGCGAGGTGCGGACCTTCGACCCCGCCGCCGGCGCGACCGTCGTCCTGGCCGAGGGTCCCGACGGCAGGCTGTACCAGCTGAGGTATCAGCCGGGCGCGCTCGCCGCGATCCGGCTCGCTGAATCGGTGTGATTCAGCTCATCCGATCCGCCAGCCGACCGTGGGATCGGCGGCCAGTCCCGTCACATCGACCGCCTCGAACCAGTGCAGCGGCACAGTGTTCAACTCGCGCTGCATGTCCCGCAATCGGTCACTGTCCCAACCGTTGCTGATCCCCGCGAGCTTCAGGCCGTCCTCACCGGGAGCAGCCGAGTCGTAGATGACCGCGCCGTGCACCTGGAGGGCGCGCAGCACCGCCTGAGTCGATTCGGCGTACCCGCGCAGGTCTACGTCCTCGCGCAGCCGGAACACCATCCCCATCGGGACGCCGTCGGCCCCACTGCCGTCGCCGGCTCGTGCCGGCCAGACATATCCCGCGCCACGGTCTTTGGCGATGGTGAGGCCCAGCATGTGGTCGACGTAGCCGCGTTCGATCTCGTCGGGACGCAACATCAGCGGCACCTGTGGAAGATGAGATGCGTTGGCGAATCCGATGGCTGGATACAAGGCCGAATTCATGTCGTACTGGACTCCGCCCTGGGCGATCCACGTCGAACCCCAGATCGACCGGTACACAGCGTTGCCCAGGATGTCGAGGATTCCCGCGCCGGGGAGTTCGACGCCGTTGGCGACATTGATCAGTTCCTGGGAGATGCAGGTGCCTTCCTGGAACACGAACAGGTGCCGGTCCCAGGCGGGATAGGACGGCATTCCCTCCACCAGTGGACGATCCGGAATCGCATACGGCCGGTCGTCGATACCCGGCCCCGACGTCGAATAGCCACGGTTGAAGATGACCGTCTCCCTCGGGTGATCGGCACCGACAACGTTGACCGGGATTCCCGCGGTGCTACCCATCCATTCGGAGCCGCCCCATCGGGCTTGCAGGGTGGCACCGCGGTCGCTGCCGAGCAGCTGGAGCCATGTGGCCGATTCGGCGAGTGCGGGCAGTCCGCGAATGTCGGCGTGGAAGACGGTGTCCGCGGGCATCAATGTGCAGCCACAGAACGTCGACGGGGGCACCGCGGCCGGAGACTCGGTGTCGGGCGCGATGGTGACGGTGACGCTCACCACGGTGTTCCCGCCATGGCCGTCGCTGACCGTGACCCCGAAAGTGTCGGAGCGCAACGCCGGCGTGGAGTACATCGATGCCGCGATCTGGCGGGCAAACGCGTTGGGCACGTAGGTGATACCACCGTCCGCGGAAACCACGACCGTACCCCTGGCGGTGGCGGACGGCCCGCTGTAGCTCAGGGCGTCGCCATCGGCGTCGGTGCCGATCACCGTCGCGACCACGACACCGCTTGTCGCGTCCGGGTCCTGCACACGAGCGGTGCCGGTGGGCGCGGCGTTGGCCGGACTGATCTGCACCGTGACCGGAATCTCGGTGACGGCACCGAAGACGTCGCTGACGGTGATCCGGAAGGTGTCGGTGCGCTCCGCCGTCGAGGCGGCGACGGCCGCGGCCCGATGGCGGGCCGTCGCGGTGGGGGTATAGACGAAGGTGCCGTTGCCGTTCACGGTGACGCGGCCCTTGCCGGTGTCGAACGTCGATGCCGCGAACGTGACGCGGTCCCAGTTCGGGTCGGTGGCGTTGGCCTTTCCGGTCACCACGCCGGTCGCCGGCACGGGCGCAGCGACGGTCGTGGCGCGCGCTCTCGGCGCGCTGTTGAGCGGCACTATGGTCAGCGCGACGATCGACACGGTGACGCCACCCCGCCCGTCGCTGACGGTCACCGATACGCGATCCGACCGGACGAAGGGGACGAACCGCGCCAGCAGTCGCGAGAACGACGTTGGAGTGTAGGTGAACTCGCCGCTGCCGTCGCCGACCACCCGGCCGAAGGTCGGTCTGGACGCGCTGTAACGCAAGTCGTCACCGTCGGGATCGTGGCCTGCGGCAGTGATCTTCGTGACACCGGTGAGTGGATCGGGATCATCGACCGACGTCGCCACCGTGGGAGCGGTGTTCGCTATGTCGGCACCGTTCGGTGCCTGGGCCGACGCGGAGCGAGGAACCCTGGTCTCAACGTCTCCGACGCCGCTGCTTTCGGCGTACTTGTGGGCAGCGCCGTGGTCGTCCTCCGACTTTTCATCCACAGCGGCGCCCCCGCCGGCCTCGTCCTCCTCGGGGTCGACCTCGACCTCATCGGTTTCGGTGTCGTCCTCGGTTTCGGTGTCGGTCTCGGTTTCGGTGTCGTCCTCGGTCTCGGTGTCGTCCTCGGGTGCGGCGTGTGCGAAGCGGTTCTGCCCGTCCTGCTCGGCGACACCGTCGTCGGAGTTCCGCGGATGGCTGCGCCGCTCCGATGCGGTCGCCGCGTCTGCGGTGGAGCTTTCCGTACTGGACGGAGACGAGGTTTGATCTGCGGCCGCCGTGCCCGCTCCGAACAGCGCCAGGGCGCCGATCCCTGCGGACACCGCCGCGGCGGCGACCCACCCGCTGCGTTGCTGTGGCGACACGGGAACCCCCTCCCACTAGAGGCTGAGGGTAACCCCGCGGTTAGCCGGACATTGCCGAATCAACGAATCCCGTCCCGTCGCGACGCCGACGCGGCGAGCAACCGCACCGGGGGAACCCTCTACCATGTGTCGATCACCCCGACCGCCGCCGCGCTTGCGGCGGTGCGCCGTCGCCCCGCCACCGATGGAGGATCATGCCGAGCTGGATCGCGGACCTGGTGCGGCTCGACGGCGATGGTGAGACCTTCCGCAGCACAGCGGCTTTCGGCGCCGGCGGCCGGCTGTTCGGCGGGCTGATCGCCGCGCAGGCGCTCGCCGCGGCGGGGTCGACCGTGCCATCCGAGAGGCTGCCGCAGTCCCTGCATGCCTATTTCATCAAGGGCGGGCGCGTCGGCATCGACGTCGAGTACGTCGTCGAGCGCACCCGCGACGGCAAGTCGTTCAACACGCGGCGGGTGACGGCGAACCAGGAGGGGGTCGCCATCTTCGAGATGCTGGCCTCGTTTCACCGCCCGGAGCAGACCACCGACTGGCAACGCCCGGGCGCGCCGACCCTCGCCCGGTCCGAAGCGTTGATCCCGACCGGGATGCCCGAGCGCTGGGCCGACCACTTCGACCTGCTCACCATCCGCCGTGGCATCGACGACTGGCCGGTGCAGCCGATGTGGTTCCGCAGCAGGCAGGCTGTCGAGGACGACGCGCTGCTACGGGCGTGCGCGTTGACCTTCATCTCCGATGTGGGCCTGGTCGCGGTGGCCCGCCCGCCCGGGGACGCGCAACGCCCGGGACCCGGTGGCGCTGCCAGCCTCGATCACGCGGTGTGGTTTCACCGCCCCGTCGACCCGCACCGGTGGCACATCTACGAGGCGGAGGCCATCAGCCACAGCGACGCTCGCGGTCTGGCGCGCGGATCCATCCTCAGCGAGGACGGAATCCTGGTGGCCAGTGTGGCGCAGGAGTCGCTCTGGCGGCTCTGATCAGCCCTTGCGGACCAGTTCGACGACGGGGATGACCCGTGTGGTGTTGCGCTGGTATTCGCCGAACTGCGGCTCGATGGCCACCTGCCGGGCGTAGACCTCGTCCCGCTCGGCGCCTTGGAGGGGCCGCGCGGTGGCATCGAATGTCTCGGTGCCCAGTTCGACCGTGATCTCCGGGTGTGCCACCAGGTTGTGGTACCAGTCCGGATGGGTGTCGGCGCCACCCTTGCTGGCGAAGATGTAGATGCGGTCACCTTCGAGCAAGGGCACCAGGGGCGCGATGCGCTCGGTGCCCGACCTCGCGCCTATGTGGTGCACCAGCACCAGCGGCTTGCCCTCGAAGATGCCGCCGGCCTTGCCGCCGGTGGCGCGGAACTCCTCGATCACGGGGCGGTTCATCTCGTCGAACGCTGCTTTATCCATGTCCCTATTGGACACCGGCACGTGCGGCCGATATTCCCGCACAGGCATGTCCGTAATGAAATCAGGCCCCCTCGAAAGGGGGCCTGACCAGCGTGGCAGGTACAGGATTCGAACCTGTGTAGGCGTTAGCCGACGGATTTACAGTCCGCTCCCATTGGCCGCTCGGGCAACCTGCCGGGTGCTGCATGTGCGCTGCAAGCGCGCACAGCAGGATATAACGAGGACCGTGCCCGGGTACAAATCGCCGGGTGGGGGGCGGTGTCGGGCAGGTCGCGGCCGGCGGCCAAGATGGACCCAAGTACCGACAACCCAAGTACCGACAACACGAGGGAGGGACGAGTCCAATGGCGGATTCATCGTTCGACGTCGTCAGCAAGGTCGACCGCCAGGAGGTCGACAACGCGCTCAACCAGGCCGCCAAGGAGCTGTCCACCCGGTTCGACTTCCGCGGCACCGACACCACGATCGCCTGGAAGGGTGAGGAGGCCATCGAGATCGTCTCCTCCACCGAAGAACGGGTGAAGGCCGCCGTCGACGTGTTCAAGGAGAAGCTGGTCCGCCGGGACATCTCGATGAAGGCGTTCGACGCCGGCGACCCGCAGGCCAGCGGTAAGACCTACAAGGTCAGCGGCACCCTCAAGCAGGGCATCTCCAGCGAGGACGCCAAGAAGATCACCAAGATCATCCGCGACGAGGGACCCAAGGGTGTCAAGGCCCAGATCCAGGGCGAGGAGATCCGCGTCAGCTCGAAGAAGCGCGACGACCTGCAGGCCGTCATCTCCCTGCTCAAGGGCGCCGACCTCGACGTCGCCCTGCAGTTCGTCAACTACCGCTGAGTTCAGCTCAGCGCGCCGCCGATACCTGCCGCGGTGCCGGCGTCGATCTCGTCGAACAGCCGCAGCAGCTGTCTGAGCACCGCGGTGAATCCCGGCTCGAACCGCACGAGCACCGCCGGAAACCGAGGGGCGATCGCATGCCCGGCGTCGGTGACCGTCCAGCCCGACGCCCGCAGTGACTCCACCAGTCCGGTCAGCCCGTCCCGAACAACCGACAGGCGGTCACCGCCGTCGCGCAGTGAACGGCGCACCGCGACCAGTCTGTCCCGCACATGCACCTGCGCGGCCAGAGTCTGTTCGGCCTGCCTGACCATCCCGTCCCCGGCGGCGCCGCGCGCCGCCCCGCGCAACCGCTGCACCGATTGCCGCTGCTCGGCGATCAGCGCGTCGAGCTCACCGATCTTGGCGCCGAGCTCCGTCGCCGCGGCCGTCAGAGCCCGCACGTTCGCTGCTTCGACCGTCGATACCGTGAACGGCAACCGCGACCCCCTTCGCAATGTCGGCTCTCATTATCGCCGCCACGGCGACAGGGTCGGTGCGGCGATTTATCCGGGCCAGGGTCGGGCATGCCAAACCAGCCCTCGCACCGACGTCCCCGCCCTAATGTGATCTTCCATGGCACCAGCGCAACGTGAACCCAAAGTCGTCGTTCTCGGAGGCGGATCGTGGGGGACCACGGTCGCCTCCATCTGCGCCAGGCGCGGGCCGACGCTGCAGTGGGTGCGTTCGGAGGAGACCGCGGCCGACATCAACGACAACCACCGCAACTCGAAATACCTTGGTGACGAGGTGGAGTTGGCGCACAGCCTGCGTGCCACCACCGATTTCTCCGAGGCTGCCGAGTGCGCCGATGTGATCGTGATGGGGGTGCCGTCACACGGCTTCCGCGGGGTGCTGACCGAGCTGGCCGCGCAGCTGCGGCCCTGGGTGCCGGTGGTGTCGCTGGTCAAGGGTCTCGAACAGGGCACCAACTACCGGATGAGTCAGATCGTCGACGAGGTCCTGCCCGGGCACCCCGCCGGAATCCTGGCCGGCCCCAACATCGCCCGCGAGGTGGCCGATGGTTATGCGGCGGCGGCGGTGCTGGCGATGCCCGATCAGCACCTGGCCGCCAACCTCGGACAGTTGTTCCGCACCAAGCGGTTCCGTACCTACACCACCGACGACGTCATCGGGGTGGAGATGGCCGGTGCCCTCAAGAACGTGTACGCGATCGCGGTCGGCATGGGCTACTCGCTGGGCATCGGGGAGAACACCCGGGCCATGGTGATGGCGCGGGCCGTCGCCGAGATGTCCAAACTCGGTGTCGCGCTGGGCGGCAACCGCGACACCTTCGCCGGGCTGGCCGGGATGGGCGATCTGATCGTCACGTGTACATCGAAGCGCAGTCGCAATCGGCACGTGGGTGAACAACTCGGGCAGGGCAAGACGGTCGAGGAGATCATCGCGGCGATGAATCAGGTCGCCGAGGGTGTGAAGGCCTCCAGCGTGATCATGGAGTTCGCCGAGAAGTGCGGTATCTCGATGCCCATCGCGCGCGAGGTCGACGGCGTGGTCAACCACGGGGCGACCGTGGAACAGGCCTATCACGGGCTCATGCTGGAAAAACCCGGTCACGAGGTGCACGGCTCCGGGTTCTGAGCGGCGCGACTCGCTGGCTCAGCTCGTGGTGGGCCAGACTCCGGACTGATAGCTCAGCTTGAGCAGCTTGAGATAGATCAGGGTCTGCACCTCGGTGACGGCATCGATGGTGCGGATCGAGCCGTCGATGACCCCCAGCAGATGCGCACCGTCGCGGGAGGTCACCTCGACCAGGACGTCGTAGGCACCCGCAGTGGCGACCGCGAAGGTCACCTCGGGAATCTCGCGCAGGGCAGCAGCGACCGCATCGGAATTACCGGTGGTCTTGACCAGCAACATCGACGTGAACCGACCGGGCCCCACCGGGTTGGTGACGGCGACGATCTGCATGTGCCCCTGCTCGATCAGCTTCTGCAGGCGCTGCCGGACGGTGGCCTCGGAAACTCCGACCTCCTTGGCGATGGCCGCGTAGGACTTGCGCCCGTCGGGCCGCAGCGAGTCCACGATCGCGGCCGACACCTTGTCCAATGGCCGCTCGGCATCGTCGGTCACAACCACCCCCGGTCAGTTCCTGCCTCATGGATTCCACCAACAATAGCCAAACATCTTCACTGATTCCGTGATCTTCTTGGCTATTTCTTTTGTTTTCCGCGACGAAACATGCGGAAAACAAACTAGGGTCATCGTTGTCGGAGTCTGTTCGACAACACAGGGGATCGCCGATGACCACACGAGCCGGTTGGGTGCGCGCGCTGCTGCCCGGCACGATGTGGCTGACCTGCTTCTATCTCATTCCGCTGGCGCTGATCCTGGCCGCCGCGGTCGCCACCCCCGATATGATCGGCCGCCCCGTCTACGGGTTCAGCACCGACAATTTCGCGCTGGTCTTCGACGCCACCTACCTGCCGGTGGTGACCCGCACCTTCGCCTACGCCGTGCTCGCGACCCTCGCGTGCGTGCTGATCGGATACCCCTGCGCCTACGCGATCTCCCGCTACGGTGGCCGGGCCAAACCCGCGCTGCTGCTGGCGGTCCTGGTGCCGTGGCTGGCGGACTACCTCATCCGCATCTACGCCTGGGTGCAACTGCTGGGCCGCGACGGGCCGGTGAACTCGATTCTGACCCGGCTCGGAATCGGGCCGGTCAACCTGATCGGCAACCCGTACGCGCTCAACCTCGGCCTGGTCTACAGCTTCCTGCCGTTCATGATCCTGGCGGTGTTCCTCGCGGTCGAACGCGTCGACTGGCGCCTCGTCGAGGCCGCCCACGACCTGAATGCCACTCCGTGGCGGGCGTTTCGGACGGTGATCGTCCCCCTCACCGCCGGGGGCATCGCCGCGGGCTGCCAGCTCGTCTTCCTACTCAGCCTCGGTGATTTCGCCATCGCGCAGTTCCTCGGCGGATCGACCTATCTGATGGGCAACCTGATCCGAGACCAGCTCGCCACAGCCGGGTCGCTGCCGTTCGGCGCGGCGCTGACGGCCACGCTGCTGGCCGGCATGGTCACGTTCATCGCGCTGACATATCTCGCCGTCGCGGCAGGCCGGACGCTACGCCGGACGCGGGTGACGCCGTGACCAGACGACGGATGCCCATCGGTCTGGCCGTATTAGTCTGCGCCACACTGGTTTTTCTCGACCTGCCGCTGCTGGTGATCGTGCTGTTCTCGTTCAACTCCTCGGCGTCGCTGTCGGAGTTCGAGGGTTTCAGCACCCGTTGGTACCGACAGGCCGCCGACAACCCGGACATCCTCGCCGCGCTCGGATTGAGCGTCACCGTCGCCGCGGCGGCCACCGTGATCGCCGTGGTCCTGGGCTGTCTGTTGGCCTACGGGTTCGTCCACGGACGCCGCCGGGTGACCCGCCCGGTCGAGGCGGTCGCGATGTCGACGCTGGTCACTCCGGAACTGGCGACGGCGGTCGGGCTGATGACGCTGTTCACCACCGCACAGGTACCACTGTCGACGCTCACACTGATCATCGGGCACGCCACCTTCGTCCTGATCTATGTCACCGTGCTGGTGGGTAACCGGCTGCGCACCCTGGATCCCCGCCTGGAGGAGGCGGCCGCCGACCTCGGCGCCGGCCGGTTGCGCGCGTTCGGCACCGTGATCCTGCCCCAGCTGCGTTCGGCCATCGCCGGGGCCGCCGCGCTTTCGTTCGTGCTGTCATTCGGCGACTTCGTCACCTCGGTCTTTCTGTCCGGCACCGAGATTGCACCGCTTCCGGTCCGCATCTACGGAATGCTGCGGTTCGGCCTGTCCCCCGAGATCAATGCGATCGGCACCGCGATGATCGTCATCACCGTGCTGCTCGGCGTGTTCGGACTGTGGCTGCAACGCGCCAGACGATCAACCGGTGCCCCGAAATCCCCGACCCCACAACACATGAGGAACGTTCATGGCTAGAACGACACGACGCGACTTCCTGTTCGTGACCGGCGCGGGGGCCGCCGCCCTGTGGCTGGCCGGATGCTCGGGAGAGTCGGGGAACCAGGCGGCGACGCTGGAACCTCCGAAAGCCGAGATCGACGGCGATCTGGCATATTACGCGCCCACCGGCTACGTCCCCGACGACGTCATCGCCGGCTTCGAGAGCGAGTACGGCGTCACGGTCAACCAGACCTATTTCTCCACTGTCGACGAGATGATCCAGAAGCTGGGCGCCGGCGCCTCCTACGACATCACCTTCCTGCCGTCGAACTTCTTCGCCCGGGCCACCGCGGCCGATCTGCTGCTGCCCATCGACCACAGCGTGATGAGCAACTGGCCGGAGGTCACCGAGCTGTTCCAGGACCCGCCGTTCGAACCCAAGTCCGAACACCTCGCCGGGCCCTACGCCATGGGCGGTATCGGACTGGCCTACCGCAAGAGCAGGGTCGAGGGACTCACCGGCTCGTGGAACGACCTGTGGGACCTCGCGCCCCGACTCGACCGGCGCACCTTCATCTTCGACGATGTCACGGTATCGATGACGATGGCATTGGCCCGACTGGGATTACCCACCGACACCAGCGACAGCGGTGAGTTGAACCAGGCCGCCGACTCGCTGATCGAACTCCGCAAGAGCCTGGGCGGATTCGGCAGCTCAGCCGGGGAGAAGCTGGCCAACGGTGAGGCCGATCTGCTGATGAACTACACCGGCGCGACATTCTCCACCCTCAAGGAGGCCTCGTTCGCCGACGATATCGATTTCCAATTCTGCCGTGAGACTTTGGCGTTCAACTCCGACTGTATGGTCATCCCGTCCGCGGCCAAACATCCCGGCACCGGCCTGATGTTCGCCGACTACCTGCTGCGCCCCGACAACATGACCAAGATCGTCGATTTCGTCGGCTACCCGATCGCCACCCGGGCGGGCATGGCCGCCTACGACAAACTGGTTGCCCAGTACCCGTTCCTCACCTACGACCAGGCGGTCCTGTCCAATCCTGATGTGTGGCTGGCCGCACTGCAGGATCAGCAGCTCACCGCCTGGAATCAGGCGTGGACCCGAGTCAAAGCCTCCGCGTGACACACATCGCCCGCTCACACGTCGACGCAGCCCGCCTCCAGCAACTGGTCGCCGCGGCCTACGTCGACGTGGAAGCCGACCCCGCCAGCCACGCGTTCTCCACCGAGGAGTACGACCGACGACGGCTGGCGCTGCGGGACCGTGCCCGAGCGGCCGGCCTGGACCTGATTCTGGTCAGCTCCCCCGATGCGATGTGCTGGCTGCACGGCTACCAATCCCGTTGGTACCGGGCCCAATCGTCCACCCGCTGGCCGCCGTTGCAGTGCACTGTGCTGCACGTCGACTCCGGTGACTATGCCGTCTATGACGTCGCTCATCATCGCCACCTGCTACACCGTACGTCGGTGGCAACCGATGTGGTGCTCTCCCGCGGCGACGACGGCGACGCGGTGCTGCGGCTCATCATCGACGATCTGACCGCCCGGGGTTGGCTCGGCGGAATCGTCGGCATGGAGTTCCACAGTCATGTGCCCAACCGCGCCACCAGCGAGGTCGTCGAGGCCGCGCTGACAGCGGCCGGCTGCCGGGTCGTCGACGCCAGCGCGGTGACCCGCTCGGTGCGTCTGGTCAAATCCCCCGCCGAGATCGCCATGATCGAGCGCGCCGCCGCCGTCTGCGATACCGGCCTGCGGGCGCTGCAGGCCGAGGTCAGGGCCGGCATGACCGAGAAACAGGCCTGGGGCATCATGGTTTCGGCGATGGCGGCCGCCGGCGGGGAACCGGCGGCCCTGCACGAGTCGGTGGTGGTGGGACCGATCGAACTGGGCCATGCCTACGCCTCGGACCGGGTGATCCGGCGCGGCGACGTGCTCTGCGCCGATCCCTGCGGTGTGGTGCACCGCTACCATGCCAACATCGAACGCTGGTTCGTCGTCGGGCAGGATCCGACCGACGAGCTCTACCGCCTCGCCGAGATCGAGGCGGCCGCGTTCGCCATCCTGCGCGGCCGCGCCGCGGCCGGCGTCCGGGTCGACGACGTGACCTCGGAGATCGAACAACTGTTGCAGGACAACGGTTTATGGGGTTTACACAATTGGAACGGAGGCTATGAGCTGGGGTTGTCCTTCCCGCCGGACTGGGTGGGCGAGTGGACGTTCACCGTCGGCGAGCCGAGCGACGACGTCTTCCGCAGCGGCGTGGTCACCAACTACGAGAGCATCGTGCTCTACCCGATGATCGACACCGTGATCTTCGGCGAGCACGGAGCCAGGACGCTTTCGTCGCTACCCCTCGACGTTCTGCGGGCCGGATGATCGCCGACACGGTCTTCGTGGGCCGAGTGTTCACCGCCGACCCGACCCGACGCTTCGCCGAAGCCGTCGCCGTCGCCGACGGCATCATCATCGCCGTCGGTGACCGCTCAGATGTGTTGTCCCACTACCGGTCCGGGAGCACCGAGATGGTGCACGCGACCGGGCTGATCTGCCCCGGGTTCCACGACGCCCATATCCACCTGCTGGAAGGCTCGCTGTTCGACCTCTGGGTCAATCTGCACGACACCGACTCCGACGGCTACCTGGCGGTCATCGAGCAGGCGGCCCGCGCACTGCCCGACGGCGCCTGGGTGCGTGGGGGTGGATGGACGATGTCGGCGTTCCCGCAAGGCAATCCGGATGCGACGGCCCTCGACGCGGTGACGGGCGCCCGACCCGCGTACCTGACCGCCCGGGACGGACACAGCGCCTGGGTGAACTCTGCCGCGTTGCGCCTGGCCGGCATCGACGCCCGCACTGCCGATCCGCCCGGGGGCCGGATCGAACGCGACCAGCGCGGCGAACCGACCGGCGCCCTGCACGAGACCGCGATGCGGCTGGTCAGCTCTCGGATGCCCGAGATCACCGCCGACGAGTGGGCCGCCGCTTTGGCCTCGGGCCAGCGGTACCTGCATTCCCTGGGCATCGTCGGGTGGCAGGATGCGCGGCTGTCCGCGCCGATGCTGGATGCCTACCTGGACGCCGAGCGTGACGGCAGCCTGCGGGCTCATGTGACCGCCGCACTGCACTGGGACCCCGGGCTGGGGACGGACCAGATCACGACGTTGTGCGAGCTGCGCGACAGCGCCGACGGCCCGCTGGTCGGCGCCAGCATGGTGAAGATCTTCGTCGACGGTGTCGTGGAGAACCTGACCGCCTCGCTGCACGAGCCGTACCAGTGCAGCCATTCCGTTGGCACGCCGCTGTTCGACCCTGCGCAGCTGCGCGACGCGATCACCACCTGCGTCCAGGCCGGCTTCTCGGTGCACGTGCACAGCATCGGCGACGCGGCCACCACCTCGGCGCTGGACGCTTTCGCACATTGCCACGACCCGGCGCCGGGTCCGCGCCACCAGATCTGCCACCTGCAGGTGGTGCGCAGCGCCGATATCCCCCGGTTCGCCGAACTCGGCGTGATTGCCAATGTCCAGGCGCTGTGGGCGTGCCGCGACGAGCAGAACGTGACGTTGTGCCGGCCCGCCCTCGGACCGGACAGGTTCGAGGCGCAGTACCCGTTCGGCGACCTCGTCCGCGCCGGAACCACGTTGGCGTTCGGCAGCGACTGGCGGGTCAGCACCCCGAACCCGCTGCCCCAGATCGAGGTGGCGGTCACGCGACGTCCACCCGGAGACGTCGACACCGCGCCTTTGGGAGCCACTCAGTCCCTCGACCTGACCACCTGCCTGCTCGGGTTCACCCGCAATGCGGCCTTCGCGGCCGGCGTCGACGACCGCACCGGGTCGCTGACCGTGGGCCGCGACGCCGACATCGTGGTCCTCGACACCGACCCGTACACCGTCGAGGACCACGAACTGGGCCGGGTCGGCGTGGCCGCCACCTATTTCCGCGGCGACGAGGTGCACATCGGCTGAGGGGGCCTGGTCGGAAGGCCCGGCCGAATCGGGCCTGGGAGGGAGGACGCGGACTAGTTGAAGTACGGGTTGGTGCCCTCAGGCCGGGCGAGCAGCGGATTGACCTGGTTGACGATCCACGAGCCGCCGGGGCTGACGACGAATCCGGACTGATTGCGGCTGTCGACACAGGCGGTCAGGGCGCCGTCACCGCCGCAGCTGACCGTGCCGAAGCTCAGCCGGGTGTTGGGGGGCAGTTCGTTGACCGGGCCGCCGAAGATCGGCGCCGGCGCCGACGCCCAGCCCGGTACCCCGCCGGACACTCCGCTGACCAGGTTCGCACCCTCGGGTGCGCCGGGCAACGCCCCGTTGCAGCCGTAACCGCCCGAACGCTGCAGCATGCAGGTCAACCCATTGGAGCTGAACGCGTACGCGGTGCCTTCCAGGACGGCGAAGTCCTTGGGGTTGGCCGGCGGGTAGGCGTTGACGTTGGGTGCCGGCGGAGGCGGGGGCGGTGCCGGCTGCGCCGCCGCCAGGCCGGACGCGTTGAGGACACCAGCCGCGGCAACACCCACGGCACCGACGACGATTCTGCTGCGCACCATCACAGCCTAGATGTCGCCCCAGAGGTCAGCAGTGTTTCAGAACGCGTAGGTCCCGGTCGGGCTGATCACGAATCCCGACTGGTTGAGCGTGTTGATGCACGACGTCGCGAACCCGTCGTTGCCGCAGCTCACGGTACGGAAACTGAGCCGGCTGTGCGGCGGCAGCGCCGGCGCGTTCTCGACGATCCCGTACATCGGCGCCGCCGAACTGGCGAAGCCCACGCCCCCGCCGACGTTGCCGGTCACCAGGTTGGCGCCGTTGGGTGCCGCCGGCAGCGGACCGCTGCACCCGTAACTGCCCGACCCTCGATCCAGGACACACGTGACGTCGTCGAGAGCGCTGAACACGTACCAGGCACCGTCGTTGGCGGCGTAGTCCTTCGGATTCGCCGGTGGCATCGCGTTCACATCGGGTTGGGCCCCCGCCACGCCTGGCGCGGCAAGCACCGCCACCCCCGGCACGGCGAGCACCGCCGCCAGCGCCGCACCCACCACACCGACCGCGTATCTGCTGAGCACGCACACACAGTAGACGCGCGGCACCGGCCGTGCCCGTCGCGAATGAAAGTCTGACGGGGGCGTCAGGTGATCGCGCTCAGCGGGTACTGGCGCGCCCACGCGACCATCATCTGGGCACCACCGGACAGAGTGATCGGCCGCTTCTCCGACGCGTCGAGCTGCAGCGCCAGGTGCATGGGCCCGGGCGGGAATCGCTCGGCGTTCGTCGTCGTCCACGCCGGTGTGCCGTCCACGTAGACGGTGATGGCCTGCGGGGTCCAACTCACCGCGTAGTTGTGCCACTGGGTGGCGTCCACCTTCGACACCGCGGACTCGGTGCGGTTCTGCGCGGAGTAGTGCAGAAAGTGCGAGATGTTCTGCCGGGTGGAATCCCCGAGGATCTCGACGAAGTCGATCTCCCCGCCGACGGGCCAGTTTTCGGCGTCGGGCCACAGCAGCGCGACTGCGTGGTAGTCCGCGGCACCTCGGGGCACTCGCAGACGGACCTCCCACGCCCCGTACTTCTGACCGCCGTTCCACGCCAGTCCACCGGTGTTGCCGGCGGCGTCACCGGTGATCACCATCACGCCGTCGACGAACGACAGCGCGGCAGGGGTGCGCCGCCCGTATCCGTTGTGGCCGACCGAGTTGTAGACCCCCCACCCGGACAGCGCGGCCGCGTCGGTGAACCGGGTTTCCCGCGGGGTGCCCCAGCCGTAGCGACCGGCCGCCGTCGAGGGATCGGGAACCGGCCGGACGATCGGGCCCACGTCGATCGTCCTCGACGCGGTGGACCCCCAGCCGGGCACCAGCAGACCGAGCAGTCCGTGGACGTGCCAACCGTTTTCGGGAGCTCTGTCGCTGACCGTGACGCGGAAAAGTTCTCCGCCGATGTCGGCCACCCCGGCGGGCGGCGTGTAGCGGAACGTCCCGTCGGTGCCGATGGTCACGGTGCCGCCGCGGCCGCTCAGCGGTCTTGCACGGTAGGTGAGGACGTCACCGTCGGCATCGGCCGCCATCACCTTTCCGGTGACGCTGCCGTCGGACCCGACCATGACACCGCCCGCGGTGGACGAAACTGTCGGGGTTCGGTTGAAGAACGTCCGTTGGACCCACTCGAACAGATTCGGGATCTCCGGGTCGGCCGTCGCCCGCGCGAGTGCGGCGAACGCGGTCGGTTCCGTGTCGGCCGTCGCGGCGTCCGAGTTGGCACCGTCGTTCTCGGCACCGTCGTCGGTCGCGGCTGCGCGGGTCCGGGAACTCGTTGCCGAAACATCCGGGGTGTCGCGCTCCGCGGCGTCGCCTGGCGTGGTTGACGCGTCCCCGACGGTGACCTCATCGTCGGCGCCGTCGATCTCGTCGACGTCATCACGATCGTCTGTTTCCTGGCTCGCGCTTCCGGTCTGGGACACGGAAGCGTCAATGTCGCGGAACGCGGTGTTGCTCTTTACCGCCGAATTCGGGTCTTTTCCGGCTTTTCTCCGGGTATCACCTATTTCATCTTCTTTGCCTGGCGATGTCGCTGATTCCAATTTCGACCCACCGGACTTATCAGATGCCCCGTTTGCCGTGGGCCCGCTCACCGCATTCGTCTCGGAATCGGCGCGAGAACCGGGTTCGCTGTCTGCCGAGGCCTGCGCCGATGCCCCCGCGAACAGCAGACACACTGCTGCACCGCCGGTGAACGCCGCGGCACCGGCGGCATGCCGGATCGCATCGACATGGAAGGGCGAAGACGCACTCATGACCATGCGGAGACGATAATCGAACGCACCGATAATTGTTCGTTATATGGCCTGCAACATTACCGATCATGCATTTATTCTTCCGAATTGCATGACGCGGAATTTGCGATCAATAATTCTCGGGACCGCGGCCGGCCATCGCCTCCAGCCGCGCGATCCGATCTGCCATCGGGGGGTGCGTCGCGAACAGCTTGCCGATCTTCTCGCCGGCCCGGAACGGGTTGGCAATCATCAGATGGGCCTGATCGGCCAACTGCGGCTCGGGCGGCAACGGCGCCCGCTCGACGCCGGCGCTGATCTTGCGTAGCGCGCTGGCCAGCGCCAGCGGGTCGCCGGTCAGCTCGGCACCGGACTGATCGGCCTGGTACTCCCGCGACCTCGACACCGCCAGCCGGATGACCGTCGCCGCGATCGGACCGAGCAGCGAAACCAGCAGAATCGCAAAAGGATTCGTGCCGCCGCCGCGGTTACCGCCGAACATACTGGCGAAGAACGCCAGGTTGGCCAGCGCGGTGATGACCGAGGCCATCGCACCGGCGACACACGAGATCAGGATGTCGCGGTTGTAGACGTGGGACAGCTCGTGCCCCAGCACGGCGCGCAGTTCCCGCTCGTTGAGGATTCCGAGGATGCCGGTCGTACAGCACACGGCGGCATTGCGCGGATTACGGCCGGTGGCGAACGCGTTGGGTGCCGCGGTGTCGCTGATGTAGAGCCGCGGCATCGGCTGGCGCGCGGTGGTGGCGAGCTCGCGCACGATCTTGTACATCGCCGGCGCCTGCATCTCGTTGACCGGCTGGGCGTGCATGGCCCGCAGCGCGAGCTTGTCGCTGTTGAAGTACACGTAGGCGTTCATGCCGACGGCGAACAGCACCGCCAGGAACATGATGTTGCGGCCGAACAGGGCGCCGACACCGACGATCAGACCTGAGAACAGCACCAGCAACAGGAACGTCTTGGCCCTGTTGGCGTGCGGATGCCAAGTCATTTCGGGAGTCCTCCTCAACACACCTGGATGAGTCTTCGCCACCACAACGACCGACGGCCCCGCAAGGGTTCCACGACCGTCAACCGTGACGGTTCATGGTGTACTGCACCAACGTGGCCAGGGCCTGCCGACCAGGCACATCGGGCAGCTGATCGAGTTCCTGCTCGGCATCGCGCACATACGCGGCCACCGTCTCCTTGGCTTTCGTGATGCCGTCGGACGCGCGCAGCAGATGCAGCGCCTCAGCCAGGTCCCCGTCGTCGGTGACCGGCCTGGCCAGCAATTCCCGCAACCGGTCGGCGTCCGGACCGGTATCGCGCAAGGCGTACAACACCGGGAGGGTGTGCACGCCCTCCCGCAGGTCGGTGCCGGGTACCTTGCCCGACTCGTCGGGGTCGCTGTCGATGTCGATGATGTCGTCGGAGATCTGGAAGACGGTGCCGACGATGCCGCCCAGGCGGCTCAACCGCTCGATCTGCTCGTCGTCGGCACCGGAGAAGGTCGCCCCGAACCGGCCGGACGCCGAGATTAGGCAGGCCGTCTTCTCATAGACCACCTTCAGATAGTGCTCGACCGAGTCGACCTGATCGGCCGCGCCGCGCGTCTCCCGCATCTGGCCGGTGACCAGCAACGCGAACGTGTCGGCGATGATCCGCACGGCCTCGGGGCCCAGCCGGGACACCAGCCGCGACGCGGTGGCGAACAGATAATCCCCGGCCAGGATCGCGATGTTGTTCCCCCAGCGGGCGTTGGCGCTGGGCGCCCCGCGCCGGACGGCCGCCTCGTCCATGACGTCGTCGTGGTAGAGCGTCGCCAGGTGCACCAGTTCGATGACGGCGCCGGCCACGGTGACCTGCCAGGAGTCCGGCTCGGGCCCCAGGTGCGCCGAGAGCACCGTGAACAACGGGCGGAACCGCTTGCCGCCGGCCTGGAACAGGTGCTGCACCGCCTCGGACATCAGCACGTCGGCCTTGCCGAGCTCTTCGGACATCAGGGCCTCGATACGGGCAACTCCGTCGCGGACGTCCTGGGCGAATTCCGCATCGCCGAAGTCCACGCCCGCCACCACGTTCGCCGGTGTCCTCACACAGCCAACATACTGTGAGCTATGGACTCTTCGGCGGGCGGAGCGATGCGGGAATCGTCACGCGCCGACGTGGTGGTCGTGGGCGCCGGACCCGCAGGCTCGTCGGCGGCGGCCTGGGCCGCCCGCTCGGGGCGCGACGTTCTCGTCATCGACTCGGCGCAGTTCCCCCGCGACAAGGCGTGTGGTGACGGGCTGACGCCGCGGGCAGTGGTCGAGCTGCGCCGACTGGGCCTGCAACCGTGGCTCGACGGCCGTATCGCACACCACGGGCTGCGGATGTCGGGCTTCGGCGCCGACGTCGAAGTGGCGTGGCCGGGCCCGTCGTTCCCGTCGCACAGCAGCGCGGTACCGCGCACCGAACTGGACGAGCGGATCCGGCTGGTCGCCGTCGACGACGGCGCGAAGATGAAGCTCGGCGCGAAGGCCGTCTCGGCGCAGCACGATTCCGCGGGACGGGTGACGGGCGTGGTGCTGGACTCCGGTGAGGTGGTGCGCTGCACGGATCTGATCGTGGCCGACGGGGCGCGCTCCACCCTGGGCCGCGTGCTGGGGCGGCAGTGGCACAAGGAGACCGTCTACGGGGTGGCGATCCGCGGGTACATCGGGACGCCGCGCAGCGCCGAACCGTGGATCACCTCGCATCTGGAGTTGCGCTCCCCCACCGGTCAGGTGCTCCCCGGATACGGCTGGATCTTCCCGCTCGGCAACGGCGAGGTGAACATCGGCGTCGGCGCGTTGGCCACCTCCAAGCGACCCGCCGACGCCGCGCTGCGACCGCTGATGAACTACTACACCGGGTTACGGCGCGACGAGTGGGGCTTCGACGGGGATCCCCGCGCCGGGCTGTCGGCGCTGCTGCCGATGGGCGGTGCCGTCTCGGGTGTGGCCGGGCCGAACTGGATGCTGATCGGCGATGCGGCGGCGTGTGTGAACCCGCTCAACGGCGAGGGCATCGACTACGGCCTGGAGACGGGGCGGTTGGCGGCGTCGCTGCTGGGCACCGGCCCG
The DNA here is from genome assembly GCF_048513595.2 of Mycobacterium sp. smrl_JER01. Classification (NCBI taxonomy): domain Bacteria; kingdom Bacillati; phylum Actinomycetota; class Actinomycetes; order Mycobacteriales; family Mycobacteriaceae; genus Mycobacterium; species Mycobacterium sp. smrl_JER01. The sequence continues at coordinate 847,929 of NZ_JBLXXK020000001.1, read as the reverse complement.
TACTCGGCGGCCTGGCCCGCGGTGCTGCACGAGCATTACGCGCGGGGTTTCTCGATCGCCCGGCGGCTGGCACTGCTGTTGACGTTCCCGCGTTTTCTGCCCGTCGCCGGCCCGGCTGCGATGCGGTCGGCTACGTTGATGACGATCGCAGTCCGCGTGATGGGCAATTTCGTCACCGACGAGGATGAGGATCTGGTGGCGCGGGCCTGGCGCGGCGCGGGCGTGCTGTCGCGGCGGATCGACGCCCGCCCCCCGTTCCGATGACTTCGCCGTGTCCGATGCCTTCGCCGTGTCCGATGCCTTCGCCGTGTCCGCGAGCGTGCGTGTCTGCGGCGGACTCGCCGCAGAAATGCACGAGAACACGCACGCTCGTCGGGTGTCGGACGTGACATCGGACGACTCGGCGGTCGACTCGGCGGTCGACTCGGCGATCGACCGGGCGGTCTACCGGGCCCCGATGCGCTCACGCCGCGACGACATCGATCCGCAGTCGACGCTCGACCGGGCACTTGCCCTGGGGCTCTGCGGGTTCGGCCGGCACGGCCACGGCGACCGGATCGACCGGCGGGTCGAGCGGTTCGCCGAGGTCGCGGCCGGCTCCCTGGTGTGGACCCGGGATGAGGACGGGCTTTATCGGCTCGGCCGCATCGTTGGGCCGTACCTCTACGATGCCGCCGGTGGGGATGTCGACCTGGTCCACGTCCGGGCGTGCCGCTGGCTGGCAGCACCGATCACCGAATCCCGCTGTCCGCCGGCTGTTCTGCAGGCATTCAGCCGCGGAGGGCGCAACTTCCAGCAGATCCACGACGCACGGGTGGGCGCTCAATCGCTCCAGCTGTGGGAGTCGGGCTGACCGCGCCGGCTCACACGCACTCGGCGAGCTCCTCGTGACGCTCACCGGCCGGACCGATCGTGGCGTGCGTGCGCAGACGACCGTCGCGGATCCCGACGCTGGCGCACACCACCGCGCAGGTGCGTGCATCCACCTGCTGCGCGATGACCGGGGAACGCTGGACGATGCCCAGGCCGGTCTCGATGACATGCGCGGCGGCGACGGCATCCACCGAGCCGGCGGGCACATGCCGGCGCGCGATCGACCACAACACCTGCTCGACGACGCAGCGGGTGGCCCCGTCGGGCAACTCGGCCAACTCCCAAGCTCGCTGGGCGGTACGCATCGCCGTGCAGTCGTGATGCCCCAGCACCACGATGAGTGGCACCCGCAGCGTCTGCACCGCGAATTCGAGGGTGGCCAGCACACCGGTGTCGATGACGTGGCCGAAGGTGCTGACGTCGAGCAGGCTGCCACCGTCGAGACCGAACACCGCGTCACTCGGTACGGCCGAATCGGCGCACCTGAACACCGCCGCCGCGACGGCGCCGGGGACGAGTTCACCCGTGTTGCCCAACGGATTCGGGTTCGTCTCATTGCCGTGCCGCAGACGCTGCCAGGCGGTCGTCGGATCGATCCTCATCGGTTTTCCTCTCTCGGGGTGGATGCCGGGCTGAAGTAGTCCGGGCGGCTGACGTAGGTCTCGGTCACGAACATCACCCCGGGGGTGGCGTCCAGGAGCGGCCGAAGGCCGGCGAGCAGCGCCCTGACCCGGACATCGGGAACGACGGTGATGATCAGTTGCAGTGCGGCCTGCTGGTTGAACAGCAGACGGCCCTGGTGATAACCGTGGTGGCCCAGCCCGGACACCCCCGACAGGCTGGTGTAGCCGGTGGCGCCGATGCTGCGGATGAGGTCGCACACCGCCGGCGCGTCCTGCCCGGGGACGACGACCTCGACTTTCATCATCTTGGTCAGGGGTATCTGATCGGACGTCATCACAGCATCTCCTTCTCGAGAACTCGGTCACAGCGATCGGTCTCCACCCACGGTCGCCAACCGCCGTGGGTCCAGCGCTGCCATCGCGACCCGGCGTCCTCACGGGCGGCGACAGCGATCCAGTCATTTCCGAACAGTCTCTGCAGCAACGAGTTACGGTCGACGATGGCGTCGATCCGGCCCAGCGGTGCCTGAATCACCGCGAGCAGCCGTTGCGGTTCGTGCACCAGTCGGCCGCCCTCGGCGACCGACTGCCACGGCAAGCCGAGCCGCAGATCCCCGACGTGCCCGGAAAGCACTCCCGCCGTCCCCACGACGTTGTGGATCGCCTTGGTTCCGGCTCCGAATGCCTCCGGCGCCACCGCCGAGAAGTAGTACTGGCAGTTGATCCACTGCGCGACCACCAGCGGGGCGGTCAGAATCGTCTCCAGCGCGGCGCCGTCGGGGTCGACATCAGGGTCATACGAGTGCAGGAAAGCCCTGCGCTGCAGATCAATCCCACGAGTGATCGACCGCGGTCCGACGATGAATGCGGCGTTTCCGGCCAGCCCCCACTCGGGATAGACCTGTGCCCAGTCCGACGACCGGGCGACCACGTGTCGGGCTGCGCGTTTCGGGGACAGCCGCGGCCGTGCGCCGGGCAGCGCAGCGCATCGTTCGGTCGCCAGCGCTGCACCGGCGACCGCGAGATCGCCGCGCAGACGGACGAGTTCGCCGTGGTGGCTCGGTGGCACAAGGTGTGCGTCGAGCAGCTCGACCCGATCGGTGGCGGTGTCATGCTGGGCGGCGACGAAGACCGTGCCGTCCGGTATGTCGATGCCGTGCCCGCGCAGCGCATCGCGCACCTCACGCTGATTGAGGATCGATGCGGCGGCACGGGCGTTGGGGCCTCCCGGCTGGCCACCACAGGCGCCACAGTCCACCGCCGCCTGGTACGGGTTGTTCTCGGTGGTGCTGCCGTGTGCGCACAATGCGACTAGGACGCCGAAGTCCCGGGTCAAACCCATCGTGGTCAGTGCCGCCTGGGCGAACAGCACACGTTCGTCGAGCGGGATGGCGTCGACTGTCAACACCGTGGGGGCCGCCGGCGCGAACAGCTCGCGGAGCCGTCGGCGCGACGTGGCGCCGGCCGCCGGGGCGAGGGTTTTGACGGCGGCCCACGGTGCCGCGACCCAGCCTACGGCCTCCGCCAACGTGAACGGTGCCGCCATCGAATCCTTGGCGGCGTGGAACGCAGTTTCGAACCCGGCGAGATGGGAAGTCCCCGCGGTGCGGCGTGCCGCCGCAGCGGATGCTCCCGGCAGGGGTGTCTCCGCAACCTCGCAGGACGGCGACATCAGCACCGGGCAGAGGTCGGACGGCTGACCCCCGAGCAGGTCGGTGAAGCGCATCGCCACCGCGAAGAAGCCCGCGAACCCGAAAGTCTGGTATCCGTCCCGCATCTCGAGATGGCGGCGTAGCCCCTCCGAGCGGGTGTCGATACAGGTGATCACCTGGATCTTGGGGCGCGGAGTGTCGCGCCGCGGCGCCGTCTGCAACGCGGTCAACAGTCCGTCGCGATAGTGCCCTTCGAATGCGTTTTGCCACAGCGATTCTCGTGCAGCGACGGGGAGAATCGCCAGGATTCGGGCAGCGGTCGCCAGTTGCGCCTCGCTCACCCCGCCCAGTTGCCACCGTGTGACGAGATGGGTGGCCCGCTCGCGGGCCGTCGGGAGTACCTGGGGCGTCACCGTCCCGGCGACGGCGCCGTCTCGATGGGCCATCAGCGCAGACTCGAAGGCCAGCCGGACAGCGACGTACTGCGTCAGGTCGATACCGGGATGCCGGCCGGTGCACCAGTGGATGTGGGCGGCCCAGCCCGGCAGGCGGGTCAGATGGGCCTGCAGGTAGGCGATCCGCGTCTGGTCTGTGACAGCGGCATCGGCGAGCGCTGCCAGAATCGCGTCCTCGGGGACCAGCGGCGCCTTCTGCAACGTCGCCCGTACCCTGCGAGGCACTCGCCGATCGCGATGCGCGAGTTGACGCCACGCCGGATAGAACCCTTCCTCGCGTCCCGGCATGGGCCAGGCCGCAGCGCCGAAGAATGCCGCGCACCACTTGGCGGTGTGGGCGTCGACCGCGTCCGCCAGTTCGGGCGCGTACTGCTCGGCAGGTGTCATGTTGCGCCGTACCGGCTGCGCAACCGGCACCCCATACAGCAGGTCTGCACGCAGCAGACCGGTCGCGCTCAGGACGCACTCGCCGAGTCTCAGCTCGGCTTCGTCCAGCAGATTCGGGAAGCGTCGAATCAACGCCCGATCGATGTCACTGTCTGTGATCCGGCCCTGGTTGTGGAGACTGCGGAAGCGGTCTTCGGTCAGCGTCCCTCGGACGCCGAACAGATCGCCGGCCCGACGGACGGCCTGCTCGAAAGGCATGGCCTCCAGTCCGGCCAGCGGATTGACCGCGATGAACGTCGAAAGCGGGTAGTGCGTGGGCAATATCTTTGCCGCCAAGCCGATCTCGGTGCGCACCTGCGCCCGATCCGAGGCGGTGGTGGAGTCATACGAGGTGGTCACAGGCGAGCTCCCATCGGTTGCGGGTCGAGATATCCGGCACCAAGCGCGCGGGCGTAGAATCCGCGGTGCAGTTCCGTCCACCGCGGCGACCACCGAATCGCGGCGACACCGGCGAGCATGATCAGCGCAGTGGCGGCGGTCAGCGCGACCGCCCGGGCCGACAGCGGCTCCGGTGGGAGCGCGGCGGCGAGGTATGCGGTGACCGCGCCGATCACCGCGAGGTACCCGAGGGCCGCCGGGACGAGCAGGGCGGCCGCGACCAACACCGCCCGCAGCCCAGCGTTGCGCCGCAACCAACTCCAGGTCACGGTCGCCCCCGTCACCCAGGCGAACACGAGCAGCGCCAACCCGGAGCCGTGTTTGTTGACGCCGGGCGCCAGCAGCGCCGCAGCGGTCAGGGCCACTGCGGGTAACAGCGCCGCAGTCAGCAGCATCGCGGCGCGCCGGTGACCGGTCGGGGGCGATACCGTCGGGATCGCGGCCATGCGCCGATGATGGGCGATCGCCGATCCCGACGACAGGAACAAGGTGGCCTTGTAGCAGCCGTGGGCCACCAGGTGGATCAGCGCTGCGGCCCACAGTCCCAGACCGATGGTGAACATCATGAAACCCATCTGCGCCATGGTCGAATATGTAAGCGCACCTTTGATATCCGGCTTTGTCAGCGCGAGGACGGAGCCGTAGAGCATGCCGGCGACGCCTACCGCAAGGAGAACTGCAACTGCGACGCCCGCGGTGCTGAGCGGACTGAGCCTGAGTAGGAGAATCCCGCCCCCGTTGACCACGCCTGCATGGAGCAGCGCCGACACCGGCGTGGGTGCGGCCAGTGTTGCGGGCAGCCAACTGTGAAAGGGAATTTGCGCCGAACGTGACAGCGCGGCGATGACGACGAGCATGGCCACCACCGCCGCGGACCAGCCGCCGTCCTCTCCGATGTCGCCGAGTTCGACCGGGCCCGATCGCGCGGTGACCACGCCGACCGCGATCCACAGCGCAGCGTCCCCGATCGCGAACGCGGTCGCGGCGCGACGAACCCCGTCCCGAGCGGCGCTCAGATGCCAGTACGTCCCCAGCAGCAGGCACAGTGCCAGCCCGGCTGCAGTCCAGGCGGCTGCCACCGCGACCAGGGTGTTCGCGGTGGCCAGACCCACGGAAGCCGCGGTGAGCAGGTTGGCACCCGCGAAGAACCACCCGGCACGGGTGTCGGCGGCCAGATACCGTCTCGCGAATTGCTGCACCACAGCACTGATTCCGAAGACCAGCAGCAGCAGAACGGTCGAGACGGGGTCGACCGTCAGGGCCGGCATTCCGCCGCCGACCGGTGCGACGTCACCACCGTTGGCGATGCGCACGGTGAACCAGACCGCTGCCAGGAATCCGGCGGACGAGGTCAGCACACCCAGCCGACCGATCAGACCGTCCGCGCGTCCGCGCAGCATCAGTGCGCTGGTACCCAACGCCGTCGGCGAGGCGATGAGCGCGAACAGGATTGGCCCGTCCAGGTTCCACATACGAAGCAGATTACGTGCATTTCATTACGCGAGTCAATAGACGTATGAAGAGTGATTCGTGTGTTATTTTTAGCGAAACTTAGATCGGCAGGCGGGCGCGATCGCGGATTCGCCCCCGGGAAGAGCAGGAGACGACGCATGGCCGACACCGTGACCGTTCCGCTGTGGGGCTGGGTTGCTCTGATGACGGCGATCGCCGTCATGCTGGCCGTGGACCTGTTCCTGCATCGGGACAACCACGTGATCGAGTTCAGGGAGGCGGCCGTCTGGTCGACGATCTGGGTCACCGCCGGGCTGGGTTTCGGCGTGTTGCTCTGGTGGTGGTACGGCGGCGAGGTCGCCGGCACCTACTTCGCGGGGTACCTGATCGAGAAGGCATTGTCGGTCGACAATGTCTTCGTCTTCGCCCTGATCTTCACCTACTTCGCCGTTCCCGACCGCTACCAGCACAAGGTGTTGTTCTGGGGCGTCGTGGGTGCGCTGCTGATGCGACTGGTGTTCATCTTCGTCGGCGCCGAACTGTTGAAGACCTTCTTCTGGACCGCGTACCTGTTCGGCGCGTTTCTGCTCTACACCGCCTACAAGATGGCGTTCCGGCGCGACGACGAGATGCACCCGGAACGCAACCTGCTGGTCCGCCTGATACGGCGGGTCATCCCGGTCGATCCCCGCTACCACGGCGATCGACTGTTCGTCCGAATCAACGGAAAGCGGGTGGCCACCCTGCTGTTCGTGGTGCTGATCTCGGTCGAGGCCAGCGATCTCATCTTCGCCATCGACTCAGTGGCCGCCGTCCTGGCGATCACCACCAGCACCTTCATTGTGTGGACCGCGAACGCCTTCGCGGTACTGGGGCTGCGCAGCCTGTACTTCTGCCTGGCCGGGCTGCTCCGGCGTTTCGTACACCTGCACTTCGGGCTTGCGTTTCTGCTGGCTTTCGCGGGGGTCAAACTGGTGCTGTCCGAAACCCCGGTGGGCAAGCTCCCGATACCGTTGACCCTTTCGGTGATCGTCGTGACGCTGGCGGTCTCGATCATCAGCAGCATTGTCGCCACGCGGGACAACCCGGCCTCGCGGGACGATGCGGCGGACTCCGCTGCCGGATCGAACCGCCGCGTCGAGGACGAGTAACGATCCCGCTTCGGCGCACAACCGAAGAACTACACGTGAATCGCAAAGTATGATCGGTGCCGCTATGGTTGCGGCGAAGCAGAGGGACACGCAGAAGCGTTCGACGGCCAGTCGTGCACGCACCACCAAAGCGGCACCGCCGGATGCGACGCCACCCGGCGCGCCCGCGCGCACGTGGACCTTCCTGACCAACCACGCCCACGCGTTGTTCTGTCTGGCACAGGGCGAGTCGCTGACCGCCCGCGAGCTGAGCCTGCGCATCGGAATCACGGAGCGGTCCGTCCAGGCCGTCCTGGCGGACCTGATCGCCGACGGCTATCTGGAGAAGTCCAAAGTGGGTCGCCGCAACCGCTACACCGTCAATCGCGAAGGTCGCCTCCGTCATCCGCTGGAGGCGGCGCACACCGTCGGCGACCTGATCGACGCTTTGACCTGACCGTTGCAGCCGCAGGTCAGCCCACCGAGTGCGCGAATCCGCTCACGTCGCGGACACTGGCGGCGAACACCTCCGGCATCGCCGCGCCGAACAGCAGATCCCCGCCGTGGCAGGTGCCCGCGACCACCCGTCCGACCGCGGGTACACCGGCACGCAGCAGCCTGCGGTAATACTGCAGCCCCTCGTCCCGCAACGGATCCAGTTCGTTCACCGAAATCACGTGCGGCGGTAGCCCTTTGAGGTCATCATCGGTGGCGTTCGACGCCCAGCAGGTGGCTTCCCCGGCGTGCGCACCTTCGGGGTCATAGAGCGATCCGAGCAGCGAGAGCTGTTCACAGCTGACGAAGTAGCCGTCGTTCTCGAGCAGCGACGGCAGGTCCTCACAGGTCTGCGACCACCGGTTGGAGATGTACGGGCACTGCGCGTAGAAGCCTGCGATGGCACCGATCCACCCTTCGCGTTTGGCCTTGTGCGCCAGCGTCAGTGTCAGGTTGCCCCCACCGGATTCACCGGATACCACGACGTGACTGATGCCGAGGTCGCCGCGGTTGTCGCTGACCCATCGAGCGGCCGTCGCGCAGTCGTTGAGGCCCGCCGGGTACGGATGCGGACCCAATTTGCCCCCGGAGTTCCGGAATTCGACGCCTACGATGACGACACCGGTGGCGGCCAGGTGCTCGCGCAACCGGATGTAAGCCAGGTCGGCGGCACTGGCGATCGCCATGCCGCCGCCGTGCAGGTGCACGATGCCGGGCAACGGTCCTGGCGCCGTCACCGGACGACTGAGGTGGACGGTGATGTCGTTGCCGTCTCCGCCGGCGATCACCGACGTCGTGGTCGACACCCCGACCGGGGCGGCCAGCTCCGCAGCGAGCACGTCGAAAACCGCGCCCATCCCGTCTTCGCTCATGGCTGCGTAGGCGCGGCGCTCCTCGAGCGGCGAGTCCACCGACAGACCGCTGGAGGGAAGCCGCCCCTCCAGGCCGAACCGGGCGAAGGCGGCAACCATCCGCGGATCCGAGCGCGGATCGGTGCCGAGCGTGGCGTCGGGATCTGCGTGACGTCCGAGCAACATGGCGATCACGCTAGTGCCGGGGCAGGCAAGGCACTGCGACTTTCGCGGTCCGCGAACGTGCGTGCGAGCGTGCGAGCGTGCGAGCGTGCGATAAATCGCGTCGCGGGGCGGCGTGTCGCCTGCAGACACGCACGCTCGCGCACAAGGGAGCTCGCGCACAAGGGAGCTCGCGCACGAGGGAGCTCGCGCTCGAGGGTGAGGGTGTCAGGGTTTGATGGCGGCGTGCAGGGCGACGATACCTCCGGTGAGGTTGCGCCAGCGCACCTGCGACCAGCCGGCCGCGGTGATCCGGTGTGCGAGATCGGCCTGATCCGGCCAGGCCCGGATCGACTCGGCCAAATACACGTACGCGTCCGGATTGGACGACACCGCCGAGGCCATCGCCGGCAGCGCCTTCATCAAATACTCCTTGTACACCGTCGCGAACAGCGCGTTCGTCGGCGTGGAGAACTCACACACCACCAGCCGCCCACCCGTCCGCGTCACCCGCGCCATCTCGCGCAAGCCCGCTGCGTGGTCGACGACATTGCGCAACCCGAAGCTGATCGTCACCGCATCGAACACCCCGTCGGCGAACGGCAGCCGGGTCGCATCACCGGCCACCTTCGGAACATCGCGTGACGCGCCGGCGGCCAACATCCCCACCGAGAAGTCCGCCGCCACACACCAGGCCCCCGAGGCCGCCAGCTCCACAGTGGACACCGCGGTGCCGGCCGCCAGGTCGAGCACCTTGTCCGACGGACCCAGCTGCAGCGCCTCCCGGGTGGCGCGCCGCCAGAACCGGTCCTGGCCCAGCGAGAGCACGGTGTTGGTCAGGTCGTAGCGCCGGGCGACGCCGTCGAACATCGACGCCACTTCATGGGGATCCTTGTCCAGCGAGGCGCGGTTCACGCAGCCGAACGTATCAGTCGAGCACGGGGCGTACCGGTGCGCCGCCAGCCGTCGGCAACGGCCCGTCGGGAGCAGCAGGGAATGGAAAGCGACGCGGCAGGCATTTAACCGGGATGTGAGCGAAAAAATCTGGTTCATCACGGGGGCGTCGCGCGGTTTCGGCCGGGAGTGGACGATCGCCGCGCTGGACCGGGGCGACAGGGTCGCCGCCACGGCACGCGACCTGTCCACTCTCGACGATCTGGTCGCCCGCTACGGCGAAGCCCTGCTGCCCCTGCCACTGGACGTCACCGACCGCGACGCCGACTTCGCCGCGGTCCGGCAGGCACACGACCGCTTCGGCCGGCTCGACATCGTCGTCAACAACGCCGGCTACGGTCAGTTCGGATTCATCGAGGAGCTCACCGAGCCGGAGGCCCGGGCGCAGATCGAGACCAACGTGTTCGGCGCGCTGTGGATCACCCAGGCCGCACTTCCCTACCTGCGCGAACAGCGCGGCGGCCACATCGTCCAGGTGTCCTCCATCGGCGGCATCGTGGCGTTCCCCAATCTCGGGATGTACCACGCCTCGAAGTGGGCGCTGGAGGGCTTCTCCCAAGCGCTGGCGCAGGAGGTCGCGGCGTTCGGCGTGCACGTCACGCTCATCGAGCCCGGCGGGTTCTCCACCGACTGGTCCGGGCCGTCGGCCAGACACGCCACGCCGCTTCCGGCCTACGCCGATGCGCACGCCGCCACCGAACGGACGCGGGCGTCGCGGGTCGCCCGGCCGGGTGACCCACAGGCATCGGCCCGCGCGCTGCTCACCATCGTCGACTCCCCCGAGCCCCCGTTACGGGTGTTTTTCGGCGAGCTGCCGCTGGCCCTGGCCAAGGCCGACTACCAGAACCGGCTGGCCACCTGGGAGCAGTGGCAGCCGATCGCGATCGAAGCCCAGGGCTGAACGCGTGGCGCGCGGCGACCATCCCGAACGCACCCCGTTCTACGGGGCGGCCCTGTCGGCGGCCGCCTTGCTGTCGTGCTGGGCCGCCTCGCTGATCACCACCACCTGGCTGGCGGCGTCGATCTTCGTCCTCGCGGCCACTGCGGCCGGCGTCGGCGTCGCCATGACGACGCGGACCAGTGCTCGCGAACCTCAGCCGAACTCCAGCAGCGTGTAGGCCCCGCGCAGGTTCTTGGTCAGCTTGAGCCGCCAGAACGCGGGAAACACCCGCTCGAACAGGAACCCGCGCCCGCGCGGCATCGGCAGATCGTGCACCGCGGTGACTCCCGGCACGGTGTGCACCAGAGCTGCCAGCTGCGCGGCCGACAGGCTGAACGGCATCGGCGGAATCCGGTACCGCCTCGACGCACGCATCCCGTTCGGGGCGAACTTCTTCACCAACACCGGCGGCAGGTCGAAGATCATCTGACCACCCGGAAACCGTCGCGCACACGCGGCGATCAGGTCCATCGCCTCCGCCGGCTGCAGATACATCAACAGCCCCTCGGCGGTGATGAAGACCCCGTGGGTGGTGTCGACGGCGTCCATCCAGCTGTGGTCCAGCGCCGACTGCGCCAGGCTGGTGATGCGTGGCGAGGTCGGCAGCAGTCGCTCCCGGATCTCGATGATCGGCGCCAGATCCACGCTCAGCCAACGAAACTCAGGTTCTGTCAGCATCTCTTCCAGACGCCAGAAGCTGGTCTGCAGGCCCTCGGCGAGCGCGACCACCGTGGCCGCCGGGTGCCGCGACAGGTAGGCCATGGTCGCGCGGTCGAACGCCAGCGAGCGCAGCGCCATCTCCTGCCCCTTGCGGCGGCCGAACTTGTCGAAATCGAAATCGATGGAGTCGACCAACCGGATCGCCATCGGGTCGTCGATGATGGCGTCACGATGCCGGGCCTGGTGCGCGCGACCGTTCAGCGTCAACAGCGCCGTCTCCGACACCCCGGCCAGCGCGCCCGCGTCGAATCTCCGGTCCGAACCCACGTCACGACGGTACTCCCGCCGGCAGGCCCCGCTCGCCGGACAGCGGTCAGGCGGCGCGCAGGCGGCGGGCGCCCAGCACCGCCTCGTAGTGGCCGACGAGTTCCTCGCAGATCACCGGCCAGGTGCGGCCCAGCACGCTTCTGCGGGCCGCCGTCGAGTAGCGGCGGCGTTCGGCGATCAGGTGATCGACCGACTCGCACAACCGGGCCTCGAACTCGGCGACCGGTAACAGCAGCCCGGTCCGGTACGGTGCCACCAGATCGCGGGGACCGCCGGCATCTGGTGCGACGACCGGCAGACCGGAGGCCATCGCCTCCTGCACCGCCTGGCAGAACGTCTCATGCTCACCGGGGTGCACGAACACGTCCATGCTCGCGTAGGCCGCGGCCAGCTCCGGCCCGTACAGCGCTCCGGTGAAAATCGCTCGGGGCAGACAGGTTTCGAGCTTGGCGCGGTCCACCCCGTCACCGACGACGACGACCTGCAGATCGTCGCGGGCGTGCAGAGCGGCCAACCGCTCGACGTGCTTCTCGGGCGCCAGCCGACCGACGAACCCGACGATCGGCTTACCCTCGGCAGACCAGGACCGACGCAGCCGCTCATCACGCGCCGACGGGGCGAACCCCGTCACATCGACCCCGCGCGCCCAGCGATGGACACGTGGAACGCCGTGGGCAGCAAGATTTTCCATGGCCGAGGTGGACGGAGCCAAGGTCCGGTCGGCCTTGCTGTGCAGACGACGGGTCCAGGTCCAGGACGCCTGCGAGAGCATGCCGATCCCGTAGCTCTGCGCGAAGCCGGCCACGTCGGTCTGGAACACCGCCACCGTCGGGATGCCGAGGTGACGGGCGGCATGCACCCCACCCCATCCCAGCAGCGCCGGCGACGCCAGGTGCACCACGTCGGGGTCGAACCCGCGCAGGACCCCGACCATCCGCGGACGCGGAACCCCCAGCGGCAGCGAGGTGATCTTGGGGACCATCATCGACGGCACCCGGTGGACACGGACACCGTCGTACACCCTGTCGGCCGCCGGCTCACCGCGCGGGGTGTCCGGGGCGATGACGAGGACCTCGTGACCGGTACGGCGCAGATGCTCGATAGCCCGGAGCACCGAGTTGGTGACGCCGTTGACATTCGGCAGGAATGATTCGGCGACGATTGCAACGCGCACACCGTGACGGTGACATCACCAGCTGTCGGCGAGGTTGCGACCAGGGATATGTCACACGAATTGCCGGTGCGGCGGCAAAAGCGTGCCATCGGCCGTCCGTGCCACCAGGATGGACCCATGCACTGGATCCGCCCCCTGGCCGCACTGTCGGCGGCCGGGCTGCTGCTGATCGTCGTCGGATGCGCCAGGGACATCACCGGTAATGCTCAGGTGGATGCCGCCACGGCGCCACTGGCCGTCAGCGAGGACGGATTCGGCATCGTGGCAGGCTTCGACGACGCCCCCGCCAAAATCGAGATCTACACCGAACCGCAGTGCACCCACTGCCGCGATCTGCAGGACGAGTTCGGTGACCTGCTGGCCTATCACATCACCGTCGGCACCCTGCAGGTCACCTACCGGCCGCTGGTGTTCATGGACGCCGACTACGACGGCTATTCGTCCACGGTGGCCAACGCCCTGTTCCTGGCCACCGACGTCGTCGGTGACGCCGCGGGAACAGGAACCCAGTTGCAACGCTTCGTGCACGAGCTGTGGGCCAACCAGGACCCCGGTGGAGCGGCCTTCACCGGCCAGGAACTGCGCGACATGGCAGTCGGTGCCGGTCTGCCCGACGCCGTCGCCGACCACGTCGCCGACGGCGGCCAAGCCGTCGACGTCGCGGCGATGGACGACACCAACTTCGTGCTGCTGTTCGACATCGACAGCACCGACACCGGAACCCCGACGGTGTTCGACCTCGGCACCGGTCAGAAGATCGACATCTACGACGACGACTGGCTCAGCGACCTCGTCGACTCCTGATCGGTCACCGATCCCCGGCCGCGGCGTTCGACGAGCGCAGTGCCCGCCAGCGCGACACCGGCGATCAACCAGCCGACCACCGCGATCGACCCCGCCGGGATGATCGCCAGCGAGGCATTGCGGTGTTGTACGCGAACCAGATTCGGGTCGTTGACGTCGTACTCGACGTAGATGCGCATACCGTTCTCCAGCTCCGACGGGTAGAGCACGCCGAGTTCGGGACGGTAGGTCACGCGGTCGGGGGTCACGAACTCGATCGTCGAACGGCGCGGACCGGCGTCGAGCACGGTGGCCTCGGCCACCCCGAGATGACGTTCGATCTGCCGATCGTTGCGCCACGCGCCGAGCACCAACAGCACCGACTGCAGGGTCACCAGACATGCCACCACCACGATGCCGATGCGGACCCGCCGCAGGATCCGCGCGCCGCGCGGTTCTCCCGGTTCACCGTGCAGATGCGGAACCACGATCTGCCACAGCGCGGTGAGTCGACCCCGAAGCTCATTCACAGGCTTGCCCTGATCGACGCGTGCAACGCCCGCAGCGACGATCTGTCGGCCTTGACCTCCAGTACCCGCATGCCGTCGAAGTCCTCGTCGAGCACCTCGGCGAGCTGGCCGGTCTCGATCTGGCGGCTCTCGACGTGGTAGGCGCGGCACAGAGCACCGACATCGACATCGTGCGGGGTGCCGAAGATGCGCGAGGACACGTCCGAGAACCTCGGATCACCCTGTTCGAGCAGCTCGAAGATGCCGCCGCCGTTGTCGTTGGAGACCACGATCGTCAGCTTGCGCGGGCTGGGCTCCGTCGGCCCGATCAGCAGACCCGAGCTGTCGTGCACGAACGTCAGATCCCCGATCAGCGCGACCGTGCGTCCGTCACCGCGCTCGTGGGCGAGCGCCGCCCCGATCGCCGTCGACACCGTGCCGTCGATACCGGCCACGCCGCGGTTGGAGCGCACCTTCACCCCGGCGGTGTTGAACCCGACCAGGGCGATGTCACGCACCGGGTTCGACGCGCCGAGCACCAGCTGATCGCCCGGCCGCACCGCGTCGGCGACCGCGGCGGCCACGTGCAACCCCGTGGTGAGCGGGTGCTCGGCGAGTTGGGAACGCACCGCCTCGACCGCATGCCGGTCGGCCTCGGCGCACCGGCGCAACCAGCCCGGCGCCGGTTCACCGGAGGTGATGGCGCGGGTGCCGGTGGCCTGCGAGTTGCCCGACACGTCGGGCCAGCGCGGTCCGGTGGTCAGCGCGAAGACCGGCACCGCAGGATCGGCCAGCAGCGTGGAGACCGGCCGGTGCAGGGTGGGGCGACCGAGCATGATGACCTGCTTGGGCCGAATCAGCCGCAGCGCCAACGGATGCAACGGGGTCTGGGCGTACGGCGCTGTCGGTTCGGCCACGGTGGGCAGATGCGCCAGGTTCGGATGGGTACCCGCCCCATGCCCGGCGATGACCACGGTGTCCGGGCTCAGGTCGATGTCCAGCGGCTGATCGAAGGTGACCGGGGGGGTGAACGTCCACGCCCTGCCGGCCGGGCGGCCTGCGGGCGCATAGGGCACCGCCGGCTCCTCGGCATCGGGGACCAGCGGCTCGCGCAGCGGGATGTCGAACTGCACCGGCCCTGCGTTGGCGGAACGAGAACCCTTGGCAGCCACCAGGACTCGACACGTTGCCGAGCGCCATTGGGCGTTGAGCGATTCCATGTCCGCCGAATCGGCAGCGAGCCCGAGGCTGATGTTGGCGCGCATCTGGGTGCCGAAGTAGCCGAGCTGCTCGAAGGTCTGATTGGCGCCGGTGCCGAGCAACTCGTAGGGCCGGTTCGCCGACAGCACGACCAACGGCACCCGGGCGTAGTTGGCCTCCACCACCGCCGGGCCCAGGTTCGCCACCGCGGTACCCGACGTCATCGCCACACAGACCGGAGCCTGCTCGGCCACCGCCAGTCCGATCGCGAGGAAACCTGCGGTGCGTTCGTCGATACGGACATGGAGCCGCAGCCGACCGGCGCGGTCGGCGTCGTGCAACGCGAAGGCCAGCGGCGCGTTGCGCGACCCCGGGCACAGCACGACATCGCGGACGCCGCCGCGGATCAGTTCGTCGACGACCACCCGGGCCTGCGCCGTCGAGGGGTTCACCACTACAGCGTATCGGCGAAGAAGTTGAGGATCGCGGTGTTGACGACCTGCGGTTTCTCGATGAAGCCCAGGTGACCGGTGCCCGGGATCTCCAGGAACTGCCCGTTGGGCAGCGCGTTGGCGACCTCGCGGCCCAGGTAGGACGGCAACACCACATCGTCGGCGAACCCGATCACCAGCGCCGGGGTGGTGACGTTCTGGTAGGCCGACAACCGGCTGCCCTGCGGTGCGATATCGAGCTGCGTGCGCATGCCCGGCGTGGGCTTCTGCGGCCACATGGTGAACATCTCGATCCAGTCCCGCACCGCGTTGTCATCGTTCAGCGTCTTTGGCGAGAAGCTCTCCAGCAGACGGACTTTGGCCTCGAACTCGACCGGGAGCTCGGTACCGGATTCGGCGAGCGCACGTTCGCCCTGCCAGAAGAAGTCCCGGGTGCGATCATGGCGGCCGCGGGTGGCCATCAGCACCGCCGACCGGACCAGATCGGGGCGGGCGACCATCAGTTCCTGGGCGATGTAGGAGCCCATCGACAGCGCGACGATACGCACCGGGGCCAGGTCCAGCTTCTCGATCAACGCCGCGGTGTCGCCGACCATGGTCTCGGTGGTGAAGCCCGAGGCGTTCTCGGTGGCACCGATTCCGCGGTTGTCGAACGTCACACACCGGTAACCGGCACGGGCGAACACCGGCACCTGATGGAGATGCCAGGTGCGGCCGGCGCCGCCTCGACCTGCGATGAACAGCACCGGCTCCCCCGCGCCGCGATCGTCGTAAGCCAAATTCACCCGGATGACGGTACTGGAAGACCGGGTCGCACCGAGATCGCGCCCGCGGTCGCTCCACCTCGGGCGGCAACGATCAGCTGCGCAATTTCGACGACTCCGGCCGGGAGCGCCGCGCCCGGATCCGCCCCAGCGCGGCATCCCACAGCAGCCCGGTCGAAGCGGCCAGCGCGGCCGGCCGGGCCAACTCCTTGCCCATCATCGCGGTCGCCAGCGCCTTCGTCGACGCCGACGCCTTCGACATGTGCCCGGAGTCGAACGGCGGGCGCGGGTCGTATTCCATCGACAGCTGGATGGCCTTGGCCTTGGCCTCCCCGCCGATACGGCCGGCCAGCCACAGCCCCAGGTCGATACCCGCCGACACCCCGGCTGCGGTGACGGTCTTGTCGTCGGCGATCACCACCCGCTCGTCGCCGACCGGCTGCACACCGAACGTCCTGAGCACCGGCAGCGCCGCCCAGTGCGAGGTGGCGCGCTTCCCGTCCAGCACGCCGGCGGCGGCCAGGATCACCGAACCCGAGCACACCGACGTGGTCCAGGTCGAGGTCCGGTGTGCCCGCCGAACCCAGTCGAGTACGGTCTCGTCGCGGGCGTGCTCCATGGTGGCGAACCCGCCGGGGATCAGCACGATGTCCGGTGACGGCGTCTCGGCGAAGCTGTGGGTGGCGCCGACCAACAGCACCTGGGAGTCGGCGGCGATCGGACCCGGCTCATGCCAGACGAACCGCACCTGCGCGTCCGGGAGCCATCGCAGGCTCTCGTAGGGTCCGATGAAGTCCAGGGCGGTGAAACCCGGGTACAACATGATCGCGATCTGCACGGCGTCTCCTTCTCGGGGTCAGAACGGGTCAGGCGAATGTTCTGCGGTACTGGTCGGGCGATACGCCGAGCCTGCGCACGAAGTTGCGGCGCAGAGTTTCTGCGGTTCCGAACCCGCAGCGGGCGGCGATCACGGTGACGGTGTCGTCGGTCTCTTCGAGTTGTCGGCGCGCCGCTTCGGTGCGCACCCGTTCCACATAGGCACCGGGGGCCTCGCCCACCTCGTCGGTGAACACGCGGGTGAAGTGCCGGGGGCTCATGGCGGCGCGGCGCGCCAGCTCGGCGATGCTGTGCGCGCCGCCGGGTTCGGCCTCGACGGCCTGCACGTCACGGATCGGGGTGCGCCGAGCGCGCGGCATCCACACCGGCGCGGCGAACTGCGTCTGCCCGCCCGGTCTGCGCAGGTACATCACCAGGTGGCGGGCGACGGTCTGCGCGGTCTCGGTTCCGTGATCGTCCTCGACCAGCGCCAACGCCAGGTCGATGCCGGCGGTGACCCCCGCCGCGGTCCACACCTTCTCCGAACTGCGCACGAAAATCGGATCGGGATCAACTGTCACCGAAGGGAATTCGGCAGCGAGTCGCGCGGCATAGGCCCAGTGCGTGGTGGCGACGCAGCCATCGAGCAGTCCGGCCTGCGCGGCCAACACGGCGCCGTTGCACACGCTGACCACTCGCCGGGCCCGTGGCGCGACGGCCTCGATCCAGTCGATCAGGGCGCGGTCCGCGCGGGCCTGTTCGGCACCCCACCCTCCGGGCAGCACCACAGTGTCCACCGGCGCATCCGGTCCGGGCAGGGCATCGGCCATCAAGGTCAGACCGGTGCCGGTACCCACCGGCGTCGCCCCGACGGACACCACCCGCACCGCGTACCCGTCCTCGCCTTGTGCGCTCACCACCAGCGAGGCCCCGGTGAACACCTCGAACGGGCCCACCACATCGAGGGCCTGCACGCCGGTGAAGCCGACGATGAGCACCGTGCGCACCATGGACTCAGTGTTGGCCAGCGCCGCGATGGCGTCCAGGCCATGGAGCCCACAGATCAGGACACCAGTGGAAAACACTCCCGGACCCGCTCGATCCACCACTGCCGCCGGTCCGGCGGGGCGGCCAGGGCCGCGATCCGGTCCGGGTCGGGGGTGACGGCAGTGGCGGGCAGGTATCCGTCGACGGGGACGACGGGAGCGACGACGTCCTCGACGAACAGGCCGCCGGTACCGAGGCCGCAGGCGTGCTCGAGCGCGGGCAGCGCCCCGGCCGCCACCAGACCGACACCGATGCCGACCGCCGAGTCCAGCGCGCTGGAGACCACGATCGGGATGTCGATCTGGGCGGCCACGTCGAGCATCGCCTGCACGCCCCCGAGCGGGGCGACCTTGAGCACCGCGATGTCGGCGGCACCACTGCGCACCACGTGCAGCGGATCGTCGGCCTTGCGGATGCTCTCATCGGCAGCAACGGGGATGTCGACGCGGCGTCGCACCTGCGCCAGCTCGGCCACCGTGGCACAGGGCTGTTCGAGGTATTCGAGCGGACCGTCGGCGCTCAGCGCCCGCGCGGCCACCACGGCCTGGTCGACGGTCCATCCGCCGTTGGCGTCCACCCGGACCGTCGGCACCGCGGCGCGCACCGCGTTGACGCGGGCGACGTCGTCGTCGAGGGACTGACCGGGTTCGGCGACCTTCACCTTGGCGGTGCGCGCACCGGGGAAACGGGCCAGCACCGCAGGGACGTCCGCCGCGGTCACCGCCGGCACGGTCGCGTTGATCGGAATCCGGGTGCGCCGCACCTCGGGGAGCGGGCGGTAGGCCGCCTCGATGCCTGCCGCCAGCCAGTGCGCGGCCTCCGGGGCCCGGTATTCGGCGAATGCGCCGAACTCACCCCAGCCGGCCGGCCCATCGATCAGCGCCAGCTCGCGGGTGGTGATGCCGCGGAACCGGACCCGCATCGGCAGCGCCACCACGTGCAGCCGGTCGAGGACGTCGGCGAGTTCGGACACCGCTTCATCGTGCCTCAGCGTTCATCGTGCCTCAGCGCCCGACACGCACCCGCGCGGGCCGCTCGACCTCGGCGGGCCGGTCCGCGTCGGCGGGCAACATCTTGAGGCCGACGACGGCAACGATGATCCCGGTCAGGAACAACAGCTTGGCCGTCGAGATCGCCTCGTCGCCACTGGCCATCGCATAGCCGACGGTCAGTGCCGCCCCCAGCCCGGTCCATACCGCGTAGGCCGAGCCGATCGGAATGTGTTTGGCAGCCCAGCCGAGCCCGCCGATGCTGCCGATCAGCGCCGCCACGAACACCGATGTGGCTACCGGCGCTGTGAAGCCGTCGGTTTTGCCGAGCGCGGTGGCCCACACCGCCTCCAGCACCGCGCTCAGGATCAGGATCGCCCAGGGCATGTCAGCTCACCGCCTTCAGGCCCATCACGCTGCCGACCAGCATGCCGAGCAACAGCAGCCGCGCCGTGGACGCGGCCTCCCGTTTGGTCACGATGGCCCACAGCACCGTCAGCGTCGCACCGATGCCGACCCAGACCGCGTACGCCGTTCCGGTGGGCAGCGAGGTCATCGCATACCCGAGTCCGATCAGGCTGACGGGCATCGCGATGACGACGACGAGTGTCGGCCGCCGTCGCCGGAAGTTGTCGGACATCCCCAGGGCGGTCGCCCAGACAGCCTCGAAGAGACCGCTGACGACGAGTACCAGCCAGGCCACAAGACCCTCCTCGGCGAGTCAGTCTTGTCGCTGCGGGTACTGCTCCCTCGTCCGCCGGCAACCCGGATCGGGTACCGCACCAGCCACGTTACCCAACGGTTTCGGGCCGGTCATGTCCTGGAAACACATGGTGACCGATCTCTCCGGCACGTCGAACCTCCGCGACCCGGGTCCGGTGCGTCAGGGGGGGCGGAACGTCGGCGGATCAGCGGTGCCCTAGACGGTGGCGCGGTCGCGGCCTTCCCAATGGGGTTTGCGCAGCTCCTTTTTCAAGATCTTGCCGGTGGGGTTACGCGGCAGCTCCTCGGCGATGTCGACGGACTTCGGGCACTTGTAGGCCGCCAGCCGTTCCCGGGCGAACGAGATGAGTTCGGTCTCGGACACCTCGCCCTCGATGACGACGACGGCCTTGACCACCTCACCCCATTTGTCGTCCGGCACCCCGATGACCGCGACCTCGACGACGGCCTCGTGTTCGGCCAGCACCCGCTCGACCTCGATGGAGTAGATGTTCTCCCCGCCGGAGATGATCATGTCCTTGAGCCGGTCCTCGACGAAGATGTAGCCACCGTCGTCGACGCGGCCCACGTCGCCGGTGCGGAACCAGCCGTCCTCGGTGATCGCCTCGGCGGTCGCTTCGGGTTTGTTGTGGTAGCCCTTCATCAATTGCGGTGAGCGGAACCACAATTCGCCCTGCTGACCGGTCGGGACGTCTTCGAGCGTGTCCGGGTCGACGACGCGCACCTCGGCGTTGGGCACCAACGTGCCGGCGCTGGAGAGCCGCTCTTCGCGGCCCGGATCGCGGTGCGCCTCCGGCAGCAGGTGGCTGATCACGCCGCACAGCTCGGTCAACCCGTAGGCCTGCATGAAATCGGTGTTCGGCCAGGCCTGCAACGCCTGCCGAAGCAGCGGCAGCGGCATCGGGGACGCCCCGTAGGCGAACGTCTTCAGTGAGCCGAACAGCTTGACCGCGTCCTCGCCGGCGTCGAGCACCTTGGCCAGCACCGCAGGCACCAGGAACGTCCGGTTGGCGCCCTTGAGAATGGCCCCGGCCAGCGTCATCCCGTCGACGTCGCGCGTCATGACACTCGGGAAGCCGTCGTGAATCCCGAACTGCACGTAGGACGATCCGCCCACGTGGAACAGCGGCATCGACACCATGTTCTTGTCGCCCTCGTCGAACTCGAAGCCTTCGTGGGCGTTGACGGTGTGCGCGATCATGTTGGCCTGGGTCAGCTCGACACCCTTGGGCCGGCCGGTGGTCCCCGACGAATACATGATGATGCAGACGTCGTCGGGCTCGACGTCGGCGGAACGCTCCACGGGAGTCGACGCTTCCAGCATCGCCTCGTACTCGTCGCCGCCCTCGGGTTTGACCGTGACGACGTGTTCGATGTTGACCAGCTTGTCGCGGATCCGGTCGATCGAGGCTTTGAACTCCTCCCCGACGAGGAGCAGCTTGGCCCCCGAGTCGTTGAGTACGTAGTCGAGCTCATCGGCCGCCAGCCGGAAGTTGATGATCGCGTTCGCCGCACCCAACGAGGCGGCGGCAAAGGTCAGCTCGACGCATGCGGGGTGGTTCTTGTCCAGGAAGGCCACCACGTCGCCGCGGCCGATGCCGCGTTCCTTGAGCGCACCGGCCAGGCGGCGTACCCGGTCGTTCCACTGCGACCAGGTCCATGACCGGTCCAGGTAGTCCATGGCTTCGCCGTCGGGCTTGCTGGCGGCCCAGTGAGCGAGACGTTCGTCGAGAAATCGAGGTTCGGGCAGATCGGCCATGGTCAGAAGAGTGCCACGGAGCTGCGCGGCGCTGACCGGATTCGCCCAATCGTCGACCACGGATTCACAGCTTCACGCTGAAAGCGGTTTGAACAGCCGGTTTGCGCCATCGGGCGCACATGAGCGCCCAGGCGACCGGCCGATGGGCGTGATCTCGGCGGCCGTGGATCCACACCCACAAGTTGGCCGAACAACCACGTCGGGCGCATTTTCACGGGGACCGCCTGACTCAAATTGGAACACGTTCTAGTCTGGTCGGCATGAGTGATCAGCTGCGCCATTTCGTCCACTCCGGCCATCTCACCGTCGGCGCACTCAAGCGCCACAAGGACCGTCCCGTGCTGTTCCTCGGGGACACCACACTGACCGGCGGTGAGCTCGCCGACCGGATCAGCCAATACATCCAGGCTTTCGAGGCGCTCGGCGCCGGCACCGGCGCGGCCGTCGGCCTGCTGTCACTCAACCGTCCCGAGGTGCTGATGATCATCGGCGCCGGCCAGACCCAGGGCTACCGCCGCACCGCGCTGCACCCACTCGGTTCACTCGACGACCACGCCTACGTGCTCTCCGACGCCGAGGTGACCTCACTGATCATCGATCCGAACCCGATGTTCGTCGAGCGTGCGCTGGGCCTGGTGGAGAAGGTGCCGAGCCTCAAGCAGGTACTCACCATCGGGCCGGTGCCCGACGAGCTCGCCAAAGCGGGCGTCACCGCCGTCGACCTGAATGCCGAGGCCGCCAAGTACTCCCCACGACCGCTGGTCGCCGCCGACCTGCCGGCCGACCACATCGGCGGCCTCACCTACACCGGCGGCACCACCGGTAAGCCCAAGGGCGTCATGGGCACGACGCAGTCGATCACCACCATGACCACCGTGCAGCTCGCCGAATGGGAGTGGCCGGAGAATCCGCGCTTCCTGATGTGCACACCGCTGTCGCACGCCGGCGCCGCGTTCTTCACCCCGGTGATCGTCAAGGGCGGCGAGCTCATCGTGCTGACCAAATTCGATCCCGCCGAGGTGCTGCGCGTCATCGAAGAGCAGAAGATCACCGCCACCATGCTGGTGCCGTCCATGATCTACGCGCTGATGGACCATCCGGATTCGCACACCCGCGATCTGTCGTCGCTGGAGACGGTCTACTACGGCGCGTCGGCAATGAACCCGGTGCGGCTCAAAGAGGCGATCCGCCGGTTCGGACCGATCTTCGCGCAGTACTACGGCCAGTCCGAGGCCCCGATGGTGATCACCTACCTGTCCAAGAAGGAGCACGACGACAAGCGCCTGACCTCCTGCGGACGTCCTACGTTGTTCGCCCGGGTGGCACTGCTGGGCGAGGACGGCAAGCCCGTACCCCAGGGCGAGGTGGGCGAGATCTGCGTGGCGGGTCCGCTGCTGTCGGGCGGCTACTGGAATCTGCCTGACGAGACATCGCGAACTTTTCATGACGGCTGGATGCACACCGGCGATCTCGCCCGCGAGGACGAGGACGGGTTCTACTTCATCGTCGACCGCACCAAGGACATGATCGTCACCGGCGGGTTCAACGTGTTCCCGCGTGAGGTGGAAGACGTTGTGGCAGAGCACCCGTCGATCGCGCAGGTGTGTGTGATCGGCACCCCCGACGAGAAGTGGGGCGAGGCGGTGACCGCCGTGGTGGTGCTGCGGCCCGATGCCGACGGTTCGGAAGACGCCGTGGCGACGATGATCGCCGAGATCCAGGCGTCGGTGAAGGAACGCAAAGGCTCGGTGCATGTGCCCAAGCAGATCGTCGTCACCGACTCGGTGCCGATCACCGCGCTGGGCAAGCCGGACAAGAAGGCGGTACGGGCGCAGTTCTGGCAAGGCGCCGGACGTTCCGTCGGCTGACGTCGGGCCCGGCCCGGGCGGACCCGGGCCGGCGTGTCGACGTCCTCGGGCGCGCGGTCTGGTCGGAGTGTGCCCGCGTCCAGCGCGCGTGGGCTCCGGTCAGGCCCCGAGTTCGGCCAGGATGCCGTCGATCAACTCGCCGGCGACTCGGGCGGCCCGTTCGACGTCACCGGCGGCGATGCGGTCCACCAGCATCCGGTGATCGGCGACCTCGAAAGGCTCCTGGTGAATCGTCGCGACGCTGGCGGTGACCGCCTCGAGGAGCCCGCGGTACAACTCGGTGAGGGTCTGGTTTCCTGAACTACGCACCACCGCCAGGTGAAATTCGGCGTCGGTGCGGGCGAATCCGTCGGTATCGGCGGCGCGCGCGCAGACATCCCGGCGCGCCAGGAGCGCGCGCATCTCGTCGACGTCGGCCGGCGTCGCGTGGGCGGCGGCCAGCCGGGCGCCCTCCACCTCCAGCGCCCTGCGCACATGCAGCACGTCACGCAACTCGGCGCCACAGAGTCGGCGTAACGCCCCGGACATTTCGCTGGTCGCCCGCACGTAGGTGCCGTCGCCCTGGCGCACCTCGAGGATTCCGGCATGGGCGAGCGCGCGGACCGCTTCGCGCACGGTGTTACGACCCACCCCGAGCGACTCGACCAACACCGATTCGTTGGGTATCCGCTCGTCCACCGGCCATTCCCCGCTGGCGACGGCCCAGCGCAGCTGCTCGATGACCTGATCGACCAGTCCTGTCCGTCGCGCAGTGTTCAATGGCACAGTCACGCCCTTTCAACCAATGATGGGATGTATGGCACGGTAGCAAGATGCGCATCGAACAGCAGGACGTCGCCGGGCGGACCGACGCGACCGACCGCGTCGGCACGACGGCCGGCGGGGTACTGCTGGGACTTGCCGTCGTACTGACCGCGCTGAACCTGCGCCCGGCCGTCACCAGCGTCGCCACGGTCCTGGGCGACATGCGCGCCGAATTGGGGGTGTCGGCGACCTGGGCCGGGCTGTTGACCACGCTGCCCGCCCTCTGTTTCGCCGGGGCAGGATTGGCCGCCCCGATGCTGGCAGCGCGGATCGGCCTCGGCCGCACGATCTCGGCCGCGATGATCGCACTGACCGCCGGGCTCGCGTTGCGGGTCGTGGGCGGTCCCCACGTCGTCCTGGGCGCCACTCTGGTCGCCTGCGCCGGCATCGCATTGGCCAACGTCTTGATCCCCGTCGTGATCAAGGGCTCCTTCCCGGCACGGATCGGATTGATGACCGGGGTCTACACCGCCGCACTGCAGGGCGGCGGAGCACTCGGGTCGGCGGCCACCCCGGGTCTGGAGGTACCGCTGGGCGGCTGGCGCGAGGCGCTGGCGGCGTGGGCGGTGCTGTCGTTCGTGGCGCTCGCGCTATGGATACCGGCGACCCGACGCCACCGTGACGCCTGGGCAGCCCACACCCGCCCCACAGCCGACCGGCGCTCGATGCTCGGCAATTCGCTGGCCTGGACGGTCACCGTGTTCTTCGGCAGTCAGGCCTTCATGGCCTACATCGTGATGGGTTGGCTCCCCGAAGTTTTCATCGACAACGGGGTCGACAAAGTGCATGCCGGTCTGTTGGTCGGGCTGACCTCCCTGATCGGTGTTCCGTTGTCGCTCATCGTCGCTCCGTTGGCCGCGCGGCGGCCCAGCCAGAGCGGCTGGATCGTCGGCGTCGGGGTGTTCGGCTTCGCCGGTGCGGTAGGCCTGATGGTCGCCCCGGGTGCGCAGCCACTGCTGTGGAGCGTTTTGATCGGTATCGGCATGAGTGCGTTCTCGATGGCGCTGGCGGTGCTCGGCCTGCGTGCCCGCACAACCGAGGAGACTGCGCAATTATCGGGAATGGCGCAAGGTTTCGGTTATCTCATCGCAGGTACCGGACCCTTCCTGTTCGGCCTGCTGCACGACGTCTCACACGGGTGGACGGTGCCGTGGATGATGTTCCTGGTGGTCTACGCGGTGCAGATCGTGGCCGGCGCGATGGCGGGGCGGGCACGCTTCGTCTGAGCGAGCCGACAGGCAGCTGCGCCGTGCGGCGAGCGTGCGTGAAGTGTGCGGCGAGCGTGCGTGAACTTCGGGAATTGCGCGGCGTGTCGCCTGCAGACACGCACGCTCGGCGCGTGGCGGGCGGTCAGGCGGTCAGGCGCCGGGGATTGCGGTGCGCGCCGCGACCGACGTCGCGCCGGCGTTGTCGAACACGTCGATCACCACATCGGCATCGCGATAGCCGCCCAGGTGAGCCAGACCTTCGGTGGCGCCGATG
Organism: Mycobacterium sp. smrl_JER01; assembly: GCF_048513595.2. Classification (NCBI taxonomy): domain Bacteria; kingdom Bacillati; phylum Actinomycetota; class Actinomycetes; order Mycobacteriales; family Mycobacteriaceae; genus Mycobacterium; species Mycobacterium sp. smrl_JER01. The sequence continues at coordinate 822,160 of NZ_JBLXXK020000001.1, read as the reverse complement.
AGTTCGTTGGCGCGGTCCCCGTTCATCGGATAGTCCTCGACATCGTGGCGCCAGTGGGCGGCGAGCACCGTCGCATTCGGCAGCAGTCGCGGCACCTCCCGATCCAGCACCTCCCGCAACGCCGCCGGCGGCAGGTAGTAGCAGATCTCCGACAGCACCACCAGGTCGAAAGGCCCGCGCGGCCAGGGTTGATCGACCGATCCGCGCAGCAAGGTGGCCCGCCGGCGCAGTCCCGCGGCCGTCAACCGCCGGTGCGTGGCATCGAGGGCCGCGACGCTGACATCGGTGCTGACGATGTGGTCGCAGCGACCGGCCAATCTCTCGGTGAGCACCCCGACCGAGCAACCCGGTTCGAACGCGCATCGGTACCGGGAGAACGGCAGCAGCGCGGTGGTGATGTCGTACTTGCGGCGCTCATACCATCGGGTGTCCAACGCCCACGGGTCGGGCACCGCCGCATACATCGCGTCGAAGTAACCGTCGGGCAGTCGGGAGGTCACCGGAACGCCACCTCACCCACCGCCAGGAGCCGCGGCAGGACATACGACGGCAGCACCGGGTCACCGCCGGCTGCCGGGATCCCGAACTGGCTCGCAAAGCCCCCGGCGGCGGCCGTTTTCCGCTCCACCGCGGCCGGCGGGCAGCGCAGCGCGTGGGCGCGTTCCCACGGCACCGCATCGTCACCGGGCACTGCCCAGTGCCACATCCACACCGGGTACTCCACCAGGACGGCTCCGGTGCGGCGCGCCGCCTGCGCAGCCGCCCGGCCCACCGCCTCGTGATCGGGATGCCCGTCGCCGCGCCATGTCGCCGCGCACCAGGTGCCCGCCGGCCTGGGCGCCAGGATCTCGGTCAGCAGATCGGCGAGCCGCTGCTCGTGCTGGGCCAGCTGACCGTCCGGGAGACCCAGACAGATCGGTGGGCACACACCCAGAAGCGTTGCCGCGCTGAACAGTTCGGCACGCCGAATGCGCTCGAGCCGATACCGCTGCAGCAGCGGCGCGCCCGGGAACGCGGCGCCACCGTCGCTGGCGGACACGATCTGCACCGGCACACCGGATTGTGCCAACGTCGCGGCCGCGGCGCCGAATCCCAGCGTCTCGTCGTCGGGGTGTGCCCCGACCACCACCATCTCCCGACAGTCGGTGAGGTCCAGCGAAGGTAGACGCAAACCTGCTCTCGCCCATACTGTTTCGTCAGTGCCACCGCCAGTGAGCGGACGGGCCGCCAGTCGTGCGGTATTGTCCAGCTGCGCGATGGTCACGCTGCCTCGCCCGCAACCAGACCCAGACGTTCGAGGTCCCGCTCGGCGTGACTCTGCCGCACATAGATGCTCAGGTCAGCCACCCGCTTGGCGTGCACCGGGTCTGCGCACAGCGGTGCGGGGCCGAGCGCGCGGGCGGTGCGGCTGAGCGTCTCGTCGACCGCCGTTTCCACCACAGCGCGAGCCCGCCGTGCCACCAGTTCGGCACGGCCACCGAGGTCGGAAGGATCGGCGTCGACGTCGACCGCCGCCGCCGCCAGCGTCGCCGCCGCTGCGGTCAGCGCGGCGTCCACAGCGCCCAGATGGGCCGCGATGTGCGCATCGACCTGCCCGTGCCGCACCCGCTCGTACAACGTCGCGGCCACCGCCCGGGCGCCGCCGAGCCAGCACGCCGCCACCCCGACGGCACCGTGCCAGAAGCCCGGCCGGCTCAGATACCGGCCGGGGGCTCCGACCGCGACAGCCGGTGCGGAGTCGAATCGCACTGCCCGCGTGTCGGATTCAGACATTCCAGTGTTGGTCCACGCACTGGGGAGCGGCTGCACACCCGGGTCGGCGAGATCGACCGCGTACAGCCCCCGCTGCCCGGACGGCAGCATTGCGGTGACCAGAGCGTGCGAGCACACACCGGCACCGGAGCACCATGGTTTCGTGCCGTCGAGTACGGCCCGGCCGCCACTGTCGTCGGCGTGCAGCTCGAACTGCCCCGATTCCGCGGCCCAGACACCCCACAGCTGCCCGGCCCCGGGAGCCGGCCCGCCGAGTTCGGCGAGGATGGCGACGGCGTCGGTGTGGGCCTCGGCCAGGCGGCCGGCCACGATGTCGGCTTCGGTGAACCCGCTCAGCCGCTCCCAACGCTGCGCCGTGCGCCCGCGGCCCGGCAGGGGCAGGTCGAGATCGCCGTCCGCCAGCCAACTCTGGAGGACGTCGACGCTCACGTGCCGACGCCTGTCGGGCGGGTGTCGGCCGGGCCGGACAGGTCGCTGAGGTGCTGACCGAATCCCCCCGGGGCGCGGCTGTCCCGCCGGTCCGAGGTCGCCACCGACAGGCCCCGGTCCCGGTGAACGGTCAGGCCCGCGCGTTCGAAGGACTCGACCAGGTCGACGTCCTCACCGCTGGGCAATGCCCGGAACCCCCCGACCCGCCAGTAGGCCGACGCCCGAAAACCCATGTTGGCGCCGTGGACGTGACCGTGCTCCAGACCCCGCGAACGTTTGGTGCGATATGCCCGCAGATAGCGGCGTGCGACCGCCGGCGAGAAATGTCGCCACACCGGGACGTGCACGACACCGAGCACCATGTCCGCCTCGGCGTGCAGATCCGGGTCGGTCATGCGCACCAGCCAGTCGGCGTCGACGGCGCTGTCGGCGTCGGTGGTCGCATACCACGCGTCCCGGGTCTCCTCGTCGGTCAACACCGTGCGGGCGTACCGGAAGCCGGCGGCCCGCGCAGCGCCGACGTTGCCTGCGTCGACGGTGACGAAATGCACGTCGGGACCGAACTCGCCGGCCAGCGCGTCGCTGCCGTCATCGCTGTTGTCCAGGACGACGACCGTGACGACCGGGTTCGGCACGCGCAGCGCCGCCGTCGTCAAGGCACGTAGGCAGGCGGGCAGGTGGTCGGCCTCGTTGTGGGCCGGGACCACCACGACGATGCGTGGCAGCGGGTCGTGCGACGAAATCATGGCCCGCTGATTATCCGATGTGCGAACTTTTCACACCTGGCACGATGGTGGGGTGAGTGACCTGGCTGCGGTGCTGTTCGATTTCTCCGGCACGCTGTTCCGACTTGAGGAGGACGAGAGCTGGTTCGCCGGCATGGAGCTCGCCCACCCGTTGGGCCCGAGCGAGAGCCGTGAGGTCGACGGCCACGTGCAGGCCGAGCTGATGCGCCGACTCACCGCCCCGACCGGTCGGTCGGTGTCGATGACCCCCGAGGCGCTGCAAGCGTGGATGAACCGCGATCTGGCCCCGCACCTGCACCGCGAGGCGTATCTGCACGTCCTGCGCGAATCCGGACTGGCCGACCATCACGCCCAATCGCTGTACGGCAAGGTCATCGACCCGGCCTGCTGGACCGCCTACCCCGACACCGCGACCGTGTTGGAGGGTTTGCACCGCCGCGGCATCAAGACCGCGGTGGTGTCCAACATCGCATTCGATGTGCGCCCGGCGTTCTCCGCGATCGGGGCGGACGCTCACGTCGACGAGTTCGTGCTGTCCTATGAGGTCGGGGCGGTCAAACCGGATCCGGCGATCTTCCAGACCGCGCTGGACCGTGTCGGGGTGGGCGCTGAGCGCGCCCTGATGGTCGGGGACAGCGACGAGGCCGACGGCGGCGCCCGCGCGCTCGGCTGCGCGTTCGCCCTCGTCGACCCGCTGCCCACTCGCGAACGCAAGGACGGTCTCGTCGCCGCGCTGTGGGCGCAGGGCATCCGGTTGTAGTTTCGGGTCATGCCGAACAGCGAGCGCATCCGACCGCCGTGGTGGCTCAAGTACGTCAACACGGTGATGATCGCCGTCAACCGGACCGGGTTGCTCAAAGACGGGCCGGCGGTGCTGACGGTGACGGGCCGCAAGACCGGCAGAACCCGGTCCACCCCGGTCACCCCGTTCGAAGTGGACGGTCGGCGCTACGTCGTCGGCGGACTGCCCGGATCGGACTGGGTGCGCAACGCACAAGCCAACCCGGAGGCGGTGCTGACCCGTGGCGGCAAGCGTGAAGCCGTGCGGATGGTCGAGTTACCCCCCGGCGAGGCCCGACCGCTGCTGCGACAGTTCCCGGTACTGGTACCCACCGGTGTCGGCTTCATGAAGAACGCCGGACTGGTCACCGGACCCCACCCCGACGAGTTCGAAGCGCTGGCGGGGCGCTGCCCGGTATTTCGCTTCGATACCCTCTGAGGCGTGGCCGCCCTTTCGAGCAACCCGTTCGACGCCAGCCTCTGGGAGCCGGTAGCCGGCTTCGAGGACCTGACCGACATCACCTACCACCGCCACGTCGCCGACGGCTCGCGCCGGCCGACGGTGCGGGTGGCCTTCGACCGCCCCGACGTGCGCAACGCGTTCCGGCCGCACACCGTCGACGAGCTCTACCGCGTGCTCGACCACGCCCGGATGTCCTCCGACGTCGGGGTGGTACTGCTCACCGGGAACGGGCCGTCGGCCAAGGACGGTGGCTGGGCATTCTGCTCCGGGGGCGACCAACGCATCCGCGGCCGCAGCGGCTACCAATACGCGGCGGGCGAGACGGCCGAGACGGTGGATCCGGCGCGGGCCGGGCGACTGCACATCCTGGAAGTGCAACGCCTGATCCGGTTCATGCCCAAGCCGGTGATCTGTCTTGTCAACGGCTGGGCGGCCGGCGGCGGGCATTCGCTGCACGTGGTGTGCGACCTGACGCTGGCCAGCCGCGAGCATGCCCGATTCAAGCAGACCGACGCCGACGTCGGGTCGTTCGACGGCGGGTACGGGTCGGCGTACCTGGCCCGCCAGACCGGGCAGAAGTTCGCCCGGGAGATCTTCTTCCTGGGGCGCGCCTACACCGCCGACCAGATGTACGCGATGGGCGCGGTGAACGAGGTCGTCGACCATGCGGATCTGGAAACTGTTGGGCTGCAGTGGGCTTCAGAGATCAACGGCAAGTCGCCGCAGGCCGTCCGGATGCTCAAATACGCGTTCAACCTGCTCGACGACGGGCTGGTCGGCCAGCAGCTGTTCGCCGGTGAGGCCACCCGGCTGGCCTATATGACCGATGAGGCCGTCGAAGGCCGGGATGCGTTCCTGGAGAAGCGCGATCCGGATTGGACGCCGTTTCCCCGCTACTTCTAGCTGTGGCTTGAGTGTGGCGGACAGCCGGGCAGTGCACCCAGGCGAGCACCCACCCGCGCTGCTCACCGACCCGTTCCTCCAACGCCCCGAACCCGGCTCCGTCGAGGTGGCCTGGTTCACCGAGTTTCGCGGCGACGAACACCACGTCCTGATCGGCGACGGCGTCGGCGCGATGACCGATACAGAGGTCGCCGCCGCGGTCACCGCAGGCGCGGCCCCCGGCGTGCGGGTGGTCGCCGCCCAGACCGTGCGGCTGTCGCGGGTCGCCGAGGACCCCGACTCGCACCTGCCTGCCGACCGCAAGCCGGCGGCGGGCATCGCCGCACGTGAGGTCTACCGACACCATGCCGCGGTCACCGTCCCTGCCGGCGGTCGGGAGCCCTACCGCGTCGTCAGCGTGACGGGCGACCAGTACGTGGTCTCCGAAACCTTCACCGTCGGTGGAGCTCTCAGACCAGGTCGGCCCGCGGTGATCATGCTGACCTCCGACCACCAGCTGCTGGTGAACACCGCAGCGAACATCGAGTTCGCCGCCCGGACCATCACCGCACAGCTCGGCCCGATCGACGCGGTGTTCATGGCCGGTGATCTGGTCAACGTCCCGGACCGGGCATCGGAGTGGTTCGACGACGCGCGTGGTTCGGGATTCTTCGCGGTGATGCAGGGCCGTGGCGGGCGGGTGGCCTCGGACGGCAGGGCCTACCGGGGCGCACAGATCCTCCAGCACGCACCCCTGTATCCCGCCATCGGCAACCATGAGGTGCAGGGCCGTCGCGCCGGACACACGTCCCTCGACCATTCCCAGCGCAACGCAGTTCCCCGCGCCGTCGCCGAACAGGCATATGACAGGGTCGCGAACAGCGTCAACCCGACAGCGAATCCCGCGGTGAAAGAGCAATGGGTCGAGGATAATTCGTTCTCGGTGACGACGTACGAGGAGATCTTCTCACCGCCCCGATCCGGGCCCGGCGGTAAGCGGTACTACGCCACCACGGTCGGTGACGTTCGGCTGATCACGCTGTTTGCCACCAGAGTCTGGCGGTCCGACCGCGCCGACCCGGATCCGGCCGCCCGGACCACCACGACCCGGTTTCAGGAGTCCCGCGAGCACCTGACCGACCCGCTGGTCCAGGGGCACGGCGAGTTCATCTTCGACGACCTCACGGTCGGCTCGCAACAGTACGAGTGGCTGCGGCGCGAGCTGGGATCTCCGGCGTTCCGGGACGCGAAGTTCACCGTCGTGATGCTCCACGAAAGCCCGCACAGCCTGGGGGAGAACGTGGTTCCGGCCTTCACTGCTCCACGCCGGATCGAGGAGCTCGACGACCGCGGCGCGCCGATCGGGATCAGGTACGAGTACCCGGCAGCCGACAACGTCCTGGCGCGCGACGTCCTGCCGCTGATCGAGGACGCGGGGGTCGACCTGGTCTACAACGGGCACAACCACCTCTGGAACCGTTTCACCTCACCGGCAGGCGTGCACCATCTCGAGGGATCCAACACCGGCAACAGCTTCGGCGCCTTCCTCGACGCCTCGGGTCGTCACCGACCGGTACCGCCACCGCCCTGGAACAGTGAAGACACAGTGGCACAGGGCAATCCGGGCGGTCTGAGGCCAACGTTGCCGACCATCGAAACCCGGCGTGACGACGGCGGGCGGCCGCTGCCCTACATCGCAGACAACGACACCGTCGTATTCCAGGCGTTACACACCGGCACCGGGACCGTCACCAGCTGGTACGTCGACATGGCGGACACCGCAGCCGGCGCCGTCGCGTTCGACGAGTTCCGACTGTAAAAGAGCCGGTTCTGCCGGCCGCATGACGTTGCGCCGACCGTCGACCGGCGTTAACCCCCAGTTCGCCCCGGTTATCTAGACATGTAGACAGCAACTGCCGGAGAGCAACAGATGGGAAATCAGATGTCCGGACGCAGGATCGTCACAGGTGCTGTTGCGTTACTGTCTGCGGCGACTGTCGCCGTAGGCTGTAGCAACCAGCCCTCCCAGGAAGAACAGGCAGGCACCGTGCGGTTGGCGGTCACCGACCTGCAGGGTCTGGAGGAACTGCAGCGCGAATACGGGGCGTTTGAAACGGTATTCGAGGAAACCTCGGGCCTCGACGTGGAGTTCTTCGCCGTCAACGACCGCACTGCCGCCGCAGCGGCCATGCAAGCCGACCGGGTCGACGTCGTGTTCACCGGTCCGGCCGAGTACGTGGTCATCCACGAGCGGACCGGCGCCGAACCCATCGTGGCAATCGAGCGCGACGGCTACCGCTCCTGCATCTACACCCGCGCCGACAGCGGGATCAACAGCCTGGACCAGCTGCGCGGAAAGAAGATCGCGATGTCGGACGTCGGCTCGACCAGTGGCCATCTCGGGCCCTCCCAGATGCTCAAAGACGCAGGTATGGAGCCGACGACCGACCTCCAGGTGCTGACCGTCGGCGATGCGGTGCACGAGGCACTCAAGCGCGGTGACGTCGAGGCCGTCGGCATCGGCTGCCACGACTACGAGGAGTTCATGGCGGCCGACGACGCCGGTCAGTACCTGCTGATCGAAGAAGGCCCCATCCTCCCGCCGGACCTGCTGGTCGGCCGGGAAGGCCTTGACCCGCAGACGGTCTCGACCATCCAGACCGCCTTCGGGGAGCATTTCGACGAGCTGCTCACCGCCATGCTCGAAGGCAAGGACAACGCGAAGTATGCGAACGCCAAACTGGTGGAGGTGACCGACCGGGATTACGACAGGGTCCGGTCGATGTACCAGGCCATCGGCGTCAACGACTTCTCCCAGTTCCTCGGTGACTGACATGGTGGTGCCCGAACAACTGGCCGGCCCGTCACCGAGCCGCACCGATCGTCTCGCGGCGATCCAGGTGGACGACCTCCGACTCCGTTATCGCGGCGGATCGACGAATGTCCTCGCCGGGGTGAACCTGCGGGTGGAGCACGGTGAGACGGTGGCCCTGATCGGGACCAACGGGGCCGGCAAGTCGACTCTGCTGCGCTGTCTGGTGCGGTTGGCAGAACCCACCAGCGGCACGGTGACCCTGGCCGGAACCGACGTCACGGCGGCACCTCGGCGCGCACTGCGGGGAATCCGCCGGGACATCGGTTTCGTGTTCCAGAGATTTCATCTGATCCCCCGACTCAGCGTTCTCCACAACGTGATCCACGGAGCGATGGGTCGTTACGGCACCCGCTGCGCCTGGCCGCTGACCAGCCCCGCCGAGGTCCGCCAGGAAGCGATGGCGAGCCTGGACCGGGTCGGGCTGGCGGGACTCGCCGAGCGCCGGGTGGACACGTTGTCCGGCGGCCAGCAGCAGCGGGTGGCCATCGGCCGCATGCTGATGCAGCGGCCGACAATCATCCTCGCCGACGAGCCGGTTGCCAGCCTCGATCCCGCATCCGCGACCGCGGTCATGGAACTGTTGTCCGGCATCGCCGCCGAACGACGGGTCACCGTGGTCATGGCACTGCACCAGATGGATCTGGCATTGGGCTATGCCGACCGTGTCGTCGGACTCAGAGGTGGCACAGTCGACTTCGACAAACCTACCGCTGAATGTGATGCGGCGCAGCTCAAACCGATCTTCGCGGAGGGGGTCTCGTGAACCGGACCCATACGCCCTCGCCGACGGGCACTGTCGCAACACCGCCGCGGTTTCGCCGGCCCAGCCTGCTCACGCTCGTCATCGTCCTCGTGGTGGGCGGGTTGCTGGCACACGGGTGGACCCAAGGCGCTGCCGTGCGCCCCGACTCGCTGGCCACTGGGGCGTTCCGGCTGGGCGAGTTCCTTTCCGATGCGGTGCCGCCGGACACCCACCGGCTCGGGCCGATCCTCAAGGCGTTACTCGTCACCGTCGAGATGGCGCTGCTCGGAACGATTATCGGCGTGATCCTGAGCGTGCCGCTGGCCGTCCTGGCCGCACGCAACACCTCGCCGCACTGGTCGCTGTACGGCATCAGCCGCGGAATCATCACGATCAGCAGAACGATTCCCGACCTGGTCTGGGGCCTGATCTTCGTCATCGCGGTCGGTCTCGGTCCCGAGGCCGGGGTGCTGGCCATCGCCGTGGACGTGATGGGCTTCTGCGGGCGGTTCTTCGCCGAGAGCATCGAAGACATCGACCCGGGGCGCATCGAAGGCTTGCAGGCACTCGGCGCCCCGCGCTTCGGCGTGCTGGCCGGTGGCGTGCTGCCGGCGTGCATGCCGTCGTTCGTCACGACGTCGATGTTTGCGCTGGAATCCTCGGCGCGATCGTCGGTGGTCCTCGGTCTGGTGGGGGCCGGTGGCATCGGCATCGAGCTGGCCACCTCGATGACATTGCTGCGCTACGACGAAGCGGCGACGATCATTCTGGCGATCCTCGTGGTGGTCGTGGCCTTCGAGCGGGTGTCGGCGGCGATCCGTCGTCGCGTCCTGGGAAGTGGCGGTCGATGACGAACCACCACCATCTGGAGATGATCAACAGGTACGCCGGCCAGCCGCTGTACCGGCAACTCAGCGACGTCCTGGAGACGCGGCTGACCCAGCGGGCCAAACCCGGCGACAAGCTGCCCAGCGAAGCCGAGCTGTCGCAGGAGTTCGAGGTCAACCGGTTGACCGTGCGGCGGGCACTCGACGAACTCAACCAGCGCGGGCTGATCGAGACCGTGCGCGGTAAAGGCTCGTTCGTCGCGACCCCGCGGATGCGCTACGACATCTCGGCCGGTCGGGACGCCAGCTTCACCCGAACCATGCTCGAACTCGGACATCGCGTCAGCATCACCGTGCTGTCGTCGGAGATCACCGAGTCATCGGAACTGGCAGCGCAATTACACACGAGCGGTGCGCTGTTCGTCTGCACCACGCTGCGGCTCGTCGACGACGAGCCCTGGTCGGTGACGGTGACCTCGATTCCCACCGCACGGTTCCCGCGCCTGGCTCAGCAGTGGACAGGGCAAACCTCGCTGTTCGACTACCTGCTCGACAACCACGGAGTGCGCATGCAACGGGCGTCCCGCACGTTTGCCGCCAGCCTGGCCGAACCCGCTGAGGCCGAACACCTTCGACTCAGGGTGGGCGCCGCGATTCTGGAGATGAGGGGACTGAACATCGACGAGGACGGCGTTCCGGTGGCTGCGGTGCGACACCGATTCCGTGGCGACCATGTGCAATTCACGGTGGACCTCACGTGAGGCCCGAATTGCGGTTCGAGGCGTTGTGCGAGGCCGACGCCACAGCGCTGGAACGACTGGCCGACGAGATCCTGGCCACTGCGGCGCCGGTGTCGGTCACCGCCGGACCGGAATCGGTCAGCGCCCCGGTCCGGGTGCCGGTGCCGGGAACGGGTGACACCACGGTGGTCCTCGGCCACGTGGCTCTCACCCGGTGCACCGTCGAGCTGGCAGGCGCCCGCGGGGACGGTGTGCGCGCGGGTTACGACCCCACCGGCGCGGTCGGCGCGGCGATCTGCGACGCCGAGTGCGAGCGCGGTGGACCGCACGCCCCGCGGGTGGAGGAGCTGTGCCGGGCCGCGCTCGATGCGCGCGCCGAACGCGGGCGGGCCCGTGCCGAACTCGTGGCGACGACGCGATTGGAGCAATCATGAGATGGGATGCGGTGCACGACAGCAGGACCACGTTCCTGGCCTGTATGCGGGCGCTGTGTTCACCGGGAACGCCCATCGAGTTGTCCGGCACACCGCAGATCTGCGAACACGCCGAGCTGGACCGCGCTGCTGCGGTGCTGCTCGCGCTGCTCGACCGCGGCCTGGGCCTGGGGACTTACGGCGGTGACGCCGTACACCGGGTGGCGGACACGGTGTGCGCCCGGACCGGGGCCGACGCTGCCGAGGTCGAAGCAGCCGACTGGGTTCTGGTGCACGGACCGGCTGCCACGCCGGTCTCTCAAGCCCGGCGGGGCACCCGCCGCACGCCGGAAACCGGTGCGACGGTGGTGATCGCCACCGCAGGCGAGGCACGACCCCTACTGCTCTCGGGTCCCGGTCTACCGGAGCCGACCACGGCTTTCGTCCCGCTCGACGCCCTGGCACTGCACGCGTTGTCGGCGGCGAACGCGAGCCCGCCGGCCGGGGTGGACCTGCTGATCGTCACGCCCGAGTGTCTGATCGGGCTGCCCCGCAGCGTGGCGATCCAGGCGGTGTCCTGATGTACGCCAGCATGCACGAAAACGAGGCACTGGACGCCGCCCGGGCGATCGCTCAGTCGGCGCGCCGCGGAAATGACATCAGCACCGCCGTTCTCGAAGAACAGATCTGCGCCGAAGCCGGATTGTGGGAACCCGTCGCCGCCCGCCGTGCCCTGGATCAGTCGCACGGTGATCCGGCTCATGCCGTGTCGATCCTGCGGGTGTGGGCGGCCACCCAGCCGCACCTGGACGCGTTGACCGTGCAACCGGAGGATGTGGTGCTGACGCGACGGCTGTCATCGGCCTACCCGCAGGTCCCCGGCGGCCAATGGCTCGGTTTCGCACCGGAACTGATTGCCCGCCAGCTGGTTTGGTCGCCACCGTGCGAGCCGGGCGGCCACCCTTCGGAACGCGCGGAGCAGCGTACCCCGACGGCGGACGCCCCACGGAGGGCGGACACCCTGCGGGTGCGCGATCTCATCCAGGGCGCCCCGACCGTGACCCCGCCCGCCGACGGTGCCGGTGACGACCCCGCCCGCGCGGTGCTGGTGCCGCCGCACAGCAGGTCCAATCGACTGGCCCTGCTCACCCGCGGGGAGACCGGCGCCCTGGTGGCGCTCGCTGCGATGATCCTGGGCCGACGACAGGAGGCGGTGCTGGTCGAACTGAGCGTCGCGGTGGCCAGCGTGCGAATCCACCATCCGCGCAGCGGTATTCCGGTGGCAGTCACCGAACTGCCGATTACCGAGGTCGAAGTCGTCCTGGACGCCGATGTGGCGGGACGCCCTGGGCTCGCGCTGGGCTGGGGTGCGACGTTGGGCACCGTCGAGCGGCGCGCGATCGCCCTGGCGCTCCTGGATGCGGCGATCCTGGCCGACGGTGACCTGGCCGAGCCGTTGATGCTGGATGAGCAGACCATCATCGCGGCCACCGACGGCCCGGCCACCAACGGCTTCGTCGAGCACCTCCGCCTGCCGCACTACGCAGGATTCACGGCCTACCTCGCGCAAGCCGCTAGTAAGGAGCAACGATGACGGCGGAACCGCCCACCACGGTGGCTGCACTGGCCGCCGCGCACGGACGGCGCGAGGCCTACGCCTACCTCGACGAGGACACCAAACGCAATGTGCGACGAGCGATCCTGAAGGCGCTCGCCATTCCCGGATGGCAGGTGCCCTTCGCCTCCCGGGAGATGCCCGTCGCGCGCGGATGGGGCAGCGGCGGTCTGCAGGTGACACTGTCGCTGGTCGGACCCGCCGACACCGTCAAGGTGATCGACCAGGGTGACGACCTGTCGGTCAACGCCGCCGGCATGCGCAAACTCATCAGCACATCGGCCCGGTGCGAATCCACCACGAGCACCGCCGCAGCCACCATCATCCAGAGCCGCCACCGCATACCGGAGATCGATCTGCGCCCCGACCAACTCCTCGTGCTTCAGGTACCCCACCCCGAACCGCTGCGACGCGTCGTACCCGACGACATCGCGGCCTTGGCCGCCCATGCTGAACGCGACTACACCGCGGCCTGGCTGGATCTCTACGATGCCCAGGCCCGCCTCGGTGGGCCACGCACCGGGGCGGACCACCCGGTGCTGGTCGCCGGCGCGCGCCTGATGAGCCCCAGCCCCATCCCGCGCTACGACGTTCTACGACTCGACCGGCGACCCCACCCCATCCTGCTCGGCGCCGGACGTCGGGCCCGGGTCACCGCGCTGCCGCCCTACACCTCGGTGCAGCCGTTGGCATTCGACGACATCGCGCTGGAGCCGGAAGACGCGCAAGCTCCGTGCCGACGATGCGGCAGCACGGCCTCCTACCGGGTGCCCACCGACGGACCCTCGTCAACTCAGGTGTGGTGCTGCAGTGACGTCGACGCGTGCCGCAGCCGCCGTGAGGAGACCGCGCCGTGACCGCCGATGCCCTCCCCGACCGCACCGCCGGGCCCGCCCTGCACCCGCCGCCGCCGGTGGTGTCCGTGACCGGGGTGTCCCACCGCTTCGGTCCCGGCTGCGACCGGTGTGTCGAACTCACCGGCGAAGCGGCAGGCACCAATCGCTGCCGCGAGTGCGGAACGGTGGTCGCCGTGCACCAGGCGTCGTTCGAGATCGGCCCGCACGAGGTGCTCGGTGTGGTCGGTGAATCCGGATCCGGCAAGACCACACTGCTGCGCTGTCTGCATCTCGATCTGGTGCCCGACTCGGGCTCCATGCTCGTCGAAGGACACGGCGACCTGTTCCGGCACACCGGCCACACGTCCGAACTCAAGCGGTCGACCGTGGTGATGGTGCACCAGAACGCGCTGGCAGCCGGGCTCTACCCCCGGTTGGGCGCGGCCTCCAACGTCGCCGAACGCTTGCTCGGTGGAGGAGCACGCCGCTTCGCCGACATCGACGCCAGGGCCGGCGAACTCCTCGACGAACTGGGGCTGCGACCGGAACGACACAACGATGCGCTGATGACGTTCTCCGGCGGGATGCAGCAACGAGTACAACTCGCCCGTGCCCTCGTCGATCCGCCGCAACTGCTGCTGCTCGACGAGCCGACCACCGGGCTCGACCCGTCGGTGCAGGCTGATCTTCTCGAAGTTGTTGCCCGAGTAGCGAAATCGCTGGGGTCGGCGACCGTCGTGGTGTCCCATGACCTGGCCGCGGTCCGGATCCTGGCGTCCCGTGTCGTGGTGCTGCACCACGGCCGCATCGTCGAGCAGGGGATCACCGAGCAGATTCTCGAGGATCCCCAGCATCCCTACACCCAACTGCTGGTGTCTTCGAGGCTGACATGACATCCACCATCGCGACCATCACCACCACGCGGCTCTCCAAACGGTTCGCCGATGGGGTCGACGTGCTCGACGGCGCACAAGTGACGACGAGCGGCGGGCGGCTCACGCTGATCCGCGGGGAACCCGGCTCCGGGCGCACCACCCTCACCCGATGCCTGACCGGGGTGTACCGGCCCGACACCGGTGAGGTGACGCTGCGGCTCGGCCGCGGGACTGTCGACCTCACCACCGCAGACCCGCGGACGGTGGCGTGGGTGCGCGCCCATCACATCGCGGCCTTCGACGGTCCGCTGGCGGCTGCGCCGATACTGACCGCCCAGGCCGCGGTCGCGCGCGCCGCCGGCTGCACCCGGGCCGGCGCGCTCGCCGGACTGACCAGGCTCGGTGTCGCCGACGCCGCACACACCCAATTGGGACGTCTGCGCGCCGCGCAACGGCACACGGTCGCGCTGGCCGCCACGCTGTTGGCCGAACGCCCCGTCATCGTGCTCGACGGCCCCGACGAGTACGCACCGCTACCGGCACTCACCAGCTGGCTGACCGAGGCGGTCGCGGCCGGTGCCGCGGTGGTTGTCACCGCAGCGGCGCACGGTCCGCTCGAATCGATCGCAACCGCGGTCGGCGAACTGCGAAAGGGAAAAATCGCATGGCACACAGTGTGATCGAGGGAGTCACAGTCATTCCGGGCGACGGTCGCGACGCGATCCGCGACGCCGTGGTCACCCTCGACGAGCAGGGCCGGGTCGAAGACATCACCCCGGACGCGGCGCCCGCGCACGACCGATTCCTGGTTCCGGGCGCGGTGGACCTGCACCTGGACAACATGCAGCAGCGGCGCCGGCCCCGCGCCACGGTCTCCCTCGACCACGCCGCCGTCATCTCGGTGCTCGACGCCGAGTGTGCGGCCGCCGGCATCTCCACGGTCTGTATCGCTGCGCGCTGCGAGGACTCGCCGCGCAAAGGCATCGCGATCGGTGATGCCGCCGTCCTGGCGGGTGTCCTGGAAGAGTTGGCGCCGATGCTGTGCTGCGACTGGCGAATCCATGCCCGCGTGGAACTCACCGACGAAGGCGCCGTCGATGCGCTGGACGCCGTACTGGCCGTCTCGTCGCGGGTTGCGTTGATCTCCATGATGGAGACCTCGATTCAGCGGAGCAGATTCTCCTCGCTGGCCGAGACTCAGGCCTTCTACGCCCAGGATTGGGGAGTGTCGGAGGCGGAGGTCGAAGACATCTTCACGGTCGACGCCCAGCAACTCGGCCGGATCGCCGATCGCCGAAAGTCCGTCGCAGCACTGGCATTGGGCCGCGGTATCGTGCTGGCCACCCACGACGACCGGACCGAGGAGCACATCGAGGAGGCGTTCGAATACGGGGCCAGGGTTGCCGAGTTCCCACTGTCGATGACGGCCGCACAACGCGCGCACGCACTCGGGATGACGGTGGTGCTGGGCGCCCCCAACGCGCTGCGCGGCAGGTCCACCTCGTCGGGCAACGTGCTGGCTGCCGACGCTGTCACTGCCGGCGTGTGCGACGTGCTGTGCTCGGACTACCTCCCGTCGGCCCTGCACTCCGCACCGCACGCGCTGGCGCGTGCGCACCACGTGGCGCTGACGGACGCGGTCGATCTGGTGTCGACCAACCCCGCCGCCGCTCTCGACTTACCGCCGGTGACGATCGACGTCGGTCAGCCGCTGACGGCCTCGCTGCGCAGCGTGCAGCAGTTCAGCACCGCTGCCGCGGAGCGTGGTGCGCACGTCGGAATGGCTCTGTGGCGCACTGGGCGCCTTGTGTTCAGCCGGAACCCGTCGGGGGCAAGCGTGCCGGCGCACGAGGATTGGGTGAACGCTCGGCGTCGAGGCTCGCGCGGTAGCGCAGTGGGGACATACCGACCTCACGCTTGAACGCGTTGCTGAACGCGCTCTCCGAGTTGTAGCCCAGTGCGAACGCCAACGGGCCCACCCTGGTGTCTTTGTTGCGCAACGCCTGCCGAGCCAACTGCATGCGCCAGCTGATCAGGTAGGCCAGTGGCGGCACCCCGGCGACAGCGCGGAAACGTTCGGCGAACGTGGTCCGCGACATCGCCGCGGCACGTGCGAGTTCGTCCAGGCGCCAGGGCTTTCCGGGCCCTTCGTGCATCGATGCGACAGCCGGCCGCAGCGCCTCGTCGGTGAGCAGACGCAGCCATCCCGGCGGCAGGTGCTGCGCCTGCGCGAGGTAGGCGCGCAACACCTCCAGGAGTAGCAGCTGTCCCTGCTGTGCCACGGCGAACGCCGACCCGATCCGATTGCCGGTCACTTCGTCGAGCACCCGGTTGAGGATCGCGTGCAGGTTGGTGGCCTCGGCCGCTGCGGCCCGCACCACTCCGACGGGCGGCAATGCCTGCGCCAGCAGTGCCTCGCCGATCGGGTTCACATCGACGTGTCCGCCGATGATCACATCGGCCTCCGTACACGTGACGGCTCCGTCGACCCGCACGAAGGCGTGTTCGGAACTCTCGACATCCAGGGGTACCGGGGCCTCCAGCCCTGGACCGCCTTCGAGCACCGCGTGGGCGCACCCGCTGAGGATCGCGACATCACCAGGGGCCAGCTCGACCGGCGGATGCCCGTCCGCGGTCAACGTGAGCCGTCCGCACACCACGGCGAGCATCTTGATCGGATCCTCGATATCGAACGAACAGATCCAATCGCCACGCACCGCGAACCCGCCGGACAGCAATCCGCGCACCTCGATGAGTTCGAGGACGTCCGACAGCTGATCACGGAGCACACCCGTACTATCGCGCAAGTTTTTCGGACTTTCAACCATTCAAAGTACGGTCCTTCGCTTGCACAGTGGAGTCATGACCCACCAACAACACCCTCTCGGCTCCGGTTTCACCGCCGCATCGACCACCGAGGACGTCCTGGCCGGAATCGACCTGACCGGTCGCAACGCCATCGTCACCGCCGGCCACGTCGGACTCGGCCTGGAGACCACCCGCGCCCTCGCCGCTGCGGGTGCCAACGTCGTGGTCGCCAGCCGTAATCCCGGGACGGCGTCGGCGGCGCTGGCCGGCATCGACCGCGTGCGGATCGAACCTCTCGACCTGCTCGACCCGGCCTCGATCGACCGGTTCGTCGCCGGTTACGGACAGACCCCCCTGCACATGTTGATCAACAACGCCGGCATCATGGGCGGCGATCTGGTCCGGGATGCCCGGGGCTATGAGGCCCAGTTCGCGACCAACCATCTCGGTCACTTCCAGCTGACGAACGGGCTGCTGCCCGCCCTGCGCGCCGCCGAGGGCGCGCGCGTCGTCGAGGTCTCGTCCTGGGGTCACCACCTCAGCGACATCCGTTGGGAAGATCCGCATTTCGAGACCGGCTATGACGGCATGGTCGCCTACGGGCAGTCCAAGACCGCCAACGTGCTGTTCGCCGTGGAACTGGATCGGCGCTATCGCGGAGACGGGATCCGCGGCTACTCCCTGCACCCCGGCGCCATTGTGACCACCAACCTCGGACCGTCGTTCTCCCGCGACGACTGGCGGGCCATGGGGCTGCTCGACGACAACGACCAGCCCATCATCGACCCGGAGCAGGACATGAAGACCCCGCAGCAGGGCGCCTCCACTCAGGTGTTCGCCGCGACCAGCCCGCTGCTGGCGGACATCGGCGGGGTGTACCTGCTCGACAACGACATCGCCCCGCTGGCGCCCGATGCCACCCCGGTCAGCCTCACCATGGGCGCGGACCCGTTGCGGACCACCCCGGACGTCACCGGTTACGCCGTGGATCCCGCGTCGGCCGAGCGATTGTGGGAGCTCAGCGAGAAGCTACTCGCCTGAACCCCGGATTCCGGCAGGAGTCCACCGTGACGTCCTGCCGGAATGCCGCCTCGGCGTGGGAAATAGACTCGCCAACCGTGAGTAGCAGGAATCCGTTGCGACGGCTGGCCGAGCAGGTCGTGCTGACCAGCATGCGACCCCCGATCCTTCCCACGCTGCTGAACCGGCCGACGCGGGAGACCGTCGAGCTCAGCGGCAAACGCGTCCTGCTGACCGGCGCTTCGTCGGGCATCGGCGCGGCCGCCGCCGAACAACTGGCTCGCCGCGGGGCCACCGTGATCGCCGTGGCGCGGCGCCAGGAGCTTCTCGCCGACGTCGTCTCCCGCATCACCGACGCCGGCGGGCGGGCGCAGGCGCACGCCTGCGACCTGTCCGATCTCGACGCTGTCGACGCCCTCGTCGGGACGGTGGAGGCCGAGCTCGGCGGCATCGACATCTTGGTCAACAACGCCGGGCGCTCCATCCGGCGACCGCTGGAGGAGTCGCTGGAGCGCTGGCACGATGTCGAACGGACCATGACGCTGAACTACTACGGCCCATTGCGGTTGATCCGCGGCCTCGCCCCGGGCATGTTGGAACGCCGCGACGGGCACATCATCAATGTGTCCACCTGGGGGGTGAAAACCGAATCCCCGCCGCTGTTCGGCGTCTACAACGCGTCCAAGGCGGCGCTGTCGTCGATCAGCCGCATCATCGAGACCGAGTGGGGCGGTCGCGGGGTGCACTCCACGGCGCTGTACTACCCGCTGGTGAAGACCCCGATGATCGCCCCCACTCGCGCCTATGACGGCCTACCCGGACTGTCGGCCGACGAGGCTGCGGGCTGGATCGTCACCGCCGCACGGCACCGCCCGGTGAGCATCGCGCCCCGCATCGCGGTCACCGCGCACGCGATCAACAGCATCGCCCCGGCCGCGGTGGATTCGATCATGAGACGCCAGCGTATGCAGCCCAGGGACTGACAGACGGTGTTCGGCAATCTCGCCGAGATCATCCGCGGCCATGCCCGCGGGCGTCCCGACGCCCCGGCGCTGATCGTCGGCGACACCACCCTCAGCTACGCCGAACTCGACGAGCGTTCCAGCCGGGTCGCGCAGGCGTTCACGGGCGCCGGCATCGGGTTCGGGGACCGGGTCGCGTTCGTCGACCGCAACGGCGCCGAATTCTTCGACGTCACCTTCGGTTTGGCCAAGATCGGGGCGGTCGGTGTCCCGGTGAACTGGCGGCTCGCCGCCCCCGAGATGCGCCACATCATCGTCGACTCCGGGGCGAGGATGGTGGTGATCGGGCAAGAGTTCACCGCCAACCTGGAGACCATCACCGCCGGCCTCGACGTCGACATCGTGGTCATCGGCGGGCACCCGCAGTGGCCTGCGTTCGACCGGTGGGTGGCGGCCCACCCGGCCGTCGATCCCGGTGTCGTCACCGGCCCCGATGACCTGGTACTGCTCATGTACACCTCGGGCACCACGGGGACGCCCAAGGGGGTGATGCTGCGCAACGGCAATTACACCTGCAAGACCGCCGGGGTGGCCGGGCCCTGGCGGTTGGACGCCGATGCCGTCAGCCTCGCGGTGATGCCGCTGTTCCACATGGCCGGCTCGGGATGGGCGCTGGCCGGGTTGTGGTACGGCGCCACCACGGTCGTACTGCGCGATGTCGACGCCGCCGCGATCCTCGACGCGGTCACCGGCCACCGCGTGACGAATCTGCTGCTGGTTCCCACCGTCATCCAATCCCTGCTCGACACGCCGGGTATCGAGTCGGCCGACCTGTCGAGTCTGCGGATCGTCGTCTACGGTGCCGCACCGATCAGCGACGACGTCCTGACCCGCGGGATCGCCCGGTTCGGCAGCGTGTTCGCCCAGGTCTACGGCATGACCGAAACCACAGGTTCGATCACCCAACTCGACAGCGGCGACCACGTCCCCGGGCTGCTGCGGTCCTGCGGCAAACCGTACCCGTGGGTGCAGCTTCGGGTGGTCGCAGACGACGGCGTCGAGGTCGGGCCGGGCCGCGTCGGCGAGGTCTGGACCCGCTCGGACCAGAACATGTTGGGCTACTGGCGAAACCCCGATGCGACAGCAGGCGCGGTGACCGCCGACGGATGGCTCAAGACCGGCGACGCCGGATTCGTCGATGCGGACGGCTACCTGTTCCTGCACGATCGGATCAAGGACATGATCGTTTCCGGCGGGGAGAACGTCTACCCGGCCGAGGTCGAGAATGCGCTGATGACCCATCCCGATGTCGCCGACGTCGCCGTGTTCGGGGTGCCCGATCCGCGGTGGGGCGAGGCGGTCAAGGCCGTCGTCGTGGCGGCTCCGGGCACCCGGCCCAGCGCAGCCGACCTGATCGCATTCGCCCGGGACCGTCTGGCCGGCTACAAGCTGCCCAAGACCGTCGACCTCGTCTCGGCACTGCCCCGCAACCCGAGCGGCAAGCTTCTCAAACACGTACTGCGCGAACCGTATTGGTCGGGCACAGACCGCCACATCGGCTGAGGTGGTAGACACACATCATGGAGATCCTGGCCAGCCGTCTGCTGTTGCGCCCCGCGGACTACGAGCGGTCGGTGGCGTTCTACCGCGACGGGATCGGTCTGGCGATCGCCCGGGAGTACACCGGCGGCACTGTGTTCTACGCCGGGCAGTCGCTGCTCGAACTCGCCGGGCACGGCGCGCCCCCCGAGGGTTCTCCGCCGTTCCCGGGCGCGCTGTGGTTGCAGGTCCGAGACCTCGCGTCAGCGCAGCAGCAACTGCGCGCACGCGGCGTCGCGATTGCCCGGGAAGCCCGGCACGAGCCCTGGGGGCTGCACGAGATGCACGTCGTGGATCCCGACGGCGTCGCCCTGATCTTCGTCGAGGTGCCCGAGGATCATCCGTTGCGCCGAGACACCCGCGGCTGACCCGGCACCGGACGGTCCGTCCGGCGGCTACGCAGTCGGGGTCGCCAGCGGCCAGCCCACCGACGCCAGCCGCGCCGCCACCTGGTGCATCTCCTCGGGGTTGGGTTCCTTGTCGGTGACCAGATGAATGGCAGCCCGGATCTCCCCCGGCGTCACCGTATCGGAATCACTACCCTTCAACACGGTTTGGGCGACCTTGACGACTTCGTCCTCGGTCAGAGTGCGTGCCAGCAGCGCCAGCAGCGCGAAATAGTCCGTCTGCGGGACGCCGTGCGGGTAACCCTGGTGCAACCAGCCCAGGATAGTGGTCAATGTGTTTTCTGCCATGACGGTTTCAGCTCACTTCTTGGGGAGGAACGGGAACAGGTCGATGCCGGTGTGATGGATGATCGTCGCCCGCGTGATCCACAGGACGGCGGTCAGGATCACCCAGCCCACGAACACGAAAAGCAGCATCCCGACGTACTTCAAAGTCGGGTTCGGCGCTACGGCTGCGGCTCCGTCGGAGCCGTCGGAACCGGCCCCGCGAGAGAACGCCACCAGGCCCAGCGCGAACACCGCGGGCAGACCGGCACCGAGCACCAGGCCGATCACGAGGACCTTGAAAATGCTTTCCACATAGGTCATTTCAGACGCCCCCTCAGACGGTCGCGGCGGGATTGGGCTTGGATTCGGGGCCGGCGTCGCGCAACTCGGCGGGCACCACGGAATTGGTCGTGTGGTCCCAGTCGGCGTTGACGTTGCTGTGGTCGACCTTCTGCTGCTGAGCACGCCACCACAGGTAGTAGGACAGTGCACACAGCAACAGGAAGATCAGGCCGTCACCGGCCAGCGACGACCCGGTCATCGCTTCGACGCCGTGGGAGAGCCAGAACGACAACGCGCCGACCAGACCGGCGGCCGGCAGCGTGATCAGCCAGGCGACGGCCATCCGGCCGGCGACCGCCCATCGGACTTCCGCCCCCGGCTTGCCGACGCCGCTGCCCAGGATCGAGCCGGTGGCGACGTGGGTGGTCGACAGCGCCATCCCGGCCGCGCTGGAGCTGAGGATGATCGCCGCCGAGGAAGCCTCGGCGGCCAGGCCCTGCGGGGATTCGATCTCGACGAGGCCCTTGCCGAGGGTTCGGATGACGCGCCAGCCACCCAGATAGGTCCCCAGGCCGATGGCCAGCGCGCAGGAGGCGATGATCCAGAACGGCAGACCCTGCTCCTTGACGTCCCCGGTCAGGTGACCGGTGGTGATAAGCGCCAGCGCGATCACACCCATGGTCTTCTGCGCGTCGTTGGTGCCGTGCGACAGCGCAACCAGGGATGCGGTGGCGATCTGGCCCCAGCGGAAACCCTGCTCGCGGCGCCGCTTCGCCACGTTGCGGGTGATGCGGTAGACCAGCCAGGTGCCGCACCCGGCGACCAGGCAGGCGATCACCGGCGCGGCCACCGCAGGGATCAGGACCTTCTGCGTCACGCCCGACCAGTTCACCCCGGCCAGCCCGATGGCGGCGAGGCCGGCCCCGATGAGACCGCCGAACAGCGCGTGCGATGAACTCGACGGGATACCGAATAGCCAAGTGAGCAGATTCCACAGGATGCCGCCGATCAGACCGGCGAAGATGATCGTCAGCCCCGTCGACGCGTCGATCGACGGGATGAGTTGGCCGGTGGCACCGTCCTGGATGTTGAGCACCGACGTGGTCACGGTGAGGGCGACCTCGACGGAGAGGAACGCGCCGACCAGGTTGAGCACACCGGCGAGAATCACCGCGGTCTTGGGTTTGAGCGCACCGGTCGCGATCGACGTCGCCATCGCGTTCCCGGTGTCGTGGAAGCCGTTGGTGAAGTCGAATGCCAACGCGGTGGCGATCAACAGCACCAAGATGATCAGCTCTGCGCTCATGGCGTCATTCTGCGACCGCGCATCCGGTTCCGCTCACCGGAAATCGTCCCGAACCGCGGGCCATAAGGCACTTTTCCGAAATCCGGGAAGGTGTTCACCCGAGGTTCATCCGGAGGTCCGAAGCCATTGGAGGGTCGACGATCCGGAACCGGGACGGGTCTACTATCGGGCTTGCCGAGGTGCACCGCCGTAGGGGAGATCGAGACATTGGCCGAGTTCCTGACCACGTTCCTGGCCAGGATCGTGTCGTGGATCGTGGCCGGGTACCCCGAAGGAGTGCCGGGGCCCGACCGGGTTCCGCTGCTGGCGCTGCTGCGGCGCCGGCTCACCGACGACGAGGTGCGCGCCGTGGTGGCCGAACTGATCGCCCGGGCCGAGTTCGGCGCGCAGGGCTCCACCGACATCGATCCGATCGACATCGGGGTGCTGATCACCGCGATCACCGACGACCTGCCCAGCCCCGACGATGTGGAACGGGTCCGGGCCCGGCTGGCCATGCAGGGTTGGCCGCTCGACGAGCCACGCGAGGAGGAGGACCGATAGCCATCCTGCGCGCGGTCGCATTCGCCCCGGGCGACGGATCGGCAGCCGCGCTTGCCGTCGTCGACGACATCCTCAACGGACGCGGCAGCATCCTGCCGGTACCGGCCCACGACCGTGCCGAGTCCGACGCGTTGTCGAGCGCGCTGCGCGTCGGTGAGCCCATCGACGACCGTGTCGCGGTGGTGCTGTCCACCTCGGGCAGCACCGGCAGACCCAAGGGCGCGATGCTGCCGGTGACGGCGCTGACCGCCAGCGCCGAGGCGACGCACGCACGCCTGGGCGGGCCGGGACGCTGGCTGCTCGCCCTGCCCACCTACCACGTGGCTGGTTTCCAGGTGCTCGTGCGCAGCGTGCTCGCCGGGGCCTCGCCAGCAACCGTCACCCCCTCCTTCGACCCGGCCGAGCTGGCCGCGGCGATCGACTCCATGGGCTCCGGACGGCGCTACGCCTCGCTGGTGGCGGCTCAGCTGGACAAGGCGTTGCGCGACCCGCACGCCACCCGGGCGCTGGCCGGGCTGGACGCGGTGTTGATCGGCGGCGGACCGATGCCCGACCGCATACGGGAAAAGGCCTCGGCGGCAAAGATTCCCGTCGTTCGCACCTACGGGATGAGCGAAACCGCGGGCGGCTGCGTCTACGACGGGACACCGCTCGACGGGGTCAGCGTGCACGTGCCCGACGACGGCCGGATCCATCTCGGCGGCCCCACCGTCGCCGTCGGCTACCGCAACCCGGTGACCCCCGATCCGTTCGCCGAACCCGGTTGGTTCCGCACCGATGATCTCGGCGTGGTCGACGGCACCGGTGTGTTGCGGGTGCTGGGCCGGGCCGACGACGCGATCAGCACCGGCGGTCTCACGGTGTTGCCCGGCCCGGTGGAGGCCGCGCTGTCGCGTCATCCCGCCGTCGCCGAGTGCGCGGTGTTCGGGGTGCCCGATGACCGGCTGGGCCAGCGTGTGGCGGCGGTGGTGGTGGTCACGCCGGGCGCGTCGGTCACGCTGGCCCAACTGCGGTCCCAGGTGGTCGAGACGTTGCCGGCGACGGCCGCGCCGCGCGAACTGCACATCGTCGACGAACTTCCGCGCCACGGTATCGGCAAGGTGGACCGGCGGGAGCTGGCCCGCCGGTTCGCCGCCCGGTAGAACACCTCCCCCGTCGACCGGGGTAGGTCCCACCATTGGCCGCTCACCGCGCATCATGGAGCCATGAGCCGTGAAGTGACCTCCGTCGACGAGCTGCGCGCCATCGTGGGCCACCCCGCCGCCGCCATCGCCGACAAGGTGCACGATCGCCTGTTGCCGGTGGAGCAGCACTGGCTGTCGCATTCACCGCTGGGTTTCGTGGCGACCATGGATGCCCAGGGCCGCCTCGACGTGTCGCCGAAGGGTGATCCGGCCGGATTCGTGCAGATTCTCGACGAACGGACCATCGCGATCCCCGAGCGTCCCGGTAACAAGCGCGTCGACGGTTACCTCAACGTCCTGGAGCGGCCGCGGGTCGGCACCCTGTTCGTGATCCCCGGTCGCGGTGACACGCTGCGGATCAACGGTAGCGCCCGGATCATGGCCGACGCCGACTATTTCGACGCGATGGCGGTGCACGGCAAACGACCCATCCTGGCCT
Organism: Mycobacterium sp. smrl_JER01; assembly: GCF_048513595.2. NCBI lineage: Bacteria > Bacillati > Actinomycetota > Actinomycetes > Mycobacteriales > Mycobacteriaceae > Mycobacterium > Mycobacterium sp. smrl_JER01. The sequence continues at coordinate 797,347 of NZ_JBLXXK020000001.1, read as the reverse complement.
TGGAGATCGCGGTCGAGGAGGTGTTCTTCCACTGCGCCAAGGCGTTCCTGCGCTCGGATGCGTGGCAGCCGCAGACCTGGAACCCCACCGCGGTGCCCAGCGCCGCCCAGCTGGCCAAGGCGATATGGGCCGACGCCGACCTCGACCAGATGCGCAGGAGCCTCGATGAGGACAACATGCGCAAGGTTCTCTACTGACCGCCGTGCGATTGACCGCCGCGAGCGTGCGCATCCTCGCTGAATAGCGCGGCGTGTCTGCCGCAGACACGCACTCTCGCGCCATGTGGGGGTGCAGGTGGTGGGCACTATGGGGGGATGCGCAAAGAGTCAGTGGCCGTCGGAGTCGGCGTCGTTCTGGTCGTCGCGGCGTTCGTCGTCCCCCATCTCGACCTCGGTATCGTCACCCCGCTGATCAATGCCGGCCCGGACCGTATCCGCGACTTCGCCCAGACCGCGCCGCTGTTCGGCTGGTGGAACGCCCACGTCGGGCCCGGCACCGTCCCCGCGATCGCGATCGCGCTCGCCGCCGTGCTGTGGGGGCCGACCGTGGCCCAGCGGCTGCCATGGCGGTGGGTGCCGTGGACGGCGTGGGCGGTGTCCTGCGCATGGGCGTTCAGCCTCGCCATGATCGACGGCTGGCAGCGCGGCTTCGCCGGCCGGCTCACCGCCACCCACGAGTACCTGCGGCAGGTGCCGACCGTCACCGACATCCCGGAGGCGGTGCGCACTTTCGCCGACCGGATCCTCGACTACCAACCGGATTCCTGGATCACCCATGTCTCGGGCCACCCACCGGGCGCCTTGCTCACGTTCGTCTGGCTGGACCGTATCGGCCTCGGCGGCGGGGCCTGGGCCGGCACCCTGTGCCTGGTTGCCGGTTCCAGCGTCGCCGCCGCGATCGTGGTGACACTGCGCGCGCTCGCCGACGAGGACACCGCCAGGCGCGCGGCGCCGTTTCTGGCGGTGGCGCCGACGGCGATCTGGATCGCGGTATCGGCCGACGGGTATTTCGCCGGGGTGGCGGCCTGGGGGGTCGCGCTGCTGGCGCTGGCCGTCCGTGCAACGGTCCGGCTGCCGGCGGCGGCCGCCATCGGGTCCGGTCTGCTGCTGGGGTGGGCCGTCTTCTTGAACTACGGCCTGGTGCTGATGGCATTCCCAGTGCTGGCGGTGCTGCTCGGCGCCGCCACGTGGCGGGCCGCGCTGCGGGCCTTCGCCCCGGCGGTGGCCGCCGCCCTGGTCGTCGTCGCGGTGTTCGTCGCGGCCGGCTTCTGGTGGTTCGACGGTTACCTGCTGGTCCAGGAACGCTACTGGCAGGGGATCGCCAACGACCGCCCGTTCCAGTACTGGGGCTGGGCGAACTTCGCATCGGTGGTGTGCGCGATCGGCCTCGGCAGCGTCGCCGGTATCGGCCGGGCCTTCGACATCGCCGCCATCAAACGGCGCTCCGCGCTGCATCTGCTGGTGATCGGAGCACTGCTGTCGATCACTGCCGCCGACCTGTCCCGGCTGAGCAAGGCCGAGACGGAGCGCATCTGGTTGCCGTTCACGGTGTGGCTGGTGGCGGCCGCGGCACTGCTGCCGTGGCGCTCAGTGCGCTGGTGGCTGGCCCTCAATGTCGTCGGTGCGCTCGCGATCAACCACCTCATCTTGACCAACTGGTAGCCGCCGCGCCGCCAGGGCATACAGCGGTACACCCACCCACACGACGGCGAGCGCCAGCCACAGCCCCAGCACGTAGTCGCGATCCAGCACCGTCGGATTATCAGGGCGCAGACCGGGTTTGGTGTACACCGGGACAGCCAATGCCACCAACACCACACTGCACAACGCCGCCACCGCGGCCGGGGAGCGCCAGCGCACCGGCAGCAGTGTCCGGCCCGCCACACCGACCGCGGCGCACAGCGGCGCGAACACCAGGTCGTGGACCACGACACCGGCCAGGGCCCAGCCGCCGATCCGCCCCAGCGCCGGGGTCGGTATTCCCCACAGCAGCACCGCGCCGTACCCGGCGAGGATGACACCCGCCGACACCAGCAGCACCCGCAGCGCGGTCACGTCGCCATCACCTCGATGCGGGACAACCATTTCGTCTGCAGCACACCGGGTCTGGAGGGCGCGATCAACCGGCACGGGTATCCGTGGTCCAGGTCGAGCGTTTCACCGTTGAGCATCAGGGCGACCAGGGTCATGCCGTCCGCGGCGTGGCGGGCCGGCAGCACGGTGCGCGAGTACGGTCCCGGCGGCTCCAGGGAGATCATCCGGACCTCGGAGTCAGGTCGGGCGCCGACCAGCGCGATGAGGTCGGCCAGCACCACGCCCGTCCAGTCGGCGTCGGCGCTCCATCCCTCCACGCAGGCGATCGGCAGACGGTGCGTGCGCTGCGGCATCGAGCGCAGATCGTCCACGGTGAGCACCGCGGTGCGGTCGCCATTGGCCACGGTCAGGCGGTAATCGGGGGACCGTGCCGAATCGAGCACACCGGCCGCCACCGCCGAACGGTTCACCGGAACACCCTGCGGGCCTTCACCGGAACGCGGAGCCAGTACCGCAACCCGACGCAATGCGGGGACGGTGTGACCGACCGTCACCAGGGTCGCCACCGCGACGGCAAGCCAGGTGCCGCGCAACACCATGCGGCGCGAGGGACCCGGCGGTGCGTCATCCGGTGCCTCGTCGAGTGACTCGCCGAGGGCACGCCGGATGACGGGCAGCTTCACGCCGATGTGCACGACGACCGCACCCGTCGCGACATAGGCCGCCGCGTAGTGCGCAGTCGGGAAGAAGAACCCGAAGACGTACCACTGCGCGATGTTGAGCAGTCCGGTACTGAGCTCGAACAGGATCGCGGCGACGAGAACCAGGATCGACACCCGTTCCAGCGCGCGGACCGGGCCGCCGATCACCGGTCGCTGGAACAACTTCGGCCAGACCGACCACAGTTTGACCAAGACCAGCGGGATCGCCGCGATACCCGACGCAATGTGCAGCCCCTGGGTGAACCGGTAGAGCCACACCGGTCTTGTCGGCCAGTCGAACCACGGCTGCGGGTGCTGGATGAGATGACTGATCAGCCCGGTGACGAAACACACGGCGATCGCCACCCCGAGCGCGACCCCGACCCGGGCGGTCACCGCGGTGCCGCGCGCCGACGCGGCCATCAGGCCACCAGGTTCGCGACCACTCTGCTGCCGATCCGGTGCACACCGGCCACCGCGAGACCGGCCTCGGCCGCCAGTGCGGGCACCGAGTCGATACCGACCGACGCCCATCGGAACCACGGCCCGACCGTGCGCGAAGACTCCAGCCGGACCCATCCGACGTCGATCCCGGACGTGGTCGCGTCGAACTCGGCCAGACACTGTCCGCCCCGGCGCAGCAGTTCGGCGGCCCGGGTCAGAATGCGGCGCGGATCCCCACCTAGCCCCACGTTGCCGTCGGCGAGCAGCACCGTGTGCCAGCGCCCGGCACCCGGCAGCGGCCCGAAGACGTCACGACGCAGGGCCGGAGCACCGTTGTCCCTGGCCAACCGCACCGCCGTCGCCGACAGATCCACACCGAGGGCCGGCAATCCCCGCTCCACCAGGGACGCGACCAAACGGCCCGGTCCGCAACCCAGATCGAGTGTGGGCCCAATACACATGGCGACCAGCGCGCTGTCGAATTCGGCGTCGGCACCGCGTCCGCCCAGCCAGCTGCGCACCGGCAGCCGGTTCACCCGCCCGTCGCTGCGACGAACCCAACATCGTTCACCGTTGAGCGCACGATCGTAGAGTTGTCCGAGCATTACCTCTCCCCCAACTGGACCGATGCGGTGACCCGGCGGAACCTGGAGGTCCGCGCGCAGACCCGACGCACCGTGTCGATGTCGTCGACGGTGTCCACGTCGACCATTTCCTCGGCAAGGCCGACACGTAAACCGTTGCGGCGCAGAGCTTCCAACGTGAGAGCACCGGTATCCGGCGACGACATCGGCACCTGGCGCAAGCATCCGGCGCTCGTCGCGTCCCGTACCCCCAGCACCCACCAGCCGCCGTCCCGGGCCGGTCCCAGTACGGCATCGTGACCGGAGAGCACCTGCGCGCAGCCGGTGAGCTGTGCCGGGGTGACCTGCGGGGTGTCCATGCCGATCTGCACCACCGGCAACCCCGCCGACACCGCGGCGGCGTCGAGGTGGGCGTTGGCCAGCCGCTCGGCGAAACCCGGGCCACGCTGCGAGATCACGGTGAAATCGGTCAGGCGCGACCTGATCTCGTCCGCTCGGCAGGCGTCGTCGAGATCGCCGGTCAACGCGACCACCCGCGCCGCGGCGCGGGTGTGGGCCACCGCGTCGAGAGTGTCCAACAGGGCACAGGCCGCGATGTCGGCGGCGGCGACGTCGCCGAGCACGGTGGCCAACCGGGTTTTCGCCAGGCCGGGCACCGGCGCCTTGGCAACCACCAACACGCACACCGGGATCACGAGATCACCCGGTAGAAGTCCCACGCGGCGGTCGCCGACCCGCGCACCGACCCGCTGACCTTGGAACTCCCGCCGGTACGGGGACCGTAGGCCACGTCGTGCTCGGTGACCGACCAGCCCGCCCGCGCCGCCCGCACCAGCAGTTCCAGCGGATAGCCCGAGCGCCGGTCGGTGACCCCCAGCGCCAGCAGCGCGTCCCGGCGGGCCACCCGCATCGGCGCGACGTCGTGCACCTGCAGCCCGTACCGGCGGCGCAGACGCAGGCATACCGCCGCCGTACCGAGCCGGGCATGCCACGGCCACCTCAGGCCCGGCACCGGGCGACGACGCCCGACCGCCATGTCGGCGCCCCGCTCGACCTCGGCGACCAGGGTGGGCAGCTCCCGCGGATCGAGGGAGCCGTCCGCGTCGAGGACGGCCACGATCGGCGTCGCTGCTGCCAGCACACCGGCGTGGACGGCCGAGCCGTAGCCGGGTCTGTGCTCGGTGACCACCTCGGCGCCGTGGCGCCGGGCCACCTCGGCGGTGTCGTCGGTGCTGGCATTGTCGACCACCAGCGCCCGATACCCGGCCGGGATGGCCGCCAACACGCCAGGAAGACACGCCGCCTCGTCGCGACAAGGCAGCACCACTGTCACGGCGCCATCGGGCATGGTCCTCAACGTTAGGGTAACGACGCAGGTGCAGCGTCGGGCAAGCCTGACGAAAGCGTGACATCAGCCCAGGTAGTGGCGCTACCGCGCTACCCTCGGTGTGGTGACCAGGGTGCTCATCGCCGACGACGACGGCGTCGTGCGCGACGTCGTTCGGCGCTATCTCGAGCGCGACGGTCTCGACGTGTGCACCGCACACAACGGCACCGAGGCGCTGCGGCTGCTCGGATCCCGGCGCATCGACGTCGCGGTGCTGGACGTGATGATGCCCGGCCCCGACGGGATGGCGCTGTGCCGCAGCCTGCGGCGGGGTGGCGACTACTCGGTACCGGTGATCCTGCTGACCGCGCTGGGCGAGGAAGAGGACCGCATCGCCGGGCTGGAGGCAGGCGCCGACGACTACCTGACCAAACCGTTCAGTCCCCGTGAGCTGGCGCTGCGGGTCCGGTCGGTGCTGCGTCGCTCCCCTGCCACCGGGGGCGCCCTGCCGGTCGACATCCGGTCCGGGGACTTGACGGTCACGACCGCCTCGCGCACGGTGACGGTCGCGGGCAGCCCGGTGAGCCTGACCAACCGCGAATTCGACCTGCTGGTCTTCTTCCTGACCCACAGCGACACCGTCTTCACCCGCGAGGATCTGCTCAAACAGGTGTGGCACTGGGACTTCGGCGATCTGTCGACGGTAACCGTGCACGTCAAGCGGCTGCGCTCCAAGCTTGGCGACCGGCACCGGGTCCAGACGGTGTGGGGCCGCGGCTACATGTGGGCATCCGGTGCCGCCGGCTGACGTGTGGGAGATCGTCGGCTGGGCGCTGGCCTGCTCGGTGCCGGTGGTCCTGGTCGGCGCGGCGGTGGTCCGGTTGGCGCGCTCATGGTCGCTGGCGGTGAGCATGGTGGCGCTGGTGCTGATCCCGGTGCTGGCGACGTTGGCCGGGGTGCTGGGCGCGAGCGGGTTCATGATCACCCAGACGTTCGAGAAGACCGCGGTGGTGCTGGCCATCGTCTCGATCGTGACGATCCCGGCTGCGGTGATGCTGGGCCGCTATCAGGCCCGACGCACGGTGTGGGAGGCCGAGATCCGCGACTCCGAACGGGCCGCCGAGCTGTCGCGTCGACGGTTGGTCGCGTTCGTCAGCCACGATCTGCGCACCCCGCTGGCCGGGATCCGGGCGGTGTCGGAAGCGATCGCCGACGGTGTCGTGCCCGACGAGGAAGTCCGGGTGCATGCCAAACATATCGAGCACGAATCGGTTCGGCTCGCCGAGATGGTCGACGACCTGTTCGAGATGTCGAAGATCAACGCCGGTGCGCTGACACCGTCGTTCGACAAGGTCGCGCTCGACGAGGTCGTCGACGATGTGCTCGCCGCGCACCGGATCGCGGCCGAACGGGCCGGGGTGACGCTGCGGGCGAACATCCCCGAGCAGCCGGTGCGGGTGCTCGGCAGCGACCGCGCACTGGTTCGGGTGCTGTCGAATCTGGTCGCCAACGCGATCGCGCACACCCCGTCGGGGGGAAGCGTCGAGCTGGCGCTGGGCGCCGATGAGAACAGCGCGTGGGCCCGGGTCGACGACACCGGTGTCGGTATCGACGAAGCCGATCTGCCGCGGGTGTTCGACGTCGCCTACCGGGGTTCCAACAGCCGGGTGCCACGCACCGATTCGTCGCTGCCGAGCGGATCGGGGCTGGGGCTGGCGATCGCCGCCGGCCTGGTGCAGGCTCACCGCGGCACGCTCTCGGCGCACAATCTGCCGACCGGGGCCCGGTTCGAGGTGCGGCTGCCGCTCGCTTGAGGCCGGAGGGGTCGGCCGGCCGGGCCGAGTGTCCGCGAGGGTGCAGTCCGGGTAGTGGACACCCCGTCGCAGCTACCGTGTGAGCACCCTCGGCGGATCAGGCCCGCTCAGCCCGGCAGGGAGTTGCTCAGCCGTTCCGCGGCGGCCAGGTAGTCCTCGATGAACTCGCGCACCACGTCGCGGGCGGGCTTCACCTTGTTCATCAACCCGACGCCCTGCCCGACGAAATACGTCGCGAGAGCCTGCGCGCCCTCGTGCCCCTGCGCCGCCAGCACGTCGATCCGGCGGATCACCGGCTCGCACAGCATCGACTGCAGTGGCAGGCCCAACGGCTGGTGGCCGTCCTTGGCCGGAGCCCACGCATTCGTCCAGTCCGAGACCAGCTGCCGCGACGGCTTACCCGTGCGCCCGGCCGACCGCACGGTGTCGCGCGACGTCGCGGCCAGCATCTTGGCCACCGTGTGCGGCGCCGTCTCGGCCTCTTCGGTGGTCAGCCACACCGAGCCCGTCCACGCGCCGGCTGCGCCCATCGCGACCATGCCGGCCATCTGGCGGCCCGTGACGATGCCGCCCGCCGCCAACACCGGTGTGGAAACGCCCAGCGCTGCCAGTCCTTCCAACACCTCGGGAACCACCACCAAGGTGCTGACCTCACCGCAGTGCCCGCCGGCCTCGGTGCCCTGCGCGACGATCAGATCCACGCCCGCCGCGGCCTGTTTGACCGCGTGCTCCTTGGCTCCGACCAGCGCCGCGACCGGGATACCCCGTTCCTTACCCGCCTCGATCATGTAATCCGGCGGTACGCCGAGGGCGTTGGCGATCAGCTTGACCGGGTGCGTCAGCGCGACGTCGAGCAGTTCGCGGCCGGTGTCGCCCGACAGTGAGGACCCGCCGAGGCGTCGCTTCGGTTCGGGCTCGATGTAGTGGGCGCGCAGCAGCTCGTCGACCAGGTCACGATAGGCCTGCGGGATGCGGCCGGCCAGATCCGCGCTGGAGAGCTTCTCGCCCTTGCCCTCGAACTTGGCGGGCACGATCAGGTCGACCCCGTAGGGCTTACCGGCCACCGCATCGTCGATCCAGGTCAGCTCGCGATCGAGCTGCTCGGGGGTGTAGGCGGTGGCGCCGAGAACGCCGAACCCACCGGCATTGGTGACCGCGGCCACCACATCGCGGCAATGACTGAACGCGAAGAGCGGGAAATCGATACCGAACTGTTCACACAGCGCTGTGGACGTCATCGCAACAGTATGACTTGACACGCGTCAAGACGAAGGTGTGGGGCCTCGCAGCGGCGCGGTGGCGAACTCGCGCAGCCCGTCGGCGGGGTCGACCGCGGCGCGGAAACCCAGCACCTCGGCGGCCAGGGCCGGATCGGCGACGATGTGGCGGACGTCGCCGCTGCGGTACTGACCGGTGACCACCGGCGCGGCGTCGCCGCGGACCTCGCACAGCGCGGCTGCGACATCGCGGATCGACACGGGCCTGCCCGAGCACACGTTGAGCGCGCGAAACCCGTCCGGCGCCGCCGAGACCGCGGCGACGTTCGCCGCGGCGATGTCGTCGACATGGACGAAGTCCCGCATCTGGCCGCCATCCTCGTAAACCCTCGGCACCTCACCCGATTCGAGCGCGGATCGAAAGATCGCCGCGACTCCCGAATAGGGAGTGTCGCGCGGCATGCCCGGTCCGTAGACGTTGTGGTAGCGCAGCGCCACCACCGACCCCCCGGTGGCCTCGGCCCACGCCAACGCGTAGTTCTCCTGGGCGAGCTTGCTGGCGGCATACAGACTTCGCGGCTGTAGCGGCGCGTCCTCACCGACCAGCGCCCACTCGACGGGCTCACCGCCGACCGGACAGCGGTGGTCGAACACCCCGGCCTCGAGGTCGGCCCGCCGCCGCGGCCCCGGATTGACGTCGCCGTGTTCGGGACAGACATAGCGCCCCTGTCCGTACACCACCATGGAAGAAGCCAGCACCAACCGCCGGCACCCCACCGCGAACATCTGCGCCAGCAGCACCGCGGTCCCCAGGTCGTTGTGCGCCGCATAGGAGGGCGCATCGGCGGCGTTCACCCCGGCCCCGACGACCGCCGCCTGGTGACAGACCACCTCCACACCGCCGAGCGCCGCCGCCACCGCGTCGGCGTCGCGCACGTCGACCCGTCGCACGCCGCCGGGCAGGACAGCACCGTCGCCGTGCGCGGCCGGCAGCATCGCGTCCACCGCGACCACATCGTGGCCCGCCGCGCTCAGCCCGGCGTGGATACGACTGCCGATGAAACCGGCCGCGCCGGTCAGCAAAACCCTCATGGCAGATCGAAAGGCAACTGCACACCCGCATGCGGCAGGCAGTGGGTGCAGGTGCGCTCGACGTCCACCTGGTCGAGCGCCTCGTGCACCAACTTCTTGAACGGCACCAGGTTGCGTTCGAACTCGGCGAACACGTCCACCGCCCGCACGCCCTGCCCGCTCTCGATACCCGCATCCAAATCTGTCACCAAAGCGATTGCGGCATAGCACATCTCAAGTTCACGAGCCAGCACCGCCTCTGGATATCCGGTCATGTTCACCAGGGTGAAGCCCTGGTCGGCGAACCACCGGCTCTCGGCACGGGTGGAAAACCGCGGCCCCTGGATCACCACCATCGCCCCACCGTCGACGACACCGGGCAACCCGGTCACCGCGGCGCGCAACGACGGGCAGTACGGATCGGCGAACCCGACGTGGATCCCCCCGGAGTCGAAATAGGTGTCGGTGCGGCCGGAAGTCCGGTCGACGAGCTGATCGGGGACCACCATCGCGCCGGGCCCGAGCTGCGGGTCGAGGCTGCCGACCGCGCACGGCCCGAAAATGCGGCGCACACCGAGCGCGCGAAGTGCCCACATGTTCGCCCGGTACGGCACGGTATGTGGCGAGAACTCGTGTCGCACACCGTGCCTGGGCAGGAACGCGACATCGTGGGCACCCACGGTGCCGACCGTGATGGATGCACTGGGCGGGCCGTAGGGGGTGTCCAGGCTGACGCTGCGCGCGTCGGTGCCGAAGAACGAATAGAAGCCGCTGCCGCCGATGACGCCGAGCACGTGCTACGCGTCGTCCTCGTCGAGCTGTTGCGCGGCCCGCCGGGCCCCGTCGCGGATCTCGAACACGTCGGTGGCGAAACCGCCGAGGGTGTTCGCGACATCCTTGACCGCCGTGGTGATGATCGAGGTCACCTCCCCGACCGCCGATGCGCCGGCCGCGACGATCTCCTGGACCGCGTCCTTGCCGATCTCGGTCCTGCTCAGTCGGTCGTCCATGCGCCCAGTCTGCCACGGCCGACACCTGCAAGACTGACCGTCGTGGCCACTTTCGCCCAATGGGTCGAGGGGGCGCGTCCCCGCACGCTGCCCAACGCCGTCGCACCCGTCATCGCCGGCACCGGCGCCGCCGCCTGGCTGGACGCGGTGTCGTGGTGGAAGGCTGCGCTGGCGCTGGTGGTGGCCGTGGCGTTGATCGTCGGGGTGAACTACGCCAACGACTACTCCGACGGTATCCGCGGCACCGACGACGTCCGGTCCGGTCCGCTACGGCTGGTCGGCTCGAAGCTGGCGGCACCGAAGGCGGTGCTGAGCGCGGCCGTGGCGAGCCTGGCCGTCGGAGCGGTCGCGGGTCTGGTGCTGGCCTGGTTCTCCGCGCCGTGGCTGATCGCGGTCGGGGCGGTGTGCATCGCGGGCGCATGGTTCTACACCGGCGGCTCCACACCGTACGGCTACCTGGGCCTCGGTGAGGTCGCGGTGTTCGTCTTCTTCGGTCTGGTGGCGGTGCTGGGCACCCAGTTCACCCAGGCGCTACGCATCGACTGGGTGGGTGTGACGCTCGCCGTCGCGATCGGCTGCCTGTCGTCGGCGGTGCTGGTGGCCAACAATCTGCGCGATATCCCGACCGACGCGCAGACCGGCAAGATCACCCTGGCGGTGCGGCTCGGTGACGCCCGCACCAGGGTGCTCTACCAGGTGCTGCTGGCGATCCCGCTCGTGGCGACGCTTCCCCTGATGCTCGCGACGCCGTGGTGCGCGGTGGGTCTGGTCGCTGTTGCGCCCGCGATCCGCGCTGCCAGGCCGATCCGCGACGGATCGGGCGGCAGAGACCTCATCCCGGTGCTGCAGCACACCGGTCTGACCATGCTGGTCTGGGCGGTCACGGTGGCCGCCGCACTGGCACTCACCTAGCGGGTCCGGGCGGGTATCGCCGCGGGCGGGCACCGGCGACGCGCGTTTGCGCGCCCGATTCGCGTGGTACATGCAGCGGGATGAACGCTGCGCCGATGCCGAGGGAGTCCGCTGACGAGGTCCGTGAGGCGCACCGCGTCGTCGCGGCGCTGGCCGAGGCGTTCTCGGCCAAGGTGGTCGGACAGCAGCATCTGCGCGAGACGCTGCTGATCGGGCTGCTCACCGGCGGCCACATCCTGCTGGAGAGCGTGCCCGGGCTGGCCAAGACCACCGCGGCGCGGGTGATCGCCGAGTCGGTCGACGGACAGTTCCGCCGCATCCAGTGCACCCCCGACCTGCTGCCCAGCGACATCATCGGCACCCAGGTCTACGACGCGGCGACCACCTCGTTCGTCACCCAACTGGGCCCGGTGCACGCCAACGTGGTGTTGCTCGACGAGATCAACCGGTCCAGCGCCAAGACCCAGAGCGCGATGCTGGAGGCGATGGAGGAACGCCAGACCACGATCGCGGGCACCGTCTACCCCATCCCGGAGCCGTTCCTGGTCATCGCGACGCAGAACCCGGTGGACCAGGAGGGCACCTACGCACTGTCGGAGGCCCAGACCGACCGGTTCCTGCTCAAGGAGATCGTGCGCTATCCGTCCCCGGAGCAGGAGGTCGAGGTGCTCACCCGACTCGACGCCGGACTGTTCGACAAGGACCGGCACAGCAGGCCGGTGGCGGCCCTCGACGACATCCGCCGGCTCCAGCGCATCACCCGCGAGGTGTACCTGAGCCGGGATCTGATGCTCTACGCCAGCCGACTCGTCGGCGTGACCCGCGATGCCGCCAACTACCTGCCCGGCCAGATCGCGCGACTGATCGACTACGGCGCCAGCCCCCGAGCCACCATCGCGTTGTGCACCTCGGCGCGCGCGCTGGCGGTCCTGGCGGGTCGCAATCACGTGGTCCCGGGCGACATCGCCGACCTCGCGCACCGCGTGCTGCAGCACCGCCTGATCCTCGGGTTCGAGGCGGCCAGCGCCGGGGTGACCCCCGATGTGGTGATCGACGCGGTGTTGCGCGCGGTCCGGGTGCCCTGAGCGGGCGCCGATGGGCAAGCACCTCAACCGTGCCAGGGCGCACTTCGGCACCGACACCCGCGGTCTGCTCGAAGGTGGCCGGCACGCGTTGTTGCACACTCGCAGCCTGGAGTTCGACGAGTTGCGACCCTACGTGCCCGGCGACGACGTGCGCGACATCGACTGGAAGGCCTCGGCCCGCTCGGGCTCGGTGCTGATCAAGCGGTTCGTCTCGGAGAAGCACCACAAGATCCTGCTGGTGGCCGACGCCGGCCGAAACATGCACGCGATGGCCTCCGGCGGTGAACGCAAATGCGATGTCGCGCTGAACATCTTGGGTGCGCTCGGCCTGATCACACTGGGACGCGCCGACGAGATCGGGATGGTCTATGGCGACGCGCGGGGCAGCCTGCGGGTGCGGCAGCGCCGCGGCGAGAACCACATCGAGAGCATGCTGCAGAGCTACCACGCCCATACCGGCAAGTCCGGCCCCAGTGACATCGCGAGCCAGTTGACCTATGTGGCAACGCATTACCGTCATCCGCTGCTATTGGTCGTGGTATCCGACGAACCCGATCCCGACGAGCGTCTCGCCGGCGAACTGTCCCGGCTGACCGCCCGACACGACGTGATGTGGGCCATGGTCGCCGACATGCCGGCATCCGAGGCCGTGCACGGCGGCTACGACGTCGCGTCCGGTCGGCCCGTCCTCGGTTCGGCGGCGGTCGATCCGCGCGTGGTCGCGGCGTACCGGCGGGCCGAGGACCGGCGCATCCAGCATCTGGCCGAATTCATGACTGCACAGGCGGTTTCGCATGTGACGATCTCGCGCACCGACCAGATCCGGCGGGCCGTCACCGACATGACCAGGGTGTGGTCGCGTGCCGGATGACCTGCTGGAGTTCGTCAGCGGACCACCCTCCTACTCCAGGCTGTGGCTGTGGCTCGGCATCGCGCTGCTGGTGGCCGTCGTCGGCTGGTTCGCGGCCATCTTCGTCGCCACCTTGCCTGCCCAGAACCTGCGAAACACCCCCGGGCTGCGCACCTCCCACGCACGGCTGTTGCGACACCGCTACGCCAGGACCGCAGGCGAGATCACCCGCCGATACCGTGCCGGAGAACTCACAGCCCAACAGGCCGGCACTGCGCTGAGTCACACGCTGCGCAGCTTTCTGCACCAGGCCACCGGTACCCGCGCCCAGTACATGCAGTTGCGCGCGCTGGCGGCCGGAGACCTGGCCCACGCGGTACCCGTGCTGGAGGCCCTCGGCACCGCACAATTCGCCAGAGACCCCGACGTCGACGTCGGCGAACTCGGCGACCACACCGAAGAGCTGATCCGATCGTGGAACTGACATGGTGGCCGGTGCTCGCCGCCGGGATCGGCGCCCTGATCCTGGCGGTGGCACTGGCAGTTCTGCTGCCGATCCGCAGCGATCAGGAGCGGCAGCTGCCGCTGGCGCACACCGCGCGGCTGACCAGGCTGCCCGAGTACCGGGCGGTGGTGCGCCGACAGACCCGGACCGCCATGGTGGCGTTGACGCTGCTGATCCTGTTGTACACGGCGACCGCGCTGGCCAGCGCCCGCCCGAGCGGGACCTTCTGGGACGCAGACGGTTCCGACCCCCGCGACGACATCATGCTCTGCGTCGGGGCGCCGTCCACCGACGAGGCGACCGGCAGCTTCCTCGGCCACTTCGCCCGGGAGGCCGCCACCGTCTACGGGTCCGAACGGATCGGGCTGACCTCGCTGAACCGGCGGATCGTGCCGCTGACCCGCGACCATCAGTTCGCCGCCGGGCGGCTCTCGGAGTTCGCCGGCGGACGTTCGGCCGCGCCGCTGAACGCAGCGGTGACCTATGACGACTACGCACCCACCGTCGCCGACGCGCTCGCACTCTGCATGACCGGATTTCCCGACTTCCAGGCACCCGGCGACACCCGCCGCGCATTGCTCTACCTGGGCCCGGGGGCCCTGCGCGCACCCGGGGACGACCGGCCGTCGCTGTACACCGACGCCCAGGTCGCCGACATGGCGAGGCAGGCCGGAGTGCAGATCAACGCTATCGCCACCCCCGGTCGGGACACCGCCGCGCTGAGCACCGCCACCGAGGCCACCGGCGGACAGTTCTTCCGATTCGACGCCGCCGCCATCGACGGGCAACTGGACACCATCCGTGCACACCCGCCGGGGGGCACCGACGACGGCTCCGACGTGCGGGAAGACTCCCCGGTCGTCGTCCTCGTCGTCGCGCTGGCCCTGGCGGCGCTGCTGGGGGTTTCGCTGCTGGCGGTGCGACGATGAACTTCGATCCGGTTCTGCCGCCAGCGTTGCTGGCGGTGACCGCGGCGGCGCTGGTCACCCTGCGCGCGATCGCGCTGGGCCCGGCATCCCGGGCCGGACGCCGGACGGTGCTGCGGTGGTCGACCACCACCGCGGCGATGCTGCTGCTCGTGCTGGCCGCGGCGCGGCCGGGAAGCGGGACCACCGACGTCCTCGACGCCGGGCAGCCCCGGCCGGAAGACGCCAATGTCTACCTCGTCGTCGACCGGTCGGCGGATTCGGCCCGCACCGGGCCCGACGGGGTGCCGCGGATGGCTCAGATGCGCGACGACATCGAAGAACTCATCGACGCTCATCCCGGCGCCCGGTTCGCGCTGATCGGGTTCGCGTCGCGGCCGGCGATCGAGTGGCCACTGTCTGACGACACGTGGAGCCTGGAACCGGTCGTCGACGCGCTCACGCCCTACCCCGGCCCGACCGCGGCCGGCACCGAGGTCAACGCCGCCGCGGCAGCGAATGTGCTGCGCTATCAGATGATCGCCGCCGGTCAGCAGTATCCGCGAGCACCGAACCTGGTGTACTACCTCGGCTCGGGCGCACCCGAGTCGACGGCGCCCCAGGGCACGTTCGACACCGCCACGCCCGACGGCGGTGCGGTGCTCGACTACGGCACCGGCGAGGGCAGGTTGCGCGAGATCGCCGGACAACTGGAACTGCCCTACGTGGCGCGCGGAGACGGTCAACCGTTACCCCGCGACGAGGAAACCGAGCGCGATGCCGCCGCCGTCCCCGACCCCGGCGAGGCGACGCCACGCGTCGAGTTCTACTGGGTACTCACCCTGCTGGCGTCGATGTTCCTGCTGGTCGAGATCTTCTTGACCGCGCGGGATCTGCTTCGGGCCCGCGCCACCCGCCGTGAGGTGCTGTCATGACACAGGTCCCGGCCCGGATCCGGCGGCGACGACGACTGCTGCTGGCGTCGGCGGTGCCGGCACTGGTCGCCGTCTTGATCGCGGCGAAGTTGATCTCGGTTGTGGTGTTCGGTGATTCGGCGCAGCGGCACTTCGCCGCCGGTGAGATCGGCGCTTTGCGCCAGGATGTGTCGGTGCTGCAGACACTCGACCTCGTCGAACCCGGTAATGCCGCGTCGGCTGCGGGCGGCCTCGCGGTGCTCGAAGGCCGTCTGGACGAAGCGGACGCCAGCTTCTCCGAGGCGCTGGCCGGCACCGACCGCGACCGGTCATGTCCGGTGCGGGTGAACCTCGCCCTGGTGCGGGAGCGCCACGGTGACATCGACGCGTGGGAAGCACGATTGGATATGGCGCGTCAGCGCTACGAGAGCGCGCTGCAGGTGATCGCCCAAGCACCTGAGGGTTGCTTCGCCGACAACGAGGATCCCGATCCCGAGCGTCGTGCGGTGCGCCACGACGCCGACGAACGGATCACCGCCAAGATCGCGGCGCTGGGCTCGGTGGCTCCCCTCGCACCACCGGCGCCCCCTCCCCCGGGAGCGGCCGTCGCCCCGCCGCCGGCACCGCCGTTGACGGCACCCGACGAGGCCGGGCCCACCGAGGAACGTCGCCTCGACCGCGGCGGCGATCCGCTCGAAGTTCTGCGACAGCTGCTGCGCGACGGGGCCGTCGCCTAGCCCCGCCGCGTCGGCAGGTCGATCACGCCGTGCTGTGTCGCGTCATCAGGTCACGCGCGCGTGGTGCCCGTCCAGTACTCGGCGATCCTGCCGTTGGCGATGCGCAGCAGATCATTGCCGACATAGCGGGCGGGCCCGTCGCCGGTGGAGCCGGTCGCGACCCAGCGGGCCGCGAGCAGATCCCCCTCGCCGAACGGTCCGATCTCCACCGCGAACAACAGCTCCTTGAGCTCCGAGCGGGTCTGGTCGACCACAGCTTGAAGCTCGTCGGGTCCGTGCACCTCGTGGGTCGGCCAGTGCCCCACGAAATCCGGCGACACCAGATCGCCGGCGATGCGTTCACCTGCCCAGAGACCATTGATCCAACGGTGGTAGAGCCGCTGCCCCACCAACGCCTTGGGGCTAATAACACCTCTGTGGTTTGTGAGACCCCGAGGGCGGGTCATGACCTGCGGATTACTCATGACACTGTGTTACCCGCCACAGCGCTCAGCTAAGCCTTACGGCAGCACCCCGACGTTACGCCCATGGCATTGACTGTCACTTTCCGCTGGTGTCGTCCCGATCGTGGGGCCCGCCGCCCTGGCCGCGCAGCCGGGACTGCAACTGTTCCCGGTCGCGGCGACGCCTTTCGTCGATCACCGCGATGCTCGCGTTGGCTCGCCGACGCAGCGGCGTGAACAGCCAGATACCCAGCGGCAAGCCGACGACGAACGCGAACAACAGCGCGACCACGACCGGGAACTCGCGGATACCGAGCAGATGACCGGCCCCGAGGATGCCCGCCGTCAGCACCACGACGAGCGCCAACCGCGCTGCGGTGTAAGCGAGCACGTCAAGAATGAGTCGCGATCCCGCCGGTCGATCATCAGCCACGATCCGAGCCTACCGAGGACGCGTATATTGACAGGAAGGAGGTTTTGAGTGGCCTATTTGCTCCTGATTCTCGTCTTGGCCGGACTGGTGTACGTCGGCTGGCGGGTGACCCGGATGAACGCGAACCGACCGCGCACCCGGGTGATCGGACCCGACGACGATCCCGACTTTCTGCGACGGATCAACCCGCGCGACGATCAGCCGCGCCCCGACCAGCCCCGGCCCTGACCACACGCGTGCGGCGCGTGCGGCCCGGCCGCTACCCGACCGGGTCGGAGCGGCGTGCGCCCGGAAACCCGTCGGCGACCACAGCGGCCAACTCCAGCAGTGCTTCCCGGGTGTCGCGGCGCAACCGGTCCAGGCTGATCTCCGCGCCTTCCTCGAGATGCGGGTCGAACGGCACCTGGCAGACCGCCCGGCAGCGCCGCGCGAAATGATCGACCACTTTGGTCAGGTCGACCTTCGCACCGCCCCGCTTCGCCCCCGCGCGCACACCGTTGATGACGGCGATCGAATTGCGCACCATGTCCTCGTGGCCATGTGCGTCGAGCCAGTCCAGCGTCGCTGACGCGCTGCGCGCCCCGTCCACCGAGCCGGAACTGATCACCACCAGCACATCGGCCTTGTCGATGACCCCCGCCATCGCCGAGTGCAGCATGCCGGTGCCACAGTCGGTGAGCACCACGCTGTAGAAGCGCTCGAGCACATCCACCGCACGGCAGTAGTCGGCGGCGCTGAACGCCTCGGAGACCGCGGGATCGCTTTCGGAGGCCAGCACCTCAAGCCGGCTGGGCCCCTGTGAGGTGTACTGACGGACGTCGCTGTACGCGGCGATACCCTCGGCGTCCCGCAGCAGGTGACGTACCGTCGCCGGGGTCTCCACCGGCACCTTCTGGCTCAGCGTGCCGCGGTCCGGGTTGGCGTCCACCGCGACCACCCGATCGCCGCGGGTCGTCGCGAAAGTCGCTCCGAGAGTCGCGGTGACGGTCGTCTTTCCGACTCCGCCCTTCTGGGAGAGCATCGCTATCCGGTAGCAGCCCCGCAGCGGGCGCTGGACCCGCGCGATGAGCTGGTTGCGCCGAATCACCTTCGGGCTCTCCCCGACATTGATCAGCCGGCCGGATCCCCGGTAGAGCCATTTGCGCCAACCGGCCGACGGGCCGCGGTTCGCGGTGCCCAGCAACGCCACCGTGGACAGGTCCAGATAGGGGGCCTGGTCACTGCTGACGATCGGCGACACACCCTCCGGCGGCGTCGGAGCCGTCCACTCGGCGGGAACCGGCGCCATCGGATCGGAGAACCGTTGCTGTGCACGAAAACTGCTCGGCACGTTGGCCAACAGTCACTCCCCTCTCCATGTCGTCCGATTGTCGGCTCAGCCGCCCCATCCCTCTGTCGGCTCAGCCACCCCATCCGATTGTCGGCTCAGCCGACGCCAGCATACGAGTGCAGACCGACGGTCACGAGGTTGATGAAGAACAGGTTGAACACCATCGCGACGAAGCCGGCGATGTTGATCCAGGCCGCCTTGCGGTCCCGCCAGCCCGCGGTCGAACGGGCGTGCAGGTAGGCCGCATAGATGACCCACGCGATGAACGACACCGTCTCCTTGGGATCCCAACCCCAATAGCGGCCCCAGGCCTCTTCAGCCCAGATCGCACCGAAGATCACCCCGAATCCGAACACCGGAAACGCGAAGATCGTGGTGCGGTAGGCGATCCGGTCGAGGATCTGCGCATCGGGCAGTTTGGCCACGATGCGTCCGACGGCGTCGGTGCGGCCGGAGTCGCCGAGCCGCGACATCTTCACCAGGAACAGGATGCTGGCCACCCCCGCCACCAGGAACACCCCAGAGCCGAGGCTGACCACCGATACGTGGATCGGCAGCCAGTACGACTGCAGCGCGGGCATCACCGGCGCGGCATGCGAGTACAGCCACTTACCCGAGACGGTCAACAGGATGAGCACCGGAAGCAGGACGAAAACCCACAGCGACCGATACTGAGGGCGGCGCAACACCCAGGCCGCGGCCACCAACCCACACCAACAGGTGAGGTTGATGAACTCGTACATGTTGCCCCACGGCACCCGTGAGGTGGACAACCCGCGCAGCACGATGCACGCCAACAGCAGAATGATCCCGACGTAGGTCAGCGCGACGCCGGAGGTGCCGAGCCGCTCATCGAACGGGCGCCGCGGCGCGTCGACGACGACGCCGGGCGCCGTGCTGTCGCGGCTTACACCGCCGGCGCCGACCAGCTCACGGCTGTCGGCCTTGCGGCTGCGGCTGTAGGCCAGTTCGACGGCGAGCAACAACAGCGCCGCGAGCAGCACCAGCACCGACGACGTGAACGCCAGATCGGAATACCGGGCCAGCCCGATGTCGACGGCCGTGTTCATCGGCGCTCCGTTCGGTTACGAGCTGCACTCATGGGTGATCCGCTTTCTTCTCTTGCGTCGGCTCGGCGGACCCCATGTCGGCGAGAAGCCGCGCCGTCAACCGTTCGAACTCGTCGCCCCACCCGGAGTTGTCGGTGCGGGCCAGGCCGCCCAGCTCGACGTTCACCGTACCCGCCGCCCCCGGCGCGAGCCGCACCCAGACGCGGCGACGCCGGACGATCAGCGACACGAGCAGCCCGCCCATCATCGTCATCGAGAACACCAACACCCAGATCTGGGCCGGGTCGTGGGATACCTGGAGGTTGACGAACGGCACAGCGCCGTCGAACCGGACGACCGTGCCGTCGGCGAGCCGGGTGTCCTCGCCGGCCCGCAGGTTAACCCGCGCCGCCTTGGTGAGCCGCCCCTGGTCGATCATGCGCGGGTCGAGGGTGAACAGCGACTGGGGTCGTCCGGTGTCGAGCCCGGTGTCGCCGCGGTAGACGTCGATGGCGACGGCGGGGTCGTTCATCTCCGGAAACCGGGACGACAGCAATGTGCCGTCGAGTTGAGCGGTCGGGGCGAACAGACCCTGGATGGCGAGCTGGTTGCGGCGCCGTTCCCGCTCGTCGGAATACGTCCCCCCGGGCGGGTCGAATCGCATCGCCCCCGACGACAGGAACGTGATCTGGTCCTCGGGCCGCCACTGCAACGTCTGGGTGCGGGTCTGTCCGTCCGGGAAGGTCACCGAGAACGTCGGCGCGTAGCCGTGCCCCTGCAGATAGACGCGGTCCCCGCCGACGCGCAGTGGCTCGTTGACCTTCAACAGGTAGGACCGCCAGGTGCCGGTGGTCAGATCGTCGCCGGCCTGATAGTCGATGTCGGCCTGGAAACCGACCGCCTGCCCGTTCTCCAGGTAGGTGGCGGTGAAGTCGTTGACCCGCACGCACATCGGGTACAGCGATGTGCCGTCGACGGTGTTGCCGGCGCGGAACGAGTCAAAGGCGGCCGGGGATGCGGTGCAGAACCCGGGGCCGCCGTCGGCGACGACGATCACGTTGCCCTCGTAGCTGAACATCTTGCCCGCGGCGATCGCGACGAGCAGCCCGAGCAGCGAGAAGTGAAAGACGATGTTGCCGAACTCGCGCAGATAGCCCTTCTCAGCCGAGATCTCGACCATCGGCGCCGTCGCCGGAGCGGCTCCGGTGACTGCGGTCGGAGCGTCCCGGCGGGTCGTGCGGCGCCAGCCCCGCAGCCGCGCATCGACGGCCGCGGCCACCGCGTCGACATCGGCGGCCGGCACCTCGGCGGCGTGGTGCTTGGGCAACCTGGCCAGGTTGCGGGGTGCGGGGACCGGGGTGGCGCGCAGGCTGCGCACATGTTCGATCATGCGCGGGGTCAGACAACCCACCAGCGAGATGAACAGCAGCACATAGATCGCGGTGAACCAGAAGCTGGAGAACACGTCGAAGGCCTGCACGCGGTCCAGCCACGGGCCCAGGTTCGGATACTCGGCGATGTACTCGGCGACCCTGGTCTCGTTGAGGTTCCGCTGCGGCAGCAACGCACCGGGGATCGCGGCCAGGGCGAGCAGGAACAGCAGCACCAGCGCGGTGCCCATCGACGTCAGCGTCCGCCAGGTGTTGCGGATCAGGGCGAACAGCCGCGACACCGCACCCGGGGAAGCCGGGGGACGCGGGTCGGTGTCCTCGCGCGGGGGTGCGGTGACCATCAGATCGGGAGCCTGACATCGCTGACGAACGCGTCACGCACCCAGGACACGAACTCGTTCCACAGACCGGTGACCAGAGCGACACCCACCAGAATCATCAGCACGCCGCCGAACACCTGGATGGTCCGGGTATGTCGGCGTAACCAGCCCAGTCCCGCGACCGCCCGCGCGGAACCGAACGCCAATGCCACGAACGGGATCCCGAGCCCGAGGCAGTACGCGATCACCAGCACCACCCCGCGCACCACATTGCTGCCCTCGGTGGCCGAAGCCACCGCGATCACGCCGGTCAACGTGGGCCCCAGGCACGGCGTCCAGCCCAGCGCAAACACCGCGCCGAGCAGCGGGGCCCCACCAAGGGTGGAAACCTGGCGCGGCGTGAACCGGGTGTCGCGCTGCAGCATCGGCACCAGCCCGATGAACACCAGACCCATCAGGATGGTGACCACCCCGCCGAGCCGTTGCAGCAGAAGCTGATTGGTGATCAGCGTGGTCGTCATGCCGAGCACGGCGACGGTGCCGAGCAGGAAGACCACGGTGAACCCGGCCACGAACAACGCGGCCGCACCGGCCACCCGCAACCGCGCACCCTTGACCGCGACCGCCCCGGGGCCGGCGCCGCGGTCGTCGACCCCGACCACCGCGGCCAAGTACGACAGATAGCCGGGCACCAAAGGGATCACACACGGCGACGCGAACGACACCAACCCCGCGGCTGCGGCGAGTCCCATCGCCAACAACAGCGGGCCGGTCGTCGTCAGCTGGTCGATCTGGTCCAGATTCATCGCTCGGCTGCCAGCCGCTCGACGACAGGTTGTAGGTCCTCGGCGAGCAGTTCACGCAGGAACACCGCCGCCACCCGATGCTCACGGTCGAGCACCACCGTCGACGGGATGACCGTGGTCGGGTAACGCCCGCCGAACGCGATCATGGTGCGCATCGGCGGATCATAGATGGACGGAAACGTCACCCCGCGATCGATGATGAAGTCGCGAGGCGCGTCGATGTTGTTGTCGCGCACATCGATTCCGAGGAAGGCCACCCCCTGGTCGCGGGTCGCCTCATAAACCTGCTGTAGCTGGGTGATCTCGGTACGGCACGGCCCACACCACTGCCCCCAGACATTGATGACCACCACCTGACCGGCGAAGTCGTCCAGCGAGATCGTGGTGTCGGTGTCCATCAGATCGGGGCCTGCCAACGGCCCGGGAGTACCCCGGTCCGACGGCGGATCGTAGAAGATGTCGGTCTGCCCGCCAGGGGCGACGAACTCGAAGGTGCCGCCCTGCGCGACGGCGTCGCTGCCGGTGGCACAACCGGCGAGCACGGCGGTGGCCGCGCACGCCGCGAGCACCGTGCGCATCAGGGCCACCACCGGTTTCACTGTCCGGCCAACTCCGCATACCCCCAGCCGACACAGGTCCCGTCGTAAAAGTAGAACGACGTCACCGACGCGAGATTGCACATCCGCTTGGTCGGGAAATGGTGCAACGGGCGGTCGGTCATCGCGCGGCGCAGGGTCTCCACCGGCAACTGGTGACTGACGCACACCGCCTCGTGCCCCTCCGCGGCAGTACGGGCCCGGTGAACCGCGCGTGTCATGCGGGCGGCGATCTGCCGGTACGGCTCACCCCAGGACGGGGTGCGCGGATTGCGGAGATGCCACCAGTTCCGCGGATCTCGCAATGCCCCGTCTCCGGGTGAAACACGCTGCCCCTGAAAGACATTGGTCGACTCGATCAACTCGTCGTCAGTGTCGATGCGCAGACCGTGCCGTGCCGCGATGGGGGCGGCGGTCTCCTGCGCGCGCTCCAGCGGCGAAGCCACGATGTGGGTGATGTCGCGGGTGGCCAGCCAGTCGGCGACGGCCTGGGCCTGCGCCCGCCCCCGGTCCGACAGGTGGTAGTCCGGCAGCCGGCCGTAGAGGATCTTCTCCGGGTTGTGCACCTCACCATGGCGCATGACGTGCACGATCGTGGGATTGGCGCCTCCGGCACCGGAATTCTGATCGGCGCCTCCGGCACCGGGAGTCGGCGTCGTCATGCCCTCGCCTGCGCCGCGGCCCGCGCCGCCGCGGGCAGCGCCGCGGCGATGGTGTCGAATGCGTCGTCGTCGAGAGCAGTCGAGACGAACCAGCATTCGTAGGCGCTCGGCGGCGGGTAGACCCCGGCATCGAGCAGAGCATGGAAGAACGCCGGAAACCGCCACGTCTCGGTGGCACGGGCCGAGGCGAAGTCGGTCACCGGTTCGTCGCCGAAGAACACGCTGAACATGTTGCCGGCCCGCGGAATACGGTGGGCCACACCGGCTTCGGTGAGCGCGTCGCCGATCAGGCCGACCACCCGGTCGGCGTTGGCGTCCAGGGCGGCGTAGGCGGCATCGTCGGCTGCGCGCAGCGTCGCCAACCCGGCGGCCATCGCGACCGGGTTGCCGGACAGCGTGCCCGCCTGATACACCGGCCCCAGCGGGGCCAGCCGGTTCATCACCTCGGCGCGTCCGCCGAAGGCCGCGGCCGGTAGCCCGCCGCTCATCACCTTGCCGAAGGTGAACAGGTCGGCCTCCACCGGGTCCAGTCCGTACCAGCCGGCGCGGCTGACCCGGAAACCCGTCATCACCTCGTCGACGACGAGCAGTGCCCCGTGCGCGGCGGTGATCCGGCGCAGTTCGGCGTTGAAACCCGGCAGCGGTGGGACCGTACCCATGTTGCCGGGGCTGGCCTCGGTGATCACACACGCGATCTCGTCACCGAAGCGGGCGAACACCTCTTCGACCGCGGCGACGTTGTTGTACGGCAGCACGACGGTGTCCGCCGCGGCAGCGCCGGTCACTCCCGGCGACGACGGCAGACCCAGTGTCGCGACCCCGGAGCCGGCGTCGGCGAGCAATGCGTCGCTGTGGCCGTGGTAGCACCCGGAGAACTTCACGATCTTGGCGCGGCCGGTGAACCCGCGAGCCAGCCTGATCGCACTCATGGTCGCCTCGGTGCCGGAGTTGACCAGGCGCAACAACTCGACAGGTGCGACCCGCTCGATGATCTCCCGAGCCAACTCGGACTCCGAAGGGGTCGGCGCGCCGAACGACAGCCCGTCGGCGGCCACCCGCTGCACCGCCTCGACGACTGCGGGGTGCGCGTGCCCCAGGATCATCGGGCCCCACGAGCACACCAGGTCGACATATCGGTTGCCGTCGGCGTCGGTCAGCCGGCACCCGTTGGCCGAGGTGATGAACCGCGGTGTGCCACCCACGGAGTTGAATGCCCGCACCGGCGAGTTGACCCCGCCGGGGATCACCGAGGACGCGTCGGCGAACAACTTCGCGGACAGGTCGGTACTGCTCATGCCGACCAGTGTCCCAGCCGGGTCAAAAGCGTCAACTACAGGGTGTAGTGGTCACCGGACCTCGGTGAGCCGGAACACCGGATGGTCGGCGTCGGCGGGCAGTTGCCGCCAGTAGCTCTCCACCACCTTGCCCGCCAGCGGCCGATAGACGGCCATGACCGGTGCGCGCTGCTCAACCGGGATCTCGGCGGCGATATACGCGGTGTGACCGACCTTGACTTGCGGGTTCGCTCGCACATTCTTGACCCAGTCCGACTCCCCGCGCGTCGAGACCAGGTATCTGACGCCGTCGACCTCGGGCACCACAACCGGAATCTGCTGCGGGTGACCGCTGCGCCGACCCGTCACCGTCAGCGTCTCCCCCATCCCGAACACCATCGCGATCGGGTTGAAGATCCGCCTGGTGAACCACGGCGGCTTGAGGTAGGCCACCCCATGAGTGTGATCCGCGTCAGAGTGCTGCCGCAACAGCCGGGGGACGTATCCGCCACTTCCCCGCCGGGGCTGGTCGGCCGCATCATGGCGGCATGCAACTACCGCAATGGCTGGCGCGGTTCAACCGCCGCGTCACCAATCCGATCCAGCGGCTGTGGGCCGGCTGGGCACCCACGATGGGCATCCTCGAACATGTCGGTCGGCGCTCCGGGAAGCGCTACCGGACACCGCTGACCGTGTTCTCGACCCGCGACGGCGTCGCTGTGCTGTTGACCTACGGGCCCGACCGGGACTGGCTGAAGAACCTCCAGAGCGCGGGCGGCGCGACCATGCGGCGCCACGGCAGGTCCTTCGAGGTCACCGAACCCCAGGTGGTGGCCAAGGCGCAGGCCGCACAGTCGGTGACCGGGATGATGCGACCGCTGTTCGCGGTGCTGCCGTTCGAACAGGCGGTGGTGCTGCGGCGCGTCTGACGCCGTCAGCCGCGGGGCTCGACGTGCGCGCGGATCGGTCCGTGCGCCACCGTCGTGAACGGCACGTCGACCCGGAAATCGGCATCCGTCGAGCGGACCCGCAGGCTACGGATGATCGTCGCCAACGCCAGCGTGGTCTCCAGCCGCGCGAAGTGCTCACCGATGCACGACCGGGCACCGCCGGCAAACGGGACGTAATGCCAGCGGTCCCTGGCCGCCGAGTTCTCCGGACTGAACCGGTCGGGGTCGAACCGCTCCGGATCCGGCCAGACCGTCGGGTCCCGGTGCAGCGCATAGATGCCCACCGCCAGCAGGGTGCCGGCTTCGACGCGATAGCCGCCGACGTCGATGTCGCGCACCGCCAGCCGGCCCACTCCGGCCGCGGGCGGGCACAACCGCAGCGCCTCGTGCAGCACCTGCACGGTGTAGGGCAACCGCGGCACGTCGGCGGGTTCCAGTTCACGATCGCCCAGTTCGGCGGCCTCGGCCGCCACCCGGGCCTGCACGTCGGGATGGTGCCCCAGGATCCAGAGCGCATAGGTGAGCGCGGTCGCCGTGGTGTCGTGACCGGCGAGCATGAAGATCAACAGGTCGTTGCAGATGTCCGCATCGGACAGCGACAAGCCGGTCTCCGGATCCGTCGCCGCCATCAGGGCGCGCACCAGCGGCGCATCCCGGGTGGGATCGTCGCGACACGCCTGCAGGATGTCGGCGGTGACCGCCAGCATCGACGCCACCGCCGCCTTGGCCCGCCGACGGGCCGGCGTCGGCAACCAGCGCGGCGCCCGCACCGGGCGCAGGGCCCGGTCCGCGGTGTAGGACGAGGCGACGTGCATGTGCTCGGCGATCACATCGGCGCTGTCGTTGAGGTCGACGCCCAGCACCGACCGGCCCAGAGATTGCAGGGTGATGCGGCGGCACTCCAGGTCGAGGTCGACGTCACCGCCGCCCTGCCAGGTGTCGACGAACCGCTGCGCGGCCCGCGACATGTGGCCGCCGAACAACCGCACGTTCTGCTTGGTGAACACCGGCTGCAGCGCACGTTTGCGCGGACGCCACTGTTGGTTGGGCAGCACGAACAAGCTGTCCCCGGCCATGTCCTGCACTTCTTCATGGACGATGCACCGCTCCGAAAAGGCGTCATTGCGGCCGAGCACATCGCGGATGCCCTCCGGGGAGAACACCGCGACCAAGGGCGGGAACAGCCACTTCGGCGCCACTTGGACCCGGGTGATGGGTCCACCGGCGGCGCGGATCCGCAATTGTCCGGTGTCGAGTGTGCGCACCAACGCCAACAGCTGCCGGTACGGGAGCGGGTTCCTGGGCACCGGCGGCAGGCCGGCCACCCCGGTGTCAGTCCCGGCGACCACTGCGGTCATTCCACGTCAGCACCGCTCCCCGGCCCGCGGTCAGCACGGTGCCCGGCATCACCCGCAACCGGTACGGCGCCAGCCGCAGCACCGCGAACGCGTCGCAGGTGGGGCCGTCCTTCCACATCGGGATGATGGACGGGTCATAGCCCACCGGCTCCGGTCCGGTCGCGAACTTCTGCCACACCGCGGTGCGGGTGTCGTCGTCGGTGTACCACTCGGTGAGGCATTCGGCCGAACACGTGTCGTGGTTCGTGCTCCAGTAACTCACCGACACCTCGGGATGCGCGGCCAGATGGGCGCGCTTGAGCGGGGTCGGCACGGTCGCGATCCAGCCGAACAGGTCGGTGCCGTCCCACTCCCAGATCGGGTGCAGAATGCGGGTGCGGGGTTTGCCGTCATCATCGACCGTTGCCACCGAAGCCCACACGATCGAGTGGGCCATGCCGACGAAGGCGGGGGCGATCTGATCGAGCGGCGTCACGAGTTCACCTTAGGCACACGGAATTCCTCCCGCTGCCAAGGGCGTCACTCGTCGAGCTTCCTCTTGAACTCCTCGGTGTTGCGGTACTCGACGTTTCCCTCCTCGGCCGAGGTCTCGACCTTGCCCTTGTGCTCGTCGTCGACCCAGTCGGTGACCGAGGTGCCCGACACCGTCCCGCCGCTGCCGGGCAGCGTGGTGGTCTGCAGATCCTCGGAGTAGGCCTTGGCCATCTCCTTGGCCTTCTCCCGATGTTCGTCGGTGATCTCGGGCTTCTCGGTGAGTTGCTGGTCCGCTGCGCTGTCCTGGTCCATGGCTTTCGGGATGACCGAAAGTGTGATCTACGAAACACGCCGTCATGCGGGCACCGTCCGGAGCGCGGCGGGCAGGCTGGGCAGAAAGTGCTGACGGGCGAAGGCACGGATGTCGTCCGGAGTCTGCAGGGGTCGGGCGCTGGGCAGCAGCAACACCATCGCCGCGTACCGCAGGATGCAGTCGGCCAGCTCGTCGACCGCGTCGGGCCCGATGCGCTCGGCGAACCCCGGAGGAAAGATGACCCGCAACGCCTCGGCCATCCGGTCGATCGCCGCGCGGTGATACCGGCCCGCCAACTCCAGGACGAGTCCGGGTTCTTCGGTGATCATCTGGTGCAGCACCCGGTGCCGCCGGAACTTCAGGATCGACAGGGTGAACGCCTCGACGTAGTAATTCGACTGAGGGCCGGCTTCGTTGAGCTCGGCGGCGATATCGGCGAAGAGTTCGACGTTCTCGCGCTCGATCACCGCGCCGACCAGCTCGTCCTTGTTGGCGAAGCGTCGGTAGATGGTCGTGCGGCTGACCCCGGCGCGCTTGGCCACGTCCTCGAGCGCGACCCGGCGAAAGCCGTGCCGCTCGAACTCGACCACCGCGGCGTCGAGGATGTGCCGCGTGGTGTCAGTCGCTGTGGCGGGCATAACCCTTGACGGCGTAGCCGCTGTACCGCACCCGCATGGGAAGACGGTCCCACACCCAGTTCACCGGACGTGAGCGCCACAGCGCGGCGAAGCGCTGATACCGGCGTTCCTGGCGGTCGGTCCAAGGCAGCGCGAGCAGCGTCCGCGCCCGCGGCGGCAGCCCGCCGGTGGTCAGAAACGCCGCCAGCGGGTTGAACACCGGTGCGACGAGCCGCCACACCAGCGGGTGCACCGCCTTGGGCTTCGGGAAGCCTTTGGTGACGTAACCCACGCCGTATTTCGCCGACGGGTGGGCCACCACGACCCGGTCCATCATCCGGTCCCAGTACTGCTCGAATTCGGCGTAGGTCGCCGGCATCGGGCGGTCGCTGACGCCGTAGCGGCGGTACCAGGTCTTGGACTCCAGCCAGATCTGCTCGCGTTCGGCGTCGGTCAGACGCTTCACGAAGGTGTCGGCGAAGTAGTAGATCTGCTCGACGAACGTCGCGTGCGCCCAGAAATACGTCTCCGGATCCAGGGCGTGATAGCGCGCGCCGTCGGTTCCCGGCATCTCGCCTTTGACGTGGTGGTGGAAGTCGCGGACCTGCCGGCCGGCGTTCTCCTCGTCGGAGCCGTAGACGGTGTTGAAGATCGGCGGGATGGTCCGCCTGAGCCGCTCGGCGGTGTCGGCGAAGAACGTCGAATGGTCATACACACCCTGGCCGAGTTCGGCGAGCATGTTCTGCAGCACCGCCGGCCGCGGGCCGATCAGGTACATGCGGTTGTCGCCGAAGTACCGCCACACCAGGGACTCGGGGCCCAGGGGCAACGCATCGGGTTCCGCGCCACCGAGGGGTTGACTGGGGTCCGCCAGCTCCGTCATGGGCAACAGTGTTACAGATTTTGCACTTTGTTCCAACACTGGTGTGGGGCAGGCCACACCGACAGACCTGGGTGGGCCGCGACCGGGCAGCGACCGGGCGACGGGGCGTTCGCGGGGCGTTCGCGGGGGTGGGGGTTCGCGAGGGTGCACCTGTAGTCGTCAGGCGCGTCCTGTGACTACCCAGAGCGCACTTTCGCGGCCATGAGCTACCGAGAGCGCGCCCTCGCGGCGGAGCGGGCCTGCCGCAGCCGTGAGATGCCGAGGACAGCGAGCACACCGGCCGCGGTGGCGAGCAGCAGCGACAGCGTGATCATGGGCGCGGAGTAGACCTGCGACGTCGTCGACGGTTCTCCGGCGAGCACCGGGGCGACGACGACGTCGGTGCTGGCACCCAGCCAGCTCAGCACACACCCGACGGCTGCCGCGGCCGCCAGCACCAGCTGCAGGACGGTTCCCCGGCCGGCCTTCTCGCTCATGACGCCGGCTCCGGCGGGATGCGCTCCTCGATCAGATTGGTCAGCGCGGCGCGGAGCTGCTGGTGTTTGCGGGCCCACGCCTGCGCGGTGCGATCGTTGGTGAGCCGCACCCCGATACCGGTGCGCCCGCGCGGTACGCCGGTGAGCTCGCCGAGCGCCCGCGCATACTGCCATTTGGGTGTCTCGGCGCCGGTGGCCTCGGGATAGATGCGCACGATCTCGTCGGTGGGGGTGATCTCGGTGCCCTGACGCAACTTCTCGGTGGTCAACTCCACCGACGTGTGAATCCGGGCCGCCTTGACCTGGATCGCCAGGAACCCCGATACCAGCACGAAGAACAGACCTGGGACCAACCACTGGATGCCGTACCCGGCGGACATCTGGATCATCGCCATCGCCACGCCGGCCGCCGGACCGGCCAGCACCCACAGCCAGCTCGCCCCTTGCTCGTAGAACAGCACCTCGGGTGCGTCAGCGGGTTCGGTCACGCCGCGCCCTCCTGTTGGAACCACAGTCGCGCCGACGGCTGAACCAGCAGCACCGCACCGACCAGAACGGGCAGCAACCCGAGCAGGATCAGCGGCTGCGCCACCCCGACGCCCAAGGCGAGCAGGCCGATGACCAGCACCGCGGCGAAGCACAGTGCCAGCGTCGCGAGACGGAACCGGGCATCGCCGCCTCGGGCGCGGCCGACGAGAAATGCCAGCGCGCCGGCCACCAGCACCGCGCCGACGCCGCTGACCCGGTAGACCGTCAGGTAGTTGCGCACCTGATCGTCCGAGATCGCCGGCGGGATGGCTGCGCGTGCTGCCTCGAACGTCGCGGTTGCGGCCATCAGCCCGCCGACGATCATGATGACGGCGCCACCGATGATGCACCAGAATGCGAGATCGACGATGCGGGGCCTACTGGGCGGCGTGGGCGCGGTCATGGTCGGGTCAGCCTAGCGAATCAGCGGGTGAAGAATCCGTGGGAGTCTTTGCGGTGCAGCAGGTACACCCCGCCGACGATCAGCACCGAACCGACGATCACCGGAACGGCGTACGCCATCGCCGTCACGGCCGGCCGGTCCACGCTGAACAGGCTCGACACCGAATACACCACCGTCGCGATGGCCCCGCCGGTCAGCAGTGTGCGCACCCAGCGGTATCCGTGCCGCAGCAGGATCAGGAACGTCAGCACCACGGCCACCACGACAGCGACGAACACCAACGACAGCGCCAGGATCAATCCGTTCGGGAATTCCTGGACGGCGAGCAGGTCGACGACGTAACCGGCCGTCATCAACGGCAGCGCGACCACCCACAGCCAGAAGCCGGTGTCGACATCCGGCGGGCGGGCGGGAGAGGAACCGGGCGGGCGGGCGGGAGAGGAACCGGGCGGGCGGGCGGGCGAGGAACCGGGCGGGCGGGCGGGTCCGGTCGACTGCTCCCAGGGACCCGTCACGACAGCCAGTGCGCGACGTCGGCGGCCCAGTAGGTCAGCACGATGTCGGCGCCGGCACGCCGGATGCCGGCCAGCGATTCCAGCACCACCGCGGGCAGGTCGATCCAGCCCTTCTCACCGGCGGCGGCGATCATCGAGTACTCCCCCGAGACCTGGTAGGCCGCAACCGGGACCCGGGAGATCTCGGCGGTGGCCCGCACCACGTCGAGGTAGGACATCGCCGGTTTCACCATCACGATGTCGGCACCCTCCTCGAGGTCCAGCAAGACCTCGTGCAGCGCCTCGCGGCTGTTGCCCGGATCCTGCTGGTAGGTGCGACGATCGCCCTGCAGACTGGAGCCGACCGCTTCCCTGAAGGGCCCGTAGAAGCCGGAGGCGAATTTGGCCGCATAGGCCAGGATCGCGGTGTCGCTGTACCCGGCGGCGTCCAGACCGTCGCGGATGGCGGCGACCTGGCCGTCCATCATGCCGCTCGGGCTCACCACGTGCGCGCCCGAATTCGCTTGCGCGACAGCAAGTTCGACATACCGCCGATTGGTGACGTCGTTGTCGACCCGACCGGTGGCGTCGACCACGCCGCAGTGCCCGTGGTCGGTGAACTCGTCGAGACAGGTGTCGGCCATCAGCACGGTGTCGTCCCCGAGGTCTCTGGCCAGGTCCCGCAGGGCCCGGTTCAGAATGCCGTCCGGATCGACACCGATGCTGCCGGTGGGGTCTTTGTCCTCATCCCTGGGGACACCGAACAACATCAACCCACCCACACCGGCGTTGACGGCGTCGGCTGCCGCTCGGCGCAGCGACGCCCGGGTGTGCTGGAGGACACCGGGCATGGAGTCGATCGGTCGCGGTTCCTCCAGGCCGTCGGCGACGAACATCGGCAGAACCAGATGCCGCGGCTCCAGCGTGGTCTGGGCGACCAGACGGCGCATCGCCGGGGTGGTGCGCAACCGCCTGGGACGGTGTCGGGGGAACCCCACAGTTGGCTCCTCGGCTAGCGGCGGCGACTCTTCTTCCGCGGCGGCGGCAACGCCCCCTCGGCGCGCAGCCGAGCGGCGTGCTCGGCCAGTGCCTCGACCAGGGGTCCCACCGCGGCCACCTCGGGCTGGACGTCGACCCGCAGGCCGAACTCCGCGGCGGTCTCGGCCGTCTTGGGCCCGATGCAGGCGACGATGGTCCGGGCGTGCGGCTTACCGGCGATACCGACCAGGTTGCGCACCGTCGAACTCGAGGTGAAGCAGACGGCGTCGAACCCGCCGGTCTTGATCATCTCGCGGGTGTGCGCCGGCGGCGGCGCCGCACGGACGGTGCGGTAGGCGGTGACATCCTCGATCTCCCAACCGAGTTCACGCAAGCCCTCGGCCAGCGTCTCGGTCGCGATGTCGGCCCGCGGCAGCAGTACCCGATTGACCGGGTCGAAGATGTCGTCGAACGGCGGGAACTCGTCGAGCAGCCCCAGTGAACTCTGCTCACCGGTGGGCACCAACTCGGGGTTGATCCCGAACGCCCGCACGCGTTCCGCCGTCGCCTGGCCGACACACGCGATCTTCACGCCGGAGAAAGCACGGGCATCGAGGCCGAACTCGTTGAACTTCTCCCACACCGCGCGCACGGCATTGGTCGAGGTGAACACCACCCACTGGAACCGGCCGTCCACCAAACCCTTGACGGCCCTTTCCATCTGCGCCGGACTGCGAGGCGGCTCGACCGCGATGGTCGGCACCTCGATGGGCAGCGCGCCGTGACCGACCAGACGATCGCTCATCTCACCGGCCTGATCCTTGGTGCGCGGCACGAGCACGGTCCACCCGTACAGGGCGCGGCTCTCCCACCAGTTCAACTTGGCGCGGTTGGCGACGGTGCGGCCGAGGGTGACCACCAGCGTGCCGGTCAGCGGACCGGCCACTTCGGTGGAGGCCGGCTTGTCCAGCACGGCCTTGTCGAGCAGACCGCCCAGCGTGGTCTCGATCGAACGCTGTTGGCAGGTGGTGCCGTTCGCGGTGACGACGGCCGGGGTGGCGTCGGCCAGACCGTACTCGATGAGGGTCCGTGCCGCCTCCGGCAGGTGCGACGCCGTCGCGTGCAGGATCAGTGGTCCGGGGGCGGCCGCCAGCGCCGCCCAGTCGACGTTCGGATCGCGAACGTCGGCGACGGTGTGCGAGGAGCCCAGCGGCAGCCCGGCATAGGTGGGCACCGCGGAGGTGCCCGGCAGGCCGGGGACGATCTCGAAGTTCAGCTGTGTCTTGGCCAATGCGCTGATCTCGGTGATCACCGAGTCGATGGACAGCGGATCACCGGCGACCAACCGCACCACGTCCACCCCGGTACGGGCCTCGGTGGCCAGCGTCTTGGCGACCTCGGCCGGATCCCCCAGCGCGGGACGCACATCGGGCCCCCCGGGGATGACCGCGCCCTCGGCGGGAGCGGCGGCCTCGGCCGACTTGGGGGCGTCAGCGGGCTTGGCGTCTGCCGGCTTGACCGCGTCGGTGGATTTGGCCGCCGCGCCCGCGACCGGCGGCAACGGGCCGGACGGCGGAGGCAGTTCCGAGCCCACCAGGGCCAGCACCGCCTCGGGCACATCAGGATCGGTGAACACCAGGGCGGCGTTGTTCAACACCGCGCGCGCCCGTGTCGTCAGCAGGCCCGGATCCCCGGGCCCTGAGCCGACGAACGTGATGCGGCCGGGCTTGCCCTTGCGTCCTCGCAAGCTCATCAGTCTCTCCCGCCTTCGTCCAACAGATCGCGCGCTCCCAGCTCGAACAGCTCCTCGGCCACCGAGAGCCCGAGCTCCCGTGCCCGATCGGGTGTCCCGATTCCGGACGCGCGGATCACGTCGGATCCGTCCAGCGTCGCCACGCAGCCGCGCAGCGACAGCTCTTCGAAGACTCGGCCGTCCTCATCGATCGACTCGACCACCTCGGCGATCGCGCCCACCGGTGCGGAGCAACCCGCCTCCAGTTCGGCCAGCAGGGTTCGCTCTGCGGTGACCGCCGCTCGTGTGTCGGCGTCATCGAGTGTCGCCAACAGTTGCGCGAGCGCCGTATCACCGGCACGGCACTCGACGGCCAAGGCCCCCTGCGCCGGCGCCGGCAACATCTGTACCGGCTCCAACGCCTCGGTCACCGCGTCGAGGCGACCGATGCGGGCCAATCCCGCTCTGGCCACCACGATGGCGTCGAGTTCACCGCTGCTTACCCTGTTCAACCTGGTATCTAGGTTGCCTCGTAGGGGGCGGATTTCCAAACCGAGACCCAGTGCTCTAAGCTGTGCCGCCCGCCGCGGGGAGGACGTGCCGATCACCGAGCCGACCGGCAACTCTCCGAGCACCAGACCGTCCCGGGCCACCAGGGCGTCCCTGGCGTCTTCGCGCACCGGAGTCGCGGCGATCGTGAAGCGCGGGTCGGCCGCCGTCGGCAAATCCTTGTACGAGTGCACGGCCGCGTCCACCGTGTCATCGGCGATGGCTTCACGCAGCGCGGCCGTGAAGACGCCGACCCCGATATCGGCGATGGCCGCATCGGCCTGACGGTCGCCCTCGGTGGAAATGATGACCAACTCGGCGTCGTGTCCGGCCGCGATCAGCGCGTCGCGCACGGTTGCCGCCTGGGTGGTGGCAAGCAGGCTACCCCGGGTGCCGATACGAATCACGCGTCGACCTCCGGCAGTCCGACCGTCACTCGGACTGGTCGAGATCGATGGCAAGGGAACCCATTTCGTTGATGTCGGCGATGGGACCCAACTCACTGCCGGCGACCGCGTCGACGGCGTGCTGGTCGAGTTCGAACAGCTCCCGCAACGCTTCGGCGTAGCTGTCACCACCGGGCGCGCTCGCCAGCTGCTTCACGCGCACGGTGGGCGCGTGCAGCAGCTTGTCGACGACTCGGCGCACGGTGTTGGCGACTTCGTCGCGGTGCGCGGAATCCAACCCCGGCAGCCGATTGTCCAGCCTGAGCAATTCGGCCTCGACGACGTCGGCGGCGCGCTGGCGCAGCGCGGTGACGGTCGGGGTGACCTCGGCCATGCGCTGACCGGCCAGGTAGCCGGCCACCTCGGCCGCGACGATGGTGCGCGCGGCGTCGGCATCGGTGGTCGCGGCCCGGGCCGAGGGCTCCCGCAGGATGCGTTCCATGTCGACGACGAAGACGCCAGGCAGACCGGCCACCGCCGGGTCGACGTCGCGCGGCATCCCCAGATCGCAGATGACCAGCTCTTTGGGCTCCCTGACGTGGGCCAGTCCGCGGTGCACGTCGGCCAGCGAGACGACCGGACGGACCGCACCGGTGCAGCTGATCACGATGTCGGCGTCGGTGAGCAGCGGCGGCAGATGGTCGAACGGGAACGCATCGGCCGACAGTCCGTAGCTGCGGATGTTCTCGGCGAGTTTCTTGGCTCGCGGCAGCGTCCTGTTCACCACGTGGATCCGCTCGACGCCGGCGCGCATCAGCTGCTTGGCCGCCAACGCGCCCATCGAGCCGGCGCCGACCACCACTGCACTGCGGCCCGCCAGCGAGCCCACCTTCTTCTCCGCCGTCTCCAGGGCGACCGACACCACCGACGCGCCTGCGGCGTCGATCCCGGTCTCGGAGTGCACCCGCTTGCCGACGGCCAGCGCCCGCTGCGACAGCTCGTGCAGGGTGCGCCCGACGGTGTGATTGGCTTCGGCGGAGGCGTAGGCGCGCCGGACCTGGCCGAGCACCTGCGCCTCACCGATCACCGCAGAATCCAGCCCGCTGGCGACGGCGAACAAATGCTCCACGGCCGCCTCGGCATAGCGCACATAGGCGTACTTGGTCAGATCCTGCAGTGACATGCCCGAGTGTTCGGACAGCACCTGTCCGATGACCGAGAGTCCGCCGTGGAATGCCTCGACCACCGCATAGATCTCCACGCGGTTGCACGTCGAGAGCACCATGGCCTCGGTGACCAGCGACGACTGCAGCACCTGGGCGATGATCTTGGCCTGATCGGACTCGTCGTTGCTCAGTTGTTCCAGAACGGACACCGGCGCGCTGCGGTGTGAAACCCCGAAAAGCAGGACGCTCATGGCTTCCTCACCACGATCAGCACGGATTCAAAGGTAGTCGTTCACCAGCTGGCCCACCAAATTTGCTCTTGCCACCGTGAGATTGCTCCCCGCACGCGAAATGCTGGTGCACCCCTCGGGGAGGGCGTTCCGTCGCCTTCGCCGTGGGCCAGGTCACGGGACACGCGCACGGTCGCGGCGGCCCGGCGGTCAGCCGGCGAGGTCCGCGCGCAACCGGTCCTCGTCGATCTCCCAGTAACTGTGCTCGGTCCCGTCGAGCAGGATCACCGGCAGCCGGTCGCCGTACTCGGCGCGCAATGCGGCATCTCCGGCGGCGGCGGCCTGGTCGACATCGGTCACCGTCAACACGAAGGCCAGTTCCCCGGCCAGCTCGGCCAACCTGTTCGCCACGGTCGCACACATCGGGCAACCCGCACGCGTGAGCAGCTCCACCTGTCGGTCCACCCCGCCAGTATCCCGGGCAGGTGGCCTAATCTTGAAGCCGTGTCCGTTACCGGAGGATCCGAGGTCGGTTCCGGCAGCCGGGCGCAGGAACTCGCCGGTGAGGTCAGCGCCGAAGTCGCCGCCAAGGGGTTGGCGCGGGCCCTGGATCCGATCGTCAGCCCGCCACCGCCACCGCCGGACCTGACGGCGGCGGCCTTTTTCGATGTCGACAACACGCTGGTGCACGGATCGTCGCTGGTGCACTTCGCCCGTGGCCTGGCCGCCCGGGAGTACTTCACGTACCAGGACCTGGCCCGCTTCGCGCTGGCCCAGGCGAAGTTCCAGTTCACCGGGCGGGAGAACAGCGACGACGTCGCCGCGGGCCGCCGTAAGGCACTGGCGTTCATCGAGGGACGTTCCACCGCCGAGTTGGTCGCGCTCGGGGAGGAGATCTACGACGAGATCATCGCCGACAAGATCTGGCCGGGCACCCGGGCGTTGGCGCAGATGCATCTCGATGCCGGGCAGCAGGTGTGGCTGGTGACCGCGACGCCGTACGAACTGGCCGACACCATCGCCCGCAGGTTGGGTCTGACCGGCGCGCTGGGCACGGTCGCCGAGTCCGTCGACGGGGTGTTCACCGGCAGGCTGGTCGGCGACATCCTGCACGGGTCCGGCAAGGCGCACGCGGTGCGTTCGCTGGCGATCCGTGAGGGCCTGAACCTGCGCCGCTGCACCGCGTACTCGGACAGCTTCAACGACGTGCCGATGCTGTCGCTGGTCGGCACCGCGGTGGCGATCAACCCGGACGCCGACCTGCGTGACCTGGCCCGGGAGCGCGGCTGGGAGATCCGCGACTTCCGCACCGCCCGCAAGGCAGCACGGATCGGGGTGCCGTCGGCGCTGGCCCTCGGTGCCATCGGCGGTGCGCTGGCGGCCGCCGTGTCGCGCCGTGAGCAGAAGTAGATCGGTTCCACCACACCGGGACCGCAACGATCGCCGAGAACGGGGTGCCGGTGCGACGTTGATAGGCTCGCGCCGCTGTCGGCAGAAAACGGAAAGACGTGCATGGCCATCGCAGAAGACATCATCGGAACTCACTATCGGTATCCCGACTACTTCGAAGTCGACCGGGAGAAGATCCGCGAGTTCGCGCGCGCCGTGAAGGACGATCATCCGGCGCACCATGAGGAAGCGGCGGCCAAGGAGTGCGGCTACGACGCGCTGATCGCGTCGCTGACCTTCCTCGCGGTCGCCGGCCGGCGGGTGCAGCAGGAGATCTTCAACCAGTTCGACCTGCCGATCAACATGGAGCGGGTGCTGCACCGCGACCAGAAGCTGGTCTTCCACCGGCCGATCGTGGCCGGCGACAAGCTGTGGTTCGATTCCTACCTCGACTCGGTGACCGAGTCGCACGGCGCGGTGCTCACCGAGATCCGCGGCGAGGTCACCGACGACAACGGTGAACCGGTCATCACCAGCATCATCACCGTGATGGGCGAAGCCGAATCCGACACCGAAGCCGACGAGTTGACCGCGCAGATCGCGGCCAAGCGCGATGCTGCGGCACTGTCGAAGTTCGTCGCCGGGAAGAGCGCGTCGCAGGACTGAGAGCCCCGTCAGCCGAAGAAGGTGTTCCTGCGGTTGGCCAACAGCTGGTAGAGCGTCTGCTGGATGGTTTCGCGCACCTGGTCGGTCAAGTCGAACGTGATCATCGGATCGTCGGACGCGGACTCGTCGTAATCCGTGGTGTCGATGGGTTCGCCGAACTGGATGTACCACTTCGACGGCAGCGGCACCACACCCAGCGGGCCGGCCAGCGGGAACAGCGGCGTGACCGGGAAGTACGGCAGGCCGAACAGCCGTGCCATCAACTTCACGTCGGCCATCATCGGGTAGATCTCCTCGGATCCGACGATGGAGCACGGAATGATCGGCGCCTTGGTGCGCAGCGCGGCCGAGACGAATCCGCCACGCCCGAAGCGCTGCAGCTTGTACCGGTCCTTGAAGTTCTTGCCGAGGCCCTTGTATCCC
Organism: Mycobacterium sp. smrl_JER01; assembly: GCF_048513595.2. Classification (NCBI taxonomy): domain Bacteria; kingdom Bacillati; phylum Actinomycetota; class Actinomycetes; order Mycobacteriales; family Mycobacteriaceae; genus Mycobacterium; species Mycobacterium sp. smrl_JER01. The sequence continues at coordinate 758,919 of NZ_JBLXXK020000001.1, read as the reverse complement.
TCGGGGAAGACCGCGGTGAGTTCGCCGGCGGCGAGCAACCGGTGGGCGTCGTCGGTGCACGCCATGGTGTGGCCCGCCTTACGGGCGGCCTGCCCGATCATCGGCATGTCGAACACCATGTCCGCGGCCAGCAGACGCAGATCGCGATGCGCGGGGTGTTTGTCGCGCACAGCCACCTGGGTCATCAGACCGTCGAACGGGAGCACTCCGGCGTGGTTGGCCACCACCAGCGCCGCACCCGTCTCGGGGAGGTGCTCGACGCCGCTCACCTCGACCCGGAACCACGAGTTGAAGAACACCCTCAGCAAAGGCAGGAAGACGGCGTCGTTGAGGTGCGGATCGAACCCGAATTCGTCGACGGTGTATTCACCGGTCATCCGCTTACGGATAAAGTCGGCAACCGCGGCGATGCGCTGAGCGAGCTCGTTGGGCGCCGCGTCTTCACCGCCGGCGCCGGCGGTCGAGGCCCGGCGCTGATCGATCTCGTGGACGACCGCGGCGATCTGCTCGGCCGAGGCGCGGCTGCCGGGGTCGGTCAACAGCGACGGGTGTCGCCGCGCTGCGTCGGCGCGCTGCGCCGCGGCACGCCGCTGAGCCGCACTGCGACCCGAATTCGCGTGCAGCGGTATCACTTTCGCTTTGGGCTCACCCGCCACCGTCAGTCCCTACTTCCCCCAGTTCCCCCGGCTTCGCACTTGAGAGGTGAGTTTACCGTCCCCAGCGTTGCGCCGCCGCCACCGCGCGATTCTCCACGCTCCGTATCCACCGGGGGTCCACGATCGGTGTCAGGCCGCGACCACGCACGTAGTCGTCGAAGGCCTCGGCGGTGGTCCACTTCGGCGTGTAGCCGAGCTCGGTGCGCATCCTGGTGGTGTCCATGACGCGGCCGTAGCTCAGATAGTCGAGTTGTTCACGATCGAGCTCGGTGTTGCGGGTGGCCCGCCACAGCGAATCGACCGCGACGAGCGCCGAGCGCGGCACCGGTAGCGCCAGCCGCCCGGCCCGGCGGATGGCCTGGCTCATCATGATGACGCCGGATGCCCCGATGTTGTAGGACCCGGCCTTGCCTGCCATGGTCGCGCGCTCCAGCGCGCCCAGGGCGTCCTGTTCGTGCAGCAGCTGCAGCCTTGCGTCGTGGCCGATCACCGTGGGCACCACCGGTCCCGCCAGATACCGAGATAAAGCGGTATCCATGGCCGGTCCGATCATGTTGGCCAACCGCAGAATCGTGACCGCGATGTCAGGCCGGCGACGGCCCAGCCCGCGGGCGTAACCCTCGATGTCGATGCTGTCGCGGGCGAAACCCTCGCCGGGCGGCCGGCGGCGGCTGCTGCTCTCGGTGAACAGCACCGGATCTCGCGAACTCGACCCGTAGACCTCCGACGTCGACTTCAGGATGACCCGCCGCACCGAGGGCGCCTTCTGACAGGCCGCGAACAGCTGGATCGCGCCCATCACGTTCAATTCCTTGAGCGTCGCCCGACCACCGGCGCGGGGGGAGTAGGACGCCGCGGCAGCGTGCACCACGGTGTCGACCTCGCCGTTGCGGATGACCTTGGCGATGAAGGGGTTGCGGATGTCGGCGCGGACGAATTCGGCGCGGCCCATCCGCCGCAGCAGATCCTTGCTCGGTGCGATCGCGTCGACCGCGATCACGTGGTTGATCAACGGGTTCTGCGCCAGGCGTGCGGTCAGGTACCCGCCGAGGAACCGACAGGCACCGGTGACCAGCACGACCTTCGGGTAGTTGAGACCGTCGCGGGTGTCCGAGCCGTCGTCACCGGCCCCGGAACGATCTCCAGACCGGGCCTCGGAATCCATCCAGTCAGCCTAGCGGCGGACGCAGCGCCTTACTTGCCGAGTTTTCTGCGCTGCACCCGGGTGCGACGAAGCAGCTTGCGGTGCTTCTTCTTCGACATGCGCTTGCGCCGCTTCTTGATGACAGAACCCATGAACTCCGCTACCTAGATGTGTGTGTAGATCCGTCGGATCTCGTCAGTCTCGACCGGTCACCTTACCTGGCAGCGGCCCCGGCGCCGAAATCCGGCTGCGGGATCGGTGCCCACCGACACCGGCCAAAGCCGCCGCATACCGGTCGATACGCTCAGATACCGACCCTCGCCACGTCTGACCGGCGTCCGCTAACCGGCGTCGAAGTACGAACTCTCCAACATGTCGTGGACTGCTTTGGCGTGCACCCGGAACGACCGGCCCACGCGCACCGCAGGCAGCTCGCCGTTGTGCACCAGGCGGTAGACGGTCATCTTGCTCACGCGCATCAAACTCGCCACCTCGGCGACGGTCAGAAACTGCGCTCGTGGTTGTTGGCCATCGGTCTGCCCGGCGTCTCGCGCCGCCTTCCCGCCAGCCGAATCCCGCGAAGATGGCCCGTTCATCGACGTCATCGCAACCCAATCCATCAGGCACGGGCAGTTCCAGCGGCTTCCCCACCGCTGGCACCAACCCGTGCTTACCACTGGGAGAATAGCGTGGCAGGTGGGGTTACTGCGACGGGTGTGGGCTAATCCGTTCCAAATTCATGAACTACTCGGATGTAATTCCGAGCTGTTCAGAGCGTGTTTTGGCGGCCGCGACGGCGTCGGCGACCGCTGCCCGCAGCCCACCGCGCTCGAGTTCCCGCAGTCCAGCGGCGGTGGTACCGCCCGGGGAGGTCACCGTGGCGCGCAGCTGGGCCGGCGAGGTGTTCATGGCCGACCCGGAGGCCGGATCGCCGGACGGGGTGGACTCGTCGAGGTGCTCGAGCAACATCGCGGCCGAACCGGCCATCGTCTGCACAACCAGATCGGTGGCCACCGGGCGTGCCAGACCGGCGTCCACGGCGGCGTCGACGAGCGCCTCGGCCATCAGGAAGAAGTAGGCCGGCCCCGATCCCGACACCGCCGTGACCGCGTCGATCTGAGACTCCGCGACCGTGAGCACACCGCCCACCGAATCGAACAGCTGCGAGACCTCTTTGAGGTGTTCCGGGGTGGCGAATCGGCCTGGGGCGAGCGCACTGACGCCCCCGCCGACCAACATCGGGGCGTTCGGCATGACCCGCACGACCGGTGAACCCGCGGGCAGCTTGTTCTCGTAGAACGCGGTGCTCACCCCCGCGGCCACGGTGACGAAAACCTGTTCGGCGGCGTTGCTTTCGGCGCGGGCCGCGGTATCGGCGATCTCGCCGATGAGATGCTGGACGTCGGCGGGCTTGACCGCGACGATGACATAGTTGGCAGCGTCGACCGCGTCGGCAACCGTCGTCACCAACACCGAGTACTTCTCGGACAGGTATTTCCCGCGGCCGGGATTCTTCTCGGCGACAACGAGGTCCTTGACCTGCTTACCGGCGCGCAGCAAACCTGCGAGCAGCGCCTCACCGATATTGCCACCGCCGATGATCGCGATTCTGGCCATGCCGCACAGCATTGCACGGGTGACACGGCCGTCGCCCGCCGGTCAGCACTCCGCCGACTCCACTCTGACTGTCGACTCCGCCGACTCAAGCCCGACTGTCGACTCCGCCGACTCAAGCCCGACTGTCGGCTCCGCCGACTCAAGCCCGACTGTCGGCTCCGCCGACTCAAGCCCGACTGTCGGGCACCATCGCCAGCTGACGGGTCTGCACGACGATGCGACCCTCGCAGTCGACCACGATGTGGTCCTCGTCGAACCAGTCCTGACCGATCTGGGTAGCTGTGCACATGACGCGCAACCAGCCGTCGGCCGGTCGTGCCCGCAGATAGGCCGTGAGCTGAACCGTCGGCGCCCACCCGAACCGGTTGACCCCGAACGTCACCGGCGCCGACACGTCACCGCACAGCAGCGCGAACAACACGTCGGGCGCGACCCCCTTGGGCCGAACCCAGTACTCGATGACGGGCATCCCGCCGTCCGCCCGGGGCGAGAACGTCGTCAGCGACGGTCTGATGTCGCATCCGTGCGCCAGGTGCACGACGTCGGCCATCGAATGGCCGGGGCCGATCGGCTCCAGCCCCGGCGGCGGTTCCGGCGTCATCAGCGGAACCACCGGGTTGACCGACAACAGCGGCGGCACATGGTGTTCCGGGACGCCCAGGGTGATCGCCGCACGCAGTGCCGTCCTTGTCGGCCCGCCGCCGCCATGATCATCGGCCCGCATCGCCTGTCGGAGCTCCACGTCGATCAGGCTGACCCGGCGACCACGCTTGCGCATTGTGGTCACGACCTCCATCGGGCCCGGATCGGGCGCCCACAGAAAGCTGCCGGACACCGCAATCGGTTCGACATCCGGATCGCCGAACTCGGTGCGGGCCGCGTTCGCACACAGCGCCAGCATCGCTCCCCCGTGCACCTTCGGTCCGATCGTCCAGTGCTCGTTGAGCACACCGTGATAGACGCCGTCGCCGGCCGGGGACAACGCCATCGCATCGGTGAACAAGGTCGAACCGGTCATCGCGGCATCATCGCACGCGCTCAGCGCAGCAGATGCCGGCGCGCGAACTGCAGCGACTCGGTCAACAGCGCTTCGCGTTCGGCGGCCGCGCGCACACCGGAGGTGCTGACTTCCAGGATCACGTGACCGGCGAAATCACTCGTGGCGAGCATCTGGCAGATCTCCACGGTCGGCTGGGTGCCGCGGCCGGGAACCAGATGTTCGTCGGTGGATGCGCCGCTGCCGTCGGCCAGATGCAGATGGACCAATCCCTCGCCCATCCGGCGGGCCATCTCCACGGCGTCGGTGCCCGCGGTCGCGGTGTGCGACAGATCCAGGGTGAAATGCGCGTGGCCGCCGTCGAGCGGGTCGTAGGACGGCGCGAACGCCGAGATACCGGGCCCGGGGTTACCGCCGCGCTTGCGCATCCGTTCGATCGACGTCTGCCCGGCACCGAAAAACCGGTCGGCGCGGAACGGGAACATGTTCTCGACCGCCACCATGACCTCACTGGAGGCCTCCAGTGCGGCAACCTGGTCACTGAAACCGTCGGCGTAGCGCCGCTGCCACCGGAACGGGGGATGCACCACCACGGTCTGGGCTCCGAGCTGTTCGGCGGCGCGCACACTGCGCTCCAGCTTCGGGATCGGGTTGGCACCCCAGACCCGCTGGGTGATCAGCAGGCAGGGCGCGTGCACTGACAGCACCGGCACCTCGTACTGCTTGGACAACTGGGCGATCGCCTCGACGTCCTGGCTGATCGTCTCGGCCCACACCATCAGCTCGACACCGTCGTAACCCAGCTTGGCGGCATATTCGAAAGCGGCCTCGGTCTTGAGGGGGTAGACCGAGGCCGTCGACAGACCGACCTTGATGGCGGGGCGCACGGGGGCTATCGGCTCGCGGTTCCGTCGTTCATCCGGACTGCAGCAATGCCAGCGGGCCCAGAGTGACCAGCGCTCCGACCGCCACCGCGATCAGGGTGCTCCCGATGTCCTCGGTCTTGCGGACCACCCGCACACCCACCACCAGGCCGAGTATCACCAGCACCGACAGCACCAGCGCGACGATGTTGTTCCACTTCCACAGCTGATCGAATGCGACGAACAGGCCGGCCCCGAAGACCACCGCGATGATGCTCTGGCCCACGATCCACACGCCGTGGACGAACGACGACATCCGGCGCGGCTCGCTGGGCTCGTCGTCGTCGAGGTAGTCCTCGTCGAGGTCGGTTTCGTCGACGGCGGTGTTCTGCGGCGTTGAGCGCCTACCCCGCCGAGCCAGGTCGTCGGCGACGGTCTGCCCTCCGAACAGCGGCTCCTCGGTCGAGCGCAGATACGACGGCAGTTCGTCGTCCGCGTCCTCGGCGTCGAGCTCCGGCGCCGGGACGTCGGCGTCCACCGCCAGTGCGGCTTCGTCGTCGAGATCCTCGATCTCGGGAGCATCGGCGACATCCTCGACGGTGTCGACTGCACCGCCGTCCTCGTCCACCGGATCGGGGGTCCACTGCTCGGCATCGACCGAGGAGCCCTTCCGGCCGAAGCGTCCCAGGCCGAACCGCCGGACCGGTTCGGCGTCACGCTGCTCGACGTGCGCGACATACTCGGCGACCGCGTCGGCATACTCGTCGTCCTCGAGATCGGATTTGGCGCGGGTGTGCTCGAGCCCGGCGTCTTCAATTTCGGTGTCTTCAATTTCGGCGTCTTCAGCCTCGGCGTCTTCCGCCTCGGTGTCCTCGGTCTCGGTGTCTTCCACCTCGGCGTCGGCGCCCTTCGGGGGCTCTGCCTGAGCAAACGTCTGCGGTTCAGCCGAGTCCCGCCCTTGCCGGTCCTCTGCAGGGGCCTCGTCTATGTCCTCGTCCGGCGCGGAGTCATCGGCCGGCGCTGTCTCGGTGGTCGGCACCGGTGTTCCTGCGGCGTCGGGGGCCTCGATCCCGGTCTCGGTTTCCGAACCGGCCTCCGGGCGTGTCTCCGTGGCAGGTTCGGCCGCGGCTGCCGCCGGGGCGGGCGGAGGATCATCCGGACGGACGATCGGGATCTCACCGGTGAGCTCGGCGACGGTGACCGCATCGGCGTTGCCGCGGCGCCGACGCCTCCGGCCGCCGGCCGGAGGCGCACCGATCGTGCCGTTCCTGGCCAGCAGCTCGGCGACCGAGATCGGCCGGGTGCTGCTGTGGTCGTCGTCAGATCCAGTCATCGCCTGTTGCCTTTGCGCCTCGCCGCTTCATACTCCAGCATTACGCACGGACACCGGCCGCGCGGGCCGATTCTCCGCCCACCTTGCCGTGTTTGCTCGAACCTGTCGAAGCGCCGGCTCCGCCCACCAGGGCACTGCCGTCGGCCTCGGAATCAAGTTTCCGCAGGATGAGCCCCTCTCGTAGTGCCCATGGACAGATGTCGACGCTGTCGATGCCGAGGGCTTTCATGCTCGCCTCTGCCACCAGAGCGCCCGCGACGATCTGAGGTGCCCGATCGGCGCTCACCCCTTCCAGTTCTGCTCGGTCAGCCGCGGTCATCCTAGAGATGAAATTTATGAGTTGACGAAGACCCGACGCCGTCAACGTGCGCTTGACCCGCGGACCAGCGCCGGACGGTGCGGCACCGGTCAGCCGGGCCAGCGATCGGAACGTCTTCGAGGTCGCCACCGCGAGGTCGGCCGCACCGGCCTCGGAGACGGTGGCGGCCGCCTCGGACAGTTCGTTGGACAGCCAGTCGCGCAGCATCGCGACCCGTCGGCGCCCCGGCGGATCATCGGGTAGCCATTCGCGGGTCAGCCGGCCCGCGCCCAGCGGCAGCGACAGCGCGACGTCGGGTTCCTCGTCGACACCGCTGGACAGCTCCAGGGAGCCGCCGCCGATGTCGATGTTGATGATGCGCCCGGCGCTCCAGCCATACCAGCGACGCACCGACAGGAACGTCAGCCGAGACTCGTCGACACCGCTGAGGACGCGCAGTTCCACCCCGGTCTCGTTCTTGACCCGGGCCAGCACGTCCTCGGAGTTCTTGGCATCCCGTACCGCGGAGGTGGCGAACGCCATCAGTTCGGCACACCCCGAGCTGGTCGCGATTCGGGCGAACTCGTCGACCGTCCCGATCAATCGGTCGGCGCCCCGCCGGGTCAGCTTGCCCGAGGTGTCGATCGCCTCGGCGAGCCGCAGCGAAGCCTTGGTGGAACTCATCGGGGTCGGGTGCCCACCACGACGGGCGTCCACTACCAGAAGATGGACGGTATTGCTGCCCACGTCGAGCACGCCTAATCGCACTCATCCAACCTAATGGGTCTACCGTGGGAAACCGTGACCGCATCGCCTTCGCATCCTGGTGAGGTCGAACTGGATTTCGCCCGCGAGTGGGTGGAGTTCTACGACCCGGACAATCCCGAGCACCTGATCGCCGCGGATATGACATGGCTGCTGTCGCGATGGACGTGTGTGTTCGGCACCCCGGCGTGCAAAGGCACCGTGGCGGACCGGCCCGACGACGGATGTTGTTCGCACGGCGCGTTTCTCTCCGACGACGACGACCGGGCCCAGCTCGACGACGCGGTGAAGCTGCTGACCGACGAGGACTGGCAGTTCCGCGACAAGGGCCTGGGCCGCAAGGGCTACCTCGAGCTCGACGAGTACGACGACAAGCCGAACTGGCGGACGCGAAAGTACAAGGGCGCATGCATCTTCCTGAACCGTCCCGGCTGGCCGAAGGGCATCGGGTGCGCGTTGCACCAGAAGGCCCTGGAGATCGGGGTGGAGCCGTTGACGCTCAAACCCGAGGTGTGCTGGCAGCTGCCGATCCGGCGGACCCAAGACTGGGTCACCCGCCCCGACGGTTCGGAGATCCTCAAGACCACCATCACCGAGTACGACCGACGCGGCTGGGGTGAGGGCGGCGCCGATCTGCACTGGTACTGCACCGGCGACCCCGGCACCCACGTCGGGGCCAAACCGGTGTGGGAATCCTATGCGCCCGAGCTCACCGAGCTGCTGGGCGAGAAGACGTACGCAGAGCTGGCCGCGATGTGCAAGCGGCGCAGCGGTTTAGGACTGATCGCAGTGCATCCGGCCACCCGCGCCGCCCAGTGAGCCGGTCGGCGGACAGGCCGCAGCGTGGTTCAGGTCCCGGGGCGCCGCGTCACCGGTGGACAATGAGCCGCGGTGCCGCGCCCCGACGGATCGCCGGTGCGACCGGTCTGCCCTGCAGGAAGCCCGCGACCGTGCCTGCCTCGATCGCGCGCCGGTAGACCGGCAACGCAGCGCACACCGCGTCAACCGTGACGTCGACATCACCGTCGCCGTGTGCCGCGGAGGTCACGAACGACTGCCCCAGCACCCCGCGACGCAACAATTCCTGCAGGAAAAGCGCACGGTAGGCCTGCGACGGCCGACCGTCGGCATCGCGGGTGGCGAAAACCAGACACGACGGCCGGCCCAGTACCTCGACGTGACCGGTCAGCCCGGCGTCGGCGACGGCTGCGGCCACACCGGACGCGAGTCGCCGCCCCGCGTGTTCCATCCGGGCGATCGGATCTTCGGTACGGTAGGCGGTCACGACCGCGCGAAAAGCCGCCAGCGCCGACGTCTCGGGGCCGTGCGTGGTCGACAGGAGGAAGACCCGCTCGCCGTCGGTGGCAAGTCCCCCCAATTCCATGAACTCCCGCCGGCCCGCCAACGCCGACAGCGGGAAACCGTTTCCCATCGCCTTACCCCAGCAGGACAGGTCCGGTGTCACGCCGTACACCGCCTGTGCGCCGCCAGCCGACCAGCGGAAACCGGTGATCATCTGGTCGAAGATCAGCAGCGTTGCGTACCGGTCACACAGTTCGCGCACCCCGGCCAGGAAGCCGGCGTCGGGCTCGGCGGTCGCGGTGGCCGCCTCCATCACCACGCACGCCACGTCCCCGGCAGCCAGCACCGTCGACAGGGACACCAGATCGTTGTAGCCAAACCTCAGTGTCGACGCGGCATGGTCTGCCGGGATCCCGCCGTCCATGGCGGTGGTCCCGATGAACCAGTCGTCGGTGGAGAAGAAGGGCTGATCGCAGATCGCGACCTTGACCCGCCCGGTCACCGCGCGGGCCAAGCGCACCGCCGCCGTGGTGGCGTCGGAGCCGTTCTTGGCGAACTTGACCATGTCGGCGCCGGGCACCAGATCCAGGAAGTCCTCGGCGGCAGCAACTTCCAGCGCGGTTGGCCTGCTGAAGCTGGTACCCCCGGCGATTGCCCGAGACACCGCATCGACGACAGGTCGGTAACCATGGCCGAGTGTCACGGCGCGCAGCCCCATGCCGTATTCCACGTACTCGTTGCCGTCGACGTCCCACACCCGGCACCCGTCGCCGTGGGTCAGCACCGGCGGCATGAATTCCGGGTACTGGTCGGCGCCGCGCGCATAGGTGTGCGCGCCGCCGGGAACCAGCCGGTGCAGCCGATCCTGCAGCTGCCTGGATCGGGCGAAAGTGCGCACCGGGGAGACGAATTGGCTGTCAGGGACCCAACGACCGGCCAACTGTGGCCAGCGTGCCGACACCTCGGCCAACAGGTCGTCCACAGTCAGCAGGACCCGGTCGGGCTCGGCGGCGACGAGCTCGTGAGGCGCGATGATCGGCACGTCGGTTCCGGGCATTCGCCGGCCCTGCTTGGCCGGCGACGCGTCGGCAACCCCGCCGATCAGACCGCGATGCACGCCGGCCCGGCTCAGCAGGGCCACCGCCCGGGACGCGGCGCCGTACGCGTAAACGCGCCGGCCGGCGTGCCGCTCCTCTTCGAGCCAGCACCGCAATGCCACCGCATGAGCGTCGGCGGCATCCTGCAGAACAGCCACCGACGCCGGATCACTGAGCGTTGCTTCGGCTTCCAGTAGCGCGGCCACGGTGGAGTCCGGCGCTGCGGAACCGTGTACGGCGGCCAGGAGCACTGTGCCGCCGTAGAGATCGAACGTCCAGGCCGCGGCAGCGCGCATACCCACCCGGTGCAGCAACGACACCACGGCAGGAGTGGAGTAATAGGCGAAGTGTCCGTGGCGCAACGCGTTCCACTGTCCATGCGCCACGATCGCCGACAGACTGTGGAACTGGAGCAGCAGCGTGCCCTTCGGCGCAGTCGCGCAAGCCCGCCGCCGGAAGGCCGATCTCTGGTCGGCGTCGTGCATGATCCCGAACGAATCGACCACGAGATCGGCGGGACCCGGACCGTCCCGGTAGCCACGCTCGGCCAGCAGCGGTAGCCATGTGCCGCCGTGCGGGCTGCCGAATTCTCGGACAGTGCCACCGCGGGCCAACAGTCCGGCCGCCGCGACCCGCCGGACAGCTTCGGCGGCCTGGTCTTTGAGCGCGTGAGGTTCCACCCCTCGCGGTTCAGCGGTCTCGGTGTCGTCGTCGGCGAGCTGGGCCAGGCCACATTCCGGGCACAGGTCCATCGCCAGCGGGTGCGACACTTCCGCCGGGTCGACCGCCTGGTGCGCCGGCGGGAAGTGGTCTGCCGCGGGCATCATTCCGAGATCGAGCACCCTGTGCAGCCGACCCTGCCCGCAGCCGCGGCAGCCTCCGGTGCTCATAGTCGGTCACGCTGTCCGGCCACCGGGGCATGGGCCGGGCACACCCAGTCACACGCTTGCTTCGACATGTCGCATTTCCTTGTCGAGCCTGCCACCGTCGCGCAGCTGAGCCAACCGGGCCAACCGGGTGAACCGTTGTTCCAGGTCTGCCGCAGTGAGCCCGTACCGGAGGTACGCCGAGGCCAGCTCGGCAGCGCCCTGCGCCACCGACACGGTCGCCTCGAAGCCGAGTTCGCGTCGAGCTCGGTCGAAATCCACCCGGTAGGAGCGCGGGTCGGCGCCTGTCTCCCCGGTGATGAGTACTTCCGATCCGGGCACCGCCACCGCCACGCTCTGCGCGATATCGGCGACGGTGACGTTGTTGCGCTCGCTGCCGATGTTGAAAGCACGGCAGGAGATCTCGGAAGCAGGAACGTCAAGGCAGGTGATGAAGGCGGCCGCAATGTCGCGGGCATGCACCAGCGGACGCCACGGTGTGCCGTCGGAGAGCACGCGGACCACTCCGGTCAGCACCGCCGAGGCCACCAGGTTGTTGAGCACGATGTCGGCGCGCAAGCGCGGCGAGAATCCGAATGCCGTGGCGTTGCGCAGAAATACCGGGCTGAAACCGGTATCGGCGAGCGCTGCCACATCGTCCTCGACCCGCACCTTGCTGACCGCGTACGGCGTCAACGGGCGCAGCGCGGCCTCCTCATCGACGAGTTCGTCGCCCGCGGCACCGTATACCGAGCAGGTCGAGGCGTACAGGAAGCGTGACACGCCAGCTTCCTTGGCCATCAGCGCCAGACGCACAGAGGCGTGGTGGTTGATCTCATGGGTGACCTCTGGCACCAGCGCGCCGAGCGGATCGTTTGACAGCGCAGCCAAGTGGATCACCGCATCGAAGCCCTGCAGCTGTCCGGGCTGGACATCGCGCAGATCGATGCCCAGACCGGGCAGATCGGCCGGTTGCGGTCCCAGTACACAGTCGGAGAAGAACCCGGCGTCAAGGCCGACCACCTCGTGACCAGCGGCCTGCAGCATCGGCACCAGCACGGTGCCCAGATACCCGAGATGACCTGTCACGAGCACACGTTGGGTCATACCGCACCCCGCTGCCCCAGCACCAATACCGCCTTCTCCGCCACAAACGCTTCCGCGTGCGGACTGCGGCACTGCACGCCGCGCAGCCGCGAAAGCCCGAGGAATGACTGCTCGTCGAACCAGTCGCGTCCGGTCTGCGACGGGTAGTGCTCGTGCAGCAGAAGCGCCTTCTGTGTGGCGGTGTCGGTATCGAGGGGCTGGAATACGTTGGGCGAAGGAGTATCTGACTCCCATTTGAGAATCTCGTAACCCAAGATCAGATGATCGCGAAACTCGGTGGGGATCAGTTCGGCGAGCAGGCGGTGGTCCTGGTGTGCATCACCACGGTGTGGGCCGAGCACCAGCTGCGGTTCGCACCCACGGCGGAACGCCGCCACACCGTCCTTGACCTGCTGCCAATGCGCCGGCGTCCGGCCGTCAGGCAGACCGAGCAACGTCATCGCCACCTCCGCCCCCGGACAGAACGCCGCCAGCGCTGCACGTTCCTCGGCTTCACGGGCGGTGCCCGCGCCACACAACACCAGCGCGTGCACCCGTAACCCAGGGTTATTTCGAGACAGCGTCAGCAGCGTAGCGCCGGCACCGATGGCGATGTCGTCGCAGTGCGCGCCCAGCACCGCGACGTCCCGCAGCGCACCGGTCGACAGTTCGATCACGAGGCTGCCTTGGCGTGCTCCCACAGCGCCCACGGACGGCTGCCGTTGCGGTAGCCCTCGTCGAGTTCGGCACGCTCCTTGAAGGTGTCGGCCGGCTTCCAGAACCCGAGATGTCTGTAGCCGTAGAGCTTGCCCTCGGCGGCGAGCCTGCCGCACACGTCTTCGACCAGATCGCAGTTCTCGGTGAGCAGGTCGAGCATTCGGGAGCTCAGCACGAAGAACCCACCGTTCTCCCAGATGGGCAGCCGGGAAACCGGGGTGATACCGCTGATCAGAGCCGAGCCGCCGGCGTCGCCGTCGATGTCGACGCAATGGAAGGACGACTGCGGCGGAACGATCAGCATCGAGGCGGCCGCACCCGAGGCCTTGACCTCGTCGATGATGTCGTTCATCGGAGCGTCGGTGAGCACGTCGGCATAGTTGGCCAGGAAGTACTCGTCGCCCTCGACGAACTGGCGGACCCTGCGGAGCCGTTCTCCGATGGGTGATTCCGCGCCGGTGTCGACGAAGGTGATCGACCAGTCGCTGATGTCGGTCTGCAGCAGCTCGACCTTTCCGCCCCGTATCACGAAGTCGTTGGACACCGACTCCTGATAGGTCAGGAAGTAGTTCTTGATGTGTTCGGCGCCGTAGCCGAGGCACAGCACGAACTCGGTGTGCCCGAAATGGGCGTAGTAGCGCATGACGTGCCAGATGAGCGGCCGCGGACCGATCATCTGCATTGGTTTGGGGATGGTGTCGTCGCTACCGTTGCGCATCCGCATTCCGTAGCCACCACAGAACAGCACGACCTTCATTTCAGGGTTCCTTCCGTCGGGTCGACGATGGTCAGCGTGGGGAGTGGGTACACCAGCTGTGCTCCCCAGTCGGCGGTGTAGGCGAGTTGTTCGGTGATCTCGGAGCGCAGGTTCCACGGCAACACCACGATGACGTCGGGGCGGTCCTTGTCGAGTTGCGCGGGCTCGTGGATCGGGATGCGGGTCCCCGGGGTGAATCGCCCGTGCTTGTAGGGGTTTCGATCAACGGTGTACTCGAGGAGGTCGGGGCGGATTCCGCAGTAGTTGAGCAGCGTGTTGCCCTTGCCCGGGGCGCCGTATCCGACCACCCGCTCGCCTCCTGCGCGGCATTCGAGCAGAAAGCGCAGCAGATCGTGCCGGATGGTCTGGGCACGGTGCCGTAAGCCGAGGTAGCCATCGAGGTCGTGCAGGCCGGCGTCCTGCTCGTCGGCGAGGGCCACGGCGACCCGATGCGACGGCGTCGCAGCGCATTCGCTGGGTCGCGCCCACAGCCGGATCGAACCGCCGTGCGTCGGCAGCATCTCGACGTCAACGACCGACAGCCCTCCCGCTGCCAGTGCCCGGCTGGCCGAAAGCACGGTGTAGTACTGGAAGTGCTCGTGGTAGACGGTGTCGAACTGGCCCAGCGTCACCAGGTTCAGGGCGTGGTGCACCTCGATACTGACCCATCCGTGGTCGTCGACGAGGGTGCGCAAGGACCGGGTGAATCCGCGTAGGTCGGGAACATGGGCGTAGACGTTGTTGGCCACCACCAGATCGGCCGGTCCGTGCTGGGCCCGGATGTCGGCGGCCACCCCCTCGTCGAGGAATGCCGAGATCGTCGGCACGCCCCGCTTGCGGGCTGCCGCACCGACGTTCACCGACGGCTCGACGCCCAGGCAGCCGACGCCCGCCCGAACCACATGCTGGAGCAGATAGCCGTCGTTGCTGGCCACCTCCACCACGAACGAGTCGGCACCAAGACCCACCCGCTCGGCGGCGTCGTCGACGAACATCCGGGCGTGGTCGACCCAGCTGTCGGAATAGGACGAGTAATAGGCATACTCGGTGAAGATGTCCTCGGGGGTGATCAGCGCCGGGATCTGCAGGAGCAGGCAGTCCTGGCACAGCCGCAGGTGCAGAGGATACGTCGGCTCACAGACGTCGAGTTCGGCAGCGGTGAGGAACTTTTCACACGGGGGTGTGGCGCCCAGATCCAGCACACTGTGCATCCGGCTCGAACCACACAGTCGGCACGTCATGAACACTCCTTCTGGTAACGGAAGACCGTCGTGGTTTCGTCGGCCAGCCTGATGCACCACACCGGGCTGGCGGCGAACATGTCCTCGAAGCGTTCGACGGTCTGCGGCTCGGCGTGTCCGAGGTAGTCGAGGGCGGCCTGCGCCTCGTCGGTGAACACGAAGTAGGTGTCGCCGCCGGCGGCGGCAGCCAGCGCGGTGACCTCGTCGAAGCGCGCGCTGTCGGGGAAGCCGATATCGAAGCCGGGCCATCGCTGGAAGATCGACGAGTCGTAGTTGTCGTCATAGGCCGCCAGCGAGACCGATTGGGCCGTGGCGCGGCTGGGAAAGCCTGCGGTGTGCAGATTCCACACCGTGACCGGTCCGCGCACACCGTCGGTCAGGCTGTTGATCAGTGCCAACTGAGACGGCTTCTGCACGTTGAGGTTCCAGATGCCGTAGTAACCCTGCAGCCCGGCGATGGCAATCGCGGCGAGGCCGGTGGCGGCGATCGCCGGCACGACGGTGGCCGCCCGGTGGACGGACCGACGGACTGTGACGGCTGCGACCGCCAGTGGGGCGATGAGCACCGCGCAGCCCGGCAGCGCGTACAGGTAGACGCGGAAGATCGCCTCACCGCCATAGCTGTTGAGCATCAACAACACGAACGGGGACATCGCCAGCACGACTGGGATGACCACCGACCGCTTCCGGCGCCACCACACGACGGCGGCCACCAGCGCCAGCAGCACCACCGTGGCCGAGAGTCCCCGGCACACCAGCGAGGTGAACATCTTTGCCGCCGAGCCGGCGTACTCGGTGTTTCCGGAACCGTTGGCCACCGGGTTCAAGCTCGACAGCCCGCCGTGCGCGAACACGATGTAGCTGCGCGGAATCAGATAGCCGATCAGCACCACCCCGTACGGCAGGGCGACCCACCACGGCCGGATCTGCCGGGTGAGCACAAGGACCACCACCACCCCGAAGACCCAGAACGGGGTCAGTTGATGGGTCGGCACCAGCGCGGTGAACATCCCGAAGGCCAACCATCCGGCCGCCGGTGCGGCCGGCGACGCCACCAGCGCCACCACCACCCCGAGGCCGAGCACGAATGCGAATGCCTGGGGCGCGAAGTAGTCCTGCGCCACCCAGTTCGCCAACTCGGCGACCATGACCGCCGTGAGCGCCTCGCGCCGGTTCAGGCCGAGTGTCGCGGCCAGCGCACCAATGAGCAGGGCCAGCACCAGGTGGGTGGCGGGTGCGAACCAGTGGGCCAGCGTGGTCGGGTCCAGAGCGGTCACTTCGCAGAACCACGCAAACGTGGTGAAGAACGCGGGCCATTCCCGGTAGACGTCCACACCCGACGGCGGCAGGCTGTGGTTGTTCAGCAGATAGTCGACGATCCCGAGGTGTTTGTAGGTCCAGGGGTAGATCGGCAGGTCGGTGACGAGCGTCGCGGTCAGGCGCAGTACGGCGATGACGGCGCCGATTGCCAATGCAGCAGTGACCAGCGATCCCCGGCGCACCGCTGTCACGAACGCCCAGACGAGCACGGTGGTGACCATCACGAGGACGGGCCCGGTGCCCGTGAAGAGCAGCCCGTACGGGGAATCGGCGGCATCGGCCATCCCGGGCAGCGCCACCGCCCACACACAGAGCGCCACCACGATCCACAGGTACGGCGCGCTCACCCGCCACTGGTCGGGTGCCATCGATGCCGGCCAATGAGGGATCGGGGCAGAACGGCTCCGGGCGTGCAGCAGTGCCGAAACGGCGACCGCCGCGATCAAGGACAGCAGCAACGGAACCGGAAGCCACCGGCCCGACCAGCCGAGGATCGCGGTGGCCCCCGCGACGACGGCCAGACCCGTGACCGGAACCACTGCGACAACCACCGCTGTCGGCAGTCGAATCCACAGCACGGTCGCGAGTCCGGGACCGGACAACACGAATGCTGCCAGCAGCACGGCCCGCACCGGTGACGCGAGCGGTACCAGCGACAGCGGGCCCACGACGGCGGAGGTCAGCGCGAACGTCTCGACCCGCCAAGCCGATGTCGCTACGGTGCGCAGGGAGGGCACCCGCCGCGGGGGTTCGACCTTGCGGTGCCGCCCCCGCGCCGGTGTGGGCGCGGGCGGCGCGACCGGACGCTCCAGGAGATCAGTCACCGGTCACCCGCACCCAGTCGACGATCATCGAGGCAGGAAACGGCGTGCTGTCGTCGGCAGGACCGGGCCACGTCCCGCCCACGGCCACGTTGAGCAGCAGGTAGAACGGCTTGTCGAAAACCCACTGCTGGTCGGCCGAAAGGTCCTCGGCGCGAAAGACAGTCGTGGTGCGGTCGTCGACACCCATGGTGACCACGCCGGGGGCGCGCTCCACCCAGTAGGTGTGGAACTCGTCGACGAAGGCGGGATCGATGGGGACCGAGCCCGCGAGTTTGTACTCGACTCCGTCGGTGGTGGGCCCGATGGCTCCGTTGTGGATGAACTGTGCGTCGCCGATTGTCTCCACCACGTCGAGTTCACCGCTGCGGGGCCAGTCGACGGTGTCGATGTCGCTGCCCAGCAGCCAGAAGGCGGGGTGCAGTCCGGCACCTCGGGGAAGTCGCAATCTGGCCTCGGCACGGCCGTACCCGAACGACAGACGGTCCTTGGTGGTCAACCGCGCCGAGGTGATCCGGTCACCGTCACGGCGCGCGGTGATGACCAGATGCCCGCTTCCGTCGAGTGCGGCGTTGGCCGGATCGTCGGTATAGATCTGTGTTTCGTCGTTGCCCCACCCGCCGCCGCCGACCTCACGGCCCCACCACGCCGGATTCGGTGGCGCACCGGCGGGCCCGGAGAAATCGTCGAACATCACGAGCGCGGCTGCCGCGGTAGGACGTTCGATCACAGACAGCAGCGCCAGCGGCAGGATCCCGACCACGACGACCGTCCCGACCCGTAGCCAGGTGCGACTCGCCGGCGCCGCGTGGCGCCCCCGGCCGCCGGGATCGGCGCCGGTACGGCGCAGCCAGGCGATCGCCGGGCCGATCAGTATCGCGGCGGAAAGCGCTTCCGCGGTGAAATACGCCCAGCCGACGCCGGTCACACCGAGTGACTTCGTCGCCAGAAACGACCCACCCACGATCACCACGGTCACCAACGTCTGCACCCACAGGTAGAGCGACAGCCTGCGCTGGACACGGGCGAACCCCTCGTAGGCGGCACCGACAGCCGACAGTGGCAGGAACCCTGCGGCCAGCCACAGCAGATTGTGCGCCTCGGCGCGGTACTCGGGGCCGGCGAGCCCCAGCATGAGCGGTCCGAACACCACCAAGCCCGCCGACGCCAGCACCGCCACCGCGGCCAGCATGCGCACCATCCGCCAGGACAGAGCCCCGACCTGGCCGGGGTGGGCGGCCACCTCGGCCACGTACGGGCTGACCACCAGGTGCAGCATCAGGTAGAGCGCGCTGATCATCGCCCACGCCACGGCGAAGTGGGCGTTCGCCGCAGCGCCGAGCTGGTTGACCACGATGAGGGGCACCATCAGCGGACCGAGCGACCACAGCGACGCGATACCGAAGGACGATCCGAAGTACGACCACATCTCGCGGCGCGGAGGCAGATCCGCCGCGCGGTGCCATCGCGGGTGGCTCCGGCTTCGGCGGTGCAGCACCACATACGTGCACAGCGCCGCCGCCGCGGCGGTCAATGTCCAGCTCAGCACGATGGTGACGGCCTGCTCCCAGATCGCCAGGGCGGCCACCGCAGCCAGCTTCGCCACCGCGTGAGCCAGGTTCTTCACCGCCGACCAACGCGCCACTCCGAGTCCGGCCGCAGCCTTGTCCAACAGCGCGAACACCGCCAGAACCAGCACCATCAGCGGGAAGGTCGCTCGTGCCCAATCGGTGTGGAACAACGGATCAGGCGGCACCAACGCCACCAGCGCCGTGCCGGTGAGCACTCCCATCCCGCAGACGAGCAAGAATCCACGGTTGAGCAGAACCGGTGCCCGCACTCCGGCCACCGGCAGGAACCGCTCGTAGAGCACGTCCAGGCCGAGGGTCGACATCGTCGCCAGCAGCACCGCGGAGGTGATCAGTGCCGAGGCCAGACCGACCTGCTCGGGCGGGAAGAGCCGGGCCACCACTGCCCAGAAGGCCAGCCCGAGAACGCCGGTCGACGCCGTCGACACGATCAGCGCCACCGTGTTGAACCTGAGGTTGCGCTCGGCGGGCCCGTCCGCATCGAATTCCGGGTGTCCGTGCGCGACGGTGGCGCTCACGTCAACTCCAGCAGTGGCGCGGGTCGGCGCCCTTCGCGCAGCGAGGCTCGATACGCTCGGAAACCCGCGAGGACCGAACGCCAGGCCGGGGTGCTCAAACCGTTCGGCAACAGGTGGGCCAGGTCGTCGGCGGGGCGCGATGTGGCAGCCGAGTAGGAGAGGTAGCGCAGGAACTCCGGGGCCTTGCCCACTGCCGTCGCGACCGCATCCGGCGCGGTACGACGGTCACAGGCGATCTTGGCGATCCACGCGCCCAGTCCCACCCCGTACGTCCGGCTCTGGGCAGCGAGTCCGTCACCGCTGGCCCGGTGCCGGTGCCACACGACCGCCGCAGGGTCGTACACCAGTTGACCGCCGGCACGCAGCACCCGGAAGAACATGTCGAGATCCTCGCCGCCGCCGGTCGGCGAGCCCGCCCCCAGCGCCTCGTCGAATCCACCGAGTCGCAGTAGCACGTCACGGTCGACGGCGAAGTTGGCCCCGGTGCCGTAATGCCCCACTGCGAAAGGGAACAACGGAATGTCGGCAGGAGGGTCGGCCCGGTCGAAGACCCGTACCGACATGCACTCGGACCAACCCACCCGGCTGTCGAAGTACGCCTGCGCGGGGGTCCGCAATTCGGCCGCGGGCACCAGCCCGGATACGCACGACACCGCCCGGCCACGGGTGAAGCCGCGGGCCACGGCGGACAACCAGTGCCGGTCGACCACGACGTCGTCGTCGGTGAACGCGACCACATCGCCCGCCGCCGCAAGAAGTCCGGCGTTGCGTGCCCTCGACAGGCCCGGCCTCGGCTCCTCGATCACACGTACCCGCGGGTCGCCCAGCGCTTCGACGTGACGGCGGGTCGCGTCGGTCGCTGCCGCGTTGTCGACGACGATGACCTCGAAGTTCGGATATTCCAGGGCAAGGACGGAGTCCAGCGCAGTCTGCAGCATCGCCACGCGGTCTCGTGTGCAGATGACAACAGTGATGGCAGGGGTGGGCACCTCGCCGGTCGGTGCACCGGCGGATGTCGTGGCGTCCGGGCTCGGAAGTTCGGCCAGCCTGCGGCGCAACTGCTCCACGTCGAGCAACCCGTCGACGACGTCGAGTGCGACGAAACCGAGCGGCCCGGTCCCGGTTCGCACCAGTAATCGGGCGTGGCGATAGCCTTCAGCGCCATACAGACGCAGACTCGACGGCCGGTGGACGACCGGCGTGTGGTCGGAATACGTCGCATCCCAATAGATCTCTCCCACCCAGCTGGCTCCGCTCCACTTCGGCGGCTCTGGGGTCGCCAACACCGGGTGGATGGTGATCTCGGGAACGGCGATGTCGGTCATGGCAACACGCTCCGACGGACCAGGCGCCCGCGTATATAGCCGGCGGCGGTGGCGCCCAGACCGAGGACGATCATCGCGGCACGCGCTCGTCCGCCGCGTCGGGCGGACACGAGCTCGCGGACGAGGGCCCGGGGCAACACCCGCGTGCTGTACGCCCATTCGCTGTCAAGGGATCTCACTCCGTCGGCCAGCCTCGTCACCACGGCTTTGGACAGGCCCTCGTGGTAGCAACGGCGGACGAAGTACCGCGGCGTCGCGCGATCGACCGTGACGTAGTGCCGGACACGTGCGGCGGGGTCGAGCAGTACCCGACTCGCCGGCCGCAGCGTCCGTAGCCGCAGGAACAGCTCGGTCTCCTCCCCACCCACCGGGACGGTGCCGACACGGCCGACTTCGGACCGGAACTCGCCGACCTCGGTGAGCGCTTCCCTGCGCACGGACATGTTGCACCCCAATGGGTTTCGCACCGACGCCAATCGGCGGGGCTGGCCGCGGTAGCTGCAGCCCACTACCCAGTCGAACTCTTCAGGCATCCAGCGGGGACGTTCGCCGGGCCAGACCGGCGTCGCGTGTCCGCCGACGGCGACCACCCGCGGGTCTTCGTAATGGCGCAGCAGTGCCCGACTCCACCCGGGTTCGGCGGCCGCGTCGTCGTCGACGAATGCCACCACCTCACCGGTGGCGACCCCGATACCGGCGTTTCGGGCCCCTGAGAGACCCGGAGCGCAGGCGCTGCGCGTCAGCACGATGCGCCGATCGGCGCCGAATCGCTCGGCCGAGCGCCGGTAGAGCTCGTCGTTGTGATCGATGACGACGACGACCTGCAGCTGCGGTGCACCGTCGGCGAGCACCGACTCGACCGACCGGCACAGATCGTCCCAGCGCTCGGTGGTGTAGGCACAGATCACCACCGACAGACTCTGCACCGGTCGCCTGTCCGCCGGTGCGATGTAGGGCAGTCTTCGGCAGTTGTGCACCCTCGGTTCAACGGGCACGGAAGGCCCCCTGCGGCAGCGCCTTCCGCGACACCGAACCCCAGCGGCTGCTGCGCGCACTGCTGAGCGCATACAATCCCGTCCGCCGGATCTGCATGTCGTAAGAGCGGAGCCGTCCGTAGACGACATCGCCGGCGGTGATGGGCCAGCGCGGGTCGGCGGCCAGTTGACCGGTAAAGCCGAGCAGTTGCGTGAGCTGCGACCGCGCCGAGGTCAAGGCCGTCGTCGAACCGCTGGCGATCCGGAACGCGGCGAGCGTCGTGGACAATCCGAAGAAGTCGCCGTGATCGAGTAGGCGCACCCACAGATCCAGCTCGCTGAGAAACGATGTCACGGGCCGGAAACCGCCACACCGCTCGAAGTCGGCGCGCCGGAACATGGCCGCAACGGGCGGCCCCACCGGGTTGGTGCCGCTGCGGACGATGCGCCGCACGACGCGCTCGGCCGGCTGGCGGCCGAGGATGCCGGTCAGCCCGCGCGCGGGACGCATCACCTCGCCGGCGTCATCGATGAAATCGGTGCGCGCAGAGACGAGGCTGACCTCGGGAATGGCATCGAGGACCTTGGCCTGCACACGCACACAGTCGAGGGTCAGCGTGTCGTCGGCGCAGACCAGTTTGACGTACCGTCCGCGGCTGTGGCGGACCGCGATGTTGAAGTTGTCGATCATCGGAACGGTTGTCTGGTTGCGCAGCACCCGCAATCGAGGATCGGCGAACTGCTGCAGAAGCCCAGCGGTGCCGTCGGAGCTGTTGTTGTCGATCACTACCACCTCGAAGTCGTCGCTGTCCTGCGACAGCACGCTGTCGAGCGTGGCC
The DNA here is from genome assembly GCF_048513595.2 of Mycobacterium sp. smrl_JER01. Classification (NCBI taxonomy): domain Bacteria; kingdom Bacillati; phylum Actinomycetota; class Actinomycetes; order Mycobacteriales; family Mycobacteriaceae; genus Mycobacterium; species Mycobacterium sp. smrl_JER01. The sequence continues at coordinate 736,794 of NZ_JBLXXK020000001.1, read as the reverse complement.
TTCAGATGCCGCTCTGCCTGGTAGGCGGGTATGCAGACGGATACAGCAGGGTGGGTGCGGGATTTCCCCACCGCCAGTTCCGGCGAGAACAGTACGGGTGTCATGGTCATATCACCGACAGCGCTGTGGTCTACGCCGGACACTCGGCGGACGCCGGCGCTTGGGCGGCCCGGCCGGTGAGCCCGGAGCGATGTCCGCGCATCACGGTGCGCAACACCCGGATACCGTCGCGCACGGCACGGAGATTGGAGCTGCCGTACCGACGCGGCATCTCCATGCTGGGCACCTCGGCGATGCGCAGACCGGCCTGACTGGCACGCACGGTCATCTCCGCTTCGATCTCGAAACCCGTTGCCTGCAAAGACAACAGGCCCAGATAGCGGCGGTGGAATGCGCAGTAGCCGTAGCACAGGTCGGTCAACTCACTGTCGAAGAGGCGTTGAACACCGTGAGCAGGAACTTGTTTCCCAGCCGCCGGAACGGGGTGATGTCGAGCGATCCACCACCGGCGATGAATCGCGAACCCTTCACGAAGTCGTAACCGTTGGCCAGGAAGTGCAGGTAGTGGCGGATCTCCTGGGGAGCCATGCTTCCGTCGGCGTCCATCATCACGATGACGTCACCGGTGGCCGCCAGGAATCCGGTGCGCAGCGCGTCGCCCTTACCCGTCCCGGTCTGCGGCACCACGGAGATGTCGGGGCGATAGCTGCGCGCGGTGATCACCGTGGCGTCGGTGGAATTGCCGTCGACCAGGATGATCTCGTCGACGTCGTCGGCGATCTGCTCCAGCACCCAGGCGATGTTGCGCGCCTCGTTGCGCACCGGGATGACCAGACTGACGGTCATCGCCGATCCGCGAGAGGCGCGCTGCACCGTGGTGGCGCCCGTCAGTCTCGCTCGGTCGCCGTCGATCAGGTCGGAAGCGCGCATCACCGCGGTGGTGTCATGCCCGTTCTGCGCCGCCAATTCAGTCACGCGTGACTCCTATCTGTTGAAGGACCGTGCCGCCCGGCGCGGATCCGAGGGGCCCGTCCGGGCCGCTTCTCGCCTACTCGCCGATCCACCCCGGAGCACTCAGCACACCGGCGCGCAAATCTCTCGATATTCGCTGGCCAGTCGACTTCGCCTCCCCCGGGCGACAGTTGAAAACGCTAGCACCGCTTGCTGCACTGTTCTAGGCAAACGCTATAGGTACCTGGCTAACCAAACCTGACAGATCGAGTCAGAATTCGGAGTTGCTGAGCAATGAGCCATTTGACCACTGTTTACGATGCTGCAGGACCTGCCCGCGTTCATGATGCGTGCCGGGATCACCGGTGAATTGCAGAGTTCGCCATCGTCATAGCAAACTTCTAGACGATTCCCACGACTATGCTGTGACGAACTTCACAGGGACGCGCAGCGGACTTTTTGCCGACAAAAATAGGTCGCTTGTAAAGTAATGGCAAACTTGCCATGGACACCTGACCGGGCAGCACCGCACCATGTCCGGCGGCGCGGATTCACGGCGCGTCGATCGTCACCGACCGACCGAACACGGGGAACGCCGAACACAGGAAACGCCGACGCGCGCACATCGACACGCGGACACGACGTCAGATACTCGGGCATGAACGTACTCGGGCATGGACGACCGCCCGATCGCCGCCGGGGCTACAACCGGCGGCGGAAGGACCGCGAAACGCTGAAGTCAGCCCTCGAGTTTGTAGCCCAGCCCGCGCACGGTCACCAGATGCACCGGGTTGGCCGGGTCGGTTTCGATTTTGCTGCGCAACCGCTTCACATGCACATCGAGGGTCTTGGTGTCACCGACATAATCGGCGCCCCACACCCGGTCGATCAGCTGCCCACGGGTGAGCACTCGCCCGCTGTTGCGCATCAGGTACTCCAGCAGGTCGAACTCCTTGAGCGGCAACGTGACCGCCTGGCCGTTCACGCTCACCACATGGCGCTCCACATCCATCCGCACCGGGCCGGCCTCCAGCACACCGTCGGCGATGCCGACGTCCTCGGCATCGGAACCACGGCGCAGTACGGCCCGGATCCGGGCGATCAGCTCGCGCGCCGAATACGGTTTGGTGACGTAGTCGTCGGCGCCGAGCTCCAGTCCCACCACCTTGTCTATCTCGCTGTCGCGGGCGGTCACCATGATGACCGGCACACTCGAACGTGACCGCAGCTGTTTGCAGACATCGGTGCCGCTCATACCGGGCAGCATGAGATCCAACAACACGATGTCGGCCCCGGCCCGCTCGAATTCGGCCAGGGCCGAAGGCCCGTCGGCCACCACCGTGGCCTCGAAGCCCTCTTTACGGAGGAGGAAGGCCAGGGGATCCGCCAAGGACTCCTCGTCCTCCACGATCAACACACTGGTCATCGGAAATTCAGTCCTCTCGGTCGGCAAGTGCGTCGGCATCAACGGCATCGTCGCCGTACAGATGATGGGGGATGGCCGCGGGGATCGACAGTGTGAACGTCGACCCGGTGCCCGGCTGACTCCACAACCGGATGGAACCGTTGTGGTTGGCGGCGACGTGCTTGACGATCGCCAACCCGAGACCGGTGCCGCCGGTAGCTCGGGACCGTGCCTTGTCGACACGGAAAAACCGTTCGAACACCCGCTCCTGATCCTCCGGTGCGATACCGATACCACGGTCGGTCACCGCGATCTCGATGTTCGCACCGCGGCGCCGCCGACTGATCGACACCGCAGAACCGTTGGGCGAGTATGCGATAGCGTTGGAGATCAGGTTGGCCAGCGCAGTCACCAACAGGGTCTGGTCACCGAGCACCTGATAGCCCGTCGGTGTGTCGGTGGTAACCGCGATGTCGGCGTTGTCGGCGGCGACCTTGTGCCGCGACAGCGCCTCGGAGACCACGGTGTCGACGTCGACGGCCCCCAGATCCGGCAGGCGTTCACCGCCTTGTAGCCGGGACAGCTCGATCAACTCCCCGACCATGTCGGCCAGGCGGGTGGACTCGGTCACCATCTTCTCGGCGAAGTGCTTGACGATCTCGGGGTCCTCGGCGGAGGCCAGCACAGCCTCGGCGAGCACGCCCAGCGCGCCGACCGGGGTCTTGAGCTCGTGGCTGACATTGGCCACGAAGTCGCGCCGGGTTGCCTCCATCCGGGCATGCTCTGACTGGTCGTCCACATAGACCACCGCGAACCGGCGATCCTGTTCGGTCAGCAGTTGCACGTGGCCGCGGATCGACAGCCCGGAACGCCCGGGACGGCTACGTCTGCGCGGCGACAGGTCGAAGCCGATAGGTTCACCGCCGGCCAGGGTGCGTTCGGCGGCCGACCAGGCCCGGTCGTCGAGCAAGCGGTCACGCACCAGACCGAGTTCCTGAGCGCGGTCGTTGGCGAAGACGACATCGCGGAAGTTGTCGACGACGGCGATACCCACCGGGGACTGCGACACGATGTGCTCCAGCATCTGGGACACCGTGATGCCCGACTGTTCCCTGGAGCGGCGCTGTCGGCGTTCCAGAAGGCCGGGGGCCATCCGCACCCCGAACACCACACCGACCGCCAATGCGAGCAGTGCCACCACCGCTGCGAGCAGCAGCGCCGATATGACACTCACGGGCAGATCGTACGCATTCGGTGAACGTCATCCCAGCAGCGTGCGGCCAAAACGGGACAAGTCACACGGCCAGAGACGGAAGTTCGGATCGACGTCCTCCTCTGTTAACCCGCTGTTTGCCGGGGGCCGGAACGGGACCTGCCTACTTGGCTCCCTGGGCGGCCACTGCCGCGGCTCCCGCCGCCGCCGCCTCCGGGTCGAGATAGCTGCCACCGGCCACCGTCGGTTTCAGATCCACGTCCAGGTCGTAGCGCAGCGGGATACCGGTGGGAATGTTCAGCCCGACGACGTCCTCGTCGGACATCCCGTCGAGATACTTCACCAGCGCCCGCAGCGAGTTCCCGTGCGCGGCGATCAGCACCGTCTTTCCCGCCTTCAGGTCGGGGACGATCACCTCGGTGAAGTACGGAACGAAGCGCTCGACGACGTCCTTGAGGCACTCGGTGAGCGGAGCGCCGCCGGCGATATCGGCGTACCGCGGGTCGCGGTCCTGGCTGAACTCGCTGCCCGGGTCGATCGCCGGCGGCGGGGTGTCGTAGCTGCGGCGCCACGCCATGAACTGTTCCTCGCCGTACTTGGCCTTCGTCTCGGCCTTGTCGAGGCCCTGCAGTGCGCCGTAATGACGTTCGTTGAGGCGCCAGTCGCGGTGCACCGGGATCCAGTGCCGGTCGGCCTTGTCCAGTGCCACATTCGCGGTGGTGATGGCCCGGCGCAGCAGCGAGGTGTACAGCACGTCGGGAAGACGGTCCTGGGCCTTGAGGAGTTCGCCGGCCCGGACCGCCTCGGCCATCCCCTTCTCGGTGAGATCGACGTCGACCCAGCCGGTGAACAGGTTCAGCGCGTTCCACTCGCTCTCACCGTGGCGGAGCAGGATCAGCGTCGCGGTATCTGCCATGACCCGATCCTCTCACGCCCCGGGTCGGTCGTCCGTGTCGTCGTCTCGGTCGTCGGAGAACAGATGCTCGAAGGCCTGAAGGTTCTTCAACGATTCGCCGCGCGACACCCGCCACTCCCATTCCTTCTGGATGGAGGTGCGGAACCCCAGTTCCAGCAGCGTGTTGAAATCCGAGTCGACGGCTTCCAGCACCTGGCCGAGCACGCGGTCGATCTCCTCGGCGGTGACCGAAGCCAGCGACATCCGGCCCACCAGGTAGATGTCGCCGAGATTGTCCAGGGTGTAGGCGACCCCGTAGAGCCTGCGGTTGCGCTTGAGCAGGAACCGGTACACGCCCTCGTGGTTCTCGTCGGGTTTGCGGCACACGAACGCCTCGACCCGTACCGAGTGCTCACCGATCGACAGGATGGTGTTGGTCTTGAGCCTGCGCTCCCCCGGCAACGCCACCACCAACCCGGGCAGCCCGCCGGCGGCACCGCCGTGGCGGCTGTATTCCAGTTCGTGCTCGTCGAGCGTCCGCTCGATGAGGTCCTGGACGGCCTGCTCGCTTCCCCCGCTCACGCACGCACCCCGCGCCGGATCGCGAACCGCCGGCCGCTGCGCCGGGCCGACACAGCACGCTGGTGCTGGGCGCGATGATCGGCGATGGCCCGGCCGTAGCCGGCCAGCAGCGCGTCCACGGTATGCGACCAGGAGAACGTGGCAGCGTGCTCGACGGCCGCGCGGCGCATCGGTGCCGGGTCGGCGCCCAACACCTCGCCCAGCGTCGCGGCCCACGCTGCCGGATCGTGACCGTCCACCAGCGCGCCGCTGACACCGTCGCGCACGGCGACCGGAAGTCCTCCGACCGCGGCCGCCACCACCGGGGTCCCGCAGGCCTGGGCCTCCACGGCGACCAGGCCGAAGGACTCGGAGTAACTGGGCACCGCCACCACATCAGCGGCCCGGTACACCCGGGCGAGATCTTCGCGAGACTGCGGAGGAAGGAAGGTCACCCGGTCGCCGATACCCAGATCGGCAGCAAGGTGCACAAGGTTGTTCGGGGTGGCCAGACCCGAACCCGAGGGCCCGCCCGCGATCAGGACCTGCACACCCGGCAGCAGAGCGACCGCGCGCAGCAGCACATCGGGCGCCTTCAGCGGCTGGATTCGACCGACGAACGCCACGATCCGCGCTCCCGGGTCCAGACCGAGAGCGGCGCGCGCGGCTCGGCGGTCGCCCGGCGTGAAGGTCTTCAGGTCCACCCCCGGATGCACCACGTCGATGCGTGCGGGGTCCGCGTCGTGCAGCGAAACCAATTGCTGCGCCTCATGTTCGGTGTTGACGATGAGTCTGTCGGCCTCGTCTACGACCTGCTGCTCACCGACCGAGCGCATCGGCGGCTCCGGGCTGTCCCCGGTGGCCAGCGACGCATTCTTGACCGCGGCGAGGGTGTGCGCGGTATGCACCAGCGGCACCGCCCACCGGTCGGCGGCCAACCACCCCACCTGTCCGGACAACCAGTAATGGGAATGCACGATGTCGTAGTAGCCCGGCTCGTGCGTGGCCTCGGCGCGCAGCACCCCTGCGGTGAAGGCGCACAGTTGGGTGGGCAGATCGTTCTTGTCCAGCCCTTCGAACGGCCCGGCCACCACATTGCGCACCAGCACCCCGGGAGCCACCGGCACCACCGGCTGGTCCGACGACGACGTCGCCCTGGTGAAGATCTCCACCTCGACACCGCGGGTGGCCAGTTCCAGCGCGGTTTGCAGCACGTACACGTTCATGCCCCCCGCGTCGCCAGTACCCGGCTGGGCCAGCGGGGATGTATGCACCGACAGCACCGCCACCCGGCGCGGCTGGGGCATTCCGGAAGTCGGGCCGCCCGGTTCGGTCGCTAGACGCACACCGTCATGTCTACACCGCCCGCCTGGGGCCCCGACTCAGGCACTCACTTCGGGCCTGCGTGGGTGAACCGCATTCACGCCCCGCGCGCGTCGCATCGCCCCGATCGGGTCGGCATAGAGCCCGCCGAGCGAGACGATGCCCGCCCCCGCCTCCTGGATCCGGTTGCCGAACGAGGTGACGCGGATGTCCCGGTGGGGCAGCACCGATCGCCGCGCGAACGCCTCCTCGACCAGCGGCATGCCCTCCGGGTATTCGGTGAACGCCTGCCCGCCCACCACCAGATCGTCGGGGTTGAGCATGTCACGCAGCAAGGCGACCGCCTCACCCAGTACCCGGGCGCGTTCGGCGACCAACGCGGCCGCCTGCTCGTCGCCCTGCCGGGCCGCGCGCAGCACCGCCGTGACCGTCGAGGCGGGTCCTTCGGTCGGCACGACACGTGCCCGACGAGCGGCGGCCAGCACCGCCTCGTCGCTGACCGTGGACTCCAATTGCCCAGTGCCGCCGAGAATTTCGGAGAATGCCGGCAAGCCGGCAATGGTTCCGGGCCCGCTCGCCGGGGAATGCACCTGCCCGCCGATCGACAGCGCATAGCCGACGGTTTCCCTGGCGTACACGTACAGGCTGGTGGCGGGTCTGGTGGGCTGCCGCCGCGCACCGAGGAGCAGTTCGGCGCCCGCCATGGCGTCGACGTGCGAGGCCACCGACACCGGCAGCCCCAGCGCCTCGGCGAGCACCGGACCCACGGGTGCGTCCGCCCACCCCAGGCGCGGGTGATCGAGATAGCCGGTGGCGCTGTCGACCACACCTCCGGTGGCCACCCCCGCCCAGAGCGGGCGGCGCCGGTGCCAACGGCTCAGATAACGGCGGGCACTGCCGGCGAGGCCGGTCAGCGCCGCCGACTGGGGCCCGCGCGGCGTCGGCGTCTCCACCACGTCGAGTGTGCGTCCGAACAGGTCGGCGGCCACGATGCTGGTGGTGCGGGCACCAATGTGGATTCCGAGGGTGAAGAACGGTTCATGGTTGACCTCCACGGGCACCCGGGGCCGCCCGATCGCACCGGACACCGCCAGATCCGCGCGCTCGCGCAGCACTTCGGCCTCCAGCAGGGCGGTGACCTGGCGGTTCACCGTCGCGATGCTCAGGCCGGTGAGCTGGGCGATCACATCCCGCGCGATCGGCCCCCGTTGGCGGGCGGCGGCGAACACCGTGGCGGCGGCCGCCTCGGGCACACGCAGCGCCGGTGCAACGATGTGATGAAGCAGTGCCTGCGGATAACGCCCGCCGGAGACGGTGCGCTTCGCGGAACGGGGGCGCTGCGCGATGGAGATGGTGGATGCGCTCACGGGATGGTCCTTCGTCGAGTCGGCCGGTGGGGTCAGGGCCACACCTGGGGACTCAGCGGGACGTGATCGATCCGGGCTCAGTCAGGCGCGGCGGGATGCGCAACAACAACACGCACGCCGCGCGGCAGCGAGAACTGCCTGACTGTTCCAGAACACGCGGTCAACTTAGCACGACTACGCGCACCTGCGCGAAGGGAGGATGAGTGGACCCGGTCACAGGTCGAGTCGGGTCCGTTCTGCCGGCTGGCCAGGTGGGCAGTGGGCCTAGTCTTGAGTCATGACGACGCCCACAGATTCCCGCCGGGTCGCGGTGGTCACCGGAGCCAGCGCCGGCATCGGCGAAGCCACCGCGAGAACCCTTGCCGCACAAGGCTTTCACGTGATCTGCGTGGCCCGTCGACTGGCGCCGATCCAGGCCCTGGCCGCCGAGATCGACGGCACCGCGATCGTCGCGGATGTCACCGACGCCACCGCGGTGGCCGCGATGGCCGGACGCCTGGACCGGGTCGACGTGCTCGTCAACAACGCCGGCGGCGCACGTGGACTGGAGTCGGTCGCCGACGCCGACGTCGATCACTGGCGCTGGATGTGGGAGGCCAACGTACTGGGCACCCTGCACGTGACGCGGGCACTGCTACCGAAACTGATCGAGTCGGGTGACGGCCTCATCGTCACCATCACCTCCATCGCCGCGGTGGAGATCTACGACAACGGCGCCGGTTACACCTCGGCCAAACACGCTCAGGGCGTGCTGCACCGGACGCTGCGCAGCGAGCTTCTCGGAAAACCGGTGCGGCTCACCGAGGTCGCGCCCGGCATGGTGCAGACCGAGTTCTCGCTGAACCGGTTCGACGGCGACAAGGAACGCGCCGACAAGGTGTACCAGGGCGTGACCCCGCTGATCGCCGAGGACATCGCCGAGGTTGTCGGGTTCGTCGCCAGCCGTCCCTCCCACGTCGACCTCGATCTGATCGTGGTGCGGCCGCGCGATCAGGTCAGCGGCGCCAGCGGATCCCGGTTCAACCGCAGTTAGCCCGGCCGCGTCTCAGCAGTCTTTCAGCGAACTCACCGTCAATTTCTTGGCATACGCCCGGGGCAATTCTTGGCCGGGCGGGCCACGCTGGAGTCATCCCTCCGAAGCGCCTCATCCCTACCGAAACGACTCATCCCTGCCGCAACGACGAAGTCGAGGAACTCCGATGACATCACTGCCGCTGACCGCCCTGCCGTCAGACCCCAACCTGTCGCTGGATGCGTTGATCCTGGACGCGTTCTGGACCGGCGACGAGTGACCTGAGCCGGTCGACCCGCCGAGGCAGAACCCGCCCGCGGCACTATCCGCCGGGTCGGTCGCCCACCGGTTGCGGTGCCTGCGACGGCGTCACCGGCGCGGTGCTGGGGATGCTGCCGGGGGAATCCCGGTCCGACAGGGCCGACATCGTGACCCACTCGTCCCACGGCACCGCCCAGTCCCAGATGTCGCCGTCGGCGTACGACAGCTGCAGCCGGGTGCCGGTCACCTCGACCGGGTCGCCGTACATGGCGGTGTTGAAGTACTGCTCGGCATCCTCCAGCGACAGGTTGATACATCCGTTGGTGACGTTACTGTTGCCCTGCGCCCCTGAGCTGGCCGGGTTGGCGTGGATGAACTCGCCGTTGTTGGAGATCCGCACCGCAAAACGCTCCCGGACGTTGGCGTACCCGGCCGCCGGATTGGTCATGTAGAAGTCCTCGTACTTCTCGGTGACCACGTGGATGCCGCTGCGGGTGACGTTGCGGTCCAGATCCCCTTCGCCGTAGCTACACGGGAAGTCCATGATCACGCCGGCGTCGGTGACGACCTGGATGCGATGCGACGACGCTTCGGCCTTGACCACCTGGAAACGGCCGACGCCGAAATCCAGTGTGGAGTCGGCGGCACCGTAGCCGCCGTCACCGAACGGCACACCGTAGAGCTTCGCGTCGACGTGCACGGTGGTGCCGGCCGGGTAGTACTCCTTTGTGCGCCAGTGCACGCGCGAGCCGGCGGTCTCATCGGGCAGCCACGCCCAACTTCCTTCGACCGGCGGGGTGGTGGTCACCGTCAGCGCCTTTTCCACCTCGGCGCGGTTCTGCTCGCCGATGGCCGCATCGAACTGCAGGATGATCGGCGCGGCGACCCCCACGGTCTGGCCGTCGGCGAGCTGGAACCGGCCGTTGACCTGGACCGCCGGGGTGACGGTGGTGAACGATCCGCCCAGCGCAACGCTGTCGCCGTCGCCGCCGACGACCGTGCCCGACCAGGTGTACTCGACGCCGTAGCCGAGCGGCTCGGTCACCGTGAACGAGGTCCGGTCCCGGTTCAGCGCCCCCGCGACGACCTTGCCGTTCTGATTGGTCAAGGTGACCTTCTGGAACCGGCCGTCGGCGACGTCGACTCCGACGCGGGCGGTGGGGACGACGTCGACGGAGGCGTCAGCGGGTTCGTAGGTGATCGTCGGGGACTTCGGTGCGTCGCCGGCCGCGGCACCGTCGTTCCGGTCCCCGTCGGTGGCCATACAGGCTGCCAGCGCGCTCGGCGCGACGACGCCCACCGCGAAGGCGGCGAGGGCACGCCGCCTGGTGATCGACGGCAGCGGTTCGGCAGGGCTCACGTGAACCCAGGGTACCTAGAGAGCGCACCCGACCAGCACAGGCTCGGGTGTGAGTTCGATCCCGAAGGCTGCCCGGACACCGTCGCGCACCGTCCTGGCCAGGGCGATCACGTCGGCAGCGGTGGCGGTGCCGCGGTTGGTCAGCGCCAGCGCATGCTTGGTCGACAGCCGGGCCGGCGCTTCGCCGCCGCGGTGCTCGGCTGGGTATCCCCTGCCGAACCCGGCGCGCTCGACCAGCCAGCCGGCGGCCAGCTTCACCCCGCCGGGGGCAGGGTAGTTGGGCACCGGACCGTCCACGGAGTCGGCGATCCGGTCGAATTCGGCGCGGCTGACCACCGGGTTGGTGAAGAAGGAGCCCACACTCCAGGTGTCGTGATCGGGATGCTGCGGATCGTCGTCGAGCACCATCCCCTTGCGCGCCCGCAACGACAACACCGCCGCGCGCACCCGGCCCGGGTCGGCTCGCTCTCCCGGTTCGACGCCCAGCGCGTCGGCCAGTTCGCGGTAGCGCAGCGGGGCGCTGCGACCGGACACGTCCAGCGCGAACTCCACCTCGAGCACCACCCACTTCGATGAATGCTTCACAATGCTTGTGCGGTAACCGAATCGGAGAAAATCCGGCGATACCCACAGATCCGCACCGGTGTCGCGGTCGAGCAGCCTGACCCGGCTGATGGTGTCGGCGACCTCGGCGCCGTAGGCTCCCACGTTCTGCACCGGCGTGGCACCCGCCGAGCCAGGAATCCCCGAAAGGCATTCCAACCCGCCCAGCCCGTGCGCCAACGCGGTGACCACGACGTCGTCCCACACCGCGCCCGCCTCGGCGCGCAGCACCGCACCGTCGACGACGATCCCGGTGTTCGCCAGCCGGACGACGGTCAGATCGGTCAGGTCGTCGGCGATCACCACGTTGGACCCACCCGCCAGGATCAGCGCATCGGGGCCGGCGAAGCGCACCGCCGGAGCGATCTGCGCGGTGGTGGTGCAGGTGATCAGGCGGCGCGCCGACGGGCCGACGCGCAGCGTGGTCAGGGGCGCGAGCGGCACGTGCTCGGCAAACGGCACGCCGCCGGACTCGGAAGGGACCACGGCGGCTAACGGTAGCGTGGCCAGCTATGCCACGTTCATTCGACATGGCCGCCGAATACGAGGGCACGGTCGAACAGGTGCACCGGGCGTTCAGCGACGAGCGGTACTGGCTCGTCCGGCTGCGCGACTCGGGCGCCGACCACGCCACGCTGGACGAGATGACCGTCGACCCGGAGGGCAGTATCCGCGTCAAGACCACCCAGACGCTGCGCTCCGACCGGCTTCCCGCGGTTGTCACGCAGTTCCACCGTGGGGACCTCAGTTTCGTGCGCGAGGAGATCTGGACCCCGGTGGCCGACGGCCGGGCGTCGGCGACGGTGCGAGGTTCGATCCCGGGTGCGCCCGCCGGGCTCGACGGAGATGCGGTGCTGGCCCCGCTGGACAGCAGGGCCAGGATGGCGTTGAAGGCCACGGTCGAGGTCAAGGTGCCGTTGGTCGGCGGCAAGATCGAGAACTTCATCGGCAGTCAGCTGGTGGATCTGGTGATCGCCGAGCAGCGATTCACCACGGTGTGGATCACCGAGAACAGCTGATCGGGTCTCTACCATCGAGCCATGGTGCAGGGCTTCCCATGCTCTTCGGGTATGCCGCCACTGGGGCAGGTGACCCGGGGCACCACCGGGCACAACCGGCTGCGCCGCAGCGATCGCTGGCTGGTGCATTCCTCCCGGGTGCGCACCGCACTGCAGACCGCTGAGGATCCGCTGGTGGTCGACCTGGGCTACGGCGCGAAACCGGTGACCACGCTGGAGCTGGCGATCCGGCTGCGCCAGGTGCGGGCCGACGTACGGGTGGTCGGCCTGGAGATCGACCCGGACCGGGTGCGCGCCGGGCAGGCGGTCGTACGGGCGGGGCACGCACCGGGGGTGCATTTCGCGCTCGGCGGTTTCGAACTGGCCGGACATCGGCCGGTCCTGGTGCGGGCCTTCAACGTGCTGCGCCAGTACCCGGTCGACGACGTCGCCGACGCGTGGGCCGCGATGCGTCGGGCGGTGGCACCCGGCGGGCTGATCGTCGACGGCACCTGCGACGAGTTGGGTCGGCTGTGTTGTTGGGTGCTGCTCGATGAGCGCTCTCCGGTGAGCCTCACGCTGGCCTGCGACCCGTTCGCGATCGAGCGCCCGTCCGATCTCGCCGAGCGGCTGCCGAAGGTGCTGATCCATCACAACGTGGAAGGCCAGCCCATCCACACGCTGCTGCGCGCCGCCGACCGGGCCTGGGCCAGCGTGGCCGGACACGGTGTGTTCGGCCCCCGGATCCGGTGGCGAGCGATGATGGAACTCCTTGCCGGGGAAGGCTTTCCGGTGAGCACGCCGCGACGCAGTCTGCGCGACGGAGTGCTCACCGTGCCGTGGTCTGCCGTCGCCCCCGTCGGCTGAGCCGACCGCCCGGCACGGCACGCCGGTCAGGTTCGGGGCGCTTCGGCGACCGCCTTTTCGGGAACGAGTGCCCGGTCCTGGGCACCGGCGAGGGCCTCGTCCAGATCGTCGGCGACCTGAATGTCGAGTCCGCGCAACGTCGCCGGCCTGGTCGCCAGCGCCACGACGACATAGGCCAGCAGCGAAGCCCCGAACGCGATGAAGGTCGGGTAACCGTCGAACGTCGCGTCGAAGAACCCGGTTTCGACGTAGAAGATGGTGTTGTCCACCCCGTACATCGTCGGTGTCATCGCGAACAGGCCGAGCCGCACCACCAGCCCCACCACGATGGCGGCCAGCGCGGCGGCCGCCGTCCCCCGCCGCCAGTACAGGCCCAGCACGAACGGCACGATCAAACAGGCCAGCAGCAGGTCGAACGCCAATGTCAACAGGATTCCGGTCTGCGGCACCTTGAGTGCGAACAACACCGACACCGCGGCCACCGGCAGCATCGCCCACCGGGTTGCCCGCAGCAGCGGGTCCGGTCTGCCCTCGACGTGTACACGTTTGACGTTGCCGACATTGCGGACCGCGACGGCGGCGGTGCCGAGAATCGCCCCGTTGGCGGTGCTCATCGATGCGCCGACGATGCCGGCGAGCACCAGCACGGTGAGCCCGATCGGGGCATAGTCGGCGAGCAGGACGAACAGCACCGGCCCGTCGCTGCCCTCCGGCACGACAGCGGTCGACGCCAAAGCCACCAGGGCGAACGGAATGCCGATCGCTGCTGCGCCGGCCGCGCCGATGAAACAGGCCCGGCGGGCGGTCTCCGGTGACCGGGCCGAGAAGATCCGCTGCATGAAGTCGATGGCCACGATGTCGCCGATACCCAGCGCGATCAGCGTCGCCCAGTTGATCGCGGCGCCCTGCGCCGGGTCACCGAGCTGTCCGAGATCGAACGGTCCCATACCCTCGGGAACGGTCAGCCCGTAGGTCACCGCGACCCAGATCAAGGTCGCGACCGCGGCCACCAGGATCAGGCTCATCTGCACGATCGCGGTGTAGGCGTCGGCGAGCATGCCGCCCGCGCCGGTGTAGAGCAACACGATCCCGGCGATCAACACCACACCCACCCAGTACGGGAAGCCCACGAAGTACTCGAACAGATACCCGCCCGCCACCAGGTTGCCCGCCACCAGGATCGCGAACGCCACGATCATCAGCGCCGACGAGACCATCTCCACCGGCCGGCCGAATCTCAGCCGGTAATAGTCGGGCAGCGTGGTCAGCCCCATCCGGTTCATCGGTTTGGCGAAGAAGATGCCGGTGATCAACAGGCACAGGCCCAGTCCGAGTGGCAGCGCCGCACCCGCCCAGAAACCGAACTCCGAGGACAGGTCGGTGTTGCCCAACGTCGCGTTGGTGTCCACCGCCTGCCCCATCAGAGCGGCCCCGACCAACGGCAGAGTCAAATTGCGCCCGCCGACAAGGAAATTCGTGCTGTCGCCACCCACGCGGCGGGCCACCGCGAGGCCGATCAAGGTGACGACGACAATGCTCAACCCGACACCGAGAAGAATCACCGGGAGCCTCCTGAACGTGCGCTGGAGTCTCCCGGGTTTTTGTCCCGCCGTGGAACGGTCGTGCTTCGGTGCCGGCCGCATGCACCTCTCGGACCAGACCCGGCCTGGTGGCCGACGGAACCCTAGGCGCGCCCCACACATGCGTGTGAGTCCACGTCAGGAAAGACCGTCCGCATTACGTGACGTCGCGCCGTGTGTTAACGCTGCGTTTCCTCTAGCGCTGGACAGGAATTCGGTGCCGTGCCAACAATGGTCTCAGGCGCGGCGAGTTCACCGCGCCCCGGACGAGGTGCGTCGTACCCGGTCTGCGACAAGACGGCGCGATGAGGAGAACTCATGTCCGATCGACTTGATCCGTCGCTACCCAACGCCGAAGGTGCGTGGGCCCAACAGGCCGAGGCCAGGCTCGGCGACCGTCGCCTCCGCGAGGAGATCGACCGAGGTCTCAGTTACGGACTCGAAGCCGCACCGACCATCAACGACCGCACCATCTCGACGTTCGTCCGCGGCGAGAAGCCCCACTTCGCCGGCGAGCGAGGCACATTCCTGAAGTGCCCGTTCGTCGAGGATGTCAACGAGGTCGACGACGCCGAGGTCGCGATCTTCGGCGTCCCACTCGACGCCGGCGCCACCTACCGGCCGGGAACCCGGTTCGGACCGCAGGGAATCCGCCGCTCCACCAACCTGTTCGGCACCTACAACTACGAATCAGGGGTCGATCTGCGTGAGCAGCTGAACATGGTCGACATCGGCGACGTGTTCACCATCCCCGGCAACCTGGAGAAGTCGTTCGACCAGATCAGTCAGGCGATGGCGCACGTCGCGCAGCGCGGGGTGATGCCGGTGGTGCTCGGCGGCGACCATTCGATCGGCTTCCCCACCATCCGCGGGCTCGCCCCGTACATGGACGGCAACATCGGCATCATCCATTTCGACCGCCACGTCGACACCCAGGAGACCGACCTCGACGAGCGGATGCACACCACGCCGTGGTTCCACGCCACCAACATCCGCAACGCTCCCGCAACCAACCTGGTCCAGATCGGGATCGGCGGCTGGCAGAGTCCACGCGAAGGGGTGAAGGTGGGCCGGGACCGCAAATCGACCGTCATCACCGTCGGCGATGTGGAACGGGTCGGCGTGGAGAAAATCGCGGAAATAGCGCTCGAGGTCGCGTGGAAGGACGCCAAGGCGGTGTATCTGTCGTTCGACATCGACGTCATCGACGCCGGGTTCGTGCCCGGCACCGGCTGGCCCGAGCCCGGTGGGCTACTGCCCCGGGAGGCGCTGAACCTGGTGAAGATGGTCTCCGAGCCCGGTCTGGCCGGTATCGAGGTCGTCGAGTGCTCACCGCCCTACGACTGGGCCGAACAGACCGCGCTGATGAGCTCGCGGGTCATCCTCGACAGCCTCGCCGCCCAGGTCCGGTCCGGCAAGCTCGGCCGCAAGGCCGCCAAGGCCGATCGGCCCGCCTGGGGCCCGTAACTAGACTCGCTGGCCATGGGCGTGCAGCAGCAAGAGGCCGCGCGGACGGCCATCCGGGTGGGCCTGGCCCAGATCCGCAGCGGAACCGATCCGACTGCCAACCTCGGCCTGGTCGAGGAGTACGCCACGCGAGCCTCCGAGGCCGGCGCCGCACTGGTGTTGTTTCCCGAAGCCACCATGTGCCGATTCGGGGTGCCACTGAATCGGGTCGCCGAACCGTTCGACGGGCCGTGGGCCTCGGCGGTCCGGGAGATCGCCGCCCGCGCGGGCATCGTGGTGGTGGCGGGGATGTTCGTGCCGTCCGGGGATGGGGTGCGGGTCACCAACACGCTGATCGCGACGGGCCCCGGCGTCGAGGCCAGGTACGACAAGATCCACCTCTACGACGCGTTCGGTTTCACCGAGTCCAGAACCGTCGCGCCGGGCCGTGAACCGGTGGTCATCACCGTCGACGGGGTGCGGATCGGTCTCACGCTGTGTTACGACATCCGCTTCCCCGAGCTCTACGTCGAACTGGCCGAACGCGGGGCCGAGATCCTCACCGCGCACGCGTCGTGGGGAACCGGTCCGGGCAAACTCGACCAGTGGACGCTGCTGGCCCGCGCCCGCGCCATCGACACCAACAGTGTGGTCGCCGCGGTGGGCCAGGCCTATCCCGGCGACGAGATCGCCGCGCTCGGACCGACCGGGGTGGGCGGCAGTGTGGTGACCTCGGCGCTCGGCGAAGTGCTGGCCTCGGCGGATGCGGACCCGCAGCTGCTGATCTGTGATGTCGACCTGGAGAGGATCCGCAAAGCCCGTGAGACGGTCGCGGTGTTGCGCAACCGCTCAGGTTTCGCTCATCGCGGTAGGGCACAATCGCTGGCGTGACTGATCCCTGGGCCCGTCCGCCGCAACAGCCCGGCCCGCCGCCGCAGTTTCCGCCGGGCCAACCCCCCGGCCAGGTGCCGGGTGCGGCACCTGCCACACCGCAGGGAGGTTCCTCGTTGCCGGCGAAACTGAAGAACCTGTTCAGCGATCCGCTCTCGATCGTGCTGGTCGTCGTGATCGTGCTGGCGCTGGTCTTCGCCGGACTGCTCGGCGGGGAGCTCTACGCCCGCAACCGGGCCGACACCGTCGTTGCGGGAACCGTGGAGTGCGTCGTCCAGGACGACGCCACCGCCTCGTTCGGCGTGCTGCCGCCGTTCCTCCTGCAGCACGTGTCGGGCCACTACACCAACATCCGCATCGAGACCGCCGGCAACCAGATCCGCGACGCCAAAGGTATGAAGGTCAACCTGGACATCAACGATGTGCGCCTGGAGGACACCCCGACCGGAGCCGGCACCATCGGTTCGCTGGTCGCCAACATCACCTGGAGCACCGAAGGCATCAAGCAGACCATCCAGGGGGCCATCCCGCTCGTCGGAAGCTTCGTGACCGGGGTGACGACCAACCCGAACGACGGCACCATCGAACTCGAGGGTGCCCTCGGCAGCATCACGGCTCGCCCGACGGTCGCTGACGGTGGTATCGCATTGCAGGTGCAACGGGTCACCGGCCTCGGCTTCACCCTGCCCCGCGAGGCCGTGCAGCCCGCTTTGGACGCGTTCACCTCACAACTGACCCAGGACTACCCGATGGACATCCGCGCCGATTCCGTCGAGGTCACCGATTCCGGTGTGGTGAGCCAATTCTCGACCCGCAACGCGTCGATCCCGAAGCAGACCGACGACCCCTGCTTCGCCGGGCTGTAAGGGGTCAGTCGATCTGCAGCTCCCCCATCGGTGACCACCCGTCGGCGGAGATGTCGGCATGCACGATACGTGGTGTCGCCCGCAGGGCTGGTCGCATCGCAGCCAGTCCTGCGGCGAAATGGTCCGAGGACACATGTGCCACACCCGCCCGCTGATCCCGGAATGCCTCCACCAGAACGTATTCCGACGGATTGTCCAAACTGCGTGACCAGTCGAACCAGAGGTTGCCATCCTCGGCACGCGTCGCGGCGGTGAATTCCTCCGTGATCGCCGGCCAGGACTCTCGGAAATCCTCGGACACCTCGAATTTCACCACAATGAAGATCACCGCGGGTCGCTCCTTCTAGTAGATGTTCGAGGGGCGGACCATACCTTCGGCCAAGTCACCGAAGCCGGGTGCCATGATCGCACCGGGGTTGCCCACGACCTGCTCGACGATCGCCGTCTCGGTCGTGATCAGCAGCGCGGCAATTGATGCCGCACTCTCCAACGCGGCCCGGGTCACCTTCAGCGGATCGATCACGCCCTCGTCGAACATGTCCCCGTACTCTCCTGAGAGCGCGTTGAATCCGTGCCCCAACGGCAGATCCTCGACGATCTGCACCACATCGTCTCCCTCGAATCCCGCATTGTGCGCGATCCAGTGCAGCGGCTCGGCCAGCGCCCGGCGCACGACCTGCACACCGATCGCTTCGTCGCCGGGCAGCGTCACCGCGGCCAGGCAGCGATGCGCCTGCGCCAACGCGGTACCTCCGCCGGAGACCACCCCCGCCTCCACCGCGGCTCTGGTCGCGGCCAGTGCGTCCTCGACCCGCAGCATCCGCTCCTTGAGCTCGACGCTGGTGGCACCGCCGACCCGGATCACCGCGACCCGGCCCGTCAGCCGCGCGATCCGCAGGTCAAGGCTGTCGCGGTCGGCGTCAATTCGGGCCCGCTCCCGTTGCGCCTCGAGCTGCCCGATCCGCGCCGCCACCCGCGGGGCGTCACCGTGAGCGCCCACGATGGTCGTGCTGTCCTCGGTGACGGTGATCCGGTCGCACGACCCCAGATGGCCCGCCGTCACCTCACCCAGCTCCAGGCCGGTGTCCTTGGCGATCACATGCCCGCCCAGCGCAACGGCAAGATCTTCCAGTTCGGCGACCCTACGGTGCCCGAACCCCGGCGCTCGAACCACAACCGACCGCATCGTGTGGTGCATATTGCCGCCGACGAGCAGCTGCAGCGCGGGACCGTCGACGTCCTCGGCGAGCACCATCAGTGGACGATCGGCGCGTTTGGCTGCTTCGATCGTCGGCATGATCTCCTGCACCGCGGTGATCTTGTTGTTGGTCAGCAGTACCAGCGGATTGTCCAGAACCGCTTCCATCCGATCCGGGTTGGTGACCATATAGGCCGAGGTGTAGCCGTGGTCGAACTCGATACCGTCGACAATGTCCACGCTCAGGCCCAGGCAATCGCTCTCCTCGGTGGTGATGACGCCGGCCTCGCCGACCCGCTCGACCGCCGAGGCGACGACCTCACCGATCGCATCGTCGTCGCTGGCCGCCAGCGTCGCGATACGCAGCAGATCATCTCGGCCGCCCACCGCTACTGCGTGTTCGGTCAGCGACCACAGCACCAGCGGGACGGTCTTCTCGATGCCGCGCCGCACCCGCATCGGGTTGGCTCCCGCGTCGACTGCGCGCATCCCTTCGCGCACCATCGCCTGGGCGAGCACCGTCGCGGTGGTGGTGCCGTCCCCGACCAGCCCGTTGGTACGCATCGCCACCTCCTTGACCAGCTGGGCTCCCATGTTCGCGAACGGATCGCCCAGCTGGATCTCCCTGGCGATGGTGACGCCGTCGTTGGTGATGGTGGGCGGACCGGTGAGCTTCTCCAGTACTGCGTTTCGGCCCTTCGGCCCGAGCGTCACCTTGACGGCGTCGGCGAGTGCGTTGACCCCACTCTCCAATCGGGTCCGCGCATCGCTGTTGTACCGCAGCTCCTTTGCCATGGTGTGTGTCCTTCCTTGTCGTCGAGGTCAGCGCTCAGGGCACCAGAATGGCGCGGCCACGAACTCGGCCGGCATCGAGATCGTCTATGGCGGTTTGGAATTCGTCGAGTGGATACTTGTGAGTGTGCAGAGTGACCTTGCCCTGGGCGGCCAACGCCATCAGGTCCTGTAGATCGTTGTACGAGCCGACGAGGTTGCCGATGAGGTTGATCTCGGTGCTGATGATGTCGATGGTTGGTATGTCGATGTTCTCGCCGTAACCGACGACGTAGTAGTTACCGGCCCGGCGCAGCATCGCGACGCCTTCACGGGTCGCGCCGCCCTCGCCGACGAAATCCAGGACGGCTTCGGCGCCGTGTCCGCCGGTGAGCTCCAAGATCTGCTCGACATGGTGGCCGTCGGCGACGATCCCATCGTCGGCGCCGATGTCCTCGGCCAGGGCCACTGCAGCGGGATTTCGATCGACGACGACCACCCTGGTTCCCGAGATGGCTTTGAGCACTTGGATTCCGATATGTCCCAGTCCCCCCGCCCCGATCACCACACAGGTGTCGCGGGGTCCGGTGGCACGGGCCACCTTGGCCGCGGCGTGATAGGCCGTCAGCCCCGCGTCGGCCAGGGCCGCGACGTCGGCGGGCTCCAGCGAATCATCGATCTTCACCACGCTGCGAGCCGTGGTCCGCAGGTACTCCGCGTAACCGCCGTTGGTGTCGATGCCCGGGAACTGGCTGCTTTCGCAGTGCACATCGTCACCCGAGCGACAGGCGCGGCACAATCCGCAGGTGATCAACGGATGCAGGATCACTTTGTCCCCCACCGCGACATTGGTCACCGCAGCACCCACGGCGTGCACCCAACCGGCGTTCTCGTGGCCGATGGTGTAGGGCAGGTTCACCCCGGACTTCTGCTCCCACTGGCCTTCGAGAATGTGCAGATCGGTGCGACACACCCCCGCCCCACCGATACGGACGATGACGTCCAGCGGTCCCTCCACGACCGGTTCGGCGATCTCCTGCAGCTGCAACTTGGTGTGGTACCCGACCACCTGGACCGCCCTCATGGCAGCTCCTTCGTTCTGTTGTCGACGATCTTGGGCATGACTGTGGCGCCGTCCTCGTAGCGGGTGGCCAGCAAGCCGCGGCAGAAATGTGTGTTGCCCTCCATGGAGATCCGCACCGACCGCGCGAACCGCAGCCGCATCGGGACCTGCTCGGGGGGTAGTGCCTGCCCGTCGTCGCCGACCACGACGCGACTGTTCGGGCAGATGCTGAGACCGAGCGCGAATCGCCGTCGCAGCAGTGCCGACTTGTCGCGGCCCGCGGGCAGATCGTGCAGGGTGATCCGATGAATATCCCCTTCGGCCAGCCGATCCCGATTCATCAGCCGAGTGACACAACGCTCCATTGCGGCCGAATGGGCTTTGCGTGCAAACGTGCGTCGCAACTCGTCGAGGCTGTCCTGGGCTTCGACGCCGAAGGTGCCGACGTAGCCGGCGCCCGCCGCCAGGCCGGCGTTGATCTTGTGGCTGTCGTGGTGGTCGTCGAGCAGGACCCTGACCTCGCCGGCGTCCTCGACCACCTGCAGCGCATCGAGCGCGTCGGAGGCCATCAGATAGGCGAAGTTGGGCGAGCAGAACGCCGTCGGCAACCGCAGGTGCACTTCGACACCGGTGTCGTCGAGCGTGACCGACCGCACGAAGCCCAGATCGGTGATCGGCTCGTCGAGTTCCGGATCGGTGATTGTCGACAATGCTGCCAGCACGTCGTCGATGACGCCGGTCCGCGCCATCATGGCCGTCACAGCGGCACCGCCTCTTTGGCACCTGCGGCGACCTCGACCTGGTCCTGTCCGGGCGTGGGGAGCTGCAGTTCGGCGGGCACCGGCAGGTCGTAGAGCGCCGCGGCGTTCAGCCCGAGGATCTTGCGCTTCTGGTCGGTGGTGATGGGTGCATACTCGGTCATGTCCTGCGGGATCTGGAAGTCGACGAACTTCTCGATCAGCCACTTCGGGGTCCACAGCGCGTAATCGCTGGCGAACAGGATCTTGTCCTCGCCGATCCAGTACAGCAGCTCGCCGATCACCTGGGCGAAGTACCGCGGCCGGGAGTGGATGAACGGAATCGCGACCGCCAGACCGCCGTAGACGTTGGACTCCTGCGTCGCGATCCAGCAGAAGTCCTCGAGCCGGGGTAGCCCGCAGTGCTCGACGATGAAGTTCAGCTCGAGGTAGTCGGTGGCCACCTTGTCGATGTCGGCGACGTCGAAAGCGTCCCGGTCCAGCGGCCGGATAGTCGGCCCCTTGTGCACGTGGACGTTCTTGATGCCCAGCTCGATGCATTCTTCGAGGTAGCGTCGCGACCATGGGTCGTCGAGCTTGTAACCGCGTGAATCTCCGTGCCATTCGGCGGTGTAGAGCTTGACACCTTTGAGGTTCATCCGATCGGTGTCGCGGCGCAGCTGTTCCAGACCCGACTCGCCGTAACGCGGATCGTAGGCGTGGTTATAGGTGAGCCGATCCGGGTGCCGTTGCGCCAGCCCGAACGCCTCCTCGGTCTGACCGAAGTTGTTGACGTAGAAGTCACTGAGCAGTGTGGCCTGGAAGATGGCGTGGTCGACGTAGCCGTCGACGAACAGGTCACGCATCAACCGCTCGCCGCCGTAGTAGGTGTAGGTGTCGTAGTCCCACACCTCGGACTCAGGGCTCAGATTGCGGTGATAGTCGTAAAAGCAGTCGATGAACTGCCTGCCGTGGATGTTCTTGTGATTGCTGGAACGGCCGTCCCAGATGTGGACGTGACCGTCGACGATGAAGTACGAATCGCCGTCTTTCTCATACATTCGGGCTCTCCTGATCTCGTGTGGGCTCTCGCTGCGGTCACGGGACGATGACCCCGGACAGCAGTGCGTTCATGGCTACCGGGCGGTGAGGTCGAACCCGATGTACTCGGCAGCATCCTCGGGGCTGGCGAACAGCAAGGTCCTGTCATCGAGGTGGACCATCCGGCCGTAGTGGGTTGAGCTGATCTCCTCGAAGATCGCCCCGTCGAACTCCTCGCCGAGCGCCTCGGTGAGTTCGGCGTAGTCGAATTCGATCAACCTGATGCCGTCGACGCGGATCATCGAGGGGTATTCGGTGAGTTCCACGCCTTTCTTGCTCCCCATGACATCGGCCACCACCCGCCCAACCGGGGTATTCATCAGCGTGACGCCGCACTTGTTGGAGAACTCGGTCGTCGACCCGAACTGCATGGTCATTTGGTGTGCTCCTTCTTCTCGGATGCGGTGTCGCTCTCGGATGCGGTGTCGTACTCCAGCCCGATCGAGTGGAGCAGGGAGGAGAACTTCCCTTCGGCTGCACTCAGGCTGCCGGCGAAGGTGACAGCCTTCTCCGCGGGCTGCGACCACAGCGGCTGCAGCGAGCGCGCGGCCGCCAGACAGCGCGGCACCCAGGTGTCCAGCCATTGGGTGAACAACGCCGTGTTGGCGTCGCCGTACTGCTCGTCGCGGGTGAGGATCCGGAACAGGTTGCGGGTGTAGGCGACGTCGCGGTCGTAGTCGTGTTCACCGGTGCCGACGATGGTGGGCGTGATGTAGTCGCCATTACGAGCGGCGATCTGCATCACCAGCTCGCTGCGGAACAGGGACCCGACGAGCTGCTCGAAGACGATGTTGGTGGCGAACAACAGCTGACACCAGTCCCCGACCGCGGTCAGCTGTTCGACGACCTCGCGGGTCGGTTGCCAGTCCGGCGCTGACTGCCAGACCTGTTTGTGTGCTTGTCCGTCGAATCCCCCGTCCTCCCCCACCTCTTCGGAGAGGTCGAGGTTGAACAGCGCCAGGTCCTGGGCGAACCTCAGCTTGTGGGCGGCGTTGACCGCGACCGCGGTGTTGATCATGTTGGTGGGACCCGACCGCTGAATGGACGTGAACACGTGCAGAGCCAGGCCGTTCTCGGCATGCATCCATGCGCCGAGGTTGTTGGCCAGGAACCGCAACCAGGCCGAGTTCCAGCCGTCGTAGGCGCGGGCACGCTTGGCGTTCTTCAGACACAGCTCGACCTGGCGCACCACGGCTGAATTATTGCGATAGATGGTCTGGTCCCATTCCTCGTTGGGATCCAGAAAGGCGTGCCAGTCCGACGATTTCGCGTCCGTCCACTCCTGCGGATAGCCGCCCGGCCCGTCGCCGAATCCGTAGATCCAGCCCTGGGACAGATGTCGTTCCGGATCGGGCTGCACATCGACGGTGACGTCTTCGTACATCGTCGCGCGCATCTTGGCCGGCTTGTAGTACGAGTACGTGCGGCTGCGCGAACTCGGGAACTCCAGCGCACCCGCCTCCGAGTCGGTGAATTCGATCTTGGGGAAACTGCGTGGTTTTGGCGCGGTTGGGGCGGACATGAGTGACCTTTCAGTCGAATGCAGGGCTGGTGAACTTGTCGTAGAAAATCTGGTCTTTGGGTACGGCCTGGGATTCGAGCAGTGCCAGGGCGGCATCGACCATGGGCGGCGGGCCACACAGGTAGATCTCGGATCTGGCTATCGCAGGTTCGTTGGCCGCGACCACATCGGTGACATTGCCGGATTCGACCCGCAGATGGCCGGGAAGCTCGCCGTCGATCTCCTCCGACAAGCAGGCGATGAACTCGAAATCATTGAGCCCCTTGCCGATTTGTGTGATCTCGTCCAGATAGAACAGGTCGGCTGCGGTGCGCGCACCGTAATAGAACCGCACCGGGCGAGGGCAGGACGTCTCGCCCATGTGCCGCAGCAGCGACAGGATGGGCGCCATCCCGGCTCCCCCGCCAACGCACACCACCGGCAGCACATGGCCGTCTTTGAGTGTGAACGAACCATACGGACCGGTCAGGCTGATCTCATCGCCGGCGGCGAGCCCGCCGTCCAACAGGCTTGCGAACTTGCCTCCCGGATACTTCTTGATGAGAAATTCCATTCGGCTGGAATCTGCTCCGGTGGTGGCCATCGAGAAAGAGCGGTGTTCGTCGCTCCCCGGGATGTGGATGTCGGCGTACTGACCCGGCTTGAAATCGAACGCTGCCGGTGCGACCGCCTCAAGGTGCAACGAGACGATGTCCCGAGTCATCGGGACCAGGGCGGTGATACGGGTGCGCACGTCCTGGATGGGGATGCCGCCGAGGAGTTCGTCCTCGTCGAAGTTCAACAGCTCGACCGTGCAGTCGCCGTATGCATGCGATTTGCACAGCAGCACATACCCTTCCTCCACCTCGGCGTCGTTACAGGCGAACGTGGAGTAGTCAGCCATCTGGATGTCGCCCTCGAGGACATAGGATTTGCAGGCCGAACAGCGGCCCTCCCGGCAGCCGTGCATGAGGTGGACGCCCTGACGGAACGCTGCATCGAGGATGTTCTCGTCCTCGGATACCTGGATCTCGATGCCGACGGGTTCGAAGTTGATGCGGTGTGAATCAGCCATGTCTGTCTCCTGCAATGTCGGTGGGCGGCGCGGTTGGGGATACACGCGCCGCCCACCGCCGTTGTTCTCAGGCGGGGACGCCGCCGGCCCGGTAGTCGGCGAGGTGGGCCTCGCGTTCGGCGTCCGACATCTGGTTCAGCAGAACGTTGGGGCTGTTGAACACGTTGCCGCGGATGTTGTCGAGGGTCCACATCTTGGTCGGGTCCAGATCCAGATGCGGCTGCGGGATCAGGGTCTTGCCGTCATCGCGGACGTAGCCCAGGTCCGCGACGATGTCGGCGAGGTCCTTACCGTGGTGCAGCGTCTCCCACTCCCGGAAACCGGTCAGCCGGCCCATGTTCGGGGTTGGACGGCCCTCGTACTCGCCACGGAAGGCCACCGCGTCGGTCCAGTGGCAGGTTTCCGAACAGTAGGTGCGCCACTGCCCGTCGACCTTGTCGACGACCATGTCCTGGCGCACCAGCGCCGGCACCATGCACGTCCAGCACCGGTGCGGATACTGGTAACCGACCTCCTCGAACGCAATCGGCTTGTTGCGCCCCGGATAGGCCAGCCGGTTGTAGTCCTCCCACCAGCGACCGAACTTGTTGTACCAGCCGGGGTACTTCTCTTCGAACCACTCGAAGTCCTTGTCGGTCATGGCGTCGATGCGCCAATAGTTGACCGGCCAGCCGGTGGCGAAGAAGCGGGCAACCTCGTGCACATAGTGCTTGTCGACGATACGTTTCCACGCCTCCTCAACCAGGTCGTGCGGGATGGTCAGCCCGTACTTCTCCAGCGGCAGAAGGTAACTGCGGTAATAGTCGTCGTAGATCCAGCGCCGCCACATTTCGGCGTAGCTCTCGCGGTCCTTGCGGCGGTCCTTGGTTCCGTACTCGATGAAGGTGCCGATGGCGGCGTCGACCACGCAGTGGTTGTTCCACCACGCATAGCGCAGATCGCGCTCCAGCAGCGGACGGTTGCGCTCATCGGCCAGCGCCATCAGCAGGATCGAGTAACCGTTGGAGATGTGGCGGGACTCGTCGGACTGCACCGAGTGGAACACCGTCGGCAGCAGATAGTCGCCGTTGGCGGCGGCCTCATCCGGCATCGCGACGAAAAGTGTGTTCGTGAAGGCGGTCTCGGCGACGACGGTGAGGTAGATATTGGCTGCGGTGATCGCGTCTCCGGTGATGAAGCCCTCACCGAACTGCCTGCCGATGGTGCCCGCGTAGTTGTTCGCGAACGCCTTCTCGGTGATGTCGAAACCGGCGGGGTCGATGTAGTTGTTCATATAGAGCTTCTTGAGGTTCATCTGGATCGTCGAATGCCGGACCTCGTCGATCATCTGGACCGCCAACCCGTTGTGGATCTCCGGATTCGGTACGGCGTCGATGGCCATCGGCATCGCGCGGGCCGCCGAGATCTCCGGGAAGGGGATGATCGACAGGAACAGCTTCTGCCACTCCAGCCAGCGCTGCTGGACCTGACGGAACATGTTGCCGCGGATGGCGCCGTCCATGGCGCCGTAGACGCGGTTGTCCTTCTCCTCCTCCATCGGGAAGTACGACCGCATGATC
The DNA here is from genome assembly GCF_048513595.2 of Mycobacterium sp. smrl_JER01. Lineage (NCBI taxonomy): Bacteria > Bacillati > Actinomycetota > Actinomycetes > Mycobacteriales > Mycobacteriaceae > Mycobacterium > Mycobacterium sp. smrl_JER01. The sequence goes on along the minus strand of NZ_JBLXXK020000001.1, from coordinate 710,190 downwards.
TGCTTGAGCGGATCCTTCTTCGGAGCCTTCTCGAACGTGTAGTCGGTTCCGAAACGGGTGGCCGGCGTGGCGAATGTCGGTTCCCACGACAACTCGGTGATCTTCGCGTGAGCCTTCGTCAGGCTTTGCCTACTCAAAGTGCGCCTCCTGGCTGCGGGCCGGTCTGACGCCGGCGTCGAGGACGGTGGGATGTGCGTGATGCGGTGGAGCGCCTCCGATACAACCGGGCGAGCTGACTCATAGACGTCTCACTATGAGACGTGGATCACACTCATCGAGCCGTCCGCTCCGCTGCGCCGGAAATCTCAAAATGAGACGCCGCGCTGCGCGGACACGCCTAGGCTCCCCCCAGCAGCCCATACCGACCGAGGTAGCGCCCAACCATGGTCAACGATGCCCACGCCGCCGATGCGCAACGGGCGAGGGAGCAGTTCCTCACCGCCGGCGCTCTGTTCACCGACGCCGTCGCCCCTGGTGTGCTCAACTCCTGGCGCCGCTCACGCGACCTGCAGGTTCATCCGGATCGCGTCGACCTGCCGTACGTCCGTGAACCCGACTCCGACACTCCCCTGACCCACGCCGCGGCCCCGGTGCTGCGCCGGATTGCCGACGACCTGTCCGCCCAGTCCGTCAGCGTGATCCTCACCTCGGCCGACGGTCTGGTTCTCGACCGGATCGCCGCCGATCCCCGGATCGGGCGCACCCTCGATGAGGTCCGGCTGGCCCGCGGATACAGCTACGCCGAGCGTTTCGCCGGGACCAACGGGATCGGCACCACGCTGGAGACAGGCGCCCCGGCCTTCATCCGCGGCAGCGAGCACTATGTCGGGACCTTGGGCCGGCTGGCATGTGCCGGCTCGCCGGTCCGTGATCCGATCACCCGCAGGATCCTCGGCGTGGTCGACCTGACGTGCTGGGCCGATCACGCCGACCCACTGCTGTTCGTGCTCGCCAAGAGTGCGGGCAGCCAGATCGAGGACCGTCTGCTCACGATGCGCAACGAGACCGAGACCCTGCTGCTCGACGCCTACCTGACCCACAGCAGGCGTTATCCCGCCGGTGTGTTGGCGATCGGCGGCGATGTCGTGCTGATGAACCCGCATCTACGGCAGGGTCTGGACTCGGCCGACCAGGCGGCGCTACTGGACCGGGCCTCGGAGATGGCGCGCACCGCGTCGCGCAGAACCTGCGTCGACGCCCTACCCAGCGGGATCACGGTGAAGATCTCGGCCGCCGAAGTCGTCACCGCACCAGGCAGCGTCGTATTCCACGTTGCGATGCACACCGGTGAAGCCTCACACCGGCCGGCCGGAGCGCCCTCGATACCACGCCTGGGCGGGCGCAGCAGTTCGTGGCGACGCAGCTGTGCGCAGGTCCAACGGTGCTACCGGGACCGAGACTGGGTGGTCATCGAAGGTGAAAGTGGTTCTGGCAGGTCACGACTCGGTCAGGCGGTGGCACAGTTCGTCACCCCCGAACGCACCGTGCGGATCTTGCGGCCGGCTGACTTTTCCACCGGCGACCAGTTCGTCTGCGAGTTCGACGCCGAGACCGATTGCCCGGACTTCGCGGTCATCCTCGCCGATGTCGATGAACTGCCCGACGATATTCTCGAACCGCTGACGTCGAGCCTGCAGGCGTGCGCCGGGCGCGGCTGGGTGGCGGCGACAATGAACTCCGACCGGCATTCCGCACTGGTGGACATGCTGTTGTTGCCGTTCTTCACCCACACCGTCACCGTGCCCGCACTGCGACACCGCATCGAAGACCTCGACGACCTGGTGCCGTTGCTGCTGGCAGAGCTGACCCGCGGCGCGGAGGTCCGGATGGACGCCGAGGCGATGCGCCAGCTGGCCAAGCTGCCGTGGCCGGGCAACGTTGCGCAGCTGCGCGCGGTGCTCGCCGACACCGTCACCCGACAACGATCCGGCGTCATCGGCGTGGACAAACTTCCCGCCACCTGCAGGTCGCTGACCCGGCGCAGGCTCAGTCAGCTCGAGGCCCTCGAGCGCGACGCCATCGTCCGCAGCCTGGCCGAGAACAGCGGAAGCAAGGCTGATGCGGCAGAGGCACTGGGGATGTCGCGGGCGACGATCTACCGCAAGATCAAGGATTTCGGCATCACCTGACGCTCAGTCGAGCCCGTCGAGCACCGCCCGGGTGCCGGACAGGCCGAGCCGGGTGGCGCCCGCGTCGAGCATCGCAACCGCATCGTCCGCGGTGCGGATCCCGCCGCTGGCCTTGACGCCCAACCGTGCGCCGACCGCGTCGGCCATCAGCTCGACGGCACGCACCGAGGCGCCGCCGCTGGGATGAAAACCGGTGGACGTCTTCACGAAATCGGCGCCCGCGTCCTCGGCGGCACGGCAGACGTCGACCAGCAGCGGCTCGCCGCGCAGCTGCAGGATCGCGGCCGACTCGACGATCACCTTGAGCACGGCCCCCGGCACCGCCTCGCGCACCGCCGCGACGTCGGCCCGCACGGCGCCGAGCTGGCCCCCGATCGCGGCACCGAGGTCGATGACCATGTCGATCTCGCCGGCCCCGGACTCCACGGCCAACCGGGCCTCACCGGCCTTGACCTCCGAAACATGCTTACCGGACGGGAATCCGACCACCGAGGCCACGGTCACGTGGGGCGCCAGCAGTCGCACCGCCCCGACGAACGTCGGCGACACACAGATCGCGAAGGCGCCGAGTTCGGCCGCCTCGGTGACCGTCGCCTCGATGTCGGCCTCAGTGGCCTCGGGTTTGAGCAGGGTGTGGTCGACGAGAGCCGCCACCTGAGCGCGGGAATAGGAGCCCATCAGAAGGGTTCTTCGGTACCGCCCGGATTGCACCTGGTGGCCATCATCTCGTCGGGGCCGACCTCAGGGCGCCAGGGTTCCAGATTCCAGCTCGTCTTGCCGGGCTGGGCGAACTCGGCGAAGTTCCAGTGGCACATGAACTGTTCCCGCATCCCCGGGATCGCGGCGTCCGGCGAGAGCGCCAGCACCTCGACCCACGCGGCCTCGGCCAGCGGCTGGGTGCCGGCGTGCCCAGAGATGCGACGCGCCGACGCAGTCGGGTACACCCGCAGACTCGACAGGTCTCCCCATTTGGCCCACACCGCCCGCTCGATGTACGGCGGCGCCGGCGATACCGGGGTCGCCTGCGCGGCCGGAACCGGGACAAGCGCAGGAGCCAGCACGCCCGCTGCCAGCACGGCGGCGGTCAGCAGTGCGCGCATCAGCGCGACTTTCCCTGGATCTCCAGGATCTTGGGACGCACGTCGACCAGATACACGCCCGCGGCGACCGCGGCGATCGCCACGCCCATGATGCCGAGCACCAACGCCAGCAGCACGCCGACGCCGAGGATGACGAGCCATACCGGCTTGGTCAGCTTGTCGGCCGCGGTGAAGGCATCGGGACGCTGCATCGCGGCGTGCACGAAGGCATACACCGATGCCACCAGGACGGCGATCTGCAACGCAAAGAGGACGTAACCCACCAGGCCTTGGAGCTCCACGCTCAACAGCCTATGCGGGTTACGTCCCCTTTTCGACTTCCGCCGCTCATCGGCGGTGGTGTCGGGTGCCTACTTCTGGGTGACCTTCTTGGCGGGGGCCTTCTTCGCCGGAGCCTTCTTGGCCGGAACGCTTGCGGTCGACTTCGCCGGGGCCTTCTTCGCCGGGGCCTTCTTGGCGGCCTTCTTGACCGGCTCGGCCGCCGACTCGCTCTTCTTCGGCAGTTCGACGCCCACCAGTTTGGCGGCCCGCTCGCCGACCGCGCGGGTCTGCGACGCGACGTTGCCCAGCGCCTCCTGGGTCAGCTCGACCGCCTGGTCGGTGTACTCCTCGACCCGGTTGGCCGCCTCCTCCAGTGCGGGCTGGCTGCGCAGGCGCTCCAGCGCGGCCTCGCCGCGCTCGATGAGCTTGGTGTAGGTCGACTGCGCGGCCTCGGCGTAGCCCTCGGCGAACTTGCGCAGTTCCTCGGAGGTGAGCCGATCGCGGATGTCGCCGAACTGCGCGGGCAGGTCTTCCTGCAGCTTCGCGACGCGGGCGCGGCTCTCCTCGACCCGGGATTCGGCGTCGGTGCGGGCTTCGCCGGCCCGCTCGCGCAGGGTGGCGACGATCTCGTTGACGCGTTCCAGCGCCAGGTCGGCGGCACCGACCGCGGCGAGCAGCGGGGCCTTCAGGTCGTCGATGTCGAGCTGGTTCTTGGTGGTGTCAGCCATGGCTGTGTCCTTCCTTTGCAAGGTTGAGTTCTGTGATTGATTGCGGAGTCTCGGGGATCTCTAGAGGGCGCTTGTGGTGTTCAGTCGTGGGCTCCTCGTCTGCGTCGTTGACACTGTCCCCCCGCACATAGCCCACTGAATCCGGGCCCACTGAGTCCGGGCCCACTGAGTCCGGGCCCACTGAATCCGGGGCCGCCGAGTCTGCTTCGGCGAGGGCCACCTCGTTCTGCTGACAGAACGAGGTGTAGATGTCGAGCAGCACCTGCTTCTGCCGCTCGTTGATCGCCGTGTCGGTGACGATGGCGTCGCGAACCTGGTTCGTCTCACTCGGCTCCAGGATTCCGGCTCTGATGTAGAGCACCTCGGCGGAAACCCGCAGTGCTTTGGCGATCTGGCTGAGCACATCTGCCGACGGTTTCCGCAGACCCCGCTCGATCTGGCTGAGATAGGGGTTGGACACTCCCGCTTTCTCGGCGAGCTGCCGCACCGAGACCTGGGCCGCTTCGCGCTGCGACCGGATGAACGAGCCGATGTCCTGCGCAGCGTTGGACACGACCGCGGCAAGATTTTCGTCCTGCGACATTCGTGACCTCCTCGTGCGTGGGTGACCGTTACCGACAAATCCCACGGTACGACTGGGTGCTAACTTTTGCAAGCACCCGTTAGCGCAGGTCAGAACAGTAGATGGGCTATCGAATAGATGACCAGCCCGGCCAGCGAACCCACCACTGTGCCGTTGATGCGGATGAACTGCAGGTCACGGCCCACATGGAGTTCGATCCGGCGACTCGCTTCGGCGGCGTCCCACCGCTCGATGGTGTCGGTGATGATCGTTGTGATCTCCGCCCCATACTCGCCGACCAGATGCTGGGCCCCGCGCACGATCCAGTTGTCGGCCTTGTCGCGCAGGTCGGCGTCGTCGCGCAGCGACTCCCCGATGCGGACCACGCTGTCGGCGATCCTGGTGCGCAGCGAGGACGACGGATCGTCGACCGATTCCAGGATGATGCGCTTGGCGGCCGTCCACGCGGTCTCGGCCGCCCGGGCGACCTCGTCCCGGCCCATCAGCTGTTCCTTGACGTTCTCCGCCTTCTGGATCGTGGCCTCGTCGTTCTGGAGGTCGTCGGCGAACTCGAACAGGAACTTGGTGGCCGAACGACGCAGTTCGTGATCGGGGTCGCGACGCACCTTGTCGGTGAAGTCCATCAGCTCGCGATGAATGCGGTCACCGACCAGATGGTCCACCCACCGCGGTGACCAGGTCGGCGAGTCGCGCTCGATGACGCGCTCGATGACCTCGCCGGCGTTCAGCGACCATTGGAACGCGCGATCGGCCAGCAGCTGCAGCAGAGCCTCCTGGCGACCCTCCACCAGGAGCGTGGACAGCACCCGTCCCACCGGCGGCCCCCATTGCGGCTCGGCGATGCGCTTGATGATCATCCGGTCCAGCACCTGCTGCACGTCCTCGTCGCGCAACATCTCCACCAGCACCCGCAGCACCGTCGCCGTCTCGGCGGCGACCCGCTCGGCATGGCCACGGTCACACAGCCACTTGCCCACCCGACCGGAGACGTCGGCGTCGCGCAGCTTGGTCTCCACGTTGGCCGGCGACAGGAAGTTCTCCCGGACGAAGGCCCCCAGGCCTTCGCCGAGCTGATCCTTCTTGCGCTTGATGATCGCGGTGTGCGGGATCGGGATGCCCAACGGATGTTTGAACAACGCGGTGACCGCGAACCAATCGGCGAGCGCACCGACCATGCCGGCCTCGGCGGCCGCCCGCACATAACCCACCCAGGGCGGCACAGCGCCGCGGGACTGCGCCCACGTACAGACCAGAAAGATGACGGTGGCACCGAGCAGGAAGCTCAGCGCGACCAGCTTCATCCGCCTCAGCGAGCGCCTGCGGTCCTCGTCGGCAACCGTATCCGCGCCGGCGATCGTCTCGGCGAAACTCGGTCGCTCTCCGCCGTGTCGGCCGGAGGGGGCGTCTACTCGGTGAGCCACCTGTCCATCATCCCCCGCTGGGACGACTGCCAGCGCTTGGCCACCGTATTATCGACAGGGACATAGGGAACGGATCACCGCGAACGTGGCACAACACTCCCCGCCGGTGGCGGCCAAGACCGACGGACGGAAACGGCGCTGGCACCGGCATAAGGTCGAACGCCGAAACGAGCTGGTCGACGGCACCCTCGAGGCCATCCGCCGGCTCGGCAGCAACGTCAGCATGGATGAGATCGCCGCCGAGATCGGCGTCTCCAAGACCGTGCTCTACCGCTACTTCGTCGACAAGAACGATCTCACCACCGCGGTGATGATGCGCTTTGCGCAGACCACCCTGATCCCCAACATGGCCGCCGCCCTGTCGTCGAACCTGGACGGCTACGACCTGACCCGCGAGATCATCCGCGTCTACGTCGAGACCGTCGCGGCCGAACCCGAGCCGTACCGGTTCGTCATGGCCAACAACTCGGCCAGCAAGAGCAAGGCCGTCGCCGACTCCGAGCAGATCATCGCGCGCATGCTCGCGGTGATGCTGCGACGGCGGATGGTGACCGCCGGGATGGACACCGGGGGCGCCGAACCGTGGGCGTTCCACATCGTCGGCGGCGTCCAACTCGCCACCCACTCCTGGATGTCGAACCCCCGGATGTCCGCCGAGGAGCTCATCGACTACCTGACGATGCTGTCCTGGAGTGCGCTCTGCGGCATCGTCGAGGTGAACGGATCGCTGGCCAAATTCCGCGACAGCCCGCATCCTTCCCCGGCATTGCCCTCCCAGCTGCTTGACTAGCACGCATGAGCGAGCCTGACGACCTGCCGTCCCTGTGGACCCATGAACCGCACGTCGAGTTGATGTTCCGGCCGGGAGACAAGGTGGCCGACATCGATACCGACGCCACCCCGGGATTCCGAGGGGACAAGTCCGACGCCCCCACCCTTCAGGAAGAGCGCAATGTGCGCTTCGCCGAACTGCAGGAGATGCTCTACGCCAACAGCCGTTCCGGAGACACCCGCTCGGTTCTGCTGGTGCTGCAGGGAATGGACACCGCAGGCAAGGGCGGGATCGTCAAACATGTTGTGGGAAGCTGTAATCCGCAAGGCGTCCAGTACCGCAGCTTCGGTAAGCCGACCCAGGAGGAGTTGTCACACCACTACCTGTGGCGGATCCGCAAAGCGCTGCCGACCGCCGGTCACATCGGGGTCTTCGACCGCTCCCACTATGAGGACGTGCTGATCGTGCGCGTGCACAATCTGGTCCCGCCTGATGTCTGGGAACCGCGCTACGACGAGATCAACGCGTTCGAGCGCGAACTCGTCGACAGTGGAACGGCGCTGGTGAAGGTCGCGATGTTCGTCTCGCTGAAGGAGCAGAAGGCGCGGCTCGCCGAGCGACTCGAGCGACCGGACAAGTACTGGAAGTACAACCCCGGCGATATCGACGAGCGCCTGAAATGGCCTGCCTACCAGGAGGCGTACCAGGTGATGTTGGATCGGACCTCCACCGAATACGCGCCGTGGCACATCGTGCCGTGCAACCGGAAGTGGTACAGCCGGCTGGCCATCACCGAGCTGATGATCGAAGCGCTCAAGCGGCTCAACATGTCCTGGCCGCCACCGGACTTCGATGTCGAGGCGGAGAAGAAGCGGCTCGCGTCGGCTTAGCTCCAGACCGTCAGCCTTTGACGAGGGTGAACTGTCCGACGTTGGTGATGCCACGACGGAAGAAGTCCGCACAGCCGGTCAGGTAGTGCATGTAGCGCTCGTAGACCTCCTCGGAGGTGATCCTGATCGCCTCGTCGCGGTTGGCCGCGAGGTTGGCGGCCCACATGTCCAGCGTGCGCGCATAGTGCGGCCGCAGCAGGTGAGTGCGCTCCAGCGTGAAACCGGTATCGGCGGCCAGCTTTTCGATGTCCTCGACGGCCGGCAACTGCCCGCCGGGGAAGATCTCGGTGCCGATGAAGCGCATGAACTTCAGATCCGAGATCGTCAACTTGATGCCGTTGTCGCGGAAGAACTTCTGGGTGTGCGCCAATATCGTGTGCAACAGCATCCGGCCGTCGGCCGGCAGGATGTCATATGCGCGCTCGAAGAACAGCGGGTAACGCTCGGCCTTGAACGCCTCGAACGCTCCGATGGACACGATCCGGTCCACCGGTTCGTCGAACTCCTCCCAGCCCTGCAAACGCACCTCGGCGGTCCGCGCGGTGTCCAGGCTCGCCATCAACGCCTTGCTGTATTCGTACTGGTTGCGGCTCAACGTAATTCCGATGACGTTGACGTCATACTTCTCCACCGCGCGGCGTAGCGCGCCACCCCAGCCGCACCCGACGTCGAGTAGCGTCATCCCCGGTTCAAGGTTCAGCTTGCCCAAGGCGAGGTCGAACTTGGCGATCTGCGCCTCGTCGAGCGACATGTCGTCGCGCTCGAAGTACGAGCACGTGTAGCCCATCGTCGACCCGAGGAAAAGCGCGAAGAACTCGTTGGACACGTCGTAGATCGACTGCGATTCCTCGTAGTACGGCGACAGATCGGACACGGCGTTCGACATCGGCTCGGCACCCCTTGCGGTTCTGCGCCGACCGAGAGCGCAGCAGACACCGGGGTGGGCCGCACACGTGCCCTACCGCAGTCCCGGCTGCCTTCTGAACCGGCGCGTCAATATTCCGCTACGCAGGGTAGCCAAGATCTCGGCTCGGCGCATATACCCCCGCTGAGCTGTGCCGCGGCCGTATCGGTCAGCTATCAGTAGGTGTAGAAGCCGCTACCCGACTTCTTACCGAGCTGCCCGGCCTCGACCATGCGCAGCAGCAGCGGCGGCGGGGCGAAGTGCGGGTCCCGGTACTCGTCGTACATCGAATCGGCGATCAGTTTCATGGTGTCCAAGCCGATCAGGTCAGACAGTCGCAGCGGCCCCATCGGGTGCGAGAGTCCGGCCACCACCGCGGTGTCGATGTCCTCGACGGTGGCCACCCCGGCCTCAGCCATCCGGATGGCGGACAGCAGGTAGGGCACCAGCAGCGCGTTGACGATGAAGCCGGACCGATCGCCGCAGCGCACCACCTTCTTGCCCAGCACGTCGCCGGCGAACTGCTGCACCCGCGCGATGGCCGCGTCGGAGGTCACCAACGTGTTGATCAGCTCCACCAGCGGTAGCACCGGCACCGGGTTGAAGAAGTGCAGTCCGAGCACCCGGCTCGGATTCTTGGTCGCAGCCGCAATTTTCATGATCGGGATGCTGGAGGTGTTCGAGGCCAACACGGCGTCGGGATCGGTGATGATCTCGTCGAGCGCAGCGAACAGCTTGCCCTTGACCGTCTCGTCCTCGACGATCGCCTCGATGACCAGTTGCCGGTCGGCAAGGTCGGAGAGGTCGGAGGTGAAGGTCAGGCGGGCGAGAGTCACCTCGAAGTCGTCGGCGGCCAGCTTGCCCTTGGCCTTCGCACGCTCCAACGACGCCGTGATGCGGTCGCGGCCGGCATTGGCGAGCTCTTCGCTGGGCTCGTAGACGACGACGTTCGCGCCTGCCCTGGCCGAGACCTCGGCGATCCCAGAGCCCATCTGCCCTGCGCCGACCACCCCTACACGTTCAATGCTCATCTGCCCTCTGTCCTGTTCACGTGCTGTCCTGTTCACGTGCTGTCCTGTTCACGTGCGGGCGCTCTCCCCGCATCCCGGGTAACCGCGCTTGCTGTGTGCCGCGGAGCACTTCTGCACCGACATGCGTCAGACCCCGCCCAAGATTTCTGGGCGGGGTCTGCGCTGTCAAGTTCCGTGCGGACGCCCGTGGCGCGAGCGTGCGTCACGAGCGTGCGCGATGTCTGCGTGTGGCCCGGCGTGGCGCCTGCAGACACGCACTCTCGCGGGGTGAACCGCTGTTAGTGGAACTGTCCTTCTTCGGTCGAGCCTGCCAGCGCGGTGGTCGAGCTGGTCGGGTCCACCGTGGTGGCGATCCGGTCGAAGTAACCGGCGCCGACCTCACGCTGATGCTTGGTCGCGGTGTAGCCGCGCTCCTCGGCGGCGAACTCGCGCTCCTGCAACTCCACATACGCCGTCATCTGGTTACGGGCGTAGCCGTGCGCCAGATCGAACATCGAGTAGTTGAGCGCGTGGAAGCCGGCCAGCGTGATGAACTGGAACTTGAAGCCCATCGCGCCGAGCTCCTTCTGGAACTTCGCGATCGTCGCGTCGTCGAGATGCTTGCGCCAGTTGAACGACGGTGAGCAGTTGTAGGCCAGCATCTGGTCGGGGAACTCGCTCTTGACGCCTTCGGCGAACCTCTTGGCCAGTTCGAGATCCGGGGTTCCGGTCTCCATCCAGATCAGGTCCGAGTACGGCGCGTAGGCCTTGGCTCGGGCGATGCAGGGCTCGAGACCGTTCTTGACCCGGTAGAAGCCTTCGGCGGTGCGGTCACCGGTGATGAACGGCTGATCGCGCTCGTCGACATCGGAGGTGATCAGCGTGGCGGCCTCGGCGTCGGTGCGGGCGATGACGACCGTGGGCACCCCGGCGACGTCGGCGGCAAGACGCGCCGAGGTCAGGGTGCGGATGTGTTGCTGGGTCGGGATCAGCACCTTGCCACCGAGGTGGCCGCACTTCTTCTCCGAGGCCAGCTGGTCTTCCCAGTGCGAACCGGCGACACCTGCGGCGATCATCGCCTTCTGCAGCTCGTAGACGTTGAGCGCACCACCGAAACCGGCCTCGCCGTCGGCGACGATCGGGGCCAGCCAGTTCTCCACCGAGGTGTCACCCTCGACCTTGGCGATCTCGTCGGCGCGCAGCAGCGCGTTGTTGATGCGACGGACGACCTGCGGCACCGAGTTGGCCGGGTACAGGCTCTGATCGGGGTAGGTGTGACCGGACAGGTTCGCGTCACCGGCGACCTGCCAGCCCGACAGGTAGATCGCCTTGAGTCCGGCGCGCACCTGCTGCACGGCCATGTTGCCGGTCAGCGCACCGAGCGCGTTGACGAAGTCCATATCGTGCAACTGGTCCCACAGCACCTCGGCGCCACGGCGGGCCAAGGTGTGCTCCTCGACGACGTGACCCTGCAGAGCGACGACGTCGGCGGGCGTGTAGGTACGGGTGACGCCCTTCCAGCGCGGGTTGTGGTCCCAGTCGTGCTGGATCTGCTCGGGCGACTTCGGTGTGCCAACGGTCGACATCGGGTTACTCCTTCGAGTTGCGCACTGCTGAAGGGCTTGGGACCCTCAGCAGGTTGTTAATCCTCCAGCGGTGTGGCTGGCCTGCTGATCCGAGGATGCACCACCGCATAACCGCAGGTCCACCTGTTTCGCTTGCCAATTTCCGCCAACCAATTCGGCGAAGTTGCAAAGTTTGCAAATCAGCGCCACAGCTGAAACGGTTCAGAAACTACTGGCCGGTAGCACGTCTTGGCTGGTCAGTACGCCCGTACTGTTTAACGGAAGCGATTCAGAGCGGAAAGATCGCGGCGACGGCTTTCGTCTCGTCGCCGACGGCATATGTGAGCGTTGTAACAGTCCGATCGGTCAGCTCGGGACCGAACGTGTCGGTCGATCCGGGCCGATGGACATGGCGGATGATCTCGAGTTTGTCGCCGAGTGCCACCGGCAGATCGTGCTCGATGGTCACCCGCAGCGGCCCCTTCATCAGTTCGGGCTGCGAGTAGAGGTAGTCCTCGACGACGCTCCAGTACACCGAGTTGTTCATGTGGTCGAAGATGTCGATGTCACTGACGCGGACAGGGTAGTCCCGGACGTGCTCGGCATCTGCCCGGCTACCGGCCGTCAGGTACGGCTTCCAACGCAGCCGACTCTCGTCGGTGGTGCGTCGCAGACCTTCGATGAAGTCGTCGGAGATCCGCGCCGGCCCCTGTGTCTCCCGATTGATGTTGATCCAGAACGCCTCGGATTCGACCAGACCACCCTTGCGGCCCTCGATCCGCACCCGCATCTCGCACCACCGGTTCGACGTCCCCGAGCACCACCGTCGCAGCCGCAGCATGTCCTTGAACACGACGGGCTCGATCATGTCGATCATCGTGCGTCGCACGATCCACAACGGATGGGTTTCCTCGTAACCCATCTCGCGCAGCTGATCGGTGCCGATGTCCTGAATGTGACGGGTGGCCGCATCGAATTTGAGCCTGCCCTCGCGGTCCACGTCGGCCACCCGCAGCGGCCACTGGATGTCGAAGACGTCCGGATGCGGGTCGGGGACGGGCATCATCGTCTTGGCCAGGCCTGAAGCCCCCGGGGTGGTACTCACGGACTCCGATACTGCCACATCCGACCCGCGTGCCAACGCTGCGAATTCATACTTTGCAGCGTTGTTAGTCTGGTTGATGTGGCCAAGACGTTCGTCGGCGCGCGCATCCGGCAGCTCCGCAGCGAACGCGGCTTCAGCCAGGCCGCGCTCGCCCAGATGCTGGAGATATCGCCGAGCTATCTGAACCAGATCGAACACGACGTCCGGCCGCTGACCGTGGCGGTGCTGCTGCGGATCACCGAGTTGTTCGGGGTGGATGCGACGTTCTTCGCGTCCCAGGACGACACCCGCCTGATCGCCGAGCTGCGCGAGGTGATCATGGATCGCGATCTCGACGTCGACGTCGATCCGGCCGAGATCGCCGATATGGTCGGCGCACACCCCACCCTGGCCCGCGCCATGGTGAACCTGCATCGCCGTCATCAGCTCACCACCACCCAGCTCGCCGCGGCCACCGAGGACCGGTTCAACGTCGGAAGCGGCACCGGGTCGGGATCTATCACGATGCCGCACGAAGAGGTGCGCGACTACTTCTATCAGCGGCAGAACTACCTCCACGAGCTGGACACCGCAGCCGAGGAACTCACCTCGGGCATGCGGGTCCATCGGGGTGATCTCGCCGGCGATCTGGCCGACCGATTGCGATTCGTCCACGGTGTCACCATCATTCGCCGCATCGACCTCGGCGAAGGTGTGCTGCACCGTTACGATCCGACGACCAAGCGGCTGGAGATCGGGGCTCAGCTCTCCTCGGGGCAGACGGTGTTCCGGATGGCCGCCGAGCTGGCTTATCTGGAGTGCGGTGAGCTGATCGAGAAACTGGTCGCCGAAGGCAAGTTCACCAGCGACGAGTCCCGCAAGCTCGCCCGGATGGGACTGGCCAACTACTTCGCCGCAGCGACGGTGCTGCCCTACGGACAGTTCCACGAGGTGGCGGAGAAATTCCGCTACGACATCGAACGTCTCTCGGCGTACTACGCGGTCAGCTACGAGACCACCTGTCACCGGCTCTCCACCCTGCAGCGCCCCTCGATGCGGGGCGTCCCGTTCTCCTTCGTCCGGGTCGACCGCGCGGGGAACATGTCAAAACGCCAATCCGCCACCGGGTTTCACTTCTCGTCCAGCGGCGGGACCTGCCCGCTGTGGAATGTCTACGAGACGTTCGCCAACCCGGGCAAGATCTCGGTACAGATCGCCGAGATGCCCGACGGGCGCGCCTACCTGTGGGTGGCGCGGACGGTGGAACGGCGGGCTTCGCGCTATGGTCAGCCGGGTAAGACATTCGCGATCGGCCTGGGCTGCGAATTGCGGCACGCCCAACGGCTCGTCTACTCCGAGGGGTTCGATCTGTCCGGTCACAACGCCACTCCCATCGGTGCCGGCTGCCGGGTGTGCGAACGTGACAACTGTCCGCAACGCGCGTTCCCCGCACTCGGTCGCGCGCTCGACATCGACGAACACCGCTCGACGGTGTCGCCCTACCTGGTGAGGCAGCAATGAGCACGCCTGAACGTCCGCACGAAGGAGCCCCCGATGACGCCACGGACTCCGTTCGCGTCCCACCGGGCGGGTTCAAGGACCTCGGCCCGGTCAACTGGGCGATCGCCAAGATCGGCGCCCGCGGCATCCGCAGACCCCGATTCAGCCTGATGAACGTCCTGGGCCGGCACCGGCTGCTGCTGCCGGTCTGGTTGCCGCTGTCGGCGTATCTGCTCTACGCGGGCAAGCTCTCCCGCCGCGACGCCGAAACGGTGATCCTGCGCGTCGGGCACCTGCGTGGCAGCGAGTACGAACTGCAGCAGCACCGCAGGCTGGCCCGCAGCCGGGGCCTCGATCCCGACACCCAGGCCAGGATCTTCGAAGGTCCCGACGCCGACGGCCTGACCGACCGGCAACGGCTGCTGATCACCGCGACCGACGAGTTCGTCGTCACCCGGGGGGTGTCGGCGCAGACCTGGCAGGCCCTGGCGGCTCACTACACCACCCCGCAGCTCATCGAATTCTGCATGCTGACAGCACAGTACGATGGGCTGGCGGCGACCATCGCGACGCTGCAGGTACCCCTGGACTTCCCCGACTGAGCCCGCCGTATCCGACGGTCAGTAGACGCTGGTGGTCGGTACGACCCTGTCCCCGCCGCGCGCCTTGGCTTCGTACATCGCCGAGTCGGCCGCCGAGATGACGTCGATCAGGTCGAAATCCGGTCGCGTACAGGTCGCCAGACCGATGCTGACCGTGATTGAGGGCTGGGCGGGCGCCGATACCGCGGTGCGGATTCGCTCGGCGACCGCGCCGGCCTGATGCGCCGGGATGCGATCGACGACCAGGAACTCCTCTCCACCCCAGCGCACCACGACGGCGTCCTCGCGCACGCTCGCCCGGATCCGGCGCGCGGTGCGGATCAGGACCTCGTCACCGACCGCGTGCCCCATGCTGTCGTTGACGCCCTTGAAGCCGTCGACGTCGATCAGCAGCGCGCACAGGTCGGAGGTCGCCGGCGCCCCCTCGTTGAGCCGTTTCATCGACACGGCGAGTCCCCGCCGATTGGTCAGCTCGGTCAGCGGGTCGGTCAGCGACTGCTTCGAACTGCCCTGCAGCAGCCAGAATCCGAACTGCAGAGCGGGCAGGATGCAGACGGTGACCAGCAACGCGATGACGGCCCGCGACACCGCCACCTGCAGACCGTAGTCGGGTGTGGACGCCGCCAACCAGACCGCGATGCCGACGACCGAGATCGTGCACCAGGCGATGTGGGCCAGGTGCATGCGCGGACCGTGGAAGAACACCACGTAGCCGCCCGCGCACAACAGGATCGGAATCCCCGACATGGCCAGGTTCGGGTCCCCGAACAGCAGCGCCGACAACGTCATGATGATGTCGACATACACGACCAGGGCCGCCGACTCCCGAACGGTCGGCCACGGCAGCAACGCCCAGCGCGCCGCCCAGGCCAGCGAACCCACACCGACCACGGCCCAACCGATGCGGAACACCGCGGCATCGGCTGCGGGCGGGGCGAACGCGTTCACCAGCGCGAGCACCCCCATCGTGAAGCCGATGCCGGCGATCACCCAGCGCAGGATCGGGAGGAGTCCGCAGTTGCGCAGGAAGTCGATCCGCCACTGGTAGTCGTCGCGCTGCCGCCACCACTGCGCCAGCAACCCTCGGACGGATCCGTCCCCCATTGGCACATACTAGGCACCGGTGAACGCTGTCCGATCACGAAATGCGATGTCGGACGCAATTTGTCACCGTGGCAGCTACAGGGTCACCGTGACAACTACAGCGTCACCGTGACAACTACAGGGTCACCGTGACAACTACAGCGTCACCGTGACAACTACAGGGTCACCGTGACAACTACAGGGTCACCGTGACAGCTACAGGTATGTCACGCCCAGCACGGCCAGCGAGAACAGCACCGGCGAGATCGGCAGCGCGCACAGGAATGCCGCCCAGATCTCCGACGTGCGGTCTTTGCGCCGCATTTTGTGCCAGCCCAGCAACCCGCACAGCAGACCCGCCGCGACCGACACCCCGGCCACCACGAGCACCCAGAAGGACACGTCCGACGACGAGATCGCCGCCGAGATACCGGCCAACCACAGGATGTGACCGACCACCAATCCGCCGACTCCGGCGACCCAGAGCGCCCTCAACTAGAAGTTGATCATGTGGCCGACCAAACCGTGGAAGCACTCCTGCAGCGCCTCGGACAGGGTCGGGTGGGTGTGCACGTTGCGGGCCAGCTCGTTGGCGGTCAGATCCCACTTCTGCGCCAGGGTCAGCTCGGGCAGCAACTCCGAGACGTCCGGGCCGATCAGGTGACCGCCGAGTAGCTCGCCGTACTTGGCATCGGCGACGAGCTTGACGAAACCGGTCGGGTCGGCCAGTCCGTGCGCCTTACCGTTCGCGGTGAACGGGAACTTCGCGACCACGACGTCATAACCCTCGTCCTTGGCCTGTTCCTCGGTCAGCCCGAAGCTGGCCACCTGGGGCTGACAGAACGTCGCGCGCGGCAACATCCGGTAGTCGCCCAGCGCCAGTGTCTCGGCTCCGGCGATGGTCTCGGCGGCCACCACGCCCATCGCCTCGGCGACGTGGGCCAGCTGCAGCTTGCCGGTGACGTCGCCGATCGCATAGATGTGGCTGACGTTGGTGCGCATGTAGTCGTCGATGCCGATGGCCTTGCGGTCGGTCAGCTCCACCCCGGCCTTGTCCAGTCCGAAGCCCTCGACGTTGGGCGCGAACCCGATGGCCTGCATCACCTTGTCGGCCTTGAGCTCTTCGGATTTACCGTTCTTGCTGACCGTGACGTAGACCGAGCCGTCGGCGCCCTCGTCACGGATCTGCTCGACCTTGGTGCCGGTCAGGATCTTCACGCCCAGCTTCTTGTACTGCTTCTCGATCTCCTTGGAGACCTCGGCGTCCTCGTTGGGCAGCGCGCGCGGCAGGAACTCGACGATGGTGACATCGACACCGTAGTTCTTCAGCACGTAGGCGAATTCCATGCCGATGGCCCCGGCGCCGGCGATGATGATCGACCCCGGCAGCTCCCGCGACAGGATCTGGTTCTCGTAGGTGACCACGTTCTCGCTCAGCGAGGTGCCGGGCACCAGCCGGGTGCTCGAACCGGTCGCGATGATCGCGTTGTCGAACTCGACCTTCTGGGTGCCGCCCTCGTTGAGGTCCACCTCGATGCTGTTGGCCCCGGTGAACTTGCCGTAGCCGTGGATCTCGGTGATCTTGTTCTTCTTCATCAGGAAGTGCACCCCGGCCACCCGGCCGTCGGCAACCTTGCGGCTGCGGTCGAAGGCAGCGCCGTAGTCGAAGCTCGCTTCGCCGCTGATGCCGAATGTCTTGGCTTCCTTGGTGAAGATGTGGGCCAGTTCGGCATTGCGCAGCAGCGCCTTCGACGGGATACACCCGACGTTGAGGCAGACACCGCCCCAGTACTTGGGTTCGACGATGGCAGTGCTCAGCCCGAGCTGCGCGGCACGAATGGCCGCGACGTACCCGCCGGGACCGGCTCCGAGAACAACGACGTCATAGTGGGTCACGGTTCTCACCCTAACGGGCGCGGCAAGACGAGTGCGTCCGCTGTGAGCTCCTCGATCAATGCGGGGTCGTGGCTGACGAGCACGACCGCGGCGCCGGCCGCCGAGATCTGCCGCAGCAGCCCGACGACGGCCCCGGCGGCGATCGGATCCAGCATCGCCGTCGGCTCGTCGCACAGCACGAATCCGGCCCGCTGGGTCAGCACACGGCCCAGACAGGCGCGCTGCAACTGCCCGTCACTGACCTGACCCGGAAAGCGGTCCAGCAGCTCGGGTTCCAGTCCGACGCGCACCGACACGTCGTCGAGGCGAACCCGTTCCCCACGGATCGCGGCGGGTTCGGCGATGATCTGCGCAAGTGTCCAGCGCGGATTGCAGACCAGCCGCGGGTGCTGGGCCAGCAAGGCCACCGCCCCGGTCGGCGGCGCAGGGCTGCCGTCGTAGCGGACCGTCCCGGCGTCGGGACGATGCAGACCGGCCAGCACCCGCAACAGCGTGGTCTTTCCGCTGCCCGATGCGCCGGTGACACCGGTCACCGACCCCGCCGGGGCAGCGAGGTCGACGCCGTCGAGAACCGTCCTGCCGCCGAATGCGACGGTCAGACCGGTGGCCTGCAGACCCCTCATACCGGCACTGCGCCGAGCAGAGCCCGGGTGTAGGGGTCGGCGTCACCGAGGACCTCGGTCAACGGCGCCTGGGACGCCACCGTGCCGCGGACCATCACCGCCACGTCGTCACACACTGCGGCCCGCAGCAGCGAGGGCATGTCATGGGTGATCACCAGCACCGCGGCGCCGCCGGCGGCGGCGTCACCGAGCAGTCGCCAGACCAGCGCGGCGTTGTCCGGGTCGAGCGCGGAGGTCGGTTCGTCGGCGAGCAGCAGCGCGGGCCGGCCGGCCAGCGCCGCGGCGATCGCGACGCGCTGCGCCATGCCGCCGGACAGTTCATGCGGGTAACGGTCGGCCACTCCCGGCGGCAGGGCGACGGCCGCGCACAGCTGGGCGGGGGTGCGGTCGGCGCCCAGGCGAGTGCAGACTTCGGCGAGCTGCGAGCCGACCGTGCGGACCGGGGTGAACGACGTGGCCGCCGACTGCGGCACCATCCCGATCCGGTGACCGCGCAGGGCCCGCCAGGCCCGTTCGTCGCCGGTGCGCACCTGGTCGCCCGCGATGCGGATCTGCCCCCGAACGTGGGAGCCGGGCGGCATCAGGCCCGACAGGGCGGCCGCGACAAGTGACTTGCCGCAACCGGACTCGCCGATGAGCGCGGTGACCCGACCGGCCCGCAGCTCCAGATCGACGTCATCGAGGACACGAACCGCCGCCGCGTTCCGTCCGCGGCCCAGGTCGATGTCGACGGTGAGGCCGATCAGCCGGGCCGCGGTCGTCATCTCGCGCGGGCCGGTCACCACACCGCTCCCGTGGGCGGACTGTGCCGGTTGCGCACACTGGTGCCGGCCGCGGCGAAGGCCAGTGCGGTGGCGATGAGCGCGGCGGCGGGCAGCGCAAGTGTCCACCAGGCCCCGGTGAGCACATCGCCGCGCGCCTCACTGAGCAAAGTGCCCAGACTCGCCCGGTCCGGCGAGAGCCCCACGCCGAGGAACGACAACGTGGATTCGTGCCACACCGCGTGCGGTAACAGCACCACCATCGCCACCAGTGCCTGCCCGGTCACCGCCGGCACCAGATGACGACGTGCGACGAACCAGCGGGAGGCGCCGGCCAACTTCGCGGTCTGCACCCACCCCGCATCGGCGACCGCGAGCAGTTCAGCACGCACCACGCGAGCCACGGCCGGCCAATGCGTCAGGGCGATCGAGGCGATGATCGCCAACGGGGCACCGCGCCACATCGCGGCGATCACGATGCCCACCACCAGGTGCGGCAGCGCGTTGAAACCGTCGACGAGCCGCATGACGACCGCGTCGAACCAGCCGCCGACGAGGGCGGCCAGCACGCCGATCGTCATGCCCAGGGCGGTGGCCGCCAGCGCGCACACGACGGCGATCAGCAGCGACACCCGCAGCCCCTCGGCCGTCCGCACCAACAGGTCGTATCCGGAATGGTCAGTGCCGGCAAGGTGTTCGGGGCTGGGCGGACGCAGCGCGGCGGAGAAGTCGGCGATCTGGTCACCGGCGAGGAGTGGGATCCCGACGGCGGTGACCGCGATGGCGCCGAGCACAATCCACGGCCAGTCCGGGCGCCACCGGGTGCGCACCGCTACCGGGGTGGTCATGCGGTCATCCTGATCCGCGGGTCGATGGCGACCGCGGCCGCGTCGGAGAGCGCCGAACCGGCCAGCACTGCCGCCGCGGCGGCCACCGTGAGCGCAGCAAGTAGCGGAAAGTCCAGGGCTGCAGCCGATTCCACCAGGACAGCAGCCATCCCGGGCCAACCGAACACGGTCTCGACGATCGCCGCACCTGCGATCAACTCCGGGAGCCTGGTACCCAACAGCGCCAGCGTCGGCAGCACCGAGACCGGTGCGATGTGACCGCGCAGCAGCTCCCAGCCGTACACGCCGCGGGACCGGGCGCCGCGCACCGCGTCGGAGTCGATACCGGCCACCACCGCGGCGCGGGTGGTCAGTAGCAGCCACGGGATCATCGACACGGTGAGCGCTATCCACGGCAGGATCCCGTGGCGCAGCACCCCTTCGAACGTATAGCCGGCACCCGGTGCGGCGGCCCCGGATGCCGGCAACCAGCGCAGCCCGACCGCGACGACGACGACGAGCGCGAGCGCGACCACGAACGGCGGGACCGCGGCGAAGGTGACGGAGAACCCGGTGCACAGCCGGTCGATCAGCCCGCCGCGCCGCATGCCGGCCAGGCAGCCCAACAGGACGGCCAGCGCCGTGGCCGTCAGCAGCGCCGCACCGGACAGCACGAGCGTGAACGGCATCCGTTCGGCCAGCACCGTGGTGACCGGCTGCGATTGGGTCGAGGACCAGCCGAGGTCTGCGCGGGTGAGCCCCCCGACCCACTGCCACCAGGCCTGGTACCAGGGTTGGTCGGTCTGGTAGGCCACCCGCATGGCGTCGCGCTGGGACGCGGTGGCGAACTGGTAGTTGCCGCCCAGGTAGGCGGCCAACGGGTCGAACGGCGACAGCGATGCGACGAAGAACATCGCCGCCGAGATACCGGCCGTCAGCGGAATCGCGATCGCGGTCCGCAGCGCCAGTAGCCGCGCGGCGGCACGCCACCGTCGCCCCGGACGGTCGGGGGCTGCGTGTTCGGCGACCGCGACGGTCGCGGTCGGTGTCAGCGTGTCCATGCCTGCACGTTCCACCAGGGACCCCAGGACACGCCGTGCGAATGCGGCTCCAAGATCGGCGCGCTCTGCTGCCAGCCGAGGTCGCGATAGGCGTAGGTGTGGTCGAGGAAGGCCAGGAAGACGTGTGAGGGTTCAGCGGTGTAGACGCCCTGGATCTGGCGGTACAGCTGGTCCTTCTCGGGCCCCGACGGCGACCTGCTCGCCTGCTCGAGGAGTTCGTCGAGGCCCGGCGCGGTGAAGTTCCCGGGGTTGGAGTACGGCGAGGAGTCCGGTACCCGGGTGTGCAGGGTGTCGTACACCTGGGAGTCGATGCTGTAGGGCCGGGCTCCGCCACCGAGCACGACGGCCGCATCGCCGAACCTGGTGTCGATGTCGTCCCAGCTGGTGCCGCGCGGCCGCACCTCGATGCCCAGTGGGGTCATCGCGGCTGCGTAGGCGACCGCGAGATCACGGCGCAGCGTGTCCTGGGCGTTGTAGAGCAGCTCGAAGGACGCTCGCGCGCCGTCTTTCTCGCGGATCCCGCCGGCACCGATGCGCCACCCAGCCTCGTCGAGGAGGCTGCCGGCCCGGGTTGCGTCGAAGGAGTACTGCACGGCGGGGTCATAGGCGTCGCCGTAGGCCTCTGCCACCGGCGTGCTGGCCGGACGGCCATAGCCCACCAGCACGTCGCGCACCATCGCGTCGCGGTCCACCCCGAGGTTCATCGCGAGCCGGGCACGCGCGTCGGCGGTGAACGGATTCCCGGCGGGCAGCGCGATCCCTCGCCAGTCCGCGGACTGCACGGCCACCGTCCGCACATTCTCGCCATTGACCGAATCGACAAGTCGCGGAGGGAGATTGGTGCCGTCGACGGCGCCGGAGACCATGCTCTGAGCGCGGGCATTGTCGTCGGGAGCGTAGGTGTAGACCAGACGGCGCACCTGCGCCGGTTCGCCCCAGTAATCGTCGCGTGCCACCAGTACCGCCTGGTCGGGGCGAAGGCTCTCCAGCCGGTACGGACCGGTGCCGACAGGAGCGGTGTTGACCCCCCAGTCGGCGGCCGGGCCGGCCTCGACCTGCTCCGAGGGCAGGATCCCCAGGAGCAGGTGGGGCCGTGGGTCGGCGGCGGTGTTCAACTCGACCGTCACCGCGTCGGGACCGTCGGCACGCATCGAGACGATGGGTGCCACCGACGTGGAGATCTCCGAGGCCACCGCCGGATCGCCGACCGCGGTGTAGGTCGCCACCACATCGGCGGCGTCCAGCTCGCTGCCGTCGGAGAACGCCACGCCGGAACGCAACGGAATGCGCCAGCGATTGGGGCCGGCCGGTTCGGGTTCGCCGGCGGCCAGGGCGGGCTCGAGCTCGGGTACCACGGTGTCGGTGGTGGCGCTGGGCCGGTACAGACCGTCGTAGAGGGGTGAGACGCCGGATTCGGAGTAGCCGCTGACCGGGTTGAACCCGCCGAGTGCGTAACTCTCGGCAAGGACGATCTGGTCGGCGTCCCGCTCGTCGGGGGCGCCGGCACAGCCTGCGATCAGCGCCACGAGCGCGATACCTGCCGTACCGGACCGTCGAACGATCGTCGCCCTCATCTGTCTATCTGAACATATGTGCACACTCCTGGCACGGGCGGCCGGGAGCCGCTATCCGATACCAAAGATACGAAATTCACTAGATATTGACGGAGACGTCACGTATGGTGACAGCACCGCGATGAATCAGCTGCTCAAAGCATGTCACGGCGGAAGCATTCGGTTCACTTCCGATTCATCGCGGCGTTGCTGAAATCGCACCAACGGTGCGCGTTTTCGGCGATGCCATCCGAGGGTCGCGGGTGCGGCCGAGAAGGGTCAGGCCAGATGTCGAAACACCGCAGGGTCGGACAACACCGGGCGCCCACCGCGAAGGTGCATTCGTTCCTCGGCACCGGCGTCGCCGGCGCAACCATGGTCGGGATCGGCATCATGGCCGCGCAACCGCCGGTGGACGTGCTGGCGGACACGGTCGACGTGCGGCTGACCTCCACCGGCTACGACTGCGCGCCCGGCGGCGTGGTCGACTGCGCGATCGGCGACGTGATCGAAGGCGCGTTCGGCGGTGGCGGTTCGCCCACCCCGAACGCTCTGTGGTCGGCCGATTCCACTGCCCGGCCGATGATCGGCGCGGGCGGCTGGCTGATCGGCAACGGCCTCAGCGCCGCCGAGGACTGCTCGGGTACCGCCTGCAACGGCGGCAACGGCGGCCTGCTGTGGGGTAACGGCGGCAACGGGGCCAACGGCGGCAACGGCGGCAACAGCGGCTTCCTGGCCGGCGACGGCGGTCACGGCGGCAACGCGGCCGGAGCAGGGCTCGACGGAGGCCACGGCGGCAAGGGCGGACTGTTCCTCGGCAACGGTGGCAACGGAGGCGCCGGTGGAGCCGGCTCGGCCGGGGCGGCCGGTTCCTCCGGCGGCGACGGTCAGGCCGGAACCTCGGGCGGCAACGGCGGGAAGGGTGGCAGCGGCGGCCTGCTCCTCGGCCGCGGCGGCAACGGAGGCGCGGGCGGTGCCGGCGGCGCAGGCGGGATCGGCTCCACCGGCGCCGACGGCCCGAGCGCGAGCAACGCGGGCCAGGACGGCAGCGACGGAGCCGACGGCGGTGACGGCGGTGACGGCGGCGCGGGCGGTAAAGGCGGCGCGGGAGGTTCAGGCGGATTCCTCGGCCGACACGGCACCGGCGGAATCGGCGGAGCAGGCGGCGACGGGGCGACACCCGGAGACGGCGGCCGCGGTGGATCGGGAGCCGACGGGTCCAGTGGCGGTCATGGCGGAGCAGGCGGCAGCGGCGGCACGGTGGGCCGCGCCGGAGCCGGCGGCGCGGGCGGCTTCAGCGGCAACGGCTACGCCGCCTCCGGCTCGGATGGCACCGCCGGACCGGCCACCGGGTTCTTCGGCAACGGCGGCGACGGCGGCCGGGGCGGCAACGCGCTGGCTGCGGGCGGTTCTGGTGGTGCGGGCGGCGCGGGCGGTGACGGCGGCGCGATCGGCAACGGCGGCAACGGCGGCGCGGGCGGTACAGGGATGTCGGGTGCACACGGCGCCAACCCGGTGGCCGGCGGGGCAGCCGCCGGCGGCAGCACCGGCGACGCCGGAGACCCCGGCGCCCAGGGCGGCAACGGCGCCCCCGGCGTCCTAAACCCCGACGGCACCGCGCAGTCCGGCGGGCACGGCGGTGACGGCGGCGACGGAACCTCGGCGACCGGGAACGCGGCATCGGGAGCCGGCGGCCACGGCGGTTCCGGCGCACCCGGACAACACGGCGGAAACGGCGGAAACGGTGGACGCGCACAAGGGTTCGAGGATGCCCTGGCCGGCGCGGGCGGTGACGGCGGTGCCGGCGGCGGCGGTGTGGCCGGGCAGGCCGGTGGCGGGGGTGGCGCAGGTGGAGCCGGCGGGGCCGGCGGCACGGTGCGCGGCAACGGCGGCAGCGGCGGTGCCGGAGGTGACGGCGCGCACGGAGGTGACGGTGCAGCCGGCGGCGACGGCGGCAACGGCGGCCACGGGGGCCAGGCCACCAGCAGCCTGCAGGATCCGACGACACCCCAGGGCGTCCCGTCCACACGCGGTGCGGCGGTATCCGGCGACGGTGGAAACGGCGGACGTGGCGGGCACGGCGGCGCCGGCGGCGCCGGCGGCGCGGGCGGAGACGGCGGCGCCGCGGGACAGGCCCGGGCGGTCGGCTACAGCGACGGCACGCACGGGACCGGCGGTGTGGGCGGCAACGGCGGCAACAGCGGGACCGGTGGCAACGGAGGCGTCGGCGGCAACGGGGGCGTCGGCGGCGCCGCCAATCCCGGGGGTACGGGCAGCGCCGGCGCGGGCGGCAACGGCGGCAGCGGAGGCACCGGAGGCAACGCAGGCGCAGTCGGCCACGGCGGTGCGGGCGGCAACAGCGGCAACGGCACGCGCGCGGCGTCCGGAATCGACGGAAACCTGCCGATCGAGCCCAGCGGCATGGGCGGAAACGGCGGAAACGGCGGCAATTCGACGGGCAACTATCCCGACCCGGCCGTCGGCGGCACGCCGGGCGGCAACGGCGGACGCGGCGGCGACGGCGGCAACGTCGGCCACGGCGGTACCGGCGGGAACGGCGGCAGCGGAGGGTACGGCGGTGTCGGCGTCAAGGGCGCAGGCGCCACTGAACCAGGAGCCGACGGGACCGACGGCGGCAACGGCGGGCACGGCGGAAACGGCGGTCAGGGTGGTGACGGCGGCAACGGCGGGTCGATCTCCGGCGATGCCGGAAACGGAGGACGGGGCGGCAACGGTGGCTGGGGTGGCGACGGCGGCACCGCCCTCGGCAGCGGTGGTGCCGGCACCTTCGACGTCAACGACGGCCGCGGCGGCGACGGCGGCAGCGGCGGCGACGGCGGTCACGGCGGCAACGGCGGCGACGGCGGCAAGGCCGGCAGCGCGAGCAACGGCGCCGCCGGGCGCGACGGCGACGGCGGCAACGGCGGCAACGGCGGAACCCAGGGCGGTGCAGGCGGCGGCGGTGCCGGCGCGGCCGGTACCGCCGATCACATCGACGGCGGTGACGGCGGTGACGCCGGCCTGGTGGGCAACGTCGGCACCGGCGGTCAGGGCGGCAACGGTCACGTCAATGGCAACACCGGGGCCTCCGGACCGCCGCGCACCCTCAACAACGGCGGGGGCGGTGCCGGCGGTAACGGATACAGCGCGACCACCCCGGGCGCAAGCGGCGGTAACGGCGGCAACGGCGGCAGTGGCGGCACCCTGAACAGCAACGGCGGCCGCGGTGGCAACGGCGGCAGCGGAGCCAACGGCACTGCCGGAGCGACCGGGACAGGACCCGGGGTCTCGGGCGCCGACGCACCGATCGCGGGTGGCAACGGCGGCAACGGCGGCAACGGCGGCGCAGTGCTCGGCGGCACCGGCACCGGTGGCGCCGGTGGCAGCGGAGGCGCGGGTGGCCACGGATCTGCCGGCGGTAACGGAGTGGCCGGCGCCGCGGGCACCGGTCAGAACGGCGGCAGTGGTGGCAATGCCAGTTCCGGCGGATCCGGAGGCAGCGGCGGTGCGGGCGGTGCGAACCTCGGCTCGGGCAAGGGCGGCCCCGGCGGTGCAGGAGGCCGCGGCGGCAACGGCGCCAAGGGCGGAAACGGCACCGCAGGCGGCAGCGGGACCACACCCGTCGGTAACGGTGGCTCCGGGGGTAATGGCGGCAATGGCAGCACCGGCGGGACGGGCGGCCTCGGCGGCGACGGCGGCTCGTCGGTCGGTGGAGCGGGTGGCACCGGTGGGGCGGGCGGCACCGGCGGGTCCGCAGGCGCCTCAGGCTCGGCGGGCAGCGGTGGCAACGGCACCGGCGGCGGTTCCAAGGGCGGCAGCGGAGCACCCGGGACCGCAGGCACCGCCGGCTCCAACGGCAGCGCCGGCGCCGGTGGGAGTTCCGGCGCACCGTAACCCCTGCTGTCGGCCGGCACCGCCGGCCGACAGTCGGATCCGTCAGCCGCGCAACGGTTCTCGGCTGACCGCTGTCAGCCTGCGATCCAGCCCAACCCGTAGCTGGCATACAGCAGGCCGGCGCCGACCGCCGCGGCGAACGGTGCCGACATCAGCGCGATCGCCGTCGCCGCGACGCCCGGCCGATCCTGAACCATTGCGGTCAACAGACTGCCGACGACGCACGCCACCACGAGCACCAGGACGGCGAACACCGGCAAGGTCTTGTCCACGGAGTGAAACCACCAGAAGTACAGGCCCGCCCCGGCTGCCCCGCAGACCAGCCACATCGCCGTGACGACGAGCACGAACCGCCACCGACCCACGTCTGCGGCCACCGCGGGTACCGCGACCGGGCGCGCCGGCGGCGCCGGCAGCTCGCCGGCACCGGCAGGCTCCTCGATCACCGTG
The DNA here is from genome assembly GCF_048513595.2 of Mycobacterium sp. smrl_JER01. Classification (NCBI taxonomy): domain Bacteria; kingdom Bacillati; phylum Actinomycetota; class Actinomycetes; order Mycobacteriales; family Mycobacteriaceae; genus Mycobacterium; species Mycobacterium sp. smrl_JER01. Next base: position 683,493 of record NZ_JBLXXK020000001.1, on the reverse strand, counting down.
CGCGGCGTGTGCTCAAGCACCGGACGCCACCTGAATCGCGGTCAGCGCCCCGAACCATCCCGGCCCGATGGCCAGGATCATGGCGCCGACGGCGGTCATCCAGCGCCGGCCCGACATCAGGATCATCAGCATGCCGATCACGCCGGGTACACCAATCACCAGCCCGATCGCGAGGTCAGGACGAATCACCGTACTGAGTTCGACTGCCACCAGCAGCGCGGCCATCATGCCGAGAGCGACGCCGATGATCATCACTCCGGCCAGCACCGATGCTCGTGGCAGCGGGATCACAATCTCGACGATAACGCCGCGGTACCGGTAAGCCGGTGCGGCGCGCCCTAGGTGCCAAGCGGAATCGAGCAGGCGTCCTGGGTCTGAGGATCGGCCTCGGAGACGATGTGTGTTCCGTCGGCGGCGGGCCGCTCACCGCGTTCGTAGGCAGCGCCGGTCACCGGCGGGACCCCAGCCAGCGCTCGGTTCTCGTCGTCGGTGAAGGCCCGCCCCCGCGACAGGAACCGCTTGCCCTCCGGGGATTCCAGGCTGAACCCGCCCCCGCGGCCCGGCACCACGTCGATGACCAGCTGGGTGTGCTTCCAGGTGTCGAACTGCGGTCCGGAGATCCACACCGGCACACCGTCGCCGACGTCGAGCACGGCGAGCAGCACATCGCGGTCACCGACCAGGAAGTCGCCGTGCGGATAGCACATCGGGGAGGAACCATCGCAGCAACCGCCGGACTGGTGGAACATCAACGTCCCGTGTCGGTCCTGCAGGGTCCGCAACAACTCGGCGGCGGCCTCGGTGACCAGCGCTCGCTTCGGAGCGTGTTCGTCGGCGGTCTGTTCGTCGGCGGCGTGCATGTCAGCCATTGTCCTCCTCGGACGCATCGGCGGCGCCGGCCGTTCGGGCAGTACGGATCGCCGGTGCGGTCGACGGCGGCAGCAGCATCCGGCGGTCGGCGGGAAACTCGATCTGCAGCTCGACCGAGCCGGCGAAGCGGTACGGCTGCGCTGCCAGCAGACCGGCGAACTGCTTGCGCAGCCGCGACATCTCGGCGCGCACCGTCACCACCCGCGACCGGTCGCCGTAGAGATCCTCGGCCAGCTGCGGCGCCGTCCGGCCCTGCCGCGAAATAGCCAGGGCACAGAGGATTTCCGCATGTCGCAGGGTCAGATCGTGGCGCCAGCTGCCGAACTCGCCGGCCATCACCAGCGACGGCGAATCCGGATCGGTGAAGTCAAGTCGCACCTGGGAGACCCGGGCATCGACGTCATCCTGTTCGGCCGGCCGCACCAGCCAGCCGCCGGGCAGCGGTTCCACCGCGCACATTCCCAGCGCGGTCAGCCACACCCGCCCGGGCCCCATCTGCTCAGGCAGCAGGATGCGGTTGTGCAACGGCATGGCGTCGACGGCCGCGACCCACCCCTCGGTGTCGACGGCCAGCGCCGGGCTGTCCATCCGCGCCAGGATCGGAGCGGCGAGCGCACGCAGCCGGTTGAGGGTGCGGTCGTGGTCCTGCCGCAGGTGCGACTCAGCCAGGCGGGCGACCGCGGCCACGAGCGCGATGGTCGTCGGGTGGACCGTCGCGGCCGGACCCGATACGTCGACCACGCCGATCACCTGCCCGGTCCGCGGGTCGCGGATCGGGGCGCCCGCACAGGTCCAGGAGTGATGGCTACGCAGGAAATGCTCGGCGGAGAACACCTGCACAGCGCGCTGCGACACGAGTGCGGTGCCGATGGCGTTGGTGCCGACCGCGCCCTCACCCCAGTTCGCACCCTCGACGAAACCGAGCCGATCGGCATTGCTCAGCACGGCCGGTGACCCGGACCGCCACAGCACCCGTCCACGCGCGTCGGCGACGACGAGGATGTTGTCCCCGTCGGCGACCAGCGATTCCAACCCGTGGGAGATCTCGCCGAGCACCTCCATCAGCCCGGACGACCGGCGCAGCATCTCCAGTGCCGCCGTCTCGACCACCGGCGTCCCACCCTCGTCCGGGTCCCGGCGCATACCGCCGGCCATCATCCGGCGCCACGACTCGCCGATGATCTCCCGGGGCCGCGCCGGAGCGCGGTGCCCGGCCATGGTTGCGTCGTAGACAGCCGACATCAACCGCGCGTAGCTGCGCGGGTCCTCACCGACCGCGACCGCGGGTTCAGGCACGGGTGAACTGCCGATAGTGCCGGCCATCAACCCCGATTGTGCTCCTCATCTCAGCGGTAGACCAGGCCGCCGTCGATCAGTCCCGCTTGGCCGGTCATATAGTCGGCATCCGGGCCGGCCAGATACGACACGAAGCCGGCCACGTCCTCGGGTGTCTGGGCGCGGCCGAGCGCGATGCCACCGACGAACTTGTCATAGGTCTCCCCTTCGGCGGCGCCGGTCAGTTCGGCGAAGCGCTTGTCGATCTCGACCCACATGTCGGTGCCGACCACGCCGGGGCAGTAGGCGTTGACGGTCACGCCGTCGACCGCGTGCTCCTTGGCGGCGGCCTGGGTGAGCGCCCGCACGGCGAACTTCGACGCGCTGTAGACGCCGAGCATCTCGAAACCGTCGTGCCCGGCGATCGAGGAGGCGTTGATGACCTTGCTGGTCTTACCGGCCTCCTTGTTGCCGAGTTCCTTGAACTTGGCCACCGCGGCCTGAATGCCCCACAGCACCCCGTTGATGTTGATGTTCCAGACCCGGGCGGCCTCCTCGGGCGTGACGTCGGCGATCGGTCCGACCAGCGCGATACCGGCATTGTTGACCATGATGTCGAACCCGCCCAACGCCGAGGCGGCATGCTCCACCGCCGCGAACACCTGCTCGCGATCACTGACGTCGGCGACGAAGGTCGTTGCTTGAGAACCTATTTCGGCGATCTCGGCGGCGACCTTGTCGATACCGTCCTGACTGACGTCTACCAGCGCGATGTCGGCGCCGTCACTGGCCAGCCGCAGCGCGATGCCGCGTCCGATGCCCCGGCCGGCGCCGGTGACCAGGGCGACCTTGCCCGTCAATGCCGTTGTCGTCATGAATGTCACTTCTCTTTCTCGATCAGCGAGGGATCAACCAGTACCTTCATCTTCTTTCCGGCATGAAGGGCTTCAAACCCCTCCTCGACGACATCGTCGAGGCGGATCCGGCTCACCCACCCATTGGTGTCGTACGCGCCCTCGGCCATCAGCGCGATCACCGCCTCGAAGTCGGCGCCGGTGTAGCACAGCGACCCCTGAATCCTGGACTCGTTCATCACCAGGTTCAAAAGCGGTGTCTCCAAAGGCTTTTCATAGATCGCCACGCTGATCATCGGTTTGCGTGAGCCTACACAGGCGAGCGCAGTGGCCACCGCGGGCGTGACACCGGCGGCGTCGAACACCGCATCGGCGCCGGCCCCGCCAGTGTGGTCGGCGATGAAGGCCGGCACCTCGGTGGCGGTCGGGTCGAGTGTGGCGGCGCCCAGCGCTTCGATGGCAGCCCGCCGGGTAGGTGACGGTTCGACGACGAACACATCGTCGAGTCCTTTGCCGCGCAACGCAAACCACAATCCGATGCCGATGGGGCCGGCGCCGAACACCATCGCGGTATCGCCCGGGCGCACGTCGGCCAGGGTTGCGGCGTGATAGGCCACCGACATGGATTCGACGAGCGCGCCGAGCTCCAGTGAGACGCTGTCAGGCAGGCGGTGCAACATGGTCGTCGGTACGACCGTGTACTCGGCCATCCCGCCGTCGGACATCAGACCGTGGAAGCCGATCTGTTGGCATACGTTGTAGTTGCCGGCGCGGCACGGACCGCAGTGGTCGCACTTGTAGATGGGTTCGACGGCGACCCGGTCGCCTTCGCTCCACCCGCTCACCCCGTCACCGACCGCGGTGATCGTCCCGGAGAACTCGTGGCCCATGGTCAGCGGCAGTTGCGCACCGGTCAGCGGATGCGGTGCGGTGGGCACGAAGATCGGTCCGGCGTAGTACTCATGCAGGTCGGTGCCGCAGATCCCGTTGAACCCGACCTTGAGCTTGACGGTGCCCGGCGCGGGCTCCGGTTCGGCGACGTCACCGACGTCGAGCTTGTTCGGTCCGTAGTACACAGCTGCTCTCATAGCGGCATGTCTATGTGACCGGCGACACAGCGCGAAAGAGTTGCAGGGGGTTGCAGGCGGTCGGGTCCGGGTTGCTTCCCGTGCTGCAACGCTTCGCAACTCTTGCGGAGGCCGGCCGTATCGGTGTGGTCTGGCTCACATGACTTCAACACTTGAACCTCAGACCACACCGGACCTGTCGCCCCAGCAACACGTCGACGCCTGGCTGGCCGACTTCGAGGCCGCACTGGCGGTGCGCGACATCGACCGGGTCACCGGCATGTTCGCCGTCGACAGCTTCTGGCGTGACCTGGTGTCTTTCACCTGGAACCTCAAGACACTCGAGGGCCGTGACCAGGTCGCCGACATGCTCGGGGCACGCCTGCTCGAGACGGACCCGTCCGGCTTCCGCACCCGCGAGGCACCGGTGCAGGACGGATCCGGGGACGACGCCGTGATCTCGGCCTTCATCGAGTTCGACACCGCTGTCGGCCGCGGAACCGGGCATCTGCGCCTCAAGAGCGACTCGGGAACGCTGCGGGCGTGGACACTGCTGACCGCACTGCAGGAACTCAAGGGCCACGAGGAGCGCAAGGGCGCCAACCGGGTCCTCGGCGCGGTGCACGGCGACGATCCGGACCCACGATCATGGGCGGAGAAGAAGGCCGCCGAGGACGCCGAGCTGGGTCGCACCATCCAGCCCTACGTGCTGGTCATCGGTGGCGGGCAGGGCGGCATCGCGCTCGGTGCGCGGCTGCGCCAGCTCGGGGTGCCCGCCATCGTCGTCGACCGCCACGAGCGTCCTGGCGACCAGTGGCGCAAGCGCTACAAGTCGCTGTGCCTGCACGACCCGGTCTGGTACGACCACCTGCCGTACCTGCAGTTCCCGCAGAACTGGCCGGTGTTCGCGCCCAAGGACAAGATCGGCGACTGGCTGGAGTTCTACACCCGCGTGATGGAGGTGCCGTACTGGTCGAAGACCACGTGCCTGTCCGCGTCCTTCGACGACGCCTCCCAGACCTGGACCGTCGAGGTGGACCGCGACGGTGAACGGCTCACTCTGCACCCGACCCAGCTGGTGCTGGCCACCGGCATGTCGGGAAAGCCGAACGTGCCGACGCTGCCCGGCCAGGACGTCTTCCGCGGCGACCAGCACCATTCGTCGGCGCACCCCGGACCGGACTCCTACGTCGGCAAGAAGGCCGTCGTGATCGGGTCCAACAACTCCGCGCACGACATCTGCAAAGCGCTCTACGAGAACGGCGTCGACGTCACGATGGTGCAGCGCAGCTCGACGCACATCGTCAAATCCGACACGCTGATGGACATCGGCCTAGGGGATCTGTACTCCGAGCGCGCACTGGCCGCGGGGATGACCACGGAGAAGGCGGATCTGACCTTCGCGTCGCTGCCGTATCGGATCATGCACGAATTCCAGATCCCGCTGTATGACCAGATGCGCGAACGCGACAAGGCGTTCTACGACCGCCTCGAGGCCGCTGGTTTCGAATTGGACTGGGGAGCTGACGGTTCCGGGCTCTTCATGAAGTACCTGCGCCGTGGGTCGGGGTACTACATCGACGTCGGTGCCTGCGATATGGTCGCCGACGGCCGGATCAAGCTGGCCCACGGACAGGTCGACCATCTCACCGAGGATTCGGTGGTGCTCTCCGACGGCACCGAACTGCCCGCCGATGTGGTGGTGTATGCGACCGGGTACGGCTCGATGAACGGCTGGGCCGCCGACCTGATCGGCCAGGACGTCGCCGACAAAGTGGGCAAGGTGTGGGGCCTGGGCAGCGACACCCCGAAGGACCCCGGTCCGTGGGAGGGCGAGCAGCGCAACATGTGGAAGCCCACCCAGCAGCCCAACCTGTGGTTCCACGGCGGCAACCTGCACCAGTCGCGCCACTACTCGCTCTACCTCGCGCTGCAGCTCAAGGCCCGTTTCGAGGGGATGGCCACCCCGGTCTACGGCCTGCAGGAGGTCCATCACCTGAGTTGAGCGCCGCCCAGAGTGCAGCCAGGGTCGTCATCCCGCGGGATTGGCAACCCTGGCTGCACTCTCGCGGCTGGGCAGTGCGCAGAATGGTGGGGTGACCGAGACCCGCGCACAGCAGACCGACACCGACGCCTACCTGTGGCTGGAGGAGGTTACCGGCGACGACGCGCTGGCCTGGGTCCGCGAGCACAACGAGCCGACGTTGACCGAGCTCGCCGGCGAGCGCTTCGAGCAGATGCGCGCCGAAGCACTCGACGTGCTCGACACCGATGCCCGCATCCCCTATGTGCGCCGCCGTGGCGGGTACCTCTACAACTTCTGGCGCGACGCGGACAATCCCAAAGGCGTGTGGCGGCGCACCACACTGGAGAGCTACCGGGGTGCCCGCGATGAGCGCTTGCGCGAAGAGCAGACGGTAACCGATGAGCGCTTGCGCGAAGAGCAGACGGTAACCGATGAGCGCTTGCGCGAAGCGCAGACGGTAACCGATGAGCGCTTGCGTGAAGAGCAGAAAATACAGTGGGACGTCATCATCGACGTCGACGAGTTGGCACGCGCTGACGATGAGAACTGGGTGTGGGCCGGCGCCGAGGTGATCGAACCGCACCACACCCGGGCCCTGGTCAGCCTGTCGCGGGGCGGCTCCGATGCCGCGGTGGTACGCGAGTTCGACATGCGGACAAGGACGTTCGTCGACGGTGGGTTCGAGCTCGCCGAAGCCAAATCGCAGGTCTCCTGGGAAGACGAGGACACCTTGCTGGTCGGCACCGATTTCGGCGCGGGCTCGCTGACCGAGTCCGGCTATCCGCGGCTGGTCAAACGGTGGCGGCGCGGTCAGCCGCTCGCCGAAGCCGAGACGGTGTTCAGCGGGGCGGAATCCGACGTGGTGGTCGCCGGCTCGCGCGACCGCACCGAGGGTTTCGAACGCACGCTGGTCAGCCGGGCCCTGGACTTCTTCAACGAACAGGTCTACGAACTGCGCGACGGTGAGTTGATCCGCATCGACACGCCCACCGACGCCAGCATCTCGATCCACCGCGAGTGGCTGCTCATCGAACTGCGTACCGAATGGACGTACGGCACTCAGCGCTACCCCGCCGGATCCCTGCTGGCCGCCGATTACGAGACTTTCCTCGACGGCACCGGCGAGCTTCAGGTGGTGTTCGCCCCCGACGAGCACACCTGCCTGCATCATTACGCGTGGACCCGGGAGCGCCTGGTGGTCGTCACGCTCGCCGATGTGGCCAGCCGCGTACAGGTGTACACGCCGGGGTCATGGATCGCCGAACCGGTGACCGGACTACCGGCCAACACCAACACGACGGTCGTCGCGGCCGACCCGCTCGGTGACGAGATCTTCCTGGACTGCTCGGGTTTCGACGCTCCGTCGCGGCTCCTGCACGGCACCGCCGGCGGTCGACTCGACGAGATCAAACGGGCCCCGTCGTTCTTCGACACCGCTGACCTCGAGGTGAGGCAGCACTTCGCCACCTCTGCCGACGGGACGCAGATCCCCTATTTTGTGGTCGGACACCGGCATCGCGAGGGTGCCGGCCCGACGCTGCTGGGCGGCTACGGCGGCTTCGAGGTAGCCCGCACACCGGGTTACGACGGCGTACTGGGACGGTTGTGGCTGGCGCGCGGAGGCACCTACGTACTGGCCAACATCCGCGGGGGTGGCGAGTACGGCCCCACCTGGCACACCCAGGCCATGCGCGAAGGTCGCCACCTGGTCGGTGAGGACTTCGCCGCCGTGGCAAAGGATCTGGTGGACCGCGGTATCACCACCGTGGAACAGTTGGGCGCCCAGGGCGGCAGCAACGGCGGGTTGCTGATGGGCGTCATGCTGACCAAGTACCCGCAGCTGTTCGGCGCGTTGGTGTGCAGCGTGCCGCTGCTGGACATGAAGCGCTTCCACCTGCTGCTGGCGGGTGCGTCGTGGGTGGCCGAGTACGGTGATCCCGACAACCCCGACGACTGGGCATTCATCTCGGAATACTCTCCCTACCAGAACATCTCGACCGACAAGCGGTATCCCCCGGTGCTCATCACGACGTCCACCCGCGACGACCGGGTACACCCCGGCCACGCGCGGAAGATGGCCGCGGCGCTGGAGGCCGCCGGCCATCCGGTGCGCTACTACGAGAACATCGAGGGTGGCCACGCGGGCGCCTCCGACAACCCGCAGATCGCCTTCCGCTCTGCGCTCGTCTATGAGTTCCTGCACCGCACCCTGGACAGGCACTGATATGACTTCCATAGGTAAATCGCTGGCCGTGGTCGGCGTGGCCGCGCTGCTGCTGGCGGGCTGTGCGCACGATGTGACCGGCACAGCGGTGACGGCGACCGGCGCGGCCGGAGCGTCGGCGTCCGGGGGTGGCGAGGACCTGTGCACCACGGTGGACGCCCCGCTGGAGGACGTCCCGAACGAGAACGACGGCGAGCCGTTGCTGCGCATCCCGGTGCCGGACGGCTGGGAACGCAACACCATGATGGACAGCCAGATCATCCGCTTCACCATCGTCTCGACGGATCTGATCGCCGACGACTTCGCCACCAACGCCGTCGTCACGCTGGAATCCGCGCCCGGCGGCCAATCCCCTGATGAGGTGTTCGATCAGAACCGGGGGAATCTGGAGACCATGATGGGCGCATTCGATCTCGATACCGAAGACAACACGACCTGCGGTTTCCCCTCGGAGACAACCCATTACACGGCTCCACCGATGGGCCCGGCCCCCGAGCGGCCGATCATCATGCACGCTGTGGTCGCCGAGGCCGACAACACCACCTATCTCGCAACGCTGACAATCCAGACCACCGATCCGGACAACCCGAAGTACATCAGCGATTCCCGGCAGATCGTGGACGGGTTCCAGCTGCTGTTGCCGGGCTCGTGAGCACCGCGTCCTGGTTGTTGTTGGGCGCCGGCGCGTTGGCCTTGCTGCTCGGCGCCGCGGTGCCCGGATGGGACACCGCGCAGCTGCCCAAACGCGCCGTCAAACGCCGCATCTACTGGACCGGCACCGCCGTCGGGGTCGTCCTGCTGTTCCTCGGCGGCCTGCCTGACGTGCAGAGCTCGGTCGCCTCGGCCGCGGCCGCGGTGATCCTGATGACCGGCTGGGCCTACTTCCGCACACCGCATATCAAGATCGGCGGCCGGATTCGTGCGGCCTACGGTCCGCACCGCGAGCCGGATCCACCACCGGCGGTGTAACGCTTGACGTTCTTCTCCGCACTACACCGGTGATCGTCGCGCAACCGTTGTGCGACACCGCGCCGAGAGGAATCGAGATGACCGCGTTCACCACTACCGAGCGGTCGCTGTCCCGTCTGGACAGCGTCGCCGCCACACTGGCCCGGTACGGGCTCGTCGTCGTCATCGCCTGGATCGGTGCGCTCAAGTTCACCGCCTACGAGGCGCAGGGCATCGCTCCGTTGGTCGCCAACAGCCCGCTGATGAGCTGGGTCTACGACGTCTTCTCGGTGAGGACGTTCTCGGCACTGCTCGGTGTCCTGGAGATCGCCGCCGCGCTGCTCATCGCGGTCAAACCCTGGTGGCCCAGACTGTCGGCGGCAGGTTCGGCCGTCGCCATCGGGCTGTTCGTCGCCACGCTGAGCTTTCTAGTGACCACCCCGGGTGTCTTCGAGGCCTCGGCGGGCGGTTTCCCGGTGCTGTCGTCGACCGGGCAGTTCCTGATCAAAGACGTCGCGCTGCTGGGCGTCGCCGTCTGGACGCTGGCCGACGCACTCAGAAGTTCGCGACCCTGACCGAGCGTGACCGGCTACCATCTCGCCGAGATGATCAGGACCTCAGCCGCCGAGGCCGACCTCATCGCCGCCCTGCGGGCGCGCGATGAGGCCGCGTTCGCCACGCTGGTCGATCAGCACACCCCGGCGATGCTGCGGATCGCGCGCGGATACGTGGCCAGCCACCAGGTCGCCGAGGAGGTCGTGCAAGAGACCTGGATCGCGTTGCTGAAGGGGATCGACGGTTTTGCCGGCCGGTCGTCGCTGCGTACCTGGCTTTTCACCGTGCTGATCAACATCGCCAAAACCCGCGGATTGCGCGACCGTTCGGACGCCGACATCGAGATCACGGCGTACACCGGCGGTACGGTCGACCCGAAGCGGTTCCGCGCCCACGACGATCCATGGCCCGGCCACTGGAAAGCCGAGGAAACCCCAGCTCCGTTCCCGGACACACCGGAGGGTTCGGCGCTGGGTGCCGAACTGCTCGCGGTGACCCGACGTGAACTGGACAAACTGCCCGAACGCCAGCGCCTGGTGGTCACCATGCGCGACATTCTGGACATGGATTCTGCCGAGGTGAGCCGGCTGCTCGCGCTCAGCACGGCCAATCAGCGCGTGCTGCTGCACCGGGGGCGCGCGGCGATACGACAGGCTCTGGAGAGCTACCTCAAGGAGACGATGTGAACGCCGAACGCCCCATGGACTGCGACGAACTCGTGGAGCTGGTCACCGGCTACCTCGACGGGACGCTCGACGTGCACACCCGCGCCCGGTTCGACGAGCATCTACTCGACTGTGACGGGTGCGCCAACTATCTGCAGCAGTTCCGCGGCACCGTGACCACCCTCGGCAGACTCGCCGAAGACGCCATCGAACCGCAGTTCCGGGACAGGCTCCTCAACGCCTTCAGGGACTGGAGCTGACCATGTCCGCACCCGAGTTCGAGACCCTGATCTACCGCACCCGCGAGGCGGTCGCCACGATCACGCTGAACCGGCCCGAACAGTTGAACACCATCGTCCCGCCGATGCCCGACGAGATCGAGGCGGCCATCGGTCTGGCCGAACGGGATTCGAGCGTCAAGGTCATCGTGTTGCGCGGCGCCGGCCGGGCGTTCTCCGGCGGCTACGATTTCGGTGGCGGGTTCACCCACTGGGGTGAGTCGATGAACACCGACGGCCGTTGGGATCCGGGCAAGGATTTCGCGATGGTCTCGTCCCACGAGACCGGCCCGACGCAGAAGTTCATGGCGATCTGGCGGGCCTCCAAACCAGTGATCGCTCAGGTGCACGGATGGTGTGTCGGCGGCGCCAGCGACTACGCGTTGTGCGCCGACATCGTGATCGCCAGCGACGACGCCGTCATCGGCACCCCGTATGCCCGCATGTGGGGTGCCTACCTGACCGGGATGTGGATCTACCGGCTGTCGTTGGCGAAGGTGAAGTGGCACTCGCTCACCGGTGAACCACTGACCGGGAAAGAGGCCGCCGCAGTGGAATTGGTCAACGAGTCGGTGCCGTTCGAGCGACTGGAGGCCCGCGTGGCCGAGATCGCCGGCAAGCTGTGCGCGATCCCGCTGAGTCAACTGCAGGCGCAGAAGCTCATCGTGAACCAGGCATTCGAGAACATGGGTCTGTCCTCGACGCAGACGCTCGGAGGCATTCTGGACGGCCTGATGCGCAACACCCCCGACGCGCTCGGTTTCATCGACCGCGCCGCGCGCGACGGGGTACGGGCCGCGGTGCAGCGGCGCGACGGGCCCTGGGGGGACTACAGCCAGGCTCCACCGGAACGCCGGCCGGATCCGCGTCACATCATCGAGCCGTAGTCCCGGCCCCCGAGCGACCCGTAAGCGCAGTACCGCGCTACTGAGGCCGGTCGTCTCAACGCAGGTGACGATTTCCCCCGGGGCACCGAACGAAGGGGCAACATCATGGCGATTCATCTGCCACACAGAGTTACGGCTTTGGCGCACTGGAGAGCTCATCATCCCAAGCACGTCAAGTCCGACTGGGATGTGCACCTGCATCCCCATCACCAGGCGTTCCTCGAAAGTGCGTTGATGGCACGGATGATGGACCGGCTGTAGCCGGTACGGCACCCACGAGCGCCGCTGCGCCGGGCTCGCCCGGCACCACCTCCTCGTCCCAGGCCGACTCTTTACGTTACGATGCCGTTTCATTATTATGGACGGCATGCACGACGTGGTCGTGATAGGCGCCGGACCGACCGGGCTGACGCTGGCGTGCGCACTGCGACTTCACGGCCTGACGGTGCGGGTGATCGATCGGGCCACAGGGCCGGCGACGACGTCGCGAGCCAACTTTCTGCACGCCAGGGGTTCAGAGGTGCTCGGCCGCATCGGGGCGCTGGGCACGCTGGCCGACGAGTCATTACGCGCCATGCGGATCACCAGCTATCTGGGTGAGCGTCCGCTCATGACATTGGAGTTCGGCGACCCCGGAATGCACACCGCCGCACCGCCGATGGTGATCTCACAAGCCAAGGTCGAGGCCGCGTTACGCGCCCGCCTGGCCTCCCTCGGCGTGACGCCGCACTGGGGCAACGGACTCTGCGGGCTGCGCCACGGCAACGGTGCGGTCATCGCCGAACTCGACGACGGTACCGAGGTGCAGACCCGATGGCTCGTCGGCTGTGACGGGACGTCGAGCACGACCCGCACCCTAGCCGGGATCGGATTTCCCGGCGTCAAGCTGACCGAACGTTGGCTGCTGGCGGACCTGCACCTGGACTGGGATCTCGACCGCGGCGGCACCACGGGCTGGATCCACCCCGACGGCCTGCTCGGTGCGATGCCGATGCCTGACCCCGGCGGCCGCGACGATCTCTGGCGGGTGTTCGCCTACGACCCGGGCCGCGCTGAGAAGCCCAGCGCAAGCGAAGTTCTGGACAGGATGCGGCAGGTCATACCGCAACGCAGCGGGCGTCGAGTGGTCGTCGGCGATGCCCAATGGCTGTCGGTCTTCACCGTGCATCGCAGGCTCGCCGACCGGTATCGGCAGGGTCGGATCCTGATCGCCGGCGATGCTGCCCACGCCCATGCCCCGTTCGGAGGCCAGGGCATGCTGACCGGGATCGGTGACGCGGAGAACCTGGCCTTCAAGCTCGCACTGGCCACCCGCGGGCTGGCCGCCGACCCGTTCGTCGACACCTACCAGGCCGAGCGCCGGCCGTTGGCGACCGATGTGCTGCGCGGTACCAGCGCGGTGACGCGAGTGAACATCGCAGGCAACCCGATCGGCCGATTCCTGCGGGACCGGATCGCGCCGACGCTGTTCAGTAGGGCGCCGATGCAGCGGTGGATCACCTACACCGCGTCCCAGCTGTGGGTGAGCTATCGCAAAGGCCCGCTGGGGGGCCGCGGCCCCAAGCCACGTCCGGGCGACCGCATTCCCGACATGGACTGCCTGCGACCCGACGGCAGCTCTACGCTGCTGCACCGCGAGCTCGGCGGGCACTGGGCGCTGCTGACACCCGCCGGCGCGGCACCAGGCTGCGCCGACGCGGTCCGACACCATCTCGCCGACTACGTCACGATGCTGACCTACGACGGAGCCACGGCGATGCTGATCCGGCCCGACGGCCACTTGGCATGGCGCGGCGCGGCCGGCGACAGCGACGGCGTAAACCGTTGGCTCACAGGCGCGTTGACAGTAGGTCGCGCCCGGTGAGCCCCCGTGGGCGGCCGAGGGACTCGGCCGCCGAGATGGCCATCCTGCGCGCCGGGCTTGAGCTGTTCATCGACCACGGCGTCGAAGGCGCCAGCATGGAACAGATCGCCCGCAGGGCCGGAGTGGGCAAGCCGACGATCTACCGGCGCTGGTCGAACAAGGAGGAACTCATCTCGGCCGCGATGGAGAGGCTGATCGTCGCAGACACCCAATGGGCGACACCGGATTCGATTGCCACGCAATCACCGTACGACCTCGTCGAGGCCGCGATCGACAGCGCCGCAGCCGCGACCACCACGCCGCAGTACCGCGCGCTGGTGGCGCGTGTCTTCGGCTCGGCGGTCAGCCATCCCGAGTTGATGGCCACCTATTGGCGCCGCCACATCCTGCCGCGCCGCCGGCTGGCGACCGCGTTACTGGAGCGGGCCCGCGAACTGGGCACCATAGCCGCCGATGCCGACCTCGACGTCGCCATCGACATGATGGTCGGTGCGGTGACCTACCGGGTGCTGCAACCCGACCCGCCCGACGCCGACGAGATGCGGCACTACCTGCGCGCGGTGTACCACCACATCGGACTGCTGCCGGGCTGACGGAAACTCCGGTGCCCCGGTCAGCACACATCACACAAGATGGGTACCTCTGCCGGACGCCCCTGCCTAGTCGTTACCCAAGGACCGGCGAGCATGCCAACGCTCCAGAACTGCCGGGATCTCTGCCATCAGAAAGGCGTAGAAGTCCCGCATCTCGGTCAGCCGGGCACGGGCCGGGCTCGACACGTTGGTGGCGACAATCCCTGCATCAGCGGCATCGAGAAGTGCGGCTATCGTCTCATTTTGGCCGGTGTACAGCATTGCCCAGGCGTCGGGCCGGAGCCGGAAATGATCACGGCGACTGCTCCGTGCGGGCACGCGCTCGGCCAGCCCGACCGCCGTCAACGTCTTCAATGCGCCCGAGATCGACCCCGCGCTGGCGTGCAGATCGTCGGCCAACTCGGCCATCGTGACGCTGGGCTGCTCGGAGAACAACAACGCTGCAAGCACCCGCGCCGTCATGCGCTGCAGCCCGTGGCCTGCGAGAACAATCGCGAGCCGCTCGGCCGCCTCATGCAGCTTGGGCGAGGGAGTCACCGGCGAAACCTCCTGCGGGTAAATAGTCTTCAATAATTTCTGAAAGTTTAGTACAGTCAGTCGCGGTGCTCCGGGAAGTCTGGTCGGAATGCGTATCCGGCTGCCCAGCGAAGGTTGACACAGACACCATGACCACCGATTCCGTCATCGACGTCCGCGATCTCACATACACCTATCCGAAGACCGCTGAACCCGCGGTGCGGGGAATGGATTTCGCCGTGGGCCGGGGGGAGATCTTCGGCTTCCTCGGTCCCAGCGGGGCAGGCAAATCCACCACGCAGAAGCTGCTGATCGGGCTGCTGCGCGGGCATGGGGGCCAGGCGCTGGTCTGGGGACGCGATCCGCTCGACTGGGGACCGACCTACTACCAGCGCATCGGCGTGTCCTTCGAGCTGCCCAACCACTACCTCAAGCTGACCGGCGCGGAGAACCTGCAGTTCTTCGCGTCGCTCTACGACAGGGCCGTCCCCGACCCTAGAAGCCTGCTTGACGACGTCGGTCTCACCGACGCGGCGGACATCCGGGTCGCCAAGTACTCCAAGGGCATGCAGATGCGGCTGACCTTCGCGCGATCGCTGGTGAACAATCCCGAGCTGTTGTTCCTCGACGAGCCGACCTCCGGCCTCGACCCCGTCAACGCCCGCCGCGTCAAGGACATGATCCTTGACCTCAAAACCCGCGGCCGCACCGTCTTCCTCACCACCCACGACATGGCCACCGCCGACGAGTTGTGCGACCGCGTCGCGTTCGTCGTCGACGGCCGCATCGTCGCCCTCGACGCACCGGCCGAACTCAAGATCGCGCGGAGCCGGCGCCTGGTTCGCCTCGAGTACCGCAGCGGCCACGGCACATTGCAGACCGCCGAGTTCCCGATGGACGGTCTGGCCGACGACCCCGAGTTCCACACTGTGCTGCGGGAGCACCATGTGGAGACCATCCACAGCCGCGAGGCCAGCCTGGACGAGGTGTTCGTCGACGTCACCGGCAGGAGCCTGGCATGAAGCGGTGGGTCAGTGCGCTATGTCTGGAAGTCACCCTGCAGGTACGGCAACGATTCCTCCATGCCGCGGTCATCTCCGGGATGCTGTGGCTGGTGATGCTGTTGCCGATGCCGCAGCACCTGCGCAGCATCGTCGAGCCCTACGTGTTGATCGGCGACATCACGATCATCGGCTTTTTCTTCATCGGCGGCGCGGTGTTTTTCGAGAAGCAAGAACGCACGCTCGGTGCCGTCATCTGCAGCCCGCTCCGGTTCATCGAGTACCTGTCCGTGAAAATTCTTGTACTTACGGGTGTTTCACTGTTCATCGCGGTATCGGTGGCAACCACGACGCACGGCACCCACTTCCGTCCGGCGTTCCTGGTGGCCGGCGTGCTGCTCGGCACCGTGGTGATGCTGCTGGTGGGCTTCATCTCGGCGTTGCCGTTCGACTCGGTCAGCGACTGGTTCCTGTCCACGGTGGTGCCGCTGGCGATCCTGTCGCTGCCGGTGATGTACATGCTCGGCGTCTGGACCAACCCGGCCCTCTACCTGGTCCCTACCCAGGGCCCGCTGCTGATGTTCCTCGCGACCTTCGACCAGGTCAGCCTCGCACCGTGGCAGGTCGGCTACGCCGTGCTGTACCCGCTGGTCTTCGCCGTGCCGCTCTACCGACTGGCCGGGGCCATGTTCGAGCGCTATGTCGTCGAGCGGTCGGGGGTGGCGTGATGACCACACCGACGACACTGAGACTTCGGGCGTGGGAAGCGTTCGGCCGCAACGATCTTCGCGGCACCTATCGCGACCCACTGCTGGTGATGCTGGTGCTGGCGCCGGCTATCTGGACGGTCGGCACCGCCGTGGTGATACCTAGATTGTCGGTCGCGCTGGCGCAGCGCTACGACTTCGACCTGGTGCCCTACTACCCCCTTGTGGTCACGGGACTGCTGCTGCTGACCAGCATCATCATCGTCGGCGGCCTGGCAGCATTCCTGGTGCTCGACGAACTCGACGCGGGGACATTGACGGCGCTGCGCGTCACACCGGTGTCGTTGGTGAGTTACCTCGCCTACCGCGCCGTCACCGTCATCGCGATCACCACGGCCTACGTGGTGGTGACGATTCCGCTGACCGGGCTACTACCTGTTTCGGTGGTGTGGCCTCTGGTCCCCATCGGGCTGGTCGCCGGCCTGTCGTCGGTGGTGACGATGCTGCTGATCGTCGCGGTGGCGAGCAACAAGGTGCAGGGAATCGCAATGCTGCGTTTACTGGGCCTGCTCATCGCCGGAATACCCTGCCTGCCCTGGTTCATCGACTCCGCGTGGAACCTCGCGTTCGGTGTGCTGCCGCCATACTGGCCGGCGAAGGCATTCTGGGTCGCTTGCGAGCAGGGCACCTGGTGGCCGTACCTGCTAGGCGGCATCGTCGTCAACACCGCCGCGGGCTGGCCCCTGCTGCGTCGGTTCGTCGCGAAGAACACCTGAGCGCGGCCGGACCGTCATGCTCGCTCTGAGCCGCGCAGCAGCCCGCCCAGCACAGCGCCGATGACGCCGAGCACCACCAACGCGCCCCCGGCCAGCAACGTGTAGTTGAGCCATTGGTGCAGGCTGCCGGCGGCGTACTCGACCATCACCTCGGACGCGGTCCGGATGTCTCCGGTGGTGTGGTCGAGGCCGGCGTCGATGAACCTTCCGGCGACCTCGATGCCTGCCCACCCCGCGGCGCCCACCAACAGCGCGGACACACCGAGCGCCGTGAGCGCCTTGCCGCGCGACCTGGCCGCAGCCAGCGTCGCCAACGCGAGCAGCCCGGCCAGCACCGCGGCACCGATGGCAGCCCACGGGCCCCAGGTGGCCAGCCAGCGCAGCTTGCCGGGCTGCAACTCGGGGGTGTCCACCGTGATCGGAACCGTAAGGGTGGGTGGCACCTGCAGGTCCAGCGTGCCCAAGGTGGCCGAGAAAGACGGATCCGACAGCATCGGCGCCACGTCGATCAGCCACTCGTCGGTGGAGTTGCCGCTGGGTACGGCTCCGGTGAACATCCACCGGTGCGCGATGCGGTTGGCCTGCGCGAACTGCTCGGGGAAACCGGCGTTGCGGGTGTAGGAGTTGGCCACCTCACCCACGAGCTCGGGGTTGAGCGAATATCCGTTCTCGGCGCCCAGCGCCACCGCCTGGGTGGTCAGCTCGGCGGCCATGGCGTCCTGAAGCCGGGCGTCGCCGCCCGCCGAAGCTGCCAGCGCCGCGTAGCCGTCCTCGTCGACGATGTGCGTCTGCGCCCACACCGCCGGGACGGCGACTGCCAGCGCAACGGTCGTGACGAGCCACAACAGCAGCGTGGCGAGAAAACGCACGCGTCCTCCTGTGCCCTGCGGCAGGTCGGGACGCGTCCCCGATCAGTCGGAGAGGGCGCGTCCCACGATGAGCGGGTCGGGCCGGCCCACCACCTCGTGGTCCTTGTTGTCGTAGTCGAACTTACTCAGTACATAACGCATCGCGTTGATGCGGGCGCGCTTCTTGTCGTTGCTCTTCACCACGGTCCACGGGGCGGTCTCGGTGTCCGTCCAGGCGAACATGTCCTCCTTGGCCGCCGTGTAGTCCTCCCATTTGTCCAGCGAAGCGAGATCGGTCGGAGAGAGCTTCCACTGCCGCACCGGGTCGACCTGGCGGATGGTGAAGCGGGTGCGTTGCTCGGAGGCTGTCACCGAGAACCAGAGCTTGGTCAGGCTGACGCCGTCATTGACCAGCATCTGCTCGAAAAGCGGTACCTGGCGGATGAACTCGGCGTGCTGCTTGGGTGTGCAGAAGCCCATCACCCGTTCCACGCCGGCCCGGTTGTACCAGGACCGGTCGAAGAGCACCATCTCCCCGGCCGAGGGCAGGTGCTCCACGTAACGCTGGAAGTACCACTGGGTCCGCTCCTTTTCGGTCGGCTTCTCCAGCGCCACCACGCGTGCCCCGCGCGGGTTGAGGTGCTCCATGAACCGCTTGATGGTGCCGCCCTTGCCGGCCGCGTCACGTCCCTCGAACACGATGACGTGGCGGTGCCCGTTGGCCTGGCTCCACTTCTGCAGCTTGAGCAGCTCGATCTGCAGCAGCCGCTTCTGCTCCTCGTAGTCCGGGCGCTTCATTCGCTCGTCGTACGGATAGTTCTCCCGCCACGTATCGACGACCTTGTCGCCGGGCTGGATCAACAGAACGGGATCGTCATCATCGTCGTCGACGACGGTGTATCCGGAGAGGTCGAGGGTCACCGGCGCAAATTATCGGCTCTCCCGGTCCGGATGGTGACGCGCAGGTGAACGCTGGGCGGCGAGCTACCTCGCCACCCGTCGGGGACGGATCAACGCGAGCTTGGTCATCAATGTGTTCATCCGCTTCAGGGCGCGCGGCGAGTTGTTGTAGTAGTTGCCGCCGGCGCCCAGATGAGTGCGCGGGCTGACCACCGTCTCGATTCGACAGTACTTACGCAGGCCCTCCGGACCGCCGAACCGGGCGCCGATCCCCGAGGTCTTCCACCCACCCATCGGGGCGGTGGTGCACATCAGGTTCGAGATCACGTCGTTGACGTTCACCCCACCGCAATCAAGTTGCAGCGCAACGGCTTCAGCGCGCTCGACATCCTTGGAGAACACCGCCGCCGACAGCCCGTACGGGCTGTCGTTGGCCAGCCGGACCGCCTCCTGGACCGTGGACACCTTCATGATCGGCAGCGTGGGGCCGAACGTCTCCTCGCTCATACAGGTCATCGAGTGGTCGACGTCGACCAGGACCGTGGGCTCGTAGAAGCTGCCCGGGCCACTGCCCCGCCTGGCGCCGGTCAGCGCCCGGGCGCCTTTGGCCACGGCGTCCTCGACGTGGCGCGCGGTGATCTCGACCTGGCTGTCGTCGATCAGCGCACCGAAGGCGAAACCCTCCCCCGCGCCCATCTTGAGTTTTTCGACGTCGCGCACCACCGCGGCGACGAACTGGTCGTAGACCTGTTCGAGTACGTACACCCGCTCGACCGAGACACAGGTCTGACCGGCGTTGAACATCGCGCCCCACACCGCGGCGTGGGCCGCCAGTTCCACGTCGGCGTCTTCGAGCACGATCATCGGATCTTTGCCCCCGAGTTCCAGGCTGACCGGGGTGAGTCGTCGGGCGGCCCGCTCCATCACCTTCGCGCCGGTCGCGCTGGAGCCGGTGAACTGGACGAAGTCGGAGTTGTCGATGACGGCCTCGGAGACCTCCCGGGCGCCCTGGGCCAACGCCAGGACATCGGGGCCACCGGAGTCCAGCCAACCGCGCAGCAGTAGCTCGGCGGTCAGCGGCGTGCGCTCGGACGGCTTCAGCAGCACCGCGCAGCCCGCGGCCAGCGCTCCGATCGCGTCCATCAAGGCGTTGGCGACCGGGTAGTTCCACGGCGCGATGATGCCGACGACGGGCCGGGGACGGTAGTGCACGGTGATCTTCTTGATCGACAGGAACGGCAGCGACGCCGGGCGCGACTCCGGAGCCAGCGCCTTGGCCATGGTCCGGACGTAATACGACGTGATCATGATGATCAGCGGGACTTCCTGGGCGGCATCTCCGGCCGATTTGCCGGTCTCGGCGATCAGCAGCCGCTCGATCTCCCCCCGGTGGGCGCCCAGCCACACCGCGTAGCGGGCCAGTACCTTCGCTCGTCCTTTCGGCCCGCGGGCTTCCCACTCCCGCTGCGCGGTCCGCAGTCCGGCCGCCACTCGGGCCACATCGGACGGGTCGGTCCAGCGCACCTCGCCGGCGACGGCGCGGGTGGCCGGGTTGATGATCGTCCCGGTGCCGGTGAACGTCGAGGAGGGAATGCCCGTGGTCACGTCAGACGTCGCTGTCATGGGTCCATGCTAACCACCGCTGTGATCCAGCTCGCACCGGGGTTTGACACCCGTCAAGTTTGCCGTCCGTCCAGCCGGGCGAGGGTCACCGTCAGGCACACCAACGCACTGGCCAGCAGCACCGCACCGATGGCATCGGTGAAAAAGTGGTAGGACACCGCCTGCCCGAGGACACCGAGCACCATCGCGGTCGCCGCCACGGCGACCGCCCATGTCGTCACCCCCAGCAGCAGGACCGCCATCGCCAGCACCACGAAGGTCACCGTGGTGTGCCCGCTCGGGTAACACAGCGCACTGCCACCGGTCGCGTCGTCCTTCACGCGGCCGAACATCCGCTTACCCACCCGGGCGGCGACCACCGCCAAGCCCGGGGTCACCACGGTGGCCGCGGCCAACCGCCAGCGGCGCTGCACCAGTGCGCCGATGAACACCACGGCGCACAACACCATGACCACGGTGCCGTCGGTGAACACCAGCAACCATCCGAACTCGGGATGACGGCGGCCCAGCTCCTGGAACCAGTCGTCGACCGGGGTGGAACCCTTGCCGACGGCGAGGCCGAGCAGGACCAGACCGGCGAGTCCGATCGGCGGCCACCATCGGATCAGCGATTTCAGCGCACAATTCCCCGGATGTAGGCAGCCTGGCCGAGGTGCTGCGCGGCGTCATCGATGATGCTGACCAACCGCGCGCCGGCCGTCACCGGTGGTGTCCAGTGCCGATCGATCACGCGGGCGAGTTCGTCGGCCGAGAGCGATGCGACGTACTCCAGCGACACCTTGTGCACTGCGTGGTAGTAGCCGGCGAGCAGTTTCGCCGGAGCACGCACCTTGGCCACCTCTTCGGGGGTGTGCCCATAGCCGTGCGCGTCGCGGGGCAGGTCGAGGGCGAACCTGTCGACCCAACCCTCGCGGAACCACACCTGCTCCGCACCGGCCAGATCGCACACCTGGGCGTCCTGCATCCGGGCGCTGTGCCAGATCAGCCATGCGATCGTGTTGGCCTGCGGCGCAGGCCGATAGTAGGCGACATCGTCGGTGAGATCCTCGGCCAGATCGTCGACATGCTCGATGAGGCGGGTGAACGAGTCGCGCAGCAGTTCCCGGGCGGTATCTATGTCGCGGCTCCCCGCGGCTTCGACATCGGCCATGTCCGCCAACCTACGCGCCGCCCGTCTGAGCGCCGTGGAACACCGCTTCGATGTTGTTGCCGTCGGGGTCACGCACGAAGGCCCCGTAGTAGCCGGGGTGGTACTCGGGCCACAGCCGCGGAGCGTGCAGCGACTCGGCACCGGCCGCGGTCGCTGCCTCATAGAAGGCCTGCACGGCATCGACACCGGAAGCCGCAAAGGCGATGTGCACCTCACGGTTGGGGCCCGTGGCGTCGCCGGAGCTCATGTCGGCGATCCAGAAGTCGGGTTTACCTTCGGTGCCGTAGCCGATGGCTACCTGAAAATCCATCTGGCGCGTGTAGCCGAGCACGCCGAGAACCTTGTCGTAGAACGCTTTCGACTTCTCCCAGTCCGCACAGTTGATTCCGAAGTGGTCGATCATGGGCTCACCGTACATTCGGGGTATGACATATGACCTCGTAATCCGCGGTGGGACTGTGGTCGACGGCTCGGGCGGAGCGCCGTTCGTCGCCGACGTGGCGATCCGCGACGGTGTCATCACCGCGGTGAACCGCGCAGACAACACCGCGGTGAACCGCGCAGACAGTCCCGCGGTGAACCGCGCAGACAGTCCCGCGGGTACCCGCGAGATCGATGCGACGGGGCTGCTGGTCACCCCGGGCTTCGTCGACCTGCACACCCACTACGACGGGCAGGCGATCTGGTCGGACCGGCTCACCCCGTCCTCGGCGCACGGTGTCACCACCGCGGTGATGGGCAACTGCGGCGTCGGGTTCGCGCCCTGTCGCCCCGCGGACCACGATGTCCTTGTCGACGTGATGGCCGGCGTGGAGGACATCCCCGGTGTGGTCATGGTCGACGGCCTGCCCTGGCACTGGGAGACCTTCCCCGAATTCCTCGACGCGCTGGACAGCGGCCGCAGGGACATCGACGTGGCGGCGTTCCTGCCGCACTCTCCACTACGGGTCTACGTGATGGGCCGGCGCGGCGTCGACCGTGAGCCGGCCACCGCCGAGGACCTGGCGATGATGCGCAAGCTGGCCGCCGAAGCCGTGCACGCCGGTGCGCTGGGCTTCGCGTCGTCGCGGTTCACCCTGCACAAAACCCAGAGCGGGCGACCCATCCCCAGTTACGACGCCGACCGGGCCGAGATCGAGGCCATCGCCCGCGGTGTCGACGACGCCGGGGGTGGGCTGATCCAGTTCGTCCCCGATCTCGTCGCCGGCGACTACGAACCGGTGTTGCAGACGGTCTTCGACACGGCCACCGAGATCGGTCTACCCGTCACCTTCACGCTGGCCATCGGCAACGCCGGGGACCCGTTCTACCTCGACGCACTGCGAATGGTGGAGAAGGCCAACGGCAATGGCGGCCAGATCACCGCGCAGATCTTCCCGCGGCCGATCGGACTGATGCTCGGACTGGAGTTGTCCGGCAATCCGTTCGTGATGTATCCCTCCTACCGCGAGATCGCTGCGCTACCCCTCGCCCAACGGGTGGCAGAGATGCGCAAACCCGAAGTCCGCGAACGTATCCTGGCCGACAAGCCGGAATCCGACGGACACCCTTTGATGTTCGCCGCGCAGGCCTGGAACTACATGTTCCCGCTCGGCGATCCACCCGATTACGAACCGGCACCGTCGGATTCGATCGGCGCCCGCGCGCAGGATCGCGGGGTGAGCCCGTCGGAGGAGGCCTACGACCGACTGCTCGACGACGACGGCCACGCCATGCTGTTGGTCACACTGGCGAACTTCCGGGACGGATCCCTGGACACCGTCGCCGAACTGATCCGCCGCGACGATGTGGTGTTGGGCCTCGGCGACGGCGGGGCCCACTACGGAATGATCTGCGACGCAAGCTTTCCCACGTACATGCTGACGCATTGGGTGCGCGACCGACCCACCGGACGGCTGCCGCTCGCCGACGCGGTGCGCGAGCTGACCTCGGTCCCCGCCCGGGTCGCCGGGTTGGCCGACCGCGGTCTCATCGCTGCGGGCTACAAGGCCGATCTCAACCTCATCGACGCCGCCGCGCTGCGACTGCACAAGCCGGTCGTGGTCAACGACCTGCCCGCGGGTGGCCGACGGCTGGACCAGACCGCCGACGGTTACGTGGCCACCCTCGTCTCGGGTGAGGTGATCGCCGAACGCGGCGTCCCCACCGCCGCCAGGCCCGGGAAACTGGTGCGCGGCCGGCAACCGGCGCCGACAGGATGACGGTGCGCGCTGCTGCTCGGGTGGCGCCTCAGGTGTGAAACCCGCAGGAACGGGGAAAGGACATGTCATGGGTCAGCTGTCCATGCCGTCCTTCCTTGCGCTCGCAGCAGCTGTCCTGATCCTCAACCTGCTGGTCAGCGGTATCCGTGTGCTGCGCGGCCCCGACATCCGCGACCGGGTGGCCGGAGTCGCGCTGCTGTCGACGACTGGGGTCGGGGCGTTGCTGGTGATCGCCGAGTTGGTCGACGAGCCGGCACTGCGGACCGCCGGTCTGGTGGTGGTCGCGCTGGCCGTCCTGATCGTGCTCGTGCTGGTCACCGGTCAACACCCGCAGCAGGACCCCAGCCCGTGATGTCGGTGGTGAGCGCGGTGTTCATCGGCGCGGGATGTCTGTTCTACACCTTGGGCACGGTGGGCATCCTGCGGTTCCCCGACCAGCGCAGCAGGCTGCACGCACTCACCAAAGCCGACAATCTCGGTCTCGGGCTCCTGGTCATCGGACTTGCGATCGCATCCGGCGCCCCGGCCACCGCCGGTCTGCTGATCCTGATCTGGCTGCTGGCGCTGGCCGCCAGTGCCACGGCTGCCGGGCTGCTCGCCCGGAGCGACACGTGATCGCTGTCACCCTGCTCGACGTCCTGCTCGGAGTCGGCGTGCTGGTCGCGGCGACGGCGGCGCTCATACATCCGGACCGGGTCGCGTCGGTCACCACCTTCCTCGCGGTCGGCGTGCTGCTGATCGCAGTGTGGGCCCGCCTGGGCGCACCCGACGTTGCCCTCGCCGAAGCCGCGCTCGCGGCCGGGGTGACGGGGGCCATGCTGATCGCGACGGTGGCCCGGGACACCGATCGGGTCCGAGCCCTACGGTGGCCGGCGCTGGCCGGCGAACTGCTCGTCGCACTCGGGCTGGGGGGCGCGCTGGGGGTGGTGCTCGTCGGCGCCGCCGCGCTCCCCGGGCAGGATTCGTTGGCCTGGCAGGCCACCGATCAGCTCGGCGAGGCGGCGGTGTCCCACCCGGTCACCGCGGTATTGCTCGATTACCGCGCCTACGACACCCTGCTGGAGATCGTGGTGTTGACGGTCGCGGCGATCGCCGCGCTGTCGCTGCATCCGCGCGGTTCGTTGCGTTCGGTGGACGTCCCTGTCGACCGACGGCCGGCCCTGGTCGGGCTGGTCCGGGTGTTGGCCCCGGTGCTGGCCCTGCTGGCGGCCTGGCTACTGGTGGCCGGATCGTCGCAGCCGGGTGGGGCGTTCCAGTCGGGTGCGGTCATCACCGGACTGCTGATGCTGGCGTTGCTGACCGGGGGCGTGCGCGTTCCACCGGGTCCGCTGCTGAGGGCGCTGATCGTGGTGGGTGCGTTGGTCTTTCTCGCGCTGGCGGTGCTGACCGCGGGCGCCGGCGGCTGGCTGCAGTTGGCCCCGCCCTGGGGCGGTGCGGCGGTGGTGGCGGTGGAGGCGGCGCTGGCCGTGTCGATCGGCGTCGCGCTGGCAGTGCTCATCGTCGCCCAGGAGCCGAGCCGATGAGCCGCATCGACTGGTTCCTCATCCTCGGGTCGGTGCTCGCCGTGCTCGGCTCGCTGCGCCTGCTGTTGAGCGCCGACGTCGTGCGCCGCATCGTCGCGCTCAACATCGCCGGCGCCGGTGTGTTCGTGATTCTGGTCGCCCTGGCCGCCCGTACCGACCCGCCCGATCCGGTGCTGCACGCACTGGTGCTGACCGGGATCGTCATCGCGGTCTCGATGACCGGGCTGGCGCTGGTCCTCAAACGCCATGCCGACGATCCCGCCGAATCCCGCCCGGCCGAGGACGACGAGTGAACCTCACCGCATGGCTGATCGGACTCCTCGTGTTCGGGCCGCTGATCGGCGCCGCTCTGGCCGCGGTGATCCCCCGTGTCGGCGCCGCGCTGTCGCTGGTTTGCGGCAGCGCGGTGCTGATCGCCGGGCTGCGGTTGGCCGGCACGGTGTCCGAGCACGGACCGGTGGCCGTCCAGCTCGGCGGGTGGGACCAACCAGTGGGGATCGGGCTGCGAATGGACGGGCTGTCCGCGGTACTGGTGCTCACCTGCGCGGTGATCGGTCTGCTGGTCGTGGTGTACGCCACCGGATCGCAGCGCACCCAAGGCAACCGCTTCTTCTTCGCGCTGTGGCTGGCGCTGTCGGCGGGACTGAACGCCGTGTTCGTCGCGGCCGACCTGTTCAACACCTACGTGGCACTGGAACTGGTGACGGTCGCCGCGGTGGGCGCGGTGGCGTTGGGTGGGCGCGCTGCGGCCGGGGCCGCACTGCGTTATCTGCTGGTCGCCGTGGCCGGGTCACTGTGGTTCCTGCTGGCGGTGGCCTTGCTGTACGCACAGGCCGGGTCGCTGTCGCTGGCCCAGATCGCCGAGCGCGCCGAAGGTCCACACGTGGCCGTCGCCCTGGTGATCGCCACCGTGGGCCTGGCGCTGAAGTCTGCGCTGGTGCCGATGCATGCCTGGCTGCCACCCGCGCACGCCGGGGCACCCTCGGCGGTGAGCCCGCTGATGTCGGCTCTGGTGATCAAGGCGTCCCTGTTCGTGTTGTACCGGCTGTGGACGACGTTGCCCGTCGACGCCGCGTTGCTCGCGGTGTCGCAGGCCGTCGGGTTGCTCGGGTGCCTCGCCGTGGTGTGGGGCAGTGTCGCGGCGCTGCGCCAGCAGCGGCTCAAGCGGGTGGTGGCCTACTCGACGGTCGCGCAGGTCGGCTACCTCGTGCTGCTGATCCCGTTGGTGGCGCCGGCGCTGACCGACGATGCGCTGCCACTGGACCGGCACGTCGCCGAACTCGCGGTGCAGGGAACGGTGGCGTTCGTGGTCGGTCACGCACTGGCCAAGACCGCGATGTTCGCAGCGGCGGGCTGTCTGCTGTACAGCTACGGCACCGACGAACTGTCCGCGCTGCGCGGTGCGGCCGCCACGCACCGGGTTCCGGTGTTCACCTTCGGCGTGGCCGGCATCGCGCTGGCCGGGCTGCCGCCGGCGATCGCGTTCACCGGTAAATGGCAGTTGCTCACCGCGGCGCTGGTTGCCGGCCAATGGTGGTGGCTGCCGATCCTGCTGTTCGGTGCGTTGCTCACCGCCGCCTACACCGTCCGGGTGTTGGCCATCGTCCTGGCCGAGCCGACCGAGCAGCCCCCTCGGTCCGGACCGCCGGCACCGGCCCGGATGCGCTACAGCGCGCTACTCGCCGCAATGGCGGCCGCCAGCCTGGGCGTGGGGTTCTCGGCGGCGACGACGCTGTCCTCGGTAGGCCTGCCGGTGGTGACGCCGTGACCGGGTCGCTGATCCCGCTGGCCATCCTGGCCACCTCGCTGCTGCCGGCGGCCGCGGTGTTCCTGCTGCCGCCGGACGCTCACCGGGCCCGCGCGGTCCTCTGCCTGGGCGGCGCCACCGCCAAGGTCACGCTGGTCGCGGCGCTGATTCCGATGGTCGCCGCCGGGGAGCGGTTCACCATCCGCAGCCCCTTCGTCCCGGGCGTCGACCTGGTGCTGAGAGTCGAACCGTTCGGCCTCTATTTCCTCGGTCTGTCCTCGGTGCTGTGGCTGCTGACCACGGTGTACGCACTCGGCTATTTCCGGGGCGCGGACCGGCTGAACCGATTTTTCGGCTTCTTCAGCCTGTGCGTGGCCGCCACCAGCGGTATCGCGCTGGCAGGAAATCCGCTGACATTCGTGATCTTCTTCGAGATGCTGACCCTGGTGACCTATCCGCTGGTGGTGCACGACGGCACCCCGGCGGCATTCCGGGGCGGCCGGACCTACCTGGCCCACACCCTGGCCGGCGGCACCGCACTGCTCATCGGCGTGGTGTGGCTCACCGCCGAGATCGGCTCCGTCGACTTCGACGAGCGCGGCAGTCCGGTGATGACCGAGTTCGGCCGGGAGAACCCGGTCGCGGCGGTGTCGATCTTCATGCTCATGCTGGCCGGCCTGGGGGTGAAGGCCGCGCTGGTGCCGCTACACGGCTGGCTACCGAGGGCCATGGTGGCTCCCGCGCCGGTCAGCGCGCTGCTGCACGCCGTGGCGGTGGTCAAGGCCGGGGTGTTCGGGGTGGTGCTGCTCGTCGACTACATCTTCGGGGTCGAGCTGGCCGCCGAACTGGGCTTGCTCACCCCGCTGGCGGTCCTGGCCGGGTTCACGATCATCTACGGCTCGGTGCAGGCGTTGCGGCAGGACGGACTGAAGGCCCGGCTGGCCTACTCGACCGTGAGCCAGGTGTCCTACGTGGTCCTCGGTGTCGCCACCACCTCGGTTCTGGCCACCACCGGCGGCATCGCCCACATCGTCAACCAGGGCATCATGAAGATCACCCTGTTCTTCTGCGCCGGCGCGTTCGCCACCGTGCTGGGTGTCAGCAAGGTGTCCGAACTCGACGGCGTGGGTCGCCGCATGCCGGTCATCTCGGCGGCGTTCACCATCGCGGCCGTCGGCATGGTCGGTATCCCACCGCTGGCCGGGTTCCTGTCCAAGTGGTATCTGGCCAGTGGCGCCGTCGACGCCGATGCGGCCTGGGTGCTCGGTGTCCTGGTGCTGTCGAGCTTGCTCAACGCCCTGTACTTCTTCCCTGTCATCGGGCGGCTGTGGTGGCGCGACGGCACCGTCGGTCCCCGGACAGCGGGTTTGGAGGGACCCGCGACACTCGTCGTCCCGACCGCCGTCACGGCCGTCCTGGTGCTCGGCATCGGCGTCTTCGCCGGCTGGATCTACTCCCCGCTGGAGTTGGCGCGGTTGATCACCGAAGGGATCTACGGACTGTGAACGATGCGGGTCTGTCCGTGATGCAGGCGCTGCTGTGGGCGCTCGCGGTGGGAGCGCCCACCGCGACCCTGGTGTTGCTGGCTGCCACCGCGTCCCGTGACCGCCGCGCCAACGTCCGGGCCCGTCGGGTGCTGATCAGGATCGCTCCGGCGACGACGGCGCCGGCAGGATTGCTGGCGCTGGTCGGCCCGGCCGCCGGGGTGCTGGACGCCCCGTGGCTGGTGCTGGGCACCCGGCTCGAAGTGGACGAGCTGGGGCGGCCGCTGCTGCTGCTCGCCGCGGTGCTCTACGGCACCGCGCTGACCGCGGTGGCGTTCAGCACCACCCCGCGAGCCCATCTGCTCTCGGCGTTCCTGCTGCTCAGTTTCCTGGGCAACTCCGGGGTGTTCCTGGCCGCCGACACCGTCAGCTTCTATGTCTCGTTCGCGGTGATGAGCCTGGCCGCCTACGGCTGCGTGGTGCACACCCGATCGGAGTCGGCCCGCCGCGCGGGGCGGGTCTATCTGGTGCTGACCATGATCTCGGAGATGGCGGTGCTCAGCGCGTTGGTGCTGGTGGTGGCCGCCGGTGGCGCACTGGTCACCGACGCCCCGGCCGCTGTCGCGAACTCCGAGCTGCGCAACGTGATCGTGGCGCTGCTGCTGGTCGGTTTCGGCATCAAGGCGGGCTCGGTGCCGCTGCACGTCTGGCTGCCGCTCGCGCACCCGGCGGCCCCGCCGGCGGCCAGCGCGGTCCTCTCCGGCGCCATGGTCAAGGCCGGTCTGATCGGCTGGCTGCGCTTCCTGCCGCTCGGCGAGGTCGCGCTGCCCGGCTGGGGGCTGACACTGACGGTGCTGGCGCTGTCGGGGGCGTTCCTGGCGTTGCCGCTGGGGGTGCTGCACAGCGATCCGAAGGTGCCGCTGGCCTACAGCACCATCAGCCAGATGGGTTTCCTGGCCATGCTGGTCGGCATCGCGCTGGGGCAACCCGACCTGGCCCCGGCCTGCGTGCTGGCCGCGGTCGTCTACGCGGTACACCACGGGGTGGCCAAGGGCGGCCTGTTCCTCGGCGTGGCGATCTGGCAGCGGCACTACGCCGGGCGTTGGCGGCTGGTGGTGCTCGCGGTGCTGGCCCTGCTGGCGATCGCGGTCGCCGGCGCCCCGCTGGGCTCCGGCGCGGTGGCCAAGTATGCGGCCAAACAGGCCGTCGCCCCGGTGGCGCTGGGCCCGGTGCAGCTGGCCGATCTGCTGCCCTGGGTGGGCACGGTGTCGACGCTGCTGCTGGCCCGCGCCGGCTGGGTGCTCATCCACGGCAAGCAGGGCCCGACCCACCACCCCGACCCCGCGCTCTACAGCTGGGTGGTGCTGGCACTGCTGGGCAGCGGCGCCACCTGGCTGCTGGCCGAACGCTGGGCGCCGCTGGTCTCGGTGCCCGGACTGGACGCGGTGACGGTCTGGGACGCCAGCTGGCCGGTGCTGGTCGGTGTGCTGCTCGCCGCGGCGGTGTGGGCGCTCTCGCACGCCGAGCTGCTGCCCCGCCGGCTGGGCCACCCTGACGGCACGCTGCTGCCCGCCGGCGATCTCGTCGTCGTGGAGGAAGCCGCGCTCACCCGGGTGGTCGCGGCGGCCCGACGCGCCGGCAGTTGGTCGGCAGCAGGTCTGACGGCGCGGGTCGCCGAGCGATTGACGCCACGCCGGCTGCCCGTTGCCGGCGACCGGTTCGAGATGGCGCTGTCGGGCTGGATCACCTCCGGACTGGCCATCATCACCGTGGCCGCGATGTTGGGGCTCGCCTTGCTGCTGGGGTGGCGGTCATGATCCGGTGGGTGCGGGCCGCGCTGCTGCGCGCACTGGTGTTCGCCGGGTTGTGGTGGCTGCTGACCGAGGGATCGGGCGCCTGGTCCTACGGTCTGCCGATCGTGACCGTTCTGACCGTGGTGACGTTGTGGCTGTCCGCGCCGGTGACGACCCCGCGCAGACCGCTACCGGTGCGGACGCGGGCAGCGCTACACGTCGTCGGCTGGTTCCTGGGCCATTCGGTCCGCGGCGCGGTCGACGTGGCGCGGCGGGCACTGGCACGGCCCGTCGACGTCGACCCGGTCGACGAGACCTTCCCGGTGCAACTGACCTCGCCGCTGGGTCGCGTACTGCTCACCGACTTCGCCACGCTGACCCCCGGAACGCTGTCGGTCGACCTCACCGAGACCCCCGACGGGCACGTCCTGCACCTGCACATCCTGCACCGCGACATCGACGCCCACGGGGCGCTGTCCGAACTGCAAGACCATCTGGCCGACCTGCTCGATCCGCCACAAACCGACCGAAAGGAACTATGACCGCTCTGCCCCACGCCGTGCCCGCCCCCCGACCCCTGCTGCGCCACGCCGGCGGCTACCTGCCCATCGAGGACCACGGTCTGATCGGCGACGGCAGCACCTGCGCGCTGGTGGCCCGCGACGGCGCGGTCTGCTGGCTGTGCCCACCGCAGTTCGACGCCCCGCCCCTGCTGGCCTCACTGCTGGACTCCGAGCGCGGCGGGCACTGGACCATCGCACCGGAGGGACTCGACGGCGGCGAGCAGCGCTACAGCGATGACACCGCCATCCTGACCACCACGTTGCGCGGTGCGGGCGGTGTGGTCGAAGTGACCGACTTCCTGGCGCTGCGGGCCGGGGCCGACCTCACCGAGATCGTGCCGTCGGCGCGCGGCCAGTTCGTCCGGATCGCCCGGGTGGTCTCGGGTGCGGTCACGTTGCGGGTCCGTTTCGCGCCGCGGCGCCGCTGTGAGTTCGGCCGAGCGGGCGGAGCCTGGCGGATCGAGAGCCCCGATCACCCCGGATTGCCGTTGCAGCTGCGGTCCTCCCACGAACTGCACCCGGCCGACCACGGTGCGCTTGAGGCGCGGGTCGAACTGCGGGCGGGCCAGAGCTACCACAGTTCGCTGGTGTGGTCCCCCGATCGTCAGACCCATATCGGCACCTCGGTGCAGACCCTGGCCGAGCGGACCGCCCAGGTATGGCGCCAGTGGGCCGCGCGCGTCGACTACGAGGGGCCGCAGCGTGGGCTGGTTCGCCGCTCCGCGCTGACGCTCAAGCTGCTCGACCACGCCTCCACCGGCGGCATCATGGCTGCGGCCACCTCATCATTACCGGAATGGGTTGGCGGCGAACGCAATTGGGACTACCGCTACACCTGGGTGCGGGATGCCGCGTTCTCCACCTACGCGCTGCGGCGTATCGGGCTGACCAGCGAGGCCAACGCGTTCCTGTCCTGGACACTGGCCTGCGCCGACCGTGACGGCAGGCCGTCGATCATGTACGCCCTCGACGGTGGCCAGCCACCTCAGGAGACCGTCGACGACGGACTGCGCGGATGGCGGCATTCGCCGCCGGTGCGGTGGGGCAACGGCGCGGCCGGTCAGACCCAGCACGATGTCTACGGCGAACTGCTCGACGTCGCCTACCAGTGGGTGCGCGCCGGCGGTGAGATCGACGGGCACCTGTGGTCGACGCTGCGGGGGCTGGCCGACGCCGCGGTGCACAACTGGCGCACTCCCGACCACGGGATCTGGGAGATCCGCGGCAGCGGACGACCGTTCACCTACTCGGTGGCGATGTGCCAGGTCGCCGTCGACCGTGCGGTGCGTATCGCCGAGTTCACCGGACACCAGGGGCCGGTGGAACAGTGGCGGGCGGCTCGCGAAGAGATCCGCGACGCGGTGCTCTCCGGTGCGTGGGACACCGACCGCCGCACCTTCACCGAACAGCTGGCCGCCGACGGGTCGCCCCGCGGCGGGTTGGACGCGTCGCTGCTGGCGCTCCCGTTGCGGCGGGTCATCGCGTTCACCGATCCACGGATGATCGCCACGGTCGAGGCGGTCCGGCGCGAACTCGACGCCGGTGACGGACTGCTTTACCGCTACCGCCACGAGGTGTCGCCCGACGGGCTGGAAGGCCACGAAGGCGCCTTTCTGCTGTGCTCGTTCTGGCTGGTCGACAACCTGACCGGCCAGGGCAGGGTGGACGAGGCCATCAAGCTCTACGACTCGCTGTGCAACCGGACCAATCACCTGGGCCTGCTCAGTGAGGAGATCGATCCGCGGGACGGGTCGTTCCTGGGGAACTTCCCGCAGGCGTTCAGCCACATCGGAGTGATCGCCAGCGGCCACCGGTTGGCGCAGGCGATCCGGGGTCGGCGATGACCGCGGCGCGCCCGCTGGTGGTCCTCGGCGGCGCCGGCGATCTGACCGCCCGGCTGCTCCTACCGTCGTTGGCGCATCTGGTCGCGTCGGGGGTCGACACCGTGCGACTGATCGCGGTGGCCGACCGCGACCTCGACGACACCCGCTACCGCGACTGGGTGAGCGCACAGTTGGCCCGCCACGATCCCGACGCGCCGGCCGGGACGCACGACATCGTCGCCGAGGCGGCGGTGTTCATCAGGGGTGACGTCACCGAGCCGCAGACCCTGCAGGCCGCGCTGCGGCACACCGACGGGGAACCGCCCATCATCTATCTGGCCCTGCCCAACGCGGTGTTCGCCGATACGCTGACCGCGCTGGAGCGGGCCGGCGTTCCCGAGGGCACCATCATCGCCGTCGAGAAACCGTTCGGCTCCGACGGTGCGGACGCCCGTTGCCTCAACGACCTGCTGCACCGGCTGGTGCCCGAATCGGCCACCTTCCGGATCGACCATTTCCTCGCCAAGCGCACGGTCCTCAACATTCTCGGCCTGCGCTTCGCCAACCGGCTGTTCGAGCCGGTGTGGAACAACCAGCACGTCGACCGGGTCGAGATCGTCTACGACGAAACGCTGGGACTGGAGGGCCGGGCCGGCTACTACGACACCGCCGGGGCGCTACGCGACATGCTGCAGAATCATCTGCTCCAGATCCTGGCGCTGGTCGTGATGGAGCCGCCGCACGCACTCGATTCCGCGTCGCTGGGCGCCGCCAAGGCCGAAGCGCTGCGTGCCGTGCGCACCCTGCGCGGGCCCGATGCCGTGCGGGCCCGCTATCTGGGCTACGCCGAGGAGGACGGGGTCGAGCCGGTCCGGGGGACCGAGACCTTCGTCGATGCCGTGGTACACGTCGACAGCTGGCGCTGGGCCGGAGTGCCGTTCCGGTTGCGGACCGGCAAAGCGCTGCGCCGGGTGCGGAAGGAGGTCTGCGTGCATTTCCGACCGGTGCCGCACTCGCCGTTCACCGGCCCGTTCCCCGAACCCAACACGCTGCATCTGGATCTCGACACCGACGCGATGACCCTCGAGCTGGACGTCAACGGCGAGAACGACCCGTTCGACGTGGAGCGGCGCCGGTTCAGCACCGACCCGGCGCCGCCGCCGGTGCCGGCCTACGCGACGGTGCTCGCTGCTCTGCTGGCCGGGGACACCACGTTGTCGATCACCGATGAGGAGGCCGAGCAGAGCTGGCGCATCGTCAGCGATCTGCTGGCCGACTGGGACGACGAGCACGGCAGGATCGACGAATACGCCCCCGGCTCGGATGGTCCGTCGTCGCCGCCGGGCTGGCCGTAGGCACGAAAAAGCCCGGTCCCCTGCGGGACCGGGCTTCTTCGTTTCTGAGCAGGACTTAGAAGTCCATACCGCCCATGCCACCGGTCGGGTCGCCGGCGGGTGCGGCGGCCTTCTCCGGCTTGTCGGCGACGACGGCCTCGGTGGTGAGGAACAGCGCCGCGATCGAGGCTGCGTTCTGCAGCGCCGAACGGGTCACCTTCACCGGGTCGGCAACGCCGGCCTTGAGCAGGTCCTCGTACTCACCGGTCGCGGCGTTGAGGCCGTGACCCGCGGGCAGGTTGGACACCTTCTCGGCGACCACACCGGGCTCCAGACCACCGTTGAAGGCGATCTGCTTGAGCGGAGCCGACAGCGCGACACGCACGATGTTGGCGCCGGTGGCTTCGTCACCCTTGAGACCGAGATCGTCGAGCGCGGGAGCCGACTGCAGCAGAGCCACGCCGCCACCGGCGACGATGCCCTCCTCGACGGCGGCCTTCGCGTTGCGGACGGCGTCCTCGATGCGGTGCTTGCGCTCCTTGAGCTCCACCTCGGTGGCAGCGCCGGCCTTGATCACCGCAACACCGCCGGCCAGCTTGGCCAGGCGCTCCTGCAGCTTCTCGCGGTCGTAGTCGGAGTCGCTGTTCTCGATCTCGGCGCGGATCTGGGCCACCCGGCCAGCGATGGCGTCGGAGTCACCGGCGCCCTCGACGATGGTGGTCTCGTCCTTGGTCACCACGACCTTGCGGGCCTTGCCCAGCAGCGCGACGTCGGCAGTCTCCAGGGACAGACCGACCTCTTCGCTGATGACCTGGCCACCGGTGAGGATCGCCATGTCCTGCAGCATCGCCTTACGACGGTCGCCGAAGCCCGGGGCCTTGACGGCGACGGACTTGAAGGTGCCGCGGATCTTGTTGACCACCAGGGTCGACAGGGCCTCGCCCTCGACGTCCTCGGCGATGATCAGCAGCGGCTTGCCGGACTGGATGACCTTCTCCAGCAGCGGCAGCAGATCCTTGACGGTCGACACCTTGGAGCTGACCAGCAGGATGTAGGGATCCTCCAGGACGGCTTCCTGGCGCTCGGCGTCGGTCACGAAGTAGCCCGAGATGTAGCCCTTGTCGAAGCGCATACCCTCGGTGAGCTCCAGCTGCAGGCCGAAGGTGTTGGACTCCTCGACGGTGATGACACCCTCGTTGCCGACCTTGTCCATCGCCTCGGCGATGAGCTCACCGATCTGGGTGTCGCCCGCGGAGATCGCGGCGGTGGCAGCGATCTGCTCCTTGGTCTCGACCTCCTTGGCCGACTTCAGCAGCGTCTGGGTGACTGCTTCGACCGCCTTCTCGATGCCACGCTTGAGGCCGAGCGGGTTGGCGCCGGCGGCCACGTTGCGCAGGCCCTCACGGACCAGCGCCTGAGCGAGCACGGTGGCGGTGGTGGTGCCGTCGCCCGCGACGTCGTCGGTCTTCTTGGCGACCTCTTTGACCAGCTCAGCGCCGATCTTCTCGTACGGGTCCTCCAGCTCGATCTCCTTGGCGATGGACACACCATCGTTGGTGATCGTGGGGGCGCCCCACTTCTTCTCCAGGACGACGTTGCGACCCTTGGGGCCCAGCGTCACCTTTACCGCGTCGGCGAGGCTGTTGAGGCCCCGCTCGAGGCCGCGACGGGCCTCTTCGTCATACGCAATTGTCTTGGCCATTGCGAAGTGTTTCCTCCGGATTGGGGATGCACGTCTTGTGGTCGGATTCGATGCCCGCGACGGACGATCGGGGCTGTGCTCGCAGATGCGGCCCCGACCTCACCGGCCCGACCTAGCACTCACTGGTCGCGAGTGCCAACTGCATTCTTAGCACTCGGCCCCGGCGAGTGCAAGGTTGACGACGGGGCTGCGGAGGCCCGCAGTCCGTCCTCGATCACCCGGACCACCCCGGTCGCCACCGCTTCGCTGTACAGCTGCGGAACCTTGCACACCACCAGGAGCGCCTTGACCTCGGCGACGCCGACGTCGTCACGGACAGTGCCGGCGCCCCGGGCCGCGGCGAGCAGATCGCCGAGCATCCCGAGGAACATCTCTTCGGCACCGGGTGCGGCGCTCTCCAGGTCCAGGCCGTAGCCGACGAGCGCGTCGACCAGACCGTGGTCGGCCGCACCGTTGCGCACCATGTCGCGGAAGAACACAAACAGCGCTTCGCCGGGGCCTTCGGTCTCCAGCAGCGTGCGCGCGTGCTCGGAGACCCGGCGCAGCCGGTGCTCCACGACGGCCACGAACAGTGCTTCTTTCGTCGGAAAGTGGCGGTAGACCGTTCCCGCTCCGACGCCGGCGCGGCGCGCGATCTCATCGATGGGGACACCGAGCCCGTCCGCGGCGAAGGTGTCGTAGGCGACCTCAAGCACACGGGCCCGGTTGCGCGCGGCGTCGGCGCGCAAGCGTCGATCGCGCGGCTCGCCGCGCCCGGGCCGAGCTGCGTCCACCAATTTCCCTTTCAGCGAACACGAACCGGGGCGCGCGTTCCGTATAGTCGACAACAACCGGAGCGACTGCCCCGTTTGACCATTCTACGAGGAGACCCGACATGACCGATTGGACAATCGCCGACATCCCCGACCAGTCCGGCCGCACCGCCGTCATCACCGGCGCCAACACCGGCCTGGGGTTCGAGACCGCCAAGGCGCTGGCGGAAAAGGGCGCGCACGTCGTGATCGCGGTGCGCAACACCTCCAAGGGCGACGAGGCCGCCGCGCGGATCACCGGGAACGTCGAAGTTCAAGAGCTGGACCTGACGTCGCTGGCCTCCATCCATGCCGCCGCCGAAGCCCTGAGAACCCGCTTCGACACGATCGACCTGCTCATCAACAATGCGGGTGTCATGACGACACCCAAGGGCACCACCAAAGACGGATTCGAGCTGCAATTCGGCACCAACCATCTCGGCCACTTCGCCCTCACCGGTCTGTTGCTGGACAAGCTCCTCGATGTCGACGGGGCCCGAATCGTGACGGTCAGTAGCAACGGCCACAAGATGGGCGGCGCGATCCACTGGGACGACCTGCAGTGGGAGCGGCGCTACAGCCGGATGGGTGCCTACACCCAGTCCAAACTCGCCAACCTGCTGTTCACCTACGAGCTGCAGCGGCGGCTGGCCCCGCGTGGCAAGACCATCGCTGTCGCCGCGCACCCGGGGACGTCGAACACCGAACTTGCGCGAAATCTGCCGGCAGCACTGCAACCGGCCGTGTCGGCCGTCGCGGGCCTGCTCGCACAGAGCTCGGCAGAGGGGGCGCTGCCCTCCTTGCGCGCGGCGACCGATCCGGGTGTCCTGGGCGGTCAGTACTACGGCCCGGCCAATCTGGCCCAATGGCGTGGTGCACCCGTCGTCGTCGCCTCCAGCGCGCAGTCCTACGACATGGCGATGCAGCGCCGGCTGTGGACGGTCTCCGAGGAGCTGACCGGGGTCACCTTCCCGGTCCCCGTGCTGTCCTGAGCCCGATCACCCGACCGCTTCCCGGCGCGGCGGGTCCGGGTCGTCCCTCCCCTGCGACGCATCCGGGTCGTCCCTCCCCTGCGACGCATCCGGGTCGTCCCTCTCCTGCGGCGCATCCGGGGGGTCCAAGGACTCCTGCACCTCCGGCTCGTCCCTCGTCTGCGGGGCATCCGGGTCGTCCAAGGACTCACCGGCATCCGGGTCGCCCGTCGACTCCGGCGCATCCCGCTGATCGTGGTCGAGCGGGTCGCGCACTCCCGGGCGGCGCTGCGGTGCCGGGTTCGCATTCAACCGCTCACCCTCACCACTCGCATCAGCGTCCATAGCGTCCGTACCGACGGCACTGTCGCCGTCATCGAGTCGTCGAGGAGCCGGCGGCGCGAGGTCACGGCGGATCTTGCCGTCCGAGAAATACGGGCGCGAGTCCCCGGGCTGATCGTGGCGGCGGTACCCGGCGTCGACGATAGGACGCAAAAAGCTGTCCGCCAGATCTACAACGCAGTCGGGAACTCCCAGATCACGGAACGGCCGCGTGAGCGGGAGGTGTGCGGTGGGCACGAAATAGGTGGTGACCGTTCCGCGGACCGTCACGTTCTCGGCGGGCACATCGGCAAGGTCCAGCCCCCAGCCTGCCGGCCCGTGGACGTAAATCATGCCCATCATCGCGTTGGCGGTAGCTATCAGGTTCCACGGCCGATCGGGCGGATCGGCCCACGGATCGTATTCTCCGATCACGATCGACGTGGGATACGGCGACTCCTGGACCCGGCTGACCCGGTAGTTCAGGATCGGGATATAGGTACCCACCTTGAAGTACTCGGCGACCCCCACCTCAGGCGACGCGATCAGGACGAATCTGATCTCGTCGGGAGCCGGGGGGTCGGGACCGTCGGCCAGTTCTGCCGCGAGCCTCGACGCGACCATACTGCCCATCGATTCGCCGATCACCACGACCTCGCCGGCGACCTGCCGGACCGCGACGGCCGCGTGCCCGACCCCGCCCCGCAGCGCGCGCTCCGTCGCAAGCGGGTCCTGCGAGTAGCGCACCACCTCAGGTGTCTCGTCATCGTGCATGGTGGCGCCGATGAACCGGTAGCTGCCCGCGATCAGCGGATAGAACGGATTGATCGGTTTGAAAAGGGTGGCCCCCGGAATCAGAACGGCTTCTTCGGCCGCGCTGACCGGATGGGCTGCCGCTGCGCCGGCGAGCAGCAGTAATGCCACTGCGACCAGAGGCTTCAGCCACTTGCGCGAAACGGCCATCGCACACTCTCCTGCTCGGCCCGTCAGGGCCGCAAATGCGACCCTGATTCTCTCACCACAGCTGGTGTCAGCGCAGCAGATTGCCACCGCCACCTGCACCATCGCGATCGTGGCGCCCGACCCCGGCCGGGCACGCTCGGCGCCGTGAAGCGGGCATCGGGAAGCCGGACGGCGGATATGCTCCCGAAGATGTCGCTGTGGGATCTCAAGCACGTCCCGCCCTACCCGCCGGCGCGCTACACAGCCGACCAGCCGGAGGTCAGTGCCTGGCTCAAACGCGGAGACGAGCCACCCGATCACGACGCGTTCGGGCTGGTGCAGTACCGCTATCTGGCCGGCCGGCGGGACACCGGAGGCGACTACGGCCTGTACCGCGTGGACATCGCACCGCGCGGCGGCGGTCCCGGGCCGCACTTTCACCGCGGCATGTCCGAGGCGTTTTTCGTGCTATCGGGCACCCTGTCCCTTTACGACGGCACCGACTGGCTGGACGGGCGCGCCAACGACTTCCTCTACGTGCCGCCCGGCGGCATCCACGGGTTCGGCAACCAGGCCGACGACCCGGCATCGATCCTGATCCTGTTCGCCCCCGGCGCGCCCAGGGAGCACTACTTCGAGGGATTGACGCAGTTGAGTGAGCTGACCGACGAGGAGCGCCGGGAGTGGTTCGTCAAGAACGACAACCACTTCGTCGAGTAGCCGGACCCAGTGCACACAGACACGCCGTATCCGGACACGCCGCGGAGATGCGATCGCGGAAGCGCCTGCCCTAGACTGCATTCCGGTCGCGCTGTCGCGGACAGCTGTTCTGCGGGCTGCCCGGGGTGACGGACAGCAGGCCTACCTGAGTTCTACATGGGAGGAGTCGTGGGTGCGGGCTGATGCGGCGCCCACGAGCGGCACCGTCGGAGCGCCCGGCGCCCAGGCGCTGCGCGGCTGGCAGCGACGCGCGCTGGTCAAGTATCTGACCGCCAAGCCCCGGGACTTCCTGGCCGTCGCAACCCCCGGTGCAGGCAAGACCACCTTCGCATTGCGCATCGTCGCCGAACTACTCGGCGAAGGCACCGTCGACACGGTGACGATCGTCGTGCCGACCGAGCATCTGAAGATTCAGTGGGCGCACGCCGCGGCGCGGCACGGCATCGCCCTGGACCCGAAGTTCTCGAACTCGAACGCCCAGACGTCGTCGGAGTACCACGGCGTCGTCGTGACCTATGCCCAGGTGGCCACCCACCCCACCCGGCACCGCGTCCGCACCGAGAACCGCAAAACGCTCGTGGTCTTCGACGAGATCCACCACGGCGGTGACGCGAAGAGCTGGGGTGAGGCGATCCGCGAGGCGTTCGATGATGCGACCCGGCGCCTCGCACTGACCGGGACGCCGTTCCGTAGCGACGACAGCGCCATCCCGTTCGTCACCTACGAAGAGGATCCCACCGGCCTCAAACACTCCAGGGCCGACCACACCTACGGCTATGCCGATGCGCTCGCCGACGGTGTGGTGCGGCCGGTCATGTTCATGGCGTACTCCGGCGAGGCCCGCTGGCGCGACAGCGCCGGTGAGGAGCATGCCGCCCGCCTCGGTGAGCCGCTGACCGCCGAGCAGACCGCGCGCGCGTGGAAGGCCGCGCTGGACCCGAAGGGCGAATGGATGCCCGCGGTGATCGCCGCCGCCGACAAGCGTCTGCAGGGCAAGCGTCAGCACGTGCCGGATGCCGGTGGCATGATCATCGCCACCGATCAGACGGCGGCCCGCGCCTACGCCGAGCTGCTGACCAAGATCACCGGCGAGGTGCCGACCGTCGTGCTGTCCGACGACAAGGGCGCCTCGGACCGGATCTCGCAGTTCTCGACGGGGACGTCGCGGTGGCTGGTCGCGGTGCGCATGGTGTCCGAGGGCGTCGACGTGCCCCGGCTGTCGGTCGGGGTGTACGCCACGAGTGCGTCGACGCCGCTGTTCTTCGCCCAGGCGATCGGCCGCTTCGTGCGCTCCCGCCGGCCGGGCGAGACCGCGAGCATCTTCCTGCCCTCGGTGCCCAACCTGCTGCTGCTCGCCAGCGAGATGGAGGCTCAGCGCAACCACGTCCTGGGCAAGCCGCACCGGGAGACTCTCGAGGATCCGCTCGACGCCGAGCTGGCCGAGCAGAAACGCGACGAGCCCGGCGAGGACGAGAACAAGGTCGAGTATCTGGGCGCCGACGCCGAACTCGATCAGGTGATCTTCGACGGCTCGTCGTTCGGGACGGCAACCCCCGCCGGCAGCGACGAGGAGGCCGATTACCTCGGGATCCCCGGCCTCCTGGACGCTGCGTCGATGCGAGACCTGCTGCGCCGCAGGCAAGATGAGCAGATGCAGAAGCGCACCGAGTCCGGTGTGCAGCCGCCGAAAACCACCCACGGGCAGCTGCGTGATCTGCGTAGCGAACTCAACACGCTGGTCTCCCTCGCGCATCACCGGACCGGCCGACCCCACGGGTGGATCCACAACGAGCTGCGGCGCCGGTGCGGCGGGCCGCCGGTGGCCGCGGCGACGCGCGAACAGCTGCAGGAGCGCATCGCGGCCGTCCGGGTGCTGCAGCGCGAGTTAACCGCCTAGGAAGCGCGGCCGGTATCCGCCGTCACTTCTCAGTCGGCGGCCAGTTTCGCCAGGTTGGCCAGTGAATTGTCCAGGTGTTCGATCGAGAACGGCGGGAATTCGATGTGCCGACGCAGTTCTTCGGGCACCGCCGACCAGTCGTAGGTCAATGTGACCCGGGTCTGGGCCGGGCCGACCGGTTCCAGCGCGTAATGCCATGTCCAGCCGCCGTACTCGACGACGCCGTCCGGTCCGGCCTGGCCGGGCTCCCAGCTGATCTCGCGCTCGGGTTCGAAAACGATGACCTTGTTGGCCATCTCGTAGTTCCCGTCGGGATGGTTGTCGTGGTACATGGCGATCCGGAACATCTGGTCGACATGGGTGAGCATCGCGCCGTCGAGGGCCTCGCGCACCCAGCCCGTCCCGTCGATGGCGGCATGCTGGGTCGGATCGGCCAGTACCGCGAAGACCTCGGCGGCGGGGGCATCGACGGTGGTGGTCACAATCATTGTCTCGGTCATGACGGTTGGACTCGATGCCGCGTGAAAACTCATCGCAGCAGCGAGATCACCTCGGCCACGTCGGGCAGCGCCGATGCGCGTCCAGCCCACTCGTCGAACACCGTCCAGTAGCTGACCCCGAACTCGCGCTGGCGGGCCACCAGCTGATCGGCCATCTGCTCGTGCGTCCCGATGAGCACGAACGGCGAGTCCAGCAGCAGCGCGGGATCGGCGCCCAGCGCCTCGCTCAGTCGGACCGCCGCGCTCTCCCGGTCGTCGGTCACCACGACAGCCTGGATCAACGCGTTCAATTCGATCTGGTCGAACCGCTCACCCGCTGCGGTGCGGACCACGGCGATGCGGTCTGCCAGTCCCGCACCGTCGAAATGGCTGAGCCGCACGCGGGTGGCGTCGCGGTTGTGGGTGATGCCCGCGAAGCCCGCGATGTCGGCGATGTGGCCGGCCAACTGCAGAACACGGGTGCCGTTGCCGCCCACCAGGATAGGGACATGGTGTGCGGGCGGGGCGACGATCTCGCCGGCCCCGGCGCACACCCGGTGGTGCTTCCCGCTGAAGTCGACCGGCTCGCCGGCGAGCAACGCGCGGATCACCGTCACGGACTCGATGAGCCGCGACACGCGGGTGGCGCCGTCGTCGAACGCGATTCCCGCGGCGTCGTACTCGGATTTCATGTGTCCGGCACCGATGCCCAGTTCGAAGCGGCCGTCGGACACCGTGGCCAGCGAGGCGCTCTCGCGTGCCGTGTCGACCGGATGGCGGAGATCATTGTTCACAACCAGTGTCCCGACGCGCAGTCGCGAGGTGACGACGGCGGTCGCGGCCGCTCCGACGAACGGCGACACTGTCGGCGCCAGGTGATCGGCGAACGTCATGACATCGATGCCCGCGGTTTCCACGCGCAGCGCGAATTCTCGGGACTGCGCTGCGCTTCGGGGCAGGGCTGCCGTGAGACCGAACCGCATCGGCCTGCGGCGGTGCGCGTCGGTGCTCACCCCGTCGACGCTACAGGTCGAGCAGGTCCGGCAGGTCA
Organism: Mycobacterium sp. smrl_JER01; assembly: GCF_048513595.2. NCBI lineage: Bacteria > Bacillati > Actinomycetota > Actinomycetes > Mycobacteriales > Mycobacteriaceae > Mycobacterium > Mycobacterium sp. smrl_JER01. The sequence goes on along the minus strand of NZ_JBLXXK020000001.1, from coordinate 640,524 downwards.
GCCACCGAGTCGATGACGTGATTCGGCTGCATCGCGAATTCGTCAGCCGCCCAACGGTCCAAAGTGTCCTGACGGAACTTGCCGGTGCGCACCAGCACGCCCGTCATCCCGACCACCTGCCCGGCGAGCACATCGTTGTTGAGGTCGTCGCCGACCATGTACATCTCGTCGGGATCGACCCCCAGTCGGGCCGCCGCCGACAAGAAGCCCTCCGGAGCGGGTTTGCCGACGGCGGTGGCCTTGCGGCCCGACGTCTCTTCCATGCCGATCAGATACATCCCGGTGTCGATGCGCAGCCCGTCGACGGTGGTCCATGAGGTACTGCGGTGCATGGCCACCACCGGAACGCCCTGGGCCATCCAGTCGTAGACCCAGGACAGTGTCAGATGGCTGTACTCCGGTCCGGCGCCGCCGAGCAGCACCACATCCGGCGGCTCCGGCGCCCGACGACCGCTGAACTCGGTCGAGTAGACGATGTCGATGCCGGGCATGTCCTCGGCGATCTGACCGCTGTTGACCAGGAAGCACCGCGCATCGGGGTAGCGGTCACGGACATAGTCCGCAGTCAGCACCGCCGCGGTGATGACCTCGTCGGCACGCACCGCCATCCCGGCCTCGGTCAGCAGGTCGGCGATCTGGGCGCGGGTCCTGGTCGTCGTGTTGGTCAGATAGGCGCGCGCGATCTGGTTGTCCGCCAACACCTGAAGAGACTCAGCCGCACCGGCGATCGGCTCCCATGACGTCACCAGAACGCCATCGATGTCGAACAACACCCCGCCGATAGCCATGCTGGCACAGTAAACCGCCGACCGGGGAGCGCAACTCGGGCCCCGCTACCGGCGTGCCCAGGAGCTCGTTGCGATCCACGGGGAGACCGTCGCCGCGATCGACCAGGCGGTGTCGGCGGGCACGTCGACGATCTCGTAGCGCTTCACACCTGCCGCCGTGGCGGCGACCAACGTGGCCACCCCCGCCCTGCGCTGCCACAGGGACTGGCGCACCGTCCATCCGATGATGCCGGAGGCGGACACACAGTCGCGGCGACGCTGGATACTGCCCTGCCTGGCCACCAGCCAGCCACCGCCGACCCGATGCCCCAGCGACCGCGCGCGGTCGAAGGCCAGAAATGCGCTGAACAGCACCAACACCGCCAATGCCGACCAACCCCAGGCCGGCACGCCGGCGGTCGCGGCCGTCACGATCAGGCCGGCCGCCACCACCGAGGGAAGCGCCATCGCCCTGGTCCACCGGCGTTGGGTCGCCGCCGGGCCATGTGCCCTCAAGGGGCCCGCGACGGCGTCGGGTCGCGCGATCAGATCGGCCAGCACCGTCTCGGCGACGCCGCGGGGGCACGGCGGAAGCAGCTGTGATGCCTCCCCCACACCGGCGACACCCGTCATCACCGCGTCCAGCCGGGCACCGCCGAACAACCGCACCAGCAGCGGCTCGCGCAGGGTGCCGCCACGCAACCGGCGCATGTCGAAGGTGTGCTCGCGCACCCGCACCAGCCCGTGCGACAGGTGCAGCACCTCGGCGTCGCGGCGCAGCAACAGATTGCCGTAGGTCAGCAGCGACTGCGCCACCGACAGCGCCACCGAAGCCAGCAGCAGGCCGGCGACGCCGACGGCGACCGCCGTGAGCACCCCCACGCTCTCCGCGACCGTCTGCGCCTGCCGACCCAGCGACGAATCGCGAAGCGCGGGAAGCAGACCCGGCTGGGCGGCGAACCCGAGCGCGGCGACGATCAGCACCAGTCCGGTGAACGTCAACGGGCTGAAACGCAACCACGTCGGCTGCCAGCGGGCCAGCACCCGACCGGTGTCGGCGCTGCCGGCCGGGGACTCCAGCGATTCGGCCAGCAGCACCGCGCGCAGGCGGCCCACCTCCTGGGCGGGCACCGCGTCGAGTTCGAACGAGGTGTCCCCCCTGGCCTCCTGACCGGTGCTGATCCGCAGGACGGTCAGGCCCAGCAGGCGGTGCAACAACCGGGCGTCGGTCGACACCGATCGAATTCGGTTGCGCGGCACCGACAGCACGCTGCGCTGCAGCACCCCGGTGCGCAGCTGCACGTCGGTGGGGCCGATCCGGTAGGTCGTGGTGAACCAGCGCGCGAGCCCGTAGCCGACCACCAGCGCCACACCGATCACCGTCCACAGCGGATTTCCGGTCGCCGAACCGACTACGAACGACCCGACCAGCACCGGGATCTGGCGGACCACTTCGTGTACGGGATGCACGAGCAGCATGCGCGGACTCAGACGGGACCATTCCCCGACGCTCACGTGGCGTCCTCGGCGCCCAGCGCGGCGATATCGGTGAGGCGGGCCACCACCCACTCGGCAACCCCGTTGTCGAGCGCCACGATGCGCACCGCCCCGGCCGACGACGCCGTCGTCACCGTCACGTTGGCCAGTCCGAACAGCCGGTCCAGCGGTCCGCGGTAGGTGTCGACGGTCTGAACCCGCGAGATCGGGGCGATTCTGCGTTCCTGGACCAGCCAGCCCGTCCTCGTGTAGACGGCCGTCGCGTCGAGATCCCAGCGGTGCACGCGGTAGCGCCACAGCGGCGCGATCACCACCGACACCACCATGCCGAGCAGGGTGCCGGCGGCCAGCAGCAGGTGCAGCCACGGCAACCGTCCGTCGAGGACGAACCACACCGCCTGACCCACCACCGCGAAGGCCCACGGGACGGCGGCCCCGATGGCCCAGACAAGCGGCGCTTTCCGGCTCGGCGGGTGCGCCGGTTCGACCAGGTGCACGCTTCGAGCCTAGTTGCGCGGGCCGGACACGGTGCGCCGCGCCCGTCCCCGACCGTAAGTTGAACCCCATGACCTCCACATGGACCGCCGCCGACGTCCCCGATCAGTCCGGCCGGGTGGCCGTCGTCACCGGAGCCAACACCGGCATCGGCTATGAGACCGCCGCGGTGCTCGCGGGTCGCGGCGCCCGCATCGTCATCGCGGTGCGCAACCTGGACAAGGGCGCCCAAGCCGTCGAGCGGATCACCCGCCAGACCCCGGGCGCCGACGTCACGCTGCAGGAACTCGACCTGTCCTCGCTGGCCAGCGTGCGCCGCGCCGCCGAGGAACTGCGCACCGCGCATCCCCGCATCGACCTGCTGATCAACAACGCCGGGGTGATGTATCCGCCCAAACAGACCACCAGCGACGGTTTCGAGCTCCAGTTCGGCACCAACCACCTCGGCCACTTCGCGCTCACCGGCCTGCTGCTGGACCGGTTGCTCCCTGTCGAAGGTTCGCGGGTGGTCAGCGTCGCTTCCATCGCCCACAACATCCAGGCCGACATCCACTTCGACGACCTGCAGTGGGAGCGCCGCTACAACCGGGTCGCCGCCTATGGGCAGTCCAAGCTGGCCAACCTGATGTTCAGCTACACGCTGGCGCGCCGGCTGGCCGCCAAGGGCGCACCCACCCTCGCCGTGGCCGCCCACCCGGGGATCTCCAACACCGAGTTGATGCGCCACATCCCTGGCTCGGGGCTGCCCGGCGTCGCCGCGCTGACCGGGCTGGTCACCAACAGTCCCGCGGTCGGGGCGCTGGCGACGCTGCGCGCCGCCACCGACCCGAAGGCGCGCGGCGGCCAGTACTACGGGCCGTCGGGCTTCCGTGAGCTGGTCGGTCATCCGGTGCTGGTGCAATCCAACCGCAAGTCCCACGACGTGGACGTGCAGGAGCGGCTGTGGACGGTCTCCGAGGAGCTGACCGGCGTGAAGTACGACCTGTGATGCGCCCTGTCGACGAACATCGGCGGGTGGTCGCCGGGCTGATTTCCACCCGGACGCCGCGCATGGTCCCGATCGCCGACGCGTTGGGCCTGACCCTGGCCGCCGACATCACCGCGCCGCTGTCGCTGCCCGGTTTCGACAACTCCGCGATGGACGGCTATGCGGTGGTCTCCGAGGACATCGCCACTGCGACCGAGGACACCCCGGTCCGGCTGCCGGTCGCCGCGGACATTCCCGCGGGCCGCACCGACGTCCCGGCGCTCGCGGCCGGCACCGCACACCGGATCATGACCGGCGCGCCGCTGCCCGCAGGCGCCACCGCCGTCGTCCCGGTCGAGGCGACCGACGGCGCCGTGGACACCGTGACGATCCGTGCGGCCACCCGGCCGGGTCAGCACATCCGCCGCGCCGGGGAGGACGTCGCCGCCGGAACCACGGTGCTGCAGTCCGGTCAGGTGGTGACTCCCGCCGTCCTCGGGCTGGTGGCCGCGCTGGGCCTCGACGAGATTCGGGTGACGCCACGGCAGCGGGTACTCGTGGTGTCGACCGGTACCGAGCTGGTCGGTCCCGGCACCCCGCTGCAACCGGGCCAGATCTACGAATCCAACGGCGTCATGCTGGCCGCCGCCGTCCGCGACGCCGGGGCCGAGGTGGTGGCAGCCCCCATGACCGGCGATGACGTCGACGCATTCCGGGACATCCTGAGCAGCTATGCGGATCGGGCCGACCTGATCATCACCACCGGCGGGGTGAGCGCGGGCGCCTACGAGGTGGTCAAGGACGCGCTGTCCGAGGCGGGAGTCGAGTTCGTCAAGGTGGCGATGCAACCCGGTATGCCGCAGGGCGCCGGCCGCCTGCGCGTCGGCGCGGACGGCATCCCGATCGTCACGCTGCCGGGCAACCCGGTCAGCGCGCTGGTGTCCTTCGAGGTGTTCGTGCGGCCGGCGCTGCGCGCCGCGATGGGCCTACCCGACACCGAGCGGCCACGGCGCACCGCGATGCTGAGCGAGGACCTGGTCTCACCGCGCGGCAAACGCCAGTTCCGCCGCGGCGTGTACGACCCGGCCACCGACACCGTCACCAGCTACGGGCCGCCGGCATCGCATCATCTGCGTTGGCTCGCCTCGGCGAACTGCCTGCTGGAGCTCGACGAGGACACCGCCGAGGTCGCCGCCGGTTCCCGGGTCCCGGTGTGGGACCTGCGATAGCGCTCGTGGTGCTGACTACTCTTCGCGCAAGCGCTCGTGGTGCTGACTACTCCTCGCGCAAGCGCTCGTGGTGCTGACTACTCCTCGCGCAAGCGCTCGTCGGTAGACTCTCGCACACGATGGCCAGACGCCCCGACCTCAAGACAGGACCAGCGCGCCTGGCGGCCCTGGTTCGCACCTCCGTTCCCCCGATGCACCGCGCCGGTCTGCCGTTTGTCGGCGCCAGCATCGCGGTGGCGCTGGCGGGCCGCAGAAGCCGCTGGTTGCGCCGCGTCGGGCTGGCGTCGGCGGCAGCCAACGCCGCGTTCTTCCGCCACCCACCGCGCACCCCGCCGACCCGTCCCGACGTTGTCGTGGCGCCGGCCGACGGACTCATCTGCCTGATCGAAGAGGAGCTACCGCCGGCCGAATTGGGGCTCCCTGCAACACCTTTGCCGCGGGTGAGCATCTTCTTGTCGCTTTTGGACGCCCACGTTCAGCGGGCGCCGCTGGGCGGTGAGGTGGTCGCGGTCAGTCACCGCCCCGGGCTGTTCGGTTCGGCGGACCTCGCCGCGGCGAGCGAGGACAACGAGCGCAACAGCGTCGTCATCCGCAACGCCGACGGCGACCAGGTCATCGCGGTGCAGATCGCCGGGCTGCTGGCCCGACGCATCGTCTGCGACGTCGAGCCCGGCGACAAGATCGGCCTCGGCGACACCTACGGTCTCATCCGCTACGGCTCGCGGTTGGACACCTATCTGCCCGCCGGGTCCCGGATCCTGGTCACGGTGGGACAGCGGACCCTGGCGGGCGAGACCGTGCTGGCCGAGTTGCCCCGATGAGGCCCCGCCTCAAGGCGCCCGTCGTCAGCGTCCGCATCCTGCCCAGCGCGATGACGGTGGCCGCGATCTGTCTGGGCCTGAGTGCGGTGAAGTTCGCACTGGACAACCGGCCGACAGAGGCGATGGCGTTCCTGGCGATCGCAGCAATCCTCGATGCCCTCGACGGCCGGCTGGCCCGCGCGTTGAAGGCCACGTCGCGGATGGGCGAGGAGCTCGACTCCCTGGCCGACGCGGTGAACTTCGGTGTCGCACCGGCATTCATCGTCTACGGCACACTACTGTCGACCTCGCGCATCGGCTGGATCGTGGTGCTGCTCTATGCGGTGTGCATCGTGTTGCGGCTGGCCCGGTTCAACGCGATGCTCGACGTCGACCAGCCCGCCTACCAGAAGAAGTACTTCACCGGAATGCCCGCGCCCGCCGGTGCGATCGGGGCGATCGGCCCACTGGCGGCCAAGATGCAGTTCGGCGACGGTTGGTGGACCTCCGAACCGGCGGTGGTGATCTGGATGATCGCCGTCTCGCTGCTCGTCGTCAGCACCCTGCCGATGCGCAAGATCCACACGTTCTCGGTGCCGCCGAACATGGTGGTCCCGCTGCTGGCCCTGCTGGCCATCGGTGTCGCGGCCGCGATCCTGTACGGCTACCTGGTCATCCTGGCCATCATCGTGGCCTACTTCCTGCACATACCGTTCGCGATCCGCACCCGCCGGTTCCTCGCCGAGCACCCCGAAGTCTGGGACGACAAACCACGACAGCAGCGTGCCGCCCGGCGGGCGATCCGCCGCACCCAGCCACATCGCCGCTCGATGGCCCGGCTGGGCTTACGCAGGCCGCCGCGTGGGTGACGTGTCCGAAGTGCACCAGACCGGCGCGGATCGATCGCCGCGCCCGCACCTGACGCTGACGGCGAGGCTGAACACGTCGGCACTGGACTCGCGCCGCGGAGTGGTCCGGCTCCACCCCGAAGCGATTGCCGCATTGGGCATCCGCGAGTGGGATGCCGTCTCGCTGACCGGTTCGCGTACCACCGCGGCCGTGGTCGGAGTCGCTCCGGCAGGCACACCCACAGGCACCGCGCTGCTCGATGACGTGACATTGTCCAACGCCGGACTGCGCGAGGACGCCTCGGTGCTGGTCGCGCCGGTCACCGTCTACGGCGCACGGTACGTCACGCTGAGCGGATCCAACCTGGCCACCCGCTCGGTCGCCCCGGCGACCCTGCGCCAGGCCCTGCTGGGCAAGGTGATGACCGTGGGTGACACCGTGTCGCTGCTGCCGCGCGATCTCGGGCCCGGCGTGTCCACCTCCGAAGCCAGCGCGGCGCTGGCGTCCTCGGTGGGTATCACCTGGACCTCGGAGTTGTTGACCGTCACCTCCGTCGATCCGTCCGGGCCGGTGAGCGTGCAACCCAATTCGCTGGTCGACTGGGGCGCGCCGGCGGGCTCGGAGCGTCCGGTGCCGTCGCAGGTCACCGGCCGGCATGTGGTCACCACCTCGGTCCAGTCCAAGGTGCCGGCGGTCAGCTATGACGATCTGAAGGGCTCGCACGCCCAGGCCGGCCGATTGACCGAGTGGCTCAAGCTCGCGCTGGACCAACCCGACCTGCTCGAAAAGCTCGGCGCGACGGCGAATCTCGGCGTACTGGTGTCCGGTCCGGCCGGGGTGGGCAAATCGACGGTGGTGCGGACCGTGTGTGCGGGCAGGCGGCTGATCGAGCTCGACGGACCGGAGGTCGGATCGCTGCGCGCTGAAGACCGGCTGGCGAAGGTGTCCTCCGCGGTCGGAGCCGTGCGCGACGGCGGTGGCGTCCTGTTGGTGACCGACGTCGACGCTCTGCTTCCCCTGCCACCCGACCCGGTCGCCACGTTGATACTGACCGAGTTACGCGCGGCGGTGGCGACCCGGGGTGTCGCGTTCGTGGCCACCACGGCGGTGCCCGACAGCGTCGACCCGCGATTGCGCGCACCGGATCTGTGCGACCGCGAACTCGGGCTGACCCTGCCCGACGGCGCGGTTCGGGCGCAGCTTCTGGAGGTGCTGTTGCGCGACGTACCGGCAGAAGAGCTCGATATCAGCGAGATCGCCGAGCGCACACCGGGTTTCGTGGTAGCCGACCTGGCCGCACTGGTCCGCGAGGCAGCTTTGCGGGCCGCGGCGCGCGCAAGTGAGACCGGTGAGGTGCCGGCGCTGCGGCAGGAGGACCTGACCGGGGCGTTGGGCGTCATCCGGCCGTTGTCACGCTCAGCCACCGAGGAGGTGTCGGTCGGCTCGGTGACACTCGACGACGTCGGCGACATGGCTGAGACCAAGCAGGCCCTGACCGAGGCGGTGCTGTGGCCCCTGCAGCATCCCGAGACGTTCCAACGGCTCGGCGTGCAGCCGCCACGCGGCGTGCTGCTCTACGGACCGCCGGGGTGCGGTAAGACGTTCGTGGTCCGGGCGCTGGCGAGTTCGGGCCGGCTCAGCGTGCACGCGGTCAAAGGTGCCGAGCTGATGGACAAGTGGGTCGGCTCGTCGGAAAAGGCGGTGCGGGAGCTGTTCCGCAGGGCCCGCGACTCCGCGCCGTCGCTGGTGTTCCTCGATGAGATCGATGCCTTGGCGCCGCGGCGCGGGCAGAGCTTCGACTCTGGGGTGACCGACCGCGTGGTGGCGGCGATGCTCACCGAACTCGACGGGATCGAACCGCTGCGCGATGTGGTGGTTCTCGGTGCGACCAACCGCCCGGACCTGATCGACCCGGCGTTGCTGCGGCCCGGCCGGCTGGAGAAACTGGTGTTCGTCGAGCCCCCGGATGCCGAGGCGCGCACCCAGATTCTGCGCACGGCAGGCAAGTCGGTACCGCTGGCCTCGGAGGGCCCCGACGCCGTCGATCTGGCGAGTCTGGCCGAGGAGCTGGAGGGGTACAGCGCTGCGGACTGCGTGGCACTGCTGCGGGAGGCCGCGCTGACGGCGATGCGACGGTCGATCGACGCCGCCGATGTGACCGCGGCCGACGTCGCCAACGCGCGCGACACCGTGCGACCGTCGCTGGATCCCGTGCAGGTGGAGTCGCTGCGGGCGTTCGCCGACACCCGCTGACCTGGGCCGGGCGTCTCCTACGGCCGGGACAGAAATAATCTTGACACTGGCTAGTTCCGGTGGCATGGTCGAACTTGTCAGCGTCAAGATTTGGAGGTAACCGTGAGCTCCAACGCCGCCACCCCCGAGGTCCGCGCCGGTGACCGCGATCGCGAGAACACCGCGAATCTGCTCGGCCTGGCGCTGGCGCAGGGGTATCTCGACATGACCGAATACGAGAACCGGCTGACCACGGTGTACGACGCGCACACCACCCCTGACCTACGCCTGCTGACCGCGGATCTGCCGGTGGCCGAGTTGCGCCGCAACGACCCCCGGCGTCGGGCAGCCCGGACCGCGGCGGCCCGTCGCGGCATCCACCTGCACGTCGCGGGTTACCTGGCCATGGTCGTCATCGTGCTCACCGTCTGGCTCGTGGTCGGACTGGCATCGGGAGCGTGGTACTTCTGGCCGGTGTGGCCGATCCTGGGTGCCGGTCTCGGTCTGCTCGCCCACGCCGCGCCCATCCGGTACGCGTTCCCCCCGTGCCCCGGCGGTTTCGCCAACGTGCGCTCTCGGTAGCAGCGGCGACGCCCGCACGACCGTGAGCGCACACTCGCGAGCCCGGCAGTGTCAGGCCGGGTCGCCGTACTCGTCGAACCAGTGCGCGAGCTTGCCGCGCCGGCTGACCGCCCGCAGCCGCCGCTCAGCAAGGTCGCGGGTCTGCGACGTCGTCACGATCATCAGTTCGTCGCCGATCTCCAGCCGGGTCACCGGTTGCGGGACGAATGGTTGACCGGCCCGGACGATGAGCGTGATCACGCTCGGATCGGGCAGCCGCAGCTCCAACACCGTCACGTTGTGCAGCCGCGACCCCGGCAGCACGGTCATGGTCAGCAGTTCGGCGCCCAGCACGTCCAACGGTGCTGCGTCCACCTGAATCTCGCGGGTGGTGTCGCGCGGTATCAGCTGCAGCCATCCGGCGACCAGTCTCAGACTGGGACCCTGGATCACGGTGAACAGCACGACCAGGATGAACACGATGTTGAGCAGTCGCCAGCTGTCCGACACTCCCGCGACGATCGGGTAGGTGCACAGCACGATCGGCACCGCGCCGCGCAGACCTGCCCACGACAGGAAGGCCTGCTCGCGCCAGGGCACCCGAAACCCGATCAGCGACACCACAACCGAGAGTGGGCGGGCCAACAGCAGCAGCACCAGGCCGGCGACGACGGCCGGCACCACCTCGTCGAGAAGCTCACCGGGCGACACCAGCAGACCGAGGATGACGAAGACGCCGATCTGGGCCAGCCAGCCGGAGCCCTCGGCGAAAGACCGCGTCGCCGACCGGTGCGGCAGGCCGGAATTGGCCAGCACCACACCGGCGAGGTAGGCGGCCAGGAATCCACTGCCATATGCCGCGCCGGCCGCGGCGAACGCGACCATACCGAGACCGAAGGTCGCCAGCGGGTACAGACCGGCTGCAGGCAATGCGATGCGCCGCAACGTCATCGCGCCCAACGCCCCGCAGCCCAGACCCAGCACGGTGCCGATCGCAAGTTGGTAGGCCAGCGTCCCCACGACCGCCACCGGATCGAGGTCCAGCGGTGTCGCACTGAACAACACCACCAGGATCACCGCGGGGGCGTCGTTGAAGCCCGACTCCGCTTCTAGCAGACCGCTCAGCCGCCGCGGCAGCGGCACCACCCGCAGCACCGAGAACACCGCCGCGGCGTCGGTGCTGGAGACGACCGCCCCCAGCAGCAGAGCCAGTTGCCAGTCCATCCCGAGCAACAGGTGCACGGCCGTCGCGGTGACCACGGTGCTGGTCGCGACACCGACCGTCGCCAACACGCCCGCGGGCGCCAGGACTTTGCGGATGTCGTTGAACCGGGTGGTGAGACCGCCCTCGACCAGGATGACCGCCAGTGCCGCGGTACCCAGCACCTGCCCGAGCTGCGGGTTGTCGAACTGCAGTCCCAGACCGGCTTCCCCGACCAGCACACCGACGCCGAGGAACAGCAATAGGCTGGGCAGGCCGATTCCGGTCGCCAGCCTGGTCGCGGCGATGCTCGCCAGCAGCACGAGGCCGCCGATGAGCAGCGCCACATAAAGCTGGTGCAGGGTCACCGGAGTCAGTAAATCAGGACCGTCCCCGGGCCGGGTGTGAAGGAGACTCGATGCGCATCGCCATTGCGGGTGCGGGCGCCGTCGGCCGATCGGTCGCGCAGGAACTCGTGGGCTATGGGCACAAGGTGCTGCTCATCGAGAAGGAGTTCACCCGCTACGAACCCGCGACGGTGCCGGGCGCCGAGTGGTTGTGGGCCGACGCGTGCGAGGTGTCCTCGCTCGAAGAAGCCGAGATGCAGGTCTGTGATGTCGCGATCGCGGCCACCGGCGACGACAAAGCCAACCTCGCGATGGCGCTACTGGCGAAAAGTGAGTTCGGGATCGACCGCGTGGTCGCCCGGATCAACGACGCCCGCAACGAATGGTTGTTCACCGAGGCGTGGGGGGTCGACGTGGCGGTGTCGACGCCTCTGGCGATGGTGGCCTCCGTCGAGGGGGCGATCGACGTCGGGCATCTGGTACGGCTGATGGCGCTCGGCAAGGACTCCCGATCGGCGCTGCAGCCGAGCGTCACCAACATCGCGAAGTTCACCCTGCCGGCGGACGGGCCGGCGGTGGGCAGGCGGGTCCGCGACCTCGCCATGCCGCCCGACAGTGCGTTGGTGACCCTGGTCCGCGGCAACCGACTGATCATTCCTGAACCGCACGACCTGCTGTGCGCCGGCGACGAGCTGCTGTTCGTCTCCGCCGCCGGTGTGGAAGAGCACATCAAAGCGGTCGTTGAGGGCACCGTAGACTGAAGCAACTCCAGAGTCAGTACGGCTGACGCTGCATGTCCACCTGCCCGACGGCAAAGCCGCCCGACAGCTGCCGCCCACGACGAGACGGAGCCATGCTCGCCATCCTCGCTGCCCACGCAGTCGCCGCCGTGGTGGCACCGCTGCTCGTATACCGCTGGGGCCGGATGGCGTTCTACCCGCTGGCGCTGGTGCCGCTGGGTTCGCTGATCTGGGTGCTGCAGAACTGGCCGGCACGGGGACAGTCGCACACCGTCGACGTCCCCTGGGTCCCCGTCCTGTCGATGGACATCACGCTGCGCTTCGACGCGCTCGCCGCGATCATGAGCGTGCTGGTGCTGGGGATCGGTGCGCTGGTCCTGCTGTACTGCGCCGACTACTTCCATCACCACGACGGCCGCAGCGAGAAGCGCCTGCCCAGCTTCGCCGCCGAACTGGTCGCGTTCTCCGGCGCCATGTTCGGGCTGGTGACCAGCGACAACATGCTCGTCCTCTACGTGTTCTGGGAAATCACCACGGTTCTGTCGTTCCTGCTGGTCGGGCACTATGCCGAACGGGCGACGAGTCGCCGTTCGGCGATGCAGGCGCTGCTGGTGACCACGTTCGGCGGGCTGGCGATGCTGGTCGGCATCGTCATCATCGGCAATATCGCGGGCACCTTCCTGCTCTCGGAACTGATCGCCGATCCGCCGTCGGGTCTGGCCGCGTCGGTGGCGGTGGTGCTCATCCTGGTCGGCGCGCTGTCGAAATCGGCGATCGTGCCGATGCACTTCTGGCTGCCGGGGGCGATGGCCGCGCCGACACCGGTCAGCGCATACCTGCACGCGGCAGCAATGGTGAAGGCCGGCGTGTATCTGATCGCGCGGATGACGCCCGGGTTCGCCGACAGCCCCGAGTGGCGGCCGACCGTTGTGACCCTCGGGCTGCTGACCATGTTGCTGGCCGGCTGGCGGGCCATCCGCGAGTACGACCTGAAGCTGATCCTGGCCTTCGGGACCGTCAGCCAGCTTGGCTTCATCACCGTGATGGTCGGGGTCGGCGGCAGCGAGATGATGCTCGCCGGACTGGCCATGCTGTGCGCGCACGCGATGTTCAAAGCGGCGCTGTTCATGGTGGTCGGGATCATCGACCACGCCACCGGCACCCGCGACATCCGACGGCTGGCCTGGCTGGGAGACCGCAGCAGGCCGTTGCTGGTGATCGGCTGCGCCGCGGCGGCCAGCATGGCCGCGCTGCCGCCGTTCTTCGGGTTCGTCGCCAAGGAGGCGGATTTCGAGACGGTGCTGCACAGTCCGTACCTGGGGGCGGCGTCGCCGTACGTGCTCGCCGGCATCGTCGCCGGATCGGTGCTGACCACCGCCTACTCGCTGCGCTTCGTGTTCGGGGCCTTCGGTCGCAAGCGGTTGCCACAGCCGAGCACGCGGGTCACCGAGATGCACCGGCCCGAAACGGGATTCCTGATCCCGCCCGCGATCCTGGCCGGCGCCGGCCTGTTGTTCGGTCTGTGGCCCGCACCCCTCGACAGTGTCCTGGGCAACTACAGCTCCACCCTGCCCAACCCGGCCGACTACCAGGGCGGTGACTACCACCTCGCGTTGTGGCACGGCGTGAACCTGCCGCTGCTGCTGTCGATGCTGGTGCTGCTCGCCGGTATCGCGGTGTACGCGGCGGCCGGGCGCGGCCAGCTGCGGTTCCTCCCGCTGGGCAACGCCGACCGCATCTACGACGCGGTGATCCGCGGCGCGGACGTGATGTCAGTGCGGTTGACCGCGCTGACCCAGCGCGGTTCGCTGCCCCAGACTCAGTCGTTCATCCTGATCACCCTGGTGCTGTTGCCCCTGGTCGTGTTGTCGCTGGGCGGGCGTGACCGTCCGGAGCTGGCGCTGTCGGACTCCCCACCCAAGGTGGTGGTCGGCCTGTTGATGATCGCCGCGGCGCTGGCGGCTGTCGTCATGCGCAACCGGCTCGCCGCGGTGTTGCTGGTCGGCGTCACCGGTTACGGCTGCGGGGCGATCTTCGCCTTCTACGGCGCACCGGATCTCGCGTTGACGCAGTTCCTGGTCGAGACGCTGACGCTGGTCGCGTTCGTGCTCGTGCTGCGCACACTGCCGGCCGAGACCAGCCATGCCGAGAACACGCGCTTCCGGGTGCCGCGGGCCGCCCTCGCGGTCGCGGTGGGTGTCACGGTCGCCACGGTGGGGGCGTTCGCCATCGCGGCCCGCACCGGGCGACCCATCGCGGAGCTGCTGCCCGAGGCCGCGTACGTCCTCGGTCACGGCTCGAACACGGTCAACGTCATCCTGGTGGACATCCGGGCCTGGGACACCATGGGTGAGGTGTCGGTATTGCTGGTGGCCGCCACCGGTGTCGCGTCGATGGTGTTCCGCAGCAGGCGCTTCGGCGCCGCACCGCGCGTCTCTGATGCCGGCCAACCCGATATCGGTCAGCTGCCCGCCACCTACAACATCAGCCCCGCCGCGGGCGACGTGACCTGGCTGCGCGGCAGCGGGCTGCGCGACCCCAAGCACCGATCGCTGGTTCTCGAGGTCGCCACCCGGCTGATCTTCCCGGTGATGATGGTGCTCTCGGCCTACTTCTTCTTCGCCGGTCACAACGTGCCCGGCGGCGGTTTCGCCGGCGGGCTGATGGCAGGTCTGGCACTGGTGTTGCGCTACCTGGCCGGTGGTCGCTACGAGCTCGGCGAGACGCTTCCGTTGGATGCGGGCAAGGTGCTCGGCGCCGGTCTCGCTCTGGCCGCCGGCACGGCCGCGGCGTCGCTGCTGCTCGGCGCCCCGGTGTTGTCCTCGGCGGTGATCGAGTTCGACGTCCCCGTCCTGGGCAGCGTCAAGTTCGTCACCGCGCTGTTCTTCGACCTGGGGGTGTATCTGATCGTGGTCGGTCTGGTCCTCGACGTGCTGCGCAGCCTCGGGGCCCGCATCGATGTCGAGATGAGTGAACAGCTGCGGCGCCAACCCGCCCGGATCGCGAGGCAGCAATGACCGTCTACCTCATCCCACTGATCGTGATCGGCGTACTGACCAGCGCCGGGGTTTACCTGTTGCTGGAACGCAACCTGACCCGGATGCTGCTGGGCCTGCTGCTGATCAGCAATGCCATCAACCTGCTGATCCTCAACGCGGGCGGACCCCCGGGAAATCCGCCGGTGCGCGGACGCACCAGCGGAACCGAGGCGGCGACCGCGGATCCGTTGGCCCAGGGCATGATCCTGACCGCCATCGTGATCACGATGGGCGTGGCCGCGTTCGTGCTGGCACTGACCTACCGGTCCTACCGCATCAACACCATCGAGGAGGTCAGCAACGACCCCGAGGACACCAGGGTGTCCCAGCTTTCCGGCAAGGAGGACGACGAACTCGAGGACCGGCCGCTGCCCGATGTCAGCCGGGACACCGATCTGCCCGACGAGCTTGACGCTCTACCCGGACACGAGGGTTCCCGATGATCGGCGCTCAGTTCGCCCCGGTGCTCACGCCGCTCCCGGTGTTGGTGCCGATGCTGGCGGCCGCGGCGACCTTGTTCGCCGGTCGCCGGCCGCGCCTGCAGCGGGTGATCGCGGTGTTCGCGCTGTCGGCGACCGTGGCGGTGTCGGCGGTGCTGCTGTATCTGGCCGACCGGGACGGGACCATCGCCGTCCAGGTGGGCGGTTGGGGCCCCACCGAGCCCGGTATGGGTCCGTTGGGGGTGACGCTGGTGGTGGACCGGTTGTCGGCGCTGATGCTGGTGGTGTCGTCGATCGTGTTGCTGGCCGTGGTGTTCTACGCCATCGGCCAGGGCATCCGGGACGGCGATGAGCGCCAACCGGTGTCGATCTTCCTACCGACCTACCTGGTGTTGTCGGCCGGTGTGTTCATGGCGTTCCTGGCCGGTGACCTGTTCAATCTGTTCGTCGGCTTCGAGGTGCTGCTCGCCGCGAGCTTCGTACTGCTGACCATCGGTGCCAGCAAGGAGAGGGTGCGGGCCGGCATCTCCTACGTGATGGTCTCGATGGTGTCGTCGCTGGTGTTCCTGTTCGGTATCGCATTGGTGTACGCCGCCACCGGAACGCTGAACCTCGCCGAGATCGCCGTCCGGCTCGACGATGTCCCGGAGGGGACCAGGATGGCGCTGTTCGCCGTCCTGCTGGTCGCATTCGGCATCAAGGCCGCCGTCTTTCCGCTGTCGGCCTGGCTGCCCGACTCCTATCCCACCGCGCCGGCGCCGGTCACCGCGGTGTTCGCCGGCCTGCTGACCAAGGTCGGCGTGTACGCGATCATCCGTGCCCATTCCTTGCTGTTCCCCGGGGGCGGGATGGATCGGGTGCTGTTGGTGGCCGGGCTGTTGACGATGTTGATCGGCATCTTCGGTGCGATCGCCCAGAGCGACATCAAACGTCTGCTGTCGTTCACGCTGGTCAGCCACATCGGTTACATGGTGTTCGGGATCGCTTTGTCGACCCACCTCGGCATGTCCGGCGCGATTTACTACGTCGCCCACCACATCCTGGTGCAGACCACGTTGTTCCTCGTCGTCGGTCTGATCGAGCGTCAGGCGGGTGCGTCGACACTGGAGCGTCTCGGCGGGCTGGCCGCCGCGAGTCCGCTGTTGGCGTTCGTCTTCGTCGTCCCCGCGCTCAACCTCGGTGGTATACCGCCGTTTTCGGGGTTCATCGGCAAGGTCGCGCTGTTGGAGGCAGGCGCCGAATCCGGATCGGTGCTGGCCTGGATCCTGGTCGCGGGTAGCGTCGCGACGAGCTTGCTCACCCTCTACGTGGTAGCCCGAGTGTGGACCAAGGCGTTCTGGCGGTCCAGGAAGGATGCCCCCGAGGGCCACTTGTCCGGACCGGCTCCGGCGGCGCTGTTGGACAACACCGAAGACACCATGGACATCGAACTGGCCGACCGCGACGACGTAGGCCGGATGCCGGTCGGCATGCTGGCACCGACCGGCGCCCTGATCGCGGTCGGACTGATGCTCACGCTGTTCGCCGGCCCGATCTTCGGCTACGCCGACCGGGCTGCCGGTGAGGTGCTCGATCGTGGTCAGTACATCGGCGCGGTCCTGGGGGGCGACCGATGAGCGCTTGCGCGAAGAGCAGAGGACACCGATGAGCGCTTGCGCGAAGAGCAGAGGATACCGATGAGGCTGCGCTCGATGAGATCCCTCGCGCTGCGCCTGTGGATGGTGTGCTGGCTCATCCTGGTGTGGGTGTTGTTGTGGGGCAACATCTCTGCCGCGAATATTCTGTCCGGCCTGGCGGTCGCGCTGGTCATCACGCTGTTACTGCCGCTGCCGCCGGTCCCGGTCGAGGGACGGTTCCATCCGCTGTCGGTGCTGCGCCTGGTGGTCACCGTGGCCTACTGGCTGATCGTCTCGTCGTTCCAGGTTGCGGCCCTGGCGGTCAAGCCGGGACCTCCTCCGCTCACCGCGGTGCTGCGGGCACACCTGCATCTGAAGTCCGATCTGGTGCTGGCGCTGGCGGTCAACATCTTGAATCTGACGCCGGGCAACATCGTCCTGGAGATCGATCAGCAGCGCCGGATGATCTACGTGCACGTTCTGGACGTCGGTTCCGACCGCACCGTCAACCGCTTCTACCACCAGGTGGACACGCTGCAGAAGCTCTTGGTGGCGTCCTTCGAACGCGATGCGGACTGGAAGCCGTCAACAGACAAGGAGGTGGATCCCGCATGATGTACGTCTGGGTCGCGGCCGGTGCGATGCTCTCGCTGGCGGCGGTCGCCACCATGTGCCGGATGCTGCTCGGTCCGACCACGCTGGACCGGTTGGTCGCCCTCGACACCCTGGTCGCGGTGACGATGTGCGCCATCGGTACGTGGGCGGCGTTCAGCCTGGACACCACCGTCACCTACAGCCTCACCGCGCTGGCGCTGATCACGTTCGTCGGCTCGGTCAGCGTGGCGAGGTTCCGCGTGCCCGACGTCGCCGATCCGGCGAACAAGGGGCCCGCACGATGACCGTCTCCGACATCATCGCCGCGGTGCTCATCCTCGCCGGATCGGCACTGGCCCTGACCGCCGCCATCGGTGTGGTCCGGTTCCCCGACACGTTGTCGCGGATGCACGCGGCCACCAAGCCGCAGGTGCTCGGTCTGCTGCTGGTGCTGGCCGGGGCGGCGATCCGGCTGCGCGGCAACATCGACGTCGGCATGCTGATCCTGACGGGCATGTTCACCGTCATCACCGCACCGGTGATCGCGAACCGGGTGGGTCAGCTCGCTTACCGGGAGCAGAACATCCGCGACGATCTGCTGACCAGGGACGAAATGCATGATTTCGCGGCCGAACGGGAATCCGGCGGCCATGACAGTTCTGGACGGTGAGCCGGACGCGACCGGTGTCGGTGTAACCCCATTGGTCACCGCGATGTCACGTGCTCGGGAGACCACCTCACCTCGTCCGCTGTTCACCGATCCGTACGCCCGGCTGTTCGTCGACGCCGCACGTGAGCAGGCCCCGGAGCAGAGCCAGGAGATCACCGATCACACTGCCGCGCATACGAAGTGGTTCGACGACTTCTTGCTCACCGCGAGCTCGGCCGGGGTGTCACAAGTCGTGATCCTCGACGCCGGTTGGGACGCCCGGGCCTGGCGGTTGCCCTGGCTCGACGACACGGTGATCTTCGAGGTGGAGCGACCGCAGGTGCTGGAATTCAAACAGCGTGTCCTCGCCCAGGCCGATGTGCGGCCCGCGGCACGGTATGTGCCGGTGCCTGTCGATGCGCACCGGGATTGGCCGCGCGAACTGAGCGGTGCCGGGTTCGATCACGACGAGCCGACGGTCTGGGTGGCCGAGGCGCTGCTGCCGCGACTACCCGCCGACGACCAGGAACATCTCCTCGGCCAGATCGACCTCTACAGTGCACGTGGCAGCCGGATCGGCATCGAGGTCGATCCGGGCGGACCCGACCACGAGTGCTGGTTGTGCGCCCGGCACTGGGAGGTCGGGTCCACCGCGACCGTGCAGTTGTTGGACCGCTACCACCGCGCCCGGCCCGGCGGCGGATCTTCGGCGGGACGTAGCGTGCTGCTCGACGGCCGTAAGCTCTGATCCCGGGGTCAGTGCATTAGCGGACGGCAGGTCACTCCGAGAGCTGAAACTCCACCATCGCCGTCACCGTGTCGACGGCCTCCGAGAGAGCGATGACCCGATCCGCCGCCGTCGGCGCGGCCAGCACCGAGTACCGGTCGGCCTGGCCCATCGGAAGCCGAGCGGTCAACGCGTACAACCACTTCGCAGCATCACCGGACGCATCGGCACCGGCGACGATGTCGCGGGCGTTGACCTGCGCACCGCGCGCAGTCGCGATCCGTTCGAACAGGGCGACGATGCGGTCCTCGATGTCGCGGATCGCGTCGACGTCGACGGCCGAACCCGGCTCGTCCGGCCACAGTTCGACCACCGCCCTGGGGTACGGGTCGTCGGGCAGCCACTCCAGGACTCGGATCCGTTCCTGCAGAGCACATTTCAACCGGTAGTGACCGGAACCCAGGTCGACACACTCGGTGATGTGCGCCAGCGCGCCGATGTCACTGCGGGTGTCCCCACCGCCGACCTCGCGCCCCGCCGCGATGAGCACGACACCGAAGGCCGGATCGTCGGCGCTCAAGCACGCCTGCACGAGCGCGGAGTACCTCGGTTCGAAAACCCGTAACGGCAGTTCTTCGCCGGGCAGCATCGCCACCTCCAGCGGAAACATCGGCACGGTCGGCATGGCCTAGAGCACCAGCTCGGCGACCAGGGCATCCACCACTGCCCGCAGGTCGCCGTCGGACTCCTCGGCGACCCGCCGCTGCCGCTGGTAGGAGGCGCCGCGGTGATAGATGTCGGGCACCCGTGCCAGTTCCTCGGTGCACGACAGCATCTTGGCCACCGGTTGCAGTCGCTGCAGCAGATCGTCGAGATCCTCGGTGACCAGACGCTCGTTGCTGTCGGCGTCTTGGATGATGATCGCGTCCAGGCCGTAACGCGCTGCGCGCCACTTGTTCTCCTGAACGTGCCAGGGCGGCATCACCGGCAGCGACTCCCCCGCCTCGATCCGCCGGTCCAGGTCGACGATGAGGCAGTGGGTCAGCGCGACCAGCGCCGAGAGCTCGTGCAGGTTCGACACCCCGTCGAAGATGCGGACCTCGATGGTTCCCAGATGCGGGGAAGGCCGGATGTCCCAGCGGACCTCGTTGATGTGGTCGATGATGCCGGTCTTCTTCTGGTCGCCGACGAAGCGCTCGAACTCGCGCCATTCCTGGAAGTGGAACGGGAGCCCGGCGGTCGGCAGCTGCTGGAACATCATCGCCCTGTTGCTGGCGTAGCCGGTGTCCTCACCGTCCCAGAACGGGGAGGACGCCGAGAGCGCCAGCAGATGAGGGTATTGGTGCAGTAGCGAGGTGATGATCGGCATCACCTTGTGCGCCGACGAGACGCCGACGTGCACGTGCACACCCCAGATGAGCATCTGCCGCCCCCACCACTGGGTGCGTTTGATCAGCTCGGCGTAGCGCGGGGCGTCGGTGAACTTCTGGGCCGACCAGTTCGCGAACGGGTGTGTGCCCGCACAGAACAGCTCCATACCGCGTTCCCGCACCACCTCACGCACCGGGCGCAGGGTGGATGCGAGATCCTGCATCGCCTCCCCGGCGTTGTCGCAGATGCCGGTGACCACCTCAACCGTGTTGCGCAGCAGCTCTTTGTGCACCCGCGGGTTCTCGCCGATCTCGGCGATCACCGTCGCGGCCTCGTTGCTGAGGTCCCGGGTGACAGCGTCGACGAGCGCGAACTCCCACTCGACACCCAGGGTCGGGCGGGCCGACCCGGCGAAGTCGATGCGGCCGTCAGCCCCTGGTGATGACACCGCACGCCACCCGCGCCCCGGCGTCGCCGGTCGCCAGGGTGGTCTGATCCGGCGGCGGATCCCCGTTCACCTGCTGGTAACGCTCCGGCGGGATGTTGGCGAAGTTGTCGGGTCGCTCGTGGATGATCAGGGAGGTGCCCTCACCGTCGAGCAGATCCTCCGCGGTGAAGGCGTCGGTGGTGGTCACCAGCATCGCCGAGCCGTCCTCGCGGACCTGCAACGAGGTCAGGTCGCCGCTGGCCGGGTGACCGGTGTTGCCGGCTACCTGGAAGTGTCCGCCGGCGGAGTTGAAGTCGGCCGGAGCCCCACCGGTCGGCGCGACCGAATCGGCCTCGCAGCGGCCCACCGAATGAATGTGCATCCCGTGGAAGCCCGGCTCGAGTTCGCCGCCGGTGGCCTCGACGGTGACAGTGGCATAGCCGTCGGAGAAGGTGATGTCGGCAGTGGCAACGGTGGTTCCGTCGGCCAACTTCAGGTCGGCCGTCAGGGTTTCCCCCCCGGCCGCCGCGCCGCCCCCGCCGTGCCCTGCACCGTGGTCGCCAGGACCGGCAGTGGGCGAGGGCGAACCGGTCCACACCGGGGGTGTGGTGCCGGGCGAATCCGAGGGCACTTCTCCGGGAGGAGCGCACGCACTCAACGCCAGTGCGGGCACTGCGAACAAGGTGGCGGCAGCGACGGACCTGAGCATGTGCAAGAGCCTAGCCGGTAACCAGTACGACCACGCCCGGCGGCTGCTCTATGAGCTCGGGCACCCGCGGGGCGACCGGCGCCTCGAGCAGTCGGCCCACCTCTTCGGCGGCCTCCTGCTCGCCGGGGGTGTCGCCGAAGTAGACCGTGGTCACCGTCACCTCCGGCACCGCGAGGTTGCCGGTTTCGGCGACGTCCCAGTCGGCGTCGCGCAGCCGGGTCGCGGTGGCTTCGGCGGCGCCCTCGGTCTCGGAGATGTTGAAGACCCGCACCTGCGGTCTGGCCGGTTCCTGCGGTGCCACGCTGGTGGTGGTCGTCGTGGCCGTGACGGTCGTCGCCGCCGACGAATCGTCGTTGTCAGAGCCTCCCAGCGACTGCAGGCCGACAAGCAGGAAGACGACGCCGAGGAACAACAGCACCATGACGATGGCACGAATGGGCAGACCCGTGGAATCTCGCTGGTTCATCGGCGCCTACTGTATCGCGGGCCTGAGCCGGCCCCGCCGTGCTTACGTGACGTCGAATCCGAGGCGGCGTGCCGCACGTGCCTTCTGCCTGCTGGCTCGCAGCCGACGTAGGCGCTTCACCAGCATCGGGTCCGCGGCGAGCGCCTCCGGGCGGTCCACCAGGGCGTTGAGCACCTGGTAGTAACGGGTCGCCGACATGGAGAACAGCTCCTTGATGGCGTCCTCCTTCGAGCCGGCGTACTTCCACCACTGGCGCTCGAAGGCCAAGATGTCGTGCTCGCGACGGGTCAGACCGTCGGTGGGCTCGGTGTCGTCCCCAGAACGCTCAGCCCGCGCGATGGCGCCGTCCATGTCGCTACTTGGACCCTTCCGGAATCGAGAATGACATCAGTGTGGTTTCGGCGAGTATTCAATCACGGCTCGGTCACCGACACCGCCACCAATCGCCGCGAGTCGGCGGCCAAAACACCGGCGTCCTGTTTGCCCCTAAGCTTCCTCGCATGGCAGTCAGACCCATCCGCATCGTGGGAGATCCCGTTCTGCACACCGCGACCGAGCCGGTGCCCGTCGGCGAGGACGGTTCGCTGCCGGCCGAGCTGGCCGATCTGATCACCGACCTCTACGACACGATGGACGCGGCCCACGGGGTCGGGCTGGCGGCCAATCAGATCGGGGTCAACAAACGGGTCTTCGTCTACGACTGCGCCGACGCGCGCAAGAAGACCTCGCGGCGCCGCGGCGTCGTGGTCAATCCGGTGCTGGAGACCTCCGACGTGCCCGAGACGATGCCGGACCCCGATGACGACGACGAAGGCTGTCTGTCGGTGCCCGGCGAGTCGTTCCCGACGGGCCGGGCCGACTGGGCGCGGGTGACGGGACTTGATGCCGACGGGACGCCGATCACGATCGAGGGCACCGACCTGTTCGCGCGGATGCTGCAGCACGAGACGGGACACCTCGACGGCTTCCTCTACCTCGATCGGTTGATCGGACGCAACGCACGCAGCGCGAAGAAGGCCGTCAAGGCCAACGGCTGGGGCGTTCCCGGACTGTCCTGGATGCCTGGTGAGGATCCCGACCCGTTCGGCCACTGAGGCTCGGTGAAGAAGCGATGACCGAGCTGCCGGAGGTCGGCTCCCGGGTGAGTCTGCGCTACCGGCTGCCGGCGGACCCGGACCGGCCGATGACCGATGTCGTGGGCCACATCGTGGACTCCGACTCCGCAACTGTGGTCCGGATCCGCACCCGGCACGGCGATGTCGTCGAGGTGGATATCGAGGATGTGCTGGCCGTCCGGGTGGTGCCCGAGATGCCGGTGCGTACCGGGCAGATCCGCAACCTCGAACACGCCGCCGCGCTGGCCTGGCCCGGAACCGAGCAGGAGTGGCTCGACGGCTGGCTGCTGCGCCACGGCCGCGGTGTCACCCGGCGCGCGAATTCGGCGGTGCCGTTGCGCTTCTCGTCGTTCAGTGAGATCACGGCGGTGGCACAGTGGTATGCCGAGCGCGGGCAACCGGCCGTCGTGTCCGCCCCGGACCGGCTGATCCGACTGCCCGACGGTGTGGTAACCGATGCCGAGAACTTGGTCATGACAACGGATGTCGAGGGTTCCGGCAGGTCGGAGGTGTCGGTCGCAGCGGCGCCCGATGCAGCATGGTTGCAGCTGTACCAGCGGGATGTGCCGGTCGACGTCCTCACCGCGACGGTGGGGGGCGAGGTCGGATTCGGCACCTTGGCCGGCGCGGCCGTGGGACGGGTGGCGGTCACCGAGGCGCCGGACGGCACCCGATGGGCCGGTATCTCGGCGGTGCACGTTTCGGAGGGCTCCCGCAGACAGGGCCTGGCACGCCGGCTGTGCCTGGGGCTGCTGGACTGGGCGCACGCGCATCGCGCCACCCGGGCGTATGTACAAGTGGTCGAAGACAATTCCGCTGCCCGCGCGCTGTATGACGCGATGGGCTTCCGGGTGCACCACCGATCGCGCTATGTCCGGGCCGAGGACCTGCTGGGCGCACGCGGTCAACCCGGGCGCACGTAGGGTTGCCGCATGCGCCTGGCTACCTGGAACGTCAACTCCATCCGCGCCCGGGTCGACCGTGTGACCGACTGGCTGGAACGCGCCGACGTCGACGTGCTGGCCATGCAGGAGACCAAGTGTTCCGACGACCAGTTCCCGACCATGCCGTTCGCGGCACTGGGCTATGACGTGGTCCACTGCGGCGTCAGCCAGTGGAACGGCGTGGCGATCGCGTCCCGCGTCGGCATCGACGACGTCCAAGTGGGGTTCGACGGCCAGCCCAGCTGGAGTGACAAGCCGGAGGTCGAGGCCGCCGCCGAGGCCCGCGCGCTGGGCGCGACGTGCGGCGGGGTCCGGGTGTGGAGCCTGTACGTCCCCAACGGGCGCACCGTGGACTCGCCGCACTACACCTACAAGCTGGAATGGCTTGCCGCACTGCACGACACCGCGGCGTCGTGGTTGCGGTCCGACCCGCAAGCGCCCATTGCGCTGGTCGGGGACTGGAACATCGCGCCGGTTGACGACGACGTGTGGGACATCTCGCTGTTCCAGGACAGCACGCACGTCACCGAACCCGAACGGGCTGCCTTCGCGGCCGTCGTCGCGGCCGGGTTCGCCGATGTGGTCCGGCCGTTCACCCCGGGACCGGGCACGTTCACCTACTGGGACTACACCCAGCTGCGATTCCCGAAGAACCGTGGAATGCGCATCGACTTCATCCTGGGCTCCCCGGCGCTGGCCGAGCGCGTCGTCGGTGCCGAGATCGCCCGTGACGAACGCAAGACCGGCAAGAACCGGGTCGGTTCCCCCAGCGACCACGCTCCGGTGGTGGTGGACCTGACCGACTGACGCACGGAAACGGGGCCGCCTCCTTGAAGGGAGACGGCCCCGTGTTCACCACCGGACGGTCACGTCAGGTCGGCCTCTTCGGGCCTTACACCGAGACTTGTTGTGCGCCCGACTACTTCACGTCGACGTAGTAGACGCTGGCACCGGTCTTGGTGTTCTGGTAAGTGCGGTCGTAGCGGTAGTCGCGGATGGTGCCGCGGATATCGCCACCTTTGTGGATGCCCACGACCGAGGCTTCGCTCAGCGGGGCTCCGGAGAGGCGGTTGACCACCACCCGGTGGCCCTGGGCCTCCAGCTGAGCGATGGTGGTGTCGGCGTTGCCGGCACTCGGGGCGGCCAGCGTCGGCGCGGCCAGCCCGAGGGTGGCTGCGGACAATCCGGCGGCGGTGGCGATGGTGGCGATGGTGGCGTTCTTCATGGTTCTGCTCTTCCCTGTGTCGGGGTCGGAGCCGTGGAGCGTGTCGCGCGGTTTCGACTTGATGGTGGTGGTTCGTTCTGCTCGATCTTGCGATCTGACCCGTTAAACCAGCAGGTCAGGCAGATAATTCCGATGGCAGAAATTGAACGGTCGATGGCAGAAACACAGCGATGAGATTTGTCGGCGGGGCTGATTACCATCGCTCACATGTTCGACAGATCGCATCCGCACCCCCAACCTCCCCGCCGCGACCTGGCCGCGTGCATCGCCGGCTCGGCTCCGCCACCCGCCCACCATCGGCCGTGCGTGGAGCGCCGGTGAAAATCCTTGTGGCCACCGAACATACGCAGGGAACACATCCCGGGGATTATCACTTCTGCATCGAACGGGAACTGGTCTGGATCCAGGACCCGTGCGACCGGGACCGCCGCGACCCCGACGGCCCGTGCGGCTGCGGGCGGGGGTTCGCCGGCGCGGCCTCCCATCGTGCCACCACCACCGCGATGGTGGTGCAGACGGAGATGAGCCGCGACGACCTGATCCTCGCGTTCACGACCAGTCTGGGCGACGGCGGTTGGCCTGTCTCCTGGGCCGAAGGAGTTGCCGACGACAATCTCGAGATTGCCGCACAGCTTCCGGTCGGTGCGATCATCACTCGCCGGCTGGAGAACTTCTTCGTCCGAGGGGCCCTGTTCTAGACACGGACCTGCCTGCTGAAGCTGCGCCCTGTTCCCTCCCTGTTCCCTAATGACGGGTCCCTGCGCTAGCGTGGCACCCGTCACCGACGCGGGAGTGCGTACCGAGCGCGCTGAGAGGACGGGTAGGCCCGTCGACCGTACGAACCTGACCGGGTAATGCCGGCGTAGGGAGAAGAGATTTCACATGTCTGATGTCACCGCTGCGACCACTGACACCAGTGCGACCACTGTCACCGATGTCACCACCGGCCCGATCCAGGGCAGCACCAAGGTCTATCGGAACGGGGTCCCGTTCCGTCGGGTGAACCTCACCAACGGTGAGCACCTCGACCTGTACGACACGTCCGGCCCCTACACCGATGGCAGCGCCGTCATCGACCTGGACACCGGCCTGCCCCGCCGGCAGGTCACTCGTGACCGCGGCACCCAGTTGCAGCGGGCCCGGGCCGGGGAGATCACCGCCGAGATGGCGTTCATCGCCGAACGAGAGGGCGTGCAGCCCGAACTCGTGCGCGACGAGGTGGCGCGCGGCCGTGCGGTCATTCCGGCCAACCACAACCATCCCGAGGCCGAACCGATGATCATCGGCAAGGCGTTCGCGGTGAAGATCAACGCCAACATCGGCAACTCGGCGGTCACCTCCTCGATCGCCGAAGAGGTCGACAAGATGGTCTGGGCCACCCGTTGGGGCGCCGACACCATCATGGACCTGTCCACCGGTCGCGACATCCACCAGACCCGGGAATGGATACTGCGCAACTCGCCGGTACCCGTGGGCACCGTCCCGATGTACCAGGCCCTGGAAAAGGTCGGCGGCGATCCGGTCAAGCTCAACTGGGATGTCTACCGCGACACCGTGATCGAACAGTGCGAGCAGGGTGTCGACTACATGACGGTGCACGCGGGCGTGCTGCTGCGCCACATCCCGCTGACCGTCGACCGCGTCACGGGCATCGTCTCGCGCGGCGGGTCGATCATGGCCGCGTGGTGCCTGGCACACCACAGCGAGTCGTTCCTCTACACGAACTTCGAGGAGCTCTGCGGGATCCTCGCCCGCTACGACGTCACGTTCTCCCTCGGTGACGGCCTGCGTCCCGGATCGATCGCCGATGCCAACGACGCCGCCCAGTTCGCAGAGCTGCGCACGCTGGGAGAACTCACCGCCATCGCCAAATCCCATGGCGTACAGGTGATGATCGAGGGACCCGGCCATATTCCGATGCACAAGATCGTCGAGAACGTGCGCCTGGAAGAGGAGCTTTGCGACGAGGCCCCGTTCTACACGCTGGGTCCGCTGGCCACCGATATCGCACCGGCCTACGACCACATCACCTCGGCGATCGGTGCCGCGATCATCGCCCAGGCCGGTACCGCCATGTTGTGTTATGTGACGCCCAAGGAGCATCTGGGGTTGCCCAACCGCAAGGACGTCAAGGACGGCGTCATCGCCTACAAGATCGCGGCCCACTCGGCCGATCTGGCCAAGGGCCATCCCCGGGCACAGCAGCGCGACGATGCCCTCTCCCGGGCACGATTCGAATTCCGTTGGGAGGACCAGTTCAACCTGTCGCTGGACCCGGACACCGCCCGGGAGTTCCACGACGAGACACTGCCCGCCACCCCCGCCAAGACCGCCCACTTCTGCTCGATGTGCGGTCCGAAGTTCTGCTCGATGCGGATCAGCCACGATGTTCAGGAAGCCATGAAGGAGAAGTCCCGCGAGTTCGCCGAACAAGGCAACCAGGTGTACCTGCCGGTCGTGACGACATGACGTTCCTGCCTTTGACCCCGCCGGGTCAGACGCCGCTGCGGGTGCTGACCATCGCCGGGTCGGACTCCGGCGGCGGCGCCGGCATCCAAGCCGATATGCGCACCTTCGCGCTGCTCGGCCTGCACGGGCTGGTCGCGGTCACCGCGGTCACGGTGCAGAATTCGGTGGGCGTCAAAGGCTTCCACGAGATTCCGCTGGACATCGTCGCCGGTCAGATCGAGGCGGTGGCATCGGATATCGGGCTGCAGGCCGCCAAGACCGGCATGCTCGCATCATCGGACATCATCGAAACGGTCGCCGATACCTGGACGGCCGAGGGACTCGACGGCACCGTTCCGCTCGTCGTGGACCCGGTGTGTGCATCCATGCACGGTGATCCGCTGCTGCATCCCAGCGCCCTGAATGCCCTCCGCGACAAGCTGTTCCCCCTCGCCACGCTGGTCACGCCGAACCTCGACGAGGTCCGCCTGATCACCGGGGTCGAGGTGGTCGACCCCGACAGTCAGCGCGACGCGGCTCGTGCCCTGCACGCACTGGGCCCGCAGTGGGCGCTGGTCAAGGGTGGACATCTGCGCTCGTCGTCGCAAAGCCCCGACCTGCTGTTCGACGGCACCGACTTCCACGAGTTCGACACCACCCGAATCGACACCGGGCACGACCACGGCGCCGGGGACACGCTCGCCGCCGCGATCGCCTGCGCGCTGGCGCACGGCCACACGGTGCCCGAGGCTGTCGCGTTCGGGAAGCGCTGGATCACCGAGTGCCTGCGGGCGGCATACCCGCTCGGCCACGGCCACGGTCCGGTGTCCGCGCTGTTCCGCCTCACCACATGATTGCGGCATGCTCACCCGATGAGCTTTGATACCGCTCTCGACGAGATCGCGGGTGTCGCCCATGAACCCGACGGCACCCCGGCGGGCGTGGTCGCGCTGACCCACGGTGCGGGCGGCAGCCGGGAAGCACCGATGCTGCGCGCGCTCGGTGACGAGTGGGCCCGGCGGGGCTGGCTCGCGGTGCGCTACAACCTGCCCTACCGGCGGCGCCGACCCAAGGGCCCGCCCTCCGGTTCGGCCGCCACCGACATCGCCGGCATCGTCGAGGCGGTCGCCACCGTGCGCGGCCTGGCCGACGGTCCGGTCATCGCCGGTGGCCACTCCTACGGCGGGCGGCTGACCTCGATGGCTGTCGCCGACGGATTGGCGCTCGACGTGCTGACGTTGTTCTCCTATCCACTACACCCACCCGGTAAGCCCGAGCGCGCCCGCACCGAACACCTGCCGCGCATCGCGGTGCCGACCGTGTTCACCCATGGCACCGCCGATCCGTTCGGGACGCTCGACGAGATCCGGCTCGCGGCAGCGTTGGTCGCGGGCCGCACCGAGATCGTCGAGGTCACCGGCGCCCGGCACGACCTCGGCTCCAGGCGGCTCGACGTTCCCGCGCTCGCGGTCGACGCCGCCCTGCGCCTGCTGCGCTGAGCTATCGTCGCTGGGTGACCGTGCCCCCGCCGGGCGGCTACCCCCCGCCGCCCCCGCTGCCCTACCCGGGTGGCCCCGCTCAGCCGTACTACCCGCCGCCGCCCCCGCGGACCAACTGGTGGGCCATCGTGTCGCTCATCTTCGGCATCATCGGTGGTGTCGTGGTCAGTCTGGTCTGCGGCATCGTCGGCCTGAACAAGGCCAAGCAGTATCGGAGTGGTCGCGGGATGGCGATCGCGGGCATCGTGCTGTCGGTGGTGTGGTCCATCGGAATCGCGGTGGTGATCGTCGCGGCGGTCACCAACGACAGCGTCAGCGCAACGAACGTGCAGCTGGGCGACTGCCTGGCCGAGATCCCGGACGGGGAACGGGTGGTCAACGTCAGAACCGTCAGCTGTGACGAGCCGCATGCCGGCGAAGTGTTCGCCGTGCTGACCCTGCCCGACGGCGATTTCCCCGGTCAGGCTGCAGTCGAGGCTTACCACGAAGAATGCGGGCCTGAGCTGCACAGTTACTCGCAGCGATCGGTGACCGACGACTCGGTGCAGCTCTACGTGCTCTATCCCACCGCGGAGACCTGGGCCGACGGCGACCGGGCGGTGACCTGCATCGCGACCTTCGACGCCCCGCGCACCGGTTCGATCAAGGACTGAGATTTCGCGGACCTCGGGTACCGTTGCGCCATGACTTCGGAGCACTTCGACGCGGTCATCGTGGGAGCCGGGTTCGCGGGAATCGGTGCTGCCATCCAGCTCAAGCGGATGGGCATCGAGGATTTCGTGATCCTGGACCGGGAGCAGGACCTCGGTGGCACGTGGTACGTCAACCACTACCCGGGACTGGCCGTCGATGTGCCCACGACGACGTACTCGTACTTCTTCGAGCCCAACCCGAACTGGTCACGGCTGTTCTCCACCGGCGCCGAGATCAAGCAGTACGCCGATGACGTCGCCGACAAGTACGACGTGCGTCGCCATATGCGTTTCGGGGTCGTGGTGGAGGGCGCCCGCTGGGACGAGGACGCCACGGTGTGGCGGGTGAACCTTGCCGACGGTGCGACGCTGGAGGCGCGGTATCTGATCACCGCGACCGGATTTCTATCCCAGCCGCACATGCCCGACATCCCCGGCATCACCGAGTTCGACGGCCGGATCATCCACACCACCGCCTGGGACGACTCCTACGACCCGGCCGGCGAGAAGATCGCCGTCATCGGCACCGGGGCCACCGCCGTACAGCTCATCCCGGAGCTGGCCAAAAAGGCCGCCGATCTGACCGTCTACCAGCGCACCCCGATCTGGGTGGTGCCCAAGCTCGACTTCGGCTTCTCCGAACGCGCGAAGCGGCTGTTTGCCCGGTTCCCGTTGACCCAGCGGCTGATTCGGGCCGTCACCGACACCATCTACGAGCTCATGGTCTCGGTGGCGGTGCTGCACAACCGCCAGACCCGCGGCCGATTCAACATCGCCGCGGGCGATCTGGCCAAGATGCACCGCTTCGCCACCATCCGTGACAAGGAGTTGCGGGCCAAGCTGACACCTGATTACGACTTCGGCTGCAAACGGCCCACGTTCTCCAACAGCTACTACCGCACCTTCACCAAATCGCACGTCCATCTGCAGGACAGCGGCATCGCGCGCATCGAACCCGACGGCATCGTCGCCAACGACGGCACCAAGACCAGCATCGACACCTTGGTGCTGGCCACCGGTTTCGACCTGTGGGAGGCCAACTTTCCTGCCATCGAGGTCATCGGCCGGGAAGGACGCAACCTCGGCAAGTGGTGGCGCGAGACCAGATTCCAGGCATACCAGGGTGTGTCGATGCCGTACTTCCCGAACTACCTGTCGCTGGCCAGCCCGTATGCGTTCCTCGGTCTGAACTTCTTCAACACCATGGAATACCAGATGCGGCACATGGACCGGCTCTTCGGCGAGGTGAAGCGCCGCGGAGCGACGACGTTCGAGATCACCGAGGAAGCCAACAGCCGCTATCTGGACCGGATGACCGCACTGCTCGGTGATTCACTGTTCACCAACGGCAGCTGCGCCACGGCGCGCTCGTACTACTACAACCCGGCCGGCGAACCCACCCTGCTGCGGCCCACCTCGACGAAACTCGCGATCCGGGAGGCGTCCGACTTCCCGATCAGTGACTATTCGATCGTCTAGTATCCGCCTGTGCCCAAAGAAAACTCGCGTGCCGCCAGCGCAGCCGGACTGCTCCTCGCCGGGGCCGGAGTGTCCCATTTCGTGGTCCCCCAGCTCTACGAAGGCGTGACGAAGTCGGCGTTCCCGACCGACACCCGCCGGCACGTCTACATCGACGGTGCCATCGAGACCGCCGTCGGTGTCGCGATGGTGTCCCAGAAGACCCGCACGTTCGCGCTCGTCGGGCTGGTGCTCTACCTGCTCTATCTGGGCGGCAACGTCGCCCGTAACCGGTAGCGGCCACCGAGGTCACCCACCGGCACCTTCCCGTCCGGGCCGCTCATCGAGACTGTGGCCACGGCGGTACTTCCGGCCCAAACCCCGCCGTGAGCGCAGTCTCAACGCGTCCGCGCGGCCCACGCCGTCACGACTGGCGGCACACGGCGCGATGGTGTGTAGTCGCTGAATGGCATTCGCGTGGCGTTATGTGAGCTCGAGGTCCGACCCGGATTTCGTGGTCGCACCCGAGGAACGTCTGAGCTGGCCCCGCACCGTGGGGCTGGGGGCCCAGCATGTGGTCGCGATGTTCGGTGCGACATTCCTGGTGCCGGTACTCACCGGCTTTCCGCCGGCCACCACGCTGCTGTTCTCCGGCGTCGGCACCATCTTGTTCCTGGTGATCACCGGCAACCGGCTGCCCAGCTACCTGGGATCGAGCTTTTCGGTCATCGCGCCGATCGTGGCGATCGAGGGCGCAAACCGGATGGGCACCGCGCTGGGCGGCATCGTGGCGCTCGGGCTGACGCTGACGGTGATCGGCGTCGTCGTGCACTTCGCGGGCAGCCGCTGGATCGACCTGGCGCTACCGCCGGTGGTCACCGGCGCGGTGGTCGCGCTGATCGGGTTCAATCTGGCGCCCACGGCGAAACTGAACTTCGAGGCCGACCCGCTGCTCGCGTTGGTGACTCTTGTCCTGCTGGTCGCGGTGCTGGCGTTCTTCCGCGGCATGATCGGCCGGCTCGCGATCGTGCTCGCGGTGCTGACCGGGTACCTGCTGGCGCTGTTCCTCGGGCGTCTCGATCCCGATGCGGTCGCCGCGGTGTCCGCGGCGCCCTGGGTCGGGCTGCCCGAGTTCCAGGCGCCGACGTTCTCGTTGTCGGTGCTGCCCCTGTTTCTGCCTGCGGTCATCGCGTTGGTGGCGGAGAACATCGGCCACGTCAAGTCGGTCGGCCAGATGACGAAACGGGATATGGACCCGCTGCTGGGTCGGGCATTGGCGGCCGACGGGGTCGCGACGACGCTGGCCGGTTTCGGTGGCGGATCGGCGACGACGACCTACGCCGAGAACATCGGCGTGATGGCGGCGACCCGGGTGTACTCGACGGCCCCGTACTGGATCGCGGCGCTGGTGGCGATCGTCCTGTCGCTGTGCCCGAAGGTGGGTGCGGTCATCGCAGCCACCCCCAGCGGTGTGCTCGGGGGTGCGACCGTGGTGCTCTACGGTCTGGTCGGGATCATCGGTATCCGGATCTGGCTGACCAATCACGTCGACTTCGCCACACCGATCAATCAGATGACCGCGGCCATCCCGCTGATCATCGGTATCGCCGACTTCACCTGGAGTGCCGGAGATCTGACGTTCACCGGCATCGCCCTGGGTTCGATCGCGGCGCTGCTCATCTATCACGGCATGCGGATGCTCGGTTTCAGGCAGGGTCGAGAAGAGCCGACGGACCGCGACTCATCAGCTGCCTTGCCACAATGAGGCGCTGAATCTCGCTGGCCCCCTCCCAGATTCGTTCGACGCGCAATTCGCGGAACATTCGCTCGGCGACATTCTCGCGCATGTAGCCGCGGCCTCCGAAGATCTGCACCGCGCGGTCGGCCGCCCGGCCCGCCATTTCCGAGCAGTACAGCTTCGCCATCGACGCCTGCCCGTGCAGCGTTTTGCGGTCCAGTCCCGCGTCGATCGACCTGGCCACCTCGTAGAGCATGGTGCGCGCGGCGAACAGTTCGGTGGCGGTGTCGGCGAGCATGCCGGCCACCAGTTGATGTGCGCCGAGCGGGTGCCCGTCGACGATGCGGTCCCGCGCGAACGCCGTGACGTCGTCGAGCAGTCGCTGCGCGGCCCCGACGCAGCGCGCCGCGACCATCATTCGCTCGAACCGGAACCAGTCCTGGGTGAAGGTCATCGGACCACCCTCGGTCCCGACCAGATTGCTCACCGGCACGCGTGCCGAGTTGAACGCGACGATGGGGTGTTCGTCACCGATATTGTGCGAATACTTGGGTGTGCGAA
This sequence comes from Mycobacterium sp. smrl_JER01, assembly GCF_048513595.2. Classification (NCBI taxonomy): domain Bacteria; kingdom Bacillati; phylum Actinomycetota; class Actinomycetes; order Mycobacteriales; family Mycobacteriaceae; genus Mycobacterium; species Mycobacterium sp. smrl_JER01. The sequence continues at coordinate 607,122 of NZ_JBLXXK020000001.1, read as the reverse complement.
CGACTTCCACGCCGGGCCAGGGCAGGTCCACCACGAGCAGCACGTGGTCTCCGGCATGCGGGCCGTCGTCCAGTACCCCTTCGACGAAGACGTAGTCCGCCAGGTTGAAGGAAGTGACGTGCCATTTAACCCCGTCGATGACGTACTCCTCGCCGTCGCGGCGCACGGTGGTGCGCAGCGCCGAGACGTCCGATCCCGCGAATTCCTCGGTGATCGCGTACGCCTCGTGTTTGTCTCCGCGCACTGTCGGGAGCAGCCAGCGCTGCCGCTGGTACCCGGTGGCCACCTCGGGCCACCATTGCGGCGGGGTGGCCATCACCCATCCGAGCCCGTTGGTGACCCGGCCGCACTGCTCCTGGACCAGGATCTGCTGCAGGGCGGTGCATCCGCGGCCGCCGACGGAGGCCGGCATGTTGGTCGCGTACAAGCCCCGTGCGATCGCGCGCGCCCGGTGCTCGGCAGTGACCTCCTTGGGCAGGACTCCGCCGGCGAGTTCGGCCTCGACCTCGTACGGCATCAAGGATTCGACGAATTCCCGGGCGGTTTCGCGGATGCGCTCATCCTCGTCGGTCAGGCCGTACATACCGCCGCCTCCCTCTTGACTGAGCGTTCAGTCTATGTCAGCGTTTCCGGATATGACCAGCATCCGCAGCGCCGACGTCGTGGTGGTCGGTGGTGGAACGGTCGGGGCGTGGACTGCCGTGCTGCTCGCCGAGGAGAGTGGGCTCGACGTCGTCCTGTTGGAGGCCCGCACCCTCGGCGAGGGCGCAAGCAGCCGCGCCGCGGGCATGGTGCGCGCGCAGGGCGGTACCCAGACCGCGATCCGGCTCGGGCTGCGCAGCCAGGAGTTCTACGCGCACAGCGGTGACCGCTTTCCGATCGACTGCGGATTCGTCCGGCAGGGCTATCTGATGCCGTGCTTCACCGCGGTCGAGGTGGACCAGGCTCGGGACCGGATCGCCCTGCAGCGCTCACTCGGCCTGCAGGTCGAGTGGTGGTCGAGCACCGAGGTGGACAGCCGCGGAACCGGTTTGGCCACCGGTGTCACCCTGGGCGCCTCGTACGCGCCCGGGGACGGGTACATCGACGCCCCCCGCAATGTGCTGGCCTACACCGCGGCGCTGACCGCGTGCGGGGTCGAGGTGCGGGAACGGTGCGCGTTCACCGGTCTGCGGGTCTCCGGCGGGCGCGTCGTCGGCGTCGACACCGCCGACGGGCCCATCGACACCGGGCGGGTGGTCCTGACCGGCGGCCCGGAGCTCGCCGAGGTCGGCGCCCGGGCGGGCGCACGGATCCCCGCGGGCGGCACTCGGCACCAGGTGGTGGTCACCGCCGCGCTGACGCGCGAGGTGACCGAGCTGCCGATGGTGTTCGACGTCTCGTCGGGCATCTACTGGCGGCCCGGCGACGCCGGCGGTCTGCTCTGGGGCATGAGCAACCCCGACGAACAGCCGGGTGCGTCAACTCATTTCGACATCGACTACTACCGCGTCGCGCGCCGGCGGTTGGAGCACCTGTTCCCCGCGGCCACCGGTCTCGGACTGCAACGCATATGGGCCGCCACCATCGACTACACGCCCGACCACCTGCCGATCCTGGGCCCGTTGCGCACCGAGGACGGGCCGATCGAGGGCGCCGTCGTGGCCAGCGCCGCCGGGCACGGCATGATGTGGGGACCGGCGGTCGCCCAGGTTGCCGCCGACCTGACCGAGTCGGGTCACTGCAACTGGCTCGATCTCGACGACCTCGGGCTCGATCGCTTCGATGCCGACGGCAACAGCCGACTGGCACCGGAACCGATCTCCCTGCCGTTCCCCGAGACCGCCTACGAGAGGACGCCCCGATGACCCCGGCTGTACTCACCTCGCTGCTCCCCGGCGCGGCGGACGCCGAGTTGGAGGACTGGGGTCCGCTCACCGAGGCCACCGGGGCGCCGATGGCTGTCCACGGCGTCGAGATGTGGGTTGACGGTGCCAGATCGGCGGGAATCTGGCAGTGCTCGCCCGGACCGTCCTATTGGCGGCAGGAGGAGAACGAGGTCATCTATCTGCTGTCGGGCCGGATGACGGTCACCCCCGACGGCGGCGATCCCCTGGACGTGAACGCCGGTGACATCGCCGTGTTCCCGCTCGGGTGGGCCGGCACCTGGGTGATCCACGAGACCGTGCGCAAGGTCTACGTGGTGTTCTGAGTCCCGATCTGCAGCACGTCGACGGCGACCGTGCCGGTCGGGGACACGATCACCGGGTTCGCCTCCACCGCGTCGTAGACGTCGGCGAGGTCGACCGCCATCCGGCCGAAGGCGGCCACGACATCGGCCAATGCGCCGATATCGGCCGGCGGCGAGCCGCGCCATCCATCGAGCAACGGGCGAATACGCAGGGAATCGAGTAGTTCGTGCGCCCGGTCGACCGACACCGGAGGACAGGCGAGGGCCCGGTCGTCGAGCAACTCGACCAGTGTGCCGCCGGCCGCGACCACCACCAGGGGCCCGAACGCCTCGTCCCGGACGAACCCGACCGACACCTCGATGCCCGCCGGCGCCATCGCCGACACGGTGACCCCGGGTCCGAGAGCACTCATGGCGGTGTAGGCCCGACACAGCTGGTCCTGGTCGCCGATATCGAGCACGACCCCGCCTACGTCGCTCTTGTGTTGTGCTGCAGTCGTTTTCACAGCGACCGGGTATCCGATGGCGGCGGCCGCAGCGAGGGCGCCGGCCAGGCTGTGGGCGGTACGGGTAGGCACCACCGGAATTCCGTAATGCGCGAGCAGCTCGAAGCCGGTGGCCCGGGGAGGGCGTCGGTCGCCCGAGTGCGGATCCGACGAGGGTGGATACCAGGGCGGGTCGACCGGCAGCGGCCAGCGGGCGAGGTGGCCCATTGCGGCGACGCCACTGCGCACACTCTCCAGCACCGCGACTCCGTGCTCGCGGAGCCGCCGGGCGGTCGCCCGGTCGACGGCGGACGGCACGGACGTCAGCACCGCCAGTGCGGCATCGGTGGCCGCGCGGACGTCGAGCACCGCATCCGCGTACGCGGTGTCGCCGTCGAACTCGGTGACGAGGTCCACCGCCAGGGCGGTCACCGCGACAGCGGGGTCGTCGGCCATCGCGCGCAGGCAGACCCCGAACAGGCTCCGGGTGTCGGCTCCGGTACCCCACACGTCGAGCGGATTGGACGGCGCCAGTCCGTCGTCGAGCCGGTCACCGATCCTGGTCAGCGTCTCGGGCGACAGCTGGGCGAACCCCACCCCGAGGTGGTGCGCGAGGTCGGCGGTCAGAGCCCGTTCGGCACCGGAATCATGGACGGTCGCGATCCCACCCCGCCGTGATCGCCGCCTCGCCGCGAAAAGCTCCACGGTGTCGGTGAACTCGGCCATATCGGTCACGTGCACGGCGCCCGTCGATGTACAGAACGCGCGCCACGCGGCGCTCTCGCCGGCCAGCGCACCCGAATGCGCGGCCACCATCATGCGCCCCGGCGGTGAGACGCCCACGGTGAGGACGACGACAGGGACGTCGCACTCGGCGGCGCGCAGCAGCGCCCGTCGTAGCCGCGGAAGAGCCCGCGGCGTCTCCAGCAGCAACGCGACGATCCGGGTGTCCGGGTCGTCGAGGGCGTGGTCGAGGTAGTCCGCGGTGTCGGTGACCAGCTCCTGCCCCGAGGACACCGCGAGCCGAAAACCGAAGCCGCGGTTGGCCCGAAGCATGGTGGAGAACGCCGACCCGGAGTGGGTGATGAGGGTGATCCCACCCTCGGCGAGCGGGTAGGGCTCCAGGTAGCCCAGGGCGCGGACACCGGCGGGAACGTTCACGAAACCCATGCACCCCGCGCCGCACAACGCCATCCCGGCTTCGGTGGCGATGGCGGTCAGTTCCGCGCGCAGTCCGTGCGCGGAGCCGAACACCACCGCCGAACGCACCCCGGCGTCCGCCGCCGCGCGCAGCTGGGCGATCAGGGCCGCATCCGGCACCCCCAGCAACGCCAGATCGACCTCCCGGTCGAGCTCGGCCAGCGTTGCCGCGCAGGGCAGATCGCCGATCCGGCGGTGGCGCGGGTTCACCAGCGCAACCTGCGGCGCGCCCCGCATGGCCTCGATGACCATCCGCTCACCGAAGGTGCCCGACCTCGGACTGGCGCCGACCACGGCGATGGACCGGGCGCCCAGCATGGCCGCGACGGCCGCCGCGCGATCGTTCATCGCCTCCAGAAGCGCTTTCTCCCGTCCGCCAGTGCTGCCCGCGCGGCCTGCCATCCCGGAATCCCGCACACCCCGCCGCCGGCGTGGGTACCCGAGCTGCCGTTGTACAGGCCCTCGACCGGCGTGCGGTAGTCCGCGTAGCCCGGCGCCGGGCGCATGTGGAACAGCTGCTCCAGCGACAGCTCGCCGTGGAAGATGTTGCCGCCCAACAGACCGTATTCCTGTTCCATCTCGTAGGGCCCGACGATGTCGCGGTGGGTTATCGACGCCTTGAAACCGGGGGCCACCTCGTCGTAGAGATCGATGAGCCGGTCGGCATACGCGTCGAGCTCCTCGGTGTGCGGGGCGTCGGCCCATTCGGCGGGAACCCACTGGGTGAACAGCGACATGATGTGCGTGCCATCGGGATTGAGGGTCCTGTCCAGCGTGGTCGGGATGACGCCGTCGCTGAACGGGCGCAGGGCCGGTCGGCCCAGCCGGGCGTCCTGGAACGCGGCCTCGATGTAGTCCATCGTCGGCGCCATCTCGACCGATCCGGTGTGATGTTCGGCGACACCGCTGCTGGGATCGGCGGTGAAGTTGGGCAGCTGTTCGAGCGCCAGGTTGATCTTGACCACACCGCTGCGGGTCTTGTAGCGCTCGATGTCGGTGACGAAGTCCTCTGGTAGCTCGTATCGCGGAATATGTTCGAGGAAAGCGGTTTTCGGGTGCAGAGTGGTGACCACGACCGGGGCGTGGATCTCCTCGCCGGTGTCGAGAACGGCGCCGCGGACGCGGCCACCGCCGACCAGAAGCCGGACGACCCTGGCGTTGGTCCTGATCTGGGCGCCGAAGGCGCGTGCCGACGCGGCGATCGCCTCGGAGACCGCGCCCATCCCGCCTTCGGGATAACCCCAGCTGCCCAGCTGCCCGTCACCCACGTCGCCGATCGAATGGTGGGCCATCACGTAGGCGGTGCCGGGTTCGTAGGGGCCCGCCCACGTTCCGATCACCCCGTTGACCGCGAGCGCACCTTTGATCTGGGGTGACTCGAACCAGTCGTCGAGCAGATCGGCGATGCTCATGGTGAGCAACCGGGTGACGTCGGCGGTCATCCGGGTGGAGATGCCCCGCTGACTCCACACCAGCTTGGCGAGATCGAGCAGGTCCGACGGTCGGCGCGAGCCGATGTTCGGTGGCACCTGGGTCAGCAGCGGGCCGATGACTTCGGCGATCCCGGCCAGCCAGGCGTTCCACTCCGGCCAGGTGTCGGCGTCCTTCTTCGACCACTTCGCCAGCTGTTCGTAGGTTCGCGCGGGATCGTCCTCGTAGATGATCAGTGACCCGCCCTCGGGAAACGCCTGGTAATAGGGGCCCATGGGGTGCACCGTGTAGCCGTGGCGCTCGAGGCCCAGTTCGCGCACGATCGTCGGGGGCATCAGGCTCATCACATACGACAGCCTGGTGACCCGCAGTTGCGGCGCGTCCGGCCAGGGGGCCTCGGTGGTGGCGGCCCCGCCCACCGACCCGCGCGATTCCAGCACCAGGGTGCGCGCACCCGACCGGGCCAGGTACGCAGCGGATACCAGCCCGTTGTGCCCGCCGCCGATGACGAGGGCGTCGTACTCGTTGGCCATGACAGACCTCTCGACTGGGTTTGACTGACTGTTCAATCTAACCAAGTGTTAGGGTTGGGACAAGAGCACCGACGCACCCGGAGGACGCTGACCTGATGGCCGAGCCCGCACCCGCCACCGAACAGAACGAGGCGAGGCGCACCGAGATGCTGCGCGCCGCAGCCGAGCTGATCTGCGAACGCGGCTTCGGCGACACCCGCATCGCCGACGTGGCCAGGCGGGCCGGGGTGAGTTCGGCACTGGTGATCTACTACTTCGGTACCCGGGACCGCCTGTTGGTGGACGCGTTGCGCTATTCCGAGGAGTCGTTCTACGAGGCGGCCGAGAAGATGCTCGCCGAGATCCCCTCGGTGCGGGAACGTCTGTCCATGCTGATCCGATGGACGTGCGTGCCCACGGCCGACAACGAGATCCCCGGTGCGTGGGGGCTCTGGTTCGATCTGTGGGCTCAGGCGTTCCGGCACAACGAGATCAAGGCGGGACGGGTGGAACTCGACGCGCGCTGGCGGACGATGATCGTCGACGCGATCGGCTCGGCCGACGACTACGAGGTCGACGCCGCGGTGGACGCACGGATGTTCGCGCTCGAGTTCGCCGCGATGCTCGACGGCCTGTCGATCCAGGTGGCGCTGGAGGACCCCGAGATCGACTCCGACGTCGCCTATGACATCGCGATGCGGTTCGCCGAGCGTGAGCTGAACCTGACCTCCGTCGCTAGGCGGAACTGAGCTCGACCACCGGCTTGGCCGCGCTGCGCGCCAGCACCCGCACCGCGTCGTGGGTGCACACGCAGTTGACCCGGTCGCCGGGCCGATGGGCCACCGATTCCGGCCCCGATCGGTTGGGCACCTCGACGACCAGGTCCGCCGGGACCCCGACGTCGACGTGGATCTGTGTGCAATTACCCAGATAGACAACGTGTTTGACGGTTCCCTCGATGCAGTTGCGCTCCGGCCCCACCGGGGCCCCGCGGGTCTGGATGTCGATGCGTTCGGGCCGTATCACGACCGCGGCCGCGCCGCGGGCCGGTACGTCGTCGACGGCGGCGGTCAGCGTCGTGCCCAACACCGCACAGGCCGCCCGGCCTGCCGTGGTCTCCACGACCTCGGCGTCGAAGATGTTGGCCGCTCCGAGGAACCCGGCCACGAACGTGGTCGCCGGCGCCGAGTAGATCTCCTGGGGCGGCCCGACCTGCTCGACGCGACCCTCGGCGAGCACCGCGATCTGATCGCTCATCGTCAGCGCTTCCTCCTGGTCGTGGGTGACGTAGACGAAGGTGATACCGATCTCGCGCTGCATCGCGCGCAGTTCCAGTTGGAGCTGCTTGCGCAGCTTGGCGTCCAGCGCGCCGAGGGGTTCGTCGAGCAGCAGCACGCGCGGTCGCAGGACCAGCGCGCGAGCCAGCGCGACGCGCTGTTGCTGACCGCCGGAGAGCTGCGCGGGCTTGCGGCGGGCGAAGGTGTCCATGCGAACCAGATCCAGCGCTTCGCCCACCCGCCGGCGCGCGTCGTCGCGGGACACCTTCTGGTACCGCAGGCCGAACGCGACGTTGTCGGCGACGGTCAGGAACGGGAACAGCGCGTAGGTCTGGAACACGGTATTGACCGGCCTCTTGTGCGGCGGGTCGGCTGCCACGTCACGACCGTCGAGTTCGATCCGGCCCGAGTCGGGTCTTTCGAAGCCGGCGATCATGCGCAACGTGGTCGTCTTGCCGCAACCGGACGCGCCCAGTAACGAATAGAACTGTCCCGCAGGGATGTCGAGGTCGATAGCGCTGACGGCGGGGACGCCGCCGAAGGATTTCGCCAGCTGGTGCAGCCGGATCGCGCCGCCGGTCATCGGCCCCGGCCGGTCAGCGCGAGACTCCCACCGCGCCCGCGAACCCGGCGAAGTTCGCAGCGAACCTGTCGACATCCTCGGCGGAATGCTGCACCGACAACAACCATTGCTCGACCTTGCCCCACGGTGGGAGAAACACCCCACCATTGTGCTGCATGAGCCAGTGCAGATGTCCCAGTCGGGCGTCGACCTGGAGGAAATCCCGGTACTCGCGAACCGGCTGCGCGCGGAACGTCACGCACCCCTTCGCGCCGACCGTCACCACGTGCCATCCGGCGCCCGCCTCGGCCACCGCGGCCTCCAGCGCGCCGCGCAGACGTGCCGACAGTGCGTCGAGGTGCGTGTAGCTGTCCGCGGTCAGCACCTGTGACAGTGTGGCGCGGGCGGCCGCCATCGCCAGCGGGTTCCCGTTGAAGGTGCCCACCTGCTCATACCGGCCGTCGGCGATCAGCGACATCACCGCCCTGCTACCCCCGAGAGCCGCCACTGCGATGCCGCCGCCGAGCGCCTTTGCCAGGCACACCAGGTCGGGCACCACACCGGTGAGCGCGGTGACGCCGCCCGGCCCGGTGGTGAAACCGGTCTTCACCTCGTCATAGATCAGCAACGCCCCGTGGGCATGCAGCAGATCGCGCACGGCTGCCAGGTACCCGTCCGCCGGCGCGATGATGCCGGCGTTCATCATCACCGGCTCCAGGATCATCGCGGCGATACGATCCCGGTGCGCGGCCAGCGCCCGGGCCACCGCCTCGACATCGTTGAACGGCACCACGACGACGAGATCGGTGATGGCACCCGGTATTCCGCTGTTGCCCGGAACGTTGTTCGGGGCCTCACGCGGTCCGATCTCATCGGCTTCGGGCAGCACGGACACCTGCACCGAGTCGTGGTGGCCGTGGTAGCAGCCCTCCACCTTGATGACCAGGTCACGACCGGTGTAGGAGCGGGCCAGGTGCACGGCGTCCATGGTCGCCTCGGTTCCGGAGTTGGCGTACCGCCACAGCGGCAGGTCGAAACGCCGGGACAGTTCACCGGCGATCCAGATCGCATCCTCGGTGGGCTGAGCGAAATGCGTGCCACGCCTGACCCTTTCGGTCACGGCATCGACGATCGCCGGATGCGCGTGCCCGGCGATGGACACCCCGTAGCCGCCGTGCATGTCCACATACTCGGTGCCGTCGACGTCGTAGACCTTCGAGCCGCTGCCGTGGCTCATCCAGACCGCCTGAGGTTCGGCGATCTGCCAGTTCGAGGTTGCCCCGCCGGCCAGGTGGTGACCGGCCTGCGCGATCAACTCGGTGCTGCGCGGTTGCCGCCGTAGGAAGATCTGCTCCTGCTCGGCGATCCGCTCGTCGATGCCTGCCGTGGTCACGTGCGTCGCCGACGAAGACACCGCGGATCCTCCGCTCGTATCGGTTGACTGAGCATTCAGTCTATGCAACAGTCCTACCAGCGACAAGACGCGAGATCAAACGGGGAGGCCCTGATGCCAGCACCCACCACCCGCCGACAGTTCCTGACCCGTGCAGCACTTCTCGCGGCCACCGCACCCGGGCTCGGAGCCCTGCTGAGCGCCTGCGGTGGCGGCTCGGATTCCGCCGGCCCCGCCCCGAGCCTGCAGCTCGCCTCCCCGGACAACCCGGTCACCTGGGACATTCCCGAAGACAATCAACCGATCGCCGACGGCCTGGCTCCCGAGCAGGGCACCTTGAAGCTCTACAGCTACGCCGACTACGTCAGCCCGGACGCGGTGAAGTCCTTCGAGGACAAATACGGTGTCACCGTGGAGATCTCGACATTCAACGACGGCGGTGAGGCGCTGACCAAGCTGCGCAGCGGGGTCGACTTCGACATCTACAACGCCAATTACACCGAGATCAGCCGGTTGGTCAACGGCGGTTTGCTGCGACCTTTGAACCACAGCTACATCACCAACATCGGCAATGTGTGGCCCAGCTTCACCAATCCCTGGTACGACCAACAGTGGCGGTACAGCGTCCCGTACACCATCTACACCACCGGCATCGGGTGGCGCACCGATCAGGTGCCGGCCGACATCGCCACCCTGCCCAACCCGTACGACGCGTTGTGGGATCCGCAGTACCGCGGTAAGACCGCGGTACTCGACGATTGGCACACCACGATGGCGATGGTGTTGCTGCGCAACGGCATCACCGACGTCAACACGTCCTCGGAGGCCGACCTGGCCATGGTGGGCGAACAGCTGCGCAGCCTGATGGCGGCGACGTCGCCGCGGGTCACCATCACCGCCTACAACGACCTGCCGGCCGGGCAACTGGGGCTGGCCGCGATGTGGTCGGGCGACATCATCAACGCCCAGTCCTACCTGCCGGACGGCACCGGGCCCGAGGTGCTGCGCTACTGGTTCCCCGCCGACGGCCGGGGCATGGTGGACAACGACATGCTGGTGACACTCAAGGGTGGGAAGAACCCGGTGCTGGCGCACCTGTTCCTCAACCACATGCTCGACCCCGAGGTCGCGATGCAGAACTTCACGGCGGTCGGCTACCAGCCGCCGCAGAACTCCATCAACCCGGCCACTCTGGTCGCCGAGGGCTTCATCCCGGAGAACCTCTCCGCCGCGATCGTCGACCCGCAGTGGTTCGACACGGGTTTCCGCGTCCTGGAACTCGATCCCGCCAACGAGGCCGCGTGGCAGGACGTCTGGCGCACGTTCAAGGCCGGCGGCTCCTGAACCGGTCCCGCGGGATCTGGCCCGCACTCGCCGCACCCGGCGTGATCTGGCTGCTGCTGTTCTTCGTGGCGCCGATGTACGTGGTGCTGTGCATCGTGTTCGGGACCGTCGACCCCATCTTCCGCACCGCGGTGCCGGTGTGGAATCCGCTGCAATGGGACCCTACCCAGTTCATCTACGTGCTGACCCACATCGTCGGACCCGACGGTGTGTACGGACCGGCCCTGCTGCGCACCGCGGTGTTCGTGTTCACCGCCAGCGCACTGTGCCTGCTGATCGCGTTCCCGGTCGCATACTACGTGGCGCGGCTCTCGGGTAGCCGCAGAGGACTGCTGTTGACCCTGTTGATCGCACCGTTCTGGATCAGCTACATGATGCGGATGTTTGCGTGGGTCAACCTGTTACAGGACGACGGATTGGTCAACTCCGTCCTCGGCCTCGGCGGGGTGTTCACCCCGCAGATCAACTGGCTCAACGGACAGCCCGTCGTGGTGATCCTCGGCCTGGTCTACGGCTATGTGCCGTACATGATCCTGCCGCTGTACGCCGGTCTGGACCGGCTGTCCCAGCCGGTGCTGGAGGCCTCACGCGATCTCGGTGCCGACCGGCTGTCGTCGTTCTGGCGGGTGACGCTGCCGCTGAGCCGTCCGACCATCGTGGCCGCGGTGTTGCTGACCTGTCTTCCGATGCTCGGCGACTATTTCACCAGCGACATGCTCTCGGCATCGCCGAAGACGGCCATGGTCGGAAACCTGATCAACGACAGCGTGCTGACCCCGGGCCAGACCGGGCAGGCCGGCGCATTCGTCGTGCTGGTTTTCCTGGTGGCACTGCTGCCGATGCTGTACTACATCAGAGTCACCGCCCGCCGCGACGAGGTGGCGTCGTGATCCGGCCCGGCCGCGGGCCGATCGCGTGGTGGAACGATCCGTGGCGCCCGCCGCGCGTGCTGGTCGCGGTCACCGTCGGCTACCTGCTGTGGTCACTGCTGCCGGTGCTGATCGCGGTGCTGTACTCCTTCAACGACGGCCGTTCCCGCACTGTCTGGCAGGGCTTCTCGTTCCGCTGGTACTGGGGCGACGAGACGCTTTCGGTGTGGCATGACGCCACCCTGCACAACGCGCTGCTGCAGACGTTGCAGCTGGGCGTGCTCACCACGATCATCACCGTGCCGCTCGGGGTGCTCTTCGCGCTCGGCATCGACCGGTGGCGGGGCAGACTCCCCGCGGGAGCCAACTTCCTGATGCTGCTCGCCTTCGTGCTGCCCGAAGTGCTGCTGGCGGTGTCGCTGCTGTTCGTGATCACCACGGTGGCCTTGCCGATCCAGCTCGGAACCACCGCGCAGGTGATCGGCCTGGTGACCTTCCAGGTCTCCTATCCGGCGGTGTTGGTCCGGGCCCGGCTGGCCACCATCGGCCCGCAGTACGAAGAGGCGGCGATGGATCTGGGTGCGTCACCGCTGGGAGCGCTGCGCCGGGTCATCATGCCGATGCTGATGCCCGCGATCTTCGCGAGCACGGTGCTGGTGTTCGCCGACGTCATCGACGACTTCGTCCTGGTGCGCTATCTGTCCGGCGGCGCCGCGTCCGAACCGGTGTCGGTGAAGATCTACAACACCGCCCGCGGAGCGCCGACCCCGGCTCTGAACGCGTTGGCCACCTTGTTGCTGGTGACCGCGCTGACCGCGGTGACCATCGGGTACCTGGTGTTCCGCCGGATGACCCGCAACGACGAGACCACCGCCGACCGGGGTATCGGCGCCTTCGCCGGAGAGGTGTAGGTCCGCGCACACTGGCGCCGCCATGCCCCCGGCCCTAGACTGACTGTATGTTCAAACAGTATCCGCCGGCCCCGTTGCCCGCCGACGGTGTGGCGGCCGCGCTGGCCCCGTTCGGCCGGTCCCGGATGCTGCCCCGGGAGGCTTACGTCGACCCCGCCGTCTTCGCCTGGGAGCAGCGACACCTCTTCTCCGGGTGGACCTGTGTGGGTTACACCGCCGACCTGGGCGCGGTCGGCGCCCAGAAGGCGGTCGGCGCGGGCCCCACCGGGGTTCTGCTGGTGCGCGGCGAGGACCGTGTCCGGGCGTTTGCGAACACCTGCCGGCACCGCGGCCACGAACTGCTGCCATGTGCGGGCACCACCCGGGGCCGCGCCATCGTGTGCCCCTATCACGCCTGGTCGTACCGGCTGGACGGAACCCTGCGCAACGCACCCGGTTTCGGCGACGCGGAGCACTGCTCCGGCGGGGAGTTCGATGCCGGGGAGTTCGGGCTCACCGAGCTGCGTCTGATCGACTGGCACGGCTGGCTGTTCGTCGATCCGAGCGGCGAGGACGCCGAATTCTGCGATCACGTCGCGGGTCTGGAGCAGATCGTCGGCCCGTACCGGCCCGAGGAGCTCGTCATCGTCGCGCGTCACTCCTACGAGCTGGCCACCAACTGGAAGGTGATCGCCGAGAACTACCAGGAGTGCTACCACTGTGCCAGCATCCACCCCGAACTGACCCGCATCAGCCCGCCCACCAGCGGTGCGAACATCGACCTGCCGGGCTCCTGGATGGGCGGTTGGATGTCGATCGTCGACGAGGCGGAAACGATGTCGCTGACCGGCAAGAGCGGCGGCGTGGCGATCGAGGGCCTTTCCGATCACGAGAGACGCAGTGTCATGTACCTGGTCGGCTATCCCAACCTGTTGGTCAGCCTGCACCCCGACTATGTGATGACGCATCTGATGACACCGCTGGCCGCCGACCGCACCCACGTCGAGTGCGCCTGGGCCTTCCCGAAAGAAGTTGCCGCCCAACCGGATTTCGACCCGTCGTATGCGGTCGACTTCTGGGATCTCACCAACAGACAGGATTGGGCGGCATGCGAGTCGGTGCAGCGCGGGCTGAGCAGCCCGCACGCCACCCCGGGACCGCTGGCGCCCGACGAGGACGGCGTCTACCAGTTCGTCACCAGGGTGGCTAGGGCGTACGCCGGTCCCGCTGGTCACGCCCCGGCACCCCGTTGACCCCGTCGATCGACTCCCCGTAGGTACCGATCGCGTACGCCGCCGCGGACGACATGATCGCCAGGGCATCCCTGTCGATGTTGTCGATGTTGTCGAGCCGGGTGTGGTAATTCGGATCGAACGCCACGCCTTCCCGTCCACCCCAGAGCCGGGCCTGCACCTCGGTCTTTCGTTGCGAGGAACCGGTGGTGAGCCCGCCGACCGGTACCCCGGCGGCCAGAAACGGACCGTAGTCGGTGATGCGGGTCAGCGGTATGTCGGCAGGGCGCACCCCCGAGAGCTGCAGCCGGCCGGCAAGTGTGCGTTCGATACCCGCCGAGCCCTTCGGCGCCGGGGTGATCTCGCCGGTCTCGGTGGACTGGTCACCGTCGTCGGTGAAGTACCCGGCGTTGGGTGAGCCGACCATGTCGAAGTTGAGGTACAGCGCGATGTCGTCGAGGTCTTCCTTGCTGAGCGACTGCAGGTACTTCCTGGTGCCGTCCATCGAGATCTCCTCGGCGCCCCAGAACGCGAACCGCACCGTGTTGGCGACCTGCGGTTGTGCGCCCAGTTGCAGCGCGGTCTCCAGCACCGTGGCCACACCGGAGCCGTTGTCGTTGATGCCGGGGCCGGACGCCACACTGTCGAGATGCGCGCCGACCATCACGACGTTGCGGTCGTCGCCGGTTCCGGTCTGTGCGATGACGTTTCGTGACGTCGTCAGGACCGGGCGGTTGTCCAGGACGAGCGTGACCGGCGCCTCGGTGCGACGCAGCGCGGCGTCGGCTGTGGGTTCGATGATCCCCACCGGGATGGTCAGATCGTGGTAGTAGCCGGGGGTGAACAGGGTCGGCGGAGCCCCGACGGGCCGCGACGGGGTGGCCTGACTGACCACGAGCATGCCGACCGCACCCTCGGCCAGTGCGACTCGTTGTTTGGTCACCACCGAACATCCGCTGTCGTCGACCACGGTGACGGCCCCGCGCACGGACACGTCACCGTAGTCGGCGGCGGCGCAGCCCGCGGCGCGGCGGGGCCGCAGCGTGATCGCCCGCAGTCCCCCCGCCTGAGTGGTGAGCAGCAGCGAGGCCTGCTCGACGCGGAAGTCGCGCCCACCGACCGTCAGCCGCGGGCTGCCACCCTGCGAGCCCGACAGCCGGTCGAACTCCGGCGTCGCCACATCGAAACCCTTGTCGCGCAGCATCTGTGCCACATAGTCCACGCTGGCGTGGTAGCCGGGCGAACCGTCGGCGCGGTTCCCCCCGTGGGTGTCGGCGATGTCCTGCAACGCCTGCAGATGCCGGTACACCCCGTCGACGGTCACCTTGTCGGCCAGTTCCTGGCCCAAGGGCGCAGGCGGCGGGCTGCCGGTCGCACATCCGGCGAGGAGAGCGAGCACCGAGACCAGCGCCGCGACCCCCCGCGCCGACACGCTCGTCACTGGTCGGTCAGTTGGTGCCGGACACGGTCGTCGCGCACCGGTATCCCGTTGCGACCGCTCTGATCCTGAGCATAGAGCCCCACCGCGTAGGCGACACCACTGCCGTGGATCTGCATGGCGGTGCGGTCGATGTGCTCGAGGGTGTCCGACTCCTTGTGGTAGTTCGGGTCGAAGGGCTCATCGGCCTGCCCGCCCCACAGCTCGGCCTGCTCCGGCGACATCTTGTCCTCCGCGCCCGAGAACAGGCCGCCCGCAGGCACTCCCGCCCGGGTGAAGGCGTCGTAGTCGGACCTGCCGTTGTACGAGGTGTCCTGACCCGGTTTGCCGGCCCGGTCGAGATAGGCCGTCAACATGCGCTCGATACCCGCCGAACCCTCGGGTACCCGCGGCACACCTTCGCCCGGCCCCGGCGGTGTCGACTGGTTGCCGTCCATGGTGAAGTACCCGGGATTCGGAGATCCGACCATGTCGAAGTTGAGGTAGAGCGCGATGTCCTTGAGCGCCTCGGCGTCCAGAGAGCTCACATAGTCGTTCGAGCCGAGCAGCCCCTGCTCCTCGGCGCCCCAGAAACCGAACCGCACCGCGTAGTTGACCTCGGGTGAACTACCCAGCTGCACAGCTGTTTCCAGCACGGCAGCGACGCCCGAGCCGTTGTCGTTGATGCCGGGACCTTCCGGCACGCTGTCCAGGTGCGCACCGACCATGACCACGTCGGAGGTGCCCCCGGTCTTGGTCTGCGCGATCACATTGCGGGTCTGTTCGACGCGGACACCGGCATTGAGGTTGAGCACCGCCGGTGCGCCCTGCTGAGCGCGCAACCGGTCGCCGATCTCCTTGGTCACGTAGACGACCGGGATCTTGACGTCGGTGGACTCACCCAGCGTGCCGGCCCCGAGGTCGCTGCCGTCGTTGTTGGCCACGATCAGCGCCGCGGCACCCAGATCGGCGGCCACCGCCTGTTTACCGCCGAACGGGCAGGCGCCGCGGTCGACGAGCACGACCGCGCCCTGTAGTCGCAGGCCGTCGTAGTCGCCGGCCGTACAGCCGGGCGTGTCCTCCGCCGGGGCCGCCACCAGCGGCCCCGACGCCCCATCGGGACCGGTGCCGATGGTGAACTGCATCGGTCGCGCCTCGGCGCCGGCACCGGCCACCACCAGTGACGGCTCGTCAGCCCACGGGATGCGGACCTCGAATTGCGGGGTGTCCACCACGAACCCGTTGTCCCGCAGTGTTTCGGCGACGTACTCGACGCTGGCGTCGTAGCCGGGGGTGCCCAGTGCGCGGTTGCCACCGTTGGCGTCGGCGATCTCCTGCAGCCTGGCCAGGTGCGCCATCAGCGCGTCGGCGCTGATCTGCTGCGACAACCCGTCGGCGAACTCGGCGGCCAGTGCGGGTTCGGGGGCGTGCTGCGGCTCGGGAGCTACCTCTCGGCTACAGCCCGCCACGACCAGTACGGCGACAGCCAGCACGGCCAGGAGTCTTGAGCGGGTCACGCCACCACGTTAGCGCGACCCGCCGCGGGCCCCGAGATGGTCGAGGACCGCCGCGGCGGTCTCGGCGGGGCGTTCGATCTGGACGAAGTGCCCGGCATCCTCGATCAGCACCACCCGGCTACCGGCGGGCAGCACCGCACCGATCCGTTCGGCGAACCCGGCCTGCATCGCACCGTCCTGCTCGCCTTGGATGTGCAGGATCGGCACCCGTGGCAGCGCGAAGCACCACCTGTGCAGATCCGCATAGCGGGCGGCGGGACGCGATGGCCGGACCACGGCCCGGTAGTAGCCCACCGCAGCCCGGCGGTGCGCCGGGCTCGGCAGCGCGCACAGCGCGTCCTCCAACTCGGCAGCGGTGTCATGACCCGCGGGACCCCAGTCCCGCCACAACCTCGGGATGACGCGCGGTAGCAGTCGTTCGGGCAGCCCGGGCAGCTGGAAGAACAGGATGTACCAACTGTTGCGAAGCTGGCGCGGCATCATGCGCAGCTGCCGCAGTATCGGGCCGGCTGCCTCGTTGATCGCCCGCACCGGCGGCACCGCGATCGAGATATGTGCGGCGAAAGGAGATTCCGGGTAGGCCGCGATCGCGCTGGCGGTGAACGCACCCCAGTCGTGACCGATCAGCACGGCGTCCGAGGGCGCACCGAGTTCGCGGTGCACCGCCAGCGCGTCATACATCAGCGCACCGATGTGGTAATCCCCGTCGGGAGCGGGACCGGTCGGCGCGTAGCCTCGCGCGAACGGCGCCACCACCCGCATCCCCTTCTCGGCGAGCAGCGGCGCCAGCTTCTGCCATCCCCAGGCGCTGTCGGGGAAACCGTGCAGGCACAACACCAGACGACCGTCGGGTGGACCCCACGCCAGCGCCTCGACCTGCAGATGCGGCAGGCTCAGGGTGAGGGTCTGCGGTGCGGTCACGTTGTCCTCTCCGTCAGGCGGTCGCCCGCAGTACTTGTCCGGGATCACCTGTGCGGCACCGGGTCACCGAGGTCCGCCGGATCAGGTGTCACGCCGGTTGACGGCGACGAGCGCCGCGGCGAACACGACCACGACCACGACCATGAAGTATGCCAGTGCTCCCACATCGCTCCAGGGCAGCGCGAACTCCGGGAACGGCCACTGCACGTCCAGGAAGCGCAGCACGTTGGCGAACGGCAGGTAGGGGCCGATCTGCCAACCTCGGCCGGGCAGGTTCGCCAGCAACGGCTCGACCAGCAGCGGCCACAACAACAGCACCGTCACCGCGCCCGCGGTGTGCCGCAACAGCACCGCGACACCGACGCCGAGTACGGCGGCCAGCGCGGCGTAGAGGGCCACGGCGGCGGCGAAACCTGCAGTGGCCGCGGGCGTGAGCGCATCGCCGACACCCGGATCGGCGAACCACCGCGCGACCAGCGCGGCACCGATCACCATCACCGCCGCCGACACTGCCGAGAACACCGCCGCGACAAATGCTTTGGCGCAGACCACCAGGGTCCGGTCCGGCGTCGCCATGAACGTGGTGGCGATCAGACCGCTGCGGTACTCCCCGGTGACGGTCATCGCTGCGACGATCATCAGCACCGGGACGCCGAACACCGCCACCCCCAGCCCCGCGTCGGGCGGGGTCAGCCGCGCGTAATCGTAGGCGACGGTGGCCTGCAATGCGGCCAGCGCGAAACTGAGCCCGGCAGCCGCCGCCACCGACCACAGCGGCGAACGCAACGTGGTCAGCTTGATGCGTTCGGCGTTGACGACGGCGGCGGCGTTACCGGTCATCGGGTCCTGCCCCGGTACTCGGTGGCGTCGTCGGTCAACGCCAGATAGGCCTGCTCCAGCGAGACCTGCTGCGCGGTGAGTTCGTGCAGCGCGAGCGCGTGCCGCGCCGCGATCTCGCCGACCGTCTCGGTGGTGGTGTCGCGCACCGTCAGCGCGTCGGTTCCGGTGACGACGGTCAGTCCGGCCGCGGTGAGCGCGGCGCGCAGGTCCTCCAGGCGTGGGCTGCGGACCCGGACCAGTGCCGCGCCGGTGTTTCCGATGAAGTCGGCCACCGTGGTCGCCGCGATCAGCCTGCCCTTTCCGATCACGACCAGACGGTCGGCGGTATTGGCCATCTCCGACAACAGGTGGCTCGACACCAGCACGGTGCGGCCCTCGCCGGCCAGCGTGCGCATCAGCGTGCGGACCCAATGGATCCCCTCGGGATCGAGACCGTTGACCGGTTCGTCGAACAGCAGCACCGGGGGGTCACCGAGCAGCGCAGCGGCGATGCCCAGCCGCTGGCTCATCCCCAACGACAGTGTCGCCGCCCGCGAGCCCGCCACCGCGGTCAGCCCGACCACGTCGAGCACCTCGTCGGGCCGGTCCTTCGCGAGGCCGTTGGCGGCGGCGATCCACCGCAGGTGGTTGCGCACCGTGCGGTTGGGGTGCAGCTGTTTGGCGTCCAGGAGCGCGCCGACGGTGCGCAGTGGATTCTTCAGTTGCCGGTATGTCTTGCCGTCGATGGTGGCGCTGCCCGAGGTGGGGTGGTCGAGGCCGAGCAGGATCCGCATCGTCGTGGTCTTGCCCGCACCGTTGGGCCCCAGAAACCCGGTCACCACGCCGGGTTCGATGGTGCAGGTCAATCCGTCGACGGCCCGGAACGGGCCCCGCGAGGTTCGAAAGACCTTGGTCAGCGCCGACAGTTCGATCACGTGGTCGCCGCCACGACGAGATCGGCGACCGCGCGCATCCCGTCGGCGTTGGGATGCAGTGGCGCGGGCCGACCCGGGATCGGGACACCGAACCGGGTGGTCCATGGTTCCCGGGACCAGGCGTGGTGTTGCCTGCTGGCTTCCGCGGCGCGCACCAGGCCGCAGCCGGTGGCAGCGGCCGCGTCGGCGGTCAGTTGTTCCAGCGTGGCCGCGATGTGCCGGCCCAGCGTCAATTCGGCCGGGGGCAGCGGGGGCGCGTCCCCGGTCGCGGGCAGCAGGGTCAGGTAGTCGACGAACAGCACGGTGGCCCGCGGTGCGCGTTGGCGGAGCTGCCGACCGACCTCCACCAACGCGCTCCCGACCTCGCCGAGCGCGAGATACCGCGCCGCCGGATCGAGCAGATCGCGCATCCGGGGGCCGAGTAGCGGCACCGAACGCAGCAGCCGGGGCAACCCGGCCACGAACAACATCGGGACGTAGCCGGCGTCGTTGCCGCCGATCGTCACCGTGACCAGTGACTCGGTGCCGTCGAGGGCACTGATCTGTGGCGGCGCGCCGTGCTGCGATTCGGACAACACGTGGGACGTGGTGGCGCCGGAATAGGTGACGTCGACCAGGTCGAGACCGAGCGCGTCGGCCACCAGGTGCGGATAGTTTCGTGCCGAACGTCCCGCCGCGCGCGGTGAGCCCGGCACCCGGGGCTTGATCCCCGGCCCGGCGGCCATCGAAGAGCCCAGGGCCACATAACGTTTCACAGCGCAGGGCGTTTCACAGCGCGGGGCTGCTTGCCTGGGCCCAGAACCTCTTCGGGATACGGCCGGCCCGCCGCGCCAGATAACCGGCCCGCACGGCGGAGGCCATCGCGGCAGCCATCGCCGGCGGATCCGCGGCGCGGGTGACCGCGCTGGCCAGCAGCACGGCGTCGCACCCCAACTCCATGGCCAGCGCGGCATCGCTGGCGGTGCCGATCCCGGCGTCGAGGATGACGGGCACCCCGGCCGCGTCGACGATCATCTCGATGTTGTGCGGATTGGCGATGCCCAGCCCGGTGCCGATCGGTGACCCGAGCGGCATCACCGCGGCGCAGCCGATGGCCTCCAGGCGCCGGGCGAGAACCGGGTCGTCATTGGTGTACGGCAGCACCACGAAGCCGTCATCGACCAATTGTTCGGCGGCGCGGACCAATTCGACGGCGTCGGGCAACAGGGTGCGCTCGTCGGCGATCACCTCGAGCTTGACCCAGTCGGTGTGCAGCGCTTCGCGGGCCAGTTGGGCGGTCATCACCGCTTCGGCCGCGCCTCGGCAGCCGGCGGTGTTGGGCAGCGGGGTGATGCCCAAACGGGCCAACAGGTCGAGCACACCGGTTCCGCCGTCGGCGTCGACCCGGCGCATCGCGACAGTGGTCAACTCGGTTCCGGAAGCAGCCAGCGCCGATTCCAGAACCGCGAGGTTCGTGGCTCCGCCGGTGCCCAGGATCAGCCGGGACCGGAATTCACGGTCGGCGATGCGCAGCGCGCCCGTCGACACGTCGCCCACCGTCACATCAGTCACCGTCACATCAGTCACCGTCATATCAGCCACCCTGCACCGCCGTCACCACTTCGACCTTGGCCCCGTCGGTCAGCGCGGTGTCCCACTGCGACCGTGGGATCACCGACCAGTCCACCGCGACGGCGATTCCCTTCTCCGGGAAGCCGAGTTTGTCCAGCAATGCCGCCACCGTCATGCGCTCGTCGACCTCCACTGCTTCGTCGTTGACCGTGACCTTCATCGAACCAGTGCTCCTTCCAGCTCGGCGGCGATGGTCTGCGCCGTCCACGGCGCCAACAGAAAACCCGAACGGCCGTGCCCGGTCGCCACCAGTGTCCGCTCGTCGAGCCTGCCGACGACGGGCAGGTTGTCGGGGGTCATCGGGCGCAGGCCGGCACCGACCTCGGCGAGCTCGTACTCGCCCAGCGCCGGGATCACGGCGCACGCGTCGTTGAGCAGATCGCGCACCCCGCTGACCGTCGGCGCGGTGTCGCGCCCGTGCTCATACTGGGTCGCGCCCACCACCACTCCGTCACCGCGCGGCACGACGTAGACCTGTCGCCCGTGCACCCGGGCGCGCACCACCCGCTGCGGCACCGGCAGACATCCGCGCCGCCAGCGCAATCGCAGCACCTCGCCCTTGACCGGACGCACCGGCAGACCGGGCCACAGCGTGGGGGCGTCGATGCCGTTGGCGATCACGACGTTGTCCGCGGTCAGCTCGGCCAGCGAGGTCACCGGGGGCGCCCACCGGACACCGAGGCGCTCACAGTGGGCAGCCAGCCCCGCCACCACGGCCCGGTTGTCCACCGCCAGCTCCGTCTCGGCCCGGAATCCGTGCCGGATACCCTGCGCCAGAAGCGGTTCGATATCGCGCGCCGCGGTCGTCGGTGTCACGGGATGACCCTGGTCGGTCAGCCACGTCGCGACCGTCCGCAGGTCGGCGGCATCGGCCCGGTCGACGGCCACGACGAGGGACTCCCGGGCAGTGACGACGTCGGCGGCCAACCCGTCCAGAAAGCCCTCGTGCCAGAGCCGCAGTGACTCCAGACCGATGGCGAGCAGCCGTTCCTCACCGGGCCAGCCCTCACTGTGCGGGGCGAGCATCCCGCCCGCCACCCACGAGGCGGCGGTCTGGTCGCTGTGATAGCTGTCTCGCTGGCCGCCGGCGTGGCACACCTGCACGCTCCAGCCGTCCTGCAGCGCGCGTCGCGCCACCGACAGCCCGATGACACCGCCGCCGACGACGGCCAATGTTCCTCGGGGCTGGGACGACATGTCTGGCTCCCTTCGCCGGCATGACCCGGATCAGGTGTGACGGTAAGTGCCGGCGAGCTCACTCTCAGTCCCCGTACCCGGGACTCCCGTGTGGTCGCCTACCACCCTACGTCGCGTCGCGGCTGGCACCCTACGTCGCGTCGCGGCTAGCGTTCGAGTGTGCGTACAGCCCGCGAGTCAGACAACACGGCAGGGTCAGACACATCGGACCCGCAGCCCGCCGCCAGGTCAGGGCCCCGGCTGGACCGGGCGATGCTGTACCTGTGCACCGACGCCCGCCGCGAACGCGGCGATCTGGCCGAGTTCGCCGACGCAGCGCTGGCCGGCGGGGTGGACATCATCCAGCTGCGGGACAAAGGTTCCGCAGGCGAGCAGCGGTTCGGTCCGCTGGAGGCGCGCCAGGAGCTCGCGGCGCTGGAGATCCTGGCCGACGCGGCGCGCAGGCATGCCGCCCTGCTCGCGGTCAACGACCGGGCCGACATCGCGGTCGCGGCCGGGGCCGACGTGCTGCACCTCGGGCAGGACGATCTGCCGCTGACGGTGGCGCGCCGCATCGTCGGGGAGCGCATCGTGGGCCGCTCGACGCACGATCCCGACCAGGTCGACGCCGCGGTCGGGGAAGACGTCGACTACTTCTGTGTGGGACCGTGCTGGCCGACGCCGACCAAGCCGGGACGCCGGGCGCCCGGCCTGGAGCTGGTGCGGTCGACGGCGGCGCTGGGTGTCGACAAGCCGTGGTTCGCGATCGGCGGCATCGACGCCGACCGGCTCCCCGAGGTACTCGAGGCGGGGGCGCGACGCGTGGTGGTGGTGCGGGCGATCACCGCCGCCGAGGACCCGCAGGCGGCCGCCCGCAGGCTCGCCGGGATGCTCAGCTCTGCGGGTTGAGCAGCAGCGGGATGGCGGCCGTCACCTCGCGCAGTCGATCCCAGCTCGCGGCGAAGCCCGGATGCAGCGGCAGATCGGCGACCTCGTCCTCGGCCACCCAGCGCAACTCGGCACTCTCCCGGTTGGGGACGGTGTCCAGCTGTTCGCGGGCGTCGGCGATGACCGTCGTGTACGTCCATCCGGAGACCTCCGCGGTGACCACGGTGGTCCGCACGGTGACCTGCTCGGGGGGCAGGCCGGCCTCCTCGTGCGCCTCGCGCACGGCCGCCTGCTCGGCGGTCTCGTGACTGTCCCGGGCACCGCCGGGCAGTCCCCAGGTGCCGCCCTGATGGCTCCACGGCGCCCGGTGCTGCAGCAGCACCGACGCCGAACCGTCCGGGCGGGGGGCCCGCAGCAGCAACCCGGCGGCACCATGTCGGCCCCAGTACGCATTGCCGGCCGCCGACACCACCCAGCCGTCACCGTCTCCGCGCACGCGTTCCAGAATAAGGAACTCGTCACCGAATCGTGGCAGTTGATTCGCCACACGCCGCACCGGCAGCTCTTAGAATTCCCTCATAGATGCGACCCTAGCTAGAGTTTGTGGCTGAACGACGGCCGGAAAGATCGAGACCAGGATGAGGTCCGCGCAGACGTGACTGTGGAGTTGGCGCACCCCTCGACCGAACCTCTTGCGTCACGGTCGCCGACGGCGTCTGGCCATCCGCGCTGGTGGTTCCTCTGGACCACCCCCGGGCGCATCCTCAGCATCGGACTGGTGCTCGCCGCGTTGGTGGTCGCCAGCGCGTTCGCGACCTCGACGACGATCAACGACCGCCAGCAGGCGTTGACGACGGTGCTCAACCACACCGAGCCGTTGTCGTTCGCCGCCGGGCAGCTCTACACCACGCTGTCGGTGGCCGACGCCGCCGCGGCCACCGCGTTCATCGCCGGCGCCGAACCGCGCGCGGTGCGGCAGCGCTACGAGCAGGCCATCACCGATGCTTCCGTCGCGGTGACCCGCGCGTCGAGCGGACTGACCGAGGAACCGCTGGTCCAGCTGCTGGGCCGGATCAATGCCCGCCTGGCCGTGTACACCGGGCTGGTGGAGATCGCCCGGACCAACAACCGTGCGGGCAACCCGGTCGGTTCGTCGTATCTGTCGGAAGCGTCGGCCCTGATGCAGCAGCAGATCCTGCCCGACGCCCAACGGCTCTACGAGGAGACCTCGGCCCGGGTGGACGCCGAGACGACAGCCTCCACCCGGATTCCGACACCGGTGATCCTGGTGGTGGTCGCCACCCTGCTGTTCGGGGTGTTCGCCAACCGCTGGTTGGCCAAACGCACCCGGCGCCGCGTCAACGTCGGTTTCGTCGCCGGCGGCCTCGCCGTGTTGATCATGCTGATGTGGGTCGGCACCGCGCTGGTGATCTCGACCAGCGACAGCCGCAGTGCCAAGGAGACCGCCGCCGAGTCCCTCAAGACCGTCACCACGCTGGCGATCACCGCGCAGCAGGCGCGCGCCGACGAGACCCTGTCGCTGATCCGCCGCGGCGACGAGAACATTCGCAAGCAGTCCTACTATCAGCGCATCGATTCGATGAAGGAACAGCTCGCCCGCTACCTGGCTCGGGACGATTCGATCGACAAGACCGATCTGGCCGACGCCGGGGCGCTGCTGGACCGGTGGCGTGCCGCCGATGACCGGATCTCGGCCTACATCGCGGTGGGCAACTATCAGGCCGCGACGCAGGTCGCACTCGGCACCGGGGAGGACGACTCCACCCCGGCGTTCGACAAGCTCGACGAGGCGCTGTCCAAGGGCATCGAGCAGAGCCGCAACCAGTTGCGCAACGACATCGTCAATGCGCGCCGGGTGCTGTCCGGCGCGACGGTCGGCGCGGCTGCACTGTCGATCGCGGCGGCCGTGGCGGTGGCGTTGGGCATCTGGCCGAGACTGAGCGAGTACCGCTGATGAGTAATCCCGTGTCGAGCATCCCCTGGGCCAGGGGCCTGGGCGCACTGCTGCTGGCGGTGCTGGTGCTCGGCGGATGCTCGCAGGCGTCGCCGGTGGTGCCGACGCCCAGCGTCACACTCGCGCCGCCGACGCCCGCGGGGCTGGAGGAGCTGCCCCCGGAGCCGGCGCACGCTCCTTCGGCGGCAGACGACGACTGCGATCTGCACGCCAGCCTGCGGCCGTTCGACAACGAGGAGGACGCCGAGAACGCAGTGGCCAACATCAGGGCCCGCGGCCGCCTGATCGTGGGCCTGGACATCGGCAGCAATCTGTTCAGCTTCCGCGATCCGATCACCGGGGAGATCACCGGTTTCGACGTCGATATCGCCGGCGAGATCGCGCGTGACATCTTCGGTACCCCGTCGCAGGTCGAGTACCGGATCCTGTCCTCGGCCGACCGCATCGCCGCGCTGCAGAACAACGAGGTCGACGTGGTGGTCAAGACCATGACCATCACCTGCGAGCGCAAGAAGCTGGTCAATTTCTCCACCCCGTATCTGGCCGCCAACCAGCGCATTCTCGCCCCCCGCGACTCCAACATCAGGCAGTCGGCGGATCTGTCCGGCAAACGTGTCTGCGTGGCCAAGGGCACCACCTCGCTGGAACGTATCCAGCAGATCACGCCGCCCCCGATCATCGTGGGCGTGGTGACGTGGGCCGACTGCCTGGTCGCCCTGCAGCAGCGCCAGGTCGACGCGGTCAGTACCGACGACTCGATCCTGGCCGGGCTGGTGTCCCAGGATCCGTATCTGCACATCGTCGGGCCTTCGATGAACGAGGAGCTCTACGGCATCGGCGTCAACCTGCACAACCCGGACCTGGTGCGGTTCGTCAACGGCACATTGCAGCGGATCCGCCGGGACGGCACCTGGAACACGTTGTACCGCAAGTGGTTGACCGTTCTGGGCCCGGCCCCTGCTCCCCCGGTGGGGAGGTATACGGACTGATGACCGAACCGGACGACGTGGACACCGCCGCCGAGCTGGACGAGGGCCCGGGCACCCAGCCGGCGGGCTTCTCGGACCTGGCCGATGACACCATGTCGACAGTGCGGCCGATGGCCACGCAGGCGGTGTTCCGCCCCAACTTCTTCGACGACGACGATGACGACAGCGATGCGGTTCACAGCGGGGACACCGAACCGCAGTCCACGACGACGACGGTGACCCGCAAGATGTCTCCCACCCGCAGGCTCGGCGGCGGTCTGGTGGAGATCCCGCGGGTTCCGGCGCGAGATCCGCTCTCGGCGTTGATGACCGACCCGGTGGTGGCCGAGTCGAAACGGTTCTGCTGGAATTGCGGCCGTCCGGTCGGCCGCTCGACGAAGGACGGCAGGGCACTGTCGGAGGGCTGGTGCCCGCATTGCGGTAGCGCGTATTCCTTTCTGCCGCAGTTGAACGTCGGGGACATCGTGGCCGACCAGTACGAGATCAAAGGCTGCATCGCCCACGGTGGACTGGGTTGGGTGTATCTGGCGTTCGACAAGAACGTCAACGACCGGCCGGTGGTGCTCAAAGGACTGGTCCATTCCGGCGATGCGGAGGCACAGGCCATCGCCATGGCCGAACGTCAATTCCTCGCCGAGGTGACCCATCCCGGGATCGTCAAGATCTACAACTTCGTCGAACACGACGACAAACACGGCAACCCGGTCGGCTACATCGTGATGGAGTACGTGGGCGGCACCTCGCTCAAACAGGCCACCCGGCAGCGCAAGTCCGAACGCTCCCTGCTGCCGGTCGCGGAGGCGATCGGTTTCATGCTGGAGATCCTGCCCGCGCTCAGCTACCTGCACTCGCTCGGGCTGGTGTACAACGACCTCAAACCCGAGAACATCATGGTGACCGAGGACCAGCTCAAGCTGATCGACCTCGGCGCCGTGTCGCGGATCAACTCGTTCGGGTATCTCTACGGCACGCCTGGCTACCAGGCACCCGAGATCGTGCGCACCGGTCCGACGATCGCGACCGACATCTACACGGTGGGCCGCACCTTGGCGGCGCTGACGCTCAAACTGCGCACCCGAAAGGGCCGTTACGCCGACGGTCTCCCGGAAGAGGATCCGGTGCTGGCCGAGTACGACTCGTTCGGCAGGTTGCTGCGGCGCGCCATCGATCCCGACCCGCGGCGTCGCTTCGGCAGCGCCGAAGAGATGTCCAGCCAGCTGATGGGCGTGCTGCGGGAGGTCGTGGCCACCGACACCGGCACGCCGCGGCCCGGCCTGTCGACGACGTTCAGCCCGTCTCGGTCGACGTTCGGCATCGACCTGCTCGTCGCCCACACCGATGTCTATCTCGACGGTCAGGTGCACTCGGAGAAGTTGACCGCGCAGGAGATCGTCAGGGCGTTGCAGGTACCCCTGGTCGATCCGACCGACGTGGGTGCGACGGTGCTCTCGGCGACGGTGCTCAGCCAGCCGGTGCAGACCCTGGACTCGTTGCGCGCCGCGCGGCACGGCGCCCTGGACTCCGAGGGCATCGACCTGAGCCAGTCGGTGGAACTTCCCCTGATGGAAGTGCGCGCGCTGCTGGACCTCGGCGACGTCACCAAGGCCACCCGCAAGCTCGACGATCTGGCGAACCGGGTCGGTTGGCGCTGGCGGCTGGTCTGGTTCCGCGCCGTCTCGGAACTCCTGACCGCCGATTATGACTCGGCGACAAAGCATTTCAGTGAGGTGCTGGATACGTTGCCCGGCGAGCTGGCTCCCAAGCTGGCGCTGGCGGCGACCGCGGAGCTGGCCGGAACCCCCGACGAGCGCAAGTTCTACGACACCGTGTGGTCCACCGATCACGGGGTGATCTCGGCGGGCTTCGGCCTGGCCCGGGCACTGTCGGCAGGCGGTGACCGCGACGCCGCGGTCCGCACCCTTGACGAAGTCCCGGCCACCTCAAGGCATTTCACGACTGCACGATTGACCAGCGCGGTGACCTTGCTGTCCGGCCGGTCCACCAGCGAGATCACCGAGAAGCACATCCGCGACGCGGCCCGCCGGGTGGAGGCACTGCCCGACACCGAGCCCCGGGTTCTGCAGATCCGCGCGCTGGTCCTGGGCACCGCGATGGACTGGCTGGCCGACAACACCGCCAGCACCAACCACATTCTCGGCTTTCCGTTCACCGAGCACGGGCTGCAGCTCGGCGTCGAGGCCTCGCTGCGCAGCCTGGCCCGGGTGGCGCCGACCCAGGCGCACCGCTACGCGCTGGTCGACCTCGCCAACAGCGTCCGGCCCATGTCGACGTTCTGACCCAGCAACTACGGATTCGGTTGCTGCAAGACCGTGAAGTGCCGAGACCCCGTGCGCAGTCAACCGCATGTGGGTGACATACGGGCAAAACACCAGGTGAAGGTACATACATGTGATTTTCGGACGGATATGGTCAAGCGACGAATTCCGTAGTATCGTGACGCGCATCACAAGGTGAGTCATCGGCGCAGCTTTGAGACCCTAGGGCCCGATCCCTGACTGCACCCAACAACGAATCACGTGTTCGGCTGATTTCGTGTAGGGGAGTCCACATGTCCATATACGATCCACTGCCCGCATCGAGCACCCAGCGGGTGTTCCGGCCGGATCCGACCTCGTTCGAACTGCGCGAGGAGCAGCACCGAGCCACGTTCTCGGCGTGTGAACTGCCGCCGGCGACCGTGCTGGTGACCATCCACGGAGAGATCGACGCCACCAACAGCATGGCGCTGGCGCGCTATATCGAGAAGCGGCTGGGCGCGGCCCGCAAGCTGATCCTGGACCTGCAGACCGTCGAGTTCTTCGCGGCGTCGGGGTTTGCCGCGCTGTCCAACATCAACATCGTCTGTGCCCGCAGAGGTGTGCGGTGGAGTCTGCTGGCAGGCCCCCACGTTCGCCGGCTGTTGACGATCTGTGACCCGGTGCGTGAACTACCCGTCGCCGAGGCCGGCGGCAAGTATTCCCGTACACGCCCGGGCAATCGCCAGCTCCTCATTCGTGGGTATCACTAGCACCGTTGTCGGTGCTCCATCCGGGGAGATGCGGCGTGCGGTCCTGCTCGGGCTCTCGTTGAGGTGTTCGTCGAGCTCCACACCGAACGCCGTCAGGCCGGTCAGCGCGTCGCGGCGCACCGCCGCATCGTTCTCCCCGATCCCGGCGGTGAACGTGATCACGTCGGCCGCACCGAGGGTGGCCAGGTAGGCGCCGAGGTACTTGCGCAACCGGTGGATGTACACGTCGTACGCCAATTGCGCTGCGGGGTCGCCCGATTCGATGCTGCGGTGCAGCTCCCGGAAGTCGACCTGGCCGCCCAGGCCGCGCACCCCGGATTGGCGATTGAGCATCGTCTCGATCTCCTCGACCCCCATTCCGGCTGTACGCCAGAGATAGAAGATCAGGCCGGGGTCCACGTCACCGGAACGGGTCCCCATCACCAGACCCTCCATCGGGGTCAGGCCCATCGAGGTCTCGACCGGTCTGCCCCCGAGGATGGCCGACACCGAGGCGCCGTTGCCCAGGTGCGCCACGATCTGGCTGAGCGACTCCAGCGGCGCGCCGAGAAATGCCGCGGCCTGCTCGCTGACGTACTGGTGCGAGGTTCCGTGGAACCCGTAGCGCCGGATCTGCCATTCGTGCGCGACCTCGGCGTCGATGGCGTAGCTGGCCGCCGCCGGCGGCAGGTCGTGAAAGAACGCCGTGTCGAAGACCGCGATGTGTGGCAGGTCAGGCAACGCGTCGCGGGCCACCTCGATACCGAGGATCGCCGGCGGATTGTGCAGCGGTGCAAGCGGTGACAGATCCCGCAGTTGAGTGATGGTCTCCTCGTCGATGACGGTCGGCCGGTAGAGATTCGGTCCCCCGTGCACCACGCGGTGCCCCACCGCGACCAGTCCGAGTTCCTCGAGCCGGTGACCGTCGGCCGCCAGCGAGTCGAACACCACCTGCATGGCCTCGGCATGGTCGGCCACCCCGTGCCCGTCACCGCCCGAGTCCCCGATCCGCTCGACGATCCCGTCGGCGACGAGAGTGCCCGAATCCGGCTCGACAACAGCATATTTCACCGACGAGGAGCCGGAATTGAGTACCAGAACCGACCGCGCCACCGCACTCACCCCTGCGCCTGGATCGCCGTGATGGCCACGGTGTTCACGATGTCCTCGACCAGCGCACCCCGGGAGAGGTCATTGACCGGTTTGTTGAGGCCCTGCAGCACCGGGCCGATCGCGATGGCACCGGCGCTACGCTGCACGGCCTTGTAGGTGTTGTTGCCGGTGTTGAGGTCCGGAAAGATCAGCACGGTGGCGTGCCCGGCCACCGACGAATCGGGCATCTTGGTCTGCGCCACCGACGGCTCCACCGCGGCGTCGTACTGGATCGGGCCCTCGACCAGGAGCTCCGGAGCTCGGGAGTGCACCAGTTCGGTGGCCTTCCTGACCTTTTCCACATCGGCTCCGGTGCCCGACGTTCCGGTCGAGTAGGACAGCATCGCCACTTTCGGTTCAATGCCGAACTGCGCTGCGGTGCGTGCCGACGAGATGGCGATGTCGGCGAGTTGTTCGGCGGTGGGGTCGGGGACGATGGCACAGTCGCCGTAGGCCAGCACCTCGTGGGCCAGACACATCAGGAAGATGCTGGACACCGTGGAGACGTCAGGTTGGGTCTTGATGATCTCGAAAGCCGGCCGCACGGTGTGCGCCGTGGTGTGCCGCGCCCCGGACACCATCCCGTCGACCATGTCGTTGTGCACCAGCATGGTGCCGAAATACGAGACGTCGTGGATGATTTCGCGCGCCTGCTCCACCGTGATCCCCTTGTGCGCCCGCAGCTTCGCATACTGCTCGGCGAACTGGTCACACAGTTCGCTGGTCTGCGGGTCGAGGATGTCCGCGCTCGACAGGTCCAGTCCGAGTTCTGCCGCGCGCGCCCTGACCTGCGCTTCGTCGCCCAGAATGGTCAGATCGGCCACACCGCGGTGCAGCAGCCGACCGGCTGCCCGCAGGATGCGGTCGTCGTTGCCTTCGGGAAGCACGATGCGCTTGCGGTTCGCCCGCGCCCGATCGAGGAGTCGATACGCGAACATCTGCGGGGTGACCACCGACGGGATCGGAATGGCGAGGTGCTCGAGCAGTTCCGCGGTGTCGACGTGGGCTTCCATCAGTGTCAGCGCGGTGTCGATCTTGCGGTGTGACTTCGAGGTCACCCGCCCCCTGGTCGCGGCCACCCGGCTGGCGGTTTCGAAGGTGCCGAATCCGGTCTCGATGACCGGTAACCGCAGGCCCAGCCCGGATACCAGCGAGTCGATGGCCGGGTGCAGGGTCAGACCGCCGTTGAGGATGACCGCCGACAGCGACGGAAACCCTTCGGCGGCGTGCGCGCTGAGCACCGCGAGCACGACGTCGGAGCGGTCACCGGGGGTGATGACGGCGACGCCCTCGGTGAGGCGTTCCAGGACATGCTCGGCCGTCATCCCCGCTACCAGCACGTCGAGAACTTCACGATCGAGCAGGACGGAATCCCCCTGCACCAGCCTGCCTTCGACCGAGTTCTGCAGTTCGGCGACCGAGGGGGCCACCAGCAGCGGCTCCTCGGGCAGCACATAGCTTCGAGGGGCGACCTTGGCCAGTGCGTCGGCAACCTCGGCCAGCTGGTCCGGGTCACACCGGTTCACCACCACCGCCGCGGTGTAGGCGTGCTGGGCGGCGATCTCATCCATGCACACCTCGGTGACGTGGGCCACCTGGCTGGGCGTTCGTCCCTTGGCTTTGACCGCGAGCACCACCGGTGCGCCGAGATTGGCGGCGATCCGGGCGTTCACCGACAGCTCACTGGGCGCTGCCACATCGGTGTAGTCGGTCCCGACCACCAGCACCGCGTCGCATCGGTCGGCGACCCGGTGGAACCGGTCGACGATCTCGCTGAGCGCCGCGTCGGGATCGTCGTGCAGCTGCTGGTAGGTGACTCCGACGCAGTCCTCGTAGGGCAGGCCCGCGGTGGTGTGGTCCATCAGCAACTCAAGGATGTAGTCCCGTTCCTCCGTGCCCTCCGCCGTTCGGGTGTCGCCCCGGGTGATCGGACGGAACACGCCGACCCGGGCCGCCGTGGCCGAGAGCTGATGCAGGATGCCCAGCGCAATGGTCGATTTTCCGGTGTCACCTTCCGGTGACGCGATGTAGATGGGATATGTCGCTGCCTTGGGGGAATCGGGCACGTGTCAAAGCCTGCCCGTCAGCTGGCCGTCATGTCCACCGGTACCTGCAACGTGGCCAGCAGTCCGCGGTGGTCGGCGCCGGGCACCACGACGGTCTGCGCGATCGCCGCCGAACAGTTCTTCGTCAGAATATGGTCGATGCCGATGAGCGGTGGCCGCATCCCGCGTCCGGGATAGGTGCGTGCCAACCCGGCCCCGGCGTCGGCGCCGGCATCGCCGTACCCCTGCTCCAGCAGCCTCCGGAACGGAGCCATGTCGGCGGTGGCGTTGAAGTCCCCGGCCACGATCACCGCGCCCGCCCCCGCGGTGGTGCCCACCTCGCGCAGCGTGTCCGGAAAGCGTGTGATGTCGGAACGCCAAGTGCCGATCGGCATCGGCCACGGCGCGGCGAGGTGCACCGAGAGCACCGTGGCATCCACGCGCACCCCCGGAATGCGGATCCGGGCGCCCACCATCGGCAGTGCGTAGCCGTCGATGCGCCCGGAGTGCACCACAGGGTGCCTGCTCCAGATGCCGATTCCGGAGGCTTGGGGGGCAGGCACGATCACCCGGTGCGGGAACACCGCGTCCATTCCGGCCGCCGACAGCCCGTCGGCAGCCTCCTGCGTCATCTCCTGCACGGCCACGACGTCGGCGGTCGCGCCGGCCAAGGACACGAACGCCGCCGGGTCTGCTTGTCCCATACCGAGATTGGCCGTCAGAACCCGAACCTCCACAGCGGCCGGATCGGATGCCGGTGGACCCAGGTAGCGCGGCACATACACCCACATCAGCGCGACGGTGACCGCCACCGCGACCAGGGTGAGCAGCCAGCGTCTGCCGAGGACGAGCAGCAGCATCGCCACCGGCGCGGCGAGCGCGAGGTACGGCGCCGCCGCGGCGACGATGAGCGTCGGGTGCCCGGTGACGGGCAGATGGCGCACACCGAGCGCCGCCGTTGCGACGGCGAGGGCGGCCAGGCCCAACAGCGTCGCGAAAATCCGGATCATCCCGCCCGGGCCGGCGTCGTCTAACCGAGCTTGCGCAGCCTCGGTTCCAGGTCGCGCTGGAAGAGCTCCAGGAAGCGTCGCTGATCGTGACCGGGCGCGTGGAAGACCAGATGGTTGAGGCCGTAGCCGACATAGTCAGCGACTTTGGCCACCGCCTCGTCGGGATCGGAGGCGACGATCCAGCGCTTGGCGACCTGCTCGATGGGCAGCGCGTCGGCGGCCTTCTCCATCTCCATCGGGTCGTCGATGGAGTGCTTCTGCTCGGCGGTCAGCGACAGCGGCGCCCAGAACCTGGTGTTCTCCAGTGCCAACTCCGGATCCGTGTCGTAAGAGATCTTGATCTCGATCATCCGATCGATGTCCTGCGGATTCTTACCCGCCGCCTCGGCGCCCTCGCGCATCGCCGGGATCAGCTTGTCCTGGTAGAGCTCCGCGCCCTTGCCCGACGTGCAGATGAAACCGTCGCCGGCCCGGCCGGCGTACTTGGCCACCTGCGGTCCGCCCGCGGCGATGTAGATCGGGATGCCACCCTCGGGGACGTCGTAGATCGATGCGCCCTTGGTCCGGTAGAACTCACCCTCGAAGTCGACGCGGTCGCCGAGCCACAGCTCCCGCATCAGCCGGACCGACTCCCGCAGCCGCGCGTAGCGCTCCTTGAATTCCGGCCACTCCCCCTCGTATCCGGTGGCGATCTCGTTGAGAGCCTCACCGGTGCCCACACCGAGGAAGATCCGGCCCGGGTACAGGCATCCCATCGTGGCGAACGCCTGGGCGATGACCGCCGGGTTGTAGCGGAACGTCGGGGTCAGCACCGACGTTCCGAGCTGCAGCCGCTTGGTGCGCTCCCCCACCGCGGTCATCCACGCCAGCGAGAACGGCGCATGGCCACCCTCGTGCCGCCACGGCTGGAAGTGATCGCTCACGGTGGCGCTGTCCATACCGTGCTCTTCGGCGGCGACGGCGAGTTCGACGAGTTCGCGTGGCGCGAACTGCTCCGCCGACGCCTTGTAGCCCAGTTTCAGTTCAGCCATAACCTAGTTTCTACACTCGACCCATGGCACCGGTTCTGACGGCCGTCACCGACAACGTTCATTTCGCGCAGACCGACCTGGTGAACTGGACCCTCGTCACCGGCGGCTCCGGCGCCCAGGCCGGTGTCGTCCTGATCGACGCGGGCTTTCCCGGCAGCCGCGGCGACGTGCTGGAGTCGCTGGGCCGGCTCGGGTTCGGCGCTGCCGATGTCCGCGCAATCCTGTTGACCCACGCGCACATCGATCATTTCGGTTCGGCGATCTGGTTCGCCGCCGAGCACGGCACTCCTGTCTACTGTCACGCCGACGAAGTCGGTCATGCCAAGCGCGAGTATCTGGAGCAGGCCTCCCCCCTGGCCGTCGCCGCACAGGCGTGGCGGCCCCGCTGGCTCACCTGGTCGGTGGCGATCATCCGCAAGGGCGGTTTGCACCATGGCGGCATCGCCGGCACCGCCGCACTGACCGAGGAGGTCGCCGCCGCATTGCCCGGCGCGCCCAAGTGGGTCCCGACGCCCGGACACACCGGCGGGCACTGTTCCTATGTTGTCGACGGTGTGCTGGTCAGTGGGGATGCGCTGGTGACCGGCCATCCGGTGTCGACTCGGCGAGGCCCGCAGCTGCTGCCGCCGGTGTTCAACCACGACGAGGACGCCTGTCTGCGCAGCCTGGACGCGCTGGGCATGCTCGACACCGAAGTGCTCCTGCCCGGGCACGGTCC
This sequence comes from Mycobacterium sp. smrl_JER01, assembly GCF_048513595.2. NCBI lineage: Bacteria > Bacillati > Actinomycetota > Actinomycetes > Mycobacteriales > Mycobacteriaceae > Mycobacterium > Mycobacterium sp. smrl_JER01. The sequence continues at coordinate 572,546 of NZ_JBLXXK020000001.1, read as the reverse complement.
GCTGTGGCGGGGATCGGTCCGGGATGCGGTGAATCAGGCCAGCGTCTTGTAGCCGAGCAGGAAGATCGCCGTCAGTGTCAGGCCGCAGGCGATGACGATCGACGGCATCAGGATCATCGTGTCGAGTTCCTCGTCGTCGAGCACGTCGGATTCGAAGCGGCCGAACAGGACCCGGGCGATTCCGGTTCTGCGGAAGGTGTGCACAAGGCCCCGCACAGCTCTGCTGTCCCGGCGGCGACCGACGTACACCCGTGAGAGCGCGCCGACGATGAACGTCAGCGCGGCCGCGGCCAGGATCAGCCACCCGACGGTCGTCTGCGACACGTCCGCCAGCCTATCGCCCCGACCGGCCCTGCCGGGTGCGCCTTCTTCCCTGGTGACCGGTCATGCGAGCGTCTTGAGGAAGGCGACCGGATAGACCTCGCCGTCGGCCTGCAGCGGCTCGGACAACCGCGTGTAACCCATCGACAGGTACAGCGCGACAGCCTCGGGCTGGCGGTCACCGGTGGTCAGATAGATACGGGCGTAACCGCGTGCTGCGATGTCGGCTTCGAGCCGGGACACCAGCGCGCGGCCGTAGCCCCTGCGCCGGTGGTTCGCGTCGGTCCAGATCCGCTTGAGCTCCGCGGTGGTCGCGTCGAAACGCCGGAACGCGCCCCCGGTCACCGGTTTTCCGTCCACCAGCCCGATCCACAATCCGCCGTGCGGGGCGGTGAACTCCGCGGCTGGGTATCCGCGCAGCCAGGCCCCCACCTTGTCCCGGGAGCCCCCGTAGCGCTCGGCGTATTCGACAGCGAGCTCGTCGAGCAACGGTGCGGCCAGGGGGTCGTCCTGGGCGACGGCCACAAACCTCACACCGGGTCCCGACACGTCCGGCACACCGGCACCGGCGGATGGCCGGGCATTTCGAGGATGGTCCATCACTGGCCGCGCGTGTTCCCACGCCACCGCTCATCCATCAGATACGCCCTCCTCGTCGGCGCCCCTGCTCGTCGGGCGCGGGTTGCTGACTATAGCCACCGGCGTCCACCCCCTTCCCACAAAAACTTGACACATGTAAAGTTCGCCGGCATGGACAACATCCGCGGCAAGACCGTCGCCATCACCGGAGCGGCCCGAGGCATCGGATACGCGACGGCCGAGGCCCTGCTCAAGCGCGGAGCACGCGTGGTCATCGGCGACCGTGACGTGGCCCTGCAGGAGTCCTCGGTGGCCAGGTTGGGCAACCTCGGACCGGCATCGGGTTATCCGCTCGATGTGACCGACCGCGAATCCTTCGCGAGCTTCCTCGACAAGGCCCGCACCGACGGCGGCGGTCACATCGACGTGTTGATCAACAATGCCGGCGTGATGCCGATCGGCCCGTTCCTGGAGCAGTCCGAGCAGTCCATCCGTTCCTCCCTCGAGGTCAACCTCTACGGCGTGATCACCGGATGCCAGCTGGCCCTGCCGGACATGATCGCCCGTCGGCGTGGCCACATCATCAACATTGCGTCGCTGTCCGGGCTGATCCCGGTGCCGGGACAGGTCGTCTACGTCGGTGCGAAATTCGGCGTGGTCGGGCTGTCGGCGGCGCTGGCCGACGAGGTCGCACCGCATGGCGTGCACGTGTCGGTGGTGATGCCTCCGTTCACCAAGACCGAATTGATCTCGGGCACCAAAGAGACCGCGGGGACCAAACCGGTCGAGCCCGAGGACATTGCCGCGGCCATCGCGAAAACGCTTGACAAGCCGAAGACCCATGTGGCAGTCCCGCCGTTCCTGCGGTTCACCGCGCAGGCCGCTCAGATGCTGGGGCCACGCGGTCGCCGCTGGATGAACAAGAAGCTCGGCCTCGACCATGTGTTCCTGGACTTCGACACCACCAAGCGTCAGGGCTACGAACAGCGCGCGCAGTCCGCGCTCGGGGTGGTCGAAGGCCCGCAGAAGTAGGCCCTGCCGTCGGTAGGCCCGCCTTGCCTTCCGGTCGCCGAACCGTCACCTGCCGGACACCCAGAGGTTGACGATTCTTCGTGCTGCGTTCGCCGCACCCGGGGTATGCCCCTGTCGATCGACGCATGCCGCTGACACCGCTGCCGATTCCGAGGGGAACGCGACCACATGAGCGACGACGAGACGATATGAGCGACCACCACGACAGCGACCACCACGACAGCGACCCCGACGACCTCGACCGTGAGCTCCAGCAGATGTTGCGGGAAGCCGAAGAGACAGTGGCACAACTGAAGGACGCCCTGCGGGCGCGACGCAACCTCAGTGCGCAACATGCCGAAATCGACCGCCTGGAGGAGCATCTGGCGAACGCCCGGGTGCGCTGGACCGAGGTCCGGCAATTCCTCAACATCGTCTGGCGGGAGATCACCGCCGGAGCGAACACGGTGGCGAGCCGTCCGATCCAGCCCGGGCGGCCGGGCGCCAACGGGGGTGAGCCCGGTGCCTGAGCGCCGACATCTCACAATGCTGGCGGCCGCCGCGCTGACCCTGTCCGCCTGCGGAACCACCGTCGACCAGTCACCGCCGATCTCGGTGTCCGGATCGGCCACCGTCGCGCCGATCACCGAAGCGGTGGCCCGGGAGGTTTCGCCGTCGACGTCGCCGCCGAAGGCACGTTGGACGGATTCGCCCGGTTCTGCACCGGCCAGACGGCGATCAACAACGCCTCGGTCGCCATTCCCGGGCCCGGCGAACCCGTGGATTTCGTCGCACTGTGCGCCGAGAACGGAGTCGAATTCGTCGAAGTGCCTGTCGCACTGGATGCGCTGAGCATCGTCCGCAACGAGGACAACACGTTCGCGAGGGATCTGACGCTGGCCGAGCTGCGCAGTATCTGGTCACCGGACTCTGAGGTTCAGACCTGGCAGGACATCCGAACCGAGTGGCCCGATCGCGCCATCTCGCGCTACGGGAGACCACCAGGATCTGGCACCTTCGACTACTTCACCCACTTCGTGGTCGGTCAAACCGGTTCCATCACCGAGGATTATCGCAGCACCGACGACATGGCCGAGCTGTCCTCGTGGATCGCGAGTGATCCTGACGCACTGGGCTTCATGGGCGTGGGAAGTTACCTGGCCGCCGACGTAACCCATCGCGACCGGATGACCAACGTCGCGGTCGACGGAGTCCTGCCCTCGCTGGAGAACTCGCGCGAGGGCCGCTACAGCCCGTTGACGCGTCCACTGTTCCTGTACGTATCCACCGCCGCGCTCGACGAGGACCCACGCGTCGGCGACTTCGTGTCCCACTATCTGGAGAATGCGGCGGCGACCGTCCCGCGCGTCTACTTCTATCCGCTCTCCGCGGAGTCCTACCGGCTCGCCCAACAGCGCCTCGAACAGCGTTTCACCGGAACGGCTTTCGACGGCGACCCATTCTCCGAACGCTCGGTCATCGACGCGCTCAGCGGCTGAGCACGGCACGGTGTCATCTGTCGTTCATCTTGCGGACACGGACCGGACGTCCAGTCTTACCGTCGATGTTCTGCACTCGGCTATCCGTCGGTGTCCCCACCTACCTGATCCGAAACAGGAGCCCTTATGGCGGTCCCGTCGCCAACGCACCGCTCGACTCCCGATGAACACGTCAGCGACACCAAACCTGCGCGGCCACAACGGGGTCCACTCGATTTCCTGGGCCTGACCGGGCGTGCACAGCGCGGCGCCGACTGGCTCGGCGTGGCACTCGGCGTCTACGTCCTGATCACCGCGGTCAGCGTGATCGGCGCCGGCTTCAAGTCGGCTACCGGCGACCAGGCCGGCGAGTTGTTCCAGTTCGCCACCAATCCGCTGGTGGGGCTGATGATCGGCGTGTTGGCCACCGCGGCCACCCAGTCGTCGTCGACGACGACGTCGATCACCGTGGGACTGGTGGCCGGCGGCCTGCCGATCGAGATCGCGATACCGATCCTCATCGGCGCCAACATCGGTACCACGCTGACCAACACGTTGGTCAGCGTCGGCATGGTGGCCAACAAGGACGACATCCGCCGGGCGTTCTCGGCGGCCACCGTCCACGACTTCTTCAACCTGCTGGCAGTTGCGATCTTCCTGCCGCTGGAGATCGCGTTCGGCGTGCTGCGCCGCACCTCCGAATGGCTGGCCGCGCAGGCTTCGGGCAGCGACGGCGGCATTGTCGCCGCGATCTTCGGCGCGATCGGCTCCTTCGTCTCCGCAGTGACCGACCCGGGCGCGGACGGTATCGAGTGGCTGGTCGGGCCGTTGCCGGACCCCTGGGCCGGCATCGTGCTCATCGTGATCGGTATCGCACTGATCCTGCTGGTCATCAATCTCATCGGCCGGCTGCTGCGCGTGCTCATGGTCGGCAGGGCGGCCCAGGTCCTGCATGCGGCCATCGGCCGCGGGCCGTTGACCGGCATCGCGTCGGGGGCTGTGGTGACCACGATGGTGCAGTCGTCGTCGACGACCACCAGCCTGGCGGTGCCGCTGGCCGGCTCCGGCACGTTCTCGCTGCGCCAGATCTATCCGTTCACCGTCGGGGCGAACATCGGCACGACGGTGACGGCGCTGATCGCCGCGTTCGGGTTCACCGGAATCGAGGCCACGCTGGCGCTGCAGGCGGCGTTCGTGCACCTGTTGTTCAACCTGTTCGCGACCGCGCTCATCTTCGGCACCCCCATGCTGCGGACGCTGCCGCTGCGCGGCGCCACCTGGCTGGGCAACCTCGCCGCGCAGCGCAAGGTGTATGCGGTGGTGTGGGTCCTCGGCGTCTTCGTGGTTCTGCCGTTGGGATTGATCGCGGTCACCAGCATGGTCTGAGCCACTCACGCCCGCGGGGCGGCCCTCGGCGCGTCCGGTGGGGGCCACCGCGTCGCCGGATCAGGATGGGCGGGATCAGGTCTCGCCGAAGGACGGCAGCGGTGCCCCGAGCCGATGCGCCTCGATCACGTCGAGGTGATCGAACAGTTCGTCGAGTCCGAACTGGTAGTCGTCGCCGGTGCCGACGAACACCACATGCGCGATCTCGCCACCGTCGTCGGGGGTCAACAGCACCACCGTGACGTTGACGGCCTCCTGCTCGTCGGGGATGTCGGCCTCCGAGGGCGGCCAATACCACGCCACCCCGGTGTCGTCGTCGGCGTCCTCGGAGAACTCCCAGCCCCGCGCCGTCAACCTGGCGTCGAAATCCTCGAGCTCGGAGGCGATCCCGAGTTCGTCGGCGACACGAGCCGGTACCCAGGGCCGGTCCCTGGCGGCCTGACGCTTCCTACGCCGAGCCTTCTTCTGATCTGATCGCCTGGACAATTACCCCAGGGCCCGATCCAGGTCGGCGATCAGGTCCTCGGTGCCTTCCAGCCCCACCGAGATCCGCACCACGCCGTCGCCCAGACCGATCGCGGCGCGCCCCTGCGGGCCCATCGCCCGGTGCGTGGTGGTGGCCGGATGCGTGATCAACGATTTGGCGTCGCCGAGGTTGTTGGAGATGTCCACGATCCGAAGCTTGTCGAGCACCTCGAAGGCGCGGTGTTTGGCCGCATCCGGGCTCGTGGCTCCCCCACTGGTTTTCAGCTCGAAGGTGATGACGGTGCCCCCGCCGGTCATCTGCCGCTTGGCGAGGTCGTACTGAGGGTGCGACTCCAGGAACGGGTACTTCACCCAACTCACCGAGGGGTGGCCCTGCAGGAACTCGGCGATGCGGTGCGCAGATGAATTCTGTTGCTGGACGCGAAGAGCCAGCGTCTCCAACCCTTTGAGCAGCGTCCACGCGTTGAACGGGCTCAGCGCCGGTCCGGTGTGGCGCATCAGTTTCTGCACCGGACCGTCGATGTACTCCTTGTCGCCCAGGATGGCCCCTCCCAAAACGCGGCCCTGGCCGTCTATGTGCTTGGTACCCGAGTACACCACCACGTCGACCCCGAGCGGAAAGCCCTGCTGCAATATCGGCGTGGCAAAGACGTTGTCCAACACCACTTTCGCGCCGGCAGCATGCGCGAGGTCACAGACTGCGGCGATGTCGACCAGCGACTGCATCGGGTTCGACGGGGTCTCGAAGAACACCGCCTGGGTCGGCACCGACAGCGCCTCCTCCCACTGCGCGAGGTCGTCACCGTCGACGAATACCGTCTCCACACCCCAGCGCGGCAGGATTTCGTCACAGACCACAAAGCACGACCCGAACAAGCTGCGCGCGGCCACCAACCGGTCCCCGGCGCCGAGTAACGCACCCAGCGAGGTGAAGACCGCCGACATCCCGGTCGCGGTCGCGAAACAGGCCGGCGCGCCTTCGAGCAGCCGCAGCCGCTCCTCGAACATCGCAATCGTCGGATTGCCGTAGCGCGAGTAGACGAAGCGGTCGATCTCGCCGGTGAACGCCTTCTCCGCCTCGGCGGCCGATTCGTAGACGTAGCCCGAGGTCAAGTAGATCGCTTCGGCGGTCTCCTCGAACCCCGAGCGCAGCAGCCCGCCACGGACACCGATGGTGGCCTGGCTGACCCCGTCCGGAAGCGGAGCCGGGGTGCGCACCGATTCTTGGTCGGTCATGACTGCGTCCAGGGCAGTCCGACGGCCTTCCACCCGGTGGCGCCGCGATGCCTGTTCTGATCGAGATTGCCTTCGAAACCGTCCAGGATGTTGTAGGACGGTCCGATCCCGGCCGCTGTCGCGGCTTCGGCGGCGCCGATGGACCGGTTACCCGAACGACACAGGAACACCACGGGACGTTCTCCGGCGGAATCGTCGACACCGACCTGTTGCACGAGGTCGTCGACGAACCCGTCGTTGCGGGTGCCGTCGGTGCGATTCCACTCGATGAACACCGCGTCCCGTTGCAGCGACGACAGGTCCGGCACTCCGACGAACCGCCATTCGGCGTCGGTGCGCACGTCGACCAGTACCGCATCGGGGTTCTCGCTCAGCAGCGTCCATGCCTGCTCAGGCGTGATGTCTCCGGCGTAGCTCACGGTCGTGAGTGTCCCACAGCTAGCTGGGACCGGTCGAACAGACCTTCCAGGTCCCGGCCTCCCGCGCGAAGGTCATCTCGACCGTCTCCTTGGCATCGGGGTCCTGACCGAAATAGTAGGTGATGTCGGCAGTCGCGCGGTCGCCGTCGATGGCCACACCGGCCACCCGGTCGAGGAACCGCTCCCCCCGACGCTCCACCGATTCCCGTTGTCGGTCAAGCACTTCCATCTCATCAGCGAGCTGACCGGCGCAGCTGAACTCGACCAGATCCGGGTAGTCGCTGCGCTGCAGTGCGTCGTTCTGGCCCGAGGCGGCCAGCGCGATCTGCTGTTCGTCGGTCAAGCCGTCACCGGAGAACAGGTTCATCAACCAGATTCCGATCACGGCGGCGACAATTATCGCCAGCGCCCCCAGAAACGGCGCCACCGCCGAGCCGCTGGAGGTCTCGTCGGACCCGGTCACCGGAGCCTGCGCACGGTCGCCGCCACCCGCCGGGCCCGGTCACGGGCCACGATCGGGTCCTGCGCGGTCGCCGAGGACAGGGTCGACCAGCGCCGTTGCCCGGTCTCGGCGGCGGGGAACACCCGGACGTCACTCTCGGCGACGGCCAGCGCATCGGCCAATACAGCGCGCATCTCGTCGCCGGAGACAACCTTGTCGGTTGCCTCGGAGTAGCTCAACTCGACCGCCCCGGGCGAGATCATGATGGTGTCGACCGGCAAGCCGAGGATGGCGCGGGCGTGCAACTCGAACTGCGACAGCCGTTGCGAACGCAGGGTCACCAGCCCGCTGTCCTGCAGTCGCGGTCGGACGTCGGAGAAGTAGACCTCGTCGCCCCGCACCAGCAACTCGACCGCGAACACCCCCCGGCCACCCAGGGAGTTGACGATTCGAGCCGCGATCGACTTCGCCGAATCCAGCGCGGTCGGCGACAGCGGTTGCGGCTGCCACGATTCGAGCGCATCGACGTCGTTCTGGCGGTGGCCGATCGGTTCACAGAAGCTCACCGCCGGCCCCGCCGCGCCGATCGTCCGCACCGTCAGCAGGGTCACTTCGAAATCGACCTCGACGACGGTCTCGGCGATGACGCGCTGCGCTCCGGTCTCCCCACCCACCGCCCGGTGTTTCTCCCCACCCACCGCCCGGTGCCACGCGGGCTCGACGTCATCGGGCCGCAGCAGCACCGACTCACCCTCGCCGGGAGCCGCCGCCACCGGTTTGACCACCAGCGGAAAGCCGGCGTGTGCGGCGATTGCGGCGAGTTCCTCCGCCGAACCGGCGAACCAGAACGGCGCGGTGGGCAGTCCCAACTCGTCGGCGGCGAGCTTGCGCAGACCCTCACCGTCCAGGGACAGCCGGGCGGCGCGCGGGGTGGGATACACCTCGACGTCGTCTCGATCGGCCACCCCGAGCAAGGTGCCGGGGGCGACCGTGGCCGTGTCGGCGACCACATAGCGTGGCCTGCACTGGTCGATCAGTGCGGTCAGTGCCGAAGCGTCCTCGTGCTCACCCACCGTGACGACCTCGGCACCGAGCCGGCGGAACGCCGACGCCAGTTCGGCGCTGCGCTCGCCCCCGCCCAGCAGCATGACCGTGTCGCCGTGCGTCGTTTCAGTCAAAGTCATCTCACCGCTGTCATCTCACACCCAGGCCGTCTCACACCCAGGCCGTCTCACACCCAGGACGTCTCGCCTGATGGGCGCCCGGCCGGATGGGGTCTGGGCCATCATGACGTCGCGCTCATCGGTCTTCCACCCTGCCAGACGGGCCCGGAGAATCCGAACCGGGCGCAAGGGCCGCGCGGAACGTGCTCATCGCATCGATCAGTGCCCCGAAGACCCGGTGGGCGGCCGCCAGATCGCGGTCGGTCAATCCGGCCAGCGCTTCATGGGTGTGCTCGGCCAGCGGGGTGAAGAACGCACCCGCGACCTCCATGCCGTGATCGGCGACCCGCAGCATCACCTTGCGCCGGTCGTTCGGATCGGAGTCGCGCAACAGATGACCCGAGGTGATCATCCGCTCGACGAGGTAGGTGATCGCCGCGCCCGAGGTACCCATCCGCTTTCTGAGCTCACCGGCCGTCAGCGGCGCCCCGGCGCTCTCGGCGACGATGACGTGCAACAGCGCCCGGAAATCGTTGGCTGTCAGCGTGTGCCGGGCGGCGAACACATGCCCGATCCGATCGGACTCCGCCGTCAGCGCTCGAACATCGGCGGCTATCGACGCTTCCAGCGTCATCCGGTCGGCATCCTGCACCACCCTGTCACCATAGCCAAAAAATTCAATTGATTAATGTTTAAATATCTGAAATAGTCTCATCCATGACCCGCCGTCTGTCCTGGTTGATCGCCGTGGCGATCGTTCTCGCGTCCGGCGCCCTGATGGGGCTGCTCGGAGGCGGCGACGCCGAATCACAGTCGCCGGTGGCCGTCCCGCCGTCCGCCGAGTCCGCCCGGGCCGACGCGGCCCGGACGCAGTTCCCCGGCGGCGACCAGGTGCCCGCCATCCTGGTCGTCACCCGCGATGACGGGTCACCGCTGAGCCCTGCCGACCTGGCCGCGGTGGACGAGACCCGCACCCGCGTGCTGGCCGCCGCGGGCATTGAGGCAGGCAGCCCGCCGCCCCAGGTCTCCCAGGACGGTGCGGCCGCGGTGACGACGGTGCCGCTGTCGGCCGACCTGTCCGGATTCGACCTCAACGACGAGGTCAACGAGTTGCGCGCCGCGGCAACCGACGGACTGCCCGGCGACTTGCGGGCCCAGGTGACCGGGGGACCGGCTTTCGGCGCCGACATCGCCGACTCGTTCTCCGGCGCCAACTTCACCCTGCTGGCCGTCACCGCGGCGGTGGTCGCACTGCTGCTCGTCATCACCTATCGGTCGCCGGTGCTCTGGCTGGTGCCGCTGCTGGTGATCGGCTTCGCCGACCGGGTCGCCGCCGTGCTCGGGACGGCCGTCGCCGAGGCGTTCGGAGTGAGCCCGGACGGCTCCACCTCCGGCATCACCAGCGTGCTGGTCTTCGGCGCCGGCACCAACTACGCCCTGCTGTTGATCTCACGCTATCGAGAAGAGCTGGGACGCAACCAGTCCCATCACGTGGCACTGAGCACCGCGGTGCGCCGCGCCGGACCGGCGATCCTCGCCAGCAACGCCACGGTGGTGTTGGCCCTGCTCACACTGCTGTTCGCCTCATCGCCGAGCACCCGCAGCCTGGGTGTACAGGCCGCCGCCGGACTGGTGATCGCAGCGGTGTTCGTGTTGCTGGTGCTGCCACCGGCGCTCGGGATGTTCGGCCGGAAACTGTTCTGGCCGTTCATTCCCCAGCTGGGAGCTGAACCGCTCACCGACAGCGGCGTCTGGCACCGGGTGGCCTCCGCAGTCGCGCGTCGGCCGGGCCCGGTGGCCGCGGTGTCGATCGGTCTGCTGGCTGTGCTGTGCATGGGACTGGTCGGCACTCCCGTCGGCCTGTCACAGACCGAACAGTTCCGGGTCGAGGCGGAGTCGGTCGAAGGGTTCGAAACGCTGTCGGCGCACTTCCCCAGCGGCCTGACCGACCCGGCACGGGTCATCGCCGCCACCGACCGCGCCGCCGAGGTGCAGCGCGCGGTCACCGAGACCCCCGGCGTGGTGTCGGTGATCCCGGCCGGTGAGTCACCGGACGGGCTGAGCCAGTGGTCGGTGGTGCTCGACGCCGACCCGGCGTCCGACGAGGCGTTCGAAACCATTGACGCCCTCCGTGATTCGGTGCACCGCGTCGATCCCGGCGGCCTGGTCGGCGGATCGGACGCGACCGCGCGTGATGCCGCCTCCGCGGCGCGACACGACCGCGTCGTGGTCATCCCGGCGATCCTGGTCGTGGTGCTGGCAGTGCTGTACGTGCTGCTGCGCGCGGCACTGGCCCCGCTGGTCCTGATCGCGGCCACGGTGCTCAGCTCGCTGGCGGCACTGGGCCTGGGCAGCTGGGCCGGCGTGCACCTGTTCGGCTTCCCGGCGCTGGACAACACCGCGCCGCTGTTCGCGTTCCTCTTCCTGGTCGCGCTCGGGGTGGATTACACGATCTTCCTGGTGACGCGCGCCCGCGAGGAGACCCCGGACAACACCCGCGCCGGCACCCGCGACGGGATCGTGCGGGCCGTCTCGGCGACCGGCGCCGTGATCACCAGCGCCGGAATCGTACTGGCAGCGGTGTTCTGCGTGCTGGGCGTGTTGCCGCTGATCGTGCTGACGCAGGTTGGCATCATCGTCGGACTGGGCATTCTGCTCGACACCTTCGTGGTCCGGACCGTCGTCATTCCCGCGCTGTTCACCCTCATCGGGCCGCGCATCTGGTGGCCAGCGCTAAGCGGGGACACCGGATCCGGCGGGTAGCGTCGAAAGATGAACCAGGCCGCCCACCCCGATCTGCCCCCGGTCCACATGCGGCGCGACGGCTTCGACCCGACGCCCGAGTTGCGCCAGATCCGCGACATCGACGGCGTGCGGACCGTCACCAACGCGTTCGGCATGTCGGTGTACCTGATCACCCGCTATCAGGACATCAAGGCGGTGCTCTCCGACCACACCCGGTTCTCCAACGGTCGGCCACCGGGGTTCGTCGTTCCCGGCGCGCCGGCCGTCGACGAGGACGAGGCGGCCCGCAACCGGGCCGGGAATCTGCTGGGCCTCGACCCGCCCGAGCATCAGCGGCTGCGCCGCATGCTCACCGGTGAGTTCACCATCCGGCGGATGCAGCGGCTCCAGCCACGCATCGTCGAAATCGTCGAGGCCCAGCTGGATGCGCTCGCCGCGGCGGGCAAGCAGGCAAGCACGAGCACCGGTGCCCCCTCAGCGGATCTGGTCGAGCATTTCGCGCTGCCGATCCCGTCCCTGGTGATCTGTGAACTGCTCGGGGTGCCGTACCAGGACCGCGACGACTTCCAGCGCCGCAGCGCCCGCCAGCTCGACCTGTCCATCCCGATCCCGGAGCGCTTCGAACTGGCCCGCCAGGGACGCGAGTACATGGGCGGCCTCGTCGGCGCCGCCCGGACCCGGCCCGGCGATGACATCCTCGGCATGCTGGTGCGCGAACACGGAGACGAACTGACCGACGACGAACTCATCGGCATCGCAAGCCTGCTGCTACTTGCCGGGCACGAGACCACGTCGAACATGTTGGCGCTGGGCACGCTCGCGCTGCTGCGTCATCCCGAGCAACTCACCACGGTGCGCGACGACCCGGCGGCGGTCGCTCCGGCGGTGGAGGAACTGCTGCGCTGGCTGTCGATCGTGCACACCGCCATCCCGCGTATCACCACCACCGACGTCGAGATCGCCGGCGTCGAGATCCCGGCCGGACAGCTGGTGTTCGCCTCGCTGCCGGCGGGGAACCGCGACGGCGAATTCGTCGACGCGCCGGACATTCTGGACATCGACCGCGGTGCGCCGGGCCATCTGGCGTTCGGTCACGGGGTGCACCACTGCCTGGGTGCGCCGCTGGCCCGGATGGAGATGCAGATCGCCTTTCCCGCGCTGTTGCGCCGGTTCCCGAACCTGGCGCTGGCAGAGGACTTCGCCGAGGTGCAGTTCCGGTCGTTCCACTTCATCTACGGGGTCAAGTCGTTGGAGGTGACCTGGTGAGCATCGTCATCGCGGACCGCGAGCTGTGCATCCAGGCGGGCAACTGCGTGATGGTCGCGGGCGAGGTGTTCGATCAGGACGATGCCGGGGTCGTCGTGGTACTCGACGAGGAGGTCAGCGGTCCGGTGGCCGAGCGTGCGCGCCGCGCGGTTCAGTGGTGCCCGGCGGGTGCGTTGCGGCTGGAAGATCGATGACGCCCGCGCGCACCAGCAGCAGCAGGCTGACGACCAGCACCCAGAACGGGAACGTCACCGTCATCCATGGCGTGATGTCGCTACCGACCAGAACAGCCAGCGCGAGCAGGTAGGTCGAGATCGCCAGCCACGTCGGCATCAGCCTGGTTCGGAGCCAGATGGTGGCCAGCGACATCATGAACACCGCGGCCATCCGCAGCGCATAGGTGTTCGACAGCGACACCAGTAGCGCCTGACCGAAGGTCGAAACCTCGGTGCGGGCCACGGGCTCGGTGACGCCGCGGGCGGCGATCAAACCGGCCCCGACCGCTGTCGAGGCGAAGATCATGGCCAAGAAGAGCAGGCCGCTGCCGAGGAACACCGTCGAGAAGAACTTGTCCTCCAGGGTGCCCAGACCGTCACGCACCACCCCGATGAACCACAGGAATGCGATGCCGGCGAAGGGCATCAGCACGACGGCCACGCGCAGCCGGTGTTCGGATCCGTCCACCCACGGCGCGCCCAGATGTGCCCCGTCGGGCAGGGTGGTGCGGATCAACACCAGCGCGGTGCCGAACAGCACGGCGAACAGCACACCGGCGAACGCGGCGGCGCGCGGTGTCGTCAGGCGGTGCAGGTGGCGATCGGCGGAACGGGTCACCGCCCCATGCTGACCGATCACGGCTCAGTCTTCAGCCGGAACGGCATCATCAGGACCCGCCGGAACGGCATCATCAGGCCCCGCCGGAACGGCATCATCGGCGGCCACGGTCTGGTTTCCGCCCGCCTGTTTGGCCCGGTACATGGCCGAGTCGGCGCGTTCCAGCAGGCGGCGCACGACGGCGGCCACGTCGCCGTCGACGCGCGCCGTGGCCGCCCCGATGCTCATCGTCGGCACCGCCGCGGCGGCACACCGCGCCACCGTCTCATGTAACCGCGCCGCCACCGCGAGCAGAATCGACGGGCCTCCGTCGATCACCACCACGAACTCTTCGCCGCCGGTGCGCGCGATGACCGACCGCACCCCGAGGTCGGCGACCGCGTCGCGGGCCGCGTCGGCCACCGCGACGAGCACCTGGTCCCCGACCTCATGCCCGTGTCCGTCGTTGATGGTCTTGAACTTGTCGATGTCCACCGCCAGCACTCCCACCCGGGTTCCGCCCGGGGCCACCACCTCGGTGAGGTATGCCTCCAGTCCGCGACGGTTGTACAGCCGGGTCAGCGGATCATGCAGCGAGTCCAGCGCGCCCATCCGCAGCGCCAGCAGGTAGGACTGCACGATGACGGGTACGCCGATCACCGTCGGCACGAGCACCAGGAGGCGCACCGTGATCACCGACACCGGCACGGTGGCCTGAGCGATCGCCATGCCGTAGATCGCCGCGAACACCGCCACCGTGAATGCCAGATGCAGCAGCAGCAACCGCGGACCGTGCACCACGACGATGTAGATGCCGTTGGTCGCCAGCAGTGCCAGCCCGGGCATGGCGGTGAACGCATCCTGATAGCAGGCCATCACGACCACGACCGCGACGTCGGCGTACACGGCGAACGCCAGGGACTGCCGCTCGGTGGGCCAGGGACCGAAGATCCACATGACCCCGAGCACAGCCGAACTCACGGCGATGGCCAGGACCAGGACCCGTGCCACGACGGATCCGCCGTCGAAGAGGGCCCATACCACCGTCAGCAGTGCGGTCAGTCCGTAGAGCAGCGAAAAGCAACCGATGAACACCTGGTGCACGCGCATCAGGCCCTGGGCACGAAAGTGCCGCGCGGTCCATTCGAACTCGTGCGGTTGCCGCCACCAGATCAGGAGGAACTCGCGAAAGCCCTTTTCCATCCAACCCCACGCCGCACTATGGCTGCCCGGGCAACAGCCTGATCATCAACCCGTTGGCCTCGGCGAGTAGCTGACCGTCGGGGTCGCGCAACTCGGCGTTGACGAACGCTTTGCGTCCCTGCGCCTCACGCACCCAACCCCGGGCGGTCAGCACCGTGTCGATCGGTGTCACCTTCCGGTAGTCGACGTGCAGGAACGCGGTCCGGCTGATCGGACGTCCCGCGGCGTGGATCACCATGCCGAACACCGAGTCGAACAGCAGTGGCAGCACGCCTCCGTGCACGGCGTTGTTCCCACCCACCGAGAACCGGCTGAACTGTACCTGCAGTGCGACACCGTCGGGATCGAAACCGACAATGCGATACGGCGGCATCAGCAAGCTGCCCGCGCCGGGTAGCGCAGGCACCCGGTTGGCGGGTCCGACACCTTCGGCGGCCTCGAACGGGCCGAGCAGCTCCACCAGTTCCTCGGTCAGCGCGGCGGCGCGATCCCAGGTCGCCGGGTCGGGGTCCGCCGACACCGCCAGGTCCTGTGCGCGCCGCATCGCCGTCAGGAACCTGCCGAAACCTGGTCCGGGCTCGGCCGGGGTGAAGTTCGGGAAACCGCCGTGACTGTCGTACTCGGGATCAAGCGCCCTGGGATCCTCGCCCGGATCGTTGCCGACGCCCGTACCGGTCACGCCAGTACGTCGCGGCGCACGATGGTCTGATCTCGACCCGGACCGACACCGATGCACGAAACATGGGCTCCGGCAAGGTCTTCCAAACGAAGCACATAGTCACGGGCCTTGGCCGGCAGCTCCTCGAACTCCCGGGCACCGGAGATGTCCTCCCACCACCCGGGCAGTTCCTCGTAGATCGGCTCGGCACGGGCGATGTCGCTCTGGGTCATCGGCATCTCGTCGGTGCGCTTGCCGTCTATCGCGTAGCCGACGCAGATCGGCACCGTCTGCAGGCTCGACAGCACGTCGAGCTTGGTCAGGAAGTAATCGGTGATGCCGTTGACGCGCGTCGCGTAACGGGCGATGACCGCGTCGAACCACCCGCAGCGTCGGGCCCGGCCGGTCGTGACACCGACTTCGCCACCGGTCTTGGCCAGGTAGGCGCCGTGTTCGTCGAACAGCTCGGTCGGGAACGGTCCGGAGCCGACCCGGGTGGTATAGGCCTTGAGGATTCCCAGCACGGTGGTGATCCGCGTCGGACCGATACCCGAGCCCACGGACGCACCGCCGGCGGTCGGATTCGAGGATGTGACAAAGGGATACGTGCCGTGGTCGACGTCGAGCAGGGTGCCCTGCGAGCCCTCCAGCAGCACCGTCTGGCCATCGTCGAGCGCCTCGTTGAGCAGCAACCGGGCGTCGGCGATACGGTGCCGGAACCCTTCGGCCTGTGCGAGCAGGTTTCCTACCACCTCCGCCGGGTCCAGCGCCTTGCGGTTGTAGATCTTGACCAGCACCTGGTTCTTGAATTCCAGTGCGCCCTGGATCTTTTCCGCGAGCAGCTCCGGATCGAGGACATCGGCGACCCGGATGCCCTGGCGGGCAATCTTGTCCTGATAACAGGGCCCGATACCCCGACCGGTGGTGCCGATCTTCTTGCTACCGGCGTAGCGCTCCACGACCTTGTCGATGGCGACGTGGTACGGCATCAGCAGGTGCGCATCGGCGGAGATCAGCAGCCGCCCGGTGTCCACCCCGCGATCTTCGAGGCCCTTGAGTTCGGTCAACAGCACACCGGGGTCGACGACGACGCCGTTGCCGATCACGTTGGTCACCCCGGGGGTCAGGATTCCGGACGGGATCAGGTGCAGCGCGAAGTTCTCGCCGGTCGGCAGCACCACGGTGTGCCCGGCGTTGTTGCCACCCTGGTAGCGAACCACCCACTGGACCCGTCCACCGAGGAGATCGGTGGCTTTACCTTTGCCCTCGTCGCCCCACTGGGCGCCGATGAGGACGATTGCCGGCATCGCAGTCCTTCGCGTCTTCGGGCTGATTTCTCACGCTCGTGCTGCGCTCGATACAGTGTGCAGCCGGTGAGCCACCCTATCTCAAGGAACGCATCGGACCCGTCATCAGTGGCGGTGGTGCGCTCGGCCGGCCGCCGGATTCCGCGCACCCTGCGCGATCTGCCCGTCGTGGACCCCGCCGACACCGACCGTCTGACCGCCTATCGGCGGCTCATCGTCGTGGGCGGCCACCCGGAGCTGTCCCAGGTGCTGACCCGGTTGCTGCGCGCCGACCGGCTCGACATCGAGGTGGCCCAGGTGCGGCGGCCGTGGCAGGCCCGGCAGGCCCGCACCGGCGCCGCGGCCCGGGTTCCGCTGATCCGCGATGAGACCGGGGCGGTCGTCACCGGGGCGGCGCAGTGGCTTCCGGCGCAGGGGTCCACCCTCCGTGGCGAGGCCGTCGTCGACGACGAACGTCTCTTCGACGGCGACGCCTCGGGCGTGCGTATCGAACCGCTCGCGGCCATGCCGGGGTTGCGGGCCGGTGTCCGGCCCGGCCGGCTGCGGCCGCGCCGGTGGGTCAGCGGGCGCGCCGCGCAGCTGGGCACCACCGGCGCGGTGGTGGTGCGCGACGGCGTGGCGGCGACCCGAGCGGTCCGACGCTCCACCTTCTACCGCCACACCGAGGGCTGGCTGCGGGTGGGTCGGGGATAACCGCAGGTAGTTTCGGTGAGGTGAACATCCGTCCGCTGCATCGGTCGGTGCGGCCGAGCCCGGTCTTTCTCGGGCTGATCGGGTTGACCGGGCTGGGCGGTGCGCTGGCCTGGTCGGCCGCCGGACCGATCGGGCCGATCGCCTACCTGGGGGTGTTCGTCTTCGTCATCTTCGGATGGCTGGTGACGCTGTGCCTGCACGAGTTCGGGCACGCCTATTCGGCCTACCGCTTCGGTGACCGCGACGTCGCGCTGCGCGGTTATCTGACGCTCAACCCGCTGAAGTACTCGCACCCGCTGCTCTCGCTCGGGCTGCCGGTGCTGTTCATCGCGCTCGGCGGCATCGGACTGCCCGGCGGTGCGGTCTACCTGCAGACCGCGGCGATGACGTCGCGGCAGAAGACCCTGGTGAGTCTGGCCGGCCCGGCAGTCAACCTGTTCTTCGCCATCCTGCTGCTGTCGTTGGCCCGGCTGCTCTACGACCCGGACCACTCCGTCTTCTGGGCCGGCGTCGCGTTCCTGGGGTTTCTGCAGGTCACCGCGCTGCTGCTGAATCTGCTGCCGATCCCGGGCCTGGACGGCTACGGCGCACTGGAACCGCATCTGAGTCCGCAGACGCAGCGCGCGCTCGCCCCGGCCAGACAGTGGGGGTTCTTCCTGCTGTTGCTCCTGCTCATCGCGCCGCCGTTGAACCAGTGGTTCTTCGGCGCGGTGTACTGGTTGTTCGAGCTGTCCGGCGTCCCGCCGACGTTGTCGGCCCTCGGTGGGCAGCTGACCAGGTTCTGGTCGGCTCTGGGTCAGGGGTGGTGACGGCGCAGCCGCCGGCCGACCGGGACGGTCGACCACGACGATCGACCAGGACGGTCCACTACGCGGGTCGGTAGATCTCTCGGGCGAGCCCGAGCTTGCGCTGTCGCAGCCGCTCGACGGTACCGGTGGCGAAACCGCCGCCGGCGGGTCTGGCCGGCACCTTCATCGCGTCCCCGGCCACATCCGCGACCAGCGTCCACCCCGACCCCAGATCGATCAGCGACTGGTGCTTGGTGACGTAGTAATCCTGGTTGACCGCCAGGGCGACCCCTCCGGCGCCCGCAGCAGCCGCCGCCATGTGCATGTGAAAGCGGGTGGAGATCCACACCTGGTCACCCGAGACCGGCAGGCCTTTCTCCCACACGTCGGCGAACGGATAGAACATGGCCCCGGGCAGTTCGTGCTCGATCAACGCGTAGACCTCGCGGTCCACCCGGGGGATGCCCTCGACCACGCAGACGTCCTCGCCGCTGACCTGCCAGTCGCGCAGCATCGCAAGCACCGCACCGGCCACCGACTGATTGCCGGCCTCACTGAGGTCCGACTGCAGACACAGCATCACCTCGGGCAGCGGCCCGCTGGGCCACACGTCCCGGGGCCGCACGACGTGCTCACGCCCGACACACAGGAACGCGTCGTCGATGCCGGTGGCGATGTCGAGCAGCTCGGCTGAGTGCGCATCGCGTACCTCCGCCACCGTGAACCGCTCGATCAGGGCGCGCAGCAGCGGTCCTGAACCGGCGGGCTCCGGGGTCAGTCCGTGACCGGTCATCGCCGCGCGGGCACCGGAGAGGCGGGCGGCCGCCGCAGCACCCGCGAGGAGGCCGACGTGATGCGGCCAGATCCGGTTGACGTAACCCCCGCCGACGACGTGCACGACGTCGACCTGGCGCAGTGCCATGATTCCCTGGTGCCAGCGCGGCGCCAATCCGGGATTGCCGAGGGCATGCTGCACCCACGCGGCGACCTCCCAGGGATCCTCCGAGGGTGCTTCCCAGCACAGCCGCCACAGCGTGTCGGTGAAGCGCACCTTCGGGTGTGCATCCCCGACCAGCATCTGCGCCGAACCGGGCGAGTGGGTGTCCACCCACACCGTGGCGTGCGGCGCGGTCTCGGCGAGGTGGCGGAGCCACCCTCGAAGGATCAACTCGTCGCCGAAGTTCGGAAACCCCGCTGTGGCAATCAGGTAATACACAGGAGACTTCCAGTTTTCTGGCACCCCGAAATGGTATCCGCCCGGTCACGACGGGACACCTTGCAATACATGCAGACTTACGCATATATTCGGCGCATGGGCGCCGGACACGATCACAGCCACGGTGGGGCGGGCAGCGGGGACACCAAGGTCTCCCGCATGGTCATGGCGGCAGCGATCCTCACCGTCTTCTTCGTCATCGAGTTGACGACCGCGCTGGCCATCAACTCGATCGCGCTGCTCGCCGACGCCGGGCACATGCTGACCGACCTGGTCGCGATGTTCATGGGCCTGACCGCGGTGCTGCTCGCCCGGCGCGGCAGCACCTCCCCGTCGCGGACCTACGGCTGGCACCGCGCGGAGGTGTTCACCGCCGTCGCCAACGCGGTACTGCTGCTCGGCGTGGCAGCGTTCATCCTGTACGAAGCCTTCGAGCGACTCGGGGATGCGCCCGAGGTGCCCGGGGTACCGCTGATCGTCGTCGCCCTGGCCGGCCTGCTGGCCAACCTCGTGGTGGTGCTGCTGCTGCGTTCGCACTCCGCCCACAGCCTGGCGGTCAAGGGTGCCTACATGGAGGTGATGGCCGACACCCTGGGCAGCGTCGGGGTGCTCATCGCCGGCATCGTCACCGTCACCACCGGATGGCCCTACGCCGACGTGGTCGTCGCGGTGCTGGTCGCCCTGTGGGTGTTGCCCCGGGCGATCGCGCTGGCCCGGGCGGCGCTGCGGATCTTGTCGGAATCCTCGCCCGCCCATATCGACGTCGACGAACTGCGCTCCGCGCTACGCGCCGTGGACGGGGTGACCGAGGTCCACGATCTGCACGTGTGGACGCTGGTCCCGGGCAAGGACATGGTGACCGCCCATCTCACCAGCGACCGGGATTCCGCGCGGGTACTCGACGATGCGCGGGCCGTTCTGACCGCCCGCGGACTCGACCACGCCACGGTGCAGGTGGAACCGCCGGACACCGCCGCGCAATGCGAGTGCGAGAGCCGGAGCCGGTAGCCGGAGCCGCCCGAGCCGGTCAGCCCAACCCGAGTGCGGTGCGTGCCGCCGGATCGCAATCGTCGAGCAGATCCAGACAACGCTGGTATTCCGGCAGCTCACCGATCGCCTCGGCGGCCCGTGCCAGCGCCGCCACGCAACGCAGGAAACCTCGGTTGGGTTCGTGGCCGAAGGGGACCGGGCCGAAACCCTTCCAACCGTTGCGGCGCAACGCATCGAGACCCCGGTGATACCCGGTTCGGGCGTAGGCGTACGCGGTGACGGCCTGGTCGGCCTCCAGTGCCTGCTCGGCCAGCACCGCCCAGGCGATGGACGCCGCCGGATGTGCCGCGGCGACGATCGCGGGGTTCTCCGCGGCGTCCAGCTCGGCCTCCGCGGCCGGGTCGCCGGGTAGCAGCACTGGGTCCGGTCCGAGAAGATCACCCATCCGAGTCATGGCCCCATTGTGCAGTGCGGCTCTGCGCGGGCGTCACCGTGGATGGCTAAGCTCCGCGGTATGTCCAACGCTGGAGGGCCTGACGACCCGGACGAGAACACCGACGCGGGAGCCCTGTCCGATGACGGGTCCGCGGAGCGGGCCGACGGCCCGTCCGACGAGCAGGACCCGGCGGCCGCCGACGCGCAGACCGAAGTACTGCCGGGGAACGACCACGAACCCGCGACCGAGGTGTTCGCTCCCGCCGATCCGCAGGGCCCCGACCAGCCGAACCAGTCCGGTGACCGCCGGTTCACCGCACCCTCCGGATTCGACGCCGGCTCCACCACGATCATCAACCGGCCGCATGACCCGGCCACCGAGCAGTTCTCCGTCCACGATCCCGGCGCCGCCCCGACCGAGTCCTTCGCCGCCCAGAAAGCCGCTGCGCCGCAGATGATCCCGCCTCGCGGCGAGGCACCGAAAGCACTGAAGAAGAAGCGCAGCTGGGGCTGGGTGATCGCCATCGCCCTGGTGATCGCCGCGCTGGCGGCGGTCGCCATCCTCGGCACGGTGCTGCTGACCCGCGGCTCCGCACCCGGGGTGTCACAGGAGGACCGGGTCCGGTCCACGATCCAGAGCTATGACGCCGCGATCGAGAAGGGCGACCTCGCGACGCTGCGCAGCATCACCTGCGGCACGACCGCCGAGGCGTACAACAACCTCGACGACCGAAAGTGGGCCGAGACGCACCGGCGCGTCGCCGAGGCCGGCCGCTACCCCGTCGTCGCCAGCATCGACCAGGTCATCGTCAACGGCGACCACGCCGAGGCCAACGTCACGACCTTCATGGCGTTCGCGCCGCAGACCCGCTCAACCCGCAGCTTCGACCTGCAGTTCCGCGACGACGAATGGAAGATCTGCCAGGCACCCGCGTCCTGAGACCAGTGCCGTCCACCACAGTGCCGTCCACCACAGTGCCGTCCACCACAGTGCCGTCCACCGCAAAGGCGCCATATGACCTTCTCCATCTGCGCGTACGACCCGGCCACCGGACAGCTCGGTGTCGGTGCGATCACCGCCGTGCTCGGTGTCGGCAAACTGGTGTGCCATGCGAGGGCGGGCGTGGGCGCGGTCGCCTCGCAGGCCATGATGAACCCCTACCTGGCGGTGGACGGGCTGGAGCTGATGGCGTCGGGTCACACTGCGCAGGCGGCGCTCGACGAGGTCATCGGCCGCGACGACGGCCGACAGTACCGCCAGGTCGGAATCGTCGACGCGCACGGTGACACCGCGGCATGGACGGGCGCGAAAACCGAGGACTGGTCCGGACACCTTCAGCGGGGAACCGCTGTCGCACAGGGCAACCGACTGGTCGGGGCCGAGACGCTGGAGGCGACGCTGGGCGCGTACGCCGACCACGCCGACCTCGACCTCGCACACCGGATACTCAAGGCGCTGCAGGCCGGCGAATCCACCGGAGCGGACCGGAAGGGCTCCCTGTCGGGCGCCATCTATGTCGTCAGCACCGAGGACTACCCGCTCTGGGACGTCCGCATCGACCACGCAGACGACCCGGCCGCCGCGCTGGAGTCCCTGGTCGGCGAATTCGAGGAAGGTCTGCTGCCGCACATCGCCAAGATGCCGACGCGGCACGACTACGTCGGCGAGATGGCCCGCGAAGCGATGGCCGGCGAGTCCTGACCTTCGCCCCGGTCGGGGCTACCCGGACACGCTGCGACCCGCGCTGTGCAGGTCGTTGCAGGCCTCGACCACCCGCTCGGCCATCGAGGCCTCGGCCTTCTTGAAGTAGCTGCGCGGGTCGTAGACCTTCTTGTTGCCGACCTCGCCGTCGATTTTCAGCACCCCGTCGTAGTTGCTGAACATGTGCCCCACGATCGGGCGGGTGAACGCGTACTGGGTGTCGGTGTCGACGTTCATCTTCACCACGCCGTAGCGCAGCGAATCCTCGATCTCGGACTTCAAAGAGCCCGAGCCGCCGTGGAAGACGAAGTCGAAAGGTTTCGAACCCTCCTCCAGACCGAGCTTGGCCGCGGCGACCCGCTGCCCCTCGGCGAGCACCTCGGGCTTGAGCTTGACGTTGCCGGGCTTGTAGACGCCGTGGACGTTGCCGAACGTCGCGGCCAGCAGGTACCTGCCGTGCTCGCCGGCACCGAGCGCGTCGACGGTCTTCTCGAAATCCTCGGACGTGGTGTACAGCTTGTCGTTGATCTCGGCCTCGACGCCGTCCTCCTCACCGCCGACCACGCCGATCTCGATCTCCAGGATGATCTTGGCGGCCGCGGCCTGCTTGAGCAGTTCCTGCGCGATCGACAGGTTCTCGTCGATCGGGACCGCCGAGCCGTCCCACATGTGCGACTGGAACAACGGGTTGGCTCCCGCGCGCACCCGCTCCGACGAGATGTCCAGCAGCGGCCGGACGTAGCTGTCCAGCTTGTCCTTCGGGCAGTGGTCGGTGTGCAACGCCACCGTGATCGGGTACCGGGCCGCCACCACATGGGCGAACTCGGCCAGCGCCACCGCGCCGGTGACCATATCCTTGACGCCCAGACCCGAGGCGAATTCCGCACCGCCGGTGGAGAATTGGATGATGCCGTCGGAACCGGCGTCGGCGAACCCCTTGATCGCGGCGTTGACGCTCTCCGAGCCGACGCAGTTGATCGCGGGGAACGCGAACGAATGCTCCTTGGCGCGGCTGAGCATCTCTGCGTAGACCTCGGGCGTGGCGATGGGCATGAGCGGTCCTTTCCGAGACGGGCTTGCACCCGAGTATTTCAGGAAAGCGATTCCGGCGCGCTGGTCGGCTCGAGATCCTCGTCGGGCTCGCCAACGCCGTCGTTTGTTGCCATGATTCGCTGGTGGGGGTACTCGGACGCCAGGCGGAGTCCGCTGCCGTCGCGGAGTTCCTTGCCGCCACCGCACCCGCGGGCCTGGTGATCAGTGGTGAACGCGGCATCGGCAAGACCACGGTGTGGTGGGACGCCATCGAACAAGCCCGCGCTCTCGGCTGGCAAGTGCTGATGGCCCAACCTGTCGACGCCGAGTCGGAGCTCGCCTATCGAGGCCTGGCCGACCTACTCGCCTCCGTCGATGGCGGGCTGTTCGCCGTCTTGCCGAGCCCGCAGCGGGCGGCAATCGACCGTGTGCTTCTGCGCGGTAAGGCTACGGCCGCGCCGGCCGAATCCCGCGCGGTCGCCGCGGCCTTCCTCACCGTGATCGAGCAGTTGTCCGAGACAGCACCGGTGCTCATCGCCATCGACGACGTGCAGTGGCTAGACCGGTCCAGCGCGACGGCCGTAGCGTATGCAGCGCGTCGAATGTCGGGTGCGCAAGCTGTGTTGACCACGGTGCGCACCGGCAGCGACGCGTCCTGGCTGCAGCTGCCCCGCCCCGACGCCGTCCGGCAGATCACACTCGGCCCGTTGACCGTCGGCCTGCTGCACAAGATCGTCACCGAGCGGCTACACCGGTCATTTCCCCGCCCAACGATGGTGCGGATTGCCGAGTTGTCGAACGGGAATCCGTTCTACGCCATCGAGCTGGCCCGAGCGATGCCTGATCCTCGTGCCAGTGGCGATTTGACCCTTCCGACAACGTTGTCCGATCTGCTGCGCACCCGTCTCGACGGCCTCGACCCGGCAGTCAGCGAGCTTCTCCTGGCAGCCGCATGTGCGGAGGCACCTACCGCCGAGCTGATCGCGCGAGCCACCGGCAACAGCACGGCGCACGTCGACGAGTTACTCGCCGACGCCGAAGCCGACGGGATCGTTCACTTCGACGGCATCCGGCTGCGCTTCGACCACCCGACGTTGTCGGCCGGTATTCGCGCAGGCGTGAGCCCAGCTGAGCGCAGGGCCATGCATCGCCGGCTGGCCGACGTGGTGACCGAACCCGAGTTGCGCGCACGTCATCTCGCACTGTCGGCGGTTGCCGGGGACGAGACCACTTACGCCGCGCTCGACGCGGCGGCGCGATCGGCCAGTGCTCGCGGAGCACCGGCAGCGGCAGCCGAACTACTCGAGCTCGCGATCGGGCTGGGCGGCGACAGTGCCGAACGCCGCATCGAGCTGGCACGACACTGTTTTTACGCCGGCGACGCGGGACGCGCCCGCGAGCTGCTGGAGACGACCATCGCCCGGCTGGACGCGTGTCCCGAGCGGGCGGGGGCACTGGCCTTCCTCGGTGTGGTGCGGCTGTTCGACGAAAGCTTCGCGACCGCTGCCGAGGTGCTCGCACAGGCTCTGGCCGAAGCCGACGACGATGTCGGTCTGCGGGTGCACATTCGCATCACGCTGGCGTTCGCGTTGTTCAACGCCGGAACCGTGGACGCCGCGGTGGTCTGCTGCGACCGTGCGGTCGCGGATGCGGTCACCCTCGACGAGACCCCCGAGGCCGACGATGCGCTCAGCCGGGCGCTGAGTCTGCGCACGGTTCTGCGATTTCTGCGCGGAGACGGGCTCGACGAGACCGTTCTGCAGCGCGCTCTGGAGTTGGAGGACCGATCCGCGGCCACCCCTGTGGCGTTGTCTCCGTTCGCGCACTGCGCGACCTTGCGGGCATGTACCGGTGATCTCGACACTGCGGCCGCCATGCTCGCCGACGAGATGCGGCGCCGTCTGGAACGCGGTCAGGAGAGCGAACTCGTCTATATCGCTTTGCACGCGGTGCTCACCGATGTGTGGCGCGGAGACTTCGTCGCCGCGAGTCTGCTCAGCGAGGATTTCCTCGAGCACGCCGAGCAACTGGGCGGCGAGTTCCCCCGCGCGGTGGCGTTGACCTGCCGAGCCATTGTGGGGGGTCATCTCGGACTGCGAGAAGACGCCGAGCGAGACGCCGCCGAGGCGATCGCCCTGGCCCAGCGGAGCAGCGCTTCGAGGCTCGGTGAGTGGCCACGGATGGCACTGGGTTTCGTCGCGGTGTCCCGGGGCGATCACCACGCGGCGATAGCCGCCCTCGAGCCGCTGCGGGTTGCACTGTTGGCGGCGCCAGCGAACACCGAGATCATCACCGCGTGGTTCGTGCCCGACGCCGTCGAGGCACTGATCGGCGTCGGCCGCCTCATCGATGCCGAACCGCTCATCACCGCGCTGGAACGGAACGGACGTCGTCTGGACCGGGCGTGGATGTTGGCCTCCGGCGCGCGTGGACGTGCCATGCTCGAGGCTGCCTGCGGCAACCTCGAGGCCGCGGTCGACCACATGGGGCGGGCGATGACCGAGTACCAGCGGTTGTCGATGCCGTTCGACATCGCCAGAGCCCAACTGCTCGGCGGCCAACTCGCGCGACGCCAGCGCCGTGACCAGACCGCCGCTACCTTCTTCCGGCGAGCGCTGGAGACCTTCGAGAGCCTTGGCACCCCGCTGTGGGCCGACCGCGCCCGCGCCGAACTGGGACGCGCCAACGTCGGTCCACATTCGGCCGGCTCCCTGACGCCCTCCGAGCGACGGGTGGCCGAACTCGCCGCGTCCGGGATGACGAACCGCGCGGTGGCCTCCGCGTTGTTCATCAGTCCTAAGACCGTTGAGGCCAACCTCGCTCGCGTCTACCGAAAGCTCGGCATCCGGTCACGGGCAGAACTCGGCCATCTGATGGCTCAACTTCCTGATCCCACCGCAGCGAGCTGATGCACGCCCCGGCACAGTCGGTGAAGTAGGGAAACACCCTATTTAGTTGGCACGGGCTCGAGTGCCATCGTGAGGGTTCAGAGTTGCCGATCGCGACCACAGGAGATGTCATGCCCAAGTCATTGCAGCCGATGATTCGTGACAGCGCGACGATCCCGTCCCGTCAAGATCACCAACGACGATTGACATGCCTGGTGCCCAACGCATTTGCAGTAGCGGTTCTCGCTGCTGCGTTGCCCCTCGCATCACCGGAGGCCCACGCGTTGCCACAATTTCCCCTGGCACCTGCATGCAGCAGCTACTCCTACAACAGTCCTGCGATCGAGTTCGCGCAGGACAACAACGTGACGGTGGTGGTCGACAAGTCTGGCGACTTCTTCTCCGGTAAAGCCGGATACACGCAGAACGGAAGTGGGGTGTGGACCAACGGAACCGCCAACGGACGAATCAGTGGCCGCAACATCACCGTCGACTTCACATGGAGCAACGGCTTGACGACCCACTGGGACGGTTACATCGACGATAACCTCACCGCCCGAGGAACCGCCAAGAACAGCGAAGGTGCGGTCAATACCTGGTATTCGAAAGCCAAGTTCCATTGCGTCCCCGCCGCGACACCGCCTGCGCAGTCGTCAGGGCCGGTGGATAACCCTCCACCACCGGAAGAGCTGACAGCCACGGTGAACGCCGATACCGACCTCTACAACAAAGCTAATGACGACGGTGACGCCGTGGTCATCGGCCAGCTGAACGTCGGACAGGTGGTGAAGGTGCAGAGCGCATGCTCACCCAACGCGTGGTGCTTCTTAGTCGAGCCCAGGGGCGCGGCCTGGGGAAGAGATCTCACGAACAACTGATCGCGGAGGCGGCGTTCGGAGGCGCATGACGAATGGGCCTGCAACTGGTCCGCGGATGGTCGCTGCGGATCGGAAGTAAGGCGTTGAACCCTTGAATTAGCCAGCAGTACACGGGATTACCGTGCTGGCCATTCACCCGATTAGGTCGACCGATATGACACCAACCATCACACCGATGGGCCCTGGCGTACCGTGTTACCTGGTCGAATGGTACCAGCCTCCGATGTGCGACGCGGCGCTCACTAGGGCGGTGGCCCGACTGGAGGCCAGTGCCGCGATCATGGCTGCGCGCGGCGTTTCCGTAATGCTGTTGACCATAATCTCAGTTCCCTCCGACGAGGTGCTGTTCGGGATCTTCGCCGCCGACTCCGCCGAATCTGTCGACGAGACGTGCGATCGCGCAGGTCTGTCCGCATCGCGACTCGCGACTGCAACCGCAACGTCTGCGTC
This sequence comes from Mycobacterium sp. smrl_JER01, assembly GCF_048513595.2. Classification (NCBI taxonomy): domain Bacteria; kingdom Bacillati; phylum Actinomycetota; class Actinomycetes; order Mycobacteriales; family Mycobacteriaceae; genus Mycobacterium; species Mycobacterium sp. smrl_JER01. The sequence continues at coordinate 544,961 of NZ_JBLXXK020000001.1, read as the reverse complement.
CCCCAATGGACCGACGACATTCTAGGACAGCGTCGAAGCCGTCACCGAACGGCTCTCGTAACCCCTCGTCGGCGCCTAAGCCTCGATCCACTGATGAATTGGCTGGTCAGTGAGTGTCGGAACGAGGAAAGTGCCCCTTGAGCTGGGATGATTGGTGTTCTCTAGGCATCAATCAGACCGGTTCAGAAAGGCACTTCCAGTGCAAGTGTCCCATAGGTTCGCCGTGTCCTCGGCAGTGTTCGACGATGCCCATCTCGTGTCGTGCGCTGGGCTTGTGCCGGTGATGACCTTGGCGGAGCAGTGCGGACTGACGGCGCTGCTGGAACGCAAGGTTCGGTTCACCTGCGAGCGGATCAAATCTGGTGCGGCCAATCCGTCACCCAAGCTGAGCACGCTGATCGCCGGGATGTGCGCCGGTGCAGACAGCATCGATGACCTCGACATCGTGCGCTGCGGCGGGATGAAAACGCTCTTCGACAGTGTGTATGCGCCATCCACGATCGGAACTTTGCTGCGGGAGTTCACCTTCGGTCACGCTCGCCAACTCGATGGTGTGCTGGGAGAACACCTGGGCGCACTCTGCGAGCGAGTGCCACTGCTGCCCGGTGCTCACGAACGGGCATACATCGACATCGACTCGCTGCTGCGCCCGGTCTATGGTCACGCCAAACAGGGCGCTTCCTACGGACACACCAAGATCGCCGGGAAACAGATCTTGCGCAAAGGTCTCTCACCGTTGGTGACCACCCTGAGCACCGACCACGGCGCTCCGGTGATCACCGGAGCCCGACTGCGGGCCGGAAAGACCAACTCTGGCAAGGGCGCAGCGAGCATGATCGCTGCGGCCGTGGCGACCGCCCGCGGGGCCGGAGTCAGTGGCCAGATCCTGGTCCGCGGCGACTCCGCCTACGGCACCAGCACCGTGGCCGCGGCCGCCCGCCGCGCCGGAGCCCGGTTCTCGCTGGTGCTGAACAAAACAACAACCGTGGCTGCGGCGATCGAGTCGATCCCCGAGAACGCCTGGACCCCCGTGTCCTACCCGGGTGCGGTCCGCGACCCCGACACCGGTGTCTGGATCTCCGATGCCGAAGTCGCCGAAATCGGCTACACCGCCTTCAGTTCCACCGAAACCCCGATCACCGCCCGCCTGATCGTGCGCCGCGTCAAAGACGCCCGCTACCCCGACGCGTTGTTCCCGGTGTGGCGGTATCACCCGTTCTTCACCGACTCCGACGAACCCATCGATGCCGCTGATATCACTCACCGCCGCCACGCGATCATCGAGACCGTGTTCTCAGATCTGATCGACGGACCCCTGGCCCACATGCCCTCAGGACACTTCGCCGCGAACTCAGCATGGATCCTGTGCGCGGCTATCGCCCACAACCTGCTGCGCGCCGCCGGCGTACTCGCCGGAGGAACCCACGCGGTGGCCCGCGGGGCCACCTTGCGCCGCACAATCGTCAACGTCGCGGCCCGGCTGGCCCGGCCCCAACGCCGACCGATCTTGCACCTACCAACACATTGGCCGTGGACAGACCAGTGGCTGGCACTGTGGCGCAACACCATCGGCTACAGCCCACCAGCAGCCACCCCCGCCTGACCACCGCCGAGAGGCCCGACCAGAAAACCACAGGAAAAGCTGGACAGACCAGCGACTACCTCGTGCTCACACCCCTGCAGACCGAAAAACAGCCACAACAGACACATCAACCACTTCAGTCCACGGATCGAGGCTAAGCACTACGGCGCTTGCTAACCGGCGAAATCCGGGCACAGATGTGTCGTGGCCGCGCTGACGAACAGGGCGCCTTGGCCGAACCGGTGCAGCGACTCCACCCGGCTCATCTCGTCAAGTACCGAGTTGAATCCCCATCGCAGACATAGGGAAACACCCTATTTTTCCGCTGACACGGGCGGCTTACGGTCGAGCCACTGAGTGAGTAGCCGGCGACGGACGAACACCCGAGGAGGCAGCCGTGATCCCCGTTCGAACCTCTAGATATGCAACCCCTGCAGTGGTTCTCGCGGGTGCGTGTGCACTGTCCGGCGTCACGGTGGCACCCGTCGCGCAGGCCAGCCCGCTCGACGGCATCCGAGCTGCCGTCAACGCGGCTCGCAGCGGCTCACCCTGCGGCCCTCTGAACTACAACATCGACCTCGAAGGCGAGGCGCAGCACAGGGTCGGCAACAGGCTGCCCGGGGTGCCCCCGGCAGGCCAGTACAGGGGCAGGATGTACCAAGGTCACGCCTCCTCCGATCCCACATCGAGAGCGACGGAGATCCTCGTCAACGAGATGCGCCCCCAGATCACCAACTGCAGCTACAAGGATTTCGGTGTAGGCATGGCCCGAGACGACGGCGAAGAGACGAGTTTCGTGAGCATTGCGCTGGGCGAGCCCCCTGCCGCGGCCCCGGAACCCGCGGGGAGGCCCATCAAATGCACCGGCGGCCCGACCATCCCGGCCGGCCAAACCTGTCCGCCCAAACCGCCTGCCCCTCCCGTCGAACAAGCGCCGACGAACGCCGTCACACTGGACATCAGGCGCGAGGGCTTACGCACCAAAGTAACCGTGGGAAACACGTCGAATCTGCGGGCACAGTGCACCTACAACGCCACGGAAGTGAACAGACTGGGCATTCCGGTCAACCGAGACTTCGAGGTCAACCCGAAGAGCACCACCCCTCTGGAGTTCCCAGCTCCGCTCATCGGGCAGACCTACACCGTCGTGGTGACATGCCGCGCCAATTTCAACGGCAAGGACATCGAGATCGGTCGGGTGCAGCAGGACTTTTCGAGCTTCTGACGACAATTTGGACCACGTTGCCGCGCCCTCCAGCCGGGAACTCCACCTGCCCGTTCACCGAGATGCGCCATACCGGTCTTGGGGCGCGAGACGGATGTCGGTCGCCGCGGTAAGCCGGTCGGCGGGCAAACCGGCGTGCCGACATACCTTCGAGACCAGGTCGGCTGAAGCGGCACAGAAGACCCCGAAGACCATCTCGTCGTTGGGGACCACGATCATGGACACCAATTGGACCGTTGGGCCCAGCGCCGATGCTGCTGCGGCACTCGATTGCAGGACAGCCGATGTCCGTTCGAGCGATCCCCGCACGACGGCGGGCAGGTACCACTCGACCAGATAGCACGGTTCTGGAGGACCCACAATCGGAGGCTATCGGGTCGCGCGGCCAGTTAAATCGGGCGAATCCCTATCCAGCGCGACCGAGCCGAGCGGCACCGGCTGTGACATGATCCTGGGGTGGCCGCGGGGGTGGTGAGCCGCGATGCCGAATGCGCGGCAGTCGCTGGGTTTCTCGATGCCGCGACCCACGAACCCAGCAGCCTGCTGATCGAAGGCGAGGCGGGAATCGGAAAGACCACCATTTGGCTGGCCGGCGTGGAGCAGGCCCGTGAGCGCGACTTTCAGGTGCTTGCCACCCGGCCGGCGCACACGGAATCGGTGTTGTCCTACGTTGCGCTGGCGGACCTACTGAGCCGTGTCGACGCGACGGTGCTGGACAGCCTGCCTGACCCGCAACGACTCGCGTTGGACCGGGTGTTGCTTCGGGGTGATACCGGTGACGCCCCGACCGATCCGCGGGCGGTGGCCGCGGCGTTCCTGTCGGTCATCGAGACGCTGGCAGAGGTCGGGCCGGTGTTGATCGCCATCGACGATCTGCAATGGCTCGATCACGCCAGCGCGGCCATCGTTTCCTACGCCGCGCGGCGGCTTTCGGGCGCGGTCGGGGTGCTGGCGGCGGTGCGCAGCGAGGCGACCCCCACCATCGATCTGATCGGGCAGCAGCTGCCCCGTCCGGACTCCAGCAGGCGCCTGCCGATCGGTCCGCTGAGCTTGGGGGCGCTACGGACCATCGTCGCGCAGCGGCTCGGTCTGTCGTTGCCGCGACCGGCACTGGTACGCATTCACGACATCTCCCGCGGAAACCCCTTTTACGCTCTGCAGCTGGCATATTCATCCCATGACGGCGAACTCTCTATGCAGACAACGCTTTCCGACCTGGTTCGGGACAGGATCGCCGGAGTCGGTGCGCAGGCGCAGGAAGCTCTGCTCACCGCCGCGTCTGCCGGGTCGCCGACCTTCGACCTCATTGCACGGGCAATAAAGGTCAGTGAATCTCGGGCGATGGAGATCCTCGACAAGGCAGAAGGCAAAGGGCTCATCCACTACGACGGACAGCGGGTGCTGTTCTCGCATCCGCTGCTGGCGGCCGGCATCTACGCCGTTGCATCTCCGGCCCAGCGGCGACAGACGCACGCCGTTCTCGCCGGGATCGTCACCGAACCCGAGCTGAAGGCCCGGCATCTCGCGCTCGCGGCGACCACCGCAGACGAGCAGACGCTGCGCTCACTGGACGCCGCCGCGCTGTCGGCGGCCAACCGAGGCGCGCCCGGCGCCGCCGCAGAGCTGCTCGACCTGGCGATCGGCCTCGGTGGCGACACTCCCGCGCGTCGCATCCGGGCAGCCGGGCATCACTTGCACGCCGCGAACTTCAACGAAGCAGCGACGCGGCTCAACCAGATCATCGACACGCTGCCACCTGGTCGGTCGCGCGCGGAAGCACTGACCCTGCTCGCCAAGGTCCGTACCGCCGAAGAGAACCTCGCAGAGGTAATCGCGGTTCTCACGCGCGTGCTGGCCGACTCCGCTGACGACCCCGCCCGACGCGCGCACGCCCTCATCCTGCTGTCTCACGCGCAACTCAATGCGGCCCAGTTCGACGAGTCGGCCTGCAGCATCGACGAAGCCGTCACGCTCGCCACCGAACTGGACCGAACCGACCTACTGAGTGCTGCCCTGGCCCTGCACGCGATGCAGAACTTCGCCTCCGGGCATGGTTTCGACGACGAGACAATGTCCCGCGCCCTTGCGCTTGAGGATGGTGCGTCCGACATTCCTCTGGTGCTGCGGGCACCCGTCAACAATGCACTCCTCTTGGCGTGGACGGGCCAGCTTCAGCGTGGGCACGATGCGATGATGGCCGTGCGGCGACAGTCGCTGGACCGAGGCGAGGAGCACGAGCTTGCCATCCTCGACTTTCATTGCTTCCTGATGGCTCTCTGGCGCGGTGACCTGGCAGATGCCGGCTTGCTGGCCGAGGACGCGCTCGAACGGGCGAACGCCCTGGGCGACCCGGAGCCCGTGTGCATCGGTTTGACGACGCGGGCCACTCTTGCCGCCTACGCCGGCCACGAACAGCGGGCCAGGGACGACGTCGCGGAGGCGTTGGTGCAGTTGCAACTGCTCGGCACACCCCCGATGACTCGATACCCGCTCGCGATGCTGGCCTTTCTGGAGGTGTCCCTGGGCAACCACGCCGCCGCGCTCAGCGCGCTAGAGCCGGCGTTGGCGCTGATCGACTCGACACCCATGGCGCTGGAAATCATGATCGGTCTGTTCGTTCCGGACGCCGCCGAGGCGATGGTCGCCGTGGGGCGTCTCGACGACGCCGAACGGCTGATCGAACGGTTCCTCGACGACGGCCGACGGTTGGACCGGGCATGGATTCTGGCCTGCGGCGGACGCTGCCGCGCGATGCTGCTCGCTGCCCGCGGTGACGTCGACGCCGCGGCCAACGCTGCCCAGCTGGCGATGCTCGATCACCAGCGGCTGCCCATGCCGTTCGAACGCGCCCGAACGCAACTTCTGGTCGGCCAACTCGAACGCCGGCAACGGCACAACCAGGCCGCCTCCGCCGCGCTCAACGAGGCACTGCAGACCTTCGAGCAACTCGGCACCCCGCTGTGGGCCGAACGCGCCCGCACCGAGTTGGGCCGTGCCAACGTCGGCCCGCACCGCGACGCCACCCTGACCCCTTCCGAGCAACGGGTCGCCGAACTCGCAGCATCCGGCATGACCAACCGCGACGTCGCCGCCGCCCTGTTCATCAGCCCGAAGACTGTGGAGGCCAACCTCTCTCGGATCTATCGCAAGCTCGGCATCAACTCGCGGGCCGCACTCGGCCGACGGATGGCCGAGGAATTGGGAGACTCCTAACCGGCGAAATCGGGACACAGATGAGTCGTGGCCGCGCTGACGAACAGCGTGCCCTGCTGAAACTGATAGCGCGATTCCACCCGGCCCATCTCGTCGAGCACCGGCACACCACCACGCAGGTCTGCGCACGCGGCGAAGCCCGCGGCGATGACTTCGTCGGCGTTCTTGCCCGGCAGCCAGGCGTCGTTGATAACGAGTTCCTCCAGGAAGGTTGCCGGGTCAGCCGCAGCGCTCGGGGCGCACACCAGCATGCTGGCACCGCACGTGATCGCGGCGGCTACCAGCCAGTGAAATCTGGGCATCATGATTCTCGTTCCTCCAGGCGCGGGATTGCGTTGCCATCGGTGCGGCCGACGCTATCCGCCCGGACTGGGACTTAAATCGGGTGTTTCCCTATCACTGCCCCAACAGAAGAACGCCAGAAGAGTAGGGAAACACCCTATTTAGTCGCCGGTGATCAACGGCTTACGGTCGACCCACTGGGACTTATCCGAGGGGAATAGCCGTGACCATGACTCGCACCACTGTATCCATCGCATCCGCAACGCTTTTCGCGGCAACGTGGGCGGTGTCCGCAGTAGCGGTGGCGCCAGTGGCGTACGCCAGCCCGCTCGACGGGATCCGCGCCGCCGTCAACGCCATGCGCAGCGAGTCGCCGTGCGGAGCGCTGACTTACAACATCGACCTCGAGGGCAACGCGCAGGCGGCGGCGGGCAACACCCTGCCAGGAGTACCTCCCGCCGGCCGCTACCAGGGCAGAACCGAGGCGAAAATGGCGACCAATGACCCCACATCCGCCGCTATCCGTCACCTCATCTCGGACATGCGGAGTTCAATCATGAACTGCGCCTACAAAGACTTCGGAGTGGGCATGGCGCGACGAGATGATCGAAGCAGTGTCGTCCTCGTCCTCGGCGAGCCACCCGCCGCCGCACCCGTTCCGGCGCCGGTCCCGGACCAGAGGCCGATCAAATGCACCGGCGGCCCGACCATCCCGGCCGGCCAAACCTGTCCGCCCAAACCGCCGCCGGCGGAGATGGCGCCGACAAACGCCGTCACGCTGGATATCCGGCGCGAGGGCTTGCGCACCAAAGTGACTGTGGGAAACACGTCGAATCTGCGGGCGCAATGCACCTACAACGCCACGGAAGTGAACGGACTGGGCATTCCAGTCAGCCGCGACTTCGAGGTCAACCCGAAGAGCACCACCCCGCTGGAGTTCCCAGCTCCGCTCATCGGGCAGACCTACACCGTCGTGGTGACGTGTAATGCCGACTTCAACGGTAAGAATGTCGAAATAGGTCGTGTGCAGCAGGACTTTTCGAGCTTTTAGAACTTCGTCGCGGCGCACCGGTGGGTGAGCGTCAGCGCGGGATCTGGTGACCGATCTTGCGGGCCAAGTCGACGGCGGCGGCGTTGGCCTCGTCCGCGGACATTGACAGGACGGCGACCTGAACCATGTTGTTGCGGCCGCCGGCCGCGAACTCGACCTGTCCGGGCACCAAGAACCGCATGCCGTCCGGACCCGGTGTACCAACGTCGGGAAAACCGGGCTCCGGCGGCGGCAGGGTGTTGTTCACCGCCGAACCCGGATTGCCGACCTCTATCGCGATGGACTCGTCATTGTCCGGGTTCTCCCAGAGACATCCCGGCATCGTGGGGTCGTTGGAGGTGGACCGCCCGTCGATCGCCGCACCCAGCAGCGCCGAGACATCCTGGGCCGACAGCAGCGCGCACGCGTCGATGGTGGCAGAGCCGGCGGCCACCGACGCGGTCTGCGACGGGTCGGCCTCGGCGTTCCCGTCACCGGGGGTGTGTTGCGCACCGCAACCCGCCACGGCGAGAAGTGACACCCACAGCACGGCAGCGCGCGAGGCATTCGCATGGTCGGTCATCGGTCCGACGCTAGCGTCGACCCACGCGCGAGAAATCGGGTGTTTCCCTATGCCGCGCCCGTCATCGGGCGCGGCTCACACGGTCAGCACCCTGCGATAGCGGGCCCGTCCCTCCTCCATCGCGGCGTAGGCCTGCGCGGCCTCGGCCAGCGGCTGCTCCTCGACGACCGCACGCACCCCGGATTCGACCGCGAACGCCATCGTCTCCTCGACGTCGCGGGAGGTGCCCGACGGGTGACCGGTCACCGAGATGCCGGAGTTGATCAGTTGCAGCGGTGAGATCGGCAGCGGGTCCGCGGTCACCCCGACGATCACCAGCTCCCCCTCGGGCCCCAGACCGCCGACGGTGTCGGCCATCGCCTGCGAGTTCGCCGCCGTGGCCAGCACCACCGCCGCCCCACCCAGGTCCTGCAATCCGGCGCTGACGTCACCGGCCGTCGAGTCGAGGTAGTGGTGCGCGCCCAGGGCACGGGCGTCAGCCTCCTTGGCCGCGCCGCGCGCGATCGCGACCGTCTCGAAACCCATCGCCCGCGCCCATTGGACACCCAGGTGGCCCAGGCCGCCGATCCCGAGCACCGCGACCAGGTCGCCGGCTCTGGCCCGCGTCTTGCGCAGCGCGTTGAACGTCGTCACGCCGGCACACCCCATCGGGGCCGCCTCCACGAACGACAGCCCGGCGGGTATCCGCGCCAGCGCCGTCGCGGGGGCCGTGACCGATTCGGCATAGCCACCCGGATACTGCCAACTCGGCACCTGCAGGTTCTGGCACTGCATGAACTTGCCCTTGCGGCACGGCACGCAGTGCGTGCAGTTGCCGCCGAACCATCCGACGGCCACCCGGTCGCCGGCGCTGAACCCCTCGACGCCGTCCCCGACCTCGGCCACCGTGCCGGCGATCTCGTGGCCGGGGGTCAGCGGCCAGGTCAGGCCGGGAAAGTTCCCGGTGACGAAAGCGTGGTCGGTGCCGCACACCCCGCAGGCGGCGACCTGGATACGAACGTGACCCGGCGGCGGATTCTGCGTCGGGACCTCGGTGAGGGTGAGTGTGTCGTGGGCGGAGGCGACCTGTACAGCCCGATGTGTCGGCATCACCGAACCCTAGGCCGCGAGCGTGGATACCGGGGTGTAGATCACACGGCGGTAACCTGAGAAGCCGTGGTCGTCGACAATCTCGCCCTGATGCCGGGCTTCCTGGAGCCGGTCAACCTGCTCAACTCGTTCGGGACCTGGACGCTGGCCGGGCTGTTGCTCGTCGTTTTCGTCGAGTCCGGATTGCTCTTCCCGCTGCTGCCCGGCGATTCTTTGCTGTTCACCGCGGGTCTGGTCGCGGCGGGCGGTTCCGAGGAGATACCGCCGTTCGCCCCGCTGTGGGTACTGATGGTCGCCATCCCGATCGCGGGCATCCTCGGTGATCAGGTCGGCTTCAACATCGGCCGGCTCGGCGGCGAGCGGCTGTTCACCGAGGACGCTCGGGTGTTCAAGCAGCGCTACCTCGACGAGTCGCAGAAATTCTTCGAGAAGTACGGTCCGGCGACGATCTTCCTGGCGCGCTTCGTGCCGGTCGTGCGGACCTACGCACCGCTGGTTGCCGGGGCCTCGCGCATGCGCTACCGCACGTTCCTCATGTGGAACGTCGCCGGCGGCGTCGTGTGGGGTGCCGGGCTGACGCTTCTGGGCTACCTGCTGGGCCAGATCGGCTTCATCCGCGACCACGTGGACGTCATCGTTATCGCCATCGTCGTGCTGTCGGTCGTGCCGATCGTCCTCGAGGTGACGCGGCGACACTCGCGCAGCAAGGACGACGATTCCACCTACGAGCCGACCTCCTAGCACGGCGGCAATCCGAGTTAAGGCCTGGTCTCTTCCTCGGAGATCCCCAGCCGGCGTTCGATGACGATCAGTCCCACGACGGCCAGAATCCCGGCGACGAACAGCAGCATCGCTACCGGCACGTCGGTCGCCGGCGCCAGCAGATCGCGGTCCTCGGACTGCCACGGCCAGAGCGCCCGCAGTGAACCCACCATGAGCCCCGTGATGATCACCAGCGTGATGCGGGCACGGTGCGCGAGCAGCCACCTCAACAGCGTGACGAACGATCCGAGACCGAGGATGGCGCCCAGACCGAACAGCGCGATGTAGCCGAGGTCGCGGCCGTTGACCGCGCTGATGGTCGGTTCGTACATCCCGATGGACAACAGCAGGAACGAGCCGGACACTCCGGGCAGGACGAGGGCGCAAATCGCCACCGCCGCAGCCACGACGATCACGACCGGGCCCGGGTCGCCGATGGTGGCAGGTGGCACACCGGTGAGCCAGAACAGAAAGACGGCAGCCACTGCCCCGACGACCACATCCTGCACCCGCCATGCGCCGGGGGACGTCCGGACCACCATGTGAGCAGGCACGTAGACACCCGCCAGCACGAGCCCGAAGAACAGCGCGCGCATTCGCACCGGATACTCCTCGAGCAACGGCTCGATGAATCGCGCTCCCAGCACGAGGGCGATGACCATGCCGATCGCCACCGGAATCAAGGTCCGCCAAGGCAGCGCGCGGAATGTGGTCGCGAAGGCACGTGCGGAGGGCTTCCCGGTACCCAGTCCGACGAGTTGACGCAGCGACAGCACGACGTTGGCGATGGCGTTGATCAGGGTCTGGTAGATCCCGACGATCAAGGCAACCGTTCCGCCACTCACACCGGGGATGACCTCGGCGACACCCATCAGTGCACCACGGACGAGGTTGGTTACAGGTAAAAGCACGCACACACGCTAGCGGTTGTGGATTCGGGAGACCGCTACGCTTGCTGGCGGGCCTGCTCCAGGGCCCGAATCAGGCTCGCGGCATCCCACGGGCCCCGGTGCCGGATGCCGTTGACGAACACCGTAGGGGTCGCGTTGAGGTCCATCGCCTCGGCGTCCTCGGCATCGTCTTCCACCCGGTGCAGCACAACCTTGGTGTGCACACGCAGATCCTGGTCGAACTGCTCGATATCGCAGCCCGCCGTCACCGCGTAACGATAGATGTCCGACCACTCCAGATCGTCCTGGTGGGCGAACAGTTCCCGCGCCATCTCCCAGAACCTGCCCTGCAGAGCCGCCGCCTCGCTGGCACGCGCGGCGTCGAACGCCCGCGGGTGAGCGCGCTCCAGGGGGAAGTGCCGCCACACGTAGCGCAGTTCGTCGCCGAAGTGCTCAAGCACCTCGTCGATGGCACCCGTGGCGCGGCTGCAGAACGGACATTCGAAGTCGCCGTATTCGACCAGGGTCAGCGGCGCGTCCGGCCGGCCCCGGATGTGGTCGCGGTCCGGTTCGACTGGCCGCAGCAGTTTGAGCCCGACCGGCTCGGGCGGGCTGAGCCAGTCGGTGATGCGGAAGACGGCCCAGCCGAACGTGAACGCGATCACCGACGCGGCAAGCACACCGATGCGGGCCTGATCCTGACGTGCGGGGTCGTCGATGGCGATGTCGACGATGAACAGCGAGATGGTGAACCCGATGCCGGACAACGCGGCCCCGCCGGCGATGCGGCGCAGCGTCAAACCGGGGGCGAGTGCACCGAGGCCGGTTCGGCTGATCAGCCAGGTGGCCCCGGTGATCCCGACGAACTTGCCCACCACCAGCCCGGCGACGATGCCCCAGGTCAGCGTGGAGCCGAGTGCGGCCGTCAGGCTCTGCCGATCCAACACCACACCGGCGTTGACCAACGCGAAGAGCGGCAAGATCACGAACGACACCGTCGGGCCGACGGCGGCCTGCAGCCGCTCGTTGATGGAGATCGATTCCCGCAGTGAGCGACTCGCGGCTCGCGCGTATTGCGAATTGGGTGACTGCCGGAAGGCGCGGATCTGTTCGACGGCCCGCTCGACCGGACCACGTTCCGGGGTGAACACCGGGATCAGCAACGCGACGGCGACACCGGCCAGGGTGGGGTGTATCCCGGCCAGGTACAGCGCAACCCACAACGCCACGCCGAGCACCGCGTAGGCCGGGCCCCGCGCAACGGGCAGGAATCGCACCAGGGCCAGGGCGGCCAACAGCGTCACCGCGACGATCAGGGGCGCGGCCTGGATGCTGTCGGAGTAGAACACCGCGATCGCGATCAGCGCGCCGACATCGTCGACCACCGCGAGGGTGAGCAGGAACAGCCGCACCCGGGCCGGGAACTTGGGTTTGATGATCGCCAGGGCGCCGACCAGGAAGGCGGTGTCGGTGGAGATCACCACACCCCAGGCGTGCGCGTTTTCGCCGGACGGGTTCAACGCCAGGAAGACGACTGCCGGCAGGATCAGGCCCGCGGCCGCGGCGACGATGGGCACCGCCGCACGTGATCTGTCGGTGAGCTCGCCGATGGTGAATTCGCGGGTCACCTCCAGACCGACGATGAAGAAGAAGAAGGCCATCAACGCGTCGTTGACGAGATGCTTGACCGTCATGTCGAACTGTTCGTCACCGAAGCTGAAGCCGACGTGGGTCTCCAACAGCGCCGAATAGCTTTCAGCCCAAGGCGAATTCGCCCACAGGATAGCGATGACGGTGAAAAGCAGCAGCAGGGCCGCAGCGGAATTGTCGGAGCTCTTGGTGGCTTGGCTGCCGCGGCTCAGGCGCGCCGGCAGCAGCGGGAAGCCCCGCGCGGCGGTCGGCTCAGCCACCGGCACCGGCGATCACGTGCGCCGCCTCCATCAGCATCCACCCCGCCAACTGCACCGACAGGTCCCGCTCGGGGATCTCCGAGGAGTTCACCGCGCCCTCGACGAACTGGGCATCTGCGGTGCCCGCGGTCGGCAGTTCGGCGGACCGGTCCCAGAACGCGGCGAACAGCGGCAGGTTGTCGACGGTCTGGCGGTTGTCCCACGCCGACCGCGCAGAGCTGAGCACCAGGGAGGCGGCGGTCCGGCGGGCCGTGTCGTCGGCGTCGGAGTCACCGGGAAGCGCGGTCGCTACCAGGGCCAGGTATCGCGCCAGGATGCCGTCGAACAGCCCGCCGTCACCGCCACCGGCTCCCTTGATCACCCCGTCGGGTGCCATGTGCTCGGCGACGGCGGTCACCAACCGGTGCACCCGTTCTGCGTGCCGGGGATCCTCGGTGCGCACCGCCAACTCGGTCTCCAGGCCGAGAACCACGCCCTGGCAGTAGGTGTACTGCGCGCGGACCAGCGAGCCTGCCTTGATGCCGTCGAACACCAGGTGGGTCTCGGGGTCGATGAGCACCTCGTCCATCCAGTCGGCCATCTGCTGGGGGCGACGCAGGGGTTCACCCGCAGAGTCGAGATGGCGGGCCAGGAAGATCGCCGCCGGACCGTTGGCCGGGGCGTTGAAGAACTGGTCCTGTTTGCGCCACGGGATGCCGCCACCGTCCTCGGGCACCCATGCGGTCAGGAACTGGTCGGCGAACGTGTCCAGCGCCTTCGGGCGTCCGATCCCGGTCAGGCGCTCGGCGCGTTCCAGGGCGAGCGCCAGCCAGGCCATGTCGTCGTAGTAGTCGTTGGTCCACCTGCCGATGTTGCGCAGCCGCTGACCCCGGATCTGGCGGGCGATGGTCGTGAGCCGCTCGGGTCGGGGATCGCGCACCTGAGCGTCGACCAGGTTGTCCAGAAGATGTGCCTGCCACCAGTAGTGCCAGGTCGCGAACCGTCGGTGCCGTGCGGTGGCGGGCCAGGCGACCACCCCGAGCTGCGTCCCCGGAAAACCCCAGAGCCGTCGCAGGTGCCGGGTGGTGATCGCGGCTTCGGCGCTTGCGGCGCGGTTGGCCCACAGCTGATCCATGGTCCTGATCCTGCCCTAACCTTCGCCATCAATCCATGAGACATTTCTGTCTCATATGAGCTATTGTCGTCTCATGTCTTTGTCACGCGACGAGTTGTTGCGCGCGGCTGCGGATCACCTGGGCCGGCGCCCCAATGCGACCCAGGACGAGATCGCCACCGCGGTCGGGGTCAGCCGCGCCACGCTGCACCGGCACTTCTCCGGCCGGCTCGCGCTGATGACCGCGCTGGAGGAACTCGCGATCGCCGAGATGCGCGAGGTGCTCGACGCGGTGCGCCTGACCGAGGGCTCTGCCACCGAGGCGCTGCGGCGCCTGGTCCGGGCCTGCGAACCGGTGTCGCCCTACCTGGCCCTGCTCTACAGCCAGAGCCAAGAACTCGATCTCGACACCACGTTGGAGGTGTGGAAAGAGATCGACGGCGAAATCACCGAACTGTTCCTGCGCGGACAGCGCACCGGCGAGTTCCGGCCCGAGCTCACCGCGGCGTGGCTGACCGAGACGTTCTACAGCCTGATCGGCGGGACCGCGTGGTCGATCCGCGTCGGCCGGGCCGCCGCGCAGGACTTCGACCGACTCATCATCGGGCTGCTGCTCAACGGGGTGACCACATGACCCGACGCTGGCTCGCGCTCGGCGTGCTGACCCTGGCCGTGCTGCTGATCGGCATCGACGGCACCGTCCTGGCGCTGGCGACACCGTTCATCAGCGCCGACCTCGGCGCCACCGGAACGCAGCTGCTCTGGATCGGCGACATCTATTCGTTCGTGCTCGCCGCCCTGTTGATCAGCATGGGCAGCCTCGGCGACCGGATCGGCCACCGCAAGTTGTTGCTCTGCGGCGCCGTGGCATTCGCGGTCTTCTCGGCCGCCAACGCATACTCGACCAGCCCGGAGATGCTCATCGGGACCCGCGCCCTGCTCGGGCTGGCCGGGGCGACCCTGGCACCCGCGACACTGGCACTGATCCGCGGCCTGTTCCCCGACCAGCGCGAACGCAGCATCGCCGTCGGGATCTGGGCCTCGGCGTTCTCGGCCGGCGCCGCACTCGGCCCGGTGGTGGGCGGCGTTCTGCTGGAACACTTCTGGTGGGGCTCGGTGTTCCTGATCAACATCCCGGTGATGGCCGTCCTGCTCGTGGGCGGGCTGATCCTGCTGCCCGAGCACCGCGATCCCGCACCCGGACCGTGGGACCTGCCCAGCGTGGGCCTGTCGATGATCGGGATGCTCGGCGTCGTCTACGCGATCAAGGAAGGCTTCACCGCGCTGGTGCACGGATTCAGCGGCGACATCGCGGTCGCCGGGGCCGTGGGCGTCGTCGCGCTGTACCTGTTCGTGCGCCGGCAGCTGCGCCTGCCCGCACCGCTGATCGATGTGCGACTGTTCGGCAACCCGAAGTTCTCCGGCGTG
Organism: Mycobacterium sp. smrl_JER01; assembly: GCF_048513595.2. NCBI lineage: Bacteria > Bacillati > Actinomycetota > Actinomycetes > Mycobacteriales > Mycobacteriaceae > Mycobacterium > Mycobacterium sp. smrl_JER01. The sequence goes on along the minus strand of NZ_JBLXXK020000001.1, from coordinate 529,874 downwards.
GTGTCGGCCAACCTGCTCTCGGTGCTGGGTCTTTCCGGGCTGGTCTTCTTCCTGTCCCAGTACTTCCAGCTGGTACACGGTTACGGACCGCTGAAGGCCGGACTCGCCGAGCTGCCGGCCGCGGTCACCGCCATGGTGTTCGGTGTGCTCGCCGGTGTCGCGGTGCGCTACGTCTCGCACCGCGCGGTGCTGACCACCGGCCTCGCGCTGGTCGGGTTCGCGATGGCTGCGCTGATGGCCTCGCTGATCGTCTTCACTCCGGTCACTCCCTATCTGCCGCTGGGGATCTCACTGTTCGTCGTGGGCGTCGGGCTGGGCCTGGCATTCACCGTCGCCAGCGATGTGATCCTGGCCAGCGTGCCCAAGGAACGGGCCGGCGCGGCAGCGGCGGTCTCGGAGACCGCCTACGAACTCGGCATGGCGCTGGGCATCGCGACGCTCGGCTCGATCGTCACCGCGGTGTACCGCACGGTCGTGGTCGCCCCGGGCATCCCGCCCGCCGTTGCCGACCAGGCCCGTGACTCGCTGCCCAACGCGATCCACGCCGCCCAGACGCTGCCGGCGGATCAGCAGGTCGTCTTGCTCGATGCCGCGAAATCTTCTTTCACACACGGACTTTCGGTGGCTTCCGGAGTCGGGGCGGCGCTGCTGCTGAGCGCGGCGGTGGCGGTGTGGTGGCTGCTGCGGCCGAGTTCACCAGGCGCGGCCGAGGTCGGCGTGCTGCCGGACCCAGGTGTGCATCGCGATCCCGGCGGCGACGCCGGCGTTGATACTGCGTGTGGAGCCGAACTGGGCGATCGAAACCACTAGCGGAGCACCGGTTTTCGCATCGTCGGTGATCCCCGGCCCCTCCTGGCCGAAGATCAGCAGACAGTCCCGCGGCAAGGTGACCTCCTCGATGCGGGCGGCACCGGGGACGTTGTCGACGGCGACGACCGCAAGACCGGCCCGGTCGGCGAAGTCGAGCAACGCCGCGGTGCTGTCGTGATGGCACAGCCGCTGGTAGCGGTCGGTCACCATGGCGCCGCGCCGGTTCCAGCGGCGACGACCCACGATGTGCACGGTGTCCACCGCGAACGCGTTCGCGGTGCGCACCACCGACCCGATGTTGGCGTCGTTGCCGAAGTTCTCGATCGCGATGTGCAGCGGATGCCGACGGCGGTCGATGTCGGCGATGATCGCCTCGCGGGTCCAGTACCGGTAGGCGTCGACGACGTTGCGGGAATCCCCCTCGCGCACCAACACCGGATCGTAGCGGTCGTCGGCCGGCGGCGTACCCACCCAAGGGCCGACCCCGGGGCCTGCGCCCCACTCGGTCGGGCCGGGCGGCTCAGTCATCGGTGGTCCACAGCGCCGCATGCGTACCGGTCAGCGAGACCGTGGCATAGAGCAACGCCGCGTTGATCTCTCCCTGGGTGCACAGCGACACATCCACCTGCACGTTCTCCCGGGAGGCGTCGGGCAGCACCAGCACCGAAGACCCGTACACGTCGCAGGCGCGGCTCAGACCGCGGCCGGGCCGGGTGGGCGCGGTCAGCACCATCATCGGCCCGCCCCGCTGAGCGGAGTCGTCACGGTACCGGGCGGCCAGTCCGCTGATACCGAGTCCGATCAACATGTAGCCGTCGCCCTGGAACGCCGCCGGATCTCCGAGGGCGGCCGGGTTCAGCTTGGCCCCGTCGGCGCGGAAGGCGTCGACGCTGGTCGTCGTCAGGGCCAACCCGGTGTCGGTGCCCGTCGTGGGCGGTACACCGACCGGGAACGCCGCCGGGTAGGCCACGGTGGTGCCCGGCATCCGGTCGCGGGGCGAGTAGACGTAGACGCCGCGCACCTGAGACCGGTCACGCTGGGGGCCAAGGCACACCGTCCCGGTCAGCCGGTCGGGCGTCGGCGCCGCCAGCGGCCGGATGTCCAGGCTCGTCACCCCGTCGCAACCACCGATGGCGTTGGCTTCGATCGGATGCACCAGCGCGCCGTACAGGCCGAACCGGATGTCCTCGGGCGCGGCATGGGGTTCACCTTCTCGCGCCGGCGCCGCCTCCACGTCGACCAGGACGTTCTCGGCATCGAAACGCAGATTGGCCACCGACATGTTCCAGCCCAGGATGGCCAGCGACTCACCGATGGTCGCGGTGGCGGCGGAGAAGACGTCGTCACGGCCGTCCGACTGCGCACATGACGTGACGGCGAGCAGGATCGCCGTCAGGGTCGCGATTATCCGCACCGGTTCTCAGGTCCGGCCACGGCCCTTGCCCACCACTCTGGTCAACGCGCGCACGACATTTCGGGGCACCATGCGGCCGCCGGTGGTCAGCGCCTTGTATTGCAGACCCGGGATGATGACCACCTTGCCCTTGGCGATGTCGGCCATGGTCTCGCGTACCACGTCGTCGACTTCCAGCCACAGCAACGACGGCGTGCCCGCCATGTCGATACCGGCGCGCTCGTGGAACTCGGTGCGCACGAAGCCCGGGCACAGCGCGTGCACACCGACGCCGGTGCCGCCGAGGCCGTTGGCCAGCCCCTCGGAGAACGACACCACCCAGGCCTTGGATGCCGAGTACGTCGACCCGCGGCCCGGCAGCAGGCCGGCCACGCTGGCGACGTTGAGCACCGTGCCCGCGCCGGCGGCGACCATCGACGGCAGCGCGGCATGGGTGAGCTGCATGACGGCGGTGACGTTGACGTCGAGCTGCGACTGCAGCGTGGCGTAGTCGGCCGTCCAGAATTCCCCGGACGTACCGAAGCCCGCGTTGTTGACCAGCACCTGCACGCCTTCGCGCAGGCGTTCGGCCACAGCTGCCCGGTCGGCGGCAGCGGCGAGGTCGGCGCGGATGACCTCGACCTGTGTGCCCGCCTCGTCCCGCAGTTCGGCGGCCAGCGTGTCCAGTTTTGCCGCGTCCCGGGCGACCAGAACCAGGTCGTAGCCGTCCACCGCGTAGCGCCGGGCGAAACCCTCGCCGAGGCCGGACGTCGGTCCGGTGATCAGAGCGACGGGGCGAGACATGCCCAGAGGATACTTATCGCTGATAGTTCGGCGACTGCCGCCCGTTGCGGGGCGGGGGCGGCGGCGTACGCCGCGCGGAATCGGGTCGGGCCGCGTCCGGCCGCAACGGGCCGGTGTCCCCGGACGGCGATTCGGTGCGCCCGGCCGGGGCGGGGGTCAGCGGACGACTCGGCGAGCCGACCCGCCGCGCGACCGGTTGCCCGGTGGCCGCGGACGGCAGCGGCGGCAACACCCGCAACAGGTCGTTGAACTGGCGTACGGTGCGCAGCCCCTCGTCCCACTGGGCGCGGGTGCTGGTGACCGGCATGCTGATCAGGGTCCAGTTCTGTTCGTTCCACATGATCTCGGCGCAGTCGGGCGCGGTGTGGGCGAACGTCACCATCCGGCGGTCGCAGGCACGCCGCGCGGCGTCGAGATTGGTGGAGTACACCATCCGCGGTCCGATCGCGCCGAGCAGCCAGATGTCGCTTTCGCGGGGCTCCTTGATGCCCTTGAGCCGCATGTCGACGACGACGTTGGTGCCGACCTTGCGGTGCAACGCGATGACGGTCGCGACGTCGTCGAGGTCGAAGATGAAGACCGCCTCGCCGCGGATCTGGCCGAGCACCACATTGCGGGCGGTGACATCGCCGACAGTGGACATCACACCGCGCTTCCAGCGCTGGAGAATGTCGGTGGACTCGTGCTCGTAGTCGAAGCCGTGGGACTTCGCCCACGACTTCCGGCGACGGCCGAGCCCACGGCGTCGATCGAGGTCGACCCACAGCAGAACCGCCGCACCCACGAAACAGAGTGCGGACAGCGTGAACCAAAGCGGAACCATTGGGTCAAGAGTATCCGCTTGATGCCGTGCGCTCCGAACTCGAACAGATCACAACCGGGTCACGAGGGGCGATCCCGGCATCCACAGTGCGCTCAGCGCGAGTTTCCGGCCCCGATTCGGCCCCGATGAGGCGCTGAACGCCCCCACGCCGACGAATGCCCCCGCCACACCGGGTGTGGCGGGGGCAAGCGCTCATCTTCACCATCGGGTCTTCGCGCAAGCGCTCATCTTCACCATCGGGTCTTCGCGCAAGCGCTCATCCCAGCACCAGGGCGTCCCCGTCCGCGCTGACGTTGACCGGCACCACGTCGCCGTCGTGCACCTCACCGGCCAGCAGCAGCCTGGCGAGCTGGTCACCGATGGCCTGCTGGATCAGCCGGCGCAACGGACGCGCGCCGTAGAGCGGGTCGAACCCGCGCTGTGCCAGCCACTGCTTGGCCGGCAGCGACACCTCCAGGGTGAGCCGGCGCTGCGCCAACCGCTTGGCCAACTGCTGCAGCTGGATGTCGACGATCGACACCAGCTCCCCGGGCTCCAATCCGTGGAAGATGATCACATCGTCGAGCCGGTTGATGAACTCGGGCTTGAACGCCGAGCGCACCGCAGCCATCACCTGCTCCTCCGAGCCGCCCGCGCCGAGGTTCGACGTCAGGATCAGGATCGTGTTGCGGAAATCGACCGTACGGCCCTGACCGTCGGTCAGCCTGCCCTCATCGAGGACCTGCAGCAGCACGTCGAAGACATCCGGGTGCGCCTTCTCGATCTCGTCGAACAGGATCACCGTGTACGGACGCCGCCGCACGGCCTCGGTCAGCTGGCCACCCTGGTCGTATCCGACGTAGCCGGGAGGCGCGCCGACCAGGCGGGCCACCGAGTGCTTCTCCCCGTACTCGCTCATGTCGATGCGCACCATCGCGCGTTCGTCATCGAACAGGAACTCCGCCAGCGCCTTGGCCAGCTCGGTCTTACCGACGCCGGTCGGGCCGAGGAACATGAACGATCCGGTCGGCCGGTTGGGGTCGGCAACCCCGGCACGGCTGCGCCGCACCGCATCCGACACCGCCTGCACGGCCTGCTTCTGGCCGACGACACGCTTGCCGAGCTCGTCCTCCATGCGCAGCAGCTTGGCGGTCTCGCCCTCGAGCATGCGCCCGGCCGGGATGCCGGTCCACGCCGACACCACATCGGCGATGTCATCCGGGCCGACTTCCTCCTTGAGCATCACGTTCTCGCGGGCTTCGGCCTGCGGAACCGCGGCGTCGAGCTTCTTCTCGACCTCGGGGATCCGGCCGTAGCGCAGCTCGGCGGCCTTGGCCAGGTCACCGTCGCGTTCGGCGCGCTCGGCCGCACCGCGCAGGTCCTCCAGCTGTTCCTTGAGCTCGCGCACGATGTCGATCGCGCCCTTCTCGTTCTGCCAGCGGGTGGTGAGCTCGGCGAGCTTCTCCTTCTGGTCGGCCAGCTCGGAGCGCAGCTTCTCCAGGCGGTCCTTCGATGCCGCGTCCTCCTCCTTGGCCAGCGCCATCTCCTCGATCTCCAGGCGCCGGACCAACCGTTCGACCTCGTCGATCTCGACGGGCCTGGAGTCGATCTCCATCCGCAGCCGGGACGCGGCCTCGTCGACCAGGTCGATGGCCTTGTCCGGCAGGAACCGGGCGGTGATGTAGCGGTCGCTCAGCGTGGCCGCGGAGACCAGCGCGGAGTCGGTGATCCGCACACCGTGATGCACCTCGTAGCGCTCCTTGAGCCCGCGCAGGATGCCGACGGTGTCCTCGACCGACGGTTCGCCGACCAGAACCTGCTGGAAGCGACGTTCCAGTGCGGCGTCCTTCTCGATGTACTTGCGGTACTCGTCGAGCGTGGTCGCACCGACCAGCCGCAGCTCGCCGCGGGCCAGCATCGGCTTGATCATGTTGCCGGCGTCCATCGCCGATTCCCCGGTCGCGCCGGCGCCGACGATGGTGTGCAGCTCGTCGATGAACGTGATGATCTGCCCGGCCGAGTTCTTGATGTCGTCGAGGACGGCCTTGAGACGTTCCTCGAACTCGCCGCGGTACTTCGCGCCGGCCACCATCGAACCGAGGTCCAGGGAGACGACGGTCTTGTCGCGCAGGCTCTCCGGCACGTCGCCGGCGATGATCCGCTGGGCCAGACCCTCCACGATGGCGGTCTTGCCGACGCCGGGTTCACCGATGAGCACCGGGTTGTTCTTGGTGCGCCGGCTCAGTACCTGCACCACTCGACGGATCTCGTTGTCACGCCCGATGACCGGGTCGAGCTTGCCCTCGCGGGCACGCGCGGTCAGATCGGTGGAGTACTTCTCCAACGCCTGATAGGTGCCTTCGGGGTCCGGGCTGGTGACCCGGGCGCTGCCGCGCACCTTGGTGAACGCATCCCGCAGGGCCTGCGGAGATGCGCCGTGGCCGGTCAGCAGCTTGGCGACGTCGGTGTCGCCGGCGGGAGCGGAGCTCGCGGAACCACCCATCCCCCCAGCGAGGCCGACCAGCAGGTGTTCGGTGGAGACGTACTCGTCGTCCATCTCGGTCGCCAGCTGAGTGGCCGCGGTGATCGCGGCGATCGCCTGCGGCGCGAGCTGCGGTTGCGACGCCGAACCGGTGGCACTGGGCAGCCGGTCGAGCAGGCGCTGGGCCTCGGTGCGGACGGTGGCGGGATCGACGCCGACGGCCTCGAGGAGCGGTGCGGCAATGCCGTCGTTCTGGGTCAGCAGTGCCATCAACAGATGGGCGGGCGTGATCTGCGGATTGCCCGCGGCGGTGGCCGCCTGCAACGCCGAAGTCAGGGCCGCCTGGGTCTTGGTCGTCGGGTTGAACGAGTCCACGACACCTCCCTTTCATGTACGTCAGGGCTGCACAGCAGGCCCCTGAGAAAATTGCTTGTCGCCTACTCCAACGTCGTCAAGGTTGAGTCTGTTCCACTCAAGTCTGATTAGTTTTACCAGATTTTTCGCGCCACGGACACGGGCTTCATGCCCCTTTTCGCGGGGTTCACCGGGTTAGCTTCGGTTATGTCCGATTCAGGCATGTCCGATTCCGGCGCCGGCGACTTCGAATTCGAACGGAAGTTCTTCGTCGCCAACATGCCCGCGGTCGCGGCCTCCGATCCGCGACCGGTGCTGATCGCGCAGGCCTACCTGTTCGCCGCGGACGGCTACGCGGTGCGGGTCCGGCTGCAGGGGCCGGCCCCGGCCGAGCTGGACGCCACGCCGCGCGAACTCGTGAACGCATTGGGCGACGAGACCATCGGCACCATGACCGCGAAGGGTCCGGCCGCCGGTGGCACCCGCTACGAGGCCGAACGTGAACTCGACCCACTGGTGGCCGGCCAGATCGTCGCGCGGGCAGCCCACGTCGTCCTCAAGGTCCGCTCGTCGGTCTGGCTGGGTGAAGACGGCTGGGTCCTCGACAACTTCCTGGGCGGCAACGCCCCGCTGGTGCTCGCCGAGGTGGAACGCAACAGCCCGGTGGTCGATCTGGCGATCCCGTCCTTCTGCACCACCGAGGTGTCCGAGGACGACCGGTTCCGCAACGAGTACCTGGCGCATCATCCGTACGGCGGGTGGGCCGAGGACTACCGTCGCGAACTCGACAGCCAAGGACCGAATTTCGTGGACAGCCTGGGCCGCAATCAGTTCGAGGGCACCTGAGGCACCACCCAGCCGGAGCACTTTCGGTCAGGGTGAGCCGAACTCTTTCCGTAATCAACTAAAAGCGTGAAACTGGCGCAGCCACTCCGATGTGGCAGGAGCGCGCCGGTCGCGCGTTCCTCCCCCGCCCCAACCCGGTCCGGGCAGGCAGCCGTGTGCGCCGCGCCCGGCCTTGTTGGTGACCTCACCTCGCCGAGGAGCTCACCGTGTTTCAGCCGTCCGACCTTTCGCCCGGCGTCGGCTTCGCGCTGATGTTGGGCCTGGGCGCCTTCATGTTGGTCGTGGCGTTCACGGTGCGCTCGATGGTCAAGAACACCCACGACTTCGTCATCGCCGACCGACGCATCGGATTCGGGTTCGGCGTCGGTTCGGTCATCGCGGTGTGGACCTGGTCGATGGCGGTGATGATGTCGTCGGCGCAGGCATTCACTTGGGGCACATCGGGATTGATCTGGTTCGTCGTCCCGAATGGTCTGGCCGTCATGCTGATGGTGCCGTTCGCGATCCGGCTGCGGCGCCAGATGCCGGCCGGATACACGATCGTCGAGTTCATCCGGGAGCGTTTCCAGAACAAGCCCGCCACCACGGTGATGCTGGCGGTGATGCTGCTCGGCCTGCTCGCCGAGATCTTCATCAATCTCTTCGGTGTCGTGCTCGTCATGGGCGTGGTCTTCGGACTCAACAGCACGACGGTCCTGATCATCACGCTCGCCACCGTCACGGTCTACTCGTACTTCGGTGGTCTGTGGACTTCGGCGATCACCGCCACCTTCAACACCCTGCTGATCACCGTTCCCGCCGCGATCGTGGTGCTCTACGTACTGAACCAGGTGGGTGGCCCCGGTCTGGTCTTCCGGCAGGTTCAGGAGTCGGGACCCGACGCACTCAACGCCTTCGACACCGCCGCGGCCGCCGGGTTCGGCATCTCGCTGGCGCTCGGGCTGCTGGCATCGACGATGGCCGACCAGACGTTCTGGCAGAAGGCCTGGGCGCTCAAGCCGGCGACGATGGGACGCACTTTCGTCTGGGCCGGGATCTGGTTCTACCCGATCCCGCTCGTGCTGGGGCTGCTCGGCCTGGTCGGACTGGCCTTCGGTGTCAGCGCCGATGAGCTCGGCGCCGCCGGAGCGGGCGGTATCGGACCGTACGTGGTCAGCCACCTCGGTCTACCGGTCATTCTCATCGCGCTCTATGTGCTGATCATTCTGAACGCGTGCTACTCCTCGATCGACGGCGCGTTCGCCGCGCTGTCCTCGATCGTCGCCGTCGACGTCCTCAAACGTGCCAAGCCCGATATCGCACCCACGTCGTTGTTCCGCTGGACGAAGAGCTCGATCATCATCGCCGGCATCATCGGCGGAATCGTGGTGAGCTCCGGCATCGACTACGTCGAGCTCGTCACGACGGTCTTCTTCCTCAAGGCCGCACTGATCATCCCGCTGGGGCTGGCCATCTTCTGGAAACGCATGACCTCGACCGCATTCGTCGCCAGCCTGGTACTGGCCATCGCCGTCGGGTATCCGGTACGGCAGTACGTCGGAGAACTCCCGGGAATCATCACGCTGGAGGCGATTTCATTGGTGACCGCAGTCGGTATCAGTTTGCTGTCCAGACAGACCTTCGACTTCGCGTCACTACGTGACCGGGCGCCCGCGCTGCGTGATCGCAGACATGCGGTCGACTTCGGCGGTGCGGTAGTGCCGGCCGACACCGTCGACCCGGACCCGGTCCGATGATCGCCTTCTGGATCGCCGTCATCGTCGGCGGAGCGGTGGCAATCGTCTATGTGGCGCTTGCAGTTCAGGCGTTCACCCGGGTCCGGCGGGACATCCTCACCGCCCAGGACGGTCTGGGCGCGACCGGGGAACCGGCCGAGCTCGCGGTGGATGCGCCCGACACCGAAGTGCACGGGGTCTTCACCTGGAAGGCCGGGATCGCGGTCGTCACCTCGACGACGGTGATCGCGCTGCTCGGGGTCAACGCCGCATTCTGGTATCTGCCACCGGTTCTCGCGATCGGGACGGCGGTCGCCGTGGCCGCCGCCTTCCTCATCGACCGCGGAGCCCCCCGGGGCGCATCACGCGCCGGGGACGAATCAAGCGACGGGAAGGTCTCCGCATGAGCAAGAGGAAGGCGCACCTGCTGGGATTCGTCCAGCACGGGGTGATGAACCACGCGTCGACGATGTGGGCGCACCCGCGCGACAAGGTCGGCTATCACTGGTCGCGGCCGGAGTACTGGCGCGATCTGGGGCGCACCATGGAGCGTGGACTGTTCGATGCGATGTTCATCGCCGACGAACTGGCCCCCTATACCACCTACAAGGGCAACTCCGACCCGGTGGTGAAATACGCCGGCCAGTGTCCGGTGCACGAACCTGCCACCCTCGTGCCGATCATCGGAGCTTTCACCAAGCATCTGGGGATCGGCATCACCTTGTCGACATCCTTTGTGCCGCCATACATGATGGCCCGCCACCTGTCCACACTGGACCATCTCACCAACGGCCGGGTCGGCTGGAACATCGTGACCTCGTACTCCAAGAGCGAGTTCCAGGCGATGGGCAAGGAGAACCTCACGCCACGCGACAAGCGCTACGAGGTGGTCGAGGAGTACATGCAGCTGCTCTACCAGCTGTGGGACTCCTGGGACGACGACGCGATCGTCTACGACCGTGAGAACGGCGTTTTCGCCGACCCCTCCAAGGTGCGTGAAGTCGACTTTCAGGGCGAGTTCTTCCGATCGAAGGGACGCCACTTCGTGGCGCCGTCCCCGCAACAACGGCCAGTGCTCTGGCAGGCCGGATCATCGGAGCAGGGACGCGAATTCGCCTCCAAGCACGCCGAATCGGTGTTCGGCATCTTCCCGACCCCCAAGAGTATGCGGGCCTACGCCGACGACATCCGCACCCGCGCCGACAATCACGGCCGCGATCCGGAATCGGTGAAGCTGATCTACGGCTTGCAGACCGTCATCGACCGCGACAAATCCCGCGCCAATGACCGCTATGCAGAATTCGTCGAGAAGGTCCAGATCGAGAGTGCACTCGGAATCCTTTCTGGCCACACTGGATTCGACTTCTCGACGTTGGGTCTCGACGACAACGTCGTAGACGCTGACGTCCAGGGCATCCGCGGTCTGTTCGATGCGATCCTGGAGGCCAAGGACGGCGCACCGGTCACGGTGCGCGAGGCCGCCCAGATCTACGGTGTGTCGATGGGCGCGCCGGTGGCCGTGGGAACTCCCGCAGACGTCGCCGATCAGATGGAGCAGTACCTCGACGACGGCGGCTGCAACGGGTTCATGATGCTGGCCACCGACACCCCCGGCTGCTTCAACGACATGACCGAGCTGCTCGTGCCGGAGTTGCAGCGCCGCGGCAGGTTCCGTACCCGTTACCCCGGCACCACACTTCGGGAGAGCTTGCAGGAGTACTGAGCCCTCGGTTGGGGCTATCGGGGCCGTGGGGCAGGTGACCGGAAGACCACCCACCGCAGCGCGCCGTACATGTACACGGCCTCGCACGCACCTGCCATCAGACGCGCGATGCGGTAGTCGATGCCCGCCGCGGTCAGCAGGGTCGACAGCGCCAGTATGAACGCCAGGTAGTTGACCACCACGACAATGATGTAGACGGTGATCTGCGGGCCGACCGGCGCATGCGAACGGAAGTTGAAGTACCGGTTCAGTGCATAGCTCAAACCGAAGGCGCACGCGTAGGCCACGGTCACCGCAACGGGATAAGGCAGCCCGGCGCCGCCGCGGAGCACCGTCAGCAGCACCAGATCCACACCGAACGTGAAGCTGTTGATCAGGCAGAAGCCGAGAAAGGTCGGGGGGACGAATCCGCTGAGCCCGAACGGAAGACGACTGACGATCCGGGCGCACCAACGGTGGAACCGCTCGGGGGCAGCCGCCTCGACCGACACGCGTCCACTGTGCCTGGGTCAGGTGGCGCGGGAGTGAGCGAGCGGCCAACGGTAGGCCACGGCTCGGTGCTCGGCGTCAGTAGTAGACGCGGAACCCGCCGATGAGGCAGATGACGTTGCCGTCCGGATCACCGAATCGGCACAGCCGTACGCCCTTGTTCACCTCGATGATGTCACCGGGCTCCAGTCCGCGCCCGCTCAGCTCGGCGACGTGGCCCGCCAGATCGTCGACGGCGAGATTGAGGTTGTCGGTCCCGGCCCGGTCCGGATCATGGAAAACCTGCACCCACGCGCCGGGCAGCACCTGCCATTCGACCAGCGTCGGCATCGGGTTGTTGTCCTCGGGCCTGCCGAACAGCGAGGAATACCATTGCCTGCTCCTCGATATGTCCGTGACGTGGACGACTGCGAGTACCTGGGCGATCGCCATCAACATCTCCTTTTCCGGCACAAGTACCGACCCCGGCCGGCCGCCGATCTCATCGCCACACCCCGCACCCGGGGATCCGACCGCGGTGCGCGCGTCATCAGCTGGGCCTATCGCCCGGCGCCGGGCACCCGACCTTGCTAGGTTTTCCCGGTGCCGGGTAGCTGGGGACCAATCCTGACGGAACTCGTTCCGCTCGCGCTGGTGATCGCGCTGTCACCGTTGTCGATCATTCCCGCGGTGCTGGTGTTGCACAGTTCTCGGCCGCGGCCTACCGGACTCGCATTCCTGATCGGCTGGCTGTTCGGGCTGACCGCGCTGACCGGTATCTTCCTGCAGCTGTCGAACCTGCTCGGCGGGCTCGGCGACAAACCGCCCAGCTGGGCCTCCTGGCTGCGCATCATCGTCGGTGCCGGGCTCATCGTCTTCGGTCTGTACCGCTGGGCGATGCGTGCGAAGTCCGAACACACGCCCGGCTGGATGGCCCGCCTGAGTGCGTTGACACCGCCCAAGGCCGCCGCGACCGCGGCGGTCCTGACCGTACTCAACCCCAAGGTGCTGCTGATCTGCGCCGCGGCGGGTTTGGCGATCGGATCGGCCGGTCTGGATTCCTCGGCGGTGTGGGTCGCGGTGATCTGGTTCGTGGCGGTGGCGGGCCTGACGGTCGCGCTGCCGATCCTGGGCTACGTGGTCTCCGGGGAACGTCTCGATCCGGCGCTCAACCGGCTCAAGGCGTGGATGGAACGCCAGCACGCGACGCTGATCGCGGTGATCCTGGTGGCGATCGGTATCCTATTGGCGTACAAGGGCATTCACGCACTACTCGGGTAGGCCCAGCTCTTCGGCGGGCGCGCAGAGGTACCGCGTCACGGTAGGCGCGACCAGTCGGACCACGTCTTCGCTGGGGAGTTCGGACAGCGGGGCCACCCGCATCACATAGCGCAGCATCGCGGTGCCCACCAGACTGCTCGCGGCCAGCATCGCCCGCAGCCTGGACTGCTCCCCGCCACCGAGTACCTCCGACACCGCCGTCAGCACGTAGTTCTGCATGAAACCCCGAAACGCTTCGTGGGCGTCGGAATTGGAGGTCGCCGAGGCCACCATCGCGCGCATGGTCTCGGCACTGTCAGGGGCTTCCCACACACCGAGATAGGTCCGCACCATCCGGGTCCCGATGTCGGCGTCCGGCCCGCCGGTCAACGCTGCAACCAGCGCGGCGGGGTCGATGATCAGACGCAGTGCCTCGCGGAACAACGCCTCCTTGGAACCGAACAGGTAGAGCACCATCGACGGGTCCACGCGCGCCTCCGCGGCGATGGCCCGCAAGGTGGTCTTCTCGTAGCCGTCCCGGGCGAACCGCGTCTTCGCCGCCGCCAGCACCGCCTCCCGCGACACCGGTTCCCCCTGACGACGCCCGCGACGCGGAGCTGTTTCAGCAGGTCGTGCCATAGAACGACGTTAGCATTTAAATAACTGTTGAAAAGTGACCCGAAACCGATCTACGCTCAGCGCAGCATCTATTTCAACAGCCACTGAAAAAGGGGCGTCATGACGCGAACGAATCCGGGAGCCACTCACGCGCGCGCCCATGCCACCACCCATGCCCTCGATGCGCCGCGGCAGCCGGCCGCGCTTGCCGCAGGCATCGTCGTCGCCGTCACCGCCCTGCTGGCCCTGGTGGCAATCGCCTTCGCCCTGCCCGCCGCGCGGTCCGGGCCGCACGACGTCCCGATCGGCGCCGCCGGACCTCAGGCCGCCGGCGGCCGGATCGGCGCCGTCCTCGACGAGAAGATGCCCGGCGCGTTCGTGGTGACCTACTACCCGGGCGAGGCCGCGCTGGCCGACGCGATCAGAAGCCGCGAGGTCTACGGCGGCATCGCGCTGCCCGCCGAGCCCGGCGACCGGCCCGCACTGCTGATCGCGTCCGGGGGCAGCCCGGTGATCGCCCAACTGCTGACCCAGGTGGGCGGCGAACTGAGCCGCCAGATCGGTGTGCCGTTGCGCATCGAGGACCTGGCTCCCCCCACCGCAGCCGATCCGCGCGGGGCGGGACTGGCGGCCTCGGCGCTGCCCATCACGTTGGCCGGCATCCTGCCCGCGATCGCCCTGATCCTCACGCTGCGCCGCGCGCTGTGGACCGGGTTCGTCGCGGCCGTCGCATTCTCCGGCGTCGCAGGCCTCACGATCGCGGCGTTGCTGCGCTACGTGTTGGGTTCGATCGACGCAAACCTGTGGGGCGTCGCCGCCGGACTCGCGCTCGGTGTCGCCGCGGCGCTGTTGTTCATGTTCGGCCTGGGCGCACTGTTCGGGCGGGTCGGGCTGGTCATCGGCGCGCTCTTGGCGCTGTTGGTGGGCAACCCACTTTCCGGACTCGCTAGCGCCCCGCAGATGCTGCCCGCGGGCATGGGTCAGCTCGGTCAGCTGCTACCCCAGGGCGCCACCGCGACCCTGCTGCGGTCCACGGCGGCGTTCGGCGGCGCCGGCGCCTCGGCGGCGATCCTGGTGCTGACCTGCTGGGCCGCCGCCGGAACCGCGCTCGTGGTCACCGCCGCCGTTCGGGACAGGAAAGCTGTGCCGACGTGACTTAGGATCGTGCGGCGTGGGACTCGAAGACCGCGAATCGCTGCGCCTCCTCCGGGAGGCGCTCGATCTCGACCTCGGGTCCGAAGCGCTGATCGCCGACTTCTACACCCGGTGGTTCGCCGCCGACCTGTCGGCGCGCGATCTGTTCCCGCCGGACATGGAGAAGCAGCGCCAGGTCTTCGCCCAGGCCCTGTGCTGGCTGTGCGATGAGCTGATCGCCCAGCGCGCCGAGGAGCCGGTGGCCTTCCTGGCCCAGCTCGGCCGCGACCACCGCAAGTACGGGGTCACCCCGGCCCACTACACGGCGCTGCGGCAAGCGCTGGTGGTGACGCTGCGCACGGCGCTCGTCGACCGGTGGGACCGCCGGCTCTCCGAGACCGTCGACGACGTCGTCGCCCTCGCGGTCGGGGTGATGAGCGGGGCCGCCGATGCCGAGACCAGTCCGCCGTTCTGCGACGGCACGGTGCTCGAACACCTGCGACCGGCCCGCGACATCTCGGTGATCCGGCTCAAGATGGATCACGCGCTGGGCTATCACCCCGGCCAGTACGTACCGGTTCAGGTACCGCAGTGGCCACGCCGGTGGCGTTACCTGAGCCCGGCCATCCCCGCCGACCCCGAGGGCTACGTCGAGTTCCACATCCGCTCGGTCGCCGGGGGCATGGTCAGCACCGCGATCGTCGGGGAGACCAGACCCGGTGATCGCTGGCGGGTGTCCAACCCGCACGGCGCGATGCAGGTCGACCGCCAGGCCGGCGATGTGCTGATGGTCGCGGGCAGCACCGGGTTGGCCCCGCTGCGCACCATGATCATGGATCTCAGCCGCTTCGCCGAGAACCCGCGCGTACACCTGTTCTTCGGCGCCAGGTACCCGTGCGAGCTCTACGATCTGCGCACCCTGTGGGAGATCGCGTCCCTCAACCCGTGGCTTTCGGTGACGCCGGTCTCGGAACTCAACTTCGACCCGCCGTGGGCGGCGGATTTCCCCGACGTGACCCCGCCGCGCGGACTGCACGTCCGGCAGGTGGGGCTGCTTCCCGACGTGGTGACGCAGTACGGCAACTGGAGTGACCGCCAGATCCTGCTGTGCGGCCGACCCGAGATGGTGCGGACCACCCGATCGGCGTTGATCGCCAAAGGCGCCCCCGCCGAACGGATCCAGCACGACCCGCTGGCCAACTGAGCGGCACATGGCAGGATCGCGGTATGGACGAGTTCGAAACCGTCACGCTGCGTGATCCGTCGTCCGCGCTGACCGCGACCTATGTTCCCGGGGCCGGCATGGTCGGCACCTCGTTGTCCGACGGCTCGTTGTCCGACGGCACGGTGGAGTTGCTCGGCCAGCGACGCGGCCTTGACGCCTACGTGTCCAACCACAAAACCATGGGGATCCCGATCCTCTACCCCTGGGCCAACCGACTCAGCAGCAACGGCTACGGCGTCGACGGCGCGGTGGTCACACTCACCCCGGGCACCGGCGGGGTGCGCACCGACGAGCACGGGGTGCCCATCCACGGCTTCCTGGCCGCCTACCGGGACTGGACCGTGACGACCCTGCTGGAGTCCCAACTCACCGCCGAACTCGATTTCGCGGCCAGACCCGGATTGCTGGCCGGCTTCCCGTTCCCGCACCTGCTCACCTTGGACGTCACTCTGCTCGACCGCACCCTGACGGTCACCACCACCGTCACCGCGACCACCGGATCCCGGGTGCCGCTGTGCTTCGGATTCCATCCGTATCTGCAACTCCCCGAGGTTCCCAGGGCGCAGTGGCGGATCGAGACACCCGCGATGCGGCACTGCCCGGTCAACGCCTGGGGCATCCCGACCGGCGCCGGAGAGCGCCGGCCCGCGAGCTCAGAAGTGCTGGGTGACAAGGTCATCGATGACGGGTACGACGAGGTCGCGCCGGGCTCGGTGTTCGCGCTCTCCGGTGGCGACCGCCGACTGGAGGTTCATTTCGACGAGGGTTACGGCGCCGCGCAGGTGTTCGCTCCGGCCAACGACGACGTGGTGTGCTTCGAGCCGATGGCCGCGCCCACCGATGCGCTGCGCCGGGGCGGTTACCACGAAGTGCAGCCAGGCGAGTCCGCGGTGGCGCGGTTCCGGATCAAGGTCTGCTGACCGCCACGCCTGCCGACCGCGCGGGTCAGGTGAAGTTCGGATAGTCCTGTACCCAGTGAAATCCCTTGCCACGCAATGTGAAACTGTCCAGATCAGTGCGCTCCAACGATATGTTCACCCGCTGCCCGCCAAGGTCACCCTGCAAGCGCAGCCGGTCGGGTGCCGGCCGGTCGACAGCCAAGGTGGCCTGCTGTCCTGGAATCCTCAACGTGGACCCTCCACCGTCCGACTCGACCGGCTCGATGACCAACTCGCCATCCATCAGCTGATAGGCGATCACGCCCGGTTCGTCGAAAATCACACGCTGCCAACGCTGCCCGTCGGAGGTCAGGGGAGGTAGCGCCTCCCCGTCGGCACTGTACTCGGTGACCGACCAGATCCCGTACAGCTCGGGCTTCCCCCGGCCACCACCGTAGTCGTGCCAGGCGCTCCAGGATTGAGCCACGCACCCGGCCAGCACCCATACCCCTGCCAGCGCGACAACGGTGGTGGCGATCCGGTTGGCGCGAGCGCTGTCGAAAAGTGCCGGCTGGGTCATCGGGTCGGAAGGTCGCTGCAGTACCAGGACGTTCGCCAGCCTTCCAATCTGCGGGGCGATCAAGAACAGGCTCAGCAGCAGCAGGTGGAGCGACAGAATCTTCACCGGGACGTCGTAGGTCATGTTGAGCAGGAACACCTGCGCCATCGCCATGACCGAGACCAGGGCACCCAACGTCGCGGTCCTGCCCCAGAACAGCAGCAGACCGCCGATCACTTCGACCGCTCCGAGTGCCATCTGGTAGACGGGCGAGCTGCCCACCTGCAGCCACAGCACCGACGTGGGACTGAGGTCGCCGAAGGGTTGCAGCAGCGCAGTCAGTGGCGGAGCGGGCATCTGGGTCGGGGTGAGTTTGGCGAAGCCGTAGAACAGCATCTGACCGCCCAGGCAGAGCCGCACGAACAGCAGGAACCACGCGTGCAGCCTGTGGTATTCGACCCTGCGACGGTCGATCACCGACCAGGCCAACGTGGCAAGGGCTGCGACGACGAACAGCACGAAGACCATCACCCAGATCACCGCCTGATCGCCGCTGTTGGAATCCCGGTGCAGCACAGCCTCGATGCCGAAGACGTGCTGCCCGGCCCAGGTCAGCACCGGTTCCAGGATCGTCATCTGCCAGATCACCGATTCCGGCGGCAACCATCGTGCCGCGATTCCCGCATAGACGAACACGATCTGCGCGAACGTCAGGCAGAACAGGCCGAAGTAGACGAAACAGAAGCGGAATGCGATCCGGGTCAGCCAATGCCACGAGTATTCCACGTGTGCCATCCTCGCCGCCCGGGGCGGCAGCCGGCAATCCAGCCCACCCCCCGCTCCGGGGGAGGGTCAACCCCCGGCTACCGTTGGTTGCGCGGCTGCCACACCACCAGCGCGGTGCTCTTGGCGCGGGGCTGAGCCCGCAGCCGCTCGACCTCCTCGCCGAGCTCGCGGACCCGGGCCTGCAGCGCCTCGACCTGGTTGGTCAGCTCGATGATGCGCTTGATCCCGGCGAGGTTGACGCCTTCGTCCTGTGACAAGCGCTGCACCTCGCGCAGCAGCTCCACGTCACGCTGCGAATAGCGCCGTCCCCCGCCGGAACTGCGTTGTGGGCTGACCAGGCCGAGCCGGTCGTAGGTGCGCAGGGTCTGCGCGTGCATACCGGCCAGCTCGGCGGCCACCGAGATCAGGAACGTCCTGGCGTCGTCTTTACGGCTGGGACGGCCGGGGCTCACAGTCCACCGGCCCATCCCGCCCGCGGGTCGAACCCGCTGGCGCGTTCCGCCTTCGCGTACGCCTCCAGTGCTTCAGCTGCATCCCCGTCGAGGTGGGGCGGCACCGCCACCTTCACCGTGACCAGGAGGTCGCCGTGACCACCGGATCGCTTGGGCACCCCCCGCCCCCGAACCCGCAGGATGCGGCCGTCAGAGGTGCCCTTGGGCACCCTGACGCCAACCTTGCCTTCCAGGGTTGGTACGGAAAGCGTTGTTCCCAGCGCCAATTCGTGGAAGCTGACCGGCACGGTCACCGTCAGGTCGTCGCCGTTGCGTCCGAAGACCTTGTCCGGCTTGACGTGCACGGTCACGTACAGGTCGCCTGAGGGCGCTCCGCGCAACCCGGCTTCGCCCTGACCGGCCAACCTGATGCGCTGCCCGTCCTCGACCCCGGGTGGGATACGCACGTTGATGGTCCGGGTTCTGGTGGTCACACCCGTGCCTTTGCACTCGTCGCACGGGTGCTCGATGATCGAGCCGCTGCCACGGCATTCCGTGCACGGCTCGGAGAACCCGAACGCGCCCTGGTTCCGGCTGACCACACCGGCCCCGTTGCAGTTCGGGCACACCTTGGGGCTGGTTCCAGGACGGGCACCGCTGCCGTGGCAGTTGGTGCACGGTGCGGGGCTGGTCAGCCGCAGCGGCATCGCCACCCCCTTGGTGGCCTCCAGGAAGCTCAACGCCGTCTCGGTTTCCAGATCATTGCCCCGACGGGGTCGGGACGGGCGCGGCTGCTGCGCGCCGCGCCCGAACAACCCGCCGAACAGATCGCCGATGTTCGCGCCGCCGGCCTGGCCCGCGGCGTCGAACAGATCGTTGAGGTTGAACTCCTGACCGTCGCCCGCTCCGAAGCCGCCGAAACCCCCGCCGCCGCTGTAGCGGCCGCGACCGAAACCGCCGCCTGCGAACAGCCGGCGGGTCTCGTCGTACTCCTTGCGCTTCGCGGGATCGGTGAGCACCTCTTTGGCCTCGGAGGCTTCTTTGTAGCGCTCCTCGGCTTCGGCGTTGCCCGGATTCCGGTCGGGGTGATTCTCCGCGAGGATCTTGCGGGCGGCCCGCTTGATCTCCTTTTCGTCGGCATCGGAAGCGACGCCGAGCACTTTGTAGAAGTCCTTCTCAACCCACTCGCGTTGGGCCATATCGCGTCACCTCCTTACCTGCTCGTCACGGTTATCGGTCGATTCTCATGATTCTGAGGGCTGTTGCGGCTCGGCGTCGGCATTACCGGACGCGTCGGGCACCGTGTCGACGACGCCCACCATGGCGTGGCGGACCACCTGTTCGCCGACCTTGTAGCCCCGCCGCATCACCGTCCCGACGATCGGATGCGTACCTTCTCCCTCGTGCTGCACGGCCTCGTGCAGCGCCGGGTCGAACTCGTCACCCTCGGCGCCGAAACCGGACAGGCCCAGCCCTTCGAGCGCCGAGACGAGTTTGTCCGCGACGGCCTTCAGCGGTCCGGACTCTAGATCGCCGTGGGTCCGTGCCCGTTCGAGGTCGTCGAGTACCGGCAGCAGCTGGCCGATGACCGTCGCCTTCGCGCGGTCGGCGGCCAACTGCTGATCGCGCAGTGCGCGCTTGCGGTAGTTAGCGAAATCGGCCTGCACCCGCTGCAGATCACCGAGCAGTTCGGCGGCCTTGCCGGCTTCCTCCGGCGTCTCTCCGGCGAACTCGTCGTCCGGGGCCGGCCCGCTGGGGGCCGGCTCCGGCGACGGGTTCTCACGCACCTGCCCCGTTTCGGGGTCGATACGCCGCTTGTCGGTGACGGTGATCGGCTCTTCTACTCGATCTGCGTCACTCACTTGCGCTCGCCACCGTTCGGGTTGTCGTCCTCCACCACCTCGGCGTCGACCACGTCGTCGTTGGATCCCGACGGGCCGGCGGACTCGCCGCCGGACGCGGCCTGCTCGGCCTGGGTGGCCTCGTAGATCGCCTGGCCGAGCGCCTGGCTCTCCTCGCCGAGCTTCTCCATCGCCGTCTTGATGGCGCCGATGTCGGTGCCGGCGAGCGCGGTCTTGGCATCCGAGATCGCCGAGTCGACCTTGGTCAGTGTCTCTTCGGGGACCTTGGAGCCGCCCTCGGCGCTGCGCTGCTCGGCGACGAATTTCTCCGTCTGGTAGACCAGCGACTCGGCCTGGTTACGGACATCGGCCTCTTCGCGACGCTTGCGGTCTTCGTCGGCGTGCGCCTCGGCATCCTTGATCATCCGGTCGATCTCCTCCTTGGACAGGCCGGAGCCCTCCTGGATCTTGATCGTGTTCTCCTTGCCGGTGCCCTTGTCCTTGGCGGTGACGTGCACGATGCCGTTGGCGTCGATGTCGAAGGTGACCTCGATCTGCGGCACGCCGCGGGGGGCCGGCGGGATGCCGGTCAGCTCGAAGGATCCGAGCAGCTTGTTGTGCGCGGCGATCTCGCGCTCACCCTGGAACACCTGGATCTGCACCGACGGCTGGTTGTCGTCGGCGGTGGTGAAGGTCTCCGACCGCTTCGTCGGGATCGTGGTGTTGCGCTCGATCAGCTTGGTCATCACGCCGCCCTTGGTTTCGATACCGAGGGACAGCGGAGTGACGTCAAGCAGCAGAACGTCTTTCACCTCGCCCTTGAGCACACCGGCCTGCAGCGCGGCGCCCACGGCGACAACCTCGTCCGGGTTCACACCCTTGTTGGGTTCCTTGCCGCCGGTCATCTCCTTGACCAACTCGGAAACCGCGGGCATCCGGGTGGAACCACCGACCAGCACGACGTGGTCGATCTCGCCGACCGAGATGCCGGCATCCTTGATCACGGACTGGAACGGCTTGCGGGTGCGGTCCAGCAGATCCTGGGTGATGCGCTGGAACTCCGAGCGCGTCAGCTGTTCGTCGAGGAACAGCGGATTCTTGTCCGCGTCGACGGTGATGTAGGGCAGGTTGATCGAGGTGCTCTGCGAGGAGCTGAGTTCGATCTTGGCCTTCTCGGCGGCTTCGCGGAGCCGCTGCATCGCCATCTTGTCCTTGGTCAGGTCGATGCCGCTGGTGCTCTTGAACTTGTCGACGAGCCATTCGACGATCCGGTCGTCCCAGTCGTCGCCACCGAGGTGGTTGTCACCGGAGGTGGCACGTACTTCGACGACACCCTCGCCGATCTCCAGCAGGGACACGTCGAACGTGCCGCCGCCGAGGTCGAAGACCAGGATGGTCTGCTCTTTCTCGCCCTTGTCCAGCCCATAGGCCAGCGCGGCCGCGGTCGGCTCGTTGACGATGCGCAGCACGTTGAGGCCGGCGATCTGGCCGGCGTCCTTGGTGGCCTGACGCTGGGCGTCGTTGAAGTAGGCGGGCACGGTGATCACCGCGTCGGTGATGTCCTCACCGAGGTAGCTCTCGGCGTCACGCTTGAGCTTCATCAACACGCGCGCGCTGATCTCCTGCGGCGTGTAGTTCTTGCCGTCGATCTCCACAGACCAGTCGGTGCCGATCTCACGTTTGACCGACCGGATGGTCCGGTCGACGTTGGTCACTGCCTGGTTCTTGGCGGGCTGACCGACCAGCACCTCGCCGTTGCGCGCGAACGCGACGACCGACGGGGTGGTCCGGGAACCCTCGGAGTTTGCGACGACGACGGGGTCGCCACCTTCGAGCACTGCGACGACGGAGTTGGTGGTCCCGAGGTCGATACCGACCGCACGAGCCATAGTTACTGCCTCCTGAATAGATGGTTCTTCGGTTCTGAGTGCACCGGACTCAAGACTGCTCCCGCAACCCTGGACCTGTCAACTCAAACTTGAGTCTGTGACACTCAACTGTCGATGGGGTCAACGGACCCGTTTCGGGTTTTGTTCCCGTCCCGGACCGATCGACTGCGGAGTCACGGCCGGGCGGCGCGGCTTCTCGGGGGCCCCAACCGGGGAGTGGTATCAGTTCATGTCGGATCCCGGCTCCACGCCGGTACCCGGGTGCCGCTACGAGGTCTCGGTCGGTGCCGCCCCGAACACGAATCGCCGGCCCGTCACATTCAGTGGACGGATCCGTACGAAGTGGTTCTTGACGGTCGCCGTCCACGGCAGCAGATCGGCGGCCTCGGCCTCGGCGATCTCCTCCTCGGTGCGCAACGAGCGGGCGGTGCCCTTGACAATCACGCTCCAGCCTTCGGTCTGCTGGTAACCGTCGGCCTCGAACAGCACTTCCTTGCTGATCGCCGCGGCGATCAGCTTGGTGCCTTCGGCGGTGCGGAACAGCACCGTGCGGTCCTGAACCGCGAAATTCACCGGGAAGATGTGCGGTTCCCCGTCGACGCTGGTGACCAGCCGCCCCAGCGGCGCGCGTGCCAACAGTTCCCAGCATTCCGACACGGGCAGGATCGAGATCGGCTGACCCTCATGCGACCCCTCATGCGACATGGGCGTGATGTTACCGATCTGACGGGCCATCGGGACTCCAAGAGTGAAGGCGGCGCAACAACGAGCTCTTCTTGTCGTGGTGTTCGGTCATCCGGCACAGGATGTCGTCGAGAACAGTGACCGCTTCGGGGATGTGTGGCCCCTTGTTGAGCATGACGCATTCGGCGCGCTCGGCCATCGCCGCGTCACTGACCTCGGCTCTCGACGGCAATCCGGTCTTGGCGAGTTGCTCGAGTACCTGGGTTGCCCAGATCACCGGCAGGTGGGCGGCTTCGCACAGCCACAGGATCTCCTCCTGTAGCTCGGCGAGCCGCTCGTAGCCGATCTCCACGGCGAGGTCGCCGCGAGCGATCATCACCCCGGTGCGGGGCCGGCGCATCGCCGTCAGCAGTAGTTGGGGCAGCCGCTCGAACGCCGCCCGCGTCTCGATCTTGAGCACCACACCCACCCGATGACCCCCGAGCTCGGACAGCACCTCGTGCAGCTGAAGTACGTCCGACGGGTCCTGGACGAAGGACATCTGAACGAAATCGGCGATGTCGACCGCGGTGGTGAGATCCGACCGGTCCTTGTCGGTGAGCGCCGGGATCGGAAGCCGGGTGTCCGGAACGTTGATGCCCTTGGCAGCGCGCAACTTCGATCCGGTCGGGGCCGCGCGATCGATGCGAACCTGCAGTGCATCCGGGGTGACGCCGCGGATCTGGCCGCCGATCTTGCCGTCGTCGAAGAAGATTCGCTCGCCGGGCCGGGCGTTGTCGAACACCTCCGGCAGCGTGCACCCGATGGTCGGACCGTTCCCGGAAGCCGGGACCGCCGGCGAGCAGTCACGGGTGAGCCGCAGCTGATCACCCGGGCGTAGCAGCAGGAACTGCGCCGACTCGGGCAGCGGGCCGACCTCGGCGCTGTCGCGCACACCGTCGACGCGCAGCGGGGTTCCTGTCGTCAGGTAGGTGGTCCGATCGGCGGTCACCATCCGGGCGCCTGTTTCGGATCGCTCGTCGCCCAGGGTCAGTCGGCGTTTGGCACCGCGGGTGTCGTACACGGTGAGGGTCTCACCACTACGCCGGCGGGCAAGCCAGTCACCCGGCACCGGCAGCACCGGCAGGTCCGGCCGCGCAGCCACGGTGGCTTCCGCACCGGGAGTCAACCAGGCCCGGGCGGGTTCGGTGACGTGTCCGAGGGCGTCACGGCGCGGGTGCAGTCTGACCACCCCCGGGCCCGGCCGGATCGGCCCGGTCCGCAACTTCGGCCCGCCGAGATCCATCGCGATCGCGCACCAGCGGTCGGCGGCCGCACCCGCGGCACGGACGTGGCGCGCCATCGCACGCCAGGTCTGGGGGTCGTCATGGGCGCAGTTGATGCGCGCGACGCCCATCCCCCGGTCGATGAGGTCGCGAACCAGCGTGACATCGCCGGCAGCCTCGGTGGGCAGGGTCACCATGATGCGGGTCTCCCGACCGGACGGGGCCACTCCGAAAAGGTCAGAGGACCTGCGTCGCAACATGTCTCGACCCTCCTTCCACCCGACCGCAGCCGGCTCGGGTGGACGCCAGCCGCCGTGCAGCATGGCCAGGGCCGCCGCCCGCACCAGGCCGAGCGTGGATTCGACGTGTGCCTCACTGCGACCCAATGACGACAGGCCGAAAGCGGACAGCCTGCGCTGCAGTCCGCGAAGATCGATCTGACGGATCGCCCAGTAATGCACCATGTTTCGGGCGCTTGCGCGGTATTGCGGTGCCACCGCGGCGATCGCCGGAGCCCAGGACATCTCCGCGGTGTCCAGGTCGGCCAGCAGGTCGTCGAGATCACCCACCAGCCGGACGAGTTCCCGGTCGGTCGGGTTGTCGTGGGCCAGCGACAGACGGCTTTCCTCCGACACCATCGAACTCCTGTTCCGGCCCGACCTGGGCGCGGCCACGTTAACCGCTGCCGGTTACCTTCCGGTGAACTCCGGTTCGCGGACGGGGGCCGACCCCACCCGCGAGTCCCTTCCGTCACTTACACCACATCCTGCGTAGTCTGGACGGGATGAAACCTCAGGTGGCCATGGCCGGGATGGCGCTCACCGGCGCCCTTGCGCTCGTCGGTTGCCAGTCGTTGACAGAGGGCACCGCGACCCGACCGCCGGACTCGTTCGCCGAACCCGAATTCCCGACACCCCGACCCAGCCGGCCGACCTCGGCGCCCCCGTCCACCCCGCAGCCGGCGCCCTCGACACCCTCGCGACCTCCCGGCGGCGAGGTGCTGCAGCCGCAGAACGGCTACGTCTTCATCCAGACCAAGACCGGCAAGACCCGCTGTCAGCTCGACAAGCAGGAGGTGGGCTGCGAGTCAGCGTTCACCAATGCCCCCGAGATCGACGGCCTCCCGGCCAACGGAGTGCGCCTGAGCGCCGACGGGAACCTGAGCTGGGTGCTCGGAAACCTGGGAGCCATACCGGCGGTGACACTGGACTACCGGACCTATTCGGCGGTGGGGTGGACCATCGACGCCGACGTGAACGGCACCCGGTTCACCAACGACGGCACCGGTCACGGCATGGTGATCAGCGTCGAGGGCGTCGAGAGCTTCTGAGCCCGCCCCGGGTTTGGCGGCGAACCGCTTCCGGGAACAGCAGCCGGGTGCGCACACACGATCTGGTCGTCATCGGAGCCGGGTCCGGCAACATGGTCATCGACGACCGGTTCGCCGACCTCGACGTCGCCATCGTCGATGACCGCAGATTCGGTGGCACCTGTGTCAACTACGGCTGTATCCCGTCGAAGATGCTCTCCTACACCGCGCAGATCGCCGGCACCGTGACACACGCCGACCGGTTCGGTGTCGATGCCCAGCACCGCGGGATGCGCTGGACCGACGTCCGCGACCGGGTGTTCACCCGTACTGACCAGGTGTCGGCCGACGGTGAACGGGGCCGCCTCGACAGCGATTTCGTCACCGTCTATCACGGACGCGCCCAATTCACCGGTCCCCGGCGGCTGTCAGTGGCCGTCGCCGGCGAGACGACGCCGATCGCCGCCGATCGCATCGTGATCGCCGCCGGAGGACGGCCACTGGTGCCCGGCATCGTGGCCGGATCCGGACTTCCGTACCAGACCTCGGACACCGTGATGCGCCTCGACCGGCCCCCACGGCATCTAGCGATCCTCGGCGGCGGATACATTGCCGCCGAACTGGCGCAGGTGTTCGCCGCCGCGGGCAGTCACATCACCATCATCGAGAAGTCGTCCCGGCTGCTCGGCAACGCCCAGGACGACACCGTGGCCGACATCTTCACCGAGCTGGCGCGGTCGATGTTCGATGTGCGCTGCGGGCGGGAACTCACCGCGCTTTCCGGCACACCGGGTGACCTCATCATCGAACTGGACGACGGTTCGGAGCTGCGCGCCGACACGTTGTTGGTGGCAGCCGGGCGGCGATCCAACAGCGACCGTCTCGCGGTGGCCGCCGGCGGCATCGAAAGCCATGACGACGGCCGAATCGTCGTCGACGGGTGCTGCCGCACCACCGCCGAGGGCGTCTTCGCCCTGGGTGACGTCAGCAGCGCGATCCCGCTCAAGCACGTCGCGAACCGGGAAGCCGCGGTGGTCCGGCACAACCTGCTGCACCCTGAGGATCTGACCACGATCAGCCACCAGCTCGTTCCGTCGGCGGTATTCACCGATCCACAGATCGCCTCCGTCGGTCGAACCGAAAAGGCCTGCCGCGACGAGGGTCTCGACTACCGGGTGGGCACGGCTCGGTACGCCGACGTCGGGTACGGGTGGGCGATGCAGGACACCGTCGGCCTGTGCAAGGTCCTCACCGATTCCGCCGGCACCATCCTCGGGGCGCACGTCATCGGCGCCCAGGCCGCGACCCTGATCCAGATCTTCGTCGTGGCGATGAACTTCGGGATCGATGCGGCCGCCCTGGCGACGCGGCCATACTGGGTTCATCCCGCGCTGACCGAGGTGGTCGAGAACGCCCTGCTCGATCTGCGCACGGCGACCAGCTGACCGGCCCGCAAGGGCTCAACAGGCTTGTCGACCCGACCTCAGAAGGGAACTACTGACGATGACCGTCGCCCAACGTGAGCGGGCCGCCCTGGTGGCGACCTTCCGTGACGCCGCCCCGGATGCACCGACGCTGTGTGAGGGCTGGGATGTGCGGGACCTGACCGCACATCTCGTGGTCCGCGAACGCCGACTCGACGCGGCGCCGGGCATCATGATTCCGGCGTTGTCCGGGTACACCGAGCGGGTCCAGGAACAGGTCGCAGCCTCCACCGACTGGGACATCCTGCTCGACCAGGTCGCTGAGGGCCCGCCGCTGTACTCGCCGTTCAAGGTGCTCGACCCCATCGCCAACGTCGCCGAGATGTTCATCCACCATGAGGACGTGCGCCGGGCCCGGCCGGGCTGGGAGCCCAGACCTCTCGACGAGCAGACCAGCGCGGCGCTGCGCAGACCGATCGCGATGATGGCCCGGATGACACTGCGGAAGGCCCCAACCCGGGTGGTCTTTCGCACCCCGCAGGGCGAATCGGTGGCCGCCGTGGGCCGCGGCGCCGAGGTGACCGTCACCGGCGATCCCGGTGAGCTGCTGATGTTCGCGGCCGGCCGCGACGAGGCCCGGGTCAGCTTCGACGGTGCCCCGCAACTGGTCGAACGCCTCAAGGCGGCTCGCGGCGGGCTCTGAGCCTAGGCTGGGGTCGTGGCTCCAGTGGACTTTCGCATTTTCGTCGAACCTCAGCAGGGCGCGAGTTACGCCGATCAGCTCGCCGTGGCACGCACGGCCGAAGCCGCCGGCTACTCGGCGTTCTTCCGCTCCGACCACTACGTCGCGATGGCAGGCGACGGCCTTCCCGGCCCGACCGACTCGTGGGTGACGCTGGGCGGCATCGCCCGCGAGACCTCGACCATCCGGTTGGGCACCATGGTCACCTCGGCAACCTTCCGCTATCCGGGACCGCTGGCGATCTCGGTGGCCCAGGTCGACGAGATGAGCGGTGGGCGTGTCGAATTCGGGATCGGCGCGGGCTGGTTCGAGGCCGAACACCAGGCCTACGCCATTCCGTTCCCGCCGCTCGGTGAACGCTTCGACCGGCTCACCGAACAACTGGAGATCCTGACCGGTCTGTGGGGCACCCCGGCCGGCGAGACCTTCGACTACGCCGGGAAGCACTACGTCATCACCGATTCGCCCGCTCTGCCCAAACCCACCCAGCGGCCACACCCGCCGATCATCATCGGCGGCGGTGGGGCCAAGCGCACTCCCGCGCTGGCGGCACGTTTCGCCGACGAGTTCAACATCCCGTTCGTGCCGTTGGAGACCCTGACCGAGCAGTACCGGCGGGTTGCGGCTGCGGTGGAGAAGGCCGGCCGCGCACAGGACTCGCTCATCTACTCGGCGGCATTCGTGTTGTGCGTCGGCCGCGACGACGACGAGGTCGCCCGGCGGGCCGCCGCCATCGGTCGCGAAGTCGACGAGTTGGGCTCCAATTCGCCGGTGACGGGCACGCCCGACGAGGTGGCCGACAAGCTCGGGCCCTTCCTGGAAGCCGGCGTCCAGCGGATCTACCTGCAGGTCCTGGACATGTCCGACCTGGAGCACGTGCAGTTCTTCGCCGAGCAGGTGATCCCCCGGATCGGCTGACCCGGCACCGGCGACGGGCTCACGGCTACTATCGGTGGCCGTGAGCAGCCGGGACCGTGACGCCGAGCCGGACGAGCCCGCTGTCGCGTGGCACAACCGGACGTCCACACTGCTCGCAGCGAGCGTCGCGGGCCTGGCCGCGATCGCTCTGGTGGTCGCCCTGATCTCCTTTGTGGCCCGCCAGTTCACCGAACCCGAGCCGGCCCCGCTGTACTACGTGCCGCCGTCCTCGGCGGTCAGCGCGACCAAGACCGGTCCCTCGACCACCACCGGGACGATCACCAGCACCAGCCCGCCGATGACCAGCGACATCAATCCGGGTGAGACCACCGAGACCCCGGAGCCGACGACGACCACCAGGAGTACCCGGCCGCCGCGCACCCGGGAGACCGAGCGGACCAGCGACGACGAGACGTCGACCTCGCGCAGCCGGCCCCGCACCAATGTGACACGCACGGTGTACCCGGCTCCGTAGCGCCGAGCGCCTACTATCGGACTCCGTGGCGCGAAACGGCGATTCCGACGACCAGAACTACTACTCCGACGACGAGCCGACCCAGCTCAGCAACTACGGCGCCGGCTACGGCGGGTATGACCAGCCCGGGGACGAAGCTCCGACCCCGTGGTACCGCAAACCGGTGGCGCTGGTGTCGTTCGGCGCGGTGGGAGCGGTGCTGATCGCGCTGGTGGTGTTCGGGCTGGCGAGGGCCATCACCGGAGACTCGACGTCCGATACCACCACGACCACCCCGCTGACGCCGCTGACCACGACCTCGGCGCCCGCGCCCGCGCCCCCGGCCACCGTGACCGAGAGCCCCGCGACGACGACCGCCGAGGCCACGACCACCACCACAACCGAACCGACGACGACAACCACCACAACGACGACCACCACGACGACGCCGCCGACGACGACGACGCCGAGCACCTCGGTGAGCACCAGCACCAGCACGGTCACCCAGACCGAGACGCAAACCGAGACGGTCACCGAGACCCCGGCGCCGCCCGCGCCCTAGCAGAGGCTGTCAGTCTCGCAGTCGGACGCCGGCTCGGACGTCTGCTCGGGCTCCTGCTCGGGCGCGGGTCCGGGCTCCGATGCGGGTCCGGGCTCCGGCGTGGCGGTGGGTTGCGGCTCAGGTTCTGGCGCAGGCGCAGGCGCAGGCTCCGGCGCAGGTGCGGGTTCCGGCGCAGGTGCGGGTTCCGGCGCAGGCTCCGGCGCAGGTGCGGGTTCCGGCGCAGGCGCGGGTTCCGGCGATGGGGCCGGTACAGGTTCGGTCGTCGGCGGGACGGTGAACGCCGGCCACGGCATGCGGGGCTGCGCCGGTGCCGGAGCCGGGACGCCCGGTGCGGGGGCCGTGGCAACCGGTGCCGACTGCTTGCTGAGCACCCGCCCTTGGTCTGACGCCGGGGCGGGCGCGTCGACGCCGGGCGCGGGTGGCGCGGCGACGACGGTTTCGGTCACCGCCACAGGTCCGGGGCCGGCGGCATCGTCGGCGTCCCACTGTTGCTCGGCGACCGGTGCCGCTATCCCCGCGGCACCGGCCGGAGCCGTTTCGGCGTCCATCTGATCTGTGGTCACCACGAGCGCTGTCAGCGCAACCGCGGCCAAGCCGGCCGCGCCGGCGAAGAGCACACCCGGCCGTCGGCACCAGGGCCACGACCGGGGCCGGCCGGTCGGCTCCCCGCTCTCCTCCCCCACGTGATCGAACAGGAGCTCCGGCCGCGCGTACGCGGTGTCGTAGTACGCCAGTTCGGTCGACGCCAGGTCGTCGCTCTCGGCCGACCAGGCCAGCGGCACCGCGGCGGCCGCGACGGTGGGAGCCGACGCGGAGGCCGGTACCAGTGCGGTGGGCGCCTCGATGTCGCCGGCTCGGGCCGCCAACAGTTCGGCACCGGCCGCCGCGGCGGCCTGCGGGTTCGACGGCAGCAGGACCGGCACCCGAAATGCTTCCGAAAGCCGTTGAGCAACAACAGGTATGACCGCCCCTCCGCCGACGGCCAGCACGGCGGCCAGTTGGGCGGGCACGATCCCGCGACGGTGCAGGGTATCGCTCAGCGCGGTCAGGAACATGTCCAGCGGGCCGGTGATCAGGTCTTCCAGCTCGGCGCGCGTCACCCGCACCGCCGTGCGCGCCGTGGCCACCGCGGTCGCCGTGTGCGAGCTCAGCCGCTCCTTGGCGCCTCGACACAGCGTGCGCAGTTCGGCCAGCGCGGCCACCTCCGAGGTGCCCGCGGGGTCGACGTCGAGCGCGCTCAACACCCGGCGCAGCAGCAGCTGGTCCACCAGATCGCCGGCGAAGTCGTCGACCCGCACCGGCTGTCCGATCATCGCCATCGCATCGCCGGCGTCAGCCAGGGTGATGCCCGTGCCGGTGGCCCCGAAGTCGCACAGCACGACCACACCGCGGCCCGGCAGGCCCCGCTCGGACTGCACGGCGCGCAGCGCTGCGACCGCGTCGGGCACCACGTTCGCGTGCGGCAGCCGGGCCCGCATCAGCGCGACAGCCGATGCCGGCCAGTGGGCGGGTACGGCGACCGCGACCGAGTCCGGGGGGCCCCACGGCCGGGCGTGCCGCGTGATCGCCTCGACGGCCTCGGCGGTCAACCGGTCGGCCGGGTGCCGTGAGCCGTCGGCTGCGACCAGCGGTACCGGGTCGCCGACCCGCTCGACGAAGCCGGTGAGCCGCGGACCAGGGCCGAACGACAGCGCCGCGGGCCGGACGGTGGGCTTGCCGTCGGCGACGGCGATCAGGTTGGCTGCGCCCAGCGAGACGCCCAGAGAACTGCGCATACCTGTTGATCGTCCGGCGGTCCGGAAACGTTAGGCCACCCCGGGCCGGTCACCGGTTTCGCGAATATTCCACCACCAGCGCCTCGGCGCTCCGCACCGCCGCGCGGCACGCCCTGGCGGTGAAGGGGTCGTTGAGCGGGTGCTCGGCACGTCGGCGCCATCGCTGAGCCGCCGCGAACGCGGCCCGGGGTCCGTCGTCGAGGCTGCCGGCCGACAAGCCCAGCCGGCTCGCGGCGTCGGTACCCGAGCCCCCGATCACGCGGCGCAGCGACATCATCTCGTCGTCGGTGAGCGTGGTCGACCGGGACCGCAACTGGCTGAGCAGCCGCAGCTCTTCGAACGCGTGGGTGTCGGCGAGCAGCGGTTCGATGTCGACCAGGATCTGCGGGGTCGCGTAGACCGGGTTGCGAGTCACGAACTGGCGCAGCGACAACAACGCGGTGTGCGCCTTGAGCAGGTCCGAGCGCTGGGCGAACTGCTGGTCGATCACCGCGCGCAGGGCCGGCAGGCCGCTGCGCTCGAGCAGTTCGTCGGCCAGTGCCACCGCATCGTCGACCCCGGCGCGCAGCACGGCGATCGCGATCCGGATGCCGAACATCCCGAACCGGTCCAACAGCGCGGCGCGGGTGTCCGCCCCGACCGGCAGCGCCGGGTCCTCGCGCGCAAAACGGTCGACCGAGAGCATCGCCTTCGCCAGCTCGGCCGGCTCGAGCCCGGAGAGCTTCTTGAGCGCCACGTACTCGCTCTGGCGCAGCGTCCGTGCGGTGAGCGCCAGCAGACCGGACACCGGCACCACGGCCTGGCAGATCCCGGTGCGCTCCATCTCGGCGGTGAAACGTTGCGCGACGTCGGCGGCGGACATCATCGCGTCGATCCGGCCGGCCCCGATCTCGTCGGCCCGCGATGCCACACCGATCACGCCGAGAGCACCCGCGGAGCCTCCGACCAGCTGACCGATCTGCTTGAGCAGAGCGATGTCGGCGGCATTGAGGGTGCGCAGCAGGAACACCACCGCGTCGACGCGGGGGACGCCGTCTTCGGGCACCAGCAGCCGCAGCGTGCGGGCCGAGGCATCCTGCGACAGTGAGGACGTACCGGGCGTGTCGATGATCGTCGCGTCGACGAGTTCGGTGGCAGGCCACTCGACGTCGAGGTCGATCACATCGTCGGGATCCAGTCGGGCGAAGTCGAAGCTCAGACCTCGTCCGCCGGTGCTGCGGTCGCGCGTGATCGGGACGTTGGAACGCCGTCCTCCGCGGTGATTGGCCGTCACCTTCGGGGTTGGACCGTGTCGGAACCAGGTCACGATGCGCGTCGCCTCGGTGGCGTCGGTGGGTGCGATCTCATCCCCGACCAACGCGTTGACCAGCGTGGACTTGCCGGCCTTGAGCGTCCCGGCCAGGGCGATGCGCATCGGCTCGTTGAGACGGCGCCCGATCCGCTCCAGTTCGGCGTGCACGTCGGGGCGCGCCCGGTATGCGGGATCGGCCCGATAGGCCCCGATGGTGCCGGCCAGGATGGCCCGCACCCGCTCGCTGGTGCTCAGAGTTCCCCGTCTCGGATCGCACGGTCGGTTGACCGTTCGAGCTTAGTGACGTCAGGAGGCCAGCCTCTGCGTATGGTCGAGGACCTGCCGGAGAATGCCGAGCTGACGCTCCAGTTCCCGGACCCGGGTATGGCGTTCGGTCTCCTCCAGTTTCGCCGCGGCGAGGGCAGCCTGCAGCGACTCGTTGAGCGACCGGGTGGTCTGGTCGGCGATCTCCCGGTAGTGGTCGCGCAGCTGACGCTGGATCCCCTTGAGCCGGTCGCGGGATTCCTTGCCGACGACGAAGGCCACGTCGTCGACGAACCGCCGCACGCCGGCCTTGGCCTCGCTGCGCACCCGCAGCATCCGGTTCTCCATGTCCTCCTTGTAGGCCTTGCGCCCCAGCACGAATCCGGCGCCGAGCGAGAGCGGATTGAACATGCCCAGTCCGGCGAAGGAGGTGAGCATGCCGAACATCAGCACCCCGCCGTAGGAGCCCCGCATACCGACGACAACCTTGTGCCCGAACTTCAGCGGTTTGGCCTCCAGTTGGGTGAGCGACCTGAACTCACCGAAGTCCGCACCCATCTCACGGGCGTCGATGGTCGGCATCCGCACCGCTTCCAGCCCGGCCTCCCGGAAGGTGCGCGCCACCTCGGCGGCCAGCGCCTCGGCGCGTTGAAACGCCCACACGAAGTTGTCGCCCACCGCGGTAGCGACCGCATCTTCGAGTTCGGCGCCGATCGCGGCCCAGTTCTGGGTGGGATCGCAGCTGTCGATGACCCGCTCGGTGTGGAACGTGATGTTGCGGAACCGGTGTCGTAGATCATGGTCCACATCGGCGGTCAGGTCGGAGATGCCGTCGGTGAGCACCTGCTGCCAGAGCGCGGTGTGCTGCAGCGCATCCTGGGCTTCCCGCTTGCGGCGTTCCAGGTCGGCGGTCAGCTGCTCGCGGGCGCCGGGGTCGTTGAGAGCCGAGAGTTCGGACTCCACCGCCAATTTCAGATGTTCGGCCGCCGAGCGCACCTCGCCGAGCACCTGGTCGCGCACCCGATCCCGTTGGCGGGCAAGGACTTCCTCGGAGAGAAATTTCACGATTGTGGGAAAGTTGGATTCCTCGTTGAGCTCTTTGTCGTTGAGGGCCACGGCATGGCTGCGCAGTGTCGAGGACACCGGGACCAGCGCGGCGGTGACGCCGGCGCGTCGCAGATGTGCCCGGTTGGCCTCGATCACCTCGCGCCAGTGCGGGTAGAGGTCGGTCTTGGTGCCCACGATCAGCGCGACGGGGCAGATCTCCAGGGCCTGCCGGATGAACGTCATCTCCGGTTCGGTGAACTCCTGACTGGTGTCGCTGATCATCAGCAGCGCGTCGGCGTCGGGCAGCAACCCCAGCGTCGCCGACAGATGCGGCTGGCCGTGGCCGCCGACTCCGGGGGTGTCGATGAACGCCAGACCGCCTTTGAGCAGCGGGCTGGGCGCGTTCACCTCGACCCGGAGCACTTCGCGGCCGCCGGCCTGGGGGGCCCGGCGCAGATCGTTGCGCAGATCGGCCGTCGGGATCGTCACGACTTCGGGCTCCTGCCCGTGGGGTCGGGCCACGACCAACCGCGCCGACGCCTCCTCGCCGTAGGACACCACCGTGGGCAGGACGGTCGACTCGTCGTCGCCGACCCGCGCGACGGGCATGTTCAGCAGCGAATTGAGCAGTTGGCTTTTGCCTTGTTTGAGCTGACCGGCGATCACCACCCGGATCTGCGGGTCCCCGAGGCGCGTCGCGGCACGGCCCAGCCGATCAGCCAGATCACCGCGTTGCTGGGCACGCGCGATGGTGCTGACGTGGTCGATCAGCTCGCCGATCGCCGTGTTGGCCGGCTGCGTCATGGTGGCCCCTCAGGTTGTGACGTCGCTTCACGGTAGGCGCGCGAACCGGCGGGAACCATGCCGGTTCCCGCCGGTGTCGCGTGGCGGTCGGATCAGAACGCGTCCAGAGCCGCCGAGGTGTCGTTGTTCGAGGCCACGTCGGTGTCGAAGGCGATGCCGGTGTCGATGCCGGTGACGTTGCCCGAGAACAGGTCGGTCTGGTTGCCCGAACCGATGTTGGACTCGAAGCTCGACGAGTTGTCCTCCACCGAGGTCTTCGTCGACGTGGACAGATCGGTCTTGACCGTGCTGTCGACCGAGTTGTCCTCGACGTTCCTGCTGCCCACGTCGCCGTCGATCTGGGTGCCGGTGTTGACGCTGTTGTCGGTGATGATGATGCCGCCTCCATTGCCGCCGGATCCACCGACCGCGTTGCCGCCGCCGATGCCGATCAGGCTGCCTCCACCGTCGGCGCCGCCGCCGTTGCCGCCACCGGTGTTGACATCGTTGAGCACCGGTGCCTTGTTGTCGGTGATCAGGTCACCGCCGGCGGTCTTGGAGTTGTCCTCCACCGCGTTGTCCTTGCCGACCACGACGTTGGAGCCGGAGCCGGCGAGGATGTCGCCGTTGTTCATGGTGTTGCCGTCGCCGAGCACGGCACCGTCGCCGCTGACGATGTCACCGTCGTTGTTCCCGCCGACCACGACCCCGCCGTCGGTGGCGGTGTTGCTCGTCTTGTTCCCGAAGGTGATGTCACCGAAGCCCAGGTTGAACGCGCCGTTCTGGGCGTTGGCGCCGGCATCCTGCACCGGGCTGGCCACCGGCACATTGTTGCCGCTGAGCAGATCGGTGTTGGTCTCCGGGGCGAACGTCGGGGCCCACGACGTCTGCGGGGAGAACGGCGAGGCGAAGTTGGATGCGAGCTGGTGGTGGTCGGCGACCGCGCGCTGCAGGCCGACGATCGGGTCGCCGCCGCCGAGTGCGTAACCGGCCGGGGCGGCGGTGGCGGCCACCGAGGCCAACTGCGCCGCGGTCACGTTCGGCAGGCCGGCGTCGCGCAGTGCCCCGTCCGGGTCCATGACGAACGATGCCGCCGACGCCGGGCTGCGGAACAGGTCGAGGATGAAGTCGATCAGGGTGTTCATGGCGTGCCTTTCCGGATGTGTCTCTCGGTGTTCGCCGGCGGTGTCCCGGCGATCTGGAGACCAGATTATGGACCGGCATCGACCCCGGAAACGGGGTTCGGTCCTATCCCCGAACGGGCACCCCTAGGGGTGGTGGTGGGCATTCCTTAGGGGATTAGGGGCACGCTCGGGGATGTCGTGCGGGCGGTGGCGACGAGGACCGGACAGCAGAAAACCCGCACGGATCTCTCGATCCCTGCGGGTTCTGGCGCGGACTGCGGCGTGGTGGCGGGGTCAGTCGAACGGGTCGAACCCCACCCCGCCATTCGGCGGGTCCTCATTCGGCGGGCCGAAGTCGGCGGCCTGCGACCAGGCGTCCAGCGGATCGGACTGTGCGGCGAACACATCCGCTGCCGGATCGCTCGCCACGTCGACGGCAAGGTCCATCGCGTCATCCAGCCCCGCGGCCGGCACCCCGACCAGATCGCCGGGATCGATCACCGCAGGCACGGACACGCCCGGGTGGCCCCCGTCGACATCATCGAACGCGTCGAACGCCGCGGTGGCCGCTC
This sequence comes from Mycobacterium sp. smrl_JER01, assembly GCF_048513595.2. Taxonomy (NCBI): domain Bacteria; kingdom Bacillati; phylum Actinomycetota; class Actinomycetes; order Mycobacteriales; family Mycobacteriaceae; genus Mycobacterium; species Mycobacterium sp. smrl_JER01. Next base: position 493,642 of record NZ_JBLXXK020000001.1, on the reverse strand, counting down.
CACTTGCCCATACGTTGCCCGCCGGTTCCGGATCGAAGGCGTCCAAGCCGTGGACGGGGGCGACCATCGACAGCGACTCGGCCACCACCGGGATGAGGTTCTGCACATCAGCACCGGTCACGCCGGTCAGATCGGCATCGGCGAGGGCTCCGGCGGGGTCGGCGGCATAGCGGGCGGCAGCCTCGGGGTCACGCACCAACGACATCACAAAATCCAGCAATGCGTTCGCCATGGCCCCACCCTCGTCCCGCCGTCGTCTGCGCGTGCCGTCTACTGTCGCTGACGATGCTAGGCGTGTCATCGGCGTGTGGGACCGGTGACCGACCGAGGACCGGCAGACCGCTGTTAGGGGCCATGCCATTAGGGGATCTGCGACATTAGGGGCAGTTCCGGGGCAGACCGCATGCAGGCCGCTAAGGTGGGGACCGGTCCAGACAGGAAAGAGCTGACATGACCGAACCCCTGGGGTTGTCGATCGGGATGACCAACCTGGTCGCGGCCCGTGTGGGTCACCCGCCGGTGACCCGGCGATCCATTCTCAACCTCTACGCCGACCGGGCACCCGAAGTGGGCGCACCGGCCGAGATCGCCGGCTTCACCGAGCCCCAACTCGTCCTCGACGGTTTCGTCGAGCGTGTCGGCGACCCGGTCCCCGTGGTGGCTGCCGACGGTTCGGCACATCGCGGCGAGCAGTCCCTGGCGCGCGCCCTGGATGCGATGGCGCGCCTGGTCGACGGCGGCGCCCCGATCGCCGTCGCGGTTCCCGCGCACTGGGGGCCGGGCACGGTGGGCGCCCTGCGCGGAGCGCTGCGGGGAGAACCCCGGCTGTCCCCCGGTGGCGTCCCGCCGGCCCTGATCCCCGACGCGACGGCCGCGCTGGCCGCGCTGCGGGTGGCACCGGGACTACCGGCACAGGGGGTCATCGTGCTGGTCGACCTCGGCGGCAGCGGATCGAGCGTCACGCTGGCCGACGCCGGCTCCGGCGCCGCCACGATCGGGCAGACCGTCCGCTATCCGGAGTTCTCGGGTGAGGGGATCGACCAGGCACTGCTCGATCACGTGCTGTCCGGGATCGCATCGGCCGAGACCGCCGACCCGGCCGGCACCGCAGGCACCGCCGCAGTCGGTCCGCTGGCCCGGCTGCGCGACAACTGCCGCGCCGCCAAGGAACGGCTTTCCGGTGAGACGGCCACCGCCGTTGCCGTCGAGCTGCCCGGCTTCCAGTCCGACGTCCGGGTGACCAGACCCGAGCTGGAACAGCTGATCTCCGAACCGCTGACCGGCCTACTGTCGGCGATCGAGGATGCCTTGCAGCGCAACGGCATCGCCGCCGGAGACATCTCGGCGGTCGCCACGGTCGGCGGCGGCGCAGCGATCCCGCTGGTGACCCAGCGCCTGTCGGAGCGACTGCGCGCACCCGTGATCACCACCCCCCAGCCGGCTCTCAATGTCGCCGCGGGCGCGGCGCTGGTCGCCAACCAGAGCCTGGCCGCCGACGCGCCGACCGGGATGGCCCCGGCAGCCGACGCGCCGACCGCCATGGGCCATGCCGCCTGGGCGGCCGGCGCCGCCGGATTGGCCGCCACCGAGTCCGCCGGAGACGGAGCCCCGTCGGCGACGTTCCGCGCGCTGGCATGGTCGCAGGACGACGCGCCCGGGGCGGCCGATCCGTTGCCCTACACCGGCGAGGACTACACCTCTGCCGGGACGTATCCGGACCCCGGCGGAACCGCGGCTCGTCCCGCGGTCGATTTCGCCCGTCCGGACGAGCCCTTCGACGACGAAGTCGCCCCGCTGCCCTGGTACAAGCGCCCGCCTGTGCTGTTCGGGGTGGCAGCCGCGGCGGCACTGCTGGCCGCCGGTGGTCTGGCGGTGACGTTGACGAGTTCACCCGGCGAAAGCGGCACCGTCACCGAGACCGCCCCGGTGCCGTCGGAGACAGTGCCGGAGCTGCCTCCACCGGTCACGACGGTGACGGTCGGTCCCGACGGCGTGGCCACGACCACGGTGAGCCAGCCGCCTCCGCCACCACCGTCGCCCGCCCCGACGACGCCGGTGACCACGACCGAGACGACGTCGCCCACCACCACGACCACGACGACCACCACGACCAGCCCGACCACCACCACGACCAGGACCACCACCACCCAGCCGACCACCACCCAGCCGACCACCACCCAGCCCCCGCCGACGACGACGCCACCGCCCACGACACCGCCCACGACGGTGCAGCCGCCACCTACCGTGGATCCACCCGACCCGGTCGTGACCACGGTCATCGTTCCTGAAGCCGGCGCCTGATTGCGCTGATGACCAGTCCGGCGGCGCTACGGCTCTCGGATCTCCCGCCGGCGGCACGCGACGTCGTCGCGGACGTCGACGCGGACCCGCAGGGGGTGGTGAAGCTCGTCGTCGCAGGTGGTGTGGGCACCGGCAAGTCCACCGTGCTGGCCGCGGTGCGCTCGGCGCTGCGCCGGGCCGGCCGACCGGTGCTGAGCCGCTCCCGCGGACCCGACGACCCCGCCGACGCCGCGATCGTCGTCGACGACAGCCATCTGCTCGACGACACCGAACTGGCCCGGCTGACCCAGCTGGTGACCGATCCCGGCGCAACCTTGGTGGTCGCGACCCGACCGCTGGCTCACCGTCGGTCGCTGCGCGAGTTGTTGACCGCGCTCGAGCGCGAGCGGCCCGCCGTGGTGCTGGGTCCGCTGGCGCCGGTGGAGCTCAGCAGGATCGCGGCCGCCACCTTGGGGGTTCCGGCCTCCCCGGAGTTGGTGCGGGCCTTGATGACGGCGACGGCCGGGTTGCCCTTCCTGGTGCGGCCCGCCCTGTCGGCGGCCGCCGAAGGAGGGACGGCCGTCGGGCAAGCGATGGCGCAGGCGGCGCGTTTCGGGCTGATCGAGCGGCTGCGCGGCTACGACGAGCGGTTGCTCGACACCCTCGTCGTGTCATCGCTGAGCTTCGACCTCGGCCCCGACGACGTGGGCGCGGCGCTGCGGCTGCCCTCCGAGCAAGCGCTGGCGTCGGTCGACCAGGCCCGGGCCTGCGGACTCGTCGAGCCGTCATACCCTCCGTTGTTCCAGCGCATCGTCCACGATGCAGTGGCCCAGATCGTCGGCGCTGCCCGACATCACGAGATCGAGCTGGCGGTACTCGCTTCGCAACTTGAATTATCCACTCTCACAAGCGATCTGGCGCTGCGCCTGGCCGAGCACGGACTGCGGGACCAGCGCCTGGCCACCGCCCTGACCGAGCTGGCCGAGCACACCCGGGACCGTCCGGCCCGCACCGCGCGCCTCTATCGCGCCGCAGCCGAGGCCGGGGCCACCACATCGACAGCGCAGCTGGCCGACGCACTCGCCCTGACCGGCGACTGCACGACGGCGGCCCGGCTCGCCGACGAGCTGCTGACGTCCTCGGATCCCGACGAGCGCAGCGCGGCGGTGCGCATCGCGGCCAGCATCGCACTGCACGACGGCGCCGCGGCGCAGGCGCACGCGCTGTTCGGCTGGCTCGGTCCGGTCCCCGACGCCGTGCTGGGCGCCGCGGCGACGATTGCGGCGTTGGCAGCGGGTGACGCCCCGGCGGCGCGGTCGACTGTGCAGGCCCCGCCCTCGGGGCCGCCGACCTCGACGGCGCGCGCGGCAGCCGGCCTCACCGAGGGCCTGCTCATGACGCTGGATCGGCCGTACCCGACCGCCGTGGCCCGGCTCAGCCAGTCGCTGGGCTCCGATCTGGGTCTGGCCATGACCCTGCCCGACACCCCGACCGCCCTGGTGGCCCTGACCGCGTTACACGGTGGCGACGCGGTGCGGGCGCGCAGTGTGGTGGGCCGCGCCGTGCACACCGACGGCCGCCACGAGCCCGCCGATGCCGCGTTCGCCACACTGCGTCACCGGCTGCTGCAGGGCTGGGCGTTGATGCAGGACGGCCACCTACAGGCTGCGGTCGCGGCCGTCCGGCCCGATGACGGGCAGGTGGCGCACCGGCGCGACGCGCTGTGGGCGGCCGCGCTGCGGACCGCCGTCGCCCGCCGCAGTGGCGACAGCGGCGCCATGCAGAAGCACTGGTACTCCGCAATGGAGGTGCTCGCGGAGTACTCGGTCGACGTGTTCAGCATGCTGCCCCTCGGTGAGCTGTGGATCGCCGCCGCCCGGATGCGGCAGGTCGATCGGGTACGACACGCGCTCGACGAGGCGTTCGCGCTGCTGCACCGACTGGGCGATCCGGTGCTGTGGGCCGTTCCCCTGCACTGGGCCGGGGTGCACGCCGGGATCCTGGCCAATTCGCCGGACTCGGTGGCCCCGCATGGGCAGGCACTCACCGCGGCTGCGCCACAGTCGTCGTTCGCGCGGGCGCTGGCCGCCGCCGGCCGGACCTGGTTGAAGGTGCTGGCCGATCAGGTGGAAGTCGAGGAGGTGGCGGCCGCGGCGCGTGCCCTCGCCCAGTTCGGCCACACCTGGGATGCCACTCGGCTGGCCGGGCAGGCGGCGCTGCAGACATCCGACCCGCGCGCGTCGCAGGCAATGCTGCAGCTGGCCCGTGATCTCAAACACACGTCGACGGGTGACACCGTGTCCGACGCCCCGGACGGCGGTAACGCACCGGTGGCCGTGACAGCCTCCGCCCGCCCCACCACGGCCCGGCTCTCCGACCGCGAACGCGAGGTCGCCGAACTCCTGCTGCAGGGTCTGCCGTACCGCGACATCGGCGCTCAACTGTTCATTTCGGCCAAGACCGTCGAACATCACGTGGCCCGGATCCGCCGCCGACTGGGCGCCGAATCGCGCTCGGAGTTGTTGTCCATGCTGCGCGCGCTGATGGACTGATCCGCGCCTGACCGGACGTTCCAGCCACGAGTTAGGCCAGCCTTTGTAGCGGCCTTTCCGCGGCGGATGTCACTATGAGCAGGCACCGAGCTAAAGTTACTGACCAGTAACATACTGTAAGTTACCCACGGGTAACGCGAAAACCGGAGGCCCGCGTGGATACGCAGATGTTGATCAGGATCATCGTCGGGGTCCTGATGATCGCCGTCGTCGGCGTGTTCGCCGTCAAGCGCGTCCTCTGGCTGACCACGTTGATCCGCTCCGGCCAACCGCTCAGCGAGGGCAACAACCGCAAAGACCACCTACAGAAGCGCATCACCACCCAGTTCGAAGAAGTGTTCGGGCAAACCCGGCTACTGCGCTGGTCGATCCCCGGCATCGCCCACTTCTTCACCATGTGGGGCTTCTTTGTCCTGGCGACCGTCTACCTGGAAGCCTTCGGGCTGCTCGTCGACCACGACTTCCACATCCCGCTGATCGGCCGCTGGGATGCGCTGGGATTCCTCCAGGACTTCTTCGCCGTCGCGGTGCTGGCCGGCATCATCACCTTCGCGATCATCCGGATCGTGCGCGAGCCTAAGAAGCACGGCCGCGACTCACGCTTCTACGGTAGCCACACCGGCGGCGCCTGGCTGATCCTGTTCATGATCTTCAACGTCATCTGGACCTACGCGCTGGTCCGTGGCGCGGCCGCCGTCGTCGGCAACCTGCCCTACGGCAACGGCGCGTTCTTTTCGCAGTTCATGGGCTGGATCATGCGCCCGCTCGGGCACACCGCCAATGAGTGGATCGAGACGTTCGCGCTGCTCGCCCACATCGCGATCATGCTGGTCTTCCTGCTGATCGTGCTGCACTCCAAGCACCTGCACATCGGCCTGGCGCCGATCAACGTCACGTTCAAGCGGCTGCCCGACGGCCTGGGCCCGCTGCTGCCGGTGGAGTCCAAGGGCGAGATCGTCGACTTCGAGGATCCCGCCGAGGACGCCGTGCTGGGCCGCGGGAAGATCGAGGACTTCACCTGGAAGGGCTACCTCGACTTCACCACCTGCACCGAATGCGGCCGTTGTCAGTCGCAATGCCCCGCCTGGAACACCGGCAAGCCGCTGTCCCCCAAGCTCGTGATCATGAACCTGCGCGACCACATGTTCGCGAAGGCGCCGTACTTCCTCGACGGCAAGGAGAGCCCGCTGGAGAACACCCCCCAGGGTGGGCTCGGTGAGGAACTCGGCGGTGAAAAGCGCGACGAGAAGCACTCGCACGACCATGTACCCGAATCCGGCTTCGAGCGGATTCCGGCGGACTCCCCGCTGCAGGCCACCCGTCCGCTGGTGGGAACCCTGGAGCAGGCCGGTGTGATCGACCCGGACGTGCTGTGGTCGTGCACCACCTGCGGCGCCTGTGTCGAGCAGTGCCCGGTGGACATCGAGCACATCGACCACATCGTCGACATGCGCCGCTACCAGGTGATGATGGAGTCCGAGTTTCCCGGCGAGCTCGGCGTGCTGTTTAAGAACCTGGAGACCAAGGGCAACCCCTGGGGTCAGAACTCCAAGGACCGCACCAACTGGATCGACGAGGTCGACTTCGACGTGCCGGTCTACGGCCAGGACGTGGAGTCGTTCGACGGGTTCGAGTACCTGTTCTGGGTCGGCTGCGCCGGCGCCTACGAGGACCGTGCCAAGAAGACCACGAAGGCCGTCGCCGAGCTGCTCTCCGCCGCCGGGGTGAAGTTCCTGGTGCTCGGCGAGGGCGAAACCTGCAACGGCGACTCGGCCCGACGCTCGGGCAACGAGTTCCTGTTCCAGCAGCTCGCCGCCCAGAACGTGGAAACCCTCAACGGGCTGTTCGAAGGTGTGGAGCGGGTCGACCGCAAGGTCGTGGTCACCTGCCCGCACTGCTTCAACACCCTGGGCCGCGAATACCCGCAGCTCAACGGCAACTACACGGTGCTGCACCACACCCAGTTGCTCAACCGGCTGGTCCGGGACAAGAAGCTGGTTCCGGTCACGTCGGTGACCGGGGACGGCAGCCCGGCGGGCCAGGAGATCACCTACCACGACCCGTGCTACCTGGGCCGGCACAACAAGGAGTACTCGGCGCCGCGTGAGCTGATCGGGGCGTCCGGCGCGAAGCTGACCGAGATGCCACGGCACGCCGACCGCGGCCTGTGCTGCGGTGCCGGCGGGGCGCGGATGTGGATGGAAGAACACATCGGCAAGCGCGTCAACGTCGAGCGCTCCGAGGAGGCCGTGGACACCGGGGCGTCGGCGATCGCGACCGGCTGCCCGTTCTGCCGGGTGATGATGACCGACGGCGTCGACGATGTGTCGGCCACCCGCGACATCGAGAAGGTCGAGGTCCTCGACGTCGCGCAGCTGCTACTCGGGTCGCTGGACAAGAGCACGTTCACGCTGCCCGAGAAGGGCACCGCCGCCAAGGAGGCCGAGGAGCGCGCGGCCCGGCTCGCGGCACAGGCGCCCGCCGAGGTCGAGGAGGCCCGCGAGGAGGCCGTCGAGGAGACCCGCGAGGAAGCCGAAGCACCCGCAGAAGCCGCAACCGACACCGCATCCAAGCCGGTGACCGGCCTCGGTCTGGCGGGCGGGGCCAAGCGCCCGGGCGCCAAGAAGACCGCAGCAGGTACCACCGAGGACACGTCGGCTCCGGCTGCGCCCGCGCCCGCGAAGGGCCTCGGCATCGCCGGCGGAGCCAAGCGCCCCGGCGCCAAGAAAAAGGCCGCCCCTGCGGCAGCCCCCGCGCAGGCGTCCGCTCCTGCCGAGGCGCAAACCGAGGCGCCTGCCGACACACCGGCCAAGCCCGAGCCCGAGGTCAAGGGCCTCGGCATCGCGGGTGGAGCCAAGCGCCCCGGCGCCAAGAAAAAGGCCGCCCCTGCGGCAGCCCCCGCGCAGGCGTCCGCTCCTGCCGAGGCGCAAACCGAGGCGCCTGCCGACACACCGGCCAAGCCCGAGCCCGAGGTCAAGGGGCTGGGACTCGCCGCAGGCGCCCGCCGCCCCGGCGCGAAGAAGACGCCGGCCAAGCCGGTGCCTGCCGCGACGCCTGCCGAGCCTGAGTTGCCGAACGAGGGCGCCGGTACCGTCGTCCAGCCGCCGAATGTCGACCCGGACCAGGCCGTCGCCGGGACCGAAGCGGCCGACACCGCCGACTCCGACCGGGGTCTGACGCCGTCCAAGCCCGAGCCCGAGGTCAAGGGTCTGGGCATCGCCCCTGGTGCCCGCCGGCCCGGACGGCGCTGACAGCTCCGAAGGCTCCGAACGCTCGCGTCGAGAGTGCGTTCACGGTCGTTGTGATCGCCCAGCAACGACCCTGGGCGCACTCTCGATTCATATTTCGGTGGACGACGGTGCGATCATGAGTTTCGTGAGTACCCATCAGGCGTCGTGGCACACGGGAAGTGGCCAGCATGGGCGCCAGCGTGAGTTCACCCAGTCGAGCAAGCTGCAGGACGTTCTCTACGAGATCCGCGGCCCGATCCACGAGCACGCCTCCCGCCTGGAGGCCGAGGGCCACCGGATCCTGAAGCTCAACATCGGCAACCCTGCCCCGTTCGGGTTCGAGGCCCCCGACGTGATCATGCGCGACATCATCGCCGCGCTGCCCTACGCGCAGGGCTACTCCGACTCCAAGGGGATCGTCAGCGCCCGACGTGCGGTCTTCACCCGCTACGAGCTCGTCGACGGCTTCCCGCGCTTCGACATCGAGGACGTGTTCCTCGGCAACGGTGTCTCCGAGCTGATCACGATGACACTGCAGGCTCTGCTCGACAACGGTGACCAGGTACTGATCCCGGCACCGGACTACCCGCTGTGGACGGCGTCGACCGCGCTGGCCGGCGGCACCCCGGTGCACTACTTGTGCGACGAGACCCAGGGCTGGAACCCCGACATCGCCGACCTGGAGTCCAAGATCACCGAGCGCACCAAGGCGCTGGTGGTGATCAACCCGAACAACCCCACCGGCGCGGTGTACAGCCGCGAGATCCTCCAGCAGATGGTCGAGCTCGCGCGCAAGCATCAGCTGCTGCTGCTGGCCGACGAAATCTACGACAAGATCCTCTACGACGACGCCGAGCACATCAGCCTGGCCACCCTGGCCCCGGATCTGCTCACGCTGACGTTCAACGGGCTGTCGAAGGCTTACCGCGTCGCGGGTTACCGCTCGGGCTGGTTGGTGATCACCGGTCCCAAGGAGCACGCGAGCAGTTTCATCGAGGGCATCAGCCTGTTGGCCAACATGCGGCTGTGCCCGAATGTGCCTGCCCAACATGCGATTCAGGTTGCACTTGGCGGTCATCAGAGCATCGAGGACCTGGTCCTGCCCGGTGGCCGTCTGCTCGAGCAGCGCGATGTCGCGTGGGAGAGGCTCAACGAGATCCCCGGTGTGTCGTGCGTGAAGCCTCGGGGTGCGCTGTACGCCTTCCCGCGGCTCGACCCCGAGGTGTATGACGTCGCCGACGACGAGCAGTTGGTCCTCGACCTGCTGCTGCAGGAGAAGATCCTGGTCACCCAGGGGACCGGATTCAACTGGCCCACACCGGATCACCTGCGTATCGTGACGCTGCCGTGGGCGCGTGACCTGGCCAACGCCATCGAGCGGTTGGGCAACTTCCTGGTCAGCTACCGGCAGTGAGGCCGAGGGCCTCTACCCTGTGCGGGTGGCGCACTCACACCCGCACTCGCACTCACTGAGCGGTCCGTCCCCGCTGGGACCGCTGGCGGCACGGATCGTCGTCGGCCTGCTCGTGGTCACCGGTGTCGCGGTCCTCATCGGTGCCGCCCTGCTGTGGCCCAGCGGCGACAAGGCCGACATCCCGTTGCCCTTCCAGAACGCCGCGGGCGGGGCCGTCACGACCGAGGTCGGGCACGTGGAGTCCACCAGCGCCGCGGTGTGCGGCAGTCCGTCGGCGGGCGCGGTGCTGACTGCGCCCCCGATCCCGGCCGACGGGCAGAACGCCGGATGTGTGCACACGCTGGTGGCCATCGACTCCGGGCCCAACCGGGGGGCCAACACCCTGCTCGAGTTCAGCGGCGGTCCCGGTCAACCTGTCCTGGCCGTCGGCGACGACATCCGTCTGAGCAGACAGGTCGACGACACCGGTATCACCACCTACGCGTTCTACGACTACGAACGCACGTGGCCACTGACCGCATTGGCCGCCGTGTTCGCTGTGGTCGTCGTCGCGGTGGCCCGCTGGCGGGGGTTCCGCGCGCTAATCGGCATCGTGATCGCCTTCGGTGTGCTCGTGGTGTTCCTGCTGCCGGCGCTACGCGACGGCGCGCCCGCCGTTCCGGTATCCCTGGTCGCCTCCTCGGTGATCCTCTACGCGGTGATCTACCTCGCCCACGGTGTCAGCCTGCGCACCAGCGCCGCGCTGCTCGGAACCCTGGCCTCTATGCTGTTGGCGGCGGTGTTGTCCTGGGCGGCAATCGAACTGACGCATCTGACCGGACTGTCTGAAGACCAGAACAACCAGGTCGCTGCCTATATGGGCAACGTGTCGATCACCGGCCTCTTGCTGGCCGGCTTCATCATCGGTTCGCTCGGCGTGCTCAACGATGTGACGGTCACCCAGGCGTCCACCGCGTTCGAACTCGCCGCACTCGGCGATGGGGCCGGACGTCGGGAGATCTTCGTCGGTGCGATGCGGGTCGGCCGCGACCACATCGCCTCCACCGTCTACACCCTGGTGCTGGCCTACGCGGGCAGTGCGTTGCCGCTGCTGTTGCTGTTCAGCGTCGCCAACCGCTCCCTGGGCGATGTGCTCACCAGCGAGAGCGTGGCCATCGAGATCGCCCGCTCCGCGGTCGGGGGTATCGCTTTGGCCCTGTCGGTGCCGCTGACCACCGGCATCGCGGCCGTGTTGGCCACGCCGAACCGCGATCGGCGCTGAACGTTTGGCGCAGGGTGCCCCGGGTACTCGGCGGCGGTGAGTGAGCCCCAGCACACCTCGGACGTGACCTTGGAGGTGGACGGCCACCGGCACGCGCTGACCGTCGATCACCGCCTCACCCTGCTGGACGCCCTGCGCGAGAAACTCGGGGTCACCGCCCCGAAGAAAGGGTGCGACCACGGACAGTGCGGATCGTGCACCATCCTCGTCGAGGGCCGCCGGGTCACCAGCTGCCTGACGTTCGCCGTCGCCGCCGACGGGGCACGCATCACCACCGCTGCCGGACTCGGCACCGCCGACGATCTACATCCGGTGGCGCAGGCCTTCCACGACGAAGACGCGTTCCAGTGCGGCTACTGCACCCCGGGCCAGATCTGTTCGGCGATCGGAATGATCGACGAAGTGAAAGCGGGCGCACCGAGTGTGGTCAGCGACGACCTGGAGGCCTCGCCGGAGCTCACCGCCGACGAGATCAGGGAGCGGATGAGCGGCAACCTGTGCCGGTGCGCCGCGTATCCGAACATCGTCGCCGCGATCAGCAAGGCGGCCGCGTCATGAAACCGTTCCGATACCACCTCGCCACCAGCCCGGACGACGCCGTCGCGACCCTCGCCGGGAGTCCCGACGCGGCCTATCTCGCCGGCGGCACCAATCTCGTGGATCACATGAAACTCGGTGTGGCCCAACCGACTCTGCTCGTCGATGTCAGTCGACTCGCACTCGACGAGGTCGAGGAGACCGAGCAGGGCGGGATACGCATCGGCGCCAACGTGCGCAACAGCGATCTGGCCGCGCACCCGGTGATCCGGTCGCGCTACCCCATGCTGTCGCGGGCGCTGCTCTCCGGCGCGTCGGGCCAGTTGCGCAACGCGGCGACAACGGCCGGAAACCTGTTGCAGCGCACTCGATGTGTCTACTTCCAAAACGTCACCACACCGTGCAACAAGCGCGACCCCGGCAGCGGCTGCTCGGCGATCGGCGGCTATGTCCGCTATCACGCGATCCTCGGCGCCTCGACGCACTGCGTCGCGGCCCACCCCTCCGACATGGCGGTGGCCATGGCCGCATTGGACGCCCGGGTACTGGTCGAAGGGGTCGACGGTGCGCGCTCGGTCCCGATGACGGATTTCCATCGGCTTCCGGGCGACGAACCCCAGCGCGACACCGTGCTTCGGCACGGCGAATTGATCACCGCGGTGGAACTGCCCGCTCCCCCGACGGGCGCGCTCTCCGACTACCGCAAGGTCCGTGACCGGGCATCCTATGCGTTTGCGCTGGTATCGGTGGCCGCCGAACTCAGCTTCGTCGGCGAAGCCATCGCCACCGCGCGCATCGCGCTCGGTGGGATCGCGCACAAGCCGTGGCGGGCCCGTCACGCCGAGCGGTTGCTGGCCGGGGCAACCGCCACCCCGGACACCTTCGCAGAAGCGGCCAAGGCCGAGCTGTCGGGTGCCGAGCCGTTGCCGGGCAACGAGTTCAAGGTGGAACTGACCCGCCGAACGCTGATCGCGCAGCTGCGCATGCTGACCGAACGGGGCACCCGATGACCCTTCTCGAACCACGCGCCATCGGCGCATCGGTCGCGCGCCGCGACGGCCGCGCCAAGGTCACCGGCACCGCCCCCTACGCCTTCGAACACCGCACCGACGAGCCGGTGTACCTCCACCCGATCCAGGCCACGATCGCCCGTGGCCGGGTCGTCGCGATGGACGTCGGCGCCGCGCACGACCTGACCGGCACCCACGACGTCCTCACGGTGTTCGACGCGCCCGAACTGGCCGATACCTCCGACGGCGAACTGGCCATCCTGCAGGACACGCGGGTGCATTTCCGCGGCCAGATCATCGGCGGCGTGGTGGCCGCGAATGCCGAGATCGCCCGTGAGGCAGCGGCCCTGGTCCGTGTGGAATACCTCGCCGAGCCGCATGACGTGGAGCTGCGTGCCGACCATCCGGGCCTCTACACGCCCGAGTCGGTGAACCCGTCGTACCCGCCGGACACCGACGACGGCGACGTCGACACGGCGTTGGCCGGCGCGCGGTACACCGTGGACCGGACCTACACCACACCCATCGAGCACAACAATCCCATGGAGCCCCACGCGTGCATCGCACAGTGGACCGCCCGGGACGGCGGGGTCGCGGTCACGCTGTTCGACTCCACCCAGGGCGTGCATGTCGCACGCAAGACGCTGGCACCGCTGTTCGGGCTCGAACCCGGCCAGGTCCGGGTCCTGGCACCGAACGTCGGCGGCGGCTTCGGCTCCAAGGGTGCTCCGCACGCCCACAATGTGCTGGCGCTGATGGCCGCCCTGCGTGCCGGCGGGCGTCCGGTCAAGCTGGCGTTGACCCGCCAGCAGATGTTCTCCCTCGTCGGCTACCGCACCCCCACCATCCAGCGGGTGCGCCTGGGCTGCGGCGAAGATGGCCGGCTCACCGCGATCGTGCACGATGTCGTCGAACAGACCTCTGCGGTGAAGGAATTCGCCGAGCAGACCGCGGTCACGTCCCGCAAGATGTACGCCGGAGCCAACCGCAGGACGTCGCACCGGCTGGCCGCGCTGGATGTCGCGGTGCCGTTCTGGATGCGGGCCCCGGGCGAGTGCCCGGGCACCTACGCCGCCGAGGTCGCAATGGACGAACTCGCCGCAGCGGCGGGTATCGACCCGATCGAGCTGCGGATCCGTAACGATCCTGCGGTGGACCCGGAAACCGGAAATCCCTGGTCAGCAAGACATCTGGTGGAGTGCCTGCGGCTGGGAGCCGAACGATTCGGCTGGGCTTCCCGCAACGCGCGGCCGGCCGCCAGCTGTGTCGGTGACTGGTTCACCGGGATGGGAGTGGCGTCGGCGACCTATCCGGGAATGGCGATGCCGGGTAACGCGGCCCGCATCACCTATGCCGCCGAGGGTCGTTACGAGGTGCACATCGGCGCGGCCGACATCGGGACCGGGACCTGGACCACGCTGGCTCAGATCGCCGCGGACGCGCTGGCGTGTGAACTGGCAGCGGTCGACCTGCGTATCGGCGACAGCGATCTCCCGTCGGCTTCGGTGGCGGGTGGGTCATCGGGTATCACGTCCTGGGGTTCGCCGATCGTCGCGGCGGCGCGCCAGTTCCGCCGTGATCACGGCGACCCCCCTGCCGTCGGCGCTTCCACCACTGCCGAGGCACCCGACAATCCGGACGCGGACGCGTTCACCGTGCAGTCCTTCGGAGCGCATTTCGTCGAGGCCCATGTCAATCGGGACACCGGCGAGGTGCGGGTGCCCCGCATGTTGGGCGTGTTCTCGGTGGGGCGGGCCATCAACACCCGTACCCTGCGGTCCCAGCTGATCGGCGGTATGACGATGGGACTGTCGATGGCGCTGCACGAGGAGAGCGTGCGCGATTCCCGCTTCGGGCACGTCGTCACTCAGGACCTGGCGACCTATCACTTCAGCGCACACGCCGACGTGCAGGATATCGACGCGATCTGGCTCGACGAGGTCGAGGAGCACTTCAACCCGATGGGGTCTCGCGGCGCCGGGGAGATCGGCATCGTCGGTTCGGCCGCGGCGGTGGTCAACGCGGTCTACAACGCGACCGGGGTCCGAGTGCGGGATCTGCCGGTCACGGTGGACAAAGTGCTGGCCGGATTGGGCGCACCCTGAATCAGGCGGCGTCGGCCGGCGCCATCCGGTGCCGGCAGGACGCGACAAAGCCCTCCAGAATGCGATAGGAGTATTCGCAGCCGGCCCAGTTGACCTCGGGATGCCATTGCACCGCGGTGACCGGGTGGTCCACGGATTCGAAGGCTTCCACCAGACCGTCGGGGGCGTGCGCGGCGGCGATGAAGCCCTCCGCGAGCCGACGTACCCCCTGGTGGTGCTGGCTGTTGACCTGCATCCGGGAGCCGGCTTGCGTCCACTGCGCGATCCGGCTGCCGTCGACAAGCTCCACGTCATGCGCGGTGCTGAGCAGCGCCTCCTCCCCCAGTCGGTGCGCGATCGGCGAGCCGAGATCACGTGGCAGATCGGTGTAGAGGACACCCCCGCGGGCAGCCGTGACGAGCTGGGCGCCGCGGCAGATCGCCAGAGTGGGCAGGTCGTGCCGCCAGGCGGCTTCGAACGCCGCGATCTCGTTCTCGTCGCGGACCGGGTTCACCCAGCTCAAAGTCGGGTCATCGGTCGGCCCTCCCCACCGACGGGGATCCACATCGCCACCTCCGCTGAGGATCAGACCGTCCACGGTCCCGACCGTGTGATCGATGTCAAGGATCGAGCTGCCGCACTCGACGGCCATCGGAATCGCTCCGACAGTTTGCAATCCGTTGAACATGTTGCGCCAGTGCACCATCCGGTCGAGCTCCCGGGCGTTGAGGGTGACGGCGATGAGCGGCTTGGCGGCCATGGGGTCCTCTCGTCGGAGTCTGTGTCAGCTCAGTCGGACCGCGATCCTGCGAAGTAGTTTGGTCGCCAGGATGTACGGCGTCGCGCCGAACGGCCACTGCGATACGACTTTCCCGGTTCCGGCACGGAAGTAGTTGTCCGTCTTGGCCCACACCGTCTTGGCGAGCTGTGCCTGCAACCAGTCGTTGTAGATGACGAACGCCGCCCGGCGCACGTCGATAACCCGGCTTCCGGTTCGCGCGGCACGGTTGATCAGTGCCGCTGCGAAGTCTGCCTGTGCCTCGTAGAAGTGCACGAGGGGAACCGAGTTGGTGTTGGGGCCGTACATGATGAAGAAGTTTGGGAACCCGGGCACCATCATCCCGAGGAAGGCTTCAGGCTCGCCGCGCCAAGCGCTGTGCAATTCTTGGCCACCCTGCCCGTACACCTGATAGTTGCCCAGGTAGTTCGCCGCGTCGAAGCCGGTGGCCAGGACGATGACGTCGAGGTCATGCTCGTCACCGTTGGCATCGACGGCACCGGTGCGGGTGAGCCCTTTGACGGCATGTGGGACGAGGGAGACCTTCGGGCTGCGCAGCGCCGCGTAGTAGGTGTCACTACACACCGTCCGTCTGCCCTCGAAAGGAATTGTCGGCGTAACTTTTTCGAGGATGTCAGGACGGTCGGCGAGTTCCCGTCGCATGAAGTCCAGTGCGATCTGATGCCGGCTGCGGTTGAACCGACCGGTGCTGCGGGCGTGACTGGACCGCAGTTGTCTGCGGTCGTAGTCCAGATAGAGCGCCCACCGCCGCCATGAGTAGACCGCCCGCAGTTTGTTGAGCCGCCGCTCCCGCGGCGTGAAGTCTCGACTGTTCTTGGGCACCACCCAGTTGGGTTCGAGCTGGAAAATGGTCACGTCACGGGCGACCTTCTCGGCCTCGGTGACCACCTGTACCGCTGAGGATCCGGTGCCGAGAATGCCGACAGACTTGCCGGTGAGGTCAAGGCCGTCGATCCAGGTTGAGGTGTGGCACATTGCACCCTGAAACTCGTTGTCACCACGGGCGAATGGTGGGATGACAGGGATGTTGAGGAATCCAACGGCGCTGATGACAGCGGTGAATTGTCCATGGTTGGAACCAGAGGACGTGGAGACAGTGTGGGTGTGCTCCTCATCGGACCAGCGCACATCGACGACCTTCTCGTTGAACCTGATCCGCCTCGGCAGGTCCCAGTCGCGCGCGACCCGCTCGAGGTACTGCTGCAGTTCCTGCCAGCCCACGTGGGTACGGGTCCAGTCGCTGCGCGCGAAGGAGAACGAGTACACATGGGACTCCAAGTCGACCTCCGCACCCGGATAGCGGTTGAACCACCAGGTGCCGCCGATCCCCTCGGACTGTTCGAAGATGACGAAGTTCTCGATACCTCGACGGCGCAGAGCGATCGCCGCTGCCAGACCGCTGAAGCCGGCACCGATGATCGCCACGCGTGGGCTCTGGACGGTTGCGGTCATCGGCGCTGTTCTCCTCGTTCGTGCCCGAGTGGGCAAAAGCAGATAAGTCTTATAGGTCGAGTATTTAGACCTATAAGGTCGGTGTCAATAGCCGATGGCTACGGCCGACTACTTGGTCTGGGCGATCCAGCCACCGTCGACGACAAGGTCGGTGCCGGTGATAAAGGAGGCCTCCTCAGACAACAGGAAGCGGATGGCATTGGCGATGTCATCGGGAAGCCCGATGCGGCCCAACGGTGTTCGTTGTTCCATGTCGGTCCGTCGGGCCGGGTCGAACCGATAGAGCGGTTCGATCATCGGGGTGAGTACCGCACCGGGGCACACGGTGTTGGCACGGATGCCTTCAGGCCCGAGTTGCAGCGCCAGGGTGCGGGTGAGTGACACCACCGCAGCCTTGCTCACCTGGTAGGCATCCAACGGTGAATCCATGTTCCGCAGACCGGCGATGCTGGCCACGTTCACGATGCTCTTGCCTCGGCCGGCCCGCAGATAGGGCACCGCGGCGACCGTGAGTCGTCGCGTCCCGTGCAGATTGACCCCCAGGGTCAGCTCCCACACCGATTCCTCGACGTCCAGAGTCGACCCGTCGCGGTCGAAGAACGCCACCCCCGCCGCGTTCACCAGGTAGTCGAGTGCGTCGCCGGGCAGAGCTCGCAGTAGGTCCTGCGGGTCGCCGTCGACCAGGTTGTGGCGAACGTATCTGACTTCGGCCGGCAACCCGGGGACGCTCGCGACGACATCGGTGGCGACGACACGGACACCGTCGGCTACCAGGCGCGCCACCGTTGCCGCACCGATGCCCCCGCCGGCGCCGGTCACCAAGGCGGTACGAGTCACTGAGGCACCGCCAGAGCCTCGGCGAGCCGTTTACCGGCGAAGTCCATCGCGTCGTCGGCGGTAGGAAACACTTCGGTGAGACCGAAGAATCCGTGCACCATGCCCGGACTCAGGTGCGTCGTCGTCGGCACCCCGGCAGCGGTGAGCGCCTCGGCGTACAGCTCGCCCTGCGGCCGAATCGGATCGCATTCGGCGAGGATCACCGTGGCGGGGGCGACACCGGCGAGATCGGCGCCCAGGATGCTGACCCTGGGATCCGCGGCGGCGTCGGGGCCGGGTAGATAGTTGTCCTGGTGCCACTGCATCTCGTCGCGTTCCAGCATCACGGCCTGGTACTCGTCGTCGAAGCCGCGCACCAGGTCCGTCGTGGTGACCGGGTACACCAGGAGTTGATGGCGCAGTGCCGGCGCGCCGGTATCGCGGGCGTGCAGTGCGACGGCGCCGGCGAGGTTGCCGCCGGCACTGTCGCCGGCGACTGCCAGTCGGCTGGTGTCGACACCGAGACCCGAACCGGTCTCGGCCGCCCAGGTGAGGGCGTCGACGGCGTCGTCAACCGCGGTGGGGAAGCGGAACTCCGGTCCGCGACGGTATCCGACCGACAGCACCGCGCTGCCCGACGCCTTGGCCAGCAGGCGCGTCGCCACGTCGTGGGAGTCGATGCTGCCCAACAGCCAACCACCGCCGTGGTAGTACACCGTCAACGGCAGTGCGGCGATGTCGGCGGTGGGCAGGTACAGCCGTCCAGGAATGGTCTGGCCGTCGCGGGTCGGGATCGCCACATCGCGAAGCCGGTGGATGGGTGGCTTCGTCAGCGCTGCGAAGGTGTCCTCGAAGTTCTGGCGGGCTGTCGACACCGGAAGCAGATGGGCGTTGGGGCGCCCGGACTTCTTGGCATCGTCGAGCATCTTCTGGGCGATGGGATCGATCGGCAACGTAACTCCTTCGAAGTCAGTTCTTCTGAAGCGGGGTGGGTTCAGACGCGTTCGTAGTAGCGGCGCATCTCCCAGTCGGTGACGGTGTGGGAGTCGAAAGCGACCAGCTCGCTGCGCGACGAGGACAACAGATGATCGAACACGTCGTCCCCGAACGCCGCGCGGGCCATCTTGCACTCTTCGAAGAGTCGTAACGCCTCGTGCAACGAGGTGGGCACGATCGGCACACCGTCACCGTCCCAGGCATTCCCGTCGAAGATATCCGGCATCGCCAGTTCGCGGTTGATGCCATCCAGACCTGCGGCGATGGTGGCCGAGTAGGCGTAGTACGGGTTGACGTCCCCGCCGGGGATGCGATTCTCCACCCGGAACGACGGCCCGTTGCCAACCAGCCGGAAGGCGCATGAGCGGTTGTCTGAGCCGAGCGCGATGGCGGTCCCCGCGAACTGATCGGGCTGAAAGCGTTTGTAGGAGTTGACTGTCGGTGCCAGCATCAGTGCGATGTCGGTGGCATGCAGCAGCTGACCGGCCACGAACGACCCGAACTGTGCCGACATGCCACCGCCGGACTCCGACGACCAGCTCAGCGGACGGTTGTCTGCCGACCAGATGCTCACGTGCAGATGACACGAGGAACCGACGTCGTCGATCTTGGGCTTCGCCATGAATGTCACGGTCAGATCCGCCGCGTGCGCCAGTTGTTTGACCCCGTACTTGAACAGCACATGCCGATCGGCCATCTCCAGGGTGTCGCAGTAGTCGAGGGTGACCTCCTGCTGGCCGAGTCCCCATTCCGGCTTCGACGACTCGATGGACACGCCGAAACCCGGCATCTGGTTGCGGATCCGCTCGATGAACCAATCGTCACGGCTGGATTGGATCATCTGGTAGTCGGATCGGTAGTCCGACAGCATCTTCAGATCCTGGTAGCCCAGCTCCCAGGCCTGGCGGGGCGGTGTGGCGGCGAGGAAGAACTCGAGCTCAGAGGCGAATTTGAAGATCAACCCCTGGGCGCGCGCCCGCTCGATCTGCCGTCGGAGAATGGTGCGCGGCGCCACCGGGAGCATGGTGTCGGATTGCGATTCGTAGGCATCGCAGAGCACCAACGCGACATGTGGCTCCCAGGGCACCCGCCGCAGCGTGCTCAGGTCCGGTACCAGCCGGATGTCGGCCCAGCCGTTGGCCGCATTGGACACCGGCAGATCCAGCGGGTTCATCTCGAGGTCGACGGCGAAGATGAAACTGCTGGCGTTGATGCCTGCGCCACTCAATCCCAGGGATCTGAACGCCGGGATGGTCAGCCGTTTGCCGACCAGTCGACCATAGGGGTCGGGGGTGGCACACACGACGGTGTTGATCTCCCCAGAGGCAGCGAGCCCCTCGAACTGGTCGAGGTCGAGGCGGGTGCATTCGTCGTTCATTGATGCTCCAGATGACGGGTGAGTTCCCAGGATGTGATGGTGGTCCGCAGCCAGTGCGCATAGCGTTCGGCCTCGGCGCGGCGAGTGGCGGCGAAGGACGCGCAGAACGCCTTGCCGACCAGGTCGGGCAGCCACACCGAGCTTTGAAAGGTGTCCAGCGCGGCCGGCAGGTCACCGGGCAGCGGCGCGGGTTCCTCACCTTCGGCAGGCAGGCTCAGGTTGCCCTCAAGACCGTGCAGTCCGGCGGCCAGCAGCGCCGCTGCGGTGAGGTACGGGCTGGTGTCGGCGCCCGGCCTGCGATGTTCGACGCGGGCGGACTTGGCATCGTTGAGGATCAGCCGGCATGCCGCAGCGCGGTCGTCGTATCCGTAGGTGGCCGCGGTGGGCGTGAACATCTGAGGATCGATGCGTTTGTACGAGTTCACATAGGGATTGAACAGAACCGTGGTGTCGGCCATACCGGCGAGCAAGCCCGCCAGGTAGTGCGAAGCCTCTGTGGAGAGCAGCCCGGGTCCGGTGGAGAAGATGTTAACGCCATCACGGTTGAGGCTGGAGTGCACGTGGCCACCGGCCCCGGATTTGTCGCCGAACGGTTTGGCCATGAAGCTGGCGTGCAGGCCGC
Organism: Mycobacterium sp. smrl_JER01; assembly: GCF_048513595.2. Taxonomy (NCBI): domain Bacteria; kingdom Bacillati; phylum Actinomycetota; class Actinomycetes; order Mycobacteriales; family Mycobacteriaceae; genus Mycobacterium; species Mycobacterium sp. smrl_JER01. Next base: position 473,211 of record NZ_JBLXXK020000001.1, on the reverse strand, counting down.
GTTCGGCGCATAGTTCGCGCAGGTACTGACGGGCCCGCACCGCCGCATCGGCCGCCCGGCAGGCCGGGGCGGGCGCCATGGTGAACTCGAAGAACCCGGGTCCGAGTTCGGTGTGGAACATCTCGATCTCGATGCCGATCGAGTGCATTCGATCGATGAACTCGACTGCCAGGAGCTGCATCTGGGCCATCCTGGTCAGCGAGTACGCGTTCTCCGTCGAACCGAGCGGTCGTCGCGTCCCGTCCTCGTCGGGGCCGTCCTGGAAGACCCAGAACTCGAACTCGAACCCCAGTACCGGCTCCAATCCACGCTCGGCATATCGCTCGACCAGGGCGCGCAGGCAGTGACGCGGTGACATCTCGACCGGAGTGCCGTCGGCGGCCACCAGATCGGCGATGACGGCGTCGGTGCCCGGCCGCCAGCCCAACTCGACCCGGGTGGACTCGTCGGGGGTCAGCAGTGCGTCGGGGTATCCGTTGGCGGCGTTGCTGTACGGGGTGTCGGTCACCTCGTCGGCGAGCGACAGCCCGTAGACGATCGTGCAGAACGCCAGGCCGGTCGGATCGACGGTCTTCTCGGCGCGGACCAACTTCCCGCGGATTCCCAGGTCGTAGTCGGGAACTTCAACTTGTGTCATCGCGACCGCCATCACTGATCTCCTCGTCGGCTCGGCCTGCGGTCGGGATTGCGTCCGACTCTTGCGTACACGTCATCGGGTATGTCGGCCGGGTCCCGGTACACCCACCAGGTGCACTCGGAAACCGGTTGCTCGGGATCCCAGACGGGCGCATCGATCACCCGGGTGGGGAAGCCGAGCCGATCGATCGGCATCACCTCGTTGAGCAGGCAGCAGTGCACGCAATAGCTGCAGACCCCGACGGCGTTCCAGGCCCAGTCGTGAGGCTCGGTGGTGACGGCGAATCCGAACGGCGCACCTGCACGAGGTGCACCGTCGGTGATGCGCTCATCCAGACTGCGACCTCCGGAACCGCACGGTGCGAAGCGAAATCCAATTCGGGTGGGCTCGGTAATGATCTCGATGTCACCCTGACGGCCGGTGCCGGCCAGGTGGGCATGGAAGCCGTCGACGATCGCGACCATCAGCTGATGGGCCGAGACGTCCCACGACTGGTTGCTCACCGCGTACCGCGCAGCATGCACCTCGTACCAGTCGGCCATCAGCGCATCCCACAGATCGCCGAGGCAGTGTTCACCGAGAGTGCGCACGGCAATGTCGATCATGCCGCTGACCCGGTCCACCGCCTGGTCGTGCACACCCTGCCATACGGCGCGAGCGGTCTCGATCGCCACGGCGGCGTCCTCTCGCCGCGAGCGACAGGCCCGAGCGGCTGCCTCGACGGCGCTGAGGTAGCGGGGCCACTGCGCCTCGATGCCCCGCATGGCCGGCGCACCGATCAGCCCGGTCAGCCGTGATTCCCATTCATCGATGAGATCCCCTGCCACACCGTGAGATCGAATCCACTCCCGGATCGCGATCGGCCAGCGCTGATAGACCTCGCGCAGTTCCTCGGCCTCGGCAACCGAGACCTCGACCAACTCCGCGGCAGCCTCCCAGTTCCCGCACTTGAGGTGCTCGACGGCCACTCGAAACGTGCCCTTGGACAACTCTGCCCAGCTGCCCACCCGTGCCGCCCGGCCCAGTGCCGGTTCGTAGGCCACCACCGTGGTGGACCCGATTTCGGTCATGTCAGCTGGAACCCTCCATCGACGCGCAGGTCACTGCCGGTGATGTAGCCGGCCTGGTCACTGAGCAGAAAGGCGACCGCGCACGCGATATCGGCCGGATCGGCGAATCGGCCCGCGGGCACTCGGCAAGCCAGTGTGGGCGGCAGGGTAGCGGTGCCCCCGTGCGGGGCGGCCATCGGTGTGGCGACGAACCCCGGCGAGACACTGTTGACCCGCACCCCGTCGGCAGCCAGCGCGCGGGCAGCGGACTGAGTGAGCATCTGCAGCGCCGCCTTGGACGCCGCGTACTGCGGCGTCGGGTCCGGATCTGTCAGAGCCACGACCCGGCCGGCTTCGATCGAGCTGATGTTCACCACCGCGGCCGGGGAGGCGTCCCGCAGCAGCGGGGTCAGCGCATCGATGGTGTTGTAGGCGCCCACCACGTTGATCTCCAGGCAGCGCATCCATATCTCGCGCGACACCCCGCTGAATCCGGTGTCATCCAGCACTCCGGCACAATTGACCAAATAGGCAATCCGCTGCGGTACAGCTCCGATCGCGTTCAGGCGCTCCAGCAGCGCGGGTTCGCGAACGTCGATCGCCGCGACCGCCTGCAGTTCGGCCCGATGATCGGGATCCGGTTGCGGCGTGCGTACGTCGAGGCGGATGGTGCGCACCCCGGCCGACATCAGCATGCGGGAGATCGCCGCGCCGATCCCCGACGCGGCGCCGGTCACCAATGCTTCCCCACCGCTGAAGGTCAGTGGGAGCGTGGGAGTCGGCGCGGCGGGGCTCATTTCGCGCCGAACCGGCGGTGGTGCTCGGTCAGCGCGTCGGCGAAGCACTCCCGAGGGGCGCGGATCACTCCGGCGCCGATCTGTCCGCCATCCCTGCCGGCCAGTCCGACGTCCATCACCGGCAGCACCCCGGTCTCGAGGACCTTGCGTGCATCGATGCCGGTCGGCGTGCCGCGGAAAGCGAACTGCGGGATGCGGTAGGTGCTGTTCTCTCCGTGGGTGATCGAGTACATCTGCAGATTGCGCTCGATCATCACCTCGGGCGACCCGCCCTGGTACTCCTGCAGTGAGAGCGCACATGCCTGGGCGAATCCGCCCAGCCCCACCGTCTCGGTGATCGGGGATTCACCACCCATCCAGGTGATCTCGTCCTCGGTATGGCCGGCGAAGAGCTTGCCCTGATGTATCGGCGGAGGTCCCTCGAACCAGGTGTCGCCGAGTCCGGCGAGCTTGATCGCGAAACCCCGGCAGCTGAATGCCATCGCCGAGACCAGGGTCGAGCCCGGCACCACCATCGCGTCTGCGGAGGCCTTGGCCGCGGCCATCGACAGGCGCAGAAAGAAGTAGTCGTTCTCGGCCAGGTGCAGCATCGTCTCCCGCACCCCGGGCACTCCGTCGTCGCACATGTCCAAGATTGCCGGCATGATCTCGCGATTGAACAGGATGGAGGCTGCGGCATTACGACTGTGCACCTCGTCACCCATCCGCAGCGCCCGCGCGATCAGGGGTTTGAGGGCTATACCGCCCCGGCGTCGGATCGCCTCCCCCACCACCGGGGCCAGCACGGTGTTCACATGGAGCAGCCTGTCGTGGACGCCCTCGTCGTAGCAGCCGTAGTTCAGCCGCCGGGGCTCCTTGCCTTCGTAGAAGTTGCAGAACCCGCGGTTGCCGTGGTTGCGGTTCTCGACGACGAACACCGGCATCGATGCGGTGTAGATCCCGGCCAGCGATCCGACGGCGCCGTAGTCCTGGCAGGCGCCGACCTCGATGCGCCCCGACTCGAATCCTTCGATGGCCCCACCGCGGTCATCGGCCAAACCCTCGAACAGCGCGCCGCCGATCAACGCCTCGCGCTGCCCGCCGGTGTAGTGCGACCACGCCATGGGCGCTCCTGAGGTCAGCACCAGATTGTCGCGGTACCCAGGCAGCACGTCACGTGCGGCGGCCACGTCGACCACCCACGGGTCGGCGGCGTCAAGCCGTTCGAAGGACCTGGCATTGGCCTGCTCGACGGAGCCCAGGCTCGAGGCCGGGTCGCTGCTCAGCCCGGCGGCGGTCACCATGCGACCACTCCCCCATCCACCAGCAGAGTCTGAGCGGTGATGAACGATGCCCGCGGCGACAGCAGGAACTCCACGGCCTCGGCCACCTCCTCGGGTTCCCCGATGCGCTTGAGCATCGCGTAGGACGCGCTGACCTCCTCGCCGCCCGACACTCGCGCCATCGACGGGCTCATCGGCGCCCGGATGACGCCGGGAGCAACGTTGTTGGCCCGAATCGAGCGCGGCGCAAGCTCTTCGGCGATGTAGCGGGTGTAGGCAGCAATGCCCGCCTTGGTGGCGCCGTAGACCGATGCCCCGCGAAATCGCCCGAAGTGTCCGGTGAGACTACCCACGTTGACGATGGCGCTGCCGGCGGTGAGCAGCGGTGCCACTGCGTCGGTGACCCGCGCCATACCGGCGATGTTGACCTGGAACATCAGCGCGAGCTTGTCTTCATCGAGTTCGCCGAGGAACGAATCTCTGAGTATCCCCGCACAATTGACCAGACCGAACAGCGTCTCGCCGGGATCGACCACCGAGGCCACCGCCGCGTCGACGGCGGCCCGGTCGGTGATGTCCATGACGACGGGTTGCGTGCCCGCCAGGCCCTCGGCAGTGAAGTCGGCGGCCTCCACCGCATCCTTGAGGTCGGCTGCCACCGGTTCATATCCGCCCTGCCGCAACCGGCGACAGATGGCCTGTCCGATGACACCGGCGCCGCCGGTCACGATGACTTTGTTTCCCAACACCTCAACCCTTCTCGGCCGGCGATCCACCACTGGATCCATTCCCGAAGTCTCACCCATAAAGCACTATTGGTCAAGTTTTTAGGTCTTTAAATTCGATCCAGTCTCTGCCCAAGTCCTGATTCACCCTTTGGACCAAAGGGCGGGTCAAAGTGCTCATCACGCCTGATGCGGTAACGTGCGGACAGAGGAAAGGGGGCTCCACATGACCGCGGAACGCCCGTCGGCGTTGAGCCCGGTTCGCCAGATCCCCGCTCATGAACTCGTCGTGGATCAGATGCGCCGAGCGCTGGAGCTGGGCCAGTTCCGGCCTGGCGACCGCCTGCCCACCGAACGCGAACTCTCCGAAATGCTCGACGTGTCCAGGACCACCGTGCGTACCGCGGTGGCGGTGCTCGAACGTGAGGGCCTGATCGCCGTGCGCCGCGGCCGCGGCGGCGGCTTCACCGTTCAGGCGCCGCACATCGATCCGGTCGAGATGCGTCGCGAACTACGCCGCAACAAGCGGGCAATCCGCGATGCCTTCGACTACCGCATCATCGTCGAGACCGGGGCCACCCGACTTGCCGCCAGCCGACGCAGAGCCGCCGACGTGGCCGACCTGCGCAAGCTGCTCGGAGGTATGGAATCGGCACTGGAGGTGGCGCTCCGGGAGAAGTCGGCACAGCGGACCATCGAATTCCAGACCCTGGACTCCGCGTTCCACATGGGCATCGCCCAGGCCGCCCAGAACGACCGCCTGCTCGACGCCGTCGGCGATGCCCGCCGGCGGATGTGGCTTCCCGTCGGTGCGATCTTCGGCCGGCTGGAACCCAACGCCAACGACTTCCACGAGTCGATTCTGGAGGCGATCGAGAACCGCGACCCGGAACTGGCCGCCTCTAGGATGGAAGCCCACATCAACGACACCCGCAATACGCTCGAAAGCTGGCTCAAGCGCTGACCTTCGCGCACCACGCCGGATCATCAGCCGACCGGCTTGTCATCGAACACTGTGGAGCCGATCCGTGCGTAGAGCTCCGGCTTGGCCTTGCGCCAGTACACCGCCACCGCGATCGACCCGAACAGCAGGGTCAGCAAGATGTACGGAATCATCTTGAAAAACAGGGTGTCCGACGCGCCGCCGGCCGCGGCCGACATATTGGAGGCCATCAGATAGATGACGTACACCATGCCGGCTCCACCGATGATCGGCGCCGCCAATGTCCGCCACCAGTTCGCGGTCTCCGGATGCTGCTTCTTGACGTGGAAGTACACCACGGTGGCTATCGAGGACATCGTCTGCACGGTGAGCAGGCACAAGGTGGCCAGAATCGCCACCAGGACGAAGAGCACCGCGTAGGGGTCTGATCCGCTCACAGCACACACGATCAGCACGATCGATGCGAACACGCTCTGTGTCAGCGACGCGATGTAGGGCGACGCGTGCTTGGGGTGTGCCAGCCCGAGGCGGCGAGGTAGCAGCCCATCGCGGCCGAAGGCGAACAGATAGCGCGCGGCGGAGTTGTGAATCGCCAGTGCACAGGCGAACGAGCCGCCGACCATCAACCATTCGAAGATCACTATCGCCCACTGACCGAGGTACTGCTGCGTCGGCGCATAGATGAGGTCGAATGGAGCAGCACCCGAGGATAATTCGACGGCCTTCGCCGGACCGTTGCCGACGATCATCCCCCACGCGATGAACGTGTAGAACACCCCGATACCGATGACGGCGATCATGGTGGCCTGCGGCACGATCTTCTTGGGGTTCTTCGATTCTTCCCCGTAGATTGCGGTGGACTCGAAGCCCACCCACGACCAGAACGCCATCAGCAGACCCAGACCCACCACGCCACCGGCCACTCCATTGGTGCTCAGCGCGCTGACGGGGTTCAGCGACGCCCAGCTCATCCCCTCCGGATGGGCCACCAGGGAAGCCGTCGCGGTCAGCGCCAGCATCACGATCTCGGCGACGAGTACGGCGCCGAGCACCTTGGCAGCCACCGAGATGTCCCAATGGGACAGCGTCGCAATGACGATGACACCGATCGCGGCGTAGACCAGCCACGGCAGTTCGATCCCGAACTGCGCGGACATGGCCTGATCGGCGAAGACGGAGAAGATGCCGATCAGGCCGGCCTCCATCGTCATGTAGGTAAACATCGACATCACCCCGGCCGGTAGACCGGGAATCTTCGACCAGCCTCGGGACACGAACGTGTAGAAGGCGCCGGCGGCGGTGATATGCCTTGCCAGCGCTATGAATCCGATGCTGAAGATGCTCAGCACGACGGTGGCGATGATGAAACCCGCCGGCGCTCCGAGTCCGTTGCCGAAGCCGACCGCGACCGGGAGGTTACCCGTCATCGCGGTGATCGGTGCGGAGAAGGCGACCACCATGAAGACCACACCGGCCAGGCCGATGGCGCCTCGCTTGAGGGTGTGCCCTTCGCCGGTTTCGGTGGCGATTTGCGCCGGGGGATCTGATCTGACGGCCATTCAGAGCCTGCCTTTCGTCGATGGTGACATGAGTCACTGACCTGACAGGAGCGTAGGTTGGTAAAGACCTAAAAACAAGACCTATAGACCATATGTTTACACGCGCTTGACACAACGCCGGACGAAGGCGCCCGGGACCATCCTGATAGTTACCAGCGCGCACGCGTCAGCAAGGGGTGAGGACGCCGGCAGAAGCGCATCGCGACCTCCACACCGACGTCGCGATACACCGGCGTCATCGCGTTTCCGGAATGCGCTGACGGTTCAGCGCTGCAGCAGCTCCAGCAGATAGGCGCCGTAGCCCGATTTGAGCAGCTTCCTGGCACGGGCTTCCAGCGCCGCATCGTCGATGAAGCCGACCCGCCAGGCCACTTCTTCGGGCACGCTGATCTTCAGCCCCTGTCTGCGCTCGATGGTTCGAACGAAGTCGGCGGCGTCCAGCAGCGAGTCGAATGTTCCGGTGTCCAGCCACGCAGTACCCCGGGCGAGCACCTCGACGCTGAGCCGGCCCTGGTCCAGATAGGTCTGGTTGATCTCGGTGATCTCGTATTCGCCGCGCGCGGACTTGCGCAGCGAGCGTGCGATCTCGATGACGTCGTTGTCGTAGAAGTACAGGCCGGGCACCGCGTAGTGCGACTTCGGCGTCGCCGGCTTTTCCTCCAGCGACAGCGCTGTGCCGTCCGCGTCGAACTCGACGACACCGTATGCCGACGGATTGGCCACCCGGTAGGCGAATACCGCGCCACCGCTGACGTCGCGGAAGCGCTGCAGACTGGTGCCCAGGCCGGGACCGTAGAAGATGTTGTCCCCCAGCACCAGCGCGACGGAGTCGGAGCCGATGTGCGCCGCGCCGATGACGAACGCCTGCGCCAGGCCCTCGGGCTCGTCCTGCACCGCGTAGCTCAGATCGATGCCCAGATCCGTGCCGTCGCCCAGCAGCCGGTGGAACGCCTGGACGTCCTGCGCGGTGGTGATGACCAGGATGTCGCGGATACCCGCCATCATCAGCGTCGAGAGCGGGTAGTAGATCAGCGGCTTGTCGTACACCGGTACCAGTTGTTTGCTGACGCCCATGGTGATCGGGTACAGCCGGGTGCCCGAGCCGCCGGCCAGGATGATTCCGCGCATCAGCCCGTCAGATCCGCCTCGGTCAGATCGGTGGCGGCCAGCGCTGCGGCGAGATCGGGGTGCAGGAAGACCGAGGTGACGCGGTCGTGCACCACCCGGAAGGCCGACGCCGCCGAGCCGGTCTCCCCGGTGACCGAGACCGTGCGCTGTTCGGCCACCACCACGCCGTCGCGGACGAAGATACGGCCGGGTTCAATCTTGGCGTCCAGCGACTGTGCCCAGTCGCGTAGCGCGGCGTGTCCCTGGGCGGCTCCGCCGGCGTGACCGATCTCGATGTCGTCGCTGGACAGCTCCAGCAACGTGTCGAGGTCGGCGGCGTTGAGCGCGTCGTGCCAGGCGAGGACGGTGGCCATCTCCGAAGTGGTCATGCTGGCGAAGGTACTCACTCAGAACGGGGTGCGCTCCAGCCACCCGTCCCAGACGGTGGCGTCACCGAGAACTTCCAGTCCGGCCTCGGCGGCGGTCTTGCGCCGCACCGTGGCCATCAGCAGCGCGTTCACCGGCCCGCGCAGGGCCACGCTGCTCTTGTTGTGGCTGTGCGCCCACCACAGGCCGTCGTCGTCGTGGGCGATGGTCCACTCCCCCGTCGGCCCGAGCTTCTCCTCGGTGGCGTGCAGATGGATGGACTGGCCGCGATCCAGGGCGGGCGGATGGCGCTTGTCGACGGTGGCCAGTTCGATCCACTCGCTGAGGCCGTCGGCGGCGAAATCGGCGGGCAACTCGAACTCCGCACCCAGTGCCAGCGCTGCGTCGGCGCGGTGCACTGCGGTTTCGTGCACACGTCGACGGATCCACCAGCCGGCGGGCCGCGGCCCGACGAACGTCCACACCCGCGCGTCGGAGCCGACGTGGTCGACCGCGTCGATGATCATCTGCGCTCCCCGGTCGAGCCACTGGGCCGCGGCGTCGGGATCGTCGGGCGGCCTGCCGTCACGTACCTCGCGGGGGTCCAGCGGCTGGTTCCGCCGTTCACTGATGATCTGTGCGGCCCAACGGTTTCCGCGTCCCACGTGGCGGTACAGCTGTTTGAGGGTCCACTCCCCGCACGTGGGTACCGGCGTCGCCGGGTCTGCCGACCGGATCAGTTCACCGAAGGCTCGAGTCTGCTCGAGCAGGGCTGCTCGGAAGTCCACCCCTACGAACCTAGCGCGGCGCGCGTCTTCCCAAGGGTGATCGGCAAGGTTGACCACCCGCGCAACACCCGGGTGTCGCGGCGAGCGCCCTGGCCGGCCAGCCGGGCTTCCGGATAACGCTCGAAGAACGTCCGCAGCCCGACCTCACCCTCGGCGCGGGCCAGGGCCGCGCCCAGGCAGAAGTGTCGCCCGCCCGAGAACGACAGGTGCCGCCCGGCATTGTCGCGTTCGATGTCGAAGCGGTGCGGGTCGGTGAACACCTTCGGGTCGCGGTTGGCGCCGGCCAGGTGGATCACCACCAACTCACCGCGTTTGATCTCGGTGCCGGCGATGGTGAGGTCCTTGCGCGCGAATCGGGCGCTCATCTGCACCGGTGAGTCCAGCCGCAGGATCTCCTCGACCGCGGTGGGCCACAGCTCGGGGCGGGCGGCCAGCGTCTCCAGGTGGTGCGGGTTGTCCAGCAGCATCCGGATGCCGTTGCCCAGCAGATTCACCGTGGTCTCGAACCCGGCGGCCAGCACCAGCCCGGCGGTGGCCTGCAGTTCCCGCTCCGACAACCGGCTGGCTTCGTCGGCGGCCCCGCTGGCCTGGATCAGCTGACTCATCAGGTCGTCGCCGGGGTCGCGGCGCAACGCGGCGAGATGGTCGCCGAGCCACGCGTTGAAACCCACCAGACCCTCGTGGACCCGGGTGTACTGCTGCCACGACAGCCCGATGTCCAGGCTGGGGGCGCCGAGCTCGCCGAAGTGCAGAATGTGCTGGCGGTCCCGCTCGGGAACACCGAGGATGTCGCTGATCACCGCGACCGGCAGCTGCGAGCAGTAGCGCTCGACGACGTCGACGATCCCGGGTTCGCTTTCCAGGTCGTCGAGCAGCGCGTCGGCGGTGTCCTGAACCCTGTCGCGCAGCGCGGCGACGGCCCGGCTGGTGAACACCGAGGACACCAGCTTGCGGCACCGGGTGTGGTCGGGCGGTTCGATCGACAGCAGCGACGGCGGCTCGATCGGGTGCAGCAGCCCGGGATGAGTTTGCCGGTTCACCCACTGCAGGGGTTTGGGCAGCCCGGCACCCAGTGCTGACACCCGAAAGTCGTCGGAGCGCAGGATCTCGCTGGCGACCTCGTGGTCGACGGTCATCAGCACCGCGCGGCAGCGGATCACCGGCCCCCGGTCACGCAGTCCGTCGGCGAAGGCCGCCGGATCGGCCCGCGCCACCGGGTCGGCGATCAGCCTGGCCTGCGGGTCGTCGCCCCGGCGCACCGCGAACTTGGCCAGCCCGCGCACCACACCGTGCAGCGCCAGCCATCTGATGCGTTGTCGCAAATCGGCTGCCATCACGCCAGCTTAAGCACAGCCATACGCGCGACGCTACGCCGACGCCGGCTCCCCGCCGAAGCGACCCAATGCGTACACCTGCCACCCGGCCGCTCGCCATCGCTCGACGTCGAGGCAGTTGCGGCCGTCCACAACGACTTTCGCCCGCACCGTGTCGGCGAGCCGGGTGGGGTCGAGGGCGACGAACTCGTCCCACTCGGTGAGGACCAGCACCGCATCTGCGCGTTCGCAGGCCTCGGCGACCGTCGTCGAGTAGTTCAGCGTCGGGAACAGCCGGCGGGAGTTCTCGATCGCCTGCGGGTCGTAGACGTTGACCGTGGCGCCGTTGAGTTGCAGCATTCCGGCGACGTTGAGCGCCGGGGAGTCCCGCACATCGTCGGACTCCGGTTTGAACGCCGCGCCGAGCACCGCGATGTTGGCCCCCAGCAGTGAACCGCCGCACGCCTTGGTGGTCAGCTCCACCATCCGGGTGCGGCGGCGCATGTTGATGCTGTCCACCTCGCGCAGGAACGTCAGCGCGTGGTTGGCGCCGAGCTCACCGGCGCGGGCCATGAACGCGCGGATGTCTTTGGGCAGGCAACCCCCACCGAATCCGAGGCCGGCGTTGAGGAAGCGCCGCCCGATCCGGGCGTCGTAGCCGAGCGCGTCGGCCAGCAGTGTGACGTCGGCATCGACGGCCTCGCACACCTCCGAGATCGCGTTGATGAACGAGATCTTGGTGGCCAGGAACGCATTGGCAGACACCTTCACCAGCTCGGCGGTTTGCAGATCGGTGATCAGCAACGGCACCCCGTCACCGAGCAGCGCAGCGTACATCTCCCGCAGCACCGGCTCGGCGAGTCGTGAATTTCTTTGCACCCCAAGCACAATGCGGTCGGGGTGCAGGGTGTCCGCGACGGCGAACCCCTCCCGCAGGAACTCCGGGTTCCAGGCCACCTCGATGGTGACGCCCTCCGGAGCGAGGCCCGCGGCACGCTCACTCAACTCTGCTGCGGTGCCGACCGGCACCGTCGACTTGCCGACGATCACCGCCGGACGGGTCAGCAGTGGCACCAGGGTGTCGATCACGGCATGGACGTGACGCAGGTCCGCGCCGTACTCACCCTTCTTCTGCGGTGTTCCGACCCCGAGGAAGTGCACATCGGCGAAGCCCGCCGCCTCGGCGTAGTCGGTGGTGAACCGCAGCCTCCCGGCCTCGATGTTGCGCTGCAACATCTCTCGCAGTCCGGGCTCGAAGAACGGGACGTCGCCGGCGGCGAGTTTGGCGATTTTACCGGCGTCGATGTCGACCCCGAGAACGTCGTGGCCGAGCTCGGCCATGCCCGCGGCGTGGGTCGCACCGAGGTAGCCGGTCCCGAAGACGGTGCACCGCATACCGACTGTATAGGCAGCCTCGGTGAGCTGGCCGCTACGCGACACTGAGCGGCAGGCCAACGGCAGGTGACGAATGCCCGCTCAGGCCCGGTCGCCGGCCGTGAGATCCAGGGCGATGTCGACCAACATGTCCTCCTGACCGCCGACCAGACCGCGCCGCCCTGCCTCTTCGAGCAGCGTGCGGGCGTCGAGACGGTAGCGCTTTGCGGCGGCCTCGGCGTGACGCAGGAAGCTGGAGTACACGCCGGCGTAACCCAGCGTCAGGGTTTCCCGGTCGACGCGCACCGGCCGCTGCTGCAGCGGCCGGACCAGGTCGTCGGCCGCGTCCTGCAGCGCGTGCAGATCGCAGCCGTGCGTCCAGCCCAGCTTGTGCGTGGCGGCGACGAACACTTCCAAGGGCGCGTTGCCGGCACCGGCGCCCATGCCTGCCAGCGACGCGTCGATCCGGGTGGCCCCGTGCTGCACCGCTGTGATCGAGTTGGCGACCCCCAACGACAGGTTGTGGTGCGCGTGGATCCCGATTTCGGTGCTCGCGAGCAGGGTCTGCCGGAGCGCATCGACACGCTCGGCGACGTCTTGCATCACCATGGCACCACCGGAGTCGACCACATACACACAGCCGGCGCCGTGCGCTTCCATCATCTTGGCCTGTGTGGCCAGCGTCGACGGGTCACTCAGGTGGCTCATCATCAGGAATCCGGCGGTGTCCATGCCGAGCTCGCGGGCCGCTGCGATGTGCCGGGCGCAGATGTCGGCCTCGGTGCAGTGCGCGGCCACCCGCACCACCGTCGCGCCCGCGTCCCGGGCCGCTCTGAGATCGCGCACCGTGCCGATGCCCGGCAGCACCAGGGTCGCCACCCGGGCGCGCTGCACCACCGACGCCACGGCCTCGATCCACTCCAGATCAGTGTGCGCACCGAACCCGTACGTGCATGTGCCCCCCGCCAGCCCGTCACCGTGCGCGACCTCGATCGAGTCGACGCCCGCGGCGTCGAGGGCCGCGGCGATCGCCGCCACCTGGTCGACGCTGTACTGGTGGGCGACAGCGTGCATCCCGTCGCGCAGCGTCACGTCGCTGAGGTAGAGGCGCCGACTCCCATCACGCATGTCGTGTGGCTCAATCATGCTGTCGCATCCGTGGTTCGGGTGCTGGCGACGCGCTCGGCGGTTGCCACCGCCGCCGAGGACATGATGTCGAGAGCGCCCGCGTGGTCGGGAAGGTGATCGGAGACAGCGACGATCTCCAGCAGCACGGTGAGACGTGTTCCGGTGAAGGATCCGGTCTCCGGGAGGTACAGTGGAGCGGCCGCGGAGAAGGTCTCGAATTGCACCCGTTGCTTGAGCCGGTAACCCGGGACATAGGTATTGACCCTGTCCACCATGGCACCGACAGATCCGGTGATGGCGGGCTGCGACACGTCGCCGCCGACCAGACAGTAGACAGTTGTGCGGGCCGCGATGGGCGGGTCGGCGGGATTGAGGATGAGCACTGCGCGGGCTCGCCGGGCTCCGCCTACGGATTGCACTGCCGAGACCGTGGTTTCGATGAATTCGTCGATGCCGGCCCGCGCACGCGGACCGGTGGAGCTCGCCGAGAGCGCGCAGACGACCTCGGCGTAGGACACCGTGGCGACCTGACCGACCGCGGCCACGATCGGCGCGCCCGCCTGAGCACCCCAGGTGCCCATGTTCAGGTACGGCGCGCCGAGGTGCTCGTCGATGTTGACCGCGGGCACACAGTGCGGCCCGGCCGCCGCCGGACCCAGATCCAGGACCCGCACGCCGCGTTCGCCCCATCCGGCCTGGGCACCCGATTCCCCTGCGTCGAACACGATTTCGACGTCGTCGTCTGCCGGCGCTCCGACGGTGAGCGCCCCACCCCTGCTCAGGATCTTGGCCCGTAGGTCCGTACCGAGGTCCCCCGACCCGAGGATCGCCACCGGGCAGCGGTGCATCGGTGTCATCGCATCCTCAGCCGAATGCCACCGACACGGTCCCCAGCCCGCCGATGGCGGCCGACGCCGCATCCCCGGTTGTGACGAACGCGGCGGTCGTGAAGGAACCGGACATCACGAACTGCCCCTCCGGTAGCTGCGCACCCCACGGGGCGAGCGCATTGGCCAACCAGGCCACCGCGGCGGCCGGATCTCCCAGCACGGCCGATCCCAGTCCGGTGTCGATCTCGATTCCGTTGAGACGCAGCGAGGCCCGAGCTGCCACCAGGTCGATGGTGTCGACGTAGGGCACCCACGGACCCAGGACCACCGCACCCGAACTGGCGTTGTCCGCCACCGTGTCACACAGGGTCAGTTTCCAGTCGGCGATCCGGCTGTCGACGACCTCCAGTGCGACTGCGACCGCCCGGGTGGCGTCACGCACCTGGCCGGCGGTGATGCCCGGGCCCCGTAACGGCCGGTCGAGCAGGAACGCCACCTCGGGTTCGACCCGCGGCGCGCAGAACCGACTGCGGGGCAACGTCGATCCCGACGCCACCACCATGTCGTCGAGCAGATGGCCGAAGTCCGGCTGGTCGACCCCGAGCAGGGTTTGCATCGGCTCCGAGGTCAGCCCGATCTTGTGTCCGACCACCATTCGGCCGCGTTCCAGCGCTCTGGCCAGGTTGACCTGCTGAATCGCGTACGCGTCGGCGATGTCCATCTCCGGATACCGGCGGGTGAGCTGCTCGATCGGGGCCACCCCCGTCGCCGCGGTGTCGAGCAGGTCGGCGGCGTGCTCGATCAGCTCCCTGGCCATCGTCATCGGTTGCCGTTCTCCTCGATCATGCGCACGGCGGTGTGGTAGATCGCCTGTCCGTGCAGGGCGAACAGCGTGACGAGATCCACGGTGTCGCCGCCGATCTCCTTGGCGATGAACAGACCGTCGGCTCCGGCGATGGCGTAGGTGCACAGTTGGCGCACCTGATCCTCGGAGAGCGTCGGGCCCAGTTCGCGGATGCTGGTGGCCAATGCGGCGAAGGCCTGCTCGCGGACCTGAACGAACATAGTCCGCGCCTTGGGCTCCACCGGCCGGCGTTCCAGCGCCAACATCAAACCGAGACGCAGGAAGTCCGGCGAGTCCATCACCGCCTTGGCGGTACCCGCGGCCACTTCCAGCAGGCGGTCCCGGGCCACCACGTCATCGGGAAGGCGCCACACCGTCAACCAGTTCGCGAAGCTGCGTTCGATAACGGCGGCGATGAGGTCGTCTTTGTCCTTGAAATGCCAGTAGATGGAGCTCGCGGGCAAGCCGCACTTGGCACTCACCGCCCCGATGCTCGTGCCCTCGTAACCCCGCTCGGCGGCGATCTCGGTCGCCGCATCCAGGATCCGTGTGCGCGACATCTCGCCGTCGGCGCGACGTCGCCGTTTCGGCTGATCCGCCATGCTCCACCTTTTTCGTGTCTTGACTCCGTAGTGATCACTACATTACCGTAATGATCACTACGGATCAAGCTCGCAGCCGACGTGCTGCGGCATGTCGGATAGCGAGACAGCCATGGACGACCCCTCGACATATGACGTCGCAATCGTGGGTTACGGCCCGGTGGGCGCCACCGCGGCGAATCTGTTGGGCCGGCGGGGACTGAAAGTCGTTGTCGTCGAACGCGACCCGGACATCTATTTCCGGGCGCGGGCGATCTCGACCGACGAGGAGGTGATGCGGATCTGGCAGCAGGTCGGTCTGGACGCGCAGCTCAACGCCGACATGCAGCCCGGGTGCGGCGCCGACTTCGTCGACGCCGACGGGAGATCCTTCGTCAAACTGCTGCCCGCGGACCGGGGAAACGGACACCCGCCGCAGCAGTTCATCTATCAGCCCGCCGTCGACAGCACGCTACGCTGCGGCGTCGACCGTTACCCCAACGTCACGGTGCTGCTGCACCACGAGTGTCTGCGCCTCCTACCCCATCCCGACAACGTCGAGTTGATGCTCGCCGATCTCACCGATGACCGCTTCAGACGGATCCGCGCCCGCTACGTGATCGCCGCCGACGGCGGGTCCAGCGCAATTCGCGGGCAGTTGGGCATCGGTTTCACCGGAAGTACCTACTCCGAGCGCTGGATCGTCATCGACACCAAGGTGATCAGGCAGTGGCCCGGCCACGACAGGCTGCGTTTCCACTGCAACCCCGTGCGCCCGACCGTCGACTGCCCCACCCCGCTGGGGCACCACCGGTGGGAGTTCCCGGTCCGCGACGACGAGGACGAACAGAACCTGCTCACCGCCGAAGCCATCTGGGACGTGCTGCACCGCCAGGGCATCTCCGAGGACGAGGTCGAGATCATCGGGTTCGCCTGCTACAGCCACCACGTCCGGTTCGCGGACCGGTGGCGGGTGGGCCGGATCTTCCTCGCCGGGGATGCGGCGCACGCCATGCCGCCGTGGATCGGCCAGGGCATGTGCGCCGGCGTCCGTGATGTCGGCAATCTGTGTTGGAAGCTCGACGCGGTGCTGACCGGATCGCTGCCCGAGTCGGTTCTCGACACCTATCAGGCCGAGCGGCTGCCCCACGTCCAAGAGGTCACGGCGCGGGCGGTGAAGGTCGGGCGGCTCATCATCGAGCGAAATCCGCTGCGCGCCAAGGTGCGTAACCACATCTTCCGAACGGCGAGCAGGCTGCCGTTCTTCACCGCCTGGCTGCGCGAGCACCGCTGGCTGCCCGACGCGCGGTACCGATCCGGCCTGCTGGCGGCCGAGCCGCATCCCGCGGTGGGTTGGCTGCTCCCGCAACCCTGGGTCGCCGACGAGAAGGGTGACCGGGTGCGCCTCGACGTCGTCCTGGCCGGCGACTGGGCGGTACTGCACACCGGTCCGGAAAACACCTGTCGGTCCTGGCGATCGGCCGGCGTCCCCGTCATCGAAATCGTCCCCCCGGGGAACGCGCCGGCGCCGGGTCGCATCGTCGACCGCGACGGCGCGTTGATCCGCTGGCTGCGGACCAAACGGGCCACCGCCGTGGCTGTGCGGCCCGACGGTTTCGTCTACGCCGCCACCGCAGATCCGCCGTTGCCGGCGCCGCCGGCCGGATTCACCCCACGAGTGAGGCAGCAAGCATGACCAGATCTGATTCCGAGTGCCGGGTTCGCGTCGGTACCGCCGAGATATCGGTGACCGACACCGGGGGCGAGGGGACGCCGGTCGTGCTGCTGCACGGCGGCGGCCCCGGAGCATCGGGGATGTCGAACTACGCCCGCAACGTCGATGCGCTGGCGGCGTCGTATCGGGTGATCATCCCCGATCTGCCCGGGTACGGCCGCTCGACCAAGTACGTCGACCACCGGGATCCGTTCGGCTATCTCGCCGACAGCATTCGCGGCATGCTCGACGAATTAGGCGTCCAGCGGGCACATCTGGTGGGTAACTCGTACGGGGGCGCGGCCGCGCTGCGACTGGCGCTGGACACCCCGCACCGCGCCGACAAACTGGTGCTGATGGGGCCCGGCGGTATCGGCACCACCCGCGGCCTGCCCACCCCGGGTCTGAAGAGTCTGCTGGGCTACTACAGCGGCGAGGGACCGAGCCGCGAGAAGCTCGCCACCTTCATCCGCAGCTACCTCGTGTATGACGGGGCGACGGTGCCCGACGAACTGATCGACCTGCGCTACCAGGCCTCCCTCGATCCGCAGGTGGTGGCCGAACCACCGCTGCGCCGCCCCTCGGGCCTGCGCACACTGTGGCGCATGGACCTGACCCGGGACAAACGGCTCCGGCAGTTGGCCAACCCCACCCTCGTGCTGTGGGGACGCGACGACAAGGTCAACCGCCCGGCAGGCGGACCGATGTTGTTGCGCACCATGCCCAACGCCGAACTGGTCATGACATCCCACACCGGCCACTGGATGCAGTGGGAACGCGCCGAACTGTTCAACGAGCTCGTCGGCGATTTCCTCTCCCCCGACTCCAGATTGGCCAGTTCGTGACCGCGGACGTGTTCGGAAAGGTGCACCTCGGCTACCTGGTGGTCGAAACCGACAGGTTCGCCGACTGGCGACGCTTCGGTCGGGACGCCATCGGCATGCACCTCGACGAAACACTGACCGACACGATGCGTTTCCGCCTCGACGACAACGCCTGCCGCGTTCTGCTCACCCGCGGGCCGGCCGAGGACACCACGGCGCTGGGCTGGGAGGTCGACGACCAGGACACCTTCGACACCCTCGCCGCGCGTATCCACGACCACGGTGTTCCGGTCTGTGCCGGAAACGCCGAGGAGGCGGAGCTTCGCGGTGTGGAACACTTCCTGCGCTTCCCCGGCCCCAACGGCCTGGCCCAGGAGCTGTACGTCAGTCCCCGAAAAGGCTTGCAGCGACTTCAATTGGGGGCCGCGGGCGGTTTCGTCACCGGTGTCGACGGGATGGGCCACGTCGCGATCGCCACCAAGAAACCCCATCAGATGCACGGCTACTACCGCACGGTCTTCGATGCGCGGCTGTCGGACTACATCGACGAGACGATCAGCGGACTGAAGTTCAAGATCCGCTTTCTGCGGGTCAACGAGCGCCACCACAGCATCGCCATCGCCGCGGTGAACCGGTTGCCGCTCAACCCGATTCGGACCCGTATCCAGCACTGCAACATCCAGGTCGCCGAACTCGACGATATGGCGGCGGCCTACCGCCGGGTCAAGGACCTCGGTTTCGAGATGGCCTTGTCGATCGGCCAGCACACCAACGACAAGGAGTTGTCCTTCTACGCCGTCACACCGTCGGGTTTCGAGTGGGAGGTCGGATGGAACCCCATCGTCGTCGACGAGACGACCTGGGAACCGACCACGCACCAGGGCATCAGCCTGTGGGGACACACCCCGGAGGGGCACACGATCGTCCACCTTCTGGAACGGTTCAAGGCCGGCGCCCGATCGGTCTGGCACGCCGAGGACAGCGTGCCAGCGCTCGCCGGCGACATCTCGGCTGCGGGCTAGCCGCGACCCCCGCCGGGCGCACAGAACACCAGGAAGCAGCCGTCTCCGTTGAGGTCGCCGGGGACTCCGCTGCCGGAGCCACCGCGCGACGACGACCCGGAGTCACCGCGCCCGGAGCTGCTCTCGCCCCGGCTCCCGGAACTGCCGGGACCACTGCTTGAACCCGAACTGCCCGAACCACTGCCTGAGCCACTGCCGGGCCACTGAGCAACCGGAGGAACCGTCGGCACCTGCGGGCGGGTGGGCTGAACCGTCTGGGTCGGCAGGCTCGGCACACTGGGTTGAGTGGGTGTGGGCCGGGTCGGGGTGGGCCGGTCGTCGTCGTCCTGCCACGGTGGCCGCCACGGCTCGTCGGGTTCGTCCGGCTCGGCGGTGCGGGTGGGCCACGTCCAGGCCGGCTTGGGTGGGGTCCATTGTGGGCGCGGAAGCACCACCACCGGGGGCGGCACGACCACCGGGGCGACCACGGGCGGGGCCGCAGGTGCGGGGGCCGGCGGCGGGGCCGCAGGTGCGGGGGCCGGCGCGGGCGCTTCGGGGGCCGGCGCGGGGGCCTGCTCGACGTAGACGGTGCGCGGCGCCTGCTGGGGCGCTTGCTGCACCACGGGGATCGGAGGCTTGATGGTCTCCGCGGACGGCGGGTCGGGCGGTATGTCGGCGGCTTCCTGTCGCGCCGGGGCCGGTTCGGAGGCGGGAACCTGCACACTGGGCACGATCACGGCCTGAGCCGGGCTGGGCCGCTGGTCTGCGGTGGGCCGGATGCTGATCGCCAACGAGACCACCAGCGCGGCGACGCCGATGACGAACAGCGAGGTCAGCGCGCTGCCGACAAGCAGGAAGGGCTTACGACCCTCGTCGATCGGGCGCATCTCGGTGGGCGCGAACTCGTCGACAACCTCATCGGCGGCCGAGCCGGCGAAAGCGTCGACGGGCGCCAGGGCGGTGTCGGCACCGGCCAACCCGGCGAACACCGATCCGGCCGTGGGGCCGTCGGGGTCCTGGGAGTAGGCCAGCCCCACGGTCGTCGCCTCGAAGGTCGGCGCCGACGCCGAGGCCAGTGCGGCGCCACGGGCCAGCGCCAGGTCACCGTCCTCGGGGGCGCTCACCGGAAGCGCGACAAGGTGGTCCAGGTGGGCCTTCACCGAGCCGATGTCGACTCCGGAGCCCACCACGAACAAGCCCTGCGGCGGCGTCGGCTGCGCGGCGACCGCCTCGGCCATCTCGGTGAGCACCGCCAACGCATCGGCGCTGTGCAGGCTCCGGCTGAGGACCTTGACCACCGTCCCGTCCTCGGTCTGCACCACCGAGAGGGTCGCGGTGTCGCGGTCGACGAACAGCAGCGCGGTCCTCTGGTAGCCGACGGCGCGTCCCACCGCCTGCGCCAGGGAGGCCGCGGCGTGACTTTCCGCGACGAGCATCACGTCGCCGATACCGTGGGCGGCCAGCGCGTCCCGCAGTGCGGTCGCCTCGGCGTGATCGCTCCACGCGACACCGACGGATTTGAGGTGATGGCCCCCGGCCTCGGCGCTCTCCATGGTGCCCAGCACCGCCGCGACGACGTGGTCTGCGGCGTTTGCCGCACCGTCGGCTGACGTGACGTCGAAGGTGTCGTGATCGACGGTGACACCGTCGGCCTTTTCGCCTTCGACCAGCGCCATGCGGACCGTCGTTGGTGTCATCGACACACCAAGTACGATGTCCACTCCACCCCTCCAAGATGTTTGCTGCAGCTTCGCTGTCGGCCCTGCTCACCCGGGCGCGGTCGGCCGACAACTAGATACTTCATCGGTGCGGCCGGCTGATGCGTTACAGCCCATGCTGTTAGCTGGCCGCCGTTGAAGACCTGGCCGGGACACGTCGGCACGAATGACCGGTGGCGCCGGTCTGTCCGACACTACTCGCCGGAATCGAGACCCGTCTGTGACGTTTCGGGTCAGCTGCTCTTGACGAAGTTCTGGTACGAGCGGGACGGGGTGGGGCCGCGCTGGCCCTGGTATTTCGAGCCGACCGAACTGCTGCCGTAGGGGTGCTCGGCGGGGCTGGTCAGGCGCAGCAGACACAACTGGCCGATCTTCATGCCGGGCCACAGCGTGATCGGCAGGTTGGCGACGTTGGACAGCTCCAGGGTGATGTGCCCGGAGAAGCCGGGGTCGATGAAGCCCGCCGTCGAGTGAGTGAGCAGGCCGAGACGGCCGAGCGAGGACTTGCCTTCCAGACGTCCGGCGAGGTCGTCGGGCAGCGTGCAGCGCTCCAGGGTGGCGCCGAGCACGAACTCGCCCGGATGCAGCACGAACGGCTCACCCTCTTTGGGCTCGACCAGGGAGGTCAGGTCGTCCTGGCGCTGCGCCGGGTCGATGTGGGTGTAGCGGGTGTTGTTGAACACCCGGAACAGGTTGTCGAGACGGACGTCGACGCTCGAGGGCTGCACCAGGCTGTCGTCGAACGGATCGACCCCCAGCCTGCCGGCAGTGATCTCGGCCCGGATATCGCGGTCGGAGAGCAGCACCGCACGAGCGTAGCCGTCACAGAGGTGTCCCGGGTGGGTCGACTCAGCGACTGCGTGCCGTCTGGCGGCGGTTGGCCCGCTGGATGGCCGACACCAGCTCCCTCTTGTCCATCTTCGAGCGACCCGAGATGTCCAGGCGACGCGCGACCTCGGTGAGGTGCTTCTTGGTTGCGTTCGCGTTGACACCCTCGGCGGTTTCACCCTTGGCGTCGGGACCGCCGCTGCGGGCGCGCTCATCGGACGGGCCCTTCTTGTCCTTCTTCTCCCAGCGGTCGCCGACCCGCTCGAACTTGCTCTTCAGGGCGCTGTAGGCGACGCGGTAGGCTCGCTCGGCGTCGCCGTACTCCTGCTCGGCGGCGTCGTGGGCCTTGGCGAAGGTGCGTTGGGCCTTCTTGCCCGACTTCTTCAGGGTGCTGGGCAGCTCACTTTTCCTGGGCTTGCCGTTCTTCTTCGTGATCGGCATACCGCTCCTTCCCGGTGGTGGGACACCTCGGTGTCCGCAAGCCGTGATCGTCGGTTGATTCCTGCGCAAATGCAGTCCAGAACCGGCTACCCGGCGAGACGGCGACCAAACGGGCGCCGGCAGCGGCGCGGCCGGCCGCCCTGCTAATCTGTCAAGCCACACCGCCGATGTAGTTCAATGGCAGAACATCAGCTTCCCAAGCTGAATACGCGGGTTCGATTCCCGTCATCGGCTCCATATCTTCCTCGGCATATTTGCCTCACCCTGACTTCTCCTCACCCGCGGCACAAGCGCATCAGCGCGCCGCACCAGATCCGTCTTCAGATCACGCATGGTCGCGCCGCGTCCGGGTACCGGTCGCAAAACCCCACCTCGCGCCGGACGTCGTCACCGCGACCGAACTCGCATGGGGCCGCCAAGACCGGGACGGACCCGGACGCAACGACCACGAGGAGACGAAATCCATGTCCGGTGCCGTGTTGGGGCTCATCGTCGCGGGTGGAGTCGCGATGCTGCTCTTCCTGGTGATGGGCCTCAAGTTGCACGCCTTCGTGGCGCTGCTGGTGGTCAGCATCATCGTCGCGCTGCTCACCGACATCCCGCTGGCCAACATCGCCAACGTGGTCGAGGACGGGATGGGCGGCACCCTGGGCTTCGTCGCCGTCGTGGTCGGCCTGGGCGCGATGTTCGGCGAGGTGCTGCGGTCCACCGGCGGCGCGGAACGCATCGCCGAAACCCTGGTCGACCGCTTCGGCGAACGTCGGGTGCCGTGGGCGTTGGCGCTCACCGGCCTCATCGTGGCGATCCCGGTGTTCTTCGACGTGGCGCTGGTGCTGCTGATCCCGCTGGTGTACTCACTGGCCCAGCGCTACGGGCGGTCGGTGGTGTACTACGGCATCCCGTTGCTGGCCGGCATCAGTGCCGGGCACAGTCTGATACCGCCCACGCCGGGCCCGATCGCCGCGGCGGGCGTCATCGGTGCCGACCTCGGCTGGGTAATCCTGTTCGGCCTGGCGGCCTCCATTCCCGCCGTCATCGTCGGTGGCGTCTTCTACGGCAAGTGGATCGGCAGTCGGATCGAGGTCGGCGTGCCCGAGGAGATGGCCGCCGAGCACGGTCAGCGCGGCTCGGGCAGCGCGGGCGGTGACGGGGGCACCGACGAGGACTGCGAACAGGACACCAGGCCGCGACCCAGTTTCCTGTTGGTGCTGACCATCATCCTGGTGCCGCTGGTTCTCATCCTGCTCAACACCGGGTCCGAGGCGCTGCTCCCCGAGGGCGACACCGTCCGCGAGGTCCTCGGCTTCGTGGGTGACCCGTTCGTCGCGTTGATCGTGGCGGTGCTGCTGGCGTTCTACGTGCTCGGCCTGCGCTACGGCCAGTCTCGCTCCGATCTGCAGAAGGTGGCGACCAAGGCGCTCGAGCCGGTGGGAATGATCCTGCTGGTCACCGGCGCCGGCGGCGTCTTCGGTGAGGTGCTGCAGGAAAGCGGCGTCGGCGACGCGCTCGAAGACGTGCTGCAGGCGACCAACGTCCCCGTCATCCTGCTGGCCTTCGGTGCCGCCCTGCTGCTGCGCGTCGCGCTCGGATCGGCAACCGTCGCGACCGTCACCGCCGCGGCGATCGTCGCACCGACCATCGAGGGTGCGGAGATGTCGGCGCCGATGCTGGGCGCCATCGTCGTCGCGATCTCCGCCGGCGCGACGATGCTCTCGCACGTCAACGACTCCGGCTTCTGGCTGGTCAACCGGTTCCTCGGGCTCACCGAGAAGCAGACGCTGCAGTCGTGGACGGTGATGCAGACCATCCTGGGGCTGGTGTCGTTCGGCGTGGTGCTCGCGGCGACCCCGTTCCTGTGACGGTCCCGCCCGGCTGATGAGTGGCTGGAGTCGGTCCCGACGCGCGGCTCGGCGACTGCGCGACGCCGCACCCGCACTGGCGCAGGCGGCGGTCGCCGCCGGAATGGCCCACCTGATAGCGACCGCGGTGGTGGGCCGCGAGGAGGGGTTCTTCGCGCCGATCGCCGCAGTGCTATGCCTGTCGGTGGCCACCGGCCGGCGGCTGCTGCGGGCCGCGCAGGTGGTGGTGGGCGTGGCGCTCGGTGTCACCATCGGTGACCTGTTGGTGCGAGTGCTCGGCACCGGACCCGCACAGATCGCGCTGGTGGTGCTGCTCGCGGCCGGTGCCGCGGTGGCGGTGGGCGGTGGGCCGCTGTTGGTGAACCAGGCAGCGATCGCCGCTCTGCTGCTGATCGTGTTGGAGCCTCCGAGTGGCCCGATTCCCTGGGCGCGGCCGGTGGACGCGCTGATCGGCGGCGCGACGGCCCTGGCCGTGGCCGCCGTCGGCGCGCGCGACCCGCGTCGCTCGCTGGCCCGGGCCGCCAAACCGCTGTTCGAGGATCTGGCCGCGGTGCTGCGCGGGGCCGCGGACATGTTGCGCAGCGGCGACCGCACCGGCATCGAGGACGCACTGGTCGCCGCCCGCGACCTGGACCGGCGGTTGGAGAACTTCACCGGCGCCCTGGCCGCCGCCACAGAAGCGGTGCGCCTGTCGGGGCGACGCACCACACCGGAATGGCTGACCCGCTACCACGCCGCGGCGCGGCGCGTCGACCTCACGGTGCTCGACGGTCGCACGGTGATCCGCGCCACCGCCAACGCCATCCGGCACGGACATACGGTTCCCGAACCGCTGGTGGATGCGGTGCTGGATCTGGCCCGCGCCGTCGAGGCGCTGCCCGGCCAACTCGACGGCCGCACGACGCCCGACCCCGTCCGGTCACTGGCGTGCCAGGCGGCGACCACCGCATCGGGAGTGGTCATCCGGCCGCATTCGTTGACCAGCAGCGTGCTCGTCGGCGCGATCCGCTCCACCGCCCTGGACGTGTTGTACGCCTCCGGAATGGACCACGTCTCGGGCCTGCAGGCGCTGGAGGATGCGGCCGGCCGCGCCGCCGACCTGGGCTGAGACCGCTGCCCGGGTCAGCCCGTCGCGGGGAAGCCGGACGCGACGAACAGCGAGTCTTCGGCCCGGCGGGTGTCCAGGTGCAGGTGCTGGACGACCACCTCGCGGTCCGACCGCACGACCAGGCCGTAGGGCGTGTCGTAGGGCACCGCTTCCGGATCGATCAGGTCGTTGACCCGCACGCGGCACACCCGCTGGGCGGCGACCTCAATCTCGTAGGGGCCGACGGGATCCTGGTCGTCGTGGAACACCGTGATCGTCAGCTGAGCCGGGTTGGTCCCGGTGTTGAGAATGCAGAGTTCGTCGCGGCTGGTGAACTCCGGTTCGCGCCCAGTGCTGTCCGGTGGGATACGGCCGGCCGGAAACACCCAGACGGTGGCGCCCAGCGCGTCGGTCATGCCGCCTCCTCGTCCAACAGGTGGCGCAGGTGGTCGTTCAAGAACGTTCCCTGCGGGTCGAAGCGTCGCCGGGTTTCCCGGAACGCGTCGTAGTGCGGAAGTGACTGGCGCAGTTGATCACTGCCCGCGGAGTGTTTCTTACCGAAGTGGGGCCGCCCGCCGTGCGCGACGAGGATCGGCTCCATGTCGCCGAAGTACTCTTCGTAGGGCAGCGTGTTGTTCTGCAGTAAGGCGATCGTCATCGAATCCCGGCCCGAGAACGGGCTGAGATAGCCGTCGTCGGCCGCGACGCTTCGGCACAGAATGCGCCAGCCGACGTTCTGCCGGTGCCGGTCCTTGACCCGGGCGCGGACCTCGGCGAAGCAGTCGCCGAAGGCCTCGACCGGGATCGCGTACTCCATCTCGTCGAACTTCATGCCACGCTCGGCCGGTTGGACGAAGCGGCTCCAATCGAGTTGGTCCTTGCGGAGATTGCTTTTATCGCAGCCGCCGAGACGATCCAGCAGCTCCAGTGGCTCCCGCTCCGGTTCGTTGAGGGTGCGCAGCTGGGCCTCGTCCCGGCGGTGGTGCCAGTAGAAGTCGAAGTTGCGGTTCTGGTCCATCAGTTCGTCCAGATGCTCCAGACAGTCGTCGATGTGCACGCACCACTCCCGGCGGCGCAACCGCAGCGCCGGCACCACGCGCAAGCGCAACTGGGTGAAGATGCCCAGCGCCCCGAGGGCGACCCGGCCGGCCCGCAATTCGTCGTCGTCCGGACCGACGTCGCGCACCCGTCCGTCGCCGGTGACGATGCGATAGCCGAGCAGGTTGCTGGAGAAGTTTCCGAGCCGGATGCCGGTGCCGTGGGTGCCGGTGCCGATCGCACCCGAGAGTGCCTGGTAATCCACGTCGCCGTAGTTCTCCAGCGCCAAACCGTGTTCGTGCAGGCCGTCACCGACCTCGACGAGGCTGGAGCCGCCCCGGATCACTGCCTCGTGTCGCTCCTTGTCGACCGAGACGACCCCACTCATGCGGTGCAGATCCACCAGCACGTCGTCGGTTTCGACGAGCGGCATCGAGGAATGCCCTTTTCCGACCGGGCGCACGCGGCGCCCCTCGGCCGCGCAGTCGGCGACCAGTTCGGCGACGTCGTCCTCGCTCTGCGGCTCGACGGTCTGCCCCGGGGTGAACCGCAGACTTTCCGACCAGTTCACCCATTCTCGCTGTTCCGTGGACTTCATTCGGCTCGGTCCCCTTTCATCTGATCGGGGTAGTGCCCGCAGCGAACGCGCTTACACCTCAGTTGGCCGAAAGACCTCGCCCTGTCCGGATCAGCCCGGGTCTCCCACAGCCCCGCACACCTCCGCTCAGGGTGCGATCCCCTCTGCGCGCGGCGAGGCCGAGGAGAACCCCACGGCGTTCTTGGCCTCGGCATCGACAAGCAGCCGGAAGATGTCCGCGCGGGCGTAATGGCCCACCGCGTCGAAGTCGAGCGACTGCCGCGCTATCTCGTCGGTGTCCAGATCGGCGTAGAAGATGCGCTCCTCGTTGTAGACCGGACCGGCCAGCACCTCACCGCGCGGCGAGATGACCGCGCTGCCGCCGCGCATCAGGATGTCCTCGGGCGCGGTGCCGAACTGCGGGTGATAATCCTGCGGATAGTCGCTGCGGCGCATCACCTGACACGCGGTGATGACGAAGCAGCGGCCTTCCAGGGCGATGTGCTGCATGGTGCTCATCCAGGTGTCCCGATCGTCGGCAGTGGGTGCGCAGTAGATCTCGATGCCCTTGCCGTACATGGCGGCTCGCATCAGCGGCATGTAGTTCTCCCAGCAGATCACGCTTCCGAGTCTGCCGGCCGGGGAGTCGACCACCGGCATCGTCGAGCCGTCCCCGAACCCCCAGATGAGACGTTCGGCTCCCGTGGGCATCACCTTGCGGTGATATCCGGCCCGGTCGCCGTGCTCGTCGATCATCACCACGGTGCAGTAGCAGGTTCGACCAGCCCGCTCGACGATGCCGATGACGACGAAGATCGATTCCAGCCGGGCCGCCTCGGCAATCTCGGCCAGTTCCGGCCCGTCGAGTTCCACCGCCCCCTTCCAGGAGCGCAGGTAATCGTCACGCCCCTGCTCGGTGCGGCGGCCCACCGGGCTCCCGAAGTCCAGCCCCTTGGGGTAGGTGCCCAGAAATGCCTCCGGGAACACCACCACCTGGGCGCCGGATCGGCCCGCCTCACGCACGGCGGCGACGGCCTTCTCGGTGGTCGCGACGCTGTCGAATGCGACGGAACCCAGCTGGGCTACTGCTATACGTACCATTGATCATCCTTGAGTTCGGTTGCGATGCCGTCGATTACACGAACCATCCATTGCAGTGCGGGCGAATTGTCCTGCGACTGGTGCCAGAGCGTGTTGACGGTGAATCGAGGGAGTTGGATCGGTGGACGGCTGACGGTCAGCTCGAAGGACTCGGCGAAAACCCTGGCTGCGAACTCGGGCATCGTCGCGACCGCCGGCACCCTGCTGAGCAGAAACGGCACCATCGCGAAGTGCCCGGTCGACGCCGTGATGTGGCGCGTCTGGCCTTCGGCCTGCAGCACGTCGTCGACGATCCCGCGGGTTCCGTCCGCGGAGATCATCAAGTGCGGCAACGCCAGATAGTCGGTGTAGGAGAGCTCACCGCGCCGGTCGATCAGAGCGGGGTTGTACACACACGCATACGACGATTCGAACAGATCTCGAGACCGGATCTCCGACCCCCACGCCGACGACGCCGCGATGCCGATGTCGATGTGCCCGGAGGTGACCAGTTCCTCGACGCCGGCACGACGAGTCTGGATGCAGTGCGCCGACGAGCTGGGGCTCATGGCGGTGAGTGTCTGGATGATCTTCGGCATGAAAACAGACTCCAGGTCGTCCGACATCCCCAGCCGGAACACCGCCCGCTCGCTGGACGGGTCGAATGACGGTGCACCGTCGATGGCCTCGTGCAGGTTCACCAGCCCCGCCGAGATGGCGCTGTGGATCTGACGCGCCTTGGCGGTGGGGGCCATACCACCGGTGGCACGGACGAAGAGCTGATCGTCGAACATCTTGCGCAGGCGTTGCAGACTGGCACTCACCGCCGCCTGGCTCATGTTGAGACGCATCGCGGTTCTGGTGACGTTCAACTCTTCCATCAGCACCGCGTAGACGACCAGTAGGTTCAGATCGTGCCGGCGCAGGTGGACGGGGCCCTCGGTGACCATCTGGGTTCCTATTCCACGGCGAGTACGTTTCGGGCCGAGGGAAGCAGCCCGGTGGTGGGGTCGCAGTTCACGTATTCCGCTCGGGCACTGCTGGGTTGGATGAACACCTCGTGCCACGTGGTCACTTCACGATCCGCGCCGTACTCGCGGTTCTTGGCGATGGCGTGCTCGTAGATCGCGTGGTGGGTCGGGTGGTTCTCGGCCCACGCCTCCAGATCCGTCAGACTCTGGAAGTGCGCGTAGGTGCTGGTTTCCCGCCGTGGCTGCAGAGTTTCGCGGTCGAGGCTGGTCATGACGCGCAGCGCGAGCGTTCCGGTGGCTTCCTTGTGGTCGGAGAGGTGGCGCATCCCGGCCGACAGCTTCGGCTCCAGGCTGTGCTCATAGTCGGCGAGTTGCTCGGCGCCGGCGGTCGCCCAGAACTGCCCGGACCTGATGATCGCCATGTTGTGGTGTGACTCGGCACGCAGCCGGCGGCCCCGCGTCTCCCGGTAGGTGCTGGGCGACCGTTGTGGTTGTGCGACTTCCAGCGGGTCGATCGCCGACACCGGCAGCCGGTCGCGTGCCGCTCCGAAGTAGCCGTTGACCGTCATCGGCTCGACCTGCGTTCCGAGACAGGCCGCGAGCCCGAATCTGCCACGCGGATCGGAGTAGATGGTCTCGGCGTGGTCGAGCGGGACCTGTGCCACCTCGTGCCAGGCTCCGAAAGCGATTGAGCCGGCGTCCAATCCGTCATACCAGCGGCCCAGCGCCGAGGACATCAGCCACTGTTCGTGGTGGGTCGGGTCGCGCCAGTAGGCCAGGTGGATGATGTTGAGCAGGCCGGCATCGTCGGTACAGGTCAACAGTTCCCACGCTTCCGGCGCGAACTCCTCGGGATCGTCATGGGACACCCGCAGCCGCTCCAGGAAGGCCTGGACGCCCACCGATTCCCATGATTCGACCTGGATGGCGAGGTAGTCGCTGGTGATCAGCGTGATCGGCTCGGTGTAGACCAGGGTCCAGCGCGGGGCCCGCGGCTGGTGGCCGTCGGGCTTTCGCGCCGGCAGCAGCCTGGGATAGCTGATGTTGCTCCAGGTCATGGTGTGCTCATCTCCCTTTGGCGTGCTTTCGATGTCCAGGTGCGGTAGGGCCATTGCACGGTTCCGAGGTCAGTGCCGCGGGTCTCCTTCACCAGCAGTCCGCCGACGATGGCAAGACCGGCGAGCGCGGCCGTCCACACCCAGAACACCCAATCGTTTCCGCTGTCGGCGGACCAGGTGAGCAGATAGGGTGCGGTCCCACCGAACAACGCCACCGACACCGACGTGGCGAAGGCAACGCTGGTGGCCCGGATACGGGTGGGGAACAGCTCGGAGATGAAGGCCGGATACATCGCAGCCCCCATGGCCCACACGCTCATTCCGACCGCCTGCGCCACGAACAGCGTCCACGGCTCGTCGGTGATCATCGCCGACAGAGGATAGAAGAGGACAATGGCGAAGACGCCGAACGCGATGATCATGGGGCGCCGGCCGAACCGGTCGGCCAGCCGGCCGCACAGCACCAGCGACCCGAGCGCGACCGCCTGGGCGAGCAGGCTGGCGGTGAAGGCGTCGGTGGGATCCATCCCGCGGTCCGCGATGGCCAGGGAGGACGCGAAGATGGCCCAGATGTAGTAGGCGCAGTTGTGCCCGCAGGAGAGCAGAACGACCAGGACGCCGGCTTTGAACTTCCGACCCGGCGACCACCGGGGGCCTGCGGCCGTGTCCTCGGACATGTTGTCCTGGCCGTCCTGGGCCTGGAATTCCTCTGTTTCGGTGGCGGCACGGCGCAGCACCAGAACGAACAGGCCGAAGGCGGCCCCGAGCACGAACGCGTACCGCCAGCCCCCGTCGGCGACGGCCTGCTGGCCCATGACGCTGTTGAACAGTGCGCCGAGCATGGTCGCCAACATGACGCCGAGGGTGACGGCGAAGAACACCGAGCTCGACCACAACCCTCGTTTGGCCGGTGGGGCGAGTTCTGAAACATAGGTGTACGAGACCCCGGATTCGCCACCGTGCGCGAGTCCTTGCAGCAGGCGGGCGAGCAGCAGCAGCACCGACGCCCACACCCCGATGCTGTCGTAGCTCGGGATCAGCGCAATACCCAGACTCGCCACCGACATGGTGCTGATCGTCGCGACGAGGACGAATTTGCGGCCCCGGGCATCGGCCAGCCGGCCGAATACCAGACCTCCCAGCGGCCGGGCCAGAAATCCGGCAGCAAATACCGCCAGGGTCGACAGCAGAGCCGACGTCGGTTCGGAATTGTCGAAGAAATGGGCCGCGATGTAGGTCGAGAAGACCGCGTACAACGTCCAGTCGAACCACTCGAGGACGTTACCGGCGATGGCCGCACGCAGCGATCTCAGTTGGTTCTTCGCAGGCGGCGCATGAACATTGGGGGCGGACACTAGTGTCCCTCCTGTGTGTGGGTTCGGATGTGAACACGCCCGGGTCGCGGAGAATGTGAGTTCCGGGCAGTGCATTGCGCGCAAACCCAGATTAAGTGAGATTCACCGTGAGCAGAAACAACTTGTCGTTATAGTGAATATCGCTCAGCGTGATGTTACGACGTTGTTAGCCCGTCGTTTCGGACTCCTGACACCGCGCAAGCGGACACCACTGGCCCGAAATAGTTGCTCGCACAAGGGCTTAATCCAGTTCCTGCGCAAATAGCGACTACCCCAACGATTTCCGGGCCAGGTCAGCTGGCCGAGAGATCCCGCCACTTCCGGATCAGGTGGCCGAACTCCTTCACCTGAACCAGAACGTGGTCGCGGGCGGCGTTCTCGGCCGTGCCGGCATCGCCATCGGCGATGGCGTCGGCGATCGCTCGGTGCTCGGCCAGCGAGCGCCGCATGCGATCGGGGACGCGCAACTGCAATCGCCGGTAAGGCTGAAGTACCCGCTTGAGGGCGTGGGCTTGTTGGCGCAGGTACTCGTTGCCGCAGGAGTCATAGACGATCCCGTGGAAGCGAGCGTTGGCGTAGTAGTAGGCATCGGCGTCGCCGCTGATCGCGTGTTGTTCGCATTCCTGTAGCGCGAGTTCGAGTTCGGCCAGGGCCTCACGATCGATCCGGCCGGAGGACAGCCGCGCCGCCATACCCTCCAGCTCGGCCATCACCTCGAAGCGTTCCGACACCTCGGAGATGCTCATCTCGGTGACGTAGGTGCCCTGTTTCGGCCGGATCTGCACCAGCCCCGACCGCTCCAGTGCCTGCAGGGCTTCGCGGATCGGGGTCCGCGAGCACCCGAACTCCTTCTCCAACTGTGCCGGGTCCAGCCTCTGGCCTGGGCGGTAGTGCCCGTCGACGACGGCGTTCTCCAGCGCGTCTCGCACGCGCTGAGATTCCGGTACCCGAACCATGCCCACCTCCGCGGCCCAGATTATCCGACGGCGGGGGTGGTGTGACCCAGTTATATCCGCTAGGGTACCTGTTATATATATCACGCCAGTGTATGTATATGACCGCGCTCACCGGGGCGCCTCGGGTCAGCGCTGGCGGTCAGGAGGACCCGGATGGGATGCGAAGAGCGACGGCCACTCGCCCGGTTGCTCGCCGCCTGCGAAATCCTGATGAGCGACGTCGGCGAGGCGTCGATGCGCGCGGTCGCCGCATCGGCGCTGGCCGCCTACGCAGAGCTCGACGACGCCGACAAGCTGCGCTTCTTCGGCCATGTCACCACTGCCTACGACGTCGACGCCGAGCAGGTTCGCTCCGCGTTCCACCGCTGGGACGGCGCCCGCGGCACCGGCGAGCAGGCCGGCGACGAGCTGGTCGAACTGTTCGCCGTGGTCGAACCGGCGCGTCAGCAGCTGCTCCGGCGCATCAACCACGCACCCGGCGCGACGCTCGCCCTGGTCGAGATGCGCGCCGATCTACGCCGGCTGATGCGGCATCATCCCGAGCTGCGTCCACTGGATCACGACTTCCACCACCTGCTCACGTCCTGGTTCAACCGGGGCTTCCTGCAGATGTCGGAGGTCACCTGGGACTCACCGCCCGCGCTGCGCCGACATCTGCTGCGCTACGAAGCGGTGCACCCGATGGCCACCGAAGCCGAGCTGCGCAGGCGACTGCTGCCCGAAGACCGGCGGGTCTATGCGTTCTTCCATCCCGCGACCCAGGACGTTCCCCTGATCTTCGTCGAGGTCGCTCTGGTGCAGGGCATCCCGCACCACATCGCCCCACTGCTGGAGCCCGGACCGGCACTGGACCCGTCGGCAGCAGACACCGCTGCGCTGTACTCGATCAACAACGCTCTGGACGGACTTGCCGGAGTCTCCTTCGGCAGCTTCCTGATCAAGCAAGTCATCGAACAGGTGAGCCGGCAGCTGCCGCACCTGCGCGATTTCGTCACCCTCTCCCCCATCCCCGGCTTCCGGCACTGGCTCGCCGACCGCGCCCGCGACGACGCCGAATTACGTTCGCTCGCAACGGCCCTGGAGGCCATCACCGATCCTGAGGAGCTCACCCCGGCCGAGACCGACCGGATTCGTGGCCGGCTGCTTCCTGCCCTGCTCGCCTACCTGACCGCCGAGCGGCGCGCCGACGGACGGCCGGTGGATCCGGTCGCCCGCTTCCACCTGGGTAACGGGGCGACCGCGTGGCGACTGAACTGGCCGGCGAACACCTCAGCAAGCGCCTGGCGCCAGTCCTACGGGGCGATGGTCAATTACCGCTACGAACCCGGCCTGCTGGAACGCCGCCACGAGGACTTCGTGCGCCGCCGCACCGTGGCGGTCAGCGGACCTCTCCAGGAACTCCGCGGCACCGTCCGAACGCCGCAACCGACGAAAGGAACACCGCCGATGGCGTCCTACCGCACCATCTACCGATCGTTCGCCGAGCAGGCGCAACGGCATCCGGACAAGCCTCTTTTCGAGCTGCCCGACCGACAGTCGGTCAGCTACTCCGAGACAGCCGAACTCACACACCGGATCGCGGCCCGGCTGCGCGCCGACGGGGTGCAACCCGGAGACCGGGTGGCGATGCAGGTCGCGAAATCACCTGAGGCCATTGCACTTTACCTGGCCACCTTGCAGATCGGCGGCGTCTTCCTGCCGCTCAACACCGCCTACACCGGCTCCGAGATGCGGTACTTCCTCGCCGACGCGCAGCCGCGGGTCCTGGTCTGTTCCCCGGACCGCGCCGAGGACTACGCCGTCGATCAGGACGGGCTGGTTGTCGAGACGCTCGGCGAATCCGGCGACGGCAGCGTGCTGGACAGCGAGGAGGGGTACGACAGGGTTTTCGACGCCGGAGCCGGCGATCCCGCCGCGATCCTCTACACCTCCGGGACCACCGGGCGTTCCAAGGGTGCGGTGCTGACGCACGAGAACCTGGCCGCCAACTGTCAGGCACTGCTGGATGCGTGGCACTACACCGCCGAGGACCGGCTCATCCACGCCCTACCCATCTTTCACATCCACGGGTTGTTCGTCGCGGTCAACATGACGCTGGCGGCCGGTGCCTCGATGTACTTCCTGCCGAAGTTCGACACCGAGGCGATCCTCGACCTGTTGCCGCGCGCCACCGTGTTGATGGGGGTGCCGACCTTCTACACCCGGCTGCTCAAGAGCGAGCGGCTGACCAGACAACAGTGCGCGCACATGCGGTTGTTCGTTTCGGGTTCGGCACCGCTGCTCGCCACCGATCACACGGCGTTCGCCGAGCGCACCGGGCACGCGATCCTGGAACGGTACGGCATGACCGAAACCGGGATGAACACCACCAACCCGTACGACGCCGGACCGCGTAAGCCCGGAACAGTCGGAAAGCCGTTGTCAGGTCAGGAGATCCGCGTGGTCGACCGCGAGACCGGACAACAACTGCCCGACGGCGAGGTCGGCATCGTTGAGGTCCGTGGGCCCAACGTGTTCTCCGGATACTGGCAGATGCCGGAGAAAACGGCGGCCGAGTTCCGGCCGGACGGCTTCTTCGTCACCGGCGACCTGGGCCGTATCGACGAGGACGGCTATCTGTGCATCGTCGGCAGAGACAAAGATCTGGTGATCTCCGGCGGATACAACATCTATCCCAAGGAGATCGAGGAGCTGCTCGACAGCCACCCCCAGGTGCTGGAGTCCGCCGTGATCGGCGTGCCCCATCCGGAGTTCGGCGAAACCGTGGTGGCCGTGGTCGTCCCGACACCGGGTGAACAGCCCCGGGACCGCGAGTTGCTGGAGTTCGTCGCCGGCGACCTGGCACGGTTCAAACAGCCACGGGCGGTGCGCGTGGTCGAGGCATTGCCCCGCAACGTCATGGGCAAGGTGCAGAAAGCCGAACTTCGCAAGCGCTACGCCGATCTGTTCGACGGCGTGGACGCCTGATCCCCATTTCCCAGTCAGGAGTACAACGATGGTTCTCTATGGAGTGGCAGCGCTGGCCCTCTGCATGCTCGCGGGCATGCTGGTCGGCGAACTGCTCGGTATCGCGGTAGGTGTCGACGCCAACGTCGGCGGAGTCGGCTTCGCCATGATCATGCTGATCCTGGCCACCGACTGGCTACGCCGAAAAGGGCTGTTCCCCAAACCAAGTGAGCAGGGCGTGATGTTCTGGAGCGCCATGTACATCCCCATCGTGATCGCGATGGCCAGCATCCAGAACGTCAAGAAGGCGATCTCGGGGGGGCCGATGGCCGCGCTGGCGGGTCTGGGAGCGCTCGCTGCAGGCGCCGCACTGGTTCCGCTGTTGTCCCGGATCGGGGAGAAAGCCGAACCGCTACCGCCGATGACCGAAGAAGAGAAGCAGGAGGCCTGAGATGGATGTGCTGAGCTCGGTCTTCGAAAAGAACCACCTGCTGGTGGCGTTCGTGGTGGTCGGGGCATTGATGCTGCTCTCCGGCTGGCTGTCCAAGACGTTGACCCGCGGCCGGCTGCAGGGGTCGGCCATCGCGATCATCCTCGGTCTGGCACTGGCCTACTGGGGCGGTGCGGTGACCGGCGGCGACCAGGGATTGGCCGATATCGCCATGTTCTCCGGGCTGGCCCTGATGGGTGGCGCGATGCTGCGCGACCTGGCGATCGTGTCCACGGCCTACGGTGTCGATCTGCAGGAGATCAAACGCTCAGGACTCGCCGGCGCCCTGTCGATCGTGCTGGGCGTGGTGGTGTCTTTCATCGTGGGCGCCGCGGTCGCCGCGGCGTTCGGCTACCGGGACGCCGAATCGCTGGCGACCATCGGGTCGGGGGCGGCCACCTACATCGTCGGCCCGGTGACCGGGACCGCGGTCGGCGCCAGTTCCGAGGTCATCGCGCTGTCGGTGGCGGCGGGCCTGGTCAAGGCCGTGGTGGTGATGGTCGGTACGCCGATGATCGCCCCACTGATCGGCTTGAACAATCCGAAGTCGGCGATGGCCTACGGCGGCCTGATGGGCACCACCTCCGGGGTTGCCGGCGGTCTGGCCGCCACCGACAAGCGGCTGGTGCCCTACGGAGCGATGACCGCCACGTTCTACACCGGCATGGGCTGCCTGCTCGGCCCGTCGGTGCTCTACGTGGCACTGCGGGCCATCGTGGGTGGTTAGAGCACCGCTCGGCGCCACATCAACGGGTTCAGCGATCGGTAGGGGTCGGTGCTGCGCACCACCTGCAGATCGCCGAGCACCGTTTCCAGCGCGGCCTGTGTGCGTTCCTTGACCGTGGCCTCCCACGTCGCGGCGCTGCGGCGCGGTGGCCGGGCCGTCTCGATGGGCTCCCCGAAGCGCAGGTACATGCGTTGTGGCCGCGGCACCAGGGTGGGCCCGATGCCCTGCACGAGCGGCATGGCCATCTCGGACTTACCCGAAAGCTGTTGCGCGACAGCCTGGCTGAATCTTCCCAGCGCGCCGTCGCGGGTGTTGAGGCTGCGGTAGACGTCGTCCCCACCGACCAGGCCGACCGGCACGATCGGGTAGTCGTGGGCGATCGCCACCCGGGCGAACCCGCTGCGGCCCTGCCACCTGAGCTGATACTCCTCGCCCATGAACTTCGAGATCTCCCGTCCGCCGCCCGGGAAGACCAGGATTGTCTGATCGTGGCGCATCAGCTCGGCGGCGGTGTCGGGATGACCGATCACCGCGCCACAGGCGGCCAGCAGGTCACCGGCGAATCCCGTCAGCTGGGCGAAGCCCCGTTCGGCCAACGGCCGGACCCGGACCCCGAGCTCGCGGTAGGTGAAGTACGGGGTGAGCAGCACCTCCGGGTAACCGGCCTGAGTGTGGTTGCCCACCAGCAGGAACCGTCCGTCACGCGGGAGCGTGGCCAACCCGTCGACATAGGGCCGGTACAGGCCGACCAACCAGTCGAGCCGATCCACACCGCGCAGAATCCGGTCGGTGAGCCCGCGCACCCGCGGCGTCGGGTTCATCACCTTGTCCAGATCCTCGGCGCTCACCGCCCTCGCCTGCCCGGCACCCGGTGGGCGTCCCATATCCGCTCCTTCGTTCGCGTCGCTCGGGTTCACAACGATCGCAGCGACCAATATGTTCATAAGGGTGATCTGAGTCACAGAGTGCGGAAGGATCACCGGGTAGCTCGACATCGAGGGACGTGGAGGGGATTGCCTTGCGGGTCACAGCGGCCGTGCGGTGGACCGTCGGCCTGCTCTGCGTCTGCGTGCTGGTGGTGGCGGCGGCAGTGGAGGCCAACCGGTCGGGATCCGGCGCCGACGCCCGCGCCAAGCTGACGTTGATCGCCCCGGCCGCAGCCGGTGGCGGGTGGGATCTGGTTGCGCGGGAATCCCAACAAGCGTTGCGCAC
The DNA here is from genome assembly GCF_048513595.2 of Mycobacterium sp. smrl_JER01. Taxonomy (NCBI): domain Bacteria; kingdom Bacillati; phylum Actinomycetota; class Actinomycetes; order Mycobacteriales; family Mycobacteriaceae; genus Mycobacterium; species Mycobacterium sp. smrl_JER01. Next base: position 436,026 of record NZ_JBLXXK020000001.1, on the reverse strand, counting down.
CGACCGGATCGTCAACAACGTCCAGGTCGTCAACATCCCGGGCGCGGGCGGGACGATCGGGTTGGGGCAGATGTCGCGGCTGGCCGGGGACTCCAGCACCATGATGGTGACCGGCACCGTCATGCTCGGCGGCATCACGCGCAACGCCTCACCGGTCGACCTGTCGGACATGACCCCCATCGCGCGGCTCGCCGAGGATTTCGAAGTCATTGCTGTCCAAGCGGACTCGCCCTTCCAGACGATCGATGACCTGGTGGGGGCCTGGCGCGCGGACCCTGCCGCGATGCCCATCGGCGGCGGATCGGCGGGCGGTATCGACCATATGATCGCCGCCCAACTCGCGGTGGCCGGCGGCATCGACCCGGGTGAGGTGCGCTATGCGGCTTATGCCGGTGGCGGCGAACTCACCATCAATCTGCTCTCCACCGCACCCGGCACCCCCAACGTCGGCATCAGCGGCTACAACGATTTCCGGGATCTCCTGCTCGACGGCCGGCTGCGCGCGTTGATGGTGGTGGCACCGCAGCGGCTGGAAGGGCTCGACGCGCCGACCGCCGACGAGGCCGGGTACCCGGACGTCGACCTGGTGAACTGGCGCGGCTACGTCGCACCGCCCGGGATCGACGAAGCGCACCAGGCCGAGCTCATCGACATCGTCACCGAGATGGTCCGAACCCCTCAGTGGGAGAGCGCCGTCGAACGCAACCGCTGGGAGGAGTCCTTCCTCACCGGCGACGAGTTCGGCGCTTTCCTGGTTACCGAGCAGGAACGGGTGACGACCATTCTGCAGGATCTGGGGTTGGTATGACGACAGACGACCAGGTCTCCGCCGATTCGGCGAACCCCGCCTCACCGCAACGGTTCTGGGCCGGCAGAAGCGCGTTGATCATGCCGGCGCTGCTGATCACGCTGGGGGTGTTCCTGATCTGGGGGATCGTCGACATGGAGGTCGCCGACGACTCGGAGATCTTCGGGCCCAAGGCTTTTCCTGCCATCACCGCCGGGCTGTGCTTTGTGGTGGCGGCGCTGCTCACCGTCAGCATCCTGCGCAATCCCGAGCTCGGCGGGCCCGAGCAGTCGAGCAACTGGCGGGCCGCCGGCATCACGATCGGCTCGCTGGTGGCGTTCGCGGTATTGCTGCAACCGGCAGGCTGGATCATCGCCGGGGCCGTGGTGTTCTGGGGTGTGACCGTCGGCCTTGGCAGCACCCGCTACGTCCCGAACATCCTCATCGGGCTCGGAGCCTCATCGGTGATGCAACTCATCTTCAGCGGATTGCTCGGCCTGAACCTGCCCGCGGGCGTCATGGGGCTCTTCTGATGGACGCATTGACCGGTCTGCTCGGCGGATTCGCCGAAGTCCTGACACCGACCAACCTGCTCTACGTTCTCATCGGTGCGCTGATCGGCACGGCGGTCGGCGTCCTGCCCGGTCTGGGCTCGGCGATGGCGGTGGCGCTGCTGTTGCCCGTCACGTTCACGCTGGACCCGTTGGCGGCCCTGGTCATGTTCGCCGGAATCTACTTCGGCGGTCTGTTCGGCGACGCGATCGCCGGGATCCTGATGAACACCCCGGGCAACTCGACCGCGATCGCCGGTTCCATCGAAGGTCACCGGATGGCACGGCGTGGCCGCGGCGCGCAGGCGCTGGCCACCTCGGCGATCGGAGCCTTCATCGGCGGCATGATCGCCACCGTGCTGGTGGTGTTCTTCGCACCGGCGCTGGCCGACTGGGCCACCAAGTTCGGCCCCGGCGAGTACTTCGCGCTCGCCGTGTTCGCCTTCATCGCGACCTCGGCCGTGGTGTCGGAATCGGTGCTCAAGGGGCTGGCCGCGCTGCTGATCGGCCTGGTGCTGGCGATGATCGGCACCGACCAGGTCAGCGGATCGCAGCGCTTCACATTCGGCAGCGTCGCGTTGTTCGACGGCGTCAGCATCGTGGTGATCACCGTGGCCATGCTGGCCGTGGGCGAGGTCATCTACGTCGCATCCCGCATCGGACGCCCCGATGATCGCAGCTTCACCCCGTCCTCGGGCCGGCCCTTCCTGTCCCGGGCCGAGTACCGCGACGCGCTGCCTGCCTGGTTGCGCGGCACGGCGATCGGGGTGCCGTTCGGCGTGATCCCGGCCGGCGGCGCGGAGGTGCCGACCTTCCTGGCGTACGGCCTGGAGAAGCGACTGGACCAGCGGCGGGCCAAGCCGCTGTTCGGCACCGGCGCGATCCGCGGGGTGGCGGCCCCCGAGGCCGCCGGGAACTCGACGGCGGGTACCGCGATGGGCGCGCTGCTGGCGCTCGGGTTGCCCACCTCGGCCACTGCGGCGCTGCTGCTGGCCGCGTTCCAGCAGTACGGCATCCAACCGGGGCCGCTGCTGTTCAGCCGCAACGCCGAACTCGTCTGGGCCCTGCTGGCCAGCCTGATCATCGGGATGGTCGTCCTGCTGATCCTCAACCTGCCGTTCGCCCCGCTGTGGGCCCGGCTGCTCACCATCCCCAAGGAGTACCTGTACGCCGGTATCGCGATGTTCGCCTGCTTCGGGGTGTACGCCGCCAGCGCAGCCATGGTCGATGTGCTGTTCATGCTGGTGCTCGGGCTCATCGGGTTCGGTATGCGCCGCTACGGCGTGCCGATCGCCCCGGTGCTGATCGCGGTGATCCTGGGCCCGCTCGCCGAGTCGTCGTTGCGGGCCGCGATGAACAACTCACAGAACAATCCGCTGACCCTGGTCAGCACACCCATCACCATCACGCTGTACACGCTGCTGGTGATCGTCATCGGGATCAGCGCGTACAACAAGCTGCGCCTGCGCTCACAGCTCAACCGCGCCAACGCCGAGGACGACGTCGAGATCAGCTGAGCCGACCCCGGCGTTTCGGGACGCAGATCCCGCCACACCGGCGGTTTCGCGACCCAAATCGCGCCCGCTGCGTTTACCGTTTGGGGGTGCCAAGCGTGGATCGTCGCAGCGCCATGTTGATGCTGGGGTTCGGGGTGGCGGCTGCCGCTCTGCCGCTGCCCAGCGCCGGAGCCCAACCGGTGATCGGTGATGCGCCGGCTCCCGGACCGGGCGGACCCGGGGTTCCCGAGGCCGCCGTGCCCGGGTTGCTGTTCGCCGACGAGTTCAACGGCCCGGCCGGTGCACCCCCAGACCCTGCGTCCTGGTTCATCGTCCCGGTCCGGGAGACCATCCGGAATCCCGTCGAATGGGACAAGCCCTACAACATGGGGCGCTACGTCACCGACCAGGAGCACGTCTTCCAGGACGGGGCGGGCAACCTGGTCATCCGCGCCACCCGGGGTGAGGGCGCCAACATCCAGGAAAAGTACGCCAGCGCGAAGATCGTCGGGAACTGGCGGGGCGGCGTCGGGACGACGTGGGAAGCCCGGATGAAGCTCAACTGTCTCACCGACGGCGCCTGGCCGGCGTTCTGGTTGATCAACGACAACCCGGTGCGCGGCGGTGAGATCGACATCGTGGAGTGGTACGGCAACCGGGACTGGCCCTCGGGCAGCACCGTGCACGCAAAGCTCGACGGCACCATGTTCCAGACCCACAAGCATCCGATCGACGGAGACTGGCATACCTGGCGTATGACCTGGCAGCCGGCCGGGATGTATTTCTGGAAGGACTACCAGCCCGGGATGGAGCCCTTCTTCACGGTTCCGTCCAACTCGTTGCCGGAATGGCCTTTCAACGATCCCGGATTCACCATGGCGCCGGTGTTCAACATCGCCGTCGGCGGTTCCGGCGGTCGTGAACCGGCCGGTGGCACCTATCCCGCGGAGATGCTGGTGGACTGGATCCGGGTCTTCTGACCGACGGTTCCGGCAGTCGCAGCCGAGCGGGTGCATCATGACGTGTCGCTGACGTCGGCGACAATTCTGTTCACCGGGGACTGATCCCCGGTTACATTGCCGCGGTGACATCGACACGATGGGCGCTCTGGTTGGGGACCTTCGGCGCCGGCGCCTGCATCGCGCTGGGGACCGGGGCCGGTATCGCCGCGGCCGAGTCCGACTCGCCCGCCGGCACGGCGCCGTCGGGTGAACCGGCGTCACAGACCGCCGGCTCAGACACCCGAGCGCACACCGACGACACCGACACCGACACCGACGCCGCGGACGAAGACGCCGAAACCGCAGACACCGCAGACGCCGACGCCGACGCCGAAACCGCCGACACCGACGCCGACACCGACGCCGAAACCGCCGACACCGACGCCGACGCCGACGACGCCGAAACCGCAGACATCACCGAAACCATCACCGCCACCGAAACCGCCGCGAAAGCCCCCGAGCACACTCCGGTCGAGGACACTCCGGTCGAGGACACTCCGGTTCAGGACGGCCCGGTTCAGGACAGTCCGCTCCAGTCCCTGGCAGCGCCCGCCACGGTCACCGGCGTCAGAACCGGTCAGGCCAAGCTGACGATCCCCGTGACGTCCAAGGGCTTCACCACCCGCGCCGACTGGTACTTCCCCACCCAAGCGGACGGTTCGGTCTCGGCGACCGGAGTGATCTGGCTGCAGCACGGATTCCTCGGCACCAAGTCGTTCTACTCGGCGCTGGCCAAAACGCTGTCCCAGCAGACCAACAGCGTCGTGGTGGCCGCCAACCTGCCCTCGTTCCCGTCGTTGCGCTGCGGCGGCTGCTGGATCAACGGGGTTCCCACGCAGCAGGCCGTCGCGGCGATGTTCCTCGGCGACCGTGGGGCGCTGAACGTCAGCGCGAACGCGGCGGGCCTGCCCGGCCCGCTGCCGGAGGACTTCATAATGTCCGGGCACTCGGCCGGCGGTGGTTTCGCCACCGCTGTCGGCGGCTTCTATGCCGCCGATCCCGGCAACGATCGGGATCTGCGCGGTGTGGTGATGTTCGACGGCTTCTCGTTCACCGGCGTCGTCCCGGGTGCGTTGCAGAAGCTGGCCGATCCCTATGTCCCGGTCTACCAGGTCGCCGCGCCGCCCCAGTTGTGGAACCTGTTCGGCGCCACCACCAAGGAGCTGGTGGCAGCGCGCCCGGACAGGTTCGTCGGTGCGACGCTGGCCGGGGGCTCGCACGTCGATTCCCTGATCGGCAGCAACCCGCTGATCGACTTCTTCGCCCAGCTGGTGACCGGCTTCTCCCCGGCCGCCAACACCGCAGCGGTCTACACGCTTGCCACCGGCTGGATCAACGACATGTACCAGGGTCTGGGTCCGCTCGACGGCAACGGGATCTACGGGGCGCCCGACGAGTACATCGTCATGGGCGACACCGCCGCCGTGGTGCTGGCCCCACCACCGGTGGTCGACCTCGACCGCTATCTGGGCACCTGGTTCGAGGTCGGCAGCGTCAAACAGTTCTTCTCGATCGGACTGGTCAACACCAAGGCCGTCTACAGCCTCAACCCCGACGGCTCGATCAAGGTGGTGAACTCCGGGAACTACTTCGTCAACAACGGCCCGAAGTCCTCCATCGTCGGGTCGGCCCTGCCGGTGGACCCCGACAACAACAAGCTCAATGTGCGGTTCTTCGGTCCCGCCTCAGCCAACCCGCCGGGTAACTACTGGATCGTGGATCTTGACCCCGACTACCAGTGGGCCATCGTCAGCGACCCGAGCGGCTTCAGCGGGTTCCTGCTCACCCGCAGCGCGGTGGTGTCCGCCGCCTTCTACCAGGAGCTGCTGGATCGGGCCTCGGTGAAGGGAGTGAAGGGACGGATCACGCCGACCCGGCAACCCGGTGCGGGCCAGGGTCACGTCGCCGCCGAGGCCTGAGTGGCGTCCTCCAACTCGGTGAGCACCCGCTCGGTCAGCGCGACGAGCGAACCGATGTCAGGCACCACGTCGCTGCCGGAGACGTAACCGAACGTCACCCGGTCGGCGTAGGAGCACATCGTCACGTTCAGCGCCTGCCCGTCGATGGCGGTCGAGACCGGGTAGATCTCTTCCAGATGCGCCCCGTTCCAATACATCTCGACGTCAGGACCGGGTACGCCGGAGATCGAGACGTTGTAGCCGCGCCGGATGCGCGGCGCGAACGGCACATTCGCCGTCAGCACGGTCCACGCGATGCTGGGCGCGAGGAGCAGCATCGTCGCATTCGGGCCGCGGTCGGCCACCTGGCGCTTGACCCACGACATCGCCCGATGGATGTGCTGCAGCCGGGCGGCCGGATCGGACAGGTCGGTGCCCAACGGGCACAACTGCAGACCGAACAGGTTGCCGTGTTCGTCCTCGGCGGCGCTGTGCTCACGGCCGCGCACGGTCACCGGGCAGATGGCCACCAGCGATGCCTTCGGTAGCTCGTCGCGTGCGAGGAGCCATTCGCGCAGCACTCCGCCGACCACCGCGGTGAGCACGTCGTTGCCGGTCACCCCGGCTGCGGCCTGGACCGCGCGGATACGGGATTTGGGCCAGCTCCCGCCGGCGAAGGTGCGGTCCCGCCCGACCCGGCCGTTGAACCTGGTGTACGGGGCAGCGAGCGGCAGCACCGCGGTCCCCGACACGAGACTGGTTGCCACCGTGGACACTTCGCCCAGGGCCAGCTGCAACGTGAACCGGGCCAACGCACCGGCCAGGGACAACGGATTGGGAATCGGGCCACCCCGGCCGGCGCCGCCCCGGCCTGGCTGCTTCGCCTCGTTGGCGTAGATCGGCCGCATGCAGCGCCGGTCGGGGTCGGAGCTCAGCGCGTCGGCGATCATCGCCAATCCGGCCACACCGTCGATCACGGTGTGGTGCACCTTGATGTAGAACGCGAAACGGCCATCTGGCAGACCGTCGATGATGTAGGCCATCCACATCGGCCGGGACCGCTCCAGGGGTTCGCTGTGCAACCGGCTGATCAACTGCCACAGCTCGTCGCGGTCAGCTCCGGCGGGCAGGCTGCACCGGCGCAGATGCGCTCGCATGTCGACGGTGTGGTCGGTGCGCCACACCCACAGGCCCGCGGTGTCGATTCCCGCGTGCGGGTGCCGGCGGAATCTCGGATCCAGGTCGGCGGTCTCGGCCAACGCGGCCCGGTAGAGCACGTCGGCGTAGTCGGGTCCGGCTCCCGGCGGCGGGCACAGGATCAACACCGCGGCAGTGTGCAACGGTTCGGAGAGCACCTCCGCGGTGATCATCGCCGCGTCCAGCGGTTCCAGCGGTTCCATCGGCCGGCACCCCACTCACTCCGGCGCAGCGGGCCCGTCGTAGCCCAGCCGCAACAACTCCGCGATCTCACTCACCAACGGCATCCTCGGATTGGTGCGATTGCTCAGATCCTCGAATGCGGTCATCGCCAGTTCGGGCAGGCCCGCGGCGAACGCATCCTCGGGCACGCCGAGTTCCTTGAGTGAGCGCGGCATCCCGACCACCGCCAGCAGGTTCCCGACGCCGCGGAACAACCGGTTCCGACAGTCGTCGGGATTGTGGCCACCGAAGATGAGTCGGCCGATCTGGGCGTATTTGTCGGGGGCGACGTAGGCCGAGTAACCGGGTGCGGGCATGAACTTGCTCGGCAGCGCCGCGTTGTAGCCGAGCACGTGCGGCAGGAAGATCGCGTTCGCCCGGCCGTGCGCGATGCCGAACCGCGCTCCCACGGCGTGGGCAAGCGCATGGTTGGTGCCGACGAAGGCATTCGAGAAGGCGAGCCCGGCCAGCGTCGCGGCGTTCGACATGTCGGTCCGCGCGGCCAGATCCTGCGGATCGGCATACGCCCGGGGAAGAGCGTCGAAGATGAGCCGCGCCGCCTGCGCGCACAGCGCGTCGGTGTACGGCGACGCGAAGATCGAGACGGCCGCCTCCAGCGCATGGGTCAGCGCGTCGACGCCGGTGTCCGCGGTGAGGGTGGGCGGCATCGAGGACGTCAGCACGGGGTCGACGATCGCCAGGTCGGGCACCAGGCTGTAGTCGACCAGCGTCTGCTTTCTGCCACGGACGGTGAGCACGGCCGCCGGTGACACCTCCGATCCGGTGCCCGACGTCGTCGGGACGGCGACCAGCTGCAGCCGGTGCCGGTCGGTCGGATACTCCGCCACCCGCTTGCGGGGGTCCAAGAACGGCATCGTCAACTCGTCGAGCGTCTTCTCCGGGTGTTCGAAGAACAACCGCATCGCCTTGCCGGCGTCGAGCACCGACCCGCCTCCGACCGCGATCAGCACCTGCGGTTGTGCGCGCTCCAGCGACTGCACCCCGCGCCGGATGGTCACCTCGTCCGGTTCCGGGGGCACCTCGGCGAACACCTGCACATGGTGGGCGCGCAGTTTGCCGCGAATCAGGTCGGCCACACCGCGCTCGTCCCCGTCGGCGTCGGTGACGATGATGGCGGACTCACAGTCGAGGTCGCGCAGGTTCTCCAGGGCTCCGGCGTTGAAATAGGTGTTCGACGGCACCCGGAACCACTGCGGTGGGGTCCGGCGCCGTGCGACGGTTTTGATGTTGAGCAGCTGTCGATAGTTGACGTTCTCGGTGGTACTCGACCCGCCCCAGGTTCCGCAGCCCAACGAGAACGTCGGAGTCAGATTGTTGTAGACACCTCCGAGGGCACCGACCGCGGTCGGTGCGTTCACCAGGATGCGGCCGGTCCGCACCGCCGCGCTGTAGGCGTCCACCACGGCCGGGTCGTCGGCGTAGACCGCCGAGGTATGTCCCAGCCCGCCGTGTTCGGTGACCAGTACCGCGACGTCGATGGCGTGCTCGACATTGCGGGCCCGGACCACGCCGAGGACCGGCATCAGCTTCTCGGCCAGCAGCGGGTGCGCGGCGAGCTCGCTCAACTCGGCGGGCAGCGGCGCCAACAGCACCGTCACCGTGGGCGGCACCGTGAATCCCGCCCGCGCGGCCAGTTCCGGGGCCTTCTGTCCCAACGCATCGAGTGAGATGGTGTCGCCGCATCCGAACGCGAACCGGATGATCGCGTCGGTCTGCGCGTCGGTCAGCAGGCGGGCACCCATCCGCTCGAACTCCGCGATCATCGCGTCGTAGATCTCATCGTCGATGATGCAGGTCTGCTCCGCCGGGCAGATCACCGACGAGTCAAAGGTTTTCGAGATGAGGATGTCAACGACGGCGCCTTTGACGTCGGCTGTTCTGTGGAGGTAGATCGGGGCGTTTCCGGGACCCACGCACAGTCCCGGTTTGCCTGCGGCGTTCGCCAGCGCGACGATCCTCGGCCCACCGGTGACCCAGATGAAGTCCACCTCAGGATGTCTGAACAGGTAGTGGGTCACCTCGTGGTCGGCGTCCGGGATGACTTGAAGCGCACCGGCCGGCATTCCGGCCGCCTCGGCGGCCTCGCGCAGGATCTCGACGCTGCGTTGGCAGCACCGGACCGCGTGCGGCGAGGGCCGGAAGACGATGGCGTTGCGGGTCTTCGCGGCGACGATCGCCTTGAACAACACCGTCGACGTCGGATTGGTGACCGGGGTGATCGCCAGCACCACACCGATCGGTTCGGCGATGCGCACGATGTTGTTCTCGACGTCTTCCTCGACGACCCCGACCGATTTCTTGTCGCGTAGGTAGTCGTGCAGGAACTCGGTGGCGACGTAATTCTTGACGACCTTGTCCTCGAACACTCCGAAGCCGGTCTCCTCGATCGCCACACCGGCCAGTTCGGCCGCCGCGCGGAGGCCGGCCCGCACCATGGCTTCGACGATGTCGTCGACCTGGCACTGGTCGAGTTTGCGGAACTCTGCGGCCGCGGCGGACGCGGAGTCGACCGTCGCGTCGATGCCCTCGGGGGTCCACGCTCTCGCCGGCCTGTGTGTAGTCGGCATAACCCGAACCTTTCGCCAGTGCTTGCCGGCGCCATCGTCGGTGACACCCCGCGGACTCCGATAGAGGCGAAAGTCCCCGCGCCGATGTCGTTCGGGGTAGCTAAACCCCATTGTGCGAACTAACTTTTGGGGGTTCAAGGAGCCGACGACGGGCTCGGCGGTTTCACCTCCGCGCCACCGTCGGCGGAGGACACTTGGCTCGGGCGATCCGCCCAGCGACAGGAGGATCCGATGAAATACGCCATGACCTGGACGTCGCGTCTCGGCGCTTCCGGGAAAGACAACGAAGAAGCCCTGCAGCGCGCTCTGGAGCTGTTCTCGAAGTGGCAGCCGCCGGCCGGCACGACCTTCCACCAGTTCGTCGGACGGGTTGACGGTGAGGGCGGATTCGCAATCGTGGAAACCGTTAATCCGACCGAACTACTCACCGAGACAATGAAGTTCGCTCCGTTCAACGCCTTCCAGATCCATCCCGTGGTGGACATGAACGAATGGGCGCAGGCAGCCCAACAGGGAATCGACTACCGGAGTTCCATCGACTGAGCGCACATGTCACCATGATCGGGTGAGCGGGAGAACCACCTGCGCCATCGTCGGTGGCGGGCCGGCGGGCATGGTGCTGGGTCTGCTGCTGGCCCGCGGCGGCGTCGATGTCACGGTGCTGGAGAAGCACGCGGATTTTCTGCGTGACTTTCGTGGTGACACCGTGCACCCCAGCACACTGCGGCTGATCGACGAACTCGGACTGTGGCCGCGATTCGCCGCCCTACCGCACAGCCGGCTGCAGCGCGCCACGATCGAGCTCACCCCGGGCCATCCGGTGACGATGGTGGACTTCGGCCGCCTGCGTCAGCCGCATCCGTATATCGCGATGGTGCCGCAATGGGATCTGCTCAACCTGCTCGCCGAGGCCGGACAGGCCGAGCCGACGTTCACCCTGCGGATGCGCACCGAAGTGACCGGACTGATCCGCGAGCGGGGCCGCGTCGTCGGGGTGCGGTATCAGGGAGCCGACGGGCCGGGGGAACTGCGCGCCGACCTGACCGTCGGCTGCGACGGTCGCGGTTCGGTGCTGCGCGAGCCGGCCGGGCTACAGGTACGCGAGTTCCCGGTCAGCTTCGACGCATGGTGGTTCCGGCTGCCCCGGCCGTCCGACGACACCATCTTCACGCTGCTGCCCCGGATCGCCCCGGGCAAGGCCATGATCGTCATCCCGCGGGAGGGCTACCTGCAGATCGCGATGCTGATCCCGAAGGGCGCCGACGCCCGACTTCGGGCGCGCGGACTCGATGCGTTCCGCGCCGACGTGCTGGCACTGCTGCCCGAGGCCGGGTCCACCGTCGACACCATCACCACCCTCGACGACGTCAAGCATCTCGACGTCCGGGTGAACCGGTTGCGGCGCTGGCACACCGCGGGGTTGTTGTGCATCGGCGACGCCGCCCACGCGATGTCACCGGCCGGCGGCGTGGGCATCAACGTGGCCATCCAGGACGCGGTGGCCGCGGCCCGGATACTGGCCGCACCGCTGCGCAGCGGTGCGGTAACCGATCGCGACCTGGCCGCGGTGCGACGGCGCCGGGTGCTTCCGACCGCACTCACCCAGGCCGTGCAATGCCAGGTCGACAAGCGGTTCCTGGGTCCGATCCTGCGCGGTGAGTTGTCCGGCCCGCCCCCGGGCGCGGTTCGTACCGTGGCGCGGGCGCCGTGGCTGAGCGTGCTGCCGGCGTTCCTGGTCGGGGTGGGGGTACGACCCGAACGCGCACCCGAGTTCGCGAAGCGGGCGCCCGCGTAGGGTCGGCCTGGTGACCGACGCCGCCGCCAACCCGTTCGATCTCACCGGCCAGGTGGCCGTCGTGACCGGCGGCGGGTCCGGGATCGGGCTGGGTATGGCCGAGGGTCTGGCCCGGGCCGGCGCATCGGTTGCGATCCTGGGCCGCTCCGCACCGCGGTTGGATGCCGCCGCGGCGGCGTTGCGCCGCCACGGCAACGCGGTGCTGCCCCTGGTATGCGATGTCACCGACGAAGCGGCGGTCACCGACGTGATGGCCCACATCAGAGCCGAATTCGGTTACCTGGATTCATGTTTCGCCAATGCCGGGGTGGGCGGAAGATTCACCCCGGTACTCGACACCTCATTGGCCGAGTTCCGGGAGGTCACCCGCGTCGACCTTGACGGGGTCTTCGTCACGCTGCGTGAGGCGGCCCGCCAGATGATCCAGGCGGGCCGGGGCGGCAGCCTGGTCGGGGTGTCGAGCCTGGGTGCGCTGCAGGGCATGCCGCGTCAACCGGCCTATGCCGCGTCCAAGGCCGGCGTGACCTCGCTGATGGACAGCCTCGCCGTCGAGCTGGCCAGACACCGGATCCGGGCGAACACGATCCAGCCGGGCTGGTTCGACACCGAGATGACCGCGCATGCATTGGCCGACGAGCGGTTCGGTGCGCGGGTGCTGCCACGGGTACCACTGCGCCGCTGGGGCGCCGCGAACGACATCGCGGGTGTCGCGGTGTACCTCGCGTCCCCGGCCAGTGCCTACCACACCGGCGATGTGCTGCGTCTGGACGGCGGCTACCTGAAGTTCTGACGTTTGAGGATCCGGTCGGCAGGACATGAAAAGACGGTGACCATGCTGCCGACCCGGTTGCCGACGCCGGCTGTCCAGATCACCGATGCCGGCGTCGAGGCCGCTCTGACTGCCGCGGTGCGCATCATCAATCCGTTGCTCGACGGTCTGGCCGGGCTGGATCCGCTCGCGCTGAAACGACGCGACGACGGTGTCGGCCGGCTGCTCAACGCCGCCGATCTGCCCGGCACCCCGGCCTGGGACGAGATGAGCACCGACGCCAGGATCCACTGGTGGGTGTGGCGCGTCGGCGCGCTGAACAATCTCGGGGTGGCGTTCCCCGGGGCGTTCGGGATTCTGGCCCGTCGGCTGCCGATCCAGGATCTGCTGGGGTTCGTGAGCCAGGCCACCGTGCTGTGCGCGGTGGCCGGTGAGCTCGGCGTGACCGACCATCGCACCCAGGTCCGCATGCTGGCCTCGGTGCTGTGCGACCGCGACCTGTCGGTCGTGGTGTACGAACCGAACACCGGTCAACCGCTGGCAGAGATTCCGCAGCATCCGCTGGGGTTGGTGCGGGCATTGTGGAATCTCATGGGTCTGTTCGACGCCATCGGCGACGAACTCGCCAAGCGACCCCACCCGCGTGCTCCGTTCCGGATGCTCGGCCTGATCCCGGGTGTCGGCGCGCTGGCCGCCTACTTCGGTGAGTGCGGTGCCTTGGCACGCGCGGCCAAGATGGGACGCGGCTGGCTTGAGCGCCGGTCACAGCCCTAAGGACTGCTGCGCGGCGTGCAGCGTGCTCGCCGAGGCCTGCAGTCCCGCCAGCTCCGGCTCCGAGAGCGGAACCTCCAGCACCTGACCCGCACCCCGGGCGGTGACCACCGTCGGCAGCGACAACGCCACCCCCGAGATGCCGTGCGCGCCGTGTTGCACGGTGGACACCGGCAGCACCCGGTGCTGATCGCCGAGCACGGCCTCGACGATGCGCGCCGTGGAGAGCCCGATCGCCAGGTTGGTGGCGCCCTTGCCTGCGATGATCTCGTACGCGGCGTTGACGACCTCCGCCGAGATGCGGTGCCGGTTCGCCTCGTCGAACACCGGGGCGCCGTCGCGACGGAACCGCGCCGCGGGCACCCCTCCGACCGACACACTCGACCACAGCGAGATCTCCGAGTCTCCGTGCTCACCGACGATGAACCCGTGCACGTTGCCGACCGCCAAGCCGGCCCGCTCGGCGATCAGATAGCGAAACCGGCTGGAGTCCAACACCGTTCCCGATCCGAACACGTGCCCGGCCGGGGCGTCGACAGACTGGGCGGCAGCGAAGGTGACCACGTCGACCGGGTTGGTCACCAGTACGACGACCGCATCGGGAGAATGTGCCAGCAACTGGGGTGTCAATGTCTTGGCCATCGCCACGTTGGCCGCCGCCAGCTCCAGCCGGCTCTGACCCGGTTTCTGTTTGGCCCCTGCTGTCACGACCACGACGGCTGCATCGGCCGTCACGGCGATGTCGTCGGAGCCCGAGATCCGGCAGTGCGGGACGAACTGGCTGCCATGGTTCAGGTCGAGCATCTCGGCCCGCACCTTGGCGGCGTTGACGTCGTAGAGCGCCAGCGATCCGGCGGAGCCGCGGATGAAACAGGCATACGCGATCGCGGTGCCCACGCTGCCCATCCCGACGATCGCGACCTTGGTGTTCTGTTCGACGGCCATGCCCTCATTCTCGTGCAGGTCGCCCCGGTCAGCCTCCTACGCGCGGCATCGAGATCGGCCCGATCGGCTGTCCCCTCCGCAGCCGATCGAACCGACGCTGCAAACATAGGCGTGCGGCCACCCGGGAGGAATCGGGGAAATCCCTATTTCTTGACGCGGGAATGACCACCTGGACGCCCGACTGCGCCGGTCAGGGTGCGTCTGGAACCGGGATGGGGATGGGGACCGGGACGAACGGCACGTCCAGATAGGTCGTGGTCACCGGATTGGTCGTCGGGGGCGGGGTCACCGGGTTGGTCGTCGGGGGCGTGGTCGTCGGGGGCGGGGTCGTCGGCGGGGTCGTCGGGGGCGGGGTCGTCGTTTGCGGGGTCGTCGTCGTGGGGGTGGTGGTCGTCGTGGTGGTCGTCGTGGTGGTCGTCGTCGTGGTCGTGGTGGTGGTCGGCGTCGTGGTGGTCGTGGTCGGCGCGGTGGTGGTCGGAGCCACCGTCGGCGGCGTGGTCACCACCGGCGGTGCGACCGTCTCCGGCGGGGGCGGCTGCACGGTCTGCTGCGGGACGGTGACCGTCTCTGCAGGCGGCGGTTCGGCCGACGGCACCAAAGCGCTGCTCAGCGGCACGTTGCCGGGTGTCGGCGTCGTAGGCTCCGAACTGTCGACGCTGGTCAGCGCGATGGCGGCACCGCCGACCGCGAGCAGGGCCAGCGCTGCCACCACTCCCGTCACCGACAGTGGCACACGCGGGCCGGACGCGGTCTCGCGGTCCCGGTCGTCGGGCGGGATGACCTCGGTTTCGTAGGCACCCGAGAGCGCATACGGATTCGGCCGCTCCTCGGGAATCTCTCCGGTGTACGGGACGACATCATCGACCGGTGAATCGTCCTGCGACCAGGCCAGCGCGTAGGTGCTGTCCGCCTCGGGGGTGGCGACGGTGGCCGTCTCGGCACTTCGGCCGTACGCGGCGACCAGCGCGGCGCCGGCCGCCGCATCCAGCGCGGGCCGCGGGGTGGTTACCACGGGAACCTGCAACCGCTGTGAAACCTGTTCGGTGACAAAGGGGATAGCGGCACCGCCACCGACAAGCGCGACCGTGGAGACGCTGCTCCAGCCGATGCTCTGACGCGCGAGGGCGTCCTGAAGTGCGCCGAAGACACCGTCGAGCGGGCGGGCGATCAACTCCTCCAGCTCACCCCGGGTCAGTCGGATGTCGCCGTAGAAGCCGGGCAGATCGGCTGTCACCTCGGTCGCGGTCTGCACCGAGAGGCGCTCCTTGGCGGCCCGGCACTGCTCCCGCAGCGCGCTCAGCGATCCGACCGCGGCGGTCTGGGCCGGGTCGACATCCCCACCGACACCGACACCGTCGAGCACATGGGCGAGCACCGCCTGATCGATCTGATCACCGGCGAAGTCGGGGAACCGTTCGGTCCCTCCGATCACCGTGAACGCCGATGCCGCGTCGACGAGCGTGATGCTGGTTCCGCCACCGCCGAAGTCGAGCAGCACCGCCACCCCGCGACGGTCCAGACCCGGGTTGGCGTTCAGCGCGGTCAGCGCGGCCTCGCAATCCGGGATCAGCCGCGGACGGGTCCCGCCCGGGCTGAGCACATCGCTGGCCCGCAGTGTGTCGGCGAGCGCCGCGGTCATCTCCGGTCGCCAGTAGGACGGCACGGAGATCGCGACGTCACCGGGGGCCTGCGCCGACGCCAGCCCGGCCATCGTTTCCAGCGCCTCGACCACCAACTGCTCGGCCGGATAGCTGTTCCCGTCACCGGCGACCAGCGGTACCGAGTCGCCGACGCGCTCGACGAACCCGTGCAGCATCACCCCGCCGGGACGAGCAGCGTCGGCACCGACCTCGGGGGCGGCGTGGCCGTACAGGGTGAGCACGGAGCGCCGGATCACCGGCTGGCGGCCGACTGTCGCCGCGGCGAGGTTGGTGGTTCCGACGGACAACCCCAACGCATCGCTCATAACTCAGGCCACCCTAGACGATTTCGCGACCGCAGCCACGAAACCGCTACGCGGTGTGCTGCAATGTCGGCCATGAGTGACATCGATGACATCAAACTGGTCAAGTACCGCTACCTGCGCGCTCTGGACACCAAGCACTGGGACGAGTTCGCCGACACTCTCACCGAGGATGTCATCGGTCGCTACGGCGAGTCCATCGGCGAGGAACACCACTTCACCAACCGCGACGAACTGGTGGATTTCATGCGCAGCTCGCTGGGTGCGTCGGTGCTCACCGAGCACCGGGTGACCCACCCCGAGATCACCGTGGACGGTGACGAGGCGACCGGCATCTGGTACCTGCAGGACCGGGTGATCGCCCCGGATTTCCACTTCATGCTGATCGGGGCCGGTTTCTACCACGACCGTTACCGCCGTACCGCCGACGGTTGGCGGATCAGCGAAACCGGCTACGACCGTACCTACGACGCGTCGATGAGCACGGAGGGGCTGAATTTCAAGGTCAAGGCCGGCCGCGCGCTGAATCTCTGACTCACTCGGTATCTCTGACTCACTCGGTGATGGCGATCATCGCGCCGGGTCGGAGCCAGCGCATGATCGTCACCAGGGTGGCGTCGTCGATCGCGACGCAGCCCGCGGTGGCGCCGCCGTCGGTGCTGTGCACGAAAAATGCGCCGCCCTTGCCGGGAATGCGTTCCTTGTTGACACCCATCACCACTGCGTGCGCGTACTGCGGGATGTCGAGGTTCTCGGTGCCGGCGCTCAACGACGTGTCGAACGGGCAGTTCTGCCTGTCGCACACCTGCATGGTGTTGTAGGTCGGGCTGGACATGTCGCCGTCCCACCAGTGATTCGGACCCACCTGCACATACCTGAGACCACCGCCGGGATCGGGCTGCGTACCGAAGGCGAAGTCCAGTGTGTAGATCCCCTTCGGTGTCATCATCGACCCGTCGAAGTGATTGGGTGACATGCCTTTCTGGCCGATCTTGGCCGGTATGCCGACCCCGCCCGCCACCGGCTGCCAGCCGGCCGCGGTGCGCTGCCAGACGTCGAGTTTGGCGTCGGATCCACCGGTGCCGGTGACGGCGAGCACCTGGGTGGCCGGCCCGACCGAGTTCGCGAACCACGGCGAGAACGCGGCCGCCTGCGGTGCGGCGAGGAAGGCGCACAGCAGCGTCAGGCAGACCGCGATCGGTAGCCGGCGCGCGATGGTGCGGCGACGATCAGGTCGCGCAGCTTTCGGCATGCGTCAACTGTGCCAT
This sequence comes from Mycobacterium sp. smrl_JER01, assembly GCF_048513595.2. Lineage (NCBI taxonomy): Bacteria > Bacillati > Actinomycetota > Actinomycetes > Mycobacteriales > Mycobacteriaceae > Mycobacterium > Mycobacterium sp. smrl_JER01. The sequence goes on along the minus strand of NZ_JBLXXK020000001.1, from coordinate 418,775 downwards.
CCACGTGTGCCATTTCCGGGTTTCTGCGTCGGCGGTGTCGGCGGCGCCCTCCCCGTACAGATAGAGGCTGATCATCAGCCTGGTTCGGCCCCCTGCCAGGCAGCCCCCCACCACGGCGATGCCCGGGCACGGCGCGTCCAGCCGCACCATGACGTCGCGGAAATCGGGGGTCTGCTGGATGCGTTCCACCACGCCGGCCAATCGCGGTGCCGCCTTCGGGCTTTCGACCTTCTGCCCCACATCGACTCCAGCGACTCCCAGCGCGGGCGCCAGCGCTGCCCATGCCTGTACCAGGCCTCCGGGGTGGGTGGTGGCCACCATCGCGTTGGCCGCGGGCTGTCCCGCGAACTCGCGCAGATACAGCCGCAGCACCTCGAAGAACCCGGGCCAACCGGTCTCGAAGCTCTCCAGTTCGCCATCCCAGTCGTCGCGATCGGTGAACAGACTGTGCACCATGCGGACCACACAGCGGTCGCCGGAGTGGCTCGTCACCACCACCTCGGTGGCCACCGGTGGCGCGTCACCGCTCCACCCGTGCTCCTGGTAACCCAGGCGCTGCGGGGGTTCCCATTCGGTGATCACTCCGGAACTGGTCTGGCCGTCACCGAAGTCGAAGTGGATCTCGCCGCCCACGCGTTCGTCGACGGTGGTCGGTGTGAACCAGGCGCTCATCCCCGGGCCGGTGGCGATCGCGGCCCAGACCTGCTCGGGAGTACCGGGGACGAGGAACTCCATCTCGACGCGGCGGTGGTCACCGTCCTTCTTCAGCACCATCTGGCTCTCCTTTCGGTTGTTCGCCGGCCGGCATCGGGTAGGCGGCCAGCACCACCCGGTGCGCGCGCCCGCGCGGGTCGGATTCGTCGTGGTAGCGCGCGACCAGCGTGGTCACGGCGTCGGCCAGCTCTTCGGTGAACGCAGCCCGGTCGGCGGCGGAGCGGAACCGCACCGCGGTGTCGATGGACAGCGTGGCCAGTCGCTTGTTCTTGGCCCTGGCGGTGCGCCACAGCTCGCCGACCTCCTGGACCGCGCGGGCGGCGACCGCGATCAGGTAGCTGGCCGACATCCGGTCGCGCGTGCGATCAGGATCGGCCGAGATGGGGCCCAGTGCACCGGGTGCGATGACGTAGGACGAGGCCGTCGCGACCAGCAGGCGCTCGGTCAGCCCGCCCCACCGGCGTTCCCCGGCGGCCTGTACCAGCTGGTGGGTTTCCAGGGCCCGCAGGTGATAGTTGACCTTCTGGCGGGAGATACCGACCCGGGTGGCCAGGGTGGCCGCCGAGGCCGGTTCGCCGAGTTCGGCCAGCAGCCTGCCGCGGATCGGGTCGAGCGCGCTGACGGCCGCCGCGGGGTCGGCGATCACTTCGACATCGAGCACGCACCCACTATCGGCGTTGACAAATAAATTTGTCAATAGGTTCCGGCGGCTAGGTTGGGCGTCATGGACCTTCTGCCTGGGCGACGTCGCGGCCGTGGCATTCGACAGATCGGGGCCGGCCTCGGCACGTTGGACCGCGAGGTCTTCGAGGCGGTGGCAGAGTCGCCGAGCCCGCTCATCGATGCCGTGATGCCTCCGCTGACCAGGGCCGCAGACCATTCGAAGCTGTGGTTCGCGATCGCGGCCGGATTGGCGGCGTTCGGCAGTCCCTCGGTGAAGCGCGGCGCGGTGCGCGGTGTCGCGTCACTGGCCGTGACCAGCCTGCTCACCAACCAGGGGGCCAAGCGGGTCTGGAAGCGTGATCGACCGAATTGGAGCTTCGTTCCGCTGGCGCGCCAGACCCACCGGCATCCGACCTCGAACTCACTGCCCTCGGGTCATTCAGCCAGCGCCGCGGCGTTCGCGGTCGGGGTCGGGTTGGAGAATCCCCCGGCGGGTCTCGGGCTGGCATTGCTGGCAGGGCTGGTCGGAATGTCGCGGGTGGCCACCGGCGCGCACTACCCCGGTGACGTACTGGCCGGTTTCGGCATCGGAGCCGGGATCGCGGTGCTCGGAGCACGGATCGTGCCCCCGATCGTGGAAACCCGACTGCCCAGCGCAGATCCGCTGCGCGTGGAAACACCGCCGCGTCCCCACGGAAAAGGCGTCACCCTCGTCATCAACCCGGCCTCCGGCAGCGGCACCGGCGCGCGGGTACTCGACGAAGTCCGCGCGGCGCTGCCGGACGCCGAGATCGTGGAACTCGACGAGGACGACGACGTGGAGGAGGTGCTGCGGTCGGCCGCTGAGCGCGCAGAGGTGTTGGGCATCGGTGGCGGCGACGGCACGGTGGCCGCGGCCGCGGCCATCGCCATCGAGGTCGGCGTACCGCTCGCGGTCTTTCCCGCGGGCACGTTCAACCACTTCGCCAAGGACATCGGGTGCGAGACCACCGCGCGAACGGTCGCCGCGATCCAGCAGGGCATGGTGTCATGCGTCGACATGGTGTGTCTGAACGAGAAGCAGATGGTGATCAACACTGCGAGCATCGGTGCGTATCCGCGGTTCGTCCAGACCCGCGAGAAGTTGGAACACAAGATCGGTAAGCCGCTGGCGGGGATCTACGCGATGTTCTACACGCTGCGCCGCGGCGAACCGGTCCGGATCTGCTACGACAACAAGACGTTGCAGACCTCGCTGTTCTTCCTGGGTAATTCCACCTATCTGCCAACGGGTTTCGCTCCGTCGCGGCGCACCCGGATGGATGACGGCCTGCTCGACGTGCGCATCCTGGAGACCGGGCGCCGCTTCAGTCGACTGCGGATCCTCACCGCAGGGGTGCTCGGCCGACTCACCCGCAGTCCGCTCTACCACGAGCTGCGGGTACCGGAGTTCGCGTTCCGTTCCGTGGACGGGCCCACAGTGCTGGCGCTCGACGGCGAGGTGGGCACCGAATTGTCCGAGGCGAGCTTCAGCGTGCGCTATCGAGCGCTGCCGGTGTTTCGTCCTGTGCCGTGACGGCCGGCCACGGCGGCACCAGCAGCAGGCACACGACGAAGTAGGCGTACCCGAGGGCCCAGCCGGCGATGACGTCCGAGGGGTGGTGCACGTTGAGCACCACCCGGCCGGCGCCGATGGTGAGTATGACCACGATTCCGAGCGCGATGAGCCAACCGCGCAGCCCCGGGCGCACCGCCGGCAGTGCCACGGTCAGCACCGCGGCAACCGACACCATCACGCCCAGGGCGTGACCCGACGGAAACGAGGTCGACAGCGCGGACACCATCGCGGTGTCCGGCCGGGGCCGGTCGACGATGTACTTGGCGGCCTCGGTCAGCACACCGCTGAGTTCCACGCTGAGCAGCAGGAACACCGCGAGCCGGAACCGGCGGCGGATCAGCGCGACCACGATGACGACCATGACCGCCACCCGGAACGCACCAGGACCGAGAACAGTGCAGAACACGTCCCACGCCGTCACCCAGGCCGGGCGCGCGTCGCCGAAGCGGTATGCCGGGTCGAGCACGTCGGCGTCGATACCGGCCAGCCAGGACCAACCCTGGACATAGCCCATCCACATCAGCAGGTAGACCCCGACGGCCGCCGCAGCGCTGCCGAGGAGCCAACCGGTGTGCATTCTCACGTGACCACCTGTACCACCTGCACCACCACGCTGTACCAACACACGGTCCCGGAGCGCTCGGGTGCTGAGCTACCGTTCGAAGATGGCCGTATTTCTGCGGAAGCTGTTCCGGATCGGCAAGCTGCCCAGTGCGTTGCGCGCCGAGGTCGAAGCCGAGGGCGTGTTGTTCATGTCCGAATACGTGGCTGTCACCCGCCGCTTCAAGGGCACCGTGCCGGGGCTGCGCTCCGGGGGCAGCATCGCCAGCTACGTCGGTTCGCTGGTCGTGACCAACGAACGCGTACTCGCGACCCTGTCGTCGTTGCCGAAGCTCGCCGGCCGAACCATCGACCTGCGCTGGGATGCGCCGGAGTCCGGCGCGGTGAAAGCCGAGCTGTCCGAAACCGGGCTCACGCTCGACGTGGATGTGGCTGCCGTCGACCCGCGCTGCTCGGGCGAGCTGTCCCTGCATTACAAGGAACACCTTCCGTCGGACGTGCTGGCACGGCTGACCCGCAGAACGCTGGCCTTCGACGTGCCACCCGAGTACATTTTCCGCGCCGTCGGGGTCCCGTATCACCCCTGACCCTTCGGCCCGGTCAGAAGAGGGGATCATCGCAGTCCTCCCCCGGCGATCCGCAGACCTCCCCCAGCGCCTCGTTCTCGCGGCGCTGATCGGCGATGTGACGAGCGCGGTCCTGCGCGCGGGTCCGCGTGCGTCGCGGCATACCCAGCCCGGTGGGCCGGGTTCCTTTTTCGGGGCTGCCCGGTTCGACCACCACGGGCGCCGTCGGCCGGCACAACGCCGGGAACAGCACCCTACTGCCGGGATGCGTGGTGAAGATCTGGCCGCCCGGCGATGTCCACTGCAGTGTGCCATCCGGGACCTGGACGTCACGCCAGCCCCAGAAAGTCTTGAGCAAGTGGTGTTTTCGACATAGCGCCTTGAGGTTCGACGCCTGCGTCGGCCCCGCCGGATAGGCGATCGTATGGTCGATGTCGCAGCGATCGGCGGGTACGTCACATCCCGGGAACCGGCATGTCATGTCCCGGCACCGGACGAAGTCGGCGAGCTTGCGGGAGGGCAGGTGACGCGGCTCCGGCGGCGACTGCCCGGGATGGACCAGCCGCCGGATCACCGCGGTGACCGCAAGTGTCGCCGTGACCAACGGCCCGGGCAGCAGCGCGCCACCGATGATCACCGCGGGCTTGGTCTGCGCGGGCCCGGTCGGGATCGGCGGCGCGAGCAGGTGGCGGTCCTTGGCGGATCCGACGGGTTTTTCGCCGTGCACGAGCACCGGCGTGGAGTCCGACAGACTGGACTCTTCGGCAATCACGTGCACGACAACCGATGACGGTGTGCGCTGTGCAGCAACGCAATCAGCAAGACCGCACTGGCACACCAGGCGGTCTGCCTTGTCGGCGAGGGCCCCCAATGCATCTGACCGGAGTTGGTCGAGTGTGCGGGGGTCCCGAGTGCACACACTGCCGGCCATCGCATCCAGTCGGCGGTCCAGTAGCTCGCCGTCCTGGGCGCTCAACACCGCTTCCACGAAGCACAGCCCGGACCCGTCCTGGGCCCGGGTCACCTCCACGTGTCGTGAGCGGGCCGACCCTTCAGAGCGCACCACTGCCGACGGATCGAACCGGTCGACCCAGTGGTCGACGGCGGCATCGGACTTCGCCGCAGATTGTGGCCCCCATCCGATGATCTCGGCGGCGACTTCGACGTCGACCTTGGCCATCGCATCGGCATCGACGATCAGCCGAGTACGCTTCACCACCGACCTCACCAGCCGTAGCGAGATCGCACCGGAGGCGAAGACCTCCGACACCCGAGGCAAACGCTGCCGCAACGCCCAGGCATCCAGCAGCTCGTTGGACGCGACGCCGAGCGAGACGCTCTGCGCCGCGGCGACCTCGGCCGAGACCGCAGCCCAGTTGTCCAGGCACCACTGATCACGCTCCGCACTGTCCTTGTCGGCCAGTCTGTCCTCCAGCAGGTCGGCCATCGCCGACAGCCGGCGTGCAGCGGCGGCGTTCTCGAGCCGAGCCCACGCCCCGACGGCCTCGGCGGCTCCCCTGCACCGCTGCGCCTCTTCGAACACTTGTTCGATCATGTTTTCGATATTACGAACAGGCGGGGCCCTCACGCTCCTCGACTGTGCCGCCCTGTGGATGAAATCGGCATTGGGGATAACGTTGCACAGGACAACTTGCCTGTGCGCTCGCCGCCGCCGGCACGAAGATGCCGGCAGGTGGAGTATCGACGAAGAAGGGACGGCAGTGACCACACCCCGCCGGGACAACGTCCTGCTCGTGCACTGGCATGACCTCGGCCGCCACCTCGGCGCCTACGGGCACCAGGACGTGTCCAGTCCACGGCTCGACCGCCTGGCCGCCGAAGGCATCCTGTTGACCGCCGCACACGCGACGGCGCCGTTGTGCAGCCCGTCGCGGGGATCTCTGTTCACGGGTCGATATCCGCAGAGCAACGGTCTGGTCGGCTTGGCCCACCACGGCTGGGAGTACCGGGCCGGAGTCCGCACACTGCCCCAGATTCTCTCCGAGAACGGCTGGCATACAGCGCTCTTCGGGATGCAGCACGAAACCTCCTACCCGGCCAGACTGGGATTCGACGAGTTCGACGTCTCGAATTCCTACTGCGAGTACGTCGTCGAGCAGGCCGCCCGGTGGCTCTCCGACGCCCCCGGCACGCCGTTTCTGCTGACCGCGGGGTTCTTCGAGACCCACCGCCCCTACCCCCACGACCGATACCCCCCGGCCGACCCGAACGCCGTCTCGCTTCCGGACTATCTGCCCGACACCGACGACGTCCGCCAGGATCTCGCGGACTTTTACGGATCGATCACCGTCGCCGACGCCGCGGTCGGACAACTCTTGGACATGTTGGAGGCCACCGGCCTCGACCGCACCACGTGGGTCGTCTTCGTCACCGACCACGGGCCGGCACTGCCGCGGGCCAAGTCCACCCTCTACGACGCCGGCACCGGAATCGCGATGGTGATCCGGCCACCGCGCAACACCGATGTCACCCCGCGGGTCTATGACGACCTGTTCAGCGGCGTGGACCTGGTTCCGACACTGCTGGAATCGCTCGGCCTCGACATCCCTGACGACGTCGAAGGTGTCTCGCACGCAACGCAATTGGCCGGTGCCGCGGCGCAACCGGCACGAACCGAGGTCTTCACGATGAAGACCTATCACGACTCGTTCGACCCGATCCGGGCCATCCGTACCAAAGAGTTCAGCTACATCGAGAACTACGCGTCGCGGCCACTGCTCGACCTCCCGTGGGACATCGCCGACAGCGCACCGGGCCGGATCGTCGAACCCTTGTCGCGGGCGATGCGTCCCGCGCGTGAGCTCTACGATCTGACCGCCGACCCCGCCGAGACACACAATTTGCTGGAGCGCGGCGCCACCGACCCTGCCGAGGCGGTTGCCACCGAGCTGTCCCTGCTCCTCAACGACTGGCGCGAGCGGACCGGTGACGTCATTCCCTCGGACTTCGCCGGGACCCGTGTCGCCGACCGCTACACCCGCACCTACGCGCACATCAACAGGATCGAATTGCCCAGTCGCTCAGCTATTTCGACCGGAAGAGGGATAGACATCGACCGTAGCTCCGGGCAAGGGTTTCCCTCACGCTGATCGTAAAACCCGCCCGTGCCGCCCCGGCGGAATGCGGTTATGCTCTCGCGCATGTCAACCGGCGCCGCGGCGTACTTGGTGCTCGCCTCCCAACGCAGTGGTAGCACGTTGCTGGTCGAATCTCTGAGAGCCACCGGTGTCGCCGGCGAACCCGGTGAGTTCTTCCAGTACCTGCCCACCACCAGCCAGTCGCCTCAACCCCGACAATGGTTCGAGGGTGTCGAGGACGAGTCGATCCTGCGATTGCTCGACCCACTCGACGAAGGCAGACCCGACCTGGCTCCGCCGGAGATCTGGCGCGACTACGTCCGCACCGTCGGGCGCACCCCGAACGGGATCTGGGGTGGCAAACTGATGTGGAACCAGACACCGCTGTTGGTGCAGCGCGCCGCGGGACTGCCCGACCGGTCCGGTACCGGGCTGTTGTCGGCGATCCGGGACGTCGTCGGTAGCGACCCTCTGCTGATTCACGTCTACCGTCCCGACGTGGTTTCCCAGGCGGTTTCGTTCTGGCGTGCGGTACAGACCCGGGTCTGGCGCGGGCGCCCCGACCCGGTGCGCGACGCCCGTGCCGAGTACCACGCCGGCGCGATCGCTCACATCGTCACGATGCTGCGCGACCAGGAAGCCGGATGGCGCAACTGGTTCGCCGAGGAGAACGTCGCGCCGATGGAGGTCCCCTACCCCGTCCTGTGGCGCAACCTCACGCAGATCGTCGCCGAGGTCCTGGAGAAGATCGGCCAGGATCCGCGCCTGGCGCCCGAGCCTGCACTGGAGCGTCAAGCCGATCAGCGCTCCGACGAATGGGTGGACCGCTACCGCGCCGATGCCGAGCTGAAGGGCCTGCCGTCATGACCACAGGCACATACGAGACCGTGCACGTCGACGAGCTGCGCCTGCTGGAAGCCGAGGCCGTGCACATCATCCGCGAGGTTGTCGCCGAGCTGGAGCGCCCAGTGCTGCTGTTCTCTGCCGGCAAGGATTCGATCGTGCTGTTACGGCTGGCGGAGAAGGCCTTTCGGCCGAGCCCACTTCCCTTTCCGGTGATGCACGTCGACACCGGGCACAATTTTCCAGAAGTGATCGACTTCCGGGACCGCAGGGTCACGTGGGAAGGGCACAAACTCATCGTCGCCTCGGTGCAGGAATCCATCGATTCAGGGCGGGTCCCTGATCCGGGGCCCGGAGCGTCGCGCAATCGGCAGCAGACCCGTACCTTGCTCGACGCACTGGAAGCCGGCCGGTTCGATGCCGCATTCGGTGGCGCCCGGCGGGATGAGGAGCGAGCCCGCGCCAAAGAGCGCATCCTCAGCTTCCGTGACGAGTTCGGCCAGTGGGATCCCCGGGCACAACGACCCGAACCGTGGTCGCTGTACAACGGGCGCATCCGCAGAGGCGAGCAGGTCCGGGTCTTCCCGCTGAGCAACTGGACCGAGCTCGACATCTGGCGCTATATCGAGCTGGAGAACCTTGCGCTGCCGTCGATCTACTTCGCCCATGAACGGGAGGTTTTCCAGCACGACGGCATCCTGCTTGCGGTCTCCGAGCACACCCGTCCCGAGCCGGGCCACACCTCCTCGGTGGAGTGGGTGCGGTACCGGACCGTCGGTGACCTGACGATCACCGGCGCCGTGCGCTCGACGGCAACGACCATCAGCGACGTGATCGCTGAGATCACCGCGGCCACCGTGTCCGAGCGCGGGGAGACGCGCGCCGACGACCGCACATCGGCCGCTGCGATGGAGGACCGCAAACGTGAAGGGTACTTCTGATGAGCCCACAGACAAGACAGCTATTGCGGATCACTACCGCGGGGTCGGTCGATGACGGTAAGAGCACCCTGATCGGCCGCTTGCTGCATGACACCGACAGCCTGCCGACCGACCATCTGGAAGCGGTGACGGATGCTGAGGGCGTCGCCGACCTGGCCGCACTCTCCGACGGTCTACGCGCTGAGCGTGAACAGGGCATCACCATCGATGTTGCCTACCGGTTTTTCTCCACGGACACCCGCAGCTACATCCTCACCGACACCCCCGGCCACGAGCGCTACACCCGTAATATGTTCACCGGCGCCTCCAATGCCCATGTCGCCGTTCTGCTGGTCGACGCCCGCGCCGGTGTGCTGCGCCAGACCAATCGTCACGCCCGCATCGCGAAGCTGCTCGGTATCAAGCACTTCGTCGCCGCGGTCAACAAGATCGACCTTGTCGACTTCGACCGCAGCAGGTTCGAAGATGTCGAGGCCGAACTGCAGCGGGTGGCGGCCCGACTGGGTGGCACCGACATCACAGTGATCCCGATCGCGGCGAAGCTCGGGGACAACGTGGTGCACAGATCCGGCAAAACACCCTGGTACCAGGGCCCGACCTTGTTGGAGTATCTGGAAGCAGTGGAACTGGTTGCACCGCAGGCGCAATCACGCAGCCTCCGGCTTCCGGTGCAGTGGGTGTCACGACCCAGTTCGCAGCAGCGCAGGCGCTACACCGGCCGCTTGTCCGCGGGCACCCTCGGTGTGGGAGACCCTGTCGTCAGCCTGCCCGCAGGCACCCGGTCCACTGTCACCTTCATCGACACACTCGACGACGACCGGACCACTGCCGTTGCCCCGCTTTCTGTTTCGATCGAACTTGCCGACGATATCGACATCGGTCGTGGCGATGTTCTGGTCAGCGGCGAAGTCGACGCGGTGTTACCGGTCCTGGCTCGCGAACTGGACGCGACCGTGTGCTGGTTTCGTGACACCCCGCTGCGCGCCGGTGACCGTCTCGCGCTGAAGCAGGGCACCCGCACCGTGCGTGCCACCGTACAGGCGTTGCACTCCCGTCTGGATCCCGAGACGCTCGACGATCTGGACAACCCGGTGGAACTCGTGCTCAACGACATCGGCTCGGTGACGCTGCGCACAAGTTCGGTCGTCGTCACCGATCCGTACGCGGAGAACCGGGACAGCGGCGCCTTCATCCTCATCGACGAGACCTCCAATGACACCGTGGGAGCCGGCACCGTCCTGGAGCCGCGCGAGGTGAAGCCCGGCGCGCAGACTCGTAACGACATCCGCTGGCACCCTTCCTCGTTGGACCGGGAGTACCGCCGGTCGGCGACAGGACAGCGCGGTGCAACAATCTGGTTCACCGGTTTGCCTGCATCAGGCAAGTCCACGGTCGCCGTCGCGGTCGAACGCGCACTGGTTGATTCGGGCCAGGTGGCCTATCTGATCGATGGTGACAACATTCGTCATGGGTTGTCCGACGATCTCGGTTTCACCGCCGGTGATCGCGCCGAGAACATCCGCCGCGTAGGGCATCTGACCCGATTGTTCGCCGATGCCGGGGTAGTTGCACTGGCGTCGTTGGTGTCGCCGTTGAAGTCGGACCGGGAGATCGCCCGCGCCCTCAACGACGCGGCGAAACTACCGTTCATCGAGGTATACGTCGCAACGCCGCGAGAAGAATGCGAGAAGCGCGATCCCAAAGGTCTCTACGCCCGAGCCCGCGCCGGTGAGCTGAAGGGGTTGACCGGCGTCGATGCGCCTTACGAGCCGCCGGAGAACCCCGACCTGGTGCTCGACACCACCGGCGCGGAGATCGATGGCCTGGTTGCGCAGGTCATCGATCTCCTCGACTCCCGTCGGTAATCACTTCACCTGCACCACAACGAAGATCCGCCGGAACGGATAGAAGGTGACACCGTCGGCGCGCTGCGGGTAGGCGGCGGCCAGCATCGGGGCCAACTGGGATCGGAAACGCCCCCACTGCGGGGCGGTCAGGGCGGCGCGCACCGGACGCAGCGCCGTACCGTCAATCCACTCCAGCACCGGGTCCTCGCCGGTGAGCTGATGGACGTAGGTGGTCTCCCAGGCGTCCACCGCGCAGCCGGCTCCGGTCATCAATCCGGCATATCCTGCCGGCGCACGCACCACATCGTCCTTCTCGAACGGGAAGTCCTGCAACGCTTCCGCCCATTCCGGCCGGCGCACCAACTCACGAACCGCACGGTGGGAGGGGGCATCGAAATTCCCCGGCACCTGGAACGCGATCCACGAGCCCGCGGGCAGCAGGGCGGCCCAACGGGTCAACAGCTCGGTATGCTCGGGAACCCAGTGCAACGTCGCATTGCTCACGACGACGTCGGTGTCGGCGGCCGGCGTCCAGTCGCGGACGTCGCCCACCTCGGCGGCCACCCCGCGCCGCCGCGCCGCATCGACCATCTCCGGTGCGCGATCCCACGCCTCGATCACCGCCGCCGGCCAACGCACCGCCAGCGTCTCGGTGAGATTGCCTGGGCCGCAACCCAGGTCGACGATCCGGCGCGGATTGTGGGCGTTCACCCGGTTCAGCAGTTCGTGATAGGGCCGGCCGCGGTGATCTGCATAGGTCAGGTAGACCTCGGGGTTCCACATCAGCGAGGCGGTGAGGGTTCGCGCGTCGCGGCGCCGAACAACGCCTGGTTGAGAATGCGCAACACATCGCCGTCGACGGCCGAGTAGTACACGAAGGTGCCCTCGCGCCGCCCCTTCACCAGGCCGGCCAGTCGCAGCTTGGCCAGATGCTGGCTCACCACCGCAGGTGCCACGTCGGCGAGCTCGGCCAGGCATGCCACCGAGGTCTCCCCCTGCAGTAGGGCCCACAACACCTTGATCCGGGTGGGGTCGCTCAGCATTCGGAATGCGTCCGCAGCCCTGAGCACCTCGTCGTCGTCGGGCATCGAGAAGCCGGGAATCGCGCTGTGCACGGGGCCAGCATACTCTCAATACTTCTGATCAGTTGTCAAGCTGATAATGTGTCTATGAATATGCGCGTATATGCCGATAATGTGGCGGTATGTCTTGCGCCACCCACTGCCCGCCCGGGGACGCACCCGCGCCACCTCCACACCCCCATCCGGGGGTCGTGGCCCACGCCGGGCACGAACACGAGAACGAACAGCACACCGATGCCGGCGACCGAACACCGAGCCTGATCGCAGGCGCCCGGGGCCTGCCCGAGGTGCGCTGGGCGCTGACGGCGCTGATGTTGTTCGCCGCCGGCGGCGCCGCCCACCTGGCGGGCGCCCCGGACTGGCTGTTCTGGTCGCTCTACCTGGCCTGTTACCTCAGCGGCGGATGGCTCCCCGGACTGGAGGGGGCCAGAGCACTGCGCGGGGGCACCCTCGACGTCGACCTGCTGATGGTCGTCGCGGCGATCGGGGCCGCGGCCCTGGGGCAGGTTTTCGACGGGGCTCTCCTGATCGTCATCTTCGCCACATCGGGTGCGCTGGAGGCGGTCGCGACCCAGCGGACCGAGGACTCGGTGCGGCGACTGTTCGACCTCGCTCCCCCGACCGCGACCCGCCTGACCGCCGGCGGCGACGAGGAGTCGGTCGACAGCGCCAGTCTCGATGTCGGCGATGTGCTCATCGTCCGGCCCGGCGAGCGGATCGGTGGCGACGGCGTCGTGCTCGACGGTTCCGGTGAGGTCGACCAGGCCAGCATCACCGGCGAGTCCTCGCCGGTGATCAAGACCCCGGGCGATGGGGTGTTCGCCGGAACCGTGAACGGGACCGGTGCGCTGCGGGTTCGGGTGACCCGCCCGGCAGCCGACACCGTCATCGCCCGCATCTCTGCGATGGTCACCGAAGCCAGTGCCAGCAAGGCGCGCACCCAGCTGTTCATCGAGAAGGTGGAGCAACGCTATTCGGTGGGCATGGTCGTCGCCACTGTCGCGCTGTTCGCCATCCCGATGTTGCTCGGCGAATCGCTGCAGTCCGCACTGCTGCGCGCGATGACCTTCATGATCGTGGCCTCACCGTGTGCCCTGGTGCTGTCCACCATGCCTCCGATGCTGGCCGCGATCGCCAACGCCGGCAGGCACGGAGTGCTGGTCAAGTCCGCGGTGGTGCTGGAGAAACTGGCCACGGTGGACCGGGTGGCATTCGACAAGACCGGCACTCTGACCACAGGCACTCCGCAGGTGGTCGCGGTCCTGCCGGTGCCGGACTCGGGATGGTCGCATGCCGAGCTGCTCTCGGTGGCCGCCGCCGCAGAAGCGTCGTCCAGCCACCCGCTGGCCGGCGCCGTCGTCGGCGCGGCACGGGCCGCGGGGGTGCGGTCCCGGCACGCGACCGAGTTCTCCTCCGCAACCGGCCGGAGCGTGACCGCGACGGTGGACGGCCACGTCGTCGAGGTGGGCAGTCCGGTGCTGCTCGACGACTCGGCAGCGGCCCGCGCCACCGTCGAAGAGTTCGAGGATGCCGGCTACACCGCGGTCGTCGTCCGGATCGACGGCCGCAGCGCGGGGGTACTCGGTCTCGCCGACCGCGCGCGGCCGGAGGCGGCCGACGCCGTCACCGCACTCACCGAACTCACCGGTGTCCGACCGGTGCTGCTGACCGGTGACAACGCACGCGCGGCCACCCAGCTGGCCGACACGGTGGGCATCACCGACGTCGGGGCGGGCCTGCTACCTCAGGACAAGGCCGCCGCGGTGCGCGACCTCGAGGCCGGCGGCGCCCGGATGCTGCTCGTCGGCGACGGGATCAACGACGCCCCGGCGATGGCAACCGCCCACGTGTCGATCGCCATGGGGCGTACCGGCTCGGACCTGGCGCTCGACACCGCAGACGGCGTGATCACCCGTGACGACCTGTCCACGCTGCCCGCCGTGGTTGCGCTGGCCCGGCGCGCGCGACGGGTGGTGGTGGCCAATCTGACCATCGCCGCAACGTTCATCGTCGTCCTGGTCACCTGGGATCTGGTCGGACATCTGCCGCTCCCGTTGGGTGTGGCCGGGCATGAGGGATCGACCATCCTGGTGGGCCTCAACGGTCTGCGCCTGCTCAGAGAGCAGGCGTGGCGGCGCTGACCGGCTAGCATGCCCCACGTGGAGCCTGACAGCGTGCCCGCCGAGGCGTCGCCCATCCCGGTTCCGGACGTGCCCGGCGCCGATGCCACCGCACGCGGTCTGCCCAGACGGGTCGACCTGACGCTCAAGCAGCGCCTGATCGTCGACTCGTCGGCGGTCGCCGATCTGGCGCTGCGCACCTCCATCGCCTCGCTGCTGAGCGTGACGATGGTGCCGGGGGTGGCCGCCGCACTGCGCGGCTCGAACACCACGACCGAGCGCGAACACCTGAAGTTCTACGCCGAACTGGCGGCCGCCCAGGACCCGGCGCTGGCCTTCCCCACCCCGGCGTCGCCACCACGGGTGTCGTCGAGGCCGGCCGACCCGATTGCGGAATGGGTGGCCCGCGGCACCGTCCGCAACATCCGCTTCAACAGCAGCTTCCAGGCGGTCAACCCGGCCTTGCGGGACCAGTGCGCGGGTTTCGTCCGCAACAACGTGGTGCACGCCCAGCACTGGCGTCACGACGACGGGCCACGGCCCACGCTGTGCCTGATCCACGGCTTCATGGGATCGGCTTACCTGTTCAACGGGCTGTTCTTCTCGCTGCCCTGGTTCTACCGCAGCGGTTACGACGTGCTGCTCTACACGCTGCCGTTTCACGGGCGCCGCGCCGAGAGGTACTCCCCGTTCAGCGGACACGGTTACTTCGCGCACGGCATGGCCGGTTTCGCCGAAGCGATGGCGCAGGCGGTACACGACTTCCGCTCGATCATCGACTACCTCGAGTTCACCGGCGTGGACCGCATCGCGTTGACCGGAATGTCGCTGGGCGGATACACCGCCGCCCTGATCGCCAGTGTCGACGACCGGATCCAGGCGGTGATCCCGAACGTGCCGGTCGTCACCCCGGATCGTACGGTCGAGGAGTGGTTTCCCGCGAACAAGGTTGTCGCACTGCGTGATCGGATCGCACGAACCGATTCCGAACTGGTCGGCGGCGCCACCAGGTACTCGTCACCGCTGAACTACCGACCGCTGGTTCCCAAGGATCGCCGGCTGATCATCGCAGGGCTCGGCGACCGGCTGGCGCCCCCCGAGCAGGCCGAACTGCTGTGGCGGCACTGGGATCGCTGCACGTTCCATTGGTTTCCCGGCAACCATGTGCTGCACGTCAGCCAGCCCGACTACCTGCGCCGGATGACCCGCTTTCTCGGTGCGTTCATGTTCGACTGAGCGGAATCGGGGTCGCGGCGCCGAGCAGGCGCCGATGCGATCCGGGCGCGGAAGCGGCCAACGCTGCTGCGTGGCGTCCGTGCTCGGGGGTCAGCCCGGCCAGCGGGGCCCGGGCACCCGGTCGTTGCGAGGTGCGCAGCACGCACACTGCCGCGAGCGCGGGCCGGGTTCTGCTGCCGGTGAATTCGACGACCGTCCAGGTCTCGGCGGCGTCGGCGGCGCGCACCGCAGACAGCGTCTCGTCGAGTCGCTCGTCGACGGTGATCCGGTAGGCCACCAGGAAGCCCTGGCCGTCGTCGACACCACGCCATCGCTCGGTGGCCGAGGCGGACACCGGGGCGTCCGGGGTGTCGTCGACCACCACCTCCCAGCCGGCTTCCCGGAGATGGTCGGCAAGCCGGCGGCCGGCCAGTTCAGCGGTGTCCCGCAACGGGATCCGGGCCGACCGGGCGGACAGCGCCGCGACGTTGTCGGCCGCGCCGAGGGTCAGACCCACCCAGGTGACACCGGTACCGGCCACGTCGCGGCTGGTGATGCGAACCTTGTCGAAGCTGATGCCGTAACGGTCCAGGTAGCCGGCCGCCAGATCCAGCGGCAACTCCGCGGTCATCCTCGGTTCGATGCGCAGGGTGACGGTGGCGTACTCGTCGGACGTGCCCGGCGTGCGGATCCTGCCGCGGCGCAACAGCATTGCCAGCCGGCGTCCTACCACGGTGGTCAGGAATGCGCCGCGCCAGCGCGCGAACAGCACGATCACCACCGCGACGGAAACACCGAGCAGCCACCTGTCGGGCACCGACTGCCACGGGTATGCCATCGCCGCGGCAACGGCGAACAATGCGGCCAGGGTGAGCCGGACGGTCATCACGATGTCTCCTTACGTTTGCCCCGCACCACGCCTGCGGCCAGCACGATGAGTGCCAGCAGACCGACCCCGGTGAACGCGACGGCCCGCGGCACCGGATCCCTGGGCGGGGCGGCGGGCGGGGCGGCAACCGCTTCGGTGATCGAACCCGGTGAGCGCGGGCCGATCTGTTCGGCGGATGGGATATTCCACGTCAGCGCTGCGACCGGGTCGATACGGCCGGCGCCCACCAGGTTCGACGGCGATCGGGCCGCCGATCGCGCGGTACCGGTGAGACGCTCGACGACCTGCCCGGCGGTCAGGTCCGGAAACCTGCTGCGCACCAAGGCCGCGACACCTGCCACGTACGCCGTCGCATATGCGGTGCCCCGGATCGGGTCGAATTCGTCCTGGTTGTTCGGCATACCGTTGGCCAGCCCGCCGGCCGCGTCGTTGCTCACCGACGCGATGGCCTCTCCGGGGGCGGCGGTCCCGACCCAGGGCCCGGCCATGGTGAACGACGACGGCGTGCCGTCGGCGCGCAGGGAGCCGACCGACAGCACGAAGTCGTGCCACCACGCCGGAATTGACACCGCGCCCACCCCGGACCAGTTGCGCGGATCCGAGGGTGTCGCCGGATCGGACAACGGATTCGAGCCGCATCCGGTCGCGGAGGTGCCCCCGCCGTCACCCGCGGCCGCGACGATCACCACGTCCTTCTCCACCGCGGCGTAGCGCAGTGCTGCCCCGAGTTCGGTCTGGTCGAAGTTCTTGCCGGCCGGCACACAGGTCACCGCGGAGACGGCGATCACCCGGGCGCCCAGGTCCGCGGCACGCACGATCGCGCGCGCCATCGCCTGCGTTTCGAGGTTTGCGCGGGTCAGAGCGGGGTCCTCCCCGCCGGCGCTCGGCGCGTAGCGGGCCGATGCCACCCGGATCGCCAGGATCCGGGCTGCCGGCGCCACCCCCGAGAAGCCGTCGGTCGCAGGCTTTCCGGCGATGAGCCCGGCGACCAGGGTGCCCTGACCGTCGCAGTCGGTCAGCCCGTCGCCCGATGCGACGTAGTCGCCACCGGCGTCGACGTCGGGAAGCCGCGGACCCGGTGTGACCCCGCTGTCGAGCACCGCGACCGTCTGACCCTCACCCCGGCTGTAGGTCCAGGCCTCGTCCAGGTTGAGCGCCAGCTGATTCGGGTTGACCGCCCCCGGGTCGGTCCCGGGGAGCACGGCGCTCTCCACACACGGATTACGCTGACTCATGGCGCCGACCGGACCGGCGCTGCCGCTCGGCGGGGGCACGGCCGGATCCAGCTCAGGGGGTGCTATCGCGGCCGCGGGCGAGGCACCGGCCGCCAGCACGGTGGCGGTCACCGCTGTCAACGCACCCACGCGCCGGATCACCGTTCGATGGATCATTGCTGCGGAATCACTCTCAGAATCCGTTCAGTGCCCAGGCGAAAAGCCCTACCAGGTAGGCCATCACCGGGATCACCGAGGCGTCTACCGCCGCGGCGGCGAAACCGAGCAGCCGGCGCATGGGCAGCGAATACGTCTGCGGTTCGGCGATGCGTGGGTTCAGGGCGGCCACCACCCACGCTGCGGCCAGCACCACCATCGCCCCCAGCGCCCACCAGGCCGCGGTGTAGCGGCCCGACACCGCGAAGATGCCCAGCAGCGCGACGGCGACCAGGAACGGCTGGCCGAGCAGCCACGCCTTGCAGGACGCGGAATCCCAGACCCGCGCCCGCAATACGGCGCCGAGAGCGCTGGCCCCCACCAGGAACCACGCCCACGGCGACGCACTGCCGTCGCCTCCGAGACCGGGCCACACCACGAACACCGAACCCGCCGCCGCGAGCAGCACCCCGGCGGCGATGAAACCCGTCTGATGCGCGTCGCTCACCCGGATACGACGGGGCAGGTCGGCGAGCACCCGCAGCGGCGGTGCCGACGGGGTGGGGTCCCCGGGCGCGGGAATCACCGGCACCGGCAGGCGGGCGCACATCGCGGACAACTGCGCGGCCTGCACCGTGACGAACAACGCCACCAGGATCAGCAGGCAACCGATGTGCACCGGCGTCAGCGTCCACAGCGCCGCTGCCGCGGAGACCAGCAGCACGCCCAGCGCGGAGGCGGCCGCAGTGGTGAACAGTGCGACCGCACGCTCCCCGACGGTGATGCTGATGACCGACCAGGCCGCCACCCCGGCTGCGCCCAGCACGATGTTGGACGCGCCGAAGGCCCCCGGCACGGCGAGGGCGAAGGCCGCTGCCACCGACGGCAGCGCAGCGGCGGCCAGCACGGTGGCCAGTCGCGGCGAGCGGGCGCGGGCCACCAGCGCACCCAGCACCGCCCCGATGGCCACTGCGCTGACCGCGAACAGGCCGACCAACGAGTCGGTGAACACCCGGTGCGCCACAGCCAGACCGGTGGCCACCAGCAGCACCGCGATCACCGCAGCGGTCGCTCCGCGTCGGATGTGGGCTGACCCCCAGGGCTTTTCACGGGAGGTGGAGAAGATCATCGCGGCGTCGGCGATGTCCTCGACGATCCGGGGTGCGGGCGGACCCGCCGGCACCGGCTGCAGCGCCAGCAGATCGCCGTCGACCACACCGACGGTGTTCAAGGTGGCGTCCAGACTGAACGGTGCACCGCCGATCGGTGCGAGGCTGAGCTGCTGGGCAGCACCGGACGAGTCGTCGCCCGGCGCCACGATGCGCTGCACCGCGGGAATGATCTCGCGCAGCGCGAGTGCGGCGGGCAACGCGATCTCGGTGATGCGACCGGGCTGCTCGCCGCTGTCGTCGTCGCCGAGCGCGGCGGTCAGTACGGCGACGCGGACGATCGGTATGGCGACGCCGGCGGCGCCGACGGCGGTCGCGGTGTTCGGATCTAACGGTGGCATATCTCTTCTCTCCGGCTTCTGGTGTCGACCGTGCGGTCCTCGAAGTCTCTGGTGACGGCCTGGTCCGGGAACCACGGCCCGTCCGGCAATGCTCCGGTCAGCCGCTCCACCGCGGCGGCCACGGCGAACGGCGTGCCCGGCGCGAAGGTCGAGATCCATTCGCCGTCGGGGGCCCGGGTCGGGCTGACGAGCACCCGCCCGGCCGTCGTGTCGACAATGCTGACCCCCACGTCGGTGCTCAGGCGGTGTCCGTCCCGGTGCTGGCCGGCCACGATCTCGACGTAGCTGCGGGACTCCTCGAACGCGGCCACCACCACAGGGCGCGCGGACGGGGGGACACCGAGGTAGTCGAGCAGCTCACCGACCGGGGTGCCACGGCGGATCTGGTCGTCGGCGCGGGCACCGACCCGAGCGGGCAACGAGAACTCGGGGAACTGCGCGGGCGCCCGGCCGGAGAGCCCGGCGGTCAGCACCGGCACCAGTGCCTGCGGATGATCGAGCTGCATCTCGGTCAGCGTGACCAGACCTGCGCTGCGCATCGCGACGACCGTCCGCGACCCATCCCGGGCGATGATGCCGCGCAGCATAGCCCCGCGGGTGCCGACGAATCTCAGCTCCAGCCACTGCAGCGGTCGGCATACCAACCGAATCCACCGTGCCACCGCAGGATTCACGGTGCGGTCGGCACTCATCACACCCAGATCCATCAGTCGCTGCAGCTGCTCATCTTCGAACCGGGCCCGCTGTGAGTGCTCACTGTAGGGCGGGGTGATCGCCAGCACCCAGGGGAAGGTGCCGGCACCGAGAATGTCCGCCAGGAACCAGGCCGTCTCGGCGTTCAGTTCGACGGCATCAGCGCGCACGGGTACCGATCAGCCCCACTTGGCGCCTTCGGCCTGATCGCGCGCGGCCATCGAGGTGGTGTTCATCTCGTGGGTACTGGCCATCGCGCGATAGGCCCGGACCAGCTCCTCCATGGCGGCGTTCCACTGCGCCTGCCAGGCCTGGTACGTCATACCGGTATCGCCCTGCCAGGCACTCTGCAGCGCGGTCTGTTCGCCGGCGATATCGGCACCCACGGCGTGCAGCGCTCCGGCGTAGCCGTTCATCTCGCCGGCGTGCGCGAGCATCGCCGGGTAGTTGTACATGATCTGCGACATTGCGGTCTCTTCTCCTGTGGTGGTCGGCGGACGGGGTCAGATTGCGGTGTAATTGCTTGCCGCAGCGGCATCTTCGGCGACATAGGAGCCCGCGGCGTCACCGATGTTGGCCTGCGCCAGATCCAGCAGGGCGTTGATCTTCGCCGAGGCCTCCACGAAGCGGGCGTGCGCGGCCTGGAACGCGGCCGAGGACTCTCCCATGTGGAAGGCCTGAGCGGACTGCGCTGCCTGTTCGGCCTGGGCGATGGTGCTGCGCATCAGACCTGCCTTCGCGCCGAAAGCGGCCTCCGACGCGACCAGTTGCGGGATGTGAGCGTCCAGCATGCTCATGGTTGTTCCTTTCCATCGGGGTGTCCATCGGGGTGGTCGTGATGATCATCGGGCTCGGTGTCGGCGTCCCAGCCGGTAGGCAGCATCGGGGCTTTCGGTCCGCCCCCGAACGCGTCGCCGGACAGCGCGGTCAGCCCCGCGGCTCGTTCGGTCTCCCTGGACACGGTGCCGGCGAAGCCCATCGGACCCGCTCCCCGTCCGGTGGCGGTGATCCGCGGCTCCCGGGGTGCCGGCGGTTCGTCGTCGGGTTCGGGCTCGTAGTCGGCGTACGCATCGGCGTAGGCGCGGCCGGTGATCTCGTCCTTCTGCCGGCGCCTGCGCTTGCGCCGCTCGGCAGCCGAGGCCGCCACGCCGGCCGCCGCGGCCGGGATGCCCGCGGCCGGAGCCTTGGCACTGCTGGAATCACGCACTGTCGGCGAGAAACCCGTGCCGGGGTCCCGGCCGGCCACGGCGTACGGCACAAACGGGGCGGCGGCGGTCGCGGGAGCACCGGGAGCCGGTGCGGTTCCGGTGGTGACGGTGCTGACCGTCGCCGCCACGCTGCTCGGTGGTGGAGGTGCGGAGATCGCGACCGCGGGACCGGGCTGGTCGGCGCGGGTGGGAGCGGGCGCCGGCGATGCTGCGGGCTCCTCGGCGGGGGTGTCTTCGGCGGGGGCCGGCAGGTTCTCCAGCAGGTACGCACCGACCCCGAGCACGATCGCGAGCGTGGTCGCCAACAGCGGCAGCAAGAGCAGTGACGGATACAGGATCGACGCTCCGACCCACGAGATCGCCTGATAGGCCACGGCCGACAGGAACGGCCCCCAGACGATCAGCGCCTGCGCCGGGTTGGTCAGGAAGTCGGTGATGAGCCTGATCGTGTTGCCCAGCGGATCGCGCAGGAAGTCGAAGATCGGCTCGAACAGGGTTCTCAGCAGCTCACCGTAGGCCCGGATCAGGTCGGCGATGATGTTCGACAGGTCCAGGGCAGAGCCGGCCTCGGCGGCCTGGACCTGGGCGGCGGATGCGGTGGCGTCGGCGGCGGCCCGCCCTGCCTCCCCCACCCCGGGCGTCAGCACGAACGGTGCCGGCGTCGCGGCGGGGCTCGCGGCCAGCGCGGCACCGGAGACGGCCTGGTAGGTCGCCATCGTGGTCGCCGCCTGGATCCACATCCGGACGTAGTCGGCCTCGTTGAGCGCGATCGGGATGGTGTTGATGCCCAGGAAATTGGTGGAAACCAGCACGGCGTGGGTGGTGTGGTTGAGCGCCAGTTCGGGCAGCGTCGGCATGGTCGCCAACGCGGTGGCGTACGCCGCTGCCGCGGTCTCGTGCTGCACCGCCGAGGCGGCACTGTTCGCACTCTGACGGGCCAGCCAGGCCAGGTAGGGGGTGTGCGCCGCGACATACTGCTCGGAGCTGGGACCCTCCCAGGCACCGCCCTGCACCCCGGCCAGAATGCCGGTGAGTTCTGCTGCCGCCGAGGCGTACTCGGCGCTCAGCGACTGCCAGGCCGCCGCCGCGGCGAGCAACGAACCCGGGCCGGGGCCGCTGCTGAGCAGCGTGGAATGCACCTCGGGTGGCAGCGCCATCCAGACCGGGGAGGACACCCTCAGCCCCGGGCGATCAGGTAGGCGGACGCGGCCATCGCGTCACCGCCGGCGTAGGACGCCGCCGACTCTGCGACCCCGAGACCGGACCGTCCGAGCTCCTCGACGCCGTGGGCGGCCACGGTCTGGTGCTCGGCCGCGGTGGCACTGAAACCTGCTGCGGTGTGCAGGGATACCGTATCCGCCGCCGGCGGGAGCACTGCGGTGACCACGGGCGCCGCGGCGGCGTGTGCCGCCGCCATACGGGCAGTGAGTGCCTCCACCGCCGCCGCGGCGGCGGTCAGGCCCTCAGGGACTACACGCAGGGTCATCAGCTGTATTCCTTTCCGCTGCGGCCGGATCGGGCGGCCGTGTCCTCGGCCAGTGGGTTGACGAGCTGGACGAACGTCGGGCTGTCGGTGTCGTCGAGCAGCATGGCCCGGCCGACCGGCAGCCGGGCGAAGCGGTGACCGCGGATCTTGCCGCTGTCCTGCGGGTTGCCCGACAGCAGCAATGTCATGGCCTGCAGATCGTTGAGGCGGCGCAGCAGCGGTGCGGTCATCACCGCGTGTGCCGACCCGGCTGCCCGTGCGGTGACGATCACGCGCAGACCCAGATCCGACGCCTGCGCCAACAATCCGATCAGCGCGGTCCACGGCCGCTGCCCGGCGAAGGGGCCGCTGACGGCGGGACCGTCGGGTATCTGGTCGACGTCGTCGATGATCAGGTAGTGCAGGTGGCTGCCCGCACCGTTGGAGCCGGCACGGAAGTCCCACCGGCTCAACTCCTGTGGGCTCAGACCCGCAGGCGGACGGCGTTTTTCGAGCAGCGCCGACAGCCCGAGCATCGCCGGGGTGATCCGGTCGATGTTCGGCGTGTACTCGTTGTCCGGGAAGAGGGGTTCGTCGACCAGTTGCAGGCGACGGTCGATCACGGTGAACGCGACCTGGTCGGGGCGTGAGTTCTCCCGGATCGTGCGGATCAGATGCCGCAGCAGGGTGGTCTTGCCGGTTTTCGCATCGCCGAACACCATCATCAGCGGGTTGTCGGTGAAATCGACGGTGACCGCGGCGAGGTCCTCTTCGCGCCGGCCGACGACCACTCGCTCCGGGGCGGGGTAAAGCGTCGGGAAGGCAGCCGGTGACAGGTCCTTCGGCAACAGCCGGACCGGCGGCGCACTCTGGTCCGGGTAACGGGCATTGAGTGCGGGGATGGACTCCGTTGCCGGAGCGGCGAACAGGAAGTGCTCGGCGGCCATGGTGAGGCCGCGCCCGGGTTGATCGGCGGGCACGCTCTCGGCGGGCCGGCGCAGGGCAGCGTCCTTGGCGACCACCCGCACATTGCTGTCCCGGGCGTCGTGCAGCCGCAGCTCCAGTCGAAGTCCGAGCCCGTCGCGCATCGCCAACGGCACCTCGAGCCAGTTCGGGGTGGTGATCACCACGTGGATGCCGTAGGACAACCCGGTGTTGACCAGCTCGGTCACCTTGGCCAGCAACGGGTTTCGTGCGTTGAAGGTGTCGGTGTTGTCCCGGCTGAACGCGTAGAGGTTGTCGATCAGCAGGAAGACCTCACCGTAGCCGTCCCGGTATCCGCCGCCGCCCGCGGTGGCGCTGTGCTGCTGACGGGCGCGCAGCAGTTGCTCCAGCTCCCCGAAGGTACGCCGGATGCGCTCGGGCTCCAGCGGGGAGGCCACGCTGCCGACGTGGGCCAGGCGCTCCAGTTCTCGCAGCCGGCCGCCGCCGTAATCCAAGCAGTAGAAGGACACGTCGCCCGGCGCGTGCAGGGCTGCTGCCGACAGCACGAATGTCTGTAGCGCGCTGGACTTCCCGGACTTCGGGCCGCCGTGGATCACCACATTGGCGGCCGCCGAGGTGGCGTCGAAGACCAGCGGATCGCGGCGCATCTGGAACGGACGGTCGATCTCACCGAGCGGCCAGCGCCACTGCCGCGCATCGACTCCGGAGCGCTCGAGCACGTCGCGCAGCGGGATGGGATCGTCGAGCGGGGGCAACCACAACTGCGGCGCGCGCGGGCCGTAGTGGGCCAGTTGCTCACCGATCGTGGTGATCAACTTGCGCGGTGGCAGCACGTCGACATCGGCGCCATCGTCGACGATCACCGTGTCCGGTTCCGGATCGACCCACCCCGCGCTGAACAGCTGCGGCTTCGGGACGGCGTGCACCACGATGGACCGGTCCACCCGGGGTGGTTCGTAGATGCCGTCGACATAGGTGCTGCGGAACTTGATCGGCCGGGCCCCGGGGGCGGGCACCAGGAAGCCTTCCCCCTTGTGGTCCCGGCCGGACTCGATGTGGTAGGCGTCCTCGACACCGATGATCTGGCGGGACACGCTGGGGCTGGCCACTTTGAGGCCGATCCGGTACGAGGTGTTCTTGTCGATGTCCTTGATCCGACCGACGTCGAGCGTCTGAGATGCGAACAACAGGTGGATCCGGAACGACCGGCCTTTGCGGGCGACGTAATCGAAAAGTTCGGCATACTCCGGGTGTTCGGCCAACATCAGCGTGAATTCGTCGGCCACCACGAACAGCGTCGGTATCGGCGGCAGGTCCGCGGCCGCTCCGACGCCGGAAGCGCGGGCGTTCTCGTACTCGGTGACCGAATTGAACGCGCTGCCCTGGACCCAGCGGCCGCTCTCCTTGAGCAACTGCTCACGTCGGGCCACCTCGCCACGCAGTGTGTCGGCGAATCGGTCGGCCAGTGACCGCTTCTCGGCCATGTTGGAGATCACCGCGACCACCTGGGGGAAGTTGCGGAAGATATCGGCCCCCGCCTCACCCTTGAAGTCCGCGTAGATCACGATCAGCCGGTCCGCCGGGTGGGTTGTCAACAGCGACAACAGGATCGCCATCAGGGTCTGCGATTTGCCCGATCCGGTCATGCCGATCATCAGGCCGTGCGGGCCCATCCCGCCCTCGGCTTCGTCCTTGAGGTCGAAAATCAGCGGTTCTCCGGTCGCGGTCACCCCGATCGGCACCCGCAGTTCGTCGTCTCGGTTGCGGGGCGCCCACAACGCGGCGACGTCGAGCGCGGACGCATCCGCGATGCCGAGCAGCGTGGTGAACGCCGCGCCGCCCGTGCTGGCAGACCGGCCGTGGTGCGGGTTGGAATCCCACCGGGCGAGCCGCCGCGCGAGGTGCCGAACATCCTCGGATGCCATCCGGTCGGCGGTGTCGACGAACGGTGCCCAGCTCCCGTTCTGCCACCGCTCGATCCGTCCCGACGCCAGACGCAGCACCGGCCGTTCCGGATCCGCGTACTGATCGGGGTCGGGTTCGGAGTCGGTGCGGTGGATGACGGTCATGCCGGACAGGCCACGGCCGACGAACTGGCCGGGGTCGGCGGCGGGATCGTCGAGCACCACCAGCAGATGCCGGGTGTCCACGGGCCCGTCACCGGTGAACGGGCCCCGTCCGGCCAGCGCCGGGGCCAGCAGGCCTAGTAGGTCGTCGGGGTCGGCGGCCAGGTAGCGGGCCCGGCCCACCCCGTCCACTTGTCCGGGTACATCGGTGTGCGGCAACCACTTGAGCCAGGACCACGAATCGGTTTCCAGGCGGGCACCGGCGAACGCGACGCCGAGCACCGACGGGTCGTGCCAGGTCACTGCCTGCGCGATCCAGGCCCGGACCGCGCTGGTGAAGTCGGCCTCCGCACCGACCACGGTGATCCGGGCCACCTTGGTCAGGTCGATGCCTGCGGGGGCGTCGTGAACGGTGCGCTGGGTGTCGAGCAGGCTGCGCAAAGTGCTGTGCGACACCGGTTCCAGGTCGATCTCATCGGCGGTGTCCTTGACCCGCAGCGTGGTGGCCAGCGGTTGATCGTGCAGGCCGGTGCGCAGCACCAGGAAGTCGGGGTCGTGCGGATCGCGCTCCCACTGCCGCCGAGTGCCGGCCACCGCGCCGAGGGCGTCGGGCGCCGGGTGCGACCATTGCAGCGCGGCTCGCTGCTGGTCGGCGTGCGCACGCACGTTGTCGCGCACCACCGACAGGTACCGCAGGTAGTCGGCGCGCTCGGCGTCGACCTCCTCGGTTCGCATCTTGTTGTCGGTTCCCCGGTACAGCGCGGTCGCCGCGAGCAGCAGTACGAACGGGAAGAACAACATGGTCGGCGAGACCATCCGCAGACCGGTCGCCACGAGCGCGACGATCATACCGACGATGAGGATGACGATCAGATACGGCAGCGCACGCCGCAACAGCGACGGCGGCACCACCCGCGGCAGTTCCGGGGGCGGCTCGATGGTGACGGTGCCCCTGGGGACTGCCGGCGCGGGCACCCGCTTGCGGTGCTCGAAGATCAGCCTGCTCATGGTCCCTCCAACGCAGAGGTCGTCTCCACCCGGGCCGGTGCCGGGTTGGGGGCCAGCGAATCGTGGGCCAGCAGCGCGTCGGCCCGCGACAGGGTCGGCCCGGCGGCGAACTGGGACAGCACCGACCACGGGATCGGCAGCGGCGCGGTGGTGAGCCCGAGGGCGGCCACCGAATCCGTGCCGCCAGTACCGGTCTCGGGGCCGGTCTCGATGCCGTAGCGCACGCCGGTGTCGCTGATCCAGAACAACGATCCGCCGCTGTCGACGAAGTAGCCGCTACCCGGCGGGAGCGCCACCCGGTCCGCGGGTCCGCCCGGGACGCCGGAGCTGACCAGTTTCACGGTGTGCACGTCTTCGGCGATCGGCAGCATCGCGCCGGATCGCAGGGTCACCGAACTCTCCCGGGCGCCTTCGGGTTGCGCCCACGTCGAGCAGACGACCGGGCGGGCAGCGAGGTCGACGAGGGTGACCCGCTCACTCGGGTAGGCGGCCGAGTCCACGCCGGTGACCTGCGGGATCCGGGCCACCACGTCGGCGTCGAGCCGCGGCGGCTGGGCCAGCCCGTAGGAGTTGGTGTTGCGCAGGATCGCCGCCACCACCGGCGAGATCGGCTGCACACCGTCGGCGAGGACGACATAGTGCCGGAGGGCGGTGTCGGTGTCGTAGGAGACCACGACGGCGCCGACCGGAAGGGGTTCTGGCAGCGCGGCCGCCGACGGTTGGCCGGCGTCGGCGATCACCGGCGTGACCAGGGCCGGGGCCTCGGGGATGGCGTTGAACAAGCCATCCGAGATGGGTTGCGGCGCAGCAACGTCGGCACCGATGCCGAGGCCACTGGTGACCGCGCGGTCGGCGAGGTCGACCGCGCTGCGCTTGCCGTCCCACAGCAGCCAGGTCCGGCCGCCGTTCTCGACGAGCACGGCGGTCCCGGCGGGCAGCACCGCGGCCCGCTCACCGCCGTCGGCGGGCGCTCCGGCGATCAGCGTGACTCCGGTGGCTGCCCCGGTGGCGGCGTCGCACACCGTCCAGTAGGCGTCCCTGCTGGTGGTGGCAACCATGCGTTCCGGCGCACCGGGGATACCGATCATGTTGCCGCGGGCGAGCCTGTCCAGTTCACTGCTCTTGACCATCGTCGGATTGTCGGGCCGGCCGGTGATCAGACGAGCCGAGGCGAGGTTGAGCACCGGGTGCAGCTGCTCACCGAGACGGACGTAGAGCGCCGCGGTGTCACGGTCGGCGAGCACGGCGTCGGTACCGGCGGCACCTGACGGCCGGATCAGCGAGAACAGGAAGCAGCCGATCAGTCCGGTCACCAGGATCAGCGCGCCGACCAGCACGGAGCGGGACTGGGTGCGCAGCGGGTCCACCAGCATCCGGGTGTCGTGCAGGGCCACCCCGGATGCGATGCGGCGCATCACGAATCGCCACCCGGTGACCTGGTGCCGGGTGACGAACCCGCGCCGATAGTTGACCCGATCGGGGTTCTCGTTGTCGGGCGTGCGGGAGCTGAACGACCGCCGCTGCTCGTCGGGCGTGCTCACAGTTGTTCCGAAAGATGTTGGGGCATGGACAGACCCAGCCCGCGCAGCAGCGGACCGGCCGAATTGGCCACGTCGGTGGCGGTGATCGTCATCAGCTCGTCGTCGGTGAAGTCATCCGAATCCGAGTGGTCGAGCCGGTACTCGCGCTCCTCCTCGGAGCGCTCGACGAGGTTACGGACGAAGCGGCCGTTGCCGGCGATGTCGAGGCTGCGCCGATCCACTCCGGCGGCATCGGGTGTGGTGGCCTGCGCCAGATACTCGAAGAGCTGCTCCATGTTTCTGCGGGCCGCGTCCTCGAAGCGCGAGTCACGCTTCTCGGCCATCCGGGTAGCGATCTCGACGAGCTCCTTGCCTGAGTACGAGGGGAAGTCGATGCTTCGGGTGAATCGGGACCGCAGGCCCTCGTTGGTGTCGAGGAAGGTGTCGAGGTCTTTGCGGTATCCGGCGACGATGACGACCAGACGGTCGCGGTCGTTCTCCATCCGGGCCAGCAGCGTGTCGATGGCCACCAGTCCGAAGTCGTTTTTGGCACCGGTGGACACCAGGGCGTATGCCTCGTCGAGGAACAGCACTCCGTCGAGAGCGCTGTCGATGATGGCGTTCGTCTTGGCCTCGGTCTCACCGATGTGCTGACCGATCAGATCGGCCCGGTGCACCTCACGGACGGTCTCCTTCTTCAACAGGCCGAGACCGCAGTAGATCTTGGCGACCACGCGGGCGATGGTGGTCTTACCGGTTCCGGGCGGGCCGGCGAACACCAGGTGGTTGGTGCGCTGCGCCACGGCGAGCCCGCGCTCCTGGCGACGGATCGCCATGGCCACCGAGCTCTTCAGGCGTGCCACCTGGTACTTGACCTCGTCGAGGCCGATGAACTCGGCGAGTTCGGCTTCGGCCTCGATGAGCAGGTGGGCCTTGCGGTCCTTGGCGCCCGGGTCGACGAAATCGGCCTCGCCGGGCTCGGTCGCGGGATCCCACGGGTTGCTGCGTGCCTCGATGCGTGCCGCGGTCGTGGTCGGGATGCCGAAGCTGGTGTCCGACAGCGCCTCCTCGATCTGCGCGTTCTCCGGATTGGCGGCGTAGATCTCCTGCAGCAGCTCGGTGGCGTCGTCGTCCTCACCCTGGGCGCGCAGGCACAGCGCCTGGACCAGGGCGCCGTCCACGGCCGCGGCCGCCACGGGTCCCTCGGGCCGTTCCAGATGGGACAGTGCGGGCGCGAACATACCCAGCCGGGCCAGCGCGGTGCCGAGCGCCACCCGCGCGGCATGCGCGGGGGTCTCTGCGAGGGACCGGTCGGCCACCAGCGGGGTCAGCATTCGGACCACATCGGACCACCGCGCTGTCCGGTAGTGCAGCACCGCACGCACCCAGCGTGCCTCCCACCAGGCCGACCGGTGTTCGAGTAGCCCGGCGATGAGTTCGTCGGCTTCCTCGTAGCGGCCCGCGTCGCACAGCCGCACGGCGTAGGCCAGCGCGAAGTCGTCCCGGGTGGTCGCACGGAACTCCAGGTACAGCCCGGTGTCGTAGCCGAATCCCAGCGCATCGGGCGCCAGATCCACCTGCTGCTGCAGCACCCCGGCTGTTCCCGATGTTTGCCACACGGCTTCGATGACCTGCGGGGAGGTGGCGCCCGCGGCGGCCAGCCCGGTCCAGGCGTCGCACTGTTCGTGCGCGATGCGCGTCAGCGCGGCGAAGCCGCTTCGGGCCGCGGCCAGATCAGCAGGTCGCCGACGGTCGTGTACCGACAGGCCCAGCGCGCGGCAGCAGGTGGCGAACCTGCTGACGACATCCGGATCGACGCGCAGCGCCGACCCCGCGTCGACGCGCGTCGGTGCGCCCGCGCCCGCGATCGTGTCACTCCCAGATTCCATGAACTGTGTTCGCGGCGCGTGATCCGCGACGTGCCCGGATCCCGTCCCCCGCATCTCCTTGCGACGACTTATGTATGGCTAAGCTAACTTTTGCTGAAGTTAGCATCGCATAGCCTAAGTGTCGAGACGCACGCGGCGCTGGGTGCCCGTGAACCGGGTCACCGATCAGACCAGCGGGCGGCCGGTCCGCATGCGCCAGTCGAGGTCGGCGAGCAGGATGTTGAACGGGAACTCGCGGACACACCGTGGTGAGACGCGGTTGATCAAGCGCAGCGCCGTCATCAACCGGTCGAACCTGCGCTGGTGCAGCGGGTCCCAGGGCAGCCGCATTTCCTCACGGAAGCGCTGCGGCAGGAACCCGGTGGTGATCAGCAACGCCACCTTGTCCAGTTGACGTTGCAGCGGCCCCGGCAACGCAAAGCCGGGTAGCCGAGACGCCGCGATCGGATAGAGGAACTCCCGCACCGTGTCGTCGATGTGCACCTCATCGAGCGCTGCGTGCCAGTAGCGATCGAAGGCGGCGCGGTCCGGCGGCCACATGTCCTCGGGCACCTGCAACATCGTCGCCAGAGCGCGCCCCTGCAGATACAGCCGGTCTGCGCTGCGCTCGTCGAGCTCCCCGCCGAACAACCGGTGCACGTCGACGACACCCTGGTAGAGGCAGGCACCCACCCAGAGCTGCAATTCCTTGTCGAAGGCGTGGTAGGTCACCGGGCTGTCCTCGGTGGAGTACACCTGCGCATGCGCCCGGTTCACCGCGCGCCGGAAGGCCGCCTGCTGTTCGGGCGTGCCGTTGGTCGACACCGCCAGATAGGTGAACGTGGTGCGGGCCCGCTTGATCGGGTGGCGGTCGATGCGACCACTCTCGACCCGGCTCTCCACCACGCCGTACCCGACGCCCGGACGGGCCAGCTGCATGATCACGTTGGCCGGACCGGCGAGCAGGCCCAACCCGAGCATGCCCTCGTCTCGGGTGGAGCCCCGATCTTTGTCCTGAGCTGCCGACGCGCGGACCGGTTCGTCCAGAGTCACGAGCGGATCTCCTCTCGGCGGGCAGGACGGGGCAATTCTGCGAACGCCTGTTTCCTGATATTGCCCCTCACTGTGACGGGTGTCAATATGGGTTTCATGGGTCAGGTTCGTCCGTACCGCGGCGTCCAGGCGCCGCAGCGGGTCGCCGAACGCCGGAGGCGCCTCTTGGAAGCCGGTCTCGACCTGCTCGGTGGACAGTCGACTCCGGCGGATCTGACGGTGCGGGCCATCTGCACCCGGTCCGGGTTGGCCGCGCGCTACTTCTACGAGAGCTTCCCGGACAAGGACGCTTTCGTCGGGGCGGTCTTCGACTGGGTCGTCGCCGACATTGCGGCCACCACCCAGGCTGCCGTCGCCGCGGCACCGGCCCGCGAGCAGAGCCACCAGGGTATGGCCAACATCGTCGGCACCATCTCCGGCGACGCCCGGGTGGGCCGACTGCTGTTCAGCACCCGCCTGGACAACCCGGTGGTGGTCCGCAAGCGCGCCGAGTCCGGAGCGCTGTTCGCCTTGCTGTCCGGCCAACACGCCGGTACCGCGCTGCACCTGGAGGCCAACGAACGGATCCGGGCGGCCGGCCATTTTGTGGTCGGCGGGGTGGCCCAGACGTTGAGCGCGTGGCTGGCCGGCGATCTGGACTTCACCCCGCACCAACTGGCCGCGCAGCTGGGTGCGTTGATCGACCGACTGGGCGACCCCGCGCTGTACCGGGATTAACCGGAGATCGGCACCCGGCGGTCCGCGCCGGTCTTGGGCACCGTGGCCGCGTCAGCCTCCCCGAATTCCTTGGTCCAACAGGCGAATTCGAGGGTGATTCCGTCCGGGTCGAGGAAATAGAACGACCGCACGTACACCCCGGGATGCAGAGTTGCCGATACCTGTGCCGGGCTCTCATCGTGATTGAGGATCGGCCCGACACGCACCCCCTTGTCCTTGAGGCGCCGGCGGTACTCGTCGAACTTGTCGGCAGGCACGTGAAAAGCCAGGTGATTCATGGTGCTGACGGCGCTGACGATATCCCCGATGCCCGGAATGGCCTCCGGTGACGAGATTCCCGGAACGCGGTCCGGGGCGTCGGCGAACCAGAAGAACGCCACACAGTCACCGTTGCCCGCGTCGAAGAAAAAGTGCTGCCCCATGCCGCCGGGAAGATCGAGCGACTTGACCAGCGGCATCCCCAGCACGTTGCTGTAGAAGTCCACCGTGCGCTGCATGTCCGAGCACACCAGGGCTACGTGGTTGATGCCGCCGAGTTCGAATTCGGTGTTGCGATTGTTCGGCTTGATCACGTTCGCACCTTCCCTGACCGTCCGAGGCCTGGCCACGGAGCGAAACTGAATCTAACATCAGGTTCAGTTTCAGTTCAACGATCCGCCGGGTCCGAATCGGTTCGAAAGGGGCAGCGCACGTGATGGCCACGTGAGTGTCAGTCCGCGCGAGGAACTTCCGACGCTGCGCGGGCGCCAGACCCAGGCCGCGATCGACGCAGCGGCGCGCGCGGTCATCGCACGGAAAGGGATCCTGGCGACCACCGTCGCCGATATCGCCGGTGAGGCCGGCCGGTCCACGGCGTCCTTCTACAACTACTACGACTCCAAAGAGGCGATGGTCCGCGAGTGGGCCGTCCGCTTTCGCGACGAGGCTCGCAGCCGCGCGCAGGCGGCCGCCCGGCCCGGCCTGAGCAACCGGGAGCGGTCCCACCACGCCGCAGCAGCGCACTGGAACACCTACCGCAACCGGCTCGCCGAGATCATCAGCGTCAGCCAGCTGGCGATGATCAACGAGGATTTCGCCGAGTACTGGAACCAGATCTGCTCGCTTCCCATCGCGCTGATCACCTCGTTGGTCAAACAGGCACAGCGACAGGGCTTCTGCCCCGGCAACGATGCCGGACTGGTGGCAGTGGCGTTGGTGTCGATGCTCAACCAGTTCTGCTACACCCAACTGTCCGGGGTGGGGGGCCGTCCCGTGACCGACGTCGACGACGAGGCCTGCATCAAGACCCTCGCCGACATCTTCTACCGCACCATCTATCACTCGGAGGGCGTCCAGCCATGAGCCGAACAAGCTCTGCCACCGCCGCCGGAGTCACCCGCGAGTTCGTCGGGCTGGACTCTCCCACCGCCCGGCGGGCCGGCTCCGGCGGACATCCGTGCCAGGGCCTCTATCACCGCGGGATGGGCCGCAAACCCCGGGTCGCGATGGTCGCGACGCACTACCAGATCGACTTCTCCGAGCATTATCTGGCCGACTACATGGCCACCCGCGGCATCGGCTTCCTGGGCTGGAACACCCGATTCCGCGGATTCGAGAGCAGCTTCCTGCTCGACCACGCCCTCGTCGACATCGCCGTCGGGATCCGCTGGCTGCGCGACGTTCAAGGTATCGAAACCGTGATCCTGCTGGGCAATTCCGGCGGCGGGTCCTTGATGGCCGCGTATCAGGCGCATGCCGTGGACGGGCACGTCACACCGCTGGACGGGATGCACCCAGCCGCCGGCCTCGACGACCTGCCGCCGGCCGACGGCTATATCGCCAGCGCCGCGCACCCCGGACGACCCGATGTGCTCACCGCGTGGATGGACGCCGCCGTCGTCGACGAGAATGACGCCGTGGCAACAGATTCCGACCTCGACCTGTTCAACGAACGTCACGGACCCCCTTACGACGAGGAGTTCGTCACGAGGTACCGGGCCGCCCAGGTCGCCCGCAACGAGGCGATCACCGACTGGGCTGAAGCGGAGCTGATCCGGGTCCGTGCGGCCGGTTTCTCCGACCGGCCGTTCACGGTCATGCGCACCTGGGCCGACCCACGCATGGTCGACCCCACCCTCGAACCGACGCGGCGACCCGCCAACATGTGCTACGCCGGCGAGCCGGCCAGGGCCAACCGCTCCACGCACGGCATCGCCGCGGCATGCACCCTGCGCAACTGGCTGGGCATGTGGAGTCTGCGGCACGCACAGACCCGCGCCGAGCCGCACCTGGCCCGCATCACCTGTCCCGCGCTGGTCATCAACGCCGACCAGGACACCGGCGTCTACCCCTCCGATGCGCAGCGGATCCACGACGCGCTCGGCAGCGCCGACAAGACGATGTGCTCGGTCGACACCGACCACTACTTCACCACGCCGGGCGCCCGGTCGGAGAAGGCCGATACGATCGCCAGGTGGATCGCACGCCGGTGGTGAGAGTCC
Source organism: Mycobacterium sp. smrl_JER01 (assembly GCF_048513595.2). NCBI lineage: Bacteria > Bacillati > Actinomycetota > Actinomycetes > Mycobacteriales > Mycobacteriaceae > Mycobacterium > Mycobacterium sp. smrl_JER01. The sequence goes on along the minus strand of NZ_JBLXXK020000001.1, from coordinate 384,736 downwards.
TCGCACACTTCGACCCCGGTGGCGCCGACAGCAGGGTCTCGAAATTCCTTGCTCCATACACCGATTGGCTCGATCTGCGGTTCTGCGCCGAAGATGACGAGGAGACCTTCTACCGGGAGCTGCCCGAGGCCGAGGTCATCTGGCATGTGCTGCGCCCGCTTTCGGGGGAGGACCTGGCCCAGGCCCACCGATTGCGCCTGGTACAGAAGCTGGGCGCGGGCGTCAACACCATCGACGTGGACGCCGCGACGGCACGCGATGTCGCGGTGGCCAACATGCCGGGTGCCAATGCCCGATCGGTCGCCGAGGGCACACTGCTGCTGATGCTGGCCGCGCTGCGCAGGCTGCCCGAGCTGGATCGCGCAACCCGGGCCGGGCACGGCTGGCCGCCGGATCCGACGCTGGGCGAGACGGTACGCGACATCGGCGGTTGCACCGTCGGACTGATCGGTTACGGCAACATCGCCAGGCAGGTCGAGCGCATCCTGCTCGCGATGGGCGCCGAGGTGATTCACACCAGTACCGGCGACGACGGCAGCCCCGGCTGGCGCACCAGAGCGGACCTGTTGACGCAGAGCGACATCGTCTCGCTGCACCTGCCGCTGACCGACGCCACCGCCGGCCTGCTCAACCGCGCGGAGCTGGGCAACATGAAGCCGGGCGCGGTGCTGATCAACACCTCCCGGGGGCCGATTGTCGATGAACGCGCGCTGGTCGAGGCCCTGCGCACCGGGCGGCTCGCCGCCGCCGGACTCGACGTGTTCGCCGTCGAGCCGGTGCCGGCCGACAACCCGCTGCTCGGGCTGACCAACGTGGTGCTCACCCCGCACGTGACATGGTTCACCGCCGACACCATGCGCCGGTATCTGGAGTTCGCGGTGGACAACTGCGAACGACTCCGTGACGGCCGCGACCTCGCCAACGTGGTGAACCAGGTATCCAGGTAACCTCGGTCCCAACCAACCGGTTGGGACGAGTCACAACGATGTGAAGAGGTGCAGCAGCAATGCCCATCGCGATCCTTGAAGAGCACAACGACCTCGCCGACTCGGTGCGGGCCTTCGTCGAACGGGTGGCCCCGTCCGAGGTGCTCCACGAAGCGCTGGAGAACCCGGTCCCCAACCCACCGCCGTACTGGAAGTCGGCAGCCGAACAGGGCTTGTCCGGGGTTCATCTGGCCGAGTCGGTCGGCGGGCAGGGCTTCGGCATCCTCGAACTGGCCATCGTCGTCGCGGAATTCGGCTACGGAGCGGTCCCCGGCCCGTTCGTCCCGTCCGCGATCGCCAGCGCGCTGATCGCCGCCGACAACCCTGACTCCGCGATGCTGGGCGACCTCGCCTCGGGTGCGGTGATCGCGTCCTACGCGATCGACTCCGGGCTGACCGCGACCCGCCACGGTGCCGGTCTGGTGATCCGTGGCGAGGTGCGGGCGGTACCGGCCGCCGCGCAGGCGTCGCTGCTCGTGCTGCCGGTGGCCATCGAGTCCGGTGAGGAATGGGTGGTGCTCGACGCCAGCAACAACCCAGCGCTGGAGATCGAGCAGGTGCGCAGTGTCGATCCGCTGCGGCCGGTGGCCCACGTTCGGGCCAACGCCGTCGAGGTCGGCGACGACCGGGTGCTGGCCAACCTCAGCCGCGTCCACGCGCGCGCCCTGATCTCGACACTGCTGTCCGCCGAAGCGATCGGTGTCGCCCGCTGGGCCACCGACACCGCATCGGCGTACGCGAAGATCCGTGAGCAGTTCGGCCGCCCGATCGGCCAGTTCCAGGCCATCAAGCACAAGTGCGCGAACATGATCGCCGAAACCGAGCGGGCCACCGCCGCGGTCTGGGACGCCGCCCGCGCGATCGATGAGGCGCGCGAAAACTCAGCTTCCGCTTATGAATTCGCGGCCGCAGTGGCGGCCACGCTGGCGCCGGCGGCGGCCCAGCACTGCACACAGGACTGCATCCAGGTGCACGGCGGCATCGGCTTCACCTGGGAGCACGACACCAACGTCTACTACCGCCGCGCCCTGGTCCTGGCGGCGTCGTTCGGGCGGGCCTCGGACTATCCGCAGCAGGTCGTCGACGTCGCCACCACGACCGGGATGCGCCCGCTGAACATCGACCTCGACCCCGAGACCGAGAAGCTGCGCGACGAGATCCGCGCCGAAGTCGCCGCGCTCAAGGAGATTCCGCGCGAGAAGCGCAACGCGGCCATCGCCGAGGGCGGCTGGGTGCAGCCGCACCTACCCGTCCCGTGGGGTCGGGCATCCACCCCGATCGAGCAGATCATCGTCGCCCAGGAGTTCGCGGCCGGTCGGGTCAAGCGTCCGCAGATGGGCATCGCGGCGTGGATCATCCCGTCCATCGTCGCGTTCGGCACCGACGACCAGCAACAGCGTTTCCTGCCGCCGACGTTCCGCGGCGAAATGATCTGGTGCCAGCTGTTCTCCGAACCCGGCGCGGGTTCGGATCTGGCCAGCCTGACCACAAAAGCCACCAAGGTCGACGGCGGGTGGCGGATCACCGGCCAGAAGATCTGGACCACCGGTGCGCAATTCTCGCAGTGGGGTGCCCTGCTGGCACGCACCGACCCGAGCGCTCCCAAGCACCAAGGCATCACCTATTTCCTGCTGGACATGGCCAGCGAGGGCGTCGAGGTCAAACCGCTGCGCGAGCTGACCGGCAACGCCATGTTCAACACGGTCTTCATCGACGACGTGTTCGTGCCCGACGACATGGTGCTCGGTGAGGTCGACCGGGGTTGGGAGGTCAGCCGCAACACGCTGACCAACGAGCGGGTCTCCATCGGCAGCAGCGAGCCGCCGTTCCTGCCCAGCCTGGACGATTTCGTCGCGTTCGTCGCCGAGGGGCAGTTCGATCAGATCGCGCAGAACCACGCGGGGATCCTGATCGCCGAAGGGCACGCCGCCAAGATCCTGAACATGCGGTCCACACTGCTGACACTGGCCGGGGGCGACCCGATGCCCGCCGCCGCGATCTCCAAGCTGCTGTCGATGAAAACCGGTCAGGGGTATGCCGAGTTCGCGGTGTCCTCGTTCGGCACCGACGCCGTCGTCGGCGACCCCGGGCAGCCCACCGGCCGTTGGGCCGACTACCTGCTGGCCAGCCGCGCCACCACGATTTACGGCGGCACCTCGGAGGTGCAGCTCAATATCATCGCCGAGCGTCTGCTCGGGCTGCCCCGCGACCCGTAGGCCGTCGGCAGAGTCGGTCGAGCCTGGCGTTTCAGCTCTGTCGCGGCGGGGCAAACCCTCCTGGCGCGCGCAGTCCGCGCTCCGCATGACTCGACAGTGAAAAGAGAAACCTCATGGCGTTAGACGACGACGACATCACCACGTCCTCGGCCGGCGGCGAGGGACCCGCCGACGGCGGGAGCAACCCCGAAGGCCACGACGGCGGCGCTGACGGCACCGCGACCGGCGAAGGACCCGCCGACGGCACCGCGGCCGGCGAGGGAACCGCCGACGGCGGAAGCAACCCCGAAGGCCACGACGGCGGCGCCGACGGCACCGCCTGAGTCACTGCCGTGCTCAGCCGTTGCATCGGCGTCGACCCCGACGTCTTCGCCACCGAGTACTGGGGGCGTAAGCCACTGCTGAGCCCGGCCGACGCGCTACCCCGCGATTTCGCCGACCTGCTCTCACCCGAGACGGTGGACGAGCTGATCGCCGAACGCGGGGTCCGCGCGCCGTTCATCCGGCTCGCCAAAGAGGGACAGGTACTGGCCAAGGAGTCCTACCTGGGCCCGGGTGGCTTCGGCGCCGAAATCGCCGACCAGGTCGACTCGGGCAAGGTCGCCGCGCAGTTCGACTCCGGCGCCACCGTGGTGCTGCAGGGGTTACACCGGTTGTGGCCGCCGCTCATCGGGTTCGTCGCGAAGATGGTGACCGACATCGGCCATCCGGTGCAGGCCAATGCCTACATCACCCCACCGGGCAACCGGGGTTTCGACTTCCATCACGACGTGCACGACGTGTTCGTCCTGCAGGTGTCGGGCGGTAAACGCTGGGTCGTGCACGAACCGGTCCATCGCCATCCGCTGCCGGATCAGCCGTGGACCGACTTCCGGGACCGGATCGCCGAACGGGTGGCCGCCGAGCCGGTCCTCGACACCGTGCTCAACGCAGGGGATGCCCTGTATCTACCGCGCGGCTGGGTGCACGCCGCGCAGGCGATCGACACCACCTCGATTCACCTCACCATCGGAGTATCGGCGACTACGGGCCTCGATGTCGCGCGCGCCGTGGTCGAGGAGCTGGGGCGCTTCGACGAATTCCGCGCTCCGCTGCCGATCGGCACCGCTCCCACCGACCGGGACGCCGTCCAGGCGACTACCGCCAAGGTGATCGCAGCGATGGTCACCGCGCTGCGCGACACCGCCGAAACGTTGAGCGCCGAGGCCGCCGAACGGTTGGCCGCCCGGCACGGGTCCCGCACCCGGCCCGAGGCCCTGCGCCCGCTGGCGATGCTGCGCGCCGCCGAAAGCGCAGGCACGGTCGCGGTACGGATGCGACGCGGCCTGCAGACCCGCCTGCGCCGAGACGCCGACGGCCGGATCATCGTCGCGACGGCCGACAAAACCCTCACGTTCCCGGCGTCCTGCGCGGCCGCGCTGGAGCAGATCCTCGGCGGCCGTCGCAGCTCCGCGGACACGCTGCCCGGCCTGGACGCCGCGGACGGCGCCGTCGTGATCCGGCGCCTGCTCCGCGAAGGCGTCGTGGTGCCGGCGGAGGACACCGCGGCCGCTCCCTAGGCTGGCCATCGTGACCGAGCAGCGGCTGCCGTGCAGTGCGGAATCGCTGGCGCGCGACGAGCCGATGTACGGCACCGCCTCGGCCGGCACGTCCTGGCTGCTGCTGGAGTTGGAGGGCGGCTGGGGTCCCTCTGCCTTTCTGCAGTCACCGGGCTGTATCGACGCCGGTCTGGGCCGGGCGATCGTGCGCCGCGCCGAAGCCGCCGGCATGCGGATCGCCGCGATCCGCCGGCACGGTCGTCGCCGGCAGCAGCCGCGGTGGCGGTGGTTCGTCGCCAGATCCGAGGTGGGACGGCACGCGCTGTTCCACGGTGAGGTGGACAGCGCGAGCGACTACCTCGAGCTGGACCTCACCGGCGGTGACGGCACAGAGTCGGGTGACCCGGTCGTCGCGGTGTGCGCACACGGCAGACACGATCAGTGCTGTGCGGTGCGCGGGCGTGCGGCGACCGCTGCAATCACCGCCCGGTACCCCGAAATCACCTGGGAGTGTTCACATCTGGGTGGCGACCGGTTCGCCGCGACGATGCTGATCCTGCCCGAGGGACTCTGCTACGGCCGGGTGGACAGTACCGACGGCGCCGAACTGGTCGCGCTCTACCTCGCCGGCCGGCTCGACGACCGCTTCCTGCGCGGCCGGACCTCGGTCCCGCCCGCTGTGCAGGCGGCCCAGCACTTCGCGCGCGTGGCCCGTGGTGATGACCGCATCGAGGCCTGGCAGCCGCTGTCGGTCGAGCCGCTCGACGGTGCCGTCCGGGTGCTGCTGGCCTCCGAGACCGGGCCCGTCGAGGTCTGGCTGAACCAGCAGATGAGCGAACCCCTGTTCTCCCAGTGCCGGGCCACCGCCGCCGGCCCGGTCCGCAGGTTCACCCTGCGGTCGCTGCGTTGAGGACTCTTACCGGATGGTGACGTCACCGTCGCGGCGCGCCGGACAGCGGGCCGGTACGGGTATGTACGGGCCATGACGCACGGCGATTACGAGGTCCTCGTCATCGGAGCCGGCCTGGCCGGGCTGAGGTGCGCATCCCTGCTGGCCACCACCGGAAACGCGGTGGCAGTCTGGGAGTCCGGCGACGCGGTCGGCGGCCGGGTGCGCACCGATGTGGTCGACGGCTTCCGGTGCGATCGCGGTTTCCAGGTGCTCAATCCGGCCTACCCCGAAGTGCACCGCGCTCTCGACGTTTCGGCACTGCGTCTACAGTCGTTCGCCCCCGGGATCGCGGTCCGCGACACCGACCGCGCCCGGCACTGGTTGCACCCGCTGCGCGCCCCGCGTGCGCTGCCCCGGATGCTCACCGACGGCGGACTCAGCCCGCGGCAGGTGTTGTCCCTGATGCGTTGGGCCGCACCGGCTTTGCGGCCCGCAGCGCTGACCGCGGCCCGCCACGACGGGACCGTGGCCGAGGCCCTCGACCGAAGCGGCGTGCACGGGCTGCCCCGCCGGGTGGTGGACCGGTTCCTGGCCGGTGTGGTGCTCGACGACCGGGGCTCGACCTCCAACGCATTCACCCTGCTGCTCGCGCGCATGTTCGCTCTGGGCGTGCCCGGTCTGCCCGCCGCGGGAATGCAGGCACTGCCACGACTGCTGGCCGAACCGATCATCGACCGAATCGCGCTGAACCGGCAGGTGACCCGGGTGGCACGCGACGGTCGAGGATGGGCCGTCACCGACGGTCGGGACACCGTGCGCGCACCGCACGTCGTCGTCGCCACCGACCCGCGAACCGCCGAAACCCTGACCGGCACACCGGCACCGGCGATGAAGGGCGTGGTCACCGACTGGTGGGCCACCGACGATGTTGCCCCACCCGGGCCTGCCCTGCTGTGGGTCGACGGCAGGCCGAACCCGCCCGGGCCGGTGGTGAACACCGCGATCATCAGCGGGGTGGCACCCGGGTACGCACCCGCGGGACGGCACCTGGTCGCCGCGTCCGCCCTGCTCGGCCCGGGCGGGCAGCCCGCACCGGAGTCGGCGACCCGTGCGCACGCGGCCGAGATCCTGGGCGTCGACGGATCACGATGGTCGTTGGTCACCCGCCATGTGGTCGGCGAGGCGTTGCCGGTGCAGCCGCCGCCGCTGCGGGTCCGCCGCCCGGTGCGCACGCCGGACGGGCTGTGGGTGTGCGGTGACCATCGCGACACCGCTTCCATCCAAGGGGCGCTGGTCAGCGGCCGCCGGGTCGCCGAGGCAATCGCAGGCAGCCACGCATAGGCCACCCAAACCGGGGAACACCATCGGGATGACCAACGATCGTGATTTCGCCGAGAAGCGCCTGGACCATCCCGGGTCCCACCGCGCCGCGGTCACCTACGCGCTCACCGTCGTCGCCGTGGCCGCCGTGGCCTTCGCGTTCTTCGCGTTCGGGGCCCGGGATTCGGTCTTCGCCGCCGCGCTGGTCCCGGCCTCCCTGTTCCTCGGCGGGGTCGGTGCGCTGATCCGCGCCTACCGCGGATGGAAGGCCAGCAGCGGCTGGACCTCCTGGCAGGGCGCGGCCTGGTTCCTGTTGTTGCTGATGCTGGTGACCCTCGCAGTGCCCGGCACCGCCATCATGGCGGGCGCAGTCGAGTGAGCGCGCGTCGAGTCAGCGTGCTCGGTCACCGATGCCCTCGATGTCGATGAGCACGTGCCGCGGACCGCGGAAGATCTGACTCTGCCGGTACGGCGGGGGGTCGGCAACCAGGCGGGGCCGGTGCACACGCCGCAGGAAGATCTCCAACGCCAGGTTGACCTCCAGGCGTGCCAGCGGACCTCCCACGCAGGTGTGAATGCCACTGCCCCAACCGAAGTGCTCGTTGTCCGGGCGGAAGACGTCGAAACGGTCCGGGTCGGCGAACCGGCGCGGATCACGATTGGCCGCGCCGTACATCAGATGCACCGCCGCACCCTCGGGGATCACGGTGCCGCCCACCTCGATGTCGGCAGTGGCGCTGCGGCTGGGGAAGAACTGCACCGCCGACTGCAGGCGCTGCACCTCCTCGATCGCCCGGGGGATCAGCTCGGGGCGGTCGCGCAGCAGTTCGACCGTGCCGGGGTTACGCAGGAAGGTCAGCACGCAGTTGGAGATGGTGTTGACCGTCGAATCATGGCCGGCGATGAGCAACAGCACCGCGTTGGCCAGCGCCTGGCCGGGCGGCATCGCACCGTCCGGCCCGGACGCGTCGTTCACCAGCGCGGCCAGCAGTCCCCCGGCGTCTCCGCCCCGGTAGCCGTCGATCAACCCGGCCAGATAGTCGCGCAGCTCGGCCTGAGCGTCGCGGGCCTTGGCCGCGCGGAGCTGCCCCTCGGTGGTGGTGGCGTCGGGACCGAGGTCGACACCGGCAAGCATGTCGAAGATCCAGGCGTGAAAGCGTGGCTCGTCGGCCAGCGGCACCCCGAGGATCTTGCAGATCACCATGACCGGTACCGGATAGGCGTAGTCGTCGACCACGTCGATCCTGGTGCGCGCGTCGGCTTTCGCCCGGTCCAGCAGCTCGTTGCACAACGCGACGATCGCGGGCTCCATCCCGGGGATCAACTCGGGCGCGTGCGGCGGGGCAAAGTGCCGGCTGACCTGGCGGCGCGCCCGATCGTGACTGGGCGGGTCGGTGACGATCAGGCTGGGCTCGGAACCGTAGCCGCCGACGTCGTCGGCCGGCTCGGCCGGTGCCCGCCCGCCGTGCAGCGGACTGCGCCGGATGTCGGAGCTCACCCGCGGGTCGTGAGCGAGCGCGAGTAGTTCGTAATAGCCCGTCACCACGTAGAGGTCGTCGGCCACCCGGGCCACCGGCGTCTTGCGCAGTTCGGCGAAGAACGGATACGGGTCGGCACGGTGGGCGAAGGCCATCGCCTGCGCCCACGCCTGCGCTGCGGTCGTCATCGGGTTTCCTCGGGCGTCACCGGCGCAGGAATTCCGCGCCGCGTTCAGTGGGGTCGTGCCCGGTGAGAACCACATCGGGAATCCCGGTGGGCACCCGGGGGTCCGGGAAGCGGGCCGGTACGGGCTCGCTGCGCACCGGACGGTCGAAACCGGGCGGCGGGGGCGGGAACGGCGCCGAGCGCTGGATCAGATCGGCGTAGTACGGCAGCCACTTGCCGTGGTTGAAGGTGACCGCTCCAACGATGCGTCCGCGCCGGCCGTATGCCGCCGCGAAGCGGAACTCCTCGGGTGAGCCCTGGGTGAAGACGATCTCGTCGCCGAACGAGCACACCCCGACGCCCTTGATGTTCACCCCGAACTGGCCGGACCAGAACGACGGCAACGGCAGGTGCGGGCGGCGGCCGGTCTCGAGGTTGATCATGTTGTTGGCCGCGACCTCGCCGCCGGAGACGGCGTTGTCCCAGTGTTCCAGCGACATGAACTGGTATTCGTAGAGCACGTGTGGCGCTCGGGCGACGTCACCGGCGACGAAGATGTTGTCGGTCACCACCCCGTTGACGTCGAAGGCGCGGCAACCGGCGTCGCAGGCCACGCCCCAGAACCCGGTCGCCAGTCCGGCATCGTCGAGCCATTCGACGTTGCGGATCGAACCCAGCGAGGCCACCACCACGTCCACCGGCAGGGTGGTGCCGTCGGACAACCGCGCGTGGCGCACGTGCCCGGCGTCGTCACCGTCGAGGCCGAGCACCGATACCCCGGTGCGCAGGTCGACTCCGGCCCCTCGTTGCAGTTCGGCGGCCAGCTCACCGATCACCCCACCCAATGCGCCGACCAGCGGCGCGGGCCCGCGTTCGGCGACCGTGACGGCCAGATCGAGGTCGCGGCACACCGAGGCCATCTCGGACCCGATAAAACCCGACCCGACGATCAGCACCCGGGCCGGTCGGGCACGCAGCGCAGCCTGCAACGCGGCGGCGTCATCGCTGGTGCGCAGCGTGAACACGCCGTCCAGGGCGGCCTCGTCCGGATTCGGCCACTGCCGTGCGCGCACCCCGGTGGCGATCAGCAACCGGTCGTACTCCACCGCCGAACCATCGGCCAGCAGGACGCGTCTGGTGCGGCGATCCAGACCGGTCGCGGCGACACCGAGGCGCCAATCGGCGTCGACTCTGCGCAGCCGCGGCAGCTTGGTGTGGTCGGCCGCGACCCAGCCCTTGAGGACCTGTTTGGACAGCGGCGGCCGGTCGTAGGGTTCGTGCGGTTCGTCCCCGATGATCGTCAACGGTCCGCCGAACCCGCCGTCGCGCAGTGCCTCCGCGGCCCGCAGACCGGCCAACGAGGCACCCACGATGACGATGCGGCCGGTCCTGCGGAACGAGTCGACGAGTTCGCCGATCAGGTCGGCGGTCACACGCTGTCCCTGTCCTCGGGCGGGTCGACCTCGACGACGATCGCCTGCACCGGACAAGACGCGGCGGCGCGCAGCACGCGTTGTCGCTGGGAGACATCGGGATTCGGGTCGTAGGCCAGTGCCTCTTCACCGAGCATCTGCAACACTTCGGGGGCCAGCGGAACGCACTGCGCGTAGCCCTGGCATCGGTTGAGGTCGACCACGAGTCGCATCGGAGTCGCTACCCGCAGCGCCGGCGGCAGTCGGCGGACGGCCCGGGGTGGGCCAACGGCGCCGGGCTCGGTCCGGTGCGCACTAGACGCAGCCGCTGACGCTGATCCGACGCCCGACGCTGGCGCAGACGTTGATGTCGGGCGGAGGGGGCGGCGGCGGAGGCGGCGGTGCGGCCTGATAGTCCTCGGGCAGCGGTGCGTAGGCCGCAGGTGGTGCCACCCAGGGGGCCACCGCGTCGGCGACGTTCCCACATCCGCTGACCGACACGAAGCGGCCACCCACCCCGGCGCACACATCGGCACTCGCGGGCGCGGACTCGGCCAGCAACGTGAACCCGGCGATGCCCGCACACACGAAGGCCAGCATCGCCAACCCACGACGCAGCCGACCGTGACCCAGAGGTTCCATGCGCCAATTCTGACGCGGTGGTCAAAATACGTCTCGACTTCCGCGACATCGCGGGGGAATTCGCGCGATGTTCACCCGCGTCTGCAACCGCTGGTTCTGATCAGGGCAGGATCGCGTCGACGTAGCCGCCGTCGACCCGCAGCGCACCACCTGTGGTCGCCGACGCCAGCGGCGACGCCAGGTAGGTGACCATGTTGGCGATCTCCTCCGGCTCGATCAGCCGCTGGATCAGCGACTGTGGCCGGTGCGACCGCATGAATTCGCGCTGCGCCTGTTCCCAGGGCAGGTCCTTGTCGACCAGCTGGTAGACGAACTCCTCCACCCCGGCAGTGTGGGTGGGCCCGGCGATGACGGAGTTGACGGTGACACCGGTGCCCGCCGCATCCTTGGCGAAACCCCGGGACAGCGCCAGCAGCGCGGTCTTGGACACCCCGTAATGGATCATCTCCTCGGGGATGACGATCGCCGAATCGCTGGCGATCTGCAGCACCCGGCCCCATCCGCGCTCCACCATGCCGGGCAGGTACTGACGGATCAGCCGGGCCGCGGCGAGCACATTGACGTCGAAGTAGCTGCGCCACTGGTCGTCGGTGATCTCGCGGGCAGGCACCGCCCCGAAGATGCCGAGGTTGTTGACCAGGATGTCGACGCGCGGCAACGCTGCGAGCAGATCCTGCGCACCGTCAGCGGTCGCCACATCAGCGGCGACCCCGACGGTGTCCCCGCCGATCGTCGCGACCGCCTCGTCCACCCGGTCCCTGTTACGCCCGTTGACCACCACCTGGGCGCCGCTGGAGGCGAGCCGCCGGGCGATGGCCAGTCCGATCCCCTGGGTCGAGCCGGTGACGAGTGCGGTCTTTGCGGTCAGATCGATGTTCACGCAGCGGTACGACGATCACCGGCCCCCAGGTATTCCAACCCCGGTACCCGCGCGAGCGTGCACGAACTCTTGAAATCCTGCGGCGCGGCGGCCGCAGACACGCTCGCTCGCGGATCAGGCTCGAGGTATCAGTCGAGGCCCATCTCGCGCAGCTGGCGCTTGAGGATCTTGCCGGTCGGATTGCGCGGCAGCTCGTCGAGGAAGACCACGTCACGCGGAACCTTGTAGCGGGCCAGGTTGTCACGCACGTACGCCTTGATCGCGTCCTCGTCGATCGACGCACCCTCGACCCGGACCACGAAACAACGCAGCCGAGCGCCCCACTCGGTGTCCTCGACCCCGAGCGCGGTCGCCTCCACCACCTCGGGATGGCCGCTGACGAGGTCCTCGATCTCGGCGGGGAACACATTCTCGCCGCCGGAGACGATCATCTCGTCGTCGCGACCGCTGACGTAGAGCAGATCGTTGTCGTCGAAATAACCCACATCGCCCGATGACATCAACCCGTCGATGATCTGCTTGCCGCCACCACCGGTGTACCCCTCGAACGGGAAGAAGCTGCCCACGAAGATCCGGCCCACCTCACCTTTGGGCAACTCGTGCCCGTTGTCGTCGAGGATCTTGACCTTCATCCCCTTCACCACCGGGCCCACCGTCGCCGGGTTGATCGAAAGGTGCTGCGGTCCAGCGATTGTCGCGAACGACACCTCGGTCGAGCCGTACAGGTTGTAGATCACGGGTCCCAGTTCCTTCAACGCCCTGGTCGCCAGCTCGGCACCCAGCTGGGAGCCGGAGACGAACACGATGCGCAGCGAGGACAGATCGGGCTTCGGCGTGGTCTTGTCGAGTTCGTCGAGCAGCCGGGACAACATCACCGGGACCACGACCATCGCGGTGGCCCGGTGCTTCTCGATGTCGGCGAGCACCGTGGCCGGCTTGAACCGCCGGCGCAGCACCAAGGTGGTGCCCAGCATCGTCGCGATGGTGGCGTGCAGGAAGCCCAGGGCGTGGAACATCGGCGCCGGCAACGACGTCACTTCCCCGCCCTTGAACGGAACCGATGACAACACGCCACCGATCGGGGCCAGCGACGGCGGCGCACTGCGATTGGCGCCCTTGGGGGTGCCGGTGGTGCCACTGGTCAGGATGATGATCGAGGAATGCCTGGTGGCTTTGGGCGGCGGGTTCGAGCTGGTGCGCGCGATGAGCTCCTCGAGGGTTTCGTCAGTGCTGCCCGACGGCTCATCCTTGTCCGGGTTGACGCCCAGGGCGCGCAGCTTGCCGAGTTCGGGCTCGGCCTGGGCGACCGCCGCGGTGTACTCGTCGTCGTAGATGACGAGCTTCGCGCCCTCACGCTCGGACACCTCTTTGATCTGCGGACCGGAGAACTCGCTGTTGAGCAGGATGATGCGCGCGCCGGTCTTCGCCACGCCGAACCACGACACCAGGAACCACCGGTGATTGCGGGCCAGGATCGCCACGCCGTCACCGCCCTTGACGCCTTTGGCGCGAAGGCCGTTGGCCACCGCGTTGCTCGCATCGTCGAGCTCCTTGAACGTCATCTCGCCGAAGTCGTCGATGACCGCTGTTCCGTTGGGATTCCGGCGCGCGTTCAGGCCGGGCATCATCCCGAACTCGCCCCACCGGCGGATGTCGGCCACCAGCGCGGCGATGTTCTGCGGCGGCTCCAGCCTCAACGCACCGGCGGCGAACATCTTGCGCGCGTAGTGCAGTTCAGCCGAACCCCGATCCCACGCCTTCCCGACGGTCTGCTGGATCTTGGCGGCGGCCTGCAACGGGACATCGCTGAGCTTGGACATGCGTCAACCTTATGTGACGAGGGTCGCACCGCGGCCTGGAACCTACGATGAAGCAATGGCCGCTCGCGAGTCGTTCGAGATCGCGGGTACCCGGGTGCCGATCACCAACCCCGACAAAGTGGTCTTCCCGGATCTGGGATTGAGCAAGATCGACCTGATGCGCTACTACGCGGCGGTGGCCGACGGCGCGCTGCGCGGCGTCGCGGACCGACCGATGATCCTGAAACGTTTCGTCAAGGGCATCGAAACCGAAGCCGTATTCCAGAAGCGGGCCCCCGAGAAGCGGCCGGACTTCGTCGATGTCGCCGAGTTGAAGTACGCGTCGGGGACCTCGGCCAAAGAGGCGGTACTGCACGACCCCGCCGGACTGATCTGGGCGGTGAACCTCGGCTGCGTGGACCTCAATCCCCATCCGGTGCGCGCCGACGACCTTGACCATCCCGATGAGCTGCGGGTCGACCTCGACCCGATGCCCGGCGTCGGATGGCGTCAGATCCTCGACGTCGCCTTCGTCGCGCGCGAGGTACTGGAGGACCACGGGCTGGTGTCGTGGCCGAAAACCTCGGGCTCGCGCGGCTTCCACATCTATGCGCGCCTCCACCGCCGCTGGCCGTTCACGCAGGTCCGCCTCGCCGCCGAGGCCGTCGCCCGCGAGGTCGAACGGCGCGCACCGGAGTCGGCGACCGCGCGGTGGTGGAAGGAGGAGCGGCACGGAGTGTTCGTCGACTTCAACCAGAACGCGAAGGACCGCACCGTCGCGTCGGCCTACTCGGTGCGCGCCACGCCGGACGCCCGGGTGTCGATGCCGCTGCTCTGGGACGAGGTGGCCGGTTGCCGCCCCGAGGAGTTCACCGTGCACACGGTGCCGGCCCGGTTCGCCGAACGGGGGGACCCGTGGGAGGGCATCGACGACGCCGCGGGCGGGTTGGACGCCCTGCTGGACCTGGCCGACCGGCTCGGTCCGGCCGAGAAGGCCCCCCGGGGCGCCAGGAAGTCCACGGACGGCCGCCGGGTTTCGGTGATGCCGTTGATCGAGATCGCCAGGACCAAAACCAAGGACGAGGCACTGGCCGCGCTGCAGCAGTGGCGCCAAGCGCATCCCGCGGCGGCCGAAAAGCTCACGCCCGCAGATGTTCTCGTCGACGGCATGCGTGGCCCCAGCTCGATCTGGTACCGGATCCGGATCAACCTCCAGCACGTGGCGGAACACGACCGCCCGCCGCAGCAGGAGCTGCTGGCCGACTACGACCCGTGGGCCAACTACACCGGACGGCAGCACCACCAGCCGCCGACCTGAAGGTTACCGGGGAGAAAGTTACCGGCGAGTTTGCTGAGCGTCGGCGGGAGCAGTTCTTACCGAAGTATTAGTAGATACACCCAGCCGCCTTAGATTGCCTCACTACCTTGAGTTATGTGACGCCACCGACGGCGCGCTGTGTCACCAACAGATCGAGGGAGGCTGCGATGTACGGCAATCCGACGTTTCACTGCGATGGCGCCGGCATTCGGGCGCACTGCCGTCAACTGGCCACCGTGGTGACGATCGCGGGTCATCTCGACGGCGCCAACGTCGAGCGGGCCAGCGAATACACCGACCGCTTCATCCTTGCCGAGAAGCCCTTCGTCCTCGACCTCAGCGGCGTAAATTCCTTCACCCGCGAAGCTGTTTCGCTGCTCTTCGCCGTCGACGACGTGTGCACCGCCGCCGGTGTGGAGTGGTCGATGATCGCCAGCCGCGCGGTGGAACAGACCCTGCGCGACGCCGGCATCGAGTTCCCCGCGGCGGGCTCGGTGCCCGAGGCGCTCAACCACTTCGCCGATGCGATGGTGGCGCGCCGTCAACTACTCCCCCTGCTGACCAAGACTGCGTAAGGATCACTGTGTTACTTGATGTTCGATGGCTCCGGTACCTACTCCAGCGTCGCCACAGGTCCCAGTTCGAGCACCTCGCCCTCACCCATTCCTGACCCGACCGACCCGTCGGACGACGAGGGCGGCCCACCCTGATTTAGTGTGCAGGCATGGGCACTGATGCCGACCGGGTTGCCGACGCCGCCCGCCGGGTGGTCGATGAGCACAACCCCCGGACCGTTCCTGTTCAGGAGTTTCTCGGCGCCTGTTTCGACGCCGGTCTGTCCTGGGTGCACTTTCCCGAAAGCTTCGGCGGTCTGGGGGTGTCACGCGGACTCCAGGCGGTGGCCGACCGGATCCTGCAGGGCGCCGGCGGTCCGGTGCCGCTCGGGCTCAACCCGATGGGCTACGGCATGGCCGCACCCACGGTTCGCGAGCACGCCCAGACCGACTCTGTCCGGCAACGGCTGTTACGGCCGCTGGCGACCACCGAGGAAATCTGGTGCCAGCTGTTCTCCGAACCCGGCGCCGGCTCCGATCTCGCCGGTCTGGCCACGTCGGCCGTGCTCGACGGCGACACCTGGGTCATCAACGGCCAGAAAGTGTGGACCAGCCTCGCCCACCGCGCCCGGTGGGGACTGCTGCTGGCCCGGACCGACCCCGATGTGCCCAAGCACAAAGGGCTGACCTACTTCGTCATCGACATGCACGGCGACGGGGTCCAGACCCGGCCGCTGCGACAGATGACCGGGCACGCCGAGTTCAACGAGGTCTACCTGAGCGACGCCCGCATCCCCGACACCTACCGGCTCGGTGCCGTCGGCGACGGGTGGCGGGTGGCGATGACCACGCTGATGAACGAGCGCAGCGCCCTCGGCGGCAGCGGCAGCAGACGCGGCGCCGGCACCATCTCCGATGCGGTCGCGTTGTGGGCGTCGCGTCCCGACCTGCACACCCCGGTGCTGCGTGACCGGCTCAGCAGTCTGTGGCTCCGATCCGAGGCGCAGCGGCTGACCTCCGAACGGTCCCGGGCGGCGGCCACCGTGGGCGGCCCGGGGCCGGAGGGCTCGATAGGCAAGCTCGTCGGCGCCGAACTCAATCAGCACATCTACGAATTCTGCATGGACCTGCTGGGTCCCGAGGGGATTCTGTACGACGGGTACGGCACGGACCGCACCTCCACCGACGGCGCGGACTGGCGGGGCCCGATCCAACAGCGGTTCCTCCGCAGCCGCGCCAACACGATCGAAGGTGGCACGTCCGAGGTGATGCGTAACATCCTCGCAGAGCGGGTCCTTGGCCTGCCTGGAGATCTGCGCGCCGACGCCGGGATGCCGTGGAAGGAGGTCCCGCGTGGCTGACTCGACGCCGTCCACTACCCAGGGGCACACCGAGCTCGCCGGGCGCGAGTTCGTGTTCACCGAAGAGCAGGGCCAGCTGCGCGCCGCGGTGCGCAAGTTCTGCGCCGACCACATCGACGAGAACGCCGTCCGCGCCCAGATGACCTCCGATCCCGCATTCGACGCGAAGATCTGGACTCGGCTGGGTTCGGAGCTGGGAGTGCTCGGAATGTCCGTCCCGGAGACCGCCGGAGGCGTAGGCGGCACCCTGATCGACCAGGCCGTGGCGGTGGAGCAACTGGGCGCCGCACTGGCCTGCGGCCCGCTGTTGGGCACCGTGTATCTCGCGATCCCGGCACTGGTGGCGTCCTCGCAGCCCGGGGACCTGTTGGCGCCGTTGATCGAAGGAACCCGCACCGCCGCTTTCGCCGTACCCGACGACGCGGCACGATTCGAACCCTCAGCTGTCACGGTCGACGCCACCGGCGCCGACGGTGGCTGGATCCTCAACGGCACCGTCCCCCGGGTGGTCGACGCCGGCAGCGCCGACGTCATCCTGGTCGCTGCGAACGCGCCCGACGGACCGGGGCTGTACGCCGTCGAGACGACCGACACCGCGGTGCAGCGCATACCGCTGACCACTCTCGACCTGACCCGGCGCCAGGCCACGGTCGGGCTCGTCGATGCGCCGGCCCGGCTGGTGGCCGGCCCCGCCGAGGCCCAACGCGTGATCGACCATGCGTTTCAGGTCGGTGCGGCGCTGCTGGCGGTCGAGCAGGTGGGCGCCACCCAGCATCTGCTCGACCTCACCGTCGACTACGCCCGCAGCCGGTTGCAGTTCGGCAGACCGATCGGATCCTTCCAGGCCGTCAAACACCGTCTCGCCGACGACCTGGTCGCGCTCGAACACGCCCGCTCCACGGCGTATCACGCGGTGTGGGCGCTCACCGACGGGTCCGACGATCCGGCGCTGGCGGTGAGCATCGCGCAAGCCACCTGCTCGGCGGCGCTGCTACGGGTTGCGAACGACACCATCCAGGTACACGGTGGTATCGGCTTCACCTGGGAACACCAGGCGCACCTGTATTACAAGCGGGCCTACACCGATGCCGCGCTGCTGGGCGGCGCCGAACAGCACCGGGCCCGGGTGGCCGAGCTGGTGCTCGACATCGGTTCGGAGAAGGCCCTGGAAAAGTCCCTGGAGAAGGACGCACCGCGCGTGGCAACCGGACTGCCGAGCTGAGAGGAAGCGAAGTGAGACATCGAGTTTCGCGATATCTGGGCGCGGCGTTCGTCGCGACTGCCGCCACCGTGGCGCCGTGGGCGGCGACGGCGCTCATCTCTGCTTTGACGCCGTCTGTGGCGCAGCCGTCCACGGCGGTCGCCCAGTGCCCGCCCGGTCAGACCGGGGTGATCTACGGGTGTGCGCCGTTCTGTGTGGAAGGCAAGTTCCTCGACACCCAGACGGGACTGTGCACGCCGGTCGCACCACCCCCACCCCCCGCGCCGCGGTACTAGGAACCGCCGGTGAACGCAGTGGACCGTTTCTTCGAGATCACGGCCCGCCAGTCCAACCTGACCACCGAGATCCGCGGTGGCGTCGTCACGTTCATCGCGATGGCCTACATCATCGTGTTGAACCCGATCATCCTGTCGGGGTCGGCGGACGTCGAGGGCAACACCCTCGACTTCGCGCAGGTGTCGGCGACGACGTCGCTGGCGGCCGGTGTGATGACGATCCTGTTCGGCGTGATCGCCCGGTTGCCGTTCGCGCTGGCCGCGGGTCTGGGCATCAACTCGTTCCTGGCCACCACCGTGGTCGGCGAACTGACCTGGCCCGAGGCGATGGGCCTGGTGGTGATCAACGGCCTGCTCATCGTGCTGTTGGCGGTCACCGGTCTGCGGCGCATGGTGTTCGACGCGGTGCCCATGCAACTCAAACTCGCCATCACCGCCGGTATCGGACTGTTCATCCTGTTCATCGGGTTGGTCGACGCCGGCTTCATCTCCTCGACCGGCGTCCCGTCGCCGCCCGTCGGTCTGGGCAGCGGTGGACAAGGCTCCATCAGCACCATCCCGACGCTGATCTTCGTGCTCACACTTCTGCTGACCGGCATTCTGGTGGCCCGCCGAGTGCGGGGCGGTATCCTGATCGGACTGGTGGTGGGCACCGTCGTCGCGGTCGTCGTCGAGGCGATCTGGCATCTCGGGTCGGCGGTCGACAATCCCGGCGGGTGGAGCCTGTCGGTTCCGACGCTGTCCGGATCGCCGTTCGCGCTTCCGGACCTGTCGCTGGTCGGTGAGGTCAGCCTCAACAGTTTCAGCCGCATCGGGGTGCTCGCCGCGGTGATGCTGGTGTTCACGCTGGTATTCGCCAATTTCTTCGATGCGATGGGCACCATGACCGGGCTGTCGAGGGAAGCCGGACTGTCCGACGACCGGGGCACCTTTCCGCGGTTGCGGGGCGCGCTCGTCGTGGAGGGCGCCGGCGCTGTCGTCGGCGGTGCGACGTCGTCGTCATCGAACACCGTGTTCATCGAATCCGGCGCCGGCATCGAGGAAGGAGCCCGCACCGGGCTGGCCAACGTGGTGACCGGCGTGCTGTTCCTGGCCGCGATGTTCATCTCACCGCTGGCCTCCATTGTGCCGACCGAGGTCGCCGCCGCGGCGCTGGTGGTGGTCGGCGCGATGATGGTCTCGCATCTGCGCCACATCGAGTTGTCGGAGTTCTCGGTCGCGTTGCCCGTCGTGTTGACCGTCGCGGTGATGCCGTTCAGCTACTCGATCGCCAACGGAATCGGTGTCGGCTTCATCAGCTGGGTGGTGATGCGCACCGCAGCGGGCAAGATCCGTGAAGTGAGCCCGCTGTTGTGGGTCGTGGCGGCCGGCTTCACGATCTATTTCGCCCGCACCCCGGTGGAGTCGCTGATCGGCGCCTGAACGCCCATGACCGCCACCGGCTTTCGGCGGCCGGACTCTCAGTACACATCGCGCAGATAGCGGTGCGTGGTGATCAGATCGTTGACGTAGGCGTGCGCATCGTCGTCGCTGCACCTACCGGCGGTTCTGACGACCTCGTGGAGCGCGCGGTGAACGTCCCTGGCCATGTGTTCGTCGCCGCACACGTAGAAGTACGCACCATCCTGCAGCCACCCATAGAGCTCGCCGGCATGCGCGGACATATGGTGTTGCACATAATCTTTCGCGAAGCCTTCGCGAGAGAAAGCGCAATTCAGGCGCGTGAGCACGCCGGCCCGGTGCAACGAGATCAGTTCGTCACCGTAGAGGAAATCAGTCGTCCGGCGCCGGGCGCCGAAGAACAGCCAGGATCGCCCCGCGGCCGCCGTCGCCTGCCGCTCCTGCAGGAACGCGCGAAACGGTGCGATTCCGGTACCGGGGCCCACCATGACGATCGGCACGTCGGCAGCCGGTAGTCGAAAGGAGTCGTTGGGAACCAGATGGATTCGCACGTCCCGGCCCCGTTGCGCGAGGAAACCCGATGCGACACCGCGATGGGATCGCCCGCGGGCCCGGTACTCCACCGCGGCCACCGTCAGGTGAATGCACCGCGGGTGCACCAGCGGGCTGGATGCGATCGAATAGTCCCGGTGTTGCAGCGGTCGCAGTGTTGCGACGACGTCGTCGACGCCGAGATCGGCGAGCGTGAGCAGGTCGAGAACGTCGCGTCCGTGCGCCCAACGACTCAGCGCGACAGGGTCGCCCCCGGACAGTATCGCCGCCGCCGCCGTGTCCCGGGTGTGCGCCGCAACCAGCTGTCGCAATGCCGCGGTGGGAATCCGGATCTCCAGATGCTCCGTCAGCAGAGTGCCCAACGGGTGTTCCCGCCCGACCACCCGGTGATCGAAGCCCACCCCCAACCTGCCCAGGATTGCCGCGACGAGGGCCGGATCGTTGACCGGGTGCACCCCCACCGAATCGCCCGCCTGATACGCGATACCGCTGCCAGCGAGGTCGATTTCGTAGTGGCACACCGTCTTGTCCGATGCCGGACCGGTCAGCCGGTGCGCGGCGACCAGTTGGGCCGGATACGGGTTGGTCCTGGTCCACACCGCAACCGGCGGTCCGGCAACGCCTTCGGGGGCCGGAGCGGACGTCGTCGGGGGACTCGCCTCGGCGAGCAGTCGCACCACGTGCGAGGTCCAGGCCTCGGCGGGCTCTTCGAACTCGAGATCACAGTCGACGCGCTCGGCGAGCCGGCGGGCCCCGAGCTCTTCCAGACGGGCATCGATGATCTTGCCGGCATTGCAGAACAACGGATAGAAGCTGTCCCCCAGACCCAACACCGCGTAGGTCAGATGGTCCAGACGCCGGCTGCTCTCGGCGCTGAGCTCCTCCCAGAACACCTCGGCGTCGTAGGGCACCTCACCGTCGCCGTACGTCGCGGTGATGACCACGAAATGGGTGACCGAGGCCAACGTGTCGAGGTTCAGATCGTTGAGGTATTGCGGTTCGACGTCGATGCCCGCTGCCGCGGCAGCCTGTGCGAACCTCTTCGCGACCATGGTGGAGTTCCCGGTCTCGGTGGCGAAGCCGAGCACCAACGAGAACCGCGGATTGTCAGGCATCGGTCGTGTCACCCTTTCCGACTGCGGACGAGTTAGGGTGACCTTACTTAGGAATGCCCCCGCCGTGCGGGCTTCCTCATCCCGCCCTGGATCCCCTCGTGGCGTGCTCTGCGGCGACACCGGCGATCACCGCACGCAGCTGTCGCTGGATGTCGGCGCGGCTGATGGAATCGGGCGAGTCGGTGGCAAACGCGAAGGCCAATCCGCCCAGGTAGGTCAGCACCACTGCAGCCTGTTCGTCGAGGAGGGACTGGTCCAGCGGTGCACTTCGGTCGTTCTGCAGGGCCAGGAGCAGGCGCTCCACCAACGCCCGATAGCTGTCGGAGACCTGCGCGAACCCGGCGGCGATATCGGCATCGCGGTTCGCGAGCATGGTCAGCTCCAGCCGGGCGCGGGTGCGCGACAACACCGGTTCTTCGCGGATACGCAGCAGCTGATCGGCGAGCAATCCCAGGATGATCTCGCCCGGGCTGTCGGGGGCGTCCTTGAAGGTCTCGGCGAAGACCTCCGCGTCGTAGCGCACCAGCTGGTCGGCGACGCCGTGCAGCAGCGCCAACCGGGTCCGGTAGTAGAAGGACGTCGTTCCATCGGGCACGCCCGCGCGGCGATCGACCTTGAGATGGCTCAACCCGCGGGGACCCTGTTCGGCCAGCAAGGCGATTGCGGCGTCACACAGCAGGTGACGCCGCTGCGCGGCATTGTGCTTTCGACGGGTGTCAACGTCCTCGATCTTACGGCCGCGCCCGGACCAGCCGCCCCAGCGCGGATTCTGCACCATCGCAGCCACCGCGGTCGGGTGGATCGGATCGTGGCCGCGCGCTACTGCCACAATCGAGGGATGACGACCGGTGAACGGCCCAGTTTGCGGGAGCGCAAGAAGTCGCGCACCCGCGAGACCGTCCGGCGGGAGGCGTTCCGGTTGTTCCAATTGCACGGCTACGCCCAGACCACCGTCGACCAGATTGCGCAGGCCGCCGACGTCTCTCCGAGGACGTTCTTCCGGTACTTCCCGACCAAGGAATCGGTGTTGTTCTCCGATGACCTGCTGGCGCCGATCCTCGAGGCGTTCCTGGCCGCCCCTGCGCAGCTGTCCCCGGTGGCCGCCTACCGGCACGCGGCCGCCGAGGTGTTCGCCGCGATGGCCGGACCCGAGTTCGATTTCGTGATCGCCCGCCAGCGGCTGCTGTACGCGCTTCCCGAAGCGAAGGGGGCGTTGTGGAATGAGCACGTGAAGGCGATCAGATTGCTCGCGGCGGCGATCGCTCAACGACTGCGGCGACCGGAGGACGACTATCAGATGCGGGTGACCGCCGGCGCGATCATCGGGGTGTTCATGGCTTCCTCCGACGACGCACCGCTGGACGGCGAGGAATTCCTGCGTGCACTCGAGATCCTGGACCAGGGTCTCCCCGACGCGCCCGCATATCGATGACCGATCGTGCGGTGCATTTCGTCGGCGCGGGGCCGGGCGCGGCGGATCTGCTGACCGTGCGCGCCGCCCGGCTGCTCGCCGACGCCGGACTGGTGCTGTACCCGGGCTCCTACCTCGACCCGGCCATCCTCGCCGACTGCTCACCGGAAGCCGAACTCGTCGACACCGAGCACCTCGACCTCGACGCGATCGTCGGCCGGCTGGTCGACGGGCACCGGGCCGGTCTGCCGGTGGTGCGGTTGGTCTCCGGGGACCCGTCGGTGTATTCGGCGATGTCCGAGCAGACACGCAGGCTCGACGCGGCCGGGGTGCCGTGGGATGTGACACCCGGGGTGCCGGCCTATGCGGCGGCGGCCGCTAGGGTGGGTCGCGAGTTGACCGTCCCGCTGATCGCGCAGTCGGTGGTGCTGACCCGCACTCGGCAGCGCTCGACCGCCATGCCGGAGGCGGAGTCGCTGACAGCGTTTGCCGCCACCCGGGCGACGCTGGTCCTGCACCTAGCGATCACCCGGGTTCGGGAGCTGATGGCCGAGATCGAACCCGAATACGGCCCGGATTGTCCCGTCGTCGTGGTGTACCGGGCATCCCAGCCGGGGGAACTGGTGCTGCGCGGTACCATCGCGGACATCGCCGACGCGGTGCAATCGGCCGCGTTGCGGCAGGCCGCGGTGATCCTGGTAGGGCGGGCCCTGGCGAGCCGGCCTGATCCGGCCGCCGGTGAGAGCCACCTGTACGACCCGGCACGCACCCGCGGCGGGCAGACACCGTGAACGAAGGTGCCGCGGCGTTGTACGACGTCATCAACCGTCGCCGGGACACCCGAGGTGAGTTCACCGGCGCGCCGATCCCCGACGATGTGCTGCAACGGGTGCTGCTCGCCGCGCATGCGGCGCCCTCGGTGGGGATGTCCCAGCCGTGGGATTTCGTTCTCGTACGGTCACCGCAGACCTTGCGCTGCTTCCGAGATCACGTGGCTGCAGAGCGCGAGGCGTTCGCGGCGCAACTGTCCGGCGAACGGGCCGCGACATTCGACCGGATCAAGATCGAAGGCGTGTGCGAGTCCGGCCTGGGAATCGTGGTGGGCTACGACTCCACCCGCGCGGGTCCGCAGGTACTGGGCCGGCATGCGATTCCCGACGCCGGTCTGTACTCGGTGGTGTGCGCGATCCAAAACCTTTGGCTGGCAGCAACTGTCGAGGGTCTCGGGGTCGGCTGGGTCTCGTTCTACCGCGAAGAGTTCCTGCGCTCCCTGGTCGGGATGCCCGACCATGTGCGGCCGGTCGCCTGGTTGTGCGTCGGTCCGGTGGCCGACCTTCCCGACGTCCCGGATCTGGAGCGCTTCGGCTGGCGCGCTCGCTCCTCGCTCGAGGCGGTACTGCACCAGGAGCGCTACCGGGCGCGTTGAATGGAGGTCATGGCGGTCCGCGAGATCCAGGTGACGTTCGACTGCGGCGACCCCGGCGCGCTGGCCGGGTTCTGGGCCCAGGTCCTCGGCTACGTCGTGCAACCTCCGCCGGCCGGATTCGACAGCTGGGAGGACGTCCTCGCGTCGATGCAGGTGCCGCCCGCGCGATGGAATGACGCGTCGGCGCTGATCGACCCCGAGGGGCGGAGGCCGGGGGTGTTTTTCCAGCGCGTGCCTGAGGGCAAGTCCGCCAAGAACCGGGTTCACCTCGACGTGCGCGTGGCCGAGGGTCTCGAGGGCGCCGAGCGGATGGCCGCACTGGAACGGGAGTGCACGCGGCTGGTCGCGCTGGGTGCGACCCGCCTCAAACGCCATGAACCGGTCTCGATGCTGCAGGGTGGCCACATCGTGATGGCCGATCCGGAGGGCAACGAGTTCTGCCTCGACTGACCGCGCCCGTCAGATCTTGAGCACCCGGCCGGCGATCACCAGATGCACTTCGTCGCAGACCGCCGCGACCCGCTGATTGACGGTGCCGAGCAGATCCCGGAACAGCACCCCGGACCGGTGCGATGGCACCACCCCGAGCCCCACCTCGTTGGTCACCACGACGACCTGACGCCGTGCGGCCAGCGCGTCGCACAGCGCCGTGAGCCGGGCGTCGACCGCCTCATGCACCTCATCGGAGCTGTTGTCCCACAGGTTGTTCCGGTCCAACATGGCCGTCAGCCAGGTGCCGAGGCAGTCAACCAGTAGCGCGCCGTCGGCGGCGCGAACCGCGGCTGCGACGTCGCGGGTCTCCACCGTCCGCCAGTGCGCGGGCCTGCGCGCACGGTGGCCGGCGACACGCGCGTCCCAATCGGGATCGCTACCATCGGCGGGACGGCCCGGGGCCAGGTAGGTGACCCGCGGTGCGTCCTGCAGAAGGTGTTCAGCGTGACGGGATTTGCCGGAGCGGACACCGCCGGTGACCAGGACCCTCATCGTGCCGTCCCGGGAAGGCTCCGGACCCAGGCGACGGCCTCGTCGAGATCGTGGACCGTGGGCACCCCTGCAGGGCGGGCCGGGCGGCGGACCACGACGACGGGCACGCCCAGCTGTGCGGCGGCCTGCATCTTGGGCCAGGTGTGCTCACCACCCGAGTCCTTGGTGATCAGGACGTCGCTGCGATGCTCGCGCATCAGCTGCAGCTCGCCGGGTAACGCGTACGGCCCGCGGCTCATGACGAGTCGCCAGGTCGGCGGAAGCTGCGCGTCGGGGGCTTGCACCACCCGGGCCAGTACGGCGTGTTCGTGCAGGGCGGGCACGAACCGGTCGATCTCCTGGCGTCCGACCGTCAGGAACGGTCGCGCCCCGAGTTGCGCCGCGGCGCGCGCAGCTTGCTCGTGATCGTCCACCCAGTGCCAGTTCTCCCGGCTGCGAAGCTCCCAGCCAGGACGTTCCAGCCGCAGCAGCGGGGTGCCGACACAGGCGGTCGCGGCGTTGGCGGAGATGCGCTTCGCGAACGGATGGGTGGCGTCGATGACGGCGTCGTACCCGGACAGCGCGGCGCGCAGCCCGTCGACCCCGCCGAAGCCGCCGATGCGGACCTCGCCGACCGGCAGGCGGGGGTCGTTGACCCGCCCGGCCAGCGAGGTGGTGACCTCGACGCCGTCGGCGGTCAGCAGTTCGGCCAGGGCCCGCGCTTCGGAGGTGCCGCCCAGCAGCAGAATCCGCATCACGGCGCTCCGGGCGGCAGGAACGGAAGTCCTTGCGGTGGACCATGTTCGGCGAGGCGCAGCAACGCGTCCACGTCGAGATGCTCCTCGACGAGATCACCGAGCAGGTCCAGGCGGTGTTCGCGGGCCTTCGGGAACGAGGCACCGGACGCCGGCACGCGGAGGGTTTCGGTCAGGAAGCGTGCGCGCAGTGCATCACCCTCGAATGCGCCGTGCCACATCGTGCCGAACACCGGGCCGCACCGCAGGCCGCCGGGAAAGGGGTCGCCGTCGGGACCCGGGGTGATCCGTCCGTGGTGGATCTCGTAACCGGAGGCCGTGGCGCCCTCCCACTGCCCCTCGGGGAGCCGAAGTGCCTTGTCCGCAACGAAATCGGTTTCGACGTCCAGCAGTCCCAGCCCGTCGGCCTCGGCGGCGCCGCCCTCGACGCCGTGCGGATCGCGGATCACCCGGCCCAGCATCTGAAAGCCGCCGCAGATTCCGAGCACCGGCCGGCCTGCCGCGGCGTGGGCCAGCACCGCCCGGTCCAGCCCGCGGGAGCGCAGCCAGGCCAGGTCGGCGATGGTCGAGCGGGTTCCGGGCAGCACCACCAGGTCGGCATCGGCCAGAGCGCTTGGGTGCGAGGCGAATACGACGTCGAGGTCGGGTTCCAGACCGAATGCGTCGACGTCGGTGAAGTTGCTGATCCGCGGCAGCCGCACCACCGCGACCCGGCGGGCGCCCGGGCGGGCGGACCGGCGGCCCTGCAGTTCCAGGGCGTCCTCGGAATCGAGCCAGAGGTCGGGGTGCCAGGGCAGGGTGCCGTACACCCGTCGGCCCGTGAGGCGCTCCAGATCACCCAGTCCGGGCGCCAGCAGATCGAGCTCGCCCCGGAACTTGTTCACCACGAAACCTGCCATCAACGCCTGATCCTCGGCCGACAGCAGCGCGACCGTCCCGAAGAACGCGGCGAACACCCCGCCCCGGTCGATGTCGCCCACCACCACGGTGGGCAGTCCGGCGTGGCGGGCCAGCCCGAGATTGACGTAATCACCTGCCCGAAGGTTGATCTCGGCGGGACTGCCGGCCCCCTCGGCCACGACGAGGTCGTAGCGGGCAGCCAGGTCGTCGAACGCGGCGTGTGCGGCCTCGGCCAGTGCGCGCCGACCGTCCAGCCAGTCCGAGGACGACACCTGCCCCCACGGCCGGCCCATCAGCACCACGTGGCTGCGGCGATCACTGCCCGGTTTGAGCAGCACCGGATTCATCGCGGCCTCGGGTGCGGCACGCGCGGCCAGTGCCTGCACCCACTGTGCCCGCCCGATCTCCACCGCACCGCCGGGTCCGGTGCAGACCATGGAATTGTTGGACATGTTCTGCGCCTTGTACGGCGCGACCTTCACACCGCGGCGGGCAAGTGCCCGGCACAGGCCGGTGGTCACGGCGGTCTTGCCGGCATCGCTTGTCGTCCCGGCGATCAGTAGGCCGGTCACCGGGTCCTCCTGACCAGGAAGACGTCCATCACCCAGCCGTCCTGAGCGAGGGCGGCGCGCCGGGCGCCCACGATGTCGGGCAGCGCGTCGGGCAATCGGCCGGTCACCAGGTGCTCGCCCGCGGCACCGAGGTTGGCGCCCCACCAGATCGTCCATCGATCGAGCCCGCTGAGATCCAGCCGCTCCGGTGGCGGGTTGAGCATGGCGACGATGTTGTCCATACCGGCCGCGACGGCTTCGGGCAACCGACGGCCGGTGGTGATATGGACCGGGCGCCCGACCTCGTGCAACACGATGCGGTGCCGGGCGGCCAGCAGCTGAGGTGCGCTGATCCCGGGCAGCACGTCGATGTCGACGTCGACCTGCGGGCCCAGCAGTGCCCGCACCTTCTCCGCGACGCGGATGGTCGAGTCATAGAGCGATGGATCACCCCACACCAGGAATGCGGCAGTGCCGCCGCGATCCCGCAGCACCCCGGCGTATTGGGCGGCGCGCGCATCGTGCCAGTCGCCGACGGCTGATTCGTAGCCGCCGGTGCTCAATCCCTCGGAGCGGTCGCGCTCCGGGTCCGGTAGGGCGACCAGTTCGGCGCCGCCATGACGTGCGACGATCTCGCGGCGCAACGCGAGCAGGCGGTCATCGTCGGCCTTCTGCGCGGCCAGCACGTAGTCGACCGAGGCCAGCGCGTCGGCGACCTCGGCTGTGACGTGCTGCGGGCCCATACCGACGCCGAGAATCCGGATCCTGACCGCGGCGACCATGCCGACGATTGTCCCTGTCCTCGGTCACCGATCGCGCAGCAGCCCCGCCGCGGCCGACTCGACGGCGGCGGTGACCTCCCGGACGGTGTCGCTGTCGAGCTTCCAGCACTGCCAGTACAGCGGCACGTCGAGATGCTCGTCGGTGATCGGCACAAAGGACCCGTCGAGCAGCTGGATCGGGTACATGCCCCAGCCGAGGCCGGCGTGTACGGCCGCCCCGAAACCCGCCGCGGTCGGGACGTAATGCACCGGGCGGGCGATAGACTTGCGGAATACCTTGCGTACCAACTGATCCTGTAGGGCATCGGCGCGATTCCAGGCCAACGACGGCGCCCGCGCCGCGGCCTCACGGGTGAAACCGTCAGGCAGGTGGTGTCGCACATAGGCAGGTGAGGCGACCGGGACGTACCGCATCACCCCGAGCGGCTGCACGCGGCACCCGGCCACCGGAGCGCGTTCGGTGGTGACCGCGCCCATCACCGCACCCTCCCGCAACAGCCGCGCCGAATGATCCTGGTCCTCGATGTGCACGTCGAACAACACCCGGGGCAGACGGGCGAACACCTCGGTGAACCAGGTCGCCATCGAATCGGCGTTGACCGCCAGCGCGATTCGCGGCAGGTCGGCGCTCCCACCGCGCATCTCGGCGAGCGCCTCGCTCTGCAACACCGCCATCTGAGCCGCCAAGCGCAACAGCGGAATGCCGGCCGGTGTTGCCACACAGGGCTTTTCCCGCAGCACCAGCACCTGGCCGACTCGCTGCTCGAGCGCCTTGATGCGCTGACTGATCGCCGACGGCGTGACATGCAACCGTTCGGCGGCGGCGTCGAAGCTGCCGAACTCGACAACCGCCGACAGCGCTGCCAGCTGCCCGGAGTCGAGTCGGTCAACCACATCAGAGATGCTAATCAACTCACAGGTCTCGGCGATCGGTGATCTCGCTCGCTGCACCATCGGCCGTCCGCTGATCCCACTAAGCTGCTGCTGTGGTGCCACTGGACGAACTCCTGCGGCGCAAGATGCTGATCATCTACCTCACCTTGATGTCGGTGACGTACTCATTGCCGGCAGCTCAGGCGGTGATCCTGGGCCCGCGCGTGTCCGACGCGCAAGGTGAGCTGATCGCCGTCGCGTTCAATCTCGCGGGTCTGCTGCTGGCGGCGCGCAGACCGCTGAGCGGCTGGCGCTATGCGGCAGCACTGACCTGTGTGGGCGTGGCACCGAGCGTGGCGCTGCTGTTCCATGACCAGATTGCCGCGCAGGTCTGGTCGGTGGTGCCGCTGATGTTCGTGGCGATCTTCATCCGGACCTGGCACAGCGCCCGGACGACACGGATCGCGGTGGCGGCGTTGACGGGCACAGCGGCCGTCGCGCTCCTCGTCGCACCGGCTCCCATCCCGCTGCTGTGGGTGGCGTTCTACGCGGTGAGCGTGCTGGGGGCCGCGGAGGTGTTCGGATTGTGCAACTCGGTGCTGCTGGACGCGGCGTTGCGGGATCCGCTCACCCTGGTGTGGAATCGCGCCGGCATCAGCCACCACGCTGATCGCCTGATCACCCGGGCGCGGCGCCGACGCCAGGATGTCGCGGTCGTCGTGTTCGACGTCGACGACTTCAAGGGCGTCAACGACCAGCGCGGACACGCAGTCGGCGATCTGATGCTCAGTGAGCTGACCCGGCATTGGGTCGCGCGGATACCACCGTCGGCTGTCCTCGGCAGGATCGGGGGTGACGAGTTCGTGCTGATCCTCGGCGGGCACGACATCACCCGGGCACGTGCGCTGGCCGACGAACTGACCGACGGCCTCAGCGTCGGTGTCACCTACGGCGTTGCGGCGGGGCGGCCCGATCGCAATGCCGGACTCGACACCTTGTTCGCCGCCGCCGACCACGACCTCTATGAACGCAAGCGGGCGCGGAAACGATGACGCGGGTCGGCGCTCAGGCGGTCAGCCCACCGCCGCCGCGTTGACGACCACGTCGGTCCGGCTGTGACCGGACACTCGGGCCGTGACGAAGTTCGCGGCCTGCTGCGCCAGGCCGGCCTGCACATACTGGCTGTGAGCCGGGCGGTCGTCGCCGTTGGAGCACACCGGGTCCGCACCGTTGCACAGGTCGATCGTCTTGGCTCCGTAGAGCGGGCTGACCGCGGTCAGCGGCCGACCGATCTTGGCCGACGGGTTCCCGAATACGGCGACCGCGGCCACATGGTCCGCGACCGCCGGAGGCAGCGGACGACCGAATCCGAAGGTGGCGTTGGGATCTGCGGTGATCAGGTCGACCGCTGCGGCCCCCTGCGAATATCCGCCGATCACGATGCTGGTGTCGGGGCAGGATGCCGCGACGGCCTGGATGTGCGCACTGGCGTCGTCGGCGGCGAGCGGGGCAGACTGCAGAAAGTCGTAGGACGCAGGGTAATTCACCCCGTAACTGCTGACCGTGCGGTTACCCAGGGCGCTCTGCAGATCCTCGACGAACGCCTGGCCCACGCGTCCCAGACCCGCGGGTTCGGCTGTGCCACGGGCGAAAACCACCTCCACGTCAGGACAGGACTCCGCGGCGTGTGCGCTCGCCGTACCCGGGCCGATGAGGCCGGCGGCGAGAACCCCGCCGACACCTGCCAGCACCAGCGCGCGGCGGACGGACTTTCCGGAGACCGCTGCGGCGGTCGAGCGGCGATCGGACATGTCGGGTCTCCTCGGTCGTGGCCGCCCCACTCGGCGACAACCTATGAAAGCCCGGTACTCCGGCAGAAATTCCACCCGATGGCGAATATCTCGCAAATGGTGGTTAGCACCCATGCCCGGCACCGGCTGGCTGGTGCCGGGACATCCGACGTGCGGGTGGGCGTGCGGCGCTACTCGACGCGCTGACGCAATTCCGAGGCGGCGTCGCCGACGGTGTCGTACACCCGCACGATCGCCTCGTCGCCGGGCTTGAGGAATGTGGACTCGCCGAGGGCCGTGTACCGCGTCGCGCCGATGCCGATCAGCACGTGCTCGGGATGTCCGCTGGCGACCATCAGTGCGCCGACGTCCTCGAGCGGGGTTTCCGGGGAACCTTTCTGGTTGGCCAGCCGCTCCACGATCCAGTCCAGTAGGACCTCACCGTAGTACGAGTAGCCGATGAGCGGGCTGTCCACCCCGTAGGCGCGCTCCTCACCGTCGCTGTTGAGATGACAGACCAGGCGCAGGGTCGCCGTCGGCCCGTCCGGCGTGAGGTCGCTGATGTCGAAGAACCGCGCCGCCACCCCCTTGGATGCCGGACCCCAGTTCTTCTTGTGGCTGATCTTCGGCGCACCCGGGCGACGGATCGAGCAGTCGTTGAACGCGCCCAGCGCGAACGGCTGCAGCGTCACGACGGTGTCGCCGTTCCAGACCACCGTGCAGGCCAGGCCTACCTCCGGTTCGATCTGCAGGTTCAACGGCCCCGAGAATTCCGGACTCGCGCCCGGCAGCACGATGGCGTCGTTGGACAACGGGAACTCACCGAGGAAGGTGTCCGATCCCGGCGCATACCACGGAAAAATCCCTTTGGGCGCAGCGCCTTCGCTGGTGACGTTCACGAAATCGGCGGCCTCGCCGGCCTGTTCGAGGTGCCCGGCGAAATTGCCCGCGACTCCGAAACCGAACCAGCTACGCATCTCGCTCAGGGCGATATCGATCACGGGAAGCAGCGTACGCGCCGGCCCGGGTCAGCTTGCCAGCGTGGTTTCCGGCCGGGTGCCGTACTCGCTGCGGTAGTGCAGCGCGAAGACCTCGACGGTGCCGAATCCCCAGCGTGCGGCGATGCCGGCGACCGAAGCGGTCGCGGGACTGTGTGTCACGAGGTCGCGGTGTGCGTGGTGCAAACGCACCCGGCGCAGGTAGTCCCTCGGTGTGCAGTTCAGGTGCCTGGTGAACATGGAGTGCACGGACTGCGGCGTCGCCCGGGCCGCGGCGGCAACATCGAGAAGCGAGATGTCGGTGTCGGCGTTGTCGTCGATGAAGGCGAGCGCCCGCTCCAACTGGCGCCGTCCGCTGTTCTCGGTGCGCCGCGGGGCCGACGCGGTGGTCGGAAACGCGGCGAGCACGCAACCTGCCAGGTAGCGGGACAACGGTCCGGTCACCAACGGTTCGGAGGCGGCGTGGACGTTGGACGCGACCTCGAGCCGCAGGTGCGACATGACATCGGCGACGTGGCGGTTGGCCTCCTCCGACACCGGCGCCATCGGAACGACCCGACGCACCGGATTGCGCCAGGGCCTCGCTGACGGTGACGTCACGTTCAGGCGGTGGACTGAGGGCCGGCGGATCTGGGTATGGCATGCGCAGACGGAAGGAGCCCCTATGCCCGGTGAGACCGGCGCCGAGAAGCCAGCAGGTCACCGACACCGCCCCGAAGACCCGCCCGGCCCTGAAGACCCGCCCGGCCCTGAAGACCATGGCCGCGAGGGGGGCATGGCCACCCGCGAAATCGCCCCGGAACTGACCGAGCCCGACGACGCCTGACAGGTCAGCGACGACGCAGCCAGACGACGACACCGACGCCCGCCGCCACGGCGAGCAGCACTCCGATGGGGACGGCGGGCCTGGACTGCACCGCGTGCGCCGCCTCGTGACCGTGCTGCGCGACGGATTCCTTGGCTTCGGCGACCGCCTGTTGGGTGCGACCTTTGACGTCGAACTTGTCCGACAGCGCTCCCACGGTCGCGCCGAGTTCGGCGCGCGTCTGTTCGATGTCGGCCTGCAGCTCGTCCACGCCGGCGTCGGGCCCGGGCTCGGGTCGCGGATCAGGTCCTGCTGCCATGGCTTGCCCCCTTGATCTCCTCGATGTCGGTCTTGACGCTGTCCAGCGATTGCGCCGCCGGCGGGGGGACCTGCTCGACCTGTTTCTTGCTGATCAGGGCGGCGATCCCGGCGGCGGCGAACAACGCGACGGCGACGATGACCGCCGACAGCCAGACCGGCAGGGCCAGCGCCAGGGCCGCCACCGCAGCGGCGACGAGTGTGGCCAGTCCCAGCACGCCGAGCAGCGCCGCAGCGCCGACCATTCCGGCGCCCCATCCGGCGTGCTTGGCCGACTGGCGCATCTCCTGCTGGGCCAATCGCATCTCGTCTCGGACCAGACGTGACGTCTGTTCGGAGAGCTGACTGACCAGCTCACCCATCGATGGCTCCGTTTTCGAGTGCGTCACCACTTCACCTCCTGAATGCCGGCGGGTCGTGCCCGTCGGGTGCCCGCTGCGCAGGGCTCGAAACAACCGGACGGCCGATACCGGCGGGCCCGCGCGCCACACCCACCTCAAGATCAGTTCTGCTAATCCAGGTGAAGAATCTTTAGCTGTACTGCATAGTCGCGGGTCCCTAACGTTGCCGTCGTGAACCCTGCATACGTCGTCGTCCTCAGCGGTTTCGCCACCACCCTGGCGCTCATCGCGGCGATCGGCGCGCAGAACGCGTTCGTGCTCCGCCAGGGCATCCGGGGCGAGCACGTGCTCCCCGTCGTGGCGGTGTGCACGGTGTCGGACCTGCTGCTGATCTTCGCCGGCATCGCGGGTTTCGGGGCCCTGATCGCAGCCCGTCCCGACATCGTGACCATCACCACCTACGGCGGCGCCGCGTTCCTGATCGGCTACGGCCTGCTCGCCGCGCGGCGCGCGCTCAGGCCCGGTGTGCTCACTCCGGCCGACGCCGCACCGGCGCGGCTGACCGCCGTGCTGGCCACCTGCCTGGCGATGACCTTTCTGAACCCGCACGTCTACCTCGACACCGTCATCCTGCTCGGGGCGCTGGCCAACGAACACCACGACAGCCGATGGCTGTTCGGCGGCGGAGCGGTCGCCGCAAGCGCCCTCTGGTTCACCTGCCTGGGCTTCGGCGCCAAACGGCTGCGCCATCTGTTCGCGTCGCCGCGGACGTGGCGTCTGCTCGATGCGGTGATCGCCGTGACGATGATCGGCCTCGGCGTCTCCCTGGTCATCAGCTGAGCCGCCGGAAAAGTATCGACATGTAACGCCAGGCGTTAGCCTCGTCGATGTGACTGTTGTGCAGGTAGCCAAGATCGCGGTGTTGAACGCGCTCCTCGGCGGCGCCGCTGTGGCCGCCGCGACCCAGGCCGGTGCCCAGCCGGGACCGGTGGACCCGGCGCTGCCGCCGGCCCCGCCCGCCATGGCAGCTCCGGTGCCGCCCGGCGCTCCGGTGCCGCCCGGCGCCCCCGACGCGCCCGCGCCGGTCTTCGCCTACACCCCGGGCGCCCCGGGCGACGTCCCGCCGCCCGCCCCACCGCCGATGGGTGCGCCGGCGATCCCGCCGGTGCCCAACGCCAACTACGGCAACACCGGTCAGTTCGACTTCCTCCGCGACCTGTGGAACATGCGTAACTCCGCCGAGTTCTTCCAGTCGGTCGGCCCGGGCTCGCTCGATCCGGCGACCTGGCAGCCACCCACCCCGTACGGCACTCCCCCGCCGGCGCCGGAGATCGCGCCCGGCTCACCACCGCCTCCCGCTTCGGCTCCGCCGCCGGTGTGGCCCCCCGTCCCGGTTCCCGCACAGGTCCCGTAGCGACCGAATGTCCGAGGCGCCGCGGGCGGTGTCCCGGCGACGGTTCCTGACGACGGCCGCGGGCACGGCGGCGCTGCTGAGCGCATGCGGTACCGACACCCCCGGCACCGTCGCCGACGACGGCTCGGTGACCGTCCGCCATGCGTTCGGCGAGACCCGGATCCCCGCTCGCCCGACCCGGGTGGTCAGCGCCGGGTTGACCGACGCCGACGACCTGCTGGCTCTCGGTGTGGTGCCGATCGCGGTGACCGACTGGTTCGGCGCTGAACCGTTCGGCGTATGGCCCTGGGCGCAGCCGCGACTCGGCGGCACGCAGCCGGTGGTGTTGTCCCTGGCCGACGGCATCCAGGTCGATCAGATCGCGGGCCTGACCCCGGACCTGATCGTGGCCACCGACGCCGGGCTGGACCGCGCCACCTACGAACAGTTGTCCGGGATCGCACCCACGCTGGCCCAGGCCGGTCCGGATGCGTTCTTCGGGCCCTGGCGGGAGCAGGCCGGCGCGATCGGGCAGGCGGTGTTCCGCCACGACCACATGCAGCGACTGATCGCCGACGTCGACGCGGGTTTCGACCGGGTCAGGAACGACCATCCGCAGTTCAGCGGGAAGCGGGCGCTGCTGCTCGGTGGCGCGCTGTACCGCGACAGCGTGCAGGTCAGCGACCCTCCGTGGCGGCGTGAGTTCCTGACCCAGATGGGGTTGACAGTCCAGGACACCGACGGCGCGCTGATCCCGCGGGATCGGATGGCGGCCGTGCTCGGCGAAA
Organism: Mycobacterium sp. smrl_JER01; assembly: GCF_048513595.2. Lineage (NCBI taxonomy): Bacteria > Bacillati > Actinomycetota > Actinomycetes > Mycobacteriales > Mycobacteriaceae > Mycobacterium > Mycobacterium sp. smrl_JER01. The sequence continues at coordinate 349,515 of NZ_JBLXXK020000001.1, read as the reverse complement.
CAGACGTGCTGATCTGGGCCACCGAGAGCGACCAGGAGCAGGCGACCCTGCTGGCGGACCCGACGATCGCGGCGCTGCCCGCGCAGCGCCATGTGTTCACCGGCAAGGAACTCGCCGGCGCCATCGCCTACGCCTCGACACTGTCGTATCCGGTCCTCGCCGACCGACTGCCGGCGCTGCTGACCCCCGCCCTCGGCTGATCTAATGACCCGGTGACCGACCTGAACGAAAACCCGAGGCACCACGACGCCTCCTTCGCCCGCGTCGGGTCGGCCTACTATCCGGTCCTGGTCGCGATCTTCACGGCGTTGGTGATCATCTCCAACGTCACCGCGACCAAGGGCGTCGCGTTCGGGCCGATCATCACCGACGGCGGTTTCATCGTGTTCCCGCTGACCTATGTCATCGGCGACGTGCTCTCCGAGGTGTACGGGTTCAAGGCCGCCCGGCGCGCGATCTATACCGGATTTGCGATGAACGCCCTGGCTGCCCTGGCATTCTGGGCCACCATCTATCTGCCCGCCGCCGACTTCTACCCCAACCAGGAGCACTTCGAGAACGTCGTGCACGCCTACACCGGCCTGATCATCGCCGGGATGGCGGGTTTCCTCGTCGGCCAGACCCTCAACGCGTGGTCTCTGGTGCTGATCAAGGAACGCACCAAGGAGAAGCACCTGTGGGCTCGGCTGGTCGGCTCCACCTTCGTCGGGCAGTTGGGCGACACCGTGGTGTTCTGCGCGATCGCCGCGAGCGTCATCGGCATCTCCACCTTCGGCGACTTCATGACCTACACCGCCCAGGGCTGGCTGTACAAGACGCTCATCGAGGTGGCCATCCTGCCCGTCACCTACCGGGTCATCGCCTACATCAAAAAGCGCGAACCAACCTACGGAACACTGCCGCCCCCGCTGCCCACCGCACGACAGAGCCGTCCCTGACCCGGTCACCGACGCTCGTCGGCGCGCCGATTTTGAGCCTTCGGTAAGGACGCTCTGGCAGAGCTCAGAGAGCTTCGCCGAGACTCCGATTTCAAAGCTACTCGACGGTAACGTTGCGTTATGAGCGTGACTGCAGATGCGACAGACATTGTGCGCAACGGAAGCGCACGACGGGTTCTGGACTACGGCGATCGGGCGCTGCTGCTCGAGTTCGACAGCACCGCACGGGTTCTGGCGTGGGCCGACACCGTGCGGGCGGCTGAGTTGCCGGGCGTGGTGGACATCGTGCCCGCCGCGCGAACCGTGCTGGTGAAGCTCGCGGGCGGCCGCTATCAGGCCCCCACCCGGCAGCGGCTGGCCGCGCTGGAACCCAGCGAACGGACCTGGGCCGAAGCGACGGCACCCGAGACCGCCGACGTGGTCATCGACGTCGTCTACGACGGCGCCGACCTCGACGAGGTGGCCAGGCTGACCGGGATGACCCGCGAGGAGGTGGTCACCGCACATACCGGCCGGATGTGGCGCGTCGGCTTCAGCGGCTTCGCCCCGGGCTTCGCCTACCTGGTGGGCGGCGACGACCGGCTCGCGGTACCCCGCAGATCCGAACCCCGCACCAGGGTGCCCGCCGGATCGGTGGGACTGGCCGGCGAGTTCAGCGGCGTCTACCCGCGCGAGTCCCCGGGAGGTTGGCAGTTGATCGGCCGCACCTCGGCGGTGCTGTGGGACGTCGACCGCGAGAACCCGGCCCTGCTCACCCCCGGACGCTGGGTACAGTTCCGAGCCACGCCGGACGTGACGTCATGAGCGCCGTCCGCCTCGAGATTCTCCAGCCGGGGCCACTCGCGCTCGTCGAGGATCTCGGCCGGCCCGGCATGTCGCACCTCGGAGTCACCAGGTCCGGCGCCGCCGACCGGCGCTCACACACGCTGGCCAACCGCCTCGTCGCGAACCCGGACGACCGCGCCACCGTCGAGGTCACGATGGGCGGATTCGCCGCGCGAGTGCGCGGCGGCCGCGACGACGGGGTGGCGATCGCCGTCACCGGCGCCGACGCCGACCCCTCGGTCGACGGAGTGCCGTTCGGCACCAACAGCATTCACTATGTCCACGACGGCGAGGTGATCTCGCTGGGCCCGCCCCGCGCAGGGCTGCGCTCGTACCTGGCGGTGCGCGGTGGCATCGAGGTCGATCCGGTGCTCGGGTCACGCAGCTACGACGTGATGTCGGCGATCGGGCCTCGTCCACTGCGCAGCGGCGATGTGTTGGCCGTCGGCGGGCACACCGACGACTTCCCCGAACTCGATCAGGCACCGGTCGCGGCGATCGAGGACGACGTCCTCGAGCTCAAGGTGGTCCCCGGGCCGCGCGACGACTGGTTCGTCGACCCCGACGTGCTCGTCCGCACCAACTGGCAGGTCACCAACCGCAGCGACCGGGTCGGCATGCGACTGGTGGGCATGCCGCTGGAGTACCGCCGGCCGGATCGCCAGCTTCCCAGCGAGGGCGCGACCCGTGGCGCGATCCAGATACCGCCGAACGGTTTCCCGGTGATCCTGGGTCCCGATCATCCCGTCACCGGCGGGTATCCGGTGATCGGCGTGGTCACCGACGATGACGTCGACAAAGTCGCCCAAGCCAGGGCCGGGCAGACGGTCCGGCTGCACTGGTCGCGACCCAGGAAGCCGTTCGAGCACGACGGCGAGCCGTCCCAATGGGCCCGCGGCTGAGCCGTCCCAATGGGCCCGTGGCTGAGCCGTCCCAATGGGCCCGACGCGCCGCGGCCATCGCTGGTACAACGGCAGGTGTGCGTGCACGCCTGATTCACACCTCCGATCTCGATGACGAAACCCGCGACGACGCGTGCCGGATGGTGACCGAGGCATTCGGCGGCGACTTCTCCGAGGCCGACTGGGAGCACGCGCTCGGCGGTATGCATGCCGTGATCTGCCAGCGCGGAGAGGTGATCGGGCACGCGGCTGTCGTCCAGCGACGCCTCTACCTCGGCGAGCACGCGCTGCGCTGCGGTTACGTCGAGGGCGTCGCGGTCCGAGACGACCACCGCGGCCAGGGACTGGCGCACGTGTTGATGGACGGCGTCGAACAAGTGGTGCGCGGTGCGTATCACCTGGGCGCCCTGAGCACCAGCGAACTGGGCAGACCGCTCTACTCGGCCCGCGGCTGGATGCCGTGGCGGGGTCCGACCGCGGTGTGGACGTCGAGCGGTCCGACCGCGACGCCCGAGGACGACGGATCGCTGTACGTGCTGCCGGGTGACCTGCCGCAGGTTGTGACGCTGGACCCCACCGCCCCGATCGCCTGCGATTGGCGCAACGGCGACGTGTGGTGAGGTGACCTCACAGCGACCCCGCAGTGACGGTGAACGGAATTTCACCCCATGAGCGGGGGTGACACAGCCGCGCAACGAGCGGTTAATCGCACCGAAACACGCCGTGCATAGACATTGGGCATGAGTGATCCGGACTGGGCGCCGCTCACCGGGTTCCGGGTTGCGGTGACCTCCGCACGCCGCGCCGACGAGCTGGGTGCGCTGCTGCGCCGCCGCGGCGCGACCGTGACCAGCGCCGCCGCCATCGAGATGGTGCCGCTGCCCGATGACGACGAGCTGCGCGAATACACCCGCGCACTCATCGACACACCCCCCGACATCGTGATCGCCACCACCGGGATCGGGTTCCGGGGCTGGGTCGCCGCCGCCGACGGCTGGGGCATGGCTACCGACCTGACCCACGCCCTGAGCAAGGCCCGCATCGTCTCGCGCGGCCCGAAGGCCACCGGTGCGTTACGCGCCGCGGGGCTGCCCGAGGAGTGGTCACCGGAATCGGAGTCCTCCCGCGAGCTGCTGCACTATCTCGTCGAGGGCGGCATCTCCGGTTCCCGCATCGCGGTTCAACTGCACGGTGCCACCGCCGAATGGGACCCGTTCCCCGAGTTTCTCGACGAGTTGCGTGCCGCGGGAGCGCACGTGGTGCCGATCCGGGTCTACCGGTGGCATCCGGCGCCCCGCAACGGCGAGTTCGACCAGCTGGTGGCCGGCATCGCGGAAGAGAAGTTCGACGCGGTCAGCTTCACCTCGGCCCCCGCGGTCGCGTCGGTGCTGCTGCGGGCCACCGAGATGGGCCTGGAGGCCGAGGTGCTCTCGGCGCTGCGCAACGGCGTACACGCGATGTGCGTCGGCCCGGTGACCGCGCGTCCGCTGGTGCGGCTCGGGGTGCCCACCTCGGCGCCGGAACGAATGCGGTTGGGGGCGTTGGCCCGTCACATCACCGACGAGCTTCCGCTGTTGCAGGCGCGCACCGTGCGGGTGGCCGGTCACCTCCTGGAGATCCGCGGCACCTGTGTGCTGGTCGACGGCGCGGTCAAAGCGCTGTCTCCGGCGGCGATGGCGACCATCCGGGCATTGGCATTGCGCCCCGGCGCGGTGGTGTCACGCACCGACCTGCTGCGTGCGCTACCGGGAAGCGGCACCGACACCCACGCCGTCGAAACCGCCGTCCTGAGACTGCGAACCGCGTTGGGCGACAAGAAGATGGTGTCGACCGTGGTCAAGCGGGGCTACCGGCTGCCGGTTGACGAGGCGTTCGCGTCATGAGCCTGGTGATGGTGGCACACGGCACCCGCAAGCAGCGCGGCGTGTCACTGATCGCCGACCTGGCCGCACAGGTGTCGAGTGTGCTGCAGCGCCCGGTCCGGGTCGCGTTCGTCGACGTGCTGGGGCCGACCCCGGCCGAGCTGCTGGGCGCGGCGCCCCACGAGCCCACCGTGCTGGTACCGGCATTCCTGGCGCGCGGCTACCACGTGAGCAGCGACCTCCCCGCTCATGTCGCGGCCAGCGGTCACGCTGAGGTCATCGTGACCCGGGCGCTGGGCCCCGATCCCCAGCTGGTCCGGGTCCTCGTCGATCGGCTGATCGAATCCGGTTGGCACCCCGATGATTCGGTGATACTCGCGGCAGCCGGCACATCCGACCCGGCGGCGATGCGCGATCTGCACACCACCGCGACCTGGCTGTCCGCCACGCTCGGATCGCGGGTGGAACTGGCGTTCGCCGCGACCGGCGAACCCCGGATCGCCGACGCGGTGAACACCCTTCGCCGACCCGGAAGACGCGTGGCGGTCGCGTCGTACCTGTTGTCGGAGGGGCTTTTTCAGGATCGGCTCAGAGCCAGCGGCGCCGACGTGGTCACAGATCCGTTGGGCACCCATCCCGGGGTGGCTCGGCTGATCGCCAACCGTTTCCAGCGAGCCGGTTTCGAGCCGCCGGCCGACATGCCGTGCCGGCCGCAGCCCTCAGGGGTGCGGGGTGGTCGACGGCGGTAGCGCCGCGACCAGCGGGGTGTCGGAGCCCACGCGGCCCACCTTGGCCGCACCTCCGGGGTCGCCGAGCGGCTCGTCACGGCCGGGCAGCGTCAGGCTGAAGAACGCGGCGTTGTCCTCGAGGAACGCCAACTCCTCCTCGGGCAGGTCGGTCTCGTAATAGATGGCGTCCACCCGGCACGCGATGCGGCAGGCGCCGCAGTCCACGCACTCGTTGGGATTGATGTACATGGCCCGAGCGCCCTCGTAGATGCAGTCGGCCGGGCACTCCTGCATGCAGGACTTGTCGACGATGTCCACACACGCACTGCCGATCACGTAGGTCATGCCGTCGAGGGTAGAAAGCCGGGGGCCGGCCGGCAGGGGCCGAAAGTCCCTACTTGGATCACGGTCTGGTCGCGGTCCGCAACGTGCAGGTTCGACGGGTTCAGGACGCGATCTGGACGTCGCCTGCGGTGGTGATCCGCGTCTCGTACACCGGCAGACACCGTTGCGCGTCGTCGAGGCAACCGCCGTCGTCGAGCGCGAACGCCTGCTTCTTGAGCGGGGACTGGACGGTCGCCCGGCCGCCGCGGTCCCCGACGATGCCGCGCGACATCACCGCGGCGCCGCTGAACGGGTCGATGTTGCCGACCGCGTGCACCGTGCCGTCGTCGAGGCGGAACAATGCGGCCTGGGCGCCGTCGGGCAGTAGCACGGCGACACCGCGGTTCGGGATCAGGAAGTCGTACCGGCAGGCGGTCGTCCAGGTCGTGACGTCATCGAGCAGGGTCATCGTCGGTTACCTTCCCATCTTGGGCATACCGATATCCGTTGCGCTCCTCGCGTGCGCGACGGAGACCGGTGCGGGCACCATCCGGCCGGCGTTCTCGGTGAACGCGACGGTCGGGTCGGGCACGTCGGGGGCATTGACGAACGACACGAACCGCGACAGCTTGTCCGGATCGGCGAGCACGCCCTTCCACTCGCAGGAGTAGCCCTCGACGTGGCGGGCGATCGCGGCCTCGAACTCCTCGGCCAGCCCCAGCGAGTCGTCGCACACCACCTCGCGCAGATGGTCCAGACCGACCTGTTCCACCCAGGGCGCGGTGCGCTGCAACCGATCCGCGGTGCGGATGTAGAACACCAGGAACCGGTCGATGTAGCGGACGAGTGTCTCGTCGTCGAGGTCGCCGGCGAGCAGTTCGGCGTGCCGCGGGGTCATCCCGCCGTTGCCGCCGACGTACAGGTTCCATCCGGTTTCGGTGGCGATGACGCCGACATCTTTGCCGCGGGCCTCCGCACATTCCCGTGCGCAACCCGACACACCCATCTTGATCTTGTGCGGCGCGCGCAGCCCGCGATAGCGCAACTCCAGGTTGATCGCCATCTGCACCGAGTCCTGTTGGCCGTAACGGCACCAGTCGCTGCCCACGCAGCTCTTCACGGTGCGCAGCGATTTCCCGTAGGCGTGACCGGACTCCATGCCGCCCTCGACCAGCCTGCGCCAGATCTCGGGTAGCTGCTCGACCCGCGCCCCGAACATGTCGATGCGCTGCCCGCCGGTGATCTTGGTGTAGAGACCGAAATCCCTCGCGATCTCACCGATCAGGATCAGGTGTTCGGGGGTGATGTCACCGCCGGGCACCCGCGGCACCACGGAGTAGCTGCCGTTGCGCTGGATGTTGGCCAGGAAATGGTCGTTGGAGTCCTGCAGGGAAGCCTGCTCACCGTCCAGAATGTGCTCGGAGCCGGTCGAGGCGAGGATGGACGCGACCGTGGGCTTGCAGATGTCGCAGCCCTTACCGGTGCCGAACCGCTCGATGAGCCCGGAGAAGGTGCGGATCTCGGTGGCACCGATGATCTCGAACAACTCGGCCCGCGACTGGGAGAAGTGCTCGCACAACGACGTCGACTGCTCGACACCCTCGGCTTCGAGCAGCTGTTTGAGCAGTGGCACACACGATCCGCACGAGGTGCCAGCCAGCGTGCACTTCTTCAGCGCGGGCACGTCGCAGCAACCCGAGGCGATGGCGCCGGTCAGATCACCCTTGGTGACGTTGTTGCACGAGCAGATCTGCGCGCCGTCGGGGAGCGCTCCGACGCCGAGCCCGCCGCCGCTCTCCGCTCCGGCGGGCGTGATCAGCGCGAGTGGGGCACCGGGTAGCGGCTCACCGACCATCGGGCGCAACAGTCCGTACGACGATGCGTCACCGACGAGGATGCCACCGAGCAGGGTCTTGGCGTCGTCGGAGAGCACCAGTTTGGCGTACGTCTGGTTCACCGCGTCGTTGACCACCACGTCGAGGCAGTTCGGGGTGGTCCCCATCGCGTCGCCGAAGCTGGCGACGTCCACACCGAGCAGCTTCAGTTTGGTCGACATATCGGCCTCGGGGAACTCCGCCTCGCCGCCCAGCAGCCGGTCGGCGACCACCTCGGCGCTGGTATAGCCGGGCCCGACCAGCCCGTAGCAGCGGCCTTCGATCGCGGCCACCTCTCCTATCGCATAGATGGCGGGATCATCTGTGCGGCAACCGGTGTCGGTGAGCACGCCGCCGCGCTCGGCGATCTTCAGGCCGGCGTCGCGGGCGAGTTCGTCGCGTGGCCGCACGCCCGCGGCGAACACCACCACGCAACAGTCGATCGAAGTCCCGTCGCTCAAGCTCACGCGCACCGAATCGTCGTCGGCCGAACGCTTCAACGGCCGATTGCGCTGGGTCGGGGTGATCGACTCGGTGCCGACGCCGGTGTGCACGGTGATGCCCAGTTCACCGATCATCGTGCCCAACAACGCCCCGCCCGCCTCGTCGAGTTGCTGGGCCATCAGCCGCGGCGACCGCTCCACGACGTGGGCGTCGAGGCCGAACCCGCGCAGCGCGTTGGCGGCCTCCAGACCCAGTAGGCCGCCGCCGATGACGACACCCACGGGGGTGCCGCCGGACTCGATCGCCCGGCGCGCGTCCGCGTGAATGGCATCGAGGTCGTCCAGGGTGCGGTAGACGTGACAGGACGGCAGATCCCGGCCTGGAACGGGCGGCACGAACGCAGAAGAGCCGGTCGCCAACACCAGCGCGTCATAGCCGAACCGGGTGCCGTCGGCCGACGTCACCGACTTCGACCCAGGATCCACGGCGACTGCCGGACAGCCGAGCCGGACGTCGACCATCGGGTCACCGGCATAGTCGTTGCCCGGCAGCGCAAGCTGCGCCCTGTCCCAGTGTTCGGTGTAGCCCGTCAGCCCGACCCGGTCATAGGCCGCGTCGGATTCCTCGGCGAGCACGGTCACCCGCCACCTGCGCTCGGTGTCGCGGGAACGCAGCGCCTCGACGAAGCGGTGGCCGACCATGCCGTGCCCGACGACGACGACGTGCGATGTGGAAGACATGGCGCACAGGCTATGAAGCCGATATTGCCGCTGTGTCGCCTCGTGTGAAGCGCCCATCACGGACTGCTCACCTACGCCGGGCCGCGGTTGTGAGCCCGTCCGCGCTCGCCCCTACAGCGGGCTAGACCCAGCGGGACAGGATCTCCTTGGCCCGCTCGGCCAACGCCGCCTGCCAGAACGGGCCGAAACTGATCCGCGCCACCCCCAGCGGGCCGAATGACGCCGGATCGGACTGATCCGGCCGCCCGATGGCGTTCACCGGCAGTGGCAGCTCGGAGGTCAACCGGCGCATCACTTCCGGCGGGTGGATACCGACCGGGTAGAGCACGTCGGCACCTGCGGAGGCGGCCTCCCGCAACCGCGCGATCGCCCGGTCCACCCGGTCGGCCTCGTCGCCGTCCTGCCGCAGGAACAGATCCGTACGCGCATTCACCACCACATGGACACCGGCAGAGTCGGCGGCCGCGCGCAACGCGCCGACGAGTTCGGCGTGCTCGGCGGACGACCGCAGCCGCCCACCGTCGCTGTGCACGGTGTCCTCGATGTTGAAGCCGACCGCCCCGACCGACAGCAGCCCGTCGATGAGGCGGTCGGGAGATTCGGCGTATCCCGACTCGATGTCAACCGACAACGGCACGTCCACCGCAGCCGAGATCTGGGCGACCCGGGCGAGCAGATCGTCGAAGGTCATGCCCTCGTTGTCGGACTTGCCGACAGAGTCGGCCACCGGATGACTGCCGACGGTCAACGCGGCAAAACCCGCGCCGACCGCGAGATTCGCCGACCACGCATCCCAGACCGTGGGCAGCACCACCGGGTTACCCGGCTGGTGCAGGGCCAGTAACGCCTCGGCCCGGGCCTGCAGTTCCTTGTTCTCGGCCATCCGTCCTCCGACTCCTTCGCTCATCAAAGTGATCTGTCTCACGCCCTACAGCGCTGATTTCGCTAGCATCGAGTGCGTACTGTGATCCATGACACCCTTCAGCCCAAGGAGGTCGCTTGTCCAATACCAGCAGCACCACCGAACTCGCCCAGCTTCACGATCTGATCGGCAGCCTACGGCGTTGCGTCACGTCGCTGGCGTCGCGATACGGGGACAGCCCAGCCACCCGTCGCATCGTCAACGACGCCGAGCGCATCCTCAACGACATCGACCGCCTGGACATCGACGCCGAGGAACTGGAACTCGTCCGCGGGGTCAGCCGGCACCAGCACGCCGCCGAGCGGATCGCGATCCCGGACACGCAGTACGACACCGATTTCTGGCGCGGCGTCGACGACGAGGGTCTCGGCGGAACCCGCTGAGCCCCGCGTGCCGTCTCCAGCGGCACGCGCGCGGGGGACATAACTTCATCGAAAGGTAACCGTGAGCGCACCCACCGCCGACCGCAAAGCGACCGGCGTCTTCTCTTCTGGCCGCGCCGAGATCTCGCAGCGCACGCTCCGGACCGACCGGTGGTGGATGTCGCCGCTGATCGTCAACCTGGGCTTCGCGGCGTTCATCATCTATGCGACAGTCCGCGCGTTCATGCAGCGGTGGTACTACGTCGCCGAGTACGGATACCTGACGCCGTTCTACTCACCGTGTGTGTCCAGCGGCTGCATCCCGGAGTCCTCGCATTTCGGCCAGTTCCTGCCGGACTGGCCGATCCTGCCCTATGCGGCGCTGTCCCTGCCGTTCCTGCTGCTGTTCCGGCTGACCTGCTACTACTACCGCGGCGCCTACTACCGCTCGGTGTGGCAGTCGCCGACGGCATGCGCGGTGGCCGAACCGCACACCAAGTACACCGGTGAGACGCGGATGCCGCTGATCATCCAGAACACCCACCGCTACTTCTTCTACATCGCCGCCGTCATCTCGGTGATCAACACCTACGACGCGATCATCGCGTTCCACAAACCGGACGGTGGTTTCGGCCTCGGCCTGGGCAACCTGGTCCTGGTGGTCAACGTCACCTTGCTGTGGGCGTACACGATCTCCTGCCACTCCTGCCGCCACATCGCCGGCGGCCGACTCAAGCACTTCTCCAAACACCCTGTCCGGTACTGGATGTGGACACAGATCAGCAAGCTCAACGTCCGCCACAAGATGTTCGCCTGGATCACCCTGGGCACGCTGATGTTCACCGACTTCTACGTGATGGCCGTGTCGGCCGGGTGGTTCTCTGACCCCAGATTCATCGGCTGACAACGTGATTCGGAGCATAGTGAGGATTGTGAATGGGTGACCTGGAACGGCACGAGTACGACGTCGTCGTGATCGGTGCCGGCGGGGCCGGACTACGCGCGGTGATCGAGGCGCGTGAGCGCGGCCTGCGGGTGGCTGTGGTGACCAAATCGCTGTTCGGCAAAGCCCACACCGTGATGGCCGAGGGCGGCTGCGCCGCGGCGATGCGCAACGTCAACACCAAGGACTCCTGGCAGGTGCATTTCGGTGACACCATGCGCGGCGGGAAGTTCCTGAACAACTGGCGGATGGCCGAACTGCACGCCCAGGAAGCCCCCGACCGGGTGTGGGAACTGGAGACCTACGGCGCGTTGTTCGACCGCACCAAGGACGGACGGATCAGCCAGCGCAACTTCGGTGGCCACACCTACCCGCGCCTGGCACACGTCGGTGACCGCACCGGTCTGGAGATCATCCGGACCCTGCAGCAGAAGATCGTGTCGCTGCAGCAGGAGGACAAGCGCGAACTCGGCGACTACGAGGCCCGGATCCGGGTTTTCCACGAAACGTCGATCACCGAGCTGCTCCTCGACGACGCCGGCAAGATCGCCGGAGCGTTCGGCTACTACCGGGAGACCGGCGATTTCGTGTTGTTCGAAGCGCCCGCGATCGTGCTGGCGACCGGCGGCATCGGCAAGTCCTACAAGGTGTCCTCCAACTCCTGGGAGTACACCGGCGACGGGCATGCGCTGGCGCTGCGGGCCGGATCGTCGCTGATCAACATGGAGTTCATCCAGTTCCATCCGACCGGGATGGTCTGGCCGCTGTCGGTGAAGGGCATCCTGGTCACCGAGGGCGTCCGTGGTGACGGCGGAGTGCTGAAGAACTCCGAGGGCAAGCGGTTCATGTTCGACTACATCCCCGACGTCTTCAAGGGCCAGTACGCCGAGACCGAGGAAGAGGCGGACCAGTGGCTCAAGGACAACGACTCCGCGCGCCGCACCCCTGACCTGCTCCCCCGCGACGAGGTGGCCCGGGCCATCAACACCGAGGTCAAGGAGGGCCGCGGCACCCCGCACGGCGGTGTCTACCTCGACATCGCGTCGCGGATGACACCTGAGGAGATCAAACGGCGGCTGCCGTCGATGTACCACCAGTTCATCGAGCTCGCCGAGGTCGACATCACCACCGACGAGATGGAGGTCGGGCCGACCTGTCACTACGTGATGGGCGGGATCGAGGTGGAGCCCGACAGCGGTGCCGCCGCCACACCGGGGCTGTTCGCGGCGGGTGAATGCGCCGGCGGCATGCACGGCTCCAACCGGCTGGGCGGCAACTCACTGTCGGACCTGCTGGTGTTCGGCCGGCGTGCCGGACTCGGTGCGGCGGACTATGTCCGGGCGCTGCCCGACCGCCCCAAGGTCACCGAGCAGGCCGTCACCGCGGCCACCGATATGGCGCTGGCCCCGTTCGACGGTCCGACGGACGGCTCGGCGCCGGAGAACCCGTACACCCTGCAGCTCGACATGCAGGACACGATGAACAATCTGGTGGGCATCATCCGCAAGGCCGACGAGATGCAGGAGGCGCTGGACAAGCTGCAGGAACTGCGGCAGCGCTACAAGCGGGTCAAGGTCGAGGGCGATCGCAAGTTCAACCCCGGCTGGCATCTCGCGATGGATCTGCGCAACATGCTGCTGGTCAGCGAATCGGTGGCCAAGTCGGCGATCACCCGCACAGAGAGTCGCGGCGGGCACACCCGCGACGACTATCCGTCGATGGACGCCGACTGGCGCAACCACCTGCTGGTGTGCCGCTCCGAGGGCGACGACCCGGTCGTGCCCGATGTGAGCGTGGCCCGCGAACGCCAGCCCACGATGCGGCCGGACCTGCTGTCCACCTTCGAGCTCTCCGAACTGGAGAAGTACTACACCGACGACGAACTCGTCGAACACCCCGAACGGAAGGGCTGAGACGATGGCCGGCTCCGCAGGAGCATATTCAGCGAAGATGCGCGTCTGGCGCGGTGACGCCACCGGCGGCGAGCTCAAGGACTACACCGTCGAGGTCAACGAGGGCGAGGTCGTCCTCGACATCATCCATCGACTGCAGCAGACCCAGACCGGCGATCTGGCCGTGCGCTGGAACTGCAAGGCGGGTAAGTGCGGCTCGTGTTCGGCGGAGATCAACGGCCGTCCCCGGCTGCTGTGCATGACCCGGATGTCGACGTTCGGTGAGGACGAGGTTGTCACCGTCACCCCGCTGCGCACCTTCCCCGTCATGCGCGATCTGGTGACCGATGTGTCCTTCAATTACGAAAAGGCCAGGGAGATACCGTCGTTCACCCCGCCGAAGGACCTTCAGCCGGGTGAGTACCGGATGGCGCAAGAGGATGTGAACCGGTCCCAGGAGTTCCGCAAGTGCATCGAGTGCTTTCTCTGCCAGAACACCTGCCACGTGGTGCGTGACCACGAGGAGAACAAGCTGGCGTTCTCCGGTCCGCGCTATCTGATGCGCCAGGCCGAACTGGACATGCATCCGCTCGACACTCACGGCCACCGCGCCGAGCAGGCACAGGACGAGAACGGGCTGGGGTACTGCAACATCACCAAGTGCTGCACCGAGGTGTGTCCGGAGCACATCAAGATCACCGACAACGCCCTGATCCCGATGAAAGAGCGGGCCGCGGACCGCAAGTACGACCCGCTGGTGTGGTTGGGCAACAAGCTGTTCCGCCGATGAGCGCTTGCGCGAAGAGGAAACGGGCGCGATGAGCGCTTGCGCGAAGAGGAAACAGGCGCGATGAGCGCTTGCGCGAAGAGGAAACAGGCGCGATGAGCGCTTGCGCGCGATGAGCGTGACGCCGGAGTCGGGAGCGGACGCGGGGCGCGCGGTCGTGCGCTCCTCAGGCACGGTGAACAGCTACGCGGTTGCGGGGTCGCTGTCGACCACCGACAGCGCCGTCGTCGCCGGGTCGATTGCGACGCAAAGCAGCGCGGTGGTGGCCGGGTCGGTGGCGACCGCAGGCAGCGCCGCGGTTGTCGGGTCGATCGCCACGGCGGGAAGCGCGGCGGTGGCCCGTTCGATCGCCACCTCGGGCAGCGCCGCGGTGGCAGGCTCCATCGCGACGGCGGGCAGCGCGGCGATCGCCGGCTGCATCCTGGTGGTGCTCTCGATCGCCTGCCGCGGGTGCCTGGCCTGTCTGGGATGCATCGCGTGCGTCAAGTGCAAGGCGTGTCTCGGATGCGTCGACTGCGAGGACTGCATCGGTTGCCTTGGCTGCGTGAACTGTTCGGGGCTACGCAACGCCGTCGGCCTGCGCAACGTGCACGCCGCCTGACTCTGCCAGCAACACCCCGTCGAGACTGCGGTCACGGCATATCACCCAGTTGAGACTGCGCTTACGGCGGCCTCTACTCGTACTTTGTCGCAGTGGCTGCAGTCTGAACGTCAGATGTGTGGGCGCACCACCCGCCCGGCCGCCGAGCTGGCCGGGGTCGACGTCGACGGGGCCGTGCATTGTCGGCGCCTCGCGTTCGAATGCCGCCGCGATGAGTGCGGCCCATGAGCCGAATCGCCGGAAGAGAGTCACCTCGTCGCTGCTCTGGGTTCCGCCGGCGGCTCAGGCATCACACGCTGACAGAGTGCTGGTGGCAAGCCGTTCAGGCGGGCGACAGCGAGCGTCCGGTCAGCGGGCTGGAGTAGACGACGTTGGTGGTGATCGGACCCAGTGTCGCGAGCCGGCCGGTGATGCGCTCGAGGTCGGCCATCGAACGGGCCAGCACCTTGAGGATGAAGCAGTCGTCACCGGTCACGTGGTGCGCTTCGATCACCTCGAGCGTGACGTCGAGCAGATCGTGTAGCGGCTTGTAGTTGCCCGACGGGTAAGCCAGCCGCACGAAGGCGGTGATGGTGTAACCCAGCGCAGCAGCCGAGACGGTGGCCGCATACCCGGTGATCACGCCGGCGTCGACCAGTCGCCGGACCCGGTCGGCGGTCGAACTGGGCGAGAGCGACACCGCGCGGGCCAGATCGGCGGTGCTCATCCGGCCGTCGCTCTGCAGCGCCTGCAGGATCGCCTCATCGGTGCGGTCCAGCGCGGGTCGTCGGTTCTCCGGCATACCGCCGATGATCGCATCGAAGCGCCGGATCGGCCCCGACGGCCGCGCTACATTCCACACATGTCGACGCCCCCTGGTCTGTTGCTGAATCCGAACACCTTCGATCCGCCCGGACTCGACCCGGAATCCGCCCGCCAACTGCGCGCCCTGATCGAGTGGTTCGAGGCGCGCGGCAAGACGCGACTGTTGCGCGACGACCTCGACGCCGCATGGGTCGGAGACTTCTTGGACTTCGTGAAACAGGAGCGGCTGTTCGCCACCTTCCTGACCCCATCGGAGTTCGCCGACGGGGATCCGGCCAAGCGGTGGGACACCTCACGCAACGCGGTGCTGAGCGAGATCCTCGGGTTCTACGGGTTGTCGTACTGGTACGCCGAGCAGGTCACCATCCTCGGTCTGGGCCCGATCTGGCAGAGCGACAACGTCAAGGCCAAGGAGCGGGCGGCTGCGCAACTGGAAGCCGGCGGCGTGATGGCGTTCGGGCTCTCCGAGCGGGACCACGGCGCCGATATCTACAGCACCGACCTGCTTCTCACGCCGGCGGCAGACGATGACGACGACGGTGTGGTGTTCCGGGCGTCCGGCCAGAAGTACTACATCGGCAACGGCAACGTCGCGGGCATGGTGTCGGTGTTCTCCCGCCGCACCGACATCGCAGACAGCGACGCCGCCGAACAAGACCCCGCCAAACAAGACGCCGCCGAACAGTACGTGTGGTTCGTCGCCGACAGCGCACACGAGAACTACGAGCTGATCGGCAACGTCGTGCACGGCCAGATGTTCGTCTCCCATTTCGCCCTGCACGACTACCCGGTGTACGAGGAGGACATCCTGTCCACCGGGGCGGAAGCGTTCTCGGTGGCGTTGAACACCGTCAACGTCGGTAAGTTCAACCTGTGCAGCGCCTCGGTCGGGATGTGCGAGCACGCGTTCTACGAGGCGATCACCCATGCCAACAATCGCATCCTCTACGGCCACCCGGTCACCGATTTTCCGCATGTACGCGCCAGTTTCGTCGATGCCTACACCCGGCTGATCGCGATGAAACTGTTCAGCGACCGCGCCGTCGACTACTTCCGCAGCGCCGGTCCTGACGATCGCCGCTACCTGCTGTTCAATCCGGTGACGAAGTCGAAGGTCACCTCCGAAGGCGAGCAGGTCGTGACCCTGCTCTGGGACGTGCTGGCCGCCAAAGGGTTCGAGAAGGACACCTACTTCTCGCAGGTCGCCCGGTTGATCGGGGCGTTACCGCGGCTGGAGGGCACCGTGCACGTCAACGTGGCGCAGATCCTGAAGTTCATGCCGAACTACATGTTCGCCCCGGCCGACTACCCGCAGATCGGCACCCGCGAGGATCCGGCCGACGACGTCTTCTTCTGGTCGCAGGGTCCAGCCCGGGGCGCGTCGAAAGTCCGGTTCGCCGATTGGGCCCCGGTCTACCGGCGCAACGCCGCCATCCCGAACGTGGACCGGTTCTTCGAGCAGGTGCAGGCCTTCAAAGATCTGCTGACCACCGCGGCACCTGATGCCGACCAACAGCGCGACCTCGACTTCGTGCTCGTCGTGGGCCACCTGTTCACGCTGGTGGTGTACGGCCAACTGATTCTCGAGCAGGCCGAGATCACCCGGCTCGATCCCGACCTGGTGGACCAGATCTTCGATGTCGCCATCCGTGATTTCTCCGCCTACGCCATCGCGTTGCACGGAAAGCCGAGCTCGACGCCCGCGCAACAGCGGTGGGCGCTCGACGCGGTCCGAAAGCCGGTGGTGGACGCGGCGCGGTTCGAGCGGGTGTGGGAGCAGGTGAGAGCCCACGACGGCGCCTACGCGATGCGGCCGTGACTGGCGGGCGCTGGTCGTGGCCGTCGACGTAAGGTCGTGGATCGTGCGGTGAAAGCTGACCCGAACCGGGGATACTGCGGCCGAATCCCCGTTCTTGCGCGGATCGTCTGTTCCGGCCGCGCAGGCGGCGCTGTTCGATGAACGCATGACAACCTTCGACACCTGCCCGGACGCACAGGCATTCTTCGCCGCCAAATTGGCCTATGAGATCGACGCGGCCGATCTCGCCGCCGCACGGTCGGCCGGTGCGGCACCGCTCGTGGTCGACACCCGCTCCCGCGCCGCCTGGGATCAGGGTCATCTCCCCGGCGCGCTGCACATTCCTGCCGCGGAACTCCCGCGGCAGGCCGCAGCCGCACTGCCGGATCTCACCGCCGACATCGTCGTCTACTGCTGGGGGCCGGGCTGCAACGGCGCCACCAAAGCCGCGCTGACCCTCACCGGCATGGGCTATCGACGGGTCCGTGAACTGCTCGGCGGCTTCGAGTACTGGGCCAGAGAAGGCCTGTCGATCGTCACCGCTCACGGCCGCGTCCGCCGTCGCCCCGATGAGCTGACCGCAGTCCGGGTGCACTGACAGGATCCAGGAGTACGCTGCGGGCAGCAGCCAATCACCGACGAAAGGCAGCTCCGATGTCGCTTCGGCAGCCCTACAGCATCAACGACATTCGCACTGCGATCCGCGAACTGAGCACCCGCGCAGACCTGGCCCGTAAGGAGGGTCGCAGCGCCGATGCCGCCGAGTTGGATCAGCGCGTCAGAAACTACCGCGACGAACTGGCCGCCCGTCCCTGACGGCCGGCACCGAGACCTCCGATCAGGCGCCCAGCCTGCGGAACGTGCTGCGGTGAAAGACAATCGGCGGTACATCAGGATGTACCGTGATGTCGCTGACCCGTAACACCACGATGGTGTGATCCCCGGCCGGGACCAGCTGCTCGATACTGCTCTCCAGCCACACGCTGGTGCCATGGATGAACACCGCACCGCGCTGCGTCGACGCCGTCTCCAGGCCGGCGAAACGGTCCCCGGTCTTGGCCGCCAGCGTGCGCGCGGCCTCATCGTGGGCTTCCCCGAGCACGCTGATGCCGAGGTAGGGCAAGTCCTTGAGCTTGGGCCAGGTGGTCGACGAGTTCTGCACACAGAACGACACCAGCGGCGGGTCCAGCGAGACCGGCACGAACGTACTGGCCGCCAACCCGACGCGGACACCGTCCACCTCGGCGGCGATCGCGATGACACCGGACGGGAAATGCCCGAACGCCTCGCGCAACGACGTCGGGCTGAGATTGGTCTCCGGGGGTGTACCTGGGCCGCTCATCGACGCCATCATCCCACGTCCCCGCGAGCGGCGACCGGGTCCCGGCGGGTCAGGAGAAGTCACCCCGCCATCGTCGCGGCGCATCGCCGAATTGGCCAGCGTCCGGATCGGCATGATCGCAAGCCGTTTCGGCCGGTAACGTGACGCCCACCATGTGGATCCCGCTCCTGATGATGGCCGTCGCGGTCAGCCTGGAGCCGTTCCGGATCGGCATGACGGTACTGATGATCAACCGGCCGCAACCCGCCCTTCAGCTGCTCGTGTTCCTCGCCGGCGGGTTCGTCATGGGCACCACCGTGGGCCTGGTCGTGCTGTTCGTGCTGCGGCCCGCGATGGGGTCGGCGCATTTCACGTTGCCCCGGGTGCAGATCGTGGTCGGGGCGGTGGTGCTGCTCAACGCCGCGCTGGTGGCGCTGGGGGTGCTGGGACGGGATCGGGCAGACGGATCACCGGGTCGGGTGAAACAGCTGCTGCTGCCGTTGCTGACCCGGGCCCGGCGCCTGCTCAATGGGCGTTCGCTGTGGACGGCCGGGGTCGCGGGCCTGGGCATCGCACTGCCCTCGGTGGACTACCTCGCCGCGCTGGCGCTCATCGTCGCCTCCGGCGCCGCGGCCGCCACCCAGTTCGGTGCGCTCGTGGCGTTCAACGTGGTGGCGTTCGCGCTGGTCGAGATCCCGCTGCTGTGCTACCTGGTTGCCCCGGACCGCACCCGCGCCGCACTGGCCGCGCTGTATGACTGGCTCAGGGCCCGCGGGCGCATCGGGGTCGCGGCCCTCCTGGCCGTGGTGGGCTGTGTCCTGCTCGGCGCGGGCGTGGCCGCGCTGTAGCCTGCCGAGCTCCGCGTCAGCGGGCCGGCTGATTGTTCAGCACGTACTGCAGGCCCGACAGCAGCTGCGACAGCGGGTCCGCGTCGCCGCCGAACGCGGCCTGCGTCGCCGGCGCGGTGACCTCCGCGGGGTCGTAGCCGTTCACCGGATCGACGGTGACCGGAGCGGACGCCGGGTCGTCGTTGCGCGAGTAGCCCGCATCGACGTAGGGCAGCAACACCTTGTCGAGCTCGATCAGGGTCTCCTGCGGGACACCGAGATATTTGAAGGGCAGCACCAGCGGCAGGTGCTCCTCGGGAATCATGAAGGTGGTCGTCTTGGCTCCGCGTGAATTCACGGTGGTCCGGATGTTCTGCGGCGGGACCATGCTCGGCTCGGTGAACGCGACCGCCGTGTGACCGGTCGCCAGCCCCACGATCGCGTTGGCGACCGAGATCCAATTGTCCGGTCGGTCCGGCCAGTCGGCGATGCTGTCGTAGGCAGAGATGAACTGATAGGTGTCGTACTGGCTCTCCACCGGCGGCGGGATCCGGTAGTCCAGCGACGGGACCACACTGCCGACCGGGAAGTTCTGGGTCAGGAAGCTCTCGCCGAACGCGTGTCGGGCCACCGGGTCGCCGTACATCGCGAAGCTCAGCTCATGCGGCGGCGGCGCGGCCGGATCGTAGGCCAGGCGCGCCTGCACGTCGTTGAGCACCATCGCGCCCTCGGACAGGCCGATCGCGGTGCCCGGCCCACCGGCCCTGATCGCGGCGATGGTGTCCGGGGAACCCACGTCGACCGACTCGCCGACACTGGGCCCGTCGATCCCCAGACCCGGGAAGTACTCGTCGAGTCGCCCGATGCCGGGGAACAACCGCTCCAGCGTGTGACCCTGAACCTGGCCCGCGGGGTAGTCCACGATCTGACGGTCCAGCCCCGGAAACCAGTCCGCACCCGTGCGCATGATGTATTCGTCGTACGGAATTCCCAGCACGTGCGCGCCGCCCAGGGCGTAGGCGCGTCCGGGTGTCCCCAGCGGCGGAGGGGCCTCGGCCGGCAGCAGCGGCGCCGGCGGCGGGGGCGCGGGTTGAGCTGCGGCGCTGCCGAATCCGAGACAGCCGGCCGCACCGAGTGTCGTCAGGGCGGTGCCGAACGCCAGAAGCCGCCTCATGCCTGTCCGACACCCACTTCCCGCCCCGTTCGGCCGGCCGGTCCGGCCGCGTCTGCAGACCAAGCTACCCGAGCGAAGCGATCGCTCACGGCTCAGGCGTCCAACCGGATGAACTGGTCCTGCCGGTAATGCTCGACACAGGCCGCGCGCCGGACCTTGCCGCTCGTCGTAGTCGGGATGGAACCCGGGGGCACCAGCACGAGGTCTTCGACGTTGAGTCCGTGCGCATTGGAAATCGCCGAGGTGACATCGCTTTTGACCTCGCTGAGCCAGCCCATCGCATCGCCGTTGAGGTCGACGCGCTTCTTGAGTTCGATCACGGTGACCAGCTTTTCGGTGCTGTTGACCGGCACCGCGATCGCCGCGACCCGGCCCCGGGTGATCCCCTGCACCGTCGCCTCGATGTCCTCGGGATAGTGGTTGCGCCCACGGATGATCAGCAGATCCTTGATGCGACCCACGATGAACAACTCGCCCCCGTCGACGAAGCCGAGATCGCCGGTGCGTAGCCACGGCCCCGGCGCGGTGCCGGGTGACGGGTCGACCAGCGTCGCGCCGAAGCACTGCTGGTCCTCCGGTGGTCGGCTCCAGTACCCGGCTGCGACGTTGCTGCCGTGCACCCAGATCTCACCGACGACGTCCGGCGGACACTCCCGGCCGGTGTCGACGTCGACGATCCGCACCACCGGCGACTGCGGCAGCGCATACCTGACCAGTTCCGAACCCGCTCCCGCCGGGCACCGCCGGACCCGGCCGGCGGACAGCTCGTCGGTGTCGAAGCGGGCGGGCTCGGCCGAATCGCTCCAGCTGCCGCTGGCCACGAACACCGTCGCCTCCGCCAGACCGTAGGACGGGCGCAGCATGTCATCGCGGAAGTTGAAATGCGCGAAGCGATCTGCGAACCGCTCCAGCGTTGCCGGGACGACACGCTCGGCGCCGTTGATGATGCCGAGGACCCCACCGAGGTCCAGACCGGCCAGATCGGCGTCGGTGGTCTTGCGCGCGGCCAGTTCGAACGCGAAGTTCGGCGCCCCCGAGAACGCGTCGACGTTCTGCGCCAGCGCCCGCATCCATCGCGACGGCTTCTCCAGGAACGCCACCGGACTGGTCAGCTTGGCGGGATGACCCCCGAGGATCGGTGCGCACACTCCCAGCACCAGACCCATGTCGTGATAGAAGGGCAGCCACGACACGATGGTCAGATTCGCTGTCGACCTGACCCGCGGCACCGTGAAGAGGCTGCGCATCAGCTGCTCGTAGTTCACCTGCAGGTTGCGGTGCGAGATCATCACCCCGGTGGGCAGCCGCGTGGACCCCGAGCTGTACTGCAGGTAGGCGATGTCGGGAAGATCCGATGCCGAGAGCCGCGTCTCGGCCTCGCTGTCGAGGTCGAGCGTGTCGATCGAGAGCATGGCCGGCGCGGTCGGCATGCCGCACCGGTCCACGTAGTCGCCCACGTCGGCGGCCACCGCGGAGGTCGTCAGCACCACCGTCGGTGACGTGTCTCCGAACACCGAACTCACCCGGTCACCACTGGAACCGCGGTGCGGCATCGGCAGCGGGACCGCGATCAGCCCGGCCTGCATCGACCCCAGAAACGCCAGGATGTAGTCCAAGCCCTGCGGCGCCAGGATCACCGCGCGGTCGCCGGCCGAGCCGTGGCGGGCGATCTCGCGGGCCACATTCATCGTGCGCCGTGACAGCTGCGACCAGGTCAGGCTCTCGACCACGCCGGCCGGGTCGGCGGCGTAGTCGGTGAAGGTGAACGCGACGTCGTCGGGCCGCAGGCTGGCGCGCCCGTGCAGCATCGACAGAATCGACGACCGGGACGCCGGCGTGGAGGCCGTCACTTCACATCCGTTGAATGTCCTGCGAGGAGCTTCATCCCTACCCCCGAACCGCCCGCTTGATTTCGTAGTTTCACATACATCCCGCGTGTTTGATAAACCGGCCGTCGCTATCCGGTCTCGGCCGGAACCCTCGGCTCGGACGGACGGGCGGCCACCTGTGAGGGCCACCAGTTCGCCCGGCCGAGCAGTGCGGCGATCGCGGGCACCGTGATCGTGCGGACCACAAACGTGTCCAGCAGGATGCCGACGCCGATCACGAAACCGCCCTGCACCACGATGCCGATGCTGGAGAACAGCAGACCGGCCATCGAGGCCGCGAAGATCAGTCCCGCCGCCGTGATCACCCCGCCGGTGGAGCCCAGCGTGCGGATCACCCCGAAGCGGACGCTGTGCGGGGATTCGTCACGCATGCGGGAGATGAACAGCATGTTGTAGTCCGCACCCACGGCGATCAGCACCACGAACGCCAACGGCGGCACACTCCAGTGCAACTGCTGCCCCAGCAACAGCTGGAACACCAACACACCGATGCCGATGGCCGCGAAGTAGGACACCACCACCGAGCCGACCAGGTACAGCGGCGCCACCAGGGACCTCAGCAGGATGCTCAAGATCAGCAACACGATGCACAGGGTCACCACGATGATGAATCTGATGTCGTTCTCGTAATAGTCGCGGGTGTCCCGCAGTGCGGCGGGGAAACCGCCCATCGAGATGGACGCGTCGGCGAGGGTGGTGTTGGGCTGGGCGCCCGCGGCGATGTCGCCGATCGCGTTGACCTGGTCCATCGCCTCGGAACTGAACGGGTTGAGGTTGGTCTGGACGAGGTAGCGCACCGAATGGCCGTCCGGCGAGACGAAAGCTTCCGAGGCCTTCTGGAACTCGACGGCGTTGAGCACTTCGGCCGGAATGCTGAACCCGGCCATGTTCGCGCTGGCCGCGTTGTCGCGCATGGTGAGCAGGAATGCCGCGGCCTGGTCGAGCCCGTCGGCCATCACCTTGATCTGGCCGACCAGTTCGTCGACGCCGCCCGCGACCTGCCGACTGCCGTCGGCCAGCCGGTCCGCACCGTCCTGCAGTTCGTCGAGGCCCGAGCGCGCCCCGGCGGGCGTGTCCAGGCCCATCGCCGAGATCGCCCCGGTCAGCTTCGCGAACGCGGTGTTGAGCTGGTTCACCGTCGCGGTCAGGCTATGCCGGTCGTCGACGCCCTGGAGTTGTCCGGCCAACTGGTTGATCTCGTCGACGCGGCCGTCGTTGCGCGCGTCGATCAGCATCTCGAACTGCCGGCGGGTCTCCACACAGGACGGATTCGCGTCACACACCTGGTTACCCTGCAGCGCCGTGAGGACAGGGCCGATCCAGGCGAACATGTCCCGCACGGCGCGGAAGTTCACGCCCATGGACAGCCCCAACTTGTTGACGCTGTCGACGAGCTTGGCGGCGGTGGCCACGTCGCGGACCAGCTTGTCGCCGCCGTACTCGGTGCGCACCGAGGAGAAGGTGTCGATCAGACCCGCCAGACTGGGCGCGATCTCGTTGACCTGCGCCCGCACGTCGCCCAGGGTGTCGGCCAGCGTGGCGGCACCGTCGCTCAAGGTCCGCAGGTCGCCGCTGCGCTGTCCGATCTGAGCCGACCCGGCGGCCAGCCGGTCACCGACGATGCCCGCTTGGAAGGTGGCCCGGAACTCCGCGGGCACCTCGCCCAGGGGCCGCGTGACGCCGCTGACCAGTGAGATGTCCGGCAGTTGGGCGATTCGCGACGCCATCTGCTCCAGATCCGCGAGCGCCCGCGGCGAGCGCAGGTCGTGCGGCGACTGGACCAGGATGTACTGCGGAATGGACTGGCTGATCGGAAAATGCCGCTCCAGTGCGGCATACCCGACCGAACTCGGCGCGGACGCGGCGACGGCCTTGCGGTCGTCGTAGTTGAACGTGGCGAACGCCGCGCAGCCGGCCAGCAGCGCCAGCACCAGCATGCTGGCCACCAGGTGCGGCACCGGCCGGCGCACGATGCGGATACCCGACCGTCGCCAGAACCTGGCAGTCAGCTCGCGGCGCGGGGTGACCCATCCGCGCGGCCCGGTCAGCACCAGGATGGCCGGCAACAGGGTCACCCCGGCCAGGTAGGCGACCCCGATGCCGATCGCCGCCGACACCCCGATCGTGCGGAACACGCCCATCTCGGCGAAGTTCATGGCCAGGAATGTGACGCCGACGGTGAGGGCCGACGCGGTGATGACCTTTCCGATCGACATCATCGCCTTCTTGACCGCCTCGGTGGAATCCGAGCCGGAGCGCACGTAATCGTGGTAGCGGCTGATCAGGAAGACCGCGTAATCGGTTCCGGCGCCGGCCAGAATCGCGCTGAGGAAGACGATGGACTGGTTCGACACACCCGCACCGGTGAGCTGCGAGTAGCCCGCCACCACGCCTTGGGCGATCAGCACCGAGGAGCCGATGGTCACCAGTGGCAACATCATGGTCAGCGGATTGCGATAGACCAGCAGCAGCACACCGAGCACCAGCACGGCGATGGCCAGTTCGATGGGCAGGCGATCCTGTTGCCCTGCGACGGTGAGGTCGGCCACCGTCGCGGCCGGCCCGGTGATGTAGACCGTCAGATCGCCCTCGTCCGCGGCGCCGTGGTCGGGCACGTTGTGACGGACGATGTCGGCGACGCGGTTGAAGGCCTCGTAGGCGCGCGGGGTCCCCAGCTCGCCGGCCAGGCTGACCGGCAGCACCCATGTCGTCTTGTCCTCGCTGGTCAGGAACTGACGCAGCTGGGGTGTGCTGACGAAATCCTGCACCGACACCACATCGGCGACGTCGTCGTGCAGCGCGTCGACGAGTTTTCGGTAGGCGAGCTCATCGGCCGGGGTGAGGCCGGTCTCGTTGATGAACGCGAGGACGACGAGGTTGTCCGACCCCGGCTCCTGGAACGCTTCGGCCATCTTGGTCGCGGTGACGCTCGACGGCGCGTCGGCAGGCAGGATGACCAGCGGATTTCGCTGGGCCATCTCGTTGAGCGAGGGGAACGACAGCGGCAGCGTGACAGCCATCGCCACCCACACCGCGATCACCGCCCACGGCCACCGCGCCACGATCTCGGCCAGACGTCGCATCTAGCCCTCACCCCCGACCGGAGTCCTGCGATCGCGGCCTGGCGCCGGAACGGTTAAGCGGTCACTGTGTCCCACGCTAGGCGACGCGTCCCCAGTGTCCGCCGTCGGCGACCAGTCCCGACACCGACTTCATGGTGTTCATATAGCGTTCGACCGATTTCTTGGCGACCGGATTGTCGGGGTGCATTATCGCCATCACGGTGCCCTCGCCGTACCGGAATATGTAGATCGTCAGCTGATAGGAATACCGGCCGTCGGGATAGATCCCGATATTGTCGGCCAGGCCCAATTCACCTGCCGCCAGAATGGCGTTCAGCGGTGCGGCCCCGCCGTGCAGGAAATTCGACACCGGGAAATTCGGCTGCGGCCATTTCAGCCACGGCGCCAACTCCAGCACCCGGTAGTACGGCACCTTTGCCATGTTCAGGCCCGAGTCGAAAGATGCCTGCGCCGCCCAGGCGGCCTCACCGAAGGAGGCCGCGCCGATCGGCACCACGATCGGGATCAACCCGGTGAACCAGCCCTGGGTCATGAAGTTGTCCGAGGCGTTGCGCGAATCCCGCGGGGTCAGGCCGTAATAGGTCAGCGCCCCGGTCAACTCGTGTTCCACCTGGGCCAGGCACGCGAACAGTCCGCCGACGAACCGCGCCCCGGCGCCGGCACAGGCCGCTTCGAAGCGCTCGGTCTGCGCGGTGTCCATCAGGACCTCGGACGTCATGGTGCTGCGCGCAGAATCCTTCGAATTTCCCAGCGGCAGCGGAAACTCCGGAAATCCGTCGCCGTTGTTCTCCGCGAAATCGATCCATGCCCGCACCCCCGGGGAATCCTCGGTCAGCTCCGAGGTGTGCTCCCGTTCGCGGACACAAAAGGCATCGAAGCTGCCGGCATCGGGCAGGACCAGCGCATCGCCGCCGCCGCTGAGCGCCGAATACATCCCGTTGGCCTCCATCATCGTGGTGCCGATCAGGGTGGCGTCACCGTGCACATGATCCATGGAGGCGAAGAAGCTGAAATGGTGCTCGTTCTGGATGACGCCGAAGGTGAAGCAACCCCATTCGAGTGGGCTCGGTATGTCGACGACGTGGGCGTGGATCTGGTCGACCGTCATGTGTCCGTGCTCGACCGGGACGAACTCGATGTCGGCCGGATCCTCCAGCGCATGCCGGATGAATGCGCTGTCCCCGGCGCGTTCGAACCAGCTGCGGAAGGTGTCGTGCCGGCGCAGGTAGGCGTTGACCGCATGGTCCATCGCCGCGATGTCGCACTGACCGGCGACATCACAGCTGGCGATGATCTGCCGGGAGAAGTTCAGCCCCTCGGCCGCCCGCTCGCAGTAGTTGCGCAGATGTTGGCCCTGCATGTAGCTGACGGGTACCGGGCTGACAGGCGCCTGCCGCGCCTTGTCAATTGACGCCGGCGTCGGATGCCAGGAGGTGACCGATCCCGGGCGCAGCGACCATTCTTCAAGCGCGCCAACCGTGATCTTGCCGATGCGCAAGGTTGTGGACCTCCCCGTTCAGCCGGTCCGGATCCGGCGGCACCCCGTGTCGCGGATCAACATACCCAACATCGCACCGGCATTGCCCCGCCCCGGGCGAAGCCCGGCAGCAACACCGCACACACCGTGCGGGCACGTGCGATAGTGAGGCGTCCGAGCCCGGTTCCCGGGTCTATATCCGTGGCAGTGAGTGTCATTGCGGCCGTCGATCACGATAACCTGACTGCCGAGTAAGGTGACCGCTGATTAAGGGGGAAGCGGCATGGAATCCGCAGTGCATCCGATCGAGCCGGCCCCGCGTTTCGCGGTGATCGGCTACGCGGCGCGACTCCCCGGCGCCCCGGATGCGGACGGGTTCTGGGAGCTGCTGCGCGACGGACGGGACGCAATCTCCGAGGTACCCGCGGATCGGTGGGACGTCGAGGACTTCTTCGACCCCGAACCGGGCGCCCCCGGCAAGGTCGTGACGCGACGCGCCGGTTTCGTCGACGACGTCACAGGGTTCGACGCCCCGTTCTTCGGCATGTCCGCGCGCGAGGTCCGGCTGATGGACCCCCAGCACCGACTGTTGCTGGAGACGGCATGGCAGGCCGTCGAGCACTCCGGCATCGCACCGTCAGCCCTGGCCGGCTCCAACACCGGTGTGTTCGTCGGCCTGTCCACCCACGATTACCTCGGAATGGCCTCCGATGAGTTGACCTACCCCGAGATCGAGGCCTACATGGCCATCGGGACGTCCAATGCGGCCGCGGCCGGCCGGATCAGCTACCGACTGGGGCTGCAGGGCCCCGCGGTCGCCGTCGACACCGCATGCAGTTCGTCGCTGGTGGCGATCCATCAGGCGTGCCAGGCGCTACGCCTGGGTGAATGCGACCTCGCGCTGGCCGGTGGCGCGAACGTGCTGCTCACTCCGGCCACCATGATCACCTTCTCCAGTGCCCAGATGCTCGCACCCGACGGCCGGTGCAAGACATTCGACGCCGCCGCCGACGGCTACGTGCGCGGCGAGGGCTGCGGCGTCATCGTCGTCAAGCGACTCGAGGACGCGGTGCGCGACGGGGACCGCATCCGTGCCGTCATCCGAGGCAGCGCGGTCAACCAGGACGGCGCGTCGGGCGGCCTAACCGTTCCCAACGGCGTTGCCCAGCAACGGGTTATCGCCGATGCGCTCACACGCGCCGGTGTCGAGCCCGCCGCCGTCGACTACCTGGAAGCCCACGGCACCGGGACCTCGCTGGGGGACCCCATCGAGGCCCAGGCAGCGGGCGCGGTGCTCGGCGCCGGGCGTGACCCGCGCCGGCCGCTGCTGATCGGATCGGCCAAGACCAAGATCGGGCACCTGGAGGCCGCCGCCGGGATCGCGGGCGTCATCAAGGTCATCCTGTCCCTGGAGCACCAGACCCTGCCCAAGCACCTCAACTTCACCAACCCGTCGCCGCACATTCCCTGGGACCGGCTCGCGGTCGAAGTGGTCCGCGAGACCATGCCGTGGGACAGCGACGGCACCCCGCGCATCGCCGGTGTCAGCTCGTTCGGATTCGCCGGGACCAACGCGCACGTCGTTCTCGAAGAGTCGCCCGGGGCGGCTCCGGTGTCCCAGGTCGCCGCCGGGGCGGCTCCGGTGTCCCAGGTCGCCGCCGGGGCGGCTCCGGTGCACAAGGTCGCCGCCGGGGCGGCTCCGGTGCACAAGGTCGCCGCCGGGGCGGCTCCGTACCTCCTTCCGGTCTCGGCGCGTACACCCGCGGCCCTGGCTCGGCTCGCCGGTCGCTACCGCAGCTGGCTGACCGCCAACCCGGACGCCGCGCTGGCCGACGTGTGCTTCACCGCCGGCACCGCGCGCGCCCACCTGGAACACCGCGCGGCGGTGGTGGCCGACAGCAGGGAGACCGCCGTCGAGCTGCTGGGGGCGCTCGCCGACGATCGCCCCGCGCCGGGCCTGGTCCGCGGCGAAGCCTACGAAGCCCCGAAGACGGCCTGGCTGTTCACCGGACAGGGCAGCCAGTACCCTGGTATGGCGCGCGAGCTGTTCGCCACCGAGCCGGTGTTCGCCGACACGCTGAAGCGGTGTGCCGCAGCGGTCGCCGATGTCGTCGACAAGCCGCTGCTGGACGTCATTTTCGCCACCGACGACCCCGACGCCGACCAGACTCTGCGGCAGACCCGCTACGCCCAGCCTGCGTTGTTCGCCGTGGAGATGGGTTTGGCCCATCTCTGGCAGTCGTGGGGTCTGCAACCCGATGTGGTGTTGGGCCACAGCGTCGGTCAGTACTCGGCGGCATGCGTGGCCGGCGTCCTCGGCGTCGAGGACGGCGCGCTGCTGATGGCCGAGCGCGGCCGGCTGTTCAGCAGCCTGCCCGCGGGAGGACGCATGGCTGCGGTATTCGGCGACCCCGACCGGGTCGAGGCGCTGACCGATGAGTTCACCGGCCTTTCCGTCGCGGCGTACAACGGCGCCAACACCGTGTTGTCCGGACCTGCGCACGAGCTGGAGCAGGCCGTGGACCGGCTGGTCGCCGACGGCGTGCGCTGCGACTGGCTCGAGACCAGCCACGCCTTTCACTCGGCGTTGCTCGATCCCATCCTCGACGAGTTCGAGTCCTACGCCCGACGCTTCACTTTCTCCGCGCCACAACGGATCCTGATCGACAATCGCACCGGCACCGCATTGGGCCGCAGTGTGGCACTCGACGCCGCCTACTGGCGCAGGCACGCCCGCCAACCGGTGCAGTTCGCCAAGAGTGTGCACACGCTGGCCGAACTGAACTGCAAGCTGCTGATCGAGATCGGTCCCCGACCGGTGCTCACCGCCGCGGCGTTGAGCACCTGGCCGGAGCCGGCCAACACTCCGCGGGTCATCGCCTCCCTGCGCCCCAACACGGCCGACCCGCGACAGATCACCGAAGCCGTCGCCGACGCCTATGTACTCGGCCACCTGCCCGACTTCACGGCGATCCACCCGCGGCACACAAACAAGCTCGACCTGCCGACCTACCCGTTCGAACATCGGCAGTACTGGTTCTCCGACCACCAGGATCAGGCCCGTCCCGCCGCACCTGCCGGCCCGCGCACCGAGACCGTACGCCTGCTCGAGGACGGCCGGATCGAAGAACTCGCGGCCCTGATCGACGGTGACAGCGGCGACGGTGGCACCCTCGATGTGCTGAACAAGCTTGCCGCCCAACATAATCAGCAACTCGCCAGCCAGTCCATCGCCGATGACCGCTATGAGATCCGGTGGACCCGAGCCGGCGCCGACATCGGAGCCGGCAGCGCCGAAGACTGCCTCTGGATCGTCGTCGGTGCCGACACCGGCGGCAGCGGTTCACCGGTCGACGTGGTCACCGCGCGCGGGCACCGGTGTCAGACCGTCGATCTGCCGGTGTCCGACGCCCAGGAAGACGACCTCGCCGAGACGCTGCGGGCGGCGGCCGCCGACGGACGCGAACTGCGGATCCTGCACGTCGCCGCACTCGACACCGATCCGGCCACCTCGATGAAGTCCCTGCTGCGCATGCAGCACCGCATCCTCGGCGGCACCCGGCGACTGTTGCGCGCGGCGAACGCTGCCCAACTGCGCGCCCCCGTCTGGTTGGTGACCCGGCGGGCCCAGCGCGTCACCGACGGTGACGCGGTCGCACCGGATCAGAGCTGCTTATGGGGTTTCGGCCGCGCGGCGGCACTTGAGCTTCCTCAGCAGTGGGGCGGTCTGGCCGACCTGTCCGACGGCGGCACCGATGAATGGGCCGGTCTCATCGACCGGATCACCGCCTCGCCGGGCACCGGTCCGCGTGAGGACCAGATCGCGCTGCGTGGACCGGCGGTCTACCTCCCGCGGCTGATTCGGCGGGACAGCCAATCTGACCAGCGTCCTATCGAAATACGCTCCGAAGCAACCTATCTGGTTACCGGCGGGCTGGGATCGTTGGGATTGGCGATCGCCGGTCAGCTGGCCGCGCGCGGCGCCGGGCACCTGGTGCTGACCAGCAGGCGAACGCCCGACGAAGCCACCCGCGCGCGAATCGACGCCCTGAGCGCCCAGCACGGCTGCGAGATCCGTGTGGTCGCTGCCGACGTCGCCGACGCCCACGACGTCGCACGCCTGTTGGCCGGCGTGACGGCCCAGCTGCCGCCGCTGGCCGGGATCGTGCACGCTGCCGGCGAGATCGGCACCACCGCGCTGAGCACCCAGGACGACGGCGAGATCGATCGCGTGTTCGCCGGGAAGGTCTGGGGTGCATGGCATCTCAGCGAAGCCTCGGCAGACCTGGACCTCGACTTCTTTCTCTGCACCTCCTCGATCGCCTCGGTGTGGGGTGGTTTCGGTCAGACCGCCTACGGCGCAGCGAACGCCTTCCTCGACGGTCTGGCCTGGCGACTCCGCGAGCAGGGCGTCCGCGGGATAAGCGTGAACTTCGGCCCGTGGTCAGCCGGTATGGCCGATGCGCAGGCGCGCGCCCGGCTCGACCAGCGCGGGGTGCGCGCCCTCTCCCCCGCGGACGCACTGGCGGCCCTGACCGACGTGGTCGCCGGCGCTGGACCTGCTGAACCGGCCCAGGCCGTGGTGGCCCGGATCGACTGGGCACGTTTCCTTCCGCTCTACCAGCAGGCAGGACGGCGGGCCTTCCTGTCGGAGTTGGAGCGTGAACTGCCCGCCGAGGCGCATGCGCCGGCCGCCACCACCCCGTCCGGGACGACACCACTGGTCGAGCAGCTCACCGCCGCGCCGGTTCAGCAGCGCAGGAAGCTCATCACCGACTACCTGCGGAACGCCGTCGCCGAGGTGACCCGGGTGGACGCCACCGAGATCCGCGAGGACGCCGGATTCTTCGATCTCGGTATGGATTCGCTGATGGCCGTCGAGCTGCGACGCCGCATCGAAGCAGGAGTGGGCCGTGAAATTCCGGTCACCCTGGTGATGGACCACCCACGCCTGTCGGATGCGGCGCACTATCTCCTCGGTGAAGTCCTCGGGCTGGCCGAACAGCCCGTGCCCGACCCAGCCGCCCGCACGGCGATGACGGCGCGCACCGACGAACCCATCGCGATCGTCGCGGTCTCGTGTCGTTTCCCCGGCGCCGCGGACCCGGAAGCGTTCTGGGAGTTGCTATCCGGCGGCGTCGACGCGATCCGGGAGGTGCCCGAGGACCGGTTCGACATCGACGAGTTCTACGACCCGGACCCCGACGCCCCCGGAAAGACGTACACCCGGTTCGGTGGTTTCCTGGACGGGATCGACGGATTCGATCCCGAGTTCTTCGGCATCTCCCCGCGCGAGGCGGTCTGGATCGAGCCGCAGCAGCGACTGGTGCTGGAGACGGTGTGGGAAGGCATCGAGAGGGCCGGGTACGCTCCGGCCGCGCTGCGCGGCAGCCGGACCGGGGTCTTCATGGGCGTCGCGGCCAACGAGTACGCGCATCTGCTCTCGGCCGAGTCGATCGACAAGATCGAACCGCACTTCATCACCGGTAACGCGCTCAATGCCATCTCGGGCCGGGTCGCCTTCGCGCTGGGACTCGAAGGTCCGGCGGTCGCCATGGACACCGCCTGCAGTTCGGCGTTGGTGGCCGTGCACCAGGCCTGTCTGGCATTACATTCCGGTGATTGCGATCTGGCCCTGGCCGGTGGAGTCAACGTCCTGCTCAGCCCGGTGACGGTGGTCGCGGCGTCCCGCGCCAGGATGCTCTCACCGGTCGGACGTTGCAAGACCTTCGATGCCTCGGCGGACGGTTACGTGCGCTCCGAGGGCTGCGGCGTCCTGGTACTCAAACGACTCAGCGACGCCGAACGCGACGGTGACCGGATCTGTGCGGTCATCCCCGGCAGCGGGGTCAATCAGGACGGCGCCTCCAGCGGCCTCACGGTGCCCAACGGGGGCGCGCAGCAGCGACTCATCGGGACGGTGCTGGCCCGGGCCGGTCTGACCGGCGGTGAGGTCGACTACCTGGAAGCGCACGGCACCGGCACCCCGCTGGGCGATCCGATCGAGGTCCAGGCGGCCGCGGCCGCCTACGGCGGTTCCCGTGAATCCGACCGGCCGTTGCTGATGGGGTCGGTCAAGACCAATATCGGTCACACCGAATCAGCCTCCGGCGCAGCCGGTCTGATCAAGGTCGTGTTGTCGTTGCAGCACGAGATGCTGCCGCAGAGCCTGCATTTCGACAACCCCTCCCCGCACATCCCATGGGACACACTCCCGGTACGGGTCGTCGACCAGGCGATGCCGTGGCACACCGACGGACGGCCCCGCCGCGCGGGGGTGAGTTCGTTCGGATTCACCGGCACGAATGCTCATGTGCTGGTGGAGGAGGCGCCCCGACCGGCCGTCCCCGCGCCCGTCGCCGACATCCCCGCTGAGCAGGACCGCCCGGCTGCCGAGGCGTCCCAGCAGCCGGTCGATGTGCTGCCCCTGTCTGCCCGGTCTCCGGAGGCCCTGGTGGCACTGGCCCAGCGCTACCAGGCCTGGTTGGCCGCGCACCCGGATGCCGACCTCGCCGACCTCTGTCGCACCGCCGGCGCGGGTCGCTCGCACTTCGAGCATCGCGCCGCCCTGGTGGTCGATTCCGTCGCCGCGGCCCGGGACGGACTTTCCGACCTCGCCGAGAACCGGCTGCGGCCCGGTGTCGTGCGGGGTGAGCACACCCACCACCCCACCACCGCCTGGCTGTTCACCGGCCAGGGCAGCCAGTACCCGCAGATGGCACGCGAATTGTTCGACGCTGAACCGGTTTTCGCCGAGACCGTGAACAGATGCGCCGAGGCGGTCGACGACATCCTACCGAGACCGTTGCTGGAGGTGCTGTTCACCACCGACCGGCGTACGGGAGAGTCCCTGCGGCACACGTCATTCGCGCAGCCGGCGATCTTCGCCGTGGAGATGGGACTGGCCCGGCTCTGGCAGTCATGGGGTATCGAGCCCGATGTGGTGCTCGGGCACAGCGTGGGGCAGTACGCGGCGGCGTGTGTGGCCGGTGTGTTCAGCCTCGAGGACGGTGCACGCCTGATGGCGCAGCGCGGCAAGCTGTTCGGCAGCCTGCCCGAGGGCGGGCGAATGGTGGCGGTGTTCACCGAGGCCTCGCAGGTCGAGGACGCCGCAGGTGAGTTCCCACGGGTGTCGGTCGGGGCGTACAACGGACCCAACACCGTGCTCTCGGGCCCCGGCGAGGACCTCGAGCAGCTGGTGGGCAAGTTCACCGACGAGGGCATCCGCTGCACCTGGCTGGAGACCAGCCACGCCTTCCATTCCGAGCTGCTGGATCCGGTGCTCGACGAGTTCGAGACCTACGCCGCGCAGATAGCGTTCGCCGCACCGACGCTGCCGTTGGTCTGCAACCGCACCGGCGCCGTCATCACCGGCCAGACCCCGCTGGACGCACCGTACTGGCGGCGGCATTCACGGCAGCCGGTGCAGTTCGCCGAGAGTGTGCGTACCGCGGCGGCGCTCGGGTGCTCGGTGCTGATGGAGATCGGTCCGCAGCCGGTCCTGACCGGTGCCGCGGTTCAGGTGTGGCCCGAGCACCTGCCGCCTCCGCGTGCGATCGCGTCCTTGCGCAAGAGCGTGTCCGACCGGCGTCAGATCGCCGACGCCTTGGCGGCCGCCTACATTGCGGGGCTGCGACCCGATTTCGCCGCGCTGCACCGGGGCGCCCCGCGCCGGCTCGAGCTGCCCACCTATCCGTTCCAGCGCCGCCGCTTCTGGCCCAGGACGGCCGGGATGGCCCTCGACGGCGGCGTCGGTCCGGCGGTGTCCGGAATTCTGGGCAGCGGCAAGGATCTCGCCTCCGGCGATTCGGTGTACACCAGCAGGCTGTCGGTGAAATCGGCGCCGTGGTTGGCCGACCACGTCATCTACGGCACCGTCGTGGTCCCCGGTGCGACATACGCGGCCATGGCGCTGGCCGCCGTCGGGACCCCGGCGCACGCCGACGACGTCTTCTTCTACGAGCCGATCATCCTGCCCGAGAAGAGTTCTCGGGAGGTACAGCTGACCTTGCATCCGCTCACCGACGGCGGGGGCTGGTCGTTCACGGTGCACAGCCGGCCATACGGCGAGCGCGCCGCAGAGTGGTCCCTGAACGCCGAAGGCAAGGTGTCCACCGGGCTTGCGGACGGGCTCGGGGACGGCTCGCGCGACGCCTCGGGCGACGACAGAGCTGAGGTCGACGCCGTTCCGGTGGACGAGGCGATCGAGCGTTGCACCCGGCTGCGCCCCCAGGAGTTGTTCGAGACGTTCGCCGATCTGGAACTGGCGTGGGGGCCGACCTGGTCGGGGTCGCTGAAATCGTTGTGGCTCGGCGACGGCGAGGCCATCGGCGACATCCTCGTCGGCGAGGAACTGGCCGAACAGCTCGGTACCGAACCGATGCACCCGGTGCTGATGGACCTGTGCACCGGCGTGGCCTTCCCGGCGTTCCCGGCGCTGCTGGCCGCCGAGCAGGGAGTCAACGACCTGTTCCTGCCGTTGCGGTACGGGCAGGTGACGCTGAAGGAGAAGATGCCGCGGCGGTTCTACTGCCGCGCCCGCTGGCGCAGCGGTCCGCTTGACAGCGAGACCCAGGTCTTCGACATCGACTATGTGGATCGGGACGGCCGAAACCTGGGCGGCATCCGGGAATTCACGGTCAAACGCGCGCCCCGCGAGGCACTGCTGCGCGGCCTCGGCGGTGATTCCACTCGATTGCTCTACACCCTCGGGTGGCATGAAGTCCCCCCGCCCGCCCCGGATGGCGGCCCCGTCGGCGGTTGGCTGGTTGCCGGTTTCGACGAACTGGCCACCCGAATGCCGGGTTGTATCCCGTTCGACCGCAACACCGACTCCGAGCTGCTGGGGCAACTGCTGGCGCAGGCCAACCACCGGGGCGTCCCGTTCTCCGGGGTGGTGTGGCGTTGCGCCGGCGCACCGACCGGCACCGGCCCTGCGGGTGCGAGGAGTTCGCCGGCCGCGAGCGCACGCATCGAAGCCGAGATCTCGCAGTTGCTGAGCGCCGTGCACGCAGTGCAGAGCGACGGGGTGAAGCTGCCCGGCGGGCTGTGGATCGTCACCGAGCGCGCCGTGGCCACCGAATCAGGTGAACCGGTCGACCCGGCGCAGGCCGCGGTGTGGGGATTCGGACGCACTGCGATCAACGAGGAGCCCGCACTGCACTGCAGGCTGGTCGACTGCGACGGCTCAGCGGAGGCGGTGCACGCGCTCGCCGATCTGCTGGCCGCGCCCGTCGACGAGCCGGAGATCGCGGTGCGACAAGGCAAACTGCTGGCTTCACGATTGCTGCCGTGGTCGCGCAGCGGACACCTGACTGTGCCGCGCTCCACCGACTACGCCCTGGCCCCCACCGAGCGGGGTGCCATCGACAACCTGCGGCTGACCGAGGCGGAGGTGCCGGCTCCGGCCGAGAACTATGTGCAGGTCCGGGTGGAGGCCGCCGGCTTGAACTTCCGGGACGTGCTCAACGTTCTGGGCCTCTACCCCGGTGATCCCGGGCCGATCGGCGGGGACTTCGCCGGCACCGTCACCGCGCTGGGCGAGGGCGTGACCGGCCTGGAGGTCGGCCAGCGTGTCTACGGGTTCATGCAGGGCGCCTTCGCCAGCCGGTTCAACGTGCCCGCACAGCTGGTTGCGCCGGTCCCCGACGGGGTCACCGCCGTCGAGGCAGCCACCATTCCCGCTGCGGCACTGACGGTTCGGCTCGCGTTCGATTGGGCGCAGCTGCGTCCCGGCGACCGGGTATTGGTCCACGCCGCCAGCGGCGGCGTCGGTTTGGCCGCGGTGCAGATGGCCCAGCAGTGCGGCGCGACGGTCTTCGCGACCGCCAGCACCTACAAGCGGGCGACACTGCGCGAGCTGGGTGTCGATCACGTCTACGACTCGCGCAACACCGATTTCGCCGACCAGATTCTGGCCGATACCGACGGCGCCGGCGTGGACGTGGTACTCAACAGCCTCACCAGCGAGGGGTTCCTGGACGCGACGGTGCGCGCGACGGCCCGGGGCGGCCGCTTCGCCGAGATCGCCAAGCGCGATATCTGGACACCCGAGCAGATGGCCGAAGTCCGTCCCGACATCGCCTACGAGATCGTGGCGTTGGACACCGTGACCATGGTCGAACCCGAACGGATCCGGCGGCTGCTGACCGAGGTGTCGGAGGGGCTGGCCAAGGGTGAGTGGACCCCGCTGCCCGCCGAGGTGTACCCGCTGACCGAGGCTCGCGCCGCCTTCCGGCGTATGCAGCAGGCCCGCCACATCGGCAAGATCGTGCTGCAGACACCGCAACCGTTGCAGCCGCGCGCCGACCGTAGCTACCTGATCACCGGCGGCCTCGGCGCCATCGGCCTGCACACCGCCGCCCACCTGGCCCAACTCGGTGCCACAGACCTGGTGTTGACCAGCCGACGCGCCCCCGACGCGGACGCCGAACGCCGGATCGCGGAAATCACCGAGCGCCACAAGTGCCGCATTCACGTCTACCCCGGCGATATCGGTGACGAGGGTGAGGTCACCGGGTTGCTGGAGCGCATCCGCGCGGAGTTGCCGCCGCTCGCCGGGGTTGTGCATCTGGCCGGTGTGCTCGACGATGCGCTGCTGTCCGCGCAGACCGTGGATCGCTTCCGAACTACGCTCACGCCGAAGGCTTTCGGCGCCCTGCATCTGGATCGGCTGACCGCTGAGGACGATCTGGACTTCTTCATCGTGTCCTCGTCGGTGTCGAGCTTGTTCGGCTCGCCGGGGCAGGCCAACTACGCGACGGCCAACGCGCTGCTCGACGGACTGGTCGCGCAGCGCAGGGCCGCGGGCCGGCCGGCGACGGGTATCAACTTCGGCCCGTGGGCCCAGGGCGGGATGGCCTCGTCCGAGGCCGCGACCGCCAATATCAGCGCCCAGGGGCTGATACCGCTGGACCCCTCGGCCGCGTTGAGCGCGCTCGTCGAGGTCCTTGCCAACGGCACCGGCCAGGCGACGGTCATCAAGGCCAACTGGGCACGTGCGGCGAAGGTGCTGGGTAGCTCGCGCCCCCCGATCCTCGATCTGGTGTTGCCGAGTGCGGCCGGGGAGGTGGTCGGAGACAGCGAGTTGCTGCGGCAGCTGCAGGAGATTCCGGTCCCGCAGCGCGCCGCGTTCGTCACCGAGTTCCTGCAGCGGGAGGTGCAGAACTTCCTGCGGCTGGCCCAACCGCCCGCCGCGACAAGTCGATTCCTCGACCTGGGCACGGACTCGTTGATGGCGATCGAACTGCGCAACCGGCTGCACAGTCAGTTCGGTGGCGCGTTCACGATCAACGCGACCGCGGTGTTCGACTATCCGACCATCGGCGGTCTGGCCGACTACCTGGTGAACCAGCTACCCGACGCGCAACCGCAACCGGAGGACCCTGGTCCCGACGTCACCGAATGACCACAACCGCGCTCCGCGGAGCGCGGGCCGGCTGCGGTAGCGTGCCGACCATGGAGGCCGAGTCCACACGTACGCGGTCCACCCGCACCCGCCCCACGTCGATGGTGGCCTTGGCCGTCTCGGTGCTCGCGGTCGTCGCGGTTTCGGCGATCGGTGGGTTGGCGAGCAGCAACTCCGCCGAGGAGTACGGCCGATTGCAGCAACCCGCATTCGCGCCGCCGTCGTGGGTGTTCGGCCCGGCGTGGACCCTGCTCTACGGGCTGATGGCGATCGCGGCATGGTTGGTGTGGCGCACCGGACCGTCTCCCGAGACGCGGCGCGCCCTGACGTTGTACGCCATCCAGCTGGTGCTCAACGCCGCGTGGACCCCGTTGTTCTTCGGTTTGGGTTGGCGCGGAATCGCGTTCTTCGAACTCTGCGCGCTGCTGCTGGTGCTCCTCCTCACCGTGGTCATGTTCTGGCGGCGCAGCGCGGTCGCGGGGGCGCTGTTGCTGCCCTACCTGGCCTGGTCGGTCTTCGCGTTGTGTCTCAACTTCGCGGTGTGGCAGCTGAACTGAACTCCTCGAGGAGCACGATGACGAAGTCGGTGTTCATCACCGGAGCAGCGACCGGAATCGGGCGTGCCACAGCGCTGCTGTTCGCGCAGCGCGGCTACCTCGTCGGCGGTTACGACATCGACGAGGCGGGTCTGGAGGTGCTGGCCGCCGACGTCACGGCGGTCGGCGGCACACCGGTGGTCGGCCGGCTCGACGTCACCGATCCCGACCAGGTCGCCCAACGGCTCGCCGAGTTCGTGGACGCGGCCGGCGGCCGGCTCGACGTGCTGATCAACAACGCCGGGTTGCTCAACGCCGGCCGCTTCGAGGAGATCCCGCTGGAGGTCCACCACCGGGAGATCGAGGTCAACGTCAAGGGGGTGGTGAACGGGCTGCACGCCGCGTTCCCCTACCTGGCCGGCACCCCGGATGCCGTGGTGGTCAACCTCGCCTCGGCGTCGGCGATCTACGGTCAGGCCGAACTGGCCAACTACAGCGCCACCAAGTTCTTCGTCAGGGCGATCACCGAGGCGCTCAACCTCGAGTGGGGTCGCCACGGCGTCCGCGTCGTCGACATGTGGCCGCTCTATGTGAACACCGCGATGACCAAGGGGGTCAAGACCGGCACCACCGAGTCGCTCGGAATCCGGCTGACGGCGCAGGATATCGCCGAGGACATCGTCGCCGCGGTCGATCCCACGCTGCCACGAAAGGTGCTGCGCCAGGTGCACTTCCCGGTCGGCATCCAGGCCAAGGCGCTGGCCGCCGGAGCGCGTTTCTCCCCGGCCTGGCTGACCCGGCTGGTCAACAAGCGGCTCGCTCGAAGCTAGGCCCAGCGGCCGGCTTCCGCTTGCGGTGCCAGCGCCGAGCGCAGCGGCACCTGCAGTCCGTCGTAGATGCCGGGCTTCTGTTCCACCAGCCAGTTCAGCGCCCCGAGCAGTCGGTTGGCCGCGGTGGTGTTGCCGCCGTCGGCGCGGGTGCCCCCGGAGACATCGGCGCGGGTGGTGATGGTGAGCTGCGGGTCGCCGTCGACGATGACCCGGTGATCACCCACTCCCTGGTCCGGCTGCGGCCAGTCCGGGGCGCAGGACGGGTGAATCCGGGTGATGTGCTCGATGACGACGCGGCGCCGCCCACCCGACCAGCCGACCACCTTGAGGAAGAACGCGCCCTGGGTGCCCTTCTCGAACGGGCCCATCACCGTGTCCACGGTCTCCTCGAGTGGAAGGCGTTCGACCCCCTCGGTGATCTCGTCGATCTCGATGCCCAGCCCCCGGCCGATCAATCGGACGTTGCCGCCCCACACCATCGTCGGGATGGACGGCAGCAGCATCATCGGTGTCTCGTCCATCGACCCTCCGAAACCGCAGGACACCTTCACCGCGAACGGCTGGTTGTAGGTCGAGTAGTCGAAGATCTCCTGGCAGGTGATGGTGCGGATCCGGGTGCACAGGCTGGCCGCGGTCACCGCCAGCGCGTCGTTTCCCCAGCCCGGATCCACTCCGCTGACCAGCAGTGTGACGCCGCCCTCCTCGGCGGCAGCAGTCAACCGCTCCAGCCATTCGGTCGGCGCCGATGCCGGATCGTAGAGCGAGTACAGCGACGGCGTCACCACATGCTTGCCCGCGCGCAGGCATCGTTCGATATCGGTGATCGCCTCCTCGGGCCGGATGTCACCGGAGGCCATGTAGGCAACCGCGTCACAGCCGGACAGCACGGCGTCGACGTCGGTGCCCGCGGTGATGCCGGTCGGCGCGTCGAGCCCGGCAAACGATGCCGCATCCCTGCCGGCCTTGTCCGCCGACGATGTGATCACCCCGGCCAGCGCCAGGCCCGGGAAGGCCGTCACCGAGCGGATCGCCGTCGCTCCCATGTTGCCCGTACCCCACACCGCGACCGCGGTCGATGCCTGCATGACACCACCCTATAGGCCAAACGTGACTATCATCACATGACCTCAAAATCCCAGTTCAGGCGGCATTCATCGGCGAAAAACGAGGCCCGGCCAACCGCCCGGTCGGCAGGCGGGCAGAAATTGCTCACACTCGTCTTGCGTTGACGTTACCGGACGGTATAGTCAGCATCAGTTACTGGTGGGTAACTTAGCCGACAAGTACCCAACCGAAGGTGGCGTTCTCGATGAGGAGGAACCCGTGAGCCATTACAAGAGCAATGTCCGTGACCAGGTATTCAACCTGTTCGAGGTCCTCGGCGTCGACAAGGCGCTCGGCCAGGGCAGCTACACCGATCTGGACCCCGACACCGCCGCGGAGATGCTGGCCGAGATGGCTCGCCTTGCCGAGGGACCGGTTGCCGCCTCCTTCGAGGACGGTGACCGCAACCCGCCCGTCTTCGACCCCAAGACCCACACGCTGACGTTGCCGGAGTCGTTCAAGAAGTCGGTGCGCGCCGTGATCGACGGCGGCTGGGACAAGATCAGTGTCAGCGAGGAGCTCGGCGGCATGCCGATGCCGCGCGCACTGTCGTGGGCCCTGCAGGAGCACATCCTGGGCGCCAACCCCGCCGTGTACATGTACGCGATGGGGGCCGGCTTCGCCGACATCTTCTATCACCTCGGCACCGAGGAGCAGAAGAAGTGGGCCATGCTGGCCGCCGAACGCGGCTGGGGTTCGACGATGGTTCTCACCGAGCCCGACGCCGGTTCCGACGTCGGCGCCGGACGTACCAAGGCAGTCCAGCAGCCCGACGGCACCTGGCACATCGACGGCGTGAAGCGCTTCATCACCTCGGCCGACTCTGACGATCTGTTCGAGAACATCATGCACCTGGTGCTGGCCCGCCCCGAGGGCGCCGGTCCGGGCACCAAGGGTCTGTCGCTGTTCTTCGTGCCGAAGTTCCTCTTCGATCCCGAAACCGGCGAACCGGGCGAGCGCAACGGCGTCTTCGTCACCAACGTCGAGCACAAGATGGGACTCAAGGTCTCCGCGACCTGCGAGCTGTCGCTGGGACAGCACGGCACGCCGGCGGTCGGTTGGCTCGTCGGCGAGGTGCACGAGGGCATCGCGCAGATGTTCGACGTCATCGAGCAGGCTCGAATGATGGTGGGCACCAAGGCCATCGCGACGCTGTCGACCGGCTATCTGAATGCGCTGGAATACGCCAAGGAGCGAGTCCAGGGCGCCGACCTGACCCAGAT
This sequence comes from Mycobacterium sp. smrl_JER01, assembly GCF_048513595.2. Classification (NCBI taxonomy): domain Bacteria; kingdom Bacillati; phylum Actinomycetota; class Actinomycetes; order Mycobacteriales; family Mycobacteriaceae; genus Mycobacterium; species Mycobacterium sp. smrl_JER01. The sequence goes on along the minus strand of NZ_JBLXXK020000001.1, from coordinate 307,898 downwards.
GACCGACAAGACCGCACCGCGCGTGACTATCACCCATCACCCGGACGTGCGCCGCTCGCTGATGACCCAGAAGGCCTACGCCGAAGGTCTGCGCGCGCTGTACCTGTTCACCGCGACCCACCAGGACGCGGAAGTGGCCACGACGCTGTATGGCATCGAGCCGGAGCTGGCGGTCAAGGTGAACGATCTGCTGCTGCCGATCGTCAAGGGTGTGGGCTCCGAGCAGGCCTACGCCAAGCTCACCGAGAGCCTGCAGACCTTCGGCGGCTCGGGATTCCTGCAGGACTACCCGATCGAGCAGTACATCCGCGACGCCAAGATCGACTCGCTCTACGAGGGCACCACGGCCATCCAGGCGCAGGACTTCTTCTTCCGCAAGATCGTCCGCGACAAGGGTGTGGCCCTGTCGCATGTGGCCGGCCAGATCGAGCAGTTCGTCAAGGCCGAGGCCGGCAACGGTCGGCTCAAAGCAGAGCGGGCTCTGCTGGCCACCGCGCTGGAGGACGTGCAGGGCATGGCCGCGTCGCTGACCGGCTACCTGATGGCCTCGCAGGAGGACCCCAAGAGCATCTACAAGGTGGGCCTGGGGTCGGTGCGCTTCCTGATGAGCGTCGGCGACCTGGTCATCGGCTGGCTGCTCCAGCAGCAGGCTGCGGTGGCGATCGAGAAGCTCGACGCCGGTGCGTCCGGTGACGACCGGGCCTTCTACGAGGGCAAGGTCGCGGTGGCGTCGTTCTTCGCGAAGAACTTCCTGCCGCTGCTCACCAGCACCCGGTCCATCATCGACAACCTCGACAACGAGGTCATGGAGCTGGACGAGGCAGCCTTCTAGAAGAACCGCCTCTTCCGTACAGCCAGGACGCCCCCGGACTCTTCCCGGGGGCGTCTTGCGTTGCGGTGCAGCACTTCCACCGTGCGCCGGGGGCGATCGGCCGCCGCCGGGCTTCTGCGCCGTCCACGTCCCGTCCACGTCCCGTTCACGGCCCTCTCCCGCCGGCCGGCACGGAGGACGGGCCCATCGATCGCACCGATCCACGTTGTGCAGGGGAAGTGCGAGTAGACCTCTGCACTACGTGGATCGGTCAGGCGGGTCGGGGTGCCACGGCGCCGGGGCGGGGCTACTTCGCGGCCCGGCTCTTGGCGACCGCGACGAGTCCCGCGGCGAGGAAGCCGACAGCGATACCGCCGAGCAGGTAGCGCGACCAACCGAGCCGGTCGACGGCAAGTGCGGCGAAAAATGCGGCGCCGGCGGTCATCGCCAGCCCCGAGTACAGCCGCGTCGTACGGCTTCGCTTCGCCGGGTTCGCCTCCCGCGGCGCCACCACCGCGTACCCGAGCAATCCCAGGAAGGCCACGAAGGCGAGCAGCTGCAGGACGCTGAGGACCGTCATCGCTGCTCTGTACCGGACACGTCGACAACGTGCCCGTGGGCACCGCGCACTGCGACAACGCATCCGTGGGCAGTGCGCCCGGCTTTACTGTGCACTCGCGTCACAAGCCCCGACTTCGCACCGTGTCCGCGACATGAGGGCGGGTTCGGGAGGACACCTGGGTGCGTCTCTTTATCTCTCGCGCGTCCGACTTTCATCCCTTGTCGGCTCTTCGGATCAGTCACTCCCGAACCCGTCGTGCCCGAAAGTCTACGCCTACTGTGATCCACGCAACAGGGGTGAGCGACGGAAAATTCGGCGACGGGAGTGCCCGTCCCCGAGCGGTCACACCGAACCGTCGACGTCTCGGAGCAGGGCGCGCGTGCGTGCTCTGCCCTCCTCGGAGCTGTCGAACGTCGCGCCGACGTACTCGTCGACCCCGGCGTCCCGCAGTTCGGCCAGCCGGTCACGCACTGTCGTCTCGTCGCCGATGATCGCGGCGTCCTCGGGACCGGCGTAGCCCTCGCGGTCCAGCATCGCGCGGTAGGACGGCAGGGTGCCGTACATCGCGAACTGCTCAGCGGCCCGCTCTCGTGCCGCGGCGACGTCGTCGGTGACCGCGATCGGTAGGGCTGCCACCACGCGCACCGCGTCCTGGGGTCTGCCCGCGTCCGCCGCGGCCTGCCGCAAGGCCGGGCTGACGTGTTCGCGCAGCGTCTTCGGTCCGGTCATCCACGTGCAGGTGCCCGAGGTGCGCCGGCCGGCCAGTCGCAGCAGCTGCGGACCGAGTGCGGCGATGTAGACATCCGGACGCGCCGCGCCGGGGATCGCCAGGGCACCGCGGGTGGTGACGGTCTCACCCGTCGCGTCGGCGGGGTCGCCCGCCAGCAGCGGCAACAGCCCGTCCAGGTATTCGTTGAGGCGACGGACCGGCTTGTCCCAGGGGATACCCCACATGCCCTCGGTGACGGCGGCGTGGCTCATGCCGAGCCCGAGGATGAAACGCCCGCCCGAGGCCACGCTGACGGTCAATGCGCGTTGGGCCAGCTGCATGGGGTGCTGGTTCTGGATCGGCACCACGCCGCTGGCGACCTCGATGGTGTCCACCTCGTGCAGAGCCACCGCCAGCACGGTGAGCAGATCCGCCTCATTGGGCAGCTGACTCATCCAGACCCGGGCGAAGCCCTCGTCGCGCAACTGGGAAAGATAGGCGATGGTGGCGTCGATCGGATTGCCGCCGAGCCCGCTGATCTGTCCGAACATGCTGATCTGCATGTCCTCAAAGTTAGTGCCCCGTGTTGCCGTCGGGTCGGGGGGTCAGACGGCAACACGGAGCTATCCCATGTATCGACGCACTGGCGATGGGCGTTACAGCGATCCGGAAAGTTTTTTCCCGCGCCCGGCTCAGGCCTCCAGGATGGCCGTCACACCCTGCCCACCTGCGGCGCACACCGAGATGAGGCCGCGCACGGGGCGCCCGGTCGGCCCGGAATTCTCGGCCTTCTTCTCGGCGAGCTGCTTGGCCAGCTGGGCGACGATGCGCCCGCCGGTCGCGGCGAACGGGTGCCCGGCGGCCAGCGACGAGCCGTTGACGTTGAGCTTGGACCGGTCGATCGCGCCGAGGGCCCCGGCGAGTCCCAGCCGCTCCTTGCAGTACTCGTCGGACTCCCAGGCCGCCAGCGTCGCCAGCACCACCGACGCGAACGCTTCGTGGATCTCGTAGTAATCGAAATCCTGCAACGTCAGGTTGTTGCGGGCCAGCAGCCTCGGCACGGCATAGGTCGGTGCCATCAACAGGCCGTCGCGGCCGTTGACGTAGTCCACCGCCGCGGTCTCCCCGTCGACGAAATAAGCCAGCACCGGGATCGAACGCTCGGCGGCCCACTCCTCCGACGCCAGCAGCGCCACCGAGGCGCCGTCGGTCAGCGGGGTGGAGTTGCCCGCCGTCATGGTGGCGTCGCCGTTGCGGACCCCGAAGACCGGCTTGAGCTTCGCCAGCTTTTCCGGCGACGAGTCCGGCCGCAGATTGTTGTCCCGGTAGATCCCGAGGAACGGGGTGACCAGGTCGTCGAAGAAGCCGCGGTCGTAGGCGGCGGCCATGTTGCGGTGACTCGCGGCGGCCAGCTCGTCCTGGTCGACGCGTTTGATCTTCATCTCCTTGGCGGTCACCGCGGCGTGCTCGCCCATCGACATCCCGGTACGTGGCTCGCTGTTCACCGGAATCTCGATGCCCAGAGCGGCCGGGAGCCTGCCGACCAGCTTGAGCCGCTCAACGTTGGACTTTGCCCGCCGCAAACCGAGCAGCACGCCGCGCAGATCGTCACCGAAGGCGATGGGTGCGTCCGAGGCGGTGTCCACGCCGCCGGCCGCGGCGACCTGGTAGCGACCCATCGCGATACCGTCGGCGGCGGCGATCGCCGACTGCAGCCCGGTCCCGCAGGCCTGCTGCAGGTCGAACGCCGGGGTGTAGGACGACAGCGAGCTGCCGAGCACGCATTCGCGCATCAGGTTGAAGTCGCGGCTGTGCTTGAGCACCGCCCCGCCGATGACCGCGTCCAATCGCTCGCCGTGCAGGTTGAAGCGGTCCACCAGACCGTCGAGCACCGCAGTGAACATGTCCTGGTTGGATGCCTTGGCGTAGGCGCCGTCCGAACGCGCGAACGGAATCCGGTTACCGCCGAGAACCGCTACCCGGCGCGTTGTCTTGCTGTCAGCCACGTCTGCCTCCCGGCTTGCTCATGGGGTGTCGAGGGTCATACTACCCACGGTTCTTACTCTGGAGTAAGTTCGTGAGGGATGTAACGGTGATGGGTAACCCCATCAGCGTCGAAGTAGAACTACCCGGATCTCGTACCCAGGTCACCAGAAAGGCAGCACTGTGGCTTCCGATCTTCTCTCCCAAGTCGTCAACTCCGGACCTGGCTCGTTCCTCGCCAAACAGCTCGGGGTCCCGCAGCCCGAACAGCTCCGCCGCTACCGGCCGGGTGACCCGCCGCTGTCGGGTTCCCTGCTGATCGGTGGGTCCGGCCGGGTGGTGGAGCCGCTGCGTGATGCGCTGGCCGACGATTACGACGTGGTCGCCAACAATCTGGGCGGGCGTTGGGCCGATTCGTTCGGGGGGCTGGTCTACGACGCGACCGGCATCACCGAACCCGAGGGTCTCAAGGGCCTCTACGAGTTCTTCACCCCGCTGTTGCGCAACCTCGGACGGTCCGGTCGCGTCGTGGTGATCGGCACCACCCCCGAGGAGACCTCCACCGTGCACGAGCGCACCGTGCAGCGCGCCCTGGAGGGTTTCACCCGGTCGCTGGGCAAGGAATTGCGCAACGGGTCCACCGCCGCGTTGGTCTACCTGTCGGCCGACGCCAAACCCGCCGCGACCGGCCTGGAATCGACGCTGCGCTTCATCCTGTCCGGGAAGTCGGCCTATGTCGACGGCCAGGTTTTCCATGTGGGCGCCGCCGACGCGACCCCGCCCGCCGATTGGGACAAGCCGCTCGACGGCAAGGTCGCCGTGGTGACCGGCGCCGCCCGCGGTATCGGTGCGACGATCGCCGAGGTGTTCGCCCGTGACGGCGCCAAGGTCATCGCCGTGGACATGGAGAATGCCGCCGAAGCCCTCGCCGAGCTGGCGACGAAGATCGGCGGCACCGCGCTGGCCCTGGACGTCACCGCGGCCGACGCCGTCGACCGCATCGCCGAGCACGTCCGCGAACATTACGAGGGCAGACTCGACATCCTGGTCAACAACGCAGGCATCACCCGCGACAAGCTGCTGGCCAACATGGACGAGTCTCGCTGGGATTCGGTGATCGCGGTGAATCTGCTTGCGCCGCTTCGTCTGGCCGAGGGTTTGGTGGGCGACGGCCTGATCGGGGACGGCGGCCGGATCATCGGACTGTCGTCGATGGCAGGTATCGCCGGCAACCGCGGACAAACCAACTACGCCGCGACCAAGGCCGGCATGATCGGGCTCACCGACGCGTTGGCGGCGCAGTTCGCCGGGAAGAACATCACGGTCAACGCCATCGCCCCCGGCTTCATCGAGACCAAGATGACCGACGCCATTCCGCTGGCCACCCGTGAGATCGGCCGACGGCTCAATTCGCTGTTCCAGGGCGGCCAACCGGTCGACGTCGCCGAGGCGATCGCGTACTTCGCCAGCCCGGGCTCCAATGCCGTCACCGGCAACACCATCCGGGTGTGCGGCCAGGCCATGTTGGGGGCCTAGGCATGAGTGATCAGCAGCCCTCAGGGCTGAAGAATCTCGTGCTGGCGGCGGTCGGCGCGCTGCCGATCGTGCGGCGCGGTGACACGTTGCCCGCCCGCACCCTGACCGTCGACGATCTGAGCATCGATGCGGTCGACGTCGCCGAATACGCCAACGTCACCGGTCTGCGTTTCGGCAACGAGGTGCCGCTGACCTATCCGTTCGCGCTGACGTTCCCGACCGTGATGTCGCTGATCACCGGGTTCGACTTTCCTTTCGCCGCAATGGGTTCGGTGCACCTGGAGAACCACATCACCCAGTACCGCCCGATCGCGGTGACCGACACGGTCTCGGTGCGCGTGCACGCGGAGAACATGCGCGAACACCGCCGGGGACTGCTGGTCGACATCCTCACCGATGTCAGCGTCGGCAACGAACTGGCCTGGCACCAGGTGACGACGTTCCTGCATCAGCAGCGCACCAGTCTGTCCGGTGAGCCGAAGGCGCCGCCGCAGAAGCCGCCGAAACTGCCACCGCCGAACGCGGTGCTGCACATCACCCCCGGGCGGATCCGGCACTACGCGTCGGCCGGCGGGGACCACAACCCGATCCACACCAACGCCCTCGCGGCCAAGCTGTTCGGATTTCCGACGGTCATCGCGCACGGCATGTTCAGTGCCGCGGCGGTGCTGGCCAACGTCGAAGGCCAGCTCCCCGACGCGGTCACGTACTCGGTGCGGTTCGCCAAGCCGGTGGTGTTGCCCGCGCGGGCCGGGCTGTACGTGAACCGCACCTCCGAGGGCTGGGATCTGACGCTGCGCCATCTGACGAAGGGCTACCCGCACCTGTCGGCGACGGTCGCTAGCTTGAGATGACGGCCGTGGCGTCGGTGGCTTCGGCGTCCAGCGAAGCGGACGGCGCCCCCTTGAGACCCAGCCAGAAGAGATTGATCATCAGCTCGGCCGCCTCGTCGACGTCGGCGTCGCCGGTGCTCACCCGCGAGGCGATCGCCTCCCCCGCACCGACGAGTGCCACGGCCATCATGTCGAAATCGGTGTCCGGCTCGGGGTGCCGCGTGCCCGAGCGCAGCAGCCGGCCGACGAGTTCGATGATGCGCTCGCGGCCCTCACGCACGGTGTGGGCGAACGCCTGCGAGCTGGTGGCCTGGGTGTAGAGCACCATCCACGACGCGCGGTGGGCGTCGATGTACTTGAGAAACGCCAGCACCGCGGTGCGCAGCAACTCCTTGGGCGCCGCGGTGAAGTCGATGTTGCTGTTCACCTCGTCGACGAACCGGCCCAGCTCACGGTTCAGACAGGCGCCGAACAGCTCCTCCTTGGAGCCGTAGTACAGGTAGAGCATCGGTTTGCTGATCTGTGCCTCGGCGGCGATCGCGTCCATCGAGGTCTCGTGGTAGCCGTTCACGGAGAAGATCTCCACCGCGGCATCGAGCATCTGCTGCTCGCGGACGGCACGCGGCAACCGCTTGGTCCCACCTGCCATACGCGTGCCTTCCTGACCGATAAGCGACGAAAGTTTTATCACAGGGTAAGCACTGACCGACGGGTCAGCCGCCGCAGCGCGGAGAGGGCCCCTTCATCGCGATGATGCGCATCACGGCCTCGTCGATGCGGGGCATGGTCAGTTCCCCGGCGGCGACGGCCTGTTCGAGCCGGTCCAGCACTGCGGGCACCTCCGCGGTGGTCAGCCACAACGCGACGTCGGCGCCGGCCTGCAGACTGCGCAGGACGGCGTCGGCAACGCCCAAACGGTCGGTGATCGCCTGCATCCCGGACAGGTCGTCGGTGAACACCGGACCGGTGAACGGCGGGCCGCCGTAGTTGCCGGACCGCAGCAGCGCGTAGGCAGGCGGGCTGAGGCTGGCCGGCTCACTGCCGGTGAGACCGGGGACCTCCAGATGGCCGACCATGACGCCGACCGGCGCCTGGGCGGTCAGGGTCCGGTACGGGACCAAGTCGTCGGCTTGCAGTTCGGCCAGCGGCGGCGTCACGACACTGCCGGTGTGCGAGTCCCCGTCACCGCTGCCGTGGCCGGGGAAATGCTTGAGCACCGGCAGCAGACCGGCGTCGCGCAGGCCGCGAGCGTATGCACCGGCGAAATCGGTGACCACCGCCGGATCGGCGCCGAACGACCGGTCCCCGATCACGGTCCCGTCGGGGGCGTCGGTGACGTCGACGACCGGAGCGAAATCGATCGTGATGCCGAGGCTGCGCATCTTGCGGCCCCGGTCGAGCGCGACCTGGTACACCTGCTCGGGGGTGCTGGAGGCTGCCAGCCGGCGCGGCGACGGCTGGGCACCGATCAGGCCGGACAGCCGCGACACCCGGCCGCCTTCCTCGTCGACACTGACCGCCAGCGGCAACGGCGTGGCGTCGGCGGCGATACCGGCCAGCGAGTTGTCCGACAGCATCGACAGGTCGCTCCAGCTGCCGACCATGACGCCGCCCACCCGGTGGTTGTCGACGACCGAGCGCGCGTCCGCGGCACCGGTCACGCCGACCATCAGCTGCTGAGCCAGCTTGTCGCGGGTGGACATCGCCGCGACGATGGCCGCCGGGTCGCCGCACGCCGGCACGGCCGGCGCCGGCGCTGCTGGGGCGGGGGCTGGGCCGACCGCCATCCACGGCGTCGCCCGGGGGGCGGGCGGCTCGGAATCGGCGGGTGTGGTGCAGCCCGCAAGCAGCGCCGACGCCGCCAGTACACCGACGAGAGCTTTCGGGACGTTCCGTCGCGCAGCCATACGTCCTGACCCTAACGGCAGCGGCGCCCGCGATCACGTCCCGGGTGGGCACGCCACCCGAAGGTGCCCGCCGCGCACCTTCGACCCAATATTCTGTCGGTACGAGGAGCGAAGAACAGGAGCGTCGATGCCCGGCCCCGCAGCACGGGACAGGAAGACAGTGATGGTCATCGCCTTCGACGGGTCGCCGACCGCGCGTCGCGCCGTACAGTACGCCGGCCAGTTCCTCACCGCCGACCGCGCCGTGGTGCTGACCGTGTGGTCGCCGATGGACCGGGGTGACAACCCGGGAGGCTACGACTACGACCTTGACGGACCGCCGGATCCGAGCGATGACGACGAGATCGACATCGCGCTCGCCGAAGCTCAGCGGATCAACGACGAGGGTCTGGAACTCGCGGTGGCCGCCGGACTTCCCGCCGAACCGATGCGCCGGGCGGTCACCTTCACGGTGTGGCAGACCATCATCGAGGCCGCCGACGACCTCGACGCCGACCTGATCGTCACCGGAACCCGGGCCACCACCGGGTTGCGGTCTCTTCTGCAGTCCAGCGTGGCCGACCATGTGCTGCGTCGGGGGCACCGCCCGGTGCTGATCGTGCCACCCGAGCCGTGATTGCGCCGCTCGCGGACGCCCACCCCGATTGCGCCGCTCGCGGACGCCCACCCCGATTGCGCCGCTCGCGGACGCCCAGGCGCGACGGACCACCGTGCTAGGTTGGCCGCATGGACCGGTTCCTCGTGCCCGCTGCAGCCAGCATCGTCGTCGGCCTGCTGCTCGGTGCGGCGGCCGTCTTCGGGGTGACGCTGATGGTGCAGCAGGACACCAGGCCTCCGCTGCAGGCGGGCGATCCGGCGTCATCGGTGCTCAACAGGGTCGAGTACGGCGACCGAACCTAGAGTCCCGGTCGCTACGCTCCTGCCCCCCGAACCCCAACTGATCGAGCCGCTGTCGCGGCGCTGGCTGTGGCCGGCCGCGGCGGCCGCGCTGGTCCTGACCTTCGCCCAGTCACCAGGCCAGATCTCCCCCGACACCAAGCTCGATCTCACCGCCAACCCGCTGCGCTTCCTGACGCGCGCGTTCAGCCTGTGGAACAGCGAGCTGCCGTTCGGGCAGGCGCAGAACCAGGCGTACGGGTATCTGTTCCCGCACGGCACCTTCTTCCTGGCCGGCGACCTGCTCGGGGTGCCGGGATGGGTGACCCAGCGGCTGTGGTGGGCGCTGCTGCTGGTCGCCGGGTTCTGGGGCGTGCTGCGCGTTGCCGAAGCGCTGGGTATCGGTACCACGACGGCGCGGGCGATCGGTGCGCTGGCGTTCGCGCTGTCGCCGCGGGTACTGACGACGATGGGCGCGATCTCCTCGGAGACCTTGCCGATGATGCTCGCGCCGTGGGTGCTGCTGCCGGTGATCCTCGCCCTGCGCGACCCCACCGTCGGGGACCGGGGCGATCCCCGGGTCCGGATACTCGCCGCGCGCTCGGCGCTGGCAGTCGCGTTGATGGGGGCCGTCAACGCCGTCGCGACGCTGACGGCATGTCTGTGCGCGGTGGTCTGGCTGCTGTGCCACCGGCCCAACCGCACCTGGCGCCGCTTTGTGGCGTGGTGGCTGCCGTGTGTGGCGCTTGCGGTGACCTGGTGGGTCGTCGCCCTGCTGCATCTGGGCCGGATCAGCCCACCCTTCCTCGACTTCATCGAGTCCTCCGGTGTCACGACCCAGTGGATGTCGCTGACCGAGATGCTGCGCGGCACCGGGGCCTGGACGCCGTACGTTGCACCGAGTGCCACCGCCGGCGCACCGCTGGTGACCGGTTCGGTGGCGGTGCTGGCCACCGCTCTGGTGGCGGCGGGCGGTCTGGCCGGTCTTGCGCTGGTGTCCATGCCGGCCCGGGGCCGGCTGGTCACGATGCTGGTGATCGGGGTGGTGCTGCTCGGTGCCGGCTATTCCGGCGGGCTGGGGTCTCCGATCGCACACCAGGTGCAGGCGTTCCTGGACGCCGACGGCACCCCGCTGCGCAATCTGCACAAGTTGGAACCGCTGCTGCGGTTGCCGATCGCCCTGGGGCTGGCGCACCTGCTCGGGCGGGTGCCGCTACCGGGCAGCGCACCACGGCGGGTGTGGCGTGACGCGTTCGCCCACCCCGAGAACGACAAACGGGTGGCGGTCGGCATCGTGTTGCTGGCCGCGCTGACCGCGGCCACCTCGCTGGCCTGGACCGGACGTCTCACCCCGCCCGGCGCATTCGACGGCATCCCCTCCTACTGGCACGAGGCGGCGGCCTGGCTGGACGAGAACAACGTCGAAGGCAGGGTGCTCGTCGCCCCCGGGGCGCCGTTCGCCACCCAGCTCTGGGGCAACAGCCACGACGAACCCCTGCAGGTGCTGGGCGAAAGCGCTTGGGGAGTAAGGGATTCCATTCCGCTCACCCCACCCGAGACGATCCGCGCGCTGGACTCGGTTCAGCGCCTGTTCGCCGCGGGGCGGCCATCGGCGGGTCTGGCCGACACCCTGGCCCGCCAGGGCATCTCCTACGTGGTGGTACGCAACGACCTGGATCCGGAGACCTCGCGGTCGGCCCGACCGATTATGGTGCACCGCGCGATCGACGGGTCGCCGGGGCTGACCAAGGTCGCCGAGTTCGGCGATCCGGTCGGCCCGGGCACCCTGGCCGGGTTCGTCAGCGACAGCGGGCTGCGTCCCCGCTACCCAGCGGTGGAGATCTACCGGGTCGACCCCGCGGGTTCGATGAAACCCTATCTGGCCGAGGCTGATTCGATGGCCCGGGTGGACGGCGGCCCCGAGGTGCTGCTGCGGCTCGACGAGCGACGGCGGCTGGCCGGGCAGCCACCCCTGGGGCCGATGCTGCTGACCCAGGATGCCGTCCGGTCCGGGTTGGCGGTCCCCCTGGTGACGGTCACCGACACGCCCACGGCGCGCGAAACCGACTACGGCCGTGTCGACGACCACTCGTCGGCCATCCGCGGTCCCGACGATCCGCGCAACACCTTCAACAGAGTGCCCGATTATCCCGCCACCGGCGCCGACCTGGTGTACGGGCAGTGGGACGGGGGCCGGGTGTCGGTGTCCAGCGCCGCCTCGGATGCCACCGCGCTGCCGAACGTGTCACCGTCCTCCGGGCCGCCCGCCGCCATCGACAGCGATTCGTCGACGAGCTGGGTGTCCAACGCGTTGCAGACCGCGCTGGGGCAATGGCTGCAGGTGGATTTCGATCGTCCCGTCACCAACGCCACGCTGACCATCACCCCGAGCGCCACCGCGGTGGGTGCGCAGGTTCGGCGGATCGAGGTGTCGACGGTCAACGGCACCAGCACCGTCCGGTTCGAGAACGCAGGTGAACCGCTGACCGTGGCGTTGCCCTACGGCGAGTCGCCGTGGGTACGGATCACCGCCACCGGAACCGACGACGGTTCACCCGGCGTGCAGTTCGGTATCACCGATCTCAGCGTCACCCAGTACGACGCCAACGGCTTCGCCCACCCGGTGAACCTGCGGCACACCGTCGACGTTCCCGGACCACCACCGGATTCCGCTGTCGCCCAATGGGATCTGGGATCGGAATTGCTGGGACGAGCCGGCTGCGCAGAGAGTCCGACCGGTACCCGGTGCTCCGCGGCGATGGCGCTGGCGGCCGAGGAGCCGGTGAACCTCAGCCGCACCCTGACCGTGCCCGAACCGACCCCGGTGATCCCGACGGTGTGGGTGCGGGCCCGCCAGGGCCCCAACCTGGCCGACCTCATCGCGCAGCCGGAAACCAGCCGAGCCTTCGGCGACGCGGACCCGATCGACGTCCTGGGTTCGGCGTATGCGGCCACCGACGGGGATCCCGGCACCTCCTGGACCGCCCCGCAGCGCACTGTGCAGCCCCGCACACCGCCGGAGTTGCAGCTCAAACTTCCACAACCGCGCGAGGTTTCGGCTATCCGGGTCACCCCGAGCCGATCCCCGCTGCCCGCGCATCCGACGCTGATCGCCGTCGATCTCGGCGACGGGCCGCAGGTGCGGCGCATGACCGCCGGAACCGAGACGTTCCGGCTGCACCCACGGGTCACCGATACCGTCACCATCGCGCTGCTCGACTGGGACGACGTGATCGACCGCACCGCACTGGGTTTCGATCAGCTCAAGCCACCTGGCCTGGCCGAGGTGGTCATGCTCGACGAGCGCGGGGTGCCGATCGGTGCGGCCGACGCGACGGCCAACCGCACCCGCGCGGTGACCCTGCCGTGTGGGCGCGGCCCGGTCATCGGCGTGGCGGGTGAGTTCATCCAGACTTCGGTGTCCACCACGGTCGGCGCGCTGCTCGACGGGAGCCCGATCCCGGCCCGGGCGTGCCGTGGCGAACCCATCCCATTGCCGGCCGGGCAGCAGGAACTGGTGGTCAGCCCCGGCTCGACGTTGATCGTCGACGGTGTCCAGCTGTCGACTCCGCGGGCCGGTGAGGTGCGCCCGGCGACAACCTCGGCGGTCACCGTCGATCGGTGGACCAGTGTCGCGCGGCAGGTCACGGTGGACGCGTCGGACACCTCGCGGGTGCTGGTGGTACCGGAGAGCGCCAACCCGGGGTGGGTGGCACGCACCGAGGGCGGCCAGACGCTGACCTCCGTCACCGTCAACGGGTGGCAGCAGGGCTGGGTGCTGCCAGCCGGCACCGCGGGCACCCTCACGCTGGACTTCGCATCCGACGCCACCTACCGCGCCGGGCTGATCGGCGGGCTGGCGCTGCTGCCGCTACTGCTGGCGCTCGCCTTCGTCCCTGCACGTCGTCCCGGCCGTCCCGGGCCGGCCGCCCAGCCGTGGCGCCCGCGTCCGCTCGGGGTCGGCGCCGCCGCGATCGCCGCTGCCGCGGTGATCGCGGGAGCAGGCGGGGTTCTGGTGGCGGCCGCCGCGGTCGGTGGGCGCTATCTGCTGCGTCGACGGCAGCACCTGTGCGACGCGGTCACGGTGGGCACCGCGGCATTCGGTCTCATCCTGGCCGGCGCCGTCCTGAGCCAGAACCCGTGGCGCTCGGTGGACGGATACGCCGGGCACTCGCCGGGGGTGCAGTTGCTCGCGCTGCTGTCGGTCGTCGCGGTGGCAACCTCGCTGGTGACGTTCCCGGAACCGGGGGACGGTCGCCCAGGCCGCGCGACCTGATCGACGACCGGTCCCGTTCACCGAGCCCGGGCGGGCTCGACCTCGTCGCTGACCGAAGAGTCCAGCGGCGTCGGGTGGTTGCGCCGCTCCCAGCGGCGCAACGCGTTCCGGCACGGCGACTCCACCAGCGCGTAGCTGACCGCGGCGATGGCGAAACCGAACAACACCGTCAACGCCAACACGACGGTGAAGTGCCCGTTGAACGGGAACGCGCCGATCATCGGGAACACCATCGCCAGTGCGGCCAGATGCCAGACGAACAACCCGTAGGACCAGCGGCCCAGCGTCACCATGACGGGACTGCCCAGGATGCGGTGTGAGGTGTCGAGGCGGTCGAGCACCAGCGGGGCCAGCAGCGCCCCCGCCACGACCGCGCCCATCGCGGTCTTCAGGGTCACCTGTGCGACCGAGCCGGGATGCAGCCCCTCCCGGCCGGCCAGCGGCGACGCCGCCACCAGGAACGCCGTCGCCGCGACGGCGGCCATCAGCACCCGCCGGCGGGCCATCCGGTGCATCCAGCCGACCGGGCTGACGGTCAGTTCCGCCAGCACCATGCCCGCGGCGAACCACGAGAAGAACGCCGGCGGCCAGTTCCACAGGTTGTGCCCGGAGTCCGGGTCGAACGGGATGTGCACCCAGAACAGGCTCGCCACGGCGAATGTCACCAGCACCGGGATGCGGGCCCGCACCGGCAGCCGGCGCGCCAGCAGTGCCAGCATCGGCAACACCAGGTAGAAGGTCATCTCGACCGACAGGCTCCACATCTGGGTCAGGCCCGCGGTCAACGTCAGCGGCACATAGATCTGCGTCAGCGTGAGATTGGCCAGCCACACCGTGAAGTCGGCGTTCACATCCGGTAGCAACGTCATGATGACCACGACCGCGACCAGATAGCCCGGCATGATCCGCACGATGCGCGACCGCAGATAGTGCCCGGTCTCCGGACGCTCCCGCAGCCCGCGTGCCGCCGCGGCGTGACCGCGCCACAACAGAAATCCCGACAACGCGAAGAACACCGCGACGGCCAGGTCGAAGCGACCGAGTACCCGGCCGACCACACCGCCGCTCTCCCCGGTCTGGAAGGCGACGTGGGTGACGACGACCCCGATCGCCGCGCAGGCGCGCATACCCTCCACGGCGGGGAGGAACCCACGGGTCCCGCCGACGGCGCCGGCGTCGCGCCCGGTGTCGGTGTCGGTCACGCCGAACAGTGTGCCCGCATCACGACCACCGCGCGCAATCCCGCCGGTGAAGTGCAATCCTGTGGATGAACGGGTAGTCCTGCGCTGCCGGCGAACGTCTCGGCGTAAGCGACGACCTTAATCTGTGCTGTTAGGGTCGAACGGACTTTTGGGCGTCTGGCTGGCGCCGCCACCGCCACGTCCGTGGCGGCGCGCGAAGGGAGACACGGTATTGAACCGCGCAGTTGCGCTGAGGATCGCCGCGTGCGGAATCATGGGCCTCGGAGCTGCCCTGCTCATCGCTGCGCTGCTCTTGTCCACCTACACCCAGGGCAAGATCTCCAAGATTCCGCTCGACACCGATGCCACCCTGGTCAGCGACGGGACCGGCACCGCGTTCGAGCCGGCGTCACTGCTCGGTGAACGGTTCGTCGTCGACGAGGACGTTCCGGTGGTGATGCAGCAGCAGATCAGCGTGGAGTCCCCGGCGAACGCCGATGTCGTCACACTGCAGGTCGGCACGTCGCTGCGGCGCTCGGATCAGCAGCAGGACAACGGACTGCTGCTGGCCATGGTCGACACGGTGACGGTCGATCGCTCGACCGCGCTGGCGGTGTCCAGCGAGACCAACCCCGGTGGCTCGGTGCAGAGACCGCGCGCCATCGAGGAGGAGAACCCGCCGACGAACATCGCGCTGCCGCACGAGGGGCTGGCCTACCGGTTCCCGTTCGACACCGAGAAGAGGACCTACCCGGTCTTCGACCCGATCGCGCAGGAGGCTTTCGATGCCAATTACGCGGGCGAGGAGGACGTCAACGGCCTGACCACGTACCGGTTCACCCAGAACGTCGGCTTCGACGCCGACGGCGAACTCGTCGAACCGGTCCGGTACGCGTCGCTCTACGACGACGACGCCGACAGCCAGGTGACGGCGCGGGCCGCGCTGTGGGGCCTCGAGGGCGACCCCGAGGAGATGATCACCATGACGCGGTATTACGCCGCGCAGCGGACGTTCTGGGTCGACCCGGTCTCGGGCACGATCGTCAAGGAGACCGACCGCGGATTCCACTACTACGCCCGCGAGGCGTTGGAGCCCGAGGTCACGTTCGTCGACTACACGGTGACCTCCACCGAGGAAACGGTCGAAGCGCAGGTCGCCGCCGCGCAGGACGAGCGCGACCGGGTGTCGCTGTGGGGACGCATCTTGCCGATCACGTTCACCGCCCTGGGTCTGGTCGCGTTGGTCGGCGGCGCGCTGCTGGGCTCGTTCAGCCTCCGGGCCGAGTCCCAGCTGATCGATCCCGGCCTCGATGACACCGGCAACCGGTTCTTCGGCCGGCGTGGCGACGACGACGAACCGGTGCCCGGCGCGGAGGCCAAGACCGAGAAGCTACCCGCCCAGCGACCGTCCGACCTGCCGCCGGACAGACCGGTCTGATCGCGTCGATTCCGGCGCTTCGATGGCGCGCACTGATCGCGCCGGGTTACGCGTTGGCGTTGACGCTGGGCGTGACCGCGCCGCTGCTGGCTCCCGGGTATCTGCTGCTGCGTGACGCGGTGTCCACCCCGCGGTCCTATCTGACCGACGCGGCGCTGGGACTCACCGAGGCTGCGCCGCGCGCACTTCCCCAGGATTTC
This sequence comes from Mycobacterium sp. smrl_JER01, assembly GCF_048513595.2. Classification (NCBI taxonomy): domain Bacteria; kingdom Bacillati; phylum Actinomycetota; class Actinomycetes; order Mycobacteriales; family Mycobacteriaceae; genus Mycobacterium; species Mycobacterium sp. smrl_JER01. The sequence goes on along the minus strand of NZ_JBLXXK020000001.1, from coordinate 291,586 downwards.
GCGGTGGCGCTGGCCTCGGCGCTGGTCGACGGCGGCGTCGTGGTCAAGGCGCTGCTGGTGTTGGGCCTGTGGCTGGCCGGCTGGGGCGCCGCGCGGCTGGTGGTGCTGTGCCTGCCCGACGCCGGGCCGACCGGCCAGCTGGTGGCGGTCACCGTCGCGATCTGGAATCCGTATGTCGCCGAGCGGCTGCTGCAGGGCCACTGGAGCCTGCTGGTGGGATACGGGTGCCTGCCGTGGGTCGCGGCGACGGTGCTGTCCCTGCGCGGCGCGGCGGACGGCGGACGGCCGGACCGCACCCAAGGCGAGCTCGGCAGGGTCGGGGCGCTGCTGTTCTGGGTGGCGCTGGCCGGGTTGACCCCGACCGGGCTGATGCTGGCTGCGACGGTCGCCCTCGCAGGTGCGCTGGCTCCGGGCACCGGCCGGCCGCGGTGGTGGTGTGCCGGCGCAAGCCTGGCAGCCGCGGCGACGGCTGCGGTGCCGTGGCTGGTCGCGTCGGCGGTGGCCGGCGGCTGGGCCGGCGCGGTGGACCAGCGGCCCGGGATCGAGGCATTCGCCGCGCGGGCGGAGCCGGGTCTGGGCACCTTCGGCAGCCTGGCCGGTCTCGGCGGTATATGGAATGCCGAGGCGGGACCTGCCTCCCGGACAACGCTTTTCGCGGTGGCGTCGACGTCAGTGCTGCTGGCGTTGGTGGCGGTGGGGGCCACGGTGCTGGTCCGTCGCCGCACCGCGCCGCCGCTACTGATCCTCGCGGTGGTGTCCGTGGTGGTGCCGGCGCTGATGGCCACCGGACCGGGTTTGGCGGCCGCCGAGGCGGTGATCGGCGCCGTGCCCGGTCTCGGGGTCGTCCGCGACGGGCAGAAGTGGGTGGCGCTGGCGATGCCCCCCTACGCGCTCGCCGGTGCCGGCGCGGTGATCGCGTTGCGCCCTCGCCTGCCCTCGGTGGCCACTGCGACGGTGTTCTGCGCCGCGTTGGTCGCCACGCTGCCGGATCTCGCCTGGGGCGTCGGAGGGCAGGTCAGGTCGGTGCAGTACCCGCCGGGTTGGCAGGCTGCCGCATCGATCATCAACGCGCGCCCGGCGCCGGTTGCCGTACTGCCCGTCGACAGCATGCGACGATTCCGGTGGGCCGGGACGGCGCCGGTGCTGGACCCGTTGCCGCGCTGGCTTCGCCCCGACGTGCTGAGCACCGGTGATCTGCTCATCGCCGGGCAGACCGTGCCGGGTGAGGGAATCCGGGCCCGCGCGGTGCAGCGGCTGCTGGTGTCCGGCGCCGGCGCCGAAGAGCTCGCCGCGGCGGGGGTGGGCTGGGTCGTCATCGAAAATCAGGCAGGTCCGGCGCCGGAACTCGGACTTCCGGTTGCCTACTCCGACGACGATCTGACGGTGTACGACGTGGGCGGCGACACCGCACCCTCACCCCATCGGCCCCTGTTGCTCGCGGCACACGCGGTGTGGCTCACCCAACTCGGCATCGGACTCCTGGGGCTGGTACTGGGCAGGCGCCGGCAGACCTCGACGGGCAGAACCCGGCTGCCGTCCTGACGGATCCGAGCTCAGATGACGCCGCTGACCGGACGGCCCGCGCGCACCGAGTCCAGTACCGCGCGCAACGCGTCGGCGCTCTGATCCCAGGAGAATTCGCCGCTGCGCACCTGGGCTTTGGCGCCCAACTGTTCGCGCAGCACATGGTCACGCAGCAGCCGCTCCAGGCTGTCGACCAGTTCGTCGCCGTCGTCGACCAGCATGCCGGTCACGCCGTCGACCACCGAATCGGTGAGTCCACCCGAGCAGCGGTAGCCGATGGTCGGCACCGCGTGCTGGGCCGCCTCGACCACCGACAGTCCCCAGCCCTCCTTGCGCGACGGCAGGATGTGCACCCAACTGCGCTGCAACACAGCGTGTTTGGTGGCATCGTCGACATGCCCGTGGAAGGTGACCAGGTCAGAGATCCCGAGCCGGTTCGCATGGTCGACGAGCCGCTGCGCCCACCAGCCGTCGCCGAGTACGTCCAGATGCAGGTCGGGGATCCGAACCCGCAGCCGCGCCACGGCGTCCAGCGCGTCCTCGATCTGCTTGTGCGGCACCAGCCTGGACAGCACGACCACCCGCGGCGTCGCAGAACGTGGGACGGTCAGGGTGCCTTCGGGCGCTGCATCGACACCGTTGCGCACCACCGCGATCCGCTCCGACCGCACACCGAGCAGTGCCAGGTCGCGAGCCGACGGCAGCGACACCGTGACGTACTGGTTGTGCCGGTGCAGGCGCGGGGAGAGCCGGGATTCGACGAACCAGCCGATGCGGCTCATCACCGGCCCGGCCACCGGCCACTGCTCGCGGTGACAGTGGTGCACCAGCACCACGGTGCGCCTGCCGTAGACGAGTCGGGACAGGAACGGCAGCCCGTTCTGGGTGTCGATGACGACGTCGGGCCGGACCCGGCGCATCGGGCCCAGGCCGATGCGGGCGGCGGCCATCGCCAGCCCCGCCCAGACGTACACCGTGTACGGCCCGCCCCGGCGCTGGATGCGCACACCGTCGACGGTCTCCCGGCGCGCGGAACCGGGATAGCGCGCGGTGCGCAGCGTGACCCGGGTACCTGCGGCGGCGAGCTGGGCCCCGATGCGCTGCAGGTAGGTTTCGCTGCCGCCGCCCTGGGGGTGGCCGGTGTCACGCCAACAGAGCAGCAACACCGAGCGGACGGGCAGGTCAGACATCCCCGCCAGCGTAGCGGCAGGTCTGCGTAGGGTGTCCGGGTGGCAGCTACCGATCGCTTCGCCGACCGGGCGACGCTGGCCCGGTCGGTTCGTCTGCTCGCAGCGTTCCGCTTCGAGCAGCGCGAACCGGACCGTTTCTACGGCGCGTTGGCCGCCGACACCGTCGGGCTGGTCGCTGACCTGTGGCATTCGACCGTCGGGACGCCGTCAGCAGGGCTGGTGTTGCTCGATGTCGGCGGCGGACCCGGATACTTCGCGTCGGCATTCACCGACGCCGGTATGCACTACATCGGCGTCGAACCCGACCCCGCCGAGATGCATGCCGCCGCCCCGCGCAGCCATGACCCGGCCGGAACGTTCGTGCGGGCCTCGGGGACCGCACTGCCGTTCGTCGACGACAGCGTCGACGTGTGCCTGTCGTCCAACGTCGCCGAACATGTCCGCGACCCGTGGGCGCTCGGCAACGAGATGCTGCGGGTCACCCGGCCCGGTGGGCTGGTCGTGCTGTCCTACACGGTGTGGTTGGGTCCGTTCGGCGGGCACGAGATGGGATTGACGCACTACCTGGGCGGACGTCGCGCCGCCGAGCGCTACACCCGCAAGCACGGCCACCGGCCCAAGAACGACTACGGATCGTCGTTGTTCGCGGTGTCGGTCGCCGCGGGCCTGCGCTGGGCGGCCGGGACCGGCGCACTGGTCGCCGCATTTCCCCGCTACCACCCGCGATGGGCGTGGGGAGTGACGCAGCTACCCGGAGTCCGGGAATTTCTGGTGAGCAATCTGGTGCTGGTGTTGCGGCCTTCTTGACGGCTGTACTGCAACAGGTTCTCGTTTCGCCGTTCCGTCGGTAGTGTGACGGTGACGACATCGCGCACGCAGGCAGCGACATGCCACCGCGCGCGCACGGAGACCAATCGCGCACGCAAGGAGCGACATGACACAGAGCACCGCGTTCAGGACCGAGTGGGACAAGCTGTTCATCGGCGGTAAATGGGTCGAGCCGGCCACCTCGGACGTGATCGAGGTGCACTCCCCCGCCACCGGCGAGCTGGTGGGCAAGGTGCCGCTGGCCTCGGCCGCCGACGTCGACGCGGCCTGCGCCGCGGCCCGCAAGGCCTTCGACGAGGGTCCCTGGCCCCAGATGTCGCCGGCCGAGCGCGCCGAGATCCTGGGCCGTGCCGTCAAGATCATGGAGGAGCGCGGCGACGAGCTGAAATTCCTGCTCGCCGCCGAGACCGGCCAGCCGCCGACCATCGTCGACATGATGCAGTACGGCGCGGCGATGTCGGCGTTCCAGTTCTACGCCGGGGCCGCCGACAAGTTCACCTGGCAGGACATCCGCGACGGTGTCTACGGCCAGACTCTGGTGGTGCGCGAACCGGTCGGTGTCGTCGGTGCCGTCACGGCGTGGAACGTCCCGTTCTTCCTGGCCGCGAACAAGCTGGGCCCGGCGCTGCTGGCCGGCTGCACGCTCGTGCTCAAGCCGGCGTCGGAGACACCGCTGTCGGTGTTCGCGATGGCCGAGATGTTCGCCGAGGCCGGTCTGCCCGAGGGCGTGCTGTCGATCGTGCCGGGCGGCCCGGAGACCGGTCAGGCGCTGACCGCCAACCCCAACCTCGACAAGTACACGTTCACCGGATCGTCGGGTGTCGGCAAGGAGATCGCCAAGATCGCGGCCGACCGGCTCAAGCCGTGCACGCTGGAGCTCGGCGGGAAATCCGCCGCCATCATCCTGGAGGACGCCGACCTGGATTCCACGCTGCCGATGCTGGTGTTCTCCGGACTGATGAACTCCGGTCAGGCCTGCGTCGGGCAGACCCGGATCCTGGCACCGCGCTCGCGCTACGACGAGGTCGTCGAGAAGTTGGCCGCGGCCGCGGCCGGGATGCAGGCCGGCCTGCCGGACAATCCCGCCGCCATGATCGGTCCCCTGATCAGCGAGAAGCAGCGGGACCGGGTCGAGGGCTACATCGAGAAGGGCATCGAGGAAGGCGCGCGGGTGGTCACCGGCGGCGGCCGGCCCGAGGGCCTCGACAGCGGCTGGTTCGTCCAGCCGACCGTATTCGCCGATGTCGACAACTCGATGACGATCGCGCAGGAGGAGATCTTCGGTCCGGTCCTGTCGGTGATCCCCTATGAGGACGAGGAGGACGCGGTGCGGATCGCCAACGACTCGGTCTACGGGCTTGCCGGCTCGGTGTACACCACCGACAACGACCGGGCGTTGAAGATCGCGCGGCGCATCCGTACCGGGACCTACGCGGTGAACATGTACGCGTTCGACCCGTGTGCGCCGTTCGGCGGCTTCAAGAACTCCGGCATCGGCCGCGAGAACGGCTGGGAGGGCATCGAGGCATACTGCGAGCCCAAGAGCATCCTGCTGCCCTTCGGGTACACCCCGTCGGCCTGAGTCACCCCCGGGTGTTCCGCCGCAAGGCGGCGCCCGTCCTCAGTCGGTGGTCGCGAACGAATGGTGTTCATGCGCGATCAACCAGCGCCCGTCCACCTTTCGTAGGCCCAGTGTGAGGCGCAGGCGGTTACCCGGGTTGGTTGCAAGGAACTCGGGCCGACCGCACCGCAGCAGCGCGTACGCGTAGGCCACTCGATCCCCGGTGACCACATCGAGGTTCGCCAGTTCGAATGTCGCTCCGGTGGCGAGGAATTCGAAGAACGGTGGCCAGGATTGCCGATATTCGACGATTCCGCGGATCCCGTCGTGTGGCGGCGGCACGTCGAACATCACGATGTCGTCGGCGTGGGCCGCGACGACGCCGTCGATATCGCGGGCCCGGATCGCCTCGACCCACGCGACGACGGTTCGGGTGATCTCGGTCTGGTCATCGCTCATGTGGGTGTAGACCGCCGCCACCGGCGGAACTCACCGCGCCCGCCGACTCGACACGAACACGATGTCGTCGGCCGGGCGGGGAGCTGCCCCGATCTAGAAGCCCGCTTCGGAGAGCTCCATCGCGGTCAGGTCCACCGCCTGCAGCACGGTGCGCTGCGCGGTCAGCTGCGGTAACACGTTGCGGGCGAAGAACTTCGCGGTGGCCACTTTGCCACTGTAGAAGGCACGGTCCCGCTCGCTGACGTCGTGATCCAGCGCGGCCAACGCGGTCTGGGCCTGCTGCAACAGCAGCCATCCCAACAGCAGGTCCCCGACCGCGAGCAGGAACGGCACCGATTCCAGTCCGAGCCGGTAAAGCTCGCTGGGGTTCTCCTGCGAGTCGACCAGGTATTTGGTCATCGCCGTGACCATCGCCTGGACGTCGTCGACGGCCGTTGCCAGCAGTGCCCGCTCGGCGTGCAACTCGTCTCGGCCCGACGGGTCGTCGAGGTACCCGCGTATCGCGGTCACCAGATGCAGCAGCGCACCGCCCTGGTCCCTGGCGATCTTGCGGAAGAAGAAGTCCTGCGCCTGGATGGCCGTGGTGCCCTCGTAGAGGGAATCGATCTTGGCATCACGGATGTACTGTTCGATCGGGTAGTCCTGCAGGAATCCGGAACCGCCGAAGGTCTGCAGGGACTCCGTCAGGCACTGGTAGGCACGTTCGGAACCGACACCCTTGACGATCGGCAGCAGCAGGTCGTTGACGCGGCCGGCCATCGACGCGTCGGCGCCCGAGACGATGTCGGCGACCACCCCGTCCTGGTGCACGGCGGTGTACAGGTAGAGCGCCCGCAAGCCCTCCGCATACGCCTTCTGCATCAGCAACGCGCGTCGCACATCGGGGTGGTGGATGATGGTGACGCGCGGTGCGGCCTTGTCCGTCATCTGCGTCATGTCCGCACCTTGAACCCGGGTCTTTGCGTACTCCAGCGCGTTCAGGTAGCCGGTCGACAGCGTGGCCATCGCCTTGGTGCCCACCATCATCCGGGCGTACTCGATCACCTTGAACATCTGGGCGATGCCGTTGTGGGTGTCGTTGACCAGGTACCCGACTGCAGGAACTCCGTGCTGGCCGAAGGTCAGCTCACAGGTGGCCGATGCCTTCAGTCCCATCTTGTGTTCCAGCCCGGTGACGAAGACCCCGTTGCGTTCCCCGGGTTCGCCGGTCTGCGGGTCGAAGTGGAACTTGGGCACCAGGAACAGGCTCAGGCCCTTGGTTCCCGGTCCGGCGCCCTCCGGCCTGGCGAGCACGACGTGCAGGATGTTCTTGAACAGGTCATCGGTGTCGCCGTTGGTGATGAAACGTTTCACCCCGTCGAGGTGCCAGGTACCGTCGGGCTGCGCGACGGCCTTCGTGCGGCCGGCCCCGACGTCGGAGCCGGCGTCGGGTTCGGTGAGCACCATCGTCGCACCCCAATTGCGCTCGATCATCAGCGCGGCCCAATGCCGTTGCTGCTCATTACCGATCGCGTTGAGGATGTCGGCCATCTTCGGCCCGGCCGAGTACATGAAGACCGCCGGTTGGGCACCGAGAGCCAGTTCGTTGATCGCCCACTCCAGCATCGACGGTGCCGGCACCCCACCGATGGCTTCGGCCATGCCGACGCGGAACCATTCGGCGTCGTGCCAGGCCCGGAACGACTGTTTGAACGGTTCGGGGATGGTGACCACATGGGTGGCCGGATCGAAGGACGGCGGATGGCGGTCGGTCTCGGCGAATGCCTCGGCCAGCGGGCCTTCGGCGAGCCTGGCCGCCTCCTGGAGCATCTCGCGCACCGACGGGGCGTCGAGGTCACCGAATTCGCCGCTGGCGAGTACCTTTTCCAGCGCAAACATCTCGAAGAGGTTGAACTCCAGGTCGCGGATGTTGCTCTTGTAGTGGCCCATACGGCGCCCTCCAGATTGTCCGAGTCTGCCGCCACACTACGACGGTCGGGGCGGTCGCGTCAGGCCCGTCTCCAGTGTGCGCACACGAAGTCGGCGTTGACCGCCGAGGAGACCAGCACCCATTCCGAGCGGATCGGCAGCACGCGCGATCCGGCGCCGAGCGTGCACGGGGCGTAGGAGACGATCATCTCGTCGACCAGTCCGGCGGCGACGAACTGGGCGGCCACCTCGCCGCCACCCACCACCCAGACGTTCCTGCCCTGCGCCGCGGACACCAGCACCGGGTGCAGGTCGGCGACGTCCCCCGCGAACGTCGTCACGTCGTGGCCTTCGGCGATGATTTCGGGCCGGTGGGTGAGCACCCACGTGGGTTGGGCGTACATCCACTGGCCCGGGTGGTTCTTCAGGATCCACTCGTAGGTGTCGGCGCCCATCACCAACGAGCCCACCGTCTCCATGAACGGGTCGATCGCAAACGGCCCGTCGGCGGCGATGTCGCGCGAGACCAACCAGTCCAGGCTGTCGTTCTCGTCGACGATGTAGCCATCGAGGCTGGACGCGGTGTAGTACACGGTCGCCATCTAGTTTCCTCTCATCCAATCCAGTGGGTCCCCGAGACGTGTGGTCACGCCGTGGCCGGCCAGCATGGCGCGAGCGAGTTCACGGCGGTGCGCCGAATAGGTGAGGACGTGCGCGACGATGCCGTAGAGCTGGAAGGACTCCGGCGGATCACACAGCGCGTCGATCACCGTGTCGCCGAGCCGGCCCGCCGCGGTGTACTCGGAGACCATTGTGCGCCAACGTTTCCCGATGTCGTCGTGATGGGCAGCCAGTGTTTCGGCGTCGACGAACTCGGGTTGTGTGCAGGCCCGGGCGGGGAAGTCGTCGCCGGCGATGGTCGCCAGCCACACCTGTTTGGTCCACACGATCGCACCCAGTACCGCGCCTACACTGGGCTCGGGCCCGTCCCATTCGAGTACCGTCCGGCCCGGCGCGACCTCGGCCACCCACTGCTGCGGGCTCAGCAGTGCCGCCTGCCCGAGCAGGTGCGCCGTGTCGGCGATGTCGTGGTCGATCATGAGCGCGGTGATGTCGGATGTGTGCGCCCCTGGAGTTGGGCTGTCGCCGGGATCGCTGTCCAGCCAAAGCGATTGTGGCGGATGGAAATGCAGACCGTTGGGGGCGGGCAGCCGGAAGTGGACCTCGGCTGCCTGCGACGGTGGCAGCCCGTACACCCGCCGGAACGCCCGGGAGAAGACCTCCGCCGAGGACCACCCTTCGTCGGCCGCGACCGCGGACACCGCCTCACCGCGCTGCAGGCGCCACGCCGCGCGTTCCAGCATGACGCGGCGGCGCAGGGACGCGGGCGACTCACCGGTCAGCCGGCGCACCTCGCGGGAGAAGTGGAACTCCGAGGCGTAACTGCTGCGGGCCATGTCGCCCACATCGGTGTTGGCCGAATCGGTGACGGCGTCGAGCAGTTCCCGGAGCCGGTCGCGGCCAGTCTGGTCCGGATGATTGCTTGCACGAAGAGCAGAGGGCTCCGGCGGAGCCGGGTGCTCGGGCGAGGGGTCGTCGGTCACGGCTTCTGAGTATCGTCGGCGGGCGCGACCAGGGACATGACTTTTTCTGCTGCCCTTCAGCTGTCGAGTATCCCTCCGATGCGCGCCTCGACGTCGGCACGGTCGCCGAGGTCGGCCACGTTGATGCCGAACCGCCCTTCCAGCACCTGGAGCACCTCGGCCGCACCGTCGAGCCGTATCTTCTCCGAGCCGCCGGCCCGATGCACCGCCAGCCGGTTGCCGCGCAGGTTCCATCGCGCGTCATCGGTGACCAACGCGGCGGTCAGGCCTCGGACGAACACCGACTCGGGATACGTGGACACGTACCAGCTGCCGACCTCCAGGTCGATCGGTGGCCTCGGGTTCGAGTCGAGCAGATAGAGCGACTCCCAGACACCGGCGACCCGGGCCTGGAGTTCGAACCCTTCCGAATGGTCGAGCAACCGGTAGGGCTCGTGACGGGTCTGCTGCACCAGGCCGGTCACGAGACGGATCGGGGAGCTCAACGTCTGACCGCCGAACCCGACGTCGACGAGATACGGGCCGTCGCCGCCGGGCAAGGTCACCGACAGCACCTGGTGGGTCTGCGCGGGTAGCGTGTCGTCGTGGTGCATCCAGACGACGCGACCGACCAGGCGTTGCACACCGAAGCCGAGGTCGTCGAGCACGTAGCCGAGCAGCCCGTTCTGCTCGTAGCAGTACCCGCCGCGCCGACGTCCGATGAGCTTGTCCGCCAATGCTTCCGCCGACAGGTCCACAACCGGGATGCCGGTGGCCGGGTCCAGGTTTTCGAAGGGGATGCTGCGGTTGTGCCCCGCGACGATGTCGCGCAGCGCGTCGACAGTGGGCGCCGCCGGGATGGTGAGGCCGATTCGGGCGAAGTATCCGTCAAGCAGGATGGACATGTCCGCCATGATGCGACCTCAACGGCGGTTGAGGTCAATGGCGTTCGGATGCAGATCCCGAAAGCACTATGGCGGAATCCCCCGACCGGGTTCCGCCATAGTGATTCGAACCTACAGCGGGCGGTTCGCATCCGTCAGCGTTTGGGGCTACCTGCCAGCTGCAATCTTGCTGTCGTCCGGGACTGCGCCGCGGTCGCATCGCGTTGACACCGGCATGATCAACATTGACAACACCACCGCCCTGGTCACCGGCGCCAACCGCGGCCTCGGCCGACGGTTCGCCGAAGAACTCGCCGCGCGCGGCGCCAAGGTCTACGCCGCGGCCCGGCGGCCCGAGAGCATCGATCTGCCGGGCGTCGAGCCGCTCCAGCTCGACATCACCGATCCCGATTCGGTGCGCCGCGCCGCCGAGCTGGCCACCGACGTCAACGTCGTCATCAACAATGCCGGCGTGTCGACGCGGGCCGGCCTGCTCGACGGGGCGCCCGAAGACATCCGCCTGGAGATGGAGACGCACTTCTTCGGCACGTTGGCCGTCACGCGCGCGTTCGTCCCCGTCATCGAGCACAACGGCGGGGGCTCCATCCTCAACGTGCTGTCTGTCCTGTCCTGGGTGCACCCCCCGACCAGCGGGGCCTATTCCGCCGCCAAGGCTGCAGGCTGGGCGATGACCGACGCGGTGCGTGAGGAACTGGCCCCCCGCGGAATCCACGTCGCGGCGTTGCACGTCGGATACATGGACACCGACATGGTCAGCGACATCCCAGCCGACCAGAAGACCGATCCGGCGGTGGTGGCTCGGTTGGCCCTGGACGGACTCTTCGCCGGGGCTCCCGAGATTATGGGGGACGACCTGACGCGGACCGTGAAGGCGCGGCTGTCGGGGTAGTGCCCGACGGCGGAGCCGTCCAAGCAGCCCCGACGGCGGAGCCGTTTTCATGATCAAGGTTGCGAAACGGTGTCCCACCTTGACGACCCACCCGTCGGTGCTGGATTCTTCCGTCACGTGATGCTCCTCATAGCTTTGTCGATGCCTGTGAGCAGCGGGTAGAGTAGCGAAACTAGAACACGTTTCAGTCTGACCTGTAGTCACGCCGTAGTCACTAAAGGGGGCCGCCGTGAGCGCGACCGACATCGAGACGTCCGAGATCACCAAATGGGACCCCGTGCTCACCGAACGGGTGATGGGCCTGCTCAAGCCCTTCCTCCGCGGCTGGCACCGCGCCGAGGTGCGCGGCCTGGAGGACTTTCCGCACGGCGGCGCACTGGTCGTGGCGAACCACTCCGGCGGTCTCTTCCCGATGGATGTGCCGATTTTCGCCAGCGGCTTCTACGACACGTTCGGCTACGACCGGCCCGTCTACACGCTCAGCCACGACATGTTGATGGTCGGGCCGACCGGCGCGTTCTTCAAGAAGACCGGCTTCATCCCGGCCAACCACCGCAACGCCGACGAAGCCCTGCGGTCCGGCGGTGTCGTGGTCGTCTTCCCCGGCGGGGACTATGACGTCTACCGGCCCACGCTGGCGGCGAACAAGATCGACTTCGGCGGGCGCACCGGCTACGTGAAGGCGGCCCTCAACGCCGGCGTACCGATCGTGCCGACGGTAGGCATCGGCGGCCAGGAGAGCCAACTGTTCCTCACCCGAGGCACCGATATCGCCAAGGCCCTGGGTCCGGTGGCGCGGATGTTCCGCACCAAGATCCTGCCGGTGTCTTTCGGCTTTCCGTTCGGGCTGTCGGTGGTGCTACCGGTCAACGTGCCACTGCCCGCCAAGATCACCATGAAGGCGTTGCCTCCGATCGACATCGTCGCCGAGTTCGGCGAGAACCCCGACGTCGACGAGGTCGACGCGCACGTGCGACGGGTCATGCAGCGCGCTCTCGACGAACTGGCCCAGGAACGCCGGCTCCCGGTGCTGGGCTGAACCGGGCTCGCCGATGGGAATCACCGACACGGTCACCAACGGGCTGGGCCTGCTCTCGACGATGGTCCGCGCCGGCGTCATCGCGCCGATGCGTCCCGACAAGTACCTGCGCATCGCCGGCGCCATGCAGCGCGAGAACATGGCGATCACTTCCGGGTTCGCCGCGGCCGCCCAGCGCTGCCCCGACCGGGCCGGGCTGATCGACGAACTCGGTGTGCTGACCTGGCGCCAGATCGACCGGCGTGCAGATGCATTCGCCGCTGCGCTACAGGCCTTGCCGGGTGGCCAGCCCGAGGTCATCGCGCTGATGGCGCGCAACCATCGTGGATTCGTCGACGCGCTCATCGCGGCCAACCGGATCGGTGCCGACGTGCTGCTGCTCAACACCTCGTTCGCCGGTCCTGCACTGGCCGAGGTGGTGGAACGCGAAGGTGAGGGACGCTCGGTCGCCGTCGTCTACGACGAGGAGTTCACCGAGACCGTCGACCGGGCACTGGCCGGGCGGCCCGAGACCACCCGCATCGTCGCGTGGGCCGACGGCGCCGTCGAGGCACTGACGATCGAGGCCATGCTGGCAGAACACGGGGGGCAGGAACCGCAGCGCGCGCCGGAGAAGGGCAGGGTCATCCTGCTCACCTCGGGCACCACCGGAACACCCAAGGGCGCCAAGCATTCCGGGGGAGATCCGAGCGTGCTCAAGGCGATCCTGGACCGCACCCCGTGGCGGGCCGAGCAGCCGGTGGTGATCGCGGCGCCGATGTTCCACGCCTGGGGGTTCTCCCAGCTGGCATTCGCCGCCTCGATGTCGTGCACGATCATCACCCGTCGTAAGTTCGACCCCGAGGCGACTCTGGGGCTGGTCGACACGCACCGTGCGACCGGGCTGTGCGTGGTACCGGTGATGTTCGATCGGATCATGGAGCTGCCTGCAGACGTGCTCGACAAGTACAGCGGGCGATCGTTGCGGTTCGCGGCGGCCTCGGGTTCACGGATGCGACCCGATGTGGTGATCAAGTTCATGGACCGCTTCGGCGACGTCATCTACAACAACTACAACGCCACCGAGGCCGGCATGATCGCCACCGCGACGCCGCGCGATCTGCGCGCTGCGCCCGACACCGCGGGCCGTCCGGCCGAGGGCACCGAGATCCGCATCCTCGACGCCGAATTGCACGAGTTGCCCGCCGGCGAGGTCGGCACGATCTACGTGCGGAACTCGACGCAGTTCGACGGGTACACCTCGGGTAAGACCAAGGAGTTCCACGAGGGATTCATGTGCTCGGGCGACGTCGGCTACCTCGACGGAGCCGGGCGGCTTTTCGTGGTCGGGCGCGACGACGAGATGATCGTCTCCGGCGGAGAGAACATCTACCCCGTCGAGGTGGAGAAGACCCTGGCCACCCACCCCGACGTGGCCGAGGCCACCGTCCTCGGCGTCGACGACGAGCAGTTCGGTCAGCGTCTGGTGGCGTTCGTGGTTTTGAACCCCGGAGCCGGGGCTACCCCCGAGACGCTCAAGCAACACGTTCGCGAGAACCTCGCGAATTACAAGGTTCCGAGGGAGATCACGGTTCTCGATGAACTGCCACGCAGCATCACCGGCAAGATTTCGCGCAAGGATCTCCAGGACCGCCTCGGCGGCGGTCGCGCCGACGGGTGACGCGATGCCCGGCCTGCCGCGCCACCGATCGCCCGACCTGACTTCCGAACATGGTTAAGCGCCGGCCGGTGCTGCGCGCGGTCGCCGAGTTGCTCAACGCAGCCAATGGCGTTCGCCCTCTGGCCCGCGACGGCTACCCCACCATCCCGGTCTTCGCGTTCGGCTGGCCCACCTCGGAGATGTCGGCGCTCTACCTCGCGGGCTCGATCCTGGATGCGGTTCGGCGGGGCGTGCGCGGCGACTTCCACGGTGCACGCGGTCGGATCGCCTTGCTGCTGACCGTGATCGCCTGGGGTCTGCTCCACCTGATCCACCGACGTAACGTCGCCGCGCAGCCGCACTTCGAGGAACCGCTGCGCGAGGCGCTCGGTGCGGACTACCAGCAGATCGCCGACAAGGCCAAGCCGGCCAGACGGCGCTATGTCGGGGTCTTCCCCAACGACGTCATCCGGCGCCGCTATGTGGAGACCGTCGTGCAGTACGGCCCGCTGCGCGTCAACAAGGCGGATATCTGGCGCCGCGCCGACCTGACCCGCCACGGCAAAGCTCCTGTGCTGCTCCAGGTTCCGGGCGGCGCGTGGTCGATCGGGATGCGCCGCCCGCAGGCCTATCCGCTGCTGAGCCATCTCGCCGACCACGGCTGGATCTGCGTGTCGATCGACTACCGGGTCAGCCCCCGCAACACCTGGCCGGACCACATCGTCGACGTCAAACGCGCGTTGGCATGGATCAAGGACCACATCGCCGAGTACGGAGGCGATCCCGATTGCGTCGCGATCACCGGTGGTTCGGCCGGTGGCCACCTGTCCGCGCTGGCCGCGCTGACCTCCGACGATCCGCAGTTCCAGCCCGGTTTCGAGGACGCCGACACCTCGGTCGTGGCCGCCGTCCCGATCTATGGCCGCTACGACTGGGTATCGGCTCGAGGGAGCGGACGCCGGGAGTTCATCGGCTTCCTGCAGAAGTTCGTTGTCAAGAAGCCCATCTCGAGACACCGCCAGGTCTACGTCGACGCCTCGCCGCGCTATCGCCTGCGCGCCGACGCCCCGCCGTTCTTCATCCTGCACGGACAGGACGATTCGATCATTCCGGTGCCGGAGGGACGCGAGTTCGCCGAGCAATTGCGGGCGGTGTCGACGTCACCTGTGGTGTACGCCGAGATCCCGCACGCCCAGCACGCTTTCGATTTCTACTACGGATCGCCGCGGGCGCATTACACCGCGCAGGCAGTCGAGGAGTTCCTGTCCTGGGTGATCGCACAGCGCGAGCTGGCCGCCAAGGCCAGTTAGTCAGGTATCGACGAGGTCGGCGATCACCGCTGCGACATTGTCGTCCCAGCCGTCGGCCACGACGCCCGTGCGCGCCAGTTCGGCGACGTAGCTGCCGACGATCATGTCGATGAGCGTGTCACCGGTCGCCTCGTCGAGTTGCAGTGCGTCCTTTGCCAGTTGACGGTAGGCGGCAAGGATGCTCCGGAACGCGTCGGTGAACTCGGGATCCTCACCGGTCAACAATGCGGCGAATCCGCCAGGGCCGATTCCGTCGGCAATGACGTCGACCGACTGTGCGATCACCCACCGTATCCGCTGCGCACGATCGGCATCCGCAGGCACGGGCGGACGCTCCCCGAGTGTCTGTAAGGCGGCGGTGAGGAGCACCCGCCGGTTCTGATGGCGACGGTAGATCGTGGTCTTCGCGATGCCCGTCGTATCGACGATTGCCTGCATGGTCACCGCACGGGGTCCGCGCGCACGCAGCAACCCGAGCGCGGCGTCGAGAATTCGGACTCCGACCTCATCGGTCTGACGCTCTGACATTGGTGACGACTCCTGCTGGACGGGTGGACGAGACCAACGCTACACTGGGCGTATCGCTACGCTACTCGTAGCGTATTGTGAAGGAGGTTGTGATCATGCGCATTTCATGGGAAAGTGCCCCACTGCCGGTCATCGGGTATCTGTCCACCCTGATCGGCTTCGTATTCCTGGGTTCGTTCACCGCAGCCCTGGCGTTCGGTAGCAGTCTGACCCCGTGGCTCGGCGCCGCGATGATCGTGAGTTACGCGCTGGCGGCGGGGTGTTTCGTCCTGCGTCATCGACACATCGCCGCCGCACACCCCGACAGCCACACAGTTCTCGGCATCGACCCCATCCGCGGGAACGTCGACCGAAGAGCGGCCGAACGCTACCTGGCGCGATACCGGGGACGGCCCGGTGCGCAGCCCGAACTCACACCCACGGGCGCGCAGAGATCATCGGAGACACCCCTCGCCGAGGCCGCGTAGCCACAAAAGCCGGGTAGCCACAAAAGCCGGGTAGCCACGGACCGGCCGAGACTAATTGGGAAGCGCTGTTTCGACGACGGTCAACTCCGGCGAAAGCCCCGCCGCGCGGCGGATCTCGGTGAACTCCTCGACCATGGCCGCGGTGAGTTCATGCGGGTCCTCGAGGGTTTTCCCGTCCGACAGCACCGAGATGTTGAGTTGGTCGACATAGCTCCACACGGTGATGTTCAACCCGCTGCCGGCCGTCAGCGGTCCGACGGAGTAAATCTCGGTGACCAATGCGCCTCCGACTCTGGCCCGCTCCCGAGGGCCCGGCACGTTGGAGATCGGCAGGTTCATCACCTTGTTCTGTCCGTCCTTGTTCGACAGCCAGCGGAACATCGCCTCGGCCGGCGCCGGTGGAAAGTACGCCGACCACCGGCTCACCAACTCGGGGCCGATGAGGTTGTTGCTCTCCTTGCCCACCGCCGCCGAGACATGCGCTCCCTGAACCCGTTCCAACGGATCCTCGACGTCCACCGGAAGGCTGACCAGCACGCCGGTGAAGTAATTGCCGGAAATCCGGTCACGGGAGAAGTCGAAGCTGACCGGAACCGAGGCGAGCAGCGGGTGATCTGCACGTCCGTCATAGCGCAACAACAACGTGCGCAACGCACCCGCCGACATCGCCAGCACCATGTCGTTGATGGTGACGCCCAGGTGCTTACCGGTCTGCTTCACGTCATCCAACGCCAGGGTGGTGGTGGCGAACCGGCGGGTCGCGTCGATCATATGGTTCATGAACGACGGCGGCGGAGTGAAAGGCCGGGTCAGCTCCGGGGACAGCTTGTGCGGACTGCGCTGCACCCGGCGCACGCCTTGAGCCGTATAGCGCATCACCCCGGGCAATTTCGCGATCTGCCGGAGGTGATCGGCGAACGCCGTCCGCACCAACTCACCTTTGGTCGGAGCCGGATCGGTGGCGTAGGAGTCGCGGTCGGCCTGCGGGCTGTCCTGCAGGTCCATTCCCCGCGCAAGCAGGTTGGCCGACGCAACGCCGTCAGCCAGTGCATGGTGAATCTTGCCCAGCACCGCGATGCGGCCGCCTGCCAGTCCTTCGATCAGGTACATCTCCCACAGCGGCCGGCTGCGGTCCAGCGCAGTGCTGGCAATCCTGCCGACCGCCTCGTCGAGCTCACGGCGCCCACCCGGGGCGTCGACACGGCATGAGCGCACGTGATATTCGAGATCGACCTCGGCGTTCTCCCGCCACATGGGGTGATGGAACTTGAACGGAATGTCGATCAGCTCGTAGCGGAACGGGTCGAGCTTGTAGAGCCGACTGTGGATGACCTTGCGCAACTCCTCGACACCGAACTTCGCCCCACCCAGATCGTCGAGCTCGATCACCGCCAACTTCAGCGTGTGCATGTGGACGTTCGGGGTCTCGCTGTACAGCAGCACAGCGTCCCAGCCACGAAGCCTCTTCACCGCGCCACCTTCCCCACCGGAGGTGACTATATAACCTCTTTGGCCCCGATGAGGCTCTGATTTCGGTGAATGTGGTTGAGGAACAAGCCGATTGCTGTCGCGGCAGCACCGGTGCGGGCGCCGTCGGTCATGTCGAAGCCGTGGCCGGCACCCGGCAATTCGACATATCCCACCACCGAGCGGGAGACGTCACGCATGCGTTCGACGAAGCTCTGCGCCTGCGCCACCGGGATCACGCTGTCCCCGGTACCGTGCACGACGAGGAACGGTGGCGCTTCGGCGTGGACGCGCGCCATCGGAGACGCTTTGCGAAACACGTCCGGATGCCTGTTGAACGTGCGCTTGACCACCACCCGCTCCAGGAAGTCCATGAAACGCACCCGCTCCACGGTGGACTTGTCCTCCCAGTCGTAGCGGCCGTAGATGCCGACCACTGCATCGACCGAGGTGTCCGAGCCTTCGGGCAACTCGCCCTGCATCTCGGGGTCGTTGGCCGTCAGACCCGCCAGCGCAGCGAGATGCCCGCCGGCCGAACAGCCGGCGATCGAAACGAAGTTACGGTCACCGCCGAACTTGTCCACGTTGGCGCGCGCCCAGGCGATGGCGGTCTTCACGTCGGTGATGTGAGCCGGCCAGGGATTGTGCGGTGCCACCCGGTAGTCGATCGACAGGCACACCCAACCCTTCTCGGCCAGATGAGACATCAGCGCGTAACCCTGCAGCTGGCGGCTGCCGTGCACCCAGGCGCCGCCCGGCACGAACAGCAGCACCGGGGCCGGTTCGGCGGGCAGGTCGTCGCGGCGCCACACGTCGAGCAGTTGCGAGGGCCGCGGACCGTAGCGCACCGACGTCCGGTGCACGTGCCGCCGGTGCTCGCGCATCTTCCAGACCGGCGGGGTGCGCTGCGCCGCGGGCCACTCGATATCAAGATCTTTGGCACTCAACAGTCCGCGCAGCGCGGCCTCGGTGACCTCGTTGGTGCAATCGCGCTCCTGCCGCTTCTTCTCGGCATCGTTGGGTGCCACCAGCGACTTCGCCAGCGCGCCGACGAAGTCCGGAGCGTGCCGGGTGCCCCAGATACCCGCCGCGGTCAACGCGCCGAGGGGCTCAAGATGTTTGCCGATCACCGGAAGCGACGCGGACGCCACGCTCATCGCGAGCAGGTAATCCGACGGACCCGCGTTCAGCAACCATTTCAAGCGGGTAGTCAGGGTAGGTCCGGGATACCGGATGTCCGGCCGTTCCGTCATTGCGCGAGCGTACCCCCGGACCCGTACCCCAAACGACAATCTGAGCGAAGTTGTCTACTCCTGTTCCGGTCGTGGTCAATTTGTGATGCACCTCACACGTCGGTCGCGGGGCTTCCCGTGCGCGGGGCGCACTGCATACCAGTGCGCGGTGCGCTTTTGCCACGCGGTTGGCCGCCGATGCCGGTCGTCCGCACGCATACTGATCGCGTGCCCCGCATCGAGTTCCATCCCGAACTTCGCCGCAGCGCCCGACTGCTGCCCCGGCAGATGATCACCCCGGTCACGCTCCCGTTCGTCCGGGCGGCGTCGCGGCTGATGTGGAACAGCAACAAGGGACCAGACGACGTCGAGGTGCTCACGTTGTCCTCCGGCGTCGGCGTCCGACTGTTCCGCCCGAGTGGCGTGACCCCCGGCCCGGCACTGCTGTGGATCCACGGCGGCGGCTATGTCATCGGCGATGCCGCCCAGGACGACGTGCTGTGCCGGCGCTTCGCACGCGAGCTCGGTGCGACCGTCGTCTCGGTGAACTATCGGCTCGCGCCCGAGCATCCATACCCCACCCCGCTGGAGGACTGCTACTCGGCACTCGGCTGGCTCACCCGCTTGCCGTCGGTCGACTCCGCGCGGGTGGCCATCGGCGGCGCCAGCGCCGGCGGTGGACTTGCCGCCGCACTGGCCCTGCTCGCCCGCGACCGTGGCGAAATATCGCTTGTCGCACAGCTTCTCGTCTATCCCATGATCGACGACCGCACGGTGCACCGCACCGGGCTCGACCACCCCGGGCACCGGTTGTGGAACCAGTCCAGCAACCGCTTCGGCTGGCGGGCGTATCTGGGGGACGCCGACCCGGACGAGGCAGTACCCGCCCGCCGCGACGACCTCGCCGGGCTCCCGCAGGCCTGGATCGGGGTCGGTACGCTGGACCTCTTCCACGACGAGGACCTCGCCTACGCCGAACGCCTGCGCCAGGCCGGTGTCCCGTGCGAGATCATGGTGGTCGAGGGCGCGTTCCACGGGTTCGACGGCATCGCACCGAAGGCCGATGTCTCGCAGTCGTTCTTCAACAGCCAATGCGATCTGCTGCGGACCGCCTTCGCCCCCGTCACTGCCGAGAATCCGAGCGAGTAGCTTGACCGGCAACGGGATTCGGCGATCGCTGTCCGCCTCCTGGCGCATTCGCCGCCACCGCGCTCCCGGCTCAGAACATCAATGCGGTGAACCGCCAGTCGAGCACCTGACGGTCCTCGGCAGGTGACGCGCCCGCCGCGAAGACCGCGGACCGCAACCGCAGCACCCCGCCTCGCCCATCCGACCGGGGGTCGGCGGCTTCGACGGTGAGATCACTGTAGAGCGTGTCGTCCTCGTAGACCGGGCCGGTGTGATCACAGGACTCCCACCCCAGCACCGTCACCAGGTTGGGCAGCATCCTGGTCGCCTGGGCCAGCGCCAATCCGATGGTGTGGCCCCCGTACACCAGACGCCTGCCGGCGACACGCGAATCATGATGAGTGGCAGCGATGTTGAGTGACAAGCGGGCCAGCTCGGGGGCGCTGCTGACCACATCGGCGGTGCTGCGCCGCACAGTCCCCGCCAGGCCCGGGTCGAAGTGTTGCCCGGGGACCCGGGCCCGGAACGCCTCCGCGTTCCAGTCCGCGGTGGGATCGGGCATCGGTAGCGTCGATGAGCCGATCCCGGTCAGGTCGTCGTCATGGCCTGTCACGGTCTCGCTGCGCAGCGGAAGCATCGCGCATCGGTAGAAGTCGAGCACCAGGCGGCCGACACCGTCGATGGTCGTCATGCGCAGGGCCGCGAGTCCGGTGGGCGCCCGGCCTTCTCTGACGGAGTTCTGCCGAAGGCCCACCACCTCGGTGCGGGTGAACAGTGTGTCGCCGATGACCGGATAGCGGTGGAAACGCAGACCTCGGTAGAACAGATTGGCCTTCACCCGCTGGGTGGCCAGGGTCGACTGACCGATCGCCACATCGCACACCAGGGCCGGATGTGCCAGCGGGGCGCTCGCGCCGATCACCGCCAGGGACAGCTCGGCGTCCAACGGCAGGCGCAGCCGGTCACCGACGATAGCTTGGTGCGTCGCCGCCACCCCGGACGTCAGGGTCATCGAGGGCGCGGCGTCGAACACCTGACCGACCTCAAGGTCCTCGAAGTGCGGACCCCCCGATATTTGGCCGTACAAAGTCACAGCGAATCATGCTGGCACCTGGTCTGGAACGGTGTTAATATGACGTGTGGAAATGGCCGTACATTTGAGAACGTTGAAATTCGGAGGCGTCGGGATGAGCGAAGGTGCGGTGGCCGCGGGCTTGAGCGATGAGGAGACCCTGCTGGTGGAGACGGTTCGCACGTTCGTCGACCGCGACGTCAGACCCACCGTGCGCGACGTCGAGCATGCCAACGCCTACCCCGAGGCCTGGATCGAGCAGATGAAGCGGATCGGCATCTTCGGGCTCGCGATCCCGGAGCCGCACGGGGGTGCACCGGTGTCCACCCGCTGCTATGTGCTGGTGACCCAGGAACTGGCGCGCGGGTGGATGAGTCTGGCCGGCGCGATGGGCGGGCACACAGTGGTCGCCAAACTGCTGACCCTGTTCGGAACCGAAGAACAGCAGCAGCGCTACCTACCGCCGATGGCGACCGGCCGGCTGCGGGCGACGATGGCGCTCACCGAACCCGGTGGCGGGTCGGATCTCCAGGCAATGAGCACCGTGGCCCGTCGCGACGGTGACGCCCTGGTGATCAACGGGGCCAAAACGTGGATCTCCAACGCTCGACGCTCGGGTCTGATCGCGCTGCTGTGCAAAACCGATCCCGACGCCGTTCCGCGGCACGAAGGCATTTCGGTGCTGCTGGTCGACAATCCGAGCGAGGGGCTGTCGGTGTCGCGCGACCTGCCCAAACTCGGTTACAAGGGGGTCGAATCGTGTGAGCTGTCGTTCGACGGCTGCCGGGTGCCCGAGACCGCCATCCTCGGCGGGGTCCCCGGCCGAGGATTCGCGCAGATGATGAAAGGGCTTGAAACCGGCCGCATTCAGGTGGCGTCGCGGGCATTGGGGGTGGCGTCGGCGGCGCTGGCAGACGCCCTGGCCTACGCGCAGAACCGGGAGAGCTTCGGGCAGCCGATCTGGAAACACCAGGCCGTCGGCCACTACCTCGCCGATATGGCGACGAAACTCACCGCGGCACGCCAACTCACCCTGCATGCCGCCGACAGGTACGACAGCGGCGCCCGGGCCGACATGGAGGCCGGTATGGCCAAGCTGTTCGCGTCCGAGGTCGCGATGGACATCGCGCTCAACGCGGTGCGAATCCACGGAGGGTACGGCTACTCGACCGAGTACGACGTCGAGCGATACTTCCGCGACGCTCCGCTGATGATCGTCGGGGAAGGCACCAACGAGATCCAGCGCAATGTCATCGCCGCACAACTCGTCGCCCGCGGAGGTATCTGATGCCGCCGGCGTATCAGGTACTGCGGGAGCGTCTCCGCAACGACATCGCCGCCGGGCGGTATCCCGACGGGACGCGTCTACCCACCGAGTCCGAGCTCGTCGCCCGGCACGGGCTGTCACGTCAGACGGTCCGCCGGGCGTTCCAGGATCTGGTCGCCGAGGGCATTGTGTACCGGGTGCCCGGACGCGGCAGCTACGCCAGCGAACAAGGCCGGCGCTATCTCCGGCAGCTCGGGTCGATCGAGGATCTGATGAGCCTGTCCGTCGACACCACGATGGAGGTGATCGACGGATTACGCCGCCGGGTGGACATCGACGCGGCCAGCCGGCTGCGCCAGGACGGGGACATCGTCCACACGGTGCGGTTACGCCGTCTCCATGAGGGAATACCGTTCTGCCACACTGTGGTTCATCTCCCGCCGGCGGTGGCCGGCGCGGTGTCCGAGTCTGTGAACCTGGCCACCGGGGCCATCAGCACCCACACCGTGATCGGACTGCTCGAGCCGCATCTGGAGAAACCGATAGCCCAGGCCGCGCAGTCGATCACCGTCACGGCCGCCGGACCCGCAACCGCTGCGGCGGTCGCCTGCCCGCCGGGGCATTCGATGTTACGGGTGGACCGGCTCTACGCGGACGACGACGGCCGACCGGTCGAATTGGCCGTCAGCGAGTTCCTGCCCGAGCAGTACACCTACCGGGTCACACTGCGCCGCTCGGGCTAGACGCTCCCCGGTCTGTGCGCCACCGTTGCGCACTGCACACCGGGTTCGGTGGACCGCTCACGAGTACTTCTTGATCAGCTCCTGTTTGTAGAGTTTGCCGGTGTCGGTGCGCGGGAGCTGAGCCTCGAACGACAAGGAACGCGGGCACTTGTAGTGCGCCAACCGATCCCGCAGCCATGCGATCAGCTCACCGGCGAACTCCTCGGTGGCGTCAGCCGGATCGACGGTCTGCACCACGGCCTTGACGCGTTGTCCCATCTCGTCGTCGGGCACCCCGAACACCGCGGCATCCATCACCCTCGGGTGGGTCACCAGTAGGTTCTCGGCCTCCTGCGGATAGATGTTGACGCCGCCGGAGATGATCATGTGGTGGCGCCGGTCGGTGAGGTAGAGGTACCCCTCGTCGTCGAGATATCCGATGTCGCCCACCGTTTTCCAGCCCAGCGGATGCCGAGACGAGGCTGTCTTGTCCGGGTCGTTGAGATATTCGAAGTCGAAGCCGCCCTCGAAGTAGATCTCACCGGCCTGCCCGGCCGGCAACTCCTGACCGTCCTCACCCACGATGTGGATGACGCCCGCCAGCGGTTTGCCGACCGAACCCGGGTGCTGGAGCCACTCCTCGGCGCTGATGAGCGTGGATCCGTGCGCCTCCGAGGAGGCGTAGTACTCGTCGACGATCGGCCCCCACCAGTCGATCATCTGCTTCTTGATCTCCACCGGGCACGGTGCGGCCGCATGCATGACCCGTTCCAGACTCGACACGTCGTAGGAGTTGCGAACCTGCTCGGGCAGTTTCAGCATCCGGGTGAACATCACCGGAACGAACTGGCCGTGCGTCACCTTGTGTTCGGCGATGGCGTCCAGGGCGCCCTCGGGGTCGAACTTCTCCATCACCACCGTGGTGATGCCACCGGCCTGCGTCTGCATCGACCACACCGAGGGAGCGGTGTGGTAAAGCGGTGCCGGACTGAGGTATACCGCGTCGGGGCGCATCCAGAAGGACACCAGCGCCGCCATCAGGCCCGGTGACTCCGCGGGCGGCACGTGCGGTAGTTCGCGTTTGATCCCCTTGGGACGTCCCGTGGTGCCCGACGAGTACTGCAGCAGATCGCCTTCGATCTCGTCGGGGATCGGCGTGTCCGGTTTGTCGGCCACACACTCGGGGTAGCTCTGCCAGTCGTCGAGCACACCCGCGCTGCCCGCCGCCGAGGATTCTGTACCGCCGGCGATCAGCCGGACCGGCGGCAGACCACCGGGCAACTCTGCCGCCAGACCGGCCAGGGTGTCGATGAGCTTGACCGATCCGATCAGCGCCTTGGCGCCGCTGTTGTCGACGATGTAGGCAACCTCGGCCGCGGTGAGGTGTGTGTTGATCGGCACGTAGTACAGGCCGGCACGGCGGGCGGCCCACATCACCGCATGGAAGTGCTCGTTGTTCTCCATCAGAATCGCGACGGCATCGCCCTCGACCAGTCCGGCGTCGCGAAACAGATGCGCCAACCTGTTCGCACGCGCCTCCAGCTCACCGAACGTGACGACCGTGCCCGTGGGATACATGATGACGGCGGGCTTGTCGGGGGTGGCAACGGCGGTGTCGCGGATCTGCATGCGCAGCACTCTACTGAATAAAAGTTGACACCTGTCAAGAGGGCGTCGCCGCCCCATCGAGCGCCGAGCGTCGCCCCATCGAGCGTCGAGCGTCGAGCGTGCGTGAAGTTCGGCGCGAGCGTGCGTGAAGTTGAGCCTGGACCCGGCGTGTCGCCTGCAGACACGCACGCTGGGCCCAGAAAATCAGCTCTCCTTGGCCAGGCGGGTCTTCAGTGCGTCGAACTCGTCTTTGATGCCGGTCGGCAGTTTCTCGCCGACGAACTCGAACCACTCCTCGATCAGCGGCAGCTCGGCGCGCCATTCCTCGGCATTGACGGCCAGCGCCTCGTCCACGTCGGCAGGGTCCACGTCGAGCCCCGACAAGTCGAGATCGGCCGCGGTGGGCACGATGCCGATCGGCGTGCTCTTGCCGTCGGCGGTGTGCTCGATGCGCTCGATGGCCCACTTGAGCACCCGGCTGTTCTCGCCGAAGCCCGGCCATAGGAAGCGGCCGTCGCCCCCGCGGCGGAACCAGTTGACGAAGAACACCTTCGGGAGCTTGGACTCGTCGGCCTGCTTGCCGACATTGATCCAGTGCTGGAAATAATCGCCGACGTTGTAGCCGAGGAACGGCAGCATGGCCATCGGGTCGCGGCGCACGGTGCCGACCTTGCCCTCGGCGGCAGCAGTCTGCTCGGAGCCCAGCGTGGCGCCGATGAACACGCCGTGCTGCCAGTCACGGGCCTCGGTGATCAGCGGGACGGTGGTCTTGCGGCGGCCGCCGAACAGGATCGCCGAGATCGGCACCCCCTGCGGGTCGTCCCATTCCGGGGCCAACGTCGGGCACTGTGAGATCGGCGTGCAGTAGCGCGAATTCGGATGGGCCGCTTTGGTTTCCGTCTCACGCAAGACCCAGTCGTTGCCCTTCCAGTCGATCAGGTGATCGGGCTCGCCCTCCAGGCCCTCCCACCACACGTCGCCGTCATCGGTCTTGGCGACGTTGGTGAAGACGGTGTTGCCCGCGGCGATGGTCTTCATCGCGTTCGGGTTGGAATCCCAGTTGGTGCCCGGTGCGACACCGAAGAAACCGAACTCGGGGTTCACCGCGTAGAGCCGGCCGTCCTTACCGAACCGCATCCAGGCGATGTCGTCGCCGACGGTCTCGGCGCGCCAACCCGGAATGGTGGGCTGCAGCATCGCGAGGTTGGTCTTGCCGCACGCCGATGGGAAAGCCGCGGCGATGAAGTAAGCCTTGTCCTCCGGCGAGATGAGCTTGACGATCAGCATGTGCTCGGCGAGCCAGCCCTCGTCGTGCGCCATCGCCGAGGCGATACGCAGCGAGTAGCACTTCTTGCCCAGCAACGCGTTGCCGCCGTAGCCGGAGCCGTAGCTCCAGATCTCGCGGGTCTCCGGAAAATGGGTGATGTACTTGGTGTCGTTGCACGGCCAGGGCACGTCGGCCTGGCCTTCCTCCAGCGGGGCGCCCAGCGAGTGCAGCGCCTTGACGAAGAAGCCGTCCTCGCCGATCTTCTCCAGGGCCTTGCTGCCCATCCGGGTCATGGTGCGCATCGACACCACGACGTACTCGGAGTCGGTGAGTTCCACACCGAGCTTCGGATCCTCGGCCTCCAGCGGTCCCATGCAGAACGGCACCACCCACAGCGTGCGTCCCCGCATGCTGCCCCGGTACAGATCGGTCATGATCCCGCGCATCTCGCCCGGGTCCATCCAGTTGTTGGTGGGGCCCGCGTCGATCTCGCGCTGCGAGCAGATGAAGGTGCGCGACTCCACGCGCGCCACATCGGACGGGTCAGACAGCGCCAGGTACGAGTTCGGCTGCTTTTCCGGGTTCAGCTTCTGGAAGGTACCGGCCTCGACCAGCTGCGCGCAGAGCCGCTCATACTCCTGCTCGGACCCGTCGGCCCAGGCGACGCGGTCGGGCTGGGTCAGCTCGGCGACCTCGCGGACCCATGCCAGCAGACCCTGGTGCTTGGTGGGTGCGTTGTCGAGTCCCGGAATGGTCGCTGCGGTCATATGCGTGTCGTCTCCCTGCATCTGCGAAAGGCCTGCCAGGACGCGGGCACCGGGACCGGGGCCCGAGGGCCCGGATTCGCTGGCAGCCGCGGCCGTCACTGTGTACTGAGGTTAACGCGGGTGACATACCCTCGGGAATTCCGGAGTATGTCCATTCACTCACAGGAACGATTCAGATGGCCGCCACCGGGCGATCTACTGGCCGGTAACACGTTTCCGGTGCGCCGGAGCCGTTCGCGCGTCAGCGTCAGCCCCCGTAGTTCGGCCTCGATCGCAGCGATCCGCAGACCCGCATCGGCATCCTCGTCGGCCATGGCGCCTGCGGACAGGATCGCGGTCTCGATTGACAGCATCCGGTCGGCCACCCGCTCTTCGACCGCGGCGCGCAACGCGGCCATACCTTCGGCGGTCCACCGCTCCAGCACGGCGCGATCGTGCAGCAGCGCACGTGTCCGGATCACCCACGCCGCGGTCAGCGCTCCGATGACGGCGCCGACCGCCGCGGCACCCGGCGCCGGCCAGGGCGCGATCCCGGTCAGAAACCGGGCCACCACCACCGCGACACCGAGACCGAAGCCCGCCCCGAGTACGGCCATCAGTCGCGTCTCAAGTCGGCGACCGTTCAACGCCGGTCGCGGGAGCTCGAGCCCCGCCGCCGGACCACGGCTGCCCGGGACCACCGTGCCCGCAGCCGAGCCCGGGACCGCAGCAACGGTGTGCGCGGTGACATCCGCCTCGACCGCGGCCAGGGTCTCGGCGCTGCGCCGTTGCGTTCGGTGCACGAAACCGGCCATGTCATAACGGCTCACCGAGGTCACCTCGGCGAGCAGATCGGCGCGCAACGCGCCACACCGTCTGCGCGCCATGTGGGTCGCTGCCAGCCGCGCTCTCGTCACGACCGCGCGGCGGTCGGCCGCACGGCGCGCAGCCCGGGCCCGGCTGCCACGCACCAGCCGGGCCCGCTCGGCGGCCAGTAATCGCTCACGAGAACTCAGGGCGTGCAGTGTGTTTCGCGCGAGCAGATGGGGATCACCCAGTTGCTCGGCGATCACGGCGACGAGGTCGTCCATGCGGGGTTCACCGAGGCGGGGTGACGCCGCCGCACCGGTCCACGGAACGTCACGGAAACGCGCGGCATGGACGGCGAGCAGCTCTCGGTCCTGCTCCAGCACGCCCGCCCAGTCCCGGTGGTCGTCGATCTTCGACACCACCGCCACCACAGCCGCGGTCGTCTCGGCCACCGATTCGGCGAGCGCACAATCCGATTCGGACATCGCAGCGACCGCCGAAAACACCAGAAGCACCATCGAGGGGGCGCCGGGACATCCCTCGTCGACGTCCTCGAGGAACCGGTTGTCCGGCATGCGGCGGCGCAGCTCGTCGACCATGGCGGTGACCCCGGCGCGCGGCGGTCCCGCCACCAACACCAGCTTGGGCATCAGCTTGGGCCCGGTCACCGGACCTGGCCCAGCAGCCGCAGCGAACCACGTGCGATGTCACGACCGCAACGCCGCCGGACGTCGTCGAGGGCGCCGGCAGCGTCGCGCCGCCAGTGCACCGCCCGCCGCTGGTGGGCCTGCGGATCGTCGCCACGGTCGACCGGCTCGCCGGCCGCCTCCACCACGGCGACCGCGGCGGCCATCACGGAGATGACCACCTCGTCGGAGACGAGAAATGCCGCCAGCTCGTCGTCACGACTTTCGGCGGCAAGCCGGCTCAGGTCGTCGAGTGCGGCGCAGACCCGTCGATATCCGACCTCGGCCTCTATCGCGGCCAGGCTCTCGACGAGCCGGTCGACGCGGCTGAGCGCCCGCAGGCTCTCGCTGATCGCGGCCGGCGGGGCCCCGTCGACGCAGGCGAGCACCGCGTGCGCGATCCCGAAGCGGTCCAGCCGGCGCAGTAGGCGGTGCCGCAGCTGCGGCGGCACCGGGTGCTCGGCCGCCACGAACGCATCGGTCGAGGTCATGTCCACCGGGGTGGCGGCCAATGCCCGCAGCACCGCGGCGTCCTGCTCGTCGATCTCGGCCGAGGCGAGCAGGGCGACCATCGGCACCACCGGCAGCCCCACCAGCTCGGCTATCGCGGTGGCGCAGCGATCCGCCGACGCCAGCGGCCCGCCGGGTTCCCGACCCCCCAGGTCCGCCTTGTTCAGCACGATCACGGTCGGCGTATCGGTGCCGATCATCGCGCGATCCTCGGGCTTGAGCGCCTCGGCGATCACCACCACCTGGACGTCGGCCTCAGCTGGGGCGCCGGCCTCAGCTGGGGCGGCGCCGCGTACGACGCAAACCCCCTGACCGAAGGCGGGCACCCCGGTGGCGTCGAGCGCCCGCGCCACCGCGCCGCTGCCCACGCCGCGCCGTCCCCGCACCGCTACCCTGACGGGGGCACGGAGCCGTTTGTCGACCGCGCGCAGGCGCGGATGCTGCGTACGGGCGGCGAACTGGGCCAAGACGTCGACGAAGATGTGCTTCCCCCGCAGGTCACGGGCAGTCGGG
The DNA here is from genome assembly GCF_048513595.2 of Mycobacterium sp. smrl_JER01. Taxonomy (NCBI): domain Bacteria; kingdom Bacillati; phylum Actinomycetota; class Actinomycetes; order Mycobacteriales; family Mycobacteriaceae; genus Mycobacterium; species Mycobacterium sp. smrl_JER01. Next base: position 262,728 of record NZ_JBLXXK020000001.1, on the reverse strand, counting down.
CCGACCGCCTCGACACCCATCGTGACACCGTCCGCAGGTGGTCCCGGACACGAATTTCGTTCGTGCGCGGCACCCGTGCAGCCACGGGGCAGGAACCGGGTAACCGTCGGTACCAGGGGAAGGCAACTGTTGGGTATCAATCTGTAACACGATGCAGGGAGCGCGGTCTTGATGAGCGACCATGGACGGATGCACACGCCCGAATCCGACCTCGCCATGCCCGTGGCGGCGGATTCCGGTGACGGAGCGCACCCGCACTTCCACCGTCGGGTCACCAGCTTCCGCGCCCGTCGCTCGACGATCTCCGACGGTCAGCGCGCGACCTGGGACCGGCTCTGGCCGGCGCTGGGCCGCGAGGCCTGCGACGGCGACGCGCCGGCCGGCCTGCTCGACACCGACACGTGGTTCGGCCGGGCCGCACCGGTGGTGCTGGAGATCGGCTGCGGCACCGGGACGTCCACGCTGGCGATGGCCCAGGCCGAACCGGACCTCGACGTCGTCGCCGTCGAGGTCTACCGGCGGGGGCTTGCCCAGCTGCTCAGCGCGATCGACCGCACCGCCGGCACCGACCCGGTCACCAACATCCGGCTGATCCGCGGCGACGGCGTCGACGTCCTGACCCACATGTTCGGTCCCGGCTCGCTGACCGGCGTGCGCGTGTTCTTCCCCGACCCGTGGCCCAAGGCCCGTCACCACAAACGCCGGCTGCTGCAGCCCGATACGGTCGCGTTGATCGCCGATCGGCTCCGCCCCGGCGGGGTCCTGCACGCGGCGACCGACCACCCCGGTTACGCGCAGCACATCGCCGAGGTCGGCGACGCCGAACCCTCGCTGCGGCGGGTCGGCCCGGACACTGCGCGGTTGCCCATCTCGGTTTCCCGGCCGGCGACCAAATACGAACGCAAGGCCCTCGCCGGCACCGATGTGGCCGAACTGCTCTGGGAGAGAACACCGTGAGCCTGACGGACGACATCCCGGCCCCGGCCGGCGTCGCGGACGTACCGGAGAACCCGAACCCGGTGACGCCGGTGACACTGGGCGCCGACAGCGCCGCCTCGGCCCGCGTGCTGCTGGTCTGGGACGCGCCGAATCTGGACATGGGCCTCGGGTCCATCCTCGGTGGCCGCCCCACCGCGGCGCACCGCCCCCGGTTCGACGCGCTGGGACGCTGGCTGCTGTCCCGCACCGCCGACCTGTCCGCCGAGTTCACCGGTGCCGGCCGCCCGGTGGCGCTGGAACCGGAGGCGACGGTATTCACCAACATCGCCCCAGGCAGCGCCGATGTGGTCCGGCCCTGGGTGGAAGCGCTGCGTAATGTGGGTTTCGCGGTCTTCGCCAAACCCAAGATCGACGAGGACAGCGACGTCGACAGCGACATGCTGGCGCACATCGCGCTGCGGCACAGCGAGGGCCTGGCGGGCCTGATCGTGGCCTCCGCCGACGGCCAGGCCTTCAAACTGCCCCTGGAGGACATCGCCCGCGGCGGTATCGAGGTGCAGGTGCTCGGATTTCGCGAACATGCCAGTTGGGCGTTAGCGTCGGATACCTTGGAGTTCGTCGACCTGGAGGACATCCCTGGTGTCTTCCGGGAGCCGTTACCGCGGATCGGACTTGACTCGCTACCCGAGCAGGGCGCCTGGCTGCAGCCTTTCCGGCCGCTGTCGTCGCTACTGACCTCGCGCGTCTAGAACAACTTAAAGCCTCGGGTCGACGTGCGCGGGGCCAAGACGGAGATGTACACAGCTTTTTGGTGACGATAGGAGCATTAGGTGTTCGCCTGGTGGGGTCGAACGGTGTACCAGTACCGATACATAGTGATCGGTGTCATGGTCGCACTGTGCCTGGGCGGCGGCGTCTACGGCATCAGCCTGGGACAGCACGTCACGCAGAGTGGTTTTTACGACGAAGGCAGCCAATCGGTCCATGCGTCGCTGGTCTCCGACGAGGCCTACGGCCGCGACCGGACCAGCCATGTGGTGGCGATCCTCACTCCACCGGACGGTGAGAAGGTCACCGACCCGGCGTGGATGGAGAAGGTCACCGGTGAGCTGAACGACGTGGTGGCCGAGCACCCGGACCAGATTGTCAGCTGGGTGGGGTGGTTGCGCGCGCCCGACAGCACGGCCGAGACCGTCCAGCAGATGAAGACCGAGGACGACTCGAAGACCTTCATCAGCATCCCGCTCAAGGGTGACGACGACGACGAGATCCTGAAGAATTACCAGACCGTCGAACCCGACCTGGAGCGGATCAACGACGGCAACATCCAGCTCGCCGGACTGCAGCCGCTGGCCAGTGAACTCACCGGAACGATCGGCGAGGACCAGAAGCGCGCCGAAGTCGCCGCCATCCCGCTGGTGGCGGTGGTCCTGTTCTTCGTGTTCGGCGGTGTGATCGCTGCGGCGCTGCCTGCGATCATCGGTGGTTTGACCATCGCCGGCGCGCTGGGCATCATGCGGTTGTTCGCCGAGTTCATGCCGGTGCACTTCTTCGCCCAGCCGGTGGTGACGCTGATGGGTCTGGGCATCGCGATCGACTACGGCCTGTTCATGGTGAGCCGCTTCCGCGAGGAGATCGCCGAGGGCTACGACACCGAAGCCGCCGTCCGCCGCACCGTGATGACCTCGGGACGCACCGTGATGTTCTCCGCGGTGATCCTGGTGGCGTCCTCGGTGCCCCTGCTGCTGTTCCCGCAGGGCTTCCTCAAGTCGATCACGTACGCGATCATCGCCTCGGTCATGCTGGCGGCGATCCTGTCGGTCACGGTGCTGCCGGCAGCGTTCGCGATCCTCGGGCGCAATGTCGACGCGCTCGGTGTGCGCACGCTGCTGCGGGTCCCGTTCTTCCGCAATTGGAAGCCGATGCGGGTCTACCTGGAGTGGCTGGCGGAAAAGACCCAGAAGACCAAGACCCGCGCCGAGGTCGAGAAGGGTTTCTGGGGTCGTCTGGTCAACGTCGTGATGAAGCGGCCGATCGCATTCGCCGCACCGATCCTGATCATGATGATTCTGCTGGTGATCCCGCTGGGCGGGTTGGCGCTCGGCGGCATCAGTGAGAAATACCTGCCTCCCGACAACGGGGTCCGTCAGGCGCAGGAGGACTTCGACCGCAGCTTCCCGGGCTTCCGCACCGAACCGCTGACGCTGGTGATCGAGCGCCAGGACGGCGAACCGGTCACCGACCAGCAGCTGGCCGAGGTCCGGGCGAAGGCGATGACCTTCAGCGGGTTCACCGATCCGGACAACGATCCGACCAAGATGTGGCAGGAGCGTTCGGTCCAGGAGGGCGGAACCGAGGATCCGTCGGTCCGGGTGATCCAGAACGGTCTGGTCGACCGCAACGATGCGTCGGAGAAGATCGAACAACTCAGATCGATCCAGCCCCCACGCGGTCTGGAGGTCTCGGTCGGCGGTACGCCTGCCCTGGAACAGGACAGTATTCACAGCCTGTTCGACAGGCTGCCGCTGATGGTGGCGGTGCTGATCATCACCACCACGATTCTGATGTTCCTGGCGTTCGGCTCGATCGTGCTGCCGATCAAGGCGGCGCTGATGAGCGCGCTCACCCTCGGATCCACGATGGGGATCCTGACCTGGATGTTCGTCGACGGCCACGGCTCAGGACTGATGAACTACACGCCGCAGCCACTGATGGCGCCGATGATCGGCCTGATCATCGCGGTGATCTGGGGCCTGTCCACCGACTACGAGGTGTTCCTGGTCTCCCGAATGGTGGAGGCCCGCGAACGCGGGATGTCCACCACCGAGGCAATCCGTATCGGCACCGCGACCACCGGCCGGCTCATCACGGGTGCGGCACTGGTCCTTGCCGTGGTCGCCGGGGCGTTCGTGTTCTCCGACCTGGTGATGATGAAGTACCTCGCCTTCGGGCTGCTGATCGCGCTGCTGCTGGACGCCACGATCATCCGAATGTTCCTGGTGCCGGCGATCATGAAGTTGCTCGGCGACGACTGCTGGTGGGCGCCGCGCTGGATGAAGCGCGTCCAGGAGAAGATGGGCCTCGGCGAGACCGAGCTACCCGATGAGCGCAAGCGTCCGACCGTTCGCGAGAGCCCCGCACCCGCCGAGGCGCTGGTGGGCGCCGGTGGTCCACCGGTGACTGTGCCGCCGCGGCCGATGCCGCCGCACGATCCGACCCACCCGGCCCCGGCAGCGCGCCCGCTGGCGACAACGCGGATGACCGCCCCACCTCGGGCAGGTGACCCGTCCGCGGCGGGCACCACCCGCCTGCCCAGCGCGCCGCCCCGCCCGCCGGCGCCGGCCGAGGAGGAGCCGCAGACCACCCGGCTGTCGATCGCGAAGAACGCGGTTCGCAACGCGGTCAGCAGCGCCGCCGCGGCGGCCCAGCGCGCGACCGAGAAGCCTGCTGCGCCCCCACCGGCGCGTGACGAACGCGAGATCGAGTCGTGGTTGGGCGACCTGCGCGGGGGCGGTTCCGCTCCGGCGCAGCCGCCACGCCCGTCCGCCGAGCCGACGCGGGCCATGCCCGACGCCGGCGGAGCTCACGAGCCGACCACGGCGATCCCGGCACCGCCGACCACGGCGATCCCGGCACAGGACGATGCCGACGATGCGGCCACCCGGGCGATTCCGGCACAGCGCAAGCCGGACACCGAGGCGGCGACGGAGAAGCTCAACACCCGGCCCGACGACGACACGTCGCGACGTGGTGGCGGCGGGCTGAGTGCTCAGGATCTGCTACGCCGCGAGGGCCGGCTGTAGCTGCGTCTGCGGGTGGGCCAGCCGGTCCCGAGGCCCCTGGTGGTCCCGACGGTACCTGGTGGTCGCGACGGTCCCTGGTGGTCCCTGGTGGTCGCGACGGTCCCTGGTGGTCGCGACGGTCCCTGGTGGTCCCTGGTGGTCGCGAATGGTCGCACGCACCCCACGGATCTACGTTGTGCAGGGAAAGTGCGAGTAACTGCCTGCAAGAAGCGGATCGGTCGGACTCGACGATCCCCGGGCTTGGCGGCTGGGCCCACAGGAGTGGCTGGAGCGGCTGGGCACGCCGGGCTGGGCTCGGCCGGGGGCTGGGCTCTGCACGCCGGGGGCTGGGCCAGTTGCTCACCCGGGGGCGGGCCGTGCCAAGGAGGCGAGAACCTACTCCCGTGCTACGTCGACGTCATCAGGTTCGGCGTTGATCAACGCATCGTCCTCGGCCTCCATGGCGGCCTCTTCGGCAGCCGGATCCTCGGCGAGCAGGACCCGCAGAGCGCTGTTGAGGAACGCCAGCGCCGGCACGGCCAGCAGCGCGCCCACGATGCCGGCGAGCACGGCACCGCCTGCGATCGCCAACACGATCGCCAACGGATGGATGGCCACCGCACGTCCCATCACCAGCGGCTGCAGCACGTGACCTTCCAGTTGCTGCACCGCGATGATCAAACCGAGGGTGATCAGCCCGTAGATCCAGCCCTTGGCGATGAGCGCGACGATGACCGCCAAGAATCCCGTCACCACCGCACCGACAAGCGGTACGAACGCGCCCAGGAACACCAGCGACGCCAGCGGGAGCGCCAGCGGGATTCCCATGATGGCCAGCCCCACCCCGATACCGATGGCATCGACGGCCGCCACCAGAAACGTCGCGCGCACGTACCCGATCAACGATCGGAAGCCTGCGCGGCCCGCATCGCGCACCCGGTCGCGCACATGTCCCGGAAACACCTTGGTGACGAATCCGAAGATGTTGCGTCCCCCGTGCAGCAGGAAGATCAGCGTGAACAGCACCAGCAGCGCACCGGTGACGATCTCGGTCACGGTGCCGGCCGTCGACAGCGCCCCACTGGTCAGCTTCTCCTGATTGCTGCGTAGCGCCTCGATCGCCGCATCGCGTGCCTCGTTGATCTGCGCCGGACTGACCCCGAGCGGCCCGTCCGTCAGCCACCGACCCAGGCCTTCGATGCTCGTCGACACCTGGGTCACCAATTCCGGTGCCCCTTCGATGAATTGGTTGACGACGAACGCCAGCAGGCCGCCGAACAAGGCGAAACCGGTCAACAGAACCAGCGCGACCGCGCCGCCCCTCGGGGCGCCGCGACGGTCCAGGAAGTCGACCACGGGAAGCAGCAGCGCGGCCAGGATGGTAGCCAGCGCGACGGGAACGACGAGGATCTCCAACTGCAGCACGACCCACAGCAGCGCGACGACGGCGGCCAGGATCACCAGCAGCCGCCACGACCAGGCCGCGGCCTTACGGACCAGCGGTGCCACCGAAGCGTCGGCGAAGGTGTCGAAGGACGGACCGGCTGACATTCCGGTAGCGTAACGGCCCCGCCAGTGCGTGCCCCGGATCTGCAGTTTCGGCCTTTTCGCGGCTTACCCTGTAGGGCGTGTCTCACGACGCCCCCGCGAGCGACGCGCACACCGGGCCCGCCGAGCCCGAGCGGACTCGCGGTAAGTACTGGTGGCTGCGCTGGGCGCTCATCGCGCTCGCCGTCATCGTGCTGGCGGTCGAACTGGCGCTGGTGCGCGATCAGCTCGCCAAGGCGTGGAAGAGCCTGGTGTCGGCGAACTGGTGGTGGGTGCTGGCCGCGGCGGGCGCGGCCATGGCATCGATGCACAGCTTCGCCCAGATCCAGCGCACCCTACTGCGCTCGGCGGGCGTCATCGTGCACCAGTGGCGCTCCGAGGCGGCCTTCTACGCGGGCAACGCGTTGTCCACCACGATGCCGGGCGGTCCGGTGCTGTCGGCCACCTTCATCTACCGCCAGCAGCGGCTCTGGGGTGCCTCCCCGCTGATCGCGTCGTGGCAGCTCGTCATGAGCGGTGTGCTGCAGGTGATCGGGCTGGCGCTGCTCGGCCTCGGCGGAGCGTTCCTGCTCGGCGCGAGCGAGAACCCGCTGTCGCTGATCTTCTCCCTCGGCGGATTCCTGGCATTGATCCTGTTGGCCCAGGCGGTGGCGACCCGCCCGGAACTCATCGACGGAATCGGCGTGCGGGTGCTGACGTGGGTGAACTCGGTGCGGAACAAGCCGCCCGAAACCGGCCTGGCGAAATGGCGCGAGATCCTGGCCCAGCTGGAGGCGGTGCAGCTGAGCCGCCGCGCTCTCGGGACGGCTTTCGGCTGGTCGCTGTTCAACTGGATTGCCGACGTCGCGTGCCTGCTGTTCGCCTGCTACGCCACCGGCGGCCACCCCTCGGTGGCGGGGGTGATGGTCGCCTACGCGGCTGCGCGCGCCGTCGGCTCCATCCCGCTGATGCCCGGCGGCCTGCTGGTGGTCGAGGCCGTCCTGGTACCCGGGCTGGTGTCCAGCGGGATGTCACTGGCGTCGGCGATCTCGGCGATGCTGATCTACCGCCTCATCAGCTGGATCTTCATCGCCGCGATCGGGTGGGTGGTGTTCTTCTTCATGTTCCGCACCGAGAGCCATCTCGACCCCGACTCCGCTGCCCCGATGCCGGACCGCGCCGAAACCCCACCGCTGTTCAGCCCGGACCCGGAAGCCTCTCATCCACCGGACGAAAAATCCGGTGCGCCGCCTGATCGCCCCGATCGCTAGCCTGGCCAGGTGACGATCGAACCGACCACCGAGTCCCGGTCCGCCGGGCCGGCGCTGCGCGCCCTGGCCATCGACCTCGGATGCGTCGTGGTGTTCTGCGTGATCGGTCGGCGTAGCCATGCCGAAGGGCTGACGGTCACCGGTGTCGCCGAGACCGCCTGGCCGTTCCTCACCGGTACCGCCGCCGGGTGGCTGCTGGCCGGCGGCTGGCGGCGGCCGACGGCACTGGTTCCCACCGGTCTGGTGGTGTGGGCGGCGACGGTGGTGATCGCGATGCTGCTGCGCAGAGCCACCTCTCAGGGCACCGCCGCCAGTTTCATCGTGGTGGCATCGGTGACCACGGCGGTGCTGCTGCTCGGCTGGCGCGCCGCGGCGCAGGTGTCGGCGCGGCGCGCCGCGCACCGCTCATGAGTCCCAATCCCCTGGTGGCTCAGGCTCACTCGACACCGTCAGGGTCGCACGCAGACCACCGAGCGGACCGTCGGACAGCGTGATGGTCCCACCGTGCAACGCCGCCTGCTGGGCGACGAGCGCCAATCCGAGACCCGACCCGCCCGGGGCGGCATTGCTCCCACGGGAGAACCGGCCCAGCACCGCCTGATGTTCCTCGGCGGGCAGGCCGTGACCGTTGTCGTCGACGGTGAAGGTCACTACATCGCCGCTGCGGCGGGCGGCCAGCACGATGCGGGTGGCCTGGCCGTGGGTGATGGCGTTACGCACCAGGTTGTCCACCGCGAGGCGCAGACCGCCGGGCCATCCCAGCACGGTGCCCAGATCGTCGGCCGCTTCGATGTCGATCTGCACGTCCCGCCGGACCCGCATGTTCTCGCGTGCGACCCGATCGAGCAGATCGGTGACGATGATGACCTCGCGGTCCTCGACCTGGGCCAGCTGCCCGGATGCGAGCTGACCCAGCGCGGTGATGATGCCTTCCACGCGGCGCTGCGCGCGCGACAGGTCGGCGACCACCTCATCGCGTTCGTCCTCGGGCAGATTGTGGATCCGCAGCGTGTCGAGGTCGGCGCGCATCGCGGTCAACGGGGTGCGTAACTCATGAGCGGCGTTCGCGGCGAAATCCTGGGCGGCCTGCAGCGAGTTCGTGGTGGCCAGCTGCGCGGCGGCCAGCCGGTCGAGCATCGCGCTCATCGCCTCGGACAGATCCTCGGCTTCCCGCACCCCATGCACCGCCGGGATCTGCTCGCTGCCGTCGTGTAACCGCTTGGTGTGCTCGGTGAGTTTGCGCAGCGGCCGGATCGCCGGGCCCGCCAACAGCCAGCCGAGCACACCGGCGAGCAGCACGGTGCCCACGCCGACACCGATGTACAGCGGAATCCTGGCCCGGCTCAACAGGATGCTGTCGGCCCGGATACCGATGGACATCAGCACCCCGCCCTCCTGGGGGACCGGCAGGGTGCGCACCCGGTACTCGACCCCGTTCACCATCACGGTCTCGGTTCCCGGGGGGAGCGGGGGCAGCTGGAAGCCGCGTTGGAACACCACCTGACCGGTCGACCGCGACCGGCCGGTCTGCAGGACACCGCGGCGCGGATCGGAGAGCTGGTCGGGAAAGACGCTGGCGTCGACGATCGCGTCGAGACGGCGATCGAGCTGAGCTTCGTCGTTGCTCGCCAGGACGAGCGAGGTGAGGATGGTGAACGCGGCCACCACCGCGGCCGCGGCGGCCGCCGCAGCGACGGCCACCCTGGTCCGCAGGGACGCCGATCGGAGAAATCTCGGAAGTCTCGGGCGGTTCAGCGGACCACGTGCCTCTGCGACGTGCCCCTGCGCGCCTGCCCGAAGAGATCTCCCGCTGCGCCGGTCACGGCTCTTCCCGCAGCACATACCCGATGCCGCGCACTGTGTGTATGACGCGTGGCAGGTTGTCGCGCTCCAACTTGCGGCGCAGATAGGAGACGAACACGTCGGCGACGTTGGTGTCGACGTCGAAGTCGTAGCCCCAGACGAGCTCGAGCAGCCGTTGCCTGCTCAACACCACGCCCGCGTTCTCGGCGAGCGCGGCCAACAGGTCGAATTCGCGCTTGGTCAGCTCGACCCGCTCGCCCGCCACGAACACCAACCGGCGCGCGGTGTCGATGGTCAGCGAACCCACCGTCATGGTGTCCGAGGTGGGGTCGGAATGGTGCGCGCGGCGCAGCAATGCGTGCAGCCGGGCGACCAGCTCCCCGAGGTCGAACGGTTTGGTCAGGTAATCGTCGGCACCCGCCTCGAGCCCGGCGATCCTGTCGTTGACGGTGTCGCGCGCCGACAACACGCAGATCGGGATGTCATTGCCGAGCGCCCGCAACGCGGTGACCACCGCCACGCCGTCGAGTTCGGGCATCTGCACGTCGAGCACCAACGCGTCGTGCGCTTCGCTGGACAGCAGCCGAAGCGCCTCTTTACCGGTCGCGGCGACCCTGACGTCGAACCCCGAATGCCGCAGACCGCGGGCAACCGAGGTCCGTACGTCCGGGTCGTCGTCGACCATCAACACCGTCCGACCCGCGCCGTCCTGGGCGGACAGCTCCCCCCCACGAGCGGGCGGAGTATCCACCCTGTCCCGCACCGGCGTTACGGGAAGTTCGGGCCGTCGGGGTCCTCGGGGGTGAACCCGCACCGATGTTTGATGTCAGCCAGCGGCTGGCGGATGCCACGCAGTTCCGCACTGACCTGGGGGTGGACCTCTAGGTATTCGGCAACCTCGGTACGGATCTGCTCGTGCGGCATACCGTGCAAGCCGCTGAAGAAGTCGTTCACCTCGGGGTGGGTGAACAGGTACGCCGACGATGCCGCCGACACCCCGGAGGCCACCCCGGCGAAATCAGCCGCCGAGCAGTTCGGCGGCGGGGGTGCGGGCTGGGCCGAAGCGGCGGGCAAGACGCCGAACAGCATCCCGCCGGAGACCGCGCCTGCGCCAAGCGCACCCGCGACCGCGCGGCGCACAGCTGGGGCCGAGAACAACATGAAGGCTCCTTCTTCAGAGGTGGACCGACCTATGTCGGTGGCCGGTCGAGACCATCCTAGAAAGCTAAGCAGAACCCGCGCCCACTTTCTTGCCTAGCGGTTAACCGATCATGAGAAAGTCCGCAGGAACGGCGGGCCGATCAACCTGCGATCGGGGCCGCGACGTTCTGTGACACCGGCAGCGCCGGACCCTGCTGGGCGGCCTGCATCAACCCGAACACCTGCGGCAACGTCACGGGGAGTTTGCATGTGCCCGACAACGCCACCAGCGGCTGCTGCAACCGCTGCAGATCCGAGGCCACCTGCGGGTTGGCGTCGAAATAGGTCTTGAGTGCCGCGATCGACTGCGGCCCGGCCTCCCGCTGGGAGATGGTGGTGATCGCCCGATTGGCCTCCGGGTTGGCCTCCAGGTAATTGCCGGTGTAGGTGGCGACCTCTGCGACGGTCCTGGCGACTTCGCTGGCCGCGCACGGGTCCGGGGCCGCGACGGCCGCCGGGGCGAGCACTGTCGCGGCGATCGCTGTCGCGGCGAGCACTGTGGCGGCGCCGATCCCGACCGCGGCGGCGTCGAATTTCCTGGGCAGATGCATGACGAACTCCTAACAGTTCGCTAACACGTGACGTGCTTCGCAAACATGCTGCGATGATGAGCAGAGGGTCCCCGACGCCAGTGTTTGACCATCGCCATACTGCCATCGGTTCGGCCGGGCTGCCGAATCCACGACCCCAAGCTGCGCGTATTAGAGCTGCATGAGGCATTTCTGGCAGCTCATTTGAGCCCGGCAGACCTGCAGAATCCTGCTGTACCCTTCCGCTAGCAGCACCCGGGGAGAAAGTGGGGAGTTCCGATCCAGCAGTTCATGATGCGCGTGAGCAGCAACCTGCGCAGATTCCGCTGGGCGGTCTTTCTGGTCTGGCTGCTCCTGCTGGCGCCCTCGATTTGGTTGGCGGTGAACCAGTCCGGCAACCTGACTGGCGGCGGGTTCGAAGTCCAGGGTTCCCAGTCGCTCTACGTCCAGCGGCAGCTTGAGGACCAGTTCCCCGACCAGGGTGCCTCGCCGTTGGCCCTGGTGGCCGCCCCGCGGCCGGATGCCTCGTTCGACGATATGAACGACGCCGTCGCCCACCTGGAACGGCTGGCGGCCGAGGTGCCGAGCGTGACCGTGGTACCCACACCGCAGCAACCCGCGCCCGCCCCGGACCGGCCCTATGTCATCACGCTGCAACTGGACTTTGAGAACACCGGCGCTGTCGACATCGCCAAACAGTTGCGCGAGAAGGTCGGCATCGACGGTTACGAACCGGGCGAGATGGAGAACGGCAAGGTCCGGCTCTACGTCATCGGTCAGGGCGCGCTGGGCGCAGCGGCGACGCTGGCCACCAAACACGACGTCGCGCAAGCCGAGAAGTGGAACTTCCCGATCGTCCTGATCATCCTGCTCGCGGTGTTCGGATCGCTGGCGGCGGCGGCGATGCCGCTGCTGCTCGGACTTTGCACCGTCGTGGTGACGATGGGTGTGGTCTTCGTGCTGTCCATGCACACCACGATGTCGGTGTTCGTCACCTCGACGGTGTCCATGTTCGGCATCGCGGTGGCCATCGACTACTCGCTGTTCATCCTGATGCGGTTCCGGGAGGAGTTGCGGGCCGGACGAGAACCCGAGGACGCCGCCGACGCCGCGATGGCGACGTCGGGTCTGGCGGTGGTGCTGTCGGGTCTCACCGTGATCGCCTCGGTCACCGGCATCTATCTGATCAACACCCCGGTGCTGGAGTCGATGGCCACCGGAGCGATCCTGGCCGTCGCGATCGCGGTGCTGACGTCGACGACCCTGACCCCGGCGGTGCTCGCCACCTTCGGCCGCCGGGCCGCCCGACGGTCGTCCTATCTGCAGTGGGGCCGGCGCGCGGAGGCCACCCAGTCCAGGTTCTGGACCCGCTGGGTCGGCGGGGTGATGCGCAGGCCGTGGCTGTCGGCGCTGGCGGCCTCGGTGCTGCTGCTCATCCTCGCCGCGCCTGCGTTCTCGATGGTGTTGGGCAACAGCATGCAACGCCAGTTCGACCCGACCCATGAGATCCGTGGCGGGGTCAACGCGGCCGCCGAAGCGCTCGGTCCCGGCGCGCTGGGGCCGGTCCGGGTCTTGATCACCTTCCCCGAGGGCAACGCCGCCTCGGCGCCGGCGAAGGAACCGCTGCTGGCCGAGGTCCGCGAGAAGATGACCGAGGCACCGCACACGGTGTCGGTGTCCCCCCCGGTTTTCGGCAACAACTACCGCAGCGTCCTGCTGTCGGCCGTGCTGTCGGTCGACCCGGAGGATCTCAGTGCCCGCGACACGGTGGACTGGATGCGCGCACAACTGCCCGAGGTCGTCGGCGACACCGCGCGCGTCGATGTGGGCGGCCCGACCGCGCTGATCAACGATTTCGATGATCGGGTTTCCGAGACCCAGCCGTTGGTCTTCGTGTTCGTGGCACTGATCGCCTTCGTGATGCTGCTGATCGCCATCCGGTCGGTCTTCCTGGCGTTCAAGGGCGTGCTGATGACCGTGCTGTCGGTCGGCGCGGCCTACGGCTCCCTGGTCGTGGTCTTCCAGTGGGGCTGGCTCACCGACCTGGGCTTCAAACAGCTTCCCTCCCTGGACAGCACGATCCCGCCGTTGGTGCTGGCGTTGACGTTCGGGCTGTCGATGGATTACGAGATCTTCCTGCTGACCCGGATCCGGGAACGGTTCCTGCAGACCGGCAACACCCGCGATGCCGTCGCCTACGGCGTGTCGACCAGCGCGCGCACCATCACCAGTGCCGCGCTGATCATGATCGCGGTGTTCATCGGCTTCGCCTTCGCCGGCATGCCGCTGGTGGCGCAGCTGGGCGTCGCGTGCGCGGTGGCCATCGCGGTGGACGCCACCATCGTGCGCCTGGTGCTGGTGCCCGCGTTGATGGCCATGTTCGACGAATGGAACTGGTGGTTGCCGCGCTGGCTGGACCGCATTCTGCCGTCGGTCGACTTCGAGAAGCCGCTACCGAAGGCCGACATCGGCGATCTGGTGATCATCCCCGACGACATCTCGGCGCTGGCCCCGACGGGTGCGGATCTGCGCACCGTCGTCAAGTCCGCCGCCAAACTGAAAACACTTGCGCCACAATCAATCACAGTAGCCGACCCGCTGGCTTTCAGCGGTTGCCAACCCTGCGCGAAGATCGGGGGCCGGGTCGGGCGCGACGAGCGGATCACCGCGGCCGTCAGCAACCGGGCCCACGGCAAGACCGTCGCGGTCAAGCTACCCAAGCATCCGGTGACGATGTGGCGCGGCCGGCTCGATGTGGCGCTGGACGCCCTCGCCTACGAGCGGGCCGGCGGGCCGGCGCAGGCGGAACAGGCGGGCGGGCCGGCGCAGGCGGAACGGGCCGGCGGGCCGGCGCAGATGGAGCGGATCAGCCCGATGGAGACGACGAACGTGCTGCTTCCCACCGGCGACCGGCTGCAGATCCCGACCGGTGCCGAGACGCTGCGGCTCAAGAGCTTCCTGGTCATGCAGCGCAACAGCGCCCGCGATTATCGGGAACTCGCCGAACTGGTGGATTCCATGGACGTCGACACCGCAGCTGATGTGCTCAGCGGCATGGACCGGTATTACGCTGGGCAACCAGCCCGCGCGGGCCACTGGGTAGCCACTCAGCTGGTGCGGCGGTTGGCCGAGCCGGTGCCGTCGGACGGGCCGGATCTCGCCGCGGCCGGGGCCGAGGAGGAGGCCGAGTGGGCCAAGGTCAGGCAACGCTGCCTCTCGGTGGCAGTGGCCATGCTGGAGGAGACGAGGTGATGGTGGCTCCTGAGATGCCCGAGGTACGCGGCGCGGGCCGCCGCGCGGCCCCGCCCGCCGACGACCGGCCGGTGGAGTTCTGGCCGACCGCCGCGATCCGAGCCGCCTTGGAGAACGACGATCTCGCCGTGTGGCAGCGCATCGTGGTGGCGATCAAACGCGACCCGTTCGGCAGAACGGCGCGTCAGGTCGAAGAGGTGCTGGAGACGGCCCGGCCCTACGGTGTGTCGCGGGCGATGTCGGAGGTGCTGACCCGCACCCGCGAACACCTCGAGGCCAACGAGTGTGCCGAGGTCGCCCGGCACGTGCACCTGTTACTGGATCGGTCCGGCCTGGGCGAACACGAGTTCGCCTCCCGCATCGGCGTTCCCGCCGACGACTTCGCCGCCTACCTGCGGGGCAGCACCAGCCCGCCGGCGTCGTTGATGATCCGGATGGGCCGGCTCTCGGAGCGGTTCGCCAAGATGCGCGCCCAGCGCAGCGGCGACTGATCCCGATGGCCTATCTGCTGATCCCCGGTGCCGGCGGCAGCGCGTGGTACTGGCACCGGGTGGTGGAGCTTCTCGAAGCCGCCGGCGTCGAGGCGATCGCGGTGGATCTGCCCGCCGACGATGTCGACGCCGACCTGCTGACCTACGCCGACGTCGCCTCGGTCGCCGCGATGGAAACGGCCGGACCGTTGACGGTGGTCGGTCAGTCGATGGGGGCGATGACCGCGCCGATCGTGGCCGAACGGTTGCCCACCGAATCGCTGGTGCTGGTCAATCCGATGGTGCCCAAGCCCGGTGAATCCGGGGGGCAGTGGTGGGAGAACACCGGTCAGAAGCCGGCCCAGATCGAGTACTTCCGTGAGATCGGGCTCGACAGAACAGAGTTCGACTTCGTCGAGGACTTCTTCCACGATGTGCCCGCCGAAGTTCGGGCGGAGGCGCTGCGCCGGCCCGAACCCGACCAGTCCGACACGCCGTTCCTCGAACCGTGGCCACTGCCCGACTGGCCCGAGGTCGCGACCAGGGTGCTGGTCGGCGAGCAGGACCGGTTGTTCCCGCTGGACTTCCAACGCCGGGTGGTGCGCGAGCGCCTCGGCCTGGAGGTTCAGGTGGTCCCCGGCGGTCACCTCGTCGCGCTCAGCCACCCCGCCGAGCTGGTCACGGCACTGCTCGACTCGGCACAGCGCCCCTAACGGGAATGGATCGGCGAGACGTCCTCGACGATCCAGCGGCCATCGGACTTCGACAGCGCCACCCGCAGCGCCAGTACCGCGGTGTCGGGCTGCCGTCCGGGGACGCTCTGAGTGCCTCGCAGGAGCACTGCGACGCTGGCCGCGTCCGGTCCGATGGCCTCGACACCGGCAGAGACCGTATTCGCCTGCGCCGAGACATTTCGGCTTGCGAGGTCCTCCGCCACGGCCGCGAATTCGTTCCTGAACCGTTCGGCGCTCGCGGTCGACATCAGGCCGGCGGCACGGTCGATCGACGCCGTGGGGTCTTGCGGCGTGAACGTCGCCGACGCCTCGGCCACGCTGCTGGCGATACCTGCCACCTCGGCACTGTCGGCGCGCAACGCGCGGTCGGGCCGCGTCCACTGGGTGTACCCGACCACCACGGCGGCCACCAACGCGGCCGTGGTGACCGCGATGACCGCCAGCCGCAACACAGGACCGTCGTCATCGGTTCCGACGGTGACCCCGTCCCGGCGCGCGAGCACGCCGTTGACGGCCATCCCCTGAACCACGAGCAGACACAACACCGAGCACACCGACACCCACCACAGCGGCCACTGCAGCGCGAGGCCGATGTACACCAACGCGGCCACCGCCGCCAGCGGCGCCAGCAGGTCGAACGCCAGGACACGCAGCCGGTTCCTCATCGGATCGACTCCAACCGGGACACGGCCAGCCTGCCGTCGACGTCGGCGACGTCCAGACGCAGGTTCCACCGCACTGTCCGCGGCGTGTCGGTGCCGGCGTTCTCCGAGACCGACGTCGCGACGACCAGCACGCTGTCGGTGCGCGATGCGAAACCCTCCAGATCCCCGTCGGGGTCCGGCGTCTCCCCCGGCCGCGGGTGGTGGATGGTCTCGATCGCCACCGAGTCGATCTGGCCGGTGGTGCGGGACTGCAGCGTCTGCACCAGCTTGCGGTAGGGCTCGACGGCGGTCTCGAAGTCGACGTTGAGCTGCCCGACGGTGCCCTCGTGCAGCGTCGTCATATCGGCATCGACGCTGTCGGCGTTCATGTTGATCAGCACATCGGTCCACTCGGCGGCGGTCTGCAGTACCTGCGTCCGGTACCTCAGCTCTTCGGTGTCGTCACGATGGCCGATCCAGATCAGGGTCGCCGACACGACCGCGACGACGGCCAGCACCCCGAGGACCGCCGATGCGACGCCGAACGCGCTGAACACCGCGGCGTCGGTCGGTCGCTGATCGGAAAGCTGCTCGTCATCGGGCATGCGCGTGAGGGTACCGGCACGTTTCTGGAAGGATGTCGGGGTGACGGTAGAAGCGACATCCTCGACCTCATCCCCATCCCCGGAATCCGCATCCGCATCCTCCTCGGGCGCGGTCTCAGGGATCGACCTGCGCTACGTCGACACCCAGGCTCGCCCCCAGGACGATCTCTTCGGTCACGTGAACGGACGCTGGCTCGCCGAATATCAGATCCCGCCGGACCGGGCCACCGACGGCGCCTTTCGCACCCTTTACGACCGCGCCGAGGAGCAGATCCGCGACCTGATCGACGAGGCCGCGACATCCGGCGCCCCGCACGGCACCGATGAGCAGCGCATCGGCGATCTGTTCGCCAGCTTCATGGACGAGGACACCGTCCGCACGCGGGGGCTTCAGCCGCTGCTCGACGAGCTGGCGACGGTGGACGGGGCCGCGACGCCGGAGGAACTGGCCCGGGTGATGGGTGCGCTGCAGCGCACCGGCGTCGGCGGCGGCACCGGTGTGTACGTCGACACCGACTCCAAGGACTCCACCCGCTACCTGCTGCACCTGACGCAGTCCGGGATCGGGCTGCCCGACGAGTCCTATTTCCGCGACGGGCAGCACGCGGAGATCCTGGCGGCCTACCCCGGGCACATCGCGGCGATGCTGGGCCTGGTCGAGGCAGATGCGACCGCGGATCACCGGGCGACCGCATCCGCGATCGTGGCGTTGGAGTCCGAGATCGCAGCGGCACACTGGGACGTGGTCAAGCGCCGCGACGCCGACCTGACCTACAACCTGCGCACCTTCACCGAGGTGGCCGAGCAGGCGCCGGGCTTCGACTGGGCGGGGTGGCTGGCCGGCCTGGGCGCCGGGCCCGAGCAGGCCGCCGAGATGGTGGTGCGCCAGCCGGACTTCCTGACCGCGTTCGCGCGGCTGTGGGCCGGGCACAGCCTGCAGGAATGGAAGAACTGGTTGCGCTGGCGGGTGATCCATTCCAGGGCTTCGTTGCTCACCGATGAGTTGATCGCCGAAGACTTCTCGTTCTACGGCCGCAAACTCTCGGGCACCGAGGCGATCCGCGAGCGCTGGAAGCGCGGGGTTTCGGTGGTAGAGAGTCTGATGGGTGAGGCGCTCGGCCGCCTGTACGTCCAACGGCATTTCCCGCCGCAGGCCAAGGCGCGCATCGACGAGCTGGTCGCCAACCTGAGGGAGGCCTACCGGGTCAGCATCAACTCATTGGACTGGATGACCCCGGAGACCCGGCAGAAGGCGCTGGTCAAGCTCGACAAGTTCACCCCGAAGATCGGCTACCCGAACAAGTGGCGGGATTATTCGGCGTTGGAGATCGCCCGCGACGATCTGTACGGCAACTACCGGCGCGGCTACGCGCTGGAGTACGACCGCGAGCTGGCCAAGCTCGGCGGACCGGTGGACCGCGACGAGTGGTTCATGACACCGCAGACCGTCAACGCGTACTACAACCCCGGCATGAACGAGATCGTGTTCCCGGCAGCGATTCTGCAGCCGCCGTTCTTCGACGCCGACGCCGACGACGCCGCCAACTACGGGGGCATCGGGGCGGTGATCGGGCACGAGATCGGACATGGGTTCGACGATCAGGGCGCCAAGTACGACGGCGACGGCAATCTCGTGGACTGGTGGACCGACCAGGATCGGGCCGAGTTCGGCAAGCGCACAACGGCATTGATCGACCAGTATCAGGAATTCGTGCCGCGCGGGCTGGACGGTACTCATCACGTGAACGGTGCGTTCACCGTCGGGGAGAACATCGGCGATCTCGGTGGTCTGTCGATCGCGTTGCTGGCCTACCGGCTCTCGCTGCAGGGCCGGCCGGCCCCGGTGATCGACGGGCTGACCGGGGAGCAGCGGGTCTTCTACGGCTGGGCTCAGGTGTGGCGCACCAAATCGCGTGAGGCGGAGGCGATCCGGCGTCTGGCGGTGGACCCACACTCACCTCCGGAATTCCGCTGCAACGGCGTCATCCGCAACATGGATGCGTTCTACGAGGCGTTCGGGGTCGGACCGAACGACGAGCTCTACCTGGAACCGGAACGGCGCGTACACATCTGGAACTGATCCGGCACATCCGGAACTGATCCGGCACATCCGGAACTGATCCGGTCCTGATCGGCACCGCCTGAGGGCCGGCCGTCAACCCATGAAGCGGGCCCGCACGTGCGGTTCGGGGATGGGGCAGGTGTCGCGGGTGCCGAATACCCGGTACCGGATCCGGGCGAAGCCGTCGTAGAGACGGTCGCGCACCGGCGCCGGGATCACTCGCGCCGCCAACAGCACCCGCCAGGGACCACCGAGGTAGTCCGTGACGCGCAGGGCCGCGGCGGATTTGACCGACACCTGCTCGGTCGGACCGCCCGGATCGTCGACGAAGACCACGGAGTCGACGCCGGCGAGCGCCGGATGCCGGTCGATCACCGCCTTGGCGAAATCACTGTCCAGGGCAGCGAATCGCAGATCCCCGCGCCGGTCCAGTCGCAGGATGGTCTGGACGGCGCCGTTGCAGAATCCGCAGACGCCGTCGTACAGCAGCACCGGGGGGTCGTGCCGCGCCCCGGGTATCTCCGCGCTTTGCGCTTTCTGCACTGTCGTAGGTTTCTGCACTGTGGTAGCGCTCTCCACTGTCGTAGCCGACCGTTTCACCCATGGTGTTCCCGATGTCCGGGCCGGTAATCGGATCCGGCGCATATCACCGCGTCGTCACGCTCGGACGAATAGGTGGACAACAGCGGTTTTCCCTCGGTGATCGTCTAACCTGTCGGGGTGGATGTCTTCGGTGACCTGTGTCGAGGACTGCGTGCACACGGGTCGTTGTTCGGCGCCTCGACACTGACACCGCCCTGGGCGCTGCACTTCGTCGACGGAGCCCCACTGACCCTGTGCACCGTGCTCGACGGCGACGGCTGGATCGTGCCGGAGCACGGCGAACCCGAACCGCTGCGAGCCCGCGACACCGTCGTCGTGAAGGGTCCCGCGACGTTCACTTTCGTCGATGCGATCGACACCCGAGCCCAACCGGTCGCGTGTGGGGAGTTCTGTTCGACGCCGGATCAGGGTGGCACCCGCCACCGGTTGGGTTGGAACGACCTGTCGGCCCCCGATCACCGGCGGGACCGGCAGGACGACACCGGCGCGACCACGCTGATCGTCGGCGCGTATCCGGTGGGCGGCGAGATCAGCAGGCGCCTGCTGGACGCACTGCCGCCGCTGCTGCGTGTGGCCGGCGGCGGAACCGGCGACGCCGTCCTGGACCACCTCGCCGCCGAGGTCGCGCTCGACATCCCCGGCCAGCAGGTGGTGCTCGACCGGCTGCTGGACTGGATGCTGGTCTGTACTCTGCGCGAGTGGTTCGACCGACCCCACGGTGAACCCCCGGCCTGGTGGACCGCACAGCGTGACCCGGTCGTCGGCGCCGCGCTGAGTCTGCTGCACGCCGAACCCGCGGCTGCGTGGACGGTTTCCCTGCTGGCCGAGCGCACCGGGGTGTCGCGCTCGACGCTGGCGAAACGGTTCACCGACCTCGTCGGCGAGCCGCCCCTGACCTACCTCACCGCATGGCGTATGACGCTGGCCGTGGATCTGATGCGCAGGCGCCGGACTGCGACCGTCGCCGAGGTCGCGCGCACGGTCGGCTACTCGGACGCCTTCGCGTTCAGCGCGGCGTTCAAGCGGGTCCGGGGTGTGAACCCCAGCGAGTTCCGGCGCACCGTCGCCTGAGCGCCCGCGCCAGCCGGGCGCCGGGTCCGTCAGCAGGCCGTCATCCCGGTCGGCGGCGCGCCATGTGGCGACGGCATAGGCTCGCGACATCGGGTTCCGGTCCTGTGGCCGTGCCACGGTGCATGAGGTGACCGGTCGACGGGGCGAAGGGTGCCCCCGTCGACCGGTCGAAGGTGAGCGTCGAAGGCGAGTGATGTCAGACGAGTCGCAGTACGCCCCCGCCGGGGCCCCCGACCGGCTCCTGGTACCCGGATCGACGTGCTGGCAGACTGCCCGGGCCGACCGGTACGCGCCGGTCATCGACGGAGCCGACTACCTGGCCCTGGTCAAGATCGCGATGTTGCGCGCCGAACACCGGATCATGCTGATCGGGTGGGACCTCGATTCCCGCACCGCGTTCGAACCCGTCGCGCCGACGCTGGCCGGGCCCAATCACCTCGGGTTGTTCCTGCACTGGCTGTTGTGGGGCCGCCGGCATCTGCAGGTGTACCTGCTCAAATCCAATCTGCGGCTGCTCCCCGCCTTCGACGGCTTCTGGTTCGGTGTCACCCCGGTGACGCTGCTCAATCAGATCACCTCGCACCGTATGCATTTCGCGGTCGACGGGGCGCGCCCCACCGGAGCGGTGCATCACCAGAAGATCGTGGTCGTCGACGACGAGATCGCGTTCTGCGGGGGTATCGATCTGACCGTCGGCCGCTGGGACACCCGCGCTCACCTTCCCGCGGCACCGGGCCGCCAGACCTCGGGGCAGCCCTACGGTCCGCGACACGAGGTCGCGGCGGCGGTGAACGGCGCCGCGGCGCGGGTGCTCGCCGCGCAGGCCCGTGACCGATGGCAGGCTGCCACCGGTCAGACCTTGCCGCCGGTTTCGGCGCGTGAGCCGATCTGGCCCGAGCGGCTGCCTGCCGCGCTGTGTGACGTCGAGGTGGGTATCGCCCGCACCCTGCCGGCGCTGCCGCAGCGCAGCGAGGTCCGGGAGGTGGAGGCGTTGAACCTCGCGGCCATCGCCGCCGCACGCCACGTCATCTACCTGGAGAACCAGTACCTGGCCGCCCGCAGCCTGGCCGAGGCGCTCGCCGAGCGGCTACGCGAGCCGGACGGACCCGAAGTGGTGATCGTGCTGCCCCGCAGTTCCGAGAGCCGCCTGGAACAGGAGTCGATGGACAGCGCCCGCGAGCGTCTGCTGCACACGTTGTGGGACGCCGACCGGTTCGGCCGCCTGGGCGTGTACTGGCCGGCGATCAAGGGCGGGACGTCGGTGTATGTGCACGCCAAAGTCATGGTGATCGACGACCGGCTGCTGCGGATCGGCTCGTCGAATCTCAACAACCGCTCGTTGGGATTCGACAGCGAGTGCGATGTCGCGCTGGAGGCACCTTCCGAGGGCGGCGCCGACGTGCGACGGCACATCGTCGACACCCGCGACGATCTGGCGGCCGAACATCTCGGTGTGCCGCTGCCGGATTTTCAGCGCGAAGTGCTGCGCCGCGGCTCGTTCCTCGCGGCGATCGATGCGCTGCGCGGGACCGGACGGTCGCTGCGCAAGTTCACCGAGACGATGGTGGCAGCCGACGAGAGTCCTTTCGCGGAGAACGATCTGATGGACCCCGACCATGTGCCGCCGTCGATGGCCCAGAGCGCGCTGACGCTGCTGACCGGTGTGGTCACCTGGCCGTTGACCCGCGCCGCTCCCCGGCTGATGTCGTTCATCCGGGCCGACGAGACGGTCACCGAGCGGGCGGACGCAGGCCCCTAGCGTCCGGCGGACGGCATGGCTCAGCGGGTGCGCGGCAGCAGGGGCTGCAGCGCCAACAGATAAGCGGTGAACAGCGCCACCGGCGCCACCAGCGGCAGCCACGCTATCTGGACAGGCACCAGCACGGCCACGGCTCCGACCGCGGCGAACCCCACCGCGAACGACATCGACGGGACTGTCGGATCGGAGTGCCGCAGCACGAGATAGGCGGTGGCGGCCAGCCCGGCGAGCACAGTGCACATCGGATCGGGGGTGGCCAGGACGACGGTGATCACCGACGCCAACACCGCCCCGGTGGCCGCGCGGCGCCACCATACCGAGGCGATCACCGCCACCACCGAGGCCACCGAGACCACCGAGACCACCGAGACCAGGGCCGCAGCACCGTCCGATCCCCGTCCGCCGCCGCCGGCCGCCGCCGCCACCATCAGCAGGCCGAACATCGTGGTCGTCAAGACTTTCCCGATACCGGCGGTCACCGTCGTCGTCCCCGGGCCGGGACCGCAGCCATCGCCTGGTCCAGTGTGACGGCGGCCGGCCACGCCACGATGTCCACCCCGACGGTCGCCATGTCGCGGTACATGAACGACCGTTGCATCGCCCACATCCGGTGCACCAGTGGGTCGTGGTCACCCTCGACCGGGCTGCCGTCGAGGACGTCGACGGCGAGCACGGGATGACCGCGCTTGCGCAGATCGATCAGGGCCAGGGCGAACTCGGTGGCCAGCATCGTGGAGAACGCGATGACGATCGCTGCCGTGGGGAGCGCGGGACGTGGGGCCAGGGTGCCGGGAGCGGTTTCGAAGGTGTCTGACGCGCCGAGCATCGTGTCGAGTATCCGGTAGAACTGTCGCTGCCCGATATCGGCTCCCAGCCAACGGGTCTCGCGGCCGCCGAGCGCGACGAGTCCGGCCCGGTCCCCGTATCGCAGCGCGCTCTGCACCACCTGGGCGGCGCCGCG
The DNA here is from genome assembly GCF_048513595.2 of Mycobacterium sp. smrl_JER01. Classification (NCBI taxonomy): domain Bacteria; kingdom Bacillati; phylum Actinomycetota; class Actinomycetes; order Mycobacteriales; family Mycobacteriaceae; genus Mycobacterium; species Mycobacterium sp. smrl_JER01. The sequence continues at coordinate 239,515 of NZ_JBLXXK020000001.1, read as the reverse complement.
CGCGGTGCGCTCGGTGGCGGCGGTGGCCGGACCGGGAGGTTGCGGGTAGGTGTCGACGAGAACCACCACATCGGCGGCCCGGTCGGTCAGCCGTTCGGTGACGTGCAGCGCACCCCGACTGGCGCTGACCGGCCAGTTGACGGTGCGCAACTGGTCACCGGGCAGGTAGGGCCGGACGTCGGCGAACTCGACACCGGGGCCGCGGTGACGGGTCAGGTGGGTGCCGAGCCGGTCGAGCAGATCGGTACGCGGAATCGCGATGGATTGCGTTGGCGCCATGGGAAATACGCACACCTGCGCGGCGGCGGCGGTACCCACCCCCTCCAGCAGACCACCCCGGGCGCTCACCCGCAGTGTGACTTTCACCGGATAGCGCCCCCAGCGCGACGCGCTGACGGACAGCACCAGACCCGTGGCATCGGCCGCGCCGATCTCGTCGACGTCCAGGCCGGTATCCCGCACCGCGCTCAGGGCGACAGCGCTGCCGTCGTCCGCACAGGCCGACACGGTCAGGCGAATCCGTTCGCCCTCGAAGCACCGCTGGATGACGGGATCCGCGTGCAGGGTCACCACCGGCACCGCCGCCTGCCTGCCGACCGAGCACAGCACGCCGAGCAGCGGAGCGGCGAACGCCACCAACTCCCACCGGCCGGTGACCAGTGCGGCCACCAGGGCTGCCGCCACGCAGGTGGCCAGTGATCGGGTCAACGGCGCTGCCCGCCAACGCATTTCGACGGTCACTGGGAAGCCCCCCGGGCGCGGGGCACCGGGGTGCGGCGCAGCAGCTCCTCCACCACGTCGGCGCCCTGAACCCGCCGGACCCACATTTCGGGCCGGAGGCTGATGCGGTGCGCCCACGCGGGCACCGCCAGCGCCTTGACGTCCTCCGGGATGACGTAGTCGCGCCCGAGCAGCAGCGCCCGCGCCCGCGCCAGTTGCACCAGATCCAGCTCGGCGCGCGGGCTCGCCCCCACCGCCACCTGGGGGTGCTGCCTGCTCGCGGCCGCCAACGCGACGACGTAACCGAGCACGTCGTCGTGGACGCTGACCTGCTCGACCGACTCCTGCATGGCATACAGACCCCCGGCGTCGACAACCTGCCGCACCGTCACCGGCGCAGACCCGCGGTCGAGGCGGCGCCGCAACATCGCGGTCTCCTCGGTCTCACTGAGATACCGCAGTTCCAGCCTGATCGCGAACCTGTCCAGCTGCGCCTCGGGCAGCGGATACGTGCCCTCGTACTCGATCGGGTTGTCCGTCGCCAGCACCAGGAACGGCTCGGGCAGCCGGTGTGTCACACCGTCGACGCTGACCTGGTGTTCGGCCATCGCCTCCAGCAGTGCGGCCTGGGTCTTCGGCGGGGTGCGGTTGATCTCGTCACCGAGCAGCAGGTTCGTGAAGATCGGACCGCGGCGGAATTCGAAGCGTCCGGACTGCATGTCGTAGATCGTCGAACCGAGGAGATCGGCGGGCAGCAGATCGGGGGTGAACTGCACCCGGGTGAACTCCAGGCCCAGCGCGGCGGCGAACGATTTGGCGATCAGCGTCTTGCCCAGGCCGGGCAGATCCTCCACCAGCACATGGCCGCGGGCGAGCACGGTGACCAGAATGAGGTGGAGCGCGTGGCGTTTCCCGACGACGGCGCGGCCGATCTCGTCGAGCACCGCCTCACACTGTGCGGTGGTCACCGCTGCAGTGGTCACAGCCGTTCCAGTCGCTGCAGGATGTCGTCGAGGGTGGCCCGGCCGGGCCCGGGCTGCCCGTGGCCGTCGCGGGCGATGTTGTCCGGGTCCACCCACTGCCACAGCTCGTCACCGAACAGCATGCGACCGGTGGCCTCGAACATCCTCGGGTCCTTCGACTTTCGGTGGCCCGCGGCGAGTTCGAACTGCCGGGCCAGCATCGGGCGCAGCCGGCGGTCCCAGTCTGCCCGCGACGACTCCGCCCATGAGATCAGCGTCTCGGTGCGCAACAACCACCGGCGCAGTGCCTCATCGGCGTCGTCGGTGACCGATTCGGTCGTGTCGTCCTGCCGCGGATCAAGGCGGGTCCGGGCCGCGATCAGCGCACACGCCAGCGCAGCGCCGGTCAGACCCAGCACGGCTTCGCCGTCGAACTGGGTCACCGCCAACAGCTGCACAGCGAGGATCACCAACACCCCGCAGACCACGACCTTCCTCACGTCGCCGCCCATCGCAGCTCGCTCTGCACCAGGCGAAGCGCGGCGACCGCATCGCAGCGATGGCTTTCGTCCATGACGTGCGGACTGAACCGCGCCTCTTCGAACAGTTCCACCAGCCGGGTGGCGCTGTCTGCGGGCAGCACCCGCCGTTGCACGGCCCGGGCCAGCACTTCGGCTGGGGTGTCGGAGTCCTGCGGGACGGTGCCGGGGGACTTCTCCAGCTCACGTTCCATCGCCAGGTAGCAGGCGATGATCGCCTGCCGCGGATCGCGGCTCAGGTCGCCCACCTCTGCCAGCCCCCGCTCGGTGGCCCGGGCCAGGTCGAGCACCGGCGCGGGCGCGGCGTCGCCGGGGTCCGCTGACTGCTCCGGCACCGCCGGCGCGCGCCGGCGTCCGAGCAGCGTCGTGGCGGCCGACGTGACGATCAACGCGACAGTCACACCGGTGAGCACGGCGAGCACGACGGGGGCGTCACCGTCATCTGCGGGCCGAGCCCGCTCCGGGTCGCCACGACCGTCGGCGCCCGACGGCGCCGAGGTCCCCGCCGCGTCGTCGACGGTCACCGCCGGCACCCACCGCATCAGAATCAGGATCACCAACGACCACAGCAGCAGTGCGGCCGCGGCGAACAGCAGCGGGCGCCACCGCATTGCGGTCCCGGGTGCGCGGAGTTCTCGACGCGGAGCGCCGTCGGCCGGCGCGGCCGGACGCCGGGCCGGCTGAGCGAGGACCGCGATCGCGATGACGGTCATGGACACCGTCAGCATCACGACGAGCGCAACCAGGCTGCCCGACCCGGCTTCCGAAGGCTCGTCGGGCTGCCCGGTGCGCCCGAGTTCGGGCAGGTAGCCACGTAAACCGGTGACAGCCAGCAGGATCAGCACGATCACGGCAGTGGCGCGCACGGCCGTCTTGTCGTCCACCGGCATCAGCCCACCCTCGGCTCCGGTACCGACGACCGGGCCGCCGTCGGCCTGTGCTCATCGTGGCACGATGGGCACGCCGGGCGCGGGGCTATCGGGTCAGAACATCTGCCAGTCCGACGCTCCGTCGGGCTGGGTGTACCACCCTCCGTCGGTGTTCTTGATCACGACCGCATCGCCGCTGCCGAAGTTGTCGTAGAACCATTTGGCATTGGCCGGGCTGAGGTTGATACAGCCATGGCTGACATTGCTCTTGCCCTGGGATCCCACCGACCACGGCGCACTGTGCACGAAGATGCCGCTGTTGTCGATCCGCACGGCGTCGTCCACGTCGAGCTTGTAACCCTCGCCGGACGGGTCGTCCACCGGGACGCCGTAGGTCGAGGAGTCCATCACGATCTCGGAGAATTTCTCCAGCACGTAGTAGGTGCCGTTCTTGGTGTCGTAGCCCGGTTTGCCCAGCGAGACGGGGAAGGTCTTCTCGACCACGCCGTCGCGCACGATCTCCATCTGCTTGGTGTCGTTGTCGATGGTCGCGACGAGCTGCTCGGGGACGCTGAAGCTGGACTTGGTGCCCGCCGCGTCGATGGTGACGACGGTGCCGGCCGGCCAGAAGTCCTGAGGCCGCCAGCGCAGCTGGGTGTCGCTGACCCAGTAGAACCGGCCGGGCACCGGCGGATTGGACGAGATGTGGACGGCATCCTGGGCCATCTGCCGATTGGCGATGGGCCGCGCGAAGTTGATGTAGATCGGCTTGGCGGCGCCGACGATGGACCCGTTGACCGGGTTGAACGACGGCGGCACGAACGGCGGCTGACCGACGAACGGGTTTGGGTTCTGCCCGGCCGGCGTGCCTTCGGGGATGGGCATCGGCTGGCCGGGAACAACCGCCAACGGGTTGGCCGCAGTGGGGCCGGTCGAGCCCGGCGCGGGCGGCGTGGCCGGATTCGGGAAGCCGAACGGGTTCGCCGGCGGCGGAACCGGCTCAGGTGCCGGCGGAGCCGGCGCCGGAGCGGGTTGCGCCAGCGCCGAGGGGGTGCCGAGCGTCAGCCCGGCGACCACGCCAACTGTCATGAACAGGGCGAGGACCCAGCTCCGGTTTCGCTGCCGCATGCGTTACCTCCAGTCCAGCGACTGACCCCAGTGTGGCACAGCACCGGGGTCGATCTCCCCGGCGAACGTCGCCGCCGGACCCCGGCACCCTCCTGTCCGAGGGCATTGACCTGCAGTGATGATCGTGTTCACGCGGCCTTTCGTTACCCGGCCGTGGAGTACGGGGACACTGGACCCATGATCGTCGCGTTCAGCATCAGTCCCGCCGGTGCCGACGGCACCGGCAGCGTCGGTGACGCAGTCGCCGAGGCGGTCCGGATCGTACGGTCATCGGGGCTGCCCAACGAGACCAACGCCATGTTCACCAATATCGAGGGTGAGTGGGACGAGGTGATGGCCGTCGTCAAGCAGGCTGTCGACGCCGTCTCGGCGGTGTCTCCGCGGACCAGCCTGGTGCTCAAGGCCGATATCCGGCCCGGCTACAGCGGTCAGCTCACCGCGAAGGTGCAACGCATCGAGGACACTTTGGGCATCGAGGACACTTTGGGCATCGAGGACGCCCTGGGCTGACGCCCCGCGGTCAGGACCGGACCAGCCGGGCGATGGCCGCCGAGGCCTCGGCGAGTTTGGCGTCGGCCTCCGCGCCGCCGACGGCGACCGCGTCGCTGACACAGTGTCCGAGGTGTTCGTCGAGCAGTCCCAGCGCCACCGACTGCAGCGCGCTGTTGACAGCGCTGATCTGGGTCAGGACGTCGATGCAGTACTTGTCCTCGTCGATCATCTTGGCGATTCCGCGTACCTGGCCTTCGATGCGGCGCAGGCGCTTGGCGTAATTCTCCTTCTGCGCCGAGTAGCCGTGCGTCCCGCGGTCGGGTTCGGCGGTGTCGTGCGCACCGGTCGTCTCACTCACGGCATCCCCTTCAGCATCTGCCTCATCTGCGCGATCCGCGTTTCCTGGCCGCTGACGATCGTCCTGGCGATGGCGATGGCGTCGACATTGGCGCCCTCGGCGATCTCGGTGTCGGCGATATCGACCGCTCCCTGGTGCTGACCGATCATCGACTGCAACCACAGTCTGTCGAACTCCGGACCGCTCAGCGACTCAAGCTCGGTGATCGTGGCCTCATCGACCGAACCCCGCGGCGGGTCCTCCCCACCGTCGGCCCCCGGGCCACTGGGGCCGGTGCGGATCTCGGGGTTCTCGTTCCACTGCACGAGCAACACGTTGAGGATGTTGATCTCGGGTTGCTGGACGGCCACGATCTGGTTGGTCAGCGCGATCAACTCGGGATTCTCCGACCTGCGCTGCGCCAGCTCGGCCAGATCGATCGCCTGTGCGTGGTGGGGGACCATCTCGGTAGCGAATGCGATATCGGCGTCGTTGTAGCTCGCGGGAGCACCGGTGATCAGGGGTGTCTCGGGCTCATCAGTGCCGTTCGGCCCGTTTCCCGGCTCGTCACCGCGCTCGCCGCACCCGGCGAGCAACAGCAACGCGACGAGCACGGCGAACAGACGCGCGGCCAACGTCATCATGCACCCAGAGTACTAGTACCCCACGGGGGTATGACGGGATGGTTTGGCGGCCGTAAACGCCAGGCGCATAATTCTCCGCATGCCCTCAGACCCCGCGCAGCCCGGCATCGACATCAAGCCCCGCAGTCGTGACGTCACCGACGGACTGGAAAAGGCCGCGGCCCGCGGCATGCTTCGCGCGGTCGGCATGGGCGACGACGACTGGGCCAAGCCGCAGATCGGCGTCGGTTCGTCGTGGAACGAGATCACCCCGTGCAACATGTCGCTGCAGCGGCTGGCGCAGGCCGTCAAGGGCGGTGTTCACCAAGCGGGGGGTTTCCCGCTGGAGTTCGGCACCATCTCGGTCTCCGACGGCATCTCGATGGGCCATGAAGGCATGCACTTCTCGCTGGTGTCGCGTGAGGTGATCGCCGACAGCGTGGAAACCGTGGTGCAGGCCGAGCGCCTCGACGGCACGGTGCTGCTGGCCGGCTGCGACAAGTCGATCCCCGGCATGCTGATGGCCGCCGCACGCCTGGATCTGGCGTCGGTGTTCTTCTACAACGGTTCGATCATGCCGGGCACGGCCAGGCTCACCGACGGCACCGAAAAGGAAGTCACCATCATCGACGCCTTCGAGGCCGTGGGCGCCTGTGCCCGCGGGCTGATGTCGCGCGAGGACGTCGACATCATCGAACGCGCGATCTGTCCCGGCGAGGGCGCCTGCGGGGGCATGTACACCGCTAACACCATGGCCTCGGCGGCCGAGGCTCTCGGAATGTCGTTGCCGGGCAGTGCATCTCCAGTCGCCATCGACAAGCGGCGCGACGAGTTCGCACGCAGGTCCGGGGAGGCCGTGGTGGAGATGCTGCGCCGCGGGATCACTGCCCGCGACATCCTGACCAAAGAGGCGTTCGAGAACGCGATCGCCGTGGTCATGGCGTTCGGCGGCTCCACCAACGCGGTGCTGCATCTGCTCGCGATCGCCTACGAGGCCAACGTGAAGCTGACACTGGAGGACTTCACCCGCATCGGACAGAAGGTGCCGCACCTGGCCGACGTGAAGCCGTTCGGCCGCCACGTGATGAAGCACGTCGACGAGATCGGCGGCGTGCCAGTGGTGATGAAGGCACTGCTGGACGCGGGCCTGCTGCACGGCGACTGCCTGACCGTCACCGGCCAGACCATGGCCGAGAACCTGGCCCATATCGAGCCCCCGGACCCCGACGGGAAGGTGCTGCGGGCGATGGACAACCCTATCCATCCCACCGGAGGCATCACGATCCTGCACGGGTCGCTGGCACCCGAGGGTGCCGTGGTGAAGTCCGCAGGCTTCGATTCGGATGTGTTCGAAGGCACTGCAAGGGTTTTCGAGCGGGAGCGGGCCGCGCTGGATGCGCTGGAGGACGGCACCATCACCCACGGCGACGTCGTCGTGATCCGCTACGAAGGCCCCAAGGGCGGACCCGGGATGCGCGAGATGCTCGCGATCACCGGTGCCATCAAGGGCGCCGGTCTCGGCAAGGACGTGTTGCTGATGACCGACGGCCGGTTCTCCGGCGGAACCACCGGGCTGTGCGTCGGCCACATCGCCCCCGAGGCGGTCGACGGCGGGCCGATCGCCTTCGTCCGCGACGGCGACCGGATCCGCCTCGACGTCGCGCAGGGCACCCTGGACATCCTCGTTGACGAGGCCGAGTTCGACTCCCGCAAAGCGGGTTTCGAACCGCTCCCGCCGCGTTACACGACCGGGGTGCTGGCCAAGTACACGAAGTTGGTCGGGTCGGCGGCGGTCGGCGCGGTCTGCACCTAGCGCGGCGCTGCCGGTGCGTCGATCGGGGTCAGCCTGATCGGAACCCGGTGGGTGCCGGGTCCCTCACCGGGGCATCCGGGACCTTCGACGACCAGGGTGCGCTCCCCGGTGAAGCTCCCGCCGGGACCTGGGATCCAGTGGTCCGAGCGCGTCGACGGCACGGCGCTGGCGGGGTCGGTCCGGTCGCAGAAATAGGGGTACGGACCGCTGGTTTCCCACCGACCACTGTCCCACCGGTACTCGAATGCCGCCGGGGCGGCCGGGTTACGAGCTTGATCGTCGCTGTTGTCCATCCGCGCGACACAGCCGTTCACATCACAGTGGGTGCTGAATTCCGTGGGAAACGCGACCGGATTCATCGGTGTCGGTACACCGTTGAAACTCTGGTGCGCGAAGTCGATGTGCACGTCGTAGTACCCGTAGATCGGCACCGGCTCGGGACGGTCGGCATGAGCTGCCGGTGCCGCCAACAGCGCAGTGCCGGCCAGAGCACTTGCGGCGACGGTCCGGTACATACCTGTGGATAGCACATCGGATGGCCACGACGCAGCCGAGCCGAGGTATCGGGAGCAGCGGATCCACCGTCGCACTGCCGGCGGTTGCAGGCTCCGCGACAGCTGGCGCGTCGTCCAATCCGCTTTGTCGCGATCGCCGGCATGAGAGCATCGGTTTTCGAAACGCTCACATTGTCAATGGAGACAGCATGAGTCGTGTACTGGCCGCAGCTATGGCAGTCCTGGTCGCGGTGCTGCTGCCCAGGCTGCCTCTCGCGCACGCCTTCGGCGAATACCCGGTGGCCAGCCCGGGGGCTTATCTGGTGAGCACCGCCATTGCCGGCAACGGCCAGCCCTACCAGTGCACCGCCGGATTCACCGTCCGCACGGCCGGCGGCGCACCGGCCATGCTGACCGCGGGACACTGTGACCGCGACCCGGTCAACGACACCGTGCTGCAGCGGACGCCAACCGGCGACCAGGTGGTCGGACATTACGTCCGCTGGGAGGTCATCCCGGGGGTGCGGGACGTGGGTCTGGTCGACCTTGCCGCGAGCTCGGTCCCGCTGGTGAGCCAGGTGGACGCGATGCGGGTGTCCCGCGTGATGACCGCCGAAGACCTCCGGCGCGAACAGCCGCACCTCTGCAAGTCCGGCGCCCGCACGGGGGTGACCTGCGGGCCCATCACCGCGCTGACCGACAATCAGGTCTCCTTCCGGGCCTGGGACGACCTCGGCGACTCGGGCGCGCCGGTCTACGCCCGCCTGCCCGACGGCACCGTCGCCGCGGTAGGCATCTTGTTCGCCCACAGCGACGACGTGTTCGGGCGCATCGTGCACGCCTCGCTGGTGGCGCCGGTCATGTCGTTGTGGGGTCTGAGCAACTGGGGCTGATCTCGGGTCCGGCCACAATGGTGAACATGGTGTCATTGGTGGACATAGTGGCGTTCGACCTCGGCGCGGTGCGGGACCGGATGGGAAGCGCGCTGTTCGGCATGGTGGCCGGACCTGAGGGTCCGGCCAATCGCGCACGCATCCACCAGACACCCGGCCCGCGCTGGTTCGGCGAAGACCGTCCGATCCGGCGCGTGCACGGCGATGCGTCGATGTTCGTCGGCGGTCTACGCGCGTTGCTGCTGCAATCACTGCACCCGCTGGCCATGGCGGGGGTGGCCGAGCATTCCGATTACCGCAATGACCCGTGGGGAAGGTTGGCCCGCACCAGCACGTTCCTGGCCACGACGACTTTCGGGGCGGCGCAGGATGCACAACGCGCCGTCGACCAGGTCCGCGGCATCCATCGCCGCATCAACGGCACGGCCCCCGATGGGCGCACCTACCGGGCCGACGATCCGCACCTGCTGGAGTGGGTGCACATCGCCGAAGTCGACAGCTTTCTTCGCGCGCATCAGCGCTACGGGGCCAAACCACTGGACCGCCCCGGGTGCGACGCCTACGTCGCCGACACCGCCCGCATCGCGTCCGCACTCGGTGTCCCCGATCCTCCGCTGACCACGGCAGAGCTGGCTCACCGGATCACCGCTTACCGGCCCGAGCTGCAATCAACCGCCGCCGCGCGCGACGCTGCACGGTTCCTGTTGCTGACCCCGCCGTTGCCGCTGCTGGCCCGGGCCCCGTATGCCGCGCTGGCTTCCACCGCGGTCGCGCTGTTGCCGGCGTGGGCACGAGCACCACTGCGTCTCCCCCATGTGCCGCCGGTGGAGGCGACCGTGGTGCGATCGACGGGCCACCTGCTGGTGGGCGGGATCCGCTGGGCGATGTCTCGCCCCGTGTGACACGGCGATGTCTCGCCTATCTGACACGGCGATGTCTCGCCCATCTGACACCGCGATGTCTCGCCTATCTGGCACCGCGATGTGTGGCCCGCGCGTGGTTCGGCCTGCGTTCCGCCGCTTCTAGAATGTCGCGGTATCGATAGTCTCGGCACCCGGTGGAGGTGGGCGTATGGCCACGGCATTTCCCGCGGTCGAGACCCTGGAGCAGGTCCTGGACCTCGCCGCGCACGCTCCGTCGGCACGTAACGCGCAGCCGTGGCGGTGGCGGGTCGACCGGCACGGAGTGCAGCTGCTCGCCGACTGGACTCGTCGCCTCGGTGACACCGCTTCCGACCGGCGCGATGTGGTGCTCAGCTGCGGTGCCGTGTTGCACCATTGCACGGTCGCGTTTGCCGCCGCGGGATGGACGAGCCGGGTCCACCGCGACATCGACGGCGACGTGCTGGCCACCCTGGAGCCGGCGCTTCGCCCGCCGGGCGCCGGCAGCGTCGAACTCGGCCGTGCCATCGCCGGGCGCCGATCCGACCGGCGTCCCTACACCGGCGCGCTTCCTGCAGGCACGGTCGAGCTGCTGGTGATCCGGGCGCAACGCTTCGGGGTCGAGCTGGCCGTCGTACCGGCCGCCCGCTGGGCCAGGACCGGGCCGGCCGAGTTCAGGCTGAGCTACGGAGACGTCTCAGCGGGGCACCCCGGTGACGACGCCGTCATGCTGGTGCTGGGGACCGGCACCGACACTGCCCTAAACCGGCTGCGTACCGGCGAGGCGCTCAGCGACCTGACGTTGGCGGCCACCGCCCTCGGGCTGGTGACCTGCCCGCTCACGGAGCCACTGCGAGACAACCGGGACCGGCTGGCGCTGGCCTGCGAGGTCTACGACGGCGAGGCCCTTCCGCAGGCGCTGGTCCGGCTCGGCGCGCGGGCGACCGGCGCCCCGTTGCCCGCGGTGCCACGGCGGCCTGTGGCAGAGACGACCGTGTTCGATCTGAACTGAGCCTGCTCGACCTCGGCCGCTGTCACGCCAACGGGGCGACGCCACCACCCAGAAGTTCCGGCGTGTCGGACACGTTCTCGGGATCGCCCATCGTGACACAGTCCTTGCCGTTGCGTTTGGCCCGGTACATCAGCCGGTCCGCACGGCGCAGCAGCGTCTCGGCGGTGCAGCCCGGGCCGGAGGTCACCACACCGGCACTCACCGAGAGGTGGTCGTAACTCCCACCGCCCGTCAGCAGCACAGGACGACGGACCTCGGCGCGGATGCGTTCGGCCAGGTGCTGCAGTCGGTCGGGGTCGGACACACCCGGGCAGAGCACCGCGAACTCGTCACCGCCGAGCCGGGCAACCGTGTCCGTCGGCCGAATCGCCGACTCGATACGCCGGGTGACGACGGTGAGCACTGCGTCGCCCTCCGCATGGCCCCAGGTGTCGTTGACCGCTTTGAAACCGTCGAGATCGAGGAAGATCACACCGACACCGTCGGACTGTCCGTTCGCAGCCCTGGCCAACGCGTGTTCGATGCGGTCGGTGAACAGGGCCCGGTTGGCCAGCCCGGTCAGCGGGTCGTGTGACGCGAGATACTGCAGTTCGGCCTCCACCCGCTTTCGGGTGGTGATGTCTTCGACCAGGCAGATTCCGTAGGGCTCGGACCCCTGGGGCGCGATGACCGAGGCCGAGACCGCGCCCCAGACCCTGACCCCGTCCGCCCGGAGGAACGGGGTCTCGGCCTCGAACCGCTCGGCGGGCCGCAGCCTCAGGATCTGGTCCAGTCCGACCGTCCCCGGGTGAGTTCCCTGCGGGCTGAGATCGGCGACCGTCATGTCCAGCACCTCGCCCGTCGAGCGGCCGAGCAGATCCGCCATGGCCTGATTGCACCGCGTGATCCGACCGAAACCCGGAGCACCCACCCCGAACAGGAACATGCCCATCGGGGCGGTGTCGAAAGCCAGCCGGAAGCGCTCCTCGCTTTCGGACAGCGCGTGCTCGGCCTCTTTTCGCTCGGTGATATCCGTTGCGACACAGATATATCCGGCGCAGGTACCGTCGTCGGCGGCCATCCGGGACACCGCGAGGCTGACCGCGGCACGGGTGCCGTCGCGCCGTCGGTAGGTCCACTCACCCACCTCGGCGGACTCCGGCGTCACGTTGTGCACCAGGACCGGGAAGCCGGCCGGGATTCCCAGCGCGGCGGCTCGCGCACACAACTCCGGATAATCGTGGAGGTCCACCGGTGTGCGGCCGAGCATCTCGGCCTCGGTCCAACCCAGCAGCCGTTCAGCGCCGTGGTTGAACAGGGTGATCCGGCCCGTCGGGTCGGTGCCGATGATGGCCTGCTCGGATGCCGCCCGCAAGACCCCGGCGAACAGATCCCGCGCGTCGCGCAGCGCGCGGGCGTTCGCGCGTTCCTCGGTGACGTCGCGGAACGCCATGACGGTCAGCGGTGAGGTCTGCGGGAGTGGGGCTGTGGTCAGCTCGACGACATGGGCGTCCTCGGCTTCGATGACAATATCGCGCAGTCCGGCGAGGCCGGCGGCCTCGCCGGATCGCGCGTCGGTGTGCCCCGACGCGGCCGAGACCACCTCGTCGACCAGTCCGGAAGCTGCCGCCCGGGCGTTCTGCAGAACCACCTCGTCGCTGGAACCGACCAGGATCACGCCGTCGTGGATGTTGTCGAGGACCGCGCCCAGCAGTTCGGCGTTCTGGTCGGCGCGGTCGCGAGCGCTTTCGAGTTCCGCGATGAGGCGAACACGGGAGTCGCGGTACAGCGACAGGGTCAGCACGACCAGGCCCAGGCTGCCGACCATGGCCTGCGACAGCAGCGCCCGCGCTTGAACGTCGGGGACGATCAGGGGTCCGCGACCCATCAGGGTGGCGAAGACGATCCACGTGCCCGCGCCGGTGAGGAACAGCGTGCTCGCGGTGGTGCTGTAGCGCAGGGCCACCCACATCGCCGGAACCAGCACCACGTAGGCCATCGGCAGACCGGTGCTCGCCCAGAACGCCCAGAAGAAGACCGCCACCAACCCGGCCCCCACCAGCAGAACCTCGATGACGGTGGCTGCCGACATGCGGGGCGGTGTCCAGGTGGCGTCACGCATCCGCAGCCAGATCGACACCCCGACCAGCACCGAGGTTCCGTTGCGCACCGCGAAGAGCGCGAACGTATCCCAGACCGGCGACCCGTTCACCACCACGAAGTACGCGGTCGCCAGAACCGCCGCGCCGGTTGTCGCGACGGTCACCGCGGCGACCAGACGGGCCAGATCAGCCGGGTCGCGAAGCACCACCTGATCGCGTCGATAGGCCAGCAGCTCCACCGTGACCACCGAGAGCACCACGTTGACGAGGACGAACCATCCCGCCAGCGGGGGTGCGGCACCGGTGGCGATGTTCGACGTATAGGCCACGACCGCCAGCAGCGCCAGGTGCAGAGCGCGTTCCCGGGGGCCCCGATCACGAACCGCGAGCAACCAGATGACACCCACCGCGGCGGCCGGCCACACCATCGAGACCTCGCCGCCGCCCAGCCGAGTGGCCCGCCCGGCGAACACAGCCAACGCGTAGAACAGCGGAAACACCAGGAAGTACGTCACAGAGCGTAGAGTCCGATCCACCGCACCCCCAGTTCGGCCGCAAGTTCAAGATCAGGATGCAGCGAAGGGTAAAGGTTGGGCGTCGAACGTCAAAACTGGTGACTTTCTACCCCACAATGTCATGACCCGCCGGCGCGGATCCCGGGGTTACGTCACTGACGCTTGAGCTCTCCCACCCGCTGGCGCAGACCTTCGGTGGCGGTGTCCACCGACCCCTTGGCGCCCTTCTTGACCAGAAAACCGGGCAGCGGCACTGTGGGGTCGACGGTCAGCTCGAACCGCACCCGGGTCCTTTCCCCTTCCGGACCGAGCTGTTAGCCGCTTCGAAACTGGGCCGACATGGTTTCGATTCGGCGCAGCGCGATCGCCAGCACCGGCAGGTATCCCGGTGCCCACACCGGTGCGCTCATCCAGACGGTACTGCCGTGTTCCCGCGGCCGGACACCGTGCCGGGTGGCCGGCACCCCGGCGACTCGCCAGCCCCAGCAGCGGCCCTGCTCCAGTTCGGTGATCACGAACGGCAACGCAACCCCGACCGGCGTCCACACCCGTCCGGACGCGCCCAACTCGAACGCGCTGCCGTCGATCTCGGCCCGCGACACCGTCGGGCCCCACCGCGGCCACGCCTCAAGATCGGTCAACACCCGCCACACCGAGTCCGCCGAAGAGCCGACATCCCTGCTGACCGTCCACATGTCGCGGGGCATACCCCGCCGCCCCGTCAACCGAACCTGGCATGCAGCGCGGGTAGAAACTCGGCCAGATGGTTCATCTCCTGGGCACAGTGCACCAGCAGATCCCGCGGGTCCGGCAGCTGACGCGCAGCCACCGGCCGAACCACTGTGTTGGCCAACAGGTTTCCGTGCCGGACCGCCACGTAGGGGCCCCCCATCCAGAATCGGGACCGCATCTCGGCACCGGCCGGCGTGCTGCGCACGTGGTGCACGAACCAGCCGATGTCGACCGGCGCCTCCGAGGAACCCAGCCGCGCACACACCGCGACCGAGTCGCCGGGGTTGACGTCCAGACCCATCGCCGCCGGATCGATGAAGCGGATCGCGGCCTTCGCGTATGCCGACCCGAGGTACTCCTCGATGAGCGAGATCCGGCCGACGTAATCCCCGTCGCCATCCCCGTCGCCACCGCCGTCGGCCCACCGCGCCGATGCGTGCGCCCGCGGATGCCACAGCTTGTAGCGGCGGGTGTCGCTGCCGTGCCAGCCGAACCACCAGTCCCACATCTGCGGGGTGACACCGGGCATGTCGGTGCGCACCGACACCTGGAACGCCCCGTTGGCCAGCCTGCCGTAGCCGTTCTCCGTCGCGTGGTAGCCGTCGTCGAGAAGGGTTGCGGCGCTGTCCAATCGGAGGAGCAACGGTTCGGCCTGCGGACCGTGGTGCAGTGCGTCGACGACGTGGGCGGGCAGCGCGGCCATCTGCGGGTCGAAGAATTCGCCGAACTCGGTGTCACCGTCGTCGCCTCGGTACCCGAGGTAGGCGCGCGCCATCAGGCCCTTCCCATCCAGCTGTGGAAGCGGCCCCGCGGATCGTACTCGGCGCGGACGCGATCCAGCCTGGCCATCGCCTCGGGGGTGGCGAACGGTGCGGCACGGCGGCCGAGGTTCTCGTCGGCCAGTTGGATGCCGGTCTGCAGATGTTCCAGCGCCGCCATGTTGGATCGCGCCCAGTCGCCGTACTTCTCGTCGTCGGCGGCGTCGTGCCACACTCCGTAGAGGGCGAGGTAGATCTCATCCTCCATGCTGTAGGCCATGTCCTGCCGCTGTGGTGACGGCCCCCAGTTCAGCCATAGGAAATGGGCAGGATGCGGGGGCATCGTCTCGAGGATGCGGGCGATGCCCGGCATCAGCTCGTCCGCGGACGCCGAGGTCCACATGTTGTCGGTGGCGTAGCGATATCCGGTGGGGTAATTGCTCATCACCCCCGCGTACCAGGTGTCCAGATCGGTGGGCGCATACGGCACCGCGACAAGGGCGCGGTCGCGCACCGGGCAGGTCTCCAGCAGCGCCAAGGCGTCGATCGCCTCCTGCTCGGTCTCGGCGAACACCGGTGAGGCCATCACGATGCCCGGGGAGTCCAGACCCGCACCCGGGACCGCACGCGAGGCGACCATCTGGAATTCCACCCGCCGGTCCACCTCGGCGCTGATCGACCGTGCCCACGGGTAGATCTGCTCGGCCAGCTCGATCGGATACACGTACAGGCTGCTGCCACAGACCCGCGGGCGCCGGTGCAGCTGGAGATGGAACGCCGTGACGACTGCGAAGAAACCCGGACCCGAACCCCTTGCCGCCCAATACAGATCGGCATGGTTGTCGCCGTCGATGTAGATCTGTTCCCCGGCGGCGGTGACGACGTCCAGACCGAGCACGCTTTCACATGCCGGGCCGAGCACCCGGCTGTTCCATCCGTACCCGCCCTGCAGCAGGTAGCCACCGATACACACGCCCTTGCAGTGCCCGGCCGGGAAAAACAGGTCCTGCTCCCACAGCCGGCCCGCCAGCACACTGCCCCCCACACCGGGCCCCGCCACGGCGGTCCCGGTGTCGGCGTCGATCTCGCACCGGTCCAGACCGCGGACATCGAGCAGGACGCCGCCGTCGCGAATGTGGTTACCCGCCCAGCTATGCCCGCCCGACCGGATTCCGATCTGCAGATCGTGGGCCGCGGCGTACTTCACGGTGGTGACGACATCGTCGGCGTCGACGGCCTGCACCACGAGGTCGGGGTAGCGCCCGGGGGTGCGCGCGTTCCATACCGTCATGGCGCGCGCCTGTTCGTATCCGTCGTCGCCTCGGAAGAAGTGCCGGGTGGGAAGATCCATCTCATCCTCCAAGAGATTCGGATATCGGATCTTGTTAGTCCGTTCAGCGGATCAATATAGTGACGTGATGCCAGCCGGGGACCCGAACGGACGAATCGACTCAGCCGACGGCCGCGACGACGGTCTGCAGGTCCTGCGCAGGGCTGCGGCGGCTCTCGACGAGATTGCGACCGCGCCCGGGCAGCTCCGTCTGGTCGACTTGGGCAGCAACCTCGGATTGGCCAAGTCGACGGCGCGCAGGCTGCTGGTGGCCCTCGTCGACGTGGGCTTCGCTGCGGCCGACGACGGCGGCCGGTACCACCTGGGTGACCGTCTATTGGGGCTGACCAGCGCCGACGGGTCGACGATGGCGGCCCGGCTGCGGCCGGTGATCGAACGGGTAGCGCTGGCCACCGGCGAGACCGTGGACCTGTCGGTGCAGCGCGGACGCCACATGTGGTTCGTGGACCAAATCGAGTCGGCCCACCGGCTCCGCGCCGTCTCCGCCGTGGGCGCACGGTTCCCCCTGCACGGCACCGCGAACGGCAAGGCGGCGCTGGCCCTGATGGGGGACGACGCCATTCCTGCCGGCCTGCTGGACGAGATCACCGAGGTGCGCCGCAGCGGGATCGCCTACGACCGTGACGAACACACCGCGGGGATCTCGGCGGCGGGAATCGCCGGCCGGTTCCCCGGCGGGCACGTCGTCGCGATCTCGGTGCCCGCACCGACCGAGCGGTTTCTCGCCCAGGAATCCACGATCGTCGCCGCACTGCGTGCCGCCGCGGCGGACCCGCTGTGGACCGACGTGGCTAGTTGACGTGGCTAGTTGACGTGGCTAGTTGACGAGGCTAGCTGACGTGGCTAGTTGACGAGGGCCACGGCGAAACCATCCCAACCCTTGGCGCCGACGGTCTGGATCGCCGCCGAGTCCAGCCGGGAGTCGGCGCCCATCATGTCGAACATCGCGCGAACCGCCTGGGCCTGCCGATCGTCGGGCGCGGGATCGAGCACGCGCCCGTTGCGGGCGATGTTGTCCACCACCACCACGGTGCCGGGCCGCCCCAGGGTGATGGCCCATTCCACATAGGCGACGTTGTTCTCCTTGTCGGCGTCGATGAACACCAGATCGAAGGGTTCGCCGCGCTGTTGCAGGACAGGCAGCGACTCCAACGCCGCCCCGACCATGATCTCGACCCGGTCGCCGACCCCGGCGCGCTCCAGGTTGCGCCGCGCCACCTCGGCATGGGCGGGGTCGTACTCGAGTGTCACGACGGCACCGTCGGCTCCGACCGCGCGGGCCAGTGCGATGGTGCTGTAGCCGGCCAGGGTGCCGATCTCCAGCACATGGCGCGCCCCGGCCATACGCGCCAACAGGGACAGCAGCTTGGCGTGCTGCGCCGACACCTCGATCGCCGGCATTCCCGCTGCCTCAGCGGCCTCTCGGGCCGCCCGCAGGTCGGCGTCCTCGGTGTGGAGCACGCGGGTGAACAGGGCATCCAGCGAAACCCAATCGGGCGCAGTCACACATCGACCGTACTCCCGGACCGGCCGCTGCGGCCGGCAGACTCAGCGGGCCCCTTCCTTGGCATAGACCACCCGAAGGACGTGCGCGGCCTCGGGGCCCATCACCGCACCCGCAAGTTCACAGAACGTCGCGACGAATTCCGGGCCGTGCGGCGGTTGTGCCTCACTGAGGTGGTGGGCGACCTCGTGCAGGACCACCAGCTCGCGCAGCGCCCAGGAACTTCGATCCTGGGGCACCGCGATGGTGGCGTCGTCGCCGGTGCGTTCATAGTGGGCGGCGGTGGCGCCACGGCGCGGACGCACCCGCAGCGGCCCCGCCGAGGGCCAGTGGTCCCGGACCGCGGGGTGGGACAGCACCCTGTCGACATAGTCCTGCACTGCCTGGGCCGACGAGAACCGCGCCTCGGGCGGCAACGTCAATCGGGCGCCGAAGAAGTCGACCATCGGGTCGCCGCGCTCGGCGGCCCGGTCGAACATGGTGCGCACGAAGCCCTCGGCGGCATAGACCTTGGCCCGCTGCGCATCCCGGGTCACCTCTCCAGCGCCGACCGTGCCCCCGCCAGCTCGGTCTCCCCGCCCAGCCGGGCGGCCCGACCGGCCCGGTCCCCGGCCCGGCGCGCGGCCGACGAGTAGCCCGCGGTGGCGCTCGTCGCGCGCCACGTGCCCCTTGCCCGCGACGTCTCGCGGTAGTAGTCCTTGAGCTCGATGTCCTTGTTGCGCAACGCTATCGCGGTGCCAGGGCGGCTGGCCGGGCCGCTCGTCGCCTCCCGGTGCGCCTGTTCGCGCGCTTCGGCCAACCGCTGTCCGACCCGGGCGCCGAACGCCAGCTGGAAGTTCAGCCGGGCGGTGATGGCGGGGGTGGGTTTGTGGGCGCCGGAGGCGATGTAGTCCTTGGACGCCCGCACCATCTGCATGACCAGGCTGGTGTAGAGCGCGTGGGTGGCGTCGATGTCCTCGGCGAAACCGTAGGCGTAGACGAACGTCGAGTTCGACGCCACATCGCATGTGACGTCGTTGGCGGCGCCGATGACGACGAACAGCTGCACATAGGTGCGCAACCCCCGGGCACCGGTCTCGCCGATGGTGATGGTGCGCTGCACCGGCGTCTGGGCCTTGGTGCGCCGATCGGCGTGGCTGCGGGCCACCGCCAGGTCGATCGACGTCGAGGTGGCCAGCCGTTGGGCGGCTGCCATGAACGCGTCGGCTTCGTGCGGATTGTCGGTGCCCTCGGCCTGGCGCAGCAGTGCCGCGATGCGGGCCAGCATCTTCTCGTCGGTGGTCATGCCGGAGACATTAAGGATCGGGTGCGACGTTTCACTGGTCTGCAGTATCCCCCATCCCCACAGTTGTTTTCATCCCCAGCCGGCTCACTTGCCGGCGAAGTCGTCCAGCGCGGAGACCAACTGGTCGGACAACGGCGCCTGGTTGGCGTAGTTGGCGATGCTGTCGGTGGGATCGTCGCGCAGCACATGGTTGACGCCGGTGAGCTCGACCACGGTCAGATCCGTGTGCTGCAGGGCCGCGATCAGCGGCCCCATGGCGGCGCAGCGAGCCTGGTTGTCGGAATCCGAGCAGGTGAGCAACACCGGTGTCGCTGCGGGTACCGCGGCGGCGAGTTGCACCGGGTCGACCTGATCCGCGGCGACCACGGCCTCCAGGTTGCCCGGGTTCACGATGGCGTTAAGGCCGTCGGGCAGATCAGTGGGAACGGTGCCGGTGGTCCGGATCTGCTCGACCGCGGCCTGCCAGACCGCCACCGTCTCGGGCGAACCGTCAGCGCGCACCCGGTCGGTGATGATGTCGAGGTAGCGCCCCGGAAGCGGCTGCAGCAGCCCCAGCGAATGCACCGTCGGGGCACCGGGGCCGGCGTCGCCGGCCAGCGTCAGCGCGTGCACGGCGCCCTCCCCCAGCGCGTACACCGAGATCCGCCCGGGATCGGTTTCGGGACGGGCATTCAAGAACCCCAGCGCGGCCCGGGCTCCGCTGGTGTACACCGCGCTGACCACCTGGGTCGGGTTGTCCTGGAACGGGCCCAGCCCGGTCCGCCCGGTTCCGACCTTGTCGTAGCGCAGCGTCGCCACCTCCCGATCGGACAGCAACTCGGCCAACTGGCGCATGTTGCCGATCGGTCCCGCCACCGCGTTGTCGCCGTTGCGGTCGGTGGCTCCGCTCTCCGAGATGAGCAACGCCGCGGGCGCGGGCTCACCCTCCGTCCGGTGCCGGTAGGTGCCGTGCAGGGTCAGCCCGTCGGCCTCGAACCTCACCTCCTCGTCGGTCCAGGTCACCGGTTGCGGTTGCGGCGGCGCCGCAGACGAGCAACCCGCGACCGACAGCACCAACGCGAGAACGACAGCCGCGGCGCGCTTCACAGCTGGGACTCGATCCAGGAGGTGACGTCGTCGAGCACCACGGCTTGCTCGGGTTCGTTGAAGACCTCGTGATACAGGCCGGGGTACACCTTCAGATGCGCGTCGGCCGAACCGACGCAGTCGACGAGTTTGCGGCTGCCTTGCACCGGGATCAGTGTGTCGCTCTCCCCGTGCACCACCAGCAGCGGCGCGGTGAGGGCCGCGGCCCGCGCCGGCATGGTCTCCCCGACTTCGATCAGCGCCTTCCCCACCCCGGCCGGCAGTCTGCCGTGATGGACCAGCGGATCGGCCTCGTAGGCGGCCACCACCTCCGGATCACGGGACACCGCCTCGGCGGGCAGGTTCTCCACGGGCAGTCCCGGGGCCAGTCGGCCGAGCACCTTGGCCAGCAGGAGCTTCGCTGGCGGTACTGCATCCTGGGCATCCACGGCGGGCCCGGACAGCACCATGGCGTGGTAGTCGTCGGGATGTTCGACGCCGTAGCTGAACACGATGCCGCCGCCCATGCTGTGGCCGAGCACGATCAGCTTGAGGGAGGGCTGCTCGGCGCCGGCGATCCTGACCAGAGTGTGGAAGTCCCCGGTGTATTCGGACATGTCGCGCAGATAGACCCGCTTACCGCCGGACCGTCCATGTCCGCGGTGATCCAGCGCGTAGGTGACCAACCCGGCCCGCCCGAACCGGGCGGCGACGTGGTCGTATCGGCGCGCATGCTCGGCATAGCCGTGGGCCAGCACCACCACGCCGCGCGGCGAGGCTTCCGGGGTCCACACGTCATACACGATCCGGATGCCGCCGATGCCGTCGAAACTGCGCTCGGTGCGGTTCACGGTCATGCAGCGAGAGTAGTGGGCGGCGGTTCCGGCGGCTGTCGGGGCAGGTGCGCCGCGGCGTTGCGCCTCCGACGCGGGCGGGCTGAGCGTGTCGGTGGCGGTGCGTAAGCTGCACTTTGTGACTGTCACCGCTGTTGAGGGCAGCAGTGCCGAGGACGCTTTTCTCGCCGACGCGCAGCGCTACCGGCGCGAGTTGCTGGCGCACTGCTACCGGATGACCGGTTCGCTGCACGACGCCGAGGACCTCGTCCAGGAAACCTACTTGCGCGCATGGAAGTCGTACAACGGGTTTCAGGGCAAATCCTCGGTTCGCACCTGGCTGTACCGGATCGCCACCAACACGTGCCTGACGGCACTGGACGGCAACAAGCGCAGGCCCCTGCCGAGCGGCCTGGGGCAGCCGTCCTCGGACCCCACCGGGGAGCTGTCCGAACGTCACGAAGTCAGCTGGCTCGAACCATTGCCCGACGCGCCGCGTGAGGACCCGTCGGATCCGTCGGTGATCGCCGAATCCCGGGAGTCGGTGCGCTTGGCCTTCGTCGCTGCGCTTCAACACCTCTCGCCGCGTCAGCGTGCGGTGCTGGTTTTACGCGAGGTGTTGCAATGGAGGGCCGCCGAGGTCGGGGCGGCGGTCGGCGCGTCCACCGCGGCGGTCAACAGCCTGCTGCAACGCGCCCGTGCTCAGCTCGACGAGATCCAGCCCAGCCGCGACGATCACCCGGTACCACCCGAGTCCCCGGAAGCCGCGGACATGCTCGACAGGTACATCGCCGCGTTCGAGGAATACGACATGGACCGGCTGGTCGAGCTGTTCACCGCCGATGCGGTGTGGGAGATGCCTCCCTTCGACAGCTGGTATCAGGGCCCCGCGGACATCATCACGCTGTCGAAGGTGCACTGTCCGGCGCAGCAGGCCGGCGATATGCGCTTCCTGCGGACCACCGCCAACGGACAACCGGTGGCCGCGCTCTACCTGCGTAACCCCGAGACCGGTGTCCATGAGGCTTTTCAGTTGCACGTGCTCGATCTGCGCAGTTCCGGCATCGTGCACACGGTGGCGTTCATGGATACCAGCCTGTTCGCGAAGTTCGGGCTGCCCGCCACGCTTTAGTCCGCCGGCCGGGCAGTGCCCAGCCGCGCGAGCACCGCTTCGACCGCGGCACCGAACGCCCGCTGGTGGGCCTCGCTGAGTCCATCGAAGACCACGGAGCGCACGAGATCCACGTGCCCGGGCGCGGCGGCGTGCAGCGCTGCGCGCCCTGCCTCGGTCAACCCGACCGTGGCCCCCCGCCGATCGTCGCCGTCCCCCTCGCGGTCGACGAGCCCGCGGCCCCGCATGCGCCGCAACTGGTGCGACAACCGGCTTTGTTCCCAGCCGATCAGCTCGCCGAGTTCATGGATCCGCATCGGGCCACGCTCCGCGAGCGCGACGAGCACGTCGTAGTCCGACAGCGAAAGCTCGCAGTCCTGTTGCAGCTGGCGATGCATGGCCGTGTGCAACCGGCTGACCATCGCGAGGTAGTTGCGCCAGATCCGCTGTTGCTCGTCGTTGAGCCACTCCATGGAACCACCCTAGACGCGGAATACATGACACGTCATCAATGTTGTCGGCAGCAGGGCAGCCACCTAGGCTGGCAGGAACTCGTCAAGGAGTGATTCCCCATGACCGGCACCCAGAGCATCGTCGACGTCCGGCGTGCAGACGATCGCGCCAAGACCAAGATCGCGTGGCTGGACTCCAAGCATTCGTTCTCGTTCGGCGGCCATTACGAGCCGGGCAACACCCATCACGGCCTGCTCCTGGTCAACAACGACGACGTCGTCAAGCCCGGCACCGGGTTCGACACCCACCCGCACCGCGATATGGAGATCGTGACGTGGGTGCTGCGCGGCTCGCTCGTACATCAGGATTCGACCGGCCATTCCGGGGTCATCTATCCAGGCCTGGCCCAGCGCATGTCGGCCGGACGGGGGATCCTGCACTCGGAGAAGAACGACTCCTGGACGCTCACCGGCCAGGAGACACACAGCGAGCCGGTACATTTCGTGCAGATGTGGGTGGTCCCCGACGAGTCGGGTACCGACCCGGGCTATCAGCAGCTCGAGATCGACGACGAACTGCTGCGCGGCGGTCTGGTCACGATCGCGTCCGGGATGCCCGCCCACTCCGAGGCCGCCGCCATCACCATCGGTAACCGGTACGCCGCCTTGCACGGCGCTCGACTGGCGCCCGGACAGAGTGTCGAACTGCCCGAAGCGCCCTACCTGCACCTGTTCGTGCCCCGCGGTGAGGTGACCCTGGAAGGTGCCGGCCCGCTGCGCGAGGGGGACGCGGTGCGGTTCACCGCCTCCGGCGGGCAGCGTGTCACCGCCGGCACGGCCGCCGAAATCCTCGTCTGGGAGATGCATGCGGGACTTGCTGCGGCATAAACGAATTCATCAACGAATTGGCGTAGCGCTACTCGGGGTGGCGCTGCTCGCGGGTTGTGCCGGCGAGCCACAAACCGACCCGACGCCCGCCGACACCCCCGCCGCGTCACCGACACCGCCGACCACCGCGGAAACCCCCGGAACCGCAACGCAGGCGGTGACCGTCGAGGTCGACGAGTCCCTGGCCCAGGCCCCGTTCGACCAACCGCGGGAGGCGATCGTCCCGCAGGGTTGGACGATGTCGGTGTGGGCACGCACGTCGCGGCCGCGGCTGGCGGCCTGGACCCCGGACGGCGACCTGCTGGTGTCGGTACCCAGTTCGGGTCGGGTGTTGCGGTTCTCGCCGGGTGACGGTGCCGCACCCGAGGAGTCGGTCCTGCTCGACGGCCTCGACGAGCCGCACGGGTTGGCGTTCGACGGTTCCACCCTGTTTGTGGCCGAGAGCGATCAGGTTGACGCGTACCGATACGCCGAGGGCGCGGCCACCGAACCGCGCACCGTCGCCGGCGGACTGCCGGATGACCGCAGTCCGGATCTGCGCGGCGCCTATTCGCACGTGCTCAAGAGCGTCGCGATCGGCCCCGACGGTGCCGTGTACTTCTCCATCGGTTCGACCGGCAACATCTCCGAGGAGGACCGCACCGCCGACCCGCCCCGGGCGACCATCATGCGGGTGCCACCCGGCGGAGGTCCGGCCGAACCGTTCGCGACCGGGGTGCGTAACGGCACCGGGCTGGCGGTCGCGCCCGATGGTGCGCTCTGGACGGCCAACAACGGCCGCGACAACGTGGCCTTCCCGGAACCGGGCCCGTCCTACGGGCAGGTGATCCCCGAGTACGTGGGAGAACATCCACCCGAACAGATCGCCAAGCTCACCCCCGGTCGCGAACTCGGCTGGCCGTACTGCAATCCCGACGGAGGGCCTGCGGACCTGGCCTACATCCGGGACGTGCAGACCAACCCCGATGGCGCGCAGATGGACTGCGCCGCCTTGCCGCCCGTCGAACAGAGCATGGGCGCCCACTCGGCACCGCTCGGGCTGAGTTTCGTCGACGGCGAGCTGCCCGACCCGTACAGCCGCGGAGCCCTCATCGGGGTGCACGGCTCGTGGAACCGGCAGCCGCCGCGTGCCCCCGAAGTCTCGTTCTACCCCTGGCAGGACGGTGACCTGGGTAACCAGCAGACCCTCGTCGGGGGGTTTCAGGCCGACGACGGATCCAGATGGGGTAGGCCCGTGGCCGCGGTCGCCGGGCCCGACGGCGCCGTCTACATCACCGACGATGCCGCCGACGCGATATACCGCCTGGCCCCTGGCTAGAGCCGCAGATCAGCCCGGCGTCGCGGGGAGCCGGTTGAGCACCGCGGCCATCCGGCGTTCGACGTGCGCGGCGCGCCTCTCGCACACCCTTTTCAATATTGGATTGACAATGCTTGCAATGCCGTGCATTTCGAGCTCGGTTTGGTACGTGATCAGCGACCCCCGGCCTTCGGGCGATGCCGCGATGCTGCCGACTGTTCTCGATGTCCGGCCCTCACCCACGAAGACCACCGTGTGGTCGGTGAGCTCGTCGAGCCGGTAGGTGAGTTCGGCGGTCACGCCGAGCAGTTTCGAGACGTGGTGCCAGTACGCACCCTCGGCAACCGGGCCGCTGTCGATGCGCTCGCATCTGCAGGTGCCGGGATCCCACTGCTCGGCGTGCTTGAGGTCTTTGAGGTAGTCCACCACGAGGCGGGGCGGCGCACTCACGGTGAAGGTTCGCGTCACTGAGAGCATGCGTCCGGATACCCGATTCGGTGGCAGCTCATCCGCGATCACCCCCGCGCGTTCGCCGGCGCTACGCCGCAGCAAACCGGTCAGCGACCGGCCCGGAACCATCCCGTGATACCGCTGTGACGAAAGTTGACAGTGATTCTGGTGGGATTATTGTTGACACGCCCGCGTCGTTCACCCGAGAGGAGCCGCCGGTGCCGACTCCTACCGCAAACTCTCGGCGCTCACGCACCGTCGACCACTGGCGCTCACGCACGGTCGACCATTGGCGCTCACGCACCGTCGACCATTGGCGCTCACGCACCGTCGACCATTGGCGCTCACGCACCGTCGACATCCGACGTTCGGCGGTTGCCTTGGCGATGTGCGCCGTGCTGGCGACGGTGACGGCGCCGGCGGCAGGCGCGGCCGGCGCCCGGGAGCTGCTGGCCGCCGCCATCGCCAACACCCGCGGGTCCTATCTGGTCTACAACTTCGGGAGCGGTTTCCCGGCACCGATGCTCAACGCCTCAGGCAACTGGTACGAGCTGAACAACGGCGGCCGGTTGATGATCATCAAGGGCGCCTCACAGCGGCTCGCCCCCCGGCTGCTGGCAGACTCGCACACCGGATATCAGGCCCGCTGTGAGCGTGATCCGCGGGCGCGCACCGGCGAAGGGTTGTGGCAGGCCTCCGAGATCTACTCCCCGTTACAGGCGTGGCAAGCGCTGGGCCAGCCGACGATTGCGATCAACGCGAACTTCTTCGACGTCCGCGGGCAGCAGGGTGGGTCGTGGAAGACCACCGGATGCAGTTCGCCGCTGGGCGCCTACGTGGACAACACCCGGGGCCTGGGCCGTACCAACACCGCCGTCACCGGCACGCTGGCCTATGCCGGCAAGCAGGGTCTGTCCGGCGGAAACGAGCACTGGATGGCTCTGTCGACGATGATCCTGCCGGTCAAGGGCGCGCCGTTCGTCGTCCCGCCGCGCCACGACGACGACTTCGATGCCGCCACCCCGGTGGTCACCGGTCTGATCGACCAGGGCACCCGGTTCGTCGCCGTCGCCGGGATCGGTCTGCTGGCGCCCGGCGACACCGGTCAACTCAACGACCCCGGACCGAGTTCGGCACGCACCGCCCTGGCCTACGTCAAGGACCGTGACGAGATGTATGTGTTCCAGGGCGGTAACTACACCCCGGATCAGATCCAGGACCTCTTCCGCGGCCTGGGCAGCGACACCGCGGTCCTGCTCGACGGCGGCGGATCGTCGGCGATCGTGTTGCGTCGCGACACCGGCGGCATGTGGGCCGGCGCCGGTTCACCACGCGGCTCCTGCGACACCATGGCGGTGCTGTGCGACTCCCGCGAGCGAGCCCAGCCCGCATGGCTGGCGTTCAACTGACGCTGTCGGCTGCCTCCCGGGTCTGCTGCAGATAGCCACCGCCGAACAACACCACGTGCGCCAGCAGCGGGTAGAGCTGGTGCAGACCGACGCGGTGCTGCCAGCCGGGATGCAGGGGCCGCCGCTGCTGGTAACCGGCCAGCACCTCATCCAGATGCGGACAGCCGAACAGCGCCAGCATCGCCAGATCGGACTCCCGATGGCCGCCGTGCGCGGCGGGATCGATGAGCACCACGCCCTGCGGCGTCCACATCACGTTTCCGCTCCACAGATCACCGTGTAACCGGGCCGGATCCGTACCGTCATCGAAATCCCCTGCGCCGCAACGGTCGATCACCCGGTCCACCGAGGCCCGGGTCTGCGGGTCGAGTTCGGCCCGAGCCGCCATCTCCGTGAGCCGGTGCGCGTAGAAAACCCCCCAGGTGCGGTCCCGGCGGTAGGCCATCGGTAGGGGCCGACCGAGCGGCCCGAAGTAGCCGGCCCCGGTCCAGCCGGCCGGCGGGGCACCGAAACCGTCGGCGCCCGCGTCGTGCGTGCGCGCCAACCGAATCCCGAACTCGCGCGCCGCAGCCCTGCCGGGAGCCGCGGGTGTCAACCGCTCCAGCGTCAACGACACGTCGTCGACCGCCAGCACCCTGGCGCACGGCACTCCGCCGTCAGCGGCCGCGAGCCAGCGCAGCCCGGCCGCCTCGCAGGCGAAGAACCCACGGGGCGCCTGCGGATTCTGCTTGACGAACGGCCGAGCGCTGGAGGACCGATCGCTCTCGGGCACGGTGCTACGCCGGACCGGTCGGGCCCGGCCCGAGGATCGCGGCGCTGATTGCGGCGGTCACGGCGGCAGCTTCAGAGCTGCGGCGTCAGGTCGAACGACGTGATGGTCGACATCCGCGTGATGCGCCAGTCACTGCCGTCCCGTTGCATGGTCAGGCGGTAGGACAGGTACCTCAGCGACGGGATGTTCTTCGTCACCGGACTGGTGGCCACCGAGTTCGTGTACACCAGAGCCGTCGCCTCGGTCGGGATCGAGGGTGGCGACACCGACTCCACAGCTGCACCCATCACCTCGGTGGTGTTCGTCACCTGGGCCTGCTTGTTCGGTTCGATGATGGCGTCGATGTAGCGCCGGTAGTCCGCGGCGAAATCGCCACCGAGATACACCGAGGCCCGGTTCGCCAGGGTCGCCATGTCATCCGGGGTGTAAGTCCACAACGCGGTGATCGCGTCGGTCGCGGTGCGCGCGATGTTCAGCTTGGTCTCGACGAGTGCGCGTTCAACCAGATAGGGCTGCACCATTGCCGCGGCGAAGCCGCTCGCCCCGACGAACACCGCCGAGGCGACCACTGCCGCGATGACCACGCCGCGGCTGGCGGGCCGATGCGGTACCAGCACAACGGGTTCGGACGGGGACTCCGGTTCAGCCGAGAATTCGGGTTCAGCCGGGGATTCGGGGTCGGCCGGGGATTCAGGTTCAACCGGGGACTCAGGTTCAACCGGGGACTCGGGTTCGGCGCCCTCGACGTTCCGGCCGTTCGGCCGGTCCGGTTCCGGCACAGCGCTTTTCGTGGGTCGGCCGGACTTGCCCACCGGAACCTTGGACGACTCCCCGTCGGCTGCGCCGCCCCCATGGTCGGCAGAGTTGTCAGTGTCGGCAGAGTTGTCAGTGTCGTCAGAGTCGGCAGGGTTGCCAGGGTTGCCAGGGTTGTCAGAGTCGGCAGGGTTGCCAGAGTTGTCAGGGGCCACCGGGCCGACTGCCTCGGCCTGTTCGACCTGTTCGGCCGGGTCTGCGGGGCCGCCGGCGACGGACTTGGCCGGGCGCCGCAAGGACCACCGCCGCTTACGTGCAGAACCGCCTGCCTCGGTGGTCAGATCACCTGGATCAGGTTGCTGATCTTCCACTGCTGTCCTTCCTTGATCGTCGTTGCGACCCAGCGGCTTCCGCTCTCGATCGTCGACTTTCCGTCCGGCGTCTGCGAGGTGACCTTCGTCGCGATCAGCACATCGGCACTGCCGTCGTCGTGCCAGCGTTGCACACCCGCCGCGAGCACCTCACCGGTACTGGGTTCGGAACGGGCCACCTGCACCAGGATCTCGTTGAGCCGGTCGTTGAAGTTCTTCGCGAACTCCCCGGTGGCCTGCGCGGCGACGCGGTCGGCGTAGGCATTGGCGTTGAAGGGATCCAAGCTGGTGTACATGACCATGAACTCGCTGGTATAGCCCAGGGCCGCCGCGTCGTTGACCGCCGCACGACGGTCCTGCCGGTGCTGGGCGAGCATGAACGCCGACACGGCGATCGCGGCGACGAGTACCAGCGCGGTGATGCCGGCGATCAACGGAAGTCCCCAACGCGCAGGCGTTCTGGGAATGGGCTGGAAGTAGTCCGGGCTGACCGTGTGCTCGTCGGTATCGCCGTCGGTGAACTTGCGCAGCGGACTCATCGGCTCGCCTGATTCATCAGCGGCTTCTTCAGCACCGTCAGGTTCGCGACCCGCCACTGCCCGTCGGCGGCGGACTTCTCGAACTCCACCTGCACGGTGGCGGTGATGAACTT
The DNA here is from genome assembly GCF_048513595.2 of Mycobacterium sp. smrl_JER01. Taxonomy (NCBI): domain Bacteria; kingdom Bacillati; phylum Actinomycetota; class Actinomycetes; order Mycobacteriales; family Mycobacteriaceae; genus Mycobacterium; species Mycobacterium sp. smrl_JER01. Next base: position 210,473 of record NZ_JBLXXK020000001.1, on the reverse strand, counting down.
CATGTCCTCGGGGTTGGACCCGCGCTGGCCCTGCATCGCCAGCAGCATCGACGCCCGGTCAGGGGTCACCGGCGGGTTGTCCAGCACCGCGCTGTTGACGGCCCAGTACTCGTTAGTGGTGTCCGCCGCGGGATCGGCGTCCACGCCCTGCACCGCCTGCTGTTGGGCGATCAACTGAGAACGGTAGGCGTCGGTGGTCAGCGACTGGGCCCTGGCGAAATCCTCGGACATGGTGTCCGCGCCGTAGCTCAGCATCTGCTCGACGATCCGCGGTCCCTGCTGTTCGACTTGCTGCCGCGCTTCGGCCACCGCGAGTTCCTGCCGGTAGACCACCGCATAACCGAGCGCCACCGCCGCGACGCCGACCAGCGCTGCGGCGGCGAGCACCTGCGCGACAGCCCGGCGCATGTCCCGCCGCGGCGCCTGGACGCGGTGCACCTCGGTGCGGGCCAGCAGATCGGCGAACGTCCGCCGGCGACGATCCCACAGCGGCCACAGCCACCCGATGAACAGTGCAAGGGTGTCGAGCACATGCGCGAGGTCACGCGCGGCCAGCCGCAACACCCCGACCGCTGCCCCGTCGGCCCGACGCACCGCGATACCCGACAACGCCCGACCCAACGTCCAACCGGTCGCGACCGGAAGCACCAGACGATTGACCGCCATCAGGAACAACGTCAACGCCGCGACCGCGGTGAACACCCATCGACTCCAGGCGTCGGCGGGCGCGGTCAGTGCCAGCAGCGCCGCGGTGGCGATCACCCCGCCACCCGGCAACACATCCACCGCGAGCGCCGCGGCCCGAGCGCGCCACGTCGCCAACCCCGCCTGCGCGGCCGGATCCTCGGCCGACGCGTTCGAAGCGGTCAGGCTGGTGTCGACAACAGCTGTCACGAGTTGACCTGATCCAGCTTGGCGATCCGGTACTGCCCCTCGTCGAAGGCCATCGTCGCCCGCAACCGATAGCCGACCTGCTGATCGGCGGCCTCCGAGTTCGAGATGCGCACGCGCACCGCGACCAGCACGTTGACCGATCCGTCCTCGTTGTGCCGCTCGACCGCGGCCCGCAGATCGTCGACCGCGACCGTCGCGTTCGCGGCCTGATACGCCTCGGCGATGACGCTGCTGAACAGGCCGGCCTGCACACCGAAGTCCCCGGTCGAGCATTCCAGGATCTTGGACTGGGCCGCGGTCATCGCAACGGTGTCGGGCGCCTGGGTGGCCGCGACGCACTCCTTGGCCGCCTGTAGCGCGGCCTCGTCGGTGCGGGCGACATCGGCGGCACGCTGGTTGGCCCGCTCGGCGAGATATCCACCCGCGACCGCGGCGCCGGCGAGCACCACCAGGCCCGCCGCGATGCCCGCGACCCAACGGCTACCCAGTCGCGCGGCTCTGCGGCCGTCGCCGGGGTTCGCTTCTGGCGTTGTCTGGTCGGGCAGGGTGGCCGACTCTTCGTGGTGTGCGTCAGCCTCGGCGTCGGGGGTCAGCCGGCTGGTGCCAGCATCTCCTTCCATCCGTCGTCTCCTGGGTTGCTCGAGTTGCTGACGTTGTACCTGACGCCGTCAGGCCCTACCACCTCACCGCTACTCGGGCTGTAGGCCGCGGTGGTGCCGGGCGCCCCCTGCGACGGTGTGTAGATGCACGGGTTGGGCTGTTGTCCGCTGCAGCTGACCGTACCCGACCCCGGAGGGCTGACCGGATCGCTGACCGGTGCGGTGTTCTGCGGCGGCGGGAGCTGATCGGCGGGCAACGGATTCTGCCCGTTGTTCACCGACGGCGCCGGGACGACCCGGCCCGGGTCGACACCCTGGTCGCACCGCGCACCCGGCGCGGGGCAGGCCAGAATCTGGTTCGGGTCTCCGTACCACGGATTGGTGCCCAACGGGACGTATGGCTCGTCGCTGCGGCACTCCCGTGGGGTCGCCGCCCGCTTACCCGGGACATCGGCACAGGGATAGTTCCGTGCGCCGCGCACGACGTTGCCCTGGAAATCCTTCGGGATCTTGCAGTACGTCCCGGTCGGGAGCGGCGCCATGCTGGTGTCTGCCGGCGAACGCCACTCCGAGGCCGGCACGAAACCGGTCAGGCACGGCGGCGGCTGGTTGATCGACAGACCGAAGTGCAGCAGACCCTCGTTCTCGAAGATCGTGCCCGCCTGTGATAGCGCAGCCCCCTGCGGAAGCACCACCAACGCCTGCTCAATCCCCTTGTTGTAGCGCTTGAGCATGTCGATGACCACCGACAGGTTGGCCAGCGTCTGCGGCAGCGAATCCCGCACGTCGTTGAACACGGTCGACACCTGATCCAGGGTCGGCGCCGCCTGCTGCAGACCACTGCGCAGCGCACCGTCCTGCTCGGCGGCCTGGGCCGCGATGACGTTGAGGTTGCGTGACCACTGCTCGATCGCGTCCCCGGACTGCACCTGACTGTCCAGGATCGGCGCCGAGTTCGCGATGATGTCGTTGACCTGCGGCAGGTTGTCCCGGAACCCCTCGGCGATGTTGGTGGTCGAATCGACCAGCCGCTGCAGCGCCGGTCCCAGACCGCCGACGGCCAGCGAGGTCTCGGTCAGCAGCGAGTCGATCTTCTCCTTGGGCAGCACGGCCAGGCCCTCGTTGGCCGCATCCAGGGCGGGACCCACCTCGCTGGGCACCGTGCTTTCGGTGATGGTCTGGCCGGGACTCAGGTACTGGGTGGTGTCGCTGGTGGACACCAGGTCCAGGTACTGCTCACCGATCGCCGACACTGAGTGCACGTTCGCGGTCGCATCGGCGGGGATCTTGAACGTGTCGTCGATGCTCATGGTGGCCCGGGCACCGGTCTCGGTCGGTTCGACCGCGGTCACCTTGCCGATCTGCGTGCCGCGGTAGGTGACGTTGCCTGTCGCATACAGTCCGCCCGAGCGCGGCAACTCCGCATACAGGGTGTACTGACCGACACCGACCAGGCTGGGCAGCCGCAGGTAGTACAACCCGAGCACGCTGACCGCGATGATCGTGAGGATCGCGAAGATGATCAGCTGGATCTTGACGAACCGCGTCAACATCGCTCACTCACCCCTTTCCACCAGCGGTCCGCCCGGGACGGAGTGCGCATTCGGGGTGAACCGCACGTCCGGGATCATCGTCGCCGGATCCCGGCCCCAGGCCTGCTCCAGCGCTCGCAACATACCCGAAACGCCTGTGCCGCTGAGGAATCCGTTGTCGATGGCCGACAACGTCAGGTCCACCAGGATCGACACGTTGATGTAGTCGCCGCGCACCACCTTCGGCACGTTCTCGATGCTGAACGGCGCCGTCAGCAGCAGCTTGAGCGCACCGATCAAGTACGGACCGGCCTTGCCCAGCTCCCGCAGCGGGCGCTGCAGATTGGCCAGGTTGGTGTTCAGGTTGTCGCTGGCCGGGGCGAGCGCTCCTTCGGCGGCACCGCTGATCCGGCCCAGCGCCTCCACGGCATCGGCGAACAGATCGCGGGTGTCGGCGAAGTGCTGGATCAGCGGCGGGAACTCGGTGAGCACCGCGTCGAGGGTGGCGTTGCGCTGTTCGACGACGGTCAGCAGCCGGTTGGTCGAGTCGATGGCCCGGGTGATGTCGTCGCGCTGCTGGTTGAGCTCGCCGGTGAAGGTGTCCAACCGGCCCAGGAAATCCCTGATCTGGTCGGCGCGGCCGGTCAGCACGTTGTTGATCTCGGTCTGGATCGTCTCCAGGTTGGAGACGCCGCCACCGGTGAGGATGGACGCGATGCTGGCCAGCACCCGCTCGGTGGTGGGGAACGCCGACGCGTTCTGCAGCGGGATGGTGTCGCCGGTCTCCAGGAGTTGCGGCGACGGATCCGGCGGCATGTCCAGCTGCACGTGCTGAGAACCCAGCAGGCTGGTCTGGCCGATCTTGGCCAAGGCGTTGACCGGAAGCTGCACCGTCGGCTCAAGGTCGAGGGTCAGGGTGGCGACCCAGTTTCTCAGCTCGATCGCCCGAACCCGGCCCACGTAGACGTCGGCCACCCGGACCCGGCTGTTGACGTTGAGCGCCAACGTGTCCGGCATCTGGACGTAGATGGTGGTGCGGTCCGACCCGGTTCCGGGTCCACCGGGCAGCGGAACGTTCGCGATGCCCTTCCACGAACCGCACGAGGTCAGCACGAGTGCCGCCGCGCCCAGGGCGATCGCGCGCCGTCCCAGTCTGGTCCACTTCCGCATGGCGATCAGCCCCCTGCCTCGGCCGGCAACAGCGGTCCCGACGGTGCGGCCGGCGCCGGCCCGGCCGGTGCGATCGCGCCGAGCGGGTCACCCGGGATGACGCCCGGGGCCGGACCCGGTGGTGGCGCGGGCTGCGGGTACCACGGCGGCGGCAGCGGGGTGTTCTCGCTGTACGCGTTGGGCGGACCGGGCAGCCTGCCGTTGTTCACACCGAAGGCCGGCGGGGCGGGCGGCGGGACGATGTCGGGACCACCCATCAGTTCGGCCAGCGATTCCGGCGTCAGCATGTTCGCCGTCAGCGGCTGCACCTCGACCCCCTGCATTCCGGGGGCGACGATCCAGCCCGGTTCGTGATTACCGTGCGAGAACAGGGTGTCCCGCGACCAGATACCCGGCACGGTCGTGTCCTTGTATCCCGGCGGCGGCTGCAGGCGCGGCTCCGAGTAGGCGATCTGCTTGGGCAGGGTCATCGCGGTGCGCAGTTGGTTGGCGCCGAACGGCAGGTAGTTGAACTTGATCGCGTCCAGGATCGGACCCAGGTACTGCGCGCACAGCTCGGCGGATTCCTGATAGCCCAGCCGGCTGCCCGCCTGGATGGAGCTGCAGATGAACTCCATCGGGTTGGCGAAGTTGGAGATCACCGGCATACCGACGATGCCGCCCGCGTTCGGCGACGAGATGTTGACGATGTTCGAGCCGAGGTTCGGGAACACGTGCAACCCGGTCTCCAGGCCCTCCCGCGGCTCCGGCTGCAGGATCGCATTCGTCACGTCGGCCAGGTTGTTCACGTCGTGGGTCAGCACCTCGCCGTTCTCCTCGATGAATCCCCTTGTCGTGCTGAGAAGTTCGTTGAGATCCTGCAGGGCGTTGGCCACTTCGCGGTCGGTGTTGGTGAATGCGTTGGTGAACTGGGCGAGATCGTTGTTGAGCGCCACGAACTGTTGGTCACTGCGGTGCAGCGCGTTGACGAACAGTGCCAGGCTCTTCACCACGCTGAAGAAGTCGCCACGGCCTTCGTTGAGCGCGAACAACGCCTCGGACAGACCGTTGAGTGTCCGGTTGAGCTGCTCACCCTTACCGGCGAAACCGTCTGCGGCCGACTCGATGATGTCCCCGAACGGGCCCTTCGGCTGCTCCGGCGTCGGCCCCAGATCGGTGAGCAGACGGCTCAGCGAGTCACGCAGATCGTCGTACTCGACGGGCACCTGGGTGCGATCGAGGTCGAGGACCGCACCGTCGGGAAGCTCGGGCCCCCCGGTGTAGGGCGGCGCGAGCTGGATGGTGCGCGAGGCCACCAGGCTCGGGTTGAGGATCGACGCGGTCGCGTTCTCGGGAACCTTGTACTTGTTCTCGTAGTGGAACGTGACCTTCATCTTGTCGCCGGCCGGCTCGATCTTGTCGATGGACCCGACGCGCACACCCATGATCTGGACCTTGTCGCCCGGATAGAGCGCCAGCGTCTGGCTGAAGTAGGCCACCACGGTGTTCGTGGTCATCTTCTTGTAGAAGTTCCAGCCCAGGAACGCCCCGACGATCCCGACGATGAGCAGGACGACGCCGACGATGACGGCGGTCCGGGAAACGCCCGGCAGCTTCATGTTTCGGACGTTGAAGATGGTTGACATGTCTGTCGGCCCCCCTATCCCTGTGATCCCGGTGGGAGGAACGGTGGATTGCCCGGCAGCGGCGGCTGCCCGGCAGGCGCCAGCTGCTGTCCCGGTCCGGGCGCCGCCGGTGCGGGAAGCGCCGGCGGCAGCGGTGCGATGCCCGGGGTGAAGTCGGGCGCCGAGGGCTGCGGCGCCAGCGGCACGGTGCGCGCGCCCGGCGGTGCGGGCGGCAGCGGGGGCATCTCCCCTGGCACGTTCGGCGACAGCTGACCGGGGATGGCTGCGGCGGGCACACCCGGAGCGGGTTGCGGCCCATGCGCGTTCGGCGCCGAGGTCGCCACGTTCGGCGGCGGGTAGCCGCCGGGAACCGGCCCGTAGGGACCCTGGGTCAGGTCGGCGCACGGGAGCGGGTCGCCGGGTCGCGGCAGGCCGTCGGCGGGCGGGGTGTAGGAGCACGGCGAGCCGGGTTCCACGGCCGGTCCCGGATTATCCGGGGTGCCTTCGATCGGTGTCGGCGCGGGCGGCGGCGCGCCGTTGGGGAATCCGACGCCGTTGGGGTCCGGGAACTGGAAGGCCGGCAGCCCGGCGTTGCGCCAGAACTCCTCGGGGCTGATGCCGCGCTTCTTGAACGCCGCGTCGACGAACGGCTGCAGGATCCAGTACGGCGCGAGGTTGACCAGCATCACCTTGAAGTAGGGGCCGGAGGCCAGTGCTTCGCCCAGCGACGCAGTGAATTTCGACAGTGTGGACAGCACGTCGACCAGGTCGAACTTGCGCTCGACCAGAACGTCGCTGACGGTGCGGAGCTGTTCGAGCACCCGGTTGAGGTTCGGGTTGTCGTCGATGAGGCCCTTGACCTGGGTGGAGAACGAGTCGACCCGTTCCAGCAGCTGGCTGACCGCGTAGTTGCGTTCGTTGACCGCGGCCAGCAGGGTCTGCGCGTTGACGAACAACTGGTTGATCTGCTCGCTGCGGTTGCCGAGCACCCCCGCCACCCGGTTGGCGTTGGCCAGTAACTGCTTGATCTGGTCGTCACGGCTGCCGATGGTCTCGGAGAACCGGGCGACACCGTCGAGTGCCGCGCTCAGATTCGGGTAGGTCTGATCGATCGTCTCCGACAGCACGTTGAGTGAATCGCGCACCGTCCTGGTGTCCCAGCCGGCAGCCGAGTTGCTCACGTCGAAGAAGGCGTCGTAGATCTGATACGGCGTGGTGGTCTGACCCAACGGCAGAATGCCGTTGGCGCGCAACGGCTCATCCCCACGGGGTTCGATCTCGATGTTGCGCCGACCCAGGATGGTGTCGGTGCGGACGGCCGCGCGGCTGTCGGTGCCGATCTCGGTGCCGCCCAGCGAGTAGCCGATGACGACCCGGTCGCCGTCGATCTCCATCGAGCGCACGGTGCCGACGTCGACGCCGGCGATGCGCACCTTGTCACCGTTGTTGATGCCCCCGGTGTCGGCGAACTGTGCGTAATAGGTCGGGGTGGCGAACAGCATCGGCACGCTGGCGAAGCTCTGACCCACGCCGATCACGATGACCAGGATGATGATGCCCATCACCCCGCCGCGGATACGGTTGGAACCCTCCAGGACTCTCATTGCGGTGTGCACCTACCCGAGGGCTGACTCCAGACCTTCACCGTGCGGACCGGTCCTCCAGGTTGTAAACCGTTGAGTTTCAACGTGACATCGCAGGCGTAGAAGTTGAAGAAGTCGCCGTACACGCCACCGGCGCGGCCGATGATCTTCAACGCGGTGGGCAACTGGGTGAGCAGACTGTTGAGTTCGTCGCGCTGGTCGACCAGCGGCTGCTGAACGGCTTCGAGCCGGCTGACGGTGCTCTGCAGCAGCGGGCGGTTGTCGGCCAGCAGGTCGGCGATCGTGCCCGCGGCGTCGCTGATGTCGCCGACCGACTCCGCGATCGGGTCGGCTCGGTTCTTCAGGCCGGTGATCAGCACCTCGAAGTTCTTCACCGTGTCGTCGAACTGCTGCTGGTGTTTGACCGTCGTCTCCAGCACGGTGTTCAGGTTGGTGATGACCTCGCCGATCGCCTGATCCCGGTCGGCCAGCGCGGAGGTCAGCGATGCGGTCTGGTCCAAGATGTCGTTGATCGTGCCGCCCTGGCCCTGGAACACGGTGATGATCGACTGCGCGATGTTGTTGACCTTCTCCGGCTCCAGGGACTGGAAGACGGGGCGGAATCCGCCGATCAACGCGTCGAGGTCCAGGGCCGGCTGGGTGCGTTCGACCGGAATCGTCCCGCCCGCAGCCAGTCTGGCGTCGCTCTCGCCACGCTTGAGCTCCAGGTAGCGGTCACCGATGAGGTTCAGGTACCGCACGGCCGCAGTGGATCCGTCGAACAGTTCCAGCGATCGGTCGACGTTGAAGTCGACCCGGACCTTGGTGCCGCCCTCGATCAGCTCGACGTTGTCGACCTTGCCGACCTCAACCCCCGAGGCCCGGACGAACTGGCCGGCGCGCAGACCGCTGGCATTGGAGAAGATCGCCGAATAGCCGGTGGTGCGATCGAATCGCATCTGCCCGAACACCACGATGATGATGCCGGTGAACAGCAGCAGCACCAGCGAGAAGGCGCCGAGTTTGATGGCGGTACCGGTGATTTTCATGGGTTGATCGTGTGCTCCCCGACTTGGCGGCCCCAGACGTATTCGGTGAAGAGCGGCGAGCCGAGGCCGATGTGGTTGTAGGGGGCGATCGACGCACCGGTGTCCATCACGAGGTACGGCGCCGGCCACAGGTCACGGGTGACGGGCTGCCAGCATCCGGGCCGGCCCCCGGGACCGCCCTTGGCGTTCACCCGGGGCAGGTTGTCCGGATAGACGTAGGCGTTGCCGGCGCCCAGACCGAGCAGCTCGGAGTGGGTGCGCAGCGAGTAGCCGTTACCTCCCAGGGACGCCGCGATCTTCGGCTCCACGTCGTGGAAGTTGCGGATGGTGCAGAACAGCGCCGGGCTGTACTCGTCGAGCAGCGCCGACGTCGGCAGCAGGTCCTCGGCGCCGCGGGTCAGGTACGGGCCCCCGCGTTCGAAGACGTCGCCGCCGGTGTTGCCGAATCCGACCGCGGCCATCAGCGCCGCATCGACGTCGCCCTGTTGTTCGTTGAGGGTGCGAGCGGTGGTCACCGCGTTCTGCAGGCCGTCGAACAGATCCGGCGCGGCGTCGGCGTAGATGTCGCCGAGATCGGCGAGCAGCTGGTTGTCACGACGGATCTGCGGCATCTGCGGGTTGATCTCGGACAGGATCTGATTGCCGTTGACGATCGATTCACCGAACCGGTCGCCGAGCCCGTCGAGGGCCTGCGCGGTCGCGGTCAGAGTCTGGTTCAGCTTGATCGGGTCGACCTGGTCGGCCAGCGACACCACCGTCTCGAACAGGGTGTTGAACTCGGTCGTCACCGACGTCACGTCGATCACGTCGGAACTCGTGATGCGTGCCGACTCGGGATCCTGCGGGCTGGAGAAGGACACGTACTTGTTGCCGAACACGGTGGTGGCGCTGATGTCGGCCTGCACGTTGCGCGGGATCAGGTTGAGGTACTTGGGGTCGACCTCGAGGATGATCTTCGCCCGGGGCTCGCCGTCGATGTTGGCTTCTTCGACGTTGCCGACCCGACCGATCTGGACGCCGTTGTAGGTCACCTTGGCACCGGGGTCCATCGACAGACCGGACCGCGCCGAGATCATCGTCAGCTGGGTGCGCGACAGGAAATCACCACGGAACTGCAGGTACACCAGGACCACGGCGACGATGGACAGGATTGCCAGCACCAGGCCCGCGATCTTGTACGGCGGTTGCCGTTTGGTGTTCTGGGGTGCCGTCATCGCCGTCAGACCGTCAGGTTGAAGTTCGGGTCGACGCCGTAGAGCGCCAACGAGGCGAGCAACACCACACACACGATCGCGACCAGTGACGCGCGCATCGACCGTCCCACCGCCTCGCCGACGCCGACCGGACCGCCGCTGGCGAAGAACCCGTAGTAGCAGTGGTTGAGCATCACGATGACCGAGATGATCACGGCCTGGATGAACGACCAGAACACGTCGTCGGGCCGCAGGAAGGTCCGGAAGTAGTGCTCGTAGGTTCCGATCGACTGTCCGTAGAACAACGTCGTGGTCACCTGCGCGGACAGGAACGACATGATGATCGCCATCGCGTACAGCGGGATGATGACGATGAAGCCGGCCATGATGCGGGTGGACACCAGGTAGGAGATCGACTTGATGCCCATCACCTCGAGCGCGTCGATCTCCTCGCTGATCCGCATGGCCCCGAGTTCGGCGGTGGCGCCGGCGCCGACGGTGGCCGCCAGCGCCTGCCCGGCGACCACCGGCGCGGCGATGCGCACGTTGATCAAGGCGGCGAAGAACCCGGTGAACGCCTCGACGCCGATGTTGCCCAGGGAGGCGAAGCCCTGAATGGCCACCAGGGACGAACCGGAGAGGGTGACGAAACCGACGATGGCCACGGTGCCGCCGATGACGGCCATGGCGCCGGTGCCCATGCCGATCTCGGCGATCAGCCGCAGCGTCTCCTTGCGGTAGAAGCGCAGCGCGTGGCCGATGGAGCCGATGGCGGTGACGACGAACCACGCCACATGGCCCATCGCGTCCAGGCCGCGGCCCGGGGCACCGGCCCACTTCTCGGCGGTGGCGACGCCCCGGGGGAACCGGGAGCGCAGGACGGCAACGGTCGACATGTCAGCTCCCCGTTCCGAATCGGACGCCGATGGTGGTCAGCACGACGTTGACGGCGAACAGCGCGATGACGCACAGGACCAGGGTCTCGTTGACCGCGGTGCCCACCCCCTTGGCGCCACCGGCGACGGTGAGGCCGCGGTAGCAGCCGACCAGGCCGGCGATCAACCCGAAGGTGCCGGCCTTGATGATCGAGATGATCACCTCGGGCAGGCCGGTGATCAGGGTCAGCGTCGAGACGTAGGCGCCCGCGGAGACGTTCTGCAGGTAGACGCCGAAGATGAAGCCGCCGACCAGGCCGACGGTGATGACCGCACCGTTGAGCAGGATGGCCACGAAGGTCGACGCGATGACGCGCGGCACCACAAGCCGGTGGATCGGGTCGATGCCGAGCACTTCGAGTGCGTCGATCTCCTCGCGGATGGTGCGCGCGCCGAGGTCCGCGCAGATCGCGGTGGATCCGGCTCCCGCCACCACGAGCACCGTCACCAGTGGCCCGAGCTGCGTCACGGCGCCGATCGCCGCGCCCGCGCCCGAGACGTCGGCCGCACCGAACTCGGCGAGCAGGATGTTGAGGGTGAAGATCAGCAGCACGGTCAGCGGGATCGAGACCGCGAGGGTGGGCAGGAAGGCCACCCGCATCAGGAACCAGCTCTGCAGGATGAACTCGCGCCACTGGAACGGCGGCCGCAGGGCTGCCCTGCCTACGAGCACGCACATCCGCACGAATCCGCCGACGGCTTCCAGGCCGGGCCTGACCTGATCGCGGACATAACCGCTCAGTTGAGACTTGTTCGTCACGGTCACCGGCAAGCTCCCGCGACCATTCCGCGGCTGGCGTAGCGCATCGGCAGCATCTGTCGCCCGCTCCCTTCCAGCCCCGACCCCATACGTGTGAGCACGGTCTCCCTACCGGTCAGTAGTAAGACAGACCACCGGACTGTACCCGATGGTGTGGGCCCTGCGTACCGCATCCGCGGTTTTGAGCACCCAACTGTTGGCAAATGTCGACCCCCGCCGCTAATCCCGTTGTCCCGCAGTAGAAACCGTTGTCGGAGTGGAACTTTCGCCCGCGTCAACAAATTTTGCGGCGCCGAAGCGCGCTCGCAGTTCCGTCTTGAGGACTTTGCCGGCGGGATTCCGCGGCAAGGCGTCGACGATCTTGATCGCCTTCGGATGCTTGTACCGCGCCAGCCGCTCGGTGAGGAACTGTTCCAGATCGGCCAGCGCCGCCTCGGCGCCGTGCACCGCGCTCAGCGAACTCCGGAGCACCGCCACAGCAACCGGAACTTCGCCCCACTTCGCATGCTCACGTCCGATCACGGCGACCTCGACGATGTCGGGGTGGGCGGCCAGGACGTTCTCGACTTCGGCACAGTAGATGTTCTCGCCGCCGGAGATGATCATGTCCTTTTTACGGTCGACCACCCAGATGTAACCTTCGTCGTCCTGCCGCACCAGGTCACCGGAATGGAACCAGCCACCCGCGAAAGCCTCCGCGGTGGCCTTGGGGTTGTTCCAATACCCCGCCATCAGGGTGGGCGCGCGATACACGATCTCCCCGACCTGACCGATCGGCACGTCGTTCATGTCCTCGTCGACGATCCGCGCGGACACGGTCGGGATGACCTTGCCCACCGAGCCGAGTTTGCGCAAGGCGTCGTCGCCCAGCAGCATGCAGGTGACCGGGGACATCTCCGTCTGACCGAATGCGGCCAGGATCTGCGCGCCCGGAAAGGTCTCCGACATCTGCCGCAACAGGGTGTCCGAGGCCGGCGCGGCGCCCCAGGACAACACCCGTAGCATCAGCCGGCGCGGGTTGGCCCGCTGTTCGGCGCACACGGCCTGCCACTGCGCGGGCACCAGGAATATGCCGGTGACCTTCTCGGCTTCCAGGACGTCGAGCAGTCCCCCGGGATCGAATGCGCCCAGCGGGTAGATGACCGTCGGCCGACCGAGCAGCAGCCCGAAGATGGTGTTGCCGATACCGGCGATGTGGAACAGCGGCACCCCGACGAAACCGATGTCGTTGTTGATGTCGGCGCCGTTGGTGAACAGGTGTGTCATCGCCTGGCCGGCGAGGTTGTTGTGGGTGAGCACCGCGCCCTTGGGGCGCCCGGTGGTGCCGGAGGTGTACATGATCAGCGCGGGTGAGTCGTCGAGAACGTCCACCTGCGGGCACTGCGACCCGGTGGCCAACAGACCCTCGTAGTCGAGCGCCGCGTCGCCGTCGGTGCCGTCGGCACGCTGATGGTCACCCCCGGCGACGATCACCGTGGCCAGCCTCGGATCGATGTCGCGTACCGCGGTGGCGACGTCGGCGAGCACGGCTTCGGTGATGATGACCGCGGCGTCGCAGTCGGCGACCAGGTAGGCGATCTCGGTCGGAGTCATCCGGAAGTTGACCGGCACCGCGATGGCGCCGATCTTGTTGATCGCCAGGCAGGACTCGATGAACTCCGGACGGTTCAGCATCAGGATCAGCACGCGGTCGCCGAAGGCCGCTCCCCGCTCGTGCAGCGCCCCGGCCAGCGCGTCCACCCGGCGGTCCAGCTCACGCCAGGTGGTGGTGTGTCCCAGAAATCGCACAGCGGTGTGGTCGGGCTGCATCAGTGCGTGGCGGGCCAGCTGGTTGGTCCAGTTCTGTCGGCGCGACAGGTAGGGCTGGTCGGTGGCTGGGCCGGGCCGGTCGATCAGGTCGGTCAGGTTGGTCAGGTCGGTCAACGTCTCCTGCTCCGGTCGATGGGTTGCGAATGGCTGATATTTGATCAAACATGTTGTTACCCCGGTCACACTATGGCCCCGGCGGCTAAGGGACAACCCTTCGGTTGATCCGCTGCCTGCAGAGCCGGAAAGGCAGCGACACGATGAATGCCCCTGCCGGAATGCCGACCACGGGCGCGGTGCGGCGGCGGGAGCAACTCTCGGACGAAGTCGCCGCCCGCCTACGGGCGGAGATCATGACCGGTGCGCTGCGTCCCGATTCGTTCATCCGGCTGGACGAGACCGCGGCGCGCCTCGGTGTCAGCATCACCCCGGTGCGGGAGGCGCTGCGCACGTTGCGCGGTGAGGGCATGGTCGATCTGGAGCCCCATCGCGGGCACCGGGTGGTGCCGTTGACGCGTGGCGACATCGAGGACATCTTCTGGCTGCAGTCCACGATCGCCAGGGAGTTGGCGGCCAGTGCGGCGCGCCGGATCACCGAGGAGCGGATCGACGAGCTGGACCGGTTGACCGACAAGCTGGCCGCCGCGGTCGCGCTGCGCGACACGGATCTGGTGGCGTGGACCGAGGGAGCGTTCCACCGCACCTTCCTCAAGGCCGCTGGCCGCGTGAAGCTGGCGTGGTTTCTGCTGCACGCCACCCGTTATCTGCCGCCGGAGCTGTTCGCCTCCGACGAGACATGGGGTCCGGTCGCCATCGCCAGTCACCGCGAGCTGATCGACGCGTTGCGCGCGCGGGACGTGGACCGGGTGGTCGCCTTGACCGAGGGTCAGTTCACCGACGGACTGCAGCGGTTGCTTTCCTGGCTGGACCGGGTCGGGCTCTGGAGCTGATCGGACTCCCCCACGCGGTTATGGCGCCGCGGCGGGATCCGCGGTTATGGCGACGCGAACTGTTCGGCGCGGGACTTCAGGTTCTCGGCCAGGTAGTCGAGCGTGTCGCCGACGACCTTCTTGACCAGCGTGTTCGGCACCGCCATCTTGACCTCCACGTCCAGGTCGACGGTCAACAGCGACGTCGGCCCCATGGACACCACCGAGAATCGCTGCTCCTGTTTGGAGAAATGGTCGCCCTGCTGCAGGACGGTGTAGATCTGGTTCTCACCCGGGTAGTAGACCGCGGTGATGAAGGTGCCGGCCTGGCCCTGCACCACCACGTCAAGACGTAGCTGGCTGGGTCGGCCGTCGTTGTACCGGGCCAGCACCCAGCACCCTTTGATCTCCTCGTTCCAGGTCGGGTAGCTCTCGAAGTCGGCGACGATCGCCATGATCGTCTCGGCCGCTGCCGAGACCTCAACTGTCTTACTCACCAACGGCATCGGCAGAGCATATCGACTGCGGGCCGTTGCTCAGCTGCGCCTTGAGATCCCGGGCATTACGGACGGCGTTACCGCCGAGATCGTTGTTGAAGTAGACGAACACGTCGCGGTCCTGGGCGGCCCACTCGGCAATGCGCTCGCTCCACCAGCGCAGATCGTCCACGCTGTATGAGCCGCCGTACAGGGCGTGCGGGTCCGGACCGTGCAGACGCACGTAGACCAGCGAGGCCGTGGCCTTCAGGACGCACGGCAACCCCGCGCCGCTCATCACCACGTAGGCCGCGTCGTGGTGAGCGAGCAGGTCATAGACGGTGGGGTGATCCCACGAGCTGTGCCGGAACTCGACGGCGACGGGAATGTCGGCGGGCATCGCACCGAGGAAATGGTCCAGGCGTGCGTCATCGCGTTCCAGCGCCGGGTGCAGTTGCACCAGCAGCGGGCCCGCGCGGTCGCCGAGGGCGCGCCAGCCACGTTCCAGCCGCTCGATCCACACCTCGGGCGACCGCAACCGGCGGGCATGCGTGAGACCCCGCGCGGCCTTCACCGCCATGACGAAGCCGGCCGGCAGCTCATCTCGCCACCGCTCGAACTGGGCGTCGGACGGCCACCGGTAGAAGCTGCCGTTGAGTTCGACGGTGTCGAACTCGGCCGCGTAGTGCTGCAGTCGCCGGCCGGCCGGTGTGCCCGGCGGGTAGAGCACACCGCGCCAGTGGTCGTAGGACCAGCCTGATGTCCCGATACGAACCGTCACCTGGTCCGGGTACCCGCGATGACCTCGCTGCTAGCCTGGTTCGTTGAGGACCCGGGCCGGCACCGCGGCGTCGACATCGACGCCCAGCGGTGAGGCGTCCCGGACCGTCTCATCCTTGATCAGCCCACGCAACAGCGCGGTACTGAATTCGACGGCGATCTCCTGCGCCGTGCGACGACCGTGGGGCCGTAGCCAGCGGTAGGAACCCAACGTCATGCCGATGTAGCCGAGCGCCAGCACGTGGGAGTCACAGTCGTAGAACTCGCCGCTGGCGATGCCCCGGTCGATCACGTCACGGACGTGTTCGTACACCTGGGTCTCTCGTGCCCGGATGTAGTCGACCTGTTCCTCGGTGAACCACTCGCTGATGTAGGGGCCCTCCTGGAAGTACACCGCCGCGCGTTCGATGTCGCTGGCGATGCCGACCAGCAGGCGTCGTGTGAAGTGATAGATGGTCTCGCGCGCGGATGCGGTCGGATCGTCATGCAGGGCGTCCACGGTGAAGTCGGCCGCGCCCTTGTAGATGTCGTAGAGGATGAGCGACTTGCTGGCGTAGTAGTGGTAGACGGTGGCCTTGTTCAGGCCGACGGCATCGGCGACATCGTCCATCCGCGTGCCGTGGTACCCCCGGGCGGCGAACAGCTTGGTGGCAACGGCCAGCAGCTCCTCGCGGCGGGACATCCCGTTGGTCGTGACGGATTCAGACATGGCGACTCACTATAGGCAGGCCGGACCGCTTCGCGGTCCACTAACTGGTTGGTTCAGTCTAGGTCGTTGCCGTGTTCAGATGAGGGCCGCCGGTCTAGACTCATGGGGTGCCGCCGTGGTGTGGCCCGATGCGACGGAGAGGTAGCGCGGTGGACCCGAATCCGGATTACGACGCAAGCGACGAGCTCGAGTACGGCATCAACTGGTTCGCGTGGATTCTGCGAGGAGTCTATCCGCCTCCCGCCTATCCCCCGGTCTGATCCACCTTCCGCGCCGATCGGCGCCCGTTGAACCACTCGCGACCGTGCTCGAGGAACACCTGCGCACGTCTGCCCATGACATCGAGCTCGGTCTTGCCGCGCGCGGAAGCGACCGACCACCGGTCGCGCAGTTCGTCGCGCCAGTCCCGGGCCGGGACGGGTTCGCAGTCCGGCGGCCACTGGATCGGCGGCTCCGCGGCGGCGACCGCCAGCGCCGCGCCCGGTCGGCTGTCCTCGCTGTAGCACTCTCCACACTTGCGGCACCGAACCTCGTACCGCATCCCGCTGGGCTCCGACTCGATGAAGACATAGTCGGCTACCGCGACGCATCGCGGACATCTGGCAAGACCGCGTTCGACCACCCTGCTCACGTCGCTATCGTGCGGCCCCCGACACCTGCCACGCACTGGTAATTCGATGTCGATGCGCGATCGGTGCCGTTTCGAGACACGCGCTGCGGGCGCTCAGGCGGCCGCTGCGCGCACTGCCCGGCCCACTTCGGCCCGCAACTGCCCGTACTCCGGCGAGCGCCTCAACTCGTCGGGATCCACCCCGGTGCGCGGCAGGTCGACCGGGATGTCCAGGGCCACCTGGCCGGGTCTGCGGGTCAGTACCACGATGCGGGAACCCAGGAACGCCGCCTCGTCGGCACTGTGGGTGACGAACACCGTCGTCCGCCCCGACTCGGCACTGACCTGACGCACATCCTCCTGTAGCCGCTCCCGCGTCAACGCGTCCAGCGCGGCGAACGGCTCGTCGAGCAGGAACAGCGGGTTCTCGGCCGCCAGGGCGCGCGCGATCGCCACCCGCTGCTGCTGACCGCCGCTGATCTCCCAGATCCGCCGACCGGCAGTGCCCGCCAGGCCCACTCGGTTCAGCAGTTCATCTCGACGCTCAATCCGCTTGTCCCGCGGCACCTTCGCGTACTTGAGCGCCAGGTCGACGTTGCCGCCGACGGTGCGCCACGGGAACAGCCGCGGCTGCTGGAACACCACGCCCGCAGTCACCCCGGGTGTCGGGGGTCCGCCGGCCACCTGCACCGAACCCTGGCTGGGCTGCTCGAACCCGGCCAGCAGCCGCAGCAACGTGCTCTTCCCGCAACCGGAGGCACCCACGAGCACCAGGAAAGACCCAGGCTCTACGGTCAGGTCGACCGGGCCCAGTGCGGTGACACCGGCCCGACCGCTGCCGTACCGGTGCGAGACGGAGTTGATGTGGATGGCGGGCTCGTCACCGCGGCGAGCCGCGAGATCAGCACCGCGGCGAGCCGCGAGATCAGCACCGCGGCGAGCCGCGAGATCAGCACCGCGGCGAGCCGCGAGGTGCTCACTGGGCGAGGACACCGGGCAGGCCCTGGGTGTAGATGGCGTCCTGGAAGGTCTGCAGCGGTGCCGCGGCGGGTATCTGATTCTGGTCGGCGAGGAACTGCGACGCGCTCTCCAGGTTCACCGCGATGTTCCCCGGATTACCCTCGGATCCAAGCCATTCCGGGGAGGCCACCTGCTCTGGCGTGAGGTAGACACCCTGCTTGAGCTGACCTGTGACCTCATCCGGGGACAGGCCGATCTGGGCGCCGATGGCGGTTGCGGCCGCGGTTGGGTCGTCGTGGATCAGCTTGAGCGCGCGGGCTTGTTGTTGACGCCAGATGTCCACGACTTCGGGATGCTGCGAGGCGAATTCGTCGGATACCGCGCCCAGGTCCAGCGTCGGCTTGCCGTCCGTGGCGAGCTGACGACTGGTGATCAGGTCCCTGCCGGTGGCCCTCAGCTGGTCCAGCGTCGGCAGCCAGGTGTAGGCGCCGTCGATGTCGCCGCGCTCCCACGCCGCCAGAATGGCCTGCGGCTGCAGGTCGACTAACTGAACATCGTTGGGCGACAGACCATTCTGGTTGAGCGCCGCCAACAGGCTGTAATGCGCGGTGGAAGCGAAGGGGGTGCCGATGCGCTTGCCCCTGAGGTCGGCGATCGTGGTGACACCTGAGCCGTTGCGTACCACCAGCGCCTCGTTGTCCCCAGCGACGTCGAGGACGAACGCCACCTTGTAAGGAATGTTCAACGGCGCGGAGAGTCCGCGCGCGACCGGGCTGGAACCCAGCGCGCCGAAATCGAGTTCCTTGGCGATGAACGCGGTGTTGACGTCAGCGCCCGAATCGAACTTCGTCCACTTGATGTTGTAGTCGGGCAACGCTTCTTCGAGCCACTTGTTGTTCTTGACGATCAGGTCGCCGCTCGGGAACGTCTGGTAGCCGATCCGGATCGTCGGCCGGTCGGCCTGCTGTCCTTCGCTGCCGACCGCGCAGCCCGCGAGCGCCAGGATGGCGGTGACGAGCCCGAGCACCAAAGACTTCCGCTTCATATTTTTCCTCTCCAGGGGACACTGCGCCGTTCGGCGGTGCGCAGCAGACCGTCGATGACCAGACCCGAGAATCCGATCGCGAAGATCCCGACCAGCACCACGGGGGTGTTGTTGTAATTGCTGGCGTCCTTGACCAGACCGCCCACGCCCGGGATTCCGTTGAACAGCTCGGCGGCCACGACCGACGAGTAGGCCATGCCGACCGCGAGCCGGATCCCGGTGAACGTCTCGGGCAGTGCCGACGGAATCACCACGTCACGGATGACCTCGCGGCGCGAGGCGCCCAAAGCCCTTGCCGCTTCCTGCAATCCGACCGGCGCCGCCACCACCGCAGCGGTGGTGGCGACCGCGGCCGGCGGCAACGCGGCGAGCGCCAGCAGCGTGATCTTCGGTGCCTCGTCGATGCCCAGCCAGATCACCAACAGAAAGAAGTAGGCCAGCGGGGGCAGTGCCCGCAGGAAGGTCAGCCACGGTTCGAGCACGCTGCGCACCCAGCCGACCGATCCCATGACCAATCCGAGCAGCACTCCCACCGCCACACCGATCAGCACACCGGCGAGAACACGGCGCAGTGTCATGTAGAGGTGTTCCCACAGCAGATATCCCGCGTACCCGCGGACCCCGTCGCGGGTGGTCGACACGTCGATGAAGGCCTGCCACACGGTGGCGGGATAGGGCACGAAGATCTGGTTCCAGATGCCGCTGGCCGCCGCGAGCTGCCACACGATGCCGAATACCAGGACAGACAGCAGCGGCAGCGCGATGCGGGTCAGACCGGCACGCCCTGGTCGACGGGGGCGCGCACCGTCGCCGGACCGCGACGCCGCAGCGTCGTCTTGGGCACCGCCGGGGACACCGTCTGGGGCATCGTCTGGGGCGATGTCGACGAAAACGGACACCGGCAGACACTGACGGATGCGTCGGTTTCGGGGAAGAGCTGCGCTCACGACGAGCGAAAGTCGGCCGCCGGGCCCGCGTTGACAACCGTCAAACCGCCGCGCGGGCGGCGGCCTCGACCGTTACAGCGTCCCGCGGGTCCGTCACGTGCCTGCGGCCCCGTCCCGACATCGTGCACAGCCGTCGCAGGCGAACTTCTACACTGACCTTTTCCACCTGTCCAATGTCGGCCAGCGGTGGGGCGCCTGACCTGGACAGGGGCGCCTCGCCGCACCCGTACGCGAAGCCAAGATCGGATCGACATCGATGATCATCGGGATACCGAGAGAGTCTCAGCCTGGAGAGACGCGCGTCGCTGCCACCCCGCAGACGGTAGGTCAGCTCATCAAGCTCGGCTACCAGGTAGTGGTCGAGTCCGGGGCCGGGGCCGCGGCCAGCTTCTCCGACACGGCCTTCACCGAGGCCGGCGCCGCCGTCGAGCCGGCCGATCAGGTGTGGTCGGCCGACGTGGTGCTCAAGGTGAACGCACCGACCGAGCCGGAGATCGCGCGGCTGCGTGACGGGGCGACGCTGGTCGGCCTGATCTCGCCGGCATTGAAGCCCGAGCTGGTCGAGCACCTGGGCACCAGGCCGATCACGGTGCTGGCAATGGACGCGGTGCCGCGCATCTCGCGCGCGCAGTCGCTGGACGTGCTGTCCTCGATGGCCAACATCGCCGGCTACCGTGCCGTCGTCGAGGCCGCGCACCGATTCGGCCGGTTCTTCACCGGGCAGGTCACCGCCGCGGGCAAGGTGCCCCCGGCCAAGGTGCTCGTCGTCGGCGCGGGTGTCGCCGGCCTGGCGGCGATCGGCGCCGCGGGCAGCCTCGGGGCGATCGTGCGTGCCACCGACCCACGGCCCGAGGTCGCCGACCAGGTCGCCTCCCTGGGCGGGGAGTACCTGGCCGTGGATCCCGCCGCGGCCGAGGTGTCGGCAACCGGCTACGCCAAGGAGATGGGCGAGGACTACAAGGTCCGCGAGGCGGCGCTGTACGCCGAACAGTGCAAGGACGTCGACATCATCATCACGACCGCGCTGATCCCCGGTAGGCCGGCGCCGCGCATCATCACCGCCGAGATGGTGGCGTCGATGAAGGCAGGCAGCGTCATCGTCGACATGGCCGCAGCCAACGGCGGCAATGTCGAGGGCACCGTCAAGGACCAGGCCGTCGTCACCGACAACGGTGTGACCATCATCGGCTACACCGACCTGGCCGGCCGGCTGCCCGCGCAGGCCTCACAGCTCTACGGCACCAACCTGGTGAACCTGCTCAAACTGCTGACCCCGGAGAAGGACGGGCAGCTCACCTTGGACTTCGACGACGTGGTGCAGCGGTCGGTGACCGTGGTCCGCGACGGGGAGATCACCTGGCCGCCACCACCCGTGCAGGTGTCGGCGGCGCCCGCCGCGACGGCGGCGGCGCCGGTCGAGCAGAAGCCGCCGAAGCAGCCCATGACGATGCGCCGCCGCCTGGGGGTCACGTTCGCGGTGGCCGCGGCACTGTTCGCGTTGATCGCGATGTCCCCCGCCGCGCTGCAGGTGCATCTGACGGTGTTCGCTTTGGCGATCGTCATCGGCTACTACGTGATCGGCAATGTGCACCACGCATTGCACACGCCACTGATGTCGGTGACGAACGCGATCTCGGGGATCATCGTCGTCGGCGCGCTGCTGCAGATCGGGCACGGCAACGCCGTCATCACCGCTCTGGCATTCGGGGCGATCCTGGTCGCCAGTATCAACATCTTCGGTGGCTTCGCGGTGACCCGCCGCATGCTGGCGATGTTCTCGAGGAGCTGAAACCATGTTCACCCTGGAAACCGCCGCCACCGCGGCCTACGTCGTCGCGGCCTTGCTGTTCATCCTGGCCCTGGCCGGACTGTCCAAGCACGAAACCGCCAGAGCGGGCATCAGTTTCGGGATCGTCGGGATGGCGGTGGCGTTGACCGCGACCATCGCCCTGGCGATCGCCCGTCATATCGAACCCTTGGGTCTGGCACTGTTGGTCGTCGCGATGGCCATCGGTGCCGCGATCGGGCTGTGGCGCGCCAAGCTGGTCGAGATGACCGGGATGCCGGAGTTGATCGCGCTGTTGCACTCCTTCGTCGGCCTGGCCGCCGTCGTGGTGGGCTGGAACGGTTACCTGCACGTCGAGGCCGATCCCGGTGGCGCCGAGGCTCTTCACCTCGCCGGCGAGGGGATGCTCGGCATCCACTCGGGCGAGGTGGTGATCGGCGTCTTCATCGGCGCGGTGACGTTCACCGGGTCGATCGTGGCCAACCTCAAGCTGTCGGCCCGGATGAAGTCCGCGCCGATGATGCTGCCGGGCAAGAACATTCTCAATGTGGGCGCCCTGCTGGTGTTCTTCGCACTCACGGTGTGGTTCGTCATCGATCCGCAGCTGTGGGTGCTCATCGTGGTGACGGTGCTGGCGCTGCTGCTGGGCTGGCATTTGGTGGCCTCGATCGGCGGCGGCGACATGCCGGTCGTGGTCTCGATGCTCAACAGCTACTCGGGATGGGCCGCCGCCGCGGCCGGCTTCCTGCTGGGTAACGACCTGCTGATCGTCACCGGTGCACTGGTGGGCTCCTCGGGTGCCTACCTGTCCTACATCATGTGCAAGGCGATGAACCGTTCCTTCATCTCGGTGATCGCCGGCGGTTTCGGGATCGAGGCCGGTCCCGCCGACGACAAGGACTACGGCGAGCACCGCGAGATCACCGCCGAGGGCGCCGCCGAGCTGCTGGCGAACGCCACCTCGGTGATCATCACCCCCGGCTACGGGATGGCGGTCGCGCAGGCCCAGTACGGTGTGGCCGACCTGACCCGCAAGCTGCGTGAGCGCGGCGTCGACGTCCGGTTCGGTATCCACCCGGTCGCGGGCCGCCTGCCCGGCCACATGAACGTGCTGCTGGCCGAGGCCAAGGTGCCCTACGACATCGTGCTCGAGATGGACGAGATCAACGACGACTTCGACGGCACCTCCGTGGTACTGGTCATCGGCGCCAACGACACCGTCAACCCGGCGGCGTCGGAGGATCCGGGCAGCCCGATCGCCGGCATGCCGGTGCTGACGGTCTGGAACGCCGACAACGTCATCGTCTTCAAACGGTCCATGGCCTCGGGTTACGCCGGTGTGCAGAATCCGTTGTTCTTCCGGGAGAACACCCAGATGCTGTTCGGCGACGCCAAGGACCGGGTGGATGCGATCAATGCTGCGCTGACGGTCGCCGAGACCGTCTAGCTGCGGCTGGGGCCACCGAGAACATCCGGCGTCGCTGAGGCCGACCGAAAACGGCCGGCGTCGCAACCCCACCTGTGGCACCGATCCACCTTTTGCAGACGGTTACTCGCACTTTCCCTGCAAAAAGCGGATTCCTTAATGACTCGACCCACCGCCCGGGTCGGGATCTGCCACCGGGACCTGTCCGCCCAGTCTTGCGGTCCCATCTCGGGGGTGAGGGTGACTGGCTCACGCCTGCCCGGGTTCGGGCGGTGAGCTCACCGTCACCGCCGTGCCCGCCCCTGGGGCCGAGGTGATGCGCATGGATCCGCCCATCGCCTCGAATCGTGCCAGCAGCGAACCGAGGCCGATATGCCCGTGCTCCAACGACTTTCCGACGGTGTCGGGATCGAACCCGTCGCCGTCGTCGGCGACGGTCAGCACGACGCGGTCTCGCTGCCGGTGCAGATCGACGCGCACCGTCTTCGCCCCGGCATGCTTGCCCACATTGTTGAGCAACTCACGGACGGCCCGGTACAGCAGGGCCTGCGACTGCGGTTTGCCCACCTCACCCAGGTCGGCCACGACGTCGACGTCGTAGCGGTTCTGGAACTGCCGCAACAACTCTCGAACGGCGGCGGTCAGCCCCAGCTGGGCCAACACCTGGGGATGCAGCTCGGTGACCGTCGAGCGCAGCCCGGTCGCGGTCTCCTGCAGCGCCGAGTAGACGGCGTCCAGGGCCGGGTCGGGGTGACGCTCCCTGGCCTCGTCGAGTTCCAGCCTCGCGGCCAGCAGGGTCTGCAGCGGACCGTCGTGCAGGTGTTCGGCGACCTCGCGGCTGTGCCGCTCATCGGATTGCATGGCTTCCGAAACCAGCTGCCGCCGCACCTCTTGCAGCGCGAGGAGCCGCGCTGCCCGACGGGCGAGCACCAAGCTCAACGCTGTCGTCGCCACGGCCATCCACACCAGGAACCCGAAGTGGGTGTAGACCATGTTCGGCAGTCCGACGGTGTCGTCGCGTTTGGAGTAGAAGATCCACACGGTGAGGTAGCCCAACGCGGTGACGGCGCCGATGACGGCGGTCAACGCGGGTCGGTCATGGAATGCGACCGAAATCGGCAGCAGGAAAAACACCGGCAACAGGGCCGCGGTGGCCCCGCCGGAGACGAGGCACAACATGATGATGACCACGACGTCGACCGCCGTCGACGTCCAGTCGGCCCACCGCGGCACAGGTCCCCGCAGGACCGCGATCAGCCAGCCCGCCGCGACTACCGCGTAGCCGCCGAGGATGGCGGCGTACAACCCGGGCAGCCAGTGGTCGACCTCCCAGATCCACACCAACACACCGATCAACGCGATCAGCGGCAACCGCAGCACCGCCGACACCCGCACCGGGTCGGTGGCCAGGTGGTCGCGCCACGAGATCAACGGATCGGTCACGTCAGTCCAGGAGTTTGCGTCGCATCGCCTCGGCGACGGCAGCGCCCCGGTCGCTGACGCCGAGTTTCTCGTAGAGACGTTGCACGTGCGTCTTGACCGTCGACGGGGCCAGGAACAGCTGCTTGGCCATCGCCGGGATGCTGCTGCCCGCGGCGATCAGCGCGAGCACCTCGCGCTCGCGTGGGCTCAAGACCGGCCCGTCGGGCTCCGCCCGCCGGCGGATCTCCCCGGCCAGCCCGGCCGCCAGACCCGGCGCGAGGACGTCGCGCCCCTTCGCACAGTCCAGCACCGCATTGACCAATTCGTTGCGCGTGGACTCCTTGGGCAGGAATCCGGCCGCCCCGTCCTGCAGCGCGCGGTAGACGATCGCAGCCTCGTCATGCGCGGAGATCAACAGGACGCGGGTGGCCAACCGGTCGCGCAGCACGGCGGCGGCGACCTGTGCGCCGTCCATCCCGGGCATGCGGTAGTCGAGCAACGCCACCTGCGGGCGGTGTTCCCGGATCGCGTCGAGCGCGGCCATACCGTCGTCGGCTTCGGCCACCACATCGATCGATCCGCTCGACTGCAGGGCCCGCACCACACCGTCGCGGAACATCGGGTGGTCATCCCCGACCACCACGCGCACCTTCTCAACGGTCATCGGTCGCAGGTCATCGTTCGCAGGTCATCGTTCGCAGGTCATCGTTCGCAGGTCATCGCCGCACCACGGCATCAGCTTTGCACAGCACGGGCGTGCCGCCCCCGCGATTGCCGATCGATGCGACTGCCGGCGTGTGCGGCCCCTTCGGGTCCCTCCGGCGATCGCGATGAGCGTGGTGCCCGATTCCACTTCCATTCACGTTCGCATTCGCGTTCGTTCGGACCGACATATTCACGGCAATACCGCATTGCGCGAAGCGGACAGGCGCTCTTCGCTATACGTATATTGTGTACGCGTTGCCCGCTAATTCGCGCGTCGCACGGTAAGGTGGAGTCACCTGGGGCGAAGCCATAGCCCCGTTCGACCGCCGCCAAGAGCGGGGCAGCAGCATGCAGACACCGACAACGCCCTTCCCACCGCGTGACGATCTTCTCTTCGAGAGCCAGGACCTGGCAGCCACCGAGGACTTTCTGGTCCGCGCCTACACCAAGATGTCCATCAGTGCCGGAATCGGCGAACGAGCCTCCACCCGCGTCGACCGGCGCTGGCTCGGGCCGATCAGCTACGACGAACTCACACTCGACTTCCACATGACCTACGACGCGGCCCCGCTGGGCCGGGTCTGTCTGTGCAGGGTGCACGACGGACACATCGAAGAGGACTTCATCGGCGAACCGGCGGACGTGTTCGCCCCAGGGGACGTCACCTTGTTGACGCCGCCGGAACTCCCGTATTCGGGGCGGGTGTGCGAAGCCAGCTACGACCTGACCATGTTCGATGCCCGGTTGCTGGACAAGGTCGCTGCCCCTGAGCGGAGCCGCAAGGACGGGCCGGTGCGGTTGCTGGGCCATCGCCCGGTGTCGCCGCAGGCCGGGCAACAACTCAACGCAGCGATCGAGTACGTCCGGACCGTGGTGCACTCTGACGGAGCGGCACCCACGCGGCTGGTCGCCTCCACCACCGCCTCCATGCTGGCCGCCACCGTGCTCTCGACGTTACCGACCAACGCGGCGACCGAACCCACCGCCGTCGACCGCGCCGACGCCTCGCCGCCGTTGCTCCGTCGTGCCCGCGCCTACATCGAAAGCAACGCCGACGAGGACATCGCGCTCACCGACATCGCGGAGAGCATTCATGTCACCCCACGCGCGCTGCAGTACATGTTCCGTAGGCATTTGGACACGACCCCGACGGAATACCTGCGACGAGTTCGTCTGGACCACGCCCACCGTGAACTGATCGACGCCGACGCCGATCACACGACTGTCCAGATCATCGCGGCCCGTTGGGGTTTCGCCCACACCGGCAGGTTCGCCGCGATGTACCGAGATGCCTACGGCCGCAATCCCTCCGAGACACTACGGACCTGAGCCGGTCAGCACCCGGCCAGTCCGCGGGTGGCCGGTCCCTCCAGTAGGGCACCGTCCGGGCCGAACCGGGACCCGTGCAGCGGGCACTCCCAGGCGCGGTCGGAGTCGTTCCACGAGACGATCCCACCCAGGTGTGGACAGATGGGCGAAACCGTGCGCTGCACGCCGTCGACGACGCTGGTCGCCCGCAGGCGCCAGGGCGGACCGTTCACCACACCTTCCCCGTCGGCCGGAGTTCTGGTCGACGTCGTCAGCGGCGCGAGCCAGCCGTTGGCAAGGTGCAGACCGACTTTCAGGTTGGCCTGCAGCGCGGTGGAAAGGCCGCGCAGTTCGTGCGACCGCCAACTGGCGAAGGCCTGCGCCCAGTCCATCCGGCCACCCAGGATGCGGGCCGACAGGGCCAAGGCCGCAGCGACACCGTTGGACATCCCCCACTTGTCGAAACCTGTTGCCACAAGCACGCTCTCGTGCCTCGGCAGCAGCGGTCCGACAAAGGGCACCTCGTCGTCGGGATGGTAGTCCTGCGCGGACCAGTAATGGGTCTGCACCGCTCCCGGGTAATGCAGCACGGCCCAGCGGGCGAGTTCGTCGACCCCGGCGCTGGGGTTGTCGGCTCTGCCGACCGAGTGGCCCGCGCCGCCGACGACCAGCTTGTTGCCCTCAGGTGTCGGCGCATACCGCACCGATCGGGTGGGGTTGTCCACCGCGAGGTACATCGCGGTGGTGATCCCGCCGGGCACGTCGAACGCCAGGCAGTAGGACCGTTTCGCCTCGACGCGCGCGAAGAACATCCCCCGGTCCAGGATCGGGGTCCCCGTCGCCAGCACGCAGTGCCGGGCGGTGACCGCGAACTGCTCGTCGCGGGTGTCCTGCGCGGTCTCGGTCAGCCGCAGCCGGACCCGGACCGGATCGGTTCCGGTGACGGTGGTGGCGCGGACACCCTGCAGCAGGGTTCCGCCGTGGGTCTCGAGTTCGGCGACCAGGCTGCTCAGGAACGGCATCGGGTCGATCTGGGCCTGGTCGCGCACCCGCACCCCACCGCGGAACGGGAATGGGACATCGGCCTCGTCCACCCACTGCGCGTCGATGCGCGCGGCCCGGCAGGCCGCGAGAATGTCTCTGGCCGTGCCGATCCCGGGTTCCGCTTGGGCGTAGGCGTGGTCGTCTTCGCGTTGCAGGCTCAGACCGTGGTTCTCGCAGTGCCGGATCAACCAGTCTCGGCCCTCGGCGTTGCCTGTCACGTAGGCGTTGAGGACGTCGGGGCCGTGTTTGGCACGGATCCGCGCCAACTTGGAGCCCTGGAGCACGGTGACCTTGCCGGTGGTGTTGCCGGTGGCCGCCGCGCCGACCCGGCGCGCTTCGACCACCACCACCTTCTTGCCGGCCCTGGCCAACAGGACGGCGGTGGTCAGACCGGTGATCCCGGCCCCGACGACCACCACGTCGGCGTCGCGCGCCTGCGCCACCTGCTCGGGGCTTGAAGCGGTTTCGATGCGATTGTCGGTCCACAGCGAGGACATGGCGCGCGGTTTACCCGGTACCGGTGTGCTCAAACGCTGGCCCGTCCCGCCGGCGAGAGCGACGCGTTTGGCGGGCAGATGAGCGGGAACGCCGACCGGGTGGATCAGTCACAGGCACCGATGTTGGACGCGCTGGCCGACTACCACCGGCTCCAGCGCTACGGTTTCACACCGCCGGGCCATCGGCAGGGCCGCGGCGTCGACGAACGCGTTGCGGCCGTGCTCGGCGCCGAGGCGTTTCGCAGCGATGTGCTGGCCAGCGGCGGGCTCGACGACCGCCGGATGCGCGGCGGGTTCCTGTCCACCGCCGAGGATCTGATGGCCGACGCCGTGGGCGCCGACGTCGCCTACTTCTCCACCTGCGGCAGCTCGCTGTCGGTGAAGGCCGCGATGATGGCGGTCGCCGGCGGCGGTGACGGTCTGCTGGTCACCCGTGACAGCCACAAGTCGATCGTCGCGGGACTGATTTTCGGCGGTCTGCAGCCGCGGTGGATCACGCCGCAATGGGACGCCGCCCGCCATCTGTCCCATCCCCCGTCGCCCCAGCAGGTCGAGGACGCGTGGCAGCGCCACCCGGATGCCGACGGCGCCCTCATCGTCAGCCCGAGCCCCTACGGCACCTGCGCCGACCTCAGCGGTATCGCCGAGGTATGCCACCGGCGCGGCAAACCGCTCATCGTGGACGAAGCGTGGGGTGCGCACCTGCCGTTTCACCGCGAGCTGCCGACCTGGGCGATGGACGCCGGCGCCGACGTGTGCGTGGTCAGCGTGCACAAGATGGGCATGGGATTCGAGCAGGGCTCGGTGTTCCATGTACAGGGCGATCTGATCGACCGGGACCGGTTGGCGGCGTGCGCCGACCTGCTGATGACGACCAGCCCGAACGTGCTGGTGTATTCGGCCATCGACGGTTGGCGCCGCCAGATGGCCGAACGGGGTCCGGTGCTCCTGGGTGACGCCTTGGAGCTGGCCCGCACGGTCCGCGCCACCGTCGATGATCTGCCCGAGGTCACCGTGATGGACGAGGAACTACTCGGTGCGCAGGCTTCGCATGACCTGGACCGGCTGCAGGTCCTGATCGACGTCTCGGCTACCGGCACCACCGGGTACCAGGCACACGATTGGCTGCGGGAGAACTGCCGGGTCGATGTCGGTATGAGCGATCACCGGCGCATCCTGGCCACCCTGTCGACCGCCGACGACAGCGCGAGCGCGGCCAGGCTGCTCGACGCGTTGCAGGCCTGGCGTTCGGCGGCCGACGATTTCACCCGCCCGCCACCGGTCACACTGCCCGCACCGGGTGACATCGAGCTGGAGACGGTGATGCTGCCGCGCGACGCGTTCTTCGGCAGGACCGAGATGGTGCCCGCCGAGCGGGCCGCCGGCCGCATCGCGGCCGAGCAGATCACGCCCTACCCACCGGGGATCCCCGCCGCGATACCCGGGGAGCGTCTCACTGGAACGGTCATCGAGTACCTGCGTTCGGGTATCGACGCCGGGATGAACGTCCCCGACCCGGCCGACCCGTCGCTGGAGCGTTTCCGGGTCACCGCCTGAATCGACGTCACCGCCTGAATCGACGTCACCGCCTGAATCGACGTCACCGCCTGAATCGACGTCACCGCCTGAATCGACACTGAGAAGTGCCGCCCGGTCGTTTCATCGCCCCGGAACCGGGCAGACAGAGCTGGTGAGCATTTCTGAGCTGACCACACTCCCGCTCCGCGCCGGGGCCGCCGTGCGCGACAAGCGGTTCTTCCATCCCGTGGGCGTGCTGTGCGGCGGCACGGTGACCCGCCTGGCCCCCGCCGGGGAAGGTCTGCCCCTGATATCGGGCGACGTCGTCGGGCGGGTCTCGAAAGGGGCGGGTACCCCCGGTGCACTGCCGGACTTCGCCGGCCTGGCATGGCGGATGCCTGGTGATGCGGACGGGCCGCAGCCGTGGGACGTGCTGACGGTCTCGTCGGCCGCGCGTGTCGCGCTGCGGCCGGTGCGATCGTGGTCTGCCGCGCAGTACTCGACGCTGATGCCCCTGGGCTACCGCGGAGGCGTGTACTGGTTGCGCGCCCGGCTGCGCACCCCTGTCGAGGGCGGCGGGCTGTCCTTGGACCCGATCGTCGAACAGCTGCGCACCGGCACCGTCGAGTTCGTGATCGAACAGGCCTACGGCCCTGGGCCGTTCACGAACCTGGCCACCGTGGCCTTCGACCGCCGGCTGTGCGACGACGACCCCGGATGCGATCAGCCGTTCGATCCCACCGTGCGCAGCGGTACCGAGGTGACCCTGCTGCCCCGGTGGCTGACCTCCCTGCGGCGCGCCGCGTACCGCAACAGCCGACGGGGACGGGGTGCCGAATGACGGGGCAAGCGAGGGTGACTCGGCTCAGAGAGGCCTCGACCGGGGCCCCGGCCGTCGCCGAAGCAGCGCGGTTGACCGGGGCCGATGCGCTGCTCGCACTCGCCGATCTGGGATTGCCGTCGATCGCGGCCGGTCCGATCGCGCGCCGCAAGCGGGTGGTCGGACTGCTCGATCGGTGGGACGCCGACGCCCGCGGCGTCCGGCGGCTGCAGAGCCTGCGTCGACGTTTCGGTGCGGGCCCGGTGGAGATCGCGATCCCGGGTCGACGCATCGTGGTGCCGCTGGATCCCGGCGACGTCGCGGATGTGCTTGAACAGAGCCCGTATCCGTTCGATCCGGCCAGCTGGGAGAAGCGCCGGGCGCTGGCGCAGTTCCAGCCGAACGCCGTGTTGATCTCGCGCGGCGACATCCGGGCCAAACGGCGTCAGGTCAACGAAGCAGCGCTGGACGCCGGCGCCGAGCTGCACCGGCTGGCCGGCCCGATGCAGGCTGCCGTCGACGACGAGGCCGCGCTGTTCGCCGCCCGAGCACTCGACGCCGGGACTTTCGACTCGGCACAGTTCGTCGTCGCCTGGTGGCGGCTGGTGCGCCGCGTCGTCCTGGGCGCAGCCGCACGTGACGACGACGCCGTCACCGACGATCTGTGGCGGCTGCGTTCCGCCGGGAACTGGTCCTTTCTGAGCCGTCCGCATCCGCGTCGCCGCGAACGCTTCGTCGCACGTCTGTACCGCTACGCCGAGAACCCCGATCCCAACAGCCTGCTCGATGCGTTGGCGTCGGTGCCGGCGGCGGGCGCGGTGGACCCGATCGGGCAGGTGCCGCACTGGCTGTTCGCCTTCGACGCCGCGGGCATGGCGGCGCTGCGGGCCGCGGCGCTGCTGAGCACCCATCCGGAGGTGGCGGCCGACAGCGAGATCGACGATCCCGATCAGGTCCGGGTGCGCCCGCAGCTGCGCGCGGCGGTACTGGAGTCGATCCGCCTGTGGCCGACGACCCCGGCGATCCTGCGCGAGATCGTCGCTCCGACGACCTGGCACGAAGGCAGCGCCGGTGAACTGACGGTCGCGCCGCCGGCGACCGTGCTGATCCCGGTTCCGGCGTTTCACCGCGACCCGGAGCTGCTGCCGTTCGCCGACCGGTTCGCCCCCGAGGTGTGGCTGGACGGACGTGCCGCGCAGCACCCGCAGCTGGTGCCGTTCAGCGCCGGTCCGGCCGGATGCCCGGGCCGCGACCTGGTGCTGTTCGTGACCAGCGCTCTGCTGGCCGCTCTACTTGCCCGGCTGGACCTCACCCTCAAATCGGGTGGACCCCTGCGCCCGGATCGGCCGTTGCCTGCGACGCTCAACCCGTTCGGTCTGGAGTTTCGCGCCGCCCGTGCCGCGGTTTCGGCCTGACGGATGCGCTCATGATCAGGCGGTGGACCTCGCCGTTTACCCGTGTCCTATCGTGGCGGCATGGACTTCGCGATGTCCGCCAAGGCGGCCGACTACCACCAGCGGTTGACCGACTTCATGATCGAGTTCGTGTTCCCGGCCGAGGAGTCGTATCACCGCTATCGCGCCGAGGCCGGGCCGGACGACCATACGGTTCCCCCGGTGGTCGAGGAGCTCAAGAAGCTGGCCCGCGAGCGCGGATTGTGGAACCTGTTCCTGCCCGCGGAGTCCGGGCTTTCGAACCTGGAGTACGCGCCGCTGGCCGAGCTCACCGGCTGGAGCATGGAGATCGCCCCCGAGGTCACCAACTGCGCTGCCCCCGACACCGGCAATATGGAGACGCTGCATCTGTTCGCCACCGAGGAGCAGCGCGCGCGGTGGCTGGAACCCTTGCTGGCCGGTGAGATCCGTAGCGCTTTCGCCATGACCGAACCGGCCGTGGCGTCCAGCGACGCCCGCAACATCGAGACCACGATGCTGCGCGACGGGGACGACTATGTCATCAACGGCCGCAAGTGGTGGATCACCGGCGCAGCCGACCCCCGCTGCACGATTCTGATCGTGATGGGGCGCACCAACCCCGACGCCGCCAGCCATCGGCAGCAGTCGATGATCCTGGTGCCCACCGCCACCCCCGGGGTGTCGATCGAGCGGTCGCTGCCGGTGTTCGGGTGGCAGGACCAGCACGGGCACTGCGAGATCACCTTCGACAATGTGCGGGTGCCGGCGTCGAACCTGCTCGACGAGGAAGGCAGCGGTTTCGCCATCGCGCAGGCGCGGCTGGGGCCGGGCCGCATCCACCACTGCATGCGCGCCCTCGGCGCGGCCGAGCGGGCGCTCGCGCTGATGACCGACCGCGTGCAGAAACGAGTGGCGTTCGGTAAACCCCTGGCCGAGCAGGGCGTCGTCCGTGAGTCGATCGCCAAGTCGCGCAACGAGATCGAACAGGCCAGGTTGTTGTGCCACAAGGCCGCCTGGACCATCGACCAGCAGGGCAACAAGAGCAAGGACGCCCAGCTGCTGGTGGCCCAGATCAAGGCGGTCGCCCCGCAGGTGGCCTGCGACGTGATCGACCGCGCGATCCAGGTGCACGGCGGCGCCGGGGTCAGCGACGACTTCCCGTTGGCGCGGTTGTACAGCTGGCACCGGGCGATGCGGCTGTTCGACGGCCCCGACGAGGTGCACATGCGCACCATTGCGCGCGCCGAGCTCGGCAGGGAGAAGTCCCCTCTGGTGCGGGCGGTGACGGGGTAGTGCCGTTCTCCGGCGGCGAGCTCTCCGGGGCGTGGAACTTCCGCGACGTGTCCGACCAGACCGGCATCGCGCCGGGACGGTTCTTCCGCGCCAGTGAGCTGTCGAAGCTCGACGACACCGGCCGGGCCTCGCTGGCCGGCTTCGGGGTCACCGACGTCGCCGACCTGCGGACGGCACGCGAGCTGGAGCGCCACGGACCGGGTCTGGTGCCGGCCGGCGTCGAAATCCACCACCTGCCGTTCGTCGAGACCATGGCAGCGGACGGTGAGTCCCCGCACGAGCACGCGTTTCAACGGATGATGACCGACAAACCCGAGGACGAACCCGTCGCGGTGGCTGCGGCGCGGTACATGACCGAGGAGTACGCCCGGATCGCCGCGGCGCCGTTGGCACAGCGCGCCGTACACCGGGTCGTGACGCTGCTCGGGTCGGAGCGGGCTGTGCTCGCGCACTGCTTCGCCGGCAAGGACCGCACCGGTTTCACCATCGCCGTGGTGTTGGAGGCCGCCGGTGTCGACCGCGACGCCATCATGACCGATTACCTGCGCAGCAACGTCGCCGTTCCGCAGCTGCGCGAGAGCATCCTCGCCACCATCCGCGAACGCGCGGCTGACGCTCCGGAGATCATGGAACTCGCCGAGGCGCGCCTGACCGACGCGGTACTCGGGGTCCGCGAGGAGTACCTGGACACGGCGCGCCGCACGCTGGACTCCGAATTCGGTTCACTGACCGGCTATCTGGAGGCGGCCGGGGTGAACGACGACGACGTCCGGCGGCTCCGCCAGGCCCTTCACGGCTGAGCCTGGCGCCGGACACCCGCCCCCGGGTCGCC
Organism: Mycobacterium sp. smrl_JER01; assembly: GCF_048513595.2. Taxonomy (NCBI): domain Bacteria; kingdom Bacillati; phylum Actinomycetota; class Actinomycetes; order Mycobacteriales; family Mycobacteriaceae; genus Mycobacterium; species Mycobacterium sp. smrl_JER01. Next base: position 176,826 of record NZ_JBLXXK020000001.1, on the reverse strand, counting down.
CGGGGTTCCGTGTCCGCTGACCGGTCAGGTCAGCACCACCCCCACCACCCAGGCGACGGTGGCCAGCAGGGCCCCGGTGAACTCGACGCCGACGGACAGGGCGACACCTTTGAGCGCATGCCAGGTCGAGGCCCAGGCCCGGGTCACCTCCCGTCGGATCCCCAGCTCGGCCGCGAACACCCCGGCCACGAACCCGATCAGCAGCCCGATCACCGGGATGACGAAAAAGCCGACGACTCCGGCGATTCCGCCGACCACGAGCACCGAGGTACGCACGTCGGCCTGGCGCATCCGCTTGACCGGCCAGGTGTATTTGATGATCTGCGATACGACGAACAAGGCCACCGCGATGCCGAACACCACCCACGACACCGCGGTGTTCACCACGAACGCCCACACGCCGATCGCGCTGATCACCAAGATGCTGCCGGGCAGGATCGGCACGACGATGCCGACCAGGCCGATCGCGATCGCCAGGGCGACCAGGACAATGCCGCCGATGCTCACCGGGCGAGCCTACGGGTCAGGGCTTCTTGCCGCGCACCCATTGGATGGTGCCGATGCTCTTGGTCCGCACGCCGGCCAGGCCGAGGCTTTCGAAACTGTCGCCCAGTTCGTCGTCCTCGAAGACGTGTACGCCGGCATTGGGCAGGTACCGCATCGGTGCGGCCGCCGGGCCTGCGGTCGGCACCATCACCGCGATGCGGCGACCGGAGCGCAGCACCCGCACCATCTCGGCCAGCGCCACCGAGGGCTCCGGGATCAGTTGCAGCATCGCGATCGACACCACCGCGTCGACCGACTCATCGCGCAACGGCAGCTGCCGGGCGTCGGCGCGCAGGAACCCGACATTCGGCCCCGATTCGGCACGCACGGCGCGCGCCAGCATCGGCTCCGAGATGTCGACCCCGAGCGCCAGTCCACCGGGGCCGACGGCCCGCCCGAGTGCGGCGGTGACGTTGCCCGGCCCGCTTCCGACATCGAGCGCGGTGCCGCCGACGGGCAGGTTGAGCCACCCGGTCGGCTCCTGCCAGGCGGTCATCACGCGGCGCACAACCGCCTGGGCGTTGTCGTAGAACAGTGACCCGAATCGTGACGCCCACAGCGCCTGCACCGTGCCGGTGTTGCGGTCCGGCGTCGTCTGCTCACCGAGCAGATCGAGATAGCCCTTGCTGACGTCGGGGTTCTCCGGCGGATCGGCGAGCAGCCGTTCGGCCATGCGCAACGCGGGCGGCAGCGGGGTGGCTCGAGTCATGACACCACGCTACGCGCGGGTCAGGCGCCGAGCTGATCTGCCAGGTCAGAGAAATCGTCTGCTGTCAGGTCGAATTCGCCCGCAGCCGGTTCGGCCGGCCGACGATCCGGCCCGAACTCGTCCGGACGGTGAACGAACGCCGTCCCCAGACCGACGACGCGGGCCGCGCGCAGGTCGCTGGGGTGCGCGGCGACCAACATCAGCTCACCGGGTGCGACGTCCAGGATCTTCGCGCAGCCCCGGTAGGTCTGCGGGTCCGGCTTGTAGTGCCCGAAGATCTCCGCCGACAGCACACAGTCCCACGGCAGATCCGCGTGCTTGGCCATGTTGGTCAGCAGCGACACGTTGCCGTTCGACAGTGTGGTGAGGACGAAGCGCCGCTTGAGCCGGGTCAGTCCGGCGACCGCGTCGGGCCATGGGTCCAGCCGGTGCCAGGCCCGGTTGAGCTCGTCGACCTCGGTGCCCGCGACGGTGATGTCGGCGGCGTCGAGCAGCTCGACCAGCCGGGAGCGGTGCAGATCGTCGAGACGCGTCCACGGCAACTCGCCGCGGCGTACCCGGTCCATCGCCGGGACATACCCGGCGCGCCAGTCGTCGGCAAAGCGTGGCCAGTCCGCGGTGACGCCGTTGCGACGGCCGAACTCGGTGAGCTCGCGGATGACGCTCGAACGCCAGTCCACCACGGTGCCGAAGACATCGAAGGCCAGCGCGCGAATCACCCGGTCTCCAGCACCAGTTTCCCGTTGACGGCCCCTTCGGCGAAGCGCTGCAACGCCGCGGCCCCGTCGGACAGCGGAAACCGAACCGGGGCAGGAGGTCTGAGCCCGTTGTCGATCAGTCCCGCCAGCGCGGCACCGACCTCGGCCTGCGCCCCGGGGGTTCGGTTGACGAATTCGCCCCACCCGACACCGACCACGCTGACGTTGCGCAGCAGCAACCGGTTGACCTTCACGGTCGGGATGCCGCCGGCGGCGAAGCCGATCACCAGCAGCCTACCCTCGGTGGCCAGGGCGCGGATGGCATCGTCGAACGCAGGCCCGCCGATCGGGTCGACGACCAGGTCGACGCCGCGGCCGCCTGTCTCGGCCTTGACCGCCTCGAGCCAACCGTCGGTCAGCGGCAGCACCATATCGGCACCCAGCGACTCCACGAACTCGGTCGCCGACGGGCGATGCACCATCGCGATGACCTTGGCTCCCAGCGCCTTCGCGATCTGTATCGATGCCGTCCCGATCCCGCCGCCGGAGCCGAGCACCAGCACCGTCTCACCGGCCCGCAGCCCGCCACGGCGGTGCAACGCGAAGTGCATCGTGTAGTAGTTGCCCAGCAGGCAGACCGCCGACCCGTCGTCGAGCGCCGGGTGGGTCGGCACCACGCCGGTCACCGGCACCGCGACGCGTTCGGCCCAGGCGCCGAGCAGACTGAAACCCGAGACACGCTGTCCGGTAACAAATCCCGAGCCGTCTGGGGCGGAATGGACGGTACCGGCGACCTCCACTCCGGGAACGAACGGTGCAGGCACCTTCATCTGGTACTCGCCGCGGAGCATCAGCAGGTCGGGAAAGCAGACGCCGGCGGCACCGACGTCGACGATGACGGCGTCAGTGCCGTCCGGGTCGTCGACGTCGGTGTAGGTCAGCCCGGCTGGACCTGTGAGCTCTTGTGCAACAAGTGCTTTCATCTAGCCGAGAGTGAAGGTGGCCCGCTCGGCCGCCGACAGGTCGGTGATCTCACCCCACTTGGATGCGATGTCGTCGACCGACGGCACCTCGCTGAACGTCACTCCGCTGTTCTGGAACAACGCGACCCGCTGCACTTTGCCACCGCCCACGATGAACACCGAGGCGGTTTCGGGCACCTCTTCGGTGCACAGGTAAGCCACGATCGGTGCGACGTACTCCGGGGTGAGCTTCTCGAACACCTCCGGCGGCAGGATGTCCTGCGTCATGCGGGTGGCCGCGATCGGGGCGACGGCGTTGGCCTTGATGTTGTACTTGGCGCCTTCCTGGGCCAGCGTGTTAATCAGGCCGACCAGGCCGAGCTTGGCGGCACCGTAGTTGGCCTGGCCGAAGTTGCCGAACAGCCCACTGGTGGAGGTGGCGACCACGACACGCCCGAAACCGTTCTCGCGGAAGTGCGGCCAGGCGGCACGGATGACGTTGTAGCCGCCGTACAGGTGCACTTTGAGCACGGCGTCCCAGTTACCGAACTCCATCTTGTGGAATGTGCCGTCACGCAGGATGCCGGCGTTGCTCACCACACCGTCGACCTTGCCGAACTCGTCGACGGCGGTCTTGATGATGTTGGCGGCCGCCTCCGGCTCGGCCACCGAGTCGTAGTTGGCGACCGCACGGCCGCCGGCGTCCCGGATCTCCTTGACCACCTCGTCGGCCATCGCGGACCCCGAACCGGTGCCGTCGCGCGCTCCGCCGAGGTCGTTGACCACGACGCTGGCGCCTTCCCGCGCGAGCGTCAGCGCGTACTCGCGCCCCAGTCCACCTCCGGCACCCGTGACGACGATGACACGATCCTGCACTCCTGGCACTGATGTTCCTCTCTTAAGGGGTCCCGTCCGGCTCAAACTATCGTCCCGGGGCGCTGCGCTGTTGCCTGCGGGGGTCAGAACAACTTGCGCGCCAGCTTCCACGCCTTCGCGGTGTATGGCGGGTAGATCATCGCGCCGAGGTCGGGTCGGGTCGGCTTGGTCAGCACCGACTTACGGTGGCTGAACTCCTCGAAGCCGAACTTTCCGTGGTAGGCCCCGAGCCCGGATGGCCCGACACCCCCGAACGGCAGTTTGTGGGTGGCGAAGTGGAAGATCAGGTGGTTGACCACCATGCCGCCGGCGGGCACCTCCCTGATCACCCGCTCGCGAACCGCCTTGGCCTTGGTGAACAGGTAGGCGGCCAGCGGTTTGGGCCGGGAGTTGACGAAAGAGATTGCCTCGTCCAGGTTTTGCACGGTCATGACCGGAAGGATGGGTCCGAAGATCTCATCGGTCATCAGCGGCTCGGCCGGGTCGGGATCGACCACGACGGTGGGTGCGATCCTCATGGCGGCTGCGTCGGAGCCACCGCCGACGGCGACCTTGCCCTTGGTCGCCGCCAGTGCGTTGGCAAGCCGGTTGAAATGCCGCTCGTTGACGATCTTCTTGCCTGCGGCGTTGCCGGCCTCGAACGTGTCGATCGCGGTGCGGATGCTCTCGACGAGCTTGTCGCGGATCGGGGCCTCGGCGAGAACGTAGTCCGGCGCGATGCAGATCTGGCCCGAGTTGATCAGCTTGGTCCAGGCGATGCGCTTGGCGGCGACCTCGATATCGGCGTCGGCGGCCACGATGACCGGGCTCTTACCGCCGAGCTCGAGGGTGACGGGTGTGAGGTGGGCGGCGGCGGCCTCGTACACGCGGCGGCCTACCTCGGTGCCTCCGGTGAAGATCAGGTGGTCGAAGCCCTGGGCGATGAGTTCCTGGCTGACCGCGCCGTCGCCCTCGATGACCGCGACCGCGTCGTTGTCCAGGTAGCGCGGCACCAGCTCGGCCATCAGCGCCGACGATGCGGGCGCGACCTCAGAAGGCTTGAGCACCACGGTGTTTCCCGCGGCGAGGGCGCCGACTGCCGGCCCCAGCGTGAGCGCGAACGGGAAGTTCCAGGCGCCGATGATCAGGACGGTGCCGTAGGGCTCGTACTCCACCCACCCCCGGCCGGGCAGCTGTGACATCTCCAGCATGCGGTAGCGGCGCTTCATCCACTTTCCGACGTTCTTGGCCGCGTAGGCCGCCTCGCCGCTGGTGCTGGCGACGTCGGCCAACCACGCCTCGAACGGCGAGCGGCCCAGGTCCTTGTCTAGGGCGTCGGCGATCGCGCTTTCGTTCTCGGTCATCAGCCGCTCAAGGGCATGCAACTGCTCCTTGCGCCATTGGACGCTGCGGGTGCGCCCGGTGGCGAACGTGGCGCGCAGCTTGCCGACAACGGCCGGGATGTCGGTGCCGGTGGGGGCCGGGGCGGCCTGAGCAGGTGCGACGGATTCGGTGGTCATGATGGGGTTCCTTCCTGACCTCGGGTATCCGCATCGTAACCAACCATCCGGTTGGTGAACAGGAGTGCGCCTGGGCTCAGGGCTTCACTGCGGTGGTGAACGTGGAGAAGGACTGCTCGTCGGCGTCGGCGATGTCGATGAGGCGGTTCAGCCGCCGCATCTCGTCTCGCGACGCCGTCTCCTCGGCGGCCCAGCCGTGGGCGGACAGCCACTGCGCGACGTTCGCGCGGTGGGGATCTTCGTAGGTGAGTTCGGTGATGTCCATCGGTTCCACCCCGAGCTGGGCGGTGATCGCGGCGAACCGGTCCCGCATGCGTTCGCGGCGGTCCTGGTCGTGGACGCCCATCGATTCCGCCGCGATCCTGCTGCCCTGCGCACTCAGCTCGGTGATCTGTGCGAACAACCGGTCCTGGGCGTCTGCAGGTAGGTACATCAGCAGACCCTCGGCCAGCCATGCGGTGGGCCGGCCGGCGTCGAACCCGGCCTCGGTGAGCGCGGTCGGCCAGTCCTGCCGGAGGTCGATCGGCACCTCGCGGCGCTGCGCGGTCGGCTGGGCGTCATGTGCGGCCAGGGTCGCGGCCTTGTACTCCAGGACCAGGGGTTGGTCGATCTCGTACACGGTGGTGGCGGCCGGCCACGGGAGCCGGAACGCGCGGGAGTCCAGGCCGGAGGCCAGGATGACGATCTGGCGGATGCCCGCCTCGACGGCGGCGGCGAAGAACGCATCGAAGAAGTGCGTCCGCACGGCCTGATAGTTCTTCATGTGCACCAGCAGCTGACCGATCTCGGGATCGGACTCGTTCACCCGGGCCAGGAACTCCTCGTCCCCGATGTACTGCCAGGTTCCTGCGCCGGCCCCGGCCACCAGGGGTTTGGCGTATGGGTCGGTGATCAGCGGGTCGGGTCGATCGGTCTCGGAGGCGCGGGCGGCGGCGACCATGACAGCGGTGGCCCCGACGCTGGAGGCGATGTCCCAGCTGTCGTCGTCGGTACGTGATGAACTCATGGCGGGCTCTTTCGATCAGATGCGGTGCAGCTGCGGTATGCATCGACAGGCTATCCACGCGGCAGACGTCCCCGGTGTGGCGTACACCACAATGGGCGCCGCGCATAGTCGCCCCGAGGGCTACTCGCTGAGGTTCCAGAGCTTGTTGGCCAACAGCAGTTCCAGCTTGTGCACGACGGCGCCGAGTTCGCTGCGGTCGCCCACGAAGCCGGCGTAGAAGCCCATCCCCCACACCACGGCCACCAACATCTCGACCAGATGGTCGACGTCGGTGTCGGCGCTGAGCTCACCGCGCGTGACGGCATCGTTGACAGCCCAGGACACGAAGGCCCGGGAGTTCTTCATCGCGTCGTGCTCGTCGGTGCCGAGTTCGGGGTGGCGCTGGGCTTCCAGCACCGACGTCACCAGGAACGCGGCCGCGGAACGATCCTCGGATTCGGACTGGGTGGCGACCGACAGGAATGCCGACAGCCGCTCGATCAACGTCGTATGTTCCTGCGCCCGGGCGATGCCCACGCTAACTACCGAAGCGTTGGTCTGCTCGACCACCTCGCCCCACAGCACCCGTTTGCTGGAGAAGTAGTGGTTGATGGCGGGCCGGGTGAGATCGGCCCGCACTGCGATCGCCTGGAACGTCGCCGCGTCGTAGCCGAGTTCGCTGAAGACTTCGCGAGCGGCATGCACAATGCGCTCCCGCGTTTCAGCGGCCTTCGCTGCGGGGGGACGCCCTGGACCTCGACTCGCCGTGTACGGCACGTTGAAATTGTGCCACACGTCACCGGACCCTCCGTCACGCATCCGTGCGCCGACACCCGACGGTGACCTTTCAGCAAATGGCCTCGGGCGAGCGATCTCGGCGCCGGCCGAGGCTGGGGGGTGCAAATCCGGTCGGCGCCGGGGACGGCGAACTAGGGTTTTCGTCCATGGGGGCTGTGGCATCGCGAGAGTCGTTTTTCGACGCCGGCCTCGACGTGCTGTCCGACCTCGGGTACGGCGGACTCAAGCTCGCGGAGGTGTGTGAGCGGCTCGGTGTCACCACCGGATCCTTCTATCACTACTTTCCGAACTGGCCGGCGTACACCCGTCACCTGGTCGCGCATTGGCACGAGGGGAGGACGATTGCGATTGCCGAGGCGGTCCGGACCGAGCCGGATCCCCGCGTACGTATCGAAAGTCTGATCCGTGCGGGTCTGACGCTGCCGCACGGGGCGGAGGCGGCGATCCGGGTGTGGAGTGCCCTGGATCCACACGTGCGCTCGGTGCAGGAGGCGGTCGACCGGCAGCGTTTCGACATCGTCTACGAGTCCGCGCTGGAGATTCTGCAGAACGCGCGCCAAGCCGAATTGTTCGCCGCCTGGGCGGTGTACCTGCTGGTCGGCTACGAACAGGCGAATCTGCCGCCCGACACCGCCGGTCTGCGGTGGATCGTCGGCCAACTGCTGGAGGCCCTGGACTCGGGCCGGTTCACCTCGGTACCCGGCGATGGGTGACTCCGCCCGGGCCGAGGTCGACGAGGCCGCCACCGGCCACGTCGTCGCGATGCTTCGCGAACGCCTCTACGGCGCGATCTCGTGCCTGGCCACCCTGGTGGTGCTGACGCGCTATACCGGGGACGACACCAGTGGCTGGGCGCGGATGCTCGATGTCGCGGTGACCATGGGCGGCCTGTGGGCGGCCAGCCTGCTCGCCGACTGGGTCGCTCATCTGAGCGTGCACGAACGCGCCCCTCGCGGCGCGGAGCTGTGGCGGATGTTGCAGGCGTCCGGGCAGATCCTGCAGGCCAGCCTGCTGCCGCTGCTGGCGCTGGGCAGCGCGACCTTGGGCCTGCTGGACACCGACGACGCGATGTGGGTCGCCAAGTGGATCCTGGTCGCCGAGCTCGGGCTGATCGCGCTGCTGGCGGTGCGCAGGACGCGGCTGCCGATCTGGCAGCAAATAGTGACCGTTGTCTTACTCACCGGGGTCGGTCTCCTTGTCATCGGAGTCAAGGTGCTCGCGCACTGATGACGGGGGTTCGGCGCGAGCTGCACGGTCGCCTCATGCGGCGCGTCGCTCGGCGCGACCCCGACAACGACGCGCTGCGCCGGGCGCTGCGGGCCGCGATCGTCGTGCCCTCGGCCGCCGCGGTGAGTTTCGCCTTCGCCGACAGTGGCGCACAGACCCCGTTGTTCACCATCTTCGGTTCGGTCGCCCTGCTGGTGTTCTCCGACTTTCCGGGCAACCGTCAGAACCGGGCGGTCGCCTACGCCGGACTCGCGTTCAACGGATTCGTCCTCATCACCCTGGGCACGCTGGTCGCACCGCACCCTTGGCCGGCGGTGATCGCGATGTTCGTCCTCGGGGTGGTGGTCACGTTCTCCGGTGTCCTCAGCGAGACGGTGGCCGCGGGCCAGCGCGCGACGCTGCTGACGTTCGTCCTGCCTGCCTGCACTCCGCCCGGCCCGGTCGGTGAACGCCTGCTCGGCTGGGCCATCGCGTTGGCCGTGTGCGTCCCCGCGGCGCTGTTCCTGTTTCCGCCGCGCCACCACGGGCAACTGCGCCGCCGGGCGGCGCGGGCCTGCAGCACATTGGCCGACCGTCTCGACGGCTCCGCGACGGCTGACGACGTCAACCGCGCGATGGATGCGCTGCGGGTGACGTTCCTCGGCGCCGACTTCCGGCCGGTCGGGCTCACCGCGGGCAGCCGGGCGCTGGTCCGGGTGGTCGACGATCTGGAGTGGGTGGCCGACCGGGTCGGTCCGGGCACCGGCGTCACGTTGCGCGACAAGGATGCGGTGGTGCGGGTGTTGCGGTCCGCGGCCACGGTGCTGCGGATCTCCCGACCGGCCGACCGGGCGCCGGCGCGCACCGAACTGGACCGGGCGCTGCTCGCGCTGCGCACCGTGGCTCGGGGACGCTGGCGGGAGGATCTCGATGAGATCCTCAGTGCACCCGACGACGAGCAGGCGGTCGAGCTGGGCCGGGATCTGCTGCGGCGGCGCACCATCGCAGCGACGATCGGTGCGACCGGCCGCATCATCGCCGCCGCCGCGGCGGCCGACGCCCGCCCGGTGTGGGCGCGGGCACTGGGCCGACGGCTTCCTCCCACCGGCGCCTCGGATCGGCTGCTGCCCGAGACGGTTGCCGCCGCCCAGATCACCTCGGGGTTTCTGGAGAACCGGTCGGTGGCGGTGCGCAACAGCCTGCGCACCGGGCTGGGTCTCGCCCTCGCGGTGGCGGTCACCCATCTGTTTCCGGTCGAACACGGCTTCTGGGTGGTGCTCGGCGCGCTGTCGGTGCTGCGCAGCAGCGCGTTGACCACCGGCACGCGGGTGTGGCGCGCGGTGATCGGCACGGCGATCGGGTTCCTGCTGGGTGCGGTGCTGATCAGCCTGGTCGGGGTGGACCCGGTGGTGTTGTGGGCGCTGATGCCGCTGGTGGTGTTCGGTTCGGCGTATGTGCCGGAGATCGCGTCGTTCACCGCGGCCCAGGCGGCGTTCACGATGATGGTGTTGATCTCGTTCAACCTGATCGTCCCCACCGGATGGCAGGTCGGGCTGATTCGCGTCGAGGATGTCGTGGTGGGTGCCCTGGTCGGCGTGGCGGTGTCGATGCTGCTGTGGCCGCGCGGAGCGACCGCCTCGGTGACCCGCGCGCTCGACTCGGCCCGCACCACCTTCGCCCAGTACCTGCGGGCAGCGGTCCTGCGCATCACCCGGGGCGCATTCGAGGAGCGCACCGACGAGGTGGCCCGGCTGAGCCACGATGCACTGGCGGCTTCTCGCGTGATCGACGACGCGGTCCGGCAGTACCTGTCGGAGAGCAGCGGCGAGACCGACTTCCGCGCGCCGGTGGTGCGGTCCTTCCACCGCGCCATCCGGCTGCGGGGCGCCGCGGACCTGGTCGCCGACATTCCCACTCCCCCGCCGCTGGGCTCCTACCCGAACGTGCGGGCGGTGGTGGAGGAGCATGCCGAGATGATCTGCGCCCGGGTGGCGGGCCGACTGGACCCGGACCACCCGTGGACGCCGATCAGCGAGGACTTCGTCCGCGCGTTGCGGTCGGAGGCGCGCTCGGATGATCTGGGGGTGTCCGCGGCGCTGCCCCTGCTCACGGCCGCGGCGGTGCTCGGTGAGCTGGAGTTGGTCTATCCGCACCCGGCCGCCACGACCGCGTGAGCGTCAGCGCAGCGGGCGGTGCGGCATCAGGGCGTTCGCCGGGACGGTGCCGAACCTGCCCGCCTGGAAGTCCTCGACGGCCTGGAGGAGTTCGGATTTGGAGTTCATCACGAACGGGCCGTACTGGAACACGGGTTCGCGGATCGGCTTGCCGCCCAGCAGCAGTACCTCCATCGCCGGGCGGTGGGAGTCCTGCGACCCGTCGGCAGCCACGGTGATGCGGTCGCCCGGTCCGAGCACGGCGAGCTGCCCCTGCTGAATCGGGTGGCCGAGCGGACCGACCCCGCCTCGGCCGGACAGCACGTAGACGAGTGCGTTGAAATCGCGGTTCCAGGGCAGGCTCAGCCGGGCGCCCGGTTCGATGGTGCTGTGCGCCAACGTGATCGGGGTATAGGTGCTGCCCGGTCCGCCGTGCCCGTCGATTTCGCCGGCGATGATGCGCACCAGGGCCCCGCCGTCCTCGGACGACAGCAACCCGACCTGGTTGCCCTCGATCGCCTGATATCTGGGATCGGCGAACTTGTCCTTCTTGGGGAGGTTCACCCACAGCTGGATGCCGTGGAACACGCCACCGCTCTCGACCAGTTCGGCCGGCGGAGTCTCGATGTGCAACACACCCGATCCCGCGGTCATCCACTGGGTGGCGCCGTCGGTGATCAGCCCGCCGCCACCGTGCGAATCCTGGTGCGCGAAGCGGCCGTCGATCATGTACGTGACCGTCTCGAAGCCGCGGTGCGGATGCCAGTCGGTGCCGCGCGGCTCCCCGGGCTCGTACTCGACCTCGCCCATCTGGTCCATGTGGACGAACGGGTCGAGATCTCGCGCGGGCACGCCGGCGAACGCGCGGACGACGGGGAAGCCCTCGCCTTCGTATCCGCGAGGGCCGGTGGTGACCGACCGCACCGGGCGTTCGGTGTCGGCGGGTGCCGCCGCGGTGATGCGGGGCAGGGTCAGTGTGTCGGCGGTGATGGCAGGCATGGCCGGAACAACCGGACCACGGTCCGATTAATTCCCCGGGTCCGGCGTGCCACGCCGGTAGAGACGGCGGCCGGTTGCGACGGACATCGGTGGTGACGGAACTCCGGAGCGCGGGTACCCCCCTCCGGCGAAAGGAGATACCGGTGACAGATCCGAACACAGACGCGACCTGGCAGGTCGTCGTCGGCGTCCTGCACGATGCGGGCGATCCGGCCCACGGCGCGCAGGAGACCTCCCTGGTCGACGGTCCGGAAGCCGAAGCGCGCCGGGTGTACGCCGACGCCACCGGGCACGCCGCCGACCACGGCTACGAATACGTCATCCTGCGCCGCGCGGGCACCGATGTCGAGTCGTGGCCGCAGGAGACGGGCTGGACGGTCTGACCGGATGGGCGACCTGGGGTCGCGGTCAGGCCAGGACCGCGAGCGCGGCCGCACGCGCCTGGGCGGCGCTGGCGGTCACCAGCACCGCCTCGGCCGCCTCCCGGCACTGCGCCAACGTGACCTGAGCCAGTCTGGCGCCGACACCCTGCACGGCGGCCGCGGCCGCGGATAACGAGGTCACGCCGAACCCGGTGAGCACACAGGCCAGCAGCGGGTCCGCAGCGGCCTCACCGCACACACCCACCGGCTTGCCCACCGCCTGGCCGGCCTTGACCGTCATCGCCACCAGCGCCAGCACCGCGGGCTGCCAGGGATCGGTCAGCGTCGCCAGGTCGGCCGACATCCGGTCGGCGGCCATGGTGTACTGCGCCAGGTCGTTGGTGCCGATGGACAGAAAGTCGACGTGGTCGAGGATCTTGTCGGCGAGCAGTGCCGCGGCGGGCACCTCGATCATGACTCCCGGAGTGAGGCCGTGCGACCGCGCTTTGTCGGCGAAGTGCTGCGCCTCGTGCGCGGTGGCGATCATCGGTGCCATCACCCAGGGCGGGTTACCGGTGCGCTCGGCAGCGGCGGCGATGGCTTCGAGTTGGTGGTCGAGCAGGCCGGGATTGTTGGCGGCGATCCGGATGCCGCGCACACCCAGGGCCGGATTCGCCTCGTCGGGGTGGCCGGCGAATTTCAGCGGTTTGTCCGACCCGGCGTCGAGGGTGCGGATGACCACTTTGTTCCCGGCGAAGGCGTCCAGCACCTCCGAATAGATGGCCGCCTGTTCGTCGACGGTGGGTTCGGTGTCGGTGTTGAGGAAGCACAGTTCGGTGCGGAACAGGCCAACCCCCTCGGCCGGGGTCTGACGGGCGGCCCGGGCGGCCGCCCCGTCCTGCACGTTGGCCAGCACGGCCACGGCGTGGCCGTCAGCGGTCGCGCCGGGCCCGGACCAGTGCGCCGCGGCCTCCGCGGCGTGTCTGGCCTCCGCCACCGCCGCGCGGGCCGAGGCGTCGTCGGGGGCGACGGTGACGGTGCCGACGGTTCCGTCGACCAGCACCATCTCCCCGGCCGGCACGTCGTCGAGCCCGGTGACCGCGACGACGCATGGGATGCCGAGCTGCCGGGCGATGATTGCGGTGTGGCTGGTGGGGCCGCCGAGAGTGGTCGCGAGTGCGACCACCAGCGCGGGGTCCAGCCCGGCGGTGTCGGCGGGCGCCAGATCCTCGGCGCACAGGATCGACGGTTCGTCGGGCAGCGGCACGCCCGGCTCGGGCAGTCCATTCAGCTCGGCGACCACGCGGTCGCGGATGTCGCGCAGATCGGTGACACGCTCGGCCATCAGGCCCCCGAGCTTGGTGAACATCTCCACGAACTGCTCGATCGCGCCGTTGACCGCGCGCACCGCGGGCGCGCCCTCCTTGATGCGCTTCTCCGCGGCACCGAGCCAGCCCCGGTCCTGGGCCAGCGTCGCGGTGGCGGCGAGCACCTCCGACGCCGCACCGGTGGCGTGTGCGGCGCGCTCGCGCAGCCGCCCGGCCACCGTGGCCGCGGCTGCACTGAATCGCTCTCCTTCTGCCGCGCGTTCCGATTCGGGCAGATCGGCCGAGCCGGCGCCCTCGGCGGTATCGCCGGCCTTGAGCGCTTCGGGCAGCGTGCCCGGCCGGATCACCGGCGCGTATTGAACTCCCGGCACGACGGGCACTCCGTGCAGGACGGTGCCGGAAGGTCGAGAAGGTCCAGCAGGTCCGGACGGTGACGTGAGCGAAGACGACGCGGTCATGTGAACCAGGTTACAAGAAAGCGTTGACAAGTCAACACATTCAGGAGTAAAACCAAACATATCAACATGCATTTGGGTCGAAACCCACATTCACGGAGCGCCATGTACCCCGAGGAACGACAGCAAGCGATCGCATCGCTGGTGATGTCCAAGGGGCGCGCATCGGTCACCGAACTGGCCCAGACCTACGATGTCACCACCGAGACCGTGCGCCGCGACCTCGCTGTCCTCGACAAGGCCGGCATCGTGCGGCGCGTGCACGGCGGCGCCGTCCCGGTGCGGGCCCTGCATCTGGTCGAACCCGGGGTCGGGGAGCGCGATGTCACCCGCGCCGAACACAAGGACGCGATCGCCGCGGCGGCCGCGGAGTTCTTCCCGCTCAGCGGCGCCAGCGTGCTGCTCGACGCGGGCACCACCACGATGCGCATCGCCGCCCAGATTCCCACCGACCGCGAGCTCGTCGTGGTCACCAATTCGGTACCGATCGCCGCGCGGCTGGCGACCGTGCCGTCGGTGTCGCTGCAACTGCTCGGCGGCCGGGTGCGCGGACTCACCCAGGCCGCCGTCGGGGAGCAGGCGTTGCGGGTGCTCGACACCCTGCGCGTGGACATCGCGTTCATCGGCACCAACGCCATCAGCATCGAACACGGACTGTCCACCCCCGACAGCGAGGAGGCCGCCGTCAAGCGAGCCATGGTCCGGGCGGCCAATTACGTTGTGGTCGCCGCGGATTCATCGAAGGTGGGACGCGAGGAGTTCGTCAGCTTCGCCCCCATCGCCAGTGTCGACACCCTCATCACCGACCCCGAGATCTCTGCCGCCGCCAGCGCCGAACTGGGCCAGCACGGCGTCGAGGTCATCTGCGCAGGAGGCCCTTCGTGATCGTGACCGTCACCGCCAATCCCAGCATCGACCGCACCGTCACGCTGCCGTCGGCACTGACCCGGGGCGGCGTGCACCGTGTCACCTCGGTGACCAACCAGGCCGGCGGCAAGGGGGTCAACGTGGCCAAGGTCCTGACGATGGCCGGGGTGGACGCCGTCGCGGTACTACCTGCCGCCGACCATGATCCGTTGTTGACCGCCCTGGAATCGGCGGCGGTTCCCTACCGCACGGTGACCAGCACCGAACCCGCGCGCACCAATCTGACGATCACCGAACCCGACGGCACCACCACCAAGATCAACGAACCGGGCGCCGCGCTCGACGGGCAGACCCTGCAGACCTTCACCGCCGCGGTGCTCGACGCCGCCGAGGGCGCCGACTGGGTGGTGATGTCGGGTTCGCTGCCCCCGGGGGTGCCCGCGTCCTGGTACGGCGACGTGGTGGCGGCGCTGGCAGCGCACAACTGCCGGATCGCCGTCGACACCTCCGATGCGCCGCTGGCTGCCCTGATCGGCTCTCTGGACCGCGGCGCCCCCGACCTGATCAAGCCGAACGCCGAAGAGCTCGCCGGGGCACTCGGATTGGCACCGCAGGCGCTCGAAGATGCGGTGTCGCACGGCGACCCCGAGCCGGTGGTCGCGGCGGCCCGGCAGCTGATCGACCGGGGCATCGGAGCGGTGCTGGCGACGCTGGGCGCCGCCGGTGCGGTGCTGGTCGACCGCAACGGTGCCTGGATGGCGACGCCGCCGCCCATCATCCCGCGCAGCACCGTCGGCGCCGGCGACTCGTCTCTGGCCGGCTATGTGCGCGCCGAGGTCGGCGGCGCGGTCCCGCCGCGGCGACTGCAGATGGCCGTGGCCTACGGCAGCGCCGCGGCCGCCCTGCCCGGAACCACCCTGCCCACACCCGCCGAGATCGACCTCAATGCCGTTCAGGTATCGCCGATCTCGCCTATTCCCGCCACCCAGTGACGACAAGAGACGAAGGTAGTGCCATGACCAGCCCCACCGCCCCCATCATCACGCGCGACCTCGTGCTGCTCGACGCGGACGTCGACGGTGACAAACAGGCCGTCATCGCCCGGTTGGTCAGCACACTGGCCGCCGCCGGACGCACCAACGACGCCGACGGGCTGATCGGCGCGGCAATGGCCCGCGAGGAACAGTCGGCCACCGGGCTGCCGGGCGGCATCGCGATCCCGCACTGCCGGTCCCCCTACGTCGACACCCCGACCATCGGGTTCGCCCGGCTGACCCCGGGGGTGGACTTCGGCGCTCCGGACGGTCCCGCCGATCTGGCGTTTCTGATCGCGGCACCGGACTCCGGCGGCCAGGAACACATGAAGTTGCTCTCCAGCCTGGCACGCGCCTTGGTGCGCAAGGACTTCGTGGAGTCGCTGCGCAACGCGTCGTCCCCCGACGAGGTGGTCAGCCTGGTCGACGGTGTCGTCAACCCGTCGCCGACCGCGCCCGCACCGACCCCGCAGACAGCAGCCCCCACGGCACCGGCGTCCCCCGCCGCGAAGCCGGTCGAGGCACCCAAGACCGTCGTCGCCATCACCGCCTGTCCGACCGGCATCGCCCACACCTACATGGCCGCCGATGCGCTGGCCGCCGCGGCCAAGGAGGCCGGGGTCACGCTGGTCGTCGAGACCCAGGGCTCGTCGGGCAGCACCCCCATCCCGTCGGACACCATCGCCAAGGCCGACGCGGTCATCTTCGCCACCGATGTCGGGGTGAAGGACAAGGGGCGTTTCGCCGGCAAGCCGGTAGTGGCCTCCGGGGTCAAGCGAGCGATCAACGAGCCGGCCAAGATGATCGCCGAAGCCGTTGCTGCCGCGGACAATCCCGACGCGGCCCGGGTCGAGGGATCCGGCACGTCCACCCCCAACGCACCGTCCGGTGATGTCGGGTGGGGCACCCGGACGCGGCAGATCCTGCTGACCGGCGTGAGCTACATGATCCCGTTCGTCGCCGCGGGTGGTCTGTTGATCGCGCTGGGCTTCCTGTTCGCCGGGTATGAGATCGCCGACACCGGGAATGACATCGCACTGAACTACTCGCTGACCAGCCTGCCGCCCGGCGGCTTCCTGGAGTATCTGGGCGCGATCCTGTTCACCCTGGGCGGTCTCGCATTCGGGTTCCTGGTCCCGGCATTGGCCGGCTACATCTCGTTCGCGATCGCCGACCGGCCGGGTATCGCACCCGGTTTCACCGCCGGAGCGCTGGCGGTGTTCATCGGCGGTGGCTTCATCGGCGGCATCGTCGGCGGTGTGCTGGCCGGTTTCGCGGCGCTGTGGATCAGCAGCATCAAGGTGCCGCAATGGTTCCGGGGCCTGATGCCGGTGGTGATCGTCCCGCTGTTCGCGTCGCTGTTCGTCGGGCTGATCATGTTCTTCCTGGTCGGGCGGCCGCTGGCCTGGGTCAACACCAGCCTCACCGAATGGCTCAGCGGGATGTCGGGTACCTCGGCGATCCTGCTCGGCGTCATCCTCGGCCTGATGATGTGCTTCGACCTGGGTGGGCCGGTCAACAAGGCGGCCTACGCGTTCGCCACGGCCGGCCTGGCCGCGGCCACCACCGCATCGTTCGAGATCATGGCGGCCGTGATGGCCGCAGGCATGGTGCCGCCGCTGGCGATGGCGTTGGCCACCACCATCCGGCCGGGGCTGTTCAGTGAGCCCGAGCGCGAAAACGGCAGGGCCGCCTGGCTTCTGGGAGCATCGTTCATCTCCGAAGGCGCCATCCCGTTCGCGGCGGCCGATCCGCTGCGGGTGATCCCGTCGATGATGTTCGGCGGTGCCATCACCGGCGCGCTGTGCATGGCATTCGGCGCGACGTCACGGGCCCCGCACGGCGGCATCTTCGTGCTGTTCGCGATCGACAACAAGCTCGGATTCGTCATCGCCCTGCTGGCGGGCACCGTCGCCGCCGCACTGGCCGTCGTGGCCGCCAAACAGTTCATCAAGGCCGGCGCCAAGACCGAACCCGAACTCGTCTCCGCCTGATCGTCCCGCCCATCCCCTCACCCATAGAAGGAGAACCCATGCCCAGCAAGACCGTCACCGTCGGATCGGCCATCGGCCTGCACGCCCGGCCCGCGGCGATCATCGCCGAGGCCGTCGTCAACGCCGGTGTCCCCGTCACGCTGTCGATGGACGGCGGTGAACCCGTCGATGCGGGGTCCGCTCTGATGATTATGACCCTGGGCGCCGGCAACGGTGCCGAGGTCACCGTGTCCTCCGACGACGAGGGTGCCCTCGACACGGTCGCCGATCTGGTGCAACAGGACCTCGACGCCTGACGCCGGGCGCACCGGCCGGGACGGCATTCACCGGCGTCCCGGCGCCCGGGTCCGCCCCCGACGCGGTTGCGGCCGAAAAGAAAGCGGAACGACCCCTCGTCGGACACCCTTAGCATTGCCGATGTGCATTCAACGCGTAGCCTGGTGCTGGTTTTCTGGGCGGCGCAGCTGCGGCCGACGAGTTTGCTGACGACCCGTGCGCACAGTGTGCGACGGTCGGATGGTGCGGGGGGTGACAACGGGTGCGGCGTGCTGGTGCGCTGATCGCCGCGCTGTTGCTGGTGCTGCTGACCGCTCCGCCGGCGGTGGCGATCGAACCGCCGATCATCGATCCGGCGGCGATCCCTCCCGACGAGACCGGTCCGGACCAGCCGATGGAGCAGCGCCGCATCTGCGCGGCGCCGACCGTTTTTCCGGACTCGAACTTCGCCGACCGGCCCTGGGCCAGCGATTACCTGCAGCTGGCGGAGGCCCAGAAGTTCGCCACGGGTGCGGGCATCACCGTCGCGGTGATCGACACCGGAGTCAATGGTTCACCCCGGGTGCCCGCCGAACCCGGCGGTGACTTCGTCGACCAGTCCGGCAACGGCATGTCGGACTGCGACGCACACGGCACGCTCACCGCGGCCGTCATCGCCGGCCGTCCGGCACCCACCGATGCGTTCGTCGGCGTCGCCCCCGACGCGCGGATCCTGTCGCTGCGACAGACCTCCGACAGCTTCTCCCCGATGGGGGCCCGCAACGATCCCAACGATCCCAACGCCACCCAGACAGCCGGTTCGCTGCGCAGTCTGGCACGGGCCATCGTGCACGCGGCAAACCTCGGTGCTCAGGTCATCAACATCAGCGAGGCGGCGTGCTACAAGATCACCAGGCCCATCAACGAGGCCGTGGTGGGCGCCGCGATCAACTACGCGGTTAACGTCAGAGGGGCCGTCATCGTCGTCGCGGCGGGGAACTCCGGCAGCGACTGCACCCAGAATCCGCCGCCTGACCCCGCGGTCCCGGCCGACCCGCGAGGATGGCGCCAGGTGCAGACGATTGTCTCGCCGGCCTGGTACTCACCGCTGGTACTCACCGTCGGCAGCATCGCGCCGAACGGTCAGCCGAGCGGGTTCTCGATGCAGGGACCGTGGGTCGGCGCTGCCGCGCCGGGTGAGAATCTGGTCGCGCTCGGCTATGACGGCAACCCCGTCAACGCCCTGCAGGGTGAGGACGGCCCGATCCCGATCAGCGGCACCTCCTTCTCGGCGGCCTACGTGTCGGGGCTGGCGGCACTGCTGCGACAACGCTTCCCCGAACTGACGCCTGCTCAGGTCATCAATCGAATCACCGCCACGGCCCGGCACCCCGGCGGCGGGGTGAACAACGTGGTCGGGGCGGGCGTCATCGACCCGGTGGCCGCACTGACCTGGGATGTCCCGCCAGGCCCGACCGACATCCCGTACAACGTCAAGGAGATTCCGGCGCCGGTGCACGTGCCGCCACCCGATCGCAGGCCGGTCACCGCAGTCGTCGTGGTCGGCGTCGGGGTGGCAGCGTTGCTGGGTGTCGGGGCGTTGGCGCGGCGCGCACTGAGGCGCCGATGACCCGGTTCCGCTCGATCTTCGGCTTGCGCTTCAGCACCGGTCACGCGCTGTGGGCGGCGGTGCTGATTCCGGCGTGCATCCTGGTGTTCGCGCGCATGGACCTGACGTGGCTAGGCATCACCCTGGCGGTGCTGGTCGGTCTGGCATCGGTGGTGGCCATCCGCGGCCGCCGCCTCACTGGCTGGGTGGCCGCGCTGTGGGCGTGGCGCCGCCGGCACAAGCAGCCTCCGCCGGCTCCGTCGGAACCGGCGGTCGGCGCCACCGTGCTCCCCGGTGACCATGTGGCGCTGCGGTGGCAGGACGGGTACCTGGTGGCGGCGATCGAACTGGTCCCGCGGCCGTTCACCCCGACGGTGATCGTCAACGGCGCGGCCGCCACCGACGACGTGGTCGACACCGGACTGGTCGAAGACCTTCTGTCCGCGCACTGTCCCGACCTGGAGGCCGATGTGGTTTCGGCGGGCTACCGGGTCGGGAAGACGGCGCCGGCAGCACTCGTCGGGCTCTACGAACAGGTGGTGGGTCCTTATCCGGCGCCGGCGAATCGACGTACGTGGATCGTGTTGCGCGCCGACCCGGACAAGACCCGCAAATCTGCGCTACGCCGCAACGAAGGGGTTGCCGGACTTGCGCAGTACCTGGTGTCGTCGACGACGAGGGTTGCCGATCATCTCGCCGGCACGGGTGTCGATGCCCGCCCGGCCCGCAGCTTCGACGATTTCGACCGTGCCACCGAGATCAGTTTCGAGCACGAGACGTGGTCGATGGTCAAGGGCCGCAGCACATTCACCGCGGCTTACCACGCGCCCGGCGGGCCGGATGTGTGGTGGTCGGCGCGCGCCGATCACACGCTGACGAGGGTACGGATCGCGCCCGGAGCGGCCCCGACGACCACTGTGCTGTTGACCACGCTCGCCAATCCTTCGACTCCCCGCGGCTTTTCGTGCCTGTACGGGGGGCAGCGGGCGGCACTTCTGGGTGAGAACCCGGTGACCGACCGGCATTACGAGTTGCCGATCGGCTCGGCGGGCGTACTGGTCGGGGAGACAGCAGACCGGTACCCGGTCTACATGCCCTTCGACGATGTGGACGTCAGCATCAACCTGGGCAACGCGCGTTTGTTCACGCAGTTCGTGGTGCGCTCGGCCGCAGCCGGCGCGGTGGTCACCCTGCAGCCGCAGTTCCAGGAGTTCGCCGGATTCGTCAACGCGCGGATCGGGTCGGTGGCCAAAGTGTCCTGGCCGCATGCCACCACCTATCTGCGACCCCATCCCGGCGTCGGCCGGGTCATGTTGCGGGACAGCTTTATTGCGACGCCCCGACACAAGCAGCTCCCCATTCGGCTGATCAACCCGCGGGAAGAGAGCCGCTACCAGATGGTTCTGGAACCATGATCATCGGTGTTCGACGCCGCGAGGAGGCATAGTGGGCGAAGAACTCAAGGTCGACCCCGATGACCTCGACCGGAAAGCGGAGACGATCGAGGGCATCTCGTGGAGCGACGATCTGGGCGCCGACAGCGTCGTGGACCCGGACAAGCTCACGCCGACCACGGCCGCGGTGCGCAATCTGGTCAAGAACGCCGAAGCGCTGGCCGCCGAACAGAACTGGGGCAAAGCCGAAAGCAGCAGGCTCGCGGAAACTCTGAGATTGGTCGGGCAGGCCTACCGAGCTGTCGACCAAGCATCCGCCGGCAGCATCGACAGCACCATCCCCGGTGGCACGTCGTCGGCGCCCGCACCGGTGCCCATCGGAGCGAACTCGATTCCCTCCACGCCACCTCCCCCTCCGATGCCCGGGTTCGAGAACGTCGCCGGCGATGCTGACATCCTCGACCCCATCGAGACCGACAACAAGCTCTCTGAAGGCGACGAGGCGGCCGCACTGCGCGCCGCAGCGGCAAAGTGGACCGCCAACGCCGCGCGTCTGGCAGAAGCATCAGTCCCCTTCGAGATCAAGATCCAGAACTGGGAAGGGGCCGCAGCCGAGGCGGCTTACACGAAATTCAAGGCGTTCGGCGGTTGGTTGCAGACTCTGGCCGGTAAGTGGACCCAGCTCGCCGCGGAGGCCCAGAAGCTCGCTGCGGCGCATGATCAGGCCCGGGCGGCCAACGCCCCGCTGCGGGCGCAGTATGAGGCGCTGCAAACCCAGCTGATGACCACCCCGATGGACGGTGGCGCCCGACGCGCTGTCCAGCTGCAGATGGAGCAGCTGTATCAGGAGTCGGAGGCTGTCCGGGAGGCCTATGCGAAGGCCGGGCAACCTACCCCCGTGCAGCCGCCGCAGCCGCGCCCGGACGCCGTCGCCCCCACGGCCGCGGTGACCGGCAACGGCGACCCCCGCCAACGTGGCGTTGCGGCGCAGACCGAGGGCGAGGAGCGTCAGGGTGGTGAAGGCGCCGGGCAGTCGCCGGGGTCGGGCGGACAACAGCCGGGTGGGCAGCCGCAGGAGCCGCCGGCGGCCCCGATGTCGGCGCCCGAGCAGATGGCCCCACAGGCCGGGCAAGGCGCGCAGCAGGCTGCGCAGCAAGGTGGTTCGCAGGGCGGCTCTCCCGGTGGTTCGCCCGGCGGTGGGCCTGCGGCCGGCTCACCGGGTGGTGGATCACCGACCGGGGCGACGCCCGGTCTCGGCAAGGGCGAGCCGAGGTTCCCGACCGACCCGAGCCTGCGCCCGGCCGCTGCCGGCGGCGGGTCCGGCGGAGGCGGTGGGGGTGGCGGAATCCCCGCTGCGCCAATGCAACCGGCTGTCGGCGCGGAGACCGTGGCCCCGACGCCGATTGTCCCGGCGGCGGCCGGCCCCGCTGTCGGGGCAGGATCCGGGGGCGCGGTCGGCGGCGGCATGGGCGGCGGCGGGATGGCGCCCATGATGGGCGGTGCGCACGGCAGCGGTGCCGGTGAGAAGAAGCGCAATCCGCTGCTGTCGCCGGATGAGCCGCTCTACGTCGAGGAGCGGCCGCATACCGAGCAGGTCATCGGGGTTCGGCCGCGGCGCAGGGGTGCAGGGGATGACACAAAGAAGGGGGACACGCAGTGAGCGACGAGATGCATCCGGATGTGGCTGCGGTGCTTCGACAGGCACGGCGACTGCAGTCGATCATGGATGAGCAGTTGGACAAGATGGCGACCGAATCGTTCACGGCGTCCGATGAAGACGAGACCGTGGAGGTGACCCTCAACGGTCATCAATGGCTCAAGGATGTCTATATCCAGGACGGACTCTTGCGACTCGGCGCCGAAGAGGTCGAACGGCGGGTGAACGAAGCGCTGCACAAAGCCAATGCGGAGGCCTCGGCGTCAATCGACGCCGACCGCGAGCGGATCGATGCGGTGGTCGCCGAGATCACTGCGGAGATGACCGATCCCGAGTAAGCGATGCCTGCCGCATGCCACTCGATGTTGTACACCCGGTGCTGGGGTCGGGACTGTTGCGGCTAGCCCGCGGACGCCGACCGGAGACACCGTTGCTATGGGACGAGACATCGAGTTCGGCCATTCTTCGGCGGCGCAAGCATTGTGAGTTTGGTTTGTGAGAAACGTCCGCAGGATGCTGCTCGCTATATCGGGTTCTGATAGGAAATTGACTCTCTGGAAAGCCAGTCTTCCGAATCTGCTGACGCAGGAGGTGCGTGATTTCGCCACCTCCAGCACAAGTCCGCCGCCCGGCGAAGGAGCGAGCTGGATGCAAATCAGTGACATTCAGTAAGTCATACGTCTCGTATTCTGGATGAGATAAGGGGCTTGGTTGCGGGGCGGAGTCGCGTCTGACGCGGAAGGGGTTGTGGATGAAGCCGCAGGCGCGGGAGTCGGTGACGTGACCACGCCACCACCCGGGCAGTGGCCGCCACCTCAGCCACCGCGTAGCGGCCCACCGCCGGAACCGCAGGGTCATCAATCGACATGGCACCGGGGGCAAGGAGAGTGGGGACAGCAGCACAGCGACCGTCGACGGCCGGACAACGTCGGCAAATGGGTACTCGGTGGGCTGGCCGTGCTGGTGATCATCGTGGTGACGACCCTTGTCACCACCCTTGTCTTACGAGGCTCGGATACGCGTAAAGATCCCACCGCGGCTCCACTGACAAGCGCCTCACCGGTGAAGTCAGACGTCGCGAGCGCCAAGGACGACGGTCCTGTCACCGTGATTACCCAGGATCCGACGTGTGAAGCTTGGATGTCGGTAGTAGCGGGGTTTGCCCATGCCTCGGATGGCGGTTGGAACACGCGCGACCCCAAGATCCCTGCAACGCAGTGGACATCAGAGCTTCGCAATCAGTACCAGGCGGTAGAGGCGGCAATGCTCGAAGCCTCCCAACGGACAATCGACCTCGCGAAGCAAACACCTCATCGCGTCATGCGAATCCTCTACGAGCAGTTCGCTGCTTATAGTCGCGCTTACATCGATCGCCTACCTAGCTATCGCGAGCCTGACGATCACTTGGTTCGCGTCGCTATTGGCTTCTCGACAGGTCTCAATGCCATTTGCGACTCGATTGCTTTTGGTGTCGCCGGTGCGCGAGCTCCACTCGTTCCGGGAGCGAGTGCGCCGCACGGCATAGACCGCGACCCTCGACCCGAGGATGCACAGATTTTCCTGAACTCTCCTTCGAGCATTTGCGATCAGTGGCTGTCCTCTGCAAAGCGCTTTACAGACGACACGGCCGCGTGGCGCACGGTTGATCCCAACGTTTCATCCGCGGATTTGAACGCCGACCAACGAATGATCAATGCAGAGGTTGCGCCCATCATGGAAAAGTTTGCGACCGAAACTCAGTTGATGGGCCTCCAAAGTGGAAATGGTGCGTGGGCCGACGTAGCCACACTGAGTGCTCAGTATCGGAGAGCGTACGTTAGCGCACTACTGACATACGTTCCTGCCGACAACAACCTGCAAATTGCTGCAGGCTCTTTAACGGGCGCCATTAGTGAAGCGTGCCGCGCGGCCGGATACTGACGTATGGGAATCTACAAGGCGGCAGGGGAATACATCGAGGAGATGACCGAGCACCCCGCATGGCCCGAGGTCGATGAGGACCAGTTAAACGCACGCGCCGCGGAAATCACGACGACCCTCCATCACCTCACCCGGGTTCAGCAGTCCTGGCAGAGTCAGCATTCGGAAATATTCTCAAACGGGCTGTGGAAGGGTAGCGCCGCTGATGCAGCGGCTGCCGTTGTGCAGAATCGGCTCGTAGAGATGCAGACATTGTGCAGCCACCTTAATGGGGCGGTCTCTTGGTACCAGCTAGCTGCGCGAACAGTGGCTGACGCCAAAATGTCGGTGAATGAGAATCTCAAAGCAGCTCAGGAGTACTTCGCGACTGTTCGTAGCTTGCCAGGACTGGAGGAATCGGAAAGGGAAGCTCTAATCCAGAATTGGATACGTGCACAGCATTCAGTCAATGTCGCTGTTGTTGTCGGCGGGGTCGCGGCGTTGCCCGCCTTCAACTCGTGGCAACCAACCCCGCCACCATCTCGGACGCCTACCATTGTCGACCATGTGCCTTCGAAGGGCGAGATCGACTTTTTCGGGCCTCAAACGCAAGGCCCGGCGCCAGCCAGGGCCAATCACGTTGCCAATCCAGCCAAACCCATTCTGGAACAAGCTATACCAGCCGCTCCATCGCCCCCATCATCTGTTAGGGCCCCTGCTGACGTTCATAACCCGAGTAGTCTCTCCAGCCCGGGCCCTTCTTCGTCATCCTCCCCTTCCAGCCCCTCTTCCCCCGGCAGCCCGCTCGGCAGCGCCAGTCCCTCGGCCGCCGGTTCGGGCACACCGTCGACGCCCGCAACATCAACATCAAGCTCGTCCTCCGGATCCGGCTCGCCGTCGACGGGAGCAGGCGCCCCGTCCGCGGCCGGAACCGCCGCCGGCCAACCCGCAGGTGCGGCTGCCTCCGCTGACGCGGCCAAAGCCTCCCGTGCCACACCGATGCAGCCGTTGACCACTCAGGCGCCGCCACCGCTCGCTTCGTCGGCGCCGGCCTCGTCCCCGGCTCCGGCACCGCAGCCCAGCGGCCAACCCGCGACAGCACCGCCAACGGCGTCGGGCGGGGCGAGCATGGGCGGTGCAGGCGGCGGGGTGTCCGGCAGCGCCGGTCCCGCCCCGGTGGGGGCACCCACGCCGGGAACTCCCCCCGCGGCCCCGCCGGTACCGCTGGCCCCTCCCACTTCGCCGGCACCCCCGGGCCCTCCGGCCGCAACCGGCGCCCCCAGCGCCGGTACCGCAGGGCTCGGCCCCGGCGTCGCTCCTATGTCGACGTCCAGCACCAGCGGCACTGCCGCCGCAGCACCCATTCCGGTGTCTGCCGCGCGGGCTGAGCGCGACGCGATTGCGTCTGCCTCCACAGCCGGCGCTCTCCGCCGCACGACCAACCGCAGCGATCCGCTGCAGCAGGCGCGGCACATCGGCGCCGCGCTCAACGTCGGCGTCATGGACTTCGGCTTCTACTGGGTCACCGGTGTGACCACCGACGGGGCGATCGTCGTCGCCAACAGCTACGGACTCGCCTACATCCCCGACGGCGTCCGACTTCCCGAACAGGTGCGGATGGCCACCGCTGACGAGGAGATCCCCGCCGCGCAGCGCGCCACATGGGTCACCTACCCGATTCTTGCGGTGCAGGGTTGGGCCCAGCATCATAACCAGCAGTTACGCGCCGTCGTCGCGACCGAGGAGCAGTTCGCCAACTTCGACCCCGGCGTCGCCAAGATCATTCTGACCCACGATGACATCCCCGACAGCGGAGAAATGCAGGGCCGCAGCCGGTTGGAGGTGCTTGCCCCCGCTGCAGCTCAAAAGCTCAGTGCGGTGAGCGATTTCGGTCTCAACGATCTGCTACCCCCGGCCTCGGCCGATATTGAAGCTCCCGCAGATGACACTGCGCGACTCTGGTTCGAGGTCGCCAAGCCTCTGATGAGCACCAATCCGCAGCGCGCAGTCCCGCACCTGAGGGCTTTCGTCAGCTATGCCAACCATTCCCAACAGCTCGCCCTTCACCAGGCCCACAACGCCGCCGAGCCGGCCGATCAGCGGATCGCCATCGCCGATTGGGTCTACTGGCAGCATCTCGAGACGCTGATGAGCGACGCCATCGGCGCCAACGCCTCCGTGTAGGTACCTTCGGAGACGATGTTTCCGCCACCTCTGCGATTGTGGCCGCGCCTGGTTCGTCTCTGCCTTCCCGGCTTTCCGCCCGGCGGGCGACGGCAGACGTGGACTGTCGCGGCGTCCATCCTGGTCGTGCTGGCGGCGGTGAACGTGGTCCTGCACGCCGAATCTCCGGGCGCGCCGTCCACGCCACCGGTCGCCGCGCCGCCTCCTGCCCCGGCGATCGGCATAACCGGCGGGGTCGCGAGTGCGGGCGATGTGAAGCCGGTGGGCATCATCACCGACGATCCGACCTGCGCGGCTTGGGAACCGATCACCGCGGCGCTCAACACCACGCTCGCCGACGGGTGGCATCGGCGGGATCCGGCGACACCTTCCTCGCAGTGGACCGCCGAGCAGCGCCGACAGTACCGTGCCGCCGCCGGCGCGATGCGTGAGGCGGCGGAGAAGGCGGTCACCCTGGCTGCCCGGACACCGCACCGCGTCATGCGAGAGCTCTACGAGCAGTCCTCGGCATATTGGCGCAGCTACGCCGACGGCGTTGACGACTACCGCCCGACGCACGACCATCTCGCCCGAGCGGCCGGCGAAGCCGCCGGATCCATCCAGTCCATCTGCGCCGCCATCGATTTCGGGGTGGCCGAGTTCCGGCATCCGCTGGTGCTCCCCGGACTGCCGGCGATACCCGAGGGTGCGATTCCCCGAGCACTCAGGCCGACGCGCCTCGTCACCGAAGCCTCGGCCTTCTGCGCTGAGTGGACCTCGATGGTCACTGACTACGACGGCCGGACTCGCGAGTGGCGCGACCGACACGACCCGGACGTGCCTGCCTCGCATGCCTCTCCGGACGTGCACACGCTCAGCGCCGAGGTCGCGCAGGTCATGCGGCAGCACGCCGACCAGTCTCAGCTGCTCGGACTGCTGAGCGGCAACCTGGCCGTCGCCGATCTCGCCGCACTCTCGTCGCAGTATCGCCGAGCATTCGCCACCGCGCTGCCTACCTACGGACTGCCGGACCGTCATCTCGATGACGCGGCAACCCGGCTGCAGTCCCTGACCGACCAGGCGTGCCGAGCCGTCAGCCGGTAGTCATTGTGGCGCCGGGATGCCGACACCGTCGATGGTGGCGCCGGAGACCTCATCGGTCGCGTCGTAATTCGCGGCGGCGCTCGCCAGGTCTGACCCGTAGCCGCGGGCACGCTGCGCCACAGTCTCCATCCGAACGGCGATGGTTGCCTGCGCGGCGCGACATGCTGCCGCGGTTGCCAGTTGGGGTATCGCAGCTGCCGCATCCCCGAGCGGACCGTCCACCCGCAGTGCGGCCAGATGGTCTCCGGCGGCAGTGAACTCGCCGCCGACGCGGCGCAGCGCTTCGGTATCGACCTCCAGTGGCGCCGTCACAGGTCGATCCCGTCGACGGCCTCGGCGGCGCGGTGACGGCCCGCACGCTGGTCGTCGTCGGAGGCCTTGTCCTTGGCGTCGGGAGCACGTTCTGCATCGGACTCCGCGGCGGCGCCCTGCGGTTGTCCGTCGGATTCCGCAGGTACAGAAGCACCGGCGGTGCCGTCTGCGCCCTGTTGTCCGAGCTGGCCGACCACCTGCTGAACCTGCTGTCCTGCTTGCTGAGCGCCCTGCGCCATTCCCTGGGGCACGGCCGCCGCGGCACCCATCACCTGCATCGGCATCTGGGCCATCTGACCCACCATTTGCGAGGGCGTCCCCGTCATCTGACCCGCGGAGCCGGCTCCACCGCCGGCAGGAGCAGCTGCACCGCCCAGCCCGCCGGCGCTCGACTCGGCGGCGCCGGCAAGGTTCTGCGTCCTGGCGGTGATGGCCGCGCCGTTGCGTGCATCGGTGGCGGCATAGGCCTGGGCTGCCTTGATCACGTTCTGTGCGGTGGTTTCCGCCTGCTGCCGAATCAGCGGCAACTGTGTGGCGATCGGCTCCTCGATCGCCGGAATCTGCCCGATGATCGCGGCCGACAACGGGTCGCCTCCTGCCGGCAGGAACGGTGCAGGCACCTCCGGTAGTTGCCGCGCCGCCCCCAGTAGTGCACCGCCTGCCGCGCTCAACTCCTCGGGATGCACCGAGAGAGGTGGCGGTGTGCCCCCTGTCGCCATATCGCCCCCTAGAACCGTAGGTTTCGCAGCACGTCGTAGACCCCGGCAATCCACAACAGCATCGGAATCACCGCGGCGATGGTGGCCCCGTCCAACAACTCGAAGATCCGCTTGGTGACCGGCGAGATTCTGCGGACCCCTTCGCTGGCGCCGACGACGATCACGGCCACCAGGGCCAGTCCCGTGTAGACGGCCAGGATCTGCCACGCCCGGTCGGGGTACCACAGACACAACCGCACCATGACTCCGGTCGGGACCGCCACAGCCGCCGCCATCAGTGCCCACGCGCACCACCGCTCGGCGTAGAGCCGCGAGCGGAATCCGCACAGCAGGGTCACCAGGACCGCGACGGTGAAGCTGTGCACGAAGAAATGGCCTTGCACGACAACAGCTACCGAGCCGACCGTGAGAATCAGCGCTCCCGCGCTCAAGAATCCGATGAGCAGCCGCTTGGCCAGCCGGCTTCGCTCCGTCAGCCGCGCCGCCGAATCGGGGACCGACGCGATGATGGCCTGCCAGGTCTCGGACTCCTCCGACGCATCGGTGGCGGTGACCGGGTCCAGCAGCTCGTCGTTGGTCACCGTCTCACCCGGCGCCGGAATCGGCGGCAACGCGATACGCGCCACGGCCACAGTGAGTTTGGCTGAGTTCGTCACGACGATCAGACCGAACGCGATCGCGCCGGCCGGCACCCATGCCTCCCAGCCGTACCCGAACGCGACCGCCGCGAGGGTCAGCGCCAGGGCGACCACGGCGAGAAACGCCGCGACCTCCGCTCTTCGCCGCGGGCCGCCGCGGGTGGCCAACACCAACAACAGGACCAGCGCCCCGGCGCCCGCGATCTGGGGTGCGCCCAGCGAATCCACCCCGTCGGGCAACGGGACCGCCAGCACCACGGCTCCTGCCAGCGCCACCGTCGAGGACACCAACAGACTTTCGGCCATGCTCAGATTCGAGAACCGATTCTGGGCCAGCATGCTGGCGCCCATCAGCCCGACCCCGAGCACGCCCAGGGCGACGGCCCAGCCCCAGTGGCGACCGGTCGCGGCCCACGACAGGACCGCGACTGTCGTGATCACGAAGGCAGCCAGCGGGAGAGCCAGTCCGACGAAGCGGTACAGCGCTCCCCGGTCGAACTCCGGTGTCTCGTCGAGCACGGCGATCGCGTCGATCACGTCCTCGACCAGCGGGCGGTAGCGTTCGGTTCGGCTCACCGACACCACGGTCAGCAGTGACCCGTCGACCACGCCCGCGTCGTCGAGCGAGTCGGTCAGCCGGATCGGAGGCGCGCCCGGCCGCGCGAACGACCACACACCCTGTGCCTTGAAGTCGAAGCCCGCAAGCACATCGGCGGGGGTGTCGGCCAAGATGTCGGCAAGTACCGAGACTGTCTCGTCGATGTACGTCTCGATCGGGACAGCCGAGGGCAGGACCAGGTCGGTCATGCGTCGGCCCGTCAGGATCGTGACCCGCGTCGTCGACGGTCGACCCGGCGCGGTACCCGCCGACGATGGCGGCGCAACCGTGGCGGTCAACGCCGTTCGAGCCTGTCGAAGTCGTCGGACAGCGAGGCGGCCAGCTCGACGATCCTCCGCTCGAACGCCTTGCCCAACAGCCCGAGCTGGATCTCCGTGCCCGCCGCGATGTGTTTGTCGAACGGCAACACGATGACCCGCCCCGGCGCTACGTGCCGCTCGAACTGTTGGACGAGGTCTTCGACATCGATGTTCGGCTTACCCGGCGTCACATGGTTGATCACCACCGAGGACCTGCCCAGCAGATCCTGATAGCCGTTCTGGCGCAGCCAGTCCATCGTGATCGCCGCCTGCCGCGCCCCGTCGATCGATGCGCTCGCCACGATCACCAGGCCCGACACGGTCGACAGCACACCGCGCGCTCCGGGCTGGAACAGGCCGGCGCCGCAATCGGCCAGAACCAGGTTGTAGTAGCGCGAGACGATCTCCGTGGCGGTTCGCCAGTCCTCGTCGTTGAACTCGCGGCGCGCGGCGCTGTATTCGTCGGACGAGAGCACCTCCAGATTGGAGGCGTTCATGCTGGTGTACGCGCGGATGTCGTTGTAGCGGTGCAGTTCCTTGTCCGACAACAGGTCCGCGATCGTCGCTGCGGACTGACGGCCGGCCCGGTCGGCCAGGTTGCCACCATCGGGGTCGGCGTCGATGGCCAGGATCCGGTCGCCGCGGATGTTGGCAAGTGCCGAGCCGAGTGCAACGGTCACCGCGGTCTTCCCGACGCCGCCCTTGAGGCCGAACACGCCGATGTGGTACGAGTCGCGGGCATTTCGGCGGATTCTGGTGTGCAGATCCAGTTCGTAGAGCTCGTCGGGCGAAAGTCCCAGATTGATCCGCGTCATCACGTAAAGCCAGTGCCGCCAACCCCGTTGCGAGGGCATCTTCACCGCGGATCGGACGCCGACATGGGACAGGGCGTCGATGGCGCGGTGGTTGCCCATGGTGGCCGCCGACGTCGGCGTCACCGCCTGGCGATGGTCGGCGCCGTCGACATAGAACTGCGACGGCGCGGGTGCGGGCGCATGCCGGGGAGCGGGCGCCGGCATCGGGCGTTGCTGTTCGTGCCGGGCGCCGGTGTGCGGCGCCGACTGGGGCGCGCGCATCATGCCGTTGTTGGGCAGGCGTTGCGGGACGGGCGGCGGCGCCGGTTGGGGATCGTTGACCGGACTCATGACCTCGGTCTGCCACGACTGCGGCGCCTGAGCGGTCTGGCTGCGTGGCGGCGCCGCCGGCATCGGCGGCGGGGTGGCGTCGGTGCTCGGTGCGCCACTGGGGGACACCCCGGTGTCCCGGCCGGCCGGCGGCGTGTCCCGGTCGGGGTCCTCTTCGGCCGATCGGACGGTATCCGGGGAGTGGAAGAGCCGGTCATAGTCGGCCGACATGGTGTACCTCTCAGGGGTTTCGGGTGTAGCGGTGCCGGCACGCGGTGGGCGACCACGGCTGCGCCGGTCGCCCACCGGCGTGTGCAGCTCTTAGGTGAACATTCCCATCACGTTCTGCTCGGTGCCGCCCATGTCGACGCCCGAATCGCGCACCGCCTGCGCGAGGCTCTGCAGCGCCAGGTTGAGCTCCTCGGAGTTCTGGTTCCAACGCTGCTGGACGGCCTCGTAGGACATCGCGCCGTCACCGCGCCAAGTGCCCTGCAGGCGATTGAGCGCCCCCTGGCCCTCGGCCAGCAGACCGTTGACCTTGCCTACTGCGCCGCTGATATCGCCGGAATCGGCTTCGATACCGGCGAAGTTGTAATTGATCGAGCCTCCGCTGTTCACAGCATTTCTCCTTCAGTTCAGGGGTGTGGTGTTTTACAGGACGTTGCTCATCGAGGCCGCGACTCGAGCGGAGTTGTCCGCATCGGTCGCCTCGTACTTGACACCGCTGAGCTGAATGTTCTGTGAGATGTCGGTGAGCAGCCGGATCTGCTGATCGGATGCCTCCTGGTAGCGCAGCAGGGCCGCCTGAGCTGCCTTGCCCGCGTCGGGGGTGTCCATGTTGACCGCGAGCGCGGCGGCGACCGACTCGACCTGTGCACGAACGGCGGTGAGCTCGCCCGCGATTCGATCGAATGTCCCCGCCTCTGTCGCTAACGACGCAACATCTGCCTCAAGTGCCATGTGCTGACCTTCTCTCCGTTACCGGCGTTTCGGTTTACCTGTTCCCTCGCCGTTCGGCGAGCCCTCCCGACCCAGGCGGCCGGCAAGTTTGTGGGGTGGACGACTACCAGTCGTCGTCCTCGTCTTCGCTGAGGTCGTGCTCCAGGGGCGCCGGCGCGTTCAGGCCCGGCTTGTTTCCACCGCTCTTCCCGCGCTGGCCCAGCATTCCCATCGGGCCACCGCCTCCCATGCCGCCGGCGCCCACCGGCGCGAGACCCGCCCCCGCAGCAGCCCCGGGCCCGGCTCCCACCGCGACCGGGCTCAGGGTGGGCTGCAGCCCGGAGCCGACAAGGTTCGACATCAACGGTGTGCGCGCCGCGGTGCCGCCGGCCCCGGGCAGCGAAGCAGCCCGAACCAGGCCGGCGCCCGTCGCCGCGCCCGAGCCGCCGATCGCGGGATGGTTGGAAAACGGTGTCGCACCGATCATTCCGACCTGGGCGCCCTTATCCCCGCCCATCATCTGGCCGAACAGCGACGAGACCTGCTGCAGCGGCTGAGTCAACTGCTGGAACGGCTGCGTGACGCCCTGCATCAACTGTTGGGGCGCCTGCCCCAGCGTGGAGCCGAGTTGGGAGGCCATCTGCATCCCCATCTGCATGCCCTGCTGGGGCGCCTGTTGGAGAAGCTGCCCCTGGTCGGCCTGGGAACGGCCGTGGTTGGCCGCCTGATGCAGCATGCCCTCGACCCGGCCTGCTTTCTGGTTGAGTTCGTCGAGCTTGCCGATCGAGCTGACCTTCGTGAACGTCGCATTGCGGGCGACGGCGGTGGCCATTCCGGGGGTCGCACCGGCCAGTCCGGTTGCCAACGCCGCCTCTGCACCACCCGGCAGCACAATGGGTTTCGGCGGCGCAACCGGCTCGAACGTGGTGTTGAGCATGGTCTCGGTCTGGTAGGACGTCATCACCGCGGCGGCTTGATTCCACATCCGCACGTAATCGGCTTCGTTCACCGCGATCGGAACCGTGTTCACACCAAGGAAGTTGGTCGCGTTCAACACGGCGTTGGTCACGTGGTTGAGCTCGATCTCAGGCAGCTGCGGGGTGCCCGTCGCGGCGGTGGTCCACGCGGTCGCCTGCGCCGATGCCTGAAGGGCCCGCTTGTGTGCCTGCAACGAGAGCATCCGCAGCCACAGCACCATCGGCATCGCCGCGGTGATGGCCCGTTCGCTGCCCATTCCCTGCCACATCTGGGCCAGCGACGTGAGGCTGGCGGTCAGCTCATCTGCCTGCGTCTCCAGCGAGATCGCGAACGCTTCCCAGCCGGCCGCCGCCTGCAACATCGGCACTGCTCCGGCGCCGGCCTGCAGACGTGACGTATTGATCTCGGGAGGAAACGCTCCCCAGATCGGAGGGATGGGAATGCCGACGGCAGCCATGATTCGGGCGGACTCGACTCAGATGAGGGTGGCGCCGTTCGCGGCGTCCACGGCCTGATAGACACCGGCGATCTCGATGACGGCGGCTCCCGCACGCGCGATCTCCTCCTGGGCGAGCGCGTTGATGCCCAGGGTCTGGATACCTTCGGCGGCGAAGGTCAACGCAGCCGCTGCCGAAACCTCGTCGGCGCCCGCGGGTGCGAGGGCACTGACCTCCGCGGTGGCCGCGGTTCCGGTCGCCAGGCCGCGCGCACCGTTCGCGGTCACCTGTCCGCCGATGCCGGCCGCTGCGGGATTATGACTCAGTGGTTGCATTTGCTGTTTCCTCGCTGGTCTAAACACATGGGTGTATTTAGTTATCGGGCATCTACGTTGATACCCA
This sequence comes from Mycobacterium sp. smrl_JER01, assembly GCF_048513595.2. Classification (NCBI taxonomy): domain Bacteria; kingdom Bacillati; phylum Actinomycetota; class Actinomycetes; order Mycobacteriales; family Mycobacteriaceae; genus Mycobacterium; species Mycobacterium sp. smrl_JER01. Next base: position 142,807 of record NZ_JBLXXK020000001.1, on the reverse strand, counting down.
GCGGGAGACGCATTTTGACTCCCCCGTCAGAATTTGCCTTTCGGCCGCCCCTCCATTTGCTGGAGACGCACTTCCCTAATATTAACCGCCGTCAGAGGGTGCTCGGAACACTTATTCTTCGGGTGGATCCACATAGGCCGCCTGAACCACTTCCTTCACATCGGGTGTGACGAAGAACGCCTGGCCGGGGGGTCTTTTCTTGACGACGATCTCTCGGGACGGGAAGTCCTGTTTCTCCCCCGACAGGAACATGGTCGGCGTCCCGGCGCCGTACGCCGCGCCGACGAACTTGTCCATGGTCGCTCGGCTGGCCTGGCTCATCTGGCAGGTCACCACCAGGTGCAGCCCGATGTCCGCCGCTGCGGGCAGCAACGGAGCCAGCGGCGCCATCGGCGACAACATTCCGCTGGCCGCGGTGATCATGTGCCAGTCATCGACGAGCAGCACCACATCCGGTCCGGACCACCAGGAGCGTTGTCGCAGTTGCGACGGGGTCAGATCGGTCGGCGGGAGCCGCTTGACCAGGTTCGACACCAGCGCCTTGATCGACTCCTCCAAGGTGGCGTGGTTGCGATTAATCGCCCCCGCCGGCAACAGGTGCGTCTCCGGCACCGCCTCGAGCAGACCGGAGCGGTAGTCGGCGATCATGAACCGCACCTGCTCGGGGCTGTTGCGCGCACAGATCGCCTGCGCGATCGCATGGGCGATGGTGGTCTTCCCGGATTTGGCCGCGCCGAAGATCAAGTGGTGCGGAGTGCTGTGCATGTGGTTGTGCGCAACCGTCAGGTCCGACTCACGCACACCCACCGGGATCGTCCACCTGGTGCGGTAATCGGAGTCGATGCCGGGAGGATTGGGGTCCAGCTCGTGCAGAAAGATCCGGCTGGGCAACACGCGGACCGGCGGCGCCTCGACGGTGTGGCGGGCCGAGATCTCCTGTACCGCAGCGGCCATCGCCGGAACCAGTCCCTCGGCACTATGAACTCCGTCGAGCCGCGGTACACCGATCATCAGGTGGTGTCTCTCGGTCGACACCGCACGACCCGGGCGGTTCAACGGGATCTCCCGGGTGATGCGGTCGATCTGCGTCTCGTTCACGTCGCCCAACCGGAATTCGATCTTGGTGCCCAGGTAGTCGCGGATCCGGGCGCGCAGCTCTGTCCACCGCGGAGTGGAGATCATCGCGTGCACCCCGTAGGCCAGGCCCTGCCCGGCGATGTCCTGCACCGTGGCCTCGAGGTCGGGGAACTCGGCCGCGAACGCCGGCCAGCCGTCGATGACCAGGAAGACGTCACCGAACGGGTCGGCTGATGCCGGATGGTTGGGATCCTCACGCATCTGCCGGTAATCGGTCATCGAACCGACACGGTACTGTTTGAACGTCTGCTCGCGCTGCCGTAGAACAGCTTTCACTTCGGCGACGACACGGTTGACCCGGTCCGGTTCGGCACGGGTGGCCACGCCACCCACGTGCGGGAGGTCCTCGATGTACATCAGGCCGCCGCCGCCCATGTCGACGCAGTAGAACTGGATCTGTCGCGGCGTGTGCGACGCCGACGCCGACAGGATGAACGTCTGCAGCAGAGTCGATTTGCCGGTCTGGGGCGCACCTCCGATCGCGACATTTCCCGCCGCGGTGGTGATGTCGATACCCCACACCTCCTGGCGATGCCGGCGCGGCTCGTCCATGACCCCGAGCCCGATCCGCAGCGGTCGGCGATCGTAGTCGCGGGTGATGAGCTCGTTGACCGGGGTGGGATCTGCCAGCGGCGGCAACCACATGCGATAGGCGTAGTTCTCGCCGGTGCTCAGCTGGTCGAGCACCACCTCGCGCAACACCCTCTGCCCGGGATCGACGGTCATCGGCTCAGCCTCGCACCCATGTCGTCTGCTCCTCTCGCAGGCGTGCGTCGGTGATCGGCGCGGTGGTGAACCGATGAATGCGGATGTTCTTGTCGGCGTGCGCTTTCGGCGACTCGTCCGTGCCCACGTCGGATACGGTGGGCACGTAGGGGTTACCGGTGTAGACGCTCTGGAACTTCACCGGGTCTTCCATACCGATCCGCAAAAAGCCCACCCCGCTTTCCTTGTTGGTGATGTACTGCGCCTCCGGCGTGCCGATCACCGCCTTGGACTCCGCGGAGCTGGTGGTGCGCAGTGCGATCCGGTAGGTCAGGTTCGGCTCAAGTTTGTCGATGCGGGTTCCACCGGTGTTGAGCGACTGGGTGGCCAGCAGCAGGTGCACCCGCAACGACCGCCCCACCCGGCAGATCCGATCGAACAGATTGATGAAGTCGGGGTGGTTCTGCAGCAGCTCGGCAAACTCGTCGACCACCACGAACAAGGTGGGCAGTGGGGGCAGATCGGCACCGCGCTCGCGGTGCTTCTCGTACTCCGCGACACCGGACAGCGCCCCCGCCGCGCCGACCTGCATACCCGCCTGACGCAGGATGGACTGCCTGCGGTCGAGTTCGCCGGTGAGCACCTCGCCCATCCGGCTGACCAGCTCGGCTTCCTCCTCCATGTTCGTCACCACCGCGGCGGTGTGCGGCAGCTTCTCCATGCCGAGGAATGTCGATCCGCCCTTGAAATCGGTCAGCAGCAGGTTGATCTGGTCAGGGTGGTGGGTGGCGGCAAGCGAGAGGATCAGTGTGCGCAGAAACTCCGACTTACCGGAACCGGTGGTGCCGATGAGCATTCCGTGCGGTCCCGCACCGAACTCCGCACCTTCTTTGATGTCCAGGTGCATAACCTCACCGGTCTTGAGTTCGTGGCCGAACGGGATGCGCAGCCGGTCGCGGTCGGTGTCGGCGAACATTCGCCACCGCGCCGGCGTCACCTCCTCCACTGACTGCGCGCCGACGATCTCGTGCCATTCGGTGGCAACCTTCTTCTGCACCCGGGTGCCCTTGTCGATGATGGTGCCCGTGATCGACCAGCCGGCAAGCTTGCGCGCCACCCGATCCGCTTGGCGCGGAGTCATCCCGTCGACCTGACTGGCCACCAGTCGGAACGATGCACCGGGCAGCTTGTCGTCGGCGGTGCCGTCGGCCTGGTCAACTCGGATTCGATATGCCGAGCGGTGATTTCCGAGCGTGATCACGGTGACTCCGGATCTGCCGTCCATCGGGAACCCGGCCCGGCCGCCGGTCAGATCGATCACGATGACGTACGGCCCGCTCGGGGTGGCGTCGGCGGTGTGCGGACCCCGGGCGGCGAGGTCGCTCAGCGCGTCCGGGCGGGTGAACACCATTCGGGTCGCGCCCGCGGCGTCCGTGTCGGACTGATGCTGAAGATGGGGCAGCCACTTCAGCCAGGACCATGACGGATCCTCGGGATTGTCGGTCAACACCCGCATCTGCAGCATGTCGGGCGGGTGGAATACCGCGAGGTGACAGATCATTGCCGTCAGCAGCCGGGTGGCCGCCTCGATGTCACCGCCCACTGCGATGGTGGGGAAGGTCCTGAGCTGCACAAGTTTCGGGCAGTCATGGATGAGGCCGTGGGTGCGCAGGAACTTGGTCACCCACATGTGGCTGACCGGCTCCAGATGAGGCTGCGGGGCACCGGCAGGCCCGGCGAGTTCGGCGCCCACCGCGGGCTTGAGCAATCGGTCCACGGCAGGTTCCGATCCGAGGCCTATCCGGGTGGCGGCATAGAAGTCGTGGTTGGCCGGGCGCGACCATTGCCGATGGGTGCCGATGATCGACAGCAGGTCGTCCGGATGGGGTGCGTGGTAGTTGAAGAACGTCACCTGGGCCGCAGCCGAGGACGTCACCCGGGTACGCAGTCCCGCCAGATATCGCAGATACTCCTTGCGGTCGGCGTTGATCTCGGGCACCTTCTTGCCGCCACTACCGCCACTGGCCATCAACCCGACTGCGCCCATGACCACCATCAGCGGCATCATCAGCATGTACGGCGAGAAACTCCGCAAACCCCCGAAGATCAGGATCGCGATCATGCCGAGCATGCAGCCACCCATCACCCAGGGCAGGGCCTTCTGCATCCCCGACGGTGGGATGTCGACACCGAGATCCTCCGGCGGCGTCACGTTGATCTCGCCCGGTGTCAGGCGCGGTCCGCGCTTGATGATCGGCGTGAACTTCCGAGTGGTCATCCTCCGCCCCCTACCGGAGCCACATCGGCATTGACCCTGCGCGGATTGGGATTTGGCGGCAAGGTGTCGTGTTCGACAAGGGCTGCCTGTTGCGACAGCACGGGCCCGTCCACCAGCAGACCGACCACCTGCCACGGCGCGGTGCGCGGCGACGACAGGCCCAGTTTCGCTGCTGTCTCTTCGTCGGGCAGGCCGTAGCGCACCCCCTGCGGATCGATGTAGTACAGACTCTCCCCGTACCGCGGATCCGGCGATTGCAACCGGATGTACTGGCCGCCATCGATGTACACCGTCGCCTCGCCGGTGATCTGTCTGATGCCGGTGCTCAGCGCAGGCGGCGGCAACGGCAGGCGGCGCCCGGCGATCACCGTCATCGTGGGTGCCTGGTCACCGGCGACCCGCTGCCACGCCCAGCACACGGTCGGCATCTCTTCGCGCAGCAGCACATCCATCGGCACATCGGGCAGCGGCGAATCGTAGACCTGCTCGGGGACCCGGGCGACCGCGCTGGACTCCATCGACGGCGGCTGGATCAGGCCGTAGGAGTTGGTGGCCCGCAGCGCCGCGGCAGTGGTGTTGTTGACCCTGGCGACGCCGTTCGGTAACACCACGTAGTGCTGTTCGTCGGAATCGGTGACGGTGAGGAACACCGAGCCGACCACCAGTTCCGGCGGCAGACCCAGCGAGTTCGGTGCGCCCGCGGCCGGGATGTCGGGCAGTCGCCACGGTCCGGCGTTGGGAAGGGCATTGAACAGTCCTTCCGAGATCGGCGTGGAACGGGCGGTGACCGGGATGCCCACCGCGGACGTCACCGCCCGGTCGGAGAGGTCGACCAGATGTCGGCCGGCTTCGGTGACGAGCCAGTTCTGGTCGTTGAAGAAGACCAGCATGCCCTGCTCCGGCCGCATCGGGCCGACGGAGGCGTCCGTCGCCAACGCGGTGATCAAGACCGAGGTTTCCACCGACGGGAACACACTGTCGGGTTTGATCACGGTGTCGCACAGGCTCCACTGGGACTCCGGTGACGAGGACACAGGGGTGGCGTAGGGAGCGCCGGGGATTCCGACGGTCTGACCCTTCGGCATCTGGTCGAGCTCTTGGGATTTGACGGCCACCGGGGTTTTGCCGTCACCGAGGATCAGACGCGCCGACGTCAGGTTGTACACCGGTCGCAGCTGTCCGCTGTCGGGAAGCACCAGATAGAGCTGATTGGTGGTGCGGTCGACCAGAAGGGTGTCGCCGCCGCGCTTTCCGAGCGGTTTGAAGTAGGCGAGCAGTACTGCGCCGAGACAGATCAGCACCGCGATGATGATGCCGGCGGAGACCGCACGGCTGTAGAACTGCAACGGGTCGTCGAACATCCTGGTGTCGCGCCGCACGATGGCATGCTCGACGCGGCGCAGCAGGAATCGCCAACCGCTGACCTGAACCTTGGTGGTGAGCCGAAATCCCGCCATGCGCTACCCGCTGATGCTTATCCGGCTGTGGACCGACGAGATCGCTGCTGCCATGTCTTCCCCGGTGATCTCGCTGAGTTGATCGACGTCGAGGGTGTTGAAATCCAGTGACCGCGCCAGCCGCATGTCGCGCGTCTGCTCGCCGGCCTCCACAAGCTGACGCGCATAGCGGCCGTTGCCTGCGACGTCGAGGGCCGGTTTGCCGTTGGAGGTGCTCCGGCACAGCAGCGCTGCGGCCTCCAGCACGTGTTTGGCGGCCTCGTCGGTCAGGCTGGAATCGTTGCCCGCAGCGATCACCCGGGCGATCTCCACAATTTCCTCGGGGGAGTACGAGTCGAACTCGATGCGGGTGGAGAACCGGGACCGCAGACCGTCGTTGGTCTCCAGGAGCCGGTCGATGTCGTTGCTGTACCCCGCGATGATCACCACGAGCCGGTCCCGGTCGTTCTCCATCCGGGCAAGCAGGGTGTCCAGGGCCTCGGCGCCGAATGGGTCCGCGCGTCCGTCGCGCTCCTGGACGAGGGTGTACGCCTCGTCGATGAACAGCACCCCTCCCATGGCGCGGTCGATGGTGCGCGCCGTCTTCACCGCGGACTGGCCCTCGTATTCGGCGACGAAGTCCTTGCGCGACGTCTCGACGAGTTTGGGCTCGGCGATCCCCCCGAGCCCGGCCAGGATGTTGGCCACCACCCGCGCGATCGTCGTCTTGCCGGTCCCCGGCGGTCCGGTGAAAATCATGTGCTTGGACGCCTGGGCGACCTTCATCCCGCGTGCGGCACGGACTTTGGCCATCTGGGTGGCCGCCCGGTAGCGCTCGATCTGGTCTTTGACCCGGGTCAGGCCGATCTGGCGGTCAAGCTCTGCCTGCGCGTCGGCCAACAACGTCTCGCGGCCGGAGTTGTCGGCCTGGACACTGCCCGGATCCCACGGGTCGCGCCGCGACGCGATCTGCTCCGCGGTGGTGGTCCGCAATCGGTACGCCGGATCCTTCAGCGCCGCAGCGACTTCCGCTGACGGGTGGGATGCCTGCAGCCACTCCAGCAGGCGGACTGCGGCTTCCTCGTTGCCCAGCGCCCGGTACGCCATCGCCGAATACCAGGCGATGGCGATGTTGCACGCCTGTCCGGCGGGCGCCGAGTTGGCTTCCACCAGTCGACGTTCGGCTTCGGTGAACAGGCCGAGATTGGCCGCTGCCACACCGTGCGCGACCAGTGCCGCCCCGGCCAGGAACTTGTCGGGCCAGGTGGTGCCGGCGTTGCGCACCTGGTCGATCACGTCGGTCCATCGCGCGGCGGTGCCGTAGATGACCGCTTTCACCCAGGCCACCAGGTGCTCGCCACCGGCGGCCGGAGCATCGTCGAGCGCCTCCATTGCGTCGGCATGATTGCCCACGGCGGCTTCGCTGACCGCAAAGCCTAGTGTGATCGCCAACGGCGAATTGACCGGATAGGTGATGTCGCCGTACATGCCGCCGATGGGCACCCGGGCGCCCAGGCTGTTCATCGACAGTTCCGCGGTGCCGGCGAGCTTGCCGAAGTTGTTGCGCGAGTACCAGGCCCGAAACATCGTGACCCGGTCGGTGTCTCCGCAGCGGATCCGGCCCACCCAGGCGTCGCAGGCGGATTCGTCGAGTTCGGTGATCTCGGTGAACAGCTCCAGCGACCGGGCCTGGGAGGTGGGCAGCAGGCCGACCGCGGTACCGAAGACGCTTGCCAGATGTTCAGTCATTCCTCACCTGTGTAGCGGGTTGTGAACAGTTCGGCCCGCGCCGCCTGAGCCTGTTCCGGGGTGGGCAATTTCAGTTCTCGACGCAGAAAGTCTCGGGTGGCCACGTTGTCGTGACCCTGTTCTCGCATACCGTCCAACATGACGGTGTATTGCGCCGATCTGGCGTCCTGGGTGGCCAAACCCGCGATCACGACGATCTCCTCGGCGAGGACGGCCTCGGGCATCCTGGCCGCCTGCGGCGAGAGGTCCACCTGAAGCACTCGGCCGTCCACCAGGGTCGTGACGGTCACGGTGCCAGGCGGGTTGGTCACGCTGAACGTCGGACCGTCGAGGATTCGGCCCGACCGGTTCGCCTCGCCCGGGAGGATCTGGGGTTCCGCCGCGAGGTCGTCGTCGGCATCGGCCATGGCGGCCGCCACCGGATAGTCCCCGAGCAGCACACCGAGATCGGTCTCGCCGTCGTCGGTGCTGCCGGCGCGGTAGTCCAGCGCCGCCAGGTCGTCGTCCCCATCGTCGTGGAGATGCCTGGCGTCGTGGAGATGCCTGGCGTCGTGGAGATGTCCAGCGTCGTGGAGATGTCCGGCGTCGTGGAGATGCCTGGCGTCGTGGTGATCGGGCGGAGGGTTGGCCACTGGAGTCTGTCCGCCTTCCTCAGTCCGTGTCCGGATGGTCCGGGGCGTCCCGGTACTCGAACCACGCCTTGGACGGGAGGAACTCCATCAGTCCGTCGAGCGCGCGCTGCAGGTTCTCCGGGGTGCCCGGGAGGAAGCTGCCGTACAGGTCCCCGCCGACTTGTCTGGGGATCGAGACGATCCGGCCGTGCGACGAATCGAGCACCCCGGCGCCCACCCCGGCCTGGGAGTAGGTTCCGCCCGGGTGCCGTTCGTTGGCGGTGATCTCCACCCAGCTGTCCGGCTGTCCGGTGGCCTCGGCGTAGATCCTGGCCGACAGCGGCGGCTGGCCGTACGCGCCGATCTGCTCGGCGGTGCGCGCAGCTGCCAGCGTGGAAGCGATGCCTGTCAACGGTTCGACATTGGCCGGCGCGGCATCGCCGATGACCACGCTCACCATCGCTGCGAGCCCGATCTGCGGAGCCACCCGCTGCAATACCAGCATGTCTTCATCACGCGCGGCGACGACATGACGCTCCCCCTTGCGGCACACCACGAAGCGCACCATTTTGCCACCGGCGTCGCGGCGCCACCACCGACAGTCCAGTGTGCGGTCGGGCCTGCTCAGGGTGTCGACCATGGCAGCGACCTCGGGGTGGGGGTCACCGTAGGCGGTCAGCACGCCCTGCGCGGTGAGATCGTGTGTCACCGCGTCCCAGACGATCTTGCGCTGATCCTCGTAGGGGATGTTGGGTCGGATTCCCAACGCCAGCGGGAAGTCGACCAAATGGAGCAGGTCGGCGACGACCAGGATGCCGTCGATGGTCAGTTCCACGCCGATCACGTCGTCGTGGTGAGTGGGTTCGCCGTCTCCTGGTGTGGAGCCCGAGAAAGAGCTCGGGAAGGGGCCGGAGATGGGGGCGGCCATCACGTGGACGCGCCGAGCGGATGTGCGGCGCCTCCGCGCCACGCCGCGCCGGTGCCCGCAGAGCCGTTGCCTAGGTCCAGGTCATCGGCGGGCGACGACTTCGCCACAACTTTGCCAATCTCTGCACGATTGCCGACGACGACCATGGTCCACTCCCCTTCCCACCGGAAGGGTACCAGCGGTTCAGGGGTCCCCATGACACCAATTCCGAGCGCAAGTATCGGCGGCGGAGCGTCATTGCCGTGCGCGCTGGCAATCTCATCTAAGCCCGTGAAAGGTGGACAGACTGTTTCGGCAAACTCTCTGCGGCGCGCGGACCGCCCCACCGTGCGGCGGCCGACACACCGGCGCGGTACCGGGCGACCTGCGCCCGCGCGCCACTCGCACCCATCACCGCGGAAGTGGTTGGGAGTTTGCTGCACTCGCACCTCGGCCGTGCGGCTCGCTAGGGTGGTGCGGCGAGGAACGTAAACGCGGAGAGGAGACACGTGGTGACCGACCGCGATGACGGAGCCCCCCAAGGTCCGGACGACTTCGACCCTTTTACCGAAGACCCTTTCACCGAAGACACTTTCACCAAAGACCCTGTCACCGAACAGGCCCCGGTGATCCCGCAGCCCGTGCCGGCCAGCGGATCGTTCCACGAACCGACGCCACCCTTCCCGGCGCAACCGATCCCGCCCTCCACCGGGCATCCGCACCCGCCCTTTCCCGGTCCGGCGCAACGTGCCGAGGCGCGGCAGCCGCAGCGGCCTGCCCAACCCTGGGTCGCGCACGCTCGACCACCGGCACCCTCCGCAGCGTCGCACCGCCCGGGCGAGCCACCCGCGGCGCCACGCCCTCCGGTGCGGCCCCACCCCGAGGCTCCGTGGACGGCGCCTCAGCCCGCAACGTACGCCGAGCGCATTCGGCCGGCCGATCTGGTTCCGCACCGCAAGGTCCTGCCGGGCAGCGGTTGGCGCCGGGCGCTGTACAAGGCCACGTTCGGGTTGATCAACCTCGGCCCGTCGCCCCAGGACAAGCAACTCACCGAACTCGAGACGGCGATCAGGAGGCCGCTGCGCGGGAACTTCAAGATCGGTGTGATGGGCAAGGGTGGCGTCGGGAAGACCACCGTGTCCGCCTCGCTGGGCTCGGTGCTGGCCGAATCCCGCCAGGACGTCCGTGTCGTCGCCGTCGACGCCGACACCGCCTTCGGCAAGCTCGGCAGCCGGGTCGACCCGCAGGCGCAGGGGTCGTTCTGGGAGCTCGCCGCCGATCAGCACCTCGAGACGTTCGCCGACGTCCGGAACCGCCTCGGCTGCAATGCCGCCGGTCTTTTCGTGCTTGCCGGCGAGGCCACGCCGGCGCGCCGGCGGGTGTTGGATCCCGCGATCTACCGTGAGGCGCTCTCCCGGCTCGACCGGCACTTCACCCTCTCGGTGATCGACTGCAGCTCGACGATGGACTCCCCCGTCACCCAGGAGGTGCTCCGGGATCTCGACGCGCTGGTTGTCGTGTCCTCGCCATGGGTCGACGGCGCAGCCGCCGCCGGCCAGACGCTGGACTGGCTCGCCGCCCGGGGCATGACCAGCCTGCTCCAACGTACGGTGGTGGTGCTCAACGACTCCGACGGGCATGCCGACAAGCGCACCAAGCGCCTTCTTGCGCAACAGTTCTCGGGTAACGGTCAGCAGGTGATCGAGATTCCGTTCGACGGCAACCTGCGCCCGGGCGGTGTCATCGACGGCAGCGGCGATATGTCGCCGGCCGCGCGTCGCAAGTTCGTCGAGGTGGCCGCAGCACTGGCCGCGTTCTTTCCCGCTCCGGTCAGGCGATCTGGCTGACCAGCGATTCGATGGCTTCGATCTCGGCGGCGGTCAACGGCTCATCGGCCTCGGCCTGGGTGATCGTCTGCTCGGAAACCCCTGCCGCCTGGGCGGTCTCGGGGACTGTGAGGTTGGCCCCCCGACGCGCCGCGTAGAGCCGTTGGCCGAGGGTGGCGCGCGGCGCACGGGCGGCCCGCAGCATCAGGTCGTCATAGAGGCTGCGGACCGTACTGAGCGCCTTGATCAGTGGCGGCGTGACACGTCCGATCCGGGCCGCCCTCGCTGCCACCGCTTCCAGCTGGCGTAGATCGCCGAGGATCGCGGCGACCCGGGGCACGAAGGTCGCGTCGTCGGCCGGCGGGAGCGCCGCCACGGTGGCCCCGAACGCGTGGACCGCGGTGATCACCGCCTGCGCGATCAGTGACACCTCGTCATTGCTCGCCGCGGGCGGCGGTGCGGGCGGCGGGGGCGCAACTCGCAGCGGTTCGCCCCTGCGCAGCCGCGCGATGGTGCCGGGGGGCCATTGCAGGATCTCTTCGAGCCGCGCCCTGGTCCGCTCCCGCGGCCAGCTCCGGCCCTTCTCGAACGCGATCAGCGCACCGGCGTTGAGGATGCCCTCCGCGGCGAGGCTGCGCTGGCTGATGTTGAGCTCGCGGCGCCGCGCCGCGGCTGCGGCGCCCGCCCTGACCATGCCGGGATCCGGAGCATCGGTCGACTCGTCGACCGGCTCGGCGTTCGTCATCAACCGAATCCCTCGCGCTGTGTGGTCACGGCACGCTGATCGTACCGAGCTATGTAGCAATGCGGTCCCGGGCGCGGTGCCGCAGCGGCGGGACATCGTCCAAACTACAACATCTCAGCGGTCTATACCGCATCAACGCAACGGGAACTCGGGGAATCTGCCACAGTCCCCGAAGCCGGAGCTCGCTCATTGAAGCCGCTGTTCACAGCAGTTTTAGCAGGCATCGTGGACTCGTCCCGCCGCCGGGCCCCACCAGAACTGCTGCACTTACTGTTGCAACGCTACGGTTTGTCGGTTACGTTCTCCGTCATCGCGGTGATCACCACCGCCGGCGCGTAGAGGAGCACAACGATGAACGCAATGTCGTGGGACGAGACCCCGATCGGCGAGTGCACGAAAGACCCGGAGCGGTGGACCACCACCGCTGATGACGAAGCCAAGGCGATCTGCCGGTCCTGCCCCCGCCGGTGGCTGTGCGCACGCGAGGCCTGCGAGTCGCCCCGCGCCGAAGGGCTGTGGGCCGGGATCTACGTGCCCGAGGCCGGACGCGGCCGCACCTTTGCCCTGCGTCAGCTCAAGTCACTGGCCGAGCAGAACGGGTGCGCCGTCGGTCAACGCCGCGTCTACTACGCAGAATCGGCGTGATCTCCCGACCAGTCCCATGTCCGGGCCGTTCGTCGCCGCACGGGGGGTCGGCGGCGAACGGCCCGGAATACCTTCGGAGACCGGACGGTTACACGATGCGACGGTGCCGGGCATGCCCCGGGCCCCATCCAAGAAAGTCGCTTCGAGCGACCACTCGCCGAGAGGCGCAGTCGGCACCGTCCCTGGTCTACCAGGCATCGATGAACCGGCTCCCGTGGGAGCCGGTTTTTCGTTGTCCGGCGCGGTCGTGAGCCCGACGCGCTCCGCACGCACGGGCTTGTGCGGTTCAGCCGTCGAGTTCGGCGATGGCCCCGGCGATCTCGGCGAGCAACGCATCAACCTGGTCTTCGTCGACGCCGCGTTTTCCGAGCGGAGGTTTGTTGAAGCGCACGTTGCGTACGTCGTCGGCGCTCAGCCGGCCCCGGCCTTCGAGCCGGCGCGCGCACAGCGCGAGGAAGTCGCCGACCGCCTTCTCGTGGTAACCACGCTTACCCCACCGTGGTTTCTCCAGGTTCACGGTGCGCAGGTACTCGGCTGTCACGACGCCGTCGCTCATGGCGTCAGACTAGTGCCCCCGTCGGTAGCACCGGGGCGACCGCGACGGTCCCGGGCGCCCGCTGGCGCCCCACCTCCCCGCGGGTGCCAACTCCCGTTAGGGTGGGGTGATGAGCAACACCGAACCCGATCCTCCTGAAGTGGATTGTGTCGCTTCGGGATTCGCGGGGGTTCTGCATCCGCGGGAGGTCCCGCTGGGCGGCCCCCGGGCGATCCGGGTGCGGCGCACCCTGCCGCAGCGGGAACGCTCGCTGATCGGCGCCTGGTGTTTCGCCGACCACTACGGCCCCCATCAGGTCCGCGGTGGCACGGGTATGGATGTGCCACCGCACCCGCACACCGGGTTGCAAACGGTGAGCTGGTTGTTCAGCGGCGAGGTCGAACACCGCGACAGCGCCGGAGTGCACGCGATGGTGCGCCCGGGTGAACTGAATCTGATGACCGCCGGTGCGGGGATCTGCCACTCCGAGGTTTCCACCGCCGCGACGACCGTGCTGCACGGCGTCCAGTTGTGGGTCGCCCTGCCGGAGTCCGACCGCGACACCCCGCGCGATTTCGCCCACCACGTCCCCCGGCCTCGATCTGCGGGCGGCGTGACGCTGCGCGTCTTCCTCGGCGAACTGGACGCAGACCGGTCCCCGGTGCACACCTTCACCCCGCTGCTCGGCGCGCAGCTGGACCTCGAGCCGGGTGTCGAGGTCACCCTCGACATCGACGCGGCCTTCGAACACGGGGTGCTCGTCGATCACGGCGAGGTCGAGGCGTGCGGGTCGGTGCTCGCGGTGGCGGATCTGGCGTATCAGGGCACCGGCCGGCAGCAGCTGCACATGACCAACCGCGGAGCCACGCCGGCCCGGGTCCTGCTGCTCGGCGGCACCCCGTTCACCGAAGACCTGGTGATGTGGTGGAACTTCGTCGGCCGCAGCCACGAGGACATCGTGGGATATCGCGACCAGTGGCAGAACCAGGACCCGCGCTTCGGCGCGGTCGAGGGCTATCAGGGCGCGGTCGCGCGGCTACCCGCGCCGCCGCTGCCCAACGCCACGCTGCGTCCCCGTCCCCATCCGGGGTATAGAGGGGGCATGACCACCGACAAGACCGGCGCCCCGACCGAGGTCACCGACGAAGCGGATCGCTTCAGCATCTCGGTCGACGGTACGAAGGCCGGCTTCACCGAGTACCTCGACCACGGCAATCAGCGGATCTTCCCGCACACCGAGATCGACGAGGAGTTCGGCGGTCGCGGGTTGGCGACCATCCTGGTGAGTGCGGCGCTGGAGGCGACCCGGGCAGCGGGCATGCGGATCGTGCCGGTGTGCTCGATGGTCGCGGGTTTCCTCGACAAGCACCCCGAGTTCAACGAGATGGTCGACCCGGTGACAACCGACGTCAAACGCGTGCTGGCGCGGCGCTGATCACGCGTCCGCTAGTGTCGCCGCGGTGATCAGCCGCGCTTTCTTCGTCCCCTCCGAGGAGGGTTTCGCGCCCACCGGCCGGGCCCGGGGACCCTGGGGGGAAACCGTCAGCGGCAACTACGTCGGCGGGCTGCTGGGCCACGTCCTCGAACGCGACGCCGGAGACGACGCTCTGCAGCCGGCGCGACTCACCGTCGACCTCCTGCGGCCCGTGGCACTGGCGGCGCCGATCCGGGTACAGACCAGCACCGTGCGCGAAGGTCGGCGCCTCAAACTGGTCGACGCCACCATGACACAGGCAAGTACCGTCGTCGCCCGCGCCAATGCCCTGTTCCTGCGCCGTGGAGAGCAGCCGGCCGGTGACCGGTTCACCACCGAGGTCGTCATGCCCGCGGTTCCGCCGCTGCCAGACCCCGTCCCCGAGGACGCCACGACCTTCGTGTGGACCTACGGTAAGGACACCGACACGGCATACCCCGGTCTCGACGGCTGGGCACACACCGGACCGAAGTACCTGTGGGCGCGCGAACTCGGGCCGATGGTCGACGAGGTCGAACTGACACCGTTCGTGCGCGCCGCGATGGCCGGCGACATGGCGAGCTCGTTGACGCACTTCGGCGCCGACGGCCTGCCTTTCATCAACGCCGACTACACCCTGACCCTGAGCCGCTTACCCGAAGGGCCCTACCTCGGGTTGGCGGCACTGACCCATCACAGTCACAACGGTGTCGCGACCGGCACCGCAATCGTCGCCGACGAGCAGGGCCCGATCGGCACCGCCACCGCGACCGCCCTGGCCAATCCGGGCTTCAATCCGCCACGCGCGTTCAGCTGAGGTATTGCGCAGTGCTGCCCGAGATCGGCATGCCCTGCAATCCCAGCTTGCGGTGATCCCAGCTGCGCATCCGGGACGGCACCACCCGCACGCCGATGCGGTTGTTCATCATCTGGTCGACGAACGGACGCATTTCGTCGGTGTAGGGGCCGGTGTAGCGCTCCCAGACGCTGATCCCGACGCGCAGGTTGGTCTCCGGGTCGTCGTAGATCTCGGCGTGACCGTCGATCGACACCCCACGCAGAGTGTCGTAGGACAGCCCGTCCTCGATCATCACCGTGATCGTCGGATCCCGGCGGAGATTGACCGCCTTCTGCGATTTGGCCTTCGTCTCGAACCAGATCTCACCGTCGAGCACTGCGTACCACATGGCGACCAGATGCGGCCGTCCGTTCGGCAGCACGGTCGCCATGGTCGCCGTGCGGCTGCGTTCGATGAACTCGGCGATCTCGCCGTCGGTCATCACGATCTTCGCGCGTTCGTTCTTGCCCACGCGTCGATACTGGCAGGTCGCCCCCGGCGGAATCGGCCGGGTCACTCGGTCGGGTGCCGACCGCCCGCTCCAACCGCGAATGTTTCGAACACACATGCGATGGGCAACCGAGGGCGCATGAGCGACAACACCACGCAGGCCCCGCAGGAAAACGCCGAGAAGGACCCCTCGCAGTGGGTGACCGGAGACGAACCGATGACCGGAGCGCAGCGCAGCTATCTGCACACCCTGGCCCAGGAAGCCGGCACCGAAGTGCCCGAGGACGCCACGAAGGCGCAGGCCTCCGAACTGATCGACGAACTGCAGAACCGCACCGGCCGCGGCGAATAACGTTGCACCCGAGGGCCATCGAGGGGCCGGCTTCACCGGGAAGCCGGCGCGGCCCCGCCGCCCTGCTCAGCGGTCGTGCAGCGTGGCTTCGAAGGCGACCCGGTCCCCGCGGTAGAGGGCGCGCACCACCTCGATCGGCGCGCCGTCGGTGTCCACGGATCTCCGGTTGAGCAGCAGCATGGGCATCGCGGTGGTCGATTCCAGCAGGCTGGCCTCCCGCGGTGACGGCAGCACCGTCTCGATGCGCTCGGTCGCCGAACCGAACCGCACCCCGCGCGCCCGGATCGCCGCGTACAGCGACGTGGTGGGATCGAAATCCGCGGTGAGGTCGGCGAATCGGGGCAGGGGAAGGTAGGTGCTCTCCAGGCCGATCCGGACCCCGTCGGCGAGCAGTACCCGCTCCAGGTGCATCACCTGCGCCGCGGGCGGCACCTCCAGCGCACCGGCGAGTTCACCGTCGGCCGCGATGTTCTCCCAGGTCACCAGGAGCCGGCCGGGTACGCGTCCCATCCGCTGCGCGCCCTCGGTGTAGGACTTCAGCGACAGCGGCTGAACGAGTTTCGGCCGCGACACCACCGTCCCGCGGCCGCGGCGTTCGATCCTGCCTTCGACGAGGAGTTCGTGCAGCGCCTGCCGCACGGTGTCGCGGGCAACACCGAACCGCGCGGCCAGTTCGCGTTCGGGCGGGAACGGGTCCCCCTCGAGCAGCCCGTCCAGAATCCCCTCCAGCCGGGTGCGCACCAGATAGGGCTTGGGGACGCTCATCGCGCTAGTTTCAGTGCCAGATCCAGGACGTACCCCGGCGCCGCGCCCTCCGCGTCCGGGTCCTTGGCCGCGTCGTCGTAGCGACGCAGCCGCAGGGCGTCCGGGCACCAGGGATGTGCGGCGAACGCGGGATCCAGGCGTGGGCCACCCTGCTCGGCGAGGGAAACCGTCGACGTCGCGGTCAAGGCCGCGGCGTAGGACCGGTCGACCGCGGCCAGGTGCTGCTTGGCCGCGACGTGCGCCCCGGCCAGCCATCCCACCCGCGGCCCGAATCGTGGTGTGAGCCAATCCCGGGCCAGTCCCGAATGGTCGTGCACTCCCGGGCCGCCCAGCAGCGGGCTGTGCCCGATGTCGTGCAACGCGGCCGCCAGCACCAGCTCGTCGTCGGCGTGGTCTGCCACCGCACACGCCGCGGCCTGCAACGCGTGATCCCACTCGTCGACCGCTTCTTCGTCCCATACCCCGCGCAGCGACGCGAGCACGGCCGCCGTCTCGGCGCGGACTTCCCAGGCTCGTGGTGACATGACCCAACCATACCCCCAATTGGTCTATACCAATTGTTCACCGGGTGTTCCCGCGGCCCACATCGTCCGCTTGCGGCGATGACGTCGGCGCAGAGTTATGTCAGCGGCCATGCAGGTCACCATCATCGGTGCGGGCATCCTGGGCACCGCCCACGCCTGGCACGCCGTCCGGCGCGGCCATCACGTCGTTCACCTCGAACGCGAACCGGAACCGCGCGGCGCCACGGTCCGCAACTTCGGACTGGTCTGGGTGTCCGGACGCTCGTCGGCAGAGCTGGACGCCAGCCTGCGGTCGCGTGCCCTGTGGGAGCAGATCGGTGCCGAGGTGCCCGACGTCGGCTTCCGCGCCTGCGGGTCGCTGACGCTGCTGCGCACCCCGGCCGAGGTCGCGGTCGCCGAGGAGGTGTGCAGTCGCGCCGATGCCGGCCACCGCGGATTCCGGCTACTCGAGCCCGCCGAGGCCCGTTCCATCAATCCGGCGCTACGGGGCAAATTTGTTGCCGCACTGCACTGTTCACGCGACGGTGCCGTCGAGTCGCGGCAGGCGCTGCCCGCGATGCGCGCTGCCCTCGGTGCGGGGGGACGCTACACCTACATTCCGGCCACCGAGGCCCGCACGGTCACCGGCACCCGAGTCGTCGACGACCGCGGTCACAGCTACGACGCCGATGCGGTGATCGTCTGCGCCGGTGCCGCCCACGGCGGGTTGGTCCGCGAGCTCGCCGGAGACATGCCGGTGCGCCGCGTCCGGCTGCAGATGATGCAGACCGCACCGCTCGACGAACCGCTGACCACAGCGATCGCCGACGGTGACAGCCTGCGGTACTACCCCGCGTATGCCGGCAACGCGCTGGATTCGTTGCAGCGCAGCGAGAACCAGGACCCGGTCGCCTATGAGCACCGCATGCAGCTGCTGTGCGTGCAGCGCCGGCACGGTGGCCTGACCATCGGGGACACCCACGAGTACACCGAACCGTTCGCGTTCGACGTGTCCGAGGCGCCCTATCACTACCTGGCCACGCTCGTCGAGGAACTCCTGGGCCGGCCACTGCCGCCGATCAGGCAGCGGTGGGCAGGCGTCTACAGCCAGTGCGTCGACGCCGGCCGGCTGGTCTACCGGGCCGAGGTCAGCCCCGGGGTCTGGGTGGTGACCGGCCCGGGTGGTCGCGGCATGACGCTGGGGCCGGCGATCGGTGAGAAGACCGCAGACAGGATCGGACTGTGACACTGCAGGAGAACGACATTCAGCTGGCCGTCATCGACATGGCCGGCACCACGGTCGCCGACGACGGCCTGGTCGTCGAAGCCTTCGAGGTCGCCGCCGAGGCGGGTGGTTTGCCCGCCGACGGGCCGCACCGCGACCACGCCCGCCGGTATGTCCTCGACACCATGGGTCAGTCCAAGATCGCGGTGTTCCGGGCGCTGTTCGAGGACGAGGCCGCCGCGCAACGGGCCAACGCCGCCTTCGAGACGGCCTACGCCGAACTGGTCGACGCGGGCCGTGCGGCGCCCATAGACGGTGCGGTGCAAGCACTCTCGCGGCTGCGCCAGGCCGGCGTCAAGGTAGCCCTGACCACCGGCTTCTCGGCGACGACCCAGGACACGTTGATCTCGGCACTGGGCTGGCACGACGTGGCCGATCTCGTGCTGGCGCCCGGTGAGGGGATCCGCGGCCGCCCCTACCCGGACCTCATTCTGGCCGCCCTGCTACGCACCGGCGCCGACCGGGTGCAGGCGGTCGCAGCGCTGGGCGACACCACCAGCGACGTCGAGAGCGCGCTGCGCGCCGGATGCGGCATCGCGGCGGGCACCCTGACCGGGGCGCACGACGAGCGCCGACTCGTGGCCGCGGGCGCCACCCACATCGTGACATCTGTAACGGATTTCGCCGACCTCCTTCTGAAAGGCTGACCTGTGAGACTGCACAAGACCTTGGCGGCGACGGCAATCGTCGCCCTGGCCGCCATGTCGGCCGCCTGTGGCGG
Organism: Mycobacterium sp. smrl_JER01; assembly: GCF_048513595.2. Classification (NCBI taxonomy): domain Bacteria; kingdom Bacillati; phylum Actinomycetota; class Actinomycetes; order Mycobacteriales; family Mycobacteriaceae; genus Mycobacterium; species Mycobacterium sp. smrl_JER01. The sequence goes on along the minus strand of NZ_JBLXXK020000001.1, from coordinate 123,866 downwards.
CACCGGCACCTCGGGCTCCGGCGACGGCACCACCTTGACGGTGTACAGCGCCGACGGGCTGGCCGGCTGGTACGAACCGACTTTCGCGAAGTTCACCGAGCAGACCGGCGTCAACGTCAACCTGGTGGAAGCCGGTTCGGGCGAGGTGGTCTCGCGGGTGGAGAAGGAACAGTCCAACCCGCAGGCCGACCTACTGGTGACGCTGCCTCCGTTCATCCAGAAGGCCGCGCAGCTGGAGCTGCTGCAGCCCAGTGGTGCCGATACCAGCGGCATCGCCGAGGATCAGGTCGGCCCTGACGGCATGTTCGTGCCGATCGTCGACAACGCGCTGAGCTTCATCGCCAACCCGGCGGCGAATCCGGCGCCGACGACGTGGGATGACCTGCTCAAGCCCGAGTTCAAGGGCAAACTGCAGTACTCCACTCCCGGCCAGGCCGGCGACGGGACCGCGGTGTTGGTGCTGCTGCAGCACCTGCGCGGCAAGCCCGGAGCGCTGGAGTTCCTGAAGGCGTTGCAGGACAACAACGTCGGGCCGTCCTCGTCGACCGGCAAACTGCAACCCAAGGTGAGCAACGGCGAGCTGCTCGTCGCCAACGGCGACGTCCAGATGAACCTGGCCTCGATCAAGGATGACGGTTCGAACTTCACCATCTTCATCCCGGCCGATTCCGACGGAAAACGCACCAGCATCTCGTTGCCTTACGTCGCCGGGGTAACCGCGGGCGCACCGCACGCCGACGACGCCAAGAAGTTGTTGGAGTTCCTGATTTCCGAGGACGTCCAGCAGACGGTGGGCACCGAAGCGCTGGGACTCCCGGTTCTGGAATCCCTCAAGGCCGCGGGCTCGACCGAGCCCAACACCCCCTCGGCGGTGCTCGACGGCGTCGAGGTGTGGGTGCCGGACTGGGACGCCGTGCTCGCCGACCTGGACGCCGATGTCGCGGCCTACCAGCAGGCCACCGGTAGCTGACGTGGCCGAGACGCGCGCCGGCACGGCCGGTCAGCGACTACGCCCGCCGCTGACCCGGACCGACACCCCGGCCATCCTGTTCGACCGGGTCGGCGTCACCTACGGCCGCGGAAAGTCCGCCACCGCGGCGCTTGTCGACTTCACGCTGCGGGTGGCGCCGGGCGAGACCGTCGCGCTGCTGGGCCCGAGCGGGTCGGGCAAGTCGACCGCGCTCAACGCGCTGGCCGGATTCGTCCGTCCCACGTCCGGGGCGGTGCGGCTGGCCGGGCGCGACGTCACCGATCTGCCCCCTGCACGTCGCGGTATCGGTGTGGTGCTGCAGTCCTACGCGCTCTTCCCGCACATGTCGGTCGCCGAGAACGTGGCGTTCGGTCTGCGCGCCCACAAGGTCGCCCGCCGCGAGATCTCGCCGCGTGTCGCGGAGGTCCTCGACATGGTCGGCATGTCCGGTTTCCAAAAACGCCTTCCGCGTGAGCTTTCCGGTGGCCAGCAACAGCGGGTGGCGATTGCGCGCGCGCTGGCGATCCGACCGTCGGTGCTGCTGCTCGACGAACCGTTGGCCGCACTGGATGCGCGCTTGCGCCAATCCATGCTCACCGAGCTGCAGCGACTCAAAGAGGCGCTGCCCGACACCGCGATGCTCTACGTGACACACGACCAGGCCGAGGCACTCGCTCTGGCCGACCGGATCGTGGTGATGAACAACGCCCGGCTGCTCGACGTCGACACCGCCGAGAACCTGTGGAAGCGACCGCCGACCAGCTTCACCGCGGCCTTCCTGGGCGGTGCGAACCTGCTGCCGTGCACGGTCGGGCGCGTCATCGGCACCTCGGCGCTGATCACGGTCGGCTCCCGCACCGTCAACGCGGAGGCGCCCGAGCCCGCGTTCGGCCATACCGACTGGGCGCCCGGGTCGCCCGCGTTGCTGTGCGTGCGACCGCATGCACTGCAGGTGGTGTCCACCAGGGAACGCGATGCGCTGCCCGCGACCGTCAACGCCGCGGTGTGGCGCGGCGCGGTGACCCGGCTGGTGCTCGCCGTCGAATCGCTGCCCGATGTGCTGGTCGAGGTGGACGTTCCGGGCCACACCCCGTTCGAGAACGGCAGCACCGTCGGACTGCGTCTCCCCGAGCCCGCCGGGGTGCTGGTGTCCCCGGAAGCCGCGGCATGACCGATCTTGTCGAGCGTCCCGCGACCGCACCGCCGCCGACCCCGGACCCGCCACGGTCGACGGCAGGGTTCTGGGTGCTGCCGCCGCTGTTGCTCGTGCTGCTCGTCGTGCTCTACCCGCTGCTGCGGGTGTTCTGGGAGTCATCGACCAGCGGCTCCTGGGGCGCGGTGCTCGGCTCCCAGATCTTCCGAGATGCGCTGTGGCGCACTGTCGCCATCGCGGCGACCTCGACGGCCGGTTGTCTGGTACTCGGGACGTTCCTGGCCATCGTGCTGGCCTTCGTCCCGTTCCCGGGATCGGCGTTGGTGGGTCGACTCATCGACACGGTGCTGGCGCTGCCGTCGTTTCTGATCACGCTGGCGTTCACGTTTCTCTACGGCAGCGCCGGCGCGGTGAATGCGGCGATCTCGACGCTGACCGGCTCGACGTCGCCGATGCTGGACTTCCTCTACACCCCGGCCGGGGTCATCGTCGCCGAGATCACGTTCTTCACCCCGTTCGTGGTCCGTCCGTTGTTGGCCGCGTTCTCGGTGATTCCCCGCGCACAGCTCGACGTCGCAGCCAGCCTGGGCGCCTCGCCGTGGACGGTGCTGCGCACCGTGGTGATGCCGGAAGCCTGGCCGGCGCTGGCCGCCGGCGGCAGCCTCGTCCTGCTGTTGACACTCAACGAGTTCGGCATCGTGTTGTTCACCGGCGCCAAGGGCGTCATCACGCTGCCGGTGCTGATCTACACCCGCGGCATCATCACCTTCGACCTGCCCGGTGCGGCGGTGATAGCGACCGTGCAGGTGCTGCTCTCGCTGGCGCTGTACGGCCTGTACCGGACGGTGTTCGCCCGCCTGATGACTCGGAGGAGGACCGGCGATGCTGCTGTGGAGCAGCCGAAGTAGAGCAGCGGTGCTGACGGTCTTCGCGATCGTCGTCGCCGTGGTGTTCGTCCTCCCGCTGGGCACGGTGGTGCTCGCCGGATTCGCCGGATCCTGGAACGGGCCGCTGCCGTCGGGGCTGGGCGTCGCCCGCTTCGGCTCCGCGCTCACCGGTGAGGATCTGGCCAGTCTGTCGGTGAGTCTGCAGACGGCGTTCCTGGCCGGTGGGTTCGCGCTGGTCGTCGGCACCTGGGCCGCCCTGGCCGCGCGGGCGGCACCAACGTGGTTGCGGCGGCTCACCGACGCGGTGTTCCATCTGCCGATCGCGGTGCCGTCGGTGGCGATCGGCCTGGGCCTGCTGATCGCGTCCAATTCGAAACCGTTGCTGCTGGGCGGGACTCGCTGGATCGTCATCCTGGCGCACGGTGTGCTGGTGCTGGCGTTCGCGTTCAGTGCGGTCTCGGCCGCGCTGGACCGGCTCGACCCCGCCTATCGGCAGGCGGCCGAGTCGTTGGGCGCGAGCCCGACCCGGGTGCTGGTGCGGATCACCCTGCCGCTGCTGCTGCCCGCACTGGGGGCGGCGGCGGGTCTGGCGGTCGCGCTGTCGATGGGTGAGCTCGGCGCCACCGTGATGGTGTATCCCGCCACGTGGAAGACGTTGCCGGTGACCATCTTCGGATTGACCGACCGCGGTCAGGTGTTCCAGGCCGCGGCGAGCACCACCCTGCTGCTGGCGGTGACGCTGCTGTCGCTCATCGTGCTCGGCCGGATCCGGGGCCGCGCCGCGGTGCGCTGACCCTCACTGCGTGCCGGTGCGATCCGCACCGTCGGCGCCCGAGGTCTGGGCGGCTGCCGCGCCCGTGCCGCCCTCGGTCGGGGCACTATCGGTGTCGCTGTCGGTGTCGCTGTCGGTCTCGAAGTCGCCGTCGGTCTCGAAATCGGTCTCGAAATCGCTGTCGGTGTCGGTGTCGAAATCGCTGTCGCTGTCGCTGTCGAAGTCGTTACCGGTCTCGCGGTCCGTCTCGACAGCCTCGACGACCTCGCCGGTATTCAGGGCCTCGCCCACCGAGGTGACCCCTGTGTCGTTCGCGGGCTTGTCGTTCGCGGGCTTGTCGATCAGGCCGTCCCGCGTGGCCTCGGCCGTGCTGGAAACGCCCTGGGCGACCGCGGATTGCGCCGTTGCCGAGAAGGCGGGCTCCGGCGCGTCCGCGAGGTATCGGGCCGCGTCCTGGTCGATCTGGATGGCGAGCGCGATCGGCCCGGGGGCCAGGTAGCCCTCGACGGTCAGCGGTGTCACCAGGCCGGGCAGATTGTCGAAGTTGCCGAACGGGGAGCCGTAGCCGCCGTTGAGCGCCCCGTCGAGCACGCGCGCCGGGATGTTGATGATCGCGTTGAGCAGGGCGACCGGATCGAGCGCGACGGCAGCGTCGACGACGTCACCGATGGCGACGGTGAACGAGGCAAATCCACCCAGGATCGGGCTCAGCGCGATCTGGAACAGCGCTGAGCCCGCATTGGGTTGGTTCATCTGGACGGCGAAGTATTCGACCGCCCCCAGTACCGTCCGGACCGGCTCGATGATCACCCGGCCGACGGCGGCCCCGGCGGCCGCACCGTCACCGACCCGCAACGCCGCCAGCGCGTCACCGGCCGAGGCGATCTGTTTCTCGATGGTCAGCCGCGTCAGCGGCAACGGGTCCGCCAGGTACGCCTCGACGAGCTTGGCGGTGTTCTCGACGGTGCGGAAGAACACCTGGGGGTAGAGCTCCAGCGGGCTCGGGATGGCGGACAACTGCACGGAGGCGTCGATGACCGGCGTCGCGGCGAATGCGGGCTCGATGGGTGCGACGGCGATGACACCGGCTCCCAGCAGAGCGACGCCCGCGGTGCCCGCCCGTTTCAGTCCTGCCCCCACGATTCCCGCCCCTCCCCCACTACAGACAGTCAGTCTAACCGCTGCAGCGGCCCCACGCGGCGAACTTCACCAAGCCTGGCTGCCCTGCCCCGCACAACGCAGATCAGGCCATGCACCGGCGCTTTATCGGTGAACCGGCAGCACGTCGACACCCGGAGATGCGCTTCAGGCAAAGGGATGAGCTCGTCTGCGGCGCCGTGCTAGGCGCGGCCGGTGCGCTCACGGTGGCGGCACCCGGGCCAGCAGCACGGCCTGCGCATGCCCTCCTCCAGCTCCTCCTGGGTGCGGCGGATGCGTCGCTCCCGGGTCTTCTGCTGCTTGGCGTCTTCGACCCAGCAGATGAACTCGTTGCGCGCCAGGGGTGTGATGTCTTTCCACGCGGCCAGCGCCGACTCGTTGCCGATCAGCGCGGTTCGCAGGTCCGCGGGGAGTTGATGCACCACGCCACCGGGCACCGACTGGCTGCTCACCCCGTCAGCGTAACGCGGGCGCCGGCCGTCTCAGCGCGGCACGTCCGGCGGGGTGATGCTCCGTGGCGAAAGGCCCAGCGCCCGAACGTGTTCTGCGATCTCCTGCAGCGAGGCGGTCCACACGTCGTCGTGGTCGAGCACGTGGCGCATCAGCTCACCCAGTTCGGCGGCCCGCGACGGCCGGCCGGTGAGGAACGGATGGTTGGTCAGCACCCAGCACCCGCCCGCCGTCCGCAACGCGTCGAACTCGAGCTGCCACAGTTCCCGGGCCTTGCGCGGACTCTCGATCAGGCCGCTGCCGGAGATCTCCGGCAGGAAGCAGTACTGCTCCCAGTCGTCGAGCGCCCACTGGATCGGAATCTCGATCAGCGAACTCTGCGCGCCGACAGCCAGCTCGTAGGGCCGGTCGGCGTCCATCAGGCTGGAGTCGTAGAGGAAGTCCCGCTCGGCCAACAGCGCCGGGGTGCGCCAGGACAGGTCCCACATCGGGGCCCGGTAGCCGACCGGCCGTACCCCGGCGACGTCGGCCAGGGCGGCCAGCCCGCGCTCCAGTGCGTCGATCTCCTCGTCGAGGGTCAGCGCGGTGGGCTGCTCGTGCAGGTACCCGTGGTGGGCGATCTCGTGACCGGCCGCGACGATGCTGCGCACCGCCTGCGGGTAGCGGTCGGCGGTATGCCCCGGCACAAAGAACGTCGACCGAATCTGGTGCCGCTCAAGCAGATCCAGGATACGGGGGATCCCGACCAGCGGCCCGTAGGCCTGGTGGCTCATCACACTCATCCGGGCCGCGACGCCGTCGTTGCCCCACAGCACCGCCGATTCGGCGTCGACGTCGAAGGTGAACGCCGCCGCGGCGACCTTGCCGGCGGGCCAGCTGAACCGATCCATCACCCGACCATAAGGCTGATCAGCTCGTAGGCGAGGTTCGCCGCTGCGACCGCGGTGACCTCCGCGTGGTCGTAGGCCGGCGACACCTCCACCACGTCGGCGCCGACGATGTTCAGTGGCCGCATCGCACGCAGCACCGCGACCAGCTCGCGGCTCGTCATCCCACCGATCTCCGGTGTGCCGGTGCCCGGCGCGAACGCCGGGTCCAGTACGTCGATGTCGATCGACACGTACACCGGGTGGGTTCCGACCCGCTGCAGCACCCGCTCGATGACACCGTCGACGCCGATCCGGTCGACGTCGCGACAGTGCACCACGGTGAACCCGAGCTCGGCGTCGTCGAGCAGATCAGCCGCGTCATAGAGCGAACCGCGGATGCCGACGTGCGCGGAATGCCCTTTGACGATGAGCCCCTGTTCGGACGCGCGCCGAAACGGGGTGCCGTGCGTGCAGGGCGCCCCGAAGTAGGTGTCCCAGGTGTCGAGGTGGGCGTCGAAGTGCACCAACGCGACCGGACCGTGCAGTTCGTTCACGGCCTGCAGCGCGGGCAGGGCGATGGTGTGGTCGCCGCCGAGCAGTACGAACCGTTGTTCGGGCCGGCGCACCAGGGCGCCGATACCGGCTTTGATCTGGTCCACCGCTGCGGTGATGTCGAACGGGTTGGCGGCGATGTCGCCGGCGTCGACGACCTGGGCGGTCGCGAACGGCGCCACCTCCAGGGCCGGGTTGTAGGGCTTGAGCAGCCGGGACGCCTGACGGATCGCGGCGGGCCCGAATCGTGCGCCGGGCCGGTAGGTGACGCCGCTGTCGAACGGCACACCGATCACGGCGATGTCGTGGTCGTCGACCTGGTGATCTTGCGGCAGCCGGGCGAACGTCGCCAGCCCGGCGTAACGCGGCACCTGCTGGGCGTCGATCTGGCCGAGCGACCCGGACGCTGATCGCATCCGCGGGTCGTGCTCCATGGGGTCCTCCTCGTTCATACCCGGGTGCGGGTCGATCCGCCGTTGCACGAGATGACCTGACCGACAACAGCTTCCAGGTCGAAATCGCACAGCAGCTGCACGGCCGCGGCCAGTTCCGCACTCGTCCCGATCCGTCCCAGCGGGATGTCGGCGGCGTAGCGGCGTCGGATCTCCTCGACGGGCACGCCGGCGGCGGCGGCGTCCACCCGCAGCTGTGGGGTGTCGACCACGCCGGGGGCCACCGCGTTGACGATGATCCGCTCCTTGGCGAGCTCGCGCCCCAATGTCTTGACCAGGGAGATCAGCCCGGACTTCGCGGCGGCGTAGGCGGTTGCCTCCGGCCAGCCGGTCACCCCCCATTCGCTGGTGATCACGACGATGCGGCCCGCCCCGGCCCGGCGCATGTGCGGCAGCACGCTTTGCACCAGGAAGAACGTCCCGCCGAGATTGGTGTCGACCACCTTCCACCAGTCGTCGGGGTCGTGCTCGAGCAGCGGTGCCATCGTCATGTACGCGTGGTTGGCCACCAGCACGTCGAGTCGACCGGTCGTGCTCGCGACGTGGGCGGCGATGTCATGGCACCGGTGCGGATCGGAGACGTCGCCGGCCGCGGTCACACCGCCGATCTCGGCGGCCAGCGCCGACAGCTCGGCGCTGTCGGCGCGGTCGTTGACCGCGACGGTCGCGCCCGCGGCGGCCAGCTGCCGGGCGTGCGCGGCGCCCATCCCCTGGGCCGCACCGGTCACCAAGGCGACCTTGCCGCGCAGATCGGTGCTCATATGACGGCCCCCGAGTTCACGTTGACGACATCGCCGGTGCTGAATGTGGCCTCGCAGACCAGGAATTCGACACAGCGCGCGACTTCGGCGGCGGTGGTGAGCCGCCGCAGCGGCAGCGTCTGCAGGTAGTCCGGGGCGCGCCACGGAGAGTCGGCTGCCAGCAGCGGAGTGTCGGTGGGTCCCGGTGCGACCGCGTTGATCCGCACGCCGCGGTCTGCGACTTCGACGGCGAGGCTGCGCACCAGGCCGAGGATGGCTCCCTTGGCCGCCGCGTAGTGGGCGTCCTCGTCGCCGCCACCGATCGCGAGTTCGCTGGCCACCGCGGTGAGTGATCCACGCAGTGCGATCAGATCCGGCAGGGTGGCCCGGGCGACGTTGACCAGCCCGCCGAGGTGCACGCGCAGCATCCGGCGCCACGCGTCCACGCCGATCTCGGCCACCGGAGCCATCTCGTAGTAGCCCGCGGAGGTCACCACGGCACTGGGCGGGCCCATTCGTTCCCGCAGTTCACCCACCGCGGCTGCGACCGCGCCGGCGTCGGAAACATCGACGGTCACCGTGTTTTCGGCGGATCCGCCCTTGAGGTCCAGGCACCCGACGGTGTAGCCGCGCGCGGCCAGCGCGTCGACGACCGCGGCGCCGATCCCACTGGAGCCGCCGGTGACCAGCGCGACCGGCCGGTCAATCATTCGTCAGCGCCGGTTCGTCCTGGTCCTGCGGTCGGGTGATCCTGGACTTGACGCCGGCGTACAGCGCCGCGCCGATGAGGCCGAGCACCACGACCCCGATCCACACCGACCAGTCCAGGTAGCGCTGTTCGAAAGCCGAACGGGGCCAGGCGATGTTGAGGAACTGCAGTACCGCCCACACCACGGCCACCACCGCGACCGGCAGCGTCCAGGAGCGCAGCGAGAAGGTCGCCGGGGTCCACGCCTTGCGCAGCACCACCACCAGGAAGCCGATCAGCGGGAACAGGAACGCCAGATAGAAGCCGCCGGCGGTGAAGTTCACCATCAGCGCGTAGATGTCACCGGCGACGATGCTGAGCAGGAACAGCGCCGCGCCCAGCACCGTGGTCATCAGGATGGCCACGACCGGGATGCGAGCCCGGCCGCGCAACTGGACCAGGGTGCCGGCCGCCGGCAGCGCGCCGTCGCGGGCGTAGGCCCAGATCACCCGGGACGCGGAGGTTTGCAGCGCCAGGAAGCTGGCCAGGAAGCCGATCACGAACATCACCTGCACCGGTTTGGCGATGCCGGCGCCCAACGCGTCGGTCAGTGTCTCGTAGACCGGGTCGCTGACCGCGCCTTCGGCCACCGCGTCCAGATCGGGGATCGCCAGGATGATCGCCAGGCTGGAGTACCCCACCACCAGCGCGATGAAGGCCAGTGAGAACAGCACCGCTTTGGGCAGGTCCCGGCGCGGGTTGTGCACCTCCTCGGCGATCGAACCCGCACTTTCGAAACCGACGAACGACCAGCCGATGAAGGCCACCGCGAGCAGGAACGGCCCGCCGAGATAGGACCAGAGATCGACGTCGGCGCCACCACCTTCGAACAGCACCGACAGCGAGTTGTGCCGGTGGAACAGCAGCAGCCAGGTGCCCAGCACCACCGATCCGATGATCTCGGCGATGATGCTGCCGATCATGAAGATCTTCAGCGCCTGCCGCCCGATGAGGTTGACCGCGGTGCCCGCCAGCAGGATCAGCAGCGCGATCAGGGCCAACGTGCCGCCGGACGGTTCTTCGACACCGACGATGTTGGCGGTGAAGCCGGCCGCGCCGAGGGCGACGGTGGCCATCGCGATCACCAGGGTCCACATGTAGACCCACCCGGCGAACCAGCCGTAGCCGCTGCCCAGCAGGCGGCGCGACCACTGGTAGATGGACCCCTCCAACGGCCATCGCGACACCAGTGTGGCGAACACCAGCGACACCAGGAACTGACCGCCGAAGACCAGTGCGAATCCCCACCAGAAGCTCGGTCCGGCGGCCGACAACGCCAGGCCGAAGATTCCGTAGAGCGCGACGATCGGCGAGATGAACGCGAAAGCGAACGCGAACGCCGATCCCAGGGAGAACTCGCGGCGCAGCTGGGGCGGCTCCTGGGCCGGGTTGACCGATAGCGACATGGCACGAACTATCACGCCCGATCCGCACCGGCGCCAGCGGATGCGGCGAAGACGCAGAGATCCCACCGTGCCGGTGTCCTGCCGTTGCACGATCGCACAACGACCCGGCTCGTCGGTGTGACACCCGCGTTACGCTCGCGGGATGTCGCAGGACAGCGCGGAGTCGGCCGCCCCGACGCTGCGCGAGCTTGTTCAGACAGCCGGACTGGGACTGTCGATTCCCGACGGCGCCGCTCCGGACCTGGATCGGGCCGTCAGCTGGGTTCACACCACCGAGATGCCCGACCCGACGCGGTACCTGCGCGGCGGTGAGCTGGTCTGCACGGTGGGAATCAGCTTGAACACCGAGCGCGACTGTGTGGTGTTCGCCGACGCGCTGGCGGGCGCCGGCGCGGCCGGGGTGTGCTTCGGCGTGGGTGACGGTCACGACGCGGTACCGGCGGCGCTGCTGGCGCGGTGCCGTACCGTCGGCCTTCCGGTGCTCGTCGCTCCGCCCAGCGTGCCGTTCAGCGAGATCAACCGGTTCGTGGCCGAGTCCTGGCTGGGTTCGGAGATCGCGGTCGCCCGGGCCACCAACGCGCTGGTCCCCGAGCTGCTGTCATCGCTGCGCCGCCACGACACCCCCCGTCAATTGCTGGACAGCGCGGGCCAGGTGCTCGGCTGCTATTTCCTGCTGGAGCCGGCTGGTCCCACCGCGGGCACCGCTTCCGGGAGGCAGGCGCCTGTCGCCCCGGCACCCGAGGACGGCGCGGTCACGGTCGCGGTCCCTGGGGTGGGCACGGTGGTGTGGGTGGGCCGGGGCGAACAGCCCGAGCCGGCCCTGCTGGATCTGCTCGCGCGGTTCGTGCGTGCCGCGCAGGGTGAGCGCGATATCGAGGCCGCGCTGGCGCGGGAGCGGGTCGGTCAGTTGTTGTCCCTGGTCGAGCGGCGGATGCTGTTGCCCGATGCGCTCAATCAGCTACTGGAGTGGCCCGGTTTCGCCGCGCCGGAAATCTCCTGCTCGGCGTGGCCTGCCGGTGCCGGAGCGTTGCTGTCCATCGCCTTTCCGCAGGCGCTGATCGGCGATGCCCCCGACCTGTGCCTGATGCTGACGGCCGGAGTCTTGGCGATGACCGAGGAGCTGTCGTTGCCGACCGGACATTCCGCGCCGGTGCCGCTGACCGATATCGGCTCGGCGATCGCGCAGGCACGGATCGCTCTGACGCTGGCCGAGCAGCGCGGCGGCCGGGTCGGGCCGAATCAGCTCAGCACGGTGGACGGGCTGCTGGAACAGTTGCCGCTGGCTCAGCTGGCGCCGTTCAAACAGCTGTTGATCGATCCGCTGGCCGAGCTGGACAGTCATCGCGGAACCCAGCATGTCCGAACCCTGCGGGCGTTCCTGGCGTGCAACGGATCGCTCAGCGAGACCGCCAAGGAGCTGTTCCTGCACACCAACACCGTGCGCCATCGACTCTCCCGCATCCACGAGATCACCGGTCGAGACCCGCTCCAGCACAACGACTTGACCGCCTTCGTCATCGGACTGTGGGCGGCGGACCGGGCCGAGCGGCCGTCCTGAGCCACGTCCCGGCGAGCGTGCCGCCCCGGCGAGCCGCCAGGCTAGCCGCCGAGATCGACGTCAGGGTCGTGGCGACGGTCGATCCACCGCCCTGGACGCAATCTCGACGCCTGGCCTGACGAACGCTCAGTTCTCCACCGGCGCGACCCGGCCCGCGAAGGTGACCGCCTCCACGCCGTGCTCGCGGGAATCCGCCTCCGCCTTGGCCTGTTCGGCGGCCAGGTCGAGCGAGCGGGCCATCAACAGGTAGGCGACGGCCGAGGCGGCGAGCCCGACGAACAGCGCGATGTCCACATCACCGAGCGCGGCCGCCACCGGACCGGTGTACCAGACCGTTACCACGAACGGGATCATCGCGACGATGCCGATGGCGTAGGCGCCCAGTCCGCGCCAGCCCCAGGAGCCGTAGACGCTGCCGTGGGGCACGAAGATCTCCCGGATCGCGTAGCGCCCGCGGCGGACGAAGTAGTAGTCGACCAGGTTGACCGATGTCCACGGCACCAGCAGATACAGCAGCACCACCAGGAAGCTGCTGAAGTTCGCGAGGAACTCACCGGTGGACAGGACCGCACCGAGGAGTCCGGCGCTCGCGATGACGCTGCACGCGATCACCCGCAGCCGCCGGGTGGGCCGGACGGCTTTGAACGAGTCGACCATCGTGATGAGTTCCAGCGACGCGGCGTAGATGTTGACCGTGATGACGGTGATCAGGCCGGGCAGCGCAGCCAGCAGCAACCACAGACCCGAACCGGGCACCAGGTCGTCGGCGGCGTTGCGCACCGCCTCCAGCGGTGACGCGTCGGCGAACAGCGCCGCCACCAGCGCGCCCAGCGCCATCAGCCACACCGCCCCGACGAAGACGCCGGCGTAGGTGTACCACAACGCTTTTCGTGGGCTGGTCTGCGGCGGAAGGTAGCGCGAGTAGTCCGAGACGTAGGGAGCCCAGCCCAGCGCATAGGCGGCCGCGGCGGCGAACTGGACCAGGAACGCCGCCCAGGTAAAGCCGCCGAAGCCGAACTGCCCCGCCGGTACGTCGAGCACGACGAGCGCGGCGACGGTGAACAGACCGAAGGTCGCCAGGAACAACAACGTCAGCCAGCGCTGGAAGCGGTGGATCCAGTGGTAGCCGTAGATGGCCAGGGTGAGGGCCAGTCCGCTGATGATCACGAACCACAGGTTGCGCAGGTCGACTCCGGTGGTCATGGTGATGACGTCGGCGGCCAGGATCTGGTTGAAGATGTTGAAGCCGACGATGCTGAACACCACGACCGCGCAGATCACCACCACACCGCGATAGCCGAACTGGGCGCGCGACTGGATCATCTGCGGCAACCCCAGCTGCGGACCCTGCGCCGAGTGGAAGGCGGTGAACACCGTGCCCACCGCGGCGCCGAGGACGATCGCCAGCAGCGACGTCATGAACGACGCGCCGAGCGCCGCCCCGACCATGCCGGTGGCCAGCGTGGTGAGGTTGGCGTTGGACATGAACCACAGCGGGAACAGTGTGGTCGGCGTGCCGCGCCGCTCGCCCAGCGGCACCCAGTCGATGGACTTCGATTCGATGGCGGGGCTGTCAGACATCGGTTCCTCGCTCGGTGCGGCTGGTGACGTCGGTGTAGAGCTCGGGTCGGCGGTCGGCGAACAGATCGTTGTTCGGCCCGATCGCCTTTCCGCTGTCGATGGTGACGAGCGAGGAGGCGACGCCGTGCTCGTCGGGGGTGGCACACACCCAGCCGTCGCCTGAGATGACGGCGGTGCCGCCGGTCCACTCGACACCGCGTTCGGTGCCGTGCCGGTCGGCGATCGCCGTCGGCAACCGCGACGCCCGCGCGGCAGCCATCGCCTGGATGGTCTCCGGTGGGTGCTCGCCGGCGGGCCGATCCACCAGCGGCCAGTTCACCGGCAGGGCCAAAAAGCTCGCCCCGGCGAGCGCCAACCGCCGTGGCACTTCCGGGAATTCGATGTCGTAGCAGATGGCGACCCCGAGCCTGCCGATCGGCGTGTCGAGCACCATGCCGGCCTCATCCCCGACGCTGAAGAACCTGCTCTCCTCGTCCCACAGGTGGGCCTTTCGGTAGCACCCGAGGATGCCGGAGCGGTCGAACACCAACGCCGAGTTGTACAGCCGGTCACCGGCCCGCTCACAGAAACCCACCACGGCAACTGCGCCCGGCGGGACGTCGCGGGCCAGCGCGCTCAGGCGCGGGTCGTCGACGGTCATCGACAGGCTTCGGGCCTCGGCCACATCGGTGAAGACGTAGCCGCTGAACGCGAGTTCGGGAAGCACGATCAGGTGCTGCCCCGGCTCGCATGCCTGCAGGGCGGCGTGCGCCGCAGCGAAATTGCGCTCTTCGTCGCCGAACTCGATCGGTAACGCGACGGCCGAGACCCGCAGGAAGGTCATCAGCGTCCCCGGTTGACGGCAGAAGTGCCGTCGAACATTCCGGAGTGGCGTCCGATCGCGTCGATGCGGATGGTCGCGGTCGCCTCGTGCGCGGCCAGCCCCTCGAACGCCGAGATGCGTTCGACGGCCGGTGCGAGTTCGGCGGTGGCCTCCCGTCGGGCCCGCTGGTAGGTCAGCGGTTTGAGGAACCTCGACACCGACAGGCCGGCGTTGTAGCGGGCGGTCTTTCCGGTCGGCAGCACGTGGTTGGTGCCGGCGATCCCCTTGTCCGAATAGGCCACCGTGCTCCATGGGCCGACGAACAGGGAGCCGTAGTTGCGCAGCTCTTTGAGGAAGTAGTCGTCGTCCTCGGTCTGCACCTCGAGGTGTTCCGGGCCCAGCACGTCGGCGATGGCGGCTGCCTGGGCGCGGTCGGTGGCCACCACCACTGAGCCGTAGTCGCGCCAGGCCGCACCGGCGACGTCGCGGGTCACCAACGTCTCGAGCTGACGGTCGATGGCCTCGATCACCCTGCGGCCCAACGACTCCGACGTGGTGATGAGCGCGGCAGGCGAGTTCGGCCCGTGCTCGGCCTGGCCGAGGAGGTCGGCGGCCACCCATTCGGGGTCCGCGGTCTCGTCGGCCAGCACCGCCACCTCGGACGGACCCGCGAGCAGGTCGATGCCCACCTGACCGAAAAGTTGCCGCTTGGCTTCGGTGACGAAGGCGTTGCCCGCGCCGACGAGCATGTCCACCGGTTCGTCGCCGAGCAGCCCGAAAGCCATGGCGCCCAAGGCCTGGACGCCACCGACGGCGAAGACCCGGTCGGCCCGCGACAGGTAGGCACCGTAGAGGACCGCGGGGTGCGCTCCATGCTCACCCGAGGGCGGCGTGCAGGCCAGCACGGTCGGGACTCCGGCAGCCTTGGCCACCCCGACGGTCATGAAGGCACTGGCCAGCAGCGGGAATCGGCCGGCCGGAAGGTACGCGCCGACCCGCGAGACGGGGACGTACTGGACTCCCCCGACCACACCGGGAGCCAGGTCGACCTCGAAGTCCGACAGGTGGGCGCGCTGCGCCACGGCGAACCGGTTGGTGCGCTCGTACCCCAGTTCCAGTGCGGTACGCACGTCGGCGGGCAGCGCGTCGCCGCTCTTGCGCAGCTCCGCGGCGCCGACCTCCAGGTCACCGGTCCATCCGTCCAGTTCGCGGGCATAGCGGCGGACCGCATCCAACCCGCTGTGCTCGATGTCGGACAGCATCTCGCTGACCCGTTCGGTGACCTTCGGGTCGCGCTGGGCCGGCGGGCCGTCGACGGCCGGTTTCTTGAGCCAGGTGAACGGCCCCAGGGTGCGGGCTTCGTTCGCGGTGATCTGCATGTCGACCGACGGTAGGCGCATTCGAACCAGAGGACTAGATGGGTGAATCCTGCAATAACCACAGGGTTTCCCTATGTCGCCTCTGCCTTACCGGCGAAATGGCTGTTCAGCGGGCCGCACGGCGGATCAGGGGTACCGAGGACGCCCCCCGATCCGACCGGCTCGGGGGCTCCACCGGCAGGTCCCGCACCGCATCCTCGGCCAGCCGGGCGAACTCGCGGGTGGCGTTCGACAGCGGCCTCGCGCGGTGTTGGGCCAGCGCGATGGTGTCGTAGAGCGGCTCGGCGAACGGGGCGATGTGCAGGCCGGGCGGCATCGCGTCGCTCTCCAGCACCGCGCCGCTGACGATGGTGTCCCCGACCCGGGCGGCAACCAGCTTCAGCGCCGATTCGACATGCTCGATCTCGATCATCGGTTCCAGCCGCAGACCGGCCAGCTGGGCGCGCTCGGCGAGTTGTCGCCGCGTCGGGTCCTTCCAGCCGTAATGGGCGTCGTAGAGCACAAGTGTGGCGCCGGCCAGCTGGTGGACGGTGACAGGTTCGGCGGTGTGCGACGGGTCGGCGCTGACGTAGAAGACCTCGTCGCGCAGCAGCGGCCGCACCGTGAGGTCCTCGTCGTCGATCGGCAGGATCAGCAGGCCGGCCTCGATCTCGCCGGCCTGGATCGCCGCCGCGGTCTCGGCCGAGTTCTGCCCCACCAACCGCACCCGCACGGCGGGATAGCGCAGGTGAAAGGTCTGGACCAGGTGCGACAGCAGGTAGTAGTCGGCGTTGCGCGGGACGCCGAAGGTCGCCGTGCCACCGCCCAGGGAGCCGACCGAGCGCACCGCCTGGACGCCTCCGTCGGCGGCGCGCACCGACTGCTGGGCGTAGGGCAGCAACTCGCGGCCCGCCGCGGTGAGGGCGAGCCGGCGGCTGCCGCGGACGAACAGCTGTGCGTCGAGTTCGTCTTCCAGGCGCCGGACCAGTTCGGACACCGACGCCTGGGCGACCTGCATGGCGTCCGCGGCCGCGGTGAACGAGCCGCCCCGCTCGGCCTCCACGAACGCCCGCAACTGGTTGAGCGTCATGTCGGCTGACCTTAGGCCGTCTGATCGGCGGTCAGGATCCGAACGCCACGGCACGCACCGGCGCCCCATCGGCGTCGATCGGCAGTGCGAAGAACCCGATGCGCACGTTCTCCGCAAGTGAGTCCAGGTTGCAGAGGTTTTCGACGATCAACGCATCGGCGCCGAGGACCACCTGGTGCACCGGGAACTCGGCGACGGCCTCCCCGGTGGGGTCAGGGCTGAGGGTGTCGACGGCGAGCACGTGCATTCCGCGGCGCAGCAGCTCCGCCGCCGCAGCCGGATCCAACGCAGGGTGGTCGAGGGCGGCATCGGTGCCGAACCTCGCCGCCCACCCGGTGTCGAGCACGACGATCGGCGGCACCCGTGCGGGCAGGCCACCCGCGAGCGCGGCGTCGATCTCGGCCAGACCGTACGTCGAGTGCGGCGCACAGCCGCTGAGATGCACCACCAGCGCGTCTCCGAGAAGTTCGTCGAGTCCGATCCGGCCGGTGGTGCGCGCCCCCGCGATGGTGTGCGACGGTGCGTCGACGTGTGTCCCGGTGTGCGAACCCAGGTGCAGCGCAACGACATCCACACCGTCACGGGCGAGTGCGAGAGCCGGCTCCAACCGCACCGGGGGATCGCCGGGGTACACCTGCATCCCGGTGGCGACCGGGTGGCTCAGGTCGCGCATGCCGCGCTCACATCTGTGCTGCGTCCGACCGGGCAGCCAGGTGCGCACTGGCTGCCCGGGGATGGCGCGCGCGACCGGGCAGCATGGCCACCAGGTACAGGACGAACGTCAGGAAGAACGCCGGAATGGTCGCGCCGATCGGGCTGATCCAGACGTAGGCCCACACATACGACATCACTGCACCGACGGCCCACACCGCCACCGCAATCCAGTTGATCCCGGCCAGGTACCAGTAGCGTCCGGCGCCGCCGCGCAGAATGTCGGCGGTGTACGCCGAGCGCTTCAGCAGGTAGTAGTCGACGATCATGATCGCGAACACCGGTACGAAGAACGCACCGATCATGACCAGGAAGTCGGTGAACTGGCCCAGCAATCCGAGCCAGGTCGCACCGATGATCGAGATGACACCGAGCACCAGCACCGTCGGCAGGAACCGCAGCCTGCTGCCGGGCCACGCGTTGACCACCGACTGGACCATGCCGTAGACGACCATCGTGTTGGTGGCCATGACGGACAGGAAGATCACGATTGCCAGCGGGGCGCCGAACGCGGCGACGATGGTGGCCGGATCGAACGCCGCGGCCTCGTCGCCGCGCAGGATGACGTAGCCGATCGCGGTGGCGCCGAGTGTCATCGCGATGACGGTCGACAGGGTGTAGCCGATGCCGGACCCCACGATGCCGGCCTTGCTGGAGCGGGCCAGCCGGTTGATGTCCGCCGAGAGCACCGTCCAGGAGATCGCGGTCGCGATGACGATGTCCAGCACCGTCACCGAGGTGTAGCCGATCGACTCGTCGACCGGGATCGCCTGGAAATCTGCGGGACTGAAGCTGGTGAACGCGACGACGAAGATGTAAGCGATGATCGCCAGCATCAGCGCCGCGAGCCACGGCTCGATCCGGGCGATGCCTTCGTGGCCGAGGATGGCGATGAGCACCACGATCGTCTGGCACAGCACCGCGAACAGTGCGGGGTTGGAGAATCCGGTGAGGCTCTCGACGAGGTAGTCGACGGTCACCCCGGCCAGCATCGCCTGCACCCAGCTCCAGCCCATCAGAATGACGACGTTCGCGGCCACCGGAAGCAGGCTGCCGCGAATGCCGAACGCGCCGCGGGTGAGCGCCATCGTCGGCAACCCGGTGCGGGTGCCGATGTTGCCGACGAGGGTGAGCACGACGGCGCCGCCGAGGGTGCCCAGGAGGATCATGGTGAGCGCGGTGCCGTAGTCGACGGCGGGAATGAGCAGCGTGCCGGTCAGCAGGGTGGTCACCACCAGGTTCGCGGCCAGCCAGATCATGCCGATGCGGGGCAGCGAGAGGCTGCCGCGGATCGGGCCTGCGTTGTCGGCCTGGACTTCCAGGCGGCGGTCGAGGCGGGCGTAGAGCGATGTCATGACGACTCTTCCGGGACCGGCGACAGGTGTTCGTGGATGGCGATCAGCTGGTCTCCGTCGACGCGGAAGACGATGGTCTCGCGCTCCCGGAAGTCCTGCTGACCGTCGGCGGTATCGACGGACGTGGCGACATCGTGGGTGAACACCGCTCCACCGGGGAAGGTCTGCACGTGCGGCCGTGATGAGACGCAGGAGCGCACCCGCCAGCCGTGTGCGATCCAGTCCTGCCACAACCGCTCGTAGGCGGCGCGGTCGTCGAGGCGCGCGGGCTCGGTGTGGAAGCAGAAGGTGGCCTCGGGCGCGAAACAGGCGAAGTAGCGCTCGGTGTCGGTTGCGGCGAAGGCGTCAACGGCGGCCGCTACCGCGCGGCTCACCTCCTCGATGTCTGGTTCACGCATGGTTTCCTCTCCGTGGCGCCATCGCGCTGATCAGTTCGTAGGTGACGTGAGCGGCGGCGATGCCGGTCAGCTGGGCGTGGTCGTAGGCCGGGGCGACTTCGACGATGTCGGCACCGACGATCTGCCGGTCGGCCAACGCCCGGATGATGCGCAGTAGCTCGCGGCTGGTCATCCCCCCTGCTTCGGGGGTGCCGGTGCCCGGTGCGTGCGCGGGGTCGAGCACGTCGATGTCGATGGAGATGTAGAGCGGCGCCTCGCCGATGCGGCTGCGGATCCGCTCGATCGCCACCGAAACGCCCTGCTCCTCAATGTCTTCGGTGGTCACGATGGTGAAGCCCAGGCAGGCGTCGTCACTGAGATCTTCGACGCCGTAGAGCGGCCCGCGGGTGCCGACGTGCATGCTCGCGGTCAGATCGATGAGGCCTTCCTCGGAGGCGCGCCGGAACGGCGTGCCGTGCGTGACGGGGGCGCCGAAATAGGTGTCCCAGGTGTCGAGGTGCGCGTCGAAGTGCAGCACGGCGACCGGCCCGTGTTGGGCTGCGACTGCGCGCAGCAGCGGCAGCGCGATGGTGTGGTCACCGCCGATCGTCACCAGGCGATCTGCTCGCTCAGCGAGTTGCCTTGCCCCGGATTCGATTTCGGTGACAGCAGCGTCGATGCTGAACGGGTTGGCGGCGATGTCGCCGGCGTCGGCAACCTGTTGCACCGCGAACGGTTCGATCTGCTGGGCCGGGTTGAACGGGCGCAGCAGGCGTGAGGATTCGCGGACATGCGCCGGACCGAAGCGGGCGCCCGGCCGGTAGCTGACTCCGCTGTCGAAGGGCACCCCGACGATCGCGATGTCCGCGTGGTCGACCTCGTCCAGACGCGGCAGCCGGGCGAACGTGGCGAAGCCGGCGAACCGGGGGACGACACTTGCGTCGACCGGACCCCTCGGGGGTTGTTGCATGTGAGTAAACTTTCGATATCCTGTAGGCAACTGTGTTCGAGATCATATGGCGGGCCCATGCGGCTGTCAACGCGAGCGAGGAGGTCCCGTGCGGCCAGTCCATCCCGGTCCGAGCGCGTCACCGATCCCGATCGGCGCACGTATCCGCAACGCGCGCAAGGCGCAGGGACTGACGCTCGCGCAGGTCGCCGACAGCAGCGGCCTGACCAAGGGGTTCCTCAGCCGGCTCGAGCGCGACGAGACCTCGCCGAGTGTCGCCACGCTGGTGCAGCTGTGCCAGGTGCTGTCGCTGTCGCTCGGCGCACTGTTCGCCGAGCCGGAGATCCAGAAGATCTCCGTCGGCGAAGCGCCGCTGATCAATCTCGGCGGCAGCGGTGTGACCGAGCTCCTGATCTCACCGCGCGCCGAATCACGGGTTCAGGTGATCCGCTCGAGCATGGCGCCCGGAGCCACTGGCGGACACGAGCTCTACACGATCAGCAGCGAGGTGGAGGTGCTCCACGTCTTCTCCGGTGCGGTCACCGTGCACTTCGTCGATCGCAATGTCAGTTTGGGGGGCGGCGACTCGCTGACGTTTCCGGGGCGGGAGCCGCACAACTGGGACGCCGATCCGGTCACCGGCGCCGAGGTCGTGTGGGTGATCGTGCCGGCATCGTGGAGTGGAACATCGTAAGCACCACGTGAATCGCGCGAAGGCAATCGAGGTATCCAGTCGCGCGCTGCACCCGAATGTCACGTCCGCGCGACTCGCCGACCATTGCATGACCGAGGGAATGTCATTGTCGCGGACTATTTTCGGCGTGGGTCGGCTATGGCCCGGATCGCGAGAAATCCCGTGGGCTCGCGATGCAACTGGTCGTACTTGTCCTGGTTGATCGCCGCCGCCTCCGGCGCGGGCCGCGGTTCGAGTAGGCGCTCGATGAGGAAGCCAGCGTGGTGCAGTTCCTCGCAGGTCGCCTCCAGCGGCGCCAGCCAGTACCGCACCTGCCACCCTCGGCTCCACGTCTCGTCGATGACACGCTGCTTAAAGTAGTTGCCCCCGTGGCGAAGCCAGTCACCGGTCGGGTGCAAGCGCGACAGCACCAGCGCGCCGCCGGGCCGCAGAACTCGGCGAAACTCGGTCAACGCGGCGACCCGGTCGTCGACATACTCCAACGCCAACGCGAACAACACGCAGTCGACGGTGCCCTCGGCGAGCCAGTCCAGCGGACGAGCGAGGTCATGAGTGCGGAACTCGGCGGTGGGCACCCGCTGTCGGGCGAGCTCCACCATGCGGGGGCTCTGGTCGAATCCGATCACCTCGGCACCCCGGTTGACCAGTTCTTCGGCGTAGAGGCCGGGGCCGCATGCAGCGTCCAGGACGGTCGCACCATCGACGTCACCGAGTAGCGCCAGACATGCGGGCCGATCGTAGTGCGCGTTGAACAGGCCGGCCTGAGCGTGGTCGAGGTATTCGTCGGCGAACACTTCGTACTGGGGATGCTGTCCCACTGCGTCAGACATTCCGTCATTATCTCTGGGTAGTGGCCGTGGGTCTGTTCGCGGCATGCTGGGAATCGGTCACGGTGAATGCGCAGCCTGTGCGACGGTACCGCAGTGACAATCTTCGTCGTCGATGCTCCGGTGGCCATCAACCTTGCCACCACCGAAGCGATCATCCCCTCGGTGCACAGTTTGACGGCTCCGACACTTCTGCGTTCGCAGGTGCTCGCCCTGGTGTACGGATCGGTGCGCAGCGGAACGATCGACGAGCGGACGGGGCGAGACATTCTTGACAGGATCCGCGGGCTGCAGATCCGGCTCCTTGGCGATCGGTCGCTACAGGCGCACGCCTGGCGCATCGCGGCGCAGTTGAACTGGCCAGACACCTACCAGGCCGAGTTCATCGCACTGACTCGCCTCCAGGCGGACGCACTGGCGACAGATGATCCCCAACTCGCCTCAGCGGCAAGCACTTTTGTCACCGTTGCGGCACCTGACGACATTCTCCGACCGTAACTAGAGATGGCCAACCGGGCATCTGTTGTGGACGTATCGTCTGCCGTTCACAGAAGGCGCGCGAGTCTTTTCTTCCGCAGATTCTGATTGACGATCCACGCCACATCGGGATCGTCCCGATCGAGTTCGTGGAAGGCGGGCAAACCGGTGTCGGGAGCCGCAGCGACCGCGACACTCCAACAGTACCCGAGCGCCTGCCGCAGCGCTCTGAGCGCCGGATCGCGCCGTGCGCTTCGGCTCGTCCGTGTGATGGAGGCGGTCGCGTTGCGGCAGACGTCGATGGCGACGGCCGCGGCGTGAGGGTTTCCGAGCAGTCGGGGTTCGCAGATCGCGGCCACGGCCGCGCGTCGGACCAGCGGATCTTCGTCGCCGACCCATGCGGTGGCGATGCGTTCGAGGTCACCGAAGCCGGCGTCACCGAGCAGTTGCAACCCGAGGGCTACGCCCTCCCGGACGCGCCACCGAGGATCCGAGGCCAATCGGTGCAACGTCGCCAACGCACGCGGTTCGGAGGCCCGGGCGCCCAGGGCGACGGCTCCGCACATTGCCAGGTACTCGTCGGAATCGCCTGCGGCCGCGACGATGTGCTTCTGGTCGGCCAGCTCAGCGTAGGCGATCGCCAGCTCCGTGTTGGCCCGCGGCCCCGGCAGACCCGAATGCTCACCGAGGAAGCGGTTCCACTCCGACGAACTCAATGCGCGCAGCTCCGAATACCACCGGTGCCGTGGTTTCATGCCCGAAACTTACCTGCCTCGGGGAGTTAGGCGTTGGTGATCCCTGAGCTCGACGATGCCAGGTGCTTCCTCCAATATTCCCGCGCCGCACTCGGTTCTGCGTTCGCCTCGACGTCGCCCACGAGCGCGAGGAGAGCTTGTGAGGCTGCACCCAAACCCACCTCAGCCCCGCGCGCGACGTGAATGAGGGCGCCTCGTGCCCGATCCTCTGAGCAGTTTCGAAGCGCCATGTACGCACCTATGGCCATGTCGATCTCACGTCGCGACGTGTGCTGTGCAGCACAGTCACCTCGTCCGCCTGTCCTCCTGCCGGCCCGCCCCGGTAGCGAGTGTCGTGGTGTGTGGTCGGGAATGCGTTCCACCCGTTAGCCTCCCATCCGGGTCAGCGTGGCTCGGACTGTTGTCGACCAAGGTACCGCGATCCGGCCCATTATGAAAATGATTTTCATTAAGGGTCTGTGTCGAGTTTCCGCACAGTGCTGGCGTGGACAGGGTCGCAAGCGCCGCCCCGACCGCCGTCAAGACGGCAGGGCCCTACCCCCGGCGGTGACGCCGCAGCTCGGGGGCGGTGGCGGTCCCCCGCCCGCAGTGGCACATGCCTCATGGGGCACGGGCCGGTCCCGCGCGATACGCGGCAAACCTGTGTCAACCCTGCGGCAAGCCGCGGTCGGCGATTTCGCGGACAACTGCACAATGCAGTTCGCACGCAAGAGTCAAAGCAGCCTCGTCGATCTCGAAGCGGGGTGAGTGGTGCGACTCGACGAGGCCCAGTGCTTCGTTCTGGCTGCCAACGAGCGCGAAGCAGCCGGGGACCTCAGCGAGGATCTCCCCGAAGTCCTCCCCGGCCATCGTGCGGTAGTCGTCGAGCACGTGCTCGAAGCCGCGCATGTGCACGGTCGCTGCGGTTTCGGCCAGCTCGGCGACGCGTTGATCATTGACGGTGGGGGGCGGCGAGACCCGCCAGTCAACCTCGATGCGCGTGCCCGTCGCCGCGGCGATGCCCGCAGCGATGGTCTTCACCTGGTGCTCGGTTTCCTCGATGACTGCCGCAGAGAACCCTCGACATGTGCCGCACAGCTCGACGACGCCAGGGATCACGTTGAAGGCGTCGCCGCCGTGAATGCTGCCGATCGTCACGACCACCGGATCGACGGGCGCGATGGCGCGGCTCGCGACCGTCTGCAGCGCAGTGATCAGATGCGCCGCCGCGACCACGGGGTCTTTGGCGCGGTGTGGCATTGCGCCATGCCCGCCCTCGCCGATGACGCGGATACCGAGCTCGACGACACCTGCCATGATGCCACCGCGTGTCAGCGCCACGGTCCCAAGGGGGAGCTCGTTCCAGACATGTATCCCGAACGCGGCATCGACGCCGTCGAGCGCGCCGTCGTCAATGCAGGCACGTGCCCCATCTCCGCCTTCCTCCGCCGGCTGGAACAACAAGCGCACCCGGACGTCGTCCGGCGGTGACTCGGCCATGAGGCGGCCGGCGACCGCTAGCGATGCCATGTGCGCGTCGTGCCCACAGGCGTGCATGCGCCCCGCGATCGTTGACGAGTACGGGAGCCCGGTCTCTTCCTGGATCGGCAGGGCGTCCATGTCGGCCCGCAAAAGCACCGTGGTCGACGCATTCTGCGGGCCGATGTCGGCGATGAAGCCGGTCTTGGCGACTGACCGGCACGCCGCATAGCGGCTGACGTAGCCCATGACGGTCCGGCTCGTTTCACGCTCCTGATAACCCAGCTCGGGGATGCGATGCAACGCTCGCCGAAGCTGCACGAGATCACGTCGCGGATCACTCATCCGGCGGACGCCGTCGTCCCCCAGCGCGGTCGTGTCATTGGCCTTGGAGCCGGCGTCGCGGTTTTCATACTGGGAGAACAGGGTTCGCCGGGCCATGCCTGCCCCTCTCGTGTGCTGCGCATGTGTCAACTCTTGCTCTGCGTCGGTGCCGGCAAGTTTGGCTCGTGCTAACTTATTGATAATCGTTTTCAATAGTAAGCCTCGTGCGGGAAGGAGACTCCCAAGTGGGAGGATCTGTGTCCAACCCTCACGTATGCGATGGCCGCGGCGCGGTCGTTGCGGCAGGCGAACCGGAGCAGCCTTGAATTCTGCGATGACGACGACCTTCGGCTCCTGGGCGACCCCGATTACCTCGGAACTGGTCGTTCGGGCCGCCGCCGGACTCGGCGGGGTAAGCCTGCATGGCGACGCGGTGGTCTGGTCGGAGCAGCGTCCCGAAGAGGGTGGGCGTACCCAGCTGGTACGGCGGACCGGTGACGGTCGCGTCGTAGACCTGTTGCCCGACGGGGTCAACGCGCGCACCGCCGTCCACGAATACGGCGGCGGCGCCTGGTGGGTGGTGGGTGAGACCGTGTGGTTTACCAACTGGGCGGATCAGCGGCTGTACACGGTCACCGCGGGATCAGTTCCGGTTCCGGTCTCCCCCGAACCCGACGTGCCGCGTAGCGACCGTTGGGCCGACGGGTGCATCACGGCAGACCGGCGATGGGCGCTGGTGGTGCGCGAGCGCCACCCCGCAGGTAGCGGGCCTGCCGAGGTCGTCAACGAGATCGTCGTGCTCGACGCGACCGGCGAGTTCTCGCCGCGCGCGGTGGTGACAGGTCCTGACTTCGTGTCCGATCCCCGCATCTCATGCGATGGAGAGCGGCTGTGCTGGCTGCAGTGGTCGCATCCCGATATGCCCTGGGACGGCACGCAGCTGTGTGTGGCGGACCTGACGATCTCCGCCGCCGGTCCGATTTTGGGCGACCCCCAGATCGTGGCGGGTAAGCCCGACTTCGGACCCGGTGGCACAGGTGCTGGAGAGTCGGTGAGCGCTCCGCGTTGGGCCGATGACGGTTCGCTGTGGTTCGTCTCCGATCGGTCGGACTGGTGGAACCTCTACCGATGGCGGCCCGACACCGACCAGGTCCTGCCCATGGTTACGCTGGACGCCGAGATCGGGCTTCCGCAATGGACTTTCGGCCAGTCGCGCTACGCCTTCTTGACGGGTGGGCGCACCGTACTGGCCTTCTCCCGCGACGGAATCGACCACTTGGCGGTCCGCCTCGATGACGGCCGCGTGGTTGACCTCGATACGCCCTACACGGCGGTCGCCTCGGTCCAGGCCGAGGGCGATCGGGTCGTCTTCGTCGGCGGATCGGCCACCGCCGAGGCTGCCGTGGTGTCGATGACAGTGGACGCCGACGGGGTCGTCACCGGAATCGAGACACTGCGCCCTCCACGGGATCTCGGCATTGACACGACGTGGTTTTCGGTGCCCGAGTCGATCTCGTTTCCGTCCGGCAACGGTCGCACCGCGCACGCGTTGTTCTACCCACCTACCAATCCCGACGTGGTTGTCGGGGATGGTGAGCTGCCGCCGCTGCTCGTGCTGATCCACGGCGGCCCTACCAGTGCGGCGCGGCCGATGTTGCAACTCGGCACGCAGTACTGGACAAGCCGGGGCTTCGCAGTGGTGGACGTCAACTACGGTGGCTCCACCGGGTACGGCCGCAGCTACCGCAATCAGCTTCGCGACCAGTGGGGCGTCGTCGACATCGACGATTGCGAGGCGGCCGCTCGGTGGCTGGCCGCGCAGGGACGCGTCGATCCGTCCCGGCTCTGTATCCGGGGCGGGTCGGCAGGTGGCTATACGACGCTCGCGGCGCTCGCTTTCCGCGACACCTTCGCTGCCGGCGCAAGCCATTTCGGCGTCGCCGACCTCGAAGCACTCGCGACCGAGACCCACAAGTTCGAGAGCCGCTACCTCGACGGCCTGATCGGGCCGTACCCCGCCCGGCGCGATCTCTACATCGACCGCTCACCCATACACCACGTCGACGGCTTCGACCGCCCGCTCATCGTGTTACAGGGTCTCGAGGACGAGATCGTGCCGCCCAACCAGGCCGAGATGATCGTCGACGCTTTGCGCGTCAAGGGAGTACCCGTGGCCTATGTCGCGTTCGAGGGTGAGCAGCACGGGTTCCGCCAGGCGGCGAACATCCGTCGTGCCCTCGACTCCGAATTGTCTTTTTACGCCCAGGTATTCGGGTTTCCGCTGCCCGAAGGCGAGCACATCGAGCCCGTCCGCGTCGAGAACCTGTGACCACGCTGCTTGCCAACCCCACGGCGATTCACCATGCGAGACTTGACCCATGCCACTGACTCAGTATCGGATCGAGCGCGGCGGAATTGACCGTCTGCTGTTTCTCATGCACGGCTATACCGCCGAGCAGCATCACCTCGCCTCCTACGTCCCGCTCGTGGACCCCAACGAGCGATTCACCGCCATTGCTCCGCGCGGCCCGCTGACCATGCCCGACGGCGATGGTGCCGGTTGGTGGCCGATGGATCTCGATACGTTCGAACCCGACCTGTCGGGCGTGCAACCGTCGCTGACAATGCTCGAGTCGTTCGTCGCCGAGGAGGCGGACAAGGCCGGCATCCCGCCGGAACGGTGCATTCTCGGTGGGTTCAGCCAGGGCGGCTACCTTGCGCTCGCGCTCGCCTGCAAGCCGGGCGGGCCTCGATACGGAGGTGTGTGGGCCATGTGTTGCGGTCTGCCGGGCAGGCTGGGGCTCGATGTGGACTTGGTCGGCGGTGACGGCCGCCCAGTGCTGTTCCAGTGGGGTACCCGCGATCCCGTCATCAGTCCCGATCAACCCCGTGAGGCGATTGCCGCGCTGGAAGCCGGCGGATGGAATGTGCGCCACCATGCCTACGACATGGCTCACAGCCAGACGATCGAGATGATGATCGACGCCCGAGACTGGCTCGGCGGGGTGCTCTGATCCTCGACGCGGTTCGGCGGCGATCGTCGAGGCGCTTCTGCTCTGGTGTGATGGCGCAGGATTGCTATGCGTAGCACACCCAGCCGCGAAAGGTGAACGTCGAGAAGAACTCGGTGATATCGGAGAAGCCGGCGTCCTGCAGAATGGCGCAATCCTGTTCAGGAGTCAGGACCGGCACCGTCTCTGAGATCGCTTCGCGCGCTTTGCCTGCGTCGTCGGGGTCGATACCGTTGGCGACGAGGTAGGTGACGTGGCGCTGGATCCACTGTTGCCGTTCGGCGTCGTCGCTTTGCGGAAAGCTCAAGTGCATGACGACGAACGGTGCGCCGGGCTTCAGTCGCCGTCGCACCTGCGCCGCGGTGTCACGCCTGTCGTCGGGTCCCAGGAAGTGCAGTGTCAACAGACTCGTCGCGGCGTCGTATGGGCCGCGGGGCGCCTGGTCGATGTAGCCGTGGTGCATCCGGACCCGTTCGACGTAGGGACCCAGGGTGTTCGCCGCAAGATCCAGCATGGCCTGGGCCGGATCGACGGCGTCGAAGGTCCAGTCCGGGTGGCTTTCGGCGAAGGTCTTCGTTTCCAATCCCCCGCCTGCGCCAAGGACGAGGATCCGCCCGTCCGCGGGCGTGCGTTCGTCGATGAGCACGGCTGCCATTCGGTGGATGTCCTGATAGGCGGGGACCATCTGTTGGGCGCGCTGCGCGTACATGGCGACGTGGTGGGGGTCGTCGAACGGGTTGGCGGAAGCGGTCACCCTGCGAGGATGGAGTCTGTGGCGGTTGACGGGCAATGAGGTTTGCCGATCAGGCAAGAATCAAGGCTGCGACCCAGCCGCGCGGATGCCGACGATCACCCACAGCCCACCATGACTATATTACGCGCAGCACCACCACCCGTCCGGTGCTCTTACCGGTGAACGGAACAGGGTTGGCCGTTGTGAGCACCACCCGGCTTCCGTCGGGACTGAACGTCGGCGGTACGGAGACCTCGCCGGAGACGGATATCGCAGTGCCCACCTGCTTCCCGGTGGTCACGTCGAACACGCACAACTTGGTCGTCGCGCTGTAGGTCAACGGATTCCACACCGACACGGTGAGCAGGGCGCGGCTCCCGGTAGGACTGAGCAGCTGTTTCCCGTACAGAGCTCCGGTCATGGTGAGGGTACTGCTGACCGCCTTTCCGGTCCCGGTGTCGATCGACACGATCCTGGTGCGTTCGGCGCCGGTCCACATGTCGTTGTCATAGGTGGTGATCAAAGCTCGGTCGGTGCTGAGCAGCAGCGGAGCGTAGGTGTCTCCGTCGACCCCGACCGTGTTGCCGATCTGCGCCCCTGTAGCCATGTTGACCACCACCACCGAGACCGAATCGTTCACCTCGTCTCGTGTTGTGATGACGGCGCGCCCGCCATCAGCGCTGGACAGTTGGAAGTTCCGCACTTCACCCGGGACCGCGAGAAATGTCCGAGCACCCGTCAGGGTGTTCACAATCGCTGCATCGCCGGTATTCGTGGCCACCAACGCGTAAGCGCCATCGACGGTCACAAAGTTCGAAACTGTGCCGACGAGGCGACCGTTGAGGATGACCGTACTACCGACCTGGACGCCGGTCGCGGTGTCGATGACCGTCACAGCGGTCTTGCCGCCCGGGAGATCTTCATGAGTGACTATCGCGCGGGTGGTCGGGGCGTTCAACGCCGCGGCACTCGCTGTCCCGGACAGTGCCACGGCTGTTCCGATGCGGCTGCCGGTGGCAATGTTGATCACCGCGAGCGATGACGAATTCGGTTGCGGCGCTTTGCTGTCAGGGCGGACGATGATGATCGCGCGGTCACCGTCGGCAGTCTGCAGTACCGAGTCGAGCGCACCTGACATCGTCACCATGGCGCCGATCTGTTCGCCCGTCGTCATGTCGATACCGGCCACTCGCGTGACGGCCAGATCAGCCGAGTCGAAGCCGGCGGTGATCACCAAGGCCTGGGTGCCGGCGGCGTTGAACAGCGGTCCGGACGACCATCCCCCTTCGATCTCCAAGACGTCGGCATTGGCTGCACCCGTGCTGGCGTCGATCACTTGGGCGTAGGTGGTGAATCCGGCATCCCAGTCACCGGCCTGCGCCGCGACCAACACGCGAGTCCCGGCCGGGTTCCACGTGATCTTGCGGGGCGCTGAAGCCGGAAGGTCGAGTGCGGCGGTGGGGCCGATCTGCGCCCCCGTGCTGGTGTCGATGATGCGTACCGATACCCCCGAGCTCCCTGCGGTCACGGACGTGATGGCGACCCGATCACCAAACGGGCTCAACGACGGTGGATCGCCGGTGTAGAGAAGAGTCGAACCGATCTGGGTACCGGTGGTCGCATTGATCATCGCAATCCGAACCTCGCCGCCGATGTGGGTCTGTACGACCGCGCGGGTACGACTCGCATTGAACGACGGTGGACCCGAAGGGATGCCAGCGAGGGTAAGCGTGCCTCCGACCTGTCGTGCCGTCGCGTTGTCGACGACGATCACCTTGGTGGTCGTGACGAAGGAATCGAAGTCGGTGGCGTCGCTGACGATTACCGAATGTGTGCCGGCGGCGCTGTACCCGTGGCCTTCCGCGTAGCCGGGTACGGTGACCTGACCGACCATGGAGACTCCGGTGCGGGCGACCGGTCCGGCCGTCGGTGAGATCCGCACAGTGACCGTTTTCGTCGTCACGCCGCCGTGGCCGTCGGAGATCGTGACGGTGAACGTATCCTTTTTGGCGGACGCCGGTGCTCCGGGTGCACCAGCCTGCCGTCGGGCTTCTTCTGTCGGTGTGTAGACGATTGTCCTGCTGGCAGGATCGAACGTGATCGAACCCTTCGATGTCGTTGTCGGAGCTCTGTATTCGAGGATGTCGCGATCGAAGTCGATGGCACTGAGCCGGCCTATCACCGTTCCCGTGCTCGAATCCGGTGAACGAGTCGACGTGAAGAGGATGGGGACGCGATTCCTGGGAGCAATGGGGACGGTCACCGTCTGTGAGACGATGCCGCCGTTGCGGTCGTCGACGGTCACAACGATCGTGTCCTGGGTGACGGGGTGGGTCACGGCCGCCGCGGCATGGCGAGCGGCGGCGGTCGGGCGATAGCGGAAGGTTCCGGTGAATGAGTTCATCGAAACGGTGCCGTTGGCGGTCGAGGTCGCGGCGAATCGGAGGCTGTCGCCATCTCCGTCGTCGGCGACGACCTTGCCCCGAACAGAGCCCGTGCCGCTGGAAGCGGGACCGACGTTGACGTCGGTGATCGACGGAGGGTGGTTCTCGACCTCGGCTGGCGCAGGGTCGAAGCCGAGCTCACGACGTGCCGCGGCGGCCACTACCCAGTCGATCGGCGGGTTGACGTCATCCTCGGGATCCTCAGGTGCGTCTTCGGGTCGTGCCTCGTCGGCTGTCGCGGCCGACTCGATGTCGACGGTTTCGGTGCCCGCGTCATCGTCGGAGTCCGCGGAGTCGGGCTCGGTGTCTTTACCACTCTTTGTGGTGGCCGTCCTCTCCGACTCGTCCTGCTCTGAGTCCTGGTCGACGGAATCGGATGTTGCCGAGGTCGTGTCGCGCCTTGCGCCATCAGAGTCCGCCGATACTTCGTCCGCCCACGCCGCCGGCGCGGCGAGCGACAGGACTGCGCCAACGCCGAGAATTGCGGCCAACTCACCAATGCGGCCCACGTAGTGTCCGGCTTTCATGACAGCCCTCCTTTGGCCGCGCCGCCGGCACCACCGGCAACCCTCCTGTGGCGCGAGTGTGACACTCTGTCGTAGGCGGTGTATGCAGTAGTGCGCTACTCCAATTCTGCGGCGAGACGGGACAGGTACTGCCGAGACCTCATTCGCTGTGGTTGAGACATGAACAGTGTTGCCCGCCAATAGAACTTGAACGCACAAGTGCACGGACCGCAGCAGTCGATAACTTGCCAACCGTGGCGGCAGTGTGTTCAACGGAGGTGCGAAAGAAGCGGACCCAGCTACAAAAGGGTGCTGAGACCATCGATGTGGCTGGCGCGGACTCAGCGCCCGGATCTCGGCATACACGGTGAGATGGTGCTCCCGTGCGGCCGCGTTGTTGAACCCACCGGCTGCCGATCCCAGGAGATCCCCAGTCGTTGGGACGCCGCACTGACGAGCCCAACGGCAGGCAAGCTCCGACAGTCGGTCAATGCGCCTAAGTCACCTGTCTGGAACGGGAAGGGTTGCGTCCATGAAGATGGTGTACGAGTTGGGCCTGATCAGGATGCCCGGCGTGTCGTAGCCCAATGATTGAAGGTCATCGCGTGATTCTTCGAGAGACCCGCGAAAGTCACTCGAGCAAAGGAATCGACGCGATGACCACTGCCCACGATATCGACTGGCCCGCCGTGTTGGCGGATCGACTCACCACCACCAGCCCTGACGTGCTGCGCGAGCTACTGGCCACGTTCATTCACACGCTGATGGGCGCCGAGGCCGACGCGCTGTGCGGCGCGGGCTACGGTCAGCGCAGCAGCGAGCGCACTAACTCCCGCAACGGCTATCGGCACCGCCAGTTCGACACCCGCGCAGGCAGTCTGGATCTGGCGATCCCCAAGCTGCGCCAGGGCTCCTATTTTCCTGACTGGCTGTTGGAGCGCCGTAAACGCGCGGAGCGGGCCCTGACGACCGTGGTGGCCACCTGCTATCTGCTGGGGGTGTCCACGCGGCGGATGGACAAGCTGGTGGAAACGCTGGGCATCACTAGTTTGTCGAAGTCGCAGGTGTCGGTGATGGCCAAGGAGCTCGACGCGGCCGTGGAGGCGTTTCGCACCCGGCCCTTGGATGCCGGCGCGTACACGTTCATGGCCGCCGATGCCCTGGTGCTCAAGGTCCGCGAAGGCGGCCGGGTGGTCAACGTCCACGCTCTGATCGCCACCGGGGTCAACGCCGACGGGTACCGCGAAATCCTCGGGGTCGACGTCACCACCGCCGAGGACGGTGCCGGCTGGTTGACGTTCCTGCGGTCGCTGACCGCCCGCGGCCTCTCGGGGGTCAAGCTGGTCACCAGCGACGCGCACGCCGGGTTGGTCGCCGCGATCGGCGCGACCCTTCCCGGTGCATCGTGGCAGCGCTGCCGCACCCACTACACGACCAATCTCATGGCCGTCACGCCCAAGGCGTCGTGGCCGTGGGTCAAGACCCTGCTGCACTCGGTGTTCGATCAGCCCGACGCAGAATCGGTTGCCGCCCAATACGACCGGGTCATCGATGCGTTGGAGGGCAAGCTGCCTAAGACCGCCGAGCACTTGGAAGCGGCGCGAGCGGATCTGCTGGCGTTCACCGCGTTCCCCAAGCAGATCTGGCGCCAAATCTGGTCCAACAACCCCCAGGAGCGGCTCAACAAGGAGATCCGCCGACGCACCGATGTCGTCGGGATCTTCCCCGACCGCAACGCCCTGATTCGCCTCGTCGGCGCCGTGCTGGCCGAACAACACGACGAATGGGCCGAGTCTCGGCGCTACCTCGGCCTCGACGTGCTGAGCAAATCACGCGCTGTCAATGACACCCCGACAGAACAGGAGGACACCCCGGCGGCGCTGACCGCCTGACCCATCACGACGAAGAATCACACGACAACGTCGTACACCACGTCCCTGGACTTGACCACGGGAAGTCTCGGATCTAGCCACGTTGCACGGCTCGCATCCCGCCTCGCAGGTCCTATGACTCGGGAGTGTGGAGCGCTCTGCTCTGCGGATGCCAGTTGCGGATGGCCGACGCGAACTCGTCAGGTGCGTCGGACATGGGGTAGTGACCGACACGGTGAAGCGTCCTCGTCGAATGATTGGGGAAAGTCCGTTCCAAACGTGTGCGGTACTTATCGGTGAAGATGGGATCCGAGTCACCCCAGACGATCAGGGTCGGCAGGGCCGCGACTGGCCCCAGGTGCTCAACGAGTTCGACGAAGAATCGGCGAGCACCAACGAGGTCACCTGGTTGCGTTGCAGAGGCACGGCGTTGTTCGGGTGTCGATGTCGTGCGACGGTAGTGCGCCATTTCAGCGCCCGTCACTTTCCGCCGCTTATGCGCAGCGGGAATGAAGAAGTTGACCAGCGGATTGAATCGCCCCATCAGTGCCCGGCCAACGGGGTTTCCCCCCATACCCCGGGAGGCAAGTTCGCTGAATACGTCACCATTGAGCGGCCATGCCCACGTGTTGGTCAGGACGAGCCCGGCGAACAGGCCTGGCCGCTGCTCCGCGGCGTAGAGACCGAGCGGGCCGCCCCAACCGTGGGCAACCAGCGTCAGCTCCGTGAGGTTCAGGTGATCGAGGAACGCCACAAGGAGCTGCGCGTGTTCATCGGCGTGGTACCGATAGTCCGGCGCTGCGGTCGACAGACCGAATCCTGGAAAGTCCATGGCGATACACCGGAATTGGCCTCGCAGCGCGGTGATGACATCGCGATAGACGAAGGACCAGACGGGATTGCTGTGCAACATCAGCAGGATCGGGCCCGAGCCTTCGTCGATGTAGTGCACGACGTTGCCGTCCACCTCAACGAAGCGGCTTTCGAACGGGAACAACGTGTCGTCGACCCAGCCGGGCCTCTCGGTCACAGTCATCCGCACCCCTCCCTCGTCTATGCTTGATATAAGCAAGTGCAGTTTAAATTATCAAGTGGATGGTGGGGATGAGTCGGAGCTACGGTCAATATTGCGGACTGGCCAGGGCACTCGATGTCATCGGCGACCGCTGGAATCTACTGATCGTTCGTCAGCTCCTGGTCGCTCCAGCGCGCTACCGACAGCTCGCCGAGGGCCTTCCTGGCATCGCGACGAACCTGCTCGCAGACCGGCTCCGCGACCTGGAAGCAGCTGGCGTGATCGAACGCCGTCTCAGCGACGACGATGGGCACATCGTGTATGGCCTCACGCAGTGGGGCGCCGACCTGCGGGGCCCCATCGAAGGTCTCGTCCGTTGGTCGACACCACTGATGGTCCGCGGGCCAGGAGGCGACCGCTTCCGTTCCGAATGGTTGCTCATTGCCCTCCCTGCTCTCTTCGCGGGCCGGGCCCCCGCCAGGTGGCCAGCGACCATCGGGGTAGCCGTTGATGGCGGCGTCATCCAAGTCCATGCCCACAGAGCGGGGATCAAAGTACGGCCCCATGACGGCCGAGAACTCGATGCCATCATCCGCGCCGGCGCCCAAATAGTGCTTGGGCTCGCAGCGGGCATGCTCAGTCTCGATCAGGTCCGTGGAATGGTCGCCATCGAAGGTGACGAAGCCATAGTTCGACACGTCCTCGCCGCCGTCGACCCAAACGCCACCGGAAGTTAAGTCTCCTGTTCAGAGAATGGCGGCAGCACAGATCCCGTCAGCTCAGCAGCGGTCTCCTTGCCCTGTCTTAACGCGTGTGGGGCTGTTTGAGATCAACGGCGATGGCGGCGAAAGGTTGGCTGCTGAGGTTGTGGGGGCGGTGACGTCCGCCGGGTATCCATCGGACGTCGTGGGCGTTCCCTTCGGTCTGTTCCACGGTTCCATCGGGTAATTCAAAGCTCAGTTGCCCGTCAGTGAGCCAGAGAACAACGCAATCGTCGTAGTCGTGCATTACAGAGGATTCGTGAGGACCGTAGTTGATGTGCCGAACGGTCACATGGTCGTTGGTGAGCAGCACGCGGTGGTGTTCGGGATCGAGGATGGTGGGGTCTTCGACGTCAGGCGGCTCCTGGCTGAGGCTGATGCCGCGGTCGGCGAAGACCTGCTTGACCACGAAGATGGCGTTGAGCGCCTTCGGGAAACCGCAGTACACCGCGGAGTGGATGATGGCTTCCACAATTTCGGTGGGGCTGAGACCCACGTTGAGTGCGGCGTTGACATGAACCGTCAGCTGCGGCTCGCAGCCTCCCAGCGCGGTCAGCATGCCCAGGGTGACCAGCTGGCGCTGTGCCGGCACCAGGCCGGGGCGGGCGTAGACATCAGCGAAGCCGTAGCTCACGATGTGCTCGGCGAGGTCGGGAGCTATATCGGACAGGGATTCCACGACTCGGTGCCCGGCCTCGCCATCGACAGCGGACAGCACCGCCAAGCCCTGTTCATAGCGCGACTGCGCTGAAAGAGGGTTCATGCTGGTAGCGGCGCTGATCATAGGTGTTGACCTTCCGAGTTTTCTTTTGCCGCCAGTTGATGGCGGTAGTGGGTGATCTTCGCGTCGAGTGCGGCGAGGTGGCTGCGTAGTTGATCGATGTGGGCGTGCACGTCGCGGTGGTGCCGTTCCAGCATTTCCAGCCGCTGGCCCACGGTGGCCTCGCCACCCCGGCGCAACTCAGCGAAAAGCCGCATGTCGGCGATCGACATCCCGGTAGCGCGCAGCCGAAGCAGAAACTGCAGCCAGGCGAGATCGGCTGCTGCGTAACGCCGTTGCCCGCCGCTGGATCGATCGACGGCCGCCACAAGCCCGGCCTTTTCGTAGTAGCGCAACGTGTCTTTAGATAGGCCAGTCAGCTCGGCCACTTCCGCGATGGTCAGAGCCGAACCATCAACCGCGATAGACGCGGTGGAGTCTGCGGCATGCCCGGTTGACGTCACACCCCAACGGTAAGACTTGGAGCGCACTCCAAGTCAAGGGCGGCCGCCAAACCGGCGCGCAACAGCGTCTCGGCGGTTCATCACATTGGTGTCGGCCGTGGGTCGACGGCCGATGGTGTGTGGACGCGTTGGCCGGTGAACAGCCCGTTACCTTTTCATGGCCCTGATACCAGGGCTCCGGTCGCCAGTTCCGGTATGACCTCTCGCCCCTGTCTTTCCAATGATCCGGGGGGTGGTGTCGCCGGAGCTGGCGACATCGACGGACCGCTGATAGGGACAGGGCCGCAGGTAGGTCTCTTCGTAACGTGGGTGCTGGCGTCGATGCCAGATCGGTGACCGGACCGACCTGAGACGAGGAACATCACTGGCATGGAAGAGGGATTCACAGTCTATTGCGGGATCGATGTCGGCAAAGGCGAGCTCCACGCTGTCGGCCTCGACGCTGCAGGACGCCGGCTGTACGACAAGGCCTTGCCAAACAACGAGGCCAAACTGAGGGCGGTCTTCCAGCAATTAGCCACCCGCGGGCCGATATTGATCGTGGTGGACCAGCCGAACACCATCGGTGCTCTGCCGGTCAGCGTCGCCTGGACGGGGGTGACCAACGCGAGATGCAAGATCCGCAATCGGAAGAGGCTGCGGGGCTGTGCTATTCGGATCCACGAGCCGATGGAATGCCCCGCGGTGTAGGACTGCTTCTTGAGAAAGGTTTGCAAGCGGGGCTGTCCGAGGGCAGATCGCATAACTGGAGGTCTCGAGGGCGACCGACGCCTCATTCATGCCGTGTTCTCGGTGGCCCGGCCTCTTGGTCTACGAGAGCAGGTGCGCGAACAGGTTGACGGTACTGCGCGGTGTGTCGGGACCGAAGAACTGCCGCAGGTTGTGCGCGCTGCGCTGGGCGACCTCGGCGCTGCGCGGGAAGAGTGCGTCCTCGTAGGCAGTCACTGCTTTCTCGATGTCGGCGGGGTGCGCGACGATCTCCGCGGCCAGCGCCGCGCCGTCGAACAGGGCGAGGTTGGCACCCTCGCCGGCGAACGGCGACATCAGGTGCGCAGCATCGCCTATCAACGTCACGCCGGGTAGCCGCTCCCAGCGATGAGTGCTGGGTAGGGCGTAGATGGGATGAAGCACAGGATCGTCGATGTTGCCGAGCACCAGCGAAGACAGTACTGGATCCCAGTTCTGCAAACGCTGTGCCATGAAAGCCTGCATGGCCCATGCGTCCCCGGTGTCGACGGACGTCATCATCTCGAGGACCCCGAGGGCGCCGTCCGGCAGGCGCGCCTTCTCAGCGCGCAGCTGCCGATCAAACTTCGACGGTCTTTGATCGACTTTGAACGCGTCGGCGACGGCGCGTTCTTGGTGTGCGGCCTCGAGGTCGGTGCCGTCGGTGCGACCCCGGAGAACCCTGATAACGACGTCACCCACCCGACGGAGATGGCTAAAAGCACCTCGCTGATCTTGTCGGTGCTCGCTCACCTAGTGAGCTACCGTGCCGAGTCCTGGGGTCGTATCTGCCAATGCCTGGTGCCGACCCGGGCCGCCAGGCGAATGCAAACCTCGACAGGTTGGGGTGTCTGCTTGGAATGCCACACCGAACAGGCATTCAACCTGCTCACGCGACCCGACTTCATCGCCCTCGGATGCCTGCGTGGGGACCCGCACGCCATCACCTACGTGATGTCAGCTCGTACGCTGCAAAGGCACTTGCCCAGCTGGGCAGTGGAATTGCTCTACGAAGCGCGGTTCCTCACCCGCGTTGATCAATCGTTCGTCACCGGTGGTGTTCCAGACACGATCCGCGGCCCAATCGCGGTGCTGACCGGCCCCACCGACGACCCGGTCATAACGTATGACGAGGACCTGATGTACAGCGAAAGCCCCGACCACCAACGGGCACTCGACCTGATCAAAGAAATTTGGGTGGCCATCCGGAGCTGCGTTGTCCTGCAGCGAGGCAGCGTCATCGTGCTGGACAATAGCCGCGCCGTCCATGGCCGTTCTGCATTCAGCCCGAGGTTCGACGGCAGTGACCGGTGGGTAGCCCGTTTTCAGGGTGTGACGGGCCTAGCGATGACGCGGCACGCCCGCAAGCCGGGCTCGCCCGTCATCGAGATCCCCGGCTGCTAAGTCGCTCAAGAGAATCCGGTGGGGTCGGACACGTGGACCCCACCGGATTCCAAGCGACCACATTCGGGACTGTCTGGCCTCACGCTCAGAAGACGAGGGCCCTCGGCGACGGTGGCGCGGATCACTGGATTCGCACTCTAACCTCGGGTGAGAGTAGCTTTGCTGTCGGCTGTGGCCGACGACCTTGCACCCTGCGGTGCCGGAGTTCGCGCTTCGGCCGCATCGACGCGGCCGCCTCCCTGATGATCGCTGGCACCGCGGTGCCCTGCACACTGAACGGAAACGAGTGTCTTCTCAACCTATTTCGTCCAATTCTGCGGTGCGGCAGGCAGGGGATCCCAGCACTTCCGTGATGGCCGCACTGCGGTCCCCGCAGCGCCTCAAGACCGAGGTGCTCGCCGGCCTGGTCGTCGCGCTGGCCCTGATCCCGGAGGCCATCTCGTTTTCGATCATCGCCGGAGTTGACCCACGCGTCGGTCTTTTCGCCTCCTTCACGATGGCGGTGACCATCGCCATCGTTGGCGGTCGCCCCGCCATGATTTCGGCGGCCACTGGCGCCATCGCCCTGGTCATCGCACCGTTGGCCCGTCAGTACGGACTCGACTACTTCGTCGCCGCGGTCCTGCTTGCCGGCGTCTTCCAGATCGTGCTCAGCGTTCTGGGAGTCGCCCGGTTAATGCGGTTCATCCCGCGCAGCGTGATGGTCGGCTTCGTCAACGCCCTGGCCATCCTGATCTTCACCTCTCAGCTGCCCCACCTGCTGGGGGTGCCTGCGCTGGTGTATCCGTTCGTGGCCGTCGGCCTGGTGATCATGGTGTTCTTGCCGAAACTGACCACCATCGTTCCAGCGCCCTTGGTGGCCATTGTGCTGCTGACCGCCGCGGCGATCGTTTTCTCCGTCCGCATTCCCAACGTCGGCGACGAGGGTGAATTGCCGTCGAGCCTGCCAAGCCTGTTTTTCCCCGACGTGCCGTTCACCTGGGAAACCTTGACGATCATCGCTCCCTACGCCCTGGCAATGGCCCTGGTGGGCCTGCTGGAATCGTTGATGACCGCCAAATTGGTTGATGACATCACCGACACCCACAGCAATAAAACCCGCGAAGGCTGGGGCCAGGGTGTGGCCAACGTGGTCACTGGCTTCTTCGGCGGCATGGGCGGCTGCGCCATGATCGGCCAAACCATGATCAACGTCAAAGTCTCCGGCGCCCGCACCCGCATCTCCACCTTCTTGGCCGGGATCTTCCTGCTGGCCTTGGTCGTCGGGCTCGGCGACATTGTGGCACTCATCCCGATGGCCGCCCTGGTTGCCGTCATGATCATGGTGTCGGTCGGCACCATGGACTGGCACAGCATCACCCCGTCAACCCTGCGCCGGATGCCGCGCAGCGAAACCCTGGTCATGCTCGCCACCGTCGCAGTCACGGTCGCGACGCACAACCTCGCCTACGGTGTCATCGTTGGCTCCCTGACGGCGATGGTGCTCTTTGCCCGGCGCGTCGCCCACCTCGTGACCGTGGAGAAGATCGCCGAATCCGACGATGAGCACGACGGCACCCCCGATACCGTCGTCTACCGCGTC
The DNA here is from genome assembly GCF_048513595.2 of Mycobacterium sp. smrl_JER01. Lineage (NCBI taxonomy): Bacteria > Bacillati > Actinomycetota > Actinomycetes > Mycobacteriales > Mycobacteriaceae > Mycobacterium > Mycobacterium sp. smrl_JER01. Next base: position 84,116 of record NZ_JBLXXK020000001.1, on the reverse strand, counting down.
ACCGGTGAATTGTTCTTCGCCTCCAGCAATGACCTGGTGTACCAGTTCAACTACACCGACGATCCCGCCCATATCGTGATCGACATGTCCGGTTCTCACATCTGGGACGCCTCCACCGTCGCCGCCCTCGACGCGGTGACCACCAAGTACCGGGCGCGGGGCAAACACGTTGAGATCGTCGGTCTCAACACCGATTCCGCGGACCGCCACGACCGGCTCTCCGGCAAGCTCGGAGGAGGGCATTGAGCGGGGGCCACATGCAGATCGGGCAGGTCGCCGCACGCACCGAGTTGTCCATCAATACCGTGCGTCACTACGACGAGGTGGGCTTGGTGACCCCGTCAGCCCGCTCGGCCGGCGGATTCCGGCTCTACACCGAGTCAGACGTCGACCGGCTACTGGTGATCCGTCGGATGAAACCGCTTGGGTTTTCGCTCGCCGAGATGCGGGATCTGCTGGCCTCGCTGGACACCCTCAACAAGGTCGAGGAGACCGAAGATCGGCGAGCCGCCGCGGCGCGCTACCTGCATCAGTGCCACGCCAAAGCACAGGAAAGTACCGACAAGTTGCGTCAACACCTCGCGTATGCCGAGGAACTGACCGGATTAATTGCCGCCCGGACTGCCGGACTGTCCGGACTGAAACCGCTCTCATAGGTTGCGGTCAGCAGAGTTGTGTACCAGTCGGGCCTGATCAGGAGCGCCGGCCTGTCGTAGCCCAAGCCCAGCACAGTCCGCAGGTCGATGTTCTCGGGCCTGAACCATCATCTCGAAGAATCACACGACGACGCCGGACACCACGTCCCGTGGACTTCATCGCGTTCGGCGGTGATCTTGCGGCGGGTTGTGGGGGGTCATGAGCTGACCGTTCCCACGCGGTAACCCCCTCTGCCGAGGTTCTTTTCGAGTGAGAGTTATGTGACTCTGCGAGTTTCGCGTGCCCACCGCACCACTGACCTGTGGTCCGCGGACGAGCTCAGCCACCCTTCATTTATGCCAACCTTGCGCGCTGCCACCGCGCCGCCAACGAGAACAACCCCCGCTACCCCACCCGGGGCAGCGCTGATATCGGGAACGACTTCCGACAGCGCTGCGCCGACACCGGATCCGACGCCACCTCCGGCGATGGGTGCGGTGGACTGCTGAAGTATCTCCATGCTGCGGTTGGCCCATCCTTTCGGGGCATCGGCGCCACTAAGAGACTCACCGATCTGCTCCACTAGCCGGCGAAGCGAGGACACCTTGTGCTTGTGCAGCCAGTCGATCCTGTTCGTCGAGGTCTTTTGATACAGATTCCGAAACTCATCTGGGTCCAAGTTCGCTAGCTTGTACGCGACGCTGCCGAGCCCTCTGGCGTCGTTCGGATCGAGCGCGACTTCCTCGACCGGCACTCCATCGGGATAAGACCCGCTATCGGTTCCAAAGGTAGCCCTCATGAAGGCGAGGTAATTGCTGGGTCGCACTGACAGCATCGAACCGTGCTGATGTTTCAAGGCAAGCTGCCGCCGGTCGTGATACCAAGCCCTGAGTAACTCAGCATCGTTGGAAGCAGGCGTGTGGTCATTCAAGGCTGCGGTCAGAGCGCCATAACGAGTTTGATTGTGCTGGACGGTGTCTCGAACCACTTGCTGATAGGCGCGGCGGCCGGCATCGGTCGCGAACTGTTCGGTAGATAGCGGGTTGGCGGTCATTTCTCGTGCGAGGTTGAATGGAACACTTGGCCAGGTGCGAAGGACGGACTCGTCGTCAAATTTCGACCAGACATTCCATCCCGACTCGATACGGCCTATTTGATCTTCGGTGGCCCCCATTTCGCGGGCCACTCGGAATAGCCGTCGCATTGTCCTGGTCAAGTCTTGCTTCTTGGGTAGATGAGTTTGCGCTAGCGCAAGCGCGATACTGGACTCGAGTTGATCGTCGACAAGAAGCCGCAGACTGAGGGGGTGGAAGCGCTTCTGATTGACGTCCGTCAGCGTCAGCCGAAGCGTCTCTGGCATGGAACGCGCCCTCGTCCTGATAACCAGAGTCGGGCGCTCAGCGGTGTGCCCCGCCATTTCCAACAGCTTCTTAGGCGACAGTTCGAGCAACACACTGCCATTGAACAAGTCACTGTCGGGTATAAGCAGTTTGCCGAAGATTGCGATGTTGAGCCGAACGAGACCGGTAAATGCGTCCTCAGTGACCCTTTCTCTACTGGCCTGCTTCTGCCCATAGGAGGAGAGTTCGTCGGTAAGCAAGAGCTCATTGGTTGCTGGCATGCACGCTCCCCGGTACGCGGCCATGGCCGCTGTTTCCAGCTGCCGCCCTCGTGCCATTCTATCTGCGCGGCCGCGACCGCTGCGGCCTTTCCTACCAGCTCGCGGTCGCGGCCGCCATTTGCTTTCCTCCCGCGGAGGGGGTCGGATCTTTGCTCGGCGAAAAAGTTGGGCAAGATTAGCGAGGGGGTGCGCCGCTTCAACGATCTAAGTCACCAAATCGAGCAGTCTGCTGCACGGTCAGGTCAAACTGTCACCTGCAGGTGCTTTGAGCGAGATCAGCAGAATAGAAGGCATGCCTCCCCCTCACAGGGTTGAAAGCGACGAGACGACCGTGGCCGTCCCACCGCGACCCAACTGGCCCCGGCATAACTTCCTGTGTGTAAGAGCGTGTTTTACAGGTACTCGGTGCATCGATGCTGGTCAGCGTCGTGACCAATACCCCGTTGCATTGTGTGCCTGATAGGCACACAATGGACGGCATGGCTACGAAGACGGAGCGGTTCGCGGTGCGCCTGACTGCTGAGCAGGACGCGCTGATTCGTCGTGCCGCCGAGGTGGAGGGGACGGATCTGACCAACTTCGCGGTGACTGCGACGTTGGCTCATGCCCGCGAGGTGCTCGCCGATCGGCGGCTGTTCATGCTTGATGCGTCGGCCTGGTCGGAGTTCGTGGCGGTGCTGGACCGGCCGGTGTCGCAGAAGCCGCGGCTGGAGAAGTTGTTCGCGGAGCCCTCGATCTTCGACGAGTGAGCGGTTACAGCGCGCCCCGACCGATCAGCGAGCACGATGTGGTCGCCGACTTCGACAGCGGCGAGCCCACCCTGGATGAGTACCTGCGGGGACGCGCCCTGGCCAACCACGTCGAGGGTGCCTCCCGGTGTTTCGTGACGTGCAGGGATGGCCGTGTCGTCGGGTTCTACGCGCTGGCCTCGGCGGCGGTGGAGCGCGCCGGCACACCCGGGCGGGTGCGGCGCAACATGCCCGATCCGGTGCCGGTGATCCTGTTGTCGCGGCTGGCGATCGACCGCAAGGAACGGGGCCAGGGTCTGGGCGCTGCGCTGCTGCGTGACGCGATCACCCGCGCGGTGGCCGCCGCGGAGATCATTGGGGTGCGGGCACTGCTGGTACACGCGCTGCACGAGCAGGCCCGAGCGTTCTACGCGCACTTCGATTTCGAGCCCTCACCGACCGACCCGCTGCACCTGCTGCTGTTGATCAAAGACGCTCGCGCCCTGCTCGACCCGCCGCAGAAGTGACTGGCTGATGCCCGATGACAAGGAGAACGCAGCCGGGAACCGGCGGTGGCGATCAGCAGAGACGTTCCACGGGTTTCTCGCGCACATGGACGAGTTCCGGCGGTCACCGGAAGGTCAGCGGCTCCACGCCGCCTGCAGGCCGCCGAGGCCGCCCTGCAGGCCTGGTTGGCCGATCAGCCGGACGTCGTGGTGGGCCGCCACGGCGGTCAGGGTGCCCGAGCAGTGGGAAGGCCCGGTCGATGGGCACAGCTTCTACTTCCGCGAACGGGGCGGGGACTGGGACATCGAACTGGAGCTGCACGTGCAGCAGCCCGGCATCACCAAGGGAGACCTCATCGCCAGCGGCACGATCACCGCCCCCGGGTATGGGCAGAGCCTTTCGGGAGCGGGCGGCGTTCATCGCCACCACCGTCCGCAACCATCTGCGGCACACACAGACCGCCGAGGCCACCGCCATCTCGGACTACGCCTACCGGGTCGAGTGGTCGCCGGAGGACGACGAATTCGTGAGCCTGGTCGCCGAATTCCCCTCACTGTCCTGGCTGGCACCCACCGAGGACGAGGCACTGCACGGCATCATCGAGGTCGTCAAACAGGTCGGGGCCGATGACCCCGACACCGCCGGTGGTAGCGGACTCCGATGACCGAGGAGAGCATCGACGTCGAGTTGCTGGGACAATCGGCGTTCCACAAGCTCACGCATGGCTTCGCGATTCGCGACCGGCTGCGCGACGTCCTTGCCGAGCAGCAGGCGATCGAGCGGCAGTACCGCCGCCACGACAACGGGTCTGCTGCACGATCAGGTGACAGTTGCGGTCACGCAGCCTGACTGGCCGGTGTGGTCATACTTGCTTCGTATTCGATTGGGGTCAAGCGCCCGAGGCCGGCCTGGCGTCGGCGTCGGTGGTAGGTCCGTTCGATCCAGGTGACGATGGCGATCCTCAGCTCCTCGCGGGTGGCCCAGCGGCGGCGGTCCAGAACGTTCTTCCGTAGGAGGCTGAAGAAGCTCTCCATGGCAGCACTGTCGCCGCCGCACCGACGCGGCCCATGGAGCCGACCATGTCGTAGCGACCCAAGGCGTGAAAGAACTTTCGGCTTCGAAATTGGCTGCCGCGGTCGCTGTGCAGAATGCATCCGGCCACCCCACCGCGTCGTGCCACCGCACTACTGAGCGCGGTCGTGCCAACCGGGACTTCATCCTGGAGTCGATCGAATACCCGACGATGCCATTGGAGAACACGTCCTTGATCGCGCACACGTAGAGCTTGCCCTCCCCGGTGCGGTGTTCGGTGATATCGCTGAGCCACAACTGATTTGGCACATCTGCTGTGAAGTCGCGCTTTACGAGATCATCGTGCACCGGCGGGCCGACTTTACCGTTCTTGCCGCGCTTCTTGCCAAAGACGCTCCACCACTGGTTCTGGGTGCAGATGCGCCGGGCGGTACGCTCGGCCATCGGCTCACCGGCGTCGCGGGCCTCTTCTACCAGGTAGCGGTAGCCGAACTCCGGGTCGTCTTTGTGCGCGTCGAACAGGGCGTTGGCGCGGTAGGCCTCGGCGATCTCGGCGTCGGTGATGGAATCAGCGCGCCAGCGGTAGCAGGGCCGGCGGGCGAGCTTGAGTACCCGGCACGTCACCGCGACGGGAATCCCGTCGGCGGCGAGCTCAGTTACGAGCGGGTAGAGCCTTTTCCCGGCAGATTGGCCTGCGATAAATACGCGGTCGCCCGGCGCAGGACCTCGTTTTCCTGCTCCAACAACTTGATCCTTCGCCGCGCGTCCCGCAGTTCTGCCGAATCGCTGGTGCTCTTGCCGGACTTGGTGCCTTCGTCGATATCGGCTTGGCGCATCCACTTGTGGAGCGTCATCGGGTGCACACCGAAATCGGTGGCGATCTGCTCGATCGTCACACCGTCATCGCGGTTGCGGGCAACGCGGATGACATCGTCGCGGAACTCACGGGGGTAAGGCCTGGGCACAAGGACATCCTTCCAGCCCGCCCACACTGGGCAAGCCAACTCAGATGTCACCTATTCGTCCAGCAGACCCGAGATATCAAGCCGGGCAATGTAGTCCTCGACGAGGACTTCCGCGCTGCTTATCTGGGTGATCTGGGCAATGCAGCTCGCATGGACGAGTTGAACGAGGCCGACGCGAACGGGGCACACGGCTCTATCGCCCGCCCGAATTGGCCGGCGAACGGTACGGCATAGCGGGTGACATCTACAGCATGGGTTTCACGCTGTTGGAGTTGTTCGGCGGGCCTCTGGACTACGCGGATCTAGATAATATCGAGATCACAAGGCGTTCTGGACCGCGGCCTGCGGGCGGTCGCTGACCGGTATCTCCGTTTGGGACCAACGATTCCCACAAGTCTGGAGCGGCTCGTGCTGGCGATGGTGTCGAGGAGTGTTGCCCGGCGGCCCAATTCTGCTGCTGCGGCGTTACGAGCGCTTGGACGCATCAGCTTCATCGATTGGCTGCCAGCCGACTCGTCGGGAAGGCGCGAAGGCTTCTGGCCGCCTACCGCACCAAAAGTGGTTCTGGCCGTCGAAGAAAGGACTATTCGTTCCGGCCCCGATGCTGGCCTCGCCGAGCTCACCGTCCTTCATCGTAAAGTCCAAGCCCAGGAGTGGCGTCGGATTTCGCAGCTTTCCGATCGCCTTAGACCTGACGACCGTCGCGCCCGTCGAGCGGTTCACGACGCAAACGTTGCGTTCTGCGCGAATCGGTGGGCGGTGCGCTGAAGAGCGGCTGCACATTCCGGCGCAAGTTGCATAAGTTCCCGTCGGATATGTGGCATGGAGTCATCTGCGAGTACAAACCGCGCCCGCTGCCCGCCCTTCGGACCCTCAACACAGAGAAGTTTCCCGTCGTTGACGAGCTCCCAGATTGCTCGCGTAATACCGCTCGCACGCCACCCCACGTCAGGGTCTTTCACAAAGCGGAGCGCAGGTAGCCCGGACGTCCTCTACATCGAACGATTTTCTGCACCCTGACTCAGCCAATCGTCGAGGTCGCGTAGCGCCTGATGGAGAGGCCAGTGGTCACGGGCGTCAGCGCGGTGCCCGGTGCACATGCCAGTATCGATTCCAGAAGGAATGACATATGTATCCGAGACATATTTCTAATGTATCGCCGCGGTAGGACAGAAAATGGACGACATTCCAGTCGACCCTTACGAAGCCGTGATCCGCAGTCGCGACAAGCAGGTTGGACTGCGGTTGCCGCTGCCTTTCGATCAGCGGATTGACGCACTACTTGCGCGGGCCACGGAGGCCGGTGAGAGGACCAATCGCAAGGAACTGATTGCCGCACTTCTCGCGACTGCCGAACTGTCGGGTGAGGAGCTCGGCCGCATGTTGCGGCAGTACCGCACCTCGAAGGTCGGCGATGTGTTGTTGGATCGCGATGACTCTGGGGCCGACGTAATCCAACTCGTGTCTCACAAGCCAGGCCCTCGCAAGGCGCGTTGAGGCACATCGGCACCGACGGCCGTCGGGAATACGGAGCCACTTGGGGACTTAAGCGAGCACATCCCCTTCGACCGTCGATCTCCCGGCAAGCGGGCGAAGTAGTCAAAAACACAGAGGTCACGCCCTCTTTCGAGTTCGTGACCTTTGCGCCTGCAGTTCGTAGAACCGCTCGCGGTGTGCGGTACGTTCCTGCAGTTCAGAAGCCCTGTTGCGAAATCGGTTCCAGCGGTTTTTTGCGGAATCTCCAGTGATTTATCCGGCGCACGCAGCGCTAAGTGGATGACCCCGCGGTGCCGGTTGACGAGGCCATGGTGCGGCTTCTTGTGCGAGATCAGCTCCGATGCAGGGTCGCGGATCTGCCGCGGGAGACGGCGCTGTCGGCGATCTTCCCCTGACAGGTAATTTTTGACCGGGATTTGTCTGGCGCATCGGACATGCCGCAGCGGGCCGACGCGGTGTTCGCGCGGCCCGCTGCGGTTGGGTCTCGTCAGGTCAGGGGCGGAGTCTTGGCGGGTTCGTGTCCGAGGTGGTCGCGGAGTTGGCGTCGGCGGACGTCGATGGATTCTTCGCGAGCCTGGCGTGACCTGTAGGTCTTCTGGATGCGGTGATTAGTGCTGGCTACGGCGAGCGCCAACAGAAGCTTGACCATGGGTTCGCGTCGGGGACCCCACTTGAGGTCGACGAGGTTGGTGACGTGGGCGGATTTGAGGATGCTGAATGTCTGCTCTGTTCGAGCGCGCGCTGCCTCGAAGTACAGCGTGTGCTCCCAACTGGCGCCGACCGGTCCCCATTGGGCCTTCTTGAGCTGCCGGGGTGTCAAGGTGACTGTGACGATCGATTGGGTGCAGCATTGCCGTTCGCTTGCCTGCCAGGTCGGCGCTGCCGTCGGGGCGCCGAAGGCGGCGCGTGTCATCGAGGACGGTTTGAGTGGGCATCGGACGCGCAGCTGCACAGCGGGGCAGACAAACTGCGCCTTCACGTCGAGTCGCGGTTCGACCCCTAAGGGTGGCCGTCCTCGTGGGCGGCTCAGCCGCGGCCGGGAGTTCAGCCCCATCAGGAAGGGCAGAACGCTGGCCAGGCGGCGGTCGTGAGCTTCCCATCCGTTGTCGGCCAGCAGGTCGCGGGTTTTGGGCATGTGGTGTTGGCCGAGCAGGTCGGCCGCGGCCGGACAGTAGAACGAACCAGCGAACTGGATGGGTCCCGGCGGGACCTCTGTGGTGGCGCCGGGTGGATTGGCCGCGGTATCGGTGAGTGTCCAGCTCTGTGGGTACCGCACGACGGCGGCGTACTGGTGGTCGAGCATCAGGCGCGCGAAGCCGTCTTTGGGGTTGTAGCCCATATCCGTAGTGAGACGCGGCAGGCGTGCCCGTCCCGCACGCCGCGTGTCGAGGCCATTGCGTTTAGCGTGAGTGATCGCGACGTCGAGTCCATCGACGCTGCCGGAGGTGGGCGGATGGACCTCCACCCCGATGACGACGGGCGCGACTGCGTGCAGCTGCTCCGGAGGTCCAACGCGTATCACGGCGGTCAGTCCGATGCCGAAGCCACGCTTTCCACCGCCGCTGGCGTCTTGATTCACGGTGGTGGAGTGCTTGTCTCGGGAGTAGTAGCTGCCGAAGTATGCGGCTCCGCGCTGCTTGTCGGGTTTTATCCCCAACCCAGGCGAAGGGCCGGCGAGGTCGAAGATCGTCTCGTCGGCCACGATGTCACCGACGGCCTCGGGCGGCCGCGGATCGACGATGGACCCGAAGACGATGCGATTCATGACCGTTCGCAGGCGTTCGGTGGCTTCTACGCTCGCTGTGCGTTGTTCGGTGCTGCGGTGGGCGATGATGCGGCGGTGTTCGGCGTTGGTGATTCGTCGTGCTGGTTGGTCGGGGCTGGGATCGAGTGGTGCGAGGCGGCGGTTGAGCCAGGCAACGAAGCGTGTCCGCTCGCGGCGTTGCTCGGCGCGATCGGCGAAGATGCGGGAAGTGTCTTGTCCTGCCATTCCGACTTCGGCGAGTTGTCGCGGGGTGAGGTCGCCGATGGCCTGCTGGATGGCCTTGTAAGTCGGGGTTCGCCCCAGCATCAACAGCCCCAGGGCGGCGACGAGGACGGCAGAGATGGTGTAGGCGATTCCGGCGCAGTCCTGTCCCCCGGCTCCGCGATGCTGGTCAAAGAAGTCGTCGATCATCTCCGCCGCGTGTGATCGTTCGATGATGACCTTGGCTTCACGGAAGAGGTTGTCTGACAGGCGGTATGACTTTTCGAAGTCGGTGATCATGGTTCAGCTTTCCGTCATGAGGGCGATCGCGCGATGGATGCCGTAGGTGGGGAGTTGGGTGCGTTGGTCGGCGAGGACTTGAACATCCACCACGTCGGCGAGTTGCAGAAGCAGTGCTGCTGGGACGCGGTCGGCGAGGTCGAGGATCCAACGGTTGCGAAGCGCGGCGGCGCTGATACTGCGGTGACCGCGGGCGCGGAGTTGTTCACCGATGCGGTTGGTCGCGTTGCGCTCCACTTCTCCCTTCGCGGCCGGTAACAGGTAGTCAGATCCCTTGCGCTGGGCAAGGGTCAGCAGCCGGCGGGAGATGTCGGGATCGGTTACCGGAACGAGCCGTGTCCCGCCAGCTGTGTTCTGCAAACGCACGATCGCGATGGGTCGACCCTCGATGGTCTCGCTCGTGATGGATGTGCCCCTCAAGACCTTGAAGTCGGGCGGCCGCGCGCCGGCGCCGTAGCAGAGATCGAGTAGGAGAGTGAGGCGTCGTCGGAGCCACTTCGGCAGGGTCGGAGCCAGGGCGTACCAGTGACGAATGTCCTGCTGTGCGGCCGCGTCGATTCTTTTGCAGCGTGGGGCCGGCAAGGTACGTGCCTCCGGGTACTCCCGGGGGTGCACGAGTCGGCCGGCGTCATAGAGAATCCACCTGATGGTGCGCATAGACCGGTTGGTTTTCCGGGTGGCGATGTCCATGAGGTGCCGGTCGACGTTGGCCCGACGCAACGCTGTTCGGTAGTCGAAGGTGCCGACCCGTTCGGCCTCGAACGCTAGGTACCGCGCTAGATGAGCCGCCGAAATCCGATCGGTAGACAGCGCGAAGTCACCCAGACGGCACCACAGGCGTTTGGCTGATTCCAGCGCGGGCACCAGGTACCGCGGATCGACGCCTCTGATGGTGAGGCCCGCCAAGGCCCGATAGCGCTCTTCGTCGATGTCGTGGTGGAACGGCGCGAGCACGTGGCGTTGGCTGTCGGCTCGGTCGTGTCCGGCCTTGGACACCGGCTTCTCCGGCTCCCAGTCGTCGGCGGCGGAGGCCATGGCGCCGTGGCGGCCCATCAGCACATGCTCCGCGACACACCGGCACAGCCGTTGACATGCGCATGCGAACACGATGAAATGAACAAAGTTCCTCCTGAGTGGATCTGGGAAAGGTTCCAAGGGAACGAGGTCGCCGCGAACTTGCGGCGGACGGAGAGCCGGGTTGCCGCCCGGCTTTTCCCGTTTCTAACGGGGTTTCCGACGAAAAGTGCCTTACCTCAACAGTTTCTGGTAGCCGTTCCTCCTCGCTCTGGGGGCGCTCAGCCGGATGGCCAGCGCACGTCAGGCCTCGTGCGATCTAGCGGGGCAAGACCGTAGCGTCGTTATCGCAGCCGTCGTGGCCTGTCCGGATAAGACGTGACCCGGCCTCGGACAGTGAGACATCCCAGTGCTGGGCACGGTCGTAGATCATCTGGGCCACGTGAGGTGGCAGCCGTAACTCGACCCGGACCCGCTCCCGCACCCTGTTGGGTGGTCTGTCCATTGCTCGCCTCCGGTCGAATTGCCGGTACAGCACCGGCATGGCTGAAGCTAAACCGTTACTTGAGGTGATCGCGGTAGCCACGATCTACGCGTGTCTGGTCATCCGGCGCATCCTGAACTTTGGGCGGCACATAGCAATTTCCCTCTGCAGGAAAGGTTTCCACCTGTGGTAACGATCGCAGCACGCTGACGTGCAGCAGTGTCGGAAAATGCCGGTTACGAGATGCAACACTGCCCACGACAACACCAGCGGGACCCAGAGCTGCCAGATCCCCGCAGAGCCGCATAAATGTGTTGTAGATCACATTGCAGTCAGTAGGGCTGCGTGCCAAAGGTTTTCCACGGAAAACAGCCGTAACCCGGGCGGCGGCCCCTGGGTGGGGTTACCGTCGCACACCCGTCAGCGCTGCTGATCGACTGTCGTCCACAGCAGCACGTCGAGGATCCGCAGATTCGACACCGCAACAGGCATATTCGGCACATCGCTGCGGATTTGCGTCAACCACGTCCACATCGCTCGGTCGTCGGCGGCGAGGACCGCTTGGAACTGTCGCCAGTAGTCCACGGTGTCCAGGCCGGTGGCCTGCTCAACGAAGCTGTCCCAGATGGGGATGAGCCGCGGACGTTTGGCAGCGATGAGCTTGCTGGTCCGGGTTCTTCCCATACCGTCGTTACCTCGACGCAGCACCTGCCACAACCGGCTGGCAGGCCCACCGGCCGTCAGGTCGTCGGGGTCGATGGTGATGATGTCGACGTCCACCGGGATGTCGTGCAGCAAAACGGTGATGTCGCGGGCGTCGCGACCTAACAGGCGGATCGCCGCCTGGGCAGGGATATCGACACTGAGCATCGAGGCGGCGGTGAAGTCGGCGGGCCCAATCGAATACGGATCACTGTTCAGCGCGGCCATTGCCTCGAATTTCAATCCTGAATAGGCCGGTCGTCCGGCAGCGGTGACGGCGTAGTAGCGCGTCAACAGTTCGACGGCCTCGTGGGTACGGCGCTGCACCACAACTTCGGGCCACCGATGACGCCACTGCGTGTATTCGAACTCTGCCATTCTGGTTCTCCCCACAGACAACGCTCCGGTAGTAGGTAACCACGGCGGGCCGACACTGACGGGTCTTTTCCTCATCGGGGCTGCGTCAGGGTGATCTTGTTGCCCTCGGGGTCCGAGGTGCGCACGAAGTTGGGCAGGTCGCAGGTCCACGACGCTCCGGCGGCGTCAAGCCGCCTAACGGTGGCCGAAATATCCTCGACCACGAAGCCGAGTTGCAACTGGCTCACCGGGCGCCGCGCAGTCGCCGGCTACAGCTGCAGCCCCAGTTCGCCGTCGTAATGGCGAGGATGTTCCGGCTCCTCGATGCAGAACAACGCCAATCCGATCGCTTCATAGAAGCGCGCGGCCGCATCAAAGTCGCTGACGAACAGCGTCAGTTCACGAAGATCAACGGCCACGGGCGATGCTGAACCACTCGATCCGATAGCACCGGGGATTCACTTCAGGGTTCCCCTGTCTGCCGATCGCGATCGAGCGCAGCTGCCAGTCACTGGTTCAGGAAATCTTGGGCTGCTGATCCGTGTACCTGGTGGGCGGTCGCAGCCACTTCGCCGACTGATGCCAGCGTCACCGCTTTCCACCGTCCAGCAGTGTTGATCTCGTCGACAACAGCGACGTTGTCCACAGCACCGCAATGAGATGCCGACACCAACCGTCGTGCGGCGATCCAGTCATGATCCATCCGCGCCCCTTTCCCAAGTGACCGCATCGGGCACCGTACCGGCCAGGACCGACAGACCTCCGAGCTCAGCCCTGCCGCGGTTGCTGCCTTGCGAGATATGCCTTGACTGCTGCACTACGACGATGGTCAGGCGGAACTACCCTTCCTGCCAGCTTGGCCGAGGCTTTCGTGGCGCGGCGGCCAGCGTTCCTGAGGGCCTCGTCCGACACGACCACCTTCTTCGGTGTTCGTTGTGCCACAACACACCTCCGTGGAGCCAGTAGAGAGTCGACGGTACCGCTGGTGAACGAGTTCCGCTGCCCGACGGCACTCGTCAAGGACTCATTCCGAGTCAATCACCGAGCACCGCAATGGATCGCGGCTCACCCGCGATGCGTCTGACCGTCTCCCGCTGCGCTTGGGTCAGCATGTCCTCGGTATAGCCGTCAACCGCGAGAGCCCACCAGACCGTTCCGACGTTGGGGCAATTCGGGCAACAGCGGGGGCCGACGACGCCGAACTGGCCCATCCGCGGTGGATAGTCCCACCCAAGGTTGAATGCATCACCCGGGGTCAAGATTTCCTCCACCCCGCATACTTCGCAGATGTGCCGCCACTGCGGTTCGGTGTCACTCACGTGCGTCAGTCTCACCCGCAGGGGTGACACGTGAAATGCAGCGGCCGCAGCCCCCTGCTGTTCGCCATCCGGGCTCACGGCACGATCTGAATATCCGACTCGTATCTCCCACTCTCACAGCGGGATACTCGCTTGGCCTGTCGCGATGGTCTATCCCCGTCCGGTTACCCAAGGGCGGTAGCACATGGCAACGACCGCCTCGCGCGACCGACGCCGGTACCCTGGGTGTCGGTTGAGGCAGTCACGGGCTAAGTCAGAAGGAGGTGGGAACGATGGCGTCCGAAACGCCTCCGACATCACGCGAGTGGCGGACATGGCCTGACATAGCCGAATTATTCGATGGGCCAGAGGATCCCGGCTGGAACGTGGACCAAGACGGAGTTGAGCACGACGTCCGCGATCCAGATAGCGACCATCCAAGTGGCACTTAGTAGTATTGAGTGACGCGAAGATGGTGCCACGGCCGTTGGTCAGTCCGTTGCGTTGACGTCGGCCATCCCAGCGCACGTGGGCTCAAGACCGGGGGCAGCATCGTGAAAGGCCCACCTCATGGCGTCGGCCAGACTATGGACGTACTCCTGTTCGAGTGCGCTGTCGTGCTGGCGCTTGATCCAGGCGGGATGCTTGGCGAAAAGCAAGTAGGGCGAACGCGGCTGCCGACCGCTAGGCGCACGGAACGGCCACGGAGAGACCCGCGCCGTCGGGTAGAAGAATGACAGAACACGTTTGGCGTCGACACCGAGCGCGATTACCAATCGTGGGCGGACCAGTTCGAGCTCGCGATGCAGATATGACGAGCAGTTCACTATCTCGTGCTCATGGGACCCACGATTCTTGGGCGGGTGACAATGCACCACGTTGCTGATGAATGTCTCGCCCTTGGCGCGGCCGGCGAGCCGCAGACTTTCGTTGAGCAAGTTTCCGCTTCCCTCGAAGAAGGGCTCCTGCGGCTTCATGCACTGCTCACAGAGGCTTTGCCCCACAATCACGACCGGTGAATACAGATTTCCCCAGCCCGGCGCAGCCTGGGTCACGCCCTCCTTGTTCATACCTGCACAGCGCGAACAACTGCGGATCTCGTCGTCGAGCAAGTTTTTCCGCTGCTGGAGGGAGCCCTCAGAGTCCTTGCGGATTGTCACTAGGCTGCCTCCCCTCGGAAGTATTGCAAATCCTCGGCCACGCACGGCGTGACATCGAGCGTACGGCCCACCTCCTGCACCGAAGACGGCCTCACCTCCCACTTGCCTTGGAGAGTTTCCCCACCGGTGCCTTCCATGCTTCGATCGCGACATGGGTTTCGCCAAGAACCGCGGGATTGAGCTCGCAGACAGAGGCTTCGGTGAGATTGAAGGCGGTCTGTGCCTTGATCACGTGACCGACGCCTGTCTAGCCACACGCCTCAGTGAGTTCGCGACCCAGGATGATTGCGTGGTCTGCGGCAGAGCGTGCGCCGTTGGTGAGACGGCTCCTTTTGCGGTTCCACTTGAGCAACTAATCGACGCAGTGGTCGAAACCCTACGTCATTTCTACGCAGAGGCTGCCGAGGTGTTGCCGTGGGACAACGAAGAGCATGCTTACGTCGGACCTCAGCTCGACACTTCGGAGGCGGTCTACGACGTCGCTGGAGGCGCATTCACACCCGCGTACTCCGACGACATTCTCGAACTGATCAACTATGCAATGGGGGATGAGATCGTCTGGACCTCTTGGTTCACTGACGGCGATACCGACGAACTCGACTATGCCTGGGACCAGTTCGCTGGTATCGCGATGCATCAGTCTCGGATGGTCGTCGGCTTGGGCTCACCTACCGATCCACCCGCCAGGCTGGGAAACTTCCTCGGCTCCACGCTCTTGTATGCAGAGGCCGAGTTGGGCCTTGTCAAGCCGATGCCGGTAGGAACTCCGCTATACCGGGGCCGACTGTGTGAGGATGCCGGTTCTCTGAGGCGACACAGCGACGACCTTGGCCCAGCTCCCCTAGGAAAGGCCGCAGCGAACCGAATGTCGCCGGCTGGAGTGGCGCTCTTCTACGCGTCCGCTGATCAGCAGACCGCGATTGCCGAGATAGCTGGCCATGGTGTCGAACCTTTAGCTGTGATCGGCAAGTTCACCAACACGCGCGAGCTTCGCATTCTTGATCTGACCGCGACGCCGTCACCTATTTCACCGTTCTGCGTCGACTTGCGGCAACCCGCCAGAATGGCACGATTCCTGTCGTCGTTCATCAGCTACATCACGACGCCGGTGATTCCTGATGGGCGCCAGCATGTTGAGTACGCGCCGACACAGCTGCTAACGGAGTACTTGAGGTGGGTACCGCAGCCTAAGCTCGACGGCATCGCGCTGCCGAGTGCACAAACAGGAGAGCGGACATACGTGCTCTTCTTTGACCGCTCGGATTGCGCCACGGTCGGCGACCCAGCCGCTCACGACGAACCCGGCCTTACGCGACTCGATAATGGAGCAGATGCCAGCCCCACACTGGTTCTCGACCCAGAGGAAGTCATCACGTACAAGGTCGATCGACGATACGAAGGCAAAGATGCTGGGCCGTCCGATCGGGCTGCGCCACCCTGGTGATTGATTGAGTGACCAGAGCCGTCAGTGACCTGAACAGTTGGCCGCCGGCCCACCTCAGTCAAAGCATCCGCTCGCCGGTACGTGTAGTCAGCAAACGAAGAGCTCGGGGTCTCGACCGTCGTCAGTTGTGCGCGTGATGAAGCTGGATAGCTACTCTGCCGGTGCCGGAGTCGCGTACGCGTGCGCGAAGACACTCGCCACGACTCGGGCTAGCGGGGCGCACAACCCGTTCCAGTCGCTAGGGATGGCTACTTGCCGGGTCGTCGGACCGTAGTGAACGAGACTGTTTCGTAGCTCCCTCAACCCCGTGGCAACGCGAATCGACGCAATTTCACTATCCGCGTCATGGCCGAACGCGAGGGCCAAGGCTTCGAGGTCGGTGGCGTCAACCGTCGGCATCGCGAGCACTGCGGCCAGCGACTGATCATGGCGTGGGTACCAGCTGAGCGTGTCGCCAAGTGCCCGCGCAACGTCAACCCAAGACCCATCTATCCCGAGAGTGCTCGCCAATTCCGTGGCCTTGGCGTATGCATAGGTAGCTTCCAGACAGCGGTACAAAGCCAGAAACAGATTGGATGGGTTGAGGTCGAGCACTGCTCGGGTCAGGAACTCGTACGGAAGGCCGGCAACCCGCTGCTCCGCGAGCAACGCGAGCTCTTCCGCGAGGTCCGGTTCGATCCACCCATTACCATGTGCGCCCTGTTTCGCGCAGACGGCGAGGACGTTGGCATGGAAGTTCGGTGTGCCGGCCACGTCGTCGTCGATCTCCAACATGCGTAAAGGTGGATAGAGCTTCATTACGTCGGCGACATCATGACCTTGATATTCGGCGTCGTCCTTGCTCCCTGCTGCAACGACGTTGAGGACCAGCGCGGGACTGACTGAAGGGTCTACCTCAAGGTCGGCAAGCATCGCGACCACGAGTCCGGGGGATAGGTCGACCTCTCTGATCCGCTCCGCCCGGGCCAAGCCCTCGGCATCGAACCCCGCGAGCGCCAGCACTTCGCCGGCCGGTGCCTTGATGAGAGCGGCGGCTTGGGCTCGTCCGAACTTCAAGTGCGCGACCCGTCTGGACGCGACGAGAACGTCGTACTCGGTCTCATCGAGAAAAATGTAGCGTTCTCCGTCGGGGACCGACGTTCCGCGATCGGCGGCGTACTTACCAAGCTTCCCGAAAATCGTGGCTGCGGTGTCCTTGGCACTGCGTGACACCGCTATGCCGCCCGCCAGCAAATCTCCATAGACACCACGTCGAAGTGCTCATCGACGAGCACTTTGAAGGCCTCTTGAAAAACTCCGCGTTCATAGCGCCCGACTTGACCGACGCGCCTATCAAGGACTTCCTCGAGAACATCGAGGCGGAGGAAGTCGCGGAGGTCTTGATCATCCAGCGACTCAAGTTTGGCGAGAAACGCTGCATGCTCGGACTTCAGCCGATGCAAGGCGGCCGCTTTCTGCTCAGAATCGCGTTCCTCGCCCGGACGGCCGATGATCTTAATCCCAAGCGCAACAGCGAATCCGATGCGCGCTGGTTGCCTGTCGAACACCTGGCGCCCGCTTAGCCCAGCATCATCAGTTGACGTGGCGCGCGCGAAGGCCTTGTCGAGATCGACCAGCATGCGAAGCACCTCGTAGAACTGATCCTGAAAGTTGGCATCGTCCAGGTTCTCGACAAAGTCCAGCCGGGAGAACTCGTCCGAGACCTGCTCCTTGGTGTCTATCGTTGCCTTCCGCAAGGAGAACGCCATGTACATCTCGACAATCGAGTCGAACCTTAGTTGCGCGGCGCCCACCCTGCGCCCCGGCTCATCCGGGGTGATCAGCTTCTCAATCGTGGGTACTCGTTCCCGGAGTTCTCCAAGCATCGATGCGAACACCACGGCGATCTGACGATCAAGGGTCCAGGGCACTTGGCCGGTGTTAAGCACCAGCATGCGATAGATCAGGGCACGCACACTCTCCGTCAACCAGAACTCGACTCGAATCGGCCGGCTGAGCACTGACTCATCCTTGTCACTTGCCGCGCGCAAAGCGGCGGTGCGCTGCATTCCGTCGATGATAGAAACGGCCTCGCCGGGGACGCTCGTCAAAATCATGCGGAGAGCGTCGTAGTCCGGGGGCGGCAACTCCTTGAATGTGGACCCGTCGACGACAACACCGATGACGATTGGCGGTAGCACCGTCCCTTTCACAAGGTCCGAAACCATACGGTCGCGTATCCGACGAGCCGTTGTCGTGCCCAGGACAGCGCGTTGTCCTTCGATCCCCCCTTGGTTGGCAAGGGGCTTCGCGACGACCTGCAGATAATCGCCGATCGCCATCTGGGTCATAACGGAGTAGCAGTCAATTCGGGCATCGTGAATCGCATCCACAGGGACCCGATCACCTGTGCCTACAGGCTCATTCATGAGCGGCCTTCCGTTAACAGAGGAATGGTCAAGAGCAAGGATCGAAAGGGGATACCGCAACCACCCGAACTTTGCTTGCCAGGTCGTCGTGAACTAGTTGACTCTTCAGACGGCCGCATCCGGCCGGTCCAGCAGCTGTCGCGCGACCTGCTCGGCGAAGGCGGGATCTGTATGTATGCGCGCCACGACATCATCGGCGATCTTGTCTACATCAATTGGACCCAAAGGCACCTGCCCCGTTGTCTGAGGTGGGAAGCCGACGTCTACGCGTCTGGTGTAAACACTCTCACCGTCATCTCCGTACGCACTCAGAACATGGTCGTATACGAGCTGAACCTTCTCGCGGAAGACATCGACTGTGTAGGGCGCCTCGGGTAATCCCTCGTCAAGTATGTGGCGGATGGTGCTGTTGACGTCGTTCATCACGTCGACCTTGCGTCGCCAATCCTGGACGAGCTTGTCATGCAGATGCTGGAGCAGTGTCTTCGCGCTCGCCTGAACTCTCTCCCGCTCCTCGGCGGTGAGCACGGGATCAGGTTGAGTGAGGAGGTCGAAGATCGCAAGTTCTTCCTCGGTCATGCCTTCGCGGACCGCTCGTTCCTCTTCGGAAGTGAGTGTCCGTGAAAGCTCGATGAGACGACGCAGATACTCATCGATATTGACGCTGCCCGCGTTGTAGTCAGCAATTAGCTGCTCGATACGCTCGACCAGCTCGTAGCGCGTCGGGTTCCGCAACGCCGCGCCGATGGCTTGCTGCCGAAGAAGCTGAGCCATCCTGTCCGTCTCTGCGCGCTTGCGGCCGGCCAGTCTCGCTGCGAGTCCGTCAAAATCGATCTGCGATAGGTCGATCAGTGGGTCCGGCTCGCTGCCCTCGGCAGCAGCGCGGATGACGTACTCCTCGGCCCCCACCGATCGATCCAGCAGGGCGTCTACGGCGTCGGCGACAACTCCAATGTCAGGTGTCGGCGGCTTGGTGACTTCGTGAATACGCTCGGCCAACACTCGGATCGCAGCAACGTTACGCTGCTGTGCAGCCGCTTTCGGGTTTGGAAGCAATGCCTTGAAGAGTCGGCGGACCTGCCGAGCCTTGGTCGTGAAGTCGTTGCGGGTCTGTTCGTCAACCAACAACGCCTCGATGGCAGCGTCCCGTTTGGCGACGTGGTCGAAGCCCTCGGCATCGCGCATTGCGATCAGGTCGACGCCGACGCCGGCACAGAAAGCGATCAGATCTGCGACGGCAGCGTCGAGTTCACCCGCGAGGGCGTCAATGATCTCAATAGGCGATTCCCCCTCCTTCGCTGCACCGTAGACGGCGAGAGCCTTCTCCAAGTTCCGAAAGACTCCGACGTAATCGACAATGAGACCGTTGTCCTTCTCCGGGAAGACGCGGTTGGCGCGAGCGATGGTCTGCATGAGGGTGTGGTTTTTCATCGGCCTGTCGAGGTAGACGGTCGACACGCTCGGGGCGTCGAAACCGGTCATCCACATCGCGCACACAAACACCAGCCGCAAAGGATCAGTCGGGTCTTTAAACTTCTCGGCAAGGTCTTCGCGGTTCATCCGCTCGCGGTGTGGGCGGATGTCGAGGCCCAGGTCATCGAGCATCTTCAGCTCATTCTGACTTTGCGAAACCACGACCGCCATGTCGGTGGTTTCCATCAGCTCAATCCGCGATACCACCCACGGCCGTTCCAACTCCGGTAGCGCATCGTGCTGGCGTCGCAGGTCAGAGAGGTGCTCGGCCCAAGCCTCGTTAACGAGGTCATACATCCTCACTGCCGCTGCTTTGTCGAGGCCAACGTACATCGCCTTTCCGGAGAATCCCCGCCCGACGAAGTGCGTAACTAGGTCTCTGGCGAGGGTTTTCAGGCGTTCGGGACGAGTCAGCAGGGTGTACTGCGTACCGAATTTGCGTGCCAGCGCACCCTCAGCGTCTTCATCGAGCTCGGCTTCCTCCAGCAGCGCGTCGAGTTCGTCTGCGAACTCAACGTTCGTGAGTTGTAGCTCTGGGATCCGGTTTTCGTAGTAGAGCGGGACCGTGGCGCCATCTACGACGGCATCACCGAAGTTGTAGATGCTCACGTAGTCACCGAACTGCTGACGGGTCGCCTGCTCTTCGCCAGCAATCAGCGGAGTTCCGGTAAAGCCCATCATCGAAGCGTTGGGCAGCGCGGTCCGCATGTTGAGAGCGAGGGTGTCATATTGGCTGCGGTGTGCTTCATCGGTTATCACGATGATGTCCGACCGGTCGGACAGCACCGGCATCTCTCGTTGGCCCTTGGACGGTTGGAACTTCTGGATGAGAGTGAAGACGTAACGGTGGTCGGCCACCAACAGTTCACGCAGGTGCGCGATGGAGTCTGCGTGGATCCGCGCTTCGGGCGGGATCGCACCAGCGTCAGCGAACTCTCCGTGGAGTTGCGTGTCGAGTTCAGTTCTGTCAGTGACCATTACGAAGGTCCACTTGCCCCGGACATGCCGGAGCACCTTTTGAGTGAACCACAACATCGACAGACTCTTGCCCGACCCCTGGGTATGCCAGAAGACGCCGAGGCGTTTGTCGTGCACAGCGCGCGCCCGATCAAGATTCTCGATCGCAGCGTTGACGCCGAGGTACTGGTGCGAACGCGCGACGATCTTGATCAATCCGCCGGGACGTTCCATGTAAGCGACGAAGTTCTCGAACAAGTCGAGCAGGTTCGCAGGATCGCAGGTACCGCGTAGAGCTGTCTGCAATGCGATCTCACTACGTGCACCGAAGGCGTCGATAACCTTCCAGTCCGAGAAGTAATCCCACGGCGCATACGTCGACCCGACTTTCGCCTCGCTTCCGTTCGACAGCAGGACAAGACAGTTCGGTATGAAGAGCAGCGGAATGGTGTCGCGGTAGTCGGTGATGTTGTCGTCGAAGGCCGACTTTACCGACGCGTTCGGCTCCTTGAACTCCAGCACTACCAGCGGTACGCCGTTGACGAATAGCGCGACGTCCAGGCGGCGGCTGTGCAAGGGGCCCTTCACCCACATTTGCTGAACGGCCAGCCGATCGTTGTTTACGGAATCCCGCAGATCGAGGTACCGCAGTGTCCCAATCTGCTTGTCTCCGTTGTCATCTACCCACTCGGCCTGGAAGCCGTCGCGCAGCAGGTCATAAACTTCGCGGTTGGCGCGGACCCGATCCATCACCAAACGGTCTTTGGTCAGCGCCTCGATCGCCTCGTTGATCGCGAGGTCGGGCACTTCTTCGGCATTGAGCTTCCGCATCGCTGAGCGCAGGCGGTGGGTAAGAATCACATCGTGCTGCGAATCACGTCCGACCGTGCCCTCGGCGCCGAGGATTTCGTGGAAGGCATCCACCGGGGTCCAGCCAAGCTCAGCCAGTAACTTCATGCTGGGCTTCTCTACGTAGTCGTACTCTGGACCCCTTGCCATCATTACGCCACCTGTTCTCCCGCCATTGCATTCAGGTCGAGTGACGTAACATCGATCTGTCCGGTGACGAGCTTCGGCAGGAGAATGTCGCGGAGTTCTGAAAGCAACCGAATTTGCCCCTCAAGGGCTTGAGCTTGTCGTTCGATGGGGTCAGTCGTCGTGCGATAGCTGTCGAGCACACCCGGCGCTGGCAAAACGAACGGAAAGCTCCTGAAGGCGCCCTTCGTGATCTCCTTGAACGTAGCGCCGGTGCCGAGCGCAGCCAGTTGGGTTGCTTTGGAGTCGAGCCACTCGTAGATGAATCCGGGACTCCAGCGATCGTCCGGCAAGATGACGATAAACCCCTGGTTAGTAGTTGCCTCCGTTGCTGCGATAGCGAGAACCCCCAGTGTGGCTCGGCTCGTCATCAACACCGATCCGACTGGGAACAGGCGCGCAGAACTCCTTGCGACCCCCAGTTCTGTAATCCGAAGTGCTGGCTCCGCCGCATACCGCAACCGATTCCGGGTGAGGTCCGTCGGCGTATACCAGGGCACTGTTCCGTCCTCCCAGTACGAAGGCTCCTTCTTCGACGGTGTACCCCCGCCAATGAAGCTCAGCTCAACCCCGCAAGTACTCGCCTCCCATCCCTTCGGGATTGGCCCGACGGCGGAGTCAACGAGGGGGATGGCTTCGTGGCCGGGGTAGCGAAACTCCACGAACCACTCGCGGTAGATGGTTCGCGCAATCTCGGCCAGCACCTCCACTCGCCGTCGGGTGTTGTCGATCAAATCGTCAATGTTCTGAAGCACTTCGACAGCGAGTTCTTGGTGGCTCGCGTCAATTTCCGGCAAAGGGATCTGTCGAACTATGTCTTGGTTTAGTGACGCCATTGTTGCGCCGTGCGAGCAAAAAGATTGCATCCAAGCCTGGTGCTGCTTCGTTCGGAGGACGAAGGTAATGAAGCGTGCTGGCATAGGTGAATTGTCCGAGACGCGTAGTCGAATGCAGTCGCTGCCTTGCATTGCTCCATCGAACTTATCGCGAATGAAGGCGTGGCGCTCAACTGCACCCTTCCGACCAAAGACTATGTCGTTTACCGTCAGCAGGTGAGTCGAGAGGCGTTGGGCGGTCTCCTCGTCAACGTATTCCAAATCCTTGGGCCGGACATCGCCAAAACCCACGTTGCGAACATTTAGAACCGGTCGGCCAACACTTACGTAGTCGGAGGCTCTGAGTTGTGTCCCGAACGGACCAGTCTTGATCTCAGCAAAACCCGCATCCACCAGATCGCCGACATTCATGCGTCCAGTATCCCTTGCACGGCCGCATCAACTCTGTTGCGCAGACCATCTGCTTCATCGCTGACGCGGGTGAATTCTTCATATAGCTCTTCGAGTTTCGCTGTGAAATCCTCATCGTTCTGAGCCACGGCCGCGGAGCCGGCGTAGCGGCCGGGATTCAGACTCCAACCCTGGGCTTCGATCTCAGAGTGCGTCGCGACCTTGCAGAGTCCGGCGACGTCAACGTACATACCGTCGGGGAAGTGCTCCTTCAGCAGTGCGTCACTGCCCGCGACAGTCTCGACTGCTTCACCTCGGTAGAGACGCACGACATTCGCGAGGAACTCGATCTGCTCCGCCGTGAAGTCGCGGTGGGCACGGTCTATCTGCCGGTAGGTATGTCGGGCATCAAGGAAGAGCAGAGTGCCCTCGCGTTGTGTTCCTACCTTGGCCTTGTCCAGGAACCACAGCGTCACGGGGAGAGTCACCGTGTAGAAGAAGTTCGAGCTGATCGCGACCATCACGTCGACCGCACCAGATTCGACGATCTGCTTGCGGATCTCCCTCTCTGAATGCCCCGCGTCACCTGCTGAGTTGGCCATGACGAATCCTGCGCGGCCCTTTGGCCCGAGCGCCGCATAAAACTGCTGAATCCACAAATAGTTGGCGTTGTCAGGCTTCGGGATACCAAAGGGGAATCGCTTGTCGCCGGCAAGCTGCTCTTTTTTGACCTTGTCGACGTTGAAGGGCGGGTTTGCCATTACGTAGTCGAAGGCGCCGACCGCCAGGTGGGGGTCTTCGTAGTAGCTGTTGGCTTGCCGAATGTCACCGGAGAGCCCGTGCAGCGCAAGGTTCATCTTCGCCAGCGGCACGGTGTCGTCGGTCTTCTCCGCACCGAAGATAGAGAGCTTGCGGTTCGCTGAGTCGTTGTGACGCTCAACAAATTTCGCGCATTGGACGAACATTCCACCTGATCCGCAAGCGGGGTCAAAGACGCGGCCTGCGAACGGTTCGAGAATCTCCACGATCAGTCGCACGATTGAATAAGGCGTGAAGTACTCGCCACCGCCCTTGCCCTCTTGCGCGGCAAAATTCGACAGGAAGTCTTCGTAGATGAAGCCGAAGGCGTCACCTTCGAGCTGTGTGGGTAGCGGCGCGAACAACCGCAGCAGCTCGATCAGAGTAGACCGTTCGAGCTTTTGGTAGCCACGCGGCAGAATGTCCTTCAGTTCGGGATTGGCGGCTTCAATCGCCTTGATCGCCTCGTCGACGGCCTTGCCAATGTCGTCCCCCTCCGGAAGCTCGTTAAGGTGCGACAGCCGCGATTCCTCCGGCACGTACAACACGGACTTGGCCTTGTAGTCAGCGGGCGTCGCGGGGTTGCGAGCGGACGCCTTCGACTCAACCTCACCGCGGAGGGCCTCAAAACGGTTCTCCGCGTAGGCGAGGAACACCAGGCCGAGTACTGGATTTCGGTACTGAACCGGCGTCAACTTCGAGTTGGCTCGCAGCTCGTCAGCAGCGGCCCACAGCGTATTGCGCACCTTGGCGATGTCGTCTGTCTTCAACCCGTTCCGTTCTCTCGGTTCGAGGCGCCTCGCCCACGAACAGTTACATGCCGGCGGATGCGACGGCGGTGACTCCGCGGGCCCACATCTGAAACAGATGTGGGCGGCCAACCGCCGTCTAGCGCGGATCATCGCATAGCTATCGACTCAGATGGGGCGATGATGCCCGGGTTCCGGACCCTGTGTCGAAAGCCCGGGTTGCGATGCAGGGCCGAGAGCCTGCAGGACGACCAACGATCTCACTGGGGATTCGCGCGACTAAGTCCCGCGACGGCGGAACCGGCACACACCAGTCCACCAACCCGACGAAACACAAAGGTCACGACCCATATCTGGATCGTGACCTTAGCGCCTGGAGTTCGTAGAACTCCTCGCGGTGGGCGAAGGGGGACTTGAACCCCCACGTCCCGAAGGACACTGGCACCTGAAGCCAGCGCGTCTGCCATTCCGCCACTCGCCCGAATGACCGAGGGAGCCTATCACGCAGGCATCCCGGCCTCGCAACCGTACTGGCGCACCCCCCGGAACTCCAAAACCATCGCTAGCAGGCCTGTGACCTGCTTCGATGCGATTCTCACAGTTCTGTGGGTCACGTTTGGTCTCAGAGGGCCGATACCATGCATGCAGGTAGGCCACCAGCCGACACGCTGGGGCGACTTTGCGTAGCGGAGAGTGGCGCATCACCAGCGAGGGAGGCGAACGGGGAGATGGGACTGGTCGGCCGCTTCGAGCGCAAGCTCGAGGATACGGTCGGCGACGCCTTTGCCCGGGTATTCGGCGGTTCGATCGTCCCGCAGGAGGTCGAGTCCCTGCTCCGTCGGGAGGCCGGCGCCGGCGTCCGCGAACTCCACGGTGGGCACATTTTGGCCCCGAACGACTACGTCATTACCCTCAGTGTGCCTGACTACCAGAAGGTGAGTGCCGATCCGGACATCACCGCAACCACGTTCGCCAAGCACTTGGAGGGATACATCCATGAGCAGGGGTGGCAAACGTATGGTGATGTGGTCGTCAGATTCGAGCAGTCACCCAACCTGCACACCGGACAGTTTCGCGCGCGTGGCGCGGTCAATCCAGACGCGACCACAGTCGAACCCGCTCCACCCCCACGAGACGTCACGTCCCAGGCAGAACCAGGAGTACCACCGATGAGCGACAACCCGACGTACCGCGGCGGCCAGGGTCGGCCGGCCGACGACTATTACAACCGCCCCGAAGGTCGTCCCGACGAGGACCGCTACGGCCGCGCGGACGAACCCCGCGGCGCATACCCGCAGGCCGACCAGGGCGGCTACCCGCCGCCGGCCGAGCAGGGCTACCCGCCCCGCGGTGGCTATCCCGAGCACGGCGGTTATCCGGACCAGGGTGGCTACCCCGAGCAGGGCGGCTACCCCCCGCAGTCCTACGAGCAGCGCCCACCTGCCGGCTACGGACCCCCGCCCGGTGGCTACCCCGACCAGGGCTACCGGCAGGCCCCGCCCGGATACGGACCTCCTCCCGGCGGTCAGCCCGGATACGGCCCGCCGTCCAGCGACTACGACTACGGGCGCAGGCCCGACGAGGGCGGCTACGGCGCCCAGGGTCGCCCCGGCTATCCCGAGCAGGGCGGCTACGGCGGACCCGGCGGCCAGCAGTCCTACGGGCGTCAGGACTACGCCCAGCCCGACTACGGCCGTTACGGCGAGCCCCCGGCCGGGTACGGCGACCAGGGCTACGCCGAACCGGCCGGCTATGGCGATCAGGGTTACGGCGACCAGGGCTACGGCGACCAGGGCTACGGCGAGCAGGGCTATGGCCAACAGGCCGGTTACGGCGGTTACGGCGCGCAGGGTGACTACCCGGCGGCCGCGGCGACCGTCACCCTGCAGCTCGACGACGGCAGCGGTCGCACCTACCAGCTGCGCGAAGGCGCCAACGTGATCGGCCGTGGACAGGACGCACAGTTCCGCCTGCCCGACACGGGGGTGTCGCGCCGGCACCTGGAGATCCGCTGGGACGGTCAGGTCGCGCTATTGTCAGACCTCAACTCCACCAACGGCACCACGGTGAACAACGCTCCGGTTCAGGAGTGGCAGCTGGCCGACGGCGACGTCATCCGGCTCGGCCACTCTGAGATCATCGTCCGCGTTCACTGAGGCTGCGCCGCTCGGGGGTAGCGGTCGCGTGGCACTCATGGCGATCGACGCCCCAGTATGGTGGCGGTGCCGAAAGTACGCCGACGAGCGCTTGCGCGAGGAGAGTTAGGCCGACGAGCGCTTGCGCGAGGAGTGTCACGCGGACGGAGAGGACGTCAGATGCAGGGCCTGGTACTGCAGCTGACCCGCGTGGGCTTCCTGCTGCTGCTGTGGCTGTTCATCTGGTCGGTCCTGCGCATCCTGCGCACCGACATCTACGCGCCGACCGGCGCGGTGATGGTGCGCCGCGGCCTGGCGTTGCGCGGTTCGCTGTTGCCCAAGGGCGCCCGCCGAACAGTCCCCCGTCAGCTGGTGGTCACCGAGGGTGCGCTGGCCGGTACCCGCATCCCGTTGGGGACGCAGCCGGTGTTGATCGGGCGTGCGGATGACTCCACGCTCGTGCTGACCGACGATTACGCCTCTACGCGCCACGCCAGGCTCTCGCCACGAGGTCCGGAATGGTATGTAGAGGACCTAGGATCGACCAACGGTACATACCTCGACAGGGCGAAGGTGACGACAGCGGTACGAGTTCCGATGGGCACACCGGTGCGAATCGGCAAGACGGTGATCGAGCTGCGCCCGTGACCCTCGTCCTGCGATACGCCGCCCGCAGCGACCGGGGGTTGGTGCGCGCCAACAACGAAGACTCCGTCTATGCCGGAGCACGGCTTCTGGCCCTCGCCGACGGTATGGGTGGCCACGCCGCCGGCGAGGTGGCCTCCCAGCTGGTGATCGCCGCGCTGGCGCACCTCGACGACGACGAACCGGGCGGCGATCTGCTCAGCAAGCTCGACGCCGCGGTCCGCGAGGGCAACTCGGCGATCGCAGCCCACGTCGAGGCCGATCCCGAGCTCGAGGGTATGGGCACCACCCTGACGGCAATCCTGTTCGCAGGCAACCGGCTTGGCTTGGTCCACATCGGCGACTCGCGCGGCTACCTGCTGCGCGACGGTGAGCTCACCCAGATCACCAAGGACGACACCTTCGTCCAGACGTTGGTCGACGAAGGCCGCATCACGGCGGAGGAGGCCCACAGCCATCCGCAGCGGTCCCTGATCATGCGCGCGCTGACCGGGCACGAGGTGGAGCCGACACTCATCATGCGCGAGGCGCGCGCCGGTGACCGGTACCTGCTGTGCTCGGACGGACTGTCCGACCCGGTCAGTCACGACACCATCGCCGAGGCGCTGCAGATCGACGACGTCGCCGAAAGCGCGGACCGGCTCATCGAACTGGCGCTACGCGGTGGCGGCCCCGACAACGTCACCGTGGTCGTCGCCGACGTCGTCGACTACGACTACGGACAAACCCAACCCATCCTGGCGGGCGCGGTGTCCGGCGACGACGACCAGACCGCACCGCCGAACACCGCGGCAGGACGCGCGTCGGCCTTCAATCCGAAACGCAACGCCGCCAAACGTGTTGTGCAACAACCAGAAGAGCCACCGCCGCGTCCACGGTCCCGGCGCCGGATGATCATCGCCGCCGTCGTTGTGGTCCTGGTGGTGCTGGCGGGCCTGGCGGTCGGACGCGAGATCGTGCGCAACAACTATTACGTTAGCGAGAACGCCGGCACCGTCTCGATCATGCGAGGGGTTCAGGGCTCCTTCCTCGGTGTCTCCCTGCAGGAGCCCTACCTCCTGGGCTGTCTGAACGCCCGCAACGAACTCTCCCTCATCAGCGCCGGCCAACCGCGCGAAAACCTGGGCTGCCGCCTGCTCGGCGTCGACGACATGCGCCCGTCGGAGCGCGCCCAGGTCATCGCCGGCCTGCCCTCGGGTTCCCTCGACGAAGCCATCCGCCAGATCGAGGAACTGTCCCGCAGCTCCGTGCTCCCGGTGTGCGCTCCTCCGCCTCCGCCACCGACGTCCCGGCCGCCCGCTCCGGCGCCCCGAACCGCACCCACGACCACCGGGCCCGCCCCCGCGACCACCGGGCCGTCGCCGACCTCGGCGGCGCCGTCGCCGACCAGTCCCGCACCGGAAACTCCACGCGCGGCCACCACACCGGCCCCCTCGCCCACGTCGCCGGCCCCCGCGCCCAGCCCGTCTCCTGCACCGTCCCTGTCGCCCTCTCCGACGGTGACCGCGCTGCCGCCCCCACCGCCTGAGCCGGGAACGAACTGCCGGGAAATCTCATGACGACCCAGCCGCAGCCCGCTGTCGCGGTGACCCCTGCGCTGCCGAACCGCCGCAACGCCGAGCTGTTCCTGCTCGGCTTCGCCGCGCTGATCACCACGGTGGCGTTGCTGCTCGTCGAGGCCAACCAGGAACAGGGGCTGCGCTGGGATCTGGCCCAATACACCGTCGCCTATCTGGCCCTGTTCACCGGTGCGCATCTGGCTGTCCGCCGCTTCGCCCCGTATGCCGACCCGCTGTTGCTTCCCGTGGTGGCGCTGCTGAACGGCTTGGGGCTGGTGATGATTCACCGCCTCGACCTCGCCGAGGGTGAGAACACCTCCCAGGGCTTGGGCGGCACCGCCAATCAGCAGATGCTGTGGACGCTGGCCGGAGTCATCGGGTTCTCCCTGGTCGTCATCTTCCTGCGCGATCACCGCATGCTGTCGCGCTACGGGTACGTCTGCGGCCTGACCGGTTTGGTGCTGCTGGCCATTCCGGCCGTGTTGCCCAGGGAGATGTCGGAGCAGAACGGCGCCAAGATCTGGATTCAGTTCGAGGGCTTCTCGATTCAGCCGGCCGAGTTCTCCAAGATCCTGCTGTTGATCTTCTTCGCCGCGGTGCTGGTGTCCAAGCGCAATCTCTTCACCAGCGCCGGAAAGCACGTTCTGGGAATGGATCTCCCCCGGCCCCGGGACCTGGCCCCGCTGCTCGCCGCCTGGATCGCGTCCATCGCGGTGATGGTCTTCGAGAAGGACCTCGGCACCTCGCTGCTGTTGTACGCGTCGTTTCTGGTGATGGTGTACATCGCGACCGAACGGTTCAGCTGGGTGGTGCTCGGCCTGGGCTTGTTCGCCGCCGGAAGCGTTGCGGCGTATTACCTTTTCGACCACGTTCGGGTGCGGGTGCAGACCTGGCGCGATCCGTTCGCCGACCCCGACGGTGCGGGCTACCAGATGGTGCAGTCGCTGTTCAGCTTCGCCACCGGCGGCATCTTCGGTACCGGCCTCGGCAACGGCCAGCCCGGCACGGTTCCCGCCGCGTCCACCGACTTCATCATCGCCGCCATCGGCGAAGAGCTTGGGCTCGTTGGCCTTTCGGCGGTGCTCATGCTGTACACCATCGTGATCATCCGCGGATTGCGCACCGCGATCGCGGTGCGGGACAGCTTCGGCAAGCTGCTGGCCGCGGGCCTGGCGGCCACGTTGGCGATCCAGCTGTTCATCGTCGTCGGCGGTGTCACCAAGCTGATCCCGTTGACCGGACTGACCACGCCGTGGATGTCCTACGGCGGCTCGTCGCTGGTGGCCAACTACCTACTGCTGGCGATCGTGGTCCGCATCTCGCATGCCGCCCGCCGGCCGATCGGCACAACGGCGTTGCCGCCGGGCAATATCGCCGCAGCCAGTACCGAGGTGATCCAGAAGGTATGAACACCTCACTGCGCCGCATCTCCGTCATGATCATGGCCCTGGTCGTGCTGCTGCTGGCCAACGCCACCCTCACCCAGGTCTTCACCGCCGACGGGTTGCGGTCGGATCCGCGCAACCAGCGGGTGCTGCTCGATGAGTACTCCCGCCAGCGCGGCCAGATCACCGCCGGCGGACAGCTGCTGGCCTACTCGGTGTCCACCCAGGGCCGGTTCCGCTTCCTGCGCGTCTACCCCAACCCGCTGGCCTACGCGCCGGTCACCGGCTTCTACTCGCTGAGCTATTCGAGCACCGGTCTCGAACGCGCCGAGGACACCATTCTCAACGGCTCCGACCAGCGGCTGTTCGGCCGTCGGCTGGCCGACTTCTTCACCGGCCGTGACCCGCGTGGCGGAAACGTCGCGACGACGATCAATCCGCAGGTCCAGCAGGCGGCGTGGGACGCGATGGAGAAGGGCTGCGACGGGCCGTGCACGGGCGCGGTGGTGGCCTTGGAACCGTCAACCGGCAAGATCCTGGCGATGGTGTCCGCACCGTCCTACGATCCCAACCTGCTGGCCACCCATGATGTCGCCGAGCAGGCCGAAACCTGGCAGCGGCTGCGCGACGATCCCGACTCACCCTTGCTCAACCGGGCGATCTCGGAGACCTATCCCCCCGGGTCGACGTTCAAGGTGGTCACCACCGCGGCGGCACTGCAGGCCGGGGCGACGCCGGACACCCAGCTGACGGCGGCGCCGCGAATCCCGTTGCCCGACAGCACGGCGACGCTGGAGAACTTCGGCGGCGCCCCGTGCGGAGGCGGCCCGACCACATCGCTGCAGTACGCATTCGCCCATTCGTGCAACACCGCATTCGTCCAGCTGGGCATCGACACCGGCGCCGACCCGCTGCGCACCACCGCGGACGCCTTCGGAGTCGGTGAGGTACCGCCGACCATTCCGCTGCAGGTGGCCGAATCCACCGTCGGCCCGATCATCGACGATGCGGCGCTCGGTATGTCGAGCATCGGGCAGCGCGACGTCGCGCTGACTCCGTTACAGAACGCCATGATCGCCGGCACCGTTGCCAACAACGGTGTCGCGATGCGTCCCTACCTGGTGGAAAGCCTGCGCGGTCCGGATCTGTCGAACATCGCCACCACGGCACCCGCCGAAGAGCGGCGGGTCGTCACCGAGCAAGTCGCGGATACACTTACGGACTTGATGGTCGCCGCCGAGCAGGTGACGCAGCAGAAGGGAGCCATCGCCGGCGTGCAGATCGCATCCAAGACCGGCACTGCGGAGCACGGCACGGACCCGCGCAACACGCCGCCGCATGCCTGGTACATCGCCTTCGCACCTGCCCAGGCACCCAAGGTCGCAGTGGCGGTGCTCGTCGAGAACGGCGGGAACCGGCTGTCGGCCACAGGTGGTGAGCTGGCAGCGCCCATCGGCCGCGCCACCATCGCCGCGGCCCTGAGGGGGGCATCATGAGGCACCTCGCCGGAGGCGCACCAATAAGGCACCTCGCCGGAGGCGCACCAATGAGGCACCTCGCCGGAGGCGAGAAATGAGTCCAAGAGTCGGAGTCACGCTGTCCGGGCGCTACCGGCTGCAGCGGCTCATCGCGACCGGCGGCATGGGCCAGGTCTGGGAGGGCGTCGACTCGCGCCTGGGCCGCCGGGTCGCCATCAAGGTCCTCAAAGCCGAGTACTCGACGGACGCGGAGTTCGTCGAGCGGTTCCGCGCCGAGGCCCGCACGGTGGCCATGCTGAACCATCCGGGTATCGCCGGCGTCTACGACTACGGCGAGACCGACATCGACGGCGAGGGCCGCACCGCGTACCTGGTGATGGAACTGGTCAACGGCGAACCGCTGAACTCGGTGATCAAACGCACCGGCCGGCTGTCACTGCGCCATGCCCTCGACATGCTCGAGCAGACCGGACGGGCGCTGCAGGTCGCCCATACCGCCGGTCTGGTCCACCGCGACGTCAAACCGGGCAACATCCTCATCACGCCGACCGGGCAGGTGAAGCTGACCGATTTCGGCATCGCCAAGGCCGTCGACGCCGCCCCGGTGACCCAGACCGGCATGGTCATGGGCACCGCGCAGTACATTGCGCCCGAGCAGGCGCTGGGCCACGACGCCACCGCCGCCAGCGATGTGTACTCGCTCGGGGTGGTCGGCTACGAAGCGGTCTCGGGCAAGCGGCCGTTCACCGGTGACGGCGCGCTGACCGTTGCGATGAAGCACATCAAGGAAACTCCTCCCCCGCTGCCCGCCGATCTGCCGCCCAACGTGCGTGAGCTGATCGAGATCACCCTGGTCAAGAATCCCGGCATGCGCTACAAGTCCGGCGGCCCGTTCGCCGACGCCGTCGCGGCGGTGCGATCCGGACGCCGGCCCCCCCGGCCCAATGCCGCGCCGTCCATCGGGCGTGCGGCACCGACAGCGGTGCCCCCGGCGATCGCGGCCAGACCGGGCCCCGAACCCACCGGGCGCGCCCCGGCCGCGACGTCGCGGGCACGCGCGACCGGAAGCCATCACCGCTCGGCCCCGCCGCCGCGTCGCACGTTCTCCTCCGGGCAGCGCGCGCTGCTGTGGGCCGCCGGTGTGCTGGGCGCGTTGGCGATCGTGATCGCCATCCTGATCGTGCTCAACGCCCAGGACCGCAGGGATGCCCCGGCGCCGACCACGATCACCGAGACCCCCACCGGCGAGACGGTGTCGCCACCAGCGGAGACACCGGGCGCGGCTCCACCTGCCTTTGGCCATGATGAACCTGACCGATACTGGGTATCCCGGCCCGTTGACAACCCGTCGACGGTGACGAGCCTGCACGTTTCAGAACAGATACAGCGATGACGACCCCACAGCACCTTTCCGACCGCTACGAAGTCGGCGAGATTCTGGGCTTCGGCGGCATGTCCGAGGTCCATCTGGCACGCGACCTGCGATTGCACCGCGACGTCGCGATCAAGGTGCTGCGCGCCGATCTGGCCCGCGACCCCAGCTTCTATCTGCGGTTCCGCCGTGAAGCGCAGAATGCCGCCGCCCTGAACCATCCGGCGATCGTCGCGGTCTATGACACCGGTGAGGCGGAGACGCCGACCGGGCCGCTGCCCTACATCGTGATGGAGTACGTCGACGGGGTCACCCTGCGCGACATCGTGCACAACGAGGGCCCGATGCCTTCGCAGCGCGCCATCGAGGTGATCGCCGACGCCTGTCAGGCGCTGAACTTCAGCCACCAGCACGGCATCATCCACCGCGACGTCAAGCCGGCCAACATCATGATCAGCAAGACCGGCGCGGTGAAGGTGATGGACTTCGGCATCGCTCGCGCAATCGCCGACGCCGGCAACCCGGTCACCCAGACCGCGGCGGTCATCGGCACCGCGCAGTACCTCTCGCCCGAGCAGGCCCGCGGAGTCAAGGTCGACGCCCGCTCCGACGTGTACTCGCTGGGCTGTGTGCTCTACGAAATCCTGACCGGGGAACCGCCGTTTGTCGGGGACTCCCCCGTCGCGGTGGCCTACCAGCATGTCCGGGAGGACCCGGTGCCGCCGTCGCAGCGGCACAGCGACATCTCCCCCGAGTTGGACGCGGTGGTACTCAAGGCACTGGCCAAGAACCCCGACAACCGGTACCAGACCGCCGCGGAGATGCGCGCCGACCTGGTTCGCGTGCACAGCGGGGAAACCCCGGACGCGCCCAAGGTCTTCACCGACGCCGAACGCACCTCGATGCTCGCCGCGGCGCCCGGCCACCACCGGACCGAGCCGATCGAGCCGGCCGGTGGCCATCAGCCGCGGTACACCGAGAGTCCGCGCGGGGGGTCGCTGGGCCGCTGGCTGATCGCCGTCGCCGTGCTGGCGGTGCTCACCGTCGTTGTCACGATCGGCATCAACATGTTCGGTGGTGAGACCCGCGACGTGCAGGTCCCCGACGTCGGTGGCCAGGCCTCGGCCGACGCGATCGCGACACTGCAGAACCGGGGCTTCACCATCCGCACGCAGCAGAAGCCGGACTCCGAGGTGCCCCCGGATCATGTGATCAACACCGAGCCGGACGCGAACACCTCGGTGGCGGCCGGTGACGAGATCACGCTCAATGTCTCGACCGGTCCGGAACAACGCGAGGTGCCCGACGTGTCCGGCCTCAGCTACGCCGAAGCGGTACGCCGCCTCACCGATGCCGGCTTCGAGCGGTTCCGGCAGACCACGTCGACGTCGACGCCCGAACAGCGGGATCAGGTGCTCTCGACCGTCCCGCCGGCCAATCAGACCTCGGCGATCACCAACGAAATCACCATCGTGGTGGGTCAGGGCCCGGCGACCGCGATCGTTCCGGAATGCGTCGGGCAGACCGTGGAGGTATGCCAGCAGATCCTGTCGACGTCAGGTTTCACTCGGTCGGTGCCGGTCGAGGTGGACAGCACCGTCACCGCCGGCCAGGTGATCGGTCTGGAACCCGGGGCCGGGCAGACGGTTCCCGAGGACACCGTGATCCAGATGCAGGTGTCGCGGGGCAATCAGTTCGTGATGCCGGATCTCACCGGGCAGTTCTGGACCGACGCCGAACCGCGGTTGCGGGCGCTGGGTTGGACCGGGGTCCTGGACAAGGGCGCAGATGTCCCCAACAGCGGTCAGCGCACGAACGCGGTGGTGAACCAGAGCCCGTCACCGGGCACCGGTGTCAACTATGGCAGCAGGATCACGCTGAACTTCGCGTCGTAGCGGCGGCGACCGCGTCGGCGACTTCGTTCTCGAGCCGGCGCACGAGTGCCTCCGAGGGTGTCTGGCCGCAGTACCCCAGCCAGTTCGCGAGCATCCGATGGCCGCCCTGGGTCAGGATTGACTCAGGGTGGAACTGCACACCGTGGATCGGCAGTTCGACATGCCGGACGGCCATGACCACGCCGCCCGGCACATCGGCTCCCTGGCCCGGGACGGTCGTCGCGGTGACTTCCAGCTCGGCGGGCATTGTCTCGGGCAGGATGGTCAGCGAGTGGTAGCGCGTCGCGATGAACGGGTCCGGCAACCCCTTCAGCACACCCTGATCGGTGTGGTGGACCGTACTGGTCTTGCCGTGCAGCAGTTCCGGTGCGCGGTCGACGGTCCCGCCGAATGCGACGCCGATCGCCTGATGCCCGAGACAAACCCCGAGCAACGGAGTACGTGTCTGTGCGCACGCGTGGACCAGGTCGATGGAAGCCCCCGCGCGTTCCGGGGTGCCGGGCCCGGGACTGAGCAGCACCCCGTCGAACTCCTCGGCGGCGTGCTGTACGTCGGCGTCGGTGCCCAGTCGGTCGTCGTCGTTGCGCCACACCTGGGCGTCCACTCCGAGCTGACCCAGGTATTGGACCAGGTTGAACACGAAGCTGTCGTAGTTGTCGACGACCAGAACCTGCATCCGGACAGGCTACCGCTCGGCTGCGTTCGACCGCTCAGGCCGCGTCGCCCGCCTACTTGTCGGTGCCGCCGTCACCGCCGGCTGCGCCACCACTGCCACTGCTGCCCGGGCCGGTGCTGTCGCTGTCGGTGCCGCCGCCGGTGACGCTGTCGCCGGCCCGTTGCCGGGTGTCGTCGCCGCGACCGCCAC
This sequence comes from Mycobacterium sp. smrl_JER01, assembly GCF_048513595.2. Classification (NCBI taxonomy): domain Bacteria; kingdom Bacillati; phylum Actinomycetota; class Actinomycetes; order Mycobacteriales; family Mycobacteriaceae; genus Mycobacterium; species Mycobacterium sp. smrl_JER01. Next base: position 48,425 of record NZ_JBLXXK020000001.1, on the reverse strand, counting down.
CGAAGAGCAGCGCCCTGGGCGACAGCGAGGTCGTCCACCCGCTGCCCCGGTCGTCGCCGTCGGCGCCGTCGTCGTCGGACGACACCGCATCAGCCCACGCGTCCTCAGCCTCGTCCGTGTCGTAGTCCGTGCCTTCGTCGGTGCTGTCGTCGGTGCCATCGTCGGGGCTGTAGTCCACTTCCGGTTCCGCCGCCTGGCTGCGGCGCTCACCGGACAATGCCTGCACGGTCGCGGGCTGCTCCGCCGCCTCGAACGCTCCGGGCGACGGCTCCGGCGCAGTCGCCACACTGGGCGGTGCCACGCTCGGAGGTGGGGTTCCATTGCCCCAGTCGGCTCCCTCCCCCTGCCGCACGTAGTCGGGCCGGTCGTAGTCGCGCTCCACCAGCGGCCGGAACCGCGCGTCCAGCTCACTCATGCGCTGCTCGCTGACGAACGGCTGCACCCAAACCAGCATTGGCAACGTCTTCGCCTCGATCAGCATGTAGGTGGTGTTGCCGTCCCGGTAGACCAGGTTGTCCGGATCATCGATATCGATGTCCTCGAAATAGGCGAAGTGACGGGCGAATTGGGCATTGATCGCCGAGTACAGCCCGAACCGGGTGGGCCGGTCGGCGACACTGTCGTACTGGGCGACGACGTCGAGATGTTGGTACGGCTGGTGTGCCGGCAGTCCGGTGCCGGGCAGCCTGCGGTCCGCTCCGCCGAACTTGTTCACCGGATTTCCGTAGGTGACGATCAGGATCACCCGTTCCGGATCCGGCGCCCGGTCCGGGTCCCGCTCCCACTCGCGCAGACGGTCATAGGTTCCGGCGGCGCCCAGCGAGTACCCCACCAGGATGATGTCCCCGGGTGTGGCATCGACCGCGTCCTGGAGCTGCCGCGAGCTGGTCTGCACATCGAGCGGACCGGAGCTGATCGAGCGGCAGGTGTTCTGCTTGCAGAACGCGCCATTGAATGCCGTCTGCGCGCTGCCCCGCTCCTGTCTGAGTCCCTCCGAGACCAGCACGGTGGCGGCGGTCGCCAGCGGTGCGGGCGGCAGTGATAGGCCGAGCGGTAGCGATACGGCAACCATGGCCGCGAGTGCCCGATGGCGCGGATTGTTCACACCGATCCTCCTGGCCGACGGGGTGCGATCAACGCCGGCAACCCACAACCTGGTCCATGTCACGGTCGTCGCACCGGTAGACCGATGCTGAACGTTCGCTGTCAGATACCTGTGGATTTGCTCAGCGCTTATGCAGCGAAGGTACCAGACGTGGCCCGAGGGCGCACCCCTTCGCGAGGCGCAACAATTCCGGTTGTGGCACTTCAGGTTTGACTCCTCTTTACCCGCTCGACCGCCTTGCGCAATCGAATCCGGCTGCCAACAGCTAAATTGACAGTCGTGCCTAAATCACGGGCACAGCGGCGGCAGCGGTCGGGTTCGCAGGAACGTTGGTCGCTCCCCAGAGGTCGCAGTGGAGATCGTTCGGGTGACCAAGCGGTCGCTGACCCGCGATCAGTAACCGAGGGGTCCGATCGGCCGGGCGTACTTCATCCGCACCGTCCCCTCGTAGGCCGCCAACTCCACGTCGTCGCGGGTCTCCTCGGTGTATCCGAGCCCGAACCGCACCGCGTACCGCTTGTAGAGCGTCACCAATTCGGACTCGGCCAGCGCCGATTGCATGGCGTCGGCGTCCCCGACGGCTGAGATGACGTACGGCGGACTGTAAGTCCGGCCGTTGAGTAGCAGGGTGTTGCCGACGCACCGGACCGCCGACGTCGCGATGAGCCGCTGATCCTGTACCTGGATGCCCTCGGCCCCGGCGCGCCACAACGCGTTGAGCACGGCCGAGATGTCCTGCTGATGCACCACGAGGTCGTCCGGTGACGCGTCCCGGGGGAAGCGGCCCTGCGCATCGCGCTGGGCGTCGGTGAGGGTGACGACCAGGCCTGGGCCACGCAGCGGGGACAGTCCGGCCTCGACGGCCAGCAGATCCCCGCGGTTCAGAATGGCGGTCAAGGCGGCATCCGCACCCGGGGAGCCCCCGTGATGGTTGTCGATCTCCAATGCCAGCGCATCCCGGTCGGCGGTCCGCCCATCGACAGACTGCTGGGATTCGCGCACCAGGTCGACCAGCCGCGGCGCGTCGCTGCGACGGATCTCGTCGCCTCCGGAAACGCCGTGGGTGGTCCCGAGCAGCAGGCCGGCGGCGACACATACCACCGGGACCCCGAGGCGCCACCGGGATCGACTACGGCGTGCTGTGCTGCCGTCGTCCATGTCGTCTCTTTCGGTGCTCGGTCTTTCAGTCGGAAGATTCGAAGCTGCCTCGTCTGATCGAAGCTGCTCTGTCTTTACGAAGCTGCTCTGTCTCTACGAAGCTGCTCTGTCGCCCTGCGTTAGGCTTTACCCACACATCGTCGCACTGACCGGTCGTTGACCGCACCGGTACCAGACGCGGCGCCGAACGTCCGAAGGTACGCATGCCCAAGTCCAAGGTCCGCAAGAAGAACGACTTCACCATCAATCCGGTGAGCCGGACTCCGGTCAAGGTCAAGGCCGGCCCGTCCAGCATGTGGTTTGTGGTGTTCTTCGTCAGTCTGATGCTGATCGGGCTGGTGTGGCTGATTGTGTTCCAGTTGGCCGGCAGCGGACCCGACGTCCCTGGCTTCCTGCAGTGGATGGCCGATCTGAATGTCTGGAACTACGCGATCGCGTTTGCTTTCATGATCACCGGCCTGCTGCTGACCATGCGGTGGAGGTAGGGCGCCGGGGTGCCCGGATTGAATCCATCCTCGATGCTTCGCGTTCTCTCGCGCGCAACCCGGCGGTCACCAGATCACACGGATGTTATTCATCCCCATTGGGGATAGCACCTGTGGATAACCTCGTTCTTCGCGGTAGGAGGGTGTAAGCAGCCCATGCAGCAAACTCAATGGGGCCCGCCCCCGGCAAGCATCGTCGTCGCCGGATTGTTGGGTGTGTTGATGGGCGTGGGGGCTGTGACGCTGGTCACAGACCCTCCTGGGCGCGTTCTCGTCGGGGCGGCGGGTGTCGGTCTGGTGTTGTTTGCAGTGGCATCGTGGCGTGCGCGTCCAAAACTGGCAATCACCGACGCGGGTTTGGTCTATCGCGGGTGGTTCGGCGTGAGGCAGCTCACAACCGCCGATATCAACCGCATCCGCATCACCGAGTTCCGGCGTATCGGCAGAAAAGTCCGATTACTGGAGATCGACACCACCGACGACAAACTGATGGTGCTGAGTCGCTGGGACCTCGGCACCGATCCGCTGCGCGTGCTCGACGCTCTCACCGACGCCGGTTACGCCCCGGGCACCGCGCCGTCGTGACACCGGCATGGCCTGTCGTGCTGGGCACGACGGACCAGGCCGGGCTCGTCTGCGAGCCGGCCTGCTCCGGCCGCACATTTGGCTAGGTGAAGCTAGGAGATGGTGATCGACTCGATCACCACCGGGTCGGTGGGGCGATCGCTGCGATCGGTCGCCGTGGTGGCGATCGCGTCCACAACTTTGCGTGACTCGGGGTCGACGACCTCGCCGAAGATGGTGTGCCGGCGGTTCAGGTGCGGCGTCTCGGTGACGGTGATGAAGAACTGGGAGCCGTTGGTGCCCGGCCCGGCGTTGGCCATCGCCAGCAGGTAGGGCTTGTCGAACTGAAGCTCGGGATGGAACTCGTCGGCGAACTTGTAGCCCGCATCGCCACGGCCGGTGCCGGTGGGGTCGCCACCCTGGATCATGAAGCCGTCGATCACGCGGTGGAAGATCACGCCGTCGTAGAACGGCCCTGACGAGCCACCCGACGCATTCTCCGTGCTGTATTCCTTGGTGCCCTGGGCCAATCCGACGAAGTTGGACACCGTTTTGGGGGCATGGTTTCCGAACAGGGCGATCTTGATGTCGCCGCGGTTGGTGTGCAGGGTCGCGGTCGCGGTCTGTATAGGACTCGTCACGGCGATCCAGTCTGCCACGCCCGGTCTGACGGCCAACCAGCCGCCGTCCGCTGGGCCGAGATGGCAGGCTGGGGCGCGGACATCCGACAGCCCGAAATGAGGTGGGACATGAGCTCCAAGACCCGCGAACGACTGACCCCGAGCCAGCGGCTCTCCCGTGGTTTGAAGTACTCGACGGTGGGGCCGGTCGACGTCACCAGGGGAGTGGTGGGTCTCGGAGTCGGCTCGGTGCTCTCCTCTGCCTCGTGGACCGCCGATCGGTACCGCCGCAGCAAGGTCGCACGACAGGTTAAGGCCGAACTCGCCAACGCCCAAGAGGTGCTGGCCGCCGAGGTCGCCGCTGCCCAGGAGGTTGTCGCCGGACTGCCGCAGGCCCTGGAGAAGGCCCGCAAGTCCCCTCGTAGCTCCCGTGCCCGACGACGTCCGCTGTTGTTGGCCGGGATCACCGTCGCGGTGCTGGCCGGGGGAGCGGTGACGTTCTCCATTGTGCGGCGCTCCACCCAACCCGAACCTTCGCCGCTACCGCCCAGCGTCGAAGTCACCCCGAAGCCCTGACGGGCCGGCTCGGCGGCACCAGCATCGACTGCCACGGGCGGTCGCCGCTCGCGCCGCCGACCAGGTCGCCCTGGCGGTGCACCTGCCCGTCGGGTCCGGTGTACATCCCCGTCGCAGGGTCGTACTCTGCTGCCGCGACCGGCGTGGGTTCGCTTGGAACAGTTGGTGGTTGGGGAACCGGTTGGCCCGATACCGTCGCGTTTGGGTCGCCCTTCCAGTTGTAGCCGTCGTTCAGCGGCACGTACACCTCGTCGCTCTCGCACATCGCGACAGTGGGTGCGCGTTTACCGGGACGGGTGACGCACGGGAGGTTCCGCAGACCGCGCACACCCAGCGACGAGTCTTGGGGCACCCGGCAGTAGAGATAGCCGGGCGGCCGGTCCGGGTAGTCCTCCAGCACCGCTGCCCGTTGCTGCTGCGCGGGCAGGAAGCCGGTGGTGCACGGCGGCGGTTGGTTGAGACTGAGGTTCAGGCTCAGGTACGCACCCCGGTAGGGCTGCGGACTATCCCGGTTGGCCAGCACGATCGCCTGCGCGACGGCCGCACCCTGCGGCAGCAGTACGAGCAGCTGCTCGAGGTGGGCCTGGTAGGTGACCAGTACGGGCGCCACGCTGGCCAGGTTCGCGGCCAGGATCGGCACCGTCGGCTGGATCCGCTCCAGAAGCAGGCGGGCTTCCTCGACCGCCGGGGGACCCTGTTGCAGAAGCTGGGCGATCGCGCCGTCGCTGTCACGCACCTGTTGACCGATCGTCGCCACCTGCGTGGACCATTCGCCGATTGCCGTCCGGGAGTCTTTCTGCGCCTGCAGGATCGGTGTCGATCGGTCGATCAGATTGAGCAGCGGGTCGAGGTTCTCGCGCGCGTCGGCCGCGAGCCGGCCGCCTCCGGTGACGAGCCGGGACAGGTCCGGCCCGAGGCCGGCGAATGCGACGTAGGACTCGTCGACCACCGTCTGCAGGTCGTCGTGAGGGATCGCGTTGAGTCCGGTGTTCAACGAGTCCAGCACCGAGTCGAAGTCGGGGGGCACCGAGGTTCGGTCCACGGAGATCACGTCGCCCTCCTTCAGCGGCGCCGAAACCCTCCGGGGCAGCAGCGCGATGTACTGCTCACCGACCGCCGACTGGCTGTGCACCTGCGCGTCGAGGTCCGCGGGGATCGGCAGGCCCGACCTCAGTGACAGCACCGCCGCCACTCCGGTCTCGGTCAGGTGTACGTCCTTGATGCGGCCGACCTCCGCTCCGCGATAGGTGACGTTTCCGCCGGGGTAGACGCCCGCGGTCCGTGGCAGTTCGACGGTGACCTGATAGCGGCCGATCCCGAACATGGCGGGCAGCCTGATATAGCCGAAGACCATGGCAGAGGCAAAGACCAGTGCGACCGCGGCGAAGACCGCCAGCTGAATGCGGATGCGTAGTGTCAGCGGGGGCACGTCATCGCCCTTGGTCCCACCGGTACGGCGCAAGGAGGGGATTGCCCCCGGTGTAGGGGCTGGGCAGCTGGCCGATCGTGCGGCCCCACTGCAACTCCAACTCGGTCAGGTCACCCTCCCAGCGTGTCCCGGTGAGAAACGACGCGTCGAGGCGACTCAACGTCAGGTCGATCACAGCGGTGAGGTTGGCATAGTCACCGCGCTGCCAGACCCCGACGTTGTCGGTCGGGAACGGGTAGGTGGCGAACAGGCCCAGAGCCCGGGTCAGTGCGGGCCCGGCATCGGCCACTGACTGCAGCACCGGACCGAGACTGGAGAGTTCGGCGACCAGACTGTCCGTGGTTCGATTCGTGGAATCGGCCACCAGTGCGCTGAACTCGCCGAGTTCATCGAGTGCGTCCACCAGATTCTGCCGCTCATGGTTGATCACCTGCAGCGCCGCGGGGATGGTCTCCAGGGCGTTGTCCAGAACCGGTTTCTCGTCGGCGAACTGTCCCGCCAGCCTGTTGAGGCTCTCCGCGGTGGCGATGATGTCGCCGGCCTGGTCGTCGGCGTAGCGGCTGAACCTGTCCAACTGATCGAGCAGACTGCGCAGGTCCTGTTCACGACCGGACAGCGCGGTGCCCAGTGACTCCGTGATGTCGTGCACCTCGCCGACGCCGCCGCCGTTGAGCAGCAACGTGATCGCCGACAGCATCTGCTCGCTCGAGGGGTACCGGCCGGCCGACGACAGCGGGATCAGCGACCCGTCCTGCAGCCTTCCGCTCGGTGGACCATCACTGGGCGGTGCCAGTTCGACGTGCAGCGAACCGAGCAGGCCGCTCTGGCCGACGGTTGCCGTCGCGTTTGCCGGCAGCTCGACGCCGCCGTCGATGCTCATCGTCAACAGCGCGTGCCAGCCCTGACGCTCGATCCTGGTGACGGTCCCGACCGTCACGTCGTCCACCTGCACCCGGGAATTCGGCTCGATGGTGCGGACGTCGGGCAGTTGCGCCTGGATCGTGTAGGAGCCCGGGCCCCGGCCCGCGGTCCCCGGCAGGGGTATCGAGTTCAGGCCGCGCCACGCACACGCGGAGCCGGTGGCTGCCATCGCCACAGCGACCAGTGCGGCCGTCATCCGGGTCAGCGTTGGGTGTCTCATCGGCCCTCCTGCGGCAGCATCATCCCGGTCAGACCCTCAGACGGATGGGGGTGCCGTGCCTCGGCCGGCAGGAGCGGCCACTGCTGCTGTGGCGCAGCCGGATTCGTGGTCGGCGGCGGAATGTAGTCGGGTCGCATCCAGTCTTCGCTGTAGGTGACCTCATTGGGCCGGGCGGCGGCTCCGACGATGAGGTTCTCGCCCAGCGGCGGAAAGTTGTACTGGCGGTTCTTGACGATCGGCGCCAGATACTGGACACACAGCTTGGCCGACTGCTCGGCACCCAACCGCGACGCGGCCTGTATCGCTCCGCACAAGAAGGTGATCGGGTCCGCGAAGTTATTGAAGGCGTACGCGCCACCCATCGTGGCTTGTGCGGGTTGATAGGTGTTCATGAGGTTCTGCAGCGCGTTCGGGGCGACGTGCAGCGACTGCTTGATGTCCTCGAGACTGGCCGTCAGCGTCGTGGAGACCGACATGAGTCTGTCCGTCGCGACACCGAACGATTCCCGGTTGTCGGCGACGAACGTGCGCAGATCTCCGACCACGGCGTCGAGCGCCGAGACGGCGTTCCCGATCTCATTGCCGTCGTCGATCAACAGCCCGGTCGCAGAAGCGAGGTTGGTGTTGAGCCGTCGCATAACCTCGCCGCTGTCCTGCAGGGCCGAGACCAGGATCGACAGGTTCGCCAGGCTGCCGAACAGCTCGTCGCTGTGGTCATCGAGCAGCGAAATCGCCTGTGACAGTTCGATGATCGTCTTCCGCAGATCGGCACCCTGACCGCGCAGCGTCTCGGCGGTGGTGTGCACGACGGATCCGAGCGTGCTCGTTCCTCCCGGCTCAGTCGGTCGCACCAGATCGCTGATTCGCTCCAGCTGCAGGCGCAGGTCGTCCCACTCGACCGGAACGGCGGTGCGATCTTCGTTGATCACTGCGTGGTCCGGCAACTCCGGCCCGCCGGTGTAGGCCGGTGTCAGCTGGATGACCCGTGCGGTCACGATGGCGGGGGAGAGGATCACTGCGTTGGCCTCGGCGGGCACCTGATACCGGCCGTCGTACCAGAAGGTGATCTTGACTCGGGTCGGTTCGGGCTCGATCTTGTCGATCCTGCCGACCGGCACTCCGAGGATGCGCACCTCGTCACCGACGAATATGCCGTTGCTGTTTGCGAAGTAGCCGATCACCGTTCGTCGGCCCGCTTCGCCGGCAGCCTGCACCAGCAGCGTGGTGGCGACGGCGCACACCGCCGTGAGCAGGGCGGCCAGGCCGACGCGCAGGACGGCACGCCTGCTCATCGGTCACCCCCGTCGACGGGCGGGCCCGGCACCAGGACGGGTGTCGGCGCCGGGGTCGGCGACGGGTCGGCTGGCGGTCCGGGTGGCGGGCCACCGGGCATCGGTGCCGGCACCGGTTCACGGTAGGGGTAGCGGGCATCGTCGGGGATGCCGGTGATCGCGTCGGGCACGGTCAGCCGCGGGTCGCCGCCCTGCCCGGTCCGGGGGAACGGCACCGGCAGCGCCGGCGTTCCAGGCTGGCCGACCTGCGGATCCGTCAGCTGGGCCGGTGTCAGGACGGCCGGATCGAGGCCGAGGTCAGAGAACGCGGCGTCGACGAACGGCTGAATGAACTGCCCGGGCAACAGGTTGGCGATGTAGAACTTGAAGAACGGTCCCGAGGACATCGATTCTCCCAGCGACATGGCGTACTGGTTGAAACCCTTGATCGCGAGCCTGATCCGTTCCTTTCGGTCATCGACGATCATCAGGAGCTGGTTCAACTTGTCCAGCGCGGGCGCCAGCGTCTGCCTGTTCTCGGCGACGGCCTCCTCGATCTGGCGGCCCACCGTCGCGATGGTGCCCGAGATCTCGTCGAGGGCCTGGCTCTGGCTCATCAGGTCGGTCAGCAGCGCGTCGCTGTCGGCGAGCATCGTCACGATGGCGTCGCTGCGGTCCGCCAGTAATCTGGTCACCGTGTCGGCGTCGGTGAGCAGTTTGCGCAGCTGTGCGTCGCGGTCGTTGAGTGTCCGGGAGAAGCGCGCCACACCCTGCAGTGCGCTCCTGACCGCGGGAGCGGTCTGAGAGAACTCGTCGGCCATGACCTGCCAGGAGTCCGACAACCGCTCGGTGTCGAGCTGACTGATGGTGGCGGTCAGATCGCCGAGGGCATCCGGCAGTTGGTAGGGCGAGGTGGTCCGGTCCAGGGGAATGGGTCCCGACATCGTGCCGTCACCTCTCGGCGTCAGTTCCAGGACCTTCGCCCCGAGGATGCTCCTGGTCTTGATCGCGGCGTCGGTGCGGACTCCGAGGCGGATGTTCTTGTCGACGTCGAAGGTGACCAACACCCGTGGGCCGTCGAGAGCGATATCGGTAACCTCACCCGCCTTGAAGCCGGCCACCTGCACCGCAGCTCCGGTCAGCAGTCCGCCCGCTTCGGCGAAATACGCTGAGTAGGAACGGTTCCCGCTGACGAACGGAAGCTTGCCGTAGTTGAGGGATCCGATCACGACACCGATGGTGATGGCGACCCCGACCACACCGACGATGATGGGATCGCGCTCGGCGAACGACTTCATCTGGGCGTGCACCTCCCGCCGCTCTGGCCGACGACCTTGACATAGACGGGTTGTCCACCTTTGCCGTTCAGCTTCAGGATCAGGTCACAGAGATAAAAGCTGAAGAAATCTCCATAGAGGCCCTGCCGGTTCAGCATCCGGTAGGCGTCGGGCAGGGTGTCGAGGAGCTGCTCGAAGTATTCTCGATCCGATAGCACGGCATCGGCCGTTCGATCAGCCTCGCGGACAACGGTTTTGAACGGCTCGCGACCCTGTGAAAGCAGATCACCCAGAGATGCCGCGGCCTGGTTGGCGTGGACCAGTCCGTTGCGCAGATCCTGTCGACGCTCGGCCATCGACGCCAGCGAGACCGACAGTGAATCGACGGCGCTGGCGAGCTGTGCGCTGTGCTCGCCCGCCGACCCCACCATGGCGTGGAGGTTGGTGATGACCTGCCCGATCAGCTGGTCACGGTCGGCCAGTTTGGAGGTCAGGTTGGCGGCCTGGGTCAGGAACGCCGTGATCGTCGCGCCTTCGCCTTGCAGAGCTTCGATCAGCTGGTCGGACAGTGCGTTGACCTGCTCGGGGTCCAACGCGCGGAACAGCGGCCGGAAGCCGCCGAGGAGTGCGTCGAGGTCGAGCGCGGGTGCCGTGTGGGAGAGCGGGATGGTGGCGCCGGGCCGCAGCACCCGGGTGCCGCCGACACCTTCCTCGAGCGCCAGGTAACGCTCCCCGATGAGGTTCCGGTAGCGGATCACCGCTCTACTGCCCTCGGTGAGTACCACTGAGGAGTCGGTACCGAAGTCCACCAGGGCGGTCCCGTCATCCCGAATGCTGATCTTCTGGACCTTCCCGACCTCGACACCGGCGATCCGGACGAAATTGCCGTTCTCCAGCCCGGACACCGTGCGGAACTCCGCTGTGTACCTTGTTTCGGTCTCGAAACGCAGCTGGGCGAAGACCGCCAGCATCGCCGTCAGGCCGACAGCGCACACTGTCAGGAAGATGCCGACGCGCCACAACGCACCCCGGAGGTTCTCCCTCATCGTGGCCTCCTCACCTTGTCGGGGACGCCGCGGTCGGCGTCGGTGGGGTCGGCGCGGGCTGCAGGTGCGCCGGAGCGGGTTCCACGAACGGTTCCGCGCCCGGCGGTGGAGGTCCGGGTTCGCGAGGCGCGCCGGGCGGCGGCGCCGGAGGGAGGCCGGGCCACAACGGGGTTCCGTCGGGGGCGTACAGCGCTGCTCCGTACGGTGGGGCGCCCGGGTAGGGGACCGGGCCGGGCGCCGGGCCACCCGGATAGCGCACACTGGGCGCTTCGGGCACCGCCCTGGTAACCGGGAAGTAATCGGCGTACCCCGGGAATCCGATGCCGGGATTCGGCCGGATGTCCAGTCCGGTGCCCCACCCGGTGTTCGTGATGAGCTGCCGCACAGGCCAATTGGCGGCTATGTCGGGCAATGAGCCGCAGCCCGGCCGTCCTCCCGGTCCACCTCGGGCCCCAACGATCGGCAGGTTCTGCGGGTACCGGTAGGCGTCCGGCCCGAACAGCAATGCGCTGTCGAGGATCAACGAGGTGCCGTTGGCGGCTCCGGTGGCGTCGAGATAGCCGGAGTCCAGAGCGGTCTTCGCGCCGACGAGCGTGCAGGTGAAGGTCGGGCTGTACTTCAGCAGCAGCCGGGCGGTTGACTCGAAGGCCTCGACCGCCGTGGTGATGTTGGGCTGGCTGGCGCCCAACAGGTCAATACCGCCGCGGGCCAGGCCGACCACACCGGTGAGCAGCGCGTCCAGTTCCCGGGCGTGGCCGGACACGGTGGCGCTGGTGGTCGTAGCGGCCTCGAGTGCGACCAGGATGTCCTGCGCCGCAGCGTCGTACGTGTCGCCGATCTCGCGGAGCGCGCGCCCGTCGGCGGTGATGGTCTCGGTGCGGGCGTTGATCGCGGTGAGCACCTCGTTGGTGTCGGTGATGGTCTGGCCGATCGTCGCGCCGTGGCCGCGCAGGCCTTCGGCGAGCGCGGACAGTACGGCCTGCAGCTTCTCGGGATCGACCCGCGCGAGGATGGCGGAGACATCGCGGAAAAGGGTGTTGATCTCCGTGCTGACGTCGGCGGAGGTGATGACTGCGTTCGCGGCCAGCCGCTCGGCGCTGGGGTCACCCAGGTACACCAGCTCGACGAACTTGCCACTGAACAGGGTTCCGGACCGGATGCGTGCCCCGACGTTGGCCGGGATGTACTCCAGCTGATCCGGCTCGATCTCCAGGGTCAAGCTCACCTGACCGCGCCCACCCACGACCCTGCCCACCCGACCGATCTGCACGCCTCGGAACATCACCTTCGCTCCGCGGTCCATCACCAGACCGGCGCGATCCGCGATCAGGGTCACCGGTACACGGTCGCGCAGCGAGCCGGAGAAGAGGGCCGTCGTCGTCGCGATCGTGGCAATGACGGCGACCACGAACATCAACGTCCACCACCCGGGGTTCAGTCCTTCCGACCGTGGTTCCGACATCGCGTGCTACCCGGAGAGGTGGAAGTTGCCGGACTGGCCGTAGATGGACATGGCGACTGCCAACAGCAGCAGGGTCAGCACGATCAACGATGTACGCACCGACCGCCCGACCGCCTCACCCACGCCGGCCGGCCCCCCGGACGCGGTGTAGCCGTAGTAGGTGTGCACCAGCATCACCGCGACGCCCATCAGCACCACGGTGCCGAACGACCAGAGCAGGTCGGTCGAGTTGAGGAACGTGTTGAAGTAGTGGTCGTAGATACCGGTGGACTGACCGTAGAACCCGGTAGTGCCGACCCGGGCCGCCAGGAATGCGCACACCATCGCGACGCAGTACAGCGGGATCACCACGACCACCCCGGCGACGACACGGGTGGACACCAGGTATGCCACCGACCGCACCGCCATCACCTCGAGGGCGTCGATCTCGTCGGCGATGCGCATCGCCCCCAGTTGCGCGGTGGCTCCTGCACCGATCGTGGCCGCCAAGCCGACCCCGGCCACGGCGGGGGAGATGATCCGGACGTTGACGTAGGCGGAGATGAAGCCCGTCATCGCCTCCACGCCGATCCCGGCCAGTTCGTTGTAGCCCTGCACGGCGATGACGGCGCCGGTGGCCAGAGTCAGGAATCCGACAACCACCACCGTGCCCCCGATCAGCGCCAATGCGCCTGTGCCCAGGCTCATCTGGGCTATCAGACGGAGGATCTCGGTGCGGTAGCGGACGAGGGCAATCGTGATCTCGCGCACGGACCGGGCATTGAACGCGATCTGGGTTCCGATACCGTTCCAACCCCGAGCCAGGCCCTGCGCCGCGGTCGCCCGCAGGGGGAGCCGTTGCAGCGCGGTCATTTCACACTCGCGTAATAGACAGCGGTCGCGACGATGTTGATGACGAACAGGGCGATGAACGCGTACACGACGGTTTCGTTGACGGCGTTGCCGACACCTTGGGGGCCCCGGCGCACCGACATTCCCTTGTAGCAGGCGATGAGGGCCGCAACAGTGCCGAACAAGGCGCCCTTGACCAGTCCCAACAGGATCTCGGGCAGTCCGGTGAACAGGGTGAGGCCCGCCACGAACGCACCCGGGGTGACGTGTTGGACGAACACGGCAAAGGCGAAAGAGCCGGCGAGGCCGATGAAGGTCACCAGCGACACCAGCGATACGGCGACCAGGGTGGCTGCCAGAACTCGGGGCACCACCAGGCGGTGTACGGGGTCCACGCCCATGACGCGCAGCGCGTCGAGTTCTTCGCGGATGGTCCGGGAACCGAGATCGGCGCACATGGCCGTGGCTCCCGTGCCGGCGACGACGAGCACCGTGACGATGGGCCCGATCTCTGTGACCGCGGCGGCGGCTGCGCCGGTCCCGGCGAAATCGGTGGCGCCGAACTCGGTCAGCAGCACATTGAGGGTGAAGACCACGAGGACGGTGAACGGAATCGCCATGCACAGCGTCGGCATGACGGCCACCTTCGCGACGAACCAGGTCTGCAGCACGAACTCGCGACCGGCGAAGGGCGGCTTGAACATCGCGACGAGGGTGTCCAAGGCCATGGCGTAGAAACCCCCCACCGAACGCAGCGGTTTGAGGGCCGCCTCGGATGGCACCACAGCCAGACCTCCTACCTGCCGCGACACCGTGGTGGGCGTCCGGCATTTCCACGCTAAGCAGCAAACACCTGGCAGACAGGAGTCCTAAGTCCTCTAATGGTGAGCAGGATGGCGCAGACGCGCACTCGCCACTACGTTTCGAAATATGGCCGTTTCGGTGTTCGACCTCTTCTCGATCGGAATTGGGCCGTCGAGTTCGCACACGGTCGGTCCGATGCGCGCGGCACACCGGTTCGTCGAGCGTCTGCGCGCCCGCGGGGTGCTCGATGTGGTGGCGCACGTCCGCGTCGAACTGCTCGGGTCGCTGGGGGCGACGGGAACCGGGCACGGCACCCTCGGCGCGGTGGTGCTCGGGCTCGAGGGCGCAGAGCCCGAGACGGTGGACCCGGTGGCGGCGCACACCCGCGTCGAGGACGTCCGCGACAGCCGTCGGCTGTGCCTGGACGGCGGGCCATCGATCGCCTTCGACATGGCTTCCGATATCGTCCTGTCCACCACGGCAATGGACTTCCACAGCAACGGCATGGTGTTCCACGCCCGTCGCGGCGACGGCTCCAACCTCGACCGGCGCGTCTATTACTCCGTCGGCGGCGGCTTCGTGGTCGACGAGGACGAGGCGACGGCGGCTCCCGTCGATGACGTCACGATTCCCTTCCCGTTCCACACCGGCGCCGAGCTCATCGCTTTGGCCAGCGAAAACCGCTGCAGCATCGCCGATCTGGTGGCCGGTAATGAGGCGGCGATCGGCAACGGGCCGGGACTGCGGGACGGGCTGCTGCGCATCTGGTCGGCGATGCGTGAATGTGTGGAGAACGGTCTGGCCGCCGAAGGGACGCTGCCGGGCACCCTGCGCGTGCGCAGACGGGCCCGCGCGCTGGCCGAGGCGTTGGAAGCCGACCCGTCCGACCCGCTGTACGCGATGGACTGGGTCACGGTCTACGCGCTGGCGGTCAACGAGGAGAACGCCGCGGGCGGGCGGGTCGTGACGGCGCCGACCAACGGTGCGGCCGGCATCATCCCGGCGGTGCTGCACTACTACTGGCGGTTCGTACCGGGTGCCGACGAGGACGGCGTGGTGGAGTTCCTGTTGACCGCGGCCGCGATCGGGCAGCTGTTCAAAGCCAACGCATCGATCTCGGGTGCGGAGGTCGGTTGCCAGGGCGAGGTGGGTTCGGCCTGCTCGATGGCAGCGGGCGCGTTGGCCGCCGTACTGGGCGGCACCCCGGCCCAGGTCGAGAACGCCGCCGAGATCGGCATCGAACACAACCTCGGGCTGACCTGTGACCCGGTCGGCGGGCTGGTGCAGATCCCGTGCATCGAACGCAACGCCGTGGCCTCGGTCAAGGCCATCACCGCGGCGCGGATGGCGTTGTTCGGCGACGGCAGCCACCACGTCAGCCTGGACACCGCGATCAAGACCATGCGCGACACCGGCGCCGACATGGCCGACAAGTACAAGGAGACCTCGCGCGGGGGATTGGCGCTCAACGTCGTCGAATGCTGACGCCGCCGAACGCTGACGCCGCCGAACGCTGACGTCGAGCACCATATTTCTCGCCATCGTCATCTGGTGTGACCGGCGCGTAACACGACCTCGCTACTTTTGGGATTCAAAATCCACATAGGGAGGCCAGCTTGCCCGCACACCTCAGCTCCGCTGCCCTGGAAACAGCGCGGCGGGTGCTCGAAGATGTCGACCGTTGCACCGATCCGGTGGCGACCGCACGCCTGCTACCGCCCGAGGTGTACACCAGCGACGCCTTCTGGGAGTTCGAGAAGGAGGCCATATTCGCCCGGGAGTGGCTGTGCGTGGGGCATGTCGGTGAGATTCCGCAGCCCGGAGACCAATTGCCGCTGACCATCATCGACGAACCCATCGTGGTGTTGCGGGACCTCTCCGGCGAGATACGCGCGATGTCGGCGGTGTGTCAGCACCGCGGCCAGCCACTGTTCGGCGGCCTCGCAGCAGAGAACCGCACCACCGAGACCGGTTGCCTCAACGGCAGACGGATGGTGTGCCCGTACCACAACTGGCAGTTCGATCTCGATGGGCGATTGGTGGCTGCCCCGTCCATGACCGAGACCGTGCCGGTGAAGCAACTGCGGGAGAGCATCCGGCTCCCGCAGATCCGTTGTGAGGTGTTCCACGGTCTGATCTTCGTCAACTTCGACCCCGATGCCGCCCCGCTGGCCCCGACGGTGGCCCGCATGGACGAGGAGCTCTCGACCTTCGGCATCGAGGAGCTCATCCCGTTGCCGGCGCAGGTTTTCCCTGCGCAGCAATGGAATTGGAAGATCCATCACGACAACGCGCTGGAGCCGTATCACACCAGCTATGTGCATCGCGGAGTGCACGAGGCCGCCCCGGCCAAGAACGCCCGGTTCTACGAGTTCCATGAGGGTGACGGACAGGTGATGCACCCGACGTATCTGCTCGACGAGAACGCCGGACTGGCCAGCACCGACGGTAAGCGCACCACCGCCATCATCCCGGACCTGACCGAGGAGCAGCGCAAGCGGGTGATGTTCGCGTCCATCCCGCCCATGCTGTTCAGCATTCTGCAGCCCACGTTCGTGCAGCTGGCCATGATCGCGCCGACCGGGCCGGGCTCGTTCGATCTGCGCCGGGTCAATCTGTACCCCAAGTCGGCGGTCGAGGAGCCGGGCTTCATGACCGCCTACGAGAAGTTCCTCGAACGCAAGCAGCTCGCAATCCACCAGGACGCGGTGACGACGGCCGCACTCCAGCAGGGGCTGCGGTCCCGCTACGCACCCCGCGGGCCGTTGTCGTGGATGGAGTCGAACATCCCACAACTCAATCAATGGTTGATCGAGCGTTACCGAAAGGCACTGACCGATGTCTGAGTCCCTCGTGGAAGACGCCACCGTCACAAGGTTGCTCGCACGGCTCGACGCCCTCGAGTCCCGCGAAGCCATCACCGACCTGATGGTCAGTTACATGGCGGCCACCGACGCCAAGGAGGGCAAGGGCGAGAAGGTGGCTCGTCTGTTCACCGAGGACGGCCGCTGGCAAAGCGTGGGTCCGCACGGCAACCCCGACTGGGCTGCGGTGGGCCGTCCGGCGCTGGTCACCAAGTTCGATCGCAATGTCGATCGAATGCCGTTCTCCGCACACTTCGTCACCAACCCCGCCGTCGAGCTCGACGGGGACACCGTGCGCGGCCGGTTCATGTATTTCCAGGCGTGCACTTACCGGGGCGACCAGCCGCTGTGGATCGCAGGGTCCTACGACAACGACTTCCGCCGCGTCGACGGGCAATGGCTCATCTCGCACATGCGCGTCCACAACTTCTTCACCACCCCGTTCGACAAGGGCTGGGTTACCGTGCCCCACATGCAAACTCCCTGAAAGTTGACCATGACCTACCGCCACCAGATCCAGCGCAACCTCAAGTTCGGGACCTTGCCGACATTCGTCGCTGCCGAGAAGGAGAAGAATGCACTTCGAATCGCCGCCGGCCTGACTCCCTACACCATCTGGTCGCCCGCCTTCGGCGGTCTGCACCATCTGGTCTTGGAAGCCCAGTTCGACTCGATGGCCGCCTTCGAATCCGAACACCTCGCCGGCAAGTCGCTGCCGGGCATCGCCGAGATCAACGCTCGACAGCTCGACTGTGTCCTCGAGGGCACGGCGCTCGACCGATTGCAGCGGGTCACGCTGGCCGCCGAGCACTGACGCACTCCACAGCCGTGTCCGACAGCGAACTGCGCTGGTTCCACTGGCACTCGCGCTACGACGATCTGGAGTCCGCCGAGACCGACCGCCTCGAGGTGGTTCAGCACGTGTTGGGGTGCGCCCTCGACGAGACCGCACCCGGCACCGCACTCACGGCGGTCAGCGTGTGCGCCGGTCAGGCCCGAGACCTGTTGCCGGTCCTGATCAATCATCCACGCGGACCAGATGTCTCGGCGCGCCTGGTCGAGGCGGACCCGCTCAATGCGTCGTTTCTGCACGGTGCACTCGGCAGCACCGCACTGGTCAACATCGAGCTGGTGGTCGGCGACGGCGGGTCCCCGGGCAGCTATCGCGGCGCGGTGCCTGCCGACCTGGTGCTGCTGGGCGGCGTGTTCGCCAACATCGACCGCGCCGACGCCCTGCGAACCGTCGCGGCGCTACCCGGGTTCTGCCGTCCGGGCGCGATGGTCGTGTGGTCGAGTTACGGACCGCGGTTGGCCGAGGCCGACATCGTGCTCACCCGGCTCGAGAGCGGACCGTTCCAGCGGCACACGCTGGTGCGGGGCACTCGCTCGAATTTTCTGGTGGCCGCGCATCGCTACCTCGGTGGGCCCGCCGAATTGCCCTACGAGGAACGCCTTTTCAGCTTCAGCTGAGGTCGGCTCCGCCGGCCTCACCGGTTGTGGACACCGCCGGCGCCTGCGACTGCCCGCCCTGGTTGACGTGCCGGCTCTGCAAATGCCTGCGCATGAGCATCACCGCCAGCTCATCGTCGGCGGCCAGAATGGCGTTGATGATCGCCGCGTGCTCGTCCCATGAATGACCTACCGCCGCACTCTTGCCCCCGACCAGGTGGTGCGACTGATTGCGCACCGCACGCAGCGTGTCGGCGAGGAATTTCGACCCGCTGGCCTCCCCGAGCAGGGTATGGAACGAATCGTTGAGCTCGTCGAGTTCTGCGTCAGCACCGGCCTCGGCCGCGCGGGTGCCGGCCGCCAGTGTCTGCTCCAGGGTGGTGCGTAGTACCGGGTCGCTGCGTACCGTGGCATGCCGCACCGCGATCGACTCGAGCGCGATACGCATCTCCCGAACCACTTCCAGTTCGTGCTGGTCGAGCTCGACCACCCGAACACCGCGCCGGGGCAGGGACTCCACCAGGCCCTCGGCCTCCAGCCTACGGAAGGCTTCCCGTACCGGAAATCGGGAAACTCCCAGGCGTTCGGACATGCTGAACTCGTTGAGACGTTCGCCGGGCGCCAGTTCGCCGTTGAGAATGAGGCGGCGCAGCTCATCGACGGTCTCGTCCCGAAGGGATCGGTGCCGACTTCCCACCGATGACATGTCGTCTACCCCGCTTCTTGATGGCTACTGGATACCAAAAGGCATCTGCGCGAGAACATTACCGCGTCCATTGCCGTGAAGGTTGCCCGGAAACCTCGCCGTAATTGGATGCGCCATCACCCGTAACAAACTTTGGATACAAAAGCCAACATGACGATCTCCTACAGCCATCTGGCAGCGACCGGGCGCGGCGTGGTGACGGCCAAGCAGTTCGATCACATCGTTCTGCGAGTCGCTGATCCCGAGGCATCCGTACGCTGGTACGTCGAGAAGTTCGGGTTCCCGGTGCACCGCCTCGAGGAGTTCCGCGCCGGAACCGTGCCGTTCCCGTCGGTGGAGATCTGCCCAGGCACGATCATCGACCTGGATGCCCGGTCCGCCGCCACCGGCACCAACGTCTCGCATTTCGCCATCGACGTCGAGCCGGTCGACCTGGTGGCGTTGGCCGGTTCCGGGGCATTCGAGAAGATCGACGGTCCGTATCGCCGCTGGGGAGCGCGCGGCCCGGCCGACCTTGTTTATGTTCAAGATCCGGACGGACACGTCATCGAGATCCGGCACTACGGACCCACCCAGATCGAGGATTGACCGATGCCCGTCGACGCGCTCGCCCGGCGGGCAGTCGCCGTCGGGGCGGCAGGCGCCGTCGCGACCGGATCACGGACCGCCGCCGCCATCGGCGCTCAGGCCCTCCTTGAGGGCGGAAACGCCTTCGACGCGGCGGTGGCCGCGGCACTGGCCGAGACGGTCGCACTCCCGTCCAAATGCGGTCTCGCCGGCGACGTCGTGGCCCTGTTCGCGCGGCCAGACACCGCAGAACCCCAGTCGCTGATCGCGGTCGGAGGGGCCGCTGCGGGCCTGCACGACACCGCCGTGGCACGGCGCTGGGACGTTCCCGCCACCGGTCCGCTGTCCGTCGGCATACCGGGTGCACCCGCCGGATACGCCCGGCTGGCGGCGCTGGGCACCATGCCGTTACCGCGGCTGGCCGCCCCCGCCATGGAACTGGCGCGGCGGGGCATCTGGTGGTCCCCGATGAACGTGCTGCTGGAGCGGGAGTCCCGGGCGCTGCTGCACACCTATCAACCGCAGGGGTGCGTCTATTCGCCGGCCGGCGCGCCGCATCCCGAAGGCGCCCTGGTCACGCTGCCCGGACTGGAAGACGTGGTGCAGGAGTTCAGCATCCGCGGCGCCGCGCTGTTCACCGGGCCGGTGGGCGAGGCCCTGGTGGACACCGTGAGCCGCCACGGCGGCGTCATCACCGCGCAGGAGCTGGCCGCCGTCGAGATCACCGAGGAGCCCGCCCATCGGGTGCACACCGCAGCGGGCACTGTGTGGGCTACCAACGCACCGACTTTCGGCACCACGCTGTCCCGGCTCATCGCCGGGCGGCACCCGCGCGATGTCACGCCCGCCGATGTACAGCAGGCGCTGAGGCGCGGTGTCACCGCGGAGCAGTCTGCTTGCGCCGCAGCCGAGGGGACGTCGACCGTGGCGGCCGCCGACGCCTCCGGTAACGCCGTCGTGATCGTGCATTCACTGTCGTTTCCGCAATACGGCAGCGGTCTGGTGGTGCCCGGATACGACCTGGTGTTGTCCAACCGGGCGGGCCGTGGATTCGTCTTCGCCGCAGACCATCCGAACGCGCCGGTGCCTGGACGCCGCCCGCCGACCACGCTGCACGCCTGGGGACTGCGCCGCGACGGCGGCTGGTTGCTCGGCGCCACACCGGGCGGCAACCAGCAGGTGCCCTGGAACGTCCAGGTGCTGGCCGGCCTGCTCGCCGGCACGGAATCGGCGCCGACGGCGATGGGGCAAGCGATGTGTGAACCCCGTTGGGAACTCGGGGACGACGGCTCCCTACGCCGGGAAGGCCACGAGATCGACGACCTCGCCGCCCGGTCGGCGCACACCCTGGCCCACGCCGCGTCGGGGTGGTGCGCGGCGGCCGCCGACCCGCGCTGGGACGGCGCAGCGGTGGCCGTATGACCGCGGTGACGGTGGTGGGCACCGGCGCCATCGGCGGCGCCGTCGCGAGCACCCTGCGCGGGGGTGGCATTCCCGGGTGCACGCTGTTGGCGGCGGTGAACTCCCGGTCCCGGCCGGATCAGATCACTGCGGCGGTCGAGGACGCCGACGTCGTGGTCGAGGCCACTCGCACCACCGCCGCCGCCGCGCTGATCCGGCTGGCAGTCCCGGCGGGCACCGACATCGTGCTGTGCTCGGCCGGGGTGCTCGCCGACCCGTCTGCTGCCGATCTGGCAACCGGCCCGGGCCGAATCCTGTTGCCCGCCGGCGCCATCGGCGGCCTGGACATTCTGTCGGCGGCCGCCCGTGCCGGTGGTGCCGACGTCGCGGCCAGCCACACCACTGTCAAACGACCCGGCGCGCTGGGCCTGCCGGGGCTCACCGGCGCGCCGGTCGAAGTCTTCCGCGGTTCGGCTCGAGAGGCCGCGCGGCGCTACCCACGCACCTGCAACTCGTCGGTGACCCTGGCGCTGGCGACAGTCGGCCTGGACCGCCTCGAAGTGGTGGTGGTCGCCGACCCCGCCGCCACCGACACCGTGCACCGCGTCACCTGCACCTCGCCGATCGGTGACTATCGATTCCAGTTCCGCAATGCGGTCGATGAAAGTTCCTCGGGCCGAACGTCATTGGTCACCGTGTGGTCGGTGCTGCAGACCCTGGCCGGTCTACACCGCGGGTTCGGAACCGGTGTGCTCGTCGGCGCCGGAGCGCCCTCATGACCCGCTACCGGGACACCGCGATTGGAAACATGCCGGAAACCTCAAGCGTCACCGTTCGTAAAAGTCGCGACCTTTACTCGTTTCTGGATACAACATGCAGAACTGGTGGGTGGCGGCCACACCCTGTCGTCAGCCCTCCGTCGTCGATTCGCGAAATGAGCATCCCATGCCCCTGCCTCACGCTCAGGAGCTGACGGTGTCGGCCGACATCACGCCCCCGGCAGATCCCGATTGCGTCCGGCTGCGCGACCTGTGCATCGTCTTCGGCCGCGGCGAGTCCGCCGTCGTGGCCGTCGAGGGGATCGATCTCACCGTCCGGCCGCGCGAGATCGTCTCGATCGTCGGACATTCCGGCTGCGGCAAATCCACCGTACTGCGAGCCATCGCAGGCCTGCTGTCGGACGCCTCGGTGCAGGGTCAGCTGCTGATCCACGGTCAGACGCCGGAACAGGCCCGCCGCGCGGGGTTGATGAGCATGGTCTTCCAGGAGCCGGTGCTGGCACCGTGGCGCACGGCCGAGGCCAATGTCCGGCTCCCGCTTCAGGTGGCACGCGGGCAACGACCGGCGGCGGCCAAGACCGCCAAAGAGCAGCTCGAGCTGGTCGGCCTCAAGGGCTACGAGAACCGCTATCCGCGCCAATTGTCCGGCGGTCAGCGACAACGTGTCTCGCTGGCGCGGGCGCTGATGATGCAGCCCGAGGTTCTGCTGATGGACGAACCCTTCGGCGCGCTCGACGAGATCACCCGTGACGAGATGCACATCGAACTGCTGCGCATCTGGGGCACCACCGAAGCGTCGATCATCCTGGTTACGCATTCGATCACCGAGGCGGTGTTCTTGTCCGACCACGTGCTCGTCATGGCGGCCCATCCGGGTCGGGTCACCGACTTCGTCACCGTCGACATCCCGCGGCCGCGGCGTAGCGATTTCAAGGACACCCCCGAGTTCGGGGCGATTCAGCACCGTATCCGCACCGCCCTGGAGGCCAACCGATGACTGCTGCGCCGCTGACCGAGACGACGCGGGTGCGGGCGGTGATCCCGCCGGCCGCACGACAGAGCCGGTTGATGCGGCTGATGCGCGGCAGCCGGTCCTGGCTGGCCCTCGGGCTGGCCTTGGTGGTGTGGGAGGGCGTCGTCGGCTGGGCCGACATCCCGACCTACATGCTGCCGGCCCCGTCTGCGGTGATCGACGCGTTCACCGCGCAGCCGGAGCTGTTCCTCGGCGGGCTCTGGGCTACCACCAAGATGTCGCTGCTGGGCTTTGCGGCGGCCATCGTCATCGGGGTGTTCCTGGCGGTCCTGATGGCGCGCAGCGAGCTGTTCGAAGACCTCGCCTACCCGTTTCTCAACATCATCCGCGTCATGCCGACGGTCGCGATCGCCCCGCTGTTGATCATTTGGTTCGGCCGCACCGGGGTACCGATCATCATCTGCTCGTGCCTGATCGCCATCTTCCCGATCATCGTCGACGTCGCCCACGGGCTGACCTCCGTCGACCGCGATCTGATCAACATGATGAAGCTCGCCAACGCCGGCGAGCTCTCGGTGCTCACCCGCATCCGGATCCCCAACGCGCTCCCGTACCTGTTCTCGTCATTCCGCATCGCGGCCCCCGGTGCCGTGGTGGGCGCGCTACTGGGTGAATTCATCGGCGCTCGTGCCGGACTGGGCTATCTGATCACCGTCTACAGCGCCCAACTGAACACCGCCGCGGTGTTCGTGCTGGCCTTGCTGTCCTGCCTGCTGGGCATCGTGTTCTTCAACGTCTGCGTGTTCGCCGAACGGGTCATCGTGCCCTGGAAAACCGTCGTGCGCTGACCGCAGTCGCCTCCCCGACACCATCACTGGTCCCCACAACCCCGTCTGTCCGAAATTTAGGAGCAATCATGTTTTCCATCCCTGGCCGACGCCCGGCCGCAGCGGCATTGAGCGTCTGCGCGGTCATCAGTCTGGCCGCGTGCTCGTCGTCCTCGGCGCCGGAGGCCGCGCCCGGACCCGACGGGCTCACCCCGGTCGAGATGGCCTTCGAGTGGACCTGTTCGGGGGACTGGGCCGTGGTGGAAGAAGGTCTGGCCCAAGGGATATTCGAACGCAACGGTGTCGCACTCACCTATGACCGCGGACAGGGCGGCAGCGACACGGTGCCGCTGGTGGCCGCGCGCGAGTTCGACATCGGCATCCTGTCGGCCCCGCCCGCGGTGATCGGAGCCGGCCAGGGCATGCCGCTGACCATCATCGGTGCTGCCGCAACGGTAGGGCCGGTGACCATCCTGGCCGATCCCTCGATCAAGACACCGCAGGATCTGCAGGGTCGCAGCCTCGCGGTCCAGACCGACCAGTTCGAGGGAGCGGTGTGGCAGGCCTTCACCGAGGCCACCGGTATCGATGCCGGCCAGGTCGACGTGGTGCCACGCGACGATGCGTCGGAGGCGGAGTTCCTCAATGGATCCGTCGACGCGCTGGTGGTCTTCTATCCCACCGCCAGCACCAAGAGCATCTTCGATGTGCGCCCCGATCTGACCGTGATGCCGATGCAGGAGTACGTGCCCACCTACGGTCACACCTTCGTCGCCAACAACGACTTCCTGCGCGAGAATGCCGATGCTGCCAAGGGTTTCGTAACCAGCTGGGCTGAGGCGGCCAAGTACGTGCAGGACAACTATCAGGCCTCCTACGACCGGCTGGTCGCCAAGTGCCCCGAGGTTGCCCCAGAAGCACTGAAGTTCAGCATGGATGCCTACTTCCAGTCCTACACCGGTGACTACTCCGTCGAGCACGGGTTCGGCAGCTTCTCCGCCGACGGGGTGGCCCAGACCCAGCAGGTGCTGTTGGACGCCGGCCTGACCCAGCCCAAGCCCGTCGAGGAGTTCATCAGCCAGGACTACCAGCCCGACCCGCCGGTGATGCCGAGCTCGGATGCCGCCCATCCGTAAGGCGCCCGATGCGGCGGTCGGCTCCATACCGCCGGCGGTCGGCGCGGCGGCGCCACGCTCGGATGCCGCCGCGAAACTCGCCGGACAGTTTCTTTACGCGACCGCAGTGCATGCCGCCGGGGAACTGCACGCGGTCACCGTCCGCAGTCCGGTCGCCAGCGCTGTGATCACCGGCATCGACAGCGACGCGGCGCTGCGGCACCGCGGTGCGGTGGCGGTCCTCACCGGCGCCGACATCCCGGGCCGGCGACTGGGTTCCAAATCGGTCGACCAGCCGGTGCTCGCCGATGGGGTGGTGCGCTACCACGGTGAACCGGTCGCGCTCGTCATCGCCGAAACCGCCCACTGCGCACGCGAGATGGCCCGCGACCTGGCCGTAGATCTCGCGCCCGCCCCGGCTCTGCTGGACCCCAAGGCGGCCCTGGATCCGAACGCTCCCCATGTCGGTCCCGACGGCAACCTGATCGCCGAACACCGGACCTGCCGTGGCACAGGGCGCGGCCCGGTGGTGGTCCGCCGGCGCTGGCGCACCGGCCGCCAGGACGCCGCGTTCCTGGCCCCGGAAGCCGGTCTGGCGCAACCGCAATCGGACGGTTCTGTGCATCTGACGGTGGCCACCCAGGACATCCACGCCGACCACGCGCAGGTCGTCCGTGCGCTCGGTCTGGCCCCCGAAGGACTCGTCGTCCACAACAGTGGGATCGGCGGGGCGTTCGGCGGGCGAGAGGACGTCACGCTGCACGCCCATCTGGTACTGGCGACGTTGCACACCGGCCGACCGGTGCGCATGGCCTACACCCGGCGTGAGTCGCTGGCCGGGCATCCCAGTCGGCACCCGATGACCGCCGATGTCGAACTGACCTGCCGACCGGACGGCCGGTTCGTCTCGTTGACGGTACGTACCGTTCTCGACGGCGGCGCCTACGCGTCCACCTCGGCGCCGGTGTCGGCGATCGTCCACGATTTCAGCGCCGGCATGTACCGATTCGACACCATCGACATTCACACCCGCGTCGTGTACACCAACCATCCGCCGGCCGGCGCCATGCGCGGATTCGGCGCCACCCAAGCGTGTTTCCTGATCGAGTCGACCGTCGACGCGGCGGCCGAACAGTTGGGTCTGGACCCGGTGCAGCTACGGCGGCAGAACCTGCTGCACCGCGGCGAGGCGCTGGCCGTCACCGGTCAGGTCCTCGAGGGCTGCGTCGACCCCCATGACCTGCTCGACGAGGTGCTGGCGAGTGCTGCGAGCTGCGCGGCGCCGCAGCCGGACCGGTGCCGCGGGACCGGCCTGGCGCTGGGGATCAAGAGTGCCGGCCTCGGTCATGGCAAGCCGGATCCCGCGACAGTCGCGGTCACGGTCGGCAGCGGCGGCGTCCGCGTGCACACCTGCGCCGCCGAGGTCGGCCAGGGGGTCACCGACGCCGTGCGCCGGATCGTCGGCGCGCAACTACCGGGGCTGCCCGTCACAGTCACCGCGATGCCGACGACGTTTCCCACTGCAGGCGGCAGTAAGGCGAGTCGCCAGACGATGGCCACCGGAGGTGCCGCCTACCGCGCCGCGGTCGAGGTGCGGCGCCGGCTCGACGTCGAGCTCGGCTCCGGGTGGACCCCGGATCTGCTGCGACGCCTCGGGGACGGCACGATCAGCCACCAGGTGACCTACGACGGTCCGGCAACGTCGACGGTGCGCCCACACAAGGCTTTTCAGCTGGTGGCCCACCGTGTGACGGTCGACGTCGACATCGCCACCGGGCAGGTGGACGTGCTGCAGGCCGTATGCGCACAGGACTGTGGGCTGGCCATCGACCCTGTCGCGGTGCGCGAACAGCTCGTCGGCGGCACCGCCCAAGGTGTGGGGTTCGCTCTGTGGGAGCAGCGGCACGTCGACCGCGACGGTGTCCAGACCACCACCGGCTTCGGGGACTATCTGGTTCCCACCGCTGTCGACGTCGGTGAACTGGACGCCCGGATCCTCGAATTCGCGCACCCCGAACTGACTCTCGGCGCCAAGGGCATCGGGGAGGGACCCCTGGTGTCCTCGCCCGCCGCGGTCGCGGCCGCGGTGCGGTCTGCCACCGGGCAGGCGGTCGCCGCGATCCCGATCTGGCCGGCGACCCCCGGGCAGCTGCACCGGTGACCGACGACATCTATCCCGACACCTGGGTCGAAGCGGTACCGGCCGCGGCCACCGAGGGTGCCGTCGTGGTGGCCGGCGGCACCGGGCTTCAACCCTGGCTGACGGCCACCGGCACGCAGCCCCCCGCGCTGGTCCATCTGGGCGGCGTGAGCGAAGCGTGGGAGGTCGACCGGTCGGCCCGCCGGATGCATCTCGGCGCGATGGTGCCGGTGGACCATCCGGTGTTCGCTGCATGCTTCGGCGCCGAGGGCCCCGGCTGGTTCGCCACACCGGCGGTGCGGCGTCGGGCCACCGTGGTGGGCAATGTGGTGTCGGCGTTGGGCCCACGCGAACTCGGGCCGCCCCTGCTGACCCTCGGTGCCCGGCTGGACGGCCTGGATGCTGCCGGGGAACCCTGGTCACGGCCGCTGTTCGAGGTGCTGCGCGACGGCTTACCCGCGGGGCAGCTGGCCACCGGGCTCGCAGTGCACACTCCGGAAAGGGTCGTCTACCACCGGATGTCGCCGCGACGACGGCTGAGCCGGGTCGAGCTCGGGGTGTGCGGAGGCCTCGGCGAGGGGTGTGGCGCCTCGGTGGGCCTCGGCACCGCCGCGGTCCCGGTCGGTACCGGCGGGGCAAGCCTGGCTGACGTGGGCGCCGATGATTTTGTCGATGCCGCCCGGATCGCGGCGACATCGCTCACCGATGACCCCGGCCGGATCGCGACGGTGACCACGCTGGCCGCCCGGGTGCACCGGGACCTGAACGGAAGGACCGATCGGTGAGACCCATCATCGACGTCGACGGCATCGAGCGGGACCTGCCGGGTGAGGGGACCGCCAGCCTGTGGGAGGTCTTGGACTGCCACGGTGTCCGCATCCCCATGGGTTGTGGAACCGGGCACTGCGGCGCCTGCACCGTGCTGCTCGACGGAACTCCGACACCGTCCTGCCTGGTGCCCCAAGGATCGGTGCGCGGCGCCCACATCCAGACCGCGGGCGGCGCAGCGGCACTTCCCGCACTGGTCGAGGCGATGGCCGGCGAGGGTGCGGTGCAGTGCGGATTCTGCTCTCCGGGGGTGGTGATCACGCTGTCGTGGGCCATCCGGGCGGCGGTGGCGCAGCGGCGATGCCTGGAGGCTGACGAAATCCGGGAACTGCTGATCGGGCATCTGTGCCGGTGCACCGGCTACCAGGCCATCATCGCCGCCGCCGGCGCGGCGTGCCGCGCAGAGCTGGATGCGGCCGACAAGTGTGGAGCCTAGGAGATTCGAACTCCTGACATCTGCCTTGCAAAGGCGAAACGGGCTGCAGTTCAGAGCATTTCAGTGGTAGCGAGCTGCGAAAACACATGACTGTGGTTAACAGCAGTTATCTGTAACTGTGGTCAGGTTGTGGTCAGGACGTGGTCGCCAGATCAGTACTGCTTGGGGTCCTTGCAGCTGACGTATTCGGCGCCGCTGAGCGACGTGCACCAGAGCTGTTTACCGGGAACCCGCAGGCGGCTAGTGAGGCTCCACCCGGCAACCTCAATTTGCACCTTGCCTAAGTCGATAGCCATTTCCAGCGCCGGAACCAGATCCGTATCCCTCGACGCGAGAATAAGTGTGTCAGCATCCGTAGTCAGGGCGCAGCGCACGAAGTCGACAGCGAGCTTGACGTCAACACCCTTTTCTTTGGCCTTATCGGCAGGCCAGTTCCTCGGGTACCGCAGTGTCCGCGTATTCATTCGGACCCGCCGATCCCTGGACCACTCTGCTGCCTGAGCCTTATTACGACTGGCGGGGATCGGCTCTTTCGCCGAACTTGGTTGTCCTCGGTAAACGTGAATATTCTGGACGGTGCCCCCGCGACCGTACATCAAACGGCGCTGCATAAGGGCGTCGACGAACCTGGCTGGGTGGATCAGATATGTGTGGGCAGGGGTTCCCGCCGGCGCGAACGCTTCACCAGCAGACAAGTGCAGGTTTTGATAGTCGATAAAAACATCGACTCTTGGCTGCGTCATAGCCACCCCTATGTGGATATAAAAAGCCCCGCCAGGCCCGGAGGACGGCGGGGAGCTACACATGCGAAGTTAGGCAAACTCCGCAAACCTGTCAACCGTCCAGACCTGCCAAAAATTCCGCGGCCTACCTGCAGAAATAGCCCTAAATGCCGTCTGGGGCGGCATTTTGCAGCCGCCTACCTGGACACCTAGGCGCCGCGGTTTACGCCCTTCTAGAAGCTCCCCAGAGGCCCGGAACGGGCCTTTTAATGACCCTGTCAACAAGATGTGGATAACTACAACTATGTGATGTGACGCAGATCACATGTCGACCTGGGGAAACAAGACTGGGCGCCCGCGGCGACAGGCAGACCTCGTGGGCGGCCACCGTGGTCTGGTTCGCTAGGCTCGCGCGCCCCTTCGGGGCTTGTGGCGGTGCCACGCGCGAGCCTAGCGAACCAGACCGAATCTCGCATTTGACGAGGTCTTTAGGCAGACGTCGGTACGGACAGGCGCAGGAATGTCGTCGGCGCAGCGCGGTACCGTCCGGACATGAGCACCGATATCAGCGTTCAGACCACTACGTTCGGCGGTTCCGGTCAGCCGTCGCATTACCTCCCCGGACCCCGTCCCGACGAGCTTCCGATCTCCGCGGCGGTCTGGGACGTCGCCAAGAACTACGGGAAGCAGTCCGAGGCCGTAGTCATCGCCCTCTACGAGGCCGTCAAGAAACTTGAGGCGAACCAACAGAACGCCCGATTGTGAGCGGCCTCGACAGCCTCGTAGTGAAGTGGTGGGCCGGCCTCAACAACGACCAAAGATCACGGGTGAAGCAGGCCGCCGCGCACGCCGACGGGAAGCACAACGTCGGCGCCGCCGGCGTCAAGGTGCTGATCGATACCCGATGCCCCATAGGGCCCATCGCGACCAAGTTCGACGAGAACCCGGAATACGCTTTCACATGGCCCGAGTCGGTCCGCCAGTTCGTGCTCGATCAAGAGTAGGACGACCCCCTACCCCTGGGTGACACACACGTCCGCTTATGCCACGAGGCGCGGAGTGGAGTGGCCCGTAGGGTCAGTCCCCCTGGGGGTGTTGTGGGAGGTGCGGTCTGGGCGCAGGTACCGGCTCGGGCTTGCCGTCGTGGCCGGTCCTTCGGTCCGAAAGGAAATCAACTTGCCGTTGACGCCCAGGGCCGCGACCTCCTGACTTACTCGGAGCCGATCACGAGCCTTCGGTGTCGACGGTGAAGAGGCCGATGCGTTCGGGGCGGACGATGTTGGCGCCGAACCGCCATGTGCAGCGAATCAGGATGGAGTCGGCAGCGAAGGCTGCATGCTCACTGGTGGCGACCATGACAGGTCCAACCGCACTGACAATGGCGCTCTTATCAACGACGATGCCGGTGCCACTGGGGACGGCGGGATCGACGAGGACGGGCAGGTTGAACAGGAAGCGTTGCGCCTCGGTGGTTCCCGCGCCGAGCAGTGAGACGTTACTGTCGACGGCGGTCTTCAACCGCTGGAGTCCGGCCCAGGCGTCGGGTGCGGCCAAGATGTGGGTGGGCATCGCGTAGTTGGTCGCGAGGGTGGCGAGCCCGTCGACGAGTGGATCGAGGTCGGTGTCGATGGTGCCGATGTCGATGGTGCCGTCGATGTTGATGAGGCCGGCGGGTGGGGTGACGGCGGGCGGGGTCGGTGCGACCTGTGCGATGTAGGCGGTGTTGGCGGCGCGGGTGACTGCGCGGGTTACGCTGGCCGCCAACTGTGCTGACACGTTCTCGTGGCTGAACTGCTCGCGGGACAGTCGGACAAGTTGCGCGATCTTGCCCGTGAAGACGGTGCACTGGGCCAGCTCGGGATCGTCCTCGGTGATGGTGGCGCCCTCGGGAACGAACCCGGCGTCAGCGTCATCGACGTAGACGCAGTGGACTGCTACGGCGTCGCCTTCGACATCGCCAGCGACAGTGGATGTTTGGAGGACGAGTGCGTCGGGGATGGCGTCGCCGGGTGTGTGGTAGGTGACGTCGGGGGACCATCCGCGTCCGGACAGGACGGTAGTGATGACAGCCATTGGTGTTGCCTTTCAGGGTTTCTCGGAAACGGAACGGGCCGCAGCCGAGGACGGTTTAGGTCTCGGATGCGGCCCGCGCGGTTCCGGTGCCCCTGCCAGGGGTCTTGCCGTGATTCTACTACTTGAAGGCGTCGGCCCAGGTGTTAGTTGGGCCGTGGGTGTTGCCGTTCCCTTCGCGTGGCACGACGGGTTGGCGTTTGCGGGCTGCCTGTGGGTCTTCGAGTCCGTGTTGTTGGCGGGCGTCTACGGCTGCGGCACGGACTTTTTCGGGGTCGACGGTGCCGTCGTCATCGAGCAGGTTGTCGAGTTCCACTCCGACTGTCCAGAGGCTGCCGGGTTTGACGAGGTGTTCGGCGGCGAGGCGTTCGACCTCGCGGCGCCGCATGGATTCCACAGTGGCGCGCAGGGTGTCGCGTTCGGCTTCGGCGGTGCGGAGCCGTTCCCGGTACTTGACGTCGCGGCGGCTGAGACCAGCGTCGTCGGGCTCAGGCTCGGCAGGTGTCCCACTTGGGGCAGGTGAGTCATTTGACTCATCTGCGGGAGTGGCTGTCTGCTCGACCTCGGTGTTGTCGACCGTGGTTGCGTCGGCAGTCTTGGTGTTCTCGATCATCATGTGCTGGTTCCCTTTCACTTCTGGTTGCGTTGTTCCCATGTCTGCCGTTCGGCGGGCACCTTCTCGACCGCCTGGAGTAGGCACTCGATGAGTTCGTATGTGGTGGCGACCGACATTTCGAGGCCGAATGGGCCGCGGTCGGTATCGAGTTCGATGCGCAGCACTTCAGTGATGGTGCCGTCGGTGTCCGGTGGTGTCTGGCCGTACCGCATCGAGACGGCGCCGGTGGGCCGCAGCGGGATCAAATCGGCGGGGTTGGCGGTCATGACGGTCTCCTTCGGTTGGGTCCAGATGTCGGGGTCGGGGAAGATGACGCGGCGGTTCACGATGCCGCCTCTTGTTTGCTGAGGCATGACAGATGGGTGTCGCCCTGATCGGCCACGACGGGTTTGGAGCAGACCAGGCAGCGGGGAACTTCACGGCCGCGAACACGGACGGTTCGGCGGGCCTTGAGTTCTTGCCTTCGGGTCGTTAGCGGTGTCGGGGGTGATAGCACGTCGGGTTGCGCGACGGGCAGGGAGCACTCTTCTGCGCCCTGCTCCCTGCCCCCTTCCGCGCGCTGCTGCACGCCCTCTGAGCTCACAGGGAGCAGGGAGCACGCATCGGGAGTGTCCGGGGTGCTCTCGGCTCGCTCTGTGCTCTCTGCTCGCTGGCCGGGCAGCTGCCAGAACCACGGTCCGGGGTTTACCGGGCGTTCAGCGAGGATGGCCATACGCTTCTTGGCGCGCTTGGCCTGGTCGACGGTGTAGCCGGCGGCGTGGGCGGCCTGATAGACCTCGTTTGCCTTCACTGGACCGTTTGCCAGGAGTTCGGTCAACCACTCTGCGATGTCGTCTTGCTGGCCAGTATCAGAGCTGCGGTTGATGATGTCGCCGACCGAGGTTTCCGACGATCCCAGGTCTACGACGCGGGCCACTTCGGTGAACCCGTCGGCGGTGGGGACCGAGGTGCTTTGGAGTTGGAAGGCGAACGACTCTTCTCCGGGCGGGGCATAGTTACCCTTGTCCTGCGTGACGATCACACGGTCGTCGTCTGGAGCGAATAGGAATACCGAGCGCACCGCGTCCCGGAATGCATGGGAGCCGGACATCTTGTCCGAGGCGTTGCCGCCACCCTTGCCGAAGTGCCGGATGAACATCATGACCGCGCCGGTGTCTTGACCGACGCGGGCCAGGCTGTCGACTGCGGATCTGACGTCGGCTTCGCGGTTGAGGTCGCCGGTCATTGTTGAGGCGATGGGGTCAATGAGCACCAGGACCGCGCCGGTGTCCTTGATGGTGTCGCTGATGGTGCCCGTGTCCATCGGCACTCTCGGGGTGACTTCTCGGGTCTCCCCGTCGATGTAGGTGTCGATAACCAGTCGACCGACTTTGGTGAGGTCGGCGTCGGCGGCGAGCAGCCTGGGGACGATGACCTTGTCCCATTCGTCTTCACCGGACCAGATGAGACACGGCCGGGGGGAACCGTGGTGGGTGCCCGGGAGGGTGCCGCGCGATACCTGAGCGATCAGGTGGAAGGCGTAGGTGGTTTTGCCGGTGCCGCCTCGGCCGGCGAGCGCAGATGCGGTTCCCATCGGGATGCGGTTCTCCCACAGCCAGACTTGGCGGCGCGGTTGGATAGTCGACGCCCACTGAACGGTTGCGCGCCGACCGTACTCGGCGGTGCGTTTCTCGGCGGAGTGCTTGTCGCACAACTCGGGGCCGCAGTCGTAGCAGATCTCCGCTTTGCGGGTCACGAGGCCCTCCGAATCTGGTCGATTTCCCGGCGCCGGGAAAGTTTTCGAGCTTCGTCGGTCCAGTCGGTGGCGGCCGAGATCTGTTGGCCCGCTTCGGCGATGGCGTCTTGTCGGCACTCTTCGCCGACTGCCCACCACATTGCGGCCCAGAAGATGGCCTGCCACTTGGCGGGGTCGGTGTCGTCGAGCTGGCACCATACGGGCGTTCCGGGGATGATGCCGGGGTCGGCGAGTAGTGGTGAAAGCAGTTGGTAAATGGGGTAAAAGCGGACTTCACGGGACGCGGGAAGGCCCGCGCCGGTGAGGGCGCGAGCTTCCACGGGGCTGTTGTCGGTCACGCGGTCCAGTCCTTGAAGACCGTGATGCTCTCCCATTCATAGCGGAGGTCGTTGGCTACCTTGGCGATTGCCGCTAGGTCCTCAACAGCGTGTGCGGCGATGTCGCAAATGCCGCCGCTGTCGTCTACCCCGTTGATGCGAGCCTCGTAGCCCACTTCTCCGTTGCTTACCCATCGGATGAGCTCACCGACTACGTGTCCATTGAACTCGCCTGACACGGCGGTGCTCATGGTGTGAAAGAACACCTTGTCTTTGTTACGTGCCTTCTTTGAGTCGTAGACCGCGATCTCAGTGAGCACCTGATAGTGGCGGAAGATCCCCCGGCGGCCGAGCCAGCGGCCATCGACGCCCTCTCGCAGTTCGCCGCTCATCGCTTCACCGCCTTCGCGTCGGCTTCGAGGATGTCGTTGGCCCGGTCGAGCAGCACCGCGGCCTGCCGCAAGTGACCGAGCGCGGTAACGACGTCGGCGACCGCGAAGAGCGGGGCGTCGGTAGGCAACTCCTGAACCACAGCGTTAATGTCGCTGCGGAGCAGGTCCACTCGGTTCACGGCGACGTCGAGGCGCTGGGCCGGTGACTCGGGCGGCACGTAGGTGGCACAGAACGAGCAGGTATCGGTGCCGCTTGTGGGCACCGTGCAGTGCTTGCACGCTGCGGTTTGTGTCATCATGGTTTGTAGATCTCCTTGGTGGTTGTGGTGACTGCAGGGTTGATCGATCCGAAGGGCCTCGGTTGCCGCCGGGGCCCTTCGCATGTCCTCGGTGTGGTCGGCGTCAGGATCGAGGCCGAGATCTTCGTGCGCGGGGTAGGTGCGCATCAGGCGGCGCTGCCCCCAATCCGATTGGCAGCCAAATACGCCAGCACATCGACGCGGGCGTAGCGCACTCGTCCAGAGACCTTTATCCACGGCAGTCCGCGACGCCGGTATCTGTCCTGAGCGAGTGCATCGACCGTCGTCTGCATGACAGCGGCCACCTGGGCGGGTGTCGCCAGCGCCGGGAGATCGTCCGCCGCAATTAAGTCACTCATTGCTTTCCTCTCTGATATGGGGTCTTATCGGTATTGATAAGAGCTGCCATCAGCATGCATAACCGGAGGTTTCTTGTCAATATTGATGGCGTGACTTATCGGATTTGATATCGTACGGTTCTGGCATGGCATCCGATGACCGGCCCAAATCCTCTGGGCGCACCCTCGACAACACCGGCGAGACCGTCCGCGAGAACATTCGTCGGATTCGCGATGATGTGCGCGGGCTCTCGCAGGCGGCGTTGTCGGAACGCCTGCGCGACCTTGGCCGGCCCATTCCTCCGCTCGGCATCCATCGGATCGAGAACGGTGACCGACGTGTGGATGTTGATGACTTGATAGCTATTGCTGTGGCGCTTGATGTTTCGCCGATTTCGATGCTGACTCCGAATGCCTCCGACCGTGCAGAGTCAGTCGCAATTACGGCAGTCGAAGGGGCTCTCACAGCGGAACAGCTGTGGAAATGGTTGTGCGCGGAGCGGCCGCTGAGACATGTAACCGACGGCATGGAGCTTCTTGAGTTCATCAGGGCCGCAACACCGCTTTGGAGATCACGACAGTATGCGGACGGCGTCCTCCACCTGCTTGAGCTCAACCGGATCGAAAAGGCCATGAACTCAGACGACCAAGAGGTGGCTGCAGATGCGCGGCGCCGATTCGAGGAGATACGAGCTAAGTACGATGGCGACGATTGAGAAGTACGAAACCCATTCGGGTGCAACGCTTTACCGTGTCCGGTACCGGACTCCCGATCGGCGACAGACGACGAAGCGCGGGTTCACGACGAAGCGTGATGCGCAGGCGTGGGCCGAGCAACTGGAGGTCGATAAGCGGCGCGGAGCGTTCGTTGCAGCGGCTGCGGGGCGGGTGTCGCTGGGGGCGTACGCCAAGGAGTGGTTGGAGTCGAAGCACAATCTGAAGCCGTCGACCCGGGCGCGCTATCAGGTCGTGTTGGACACGTTCATCGCCGATCACTCGCCGGTTGCTATCGGTGACATCAGCCGGCAGTTGGTGCGCGAGTGGGTCGCGGCGTTGAGTGCGGAGCGGTCACCGGCCACCGTGCACAAGGTGGTCGGTGTGCTTCGGCAGGTGTTGGCGATGGCTGTGTCGGACAACCGCCTGGTGCTGAATCCAGTCGACGGCGTCGAGCTGCCGTCAGTGGCGGCGGTGGAGCAGCGGTTCCTGACGCTGGAGCAGTTACATGCGCTGGCCGACGCGGCGGGGGAGCACCGGGCGCTGGTGTACGTGCTGGGGACGTGCGGTCTGCGGTTCGGGGAAGCCGCGGAGCTGCGCTGGCGGGACGTAGACCTTCAGAAGAAGACGTTGCGCGTCGCCCGGTCGGTGACACTGGTGGACAACAAGTTCGTCGTCGGGACACCGAAGGGTGGGAAGGCGCGGACGGTGAGCCTGCCCGCGTTCGTCGCTGATCTGTTGACGCCCGGTGCTGCGGACGCTCTGGTGTTCCCGGACTCGGCGGGCAAGCACATGCGGGGGACGAACGTGCGGCGCCGTTGGTGGGCTGACGCCGTGACGGCCGCGCAGCTGTTCCCGCGCCGCGTTGGCGAAGAGACGATCTACGAGTTCAAGATCCACGAGCTGCGGCACGCGGCAGCGTCTCTGGCGATCCAGGCCGGCGCGAACATCAAGAGTCTTCAGAACATGCTCGGCCACGAATCTGCGGCACTCACTTTGGACCGTTACGGCCACCTCTACGGGTCGGATGTGGAGGCGGTCGGGGTCGCGATGAACGCACTTTTAACTCGAAAGTGTGGTCAGAATGTGGTCAGCGGAGCCGCCTGATAGCAGAACAGGCCAGACAACATCGTGTCTGACCTGCTGGTTTGATTGTGGAGCCTAGGAGATTCGAACTCCTGACATCTGCCTTGCAAAGGCAGCGCTCTACCAACTGAGCTAAGGCCCCTCGTCAGGAAGGTACGGCCGTGTCCGTCTCCGGCGCGGTGTGCCACACCTCGGCGCCGTGCTGGGTTCGCCATACGACCACCGCGGCGGCCGCCGCGATACCTGCGCCGAGCAGAAGCACCAGCTTCATCGACTAATACCTTTCCGTGGGGCTAGGAGGACTCGAACCTCCGACCTCTTCGTTATCAGCGAAGCGCTCTAACCGCCTGAGCTATAGCCCCGTCAACCGCACGGGCCGAGCGACGAGATTACCGTACCGACAACCCGTCTCCCAAATGAGCTGCTGAGATGTCAGTCTCGATCAGCCAGGGTGACCTCGACGCCGCCGACCAGGTCGGTGGTCAGGTTGTAGATGAACGCGCCGATCGTCGCCGCTGCGGTCAGCAGCACGATGTTCACCAGGCCGATCAGCGCGGCCCCGCCGAAGATGGTGCCGCTGGACACCAGCTCCCCGCCGGAGCTGCCGCTGGCGCTGGTCAGTAGGTCACCGACGTTGCTGTTGAGCTTGCTCCACACACCCATCCCGCCGAGCACCAGATACAGGAACGCGACCGCGATCATCCACACGAAGAACAGCACCACCGACAACAGCAGCGAGACCTTCAGCATCGACCAGGGATCCACCCGGCGGATCTGCATGCTGGCCCGGACCGGGCCGCGGTGCTGGCGGTTGCCGACCTGCACCGCGCGGTTGCCGGCCACCGGCGCCGACTTCACCGGCGGCTTGGTCTGCTGCTGGTCCGGCGTGCGATCAGCCGGCTTGGGTTGCTGAGGCGGCCGAGGACCCGACAGGTCGGGGAGCTCACTGCCGTAGGCGGCCGCACCCTGATCGGGCCGAGCCGGTTCGGGACGACTGCCTTCGGGACGGTTGCCTTCGGGACGGACCACCTCGGTGCGGTCGTTGCGTCCGTGGACTTCGGTCTCCTGCGTGCCCGACGGGGCTGACCCACCCGCGATGAAGCGGTTCAGCCGGGCATCCAGACCGCCGGCACCGCCACCCCGCGACCCCTCTGCGGCCGGTCCGTCCGGACCCTGCTGCCGGGCCCGTGCCGCCGGGCCCCGCTGCCACGGCGGGACGTCCGCGGTGTCACCCTGGTGCGCTGGCCGCGGGCCGCCCTCGTGTGCGGGACCCGTTGGTGCGGCGGCCGAGCCATTACCCGCGTCCCCGGGACGTGGATACGACGGCTCTTTCGGTGAGCTCACCTACGACTCCTCACTGGTCGTCGCCTCGGGGTCGGTGTTGACCTCGTCCGTGCCGTCGCCGGCTTCGGCGTTGCGTGCGATCGCGATAAGTGTGTCGCCGTCGCCCAGGTTCATCAAGCGAACGCCCTTGGTCTGGCGCCCGGCCTTGCGCACCTGACGCGCGGCAGTGCGGATGACACCGCCGCCGGAGGTGATGGCGTACAGCTCGGTGTCGTCATCGACGATCAGTGCTCCGACCAGCGTGCCACGCCGCTTGTCGAACTGAATGGTCAGCACCCCCTTGCCGCCGCGGCCCTGCACCGGATACTCCTCGATCGCCGTGCGCTTGGCGTAGCCACCCGACGTCGCGACCAGCAGGTAGGTGTCCTCACGGATGACGTTGAGCGACAGCAGCGCATCCTCGGCGTTGAACCGCATACCCTGCACGCCCGACGTCGCCCGGCCCATCGGGCGCAGCGCCTCGTCGGTGGCCGAGAAGCGGATCGACTGGCCGTTGGCCGAGACCAGCAGCAGGTCGTCGTCCGACGAGCACAGCACCGCGCCGACCAGTTCGTCACCGTCGCGCAGGTTCACCGCGACGATGCCCCCGGACCGGTTGGAGTCGAAGTCGACCAGCCGCGACTTCTTCACCAGACCGTTGCGGGTGGCCAGCACTAGGTAGGGCGCGTCCTCGTAGCTCTTGATCTGGATGACCTGTGCGATCCGTTCCTCGGGTTGGAAGGCCAGCAGGTTGGCCACGTGCTGTCCGCGTGCCGTACGGGACGCCTCCGGCAGGTCGTAGGCCTTGGCCCGATACACCCGGCCCTGGGTGGTGAAGAACAGGATCCAGTCGTGGGTGGAGCAGACGAAGAAGTGGTTGACGATGTCGTCCTGCTTCAGGCCCGCCCCCTGCACGCCCTTTCCGCCGCGCTTCTGGCTGCGGTACAGGTCGGTCTTCGTGCGTTTGGCGTACCCGGTCTCGGTGATGGTGACGACGACGTCCTCGCGGGCGATCAGATCCTCGTCGGCGACTTCCCCGTCCGCGGGGATGATGCGGGTGCGGCGGTCATCGCCGTACTTGTCGACGATCTCCTTGAGTTCGTCGTGCACGATCGCGCGCTGGCGTTCCGGCTTGGCGAGGATGTCCTCCAAGTCGGCGATCTCGGCCTCGATCTTGGCCAGATCGTCGACGATGCGCTGGCGCTCCAGCGCGGCTAGGCGGCGCAGCTGCATGTCCAGGATCGCCTGCGCCTGGATCTCGTCGATGTCGAGCAGCTCGATGAGGCCGCTGCGCGCGATCTCCACGGTCTGCGAGGCCCGGATCAACGCGATGACCTCGTCGAGAGCGTCGAGGGCCTTGACCAGACCGCGCAAGATATGCGCGCGCTCGTTGGCTTTCCGCAGCCGGTAACGGGTCCGCCGGACGATCACCTCGAGCTGATGATCGACGTAATGCCGGATCATCTGATCGAGCCGCAGGGTGCGCGGCACCCCGTCGACGATCGACAGCATGTTGGCGCCGAAACTGGTCTGCAGCTGGGTGTGCTTGTAGAGGTTGTTCAGAACCACCTTGGCCACGGCGTCGCGTTTGATCTCCACGACGATCCGCAGACCGACCCGGTCGCTGGACTGGTCCTCGATGTTGGAGATTCCACTGAGCTTGCCGTCGCGCACCTGCTCGGCGATCGAGGTGATGAAGTTGTCGTGGTTGACCTGGTACGGCAGCTCGGTGATGACCAGTGAGGTCCGCCCGCGCGAATCCTCCTCGATCTCGACCACGCCACGCATCCGGATCGAACCGCGTCCGGTCTTGTAGGCCTCCTCGATGCCCTGCGACCCGACGATCAAGCCGCGGGTCGGGAAGTCGGGCCCCTTGACCCGCTCCATCACCGCGGCGCAGGTCGCCTCCTCGTCAGCCTCGTGGTTGTCCAGGCACCAGTAGACCGCCTCGGCGAGCTCGCGCAGGTTGTGCGGGGGGATGTTGGTGGCCATGCCGACCGCGATACCGCCCGAACCGTTGGCGAGCAGGTTCGGGAACCGGCTCGGCAGCACGGTCGGCTCCTGCACCCGGCCGTCGTAGTTCGGAACGAAGTCGACTGTCTCCTCGTCGATCTCGCGCAACATCTCCATCGCCAGCGGCGTCAGGCGCGCTTCGGTGTAACGCATGGCCGCCGGCGGGTCGTTACCCGGTGAACCGAAGTTGCCCTGGCCGTCGACGAGCGGATAGCGCAGCGACCACGGCTGGGCCATCCGGACCAGGGTGTCGTAGATCGACGAGTCGCCGTGCGGGTGGTAGTTGCCCATCGTCTCGGCCACCGAGCGCGCCGATTTCGCGTGCCCGCGGTCGGGCCGGAATCCGGAATCGAACATCGCGTAGAGCACCCGACGGTGCACCGGCTTGAGGCCGTCACGGACCTCGGGCAGCGCACGGCCGACGATCACGCTCATCGCGTAATCGATGTAGCTGCGCTGCATCTCCTGCTGGATATCGACCGGTTCGATGCGGTCTCCGGCTTCGCCGCCGGGAGGCAACGTGGTGTCAGTCATGAAGTCCCTTTTCGTGATCTCGGCGCGCAGCCCCGGCCATGTGTGAAGTTGCCGTCACAGCGGAGGTCCACTGTGCGGATGGCTTCACATCGGCGGGGTCAGACATCAAGGAAGCGAACATCTTTGGCGTTGCGGGTGATGAAGCTGCGGCGAGCTTCGACATCCTCGCCCATCAGGATGGAGAACAACTCGTCGGCCGCGGCGGCGTCGTCGAGGGTGACCTGGCGCAGCACCCGCACCGAGGGATCCATCGTGGTCTCCCACAACTCCTTGGCATCCATCTCACCCAGACCCTTGTACCGCTGGATGCCGTCATCGACGTTGATCCGCTTACCCGCAGCACGCCCGGCCTCCAGCAGACCGTCACGCTCCCGATCCGAATACGCGAACTCCGGATCAGCGCGCTGCCACTTCAACTTGTACAGCGGAGGCTGAGCCAAGAAGATGTGCCCGTTTTCCACCAACGGCTTCATGAACCGGAACAACAACGTCAGCAGCAACGTCGAGATGTGCTGGCCATCGACATCGGCGTCGGCCATCAACACGATCTTGTGATACCGCAGCTTCTCGATGTCGAACTCGTCGTGGATCCCGGTGCCCAACGCGGTGATGATCGCCTGCACCTCGGTGTTCTTGAGCACCCGGTCGATACGGGCCTTCTCCACGTTGATGATCTTGCCCCGCAACGGCAGGATCGCCTGAAACATCGAATCCCGGCCGCTCTTGGCCGAACCACCGGCCGAATCACCCTCCACCACATACAGTTCCGACTTCGTCGGATCCGTGGACCGGCAATCGGCCAGCTTACCGGGCAACCCACCGATATCGGTGGCACTCTTGCGCCGCACCAACTCTCGCGCCTTACGCGCGGCCATCCGAGCCTGGGCCGACGAAACCGCCTTGTTCACAACGGTCTTCGCCTCGGCCGGGTTGGCCTCGAACCAGTGGCTGAGTTGCTCGTTGCAGATCTTCTGCACGAACGACTTGACCTCGGTGTTGCCGAGTTTGGTCTTGGTCTGGCCCTCGAACTGGGGCTGGGACACCTTCACCGAGATCACCGCGGCCAAACCCTCGCGGATGTCGTCGCCGGTGAGGTTCGGGTCCTTGTCCTTGAGCAGCTTCTTGTCCTTGGCGTACTTGTTCACCACCGACGTCAGCGCCGCCCGGAACCCCTCCTCATGGGTGCCGCCCTCATGGGTGTTGATGGTATTGGCGAAAGTGTGCACCGACTCCGAGTAGCCGGCGTTCCACTGCATCGCCACCTCGACCTCGTGGCCCTCGCCCTTGCCGTCGAAGTCGATGACGCTGGGCTGGATGGGGGTCTTGGTGCGGTTGATGTGCTTGACGAAGTCGACCAGACCACCGGGGTAGTGGAAGACACGGTGCTTGACCTTCTGCGGTGCGGCGGCTTCGGCGGCCTTCTCCTCGGCTGACTTGGGCGCTTCGGCGTGATCGCTGACGATGTCGTCGACGACCTCCTCCGGGGCGACGCGTTCATCGGTCAACTCGATGGTCAGTCCCTTGTTCAGGAACGCCATCTCCTGCAACCGCCGGGCGATGGTCTCGAAGTCGTAATTGGTGGTCTCGAAGATGTCCGGGTCCGCCCAGAACCGGATCGTGGTGCCGGTCTCCTTGGTCTGACCGCCCTGTCTGAGGGTCCCGGGCACCGAGCGGTCGTAGGTCTGGAACCACTCGTGTCCGTCCTTGCGGATATCGGCTTCCAGGCGGGTCGACAGCGCGTTGACCACCGACACGCCGACGCCGTGCAGACCGCCCGACACCTGGTAGGCGCCCTCTTCGAACTTGCCACCGGCATGCAACACGGTCATCACGACGTCCACGGTGGGGATCCCGGTCGCGTGCATCGCCACCGGGATACCGCGTCCGTCGTCGGTGACCTGGACTCCACCGTCCTCGAGGATCCTGACATCGACCTTGGTCGCGAAACCGGCCATTGCCTCGTCGACGGCGTTGTCCACGACCTCCCAGATCAGGTGATGCAGGCCGCGCTCACCGGTGGACCCGATGTACATGCCGGGACGCTTGCGGACGGCTTCCAGACCCTCGAGAACCTTGATCGAGTCGGCGCCGTACTCGGCAGGAGCGTTCTTCTTCTGGGCAGCCACGTTGGACGCGTCTCCTTGGTCTTTGGCAGGGGATTGCCGACGGAGGGGTCGACCACCCCTCGCGGATCACCGTGACAGTCTACCTTTACACACCGTCAGCACCGATTCTGCGGCCGCGTTTCCACATACCTAAACGCAACGTGCGCGGAATTTCTCGGACGTAGATAGGTCTTGACGGCGTGGAACCGGCCTATCGCGGTTCTGGCGGCTCTCAGGCTATGCGCGGAACCGGCCTCAGCCGTAGGTGTCGCGTGGTCCGCGACCTGGCACGTTGTACGGACCCTTGCGCCAGGAGGGGCCCACCGGCCCGACGATCTTCAGCGAGGTCACCACCCCGTCTCCGACCGCGGCGGCGATCTTGGCCAGGATCTGCGACTGCACCATCCTGAGCTGGGTGGCCCACGCCGTGGATTCCGCAGAGACGGTGAGGACGTGATCGTGCAGCGCGGTGGGGGAGGCGTGCGCGGCGATCTGGTCCCCGACGACCGCGCGCCAGCGCCCGAACACCGCGCCCTCGGCAACCCGCGTCGACCATCCCCGGGTGCGGGCCACCTCATCGGTGAGCGATCCGAACAATTGGGGATCTCGACTGTCAGGTCCGGGCCCTGACCATCTCCGCCTGCCGCTGCCGGCGACCCGCCGTGCGGTGGGGGAGTGTCGTCGGCCCTGTCCGACGTTCTTGCCCTGCTGGCGCGCGGCGCCACGTGCCTCCTCAAGGGTGCGCCGCACCAGGTCCATACCCTTGAGCCCCTCTAGATGAGCCGGGGGTGGGGCAAAGTCGTCGGATTCGGTCATCACTGCACCACCGAGATCCGGCCGGTGTCGCTGTCCTGCATGGTGATCATGATGCGCCCGGCGTCCCAGTCGGCCGGGATGTCCTCGGGTACCGCAGCGGTGACCAGCACCTGCTCGGCGGAGGCGGCGACCTGGGCCAACGCCCGACGCCGCGCACTGTCGAGTTCGGCGAACACATCGTCGAGCAGCAACACCGGATCTCCTCCCTCGGCCCGCAGCAGCTCGTAGGCGGCCAGCCGCAAGGCCAGTGCCATCGACCAGGATTCCCCGTGACTGGCGAAACCCTTGGCCACCTGGTCACCGAGCCGCAACTCCAAATCGTCGCGATGCGGGCCGACCAGACACACCCCGCGCTCCAGTTCGGCGTCCCGGCGCCGGCTCAGCGCGTCCAACAGTGCCGCCTCGAAAACCTCCACATCGCTGTTCCCGGCGGCGGCTTCCGCCTCCACCGCCTCGACGCCGCTGCGATACCGGATGGCCGCCGGCCGCGATGCCGGTGCGAGCAACTGGTAGGCCTTTTCCACCTCGGCGGCCAGTTCGTGCACCAGCTGCACGCGTGCGGTGATCAGCTGCGCGCCGTGATGTGCCAGGTGTCCGTCCCAGACATCGAGCGTCTCGAGGGCGCCCCGATCTCCGCGAAACCTGGCGCCAGAAGCCGTTTTCAGCAGCGCCGTCCGCTGCCGGACCACCTTGTCGTAGTCCGCGCGCACGCCGGCGATCCGCGGGCGTCGGGTAGTGGCCAGCTCGTCGAGGTAACGGCGGCGATCTCCCGGGTCGCCCCGAACCAGCGCGAGATCCTCGGGCGCGAACAACACAGCACGCAGCACCCCCAGAATCTCGCGTGCCGATCGCACCGGGGAACGGTTCAGACGCGCCTTGTTCGCCCGGCCGGAGGTGATGTCGAGATCGACCGCCAGTTCCCGCCCGTCGTTGACGACGATCGTCGACACCACTGCACGCTCGGCGCCGGCCCGGATCAGTGGCGCATCCGAGGACACCCGGTGGGATCCCAGAGTCGCCGAATACCACAGCGCCTCAACGAGATT
This sequence comes from Mycobacterium sp. smrl_JER01, assembly GCF_048513595.2. Classification (NCBI taxonomy): domain Bacteria; kingdom Bacillati; phylum Actinomycetota; class Actinomycetes; order Mycobacteriales; family Mycobacteriaceae; genus Mycobacterium; species Mycobacterium sp. smrl_JER01. The sequence goes on along the minus strand of NZ_JBLXXK020000001.1, from coordinate 4,445 downwards.
GGTTTTCCCGAAGCCGTTGGGGCCGACGAACACCGTCCGACCTGGGGTCAACTCCAGCTCCAGGCGTGACCACGACCTGAAATCGGTCAGCGCCAGGTGACGGACATGCACGGATACACCTCGGTCAACCCGACTCGCTGATGCGCTTGACGGCGTGCCCGCCAAACTGGTTGCGCAGCGCGGCAACAGCTTTCATGGTCGGCGATTCATCTTGGCGGGACAGAAAACGAGCAAACAGCGACGCTGCGATACCCGGGACCGGAACCCGCAACCGGATCGCTTCCTCGACGGTCCATCGGCCCTCGCCGGAATCCTCGGTGTAACCGCTGATCCCGGCCAGACTCGGGTCCTCCTTGAGCGCCTTCGCCAGCAACTGCTGCAGCCACGACCGCACCACGGTGCCGTTGGTCCAGGCCTGATACACCGCCTGCGGATTCTGTACCAACTCCTCGGCGGCCAACATCTCATAGCCCTCGGCGTAGGCCGTCATCAGCGCATACTCGATGCCGTTGTGCACCATCTTCGCGAAATGGCCGGCGCCGACCGGACCGACGTGCACGAATCCATCCTCGCGCGGTCCCGGCGGACGAAGCGTCTCGAAAATCGGCATCGCACGCTCCACGTCGGCGTCGCTGCCGCCCACCATCAGGCCGTAACCCTCGGTCAGACCCCAGATGCCACCCGAGACACCCGCGTCGATGAACGCAATGCCCTTCTGCGCCAACAGTTCTGCGTGCGGCCCATCCTCGGTGTAGCGGGAGTTCCCCCCGTCGATGACCAGATCTCCCTCGCCGAGCACACCGGCCAGCTCGGAGATCGTGCTGTCGGTGACCGTGCCCGATGGCACCATCACCCAGACCACTCGGGGCGAGCTCAGTTGTGCGGCGAGCTCCTCGAGCGACGCCACATCCGACACCTCCGGCCGCGGGTCATAGCCCACCACCTCGTGTCCGCCGTCGCGCAAGCGCGACCGCATGTTGAAACCCATCTTGCCCAGGCCGATCAGACCGAGCTGCATGGCAACGCCCCTCCTCGGGTCGAAACGCCAGGTCAGCCCGGAAGCCGAACCGGCATCAACAGATACACGTAATCGGTCTGCGCCGCCGGGAACGGTCCGCTCCCGTCTGCGCTGCCGTCATCCTCGCCCGCCGGGCGTAACACCGCAGGACGACTCGGCGTCGTGAAACCGAACGTCACCCGTTCGGTGTGCAGAGAACTCAGCCCGTCGGTCAGGTAGGTGGGGTTGAACGCGATGGTCAGTGGGTCCCCGGAGAACTGCACCGGCAGATCCTCCTCGGCGCGGCCGACGTCATCGGCTCCGGCGGACAACCGCAGAACGTCCTCGGCGAACTCCATCCGCACCTGCGCCCCGCGGTCGGCCACCAGCGCGACACGCTTGATGGCCTCGGTGAGCTCGGCCACCCCGATGGTGGCGATCGCGGTGTGCTCGGTGGGGAGCAGCTGACGGAACTTCGGGAACTCGGCGTCGAGCAGTCGGGTGGTGCTGCGCTTGCCCTTGCTGCGAATGCCGAGCAGGCCCTCCTTGCCCACGCTCGGACCCGAGCCCAGCGCCAGATGAACCTCGGAACCGTCGGTACCTGCCTTGGCCGCCTCAGCCAGGGTCTTCGCCGGAACGAGCACCGCTGCCTCGATCCCGGGGGCGCCCGTCGACCAGGTCAACTCTCGGACCGCCAGCCGGAACCGGTCGGTGGCGGCCAAAACGACCTTCTCACCGGAGATCTCGACGCGAATGCCGGTCAGCATCGGCAGGGTGTCGTCGCGGCCGGCGGCCACCGCAACCTGGCCGATGGCCTCGGCGAACAGGTCGGACGACACCACGCCGGTCTCATCGGGCAAGGTCGGCAGGGTCGGATAATCCTCCACGGCCATCGTCGGCAGTGAGAATCTCGCACTACCGCAGGTCAGCGACACCCGGGTGCCCTCGACGCTGACGTCGACGGGTTTGGCCGGCAACGACCGGACGATGTCGGACAGCAGCCGACCGGATACCAAAACGCTTCCCGGAGAGGCGATCTCGGCCGGGATCTGAACTTCCGCGGAAACCTCGTAGTCGAAGCCGGAGATCCTCAGACCCTCGTCGGAACCGGTCAGCAGCACCCCTGCCAGCACCGGAACGGTCGGCCGGGACGGCAGATTGCGGGCCACCCACGCAACCGCGTCGGCGAAGTCCTCGCGAGTCAGCCGGAACTTCAGATCCGTCAGACCAGCCGTTGTCGCCACGTTCATAGCGTCCCTTCGATGCACCCCGATAAGCACGTACCAGCGGTTTCCCGGAGCCTCACGCCGCGCCGCCTGCGCACGCCGCGACTCCCGCAACGGCTGTCGATGAACCACCGTAGAGCTTTCGGCCCCAACTTGAAAGCTAAACGATGTCGCCGACACGCAGGTCCGGGGAGGTGGTCGGGGCCCGTCGATGCGGCGCGACGTCAGGGGTGGCGGTCGACATTCCCCAGGCGCCTTCTTCTAGAGAATTTCTAGAGAGATAACTCAGTATTAGTAATAGGTGTTGTGCAGATTGGGGATAACACGGGTTCTGTGCAGGCCAGCGCACTGTCGGTCTGTGTGCAGTTTGGGGACGCCGGTCGCGCGGTCCGACAGCGGCTGGGGATGGTCGCCGGGTTGGGGACGACTGGAGCCGAATCCCACGCGTTGACCTCAAGTTGTACACAGGTTCCTGCACAGCCGGGTATGTGATTGCTGGGACTGCCGGGGCGGAAGATTCTCGGCCGGGGTTACAGAGATCCACGGCTGCGTCCGGGACGACACGCGCACAACACGCCGGGGAGCGGACGTGGCACGGCGCAGCAGGCGACGCCGGTGGGTCACCGCGGCGGGCCGGGACGTGGCTCCGGGACTAATAGCCCATACCTACATGCCGGACGTGTAATACCGGGACCTGTAACGCCCGGACCGCAACGCCGGGGGACCCAAGCGGCTCAGCGCTTGGCGCGCTGTCGGATCCGGGTGGTGAGTTCCTTGACGTGGTCGAACACCTCACGGCGTTCGGCCATCTCGGCGCGGATCTTCTTCTCGGCGTACATCACCGTGGTGTGATCACGCCCGAACGCCTGCCCGATCTTGGGAAGCGAGAGATCGGTGAGCTCCCGGCACAGGTACATCGCGATCTGGCGGGACTGGGCCAGCGCCCGTGTCTTGCCCGGGCCGCGCAGCTCCTCGACGCTGGTCTCGAAGTACTCGGCGGTCGCCGCCATGATCGCGGCGGTGCTGATCTGCATCGTGGTGGCGTCGGAGATGAGATCCCGCAGCACGATCTCTGCCAACGACTTGTCGATGGGCGTCTTGTTCAGCGACGCGAACGCCGTGACCCGGATCAGCGCACCCTCGAGTTCGCGGATGTTGCGTTCGATGCGGCTGGCGATGAGCTCCAAGACGTCACCGGGCACATCGAGGCGGTCCATTTGAGCCTTCTTGCGCAGGATCGCTATCCGGGTCTCGAGCTCGGGCGGCTGGACATCGGTGATCAGGCCCCACTCGAAGCGAGTTCGCAGCCGATCCTCCAGCGTCGCCAGCTGCTTGGGCGGCCGGTCGGAGGAAATCACGATCTGCTTGTTGGCATTGTGCAGGGTGTTGAAGGTGTGGAAGAACTCCTCCTGGATGCCGTCCTTGCCTTCGATGAACTGGATGTCGTCGACGAGCAGCACGTCGATGTCGCGGTAGGTGCGTTTGAACGAGGCCCGGCGGTCATCGCGCAGTGAGTTGATGAAGTCGTTGGTGAATTCCTCGGTGGAGACGTACTTGACCCGCATCCCGGGGAACAGGCGCTGCGCGTAGTTGCCCGCAGCATGTAGCAGATGAGTCTTGCCCAACCCGGACTCACCCCAGATGAACAGCGGGTTGTAGGCGCGGGCCGGAGCTTCGGCGATCGCCAGCGTGGCCGCGTGCGCGAACCGGTTGGATGCGCCGATCACGAAGGTGTCGAAGGTGTAGCGGCGGTTGAGGTTGACCGAGGTGATGTCGTCCTCGGCGGCCCGGTTGGCGCGCTGCGAGAAGTACGACGGCCAGCTCTCTTCGGCACTGGCGCGAGCTGCGAGGTCGTCGTCGACGACGTCGTCGTCGAGTTCGGGTGCAGCGGCCGGCTGCGCGGCAGATCCGGCGAATCCGTCATCGGCATCGTCGGACACCGGGTCGGCGATCCGTACGCCCAGTTCGACGCGTTGTCCGAGCTGCCGGCTCAGGGCCGCCACGATCGGTTCGCGCAGATGACGTTCGATCTCGTTCTGGACGAAGGGTGTCGGCACCGACAACAGGGCGAAGCCTTCGGTGATGACGAGCGGTTTCACCAGCTTCAGCCAGGCCCGCTGCTGTGGGGTCAATGACCCGTTGCCGACGCCCCCGCCGCTGTTGAGTTCGGTGACGACGTTGTCCCAGATGGAGACGAACGGGGGATCGGGGTCAGTGCTCAC